>NZ_CP137735.1:3485000-5638306 GCF_049486705.1 Pseudomonas sp. NLJ1 | reverse complement strand
ACGGTGCCAACGGCCACCGCGTGGAAAGCGCCGAAGGCCTGCTGCCGCTGCTCGAACACTGCATCAAGACCCCGGGCGTGCACGTGATCGACTGCCCGGTCGATTACAGCGAAAACGACCGCATCCTCAACAGCGAGCTGCGTGAGCGCGCGCTGGCGGTGTAATGCCTGAAAGGATCGGCGCCACCTCAAGGCTGGTGCCGATCCCTACCGGATGGTCGGCGCGGAATGATCGATCGCTCGCGCAGGGAGTACAAATGTACCCCCTCGCCCGAATTCAGGCCTCCTCGAAGTGCATCTCGGGGGGCTTGCGCTTGAAACCACTGGTAATCACGGTCAGGTAGAGCACGCCGAGGCAGAGCCAGCCTGCGCCCAGGTAGATCGCCAGGTGATCGAGACTTGCCATCAGCCACAAGGTCGAGGCAAAGCCCACCAGAGGGAACGCGAGGTACATCAGCAGCGCGTTGGCGCACGCTGCTGCATGGCAACCCAGTAGTGGAAGATCACCGCCAGGTTGACCAGGCTGAAGGCGAGAAACGCACCGAAGTTGATGAACGAGGTAGAGGTCGTCACATCCATGCGCAAGGCGAGCAGGGCGACCACACCGCACAGGATGATGCTGGGTACAGGCGTGCTGAAGCGTTCGCTGAGCTTGCCGAAGAATGACCTGGGCAGCACTCCGTCACGCCCCATCGCATACAGCAGCCGAGAGGCGCTGGCTTGCGCCGACAGGCCCGAAGTGAACTGGCCGACGATCAGCCCCAGCAGGAATATGCTGACGAAGATGTCGCCACCGATGTTGCGGGCAATTTCATAAGCCGCCGCGTCGGCGTTGGCAAAGTCGGTGGACGGGTGAGCGAGCTGAACGAAGTAGCTGCAGGCGATGAACAGCCCGCCGCCAATCAGGGTGATCAGCAGGATGGCTTTCGGAATGGTCTTGCTTGGGTCCTTGGTTTCTTCGGTCAGGGTGCTGACCGCGTCGAAGCCCAGGAATGAATAGCAGGCGATCGCCGCACCGCCCATGATCAGCGGCAATTGTGTACCTTCTTGGTAGAACGGCTCGAGTGTCCACAGCGGCACGGTGGGGTCACCCCAGACATAGCGCACCGCGAGTGCAACGAACGCCGCCAGCACCAGCAGCTGGATGAACATCAACAGGCCATTGACGGTCTTGGCCAGGCGCAGGCCGATCACGTTGATCGTTGTGGTGATGCCGATGAATGCCAGTACCCAGATGGCTTGCGGCACGCCTGGGAACGCAGAGTGCAGATAGGCCGCGCCAATGAGCCAGATCGCCATGGGCAGGAACAGATAGTCGAGCATCACTGCCCAGCCGGTGATGAAGCCCAGCTGCGGGCTGATCGATTTGCGCACGTAGGTATAGGCGGAACCGGCTACCGGGAAGGCGCGCGCCATGTGGCCGTAGCTCAAGGCGGTAAAGAGCATGGCGATGGCGGCAGCGAGGTAGGCTGCGGGCACCCTGCCTCCCGTCGTCTCGGCCAGGATACCGAATGTGCCCAGGACGATGATGGGGGTCATGTAGGCGATGCCGAAAAGCACCACCGGGCCCAGCGAAAGCGTTCGCTTGAGTGTGGCCATTACTGTTTGCTCCAGCTTGTGATTGTTATTCAGAGTCGAACATGCTGCCGTCCCTGGCGGCCTTGCATTCCAGCAACAGAGCCTGGAAGGGGTGGAATATTCAGGAGGGGATGATCAGTTCACGAAGGCCGTCAGCGTGCTCGACCTGTTCACCCGGCAGCCGGATGCGCCGCTGGGCGATGTAGGTGTAGTCGCGCCGCGACTGCTGCAGTTGCTCCATGGCCAGTTCGACGGTCATGCGACACTCGCCACGGCCGGCTTCGCACAGCAACTGGCCGTACGGGTCGACGACGGCACTGCCGCCAGCGAACACCAGGCCGCCATCACCGTCACCCACGCGGTTGACCATGACCGCGAAGGCCTGGTTTTCCATGGCGCGTGCGGTGATGGCGGTTTTGTGGGTGGGGCCGTACGGGTCCATGTTGCCGTTGGTGACGATGATCAGTTCTGCGCCCAGCTGCCCCAGGGCACGCGCGGCTTCTGGGAATTCGATGTCAAAGCAGATCAGCAGGCCGACACGGATGCCTTTGAACAGCGCTGTCGCAAACCGGTCGCCTGGGGTGAAAACCCCGCAGTCCGATGCCCAAAGGTGGGTCTTGCGGTAGGTGAGGGCGACGCCTTCTGGCGTGACCAGTACGGTGGTGTTGTAGAAACGACCGTCGTCTGCAACTTCGGCCATCCCGACGACCACGGCAACATTGCGCGCTTGTGCGGCCTGCTGGACTGCCGTGATGCTTGGGCCATCCAGTGGCTCGGCAATGCGGTTGATGTTTTCTTCGGTAGGGAAGCCCATCAGCTGGGTTTCCGGGAAGACCAGCAGATCGGTATCGGCACCGCAGTTGCCGATCGCCTCGATGGTGCGCTGCAGGTTGTACGCGGTATCGCCATCGCGACCGGCCAGTTGGACAAGCTCTACCTTCATTTCCAATCCTCGACTGACAGCTTCGACCGCCATGCCCTGGCGGCATGGGGTATAAAAAACGATCCCGGTACAGGTTCGCTCAGCGTAAGCTAGCCCGGATTATGGGGTGGTCATCATGGCGGGGGGTATTACGCCCACGTGGTAACCCAACAGGGGTAGAGGATGAATTTTACGCTGCACGACATCGCCTGGCACCGATCGGTAGGCCAATTGATCGAAACCCTCGACAAGGACCACTTCTGGAAAGCCCTGGTGCGGTTGCTGAACGAGTACGTTGCCTGCGACAGCTGGGTGGCGCTGCTGTTCTCCGCAGGGCGCCCGCAGGTGTTCGCCGAATGCCCCAGTGCAGACGGCAACCCTGACCCGCTGTTCCAGGATTACCTGAAGGGCCTGTACCTGCTGGACCCGTTTTACGTGGCCAGCCGAGAGGCTGCGGCGTCCGGCCTGGTGCGCCTGGCGGATGTGGCCCCTGAGTGTTTCGAGCAGACGGACTACTACCAGCGCTATTTCCGGCTTAACGTGGTTGCCGATGAAGTTCAGTTCAACGTGCAGCTGGATGCGCAGCGCACGCTGTGCCTGTCGTTGGGTAGCAAGCGCCGATTCAGCATCGAACAGGTCACCCTGCTGGAACTGGTGCGGCCGTGGGTCACTGGGCTGATGCGCCAGCGGATGACCTTCGAGCGGGAGTTGCTGGAAGAGGCCACCAAGCCTGCGCCGCACTGGCAAAGCCGCATGGAGGACAGGGTCGAGCAGATGGAGTCGCCGCTGACCGGGCGTGAGCTGGAGGTGGGCCGGCTGATGCTCAGCGGGTGTTCCAGCAAAGAGATCGCGCGCAAGCTTGAAATCTCGGTAGAAACAGTGAAAGTGCACCGCAAGCATATGTACAGCAAGTTGGGTATCAAATCGCAGTCGGAGCTGTTTTCGCTGTTTCTTCAGGCCCAGCTAGGTTGATCCCCGCCAACTGCATGCCCCTCTCATGGGGCTGCAAATGACTTTTTGCTTTAGCAGGGACCCTGTGGGAGCGGGTTTACCCGCGAACACCGGCATAGCCGGTGCCATCCACCGCGTCGCCCGCTTCCATAAAGACCGCGCTGGCACCCAGGCCTGCGCTGCATCTTCAGATTCGACTGGTAATGAAAAATGACCCGCCCGCTGTTTGTTTCCATCGATGGGCCCAAGGGCACTGGCAAGACCACGCTTCTGGAGGCCGTGACCAAGGCCCTGCGGGCTGACAACAAGAAAGTGATCCGGCTTTGCGAGAAAAAAAGCGACCCCTATCGGGGGGAAACCATGGCCCTTGTCAATCAACTGGTCAGAAACCCCTCCCGGGACCTGGAATTGAGGGTATGCGAGCGCTTCGCCGAAAGCCGTGCCTGGATTTCCCGGCACGTGCTGCCCAGGCAGCCAGTAGACAGCATCATCCTGATCGATCGCTGGTACCCGTCTGATGCCGCATTTCGCCGCACCGTGGCGTTCGACGAGATCCTGCGCCTGAACCTCGAGCGAAATGTGCAAGTGCCCGATTTGCATGTCGGCGTTGTCACGGCCCCTGATACCTCATGGGCAAGGGCCGCGGCACGAACGCGCGGATTGGGCAGTACGGTGATCCATAGCCTGGACGAGCAGGTTGCCTGTACCGAGGCGTTCGAGCGTGCGGTAGCGGAGCACGGCTGGGTACTATGCCGTAATGAAGGAGCCATCGAGGATGCAACGAGGCAGGTAGTGGCCGCGATCGATAGCGTGTTTCGACCACGCCAGATCTGACCGCTGGATGTACGTACGCTGGTGGATGCTGCATCATGCCTGGCCATTTACCGCCCCAGGGATACAGCGATGATCAAGACCGGCGATACACTGCCCGACGTAACGCTTTACCAGTACAGCAACGGCGAGGGCGGCTGCGCGATCGGCCCGAACGCGTTTTCCCTGCACGAGCGCTGCAAGCAGAAAAAAGTGCTGATCTTCGGCTTGCCAGGTGCTTTCACGCCTACCTGCTCGGAGCGGCATGTACCGGGCTACGTGGCTGCGGCCCAGGACCTGTTCGCCGCCGGGGTTGCCGAAATTCTCTGTGTTTCGGTCAATGATGCATTCGTCATGAATGCCTGGGGCGCGAGCCTGCAGGTGGGCGGGGCGGTCAGGATGATTGGCGATGGCAACGGTGAATTCAGCGAGGCGCTGGGCCTGATCCAGGACCTATCGGCGCGCGGTTTGGGCCGGCGTTCGCAACGCTATGCCATGTTGGTCGACGACCTGGTGGTCAGGCACATCGCGGTCGAAGCACCCGGCAAGTTCGAGTGCAGCGACGCCGCGAGCATGTTGGCTGTTTGTAAGCTCTGAAGGCATACACCGTTACTGTGGGAGCGGGCGAGCCCGCTACCACAGGGGATGTGACCCGTTCTCGAATATTGTTCCCTGCGCGACAGCGCAGCTCGAAGGGCTGGGCAATCGGCCCGTCAACCTTTACTCGCCGCCTCACGCCGGGATGGTTTCAACTGAACCCCCTCCCAGCGGGCAATCACTAGTGGTGCGATTGCATTGCCGAGCACGTTCAGCGTGGTAGTCCCGCTTTCAATCACTCGGAAGATGCCTGCCACCAGCGCCACAGCGTCGAGGGGAAGCCCGGCAGATGCCAGCGTGGCTGAGAGGATGATGATTGCGAAGCCTGGAACACCGGCTGCGCCCTTGGAGGTGAGCACCATGGTCACGACCAGCAGTATTTGCTGGGACAGTGTGAGGTCTATACCGTAAAGCTGGGCGATGAAGATTGTCGCGACCCCCAGGAAGATCGACGCGCCATCCAGGTTGAACGCATACCCGACCGGTACTACGAAGCTGACGATACGCCTGGGAACACCATAGTGTTCAAGCTTCTCCATCAGCTGTGGCATTACCGCCGCGGATGCCGCACTCGAGCACGCCAGGATCAGCTCATCCTTGAAATAGCGGACAAGCTTCAACAGGTTCTCGCCGATCAACAGGCAGATGCCGCCAAGTACGATCAGTGCGAAGAGGATCAGTGCCAGGTAAACGACCCCGATCAACTTCATCAATGGCAGCAGGGAGGCGAAGCCGAAGGTTGCCACGGTGGAGCCGATCATGCCGAACACCCCAATGGGCGCGTATGCCATGACATAGTTCACCAGCTTGAACATTGCGTCGGCGGTGCCCTGCAGTGTTGCCACGACTGGGGCACTCTTTTCGCGCGGCAAGGCGTTCAGGGCCATGCCGAACAGTACCGCGAAGAACAGGATGGAAAGCAGCTTGCCTTCGGACAGCGACTGGAAGAGGTTGTCCGGCACAATGTTCTGCAGGATCAGCAAAGCGCCTGTGGCAGGTTCCGATTTAATGCTCGCATCGCCTTCGGTCATGCCGGCGATCACTGTACCTGAGCCAGGCTCCAGAAGATTGGCCAGCACGAGCCCGACAATGATGGCCAAGGTGGTGATTGCGAAAAAGTAGCCGAGGGACTTGACCCCCATACGGCCAAACGACTTGTTGTCGCCACCCCCTGCAATGCCGAGCACCATGCAGCAGAAGACGATGGGCACAACAATCATCTTCATCATCTTGATGAAGATGTCACCCAGGGGTTTGAGCACTTCACTGCTGACCCATTGTTGATGTTCCGGGTGTGTATTCAAGAACCAGCCAACGCCGATGCCGAGCAATAAGCCGATAACGATCTGCCAGACCAGTGGGACTTTTTTCATGACGCCAGCCTATTTTTATTGATTTATGGTGTGCTGCGCTGTTGGCAGTAATTGAAGGCGTGAGCGAAGCGCTCACGCCCGGGGCACGCGGGCAAACAACGCTATTTGGCGAAGATCTGCCCCATGTCCTTGAAGGCTTTGAACTCCAGCGCGTTACCACACGGGTCGAAGAGGAACATGGTGGCTTGCTCGCCCACCTGGCCTTTGAAGCGGACGTAGGGCTCGATGACGAATTCGGTACCCAGGTCGGTCAGGCGGTTGGCAAGCGCTTCCCACTCGTCCCACTGCAAGATCACGCCAAAGTGAGGGGCTGGCACATTGTGGCCGTCTACCGGGTTGCTCAGCGCATGTTCCTGGTAGGGCATCTTGGGATGTTCGTGGATGACCAGTTGATGGCCATAGAAATTGAAGTCGACCCATTGGGCTGCGGAACGTCCTTCTTCAAGGTTGAACACCTCGCCGTAGAACTTGCGAGCCGCGGGAATATCGTAAACCGGAATGGCGAGATGGAAGGGGGGCAGGCTCATCAGAAACTCCTTGAGGGCTATGGGTAACGACCTGTGAAGCAACAGGTCATCATTGTGGTGGGTGGCTTGTTTCTCGTTTTTGTCGATTCTAGGAGTGGCAGAATAATAAAAAAATCAATATATTTTTCTTAAAAACACAAAGGAAAATTGTGAATGATCCGCGAGCTCAAGACCCTGATTGCCGTGGCCCGGGAGGGCACGTTCGCTGCGGCCGGGCTCAAGGTGAACCTGACCCAGGCGGCCGTAAGCGCACAGATGCAGAGGCTGGAAGCCGAACTGGGGTATGAGATCTTTGAACGCAAAGGCCGCAACGCCCAGCTGAACAGGCGCGGGCAGCAGATTCTGGAGCAGGCCCAGGAACTCGTCAGGCTCTACAACAGCCTGGGTTCCAGTGCTCAGGGTGTGGCGCCTACCGTGCAGGTAGAGGTCGGCGCTATCGCGTCGGTACAGAGGTCACTGCTGCCACAAGCACTGGCGCAGTTTCATGGCGCCCGGCCTGAATGTCGTACGCGTATCATTCCTGGCCTGTCGCTGGAGCTGCTGAGTGCGGTAGATGCCCGGGAAATCGACATCGCCGTGATCATCAGGCCGCCGTTCGAATTGCAAAGCGATCTTCACTGGACAACGTTGGCAAGCGAGCCTTACAGGCTGATCGTTCCAGCCGGGCTCGCGGATGCCGAGTGGAGCGAAATGCTTTCGACCCAACCCTTCATTCGCTACGATCGCTCGTCATTTGGTGGGCGCCAGGTCGACCGCTTCCTTCGACAATTTCATTTCAATACCAGAGACGTGTGCGAACTGGACGAACTGGATGCCATCACCGAACTTGTCGGGAAGGGTGTGGGGGTAGCGTTGGTGCCACAAACAGTCAGCCGAGACGCCTGGCCTGCCTCCGTGCGCGCCTATGATCTTGGCGGCCACACGTTTCACCGCGACATTGGCCTGGTTCACCCTGCAAACGTTGCCTTGAGCGTGCAGGTTACGCTCTTGGTCCAGCTGATTGTCGAGGCGGCTGTTCAATGCGACTGACAACCTGAACCGGCGCACCCGGTTCAGGTTTGGCAGGCCAGCGACGGGGCTGGTTGCTGCCAGTGCCGTGCACGCCTCATTTCTTGCCCGGCAATACCGAACCGAGAACTTGCCTGGCCGTCTGCACGATGACCCCAGCCTGGTCCGGGTCGCCCTTGAGCAGGCTGCTGGCGAACTTCTTCGCCTGCTCCAGCTTGATGTGCGGTGGCAAGGGCGGTACGTCCGGATCGGTCTTGAATTCGATCAACACCGGCCGGTCAGCCGCCAGGGCTCGCTCCCAGGCGCCGGCAATGTCTTCTTCGCGCTCCACGTAGATGCCTTGCAAGCCGATGGAGATTGCGAACAGATGATAGGGCACATCAGGGATCGCCTGTGAAGCCTCGAACTTGGGGTCGCCCTCCATTACCCGTTGTTCCCAGGTCACCTGGTTGAGGTCTTCGTTGTTGAACACCGCGCAGATCCACTGAGGGTTTTCCCACAGGCGCCAGTACTTGGCGACGGTGATCAGCTCGGCAAGGTTGTTCATCTGCATCGCCCCGTCACCCACCAAGGCCACCACGCTGCGCTGCGGATGGGCGAACTTGGCGGCGATGGCATAGGGTACCGCCGCGCCCATGCTGGCCAAGCCGCCGGACAATGAGCACTGCATGCCCCGGCGTATCTGCAGGTCGCGGGCAAACCAGTTGGCGCAGGATCCGGAGTCACTGGTGACGATGGCGTGGTCGGGCAGGCGAGGGGAGAGTTCGTGCACCACGCGCTGGGGGTTGATCGGGTCGGCCTTGACCAGGGCGCGTTTCTCCAGGGTCTTGTCCCAGTCTGCGCGCCAGCCTTCGACCTTGTCGCGCCAACGGCGCTCGGTCTTGTGTTCGAGCAATGGCAGCAGTGCCCGCAGCGTTTCGCTGGCGTCGCCGACCAGGTTGACCTCCATGGGGTAGCGCAAGCTGAGCATGTCTGGCTGCAAATCGATCTGCACGCCACGGGCCTGGCCTTCCCCAGGCAGGAACTCGGCGTAGGGGAAGCCGGAGCCGATCATCAGCAAGGTGTCGCATTCGCTCATCAACCGATAACTCGGTTCGGTACCTAGAAGCCCGATGGCGCCGGTGACCCAGGGCAGGTCGTCTGGCACTACGGCCTTGCCCAGCAGCGCCTTGGCCACGCCAGCACCAAGCGTTTCAGCTACCGCGATCACCTGTTCGGTGGCTTGCAGTGCGCCGGCACCGACCAGTATCGCCACTTTTCGTCCAGCGTTGAGTACATCCGCGGCACGTTGCAGGTCCTGCTCGAAAGGCACCACGCGGGGCCTGCTGTAGCCGATGCCGGAATGCACCGTGCCGTGGGCTTTCGGTGGTTCGTGGTAGGGCAGGTCCTGCAGGTCGTTGGGCAGGATGATGGCGGTGACCCGGCGTTCGCCGACGGCGGTACGTACTGCGCGATCGAGCAAGTGGCGCACCTGTTCCGGGGTCGAGGCCTGCTGGACGAAGGCACCTGCAACGTCCTTGAACATCGACAGCAGGTCCAGCTCCTGCTGGTAATGCCCGCCGAGCGCTGCTCGCGCCTGCTGGCCGACGATGGCCAGCACCGGCTGGTGATCCATGCGCGCGTCATACAGGCCGGTAAGCAGATGCGAAGCGCCGGGGCCGGAGGTGGCAATGCACACACCCAATTCGCCGGTGAACTTGGCATGGGCGCTGGCCATGAAGGCCGCCATTTCCTCGTGGCGTGCCTGGATGAACTGGATCTTGCCCTCGGCCCGGCTCAACGCCCCGAATACCCCGTTGATGCCGTCGCCGGGGTAGCCGAAGATGCGCCGCACACCCCATTGATACAAACGCTCCACCAGAAAGTCGCCTACCGTGCTGGTCATTGCCTTCTCCCGTCCTGTGACCGATAGGGGTCTGGACTTGGCGCGGTTCGGGAAAGTTTCAAGTGTGTGCGCACTGGTCTACCGACTGGAACCTTGCCGAACACATTCCTTCGGCTGACGAGGGCCCTGTGGGAGCGGGCATGCCCGCGAAACAGGCAGCGCGGTGGATGGCACCGGCTGTGCCGGTGTTCGCGGGCACGCCCGCTCCCACAGGTATGTGCTGCAGCGCCGGTCGTCGTCGGTGCTGAACGGCTGCACTCAAGCCAGGATCAATCAAGCTGAGTCGCCCGATTTCACTCAGCCAGCAGGAGTTACAGCGATGTCCAAGTACCTGTACCTGATCAGCTATATCCTCGACAACCAACCCGGCACCTGCGAGCTGCGCAGCGACCAGGAGGACCTGAGCCGCGATGCGGCGCGTGATTACCTGCAAGGCCTGCACCGCAACGAAGCGTCATCGTTTACTGACGTGCAGGTGCAGCGTCTGCAGCACGATCATGAGCCAAACACATCGCCAGGGCATTATCAGCAGCCATGAAAAGGAGAGGGCTGGCAGATGAAAAGAAGAGGTGAAACCTATAGACAATGGTGCGACCCGATCCTGCACCATCAAACCCATGAGGAAACGCTCGGCTCCGGTACCTGCCTGGAAGTGCAGACGCGCTTGTCACGCACTGGCGGCACCCAGTTGTTCATCGGTGTCTATCGCACCGACGGTACGGTGCTGTGCGAACAGATCTACCACCAGTGTGCGGGGGAAACCATGAGGCGGGCGCTGCTGTGGGGCGTGGGATATGCCAGGCGCGTCGCGGGTGAGGGCGAAGCGTTCCGTGGCGAAGCGGCCGGTAGCTGAATGATCTATCTGGGTTGCGCTGGCTGGAGCCTGTCCAGCCGTCATGCCGAGGCATTTGCGCAGCCCGGCAGCCACCTGCAACGCTACGCCACCCGCTTCAACACGGTGGAAATCAACAGTTCGTTCTACCGCCCCCATCGCCCCGAAACCTATGCCCGTTGGGCTGCGTCCGTACCTGAGGATTTCCGTTTTGCGGTGAAGCTGCCCAAGGCCATCAGCCATGAGCAGCGTCTCGCCGGCTGCGAATACGCACTGGATATGTTCCTTGCACAATGCGGGCAGTTGGGCGATCGCCTGGGTTGCCTGTTGATACAGTTGCCGCCATCGCTTGGCCATGACACCGAGCATGCGCGACGTTTCTTCGAAAGCCTGCGCCGACGGTATGCCGGGCCGGTGGCGCTGGAGCCCAGGCACGCCAGCTGGCAAGCGGCGCAGCAGATGCTGGTCGATTTGCGCATCGCCCAGGTTGCGGCGAGCCCTTCGCGCTTCGTTATCGATGCGCAACCGGGAGGTTGGCCAGGGCAGGTCTACTGGCGCCTGCATGGCGAGCCGAGGATCTACCACAGCGAGTACTCCAACGAGTATTTGCAGCGTCTGGCTGAACGCTTGCAGGCCAGCCGTGCCGCTGGAGTACCCACCTGGTGCATTTTCGATAACACCGCCTCCGGAGCGGCGATGGCCAACGCACTGGCTCTGCAGCAGCTTTTGCGCTGAGAAAGTCGTGGATACAAGGCGATGGAAAAGGGCGATGACCAACCGGTCAAAATAAATGAATCTTTTTACAGGTCGCTGGCTCCATTGGTCTGAATCGCTGAAGGAGAGTCCAATGGCTGGGCAGCAGTTGTATGTGATCGAATATGAGCTTCATGGGGAATTTCGCACCTTCATCATCCGGCTCGAGCGTATGGACAACGCCGAAGCCTGGCACTGGGCAAGTTGCGATGCGGGGGTGGGCATCATTCCACGGTTCGGCCAGCACAAGATCAAGAAGGTCAGCCGGCCGATGGCTGAGCGCTACGGCATCAACAATGTGCGTTGGCGGGCATCAGGCGAAGGGCCCGAGTTCGTCGCTCCGCCCATTGATGTAAAGAAGTTCTCGAATAGCGGTACGGGCAATACCTGAAGCATTTGCGCAGAAGGCCTGCCTGCAATTTGTAGGCAGGCCTTTGCTCATGGGTTCGCCTCTCACGTTTCGAGACACGATCATCCTTGCTTTCAGGAGCCAGCACGTGCCGCGAATCATCACTCCAGCCACCCCTGAACACGAGATCAGCGAGCGCAACGCCCGGATGTTCGGCTCGCCAAAAGAGCGCCTTGATTTCTACCGCCGTGAAATCCAGTACGAGACCAGCATCCTTGCCAACCGCACTGACGCCTATCTCGCTGCCCAGTCGTTTCTGGTGATCGCCTTCGTATCGTCGATGGGCAACCTCAACCAGAGCTGGGGCGAGATGTTTACGCTGGTAGTTCCGCCGTTTCTTGCCTTGCTGGGTGTTTTGAGTTCACTCAATGCCTGGCCGGGCATTCGCGCGGCCTACAAGATCATCGAGCACTGGCAATTGAAACAGAGCCACCTTTTGCGCAGCGAGCCACTGATGGGGCTGGCATATGACGAATCGCCACTGTTCAGCGAGGCGGAAACTTCACTGGCCGGGCACCGCAAGTCGCTGTTGTTCTCGCTGCGTACGCCGTGGATATTCCTGGCCTTCTGGATGATTCTCGGCATCTACGCGGTCTTCATCCAGCTGGCGTGAACCGCGCAATCGCACCCCAATCGTTGCCGACCCTGATTACCACCACCCTCAAAGCCTTTGCTCGGGTACCAATACCCCGGGTTGATCGCGCTGTTTCCTTTGGGCCTCCAGGCAAATGTCATAGATCACAAACGCTGAACTCCTGCCGCCTCACCTGCGTCCCTCGAATGAATGCCCAATAAAGACGGCATTCATCCAACAATCAGCTTCGAGGGCGAAACGATGGACAAGACCGATCAAAGCTCGACCTCTCCACCCGGTAGCACCCAGGAAAAAGCCTTTATCGATGACGCCGGTGCGCTGCTTGGCGAGGCCAGGCACAAAGGCAGTGAGCAGTTCGAGCACTATCGCGATAACGCAGCCGATCAACTTGATTCGCTCGAGGAGGGTGCGCGCTCGGCGGCTGCTGCGCTGCAAGGCAACGATAGTCTCGGGCTGTCGCAGTACCTGACCCAGGCAGCAGAGTGCGTGGGCGAGTTTGCCGAGCAGGTACGCCATCAAAGCGCCGAGAGCCTGCTGCAGCGCGGTGCACAGTTGGCCAAGAACAACCCGGCGCTATTTCTGGCCGGCAGCGTCGCCATCGGGTTTGCTGTGTCGCGGTTCATGCGAGCCAGCACCAGCCATGAATCCACCCCCCCTGCGTCTGCGTCTTCTGGTGATTGGAGCCAGCCCCACCCGGCGCAGCCAGTACCTGATCGTGGTAGCGACGTATCCCCCCGCGAACCTTACACCCCCGTCGACCCGATCGGGCCTGGTGCAGGCACACCGGTCAGCGGCAGCCCGTTCGAGCGCGACCCCCTCAAAGGAGGTGAATGATGAGCAAAGACACTTTGCATTCCAGCCAGAGCCTGCATGCAACGGAAGACGACGCCGTCGGTGTTGGCGGTTTGTTGCGCCAGCTGATGCGTGAAGTACCGGACCTGTTCACCAAAGAGCTGGCGCTGGCCAAGGCAGAGCTGCAGCAGAACCTCGCCACCCTCAAGGCCGGCACGGCTGCGGTTGCGGCGGGAGCGATCGTGATGCTGGCAGGCTTCGTCATTCTGCTGCTGGCGGCCGTCTACGCCCTGGCGATGGTGGTCGAGCCGTGGCTGGCAGCCTTGATCGTGGGCGCGGTCACCTTGGTGATCGGGTTCATCATGTTGCAGTCGGGCAAGAAACAGTTCGAACCCACGCATCTTGCCCCTGACCGCACCTTGCATGCCATGCAGCAGGACAAGGACACGCTGAAGAGGAAACTGCCATGACCACTTCCTTCGAACATGAAGCGCATAAAGACCCTGACTTGCTCGAGCAGGAAATCAACGCCAAGCGCGAGCACATCAGTGATCTGGTGGACGCCCTCGAACAGCGCCTGAGCCCGGGCCAGATGGTCGACCGGGTCCTGGCCTACGCCAAGGGCAATGGCGGCGAGTTCTTCCAGAACCTGGGCACCACCCTCAGGAACAACCCTGTACCCGCTACCCTGACGGTACTGGGCCTGGCATGGCTGGGCCTGAACCAGAACCGCCCCTTCAACCCAGGGCCTGCGCACCATGGGCCGGGGTTGGGCGAAAAGCTCGGCGACGCGGTGGACACGGTGAAAGGCGCTTTCACGCAGGCGGGGGAGGCAGTGCATGACGCCAGCCAGAAGGTGCGCATGAAAGCCCATGACATGCGCGATCGGGCCAGCGAACTTGGCAGCGGCGCGCGCGACTCCATGGGGGCTTCCGCGGACACCCTGCGCCATTCGGCACACAAGGCTACCGATCAGGCCGCGGCATTGAAGGGCCAGTTCGATCACCTGCTTCAGGAGCAACCTCTGGTATTGGCTGCTTTGGGAATAGCACTGGGTGCGGCATTGGGGGCGGCGCTACCCGGTACCCGCAAGGAAGACCAGCTGATGGGCGCCAGCAGTGATCGTTTGACCGACACGCTCAAGGCCAAGGGCCGCGAGGTGAAGGCGTCGGTCGAAGAGTCGTTCGATCAGGCGGGTGGCAAGGCGTCGACCCAGGCAGAGCGCAGGCCTGGAGACTCCGATCTTTCCTCAGGGTTGGGCTTCAATTCCTGATCCTGCGGGATGTGCGTTGCCAGCCTGTTCTGCCTGGGCAGCGGGCTGGCGGCTATCCGCGAGCTCCTCCAGCCCACTTGATAATGAACGCGTGCCAAGTGGGCCGGTCAACCGCTTGCAACTTTAAACAGGGAGGTTCTGCCTTGAAGATCGACGCGTTGTTGACCGAACTCCTCAATGCCCGCGGGCCAGGTGGGCAAGAGGATGAGGTGCGCACCATTTGCCTGCGAGAGCTCGCCAACTTCTGTGATGACACGCACATCGATTCTGCCGGCAACGTGGTAGGGGTCATTCGCGCCGGGCTTGCATGCAATCCGCAGGCAGCCATACGTGTAATGGCCCACCTCGATGAGATCGCGATGATCGTCAAGAATGTCCACGACAACGGCACACTGGAGGTGCTTGCCCTCGGGGGAGCGCAACCGATCAGCTTTGGTGTCTGCCCTGTCGACATCCTGGGCGATGAGCAGATCCTGCCTGGCGTGCTGTCGTATGGCTCGATGCACAGTAGCAGTCGGACTGCCAACGGAAGAGACGTGCTGACCGGAAACGTCCAGTGGAAGGATGTGCATGTAGTCACACGCAAGACCAAGCAGGAACTGCAGGCATTGGGGGTTCGACCAGGTACGCGGGTCGTGCTCAGCCAGCACTGGCGTCGGCCATTCAAAGTGCAGGACTGTGTTGCCGCTCATTTTCTCGATGACCGTGCTCCCATCAGCGCTGTCATCCTCTGTGCGAAGCTGCTGGGTGAGAGGCGAGCGGCGCTGAAGCAGGATGTGTGGTTCGTGCTCACCACACTGGAGGAAGAATCCAATGCCGGTGCCATGTACGCCGCGTCCCGGTTGCCCGGCGACACCACCATCGCGGTCGAGGTCGGCCCGGTGCTCGAAGAGTATGGTACGCAGCTGTCAGCCGACCCGATCATCAATACCGGTGACCAGAAGGGCTACTACAGCCGCACCGTGGTACAAGGCCTGATCGCCGCTGGCCGCAGGGCAGGGTACAAGCCGCAGGCGGCATTGCTCGTAGACTTTGCGTCGGATGCGAGTGCGGTATTGAGCGCAGGGATCGATGCCCGGGCAGGTTGCATTGCGATCCCGACAGAGAACACTCATGGCTTTGAGATGGTACTCCTGGATGGCATTTCAGCCTGTGCGGAAACCTTGGCCGAATTCCTGGTGAGCTCCCAGGATGAAAACGACCTTATAGGCCGCTAGCGCTGCAGATTGTCCCGAGCGGCATCGTCTGCCTGTCGCTCGCGAGGGGGCTGTGGAGGCGTTTCGCAGTGTCTGCCCATCGCCTGATACTCTTTGCGAAGTTGATGGATCTCCCGGTTGTCGAGTGATTCGAGGCCTAGTACCGATTGCTCCGCTGATTTTGTAGCGCGGATCAGTTCGTCGAGCTTCACATGGATGATGTCGTTGTCCCGGTTCTGGGTGTTCTGAATCAGAAAAACCATCAGGAAAGTGATGATGGTCGTCGACGTGTTGACGATCAGTTGCCAGGTATCGTTGTAGTGAAACCAGGGCCCGGAGGCAGCCCACATGCTGATAAGCACCACGGCGATCAGGAAGGTACTTGGTTTACCGGCGTGCTTGGCGAGCCATTGACAGAAAAGCGCGAATTTCATGGTGTTATCTCCACTGTGTCTAGGATTCTGACCACAGGGGAGTGCTGAAATCTTTTTACATTTTCGTTTGGTCGACGGGGCACACGCTGATAATCGGATAGCTGTCGCCCTGGTTGAAAGGCCGACAGCTTCACCCGGCGCTGGCGTCAGCAATCGTGATCAATTGGCATTGTAACGCGGGGCCAGCTGATTACTGGACAGCTGGCCGAACAGGGCTTGGCGGCTGGCCTCGTAGCGTTCGAAGGACTGCAGGTCATGCATCGAAGGGATGGAGATCAGCACCTCGTCGTCAAAGTCCTGCAGGGCACCGTCCACCAGATCCTGGGCCGACATCACGATCCCTGGATCGAGGTTTTCGACCGGCAAGCCGCCAATCTGCCAGAAGTCGGTGGCGGTCGCCCCTGGCAGCACGGCCTGGATCCTGATGCCTTTTTCCGCAAGCTCCTTGTGCAGGGACTGGGTAAAGGCGGTGACATAGGCCTTGCTGCCACCGTACACACCGTTGAGCAACTCCGGCGCCAGGCTGACGATGGACGAGATGTTGATCAGGGCACCTTGCTTGCGCGCGACAAATCCCGGGATGGCCGCGTAGGTAAGGCGGGTGAGGGCGGTTATGTTGAGAGTGATCATTTCAGCCATGCGCTCGACATCACTTTCCAGCAGGCTGGTGTGAGTGCCTATGCCCGCGTTGTTCACCAGCAGGCTGATGCTGGCGTCTTCGCGCAATTTGCGCTCTACCTTGAGCAGATCATCAGTGTTTGCCAGGTCTGCTGGAAACACCTCCACGTTCTGCCGGGTTTCGGTGGTCAGCCGGCTGGCCAGGGTGTTGAGGCGGTCCCGGTTGCGGGCGACCAGCACCAGGTCGTAACCCCGACGTGCCAAGCGTTCTGCGTAGATCGAACCGATGCCGGTGGAGGCGCCAGTGATGAGGGCAGTGCCTTTGAATTGCTGCTTCATGGTCAAGCTCCGTGGTTTGGTTGTGGAGCCCATGATGCAGAAGGTCGTGCTTGTCTTAAACGACACATATGGTACGTTTTCAGGACATCCAATGGTGGAGCTTCAACCATGCACCGGGTCGGCTATCTCATAACCGAAGGTTTCCAGATCATGTCGCTGGCAACGCAGGCCGTGTTCGAGTTCGCGAACATTGTCGCTGGCGAAACGGTTTACAAGATCCAGAACTTTTCCGTCGGAGGCGGCACGGTGCGTTCCTCCCTGGGCATGTACATGGACACCCTGCCGTTGGGTGCTCCTGGTCTGGCTGACACCTGGATGATCACCGGCACCTTGACCCCGCTGACTCCGCCTGGCGATGAAGTGCTGGCCAGCGTTCGAGGCTTTGTCGACGGCGCCCGCCGCATCGCAGGCCTGTGTACCGGTTGTTTCGTGCTAGCCCAGGCCGGTGTGCTGGATAACCGGCGGGCCACGACACACTGGGCCTACGCGAAAAAGCTGCGGGAACTGCACCCGAAGATCGAAGTGGAAGAAGACCGGATCTTCATTGTCGATGGGCAGATCTGGACCTCCGCGGGAATGACCGCTGCCCTGGACATGGCGTTGGGTATGGTTGAAAGAGACCTGGGCACCGAGATGGCCAGGTCAGTGGCACGAAAGCTGGTGATGCATCAGCGCCGCTCCGGCGGGCAATCGCAGCATTCCGAGCTGCTGGCGCTTTCGCCGAAGTCTGATCGGATTCAGAGCGCCCTGGATTACGCACGCAAGCATTTGAGCCGTCCCTTGAGTGTCGAGGAACTTGCAGAGTCCGTGCATCTGAGCCCACGACAATTTACCCGCGTATTCACTTCAGAGACAGGTCAGTCGCCCGCCAAGGCTGTGGAGAGCCTGCGTCTCGAGGCGGCCCGTTTGATGATCGAGCAGAGCCGTCACAGCCTGGATGTGGTGGCGAAGGAAACCGGGTTCAGGGACCGTCGGCATATGCGGGAGGTGTTCATTCGTGGTTTTGGCGTTCCGCCTCAAGCGGTGCGAAGAGATGCCCGGCGGGTGGTATCGGCTGAATGACAATGGCTGACTAATCCGTCAGCCTTCAACCTCGAACCGCTCGTGATACTCGGTTGTCGGCGTTATTCTGAATAGTGAGGGCATGAGCCTTTGGGGAGCTACCCATGCGCCAGTTGACACTGTTGTTCGCGATCGCTGCAATTGCTGGTTGTCAGGCGCCAATGCCTACTGCAAACCCACAAATGGCTTGGGTCGATCTCTCGATGCCATTCCCGAATGACCGTGTGCTGTTGGCCGAGCGCCTGGATAAACAACGCCTGCGCGACGGTCGCTTCTTCGAGGTCAGCCCCGGCAGCCATGAATTGGTCGTCAGGTTCGACTACGAAGTAAATGGAGGTGGTGGCATCAGCCTGATGGGGGGCACTACGGTAAGGCAATGCTACCTGACCATTGACTATGAGGATTTCAAGGCTGGGCAGCGCTACTTACTCGAGGCCCGCTCCATGGCCATGACGCCAGAGGCGCGGCTCTATGATGCGAAGGGAGAGATTGTGGCGCAGGTTGCGGAGTTCTATTGCCTGATGTGATGGCGCTGCCGTCGCCCGTGTCATTGCAAACGGGAGCAGCGCTATATGTGGCAGATATCGAGGCTACCGGCAATGGCGGAGTAGGGTGCCTCGCTCAGAGTGGTTGAGGTCAACCGTATTTTGTTCTGTGGGCGAGCGGCGAAGGCTGTGATAATGGAGGGGAATCACAAGGGCCATGCCATGCTGACCATCTCTGATAACGTCCATTTGCCAGATACCGACATCGAACTGACATACATCCGCGCGCAAGGCGCAGGTGGGCAGAACGTCAACAAGGTGTCCAGCGCCGTGCACCTGCGCTTCGACATTCCCGCCTCGTCGCTGCCCGAGTTTTACAAAGAGCGCCTGCTGGCGCTGCGTGACAGTCGCCTCACCGGCGACGGCGTGTTGATCATCAAGGCACAACAATACCGCACCCAGGAGCAGAACCGCGCTGACGCACTGGCGCGTCTTGCCGAATTGATCATCACTGCCGGCAAGACCGAGAAGAAACGCCGCCCCACCAAGCCGACCCTCGGCTCGAAGACCCGCCGCCTCGAAGGAAAAGCCAGGCGCAGCACTGTCAAGGCAGGTCGGGGCAAGGTGGAGTTCTAGGCTCTCCGGTTCATTTGGATCAGTCCACGATAAAGAGTTTGGCACCGACGAGGGTAGAAGACCTGTGTGCCTCCGCGTTGTCGGCTACTTGATAGCTCATGCCAGGCCGCAGCGTGAAGGTGCGGCCGTCATCCAGCTCTGTATCCAACTCGCCTTCCATGCAGAGCAGAATATGGCCCTTGTGGCACCAGTGATCGGCCAGGTAGCCAGGCGTGTACTCAACCATGCGAACCCGTATACCCCCGAAATGACAAGTCCGCCAGTACGCGGTGCCGGCTTCCCCGGGATGAGCAACAGGTTCAACTGTCGACCAGTCGGTTGTACCAAAACGAATCGCTGTCAGTTCCATGATCATCATGAGTCAAGTCGATCATCGAGCGCCACGCAGTCGTGATAAAGATGCTGTGGCCTTTGTGGATTCCAGCTGAAAGCAATCCAATTGAGATACCGGTGGGCGTACCACCTGTTCATGGACGGACTGGATTTAGGATTGTAGACGGTCATCCAAGGCTAGCTATGGATAGCGAGCTGAATCTCAAAGGAGGTTAGTGGAAAACGGACACGTGTACGTTGCTCGCCCAATACGTCATTTAACATAATACACATTATGCGCTAGTCTATATTTGGTCACCAGGCCACGAGTGAGGCACTTTGGGACCAGGTAATGCCCTCTGGTCTAGATTTTAATCTCGATCAATCGACCGCTTACCATCACGAGCATTAGCCTGGTGCTGGACGCGTTGGGCTTGCCTTTGTTGGCTAACGCGGCTGGAGCATCCGAAACCCAGCCATTCCCAGCTGTACCTGAGTACTTGCAAGTAACTTGTAACGTTTACCCTCGGCTTTGTTGACCAGGCCAAGCCAAGCCCGACGCCTGCGTGACCACACCAAGGCTGCTGCCAGCGTCGTTGCGGTTGCCGCGATGGCAATCGCCGGCAAACCAGCCCCTGGTCGATCGGTTGACGCGGTCAATTGTAGGAGCGGCCTTGTGTCGCGATGGGCTGCAAGGCAGCCCCGGCATTTTATGCGTCTGCTTTGAAATCTTGGGGCTGCTGCGCAGCCCATCGCGACACAAGGTCGCTCCTACAAGGGCCCGCAGGGTTCAGACGACAGTTGCTTACACCTCACGCCGACCCTCAAGCCAGGATCCATCCCTGTAGGTCCGTCCTGACTTGAAAGCGATACTTGAGCGCTCAGGTCCCCTCGTGTGCCCATTCTTATATGCAAATAAGATATAACTACACTAAATACTCATTTAGCGTAGTTATATAAACCCAACCTCTGCACCCACCTCTCAAACCAGCCCGCCAAAACGCCTGTAAAAGCCTTCATTCACATCCGGCAACGGCCCATCAGCCGTCTCCAGCGCTGCATTCAGCCATTCTTCCGCCTTGGCAAACACCAGGCGATAGAGGTTACGGCACAGCTGTCGCGCAGCCCTTCCCTCCCAATCCCCAGGCAGCAGCTCGTCCGGCAATTGCGGGTCGCGCAGCAGCAGCCGGCGGTATTCGTGAATCAACAATGTGCGTGCCAGGAAGCAATCCTGGGCATCGAGCTGTTGTTGCTCTTTCAAACCTTGCCATAGCGGCCTGAACAGCTGGATGAACTCGCTGTACTGTTGCCCCAGTTCGTCGATGCGCCAGCTCTCCCGCACCTGGGCGCGCATGGCCTTGGATGCCAGTACTTCCTGGGTGTGGGTCTCGAAGACGATACTGTCGTCGCTGGCCTCCAGGTCACGCAGGGTTGCGGCCAGGTCGGCGCGGTCTGCCCGTGGGCAGCCCAGCAGGTTCGGGGCCATGGCGCCAAACCCCTGCCACTCCAGTTCCTCTCGCAAAGCCTTGCGTTTGCCGGCCTCCAGCTGCGAGAGCAACACCAGCGTCCAGGCGCCGTCCCAGGCTGGCTGGCTCGGGCTGTAGACCCGCTTGAAGGCTTTCTCGAACCTGCGGCGGCCTGTGCCTGTCAGGCTGTAGTAACTGCGGCGGCCAACCTTTTCGGCAGTGAGCCAGCCTTCCTTGGTAAGGCGGAAGATGGATGTGCGGATCAGCCGCTCGTTGATGCCGATAGGCTCCAGCAGGTTGATCAAGCTACCCAGCCAGACGGTACCGCCGTGGGGTTCGATGGCGTCGCCGTACAAAGTGATGATCAAGGAACTGGCGCGGATCGGCGTCTGTTCCTGGAAGCGGGTGATCAGGTGGTTCAGTGGGGCGAGATTGCTCATGGGCGAACTGTGCGCGGATAAAGCACCGACTATACCTGCGCGGCGTGCCGCCTGGCCATTGCGTGACGCTGCCAGGCTCATGCCGATGCCTGGCCTTTGGGCCTGACGCCGGTGTCTTCCATGCGTGGGCGCCGGGGCTCGACTTCGGTCAGCGGCGGGCATTCGACCAGGCTGTTCATGCAGCGTTGCGCCAGGTGCTGATACTCCGCCGTGCCACGTTGCTTCCAGGCCAGCTCCTGTTCGGTCAGTGGGCGCTTGACCTGGGCTGGCGAGCCCATCACCAGGCTTTGTGCCGCACATTCGAAACCCGCCTTGACGAATGCCGTGGCCGCGACGATGCAGCGCGGCGCCACATGGGCACCATCCATCACCACCGCGTTCATGCCGATCAAGGCGTCTTCGCCCACGCGGCAGCCGTGCAGCACGGCGCCATGCCCGACATGCCCGTTGCGTTCGACTACCGTATCGCCGCCCGGGAAACCATGCATCACGCAGGTGTCCTGCAGGTTGGCGCCCTCCTCCAGCACGATACGGCCGAAATCCCCCCGTAGTGAAGCCAGTGGGCCGACGTAGCAACGAGGACCGACGATGACATCACCGATCAGCACGGCGCTGGGGTGCACGTAGGCTGTCGGATGAACCACGGGGGTCAGGCCGTCCAGTCGATAGCAAGGCATGGAAAAGCTCCTGAAATGATTTCAAATGCACGCAGATCTTGTATCACAATATTATTTCGCGTCAATCGCCTGGGTCGTGTATCGCTTTGGAGCGTGTCGCTTGCTTTGCAAAAAAACGTCGTTCCACGCCGAAATCCGCCTAGATAAACGATTCATCACCATCAATGGCGATGAAACGTCGCTTGGCGCTACGACGCAAAGAGATACATGAAACAATTTTGTGTGTTGCATTCATGTATCGCGTGATGCATATACTGGTTACACCCGGACGTGATCCCGCATCACGCCCCTGCAAACAATTCCAAGAAATGCCGGCCCCACGATGTGCCGTGCGTGCAGCCAGAGGAACCCGACATGCCGCGATATCTCGATGTGCAGGCGCCGGAACAAGGCGTCCAGCTCATTACCCTGCAACGGCCCGAGGCGCTCAACGCCCTGTGCACCGAGTTACTGGCAGAGCTGGCCACTGCGCTGGAAACGGCCGGGAAGGACGAGCAGACCCGTGCGGTGGTCATCACCGGCAGCCGCAAGGCATTCGCCGCAGGCGCCGATATCCGCGAGATGGCCGAGCGCGACCTGGTCGGCATCCTCAACGACCCCCGTGTGGCTCACTGGCAAAGCATCGCCGCCTTCACCAAGCCGCTGATCGCCGCCGTCAACGGCTATGCCCTGGGCGGCGGATGCGAGCTGGTGATGTGCGCAGACATCGTCATTGCCGGCAGCGACGCCCATTTCGGCCAGCCGGAAATCAACCTCGGGATCATCCCCGGCGCCGGTGGCACCCAACGCCTGCTGCGAGCAGTAGGCAAGCCGCTGGCCATGCAAATGGTGCTGACCGGCGAAGCCATCACCGCCCGCCATGCCTTGCAGGCCGGGCTCGTCAGCGAAATCACCCAGCCGGAACTCACTGTAGAACGCGCGCTGCATGTCGCCCGCGGCATTGCCGCCAAGGCCCCGCTGGCGGTGCGCCTGGCCAAGGAGGCGCTGCTCAAGGCCGGCGATACCGACCTGGCCAGCGGCCTGCGCTTCGAACGCCACGCCTTCACCTTGCTGGCCGGCACCGCCGACCGCGACGAAGGCATTCGTGCATTCCAGGAAAAACGCCAGGCCCGCTTCCAGGGCCGCTGACCATCTTCCCCTCGACTGACGGAGCGAGTCTGTCATGCCTTTCCAGCACATCCTGTTTTCCATCGAGGACGGCGTCGCCCTCCTCTCGTTGAATCGCCCCGAACAGCTGAACAGCTTCAATACCGCCATGCACCTGGAAGTGCGTGAGGCGCTCAAGCAAGTGCGCCAGAGCAGCGAAGCACGGGTGTTGTTGCTGACTGCCGAAGGCCGTGGTTTCTGCGCCGGCCAGGACCTGTCCGATCGCAACGTCGCCCCTGGCGCCGAAATGCCGGACTTGGGCGAGTCGATCGACAAATTCTACAACCCGCTGGTACGCACCCTGCGCGACCTGCCGCTGCCGGTGGTCTGCGCGGTCAACGGTGTGGCTGCCGGCGCCGGTGCCAACATCCCGCTGGCCTGCGACCTGGTGCTGGCCGCCCGCTCGGCCAGCTTCATCCAGGCATTTTGCAAGATCGGCCTGGTACCCGACTCCGGCGGCACCTGGCTGTTGCCGCGCCTGGTCGGCATGGCGCGAGCCAAGGCCCTGGCCATGCTGGGCGAGCGCCTGGGCGCCGAACAGGCCCAGCAATGGGGGCTGATCCACCGTGTGGTCGATGATGCCGCGCTGCGCGACGAGGCCCTTGCCCTCGCCCGCCAGCTCGCCACCCAGCCCACTTACGGCCTGGCCCTGATCAAGCGCAGCCTGAACGCCAGTTTCGACAACGGTTTCGATGAACAGCTGGAACTGGAGCGCGACCTGCAGCGCCTGGCCGGGCGCAGCGAGGACTATCGCGAAGGCGTGAGTGCCTTCATGAACAAGCGCACGCCGGCATTCAAGGGGCGTTGAACATGAGCGCACTCGCAAGCAACGCCCAGGTGGCAGTGATCGGAGCGGGCGCCATGGGCGCCGGCATCGCCCAGGTTGCAGCCCAGGCCGGCCACCCGGTAAAGCTCTACGACAATCGCCCGGGCGCAGCAGCCCAGGCAGTGGCCGGCATTGACCGGCAACTTGCCCGCTTGGTGGAAAAAGGCAAGTTGCAGGCCGTCGAGCGGGAAGCCATCAGCGCCCGGCTGTGCCCGGTGGACGCCCTTGAAGCCCTGGCCGATGCCCGCCTGGTGATCGAGGCCATCGTCGAGAACCTGCAGGTCAAGCAAGCGCTGTTCAGCCAGTTGGAAGCCTTGTGCGCCGCCGACTGCATCTTCGCCAGCAACACCTCGTCGCTGTCCATCACCAGCCTTGCCGCCGGGCTGCAACGGCCGCAACAGGTGGTTGGCATGCACTTCTTCAACCCGGCACCGCTGATGGCGCTGGTCGAAGTGGTCTCGGGCCTGGCCACCGCCCCGGCCGTAGCCGCCTGCATTCATGCCACCGCCCAGGCCTGGGGCAAGCTGCCGGTGCACACGCGCTCCACGCCGGGCTTTATCGTCAACCGCGTGGCGCGGCCGTTCTATGCCGAAAGCCTGCGCCTGCTGCAGGAAGGCGCAGCCGATTGCGCCAGCCTCGATGCGCTGCTGCGCGATGCCGGTGGTTTTCGCATGGGTGCGTTCGAGCTCACCGACCTGATCGGCCACGACGTCAATTACGCCGTTACCTGTTCAGTCTTCGATGCATTCTATGGCGATTTCCGTTTCCAGCCTTCGCTGGTGCAAAAAGAACTCGTGGACGCAGGCCGCCTCGGGCGCAAGACCGGCCAAGGCTTCTATAGCTATGGCGAAGGCGCGGAGCGCCCGCAACCAGCCGAACTGCACAGCGCCGCCATCGTCGATGCGTGCGTCGTCGAAGGCGACCTGGCGGTGATGCAGCCGCTGGTCGAGCGCCTGCGCCAAAGCGGCATCGCCGTGACCCGACGCGCCGGCTGCGGCCTGATCCAGGTGGGCGATGCCACCCTGGCACTGTCCGACGGCCGACTGGCCAGCCAGCGCGCCCGGGAAGATGGCCTGCGTAACCTGGTGCTGCTCGACCTGGCACTCGATTACGCCACCGCCACCCGCCTCGCCATCAGCTGGTCGGCCGACACCAGTGACCACGCTCGCGACCAGGCCGTGGCCTTGCTGCAGCGTGCCGGGCTAAAGGTAACGGCGGTCGCCGACCTGCCCGGCCTGGTGGTGCTGCGCACCGTGGCGATGCTCGCCAACGAGGCCGCTGACGCCGTGCTGCAAGGCGTCGGCAGCGCCGCCGACATCGACCTGGCCATGTGCGCCGGGGTCAACTACCCCTGCGGCCCGTTGGCCTGGGCCACGAACATCGGCATCCCCCATACCCTGCGCTTGCTCGACAACCTGCAGCGCAGCTACGGCGAGAGCCGCTACCGCCCTTCCCTGCTGTTACGCCGCTGCGAAGCCAAAGGAGGCACCCTGCATGACTGAAGTCGAACTGGCACAAGCCTGTGCCGAAGCCATGTACGCACGCGACCAGGCCACCCAGGGCCTGGGCATCCGCCTGCTGGAAGCCGGCCCGGGCCAGGCCTGCCTGCGCATGCCGGTACGCGCCGACATGATCCAGGGGCATGGCACCTGCCATGGCGGTTTCCTGTTCGCCCTGGCCGATTCGGCGTTTGCTTTCGCCTGTAACAGTCACGACCAGGCCACCGTCGCCCTGGGCTGCAGCATCGACTACCTGGCCCCGGCACTGCGCGATGACGTTCTCACCGCCCGCGCCAGCGAGGTCAGCCGCAAGGGCCGCACCGGCCTGTACCACGTCCGCATCGAGAACCAGCGCGGCGAGCTGGTGGCGATGTTCCATGGCAAATCCTACAAAGTGCGCGGCACCGTGCTGGCGCAGGAGACGCAAGATGACTGAACACACCCTGGCCGATGCCTTGATCATCGACGCCGTGCGCACCCCCATCGGCCGTTATGCCGGGGCCTTGAGCGGCGTGCGCGCCGATGACCTGGCCGCCATTCCGCTCAAGGCCCTGATTCAGCGCCATCCCGAACTGGACTGGACAGCCATCGACGACGTCATCCTCGGCTGTGCCAACCAGGCTGGCGAGGACAACCGCAACGTCGCGCACATGGCCAGCTTGCTGGCCGGGCTGCCGATCGAAGTGCCGGGCACCACCATCAACCGCTTGTGTGGTTCCGGCCTGGACGCCATCGGCAATGCCGCCCGCGCCCTGCGCTGCGGCGAAGCCGGGCTGATGCTGGCCGGCGGCGTGGAATCGATGTCGCGCGCGCCGTTCGTCATGGGCAAGTCGGAGCAGGCGTTCGGCCGCGCAGCCGAACTGTTCGACACCACCATCGGCTGGCGTTTCATCAATCCTTTGATGAAGGAAGCCTTCGGTACCGATTCGATGCCGGAAACGGCAGAGAACGTTGCGCAACAGTTCGGCATTTCCCGCGCCGACCAGGACGCCTTCGCCCTGCGCAGCCAGCACAAGGCGGCCGCCGCCCAGGCACGCGGGCGCCTGGCGAAGGAAATCGTGCCGGTCGAGATCCCGCAGCGCAAAGGCCCGGCCAAAGTGGTCGAGCACGACGAACATCCCCGCGGCGACACCACCCTGGAGCAGCTGGCCAGGCTTGGCACCCCGTTCCGTGACGGCGGCAGCGTCACCGCCGGCAATGCCTCGGGGGTCAACGATGGTGCCTGCGCCCTGCTGCTGGCCTGCAGCACTGCCGCTCGCCGCCATGGCCTGAAGGCTCGCGGCCGCATCGTCGGCATGGCGGTGGCCGGGGTCGAACCACGGCTGATGGGCATAGGCCCCGTGCCAGCTACGCGCAAGGTGCTGCAGCTTACCGGGCTGTCGCTGGCCGACATGGATGTCATCGAGCTCAACGAGGCCTTTGCCGCCCAGGGCCTCGCGGTACTGCGCGAGCTAGGCCTGGCCGACGATGACGAGCGGGTCAACCGCAACGGCGGTGCCATCGCACTGGGTCACCCGTTGGGCATGAGCGGTGCACGCCTGGTCACCACCGCCTTGCACGAGCTGGAAGAAACCGCCGGACGCTACGCCCTGTGCACCATGTGCATCGGCGTCGGGCAAGGCATCGCGATGGTCATCGAACGCCTCTGAGCGGCTCAGGCCATCCGCTTGTTACCGAACCGAACGCAGCCGTATATGCTGCTTCCATGACACTCACCACGCGGCCTGCAACCGTTACCGCGCGGCGTACAAGAACAATTCGAGTGAAGCCATGAACATGTACCATGATGCCGATCGTGCCCTGTTGGACCCGATGGAAACCGCCAGCGTCGATGCCCTGCGCCAGCACCAGCTGGAGCGCCTGCGCTGGAGCCTGAAGCACGCCTATGACAACGTGCCGCTGTACCGCCAGCGCTTTGCCGAGTGCGGCGCCCACCCCGCCGACCTCAAGTGCCTCGAAGACCTGGCGAAGTTCCCCTTCACCGGCAAGAACGACCTGCGCGACAACTACCCCTACGGCATGTTCGCGGTGCCCCAGCAAGAGGTGGTCCGCCTGCACGCCTCCAGTGGCACCACCGGCAAGCCCACAGTGGTGGGCTACACCCAGAACGACATCGACACCTGGGCCAACGTGGTCGCCCGCTCGATCCGTGCTGCAGGTGGGCGCAAGGGTGACAAGGTGCATGTCTCCTACGGTTACGGGCTGTTCACCGGCGGGCTTGGCGCGCATTACGGTGCCGAGCGCCTGGGCTGCACGGTGATCCCCATGTCCGGTGGCCAGACCGAGAAGCAGGTGCAGCTGATTCGCGACTTCCAGCCCGACATCATCATGGTCACCCCCTCTTACATGCTAAACCTGGCCGACGAGATCGAGCGTCAGGGCATCGACCCGCAAGACCTCAAGCTGCGCCTGGGCATATTCGGCGCCGAGCCGTGGACCGACGAGCTGCGCCGTTCTATCGAGCAACGGCTGGGCATCGATGCGCTCGACATCTATGGCCTCTCGGAAATCATGGGGCCTGGGGTGGCGATGGAGTGCATCGAAACCAAGGATGGCCCGACCATCTGGGAGGACCACTTCTACCCCGAGATCACCGACCCGGTCACCGGTGCAGTGCTGCCGGACGGCCAGTTGGGCGAGCTGGTGTTCACTTCGCTGAGCAAGGAAGCGTTGCCAATGGTGCGCTACCGCACGCGCGACCTCACTCGCCTGCTGCCCGGTACTGCCAGGCCGATGCGGCGAATCGGCAAGATCACCGGCCGTAGCGATGACATGCTGATCATTCGTGGGGTCAATGTGTTCCCGACCCAGATTGAGGAGCAGGTGCTGAAAATAAAACAGCTTTCAGAACTTTATGAGATTCATCTGTATCGCAATGGCAACCTGGACAGTGTCGAGGTGCATGTGGAGCTGCGTGCCGAGTGCCAGCACCTTGATGAAGGCCAGCGCAAGCTTGTTGTCGGCGAACTGAGCAAACAGATAAAGACCTACATTGGCATCAGCACCCAGGTGCAGTTGCAGCCCTGCGGTGCGCTCAAGCGTTCCGAGGGCAAGGCCTGCCACGTGTTCGACAAACGGTTGGCCAGCTGATTCATTCGGCTGCGTTTTCAGCCCCGGCATCGTCCGGGGCTTTTTTTTGCGTTTTTTCGGCTGGCCTCTTCGCGGGTAAACCCGCTCCCACAGGAATCGCATCATGCCAGGGGGATGCACACGAACTGTGGGAGCGGGTTTACCCGCGAAAGGGCCGCCAATGTGATACACAAATCTTATTCGATACACCTAAAACTGTTTGACGTTATGTTTTGTATCGCTTACAAATGACTCATGCCTTAGCAGGAGTCGCAGCACATGTACGCACAGCTAGTGGAAACCGGAGTCAAGCGCGTCAAGTCGCTGGAAGAAATGTCGCCCCAGGAGCGCAACTTCCAGGAAAAGATCGACGCCGAAATCAAGATAGAAGCCAAGAACTGGATGCCCGAAGCCTATCGCCAGACCCTGATCCGGCAGATCTCCCAGCACGCCCACTCGGAAATCGTCGGCATGCTGCCCGAAGGCAACTGGGTCACCCGCGCCCCCAGCCTCAAGCGCAAGCTGCAGCTGATGGCCAAGATCCAGGACGAAGCCGGCCACGGCCTGTACCTGTACAGCGCCATGGAAACCCTGGGCGCCGACCGTGACGAAGAAATCGCCAAGCTGCACAGCGGCAAGGCCAAGTACTCGAGCATCTTCAACTACCCCACCCTCAGCTGGGCCGACATGGGCGCAGTGGGCTGGCTGGTCGATGGCGCTGCCATCGTCAACCAGGTGGTGCTGCAGCGCACCTCATACGGCCCGTATTCGCGCGCGATGATCCGCATCTGCAAGGAAGAGAGCTTCCACCAGCGCCAGGGCTACGAAATGCTCCTGACCATGATGCGCCACGGCACCCAGGCCCAGCGGGACATGGTCCAGGACGCGATCAACCGCCTGTGGTGGCCGGCACTGATGATGTTCGGCCCCAGCGACGAGCACTCCCCCAACAGCGCCCAGTCCATGGCCTGGAAAATCAAGCGCCAGACCAACGATGAACTGCGCCAGCGCTTCATCGACCAGACCGTGCCGCAGCTCGAGCTGCTCGGCTGCACCGCCCCCGACCCCGACCTGAAGTGGAACGCCGAGCGTGGCCACTACGACTTCGGCGAAATCCAGTGGGACGAGTTCTACGAAGTGATCAAGGGCAATGGCCCGTGCAACCAGGAACGTGTCGCCACCCGGCGCAAGGCCATCGAGGACGGCGCCTGGGTACGCGAGGCCGCCGTGGCCTACGCGCGCAAGCAACAGAACAAGAACGCCGCCTGAGCGGCGATTGATGCGGAGATCGAAAATGTCTGTCTGGACCCTCTACGAAGTGTTCGTGCGCAGCAAGCACGGCCTTAACCACAAGCATGTCGGCAGCGTGCATGCCGCCGATGCCGCCATGGCCATCGAAAACGCCCGCGAGCTGTACACCCGCCGCAGCGAAGGCGTGAGCCTGTGGGTGGTGCCCTCGGCACTGATCACCGCCTCTTCCCCGGACGAGAAAGACCCGCTGTTCGCCCCGGCAGACGACAAGGTCTACCGCCATGCCAGCTTCTACGAACTGCCCGACGAAGTCGGGCACATGTGAGGTTGGCCATGCATAACGAAGCCCTTGCCCCCTACCTGCTGCTGCTTGGCGACAGTGCCCTGGTTCAGGGCCAGCGCCTTTGCGAATGGTGTGGCCGCGCCCCGGCCATCGAAGAGGAGCTGGCCCTGATGAACGTCGGCCTCGACCTGGTAGGCCAGGCGCGCAACTGGCTGGAGTACGCCGCCGAGCTGCTCGATGATGGCCGTGACGCCGACGCCCTGGCCTTCCGCCGTGACGAACGGGCCTATCGCAACCTGTTGCTGGTCGAGCAGCCCAACGGCGATTTCGCCGTGACCATGACCAAACAGTTCTTGTATGACGCCTGGCATTTCGCCGTGCTGCAGGGCCTGGTCGGCTCGAACGACGAGCGTATCGCCGGTATCGCCGCCAAGGCCCTGAAGGAAGTCACCTACCACCTGCGCCGCTCCAGCGAGTGGGTGCAGCGCCTGGGCGGTGGCACCGAAGAAAGCCGCCAACGCATGCTCGCAGCCATCCCGGCACTGTGGCGTTTCACCGTCGAACTGGCCGCCGGTAGCAACAATGAAGTGCACCTGGCGCAGGCAGGTGTCGCTGCCGACCCCGCTGCCGTCGGCGCGGCCTGGCTCAAGCAGGTTGGCGAGACTTTCACCTCGGTCGAGCTGCCGCTGCCCAAGGCCGCCAGCCATTTTTACCTGGACGGTCGCAAAGGCCTGCACACCGAGCACCTGGGCCTGCTGCTGGCCGAGATGCAGTTCCTGCCAAGGGCTTACCCCGATGCAACCTGGTGAGCTGATTGCCGGCGACCGTGGCGCCCGCGCGCAACAAAGCGACGACCTGGCCCGGGCCTGGGCGGTACTGGCCCAGGTAATGGACCCGGAAGTGCCCGTGGTCAGCGTGGTCGACCTGGGGATCGTGCGTGACCTCGGCTGGCACGGTGGCCACTTGCACCTGGTCGTCACGCCGACCTACTCCGGCTGCCCGGCCACCGAGGTGATCGAAAGGGATATCCGCCAGGCGCTGGAACAGGCCGGCTTCCCCGCGCCGGCCCTTGAGCGTCGGCTGACCCCGGCCTGGAGCACCGACTGGATCAGCGAACTGGGCCGCAAGCGCCTGCGCGCCTATGGCATCGCCCCACCACAGGGCAGCGCCAGCAAGCGCAGCCTGCTCGGCGAGGCACCGCAGGTGTGCTGCCCGCAGTGCGGCAGCGCCCATACCGAATTGCTCAGCCAGTTCGGCTCCACGGCCTGCAAGGCGCTTTACCGCTGCCGCGAGTGCCTGGAGCCGTTCGACTATTTCAAATGCATTTGAGCCGTGGAGAACGCCATGAGCCAGTTTCACAGCCTGACCATCAAGCAAGTGCGCACCGAGACCCGCGATGCGGTATCGATTGCCTTCGACGTGCCAGAGCACCTGCAGGCGCAGTTCCGTTTCACCCAGGGCCAGTACCTGGTCATGCGTACCCAGTTGGATAACGAAGAAGTGCGCCGCTCCTATTCCATCTGCAGCGCCGTGCAGGACGGCGAACTGCGTGTGGCGGTAAAGCGCGTGCCTGGCGGGCGCTTCTCGGCATTTGCCAATGACGTGCTCAAGGCCGGCCAGCAACTGGAAGTGATGCCGCCATCGGGCAGCTTCTTCGTGCCACTGGAACCGGCCCGCCAGGGCAACTACCTGGGCGTGGCTGCCGGCAGCGGCATCACTCCGATCCTGTCGATCATTGCCACTACCCTGGCCAGCGAGCCGCACAGCCGTTTCACCCTGCTGTACGGCAACCGCTCCAGCTCTGGCGCACTGTTCCGCGACAAGCTGGAAGACCTGAAGAACCGCTACCTCGACCGTCTGAACCTGATTTTCGTGTTCAGCCGCGAGCAGCAGGATGTCGACCTGTACAACGGCCGCATCGATGCCGACAAGTGCGGCCAGCTGTTCTCGCGCTGGCTGGACGTTCCTGGCCTGGATGCAGCGTTCATCTGCGGCCCGCAGGCGATGACCGAAACCGTGCGCGAGAGCCTGCGGGCCAATGGCCTGGCCAAGGAACGCATCCATTTCGAGCTGTTCGCCGCCGCCGGCAGCGAAGCCCGTCGTGAAGCCCGCGAGGCGGCGCGCCAGGTGGACTCGGCGCTCAGCCACATCACCGTGATCAGCGACGGCCGCGCCCTCACCTTCGACCTGCCACGCAATACCCGGAACGTGCTGGACGCCGGCAATGCCATCGGCGCCGAGCTGCCGTACTCGTGCAAGGCCGGCGTGTGCTCGACCTGCAAGTGCCGGGTGATCGAGGGCGAAGTGGAAATGGACAGCAACCATGCCCTGGAGGATTACGAAGTGGCAGCGGGGTATGTGCTGTCGTGCCAGACCTACCCGGTGAGCGACAAGGTGGTGCTCGATTTCGACCAGCTCTGAAACCGCGTTGCCTGCTTCGCGGGTGAACCCGCTCCCACAGGGACTGCACAAGACCCGAGAGCAGCGCCCTACCTGTGGGAGCGGGTTTACCCGCGAAGAGGCCCTAAGCAACACCGCAACACCCGCGTGACCTCAACAAAACAATTACAACACCCAGAGATCGCAACCCATGACACCCGAACGCATCGAAAGCATCGCCAACCACCCCGACTTCCAGCACCTGGTGCAGCGCAAACGCCGCCTCAACGGCAGCCTGACCCTGGCCATGCTGGTGATCTACTACGGCTTCGTCCTGCTGGTAGCGTTCTCGCCCAGCACCCTCGGCCAGTCCCTCAGCGGTGGCGTCACCACCGTCGGCATGCTGGTGGGCGTGCTGATGGTGCTGCTGTCCTTCGCCCTGACCGGTATCTACGTGCACCGCGCCAACAACGTGCTCGACCCGCTCAACGACAAGGTCAAGCAGGAGTGCGCACAATGAACTGGACCGCCATCTCGATGTTCATGGTGTTCGTCTGCTTCACCCTGCTGGTCACCCGCTGGGCTGCCATGCGCACCCGCTCGGCCAGCGACTTCTACACCGCCGGCGGGGGCCTGACTGGCATGCAGAACGGCCTGGCGATCGCCGGTGACATGATCAGCGCCGCTTCGTTCCTGGGCATTTCGGCAATGATGTTCATGAACGGCTACGACGGCCTGTTGTATGCCCTGGGCGTACTGGCCGGCTGGCCGATCATCCTGTTCCTGATCGCCGAGCGCCTGCGCAACCTGGGCAAGTACACCTTCGCCGACGTGGTCAGCTACCGCCTGGCGCAAACCCCGGTGCGCCTGACCTCGGCCTTCGGCACCCTGGTGGTGGCGCTGATGTACCTGGTGGCGCAGATGGTCGGTGCCGGCAAGCTGATCGAACTGCTGTTCGGCATCAGCTACCTGTACGCGGTGATGCTGGTCGGCGTACTGATGGTCGCCTACGTCACCTTCGGCGGCATGCTTGCCACCACCTGGGTGCAGATAATCAAGGCGGTGATGCTGCTGTCGGGCACCAGCTTCATGGCCTTCATGGTGCTCAAGCACTTCGGTTTCAGCACCGAGGCGATGTTCGCCAGCGCCGTGGCCGTGCATGCCAAGGGCCAGGCGATCATGGCCCCGGGTGGCTTGCTGTCCAACCCGGTGGATGCCATTTCCCTGGGCCTGGGCATGATGTTCGGTACCGCCGGCCTGCCGCATATCCTGATGCGCTTCTTCACCGTCAGCGATGCCAAGGAAGCGCGCAAGAGCGTGTTCTATGCCACCGGGTTCATCGGCTACTTCTACCTGCTGCTGATCGTTATCGGCTTTGGTGCCATCGTCATGGTCGGCACCGAGCCGTCCTACCGTGACGCCACCGGCGCGATCATCGGCGGCGGCAACATGGTCGCCGTGCACCTGGCCCAGGCCGTGGGTGGCAATCTGTTCCTCGGCTTTATCTCCGCCGTGGCCTTCGCCACCATCCTGGCGGTGGTCGCCGGCCTGGCGCTGTCCGGTGCATCGGCTGTTTCCCACGACCTGTATGCCTGCGTGGTGCGCCAGGGCAAGGCCAGCGAGCAGGAGGAAATGCGCGTGTCGCGTATCGCCACGCTGCTGATCGGCCTGCTGGCGGTAATCCTCGGCCTGATGTTCGAGTCGCAGAACATCGCCTTCCTTTCCGGCCTGGTGCTGGCCGTGGCCGCTTCGGTCAACTTCCCGGTACTGCTGCTTTCGATGTTCTGGAAAGGCCTGACCACTCGCGGCGCGGTGTGCGGCAGCATGGCCGGCCTGGTTTCGGCGGTGCTGCTGGTGGTACTGGGCCCGGCGGTGTGGGTCAACGTGCTGCATAACGAGAAGGCGCTGTTCCCCTACAGCAACCCGGCGCTGTTCTCCATGAGCCTGGCCTTCCTCGGCGCCTGGGTGTTCTCGGTCACTGACAGCTCCGAGCGCGCCAGCCAGGAGCGTGGCCGCTACCTGGCGCAGTTCATCCGCTCCATGACCGGAATCGGCGCTGCCGGCGCCAGCAAGCACTGACTCTCAGGGAAGAACAACCATGTCGGGTAAAACAACAACAATGAACCGCACGCACTTCATTTCGGCCGCCTGGCTGGCGACCCTCGCCCTGCCGATGCCGGCGATGGCAGATTTCATCGGTGACAGCCACGCCCGGTTGGAGCTGCGCAACCACTACCTCAACCGCGACTTCCGCCAGAGCAACGCACCACAGGCCAAGGCCGAGGAGTGGGGCCAGGGCTTTACCGCCAAGCTGGAGTCGGGGTTCACCGAAGGCCCGGTCGGCTTTGGTGTCGACGCCATGGGCCAACTGGGCATCAAGCTCGACTCCAGCCGCGACCGCCGCAATACCGGACTGCTGCCTTTCGGCCCGAACAGCCATGAACCAGTCGATGACTACAGCGAACTGGGCCTCACCGGCAAGGTACGGGTGGCCAAGAGCACCCTGCGCCTGGGGACCTTGCAACCGATCCTGCCGGTGGTGGTGTACAACGACACCCGCCTGCTGGCCTCCACCTTCCAGGGCGGCCTGCTCACCAGCCAGGACCTGGCCGGCCTGACCTTCAACGGCGGCCGCCTGACCAAGGCCAACCTGCGTGATTCCTCTGGCCGCGACGACATCGGCTACGGCGCCGCCAGCAGCGACCACCTGGACTTCGGCGGCGGCAGCTACGCCCTCACCCCGCAAACCAGCATCAGCTACTACTACGCAAAGCTCGAGGACATCTACCGCCAGCAGTTCGTCGGCCTGATCGATACCCGCCCGCTGGGCGAAGGCCTGAGCCTGCGCACCGACCTGCGCTACTTCGACAGCCGCAACGACGGCGCCGAGCGTGCTGGCAACATCGACAACCGCAACTTCAACGCCATGTTCACCCTCGGCGTACGGGCCCACAAGTTCACCGCCGCCTGGCAGCAGATGTCCGGCGAGAGTGCCTTCCCGTTCGTGAACGGCGGCGACCCCTTCACCGTCAACCTGGTCACCTACAACACCTTCACCCGCGCCGGGCTGGACTCGTGGCAGCTGCGTTACGACTACGACTTCGTCGCCATGGGTATCCCCGGCCTGAGCTTCATGACCCGCTACACCGATGGCCGCCACGCCGAAACCGCCACCGTCAGCAATGGCCGTGAGCGTGAGCGCGACACCGACATCACCTATGTCATCCAGAGCGGCCCGTTCAAGGACGTCAGCCTGCGCTGGCGCAACGTCACCTTCCGTTCCGGCAACGGCCTGACCAACGCCGTGGACGAAAACCGCCTGATCATCGGCTATACCGTGGCGCTGTGGTAACAGCGCCCTACATTGGAGAACAGCATGTCTGCCGCCCCTACCCTGCAAAGCTTCATCGCCGGCCGCTGGCTTGGCCAGCATGGCGCCCAGGCCCTGCGTAGCGCCCTGGATGGCCACGTTCTGGCCTACAGCCACGAAGAGCGCCCGGATTTCGCCGAAGCCGTTGACTTTGCCCGTGCTCGTGGTCTGGCCACGCTGATGGCCATGGACTTCCAGCAGCGCGCCGCGCGCCTGAAGGCACTGGCCCTGTACCTGGCCGAGCACAAGGAGCAGCTCTACGCCTTGTCCCACCACAGCGGCGCGACCCGTGCCGACAGCTGGATCGACATCGAAGGCGGCAACGCCACGCTGTTCTCCTATGCAGGCATCGGCAGTCGCGAGTTGCCGTCGGGCAACCTGGTGCATGAAGGCCCGGCCATCCCGCTGGGCAAGCAAGGCCATTTCGCCGGCAGCCACATCCTGGTGCCGCGTGCCGGCGTAGCGGTGCACATCAACGCCTTCAACTTCCCCATCTGGGGCATGCTGGAGAAGTTCGCCCCGACCTTCCTGGCCGGCATGCCGTGCATTGTCAAGCCAGCGACTTCGACCAGCTACCTGACCGAGGCCGCGGTGCGCCTGATGAATGCATCCGGGCTGTTGCCCGAAGGCAGCCTGCAACTGGTGATCGGCAGCACCGGCGACCTGCTCGACCGCCTGCAGGGCCAGGATGTGGTGACTTTCACCGGCTCCGCCGACACCGCCGCCAAGTTGCGTGTCACGCCGAACCTGGTGCGCAACTCGGTGCCGTTCACCGCCGAAGCGGATTCGCTGAACTGCGCCATCCTTGGGCCGGACGTGACCCCGGACAGCGAAGAGTTCGACCTGTACATCAAGGAAGTGGTCCGCGAAATGACCACCAAGGCCGGGCAGAAATGCACCGCCATCCGCCGCGCCATCGTACCGGCCAGGCACATCGACGCCGTTGCCACGCGCCTGCGCGAACGGCTGGCCAAGGTGGTGGTCGGCGACCCGTCGCTGGAAGGCGTGCGCATGGGCGCCCTGGCCTCTCACGACCAGCAGCACGATGTGGCCGAGCGGGTGCGTAGCCTGCTGCAGAGCTGCGACCAGCTGTTCGGCGCCAGCGATGGCTTTGCGCCGCGTGGCGAGGGTGTGGCCGAGGGCGCGTTCTTTGCCCCGACTTTGCTGCAGGCCCGCAACCCGCATGCCGAAGGCGGTGCCCACGATATCGAAGCGTTCGGCCCGGTCAGCACGCTGATGGCCTATGACGACCTCGATGAAGCCCTGGCGCTGGCTGCGCGGGGCAAAGGCAGCCTGGTGGCAACCTTGGTCACCGCCGACCGCAGCGTGGCAGCCAAGGCCATCCCGGTGGCCGCCGCCTGGCATGGCCGCCTGCTGGTACTCGACAGCGAGGCGGCCAAGGAATCCACGGGGCATGGCTCGCCATTGCCGCAGCTCAAGCACGGCGGCCCGGGCCGCGCGGGCGGTGGTGAAGAGCTCGGTGGCCTGCGTGCCGTCAAGCATTACCTGCAGCGTGCCGCAGTACAGGGTTCGCCGAGCATGCTGACGGCGGTTACCGGCGAATATGTGCGCGGTGGCGAAGTGATCGAAACCGAAGTGCACCCGTTCCGCCGCTATTTCGAGCAGTTGCGCATCGGCGAGTCGCTGCTCACCCACCGGCGCACCGTGACCGAAGCCGACCTGGTCAACTTCGGCTGCCTGTCGGGTGACCATTTCTACATGCATTTCGACGAGATCGCCGCCAAGCAATCGCAGTTCGGCAAGCGCATCGCCCATGGCTATTTCGTGTTGTCGGCAGCGGCCGGGCTGTTCGTCTCCCCGGGGGCAGGCCCGGTACTGGCCAACTACGGCCTGGACACCCTGCGCTTCATCAACCCGGTGGGCATCGGCGACACCATCCAGGCGCGCCTGACCTGCAAGCGCAAAATCGACCAGGGCAAGACCAGCCCACTGGGCGAGCCCCAGGGTGTGGTGGCCTGGGATGTTGAGGTGACCAACCAGTTGGGCGAGCTGGTCGCCAGTTACGACATTCTCACCCTGGTGCTGAAAAAGCCCTGACAGTGCCGTTGGTCAGGGGCGGTGACAATCCAACCGATCTCCCCTGGCTGTTGCCGCTCTCATTCAATGAGGGGTGGTCAATGGCTTCGCCTCTCACTCCTGTATTGGGCCCGCCTGATCGCGGGCCGTTTTTTCATCGAGAGCGAGGGTTGCGAGATGAATGGCTTCATGGGAATGGGTGGCGGCAGCGCACAGGATGACTGGCCAGAGCTTGAGCCGGACCAGCGCAATGACCGGGCAGATGACCCGGATGCCGACCCCAATGTGGCTGATGACGAAGAAAACCGCCCGGGTGTACCGGCCAGCGACCCCGAATCCGGTGCCTGACCGTCATACAGACGGTCTGCGCGATCCCCTGTGGGGAGATTGCCCAACCCTTTGGGCCGCGCTGTCGCACAGATAACGGAATTCGCAAGCGATCCTCGTACCCTGTGGGAGCGGCTTTAGCCGCGAAGAATCCAACGCGGTGCATGGCACCGGCTGCGCCGGTGTTCTCGGCTAAAGCCGCTCCCACAGAGGATCGTGCCAACTTTTAGAATTTGAGCAGGACGTTTGTTCCCGCACGGATTGTGCAGTCGGGGAATCACATGGTCGCCGCCGGCCCACCTACCGACTGGTTCGGCTTGCCGCCGGACACCCGCCAGCTCACTTCGGTAATGCCGTAGCGCTCGGCCATCGGCCTGCTGACTTTTCTGATTTTTTCGCGCCCGAACTTGGGGATGATGCCGATGCCCGCATCGCAGCTTGCCCAATGCCAGGCCTCGGCATTGTCCAGCGTCTCCAGACGAATGATGAAACTGCGCGGCTGGCCATGCAGTTGGTAATCGATGATGTATAACTGTGGGCTAGGCATCGCAGGGGCCTCCCTTTCTCCATGGATGACACCCTGATTGATCGGAGCACGGCCAGAAGATTCAAAAAATCGTCGAACAATAGGGATCAAAGGCTATTGCAGCCTCGGTACGCAGAGCTCGGCCGGCACCCGGCCCAGCGGGTGCCGGGTGTCCGGTAACCCTTCAGCTCACTGTTGGCGCCCCCCGCCATGGCTGTTCTGGCCGCCCTTGCGGCCGGCCTCCGATGCCCGTTGGCGGTCATTGGCGAAGTTGCCGCCAGAAGCCTGCCCGCCTTTGTGCCCTGCGCGGGAGGCCCGTTCCCGGTCATTGGCGAAATTGCCTGGGTTGGTTTCCTTGGTGCCGCCGCGCTGGCTGGCTCGCTCTTGATCCTGCGCCATTTGGTATCTCCTTGCGATGGATGGGTCGCATGGATGTTTGCCATGCCTTGGTTCCGAGCCGCCGATCACAAAGTCTGCTCAATGGTTTTACTGGCAACTGACCAGTGGCACCAAACATGGGCCGGCAAAAGGTTTGCGTGGCGGAAGCAGGTGGATCGCACTTTCCTTTGCCGGCGGAGGTCTCAACAACATGGCGACGGCCTATAATCGCGCCACACACACGCCCGATGATGCTGCTTCGGGCGGAACGTTCCGGTCTGTACAAGGCTCCGTCCATGAAGTCGTCCGCCAAACAACCTGCCTCGCCCCAGAACCCGGCGCTCAGCCCCAGCCACCTGGATTTCCCGGTGGTGGGCATCGGTGCATCGGCAGGCGGCCTGGAAGCGATCTGTACGCTGTTCCGGCAAATGCCCGGCGATTGCGGCATGGCCTTCGTCGTGGTCTTGCACCTGTCCCCCGACCACCAGAGCGTCGCCGACCGCATCATCCAGGAGACCACGCAAATGCCGGTGCGCCAGGTGACCGAGCCGGTGCCGATCGAGCGCAACCACATCTATGTGATTTCACCGGCCAATCGCCTGTCCACCAACGATGGCTACCTGCGCGTGACCCCGGCCAACCGGCGCCGTGGCGACCACGTGGCCATCGACCTGTTCTTCCGTGACCTGGCTGACGTGCACAAGGACCACGCCTTCTGCGTGGTGTTGTCCGGTACCGGTGCCGATGGTGCCGTGGGCCTGTCGCGGATCAAGGAGCAAGGCGGCGTGACCCTGGCGCAAACCCCGGACGACGCCCAGTACGACAGCATGCCCCGCGCTGCCATCGAGACCGGCATGGTCGACCTCGTGCTGCCGGCGGCAGAAATGCCGCAGAAGCTGCTGGAGCTGTGGCGCAATGCCCGTCAGGTGAGGCTCCCGGAAATCGAGGACGACACCCTGCCCCCGGCCCTGGGTACCCGTGCCGGCGATGCCCAGGCTTGCGAGCCGATGCTCGAGGAGATCCTGCTGCAATTGCGCAGCAATACCGGCCACGACTTCCAGCACTACAAGCGCGCGACGGTGCTGCGGCGCATCGAGCGCCGCCTGCATGTAACCGGCCAGGCGGACCTGGCGGCCTACCTGCATTACCTGGAACAGCACCCCGCGGAATCCAGGGCGTTGCTGGCCGACATGTTGATTGGCGTGACCAATTTCTTCCGTGATCGCGAAGCCTTCGAAGCACTGGAGCGTCATGTGCTGCCGCAACTGGCCTGCGAACGCGACCCTGCCGAGGGCGCGGACGAGATTCGCGTATGGTCGGCGGGCTGCTCCACCGGCGAGGAGGCGTACAGCCTGGCCATACTGGTTTGCGAGCAGCTGGCACTGGAACAGCGCACGAGCAAGGTACAAGTGTTCGCCACTGACTTGGACGAACGCGCCATCGCCATTGCCCGCAGTGGCTCCTATTCCGAAGCGATCGTCACCGATGTGCCGCCCAGCCGGCTGCGCCAGTTCTTCCTCAAGGAAGACCAGCATTACCGGGTGCGAAAAGAGGTTCGCGAAAAGGTGCTGTTTGCCCGTCATAACCTGTTGTCGGACCCACCGTTCTCGCAGATCGACCTGATTGTCTGCCGCAACCTGCTGATCTACCTGGACCGCGAGGTGCAGCGGGACATCCTGCAGATGTTCCACTTCGCCCTGCGCCCAGGTGGCTACCTGTTCCTCGGTTCGTCCGAGTCGGCCGACGTGGTCAACGAACTGTTCACCCCGGTGGACAAGCGCAATCGCATTTTCCGCGCACTGGATGCCAGCAATGCCGGCCGTAACTCTGGCCATAAACCTGGCCATAAACCTGGCCGTCAGCTGCCCGGTACTTCTGCCGCCAGCATGCCGCAGGAAACACTGGCCAAGGCCAAACCGGGGCGCAAGCCATCCTTCGCCGACCTGCACCATCGTGCCCTGGCGCGGCGCATGCCGCATAGCCTGATCGTCGATATCGACGGCAATATCCTGCACATGAGCGAAGGCGTGGGCCGCTTCCTGCAACTGGCCGGGGGCGAACCGAGCCGCAACCTGCTCAACCTGGTGCTGCCGCCCCTGCGCCTGGCCCTGCGCAGCACCTTGTTCCAGGCGCGTCAGGGTACCGAGGCGGTGACCTCGCGCCCTGTCGACCTGGCGGAATCCATGGGCAGACTGCAGGTGGAGATCACCGTGCAGCCGTACAAGGACGACCTCGGCGCCAGCGATTGCCTGCTGGTGGTATTCGAAGAGCGCGCGCCCGACCCGTCCCTGCCGTTGCCAGGCGTCATCCGCCAGACCGACAGCATGGTCTTGCACAACCTCGAGCGCGAACTGCTGCGCACTCGCCTGCTACTGCAGGAAACCATCGAGCAGTCAGAGGTTTCCAGCGAGGAGCTGACCGCTTCCAACGAAGAGATGCAGGCCATCAACGAGGAGTTGCGTTCGGCCAGCGAAGAATTGGAAACGAGCAAGGAAGAGCTGCAATCGATCAACGAGGAGTTGCTTACGGTCAACTACGAGCTGAAGAACAAGGTCGAAGAAACCGACAAGATCAACGACTACCTCAGCAACCTGATCGCCTGCACCGAGATCGCCACGGTGTTTGTCGACCGCAACCTGCATATCCGCTGGTTCACGCCGCGCGCCACCGACCTGTTCAACATGCTGCCGGTCGATACCGGCCGTTCCCTGCTCGACATCACCCATCGCCTGGATTACCCGGCACTGGCTGACGATGCTCGCGCCGTGGCCCAGGGCGAGGCCATCATCGAGCGTGAGATCGGTAGCCAGGGCGATCACTGGTACCTGGCGCGCCTGCTGCCCTATCGCTCCAGCGAGCAGAAGATCGACGGCACGGTGCTGACCTTCATCGACATCAGCAGCAGCCATGCCGCCGAAGAGCGCGTGCGCCTGGGCGAAGAGCGCCTGAGCAAGCAGTTGGCCGAGACGCAGAACACCAGCCACATGAAGGACGAGTTCTTCGCCGTCATGTCCCATGAACTCAAGCACCCGCTCAACCTGATCCAGCTCAACGCCGAAATCCTGCGCCGCCTGCCGTCGCTCAGGAACATCAGTGCAGCGAGCAAGGCCGTTGGTACCATCTGCGATGCGGTAACCAGCCAGGCGCGGATCATCGACGACCTGCTGGATGTGGCGCGCATTCGTACTGGCAAGCTCAAGCTCAAGACCGAGCCTGTGGATCTGCTCGCCGTCCTGCAGGGCATCCATGGCGTGGTAGTGAGCGAGCAACATCCCTGCCCGGTTCGCCTGGAGCTGCCCGCCGACAGCCTGCCGGTGGTGATCGAGGGTGACGTAACCCGCCTGGAGCAGATCATCTGGAACCTGCTGAACAACGCGCTGAAATTCAGCCCGGCAGGCAAAGAGATACGCCTGGTGCTGAGCCACGACGAAGACCACGCGCGCCTGCAGGTGATAGACCATGGCGTGGGCCTGAGCCACGACAGCCTGGAGCACATCTTCGACCTGTTCAGCCAGGCTGCGCCGCAACAGGCCAGCCACAGCCGCGAGGGCCTGGGCATCGGCCTGTCCCTGGTACGGCAACTGGCCGAGGCTCATGGTGGTAGCGTACGCGCCACATCACCGGGGCTTGGCCTGGGCTGCACCTTTACGGTCACCCTGCCCCTTTGCGCAATCCAGCACCCGCAGCGTGAGCGGGGCTCGGAGCCACTGAGCGAGGGCCGCCTGAATGGTATTCGCGTGTTGCTGGTGGATGACTCCGTAGAGGTGCTGGCGGTAATGCAGGAGCTGCTGGAAATGGAGAGCGCCACTGTTCATGCCTTCAGCAAGCCGCGTGAGGCCCTGGACGCCGCTTCGGGTGAGGAATACGACATCATCCTGTCCGACATCGGCATGCCGGTGATGGACGGGCATGCGTTGATCAAGGCCCTGCGTGGCCATGCGCACCTGCGCCATACCCCCGCCATCGCCCTGACCGGCTATGGCGCCAGCGCCGACCAGTACAAGTCACGCCAGTCGGGCTTCGACCGGCACTTGAACAAGCCTGTGGGCTATGACGAGCTGGTGGAGGCCATCGAAGCACTGAGCGGCTCGGTGCCTTACTGACCATTGGTCGCATTCAACGCAACGTTCATTGCTGCCAGGGGCCGAATCTTCATGGAATGAGGGATTCGCCCAGGAGCCTGAATGGAGCCAGTCAAGCATCGCGCCACCATCATCTGTCGGCATGGCAAACAAACCCATAAATGGTTGTGGGTAAGAAAGCCCAACGCCGCCTGGACCCTTCCCGGCGGCAAGATCGAACCCGGCGAGACGCCGGTACAGGCGGCGAAGCGTGAATTGCTTGAAGAAACCGGGTTACAGGCAGAATCACTGACCCTGTTGATGCGCCATGAAGCGGCAGAGCGCATGCATTATGTGTTCGAGGCGGAGTTCATCGAGCCCCCGCACCCCAAGGCCTTGCACGAGATTGCCGATTGCCGGTTCGCTCATCTGGACCAGGTGCCCATGCTCAAGGACGAGATCAAGCTGCTGATCCGCTCGTTGCTGGCGTGTGATCGGGCGACGGCAGCGTCGGTGAGATAGGGCTTTATGCCTGTGCCGGCCCTTTCGCGGGTGAACCCGCTCCCACAGGTCCAGTGGAATACCTGTGGAACCCCTTGTGGGAGCGGGTTCACCCGCGAAGAGGCCTGCCCTGCAAACTGCTAGGCATGCACACTCCACTGGCAGGCCTCCACCTCGATCGGCATCTCGTCTATGGCATGGATCATCCCGTTCGCCAGTGCCTCCCGGGGCCCGAGTATTCGCGGGTAGGCCATCAGATAACGTGGCACATCCAGCACCTCATCCGCCCCTTCGGTCCGCTCGGCGACGATCTGTGCATACAGCCGCAGGTCGTAGTCCAGGCTCATTGCATATTCGGCCATGCGTGAATGGTCGACCGAGCCATGCAAGGTCCAGTGGAACGGATGGAACAGGAACTTGCTGTAACTGCATGCCGTGCGCCGTTCCCCGGCCAGGAACAGGATGTTGCCCATGGACTCCACAGTGCCCAGGTTGTGGGTATGCACCGCGACCGGTAACGCCCGCAGAAAGTTGTACAAGGTAAACCCGTAACTGCACTCGCCGCCCATGGTGGCGATGTTCAGTTGCAGGACATCGGCGCCTTGCTGCAACGCCCGCGAACAGGTGTTGATCAGGTTGCCGCAGGTGGATGAGTTGATAGGCCCGGTGAAGTGGACGATATGTCTGGCCATGCTTGCCTCCGGTGTTGGCAGGTCATTCCTTGGTTTTCTGCGCATCGTCACCCTGCCCGGCCATCTGCCGGTACTGCTTGCGCAGGGCATGCAGCTCGGCCGGATCCATGTCTTCAAGGTCCAGCAGCGCCTTGTGCGCCTGTTGGGTGGTGCGCAACAGTTCATCGATCTTGATGTGCAGTTCGTCGTTGTCGCGGTTCTGGGTGTTCTGGATCAGGAACACCATGAGGAAGGTGATGATGGTGGTCGAGGTGTTGATCACCAGTTGCCAGGTGTCGTTGAAGCCGAACAACGGCCCGGTCACCGCCCAGCTCAGGATCAGCAGGCAGGCGATGCCAAAGGTCAGCGGGCGGCCGGCCCAATTGGCCAGCCACTGGGCGAAACGGTCGAATTTCATCCTGGCACCCTTCCTCGTAGCAACTATTGGGTGGAAACGTCGCGGGCCACAAAGTTCAACGCGGCATCCGCCTTTTCCGTTGGTCAACCGTGCTGAACCCTGGCCGCTGTTCACCAGTCGCACCTTCAGAGTGACCGAACAAGGACCCGGCAATGAGGAAGGCAGCGTGAGCGATATCCGCATCGGCATCTCTGGTTGGCGCTACGGCCCCTGGCGCAAGGATTTCTACCCGAAGGGCCTGCCGCAGGACGACGAACTGGCGTTCGCTTCGCGAGCGGTCAACAGCATTGAAATCAACGGTTCGTTCTACAGCCTGCAAACGCCCGAACGCTATCGGGGCTGGCATGACGAAACACCGCCCGGCTTCGTGTTCGCGGTAAAGGCCCCGCGCTACATCACCCATGTACGCCGGCTCAAGGACATCGAAGAACCCATGGCCAATTTTTTTGCTTCCGGGCCGCTGCTGCTCGGCAAGAAACTGGGCCCATTCCTGTGGCAGTTTCCACCGAACATGAAGTTCGACGAGGCCCGGTTCGCCCGTTTTCTCGAACTTTTACCGCACAGCCGCAAGGCTGCGCGCGAATGCGCACAGGGCTGTGCGCAACGCCTGCAGGGCAACGGCAGCACTGATATCAAGGGTAATGCTCGGCTGCGCCACGCCGTGGAAATCCGCAACGAAAGCTTTCTGTGCGAAGCCTTCATCAAGTTGCTGCGCAAGCACCGGGTGGCGCTGGTTGTGGCTGACAGCGCCGGGAAATGGCCGTATGTCGAAGACCTTACCGCCGACTTCGTGTACATGCGCCTGCATGGCGATGTCGAGCTGTACAGCAGTGGCTATACCGCCCAGGCGCTGCGGCGCTGGAAGCAGCGCATCCAGCTGTGGAGCCAGGGCGGCCAGGCCGACGATGCCCAGCTGGTCGTGCCCGGGCCGCCGCCACGGCGCGCCGCCCGTGACGTCTACTGCTATTTCGACAACGACCAGAAAGTGCATGCGCCGTATGACGCCCGGCGCCTGTTGCAGAAGCTGTCGCTGGACCATGAGCTGATGACCGAGCCTGGCGTGGTGCCGGAGGTGACCTTGTGAACAGGACACTGCCTGCCCCGCACTGCATCATCGACAAGATCACCGCCGTGCATCGGCTGAATGTACTGACGTTGAACGTGCACAAGGGCTTCACCTTCTTCAACCGGCGCTTCATCCTGCCCGAGCTGCGCGAAGCGGTGCGGGCCACCGGTGCCGACCTGGTGTTCCTCCAGGAAGTGCACGGCAGCCACCAGCAACATGCCCTGCGCCACCCAGCCTGGCCGGAGACGCCACAGTACGAGTTCCTGGCTGACAGCATGTGGCCGCAGTTCGCCTACGGCCGTAACGCCGTTTACCCCCATGGTGACCACGGCAACGCACTGCTGTCGAAATTCCCCATCAGCCGCTTCGACAACCTCGACGTCTCGGTGCAGGGCAACGAGCAGCGCGGCCTGCTGCATTGCCAGCTGGAGGTGCCGGGCCATGACCAGGTGCATGCGGTGTGCGTGCACCTGGGCCTGCGCGAGGCCCACCGGCAACGCCAGGTGAAGCTGCTGCTGGACCTGCTCGACAGCCTGCCGCCCAAGGCGCCGGTGATCGTTGCCGGCGACTTCAACGATTGGCGGCTGAAGGCCGATGCGGTGCTGTGCGAACACCTGGTAGAAGCCTTCGGCGAGCATTTCGGCACCCCGGCGCGCAGCTTTCCGGCGCGCCTGCCGCTGTTGCGCCTGGACCGCATCTACCTGCGCAACGCCATGCCCGGCAGTGCCCAGGTGCTGTCGAAATACCCGTGGTCGCACCTTTCCGACCACGCCCCTCTGGCATCGGAGATCAACCTGTGAACCGACCCTGGGTAGACGGCAACAGCGTGCAGTTGCTGATCAATGGCGAGCAATATTACCCCCGCGTGTTCGAGGCCATGGCCCAGGCACGGGAGGAAATCCTGCTGGAGACCTTCATCATCTTCGATGACAAGGTTGGCCAGCAATTGCAGCAGGTACTGATCGATGCCGCCCGCCGCGGAGTGCGTGTCGAAGTGGCCGTGGATGGCTACGGCACGGCCGACCTGCCTGCGCCGTTCATCGCGGCCATGACCGATGCCGGGGTCAGTTTCCACGCCTTCGACCCGCAGCCGCGACTGGTGGGCATGCGCACCAACCTGTTCCGGCGCCTGCACCGCAAGATCGTGGTGATCGACGGCGAGCGAGCGTTCATTGGCGGCATCAACTACAGCGCCGACCACCTGGGCGACTTTGGTGCCATGGCCAAGCAGGACTATGCCGTGGAGGTCGCCGGCCCGGTGGTGGCGCAGGTGCATGCCGCCAGCAAGCGCCTGATGTCGCCGGTACTGCAGCCGCCCAGCGCGGTACGGCCGCTGACCGAGCCTGCCGGTACCTGCAGCGCCGTACTGGTCGAACGTGACAACGGGGTGCGCAGCACCGATATCGAGGCCCATTACCTGCAAGCGTTTCGCAGTGCCCGGCAGCGTATCGTGGTGGCCAATGCGTATTTCTTCCCGGGCTACCGGCTGATGCGCGAACTGCGCAATGCATCCCGGCGTGGCGTGGAGGTGCGGCTGATCCTGCAGGGCCAGCCGGACATGCGCTGGGTGCGGGCGTTGTCGCGGCTGCTGTACAACTACCTGTTGCGCGACGGTGTGGCCATTCACGAGTACTGCCAGCGGCCGTTGCACGGCAAGGTGGCGCTGGTGGACGACCAGTGGGCTACGGTCGGCTCCAGCAACCTGGACCCATTGAGCCTGTCGTTCAACCTGGAAGCCAACCTGTTCATCCGTGATCGCGCCTTCAATCACCAACTCAACCAGCACCTGCAGGCGCTGGCCCGCGAACAATGCAAGCCGGTCACCCTGGAACGCATGGTTCGCGGCTACTGGTGGCGCGCGCCGCTGATTTTCCTGTGCTTCCACGTGATCCGCCATTTCCCGCGGATTGCCGGTTGGTTCCCGGCGCACCGCCAGCACCTGCGTTCGCTGCAACCAGAAGCCGAGGCTCAGGGTGACTATCACGAGGGCAAGACCTGATGGCGCGAAAACACTGGCAAACCTGGGGCAAACGGCTGTTCACCCTGGCATTCCTGATCCTGATCCCTGTGCTGCTGTACCTGCTGGCGCGCAACCTGGACTGGAACGAGGTACGCCAATCGTTGCTGGCCTACAAGCCCGGCACCCTGGCCATCGGCCTGGCGCTGGCCGGGTGCAGCTACCTGACATTCGCCAGTTACGACCTGCTGGCCCGGGCCTACACCGGCCACCACCTGCCGGCTCGCCAGGTTTTGCCAGTGGCCTTCGTGTGCTATGCCTTCAACCTCAATTTCACCACCTGGGTGGGTGGTGTGGCCTTGCGCTACCGGCTTTACAGCCGCCTGGGCTTGGACACGGCAACCATCACCCGCATCATCACCCTGGGCCTGTTGACCAACTGGATGGGTTACATGCTGCTGGCTGGCACGGTGTTCGCCTTGCGCTTGGTCGAGCTGCCTGCCAACTGGGCGGTCGGCGCCAGCGGACTGCAACTGATCGGCCTGGTTTTGCTGGCGATTGCCGCAGGCTACCTGCTGGCCTGTGGTTTCGCCAAAAAGCGCACCTGGCGCTGGCGCGAGCATGAGGTAACGCTGCCATCGCTGCGCCTGGCGCTGTGTCAGGTGGTACTGGGTGCCAGCAACTGGGCGCTGATGGCACTGCTGATCTTCTGGTTGCTACCTGGCGAAGCCTTCTATCCATCGATACTTGGCATCCTGTTGATCAGTTGCGTGGCGGGTGTGGTCGCGCATATCCCGGCCGGGCTGGGTGTGCTGGAAACGGTGTTCCTGGCCCTGCTGCACGGGCAGCTTGCCCAGGGTACGCTGGTGGCGGCCCTGCTGGGGTACCGCACGCTGTACTATCTGGTGCCGCTGTTGCTGGCGGTGCTTACCTACCTGATCCTGGAAAAGCGCGCCAAGGCCATGCGCCGGCGCGACAAGCCTGCCTAGAGCTGACAAGGGCCATTGGCCCGGGAGGTGGCAAATGCGTGGCGCTGTCTTGAAGCCGATGTTCATCCTGATGGTGGCCAGCCTGGTCAGCGGCCAGGCCTTGGCCGAAGCCTGCAATGTGCTCACCCGTTCCTCCAGCGAGGCGGTAACGCCGGTGGAGCGGCACAGCTGTTACAGCTACAGCAACCTGCCCGCCGAGGCGATCAACTGGTCGTGCAGCAACGAGAACAAGGACATGCTCAACAGCGAAAAGCACAAGGTCGCGCGTTGTGCGGATGGCAGCGTTGGCAGTTGCATCGCACCGTTGACCCAGGAAGCATTGGCCAACCCCAAGGCCGCCGGCGGTGACAGGCCGGCATTGCCCAAGGATGCGCGGGTCATCACCTACTACTACGACACCCCCAGCCTGGGCCAGGCCCGCACTGATTGTGAGCGTAGCAATGGCATTTGGCAGACTCATTGAGCCGTCTGTTATGGCCTGTACCGGCCCTATCGCCGGCAAGCCAGCTCCCACACCGACCGCATTGGCCGCAAGGACTGCGTTATCCCTGTGGGAGCTGGCTTGCCGGCGATAGGGCCAGAACAGACATTCAGAACAGCGGCATCAATTGATGTTCTGGCCGCAGGTAGGGTCAGGCATCAGGGCGAAATCGGGTCACTCGCCGGGAAAGTCTCGTCCAGCGCATTGTCCACCGCGCTTTCTCCGGTTTTCTCGCCACAGTGGCAATCAGGCATTCGGCACGGCTCGCCATCGCGATGCCCGCTGGCGCAGGCCTCGCAGCAATACACCTTGCCTTCGAGCTGCAAGGCATTGGCATCCACGGTGCAGGAACAATCTGCACAGGCACAACGCAGTTCGTTCATGGCTTGCTCTCCTCGTCATCGACTACATCATCGGTCCACGGTTCGCCATCCAGCGGCGCGGAGCGGGCCAGTTCGGCTTCGTCCAAGCCTATGCCGCCGCCAATTTCACTGGCCTCCACCCGCCGCAGGGTCTTGTCTGCCGGGCCGCCGCTGCCGCCCGGTTCATGCGGGTCGCGGGCGCCGGTTTCGTCCAGCAAGGTGTCCGGGCTCAGGTCGTCATAAGTGACATTGTCCTCGTGCAGGCTGTCGCTCAACGCCTCGCCGCCGGTCATGCCGCTTTCGGCTACGCGCCGGGGCGGGAACTCGCGGGCCACGTCCGCGGCTGGTCGCTCGTCACCCACACGCCCCTCGCGCTCGTCCAGGCGCTCGTCGAAGTCCAGTTCATGCACGCTGCCCATGCGGTCTTCGGTGTCGTCGATTTCGCTGGGGGTATACGGCTTCGGTTCATCTGCTCGGGCCATGTGCCTTCTCCGTCAGGTGGCTTCATTCGGTCGACTGCACCTGCTGCTGGAAGATTCAGAGTTTTTTTGAACTACCGCCCAGGCCGCTGCCTCCCAGCTTAGGGTTTGTATGAAAAGTCGCCGAGCGGCGATCAGGCAAGGCGAAAACAGGCGAGGAAGCGGAGTTTACGGGTTGTAAATGAGCATTCCGTGCCTGTTTTCAACGCAGCATGATCGTCGCGCAGGCACTTTTCGTACAAAGTCTAGAGACTGCGAACCGCCCGGAGCCCACCATGGCCAAGCCCCTGCAGGAATATGCACGCAAGCGCGACTTCAATGCCACGCCCGAGCCCAGCGGCAAGCGCAGCCGTGGCAAGCGGGCCCACGCACTGCAGTTCTGCATCCAGAAGCACGATGCCAGCCACCTGCATTACGACTTTCGCCTGGAACTCGATGGCACGCTGAAAAGCTGGGCCATCCCCAAAGGGCCGTCGCTGGACCCCAAGGTGCGCCGCCTGGCCGTGCACGTGGAGGACCACCCGCTGGACTACGCCGACTTCGAAGGCCATATCCCCGAAGGCCATTACGGTGCAGGCGATGTGATCGTCTGGGATCGCGGCATCTGGGAACCCGAAGGCGATGCGCGCGAGGCCTATGCCAAGGGCAAGTTGCGTTTCCGCCTGCAAGGCGAAAAGCTCGGCGGTGTATGGAACCTGTTCCGCACCCACCTGGCCGGCAAGAAGGAACAGTGGATGCTGGTCAAGTCGCACGACGGCCAGGCGCGCAGCGAAGCCGACTACAGCATTGTCGACGCCCAGCCCGACAGCGTGCTCAGCGACCGCACGCTGGTGCCGCGCAAACCGGCAGCAAAAAAGGCCGCCGCGCCACGTCGCAAGGCCCCCAGCAAAGCCCCGAAGGTGCAGTTGCCGGCGCAGTTGCAGCCACAACTGGCGACCTTGGTCGACTCCCCGCCCAATGGCGACTGGCGCTACGAGGTCAAGTTCGACGGTTATCGCATCCTTGCCCGCATCGACGGTAATGATGTGCGCCTGTTCACCCGCAATGGTCATGACTGGAGCAGCAAGATGCCCCGGCAGGTTGCCGCCTTGCGTGCGCTGGGCATCGATTCGGCCTGGCTCGACGGTGAGGTAGTGGTGGCCGACGATAATGGCTCGGCGGACTTCCAGGCGCTGCAGAACGCCTTCGACACCGAGAATGACGAGCACATCACCTATTACCTGTTCGACCTGCCCTTCCTCGGCGGCCAGGACCTGCGCCAGTTGCCGCTGCAGGACCGGCGCAACACCTTGCAGCACTTGCTGGAACACAACGAATCGGACCTGCTCAAGTACTCCGCCGACTTTGACCAGCCCGTCGAATCCCTGCTCGACAGTGCCTGCCGGCTGCAACTCGAAGGCCTGATCGGCAAGCGCGTCGACAGCCCCTACAGTGGGCGCCGCAGCCCCGACTGGATCAAGCTCAAGTGCAAGCAACGCCAGGAGTTCGTGATCGTCGGCTACACCGACCCCAAAGGCAGCCGCAGCGGTTTCGGTGCCCTGCTGTTGGCCTTGCACGACAACGGCAGCGGCGAGTTGCGCTATGCCGGCAAGGTCGGCACCGGCTTCAGTGCCACCACTCTGGCCAGCATCCATGCCCGGCTGAAACCCTTGGAAATCGCCAGGCCGGCCCTGCCCAACCCGCCCACCGGGGCCGAAGCCCGGGGCGTGCACTGGCTGAAACCGCAACTGCTGGCCGAAGTCGCCTATGCCCAGATGACCCGTGACGGCATCGTGCGCCATTCGGTGTTCCACGGCCTGCGCGATGACAAACCGGCTACCGCCATCGACCTGGAGCGCAGCATGCCTGCCAAGACCCTGCCCACGCGCAAGCAGGCCAAGGCCCCCGAGGCCTTGGGCGAGCTGCGCCTGACCCACCCCGAGCGGGTGGTCGACGCCACCAGCGGCGTTACCAAGCGCGAAGTCGCCGAGTACTACGCCGCCGTCAGCCAGTGGATAATGCCCCAACTCAAGGACCGCCCGGTCGCGCTGGTGCGCGCGCCGGACGGCCTGGCCGGGGAGCTGTTCTTCCAGAAGAACGCCGGTCAGCTGCATCTACCCAACGTGCTCAGTTACGACAAGGCCGAGGCCGGCCAGGCGGCGATGGTCATCAACCGCGCCGACACCTTGCTGGGTGCTGTGCAGATGAACATGCTCGAGCTGCACACCTGGAACGCCACCGACAAGGACTTCGACAAGCCCGACCGCTTCGTCCTCGACCTCGACCCGGACCCGGCACTGCCGTGGAAGGCCATGCACGAGGCCACCCAACTGGCCCTGACGCTTCTGGATGAACTGGGCTTGAAGGTATTCCTCAAGACCAGTGGCGGCAAAGGCATGCACCTGGTCGTCCCGCTGACCCGGCGGGCGGGCTGGGATGAAGTCAAGGCGTTCAGCCACGGCATCGTCGATTACCTGGCCAGGCTGTTCCCCGAAAGGCTCAGTGCCGTGTCCGGGCCCAAAAATCGCATCGGGCGCATCTTCATCGACTACCTGCGCAATGGCAAAGGCGCGACCACCGCCTGCGCGTATTCCCTGCGCGCCCGCGAAGGCCTGCCGGTATCCGTGCCGATCTGGCGCGAGGAACTGCCGCAACTCAAGAGCGCCAACCAGTGGAACATCGGCAACGTGCTTGAACGCCTGGGCGATGTGGACGACCCCTGGGCCGATTATGCCAAGACAAGGCAATCGATCACCGTAGGCATGCGCAAGCAACTGGGGCTGGCCCGGTGACGGCTTGCCTGCAGCGCTACGCCCGCAGCGCCTCACCAAGGAGCCGAGCCCATGAGCATCGTTCAGGATTTTGACCTGACCAACCTCGACCGCCTGCTGCGTGCCTTCGGCGAGCGGCAGCAACCGCTCAACCTGGATACCCAGTTGCCGCAACTGATCCAGGCACTGCAAGCCGACCACCTCGACCTGCTCCCCCTGCCCGGCCAGGGCAATACCCTGCGGCGCTGGCAAACCCTGGCCCGGGTGGCAGGCTGTGACCTGGCCTTGGCCAAGCTGTACGAGGGCCACACCGACGCGTTGGCAATCCTTGCCGAATGCGCTGCGGCACACCACGCCGCTGAGGGTATATGGGGCGTTTGGGCCGCCGAACCGCCGGATGCCCGCGCCTGCATCGTGGCCCGTGAGGGCGACCAGGTTCGCCTGGAGGGTCGCAAGGCCTGGTGTTCCGGCGCATTGCAGATCGACCGGGCACTGATCACGGCCTGGGACCAGCACGACCAGCCCCAGTTGGTGGCCATCGAACTGTCCCATCCTAGCCAGGGCCTTGCCATAGAACGCTGGCAGGCCATCGGCATGGCCACCACCGCCAGTGTTGAAATCGAATTCAACCATACCCCTGGCATCGCCATCGGCCGCCCCGGGCAATACCTCTCCCGCCCTGGTTTCTGGCATGGCGGTGCTGGTATTGCGGCCTGTTGGTACGGCGCCGCGGAAGCTTTGGCCGATTACCTGCGCGAACACTGTCGCAACCCCCGCCCCGATCCACACGCCGATGCTCACCTGGGTGCGGTCGACGCGGCGTTGTACGGCGCCAGGGCGGCACTGCGCGAATGCGCGGCGTGGATCGACCGCCAGCCAGGCGCAGACGCGAGCTTTGAAGTGCGCCGCACCCGCGCCCAGGTGGAACAGGCCGTGGAACAGGTGATCCACCACGTTGGCCGGGCGCTGGGCGCCTCTCCTTTCTGCCGTGACAACCATTTTGCCCGGCTGAGCGCCGACTTGCCGGTGTTCCTGCGCCAGAGCCATGCCGAGCGCGACCTGGCGGCGCTCGGTGAGCAGTTGACCCAAAAGCCGGCAGGAGTCTGGCAGCTATGAGCGAGAACCTGATCCAGGCGAACAGCGGTACACCGTGGGCTGCCTGGCAGCAGGCCGCGCACCTGGCCAGGGCTACCTGGATCACCCCGCAGCAGCTGTGCCCACCGGGCCGTCGCCTGGTAGTGCTGGCTCCCCACCCCGATGACGAGATTCTCATGGCCGGCGGGCTGCTGGCAGGCTTCCAGGGCCGAGAAGACGACCTGGTGCTGATCTCCGCGACCGATGGTGAAGCCAGTCACCCTGGCTCTGCCCACTGGAGCGAACACCGCCTGCGCCGGCAAAGGCCGCTGGAAAGCCGCCATGCACTGCAACAGCTTGACCTCGACCTCGGCCGCCTGGACTGGCGGCGGCTCCACCTCAAGGACGGCGCGTTGCCGCGCAACGAGGCGTTCCTGCTCAACCACCTGAGCCAGTTGCTCAGGCCTGACGACCTGCTGATGGCCACTTGGAGCGGCGATGGCCACTGTGACCACGAGGCAGCCGGCCGGGCTGCGGCGCAGGCGGCCCGGATGCGCAAGGTGCAATGCCTGGAAGTACCGGTATGGGCCTGGCACTGGGCGCAACCGGACGACCCGCGCCTGCCATGGCCACGCGCTCACCGCATCCAGCTGGACGAGGCCAGCCTGGTCCGCAAGCGCAAGGCCCTGGCCGCACATGTCAGCCAACTCGAGCCGGATGGCCCGCGCCCGCCCGTACTACCGCCGAACTTGCTGGAGTGTCTGCTGCAACCTTTCGAACTGGTGTTCCTGTAAATGGAGTTGTCATGAGCCTCGACCCACAGTATTTCGCTGACCTGTACGCCAGCAGTGAAGACCCTTGGGCCTTTCGCACCCGCTGGTACGAAAAGCGCAAGCGCGACCTGGTCATGGCCAGCCTGCCGCGCCAGTGCTACCAGCGGGTGTTCGAGCCGGCGTGTGCCAATGGCGAGCTCAGCGCCTTGCTGGCCGAGCGTTGTGCCAATCTGTTGTGCCAGGACCTGGACCCTACCGCGGTAGCACTGGCCGGTGAACGCTTGGCTGGACTGCGCAATGTCTCGGTGGAGCTGGCACGGCTGCCGGCGGACTGGCCGGGTGGGCGCTTCGATCTGATCGTGTTGAGCGAGGTGGGTTACTACCTCGACCCGACCGACTGGTTGCAGGTGATCGAGCAGTCGGTAGCCAGCCTGGCCTACGATGGCGGGCTGCTGGCGTGCCACTGGAAGCACCCCATCGCCGGTTGCCCGCAAGACGGGCGTGAAGTGCACCGCATGCTGGCCCGGCACCTTCCGCTGCATCTGCAGTTGCAGCATGACGAGGCGGACTTCGTGCTGGAGTACTGGTCCGCTCAGCCCAGCGTGGTCGACCTTGATGAGACTTGCCCATGATTGCCGTGGTGATCCCGGCCCACAACGAGGCCCGGCGCCTTGGGCGCTGCCTGCGGGCAGTACTGGCCGCGGCCCAGCAGGCGCAGCAGGCGGGGCACCAGGTGGAGGTGCTGGTGGTGCTGGACCGCTGCAGCGACGGCAGCGCCGCCGTGGCAAGACGCCTCGGTGTACCGGTACTGACGGTGGATGCCGGCAACGTCGGTATGGCCCGCCGGGTTGGCGCAGCGTACATGGTCGAGCGCGGCGCGCAGTGGTTGGCGTGCACCGATGCCGACAGCCGGGTACCAGCGCACTGGCTGCTGTCGCAACTGGCCTGCAGGGCCGAGGTGGTATGCGGAACGGTACATGTCGAGTCTTGGCAACCCTGGCACACAGCGGCCTTGCGCAAGCTGTACCACAGCCGTTACCAGGCATGTGAAGGGCATCGGCATGTGCATGGGGCCAACCTCGGCGTATGTGCCGACGCCTATGATCGGGTGGGTGGTTTCCAGCCTCTGGCAGCGCATGAAGACGTGCAGCTGGTCAGCGCCCTGCAGGCCAGTGGCGCGCAGATCGTATGGACCGCCAGGCACAGCGTGGCCACCAGCAGCCGGCGCGACAGCCGCGCCCGCGAAGGGTTTGGCGATTATCTGGCGGGGCTGCAGGCGGAGGTTTGACAAGGCTGTACCGGGTAGGCAGAACATGAGCCAGCAACCCTCACGCGCAGCCTGTGGGAGCGGCTTTAGCCGCGAAGAATTCAACGCGGTGCATGGCACCGGCTGCGCCGGTGTTCGCGGCTAAAGCCGCTCCCATAGGGGCCCCGCGTTATGTGCAGTTCCATGCGAGCTGGTTTGCGGTGACGATTCCTTTCACGACGCTTTGCGTGTCTTCTTCGCCGGCTTCTTGCCACCCAGGCTGCGCTTGAGCAGTTCGGTGAGGTCGAGGATGTCCGCACCTTTCCCCGCTTCCGTCGCCTCGCCCTTCTCCACCGTCTCGATCTTGCCCTTGCTGGCCTTCTCTTCCACCAGGTCCATGATGGTCTGGCGGAATACATCCTGGTAATCCGCCGGTTTCCACTGCCCGCTCATGTCTTCAACCAGCCGCTTGGCCATATCCAGCTCGCGCTTGTCCACCTTGGCCTCGGTCACACTGCTGTCCAGCTCCAGTGTTTCCAGCCCGCGCACTTCCTCGGGCCAGCGCAGGGTGATCATCACCAACGCGTCGTCGAGCGGCCGCAACAGCGCCAGGTGCTGGCGGGTGTGCAGCACCACCGTGGCCAGCGCCACCTTGTTGGTCTTCGCCAAGGTTTCGCGCAGCAAGGCGTACACCTTGCCGCCACGACGGTCCGGGGTAAGGTAGTACGGCGTGTCAAAGTACTGCAGCGGAATCTCGCCGGCCTCGACGAAGGAAAAGATGTCGATCGTCTGGGTCGCCTCGGGCCTGGCCTTGCGAATTTCCTCTTCGCTTATTACCACGTAGCGGCCCTTCTCGAACTCGACGCCCTTGACGATGTTGTCCTTGTCGATTTCCTTGCCGGTGACCTTGTTCACCCGCTTGTAGCCGACCGGCTCCATGCTGCGCTTGTCGAGCCAGTCGAAATCGACTCGCTCGGTGCGCACCGCGGTATTGAGGGCCACGGGTATGTGCACGAGGCCGAAACTGATGGCGCCTTTCCAGATTGCCCTAGCCATTGGAGGTGCTCCCAGGGTTGCCTGCCAATACTTGAATCGACTGCAACGGGCGGCGAAGGTTTAGCCGCCCTGCCCTACGGCAGCGGGTTGCCGCCCGTCACGCCGAACACCTCCCCGGTGATGTAGCTGGACTCCTGGCTGGCCAGCAACACATACACCGGCGCACACTCGGCGGGCTGCCCCGGGCGCTTCATCGGTGTTTGCGCGCCGAATTCGGGGATTTTCTCCGGTGGTTGGCCGCCACTGGGCTGCAGTACGGTCCAGATGGGCCCCGGGGCCACCGCGTTGACGCGGATACCGCGCTCGATTACCTGCTTGGCCAACGCCTTGGTGAAAGCGACGATCGCGGCCTTGGTGGTGGCATAGTCGAGCAAGGTGGCTGAAGGCTGGTAGGACTGGATCGAGGCGGTGTTGATGATGGTCGCCCCCGCCGGCATCAGCGGTACTGCGGCCTGGCAAAGCCAGAAAAGCGCGTAGACGTTGGTTTTCAGAGTGTGGTCGAACTGCTCGTGGCTGACCTGGCTGATATCCTTGCGCGCTTCCTGCTTGCCGGCAACGTTGACCAGGATGTCCAGGCCGCCGAGCTGCTCGTGGGCCTGGTCGACGAGTTCCTTGCAGAACTGCTCATCCTTCAGGTCACCGGCAATGGCCACCACCTTGCGGCCTTCGGCTTCGATCAGCTTGATGACTTCACGGGCGTCGGGTTGTTCGATGGGCAGGTAATTGAGGGCAATGTCGGCACCCTCGCGGGCAAAGGCGATGGCCACTGCCCGGCCGATGCCGGAATCGGCACCGGTGATCAGCGCCTTGCGCCCTGCCAGGCGGCCAAAGCCCTTGTAGGTGGTTTCGCCGTGGTCCGGCTCGGGCTGCATGTTGGCATCCAGCCCCGGCGCTGGCTGGCCTTGGGCCGGGAACGGTGGGTGCGGGTACTGGGTCAGCGGGTTCTGCATGCTGAACTGGTCGTGGGGTTTGTTGGGCATGGGGGTCACTCCTCTGGTGAAACCGGTATCGGCCCTTCGCGGGCTTGCCCGCTGCCACAGGTCTTGAAACGGGTGGTAGTCCTGTGGGAGCGGGCAAGCCCGCGAAGGCCGCTCTACCGTTTTCGAGGTGAACCGCCATCGATGGTTTTTTCCGACTGGTCAATACACCGACCAGCGGTCGATACGTCACTCAGAGCGACTAATTCCGTGCCTCGACTGCGTCGACATCCGGTGCGTCCGGTGCATCAGGGGCATCTGGCGCGTCGTCCACATCCGCCTTGGCAGCGTCCCTGGCTGCATTGGCAGCGACTTTGGCTTCGTCCCTGGCAGCATCAGCAGTTGCCCTGGCTGCATCTCTGGCCGCGTCAGCTTCGTTTCTGGCTGCGTCCCGGGCGGCATCTGCCGCGTCCCTGGCAGCGTCTCTGGCTTCATCTGCGCCTGCCAAGCCAGCCGCTTTTGCAGCGTCGCGGGCTGCATCCGCCTCGGCTCGGGCAGCGTCTCTGGCGGCATCTGCAGTAGCTTTTGCCGCATCCCGGGCGGCATCTGCTTCAGCCCTGGCAGCGTCCCGCGCTGCATCAGCATCGTTTCGGGCTGCGTCCCTGGCGGCATCTGCCGCATCGTTGTCGTTGTCGTTGTCGTTGTCATGCGCATCGCCTGGGGCTCTGCCGGCCATGCCACCACGGTCACCATGGTCACCATGGTCACCATGGTCACCATCGCCGCCACCCGGGCCGCCATGTCCGCCACCACCATCACCACCGTGACCACTTCCAGAGCCACCGCTGCCGCCACCGTGACCGCCACCGCCTCCAGAGCCACCGCTGCCACCACCGTGACCACCGCTGCCTCCAGAGCCACCGCCGCCACTGCCGTGACCGCCGCCACCTCCAGAGCCACCGCCACCGCCACTGCCGCCGTGACCACCGCCGCCGCCACCGTCCTTGGCATACACGCTGGAGAAACTACCGATGTAGGCGGGCACCAGGACGGTCGATGCCGACAGGACGCCACCTATTGCCAATGCCAACAAACATTTCTTGAGCAACATGATGCACCTCCGCTTGGAGTTGCGTCGTCATCTCCGTATCGAACGCAATGACCAATGAGTTCGCAACCGCTCATGGAGCGGACAGCCAACCGGCGCGGCCATAGATCTGCAGTGTCAGCGAGCAGCTTCAGTTTTCGCACGATCCTTCAGAGCCAGTCAGCATCTTTGCGTGGGAAATATTCCCACACATTAAGACTAGTACTGTCTGCCTGAGTTCCAATGACCGAATATCAGGCCAAGGCACGTTTCAGGACTGTTGGGGCCGCTTTGCGGCCCTTCGCGGGCTCGCCCGCTCCCACAGGTTTGGTGCCATGCTCAGGATATGCGCGGTTCCTGTGGGAGCGGGCAAGCCCGCGAAGGGCTGCAAAGCAGCCCCAATCAAGCTAGCAGTCACGCCTGGCTGAACAGCACCCGCCTGAAAGCCTCGGCGGCCAGGTGTACCTGCACCGCCCAGTCCTGCGCTGCGTCACTGCCGGCGTCATCGGAAATGTATTTCAGGCACACGAACGGAATGCCTTCGCTACGTGCGATCAGCGCCAGCACGTAGGCTTCCATGTCGACTACGTCGTAAGGTGCATCGCCATGGTTGATTTCGAAGCTGTCACCACTGCCGCAGGTTTCCAGGGGCAGGCCGGGGATCTGCGCCCCGTGCTCCAACACCACCGGGATGTCCGACAAAGGCGTCTGGTAGCGGGCAAAGCCCAGCGGGGTCACATCCATGTCGCGCTGCACGAAGCGGGTGCAGCACACCACCTCGCCTTTTCCATGCCGCTGGCTGCCGGCCGAGCCAAGGTTGACGATCAGCCTGGGCCTGCGTGCGGCAATCGCCTTGGTCAGGGCGATGGCAGCATTGACCTTGCCGATGCCGGTGAACACGGTGTCGAGGTCAGCGAATACATCGCCGGCCTCGGCTTCGAGGGCGAAGACAAACAACGTGTCGTCCAGGGAGATGTCGGGGAACTGCTTGATCAGCATCATGGCGCGGGTGGTTCCGAGTGGCTGCGAAAGGCGCGGCCATTTTCGGCCAACCCCGGCTAATTGCAAGCCCCGGCGGCCACTACCGCCCGTAACGCCTGCGCCCTGCCCAGGCCGGCAGCGCTGGCCTGGGCCAGGCACTGCAGTTGCTGGTCGGCATGGGTGCCTTGGCGCAACAGGTGTCGTGCATGGTGGAAGGCACGCTCGGCATCTGCCGTATCGACCGGCAATTGCTCCTGCAACTGGGCCAACCAACCTTCTGCCGTGACCGGCTGTTGCTCATGCAGGCCGATGAAATCGCCCTGGCGCCCATGGCGCATTGCGCGCCAGTAGTTTTCCTGGGTGATCCAGCGCTGCTCGCGGCTGCAGGCCACTGGGTCATGCCGGTACATGACGCTATGTTCTACCAGGTGGCGAAACAGCGCAGCGATGCACAGTGCGTCCTCCAGGCGCGGGCAGCCATCGCAGATGCGCAACTCGACCGTGGGGAAGCGCCGCGAAGGCCGGATCGCCCACCAGAAGTCGCCATCCACGGCCAGCGACCCGGTGCGTTGCAGCAATGCGCGGTAGCGCTCGTAGGCGGCCCAGTCCGGCAAAGGCTCAGGCAAGCCCATGTGCGGCCACTCCCCGCAAATCACCCGACGGTAGCTCATGTAGCCCGTGCACTGGCCTGCCCACAGCGGCGATGACGTACTCAGCACCAACAACAAGGGCAGCCAGCCCAATACACGGTTGATCAGTTGCATGCGGTCGCAGCCTGGCGGTACGCCCACGTGTACATGCAGGCCGTTGAGCAGGCTGCGCCGCGCTACATGCCGGTAGTCAGCGAACAATTGCCGGTAATGCGCCGGGGTAGCCGGTTTCTGCCGCAGCCAGGCAGCATTGGGATGGCTGGCCGCACCGTACAGGCCCATGCCCTCTTCGGCCAGCACCGTGTTCAACCGCTCGCGGCTGTGCTGGAAGAACTCGCGTGCCTCGAACTGGTTGGCGAACACAGGCGAGGCCACTTCGATCTGGCTGCGGAACATTTCCTGGGCAAAATGCTGGCCCAAGGCCTCCCGGCAACGCCCCACTACGGCTGGCGAAGGAGCGGCCGGTACCTGCCCTGTGTCCAGGTTCACCAGCAGGTATTCTTCCTCGATGCCGAATGTGCAGGGTCGGGCCATGCTGCGTCAGCTGTTGCGGGTGACTGTGAGCACCACCGCGGCGATGCGCTCGACCTGTTCGTAACCGGGTTCGTCCAGTTGCTCGCCAAACACATCCGGGTCGATTTCCCGATACACCCAGGACCATTCCGGGCCCGCCAGGCGCAGGCGGATGGCTTCGAGCAAGGCGTCCCGGCCTTCGATTATCGCCACGCCGGTATACAACAGTAGCGTGCCTCCTGAGCCCAGCCGCTCGCAGGCTTGTTCGACGATCCGCAGCGACAGCTGCGCGCCGAGCGAACCACCGCCATGCCGATAGGTACGCTCACCGGCATCCAGCATGTACGGCGGGTTGGCAATGATAAGGTCGAACAGCCCGGTAATGCCGCCGAGCAGATCACTCGGTTCCACGGACACGTTGCTCAGCCCCGCCAAAGCTGCGTTGATCGCTGTGTAACGCAGCGCGAGCGGGTTGATATCCACGGCGCTGACATGGGCATGGGGCGCCGCACGCGCAATCAGCAAGGCGCCCACACCTGTGCCGCAACCAATATCCACGGCATGCTCGACACGTTTCGGGGTGCGTTGCAGATGATCGTGGATGACCTGGGCGAAACGGTAACTGTCCGGGCCGAGAAACACCGCGTCGGCTTCTTGGGTGGGGTACGCAGAGTGCACCAGCAGCAGGTCGTCGATAGTCGACCAGCGCACGGTGCTGATCAGCATGTCCCCGTGCTCCTTGAGCACTTGGGCCAGCCGCATTTGTTCCAGCTCGTCGGCAGAAACCAGTGACGAACGGAACGGACGGCTCCAGCCGAATACATCGCGCACTGTCCTGGCCTGCCCAGCTTCCGGGCGCGCATTAACGCGCGCATGGGTTGCCGGGGTGACACAGGTGAAGCGGTAGCCGTCGGCACGCAGGCGCTTGCCCAACTGCAGCATTGCCTGGTCAGCCTGGATTTGTTGGGGATCGAGCAGCATCAGCGGGTTACCTCCTGGATCAGGCCGGTAGCACGCAAATAGCGCCGGGTGGCCAGCAATCCTTCCGGTGTCGCATGGCGGTTACCGGACATCGTGTCGATCAACGTTTCGATATCGGCGTCCGGGGCAGGATTCGCAGGCGTATCATCCAATTGCACTTGCACCTCCCAGCTGCCTGGCAGCACGCGACGACCCCGTGCTTGCCAGCCTGCCGCGATCCAGTCGTGCCAGAGTTGTTTTTCATACGCCGTGAACACGCCATACATCGGTGCCGAAGGGCCGTCGATGAGCGCCCACCAGCGGCTGTTGGTGGGCGCTTCACCACGGCGGATCCAGCCTTGCGTCTGCAGAGCCTGCACGAACGCGGGCATGGCGCCGGGCTCGGCCAGCCACTGGTTGACGGTGCGCTTTTGCAAGCGGCAATGGTCGGAATGCATGAATCGGCCAAAATTGCGCTTTTGTTCTAGTGCCGACAGCAGTTCGAATTCAAGGTCGAAGCTGCTGATAAGGCTGGAGGTATCGAGCCCCAGGTCGTTCAAGCGGTACCCGCTGCGCACCCGCTGGTAGAACTGACCAGTGTCGTCGAGCGGGCATAGTTGGCGCAGCGCCTGAATGGACAGATGCGCATGCCCGCTGGCCGCGTTGTCGATGGTCACGTGGAGCTGGAAGTAATGGCCATCGATGCCCAATTCCGCCAGTTCGTAGGTGGTAATCAGCAAATGCAACGGTGGCTGTTCATAGCCCAGGTTGTAGCCGATCACCTCGGGAAGAAATTCATCGCCGTGGCGCCCCAATGCCAATTGCAAGGTGCCTTGCAGGTAACGCTGGTCATCCAGTTCAGGGAGTTCAAGGCAACCCAGCCGGCTCAACAGCCGTTGGTAGATCAGTACATGGTTGCAGCGCGGGTCGCCGCTGCCCAGTTCTTCCATGTAGGTGCGAATCAGGCCGTGATAGCGCGGATCCCGCCAGTGTCGCAAGGTACTGTGCAACCATGCACCGTCCACTGCCTTGGTCGGTGCCACCTGCTGCAGGAACCACAACGCCTGGGCGCGGTTGGCAAAATAGCGCCGTGGTGCGCCTTGGCGGCGTTGCTCGAGGTAACTGGCGTAGGCTTCAGCCACCCCGCTTGCGTGGCGAGCGCTCCAGGCTTCCAGCTCAGCAGGGTCTGCAGGCAAGTCATCTGGCAAACGCTGCGCGTGTGCCAACTGTTCGCCCAGCCATGCAGTGCTCGTGCTGTCGTCGCCCACGAGCAACCTCTGGTAGCGCTCCTTCAGGCTTGGCCCATTTGCCGAAGCCGGTATCACCGCGTCGGTCTTGCGGGTCATTACCGTCATGCCGTAGTCCTTGTCCGCATTTTATTGGCTGGGTTTCTGACCAGGCATCGGTTCAGGGTCTGGCGCAGGTTGTGAAGCAGGTTTGTCGTCGGGTTGCTGCATCTGCAGGGAGGGTTTGCTTTGGTCGGCATCCTTCGCCGGGTGATCGTTGTCCCGGTCAAAACAGCCACCCAGCAAGCCAAGCGCGCCCACCAGGGTTATCAGAGGGATCAATCGCATGGGGTTCTCCTTCTGTGCAAAATCGCAGTGCCCGATCACCCGGGCACTGCGTAGCCTCACTTACGAACGGCCGCCCTTGCGGCCCGATTCGCTGGTACGGCCACCACCGGAGTGCTGGCCGCCCTTGCGCCCAGCTTCGGAGGCTTTTTCGCGGTCATTGGCAAAGTTGCCCGGGTTCTTGTTGCCACCCTGGCTGCCTTGCTGGTTGCCGGTGCGGCTGTTCTCTTTGTTGGCCATGGTCTTAAACCTCGTATGACTTCGGAATGCACGGCATTACCTGCCGTACACCTGTTGGGAGTTCAGTCATTTCGGCGGATTCGGTTTAATGCGAAGCGTTCTGACCAGCGGCATTAAATAAGCGGCATCAGCATATTTGGCGCGCCTGTCAGTCGCGCGATAGCGAGCCAGCTGGATCTGCCGATGGCAACGCAGTCGAGGTGGGAGCAACTGTCTTGGAAATCTCTTCAAGCCAGCACTGGCCCTTGTAGGAGCGGCCTTGTGTCGCGATGGGCCGCGCAGCGGCCCCGGCAATCTTTGCTGCGAAGCTGAAAACCTGGGGCCGCTTCGCGCCCCATCGCGACACAAGGCCGCTCCTACAGGTATTTGCCCATGGCTTGAGGCCGGTGTGGTCGAGGTGGGAGCTGGCTTGCCGGCTTCTGGCGGCCAGCAAGCCCAAGCTGGATGTTTAGCGATCAGGCTTGTAGCAGCAGGCGCAGGTCGACACCCGTCTCGCTCATGGGCGGGCACCAGTAATACCCACCGGTCAGTGGCCGGCTGAAGCGGTACAGGCCGTCGATGATGCCGTCCTCCAGGCCGCTCATGCGCCGCAGCTGTACCTCGAACGCATCGAAGCTGTGCCCCAGAGCCACGAAGGCCAGGCCAGCGCCGCGTTGGTCTGCCCAGGCCACCGAACGACGGACCATGAACGCCTCTGGTTCGAAGCTTTCCTGGGCCGTGCGCTTGACATGGGCCGACTCGGGGGCGTCATCGAGCTCTTCGTTGTCGCTCAGGCGGCGACCGATGATGTTGTCCTGGTCGGCCTGGGGCAGCGACTTGAAGTACTCGAGGTCGTGCTTCCACAACTGGAACGCGGCAAAGCTTGCGCCATCGGCGCCAATGGCCGCCTGCACGGCCGCTTCGTCCACCGGGTTTTCGGTGCCGTCTTCATAGCCGGTCAGGTCATGGCCGCCGCGGTGCAGGAAGCCGTCGACGCTATCGGCCAGGCGCAGGGCCGGAGCCAATGCCAGCTCCAGGGCCTGGGCCCGCAGCAGCAGGTCGCCCCGCTCGTTGCCACGCAGCCACAGCCACAGGGCGTGTTGGGTACTGGGGTTCTCCACTGCAGCATCCAGCTGAGGGAAGGCGCGCAAGCCAGGTACCTCACGGCCCAGGGCCTTGGCCAGCGGGGCGCCGACACCCAGGATCAACTGTACGCCATCGACCTGCGGCAGCAAGGCATCCAGGGCGGCAGGCAGGGCCTCGGGCGACTGCAGGGCGAAGAACAGGTGACGGGCGTGAGCCGGCACCGGGGTGGCAAGCAGACCTTGCTGGAACGGCATGACAGGAAAATCCTTGGTAAAAAAAGGAATGCTACTGCGCCTGCAGGCCCACTGCAACGCGGCATACAGCCTCGCCAGCCGCTGCGCTTGGTAATAAACGGTTACCAAGTGCTGGCGCTTTGCAATTAGCTATCAATCAGGGCCGACCTACACTCCTCCCGATCCTTCGCCCGAGAGACCGCCCATGACCGCCTCGCCTTTGCTCACCGCCTTCCTGCCGCTGGCCCTGGGCATCATCATGCTCGGCCTCGGGTTATCACTGACCCTGGCCGACTTTGCTCGCGTGGTGAAGTACCCCAAGCCAGTGGTGACAGGCCTGGTTTGCCAGATCCTGCTGCTGCCGCTGGTGTGCTTCCTGATCGCCAACGGCTTTGGCCTGGAGTCGGCCCTGGCAGTGGGGCTGATGCTGCTGGCCGCGTCGCCAGGCGGCACCACGGCCAACCTGTTCAGCCACCTGGCCCATGGCGATGTGGCATTGAATATCACCCTGACGGCGGTCAACTCGCTGATCGCTATCCTGACCATGCCACTGTTGGTGAACCTGTCGCTGAGCTGGTTCATGGCATCGGACCAGGCCATACCGCTGCAGTTTGCCAAGGTGATGCAGGTGTTCGCCATCGTCCTGCTGCCGGTAGCGCTGGGCATGCTGATTCGCCGCTTCGCACCCGCTTTTGCCGCGCGCATGGAAAAGCCGATGAAGCTGGTGGCCGCGTTGTTCCTGGCGTTCACCATCGTTCTGGCGCTGGCCAAGGACTGGCAGACCGTGGTTGCGTACGCGCCGGTGGTAGGCCTGGCCGCGCTGCTGTTCAACCTGCTGAGCCTGGGCGTAGGCTACTGGGTGCCGCGCCTGCTGAACATTCCCAAGCGCCAGGCGATTGCCATCGGCATGGAGATCGGCATACACAACGGCACCTTGGCGATTGCCCTGGCATTGAGCCCTTCGCTGCTGAACAACGCCACCATGGCGGTGCCGGCGGCGCTGTACAGCCTGATCATGTTCTTCACCGCAGCGGCGTTTGGCTGGTGGGTGAGCCGCGGGCATGTGGCGGCGCAGCCCAAGGGGGAAACGGTTAACTGATGGCCTTTGCAAGCGCTCCACGTACCCTGTGGGAGCGGGTTCACCCGCGAAGAATCCAACCTTGTGCGTGGCACCGGCTGCGCCGGTGTTCGCGGCTGAAGCCGCTCCCACAGGGTCTGTGCTGACTCAATGGGTCATATGCAGTTCCATCATGGAGGGCTGCTCACACGAGTCAGATGCAAGTCCCTGTCACGACTGGCTGCGCTTACGCTTCAACTGCTGCTTCAACACCTTCAACGGCGGTGCATAGAAAAACCCGAACGACACACTCCCCGTACGCCCTTTCACCGCATGGTGCAACCGGTGCGCGCGGTGCAGGCGCTTGAGGTAGCGGTTGACCGGCCGTGGCTTGCGTGGCCAGTGCCGGTGAAAGAACCCATCATGGGCCACGATATACAGCACGCCATACCCCGCCACCCCGCCGCCCACCCACTGCAAGGGCGCATGACCACCCTTGCCCAGGGCCACCAGCACCGTAGCGATCAGCCCCAGGGCCACCAAGTACAGGTCATTGGTTTCGAGCATGCCCAATTGCGGCTCATGGTGCGAGCGATGCAGCCACCAGCCCCAGCCATGCATGATGTACTTGTGAGCCAGCGTGCCAACGCCCTCCATGGCCACCAGGGTGCCGAACAGTACGGCGAGATTGAACAGCATGGAACGGTCCGGGGGATGGCAAGGGAAGGCGCAAGGGTACCGATTGCCCGCGTTTTTTTCCATGCAGGCGTGACCGGTTGCAGGCCCGGTGCGGATGAACCCATTGTCATGTTTTCACCCTTGACCTGGCCTGCGACGGGGCGTAAGGTCCGCGACGCAATTTTGCATCCCTGAACAGGAGCCCTGCATTGGACAGTAGCCCCAGTCGCATGCGACAGGCCCACGTGGCGCGCTAGTCAGGTAGTGTCCTGCACTGTCTGGCCGGCCTGGCAAGACGGTGGTTTCTTGTAACCCTCCTTTTCTTCCTTCCCCTCCATGGTCCTGCGCATTTTCTGGTTTTTCAACCACGCCAGCTGATGGCGTTCATGCGGGCGCGTGCCCGTGGAAGAGGTTTGCTATGGATTGGAAAGTATTTCTGCTGCGCGTCAGCATCGCTTTGCTGCTAGGGGCGCTGAGTGGCGCCGAGCGTCAATTGCGCCAGCGCTTGACCGGGCTGCGCACCAATGCACTGGTTAGCACCGGTGCCTCCCTGTTCGTGCTGATGACCCAAGCGGTGCCGGGCATGGCGCCGACCGACGCATCGCGTGTCGCCGCGTATGTGGTGTCGGGCATCGGTTTTCTCGGTGGCGGCGTGATCATGCGCGACGGGTTCAACGTGCGTGGCCTGAACACCGCCGCCACTCTGTGGTGCACGGCCGCGGTCGGCGTATTGTGCAGCCTTGGGCTGCTGCTGGAAGCGACGCTGGGTAGCCTGGCGGTGCTGTGCGCCAATATCCTGTTGCGCGATATTGCCCAGCGCCTGGACCGCCAGGACGTGGTGCCGGCCAGCGAGGTAGAGCAGCATTTCGAGGTGCGCATCGTCTGCCGCGCCGAGGACGAGATCCAGGTCCGCAGCCTGATGTTGCAAAGCCTGGGCGACCCGCAGCTGAGGCTGCAGTCACTGCACAGCGAAGACCTGGCGAACCCCGCACGCCTGGAAGTGCGCGCCGAACTGCTGGGCACCGCGCAGGCGCCAGCGCAACTGGAGCAGTTGGTCAGCCGGGTCAGCCTGGAGAAAGGTGTAAGCTCGGTGCGCTGGCAATTGCAGCCGCAGGTACTGGCTACAGACTAGAACGAAAGGACTTCTTCATGCGCATTCGCCCTACCCTCGATCAAGACATTCAATGGCTACCGGGCGTCGAACGCTCGGCTGCGCAGGCCTTTGCCGCCTGGCCGGCACTGGCCTGGCTGGCGCAGGGTGACGTGATGGATTGCGAGGCACACCGGGCGTTTGTCGACGCAGGCGGTAGCTGGGTGGTCGAAGACCTGGATGGGTGCATTCTGGGGTTTGCCTGTGCCCGGCTCGAGGCTCAGGCGCTGCACCTTCATGAAGTTTCGGTACGCCTGGAGGCCCAGGGGCAAGGTGTAGGGCGCAAGCTGCTGCTGCAGGTGGCCGATGCGGCGCGCCAGGCGGGGGCGCGGGAGCTGACCTTGACCACCTTTGCCGATGTGCCGTGGAATGCGCCGTTCTATGCGCGGTTGGGGTTCGAGGTGATTGATGAGGGGCTGCTGGATGCTCGCTTGCAGCAGATTCTGGCCGGCGAGCGTGCCCATGGGCTTGAGGGCCGTTGTGCGATGCGCCTTGGTGTAGATAACTAGACCCCGGGGCCGGTACAGGCAACCCGGGCTTTCATTCATTTACACCCACTACCGAACTTTCTGCCAGGCAATACCCATCCCGCCCCTGGCGCTTGGCCTGGTACAGCGCCGCATCCGCCGCGGCCATCAGGCGCTCGGCCGTCACCCCCTCTCGCGCCAGGTCACCCACAGCAATCCCCGCACTGAACGACACCCGGCCAAGTGGGCTGCCCACATGCTCCAGCAGCTGCCGGCGCAACAGCTGTTGCACCTCCTGCACCAGCAGCTCCGCCCCGCGAGCATCGGTATCGGGCAGCAGCAGTGTGAACTCCTCGCCACCATAGCGCACAGCCAGGTCGGCCGGCCGCTTCAGCGCCTGCTGCAGCACCTCGGCAAAGCGCCGCAGGCACTGGTCGCCCGCGGGGTGCCCATAACGGTCGTTGTAGGCCTTGAAGTAATCCAGGTCGAGCATCACCAGCGCCAGCGGATAGCCCTTGCGTCGTGCCCTGCGCAGCTCCGACTCGAACACTGCATCCAGCCGTCGGCGGTTACCCAGGCCGGTCAGGCTGTCGGTCAGTGCCAGAGCCTTCAGGGTCTGATGTGCCTGGTGCAGCGCCCGCTCGATGACAATACGCTCGCGCAACTGGCGCAACACCACGCCACCAAAGGCCGCCAGCCCCACCAGCAACAGCAGCAATACCGCCACCGACTTGATCGCATCGTGCCGCCACGGCGCGACGATCGACTCCCGCGACAAGCCCGCTTCCACCACCAACGGGTAGCTGGCCAGCGCTCGATAGCCATACAGCCGTGGTGTGCCGTCCACCACGGCGACCGCTTCGGCCACCCCTTCGCTTGCATGCGGCAGGTGAAGGCGGAAAATTTCACTGCTGCTCAGGCTGCGGCCCACCACCTGCTCGACGAACGGCCGCCGTACCAGGATGGTGCCGTCGCGCTTGGCCAGTACCAATGCGCCGCGTTCGTCGATCTTGAAGTCCCCGTAGTAGCGCACGAACCACTCCACCTTGATGGTGCCCAGCAACACCCCGGCGAAGCTGCCATCGGCATATTGCAGGCGCCGTGAAATGGGGATGATCAGGTCGCCAGTGGAACGGCTGCGCACCACCGAGCCGATGTGTATCCCGCGGTTGGGATGGTCGCGGTGGTAGATGAAGTAGTCGCGGTCGGCATTGTTGGCATTGGGCGGGACTACCTCCTGGTCAGTCACGATCCAGCTGCCATCCGGACCATACACGAACAACCCGTGCAGCTGCGGCATGATGCTTTTCTGCTGCACCAGCAAGGTATGCAGGCGCGGCCGGTCGATATGCTCGAAGCCGTCGCCTTCCAGGCGCTCGGCCAGCGCCGCGGTAATGGCGTCGACCTGGCGGATGGCGTCTTCGGCATGCTGCGCCGTGGCCCGGGCCAGGTTGGTGACCATGTTCTCGGCATTGGTGAAGGCGTGCCGGTAATCGCGCCAGATACGCCAGCCTTCCACCACGACGAAGGCCAGCATCACCACCAGCATGAACGCCAGTACCAGGCGGAAAAGCGCCACGGCGCGGCCCTCGCCGGTTAGCGCGAAGAGCCCGTCTTCATCCTGTTTCCTGGCTGCACACATTGAAATCCCTAGCCATACCGCGTTCGCCGCCTTTCACTATAGTTGAGCACCATCTGCACGCAGCCGGCCAGGAAAAAGATTAAACCTTTGCCCCCCGTTCACCCTCAACCGTACGCGACACTGAGGTCGCGCCACGGTTTAAGGAGTGAAGCATGAGCAGTCTCTTCATCAAGCGCGTCGGTTTTTCCATGGTATTGGGCTTGGCATCGGTACACGCGATGGCGGCAAGTTCCGATGACTTCGTCGAAGCGGCCACCGAGGCCGGTATTGCCGAAGTGGTAACCGGCAAGCTGGCTCTGGAAAAAACTCAGAATGCCGAAATCAAGACCTTCGCCCAGCAGATGGTCACCGACCACACGCAAGCCAACCAGAAGCTTGGCGACATCGCTCGCAAGCTCGACATTTCCGTACCTGACGAAGCGGCCATAACCGACAAGGTCAAGAAAATGATCCTGGAATGGCGGGAGGAGTCGTTTGACAAGTCCTACGTCAACAACCAGGTCGACGCTCACGAAAAGGCGGTGGAGCTGTTCAAGAAGGAAGCGGCATCGTCCGACAAGGCTGAACTGAAGGCCTTCGCCAGTGAAACCCTGCCCAAGCTCGAACAGCATCTGGAGCATGCCAAGGCGCTTCAGGCCAAACACGGCAAGTGAGGCCCGCCATGAGTAACGATGCATTGAAAGCCGAAGTGCTGACTCGCCTGCTGCACGCACACCCCCAAGGGCTGGGCAAGGAGGTGCTGGACAACTACCGGGGCGAGAAAGCCGTTGCCGGCATGCTGAAAACGCTGCAGGAGGCCGGTTTGATCCAGGATGGCAGCGTGGCGGTTGGCAGCGACCACCAGATCAGCGTGAACTATCCGATCAAACTCTCGGCTGCGGGCGTGGAGGCAGCCAGGCAGGCAGAGCCCTGAGTCGTGTGAGCGGGGCTTGCCTGGCCAAGGGCTCGAGCCAGCCTGCCCCGAGCAATGCCGTCTTGATCGCAGGGGCCGCTGCGCGGCCCTTTGCGACAATGCCAACTTCATGGGTGTTTTTCGACGTCCCGCGGTGGCTTGGCAGGCCCTTGCGGGTCGACTTGTGGATCTTCCACATCGGGTGAATCGGGATCGAAACCCAAGTCCTCGCTTCTGTTCGCCTGCTCGGACGAATGAGGCCCTTGGGGATGTTTGCCTGGCTGTTCTGGTTCGGGCATGAGGCTATCTCCGGTGAGTGTCTAGGGAAGAAACCACCGGCGGTGAAAAGTTTGATTAATCTGCATTCACAGCTAGCCGAGCGCGGCATTCAACCAACGCTTGATCACGCTCCTTCAGTTGTTCCTCGAGCCGCTGGAGTTGCCGAGCCTGTTCCGCGCACAATTCGCGCCTGGTCTCCAGGCTCTGTACCTGCATATCCAGCTGCCGGCGCATTTCCTCGCTGGCACCCTGCGCCTGGGCCAGGATCGTGCGCAAGCCCTGAATCTGCGCATCACGCTGCTCCAGCAATTCATCCTGCGCCCTGCAGGCGCTGGCGGCCTGGCGATGTTCACCCAGCAAGCGCTCGTTGTCGCGGTGCAGGCGGGTCAGCTCGTCCTGTTTGACGATCATGCCCTGCTGCAGTTGACGCACCTCCACCTGCACTTGTTGCAGCTGCGCTTCGTGGCGGCGCTGTTCCTGCTCACGTTGTTCGCGGCTGGCGTTGCGGTAGTGCTCCAGCGCATCGCGGGCATGACGGTGCTTGTCTTCCAGTGACTTGACCTGCTCGTCCTTGTCGGCCAGGCGCACCTGCATCTCGCCCAGCGACTGGTTGAGGCTGGCACTGCGCAGCTGTTCGGCCTGCAGGGTGCTTTGGGTGGAAAGCAGTTTTTCCGATTCGGCGGCCAGTGCGGCCACATCGATCTGATGCTGTTGATGCGCCGCAGCCAGTGCCTGCTGGGCAATGGCCAGTTGTGACTCCAGTTGTTCGCGCTGCCGAGTGAAGGCGCTTTCGGCCTGCTCGATCTTCAGGTCGGCCTCGTCCTGCAACTGGGTGGCCAGTTGCCCGACCATTCGGCTAAGCACGTCGCTCAGCGCAATGCCGCCCTCGGAGGCCACAGGCTGCTGGCCGTTCAACTCTTTCAGGTAGCGGTGAATCGTGGTCTTGGAGCCGGTGTTACCCAGCTCGATACGTATCGCATCGATGCTGGGGTTTTCGCCCCGGGCAATCAGCGCCTGACGCGCCTGCTGCACTACAACCTTGTTTATACCGCCCCGGGCCATGCTTGCTCCTACGATTTTGTACCGTGTTATGTACCATGTAATTACATACCAATTATGGCGACAAGCAATTGCCCGTGCAAACATTTCCTATGGTAGAATAATCACGGCTTATCGCATGTGAGTGGGTCATGGAGGCTGTGCAAGGGGATAAAACAGTACGCCAGACAGCAAAGCGCCCCGCTCGGCTTCAAGCCGGCGGGGCGCTGCAAAACGCTGTCGCAGCTAGCGTCAGGTGTAGTGTTCAACCCTGGCAGGTGTTCTACGCATCAGCACCTTGCCACTGCGTACCGACACCAGCGCATGCCCCTGGCTGCGCACCATCTCGTAATCGTCTGGCGCGGACAGCAGCAACAGGTTCGCCGGGCGCCCCACCTCGATGCCGTAGCGCTCGCCCAGGTTCAGGGTGCGGGCGCTGTTGTCGGTGATCAGGTCCAGGCAGCGCTGCAGGTCTTCGTAGCCAAGCATGTGACAGATGTGCAGGCCGGCCTCGAGAACACGCAGGATGTTGCCGTTGCCCAGCGGGTACCAAGGGTCGACGATGGAATCCTGGCCAAAGCACACGTTCATACCAGCCCGGTCGAGCTCGGCCACGCGGGTGACGCCGCGGCGTTTCGGGTAGTTGTCGAAACGCCCTTGCAGGTGAATGCTCTCGGTCGGGCAGGACACGAAATTGATACCCGACTGCTTGAGCAGGCGAAACAGCTTGTAGCAGTAGGCATTGTCGTACGAGCCCATGGCCACGGTATGGCTGGCTGTTACCCGGGGGCCCATGCCGCGCACCCGCGCCTCTTCGGCCAACACTTCGAGAAAGCGCGACTGCGGGTCGTCGGTCTCGTCGCAATGCACATCCACCAGGCAGCCGGTACGCTCGGCCAGGTCCATCAGGAACTTCACCGACGACACACCCTGGTCGCGAGTGTTCTCGAAATGCGGGATGCCACCTACCACATCGGCACCGATGGCCACCGCCTCGGTCATCAGCGCCCGGCCGTTCGCGTACGATTCGATACCCTCCTGGGGAAAGGCGACGATCTGCAGGTCCAGCAGGTGGCGCACTTCGTCACGCACTTCGGCCATGGCCTTGAGCGCGGTCAGGGTGGGGTCGGTGACATCGACATGGGTGCGCACGTGCTGGATGCCATGCTCCACCAGCATGCCGATGGTCTTTTTCGCGCGGTTCTTGATGTCGTCGTGGGTGGTGATCGCCTTGCGCTCGGCCCAGCACTCGATCCCTTCGAACAGGGTGCCACTCATGTTCCACCGCGGCTCGCCGGCGGTCAGCGTGGCGTCCAGGTGAATGTGCGGTTCGATAAACGGCGCTACCACCAGGTTCTGCCCCGCGTCCAGATCATCGGCAGCGCGCACTGCCACCCCTTCTGCCTGGGGCAGAACGGCGGCGATGCGTTCGCCGCTGAGCTCGATGCGGAACAGGCCAGGCTTGCCGCGCAGGCGTGCGTTGATGATGTTCATGATGCGTCTCCCTGGGCTTTGCGAGTGGCCCTACCAGCATAGTGGCCCAAGCCTTGTGGTATTTGCTACCGGCCCTATCGCCGGCAAGCCAGCTCCCACGTTTTGCGCAGGCCTCAGGGCTGTGGTTTACCTGTGGGAGCGGCTTTAGCCGCGAAGAGTCCAACGCGGTGCATGGCACCGGCTGCGCCGGTGTTCGCGGCTAAAGCCGCTCCCACAGGGTCCCTGCTAATTCAATGAGTTATGTGCAGTTCTATGAGAGCTGGCTTGCCGGCGATAGGGCCGATGCAGGGCAGCAAATCAGGCTCCGTCCAACCCCATCTGCCAGAAATCCGCCTCCAGGCTGGACGCCTGGCCGAAAATCCCCACCAGCTCGGCGAACCGCTGCTCGGTCATGCTTCGTGCCGCCAGTTCATCCAGGTGCTTGCGCGCCGCCGCTGCAACACCTTGGTAGCCCTCCCCGGCATATTCGCCGATCCATTCGCGGTACGGGTGATTGCTCAAATCGCCGATGCGCTCGGCCAGGGTTCGGCCGATCTCGGCATAGCCGATCACGCACGGCGCCAACGCCACATGCAACTCCAGCAGGTCACCCGCTGCACCGCAGTCCAGCACATAGCGGGTATAGGCAACCGTGGCCTGGTGTTCAGGCGCGGCCTCGATATCGGCCTGGGTCAGGCCCCAGCGTGCACACAGCCGCAAGTGCAGCTCGGTTTCATCCAGAATCGCCGCCAGCCCGGCCTGTGCGGCGCGGATGTCGGCCGGGCGACGGCTCTTGTAGGCGGCCAGCGCCCAGGCGCGGGCGAACTGGATGAGGAACAGGTAATCCTGTACCAGATAGGTACGGAAGGCGGCTTCGCTCAGCGTACCCTCGCCCATCTGGCGCACGAATTCGTGGTCGACGTAGCTGTTCCATTGCCGCGTGGCGGCAGCCTTGAGGCGGTCGAAGATATCCATGCTCATTTGTCCTCCGGGTAGACGGCATCGAAGAAGGCAAGCTCCAGTGCCACGGTGCGCTGGTAGAAGTCCCCCGCCAGCGCGGCATCCTGTGGGCCGACGCGGTCGAGTTCGGCTTGCAGGAAGGCAACGAAGTCCTGGAATGCCGGGTTGTCGTGCAGGGTGATCCATTCGGCGTGGACGAAGTTGTCCGGCGTCGGTTTTGGCGCCTTCAGCGCCCAGTCCAGATACAGGCCTTCGGCGACGTTGAGCACCGCCAGCGCTGCTGCATAGGACCGGGTGGCCGCCGCTTCGCGCATGATCGCCTTGAAACCGGCGGTCGGCACGGTGTCAGCCGGCTCGCTGCGTTGTGCAGTACTGACCCCAAGGGCCTCGAAGGCGCGCAGGAAGTAGGTGTTCTCGTCACTGCAGATCATCCCGGCAAAACGACCGAAGCGCAGGCGCGCCTCGAAGGTGTCGGCGGTGGCGATGGCTGCGCCCAGCAGGGTCAGGAAGCTGTCGAGGAAGCGGTGGTCCTGCACCAGGTAGTCAACCATGATCGGGTCCGGCAGGCTGCCGTCGCACAATTGGGTGACGAAGCGATGGCCAACGGCCGCCGACCAGGTCGGCTCGCTGCGGCGGCGCAGGGACTGGCTGAAACGTTCGGTCATGTTGCTGTCCTTGATGGGGGTGACAGCGAGACCGCGGTATTTGGCATGAACGGGCCTCGCAGTGAGGCCGGCAAAAAGGCAGGTTTCAAGTCCCATCCCTTCGCCGGCATGATCCGGATCAGGTTCGAAGGGTCACCGCGCTGCAGCATTTAGCGGTTTCTCAGCCCGTTGCCAGGCTCCCCTTGGTGGCGCTCAGGTATACCCCAGGGCGCCGCTGCTGTCACCACCCAATCTGTGGGCAATGGGGGACCCACTAGTGGGGACCTTCACCCGTTTTTGACGCTACGGTATTTAGCGCACATCAGGCGCCACAAGGATTTGTTTAGAAACACATTCCTCGTGTTTGGGTTGGCATACCCATTGCTCCAGCCCCAGAAACGGGCAAAAAGCCATTGATGGCCGCAAGCCATGCTGTCGCGAACGAGGCAAAAGGCAATGAAAACACCCGCCGTGATCCACCCTGCCAGGCACGCATTCCAGCTTTCCACCCTCACCACGTTGATGCTCGGCCTTGGGCTGGTCACGGCTACGGCAGCTCCACTTGACGACAACAGCATGCCACCGCCAACCGACCCGTCGGCCTACACCAACCAGCCGGCTGACCCGACCCAGGCCTTGCTGGACCTGTACAACATGCCAGAGGCAAATCGAGGCTCACTCGAACTGACTGATGGAGTGTACGGCGACCGCGACACGGTACGCGCAAACAACGTGCTGCCGCCGGCTCTGCAAACCGGGGAAAAATACCCCACCAACGGCAAACCGAGCCCGCTGTACGGGGCGCTGCCATTTACCCAGCAGTTACTGCTGTTCGAGGAGTTCGGCACGGAAAGACTCGACCCCACGCTGCCGCCGCCCGCTCTGACCTTCCCGGTGCCCACCTTGGGCGCGGCACCGGCGCAGGACCCTAACGTGGTGGCCCGCAGCGGCCCCAGCGGTACAGCCCTTGAAGCGTTCCTCAAACAGCCGGGCCTGTACCCGTTCCCGACCCAGTATTCCAACGTGCTCGACCGCAACCCCTGGAAAGCGCAGATCGAGATGTTCCTCAACCGCCAGCCGGTCGGTTCGCCTGCGGAAGGCCGGCCGCCAGGAAAAGGCTGGTCGCACCAGCGCTGGAACGAGTTCTATCCGCAGGCAGGGTTCAAGACTGCCCAGGCCGGTGCGCGCATCAATCTCGGCCTGCGTGACCGCAAGCAACTGCACAACTATGCGGTTGGCGAGTTTGCCCCGGGCGGCCTGTACTACCAGACCTCAGATATCCCGAACACGCTGGGCACCACCAAGGGCATCGACACCCGCTTCCACCCGAAAATGCCACTGCAAAACCACAAATCGCTATGGACCTTCGACGGGACCTTCCCACCCAAACTGCTGATGGCGCGCTATGGCCAACCGATCCTCATGCGCCATTACAACGCGCTGCCGATCGACCCCTCGGCCAACGCCGGGTTTGGCCTGCATACCCTTTCGACCCATGAGCACAACGGCCACTCCCCTGCCGAAAGCGATGGCTATGCAAACGCCTACTTCTTCCCGGGGCAGTACTACGATTACCGCTGGCCATTGCAACTGGCCGGCTATGACACCATCAATACCCGTGCCGAAGACCCACGTGCCGCGTTCCCTTGCTCGGCGGGCGAAACCTTGTTCGTCAATGATGCCAACCCCGGCCTGAAAACCTGCCAGAACGGCAGTATCAAGATCCGTGGAGACTGGCGCGAAACCATGAGCACCCACTGGTTCCACGACCACATGATGGATTTCACGGCGCAGAACGTCTACAAAGGCAACGCCGTGATGATGAACTACTACAGCGCCCTGGACCGTGGCAACGAGGCGCTGCAGGATGGCGTCAATCTGCGCTTCCCCAGCGGTTCGGGCATGCCGTGGGGCAACCGCGACTACGACGTCAACCTGGTGATCGCCGACAAGGCCTGGGATGCCAACGGCCAGCTGTGGTTCAACCCATTCAACACCGATGGCTTCCTCGGCGACCAGATCCTGGTCAACTGGCAGTACCGGCCCGTGCTCAAGGTACGCGCGCGCAGTTACCGGTTCCGTATTCTCAATGGCTCGGTGTCGCGCTACCTGAAGCTTGCCGTAGTGCGGGAAATTGCCGGCAACAGCGGCGAATTCAAAGGCCCGACCGGTTCCAACCTGTCGTATGCACGGGTGCCGTTCCACATGATCGCCAACGACGGCAACATCATGGAACACACCGTGCCGTTCGATGGGACGATGGACCTCAACGGTGATGGCAACCTGCAGGACAACAATGGCGTCTTGCCGTTGCAGGGCATCGCCGAGCGCTACGACATCATCATCAACTTCGCCAAGCATGGCATCAAGGTTGGCGACAAGCTGTACCTCGTCAACCTGGAGGAGCATCAGAGCGGCAAAGGCCCGGAAGGTGCCATTGCGCTGGCCGATGTGCTGTCGGAAAAATACAAGGCCGTGATCAAGCAGACCAGCAACGGGCCGGAGTGGGACAACGGCGACCCGGCGATCGGCAAATTCCTGCAGTTTGTGGTTCAACCCTACAGCGGCCAGGACCTGAGCATGGACCCGGTGGCCTATGAACCGGCCAAACCGGGCAAGGCCGAAGGCCTGAGAATGCTGCCGCTGCCAATTGACCGGAACTCGGCCACCGACCAGGCCAAGCTCAAGGATGCCCGCCATCGCGAGTTCATCTTCGGTCGCTCGGACGGTACCGACACCCAGCCCTGGACCATCAAGACCGACGGCGGCTTTGGCTACAGCATGGACCCACGGCGCATCAGCGCTGCGCCACAACTGGCCCAGCAGTCCACCGACGGCGGTTTCAGCGGCGACGGCACCCTGGAAGTATGGAAGATCATCAACGGTGGCAATGGCTGGAGCCACCCGGTGCATGTGCACTTCGAAGAAGGCGTGGTTCTCAGCCGCGATGGCAAGGCCCCGCCAGAATGGGAAAAGTGGGCGCGCAAGGACGTGTATCGCATCGGGCCGGATATCGACTCTTCGGAAGAAGTGGAAGTGGCGATCCGCTTCCGCGAGTTTGCCGGGACCTACATGGAACACTGCCACAACACCCAGCATGAAGACTCGTCGATGCTGCTGCGCTGGGACCTGGAGCACCCAGGCCAGTTCCAGGTTATGCCGACCCCGCTGCCAGGCTGGGATGGCGTGGAGTACGTGGCTTCGGTTGGCCTGCCGACCTTCCGCACCAACGACCACGATGACGACGACCCGGCCAACAAACCGCCGGTCGCAGCCAACGACACCGCAGCTACCACGGCCGGAAAGCAGATCACCTTGAACGTGCTGGCCAACGACACCGATCCCGAGAACAACCTGCCGTTGACCGTCGTCGGCCTCAGCCAGCCGGGCTCCGGCCAGGGCGCCACCAGTACCGACGGCACCACGGTCACCTACGTCCCGCCGGCCTCGGTAACCACAGCGTTCACCGCCAGCTTCAACTACTCGGCTCGTGATGCCAAGGGCGCTGAATCGGTTGCCCCGGCCACGGTCAGCATTGCGGTGAGCCCGGCAGTGGCGCTCGACCAGATCCAGGTCACCAGTGCCACGGTGCAGGTGCGCAGCGGCAACCGCTTCACCTGGGACATTTCGGGCACCACCACGGTGGCCACCGGCAACAGCATTACCGTGACTGCGGCAACCACCAGCGGCCCGCTGCTGCTGGGTACGGCGACGCTCAGTGCTACGACCAGCGGTGCCCGTTGGCGGTTGTCGACCACCACCACCGGCAGCGGCCCGGCCACACCGGCGACCGTGACCGTGAAATCGGCGCTGGGGCAGAGCGTGACGGCGCCTGTCAGCATCAGGTAACCGAAAAGCGGGGGCCGCTGTGCGGCCCCCAACCCCGTTATCGACGAGGACCGCTTCATGTCCGGTTCATGGCGCTTCCTGCTGGTGCTCTCGCTGTTCGCCGCCAGCATCCCGTTCTGGCCGTTGCAACCGCAGCACCCCGTGGCCGAGGAAGCTGCAACCCCCTGGGGGGCCGATTACTTCCCCAACATCCCCCTGCTCACCCAGGACGGTGAAAAGGTGCATTTCTTCGACGACCTGATCAAGGACAAAGTGGTTGCCATCAACTTCATCTTCACCGGCTGTTCCGACTCCTGCCCGGTGGAAACCGCCCGCCTGCGCCAGGTGCAGAAAATCCTCGGTGACCGGGTCGGCAAGGATATCTTCCTCTATTCCATCAGCATCGACCCCTACAACGACACCCCCGCCACCCTCAAGCGCTACGCCGAAAAGTTCGGTATCGGCCCCGGCTGGACGCTGCTCACCGGCGAGCCGGCCGATATCGAACAATTGCGCCGCAGCCTGGGCCTGTACATCGATGGACTGGAAAACGGCCGCTCCAAGGACCACAACCTGAGCCTGATCATCGGCAACCAGGCCACCGGCCGCTGGATGAAAGCATCGCCCTTCGAAAACCCGTACATCCTCGCCGACCGCCTGGGCAACAGCCTGCACAACTGGAAACAGGCCAGCGCCATGGCCAATGACTACGCTCAGGCTCCCAAGGTGCGCACCCCCAGCAGTGGCGAGCAGCTGTTCCGTACCCGCTGCTCGTCCTGCCACACCCTGGGCAACGCCGAGCCAGGGCAAGCCGGCATCGGTCCCGACCTGCTGGGCGTGACCCGCCAGCGTGATGCCAACTGGCTGACCCGCTGGCTGAAGGAGCCCGACCAGATGCTGGCACAGAAAGACCCGCTGGCCATGCTGCTGTACGAACAGTACAACCGCGTGGCCATGCCCAACATGCGCCTGGGCGATACCGAAGTCAGCGCGCTGATGAACTACATGGAGGAAGAAACCGCACGCCTGCAGACACCCCTGGCAGATAAGGGAAATCCTTAAAGGCAATTAGCCATCAGTCATTAGGCTGTCATCTTACTGTCGTATTTTTCGACCCATCACCCAGGGTCGGGAACTATCAGCAGTGATTCGCCGTTCGCTTTCATCCGCCAGCCTTCTGCGGCTGCTGATTTTGATGCTCTGTGCAGCCACCCTAGCCTTTCTCTGGGGGCTGCACGTTTCGCAGAAGGCCGCCGCCCGCCAGGATGCGCTGTCGGCCAAGGCCGCCGAGCACCTGAACCTGGCCAGTATCGTCGGCGAAAGCCTGCGCCAGCTGGTAGATCGCGCCCAGGCCGTGGGCCGGGTTACCCAGGACGACATGAAGGTGCTGCGCAAGGGCAGTGTCAGCCTGGCGCGGATGCTTGCCGAAGACCCGGTATTCAAGCGCATGAGCCTGTACGACCGGCAAGGCCGGCTGTTGTCGGCCAGCCACGCCGACGAAGCGGCCGAACTGCCCGAAGACTGGTTGCGCCAGCTGCAGCGGCACGTTGCCCGCTACGGTTTCAAGCCGCTTCTACCCAGCGTGCAGGCGCCCGGCCAGCCAGCCACCCTGCCCAACTGGCGGCTACCCTTCCTGCTGCCGCTGACCAATCTGCCCGGTCGCGAAATCGACAATATCCTGGTGGTGCAGCTGGACATCGGCTACCTGGCGGTGCTGCTACAGCACATCGACCTGGGCAGCAGCGGGCTGGTGCGCCTGTTGCAGGATGACGGCCTGGAGCGGTTGCGCATCGATAGCAGCGGTGTGGTGGTGGCCGGTGACGCACTGCTGCCCAAGCTACCGGAAAGCGGCAGTGAAACAGGCATGCTGACCCAATACGCAGCCGGCGACCCGTACCAGAGCCTGTACCGGCGCCTGCCCGAGCGGGGTTTCAGCGTGGTGGTCAGCCAACGTCAGGACGAAATACTCGCGCCCTCCGCGCTGGCCTATTCCCGGCAGTTCTGGCTGAACCTGAGCATGACCCTGATGATCCTCGCCAGCCTGCTGTGGACCTTGCGCCTGTTGCACAAGCGCCAGGAGGCCTTCTGCGCGCTGGAACAGGCCCAGCAGGTCAACCAGCAGTTGATCGGCCGGCTTGAGGACGAACACCGGCGCAGCAGCCATGCCGCAGCCACCGACCATCTCAGCGGCCTGCACAACCGCCGCCAGTTCGTCGAGGTGGCCGGCCAGGCGCTGACCCGGCAGCGCGGCAAGCGCCGGCTGATGGCGATTTTGTTCATCGACATGGACCGCTTCAAGTCGATCAACGACTCGCTCGGGCACAAGATTGGCGACCTGCTGCTGCAGGCCGTGGCCGGGCGCATCCAGCGCCTGCTCGAGCCCGGCGACGAGGCTTCGCGCTTTGGTGGCGACGAGTTCGTGGTGCTGCTGGCCGGCGAGCGCAGCGAGGAACAGATCAATGCCTGGGTCCGCGTACTGGTGCAGAAGCTGTCGGCCACCTATGCGCTGGACGGCCAGGAGGTCAACACCAGCCCCAGCGTGGGCGTGAGTATCTGCCCACGCGATGGCCAGGACATCGACAGCCTGATCCGCAGTGCCGATGCCGCGATGTACTCGGCCAAGCAGGCCGGGCGCGCGCAGTACCGTTTCTTCGACCCGTCGCTGAACCGGGCCGACATCCACGCCTTCACCCTCGAGCAGGCCTTCGGCAGCGCCCTTGCCGAGCGCCAGTTCGTGCTGCATTACCAGCCACAGATCCGCCTCGACACCCAGCAGGTGCTGGGCTACGAAGCGCTGGTGCGCTGGGACCACCCCGAGTTCGGCCTGCTGTACCCGGACCGGTTCATTGACCTTGCCGAGCGCAGCGGCTTCATTGTCGAGCTGGGTTGGGAGGTGTTGCGCCTGGCTTGCGAGGCCTTGTCGGCTTGGGACGCCCAGGGCCGGGAGACACGGCTGGCGGTCAATGTATCCGCCCTGCAGCTGCGCCAGGCGGACTTCGCTGCACGGCTATTGAGCAAACTGCAGCTGTACGCCCTCGCCCCGCAGCGGCTGGAGCTGGAAATCACCGAAACCACCATTCTCGACGCCGAAGGCACGGCGGTGGCACACCTTCACACCCTGCGCGACGCCGGCCTGGGCATCAGCCTGGACGACTTCGGCCGCGGCTATGCCGGCTTCGCCCACCTGTACTCACTGCCGCTGAGCAAGCTGAAGATAGACCGCTCGCTGATTGCGCCGCTGTCCAACAGCCACGACGATAGCCCGATCGTGTCGTCCACCATCATCCTTGCCAAACGCCTGGGCCTGGAAGTAGTGGCCGAAGGCGTGGAAACCCGCGAACAAGTGGTGTGCCTGAAGCTTGCCGGCTGCGATATCGCCCAGGGCTACCACTTCAGCCGGCCGCTGTCGCCGGCGCAGCTGCGGGAGTACCCGCTGTTCAATGGTGTCGAGGACAAGGCCTGCGTGTAACGCAAGCCGTGGTGGATCTGCCGGGATGAACCGATCATGCCTGACGCGCCACGTCTGTAGGAGCGGCCTTGTGTCGCGATCGGGCCGCGAAGCGGCCCCTCTGATTTCAGCGGTTACGCAAATACTGCCGGGGCCGCTTCGCGGCCCGATCGCGACACAAGGCCGCTCCTACAAGGACTGGGCATGTATTACCAGCCCATTTCAGTTTATCGTGTACCCATCATCCGTTTGCGCACGCACCATGACCGACATCGAGCGCTACCTCCGCGCCGCCACCCGCGACAACACCCGGCGCAGCTACCAGGCCGCCATCGAGCATTTTGAAACCCACTGGGGCGGCTTTCTCCCGGCCACGGCCGAGAGCATCGCCCGCTACCTGGCCGACCACGCCGACCAGCATGCCGTCAGCACGCTGCGCCAGCGCCTGGCGGCGCTCAGCCAATGGCACGTCGCCCAAGGTTTCCCCGACCCGACCAAGGCGCCGCTGGTGCGCCAGGTACTCCGCGGCATCCGCACCTTGCACCCGACACCACCCAGGCAAGCCGCGCCGTTGTTGCTGCAGCACCTGCAAAGCGCAGTGGAGTGTTTCGAAGAAGAAGCCCGCCAAGCCCGGGAACGCCATGACCTGGCCACCCTGCGCCGGGCGCGTCGCGACGCTGCACTGCTTTTGCTGGGTTTCTGGCGTGGTTTTCGTGGCGATGAACTGGCACGCCTGCGTGTGGAGCACATCCAGGCCGAGGCCGGTGTCGGCATCACCCTGTTCCTGCCGCGCAGCAAGGGCGACCGCGAAGCCCTGGGCGTACAACACCGCACCCCGGCGCTCAAGGCCTTGTGCCCGGTCACGGCCTACCTGCAATGGCTGGAGGTCGCCGGCATCGCCCATGGGCCGGTGTTCCGCAAGCTCGACCGCTGGGGCAACCTCGGCGACACCGCGCTCAACAGCAACAGCCTGGTCGGCCTTCTGCGGCGCATGCTGGAGCGCGCCGGGGTACCGGCGGCGCTGTACACCGGCCACTCGCTACGCCGTGGCTTCGCCACCTGGGCCACGGCCAACGGTTGGGAGCTGAAGGCGCTGATGAGCTATGTGGGCTGGAAAGACGCCAAGTCGGCATTACGCTACATCGACGCAGCGCAGCGCTTTGGCGAACTGGCCGTGCTACCGGCCAGCCAGGTGCAAAAGCTTATTCCTTGAAAGTGTGGCGGCGGATGCCGCCAATTGCCGGGCTGATGGCATACAGGTCGCCTGCATTAGGGTAATGGTGCAGGTCTTCGGCACTCATGCCGAAGCGCGCGGTGCTGATGAACAAGGTATTCATCCCCCCCCGCCGAAGCAGCAACTGGTAGGGCACGGTACTGGCATCAGCACCTGGTCGGTCAGTTGGCCATGGCGGTCATAACGCAGCAGGCAACTGCCATGGTATTGGCACACCCACAGGCCGCCTTCGCGGTCCAGTGCAAGGCCGTCCGGCCGCCCCAGTTCGGCAGGGGTTTCGGCAAACAGTGTGACCGCGCCAAGCCGGCCTTCGGCCAGATACCTGGCGCGGTAGATCGAGCGCGCCGCCGAATCGACGAAGTACACCGTGTGGCCGTCCTGCGACCAGGCCAGACCGGTGGGCAATGCCATGTCGTCGTGGATCACCTGGTCAGTCAACTTCCCGTCAAAGCGGAACAGCGCCCCGGTGTTGCCGCTCAGGGCATCGTCCATCAGCCCGGTCACGAAGCGGCCCTGCGGGTCGCAGGCGCCGTCATTGAAACGGTAGGTCGACCGCGGGTGAACCGAAACCGAATGCCGGCGCACCCTGCGCAACGACACATCGAAGATGGCCACGCTGGCGTCTTCGGTGAAAATCAGGTTGCCCTGGTCGGTCAACGCTAGCGCGCCGATGCGTGCCGCGGATTCGTACAGGCACTCGGCTTGGCCATCGGGTATCAGACGGTTGATGCGCCCGCCAGAGATATCGACGAAGTACAACGCGCCGCTGCCTTCATCCCAGACCAGGCTTTCGCCCAGGTCGGCGCGGGTGCTGGCGACGTTGACTGGCACGTAGCTGCACGCCTTGAGGCGGTTGCGCAGCTCGTCCACCTCAGCCACCGTCATGGTACAGGCCAATCCCAGGCCCTGTGCGGCGTCGGTGAAGGCCGCGACGTTGTCGTGGAAAGGCTCTGTGACGGGCATTTGCTGGTTACCTTCGATTTTCCTCTCTACGATAACAACAAAAAAATCAATGACCAAGCGCGGGCTGCGGCTGACTGCAGCGGTCGATCAGGTTCGCGTTGCGCAGCGCCACAGCCGCCCGATATCACAAGCTCGCGCCTGCAACAGCTCAGCGGCATTGGCGCATGCCTGCTCCAGGCTCATCGGCCCGCTGGCCAAGGCAAAGGCGGCATCGACACCATGGGCATACAGCTGCTGGTAGCCTTCACCCAAGGTCCCGGCCAGCACCACCACCGGTACCCCATGGCGCTTGGCAACCCGGGCCACGCCCATCGGCGTCTTGCCACGCAAGGTTTGGGCGTCGAAGCGCCCCTCGCCGGTCACCACCAAGGCTGCGCCCTGCACCAAGGTATCCAGGCCGGCCAGTTCGGCCACCACTTCCACCCCGGGGCGGAACTGCGCGCCCATGAATGCCCGGGCCGCGAACCCCATGCCGCCGGCAGCGCCGCAGCCAGGGTAGTCGCGCACATCCTCCCCCAGCAGCTGCGCACAATGGTCGGCAAAATGCCCCAGGGCCTGGTCCAGTGCCTGCACCTGCTGTGGGTTGGCGCCCTTCTGCGGGCCGAAGATAGCCGATGCGCCATTGGCACCACACAGTGGGTTGTCGACGTCCGCTGCGACTTCGAACTGCACCTCGGCCAGGCGCGGGTCGAGGTCGCTGGCATCGATGCGGGCCAGCTTGGCCAAGGCCAGTCCACCCTCCTCCAGTGCTTGCCCGTCGGCGTCCAGCAGGCGCAGGCCCAGCGCGCGCAACATGCCGCTGCCCGCGTCGTTGGTGGCACTGCCGCCGATGGCCAGCACTATCCGTTGCGCGCCTGCGGCCAGGGCGGCGGCAATCAGCTCGCCGGTGCCCCAGGTGCTGCTGCGGCAGGCATCGCGCTGGCCGGTCGGCACCAGCTGCAGGCCACTGGCCTGGGCCATTTCAATGATGGCCGTGCGGCTTTGCGGCAGCCAGCCCCAGCCCGCCTCCACGCTTTGCCCCAACGGCCCGCGTACGGTCTGACGACGCAGTTCGCCGTGGCTGGCGGCGAGAATCGCATCCATGGTGCCTTCGCCACCGTCGGCCATCGGGCACTCGACCAGCTCGGCCTCCGGCCAGGCCTCGCCCAGGCCCGCCGCGATGGCGCGTGCGACACCGGCAGCGTCGAGGCTGTCCTTGAACGAGTCGGGGGCAATGACGATCTTCATGGGCTTTCTCCTGTCCTGATGAGCGGCATGCTGACAGGTGACTGGCAAGGAGGCCTCGGTCAAATGCACAAAACGCTCGGCGGGTTGTTTGGGCAGATGCCTTCGTGGCTGCTCCTACAGGTCTCGGTCAGTCTGCTGGCAGCAGTTGCAACCCGAGGTACAGGCTGAGCATCCCTTCCATGCGCAGGGGGTCGACCTCACCCAGTTCGGCAATTCGCTCCAGGCGGTAGCGCAGGCTGTTGCGGTGGATGCCCAGGGCATCGGCACAGGCCTGGCTCTGGCCGTCATGGGCACACCAGGCGCGCAGGGTGGTGAGCAACTGCCCACTGCTGTCCTTGTTGCGAATACGCTGCAACGGCTCCAGCAACTCATCCAGCGCATCATCGTTGCGATGGCGCCACAGCAATGCCGGCAACCGGTAGCGCTGCAGGCTGAGCAGGCGCTCGTCCGGCAGTACCTCGCGTCCATAAGCCAACAGGTCGCGCACCCGGCGATAACCCCGGCGCAGTTGCTCCAGGCTTTGCGCGGCACAGCCCAGGGCCAGCCGCTCCACTTCCCAGCCATGGCGCAGCAGACGCTCCAGCAGGCGAGGTTCGTCCAGCGCCACGCCTGACGGGCGACACCACAACAACGACTGGCGCGCCGGGCTGACGCACCAACTGTCCGGGTAGCGGCTCATCAACCATGCCGCCAGGGTTTCGGCGGCCGACCCCGAGGCCAGTTCGAACAGGCACGGTACTCGCGGCAACTGGGGCTTCAGGCCCAGCTGTCGGGCCTCGTCGAGCAATCGCGGAGAATCGCCGCTGCCGCCCAGCAGCAAGGCCAGCAGATCGTCACAGCGCTGCCGTCGCCATTGCTGATCGGCCTGCAGATGGCGCTGGGCCAGCAGCATTTCGGCGGTCATGCGCACCAGTTCGCCATAGGTACGCACTTGCTGCGGGTCACCGGTCAGGCCTAGTACGCCCATCAATCGGCCATCGAGCATCAGCGGCAGGTTCACCCCGGGCTGCACACCCTTCAGGCATTTGGCCGCGTCGCTATCCAGCTCGACGATGCGGCCGTTGGCAAGCACCAGTTGCGCGCCTTCGTGGCGGGTGTTGATACGCTCCGGTTCGCCACTGCCGAGGATCAACCCCTGGCTGTCCATGACATTGACGTTGCATGGCAGAATGGCCATCGCGCGGTCAACGATATCCTGTGCCAGGTCATGGTCGAGTTCGAACATTGAACGGTCCTTTGGGTGTCAGGGTTTTGGGCTCGGGCACAGCAGCCCGGTGCAAGTGCTGTGCAAAAGCACAAAGACAGGCACGCCGCAGTCCCCGAGACTCGTCAGGGCGAGCGCCGGAACAGGCGACGCGGCGACAACCATAACAACAGAGAACCCGATCATGGCATACAGCCCCGCCCCTGACCAAGGCACGGACACCAACCGCAACGCGCTGTACCGGCGCATCACCCTGCGGCTGATTCCGTTCATTTTCATCTGCTACCTGTTCAACTACCTGGACCGCGTCAATGTCGGCTTTGCCAAGCTGCAGATGCTCGACGCCCTCAAGTTCAGCGAAACGGTGTACGGCCTTGGCGCCGGCATCTTCTTCATCGGCTATGTGCTCTGCGGCCTACCAAGCAACCTGGCGCTCAACCGCTTCGGCCCGCGACGCTGGATCGCGCTGATGATGATCGCCTGGGGCAGCCTCTCCACCTGCCTGCTGTTCGTCACCACGCCCACCGAATTCTACGCCCTGCGCCTGCTGACCGGCGCCGCCGAAGCCGGCTTCTTCCCGGGTGTGGTGCTGTACCTTTCGCGCTGGTTCCCGGCGGCCCGTCGCGGTCGCATCATGGCCCTGTTCATGTCGGCGATCCCGGTATCGGGCCTGCTCGGCGGGCCGTTCTCCGGCTGGATCCTGCAACACTTCGCCGCTGGCCAGCACGGCCTGGCCGGCTGGCAATGGATGTTCCTGATCCAAGGCCTGCCGACCGTCGCCCTGGGTGTACTGGCGGTGTTCCTGCTCAGTGACGGCTACCAGAAAGCCGCCTGGCTCAGCCCGGCCGAACGCCAGCTGATCGCTGCCGACCTCGAAGCCGATGCCGCAGGCAAGCCGAGCACCACCGGCGACAGCGTGCTCGCCGTGCTGACCAACCCGCTGATCTGGACCTTCGGCTTCGTCTATTTCTGCATCCAGAGCGGTGTGTACGCGATCAACTTCTGGCTGCCGTCGATCATCAAGAACATGGGCTTCGACAACCCGCTGCTGATCGGCTGGCTCAGCGCCATCCCGTACCTGCTGGCCGGTGTGTTCATGATCCTCTGCGGGCGTTCGGCCGACCTGCGCAACGAGCGCCGCTGGCACCTTGTAGTACCGATGCTGATGGGCGCCATCGGGCTCTTGATCGCGGTGAACTTCGCCGGCAACCCGGCCATTGCCATCCTCGGCCTGTCGATCGCCACCATGGGCGCGCTCACCGGCCTGCCGATGTTCTGGCCGATGCCCACCGCACTGCTCAGCGCTGGCGCGGCTGTCGCGGGCCTTGCGATCATCAACTCGGTGGGCCAGATGGCTGGCTTCCTCAGCCCGTACCTGGTCGGCTTCATCAAGGATCAGACCGGCTCGACCGATGCCGCACTGTATTCGCTGGCGGCGTTGATCGTGCTGGGTAGCCTGGTGGCCTTGCGGGTTACCCGGGCTGGTGCGCTGAGTACTGCAAGGGCCAGTTGAGGCATTCGCGGGTGAACCCGCTCCCAAAGGATCACCACCAACTTGAAGATTGTGGGATCCATGTGGGAGCGGGTTCACCCGCGAAGAGGCCCGCCCAGACCACACACAATCCACACCCTCCACCGATCGTCAGCTCAACGCATCCCCTCCCCGACCCAGGCGTCAAATGGTTCCAAAGCCCCCTTTGGAGAGCCTTCATGACCCAGCACGCCGTGGCCCGCCTGGCCCAACTTGACGAGCACCGCCCCTTGCGCGTGCAGGCCGGCAGCGAAGAAATCATCCTCATCCGCCAGGGCGACCAGGTGCACGCCTACCAGGGCAACTGCCCCCACGAAGGCGCACCACTCAATGAAGGCGTGGTGTGTGGCGGCCTGCTGGTGTGCCCCTGGCACAAGGCCGCGTTCGCCGTGGACGAGGGCGCGGTCTGCGAGCCGCCGGCCCTGGCCGACCTGCGTCGCTATCGAACCTGGGTCAAGGGTGACGAGGTCTGGGTCGACGACCAACCCCTGCCCAGAACCGAGCCGCCCCGCCACAGTGATGCCCGTTGCTTCGTGGTGGTCGGCGCCGGTGCCGCAGGCAGTGCCGCAGTCGCCACCCTGTTGGCCCATGGCTTTGCCGGCCGCCTGGTCTGGGTCGATCAGGAGCGCCAGCCAGCCTACGATCGTACTTCCCTCAGCAAGTTCGTGATCGCCGGGCAGATGCCGCCCGATGAAGTGCCGGGCCTGCTCGAAGCCGACGCGCTGCGCAAAGGCCAGCTGGAACGCAAGCATGGCAAGGTGCGTACCCTGAACACCCAGAAACGCCAGCTCACACTGGCCGACGGCCAGCAGATCGACTATGACGCCTGCCTGGTGGCCACCGGCGGCAAGGCGCTGCGGCCCGATATCCCGGGTGTGGGGCTGCCCGGTGTATTTACCCTGCGTTCACGGGAGGATGCCGCGCTCCTGCTGGACGCTGCCGAGCCCGGCCAGCCGGCAGTGATCGTCGGCGACGGCTTCATCGGCCTGGAAGCCGCCTCGGCCTTGCGCAAGTACGGCGTGCAGGTGCACCTGATCACCCGCCACGAGGTCCCCCTGGCCCGCCAGCTGGGCGAGCGCATCGGCCGTAGCGTCCGCGAGTTGCACGAACGCAAGGGGGTCATCTTCCACGGCCCCACCGAGGTCGAACGGATCGAAGGCCAAGGCAAGGTCGAGGCGGTGCTGCTGGCCAACGGTGAGCGGCTACAGACCCCATTGGTGCTGCTGGGCACCGGGGTAAGACCGGCGACCGCGTTTATCCAGGGCGTGCTGCTGAGCGAAGACAAATCGGTGCGAGTCGACGCTGAAATGCGCGCTGCAGATAGCCTGTGGGCCGCGGGGGATATCGCCACCTTCCCGCTCAGCGGGCGCCCGGTGCGTATCGAACACTGGCGCCTGGCCCAGCAACATGGGGTCATCGCCGCCGCCAACATGCTCGGCGAGCAGCGCCGCTATGCCGATGTACCGTTCTTCTGGACTTACCAGCACGGCCGCACCTACGAAGTACTGGGCCATGCGCGGGACTGGAACCGTATCGAGTTCGTCGGCGAGCCGGAAAAAGGCGACTTTATCGCCTTGCAATGCGTAGATGAGCGGGTCGAGGCGGTCATTGCCAAAGGCTATTCCGATGCCATGGCGACGCTGTCGCAGCGCCTGAAGCGCTCGTTGACCTTGCAGGAGGCCTTGGCGCTGATCGGCTGAAGCTGCCTTTCATTGCGCCCCGGTTGTGTGTAAAACGGGTAGATCTGCCGACTGAACAAGGACCCAAGCGCATGATCTACCGTCCCCTCGGCCACAGTGGCCTGCAGGTTTCCGCACTAACTCTGGGCAGCATGATGTTCGGCGAGCAGACCTGCACCGAGGACGCCCTGCGCATCATCGACAAAGCCTGGGACCAGGGCATCAACTTCATCGACACCGCAGACGTGTACAACGCCGGGCGCGCGGAGGAAATCGTCGGCGAAGCGGTGGCCCGCCATCGGCAGGACTGGATCGTGGCCAGCAAGGTCGGCTTCGGCCCGGCCGACGGCCTGCCCAACCGCAGCGGGCTGTCGCGCAAGCACATCTTCAATGCCCTCGATGCCACGCTGACGCGCATGGACATGGACTACCTGGATGTCTACTACCTACACCGCGAAGACCACAAGGTGCCGCTGGAAGAAACCGTGCAGGCCATCGGCGACCTGCTGCGCCAGGGCAAGATCCGCTACTGGGGCGTGTCCAATTTCCGTGGCTGGCGCATCGCCGAAGCCTGCCACATTGCCGAGCGCCTGGGCGTGCCCAGGCCGGTGGTGAGCCAGCCGCTGTACAACATCGTCAACCGCCAGGCCGAGCCGGAGCAGCTCACCGCTGCGGCCGCCCATGGCCTGGGCGTGGTGCCGTTCAGCCCGCTCGCGCGGGGCGTGCTCAGCGGCAAGTATGCGCCAGGCGCAGTGCCGGATGCCGGTAGCCGTGCCGGGCGCCAGGACAAACGCATCATGGAGGTGGAATGGCGCCAGGAGTCGCTGGCCATTGCCCGGCAGATCCAGGCCTATGTAGAGGCCAAGGGCGTGGGTATCGTCGAGTTCGCGATTGCCTGGGTGCTGAACAACCGATCGGTCAGTTCGGCCATCGTCGGGCCGCGGACGGAAGAGCAGTGGGATACCTATGGCGGCGCGCTGGCGGTGAAGATTACCGCGGAGGACGAAGCGTTCATTGATTCACTTGTCACGCCGGGGCATGCGTCGACGCCGGGGTTCAATGATGTGGCGCATTATGTGAGTGGGCGGTTGGCCCGCAGCTGATCGTTCTCCTGTTCGGGCCTCTTCGCGGGCACGCCCGCTCCCACAGGATCACCTATGCCTTCAGGGCCTGTGCAACTCCTGTGGGAGCGGGTTTACCCGCGAAGAGGCCGGAACAGGCGACATCCAAGCTGCTAGAACAAACCATTGGGGAGCCCAATGCCAGGCTTCCGGTCCCCCCTTTCCCCAATCACCTCGGTATCGTGCGCACCATTGGTTTCCCACCTCTGGAGCAGCAATGAAACTCTTGCAACCCCTGAAAGTCGGCCCGCTCACCCTGCCCAACCGCGTGTTCATGGCCCCCCTGACCCGCCTGCGCAGCCTGGAGCCAGGTGACGTGCCTACCCCACTGATGGCCGAGTATTACCGCCAGCGCGCCAGCGCCGGGCTGATCATCACCGAAGCCACGCAGATTTCCTTCCAGGCCAAAGGCTATTCCGGCTCGCCGGGCATCCACAGCGCCGAGCAGATCGCCGCCTGGAAGCATGTCAACGAGGGCATCCACGCCGATGGCGGCCACAGCGCCGTGCAGGTGTGGCACACCGGGCGGGTATCGCATACTTCCCTGCAACCCGGCGGCGAAGCCCCGGTAGCACCTTCGGCGCTGCCGGCAGCTGCCCGCACTACCCTGCGTGACGAGCACGGCAACCTGATGCGTGTGGAAACCTCTGCGCCGCGAGCGCTGAGCGAGGCGGAAATCGCCGGTATCGTCGCCGACTTTGGCCAGGCGGCCGCCAATGCCCGTGAAGCCGGGTTCGACTTCATCGAGCTGCACGCCGCCCACGGCTACCTGCTGCACCAGTTCCTCACCCCCAGCGCCAACCAACGCGAAGACCGCTACGGCGGCAGCGTCGAGAACCGTGCGCGTATCGTGCTTGAGGCAGTGGATGCGGCGATTGCCAGCTGGAGCGCCGAGCGCGTGGGTATCCGAGTTTTCCCGCTGGGTGGTTTCAATGGCGTGGACAATGGCGAGGACCAGGAAGCCGCAGGCCTGTACCTGATCCGCGAACTGGCCAAGCGCAACCTCGCCTACCTGCACCTGTCCGAACCGGACTGGGCCGGCGGCAAGCCGCTGCGTGACGAATTCCGCCAGGCGATTCGTGCGGCCTACCCGGGGGTGATCATTGCTGCCGGTGCCTACACCGCCGAGAAAGGTGAAGACCTGATCGGGCGTGGCTTGATCGATGCCGTAGCGTTCGGGCGCAGCTTCATTGCCAACCCGGACCTGGTAGAGCGGTTGCGGGTGCGGGCGCCGTTGAATGCGCACCGAGCGCAGTTCGATTATGCCAATGGGGCTGAGGGGTATACGGATTATCCGTTCCTGAAGCAGGCTTGATGCTGAAAAAGGGAGCTCATGGGCTCCCTTTTTGTTGCCTGTGCCGGCCTCTTCGCGGGTGAACCCGCTCCCACAGGGGATCCCACAAAGTTCAAGCCTGTGATTATCCTGTGGGAGCGGGTTCACCCGCGAAGAGGCCGGTAGCTTTAAACCAACTGCGCCAGGGCCTGCGCGGCATAGGCATGCGAACGCTGCCGCGCCAGCGGGTCGTAGATGCGGCAGTCGATCATCAGTTCATCCGCGCCGGTCTGCTCGATCAGCGTGCGCAACCCTTCCCTTACCCGCTCCGGCCCGCCGGCCACGGTGCAGGCCATCACCTGCTCAAGTACGGCGCGCTCATGGTCCGGCAGGCTCTGGACATAACCCTCCTGCGGCTTGGGCAGCAGGCCGAAGCGCCCGACATGCAGGTCCAGCATCCACCTGCGATGGGAGCTGGCCAGGTAATCCGCCTCGGCATCGCTGTCGGCGGCAAACAGGTTCATGCCCACCATCACGTACGGTTTGGCCAGTTGGGCCGAAGGCTGGAAGTTGGCCCGGTAATGGGCAATGGCCTGCAGCAGGTAGCGCGGGGCAAAGTGCGAGGCGAAGGCATAGGGCAGCCCCAGTTTCGCTGCCAGGTCGGCGCCGAAAAGGCTGGAGCCGAGGATCCACACCGGGACGTCGTGCGAGCCCGGCACGCCGCGCACCCGCCGTTTGCCGTTGTCAGCCAGGTAGTCGCGCAGTTCGGCGATGTCCTGGCCGAAGTCGCGCTCTGGCGCAGCACCACGCAAGGCGCGCACGGTCGGGCCGGAGCTGCCCGGTGCACGGCCCAGGCCCAGGTCGATGCGGCCCGGGTGCAGGGTGTCGAGCGTACCGAACTGCTCGGCCACCACCAAGGGCGCATGGTTGGGCAGCATGATGCCACCGGCGCCGACGCGGATATGCCGTGTGGCGTTGGCGATTTCGTTGATGACCAATGACGTGGCGGCCGAGCCGATGCCCGGCATGTCGTGGTGTTCGGCGATCCAGTAGCGGCTGTATTGCTGTTGCTCGACATGGCGCGCCAGTTGGCGGGACTCTTCGATCGCGTCGGCGAAGGTCTTGCCTTCACCGATCATGACCAGGTCCAGTACGGACAGTGCAGTCATGGGGTCTCCACAGGGATTATCAGTGGCTGCCAGTTTCCCTGCTGCGCAGCCAGCGATAAACCCGGCTTCGGGCCCGGCACAGGGGCCTGTCAGTCCCCAATCAGTATTCCCAGGGCACACCCGGTTCCCAGCTGGCTACCAGCAGGTCGATGAAGCCGCGTACCCGTGGCGACAGGTGGCGCTTGCTTGGGTACACGATGCGAATCGGGTCCGCCGGCGGCCGATAGGCTTGCAGCACCTCCACCAAGGTGCCGGTGCGCAGGTCGTCGCCAGTGATATAGGTGGGCAGGTGTATCAGCCCGAAACCCGCCCGCGCGCCATCGAGCATCGCCTCGGAGCTGTCGATGTTAAGCCGTCCGGGGTCTTCGCACAGGTGCAGCCCCGCTTCGGTATGGAAGCGCCACGGCATGGCCTTCTCGCCGGCCAGGAAGGCGATCTTGTCGTGGCCGTAGAGGTCGCCGGGCACCTGCGGTGCGCCGCGTGTGTCCAGGTACGCGGGCGAGGCGCAGGTGACGAACTGCTGCCAGGCCACCGTGCGGGTCAACAGTTGCGAGTCTTCCTTCGGTGCACCGATACGTACCGCAACGTCAATACCTTCCTCGACCAGGTCGACGAAACGGTCGGTGAAGCGGATATCCGCGCGCAGCTCGGGCCACTGCTTCAGGTACTGGTCGAGAATCGGCAGTACATGGCGCTGGCCGAACGACAGAGGTGCTGTCAGGCGCAGAGTGCCGGTGGGCTTGCCACGGCGCTGGGCCATGGTGCTTTCCACTTCGTCCAGGTCATCCAGAATCTGCCGCCAGCGCTCGTAGGCGACCAGGCCCTCGTCTGTCAGGCTCAGCTTGCGCGTGGTGCGGTTGAGCAGGCGCACGGCCATGCGCGACTCCAGACGAGCGATGCTCTTGCCCACCGCCGAGCGCGTCAGGCCCAAGGTGGCGGCGGCAGCGGTAAAACTACCGGCCTTTGCGGCACTGACGAAGGCGGCGATGTCGCCGAAGCGGTTGGGTTCCATGGGTGGTTCCTGAATCTGATGCGGCCGGCTTAGATGGGGTGTGAGTCTGTGAAATGCAAGCAGGACTGTCGAGGCTGCCAGAGCGATCAAGCGAAGACCTTGATCACCAATAAATGTACCGGATAGAACAGATAACCCCAACGTCCGACTGCTGGCACCCGCCAATCATCATGACGCAGCAACAGCAATCCGACCGGAATGGCCAAGGCTGCAGCAATAAGCGTCAGCACGGTAATTGGCGCCAGCAGATGCTCCTTCAACCAGCTGTTGGTCAGGTTCCCGCCCATGGCCAACAGGCAAGGCAACAACCAGGCCGCCCCTCCTGTTCGGCGGGCCATCAACCATGCGCCCGGCAGCATCACCCCCGGCAGTCCGTACATCAGCTGTTCACTTAGCAGCCACCCTGCAAGCAGACCGGCAACGCCAAGCACTCGCGCCGATCTCGACGGATGATGTATACCCCAGGCAACCAGCAAACCCAACACCAGGGTCGGCATCACGCTGAATGTTGGCGAACCACTGTCCAGCCAACGGTACGCAGGTTCCGACAGCACCGTGAACACCAGCATCAACCCCAGATAACGCAGGTTGCCGCGGGTATGGAGCGCTCCTCCTCTGGAGCGCCCCACATTCACCGCAATCGCCAGGCAAAACAGCGGAAACGCCAACCGGCCCAGTACGAACAGGCCATCGGCAGCAGGCCACAGGAAACGCAGGTGGTCGGCGACCATGGTCAGCATCGCCGTCCACTTGACCAGGTCCAGCCCGGCTGAACGCATGCCTCAGCGCCCGGGCTCGACTGTGGCGGGCCCCAGGTAACGATCGGTCCAGGCAGCCAGCGGCAAAGGTGGTTGCTGTTCGACGATCCGTCGCCAGATCAGCACCAGGTCGCCGCCATTGAACGCCGCCCCTGGCCCCGCGCCCTCCCACATGGACGGCACATCGGCAATCCAGTGCCCCTGGCTGTCAAGGTGGGCCATGTTGAAGCGGAACGTGTAGTTCCCCGGGATGCCCATGCGCAGGTCGCTCACCACCAGCGCATCGCCGACCTGGTCGTAGCGCAGCCAGTCATCGGTGAACCAGCGCAAGCGCTGGTGCAATGGGTGCCCGGCCAGCGCTTGCGCCAGTTGCAGGTTACGCGGCAAACGCTGCATTTCGGGCGGTTGCTGGTCGAACCCGCTGCTGATGCCTTCGTAGTAATCGCCATCCGAGGTCTTGGCCAGCACCCGCCAGACCAGGCTGTTGAACGCTAACGGCACGGCACGTACCTCGCTGACGGCGATACCCTGGCGATCGAGTGCAGCCTGGAACCGCTGCTCGGCCGCCATGCGTCCGGCCAGACCGAAACCCAGGTAGGCTGCGCTGAATACCAAGGCCAGGGTCAGTAACCGCGTAGCCCTGCTCGTCAGCCCTCTGATGATTGCGTAAATCACCGTCGCCAGCAGCGGCATGGTGTAGACCGGGTCGATGATGAACACCGCCGCCCAGCTTTCCGGGGTGCCCTGCAAAGGCCAGAACAACTGCGTGCCGTAGACCGTGAAGGCGTCGAGCAACGGGTGGGTGACCAGCACCAGCCAGAACGCCAGGAACAGCCTGGGCAAGGTATAGCCTTTGCCTGGCCAGCACTTGTTGACCAGCCAGGCCAGCAGCAAGGCCAGCCCGGTGAGCACGAACAAGGAATGAGAGAAGCCGCGGTGGTAGGTCATCTGCGACACCGGGTCGGCGTAGCGGATGATCACGTCCAGGTCGGGCAGCGTGCCCAGCGCCGCGCCATACAGCAGCGAGCGGCGGCCCTGGATACGGCCGAGTACGGTACCTTGCAGGGCCGCGCCGAGTACAGCCTGGGTGATGGAGTCCAAGGGTGGCATTCCTGAAAAGGTGGTTTCCAGAAGCTACCTTCATCCAGCCCTGATGCGCAATTCCCTTGGTTATGGCCGCTCCCAAAGAGGTCCCGCAGGCATCCTGTGGATGCGTCAGAACAACTGCCAGGTATACACCAGCGTCAGACGGTTCTCGTCGATGTCGCTGCGGTAGTTGGACCGGGCCATGGCATTGCGCATCCGTATCCCCAACCCCTTCAGCATCCCGCCCTGCACCGCATAACCGATGTCCAGGTCGCGCTCGCGGTCGCGCCCTTCATAACCCAGCCCAGTGTCGACATTGTTACCGGTGATGTAGCGCACGGTCGCCGTCAGCCCCGGCACGCCCATGGCCGCGAAGTTGTAGTCGTAGCGCACCTGGTACGAGCGTTCGTCGGTATAGGCGAACTCATAGGTCGGCACTTCGTTACCCAGCGGCGAGATGTTGGCGAATACCCGTGGGAACGGGCTGTCGCCATAGATGCCCTGGTAGCCAGCATGGAAGCTGTGCCCGCCATGCCGGGCAGTGAACATAGAGAAGAACGCCTGGTTGTCGATGTTGCCGAGCAACGCATCGCCATCCTCCCGTGCGGTGAAATACCCCAGGTTGGCGCTGAGCACCCAGGTGCCTACAGGCTTGCTGTGCTTGAGGCCGACAAAGCCCTGTTCGTAGATGTCCTCCAGCTGCCCGTACCACAGGCTGACGCTGCTCTGGTTGGCATTGAACGCATAGTCCCCGCCCAGGTAGTTGAAGGCATCGCTTTCTGCCTGGCGCATCGGCACATGGCCGAGCATGGCGTTCATCTTGCCGTCTCCGCCTTCGTTGCGCAGGTGGGTGCTCTTCAAGTGCCCAGCCTGCACGGTCAGGCCGTCGATTTCTGCCGAGCTCAGGCTTGCACCCTGGTAGGTCGGTGGCAACAGGCGGATGTCGCTGAAGGTCAGCACCGGCAGGTTGGGTTGCAGTTCGCCGACGCGCAATTCGGTTTTGGACAGCCGGGCCTTGAAAGTGGGCGCCAGGCGGCTGTATTCATCGGCGGCCCGGCCATCACTGTGCACCGGCAGCAACCCGGTATTGGTGCGGTCGGGGCTGCTGTCGAGCTTGATGCCCAGCAGGCCCAGGGCGTCAACGCCAAAGCCGACCGTGCCTGGGGTGTAGCCCGACTTGAAGTCGAGGATGAAGCCCTGGGCCCACTCCTCGGCCTTGGATTGCCGGTTGGCCCCGACGATGTCAGAGAAGTCGCGGCTGAAGTAGTAGTTACGGGCACTCAGTGTGGCCTTCGAATCTTCGAAGAAGCCACCTTCGGCGGCCAGCAACGGTTGGCTGAGCAAAGTCAGGCCCAGGGCGACGCAAGGGGTGTGGTTCATTCCGAAGCTCTCTTGATTTTGTTTTTATGGTTAAAGCGCTGGAAACACGGCGGTTCATGGGGTACGGCTCAGCACCTCCCCGGCACGTGGCTGGCGCAGCCTGAGCAACGCATGGGCCAGCAGGCCGAACAGCAAGCCCCAGAACGCTGCCGAAAGACCCAGGAAGGCCACCCCCGAAGCGGTGACCAGGAAGGTGAACAATCCGGCATCGCGTTCGGCCGGTTCTGCCAGGCTGCGGGCCAAGGCCTCGCTGATTGCGCCGTACAGCGCCAGCCCGGCCAGGGCGGCAATCAGGGCGGCGGGGAATGCTGCGAACAGCGACATCAACGTGGCCCCGGCGATCCCCAACAGCAGGTACAGCGCACTGCCAGCCACCGCCGCGACATAGCGCCGCCGTGGGTCTTCATGGGCCTCATGACCGGTGCACAGGCTGGCGGTGACCGCCGCCAGGTTCAGCCCGTGGCAACCGAACGGTGCCAGCGCGGCGCCGGCCAGGGCGCTGGCACTGATGATCGGGCTGGCCGGCGTGGGGTAGCCGGCGTTGCGCAGCACCGCCATGCCCGGCATGAACTGCCCAGTCAGGGCTACCAGCACCAGGGGCAGTGCCAGGCTGAATACCGCTGCCATGCTGAACTGCGGGGTGACCCACTGCGGCGACGCCAGCTCCAGCACCAACGCCTCGCTGCGAAACGCCCCGCTGGCCATGGTCACTACCGTGCCCACGCACAGCACCGCCGCCACGGCGTAGCGCGGCTGCACCCGGCGCATCACCACGTAGGTGACGAACATTGCCAGTACCAGCAGCGGTTGCACCGGCAAGGCGCGGAACACCTCGATGCCGAAGCTGAACAGGATGCCAGCCTGCATGCCGGCGGCGATGGAACCTGGCAGGCGCGTGATGATGCGGTCGAAGGCCCCGCTGATGCCGATCAACAGCAAAACCAGGTTGGCCACCAGGTAGGCGCCTACGGCCTGTTCCAGGCCCAGTTGCGGCAAGGCGGTGACCAGCAACGCCGAACCGGGGATCGACCACGCGATCACCACCGGCACCCGGTAGCGCAGGCTGAGCAGCGCGCCGAGCACGGCACTGCCCATGGACACTGCCCAGACCCAGGAGGACAGTTGCCGATGGGACAGGCCGGCGGCTTCTGCGGCGTGGAAGATGATCACCAAAGGGCCTGCGTAGGAGATCATCGTGGCAATGCAGCCGGCGACCAGGGCCGACAGGGAGCAGTCCTTGATCAGGGTTTTCATGAATATCTCGCAAGGCGGCGGCCGGCCTTTGTGGCTGGCTCTTGTTTTGTGCTGGCTTCTTCGCGGGTGAACCCACTCCCACAGGGGCTGCACAGGTTTCAGCATTTTCGCCGTACCTGTGGGAGCGGGTTTACCCGCGAAGCGGCAAACCCGCTGGATCAGGCCTCTTGCAAAGCCCGCGGCCGCCCACTGCGCTGCTCATCCGCACCGCCCTGGGCCCGCTGCAACTGGAAGTCGAACTTCAGCTCGGCATACCGCCCCGCCTCGCCCTCGACAAACACCACCTCGCCCACCAGCCCATCGCGCGTGGCATAGGCAAAGTCATCCCACAGGTACTTGTCCCCGGCCAGGTTGATCTGGGTGGTCAGGTGTCGGTGCCCCGGCGCCGAGATGAAGAAGTGCACATGCGCCGGGCGCTGGCCATGGCGCCCCAGCAGGTCCAGGCACTCCTGGGTCGGCCCCTGCGGATCGCAGCCATAGCCTGACGGCACGATGGAGCGCGCGCGGTAGCGCCCCTGGGCGTCGGTAACGATGCGCCGACGCAGGTTGTACTCGGACTGGCTCTGGTCGAAGAACGAGTAAGTGCCCCGGGTATTGGCATGCCACAGGTCAACCGTGGCTCCCGGCAACGGCCGGCCCTGCGGGTCGAGCACCTGGCCCTCCAGGTACATCAGCGTGGCCAGGCCCTCCTCGCTGCCGTCGTCCATGCGTACTTCACCTAAGGCGATGGGCGCACCGGCCACGTACAGCGGGCCTTCGATGGTGCGTGGGGTGCCGCCGACCAGGCCTGCCTGCTGGTCCTTGGCATCCTGCAGCAGGTCGAGGAAGTGTTCGATGCCCAGCCCCGCCACCAGCAGCCCGGCCTCGCCATGACCGCCCAGGCGGTTGAGATAGTCGACGGCATGCCAGAACTCGTCCTCGCTGATTTCCAGGTCTTCGATCAGCCGCGCGGTGTCTTGCAGCAGGCGCTGCACAATGCGTTTCAGGCGCGGGCTGCCGGCGTCGTTACCAAAGCCTGCGGCCTCTTCGAAGAACTGCTGCACCTCGGCAGTGTGGGAAATTTTCACGGTCATGGTGGATTACCTCATGTTGTTTTCTGGAGTTACGCTTGCGCCGCAATGGCCTGGGCATGCTGGCGGCCGCTGGCCAGGTGCACGACCATGGCCAGCGCGGCAATTGCGCCGGGGATGGCGAAGGCGATGAAATTGAGTTGCAGGGGCAGGTTGATGCCCATCAGCGCACCACCCAGCAGCGGGCCGACGATGGCGCCGTTACGGCCGATGCCCGAGGCCCAGCCCAGCCCGGTGGAGCGCACCGATAGCCCGTACAACTGGGCGGCGCCGGCATACAGCAGGATCTGCGTGCCGATGGTGGTAGCGCCGGCAATGAAGATCAGCAGGTACAACACCGGCATCGGGCTGTTGACGCCCAGCAGGCTGATCGACAGCGCGGCGGCAATGAAGAACGCCACCTTGACCTTGACCAGGTTGTAGCGGTCGCCGAGCCAGCCGCCGAGGATCGCCCCGGCCATGCCGCCGAAGTTCAACGCCAGCAGGAACGACAGGCTCGAGCCCAGGCTGTAGCCGGCGTTGGCCATCAGCTTCGGCAGCCAGGAGCTGAGCGCGTAGACCATCAGCAGGCAGCAGAAGAACGCCAGCCACAGCGCCAGGGTGCGAATGGCCAGGCCGTTGCGGAACAGTTCGACTACACCGGTGAACTTGCCGGCCCTTTCGCGGGACAAGCCCGCTCCCACGGGGGCGACCAGTACATCGTCAGGTTGCACGTCGCAGTCCGGGTCCAGTTGCTTGAGCAGCTTGCGGGCCTCGTCGGTACGGCCCTGGCGCACCAGGAAACCGATCGACTCCGGAAGGTGGTAGAGAATCACCGGCAACAGCAGCAGTGGCACCGCTGCGGCGAAGAACATCGATTCCCAGCCGAAACGCGGCAGCATGAAGATGCCGACACCCGCCGAGAGCATGCCGCCGAGCGAGTAGCCACTGAACATGATCGCTACCAGCGTGCTGCGCAGCCGCTTGGGCGCGTACTCGTTCATCAATGCCACGGCGTTGGGCATGAGGCCGCCACAGCCCAGGCCGGCAATGAAACGGTAGATGCCGAACTCGCTCGGGCTGCTGGCAAACCCGTTGAGGATGGTCGCCCCGGAGAACAAGGCGAAACAGATGGCGATGCCCTTCTTGCGCCCGATACGATCAGCCAGGCTGCCGAACGCCAGGGCGCCGAACATCATGCCGAACAGCGCATAGCTGCCCAGCGCACCGGCCTGCAACGGGGTCAGGCCCCATTCTTTCATGATGACCGGCAGTACCACGCCGTAGATGAACAGGTCATAGCCGTCGAAGATCAGCAGCAGGCCGCACCAGGCCATGACCATCCAGTGGAACGGGGTAAAGCGCGCATTATCGATGATCGGGTGTACGTCAAGGGTTCGCATGGCATCTGTCGCTCTTGTTTTTGTTGTGAAAGAAAGCTCTTTGCCTTGAGGGTCGCTCAGCCGAGGTCGCCGCCCCCTACCGGCAAGGTCACGCCGGTGATGTACGAGGCTTCGTCGGAAGCGAGGAACAGGATCGCGCCCACCTGCTCGTCGATGCTGCCGTAGCGGTGCATCAGGCTGCTGTCGAGGGTCTGGTCGACGATCTGCTGGTACCAGTGCTTTTCCTGTTCGGTCTGCTCGGCACTGTTGCGCGGCACGCGCCGGGGTGGCGCTTCGGTGCCGCCAGGCGCGGTGGCGTTGACACGAATGCCCCGGCCGGCGGTTTCGAAGGCCAGGCACGCGGTCAGCGCGTTGACGCCGCCCTTGGCCGCGCCGTAGGGCACGCGGTTGACGCCACGGGTGGCGATGGACGAGACGTTGACGATGGCGCCGCTGCCGCGTTCGAGCATGTACGGCAGAGCGGCATGGCAGCACCACAGGGTGGGGAACAACGAACGGCGTACTTCGGCTTCGATCTGCTCCACTTCGTAGTGTTCGAAGGGCTTGGCCCAGATAGTGCCACCGACGTTGTTGACCAGGATGTCGAGGCGGCCGAACGCTTCAACGGCGCTGGCCATGACCCGGGCGCAGTCGCCATGTTGTTCCAGGTCGGCAGTGAGGGTGAGCATGCCCTCGCCGGCCAGTTCGTGAACCAGTTCGGAACGGTCTACCGCGACCACTTGCGCGCCTTCGGCCTTGAGCCGCCAGCACACGCCACGGCCGATGCCCTGGGCGGCACCGGTGACCAGGGCGACCTTGCCTTGGAATCGGTTGTTCATATGCAAATTTCCGCCTTCTCGCTGCCCCTGTGGGAGCGGGTTTACCCGCGAATGCGTCAGACAAGACAAAGCCGCTGTATCTGCTGGCCTCTTCGCGGGTGAACCCGCTCCCACAGGGGGCGGTGTAATGTTCGAGATAAAAGGAATCAGGCCGCCGCCGCGAACTTCTCGTAGTAGAAGTTCGCCGGGGTGATGCCCTGTTCGCGCACGTACTGGCTGACCGCCTCGACCATCGGTGGCGGGCCGCACAGGTACACATCCACATCGCCGTCGTTGAGGTGGCGCGGCTCGATGTGCTGGGTCACGTAGCCCTTTTGCGGGTACTGGCTGTCCGGGTTGGCCACGCAGGCGCTGAAGGTGAAGTTGGGAATGCGCGCCGCCAGCGCCTGCAGGCGGTCGAGTTCGACCAGGTCGAAGTCGTTGGTCACGCCGTAGATCAGGTGCAGCGGGTGCTCGCTGCCCTGCTCGGCGATCTTCTCCAGCATCGCCGTGAACGGCGCCAGGCCGGTGCCACCGGCCAGCAGCAACAGCGGGCGCTGGATCGGCCGCAGGTAAAAGCTACCCAGCGGCCCGGCCAGGGTCATGCTGTCGCCGGCCTTGGCCAGGTTGGTCAGGAAGCTGCTCATCAGCCCACCCGGCACGTTGCGGATCAGGAAGCTGACCTCGCCGTTCTTCTGCAGCGAGCTGAACGAATAGGCGCGGCTCTGCTCGCTGCCCGGCACCTTGAGGTTGACATACTGCCCCGGCAGGAACGCCAGGCGGCCAAGGGCTTCACCCTTGATCGACAGGGCAATGGTGCTGGCCGACAGCTGGCGGACATCGCTGATGGCAGCCTCGAAACTGGCCTGTTCGGTCTTGCACAACTGCGACGAGGCCGGAATGCGGATGACGCAGTCGCTTTCGGCGCGCATCTGGCAGGTCAGTACGTAGCCTTCGGCGACTTCATCTTCGCTCAGGGCGTCTTCGATGAAGTTGTCGCCCAGGTCGTAGCGCCCGGACTCGGCCTTGCACTTGCAGGTACCGCAGGCGCCGTCGCGGCAGTCCAGCGGGATGTTGATGCCCTGGCGGTAGGCGGCGTCGGCCACGGTTTCATGGCCGCTGGCCTCGATGAAACGGGTGACCCCGTCTTCGAAATTGAGTGCGATCTGGTAGCTCATGTTGCACCTCGCGGGCGAGCCTGGCCACGGCACGTCGCGGGACGCACCGGGCAGCGCTCGCAAAACCCTGGATCAGATGTGGTAGATGTCGATGACCTGGCGCACGTAGTCGTTCTTCAGCACCACCTTCTTGGCCTTGATCAGCGGCTGTTCGCCGCGCAGGTCGAGGGTGTAGAAGCTGGTGCCGAAGTAACTGTCGGTAGTCTTGTAGCGGAAGCTCAGGGTGTGCCAGTTGAAGCGCACCTGGCAGCTGCCCTCGCCCTGCTCGACGATCTCGATGTTGCTGATGTTGTGCGAGGTGCGGGTGTCGGGCACGGTCGCACTGGAGCGCTCGGTCTTGATGCGAAACACGCGGTCTTCCAGGCCGCCACGGTTGCCGTACCAGATCAGCGAGATTTCGCTTTGTGGGTCTTCGGTAAGGGTGTCGTCATCGTCCCAGCTCGGCATCCAGAAGCTGGCATCGCTGGCGTACAGTTCCAGCCACTGGTCCCATTGGGCATCGTCCAGGTAGCGCGCTTCGCGGTAGAGGAAGTCGCGCACGGTTTCATACAGGCTCATTGCACGGCCTCCACGGGGATCAGTTGCTGTTCGTCCTTCAGGGCCTGGATCATGGTTTCCTGCCAATACTTGTGCTGCAGTACGAACAGGCCTTCGTCCTCGGTGCGTACGCCGGACAGCAGCGGTTTCAACTCGATTTCCTTGGCCGCCTCGTCGGCGCCTTCCACCCAGTGCGCAGCGCCGCGGGACATGTCGTTCCAGCCGGTGCCGCCGCCGTAGCCGGTCTGGCACGAGCGGAACTCTTCCAGGTCATCCGGGGTGGCCATGCCGCTGACATTGAAGAAGTCTTCGTACTGGCGAATGCGCTTGGCGCGGGCATCGGCGCTCTCGCCTTTCGGCGCGATGCAGTAGATGGTGATTTCGGTCTTGTTGACCGAAATCGGCCGGGCGATGCGGATCTGCGAACTGAACTGGTCCATCAGGTACACGTTCGGGTACAGGCACAGGTTGCGCGAGTTCTCGATCATCCAGTCGGCACGAGCCTGGCCGAAGTCGGCGGCCAGCTGGTCGCGGCGCTCGTAGGCCGGGCGGTCCTCGGGGTTGGCCCAGCGGGTCCACAGCAGCAAGTGACCGTGGTCGAAGGAGTAGAAGCCACCGCCCTGCTTGGCCCAGGCGCCGGCACTCATGGTCTTGATCTCTTCACCCGCCTCGCGCTGCTTGCGCTGGTTCTGGGTGGCGGCGTAGTTCCAGTGCACGGAACTGACGTGGTAGCCGTCGGCACCGTTCTCGGCGGTAAGCTTCCAGTTGCCTTCGTAGATGTACGAGCTGGCGCCGCGCAGCACTTCCAGGCCTTCCGGCGACTGGTCGACGATCATGTCGATGATCTTGGCCGACTCGCCCAGATGCTCGACCAGCGGCTTGACATCGGCATTCAGGCTGCCGAACAGGAAGCCCCGGTACGACTCGAAGCGCGCCACCTTGGTCAGGTCGTGGGAGCCGTCGCAGTTGAAGCTGTCGGGGTAGCCGGCGTTGCTCGGGTCTTTGACCTTGAGCAGCTTGCCGCTGTTGTTGAAGGTCCAGCCGTGGAACGGGCAGGTGTAGCTGGAACGGTTGCCGCGCTTGTGTCGGCAGAGCATGGCGCCGCGGTGGCTGCAGGCGTTGAGGAAGGCATTGAGCTCACCGTCCTTGTTGCGCGCGATGAAGATCGGCTGGCGCCCCATGGTCAGGGTGAGGAAGTCGTTTTTCTCGGGGATCTGGCTTTCATGGGCCAGGTAGATCCAGTTGCCCTCGAAGATGTGTTTCATCTCCAGGTCGAACAGGCGTGGGTCGGTGAACATCTCGCGCTTGCAGCGGTAGATGCCCTTTTCACGGTCGTCCTCGAGCAAGGCATTGAGGTAGTCGAATCCCAGGGACATGGCCAGGGTCTCCCTTGTTATTGTTTAGACCTGGTCAGGTTAGGGAGACGGGTGGTGGGAGACTATCCGGATTGTGCAGAGTGCTATCCAGCTTTGCCGGGATCTCGCACGTTCGGAATTTGCCGTTTGGGGTCATGTAGCCAGCTGATTGCACTAGGAGTATTTTTGGCGAGCTTCATCTTTTCGTAGAGCGGAACGAGCACGCCGATCGCCTCGCTTAGTCGACTCTGCGAACTGATAGGTGCTGCAGCTTGGCTGACTGCCCAACCCGCTTCCCGTTTCAAGTTTTCTCCATAATTGCTGATCAGTTTCAGCGTGGTGCCTTCCACCAGTAGAATTTGAGGATCAGACCATTCCGCCGATGTCATTATGTGGCTCAACTGATTCCCATAACCACGGCCCAGCTCATTGACCGTTCCCACGATACGTTCGCTTACTACCGGAGAAGTCGTTGTTTTCCCTTTGAATTCTGTATTTCGCATGTGAAACCCTGCCTTAGGGCGAACGCTCGGCAACCGCACTCGGGGAAGCTTGAAGTGACCGCTCGGGTCAGTATTATTAACGGGATCCCCAGCACAGTAGACGTAACAATTCAACCCTCCAGCGCCCATCGGGCTCCAGCTGTCAGGGCTGAGGAACCTCATCAAAACCGGATTGAACGCACGGTATCCATTCCCCAGCAAATAGTGCCCTGCAACCGGCGCTTTTCTCTGCCCGCTGAAGCGCAGCACTGGTGCGTATTGACTGCATCCATCATGCCCATAAACGGTGTACTGCAATGAAGTCGACATGATTGCTACCTTTTACCCGAGATAAGGCAAATGGTGTGTTGTGCATGAAATGCAAACAACTGGCAGAAATGTCAGGTGGCCAAGCGGGCGGATGTCATCCCCGCCGCTTGAACGTCTGCGACGGCAACTCACCAAACTGCTGCCGATAGACCTCGGAAAAACGCCCCAGATGAAGGAAGCCGTAGTCCAGGGCCAGTTCCGTCACACTGCGCACGCCACAAGTCGGGTCGCTCAGGCACGCATGCACCCGCTCCAGCTTGCGCTGACGCACGTAATGCTTGGGTGTGGTGCCCAAATGCTGGTCAAACAGCGCATACAACGAACGCAAACTCATACAGGCCTGCTCCGCCAACACCTCAGCCGACAACTCCAGCTTTAGATTGTGCTCGATGTAATCGAGAATTCGCTCAAGGCCTGCTTGAGGGGCGCTCAGGCTTTGGCGACGGACATTGGTACTCATCAGGGTCAGCAATTTGCTGGCTACGATCTGGCTGTAATGGCTCTGTACCCTTGGCAACGAGTCGATTACCTCCGCCTCGTGGCAGACCATGGCCAGCAGGTTGACGAACCCGTCCAGCTCGTCCAGCCGGTAATGGTTGCGCAAGAACCGCACCCCGCCATCGGGTCGGTGCCAGCGCTGTTCATCGCAGATCGAGTCCAGCAACCGGGTCGGCACCTTGAGGATGAATTTCTCGCAGTCTTCCGAGTAGGTCAGGTCAACCGGGTCGTCGGGGTTGATCAGCAACAGCTCGCCTGGCACCAGATGATGCTCGCGCTTGTGCCCGCGCCATAGGCAGTTGCCGTTGAGCAGCACCTGCAGGTGGTAGATGGTTTCCAGTGCCGGCGAGGTAACGCGCACGCTGCCGCCGTAGCTGATGCGGCACAGGTCGAGTTCAGCGAACTTGCGGTGGCTGAGGCTGGCTTGCGGATGAGTGGTGCGGGACAAGCCGATGCAATGCTGGCCTACGTGCTGGTTGACATAATCGGACACAGCATAAGGGTCGGCGTGATGAAACACGCTACTGCGCTCGCTCAGCAGGCGGCTTTCCATAGGCAAGGCACTCGGTATCGTTATTGTTCTGGTTGCCGCTCCCTACGGCCCGGTGGGCTGTGGTTGCGGTCGTCACAGTCATTCTATCGAGCCGGCTGCGGGTCGCGGGGGCAGGCGACAGCCGGTGGATGGGCACACTTAAGCAAAAAGGCGGGGGTTGGGCAATGCGACCTTGGGAATGGATGGGCGGATAGCGGACAGGCAGGACAGGGTCAGTGTTCGTTTATCGAACGGTTGTGCTGGCCTCTTCGCGGGTGAACCCGCTCCCACAGAGATACCACCAGCCTGAAGGGGTAAGGTACCTGTGTGAGCGGGTTTACCCGCGAAGAGGCCAGCCCAATTCACTGCACCGGCAAGAAATTCATCAACAGCAGGCTTTGTGCGTAATTCAAACCAATGCGCCGATAACGCTCATCCAGCAACTCCGCCAGCAAGTCCAGCCGCGCCACGATCTTGCCGAACTCCACGGCAAAACTCAGGTTGCTGCCCTCTTCCGAGATCTCGTTGGAGAACAACAGCAGCACACCATTGGCATCCTGTCGCTGGCTCAACATCCAGGTGGCCTTCTCGATATTGCGCGCCGCGTTGTTGACGAACAGCGGGTCGATGGTATCGGTCATGTAGAACTCGGTACGGCCGCCGTGCGCGGTGATCAGCATGCTGCCGATGGCGTAGATGAAGGCACCGACCCGGTCACCGCGAAACTCGGGGCTCAGGGCGTAGCTCAAGGCTGCAAGATCACGACGGTTGCCCAATTGCGGCAAGGGCTGGCGTTGCTCGATGGCGATACGGATCTGCCGCTCGGCAGTGGCAGCATCCACGTAGCCAGACATCTTCCACTGGTTGGGGTTGCGCAGGTACAGCTTGTTCATCAGCAGGTACAAGCTCTGCAGGTTGTCGCGCATCGACAGCGTGGCCAGGCGGTCGACGCTGGTCTGGAACAGTTCGCTGGGCTTGCCGTTGCCGAACTGGTTGAGCATGTCGCGCCCCTGCTGCTGGGTGCAGGCACACAGGCATGTGAGGGTGCCTGCCAATAGCAGGCGGGGGAAAAATTTTGGCTTGCTTGCAACCATCGGCACCGGGCAAATATTCGGCGGCCGCACCGGGGATCAGAGCGGCCTGGCCAAGCATAGAGCCCGGAAATTGGAAAAAGTGCGGTGATTGGGAAGATAGTAAGCCTGTACCGGCCTCTTCGCGGGTAAACCCGCTCCCACAAGATCACCACAAATCCTGAAAACTGTGCAGTACCTGTGGGAGCGGGTTTACCCGCGAAGAGGCCGGTACAGGCGACCCATTACTTACATGGCGTGCCGCAACATCTCCACCACCTGCGCATGCAGCGCCGGATCACCACAGGCCACCACACAACCGCCATCCTGCGCACTGCTGCCATCCCACGCCGTGATCACACCGCCTGCCCCCTCAATGATCGGCATCAACGCCTGCACATCATACGGCTGCAGGCTCGCTTCGACGATCACGTCGACAAAACCGGAAGCCAGCATGCAGTAGGCATAGCAGTCGCCACCGTAACGCATCAGCCGCGCCTTGCCGGCAACGGCCTCGAAGGCAGTCTTGCGCGTGGCGGTATCGAACATGTCCGGTGTGGTGCACATCAGCGTGGCCGAAGCCAGGTCGGCGCAGGCGCGGGTCTTCAACGGCGTGCCGGCGCGCCAGGCGCCTTCCGGGGTGCCGACAAAGCGCTCGCCGGTGAACGGCTGGTTCATCACTCCGACTACCGGGCGCGTGCCGTCATTCAAGGCAATCAATGTGCCCCACAGCGGCAGGCCAGTGATGAAGGCACGTGTGCCGTCGATCGGGTCGAGCACCCAGGTCAGCGGGCTGCTGCCCACTGCAACGCCGGCTTCTTCGCCGAGGATGCCATGCTCGGGATAGCGTGCCTGGATCAGCTCGCGCATGGCGTCCTCTGCGGCCTTGTCGGCCACCGTCACCGGGTCGTACAGCCGCCCCCCCTTGTCCTCGACGTCCAGGCTGGCGCGAAAGTATGGCTTGATCGCCACAGCAGCAGCATCGGCCAGCTGCTCGGCGAAGGCACGGAATTCGCCGATCTGTTCAGCGCTCAGGGACATGGGGCGGGCCTCGTGAAAATGATGGGGCCCGCATCATACCCGACGTCAGGTGCTCATGCAGCCCGGCGCGGTCTAGACTGAACAAGACCAGATCATCGGGGGGCTGCCACACGTGGAGGTGTGAGATGAGCCAGTTCAAGCGTCTGTTCGTCATGCTCGGCCCGCAGATGCGCCACACGCCGGCGCTGCAACGCGCTGCGGCGTTGGCGGAATCCAGCGGTGCCTTGCTGGATATCAACGTGTTCGTCGACGATGTCGACACCTTCGGCTTGATGAGCGATAGCCGCGAGCGTGAGCGATTACTCAGCGACAACCGCCAATGGCTGGCAGATGAAGCCGAACAACTGGCCAACGCCGGCCTGGATGTGTCTACCGAGCTGCTGCTGACCCGCGACCCGCTGGCCAGCGTGCTGGAGCGAGTCGAACAGCTGGGTTGCGACCTGCTGATCAAGGACGTGCAGCATGAACCGGTGCTCAAACGCCTGCTGGTAACGCCACTGGATTGGCAACTGCTCAAGGACAGCCCGGTCGCCGTGCACCTGGTCAGCGATATCCGCCTGCCCCTGCCCCGGCAGATAGCCGCCGCAGTGGACCTGAACAGCCATGGCGCTGGCGAGCATCTGGATGAGCAGGTGATCCACTGCGCCCATGCCCTGGCCCTGCAGTGCAACGCCGAGCTGCACCTACTGCATGTGTGCGATGCGGCCAAGACCCACATAGCCGACTTCGGCGCCGGTACGGTGACCATGCCCGGCTTCGATGTCAGCGTGCGGACCTCGCAGCGGGCGGCGTTCAACCGGCTGGGCGACCATCACCAGATCCCGCTGGAGCGCAGGCACTTCCTCGAAGGGACCGCGATCAAGGCCATTGCTCAGTTCGTCGGCCACAACCGAGTGGATGTGATCGTGATGGGCAGCCACCGGCATGACGCCATGCAGACGTTCCTGGGCGGGACCACGGCGCATGTGCTGGAGCATCCGTTGTGCAATGTGCTGGCGATCAAGGCGGTTCGCTGAGTGCTGAGTCACCTGCGCGGGCCTCTTCGCGGGTGAACCCGCTCCCACAGGTAACTCCACTGCCCAAGGCCTTGTGAGCCCCTGTGGGAGCGGGTTTACCCGCGAAGAGGCCAATACGGATTTCACTCTTGGTATCTGGTACACCAGTACCACACAAAAATAATGCTTTTGATAATGATTCGTAGTAGTTTCTCGGCGCTTGCTCACCCTACCCTCAGCGCCCTACTCCAGGATCGTACTGTCGATGCGTCGCACGTTCGTTTCGCTTTGTGTGCTTCATGCTGTCTCCCCACTGGCCTTTGCCGAGCCTGAACCGCTCGGCGAACCCGCCCAGATCGAACTCCAGGCCCTGAACATCACCAGCAGTGCCGACAGCGAGCGTGCCGATGGACCGGTCGAGGGCTACAAGGCCAGCCGCTCGGCCAGCGCCACCCGCACCGACACCGCCTTGCACGAAACCCCGCAATCGGTCAGCGTGGTGCCCAAGGATGTACTGCAAGACACTGGCGCCACACGTCTGCAGGACGGCCTGGACTACGCCGGCGGTGTCGGCCGCGCCAACAACTTCGGCGGCCAGGGCCTGACCACCTTCACCGTGCGCGGCTTCACCACCGGCGAGTTCTACCGCAACGGTTTCCCGATCAACCGCGGCTACCCCAACGCCCCCGACGCCAATACCGTCGAGCGCCTGGAAGTGATCCGTGGCCCGGCCAGCAGCCTGTACGGCCGTGGCGACCCCGGCGGCACCTTCAACGTGGTCAGCAAGCAGCCGCTGCCAGAGTCGAAAGTCACCCTGGGCAGCCAGTTCGATGACCAAGGCATGCACCGCGCGACCCTGGACGCCACCGGGCCGCTGAACCAGGACGGCTCGCTGGCCTACCGCCTGAACCTGCTGGGCGAAGGCGGCGAAAGCTTCCGTGACGATGTGGAAAGCGAGCGCTATGACGTGGCGCCGGTGCTCAGCTGGCAGGTCAACGACAGCACCAAGATCGTCTTCGAAGGCGATTTCATGCGCAACAACCACCCGCTGGACCGTGGCCTGACACGCTACCCGACCCAGACCGGCAGCGCCTCGCGTGACACTTACATCTGGGAAAAAGGCAGCGACAACCTGCTGCACAACGACAACAACATGGCGCAGGTGCGCTTCGAGCACCTGCTCAACGACAACTGGACGCTGGGTGGAGGCTTCCAGTACCTCGATGGCTCGCTCAAAGGCAATGCTGTAGAGGCCACCAGTGCCCCCGCAGATGGCCGTACCCTGCAGCGCAACTTCAATTACCGCAAGCTGGAGTGGACCGACCGCGACTGGCAGCTGAACCTCACCGGGCATTTCGATACAGGTGGGTTCAGCCATACCCTGCTGACCGGCGTTGAGTACGAGAATTACCACTACAGTTCGATCATTCGACGTTCCACCGCGCCCTACACGATCGATATCTACAACCCGGTACTAGGCCAGCCGCGGCCGGAGCTGGCAGCGGTACCCACTACCTGGGACAGCGAGAAGCTCGAGACCTGGGCGTATTTCATCCAGGACCAGGTGGCCCTTACCGAGCGCCTGAAAGCGTTGGCCGGTGTGCGCTTCGAACGCTTCGAGCATGATTACGACGACAAGCGGCCCGTAAACCGCGACTTCAGCAAGGGGGAAAACGGCGTCACCCCGCGCTTCGGCCTGATCTACGACCTGACCGACACTGTCGCCGTCTATGCCAATACCGCCCGTTCATTCAAGCCCAACAGCGGCGCCAGCCTGCAAGGTTCGGGCTTCGACCCGGAGAAAGGAAAGTCGTATGAACTGGGGGTGAAATGGGAAGCGCCGGACCGCCAGCTGAGCGTTGACACGGCGATCTACCACATCGTCAAGGAAAATGTGCTGACACGCGACCCGGCAGACCCCAACTACAATCTTGCCGCTGGCGAAGTACGTAGCCGTGGCCTGGATATCAACATCGCCGGCAACCTGACACCGGAGTGGCGCGTGATCGGTGGTTATGCCTACGTGGACGCTGAAGTGACCAAGGACAACCGCCTGCCCACTGGCACCCGGCTGGCGAACATTCCAAGGAACAGCTTCAGCCTGCTCAACACCTACGAATTCCAGGACGGATTGGCAAAAGGCCTTGGGCTGGGGGTTGGGGTGAAGTACGTCGATGACCGCAATGGCCAGACCGAGGCAGTGACTTACAACATGGACCAGTACACCGTTGTCGACCTGCTGGCCTTTTACAAGGTCAACGACAACATTCGCCTCAATCTCGACCTGAAGAACCTGTTCAACAAGGAATACGACGAGGGAGCATTCAACCTCTACGCCTACCCAGGTGCGCCGCGCACGGTGCAGGCCGGGGTTTCCTATACCTTCTGAATTGCCGGGGCTGCTTTGCAGCCCTTTCGCGACACAAGGCCGCTCCTACAAGGAAACCGCGATTTCCTGTAGGAGCGGCCTTGTGTCGCGATGGGCCGCAAAGCGGCCCCTGGGCCTCAGAACCCCTTGCTATAGAACAGCGAGTAGGACTCGATCCCGTCGTTAGGCTGCTTGAGCCCCGCGTTGGAGTAATGCATCGCGCGGATCCCCACCTTCTGCTCCCCCGGCAACTTCAGGCCGAAGCCGATGCGGTCTTCGAAGTTGACCGACGAGCCCAGGCGCTGGTCACCCACATCGGTTTTGGAAAACGCCGCCAGGCCTATGCCGGCCTCGAGGTACGGGGTATAGGTGAAACCGCTGAATTCGTAGGTGAACACCGGGCTGAACGACAGCGAGTGCGCACCACTGGCCTCCCCGCCTTCCCAATAGGTGTACGCCGCATCCCAGTATCCGGTCAGATGGCCGGTGCTGCTTTCCAGCCACTTCTTGTCCCAGTCGAACGACAGGCCGATACGGTAGGTCATGTCGCCTTGGCCAGTGGCGCCAACGGCACCGGTCACCTGTGCCGCCTGGGCCAGATTCGTTCCGGCAAAGGCCAGCACTGCAGCAGCCAGCGAGGCTGCTAGACGGGTTTTCATCAATGACTTCTCCTGATGGTCTACACGGCAAGCGGGGGCTTTGGCCCCTCGATCTTATGCGGTGACCAGATGCATCCAGCCCGGTCACACGAAGTAATACTTTTCTGATTATCGTCCAGATAAACAGAAAGTTGAAAGTGTATTGCCACTATCGGCTAATTCCGGACTGCCAGCATCCACCCTTTCAGCCAGCAGGGCTCAGTCGTATTCCGCCTCTTCGTGTTCACCCAGCAGGCGCCTTTGCCTGGGTGTAGCCACCTCCAGCACCTGCGGGTTGAAACGCCAGTTCAGGTACGGCGAAAACTTCTGCGCGACCATGCGCCGGCCATAGTGAACTTGCAGCATGTCGCGCGCGCGTGACTGGGTGCAGTTGGCCCCGCCGCTGTGCCAGACATCGCTGCGAAACACCAGCGCGTCCCCGGCCTTGCACAGCACAGGCTGGGCCTCACGGCCCTGCCAGTGTTGTTCGCCAGCCTGCGGTGGCCGCGCCGCACGATGGCTTCCGGGCACAATCCAGGTCGGTCCGATGTGATGGTCGATATCGCTGAGGTACAACTGCGCAGTCAGAATCTGCGGGGGTTGGGTAAAGTCGCCGCGCTCACTGAGCCAGTCGGGCAACTGCATGGGCAGGTGGTCCAGGTGCAGGGCCATACCGGGATAGCCCGGGTGGCTGCGCCAGGCGGTCTGGCCGATCACATGGCAATCGGCGCCCAATGCCGCTTCGGCCAGGGCAATCAGCGGCGGCAGGTCGAGAAAGGGCAACCACAACGGGTTGCGGTTGAATACGCACTTGTAGTGCTCCAGCAGCCCCTGGTAATCCCAGTGGATCGGCTGCAGGTCATCGATGGCGCAGCGCAGCAAGGCGATACGCAAGGGCTCGAGCACACCGGGGAGCAACACATAGCCCCGCTCGTCCAAAATCTCCAGCTGAAGATCCAGGCTCATGGCGATGCGCTCCTTTTCGGCAGGAGTACATCCGTACTCCTGCCCGTTTGCCCATCACCGCCAGTTCAGGTTCACGGTCGTGGGGGTCTTGCCATTCACGGTCACCAATTGCTGCACCGTCTCACCCTGGGCGTTGCCAGTGACTTTGTACTTGCCGGGAGGCAGCTGCACATACAGCAGCGGCCCGGCATCCGTAACGCTGAGCACAGGCTGGCCCTGTGCATTCTGGATGTCGACGGTAGCACCGCTCTGGAACTTGCCTTCCGGGCCGGTGGAGAGTTCCACGTGCAGGTCATAGCCCGGGGTCTTGCGCAGGGCGTTGGCTTCATCCTGGCCGATGCCGCCTTGCAGGTAGCGGACGCCGTTCTGCTCCTGCTGTTGCAGTTGCACGGCCTGCATGTCTATGGGGGCATTGAGGTCGGCGGCGGCCGCGAGGGTCCATGGCAGGGCCAGGGTGATCAGCAGCGCCGCGCCGAGGGCATAGTGATGGTTACGCATGGTACGACCCTCCTTTCGAGGATGGCTTACCTATTATCTGATCCTTCGGGCGTAACGGCGTTCGTGCTGATGCATAGTCGTTGGGATGAAATTCGCTTTATTCACCAAAATATCGAGCAATAACATCAGGTTGAACGCCGTTCTTCGAGCAACTTCACGAACATGCTCAAGCTGCGCGATACCGTACCCCGCCGCCACACCAGCCAGGTTCTCAGGTAACGGAAATCTTCCGACATCGGCCAGGCACTGACGGTGCTGCAACCGGGCATGTTGTCGAGCATGCTGCGCGGCATCATGGCCAGGCCGGCACCGGCGCTGACGCAGGCCAGCATGCCGTGGTACGACTCCATTTCGTGGATCTTGCCCGGCACCGCTTGGTCCTGCACGAACCAGTTCTCGAAGTGGTGGCGGTACGAACAGTTGGCGCGAAAGGCATAGATGCTTTCGCCGTTGACGTCCTGGGCGCGGGTTACCGGGGCATGGTTGAGCGGCGCGATGACCATCATTTCTTCCTCGAACACCGGCATGCCCTCCAGCGTCGGGTGCAGCACCGGCCCGTCGACGAACGCCGCCACCAGGCGCCCGGACAGCACGCCTTCGAGCATGGTCCCGGAAGGCCCGGTGGACAGGTCCAGGTCGACCTTGGGATAGCGCTGGTTGTAGGCCGCCAGCAAGGCCGGGATGCGTACCGCCGCCGTGCTTTCCAGCGACCCCAGGGCGAAGGTGCCCTGCGGGTCTTCACCGGCCACGGTCAACCGCGCCTCGTGCACCAGGTCGAGGATGCGCCGGGTGTACTCAAGGAAGTTCCAGCCGGCGGGGGAAAGGCGCAGGCGGCTCTTTTCGCGGATGAACAACTCCACGCCCAGGTCCTCCTCCAGTTGCTTGATACGCGTGGTCAGGTTCGACGGCACTCGATGGATATGCTGCGCAGCTGCACTGATGCTGCCCTGCTCTGCCACGGCCTTGAAGATCTCGAGTTGCACCAGGTCCACAGCCTTTCTCCAAACGTGAATGTTTCACTCATTATTATTCAGTTTTCATTAAAGCCATAGCCCACTAGTCTGGCATCACGGTTCAACAACAACGAGAGTTTCCCGCCATGAGCGCGATCAGCAGCCTGACCCACGCCATCTCCCTCGACCCGTACAGCGGCGAGCAGATCGGCGCCTACCCGTTCGACACCGACGCCGCACTGGAAGCGGCGCTGCAACGCGCCAAGGTTGGCTACCGCCAGTGGCGCCAGGTGTCGCTGGGTCAGCGCAGCGAGTACCTGCTTGCCCTGGCCAGCACCCTCGAAACCAAGGCCGAAGCTTTCGCGCAAATGATCAGCCGCGAAATCGGCAAGCCTGTCACCCAGGCCCGGGGTGAAGTCAGCAAGTGCGTCGGCCTGTGCCGCTGGTACGCCGAACACGGCCCGGCCATGCTCGCCCCCGAGCCGACCCAGGTCGAGAAAGCCCGCATCGAGTACCGCCCGCTGGGCCCGATCCTGGCGGTGATGCCATGGAACTTCCCGGTCTGGCAGGTACTGCGCGGCGCCGTGCCGGCGATCCTGGCCGGCAACACCTATGTACTCAAGCACGCGCCGAACGTGATGGGCAGCGCTTACCTGCTGGGCGAACTGTTCAAGGATGCCGGCCTGCCGGAAGGTGTGTTCGAGGTGCTGAACGTGACCCCGGACGGCGTCACCCGCGCCATCAACGACCCGCGCATTGCCGCGGTGACCCTGACCGGTAGCGTGCGTGCCGGCATGGCGATTGGCGCACAAGCTGGCGCCGCGCTGAAGAAGTGCGTGCTGGAGCTGGGCGGTTCCGACCCATTCATCGTGCTGGCCGACGCCGACCTGGATGCCGCCGTGAAGGCTGCCGTGATCGGCCGCTACCAGAACACCGGCCAGGTCTGCGCTGCGGCCAAACGTCTGATCGTCGAAGAAAGCATCGTTGACGAATTCACCCGCAAGTTCGTCGAGGCCACTCGCGAGCTGAAAATCGGCAACCCACTGGAAGACGACACCTACATCGGCCCGATGGCCCGTTACGACCTGCGCGACGAGCTGGATGGCCAGGTCCAGGCGACCCTCGCCGAAGGCGCCACCCTGCTGCTGGGTGGCCACAAGGTCGAAGGCGTGGCCAACTTCTACGCGCCGACCGTGTTCGCCAACGTCACCCCGGACATGACCGCGTTCAAGCAGGAGCTGTTCGGGCCGGTGGCGGCGATCATCAGCGCACGGGATGCGGAGCATGCGGTGGAGCTGGCCAACGACAGCGAATTCGGCCTGGCCTCGACCATCTACACCGCCGACTACGCGCTGGCCGAGCGCATGACCGCGGCGCTGGATACCGGCGGCGTGTTCATCAACGGCTATTGCGCTTCGGACCCACGCGTGGCGTTTGGCGGGGTGAAGAAGAGCGGCTTCGGGCGTGAGCTGTCGCACTTTGGTGTGCGTGAGTTCACCAATGCCCAGACTGTGTGGCTGGACCGTAACTGATTCGATGCTCAGGGGCCGCATTGCGGCCCTGTGGGAGCGGGTTTACCCGCGAATCAGGCGACACGGTGCCCGGCACCGGCTGCGCCGGTGTTCGTGGGTGAACCCGCTCCCACAAGGACTTTGAAGGGCTGAAAAAGCAGCCCGAGCGGCCTCAATCCCGAACCTGGTCCTTGACCCAGTCCAGCATCCCCCCCGGCACGATCAGTTCATGCCGCGCCCGCGAACAGGCGGTATACAACCCCGCCAGCATCCGCGCCCGTTCATTGCGGTTGCCCGCCACCTGCGGCGCTACCATCAGCTCCGGCGACACCATCACCCGGGCGAACTCCATGTTCTTCACATCCCGCACCCGCCCCAGGAACAACTTGGGTGCCTTGTCCCAACGGTAACGGCTCTTGGCCTTGGCAAAGTGCTCCGGCGTGTAGCCCTTGCGCAACATGTTGGCCACCGCGACGAACGCCTTGTCATCACCCTTGTCCTGCTCCAGCGCCTGCCAGCTGGCATAGCGGAACAGCATCGGGTGACGCGGCCGGGTGCCATGACGGTACAACTCGATGCAGTCTTCGACGAACAACTCGAAGTCCTTGCGCGCGCTTTTCAGCAGCACGAACGGCACGCCCTGGTGGGTCAGACGCTGGAACCAGCCAAACAGGCCCCATTCATCGTCGACGATCAGCGCCGTAGGTTGTTCCGGCACCGTCACCGCATCGAAGAAGCTGACCCGGGTGTAATGCTCGGCGCTGCCACTGAAGGCTGCCTGGATCGACGCCGGGTGGGCCTGGATCAGCGGGTTGAGCACGTTGTCCATCGCCGGCCCGGCCCGCAGTGAGTGGTCGATGTAACGCTGGCGGATGAAGCTGCCATGGTGCGCGCTGAGGCCATTGAGGTTCTGCAGCTCGTCACCCAGGGCAATGATCGACTGCGGGCTGCGGTCGAGCACGGCAAGCATCGGTGCCGACAGCTCGTGGGCCTCGTCGACGATGACATGGGTGTAGCGGCTGTCGATCACATGAGCGGTCAGCGACAGCAGTTTGACCCGATGGTAGTCCCGCACCGGCAACTGGATTTCCCGTGCCGACGGGCGAATCAGCTCCTGCCAGTACAGGCGCGCCTTCTCCAGCAGCACTTCCTGGTCCAGTGGAGTGGTTCCCGGCCCGGCCCATGGCAGGTGGTGCAATTGCAGCTGGGTGTCGGCACTGTGGCAGAACGTGCGTACTGCGCGGATGCACAAGGCAACCACATCACGCGCGGCGAGTGGGCCGATGTCGGGGATGGCCAGCCAACGTATCACCTGCGCATCCTGCGGGCGCCACGACAGCTTGGTGCGATACGGGTCGCGCAAGCGCCAGCCATTGCTGGTGAGGTCGCGGTTGAGCAGCTCGTCGGCCAGCTGGCCAAAGGTCAGCGCGGTATAGGCGGCGGCGTCCTTGACCCGCGCCTGCAAGGCGCGCAGCTGGCCTTCGGTCAAGGCCAGCAACAGCGTGCGCTGCGGCTCGAGCAGTCGGGCGAACTGGTGAATCAGGAAGGTCTTGCCGGTGCCGGCAAAGCCCTGAACCGCCACCGACTCATCGATGCCACTGAGAAATTCGCGCAGCAGACGGTTCTGTTGGTCGCTGAGCATCAGGTCGCTGGCCAGGGAGGGCAGGAACACCGGGTGCAGCGGGGTTGCTCGCTGGCGGTAGCTGTCGGCGAACTGGAAGTTCCACTGGCCCTCGGCATCCAGCAGCTCGTCGGCCTGGTACGCCACCTCGGTCGACAGCAGTGCGATACCGTTTTCGCCCAGCATGCCCAGGCCCATGGCGAAGGCTTCGCGATCGAAGTGCTGCGCTACCTGGCCCTGGAAGCGCCCCGGTGCAGCGTTTTCGACCTCGTTGGCAATGCGCACGATTTCGGCAAAGCGGCGTTCCTGGGCATCCGCCGAGGCGGTGGCGGGCTGGCGCGGCAGGTTCTGCACGAACAGCACTGCGGCGGCGTCGAGGACGCTGGCTGTGGTGAAGAAATCGGTAGTGGGCTCGCTGGCGAGGCGGTCGGCCTGGTCGCTGGGCAAAGGCAGGTAGAACATCGGCACCTCGGGTGGAATCAGGGCGGCACGATAGCAATTTTCGCGGTGGATTGCTGGGTTGTGTAGTGCCTGGGCCGGCCTCTTCGCGGGTGAACCCGCTCCCACAGGGACCTCACAATAGCTGGCCCTGATGTAGTCCTGTGGGAACGGTGTAGCTTGGTGGTGTAGCTGCCGGCCTCTTCGCGGGCTTGCCCGCTCCCACAGGATTACCTCAGGGCCAGGCATCATGAGGTCCCTGTGGGAGCGGGTTCACCCGCGAAGAGGCCGGCAGCTACACCACCAGATTCAGCCCCTGCCCCGCTTCAAGGTCTCACTAGGAAACTCCTTGAACAACTGCCGATAACTCTCTGAAAACCTTCCCAAATGCCAGAACGACCAGCGCATCGCCACCTCGGCCACGGTCACGCCACCGCCACGCAACAGATCACGCCGCGCACCGTTCAGCCGGCGCAGGCGCAACCAGTGCGCCGGCGGCATCCCGGTAAACGCCTTGAAGGCTTGCTGCAACTGGCGCAGGGTAACCCCCGCAACATCCGCCAGCTCCACCAGGTTAAGCGTTTCCTCCGGGCAGTCGGCCGCCCACTCGCTCACCCGGCGCATGATCGCCCGTTCCTCGTCACGCCGCTCCAACGCCACGCCCTGCAGGCGCTGGCAGGCGTTGTCGAGGATGAACAGGCAGTCCTCCAGCAGTTGCTCCGCCAGGGCCTGCCCCTGCAGCGGGCAATCGGCTTCGCCCAGGCGGGTCAACGTTGCGCTCAGCCAGCTGCCGAACAGCGCGTTCTGCCCGCTGCCCAGCGGCACCATGAACAACCCCTCCAGGCGCTGCGGGTCAAGCCCATGGCGGGCCAGGAAGGCCTGGTCGAACACAACTGCCACTTCCTGGTAGTTCTCCGGCGTGATCCAGATATTGCGGCTCTGTTCGTTCAGCAGGTACAGGCTGTTCTCGCTGCGGTCGAAGCAGAACGCCAGCGAACCGCTCGGCGCACGGAAAAACTGCTCCACCCGGGTATTCAGCCGCTCCTCGTACACCTCTACCCCGTCCAGCCCCAGGCAACGCAGCTCACCGCTGAAATGCCCGGGCGACATCTGCCGGTACTGCTGCTGCCAGCCAGGGGTGGCACGTACTTGCTCGGTAACGTCGGTGGTGTGGAAAGCCTGGACTTGCAGGGCATTGGCGGTTGTCACGCTCGGTCCTAGTTGCACTCTTTTGGTGCATTCATTGCCGGAGAAAGTGGATAGATCAGCCTTGCGGGCTGCGACCAAGATAGTCTCCAGCGCGTCACCTGGGAAGCGGGACGCCTTCGAAACCGTATGACGGTTTGCGCCGGCACGCTCGCTCCCACACTAAAACCCAACCAAGAGGTCTGTATGAACGCCCCCTTCGATCAGCTGTCCACCTGGCTGAAAGAACACCGGATCACCGAAGTCGAATGCGTGATCAGCGACCTGACCGGCATCGCCCGCGGCAAGATCGCACCCACCGCCAAGTTTCTTCACGAGCGTGGCATGCGCCTGCCCGAGAGCGTGCTGCTGCAGACTGTCACCGGCGACTACGTCGACGATGACATCTACTACAACCTGCTCGATGCCGCCGACATCGACATGGTCTGCCGCCCTGACCCGGCCGCCGTGTACCAGATCCCGTGGGCGATCGAGCCGACCGCGATCGTGATCCACGACACCTTCGACAAGCAAGGCAACCCCATCGAGCTGTCGCCGCGCAACGTGCTGAAGAAAGTGCTCAAGCTGTATGCCGACAAAGGCTGGCAGCCAATCGTGGCACCGGAGATGGAGTTCTACCTGACCCAGCGCTGCGAAGACCCGGACTTGCCACTGCAAGTACCGCTGGGGCGTTCCGGCCGTGCCGAAAGCGGTCGCCAGTCGTTCTCGATCGATGCCGCCAACGAGTTCGACCCGCTGTTCGAAGACGTCTACGACTGGTGCGAGATCCAGGGCCTGGACCTGGACACGCTGATCCATGAAGACGGCCCGGCGCAAATGGAGATCAATTTCCGCCATGGCGACGCCCTGGACCTGGCCGACCAGATAACCGTGTTCAAGCGCACCATGCGTGAAGCCGCGCTCAAGCACAACGTGGCCGCCACCTTCATGGCCAAGCCGATCACCGACGAGCCCGGCAGTGCCATGCACCTGCACCAGAGCGTGGTCGACATCGCCACCGGCAAGCCGATCTTCGCCAATGAAGACGGCAGCATGAGCCAGCTGTTCCTGAACCACATCGGCGGGTTGCAGAAGTACATCCCCAAGCTGCTGCCGATGTTCGCGCCCAACGTCAACTCGTTCCGCCGCTTCCTGCCGGACACCTCGGCACCGGTGAACGTCGAGTGGGGTGAAGAGAACCGCACCGCCGGCCTGCGCGTACCCACCTCCAGCCCCGAGGCGATGCGTGTGGAAAACCGCCTGCCGGGCGCCGATGCCAACCCGTACCTGGCCATCGCCGCCAGCCTGCTGTGCGGCTATCTGGGCATGGTCGAGCGCATCGAGCCCAGTGCGCCGGTGCAGGGCCGTGCCTATGAGCGGCGCAACCTGCGCCTGCCGATCACCATCGAGGACGCCCTGCAGCACATGGAAGACTGCGAAACCGTGCAGCAGTACCTGGGCAAGCAGTTCGTCCAAGGTTACGTAGCGGTCAAGCGCGCCGAGCACGAGAACTACAAGCGCGTGATCAGCTCGTGGGAGCGTGAATTCCTGATGCTGAGCGTCTGATCTTTTCGCGGTACCTGTGGGAGCGGGTTTACCCGCGAATGCTGTGGTGCATTCAACGACGTATTCGCGGGTAAACCCGCTCCCACAGGGCACGAGCCCCTGCACCGAACTCGAAGAACAAGACCAACGAGGTGTCCCCATGCGTCATCTGCAAGCCCTGATCCCCGCCGCATTCACCCTGCTGTTCGCCACCACCACCCACGCCACGCCCTCGGTCAGCGTGTACAACTGGACCGACTATATCGGTGACACCACCGTGGCCGACTTCCAGGCCAGCAGCGGGATCAAGGTGGTCTATGACGTATTCGACTCCAACGAAACCCTGGAAGGCAAGCTGCTGGCCGGGCGCACCGGCTATGACGTGGTAGTGCCATCCAACCACTTCCTCGCACGCCAGGCACAGGCAGGTGCCTTTCTGCCCCTGGACCGCAGCAAGCTGCCCAATTGGCAGCACCTGGACCCCAAGCTGCTCAAGCAGCTTGAACAGAACGACCCGGGCAACCGGTACGCCGTACCCTATCTGTGGGGCACCAACGGCATCGGCTACAACATCGACAAGGTCAAGGCGGCGCTTGGCGTCGACCATATCGATTCATGGGCGGTGCTGTTCGAGCCCGAGAACCTGAAAAAGCTCAAGCAGTGCGGCGTGGCGTTCATGGACTCGCCCGATGAACTGTTCCCGGCCGTGCTCAACTACCTGGGCATGGACCCGCGCAGCGAAAAACCGGCCGACTACGCCAAGGCCGAAGCCCGCCTGCTCGAACTGCGCCCCTATATCACCTACTTCCACTCCTCCAAGTACGTTTCCGACCTGGCCAACGGCGATGTCTGCGTGGCCTTCGGCTACTCCGGCGACGTGTTCCAGGCCGCCAACCGCGCCGTGGAGGCGAAAAACGGCGTGAAAGTCGCCTACAGCATTCCCAAGGAAGGCAGCAACCTGTGGTTCGACCTGCTGGCCATCCCCAAGGACGCCAACAACCCCGAACAGGCTCTGGCGTTCATCAACTACCTGCTCGACCCCAAGGTAATCGCCAAGGTCAGCGCCACGGTCGGCTATGCCAACGCCAACCCGGATGCCCAGGCCTACATGGACACGTCGCTGGTTAACAACCCCGAAATCTACCCACCCCAGGACGTCCTGGACAAGCTGTACATCTCCAGCACGCCGAGCCCTAAGATCATGCGCGTCATGACTCGCTCCTGGAGCAAGATCAAGTCCAACCGCTGAGTCGAGAACGCCCATGTCTTTCACTACCCAACACACCGCTTCGTACTATGCCGCCACGGCACGCGATGCGACGCCCTACCCCAGCCTGGACGGCGAACTGACCGCCGATGTATGCGTTGTCGGCGGCGGGCTGACCGGGGTCAATACCGCCCTGGAACTGGCCGAGCGCGGGCTTTCGGTGGTGCTGCTGGAAGGCCGCCGCATCGGCTGGGGCGCCAGCGGCCGCAACGGCGGCCAGCTGATTCGCGGTATAGGCCATGACGTCAGCGGCTTTGCCCGGCATGTCGGCCAGGACGGCGTGCACTACCTGAAACAGGCCGGCATCGAATCGGTAGCGCTGGTAGCCAGCCGCATCGCCCGGTACGGCATTGCCTGCGATCTGCGCTGGGGCTTCTGCGAACTGGCCAACACCCCTGCGCAGTTCGCTGCCTTCAAGGACGAACAGGACGACCTGGCTGCGCTCGGTTATCGCCCCGAAACCCGTCTGGTGAGTGCCGGCCAGCTGCATGAAATCGTCGCCAGCGACCAATACGCCGGCGGCCTGGTGGACATGGGCTCGGGCCATCTGCACCCGCTTGACCTGGTCCAGGGCGAAGCCCGCGCCGCCCACGGCCTGGGCGTGCGCATCTTCGAGCAGAGCCCGGTGCTGCGCATCGAGCACGGCCCCCGTGTGACCCTGCACACAGCCCGTGGCACGGTGCGGGCAGACAGCCTGGTGTTGGGCTGCAACGCCCACCTCGATGAACTGGAACCACGCCTGAGCGGCAAGGTGCTGCCGGCCGGCAGCTATGTGGTGGCCACCGAGCCATTGCCCGAAGCATTGGCCAGCAGCCTGATCCCGCAGAACATGGCCCTGTGCGACCAGAAGGTCGGCCTGGACTACTACCGCCTCACGGCAGACCGGCGCCTGCTGTTCGGCGGCGCCTGCCACTATTCCGGCCGCGACCCCAAGGACATTGCCGCCTACATGCGGCCCAAGGTATTGAAGGTGTTCCCGCAACTGGCCAACGTACGTATCGACTACCAGTGGGGCGGCATGATCGGCATCACCGCCAACCGCTTCCCTCAGGTCGGGCGCCTCAGCCAGCACCCCAATGTGTACTATGCCCAGGGCTATTCCGGGCATGGGCTGAACGTGACGCACTGGACGGCGAAACTGCTGGCCGAAAGCATTGCGCTCGGCCACAGCCAGGGGCTGGACGTGTTCAGCGCCGTGCCACACCTGACCTTCCCCGGCGGCAAGGCACTGCGCTCGCCACTGCTGGCGCTGGGGATGTTGTGGTATCGATTGCGGGAGGTGCTGGGGTGAGGTGTCAGCGATCTTGCCTGCGAATCGGAAGTTAAACGAGATTTTTCAAAAATCACCGTAATCCACTGTTTTAAAAAGATTTTCAAACCAAACACAGCACTTAAAGAAGAACCTGCAACCCTTTGTTTTTAATGAGATTCAGCAACTTCAAAGCCGGTCCAGACGGGCGCGTCTCGCCCTGCTCCCATTTGCGCACTGTCGATGCGCTCGTGTGCAAATGCATCGCAAAGACCGGCTGGCTGAAGTTGAGTGTTTCGCGCAGACAGCGTATGTCCAGCGCGCTGAAATCCCGGACCGGTGCAGGGCACAACGCTTCGTAATCCCGAAGCGTAACCTTGCCGATCGATCCGGCCTCATGCAGGGCAACAAGGTCCTCGCGTAACGATTCAATCAGTTTGCTGCTCACAACAACCTCCATCAGCACACCCGCTTGCAACGCTCGGCAGAGCGCTAGCGGTGGTAAATCCAGAAAGACTTTGCCCGCGAATCGCAGCGCTTTCTGTTCTTCCAAAGTGATATTTGCCTTGTCACTTTTGGCAAAGCCGTGCAAGAAAACACATCGATTGCCGATGCGGGCGGATAGAAGGGTTCGATAACCGCCGCGCTTGCCTGCACCAGGCGCTGCCACGCGTTTTTTGAACAATTCACCACCCAGACTCGCATCGACCAGCCCCTGCACATCTCGTCCACTGCTTTACACAGCATTTCATCGCTGAGCCTGTGAGCGGCTTGCCAACGCGCGAAATCCTTGCGCTTGAAAATTTCCATCACCGGACCCCAACCATACCCTTAACGGGCATAGTTTTCCAAGGGCGGTAGTAGTTGAAAAGCCAGCGAGGTCCCAAGACACTGTAGGAATTTGCGCGCCTGGGAATATTACCGCAGCCAATTCCCACTACAGATTGAACCAGCCCACTGGCCAACTGTCGCGCACCTGCTAGCGTTGTTCTGGCCGACCTATCATGGATGCATCTTCATCATGAAATCATTGCCCCGCATTACCCTGCTGTGCGCCGCATTGCTTACCGTGGCCGCCTGTTCCAGCAACCGCGTGGACCCAAAGGACTACTCCGGCTTCCTCAAGGATTACAGCCGGCTGCAAGAAACCAAGAGCCCGTCGGGTGACCCGGTGATGCGCTGGATCGACCCCAAGGTCAACGTCAACCAGTACAGCCAGGTGTTCATCGAGCCCAGCCAGTTCTACCCCAAGCCGCAGCCGACGGAGGTCATCTCGACGCAGACGCTGCAGGACATCACCCGCTACTTCAACGAAGCGCTACGCCGGGAAATGGGCAGCGTGGCACCGCTGGCCAAAGGCCCCGGCCCGGGCGTGATCGTGGTGCGCCCGGCCATTACCGCGGTGTCCACCAGCAACGAGGGCCTCAAGCCCTATGAGGTAATCCCGATCGCGTTGATTTCGGCCGGTGTGAACACTGCCATGGGCGGCCGTGACCAGGAGGTGGATGTCGGTGTGGAGGCTGCGTTCCTCGATGGTGCCAGCCAGAAGGTGCTGGCCCAGGTGGTGCGCAAGGGCACGGGGCAGGAACTGGAAAACAAGACCACCAAACTGACTCTGAATGACGTCAAGCCGGTGCTGGACGGCTGGGCCAAGGACATGCGTGCGAGTTTCCTGGAAGCGAAGCAGAAAGCCCGCTGAAGCCTCACTGGTGTAGGAGCGGCCTTGTGTCGCGATGGGGCGCGCAGCGGCCCCCGATCCACTTATTCAAGATGAAAAATCGCTGGGGCTGCTTCGCAGCCCTTTCGCGACACAAGGCCGCTCCTACAGTTGACCGCGTCAACATTCGACGAAGGCAACGGCCAGGCCGCCGCGCGAGGTCTCCTTGTAGTTGGCATGCATGTCCGCCCCGGTATCACGCATGGTGCGGATCACCCGGTCGAGCGAGATGAAGTGCTCGCCATCCCCCCGCAACGCCATCTGCACGGCGTTGATCGCTTTCACCGCAGCAATCGCGTTGCGCTCGATGCATGGCACCTGCACCAGGCCACCAACCGGGTCGCAGGTCAGCCCAAGGTTATGTTCCAAGGCGATCTCGGCGGCATTTTCCAGCTGCGGCGGCGTGGCGCCCAGCACCTGGGACAGGCCGGCGGCGGCCATCGAACAGGCCGAGCCCACCTCGCCCTGGCAACCAACCTCGGCCCCGGAAATCGACGCGTTCTTCTTGCACAGTATGCCGACCGCCGCTGCCGCCAGCAGGAAGTCCACCACATCCGCGTCGCACGCGCCCGGGTTGAACTTCATGTAGTAATGCAGCACAGCCGGGATGATGCCAGCCGCACCATTGGTAGGCGCCGTGACCATGCGCCCGCCGGCGGCGTTCTCTTCATTCACCGCCAGGGCGAACAGGTTGACCCACTCCATGGCACTGAGGGTGGAACCGATCACGTTGGGTTTGCCCAGTTCCTGCAGGCTGCGATGCAGCCGCGCCGCACGGCGCTTGACGTGCAACCCGCCCGGCAGGATGCCTTCGTTGCGCAGGCCATTGTCGACGCACTCACGCATGGCGCCCCAGATTCGCAGCAGCCCCTCGCGTACCTCGGCCTCCGGGCGCCAGGCACATTCGTTGGCCATCATCAGTTGCGCCACGCTCAGGCCATGGGTCTTGCACAAGGCCAGCAACTGCGCAGCGCTATCGAACTCGTATGGCAGCACCACCGCGTTCGCTTCGCCTGCTGGCGCATCGATCTCGGCTTGCTCGACGATAAAGCCACCGCCTACCGAATAGTAGGTTTGGCGCAACAGGCTGCCCTGCCCGTCCATGGCTTCCAGGCTCATGGCATTGGGGTGGTACGGCAGATTCTCGTCGAGCAGCAGCATGTCGCGGCTGTACTCGAACGCCAGCGGGTGGCTGCCATCGAGCATCAGGCAGTGCTCCTGCGTCACCTGGCCGATGCGCGACTCGATGGTGGCCGGGTCGATTCGGTCCGGCCATTGCCCCATCAGGCCGAGCAGGCAGGCACGATCGGTGGCGTGGCCAACCCCGGTGGCCGACAGCGACCCATACAGCCGCACCTCGACACGGCTTACCCTGGCCAACAGCCCCTGCTCACGCAGGGCCTGGGCAAAGGTAGCCGCCGCCCGCATCGGGCCGACGGTGTGGGAACTGGACGGCCCGATGCCGATTTTGAAAAGGTCGAAAACACTGATAGCCATGCTAATGCCTGACCGTACCCGGGTATGAAGCCGCAGCACGGTTATCTGGAGAAATTGAGCGGTATTGCGATTTTGCGCGATACTGCCGCGCTGACTCATGGATGACCAACGAAACTTCCTAAGCAAGGCTTTAGTGGTACTAAACGATGCGACGACAACTCAACGGCCAGACGTTCGTCTGGCTACACGTGTTTGCCTGTGCGGCCCGGCACTTGTCCTTCACCCGCTGTGCCGAAGAGCTGCACATCACCCCGGGCGCCGTCAGCCAACAGATGCGCCAGCTGGAGGAACGCCTGGGCTACCGGCTGTTCCTGCGCCGGGCGCGGGGTGTGGAACTGAGCGCCGAAGGGCAACGCCTGGCGCAGACGGTGACCGAAGCCTACGGCAGCATCGAAGCCGAACTGCTGCGCCTGGACGCGGGTGAAATCCGTGGCACCTTGCGCCTGCGCTCGATCCCGTCGTTCCTGGCCAAGTGGCTCACGCCGCGCCTGCCGCGCTTTCAACAACGCTACCCGGACATCGAGCTGCGCCTGGTGGCCGAAGACAGTGCCCAGGCGTTGACCCCTGGCGATTTCGACCTGGCCATCGACCTGAACGATGGCAGCTACCCCGGCATGCTCTCGACGCCTTTGCTGGACGAGCAGATCTTCCCCGTATGCTCCCCCACCTTGCTGCGCGGGCGCCCGCCGCTGCACGGGCCGGCAGACCTTGCGCACTACCCGCTGCTGCACGACATCACGGCCTGGCGTGGCAGTTCGGAATATGCCGAATGGGAGTTCTACCTGGAAGGCATCGGCGCCGCCGGCCTGGATGTGCGGCGTGGGCATACCTTCAATCGCAACCACCTGACCATCGAGGCGGCGATTGCCGGCATTGGCGTGGCGATTGCCCGGCGCACGCTGCTCAACGACGAGCTTGAGCGCGGCGCACTGATCGTGCCATTCGGGGTGCCTATCGCCAATCACAAGCGCTATGTGGTGCATTACCCGCCGGGGGGGCTGAGCCAGCCGGGGGCGCGGGCGGTGCACGACTGGCTGGTGGAGGAAGCGCGGGGGTTCAGGGAGTTGCACCCGTTGAACAAGGTATAGATCAGTGAATGCCTTGAGCCTTGTGGGGGGGGCAAAGATCGAGCGCCGCCCGCGCGGCGCTTCGCGGGGCAAGCCCGCTCCCACATTTGTTGCAACGTGCCAAATCTGTCAGGCCATGGTTGCCAGCCTTGTTGCCTTGACTCAATTTCTCGGCTGGCGCTGCTGCGCCCAACCTACCTCAAGCCATGCACCAAGGCGGGCAACACCTCTCCCACAGGCATGGCCACGTTGCAACAAATGTGGGAGCGGGCTTGCCCCGCGAAGCGCCGCGCGGGCGGCGCTCGATCGCATAGGCAATACAATTGTCACGGCAAGCGCCTCGCAGCACTGGATTCAATAAGCCTGCTTGCCAGTAAACGCATTCAACGTACGCACCAGAATCACGAAATCCAGCCACAGCGACCAGTTGTTGATGTACTCGATGTCCGAGTCCACCCGCTGGATCATCTGCTCGATATCCCTGGTCTCGCCCCTGAACCCCCGCACCTGTGCCAGGCCGGTCATGCCAGGCTTGATATTGTGGCGGGCAAAGTAATCGACGATGTCCTGGGAATACAACGTGTCATGCTGCAACGCATGCGGCCGCGGCCCGACCAGGGACATTTCCCCGGTCAGCACATTGAACAATTGCGGCAGTTCGTCCAGGCTGGTGCGGCGGATAAAGGCGCCGACTCGGGTCAACCGCGGGTCATTCCTCTGCGCCTGCTTTACCACGCCATCTTCCGGCTGATGAATATGCATGCTCCTGAACTTCCAGATGCGGAACGCTTCCCCGGTCCAGCCGGTGCGTTCCTGGCGGAAGAACACCGGGCCGCGGCTATCGAGCTTGATGGCCAGCGCAACGGCCAGCAACACCGGCGATGCCAGCAGCAGGATCAGCGCCGCCAACACCCTGTCTTCGAGGTTCTTCAGGAACAGGCTCATGCCCGTCAGCGGTGTTTCCGACAAGGTCAGCACAGGGATGCCGGCAATTTCCCGCACGCTGTGGTTGATCAGGCGCAACGAGAAGATATCCGGCACCCAGTTCACCGCAATGCACTTGTCGAGCAACTTGAAATACACGTCGTTGATAACCTCGGAACCGCCCAGCGGGGTCACCAGGTACACCGTGCGGATGCCGTGGCGGGCCACGATATCGTCGAGCGCGGCAATGTGACCGAGCACCGGCATGCGCTGCTTGCCTTCGGCGCTCTCGCGCCCCGGCTCATCGGCATTGTCGACCAGCACGCAACCCAGCACACGCTCGCCGAACCAGGGATTGTTGCTGATTTTCTGGTACAGGAAGTTGGCCAGGTCACCGGCGCCGATGATCAGGGCGTTGTCCAGGCGGGCATGCGCGGTAAAGCGCTTTTGCAATTCACGCACGGCAAAGTGCAGGAACAACTGGGCGATGTAGCCGATGATGAACAACTGCACGACCAGCAGACGCGAATAGGTTTCGCTCTGTTTGGCCAGGAAGGCCATGACCACCAGGAAGCAGAAGGTTGCCGACCAGGCCTTGAACAGCCGAAAAGCCTTGATGGAAAGCCCTACGTTGGTACGGTAGATCGCATAATGATCGTAGATGACTGCCAGTGCGCCAACCAGCAACAGCAGCATGATCACGTAATCGGAAGTGATGTAGCCAAACTGGTCGTAGATCAGATACCAGGCAATACCGGTGACTGCAATTCCATCGAGGCCGGCCTGAATGGCGTTACTTACGCTGCTTCTTCTCTGCAGCACGGAACGACTGCTTCTGGGCTCTAAGACCATTTCAGACCTCATCAATGTGCGCGCAGCAAGTGCCTTCCAGCAACCAGCAAGACTTGACAACGGCTCATGCAAAGCCCGTGAAGCGGAATCGTGCAACCCCAGGCCATTGATCTCACTGTAGCAGCCACCCGCCATCAGTGTCCCCGGAATCACGGTTCTCGCCGCCCCCGCCGTTCATGCGGTGTGCCCAGCCGCCCCTCCGTTGCGGCAGTACAGCAAGGTACGCAGCAGGAACAACGGGTTGCCCACCACATAGCGCATGAACAAACGCTTCGGCTCGCGCGCCAGCCGATACAGCCACTCCCCACCCAACCGCCGCAACCACTCGGGCGCCCGGCTGACCTTGCCGCCGAGAAAATCCAGGATCGCGCCGCCGCACACGATCAGGCATGGCACGCCAGCGGCCGCCAGCCTTGCCGCCACAACTTCCTGCCTGGGCATGCCCATGCCCAGCACGATCAGTTCTGGCTGCAGCTCCCTGGCCAGTTGCAGGTAGCTATCGACGCTGGCAAAGCCATCGTGGACCGACACCGGCACCACCCCGAACATGGCTGCGCTACGCTGCACGGCCTGGTCCAGATAAGGTTGCCGGGTGCCCCAGAACGCGACTCGCCGCCCACGGTAGGCAGCCAGGAGCCGAGGAATGAAGTCGGTGCCATTCATGTTGAGCCCCGGTTCAAGCCCCAGTCGCCGATACAGGATCGCCATACCGGAGCCGTCGCGCAGTAGTACGTCGGCCGCCGACAATGCCTGATGGCAGGCGCCATCGCGAACCACCAGGTTCATTGCATGGGCATTGACGAAGCCCAGCACGGTCGCGGCCTGCGTGGCGGTCAGCCTGTCCAGCAGGCGCTGCGCGGCAGTGGCATCCGCCACCACTTCAAGCTTGCCGACAATGGTGTTCCAGCGTTTCCGCCACTCAGCCATCAGTCTTTATCCCGTTTTGAACGTACCCATTCAACCTGGCGCTTGATCAGGAACCCCAGATACAACGGGACCTTCCTTACCGCATAAAACGGCGCGTACAGCAGCACGGAGAACGGGATCAGTTCGCGACAGAAGCGCGCCCAGGCCAGTGCGACGGCAAGGCCGAGCAATGCCAGCGCACAAAGGGCGATCCAGGCAGGTGCCGCCAGGCCGACCAGCAGGTATGCCAGCCAGGCCACCAGGTTGAGCCCGAGCAAGGCCAGTACCAGCAACGCCAGCGGCGGCACCAGCAGGTCAAGGGTCATGGCCAGCAAGCTGCCGTTACGCTGGGTGATTGCCGTCAGGGCACGCCTGGGCGCATCGGCCAGCATCAGGCTAAGGTGCCCATGCTCCCAGCGGGTGCGCTGGCTGCCCAGGCCTTGCTGGCTGGCAGGGAACCGGCTGCTGACCACCGCTTCGGGGCAGAACACTGGCGGCTTGCCCTGCTGGCACAGGTCCAGGCCCAGCTTCACATCCTCCACCAGGTGCCCGTTGGCCAGGTCGATCAAGGCCAGGTCACGCCAGCCGAACGCCATGCCTGCGCCCATCAACTGGCAAGGCAGGCCCAGCCGTGCCCAACCACGCGGGCGCACCAGGTTCTTGACCCGCCAGGCGAACTGGGCAACCTGCACTGCCAGCCCGGCCCCCGCCGGTGCGTGCATCAGGTACAGTGCCTGCACCGGGCGAGCGACCTCACAGTAGCGCCGCGCCAGGCGCTCGATTGCCCCCTCGCCCACCTGGCAGTCGGCATCCACCACGATCACCACCTCGGGCGGCTGACTGGCCAGATGGTGCACGCCAAAGTCCAGGGCGTAGCCCTTGCCGCGCAACCGCGTAGCGTGGCGCTCCACCACTTCGGCACCCGCCTCGCGCGCCAGTCGCGCGGTGTCGTCAGTGCAGTTGTCCGCCACCACCAGCAAGCGGTCGCCAGGCCGCAACTGCGGGGCAATGCTTGCCAGCGTGGCACCAATCATCGAAGCCTCGTCATGGGCTGGCACCAGCACTGCCACTTGCGGACGAGCGTTCTTGCCCATCGGCTGCACGCGTGCAGGCAAGCAGGCCATGAGTACCTGCACCAACAGCAGCAGCACCGGCAACAGGACGATGGTCGCCAGCATGCCCAGTAACCAAGCCAACACACTCATCATGCGGATGCCTTGAAATAGCTGGCCAACCTGGCCGCTTCGGTATCGATGTCATGCCGTTGCAGCACACGCCGGCGAGCCGCCTCGCCCATCCGCTGCAGCGCCTCGGCAGGTTGCGCCAGGCAGTCGGCCATGGTCGCCACCAGCTCGTCCACCTCGCCGGCAGGGAACAACCAGCCGTTCTCGCCCGGCCGCACCAGCTCGGGAATGCCTGCCACATAGGTGCTCAGCACTGGCCTGCGCAACGCCATGGCCTCCATGATCACCACCGGCAAACCCTCGGCAAAGCTGGGCAGCACCAGCGCACGCGCCGCAAGGATTTCTTCGCGCACCTGTGCGCTGCTGATCCAGCCGGTGATGCGCACCTGCTGCTGCAAGCCATGCCGTGCAATCAACGCCTCGATCTGCCCACGCATCTCACCATCGCCAGCCAGCACCAGCTCGAAGGCTATCGACCGGTCGGCCAGTACCCGCGCGGCCTCGAGCAACAGCAGCTGGCCTTTCTGTTCGCAAAGGCGGCCGACGCACACCAGGCGCGGCGCCATGGGCACGCCGACCGACGCCACCTCATGGAAACTGCGCTCGAGGCCGCAATGCACCACCTTCACCTTTGCCCAATGGTCGTGTGCCACCCAGCGATACAACTGGCTGCGCCCGTACGAGCTGACCGCCGCGACAAATGCGGCACGCCGCACTTTCTCGCCCAGGTGCAGGAACTGCGGCTTGTCGAACTCTTCCGGCCCATGCACGGTAAAGCTGTAGGCTGGCCCGCCGAGCACGTTGGCCAGCATCACCACCTCGGTGGAATTGGTGCCGAAATGCGCATGCACATGTCTTGCCTCACCCGCCTGCAACCATTGCAGCACCTGGCAGGCCTCGGCCAGGTACACCAGGTGGTACGGCCAGGCCCGGTCGGCCCGCCTGCCAAGGCGCAGGGCCAGCCACAGCGCCCGGAAAAACCGGCGCGGCTGCGCGCGCAGTACTCGCCAGGCCGGTGCCAGCAAACCCTTGATGCCACGCTGCAGCACATAGCGGGTCCTGGCCCGTTCGTTCGCATCCTCGGCATCCTGCAATTCGGCGTCCCACCCGCGCAGGGCAATGCGCTGCACCTCTACCCCCTGGCGCTCCAGCGCCAGGATCTCGCGGCGGATGAAACTGTGGCTGACCTTCGGGTACTGGTTTATGAAGTAGGCAATGCGCATAGGAATCCAGATCAAGACCCGCGTGATGAACCTGCAGATCTGCCACTGCAGGGCCGGCCGTTACTCAAGGTTGCCGACTACCGGCGGCCGGCGCGCCGCCGATGCCGGCTCGTCAGGTGCATCCCCCTGTTCCTCTTGTAGTCCAAGGTTGTGACCGCTGCCTGGCAACGCCGCCTGCAAGCGGGCAAAAACGTGGTCGAGCAACGCCTGGCGGCGGCGGTACATCGCCCGTTTCTTCGCCGGGATGTCCTGTTCCGCCCGCTGTGCCGCAGCGAGCGGAAGGGCCAGGAAGTCAGCATGGTTCGATGCGATAGCGCCGTGCTCCAGCCAGATCACGTCGTAATTGGCCGCCAGGTCCTGACCTTTTTGGTTGCCAAAATACGCGTGCCGATGGTGGCGGCAGGCATCAGTTACGGCATACAGGTGCGCCACGCCCAAGGTCCTGGCCAGGCACTTCAATGCCTCGAGCAACAGGCTGCGCGGGCGCAGCCCTTCGAAGTCCTTGGTCAGGTCGCGGTAGATGGCCAGGGAGGTTTCGCTGTCGATCCCCTTGTGGATGCCCTGCACTGCACCGATGAACAGGCACAGCTCGCCCTGGCTGCGGCACAGGCTGAACGCCAGGGAAGCCACGCGCAGGTCAGTCTGGAACAGGTTCAACACCAACTCGCCTTCGCGCTTGAACCAGATCGGCCGGTCCAGGACCAGGCGGCAGCCCGGCGAATAGCCGGACAGCTCGCACAGCGTCAGGCTTTCGTCCCGCCCCAGCAGCAACAGCGCCGGAAACTGCCCGGCCAGCACCTCGAAGTGCGAAGCCAGCACCTCCAGGCGCTGCGGGGCTTCCCAGCATTTGCTGAGGTACGGCCACTGCACGACACCGATGCAATCCACCCCCAGGCGCTGCAAACCTTGCTGGCCCAGCGCCGCCGTCATGCGCTGCAGGAACGCATTCAGTTCAGGCCATTGCCTGGCAATCTGCAGCGTCAACTTGTACTTGTTGTTCAGCGCCCGCAACGAGTAACCCGGTTGCAAGGTAAACACGCTTTTCACGATCGTGCCGAGCATCATGGGCCTCTTTCTCACTAGAACTGCACATAACTCATTGAATTAGCAGGGGCCCTGTGGGAGCGGCTTTAGCCGCGAACACCGGCGCAGCCGGTGCCATGCACCTCGTTGGATTCTTCGCGGCTAAAGCCGCTCCCACAGGGTAAGCGGAGTCCTTGTCACTTGTACTCGATCAACGTCGGTTTGCCGGCCGCGATGCGGTGGCGCAAGAACTTCAGTTGCCCGAGCATTTCCGGGAACTTGCCCAATACCAGAAACACCGCCTGTAGCCAGTTCTCCCGCACCGACTTGCCACCGCGGCGAGCAAGGCGTGCAGCCTGCAGCGGGTACACCAGCAGCAACAGCAGGCCCCAGCCCCCCAGCAAAAGGAAGGCCAGCACGACCACCACGGGGATGCCCAGGCCCCACAGCCAGGCCCGGCGCGATTCGCGCAGCCAGTGCCGCTCGGGTGGCCGACCATGCAGGTAGGCCCCTTCGGCATAGGCATGGCCAGCGCGCAGGCTACGCCGCCACCATTGGCTGAAACGGGTCATGGCGGCATCGTGCAGGGTCATCTCGGCGTCCAGGCGCCAGACCTTCCAGCCCTTTGCCCGCAGGCGCACGCACAGTTCGGGCTCTTCTCCGGCGATAAGCTCGGGGCGAAAGCCACCGACGGCGACAAAGGCGTCTACCCGCATCAGGGCATCGCCACCGCACGCCTTGGCCTCGCCGATGGGGGTGTCCCACTCCAGCTCGCACAACAGGTTGTACACCGACCGCTGGGGGAAGCGCTCGCGGCGGCGGCCACACACCACTGCCACATCGGGATGGTCGTCGAGAAACGCCTTAGCCGCGGCCAGCCAGCCGCCATCCACCTCGCAATCGCCATCGACGAATTGCACCAGCTGCATCGAGGGCAGCTGCCGCTGCAAGGCGAAAAAGCCTTCGTTGCGCGCGCGTGCGGCAGTGAACGGAGTGTCCATTCCCAGTGCCAGCACCTCTACCCCCAGGCTGCGGGCCAAATGCGGTGAGCCATCGCTGGAGCCCGAGTCGACGTACATGACCTTGTCCGCCCCCTGCAGCAGCGAACGCAGGCAACGCTCCAGGCGCTGGCCTTCGTTGCGGCCAATCACCACCACACCGATCCCGCTCGCCATGGGTTTCACTCGACGGGCACCGTGGCGGCCGGTTGCCTGGCCTTTATGATGGCCGGCACCCCTACCGCCAGCGAGTTGTCTGGCACATCTACCAGCACCACGGCGTTGGCGCCGATGATCACGTCGTTGCCGATACGGATGCTACCCAGCACCTTGGCCCCGGTGCCGATATCGACGTTGTTGCCGAACACCGGCGCAATCGGCTCGTTGACGTTCTTCAGGCCCACCACCACGCCGTTGCGGATGCGGCAGTCATCGCCAAAACGGGCATAGCCGCTGATGACGATGCCGCCAAAATGGTCGATCACGAAGTTGCGGCCGATCACCACTTCGCACGGCAGCTCCACACCCGTGATGATCTGCACGAACTTGAACAGCACCTTGTAGATGAGCGACAACAGCTTGCGCAGCAGTGCCGGGCGCACCCCATAGCGCCAGCGGCCGAAGCGGTACACCAGCAGTACCCAGAAACCCTGGGCGCCCCAGTCACCACCATGGGCACGCAGGTCGGCACGTACATTCTCGAACATGGCTCCACCTACCTTGTCGGTTGGCTGGCGTACCGGGTCTTGAACAACAGAGACCAGGTCGCCCGGCAGTGACGCCAGCAGGCCTGTATCGCGCCCCGGCCGCGTCGTTTCAACAGCGCCTTGAGTGCCAGCACCAGGTCGCCCAAGGTGACCAGCAACATGTGCAGGGCAAGCCCCGCCAGCCCGTGATGCTTGCGGAAGTACAGTAGCTCGCTTTCGATCTGATAGGAGGAGATCTGCCGGCTGGCCGCCTCCAGTTCGGCCACCGATCTGGAGCTTTCCCCACCGATGTGCACCACCGTGGTGTGCGGGTAGAACACCACTTTCCAGCCGGCCGCCTTCACCCGCTTGCAGTGGTCGACCTCCTCGTAATAAAGAAAGTAGCGCGGGTCGAACAGGCCCACCTGGTCGAGCACTTCGCGGCGCACCAGGTAGAAGCAGCCAGGCAGCCAGTCGCACTCGCGGACCGAAGCGTGGTCCCAGTTCATTTCGTCGACCATCTTCAGGCCCGGGAAGAAGCGCCCCAGCCCGGTACGCCCGACGAACACGTTGAGCGGTGTAGGGAAGTAGCGGCAACTGGGCTGCAAGTCGCCGTCGCGGCCCTCCAGGCGTACCCCCAGCACCCCGCACTCCGGGTGGGCTTCCATGTAGTCGAGGGTTTTCTGCAAGGAATCGGCGGCGACGAAGGCGTCGGTGTTCAGCAGCAAGGCGTACTTGCCCTTCAAGTGCGCCAGCAACTGGTTGTTTGCCCGGCCGAACCCCACGTTCTGCCTGTTGCTCAGCAGCAGCGCTTGCGGGCACACCTCGGCCATGCGCTGTAGCGAGTCATCCACCGAGGCATTGTCCACCACCAGGTAGCTGGCCAGCCGCTCGCTGTCGGCAAGGCGCAGCGCATCGAACATCGGCTGCAGCAGCCCGGCCGTGTTGAAGTTGACCACCATGACGTCCACAGGTTTGCTAGCCATTGTTGCTGTCCCTCGAAGAAAGCCCCACGCCTTTGCAGTATCAGCACAACATTCGTCACGCCACGGCTTCCCTGGCCGCGTTCATCCTGGCATCGAGGTGGTCGGCCAGGCGTAACGCAAACTGCAGCAGCGGCATGGTCGGGTTGGAAGCACCGCCGGTGGCAAAGATGCTGCTGCCGGCGACATAAAGGTTTTCGGTGCCGAATACCCTGCAGTTGGTATCCACGACACCGAACTGCGCCGACGACGCCATGCGCGTGGTACCCATGTGGTGAGCATGTGGCGACAACCTCAGCGGTATCGAAGTGTCGTAAACGAAGTCATTGAGCTTGATGAAGCCAAGGTTCATGTCAGCCCACTGCTTGGCCAGTTCGCTGCCAATGCACTTGACGGTGTGCCGGTCATCAGCGCTCAGGGCCCAGTTGACATTGACCTTGGCCACGCCCAGCGCGTCCTTCTCGTCCAGCAGCGAAATGCGGCTGTGCAGGTTGGGGAACTGCTCGATCATGGTGCTGATGACGCCGTCACCGGGGCAACTGAACCTGGCCACGAAGGCAATCTTGCTGGCTACTCCCATGTCGCAAGCCAGGTTCTCCAGAAAGTGTTTCACCTCGGCAGTACGACCATAGGTTTGCACATCGGCCAGCAAGGCGGCCCTGACGTTGCCCTTGCCTGCCTTGTATTCGTCAACGAAGGCATCGGAGGTGTAGTACTCGCGCGGTTCCGGGGCCAACCCCGACCTGAGGATGAAGGTGCCAAGATCAATGTTCAGATGCTCCATGAAACACCCGCCGACCAGCCCGCCCTTGCTCACGATCCCCGCCGCCAGCAACGACTCGCTGTTGAGCAGTTGCCGGGCATTCTCGATTGCACCGGTGGCCAGCACGAAGTTTCTTGCAGCCAGGCGCTGGCGATTGCATGCGTAATCGGAGAGTACGACTGCGGCCAGGTGGCCGGAAGACTGGTCGAACTCCAGGTTCACGCAATTGCAATTGATGAATACGTCCAGGCCTGGGGTCTGCTCCAGGGCCGTGGCGTACTTTTGCGCAAAACGCGTTGGCGGGCTGAGCAGAAAGCGGTCGGGCTCGAAGTCTCCGCCGTCGAGGCCGGCATTCAGTGCGTGAAAATCCGCCCCGGGGGGCAGGTCGACGATTTCCATGGCAGCAGGCAAGTAGCCTGCGATCTCCGAATAAGGAATGGGCCAGCCAGGCAACCCGCCAATGGGGGGAACGGCGAAGTCGGAGGGGCTGAATGGCCGGCAACGGCCTGCCCAATGGTTGGATGTGCCGCCCAGGTAACGCAGGCGGGCTTCCCCGGCGTACAGCTCCAGGCCAGTGGATGCACAGGCGTACAAGGCTTGCGAGTTCGCCGAGTATTCGCGCCCGCCACCTTCGGCTAGCAGGACGCTCCAGCCGGCGGCGGCCAGGCGCAGCCCCAGGATGATGCCCGCGGGGCCAGCACCAATGATGCAGACATCGTAACTGTCGCGCAGGGCCTTCTGCTGCTGATAGTCCTTGATCATGGCTGTTTGTCCCGAAAGTAGCGGGACGGCAACACCCAGCCGTTGATCACCACGAACCCGGGCCCGCCGGCAGGTTGGCGGGCGACGGCTGGCGTAGCAGCGAACACCACACCGCCAACGCCCAGCAGGACACAACTCTGGAGAAACCCTCTACGACCCAACTGCGCAGTACAAAAAGTAAGCTTCCCCATGATCCAGTGACCTGCATCTTTGAAAGATTCACCCGGCTAGCCGCATTGCAGCCAGTCATCAATCGACGGCATGACGTCAATCTCTACTGATTGGCTAAAAGGTCACTATAGTTTCAATCAGCCACGATGCTAGCCGTTGCCCACCGACGCAAAGGTGCACATAGCCAATGCCTGAACATTTTCGTGCGTTGATCGTCATCCTGTTTCTGGCGAGCGTGGTCTTCCTGCTGGCGCGGCGGCCTGCCACCGACCTGATCCCACTGAGCGATTTCAAGCGCCGGCGCAATCTGTGGTTCCTGCTTACCCTGCTGGCCTTCTTTTCGCACAGTTTCTGGCTGTACCTGGGGGCTGGCGCCGTCATCCTGTACATCGCCGGGCGCCGCGAGCACAACCCCATGGCGTTGTTCTACATGCTGCTGTTCCTGATCCCGCCGGCTTCGGTGCAGGTGCCCGGGTTTGGCGTGGTCAATTACCTGGTCGACCTCAACCATATCCGCCTGCTGACCCTGTGCGTGCTGTTGCCGGCGGCACTGGCCCTGCGCCGGCAAGGCGACACCCTGCGCTTCGGCCGCACCTGGCCGGACAGGCTGTTGGCAGCCGGCCTGCTGCTGATGAGCGTGCTATACCTGCGCGAAACCACCGTGACAGACACCCTGCGCCAGACACTGTACCTGTATGTCGACGTGCTCCTGCCGTATTACGTGGCCAGCCGTGGCCTGCGCCAGATCAGCGACTTCAAGGACACCCTGCTGGCCTTCGTGCTTGCCTCCTTCGTCCTGGCCCTGATCGGCGTGGCCGAGTACGTGCGCCACTGGCTGCTGTACAGTGCCATGGTCGACGCCATGGGCGTGCCGTGGAGCATGTCCGGCTACCTGAGCCGTGGCGGTTCGCTGCGCGCCAGCGTCACCACCGGGCAGGCGATTGCCCTGGGCTATGTGATGAGCGTGGCCATCGGCCTGTTCCTGTTTGTCCAGGGTTATGTGCGCCGCCCCCTGCAGCGTGCGATGGGCGCCCTGCTGCTGGCCGCCGGGCTGTTCGCGCCACTGTCCCGTGGCCCGTGGATCGGCGCCGTGGTCATCGTGGTGGTGTTCATCGCCTTGGGCAGAGGTGCGGTCAGGCGCCTGGCGCTGCTCGCTGTGGCCGGCATGCTGGCCCTGCCCTTGCTTACCATCGTGCCCGGTGGCGACAAGGTGCTGGACATGCTGCCGTTCATTGGCAACCTCGAGAAAGAGAACATCACCTACCGCAAACAGCTGATGGACAACTCGTGGATCGTCATTCAGCGCAATCCGCTGTTCGGCTCGTTCGACTTTCGCAACACCCCGGAAATGCAATCGATGATCCAGGGTGAAGGCATCATCGACATCGTCAACACCTATATCAACCTGGCACTACGGGTCGGGCTGGTCGGGCTTGGCCTGTTCGTGGCGTTCTTCGTCACCGTACTGCACGGTATCCGCAAGGCCATGCGCAGTTTCCCCGACAAGGACGACGAGCGACGCCAGCTCGGCCGGGCATTGCTGGCGACACTGATCGGCATCCTGGTGATCATCTTCACCGTCAGCAGCATCACCTTCATCCCGGTGGTGTACTGGACTGTCGCCGGGCTGGGCGTGGCCTACATCCAGATGGCCCGCAGGCTGCATGACAGCGAGGCCATCGCGCTGGCCAACCCCGGCCTTCAACCAAGGTGACCCTTATGAGCCTGCTACCCCTGCGCAGCCGGGGTTTTCAGACCCTGCTGCAGGTTTCGGCCATGGCCGGCCTGGCCTTGCTACCGCTCACCGGCTGGGCATCGACGTGGCAAGTCAGTGTCGATGAACAGAACGGCCTGCCCTTGGTGACCCGCGGTGGTGGGCCGATGATGAAAGCCAAGTTCGACTTCTGGGCGGCCAACTGGAGCTGGACCGGTTTCTCCACCACGTTCAAGGTCAATGGCCCCTACCACTACACGCTGCAGGGAAAGAACAAGGAACTGGACTTCGACCTGGCGGCGGATATCCGCAAGGAGCAGGCGCAAACCCTGAGCTGGGCTTTCGACGTCGACGCTCATAGCCGCCAGGCCGGGGTGATGGGCGGCGGCATGGTCTTCGAGTTCGACCCTGCGCAAATTGCCGGAGACATGGGCGCCCCGCAGCTGCTGCCCGGCAACCGTGGCTGGTCATGGGGCAAGGCTGACCAGGGCCGGCGCATCGAAATGCGCTTCGAGCCACCGCTGGCCAGGATGTATTTCGAGCGCGGCAACCCGTCCGAACTGCGTGCGTTCATCTACAGCGACCCTATCAACGCCGGCCGGCAGCAGATCAAGGCGGTGCTGAACGTTACCGGCGACATCGACCTGGGGCCCACGCCCAGCGAACGCTTCGGCCTGGCCGACCCCGCCGGTTGGCCCGACGACCAACTGGACTGGCGCACCTCGCCAGTGGACCTGTCGTTCCTCAACGCTGCGCAAAAGCCTGCCGGCAAGCATGGTTTCGTCAAGGCTGTCGGCGAGCAGTTGATGTTCGAAAACAACACCCCGGTGCGCTTCTGGGGCACCAACCTGTCCGCCTATTCGTTGTTCAAGAGCCCCGACGAAGAAATCCGTCAACAGGCCAAACGCCTGTCGGCACTGGGTTTCAACCTGGTGCGTCTGCATCACCACGACTCGCCCTGGGTCAGCCCGAACGTGTTTGGCGACGGCACCCTGGTGCGCGATACCCAGCAGCTCAGTGCCGAATCGCTGCGCAAGCTCGACCTGTGGATCAAGGCGCTCAAGGACGAGGGCATCTATATCTGGCTGGACCTGCACGTGCAGCGGGCGCTTACTGCCAAAGACAACATCGATGACTTCGAGGAACTGGCCAAGGGCGAGAACCATGTCGACCTGAAGGGTTACGCCTATATGAACCGCAGTATCCAACAGGCGATGAAGCGCTTTGCCGAGCAGTACCTGACCCATGTGAACGAATACACCGGCCTGGCCTACAAGGACGACCCGGCCATCGCTGCTGTGCTGCTCACCAATGAGAACGACCTCACCCAGCATTATGGTAATGCCCTGATGCCGAACAAGGATGTGCCGCACCACAGCGAGCGTTACATGGAAGCGGCCAAAGCCTTCGCCAAACACTATGACCTGCCCACCGACCTTACCTGGCGCGCCTGGGAGCATGGCCCCTCGAAGCTGTTCCTCAACGACCTGGAGCAGCGCTTCGACGCCGACATGATCGCCCACCTGCGCCGCCTCGGCGTGAAAGTGCCGATCGCCACCACCAGTACCTGGGGCGGCAATGGCCTGAGCGCGCTGCCGGCACTGACCACAGGCGATGTCATCGACGCCCATGGCTACGGTGCCAATGGCCAACTGGAGAAGAACCCGCTGACCAGCGACGGCCTGATCGACTGGCTCGCCGCCGCCCAGGTAGTTGGCAAGCCGCTGACCGTCAGCGAGTGGAACGCCGAACCCTTCCCGCTGCCCGACCGCCACTCGCTGCCACTGTACGTGGCCGGCACCGCTGCCCATCAGGGCTGGGACGCCATGCTGCAATACGCCTACAGCCAGCAGGCCTTCAACCCAGGTTGGCGCACGGCGGATAACTGGCACGCGTACAACGACCCGGCGATGATCGCCACGTTGCCCGCTGCCGCCCTGCTCTATCGCCGTGCGGACGTGAAGCCCGCCACCACCCGCTACGTGTTCGCGCCGACACCCGCCACCCTGTACAACCAGGAGATCACCCCGCGCAATTCACCGCTGCTGCGCACGGCCATGGAAAAGGGCCAACTGCAGATCGCCCTGCCACAGACACCGGAGTTGCCCTGGCTCAAACCCGCCGCCATCCCTGCCGGTGCGCAGGTACTGCAGGACCCGGGGCAGTCCTTGCTGCCGGCCGACGCCACGGAAGCGGTCAGCGACACCGGCGAACTCAAGCGCAACTGGCAACAGGGCATCTATACCATCGACACACCGCTGACCCAGGCCGCCACCGGATGGCTGGGAGGTCACTCGATCAGCCTGGGCGCCATTCAGGTGCAAGCAAAAACGCCGTACGCCAGCGTCGTGGTGCAAAGCCTGGACGGCAACCCCCTGGGCCAGTCGCGCGAACTGCTGCTGTCGCTAGGTACCCGTGCCGTGCCCAAGGCCGATGCCAAGACACCGTTCAACGTCGAACCGCTTGCCGGCACCTTGAGCATCAAGGCGCCTGCTGGCCTGAAACTGTTCGCCCGGGATGCACAGGCACAGTTGAAACCGTTGCCGATGGCTTACCAGGAGGGGCGCTACAGCATCACGTTCGACGGCAAGTACATGTCCAACTGGCTGTTCTTGAAATAGGGTATGTGGCCATCTACCCTCACAACAGACCTGTAGCTGAAAAGCGCGGCTGTACAACAGCAAAGTCCAGGAGGCATGGATGAAGTTTCTTGTTGTCGGTGGCGCAGGCTACATAGGCTCGCACATGGTCAAGCACCTGCTCGGTGCGGGCCATGAGGTGGTGGTGGCGGACCTGGTCGCACCCGGCCCCGGTGTGCAGTGGGCGAAACTGGACATCGCAGACGAGCCCGCCCTGGATGTGCTGTTTGCTGTTTGCCGTTTCGATGCCGTGTTCCACTTTGCCTCGTTCATCCAGGTGGGCGAGTCGGTCAGCGTGCCCGGCAAGTACTACCAGAACAATGTCGCGGCCACCCTTTCCCTCCTGCAGGCCATGGTGAATGCCGGTATCAGGCACCTGGTGTTTTCGTCCAGCGCAGCCGTTTACGGCAACCCGCAGTATGTGCCGATCGACGAAGCGCATGCCAAGGGGCCGATCAACCCGTATGGGCTGAGCAAATGGATGGTCGAGCAGATTCTCGAGGACTTCGATCGGGCCTACGGCTTGAAGTCGGTATGCCTGCGTTACTTCAACGCAGCGGGCGCGGACCCGCAAGGCCAGCTGGGAGAGCGTCATGACCCGGAAACCCACCTGATCCCGTTGATCCTGCAGGCCGCTTCGGGCCGGCGTGATTCAGTAACGGTATTTGGCCGCGACTACGACACGCCGGATGGTACCTGCATACGCGACTATGTGCATGTGGCCGACCTGGCGGTTGCCCATGCACTGGCGGTGGATTACCTGCTGGCGGGTGGCGAGCGAACCGCGTTCAACCTGGGCAATGGGCGGGGTTTTTCGGTGCAGCAGGTGATCGATACGGCCCGCGCGGTGACTGGCCGGCAGATCCGCACCCTCGACGCCCCCCGCCGCCCCGGCGACCCGCCCCGGTTGGTGGCGGATGCTGGCAGGGCCATGCACGTGCTGGGCTGGCGGCCGGAGTTTGCCACGCTGGAGCCGATTGTGCGGCATGCGTGGCAGTGGGAGCTGCAGTATCCTTGGGCTCAGCACCAAAGCTGAGATTGTGGGCCCGCGTAACACCGGCCTAGCCGATACCAAACACCGCATCGCCTGTTTCGCGGGTAAACCCGCTCCCACAGAGTCCCTCGTCAGCTGAAGGAATGCGCCATACCTGTGGGAGCGGGCGCGCCCGCGAACACCGGCGCAGCCGGTGCCAGCCACCGCGTCGCCTGCTTCGCGGGCATGCCCGCTCCCACAGAGTCCCTCGTCAGATGAAGGAATGCGCCATACCTGTGGGAGCGGGTTCACCCGCGAACACCGGCGCAGCCGGTGCCACCACCGCGTCGCCTGCTTCGCGGGCATGCCCGCTCCCACAGAGTCCCTCGTCAGATGAAGGAATGCGCCATACCTGTGGGAGCGGGTTCACCCGCGAACACCGGCGCAGCCGGTGCCAGCCACCGCGTCGCCTGCTTCGCGGGCATGCCCGCTCCCACAGAGTCCCTCGTCAGATGAAGGAATGCGCCATACCTGTGGGAGCGGGTTCACCCGCGAACACCGGCGCAGCCGGTGCCAGCCACCGCGTCGCCTGCTTCGCGGGCATGCCCGCTCCCACAGAGTCCCTCGTCAGTTGAAGGAATGCGCCATACCTGTGGGAGCGGGTTCACCCGCGAACACCGGCGCAGCCGGTGCCAGCCACCGCGTCGCCTGCTTCGCGGGCATGCCCGCTCCCACAGAGCCCCCACCAGCTGAGGGAATGCGCCATACCTGTGGGAGCGGGTTCACCCGCGAACACCGGCGCAGCCGGTGCCAGCCACCGCGTCGCCTGCTTCGCGGGCATGCCCGCTCCCACAGAGTCCCTCGTCAGTTGAAGGAATGCGCCATACCTGTGGGAGCGGGTTCACCCGCGAACACCGGCGCAGCCGGTGCCAGCCACCGCGTCGCCTGCTTCGCGGGCATGCCCGCTCCCACAGGGCCCCCACCAGCTGAGGGAATGCGCCATACCTGTGGGAGCGGGTTCACCCGCGAACACCGGCACAGCCGGTGCCATCCACCGCGTCGCCTGCTTCGCGGGTAAACCCGCTCCCACAGGGCCCCCACCAGTTGAAGGAACGTGCCATACCTGTGGGAGCGGGCGCGCCCGCGAATACCGGCGCAGCCGGTGCCAGCCAGTCCGGCCAGCATTCAGAGAAATGCCTGGCGGATCCGCTTCTTGTCGATCTTGCCAACGCTGGTCTTGGGGATCTCCTCCACGCAACGCAACTGCCGTGGTATCGCCCATTTGTTCAGGTGCCCGCTTTCCACAAAAGGCTGCAGGTGCCCGGCCAACCCCGCCTGGTCGAACTGCATGCCATCACAACAGACGACCAAGGCCAACGGCTGCTCACCCCACTGCGCGTCCGGGATGCCAATCACCGCCACCGATGCGACAGCCGGGTGCTGGCTGATCAGGTTTTCCAGCGCCACCGAGCTTACCCACTCGCCACCGGTCTTGATCACATCCTTGATCCGGTCGCGAATACGCACCACACCCACAGGGTCGATGCAGGCCAGGTCGCCAGTGTGCAGCCAGCCTCCCAGCCACAACGCGGCACCCTGCTCCGGTTCATGCAGGTAGCCCTGGGTCAGCCACGGCGCACGCACCACGATTTCACCCAGGCTTTCGCCATCACGGGGCACATCATTGCCTTCTGCGTCGATAATGCGCAGGTCCACCAGGGCAATCGGCACGCCGGCATCGATACGTAGCGGCAGCTGTTGCGCCATGGGCAATGCCAGCAGGTCGGCGCTCAAGTGGGTGATGCTGAGCAGCGGGCAGCTTTCCGACATGCCGTAGCCACAATGCACACTGATGCCGCGCTCGCTGGCACGCTGCGCCAGGCCCAGGGTCAGCGCACTGCCGCCCAGCAGCATCTTCCAGCCGGTCAGGTCGGCGCGGCGCCCTTCCTCGCTGTCGAGCATCATCTGCAGCACCGTGGGCACACAATGGGAGAACGTCACGCCTTCGTCGCGGTACAGGCGCACCAGGCGGTTGGGCTCGTAGCGCCCCGGGTAGACCTGCTTGATGCCCAGCGCCGTGGCCACGTAGGGCACGCCCCAGGCATGTACGTGGAACATCGGCGTGATGGGCATGTACACATCGCCGCTGCGCAACAGCGGCACCTCGCCGCAGGCAGCCAGGGTGCCCTGCTCGACCAAGGTATGCAGCACCAGTTGCCGGTGGCTGAAGTACACGCCCTTCGGGTTGCCGGTGGTGCCGCTGGTGTAGAACAGCGTGGCCAATGAGTGCTCGTCGAAATCGGCGAAGTCGAACTGCGGCTCGGCAGCCGCCAGCAGCGCTTCGTACTCACCCAGCAACGGGACGTCTTGTGTTGCCGGGCCACCTTCGGCGAGGCGAATGAACCCCTTGACCGTGGGCAAGTCATCGCGCAATTGCGCCATCAACGGCAAAAAATCGTCATGAACCAGTACCAGGCGGTCCTCGGCATGGTTCATGGTGTAGCGCACCTGCTCGGTGGACAGCCGTACGTTCACCGTGTGCAGCACCGCACCCAGCATCGGTACGGCAAAAAAGCATTCCAGCGCCCGGTGGCTGTCCCAGTCGAGCAAGGCCACGGTGTCGCCAGGCTTGACTCCGGCGGCGGTCAGCACGTTGGCCAGCCGCTGGATGCGTTCGAGCAGCGTGGTGTAGGTGTAGCGCAGCTTGTCGGCGTAGACGATTTCCTGGTTGGGCTGGTAGCGCACGCCCGACAGCAGCAGGCGCTTGATCAGCAACGGATAGGCATAGGCCTGCTCGGCCGCGGGCATGACGCGCGTGGTAATCATGTCGGCGGCCTTCACAGTTGCCCAGCCTCGAGCAGATACAGGCTGTCGCTACCGGCCTTCACACTGGCACTCAGCGAATGAATACGTGGCAGCAGGCGGGCAAAGTAGAACCGCGCGGTGCCCAGCTTGCTCAGGTGGAACGGCTCGGGGGCCGCATGACACTGGCATACCACGGCCATGCGTGCCCACAGGTAGGCGTAGAAGGTGTAGCCAAACACCTGCAGGTACTCCACCGCCGCCGCACCAAGCTCCCGCGGGTTGCCCTGGGCCCGGTCGAGCAACCAGGCGGTCAGCTCATCGAGGTTGCGCACGGCAGCCAGCAGCGGCGCGCCGAACTCCGCGCTCGCTGCAGGCAACGCCTCGGCAAAGGCAGTAATTTCATCGGACACACTGCGATAGGCCTGGCCGCCATCGCCAAACAGTTTGCGCCCCACCAGGTCGAGGGCCTGGATGCCGTTGGTACCTTCGTAGATCTGGGTAATGCGGCAGTCGCGGATCAATTGCTCCTGGCCCCACTCGCGGATATAGCCATGGCCGCCCAGCACCTGTTGGCCGTGCACGGTGGTCTCCAGCCCCATGTCGGTGAGGAAGGCCTTGGCCACCGGTGTGAGCAACGCCACCTTGGCCTCGGCCTGGGCGCGTGCGGCCGGTACTTCGCTGTACCTGGCCAGGTCGAGTTGCAGCGCAACGTAGGTAGAAAAGGCCCGCCCGCCTTCGTTCAGCGCTTTCATGGTCAGCAGCATGCGCCGCACGTCCGGGTGGACGACGATAGGGTCTGCACTTTGCGTCGGCGCTTCGGCGCCCGTCGGCGCACGGCCTTGCTGGCGGTCACGGGCATAGGCGATGGCGCCCTGATAGGAGCGTTCGCCCAGGGCCAGGCCCTGGATACCTACGCCCAGGCGCTCGTAGTTCATCATGGTGAACATTGCCGCCAGGCCCTTGTTCGGCTCGCCGACCAGATAGCCGATGGCGCCGTCGAAGTTCATCACGCAGGTGGCCGAGGCCTTGATGCCCATCTTGTGTTCGATCGACCCGCAACTCACCGCATTGGCCTCGCCCAGCATGCCATCGGCGTCTACCAGTACCTTGGGCACCAGGAACAGCGAGATGCCCTTGGGCCCGGCGGGCGCATCCGGCAGCCGCGCCAGCACCAGGTGGATGATGTTCTCGGTCAGGTCCTGCTCACCGCCTGTGATGAAGATCTTGGTACCGGTGATGCGGTAACGGCCATCGGCGCCTGGCTCGGCACGGGTGCGGATCAGGCCCAGGTCAGTGCCGGCGTGCGGCTCGGTCAGGCACATCGAACCGGCCCAGCGCCCTTGGTACATGGGCGGCAGGTACAGCGCCTTCAACGGCTCGCTGGCATGGTTGAGCAGCGCCAGGCAGGCCCCGGCCGTCAGCATCGGGTACAGGCCGAACGACAGGTTGGCGGCATTGAGCATTTCTTCGAGCTGGGCGCCGATCACTTTCGGCATGCCCATGCCCCCATATTCCGGGGCACCGGCGACGCCCACCCAGCCATCGGCGGCAAATGCCCGGTAGGCATCGGCGAAACCATCGGGGGTGCGTACCCGGCCCGCCTCCCAGCGGCAACCCTGCTCGTCGCCACTGCGGTTGAGCGGTGCGACCACCTGGGCGATCAGCCTGCCGGCCTGTTCGAGCACGGCCCGGGCAGTATCGCCATCGACCTGCTCGGCCAAGGCGGGCGTTTGCGCCCACCAGGCCGGTATGTCGAACACTTCGTTGAACAGAAAATCCATGTCGCGCAGTGGCGGAAGGTAATCAGACATGAGGCGAACACTCGGTTTCTTGGGTTTGCGGAAGCGACGTGGCCTGGGCCTCGGCAGGCACCGGGGCGGCCTGGCCACGCAGGAGGAAATGCGACAACGCGGGGATCAACACCAGCGCACCGAGCATGTTCCACAGGAACATGAAGGTCAGCAGCAGGCCCATGTCGGCCTGGAACTTGATCGGCGACCAGGCCCAGCCGACCACGCCGGCGGCCAGGGTGATGCCGACCAGCCCCACCACCCGGCCGGTGAAGGCCACGGCTTTCTGGTAGGCCTGGGCCAGGCTCAGCCCGGCGCGCTGGTAATGCAGTTGCACGCTGAGCAGGTACAGCGCGTAGTCCACACCAATGCCTACGCCCAGGGCGATCACCGGCAAGGTGGCGACCTTGACGCCAATGCCCATGGCTACCATCAGCGCCTCGCACAGTACCGAGGTGAGCATCAGCGGCAGGATCGCCACCAGCGTGGCGCGCCAGCTACGGAAGGTGAACAGGCAGAACAGCGTGACCGCCAGGTACACCAGCAACAGCATGCGGTGGTTGGCCTCGCGGACCACCACGTTGGTGGCGGCCTCGATGCCGGCGCTGCCGGCGGCCAGCAGGAACTGCTGTTCGGCGCTGCTGTTGGCCTGGGCAAAACGCTCGGCCACGGCGGCCACCTGGGCCAGGGTGTCGGCGCGATGGTCCTTGAGGTAGGCGATTACCGGCATCAGCGAGCAGTCGTTGTTGAACAGCTCGGGGGCATTGACCGAGGCCTGCTGGGCAGCGTAGTTGAGCACGTCCTGGTTGCGCTGCAGGCTGTTCAGGCGCGGGTTGCCTTCGTAGGTGCCGGCGGTGATCTGGCGCACTGCGTTGGCCAGCGACACGGTGGTCTGCACACCTGGCAATTGCTGCAGTTCCCAGGCCAGGCGGTCGGCAAGGACCAGTGTCTGGTATTGCAGGCAGCCTTCCGGGGCGGTCTTGACCATTACCGCGAAGGTATCGCTGGACAGCGCGTAGTGCTGGGTGATGTAGGCGTTGTCGAGGTTGTAGCGCGAGTCGGCGCGCAGCTCGGGGGCACCGCTGTCGAGGTCGCCGATTTTCAGTTGCAGGCTGCCCCAGATGCCGAGGGCGCCCAGGGCCAGGGCCACCAGCAGTGCGGCGCTGGCCCATTTACGTTCGGTGAAGCGGTCGAGCAGGCTCCATGGGTTGATTGGGGCCGCTCTGCGGCCCTTCGCGGGCATGCCCGCTCCCACAGGGACCGCGTCAGCTTCAAGTCTATCGCGATACCTGTGGGAGCGGGCATGCCCGCGAAGGGCCGCAGAGCGGCCCCAACGAGCATCAATCTCCAGGGCCCGCTCGGCAGCCTTGCGGCCCACACCCACATACGACAGCGCCACCGGCATCAGCAGCAACGAGGTGAAAATCAGCACCGCCACACCGATGCTGGCGGTTATCGCAAGGTCCTGGATCACCGGGATGTCGATCAGCATCAGCACGGCAAAGCCCACCGCATCGGCCAGCAACGCGGTCACCCCGGCCACGAACAGGCGGCGGAAGGTATAGCGCGCCGCTACCTGGCGATGGGTGCCACGGCCAATGTCCTGAAGGATGCCGTTCATCTTCTGCGCAGCGTGGGACACGCCAATGGCGAAGATCAGGAACGGCACCAGGATCGAATACGGATCGATGGCGTAGCCCAGCCAGGCGACGATGCCCAGCTGCCACACCACCGCAATCAGCGAACACAGCACCACCAGCAGGGTGCTGCGCACGCAACGGGTGTAGCAGTAGATGATCAGCAGGCTGGTCAGCACCGCCAGGGCGAAGAACGCCATCACCTGGATCAGCCCGTCGATCAGGTCGCCCATCAGCTTGGCGAAGCCGATCACATGGATGCGGTACTGGCCGCTGGCCTGGTACTGGCTGCGCAGTTGTTCAAGCTTCTGCGAGAAGGCGTGGTAATCGAGGCCCCTGCCGGTGGCCGAATCCTGGTCGAGCAGCGGCACGACCAGCATGCTCGACTTGAAATCACGCGCCACCAGGCTGCCGACGATATTGGCGCGCTCGATGTTCTGCCGCAGTTGCTCGATGTCGCCCGCAGCGCCCTGGTAGCCGTCGGGCATCACCGGGCCGCCCTGGAAACCTTCCTCGGTCACCTCGGTCCAGCGCACCGCCGGGCTCCACAACGACTTCACCCAGGCCCGGTCCACGCCCTGGCTGAGGAACAGCTCGTCGTTGATGTGGCGCAGGGTCTGCAGGTAGCCCGGGTCGAAGATGTCGCCCTGGGTGTTCTCCACCACCACCCGCACTGCGTTGCCCAGGCCACGCAGCGATGGGCGGTTTTCCAGGTAGTTCTGGATGTAGGGGTGGCTCTGCGGCAGCATCTTGTCGAAACTGGGGCGCAGCTCCAGGCGGGTCAGCGCCATGTAGCCCAGCACCAGGGTCGCCAGCAGCATGCACAGCAGGAACGGCAGGCGATGGTTGAACACCAGGCGCTCCAGGGCATTGCCCGAGCGTGGGTCGAAATCGTCGAGGTTGCGGATTACCGGCAGGGTGTCTTGGCGGGTAGCGGCCATCAGGGTCTTCTCTTGTTATGGGTGCAGCGTGGGGTTGCCGGCCTGGTTGCGCACGCCCCGCTCGCCGACCAGTACCAGGCCGTTGCCGGTATCGGTGGCGAGCGCGGTCACCGGGCCACGGGCGCTTTGCGGCACCGGGCTGAAGCTGGCGCCATCATCCCGGCTCAGCAGCAGGTCGCCGGCCTGGCTGGCCAGCCACAGCTGGCCGTCACGGTCGACGCCGGCGGCGGTGAGGCTGGTGTTCACCCCAGTGCTGACCGGTTGCCACTGCCGGCCGCCATCGGTGCTGCGGTAGGCATGCCCACGCAGGCCGTAGACCAGCAGTCCGCCAGGCTTGCCGACAGCACCGAACAGTGTGCCGGCGTAGGGTGTCTCGACACGGCTGAAGCGCTCGCCGTCCTGCTTCAGCAGCAGGCCTTGCTCGCCGGTGATGTACAGCTCGTCACCCACCGCGGCCAGGCTGGTCAGGTGCAGGCCTTGCGGGTTATCGCTGTGGTCGAGCCAAGGTTGCCAGTGCTCGCCGCCATCAACGGTGCGCAACAGCAGGTTGAACACGCCGACCGCATAGCCATTGCAGGCATCGCCGAACCACACGTCGAGCAAGGCATTGTCGCTACCCGTGCCCGGCAGTTGTTCGGCCAGCGCCCGGCCATCCAGCTGCTTCTGCCAGTGCTCGCCGCCATCGCGGCTGTGCAGCACCACGCCATCGTGGCCAACCGCCCAGCCCAGCTCGGGCGTGGCGAAGCTCACGGCATTAAGGTCGGCGCTGACCGGCACCTGGGCCTGCTGCCAGTGCGCGCCGTGGTCGTCGGAGTACAGGATGTGCCCTCGCGGGCCCACCGCGACCAGGCGCTGCCCGGCCAGGGCTACATCGCGCAAGGCGCTGCTGGCGACCAGGGCGCTGGGCATGGCGGGCAGGTCCAGCACATCGGTGAAGGGCGCCGCCTGGGCCGCGCCCTGCAGCGCGGCCAAGGCCAGAACTACCACGCTGCATCGTTTGAAGACAGACATTGCCACCTCTGCTGCGTGCGTTCAGCGAATGCCGTTGCCGGCCAGCGACTCGGGCGACCATTGGGTTTTTGACAGCGGATCGATGTAGCGGATGCCGCCGTAGGCACCCACTACGCCATTGAGGTTGTAGGTGCCGCCGATCAGGTCGTAGATCATGAAAGGCGTGGCGTCGGGGGTCTGTTTGTCGTAGCTCTGGGTGAGGAAGGCGAACGAGCCGCGGTACAACTGGCCACGGGCGTCGTACTGGTCCGAAGCCAGGGCGATCCAGCTGTCTTCGTCGAGGTAGAAGCGGCGCTTGTGGTAGATATGGCGCGCACCGTCCTTGAGCTTGCCTTCCACCACCCAGACCCGGTGCTTCTCCCAGCGCACGAACTGCGGCGCCAGGTGGTTGGGGGTGATCACCTGCTTGACGTCGGTGTTGTAGGTCAGCTGATAGGTGTTGTACGGCACGTACATTTCCTGCTTGCCGACCAGGGTCCAGTCGTAGCGGTCCAGCGCACCGTTGAAGACGAACACGTCATCGTAGGTACCCGAACCCGAGGTGCCCGGGTTGGGCGTGTCGTAGGCCAGGTTCGGTGCCAGCTTGACCCGGCGCTGGCCCGGCAGGTACTGCCAGGCGCTGCGTGGCTGCACCAGCGGGTTGGCGGCATCGCGCAGCATCATCGCTTCGCCGGCACGGCGTGCGGGGCCGGTGTACACCAGTTTCATCTGGTAGTAGGTGTCCTTGGCACCGATCGGCTTGGCCATGTCCTCGTAGATCGGGTAGCTGATATTGGCCTGGCCGGTGGTCGACAGCGATGGCTTGCCAGCGGCGTCGACGTTCCACGAGTCGTACTTGGCAGTCATGCTCACGCCCTGGTAGCGCAGCAGGAAGTTCCACATGGCCTCGGCGCCGTTCTGCGGAATGGGGAACGGGATGCCCGGCAGCACATTGTCCACCGCGGTACCACCCTCCTTGCTGTTGGCCGCAGTGGCGTTCTTGCGGGTGTTGTCGAGTACCGCTTGCGGCAGCGCCACGCTACGGTGGGTCGGGTACACATCGACGCGGTAGCTGGGGTAGCGCTTGAGCAGTTCCAGGGTGGTGGCGGTCAGTTGGCTTTTGTACTGCTCGGCGTTCTTGCCATCGATGACCAGCAACGGCTTGTCGCTGGCGAACGGGTCGGGGCGCATGCTGGCGCCGCTCTGGTAGCTGGCTGGCGGCGTCAGCAGGCCGCCCTGGTAGGCCGGGATCGAGCCATCGGCATTGCCGGCCTTTTCCGCACCGATCGCGGTCAGGCTGGAGCCCAGGCGCGCGGCCTGGTCAGTGGAAACGGCGGCCTGGGCAGCGTTCAGGGCGGCCAGTGACAGGCACGAGGCCAGCAGGGTACGTACGAAATTCATGATGGTTGTCTTCCTGTGTAGGCTGTAGGAAACATGATTCAGAAGGTCGTCTTGACGGTCAGGTACAGGGCGCCACGGTCCTCGGTGGTGGCACCACCGCCGGAGAAGGAGGCGTAGCCGCCGCCGTAGCAGGTGTAATCCTGTTCGCCGTCCAGGGCGTTGGGGGTGCTGCCGTCGGTCTGGCCGTTCTTGCAGGCCTTGGTCTCACCGAAACTGTCGACGTACTTGAGGTCGACGAAGTACTGGTTGTAGATCGCGGCGCTCACGCCTACCGCATAGTTGCCGGTGTTCTCGGCGCCACCGCCCTGCACCGGCGACACGCCGTCGAGGCCGACGTTGACCGACAGCGGCATGCTCAGGTCCATGCCGGGCAGCACCTGGTACCAGGTAGGGGTGAAGTTGACGGCGATGCCCCAGTTGTCGCGGGTGGCCTTGTCGATGCCGCGGTAGCTGCTCTTGCCCTTGTACAAGGCCTCGTTGTGGCCATCGAGCTTGAGCAGGTTGCTGTAGAACAGCTCGCCAAGCAGGGTTGCCGAATCGAACAGCGGCGTATCGCCAATGGTCATCAGGCCGTTCAAGGTCCAGTGCAGGGTGTCGCCGGTGGCGCTCAGGCTGTCGCCATCCTTGGGCACGTCGTAGATCACGCCGCTGCTGGGCAGGCGTGTCGGCAGCAGGCCGAAGCCGCCGCCCAGGCCACCCTGGCCGGGTGCACTGACGATGGCCGGGATACTCGCCAGCGGCATGTTGTGGCGGATGTTCAGGTCGCTGCCGACACTGATCCCGCCCACATCCTTGGACAGGCTCAGGCCATAGATGTCGATGTCGTCGGAATAGGCGAACTGGTAGGTAGTGCTTTGCAGCGAGTTGTACAGGTTGCCGACTGCGCCTTGACGGCTGCCCGGCGGGTTGCCGAACAGGCCGTTGGCGACGGTCATGCCGCGCGCGTCGAGCCAGGCTTGCGGGAGGATCTCGGAAGTCTTGCGGTAGTAGAAGCCGAGGGTGCCACCCAGCCACTCGGGCGACCACTTGGCCATGATGCCCCAGTCGCCGCTCTTGCCCGGGTTCAGGTCATGACCACGGCGGATGGTGGTCAGCGCGCCGCGCACAGGGATCAGCCCTGGGGCGCCGGTGTGGCCGAGCAGGAAGCTTTGGGCGCCCTCGCCTACCACGTCCGAGCCACCATAGTAGGTTCCGGCTTCGGGCAGGCGGGCGGCGTCCCAGTCGAAGAAGTATTGGGCGCCCAGGGTCAGTTCCGAGTTGACCAGGAAGGAGGTCGACAGTTGGTTGCGCGGCACGAACAGTTCCTTGGCCTCGGTGCCCGGCGAGGCGGCCAGCTTGGCCAGGTCGAGGCCCGACTGGCCGTAGCTCAGCGAATGCACCGGGTTGAGCAGGGTTTCACCCCAGAACAGGTTGTGCTGGCCAAGTTTGGCGCTGACCTGCGAGGCCTCGCCGACTTCACGGCTGAAGAACACGAAGGCATCCAGCACTTCACCGGACGGGCCGCTGTAGTAGCGCTGGGCGTAGTTACTCAGGTGCGGGCTGCCCAGCGGCACACCGGTGCCAGGCAGGCCATTGAGGCTGGGGTTGATGCCGGATTGGTCGCCGTTGCCGTTGACGAACGGGTTGCTGTTGGAACCGGTGTTGTCATAGGCCTTGTCGTACCAGCTGGCGGTACTGACGCGGAACCCGGTGTTGCCTTGGTAGACCACATCCAGTTCGGACAGCAGGTCGACCCGGTTGGTGATGTTGGTGCCGGCCTTGCGGAAGTTGTAGTCACCGTCGTTGCTGTTGGGCGTGCCGAGCATGCGTTTGTCGGCACTTTCGGTGCGTACGCCGTAGTTGTACTTGACGGTGTTGTCGAAGCGCACGGCCCAGTTTTCATTACCGGTATCGACTTCGAACGCCTGAGCGGCGGGCAGCGTGAGCAGGCCGATGGCGCAGGCGAGCAGGCAGCGCTGTGGTTTCACAGCACGGTGAATGCGGTGTTCTGGCATTACGATGGCTCCACGTATTGTTATTGTTTTTTACGCCGCCCGTCTTTTGCGAGCGTGGCTGGGGCGTCCATGCGCTATTGCAGGTTGGGTTGGTCCAGTCGCTGGATGAAAGCCTCGGCCTGCGGCCAGGGGCCGAAACCGGAGGCCGGGTTGAGGTGGCCGACGGCCCCCAGTGCGGCCAGTTCGCTATCCCAGCCTTGGGCCAGGGTGCTGGCTGCGGCAAAGCTGGCCAGGTGGTCGTTGCTGCTGGCCGCGACAATGCTGGGGAACGGCAGCGGCTCCTGGGGCAAGGGCGTCCAGCCGTGCTCGGCCAGGCTGGCCGGGCTTGGGTAGTGGGCCGGCCATTGCGCGTTCAGGTCGGGTGGCGCCGCCAGCAATGCGCCTTTGATCGGCCGCCGGTAGCGCGCCGCCCAATGGGCGACCATCAACACGCCAGCGCTGTGCGCCACCAGAATCACTTCACCCTCAATCTGGTCCAGCTCGCGCTGGATCGCCTCGACCCGAGCTGTGCAGCAAAGGCCGTCGACCTGCAGCGGCGGTACGCTGCGCACCTTGGCCAGGCGGCCTGCGAGCAGGGTCTGCCAGTGCTCGGCGACATGGTCGCGCAGGCCTGGGATGATCAGCACGGTGGCAGCGGTTTGCAGTTTTTCCACGGTGAACCTCGTGTGCGGTGTAGCTCTTGAGGTTCACAGTAAACAGCCCTCCCACCGGGTGCTTCACATTGGGCGTCAGGGGCTTTTCATTTGATGACAATGGCCAATACAGGGCTTTGCTTTTCAATTCATGACACGCAGGCTATAACCAATCAGCCGCTCGCTTTTTGTAGGAGCCGTTAGCTTGGAAAACATGGATAACAATAAAAATGCCTGCCCTGGTCCGTGCCGCCAGCTTGACCAATTACCTCGAGGTGTCCCGCCACCTGGGCCTCAATCCCCACGCGCTGTTGGCACAGGTTGGCCTCAGCGCCGCGTTGCTCGATGACCCCAACCGGCGCATCCCGGTTGCCAGCGTCATCAGCTTGCTGGAGGCCTCCGCCAGCGCCACCCGTTGCGAAAGCTTCGGCCTGCGCATGGCCGAGTTGCGGCAACTGTCGGACTTCGGCGAAATCAGCCTGCTGCTCAGCCACCAACGTACCCTGCGTGATGCGCTGCAGGTGATAGTGCAGTACCGTCACCTGCTCAATGACGCCCTGGCCATTCATATCGAGGAAGCTGGCAAGACCGTGGTCATTCGCGAGGAGGTGATCAACGAGCGCGCGCCCTGCAGTCGTCAGGCCACCGAACTGGCCATCGGCGTGATGATGCGCCTGTGCGCGGCGCTGCTAGGTACGCACTGGCACCCGATCAGCGCCAACTTCACCCACGCGCCTCCCGCCGACCTGGCCACCCACCGGCGCATTTTCGGTTGCACGCTGGTGTTCGGCAGCGAGTTCAACGGTATCGTCTGCCCGGCCGCCGATCTCGACAGCGCCAGCCCGCAGGCCAACGAGGCGATGGCGCGCCTGGCGCAGCGCTATCTGGATAGCCTGCCGGCGGGCGGCACGCCGTCCCTGGAGCTGGAGTTGCGCAAGACCATCTACCTGCTGCTGCCCATGGGCCGCGCCACCATCGAGCAGGTGGCGCAAACCCAGGGCATGAACGTACGCACCCTGCAGCGGCGCCTGGAAGAAAGCGGGTTGACCTTCAAGGACCTGATCAACAGCGTGCGCCGCGACCTGGTGATGCGCTACCTGGAAAACCCCGGCTATTCGCTGGGGCGTATCGCCGACATGCTGGGTTATTCGATGCCCAGCTCGTTCACCCGCTGGTTCATCGCCCAGTTCGGCATGCCACCGGCCAGTTGGCGGGCACAGCGGGATGATCAAGGGCTTTAGCTTGATCCTGGCACGGCCCCTGTCGCGACACAAGGCCGCTCCTACAATCGACCGCGTCAAGCAGTCAGGCAAGGCCCCAGTGCATCAACGCCAGCACCAAAAGCACAAGAAACACGCTCTCCCCCACCATCAGCGCAATGGGTTTCACCCCGACCGAGGCCAGCGCCTTGAGTTGGGTTTTCATGCCCAGAGCACTGATCGCCACCACCAGGCAGCCACGCGACAGGTCGTTGATGCCGCCCTGCACCACGGCGGGTACCCAGCCTGTGCTATTGACGCACGCCAGCAGCAGGAAGCCGACCGCGAACCATGGCAGCAAAGGCGGCCTTTGCCCGCCGGCCTCAAGGCCCTGGCGCCGGGTGATCACGGCGGCGCAGACGATGACCGGCAACAGCATGGCCACCCGCATCAGCTTGACCACGGTGGCGATGTCACCGGTCTCGGTAGACATGCTGTAGCCCGCCCCCACCACCTGCGCCACGTCGTGGATGGTCGCACCGAGGAAGACCCCGGCCTGCGCTGGCGACAGGTGCAACCACTGCGCAATCATCGGGTAGAGGATCATCGCCAGGGTCGACAGCGCCGACACGCCGATCACGGTGAACAGCGTTGCATGCTCCTTGCGCGGGTGCTGGGGCAAGGCAGCCGCCAGCGCCAGCGCCGCCGAGGCACCGCAAATGGCCGTGGCACCGCCGGTAAGCATGCCGAATAGCCGTGAAAACCCTAGCGCCTTGGCCACCACCACCGAGACCAGGATCGTTACCACCACCAGGGCGATGACCAGGGCCACGGGCTTCCAGCCCAGGCTGGCGATCTGGTCCAGGGTGATGCGCATGCCAAGTAGCGCCACACCCAGGCGCAGTACCGTGCGGGCGGTGAACTCGATACCGGCCTTGCACGGGCCGTCGACCGCAAGAAAGTTCAGTGCCATCCCCAACAGCAAGGCAAACAGCATGACCGGCGCTGCGTAATGCTCACTGAGGAAACTGGCGGCCGCACCGACGACAAGGCTGACCACCACCCCCGGGGCGAGGGTGCGGATACGCTGATGGGTAGCGCCAAGTGCCAGTGTATTCATTGCCCCACTTCCTCACTGTCAAACACGATATAGACCTGCCCGCCCTGCTGCTCGACCGGGTAGCTGGCAACCTTCAAGGCTCTGGAATTGACCAGGTAGCCGCTGGCCAGGTCGAAGCGCAGGCCATGCGCGCAACACTGGATGACACGGCCTTCCAGCCGCCCGCCGCACAACGACGCGCCCTGGTGCGGGCAGCTGTCTTCGATGGCATAGAGCGAGTCAGCAACGTTGAACAGCGCCACGCTGCGCCCTTCGCAGGCCAACAGCACACGGCTGCCTCGTTCCGGCACTTGATGGGGGGCCAATGCAAACCGCCGGGTCATGCCCGTTCAACCTCTTGCAGTGCTTCGGTCATGGCCGCAAACAGCACCCCGGCAGGCTGCGCACCAGCGATGAGCGGCCCCTGATTGAAGCGAAAACGCGGCACGGCACTGCCTGCGCGCCCCGCCCCATCGAGGAACGGGCTGCCGTCGTCACGCAGGCAGTCGACTACCTGGGCGGCCTCCAGCCCGCAACGCTGGGCGATGTCGAGCAAGGTTAGGCTATCCCCCAAGTCGCGGCCTTGGTGGAAATAGGCGATGAACAGCTGTGCCAGCATGGCCTCCAGTTGCGCTGCATCGAGCAGCCGGGTGGCCCGTTGCAGCAGCCGATGGGCACTGGCGGTGTTGGGCATGCGGCGGATACGCGAGAAATCGATGTCCTCGCCTACCACCCGGGCAGCGGCGCGCACCTGGGCCTGGCGCTCGCGTACTGCCTCCTCGCTACCCAGGCGTTGCAGGTAAAAGGCATGGAACGGCACACCACTGGCTGGCAAGCCAGGCAACAACTGCACACCTCGCCATTGCAGTTGCACCTGCACCTGTGGCTGTTCGCGCTGCAACAGCAACAGGGCGGCCTGCAGGTGCCGCTGGCCAATCAGGCACCACGGGCAGACGAAATCGAAGAACACTTCAACGGACAACAGCTGTTTCACGGTTTCAACTCCCGGAGTGCGGCAGCATCGCCTGCCGGCGCATGCAGACGCTCCATGTCGCGGTGGTAATGTCGTTTGGCAAGGAAAAACACCGCCGCCGCGCCAATGCTCATCAGCGGCACCAGCTGGAAGGCGGCATGCAGGCCGATCAGGTCGGAAACGCGCCCGGTGATCAGCGGCCCGGTGGCCAGGCCCAACAGGTTGTTGGCCAAGGTCAGGGTGGCAAACGCGGTGCCATGCACCGCGGCGTGGGTAAGGTTGGCGACCATGGCACTGGACGGGCCGTTAGTGCCGGCAGCGATCATCATGCCCAGGCAGATCAGCACCAGTTGGGCGCTGCCGGCTGGCAGTGCGAACGCCAGGGACAGCAGTGCGCAACTGCCCAGGCAGTAGGCGATGGCCAGGCTGATCTTGCGGTCCGGGCGGTGCCGCCCGAGGCGGTCGCAGAGCATGGCGCAGAGGATCATGCCAATACCGCTGCACAGCACGATGACGGCGGCAATCACCCCGGCGCGGTCGGTGCCCATGGCGTAATAGCGGTTCAGGTAGCTGGGCATCCACACGATCACGGTGCCGCCGACGAACAGCTGCAGCCCGCTGCCGACGTAGGCCGCGATGACCGAACGGCTGCTGTACAGGGTGCGCAGCGGGCGGCCGGCCTTGCCTTGCGACTGCTGCGCGCATCGAGGCGCAATACGCGCCTCCTTGACGATCAGCGGGTACAGCATCGCCAGCACCAGGCCGAACAGCGCCATGCCGGCAAATGCCCAGCGCCAGCCCAGGTGCTGGGCCAGCACACCGCCCAGGGCCATGCCCAGTACCGAGCCGAACATGCCGCCCGCCATGAACGCACCGGCCAGGGTCGAGCGCATGTCGCGGGGGAACACGGCCACCACCACGGCGATACCGACACTGCCGTAGGCAGCCTCGCCCACCCCGACCAGAAACCGCGCGATGAACATTTGCGGGTAGTTTTCTGCCAGGGCGCAGCCGAGGGTGGCCAGGCTCCACAGTACCGCCATCAGCACCAGGCTGCGCACCCGGCCGAAACGGTCGGCCAACAGCGACAGCGGGAAAGTCAGCAGGCCGACCATCAGCGCGACGATACCGCTGAGCAGGCCGAGCTGGCTGTCGCTCAATGCCCATTCGCCCTTGAGCAGCGGGAACACCGCGTTGAGCACCTGGCGCGACATGTAGTCGGAGATCAACAGGCCAAAGGTCAGGGCGAAGACCACCCAGGCATAGCGCCGGGGGACGCTGTGGGCGGTGTCGGTGCCGGAATCTTCGGCACTGGCGAGATAGGTGGCCATGTTGCCTCCTTGGTGTGGGGCGTGAGGTTGTTCTTGTTGTTATGGGTTACAGCCAATATTCATGTTGCTTTACGGGCCTCTTCGCGGGCGCGCCCGCTCCCACAGTGACCGCGTCGACCGTTGGGCCAGCGCCGCACCCGTGGGAGCGGGCATGCCCGCGAAGAGGCCGTACCTGCCGCGTCAGGTACGCTGCGGCACGCCCTTCACGCCCGGCTGGCGATTTGGCGCCATGCCGTTGGCCTTGAGTGTCTGCTCGATGCTGTCGTACTGCTGCCCGATGCGGTAGATCGCGCGTGCTTCCTTGCCGTTGGCAATTTCGCGGCCCAGCTCATGGGCCACACGCACGGTCTGCTGGATTTGCTGCACCGAGGTGAAGCGCTTGCCATGCTGGTCGATGATGGTGTCTTCGTTGCCGCAGCGTGGGTGCAGGCCCATGGCCAGGGCCATGGTGTTGAACGGCAGCACGTTCTTGAGCAACGATTCGGCGGTCAGGGTGCAACCGTCCGGCGCGCGGTGGATGAAGTTGAAGAAGTTGAACGGGTTGGGGCCGTCGAAACCGCCGCCGATGCCGATCCAGGTCAGGTTCAGCGGGCCCATGTAATCACCGCGGCGCACGATGCGTTCGAGCGTCTCCAGGGCGTGCATGCCGGTCAGCTGGAAATGCGGCTGGATGTTGCTGGCCTGCAGGCGGCGCAGGTGCTCGCGGACCCAGGCCGGGCCGGCCGGTACGGTCATTTCGCTATAGGCAGCATGAATCGCCGGGCTGGCCAGCGAGGTGCCTTCCAGGTACTCGGGGTACAGCAACTCCATGATGTTCATCTGCGTGGTGTTGATGGCCACGGTCACCTGGTCGGGGCGCGGCGTCAGCTCTGCGAGCATGTGCCGGGTGTCGTCCGACAGCCACTTGGCCGCCTCGCCTTCTCCTTCCGGGGCGAAGGAAATCGACCCGCCAACCTGGATGATCATGTCCGGCACCGCTTCGCGCACCCCGGCGATCAGCTCGTTGAACTTGGACAGGCGCTTGGAGCCCTTGCCGTCCAGTTCGCGCACGTGCAGGTGCAACACGGTAGCGCCGGCCTCATAGCAGTCGACAGCCTTCTGCACTTGCTCGTCCATGGTCAAGGGGATGTCTTCAGGGAAGTCTTCGGGCATCCACTCCGGGCCATAGGGGGCCACGGTGATCACCACCTTTTCCATGTTTTCCGGGTGCAACGAATCGTCGAAGAATTGCATGCTGTAGTCCTCGCTATTGTTATTGTGCGGTTGCCGCCAGCGACGGCGACGAACTCAGAACGTGGGGCTGCCCTTGATCCCGGCACGCTCCATCTTGCGGTGGCACGGTGGGTAGTCCATGACGGCGTAGTGCTGGGTGCTGCGGTTGTCCCAGATCGCCACGCTGTTGGGCTTCCAGCGCCAGCGCACCTGGTACTCCGGCAGGTAGGCCTGACTGATCAGGTAGCGCAGCAGGTCGCTGGCGCCGGGGTTGGCGTCCTGCCCGAAGCGCACCCGCTGCGGGGTGTGGTAATTGCTGAAATGTGTGGTGAAGGCGTTGACGAACAGCACCTGCTCGCCGGTTTCCGGGTGGATACGCACCACCGGGTGCTCGGCATCGGGAAACTGCGCCTTCAGCGCCAGGCGCTTTTCCAGCGGCATGGCGGCGCCAAAGCTCGCCTCGATGCTGTGGCGGGCGCGCAGGCCTTCGATCTTGGCCTTCACATCGTCTGGCAGGTTTTCATAGGCCAGCACCATGTTCGCCCACATCGTGTCGCCGCCCACGGGCGGGCATTCGATGCAGCGCAGCACACAGCCCATCGGCGGTGCCTCGCGCCAGGTGGCGTCGGTGTGCCAGGCATTTTCATAGCGGTCGCTGGGCTGGTCCGGGCGCTTGTAGATCTGTACCAGGCCCGGATGCTCCGGGTCGCTGCCCGCCACCGGATGGTCCTCCAGATCGCCGAAGCGACGGGCGAACGCCACATGTTCGGCGCGGCTGAAGTGCTGGTCACGCAGGAACAGCACGCGGTGGCGGAGCAACTGCGCGCGAAGCTGGGCGAACAGGTCGTCGTCGTGGATCGCGTCGGCCAGGTTGACCCCACTTACCTCGGCACCGATCGCGCAGGTCAGTTGTTCGATGTGCATGCAGTTGCCCTCTTCAGATGACGAAGATCGACGAGCCGGTGGTCTTGCGCGCTTCCAGGTCACGGTGGGCCTGGACGGCATCCTGCAGTGCATAGTGCTGGTTGATCTCGATACGGATGCGCCCGCTGCCGACATGATCGAACAGCTCGCCGGCCAGGTCGGCCTTCTCCGCCGGGTCGGCGATGAAGTCGGCCAGTGCCGGGCGGGTGAGCTGCAGCGAACCCTTGATCGCCAGCAGCTGCGGGTCGAACGGCGGGATAGTGCCCGACGCCGTGCCGACGCAAACCATCAGGCCGCGACGCTTGAGCGAATCGAGCGAGCCCATGAAGGTGCTCTTGCCAACACTGTCGAACACTACATTCACCCCTACCCCGTCGGTCAGCTCACGCACACGTGTGGCAACGTCCTCGACGCTGTAGTTGATGACGTGGTTGCAGCCATGGGCGCGAGCTACCTCGGCCTTGGCCTCGGTGGACACCGTGCCGATCACGCTCAGCCCCATCAGCTGCGCCCACTGCGCGACGATCAGGCCAACGCCGCCAGCGGCAGCATGCAGCAGCACGCTGTCGCCGGGTTTGAACGCATGGAGCCGACGCAGCAGATAGGCGCTGGTCAGCCCACGCATGGTCATGGCAGCGGCGGTTTCGAAGGCGATGGTATCCGGCAGCTTGATCAGCGCGGCCGCGGGGATCAGGCGCTCGGTGCAGTAAGCGCCCAAGGTGTTGAGGAAACCGGTGTAGGTGACCCGGTCACCGACCGCCACCTGGGTCACGCCCTCGCCCAGCGCTTCGACCACGCCGGCCGCTTCCACGCCAATGCCATTGGGCAGCGGGATCGGGTAGGTGCCGTTGCGGAAATAGGTATCGGCGTAGTTCAGGCCTACCGCCACCTGGCGCAAGCGCACCTGCCCCGGGCCGGGCTCGCCGACCTCGGCGTCCTCGTAGCGCAGCACCTCGGGGCCACCGGTCTGATGGAAACGTACGACTTTGGACATGCTTGTCTCTCCAATCATCGATCTGGACGCATGGCGTCAGTTCTGGGTGATTGGACTGTATGCCCTTGGTGTGCGGGGTGCTTCGCATCGGACGACAGCGGGTTTTCATTTGATGACAGTGGGGGCATCGACCTGCCAATCACGAAACCCGTGTTTTATTCATGAGCCTCCTTGATGCTTTCCCATGGTCAGACTAATACTTAAGTCTCTGCCTGGGGAGGCACGAAAAATGCAACCAAGATTCGTTATCGTTCCCGCTGTGCCGATCGAAAAGGAGTCGTTCCGCGTGGGTAGCCGGTATTACGCCGCTACCGTTTGTGGGGGATTCGACATTTACGATAACCAAGCGAAAGAGCGGCTCAAGCCCAGTTATCCAAGCAGGACGGATGCATTGATGCAGTGCGAGCAGATGAACAAGCGCGGTGGTGCAGGCTGATCGTGGGCGCAACTGTCTTACGCAGAATCCAGACGCCTGCGCGATCCCTGTAGGAGCGGCCTTGTGTCGCGATGGGCTGCGTAGCAGCCCCCGGATCTTGCGTTGATGCACAGATCGCCGGGGCCGCTACGCAGCCCATCGCGACACAAGGCCGCTCCTACAAGGGGGTTACGTGTTCGTGGCCTCGCCCTTCTGCCAACCGGCAATCAGGCGCTGGGCGTTCTCCTCGCAATCCATGCCCTGCGGCTTGCCTTCCATGCCCGCAATAACCGCCAGCAATTGCGCGCGGTTCTGTGCCAGCCGCTGCTGCCAAGGCGCTGGATGAAGCCGAGATCGGCGCATTGATCCAGCGCTTCGCCCGCACTGCGGCGCTGGCTGGAGAAGCCGGTTTCAGTGGCGTACAGATCCACGCTGCCCACGGTTACCTGCTGAGTCAGTTTCTTTCGCCACTGAGCAACCAGCGCCAGGACCGCTGGGGGGCAGCCTGGAAAATCGCGCGCGGTTGCTGCTGGAAGTGGTCAAGGCTGTGCGCGAGGTGGTTTCACCCGGTTTCGCCGTGGCAGTGAAACTGAATTCGGCGGATTTCCAGCGTGGCGGTTTCGAACCGGCGGATGCGCGCCAGGCAGTGCTGTGGCTGAATGAGTTGCCGGTGGACCTGGTGGAACTGTCGGGCGCCAGTTATGAGGCACCGGCGATGCAAGGCGATGCCCGCGATGGACGCACCCTGGCTCGCGAGGCCTACTTCCTGGAGTTCGCCCGGGAAATCGCCGCCATCGCGAAGATGCCGGTGATGGTCACCGGCGGTATCCGGCGCTTGCCGGTAGTCGAGCAGGTGCTGGCCAGCGGTGTGGCAATGGCGGGGATTGCCACGGCGTTGGCAGTCGAGCCTGCCCTGCCCCGGCGCTGGCAGAACGGCGAGCCGACGGCAACCGCCGAACTACAACCCATTCGCTGGAAGCGCAAGGCGTTAGCCGCACTGGCCTACATGGCCCTGGTGAAATTGCAGATGCGCCGCCTGGCGGCCGGCAACCGGCCCAAGGCGCATGCATCGCCATTGCGCGCCTTGTTGCTGGAGCAAGGCTGTACGTTACTGCGGGTGCGCCAGTACAGGCGTATGATGAAAAGCCGAGCGGATTGATGGTGTGATCGGCAAAGCCAGGGGTCGCACGTTCGCTCTGGGAGCAACTGCCTTGGATATCTCTTCAAGCCAGCACTGGCCCTTGTAGGAGCGGCCTTGTGTCGCGATGGGCTGCGCCAGCAGCCCCACAATCCGCAGCACCTGCCTTCATCGGCGTTCTCTACCGGAGCACTGCCATGAACAAACCCCTTCACGCACTCATCGTTACACTGATAGCGCTTTCTGCCTGCTCGTCCAATTCCGCGCTATACCATGACCAGCCGCTGGTAGCGAAAGTCGAAAACGGCATGAGCAAAGACCAGGTCATGCAGATCGGCGGCAAGCCTGATGCCGAGTCCAGGCGTACCGTGGTGCCCGGTACCTGCTTTGACTACATGCTGACCAAGGCCGACAACCGTCAACCCTATAGCGTCAGCTTCGACGGTGCCGGCGAAGTGGACAATACCGCTTTCATGACCTGCGCAGAGTGGAGTAATGCCCAGCGCAAGGCCCGCCTGCCGAGCATGGGCGGCTCCAGCGGCTCGGGTTACTGAGTCAGTCCAGACATTCCCTGGCAGCCTGGCGCAATTTGTCGCCAGACAGGAAGCTGCCCTTGTAGAAGGTCGCGCGGCTGCCCTCGCGGGAATCGACTACGTCCAGCACATCATCGGATGCTACCGCGCTGGGGGCCGTCAGCCGGTAGCCGTGGGCGATCGATTTCTGCGTGGCCTGAGGCGCCAGTGCTTGCCACTTTGGCAGCACGCAGGCGGCGTACTGCTGGGGCGATTTGTGAGTCAGTTTGCTGGCAGTGGGTTTGCCTGGGGTCGCGCAGCCGGCAAGGCTGCTGACCAGTACAGCGCAAAGAAAGATACGAAAAGTAGACATTTGCAATTGGCCATCAAGGATACGCTGCATTCTAACGGGGGTTGTATTGGCTTACCAATCAACCAAAGTCTCGCTGCACTGGCCGCAACTGATATTACTGCCAGTGGCCTGGATGAGTGAAGGCTGGGAGAGTGAATCTGCCAATAGCTAACCATGCAAAAGAAGCCAACAGAATCTTCTATCAGAATGGAAAACTGATCTCTCCGACGGTTGGTGAACAAGGTCGCAACATTTTCGGGGCACGCACTCCAGCGGCTTGCTGGCGACGGACGACAATGGTCAGTGCTGAACGTGCAGGAAAACACCTGATTTTGGAGAAACGGGTGCTATCGAAAACACTGGCGTATCCGGTATCAGCCATCGCGTCGCCTGCTTCGCGGGCATGCCCGCTCCCACAAGGCCCCCACCTGCCGAAAGAATGCGCTGTACCTGTGGGAGCGGGTTTACCCGCGAACACCGGCGCAGCCGGTGCCAGCCACCGCGTTGCCTGCTTCGCGGGTGAACCCGCTCCCACAGGGACCCCATCAGCTGAAAGAATGCACCGTTCCTGTGGGAGCGGGCGTGCCCGCGAACACCGGCGTAGCCGGTGCCAACCACCGCGTCGCCTGCCGGGGGCTGCTTTGCAGCCCATCGCGACACAAGGCCGCTCCTACAATTGACGGCGCTCGCTGATACCTGCGCCTGAGATCAATCCAGCGCGCCGTTCAACACCTCATAGATGATCCCCGTGGCGACCGCCACCAGGATCAGGTCCGCACCCGCCTGCATCCATTCATAGCCATCATAATGAGGGAGCTGCCCCAGCAGCCTGCCATCCAGCTTCTTGGCGATACCCGGCGGCAGCGGTTTGCCACGGGCCAGATTCTTCTGGATGCCGGGCGGCAGCGCCTGCCCTGCGCTCCAGTAGCTGCGGTGCCCGTCAAGTATGCCAAGCACATCGCCACGATTTATGGACGGGCCACCATACGAGCCCCCGTGACCTTGACCATGCTGGCCCTTGTCCTTGCCATGGCCCTGCCCCTTGCCATTACCCGGGTCGGCATAAGTAAGCGCTGGCCCCGCTGCCAGCACGATCGAGGTAGCGATAACTGCCCATCGACGCTTTGCCATATCTTCTTCCTTGCACCAGTGACGTCCCAGCACTGTAGACCAGAACCCGGTTCAGGGTGAAAGTCCCCAAACGCGGGTCAGGGCTTGGCACTCCGATAGAGCATGATGGCAGCCACATCCAGTGCCAGCACGGCAATGGCGAAGAGAAACATGAAGTACAGGTCTTGTAGAAGCATGGCCGTATCCCCAGATGGGCAGGTTTGCAGGGATCTTGCAATTCCTGTTCCTGACGCCTGGCTGAACGAGCCTGCCTGCCCATCTGACGCTGCAGTTCAGTAGAGACGGGCCTTGATCAGCGGGCGCAGCAAGTAATTGAGCACGCTGCGCTTACCGCTGAGGATATCCACCTCGGCTACCATGCCGGGGATGATCGGCAGCACTTCATCGTCGCGCTTGAGCTGGCTGCCGTCGGTGCGGATCAGCACCTGGTAGTACGACTCCTTGCCGTGGGGCGTGTCCTCTTCGATGGTGTCGGCGCTGATCTGCTCCAGCGTACCCTTGAGGTCGCCATAGATGCTGAAGTCATAGGCGGTGATCTTCACCTTGGCCGGCATGCCCGGCACCAGGAAGGCCACGTCACGCGGCTTGATCCTGGCCTCGACCAGCAGACGGTCCTCCACCGGTATCACTTCCATGATCGCCTCGCCGGGCTGGATCACCCCGCCACGGGTATTGATCAGCACGGTGTTGACCCGCCCACGCACCGGCGAAACGATGCCAGTACGGCGCAACTGGTCCTGTCGCTGCTGGACAATCGGCTCCAGGGCACTGAGGTCGGCCTTGCGCTGTGAGCGCTCGGTATAGGCATCCTGGAAGTAGCTGCTTTTCAGCTCGGTCAGCTTGCCGTTGAGGGTAGCGATGTCCTGGCTCAGCCGCAGCGCCTCCATCTGGCTTACCGCACGCTTGGCCACCAGCGGGCGGACCAGGTCGAGCTGGCTCTGGGCCAGGCTGATCTGCCTCTGGATCGCCTGGCTACCTTCGAGCAGCTTGTCCCGCCGCGACTTGAACAGCTCGCGCTCGGAACGCGCCAGCGGCCCTTGCGGGTCGATGTCCGGCGGGAACTCGATGGTCGCCTTGCCCAGCACTTCGGCGTCCAGCCGGGCGATGGCCGCGCGCAGCACGCCGGCCTGGTTGGCCGACTCCTGGAAATTGGTGAGAAAGCGCGTCTCGTCCAGGCGCAGCAGCGGCTGGCCGACCTCCACCAGGTCGCCCTCCTGCACCAGCAGACGGTCAAGAATGCCGCCTTCCAGGCTCTGGATCTTCTGGATGCGGCTGAACGGCACCACACGCCCGTCGCCGCGCGTCACTTCATCGAGCTCCGCCCAGGCGGCCCAGGCGACGAACAGCACGACGCTGCCGAGCAGGGTCCAGAGCAGCGGGCGATAGACCGGGTGAGTGGTGGCCAGCAAGGGGTCGGCCAGTTGCCGGCGCAGCACTGCAGAACTTTTTTCAGCTGCCATGGCCAGCTCCTTCGGCGACCTGCGGCGCCTGCACCTGATTGCCCAGCACCACCTGGTTCAGCGGGCCGTCCATGATCACCTGGCCGTTGCGCAGTACCACTGCACGGTCCACCAGTGCCAAAACGCTTTTCTTGTGGGTGGTGAGGATCAAGGTACGTCGGCCCAGCCATTTCTGCAGGTAATCGATGACCTGTTTCTCGCTGTTCTGGTCGAAGGCTGCGGTCGGCTCGTCGAGCAGCAGGATCGGCGGGTCCTGCAGCAATACCCGGGCCAGCCCCACCGCCTGGCGTTGTCCACCGGAGAGGCTGGCGTTGCCCAGGATCGGCATGTCCAGGCCCAACGGGTGGGCGCGTACGAAAGTGCCCAGCCCCACGCCATCGAGGGCTTCCAGCAATTCCTCGTCGCCCAGCGCGGCGTTCGCCAGGTTGAGGTTTTCCCGCAGGCTGCCGTGGAACAACGCGACATCCTGCGGCAAGTAGCCGATGCCGCGCTGGCGGTCGGCCGGGTCGAGCTGGCTCAGGGCGATGTCGTCCAGCAACAGCCGGCCGGATTGGGCGTCGAGCAGGCCGCTGAGCAGCCGCAGCAGGGTCGACTTGCCGGCGCCGTTGCCGCCGAGCAGCGCCACCCGCTCGCCGGCCTGGATGCTCAGCGCCTGTACATCGACCACCGGCGGGCTGTCGCCATGGGCCAGGCGCAGCGCCTCCAGGCGGTAATGCCCGTGCAGCCGGTCGCGATGCACGAAGCGCTTCCCGGTGGGGCGCTCCTGTTCGGCCGACATCAGCTGGTCCAGGCCTTCAAGCGCCACCTTGGTGTGCTGCCAGCGACCGAGGATGGCAGCAGCCTGGGACAGCGGTGCGATGGCCCGCGAGGCCAGGATCGAACAGGCCACCAGGGCACCAACGGTCATCGCCCCGTCGCTTATGCGGTAGACGCCGAACACCACCACCCCGACATAGCACAACTGCTGGACGATGCTTGCCGAATAGCTGAGGGTCGAGGCCAGGGCATGGGTCTTCATTGCGGTACCAGCCAGTTCCCCGGTGAGCGTCTCCCACTGCTGCCGGCAGCGGCCCTCGGCACGCGTGGCCTTGACCGTCTCCAGGTGTTCGAAGGCTTCCAGCAGCACGCTGTTCTTCATCGCCCCTTCGCGCAGGTTCTGCCGCGACAGGTGCCCGAGCAGGCGCTGGGTCAGCAGCCCCGGCAGCAGCATCAACGCACAGGCCACCAGCGGCACCCAGACCACATGGCCACCGATCACGGCAATGATCGACAGGAAGATCGCCACGAACGGCAGGTCGCTGATCAGTGCGGCGCTGGACGAAGTGAAAAACTCGCGGACCGACTCGAACTCACGCACCTGGGTACTGAACGCGCCCATCGACGCCGGCTTGGCGGCGATCCGGGTGCTTAGCACGCGCGCGAACAGCAGGCTCGACAATTGCAGGTCCAGGCGCTTGCCGAGTACGTTCAGCAGGTGCCCGCGAAGGATCCGCAACACTCCGTCGACGATGATCGCCAGGGCCACGCCGCTGGCGAGTATCCATAGGGTATCGAAGGCGGCATTGGGCACCACGCGGTCGTATACCTGCATGGCGAACAGCGCCGAGGCGACGGCCAGGACGTTGGCTACCAGGGCTGCCGCCGTGACTTCCGCATAGGAGCGCCAGAGCCGCTTGAGTGGCCCGAAGAACCAGTGTTCCGGCAGGCCGCTGGCGTAGTCGCCCACCCGCCCATCGGGGCGGTAGCGGCACTTGGCGAACACCGCAGTGCCACTGTAAAGCGCCTCCAGAGCGGTCAGCGCCATGCACTCACGGCCACCCTCGCTTTGCGGCACCAGCACCTCGTACTGCTCGCCCTCGACGCCAACCAGCAGCAGGCTGCGACCATCGTCGAGCAGCAGCAGCGCCGGCAGCAGGTAGGCGTCCATCTGCCGCAACGGCAGCTCCGCGACCTTGGCATTGATGTCTGCGCGGCGCAGGGCGCGAACGACCAGGCGCAGCGGCAGGCGTCCGTGCTCCAGTGCCAGGCCGTCGACCAGTTCGGCGTCGCCCAGCGGCCGGCCCAGTTGCCGACATAGCAGCAACAGGCCCTGGCGCAGCGGGTCGTCGTGGTTCAGGGGCACGACGTTGTCCGGGGATTGTTCAACTTCCATGATTCAACCGATTCTCCAGTAGTGCCCCCAACAGCCCGACCTGCGCGGCCGCGCGGTACTCGATGCGCTTGCGCTCGATGTGCAAGTTGATCAACTGCCGCTCGGCCTCGAAACGTTCGCGCTGCACGTTGAGCAAGTCGATCACGTCGCGGCGGCCGACCTCGAACTGCTCGCGATACAGCTCGCCAACCTGCTCCGACTCTGTCACCTGCTGGCTCAGCGACTGTTCCCGCCAGCGCAGCGTGTCAGCGTTGTCGAACAGCGACTGCAACTGCCGGCGGATGTCCCGCTGCATCGCATCGGCCGTCCATTGCGCCGACTCCAGACGCTGTTGCGCAGCAGTCGGCCGGCGGAAGTTGGAAAGCCCCTGGAACGTGTCCATGCGAAAGCGCAGCGACATCACCGAGTCGCTTTCCGGGCGACCGCCGATCTCCCGGCGCAACGCGGAGGCCTCCAGGTTCAACTGCGGCAGCAACGAAGCCTTGGCCTCGCGGACTTGCGCCTCGGCGACATTGGCGTCCTCCAACGCCTTGCGCTGCAACGGCGACTCACGGATCACCCGCGCCACGTCGCTGGCAGCCAGGTAGCGCTGCAGCGACATCGGCTCGGGCTCCACCAGTTCGGCGGGGTCCTGGCCAACCAGGATCGCGTACTGGTTGCGCGCGTCCTGCAGGTTGCCCTTCTCCAGCGACAGCTGCTCCTGGGCACGCGCCAGTTCGAGATTGGCGCGGTCCAGTTCGCTGCGGTCGGCGTAACCATCGCTGCCGCGTGCCTGGGTCATCTCGCGGATGCCGTCCAGGCGCTGAATGTGCTGGCGCACCGTCTCTACCCGGCGCTCCGAGGCAAGTACGTCGAGGTAGGTCTCGACGATATCCAGCGCCGCATCGTCGCGCGCCACCAGCACCGCCTCGGACAGCTTGCGCCGGGTGGCGCTGGCGCTGTCGACCTTGCTCGTCACCCTGCCCCAGTCATACAGCATCTGCGATACGGTCACGTCGTAGACGACCTCGCCAACATCGAATTCCTGCGGCCCCCCGGACATGGTGACGGAGGGGTAGTAACCACCTTTGGCGATTTCCACCTCGGTGCCCGCACGATCCGCCTCGGCCATCGCCGAACGCACCTGTGGGTGAATCGCCAACCCCGCCCGCACCGCCTGGTCGAGCGGGATGCCCGACGCGGACAGCGGCAGCCCCAGGCACAGGAGCCAAAGGGCTCCCGCGCCACGGCGCCTTCCCTTGTGCACGGACAGGCCGCGCATCAGACCACGACCTGTACCGTGTTGTCCTCGATCAGCAGGGTACTGCTGCCAAAGTTGTAGACATCGTAGGTAATGCCGTTGAGCTGCTGGGTGGTCCCTGTGTTCACGGCACCCACCACGTTGAGCGTGTCGTTGCTCTCGCCGGTGATCTGCAGGACGTTGTTGGTATCGGTGATGGCGTCGACCTCCGCCGCGGTCAGGGTCAGCACGCTCCCAGAGTCGCCCCTGCCGAGGTCGATACGCTCGATATTGGAGAGCGTGCCGACGCCGACGGCGTTGTAGTCGAGGTCGATGCCGTCGGCCAGGACCAGAGTGTCGAAGCCCGCGCCGCCGTCGATGCTGACGAAGTTGGTCGCGGTGATCTGGATGGCATCGTTGCCGTTCCCGGCCACCACGTGGTCGCCGGTCCCCACATCGAAGATCAGGTCATTGCCATCGCCGGCGTTGATGTGCTCCGAACTGCCGTCCGCCCCGGACATCACATCGTCCCCGGAGGTACCGTTGACGTCGATCTGGCCCAGGTTCAGCGACAGCCCGTTCGGGGTCAGGGTGATGCCGTAGGCCGAACTGTCGTTGCCGTTGGTATCGGTGGCGACGATATTGAACGAGATCTGCGAACCGAGGGTGAGGATATCGGTGATGTTCAACCCCAACTGGGTGAGCACGCTCGGGCTCAGCAGGTTCAGCGAGAAGTCGCCGGAGCTGTCCGCTGTGATCGGCTGCAGCTCGACGTTCAGCGCCGGGGTGATGACACGGATCACCACGCTGGAGTCCGGCTCGGTGGTGCCGCTGAAACCGAACCGCGGGCTCAGCGGGTTGAGGCTGACATCGAGGCCGAAGTTGCCGATGGTCACTGGCTGCTCGATGCTGCTGCCGACGCCGATGGTGGCCACATTGCTCGTGTTACCAGCCGGATCCTCGCCAGTCACCGAAACCTGGGCATTGAGCAACTGGTCCAGGGTGAGGTCGATGTCCAGGTCGGTGAGCAGGTTCAAAGAAGCCAGCCCGCTATTATCGGCAGTCACCGTGGCGGTGGCGGTGACGCCGTCGATGTCCACTTCGACCGTCAGGTCGGTTCCCGGGTCGGTGGAGATGGTCAGGATGCTGCCCACCAGCGACAGCACCGGGGTCGCAGGCGGGATGGTGTCGACGGTGAATGGCACCGCGCTCGACGTAGTACCGCCATTGATGTCCGCGGTGACGGTTGAGGCCCCCTCGGGGAACGGCCCCATGCCACCGCCAGGGGGAATGGTCACGGTGACACTGCCGGCCAGGATATCGCCGGCGGTGATGGTGTGCGTTGCCTGCGTCTCGTAGCCGTTCTGCCCGGCGAAGGCGACCGTGATCACTTGGCCGGCCTGCATGGTCGGGCGGATGGTCACGTCGACCTGGATCCCGTTGCTGATCTCGGCAGCGTTGATCCAGGTATCGGCGGCCTCCGGCACGCTGATGGTCGGCGGTGCCAGGTCCGGCGCGTTGATCGTCGATGGGCCGCTGAGGTTGCCGGCAGCATCGGCGGTGACCCCGCTGATCAGCTCGCCGGTGATCAGCGGCGGCGCAAACGGCAGGCTGAAGTTGCCGCTGCCATCGACATTCACCGTGATCGGGTTGGCGGTATCGCCGTCGATCACGAGACGTACCTGGCTGTTCGGCTCGGCGGTACCGCTCAGCAGCGCACCGTCGGCACTGATGCTCAGCAGCGGCGCCGACGGCGCCACCGTGTCGACCGTGGTACTGGCCGGGCCACTGGTGTTACCTGCGGCGTCCTCGGCCACCGCGTTGACCACCGTGCCATTGGGCAGCGGCGTGGTTGGGGTGAAGCTCCAGTCGCCACTGCCGTCCGCCGTCGTCTCGCCGATCGGGTTGCCGCCACCATCGGTGAGGATGACGGTGGCGCCGGGTTCAGCGGTACCAGCGAGGACCACACCATTGCTCGGCTCGATAGTCGGCGTGGCCGGGGCGATGGCATCGACCGTGGTGCTGACCACTGGAGCGCTGGTATTGCCTGCCGGGTCCTGGGCCACGGCGTTGATGACCGTGCCGTTGGCCAGCGGTGTACCGGGCGTGAACGACCAGTTGCCGCTGCCGTCGGCGGTTGTCTCGCCGATCGGATTGCCGCTGCCGTCGGTGAGAATCACCTTGGCCCCGGCTTCGGCGGTACCACTGATCTCGGTACCGTTGCTCGGCTCGATCGTCGGCTGGCCGGGGGCGATCGCATCCACGGTGGTGCTGACCTGTGGGGCGCTGGTATTGCCGGCGGCGTCCTGAGCCACGGCGTTGATCACCGTGCCGTTGGCCAGCGGTGTGCCAGGCGTGAACGACCAGTTACCGCTGCCGTCCGCGGTAGCCTGGCCAATCGGGCTGCCGCTGCCGTCGGTGAGGATCACCTTGGCGCCAATTTCTGCGGTACCACTGATCACCACTCCGTTGCTCGGGTTGATGATCGGGGCGGCCGGGGCGATGGTGTCAACGGTGGTGCTGGTCGGCCCGCTGGTATTGCCGGACGGGTCCTGGGCCACGGCGTTGATCACCGTACCGTTGGCCAGCGCAGGCGCAGGCGTGAAGGCCCAGTTGCCGCTGCCATCGGCGGTAGTCTCGCCGATCGGGTTGCCGCTACTGTTGGTGAGAATCACCTTGGCCCCGGCTTCGGCGGTACCACTGATCACCACCCCGTTGCTCGGGTTGATGATCGGTGCGGCCGGGGCGATGGCGTCAACGGTGACGCTGGCCGGCCCGCTGGTGTTGCCGGCCGGGTCCTGGGCCACGGCGTTGATGACTGTGCCGTTTGCCAGCGGTGTACCGGGGGTGAACGACCAGTTGCCGCTGCCGTCGGCGGTGGTCTGACCTATCGGGTTGCCACCGCCGTCGGTGAGGATGACAGTCGCGCCCGCTTCGGCGGTACCGCTGATTTCCGTGCCGTTGCTCGGTTCGACCACCGGTGCGGCCGGTGCCACGCCATCCACGGTAATGATCGCTGGTGCACTATCGGTCCCACCGGGGTTGCGTGCCACCACGTTGACCACGGTGCCATCCGGCAGCGGTACGCCGGGCGTGAACGACCAGTTGCCGCTGCCATCGGCGCTGACCTGGCCGATCGGGTTGCCGCTTCCATCGGTCAGGATAATGGTGTTATTCGCATCCGCGGTACCGCTGATCACCGAGCCGTTACTCGGGTCGACCTGCGGAATCGACGGCAGCGACGCGTCCACGGTAGTGCTACCAGGAGCGCCGGTATTGCCGGCTGCATCGGTCGCGGTAGCGTTGACCACGGTGCCATCGGGCAGTTGCGTGCCGGGGGTGAATGTCCAGTTGCCGCTGCCGTCGGCGGTGGCTTCGCCAATGGGATTACCGCTGCCGTCGGTAAGGGTCACGGTGCTGTTCGGCTCGGCAGTACCGTTGAGCACGGCGCCGTTGCTCGGATTGACCACCGGCGCGGCGGGTGCGATCGAATCCACCGTGGTGCTGCCCTGCGGGCCAGTGTTGCCGGCCGGGTCTTGGGCCACGGCGTTGACTACTGTGCCATTGGCCAGCGGCGTACTGGGAGTGAAGCTCCAGTTGCCGTTGCCGTCGACAGTAGTCTGGCCGATGGGGTTGCCGCTGCCATCGGTCAGGATCACTCTGCTGCCGGGCTCGGCGGTGCCGCTGATTTCGCTGCCGTTGCTTGGCTCGACCACCGGTGCGGACGGGGCCACTGAATCCACCGTGGTGGCGGCCTGCGGACCAGTGTTGCCGGTCGGGTCGGTTGCCGTGGCGATGATCACGGTACCGTTGGCCAGCGGCGAACCGGGAGTGAAGCTCCAGTTGCCGCTGCCGTCGGCGGTGATCTGGCCGATCGGGTTGCCGCCGAAGTCGGTCAGGGTCACGGTGGCGCCCGCTTCGGCGGTGCCGCTGATTGTCGAGCCGTTGCTTGGATTGATAACCGGTGCAGCCGGCGCGCTGGAGTCGACGGTGACCGTCGCTGCCGGGCCGGTATTGCCAGCCGCGTCGCTCGCCGTGGCGTTGACCACGGTGCCATTGGGCAGTGGCGTGGCTGGCGTGAACGTCCAGTTGCCGCTGCCGTCAGCGGTGGCTTCGCCAATCGGATTGCCACTGCCGTCGGTGAGGGTGACGGTGCTGTTCGGCTCGGCAGTACCACTGAGGCTGCTGCCGTTGCTGAGGTTGACGGTGGGTATACCCGGGGCCACGCCGTCCACGGTGGTGCTGCCCTGCCCGCCGGTATTACCGGCCGGGTCGGTCGCCGTGGCGTTGACCACAGTGCCATCCGGCAACGGTGTGCCTGGCGTGAACGACCAGTTGCCGCTGCCGTCGGCGGTAGTCTGCCCGATCGGGTTGCCGCTGCCGTCGGTCAGGGTGATGGTGCTGCCGGGCTCGGCGGTGCCGCTGATTTCACTGCCGTTGCTCGGCTCGACCACCGGCGCGGCCGGGGCCACCGTATCCACTGTGGTGCTCGATGGAGCGCTGGTGTTGCCGGTCGGGTCGGTCGCGGTGGCATTCACCACGGTGCCGTTGGGTAACGGGCTGCCCGGTGTGAAACTCCAGTTGCCGCTGCCGTCGGCGGTGACCTGGCCGATCGGGTTGCCGCTGCCATCGGTCAGGGTCACGGTGGCGCCCGCTTCGGCGGTGCCGCTGATTGTCGAGCCGTTGCTTGGATTGATAACCGGTGCAGCCGGCGCGCTGGAGTCGACGGTGACCGTCGCTGCCGGGCCGGTATTGCCAGCCGCGTCGCTCGCCGTGGCGTTGACCACGGTGCCATTGGGCAGTGGCGTGGCTGGCGTGAACGTCCAGTTGCCGCTGCCGTCGGCGGTGGCTTCGCCAATCGGATTGCCACTGCCGTCGGTGAGGGTGACGGTGCTGTTCGGCTCGGCAGTACCGCTGAGGCTGCTGCCGTTGCTGAGGTTGACGGTGGGTATACCCGGGGCCACGCCGTCCACGGTGGTGCTGCCCTGCCCGCCGGTATTACCGGCCGGGTCGGTCGCCGTGGCGTTGACCACAGTGCCATCCGGCAACGGTGTGCCTGGCGTGAACGACCAGTTGCCGCTGCCGTCGGCGGTAGTCTGCCCGATCGGGTTGCCGCTGCCGTCGGTCAGGGTGATGGTGCTGCCGGGCTCGGCGGTGCCGCTGATTTCACTGCCGTTGCTCGGCTCGACCACCGGCGCGGCCGGGGCCACCGTATCCACTGTGGTGCTCGATGGAGCGCTGGTGTTGCCGGTCGGGTCGGTCGCGGTGGCATTCACCACGGTGCCGTTGGGTAACGGGCTGCCCGGTGTGAAACTCCAGTTGCCGCTGCCGTCGGCGGTGACCTGGCCGATCGGGTTGCCGCTGCCATCGGTCAGGGTCACGGTGGCGCCCGCTTCGGCGGTGCCGCTGATTGTCGAGCCGTTGCTTGGATTGATAACCGGTGCAGCCGGCGCGCTGGAGTCGACGGTGACCGTCGCTGCCGGGCCGGTATTGCCAGCCGCGTCGCTCGCCGTGGCGTTGACCACGGTGCCATTGGGCAGTGGCGTGGCTGGCGTGAACGTCCAGTTGCCGCTGCCGTCGGCGGTGGCTTCGCCAATCGGATTGCCACTGCCGTCGGTGAGGGTGACGGTGCTGTTCGGCTCGGCAGTACCGCTGAGGCTGCTGCCGTTGCTGAGGTTGACGGTGGGTATACCCGGGGCCACGCCGTCCACGGTGGTGCTGCCCTGCCCGCCGGTATTACCGGCCGGGTCGGTCGCCGTGGCGTTGACCACAGTGCCATCCGGCAACGGTGTGCCTGGCGTGAACGACCAGTTGCCGCTGCCGTCGGCGGTAGTCTGCCCGATCGGGTTGCCGCTGCCGTCGGTCAGGGTGATGGTGCTGCCGGGTTCGGCGGTGCCGCTGATTTCGCTGCCGTTGCTCGGCTCGACCACGGGTGCGGCCGGGGCCACCGTATCCACTGTGGTGCTCGATGGAGCGCTGGTGTTGCCGGTCGGGTCGGTCGCGGTGGCATTCACCACGGTGCCGTTGGGTAACGGGCTGCCCGGTGTGAAGCTCCAGTTGCCGCTGCCGTCGGCGGTGATCTGCCCAATCGGGTTGCCGCTGCCGTCGGTCAGGGTCACGGTGGCGCCCGCTTCGGCGGTACCGCTGATGGTCGTGCCGTTACTTGGGTTGATTACCGGTGCAGCCGGCGCGCTGGAGTCGACGGTGACCGTCGCTGCCGGGCCGGTATTGCCAGCCGCGTCGCTCGCCGTGGCGTTGACCACGGTGCCATTGGGCAGCGGCGTGGCTGGCGTGAACGTCCAGTTGCCGCTGCCGTCAGCGGTGGCTTCGCCAATCGGATTGCCACTGCCGTCGGTGAGGGTCACGGTGCTGTTCGGCTCGGCAGTACCACTGAGGCTGCTGCCGTTGCTGAGGTTGACGGTGGGCACACCCGGGGCCACGCCGTCCACGGTGGTGCTGCCCTGCCCGCCGGTATTGCCAGCCGCGTCGGTCGCCGTGGCGTTGACCACAGTGCCATCCGGCAACGGTGTGCCTGGCGTGAACGACCAGTTGCCGCTACCGTCGGCGGTGACCTGGCCGATCGGGTTGCCGTTGCCGTCGGTCAGGGTGACAGTGCTGCCCGGTTCTGCGGTGCCATTGATCGTGGTGCCATTGCTGGAGTTGACCACTGGTACCGCCGGGGCCTGCGCATCCACTGTTGTGCTCGTCGGAGCGCTGGTGTTGCCAACTGCATCCTGGGCGACCACGTTGATCACTGTGCCATCAGCGATGGGCGTGGTCGGGGTGTAGGTCCAGTTGCCATTGCCATCGGCCGTCACCTGGCCGATCGGACTACCGTTGCCATCAGTGAGGGTCACGGTGCTGTTCGGCTCGGCGGTACCGCTGAGCTCGGTACCATTGCTCGGGTTGATCACGGGTGCCGCTGGCGCCACGCCATCGATGATGGTGCTGGCGGGCGGGCCGCTGTTACCGGCGGCATCCACGACCACCGCGTTGATTACCGTGCCATCGGGCAGTGGGTTTTCAGGTGTGTACGACCAGTTGCCATTGCTGTCGACAGTAGTCTGGCCAATAGGGTTGCCGTTGCCGTCGGTGAGCACCACGGTGCTGCCCGGCTGGGCGGTACCACTGAGGCTGGAGCCGTTGCTCGGGTTGATTTGCGGCGCATCGGGGAAGTCGGGGGCCTGCACGGTCGCGGGCGGGCTGCTATTGCCGGCTGGATCGGTCACCACCACGGAAACCGTTTCTCCGTTGGTCAGTGGCGGATTCAGCGGAATCTGGAATTTGCCGTCAGGGCCGACCACCACGCTGGCGTCGGTTTGCCCGTCGCCGTTGCTGTCGATGCCCACGGTGGCGCCTGGCTCGGCCGTGCCGCTGATGCTGCTGCCATCCGGGGCAATCTGCAATCCGCTGGCGGGCGCCGGGGCCGTGGTGTCAGGCTGCACACTGCTGTCACCGCCGCCACCGCCACCGCCGTTGCTGTTGGCAATCGCGACGCCGCCACCAATGATCGCGGCGCCAGCCAGAAGTGCACCACCAGGGCTGAGCCCGGCAATGGTGCCATCGGTGCCGGTGAGCGACTCGAACCCAGCCGGAGTTTCCTGAGGCACATAACCCGCCACCAGCGGCCCATCGGCAGCGACCGGCGGCAGGTCAACGGCCAGCAGTTTGTCCCGGTCTACCAGATACAACTGGCTTGCAGGCTGCCCTTCGGCATAGAAGTTGGCAATGCGCAAGCTTTCGCCAGACTTCAGTTGCACGATCAGGTCAGCACCACTTTTTTGGTAGCCCGTCACACTTTCGGGCGCAATATCCAGAACAATGTTACTGCTCTGGGTAAGCGTCAGGATTCCGTTGTCGGGAATTGCAATGGGGGCGGCAGAAGTAACACTTTGAGCGAGGGGAGATACCTTGGCCTGAATGGACATACTTGACAGTCCTTTTGTCAATAGCACGACCGGGCGATCGCACGCGTATATCCAGAAATAGCACGCCCCCCATAAAACGCCAGAAGGGTTTTTAAAATATTTTCGGAAGGCTCCTGGCGAAGCGTTTCATCATCAAAACTCGTAAAAAGCTTTTTGACCTATTACTTTTGAATTAGCCCTTGCTGCGCACAGGGGCGCATAACTGCAAGTTGCTCTTATCAGGAAGGTGCTAGTTGAAAAGTACGCGCCCGCCCACGTTGATAGTTGCGAACCAATCGTGTTTGCTTAGATTTCTTGACCATCTATTCAACTTGAACCTGGCCATGTAAGCTCGCCAGCAAGAACGGTTAGCTCGATGATCGGCTCGGAACCGAGCAGCCTGAGGCAGAAGGCCGCCCAGTGCCGGCCTTCAAGCGGTTCGTTCAGCGCTTCCCTAGCTGAACTTGAGCTTGGCCACCTTGCTCAATGCCCATCCGCTGAACACGTAAAAGGCATCCAGGTAGAAGCGGCCTTCGTAGTTGGGGAGCGGTTCACGATTCAACAACAGCTCGGGCATGTCGGGCGAAGGGGGGAACAGTGCATAAAAGCCGTTGGGCAACACCGCCAACGCGATGAGCAGCAGATAGGTCACGGTCCGCAGCAGGGTGGCGCGGTCATGGGATTGCTCGGCCCATTTCAGGCCGAACCAGGCGACCAGGCCGGCAACCGGCAACACCCAGAAATGCGTCGGCATTCCAATAAACATTTCCGCGACAACGCTTCTTGATTCCAACCTTATACTCTCCGTTCAAATGAGCGGATTATTGCGGCTGGCGTCTGCAAATGCAAAAAACCCGCGCTCGAGCGCGGGCTTTTCGTTCTCGAAGGTTAGTTGATCATGCTTTTGAACACATCAGCGCGGCGTCCAACAGCCTGCCATGGTCGTACCAGGCATCGCGTTGATAGGCCGCGAACTGGCGCTGGGTACCCGTGCCGCGTACCTCGACCAGGCCACCCGCCTTGTCGGGGTCGGTACTATCGACAAACAGTCTGACCGAGTTAACGTCATCGACCTGGTAGGTTTTCACGTTCCCTTGAAGTTCGCTTTGGACGCACCCCAGGTATGTCGGCGTACTTCTTTCCATAGCCCCGACCACATACCCATGGCCCTCACGTACATCGGGGCCATGTACGCAGCCTGCCATGAACAGTGTGGCAAATGTGGACATCAGTATTGCACCTGCTACCGATCTTGAGCTTTTCACGCAACACGCTCCTGCCGCCCCATCGAGTAACCTGGAAAGTGTTACCAAGCCGCATGCACCTTTTTTGTTTTTGTTTGCCCATGTTACTGCTCAACGTCAGCCCGGTAATATGCTTGTTAGCTATATCGGTTTCGGGGCGGGCTTTCTCCGCGAAGATACCTTCGTTCATGGGCCAGCCGACAAGTTCCAGACCGGGCAGCCTGGGCGTGCTTGCGCTATGCCCCGAATCCGGGGGCGGCTGGGCCCACAATCGGGAGTCAGGCAATGGCCTTCAGAAACACCAGGGTCGCCAGCAGATCCAGTAGCAGCACGGCAACCACAACGAAGACCAAGTAGTAGCGGTCATCCTGAGTCATTTTTGCATTCTCCGAATGATCAATGCCTCAGGGTCCCAGCAATTCCTGTTCCAGAACAGTGGCACATCCGATCATGGTCGTTTCGTCCATGCTCCGCGCCCCCGCAGCCTTGTACCCGGGAACCATGCCCTGGCCTATGCTCATGGTTTAGGAGGAAGCGATCATGTGCGGAAGGCTAAGCCAGTACCGTGGCATACATGACTTCGTTGAAACCCTGAGCCTGCCTGAGGCCTGGCGCAACAACGTCGGCGACCAGCCGCTTGACCGTTACAACATCGCACCGACCACGCCGGTGGCAGTACTGCGGATGGATGACGCAGGCCCACGAGCGGACCTGGTGAGGTGGGGATGGCGGCCGCATTGGGCTGCCGATCGTGCTGCGCCGATCAACGCCCGGGTCGAGAAGGTGGCGCATGGCCCATTCTTCCGGGCGATCTGGCCACACCGGGCCATCACCCCAATCGACGGCTGGTACGAATGGGTTGATGAGGGCGGGCCGAAGAAGCAGCCTTACCATATCCGGCGCCAGGATGGCCGCCCTGCCCTTTGCGCTTCGATCGGCCAGTTCACCGGTACCGAGCACGACGGGTTCGTCATCATTACCGCCGACTCCCAGGGCGGAATGGTCGATGTTCATGACCGCCGGCCTGTCGTGTTGTCGCCAGAACTGGCGTACGAGTGGATCACGGCAACAATGCCGAGCGAGCACGCAGAACAACTGGTGCTCAACCTCAGTGAGCCGGCCGAAGCCTTCGAGTGGTACCGGGTGAGTGTGGCCGTGGGGAATGTGCGTAACCAGGGTGCCGAGTTGATTAACCCGCTTCATTGAACACAGGCAAATCTTTGCGCACGCTCCAGTGCTCTATTCCCACTGATCCCTCCCAACCCACCGGCCTTGCCCGCTGCGCGTCATGTGCAGGGGCACTGCCAGCCCGGAGTTTGCGCAATCCACGCTGACGCTGTTATCGGCCTGACCGATGCTTGCCTGCAATCAAACGATTGGAACGAAACCTGCCCGCCAACGAGCATGGCCGCACCTTCAAACAACAACAAGGAACTGCCCATGTCTGCCTGTTTCCATAATCCTGTCTCGACCGTGTTCGGCGCTGGCAGCCTGGCTCGCGTTGCCGAGCTGTGCACTGGCAAGGTCGCTTTGGTGACGTTCCCCGAGGCCGCTCAGTTGGGGCTAGTGGAGCGCGTGCGCGGCCTGCTTGGCGAGCGTCTGGTCTGCGTGATCGACACTGTGCAGCCAAACCCGGACGTGGCCTGGTTGCGCGATGTACACGAACGATTCTGGGCCGAGCACGGTGACTGTGACAGCGTCTTCGCCCTGGGTGGTGGCAGCGCCATCGACACCGCCAAAGCGCTGATCGTCGGGACACAATCCGGAAGCTTCGATGAACTGCTGGAATTGCTCGCCAGTGGCAAATCGTTCACCCCCGCGCGACACAAGCCACTGATTGCCGCACCGACCACAGCTGGAACTGGCAGCGAGGTGACCCCCTGGGCCACGTTGTGGGATAGCGCCCGGCAGAAGAAATACTCCCTGCACCTGGCGTGCACCTGGCCGCAGGTGGCGTTGATCGACCCACAGCTGATGCTCAGCGTACCGGGCCGGGTGACGGTATCCACCGGGCTGGATGCGCTGTCGCATGCCCTGGAAGCGATCTGGAACCACAACGCCAATCCCATCTCCGACACCTTCGCGGTGTCGGCCATCGAAGACATCCTCGATTGCCTGCCACAGCTGCAACAGGACTTGGCCAACCCCGAGCTGCGCGCGCGCATGGCCCTGGCTGCGCTCAAGGCCGGCATGGCATTCTCAAACACCAAGACCGCACTTGCCCATTCCATCTCCTATGAAATGACCTTGCGCCATGGCCTGCCCCATGGCATCGCCTGTTCGTTCACTTTGCCGATGGTCCTGGGCCTGGCCTGGGGCCGTGATGGGGAGCTCGACCCTTGCAGAAGGTTTTCGGCCCCGACCTCACCAGCGCGCAGCAGCGCTTGAGAGGCTTCCTCCATCGCTTGGGCGTGCACACCGAGTTCGAGGACTACGGCGTGACAGCGGCCTAGGCCGAAGCGATGATCGATGAGGCCATGCAGGGCGCACGCGGGCGCAATTTCATCGGCTCGCAAGCCGCCTGACACCCCACGCCTTTCCTCCAGCACCAAACAAGAGTGCCGACTCGCCGCGCCCCCGTGCCGGCGGCAGCGTACAAAAAGGAACAGCGCCGGGCTTTCGCATCCCAAAGGACTATCGGATGGCTATCACCGAAATTGGCTGCATGGTCCATGCTCGCCGCCCATTCTTCGATCTGCATGTGGCGAACATGTGTTCGTCGGACGCTTACCAAGCACCCGCTAAGGGGTAGTGTTCAATGCGGCACTCATGGGGATGGCCATCGCCTTTACACGTCCCATCCAGATATCGGTAGTTGATATGCATCAACTGGCCTTTTTTGGCCCACTGCCTGCGTGGGAGCGTGCTTTGGTAATCAGCAGTTTCCGGTACGAATGTGATAGTAGCCCCCTTTTCCGGGCACTCTGCCGTGGTTGATGCCTGGCTTACCTTTACGACCTGGGCCTGTAGCTTTGGATAGGGAAGCTTCAACACATCAGTGATATGTAGTTCCATACGGCAAACTTGCCACGTCGATGCTTGCACTGGCTGGCACATTACGAAGAAGGGAACGGCAAATAGGGCGTAGCGAGTTGCACGGTAGTCCATTATTGGCCCTGCGTTGAATGTTGATATCCGAGGCATTATCAGACGTGGACTCACCGAATCATAGGACGATCCTGTCTCGCGCGCATTCAGCCAAGTCGATGCGCGCCCAAGCCATGCAAGGTGACTTCAGCGAACGCTTACGGTTGATACGCGCGCCCGCCGCGACCTTGAAGCTTTTCCGGAACCGCAACGCCATGCTCGACTCCTTGAGGAAGGCAATGGGTCTTCATCCCCCAAAGCTGCGGGGTCCGCAATCCTGTCCACCCATCCACCCAGCTGTAACGGCAAAGCCACCCCAGACGCATAAAGCCCAGCGCGGGGCTGGGCTTGATTTAAAAACCACTGGTAGCATTGCTTAAGACTTGTGCCACTCTCTTACCAAGCTAGTGAGTCCTGAGAAGTTTGTTACCTGATGTTCTCGTGAGGTTTTCAGATGGAAAAAACGCCAGCATCCGGATAGACATTGACCCCAGTCCATCTCAGCGCCCTCGAGATAATCATCGAAACCGCTTGAAGGTGTGCAAGTAGTAGTATTTATCACTAGCGCATTGAGCAAAGGCCAATCGTTGTCATTGCAAAAATCACCAACGATACCTGCATAAGAACCTGCCATGTTGTGACTAAGCCCAAATACATTCTCTCGTTCATTGTAAGGAACAACACGCCTTGATTGCGCAGCAAAAACAAGATACCGAAGAATACCGGAAAAGAACTTTTCTAATGCCACCTTATATAAATTAACGCACGCAATCTCAGTCCGACAAGGAGTAACTAATGTCAATAGAGAACCGATCCAGCAACACCGAGATGGTCAGCGTGCCGCGCGAACGGCTGCAGGCTTGGCAGCAGCGTTTCTCGAAGGCGCAGATGTTTCAGCAGTCGACTGAGATCCAAGCGGCACTGGCCCAGCCGACCCAGCAGCACCACGCCGAGCCTATAGCCTGGATGGTTGGTACTGCCATCTGTTCGACCAAAGAAGAGGCTGAGCGGGATGCGGCCGAGGTTGGCCAGACTGTAGTCGGCCTGGGACCTATGACCGAGTGCAGTTGCGCCAGGCGACAGTGCTGAGGCTGCTCACCTCGACACGACCTTACGGGACGGCGATTGGGCTTCGCTTGCTATTTGGCGAGCACGCCCGACACCCCAAGCCATCGCCCGCGTCATGGTTTCGCCTGGGCGAGAATCAAAGCTTTCTTCGTGGATGAGCGCTCCACTAGGGCCGTAAATACCGATGAACATTTGGGTCGCGCCGATGCTCGAAAGGCGTACCTGGACATCGATTTGCGAACCGTCATTCAACGTTTCGTTGTGGGTTCTGGTATGTAATTTCGGATCGCCCCACTGCCAGAAGCAATCGCCACGCTCCCTTACCATCGTCCATCGGTCCTTAGTTGCTGAGGAAGGTATTTCTTACCCCAACAATTAAATTGACTCAATATATTTGACGTCAAATAAATGGCCGCCAGACGACTGGCATAAACTTATACAAATCAGCGAATCATGTATAAGTATCCTTGGTTCGCGGCTCACCCGGATCACGGCCTCCATTTAGACTCCCGGACAGATCGGGTGAATCTAGAGTAGCTGCGAAGCGCATCCATCTTTCGAAGGCTTCCCTATGTAGGGCTTGGGTCTCTATCCACGATAGCTCTCCCATACGCCCATAGGCTACTTGGTTCATTATCGATGAGGTCACGGCATCCAGCTCTCTCAGGAGTTGGTATGCGGCAAATTTCTTATCTAATGGCATGTGTCGTCTCGCAAGGCAGCAGAACTCAAACCGGCACTGGTGCTGGGACAGCACTCTTGTGATTTTTGCTCCCTGTCACCGTCGATTGGCATCACCTAAGCGCCTAACATCGGTGAGCATCCTGCTCGACTGCCATCCTACCCCATTCTGCTTATTAACTTGCCTAGTAATAGGGGTCAAGGCGACGACACGCCGCAAAACCATTACATAACAAGTGACCTGCCAGACGGACCCTGGGTATGTTCAAGGTCCGCCAGGCGAATCAGGTCAACTAATAGAACATTTGTACTCTACCCCACTGCTCATTTAGCGCAGGCGACCTTATCGAATTCCGGTTGGGTATCAGTGGCGATCCGACGCGCCCGGCCCACGCCCCAGGCCAGAGCCCTGGTCATGGATTCACCTGGACGCGAATCGAATGCCTCCTCATGAAGGGCCATTCCACTCGCGGCATACACCCCAATGAACATCTGCGTGTTACCCGTGCGCGACAGTCGCACCTGAACATCTATGCACGTTCCATCGTTGAGCGTCTCGTCGTGAGTGCGGTGATGAAGAGTTGGATCAGCCCATTCCCAGAAAACTTCACCACGATTTCTCATGCCGACCTCCTACGACTTTAGTTGTATGAAATTGGTGAACTCTCACCATAGCTAAAGCGAGGCGGCACGCAATCGCGGCATCCCAGTTTGAGAGCTGAATCGGACCACTGGCCGATTTTCTTGTACCAATCCAAACCCCTTGTACAACTCACTGCCGCGAAATGGCGGCCAAGGAATCATCGTGCCCGAAGAAAAGAACCTGAATCACGAACTGCTGAAGCTGGCAGCCAAGGGTTGTCGCCTGGAGATCGAGCCCTGCACCTGCCGCGACCCAAAATGGCCGTTTCGCTTGAAAGGCCAGTCCGGCGTGCGCGCCCACTGGAACCCGCTCACCAACGACGGTGACGCGCTGAAGCTGGCGGTCGAGCTTCGTCTTAACATCGAAATTAACGCCGGCGGCGTCGATGTCTACAGCGGAGACCTGGATGAGGGCCTGTATGTGCCTGTTTGCGGCAATCTTCAGCTCTGGCTGGCCAGCCGCGAAATCACTCAGGGCACGCATAACAACTACAAGAGCGCCCTCAACCTTTACTGGATGCCACGCCTGGCTCTGGTCCGTATCGACCTGATCACAACCACCCTGCTCCGCCGCGTCATCACCGAAACCGAATGGACCTCGGCAAACGTGAAGCGCAACGCGATTACGAGACTATCGACGATCCTGGCTGCGGCGACCCGGGAAGGCCTGCTGACCAAGAACCCCGCTGAGGTGATTGAGTTACCGAAGCGGTCGCGTAAGGAGATCGCCCCGTTCACCCTGGCTGAAGCCAACACCATCATCGACAAGCTATACGAACACAAGTATTGGCCGAGCCTCATCTATGCCGCGCTGTTCGAATTCATGTTCTTCACCGGCCTCCGCCTGTCGGAGGCCTTGGCCGTACGCTGGGATGTGATCGATATGGAAAAGAGGACTGTGCACGTTAAGAGGACCGTCGCCTTGGGCGCGGTGGAGGAAAGGACGAAAACAGGGAGGGATCGGTTCGTGCTGCTGAATGATCGCGCTTTGCGCGCGATCCAATTCGCCAGGGGATACGCGGACCGCCGCCGACATGGGAAGGGAGCGGTGACCGAGACGCCGTTCTTGTTGCCGCCGTCGAAGAACGCCGAGCACGTGAAACAGACCTCCGATCTGCACAAACAGTGGGTGCCGGTGCTGAATGAGCTGGGCATTCGGCGTCGCCCCCCATATAACTGCCGCCACACCTATGCGACAATATGCTTAATGTCCGGCCTCAACCCCGCATTTATCGCCCAACAGCTGGGTCACAGCGTTCAAATGCTGCTGTCGACGTATGCCCGTTGGCTCAACTCAAGCTCCGACTGGAGCGAGCTGGAAAAACTCAAAATTGGTATCAAATCGGTATCAGCTTGAAAGCCAGCTCTGTAAGTGACTGATAGGTAAGCCCTTTGATCTCCACCGCCAACATCACCATGCAGTTCGGCTCCAAGCCGCTGTTCGAAAACGTTTCTGTCAAATTCAACAACGGCAACCGCTACGGCCTGATCGGCGCCAACGGTTGCGGCAAGTCGACCTTCATGAAGATCCTCGGCGGTGACCTCGAGCCGTCCGGCGGCCAGGTCATGCTCGAGCCGAACACGCGCCTGGGCAAACTGCGCCAGGACCAGTTCGCCTACGAGGAATTCACCGTGATCGACACGGTGATCATGGGCCACGGCCAGCTGTGGAAGGTCAAGGCCGAGCGCGATCGTATCTACTCGCTGCCGGAAATGACCGAGGAAGACGGCATGGCCGTCGCCGAGCTGGAAACCGAGTTTGCCGAGATGGACGGCTACACCGCCGAATCCCGCGCCGGTGAACTGCTGCTGGGCCTGGGTATCCCACTGGAACAGCACTTCGGCCCGATGAGCGAAGTGGCACCGGGCTGGAAGCTGCGTGTCCTGCTGGCCCAGGCGCTGTTCTCGGACCCGGACGTGCTGCTGCTCGACGAACCGACCAACCACCTGGACATCAACACCATCCGCTGGCTGGAAACCATCCTCACCGCGCGTAACAGCACCATGGTGATCATTTCCCACGACCGGCACTTCCTCAACAGTGTCTGCACCCACATGGCCGACCTGGACTACGGCGAGCTGCGCGTGTTCCCGGGCAACTACGACGAGTACATGACCGCTGCCACCCAGGCCCGCGAACAGTTGCTGTCCGACAACGCCAAGAAGAAAGCCCAGATCGCCGAACTGCAGACCTTCGTCAGCCGCTTCTCGGCCAACGCCTCCAAGGCCAAGCAGGCCACCTCGCGGGCCAAGCAGATCGACAAGATCCAGCTGGCCGAGGTCAAGCCGTCGAGCCGGGTGAGCCCGTTCATCCGCTTCGAACAGACCAAGAAGCTGCACCGCCAGGCCGTTACCGTCGAGAAAATGGCCAAGGCATTCGACGACAAGGTGCTGTTCAAGGACCTGGGCTTCACCATCGAGGCAGGCGAGCGCGTGGCGATCATCGGCCCCAACGGTATCGGCAAAACCACCCTGCTGCGCACCCTGGTCGGCGAAATGACCCCGGACAAGGGTGAAGTGAAGTGGACCGACAGCGCCGAAGTAGGCTACTACGCCCAGGACCACGCTCACGACTTCGAGGACGACATGACCCTGTTCGACTGGATGGGCCAGTGGACCTCCGGCGAGCAGGTGATCCGCGGCACCCTGGGGCGCATGTTGTTCTCCAACGACGAGATCCTCAAGTCGGTGAAGGTGATTTCCGGTGGTGAGCAAGGCCGCATGCTGTTCGGCAAGCTGATCCTGCAGAAGCCGAACGTGCTGGTGATGGACGAGCCGACCAACCACCTGGACATGGAATCGATCGAGGCGCTGAACCTGGCGCTGGAAAACTATCCGGGCACCCTGCTGTTCGTCAGCCACGACCGCGAGTTCGTGTCGTCGCTGGCCACGCGCATCATCGAGCTGTCTGCTGATGGCGTGGTGGACTTCAGCGGCACCTATGACGATTACCTGCGTAGCCAGGGTGTGCTGGTCTGATTGGGAAGGGCTCGGCCATTTGCACTGGCCGGGCTGCCCTATTCGCGGGTAAACCCGCTCCCACAGGGGACTGCGTAGCATTCGAGGCCTATGCAAATCCTGTGGGAGCGGGTTCACCCGCGAAACATCCACCGCCGATTCCACAGGCTGGCATTCTCCGACGAATAATTCGTTAGCCTGCTTTCATTTCCTTCGCTCAACGGCCATGATGGGGCAACGCCCAACCGCCCGCCCGCGAACGTGCCCATGACCGCGCAACAACCCGCCCCCGCCAGCAATACGCTGCAAATCACCCTGCAGATCCTGTCGATCGTTTTCTACACCTTCATTGCCTTCCTCTGCATCGGCCTGCCGATCGCCGTGCTGCCCAGCCATGTGCACGACCAGCTGGGGTTTGGCGCGGTGGTCGCCGGGCTGACCATTGGCCTGCAATACCTGGCCACCCTGCTCAGTCGCCCGCTTGCCGGGCGCGTGGCCGATACCCTGGGGGGCAAGCAGGCCATTCGCTTCGGCTTGCTGGGGATTGCCGGCTGCGGGGTGCTGACGCTGCTATCGGCCTGGACCCTGACACTACCGCTGCTGAGCCTGGCGCTGTTGCTCGGCGGGCGCCTGCTGCTGGGTATCGCCCAAGGGCTGATCGGCGTGGCCACGCTTAGCTGGGGCATCAGCCAGGTTGGGCCCGAGCACACCGCCAGGGTGATTTCCTGGAACGGTATCGCCTCCTATGGCGCCATCGCCATTGGCGCCCCCTTGGGTGTACTGGCCGTGGATGGGCTGGACTTCGGCGTGCTGGGGCCGGCATTGCTGGTACTGGCGCTATTGGCCCTGCTGGTACTGCGCAAACGGCCGGACGTGGTGGTGGTGCGCGGCGAGCGCTTGCCCTTCTGGTCGGCTTTCGGCCGGGTCGCACCCTGCGGCCTGGGCCTGACCCTGGCCTCCATCGGCTACGGTACCCTGACCACCTTCGTCACCCTGTATTACCTGGAGCGTGGCTGGGTGGGCGCGGCCTGGTGCCTGAGTGCCTTTGGCGTGTGCTTCATCATTTCCCGGCTGCTGTTCGTCAACGCGGTCAACCGTTTTGGTGGCTACAACGTGGCCGTCGCGTGCATGGCCACCGAAGTGCTCGGCCTGAGCCTGCTGTGGCTGGCACCGTCGCCGCCGTGGGCGCTGATCGGTGCCGGGCTGACCGGTTTCGGGCTGTCGCTGGTGTACCCGGCGCTGGGGGTGGAAGCGATCAAGCAGGTGCCCAGCAGCAGCCGCGGCGCAGGGCTGGGCGCCTACGCGGTGTTTTTCGACATGGCCCTGGCCATCGCCGGGCCGGTGATGGGCGCGGTGGCCGCGCACCTGGGCTATGCCTCGATCTTCTGCGTGGCTGCCCTGCTCGCCCTGGCCGGTGTCGGCCTAACGCTGTTGCTGGCGCGGCGCGCCGGTCGCGGCTGAACGCTCGGCCGGCTGCGGCGCACCCAGTGCCTGGCTGAAGAACAAAGCGGCTTCGCGTTGCAGGGAATGGTGGATGTGCCGGCGGTCCACGCCTGCGGCGTCCTTGCACAGCGCCGGCATCCGCACGGACTGCTCGGCATCGCAATGGGCCATGAACACGAAGTGCCCGGCGCCCGCCAACAGGCGATAGTCCGGGGTGACCGGCAACTTGCGAGCCAGGGCTTCGGCGTTGCGGTCGACCGCCACCAGCTGATCGCTGTCGCCACTGTAGATCAGTGCCGGCACCTGTACCCCGGCCAAGGCATGGCGCCCGAAAAGCAGGCTGAGCGGTGCCATCAGCATCACCGCCCCCACCCGCTGGTCGGCCTCGGGCACCAGCTCGCTGCGGTCGGAAATCAGTACCCCGTTGGTCCTGCAGGCGTCGGCGTCGTTCGGGCGATCCAGGCAATACTTGCGCAGGCGGTCCAGGTCGGGGCGCGCCCCTGAGAGGATCAAGGCTGTTTCACCACCGGCCGAATAGCCGATCACCCCCACTTTGCCAGCGTTCAGGTAGGGCCCCAGCAAGGTGTCATCGCGGGCGGCCGTAATCGCGGCACTCACTTGCAGCGGCCGGCCATACAGGTTGCTCAAGGTGCCCAGGCGGCTGTGGTCGCCGGCGTTGTCCCCCGGGTGTACCACCGCCACTACGATAAAGCCCTGCCGTGCCAGCGATGTCGCCAGGTAATGCAAGGCCAGCGGGCTGCCAGTATTGCCGTGGGACAACACCAGCAACGGGAACTGGCCCAATGCTACCGGCGCCTCTTCAGCCACGTCGATCGGGTAGCCGTCCATGCGGCGGGTGTGGGTTTTGCCGCTGGCCGGGTAGAACGCCAATGCCTGCATGGGCCGGTCGTCGACCGGGTCGGCCAGGGTCATGTGGTGCAAGCCGGCAACCCAGGGCGCAGCCTCGGCGTGGGCCAGCAGGCTGCCGAGCAGGGCCAGCGCCAACACGCAGCGTGAGAGAGTCATCGGCCGGCGGCTCCTTGCAGGGCGAAGAGATAGCCCAGCATAGAACCGGCCTGGGCTGCACCGGATGAAACCTGGATGAAACCGGAGTCATGCACTTCACGCCGGCGCCCTATGCATTTGCGCTTCTCGTCGAACCCGTGGCATAGATGCAGGTCCACGTTTCTAGGTGACCGTTTCGCGCCATTGAAGGAGATTCATGCATGAGCAAATCCGCCTACGTGCCACCTAAGGTCTGGCGCAACGACGCAGCGTCCGGTGGCCAGTTCGCCAGCATCAACCGCCCGATTGCCGGCCCGACTCACGACAAGGACCTGCCGCAGGGCAGGCACCCGCTGCAGCTGTACTCCCTGGCAACGCCCAATGGCGTCAAGGTCACCATCGCCCTCGAAGAGCTGCTCGCCCTGGGCCACCCGGGTGCCGAATATGATGCCTGGTTGATCCGCATCGGCGAGGGCGAGCAATTCTCCAGCGGCTTTGTCCAGGTAAACCCCAACTCCAAGATCCCCGCCCTGCTCGACCGCAGCGTCGAACCACCGGTGCGGGTGTTCGAGTCGGGTTCGATCCTGCTGTACCTGGCGGAAAAGTTCGGTGCCTTGCTACCGAAAGCGCCAGCTGCACGCATCGAAAGCCTGAACTGGCTATTCTGGCAAATGGGCGCGGCGCCCTACCTGGGCGGCGGCTTTGGCCACTTCTATGTGTATGCGCCGGAGAAGTTCGAGTACGCGATCAACCGCTTCACCATGGAAGCCAAGCGCCAGCTGGATGTGCTCGACCGGCGCCTGGCCGAAAGCCGCTACCTCGGCGGCGAGGAATACAGCATCGCCGACATTGCCGTGTGGCCATGGTATGGCCAGCTGGTGCGCGGCAACCTGTATGGCGCGGCGGAGTTCCTGGCGGTGGACGAGTACCCGCATGTGCAGCGCTGGGCCGAGGAGATTGCCTTGCGCCCGGCAGTGCAGCGTGGCACACGGGTGAACCGGACCTGGGGTGATGAAGCCAGCCAGGTGCCCGAGCGGCATGCAGCGGCAGACCTGGACTGATCCGCAATCGCAGCACTACGCGGACTCTTGTAGGAGCGGCCTTGTGTCGCGAAAGGGCCGCAGCGCGGCCCCGGCGATTTTGCAGTAATGCGGAGATCCTGGGGGCGCTTCGCACCCCTTTCGCGACACAAGGCCGCTCCTACAAGAGTCCGCGTAGTGCTCGCGAGGCCCCGACAATGCCCGCCTGCAAAAAACCATTTGCCCCCGCGCAAACCTGCGCCCGCCAAGCCCTTCTTGTACACTCCTCGCATTAGCCCCCACCTGCACATTTTTTGGTGAACGCATGATCGAGGTAACCGAGGTTTCCATTGCCGAGCTGCGCGACGCGCTCGAGTCGGGCCGCACGACGGCGGTCGAGCTGGTCCAGGCCTACCTGGCGCGCATCGATGCCTACGATGGCGCCGACACCGCCACTGCCCTGAACGCCGTGGTGGTACGCAACCCCGAAGCGCTGAAGGAGGCCGCAGCCTCCGACGCCCGTCGTGCCAAAGGCCAGGTCCTGAGCCCGCTGGACGGCATCCCCTACACCGCCAAGGACAGCTATCTGGTCAAAGGCCTGACCGCTGCCTCCGGCAGCCCGGCCTTCAAGGACCTGGTGGCCCAGCGCGACGCCTTCACCATCGAACGCCTGCGCGCCGCCGGCGCCGTGTGCCTGGGCAAGACCAACATGCCGCCCATGGCCAACGGAGGCATGCAACGCGGCGTGTATGGCCGCGCCGAGAGCCCTTACAACGCCGACTACCTGACCGCACCGTTCGCCTCGGGCTCGTCCAACGGTGCTGGCACCGCCACCGCCGCCAGTTTCAGTGCCTTCGGCCTGGCCGAAGAAACCTGGTCCAGCGGCCGTGGCCCGGCGTCCAACAATGGCCTGTGCGCCTATACCCCCTCGCGTGGGGTGATTTCGGTGCGAGGCAACTGGCCGCTGACACCGACCATGGACGTGGTGGTTCCCTATGCCCGCACCATGGCCGACCTGCTGGAAATCCTCGACGTGGTCGTAGCCGACGACGCCGACAAGCGCGGCGACCTGTGGCGCCTGCAACCCTGGGTGCCAATCCCGGCGGCCTCGACGGTGCGCCCGGCTTCGTACCTGGACCTGGCCGTGGATGCCAGCGCGCTCAAGGGCAAGCGCTTTGGCGTGCCACGCATGTACATAAATGCCGATGCCGAAGCCGGTACCTCCGAGAAGCCAGGCATCGGCGGCCCGACTGGCCAGCGCATCAACACCCGCGCCACGGTCATCGACCTGTGGCAGCAGGCCCGCCAGGCACTGGAGGCGGCTGGTGCCGAAGTGCTGGAAGTGGACTTCCCGCTGGTTTCCAACTGCGAGGGCGACCGCCCGGGCGCACCGACCGTGTACAACCGCGGCATCGTCAGCAAGGAGTTCCTGCATGACGAGCTGTGGGAGCTGTCGGGCTGGGCTTTCGACGACTTCCTGCGCGCCAACGATGACCCCAAACTCAACCGCCTGGCCGACGTCGACGGGCCGCAGATCTTCCCCCACGACCCGGGCACCCTGCCCAACCGTGAAGACGACCTGGCCGCCGGCATGGACGAGTACGTCAATATGGCCAAGCGTGGCCTGAAGACCTGGGACCAGATCGAGACCCTGCCCGACGGCCTGCGCGGCCTGGAGAAGACCCGCAAGATCGACCTGGAAGACTGGATGGACAACCTGGGCCTGGACGCGGTGCTGTTCCCCACCGTGGCCGACGTGGGCCCGGCGGATGCCGACGTCAACCCGGCATCCGCGGACATCGCGTGGAGCAACGGCATCTGGGTGGCCAACGGCAACCTGGCGATCCGTCACCTGGGCGTGCCGACCGTGACAGTGCCGATGGGCGTGATGGCCGATATCGGCATGCCGGTGGGGCTGACCTTTGCTGGCCGGGCTTACAGTGACAATGCGCTGCTGAGCTTTGGTGCAGCCTTCGAGGCGACCGGGTCGCGCCGGATGATCCCGCCGCGTACCCCGCCTCTGGGCTGAGGGTTAAAGGGGCCGCTTTGCGGCCCATTCGCGGGTAAACCCGCTCCCACAGGTTCACCACAGGTATTGAATACCGTGCGGGTCCTGTGGGAGCGGGTTTACCCGCGAATGGGCCTGAAAAAGCAAATCGCCTAATTCAACTTTATGTGTAAAAATACACAAAATGTTGATTTGGTGATCTGTCATGCCTATCACCCCCAGCGAAGAACGCCAGCTAACCCTCACCGTCCTCAAGGCCGCCATCCAGGCCCTGGGCAGTGTTGCCGCGCGCAACATGGAGATCCTCCTGCACGACCTCGACCACCCGGAACACTCCGTGGTGGCGATCGTCAACGGCCACCTTTCCGGCCGCAGCGTCGGTAGCCCGATCCTCGCCGCCCCGGAACAGGACCAGGGTTTCAAGGCACTCATGCAGGCCTCGACCGACCAGCACGGCTGTGAGCCGGTGGTGCTGCCCGATTACCCAACGACGCTCAAGGGCCGCACGCTGCGCAGCGCCACGGCGATCTTCCGCGACCGCAGCGGTCACCCGTTCGCCAGCCTTTGCGTCAACACCGACGTCACCGGCCTGGATGCCGCCATGAATTTTCTCCAGCAGCTTCAGCCGCTGGGGGCCACGCCTGCCGTCAGTGAGCCCGCCGACATGGAGCTGCTGATGAGCGAGATCATCCAGGAGTCCCTGCAGCGCAGCGGCCAGGGGCGGATGAACAAGCAGGCCAAGGTCGAGGCCGTGCGAATGATGCAGGAGCGCGGTCTGTTCATCGTCAAGGGCGGCGTGGAGAAGGCCGCCAGCGCCCTTGGTGTGACCCGCTACACCGTTTACAACTACCTCGAGCAACTGCGCGGAGCCAGCCAATGACCTTGCATATCCATACCCCCCTGATCGAATCCCGTCCGCTGTCGCTGGCCGCGGGCAGCAACGTCTGGCTCAAGCTCGATGCACTGCAGCCCTGCGGCTCGTTCAAGCTGCGCGGCGTGGGCCATGCCTGCGAGGTGCACCATGCCCGTGGCGCGCGGCATTTCGTGTCTTCTTCGGGCGGCAACGCGGGCCTGGCAGTGGCCTATGCCGGGCGCAAGCTGGGCGTGCCGGTGACTGTGGTAGTACCCGAGACCACCACTGAGCGGGCCAAGGAACTGCTGCGCCTGGAGGGCGCCAAGGTGGTGGTGCATGGCAGCTCCTGGCAGGAGGCCAACGCCCTGGCACAGACCTTGGTCGGCCCGGATGACGCCTTCATCCACCCCTTCGACGACCCGCTGTTGTGGGCCGGGCATGCCAGCCTTGTGGATGAAGTCGCCGAGGCCGGCGTGAAACCGGATGCCATGGTGTTGTCGGTAGGCGGCGGCGGTTTGCTCAGTGGCGTGGTCGAGGGGCTACAGCGCAACGGCTGGGGCGATGTGCCGGTGCTGGCGGTGGAAACCGAAGGCGCCGCATCGCTGCATGCTGCAATGCAGGCGGGGCATTCGGTGGAGCTGGAACGTATTGCCTCGGTGGCGACTTCGCTGGGGGCCAAGCGTGTGGCTGATCAGGCGCTGGCGTGCGTGCAGCAGCACCCGGTGCACAGCCACCTGGTCAGTGACCGCGCAGCGCTGGACGCGTGCGAGCGATTCCTGCTGGACCACCGCGTGCTGGTGGAGCCAGCTTGTGGTGCAGCCTTGGCGTTGGCCTATGCACCGGGCGCCCTGGCGCAGTACCAGAATGTGCTGGTGGTGGTTTGTGGCGGGGCTACCGCCACGCTGGAGCAGATCCAGGCGTGGTTGCAGCAGGTTGATTGAGGTTGCCTGTACCGGCCTCTTCGCGGGTAAACCCGCTCCCACAGAATGAACTGTACAGATTGAAGTACCCACAGGACTGCGCAAGGTTCGAAGAGAACGCAGTCCCTGTGGGAGCGGGTTCACCCGCGAACACGGGCGTAGCCCGTGCCATCCTGCACAGAACGTTGTTCATCGGATTCCCCTTGCGGCACCCGGCTGCTGATTACGATAGTCACATGCCGCTGTTCTACTGAGCCCGCCGCAACCGGAAAAATCACCTCGCAACGGCGTCAACCACGACGAAATGCGTAACCCACCCTTTCGGTCTGCGGCAAGTGAAGGCACAATGCGTGTCCTTTTTTTGGCCGGCCTGGCCGGGGGCCTCTAAATGATCAAGACGCCGTACTACCTCATCGATAAAACCAAGCTGCTGGGCAACATGGAGAAGATCGCCTATGTGCGCGAACACTCCGGTGCCAAGGCGCTGCTCGCCCTCAAGTGCTTTGCCACCTGGTCGGTCTTCGACCTGATGCAACAGTACATGGACGGCACCACCTCTTCGTCGCTGTACGAGCTCAAGCTCGGCCGCCAGAAATTCGCCGGCGAAACCCACGCCTACAGCGTGGCCTGGGCCGACGACGAGGTCGAGGAAATGCTCGAGAACTGCGACAAGATCATCTTCAACTCGATCGGCCAGCTGCAGCGCTTTGCCGAACAGTCCGAAGGCAAGGTCCGTGGCCTGCGCGTCAACCCGCAGGTCAGCAGCTCCGACTACCTGCTGGCAGACCCCGCCCGCCCGTTCAGCCGCCTGGGCGAATGGGACCCGGTCAAGGTCGAACAGGTGATCGAGCAGATCTCCGGCTTCATGTTCCACAACAACTGCGAGAACGGCGACTTCGGCCTGTTCGACAAGATGCTCACGCACATCGAAGAACGCTTCGGTCACCTGCTGCACAAGGTGGAGTGGGTCAGCCTCGGTGGCGGCATCCACTTCACTGGTGAAGACTACGCGCTGGACGCCTTCTGCGCGCGCCTGAAAGCCTTCTCGGAAAAGTACGGCGTGCAGGTGTACCTGGAGCCGGGCGAAGCGGCCATCACCAACAGCGCCTCGCTGGAAGTGACCGTGCTCGATACCCTGTACAACGGCAAGCACCTGGCCGTGGTCGACAGCTCGATCGAAGCGCACATGCTCGACCTGCTGATCTACCGCCTCAACGCCAAGATGGCCCCCAATGATGGCGCGCACACCTACATGGTCTGCGGCAAGTCGTGCCTGGCCGGTGACATCTTCGGCGAATACCAATTCGATCGTCCGTTGGCCATCGGTGATCGCCTGTCGTTCGTCGACGCGGCGGGTTACACCATGGTCAAGAAAAACTGGTTCAACGGTCTGAAAATGCCATCCATCGTGGTCAAGCAACTCGACGGCAGCGTCGAAGTGGTGCGCGAGTTCGGTTTCGAAGACTACGTTTCCAGCCTGTCGTAAGACCGGCTTTCAGTAAGGAGCAAGGGATAAATTGAAGAAGAACGTTCTTATCATTGGTGCAGGAGGTGTCGCCAAGGTGGTGGCCCACAAGTGCGCGCAGCATAACGACGAACTGGGTCGTATCGCTATCGCGTCACGGAACATCTCCAAATGCCAGGCCATCATCGACAGCGTCAAGGCCAAGGGTAGCCTCAAGGTACCCGCCGACATCCAGGCCTTCTCGCTCAATGCCCTCGATGTCGAGGCAACCAAGGCGCTGATCCGCGAAACCGAATCGCAGATCGTGATCAACGTTGGTTCCGCCTTCCTCAACATGTCGGTGCTGCGTGCCTGCATCGATACCGGTGTCGCCTATCTGGACACCGCCATCCACGAAGAGCCGGGCAAGATCTGCGAGACCCCGCCGTGGTACGGCAACTACGAGTGGAAACACCTCGAAGAGTGCCAGGCAAAGAACATTACCGCCATTCTCGGCGTCGGTTTCGACCCGGGTGTGGTGAACAGCTACGCCAAGCTGGCGCAGCAACAGTATTTCGACAGCATTGACTCGATCGACATCCTCGACGTCAATGCCGGTTCGCATGGCAAGTACTTCGCCACCAACTTCGACCCGGAAATCAACTTCCGTGAATTCACCGGGCAAGTGTGGAGCTGGCAGAACAGCCAGTGGACCAGCAACACCATGTTCGAGGTCAAGCGTACCGACGACCTGCCGGTTGTAGGTTCGCAGAACCTGTACCTGACCGGCCACGATGAAGTTCACTCGATTTCGAAGAACCTCAACGTGCCGAACGTGCGTTTCTGGATGAGCTTCGGCGAGCACTACATCAACGTGTTCACCGTGCTGAAGAACCTGGGCCTGCTCTCCGAGCAGCCGGTGAAAACCGCCGAAGGCCTGGAAGTAGTACCGCTGAAAGTGGTCAAGGCCGTGCTGCCGGACCCAGCCTCGCTGGCCCCGGGCTACACCGGCAAGACCTGCATCGGTGATTTGGTCAAAGGCACCAAGGATGGCCAGCCGCGCGAAGTATTCATCTACAACGTGGCCGACCACGAAGAAGCCTACGCCGAGACCGACAGCCAGGGCATTTCCTACACCGCCGGTGTACCGCCAGTGGCTGCCGCCCTGCTGGTCGCCCGTGGCGAGTGGGATGCCAAGCGCATGGTCAACGTCGAGGAGCTGCCAGCCGAGCCGTTCCTCAAGGCGCTGGACGTGATGGGCCTGCCGACCCGCGTCAAGGATGAAAAAGGCGATCGTCCATGGGACGCTGAAGCCTAAGCAGCAACACAGAGAGGGCGCCGATATGGCGCCCTTTCTGTTTTTGCAGGCCTGGCCTCTTCGCGGGTAAACCCGCTCCCACAAGCATTTCACAGGTCTTGAGTATTGTGATGTCCCTGTGGGAGCGGGTTCACCCGCGAAGAGGCCGGTGCAGGCTTCAGCCACCCTGCCCGGCCAATTTGTCCAGCAGCGCTTTGGCCAGGGCCTTGTCCGAGAACGGGTTCTGCCCGGTAATCAGCTCACGGTCCACCACCACATTGGGTTGCCAGGCCTTGGCATAGCCCATGTCGCCCCCTGCCATTGCCATGGCGTTGGCCGGGTAGAACAACAGCCGCTGGTCCTTGAGCGAACCTTCGAACACCTGCTCCTCCGGGTCGGAGAAGATGGTCATCTTGTAACCCTTGTACAGCCAGTCATTGGCTGCCGGCTTTTCACCACGCGCCAGCGCCGACTGGTAGCTCGCCGGGTCCTGCTGGGCCGAGAGCAAGGCGATGGGGCCATGGCAGATGGCGGCTGTGGGCTTGCCGGCCTGATGGAAATGCCGCAGCAAGGCGCCCACGTCCGGGTTGTTGGCCAGGTCGATCAACGGCGCATGGCCGCCGGGGATGAAAAGCCCGGCATAACGGCCCAGGTCACCTGCCAGTACCTCTTTCACCGACAGGGTATCGTCAATACCCGGCAGGCCTTGCACGACCTTCTCGATCCGGCGCATCTCCACCGCATCGCCGGCAAAGTAGCGCGGGTCGATCGACCGCTGGTCGACGCTCGGCGCATTACCCTTTGGGGTAACCAGCACCAGCTTGTAGCCAGCCTTGAGCAACTGGTCGGCAGGCACGCCGAACTCGTTGAGGTAGTAGCCGGTGGCGTAGCGCTTGCCGTCCTGCAGCGGCAACTGGCTTTCGCTGGACAGCAACACCAGCACTTCACCCCTGGGTGCGGCATGGGCGCCGGCTGCAAGCAGGGTGCCGGCAACAGCCAGGGCAAGCCGGGATATCTTGGTCATGAAACATTCTCCTGATCAGGCAAATAGAGCTGTCCGCTCATGTTGGCGGGATGCGTTCATGCTAATGGCAAGGCTATGATTCGATAATTCGAAAGCTCTCATGCCTGTGATCCAGAAAATGAATATCACCAGCAAGGACCTCAACCTGCTGTACCTGTTCCATGTGCTGTATCAGGAACGCAACGCTACCCTTGCAGCCCAGCGCATGGCGCTGAGCCAGCCTGCCCTCAGCCACAAACTCAACAAGCTGCGCCATCAGTTTGGCGACCCGCTGTTCGTCCGCGCGCCCAGGGGCCTGACCCCGACACCACGTGCCCACGAACTGGCGCCCGAGGTAGAACGCCTGGTAGAGGGCCTGGAAGGTTTCTATGAGCGCTGCGAAGGGCAGGACTTCCTCGCCCGCCCTGCCCGCCTGCACCTGTACAGCACCGATTTCATGGAGCAGACCCTGTTGCCCAGGCTGCTGCCGATCCTGCGCAGCCAGGCACCGAACCTGACGCTGGTCACCCACAACACTCGCGGCCAACTACCTCGTGAAGAACTGGAGAAAGGCACCTGTGACCTGGCCGTTGCCGGGTTCTACACCGACCTGCCGGAAACCTTCCACCAACAACGCCTGCTCAGCGAACACTTGGTAGTGCTGGCCTCGCGCAGCCATCCAGGCCTGGAAAACGGCCTGGACCTGGATACCTTCCTCGCCAGCGACCACCTGCTCACCACCCTCACCGGCGACCTCGATGGCCTGGTCGACCGCGCCTTGCGCAGCCAGGGCAAGCAACGACGGGTCGTGGCTGGCCTGTCCAGCTTTGTAGCCCCCACGCGCCTGCTGCGCGGTACCGACCTGCTGCTCACATGCCTGAGCTCGCTGGCCATCGAAGCCACCGAGCGTGATGACGACCTGCTCATGTACCCGCTGCCGCTGACACTGCCCGCAATCGAGGTGATGCAGATCTGGCATGAACGCACCCACGCCGACCCCTTGCGGCGCTGGTTCCGCCAGCAGCTGTGGAACGTCGCACAAGAGGCTGCGGCCTGCGCAAGTAACAATATCTAAACAACGATGTGACATTTTTTTACAGCTTTCTCGCCAAGGAGCTGTCGAATGAAGGTCACGGTTTTCGGTACCGGCTATGTCGGCCTCACCCAGGCAGTATGCCTGGCCCAGGTGGGGCATTCGGTGTTATGCATGGATGTCGACGCCGAGCGGGTCGCCAGCCTCAATGCAGGCCATTGCCCAATCTTCGAGCCCGGCCTGGCGCCGATGCTGGAGAAGAACCTGGCCTGCGGTCGCCTGCGCTTCACCACCGACGCCAGCGAAGCGGCCAACTACGCCAGGTTGCAGTTCATCGCCGTCGGCACCCCGCCACAGGCCGATGGCAGCGCCGACCTGAAGCACGTGTTCGCCGTGGTCGACAGCATCCTCGAACATGCCGACGGCCCCAAGCTGATCGTCAACAAATCCACCGCGCCGGTCGGCACGGTGCACCGCATCAAGGCGCGCATCGCCCAGGCCGTGGCCGATACCAGCCGCTTCCATGTCGTCAGCAACCCCGAGTTCCTCAAGGAAGGCTCGGCTGTCGATGACTGCATGCGCCCGGAGCGCATCATCATCGGTGGCGCGGAACCCGCCGAGGTAGAACTGCTGCGCGAGCTGTACCTGCCGTTCAGCCGCAACCGCGAAAAGCTCATGGTCATGGATGCGCGCAGCGCCGAACTGACCAAATATGCGGCCAACTGCATGCTGGCGACCAAGATTTCGTTCATCAACGAAATCGCCAACCTGGCCGAGCACCTGGGCGCCGACATCGAAATGGTGCGCCGCGGCATCGGCTCGGACCCGCGCATAGGCTACGACTTCATCTATGCCGGCTGCGGCTTTGGCGGCTCATGCTTCCCCAAGGACCTGCAAGCCCTGCGCCGCAGCGCCGAGGCCGAAGGCTTCGAACCGCAGTTGCTGCGTGCGGTGGAATCGGTCAACGAGCAGCAAAAGGGCCGGCTGTTCAACAAGATCCAGCGCCACTACCCACGTGGCCTGCGGGGCAAGGTCTTCGCCTTGTGGGGCTTGTCGTTCAAGCCCAATACCAATGACATCCGCGAGGCCTCCAGCCGGGTCCTGCTGGAAGCGCTGTGGGCCGCCGGCGCGCGGGTGCAGGCCCATGACCCGCAGGCCATGGAAGAAATCCAGCGGCATTACGGCCCGCGCACCGACCTGCAACTGGTGCCGTGCAAGGACGACGCACTGCACGGCGCCGATGCCCTGGTGATCGTCACCGAATGGCAGGACTACCGCGTGCTCAACCTGGACAAGGTGCCGCAACAGCTGGCCGACCGGGTGGTGTTCGACGGGCGCAACCTGTTCGAACCCGAGCACATGGCCGCCGCCGGCCTGACTTATTACGGCATCGGCCGTGGCCAGGTGCAGCCAGCATGCCCGTATTGATTACCGGCGTGGCGGGTTTCATCGGCTACCACGTTGCACGGCGCCTGTGCGAAGCAGGCATAGAGGTGGTTGGCATTGATAACCTCAATACCTATTACAGCGTCCAGCTGAAACTGGCGCGCCTGCAGCAACTGTTCGGCTTTGCCAATTTCCGCTTCCACACCCTCGATATCGCCCACCCGAACGAACTGCAACAACTGTTCGCCGGCCAGGCGTTCAGTGATGTGATCCACCTGGCAGCGCAGGCCGGGGTACGCTATTCGCTGGACAACCCCGGCGCCTATGGCCAGGCCAACCTGGTCGGCTTTCTCAACATCCTCGAGGCCTGCCGCCAGCAGCCGCCCCGCCACCTGATCTATGCCTCCAGCAGTTCAGTATACGGCGCCAACGCCAAGCTGCCGTTCAGCGTCGACGACCCGGCCGAGCAACCGCTGTCGCTGTATGCCGCCAGCAAGCGCGCCAATGAACTGATGGCGCACAGCTACGCACACCTGTACCAGCTGCCAACCACCGGCCTGCGCTTTTTCACCGTGTACGGCCCCTGGGGCCGCCCCGACATGGCGCCGTTCAAGTTCACTCGCGCGATGATCGAGGGCCGACCTGTCGAGGTCTACAACAACGGCATGATGGGGCGCGACTTCACCTACATCGACGACATCGTCGAGAGCATTGTGCGCCTGCGCCTGAAGCCGCCACTGCCGGCCGAGGGACAGCCGCCCTGCCAGCTGTTCAACATCGGCCGTGGCCAACCGGTACGGCTGCTGCACTTCGTCGAATGCCTGGAGCGTGCCTTGGGCATCAAGGCCCGACGCGACTACCTGCCGCTGCAAGCGGGTGACGTGCTGGAAACCTGGGCCGACGCCGGCTCGCTGGCGCGCTGGATCGACTACTCCCCGGGCACGTCGCTGGAACACGGCGTCAACGCCTTCGTTGGCTGGTACCGGGATTTCTACCGGGTTTGAGCCGCGCAATCACAATAAGCACAGGTAGCCTCATGACAGATCCACTTGACCTCTCGGTGCTCATTCCCGCCAGGAACGAGGTCGACAATCTGCCATCACTGCTGATGGAAATACGCACCGCACTGGCGGCTGAAGACTTTGAAGTACTGGTGGTCGATGACGGCAGTAGCGACCGCACCCTTAGCGTACTGCTGCAACTGAAAAACCAGGGCTACACGCAACTGCGCATCCTCCGTCACCAGCAGTCGCTGGGCCAGAGCACTTCGCTGTGGCATGCCGCCCAGGCTGCCCGCGGGCGCTGGCTGGCAACCCTGGACGGCGACGGTCAGAATGACCCGGCGGACATCCCCGGCATGCTGACCTTGGTACGCGCCAACCAGGACCTGGCCGGTGGCGTCAAGCTGGTGGCCGGGCACCGGGTCAACCGCCGCGACAGCGCCAGCAAACGCTGGGCCTCGCGGCTTGCCAACGGCCTGCGCAGCCGCTTGCTCAAGGACGCCACGCCAGACACCGGCTGCGGGCTGAAACTGATCGAGCGCGCGGCCTTCCTGCGCCTGCCCTACTTCGACCACATGCACCGCTTCATCCCGGCGCTGATCCTGCGCCACAACGGCCGCATGCTGATACACCCGGTCAACCACCGCCCACGTCGGGCTGGGGTGTCCAAGTACGGCAACCTGGACCGCGCCCTGGTCGGCATCCTCGACTTGTTCGGGGTCTGGTGGCTGATCCGGCGCACCCGCCTGGACACGCGCCCCCAGGAGCTCGAAGGATGACCCGCGAAACCCTGTGGCTGGTCATCGGCTTCGCCGGCCAGGCCGTATTTACCGGGCGTTTCGTGTTGCAGTGGCTGTACAGCGAGTTCAAGCGCCGCAGCGTGATCCCGGTGGGGTTCTGGTACCTGAGCATGCTCGGCAGCGCGCTGCTGCTGACCTATGCCATCTATCGCCAGGACCCGGTGTTCATCATTGGCCAGGGCTTCGGCTTGCTGGTCTACCTGCGCAATCTGCAACTGATCGCCCGACACCAGGAACAGAAGGAATAGCCCTTGCCAAGGTTCAGCACGCTCGGGGCCGAACGCCTGGCCCTGGTTGCCCTCGCCGTGCTGCTGGTGGGCGCGGGTATCGGCTGGCGCCAGCCGATGAATGTGGACGAAGAACGCTTTCTCGGCGTCGCCCTGGAAATGCTGCAGGGCGGCAACTGGTTCATCCCGCACCGGGCGGGGGAAATCTACGGCGACAAGCCGCCGCTGTTCATGTGGACCGTGGCCCTGTTCAGCCACCTCACCGGCTCGCCCAAGGTTGCCCTGTACCTGCCAGGGCTGCTGTCGGCGGCGACCATCACCTGGGTGCTGCATGACCTGGGGCGGCGCCTGTGGACCCGGCGCATCGGTGTGATCGCCGCCTTGCTGTTCCTGGCTACATACCAGAGCTACAGCATCTTGCGCACCGGGCAGATCGACAGCTTCCTGTGCCTGTGGGTGGCGCTCGGTTTCTACGGCATGCTGCGCCACTTGCTGCTCGGGCCGGCCTGGGGCTGGTTCTACCTGGCCTGCGCGGCCATGGGCCTGGGTATCATCAGCAAGGGCGTGGGCTTTATCCCGGCGCTGCTTCTGTTGCCCTATGCCTGGGCGGTGCGCCACCACTGGCACAGGGTGGTGGCCATGCCCGGCCAGGGTTGGCGCTGGAGCCTGGGGCTGGCGTGGCTGCTGGCCGGTTGCGCGGTGTGGCTGCTGCCACTGCTGGTATCCATCGCTCATGGCGGTGGCGCGGCGGAGCTGGCCTACCTGAAGGAAATCCTGCTGCGCCAGACCGCCAGCCGCTATGCCAATGCCTGGGACCATCGCGAGCCGTTCTGGTACTTCTTCGTCAAGGTCATCCCCAAATACTGGCTGCCACTGGTGCTGGCCCTGCCCTGGCTGGTACCCGCCTGGCGCCGACAGCTGCAAAAACACGACGGGCGCGTCCTGCTGCTGCTCGGCTGGGTGGCGCTGGTACTGTTGTTTTTCAGCCTGAGCAGCGGCAAGCGCAAACTGTACATCTTCCCGGCGCTGCCGGGCCTGGTGCTGGCCATCGCGCCACTGCTACCGTGGCTGCTCAAGCGCTGGCTAGGGGGCCGGCCGGCCTGGCGCAAGGCGTTCACTGCCGTGGCCCTGGCATGGTTCGCGCTGTGGTTTGCGCGCGGCTTCGTCGAGCCGCTGAAGGAAGGCCGCAACCCGCATGAGACATTGATGACTGAAGCCGCACGGGCCACCGGCGGCGCCGAGTTGGTGCTGGTCAACTGGCGCGAGGGGCATTGGTTGTTTGCCCGACAACCCATCGTGCACTTCGGTTTCACCGGCCAGTCCAGGGCGGATGCGGCCGTCTACTGGCTGCGCCACAACCCTGCGGCCTTCGCCCTGGTCCCGGCTTCGGAACTGGGCCGCTGCTTCAGTGCAGACAAGGCACGCAGGCTGGGCGAGACCTCGCGCGCCGAATGGTATGTGGTTGGTGCCGATGCCGATAACGGCCAGTGCCAGGCCACCGCCCCCAGCCATGCCTACCACTTCGCCTGGGTGGGCGCTATCCCTTTGGGAGCAACTGTCCTGGATATCTCTTCAAACCAGCACTGGCCCTTGTAGAAGCGGCCTTGTGTCACGATGGGCCGCGCAGCGGCCCCGGCAATCTCTGCTGCGAAGCTGAAAACCTGGGGCCGCTTCGCGCCCCATCGCGACACAAGGCCGCTCCTACAGGAGACCGCGCCAACTTTCAGCATTGGAGCAAATCTTGCTCCTGCCTAAGGCGTAACGGCACTCTCAGGAGGATTCAGTTGCAACACCTCGTTGGTGTATGCCCACTCCTTCTGCACCTGGTCCGGGTGGTCGTTGAGGCGAATGCCATGGGACGGGATTATCTGCCTGATCTTCGCCTGCCACTGTGGGGATGCCATCTTGTCCTTGAACACCTTGCCCAGCACATCGAGCATGATCGGCGGCGCGGTCGAGGCGCCAGGGGAAGCCCCCAGCAATCCGGCAATGCTGCCATCCCTGGACGTCACCACTTCAGTGCCAAGCTTGAGTACACCCCCCAATGCTTCGTCCTTCTTGATGATCTGCACCCGCTGGCCCGCCTGCCACAGCCGCCAGTCTTCCTTCTTCGCCTCGGGGAAGTAGGTGCGCAATGCTTCGAAACGGTCATCGTCAGATTGCAGCACCTGGCCGATCAGGTACTGCACCAGGTCGAATTCGCGCACCCCGACCCTTACCATGGGCCAGGCATTGTGCACACTGGCGCTGGCGAACAGGTCAAGCAGCGAGCCCTGCTTGAGGAACTTGGTCGAGAAGGTGGCGAACGGCCCGAACAGGATCATGCGCTTGCCATCGAGCACGCGGGTGTCCAGGTGCGGTACCGACATCGGTGGCGCGCCGGTGGCGGCGATACCGTAGGCCTTGGCCATGTGACGTTGGGCGATGGCCGGGTTGTCGGTGACCAGGAACGAACCACCGACCGGGAAACCGGCATAGTCCTTGGCCTCGTCGATGCCCGACTTCTGCAGCAGCGGCAGCGCGGCACCACCAGCGCCGATGAACAGGAACCTGGCGTCGGTGGCCGCGTTGCTGCCGTCCTTGAGGTTCTTGTATTCGACATGCCAGGAACCGTCGTCGTTGCGGGTGATGGCCTGCACTTCGGTCGACAGCTTGAGGTCGAAGTTCGGCCGGGTCTGCAGGTAACCCACGTACTGCCGGGTGATCTCGCCAAAGTTGACGTCGGTGCCGATCGGCGTCCAGGTCACGGCCAGTTTCTGGTTGGGGTCGCGGCCTTCCATCATCAAAGGTACCCACTTGCGGATCTGCTCGTGGTCCTCGGAGTACTGCATGGGCTTGAACAGCGGGCTGGCCTGCAGGGCTTCGTAGCGTTTCTTCAGGAAGCGAATGTTGTCGTCGCCCCAGACAAAGCTCATGTGCGGGGTGGTATTGATGAAGGAATGCGGGTTCTTCAGCACGCCCTGCTTCACCTGCCAGGCGAGGAACTGGCGGGTGACCTGAAATGACTCGTTGATCTCCACCGCCTTGCTGATATCGACCTTGCCGTCCTTCTCCGGGGTGTAGTTCAGCTCGGCGAGGGCCGAGTGGCCGGTGCCGGCGTTGTTCCAGCCGTTGGAGCTTTCTTCGGCGACCTTGTCCAGGCGCTCGACCATTTCCATCGACCAACCCGGCTCCAGCTCATTCAGCCAGATTGCCAGGGTTGAACTCATGATGCCGCCGCCCACCAGCATGACATCGACCTTCCTGGTTTCCGCGGCCCGGGCACCGAGCATGCCGAATGCCAAGGCCAGCCCGGTCAGTGCCAATACCGGCTTGATGGTGATCTTCATAATTTCTCCCTTGCCTCGTTGCCATCCGTAAGTTCAGCCACAAGCTTAGATGACGGATTTGGTCGGGCATCGCTGTTGCACAATCACTTGCAATCCGTCACATCTCAAAATACTGTATGAATACTCAGTATTACAGGTCAGCCCCATGCAACTCATCGCCAAACTCGGCATCCTTGCCGATGCTGCCAAGTACGACGCATCCTGCGCCAGCAGCGGCGCGCCCAAGCGCAACTCGCGCGGGGCTGATGGCCTGGGCGCTACCAATGGCATGGGCATCTGTCACAGCTACACCCCCGACGGGCGCTGCGTGTCACTGCTCAAGGTGCTACTGACCAACTTTTGCCTCTACGACTGCCAGTACTGCGTCAACCGCCGCTCCAGCAACGTGCCACGCGCACGCTTCACCCCCGAGGAAGTGGTCCGGTTGACGCTGGACTTCTACCGGCGCAACTGCATCAGCGGCCTGTTTCTCAGCTCTGGCATCATCCGCTCGGCGGACTACACCATGGAGCAGCTGATCCGCGTGGCGCGGCTGTTACGCGAGGAGCACGGCTTCCGTGGCTACATCCACCTCAAGACCATCCCCGATGCCGACCCGCTGCTGATCGAGGAGGCCGGGCGCCTGGCAGATCGGCTCAGCGTCAACATCGAGCTGCCGACCGATGCCAGCCTGAAACGCCTGGCACCGGAGAAACAGGCGCACACCATTCGCCAGGCCATGGGCGTGATCCATCAGGGCCAGCAAGCCGTAGCCCACGAGCCCAAGGCGCCGCGCTTTACCCCGGCCGGGCAAAGCACCCAGGTGATCGTCGGGGCCGACAGCACCGACGACAGCACATTGCTGCGCAATGCCGAATCGCTGTACCAAGGCTACGGTCTCAAGCGCGTGTACTACTCCGCCTTCAGCCCCATCCCCGACAGCCCCGGCAGCGTACCCCTGGCCGCACCACCGCTGCTGCGCGAACACCGCCTGTACCAGGCTGACTTCCTGCTGCGTGGCTATGGCTACAAGGCCGGCGAGCTGCTGGGCCAGAGCGGCAACCTGGCACTGGACATCGACCCCAAGCTGGCCTGGGCGCTGGCCAACCGCGAAGTGTTCCCATTGGATGTGAACCGTGCCGAGCCGGCGCTACTGGCACGCATCCCCGGCATCGGCCTGCGCAGCGTGCAGCGCCTGGTAGCCCTGCGCCGCGAACGGCGCGTTCGCTACGATGACCTGATCCAGTTGCGCTGTGTACTGGAAAAGGCGCGCCCGTTCATTGTCACCAGCGACTACCGCCCAGCCCAGGCCGAGCTGCGCAGCGGCCTGCTGAGGGCGCGCTTGCGTGAGCCGCAGGCGCCGGTGCAGATGGGCTTGTGGGGATGATCGCGCTCGACTGCGACGGCCTGTTCGCCACCTGGCGTGACCAGGCCCGGGTGTTGTTGGGGCATGGCATCGACCCGTCGCAGGTCACCTGGCTGCAGGGGCCGGTGGCAGATTTGCTGGCCGTACCGACCGCGTTGCCGGAAGGCGCCGGTCCTTTTCGCGCCAAGGTGCCAGCGGCGCTGCTGAGCCAGCTGGAACAGGCCGCCCGCTACCGTGGCGAGCACCGCTGGAACCTGCTGTACGAGGTACTTTGGCGGGTGGCCCATGGCGACCGCACGGCAATGCTGGCAGGTGACCGATTGGGCAGTGAGCTGCAAAGGCGGATCAAGCAGGTCAATCGCGAAGCGCACCACCTGCATGCGTTCGTACGCTTCGTGCCACTACCCGAAGTATTGGCTGAACAGCTGCACCTTGACCTGGTGGCTTATCACGAGCCGGCGCATGACATTCTGGAAAGCGCCAGTGCGCATTTCGCCGACCGCCTGGGGCGTTTGCGCTGGATGATTGCCACGGCGCACGACGGCATACGCTTCGATGGCCAGGCATTCGACTACCAGCGCCAGTGCCCCGAACCCTGGCGCCAGTGGGCCCGCAATGCCGAAGACCCTGGCGCCGAGTTATGGCGAACCTACTATCGCCATACCTTCAACCCTGCCCGCCTCAACCCCGATGCCTTGCGCCTGCACATGCCCGGGCGGTTCTGGCGACATTTGCCGGAGGGCATGCTGATTCCGCAGCTCGAAGGCCAGGCCCGGCAAGGCAAGCAACGGGACGGCCAAGCCCTGGAAGTTGCCTCCCGGGCTGGCAAGCAAATCAGCAAGCCCATGCGGTAGTGAGTTCTCAATGTGTGCGGAGGCCCTGTGGGCTGCGCTGTCGTTTAGACAACTGAATGTGCAGGCGGTACGCCTACCCTGTGGGAGCGGGCGAGCCCGCGAAGCAGCCCACACCATTCTCGAGCCGAACGATCAGCCGCCACAGTCGTCATAACCTGAGCCGCTGCCGACACGCAAAGAGGACGCGAAATGACCCAACCCGACCCGTCATACGTCAAATGGCTCGAAGACCGCGCCATGCTCAGGGCCTCCCAGCAACGCACCCATCTGTACTCGGGCCAGTCGCGCCTGTGGCAACAGCCCTACGCAGAAGCCCAGCCCCGCCGCGCCACTGAAATCGCTTCGGTCTGGCTGACCGTCTACCCCGATGCCATCATCGCCCCCGAAGGTTGTTCGGTGCTTGGCGCCCTGGCCCACGAGGCGCTGTGGAAGCGTTTGTCGGAGATCGGCATCCAGGGCCTGCACACCGGCCCTATCAAGCTGTCCGGCGGCATTCGCGGCCGTGAACTCACCCCCAGCGTGGACGGCAACTTCGACCGCATCAGTTTCGACATCGACCCGCTGTACGGCAGCGAGCAGGAGCTGGTCCAGATGAGCCGCATGGCCGCCGCGCACAACGCCGTGACCATCGACGACCTGATCCCCTCGCACACTGGCAAGGGCGCCGACTTCCGCCTGGCCGAGCTGGCCTACGGCCCCTACCCGGGGCTGTACCACATGGTCGAAATCCGCGAGGAAGACTGGCCGCTGCTGCCCGAAGTGCCTGCCGGGCGCGACTCGGTCAACCTGCTGCCGGCCCAGTGCGACGAGCTCAAGGCCCGCCATTACATCGTCGGCCAGCTGCAACGGGTGATCTTCTTCGAACCAGGGGTGAAGGAAACCGACTGGAGCGCCACGCCGCCGGTGACCGGTGTGGATGGCAAGACCCGGCGCTGGGTGTACCTGCACTATTTCAAGGAAGGCCAGCCGTCGCTGAACTGGCTGGACCCGACCTTCGCCGCCCAGCAGATGATCATTGGCGATGCCCTGCACGCCCTGGACTGCCTGGGTGCCCGCGGCCTGCGCCTGGATGCCAACGGCTTTCTCGGCGTGGAAACGCGCGCCAGCGGCACGGCCTGGTCGGAAAGCCACCCGCTGTCGATCGTCGGCAACCAGCTGATCGGCGGCATGATCCGCAAGGCTGGCGGCTTCAGCTTCCAGGAGCTGAACCTGACCCTCGACGACATCGCGCAGATGTCCAAAGGCGGTGCCGACCTGTCCTACGATTTCATTACCCGGCCGGCCTACCAGCATGCGCTGCTGACCGGCGACACCGAGTTCCTGCGCCTGATGCTCAAGGAAATGCACGCCTTCGGCATCGACCCGGCCTCGCTGATCCATGCCTTGCAGAACCATGACGAGTTGACCGTGGAACTGGTGCATTTCTGGACCCTGCATGCCCATGACATGTACTTGTACAAAGGCCAGACCTTGCCGGGCGGCATCCTGCGCGAGCACATTCGCGAAGAGATCTACGAACGGCTGTCGGGCGAGCATGCGCCGTACAACCTGCGTTTCGTCACCAATGGCATAGCCTGTACCACGGCCAGCCTGATCGCTGCCGCCCTGGGCATCCGCGACCTTGGGCAGATCGGGGTGGCAGAAATCGAGCTGATCCAGAAGGTGCACCTGCTGCTGGTCATGTACAACGCCATGCAGCCAGGGGTGGTGGCGTTGTCCGGCTGGGACCTGGTGGGCGCCCTGCCCTTGCCCGCCGAAGCGGTCGCGCAGCGGATGCTCGATGGCGATACCCGCTGGATTCACCGGGGCGGCTACGACCTGGCCGGCCTGGAGCCGCAGGCCCAGTCATCGGTACGTGGCATGCCCCGGGCCCGGGCGCTGTATGGCAGCCTGGACAGCCAGCTGGAAAACGGCGATTCGTTTGCCTGCAAGGTGAAGAAACTGCTGGCGGTGCGCCAGGCCTATGGCATCGCCACCAGCCGCCAGGTGCTGGTGCCCGAAGTCAGCAGCCCCGGCTTGCTGGTGATGGTGCATGAGCTGCCGGCCGGGCGCGGTATCCAGATCAGTGCGCTGAACTTTGGCCAGGAAGTGATTGCCGAGGAGCTGCAACTGACCGGGTTCACGCCGGGGCCGGTGGTGGACATGATCAATGAAACGGTCGAAGGGGATTTGACCGAGGATGGGCGACTGATGGTAAACCTGGACCCGTATGAGGCGCTGTGCCTGCGAATCGTCAACAGCAGCGGCCATGTCTGAATTGTATTCGCCCCATTGCCTTCGCCGGTGAAGCTCTGAACGGCAGCCACGCGATACCTGTGGGAGCGGGCGCGCCCGCGAATACCGGCGTAGCCGGTGCCATCCACCGCGTCGCCTGCTTCGCGGGTAAACCCGCTCCCACAGAGTCCCCCGTCAGCTGAAGGAATGCGCCATACCTGTGGGAGCGGGCGCGCCCGCGAACACCGGCGCAGCCGGTGCCATCACCGCGTCGCCTGCTTCGCGGGTGAACCCGCTCCCACAGGGGGCCCATCAGCTGAAGGAATGCGCCATACCTGTGGGAGCGGGCGCGCCCGCGAATACCGGCGTAGCCGGTGCCATCACCGCGTCGCCTGCTTCGCGGGCATGCCCGCTCCCACAAGGACCCCGCCAGCTGAAGGAATGCGCCATACCTGTGGGAGCGGGCGCGCCCGCGAACACCGGCGTAGCCGGTGCCCTCCATCGCGTCGCCTGCTTCGCGGGTGAACCCGCTTCCACAGGGGGCCCATCAGCTGAAGGAATGCGCCATACCTGTGGGAGCGGGCGCGCCCGCGAATACCGGCGTAGCCGGTGCCACCACCGCGTCGCCTGCTTCGCGGGCATGCCCGCTCCCACAAGGACCCCGCCAGCGGAAGGAATGCGCCATACCTGTGGGAGCGGGTTCACCCGCGAACACCGGCGCAGCCGGTGCCATCCTCCGCGTCGCCTGCTTCGCGGGCATGCCCGCCCCCACAGGGTGCCGCGGGGGCTCCAAGTGCCCAGACAAATGGCCAGCTTGCTTTTACCGCTCCACGGGCATAGCGTTCGGAAGTTTTCTTTCCCGTGCCCAGGAGCAACTCCATGTACACCGGCATCGTCCAGGCCGTCCGCCCTCTACTTGATGTGACCACCTACCCGGGCCACAACCAGTTCACCATCGACCTCACCTCGGAACTGCTCGACGAGCTGAAGATCGGCGCCAGCGTCAGTGTCGAAGGCACCTGCCTGTCGGTCACCGAGATCCACGGCACCCAGGTCCGGTTCGACGCCATGACCGCCACCCTGGAGCGTACCAACCTGCGCAACTTCAAGGCCGGCCAGGGCGTCAACATCGAACGTTCGGCGAAGATGAACGCCGAAGTCGGCGGCCACCTGATGGCCGGCCACATCGCCACCACCGCCGGAGTCGTCGAGCTGTCGATCAAGGAAACCGGTGCTTTCATCAAGTTCCGCATGCCCCCGGAATGGGGCAAGTACGTGTTCCCGCGCGGTTTCATCGGGGTCAATGGCTGCAGCCTGACCGTAGCCGATGTCGAGGACAACGTGATCACCATCAACCTGATCCCGGAAACCCTGCGCCAGACCACCTTCCCTGACTACAAGGCCGGCGATCTGCTCAATATCGAAGTGGACCACCAGACCATGGTGCTGGTCGATGTAGTAGAGCGCACCATCAAGAGCACCCTGGCCCGCGAAATGCCTCGCTGAGTTCCCGAGCATGCTGCCCAACACCCTTCCCGCGCGCACAGCCAAGCGGCTACGCCTGCAGGTTCTGCGTGGTCGTGTCGGCCTAGGCCTGGTCGCCGGCCTGTCGGTGCTGGCCGGCATGACCGATGCCATTGGCCTGCTGGCGCTGGGCGACTTCGTGTCGTTCATGAGTGGCAACACCACGCGCCTGGCTGTTGCCATCAGCGATGCAGACCTGGCCCTGGTGCTGCGCCTGAGTGCTGCAGTGCTGGGCTTCGTCGTCGGCAACGCCCTGGGCGTGCTGCTGGCGCGCGCTTTCCGCCGCCGGGCCTGGCCGGTGCTGCTGGTGGTCGCCGCCCTGCTGGGCTTTGCAGCCGCATGGCCCTGGGCTGCGACCCTTCCAGCGCTGCTCGCTGCCACGCTGGCCATGGGCATGATCAACGCCGTGGTCGAACAGGTGAACGGCCTGCCGATCGGCCTGACCTACGTCACCGGCGCCCTGTCACGCTTCGGTCGTGGGCTGGCGCGCTGGCTGCTGGGCGAGCGGCGCAATGGCTGGCGGGTGCAACTGGTGCCTTGGGCCGGCATGCTGCTGGGCGCCGCGCTGGGTGCATGGCTGGAGCATCACCTGGGCCTGCAGGCGCTGGCCGGCAGCTGCGCGCTGGCCTGCGTGCTGGCCCTGGTGTCGCGGTTCATTCCGCGGACATGGCAGCGTGGCTACATGCCACACTGATCACTCGATGCGCGGGTGCTGCTGCACCAGCAACTTGCGTTTGGCCTCAAGTTCGGCAATCTGCGCATCGATGTCCTCGATCCTTTGCTCGATGTTGTCGTGGTGCTCCTGTAGCAGCTCACGCGCTTCCTCGATATCCGATGCTGCCGGTGCCGCGCCGCGCAGCGGCTTGTTGGCGGTTTCCTTCATGGTCAGGCCGGTGACCAGCCCCACGGCCGCGATCACCATCAGGTAGTAGGCCGGCATGTACAGGTTGCCAGTACTCTCCACCAGCCAGGCGGCGATGGTCGGGGTGAGGCCGGCGATCAGCACCGAGATATTGAAGGCGCTGGCGAGGGCGCTGTAGCGGATGTGCGTGGGGAACATTGCCGGTAGCGTGGAGGCCATCACGCCGATGAAGAAGTTCAGCAGCACGGCAATGATCAGCAGCCCGGCAAAGATCACCCCCAGTACACCGCTGTTGATCAGCATGAATGCCGGGATGGCCAGCACGAACAGGCCGACGCTGCCGACGATGATGAACGGTCGACGGCCGAACTTGTCGCTGAGCAGCCCGATCATCGGCTGCACGAACAGCATGCCGACCATGATTGCGATGATGATCAGCACGCCATGGTCTTCGCTGTAGTGCAGGTTGTGCGACAGGTAGCTGGGCATGTACGTGAGCAGCATGTAGTAGGTGACGTTGGTGGCGATCACCACGCCGATGCAGGTCACCAGGCTGCGCCAGTGCTGGGTGGCAACCTCCTTGAAGGACACCTTGGGCCCGGAAGCCAGGCCTTCGCGGTCGCCCTGCTCCAGTTTGTCGACATGCTGCTGGAAGGCTGGCGTTTCCTCCAGCGCATGGCGCAGGTACAGGCCGATGATGCCCAGCGGCAAGGCGAGGAAGAACGGCAGGCGCCAACCCCATTCGAGGAACTTGTCCTCACCCAGCACCGTAGAGATCAACACCACCACACCGGCACCCAACACGAACCCGGCAATCGAGCCGAAGTCCAGCCAACTGCCGAGAAACCCCCGTTTACGGTCAGGGGCGTATTCAGCGACGAAGATCGACGCACCGGTGTACTCGCCCCCCACCGAGAAGCCCTGGGCCATCTTGGCCAGCAGCAACAGGATCGGCGCCCAGATACCGATGCTGGCATAGGACGGTATCAGGCCGATGGCAAAGGTACTGAGCGACATGATCACGATGGTCGCAGCGAGGATTTTCTGCCGCCCGAATCGGTCGCCCAAGGCGCCGAAGAACAGCCCGCCCAGAGGCCTGATCAGAAACGGCACCGAGAACGTGGCCAACGCCGCGATCATCTGCACGCTTGGGTCGGCGTTGGGGAAGAATACCTTGCCCAGGGCGTAGGCGACGAAGCCGTAGACGCCGAAGTCGAACCACTCCATGGCATTGCCCAGCGCTGCCGCGGTGATTGCCTTGCGCATCTTGCCGTCGTCGACAATGGTGATGTCCTTCAGGCCGATTGGCTGGAGGTTTTTCTTGCGAGGTTTCATGTCCGTATCCCTGTCGATGAATGCTCTAAGGGATGAGATACAACGGGACACTAAATAATTCAGCGCTTACTGCTTTTTTGTATTTTTCCTCACCGATTGCTGGGCCGGTAAAGAAAAGCCGCTGCCATGGCAGCGGCTTGCATGGGCAACGGCTCGCGGTCAGATGCCTTCGCGGGCCAGGTCCATGGCGAAGTAGGTGAGGATCAGGTCGGCACCGGCACGCTTGATCGCGCCAATGCTTTCACGCACCACCCGGCCTTCATCGATGGCGCCAGCCAGGCCGCCAAACTTGATCATCGCGTACTCACCGCTCACCTGGTACGCCGCCAGCGGCAGGCGGGACGCGGCACGGATGTCGGCGATCACATCGAGGTAGGCTCCGGCCGGCTTGACCATCAGCACATCGGCCCCTTCCTGCTCGTCGAGCAGCGACTCACGCACGGCTTCGCGGCGGTTCATCGGGTTCATCTGGTAGCTCTTGCGGTCGCCCTTCAGTGCGGTACCACCGGCTTCACGGAACGGGCCATACAGCGACGAGGCGAATTTGGTGGAGTAGGCCATGATCGCGGTGTCATGGAAGCCGGCACCATCCAGTGCGCTACGGATGGCCTGGACCTGGCCGTCCATCGCCGCCGACGGGGCAATGAAGTCGGCACCGGCAGCGGCGGCGATGACCGCCTGCTTGCCCAGGTTGGCCAGGGTGGCGTCGTTGTCCACGCCGTGGTCGTGCAGCACGCCGCAGTGGCCGTGGCTGGTGTATTCGCAGAAGCAGGTGTCGGACATCACCACCATTTCCGGCACGGTGTCCTTGCAGATGCGCGACATGCGCGCGACCAGGCCGTTTTCGTTCCAGGTGTCGCTGCCGACGGCGTCCAGGTTGTGCGAAACGCCAAAGGTCATTACCGACTTGATACCGGCGCGGGCATAGCGCTCGATTTCCTGTGCCAGCAGCTTCTCGGGGATGCGGTTGACGCCCGGCATGCTGGTGATCGGCACGAAGTCATCGATGCCCTCTTCGACGAAGATCGGCAGGATCAGGTCTTCAAGGCGGAACTCGGTTTCCTGGAAGATCGTGCGCAGGGACTCGTTCTGGCGCAGGCGGCGGGGGCGAACGGACGGGAATTGGTTGGACATGACAGCTCCAGGGAATTTGAACGGCGTATACCTTATGCCTGTCGCGCGCCAGTGAAAAGGCCAGATGACGAGATATTGTCTTGCGTCAAAGGCAATGGCTGCATTTTTCCTGTGCCGGCCTCTTCGCGGGTAAACCCGCTCCCACAAGTACAGCGCGATTCCTGTGGGAGCGGGCGTGCCCGCGAAGAGGCCGGCACAGGCAACACATCACTGAAGCCAGGGCGGCGCAGGCTCCTCTGCCCTGGCCTCTCCATGCTCGGCCTCGGCGCGCGCCGCGCGGCGCCGGGCGTCATCCAGCCGGGCTGCGTCAATTTCGCGCATCACGCCACTTACGTCGGCTTCATGTTCGTCATCCTCGAACACGCCGGTCAATTCGCTGTCAGGCAGCAATTTGCCCGCCTCGTACAAGGCCCAAATCTCCTGCGCATAACGGGTACTTTTCAGCTCCGGCGCAAAGCGCCCGAAATAATGGGCCATGTTGGCCACATCACGCTGCAGCATGCTGAAGGCGTGGTTGTTGGCCGCTGCATCCACCGCCTGCGGCAGGTCGATGATCACCGGCCCGTCCGGGCCAAGCAGCACGTTGAACTCCGACAGGTCGCCATGCACCAGCCCGGCACACAGCATCAGCACGATCTGGCGAATGACGAAGGCGTGGAACGCCCGGGCATCCTCGGCCTCGAGGTGCACATCGTTCAGGCGCGGGGCCGCGTCACCGTCGGCATCGGTCACCAGCTCCATCAACAGTACGCCATCCTGGAAATCGTAGGGCTTGGGAACCCTCACACCAGCGCCGGCCAGGCGGAACAGCGCCGCCACTTCGGCGTTCTGCCAGGCGTCTTCGGCTTCCTTGCGGCCGTACTTGCTGCCCTTGGCCATGGCCCGGGCCTGACGGCTGTTGCGGACCTTACGGCCCTCCTGGTACTCGGCCGCCTGGCGGAAACTACGCTTGTTGGCTTCTTTATAAACCTTGGCGCAGCGCACCTGGTTGCCACAACGCACGACATACACGGCGGCTTCCTTGCCACTCATCAACGGCCGCAGTACTTCGTCGACCAGGCCGTCTTCGATCAGGGGTTCGATTCTTTTGGGTGTCTTCATCAGGCTGCGTTCGGGGTCCTGGCTGTGATGGCGGACATCCTCTCACAGCCTGATGCGACTTGCTCGTCTGTCTTCAGGCCGAACGGCTCAGGCGCCCTGCCCTACGCGGCCAACCACCACCTCGCGCGCCCGGCGCCGTGTGACCAGAAGGCCCGAACACACCACCAGCACCGCCAGCACCATGGTCGATACCACTTCCAGGCGGTGGTCCGGGCGGAACAGCATCAGCACCAGCACGCCACTGATGAACAGGATCACGCCCCACGTCAGCCACGGGAACAGCCACATGCGGTAGCCCAATGTCTTGCCCTGTGCAGTCAGGCGCTGGCGCAGGCGCAGCTGGGAAACGGCGATAACCAGGTACACCAGCAATGCAATGGCGCCGGAGCTTGCCATGAGGAAGCCGAACACCTTGGCCGGTACCAGGTAATTGGCGATCACGGCCAAGAAAGCTGCGCCAGTGGACAGCAGCACAGCTACCACGGGGGTGCCGCTGCGGCTGGTCACCTGGGCACAGGCCGGCGCATCACCGCGGCGGCTCAGCGAGTAGACCATGCGCGAAGCGGTATACAGCGACGAGTTGAGGCAACTGGTCACCGACGTCAGCACCACGAAGTCGATGATGGCCTTGGCATTCGGCACGCCCAGGGTGTCCAGCACCGTGACATAGGACCCCTCGGTGGCCAGGCGCGGGTCAGTCCACGGCACCAACGCAATGACAATGAAGATCGACAGGATATAAAACAGGGTGATTCGCCAGATCACTGAGTTGGTGGCCTTGGAAATATGCTTGCCTGCTTCGTCCGACTCGGCCGCGGCGATGGTCACCACCTCGGCACCGAGGAACGAGAACATGGTAATCAGCATGGCGCTGAGCACCGCACCAAAACCGTTGGGCATGAAGCCGCCATTGTCCCACAGGCGCGACACCCCGCTGACACCAGAGCCTGGCAACAGGCCGAAGATGGCGCACACCCCCAGTGCGATGAAGCCGACAATGGCCACCACCTTCACCAGCGCCAGCCAGAACTCGAACTCACCGTAGTTCTTCACGCTGAACAGGTTGGTGGCGGTCAGCAACAGGGTAATCACCAACGACAAGACCCAGATCTCCAGCTGCGGGACCCAGGAATTGATGATGGTGGCGGCGATATTGGCCTCGATGGGGATGATCAGTACCCAGAACCACCAGTACAGCCAGCCGATGGTGTAGCCGGCCCACTTGCCGATGGCGAGGTCGGCATAGGTCGAGAACGAACCGGTGTCCGGTGAGGCAACGGCCATTTCGGCCAGCATGCGCATCACCAGCACCACCAGCGCACCGGCCAGGATATAGGCCAGGATGGTGGCGGGCCCTGCTTCGGCAATCGCACGGCCGGAGCCGACGAACAGGCCGGCACCGATCACGCCGGCAATGGACAGCATGGTGACATGCCTGGATTTCAATCCATGACTCAAATTGTTCTTGTGGGTTTGCATGGCGCTACCTTGTTGTTTTTGTCATGCCCACGCAGGGGCCGCCGGCTTGCACGTCACCGACGCAGGCGCGAAAAAGCCCGCCCTGCCCCAGATGGTGAGTAGGGCAGTACGGGTTGAGTAAAACGAAACCGCAGAACGTATTACGGGTAAGTCAGCCGCCAGCCCGCTGGCGAGGCGCCAGGTCGGCCTTGGGGAAACTGCCGCCTTGGCGGCCGACCTGCTCGCATACCTTGTCGACGATGTAGGCACCGATCGGGATGGCGGAGGTGGCGGCCGGCGACGGTGCATTGCACACATTGACGCTGCGAGCGGTGTTGACGAACAGGAAGTCGTCGATCAGCTTGCCGTCACGCGAAACGGCCTGGGCACGCACGCCGGCCGGGTATGGCGTGAGGTCGGCCTTGGTGATGCTCGGGCAGTACTTCTGTACCTGCTTGAGGTAGCCACCCTTGAACAGCGAGTTCTTCATCTCGATCAGGCCAGGGCGGAAGTTCTTCGCCAGCACCTTGAGGATGCCAGGGGTGGTCAGGGTCTGGAACAGGTCGGCCGGGCTGACATCGCTCTTGCGGTAGCCCTCGCGCTTCATCGCCAGCACGGCGTTGGGGCCAACGGTGACCGTGCCGTCGATCATGCGTGTCAGGTGCACGCCCAGGAACGGCATGGACGGGTCGGGAATCGGGTAGATCAGGTGGTTGACGATCTGGTTGTGCTGCTTGGGCAGAAGGTAATACTCGCCCCGGAACGGGCAGATGACGAACTCGGTACGCAAGCCCAGCATGCTCACCACGCGGTCGGCCATCAGACCCGAGCAGGTCACCAGGAAACGGCTGCGCAACTCGTCGTCACGATGCTCGCCACGCGTGCGCACGATCACTTCGCTGGCCAGCTCCTGCAGGCCGACCACCTCGGTGCCATAGCGGATTTCACCGCCGGCGCGCTGAAACTCGGCACCCATGGCCGCAGTCACTTCGGCGTAATTGACGATGCCGCTGGAGGGCACGAAGATGCCGCCCATGCCAACAATATTGGGCTCGCGCTCGCGCAGCTCCCCCGCAGACAACCAGTAGCGCTCCAGGCCATTGGCCGCGGTGCGCTCCCACAGCGCCTTCATGCGCTGCATTTCCAGGTCGTTGGTGGCCACCAGCAGCTTGCCGCACTCATCGAAGCGAATACCGTGCTGGGTGCAGAAGGCCTTGGTGGCCTTGTTGCCTTCCAGGCAGAAGCGCGCCTTGAGGCTGCCGGGGGTGTAATACACGCCGGCGTGGATCACGCCGCTGTTGTGGCCGGTCTGGTGGCGGGCCGGGCCGGACTCTTTCTCCAACAGGAGAATCTTCGCATCCGGGTAGACCTTGATCAGGTGCATGGCCGTGGACATGCCCACAATGCCACCGCCAATGATGATGAAATCGTACACAGCCTTACCTCACACGCAGGCATTGCCTGACTGGCTCACCACGGCCCGCGCGGGCCCTGGTGGCATCGTTTTGTACAAAGACGCTGGGCGGGCGCCCGCCCCGCGCCCTGTCATTATTGCCCGCGCTGGTACAGCGGCTTGGGGAAGGCCACGTAACCGCGCTGGCGCATCAGCTCGCGGCGCAGGCCTTCGTGCGGCGTGAAGCGGTCGCGGCCATGCAGCCAGAACAGGTTGTTGATCAGCAGGAAGCTACCCACGCCAACCGGTACCGAAAGCTTATTCTCGCTGCCTTCCAGCGATTCGGACAAGGCGTTCAGCCAGATGCCCTCCTCGTAGTTTTCCGGCTGCACGAACTGGTCGATGTAGCGCATGGTCGGGCGGCCTTCGGCATCGGTGTCGAATACCGAGTGGAACACATCCTCGGAGACCTTCTTGCTCGGCGGTGCGGTCCAGCGCATTTCGCGACGGGCCAGCGGGTGGCGGAAAAATTCGTCGCACTGCTCCCAGTCGTCCAGGTGCAGCAGCAGCGAATTGCCGCCTTCCATGTTCTTTTCGTCGATCTTCAGCATCAGCACGTAGTCGGTGATCTGGTCGACGAAGGTGCCATCGTTGTGCAGCTCCATGACCCGGTGCGGCTGGCGCAGGTAGCTGTCGGAGTTGTCGGTGTTGACCACCACGAAGCGGGCATAGAACTGGCCGCTCATGGCGTCGTAGTTGGAGCGCCCGATCAGGTGTGCGCAGGCGGTGGTGAACTTGACCATGTCCTCGGCCTGGCTCACGTCATCCAGGCCGACCGGGGTGATCAGCATGCCGCCGCTGGCGCGGTTGAGGATGGTATTGAGCAGCACCGGCCGCAGGGTGCCTTGGCACAGCTCGTCGAGGATCTCGCCAACCCGGAAGCGCAGGAACGACTTGTACTCCAGCGCCTGCACCGGCCACTGGGCAACCGCCTGGACGAACGCTTCGACCGTTTCACGGGCGAAGGTGAGTTCAAGCAGGCGCGGCGACTGTTTCGAGGGGGCGATGGTGTAACCACGCGGTTCGAGCGGCAGTGGCATCACAAGTTCGTCGATCTGCGTAAAAGCGTTCATGGCTGTGTCCTGGCAGAGAAAGTGAGTGGCGCCGTCCGGTCATGACCTGGATCAGTGCGGGCGAGGTAAAATTATCGCCATAACTACAAAATGTCTACATTTTTATTTAACAACGACAAAAGACGTGTTTGTCCATTGTTTTTCGCCAGCGAACGCTTTCGGTATGATCGACAAAACCGTTTGAGGAACAGGACCTTGGAAGCGCTCGCCCCCCGACAAAACTCAGCATTCAGCGGGTATGAGAGGCTCAAGAAGGACATCATCCGCGGCGTGTTCAAGCCCGGTGAAAAGCTGCTGATGAGCACCTTGAAGGAACGCTACGACCTGGGCGTGGGCCCGCTGCGCGAAGCATTGTCGCAGCTGGTGGCCGAGCACCTGGTCAACGCTATCAGCCAGAAGGGTTACCGCGTGGCGCCCATGTCGCTGGACGAGATGAACGACATCTACGATGCCCGCGCCAACCTGGAGGCGATGATCATCACCCTGGCCATCGAGCGTGGCGACGACGCCTGGGAAGCGTCGGTACTGGCCCACTCGCATACCCTGGCCAAGGTGGTGGAAGTGAAGACCCGCGAGCAGCGCCTGGATGTATGGGACGAGCGGCACAAGGCGTTCCATACGGCCATTGCCTCGGGCTGCGGCTCCAAGCACCTGCTGCAGGCGCGCACCTACCTGTTCGACCAGGCCGAGCGCTACCGGCATCTTTGGCTGACCCAGACGGTGTTTTCGGAACAGGCCCTGGAGCTCAAGCGCCAGGAGCATGCCGCACTGGTCGAGGTGATCCTCGCCCGCGACGCCAAGCGCGCCAGTGCCATGATGCGTTCGCACCTGATGACCCCGGTGCCGATCATTGCGCAGATCATGCATGCCGAGGGGATTGGCGCGCGCTGAAACAGCGCGGTGCCTGCTTCGCGGGTAAACCCGCTCCACAGGGATGTCACCGCCCTCGGGGGCGACGCTGCACCTGTGGGAGCGGGTTTACCCGCGAAGAGGCCAGTGCAGGCAAAACGCGCCAGATGAATTTTTCTTAAATCGCCGTTTGGCTATTCTTTGGCACAATCAAGTCTCCATTAGATGCCCGGGAACCAGCATGCCTCGCGTACTGACCATCGAAGACGACGCCGTCACCGGCCAGGAAATCGTCGCCGAACTTACCAGCCACGGCCTCGACGTGGATTGGGCCGACAACGGCCGTGAAGGCCTGGCCAAGGCCATTGCCGGCGGCTACGACCTGATCACCCTGGACCGCATGCTGCCCGAGGTCGATGGCCTGACCATCGTCACCACCCTGCGCAGCCTCAAGATCGCCACGCCGATCCTGATGATCAGCGCCCTCTCCGACGTCGACGAGCGGGTGCGCGGCCTGCGTGCCGGGGGTGACGACTACCTGACCAAACCGTTCGCCTCCGACGAGATGGCCGCGCGAGTCGAAGTGCTGCTGCGCCGCAACAGTGTGCCTATGACCCAGACTCGCCTGCAGGTCGCCGACCTGCAACTGGACCTGATCAGCCACGAGGCCCGCCGTGGCGAACAGACCCTCAACCTGCTGCCCACCGAGTACAAGCTGCTGGAGTACCTGATGCGCCATAGCGGCCAGGTGATTACGCGGATGATGATTTTCGAGGAAGTCTGGGGCTATCACTTCGACCCGGGCACCAACCTGATCGATGTGCACATCGGCCGCCTGCGCAAGAAAATCGACTCCCCCGGCCAGTCGCCGCTGATCCGTACGGTACGGGGCTCCGGCTATGCCATTGCTGAACCCGTCTAAGGGCTGGAGCTCCTCGACCAGCCGCCTGCTGGCGCTGTACAGCTTTCTGTTCGTGGCCTGGAGCAGCATCCTCATGGGGGTGCTGTATTTCGAGGTGTCCAGCTACCTGAACAAACTTACCCGCCATTCCATGCTGCAGCGCCAACACCTGTTCGCGCACATGAGCGGCAAACAGCTGGACGACGCGCTGGTCGCCAGCCAGGCCTTCGAAGAACGCAGCTTCGACGCCTACGGCCTGTTCGACAGCCAGCTCAACCCGATCGGCGGGCGCATTCGTGCCATCCCGCCAGAGCTGGGGCTGGACGGCAAGGTTCACGAACTCAAGCGCTGCCTGGACGCCGACGACCCGCACATGCCGCGCGACAGCTGCGACGCGGTGGCGATCAAGGTGCAGGATGGCCGTTGGCTGGTGCTGGTGCGCGATAACGGCTCGCTGTTCGTGGTCACCCGGATCATCCTGCATGCCCTGCTCTGGGGGATCTCGCTAACCCTGATCCCGGGCTTTGCCGGCTGGTACCTGCTGAGGCGTCGCCCGCTCAAGCGCATTCGCGCGATCCAGGCCCAGGCCGAATTGATCGTCGCCGGCGACCTTACCCACCGCCTGCCGCTGTCGGCCCGGCGTGACGAGCTGGACATGCTGGCGGCCATCGTCAATGCCATGCTCGACCGCATCGAGCGGCTGATGCACGAGGTCAAGGGCGTGTGCGACAACATCGCCCACGACCTGCGCACCCCGCTCACGCGCCTGCGCGCCCAGCTGTACCGCATTCGCCAGCAAAGTGACGTCGACTCCACCCAGGCCGAGGCACTGGACCAGGCCATCGGCGAAACCGACACCCTGATGGCGCGTTTTCGCGGTTTGTTGCGCATCAGCGAGCTGGAAGACCGCCAGCGACGGGCCGGTTTCGTCCAGCTCGACCCGCACGAACTGCTGGTGGAGCTGCATGATTTCTACTTGCCGTTGGCCGAGGATGGTGGCATTCGCCTGGAACTGCAGCAGCCCGCTGAACTGCCGGCATTGCACGGTGACCGCGAACTGCTGTTCGAGGCATTGGCCAACCTGGTGGGCAACGGTATCAAGTTCACCCCCGAGGGTGGGCAGGTGCGGATTAGCGCGACGCAGGACGAGCAAGGCGTGCACCTGGCCATCGAGGACAGCGGGCCTGGTATTCCGGAAGAAGAGCGTGCTGCGGTGTTGAAGCGCTTCTATCGCAGTGAGGAAGGCCACCGCCATGCGGGGTTCGGGCTGGGGTTGTCGATCGTTGCGGCGATCGTCGACCTGCATGGGTTCGGGCTGGAGGTGGGGCAAAGCGAGCTGGGTGGAGCGAGGCTGGTACTGCACTGCCCGCTCACCGGGCTAGCCAAATAGAAGCTGGGGCCGCTATGCGGCCCATCGCCGGCAAGCCAGCTCCCACAGGGACTGCGCAGTTCTTCAGTATTGCGCTGTTCCTGTGGGAGCTGGCTTGCCGGCGAAGGGCTGCAAAGCAGCCCCAATGGCATCGATCAGTCAGCCAGACGCCAGGTAGTGCCGCCCTTGCTGTCTTCCAGCACCACACCCATGGCGGTCAACTGGTCGCGAATGCGGTCGGACTCGGCCCAGTTCTTGTCCGCACGCGCCTGCAGGCGCGCCTGGATCAAGCCCTCGACCTCAGCGGCATCCACCTTGCCTTCGGCACCGGCACGCAGGAAGTCATCGGCTTCCAGCTGCAGAACACCCAGCACATCACCCAGCTCGCGCAGGCGACCGGCCAGGCCGGCAGCGGCCTCCACGTCGCTGTCGCGCAGGCGGTTGATCTCGCGCACCAGGTCGAACAGCACGGCGCAGGCCTCGGGGGTGCCGAAGTCGTCGTTCATGGCCACGCTGAAGCGCTCGACAAACTCTTCGCCACCCTTGGCCGCCACCCGTGGCAAGCCACGCAAGGCGTGGTAGAAGCGCTCCAGTGCGCCCTTGGCATCGCGCAGGCTGTCTTCCGAGTAGTTGATCGCGCTGCGGTAGTGGCTGGCCACCAGCAGGTAGCGCACCACTTCCGGGTGGTACTTCTCGAGCACGTCGCGAATGGTGAAGAAGTTGTTCAACGACTTGGACATCTTCTCGCCATTGATACGGATCATGCCGCAGTGCATCCAGGCGTTGGCGTACTGCTTGCCGGTGGCTGCCTCGCTCTGGGCGATCTCGTTCTCGTGGTGCGGGAACTCCAGGTCGCTACCGCCGCCGTGGATGTCGAAGCTTTCACCCAGGCAGCAGGTGGACATCACCGAACATTCGATGTGCCAGCCCGGACGCCCCGGCCCCCACGGCGATTCCCAGCTCGGCTCGCCCGGCTTGACGCCCTTCCACAGCACGAAGTCCAGCGGGTCCTGCTTGGCTTCGTCGACCTCGATACGGGCACCGATGCGCAGGTCTTCGATCTTCTTGCGCGACAGCTTGCCGTAACCGACGAACTTGCCAACGCGGTAGTACACGTCGCCATTGCCCGGTGCGTAGGCATAACCCTTGTCGATCAGGGTCTGGATCATCGCGTGCATGCCGGCGATATGGTCGGTGGCACGCGGCTCCTGGTCCGGCGGAAGGATGTTCAGGCGGCGCTCGTCTTCGTGCATCGCGTCGATCATGCGGGCGGTCAGGGCATCGAAGCTTTCGCCGTTCTCATTGGCCCGGTTGATGATCTTGTCGTCGATGTCGGTGATGTTGCGCACGTAGGTCAGCTCGTAGCCGCTCTTGCGCAGCCAACGGGTGACCAGGTCGAAGGCCACCATGCTGCGGCCGTGGCCGAGGTGGCAGTAGTCATATACGGTCATGCCGCACACGTACATGCGCACCTTGTTGCCATCCAGCGGCTTGAAGACTTCCTTCGCTTTGCTCAGCGTGTTGTAGATGGTAAGCACGGCGGTTCCTCAGCTGCCCCAGGAGTCACGCAGGGTGACAGTGCGGTTGAACACCGGGCGACCCGGCTGGCTGTCCTTCAGGTCGGCGCAGAAGTAGCCTTCGCGTTCGAACTGGAAGCGGTCCTCGGGCTGCGCCTGGGCCAGCGACGGCTCGGCACGGCAGCCGCTGAGCACTTGCAGCGAGCCTGGGTTGATGTTGTCCAGGAAGCTGCCGCCCTCTTCGGTCTTTTCCGGGTTCGCCGAGCGGAACAGGCGGTCGTACAGGCGCACTTCGCACTCGACGCTGCCCTCGGCCGGCACCCAGTGGATCACGCCCTTGACCTTGCGGCCTTCGGGGTTCTTGCCCAGGGTGTCCGGGTCGTACGAGCAGCGCAGCTCGACGATGTTGCCGTCGGCATCCTTGATCGCCTCGTCGGCGCGGATCACGTAGCTGCCACGCAGGCGCACCTCACCGCCCGGTTCCAGGCGCTTGTAGCCCTTCGGTGGCTCTTCCATGAAGTCGTCGCGGTCGATGTACAGCTCACGGGAGAACGGCAGCACGCGCACGCCCATGTCTTCCTTCGGGTGGCGCGGCAGTTCCAGCTGCTCGACCTGGCCTTGCGGATAGTTGGTGATGACCACTTTCAGCGGGCGCAGCACGCACATGGCGCGCGGCGCGGTGCGGTCCAGGTCGTCACGGATGCTGAACTCGAGCATCGACATGTCGACCACGCCGTCGGAACGGTTGGTACCGATCATTTCGCAGAAGTTGCGGATCGAGGCCGGGGTGTAGCCACGGCGACGGAAGCCGGACAGGGTCGACATGCGTGGGTCGTCCCAGCCTTCGACGTGCTTTTCGTCGACCAGCTGCTTGAGCTTGCGCTTGGACGTGATGGTGTAGTTCAGGTTCAGGCGGCTGAACTCGTACTGGCGCGGGTGTGCCGGCACCGGCAGGTTGTCGAGGAACCAGTCGTACAGCGGACGATGCCCTTCGAACTCCAGGGTGCAGATCGAGTGGGTAATGCCTTCGATCGCGTCCGACTGGCCGTGGGTGAAGTCGTAGTTCGGGTAGATGCACCACTTGTCACCGGTCTGGTGGTGGTGGGCATGGCGGATACGGTACAGGATCGGATCGCGCAGGTTCATGTTCGGCGAGGCCATGTCGATCTTGGCCCGCAGCACGCGCTCGCCATCCTTGAACTCGCCGGCCTTCATGCGGGCGAACAGGTCGAGGTTCTCGTCAACGCTGCGCTCGCGGAACGGGCTGTTCTTGCCCGGTTCCTTGAGGTTGCCGCGGTATTCCTTGGCCTGCTCAGGGGTAAGGTCGCAGACGTAGGCCTTGCCACGCTTGATCAGCTCGACCGCCCAGTCGTGCAGCTGGTCGAAGTAGTTCGAGGCGTAGCGCACGTCACCGGCCCAGTCGAAGCCCAGCCACTTGACATCGCTCTGAATGGCGTCGATGTACTCCTGGTCTTCCTTGGCCGGGTTGGTATCGTCGAAACGCAGGTGGCAGACGCCCCCGAATTCCTTGGCCAGGCCGAAGTTGACGCAGATCGACTTGGCGTGACCGATGTGCAGGTAGCCATTGGGCTCCGGCGGGAAACGGGTGACGATGCTGCTGTGCTTGCCCGAGTCCAGGTCGGCCTGGATGATCGGCCGCAGGAAGTTCGCAGGGACAGCGGGGGCGCCTTTGGCAGCGGCGTTGGGCGCGTTGTCGGCAGTGGGCTTGCTCATAGGATCCTTGAATGCACGTGTCCGGCCTGGGTAGGCCGATTGAATCAAAGGGCCTATCATAGCCGAAGCAGTCAAGCTGCTGACAGTCGGGCCCGGACAAACTGGCGTGATTTATCACGGCTTTTTGCCGCAGCCTGGCAAAATGGCCGGTGCGCGCCATGTGTCGTGATCGCCTGATCCTGCGTCAGGTGATAACCCGCGCCCTGCGCACCCCAATTTCTGATTGCCTTGAAAGAGCGAGTTTCAGCATGTCCAAAGTCAAACTGAGCACCAACCACGGCGATATCGTCCTGCAACTGGACGCCGAGAAAGCGCCACTGACTACCGAAAACTTCGTTCAGTACGTCAAGGAAGGCCACTACGATGGCACCGTGTTCCACCGTGTGATCAAAGGTTTCATGATCCAGGGCGGCGGCTTCGAAGCGGGCATGAACCAGAAGAAAACCCGCGCCAGCATCCAGAACGAAGCTGACAACGGCCTGAAGAACAAGAAGTACAGCATCGCCATGGCCCGCACCATGGAGCCGCACTCCGCCTCGGCGCAGTTCTTCATCAACGCCTCCGACAACGACTTCCTCAACCACAGCGGCAAGAACGTGCAGGGCTGGGGTTACGCGGTATTCGGCGAAGTGATCGAAGGCCGTGAAATCGTCGACGCCATCGAAAAGGTCGCCACCGGTTCCAAGGCTGGTCACCAGGATGTGCCGAAAGAAGACGTAATCATCGAGAAAGCCGAGATCATTGAGTGATCCTGCTGATCTCCGATCTGCACCTGCAAGAAGAACGCCCGGACATTACCCGGGCGTTTCTTGATCTGCTCGATGGCCGTGCCCGCCACGCCAAGGCGTTGTACATCCTTGGCGACTTCTTCGAAGCCTGGATCGGCGACGATGCCATGACGCCCTTCCAGCACTCGGTCTGCCAGGCCATGCGTCGGCTGAGCGACAGCGGCACGGCCATCTACCTGATGCATGGCAACCGTGATTTCCTGATTGGCCAGGCCTTCTGCGACGCTGCAGGCTGCACCTTGCTGCACGATCCCAGCGTGATCAAGCTGGGGGGTGAGCAGGTACTGCTGATGCATGGCGATACCCTGTGCACCCGCGACCTGGCCTATATGAAAATGCGCCGCTTGCTGCGCAACCCGCTGAGTTTGTGGATTCTACGCCACCTGCCGCTGTCGGCCCGCTACAAGCTGGCGCGCAAGCTACGCAGCGAAAGCCGCACGCAAACGCGGATGAAGTCCACCGAGATCGTCGATGTCACGCCGGAGGAAGTACCGAAGGTGATGGCGGCGCATGGTGTACATACCTTGGTGCATGGGCATACCCATCGGCCGGCGATACACAAGCTGGTGGTGGACGGGCAACCGGCACGGCGTATCGTGCTGGGCGACTGGGACCGCCGCGGCTGGGCCTTGCAGGTCGACGAGCAAGGGTTTCAGCTGGCGCCGTTCGAGTTTTCCTGACCAACCGAGTCGCCTTCTTCGCGGGTAAACCCGCTCCCACAGGTAATGCACAGGGCTGAATGCGCCGCGATACCTGTGGGAGCGGGTTTACCCGCGAAGAGGCCGGCACAGGCTAACGCCTCAAGGCCGGCTGACCACCGCCCCCGTGTCTCCCTCGCTGATCACCACTTCCCGGTACTCGGGATCAGCCTTGATCTGCGCCTCGGTAAACGGAATCACCGCCAGTTGCCCGGCCGCAAACGCCCTGGTCTGGTCACTGGCATGCACCGAAGCCGCTTCACTCGACTGGGAAAACGCCAATAGCCCACGGGCCTCTGGCCCCTTGTCGGTAAAGCTGACCAGTTGCAGGTAGCTGGTACCACTGACCACCAGTCGCTTGCCCTGCCCATGCGGGACGCTGTAGATCGCGTTGTACACGCCCAACGCCTGCGGGCCACCCGGCACCGGCGTGCCATCACTTGCCTGTTGCACCTGCCCCCAACGCGCCTCCCCCGTTATACCGCTGTCACTCACCTGCTTGAGCGAAGCCAGCGCGGCCTGGTGCAGCAGTTTGCGCACAGCTGCTTGCTCGACCGCCAACCCACGCGGGGTATGCTGCGGATCGGCCGGGTCAAAGGCCACCCGCCAGCTTTCCGGGTGCTCGGCCATGGCATCGAACAGGTTCTGGAAATGCACCAGGCCAATGCCACTATCCACGTCAGCCTTGCCATTCCAGGCCGCCAGGCTGCTGCACACAGCCCGCACATCCGCGTCGGCGCCCTTGCACCACTGCAGCAGGTCAGGCAGTAACAGGCTGGCCAGGTAGACCTCGTCATCTGTCACCATGCGCTGCAGGTCGTCAGCACCCAGGCGGGCCGTACCCTGCAGGCGTTGCAGGGCAAAGCGGCCACGCATGCCCAGCGGCTGGTCATCGCGGCTGACCAGCGGCGAATACCCGGTCAACGGCTGCGCCGGGTTGGCCATCCAGGCCGTGTCGTTGGAATTCTGCACGAAGTCTTCGCGCTCCAGGCTCGGCAGTAGCCGCGCAGGGAAGATCCCCGGCTGTGCGGCCTGCGCATCGACCTTCCACTGGCAGGCGCTGCGTGAGCCATCCAGTACCACCAGGCGCCCTTGTGCCTGCGGGTTGCTGCACTCACTCAGCAGTTGCTGATCCACATAAGGCACCACTGACTGGTTCAGGTACAAGGCCTTGCCTGGCTGGTCCACCGCCAGCGTGTTGACCCAGGGTATGCCCTGCAGCTGTTCGATCGACCCCTTCAACTTCGCAAGGCTGTCGGCGCGGTTGATCTGGTACCACTGCTGCAACACCCGGGTGTTCTCGAGGTTGGCGTCGCGCAGGCTGTAGGCGGCATGCGCATCCCAGTCCAGGCGCCCCGGCCATTGCACCACCGGGCCGAACTGCGAGCTGTAGACCTGGCGCTGGACCTGGCTCAGGCTGCCATCCTCGGCCTTGACCGCAACACTGACGGTTTGCCGGTTCAGCGGCAGCGACTTGCCATCGAGCAGGTAGCGGGTCGGGTCCTTGGGGTCGAGTTGCAGGCGGTACAGGGTAAAGTGCTTCGACGTATCGACGGTGTGCGTCCAGGCCAGATGCTGGTTGAAACCGATGTTGACCACCGGCAGGCCCGGCAATGCCGCCCCCATCACATCGAGCTGGCCGGGAATGGTCAGCTGCATCTGATAGAAGCGCATGCCGCCCATCCACGGGAAGTGCGGGTTGGCCAGCAACAAGCCGCGGCCATTGGCCGAACGCCTGGCGCCGACAGCCACCCCGTTGCTACCGCGCTCCGTGGCAAAGCGTTGCTGCATGGCCAGCGCCGCAGCAAACCCTGCCGGCGCCTGCTGGCTGGCCAGCGTTGGCGGTTGCGCCCCTGCCAGTGCTTCGACGAACTGCCCGACACCGCCTTCGGCAAGTAACCGACGGGTCAGCCTGACCAGATCCTCGCTGCTGATCGGCCGCAGCCACTCGCCGTTGCCACATTCGGCGGGTAGACCCTGGCTGCGGCGCTCGGCCAGCGCCCGGTTGTAGCCACTGGCATAACCTGCCAGCAGCGCCTGTACCGGGGCCGGCTGCGCCTGCAAGAACGCATCGACTGCCGCCGGCGTGTTGAGCCAGGCGAAGAACACATCGCTGGCCAGGTTTTCACGCTGTTCCAGGGTCTTGCCCTTGGCACCGAAGTAGCGTGAGCGCTCGCCACTCACCGTCAGCACTTCATTGGCCAGCAAGCACAGGTTGTCCTGGGCGTAGGCGTACCCGATGCCATAGCCCAGGCCGCGCTCGTCCTTGGCCACGATGTGCGGCACCCCGTAACTGGTTCGGCGAATCTGCGCACTGGCATCGGCTGCGGCGGACTGCACCGGCGCTGCGCCGACGTTGAAGGCTACCAGCGCGGTGGCCAGGCCAACGCAATTCATGGGACGGGAAAGTTGAAACACGGGCACTCCTCGGCTTCGGGGGTCATCCCGATCAGACGAATGGCCAGATGAAAATTTTACGTATTACAAGGCAATGGAACGTCTTGAAATATAACGTCTTGAACAGAGCCAGGCTTTTTTTTGCGACTGGGCTGCAGTTTTTCCGTTCTCATTCGTCCTAGTAAGTGAGGCACCCAAATTTCGGGTTCGTCCACGAAAAGGAGCATTCACATGTACAACCCGCAACCCGAGATCCAGGCTGGGCGCGTCCCAGGCAAAGCGCCCACGGAACAGGACGTTTTGGCTGACGAACGCATCGGCAACGAACAGATTCGCGAGCTGTTGCGCAGTTTCGGCCTGCGTACCAGCTTGATCCGCCTCAAGGTCATCGATGCCTTGCACGCCGCCGACCGCAATGGCCGCAGCATTGGCGTGCGCGGCGTGCACGCACAGCTGGAACAGCTGGATATTCCGCTGTCGTTCCTGAGCGTGCGCGAAGTGCTGAAGCGGCTGTGCAGCGAGGGCGTCATCCAGCTGGGCAGCGACAAATGCTACAGCCTCGACCCGCAGGCACGCGCGGTGCTGGAGCGAACGCCTGTGCGCTGAGCGCATGGCCGGCCATGCCTGGCCGGCCCGCCAGGATCAGGGCTTGACCTTGCGCCGCAGGATGCCGTTGATCACCACGACCACCACGGCGATGGCGATGGCCAGCATCTGGAAGGTCTGCTCACTGATCGTGCCCTGCTTCTGCAGGTGAGACAGGCCCAGCATCAGGCCCAGTACCACCAGGATGATCAGAAGGGAATATTTGAGGCGCTGCACGTGTGTCATCGAAGGTTCCTTGCAACATCAGGGGCAAATGGCTCGCAACGAGCCGCGGCAATGATACAACGGCCATAGGCCCCGGCGCTGCATTTCCTGCTGGGTGGGGCGGCGCCGGCCTGAAAGCATGGGGCTTCCAAGCACCCATGCCGGAGGCACCATGTACAAACCCCTTCTGTTCGCGTCGCTGTTGCTGACCCCCTTTTCCCTCCAAGCGCTGGACACCCGCCAGACCCCGACCGAGCAACTGCTCGAACTGGGCCGCGAACTGGCTGCCAGTGCCGGGGCCAGCCAATGGCAACAACTGTGGCAGCGCGTGCGCCAGGCCGGTTACCTGCAGGCGAACGGTACGTCGGTGCATTTCACTGTCCCCCCGGCGCAACTGCCCGAACTGGCCCGGCAAACCCTGGCCCGGGCCGACCAGGTACAAGCGCAGCAGCAGACCCAGGCACTGTACCGCCGCAACTTTGCCGACCAGGTCATCGGCCACCGTGACGGGCAGCCGCTTCATGCACTGTGCCTGCTGGTCGATTGGCGCACGCTGCCACAAGGCATGCGCAATACCCCCCAGGCGTACCTGCCCAGCGCCAGCCTGCTGAGTAGCTATCCGTGTGATTGAGGGTTACCACACCCAATGCGCAACAGAGGGAGTTCCCTGATGGGAAATCGCCCGCTACAGCCAATTATTGAAGCCATGTCCTACAACACCGGATATCGCTGCCTGCAAAACCTGTTCGCGGAAGCTACAAGCCCCAACCCATATGGCGCCTAGCGACATGACTCGGCCGTCACAGAAAATCCAGTCACACCTTCGACATAACGCCGCTGGTGATCGTGTAGCACAGCCCATCCGTCCCGAAGGAGCGCCATATGCAACTGCCAGACTTGAGCCGCATCGATATCAGCCAACTGCCCCATTCGCTGCAAGCCCTGATCGACTGCATCGGCATCGACAACGCCTACCAGCTGACCTGCGCCTATGGCGGCAGGCCCAAATACATCCCCAAACACCGCGAGCGCACCAAGCTTGCCGACGTGCTGCCGCCCGAAGCGCTCGACGCGCTGATCAAGCGCTTTGCCGGTGTCGCCCTGGAAATCCCCAAGGCTGACCATTTCATGCGCCAGTTGCGCAACCTGCAGATCCAGAAGGAAAGCGCAAACGGCTTGTCCCGCAGCCTGCTCGCCGACAAGTACGGCCTGAGCCTGCGCCAGATCGGCAACATTCGCCGCCAGGAACATTGCGCTCGCTGAAGCGCCGGCATCGTGACCAACACTGACGCCCACGTATAACCCAACCAGAAAGAGACCCCAGCATGTCGATAGATAACAGCCTCATCGGCTCCGTAATCAATGCCCTACCGATGGACCGCATGATCGCGGGCCCCCTGCAGGCCATGGTCCAGGCCCAGGTCACCGCCAGCAAATCCTACGCCGACTTCCTGATGCAGGTGTGCGTCCAGGACGGCAAGGCCGTGGCCATCCAGTTCGACTACGACGAAACCATCGTCGACGAACAAGGCGAGTACAAGGGCGTGGTCAGCAAGACCATGAAAGTGCCGCTTGTCGCGGCAATCACCCACCCAAACATTTCCATCGAAGAAGGTAATGTCGAGTTCGAGCTGGTCATCAACCAGATGTCGGAAGACGTTTCCAGCAAGGACATGAGCGCTGAGGCAAGCGGATCGCTGGGCTGGGGGCCGTTCAGGCTCAACGTGAAAGGCAGCGTCAGCCACAAGTCCACGCAAACCCGCAAGACTGATACCCGCGCACGCTACGCCTTCAATACCACCTTGAAGCGCCAGGACCCGCCTGAAGCGATGATGCGGGTAATCGACTTCCTGACCGACGCCGCGACAAAGCCGACCGTGGTCAAGACCGCCACACTGGAAAGCGAGGACGTGATTTCCCAGGCCGATACTTTGAGGCACCCTGCGGCCGCCAGGGCCCCGGCCCTTGGCACCGAAACCGCTTGAGACGCACCTCCCCGCCCCGAACAGCCCCCCTGACCAGGGGGGCACCACCTGGCCTGAGGAGTCGAACCATTGGATAAATCCCCCGCCCCAATGACTTCCATCGACCTGCGCGAAATCACCCGTGGCCTGCAGGAAGCTGCCAGCGCTACCAACAGCCTGATCGCGCAACAGTACATCAACCTGTTCGACCAGTTCTTCGAGTGCGACACCGAGGTGCTGGGCGGCCCCATGAAAGCCAAGATGGTCGAAGTGGCCATGGACGGCCAGCACATCATGCGCGTGCCGCTGTTCGCGCTGGTGTCGCCCAAGGGCCTGGCCCTCGAGCGCATGCAGGTCGACCTTTCGGTAAGGGTCAAAGGTACCGAAGCACAGCAGGCACTGCTGACCGCAGGCGAAAACAAGGCGGCGAGCTTCAAGGTCACCATCGGCGGCCAGGGCCGTCAGGGCGACAACCGTGACCCCGATGAAGTGCAGATCCGCATGCAGTTCCAGGCCAGCGAGCCACCGGAAGCCCTCAATCGGCTGATCGAGGAATACACCAGCCTGATCATCCCGGTACGCGCCCCCAGCCCGCCGCCCTCGCCCGATACCAATGAATACATCGAGGCGGCCACCGTGCGTTGACGGCCGCCGCGCAGGCTCAGAAGTCGCGCTTGTAGAAGATGTCCAGTGAGCTGGCCAGCCCGCTGGCAGCCTCGAGATACACCTTTTTGCTCAGCTTGTAGCGCAATGCAATGGTATTGGCGGGCTCGAACACCCCCACCCCGTAGCGCAGGCTCAGCTTCTCGGTGAGGTTGCCACTGGCGACCACGCTGGTGGTATTGCCCGAACCTTCGGTGTCCAGTTGGAAGTCGTCGATGCCCAGGCTCGAGGCCAGGCTGCCGGTGATGCCCGCGCTTCCCGCCAGGCCCAGGCCCAAGGCCGCCTCGGCGAGCATGTTGTTGTCTTCGCCGGAAGCGCCCAGAGGCCGCCCCAGTACCAGGTACGAAAGCGCCTGTTCCTGGCTCATGGCCGGCTCCGAGAACACTTTGCTGGTGGGCTGCTCGGCACTGCCGCTCAGGCGGATACCGGCAATCACATCGTCGACCTTGCGAATCGCTTCAATGTCCAGATACGGCTGATCGATCGGGCCTGCGAACAGCAGCCGCGCCCGGCGGATGGTCAGGCGCTGGCCGTAGGCACGATAGCGGCCGTCGGCCAGGCTCAGCTCGCCACGGGTGTCGAGGTTGTCGCCGATGTGCACATGGCCGAGCAGATTGGCCTTGAGACCAAAGCCGCTGAACGAAAGCTTGTCGCGGCCCACTTCCACATCGATGTCCATGGCCATCGCCATGGGTGGCTTGCCCTCTTCGGTCTGGTGACCGACGATCACCGTGTCATCCGAAACCTTGACGGTAGACGGTGGCAGCTCACGCACGGTGATCGTGCCCTTGGGCACCTGTACCTTGCCGGTAACCGCCAGCTTGTCGTCGACCAGGCGCAAGGTCAGGTCCGGGGCGACCTCCAGTGTCGCATAGGGCTCGACCGTGATGGGCAGTTGCTGGCCCTGCAGGCGCAGGTCCATGCCCAGTGCCTGGCCCCAGGTGAGGTTGCCGTTCAACTGGCCGCGCCCCGCTTCGCCACTGTGCCAGCCGCCATTGAGCTGCACCTGCTCGCCGGCAATCACTGCCTGCAATGACAGGTCCTCGAGGCTCACCGGCAGCTCGGCGCCACTGACTTCGCCGCCGCTGAGCATCAGGTTGCCGTTGACCTGCGGCGCCAGCAGGGTGCCCGACAGCCGGCCGCTGCCATTGAGCTGCCCGGCCAGGCGCTCGACCATGGGCACGAACGGGCGCACCACCGACAGGTCAAGGCCGGCCAGGCGAAAATCACCCGAAAGCGGCTTGTTCCTGCCCAGTGGATCGAGGCGGGTGTTGACGTTCAGCTCGCCCAGGCGCTCGCCGCGGAACGACAGGCGAGTATCGACGCGCCGTGGCGCCAGCGTACTGTCCAGGCGCAAGGCCTGGTACGGGAAGTCGACCCAGCGGTCCTTGTCACGCACGCGCAGGGTACCGCCACTGGCATCGACGACGATGTTGCCCTTGGGGCCGCTGGCCGGGATGTCCAGGTTGATGTCGGCATTGAGCAGGCCCTGCCAGGCGAAGTCCTTCGGCAGCCACTGGGCCAGGCTGTCCAGCGGGAACTGCTTGAGGTGGTAACGCAAGCGTGGCTCGGGGGCCAGGCGCTGGTCCTCGCCACACAAGCTGGCCTGGCCGGAGCGCCAGCAGTGCGCAGCAAAGTCCAGTTGGCCGCTGGCCAGCCGCTGCAGGCGCGCCGGTGCCTGCAAGCGCCAGTCCTGGCCGCCGGCCTGGATCCGCCCACTGGCCAGGCGCCCACGCCAGTCCCCCTTGTTCAACTGGCCATCCAGGCCGAGGTCGAGCTTGAGCTGCGGGCCGTCCAGCGCCAGGGTCAAGGCTTGCTGGCGAATGTCACCTTTGCCGTTGGCCTGCAAAGTCCCCAGGGCCGTTTCACCCAGGTGAATGCCGCTGGCCTTGAGTTCGATCACGCCGCGCTGGGCGTTGTCCAGGCGGGCATCCAGGTTCAGCTGCTGCAAGCGGTTTTCCACCTGGGCCAGCCGCTGGCCCTGCAGGGTCAGCGTACCTTGCGGGGCCTGCAAGGTGCCGGCGACGTCCAGCCGCCCCTTGACCTGACCCTGCAACCTTGGCCACAACTGGCCGAGACGCGGCAGGTCGAGGTCGAGCCGCCCGGCCAGGCGCTGCTGCAGGCTGCCGCTGCCATTGATGCGGTTATCCCCCAGCTGGATTGCCAGGGCGCCCAGGGTCCAGCTCTGCCCTGCCCCCTGGGCCTCGACCTTGAGCATTGCCGGTTGGCCGCGCAGGCGGCCTTTCAAGTCAAGCCGGGCATCGAGGCTCAGCGCGTCGCCTTTTATCTCGCCTTTGCTGCGCAGCGGCCCCGCCAGGGTACCCGGCAACTCGGCCAGCCAATAGGCCGGGTCGAGCGCCGACAACTGCAGGTCGACATCCCATGCCAGGGTGTCGGCAAAGCGCACGGCGACACTCCCGGCAGCCTTGCCTTGCCCGGCGGTCAGCGCCAACTGTGGCAGCTTCACCTGGCTCAGGTCACCTTCGAAGGGGCTGGCCAGGCTGAACGCGCCGGCCGGGCCATCCAGGTCGCCATTGAAGGTGCCCTGGTAGTTGCCATCGCGATAGTGCACCTGGGCCATGAACCGCTTGAGGGTGACCTCGGGCGGTGTCTCCAGTGGATACAGGCGCAGCCACGGGAAGTCCTGCCAGTCCAGCTGGGCATCGGCGACCAGGCCTTGCTGCCAGTCAGCGGTGGCTTGCAACTTGACCTGCTGGGTATCGCTGGCGTTCAGGTCCAGGGCATCGAGCCTGGCGCCTTTGCCGTCGACCAGCCCGGACAACAGCAAGGCGATCGGCGACTGCTCGGCCGGCAGGCTGGCCGCCCCCGAAAGTTGATAGCCCTTGCGCAGGTCGCCGCTGGCATCGAGCTTGAGCTGGTTGAACTGCACGGTGTCGGGCAACGAGGCGGCCGGCTTGAATGCCTCGGAGCGGATCTGCAAGGTCGCTGGCAGGTGCTCGGCCAACGCCTGCAATTGCCCGCTCAGCGTGGCGTCGAGGTAACCGCTGCTGGTGCCGACGAGTTTCAGGGTTTTCTGCAGCTCGCCGGTGGCGGTCAGCGCCAGCTGCCACGGTTTGCCGTCCACCGCTGGCAGTTGCAGCTGCGCCTGGAGCTGCACCGGCCAGTCAGCTTCGGGCTGCAGGTCGCCCTGCAGGTTCAATTGCAGGTCATCGCGCTGCAGGTGCAGGCTGTCGATGCGCAGCCCGGTGCTGGTCCAGTGCGCCGCCAGTTGCAAATCGCCAAGCAGGTCGCTGCCATCCAGGCGCACCTGGCCAACCTTGACCTCACCCAGCTCGATGGCCAGCGGCAAGCGTAGGGCTGGCAACTGCAGCGGGCCGCTGTCGGCCGATTCGCCGCTGGGCGCAAAGGCCATGTCGATGCGCTGCGCCTGCAACTGGTCAATGCACAAGGTAGAGCGCAGCAGGCATGCCGGCGACCAGGCCAGCAGCGGCGCCTGCACCTCTACCGTGCTGCCGGCATCGGCCCAGCTCAGCCGGCTGGCTTGCCAGCTACCGGCCAGGCGGCCCTGGAAGTCAGCCACCTCAAGCCCGGGCACCTTGCTCAGCACCCAGCGGCTGCCAGCTTCGGTCCCCAGCAGCAGGCCGAGTACCAGGCCCAGGCTTGCGGCTACCCCGAGCAGGCCCGCCAGTATGTACTTGATCACGCGTTTCACAGCTCAGGCCCCATGGAAAAGTGCAGGCGAATTCCCCCTTCATCATCCAGCGCCTTGGCCAGGTCCAGGCGCAGCGGCCCGACCGGCGACACCCAGCGCACGCCAAAACCGACACCGGTCTTGAGGCTTGGCAGCTCCAGGTCGTTGAACGAGTTGCCCTGGTCGACGAAGGTTGCCAGCCGCCACTTTTCGGTCAGCGAATACTGGTACTCGACACTGCCGGCGACCAGGTAGCGGCCGCCGATGCGGTCGCCGTCGCTGTTCTTCGGTGACAGGGTCTGGTAGTCATAGCCACGCACGCTCTGGTCGCCACCGGCGAAGAAGCGCAGTGACGGCGGAATGTTGTTCTTGAAGCCATTGGTCGCGCTGCCACCGAACTGCACCCGGCCTAGCAAGCGATGGTCACGGCCAAGCGTGGTCAGGCCCTTGAGCAGCACGTTGCCATGCAGCAGGTTGGTGTCCGAGACCAACCCTTCCTTGGCCACCTGTACATCGAACTGCAGGCGGTAGCCGTTATGCGGATCGATGCGGTTGTCACTGCGCAGGAAGGAGTAACTCACGCCGGGCATCAGCAGGTTGCTCAGCCCGGAGTCATCACCCAGGCGGTACTCCTCGCGCTGGTACTTGAGGGAGATCACCCGCTGCCAGCCGCTTGGCAGCTTGCTGTGCCACTCGGGGCCCACCGTCAGCAGTTTGCTGAGGGTGTCGGTGCCGGCAATTTCTTCGTTCTGGTAGCCGCCAGCAAAGCGCAACTTGTCGGTCAGCGGTGGGTCGAGGGGGATGTCGTACCAAAGCCCGACGTTCTGCCGGGGCGCCGACAGTTCGGTCTCCCAGCCGTAGCTATGGCCCTGCGGGTTGACCCAGTGGCGGGTCCAGTTGGCCTTGCCACGTGGCCCGACGTCGGTCGTGAAGCCCAGGCCCAGGCCCATGGTGCGCGGCTTGCGGGTTTCCAGGCGGACATCCACGGGAATTTCTTCGCCCACGGCGGCGGTGGGCGCCGCATCCACGCGCACGCCTTCGAAGTAGCCGCTCGATTGCAGGTCGTTGTTCAGCTCGGCGATCAGTTCCGAGTCGTAAGGTGTACCCGGCTTGAACGAGACCATGCGCTGCAGCAGGTCGTCGTCCAGCGGTGTGTCGCCACCAAAGGTGACAGCGCCCAGGTGATAGCGCGGGCCGCTCTGGTAGACCAGTTCGATATCGGCCACACCCGCCTGGGGGTCGACCGCCAGGCGCTGGCGGCTGAAGCGCCCACTGAAGAAGCCATAGCGCGATGCCTGGTTCTGGATCAGCCGCTTGGCATCTTCGTAATGGCCGTGGTTCAGTTGTTCGCCCGCGCGCAAGGCCTTGCTGTCGGGAACGCGAAAGGCCTTCATTTCGCTGGCGGGGCCTTCGATGCGTACGGTCACGTTGCGCAGGCGAATCGGCTCGCCGGGGTCGATGGTGATGATCAGTTGCGGGGAACGGTCAGCCTCGCTGGCGGGCTTGACCTCCGTGTCGATCTGCGCCTGGTAGTAGCCAAGTGCCTGCGCGGCTTTGCGCGCCTGCTCCTGGGCGCCGCGACTGAAGCGCAGCAGCGCTTCTTCATCGCGGTCGCCAAGGGTACCGATATAGCCTTCGACATTGGCCTTGAGCGCCTTGTTGGCCGGTTTGACCTTCACCAACAACTCGCTCTGGCCCCATGCTGCGAAACTGGCGACCCAGATAACCAGGCCCCAGGTCAATCTTCCTGAATACGTCATGCGGCGCATGCTACCAGAGCCGGGCGCTCAAGGGAGCCGCCGCGCAGTCTGCTCAGGCAAAAGCAGAATTGGAAGAGACCGGGTTGGGATGGTAGAACACCCTTTCACGGATTGGTCCTACAGCCACCTCACCAATTTCCTCATAGCCCTGGCGCTGGTAAAAGGCCAGGTAGTGCTCGTTGCCGGTGTCCAGCACCACACCCTGGGTGCCAGGGTCGTCTGCGCACCAGTCATGCACAGCTTGTAACAATTGCTCGCCGTAGTGCTTGCCCTGGAATTGCGGGTGCACGCCCAACAGCGGCAGCACATGCACCTCGTCGGTGGGCAGGCAGGTGGCCAGGGCGGCCTGGTAGTCCATGTAACGGCGCGTACAGCGCAAGCCGGTGCCCATCATCATGCGCAGGCGCCAGGCCCAGCTGTCGGCCACGCCCAGCCGGCGCATCGGCGGCACGATCAGGGCCAGGGCGATCAGGCGATCCTCCACCAGCAGGCCGATGGCGGGCAGTTGCAGGTAGAAATGCTGGCGTACCCACTCGCGCACCATCACCCGCAGGCGCCGCTCGTAGCCTGGGCGCTGGGCCTCGAAGATATAGGCAAAGGTAGGTTCGTGACGGTAGGCGTTGTACAGCAGCGAACGCGCCTCGCGGCTGTAGCCGTCATCGAGCAGGCAGACACGGGCCGGAGTGGCAGTGGTTTCGGGCATTGCGGGCAGTCCTCCTGGAATGGGCTTACAGTGCCCTGGCAAGGACGTTAGCAGCAGGCTCCCGAAGCCGCCATGCTGGTGATGGCAAGCGATGTCGGCTAGCATCGCGCCTTTTACCGGGATCATCTTTCCATGAAGATCGTCTGTTTCAACATCAACGGCTTGCGGGCCCGCCCGCACCAGCTGGCGGCGCTGATCGAAAAGCACCAGCCGGACGTGATCGGCCTGCAGGAAACCAAGGTCAGCGACGATCAGTTCCCGCTGGCCGACGTGCAGGCGCTGGGCTACCACGTGCATTACCACGGGCAGAAAGGCCACTATGGCGTGGCCCTGCTGTCGCGCCAGGTACCACTGAGCCTGCACAAGGGCTTTGCCAGCGATGAGGAAGACGCCCAGCGCCGCTTCATCTGGGGCACCTTCGCCGATGCCGATGGCAACCCGATCACCATCATGAACGGCTACTTCCCCCAGGGTGAAAGCCGCGACCACCCCACCAAGTTCCCGGCCAAGCAGCGTTTCTACAGCGACCTGCAGGCGCTGCTGGAAGGCCAGTTCCGCAACGACCAGCCACTGCTGGTGATGGGCGACATGAATATCTCGCCGCAGGACTGCGACATCGGCATCGGCCCGGACAACGCCAAGCGCTGGCTCAAGACCGGCAAGTGCAGCTTCCTGCCGGAAGAGCGCGAGTGGATGGAGCGCTTGAAAGGCTGGGGCCTGGTGGACAGTTTCCGCCACCTGTACCCGGAAGTGACCGACCGCTTCAGCTGGTTCGACTACCGTAGCCGCGGCTTCGAGGACGAGCCCAAGCGCGGCCTGCGCATCGACCTGATCATGGCCTCGCAGCACCTGGTACCGCGGATAAAGGATGCGGGTGTGGACTATGAACTGCGCGGGATGGAAAAGCCGTCGGACCATGCGCCGATCTGGCTGGAATTAAGCTGAGTTTAGCGGTGAAGCCACAAGGCGCATGCCTTGGATCTTGTATTGCCTGTGAGATCGGGCGCCGCCCGCGCGGCGCTTCGCGGGGCAAGCCCGCTCCCACATCTGTTTCGGGCCAATTATTCCTGTACCAGGTGGGTTGCAGCCTTGGTGCATGGCTGGAGATGGATGAGGAGCAGTTGCCCACCCTTGATATCGAATGGAACAAACAAGGCGGACAGAGGTGACCTCACAGGAGTGACTGGCCCGAAACAGATGTGGGAGCGGGCTTGCCCCGCGAAGCGCCGCGCGGGCGGCGCCCGATCTCACAGGCACCACAAAGCCCAAGGCATGCACCTTAACCCACCACTCACAACCCCAACCGCAACACCTCCCCCACCCCCGCCCCGCGCACATCGTCCGCCGCGCTGACCAGAGCAAAGTTGTAGGCCCCATGCGACCAATACCGTGCCTCCAGCTGGCCATCCACGCGATGCCCGTCCGGCATGCGCCGATACTGATCACCTGGTGAGCGCAGGAACAGGCTGATGCGCTGGCCCTTGCCATCCTCGAACACCAGCAACGCCGCCGGCCCACGCTCATTGCTTAGCAGGCGCGCGCCCACTGGCTTGAAGCCGTAGCCCGCCAGGTCCGGCAACTGGCCCACGCGGCTGAAATGGCGCCCCAGCCAGTCACGCAACTGGCCCGGGTCGCTGGCCTGGATATCCAGTGCCTGGCTGCCGGCAAACAAGCGATGTGCCTGGACGGCATCTGCCATCGGCAGGTCGCCACGCGCCAAGGTCGCGTCGCGTACCTGCCAACCACCCAGGCCACCCACCCCCAACGCCAGCAACAACACCGCTGCCGTGGCCCAGCGGCGCTGGCGGCGTTCTCGCAATTGTCGACGCAACTGCCCCAGATCCAGCTGTGCAGCCCCGGGCACTTCGCCAAGCCCGGCCAACGCTGTACGCAGGCGGCGGGCGTCGGCACGCCAGCCCTCGACCTTGGCCGCAGCCTGCGGGTTGGCCGCCAGCCAGGCCTGCACCTCGGCCCGGCGTACAGACTCCAGGCGTTCGTCGACGTAAGCGTGCAGTTCGTCTTCACTGGGGATCAGGCGCGTCATTTCAGTCTCCGCAAGGCCGGGGGCTGGGGGCTGCCCTCGGTCAGTTCGCGCAAGGCATTGCGGGCGCGCGACAGGCGCGACATCACAGTGCCGATAGGGATGCCCAAGGTCTGGGCGGCCTCCTTGTAGCTCAAGCCTTCGATGCTGACCAGCAACAACAACGCACGCTGTTCTGCCGTGAGCCGGGCGAAAGCCTGCAGGTCGGCCTGGGCCAGGACGATGGCCTCGAGGTTGCCGCCGACCGGTTCGTCGTCGCGCTCACCGCGGCCGAACCAGGACAGCCAGCGCGCGTGCAGGCGCTCGCGACGCTTTCCGTCGAGGAACAGCCGATAAAGGATGGTGAACAGCCAGGCCCGCAGGGCATCGGCGTCGCGTTGCTGGTCGCGCCGGCTCAAGGCCCGCTCGACCGTGGCCTGCACCAGGTCGTCGGCGCTGCCCGGCTCGCGGGTCAGCCACACGGCAAAGCGGCGCAGGCGGGCCAGCAGCTCGCGCCACTGGTGGTCGTCCAGATCATGCATGGCAAAGTCCCGGCGTCTGGGGTTGTCAGTGTAAGAGGCAGACGCCTGTGAAGAAAATCTATTCCCGGCGAAGGAATAAGTTTTTCCCTGCGCCGTCGTACCGGCACCTTCACTGAACCGGACGATGACCATGAACTCACCCCTGCACGGCCCCGCCAAGGCCCTGCGCCTGGCCGCCATCGGCGCCGTGATGCTGGCCGCGGGCGGCGCCTTTGCCTATGCCGCCGGCTGGCTTGGCGAAACCCGCCTGACCCCACAACGCATCATCGACACCTTCGAAGCCCAGGCCGGGCATTACCCGGGTTACCGCAAGAACCACGCCAAGGGCCTGTGCGTCAGCGGCTACTTCCAGCCCAGCGGGCAGGCCGCCAGCCTGTCCACGGCGCGGGCGTTCAGCCAGCCGCGGGTGCCAGTGATCGGCCGCTTCGCCATCGGCGGTGCCAACCCGTTCGCGCCGGATACCGGCATACCGGTACGCAGCCTGGCCATCGAGCTGAGCACCGACGACGGGCAGGTCTGGCGTACCGGCATGAACAACCCGCCGGTGCTGGCGGTAAGCACGCCACAAGCCTTCTATGAGCAAGTGCTGGCGGGGGCGCCAGACCCGGCCACCGGCAAACCGGACCCGAGCAAACTGCAGGCGTTTTTCGCCGCCCACCCGGAGAGCGCGGCGTTTCGCCAATGGGCGGCGGCTTACAAGCCCAGCAACAGCTTCGCCAGCACGCAGTACCACAGCATCAACGCCTTCCGGCTGATCGACGCAAGCGGCGCGGACCACCCCGTGCGCTGGCAACTGGAGCCGCAAACAGCGTTTGTCGCCTTGCCTGCCCAGGTCGATGACAAACAGTTCCTGCAGCATGACCTGCAGCAACGCCTGGCCCAAGGCCCGCTGCGCTGGACACTGCGCCTGGTGCTGGCGGAGCCTGGCGATGCCGTGGACGACCCTGCCAGCCCCTGGCCTGCCGACCGGCGCAGCGTGAACGCCGGCACGCTGGTGCTGGAGCAGGTCGACGGCCCCGAGCAGGGGGCCTGCCGCGACCTCAACTTCGACCCGCTGATCTTGCCCCGAGGCATCCAGCCCTCCGCCGACCCGATCCTTGCCGCCCGTTCGGCCGCCTACTCGGAATCCTTCAACCGCCGCAGCCGCGAATCGCTCGGCACCGGAGCCCACCCATGAAAACCGACGCCTTCCACCCCCTCGCCCGCCTGTTGCACTGGCTGATGGCCGTGCTGATCCTGGCGATGTTGTTCATTGGTGTGAGCATGGTCGCCGACCTTTCGCCGCGCCATCCCGTGCTGATCGGGTTGCACAAGGCAACTGGCCTGGCCTTGTTGGTACTGGTGCTGCTGCGCATCGGCGTACGCCTGGCCCTCCCCCACCCGGCCCTGCCGCGCGACCTGCCTGTAGCGCAACGCTGGGCTGCCGGGGCCTCGCATCTGGCGCTCTACGGCCTGATGCTTGCCATGCCGCTGCTGGGCTGGGCCATGCTGTCGGCTGGTGGCTACCCGCGCCCGCTGGGCTTGCCGGCGATCGCGCCTCATGACCTGCAGCTGTACGCCGTGCTGCGCCAGGCCCATGGTTGGGCCGGCTACCTGCTGTTCGCCACGGTGCTGGTGCATGTGGGCGCGGCGTTGATGCACGCGTGGGTGCGCCGCGATGGCGTGTTGCGTAGCATGTGGCCTGGCCCACTGCGCCGTAGCGAATGACGCTCGGCAGCTCAGGGTGTCGACAATCGATAACAATTCCTAACAAGATCGGCTTTCTATTCGCCGTACCACCCTGGACTGCCCTATGAATGTCGCAAAGGATCCTGCCGCACTCGCACCCGCCAGTACCCTGGACTTGCGCCCCCTGCTGCTGGCCAACATGGCCTGTACCATGTCGATGATGGCCTTCGTCGCCCTGATCGGCCCGATCGCCCGCCAGCTCGGCATGGCCACCTGGCAAGCCGGTGCCGCCGTGACCGTGGCGGGCGTGATCTGGGTGCTGCTGGCCCGGCCCTGGGGGCGTGCCGCAGACCGGCTGGGCCGACGGCGCATCCTGCTGCTGGGCAGCGCCGGCTTCACCCTGGCCTACTGGCTGCTGTGCCTGTTTGTCGAAGGTGCGCTGCGCTGGCTACCGGGGGCGACCCTGGCCTTCATCGGCCTGATGGTCGCGCGCGGTTGTATTGGTGCCTTCTATGCTGCTATCCCGGTAGGCTGCAATGCGCTGATCGCCGACCATGTCGAACCGCAACGACGGGCCCGGGCCATGGCCTCGCTGGGTGCGGCCAACGCCGTCGGCCTGGTGGTGGGGCCGGCGCTGGCGGCGCTGCTGGCGCGCCATAGCCTGAGCCTGCCGTTCCATATCATGTCGCTGCTGCCGGCCAGTGCCTTCCTGGTGCTGCTGTTCACCCTCAAGCCGCAGGCGCTGTCGCACAGCCACGCGCCCAGCCCGGTGCGGCTGAACGACCCACGCTTGCGCCGGCCCTTGCTGGTGGCGTTCAGCGCAATGCTCAGCGTCACGGTATCGCAGATCATTGTCGGTTTCTTTGCCCTCGACCGCCTGCACCTGGGCCCTGCCGAGGCAGCCCAGGCCGCCGGCATCGCGCTGACCACGGTAGGTGTGGCGCTGATCCTGGCGCAGGTGCTGCTGCGCCAACTGGAATGGCCGCCGTTGAAGATGATCCGGGTCGGCGCCACGGTTTCGGCCCTGGGTTTTGCCTGTGGCTCGCTGGCGACCACAGCCCCCTGGCTGTGGGCTTGCTATTTCATCGCGGCGGCTGGCATGGGCTTTGTCTTCCCGGCGTTTTCGGCGTTGGCGGCCAATGCCATGCACGCCTCCGAGCAAGGCGCCACGGCCGGCTCCATCGGTGCTGCCCAAGGCATGGGCGCAGTGATCGGGCCGCTGGCCGGCACCCTGGCATATGCGGTCGATCCACGCTTGCCATTCCTGGCAGTGGCGGCGCTGTTGCTGTTGGTCGGGTCATGGCCGATGCCGCGCGATCAGCGGGCCTGACAAGCACAGCGCGCAAGCGTGCAGAGTGTGTTTTAATGCGCATCGCTCATTATTATTGACACCTCTGATTACAAGGCGGCTATGGACACGGGGACGCGACTCAAACTGGTGCGTGAACGCAACAACCTCTCCCAACGGGAACTGGCCCGCCGCAGTGGGCTGACCAATTCGACGATCTCGCAGATCGAGCAGAATCGCGTCAGCCCTTCGGTCAGCTCCCTGAAAAAACTGCTCGAAGGCATTCCGATGAGCCTGGCGGAGTTTTTCAGTTTCGACGAACCGGTGCGCGAAGAGCGTTACGTGTTCCGTGGCGGCGAACAGCCAGACCTGGGCCGCAACGGCCTGCGCATGCTGCTGGTCGGCGCCAGTGTCGAAGGCCGGCAGATGCGCATGCTGCGTGAACTGTATGCACCGGGCGCCGATTCGGGCGAACCGATCGTGCATGCCGAGGGTGAAGAGTGTGGCCTGGTCACCCGTGGCACCGTCGAATTGTGGGTCGATGGCCAGGTGAGCGTGCTCAACTCGGGCGACGGGTACTACATCCCCACTACCCTGCCGCACAGCTTCAAGAATATCGGCCCGGACGAGGCCGAGATCATCAGCGCCAACACCCCGGCGAATTTCTGATTGCCTGATTAGCGGTGGATGGCACCGGCTTTGCCGGTGTTCGCGGCTGAAGCCGCTCCCACAGGGAAAGCGCCAACTCTGTGGGAGGGGGCATTCAGATAGCGCTGTCGGCGCCCTGAAGCAGGGCCTCTTCGACAAAGTCCAGGCGGTCCTGGCCGAAGAACATCTGGCCACCGACAAAGCAGGTCGGCGCACCAAACACCCCGCGCCCCACGGCCTCTTCGGTCGCGTGCCTGAGCGCAGCCTTCACCTCCTCATCAGCCGCCAGTGCGCGAAATGCCTGCGGGTCGAAGCCGTCCTGGCTGAGCGTATCGTCGAGGACTGCGCTGTCGCCCAGGTTGCGGCGCTGCGCAAACAGCCCCTTGAACAGCACCGCCAGCAACGCCTCGAACCGCTCCGGCGAACGCAACTGGGTGCCCACTGCCCCGCGCATCAGGGTCAAGGTATTGACCGGGAAACCCAACGGCAACCCGAACGGTACCCCGTAGCGCTCGGCGAAGCGCGCCAGGTCGGTGAACATGTAACGGCCCTTGGCCGGGATCATCACCGGCGAAGCATTGCCGGTAGCCTGGAAAACCCCGCCCAGCAACATCGGCCGGTAGCGCAGCGTGGCACCCTGGCGGGCACACAGCCCAGGCAATTGAGTCCAGGCCAGATAGCTGGCCGGGCTGCCCAGGTCAAAATAGAAGTCGACAGTCTTGTGCATGGTTACGGTCCTTGCTCGGGGAAAGGGGCTTACCAACGTTCCATCCAGGGGCGCAGGTCCAGCTCGAAGGTCCAGGCGTCGCGGGGCTGGGCATGCAGGAACCAGTAGCTGTCGGCGATGTGCGCCGGGTCGAGGATGCCATCCTGGCCCTTGAGGGCGTAGCGCTCGGGGAAAGTGTCACGGATGAAGGCGGTGTCGATGGCACCATCAACCACCACGTGAGCCACATGGATGTTCCGCGGCCCCAGCTCGCGCGCCATGCTCTGGGCCAGGGCGCGCAAGGCATGCTTGGCCCCGGCGAATGCCGCAAAGCCCGCCGCGCCACGGGTGCCAGCGGTGGCGCCGGTAAACAGGATGGTGCCGCGCTCGCGCTGGACCATGCGCCGGGCCACCGCCTGCGCGGTAAGGAAGCCGGCAAAACAGGCCATCTCCCAGATCTTGAAGTACTTGCGCGGGGTTTCCTCGAGAATGCTGCAGGGCACATTGGCACCGATATTGAACACGAAGGCGTCGATCGGGCCGATATCACGCTCGATGGTTTCGACCAGCGCCGCCACCTCCTCCTCCTTGCGCGCATCGGAGCCGAAACCGTGGGCCTGCCCACCAGCAGCGCGAATTTCGTCCAACAGCGGCTGCAACTTGTCTACCTGGCGCCGGGTAACACAGGCAATGTAGCCCTCGCGAGCAAAGCGCTTGGCGATTTCGCCGCCGGTAGCATCCCCCGCGCCTATCACAAGCACCACTTTTTGTTGTTCTGCCATGCCTGTCTCCATTGATGAATGATCGTTTAGTAAACGAACGCTATGTTATGATCGCTGCCACCGTCAAGCCCGCCTGCAGAGGCAAGTGAATGCGCTACACAAACGAACACAAGCAGCAAACCCGCGAGCGGCTGCTGGCCAGCAGTGGCGCGCTGGCCAAACGCGGGGGTTTTTCCAGCACCGGCGTGGCCGGGCTGATGAAGGCGATCGGCCTGACCGGCGGCGCCTTCTACAACCACTTCCCGTCCAAGGACGACCTGTTCACCGAGGTTGTGCGGCAAGAATTGTGCAACAGTCCGCTGGCGCGCCTGGCCAACCAGGGCGCAAGCCGCGAACGCCTGGGCCGTTGCCTGCAGCAGTACCTGAGCCTGGCCCACCTGCACAATGCCGAGGGTGGCTGCCCGCTGCCGCCATTGGGGGTGGAAATTGCCCGGGCTGAAGCATCCGTGCGTGAAGTGGCCGAGCATTGGCTGGTGGAACTGCACCAGGCCTGGAGCGCGACCCTGGAGGATGACGAGTTGGCCTGGGTGCTGATCAGCCAGTGCGTCGGCGCCTTGCTGGTCGGGCGCATGCTGGCCACGGAAAGCGTGCAGTCGCAGGTACTGGCCGCCAGCCGCCACTTTGTCGAGAAGGCCCTGCATGAAGCGGATTAGTCTACTGCTGGGGCTACTGTCGAGCCTGCCTGCACTCGCCGAACAAGCCTGCCCGCCAGGGCAGTACCAGGTATGCCTGATGGGGTGTTTCTGTGCCCCCATCGACCCCGGGCAGGCCGGGCAGATTTTCAAGGATGTGGAAGTACTGGCTTCCTCCAGCCTGACATACGCATTGCATCAGGCCCGCGACGAAGCCGTCGCCAGCGGCGTCGAGCCGATCCCGTTGCATATCCGTGCGCAACTCGAACCCTGGTATGACTTTGCCGTACTCGACGCGGCGCGCTTCCGCGTGGGCGACGAACAGCAAATGAGCGCGGCCAACGCGCTGCTGCAGAACCCAGATGTGAACGCCGTGACGCTGATCGACACGATCATCTTCCGCCGCCCCGCCGACGCCGAGGACAACGTGGCCTTGTGGGCACACGAGCTCAAGCATGTGCAGCAGTATCAGCAGCTGGGCGTGGAAGAGTTCGCCCGGCGCTACACGCGCAACTACGACGACCTCGAAGCGCCGGCCTACAAGATCGAGGCCGAAGTAGGCAAGGCGCTGCGCGAGCGTGGTTCGGTGCAGGCCAGATAATTCCTTGTCATTGCGCGGTCACAGTGTAGGAGCGGCCTTGTGTCGCGAAAGGGTCGCAACGCGGCCCCGGCAATATCTGCTCCAAGCTGAAATCGAGGGGCTGCTTCGCAGCCCTTTCGCGACACAAGGCCGCTCCTACACTGCGACCGCATCAGTGGCCAAACCAGGTGTCAGGACGCCGCAGAAGCTTCTTCAGCCGCCTGCTCACGGCTGGCATAACGCTGCGCCAGCACCGCGCAGACCATCAGCTGGATCTGGTGGAACAGCATCAGCGGCAGGATCATCGCGCCAATCCCACTGCCGACGAACAGCACCTGCGCCATTGGTACCCCGGTGGCCAGGCTCTTCTTCGAACCGGCGAACAGGATGGTAATGCGATCCTCCAGGTCAAAGCCCAGCAGCTTGCCGAGCAGGCGGGTACCGTACAGCACCACCGCCAGCAAGATCCCGCACACGGCAAACAACCCGACCAGGTGTTGCGGCGATACCGTGTGCCACAGCCCGGTGACCACTGCCTCGCTGAACGCGGTGTAGACCACCAGCAGGATCGAGCCCTGGTCCACCACCTTGAGCCAACGCGCATTGCGCTTGACCCAGGCACCGATCCAGCGCCGGGCGACCTGCCCGGCCACGAACGGCACCAGCAGCTGCAGGGTGATCTTCAGCACTGCATCCAGGCCAGAACCGGTATCACCGCTGGCCCCCAGCAACATCATCACCAGCAACGGCGTGAGGAAAATACCGAGCAGGCTGGATGCCGCCGCGCTGCAGATGGCCGCTGGCACGTTACCACGCGCCAGCGAGGTGAAGGCGATGGCCGACTGCACGGTAGCCGGCAAGGCACACAGGTAGAGCACGCCCAGGTACAGTTCGTTGCCCACCAGCGGCACGAACAGTGGCTTGAACGCCAGGCCCAGCAGCGGGAACAATACGAAGGTGCAGGAGAACACCAGCAAGTGCAGGCGCCAGTGCCCGGCACCAGCGATTATCGCCTCGCGTGACAGCTTGGCGCCGTGCAGGAAGAACAGCAGGCCGATGGCCAGGTTGGTCAACCAACCGAAGTACACCGCGCCGTCGCCCGAGCAAGGCAGCACGGTGGCAATCAGCACCACCCCGAGCAAGGCCAGGGTGAAATTGTCGAATAACATTCGCAAATACTTCATCGCAGTTTCCATCTTGTCATTGTGCAAGGGCAGACGATAAGGTTTTCGGCTTTTCGCCGCTAACGCCGGAACCCCCACCGGTGTCGCTCAACGGACACGCTCCAGCACAGGACCCGCTCATGCCCCTCTCCCGCCTGGCTGCACTTGCAGCCGCCATCACGCTCACCCTGGGCCACAGTGCCGCCCAGGCCGACGACCAGTTGCAGGCGAAGGTCGACCAGATCATCCGCCCGCTGATGCAAGAGCAAGACATCACCGGCATGGCCGTGGCTATCTATGCTCGCAACCACGCGCACTACTTCAGCTATGGCGTGGCCAGCAAGGCTGACAATGTACCGGTCAGCCGCGACACGCTGTTCGAGATCGGTTCGCTGAGCAAGACCTACACCGCCACCCTGGCCGCACTGGCCAGTGCCGAAGGCAAGCTGGACCTCGACGCCCCGGCCAAGCGCTATCACCCGGCCCTCGCCGGGGCACCCATCGGCGACGCGAGCGTGCTGGAACTGGGCGCCTACAGTGCCGACTGCCTGCCATTGCAGTTCCCGGATGCGGTGCAGACGCCGCAGCAGGTGGTCGATTTCTTCCGTCACTGGCAACCCCGCGCCAAACCTGGCACCCAGCGCTGCTACTCGAACCCCAGCCTGGGCTTGTTCGGTGACCTGGTCGCCCGCGCGCAGCATCAGCCGTTTTCCTCGCTGATGAGCGAGGGCCTGCTGAAACAGATGGGCCTGGAAAACACCTATCTGCAGGTCCCGGCCAGCGCCCAGGGGCTGTATGCCCAAGGCTACGACAATGCCGGCAAACCGGTGCGGGTGGCCCCCGGCCCTTACGCCGACGAAGCCTACGGCATCAAGACCAGTGCCAGCGACCTGCTGCGCTATGTGCGCCTGCACATGCAGCCGGAGGGGCTGCCACCAGCGCTGGCGCAAGCCACGGCCATTACCCGGCGGGGCTACTTCCAGGTCGGCGCCATGACCCAGGGGCTGGGCTGGGAACGCTACCCCTACCCGGTCACGCTGAGCACATTGGTCGATGGCAACGGCCCGCAGCTTGTCCGTGGACCGCAGGCAACCACGCGCTTGCAACCAGCCCTGCCACCGCTGCCGGCAGCCTGGTACAACAAGACCGGTTCGACCAATGGTTTCGGCGCCTACGCCGCGTTCGTGCCCGCCGAACAGCTGGCCGTGGTGTTGCTGGCCAACCGAAATTACCCGAACGAAGCCCGGGTGCGCGCGGCCTTCGAGATTCTGTCCGGGCTGTAGTGCGGGCAGCGATTGTCGAACAAAACGACACAATGTAGTGACCAAAAATATTCACTACAAAATGGTTGACGCCGTTCATCGCCCTTGGGCATGATGAAGCCGTCTCCCTGATCGGGAGCGGTGGCAAGGGTGTTCCAGACGGCCTGCGCGGTAACGCAGGCCGTCCGTGGAGAGGGAAACTGTCCAAAAGGCAGCGTGAGAAAGCCCCTGTTGCGATGCTGCTGTAGCAGCCTTGGTAGTGCGCTACACCGTGGTAGCGCCAACTGTGAAAAATCACCTACGAATGGGTAATGGGGGCTTTATGATGAACTTGAACAACAATCCGACTATCGACCAATTGGCCCAGCTGTTCGCCGTACGCAAGGACAGCCTTGACGACCACCTGCTGTGGGTCAGCCAGACCGGTGAAGTGCGCCTCGACCGCCTGCCACCGAACACCGTCGAAGATGAATTCGAAGAGCACCTGCCCAGCATGCGGGCGCGCTTCAAGGTCTACCGCCGTGGCCAAGGCTACGTCGGCAAGAAGGCCGCCGCCGACACCGAGTTCGTTGGCCGCGTCCTGCAGACCCTGCAACAAGAATGGCCCGCTGCCCGTGAGCAGCAGGCAGTCAAGGTGATCGAACCGCTCAACTGACGGTTCCCACCCTTACCTGAGCCCGGCCTGCATAGGCCGGGCTTTTTCATGCCTGGCGCCGCTGGCTGCCGGGTTCCGGCAGCGGCAAGGCGCCGGTTGCCATCGCCCGGGCGCGGTCAACACCCCACACCAGGGCGCGGGTCATGGTCTCGCCTGGCCGTACGGGGTAATACTCCTCCAGCAATGCTCGGCCATCGGCGGCATACAGCCCCAGGAACAGTTGGGTCGCCCCCAGGCGCGACAAGCGCACCTGCACGTCCAGCGTGGTGCCGTCACTGAGCGCTTCGTCGTGGCAGCGGCTGTGCAGCTGGGCATCGGCCCATTGCCAATAGGTCTTTTCCCTGACTCGCATGAGCATTCAATCCTCCGTTGCTGGAATGCCGCGCAAGAAAACCACAGCCTTGGCTATCCCGCGAGCGCTACCCGGCAATGCCATGAGGCGGATCAAGAAAAGTAATAAAAACCCCGCCATTCGGCGGGGTTGTGCTGGAGCGGGATCACTTCTTCAGTGGAACCCGCGGCATGAAGCGGCCTTTTTTGCTGCGCTGCAGGTGTGCAGGCTGGAGCTGTTCGGAATCATCCAGCGTCATGTGGGCGAAGCCCAGGCGGAAGGCCGCCTGGCCGCAACGCACCTGGCTGTTGATCGGGAACGCGTCGTTCAGGTCTTCGAAAAAGGATTCGCTCATGCCCTGTCTCCCTCCAGTGGCGGACGCGTCGGCAACCAGAACAGTTGCTCCACTAAACGCGACCTGTGAAAGTGAGACTAGCTGGTCATTTGCGGACCGCCCGGACCGAGGTCCTGGACCCGACCAGCGGCAGGCGCTCTACTTCAGGCGCACCGCCGTACCGGTAGCAAATACCACGACCATGCCGCCCTGTACCGACGGCATGCTGATCTCGAAATCCACACCCACTACCGCATCGGCTTGCAACTGGCGTGCCCGCGCCTTCAATTCTTCGGTGGCCTGCTCCCGGGCTTCACGCAGTGCGCTTTCCAGCGTTTGCGAACGGCCGCCGAAGAAGTCACGAAAACGTGCAAAGAAATCGCGCACGAAGTTGATGCCCTGCACCGATTCGGAGCTGACCACGCCCAGGTATTCGGCAATCGGGCGGCCTTCGAGCTGGCTGGTGGTGGAAATGATCATGGGGTGCGCTCCATTGGCCTGGCAAAAGAGGCCGATTCTAACAGAGCGCAGCGCTGACCCGCAGACACGCCTCCATTGTGGGAGCGGGCGTGCCCGCGAAGCAGGCACCGCGTTGTTTGGCACGGGCTTCGCCCGTGTTCGCGGGCGCGCCCGCTCCCACAGGGAACGCGCAAGCTTTCAGATTTTCAGTCAGGCTGAGCGCGTGAAGGCGTCAACTACGCGCTGACCGCGCGCAGCCGTTGCCCAATGCGGGCGCCGAACACGTTGACCAGCAACCCGGCCATGACCAGCAATGCGCCCCAGCCCTGGGTTGCGGTCAAACGCTCACCCAGCAACAACGCCGACGAACTCAGGCCAATCACTGGCACCAGCAGCGAAAACGGCGCCACCTTGCCGGCCGGGTGGCGCGACAGCAGCTTGCTCCACAGGCTGTAGCCAAGCATGGTGGCGACAAACGCCAGGTAGGCCAGGGCCAACACCGAACTCCAGCTGATATTGGCAAGGGCATGGCCAATACGCTCCGGCCCCTCCAGCCACCAGGACAATGCCAGGAACGGCAGTGGCGGAATCAACCCGCCCCAGATCACCAGCGCCACCAGGTCAACCGAGCCAAAACGCCGGGTAATGATGTTGCCCATGCCCCACATCGCACCAGCACACAGGGTCAGCACCAGCGCCAGCATCGGTACATGGCCGCCGTCTTCGCTGCCGATAAGCGCCAGGCCGCTGGCGGCCACCAACAGCCCCAGCACGCTGGCCAGGCGCAGCCGCTCGCCGAGAAACAGCGCGGCGAAGCCGAGGGTGAAGAACGCCTGCGACTGCAGGATCAGCGAGGCCAACCCCGACGGCATGCCGCTGTACATGGCCTGGAACAGGAAAGCGAACTGGCCCAGCGAAATGGTCGCACCGTAGGCGATCAGCCAGCGCCAGGGCAGCTTGGGCCGCTTGACCAGCAGGATCGCCGGGAACGCTACCAGCAAGAAGCGCAATGCCCCCAGCAACATCGGCGGCAAGCCATCGAGGCCAACCTTGATGACCACGAAGTTGACTCCCCAGGCGACAATCACCACCAGGGCGATGAGCAGGTCCTTGAGCGGCATTGCGACATCCTTCTTCAAGCTTTCTAGACATATTTCGTTACAGCATAAGGCTATTCCTTTGACAGGGACCAGCACAGTTGCGGCATAGAGCTGCGCAACAGTGACTGTTATTGAGCAAATTTTGACGCAGCGATTGCAGGGCGGCGTCAGTTCCGATAGCCGGGTGCAACCCTTTCCAGCATCCGTAGCAATGCCTGCCAAGCCAGCTGCAACGCATCCGGGTCCGCCAGCTCGCCCTGCTTCAACCCCCACCCCGGCTCATTGAACTGCCGCTCGGTATGCGCGCACACTTCGGCCGACGGCAAAATCACTTGCCCGGCACTCTGCGCCGCCAACTGGATCTCGCAGGCCTTCTCCAGGTAATACATGCGCAGGAATGCTTCGGCCACGCTGCGCCCTGTGGTCAGCAGGCCATGGTTGCGCAGGATCATCACCGGCTTGTCGCCAAGGTCCGCCACCAGCCGTCGCTGCTCATCCATGTCCAGCGCTATCCCTTCGTAGGCGTGGTACGCCACCTTGCCGTAAAACTCCATGGACATCTGGTTAAGCGGCAGCAGCCCGCATTCCAGCGCTGCCACCGCACACCCTGCCCGGGTGTGGGTGTGCAGCACGCAGTGGGCATCCTCGCGGGCGGCATGGATGGCGCTGTGAATGACGAAACCGGCCGGGTTGACCGGATGCAGTGTCGGATCGACCGGCCGGCCCTGCAGGTCGATCTTCACCAGGCTGGAGGCCGTGATCTCATCGAACAGCAGGCCGTACGGGTTGATCAGGAAGTGGTGCTGCGGCCCTGGCAGGCGCAGGGAAATATGGGTGAAGATCAGGTCGCTCATGCGAAAGTGAGCGATCAGCCGATAGCAGGCGGCCAGCTCCTGGCGCAGGCTTTGTTCCGTTGCGGTCATCATCGTTGCCCCTTTGCAGCACGCTATTTGCTGGCCCACGCATTGAAGCGCTGCTCCAGCTCTTCGCCATGGTCGACCCAGAATTCCACATTCATCGCCAACGCCCCCTGCAGGTTCTGCGGCGAAGTAGGCACCCAACTGGCCAGGGACGGGTCGAGCTTCGCTGCCGCCTGGGTATTGGTCGGCCCATAGGGAATCTGCTGCACATAACGCACCTGGGTATCCGGCTGGTTGGCGTAGGCGATCAGCCGCTTGGCCTGCTCGACATGCCGCGAGCCCTTGATGATCGCCCAGTAATCCATCCCATACAGGCTGCCAGGCCAGACCACCGCCAGCGGGCTGCCCTGCTGGGCCGCCACGGCGATGCGCCCGCTGTAGGTCGAGGTCATCACCACATCACCCGCCGCCAGCCACTGCGCCGGTTGGGCGCCAGCGTCCCACCACTGGATATGCGGCTTGAGTTCGCTGAGTTTGGCAAAGGCACGCTCGACCCCGGCCGGTGTGGCCAGCACCTGGTACACATCCTCGACCTTGACTCCGTCGGCCATCAGGGCGAACTCCAGGTTGTACACCGCACGCTTGCGCAGGCCGCGCTTGCCCGGGTACTTGCTCACGTCCCAGAAATCGGCCCACGACGCAGGCGCCTGGGCCAGCTTGCTGCGGTCATAGGCAATGGCCACGCTCCATACCAGCGCCGCCGAGCCGCAGGCCTGCGCGGCATCGGCAATCAGTTCACCCGCATGGCCCATGCGCTGCCAGTCCAGCTGCTCGTAGATGCCCTCGTCGCAGCCGCGCATCAGGTCAGGCCCTTCGATCTGCACCACGTCCCAGTCGACATTGCCGGTGTCGGCCATTACCTGGATCCGGGCCATTTCGCCGTTGTACTCGCTCTGGATCAGCTTGCTGCCATCCTGGGCACTGAACGGTTTGAAGATCGCCTCGTCCTGGGCTTTCTGCCCGGCGCCGCCATAGCCGACCACGACCATTTGCGGTGCCGCTTGCGCACTGCCCAGGCCCATGGCCAGCAACGCTGCGCAAAGGCCGCTTACACGTGGGAATACCTGCATCGTAGTTGCCTCCTGCCGGTGCCCGAGGGGCCCGTTTTCTTGTTGTTGTGAGGTCACGCCCTCGCCATGAGGGTGAGAAAAACCTAGTCGTCGAGCAGTAAAAAAACAAGTTGATTTTTTACTGACGCTACACTTTCATACAAAAACAAGAACAACACCGTACCGGAGCCGCCTGTATGCAGACCGCCTTCCCTCATCTGTTCGAAGCCTTGCAGATCCGCGGCAAACGCTTGAAGAACCGCATCATGTCCACCGGCCACGACACCTGCCTGCCTACCGACAATCTGGTCAACGACAAGCTCATCGCCTACCAGCGCGCTCGCGCCGCCGGTGGCGTCGGCCTGATCGTGCTGCAGGTGGCCGGGGTGCATGACAGCGCCCGCTACACCTCGCATGTGCTGATGGCCACCGACGACGCCTGCATCGACGGCTACCGCCAGCTTGCCGAGGCCTGCCATGAGCATGGCACCGTGGTGCTTTCGCAGCTGTTCCACCCCGGGCGAGAGATCATGGAGACGGCGGACGGTTTGCTGGCGGTGGCCTACTCGGCGTCCGCGGTGCCCAATGAACGCTTCCGGGTGATGCCGCGTGCGCTGGACCAGGCAATGATCGACGAGATCGTCCAGGGCTATGCCAGCGCTGCCCGCCGCCTGCACCAGGCCGGGCTGGACGGTGTTGAAGTGGTCGCCAGCCATGGCTACCTGCCTGCGCAATTCCTCAACCCGCGGGTAAACCAGCGTACGGATGGCTACAACGGTGAGCTGGAGCAGCGCCTGCGGTTCCTGCGCGAAGTGCTGGCCGCCGTACGCGCGGCCACCGACGAGCAGTTCATCGTCGGCCTGCGCATCAGTGCCGACGAGCGCGACAGCCAGGGGCTGAGCGAGGACGAATCGCTGGCGGCAGCGGTTGCCTTGCAGGGCCAGCTCGACTACCTGCACATCGTTGCCGGCACGTCGGCATCCCTGGGCGGCGCCGTGCATATCGTGCCGCCGATGGCCATTCAACCGGCCTACCTGGCCCGGGAGGCCGGCTCCTTCAAGCAACACCTGGGCATTCCGCTGTTCGTCACCGGCCGTATCAACCAGCCTCAGGAAGCCGAACTGATCCTGGCTCGTGGCCAGGCCGATGTCTGCGGCATGACCCGCGCGCTGATCTGCGACCCGCTGATGCCGAACAAGACCGAGCATGGCCAGGTCGAGGACGTACGTGCCTGTATCGCCTGCAACCAGGCCTGCATCGGCCATTTCCATCGCGGTCTGCCCATTTCCTGCATCCAGCGGCCGGAGACCGGCCGCGAATTGCAATACGGGCAACTGACCCCCACCGCCCACCCCAAGCGCATTCTCGTGGCCGGTGGCGGGCCCGCTGGCATGAAAGCCGCCGCCGTGGCCGCTGCGCGCGGGCACCAGGTAACACTGTACGAGGCAGGCCCGCAGCTCGGCGGCCAGGTGCTGCTGGCACAGTTGCTGCCACGGCGCAGCGAGTTCGGTGGCGCCAGCACCAACCTGCAACGGGAAATGGCCCTGGCGGGTGTTGAAGTGGTACGCAATACCCGGGTCGATCGCGCACTGGTCGAGCGAGAACGCCCCGACCTGGTGATCGCCGCCACCGGTGCAACCCCCTACTGGCCGGCCTTCGAGCGCACCGGTGAGCTACAGGTAGTGGATGCCTGGCAGATACTACGCAACGAGGCAAAGCCAGGGCGTTCGGTGCTGGTGATCGACTGGCGCTGCGACTGGATCGGCCCCGGCATCGCCGAACGCCTGGTACGCGAAGGCCACCAGGTGCAGCTGGCGGTCAATGGCACCCATTGCGGCGAAAACCTGCCGCTGTACGTGCGCGATCAACTGGCCGGCGAGCTGCATCGTCTGGGTATTCCCATCACGCCGTATGCCCGCTTGTATGGCAGCGACGACAACACGGTATACCTGCAGCACACTGCCAGCGGCGAGCCGATGATCTTCGAAGGCATCGACACACTGGTGCTGTGCCTGGGCCATCAACCAGAAGACCGCCTGGCCACGGAGCTGGCCGGCCTGGTCGAGGTGCGCCGCATTGGCGACTGCCTGGCGCCGCGTACCGCCGAAGAAGCGATTCATGATGGCCTGACGGTTGCCTGGGCGCTCTGAGGCTGTACATACTGCGGCTTTTACGATGGACCGACGTGCATGAGCCAACTCCCCCAGCCCCCCGCCAGCGAAGCCGGGGGCGCCGCGCCGCAGTTTCTCGGCAGCCGCATTCGCGGCCTGCGCAAGCGCCGTGGCATGACCCTGGCGGAGCTGGCCACGCACAGTGAACTGACCGCCGGCTACATCAGCCAGCTGGAGCGCAACCTCTCCTACCCGTCGATTCCGGCGCTGTTCAACATCGCCCGCAGCCTGGGGGTGACCATCCAGTGGTTCTTCGCCAGCGAAGCCATCACTGCGCCCGAGGACCAGGGCTATGTGGTCCGGCGCAACAGCCGCCTGAGCGTGCATTACGAAGACGGCATCGTCGATCAACTGCTCACGCCCCAGCCCAACCGCCAGCTGGAGATCCTGCATTCACGCTTCCCTCCGGGTAGCTACAGCCAGCAGAGCTACAGCCATGACGGTGAAGAGGCCGGCTACATCCTGAGTGGCAGCTTCGAGCTGTGGGTGAGCGAGCGGCATTTCCAGCTGGGCGAAGGGGACAGTTTCAGCTTCTCGAGCCAGGAACCGCACCGCTACGGCAACCCCGGCGAGGTGGATGCCGTGGTGATCTGGGTGATCACGCCGCCAACATTCTGAAGCAAGCTCGCTCCCCAATATCCGGCAACAGGGTCTACCTTGTTAACCGAACTTTCGAGGAGCACAACCATGAAGCAGATCCTTCCACATCGATGAATCGGCCCGCCGCGTCGGCTACCCGGCTATCCCGGTAGCCTGAGGTTGATTGTGGGAGCGGCCTTGTGTCGCGAAAGGGCCGCGTAGCGGCCCCAGGATGTCAGCGTTTACACAGAGATCTCTGGGGCCGCTTTGCGGCCCTTTCGCGACACAAGGCCGCTCCCACAGAGTTCGCGCAAGCCTTTGACGCTTGTGCAAGACAGCAGGATCAGGCCGCAGCGAACAGCTCGTTGGCAATCTGCGCCTGGGCAGCATCGATCGCCTGGCTGCGGTGCTCAGGGCCATAGGCCAGGCCATGGGCGCGGACGATTTCCAGGTCGGTAACACCGATGAAGCCCAGGAATACCTTGAGGAAGTCCTCATGCCCGGCGCCAGTCGGCTGGCCAGCGTGCAGGCCACCAGCGGTGGACACCAGCACTACCTTCTTGTTACCGCACAGGCCTTCCGGGCCAGCTTCGGTGTAGCGGAAGGTCTTGCCGGCGACGGCAACGCGGTCAATCCAGGCCTTGAGCTGGGTCGGCACGGTGAAATTGTACATCGGCGCACCAATCACCACGGCATCGGCGGCCAGGAACTCTTCCAGGGTTTCCGCGCTCAGCTTGGCTTCAAAGGCCTGGGCTGCGTCGCGCATATCTTCCGGGGTGCCAGCCGCTACCAGGGTAGCCGCAGAGAAGTGGGCGATGGCGTCAGCGGCCAGGTCGCGGTACACCACTTCCACGCTCGGATCGGCGGCTTTCCACGCTTCGACCACTTCGCGGCTCAGTTGGCGGGAGGCGGAATTGTCGCCCAGGATGCTCGAATCGATATGCAACAGTTTCATGGGACTCTCCTGTGAATGAAGACCGCGACGTTGGGCGATCACGATGGAGAGAATCCTACCCACATCAACAATGGCTGATAAGGCGGCAAAAATGCGTTAGTTTGTCCTACACATGGAACAGTGAGACATTCCCATGCAAGACCTCAACGACCTTTTCTACTTCGCCCGCGTGGTCGAAGCCGGCGGTTTCGCCGCAGCCGGCCGCCAGCTGGGCATCCCCAAGTCGCGCCTGTCGCGGCGCATCGCCGAGCTTGAAGAACGCCTGGGCACGCGCCTGCTGCAACGCACTACACGGCAACTGAAGCTCACCGCGGTGGGCGAGCGCTACCTGCACCACTGCCAAGCCATGCTGCTGGAGGCCGAAGCCGCCGACGAAGCCGTGGCCAGCATGAGCAGCGAGCCGCGCGGGCGCTTGCGGGTGTCCTGCCCGGTGGCACTGGCCCACGCCTTCCTGCCGGATGTGATCAGCCGCTTTCTCGCGCAGTACCCGCTGGTGCAACTGGACATGGTGTTGCTCAACCGCCGGGTCGACCTGATTTCCGAAGGGATCGACGTGGCCTTGCGTGTACGGGACCTGGGCGATGAAGACCCGGCCCTGGTCACTCGCCGCCTGCGCCAGGCGCAGATGCAACTGGTTGCAGCGCCCGGTTTCGCCGACCACATTCGCGAACCGGGCCAACTGGCGTCATTGCCGGTGCTGGGCGCTGCCGAGGCGGACCGGCTGGTACACTTCCGCCTGTTCGGCCCCCATGGCAAACAACAGGAAATTGCCCTGGAGCCACGCCTCGCCATCGATGATTTCGTAGTACGTAATGCTGCTGTACGGGCAGGCCTTGGGTTTACTGCGCTGCCCAGCATGTTCTGTGAAGAGGAACTGGAGCGAGGCGAACTGGTGCGCCTGCTGCCGGACTGGTCGCTGCCGGGCGGCTACCTGCAGGCGGTGTACCCGCATCGGCGCGGCTTGCTCCCTGCGGTACGGGTGTGGATCGACCACCTGGCGGCGTCGTTCGAGGCCTGTGGAGAAAAGTATGTCTGAGCGAAACATGAGCGAAGCCCAGGTGGCAGCGTTCTGCCTGAGCCTGCCGGGTGCGCGGGAAGACTACAAATGGGGTGGCATCCGTGTGTTCTCGGTAGCAGGCAACAAGATGTTCGCGGTGCTCAACCTGGCGGGTGCGGGGTTGTCGTTCAAGGTGGCCGACGAACTGTTTCTCGGCTACTGCGATCGCCCGGGGGTGCGGCCTGCGCCGTACCTGGCACGGGCGCGGTGGATCAGCATGGCGTCGCCCTACCCCATGGGGTGTGAGGAGCTGTGTGATCTGTTGCAGCGCTCGCACCAGCTGGTGGTGCGGCGGTTGCCGAAGCGGTTGCAGGTGGGGTTGGTATTGTGAATTCGCTGTGCCGGCCCTTTCGCGGGTAAACCCGCTCCCACAGGGTTCTCCACTGGTCTCAAGACTTGTGCTGTACGTGTGGGAGCGGGTTTACCCGCGAAGAGGCCGGCACAATCAAACATCAATTGAAGGGCAGATACCGCCCCCCAAGAAACAGCCAGTCCGCCCAAAACACCTGGTGCACCAGCACAATCCCCCAGAACACCAGCTGGTACGACACCTTGCGCGTCTTGTGCCGATACAGCTGCTGCGCCAGCAGTGCCCCCGGCCAGCCGCCCAGCAGCTCACTGGCATGCAGCACCTTCTCGGGCGTGCGCCAGGCCTGGGTACGCGCCTGCTGTTTATCCTGCCAATACAGCAACAGGCTGATCAGGCTCATTGCCGGGTACAGCGCCAGCGGCCACCAGGCCTGGTCGACCCAGGCCATGCGCGCCGCGCCCAGGCCCGGCAGCAGGCACAGCAGGCCCAACAGCAGCAGCTTCAGGCGCACGTTGCGTACGCCCTCCTTCCTTTGCCCCGGCGCTGCCTCAGCCATGTGCCGTCGCCCAGTCAACCCAGCCGAACTGCCAGGTCGCCAGGATCAGCAGGCCAAAGGCAATGCGATACCAGGCGAACGCCGCGTAGCTGTGGTTGGCAATGAACTTGAGCAAGCCGCGCACGGCGATCATGGCAAAGATGAACGAAGTGACGAAGCCAATGGCAAATACCGGCAGATCGCCGGGCTGGAACAAGTCGCGGTACTTGTAGCCTGAATACACCGCCGCACCGACCATGGTCGGCATCGCCAGAAAGAACGAGAACTCGGTCGCCGCCTTGCGCGACAGACCAAACAGCAGGCCGCCGATAATGGTCGAGCCGGAGCGCGAAGTGCCCGGGATCATCGCCAGGCACTGGATGAAGCCGATCTTCAGTGCGTGGCTCCAGCGCATGTCGTCCACGTGGTCCACCTCCACACGGTGCTCGCGGCGCTCGGCCCAGAGCATGATCACCCCGCCCACCACCAGGGCAGCCGCCACGGTGATCGGGTTGAACAGGTACTCGTGAATCAGGTCGGCGAACAGCACGCCCAGCACCACTGCCGGCAGGAACGCCAACAGCAGGTTACCGGTGAACCGTCGCGCCGTGGGCTGGCTGGTCAGGCCGAACACCACGTCGAAGATCTTGCCACGAAACTCCCACACCACCGCCAGGATCGCCGCCAGCTGAATGATGATGTTGAAAGCCATGGCCCGTTCGCCACCAAACCCGATCAGGTCGGCGACGATGATCTGGTGGCCGGTACTGGAGATCGGCAGAAATTCCGTCAGCCCTTCGACCACGCCCAAGATGATTGCCTGAAAGGCAGTCCAAAAATCCATCGTTCCCCCGATGGAGCGCTGCTCGTGGCAGGCCCCTTGTTCTTGATTTGCTTGAAATTGCCGCGCGCGGCCCGGCTGTTTTACAGCGACTGTTGGGCGCAATGCCAGTAGAAAAGTTCACGCCGCCTAAAGGTTTCATCTTGCGCGGCCGAAATCCTGTCAGAGCGCCTTTGCAATCGCCTTGTACAACCTGCTGCAGACTATCGGATGTATAGCACTTAGCCATTGGTCGAGTGGGGGGCTGGTGCAAAGCATGCTTGGATGCGCCTATATAAAAAGAACAATGCGGGAGCTGTGGTATGAAAACCCTGAGATCGATGTCTATCAGCCGCCGTTTGTGGCTGATCCTTTTGGTGGCAGTGGCAATGCTGGTGGTATTGGGCCTGCTGATGCTGCGTCAGATCCACGGGGACCTGTACCAGGCCAAAGCTGAAAAGACCCGCCACGTGGTCCAGACCGCAGCCGGTGTGCTGGCCTATTACCAAGGCCTGGAGGCAGCCGGCACGCTCAACCGCGAGGCGGCCCAGCAGCAGGCGCTGCAAGTGGTACGCGCGTTGCGCTACGACCACGACGACTACTTCTGGATCAATGATCTGGGGCCGAAGATGATCATGCATCCGGCCAACCCCAAGCTCGACGGCCAGGACCTGTCGGCCATCCGCGACCCCGACGGCTTTGCCGTGTTCAACGAGATGGTTGCCCTGGCGCGGCAGCAGGATGCCGGGCCGGTCAACTACCGCTGGCCCAAGCCTGGTGCCAGCGAGCCGGTGGCCAAGACTTCCTACATCCAGCTGTTCAAGCCCTGGGGCTGGATCATCGGCTCGGGCGTCTACGTCGACGATGTGCAGGCCGAGTTCACCCGCCAGTTGCGCGATGCCTCGCTGGTGGGCGTGGCCATCGCCCTGCTGATGGCGCTGGTGGTCATGCTGATTGCCCGCAGCATCGCCCGCCCGTTGCAGGAAGCGGTGCAGGCCATGGGCAACATCGCCAGCGGTGAAAGCGACCTGACCCGGCGCCTGGACACTCACGGCCGTGACGAAATCACCCATCTGGGCGAGCACTTCAACCGCTTCAACGGCAAGCTGCAAGGCGTGATAGGCCAGTTGCAAGGGGCGGCCCATGCCCTGGCCCGGTCCGCCGGGCATGTCGGCGACAATGCCGGCGCCGCGCAACAACACAGCGCCCAGCAGTCGCTGCAGATGGACCAGGTTGCCACCGCAGTCAACGAAGTGACCTACGCCGTGCAGGACGTGGCCAAGACCGCCGAACAGGCCGCCGGTGAAATGCGCACCGCGCAACAGCAGGTGACACACGGCCAGGAGGCCATTCACGGCAGCCTGGCGCAGATCGACCGGCTCTCGCTGACCATCGACCAGGCCGTACAGGTGATCCGCGACCTGGCCGGGCACAGCACGCGCATCGGTGGTGTGCTGGACGTGATCCGCTCCATCGCCGAACAGACCAACCTGTTGGCCTTGAACGCAGCCATCGAGGCGGCGCGGGCCGGCGAGCAAGGCCGTGGCTTTGCTGTGGTCGCCGACGAGGTGCGCCTGCTGGCCCAACGCACGGCGCAGTCGACGGCCGAAATCCATACCATGATCGAGCACCTGCAAAGCCAGTCGGACGCTGCGGTCAAAGCCATCGATACCAGCAGCGAAGCCTCGCGCCAGACGGTCGAACAAGCCCGCGAGGCCGGTGCCAGCCTGGATGCCATCAACCAGGCGCTGAACAACCTCACGGCGTTGAATGCCTCCATCGCCAGCGCCACCTTGCAGCAGTCGCATGTGGTCGAAGAGATCAACCGCAACGTGCTGGATACGGCCGGGTTGTCGCAGCAGACCGCCGATGCGGCGCGCCAGTCCAGCGATGCCGGGATGGCGTTGGGGCAGTTGAGCGAAGAGCTGGAGCAACTGTTGCGGCAGTTCCGGGTATAAGACCAAGCCCCAGTGGGAGATGGCCAAGCCCTTTGGACTGCGCTGTCGCGTAGATAATTGAAATTGCAGGCAATGCGCGTACCCTGTGGGAGCGGCTTTAGCCGCGAAGAACCCAGCGCGGTGCTTGGCACCGGCTGCGCCGGTGTTCGCGGCTAAAGCCGCTCCCACAGGATCCCTGCTGACTCACAGCCATGTGCAGTCCTGTGGGAGCAGCCCCAAAGGCCCAACGCGCTACACCTTCCTAGGCCGACCAGCTACAATCGCGCCCCTCCCCCGTAGTCTCCAAGGATCGCCGATGTCCGGCCTTGAACTCATCGCCGCCGTCCTCGGCGTCACCGCTGTCTGGCTCACGGTCAAGCAGAACGCCTGGTGCTGGCCAATCGGCCTGGTCATGGTGCTGATCTATGGCTGGCTGTTCTACGAGGTGAAGCTGTACTCCGGCATGCTGCTGCAACTGGCCTATGCCATCCTGCAGGTCTACGGATGGTGGCAATGGAAGCGCCCGGGCCATGCAGAAGACGCCCGCCAGGTCACCCGCCTGCAGCCCCCTGCATTGCTCGTCGGCCTGGCCGGTGGGGTGCTGCTGAGCGCCGCCCTGGGCGCGGCCATGGCCACCTGGACCGACGCCGCCCTGCCTTGGCTGGACGCCACCCTGACCGGCTTCAGCCTGGTGGCACAATTGTGGATGGCGCAGAAGCGCCTGCAGTGCTGGCCGCTATGGGTGGTGGTGGATATCGTCTACGTGGGCCAGTACCTGGATCAGCAGTTGTACTTCACCGCAGGCTTCTTCGCCGTGCTCACGCTGATTGCCGTGCGCGGCTGGCTGGAATGGCGCCGTGCCCCGGCGTTGGTGCAGCCATGAGCGCGGCACAGGCCATGAAAGTGCTGGTGTTGTGCGGCCCGGAGTCCAGTGGCAAGAGCTGGCTCAGCGGTGTTATCCAGGCCCATTTCGGCGGCGTGGTGGTGGCCGAATACGTGCGCCACTTCATCGACCAGGAATGCCGCGACACCTGCTATGCCGATATCCCCGCCATCGCTCGCGGCCAGCTGGCCTGGGAAGACCACGCCCGCGAACAGGCACCGCCGCTGCTGATTCTCGACACCCACCTGCTCAGCAACATGCTCTGGAGCCACGCCCTGTTCGGCGACTGCCCGGCCTGGGTGGAGCAGGCGCTGCTGGCGCGGCATTACCATCTGCACCTGTTGCTAAGCCCGCAGGGCGTGGATTGGGTTGCCGATGGCCAGCGCAGCCAGCCCGAACTGCGTGATCGCCAGCGCTTTTTCGACGACAGCCTGCACTGGCTGCAACGGCATGGCCAGGCGTACAAAATAATTGAGGGCAATTGGCCACAACGCCAGTTGCTGGCACTGCAAACAGTGGCTAGGCTCATTGGTAGCGATGCGCCATCCTGCCCAACCGAGTGTTAATCCACTGACACACCCCCGTGCGGCGAAGCCCCCGAAAACATGGAGCCTTCCGCGGCGTCGAAGGTAGTGTCAAGCAGTTGAAACAACCCTGCAAAAACCCTTCCAATCAAGGCCAGCACTGGCTTTGCCTGCACCGCTGGCGACTACCTGTTTCAACCCTGAGACAGAATACGCCGCAGCTTGCCGTGGGGCTCACCTTAAGCGTTTGATCTGCAAACGCTTCTCAAAAGCGGCACACCTTCTGCTCCCTCGTTCGCATCGCTGAACAGGGCCAGCGCTCATTGAAGGAGTTGCCGTCGTGAGGAAAACTGACAAACGCCTTTATCACCTGTTGCTGATGGGCTGTGTGCTGGGCTCGTTGAGCCTGTCGGCCCAGGCCGACAACGGCATCATCGTGATAACCCGTGATGTGCAGACACGCAACGCCGTAGTCCCGCCGTTACGACCCGACCCCAACCCCACCACCGTCAATGCCAACCCTTCCGCCCACATCCTCAAGCAAACCAGCGAACTGAGTGATGGAGACTTTGCCAACATCAGCAGCGGTGCGGGTATCGGCACCCTGATCACCCAGCAGACCAACAACCTGGGCGGCAACCTCGGCAACCCGTCCCAACTGCCCAACCTGGCCGGTGGCCGCGGTACGGGCTCGGGCAACGGCATATCGAACATGGTCAATTCGAGTGTGCAGCGCGGCCTGGCGCCGCTGCAGATCCTGACCGGAGGCAAGTGAGATGAAGCACACGCTGCTGATCCTGGCCACGCTGTGCAGTACCTCGGCCTTCGCGCAATCCCCGGTTCCCGTGATCAACAACGCCGACATCGACGGCTCGGGCAGCCGTTACCAGGGCAACCTGTCGGTCAACCAGGCGGCCGGTGACCAGCAGCAACAGGCCAACGCGCGCGCCTTCGCTGTAGGGCCAGCAGCTAGCGCCAACACGCAGATCCGGCAACGGCTGAACACCCCCGCAGGCCCCGCAATGGACGCACGCTCGACCATACAGGGCGACGCCTTCAGCAACGGTAGCGGCGCCCTGGGGATCAACCAGAGCGCCGGCGCCAACACCCAGCAAGCGAACGCACTGAGCATCAGTATCGGTGCCCAGCCGCAAAGCATCGACGACAGCGTCCTCATGCAGCAGAACGTGGCGCTGCTCAACAACTCCGGTCCGATTGACACTTCAACTGGCCATCGCCAGGTCACCACCAGTGACCAGGCCTTCACCGGTAGCCGTGGAGTGATTCAGTTGAACCAGAGTGCCGGGGTGGGAAACCGCATGGCCAACACCCTGAGCATCCGGGTCGCGGATTGACCCTTCCAGTCAAGAACGACACTTAACCCAATAGCGTACGGAGAATCACCATGAAACCCTCGATGGCAATAAAGCCTCTGGTTTTCGCAATTGCTGCGGTCATGGCTGTTGCTGTACAAGCTGATCAGAACGACCGGCGTGGCGGGCACCACAATGGTCACCATAACAACGGGCAGCACACGCCTCCTCCCACCAGGATCCCTGTGTTTGCCACTGCCAATGCCATAGACAGCCAGCGCAGTACCGGCAACACCATCACCAACCAGGGCACCATCAACGAAGCCGAGATGAGCAGCTCGGCCGCGGGTGCCAGCGGCAACGTAGGTGTCAACGTGGCGGCCGGTAACGGCAACCAGCAGGACAACGCTGCGGCCATCGCCAACGCCTCGTCCGAATCCAGCCTGGACAACAGCTTCGTGTTCGGAACCGCCGAAGCCACCGCTGACGTTCGCCAGTTCAGCAACAACAACCGTGTCGACAACTGGTCCACCCAGAACTCGGCGGTCATGACCGGCTCGGCCGATGGTGCGGAGGGTAACGTCGGCGTCAACATTGCTGGCGGCGACCTGAACCAGCAGAAAAACACCATGGCCATCGCCAACACCGGTGCCCCACTGGGCAATGCCACTGCCACCGCCTCTGCCGACCAGAACGGTCCAGGCCTGACGGTGAACAACGGCGCCGACCGCACCTACCGGGTGGATACGCTGACCATCACCACCACCAAGAGCGGTTCCAGTTCGCGTGAGGGCACGTTCAACTCGACTGACGACCGCAGCTCGTCCTCGAGCTTCAGCGTGGCCGGCTCGCAAAGTGCGAGTTCCAGCGGCTCCAGTGGCTGGGCCTCCAGTGGTTCGAGCAGCATGAACGCCAGTGGTTCGCGCAGTTCCACTGCCAGCGGCTCCAATAGCTGGAATGCCAGTGGTTCGATGGCCAGCAACGCCAGTTCGTCCAGCAGTTCCAGCCTGAACGCCACCCTGGCCGCTGCTGCCGATGCGACGCGTACCGTGACCACCGATGACGGCCGTCGCGAGCGTACTCGCACCAACAGCTTCGATGCCTCGCTCAATGCCTCGCTCAACGTGGATGTCGACCGCTCGCAGGAAAGCTCGCACGACGCGTCGTTCGAGAAGGCGTTCGACTCGTCGTACGACAAGGCCCGCCAATCGAGCTACGAAAAGTCTCGCGACTCCTCGTATGAGAAGGCTCACGAGTCGTCCTATGCCAACGCATCGGAATCGGCGTTTGAAAAGTCTGGCGAGAAATCGTCTCAATCGTCGAACGACGTGTCGAAGAGCTACAGCGAAAGCAGTGCTTACGACTTGAGCAATACCGTGTCCTTCCAAGTGCTGACCCCGACCGGCTGGGCCAACCCTGTTACCAACACTGCAACCCTTAGCGGTTCGGTGAACGGTGGCAGCGGCAACCTGGGCGTGAACGTGGCAGCCGGTGTGGGCAACCAGCAGAGCAACTCGCTGGCCATCTCCAACACCTCGTTCTGATCGCTGTGCTTGAGGCCCCCTTCGGGGGGCCTTTCTTCAACAGAACCGGAAGGCATCCGATCATGCGCATCATTGCTCTGGCGTTTTTGCTGTGCCTGGCCAGCGTGAGCGAAGCCGCACAAATGCCGCTGTCCGTCCTGCCGGGCGGCGCCGTGGTGTTCAAGCCCATCCAGAGCCTGCGCGAGCGCAAGTTCGCCGACCTGGTGCAACAGAAGACCGACTTCAGCTGCGGCGCCGCCGCGCTGGCCACCATCCTGCGCCAGGCCTACTGGCTGGACGTGGACGAGCAACAAATCATCGAAGGCATGCTGGCCCACGCCGACCAGGACCTGGTGCGCACGCAAGGCTTCTCGATGCTGGACATGAAACGCTACGTGGAAAGCCTGGGGATGCGTGCCCGCGGCTACCGGGTGGCAGCCGAGACCCTGCACAGCGTACGTATCCCGGTCGTGGTGCTGATGGACGTGCGTGGCTACAAGCACTTCGTGGTCATGCAGAAGTTGGACAAGGGCTGGGTGTATATCGGTGACCCGGTACTGGGCCACAAGCGCTACAAGGTCGACGACTTTCTCAGGGGCTGGAACGGCATCATCTTCGCCGTGATCGGCCAAGGCTACGACAAGAACAACGTCCTGCTCGACCCGCCCCTGCCCCTGACCGCAAAGGGCCGGGTGAACGACTTCACCCCGGTGCAGGATGCAGAGCTGCTGGACTTCGGTTTCATCAAAAGCGACTTCTTCTAACGACTCTTGCAACGACAAGGAGCACGAGGCTCCGGGGAGCACCCCTATGAAGACTGCACCATGGCTCGCAGTGGTTTGCCTGGCAGCCAGCCTGCCGGCCCACGCCGAAACGTTCAAGCCCATCGAACTGAAGGACCAGGAATTGGCGAACTTGCGCGGGCGCTATGTGCTGCCGGGGCGCATCGTCAGTTTCGGCATCGTCATGACCAGCACCTGGCAGAACGCCAACGGTGAAGTGATCGGTGCGACCTCCACCCTGCAGATCCAGCAGTCGACCATCAAGCCGCAGTTTCATGTATCGATGATCGACGAGAAAGGCAGCGGTTCGACCACCAGCGGCGCCGCGCCTGCCGGCAACGGTACGGTCACCGGGGGCAGCGGGCTCAACAGCACCGAAGGGGTGACCCAGGTCGTACGCGCGGCCGGTGACAACAACACCGCCTACAACAATGTCGACATCAAGGTGACCAAGGCCAACCAGGCCCCAGCCACGCAACCGCAAGGCCAGGCACTGGCTGCGGGCCAGACCCTGGTCGGCAAAAACGGTGCCGGCTCGCTCAGCGTGTCGTCCACCGGTGCGGGCGTGCAGCTGAACATCAATGCCAGCAACAACCAGGGCAGCAGCGTACAGCGCCTGGCCCAGGGCGGGCTGATGCAGAACTCGACGCTGCTTGGCAATGGCAACCATGTCAACAACGTCACATCCCTGAATGTGGTCATGCGCGAGAGCGTGCCGACAGCCGCTTCGTTGAACGGCAGCCTCGACCAGCTGAAGGGCCTGCGCACATTCGGCTATTGATCTCCAAGTTCTAAGGCAGTCGAAAGGGACGGCAAATCCATGCACCGATCATTCACGCTCAGCGCCATTGTCTGTTTGACCACCCTGGCTCCGGCCACTTCCCTTTTCGCAGCTGCCGACCCGCAGGTCGAAGCGCTGAAGCAGGAACTGCTCGAGCTCAAGCAGCGTTACGAGGCACAGCAACAGGCGCTGATGGTGCTGGAGCAGCGCGTACGCCAGGTCGAGGAAACCCCGGCAGCAGCGCCGCCCAAACGCCTGGTCAGGTCCCCGGCCGAAGGGGTCAAAGGCGCACAGACGGTGGCATCGGGCGCACCGGGCACCACTGGCAGCTCCTATGGCCAGGCGCTGACCGACGACGCCGAGCCTGCGCAAAGCGTTTCCAACCTGTATGACGAGGCCAGCGGCTTCTTCGGCGGCGGCAAGTTCAGCTTCGAGACCGGTGTCACCTATACCCACTACGATACCCGGGCGCTGGTGCTCAACGGCTTCCTGGCACTGGACTCGATCTTCCTCGGCAGTATCAACCTTGACCGGGTGAAGGCAGATAACTGGACCCTGGACATGACCGCCCGCTACAACCTCGCCCAGCGTTGGCAATTCGACATCAACGTCCCGGTGGTGTACCGCGAATCCACCTACTCTTCCGGCGGTGCAGGGGGCGCCGGGGCGAGCACCTCGGACGAAACCGTGACCCGCGACCCGGAAATCGGCGACGTCAACGTCGGTGTCGCCTACAAGTTCCTCGACGAAGACGAGACCTGGCCTGACGCCGTCGCTACCTTGCGCATCAAGGCGCCGACCGGCAAAGACCCCTATGGCATCAAACTGCGCCAGGTCGAGGGCAACGACAACCTGTCGGTACCGGAAAGCCTGCCGACCGGCAATGGCGTCTGGTCGATCACACCGGGCATCTCGCTGGTCAAGACGTTCGACCCGGCCGTGCTGTTCGGCAGCCTGTCCTACACCTACAACATGCAAGACTCGTTCAGCGACATCAGCCCACAGGTCAACAGCAAGGTGCCGGGCGACGTGAAGCTGGGCGACTCCTGGCAGATCGGTGGCGGTATCGCCTTTGCCCTGAACGAGAAGATGAGCATGTCGTTCTCGGTGTCCGACCAGTTCGCCCGCAAGAGCAAGATAAAACCGGATGGCGGCGACTGGCAGTCGATCTCCAACAGCGACTACAACGCAGCCAACTTCAACATCGGCATGACCTTCGCCGCCACCGACAACCTGACCATCGTGCCCAACCTGGCCATTGGTCTGACCGATGACGCGCCGGACTTTTCCTTCAGCCTGAAATTCCCCTACTACTTCTGATACTTGCCATCGGCCGGGCCTGCGCGAAAGGGCCCGGCTCATGGTTACCAACCTTGTCCCGGACCGCCTTCCATGTCGCGGCCTGTTATCATCAAGCACAGTTGCATGACGATTTAATGGCAAAAGGGATGTTTTCGTGAAGAACCTGTCAGACCACCCACGTACCCGGCTTGTCGCCCTGGCGGCCCTGGTACTGGTGATCCCACTGGGTACGCGCGCCATGCTGGGTTGGTCCAACCCGCTCGGTTACCTGTCCGACCTTGCACTCGGCAGCTTGCTGGTCTTGCTGCTGCACCGTCGGCCATGGTGGCTGGCGCTCCCCGTATTGCTGGCCTGGGCGGCCCTCTGGGTGGCTTCGGCCGAACTGGTGAGCGCGGTGGGCCGTTTGCCCACCAGCGCCGACCTGACGTACCTGCTCGACCCGCAGTTCATGGAGAATTCGACCGGTGGCGGCCTGGCCCATGCCTGGCTGCCGTGGACCATGGGCGCCGGCCTGCTGACCTGGCTGGCCATCGCCTGGCGCAGCCGCACACAACCCGACCAGCCGCTGCCACGCAAGGCCTGGGCCATTCCGTTGCTGCTGTTTGGCGTCCATTGGGGCAGCCAGCAACTGGTACCTTCCGACGCCGACCAATGGCGGCAATACAACCTCACCCACCAGTTGCTGTCGGCCGGGGCCGGCAACCTGCAGCGCCAGGTCGAAGGCTGGATGGGCCAGACAAAAACCTTCACCCCGCTGGCCAGCACTGGCCTGACCCAGTCCGACCTGCATGGCCAGCGCCTGCTCGCCGGGCCAGGCAATGCCCGCAACCTGCTGGTCATCACCGTGGAAGGCATCCCTGGGGCCTATTTGCGGCCCAACCGCCAGGCCCTGCAGAGCCGCTTCGACGAAGAACTGATGCCCAAGCTCAGCCAGTGGGCCGAGCGCGGCATGAACACCCCGGACTACGTGCTGCATACCCATCAGACCATCCGTGGCCTGTACGCGATGCTGTGCGGTGACTACGACAAGCTGGCCAACGGTACGCCCAAGGGCGTGGAGCTGCTGACCCAGAACGAACGCAACCAGGCCTGCCTGCCGGCGCAGTTGCGCCAGGCCGGCTTCACCACCCACTTCCTGCAGGGCGCCGGCCTGCGCTTCATGGCCAAGGACCGCATCATGCCGCACATCGGCTTTGATGCGGTGCACGGCCTGGAATGGTTCCGCAACAAGAACTACCTGGACTTCCCCTGGGGCAAGGATGACCGCGCCTTCTTCGAGGGTGCGCTGGACTACGTCGGCCAGTTGCAAAAGCAGGACAAGCCCTGGATGCTGACCCTGCTCACCGTAGGCACCCACCAGCCGTACTCGGCGCCGGCCGAGTACCTGGAACGCTACGACACGCCGAAACAGGCGGCAGTCGCCTACCTGGACGACGCACTCGGTGCATTCCTCGACAACCTCGAGCGTCAGGGCGTACTCAAGGACACCCTGGTGGTGGTGACTTCCGACGAGTCCCACGGCATCGACGGTGTGCGCCTGGCCTCTTCCTGGGGCTTCAACCTCACCCTGGCGCCGGAGCAGGCGCAGTTGCCACGGATCAAGCACGGTACCTACGGCCATATCGACCTGGCCACCTCCCTGCTCGACTACTTTGCCCTGCCCATCCCCGTGGCGCTCGGCGGTCGCTCGCTTTACCGCGACTACGATAGCGGTCGCGAAATGATCTCCTACACCAACGGCATGCTGCGTTATCACGATGGCCAGGGGGTGTTCACCGAATGCGACTTCCAGCAGCGTTGTCGGCGTTACGCCAGCGTGGGCTTCATCGCCGACCAGGCGCGTTACCTGGGCCCGGGCGACAACCTGCTCGGCCAGCAGATCGGCGCCCTCGCCGGGGTGCTCGACCAGTCCCTGCTGCAAACACCGCTCAACCTGCGCTACCAGTTCGGCGGCCCGTCGCCGATCCAGCTGCGCAAGCGCATCAAAGATGACTGGGCCGACAACCTGATCGGCGCCCAGTATCTGGAGATGCCCGAGGGTTCGCATACCCGCGTACGGGTCAAGGTACGCTCGCTGGACCCCAAGCGCGCAGCCTATATCCAGCTCAAGGCCAAGCAGCTGGAGCAGGACGTACCGCTGGGCTTGCCTGACGAAGTGAAAGTCACCGCCGACGAGCCGCTGGAGATGGAGTTCAGCTTCGACAACCCGACCGCGCGCAAGGCGTTTTCCTTCCATTTGCTTGGGCATGGCGGTGGCCAGGTGGAGGTCAGCGACTTCAGCGTGATCACCGCGCTGCCTGGGGAAGATGAAGCAGCGGATGAACTGGCCGATGGGCATATCGCCCATTCGGGCTGAGCAGTACCACTCATCGCCCGGCCGCCGCGGCCTGTCGATTCAACCCGCCCGTGCTCGACTAGTGTGTGAATCCCCCAATGTGGAGACAGCACCATGAGCACGAGCGAAAGCAGGCACCCGGTGGTTTCCCGCAGCCAGTGGCTGGCGGCCCGCCGCCAGCTGTGGCTGCACGAAAAAGCCTTTACCCACCACCGCGACGCGCTGGCCGCAGCCCGTCGCGCCCTGCCCTGGGTCAAGGTGGAACACGACTATCGCTTCCAGGGGCCGCACGGCGAACTGAGCCTGGCCGACCTGTTCGCTGGCCGCAGCCAATTGCTGGTTTACCACTTCATGTTCGCCGAGGGCTGGAGCGAAGGTTGCCACGGCTGCTCGTTCCTGGCCGACCATTTCGACGGCGCCAACCTGCACCTGGCGCATCATGACGTGTCGCTGGTAGCGGTGTCGCGGGCGCCGTATGCCGAGTTCCAGGCGTTCCGCCAGCGCATGGGCTGGCAGTTCCCCTGGTATTCGTCGAATGGCAGCGGGTTCAACGAGGACTTTGGCGTCAGCGTCGGCAGCGAGGGCCAGCGGCAGTACAACTATGAGCCATATGAGGGCGATGAAAGCGAGCTTCCCGGGCTGAGTGCGTTCTACCGCGAGCCGGATGGCAGCGTTTACCATACCTACTCAACCTATGCTCGCGGGCTGGATATCCTGGTCAACACCTACAACTTCCTCGACATTGCGCCACTGGGGCGCAACGAAGGTGGGACCATGGACTGGGTGCGGCACCATGATCGCTATGAAGGGCAGCCAGACAAACCCCACTGCTGCCATACATAACGTGAGGCAACATTTATCCCTGTGGGAGCGGCTTTAGCCGCGAAGAAGCCAACGCGGTGGATGGCACCGGCTGCGCCGGTGTTCGCGGGTAAACCCGCTCCCACAGGAATTGCGCCATGGTGCAGACTGCGTTCAACCCGTTACATCAGCCGCGCACACCCAGCATCCCGCGCTCGACGATGAAGTCGATCACCGCCTGCAGCCCCTCACCCTTCTTCAGGTTACTGAAGGTCCATGGCCGCTGCGGGCGCATGCGCTGGGTATCGCGCTCCATCACTTCCAGCGAAGCCCCCACATAGGGCGCCAGGTCGGTCTTGTTGATCACCAGGAAATCCGACTTGGTAATCCCCGGCCCACCCTTGCGCGGGATCTTCTCGCCTTCGGCCACATCGATCACGTAGATGGTCAGGTCGGCCAGCTCCGGGCTGAAGGTAGCACTCAGGTTGTCACCGCCGCTTTCGACGAAGATCACCTCGAGGTTGCCAAACTTGCGCGCCAGTGCTTCGACCGCCGCCAGGTTCATCGAGGCGTCTTCACGTATCGCCGTGTGCGGACAGCCGCCGGTTTCCACGCCGACGATGCGCTCCGGCTCGAGGGCCCCTGCTTCGGTGAGGATGCGCTGGTCTTCCTTGGTGTAGATATCGTTGGTGACCACGGCGATCTGGTAGTGGTCGCGCATGGCCTTGCACAAGGCTTCGAGCAGCGCCGTCTTGCCGGAGCCGACCGGGCCGCCGACACCGACGCGCAGGGGTTGTTGATAGCTTTGCATGCAGGCAGTCCTCAGGAACGGAACAAACGGGTGTATTGGGTTTCGTGACGCGATGAGGCAATGGCCAGCAGCGGCAGGCCGCCGCCTAGCTGGTCGTCGCCCAGGCCCAGTGCCTGGTCGAGGGCCGCGGGCAGCCCTGCCCCCAGGTCATGCAGCAAGGTCTGGGCAGCCTGCTGGCCGAACGGCACCAGCTTGACCCCGGCCATTACCGCGCCCTCCAGCCAGGCAAAACCATGGCCCAGGGCCAACTGGCGCAACGGGATGTTCCAGTGCGCAGCCAGCCAGGCCATACCGCCCAGCTGGGAGAGTTCGAGGCTGGCCCGCCAGGCCGGCGCCTGGCCCAGTTGCCAGCCGTCCAGCAGCCGTGCCAGCGCCGCACCGCGCTGCTGTTCTTCCAGACGCAGCTCGGCGGTTTCGCGGTTGGCCAGCAGAAAGCGGCTCCAATGGCCGAAGGCCTCGGCGTCCTCGGCCTGGCAGGCGTGGTACAGGCGCGCCAGCACCGGCCAGTCGAGGCAGGCCAGGGTGTCGTCGATCTGCTCCCGCTGCCAGGCAGCGAAACCATCCACATCCCGTACCCAGCCCGCCTCGACCGCCCACTCCAGGCCTTGCGAGTAGGTAAAGCCGCCCACCGGCAAGCCAGGGCTGGCCAGTTGCAGCAGGCGCAACAGCGCCAGGTCGCTGGCCATCAACCGGCCAGAACCAGCGCGGCTCCGGCCAGCAGGCCACCGCCAAAGGCCTTCTGCAGGCCGCTGTGCCTGCGCAACAGGCAACCAACCGCAAAGCCGACCGCCAGCAACAGGCCGCTGACCGTGACGAAGCCGGCGCTGAACTGCCAGAACGCACTTGGCGTGGCTTCCACGCCATGGGCCCAGCCATGGAACAGGGCGAACACCGGCATGGCCATGGCCAGCAGCAGCTGGCGGCTGGGCAGCAGCACTGCACCAGCAGCCACCAGCAGCGACACGGCGATCAGGGTTTCCATGCCCAGTACATCGCCGAACAGGTGGCCGCACACCGCACCGCCGAACATCGCCACCAGGGTTGCCAAGGGTAGTGTCAGGCTACGCCGGGTCAACGCGGCGAGCACACCGGTGCCCAACAGCATCAGCAGGTGATCAAGGCCGGTCAGCGGGTGCAACAGGCCGTCCTGCAGCGGGTTGGCGTCGTGGCCGGGGTGGGCGAAGGCAGGCAGAGCCAGCATCAGCAGAAACAGGGCGAAAGTCTTTTTCATCGGTTGCTCCAGGCAGTTCAGGAATGGGCAGGCAGGCGCACGAACGGGTGATCGTGCCCGTGGGCATGGCTATGGCTGTGCGGCGCGCTTTGGTAGGCACCCGCTTCAGGCTCGAACGGCGCCAGTTCGGCGTCTACCGTCAGGCCCAGGCCACGCAACATGTCGTCCAGCACGTGGTCGTGCTGGAAGCGCAACAGGCCGGGCTCGATCTGCAGCGGCACATGGCGGTTGCCCAGGTGATAGGCCGCACGGGCCAGCAGGTGCGGGTCGGCGCAGCGCACCGTGGACACTGCCTCCGGCGCCGCCAGCACACGGATCAGCTGGGTGCCCTCGGCATCGGCCAGCAGTTCCCCTCCGCGCAGCAGGTGGCCGCGTTCGAGCATCAGCCCTGCCTCGCGGCCATCATCCAGGGTCACCCGCAGGCGGCTCTTGATGCGGCTGTCCACGTCCAGGGTAACGGTGCCGGTTTCGCTCAGCTTGCCGGGCTCGGTGATACGGCGGGTCAAGACAATCATCGGGGCTCCTTCAGAACAGGAAGTAACGCTGGGCCAGCGGCAGTTCGCGGGCCGGCTCGCAGACCAGCAGTTCACCATCGGCACGCACCTGGTAGGTCTGTGCATCGACCTCGATCAGCGGCTGCAGGGTGTTATGGACCATGTCGGGCTTGCGCACCCGGCGGCAGCCGTGGGCCACGCCGATCAGGCTGCGCAGGTTCAGCTCCTCGGCCAGGCCGCGCTCCATCGCCGCCTGGGGCAGGAAGGTCATGCGCGTGGCATGCCGTGCCGCGCCCAAGGCACCGAACATCGGGCGGTAATGCACCGGTTGCGGTGTGGGGATGGAACCATTGATATCACCCATGGGCGCGGTGACGATCATCCCGCCCTTGATCACCAGGGCCGGCTTGACCGCAAAGAACGCCGGGGCCCACAGCACCAGGTCGGCCAGCTTGCCGACTTCCACCGAGCCCACTTCGTGGCCGATGCCGTGGGTCAGTGCCGGGTTGATGGTGTACTTGGCGATGTAGCGCTTGACCCGGAAGTTGTCGCTGTAGCTGGTGTCCGGCGCCAGTGGCCCACGGCGCAACTTCATCTGGTGGGCCACCTGCCAAGTGCGCAGTACCACCTCGCCAACCCGGCCCATGGCCTGCGAGTCAGACGAGGTCATGGCAAAGGCGCCCATGTCGTGGAGGATGTCCTCGGCGGCAATGGTTTCGCGACGGATGCGCGACTCGGCAAAGGCCACGTCTTCGGCGATGCTCGGGTCCAGGTGGTGGCAGACCATGAGCATGTCCAGGTGCTCGTCCACGGTGTTGATCGTGTACGGCAAGGTCGGGTTGGTCGAGGATGGCAACACGTTGGCCTGCCCCGCCGCGCGAATGATGTCCGGGGCGTGACCACCACCGGCACCCTCGGTGTGGAAGGTGTGGATGGTACGGTCGCCAATGGCCGCCAGGGTTTCTTCGATGCAGCCGGACTCGTTGAGGGTGTCGGTGTGGATCGCCACCTGGATGTCCATTTCCTCGGCCACGCCCAGGCAGCAGTCGATGGCTGCTGGAGTCGAACCCCAGTCTTCGTGCAGCTTGAGGCCCACGGCGCCGGCCGCGATCTGCTCGCGCAGTGCTTCCGGCCGCGAGGCGTTGCCCTTGCCCAGCAAGCCGATGTTGATCGGCAGGCTGTCGGCGGCCTGGAGCATGCGCGCCAGGTACCAGGGGCCGGGCGTGCAGGTAGTGGCGTTGGTGCCGGTGGCTGGCCCGGTGCCGCCGCCGATGAACGTTGTGACACCACTGTTCAGCGCCTCGTCCACCTGCTGCGGGCAGATGAAATGGATGTGCGAGTCGACGCCGCCGGCGGTGACGATCTTGCCCTCGGCGGCGATTACCTCGGTGCCGGGGCCCACCGGCACGTTCACGCCCGGCTGCACATCGGGGTTGCCCGCCTTGCCGATCACCGCGATACGCCCATGCTTGATGCCGATATCGGCCTTGACGATGCCCCAGTGGTCGATGATCAGAGCATTGGTCAGTACCAGGTCCATGGCTTCGGCGGCCAGCATCTGGCCCTGCCCCATGCCATCGCGGATGACCTTGCCGCCACCGAACTTGACCTCTTCGCCATAGATGGTGAAGTCGTGCTCCACCTCGACCCACAGCGCGGTGTCGGCCAGGCGTACGCGGTCGCCCACGGTGGGGCCGAACATGTCAGCATAGGCCTGGCGGGAAATGCGGCTCATGCCCTGCCCTCCAGCGCGCCCATCACCTTGCCCTGGAAGCCATAAACCTCACGTTTGCCGGCGTAAGCCACCAGTTGCACGGTACGCGCCTGGCCGGGCTCGAAACGCACGGCTGTACCAGCAGGGATGTCCAAACGAAAGCCCAGGGTCGGAGCGCGCTCGAACACCAGCGCCTCGTTGACTTCGTAGAAGTGGTAGTGCGAGCCGACCTGCACTGGCCGGTCGCCATGGTTGGCCACGCTGACGCTGACCGTCGCGCGGCCGCTGTTCAGCTCGATGTCGCCAGCGGCGACCTGGATTTCACCTGGGATCATGCGGGGCTCCTGGGCAATGTCAGACGATGGGGTCATGCACGGTCACCAGCTTGGTGCCATCCGGGAAGGTCGCTTCGACCTGCACGTCGTGGAGCATTTCGGCAATGCCAGGCATTACCTGCTCGCGGCTCAGTACTTCGCGCCCCAGGCTCATCAGTTCGGCGACGGTGCGGCCATCACGGGCGCCTTCGAGGACGGCGGCACTGATCAGCGCCACCGCTTCCGGGTAGTTGAGCTTCAGGCCGCGGGCCAGGCGCCGCTCCGCCAGCAGCGCGGCGGTGAACAGCAGCAGTTTGTCTTTCTCTCTCGGGGTCAGCTCCATGGCGCTCTCTCAGGTGGCCCAGATTCGCGGCGGGCAGGCCGGCAGGCCGAGGACGGCCGGGCGCAGCACATGCCACAGGCGTTGCAGGGTGCGTTGCAGGTGTTGGTTGTCATGGTCGAGCACGCGGATCACCAGCAACGACCCGAGCAGGGTCGCGCCGGCCGGGTTGGCCATCTCGTCGAACAGCGGGCGCACCCGCTCCAGCACGGCCTGGTCGGCTGGTGCCGCGCAGAAGGTGGCCAGCAGCGGGTGCCCGCCAAGCTTGTCCAGGCGCCCGCCTTCGATGCGCAGGCGCTCGTGCAGGCCCACTTCATCGGGCAGCTGGATATGCAGGCAGCTATCGACGGCACCGTGGTCGAAACGTTCGCCCATCACCGGACGCCCCAGGCAAAGGGTTTCCCAGGCCAGCAGGCGCGCGCCCGGTTCGAGGGTGAAACGGCTGTCGAGGCTGGCGCGGGCGCCGGAGAAGAAGATGCTGTCCTGCGGCAGCCACTCCAGGGTGCTGTCGGCGCCCAGATGAAAGCGCTGGGCCAGCCGCGCGGTCGGGCCGATGCTGCGGTAGAACTTGCTGGCGCCGGGCATGGTCAGCAGCGCGTGGCTGCCCGGTTCCAGCTGAATGTCCAGCTCCAGGCGGTCGCCGGCGACGATGCCGCCGGGTGGGTGCAGCACGTAGACATGGCACGGGGCACCTTCCGGATAGAACGGCCGCTGCACCAAAAGAGGTCCGAAATGCCGCCACGCACCAAGGCGGGTCACCTCGTCGCGCCTGACGAAGCGCAACTGCAGGTGAGCGCTCCAGCCTGCATCATCGTGTTGTTGTTCGATCTGCTCCGCGAGCGACATCCTGCGGCCCCTGAAATCCGTGGCCTGCTGGCCGTTTAGAGGGTCAGGCACGCACGGCTACGGCGCGTGCGGCCTGACCACTCGATCAAATTCGCAGGCTGGATATAGCAGGTTGCGGGCCAACTCCGCAGGTAAACGCAGATGAAACTTTTGCCACAGCCGCTCTGGCATCGGGCATACGGGGAGATGGCGCACAAGGCAGGGGCGTGCTTTGGCCCTGTTTCGGTGCCGGGCCATTTCAAGGAAAAAATTACCCGGTGCTGCGAGACCGCCTCTGTGGGAGCGGGTTTACCCGCGAAGAATCCAACTCAGTGCATGGCACGGGCTTCGCCCGTGTTCGCGGGTGAACCCGCTCCCACAGGGATGGAGCAAGTTTTCCATACAGCGGCAGAGCCTCAGTAATCGAAGCGGTCCACCGCACGCCGACGCTCGTTGTCATCGCGTCGGTCATAAATGGCCGTGGTCTGGATGTTCGCGTGATGCGCCAGCTTCTGTGCAATGGACAGGTCGTGCTCTTCGATAACCCGGGTGATGAACGCCCGACGGAAGTCGTGCGGCATGATCTTCACGCCCACCTGCGCGCCACGCTGGCGGGCGATGTAGTAAATGGCATGCTTGGTGATACGCGCCCGGGTGATATGGCTGCCACGGCGGATGCGGTTGAACAGGAACGGGTCGTCCTCGGCCCCTGCCGGCAAGTCCTGGCGGCGCAGGTCCAGCCAGGCCTGCAACTTCTCGAACGCCCATGGCGGGGCGTACTTGATCAGCTGACGGTTGCCCTTGCCCAGCACCTGCAGGCTGCGCGCCTCGAAGTCGACCTGGTCCAGGTCGATGTCCACCGATTCCGACTTGCGCATGCCGGTACCGTAAAGCAAGGCGATGATCGCCGCGTCACGCACACCCTGCGGCCGTGGATCGGCCGCACACACATCCATCAGCTCGCGAATCAGGCTGCGACGCAGGTTGCGCCCCGGCGGAAGCCGGCTGCCAGTGTCCGGCTTGACCTCGCGAATGCGCAGCAACTGCTCGTGATCGATCAGGCCCTGGCGCCAGGCTTCGTTCATCACACCGCGGATGGCGTTGACGTACAGCGACGAGCTGTTGGGGGCATAACCGTCAGCACGCAGCGCCGCCACCAGGGCGATCACATGGCCGGGCTCCAGCCGATGCCAGGGCACATCGACGATATTGCAGTCGACAAAACCCAGCCGGTCGGCAGCGTCCTGAAGGATGTAGCGCATGGTTTGCTGGCTGGATGGGGCCAGGCGGGCCATGTACTGCAGCAGCGGATTTTTCGAGAGGTCGGACAAAACGTGAATCCTGTAGCGAAGCGTTGGCCAGCGGTGAACGGGCCAAACCCTGAAGCAAGTCAATACGACAAACAAGCAGGTCAAAACAACAGCAGGATACGCATGTCATTCTGACCCGAAGAGGTGCCATCACCTTGATATGCAAGGGGTTTGAAGTTGGCACGGATCGTGATCTTACCCCAATTGAGCCTACTGAACGAACGAAGGTCCGCCCATGCTTGTGCAGCCGGTCGATTCACGCCCACGCCATGCCGTCTGGGGCCTGGGTTTCCGCCCATTCTTCCTGGGTGGCAGTTTGTTCGCGCTACTTGCCTTGCTGTTGTGGGCCGGCGTGCTGGCCGGAGCACTGCAGTCCACGCCCCCCGGCGGCATGCTTGCCTGGCACCGCCATGAGATGCTCTATGGCTTCGCTGTCGCCATCATCGCGGGTTTCCTGCTCACTGCAGTGCAGAACTGGAGCGGTATTCCAGGTTTGAGCGGGCGCGCGCTGCAGGGCTTGTTCCTGCTTTGGCTGCTGGGCCGGGCGAGTTGGTTCCTGCCGTTACCGGGCAGCTTGCTGGTAGTTGTCGAGGGCAGCTTCCTGCCACTGGTGGCACTGGCCCTGGCACGGCCGATCGTGCAGCGGCGCTTGCGTAACAACTACCCGATCGTCGGCCTGGTGCTGCTGATCGCCGCCTGCCAGTGGCTGACCTTGGTCGGTTGGCTGCGCCAGGACGAACTGTGGCAGCGCCGAGGGGTGTTTGCCGGGTTGTGGCTGGTGGTCGCGATGATGACCGTGCTTGGCGGGCGGGTGATCCCGTTCTTCACCCGGCGCGGCCTGGGCAACATGGCCCCGGCCCCTGCCCGCCCCTGGCTGGACCGGGCATGCCTGCTGCTGAGCGTGGCGGTACCGCTGGCCTTTGCCTCGGGCGCGGCCGATACGCCACGTATCGCCCTGGCCGTGCTGTTCGGCGCCTTGTTCGCCCTGCATACGGCCCGCCTGGCCTTGTGGCATGAACGTGGTTTGTGGCGGGTGCCCCTGCTGTGGTCGCTGCACCTGGCCTATGCCTGGATTGCCATTGCCTGCCTGGGCATGGCGTTGTGGCATGCCGGGGTGGCAGTAAGCCCGAGCCTGGTGACCCACGCCCTGACCGTGGGCGCCATGAGCGGCTTGATCCTGGCGATGATGGCACGGGTCAGCCTGGGCCACACCGGCAGGCCGCTGCACGTGCCGACCAGCATTGCCTGGGCCTTTGCCTTGATACAACTGGCGGCGCTGGCAAGGGTGGTGCTGCCGCTGTTCACGCCGCTGGGGGTGAGCCTTTCGGTCGTGTGCTGGAGCCTGGCGCTATTGCTGTTCCTGCGCCACTACCTGCCCATTTTGCTGCGGCCACGAGTTGACGGTATGCCGGGCTAGCCTCCCGGCGTCGGCCACCACCCAGGGAACATCTGCTGCACCCGGGGTTCGGCGAAGCGCTCGTCGATCAGAACCAGTACGCCACGGTCCTGGTCGCCCCGGATGACCCGGCCTGCCGCCTGGATGACCTTGCGCACGCCCGGGTAGAGATAGGCGTAATCGAACCCCGCACCAAACTGCCGCCCCAGGCGCTGCTTGAACTGCTCGTTGACCGGGTTGACCTGGGGTAGCCCGAGGGTGGCGACAAACGCGCCGATCAGCCGCGTGCCCGGCAAGTCCACCCCCTCCCCGAATGCACCGCCCAGCACCGCAAAGCCCACCCCGCGGCCATCCGCCACAAAACGGTCGAGAAAGCCCTGACGAGCTGCTTCGTCCATGCCCGGCTCCTGGGCCCACATGGGTATCTGTGCATGCCGTTCGGCCAGCAGCGCGGCCACCTGTTGCAGGTACTCGAAACTGCTGAAGAACGCCAGGTAGTTGCCCGGCATGCGCTCGTACTGCCGGGCAATCAGCTCGACGATCGGCGCCAGCGAAGCCTGGCGTTGCTGGTAACGGGTGGATACCTGGCTGGCGATGCGCACTTCCAGCTGTTCGGCGCGGAACGGCGCAGCCACTTCCAGCCAGGCGGTATCGGCCGGCATGCCCAGCAGGTCGCTGTAGAAATGCCGTGGGCTCAGGGTAGCGGAAAACAGCGTCACGCTGCGCGCCGCCTGCATGCGCGGGCCCAACAGCCGCGCCGGGGTGACATTGCGCAGGCACAGGGTGGCCAGCCGCCGCTTGCGCGGGCCCTGGCGTTGGCTGATGTCGAACAGGAAGTGCTCGTCGAACAGCTCGGCAACCCGGCTGAACTGCAACGCCTGGTAGAAGAACTGCAGCACCTGCGGGTCCACTTGCGCAGGCGCCTGGTTCATCTGCTCCTGAATCAGCCCGATGCATTGCTGCAAGGCACGCAGCAAAGCGTCTGGCAGCGACTCGCTGGCCTGGTACGGCGCACGCTGCTCCTTGTAGAGGGCGTTCCACTGCCGGTTCAGCCGGTCCAGCGCACCGGTCAGCCCGTGCGGTTTGCTCTGGCGCAGGGCCAGCAGCTGGCCCTGGTCGAGGCTGGCGCTGTACATGCCGCGGCCGCGCTCGACCAGGTTGTGCGCCTCGTCCACCAGCACCGCGACCCGCCACTGGTTGGCCTGGGTCAGGCCGAACAACAAGGCATGGGCATCGAAGTAGTAGTTGTAGTCCGCCACCAGCACATCTACCCAGCGCGCCATTTCCTGGCCCAGGTAATACGGGCACACCTGGTGCGCCAGGGCCACTTCGCGCAGCTGGGCGCGGTCGAGCAGCGGCAACGCTGCCGCCGCCGCGCGCGCGGCCGGCAGGCGATCGTAGAAGCCTGCGGCCAAGGGGCAGGACTCGCCATGGCAGGCCTTGTCGGGGTGCTCGCAGGCTTTGTCGCGGGCGATCAGTTCCAGCGTGCGCAAGGCCGGCTGCGGCGTGGCGCCGGTGATCTGGCGCATGGCATCCAGGGCCAAGGCCCGGCCCGGGGTCTTGGCCGTGAGAAAGAACAGCTTGTCCAGTTGCTGCGGCACCATGGCCTTGAGCAGGGGGAACAACGTACCGAGGGTCTTGCCAATTCCGGTACTGGCCTGCGCCATCAGGCAACGGCCGGTGCTCGCCGCCTTGTACAGGGTTTCTGCCAGTTGTCGCTGGCCTTGGCGGAACACCGGATAAGGGAAGCCCAGGGCTTGCAGGCCCTGGTTACGCTCGGCCAGGCGCTGCTCCTGCCCCTGTGCCCAAGCCAGAAAGCGTTGGCACTGGGTTTCGAAGAAGGCTTGCAGTTCGGCAGCCGTGCAGTGTTCACTGATCAGCGTCTGGCCATCGCTGTCGACGTCAAGATAAACCAGCGCCACCTCGATGGCCGGCAGTTGCCTTGCCTGGCACATCAACCAGCCATAGACCTTGGCCTGCGCCCAGTGCAGCTGGCGATGGTTGGCCGGCTGGCGCGACAGGTCGCCACGGTGGGTCTTGATCTCTTCCAGGCGGTTGCAGGCGGGGTCGTAACCGTCGGCGCGGCCACGCACCTTCAGGGTTTGGAACTGGCCTTCGAGGGCAATTTCCGACTCATAGCCCGCACCGCGTCGCGCCACCACCCGCCGATGCCCTTCGATCCCCTCCTGGGCGGTGGGTGATGGGGTGAAGCGCAGGTCCAGGTCACCGACCTTGGCGCTGAATTCGCACAAGGCGCGTACCGCCACGCTGTAGCTCACGGCGTTTCGCTCCAGCGCACATGGCACACCGCGACAGGCAAGCCGTGGGCGCGGCAAAACTCCAGCCAGCGCAACTGGTTGTCCTGCAGGCGGTCGCCTGGGCCCTTGACCTCGACCATGCGGTAGCGCCCCTGCTCGGGCCAGAACTGGATCAGGTCGGGCATGCCGGCGCGGTTGTTGCGAATGTCCTGCAGCAGGCGCAGGAAGCACTGTTTCAAATGGGCCGCCGGCAGGCAGGCCAGGGCTTGCTCAAGCAATTGCTCACTGAGCGTGGACCAGAACACGAACGGCGACTGCAGGCCTTGCTTGGCGGCGTAGCAGTCGAGAATCGCCCGGTGATGGCTGCCATCTTCGAGCCGCCCCAGGCAAAGCTCGAACAGAGCACTGCGGCGTTGCAGGAAGTCGCCGTCGTGCAGGTCCTGTGGGGCGGCCTGGAACGGGTTGAAGAACGCGCCAGGCACCGGGGCGAAGATCGCCTCCCAGCACAGCAGGCCGAACAGGCTGTTGAACAGCGTGTTCTCCACGTAATGCACATGTCCACCGGCTTCGGCCAGGTGCTGGCATACCGCCTCCTCCACACCCAGCGCTGCCAGTTCCCGGGGCAGCTCCAGCTCGATCAGTTCCAGGGGCGCGACACGCTGGCGCCGCTGTGGCGGGCCACCGAGTTTGCGGGCCAGGCGCGGCAACATACGTTCCAGCGCCTGCACTTCCAGGGCATTGGCCGGTGCCGCCGCCAGTTGCAGCGCCAGCGCATGGGCCTGGGGCCACTGCTCGCTGCGCTCCAGCACCCGCACCTGGCGGATGCGCGCCTGGGCATGGCTGCACTGCCTGTATACGGCCATGGCCTGCGCCCAGTCGCCCAGGCGTTCGCATTGCTGGCCCAGGGCGAATTGCAGGCGCGCATGGCGCCGGGCCAGCCACGGGTTGTCGCTGTGCAGGCCCTGCATGGCTGCCAGGATCGACAGCGGGTCGTCACCCTGCTCCAGGCGCTCGGCGCACTGGTGCAAGGCCATGGCCAGGTCGACTTCGGCACGTTGCTGCAAGGCACGCGAGTCGGTGCTGAACGGCACCTGTTCGTAGCGCAACAGGCCGAGGTCGGCGAGAACGAAGTCCGACCAGGATTGATACAGGTTGCCGAAGAACAGTAGGCGCATGCGGTCGCACAAGGGTTGCAGGCACCACTGGAGGATGCGCATGCCGCTGTCCGGGAACCACTCGGCCAATGACCGGGCTTGCAGGCCCAGGGGTTGCAGTTGTGCAAGCAGGTCATGCTTGGCGGCGCGGGGCCGGCTCAGCTGTGGGGCAAAACAGCGGGCAAGTTCGTCCTTGCGCAGCAGGGCAAACAATTGTTCCAGCGCCAGTTGCGCGGGTTCCCGCACCCAGCCGAGGGCCAGCAGCGGCTGCAGGGCCTGCCCGGTATCGCCGATTTCGGCATAATCGAGGCGGTCGCTGCGAAACAGCTCGCCCTTGCGCATGACCATGCGCACCATCAGGGCCTGTGCCGGGGCGTCCAGTTGGCCGAAGGTGCGGATGAAAGCGAGTTCCTGCTCGTCGAGCAGGTCTTCGTAGCGCTGTTCGACCCACAGCAGCACCTGGCGGAAATTGTGCAGGTAGTAGAACGGGTCGTCGACGGAATGGGCGATCACTGTGTGGGGTCAGGCGGCTGGAATGAATACTGGTTATACATACAGACCAGCATGCCTGGCAAGTGCCGTGGGTCAGCTCAACGATCGGCTATCGGCTTGGGGGCTGCTTTGCAGCCCAATCGCGACGCAAGGCCGCTCCCACAAGGTATTGCAGTGCTGCTGAAACCCGCGCGAGACCTGTGGGAGCGGCCTTGCGTCGCGATTGGGGCGCAAAGCGCCCCCCAGAATTCACACCTGTTCCGTCGCGGCAACCATCTCCGCCGCCTTGACCTTGGCACTGCCAATCGGCGCCTGCAACAGCAGGAAGTAGGCCACCGCCGAACACAGCGCCACCACCGCGCTGATCATGAACGCCGTGGTGAAGGATCCCGAATACTGGATGCTGAAGCCGGTGACGATCGGCGCCACCGAGCCGGCGATGTAGCCGCCGAAGTTCTGGATCGAGCCAAACGAGGCCACGCGCTGGCTGTCGACGATGGTGTTGACGATCATCCAGGCAGTGGCACTGGCCATGTTGATGCTGAACAGCGCCAGGCACAGCAGGATGACGCAACCGGTCAGGCCGGTGACGAACGACAGCGGCAGGGTGAACAGCGCCGCCAGCACCAGGCCGGTGATGACGCTGAACTTGCGGCTGGCCAGCACGCTCATGCCGCGCTTGACCAGCAAATCGCAGAAGCGCCCGGCGACGATCGTGCCCGCGGCACCAAAGCCATAGGCCAGCGACACCACCCAGGCGGTCTTGTACAGGTCCAGGCCATGCTCGCGCTCGAAGTACCCAGGCAGCCAGGTCAGGTGCAGCCAGAGCATGTAGATCACGCCCATGAAGCCCAGCACCGCCCCCCAGGTACTACGGTGCTTGAACAGGTCAAGCCAGCCGGCGAAGTACGAGGCCTTCGGCGCTTGTGCAGCGGCTGCCGGCACCTGCTGCCCGCTCGGCAACGGCTTGCCTTCGGCAGCCAGCTCCGCCAGGTAGCGTGCCTTGCTTTTGTAGAAGGTCAGCCAGCACAGCGCCAGCACCACACCGATCACACCGGTGATGATGAACATGCCGCGCCAGCCAAAGTTGACCATGAACAGCGTCAGCAAGGGTGGCGCCAGGCACGGGCCGAGGCAGGTCGAGGACCAGACCACGCCGGTCGGGGTGCCGCGTTCGTTGGCATCGAACCACTCCGACAGGGCCTTGGCCGCCGACGGAAACATCGGCGCCTCGCCAATCCCCAGCAGCACCCGCAGGCCCATGAAGCCGGCAAAGCTGTTGACCATGCCGAACGCTGCCTGGGCTACCGACCAGCCCAGCAGCGAGGCACCGAGGGCGATCTTGCTGCCCAGGCGGTCGATGATCATGCCCATCGGCAGCTGGGCGAAGGCATAGGCAATGGAAAACGCCGACAACAGGATGCCCATCTGCGACGGGCTGATCATCATGTCTTTCTGGATCGAGGTGTTGGCGATCGACAGTGCACTACGGTCCAGGTAGTTGACGATGCCGATCAGTAGCAGGAACACGACGGTGATGCGTTGGTACTTCTTCATAGGGTTCATGTGATGACCTTTATTATTATTGTTGCCGCGCTGTCAGCGCCGTGGCGATCCTTCGTTCAAGCTGCGCCCTCCCTGACGCAGCGCGCCGCTCAGGGCAGGCGCGCGGTGGTTGCAACGTCCAGCAGGCCGCGCCGGCCGAGGCTGTCGATCAGTGCACGCAGGCCAAAGTGCCACTGCGGCGCCAGGTCGCTGGTGGTCACGCGGTTGCACAGGGTACCCAGTTGAGGGTTGCTGATGCTCACTACATCGCCCGGCTTGTGGGTGAAGCCGTTGCCCGGTTGGTCGCGGTCCTGTTTGGGGGCGAACAAGGTACCGAGGAACAGCACCAGGCCGTCGGGGTACTGATGGTTCTCGTTGAGGGTTTGCTGCACCAGGTCCTGCGGGTCGCGGCTGATCTGGCGCATGGAACTGCTGCCGGCGAGGATGAAGCCGTCTTCACCCACCACCTGCAACTCCACCTCGGCGGCGCGCACATCGTCCAGGCCGAAGCTTTCGTCGAACAGGCGCAGCAACGGGCCGAGCGCGGTGGAGGCATTGTTGTCCTTGGCTTTGGACAGCAGCAAGGCGCTACGGCCTTCGAAGTCGCGCAGGTTGACATCGTTGCCGAGCATCGCGCCCTTGATGCAACCATCGCTCGACACCGCCAGCACCACTTCAGGCTCGGGGTTGTTCCAGCTCGACTTGGGGTGGATGCCGATTTCGGCGCCGTGGCCGACCGCCGACAGCGGCTGGGCCTTGGTGAACACCTCGGCGTCCGGGCCAATCCCCACTTCCAGGTACTGCGACCAAAGGCCCTGCTCCACCAGCACCTTGCGCAGCGCTTCGGCCTGGGCCGAGCCCGGCACGATCTGTGACAGGTCGGCACCGATGCGGCTGGCCAGGGTGTCACGGATGGCATCGGCCTTGGCCGGGTCGCCCTTGGCCTGCTCTTCCACCACGCGCTCCAGCAGGCTGGTGGCGAAGGTCACCCCAGCGGCCTTCACCGCCTGCAGGTCGATGGGAGCCAGCAGCCATGGCTGGTGCGGGTTGCGCAGGGCCGGGTCGCTGTTGCCCAGCAAGGCTGGCAGCCCGATCAGCGGCTCGGCCAGCGGCAGGCTGCGCAGGTAGGCCACCGGGTCGGCCACTTCCAGCAGGGCCGAGACGGTGGCTACATGGGCGCTGATATCGTGCACGGCGCCAGATCTCACCAGCACTACCGCAGGGCCCTGCTCCGGCAGCCACACCCGCCCTACCCAACTGCCGCTGTCGAACGCGCTGGCATCGTGTTTCAGAGGCAGCGGTCGCTTGCCGTTCGCTCGATCAGTCATCTGTGTACCCTTACTGTCATTCATTGGGAAAGTGCCGGCAGTTGCAGCTGCCCGGCCAGGCGGTCAAGGTCGGCCACCAGCTGTGACGAAAGGCTTGCGCCCTGCTCCAGGGCTTGGCGGCGCAAGGCAAGGCCAGCCTGCCCAGGCAGGCGCACTGGGCGCTCGGGGTCCAGCGGCCGGCTGGCCAGTATCAGTCGGCCGAGGAAGCTGGTTTCGTCGGTGAACGCTTGCAGGCCGCCGAAGAATTGCGGGTCGATAACCACGGCGGTGGCCGAGGCCCCCCACTGGTCTGGCGCATCCTTGCGGCCATGGCCGGCCAGCCCCGAGGTCAAGGCTTCGACCAGCAGCGCCAGGGCGAAACCTTTGTGGCCAAAGGCCTGGCCACCCAAAGGCAGGATGCTGCCTTGCGGGCTGGTGAAGAAGTCGCGCGGGTCGTCGCTCAGTTGCCCGTCATTGCTTACCAGCACCGAATGCGGCAGACGGCTACCGGCGTCGCGACACTGGCCGACCAGGCCGAGGGTGACGGTGGACATGCTGACGTCCAGCAGAATCGGCTCGCCTTGGGTCGGGATACCCGCGGCGATCGGGTTGGGGGTATACACCGGATCGACGCCGCCATGGGCGCAGACCAGCCCTACCGACGGGTCCGAGGAATACAGCATGGCCACCAGGCCCTGGTCGGTGTAAGGCTTGAGGTAGGCTGCCAGGCAGCCGATATGCGCGGCGCGGCGTACCACGGCGATGCCGATACCCTGCGAAGTGGCGCCCTTTGCCGCGCAGTCCAGGGCACGGCTGACGCAGTACGGCCCCAACACGTAGTGGCCATCGAACAGGCTGGAAATGCCACTGTCCGACACCTGCTCCAGTACCTGCGCACGGGCCTTGACCTGCCCGCCGAGCATGCCGTCGATGTAGCGGCTGACCAAATTCAGGCCATGGGTGCGATGGCCCAGCAACTCGCCTTCGAGGAGCACCCGGGTCACTACCTGGGCGACTTCGGTATCGGCACCGGCCTTTTCGAACAGCCGCTCGACGAAGGTATTGAGCGCTTGCACGTTGTAATGTGTGGCTTGAGTCATTGCGGTTGCCTCGGAAATGGCACAGGGCTGGCGATCAGGTCACGGCGCCGATCTGCCAGGGCACGAATTCGTTCTGCCCGTAGCCGTGCAGTTCGCTCTTGCTGCGCTCACCGGAAGCGATGCGCAGCATCTGTTCGAAGATGAACGCGCCGCGCTCCTCGATGCTGGTGGAACCATCGGCGATGCCGCCGCAATTGACGTCCATGTCTTCTTCCTGGTGCTCGAACACCCGGTTGTTGGTGGCCAGCTTGATCGATGGCGCCGGGGCACAGCCGTAGGCCGAGCCACGGCCGGTGGTGAAGGCGATCAGGTTGGCCCCGCCCGCCACCTGGCCGGTGGCCGAAACCGGGTCGTAGCCGGGGGTATCCATGAACACCAGGCCCTGGGCGCGCACCGCTTCTGCGTACTGGTACACATCGACCAGGTTGCTGGAGCCGGCCTTGGCCACAGCGCCGAGGGACTTTTCCAGGATGGTGGTCAGGCCCCCGGCCTTGTTGCCGGCCGAGGGGTTGTTGTTCAGCTCGGCGTTCATGCGCTGGCAGTAGTCTTCCCACCAGCGGATGCGGGCCACCAGTTTTTCGCCGACCTCGCGGCTGACCGCACGGCGGGTCAGCAAATGCTCGGCACCGTAGATTTCCGGGGTCTCGGAGAGAATCGCGGTGCCACCGGCGGCCACCAGGCGGTCGACGGCATTGCCCAACGCCGGGTTGGCGGTTATGCCGGAATAACCATCGGAACCGCCACATTGCAGGCCTACCACCAGGTGCCGCGCGCTGACCGGCTGGCGCTGCACCTGGTTGGCCTCGGCCAGCAGTGCCTTGACCTGCTCGATGCCGGCGGCGATGGTTTTGCAGGTGCCGCCGATACCCTGGATGGTAAAGGTGCGCAGCTGGGCGCTGGCCTGCAGGCCCTGGGTTTCCAGCAGGCTTTCGATCTGGTTGGTTTCGCAACCCAGGCCGATGATCAGCACGGCAGCGAAATTGGGGTGTACGGCGTACCCGGCAAGGGTACGACGCAACAGGCCCAGGGCTTCACCGCTGGGGTCCACCGCACAGCCGGCGCCGTGGGTCAGCGCCACCACGCCGTCGATGTTCGGGTAGTCGGCCAGCACTTCAGGGTGGATATCGCGACGAAAATGGTCGGCCACGGCCCGGGCCACGGTCGCCGAGCAGTTCACCGAGGTCAGGATGCCGATGTAATTGCGGGTGGCGACCCGGCCATCGGCGCGCACTATGCCCTGGAACTGCGCCTCGCTGCCGGGCTGGTTGCGGGTGTCGACACCGAAGGCGTAGTCACGGGCGAAATCGCCCATCTGCACGTTATGCACATGTACATGCTCGCCGGCGTCGATGGCCTGCGAGGCAAACCCGATGATCTGCCCGTAGCGACGCAGAGGCTGGCCCTGCTCGACACGTTCGGTAGCGAGCTTGTGGCCTGAGGGGATCGGCTGGCGCACAATAATCGCCTCGGCGTCCAGGCGCAGGCCTTGCGGCAGGGCCTGGCGAGCGATCAGCACGTTGTCCAGCGGGTTGAGGCGGATGACGGCAAGGTCACCGGACTTGGCAATCAGTTGCATGGGACCTCTCAGGGCGGTGCGGCTGGCTTCTTGTTATGGCTGCGACCACTGTAAGAAGCCTTGGGCAACATTCCCAATGAGATGATCCGATCGAACGATAACCCTGAGTTATCAGAAGATGGTCTCAGAGCATGTTTATCAATCACGTTTGAAGACAATCTTGGACCGCTGCACGATCCTTGTAGGAGCGGCCTTGTGTCGCGAAAGGGCTGCGAAGCAGCCCCGGCAATTCGTGCTTCTGCGCTGAAACCCTGGGGCTGCTTCGCAGCCCTTTCGCGACACAAGGCCGCTCCTACAGTTGACCGCGTATCGGCTTTATCTATGCTCCTCCTGGCGACGGCGAGCGCCCTCCAGCAAAATCTCGACAAACGCCCGGGCCGAAGCGCTCAGCGGCTCGTCCTTGCGGGTAACCACGCCGTATTCCAGCGCCGCCAGGTGCAAGGGGCTGCGCAGTTCTTTCAGTTGGCCACTGGCCAGCTGCGCGGCAACCATCGAGCGCGGCAACATGGCGATCATCGGTGCCGCCTGCAGCAATTGCAGGAACATCGGCATGGAAATGGTTTCGACGCTGTCGGCAGGCGTGGCGATGCCGGCAACCCGGAAGGCCTGCTCCAGGCGGTTGCGGATCGGCGTGCCCACCGGGTACAGCACCCACGGCCAGTCGCCCAGCGCCGTCAGCGGCGTGCTTTCCAGCTGGTTGAGTGGGTGTTCGCTGTTGACCACAAGGCTGAACGGTTCTGGCTCCAGTGGCTGGAAATCGAACAGCTGGCTGAAACGCTCTTCAGTGAAGCGGCCAATCATGATGTCGAGCTTGTTCTGCTCCAGCATGGTCAACAAGTGATCGCTGGAATGCTCCACCACTTCGATCGACAGCAACGGGCTGCGTGCCTTGATCGCGGCGATGGCCTGCGGCAGCACCAGCGCGGTGGCGGCAAAGATCCCACCGACGCGGATAAAGCCGTGCCCGCCATTGCGCAAGCGGTTTACCTGGTCAACAAACTGTTGCGACTCGGCCAGCGCGCCTTGGGCATAGCGCACCACATATTCGCCCAGCTCGGTGGGTGGCATGCTCCGCGGCAGGCGCTCGAACAGGGCGAAGCCGAACTGCTCCTCAAGATCACGCAACATTTTGCTCAGAGCCGGCTGGCTCAGGTTCATGCGCGTGGCGGTGGCGTGCATGTTGCGGGTGCGCGCCAAGGTGTCGATCAACACCAGGTGCTTGTAGCGGATCCAGTTGCAAAAGCTGGAATGGGTCATGTCCGGCGGCATTGACGCAGGCCTCAGGCAAATGAAAAGGCGGGGCTATTGCGCCCGCAGGTAGTGCAGCAAGGTGTCCAGGGCAACCGAGTTGGGCCGCGAGCGCAGGGTCAGCACGCCCAGGTTGGCCATGGCCAGCGGCAGCTCCACCGGCAGGATGGCGACCATGCCATAGCGGGCATAATGCTTGGCCACGTCATCGGGCACCACCGCAATCATCTCGGAGGCTTCGAGCATGGCAGTGGTAGCCAGGATCGAGGCGGTTTCGACGATATCCAGCGACTGCACCATGCCGCCGGCTTGCAAGGCGCTTTCGACGCGGCGGCGCATCGGGCTGCCGATGGGGTGCAGGATCCAGGTCAACGCCACCAGGTCGGCCAGTTGCAGGCCGGCGGCATTGGCCAGCGGATGGCCGGCGCGGGCGATAACACGCATCTGCTCACCGCCTTCGAACAGTTCGATGTTCAGGTCCTGGCTGTCGCTCTGGTCTGGCAGCCGACCAACCACCATGTCGAAGTCGCCACGCAGCAAGGCCGGCAGCAAGGTGTCGCTGGTGCCGACCTCCAGGGAAATGCGCACCTTGGGGTGGTCGCGCTTGTAGGCCAGTACCGCCTTGGTCAGCACGCCCGGCACCGGGCCCATGACGCTGCCCACCCGTACCAGGCCCCGTGCCCCGCGCGCCAGCTCGGTAATCTGCGCCTGGGCGTGCTCGAACTCGTGAAGCGCATTCTGCGCATAGCGGATCATCACTTCGCCATACAGGGTCGCTTGCATGCCCCGGGGCAAACGCTCGAACAAGCGTACGCCCAGGCGTTCCTCGAGCTGTTGCAGCAACAGGCTGGCTGCCGGTTGCGTGGTGTGCATCGCCGCGGCAGCACGGCGCAGGTTAGCGAACTCGCCCAAGGCGTTGAGCAGCGTGATCTGCCGGCTGGAGATCTTCAATGCGCCGAGGCTGGCAGGCACCTGGGCGCTGTCGGGTGGCAAGCGAGACATATCGAATCCGGTATCGCTGGTTAAGATTTGGCGATTATGCCTGTATCGCTCGACAACCTACAGTCAGGTCTCCCAGTGCTTGAACAGAACAAGAGCCGACCATGAGCATACGTATTACCCACCTGAGCGTTCGCGACATTCGTTTCCCCACTTCGCTGTCGCTGGACGGCTCCGACGCCATGAACAGCGCCCCCGATTATTCGGCAGCCTACGTGGTGCTGCACACCGACGCCGAGGCCCTCGAAGGCCACGGCCTGACCTTCACCATCGGCCGTGGCAATGAGATTTGCGCAGCGGCGGTGCAATCGCTTGCGCCGCTGATCGTCGGCCTCAGCCTGGAGGAAATCACGGCGGACATGGGTGGTTTCTGGCACCGTTTCACCGTCAGCGACAGCCAGTTGCGTTGGCTGGGCCCGGAAAAGGGCGTGATCCACCTGGCCACCGCCGCGATCATCAATGCCGTGTGGGACCTGTGGGCCAAGCACGAGGGCAAGCCGGTGTGGAAGCTGCTGGCCGACATGACACCCGAGCAGTTGGTGCGCTGCCTGGATTTCAGCTACGTCACCGATGTGCTCACCCCCGAAGAAGCCATCGCCCTGCTGCGCCGCAAGGCCCCGGGCAAGGCCGAGCGCGAAGCGCAGATGCTGCGCGAAGGCTACCCCGGTTACACCACCGCGCCGGGCTGGCTGGGCTACAGCGAAGTAAAGATGCGCAAGCTTGCCCGCCAGGCCGTGGAAGATGGCTGGACCCACATCAAGCAGAAGATCGGTGCGGACCTGGAAGAAGACATTCGCCGCGCCAGCATCCTGCGCGACGAAATTGGCTGGGAGCGCACCCTGATGATGGATGCCAACCAGGTATGGGGCGTCGAGGAATCCGTCGCCAACATGCGCCGCCTGGCCGCCTTCGAACCACTGTGGATCGAGGAGCCGACCAACCCGGACGACATCCTCGGTCACGCCACTATCCGCCAGCGCATTGCGCCGATTGGCGTGGCTACCGGTGAACATTGCCACAACCGGGTGATGTTCAAGCAGATGTTTCAGGCCGGCGCGCTGGACTTCTGCCAACTGGACGCGGCCCGCCTGGGTGGCCTGAACGAAGTGCTGATCGTGCTGCTGATGGCGGCCAGGTACGACGTACCGGTGTGCCCGCACGGCGGCGGTGTCGGCCTGTGTGAGTACGTGCAGAACATTGCCCTGTTCGACTACATCGCGGTATCGGCCTCGCTGCACAACCGGGTGCTGGAGTACGTCGACCACCTGCACGAGCACTTCATCGACCCGGTGGTAATCCGCCGCGGGCGCTACATGCCGCCGCAACGCCCGGGCTACAGCATCGAAATGCATGCCGAGACCCTGGAACGCTACCAGTACCCCAACGGCGCGGTGTGGCTAGACATCAACCGTTCCTGACCCACCTACCTGGGTGTGCCGCCTTTGCGCGGCACACCACCAGCACTTTCAACGGGGAAAAAAACAATGACAATCCTCACCGGTACTGCAGCGACGCCCGCCCCTGTCGCCACCACCGAACAGCGCCTGAACGGCCTGCTGCTGCGCAAATTGATGCCACTGCTCATCGTTGTCTACGTGATGAGCTTCCTTGACCGGACCAACATTGCCCTGGCCAAGGCCAGCATGGGCATCGACCTCGGCCTGTCGGCAGCGGCCTACGGCCTGGGCGCCGGCCTGTTCTTCCTCACCTACGCCCTGGCCGAAGTACCCAGCAACCTGATCATGCACCGGGTGGGCGCACGCTTCTGGATCACCCGCATCATGATCACCTGGGGCCTGCTCTCGGCGGGCATGGCCTTCGTTCAGGGCGAAACCTCGTTCTATGTCATGCGCCTGTTGCTCGGGGTCGCCGAAGCAGGCCTGTTCCCCGGCGTGATGCTGTACCTGACCTACTGGTTCGACCGTGAACAACGTGCCCGCGCCACGGGTTACTTCCTGCTGGGCGTGTGCCTGGCCAATATTCTCAGCGGCCCGCTGGGCGGTGCCCTGCTGGAAATGGACGGTGTGCTGGGCTGGCACGGCTGGCAATGGCTGTTCGTGCTCGAAGGCCTACCGGCAGTGGCCCTGGCCTATGTGGTATGGAAAAAACTGCCCGATGGCCCGGCCTCGGCGCCCTGGCTGTCGGCCGCCGAAGCCGCGGACATCGAGCGCCGCCTGGCTGCCGAGCGGGCCGCCGCACCGCAGCAGAGCAAGTTGCGGCAGATGTTCCGCGACCGGCAGATCTGGCTGGCGATCGTGGTGTACTTCGTGCACCAGATCACCATTTACACGGTGATTTTCTTCCTGCCAGGCATCATCGGCACCTACGGCGCGCTGTCGCCCTTCCAGGTCGGCCTGCTGACCGCCGTACCGTGGATTGCCGCCGCCATCGGCGCTGCTAGCTTCCCGCGCCTGGCCACCTCACCGCGCCGTTGCCGCACCTTGCTGTTCGGCGGCCTGCTGACCATGGCGGCCGGGCTGCTGCTGGCGTCGCTCGCCAATTCGTTCATCGGCCTGATCGGGTTTTCGCTGACTGCCTTGATGCTGTTCGTGGTGCAGTCGATCATCTTCGTCTTCCCCTCCAGCCGCCTGAGTGGCAGCGCCTTGGCAGCAGGGCTGGCCTTTGTCACCACCTGCGGCCTGTTTGGCGGTTTCGTCGGCCCGTCGGTGATGGGCCTGATCGAGCAGACCACCGGCAGTACCCGCAATGGCTTGTGGATCATCGCCGCGTTGCTGGTGGTTGCAGCGCTGGCCAGTACACGCTTGCGGCAAGGGCAGGAGCAAGCGAATCGCTGACTAGCCAGCGATGGAACAACACACGAATCATTGGTTCGGCGAGGTTCTGTAGGAGCAGCCTTGTGCTGCGAAGAGGCCGGTACTGACAAAGCCTGTCTATTGTCTGTACCGGCCTCTTCGCAGCACAAGGCTGCTCCTACAAACGACGCTCCAAACGAGCGATATTGGTTCTCTGCGCGACCACGCAGCCCGAGCAACCCCGGCGGCTCAAGGTGTAACCCCGGCAGGCCTGCCGCAGCGTAGCTCAAGCACCTGGGCCAGGCGCTCCACCGCCTGTTGCAGCTCCCCCGGGTGATCACCCAGCCACGCCATCGCCAGGCACTGCTGGTAGCGGCCCTGCAGGCTGAACTGCTCGCCCGGTAGAGCATGCAGTGCTGAGCCAGCCAGCGCTGCAGCAATACCCTCCCAAGGCAGCGGCTGGCGAAAGCGCACCCATAGTGCCCGGCCACCCTCCGGCGTTTCCAATGCCACCCGCTGGCCGAACTGCAGTCGCAACTCACGCGCCAGGCATTGCATGCGCTTTTGCAGGTCCGTGCGCAGTCGTACCAGTTGCGCCTCGATCTCGCCTTTGCCCAGCATGTGCGCCAGCGCTTGCAGGCGAAGCGGTGCAAGCCGAAACGCGCGCTCCGCGAAAGCCCTGGCCAGCCCGGCGTCATGGCCCAGCAGATAGGCATAGGGCGCCTCGCTCCCCACTGCAGCATCGAACGCCCCCATCACCAATACCCAGCGGGGGTCGACCCAATCACGCAGGCGCGCATTCGGCGGGCCGCTGTAACAGTGTTCACTGTCCAGGTCGTTTTCCAGCAACCATACAGGGTGCTGGCCAAGCAGTTGACCAAGCTGCTGCTGGTAGTGCGGTGAAACCAGCCGCCCCTGCGGCATGCCAAGGCACGACGGCATGACCAGCATGCACACCGGCTCGCTGGCCAGCAGCCGGGCCAGGGTGCGCAGGTCCGGATTGCCGCGGGCATCCAGTGGTACCTCCAACACACGCATGTCGGCACGTGCCAACGCGCGCAGCACCTGCCAGCAGCAGGGCGACTGCACCACCACGGTCCCGCCTTGCAGGGCCAGCGCCGCCAGCAAGGTCCCCAGCAACGCCTGCACATCCGGGGCCAGCTGCACATCCTCGGCACGCCAGTACTGGTTGGAGGAACGGGTATAGCGTTCGGCAACGACATTGCGCAGGCGGGCGCTGCCGTGCGAATCCCACGGGGCAACACTGTGCGTGCGCTGACGTGCCAGGCGCCGCTCGTGGGTGAACAGGGTACGCTCCAGCATCGGCTGTGCTGGCAAGGGCGTCTGCCGAGGCATGGCCCCAGCATCCCGCTTGGCAACGCCTTGTACGTAATAGCCCGACCTGGGCAGGCACTGCACACGGCCCTCTTCTTCCAACAGGCTGTAGGCACTCTGCACGGTGGCCAATGACACCCGCAACCGCCGGGCCAACACGCGCAACGACGGTAAACGGCACGGGCCACTGCGTGGGGCCTGGTCGATCAGGGCTTCCAGGTAGCGATATACCTTGCGATAGGCGAACTCGCCGGCGCCCGATTGCCCCATCAAGGCGGCCCCGCATGACCACGCCGCCGCCCCACCGCCCGCCGTGGCAGCAACCTCAGCTGTATATCGCGACGGGCCAGGTGGCTCATCAGGCGCCACGAGGCCAGCGGCAGGCCCCCGCCGTAGATCAGCCTGAGTTGCCCCAGCGGCAGGCCGCTGGTGTTCACCAGCCAGTTTTTCACCGCATCAGGGCAGGGTTTACCCTGCAAGGCCCGATGCAGGTATGGCAGCGCCACCAGCATATCGACATGCCAGCACTGCAGAAAACGCTCCAGGTTCTTCCCCTGCCTGGCAAACGGGCTGAACAGCAGGCACACCTGCTGGATCTGGTTGATGCCGTATGTCTTGCCGAACTGCAACTGATGCACATCGCGCCGCTTGTTGGCACCCGGCTGGCCGGCCAGCCGCAATGCCGGGCGACTTGCCTGCGGCTCGAGACTGCGTGCGTGCAGTTCCTGCAACTGCGCCGGGGCCAACGGCTCGACGAACGCGGCCAATGGCCAGGCCTCCTGGGCGGCCTCGAAGCGACAACCGAGCATGAGGTCGAGCTGCTGCTCTTCGAGCAACGGTGGCAGCAGGTCGTCAATGGCAATTACTCGCACTGGCGTAATCTGCGGCGTGGCCCCGGAAGTCTGTTCGGCCTGGACGCCCGATGAGCCCCCGATGTTGCCGAGCAGGCGACTCAGCCCCTGCGCCAGCGTCGCCAGGCACTGATGCACCACATGCGGACCATGCTCCCCTGCCAGGCGCAGGCTGCGCCGTGCCCAGGCCAGGTACCGGCGGCGCTGGCGCGCGGGGATGGCGGTGATCAATACATCCGCAGGTGAATGGGCCTGCAGCGCAAAGCCCACAGCGGCCGCCAGCTCCAGGTGCAGGCGACTCCCCAACAGTGCTTCGGGCCTGGGGTCGACCAGGTGACCGAACATCAGCATGGCGTCCTTGGCCAACAGCCAGCTCTCGGGCGCGGCAAGGGCATGCCGGCTGAACGGCACCACTTCGCGCCCCTTGATCATCTGCAGTTGCACCCGCGGGTCATCCTGCAAGAACAGCGCATTGAAACTGCGCTCATGGCATTCGAGCGTGGCACTGTCAGCCACGGGCAGGCTCACTACGAGCACCCGAAGCTGGAAAGTAACCGGCGCGCGCAGGGCGATACTCAGTTGTGCGGCACGCAGCATGGCCAACAGCCGGGCGCTGCGGCGATCGTTGCCCTGCAGCACCAGCAAGCGGTAGGTACCGATGTATTCGGGCCCGCCAGCAGCAACCAGTAGCCGTTGTATCAACAACTGCAAGGAAGCACGCTGCGCTTGTGACATATGACTGAGCAAGCGCTCGAGTACCTGCTGGTAGATATAGTGCATTGCCTGGTCGTGAATAGCAGTCACGAAATCACCTCATCAACTTCATGCAGCCAGCGCACGTTGTTCAGAGGACCTGAACATCAACATGCCCTGAACTTTTCCCGAAGAAATTTCCTACAACTAATTGGAAGTAATGACGTAACCAGTCACTGTCGCCATGACATCGAGAAAAACGCATCGTCGCGACGCCCCGCCGCTGCCATACACTGCCCTGGCCTGGGCACAGCCATGCTCATTCCACGCTCCTTGCGCTAAACATCATTGAGCCATTATCAAGGGATGCAAGGCGAATAGAAGATACAGATCAGGGTAAAAAAACCATTCAGCGGAAGTGAGAAAACACATTGACTGCCGGGCAATAACAGTTCAAGACAAAAAGCTTGGCGGAATATTTCGACGAGAAACTGAGCGACTGTTTTAAATATAGTCTGCGTCGTTTTTTATTGTAGGAACATTCTTTTTTTAAACGTCAACCAGTCTGTACCGGGCACAAAAAACCCGGGACTCTGCCCGGGCTTCTGATAATGCAGACCGCTTTCAGTGCTGCGCCATGTCCAGTACCACACGCCCGCCGCACGGGCACTGGTCCATGTAGCGATGCGCCTCGACCACCTGCTCGAACGGGTACACCTTGATGATCTGTGGTGTCAGCAACTGGTCGGCAGTGAACTGGTTGATATCGCGCAGGGCGCGCTGCAACGCCACCTGATCCTGGCTGATGCCCAGCTCCGGCTTGCCGGTGAAGTTACCGATGCAATGCACATAGAACTGGATGTTCTTCTGAAACGCCGCACAGGCCGGGAACGGCGTCTGGTTGCCACCTTGCAGGCCATACAGCACCAGGCTGCCACGCGGTGCCAGCACATCGCCCAACAACGACATCTGCGGCCCGCCCATGCCATCGAGGACCATGTCCACGCCACGGCCATCGGTGTACTTGCCGACCTGCAGCAACAAGTCCTGCTCTTCGGTGACGATCACCTTGTCGGCGCCCAGGCCCAGCAGGTACTCACGCTGTTCCGCCTCCTTGGTGGCAGCGAACACCTTCAGCCCCAGGGCCTTGCCCAACTGCACGAAGGCAGGGCCCGCGCAGTGGCTGGCATCGGTGACCAACGCGGTTTGCCCGGCTTTCGCCCGGGCCAGGTCGACGTAGGCGAAATAGGCGATCAGCAGCGGCGTGTAGTGCACGCTGGCCTCGATCGGGGTGAGCACATCCGGATAGCGGGTAATGGCCGAACGCGGCAGCACGATGACATCGCCATACACCGGGTGGTCGTTGGCACTGGTGGCCGGGAAGCTGGCAACCCGGTCGCCCACCGCAATATCCTCGACCCCTTCACCGACCGCGGTCACCACCCCCGCCATCTCGTGGCCGATCCCCGCCGGCAGGCGTGCCTGGGACGGTGCCAGGTTCTGGCGCCAGAGCACGTCATACCAGCTGACGCCAACCGCCTCGACGCGGATCTGTACCTCGTCGGCAGCAGGTGACGGTTCGGCCTGCTCCTCGCAACGGAGCACATCGGCAGCGCCGAACTTGTGGAAACGGATCATGCGGGACATCGCATACCTCGCCTTTGTGAACCTCTAATTACCACGGACTTTATCCGGGCTTTGCCGGTTAGGCCATCAGTGGTCATTAATAGTCGACATGCCTGTCATCGATTGGGCACCTGACTTTCCCTGCGATTGGTCCCCCTAAACCCGTGCAGGGTACCAGCCTTTGGCCTTAAGATTCACCTCTGCCCCACTTTAGGCGAAGCGCAACGATGAATCGAAACGACCTGCGTCGTGTAGACCTCAACCTGCTGATCGTGTTCGAAACGCTGATGCATGAGCGCAGCGTGACCCGTGCCGCGGAGAAACTGTTCCTCGGCCAGCCCGCCATCAGTGCCGCCCTTTCGCGCCTGCGCAACCTGTTCGACGACCCGTTGTTCGTGCGCACCGGCCGCAGCATGGAGCCCTCGGCCCGGGCCCACGAAATCTTCGCCCTGCTGTCCCCGGCGCTGGACTCGATTTCCACCGCGGTCAGCCGCGCCGCCGAATTCGACCCGGCCACCAGCAATGCGGTGTTCCGCATCGGCCTGTCGGACGACGCCGAGTTCGCCCTGCTACCGCAGTTGCTCAAACGCATTCGCGCCGAAGCGCCAGGTATCGTGCTGGTGGTGCGCCGGGTCAATTACCTGCTGATGCCGACGCTGCTGGCCTCGGGCGAAATCTCGGTGGGGGTCAGCTATACCAGCGAACTGCCAGCCAACGCCAAGCGCAAGGTGCTGCGCCGCAGCATGCCGAAACTGCTGCGCGCCGACAGTGTGCCCGGCGCCATCACCCTGGACGACTTCTGCGCCCGCCCGCATGCGCTGGTGTCGTTTGCCGGGGACCTGTCGGGGTTCATCGACGAGGCCCTGGAGGAAATTGGCCGCCAGCGCCACGTGGTGCTGGCGGTGCCGCAGTTCAACGGGCTGGGGAGCTTGCTGGCGGGCACCGATATTGTCGCTACGGTGCCGGACTACACGGCGGACGCGCTGACCGCGGCGGGTGGGCTGCGGGCCGAGGACCTGCCGCTGGAGGTGCGCAGTTTCGAGCTGCACATGGCCTGGCGCGGGGCGCAGGACAATGACCCGGCGGAGCGTTGGTTGCGGTCGCGGATACAGATGTTTTTTGGCGATCCGGACAGTCTTTGATCAGAACGCCATGAAGGCAACAGTCCGGCCGGACAACTGCCATGGCACTCGCCGACGCGATAAGCCGAGACAGCGAACACAGCGAACGGCCGTGACACAGCACCACGCCCTACCACAGCGCATTGAGTGGGACCTTCTTGGTTGGACTGATGTCCATCTCTGCCCATGCTTTCGCCACAACCCTCCCCCCATATCGTCAGCCAGTGCCCTGACGGTGTCACGGGACACAGTACAAATCATGCCCAGCGACATGCCCGGACAACATTGCGGCGTAGGTGGCCGCTCCAGATTGAAGTTGGAAAGTCAATAACGGCAACCGCAAGACTTGTCATCTCCGACTATGGTGCACGCCAATGACACCTATTACTGCGCTATACGCAGAGGCTGACGGAAGTTGTTTTCATGGCTACTCGGAACAATGAGTCCTCTACTTTTGACATCTTGAAGATGTGCGATACAAGGGTGCGGTACAAAAGGATACTCGAGGAACATTTTGTAACGAAACCCAATGCACTCCGACGATTTTTCCTACAACTCAGTCGCCACCTTTAAACAGATCGATCACCGCCTCCAATGAGCGAAACTATGAATCGGATTTCGGTTCGAGGCGAGACGCTTAGGCGCTGAAGCCGCCAGCACCGCCCCAGGATTAGATAATTCAAGGATAGTTGCCTTTGACGCGACTATTGACAGCTCGATTTACTTGTCAGAAATAAATGCTTGACATCAAAATTGGGTTTTGGCCATATTTAATCGCACTGAGCACCGGCTACTGTCCTACTACAATTGTGGTCAACGACTGAAACTCAGGTCAGTTTCTTCACTGCGCCCCCATACGGATACCCGAAGCAGCGCTCGACGTATTCGCAAAGACAACTTTTATCGAGCTTGAACCAAGCAAATGGAAGGTTTATGTCTAATTTGAAGAACCAATACATCAATACTGCCAGGACGGTCGAAATTGGTAATCCCTCCTGGCAACTTGCGCAGAACTCAGGGCTGACCGACTTGAGCGTCAGGCATGTCGAGCGCAACCGCATGGTCGATCTGAACGGGCACTCGTTCATGAACATGTGCTCCTGTTCCTATCTCGGGCTGGAGACCGATCCGCGTCTGGCCAGACGCGCGGCAGACTATGTGCTGCAAAGCGGTACCGTCAACCTGCCGACCTCACGCATCCGGATCCGCTTGAAAGAGTTGGATGAGCTAGAGCAGGCAATGTCTGCTCATTTCAAGTGCAACGCCTTTACAGCGACATCATGCAGCGCCGGAATCGTCGCGTCTTTGCCATTGCTTGCAGCCGGGATTTTTACCGACGGACAACGTCCGTTCATGATCTTCGACAAGCATGCGCATTTTGCCTTGAACCAGGTCAAGGCCGTGTGCGGGGATGAAACCCAAGTTGTCACCTGCAACCACAATGATGTCAACTTCATCGAAGAAATGTGCAAGCGCCACCCGTTGGTAGCCTATGTCGCCGACGGAGCCTACAGCATGGGCGGCAGTGCACCTATCGAGCATCTTCTGCAGTTACAGGACAAGTACGGACTGTTTCTCTACTTCGACGACTCACACTCCTTGAGTGCCTATGGCGAACGAGGCGAAGGTTACATTCGCACTTTCATGCCGGAGCTCAATCCACGGACGATGCTGGTGTACTCCCTGGCCAAAGCCTTCGGGGCCAACGGTGGTGGGATATTCATGTCCGAGCGCGCAAATTATCAGCAGGTTTTCCGCCGCTTCGGTGGGCCGATGTCCTATTCTCAGTATGTCAATCCCGCCACCATCGGCGCCTCGATCGCTTCGCTGGACATTCACCAGTCCCCTGAGCTGGGTGTATTGCAGGAAAAACTCAACGCCAACATCCAGCTGTTCGACAGCTTGTTCTCCACCGAGCATGCGGGATCCGGCTTGCCGATTCGCGTCGTCCCGCTGGACAGCCCCGACATGGCGGTCGGCGTTTCCGAGGGTGTGTTCAAGCGCGGCTATTACACCTCGGCCGTGTTCTTCCCCATTGTCGCTAGGAACAAGTCGGGGCTACGCGTGATGATGCGTGCCGACATGTCCCATGAAGATATTCGTGATTTCTGCGCCGCTGTTCGCGCCGAGGTCGAACTGGCCCGTCAGGGCCAGCCGGTTGCCCATGGTTGAGCACATGACGATGACCCATCATGTACCGAGAAGCCTGCTGTACTGCTCCGCGCTCAACCCCGAGCAGTACGCCAAGAGTGCCTTGACGGATGTCATGGTAATCGACCTGGAGGACGGTGTGCCCCACGGGCAAAAAGCCCAGGCGCGGGCATGTGTCGAGCAGTTCTATCGCTCTCGCGTGCAGCAACGGACGGCGCTGCGAATCAACCCGCTACGTGACAACGAAGGGTTGCTCGATCTCTTGCTCGTCCAGTCGCTGAAACACCAGCCTGAGTTCATCGTGATGGCCATGACCGAAGCGGCTGCCGAAATCGAGGTGGTGCGGGCCAACCTGTGTCGTGGCGGAGAAAGCCCGAAGATCCTGGTCACGGTCGAAACACCGGTCTGCATGCGGGACATCTACGAGATCGCCGCCACGGCCGACGGATTGATCTTCGGGTCTGCCGACTACGCCGCCAGCCTCGGCGTGCCGATTGGCGGCTGGAACAATATCCTGCATGCGCGAGGGAGCATCGTCGCAGCGGCTAGCGCGGCAGGCATTCCCGCGTTCGATACGGCTTATTTCCATCTTGATGACGAAAACGGGTTGATGAAGGAATGCCAGGACACCCTCGAGCTAGGGTTCAGCGGCAAGACCGCCATCCACCCCCGGCAGATAGCCACGATCAATGCCGTTTTCACCCCCTCTACCACGGCCTACGAACAGGCCTTGGCGGTGGTGCAGGCAGCACAGCACAGTGGCGACAAGATCACCCGGTTGAAGAACCTCATGGTTGGGCCGCCATTCGTGAAGCAAGCTAGGAAGGTGATCCAGCGCGCCCAGGAACTGGGACTTTAAGGAGAGATGCATGGAATCCATGATTACGGCGCATGAACAGGTAGGCGTCAATCGCTACCGCGAATCCTACGGCCTGCATTTCGAAGAGTTCGTGGTGGGCGATGTCTTCGAACATCGCCCGGGACGCACGGTGACGGAACTGGACAATATCTGGCAGTCGCTGGTCAACATGAACAATCACCCCGCACATATTGATGTGGCTTATGCGCAGCGCACCGAATTTGAAAGGCTGCTGGTCAATAGCTCCGTCACCTTGTCGATTGTCAGCGGCATGACCGTAGCGACCATGAGTGCGCGGGCGATTGCCAATCTGGGATGGGATGAAATACGGCTGCCAAACCCGGTCTATGTCGGCGATACCCTTTACGCCGAGAGCGAGGTGGTTTTCAAACGAGAATCGCGCTCACGCCCCGGCCAGGGAATCGTCACCATCAGAGTCATTGGTCGCAAGCAAGACGGAACGCCAGTGATCAATTACCTGCGGACCTTCCTGGTGCCGAAGAAGGGGCACTCCCAGGACTACCCCATCGGCTAGGACACGTTGGCCGTCGTGAAACAGCAACCCTGGAAACATGCCATGAGCAAATTAGCGGTGATTACCGGCGGCAACTCCGGTATTGGTGAGGCCTGCGCCTGGCGTTTTGCCAGGGAGGGATACGAGGTGGTTGTCTGCGGGCGCCGAGGCGAGCAGAACCGTGGAGTGTGCGACCGCATTCGCGAGGTCGGCGGGGTGGCCCATGGCTATGCTGTCGACCTGCGTGATGCTCGCGAGCTGACCGAATGCTTTCGGGCCATTTCACTCAATCATCCGCCGGTGACGTGCCTGGTCAACAGCATCGGTATCGAAGGCACGCCTTTCACGCGTACCGAGGAGTACGACGACACCGTGTTTGACGATGTCCTGGCCACCAATGTCAAGGCGCCCTGGCAGTGTATGAAAGCAGTCTTGCCGACGATGAGGCTGGCGCGCGCCGGCAGCATCGTCAACGTCGCTTCCCTGGCCGGGATACGCGCAAGTGCCACGGGCGGTTCGGTCTACTCCGCGAGCAAGCATGCCCTCGTGGGTATGACCCGGGCCGCGGCGCGTGAGTATGCTCCGTTCGGGATTCGCATCAATGCAGTATGCCCGTCCTTTGTCCGCACGCCCCTGTCGGAGGACATCCTTGGAGGCGATCTGGAATCGGTAGGCGGCACCCACCCACTGAACCGGGTCTGTGAAGCCCAGGAAGTGGCCAGCGCGGTTTATTGGCTGTGCTCTCAGGACGCGTCATTTGTGACCGGCATCGCGATGCCTGTGGACGGAGGAACTCAGGCCTGAATACCGCTGGCGCGAGAATCAATTGCCCGCATCTTCACAAATGGATCAATAGAACAAGGAAAAAGCATGCTGCTGCTCAATCGCCAGGACATCGAACGCAGTGTCGAGCTGCCAAGGCTTGTCCGTGTGCTGGAAGACGCGCATCGAGGGTTTGCGTCAATCCCCCCGGTGGTTCCAAAACGGCTAATGATCACTCAGGAACGCAATAGCGCATTTTCCTTGTTCATGCCGGCGTTGCTGCCCGAGCAGCAAACCCTGGGCATCAAGGTATCGTCGTTCCATCCCGATAACAGTGCACGGGGGTTATCGGCGATCAACGGTGCAGTATTACTGATCGAAGCGCAAACCGGTAGGCTGCTGGCGATGCTGGACAGCGCGGCCCTGACAGCTATTCGCACCAGTGCCATGAGCGCACTGGCAACCGACAAGCTATGTCCGCGTGGGCGGCTCAATCTGGCGGTTATCGGGGCGGGCGCCCAGGCTGCGGCGCATGTGAGGGCCATGGCTGCCATCCGGGATCTGGGGCAGGTGCGGATTGTTTCGCGGCGCCTGGCACAGAGCGTCGCGTTGGCCGAGCGGTTAGCCATCGAGCTTAGCCTGCCGATCGAAGCGGTCGACACTGTGCCGATGGCGCTGGCCGATGCGGACATCATCTGTACGACCACCTCTCACGCCAGCCCTACCCCACTGGTCGTCCCGCAGATGCTCAAACCGTTCGCGCATATCAACGCAGTGGGGGGTGAATCGCCCCTGGTTTTCTAGACACTCTCCAAGCTCAGGAAATAGCGTTTCTCATACTCTACTGGAGACAGCTGCATAGCACTGCTGTGTCGGCGTTTAGGGTTATAGAACATCTCGATGTAATCGAAAATATCACTTCGGGCTTCTTCACGGGTTGTGTAGATCTTTCGTCGGATTCGCTCTCGCTTCAAAAGCTGGAAAAAGCTCTCGGCTACGGCATTGTCGTGGCAGTTTCCCCGCCGGCTCATGCTGCTGATTACATTGTTGGCCTTCAAAAAGCTTTTCCAATCCGAGCTACTGAACTGACTGCCTTGATCTGAGTGAATCATAACTTGCTGCTGAGGCTTGCGTCGCCAAACAGCCATCAACATCGCGTCGATAGCCAGGTCGCTGCACATCCTTGGCTTCATTGACCAACCAATTACTTGGCGTGAGAACAGATCCAGCACTACCGCGAGGTAGAGCCACCCTTCATAGGTGCGGATGTAAGTGATATCTGTCACCCAGACCTTGTTCGGCTCACTTACCTTGAACTGCCGCGCGAGGTGGTTGGGCGAGGCCACTGTTGGTTTTCCACCATAGAACCCTGGACGCCGCCGATAGCCCGTTTGAGAACGCAGCCCCTCCGCCTGCATCAAGCGCCTGACTCGATTTCGGCCGCATTCCTCTCCCAGCTCACGCAGGTCATCGTGAATTTTGCGGTAGCCGTATACACCTCCGCTTTCCAGCCAAGCGTGTTTGATCAAGCCAAGCAGACGTTGATCTTCTTTTGCTCGGGCAGATTGAGGCTCGGCCAGCCAGGCGTAATAGCCGCTGGGGTGCACCTTGAGGGTTTGGCAAAGGCGCCGCACCGGGTAATCAGTCGAGTGCTTCTTGATGAAGGCGTACTTCAGCCGCACTCCTTGGCAAAGTACGCGGCGGCCTTTTTTAAGATGTCTCGCTCTTCCGTCACGCGCTTGAGTTCAGCGCGTAGCTTGCGCAGTTCGGCCTGCTGATCGTCGTCTTGCTGACGCTGCTCTTGGGGCTTGCTGTAGACCTTGATCCAGGCGTAAAGACCGTGCACGGACATGCCCAGGCGCTGGGCGACATCGGCGACAGGTTTGCCTTTCTCGGTCACTTGCTTGACCGCTTCGATCTTGAATTCTTCGGGGTAACGCTGACGACTCATGGCACCTCCTATTTGGGCCTCATTATGAGGCTTGGAGGTGTCTACGAAACCAGGGGCGATTCAAAATCCTCGACACAACACAGGGCATATTGATCTACCTGCTTGAAGCTCACGCCATCCATAACACTTCCCACAAACACGAAACCGCAGAATCCTCATACGGTTGCTGCGCACGATCAATGATCCCGCCCTGTTTAAGGGTAGGCACCAGCTGAGCAGCAGTGTGCGCATGCGAGGACTAGTCGAAGGACGACCGATAGCGGCACTGTGCCAGCGTTTCCGCAAATTAGCGTGATTGATGGGGAGCGGTAAACAAGATTGAGGACAATTTTGGTGCAAATCGTCTGAGAATGCGTAAAGACTGGATATATAACCAACCATTTGTGGATCAATCCGCGTCAGTCTCAAAACTCGCGGCACCGTATAAAGCTCCTATCGTGTCCTAAGGGATGGTGTAACTCATGCTGCGGTGCGTCTGAGCTTTCATTCTGCTTATGCTTAATCAGCAGAAAACCAAGATTGACCAAGTAAGGATTATTCCTTACCATTCAATCAATACATCCGGGAGAACGCCCATGCCTGCCATCCACGAAATCGCAACGCTAACCTCGAAGGGACAGGTCACACTGCCCAAATCCGTTCGCCAGCTTTTGGGCATTGACACTGGTGGCAAGATCGCATTCGACGTACGCGGGGGTGAAATCGTGGTCAGCCGCGTAGAAACCACCCACGAAGACCCTGCCATCGGTGCGTTCCTAAGTTTGCTGGAAGCTGATATTCGAAGCGGCCGCAACCTCACCACCCTGCCGGAAGACTTGGCGCAAACCCTGCTCGCCAACGCAAACCACCCTGTAAACCTGGACGAAGATATCGATGGTGAGGTCGCGATCTGATGCTGCGACATGGCTGGACACTGTTGTTCCATGAAGGTGTGACTTTACAGCTACGCAAATTGCAAGAAGCCGCCGCCCGGGCCGAGCAGAACGACCCGCAAGGTTTTGAGAGCAACGCCAACGTCAAGCTGTTTCGGGCATTGAGCCATCTGATCATGGAGGCTGTGCCTGCCGATCCGGGCCGTGATGAGTTCCGCCAAGGCAACACGCTGGGCACCGCCTACAGGCATTGGCGGCGGGCAAAAATCGGTAGGCGCTTTCGGCTGTTCTTTCGCTACGACTCAAGGTCCAAGGTCATCGTCTATGCATGGGTCAACGACGAAACTACCCTACGGTCCGCAGGCAGCAAATCCGATCCCTACGCCGTATTCGAGAGGATGTTGGGACGCGGCAACCCTCCTGATGACTGGGATGCGCTGACTGCCGCAACACGTAGCGACTGGGACGAGCCCAAAGCATAAGTTGCGCAAATGGTGAGGGATTGCATGTTCTGCACCAGCCCCGCCCCGGTGCGTCCACTGTAATCCACTCGCATTTTTTTTGGTTATGACCCAGTCACACATGACCCTAAAATAGCTCAAATGGTGCGATTTTGATTCAATTGCTGCACAATGATCAAAATCAAACAACAGAGACGCTTTCATGAACCTCTCAGCAACCGACGAACGACTGCTAAAGGCACTCGCTGCAGCAATCGTGATCCACCCCAGAGCCACGCTGAAAGAGCTGGCCGAAACGGCTGGCGTCAGCAAGGCGACCCTGCATCGCTTTTGTGGGACTCGAGACAATCTGGTCAGCTTGCTGGAAGGTTACGGCGAGCAGGTTCTGCGTGAAGTGATCGCCGATGCCGATCTTGGAAACAGTGAACCGCTGGCGGCATTGCGCCTGTTGATCGCCGAGCATCTCAAGCATCGCGAAATGATGGTGTTCCTGCTCTTCCAGTACCGCCCGGACACCTTTGACGGCAGTGAAGCCAACCAGGGTTGGCGGGCCTATGCCGACGCTCTGGACGACTACTTCCTGCGTGGTCAGCAGGCCGGGTTTTTCCGCATCGATATCAGCGCTGCTGTGTTCACCGAGATGTTCCTGAGCCTGGTCTACGGAATTGTCGATGCCGAACGACGCGGTCGCGCGGCCAGTGCGACATCTGCATTGACGCTCGAGAATCTGTTCCTCAATGGCGCCGTGGCGGCAGCTCGCTAGTTTACCGATGCCCAGATAAAAAAAGCCCCTGATCACTCAGGGGCAAAAGCGGTTGGCCAGACCAACCAAAGGATCGATGAGCTATCCCCGCGCAGGCCAGCCACCACCAAGGGCGCGGAACAGGTCGACGAGCGATTTTTGCCGCTCGATACTCGCATCGATAGCAGCCGCTTCGTTCAGGTAGGTGTTGCGCTGCGCATCCAGATACCGCAGATGGCTGTCCACACCACCCTCATAGCGAGCCTTCGCCAGTACCAGACTCGCGCGGCTGGTGTCGGCCAACGCTTTGCGTGCGATCTCCTCACGCCGCAATGTATCGCTGGCGGCCAGTGCATCGGCCACTTCCCGGAAGGCGGTCTGGATCGTGCCTTCGTAGGCTGCAACCGCCGAGTCCTTGCGCGCCTCGGCCAGGCTCAGGACAGCCTTGTTGCGCCCGGCGTCGAACAGCGGCAACGACAGTTGCGGCATGAAGCCCCAACTGCGCGAGCCACCCTCGAACAACCCGGACATCTGCGCGCTGGAGGTACCGAAGCTGCCGGTCAGGCTGATCCGTGGAAAGAACGCCGCCCGTGCCGCGCCAATATCGGCGTTACGCGCCCGCAGTCGATGCTCGGCGGCAAGAATGTCCGGACGCCGCTCGATCAGTGCCGACGGTGCACCCGGGGCGATGTCCTGCAGCAGCATCGGTGCCTCGGGCCGTTCGGCAGGGATCACCCTGGCCGCGCTGGCGCTGCCGAGCAGCAGCACCAAGGCGTTGTATGCCTGCTGCTGCTCTCGCAGGACGGACTCCAGCTCCGCTCGCGACTGCTCGACCAGCCCCAATGCCTCCTGATGATCCAGCGCCGTCGCGGTGCCTACGGTGCGGCGCTGGCCGATCAGGGCCAGGGAGTCTTCGCGACTGCCCAGGGTATGGCGGGTCAGCGTCAGGCGACGCTCGGCGCCATCCAGGGTCAGGTAAGCCTGGCTGACCTCGGCGATCAGGGCAATGTGTGCAGCCCGGCTGACTTCCTCGGTTGCCAGATACTGCTCGAGCGCTGCGTCGCTCAGGCTTTTCACGCGGCCGAACAAGTCGATTTCGTACTCCGGCAGCGATAGCCCTACCTGATAAGTGCTGTTGACGCCTTCGCGGCCATCGCTGGAGAGGTCCGACGGCAAGTGCTGGCGATTGCCCGAAGCGCCGGCGTTCAGCCCCGGCACGCGATCGGCACGACGAATGCCGTATAACGCACGGGCCTGCTCGATGTCGAGCAAGGCCTGGCGCAGGGAACGGTTGTTGCCCAGGGCGGTGCCGATCAGCTGGCGCAGCGTAGGGTCAAGGATGAACGCCTGCCAGTCCAGCTGCGCCACCGCCTGGCCCTGCTGCCCGGTGGCATTGCCCCACTGCGCCGGCACCGGTGCCTCCGGGCGATGGTAGGTCGGCGCCAGCGAACAGCCGACCAGGGCACAGGCCAGCGCCAACGGCATTGCAAGTTTACCCATGACCATCACTTCACCACCTCGACAGCGTGTTGCATGGGGGCCGGCTTGCGCTTGAGCAGCTTCAGCACCCAGACGAAACAGATCGGCACGAAGACCACGCCCAGCAAGGTTGCGCTGAGCATGCCGCCGATTACTCCGGTACCAATGGCGCGCTGGCTGGCCGCGCCAGCGCCAGTGGCGATGGCCAGCGGCACCACGCCGAGGATGAAGGCCATGGAGGTCATCACGATCGGGCGGAAGCGCAGGCGCGCAGCCTCGATGGCAGCGTCACTCAAGCTGTAGCCCTTCTCCCATAGTTCCTTGGCAAACTCGACGATCAGGATCGCGTTCTTCGCCGCCAGGCCGATGATGGTGATCAGGCCGACCTTGAAGTACACATCGTTGGGCAGGCCAGTAAGCAGCACCGCCCACACCGCGCCCAGCGCACCGATCGGCACGATCAGCATCACCGTCAGCGGGATCGCCCAACTCTCGTACAGCGCTACCAGCAGCAGGAACACCACCAGGATGGCGAGGGCGAACAGGCCCGCGGCCTGGCCACTGGACACCTTCTCCTGGTACGACAGGCCGGTCCAGGCGTAGCCGATCCCCGGCGGCAGCTCACTGACCAGGCGCTCCATCTCGGCCATGGCCTGGCCGGTACTGTGGCCTGGCGAGGCGTCGCCAGCGATGCGGATCGATGGGTAGCCGTTGTAGCGCACCAGTTGCACAGGCCCTTCTTCCCACTGGGTAGTGACGAAGGCACTGAACGGCACCTGCTCGCCCTGGGCGTTCGGCACATACAGGCGCAGCACGCTTTCCGGGGTCATGCGCTCGCCCTGCTCGGCCTGCACCACCACGCGCTGCTGGCGCCCGGCGTTGCTGAAGTCGTTGATCACCGCAGAACCGAAGGCGGTGGCCAGGGTGTTGTTGATCGACTCGAAGTTCACGCCCAGGGCGCGGGCCTTCTCGCGGTCGATGTGCACGCGCAACTGCGGTGCCTCGGCCAGGCCTTCCATCATCGCGTAGAGAATCACCGGGTTTTCATTGGCGCGGGCCAGCAGTTGGTCGCGGGCGGCCAGCAATGCCTCGCGCCCCAGGCCGCCACGGTCCATCAGGCGCAGGGCGAAACCACCGGAGTTGCCCAGGCCGTCGATCGGCGGCGGCATGACCGCGGTAATGGCCCCGTCGCCGTTGGCGGCGAACTGCTCATTGACCACGGCAGTTTCAGCTGCTGCGGATTGCTCTTTGCCACGCAACGACCAGTCCTTGTAGGTCGGGAATGCCAACGCGGCATTCTCACCCTGGCCCGAGAAGCTGAAACCAGTCACGACAATGGTGTTGGCGACAGCTTCCCGGGACATCAGGAAACCTTCCAGTGCCTGTGCAGTGTGATCAGTACGCACCCGGCTGGCACCCGGCGGCAACTGCACGTCGACGATGCCATAGCCCAGGTCTTCGGCGGGGACAAACGCCTCCGGTACTCGTACATAGGAGTAACCCAGGACCACCAGGATGCCGACATAGGCCAGCATCCAACGCCCGGCACTGGCCACCAGGGCACTGTTCATTACCGAGTAGCGTTCGGTCATGCGGGCGAATGTGCGGTTGAACGCCCCAAAGAAGCCGCCCTTTTCATGATGCCCATGTGCGACCGGCTTGAGCAGTGTGGCGCACAACGCCGGGGTGAAGGTCAGGGCCAGGAAGCCAGAGAACAGGATCGACACCGCCAGCGACACCGAGAACTGCTGATAGATCACCCCCACGGAGCCGGACATGAACGCCAGCGGCAGGAACACCGCTGCCAGCACCATGGTGATACCGATGATCGCCCCGGATACCTGCCCCATCGCCTTGATGGTTGCGTCTACCGGCGACAACCCTTCCTCAGCCATCAGACGCTCTACGTTCTCCACAACCACGATGGCGTCGTCCACCAGGATGCCGATAGCCAGCACCATGCCGAACATGGTCATCATGTTCACCGAGAACCCGAGCAGCTTCATGATCATCAGCGTGCCGAGCAGGCACACCGGTACCACGATCGACGGGATCAGGGTATAGCGCACGTTCTGCAGGAACAGGAACATCACCAGGAACACCAGCACCATGGCTTCGATCAGGGTGTGAATCACCTTCTCGATGGCCACGTCGACGAAGCGCGAGGTGTCGTAGGGCACCGAATACTCGACGCCCTCGGGGAAGAACTGCGCAAGCTCCGCCAGGCGTTCCTTGACCAGCGTCGCGGTCTGGATGGCGTTGGCCCCGGGCGCCAGTTGCACTGCTGCTACCACTGCCGGTTTACCATCCAGGCGCGCAGACAGGTTGTAGTTCTCGCTGCCGATGGCCATGCGCGCGACATCACCCAGGCGTACGCTGGAACCGTCCGGGTTGGCACGCAGGACGATAGCGGCGAACGCTTCCGGGGTTTCCAGGGTACCTTGCACGGCCAAGGTCGCGGTCAGTTCCTGTTCGCTGGCGCCCGGCGTGCTGCCGAAGCTGCCAGCCGGTACCTGGACGTTCTGACCACGGATGGCATTGCTGATGTCGTCGATGGAAAGGCCGTAGCCCACAAGTTTCTGCGGGTCGACCCAGACGCGCATGGCCGCTTCGGAGGCAAAGAACTGCAGCTTGCCCACACCGGGTACGCGCAGCAGTTCGTTGTTGATGTTACGCGCCGCGTAGTCTGACAACGCCGTTACATTGTCGCGCCCACCTGTCGCACTGGTCAGGGCATACATCAGCAGGAAGCCCGAACTGGCCTGCTCCACCTTGAGCCCCTGGGTCAGCACAGCCTGGGGCATGCGCGCCTCGGCCTTCTTCAGGCGGTTCTGCACATCGACCTGGGCCATGTCCGGCAGGGTACCGGGCTGGAAAGTCACCATCACCTCGGCGACACCGTTGGAGTTGTTGGTGGACTCGTAGTACAGCAGGCCCTTGGCGCCGTTGAGCGACTCCTCGATGATGCTGGTTACCGACTCCACCAGCACCTTGGCCGATGCACCCGGGTAGGTGGCGGTGATGGAAATTTGTGGCGGCGCCACGCTGGGATACTGGGCCACCGGCAGCGCCGGGATCACCAGCAAGCCGGCCAGGGAAATGAACAACGCCAAGACCCAGGCGAAATTCGGCCGATTGATGAAGAACTTGGACATCTCGCTAACCTCGCCTTAGTGCGCCGCGGCCTGTTGCGCCTGAGCCGGCGCCACGGGCATGCCAGGGGCCAATCCGGCCGGGCTGCCGACAATGACCTGGTCACCGGCACGCAGGCCTTCGCTGATCTGCCAGCGCGAGCCTTGCATCACGCCGGTACGCACACTGCGTACCTCGGCCAGGTTGTCGGTCCCCACGACCATCACCCGTGCCATGCCGTCGCTGCCACGCTGCACTGCCCGTTGCGGCACGAGGATGGCCTGCTGGTCGGTGCCCTGCGGGGTGCGCACGCGCACATACATGCCAGGCAGGAGGATGCCGTCGCGGTTGTCGAAGCGCCCGCGCAAGGTGACCTGACCGGTGCCACGGTCGACCGCCACATCGGTGAACATCAGCGCGCCCTGGCGCTGGTAATCGGTGCCTTCCACCTGGGCGCTCAGAGCCTTGTCTTCGCCACCTGTCAGGGCACCTTCCTTGAGCGCCTGACGCAAACGCAGGGCATCGGCGGCAGACTGGGTGAAGTCGACATAGATCGGATCAAGCTGCTGGATACGCGCCATCAACGTGGCGTCGCCCTGCCCGACCAACGCGCCTTCAGTGGTCAGGGCGCGGCCGATGCGGCCGGAAATGGGCGCGGTTACCGTGGCATAACCAAGATTCAGACGTGCGGTCTGCACATCGGCCTGTGCCGTACGCACAGCGGCTTGAGCACTACGCAGCTCGGCGGTAGCGCTATCGAAATCCTGCTGGCTGACAGCTTCGATCTTGACCAGTGGCTCGTAGCGCTTGACCCGTGCCTGAGCCTCTTGCTGTACCGCCTGAGCACGCGCCAGATCGCCTTCGGCGCGCGCCAGGGCCACCTTGAATGGCGCCGGGTCGATCTGGAACAGCACATCGCCGGCCTTGACGTCGGCACCTTCTTCAAAGCGCTTGTGCAAGACGATACCGGCCACACGGGCACGTACCTCTGCTACCCGCATCGGCTCGACCCGGCCAGGCAGCGTCGAGGCCAGCGCCAACTGTTCGGTCGTCACCGTCACGGTCTCCACGGGCACAACCGCTGCAGAGGCGGCCTGTGGCTCCTCACCCGCTCCGCAACCGGCCAACGCCACCGCAACAGCTAGCAGCCCACCCATCCCTATCGTATGTATCTTGCCCATCACTCACCACAGCCTTGATTGAAAACGACCCGAATGATATCTTCGAATCACTAATGAGTCAATAATGTCTCATTAGAGCCACAAAAGAACATGCGTATCTGATCGCGGCGTGCCACGTTGCACCGTCTCTCTCTATGGGTCGCGAGTTGATCACCGGCTCTCCTCCAAGGCGCAGCGAGCCGCCTACAGAGCACTGCAAACTCAACAGAGGTATTGGATGAACAACCTGTTTAGAGGCGATGTCGTCACCATCAAAAGCGGTGGCCCGAGAATGACCATCACGAACATCAGGCAACAGCGTTCCATCTCCGGCTTTCCCGCAACGGCATTTGCGCTATGTCAGTGGTTCGAAAATGACGCCTTCATGGAGAAATGGTTTGACACCATCGTTCTGCAAGCCGCGAAAGAAGCACCGGGAGGCAACACACGATAAAGCGACGCGAAACCGGCAACGGCCCGTAGAGCACGATAACCAAGGTTGAACCTTGGTTATCGATGTTATCGGCGCCGGTATCTTTGGGGGCTGGATGCCAGCTCGTTCAGATGGCCAATCCGCCGACCCTAGTCGTGCTCTTGCAACACCACTGGATGTTCCGCGTGTCGAGGTTGACCATTTCGATGTTCCCATTGCAGCAAAAGCAACAAGGCACAGGGTAGAACCGTCAACGTAATGATCGTGGCAACGGCAAGCCCGCCGATGACCGCAAAAGCCATGGGCCCCCAGAAAATCTGAGGCGCGATTGGAATCATCCCGAGAATTGCCGCACAAGCCGTCAACACAATGGGGCGCGCCCGGTGAATGGCCGCATGCGTGATAGCCTCACGCGGCGACTGGCCGGTACTGATGTTGATATCCACTTCTTCGATCAGGATAACGGCATTGCGGACGATCATACCGACAAGTGCAATTACACCAAGCTGTGCGACGAACCCCATAGGTGTCCCGGTCGGCAACATCGCCATGACCACACCGATCAAGCCGAACGGCGCCATCGCCAGCGCCAGGAACATCCGCGAGAAACTACGCAACTGCACCATCAACAGCACGCACATCACCAACGCCGTAATAGGCAGAACAGCAGCCAGTGACGCACTGCCTTTCGCAGCCTCCTCGACTGCTCCGCCTGTCGCGATGTTGTAGCCCTTGGGTAGCTGCGCAGCAAAATCCGTTACCGCTGGCGCCAGTGCCTGCACGACCGTTGCAGCCTCTAGCCCTTCGCGAACATCCCCTTGCACAGTGATCAGAGGAAGACGCTGCCGTCTCCAGATGATCGGGTCTTCAACGCCATAGCTGAGGACAGCAATCTGGCTCAAGGGAATGGTATGGCCTTGAGGTGTACGTATCTGCAGGTTCGCAAGGGTCGCAAGGTCGGTTCGCTCACCGCTTTGCGCCCGTACGATCACGTCCACAAGACGGTCCTTGTCACGCACGCTGGTCACCGCAGAGCCAGAGAAAATCGTCGCCAGGGCACTGGCAACGTCCTCTGAAGACAGGCCCAATGCTCGTGCCTGGGTCTGGTCAACCTTGACCAGGACGCTTCTTTGCGGCTCGCCTGATAGAAGATGGACCTCACGGGTGTCGGAGTTGGCAGATAAAATGTTGGCCAGGCGCGACGCCAAATCACGCACCGTAGCCTGATCCGGGCCGGTGACACGGTACTTCAACGGCCAGCCCACCGGCGGGCCCAATTCAAGCGGAGTCGCGCGCGCGATGAGGCCGGAAAACTCTGTTTTGAAACTCTCAGCCAGGCGCGCCTGCAGGGCATCCCGTTCTTTGACCCCTTTGGCGATCACGACAGTTTGCGTGATGTTCTCGTTCTGCAGCAAAACTTCCATGGGCAGATAGAAACGGATAGCCCCAGAGCCGATATAGGTGGAAAAACGCTCGACAGCAGGGTCAGCTTTAAGCAACTTCTCGAGTTTTGCCGCTTCGCGCTCCGTCGCATCCAGGGAAGCATTTTGCGGCAGCGTCAGGCTTACCAGCAGCTCTGGCCTGTCCGAGGGCGGAAAGAACTGCTGCTCAAGATAAGATGCAGCGCCGAGGGAGGCGACAAAAGCCGTTACTGCAGCGCCGAGCGTTATTGCGCGATGCTGCAGAACCCAGCCCAAGGCCCGCCGGTAGGCGCCCATGAGTTTACCTCCGCCATGCTCATGCTGCGGCAGAGCCTCAGGTAGAATCATGGTGCCAAGCAAGGGTGAAAACAGAACCGCTACCACCCAGGATGCTGATAATGAAATCAATACCACCATGAACATCGAGTAGCAGTATTCGCCGGCACTTGAAGCCGCGAAGCCAACTGGAATGAACCCGGCAATCATGACGAGCGTACCCGTCAACATTGGAAACGCTGTTGACTCGTAGGCAAAGCTCGCCGCCCGCGACAGGTTCCAGCCTTCTTCCAGTTTCCCGACCATGGCCTCGACGGTGATCATCGCGTCATCGACAAGCAGCCCCAACGCAATAATCAGCGCGCCCAGAGATATTCGCTGAAGACCGATACCCATGATCTCCATCCCGATGAATGTCAGCGCCAACACGAACGGGATCGAAATACTCACAACCAGGCCGGCACGCACACCGAGTGACAGAAACGACACTGCCAGGACGATCGCAACTGCCTCCGCCAACACCGTCAGAAACCCGCTAACCGCCTGCTTCACGACAGTAGACTGGTCGGCTACCAGCGCCATTTCGATACCGTAGGGAAGGGTCGCTCCGACCTCATTCATACGGGCCCGCACCGCCTCTCCAAACTCCAGGAGATTGCCGCCCGCAGCCATCGAAACGGCAAGGCCGAGCGCTTTTTCGCCGTTCACCCGGAACAATGGCGCTGGCGGGTCGGCCGGGATTCTGCGGATATCGACAAGCTCGGTCAGTGGCACAAACCGGTTGTCAGCTCGCAACGTCAAACTGCGCAAACTTTCCTCGGAGGCAAACCCTCCGCTGACTCGCAGCGCGATCTTGTCATCAGGCAACCGTACCGTTCCGGAAGGAATGACAGCGTTTTGCGCCTTCAGCGCGTGCAGGATCGCCTCTTCGTCCAAGCCAAAAGCCGCAAGCCTGGCAGGTGAAAATTCCACGACGATCTGCTCCTCTTGCACACCGAGCAGTTGCACCTTGCCAATGCTGGGAAGGCGCAGTAGCTCCGCACGCACGCCCTCAAGGTAGTCACGCAGCTCCCGGTCGGAAAAGCCTTCGCCGGTAAAGCCGAAAATCTGGCCATAGGTATCGCCAAACTCGTCGTCAAAAAATGGCCCTTGAACACCCGCAGGAAGCGTTGCGCCGATATCTGCCATTTTCTTGCGAACCTGGTACCACGCATCAGGGACGATCTGCGACGGAGCATCATCGCGCAGGTTGACCATGATGACGGTTTCGCCTGGACGGGTGTAGCTATCGAGTCGGTCGAGATAGGGTATCTCTTCCAGTTTCTTTTCCAGCCGATCAGTCAGCAGATTGGTCGTGTCTTCAATGTTCGCGCCGGGCCAGCGCGCAGCGACCACCATGGTTTTGATGGTGAACGCAGGATCTTCGTTTCGACTCAGGTTTTCATAGCTGATCATTCCGCCAACGAGCGTAATGAGCATCAGGAAAAACATCAGAGGCTTTTGACCGATCGACCACGCCGAGAGGTTGAAGCCGGCCTGCTCTTTATCGAGTTTTGGCTTCGAACTCATTTCATCACCTGCTCTGCGTCATACGCGACTTTTTGACCAAGTCTGAGTTTGCTCACCCCTGCGGTTACAACCGCCTCACCTTCCGTCAGCCCGGATTCGATGATTATCTGGCCAGCCGTGTAGCGCGCTACCACGACTGGTTTGCGCACCAGCTCATGCGTGGTGGGCTGGACGACATAAACAGCAGGCGTCGCACCGTCACTGGTCAATGCGGAGGCTGGCAGGATGACCAGGGGCTTGCCACTCAAAACAAGGCGCCCGGTCACGGTAGCCCCCAGCGTCATGACAGGAGGCGCATCCGGTAAAGCAACACGAACCCGGTAAGTACGTGTTGCCACATCAGCAGTAGGGCTTGCATCGCGAATTGAGCCGATGACTTTGATCGACGGGTCAGATACGAGTGCCACTTCCACTTTCACATCGGACGGAACCGATGTGTAAAGCCGCTCGGACACGTTGAAGACTGCAACGCGGTCGTTTGTCGAGGACAGCTTGATCGCCAATTGCCCCGCATCGACGACTTGTCCTGCGTTCACAGCGACAGCGCTGACGATGGCTGCGCTTGGTGCACGCAGCTCCGTGTAGGAAAGCTTGTCGCGTGTCGTAAACAATCTGGTTTTCGCAACATTCAGTCTTGCGTTCGCGGCTCGCCAGTTTGCCTCGGCCTCTTCAACACGTACACGCGCGACGAACTGCTTGTCAAACAGCGTGCGTTGTTGGCTCAACTGAGACCTGGCAAGCTGCTCGGTCGCTTCGGCGCTTGTCAATTCGGCTTCCGCAGCCCGCAGTTCGTTTTGCACATCATTAGGTTCGAGCGTCGCCAGAACCTGCCCCTTGGCAACGCTCATTCCGACTTCCGCGGTTCGAGTGGCTACGCGCCCGCCGATGCGAAAGCCGAGATCGGTCACGACCTGAGCTTGTACCTCTCCCGTCTGGGCAACCTCCTCACCGATGGTGGCGGCCTTTACGATCTGGGTCCGAACGGCGCGTAGCGGTTCCTCTGAACGAACCTCCTCCCGACACCCGACAAGCGCAAGGCCCAGACTGCCCAATAAACCGCATGCCAGTACCGACTTGAGCAGCGTCATGTCAAATGCCCTCTTCATGAAATGGTTCCGCACGGCCGATGCCCCAAGGGCGCACTCGCAGCCGGTCTCTCGATACATTCCCTGCTCCTGCAGGGGCTTGCCTCAAGCGCAAAGCAAAACAGCGTTCTGCTCGTCACTACCTCCTTGTCCAGGCTCAGCAGGAGCTGTCACAGCATGGGCGAGGTACGCAATCCAAAGACCGTGACTGAACGCAAGGCAATTACCGCTGTTCAACCGTTGCCTCAGCACGACCCAAGCATTAGCATATCGCCCGTTATTGTAAATGCAGTCCTATCCATGTGCATAGAGGGCAAGGGCCTATGCGCCGTGTGTGCGCCCTCCGGCAGTTCGAAAAAGCGGCTGCCAGAGGCGGGACAAGCCAGGCTGAATACCTATCCACAAATCAGTATTGAAGGATTACCTCTATGCTGCGCAAATTCTCACTGGCGATAGCCGTGTCTTGTGCGTCCAACGGAGTGGTCTGGGCAGCGGACGTGCCCCAAACAGTCAAGACCGACCTGGTCAGCGTCTATCAGGAAGCGGTCGACAATAACGCTGACCTGGCTGCGGCCCGCGCCGATTACGGCGCCCGTCGCGAAGTGGTGCCACAGGCTCGCGCCGGGTTGCTGCCTAACCTGTCGGCCGGTGCCGAGATGCTGAACACCCGCACCAAGCTGGACGAACCATCGGCCACCAGCAACCGCAGCGGCAATACCTGGAGCGCTACCCTGGCGCAACCTATCTTCCGCGCCGACCGCTGGTTCCAGTTGCAGGCGGCCGAAGCGGTCAACGAACAGGCGGCGCTGGAGCTGTCGGCGACCGAACAGAACCTGATCCTGCAAACCGCGCAGAATTACTTCGCCGTGCTTCGCGCCCAGGACAACCTGGCTGCGACCAAGGCCGAGGAAGCTGCCTTCAAGCGCCAACTGGACCAGTCCAACGAACGCTTCGACGTTGGCCTGTCCGACAAGACCGATGTGCTGCAATCCCAGGCCAGCTACGACACGGCGAGGGCCAACCGGATCATTGCCGAGCGCCAAGTACAGGATGCCTTCGAGGCCCTGGTGACCCTGACCAACCGGGAATACACGTCGATTCAGGGCGTGGTCCATACCCTGCCGGTGCAGGTCCCTGCGCCCAACGACGCCAAGGCCTGGGTCGAAACCGCCGGGCGTCAGAACCTCAACCTGCTGGCCACCAACCATGCGGTGGTCGCTGCCGAGGAAACCCTGCGCCAGCGCAAGGCCGGCCATGCGCCGACCCTGGACGCAGTCGCCAAGTATCAGAAGGGTGACAACGACAACTTCGGTTTCACCAACCCCGCACCGGCCCCCGTCACGCGCTATGGCGGCGACGTCGAGCAGACCAGCATCGGCCTGCAGTTGAACATCCCGATCTACAGCGGCGGCCTGACCAGCTCGCAGGTGCGCGAGGCCTACCAGCGCCTGAGCCAGAGCGAGCAGCAGCGGGAAAGCCTGCGCCGCCAGGTGGTGGAAAACACCCGCAACCTGCACCGCGCGGTGAACACCGATGTGGAACAGGTGCAGGCGCGCAAGCAGTCGATCATTTCCAACCAGAGCGCGCTGGAAGCCACCGAGATCGGCTATCAGGTGGGTACTCGCAATATCGTCGACGTGCTCGACGCCCAGCGCCAGCTGTACACCTCGGTGCGCGACTACAACAACAGCCGCTATGACTACATCCTCGACAACCTGAGCCTGAAGCAGGCGGCCGGCACCTTGAGCCCGCAGGACCTGGAAGACCTCAAGCGGTACCTGAAGCCGGACTACAACCCGGACAAGGACTTCCTGCCGCCGGATTTGGCGGCTGCAGCGCAGAAGAATCTCGAGCGCAGCCGCTGAGGCGTCTTGCTTGCGTATCGGGGTGGTGATAAATTCGACCCTAATGAGTCATTATCGACTCATATGACTCCATAAAGACCCTTTCTAGGTATCTCACTACACGTGAGGGGCTCACCTGGAAAGGGTAATCACGAAAGACTTCGCCCCTCACGAAACTACCTAAAGCCAGCACAGCTGTTTTCCCAGGACTTACTTCGCGAAAAATCGACCAGACGCTGACACAGCACTGTTCAAATAAAGCGCCGCCCTCCCCCGGGCAATTGCCAAGGAATAGAAATGCTTTTAAGAACCACCGCTATGCTACTTGCATTTTGCAGCCTGCCATTGTTGGCTGCCGAGCACGAACTTCCCTCGGGCAAGGACGTCATGCGACAGAACCAGGCACAGATACAGAACAACCTGGATGATGCCGACTACAAACGCAAAATCGTGGTTAAAAACAACATGAGCCTGGAGGGTCAGGAAAACGAAAAATTCTGGCCGATCTACAACACTTACCGTGCAGAAGCGCTGAAAATCAACAAGAACATCCTGGAAACCATGATCGACTACGGCCAGGCCTATAACAAAGGCTATGTGACCGATGAGCTGGCCACAGAGTTGCTCGATCGAATTTACACCCTCCAGGAAGAGCACATAGAACTGCGTGAGAAGTACACACGGCGCATCGCTAGTGCTGTTTCCCCTAAACGCGCCATGCGCTTCCTGCAGATTGAGACACAGCTGGATGCGCTACTCGAACTTGATATCAGCCGGAAAACTCCATTAGCGGAGTAAGTCAGCATAGTGATGCCCGCCCTGCACAAGATGCGTAGCAACTTCGCAAGCCAGGCGCGAGCGCTATAACAATATCCCTTATCTAAAAACAACATCTTGAGAGCATGACCATGAAAAGCGCCTTGGTATCGATATTTTCCGTCTGTGTGTCACTCACCTCCCTGGCCCATGCGACACAGCCCCCAGAGAGCGTGTTCAATCGCAGTTGCCAGATGTGCCATAACGGCCAGCTACCGATGGCGCCGAAAAAAGGTGACGCCGAAGCTTGGAAGCCGCGGCTCGCTCAAGGCAAGGATGTGCTGGTCAAGCATGTCACGGAAGGTTTCAACGCCATGCCTGCCCGCGGCTTGTGCACGGATTGCACAGCAGAGGACTACGCAGCGGTGATCGACTGGATGTCCAAGCCTTGAGCTGATTGTTCTCGGAAACACATATTCACATAACTGTTGTTGTCATATATGTGGCTGCTTGCTAGCCTCCTGGTTACCTACAAAAAAAACGGTCCGGGAGGACGCTCATGCAAGACTCGATAAGCAGGGCTTTTCATGAAGATGGCGCCGTGTTGGTCAAGGGGCTTCTGAACCAGGAGCAACTGGCGCGCTGTCGTGAAGCGTATGACTGGGCCGTGGAAAACCATGGCCCCCATGCAACCCGAATGTTCGCTGGCACCACGCAGCAGTCGCATGTCGACAATGCTAACCCGGTGGCCAAACAGCGCCTCGAAGCGCTCGTCGAAACCCTGCCGCTGGGCAACCTCTTCGCCCGAATCTGGGGTTCGCGGAATGTCTGGTATTTTGCTGAAGAGGTCTTCCTGAAAGCCGGCGGGCAAGGCTCCCGGACCCTCTGGCACCAGGACACCTCCTACCTGCCCTGGGCCGGCGAGCATTGGGGCAATGCCTGGATCAGCTTCGAATCCATCCCGCAACGCAACGCGCTGGAGATCATCCGTGGCTCGCATCGCGGGCCACGCTACGATGGCACCACATTCGCCGACCCTGACGATCCGACCCAACCGCTGCACGACAACGGCGCCCTTCCCCGCCTGCCCGATATCGAAGCCGAGCGCAAACTCAATCCACAGGCCTACGATGTGCTTTCTTGGGCCACCGAACCGGGTGATGTGATCTTGCTGCATCCGGCATCCTTACATGGCGGTGCTCCGGTCGACAGTGCCTTCCCCAGCCGCCACACCTTCGTTTTCCGCTTCTTCGGTGACGACGCCACCTTCAAGCCGCTACCGCAGGACAGCAAGGCGGGATACCCACCGCAAGGCGTGCTGTTCACCGAGGAGCTCAAGCAGCTCACGGCCGGTGCCGCGTTTCGCCATCCCACCTTCCGCCAGGTTGTCTGAACAGGAGGCACCATGAACACCAACCCCTTGAAACGGCTATCGATCAATCCACCGCCAACCCAGCTGTTCTATGATCAGTTTCATTACTCCCAGGCCACCCGCGTTGGCGACCTCATCTGGGTATCGGGGCAGGTCGGCATCGACAGCGAAATGAAACCTGAAAGCGACGTGGCAGCCCAGACACACCTGGCATTCCAGTCGCTGGCCAAGGTGCTGCAAGCAGCTGGTGCAGGCCTGGAGGATGTGGTGGAACTGACCACTTTTCACACCCGGCTAAGGGCTGACATGCCAGTATTCGCGAGTATCAAGGATGAATACTTCCCCTCACGGTATCCTTCCTGGACTGCGGTCGGTATCACAGAGCTAGCCCTGCCAGAGCTGGTAGTGGAGATTCGCGCGGTGGCCGTAGCAGGAAGCGGTAGCGCCTGACTCGGCGGTGGTTGGCAAAGGCCCGGCTGCCGCTTCAATCGGCGTGGAGAATCATTCCTGCCTTCAGGCAGGTGTAATCCACGCTCGATTTCTCTATGCTGGGCCAACCGTGGAAACCAGCCACCTGATCCAGAAACGTTTTCGTCCTGAAATCCTGAGACCCCATGCCTGATTCCAAGTCACCTTCCAGAACAGCCACCACTTCTGCCGGTACGAATGCACCTCGCAGTTCGGCACGCCGGGGACGGCCCGTGGGCGACCGCGACGCCAAACGTGCAGAACTGCTGGAGGCGGCCATTACCGTGATCGCGCGGGATGGCTACGCCGGGGCTTCGATGCGCAATGTCGCAAAACACGCAGGCTGCACCACAGGCGCGGTGACCTATTACTTCGCCAACAAGGAAGAGATGATCACCGAGGTCGCCCAGAGCCTGTTCGACCAGGTCGACACGATGCTGGCAGCGAACCAGGCAGAGATGAACATTCCCGCGCTGCTCCGGCAGTGGATGGAGTGGGTCAACGACGGCGAGTCGACGCTCTGGCTTTCCTGGTTGCAATTGCTCACCCATGCCCGGCACGAACCGGCGTTCGCGCATGTCATAAAGCAGCGCTATGCCAGATTCCGCCAGGTGTTTACCGTGGTGATCGAGGCAGAGCAGCGCCAGGGAAAAATCCGCGACGACATACCGCCCGATGTACTGGCTGACCAGATCAGCACCATCTGTGACGGCTGGCTGATGATGATGCCGATCGAGCCCGAGCGCTTCAGCGCCGAGCGCGGGAATGCCCTGCTCGATGCGCTCATCACACTGATAGCGCCACCTGCAAAGGGCGGTACCACGCGCAAGGCCAAGTGATCGAACCTGATCTGTAGCTCATGGGCCGGACAACAAGTCGTCCGGCCCTGGCCAATCGCGCCCCGCTTTGGCCGGTGAGACACTCTACTTGGATGCGTTCTTGTACACGCTCAGTGCCCTGTTGGCTGCGGCCAGGCACCCTTTTCCATCGCCCTTTTCCCGAGCTTCCTTGGCCTGCGCAATCAGTTTGCGAATATCCGTGGCCACTCCACCGTGTTGGCCGGCGCCCTCGGAACGCTCGATAGCGTCGAGCTGGTCGATCTTGGCAGTACAGTTGTCAGTTTCGGTCTTGTCCGCGGCATAGACCACTGGCGCGCAGATGATCGATGCAACGGCTATCACTTTCAACATGTTCATGGGTAGCTCCTTGGGTTGTGTGCAGCAAATTTAGATAACACCGACTATTTAATATAGGTCGCGTAGCGATCGACGCCCGATTTTCGGGGCTGAAACGATGACTGGACGCTCGCTCCCTCTTTGCACGACGATCGCGCTACGCTATTTTACATAACTGCGGTTATTTAAATACAACAATAGCGTGCCGAGGCAAAAATGAACACTGAAGACACGTCTTCGCCGGCATGCCGCCGGCGTCTGCTTCTGCAGGCGCTCGCTGGCGTGGCGTTGGCAGGTGGTACGGGGCTCGCCGGGCGAGCGCTGGCCCAGACGGTAGAGGCAACCCCGCCAGATGTACTGGACGTGATTGTCATCGGCGCCGGGCTTGCCGGCCTCACCGCAGCCAGAGATCTGCATCGCGCTGGCTGCACCTCCTTCGCCGTACTGGAGGCTCGGGATCGAGTAGGCGGACGGACCGTCAACCATCAACTCGGCGGCGGTGTGATCGCGGAGGCCGGAGGGCAATGGGCAGGCCCCGGACAGACGGCCATCTTCGACCTGGCACGCGAATTGGAAGTCGAGACCTTCCCGAGCTACTACCAGGGCCGCAATGTCTATCTGGCGGGCAACGCCCGATACGAGGAAGATCTCAGCGCCGCCCATGGCAACCCTGTCACTGCGAAGCTCAACCAACTCTCGCGCAAGGTTCCGAGCAAGGAGCCGTGGACCGCAGCCGATGCGGTCGAAATCGACAAACTGTCGGTAGCCCAATGGCTGACGAACCAAGGCATCGACAATGCCAGCCGTTTCAGCTTTGACACTTCCATAGGCCTGACCACCGGTACGCCGCCAGCCAGCCTGGCCCTGCTCCACTACCTCTCGCTTATCAACTCGGCCGACTGCAGTATGGAAAGGCTGGAGGGCTTCCATGGCGGCGCCCAGGAGACCCGCTTCGTGGGCGGTTCCCATGTATTGAGCACGCGCATGGCAGAGGCGTTGGGCGATCGCATGAGGCTGTCCAGCCCGGTACGCAAGATCGCCAACTGGGACAGGGACATCGTCGAAATCTACACAGACCAGGGGCTGGTCCGCGCCCGCCAGGCGATCGTTGCACTGCATCCCGCACTGTGCCACCAGATTGTCTTCGAGCCGGCTTTGCCCGAGGGGCGCGCGCAACTGCAACGGCTGTGGCCTGCCCATGCACCGATGCGCAAGACGGTGCATGTCTACGACCGGCCATTCTGGCGAGACAAAGGGCTCAATGGGCAGATCAGCCAGGCCGATGGCCCCCTGATCTTCTCCTGCGACAACTCGCCCGCCGATGGCAGCGTCGGCATCCTTTCGGCGTTCGTGCGCAGCGCCCAGCTGACACATGAAGCCGAACGGGCGAGCCAGACGCTGGCTGGCATTTTTGCCCAGGCATTGGGTGATGAAGCCTTGCAGTTCAGGCAGTACCACGATCACGACTGGGCCAAGGTCGACCCCTGGACCTTGACCTGTGTCGGCGCCATCCCTCCCGGTTTTCTCACCCGTTGGGGCCGCTACCTGAAACCTGCCGTCGGTCGGCTGATCTGGTCGGGCACCGAAACCGCTGACATCTGGGCCAGCAGCATGGATGGCGCAGTGCGCTCCGGCCACCGAGCTGCCCTGGAAGCATTGCAGGCGCTGGTTGCCAATCGGAGGAACGCATGATGAAACGCGCTTTGCTGATAGGTGTTGCGGTCGGCGTTACCGGGCTTGTGCTGGCGGCAGTCATTGCCGGCCCGCAGATGCTGGCGGGCTATCGATTCATGAGTGCACTGGACAGCCACTACGCCCGCTACGACGCCGATGTCGGAACCTGGCCGCAACCCCAGGATACCTGCAACGCATGCCATGGGGCTTCCGGGCAGTCACAGAACGAGCAGTACCCATCCCTCGCGGGGCAGCAGGCCAGCTACCTCCAGGCACAACTCCAGGCATTTGCACAGGGCAAACGGCACAGTGCGCAAATGGAGCCACTGGCCGCCACATTGAGCGACGACCAGATCGCGTCGCTGGCGCAGTATTTTGCCCGACAGACGCCGCTGCGCACCGACACACCGGCGGCAGATGAGCGGTTGTCGGCCGAGGGCCAGGCGAGTGCCGCAGCGCGGGGCTGTAGCGCCTGTCATGGCAGCGATTTCATGGGCGGGGCAACTGGACCGCGACTCGCCGGGCAGGGACAAGCTTATCTGCTCAGCCAGCTCCTGGCGTTCAAGCAGGGCACGCGGACGGACCCAAGTGGGGCCATGAACGCGACCGCCGGTCTGCTTTCACCAGCCGAGGCACAAGCGCTGGCGCACTACCTCGCAGGCCTCGCCGCCGCCAGCCGCTGACCTGTCGAAGGGCGGATGCTCTGCCTCCGCCCTTGTTTCAAGGCGTGATCACGCAAGCTTGGCTCCGCAGGCAAAAATCGTTTCGGTCTTAAACATAACAGTCGTTGCGTTAAAGCCGACAGCGGATTACAGTGCGGTAAAACAACAACAATCAACGGAGCTCATCGCATGCACGACTCCATTGCCCCACCCGCTGCCGTCCACGCCCCTCCGGGCCTCAGCACTGCCGTCTCGCGGCTGCCGAACGACTGCCGCGTGATCGCCTGTGCGCTGATACCCACCTTTCAATCAACGACCCGGTCAGACCCCGAAGGCGCGGAGATTCCATGAGCAACCTTCATTTCGATACCTTGATCATCGGTGCAGGCCTGTCCGGCATCGGCACGGCTTGCCATCTGATGGACGAGTTCCCCAACCGTAATCTCGCCATTCTGGAACGGCGTGAGTGCATGGGCGGAACCTGGGACCTGTTCCGCTATCCAGGCATCCGCTCCGACTCCGACATGCTCAGCTACGGCTACAAGTTCCGCCTTTGGGACAGCCCCAAGGTGCTGGCTGACGGTGCCTCGATCCGGCGCTACATCCAGGACACCGCAAAGCAGTACGGCCTTGCCGACAAGATCCATTACGGCCTCAGGACCCTCGCTGCGAACTGGTGCAGCCAGCAGCGCCTGTGGCAATTGACGGTGCTGCACGAAGCCAGCGGGGATATCCGGCATTACACCTGCCGATTCCTGCTCTGCTGCACCGGCTACTACAACCATGACGAGGGTTTTCTGCCCACCTTTCCAGGGGAGAACGACTTCAAAGGTGTGCGGATCCATCCCCAGCATTGGCCCGAGGACCTGGACTATCGCGACAAGAATGTCGTGGTCATTGGCAGCGGGGCCACCGCTGCCACGCTGATTCCGGCGATGGCCGACAAGACCCGCCATATCACCATGCTGCAGCGCTCCCCCTCGTACATCTACTCGCTGCCTTCGACCGATAAGCTCACGGGCGTGCTCTCCCGCATCATGCCTGCAAGCTGGGCGCTCGGCCTGGCACGTAAACGCAACATCATGCTGTACCGCGCCGTGTACATTGCCTGCCGGCAATGGCCTCGCCTTATGCGCAGGATCATCCTGGCACACGTGCGCCGCCAGGTAGGCCCGAATGCCGACATGCGCCACTTCACCCCGAACTACATGCCTTGGGACGAACGCCTGTGCGCAGTACCCGACGGCGACCTGTTCAAGTCCATTCGCAACGGCCAGGCGTCGGTGGAGACGGACCAGATCGAGCATTTCACCGAGCATGGCATTCGCCTCAAGTCGGGCAAGGAACTGCCAGCCGACATCATCATCACTGCCACCGGGCTGCGCTTGCAGTTGCTGGGCGGCATGACCGTCTCGGTCGACGGCACGCCGTACCCGATCGGCGAGCAGATGACCTACAAGGGTGTGCTGCTGGAAAACCTGCCGAACATGGCCTGGATCTTCGGCTACACCAACGTGTCGTGGACACTCAAGGTCGGCTTGGCCGCCACTTACCTGTGCCGCCTGTTCCGCTACATGGAACAACGCAACCTGGATGTCGTGACCCCTTACGACAACGGCAACAACGCGTTGAGCGACGGGATCCTGAATTCGATGAAGTCCGGCTACATCCAGCGTGACCAGCACTTCCTGCCGCGTCAGGGCCGGTCGCACCCCTGGTTCGTCTTCATGCACTACGGGCGCGACAAGAAGATGTTGCTCAAGGACCCGATCGAAGACCACCACCTGGAGTTCCAGCGCGCCCAGCAACAAGCACTCACCCCGCGGCCCGCCAAGGTCACCGGTTGAACCACGACGCCCACGGCCTCGCCGCCAGTGTGTGAAAAACAAGAAAGGTAAAAGGCTGAATATCATGCTAGGTCAAATGATGACGCTCCCGCTGACCATCCCTTCACTGCTGGAGCATGCGCAGCGGTATCACGGCGATACTGAAATCGTTTCCTGCCTCCCTGGTGGCGCCCTGCACCGCTACACCTATGCCGACGCTCATCAGCGTGCCAGGCAAGCGGCCAACGCTCTGACCCGCCTGGGCGTCAAACCTGGCGACCGGGTGGGCACCCTGGCCTGGAATGGCTACCGTCATTTCGAGCTCTACTATGCGATCTCGGGCATGGGGGCCATCACCCACACCATCAACCCGCGGCTGTTCCCGGAACAGGTCGGGTGGATCATCAGGCACGCCGAAGATGAGGTGGTCTGCTTCGACGAAAGCTTCGCCCCGCTGGTCGCCGAAATCGCGGCGCAGTGCCCGAGCGTGAAGCACTGGATCGCCTTGTCGGATGCTGCGCAGATGCCGACCGCGGGCGAGACCCGCCTGCTGTGCTACGAGGCGCTGCTGGCTGCCGAACCCGCGACGTTCGTCTGGCCGACACTCGATGAGCATGCGGCCGCAGCGCTGTGCTACACCTCCGGGACCACCGGCAACCCCAAGGGCGTGCTCTACTCCCACCGCGCCACGCTGCTGCACGCGCTGTCCAGTGCCCTGCCCGACTCGCTCTCGCTGTCGGCCCGCGAGGTCGTGGCACCGATCGTGCCGATGTTCCATGTCAATGCCTGGGGGCTACCGTATTCGGCGGCCCTGGTAGGCGCCAAGCTGGTGCTGCCCGGTGCCGGCCTGGACGGTGAAAGTGTCTTCAGACTGTTCGAACAGGAAGGTGTCACCTTCTCGGCCGGCGTTCCTACCGTGTGGCTGAGCCTTCAGCAGTACATGCAGCAGACCGGCAAGCGCCTGCCCAGCCTGCAGCGCCTGGTGGTCGGTGGTGCCGCCTGTCCGCCTGCACTGATGCGCAGCTTCGAACAGGAGTTCGGTATACGGATCCAGCACGCCTGGGGCATGACTGAAATGTCACCGACGGGCACCGTGAATACCCTGAAAGCGTCGCACCTGGGCCTGAACGAAGAGGCGCGTTTCGCCATCAGCATCAAGCAAGGCCGGCCACCATTCGGCATCGACCTGAAAACCGTGGACGATGACGGCAACGAGGTGGCGCGTGACGGCAAGACCTCGGGGGCGCTGGTCGTACGTGGCCATTGGGTGGTCGATCGCTACTACCGCAGTGATGAAACGCCGCTGGTGAACGGCTGGTTCCCGACCGGCGACGTCGCCAGTCTCGACCAGGACGGGTTCATGCAGATCACCGACCGGGCCAAGGATGTGATCAAGTCGGGCGGTGAGTGGATCAGTTCAATCGAGCTGGAGAACATCGCCATGGGCCACCCTGCCGTCGCTGAAGCAGCCGCGCTGGGGATCGCCCATCCGAAATGGGACGAACGCCCTCTGTTGGTGGTGGTGGCCAAACCCGGAGAAGCACCGACCCGTGAAGCGATTCTCGCACTCTATGCTGGCAAGGTCGCACGCTTCTGCACCCCTGACGACGTCGTGTTCGTCGAGGCTCTGCCGCATACCGCCACCGGCAAGGTCAGCAAGATCCAGTTGCGCCAGGAGTTGCGTGACTACCAATGGCCGGGCTCACCAGCGCGCGAGGTGGCGTCATGAACGCCCCTGCAAGAAGCCGGGCCGATACCCGTGTCATCGACCCGAGCGAAGGTCGCTGGAAGCGCAGGCTGCTCAACCTGCTATTGCGCCTGTCGGTGAAGTCCCGCCACGGCATGGGTATCGATATCCAGCGCCTGCGCAAGCAGTTCGCGCAGCTGGATCGCCAAGGCCAAGCGCTACCAACGGATGTGCTTCGGACCAGAGTCTCGTGCAACGGTACCCCTGCGCACTGGCTGTCGCCGGCCAGTTGCAGGCAGGAGCGCGTGCTGCTGTACATCCACGGTGGTGCGTTCGTCGCCTACACCCCGCAGATTTATGCCGCGATGGTGGCGAACTGGTGCAGACCGCTCAAGGCCAGGGCGCTGATGGTGGACTACAGCCTCGCGCCCGAGTGCCCCTTCCCCACGGCGCTTGATCAGGCCCATGCCACCTACCGATGGCTGCTCGAACAGGGGACCAGGCCCGAACACATCGTGATCGCTGGCGACTCCGCCGGCGGCAACCTTGCGCTGGCGCTGCTGCAGCGGCTCCGGGACGAGGGAGCACAGCTGCCAAGCTGCGCAGTGCTGCTGTCACCGTTCCTCGATTTCACCCTAAGTGGTGCGAGCGCGCTGGGCAATGCCCATCACGACCCGATCTTCACCCTGCCTTTCGCGATCGCTATCCGCGGCTTCTACGCATCGGCCGAAAAGCACGCGTCGCCTGAAGTGTCGCCCTTGTTCGGCTCCTTCGCCGGCTTGCCACCACTGCTGTTGCAAGTAGGCAGCACCGAAATGCTGCTGGACGACTCGGTCCGCGCGGCGTCCAGCGCGGCGGCGGCCGGAGTGCCGGTTCGCCTGGAAATCTGGCAACAGCTGCCACACGTGTTCCAGATGATTGCGGCGCTTCCGCAAGCCCTCCAGGCACAGCGCCATATTCTGGACTTCGTCAACGACCACACGAACTGGGATGGCTAGCGAACCTGTTCCTGTCCAGACCTCCCAATGATTCCCTCGAGAACAACAACATGGAATTCGATTATCTGATCGTGGGTGCCGGCTCTGCCGGCTGTGTCCTTGCCAATCGCCTCAGTGCCGATCCCAGTGTCACCGTCTGCCTGCTCGAGGCTGGGCCGGAGGACCGATCACCACTTATCCATACTCCCCTGGGCCTGGCTGCCATCCTGCCAACGCGCCACGTCAACTGGGCATTCAAGACCACCCCTCAGCCTGGTCTGGGTGGGCGGGTAGGCTACCAGCCCCGAGGCAAGGTGCTCGGAGGCAGCAGTTCGATCAACGGCATGATCTACATTCGCGGCCATCAGGACGACTTCAATGACTGGCAGGCGCTGGGCAACGAAGGCTGGGGCTTCGACGATGTTCTGCCGTACTTTCGCAAGAGCGAAATGCACCACGGCGGCAGTAACGAGTATCACGGAGGCGACGGCGAGCTCTACGTCAGCCCGGCCAATCGCCACGCTGCCAGCGAAGCCTTCGTGGAGTCCGCGCTGCGTGCCGGGCACACCTACAACCCCGACTTCAATGGTGCCACTCAGGAAGGCGCTGGCTATTACGATGTGACGATTCGCGACGGCCGCCGCTGGAGCACCGCGACGGCGTTCCTCAAACCGGTCCGCCATCGCAGCAACCTTACCGTGCTCACTCATACCCATGTCGAAAGTATCGTCCTGCTAGGCAAGCAGGCGACCGGGGTACAGGCGCTGATCAAGGGCTCGCGCGTGCACCTGAGGGCGCGCAAGGAGGTCATACTGTCAGCAGGCGCCTTTGGCAGCCCGCACTTGCTGATGCTCTCCGGCATTGGTTCGGCAGCCGAACTCGAGCCCCAGGGCATCGCCCTGCGCCATGAGCTCCCGGGCGTTGGCCAGAACCTGCAGGATCACGCCGACGTAGTGCTGTGCTACAAGAGCAACGACACTTCGCTGCTGGGCTTTTCCCTGAGCGGAGGCGTGAAGATGGGCAAGGCCATGTTCGACTACGCTCGCCATCGCAATGGCCCGGTTGCAAGCAACTGCGCCGAGGCCGGCGCGTTTCTCAAGACCGATCCAGGCCTGGAGCGCCCGGATATCCAGTTGCATTCGGTGATCGGCACGGTGGATGACCATAATCGCAAACTGCACTGGGGTCATGGCTTCAGTTGCCACGTGTGCGTGCTTCGCCCCAAGAGCATCGGCAGCGTCGGCCTGGCCTCGCCAGACCCGCGCAAGGCGCCGCGTATCGACCCCAACTTCCTTGCCCATGACGACGATGTCGCAACACTGCTAAAAGGCTACCGCATCACCCGTGACATCATTGCCCAGACGCCCATGGCCAGCTTCGGCCTCAGGGATATGTACAGCGCCGGCCTGCACAACGATGAACAGTTGATCGAACTACTGCGCAAACGTACCGACACCATCTACCACCCGATCGGCACCTGCAAGATGGGGCAGGACGAGATGGCCGTGGTGGATAGCCAGTTACGTGTTCATGGTATCGAGGGGCTGCGCGTCGTCGATGCCTCGATCATGCCGACACTGGTTGGCGGCAATACCAACGCGGCCGCGATCATGATCGCCGAACGCGCCGCTGAGTGGATTGCCCACGGCTGACACCCTCGCCCGGACTGAAACCGCCCTGCACCATGCCAGGCATGGGCGGTTTCCGCCTACCCGATCTCCCCTCCTCCCGTCTCCAAGCCCGCACACCATCTGAACTGTGGGAGCAGGCGAGCCCGCGAACACCGGCAAAGCCGGTGCCATCCACTGCGCCGCCTGTTTCGCGGGCACGCCCGCTCCCACAGGTGCGCGAATGGCTCGTGAGCTCAGCATAAAAAAAGCGCCCCGAAGGGCGCTAAAAAGGGCATGACGATCGTAGCGTCAACTCGATGTAGCCTCGTCAGCCCTACCCAGCAAACGCTTTTTCAACGCAACATCAGGCGCATCAGGGCCTGGGTCAGGCGCCCATAGGGCGGTTTGAGCAAGAAACTGCCATTGAACTTCGCCTGGTAGAACACCGGCCGCATCTTGCTGAACGTCTGGAACCCTTCCTCGGCGTGATAGTGCCCGAGCCCTGAATTGCCCACGCCACCGAACGGCAGGTTTTCCTGCAGCACATGCAGCATCACGCTGTTGACCGAAACGCCTCCGGACAATGTCTGGCGCAGCACCGTCTCGACCCGGCCGGCGTCTTCATCGAACAGGTAGAGCGCCAAGGGCCGTTCATGGGCGTTGATGTAGCCAATTGCGTCCTCGAGCTTGCGATAAGCCAGTACCGGCAACACGGGTCCGAAGATCTCCTCCTGCATGATCAGCATGTCGTCGCGCACATCGAATACCAGGTGCGGTGTCAGCTTGCCCGCCCGACGCGCACCATCCACATCCGCCAGCGCCACCACGCGCGCGCCCTTGTCCCGGGCGTCCGTCAGCAGCGCCTCGACACGTGCCAGTTGGCGCGCATTGATCATGCAGCTGTAGTCGGGGTTGTCAGCCAACGGTTGCGGGTAATTTCGAGCCACCGCCGCCCTGGCATGCGCGAGGAATTCTTCCTCGCTGCCGGCAGGCAGGAACAGGTAGTCAGGCGCGACGCAGGTCTGCCCGGCATTCAGGCATTTGCCCCAAAGAACGGTCTCGGCAGCTTGCTTCAACGAGTAACCCGGGGCGACGATGGTGGGCGACTTGCCGCCGAGCTCCAGCGTCACCGGGGTAAGATTTTCGCTGCAATTGCGCATGATCTGTCGGCCTACCGCAGGCGAGCCGGTGAAGATCAGGTGATCGAAGGGTAGCCGGGAGAAACCGTCGTTGATACCTGCACCTGGCTGTATCACCGCCACCAGGTCCTGGTCGAAGCGCTTGCCCAGCAACTCGGCGAGCAAGCGACCATAGTGGCTGGAGTCGCTGGCCACCTTGATCATGGCCCGGTTACCGGCAGCCAGGGCGCCGCATAGCGGGCCCAACGTCAGGTAAAGCGGATAGTTCCACGGTGCCGCAATACCGATAACCCCGAGCGGCTGGGCCAGCACCGCAGCCCGCGCAGGCTTGAACCAGATACCGACACCGCGCTTGCGCGGTTTCATCCAGCGCTTCAGGCAGCGCACGGCGTGGTTGATTTCGCTCACCAGGCCGAAGATATCGAGCATCTTGGTCTCGTGCTCCGAGCGGTGGCCGAAATCGTTGGATATGGCGGCTGCGATCCGCTCGGCGTTCTCCAGCACCAGCGCCTTGAGCGCCAGCAGGTTAGCCCGCCGGGTCTGATAGGACGGGTAGCGTTCCTCGGCGAATGCCTGGCGCTGAAGCGCGAAAACTTCACGCATCCGCTCTACTGCTGGCGCGACTTGCTCGATCGACATTGTGTAAGTACTCCTGGTGGATCTCTTGGATCACTGCGACTGCAAACTGCGGCCGCGCAGGCGGCCCCAGCATGGAAACCGAGGCGTGTCAGCGCGCTGCCACCGCCTGGTGCTTTGCCCGCTCCAGAGCGAAGAACGCGTAGTACAACTGGATCATCATGAAGGACCAGCTGGCCAGCGCTATCGACATGAACACGGCCTTCGTGTCGTCCCCGGGTATGGGGTAGAAGTCATAGATGCAGGCCACCAGCAGCCCCAGCATCGCCGCCACCGTGACCCCGAAGGCGTGCAGGTACTCGCCGACCAGCACCAGGCGGCTGATGAAGTACGCCAGGTAGACCGTGTAGCCGGCCCACATGATTACGTAAAAGTAGGGAAGCGGCTTGATCATGAAATCAGCCTTGATCATCACGAACGTGCAGACAAAGGTGACGGCGAAAATCAAAGCGTCCTTGCCCGCCGAAGGCCGGAAGCCATGGGTGACGGCCATCAGGCCAAGCACCGTGACGATCGGGATGCCGAAGCCGCGGGAAAACGCATCGCAGAAATACGAAATACCGTAGGAGATTTGCGACTGGGTCAGCAGGTAGATCAGGAAGTTGGTACCGGAAAATGCCACGATCAGCCACTCCAGGCCCAGCAGGAAGTTGCCTCTGCGCAGGAACTTGATGCCGTAAGTGCTCCCGGAAACCACCAGGAGGACGCAAGTGAGCAACGCAAGAACATCTTTGGTTTCCATAGCTCAGGTCTCTTTCTTGTAGGTATGAAGGCTTTACTTCGGGGTGGCCGCCAAGGCGGCAAGGTAATGCGCCAGCGCCTTGCGGTCCTGTGCCGAGAGGGTCTGGGTAACCGCCTTCATCGAACCGGTTGGATCGACCCGGCTGCCTTGGGCAAAGGCGTCCAGCTGAACCAGCAAATAGTCGGCACCTTGGCCGGCCAGACGCGGGAATGCGCCCTGGCCCATCAGCTTTTCGCCATGACAGGCAGCACACGCGCCCGCCTTGACCAGTTTCTCGCCTTGCTGGCGCAGGCCAGGATCAGGCTGGAACGTGTGGTTATCCACGGGCGTCTGGCGGGCGTAGTAGTTGGTCAGCTTGTCGATTTCAGCGTCACTGAGGCTCATCGCCAGTGGTTGCATGTTCGGGAAATGACGGGTGCCATTGGCAAAGCCGTGCAACTGCGCCTTCAGGTAATCGGCGGGCTGCCCTGCCAGGCTGGGATAACGCTGGTGCTGCGAGCTCCCGCGTTGCCCATGGCAGCCGTAGCAGGCATCGGCCGTCTGGGGCCAGGGCCCGTCCGCTTCATAGGCCTGGGTAGTGCTGTCGATGTAGGTGACGAGGTGGTAGAAGCCCAGCAGGTCACGGCCGAACAAGGCCAGCAGGGCGACCAGCAACACCGCCGTACCCCACAACAATTTCTTTTTCATCACTGCCCCCTATGCCCGACGCAGCGAAGCAAGCGCCTGCAGCGCACTTTGATGACCTGAACGCACGGCGCCATCCATGTATCCGGCCCAGATATCGGCCGTTTCAGTGCCCGACCAGATCAGGTTGCCGCACGGCGGACGCAACGATTCGCCATGCTCGCTCCAGAAACCGGGCGGAATCGCCGACACGCAGGTCAGGCTCCAGGGGTCTGCCAGCCCCCAGTCATGATCGTGGTAGGCGACCGGCTGCAGGGCTTCATCGCCCAAGGAACGGGCGTAGATTTCGGTGAGGACCTGCTGCGCAGCCTGGTGATCGGAGGGCAGCATTGCATTGACGACGAAGGCGTTGATCACACCGATTTCGCCATTGGGTGGGGAATTGTCCCAAGCCCATAGCAGCGGCCCCTTGACCTGCATGGTGTGGCCGTTCAGGCCCTTATCGCGCCAGAACGGCCGCTTGTAGACCATCGCTGTCTTGCGCGCCGGGCTGTGTGCCGGCCAGGCGCGCTGCAGCGCCGCGCGCCCTTCCGGCAGCGCGGGCTCGAAGCGTACCTGGTTGCACAGGGCTGGATGGATCGCGACGATAACCCGGCGGGCGCGTATCAACCCTTGGTCAGTGTGCAGCGTGACGACGTCGCGGTCCCACTCGCTGATCGCGCGCACCGGGCAGGCCAGGCGCAGCCGGTCGCCCAACTGCTCGGCCATGCGGGTGCACAGGATCTGCGAGCCACCAACGAAGCGGGTGCCCTGGGCGCTGTCCTTGATCGAGTCCAGCTTCATGTAGTCGCAGCTTGCCGAATTGATCATCGACAGGAAGTGCAGCAGGCTCATCTTGGCCGGCGCCACGCCACAGGTGAGCATGAAGCTTGTGTCCCAGCCAGACCTGTCCTCGGGCTTGATATCCTGTTGCGCCAGCCAGTCACCCGCCGAGAGCTTGTCCAGTTCGTCGACCTTGGAAGATGCCCAGGGTTTACCGGACGGTACCAGCCTGGAAAGCTCACTGAGCTTGGCACCAATGCGTTCATCGGTGCCGAAGGTGCCGTGCAGGTCGAGCTCCAGTCGCCCTTCCCCGCCTAGCACCACGGTCTTGCCCTGGTAGTAGGTCGGGAACGTGTCCACCTCAAGCTCACGGGCCAGGTCGGCGACGGCCGTCTGGCCGGGCCCGATCCACTGCCCACCGACCTCGGAGATGTAGCCCGAGCCCAAGTCGTAATTGAGCACCCGCCCGCCGACCCGCTCACGGGCTTCCAGCACCTGGAACGAGCGGCAGCCGGCGTTCAGCAGATCACGGGCCGCCGTGAGCCCGGCCATGCCGGCGCCAATGATGGCGACATCCAGGATGCCCTCTTCGTCGCCATGCGCAGCCGCCACAGGTTCGGCAGCGCTGGCCAGGCCGACATGCAGGCCGAGGCCGCCTACGGCGGCGGTGGCGCCAGCAAACTTCAGCAACTGCCGGCGCTTGAGATCCAGTGAATTGGAGGTAGGCTTTTCAGCCATAAAAGGAGCCTCACGCTATTGTTGTTCGATTGTGCTGCGCCACTGCGTGGCGCTTCAGGTCCAGCGAGCAAGGGGTGGAGCGTTATCGTTCAGGCGCCCAGCGGCAGGCGCAGGGCCCGGCGTCGCAACTGCAACCCGAACAACACCAGCCAGAACGGGAAGATCAGTACCACGAGCACCAGCAGGGCATTGGTCAGCGGATCAAGGGCCGCAAAGAAGCCAGAAACGAAGTACAGGCCGAAGCACCAGCCCACCACCTTCAGCGGCAGCAGGACCGAGCTGCCCCAACCGGCATTCTTCAAATAGCGCCCCACGACGATGCCCCAGAACAGGACGACAGGGCCTTCGCACCACCAGAGCCCGCGCTGGCTACCCACGGCAATGGTCGTCCATGCTGCCTCGGCGCCAGCACGCAGGGCCTCGCTGCCCGTCAGGTGCAATTGCGCCAGTGGATCGAGCACCGAAAGCTGCAGACCCGCACCGGTTACGCCAAGCACCACATAGGTGGCGATGGCCAGGAGGGCCATGTCCCCGAGCGCCCCCGCCTCATCGCGAAACTCGCGCCAGAAATACGCCCCTACAGCCAGCACTGGCAGGTAGAAACCCAGGATGTCGGCGAACATCGACAGCCTGAAGTACTGCCTGGCTTCAGCCGGCAGGGTCAGCATGGTCGCACCCTGCAACGTCACGGCCATGTCACCCTGAGTGACCATGAGCATGAAACCGACATTGAGGTAGGCGAACAGTCCGCCGATGATCGAAGCCCACGCGGTGAATCGCATGGCCTCATTCGAATAATTGTTCATTGCAACTCCGGGGTGATAGATCGGCAAGGCGCCGCGCCGCGAGCGGCCAGCGCCTGATCGCAGTTACGACGCTCGTGCCCGTCGATTGAGGGCGTTGTCGAGCAGGTTTACACCCGCAAGGGCGGCCTTCACCGCGCACCACTGCAAAGGTTCGGGAAGCGTCGAGGGGGTCTTGTGGCGCAGCGCCGTGAGCAAGGGCTGCTCGATACCGCCGATACGTTCCGCCAGCAGGAAGCCGATCAGCGATTGGGTGCCAACGCCATGTCCCGAGCAACCAGCCGTGTAGTAGATGTTGCTGTGCGGTCCGGTTTCACCCACCACCGGCAAGGCGTCGTAAGCGAGGCTGATGTAACCGCTCCAGCACTTGTCGATCGCCACGTCGCGCAATGACGGGAAACGGTCGTCCAGGGCTTGCCGCAACGCGGCGTACGCCGTCCGGTCCGGCTCGTTCGGGGTCTGCGAGCCGTAGGCGTAACCCAGTTGCTTGGTGGTTATCAGGAGGGTGTTGCGCGCGGTCAGGCGATGGCTTTCCATGGTCCAGTGGGGGGTCACGATGCCCTCCCGGCCCTGCCAACCCAATGACTGCAGTTGCGCAGCGGACAGCGGCTGCGTCTCGATGGCCGAGACCCGCAGTGGCGTGACCTTGTCCCGCAGCAAACCCAGTTGCGGCGTGTAGGCATTGGTGGCCAGGACCATGACCGGCGCGCTTGCCGAGCCTTTCCTGGTTCGGCAGGTAACTGTTGGGCCGTCACTGTAGGACAGCAGCTTGGTCTGCTCGAACAAGCGAACACCAGCCCGCAATGCCGCCCGGCGCAAACCCATCACGTACTTGCCGGGATCGAGCGTGCCACCGTGCTGGATGCAACCGAAAAGGAACGCAGGCGGGATACCGCGAGCACGCATTTCATCGCGATCCACAAACCGTGTGACCGAACCCAGCTGCTGGCCCAGCGCCATGCTGTGGCGCAGTCTCTTTTCCTGCGAGGGATGGATGACGGCACGGATGACACCGCTGGGCAGGTAATCGCAATCGATGGCCAGCTCACCCAGCCGTCGTTCCACGTAAGCCACGCCTTCATCGTAGAAGGACACGACCTTGCTGGCTTGGTCCGCGCCGAGCCGTTTGTGAAACAGTTCGAACTCGACGCCCATGCTGCCGGCAAGATAGCCAGCATTGCGACCACTGGCTCCGAAGCCTGCAAAAGCCTGTTCGAGCACCACCACGCTGGCACCGAGCGCGGTGAGCTCCAGGGCAGTGGACAGCCCGGCGAAGCCCGCGCCCACGATGATCACATCGGCATTGATGTCATCCTCAAGCTCCGGCTGCAGATCGTCTGGTTGTTCGACCCATCCGCCGAGAAGGCGGAACTTGTCAACGTTGCTGCTGAGCTCGGACATGGTTTGCCTCCGAAATCTGTTGTTGTTTTGGCAGACTCTACTGCTGCGCCCTATTTAACGCAACATCTGTTATGTTGTTTTTTACACGTATTCGTCATCACATATGGAACGCTATTCGCAGGCTTGAATAAGCCCGGCCGCACCACTTGAAGACGATGCGGCCGAGCGGGTCAGCGAGGGTTTCGACCTGCAGGAGGTTCGCTCACGCCATGGCGGGAAAACAGTAACGGCTGGCCGTCACCCTGTAGCAGCGCAGCAGTCAGCGAGACGCCGTCGCCACTGCGCGTCTCGTCGAAGCTGGCGCCGCCGTCCTGGCTGTTCACCAGCAGGCCATCAAGACCTGCCACCAGTACGTGCTTGCCCTCTGCCTGTATGGCGGTAATCGAGCTACGGCTGGTCAGAGGTATGCGCTGCCAGGCACTTGCGTCCGGTGTGCCGCGCAACAAGGTACCGCGTTGCCCGCCTACCAGCAGACGGCCATCCGGCAGCACGGCACCACTCCACAGCGAGCCCTGGTAGCCGGTGTCCAGGTAACGCCAGGTCTTGCCCCGGTCATCCGAACGCAGCAACTTGCCACGCTCTGCGGTGGCATAGACTGCCCCCTGCCCATCACTGAACAGGCTCAACAGGTTGAGGTCGGCGCGACTGGCTCCAGGCTGGGGTTGCAAGGTGCGTTCGGTCCAGGTGACCCCGCCGTCGTCGGTTGTCAGTATCAACGACCACAGCCCCACCGCCACGCCTTGCTGGCGATCGAAGAAGTGCACGGCGAACAGCGGGCGGTCGACATCGCTGTCGATGCGCTGCACCGCCCAGGTTTCTCCGCCATCACCGCTGGCCAGGATCGCACCCCAGTGGCCAACGGCCCAGCCATTGCTGGCATCGACGAAACTGACACTGGTCAACGTGCTCGACAAGGGTACGCCGCTGGCCTGCCGGTAGCTGCGGCCCTGGTCGTCTGAAAGCAGCACGATGCCATGGTCGCCAACGGCCACCACCCGCTCCCCCGCTTTGCCCGCACCCAGCATCATGGCCTGCACGGCATTGCCAGCAGGTGCCGCCGGCACCGCTTCCAGCCCCGCGGCCCAGGACGCGGCCATTGGCATGGCCGCTAACAGGGCGATGCCCATGACCCGTTTCAGGTAGTGCATGTCATTCTCCTCAATGGGTCAGCGCGCCGACCATGCGCACCGGGCGCTTGCGTGGGAACACCCGTTCCAGCCAGACGGCGAACGCGGGCAGCACCGTCATGGCCATGACCATGTTGACCATGAACATGAAGGCCAGCAGCTTGCCCATGTCGGCCTGGAACTTGAGTTCGGAAAACGACCAGGTCGCCACGCCGACTGCGAGCGTGAGTGCGGTAAAGATGGTCGCGATACCGACTTCGCGCAGGGCACAGGCCACAGCGGTGGCGATGGGCTGGCCATGGGCCTGGTGCAACTGGATGCGGTTGTAGATGTAGAACGCGTAGTCGACACCGATGCCCACCGCAAGGACCATCACCGGCAGGGTGGCGATGGTCAGGCCGATCTGCAGCTCCTTCATGAACCAGTAACCGATGAAGGTACCGAGCGTCAGCGGCAAACAGCACACCAGCACCGCCCTCAGGTCGCGATATACGATGAACACCAACAAGGCGATCGCGGCGTAGACATAGAGCAGCATTGGCGTTTCACTCTTCTCGACCTCCTCGTTGATCGCCGCAATCACCCCGGCATTGCCTGACGCCAGGCGCACGGCAATGCCATGCTGTGGGTAGGCAGTGCGAAACGCCTTCACTGCATCGATCACCCGGGAGATGGTGGTGGCCTTGTGGTCAGCAAGGTACAGGTGTACCGCGGTCATGCTGCAATCGGTGCGCATCAGGCCGGGCAGGCGCCCCACCTCGGCGGCCAGAGACGAATAGTTCATCGGGTCGATGGGCACCGCGCTCATCTTCGGGTTGCCCTCGTTGTAGCCCTCGTTGAACTGGCGCATCGCTGATGAGAACGACGCCACCGAGAGCACCCCGGGTACCCCCTCCATGGCCCAGACGAAGCGGTCCTGGTACTGCCCCAGCGCAACATCCTCACAAGCGTTGGCGCTGCCATCCGGCCCTGGCCGTACCTCGAAGACCACGCTCAGCCAGTCGAGGCCGATGTCATAATTGCTGGCAATGGCCACTGCATCGCGATTGAAGCGTGAGTCCTCCCGCAGCTCCGGCGCCCCTGCCTGAAGCGAGCCGACCACGCGATCATGGCTTTGCCACACAGCCATGACGAATACGGTCACGGCAACCAGCAGCACCCAGCGGGCGTTGCGCCACTGCGCCAACCTCGCCAGGCCTTCCAGCCAGCGCGACCGCCGTTGGCGCGACACTTCCTCGGCAGCGGCATAGCGGGCATCGACCTTCAGCATCGAAGCCACCAACGGCAGCATCACCAGGTTGGTGACGATCTTGTAGGCGACGCCGAGAGAGGCGGTGATCGCCAATTCACGGACCATGGGGATCGGGATCAACAGCAGGGTGACGAAGGACACGAGGGCGGTAACCAGCGCCAAGGTGCCCGGTATCAGCAACCCGCGGAAGCTGGAGCGGGCAGCCTGCGCGGCTGGCTTGCCATCGGCGATCTCGCGGACGATGTAGTTGATCTGCTGTACACCATGGGAAACGCCAATGGCGAAGACCAGGAACGGCACCAGCACCGCCAGCGGATCGAGGCCATAGCCCAACAGGCGCAAGCTACCGAATTGCCAGATCAGCGAGGTCAACGAGCAACCCAGCGCGAGCAGCGTGAAGCGCACCGAGTGGCAGTACCAGTACACCGCCGCCGCCGTCAGTAGCAGGGCCAGCAAGCAGAACTCCAGCACCGCTGCCGCACCATCGGCGATATCGCCAATCTGCTTGGCGAAACCGATCAGCTGGATCTCGAAGTCGGCATCCTCGAACGGCTGTCGCAATTGCTGCTCCAGCACGCGGTTGTAGGCCACATAGTCCAGGCGCTGCCCATGGACATCGTATTCGTTGAGCTCGGCAGTGATCATCGCACTGGTCTGGTCCCTGGAGACCAGGGTGCCGATATAGCCGCCCTGAGCGGTGGAATCAGCAATGCGCCCGATGATGGCGGCATCCAGCCGCTCTGGGGTCACCGTTCCCGGCACCAGCGGATCGGCACGAAAGCCCTCCTCCGTGATTTCGTTGACAAAGGCGTTCGGTGTCCAGAGCGAACGCACACTGCTGCGCGAAACACTGGGCAGAAACGTGACTGCCTGGGTCACCTCAGCCAGCCGCCGCAAGCCTGCTTCGCTCCAGATGGTCCCGTTGCGCGCCTTGACCACGATGGTGAGACGGTTCGCGCCAAGCAGATCGGCGCGGTATTGCTTGAATGTCTCGACGTACTCATGGCCAATCGGCAACTGCTTCTCGAACCCAGCGTCCATGCGCAGTTGCACGGCGAACCAGGCCATACCCAGGGTAAACAGCGCGAGTATTGCCAGCACCCAGCCGCGGTGCCCGAACAGCCAGGCCTCGGTGCACGCCAACGGGCCGCGCGATTGTGTTTCCTTGATTTGAATAGACATGTTCACAGCAGGCCTCACAGGGTGCGCGAAACGACGACACCTACGTAATCGCGATCACGGAACAACTGGTCATAGGGGGTATCGCCGCCCATGAACTTGGCGTAGTTGAACGACACCTGCCAACTGGCCGGGTTACGCACGAAGTTGAGGTAAAGGTTCATGCTGCTGGCGTCTTCGGTGAACGTCGCCGAGAGGTTGGGAGTCCGCCCCCCGAGGGAACGCGAATAGAAGACCCCTGGCGTCACCTGCCAGCCTGGAAGCAAGGTGCCGTCGTAGGTGAGGCTGAAGTCCAGGTTGATTCCGGATGAGGTCTTGTCACCGTGAGCCTTCGGCGCCGTCGCAGGGTCCAGCTGCCAGGTATTGCCACCGGCGGCGATGATTTCACCGTCATAGCTGCGGTGCAGCCCCGGGTACTTGATGACCACCAGCTCGGTCAGCAATGTGCCGGTGCTGGCGCCGGTGAAATCGAGCAGTGTGGGCGAGTTGGACGGCGTCATGCTGTAAAGCCCGGTGAGGTGCCACTGGAACTTCTTCTCGTCCTTCCAGCACTTGCCGCGATTGTTGCTGCACAAATCCAGCACCGGGTTGAGCGGCACTGCGTCCTTGGGCCGGTAGGACAGCTCGGTACCCACCGCCCAGTCGCCGATCGGCATGTTCGCGCTGATGCCGTAGAGCATGCGGTCTTCCGGATACTCCCACTTCTGCGCCACGGCGAAGGTGTCCGGGTCCAGCAGACGCATCGTCAGCGATGGCAGCTTGTCGTGGTAGCGCATCACGTACAAGCCGACGTTCAGGTCGCTGTCCTGTGGCTGCCAGCGTAGCGAAAGGCCCCATTGCCCGCTGTCGCGGGCGTCCTTGTCATCGAACCCGTAGGTCTTCATCCCGCTGCCCAGCGCCGAGGTGTAGGACCAGTAGCTGCCAACCGGTGGCACCTCGCTCTTGTTCCAGGCGAACTGGTAATAGGCCTCGATGTTGACCCCGCTACCGAGGCCCGATGCCAGGCTCAGCATCGGTGCCGGAAGCACCGCTTCCTTCAATTGCACGCCCGGGCGCGAGAGCGCCTGGATGTCGTAGGCGTTGGTGTTGTTGATACCGCCGAGCACGAACAGGCTCTCGCCCCAGTTGATCACCTGGTTACCCAGGCGGGCGCGAACCCGCTGCTCGCCGACATCGAAGCCCTTGCTCACCCAAAGGTCGAGCAGGCGCGCCTTGAATTCCAGGTCATCGCGTGCAGCGCTGGTCAGCCCGTCCTTGCCGACGCCATCAGGGGTGTAGAACGACAGAGCGCCGCTGGTATCGGTGGCTGCGAAATCCCGGATCCAGCTGCCGCGAGCCATGAAGGTAAAGTCTTCCGGCATCTTCAGCAGCAGTTCATGGGTGCCTTTGAGGTAATGGGTAAACAAGTCACCCTTGTCGTAGTTGAGGTCGCCCTGGTCGCCGATACCGGAGGTCTGTGCCAGGCACCCGCTGGGCGGATGATGCCCGCTGGTACCCTGGTTGATCAGATTGCAACCCTGGGACTCGGTGCGGATACCCATACCGTAGGAAATCGTTGAATCGAATGAGCCCCTGATGGACTCGGTCTCGAAGGTGAACCCCATTGCCAGGGGAGTCATGCACGCAATAGCAAGGCCTGAAGCTTTTGTGATTGTTGTTTTCATGTCGGCGCTCGAAGTGGGAAAGTTCAACGTTCGCTGATGGCACGCAGGTTGTCCGAGGTGTAGAAGTCACGCTTCAGACGTGGGTTGCCAGCATCCTCGGTGAGCCAGCGATGATCTTTCTTGCCAACGCCGATGGAGGTCATGTCGTAGAGGTAGCGGCCGTCGACCAGGTTGTACTGGACCTGGGCTTCCATATCGCAGGTGCCGGTCTCGTAGACAGGGATGGGGTAGCCCTCGCGAACTTTCCAGATCTGCCCCTGCTTGTCGTAGTCGACCGCAACCAGACCGTTCCAGCTGTCCTCGTCGATGTAGAACACACGCTTGGGTGCCTGGTGGCGCATGCCCTGGCGTACGGTCGCCTCAACGACCCAGACCCGGTGCAGCTCATAGCGACGATACTGCGGCGCAAAGGCGTTCTGCTGCGCAACATCCTCGATACGGGCGGATGAGTCATAAGCACCGAACGAGTTGTAGGGCACCAGAAGCTCCTGCTTGCCGACCAGCTTCCAGTCGAAGCGGTCCATCGGGCCGAAGAAAATGTTCGACTCGTCGATGGTGTACTGGTTGTCCAGGCCGATCTGCGGCGAGTCATAGGAATAGGACGGCATGCGACGCACCCGGCGCTGGCCTGGAAAGTAGTAGAAGGTGCTCGCCTGCTCGCCGGCCTTGGTCGTGACCACCCCGGCCTGGCCAGCCAGTGCAGCCGGCTCGTTGTAGGAGAAGAAGGTAGCGACCTCGAGTCGGTCGAACGAGGAGAACAGCGCACTGCCCTTCTGCCCCCACGGCGTGTACATGAACCAGTCAGTCGAGGTCTGCAACCAGCTCCCGCCGCCGGGACGCGGTGAAATGCCGGACACCGTCTTGGCCATGTCGAAGCCTACGCCGCGGTAGCGCATCTTCATGTTCCACATGACCTCGGCGCCGGTGGTCGGCATGGGGAACGGAATACCTGGAACATGAGCGTCCTGCAGCGCAACCCCGTCGGCGTCGAGCGTGGCGAAACCGACATTCTTGCGCGTATTGTCGACGACGAAGTCCGGTGCACCGCAGGTGCGTCGGGTCGGATAGACATCCATGCGGTAGTCGGGAATTTTCTTGAACAGCTCCAACTGCCCTGGAGAAAGCTGCTTGGCGTACTGCGCTACGTTTGCTGCGGTAATGCTATAGAGCGGCTTGTCGTCCTTGAACTTCCAGGACTGCCCACGCACCTGCCCATGACTCCAGCCTGTGTCCTGCTTGCCAGGTGGCGCCCAGGCGGGAATCACGCCATCGGCGCTGGCAGCGACTTCAGCGCCCAGGGGCGTCAGTTTCGTTCCCAATTGCGAAGCATCGTTCTGCGCAGCCTGCACTGCGCCACAGGCGGCCAGCGCCGCAAGCGCCAGTGCCAATGACCTCCCTCTGCAGGCAATGGAAGTTCCAACATCAAGGCGCTGATTCACATCTTTCATGCGAGGTTCCTCACGAGCTCTTGGCGACCGCTCGGCGTGCCTCGTTCGAGGCAGGACTGACGGCTGGGTTTGTTTCGAAGGCATGGTCAGATGACGACCACGCAAGGGTAAAAAAGCAATTTACTTGCCAATATTTTTTTACGTTTATTTTCAATATCTTACAATTTTTATAACAACTGATATGTGCTACCTGACGACTCAAATGCCCTCCTTTGCAGCAGGCAGAACGGCGAGATGTGCAATTACGGAACACTTGTTACTTTAAATCAATGGAGGATGATTTCGCCCGCTGCCCCAAGGCGAGTCCGAGCCGGGGCAGGCAGCGTTATCGAGAAAAGAAGAACAGCGGATGCACGCAATGGACGCTGAAGTACGTAGACAGGCTTTGGTCAAGGCAACGTTGAACGAACCTGTTGCCCTAATGCCGAAAGACATCGCCGATGCCGGCAACGGGATGAACGTGAGGGGTAATGCCTGGGCTCGCATTGGCGCGCACAGTCGACAGGTAGACACTGCCTGCACCCAGCACAACGAACACAATGACAATAAGCATTCGAGTCATGACGATCTCCGTAATCGGCGCTTCGCCGCAGCAGAGTTTGTTTTTGTTGGTGCGTCCTCTCCGAGTCTGACGGCCGGCATGCTCGAATGCTTCACATATCGCGCCACTAAACAGGCTTTTCATGACACCCTGGAAAGCCATGTTCCAGGGTGGTGGACAGCTGTTACGATGACTCATCACCACCCCGGCCACTGCATGCGCACTGCCAGACCAGAACCTTCGACATGACTTCTTTCGTCCTCGACATCGCCCTGCTCGGTTTCGACGAGTTTTCGACCCGCCAGGGCCTGGATGCCCGCACACTGCTCGAAGAGGCAGGCGTGATGGAAGGCCGGACCGACCTGCCGCTCAGTGGCGAGCGCTTTGCCGCACTCCTGGAGCTGGCGTCGCGCAGGTCCGGCAATGCGCTGTTCGGCCTGCAGCTTGGCTTGCAGCAAGGGCTTTCAGCGCTGGGCACGCTGCACTATGTGATAAGCAGCGCTCATACGGTCGGTGATGCGTTGCAAGCTTTGATCCGCTATTTCCCTACCCACAGCAATGGCGCAGAGCTCAGACTTGAGCAACGGGGTAACCAGGCCTGGCTGCTCTATGATGTGATAGACGCAAACGTGTCAGTCACCCGGCAGACCGTCGAGCTTGCCATGGCGCTCGGCACCAAGATCATGGAGAGCCTCTTGGGGCGGGCCTGGAAACCCCAGGAGCTTCTGCTTCGCCACGCTGCCGGCGCCCGTCTGAACACATACCGTAGCTTGCTGGACATCACTCCGCGCTTCGACAGTGCGGTCAATGCCTGGGTATTCGATCACGCTCTGCTGACCCATTCACTCGGTGAGCGTGATGCTGGCCTGCAGGTGTTGATGAAAAACCATTATGACGAGCTTGCGTACCTCACCCTGCGCGAGCTACCCGCCCATGTACAACGGCTAATGCGGCACGGCCTTTGCGATGGGCAAGCCAGTGTTGAACACATAGCCGGGCAGCTTGCGCTCAGCCCGCGCACTCTGCAGCGCTACCTGCAAGCCGAGGGTACCCACTTCCAGGCTTTACTGGACGATACCCGGCAGGCCATGGCCAAGCGTTATCTCTGTGATTCCACCTTGAACCTGACACAGCTTTCCGCGTTGCTTGGCTACACCAGCCTGGGTGCCTTTTCCCGCGCATTTACACGCTGGAACGGCATCAGCCCGCAGAAATGGCGGCAACATCATCGCAATGGGCTACTGGCTGCACCGCAAACCCACGAGGTTTCGCCGCCATGAAAGCGGTATCCACCGCGGCCAGCGAGCGCAGCACGACCACTGGCTCGTTCATCCGTGCGCTGGCGCTCAGCAAATTTACCGAATTCGCCAGCAATGAAGGGCTCAGGCCAACGGCGATGCTCCGGCTGATGGCTTTGCCTGTGGACGTGGAACAATTCCCCCAGCGGATCCTTGCCTACCAGCGCTACTGCGGGTTGCTGGATTTGTGCGCACAACAGGCCGAGCAGCCGCTGTTCGGTTTGCGGTTCGGGATGCACCAAGGGCTGGCAGTATTCGGTGACATGCTCTATCTGGTCGGCAGCACCCACTCGGTAGGCGAAGCGCTGCTGGAGCTCAAGGACAACTATGCAGTCTTCAATGGTGCGGTCAGCATGCAGCTCATACCTGCACGCGATCAGGTCTGCCTTGAGTTTTCAACGCCTCGGCAGTACGGCCCCGGGCAGTTCCACGCCGCAGAGCTGATGTGCGCCGTGGCCCTGAAGCTGTTGCGCGCAATGATCGGTGACGAATGGCAACCTGATCATGTGGCCTTCTCCCACGCGCCACTTGGCAGCGAGCTGGACTACAGGAGCATCCTTGGCTCACCTGCGATGTTTTCCTCGGCGTTTACCGGCCTGGTCTTTCCACGGGATGCCCTGTCGCTGCCACTGAACGCCAAGGACACAACGTTGCACCAGCTGCTGGAAACGCACATAGGCCGGATGGAGCGGTTGTCCAGCGCGGCACTCCCTGGATCCATCAAGCAACTGCTTCGCCACCTGCTTCCCAGCGGCCGTGCGACAGTGGACAAGGCCGCCAGCTGGATGGTCGTGAATCCACGGTCGCTGCAACGCCAACTCTTCGCCGAGGGCACGTCATTCCAGCAGCTTCTGGACGAAGTGCGCCAGGAATCAGCCCAGCACTACCTGCAGGATCCTGCCATCAGCATGAGCAGGCTGGCGAAGCTTCTGGGATATGCAGACTCGAGCGGCTTCAGCCGCGCCTTTCATCGCTGGTTTGGCCTCACCCCGCTCCAATGGCAACGAAAAACCGGGCTGGCCAGGCAACCGCGCCTGCTCCGAGGTCGAAAAAACTACAACGGCCTTGCCGAGTAATGCTGCCTGGCAACAAGGTTGCCAGGCACATGGCTCAAAACTGCGAACTGTCCAGCAGATACAGCGATTCACTCCCGGCTTTCACGGAGGCTATCAATGAATGGATCCGAGGTAGCAGGCGGGCGAAGTAAAAGCGCGCGGTACCCAGCTTGCTGGCGTAGAAGTCGTCTTGACCTGCCTTGGGCAGCGCCGCATGAGCCATTCGCGCCCACATATAGGCGTAGACGGTGTAGCCGAACACATGCAGATACTCGACCGAGGCAGCACCCACTTCGTTGGGATCGCCCTTGGCGCGGTCAAGGATCCAGGCCGTCAATTCCTCAAGATTGAGGACCGCAGCCTTCAATGGTGCGGTAAATTCGGCCAGTGCTGGTGGCGCCGAATGGATGAAACCCAGCACCTCGTCGATCAAGGTTTTCGCGGAGGCACCACCCGTTCCCAGGACCTTGCGGCCGAGCAGATCCAGCGCCTGAATGCCATTCGTACCCTCATAGATCTGGGTGATACGGCAGTCACGTACCAATTGTTCCTGGCCCCACTCGCGAATATAACCATGCCCGCCAAACACCTGCTGGCCGTGCAACGTGGCTTCCAACCCCATGTCGGTCAGGAATGCCTTGGCGACCGGCGTCAGCAAAGCGACGAGTTCTTCTGCACGCTTGCGCGCCTCGGCGTCTTCGCTGTACCTGGACGTGTCCAGTTGCATGGCGACATAGCTGGAAAATGCACGCCCGCCTTCGTTCAAGGCCTTCATGGTAAGCAGCATGCGGCGTACATCGGCGTGGACGATAATCGGATCGGCAATCTGCTGCCCTTCGGCAGGTCCACTCGATGCCCGTCCCTGGACACGCTCAAGGGCATAGCTGATCGCACTCTGATAAGAACGCTCGCCGGTAGCCAACCCTTGGACGCCCACTCCGAGCCGTTCGTAGTTCATCATGGTGAACATTGCAGCCAGGCCTTTGTTCGGCTCGCCGACCAACCACCCCGAGGCACCATCGAAGTTCATCACACAGGTCGCTGACCCCTTTATGCCCATCTTGTGTTCAAGGGATCCGCAGCTCAGGCTGTTCTTCTCGGCCAATGTGCCGTCGTCATTGCTCAACACCTTGGGTACCAGGAACAGCGAGATACCCTTGGGACCGGCAGGGGCGTCAGGCAGCCGAGCCAATACCAGGTGCACGATATTTTCGGTCAGGTCATGCTCACCGCCGGTGATGAAGATCTTGGTGCCGCTTATCGCGTAGCTGCCATCCGCTTGCGGCTCGGCACGAGTACGGATGATGCCCAGGTCAGTTCCGGCATGCGGTTCGGTCAGGCACATGGTGCCTGTCCACTGACCGCTGTACATCCTCGATAGATACTGGCCCTTTAGCGTTTCGCTCGCATGCGCATTGATTGCCATGCACGCGCCAGCGGTGAGCATGGGGTACAGACCAAATGACAGGTTGGCCGCATTGACGATTTCATCGACCAGTGTCGAGAGCATCTTCGGCATCCCCATCCCGCCATGGCTGGCATCGCCGGCGACCCCGCCCCACCCGCCCTCGGAAAAGGCCCTGTAGGCTTCCACAAACCCTTGAGGTGTCGTTACCCGCCCGTCTTGCCACTGGCAACCTTGCTCATCACCGGGACGATTCAGCGGTGCCAGTACCTCGGCTGCGAGCTTGCCTGCCTCGTTCAGGATCGCCTCGGCTGTTTCCGAGTCGATAAAGTCGTGCAGAGCAGGAAACTGGCCCCACAGTTTACTGGCCTCGAATACTTCATTGAGGATGAATTGCATATCCCGCAGGGGTGCTTGGTAATCAGACATGGCATTTCTCGAAAATGAGTTGGGTGATGCGCATCCCGGGAGCGAAGTGCACACAGGGCAACCGGATTACTGCTATTGCTGGAACGGGCGACAACTAAAGAAAACCATCGTTATGCTAATTCGTGGAATTGCTCGTTGGCAATGCCCTTTCGGCTGTGCTGTCGCTGCCCCATTGGTGTGCAGGCTCACCGCCCTGACGTGTAGAAAGCCGTCGGCGCCTGCCTGAGAACGGCAATGCGTGCCGAGATTCAGGTGTGCATCACACAGCCAAATCGATAGCCAGAAAGCCCCACGGTGCCTCAACACCTCGAACGCAAATTCATGAATTGCACATTTTCTGGCGTGATCTGTTAAATCTCTGCCGCGCGGAGCCTTTAGACTTCGAAGCACCTACAACAAAAACCGGCAACCAGCCAATCGCTGGACTCGGAGAGATTCATGCGCCGAATTGCGTTCATCGGCACTGTCACGCTTTTGCTCACAGGCACGTTGTATGCGGCAGAGCAAATCGTGCAGACCAGCCCACTTTACCCTTGGCCTGTCTATCTGATTTCCAGTTTCGCGGACATCCTCAAACCCCTGCGCGATGCATTGGCAATCTAATGCTGATTTGCCCACATCCTTCATCCGACAAGCACGACTTCCAATCGTCAAAGCCAGGGGCTTTGCGGTCGGTAATGCACTGGCGCATGAACCCTGCTCGCTTCCAACCCCCGTCAACGCAACACGCCCCCGCGTCCTATCGAGGAATACAGCATGCACTTTGAATACAGCCCTAAAGTTCGAGACCTTCTCGGGCGGCTTGAGCGTTTCATGGAAGATCACGTATACCCGGCCGAGCACGAATACCACGACTTCATCGAGCGCTCCGAAAACCGTTGGGTCATTCCTCCGGTGATGGAGCAACTCAAGGCGCGTGCGCGCAGCGAAGGCCTGTGGAACCTGTTTCTGGCGAAGCTCGACGACTACGGCTCGGGCCTGACCAACCTGGAATATGCGCCGTTGGCCGAGGTCATGGGCCGCTCGTTCATCGGCCCGGAAGTGTTCAACTGCAATGCGCCGGATACTGGCAACATGGAACTGCTGGCCCGCTATGGCAGCGAAGCGCAGAAACAACAGTGGCTGCTGCCGCTGCTCAACGGTGAAATCCGTTCAGCGTTCGCCATGACGGAGCCAGCGGTCGCTTCCTCCGATGCCACCAATATCGAATGCCGCATCGAACGGGACGGTGATGACTACGTGATCAACGGGCACAAGTGGTGGACCACCGGCGCCCCCGATCCGCGTTGCGCGTTCCTGATCGTGATGGGCAAGACCGATCCCGATGCCCCGCCTCATCACCAGCAGACGCAGGTGATCGTGCCGATGGATACCCCCGGCCTCAAGCTACTGCGCCCCCTGCGCGTGTTCGGTGACGATGATGCCCCGCACGGGCATGCCGAGATCCTGTTCGAGAATGTACGCGTTCCGGTTGGCAACCGGATCGGCGACGAGGGGCAAGGTTTCGAAATTGCTCAAAGCCGGCTGGGTCCAGGCCGGATTCATCATTGCATGCGCCTGATCGGATCCGCTCAACGTGCATTGGAATTGATGTGCGCCCGGGTCGAGCACCGGGTAGCGTTCGGCAAGAAGCTCTCCGAGCAAGGTTCGATACGCGAGGACATCGCGCGCTCGCTGTGCGAAATCGAGCAGGCACGCCTGTTGACCTTGAAGGCTGCCGACAAGATGGACCGCACCAGCTACAAGGACGCGCGCGATCTCATCGCGATGATCAAGATCATTGCCCCGACCATGGCGCAGCAGGTCATTGACCGCGCCATCCAGGCCCACGGCGCACTGGGCCTGTGTCAGGACAGCTTCCTGCCGCGCGCCTTTGCCAATGCCCGGGCCATTCGCCTGGCCGATGGCCCCGATCAGGTGCACATGGCCTCACTGGGCAAAGCGGTGATCAAACGCTACACAGCTTGAGGAACGACTACATGACCCAAATTGAAAACCTCGACAGCGAGCGCCTGGGCGCCTATCTGGAAGCCGTTCTGCCCGGTTTCAACGGCCCCGTCGCGTTGGAAAAGTTCGCTGGCGGGCAGTCGAACCCGACATACCGGCTACGCGCTGGCGGGACCGATTATGTGTTACGCAGCAAACCACGGGGCGCACTGCTGAAGTCCGCTCACGCGATCGACCGTGAGTTCCGCGTCATGCAAGCCCTGCGCAACACCGAGGTCCCGGTAGCCCACCCGTACCACCTCTGCGAGGATGCCAGCATCATCGGCAGCGACTTCTACCTCATGTCGTTCGTGGAGGGGCGGATTTTCTGGGACCCTGCATTGCCCGAGATCGAGCAAGCCCAGCGCGCTGCCTACTACGACGAAATGAACCGCGTACTCGCAGCTATGCACCGCCTGGACGTCGAAGCCATCGGCCTCGGCGATTATGGTCGAGCGGGTAACTATTTCGAGCGGCAACTCGTGCGCTGGACCCAGCAATACCAAGCCAGCGAAACCGATATCAACCCTGCCATGAACCAGCTCATCGAGCGGCTACCGGGGCTGCTGCCACCAGACGACGGACGCGTCAGCCTGGTCCATGGCGACTATCGCCTGGACAACTTCCTGTTCCACCCTACCGAGCCGCGCATCCTCGCGGTAGTCGACTGGGAACTGTCCACTCTAGGCCATCCCTTCGCCGACCTGGCCTATCAATGCATGCAGTGGCGCATGCCGAATGACGGCCTGATCCGAGGGTTGGGCGGCCTCGACCGCCACGCATTGGGCATACCAGACGAAGATACCTATGTCGCCGACTATTGCGCGCGCATGGGACTGGAAAAGATCGAAAACTGGAACTTCTACCTGGCATTCAGTTTTTTCCGGCTTGCGGCGATCGCCCAAGGTGTAAAAAAACGCGCCCTGGAAGGCAACGCTTCCAATACGCGGGCGCACGAAACGGGTGAGCTGGCCCGGCCGCTCTCGCAAATGGGCTTGGACCTCATTGCCCCTGGAAACTGAAATTTCCGTTGTTTGGAGAAGATACGATGGTTAATGAACGTTTTTCGCTGGCTGGTAAAGTCGCTCTCGTCACCGGGGCTTCGAGCGGTATCGGTTATTGTCTCGCCCGTGGCCTGGCGCAGGCTGGCGCCACGATCGTGGCTTCGGCTCGCCGGCTCGACCGGATCGAGGCGCTGGTGCACGACATCCATAACAGCGGTGGCAAGGCCATCGCTGTCGCCATGGATGTGACCTCCAGTGACAGCGTACGTGCCGCGTTCGACGCTGCGGCAGCCCAGGTCGGCGTGTGCGACATCATTATCAACAATGCCGGTATCGCGGCCCCTGCCCCCTTCCTGGAGACCGACGAAATCTCGATGGATGCGGTGCTGGACACCAACTTCAAGGGGATCTGGCGTGTATCCCAGGAGGCCGCACGTCGGCTTGCCGAGGCAAAGCGCCCGGGAGCGATCATCAACATCGCCTCGATACTCGGCCTCGGGGTGCAGCCCGGTTACAGTGTTTATGCAGCGTCCAAGGGCGCAGTCGTCCAGTTGACCCGGGCACTTGCCAATGACCTGATGCGCTTTGGCATACGGGTCAATGCCATTGCCCCCGGCTGGTTCGAAACAGAAATGAGCCAGGCATTTTTCGCCAGCGAAAAGGGGCAGGCAGCCATACGCTCGATGCCATCTCGTCGCCTGGGCCAACTGGACGAACTGCTTGGCCCGGTGATCATGCTCGCTAGCGAGGCGGGCTCCTTCGTCAATGGCGTGGTGCTACCGGTAGACGGAGCCCATCACACTCGTTTGGCATAGGCGTATTCCAGAACGACACCCTGACGCTCAACGGCACCCTCGGCCACACTTATGTCGCCCTCAATGCCAACAGTACCCTCGCCGTCGATCTGGAGGCGCAAGCCATGCAAGCCGGTTGGCGCTTGCAGGTGCGAGTGCGGGCTCAACGCACATTGCGTTTCTGGGCCCGCTCATTCGACGCTTTGCCGGACTACACCCGAGCGCTGCTGGACTGTTTGTCTCTACCGCTAACCGGCAAGGCTTGACTCTACCGTAAGGGGCAGACTTTACCCTTGGCACTTCATTACCTGGAGTTTGTCATGAAGAGCAAACGCATGCTCGTAATCCTCGGCCACCCTTCGAACGACAGCTTTTGCGGCGCTGTGTCCGAACGTTATGTCGAGGCTGCCAAGGAAGCAGGCCACGAGGTGCGCCTGCTGCGCCTGGACACCCTGGATTTCGATCCGGTCTTGCACGATGGCTATAACCAGATCCAGTTGCTTGAGCCCGATTTGATCGACGCACAGAACGACATTACCTGGGCCGAACACCTGACATTGGTGTACCCGATCTGGTGGGGCGGCATTCCGGCGTTGCTCAAGGGGTTCTTCGACCGCGTCTTTCTGCCCGGTTTTGCCTTCAAGTACCGCAAGGGCTCGCCCTTCCCGGATAAGCTGCTCAAAGGCCGCACGGCTCACCTTTTGGTGACCATGGACACGCCGCCGTGGTACTACCGGTGGGTGTATCGCATGCCGGGCCTGCACCAAATGCGCAAGACCACCCTGGAGTTCTGCGGCATAAACCCCCTGAAAACCCTGACCTTCGGTCCGGTATTGGGCTCCAGGCCGGAACAGCGTGAAGCCTGGCTCAAACAGGTCCAGGCAGTCGCCAGCCGCTGATCGGCCCCGGTCAGGCCGCGCACCTGTGCTGCCCAGCCGGGCCTCCCTGCTGTGACACCTTGCCCAACCTGGCTTCCCACCCCTTGACGCTTGTGCAAAGATTTGCGCGCCTGTAAGAGCGCGCGACATCTTTTTGCTTCTGATGCGTCAAAAAAAGGGATTTTCATGTACATCGGCAAAGCCGCCCAGCTGTCGGGCACCACCGTCAAAAGCATTCGACATTACGAAGAAATCGGCCTGTTGCCACCCCCGCAACGCGAAGGCAAGTACCGCATCTACAGCCAGCAAAGCGTAGAGCTGCTGACCTTCATCAAATGCGCTCAGCAACTCGGTTTCAAGCTCAAGGAAATGCAGGCCATTCTGCAGGATCATCGCGGCCAGGAGCTGCCTCGGGATCTGGCCATGCAGGCCATCGCTAACAAAAAGCAGGAATTGATGGGGCAGATCCAGGCCCTGCAGCAAGTGCATAACGGCTTGGTTGAGTTTGAGCTGAGCCTCAAAGATGCTCAGATGCAATGCCAGTTCCAACACCTGGAAAAAGCCCGCTGAATCCGCACCGCCGCCTCTGAACGGCCATGGCGCCCCGGCGGTTTAGCCTGGCACAGTCTCCCCCCCCCCAACTGTTCGCCCTCTTGCACTGCTGGCTGCGGCACAATCGAGGCAATTTTTCAGTACCGCCGGACTTGTTGGTCTGAACTTTGCTGTCCGCCCGGGCTTCCCCTGCATACCTGGCACGCAAACATGCGGCTGAAGGCAATCCACCTACAGGGGTTCGCAATATGATCGATCAAGCGACAGGCATGAAAGCAGGTGAACGCTATCGCGTGGAAAACATCGAGCGGGCGCATCAGTTCCCGGGCTTCTTTCAAGACGGGAAGTATTACCTGGGCCCTGAGCTTTTGACCGCCGTTGGGTGGATCGAAGGTACGCGCTTCATCTACGACAGCGTGGATGCCGAAGGCGAACCGGTGTTTCCGAACCGGGAGGCAGGCACGATTGAAGGGCTGACGTTGACCTTGGTCGATGGTACCGCCCTGGAAATCTCCAGGATCGAGGCCAGCGAAACGTTCGCGCCACCTGACGAGCACAACAAGGCTGCCACGGAACGGGAATCACCCGGCGGTGGCTACCCGAGCAGGGGGCCGCTGCGCGGCAAAGTCGTGGTGATAACTGGCGCTTCCAGCGGTATCGGCCGTGCCACCGCGCACGCATTTGCCTGCAAGGGGGCGCGCCTGGTGCTCGCTGCGCGCGATGAAGAAGCGTTGTTCGACGTGCTGGATGAATGCACCGACTGCGGTACGGATGCCATAGCGATCACGACCGACGTCACCCGCAACGACCAGGTGCAAGCGCTGGCCGCCCAGGCAGCAGAATTCGGCCACGGACGGATCGATATCTGGATCAACAACGCCGGCGTTGGCGCGGTGGGCAACTTCGAGGCAACACCACTGGAGGCCCATGAGCAGGTGATTCAGACTGACCTGTTGGGTTACCTGCGCGGCGCTTTTGTAGCCCTTCCTCTCTTCAAGCGCCAAGGCAGCGGCATCCTGATCAATACGCTGTCCCTGGGCAGTTGGGTGGCCCAACCCTATGCAGCCGCGTACTCGGCGAGCAAGTTCGGCTTGCGTGGACTGACCGAGGCACTGCGAGGGGAATTGACGGAGTTTCCCCACATCCATGTGTGCGATATCTATCCGGCAGTCATGGACACACCGGGCTTCCGAGACGGCGGCAACTACACAGGACATGCGCTGACGCCTCCCGGCCCTGTATATGATCCCGAACTTGTGGCAAAGGCCATGGTGGCCTGTGCAATCTCACCTCGAGCTCACACCACGGTCGGCACCACGGCGCGCCTTGCGCATCTGGCCAGCTACCTGGTACCAGGCCTGCCTCTGTTATCGGGGTGGCTGACGCGTCGGGGGATAAACCGCAGTCCCAAAGCCGAAACCTCATCAGGCAACCTCTTTGAGCCGCCGAGTGGCAGGAGGAGTATCGACGGCGGCTGGAGGAAGCCAAAAAAAGACACGACGCCTCTAGTGATCGGCGCAGCGGCGCTTGCGGTCATCATAGGTTTTGCGATCACCCATTCACGCCGCAGGAGCTGAACAACTGTGCTGTCAAACTCGACGCAAGGCAAATCAGTTCCAAAAGTTGGCGAACAAAGCTCTGCGGCGCCACAAATGCCCGCACGAGTTCTTTCGTGCAACCCGTCGGCCCAAGCGCAAAGCCGGGGAGCAAATCGCTGTCTGCTTGAAGTCGGAGTTGAACACAGACTTTCCTGTGTGACGACATGAGGTGAAAGATCATGGCTGACAATCAAAGCAATCGTGGCCGCCAAGGTGGTTCCGCCCAGAACAATCCAGGCAATTTCGCCAATGACCGTGAGAAGGCGTCGGAGGCAGGTCGCAAGGGCGGCCAGAACTCCGGGGGCAACTTTGCCAACGACCGTGAACGCGCCTCCGAGGCTGGGCGCAAAGGCGGAGAGAACAGTCACGGCGGCGGCCGTGGTAGCGAAAACCGCTAACTTGAAATGAGTTCGGCCAGGGTGCATGGCACCCTGGCCTCTTTTTTGAAATCTTCAACCTTTGCTACGGCGTGGGTCAGCCGAACGTGGATAGGTGCGTTCCTCTTCGAGGGTGCCATCCGCCCTGTGGATCTTCACTGATGCCGTCTTGCCATCGAAGAAATCCGCAAGGGCATTGATTAGTTCCTGCTTCGTCGCCGCTCGTTTGGAAGCTCGTTCAGCACCGACTTTCTTCAACTCCCAACCATCCGATGTCGGGCTGAGGTGATAATTGTCCATCGTCCACTCCTCATGGCCAAATGGATTCGCCGTCATCCTGAATCTCTTCCTCCGCCTCGGCAGCATCCGTGGCATCAGCGTCGTTCAAGGGCGGCGAGGTGGGCTTTTCCGGATCGTTGATGAACGGTACGTCGCTTGGCCCCTTTTCCTCAGAGCCTTCAGTTTCCGGCTGCATGGCAATACCTCCGAACAAGTGGACTGGATGCAGATTCCACGTACTTTTGCCAGTACCCAAACAATCCCGGCATCGCTAGTTCATGCGCTATTGAGCATACAGGGCGGGAATAATTCCATCGGAGTGGCAGGTGGCAATGCGGCAGACTCAGTGTCGACCATAACCTGCGCAAGACTGGTCGGCGCTGCTCATGGCATCACTCCATGCGCCTCGAAATATCGGCTCAAGGTACTAACCTCCCCCTCTGGATCAGCCAGCGCGACATGGTTGTCAGGCCGCAACAGGTAAGCAGCATTTCTGGCAACGCCGGCTTTCTCGTACGCATGCTCCCAAGCGAAAACATGCAGTGCAATGCCCTGCCTTGCACACCATCGGGTCAAGTCGGCCTTGGCTTCACCGTAAACATGCACTTGCCACTGAATGGCTGCGAGTGAAGCGTAGTTGTCCTCGGTGCCGACAGACAGCCAAGGCAGGCGATCACCGCCCTCAACGCCACCGGCCTTGCCCTGGCTCAGCGGGCTTTCGCGGTAATCGAGTGTGGTTTGCGAAACCATTCGGAACAGGTACTCACGGACGTTTTCGCTCTTGTACGCAACACTCGCGAAGAGCGGCGCGATGCGAGTACGTACAAAGTCGGCAAATCCGCCCTGAGCGGTAACGAAGGTGAACAGTTTGTCAGTTGTCTCCACCAGCGTGCGGGCAAATGCCTGGCGTTCGATCTGGTAGCTGTCGAGCAATGTGTCGGGCGCCTTCCCTTTCAACACCGCGGCCAACTTCCATGCCAGGTTGATCGCGTCCAGAATGCCGGTGTTCATGCCCTGCCCTCCCGCCGGGCTATGCACATGCGCAGCATCGCCGAGCAGAAACGCCCGGCCACGGCGGAAATGGTCCGCAACGCGATGGTGAACACGGTAGGTGGAAAACCAGTTCACGGCGGTAATCTTCAGGTTCAACCCGTTGATGGCATCATGACCAACGTCCGCGAACGTCAGATGTTCAGGATGCTCGGCTCGCTCGTCACGCACAGTGCCAATCAGGCGGTACTGGTCCTTTTCGCCATAGCACAAAAGCAGCACGAAATCGGATTTGTCAAAAGCGATATGCCCCTCACCCGCCGGCTCGACACCATTGACCCTGACATCCGCAACATAGAAAAGCTGTTTGTAGGTGCCGCCCTCGAAACCGCTGCCGATCGCTTGCCGAACAAGCGACCGAGCGCCATCGCACCCGGCCACAAAAGCCGCAGTGAAGGATTCCTCTCGGCCATCAGCATGTTTCAGGAGGGCCGTGACATGGCTTTCACCCTCCTCGAAAGACAGCAGTTCGGTCTGCCGTTCCACATCCACGCCGAGTGACTGGAGCTGCTGCACCAGCAGGCGCTCATGGCGGTCCTGGGGATAGACCAACACGAAAGGATACGCAGAAACTTCTCTGCCTGCGTCGCCCAAGGGTATACGCGCCCTGTGCCGGCCGCGTGCCCACATGTTCATGGCTGGGGTTTTATAGCCGGCCTCTATCACTGGCTCGGCCAGATCGAGCTGGCGATAGAGCTCCAGCGTGCGGGCTTGAACAGCCATGGCACGAGAAGCTTCACCCGGCCCACTGCTCTTGTCGATGATCCTTACGCCGACGCCTTGCCTGTTGAGCCAAAGAGCAAGAACCAGCCCGGTCGGGCCGGCTCCGACAATGAGTACGTCGGTCTGCGCCATGATCTCACCTCGAACATCAATGCCTCTGGGATCATGAATGTTCCTGGGCGCGCGCAAAGTCAACGTTTTATTGGTCGTACGCAATCAGGGGGCATTTACCCCCCGATTGCACAGGTTTCGACCCTCACGATCCGAAGCCATGAGTGACCCTTGCATCGGTCATAGCAGCTCGGGGAATGCAGCGCCAAGCAGGCCCGGATCCTTCAGGATCGATGCGCTGCTGGCAATATCCGGGGCCAGCCAACGGTCCTGGGCATACGCGGGGACCCGTTCGCGCAACAACCGCCAGGCAACGCTGGTACCTGCGCCAAAGCGCTGCTCCTTGAGAAATTCAAATGCCTGGGCCGCCAGCAGGTATTCGATGGCGAGGATCTGCGTGCAGTTCTCCAGGGCGCGGTGCAACTTCAACCCGGCATTGGTGCCCATGCTCAGATGATCCTCCTGCAGGCCGGAGGTGACGTAGTTGTCAACGACTGCCGGTTGTGCCAGCTGACGGTTTTCCGCACACAGTGAAGCGGCCACGTACTGAACGATCATCATGCCCGAGTTCACCCCCGGCTGGCTGACCAGAAAGGCCGGCAAACCGCTGACCAACGGATTGATCAGGCGATCGAGACGACGCTCGGCAATCGCCCCGATCTCGGCCACCGCGATAGCCAGCAAGTCGGCCGCCATGGCCACCGACTGGCCGTGCGGGTTCGCCTGGGAAACCACCCGATACGACTCGGGCGTACCCAGCAGCATCGGGTTGTCGGTGGTGGAATTGAGTTCGGTTTCGATCTGCCGCGCAGCGTGTTCCAGCTGATCGCGCGCGGCGCCATGAACCTGCGGAATCGAGCGAATGCTCAAGGCGTCCTGGGTGCGAATGCCTTGGCTGCTGGCAATGATTTCGCTGCCGTCGAGCAGGCGCCGCAGGTTACTGCCCACGCGCTGCATGCCGGGGTGCGGTTTCATCGCGATGATTTCAGGATCGAAGGCATCGACTTGACCGCGCAAGGCCTCGAAGCTCATGGCGCTGATGACGTCCGCCCATTGGCTCAACCGGGTGGCGTCATCCAAAGACAGGCAGCTCAGGCCGGTCATGCAAGGGGTACCGTTGACCAGGCACAGGCCATCCTTGGCACCCAGTTTGACCGGCGCCAGGCCGACCTCGGCCAAGGCCTGCTGCGCCGGCATGATCTGGCCGCGATAGCTGACCTGGCCGACGCCCAGCAAGCTGATGCTGATATGCGCCATGTGGGTCAGATAGCCCACCGACCCCTGTTTCGGCACCTGCGGCGTGATGTGCTGGTTGAGCAGGGTCAGCAGTGCCTCGACCACCTTGCGCTGCAGGCCGGAACGGCCCTGGCAGAAGTTGATGATCGCCGCGCACATTATCGCCCGGGTCTGTTCGTCCGACAGCGCCGTACCCACGCCACAGGCATGGCTGAGCAAGGTGTTGTGCGACAGCTGGCTGAGTTGTTCGTCCTGCAACGAGACATTGCACAAGGCACCAAGCCCGGTGTTGACGCCATAGGCGCGGTCACCGCTGGCAACGATGCGCTGGACGATCGCCTGGGCGTTCTCGATCCGCGCCCAGGCCGATGGGGCCAGCTCAAGCTTCGCGCCATGCCGGGCCACAGCTACCACATCCTGCCAACGCACGGGCGCTTCGGCGATGATGATTCTTTCAGCAAACGACATACACGCGGTTCCTTAAAGCGAAGCTACGCGACGCTGCACGAAACGATCGACGTATTCGTCCGCAGGCTGGTAGAGGATTTCTTTCGGCGTGCCGACCTGGACCAGGCGACCGTCCTTGAGAATGGCAATCCTGTTGCCGATACGCACCGCCTCGTCCAGGTCGTGGGTGATGAACACGATGGTCTTGTGCAGGGTCTTCTGCAGTTCCAGCAACTGGTCCTGCATTTCGGCGCGAATCAGCGGGTCAAGCGCACTGAAGGCTTCGTCCATCAGGATGATGTCGGTGTCGGCAGCCAGAGCGCGGGCCAGGCCGACACGCTGACGCATGCCGCCCGACAACTGGTGCGGGTACGACTTTTCGTACCCCTTCAGGCCCACGGTGTCGATCCAGTGCAGGGCGCGCTCTGTGCACTTGGCCTTGTTCTCGCCACGGACTTTCAGGCCGTAGGCGACGTTGTCCAGCACGGTGCGGTGCGGCAACAGGCCAAAACTCTGGAACACCATGCTGATCTTGTGCCGGCGGAATTCGCGTAAGGCTTGCATGTCGTACTGCAGAATGTCTTCGCCATCGACCAGGATCTCGCCGCTGGTCGGGTCGATCAGGCGGTTGAAGTGGCGCACCAGGGTCGACTTGCCCGAACCCGAAAGCCCCATGATCACGAAGATCTCGCCGCTGCCGATGGACAACGAGAGATCGTTGACCCCTACCACGCAGCCGGTTTCGACCAGGACCTGGTCCTTGGCCTTCTTCTGGCGGATCAGTTTCAGGGCATCTTCGGCGCGAGCACCGAAGATCTTGAAGACATTCTTGACTTCGATCTTGTTCATCGTCTGTTTGGCGCTCATTTGCCCACCCCATGCCGTGGTCGGCCATAGGCCTGGGTAATACGGTCGATCACGACCGCCAGAATCACGATGGCCAGGCCCGCTTCGAGGCCGCGGCCCACATTCAACGTCTGGATGCCGACCAGGACGTCTTCACCCAGGCCACGGGCACCGATCATCGAGGCGATGACTACCATCGACAGGGCCATCATGGTGGTCTGGTTGATACCGGCCATGATGCTCGGCAACGCCAGTGGCAGCTGCACGCCGAACAGTTGCTGCATGCGGTTGGCACCGAAAGCGTTGATCGCCTCCATGACCTCGCCGTCCACCTGGCGAATGCCCAGGTCGGTCAGGCGAATCAGCGGCGGCGCGGCATAGATGACGGTGGCGAAGATCGCCGGCACCTTGCCCAGACCGAACAGCATGAGGACCGGTATCAAGTACACGAAACTGGGCATGGTCTGCATGATGTCGAGCAGCGGCATCAAAACCGCCCGCAGGCGATCGTTGCGCGCCGACAGCACACCCAGCGGAATGCCGACCAGGACCGATATCAGCGTTGCTACCAGCATCAGCGCCAGGGTCTGCATCAGCTTGTCCCAGAGGCCGACCGCACCAACCAGGAACAGTAAGCCGACGATCACGGCAGTGGTCGCGACTTTACGGGTGGCATGCCAGGCAATACCGGCGACGACTGCCAGCATCAGCCACCAGGGCATCGCGCGCAGCAGGCCTTCGAGGTTGACGATGGCCCACAGCAGGGTGTCGGAGATGTGCCGGAACACGTCACCGTAGTTGGTTACCAGCGCATCGACCCAGCCATTGACCCAGTCGGCAATGGAAAACGTGAAGTTCTTGGGAAACATGGAATTCTCTCGAGCAAGTGCATGAAACGGACTGTCGCGTGCCTTGTCCGGCAGGAGCCGGACCAGCCCACACGCTCAAAGTGCCGCGTCCACCTTTTTGGCTGCGTCTTCGCTGACCCAGCCATGCCAGACCTCGGGGTGCTCCTTGAGGAACAACTTGGCCAGTTCCGGCGACTCGATACGGTCTTTGCTCATGCGCGCCAGGTTCTGGTTCATCAGGTCGATCGGCAGATTGACCTTTTCCAGCACCGCCACCAGCTCCGGCGCCTGCTCGTGGAAGGCCTTCGACAGGCCCACTTTGATGGTCAGGGTTTTATCCACGCCTGGCTTCTCATCCAGTTTGACCAGGTCGACCAGGCCCATCAGCGGCGTCGGCGACCAGTAGTAGAACAGGATCGGCTCACCACGCTTGTAGCTCGACAATACGGCGGCATCCAGTGCCGGGCCGGTGCCCGGGCGGAAGTTGGTGTAGCTGCTTTCCAGGCCGTAGCGCTTGAGCATCTCGCTGTTGTCCAGCTCGCAGGTCCAGCCGGCCGGGCAATTGTAGAAGCGCCCCTTGTCCGGTTCTTCCGGGTCCTTGAATACCTGGGCGTATTGCCCAAGATCGGCGATGGTCTTGAGGTTGGGTGCCTTGGCTTCGAGTTTGCGCTTGGCGTCGCCTTCGATCACATAACGCGGCACGTACCAGCCTTCGACCGCGCCAACGACCGGGGCGCCGACGCCAACGACCTTGCCGGCAGCCGCAGCCTTGTTCCAGACCTCGCTGCGCCCTACCCACTCTTCGGCAAACACCTGGATATCATTGCTGCTCAGGGCGTTTTCCATGGAGATGGAGTTGCCCGGCAGGCTGTCGGTATCACAGCCATAACCATTTTTCAGCACGAACTGCATCACATCCGTGAGCAGCATCCCGCTTTCCCAGTTCAACCCGGCGAACTTCACCGGTTTGCCAGACTCGCACCAGCCGGCCGCCTGGCTGGCGCCAGCGGCCGCCAGCAGCCCGAAAGATAGTGTCGTGGTCAGCAGAGCCTTTGTAATTTTCATTGTGATGCTCCCAAACAAGAACATGGTTTGCAGTAGTCGAGGGCATCCGGCCCAGAGAGGGTCGCCAAACTGGCTGATGAGCCTTGCAATCGGCATCGGCGTGGCGCCTGTGAGCGGCGGCCACTGCGCAGGAGAAATATTTCACAACCTCAAAAAAGGATAAAATAATATGTCCTGATGTATCACAACGGAAAAACCTATGAAGTTCACACTGCGGCAACTGCGCTATGCACTCGCAGCGGCCAAGCACGGTAACCTGACGACTGCCGCCATGGAGCTTCATGTTTCACAGCCCTCCATTTCGGCGGCCATCAGCGAACTGGAAGAGGTGCTGGGCCAATCGATTTTCGTGCGCCAACGTGGCCTCGGCATTTCGTTGACCCCGTTCGGTCGTACCGTCATGGCCCAGGCCCGTCGCGTCCTGACCGAGGCTCGGACCTTTGCCGAGATCAATGCCAATGCAGGAGAGTGTGTCGGAGAGCTGGTGGTTGGATGTTTTGAAGACCTGGCGCCCTATTGCCTGCCACAGATCGTGCGGCGGATGCAGGAGTCCTGCCCCAGGGTCACGGTTGATATGCGCGAAGGCAGCTTCGATTATGTCGGGAAGCGGCTGGGTGAAGGCGCGATAGAGCTGGCAATCACCTATGATCTGGGCCTGCCGCCGAACACTCGATGCATCCAGCTATGCCAGCTGACCGCTCAGGTACTGCTGGCGGCCGATCACCCGTTGGCCAAGGAGTCGCGCGTCAGCCTCAAAGCGCTATCGGAATACACCCTGGTAGTCACCGATCAGGTCCACAGCTGGCAGCATGTGCTGGACCTGTTCAGTTTCTACGATCTCTCACCCGCCGCTGTGCACCGTGTGCGCACCTTCGAGTTGCAGCGTAGCCTCGTCGCCAACGGGTTTGGCGTGGCGCTGATCTATACCCGGCCATTTGGTGACCGCAGTTATGATGGCCAAGCGCTGGTTTGTCGGCCGACCGAGGAGAAACTGCCAACGCACAGCATCGTACTGGCACATGATCAGCGCTATCCGCTGACGCCTTCGGCTGAAGCGTTCAAGGAGCTGGCGGTGGCATGGTTCAGGGAACACCCATCGTTTGCATCCGAATGAAACTGCCCCTGGGAAGCGTCATCGCGCTAACGCTACCTGGTCTTTCATCATTCCCATCAACGCTTCGTTTTCCAGCGGTTTGCTGAGCAGGAAGCCTTGTACTTCATGGCATTGGTCATCGCTGAGCAAGGCCAGTTGCTCAGCGGTCTCGACACCTTCGGCAGTGACCGTCATGCCCATTGCGTTGCCAAGATTGATGATGGCCTGGACAACGCTACGGTCGCTGCCGCTCTTGCCCAGGTGCTGCACGAAGCGCTTGTCGATCTTGATGCTGTCGAACGGGTAGGTACGCAGGTAGCCCAGCGAGGAGTAACCGGTGCCGAAGTCGTCCATGTTCAGGCGCACCCCCAGCTCCTTCAGCGCAAGCATGGTGTGCAGCGCGCCTTCAACATCGTTGAGCATGACATTCTCGGTAATTTCCAGCTCCAGGCGATGGGCCGGCAGCCCGGTGGCGCGCAATGCATCGCCGACGTCGCGGACCACATCGCTGCGGCTGAACTGGGCCGGGGACATGTTGACCGAGACCATCACCGCCTGCGGCCAGCCCCGCGCCTTGATACAGGCTTCGTGCAGCACCCAGTTGCCAAGCAGCACGATCAGGTCGGACTCTTCGGCGAGCGGGATGAAACGATCCGGTCGGAGCAGGCCCAGGCGCGGGTGCTTCCAGCGCACCAGGGCCTCGGCCGATGCGATCGAGACCCCATCGACCTTGAAGCGCGGCTGAAAATGCAGCACCAGTTCACCACGCGGTATGCCCTCGCGCAGTTCGCTTTCCAGCACACGCTTCTCCATCAATGCTGCGTTCATCTGTGCCGAAAAGAAGCGCCAAGTGTTCTTGCCCGCCTGCTTGGCGCTGTACAAGGCCACGTCGGCGTGCCGGATCAGGTCGCTCGGCGTACCGGGGTACTCGGCCGACAGCACTACACCCAGGCTTACCCCCACTTGCACGACATGCCCTTCGACCTGAATGGGGCGTTTGATCGCCTCGATCACACGCATGCAGAATCGGTCCATGTCTGCGTGATCGCCTGGCCGGGTGAGCACGACGATGAACTCGTCGCCTCCCAGACGGGCGACCAGATCACTGTCACGGGTAACCTGGCCGAGGCGGATCGCTACCTCCAGCAGCACCGCGTCGCCGGCCGGATGCCCAAGGCTATCGTTGATCGGCTTGAAGTTGTCCAGATCCAGCATCAGCAGCGCCACCTGGGGTTGGTCGGCGCCAGGAGCCGATTGCTCGAGGAAACGGAACAGCTTGTTGCGATTCGGCAGGCCGGTCAGGGCGTCGTGCAAAGAGAGGTGCTGGATCTGGGCATGGGCGGCCACTTCGTCGGTGATGTCGCTGCAAGTGCCACGAAAGCCGGTACAGACGCCCTCGGCCACGATCGCGCGAGAAGCGATCCTGCAGATACGCTGTTGGCCGAGATGGTCCTGGTACTGGCAGCGCAGCGTGCCGGAAGAGCCTGCCGCGGCCAGGCTGTGCAGGCAGGTGCGGAGGTTATTGGTATCACACGATAGCAACTCGGTGATCGAGCGCTGTCGCCACGCTTCGACGGGGTGCCCGGTGAGCTCGGTGAACCGGTCCGAAAGGTAGGTCAGGCGAAGCAGCACATCCGTTTCCCAGATCCAGTCCGACGCGGCTTCGGCCACGGCCTTGAAGCGCTCTTCGCTCGATTGCAGGGCAGCCCTGGACGTCATCAGGGCACGGTGGCTGCGATCGATCCTGGTGCTGGCCCGGATCGCATAGCGTGCAAACAATGCCATGCTCAGTGCGATGAGCAGTACCGCAATAGCCAAGGGTGCGATTACCGTCTGGATCAGTTCGGTGCCGGGTTGCGGTATATCCCACGTCAAGGCATGGCCGCTGCCTTCGAGTGGCAGGGCACCGCGCCCATGGCGCTGATCGGCCGAATCGACCACGGCCAGGCCGGACAACCCCGCCGACTGGCCCAGCGGCAAGAGCACCTCGGGCGAGAGAACCCGAATGAACACCATCACCGCGGTGGGTCCCGGCGGTTGGGCGGGCTGGGTCTGCGGGCGGATCAGCGCGGCGACGTACACCGCCGGCTGGCCACGAAACACGAGGTAGCCTGAAGACGCCTGTTCGTGCTGCGCTGCTTGACGAGCCTCCTGCAGGATCTTGCCAGCACTGGCGGTATGACGCTCCAGCCCCTGTTGGCTGAGCTTACCGTCCAGGATTGCGTACCGAGTCCCGTCATCATCGAGCACATATACACCGTCATACCCATCGGAGGTATAGAGCGTGGCACCGACGTTGTCCTCGTCGTATGCCCAATGTGTATCGACCTGCCCGCCCAAGTGATCATAGGCAGCCTGCCAGTTGGCATGGGTCAGCAGGAACGTCTTGTCATTCTTCTGTAACTGGGCCATGGCGGACCCAGCATAGAAGCGGCTTTGCTCCACTTGTCGGGCGTCCAGCGCCTCGGCGAGGCGGTAGAGGGAGAACAGCCCCAGCAGCAGGGCCAACAGCAGAATCAGGGAAAACACCACGATCAATTGCCCGACCACATTTCTACGGGTCGACATTTCATTGTCAGCAGAGACGTCCATTGGTTCATCTTCGCGGCCTAGGGTCTTCCAGTTGACCGGGCAGCAGGATTGGAGGTCGATGGAGCTGACGACCGGCAAGCCGGCTCCCGCAGGAATATATTCCTGTGGGAGCAACTGTCTTGGGTATCTCTTCAGCCAGCACTGGCCCTTGTAGGAGCGGCCTTGTGTCGCGATGGGCCGCGCAGCGGCCCCGACAATCTTTGCTGCGAAGCTGAAAACCTGGGGCCGCTTCGCGCCCCATCGCGACACAAGGCCGCTCCTACAGGTGTTTGCACATGGCTTGAGGCCGGAGTGGTCGAGGTGGTGCAGCTTGCCGGCGATGAGGCCGGGACTGACTACAGCGCTTTGGATCGCTGTCCGGGGTCGAGTGTGGTCAGCCGTAACCTGCGGCCAGTAAGGAAATCCCCTGTCTCGCCCTACAGTGAACGCTCGACACAATCGAATCCATCCGTCTGGCCGGCGCAGGCATTGAACCAAGCCATTGCAAGCAAGCCTGAAGGTGCCATAGGCTGCTTCCCATGAATCGGCCACTGACACTGGATAAACGATGATCGAACTACAAGGACGTGCAGAATTTTCAGGCTTGGAGTGCCGGCCCGTCGGGCCCGCTGACGCAGAAATGATCTGCTCGCATCGCCAGGAGATGTTTCTTGAGGCAGGTGGCGACCCTGAAAAACTGCTAACCATGACTCAGCACTTTCGCCCATGGTTGGAGGAGCGGCTCGGTGACGGTCGGTATTACGGTTTCAAGCTCCTGGATGGCGACCAACCGGTCGCAGCCATTGGCCTGATGAGCATTGACTGGCCTCCCCATCCATCGCACCCGACCGTAGACAAGCGTGGGTACGTGCTGAATGTGTTCGTCCAGCCGGCCTACCGGCGCCGCGGCCTGGCGTCGGCCTTGATGCAGGCTGCCGACGCCGAGTTCGCTCGCCGAGGTATCACCTTCGCTGTCCTGCACGCCACCGAAACGGGTAAACCGGTCTATGAGCAAGCCGGCTGGACGGGTACGTCGGAAATGGCCAAGCCCATTACCTGATGGTTACCGCTATCGGCCGAAGGCGGACATGGAAAGAACCGGTATCAACCACGCAACACATGGACCGCCACACCGGCCAAGGCGCAGCTGAACAGTACCTGGATCACGCCACGCCTGAAGCGGAACAGGGCCACGGCGGCAGCAACGGCGATCAGCGCCGAAGGCCAGTCGAACGCCCCGCTGAAACCGTTTGGCCAGAGCACGTGGTAGCCGAAGAACATGGCAAGGTTCAGGATCACCCCCACGACTGCGGCCGTGATCCCCGTCAGCGGTGCAGTGAACTTCATCTCGTTGTGGGTCGACTCCACCAACGGGCCGCCGGCCAGGATGAACAGGAACGATGGCAAGAAGGTGAACCAGGTGACGAGGCTCGCCGCGACTGCACCGGCCAGGAACGGGGTTTGCTCACCGAACATCGGATGCACATAGCCACCGACAAAGCCGACGAAGGCTACCACCATGATCAATGGCCCTGGCGTGGTTTCTCCCAAGGCAAGGCCATCGATCATCTGGGTGGGTGACAGCCAGCCATAATGCCCGACGGCACCTTGATAGACGTAGGGCAGCACGGCGTAGGCCCCACCAAAGGTCAGCAGTGCGGCCTTGGTGAAGAACCAGCCCATTTGCGTCAGGGTGCCGGCCCAGCCAAATGTCAGGGTCAGCAGCCCCATGGGCAAGGTCCAGAGGACTGCGCCGATCAGGGCCAGACGCAGCAAATGCCCGCCCCGAAAACGCGCATGCTCAGGTGTTGGTGTGTCGTCGTCGATCAGGGCCGGGCCGTAGCTGTTCCTGGCAGCCCCGTGACCACCACCAACCACGAACTTGTCGGGGGCGACGCGACCGCCCACATAGCCAATGATACCGGCGACCAGCACGATCAGCGGGAACGGCACATCGAGGGCGAAGATGGCCACGAACGACGCTGCGGCCATGGCCCACAGCCAGCCGTTCTTCAACGCGCGCGAGCCGATGCGGTGAGCCGCGTGGACGACAATCGCCGTTACTGCAGGCTTGATGCCGTAGAAGATACCTGCCACCACCGGGACCTCGCCAAAGGCGATGTAGACCCAGGACAAGCCAATCAGGATGAACAGCGAGGGCAATACGAACAATGCGCCGGCAATTACCCCACCCCAGGAGCGGTGCATGAGCCAACCGATGTAGGTGGCCAGCTGCTGTGCCTCGGGGCCTGGCAACAACATGCAGTAGTTCAGCGCATGCAGGAACCGCTTCTCGCTGATCCAGCGCCGGCGCTCGACCAGCTCCTGGTGCATGATCGAGATCTGCCCGGCAGGCCCACCAAAACTGATGAAGCCCAGCTTGAGCCAGAACAGGAATGCTTCGAACAGTCCGATCGGTCGCTGAACCGCTTGCGATGGTGGCTGTTCGCCGACTGCCGAGGTGCTATCAACCATTTTGCGCTTCCTCACTCGCGAAAGCCGTCAGCAGGCCATCGAAGATGCCCCCGGCGACCCTTGTCAATTGATCGTCATCGCCAATGCTTTGCCTCAAGCCCGCGAGGACACGTTCGATGCCTGGTGCTTCGGAGGGTTGGTTGCCTCCCACATCCAGGTAGTGAATGACAGCGGCCAGGCGTGCCAGGCCTGGCTGCTGTACGGCAAAGCTCTCGATGAGGGTTTCGAACGACACCCGCTGCCCGACATGGCTGAACCTGGCCCCATCAAAATCGAAGCCCAGCGCATCGCCCGGGCAGTCTTCAGGGCTGTCCAACCAGATGAATCTGGCCTCGGCATCGATGAAGCGGCGAATCAGCCAGGCACAGGCCAGCCGATCCACCCATGGGCGCTTGCGGGTGGCCCAAGTGCGGCCCTGGTAGTCGTTGCGTTCCAGTCGGACGATGGCCTCATCGTGGGCACTCGGCTCATCGCAAGACAATGCGCGGCCAATCGCAGCTTCGAGCTCCTGCAGCGCCGAGTCGGTTCGCGCCTTGGGCTCGCCCGGGAAAAAATCGATCGCCGCCAACTGGCTGAAAGCCTTCCTGAGCTTGCGCACCAGCCGTGCTGCCTGTAGCGCATTGTCTGGCACCAGCTCAGCCCTGCAGCCGGCAATTTCTTCCATCAGCCTGGCGTACTCGTCACTCCTGTCGAACAGCCTGCTGAAGCGCTCCTCACGCTCAGGCAGCGACAGGAGAAATGCCGTGCCGTTGATGGCCAGCACATCACGCTCGACCGCTTCGAAAACTTCCCGCCCCGCACACTGTTCGGGCAACAGGTAAACACCATCCCTCAGCACTGCAGCGCCCGAGGCCTTCAGGCTTCTCCAGGCACGCATGCGCTCGGTGGCATTGGCCGTCGGCAAACCGAGAATCAGTAGCGACCAATCGATCATGTAGAAAGCTCAACATAATATGTTTACTTCTCTACATTAAATGAATATTGGCTAAAATCAACAGCTATGCATCCAGGCGCGGATGGGCTCGCTCCAATTCGGGCCAAAAGTTGCAGCCCGGAGCATGACGCGCCTTTTTTTGAGGCACGGCTGCGCGCTGAGCAGTTGTTGAATGCACCCGAAAATCTTGCAATTTCAATAATTTACTAACCCATCCCTGCTATTGCGCAGCTGCGCGGGCTTTCGGCACCTTCATTGCAACGGCCCCTTTGGTGCACAACGCACCAGCACTTGATCGGATTCGAGGCTTGCCACAGACACAGCACCCACCGACCCGCAAGGCCACACCCTGAAATACGTAGATGAACCGCAATGAAGCTGCCGGCAACGGTGGCAAGGAGTGGGTATGTCCCGGGCATTTTTCAATGAAATGTACGATACAAACGGAAGTTGCCGACCGCATTACCAGGAGTTCGCCCGCTGGCTGGCAAACACCCCGCTGGAGTTGCTGGAGCAACGCCGACGTGAAGCTGACCTGCTGTTTCACCGGGCCGGTATCACCTTCACCTTGTACGGTGACAAACAGGACACCGAGCGCCTGATCCCCTTTGACATCATCCCGCGCAGTATTCGCGCCAGCGAATGGCGCATGGTCGAGCGCGGCTGTATTCAGCGGGTGCACGCCCTGAACCTGTTCCTGCAGGATATCTACCACGACCAGCGCATCCTCAAGGCCGGCATCATTCCGCCGGAGCAGGTGCTGGCCAATGAGGGCTACCAGATCGCCATGCAGGGCCTGGGACTGCACCGTGGGCTCTATGCTCACATCGCCGGCGTCGACCTTGTCCGTGATGGGGATGGCAGCTACTTCGTGCTGGAGGACAACCTGCGAACCCCCAGTGGGGTCAGCTACATGCTCGAAGACCGCAAGATGATGATGCGGCTGTTCCCCGAGCTGTTCGCCGCCCAACGTATCGCCCCTATCGACCACTACCCCAACCTGCTGCTGGACACACTCAAGAGCGCCAGCCCACTGGACAACCCCACTGCCGTGCTGCTCACCCCTGGCCGCTTCAACAGTGCCTATTTCGAGCATGCCTTCCTGGCCCGGGAAATGGGCATCGAACTGGTAGAGGGTGCGGACCTGTTCATCCGAGACGAGCACGTCTACATGCGTACCACCGCCGGTCCTCAACAGGTGGACGTGATCTATCGCCGCCTGGACGACGATTACCTCGACCCGCTGTCGTTCAACCCTGACTCGATGCTGGGCGTGCCGGGGCTGATCTCGGTGTACCGCGCTGGCAACGTGGTGCTGGCCAACGCGGTCGGCACCGGGGTAGCGGACGACAAATCGATCTACCCCTATGTCGACGACATGATCCGCTTCTATCTGGGCGAAGAGCCGGTCCTGAACAACGTCCCTACCTGGCAGTGCCGCAGGCCTGCAGAGCTGTCCCACGTCCTGGCCCACCTGCCCGAACTGGTGGTCAAGGAGACCCAGGGTTCCGGTGGCTATGGCATGTTGGTCGGGCCAGCGGCGACCAGCGCACAGATCGAGGACTTCCGCGCCCGCATCAAGGCCCGCCCACATGCCTACATCGCACAACCTACCCTGTGTCTGTCCACATGCCCGACCTTCGTCGACAGCGGCATCGCGCCGCGCCACATCGACCTGCGCCCGTTCGTGCTGTCGGGCAGCGAAACCCGGCTGGTACCCGGCGGCCTGACCCGCGTGGCCCTTCAAGAAGGCTCGCTGGTGGTCAACTCGTCGCAGGGCGGCGGTACCAAGGATACCTGGGTGGTGGAGGACTGAACCATGCTTTCGAGAACTGCTTCCGACCTGTACTGGATGTCGCGCTACCTGGAGCGTGCAGAGAACCTTGCGCGCATGCTCGAGGTCAGTTACTCGCTGTCGCTGATGCCCCAGGCCGGCCGCAGTGACGGCCATGCCGAGCTGGCCATGTCACTGCTGGCATCCGGCACGCTGGACGACTACCGCCGCCGGCACACCGAACTCGATACCGAGCGCATGCTGCACTTCTTCGCCCTCGACGCGACCAACCCCGGCAGTATCTATTGCTGTCTGCAGGCGGCCAGGACCAATGCCCACGCAGTGCGTGGCCGCATCACCGCCGACATGTGGGAGAACATCAATGCTACCTGGATCGAGATGCGCAACATTGCCAGCAATGGCCTCGGCCGTTATGGCATCAGCCAGTTCTGCGACTGGGTCAAGGAACGCTCGCACCTGTTCCGCGGCGCAACCTCTGGCACCATCATGCGCAACGACGCCTACAGTTTCATCCGCCTGGGGACCTTCCTGGAGCGGGCCGACAACACCCTGCGCCTGCTCGATGCCCGCTATGAGATGTTCGGTGAGGCCTCCGAGGAGGTCAGCGATGACTCTGCCCGCGGCTATTACCAGTGGAGCGCCTTGCTGCGCGCGCTGACCTCCTACGAAGCCTTCAACGAACTCTACCGCGCCGCACCCAGTGCACGGCCGGTGTCCGAGTTGCTGTTGCTGCGGGTCGATGTGCCCCGCTCGCTGCATGCCTGCATCGAGGAGCTGGACCAGATACTTGCCAGCCTGCCGGGCAGCACCGGGCGCGCCGCCCAGCGCATGGCCGCCGAACTGAACGCTCGTCTGCGCTACACCGCGATCGACGAAATCCTCGAAGCGGGTTTGCACCCATGGCTGAGCGACTTCATCGGGCGCATCAATCAACTGGGCCAGGCGGTCCATCACTCCTATCTGGAGGTCGTATGAAACTGTCCATTCGCCACGACACTACCTACAGCTACGCAAGCGATGTCTGCAACAGCATCCAGTTCCTGCGCCTGACGCCACGCAGCAGTGAGCGCCAGCGCATCAACGAATGGCAACTGGACCTGCCCTGCAGGGTCAAAGGCCAGATCGACCCGTATGGCAACATCCTCCATGTGCTGACCCTGGACAAACCCCACGGGCATCTGGCACTGACCGCCAGCGGCCAGGTAGAGATCGACCCGGAGCGCGAGCAGGAGGCTGGCGAACAATCTCCCCTGCCATTTCTGCGCAGCAGCCACCTGACCCAGGCCGATGACACACTCAAGGCCTTCGCCAACCGGCACTGCGGCGAACACCGCGACCGGGCGGCGCTGGTCGGGCTGATGCAGGGCCTTGCCGAGCACATGCCATACAGCCCCGGTGCCACGTCGGTGGGCACCACCGCCATCGAAGCGTTCAACGGCGCTGCCGGGGTCTGCCAGGACCATACCCATGCATTCCTCGCCTGCGCACGTAGCCTGGGTATCCCGGCACGCTATGTCTCCGGTTACCTGTGCACCGAGGACGAGCAGCACCTGGCCAGCCATGCCTGGGCCGAGGCCTGGGTCGACGACGCCTGGTACAGCTTCGACATCACCAACCGCCTTACCCGGCCAGAGCGTCACCTGAAGCTGGCAGTGGGCCTGGACTACCTCGATGCCTGCCCGGTCAGGGGCGTGCGCCGCGGAGGTGGCGCCGAGTCGATGCAGGCCAGCGTGCATGTGCACCGCCAGTAACTGGCGCTGCATCCGTTCATAGAGCAATCAAGGGAAACAGCATGACCTATTGTGTCGCCATGCACCTGGCGGACGGGCTGGTCTTCATCAGCGACTCACGCACCAATGCGGGTATCGATCAGATTGCCAGTTTTGCCAAGCTGTTCGTGTTCGGCGTGCCGGGGGAGCGCCTGATCGTCCTTCAGACCGCCGGCAATCTGGCGACCTCGCAATCGGTGGTGAACCTGCTGCAGCAACGCACGCGGGGCCCCGGCCCCCACCTGTTGAACGTTGCCACGCTCTACGATGCAACGGTACTGGTCGCCGACACCCTGCGTGAGGTGGTCAGCCGTGATCGTAGCAAGCTGTCTGCCGGCATCGACCTCAGCAGCTCGTTCATCGTCGGTGGCCAGATAGCCGGTGGCCCCATGGGCATATACAACGTCTATGCACAGGGCAATTTCTTCCAGGCCACGCCAGACACACCGTTCCTGCAACTGGGCGAAAGCAAGTACGGGCGGCCGATCCTCGACCGTAACCTTGGTTACCACATGCCTCTCGATGAAGCGTTGCGCTGTGGGCTGATTTCGTTCGACTCGACCATTCGCAGCAACCTGTCGGTGGGCATGCCGTTGGACCTGCTGGTCTACCACAAGGACAGGCTGGAAACACCGAAGCGCCAGCGCATCGCCAGCGACGATGCCTATTACGAGCAGATACGCAGGCAGTGGAGCGACGGGCTTAAAAGACTGTTGGCCGAACTGCCACCGCCGCCCTACTGATTGGCAGGGGCCCCTGTGGGAGCGGGCATGCCCGCGAACACCGGCACAGCCGGTGCCAGGCACCGCGTTGGATTCTTCGCGGGCATGCCCGCTCCCACAGTAGATCGCTTGTGCAGCCCTCAGTTGCAGGGGCTACTCCAGGGGAATGGTCAGGCGATCGATCACGGCACGGGTTTCAGGCCGCACCCCGCGCCACCAGGCGAACGCCTCCGCCGCCTGCTCGACCAGCATGCCGACACCGTCGGCCAGGCGCGTCACCCCCTGCGCCTGGGCCATGCGCAGGAACGGCGTCAGGCCTTTGCCATACGCCAGCTCGTAAGCCAGCCGCGTCTCGCCGAGCACACCTTCAGGTAGTGGCGGCAGCTCGCCGGTGAGGCTCGCGGAGGTGGCATTGACCACGATGTCGAAAGACTGCCCCTCCAGCTCCTCATAACGGCTGATGCGCAGGCTTGGGTGATCCAGCTCGTTGCGCAGGGTGAGCGCCTTGGCCATGTCTCGGTTGGCAAGCACCAGCTCGCTCGGCCCCGCCTGCAGGAACGGCAGCAACGCACCACGCACCGCGCCACCGGCGCCGAGCAACAGTACCCGGCGATTGCCCAGCGGTTCACCGAGGTTCTCCTCGATATCCCGCAACAAGCCGATGCCGTCGAAGTTATCGGCAAAGATCCGACCCTCCTCGAACTTCAATGCATTGGCCGCACGCGCCAGCTGTGCGCGCTCGCTGCGCTGGTCGGCCAGTTCGAAGGCACGCAGCTTGAACGGCGCGGTGATGTTCATGCCCAACCCGCCATCATTGCGAAACTGCAGTACCTGGGCCTCGAAGCCCTCGAGTTCGCCCTCGAGGGCGCCGTACTCCAGGCACTGGCCGCTGGCCTGGGCGAACAGGCCATGAATCAACGGGGACTTGGTGTGGCTGATCGGCCGGCCGATCACTGCATAGCGGTCGCTCATCGTGCATCTCCATGGGTGAACAGCACACCGTCTGCCTGCATGGCGGTGATTTCTTCAGGGCTGAAGCCAAGCCCGGCGGCGACTTCGGCATTGTGCTGGCCGAGGTCCGGGGCTACCTGGCGGATCGTGGTGTCACAATCCGAAAAGCGGAACGGCAGGTTGGGCAGGCGCAAGGTACCGTAGCGCGGGTGCTGCTGCTCGATGACCATGTTGCGCGCCTGGATCTGCGGGTCGGCCACGACCTCGTCGATGCGCTGCACCTTGGCGCTGGGAATGTCGATGTCATCGAGCAACTGCAGGATATCGGCCACCCGGCGCGCTCCGACCCAGTCGCGAACCACGGCCAGGATTGCCTGGCGGTGGGCGTTGCGGCCATTGAGGCTGTGGTAGCGGCTGTCGTTGCCGAACCCGGGCGGGCCACCGTTGGCTTCGAGCATCGCGGCAAAGCGCTTCCAGGCGTCGTCGACCTGGGCGGCGATTACCAGGTCGCCATCGGCAGCGCGAAACACGCCGTACAGGGTGGAGGTGGGCATGTCATGGCCGGTCTGCTCGGGCAGGACGGTGCCGTCGGACAAGGTGTAGCACTGCACCGCGTATTCATGCATCGACACCAGCGTGTCGTACAGGGCCATGTCGATGTGCTGGCCACGGCCGCTGTTCACACGGCCCAGCAGCGCCGCATTGATCGCTGCCACGGCATGGATCCCGGTGTACATGTCGCCCAGGGAAATGCGCAGCAACGGCGGCGCTTCGCCCGGCACGCCGACCATCTGCATGATCCCGCTCTTGGCCTCGGCGATCAGCCCGAAGCCGGCACGGTGGGCATCTGGCCCGGTGTGGCCATAGGCGGAGATCGAGCAGTACACCAGGCGCGGGTTGCGCGCCGACAGCTCGGCGTAGCCCAGGCCCAGCTTGTCCAGGGCGCCGGGGCGATAGTTTTCGATGAACACATCGGCCGAGTCGGTCAAGCGCTGCATGAACGCTTTACCACGCGGGTCCTTCATGTTCACGCTGACGCCCTGCTTGCCCATGTTCAGCTGCAGAAAGTAACCGCTCTGCTGCTCATCAAGGGTAAACGCGTGCTGGCGGCCGGCATCGCCGTTACCCGGCCGTTCGACCTTGATCACTTCGGCGCCCAGTGCTGCCAGGCAGCGGCCCACGTAGGGCCCGGCCAGGAAGTGGCTATAGTCGATGACGCGGATACCCGCCAATGGCAATGCCTGGCTCATGCCTGCACCCTCCTCGGCACCATCAGACGGTGCTCGCCACGCTGCACGACTTCGCCGTGCTGGTTGATCAGCTCCGACGGCAAGACCACGATGCCCCAGCCCGGTCGGCTGTTGCTCGGGCGCATCGCCCCCACACGCATGCGCACGTGCAGCACATCGTCGACCTTGATCGGCAGCACGAAGTCCCAGGTCCAGCCCAGCGACATGCCCGGTACAAAGCGGTATTCGCACTGGGTCTTCAGGCCGTCGGCGATCGACAGGCCGAACAGGCCATGGGCAACCAGGCAGCCGAAGTGACTCGCGTTGGCGTATGCCTCGTCGACATGCACCGGGGTGTGGTCGCCAGTGAGTTCGGCGTAGGCCAGGATGCGTTCGCGGGTCACGGTGTAGCTGGGGCTGATGCACTCATCGCCTTCGCGGGCATCGTCCCAGTATCTTTCCACCACGCTCATGCCGTCACCTCTGCGCGTGGGTCGATCGCCAGTGCCTGGGCGACGCATTTCGCCGGCACTGCCTGAATGAACTCCACCGCCAGGCCGTCAGGCAGGCGCAGCCAGTTGCGGCCCTGGGGCATTTCGCTGACGCCGAAACGATGTGCGGCGGCCAGGGCAGCTTCGAGGTCCTCGCACATGATGCCCAGGTGCGCCAAGCGCCCTTCCGGCCCGGCAAAGTCCGGCTGGTGGATGAACTGCAGGCCACCGAGGGTCCAGTACTGCGCGGGCTGCTCGACCTCGCCCTGCATCTCGCGCATGGTCATGCCGCACACCTCGCTGAAAAAGCGGATGTGCCACTGGATGTCCCGCACCCAGAACGCAACGTGTTCAAGGTAGGCTTTCGGCTGGCTCATGGATGATTCCCCTTCTGCTGATCGGCCATGGCGCGCTCGATACCCTTGATGCAGGCCACCAGGGTCGCGTTGACCGGCGTAGCCACGCCATGGCGCTGGCCCCAGCGCACGACGGAGCCGTTGATGAAATCGATCTCGGTGACCGAGCCCTTTTCCAGGCTCTGCAGCATCGAGGTGCGAAAGCTCGCTGGCAGGCCTTCAGCTGCCAGACGCCATGCGGCGTCCGGGCTGGTGAGGCTCAGGCGGATGCCGGCCCGCTCGGCGACGGCGATGGCCTCGCTCACCGCTGCCTTGGCGGTGCTTTCCAGCAGTGGCTCGCTGTACAGCTGGCCATAACTGAGCATGGTGATGCCGCTGAGCGCGCCTGTCGCGACGTTGACCAGCAGCTTGTCCCACATGGTGCCGAGAATGTTGTCGCTGACTGTGGTGGCGAGCCCGGCGCCATTGAAGACCTCGGCAATGGCCTGCACTCGCAAGGTACATTGGCCGTCGAGCTCGCCGATGAAGGTCTGCTTGCCCGCTACACCGGCACGGATCGAACCCGGCGCCAGCAATACGCCACCGACGTAGGTCTTGCCGGCCAGTACCCGCTCACGCCCCACGGCCTCGGCCAGGATGTCTTCATGGCCAAGACCGTTCTGCAGTGACAGCACCAGCGTTTGCGGCCCGATCAGCGCCTTGGCACCGGTAATCGCCTCGCGGGTGTGGAACGACTTGACCAGCACCACCACCAGGTCGGCCACGCCCACGGTTGCCGCGTCGCAGGCCGCCTTCACCCTGACCTGCCGCTCGCCGCGTTCGTCCTGCACCCGCAGCCCGTGCAGGTTCATCGCGTCGACATGCGCACGGCCACGGTTCAACAGCCAGGTTTCGTGCCCCGCTTCGCTCAAGGCTGCACCAATGGCACAACCCAGGGCACCGGCGCCCAGAATGCAGATTTTCAAATCGCAGACCTCCTGTGGTTTGCGACTACCTTATGCAGCGGGTCTTATTTCGGCTATACAATGGGCTCAATACAGTTATTGAGTTTCGCAATAATGAGCACGCTCGATGCCTTGCCCGATCCAAAGCTGCTGCAGCTGTTCGATGTGCTTTACCACTGCCGTAGCGTGACCCGCAGCGCTGAACAGCTCGGCCAGAGCCAACCTACGGTGAGCATCTGGTTGGGGCGCTTGCGTGAAGAGTTGAACGACCCGCTGTTCGTGCGCACCCCTGGTGGCATGGCCCCTACCCCACGAGCAGACCAGCTGATCGGGCCCTGCCGCGAGGTGCTGGAGTCGCTGCGGCGCCTGACTACCTGGGAGCCGCAATTCGTTCCGGCCACGGCGCAGCGGCGCTTTCGCCTGTGCGTCAGTGATGCCAGCCATATCACCCTGCTGCCCAGCATCCTCAACCACCTGCGCACCCATGCGCCGGGCATTCGCCTGGAGGCAGCGCGCATCGATGGCAATACCGAGAGCGCGCTGGAGTCAGGCGAGGCGGACCTGGCCATCGGTTTTGTGCCTTGGCTGGGTGCGGGGATGTATCAGCAAGTGTTGTTCGAACAGGACTGGGTCTGCCTGAGCAACCCACGACACCCTCGCCTGGGCAAAGGCATGAGCGTGGCGCGCTACCAGGCCGAGGGGCATGTACAGATCAGTGCCGGTACCGGGCAGAAGTTGCTGGAGGCAGGCCTGGCTCGAGCCGGCATCGAGCGCAGGATAATGCTCGAGCTGCCGGCGTTTCTGGGGTTAGGCATGATTGTCGGGTCGACCGACCTGGTGGCTACGCTGCCACGGCACATCGGGCAGACACTCGCCGACATGCATGGTCTGCAGGTGCACGATTGCCCGTTTGCAGTGGAGGGCTTCACGGTCAAGCAGCATTGGCACGCGCGGTACCAGCAAGACAGCGGGAATCGCTGGATGAGGGAGGTAGTTCGGACCTTGTTTCAGGCAGGTGCCGGTTAGCACAGAAGACGAGCCCTTCCCTCGCCGAGCTTCCTTCCCTGGAAGCATCGGTGTACGGATCAAGCAGCAGGCTTGAGCACCACCTTCGTCCAGCCATCATCCCGCGCATCAAAGTGCCTGTAGGCATCGGGGCCTTCGGCAAGCGTCAAACGATGGGAAATGATCTGGGAAGGCTTTGCGCGCCCATGATGAATGAGCTGCGCCAGACGACGATTGTAGGCCTTCACGTTTGCCTGACCTGTGCGGATGAATTGGCCTTTGAACCAGAACGCTCCAAAATCGAAGGCCATCTTGCCCTGCTTCGCCAGCTCATTCTTCGCACCCGGATCTTCTGGCACGAACACACCCACGACGCCTATGCCACCGGTAGCCTTGGTTGAGGCAACCAGATTGTTCATGGTGAGGTAGTTCGCTTCATGACCATGCTTGTCGCAGCACTGGTAACCCACACATTCGCATCCACGATCGGTGCCTTTGCCATGGGTCAGGTTCATGATTTCCTCCACTGCCTTTTGCTCGACCGCGTTGATGGGGGTTGCCCCAAGCTGCGCGGCCAGCCTCAGGCGATCTGGCTGGTTGTCGATCACGAACACCTGGGAGGCACCCTTGATGATTGCCGAATAGGCCGCCATCAGCCCGACGGGGCCCGCTCCATAGATCGCAATGCTCTCGCCCGGCTGTAGGCCGGCCAGCTCTGTCGCATGCCAACCGGTGGGGAAAATATCCGAAAGCATGACGTAGTCGTCTTCACGCTCCTGGGCGTCCTCCGGCAGCACCAGGCAGTTGAAATCAGCGTACGGTACACGCAACAGCTCGGCCTGGCCGCCTTGATAGGGCCCCATGTCGGCAAAGCCGTATGCGGCCCCGGCAGCACCCGGGTTGGCAGTGAGGCAGAATCCTGTAAGGCCTTTTTCGCAGTTTTCACAGAACCCGCAGCCGATATTGAAAGGCAGGCTGACCCAATCACCGACCTTGACCCGGTCTACCCCTGCACCCACCTCGATCACCTCACCGAGGTTTTCATGACCGAACACGCGCCCGGCCTCGAACGATGTGCGCCCCTCGTACATGTGAAGGTCGGATCCGCAGATGTTGGTAGTGGTTATGCGCACCAGCGCGTCTGTAGGTTTCTCGATCCTTGCATCCGCGACATTGTTGACGGCGACGTCGCGCGGGCCGTTATAAACGATTGCTTTCATGCTGAACTCCCAGAAGTCAGGGGCGATGGAAAAGCGCCCTACCCTGTTGGGGTAATGGCCTTACCCCAAGTGTTCAGTGCCATACGTGAATAGCAGATCAGTGGCGCTAATCATCGTCGCTCCATGGATCTCGACTGACTCGCGGTTCAACGGGCCTAGCGTGCCGCCTATCCGCCAAGCGCAGCGACCGCCGTTCCGTTCAAGACTGCGGCCTTGATGCAGCGCGTCGATCGGCCCGATAACGGAAATATATTTTGCGCACTAACTATTATCGCGCAACATACCAGTCAGGCAGTAACCAATCGCTGATCCCCTACCCAAGCCAACGGAGCATGACCATGAACTTCAGCAAAGCAATCACCATCGCCACCTTGACTTTCGGCGCCAGCGTCAGTGCCTTCGCCCAGACCGCCTCGCCGTACCAGTACGGCATGCACCTGGACATCGCCCAAGTCATCGCCGTGGACGCCCCGGCCAACGCCACCGGGCACGCCAGTACCGCCACCCTGACCTACCGTGACAGCGACGGCAAGTTGCAGAAGGTCAGCTACCTGCGCCCGACCACCTACGCCAACCAGAACTGATCACCCTACCCAGCGCCCCAGGAGCTTGACCATGAAACTCTCCCGCCCCCTCGCCGCCGGCCTGCTCGCGCTCGCCGTCAACAGCGCCTTCGCCGCCGGTAGCCCCGGTGTGGAAACCACCACCCAGGCTTTCCTCCAGGCCCTTGAAGCCGGTGGCGGCAAACCACTGGAAACCCTGTCGCCGAAAGACGCTCGTGCCGTGCTCACTGGCGCACAGGCCAGCGTGAATGTGGACGTATCCGGCATCCAGGTCGAGCGCCGCACTATTGCTGTCGACGGGCAGGCCTTGGAGATCCGCGTGGTACGTCCACAAGGGGCGAAAGGCGAGCTGCCTGTGTTCATGTTCTTCCATGGCGGTGGCTGGGTGCTGGGGGATTACCCGACCCATGAACGCCTGATCCACGACCTGGTGCTCGGCTCCGGTGCAGCGGCCGTCTATGTCGACTACACGCCATCGCCAGAAGCAAAATTCCCCACCGCCATCAACCAAGCCTATGCCGCCACCCGCTGGGTTGCCGAGAACGGCAGGCAGATTGGCGTCGATGGCAAGCGCCTGGCGGTTGTCGGCAACAGCGTCGGCGGCAACATGGCGGCGGTTGTGGCGCTCAAGGCCAAGGAGGCCGGCACGCCAAAGCTGCGCTTCCAGGCCCTGCTGTGGCCGGTGACCGATGCCAACTTCAACAACGGTTCGTACAACCAGTTCGCCGAAGGCCATTTCCTGACCCGCAACATGATGCAGTGGTTCTGGGACAGCTATACCAGCGACCCCAGGCAGCGTGACGACATCCACGCCTCGCCACTGCGCGCCAGCCTGGAGCAGTTGAAAGGCCTGCCACCCGCGCTGGTACAGACCGCCGAGATGGACGTGCTGCGCGATGAAGGCGAAGCCTACGCCCGCAAGCTTGGCGCTGCCGGCGTACCGGTGACCGCCGTGCGCTACAACGGCATGATCCACGACTTCGGCCTGCTCAACGTACTCGGCCAGGTGCCCGGTACCCGCAGTGCGATGGACCAGGCTGCCCAGGCGATCAGACAGCATCTACAGTGATAGTGGTTCACGACCGGTGCGGCTTGGCCGCATTGGTCGTGGTTGCGTGCCTCGCGCCTACTATGCGTGCAAGAGGATCACGAAGTTCTTTTTCATGTCTTCCAGCACGGTCCATTTGCCCTTGGCGCCCGGTTCGATGATGAACGTGTCGCCAGCGGCCAGTGTTACGGGGGCGCAACCCTCAAGCTCGATGACGCAGCGTCCACTCAGGACATGGCAGAACTCCCAGACTTTGTAGTCGATGCGCCACGCTCCGGTGCTGGCTTGCCATTCTCCGGAAATGCGACCTTGCTGTTCATCGTGATAGTACTTGGACGTCAGCGTATGAGGGGTGCCTTCCACGACCTCTTCAAAAAAGGGCAGGTCGCGCACCGGTTGGATATCCAGTTCGCGGAACACGGTCAGTTTCTTGTTCATGGTTTTTTCTCGAGCACGTTGTGGGTAGGGCGATACATCAAATAGGCTTCACCGGTTACGCCCAGCATCGGGTGCGGAACGATCTGGCAGGTTTTAACAATCTGAAAACCGTGACGTTCGTAGAAGCGGCGTGCACCGTGGTTTTCTGCATAATCGATCAGGCATAGCCCATCCAGGCCAGAGTCCTCGGCGCGCTGCTGGGCGTGGCGAAGAAACTGGACGCCCAGCCCCTGGCTGCGCCACGCCTCATCCAGGGCCAGGCTGGAAATGTACAAGGTGTCGGGTATTTCCATGTCGGAATAAGGTGCGAGGACCGGGTCTGTCTCGACAGGTCTGTCAGGTGTCTCGCGCAAGGCATAGCTGTGCATCATGCCGATGACGCGCCCTTCGGAAGTGGCCATCAGGCAGTTCTTGTAGGAAAAGTCGCCCTGTTCCCTGGCATAGCGAGACGCACCGACACTCAGCAACGCTTCTCCAGGTGCGGCAAGCTTGCTCCATATGTAATCGGCCATGCCTTCCGATGTCAGTTGAAAGAAGCGCGCGATGTCTTGCGCGTCCGAGGCTTGAGCGGGTCTGAAATCGACAGGCATGTATAGTGCTCCCATGGGATCGGGTGGTCAGTTTTCAAGGATTACGCCTTTGACTGGGTGGCAGGGTAGCCGGATTGAACGGCCCCCATCATGCTCCAGGCGAACACCGTCAGCACGGCGAGCGACGCTGTCCCACTCTCGAAGTCACGTGGGGACGGTCTTTGCCCAGCATGTTTCGAAAATCACCAGCCATCAGGCATGCGCTGTACCTGTGGGAGCCGCGCTTGCCGGCGATGGGCCGCGAAGCGGCCCCGGTTACAGATGTTCGCTATGGGTCGAAAGCGGCGATTCAATTGGTCAGCCGCTTCTCCATCGGCTGATAGACCAACCCGGCAATTTCGCCCACTCCCCTTGCCAACGCAAAACCGTAACGTTCATAAGCTGCTACCGAAGGAGATGCGACTTTCAACAGGCAGCTTTTGAGGTTAACTTCCCTTCAAAATCACGCCGAGGCCATCTCCCTATGTCAATTGCTGACAACCTTCTTGCGTTCACCTTCGCAGCAACGCTGTTAACACTGACGCCCGGCCTCGACACTGCTTTGATATTGAGAACGGCCACCGTGGAAGGAAAGCAGCAGGCTTTTCGCGCCGCGCTGGGCATCAACACAGGTTGCTTGCTGTGGGGCGCCGCTGTGGCATTTGGACTAGGCGCACTGATTGCCGTATCAGAGTTGGCGTTCAACGTCTTGAAATACTGCGGTGCCGTCTATCTAGCCTGGCTCGGGCTGAATATGCTTTTACGTCCGCGTAAATCATTGTCGCCTGTCCAAGCGGCAGCAAAGCCAAGCCGTGACTGGTTCCTGAAGGGAGTGATGGGAAATATCCTCAATCCCAAGATTGGTATTTTCTACGTCTCTTTCTTGCCCCAATTCATTCCCCAAGGCCAGCCATTGATTACTTGGACGTTCGGCTTGGTAAGTATTCACGTGGTAATCGGGTTGCTATGGTCAATTATTCTGATCGCCGCAACCCAACCGCTGGCCGGTATATTGCGGCGTGAGAAGGTGGTTGCGTGGATGGATCGTGCAACAGGAATGCTCTTCGTTCTTTTTGCTGCTCGTCTCGCCTTCAGTAAACGTTAAGCCATTCAGTAAGGCGCCGGTGTATTGCCCGGAGGTTTACCCATGAACAACCTTCCGCGAAGGACAGCAATGGGGTGGATCGCGACCGTCCACCGTATCGAGTTCCCCTGACGCGAGGACAACCCATGAGCCAGCTCCCACAGGAATTTCATTAGACTTCAGACATGCGCTGTACCTGTGGGAGCCGCGCTTGCCGGCGATGGGCCGCGAAGCGGCCCCGGTTACAGATGACCTCTTCGGGTTGATAGCGGTCAGCTCGCGAATGGCTGTCAATGGCCCTTGGCTACAGACGGCAAACGGCAGCATTCGGCCCGAAGCGGACACTTGAGAATAACCGGCTTCGTGAGTGCGACACACACTCTGTGGGAGCGGGTTTACCCGCGAAGCAGGCGCCGCGGTGGATGGCACCGGCTGTGCCGGTGTTCGCGGGTGAACCCGCTCCCACAAAGTCCGCTGTAAGACGCAACGTCGGCTATGGGTCGGTTAGCGACCGTCCACCGTATCGAGTTCACCCTTGTCCTCTTCTAACGCGGAGGACAATCCATGAAAACCGCTACTACCTACACCCATCGCCCGTGGAACAAGGGAAAACTAATCGGGCAGAAAGCCCCGCTCCGACTTAAAGATATCTGGGCCATCCGGGTAAGGCTCCAGATCGCGGAGAAATCTAGGGATCTAGCGTTGTTCAACTTGGCCATCGACAGCAAGCTGCGAGCCTGCGACTTGACCAAGCTTCGTGTACGAGACGTAGCTCATTGTCGTCACGAGCGATCGTAATGCAGCAGAAGACTCATCATCCAGTGCAATTTGAGATCACCGAGCAAACACGTATGGCTTTGGAAGCCTGGATGCATCAGGCTCACCTCCGTAGCGAGGACTGTCTGTTTCCGAGTCGGCTACATGGTTCAGATCATCTCTCCACTAGGCAATACGCTCGAATAGTGAAAGCCTGGGTGACAGCCATTGGCCTTGATCCAGCGCTGTACGGCACCCACACGCTGCGGCGAACGAAAGCCTCATTGATCTATCGCAGAACCAAGAATCTGAGGGCAGTGCAACTCCTGCTTGGCCATACGAAGCTTGAAAGCACCGTCAGATATCTGGGGATTGAGGTCGACGATGCCTTGGAGATGGCAGAGCAGACGGAGGTCTGACCATCCAAAGCGACGGTCGAGGGTAGACCGTCGCTAACCGACCCATAGCAGCCGATAAGTTGCCGCAGCACCTTCTGCTCGGCGTCTGCCATCAGGGTTGTTTTAGCCGAGCCCTCAGCAGCACCTTACCCGAAAGACCGAAGCTTCGCGATATCTCGGCTCGGTGGGGCCCCAAACATCCGGCTGTATTCACGGCTGAACTGTGAGGGACTTTCATAGCCCACCTTGAATCCGGCTGTAGAAACATCCAGACCCTCTGAGATCATCAACCTGCGTGCATGCTGCAGGCGAAGTTGTTTTTGATACTGCAAAGGACTCATTGCGGTGACAGCCTTGAATCGATGGTGAAGCGTCGAGTTACTCAGATTGACATAGCTCGCTAGCTCATCAATGTGCAACGGCTCTGCATAATTGTTGTTCAGCCACTCAATGGCCCGAGTAACGCGATGGGTCTGGCTATCGGTTATGGCTATCTCATGTAAACGCTGACCCTGCTGGCCTTTCAGCAGCCGGTAGAAAATTTCTCTGAGTGCTAGCGGCGCCAACGCAGGTATATCCGATGGCACATCCAACAGACGTACCAATCGCAGCATTGCATCGAGCAAGGAGCTATCGATCTTATCCAGATATAGCCCTCGGTGGGGCTGTTGGCTCGGAACGCCGATAGGACTGACGTCTGCAATTAGCTGAGCTATTTCTGCCGGGTCAATATCCAGGCGGATGCAGAAATAGGGCTTTTCTGAGGATGCCTCTGTCACTTGACCCGCGAGAGGTAGGGTTACCGAGACGACCAGATAGTTCAAAGGGTCGTAGACGTAGCTTTCTTCCCACAGCTGCACCTGTTTACGGCCCTGCACAACGATACATAGCCCCGGCTTATGTACAGTGTGGATCACATCGGTTGGAGCATCACTGCGTATGAAATGCAGCGGAGCAATCCCCGTCTCAAACACGCCGTAGGTGGGAGCATAACGATGCATGGTTGATGCTAGCTCGGCTCTCAGACGCGTCAGCTCTTCGTCCCTATCATCCATTGCCATTACCTCCCGTTAGGCTTGTTCTATTGCAGAGAATAAATTGGTCCGCAGCCTTTTGGATAGATGCTAATGGACACCCTTCAAATGCAAGAGCCCGGCAGGCCGGGCTCTCGGTAGGATGGGCTATATACGTCAGGCATAGGTGACGCAATCTGTATCGAATTTAGCCACTCTACGGGCATTAAGAGGTTCCGCACCATCTTCAGCCACACGGCGATCATTCAGGCGATCCGAACCATCCTCAGCCACACGGCGGTCATTCAGGCGATCCGAACCATCCTCGGACACGCGGCGGTCATTGAGACGATCCCCACCACCCTCGGCCACGCGGCGGTCATTGAGACGATCCCCGCCACCCTCGGCCACGCGGCGGTCATTGAGACGATCCCCACCACCTTCAGCCACACGGCAGTCATTCAGCCGATCAGCACCACCCTCAGCCACACGGCGGTCATTAAGGCGATCCGCACCACCTTCAGCCACACGGCGGTCATTAAGGCGACCCGCACCACCCTCCGCCACAAGGGGAGCCATCACTTCTTTGCAGGTCCGATCGGTCCAACCACCAATTTCTTTGGCTGGCAGTGCCATCGAACCTGCGCTGAGAGCAGACAAGGCGATTCCAATCATCATGGTATGTACAGTTTTCATGACAGCGACTCCGTAATTTGCGATGGATTCGTTGCCGGTTGTCAGTGCAAAGCGTGACGTGGATTCCTGTTTTTTGCAGGCTCGGTCGCTCTGATGGCCGGCGGCAGTAGCGGGCTCGCTTTCTGCTTGGGCTTAGATTACGGCGGCGATAAGCAGGCCGTTATTTGGTTCCTGCGAGGCTTTTGCATATTTCTGCACAGGGCCGCCTTCTGGCAGATTTACTCGAGCGCAGGGCCTTCGAGGTTAATCACCGATTCACATCGAACACCAGTTTGCCGCGAGTATGTCCTCCACGGCTTAGCATCAAAGCCTCAGCCGCGTTGGAAAGCGGAACGACCTCAACCTCGGCGTGTAGCTTCTTCTCAGCAAACAATTTCGCTATAACCGCTAACTGGCGCCCATCCGACCGGGTTGCGAAGTTTTTGCCGACTACGCCGTACTCAAGAGCTTTCTGCGCGTTGGGTGTGCTGACAGGCGAGACTAACGCCCCACCGCGCTTGATCACCGTCCAGGACCGATCCTGAGTTTCTCCGCCGATCAGATCAATCACCATATCGACATTGCTGACGAGGTTCTCGAACTGTTGTGCGGTGTAATCAATGAACTGATGGGCGCCGAGTGATCGGAGGTAGTCTCGGTTTCTGGCCGAGCCCGTTGCCACTACATGAGCGCCGGCCAGCCGTGCTAACTGGACCGCGAAACTACCCACCCCTCCTGCGGCACCGTGAATCAAAACAGTCTGGCCTGGCTTGATTTCGGCGTGTTCGTGCAGCGCCTGCCAAGCAGTAAGCGCTGCGGCAGGAATTCCACCGGCGTGAAGAAGTGATAGCCCATCGGGTTTGTGCGCAAGCCTATCGGGCGTTGCAAGAGCCTGAGTGGCGTAACCACCGACTATTCCAATGAATCCGAACACCTCATCACCCACAGCGTATTCATGAATATTCTTTCCAACAGCTGCAATGGTGCCAGCAACCTCGACACCCGGCGTATAGGGGAAGGACATTGGGATGAACTGCTTCATGGCCCCCGAGAGAATTTTCCAGTCGATCGGATTGATTCCGCTCCCAGCAACGTCAATCAGAACCTGATCATCGTTGGGCACCAGCTCTTCAAGCTCTATCAGTTCAAGCCGCTCAACCTGACCGTACTCTGCCACTTGTATAGCTTTCATGAACTTCCCCGTCTGTAGGTAATGGTTTATCTAAGTCGATGGTTGACAGCGCGCGTCAGTTAATGGCGACGCGAATCCAAGCTGAAGCGGCCTGCGCCGTAGGCCACGATCTGCAGCAAACCGCCGGCCATCGCGATGTTCTTGAAGAAGTGAATGAATTGATTTTGATCGGCCAGAGCACTGTGGAAGATCACCGCGGTGAGGACACTGAAAAGCGCCAAACCTGCTGCGACAACACGGGTCTTATAGCCGGCGACTAGAGCTACACCGCCGGCTATTTCCACAAGAATGGCAAGCGTCAGCGCTAAGGAAGGAAACGGCAGACCCACTGAACTGATGTAGCCGATCATCATGGCCGGCGCGTTTACCTTGGATATGCCGGAGAGGATGAAGATCGCGCTCAGAAAAACGCGACCTACTAGTGCGGCGGCACCAGCTGTCGCAGCCGAAGGATGAGAGGCTGAGCTTGAAACGGTGGTGGCGTGAGGCATGGCATACGTTCCTTAATGTACGCATTCCGGAATGGAACGCTGGTAGGAGTAAGTTTGGAACAGCCTCACATAACTGAATAGCCGGTTAATTTCTTGGTTTATGTTCGATTAAATTGAAAAGTATCTTCCCTTTTGCCCACTGATAACGCGATGACCTCCAACCCCGACCACTAACGCAGGATCGTGCATGTTGGCCATAGGAATGGGATAACCCAGCCCAACTCAGGCTTCTTACTCTTGCTTCACCACCTGCCTGTCGGCGGTGGCCCCTCAAGCCAGAAACAGGAGTACGAAAAAATGCACGGCATCGAACAAAAAGTCATCGTGATAACCGGCGCCAGCAGTGGTATCGGCGAAGCAACAGCCCGCCTGCTAGCCAGCAAAGGCGCTCGCGTGGTCCTGGGCGCCCGCCGCACCGATCGCCTGGGAACTCTGGCCAAGGAGATTCGTTCAGCAGGCGGTATCGCTGATGTCCTGGCGCTGGATGTCACCAACCTGGATGACATGCAGTCCTTTATAGACTTTGCTGTCGAACTGCACGGACGCGTCGACGTGCTGATCAACAATGCCGGCGTCATGCCGCTTTCGAAACTCGAAGCGCTCAAGGTAGATGAGTGGAATCGGATGATCGATGTGAACATTCGCGGGGTCCTGCACGGCATTGCCGCAACGCTGCCGCTCATGCAAGAACAGCGCGCCGGTCAGATCATCAATATTGCCTCGATCGGAGCCTACGCGGTGAGCCCGACCGCTGCTGTGTACTGCGCTACCAAATATGCCGTACGAGCCATTTCCGAAGGTTTGCGCCAAGAGGTGGGGGGTGACATCCGGGTCACCGTCATCGCCCCAGGCGTCACCGAGTCCGAACTGGCCGACAGCATTTCCGATGAGGGCGGGCGGGCCGAGATGCGCGAGTTTCGCAAAATCGCGATTCCTGCCTCGGCGATTGCCCGGGCGATCGCCTACGCCGTAGAACAGCCTGCGGATGTCGATGTCAGCGAACTCATCGTGCGTCCAACCGCAAGTCCATTCTGAATGTCGGGTCGACAGCGAGGAAAATGCCATGGGTGAACCATCTGGAGATCAGGACAAATACGTTGGCATGTGGGTGACGGCTGACGGACGCATTCGCCATGAGCTCTTGCCTGGCGGCCGCTATGACGAAGCCCGCGGAGGGCAACAAAGCGCGTACCAAGGTCGATACTGGCTAGAGGGTGATCACATCGAGTATGTGGATGACAGCGGATTTACTGCCGACGGGGAGTTTCGTAGCAACGTGCTGTATCACGCAGGGATGATTCTATATCCCGAGCGTTGAAGGCCCGGCCGGAATGGAGACATTCCGGCTTTTTTTCGACCTTTACCTTTCAGAACACGCATCCAGAGCGGGTTCTTTACATCCCCAAACGGGTCCGCGATGGGCCTTCACCATTGAAAGCCTAGGCTTGAACTTCAAGTCCACCCTGTGAGACCAATGTCCGAGGTGGCTCGTTTGAGCAGGCGTACTGACTGAGGCGACGATTCCCATGGATGTCATAGAGCGGACTTCAGCCCATGGTTTGGAGGCTTACATTCGGGGTGAGCGGCTTGCCGCCTCGGACGTCCTGGCCGACAGGGATATGTTGGTGCAGATCTTTAACCGGGAGCGTAAAGAAGAGAGCTTTATCGTGCCCGCCGTAGCTGAGCCCTTGCTCGTGTGGATCATCTCCGGGAATGCTGCCGTTCAGGAGCGTGAGCTTGACGGCGACTGGCAATGTAGCCAAGTGTCCAAAGGTGATTTCTTCTTGACTACTTCGGCACGGCCTTACGAGATGCGCTGGAACGTAGACGGTGTAGAACCATTTGAAGTCATGCATATCTACCTCGGCATCCCGCTTTTGGAAAAAGCCATCCATGAGGTCTTGGGCGGGTCTGTGGAAGCGGTTCGACTACGTGAAGTCTCAGGCGGGCGTGACGATGGGTTGTCCGTTCTACTGGAGCAAGTTCGCCTGGAGCTGACGGGGCACAGGGCTAGTCCTCTTTATCTGCAGGGCCTGGCCCAGTGCATCGCCATTCACCTAGCCCGCAGCTACCTAGACAGCTCAGCGGACGATATCGTGCGCCGCAACGCATTGCCTGCTTACAAGCTGCGCCGCGTGCTGTCGGCGATGGAGGCGAATCTGGCTGAGGATTTCAATCTCGGGCACTTGGCCGAAATAGCTGGGATGAGCGAGTACCACTTCAGCCGGCTGTTCAAAAAAGCCGCTGGTTATTCACCGTCGCAGTTCTTTATCAGACTGAGGATGGCAAGAGCCCGGCAGCTCCTGGTCGAAACGGATCGGAACGTAATCGATATAGGCTTGGAGGTCGGATACAGCAGCCCAAGCCATTTTTCGCAGGTGTTCAAACGTGAGGTTGGCGTCACGCCCACTCAATACCGTAAATAGTGAGTGGGCTACGCCAGTCAGAGGTTCTGCGGACGAAATTGCTGGCGAAAATCCAAGGTTTCCCCAGCCACCATGAATTGACCGCCTCCCCTGTAGTGCAGCGTTCTGGGCTGCTTCACGGAGCGATCTACGTGCGCTTTGACGACTTCCCAAATGAACAAGCCGTAATCGCCAATCAGCTTCGAGTCGTACAGCTGGCATTCGAAGCTGGCATAACATTCGGCTATCAGCGGCGCTGCAACCCGCGTCGCCGCTGTCGCGGTAAGTCCGAATTCACCAAACTTGTCTACGTCACTGCCCGTACTGTTGCCCACCGCGACTACCTGGTCCGCCAGCTCCAGGGTGGGTACGTTAATCACACATCCCTGGCTGTTGCGGATCAGTTCGTAGCTGTGGTTCCCCGACCAGATGTAGCAGCCAAAAAGGGCTGGATCGAACTGCATCATCATGTGCCATCCCATGGTCATGATGTTGCTCTCGCCCTTCCAGGCTGAGGTCACGAGGACGATGGGCCCGGTTTCCAGATGCTGGCGAACGTCGATGAGGGGAAAGTCGGATTTTCGAGGTGCGGTCATAACGCCTCCGCTGAAAAGGTCTGCTAGCAAGAAAACGCGTTGTGCTGCCAATGCAGCACAACGCGGACAACGCGAAGGATTAACCTACCGGGACGCTCATGCCGCCATCGGCCATGACCACCGAACCGACAATGAAGCTGGCGCGCTCGGAAGCCAGGAAAGAGACAATCTCGGCGATCTCTTCCGGTGCTGCAGCTCGACCGATCGGCGCGGACTTGCCATGCTCTTGTAGGAACCCACGACCGTCTTCCATGAAGTGGTTCAACAGGTTGGTAACCACATCTCCCACGCCAATGGCATTGACCCGAATGCCATGCTCAATCGCTTCCAGCGCCTGGGTACGAGTCAACTGTGCCAAGGCGCCTTTGGACGCGGTATAGGCCGCGATACCGGGAAATGCGAAGTAGGACGCGTACGAGGCGATGTTCACGATCGCGCCGCTCTTGTTCTTCATCATCTCCTTCATCGCCTCTCGGGAATGAAGAAAGGCCCCCGTAACGTTGGTTTGCATCTGCCATTCCCAATCTTCACGGGTCATTTCGACGAGGGGCTTGTATAGGATGCGACCGGCGTTATTGACCAAGACGTCCAGCTTGCCAAACTTCTCTACCGCCAACGCCACCGCTTGCTCGGCAGAACCGTCAACGGTGATATCGGCGATGAAAGGAACCAGGCCGGGACGCTCAAGGGCGTTGACTTTCGGGTCGATATCCTCGGCGATGACTTTCGCTCCACGGCTGTGAAGGAGCTCGGCGATGGCCTTCCCGATGCCGCTAGCCGCGCCGGTTACCAGCACCACTTTGCCTGCCACTTCATTTGGGGTTGGGATGAAGTCAGTCATTTTGATGTCTCCAAGTCAGGAATTGGTTGTCGCTTTCGACGGTCCCAATCTCTCTCTTTTTGACATCCGACTCCTTGGCGACCTTGCTTTGCCTGTCGGAGTTTTGCTTCTTTCGTGTATTAGGCAGGGGCGCTAGCCCGGCATCACAACGGGGGAGTCCAAGGCGTAAGATGCCTGGACAGGATCGAAGTACTCACGAATATGCGTCAGCTTTCCCTCAGAAACGCTAACGAAAAGGACATATTCTTGTGAGTAGGTTTTACCCGTCTCAGTGATGATCCCCTGCGCCTTGACTTGCGCGACGGCGGACAGTGAATCAGCGAATTGCTGAATACGTATATCGTGGAATCGAAACGATTCAACCGCTCCGACAAACCAGGCGCCGTGATTGAGCACTTGCTCGCGGCCGACCAGCTTTTCCGGGTGACCGAGACTCGGGGCGAAGGGCAGCTCCCAGACGATGTCTGGGGCGATTAGGGATTTCCATTTTTCATGGTTATCAACAAACGTTTCGAAATGGTGTTTGAGAAGCTCGGCTGCCGAATACATAGGTTCACCTCGTGGTACCGGAAAATTGTGACCATTGAGGCCAGGCACCGAAGCGCAGGTCTGGTCTATGAGCACAGCCTAACAGGGGGCTACCTGGCTAAAAACCAGAAGAATATCGAATGTTTTATTCGACTTATTCGACAAGTCTAGAGAGCTTCGGCTTGCTGACCGAAGCGTTGGATGAGCCATAGACCAGCCGGCCCAGGCGGCGAATCAGTAAGGTAAATAGCGTCAAACGCGTAAGAGCCGCCTTTGCAATCGGGCAGGTCGAGATGGATAAGATGTCCCGAATTGAGGTCCGCTTGGACCATAGGTAAGGGCATGTTGCCCCAGCCAATGCCTTCCTTAAGTAGCATATGTTTTGCGCCTAAGTCCGCAAGCCGCCAGGTGCGGGGGCTTACTACGGCAAAATCTCTGTCCCCGGTAAGCGTTGAGCGATCTGACAACACCAATTGGACGTGATTTCTTGCCGCCCCAGGCTCGTTGCGGCCGGCGAGGGCGAGTGGGTGGGCCGGGGCTGCAACGGGTACTAACTCAACACTGCCTACGCCGACACGCTCAAGGCCATCCCTCCCCGTATCCAGGGGCCCACTGATCCCAATGCCGGCTTTTTTCTCAAGTACTAGTTGCGTGACCGCCCCGAGCGCTTCCATGTGTAGATGCAAAGCCACGGTTGGGAACACCTGCCTAAAAGTACTAAGCGCGTCGACGACCCGCTCCGCTGGCAGCATTACATCCAGAACAAGATGCACCTCTGCTTCGAGACCATGCAGCAGTCCAGACACCTTCGATCGCAGCCCGTTGACCCCGTTGATGATGGTTCGTGCTTCGGCCAATACTGTACGGCCAGCCTCTGTCAGCTGTGGTTTACGTGTCGTCTTGCGGTCAAAAAGTGATACGCCGAGCTGCACCTCCAGATTGGAAATGGCATAGCTCACTACTGACGTTGCACGATGCAATTTCCTTGCAGCGCCAGCGAAGCTTCCCACTTCTACGACCGTCAAGAGAACTTTCAGCTGGTCTAGAGTTGGTGTACCGGGGTCTGAGATCATTTTACCAGCTCGGCATATTGGATTGAGGCATGCTATTTGGGACGCGTCACTATGTCGACAGGTGAGTCGATCCTCGGCCGATGATGGTTGAAGCGCCTGTCGTTCTACTGAGGCCATGAGCGGCAGCTATGGGTCGAAGGCAGCCGTTCGCGAATGGCTGCAACCGACCCGAAGCGGACACTTGAGAATAACCGGCTTCGTGAGTGCGACACACACTCTGTGGGAGCGGGTTTACCCGCGAAGCAGGCGCCGCGGTGGATGGCACCGGCTGTGCCGGTGTTCGCGGGTGAACCCGCTCCCACAAAGTCCGCTGTAAGACGCAACGTCGGCTATGGGTCGTTAGCGGTCAGTCGCGAATGGCTGCTAACGCCCATGGCTGCCTTTCGCGGCCAGCAGCTTCAACCCAGCGATGATTGGCTTGGCTCCGCCTCCTCCTGCTTGAAAATACGCAATCCACGCGCCTGATAATTTTGCAGTGCGGCAGGATGGTCAAATGTGCAGGTGTGTACCCATACCCGCTCTGTACCATGCCATTCCCACGCAGATCGAACAGCGTGGCTCAATAGCGCTCCGCCGAATCCACACCCCAGGAACTGAGGCGCCAAGCCAAAGTAGCGGATTTCGCAGTTACGGCCGTCAGGGCGATAAAGCTCGTAATAGCCGGCTATCGCACCACGGTGATAGGCAACCCATGTACGGTGGCACTCCTGTTCAACCAGCGCCTGCCATTGGGAACTACTCCAGCTATCAAGATCGCCCCACTCCCAGGGCGTTCCTACCAGCTTGTAGAGGAACCGATTGAATTCCGCCTGAGGCACTTCACATTCGATGATCTGGAGGTCGTGACGCTGTGGTTTTTCCTTCAGCTCGCAAGCCGAGGTCATTTCCAGGTAATAAGTGATGCAAGACCGTTCCATCGTAGACTCCCTGCGTCTTCCCGCTAGCGATCAGACAAGCATGCCAGCTGCGGCTCGACCGCGGCTACAGCAGATGTCTGCTTCGGCTAGAAAGCAGTCGCTATCAACGCTGACCCTACGCTCATCGTCTTCATCTATTGCTCATTCCTGGCATCCTGCAAGTATCCATCGCCCCATCAACTCCACCGCACATTGAGTACGACGAAGTGCAGCAGGATCCAGACCATCAGCAGCAGGTGGGTCAGTTGCAACCCCTCCTGACGGATCCAGTAGCCGAACCATATCCCGCCCAGCAACATGGCGAGCAGGAACCCGAGCGCCGCGCTCAAGGCGAGGTCAATACCGGTTTTCCAGGAAGGCTTCAATGACCACCGGGCCCGATACCGGCCCGGTGATTGCTCACCACCTTACCAATTGTGCGTATAGCTGGCAGTCAACACAGTGCCTGGTGCCGGCAAGTGGCTGGTGTTGTTGTTATTGCGCAGCAATTGGCTGTAGAGCGGGTAATAGTCGCGGTTGAACAGGTTCTGAATGCCGACGCTTACCTTGTCGTCAGCGGAAATCTGGTACTGGCTGACCAGGTCCACTGTCGTATAGGTACTTACCTCATGCCGACCAAAGCTGTCCACCCCATCGAGCCTGTAGTCCTTGGCATCGAAGAACGTGGCTTGCAAGCGGTTGCTCCAATCCAGGGTCGGCTTGTACTGAACGTAGGCGGTCAGCTTCAGGGGCGGAACGCGATAGCCGGTCATGTCCTGCCAAGCTTTGCCGTCCGGTTTTTCTCGCCCGCGCATCCAGGTCGCACTCCCCCCTGCGCCCCACACCGCATCATCCGATAGCCAATCGGCACTGGCTTCGGCACCGTAGATACGCTCCTTGGTGCGGGTCAGAATCAGGCCATTGTTGAAACTTTGCACGTCCCCCAGTTTGGAGGTGGTGTAGAACAGCGCCAAGGTACCGAGGGTGTTGCTGCCTAGCTCTCCTCGCCAGCCAAGCTCATAGTTGTTGGTTTTGACCGGTTCCAGGTTCGATGCGTCGATGTCGAAACCACGGCGCGCATTGCGCAACTGAATGCCCACGTCAGGCAATTGGAAGCCCTGGCTGAAGGAGGCGTAGATTTCCTGGCCGAGTACCGGTGAGTAGACGATGCCCAGGTTCGACAGCACCGCATCGTAATGAATGTCGCCACCCTTCACTGCGACCGGGGAGGCAGCCGCGGATTCGGACAATGGGATGAAGTCATCGAATTCGGCGGTGGAGTATTCGTAGCGCAGGCCGCCGTCGACAGACCAATGCTCATCGAAGCGATGCTGTAGCTGGGCGAACGCACCGGCGCTTCGCGTCCTCAGCGGGGGCATGTAGGTGAGCTTGCCGATCTTGTCGAATACCAGGCCGCCACTGGCGTCATAAGCCGCAGGGTCGAAGACATCGAGCGGCATGTCGCTGCGTTCCTGGTTATAGTCGCCACCCCACACCAGCTCGGTACTGCCGCTTTCGCCAAGTGGCGTGCGCAGGGTCAGGCGGCTGCCGAAGACCTCACTGTTCTGCATGATCTGGTCGACGTTGCCGCCACGGGTGGCAACGGCCCGGGCGTCGAACGGGGTAAAACGGGTGAAGTAGTCCCGGTAGTACATCTGGGCAGAAAGCCGGCTTCCGAGAATGTCGAGATTCTCGTACTCCAGGTTCACCAGCGTGTTGCGAATGCGGTTCTGTTCGTCGAGATCCAGCCCTTTGATCGCATTGGCCGGCACGGAGCCTGCGGGGAGCCTGGCGACGCTTGGGTCGGTTGCGTAGTCGGTGTCCTGGCGGGCGTCGTAGTGGCTGACTGCGAGCTGGATTCGCTGGTCTTCGTCGATGTGCAGCCCCAGCTTGCCGCCAATGTTGTAGATGTTCGAATCGAACAGGTCGCCTTGGCTGGGCTCCGGGGCGATCCGGTCGCCGTGCGCATCGTACGAGGCACCGATGTGGCGGGTACCGAAGTCGAACGAATAGTCCACCGCGCCCTGAGAGCCTGCGAAATATTGCTGGAACTGGCCACCCAGGCCATCGCTGCCCAGGCGGGTAAGTGGCGAGGTGGCGCTCAGGCTGGTTTCGGCACGGTTTTCGCCACCTGCAGGCCGTGTGGTGATGGATATGATGCCCCCCGTGGCGCCGCTGCCGTAGATGGCGCTGCTGCCACGAATGACTTCGACCCGTTCGATCAGTGCCGGGTCGATGTTGGCCAGGTTGCGCGAAGAGTCGCGGTTGGTATTGAGCGGCACCCCGTCAACCATGACCAGCATGCTGCGCCCGCGCAGGGTCTGGCCATACTCGGTGACGGTACGGCTGGAGTCGGACATGCCGGGAATCGCCTTGGCCAGTACCGTGGCCAGGCTCTCCGAACCCTGGCGCAGTTCCTGCAGTTGTTCATGCTCGAGAACGGTGGATTGCCGCGTTGCGGAAACCAGGCTGCTGCTGGTGCGCGAGGCGGTGATTTCCATCTGCGCCATTTCCACGGGCCCGCTCTGGATTTCCGGGCTTGATGCAGGGGCACCCTGCGCGACGATGACGAACGTGCGCTCATCCTTGGCCTGTACCTGCAAGCCACTGTCCTTGAGCAGCGTTTGAAGTGCTTCCTCGGGTGTGAACCGCCCCTTCAGCGCAGGTGCGTTTCGGCCTGCACCGAGATCGCTGGCAAAAATGATCTGTACCGAAGACTGCTGTGCGAGCGCGTTGATGGCCTCGCCCAGCGGTGCGGAGGGGAGATCCACGTTCACCTTTTCCCGGCCCTGGGCTGACATTGCGATGAGCAGGCTACTGGCAAGCAATGACAGGCGTAGCTGGCGACTGCGGAGGGGAAAGAGCACTTCTCGAGTTCCTTTTTATAGGTGGGCTTTTTCACTAGCCGCCATGAGAATCGAGAAACCCTACCTGCGCCTGAGAATTATTTTGTTATCGGTTTGCGTTGAATCCGGACGCTGCCATCCCCTTGTTGCAGCACGGCGACGGGCAGGATGCTCGGTAGCAAGCCCAGTAGCAGGTCGACATTGTGCGCCTCGAATACCCCCGTCACCTTGAGTGCGGCCAGGCCTGGGTCGCTCAGTTCGATGGGGGCCTTGCGATAGTGGCGCAGCAACGACACGGCTTCATCCAGCGGCGTCTGCTCGAACACGATGCGATCATCTTTCCATGCCATCGCCTTGGAAGCGTCGGCCTTCGCAACCGGCATCAGTTGCCCGCCAATCGAGTCGACCTGTTGCCCTGGCTTGAGTGTGACAGGCGCTTGTGCTGCAGTAGCCACGGCGACGTCCACGCGCCCACGGGCCAGGGTCACACGCACCGCGTCGTTATCCAGGCGCCTGACATTGAACAGCGTACCGAGCACCTCGACTTTCGCCAGGCCAGCGGACACCACGAAGGGGCGGTACACGGCCTCGGATACATCGAAAAGGGCCTGCCCTGCGCGCAGATCGACTTCGCGGCTGAGCAGACGCCAACTGATATCGACATGCGTGCCACTGTCGAGCAGCAGCTTGCTGCCATCGCTCAACAGCACAGCGCGCCGCTCGCCAATGGCGGTAGCGAAACGCTCGCTCTTGTAGGCAGGGTTCAGCCAGGCCAGGGCTGCAAAGGCGATCGCGACCGCTAGCGTGATACCGGCGGTCTTTACCGCTTTCGAAGGCGCTGGCTTGGACGGCGGCATGGGGAACAGCTGCTTGAGTTCGTCACGATGGCGCCCCAGAGCCTCGTCCAATGGCGCCTGTTCGGGCTGCTTGGTCATGGATGCACCTCATCGCGCCCAAGCCGTTGCCTGCACGCTGCCAACCCCAGGCGCAGGTGCTTTTCCACAGTCTTGATGGAAATACCGAGGCGAGCGGCTACTTCTGCCTGGGGGATTTCGTGAATCTTGTGCATGACGAAAACAGCCTGGCAGCGAGGTGGGAGGCCTGCGATAGCGTCGACGAGCAGTTGAAACTCGCGCGCGGTGTCATACCTGGTCATCGGGGTGGCTGCCGGGCAGGCCACTTCAGGCAGCTCGGAGATTGCCTCTACCCACGCGCCTCGGCGGCGATCGCTACGATAGCGACTCACGGCGGCGTCGTGGGAGATTTTTCGCAGCAGGGCCAGTGGGGTGCGAACGTCTTCTTTCTCGCCGCGCTCAAGCAACTGCACGCACACGTCGTGCACTACATCGCGCGCCATGCTTCTGTCGCCGAAGCGTCGGCGAATGTGGTCCACCAGTTCGTCATAGTGACGTACCAATGTAGACAGCAACGTCGGTTTGGCGGGATCGAACGACACGATGCATCCTGAATAAGGGGTAGGCCCCGAAACAAGACACAAGTGTAAATGAGAAATAATTGCGAATAAACAAGCTACAGCATCGAGCCATGCTAAATCTTGGGAAGGTGAGGAATGGTCAGCCCGTTGGCAATGGCGCTTTCCTCCAGCTTCGCACGCTCTGTGTCCAAAAAGGCATAGGCGGCTTGCAGCGTGGTGATCTTCGCTTGAATTTCGGCCATCTTGCTGGTCACCAAGGCCGCACCTTGCGCGCAATCGATCGTATTACCCCGCTTGGCCGCAAGGATGTCGCCGATCTCGGCGAGTGAAAAACCGCCGCTCTGGGCACTCTGGATAAAGGCCAGGTCAACCACGGTCTGGTCGCTGTAGCTGCGGTAGTTGTTGGCTTGGCGATGGGCCACGATCAGCCCGAGTTGCTCGTAATAGCGCAATGTATGGCGGCCAACTCCACTCCTGCGCTCCAACTCTCCAACATTCACAGTAAAAATTCCTTGACTGTAGAGTACGCTCGACACTTTAGCCTGCGCCCATCATCCAGACAAGGATTCAGATATGAGCGTGGAATGCTTCGTCACAGGCGGCAGTGGGTTTGTGGGTCAACATCTATTGGCCCATCTTACTGCGACAGGGCACAAGACCTGGGTGCTCATGCGCAACCCTGAAAACATCGAGCGCCTCAAAGAGCAGGTAGGCCGACTGGGAGGTAACCCCGCGTATATCCATGCAGTCGAAGGAGATATCAGCCGGGAAGAACTTGGACTCAGCGAAGCAGACAAGCAATGCGTGTCTTCGGCCGCTGTATTCTTCCACCTCGCGGCGCAGTTTACCTGGGGCCTGACAATGGAGCAGGCCCGCGCAGTCAATGTACAAGGGGCGCTGAGAGTCGCCAGGCTCGCGGCGAGCCAGCATATCCGCTTGCTGATGGTGGGCGGTTACATGGTGCAGAATCTTACCCACCTTGCGAGCATCGGGGTTGATAACGAGTGCCCTGAAAACACCAATTGGCCCGAAGTCTACGGCCGCGTTGGTGGCTACGAGGGCAGCAAGCTGGAGTCCCATTTCGCAGTCATCCGTTACATGCAGGAAGTAGGTGCGGATTACACGATCGTTCATCCTGCCACGGTGTGTGGCCACAGCGAAAGCGGGCATATCCCTGAAGCGCAGCCTCTGGCCGACCTCATTCGAAATCTGGCACTGGGCCGGTTCAAGGCTGTCCCTGGTTCCGCCAGGCACTGGTTGCCCTTGGTCAGCGTCGATTACCTGGTAAAGATGATGACCTGCGTGGCATTCGACCCTTCGATGGCCAACCGGCAGGTGCTGGCGCTCTACGAGAACACCCCGAACCTGCAGGGAATGCTCGGGCAGTTGGCAAAAACGCTGGATATCAAGGCGCCCCGGCACCATGTACCCATAGGGCTGCTCAGGTGGCTACTGGCGATTCCCGGGCTGGCCACCCGACTCTCGATCAGCGCCGAGTCATTGAACTTCATCCAGACGCAGCGCTTCGACATGAGTGACAGCCAGCAACTGGAACGAAAGTATCAACTGGCACATCCCGATATGGCGCGAACCTTGGAAAAGACCGTGCGCCACGTCCAGGGTTACTTGCCCAATCGTTATGCTCAAACTTCTGAAAACCCTGCCGGAAGATAAGAGACGGGATTTTCCGGAGCAGCGGTAATTCTGTCGGACATTCCAGCAATTTAGCTGTTATATTATTGCACGCGAACCAGATAGTTACTTCCTGACCTTCCAGTTAGTCAAAGCGTGTCGACTTTCAACTTGGTCTTTAAGGGAAAAAGGCGTGTGAATTGACGTGAAGCGTGACATCCACCTCGTTGTGCTACTGCTATCGGTCATCGGTTGCTCACTCGCCTCGTTGACGCTGTGGAAGGTCATGGCTTCGCGAGAGCGCGCCCTGGAAGACGTCAATGTCCATGGCCTGAACCTGACCCAGGCATTGTCCACCTATTCGGAAGGTATCGTCCGGCAGAGTTCGATGCTGCTGCTCGGCCTTGTCGAGCGCCTGGAAACCGAAGGCGCCGGGCCTGCGCAGATCGAACGCCTGAGTCAGCTGGTCAAGCGTCAGCAACCGTTGATGCCGCCGATGAGCGGCATCACGATCTACGCCAGGGATGGACGCTGGCTGATGTCGTCCAACCGTCCGATGCCCGATGGGGCCAACAGCAGCGACCGGGCCTTTTTCATACATCACCGTGACGACCCATCCCGCGACCCCTTCATCGGGCTGCCAATCCGTAGCCGCGTCAACCAGGAATGGGTGATCACCATCAGCCGGCGATTCAACGATGACCACGGCGAGTTTGCCGGCGTCGTTGCCATGACGCTTGGCGTGGAGAACTTCCTGCAGCTTTTCGGCAAACTGGATGTCGGCCATGAGGGGGCCATCGGGCTGGCCTATACCGACGGTTCCATGCTGGTGCGCTACCCGTTTCGGGAACAGGACATGGGGCGCAACTTCTCCAAGTCGCCCATCTTCACCAAGTATCTCGTCGACCAGTCAGCGGGCACTGCATCGTTTACCTCCAGCCTGGACGGCGTGGAGCGCCTCTATGCGTTTCGCAAGAGCGACAAGCTACCCCTGGTGACAACGGTCGCGCTGGGCAAGCAGGAAGCACTCTCGGCCTGGCGGCTCGAGGCGCTGCTGTCGTCGCTGGTGGTCGCTGCGCTGCTGGCATTGATCGGAGCCATTGGCTGGCTGCTGATCCGTGCCATGAGCCGGCGAAGCGCAGTCGAAAACGAACTTCGACTGACCCAACAGCAGTTGCTGGACAGTAACCAACGGCTCGAAAGCCTGGCGATGCACGATGCGCTGACGGGGCTCGCCAACCGGCGCTGCTTTGACGAGGCACTGACCCAGGAAGTGCGCACGGCCCATCGAAACGGCACCACGCTGGCCTTGCTGATGATCGACATCGACCATTTCAAACGCTACAACGACACCTATGGGCACCCGGCTGGCGATGCCTGTCTGCAGCAGATCGCTTCCCTGCTCTCTTCCTGCATCCGTCGCCCTCGCGACCTGCTGGCACGCTACGGGGGTGAGGAAATGGCGGTGATCCTGCCCGATACCGACAACGACGGAGCAGCCGTCGTTGCCAGGCTGATGCTCGAGCGCCTGGCCTTGCAGGCCATCCCTCACCAAGGCAGCCCTTTCGGGCATGTGACCGCCAGTATCGGCATCGCCTGCGCCGATGGAACGGTCCTCGACAACCCGCCATCGCTGATTGAACGCGCCGATCAGGCGCTCTATATCGCCAAGCAGGCGGGCCGCAACCGCCTGCATGTCGACCGGGCAAAGGCATAAAGCCAATGACAAGGAATGTACAAATGCAATCTCATTTCGGCAAAGGCGTACTCTTTGCACTCTGCGCCGCTGCACTGAATGCAACGATCGGTGTACTCAGCAAAGTGTTGATGAACAGTGGGTTCAGCTCCAGCAGCATCGCCCTGATAAAAACAGTCCTCGGCTGCCTGTTGCTGTCAGCATTGCTCCTGTTTCTAAAGCGGCCCCTGCGTACGGCCAAGTGGTTCCATGCCGCCGTTTGCGCATTTCTCGGCATTTTTGTGTTGTTCCACTTTGAAACCTCGGCTTATAGCCATTACGCCGCAGCAGGCGTCGTGGTGATCCTGATGGCAAGCGCGTCCATTTCTTCGATATTGCTGGGACGGATAGTCCTGAAGGACCCGATCACCGCCAACGCGACGGTAGGCGCCGGTTTGACCATAGCTGGCATTGCCGTGATTTTTGGCGCCGACCTGGAACAAGGCTTTACGCTGCAAGGTGCAGTACTCGCTTCGATCGGAGGCTGCGGTTATGGCGCATTTTCGGTTGCCATGAAGCACATGGGCGTTTCCGGGGGGCTGCATTTCACTCGGCAACTCTTGTTTTTCGGCAGCCTCTACCTGCTGATGCCGGCTGCAACCGATGGGTTCATCATTGGTGAACTGTCGCTGGGAGCGGTCCTGGCATTGCTGGCGCTGGCTGCGTTGCCGACTATCCTCGGCTTCTTCTGTACCACCAGGGCCATCGAGTACCTGAAACCCTCGCAAGTCCAGGCGCTGGAGCTGACCGAGCCGCTGTTTGCCGCACTGCTGGCGTTCGTGGTGCTCAATGAAGTACCGCGGGACACGTTGTACCTGGGGGCCGGGCTGATTCTCTTCGGCCTGTGCTTCTCCAATGAGCTGATCCGACTGGGCAAGAAAGCGCCACAGCCGTCCAAAGCATGAAACGCATGCGAGCAAGCACCTCGAGGCATGCATGCTCGCATGGCCGCATTACCAGATCGCAATATCGTAGGTCAGGTAGATCCGGTTGCTGTCGCGCCCTCGGGAAAAGTCAGAGCGGTAGACGTAGTTGCGAAGCTTCACACCCAGACCTTTCACAGGCCCGGATTGCACCACGTAGGCAAGCTCCACGTCACGCTCCCACTCGCTCAGCCCGGCATCAGCCGAGCGACCGTTGTCACCGCTCAGGTGGCGCGCCATGAAGGTCAGCCCGGGGATACCGGCCGCTGCAAAGTTGTAGGCATAGCTCGCCATCCAGGTTTTCTCTTCCTCCTCGATGAACTTGCCGATGCCAACGTTGCTGAACGAGTAGACCGTCGCGCCGCTGATGTATGGCAACCCAGCCTCGCCGTCGAGAATCTGGTAACCGGCGCCGAAGGTGTGCCCGGAATGAGCGTAGGACAGCTGCCCACTGAACATGTCGTTATCGATCTGACCACCATGAGCGGCCCCGCTGTCGCGGCTCTTGAAATAGCGCAAGTCGGTGGTCAACACACCGCCGGCCAACGGCAGGTCGTGGACCAGGCCTAAGTAGTCCTGACGATAGAAGTGTTCGAGCTGGCCGTGGAAATAGCTCAAGCGCAGTTGCTTGCTGGCGGCATAGTCGGCCCCGGCAAAACTGAAATCGCCAGACTCGCTGCCACTGTAACCATCCAGGAACAGGCCGGTGCTGTCGGAGGAGTCCCGCTGCTTGAAGCGGTCCAGGTGGCCGGCTGTCAGGGTCAGGCCATCGACATCGGTACTGGTCAGTTGCGTGCCCTGGTAGGTCTGCGGCAATAAACGCGCATCGTTGTAGACCAGCACCGGTGTCTTCGGCAGCAAGGTGCCATGCTTGACCACGGTCTGCCCCAGTCGCGCCTTGGCCGTCACCCCGGCACTGGCGAACTCGTCCGCGGCACGGCCATCGTCATGCACCGGCAGCAAGCCGGTACCGCTGCGTCCGCGGCCCGAGTCGAGCCTTACGCCTACAAGCCCCAGGGCATCCAGCCCCAGACCCAGCGGGCCTTGAGTGAACCCTGACTGGTAGTCGAGCAGGAAACCCTGTGCCCATTCCACCCGCTCGCTCTTTGCATTTGCAGCAGCGCGGGCGCTCATGCCTTGTTCGTCGCGGAAGTTTTCGTTGAAGTAAACGTTGCGCAGCTGCAGCTTGAGCTTGCCGTCGTCGATGAATCCGGCAGCGCCGGCCACAGGCAGCCAGCCGCAGAGCAGGCCACAGGTGGCCCCACGGAAAACAGTTCGGGACATGTTCGATACTCTGTTGTTGTTCTTGGATGAGGTGGGCGCCAGCAGCGCCCGAGGCAGATCAGACGAAGAAGGACAACGCACCCGTGAGCAAGGCCAGTGCGGTGATGACCAGTGATGTCAGTACCGCCCATTTCACGGTCGCCTTCTGGAAGTCGCCAATGTCGCGATCGACCATGCCCACCAATAGCAAGGTCGAGGCCACCAGAGGGCTCATCAGGTGCACCGGCTGCCCCAACACCGAGGCGCGGGCGATTTCAACCGGGTCGATGCCGTAGGCAGCCGCAGCGTTGGCAAGGATCGGCACCACGCCAAAGTAGTAAGCGTCGTTGGACAGTACGAAGGTCAGTGGCATGCTGGTCAGCGCCACCACCAGCGGGAACCAGTGGCTCCACGCCTCCGGGATCCAGTCGACCAGCGTCTGCGCCAGCGCATCGACCATCTTGGTACCGGAGAAGATCCCGGCGAAGATGCCTGCGGCGAATACCAGCAGTACCACGGTCATGGCGTTGCCCGAATGGGCGAGGATGCGCTCTTTCTGCAGGTCCAGCTGCGGGTAGTTGATCATCAGCGCCAGCACGAAACCGATCATGAACAACAATGCGGAGTGCATGACGCCCATCACCAGCGCCACCATGACGGCAATCACCAACACCAGGTTCACGTACGCCAGGCGTGGGCGCTTATGCGGGTTGTCGCCGAGGATTTCCTTGATGTAGCAGTTGCCGCCACCCGACTCCAGGGCGATGTTGCCGATGCGGCGGCGCTCGGCACGGCCCAGCAGGTAGGCGGTGAATACCACCCAGGCGGCACCGCCGATCACGGTCGGCAGCATCGGGATGAAATACTCGGTGGCATCCAGCCCAAGCGCGGCGATGGCCCGGGTGGCCGGCCCACCCCAAGGGCTCATGCCACTCATGATGCTCAACGACAGCATGGACACCGTGGCCAGGATCATCGGGTTCATGCCAATGCGCTTGTACAGCGGCAGCATGGCCGCGCAGGTAATCATATAGGTAGTGGTGCCGTCACCGTCGAGTGCCACCAGCAGCGACAGCAGCGCCGTACCGATGGCGATCTTGACTGGGTCGCCATTGACGCGCTTGAGGATCTTGCGGATCAGCGGGTCGAACAGGCCGGCATCGATCATCAGGCCGAAGAACAGGATGGCGAACAGCAACAAGGCCGCCGAGGGCGCCACCATTTTCAGGCCATCGAGCATCATCTTGCCCAGTTCGGGGGCGAAGCCGCCGATCACTGCGAAGACGATGGGTACCACAGTGAGCGCAACGATTGGCGACAAGCGTTTGCTCATGATCAGGTAGGTGAAGGTCACCACCATGATCAGGCCCAGGAGTGCGAGCATGGTCTTTTCTCTTGTTTTTATTCTATTGCGGCCATCGGCAAGGCAGACGGCCCCCTACCCCACTCGGCATCGCTGGGATGCTGAGTGGGATTCTAAGTCAACAATGGGTGTGGAAGAGGCTTTTCAGCCGTGATGACGAGGCTCGGCAGACCAGTCGGCCTGCGCACTATCCGCCTTGTCCGGTACAGCCGGAATGCCGTTCAGGCGGCGCAGCAAGGTTTCCCGTTCACAGGCATTCTCCGACAGCGAGATCACCACGGTGGCCACGGCGTTGCTGGCCAGGCTGGTCAGGGCACGCGCCTCGGACATGAAGCGATCGATGCCGATCAGCAAGGCAAGCCCTGCCAACGGGATGTCGTGAATGACAGTCAAGGTCGAGGCCAGCGCAACGAAGCCACTACCGGTCACACCCGCTGCGCCTTTTGACGACAACAGCATGATCGCCAGCATCGTCACCGTCTGACCCAGGCTCAGGTCGATGTTGCAGGCTTGAGCGATGAAGACCGCCGCCAACGACAGGTAGATGGCAGTACCGTCGAGGTTAAAGGAGTAACCGGTTGGCAGCACCAACCCGACCACACCTTTCTTGCAGCCCAGTTTCTCCAGTTTTTCCAGCATGCGTGGCAGCACGGGCTCGGTGGACGAGGTGCCGAGCACCACCAGAAACTCCTCGCGGAAGTAGCGCAGCAGCTTCCACAGGCTGAAGCCGTGGGCACGGCAGATACCACCGAGCACCACCAGGACGAAAAACGCACAGGCGATGTAGAGCGTACCGACCAGCTTGGCCAATGCTCCCAGGGACGTCACGCCGTACTGCCCGACGGTGAAGGCCAAGGCACCGAAGGCACCGACCGGGGCGAAGCGCATCAGGTAGCCGAAGATGCGAAACACCATGGTCGAGGCAGACTCCAGCACATCGAGTACCGGCTTGCCCTTCTCGCCCATCGACGACAGGGCAAAACCGCTGAGCACCGCGATGAACAGCACCGGCAATACTTCACCCTTGTTGAACGCCCCGATGAACGTGTCGGGAATGATATGCATGAAGAAGTCGACCACGCTCAGCTTCGCCGCAGACGCGGCGTACTGGCCGAGCCCCTCGGTGCTTAGCGTGGCCGGGTCGATGTTCATGCCGACACCAGGTCGGAACAGGTACACCGCTGCCAGGCCGATCATCAGGCTGATGACGGTCAATACCAGAAACAGCAGCAAGGTCTTGCTCATCAAACGCCCCAGGGAGCGCTTGTCGGTCATTCCGGCAATGCCGGTGACGATGGTGCAGAAGACCACCGGCGCAATCATCATCTTGATCAGCTTGATGAAAGCATCACCCAGCGGCTTGAGCGCAACGGCCTGTTGCGCCCAGAAGTGACCGACCACCACGCCCAGCAGGACGGCGCAGAGGATCTGGAAGTACAGCGATTTGGCGAGTCTCATGAGGCATCACCCATTGTTGAAATTGTGCGGATGCGCTTGTTGCGAATGTACAGGTCTGGACTAACGCCTGGGCCTACCCCGCCAACCTGCGGAATGTAGGGGCATAAACGAAGCCAGAGAACAGCCGCCGTGCAGTTCGCACCACCGAGGCCTGGATCGTCTTGCCATCGGCACCGCTGCGTGACAGCGCGACATCGATACCACCGCCGGGATGTTCCAGGCGCACCTCGGTCAGTTGCTCGGCGCCCTCACCCAGTAAATCGCCGATTACCGTACCTGGGCTGACGCAGGCAGTCGCCAACCCTATCGCTCCGGTGATGGCCAGGGCGCGGTGGCAGTTGTGCGGCATGAAGTAGCGAACCTGCAATGTGCCGTCATAGCGGGGCTTGGACACCAGCACAGGCTTGGGGATGACCATACCGCTGACATCACCCAGGCCCATGGCCTTGCCGGCCTTCAGGCGCAATGCCTCGAGGCGCTCGAGCAATCCGCCGTTGACATCGAGTTCGGCCGGGGTTTCCGAGCCGGTGACGCTCAGCTGGCTGGCCTCCACCACCATCATCGGCATGGCCATGTCGATGCAGGTAACCGTTACACCGTCGATCACATCCTTGGCCTTGCCAGTCGGGAACAGCTTGCCGGTCTTGCTGCCGACCGCATCGAGGAAGGTCAGGTGCACCGGGGCGGCAGTGCCCGGTACGCCATCGATCGCCGTGCGGCCTTCGTAGCGCACGATGCCGCCGGGGGTTTCCACCAGCGAATTGACGAAAGTGCCGGTGTTGAGGTTGCGGATACGCACCAGCGTCTTGCCGTCCTGGCCTTTGACAAGACCTTGCTCGATGGCGAACGGGCCAACGGCGCACAGCATGTTGCCGCAATTGGGTGCGGTATCGACCCGGCGCTGGGCGACCATGACTTGCACGAACAGGTAGTCGACGTCAGCGTCGGCATGCAGCGAAGGGCTGACAATCGCAACCTTGCTGGTCTGCGGGCTACCGCCACCGATGCCGTCGATTTCCAGTTCATGCCCGGAACCCATCAGGTTGATCAGCAATTCGTCGCGTTCGACCACATTGGCAGGAAGGTCCCATGCATGGAAAAACGGGCCCTTGGAGGTGCCACCGCGCATGAGTACGCAAGGAATTCGTTGCATGATTTCGCACTCTTGTTGATCAATGGACATCATTGATGCTGTGGACAAAAGATTGACAGGGATGGATAAATCAATCCAATGCAAATATCGTAGCTATTGTTCCGATTCAAGCATCAATACCGACCCAGGGCCGAAGAGCGATCCGAGATGGAATATGAGCTGCAAGACATACGATCTTTCGTGAAAATCGCCGAACTCGGCAGCTTCCACGAGGCTGCAGAAGCGTTGCACCTGTCGCAACCCGCCCTGAGCCGGCGGATTAAAAAGCTCGAGGAAGGGTTGGGCACTTCGCTGCTGGAACGCACTACCCGTCGCGTCAGCCTTACCAGCGTCGGGCGTGACTTCCTGCCCAAGGCCAGGCGCCTGCTGGATGACTTCGAAGACTCGATCCTGAGCATTCGCGAACTCGCAGAACGCCAGACCGGGCAGGTCACCCTCGCCTGCATCCCGACCGCGGCGTTCTATTTCCTGCCGTCGGTGATCCGCGACTACAACGAGCAATACCCGAAGATCCGCATCCGCCTGCTGGACCTCAGCGCCAACGACGGGCTCGAAGCCGTGCTGCGCGGTGAGGCCGATTTCGGCATCAACATGATGAGCGGCCAGCACCCGGACATCGAATTCGTCTCCCTGGTACAGGAACATTTCGTGCTGGCCTGCCGCAGGGACCACAAGCTGGCGAACCGCGACGCCGTGACCTGGACAGAACTGGCCGACTACCGCCTGATCGGCGTAGGCCGGTTGAGCGGCAACCGGATGTTGCTGGACCATGCGCTGTCCGGGCTCAACCTGCGGCCCAAGTGGTTTTATGAGGTTCAGCACCTGTCCACCTCGCTGGGCATGGTCGAAGCCGGGCTGGGCGTGTCGGCCATGCCCAGCCTGGCCATGCCCAACGCCGACCACCCGACGTTGGTCAGCGTGCCGCTGATCGAACCCCAGGTCACCCGCACCCTGGGGCTGGTCTATCGCAGAGGGGCGTCGCTGTCGCCAGCAGCGGAGAAGTTCGTGTCGATCCTGCTGGACAAGTGGCCCAACCGGTAAGCGAAACACCTTGCATCTCGCGCGTTGCGGCACAGAGGAAAAACCGGCTGCGTGCATGGTTCACTCCCCTCCCAGACCCAGCTCGTTGGGCCGGCGTTTCTCGATCGCGAACTTCAGCAGTGCCGCGCTGCGGAACAGGCCATGGGCAAACTTGCCATAGGGCAGCGTGATGAACAGCGCCATCACGGTGCCCAGATGGATCGCCAGCAGGATCGCCATCGCTGCGGTATCACGCAGGCCCAGCAACGCAAGGCCTGTGGCGCTGACCAGCAGCAGAAGCAGGATGAACGCCCGATCCATGGGCCGCTGGGCAACATCGCCCTGCTCCGGCGCCCTGCGCAGGTTCAGCGCCAACAGCCCGGCCGGCCCGACGATCAAGCCAATTCCGCCCAGGGTGCCGAGCAACACCGGTGCGCTAAACAGCGGGTACGGCGCCTGCTGGCCCAGCAGGTAGTGATACCCGGTGGCGACCACCGTGGCGGCAAAGCACAGCATGAAGCCGTAGAAGGTGAAGTGATGGAAGCGACGGCGCCAGAGCGTGTAGCGATCATCGGCATTGTTGCAACCTTGGCCATGCCCACCGTCCAGGTACTTCAGGCTCAACACCGCGCTCGATGCCTCGAACAGCGCCCCTTTGGCGGGTTGCGCCAGCGTCTCGGCAGGCGAGACCGAGCGCCAGAAGCGACGTACTGCCACCGCCAAGGCCAGAGCTGCAGCGGCAAACACGCTACCGAACATCAACGCGAGGGTGTTGTGCGGGAAAACCGCATAGAAATTACCCGCCAATCGCCCCGGCAGCAGCGTGCCGTTGACGAACAAGGTCAGCAGCAGGAACAGCGACAAGGCTACAGCCAATGCGGTGGCGACATAGGTGCCGTTGTGCCTGTACAGCCGCCCGAAGACGGCCGGCCAGGCGTACTCGGCGTAGGTCTGCCCGCGTACCTTGGCCATCGCCTGGGGCACGTTGACGGCGAATTCGTGGGGCTGTGCGTACTGACAGGCATGCAGGCAGGCGCCGCAGTTGTGGCACAGGTTGGCCAGGTAATGGATATCGGCCTTGCCGAACTCCAGGCTGCGGGTCATTGCCGGGAAAACTGCGCAGAAGCCTTCGCAGTAACGACAGGCGTTGCATATCCGCATTTGCCGGTCCACTTCCCGCTCCTCGACGTTCAACACCGGGATCAGTTCGAGGGCCGCCCCGGCGGCATCAGGCTGGCGTGGTTCAGGCAGTTGCGCAGTCATGGCGGTTCTCTTTTTCTGGATGTTGGTAACCCGCCGCCGCAGCGGCGCTGGTCCCGGCGATACGGCCGAAAGCGGTGCCGATGGACATGCCGACACCTGCGGTGTAGCCCTTGCCCAGTACATTGCCCGCCATCATCTCGCCAGCAACGAACAGGTTCGGGCTGGGACGCCCGTCGAAATGCACGGCGGCGGTTTCATCGGTGCGCAGCCCCAGATAGGTGAAAGTCACGCCAGGGCGCAGCGGGTAGCCGTAGTAGGGAGGCGTATCGATCGGGCGCGCCCAGTGGCTTTTCACCGGCTCCAGGCCAACGGTGTGGCAGTCGTCCAGCCGGGTGTGGTCGAACGTGCCCACCTGGCAGGCTCGGTTGTAGGCATGCACGGTTTCGAGGAACGCCTGTACAGGCAAACCGAGCAGGCCGGCCAACGCCTCCAGGCTATCGGCGCTGGCGCCCGGGAAAACCGGTGGCATGAAGCGCCCGAGGGCCTTCCGGTCGATGATCGAAAACCCCACCTGCCCAGGCTGATGCGCCACCAGGCGCCCCCAGATGGCATAGCGCTTGGGCCAGAAATCCTCGCCTTCATCGTAGAAGCGCTGGCCGTCGCGGTTGACTACCACGCCCAGCGACACACAATCGATGCGCGTGCAGATGCCGCCATCGTAAAGCGGTGCGCGGGCATCGATCGCCACCATATGTGCCTGGGTCGGGTCGCCAATCGTGTCGGCGCCCTGTTCGGTCATGCGGCGCAACAGCACACCGTCATTGAAACGCGTGCCACGGACAAGAAAGTTGTCCGAAGGCCACTCCCCTCGCTGGTTCTGCCCCCACGCCTCGCGCAACCATTGGCGGTTGGACTCGAAACCACCGGCGGCAAGCACACAGGTACGCGCCTCGATGCGCTCGGCTGGCAGGTGTCGCCCCTGAACTTCACGTGCCGGCACATGGGCCGCGACGAAGCGCCCGTCCTGTAGCTCGATGTCGGCTACCGGTGTGTCGTAGCGTATCTGTACGCCAAGGTTTTCGGCGCTGCGAAAGTAGGCATTGACCAGCGCCTTGCCGCCGCCCATGAAGAAGGCATTGGTCCGTGCGGTGTGCAGCGCACCCGACAATGAAGGCTGGAAATGCACGCCATGGCGGCGCATCCACCCGCGACAACGGGAGGATGCGCGAATCACCAGCCGCGCGAGCTTTTCGTCAGTCTGACCACCAGTGACCTTCAGCAGGTCCTGCCAGAACTCTTCTTCCGGGTACGCCTCGAGCAGTACGTCCTGGGGGCCATCATGCATGCACCGCAGGTTACGCGTGTGTTGTGAGTTGCCACCACGCCAGGCGCGGGGTGCGGCCTCGAGCAGCAGCACGCTGGCTCCGGCCTCTCGCGCCATCAGCGCGGCACAGAGGGCGGCATTGCCCCCTCCGATGACTAGCACATCGATCATTTCGCCTCCAGATCACGAAGAGCCGAATGTTCGGTGGCTCCTCGTGATCACGGACTTTAATGAGAGCCCGGAGGGTGCGAAACGCGATCGTCGGGGGGAGGCATTCAGTTTTTCTAAAGGGCTGGGGTGAACCCAGAGTCTGGGTCAAAGCAGCCGGGCCCCAGGCCATCGGCCCTGTTCCACCAGATCCCGAGCGACCTCCTGCAGTACGATCCGTGTCGCCAACGCGGCCGGCGAGAGCTCGTCATCGGTCAGGCTGACAATCACGTTGCGACGCTGCGCCTGAGCTTCATCGATGGCAAACACGCGCAGGCCCGCCTGATGCGCCCGGGCCACTGTCGCGCCGGGCTGGATGGTGGCGGCATGGCCCGCACACACGCAGTCCATCAATAATGACAAACCATCCACTTCCATGACGATGCTGGCCTCCAGCCCTGCCCGCTCGAAAATCGAGCGCAACGTCGTGCGCAGGCCATGTTGCGTGCTGGGCATCACCAAGGGGAGCGTCGCGATTTGCTGCAACGTGAGCGACTCGCCCCACTCTGCCTTGACCAGCGGGGCGGGAACCAGCACGAAAAGCCGCTCCGTCAGAAGCGTCCGGACATCCAGCCGCGGTCCCGTTTCTGCCTGGAACAGCACCGCCAGGTCAAGGTGCCTGGCATTGAGTTGGTTCATCAGATAACCGGACAGCATTTCCACCAGGTGCAGACGGATGTCCGGGTAGCGTTCGCGCATCCTGTCGATCAACGCCAGGCCAAGAATCGATGCAGTGGTCGGTGCCAGCCCCACGCTGGCATAGCCGCTCATGCGGCCACTTTGTGCCGCCAGCACGGCGTGTTCCGCCTGGCGAAGCGCCAGGCGCGCATGGTATTCGAAGGCCAGGCCCGCCGCCGTCGGCGAAACGCCGGTGCTCGAACGTGTCAAAAGCCGGGTACTCACCTCGCTCTCCAGCTTCGACAGTTGTTGGCTCAATGCCGAGGCGCCAACCCCTAGCTCGAGCGCAGCCCTGCCAAGACTGCCGTACTCCAGAACACTGAGGAAATAGCGAAGCTGACGTAACTCCATACAGATCTCTTTCAACGATGGGGCGGGCCTGGAGCATGTTAAACGTATTTGCACAGCCTGGATCGACAGAACGCTACCGTGCCTCATCAAGTTGACGGGGAACCTGTGGGAGCGGCCTTGTAATACATTCGAAAATACGTATATTCAGAAAAACATATATTCTGAATACCCCGCCATAGGCACCCGCTGCCCGCGCCGAGAACGCCCATGACTGACTCGCTGACCCCGACCCAGGTCTTCAAATGCCTCGCCGACGAGAACCGCATTCGGATGATGCTGCTGATCGCTCGCGAGGAAGAGCTGTGCGTCTGTGAACTGATCTGCGCCCTGGAAGAAAGCCAACCCAAGGTTTCCCGCCACCTCGCACAACTGCGCACCTGCGGCCTGCTGGAAGACCGCCGGCAGGGCCAATGGGTTTACTACCGCCTGCACCCAGAGCTGCCCGCCTGGGTACGCGATGTCCTGGTAACAACGCTGCAGGCCAATCGCGAATGGTTGAGCACCAGCGCCAAACGACTGGACACCATGGGTGACCGCCCTCAGCGCGTCGCTGCCTGCTGCTGACCACAGCCGAGAAATACACTTGAGAACGAGACCATGGCAATCAAAGTAGGCATCAATGGGTTTGGCCGTATCGGTCGCCTGGCGCTGCGGGCATCCTGGGGCTGGCCGGAATTCGAATTCGTCCAGATCAATGACCCGGCCGGCGACGCCCAGACCCACGCCCACCTGATCAATTTCGATTCGGTCCACGGCCGCTGGCAGCGTGAAGCCGGGGCAGAAGGCGACTCGGTGGTGATCGAGGGCAAGCGCATCAAGGTCACCGCGAACACGGCGATCGCCGACACCGATTGGTCGGGCTGCGACCTGGTCATCGAGGCCAGCGGCAAGATGAAGTCGGTAGCTGTGCTCCAGGCTTACCTGGACCAGGGTGTCAAACGCGTGGTGGTCTGCGCTCCGGTGAAAGAGCAAGGCGCGCTGAACGTGGTGATGGGCGTCAACCAGCACCTGTTCGACCCGGCGCAACACCGGATCGTCACCGCCGCTTCCTGCACCACCAATTGCCTGGCCCCGGTGGTGAAGGTGATACACGAGAACCTGGGCATCCGCCACGGCTCGATCACCACCATCCACGACCTGACCAATACCCAGAGCATTCTCGATACGCCGCACAAGGACCTGCGCCGCGCCCGTGCCTCGGGGATGAGCCTGATCCCCACCACCACAGGTTCGGCTACCGCAATCGCCGAGATCTTCCCTGAGCTGCGCGGCAAGCTGAATGGCCACGCCGTGCGTGTACCGCTGGCCAACGCCTCGCTGACCGATTGCGTGTTCGAGGTGGCGCGCGAGACCACGGCTGATGAGGTCAATGCGTTGCTGAAGGCGGCTGCCGACGGCCCGTTGAAGGGTATTCTGGGTTACGAAGAGCGACCACTGGTGTCCATCGACTACCGCACCGACCCGCGGTCCTCGATCATCGATGCGCTATCGACCTTGGTGGTCAATGGTACCCAGGTGAAAATCTACGCCTGGTACGACAACGAGTGGGGCTACGCCAACCGTGCAGCGGAACTGGCCCGAATGGTCGGCATGGCGAAGTAACCGGCAATCATGAAGGCGTTGTCAGCCCTGCCCGCACCAGTGCGTCAGTACCTGCTGGTTACCGGCAACTACTGGGCCTTTACCCTCACCGACGGTGCGTTGCGCATGTTGGTGGTACTGCACTTCCATTCGCTGGGCTACTCGCCGCTGCAGATCGCTGCGTTGTTCCTGTTCTACGAAGTGTTCGGCGTGATCACCAACCTGGTGGGTGGCTACCTCGGTGCCCGCCTGGGGCTCAACCGCACCATGAACATCGGCCTGGGCATGCAGGTGCTGGCCTTGCTGATGCTCACGGTGCCGGCAGCCTGGCTGACAGTACCCTGGATGATGACGGCCCAGGCGTTGTCCGGCATCGCCAAGGACCTGAACAAGATGAGCGCCAAGAGCTCCATCAAGCTTCTGGTGCCGGACAGCCAGCAAGGCACCCTGTACAAGTGGGTAGCCATTCTCACCGGTTCGAAAAACGCGCTCAAGGGTGTCGGTTTCTTCCTTGGCGGCGCCCTGCTCGCCCTGCTCGGCTTCACCCTGGCGGTGCTGGCCATGGCAGCGGTGTTGGCATTGATCTGGATCGGCAGCCTGTTGCTGCTGAAGAAGGACCTGGGCAAGGCCAAGGCCAAACCGAAGTTTCGCGACCTGCTGTCCAAGAGCCGAGCCATCAACATCCTCTCGGCCGCTCGGCTGTTTCTCTTTGGCGCCCGTGACGTCTGGTTCGTCGTGGCATTGCCGGTATACCTGAGCACGGCTTTTGGCTGGGACTTCTGGCTGGTCGGCGGTTTCCTGGCTACGTGGATTATCGGCTACGGCATCGTCCAGTCGCTTGCCCCCCGCATCACTGGCAAGAATCGCGGCCATATGCCCGACGGTCGCGCGGCCTTCATCTGGGCGATCGCCCTTGCCGGGCTGCCGGCGCTCATCGCCGTGGGCCTGTCGGCAGGCTGGTCGGCGCAGGTGGTGCTGCTCGGTGGGTTGATGCTGTTCGGTGTGCTGTTCGCGGTGAATTCTTCGCTGCACAGCTACCTGATCGTCAGCTATGCCAAGGAAGACGGGGTATCGCTGGATGTGGGCTTCTATTACATGTCCAACGCGCTAGGGCGGCTGGTCGGTACGCTGCTTTCCGGTTGGGTATTCCAGGCTTATGGGCTGGGAGCCTGCCTGTGGATCTCCACAGCGTTTGTTCTGCTGGCTGCGCTGATTTCTATCGCATTGCCAAAGCATGCTGCAGGGGTGCTTCAGGCTAGCGAAGAGAAAAGGTAAAGGGGTGATCCAGGATAGACACTTGGAGTAAATGGACCGTGCTGGAAGACATGAAAGAACTTCGTGATTCTCTTGCCCGCGAACCAGGCGCGGCAGGCCACAACAACCCTCTACCTCATGGCTGCGCTTTCGCGCATGGAACAAAGCCTTTGTGGGAGCGGCCTTGTGTCGCGAAAGGGCCGCAAAGCGGCCCCAAGCAGGGAAAGAAAACAGCGTAACCGCCTCGGCGGGGTCAGTCGTCGTGGCGGTGTTTGTTGCGCCAGCCGTAGTGATGACCACGGTCGTGGCGGTGACGACGCCAGCCCCGATCATCGTCATCGTCGTCATCATCACGATAACGATGCCCACTCTCGTCATCGTAGTCCCGGCCCATGTGGTTGCCCAAGGCACCGCCCACACCGCCACCGGCTGCCGCGCCGATCATGCTGCCAGTGGTGCCGCCCATCTTGCGACCCACCACGTTGCCGCCAGCTGCACCCAGTGCGCCGCCAATGGCCGCCTCGCCACGGCTGTGTTTGTTGGCGCCCACTGCGCTACCGGCTGCACCACCCAGGCCGGCGCCGATTGCCGAGCCGGTGCTGCCGCCGATCGACTGGCCGACTACCGAGCCCAATACTCCACCCAATGCGCCACCTATACCTGCTTCGGTATTGCCGCCTGCCGATGCAGCGCCGCTCAGCAGGCCAAGTGACAACAAGAGAATCGAGGAGTACTTCATATGTGAAAGCCTCAAAGGGATACGGCGGCGATCCTGAGGCTCTGGACAGGGGCTTACAATTGAAATCCGACGAATGACACGACCTGGAAAAATTCTCCAAGTTACTGTTTTCCCAGTGGAAACTTTAGCGTTTTTCGACGGTCACAGGCTGATTGCGAAAGGCCTTTCCAGCGATGGAAAAGGCCTTTTGAAGTTCTGATCGCGCTGGATACTACCTGCTGGTCTTGTAGGAGCGGCCTTGTGTCGCGAAAGGGCTGCGGAAGCAGCCCCAGCAACTCATGCGTCTGCGCCGAAACCCTGGGGCTGCTTCGCAGCCCTTTCGCGACACAAGGCCGCTCCTACACAGCGATAAGTCCTGCCCCGTCAGCCGTGCCTGTCCTTCAGACACACTACCCTACTGCCCCAAAGCTTGCGTAACCCAAACCACTGGATCAACAAGGTGGCAAGTGCGCCGAGCAAAGCCAGGGCCATGTCCTTTTGCGCATCCCAAGGGTCTTGCTGAGTCGCGAGAAAGGCTTGTGCCTGGTCATCGCCCAGGTATTGGCCGCCTATCCACTCCAGCAGTTCGTACAGCGCCGATGTCGCAAGCACCAACGAAACAGTGCACAACGCCAACCACACGCCTCGCAACAAGGCCTGGCGCTGGAGCAATTCCCTGATCGGCAAGACGAACAGAAGGCCGTAGCTCAGATGCACCAACCGATCGAACTGGTTGCGCTGCCAGCCCATCCAGGCATTCAGAGAGTGGCCGGTAAGCGCACGCAGCCAAGCGTCATAGGGCACCTTGGCATAGGTGAAATGCGCGCCTAGCTCATGGATCGCCAGCATCATCACGATTGCCAGGTAGGCATGCCACGAAAAGCGCCAATAGCGGCTGGTTGCGGCCAAGGTGAGCAGGAGCGCCAGCGGCAGAACGTTTTCGAGCCACCAATCTGCACGGTCAAGCGGCGCAACCCCCGAGGCAAGCACGATCAATGCGGCCGATGCGAGCAAGCCCGCAGCCTGCCTTGGCGTGGCCGACGGGGCAAAGTTTGCTTGCAGCGCTGGATGCTTGGTCATGGCTTTACGCTCGGCTTGGGCACGGTTGAGCCTGGCAGGGCAGCTAAAGTTTCCTTCGGCACTGAAACCTGCCACTGGATGATTCCACCTGAACTTTACCTCCCCCCCTGGCTTCCCCTGCATAGACCAGCCGGTCCCCCCCTCTGCAGGAGATGAACCCATGAGAGCATTGACATACCACGGAACCCAGGACGTCAGGGTCGACAATGTCCCCGACCCGCTCATCCAGGACGAGGACGACATCATCCTCCGGGTCACCGCCACCGCCATCTGCGGCTCCGACCTGCACCTCTACCACGGCAAGATTCCACAGACCGAGCCGGGTGATATCTTCGGCCACGAGTTCATGGGCATCGTCGAGGAAACCGGTCGCGGGGTCACCAATCTGCAGGTCGGTGACCGCGTGGTGATTCCTTTCGTGATCGCCTGCGGCAGCTGCTTCTTCTGCCAACTCGACCAGTTCGCTGCATGCGAAACCACCAACACCGGCCGTGGCGCAATAATCAACAAGAAAGCGATTCCGCCAGGTGCCGCCTTGTTCGGCTACAGCCATCTGTATGGCGGCGTGCCCGGCGGCCAGGCCGATTTCGTGCGGGTGCCCAAGGCCAACGTTGGCCCGTTCAAGGTGCCTACCGCCCTGCCGGACGACAAGGTGCTGTTCCTCTCGGATATCTTGCCCACTGCCTGGCAGGCCGTCACCAATGCCCAGGTCGGTCCAGGCTCGACAGTGGCCATCTATGGCGCCGGGCCGGTCGGCCTGCTGAGCGCAGCCTGCGCACGCATGCTGGGCGCCCAGACGATCTTCATGGTCGACGACAACGACTACCGCCTGGCGTATGCCCGCGACGCCTACGGTGTGGTGCCGATCAACTTCGAGCAGGATGACGACCCGGCTGACAGCATCATCCGCCTTACCCCCGGCATGCGCGGTGTGGATGCTGTCATCGATGCGGTCGGTTTCGAGGCCAAAGGCAGCACCACCGAAACGGTGCTCACCACACTGAAGATCGAGGGCAGCAGCGGCAAGGCTTTGCGCCAGAGCATCGCCGCGGTGCGCCGGGGCGGCGTGGTCAGCGTGCCTGGGGTCTATGCGGGATTTATCCACGCCTTCATGTTTGGCGATGCCTTCGACAAGGGGCTGACGTTCAAGATGGGCCAGACCCACGTGCAGAAGTTCCTTCCGGAACTGCTCGAGCATATCGAGGCCGGACGCCTGGAACCGGAACTCATCGTCACTCACCGCCTTGCCCTGGAAGAAGCGGCCCTGGGCTACAAGTTGTTCGACCAGAAGCAGGACGACTGCCGCAAGGTCATCCTGGTGCCGGGCGCTGCCGCTGGCACCTTGGGCGCTGACCATGCGTTCGGGGGAATCCAGCGCTGATCGATCCGGTAATCGGGTTTACCCGCAAAGCAGGCAACGCGGCTCGGGGCACCGGCTTCGCCGGTGTTCGCGGGCTTGCCCGCTCCCACAGAACTGCACATGACTCATCGAATCAGCAGGGACCCTGCGAGAGCAACTGCCTTGCTCAATTTCCAAACGCTGGCGCGATCCCTGTGGGAGCGGCTTCAGCCGCGAACACCGGCGCAGCCGGTGCCATGCACCGCGCTGGATTCTTCGCGGCTAAAGCCGCTCCCACAGGGTCCGCAGACCGCTTGCCAATTCACTTTTCCAAGCGACAGCGCAGCCCAAAGGGCTGGGTAATCTCACAGAACTGCAAATAACGCATTGAATAAGCAGGACCCCTGGGTAGCAACTGCCTTGCTCAATTTCCAAACGCTGGCGCGATCCCTGTGGGAGCGGCTTCAGCCGCGAACACCGGCGCAGCCGGTGCCATGCACCGCGTTGGATTCTTCGCGGCTAAAGCCGCTCCCACAGTGTACGCAGACCGCTTGCCAATTCAGTTCTTCACGCCGGCCCGTTTAACGCTTGTGTCGCGTTTCATCACGAGCTGTTTTCTGCGCAGTGGAATCATGCGACGTGCCAGTGGAGCCATCAGGACGTTGCGCATCATTGTCCCGTTCTTCTTCACCCTGGGGTCCGCTGCGAGGTGTCTGCGACTCTTTGCTCATCCCCCCTCCTAACCCTTGCTATGTTCAGGCGAAGACGGCCCGGTACCGCGCTTGATTCCACGCGGCCCAAGCACGCCCCAGATGGCCAGGCCGATAACGGGCAGCGCCAGCAGCAGCAGTGCCCACATCGCCTTGGTCACATCGCTCTTGTCACTGCGGAAAACACTGACGATGGCCCATACATCAAGCAACAGAATGATCGCTGCAACAGCGATCCAGAAATACGTCACTGGCTCGGTCATGACCGCTTCTCCTCTGCATGTTCCGGCAGCAGCGCGTGCTCCGCGCCACCTACCTCCTATCCAGAGGAAGCCAGCAGGTGGGGCAAAGTTCAGGAAGCTTTTCCCGCCATTGATGGGTGGCGCACAAGTAGTGAACCAATCCCGCAGGAAACACGTCCACCTCAAAACAACGCACGAGTGACCGACCATGGCAACCGACCCTGTTATCGAGGCCCTTGAATACCTCAAGGCCCACAAGCTGGTGCTGACCACTGCAGAATCCTGCACGGCCGGTGCCATGGTTGCGCTGCTGGCAGCCGTACCCGGGACCGGCGAGGTACTGGAAAGCGGCTACGTGGTGTACTCGCCAAGTGCCAAGAAACGCCTGCTCGGCGTCAACCCACAGACTATCGAACGCTATGGCCTGACCAGTGAGGCGGTAGCCTGGGAGATGGCGCTCGGCGCATTGAAAGACAGCGATGCCACCGTTGCCATCGCCAGCACGGGTGTCGCCGGGCCGCAGCCACAGGACGCCATCCCCCCGGGCACCGTGTGCTTTGCCTGGGCCTTTGCCGGCGAGCCCTTTGCCGTATTCACGCGCAGCCAGCGTTTTTTTGGCGAGCGCGCGGATGTAATCCGCCAGGGCGCGCTCTACGGGTTGTCGCACCTGGCCCATTACCACCAGCGCTGGCTGCGCGGTGAGCGCGCCTGAGGGGTCAAGACCATGGACGAAGAGGAGCTGGCTTCAAGGCACCACCCCGTCGAGGAAGACATGCGCATGCAGCAGCGGGTCTGGCGTTTCGAACGGCTGGGGTGGTATGCCCTGGTGCTGGTCGTGCTGCTGGCCCTGGCCGGGGTGTTCGGCAATGGTCCGCTCAGTGATGCCCAGGTCATGAGTGAAGACGGCCGCGTGCATGTGGAATATCAGCGCCTCAGCCGCAGCGGCACTACCGACAACCTGCGCATCACGGTGCGCGGCACTGCCGGTGAGCCTGTGATGTTGCTGCTCGGGGGCACCCTGCTACGCGAAGCCAGCATCGAAACGCTGCAGCCAGAGCCGCAAGTATCGCGTTCCCATGGCAGGTCGCTTCTGCTCCAGCTCGGCACCAGCAAAGAGGGTATCGCCACGCTCTACCTGACCCTGCGCAGCGAATACGTCGGCACTCTGGAAGGTGTTGTCAGCGCCGGCCCGGACAGCGCAGTGCATTTCTCGACCTTTCTCTACCCCTAGGAGCGCGACATGGACTCCATTCTTCGTGCGACAGGCATGTACATCGCGCTGATGCTGCTGTTTCGCGTGGCCGGCAGACGCTCGCTGGCAGACCTCACCACCTTCGACTTTGTCCTGCTGCTGATCATCGGCGAAGCAACCCAGCAGGCATTGCTCGGCGAGGACTTTTCGTTCACCAACGCCATGCTGGTGATCGCCACGCTGATCGTCCTGGATGTCGGCCTGTCGCTGGCCAAGCTCAACTCCAGGCGTCTTGCCCGGCTGGTCGACGGCCATGCGACGCTGGTCGTGGAGCAGGGGCGCTTTCTCCACCACCGCATGCGGCGGGCACGGTTGACCGAAGACGACATCCTCGAATCCGCCCGGGACAGCCAGGGTATCGAAAGCGTCGGGCAGATCAAGTTCGCCATCGTCGAGCGCAACGGCAAGATTTCGATCATCCCTCAGGAATGACCCTGCGTGGCCGGTGCAACCTGCTTGGGTCCTTGTGGGGCCGATCTTTCGCGACACCGGTACGTTGATCATCCGCTTTGAACCTTGACGCGCGCGTCCTACTCCATCGAAGGCAACCGTGATTTTTCCGTCCCTGAAGAGGCGCAGCATGAACGCTATCGAACTGTTGATCCAGGACCATGAGCTGGTGAAGAAGCTGCTGGAGGAACTTTCCTCCACCACTGAGCGCGCGGTGAAGAAGCGCGCCGAGTTGCTCGAACGCATCAAGCAGGAAGTGAGCATCCACACCGCTCTGGAAGAGGAAATCCTGTACCCGGCCATCAAGCAGGCCGGCGGCAAGGAAGAAGCGAAGATGTATTACGAAGCCAAGGAGGAGCACCGTACCGTCGACTCGCTGGTGCTGCCGGACCTGCTGCAAACCGACACCGGCACCGTCGAGTTCGCGGGGCGGGTCAAGGTGATGAAGGAACTGCTGGAACACCATATCGAGGAAGAGGAAAGCGAGCTGTTCCCGACCGCCCGCAAACTGCTGGGCAAGCAGCAGCTGGATGAGCTCGGCCAGGCCATGGAAGCGCAGAAGAAACTGCTCAAGGGCGAACAGCGTGCCGCGTGATGGAGGCCTGGATCGACTTTCTTGAATGGCCCGCCATGGCCCTGACGGTACTTGCCGCCTGGTGCATCGGCTCACGGCGCCCAGGCCGGCGCAAGCTGGGTTTCTGCTGTTTCATTGGCAGCAACGTGCTGTGGGCCGTGTGGGGGTGGCAGGCGCAAGCCTGGGCGCTGATCCTCCTGCAGGTTTGCCTGTGCGCCATGAACCTGCGGGGCTGGAAGAAAAACACTGCAGCGGAGTCGGGCTGAACGCCCGGCATCATGCCTGAACGCCAGACAGCGAGGAACCAGACCATGATCGACCCCAACCACCCCGACCCTTACCTGGACGACATACCGCACAACCCAGGCGAGCCTGTGCCCGAGCAGGAAAAGGAGCAGGAAGCACCCGACTGGCCCGAAGGCCAGGTGCCGCCAGAAGAGCAGTCCGACGGCTGAGGCTCGCCTGCGCAGTGGCGTTGCCTGCCTTGCCGGCAATGCCGCTTTCCCAGTCACCCAATCCTTGCGCAAGGAGGCACGTGTCTCATGAGTGATCGCATCATCGCGTTGTTCACCGATACCACACTGTTCGGAGTTTCCGTTCTCAATTTGTTGCTGGCACTGACGGTAGCCCTGCTGACATTCCTCGTGGCTCGAGCGGCCATCAGTTTCATGCTGCGTCGGGTCAAACGCTGGTCCGAGCATGACGGCGCGCTCAGCCAGGTACTGGCCAAGGTGCTTGCCGGTACCAGCAATTTTCTGCTGTTCCTTGCCTCGCTGCTGGTAGGCCTGAGCATGCTCGACCTGCCCGAGCGCTGGCTGACCCGGGTCGGTAGCCTGTGGTTCGTGGTCGCGGCATTGCAGATCGGGTTGTGGGCCAACCGCGCCATCGGCCTGGGCCTGAACCGCTATTTCGCCCGGCACCGCACCGACGGATTGAACCAGGGCAGCGCGCTGGCCACGCTGTCGGCATGGGGCGCGCGGGTGCTGTTGTGGTCAGTGGTGCTGCTGGCGATGCTCTCCAACCTGGGCGTGAACATCACCGCCTTCGTCGCCAGCCTGGGCGTAGGCGGCATCGCTGTTGCGCTGGCCGTGCAGAACATCCTCGGCGACCTGTTCGCCTCGTTATCCATCGCCGTGGACAAGCCGTTCGAGGTGGGCGACTTCATCGTCATCGGCCCGCTGGCCGGTACGGTTGAACATGTGGGGCTGAAGACCACGCGCATCCGCAGCCTGGGCGGCGAGCAGATCGTCATGGCCAATGCCAGCATGATCAGCAGCACCATCCAGAACTACAAGCGCCTGCAGGAACGACGGATCGTGTTCGAGTTCGGCCTGTCCTACGACACGCCAACCGAAGCAGTGAAGAAAGCGCCCGCCATCGTCGAGGAAGCGATCAAGGCGCAGCAGCAGGTGCGCTTCGACCGCGCGCACCTGCGCGGCTTCGGCAAAGAGGCGCTGGAATTCGAGTGCGTGTATATCGTCAAGGACCCCGGCTACAACCTGTACATGGACATCCAGCAAGCGATCAATTTCCACTTGCTCGAGCGCTTCTCGAAGGTCGGTGCCAAATTTGCCGTACCGGTACGGGCGATCAAGGTCACGGCCTTGCCAGAGGAATCAAAGCGCGGGCCTCAAAGTATTCACGTGGGATAGCCCCCGTGCATGTCAGCGCTCCATGCATTCCGTCGATTTCACGGCACGGCCGTGGGCAATGCTGGCCGAACGAAAGGTAACCAATACGCAAAGGAGTATCGCCATGAAGATGATGATGCCTCACTCGTTACTGCTCGCGCTGTGCCTGGGGGCCAGTGCACCTGTGGTGCTGGCCGCCACCGACCTGAACGATCAGCGTGCCCCTGGCACGCAGCCGCATGACAGCGGGCATATGAACGGCCAAGGCGGGGCAACAGGCTCCGGTACACCTGCGGACGCCATGGGGTCGGGCTCTGGCGGAACCGATAACAATGATACCGACAAGACTGGAGGCGATGGCACCACCGACCAATCGGGTAGTGACCGCAGTGGCTCGGAACGCGGCAGCGGGACGGGTAGCGGAACCGGAGGCTCTGGTGGTTCGGGCTCCAGCGGTGGCTCCGGTAGTTGAAGGCGGTCGCCCACCCTGCCACGGTGCAGGTTTCTCTAAATGCCCTACGGCTTGCGACGCGTGCCCAACTCGATCCACACCGGCGCATGGTCGCTGGCCTTGGGTTCGTTACGCACCCAGGCATCGACGCCAGCCCGCTTCAGGTAAGGCGCCAGTTCGGGGTTGAGCAACAGGTGGTCGATACGTAAACCGGCGTTGCGTGCCCAGTGGTTGCGGAAATAATCCCAGAAGGTGTAGATGCGTTCGTCCGGATATAGATGGCGAAGGGCATCGACCCAGCCTTGCCGCAGCAGTTTCTGGTAACACGCGCGTGATTCGGGCTGCAGCAGTGCATCCTTCATCCAGGAGCGCGTGTCGTAGATGTCCATATCGGTGGGCACCACATTGAAATCGCCCGCCAGCACCACGGGATGGCCACTGCCATGCAGCCCTTTCGCATGCTCGATCAGGCTCTCGAACCAGCGGAGCTTGTAATCGAATTTCGGCCCCGGTTGCGGGTTGCCGTTCGGCAGATACAGGCAGGCCACCACTATCCCCTGCACTGCGGCTTCAAGGTAGCGGCTCTGGTTGTCATCCTCCATGCCAGGCAGGCCACGCCGTACTTCCAGTGGTTCGCTGCCTCGCGACAGAATGGCCACGCCGTTCCACGAAGGCTGCCCTTGGTAGAGGCTGCCATAGCCCGCCGCTTCGAGTGCCTGACGAGGGAACTGCTGATCAGCCGCCTTGAGCTCCTGCAGGCAGGCGATGTCGGGCCTTTCCCGCTCCAGCCAGGCCAGCAGTGCCGGCAGCCGGCTACGAATGCCGTTGATGTTGAACGTGGCAATCTTCAGCGCTTTCATGCGTCGGGGTCGCTGACATGGGCCTGCACGGCATCTTCCAGAGCGCGCACATGGGCGTCATCGGCCAAGGCCTTGAGTGCCAGCCAGTCGTCCCAATCGATGGCGCCATCGTCACGCAGGGCCTCGGCGGTACGCAGCAGTTCATGGTGGTAGGCATCCGGCGACTCACGGCGGTAACTGATATCGTCGTACTGGGCGTACCAGGCCTCGAGTTCGGGGATGCTGCGTTCAATGCTCATGATGGAGCCCTCACGGTGTCCTTTGCATTAAGAGCCCCACCATTGAGCGACGTTCAAATTCAACGCCACGGCCTGTCGCGCCGCCCAGATGCTGCGCATGAAACGAGCTCGCCGCGAACCAGGTTGCCCGGTTCGCGGCGTAATCGAAGCGTTACTCAGGCAGTCAGACAGGAATGCCTGCCAGCCGCCAGACAGGCGCTGGAACCGGTTCGGCCTGGCTGCGGCTGCGGGCCCACTGGGTCAGGGCAGCCATCATGGCAAAGCCGAGCAGGATCAGTACCGGATAGGCCAGCAGCAACTCGGTCAAGGAGTATTTCCAGGCCAGTGGCCGACCGACGCCCAGCATCGCCGCATACAGCCAGGACACACCCGACAGTGCGCCGGAGAACAGCGCGAACATCCGCACGCCAAAGTTAAGGTCGAGCAAGTTGCCCGCTTTGAGCAGGGCAGGCAATACATAGCGATGCAACAACATGCCGTTGAAGGTCAGCAACATGACAATAATGACCTTCGCTTGAAGTTTCGGATTGGCAAAATAGTTCATACCTTTATCAAGGTAGTCAATTCCAATCACTGCGGCACCGGTGAGCCACAGGAAGATCAGGGCATTGGCCACGGATTTCTGCAAGCTCGTCATATGCTTGCTGTCATGCCCGGCCTGTTTATGACCTTTTAACAAGTTCCTGACCATCTCGGCGTCACTGGCGAATACCAGGCCGATGGCAATGCAACAGGCCAGTAAATGAACGTAAATCACCGACAACCGCACCAGCTCCATGGATTCTTTCTGCCCGAACAGGCTAATAATTGTATTAATCTCCACGACGTTTTCTCCACGTAATGCGTTAGCACTAGATGACCCTGCAATAGGCGTGCGAACGATTTAATCGCAGCGGCAAAGTCAAATTCGAATCGTTAAATGAAAAAGCAGATAGTTATTCAATACACACGGTGGCTCACCCGAAGAGCCTCGGTTTGGCATGGCATTGCTCCAGTATTCAGGAAAAAAAAAGCCCCATGAGCATCCCTGCGATGCCGATGAGGTTGAACGTCCATATGTTCTGGGGAAAGGCGCGAGGTGCAATCACATTGAAGGCACCTGCTGGCAAATAGGAGTCAGCGTCACCCAAATCGTTCATTTCTCGAGTAAAACGACCGACAGGCGGCACACTAAAAGAAGTTAGTTAGTTTGCTAAGTTATTGTAATTTGACCGAATGGAAAGTTTTACCAGGCAACTGGATCCAAACTTCGCAAGTGACTTTGAATGCTCTATTTCGCCGTTTTGCAGTACTCGTTTTTGCCAGTGGCGGTGGCTGAAGTGCCATCAGCCAGGCCAGGGCCAGCCCCAGTCCGATCGCCACGCACTGTCAGCCCCCGTCTGTCGCCTTCAGCCTGCCAGCACCCTCAATTTGCCCTGGGTGATGGCAGGCTGTGCAAATACCCTCAAGGATTGCCCACAGCCACAGACGCCACGTGCCCCGGCGCTTCCTCATCGATCTGCGCCATGCTCAACCGCGCTGTCTCGCGCAGCATGAGCGAACATACCGCCACCAGTGCCAGGGCCCCCGCGCCATACAGCGCCACGCCCAGCGGGTCATGGTCGGTGAGGATAAGGATGGCCGTGGCAATGCTCGATGCAGTGCCGCCGCCCAGCGCGGCGCCGATCTGGTAGCTGGCCGAGATGCCCGAGTAACGCATGCTGCGCGGGAACTGCTCGCCGAGGAAGGCCGGGATAGGCCCTTGGGTCGCCCCCATCAGCAGGCCGGTCAGGCTGTAGGCGCACAGGGCGACGGCGAAGCTCTTCATGCCCACCAGGGAAAAGAACACGAACAGCCCCAGGGCCATGGCCACTGCGCCGAAGGCCATTACCGTACGCCGCCCCAAACGGTCCGACAGGTAACCGAAAAACGGCGCCGACAGCACGATGGCGACCGACAGCGCCAGGTCGAACATCAACGCGTCGGTACTGCCAAAGCCCACCTGCGTGGCGTAAGTCAGGAAAAAGGTGCTGCCGATATAGGCGATGGTGCAGTAACCGAAGGCGATCCCGGTGCACAGCAGCAGCTGCCGCGGACGTTGGCGCAAGGCCGCGGCCAACGGCGCAGGTACGGGCTTGGTCAAGGGCGCGGTGACCGCTGCCGGTGCCTTCAGGCGCGCGTACAGGCCGATCAGCACCAAGGTGCCGCCCAGCCAGAACGGGATGCGCCAGGCGAAATCGACCAGGTTGTCGTCGAAGGCCGCACTGACGATGGCGAACACTCCAGCCCCGAGGATGCCACCCACACCGATCCCCATGCTTGTGAAACTACCCCACAGCCCGCGCCGCCCTGGTGGCGCAGACTCGATGCCGAACAGCGCGGCGCCACCCCACTCCCCGCCTGCCGCAAAGCCCTGGACCAGGCGCAGCAGCACCAGCAGGACCGGCGCAGCCACGCCGACGCTGGCATGGCCGGGCAGGCAGCCGATGAGGAAGGTACTCAGGCCCATCAGCAGCAAGGTGGCGACCAGCACCTTCTGCCGGCCGATGCGGTCACCGAAGTGGCCGAATACCAGGCCACCCAACGGTCGGGCAAGAAAGCCCGCACCGAAAGCGCTGAAGGCCACCAGCGTTGCGGTCAGGTGGTCCATCTGCGGGAAGAACACCTGGGGAAACACCAGTGCGGCGGCGGTGCCGTAGATGATGAAGTCATAGAATTCCAGCGCCGTCCCCAGGCCGGAGACGCAGAAGGTTCGCAGGGCGGAGCGGGATGACGCAGGGCGGGAATGTTGCGCATGCATTGTTGTTGTTCTCGTTCAGCGGTGCCGCCTTGGGCTGGCGGCACCGGGTTGGCTCAGAAGGTGTCGAAGCCGGCCTTGGCCAGTTGCACAGGCGTGCCGGCCACGTACCGCAGGGCACAGCGTTCGGTGTCGATGCCGACGCTGAGCAAGGTTTCCCAGCGCTCGGTATCAGGCATGGCCATGTCCGGGTGGAAGCAGATCGGCGCCCTGTCGCCCTCGGCGCCACACATGGCCTGGGCCCGGGCACGCAGGTCAGCGCTGGCCATCTGGCCGACCACCTGCTCAAGGTGGCCCAGGCGGCATTGGGTATCGGCGCGGTCGGCGACCTGCTCGCCCAGGCTCAGTTGTGGGTCAAGGAAGTGGTTGGTGTGCAGCAGCCAGCCGTCTTCTCGTGGCAGGACCAACGCTGTGCGCGCGGGGCTCAGTTCGATGCTGGCCGCGCGTGGGCTGCTGTCCTGGCGGGAGAACACTGTCAGCACGGTAGAGGCACTGACCCGCGCCGACCGGGCAAGCTCGATGGCCTCCTCGACACTGCTGGCTTCCTCCAGCAGACGCCGGGCGATGGCGTGCACCGGCACACCACCACTGGCGTTGTCACTGGCGTGGTGGAGGATATTGAAGTGCAGGCCGAGGCCCGCGCTGTTCACACCAAGCTTTGCAAGCATGCCGAACTCGCAGAACAGCTTGACGTTCATGCCGCGCTCGGTGTGCAGCGCCAGCATCAGGCCATGGGGGCACAGGCTGTCATGCCAATCCCAGGTCTGCAGGGTCTGCGGCGCACGTGCGCCACGGGGTGCATGCACGGTGGTCGAGCATTCGCTGTGGCGGGTTCGGGCCGCCAGCACTTCGGTGCGGGCGTTCAGACTCGCCAGTTGCCACAACGGCAGTTCGGCACCGCTGGCCATGCCGACCACTTCAGCGGCCAGGCCCGGGCTCCAGGCCTCCAGGGCGGCCAAGCTGTTTTCGCCGATGCGCTGCGCCTCACTCAAGGGCACGCCTACCCGCGGAAAAAAGTCCAGATACAGTGCAGTGGTGGTACGGATCTGCTCGGCGAAGCGCGTACCTGTCTGGTGGCCTCGCTCGAGGGGGTTGCGGATGTCGCTGACATGGGTGTGGATCTTCAAGGCGGGGAACTCCTGGTACAGGCCGGGGTGGTCAGGCAAGTACCGCTAGCCTAGCGAGGCCCCCCCAGTCGATCATCGCCACAACCCGCACAACTTTTGTGCCCCGATGGAAAAACTCAGCCCCGCACCAGTGTTTGCACTTCCTGCCCATGCAAGTGCTCATGCAGCAAGGCAATGAACGCCTGTACCTTGCGGGTATTGCGCCGGTGCGGCAGGTACAGCACGTGCACCCAGGGGCCGAACGCGCTCAGCGCCCGCCAGTAATCGGGCATTACCTCCACCAGTTGTCCATTGGCCAGGTAGGGGGCGGCACACCAGGTGGGTACGAACTGCAAGCCCTGCCCATCGAGCAGGCAGGCCAGCAGGAAGTCGAAGTTGTCGCTCACCAGTCGGGGGGTGGGCTGGCGCACACGCAGCGTCTGGCCGCCGTGTTCGATCCACCAGAAGCTGCGGTTGAGCAGCGGGTGGCGCAGCAGCAGCCAGTCGTGCCGGGCGTAGTTCTCCAGGGTAATCGCCTCGCCGTGTCGGGCCAGGTAGGCAGGGCTGGCGCATAGGATCACGCGGTTTTCGATCAGCGGCTGGGCGATCAGCTCTGGCTGATCGGTGGGGCCGTCGCGCAGAGACAGGTCGTAGCCGCCATCGATCAGGTCCTCGTTGGCATCGTTGAGGTTGACCTCCAGGCGCACCTGCGGGTGCTCGCGCATGAAACGGCAGCACACCTGGTTGAGAAACGCAGGGCCGAACGACGGTGGCGCGGTGATGCGCAGGGTACCGCGCAGCGCGTGCTGCAACTGCTCCACTTCCTCCGTCACCCGTTGCAGGTGCATCAACGCCTGGCGGGCGCCTTCCAGGTACAAGGTACCGGCCTCGGTAAGGGCCATGCGCCGGGTTGTGCGTTCGAACAGGCGCACGCCCAGTTCGCTCTCCAGGTGCGCAACAGCCTTGGTGATGGCAGACGGTGTTTTGCCCAGTTGCTCGGCCGCACGGCTGAAGCTGCCGTGTTCGGCAGCAGCGACGAAGATGGTCAGGGCCATCATCTTGTCCATGGTTTCTTCCTGTTCGGCACAAACGGTGGGGGCAATGCGAAGGTGGCGAGTATCTGCCCCTCGCTATCAAACCCGCAAATGCGGGCAATTTGAATAGGCACGGCGAAGGCCGCTGTTTGCGCCTTGGCAATCGATGGCTGGGGATTGTTTCCCGATGGCAAAAAAAGTTGTGCCTGCCCTCGCCTTTTTCCGCCCTTGCCCCCTTGGCTAGGCTGCGGCGCCATCACGACAAGAACGAGGCACAGCATGAAGCAGCTCCTGAAAATGGCAATCAGCGCCGGCCTGGCCTGCACGTGCACACCGGGTTTCGCGGCAGTGGACCTGATCCTGCACAACGCCAAGGTCTACACCGCAGAGCCCGGCCAGCCCTTGCAGCAGGCCGTGGCCGTCGAAGGCGAGAAAATCGTCGCGGTAGGTTCCGATCAGGCCGTGCTACGCCTGAAGGCTGAAGGCACCCGGGTCATCGACCTGGGCGGCAAGGTACTGATGCCTGGCATGCTCGACGCCCACTCGCATGCCATCAAGGGTGGCCTGCAACTGGTGCTGGCCGACCTGGCAGGCGAGCAGGTCGCCCTGGACGAACTGGAGCGGCGCCTGAAGCAATGGCGCAGCGACGGCAAAGCCGTGCGCGGCGAGTTCCTTGTCGTCGGTGGTGTACCGGGCACCTACTGGAATGACATCCCTGCGCTGGAACAGCGCTTCAACCACGGCGAATGGGCCGCGCAACCGATCCTGTTCGCTGCCAACGACATGCACACCGGCTGGGCTAACCAGGCCATGCTCAAGCGTGCCGCAATCGATGCCGATACCATCGCTGCCCTGCCTGCCGAGGCACGCAACACCATTGGCCAACACCCGGACGGCACACCAAACGGTTTCCTCGCCGATGCCAGCTACTACCCGGTGACCGACCTGCTGCCCCCGCTGCCCCACGCTACCCTGCTGAGCGCAGGGCGCATGGCCCTTGACCACTACAAGCAGCTGGGCATCACCGGCTGGATGGACCCGCTGGCCAACGAGCTGCCGGGGGCCGATGTGAACAACCATTCGCTGGGCGTGCTGCCGGTGTACAAGGACCTCTCCGCGCGTGGCGAGCTGACCGCCCATGTCGCCGCCCTGCTGATGGCCGATTCCAGGGCCCGCGCTGCCGACCTGGACGAACTGGACAAGGTTCGTCAGCAATTTCTCGGCGTTCGCAACCTTACCCTGCCAGGCATCAAGGTGTTTGCCGACGGCGTTGCCGAAGCGCCAGCGCAGACGGCGGCGATGCTCGAGCCCTACAGCAACTCCGGCAAGCACGGTGAACTGCTGCTGGACCCGCAACACTTTGGCGAACTGGTCAGCGCCGCCGATGCCCGTGGCTGGTTGGTGCATGTGCATGCCATCGGCGACCGCGCCGTGCGCGAGGCGCTCAACGGCATCGAGCAGGCCCGGCGTGATCGCCACAGCGGCATCCCCCACTCCATTACTCACTTGCAGATGGTCAACCCCAGGGAATACGCCCGTTTCAAACAGCTCGATGTGATTGCAGCAATGCAGCTGTACTGGGCCAGCGCCGACCAATCGAACATGGAACTGGTCAAGCCGTACGTGAATGCCATGGCCTTCATGCACACCTTCCCGGCACGTTCGCTGCTCAAGCATGGCGCTACCATTGCAGGCGCCAGCGACTGGCCGATCACTACCCCGGACCCTTGGCAAGCGATTTACCAAGCCATCAGCCGCAAGGGGCCCAAAGGCGTGCTCAACGCCGCTGAAGCCATCGACCGCCAGGTGATGTTCCAGGCCTATACCCTCAACGCCGCCCGCACCATGCGCCTGGAGCAGCAGATCGGTTCGCTCAAGGTTGGCAAGCAAGCCGACATGATCGTGGTTGACCGCGACGTGCTCGACGTCGATGCCGAAACACTGCGCGATACCCAAGTGGTGCAGACCTGGTTTGCCGGGAAACAGATTTACGCACGCTGATTGGCGAACGTCATCGACACGATCTATCAGTTCATCCATCCCATCGATTTGACCGCGTCAAATTGCCTCATGTAGCTTGCCGCCCTCTTCGAAGTTGGCCCAAAGGTGTGCGTTACACCGCTGGGCCGACTGCGCAGTCTATCCCCGTACTGTCAAAGCCCCACCACGGCGAGCCTACCCGCTGTAGTCGCCGTCACTGTGTTCGAGTTTCCGAAATGTCCGTCAATAGCCCCACCCGTATCACCGAGCTCGTCATCGAGAGCGGCGTCAAGAAAGCCCATCTATCCACCCAGGCGACACTGGTCCTGGGGTTTCTCGCAGGTGCATTCATTTCGCTGGGGTTTCTCCTGGCTATCCACGTCAGCACCATGATCCCGGCACAGTGGGCCTCGTTCGGCACACTGCTGGGCGCCGCGGTATTCCCCATCGGCCTGATCCTGGTGATTCTGGCCGGTGGAGAACTGCTCACCGGCAACATGATGAGCTTGCCCTTGGCGATGTTCGCCCGACGTATCGGCCCAGGCGCCGTGGCGCGCAACTGGCTGCTGGTGACGGTAGCCAACATGTTGGGTGCACTGTTCGTTGCCGGGTGCTTCGGGCACCTGCTGGGCCTGACCGAGGGGGCCTACCTGAACAAGGTGCTTGCGGCTGCGACCAGCAAGACCAACGCCGACTTCCTTCACGCCTTCGTCTCCGGCATCGGCTGCAACTGGCTGGTGTGCCTGGCAGTGTGGCTGTCGTATGCCAGCCGAGAAATGAGCGGCAAGATTCTCGGCATCTGGTTCCCGATCATGGCGTTCGTCGCCATCGGTTTCCAACACGTGGTTGCCAACATGTTCCTGATCCCGGCTGCGATTTTTGCCGGGTACTTGAGCTGGGGGCAGTTGGCGGAGAACCTGGTGGCCGTGTTCCTGGGGAATGCGGTGGGTGGGGCGATCTTCGTGGGGTTGGCGTATTACGTGTCCTACGGTGTGCCTTCGCAGGAGTCGTGCGAGGCGCAGTGAAGCATTACGCGACCGAGGTGCCCTGGAACGGGCCTGTGCGTCGTGGTCGACGCTCATCACGCAATCAGAACAGGCTGATCGGGTAATCGACGATCAACCGGTACTCATCGGCGCTGGAGTTGCCGCGGGTATTACCGGGCGCGGTATAGCCATCACCCTCGCGATGCGTTGCCCAGCGCAGGGTCAGCGACAGGTCCTTCGCCGGGCCGGCTGGTACCTGGTACTTGAGAGCAAGGTCGCGCTCCCAGTGCTTGTGCGCCCCGGTAAGGTAGCCAGCCAGGCAGAGCCGCGACAGGCTGACATCCGCAACACTGAGTCCCATTTCGGGAACAGCCACCTGGCACTATGCCCCCCTGTAGGAGCAGCACAAGGATGCTCTCATGAAACTGCACATAACTCATTGAGTCAGCAAGGACCCTGTGGGAGCGGCTTTAGCCGCGAACACCGGCGCAGCCGGTGCCACGCACCGCGTTGGATTCTTCGCGGCTAAAGCCGCTCCCACAGGGTACGAGGATCGCTTGCGAATTGAGTTATCTGTCGCGCAAGGCCGTGGATTGAGGCTTCAGCCCAGCAACTGGCTCAATACCGCACGCAACTTCCCCGGTTTGACGGGCTTGTTCAGCAACGGCGCGCCAAGTTTGTTCAGGGAGCGTCGGCACTGATCGCTGCGGTCGGCGGTGATGATCACCGCCGGAATGGCGGTGCCAAAGTGCTCGCGCAAGTGCCTGACCACCTCGCAGCCGACAACACCGTGGTCCAGGTGAAAATCCGCCAGGATCAATTCCGGTGCCCGCCCCTGCAAGGCCAGCAAGGCCCCGGCCTGGTCGGTCGCGGTAACCACTTCGCAGCCCCACTGCCCGAGCAGCGCGCCCATGCTCTCGAGGATGCTCACTTCGTTGTCCAGTACCAGCAGGCGGCGGCCCGGCAATGGGTTGCCGGCGCCCGGCTGCGGCGCGGCCTGGTGGATAGGCAGCGGCATGGCTTCGCCGATCGGCACGTCGATGCTGAACATCGAGCCACGCCCCGGCCACGAACGCACCTCGATGCGGTAGCCGAGAATCTTGGCGATCCGCTCGACGATCGCCAGCCCCAGGCCCACGCCCTTGCGGTCGGCGGCGCGGCCTACGTCCAGTTGGTTGAACTCGAGGAAAATGGCCTGCAGCCGATCCGCCGCGATGCCCCGCCCGGTATCCCACACCTCCAGGCGCAAGTGATCGCCGCGGCGCCTGGCCCCTAGCAGGATCCTGCCCTCGTCGGTATAGCGGCAGGCGTTGCTGAGAAAGTTGCGCAGGATACGCGTCATCAGCCGCAGGTCGGTACTGATGGCGTAGTCGCCAATGCGCGCGCGCAGCTTCAGGCCTGCCGCATCGGCCACCGTGCGGAACTCCGAGACCAGTGGCCCGAACAGTTCGTCGAGGCGGTACAGCGCCACATCCGGCTTGACCGCCGCCTGGTCGAGCCGGGAAATGTCCAGCAGGTCGGTCAGCAGATCTTCGGCGCCCTCCAGGGCCTGATGGGTACGCTCCACCAGCACCTTTTCCGCTTCTGCCAGTGGCCTTTCGCGCAGGGTCGAAATCAGCAGCCGCGCGGCATTCAGCGGTTGCAGCAGGTCATGGCTGGCGGCAGCGAGGTACTTGTCCTTGCTGCGGTTGGCGGTTTCCGCGGCATCGCGGGCATCGCGCAGGGCGCGGGCGATCTGTTTGCGCTCGGCGATCTGCTGTTGCAGGTTGCGGTTGGCCTCAAGCAGTTCATCGGTGCGGGCGGCCACTCGTTGCTCGAGTTCGTCATTCAGTTGCTGCAGGCGCTGCTGGGCCAGCTTGCGTTCGGTGATGTCGGCGACAAACCCTTCCACCAGCCCTTCCTGCCCGGGCTTGAGCAACAGGTTCATCAGCACATCGAGGTGGCTGCCGTCCTTGCGCCGCAAGCGGGTTTCATAGCCGTGCAGGCTGCGTTCACGGGCGAGGGTCGCGGTTATGGCGTGCAGCTCTTCGGCCCCGCCGACAAACAGGTTGGCGGCAAGGTCCGTCAGCGGAAACAGCAACGCTTGCGGGTTATCGTAACCGAGCATGCGTGCCAACGCCGGGTTGGCGGCACGCATGCCATCTTGCAGGCTGGCCTGGAAAATCCCGTGCACGGCGTTTTCGAACAGCCATTTATAGCGGTTGCGTTCGGCCTCCAGCTCGTCCAGGCGCGCCGCCAGCTCTGGGTAATGGCTCTTGCGCGCCGAGTGGTCGCCCAGCCCCAGCAGCCCGGCCAGCGCCCGTTGCTGCTCGTCAGAGGGCCTCGCCATAAACCACCTCGACATCACGCTGGCTCGACGCACGCGGGTTGGTGAGGATGCACGGGTCATCCATCGCATGTTGCGACAGGAACGGGATATCGGCCGTGCGCACCCCATGCAGGCCCAAGGTTTCGTGGAAGCCAATGGCATGCTTCAGCGCGATCAGGTGCTCGACCAGGCGCGCGCAGATCTGCCGATGGTTGAGGCCGCGGCAGTCGATACCCAGCACTTCGGCAATCACCTTGAAACGCTCCGGCGCCGAGCTGTAGTTGAACGCCACCACGTGCTCCACCAGCACCGCATTGCACAAGCCATGCGGCAGGTCGAGGAACCCGCCCAGGCTGTGCGACATGGCATGGACCGCACCCAGAATCGCATTGGAAAACGCCAGCCCTGCCTGCATGCTGCCCAGCATGATTTTCTCGCGCAGGGCGATATCGGTCGGGTTGGCGATCATTTCCACCAGGTTGCCGTTGATCAGGCGCATGGCCTCCAGCGCATGGGGATCGGTGAGCGGGCCGTGGCCGGTGGAAACGAAGGCTTCGATGGCATGCACCAGCGCATCGATACCGGTGCAGGCCGACAGGAACGGGTCCATGCTCAGGGTGGTTTGCGGGTCGATCAGCGACACATCCGGCACCACCGCCTTGCTGACGATGGAGAACTTCATGCGCTCCTGCTGGTTGGAAATGATCACGAACTGCGACACGTCCGCCGAGGTGCCGGCCGTGGTCGGGATCAGAATCAGCGGCGGGCTGGGCACGCGGATCATGTCCACGCCTTCGAATTCGAGGATGCTGCGCCCGTGGGCCACCACGATACCGATGGCCTTGCCGCAATCCATCGGGCTGCCGCCGCCGACCGCGACGATCACATCACAATGGTTTTGCCGGTAGATCTCGGCACCGAGCATCACCTCTTCGACCCTCGGGTTGGGCGATACGGCGCTGTACAGGCAGTAGTCGATGCCCTGGGCCTGCAGGCTGGCCTCCACGTCGGCCACCCAACCGGCGGCAATCACACCGGGGTCGCTGACCACCAGCACCTTGCGCGCACCGAAGGTCTTGGCGTAATTGGCAACATTGTGCCGGCAGCCGGCACCAAAGATGATCTCGGGCGAAACGAACTTGCGAAGCGGGCTGAAACTCTGGCTCATCGGGAAGCCTGTTCTTATTGTTCTGGAAGGTAACCGCCAGCGTAAAGCATCCCGTAGCGAAAGCAACCAGACCAAAGCGTGACCACGGCTCATTCGATCCAGTACTTGGCACGGGCCACCTCCAGGAACGCCAGGATGTCCTCGTCGAGCCCCGGCACACCGGGAAAACGCTGGGCCAGACGGTCGATGACAGCCGCCACGCTGCGCTGGCCGTCCAGCAATTCGAGCACCCAGCCGGCGCTGGCGTTGAGCTCGATGATGCCCTCGGGGTACAGCAGCACATGGCACGCCTGGTGCGGCTCCCAGCGCAGGCGAAAGCCCTTGCGCAAGGCCAGGGCTTGTTCGCGATCGATCAGGTTCACAACAGGCTTGCTCAGTGAAGACCCGGCCATCGTGGTGATGGCCGGACAGGCATCAACGATTGGCGAAGTACATCGTCACTTCGAAGCCGATGCGCAGGTCGGTAAAGGCGGGTTTAGTCCACATGGGGCATTCCTCTTCTTGGTGCCGGGCGATTCCGGTAGAGGCATTAATGCACGAGGGGCGACGGGGCCGAATGCTACTTTGGGACAGGTTTGCGGGGTGCGTTGGTAGGGGGCAGCGGATCACTGTGGATTTGGCTGTTGCAGTGCCGGCCTCTTCGCGGGCTCGCCCGCTCCCACAGGGACTGCACAAGTTTCAAGACCAGTGCAATACGTGTGGGAGCGGGCGAGCCCGCGAAGGCCGCGACGCGGTTTAGAAGAAGCCCAACGGGTTGATGTCGTAGCTCACCAACAGGTTCTTGGTCTGCTGGTAGTGATCGAGCATCATCTTGTGGGTCTCGCGGCCCACCCCGGACTTCTTGTAGCCACCGAACGCGGCATGCGCCGGGTACAGGTGATAGCAGTTGGTCCACACGCGTCCGGCCTTGATCCCACGGCCCATGCGATAGGCACGGTTGATGTCACGGGTCCACAGCCCCGCGCCCAGGCCAAACTCGCTGTCGTTGGCGATCGCCAGCGCTTCGGCTTCGTCCTTGAAGGTGGTCACGCCCACCACCGGGCCGAAGATCTCTTCCTGGAACACGCGCATCCTGTTGTTGCCCTTGAGCAGGGTCGGCTGGATGTAGTAACCGCTGGCCAGGTCGCCGTCGAGCCGTTCGGCTGCGCCACCGGCGAGCAGCTGCGCGCCCTCCTCCCGGGCAATCTGCAGGTAGGAAAGGATCTTGTCGTATTGCTGCTCAGAGGCCTGGGCGCCGACCATGGTCTCGGTGTCCAGCGGGTTGCCACGGGTGATCCTGGCGATCTTCTTCATCACCTCGGCCATGAACGGCTCGTAGATCGACTCCTGGATCAGCGCCCGCGACGGGCAGGTGCACACTTCGCCCTGGTTGAAGAACGCCAGCACCAGGCCTTCGGCTGCCTTTTCGATGAACGCGGGCTCGGCCTGCATGATGTCTTCGAAGAAGATGTTCGGCGATTTGCCGCCCAGCTCGACGGTGGACGGGATGATGTTCTCGGCCGCGCACTTCATGATGTGCGAGCCCACCGGGGTGGAGCCGGTGAAGGCGATCTTGGCGATGCGCTTGCTGGTGGCCAGGGCTTCGCCAGCTTCGCGGCCAAAGCCCTGGACGATGTTCAGCACCCCTGCCGGCAGCAGGTCGGCGATCAGCTCGGCGAAAATGGTGATCGACAGTGGCGTCTGCTCCGCTGGCTTGAGCACCACGCAGTTGCCGGCGGCCAGTGCCGGGGCGAGTTTCCAGGCGGCCATCAGCAGCGGGAAGTTCCATGGGATGATCTGCCCGACCACGCCCAGCGGCTCGTGGATATGGTAGGCCACGGTGCCTTCGTTGATCTCGGCGGCGCCGCCTTCCTGGGCGCGGATGCAGCCGGCGAAGTAGCGGAAGTGGTCCGCCGCCAACGGTACGTCGGCGTTGAGGGTTTCGCGCACGGCCTTGCCGTTGTCCCAGCTTTCGGTAACCGCCAGTACTTCAAGATTCTGCTCGATACGGTCGGCGATCTTCAGCAGCGCCAGGGCACGGTCCTGCACCGAGGTCTTGCCCCAGGCCTCGGCAGCGGCATGGGCGGCGTCCAGGGCCTGCTCGATGTCCTCGGCGCCAGAGCGCGGGAACTCGGCAATCGGCTGGCCGTTGACCGGCGAGCTGTTGGTGAAGTACTGGCCGCCCAGCGGCGGCACGAATTCACCATTGATGAAATTGCCGTAGCGTGGCTTGAAGGACACGATGGCGCCTGGGGTTCCGGGTTGTGCGTAGATCATGCTGAGCCTCTGTGGGTCGATGCCTGTCCGGCGACAGGCGATGAGCCGATGGTAAAAAGCCCCGCCTGCCGGGCGAATGCATCGTTGGCAGCGGGGCTCTCGTCATTTGGTAGTAGGGCCGCTTGCCCCAAGGTCGCTGGCAACAAGCGGCAGGTGATCGGCTTAGCGGCTGGCACTTGCCGTTTGCAGTTGCTTGGGCAGCTTGAAGGTCCAGAGCATGCCGCCCTGGTTGAAGTCCTTGACCCGCTTGGCCACTTCGCCGCCCCACAGCGGCACCGCGCCGCCCCAGCCGGAAACCACCGAAACGTACTGTTCGCCGTCCATTTCCCATGTCACTGGCGAGCCGAGCACGCCGGAGCCGGTCTGGAACTCCCAGACCTTGTCACCGGTCTTGGCGTTGAACGCCTGCAGGAAGCCTTCCGGCGTGCCGGTGAACACCAGGTTGCCCTTGGTGGTCAGCACCCCGCCCCACAGCGGTGCGAAGTTCTTGTGGCGCCACACCTCCTTGCCGCTGACCGGGTCGATGGCGCGCAGCACGCCAATGTAGTCTTCGTTGAGCGGCTTGATGGTGAAGCCGGCACCGAGGAACGCCGCGCCTTTCTTGTAGGCGATGCCTTCGTTCCAGATGTCCATGCCCCACTCGTTGGACGGCACGTAGAACAGCCCGGTGTCCTTGTTGTAGGCCATCGGCATCCAGTTCTTGGCACCGAGGAACGCCGGGGCCACGAACACCGAGCTGCCCTTGGCCTCGCTACCCGGTGCACCCGGCCGGCTGGCCTCGTTGTAGATCGGCCGGCCGTCCTTGTCCAGGCCGGTGGCCCAGGTGATCTTGTCGACGAAGGGGAAGCCGCGGATGAACTTGCCGTTGGTGCGGTCCAGCACGTAGAAGAAGCCGTTGCGGTCAGCGGTGGCGGCGGCCTTGACCTCTTTGCCGCCATCCTTGTAGTTGAACGAAATCAGCTCGTTGACACCGTCGAAGTCCCAGCCGTCATGTGGCGTGCTCTGGAAGTGCCACTTGATGGTGCCATCGTCGGGGTTCAGGGCCAGGCGCGACGAGGAATACAGGTTGTCGCCCGGGCGCAGGTGCGAGTTCCACGGTGCCGGGTTGCCGGTGCCGAACAGGATCAGGTTGGTTTCCGGGTCGTAGTAGCCGCCCAGCCATGGCGCCGCACCGCCGGTCTTCCACAGGTCGCCGGGCCAGGTCTTGCCCGCCTCGCCGCCGGAAATGCCATTCTCGATCGCCTTGCCGTCCTTGTACACGTAGCCCATGTGCCCTTCCACGGTCGGGCGCATCCACAGCAGTTCGCCGTTTTCCGGGTTGTAGGCCTGAATCTTGCCCACCACGCCAAACTCGCCGCCGGCAACGCCGGTGATCAGCTTGCCGTTGACGATCATTGGCGCGGCACTGATGGAGTAGCCTTCCTTGTGGTCGGCCACCTTCTTGCTCCATACCACCTTGCCGGTGTCCTTGTTCAGCGCCACCAGCTTGGCATCGAGGGTGCCGAAGAACACCAGGTTGCCGTACAGCGCCACGCCGCGGTTGATCACGTCGCAGCACGGGCGGATGTCATCGGGCAGGCGCGCATCGTATTGCCACAGTTTCTTGCCGGTACGGGCGTCCACGGCGAACACCCGCGAGTAGGAGCCGGTCAGGTACATCACCCCGTCCTTGACCAGCGGCTGGGCCTGCTGGCCGCGCTGCTTCTCACCACCGAAGGAAAACGCCCAGACCGGCCGCAGGTCCTTGACGTTGTCGGTATTGAGCAGGTTCAGCGGGCTGTAGCGCTGGCCCTGCACGCCCAGGCCATTGGTCACGATCTGCTGCGGGTTCTTCGGGTCCTGGAGAATTTCTTCGTTGCTGACAGCGGCGTGGGCTGCACCGGCAAGCAGCATGGCGCTGAGCACCAGGCTCAAGGCGAACACGGGACGACGTGTGGATCGGGTCATGACGGCTACCTTTGGTTTTTTTGTTGTATCCGGGAAAACTTCCCGGTGTGTCGGGAATTCTTGGTCCCGACCTGCTTGCCAACAATTGCACGCAGTGCGGAGTTTTCTAGTTCCTTGGTATCGGTGAACTTGCGCGGCCCCCTGTAGGAGCGGCCTTGTGTCGCGATAGGGGCGCGAAGCGGCCCCAGGATTTGTGCCATAGCTGAAATCGCCGGGGCTGCCTTGCAGCCCCTTCGCGACACAAGGCCGCTCCTACAGGGGCCGTGTCAGCCCTTGCTATCCACGCGCCGCAGCTGCTGGCGTTCATAACGCGGATACAGGTGACTGACACTGCGAATCAGCTCGTAACGGGTCAGGCTGATACGGGAAAACCGCTCGGGTATCGGGCTGCGGATCATCTCGGCCATGTCATCGCCACGCGCCGCACCGTCACGCATCAGCCCATCCAGCCAGCCCAGGTAATCACGCATCTGCGCAAACGGCCGGGCATCGCTGGCCAGCGGGCCGTGACCGGGTACCAGTTGCTTCCAGGGCAGCGCTTGCAAGGTGTCCAGGTCCTTCAGCCACACCTCCAGCCCCGGGCTGTTGGGCGTGGTCAGCGCGCGCTGGTAAAACACCAGGTCGCCGGCGAACAGCACGCCGGTGGTTTCATCCAGAATCGCCAGGTCGGCACCGGTATGCCCGCCCAGCGCCAGCAGCCGCAGGCGGTGCCCGCCCACCTCGTGCATACCCGGCTCCAGCACCCGGGTCGGCAGCACTACCTCGGTACCGCGCATCCAGTCGCCGACCAGGCGGTACATGTTCTCGGCCATGGCCTCGCCCTGCTGCTGCAACAGCTCGCCGGTAGCGGCCAGGGCACCGATGGGCACATCGGCAAACGCCTGGTTGCCCAGCACATGGTCGGGGTGGTGATGGGTCAGCAGCACTTCGAGCACCGGCTTGTCGGTGGTGGCGGCAATGGCCTGACGCAAAGCCTCGCCGTAGCGTTTCGATGGCCCGCTGTCGATCACCACCACCCCGCTGTCGGTGACGATGAACGCGGTATTGACGATATTGCCGCCATTATCCTTGGCGAAATTGTCGGTGCTGCCCTCCAGCAGCCAGGTGCCCTCGGCGATCTGCCGGGGCTGGAGCCGATAGTCCAGGTCTGCCCAGGCCGGCAGGCCCAGGCACAGCAGCAACAGCAGAATGCAACGCATGACAGGCGCCTCTGGTCAGGGGTGAAGTCGGGCAACACGCTCAGGGCACTGCCGCCTCGAACTGGTTGCCGCTGTTGTCCTGCAACAGCAACCGGGTCGGCCCGGGACCCTGGATGTCGAAGCCCAGGTTGGGGTTTTCGCTGACTGCCGGGTACAGTTCCAGGCTGGCCAGGCGCTGGCCGTCCGCGCCTTGCAGCTCGGCATGGTTGAGGAAGAATTCGGGAATGCCGCTGACCAGGCCGTTGTCCATCGGGTGGGCCACCTGCAGGCGCAAGCGGCTGCTGTCGCCACGCGGGTAGCGCCCGCCCAGGACTTCACCGAGGTGCTCCTCCCAGCCGGGCTGGGTGCGTACCACGCTAGGCGCGGTACATCCGCCGCCAGCGGCATCGATCAACGCCGAGCCCACGTGCCACAGGCCGTCGCGCGTCAGCACCGCAGCGCGCAGCGGTGTGGCCTGTTCGATGCGGATGCGGATCGACAACCAGGGCAGCACGCGCTCGCCGGGCTGGAAGTCGACAATGCGCGGCAGCGGGTTGAGTTCGGCCCAGGCAACAATCCGCACCACCTCGCCGCCGAACGCCCGGGCGTCGATCTCCAGCGGCACCTGACGGGCGTCCTCGGCAAAGGGTGGCGCCAGCAGCTTGACCCGGTCGTCGAACACGAATGCGGCCTGGCCCAGCAGCTGCTTGTGATAGAAGTCCCACATCACTGACGGCACCGGGTCCTTGTGGTTACTTGGCTCGCTGGCCAGGGCCTGTGCGGCCCAGGGCATCCAGCAGGCCAGCAGCAAAGTTGCTCGCCAGTTCATCGCCCCCCCTTTGATCAACGCAAATCTGGCTGACATTGCATGGTCCTTGTGGGAGCGGGTTCACCCGCGAAGAATGTGACGCGGTATATGGCACCGGCTTCGCCGGTGTTCGCGGCGGTTCGACGCCTCGATGAACCCGCTCCCACAGGGACCGCGCCAATGCTACTGATACATTTCCGGGACTTGATAGCGCAGGCCGTAGTGGGCATAAATCGCTTTCATCCGCCCATCGCGAATCAACGCCTCAAGCGCCTCCTCCACCGCATAGGCCAGCTGCCGGTTGCTTTCATGCACCGCCATGCCGATCTCCCAGGCCTGCTTGCCAAGATTCGGGTAGGCGTTTTCCGCCAGGGCCAGTTGCGGGTCGGCAGCCTGGTGCAGTTGCCAGTCGACCTCGCCGCGCATCGCCATCACCGCGTCAACCTGGCCGGCCTGCATGGCACCGAACGCCTGCTGCACATTGGGGTAATGATGGGTCCTGGCGCTGAGCATGCCGTTGAACACGGAAGTCAGGTAGAACGACGGCACGCTGTCCACCTCGACCCCGATCGGGTGCTGCTGGAACACCGCGACACTGGCCACCGAGGCCAGGCGACGGCGGTCGTAGGCGACCTGCCAACGTTCCTCCTGATAGGGGCCGAACATGACCACCTGGGCGTTCTCCAGCTCGCCCACCTCGTTGCGCCGCTGCGCGTAGGCATGGTCGTACGGCACCCGCATCATCAGGTCGGCCAGTTGCTGGTGGCGCAGCGGGCTGCCGCGCCAGATGTAGTCGCGCAGATCGTCGTCGAGCTTTTCCCCTGGTGGCGCCCAGATCAGCTGCAGGCGTACCCCCAAAGCCGTGGCCAGGGCCTGCGCCAATTCCACGTCGACACCGCGCGGCTGGCCGTGGTCTTCGAAACTGTAGGGCGCAAAGTCCTTGTACACCGCCACCTTCAGTTCGCCGGCGGCAATGATCGCGTCGTAGCTGCGCACCTGCGCCTGCGCCGCCGCGCAACACAGCAGCAAGCCACTCAACAGCGCCACCAACAGACGCATGGCCGTCACTCCTCGACGTGCACGCTGTCCAGGTAGGTGCGCACTGCCCACAGGGCCTCCTGGCTCAGGTAATCAGCCATCTTCGGCATGTACACCCGGCCATCGCGCACCGCACCATGGCGTACGCGCTCGACGAACCATTCATCCCCGGCCTCGCCAGCATCGAGCATGCGCAAATCCGGTGCGATACCCCCGGACTTGGCCTCCAGGCCATGGCAGGCGGCGCAGTTCTGGTTGTAGGCCGAGGCGCCGATTTCCACGGCCTTGTCGCGCTCGGGAGAGCTGCGGTACGGGTTGACCGCCGCCCAGCCGTCGCCGTCCAGGCTTACGCCAGCGTCCTTGATCGGGGTCAGGCCCTTGGTTTCCACGGCCTGGGGCACCACATTGCCATGTGCCCAGGCCGTGCCGGTCAGCACCGCACTGGCAAGCAGCCCGGCAGCCAGCAAGACGTTGCGTTTTGTTGTCATTCTTATGCCCTCACGGTTGCACGCAAGGCCTCAACCACAGAGGCCGTGTCGCCATCTTAAAAACAGCCCGCAGGCGGCCGAATGCTGCTTTGGTGGCCGCACCTTACTCCCTTGGTAGTAGGGCTTGTGGCGAAGGGCCAAATGAGGTGCCCTACGGGAACTATTCCCGGCAAGGGCGGGACTTTTTCCGTATCCCGCAACACCCGCCCCGTCCCACCCTGTGCAGGCCAAAACCTCCACTGGGAACTGCAACCATGACAACAAGAACGCTACCCGCCCTTTCCCCTCTGGCCCTGAGCGTGCGGGCCTTGCTGCTGGCCGGTAGCCTGGCCCTGAGCAACGCGGCCATAGCCGCCACCGCCCCAGCTGCACCTGCCGGCAACAACGTCACCTGGGAAGACATCGCCAACGACCACCTGACCACCCAGGACGTGCTGCAGTACGGCATGGGCACCAACGCCCAGCGCTGGAGCCCGCTGGCCCAGGTCAATGACCAGAACGTGTTCAAGCTGACCCCGGCCTGGTCCTATTCCTTCGGCGACGAGAAGCAGCGCGGCCAGGAATCCCAGGCCATCGTCAGTGACGGCGTGGTCTACGTCACCGGCTCCTATTCGCGGGTGTTCGCCCTCGATGCGAAAACCGGCAAGCGCCTGTGGACCTACAACCACCGCCTGCCGGACAACATTCGCCCCTGCTGCGATGTGGTCAACCGCGGCGCGGCGATCTACGGCGACAAGATCTACTTCGGCACCCTCGACGCGCGGGTCATTGCGCTCGACAAGCGCACCGGCAAAGTGGTGTGGAACAAGAAGTTCGGCGACCACGCCGCCGGCTACACCATGACCGGTGCCCCGGTGCTGATCAAGGACAAGACCAGCGGCAAGGTATTGCTGATCCACGGCAGCTCCGGCGATGAGTTCGGTGTGGTCGGCCAACTGTTCGCCCGCGACCCGGACACCGGCGAAGAGGTGTGGATGCGGCCCTTCGTCGAGGGCCACATGGGCCGCCTGAACGGCAAGGACAGCACGCCGACCGGTGACGTCAAGGCACCGTCCTGGCCGGACGACCCCAGCACCGAAACCGGCAAGGTCGAAGCCTGGAGCCACGGCGGCGGCGCGCCTTGGCAAAGCGCCAGCTTCGACCCCGAGACCAACACCATCATTGTCGGCGCAGGCAACCCCGGCCCCTGGAACACCTGGGCGCGCACCTCGAAGGACGGCAACCCGCATGACTACGACAGCCTGTATACCTCAGGGCAGGTCGGCGTCGACCCGAGCACCGGTGAAGTGAAGTGGTTCTACCAGCACACACCCAACGATGCCTGGGATTTCTCCGGCAACAACGAGCTGGTGCTGTTCGACTACAAGGACAAGGAAGGCAAGCTGGTCAAGGCCACCGGCCACGCCGACCGCAACGGTTTCTTCTATGTGGTGGACCGCAGCAACGGCAAACTGCAGAACGCGTTCCCCTTCGTCGACAACATCACCTGGGCCAGCCACATCGACCTCAAGACCGGGCGCCCGGTGGAAAACCCCGGCCAACGCCCGCCCAAGCCGCTGCCAGGTGAAACCAAGGGCAAGCCGGTTGAGGTCTCGCCACCGTTCCTGGGTGGCAAGAACTGGAACCCCATGGCCTACAGCCAGGACACCGGCCTGTTCTACATCCCCGGCAACCAGTGGAAGGAGGAGTACTGGACCGAGGAAGTGAACTACAAGAAGGGCTCGGCCTACCTGGGCATGGGCTTCCGTATCAAACGCATGTACGACGACCATGTCGGCACCCTGCGCGCCATGGACCCGAGCACCGGCAAGCTGGTGTGGGAGCACAAGGAACACCTGCCGCTGTGGGCCGGCGTGCTGGCGACCAAGGGCAACCTGGTGTTCACCGGCACCGGCGATGGCTTCTTCAAGGCCTTCGACGCCAAAACGGGTAAGGAACTGTGGAAGTTCCAGACCGGCAGCGGCATCGTCTCGCCGCCAATCACCTGGGAACAGGACGGCGAGCAGTACATCGGCGTGACCGTGGGCTACGGCGGCGCGGTACCGCTGTGGGGCGGCGACATGGCCGAGCTGACCAAACCGGTAGCCCAGGGCGGTTCGTTCTGGGTGTTCAAGATCCCCAGCTGGGACAACAAGACTGCACAGCGGTGACTGCCTGAGTTGATGCATCACTGGGGCTGCGTTGCAGCCCCAGGACGCACACCCGACTTCACATCGAGAGCCTTCGCCATGAACTACCTGCCATTTGCCTTGCTGATCGTGCTGTCCCCTGCCGTTGCCAAGAATGCCGACGACGCTGGCAACGATCCCCCCCTGGCCATCAACGGCTGCGTGATTGCCGAAGCCAGCCAGTGCCCGGGGGCCGACCTGCGTGGCGCCAACCTGGCCAACCAGGACCTGCGCAAGATGAACCTGGCCGGCGCCGACCTGCGCGGTGCCGACCTGCGCCATGCCCGGCTGGACCTGGCCAACCTGGAAAAGGCCAGCCTGCAAGGCGCCAACCTGACCCGCGCCAGCCTGCAGCAGAGCAACCTGCGCCTGGCCGACCTGAGCCATGGCCGGCTCGTGGCCATTCAGGGCTGGGGCCTGTTTGCCCAGGGTGCGCAATTTGCCAATGCCGACCTCAGCGCGGCCTACCTGCAGTTCGCCAGGTTGTCAGGGGCGAAGATGCACCAGGCCAACCTGCGGGCGGCGGACCTGGAAATGGCCTGGCTGAGCAAGGCTGACCTGCAAGATGCCGACCTCGGCGATGCCAATCTGCAGGAGGCCAAGTTTGGCCAGAGCAACCTGGCCCGCGCCGACTTGCGCGGGGCGCGCCAGCATTATGGGAATTTTCAGGAGGCCTATATGGAAGGGTGCAAGGGGTGCCCCGAGACCTGGGACAATTGAGCAACGCGTGCTTGGGCACATTGTTCCCCTGTGGGAGCGGGTTCACCCGCGAACACCGGCAAAGCCGGTGCCATATACCGAGTCGCCTCATTCGCGGGTGAACCCGCTCCCACATAGTCCCTGCTAAATCCATCAGTCACATGATGGTCTTCGAAGAAAGAAACTTCACCCCGCCACCCGCACCACCCCCAGATCAATCCCCAGATGCACCAGCTCGGCATGTGAACTGACCTGCAACTTGCTCTTGAGCAAGGTCAGGTGGTTGGACACGGTCTTGGCGCTGATGCACAGCTGCTCGGCAATCCCCCGCACCGGTGTGCCCTTGGCCAGCATCACGAAAATCTCAAGCTCACGCTGGGTCATGCGTTGCAGGCGCGGGTCGCTGGCATTCTGCTGTGAGGTGCAGGCCAGCTGGGTGGCCAGGGGCTGTTCGATATAGGCATGCCCGGCCAACACGCGCTGCACCGCCTCGATCAGCACCTCGGGCGCCGAGTTCTTGGTCAGGTAGCCCGAGGCCCCGGCATCCAGCGCCTGGCGCACCAACGGCAGTTCGTCATGCATGCTGAAGAACAGCACCCGCAATTGCGGCAGGCGCTGGCGCAGGCGCCGGGTGGTTTCCAGGCCGCTGATACCTGGCAGGCCGAAGTCCATGATCACCAGGTTGGGCACCTGCTCCTGAACCCGGGCCAGCGCCTCTTCGCCACTGGCAGCCTCACGCACCTGTACTGTCGGCAGCACTGCCCGCAGCAGGCTGGCATAGCCCTGGCGGACCACGGCGTGGTCATCGACCAACACGATATTCATCACACCTCCATGGGAATATTCAAGTCCAGCGCCCAGCCGGCACCCGGGCGGCTGAGGATGCGCAGTTCACCGCCCAGGCTACGGGCACGCTCGGCCATCGAGTGCAGGCCTACCCCAGGGCGCTGGGGCTGGCTGGCACCGCAGCCGTTGTCACGAACCAGCAGGCGCAAGCCCTTGGCGCTGCGTTGCAGGCGTACCCGCACCTGGCTGGCGCCAGCGTGCCGGGCGACGTTGGTCAATGCCTCTTGCAGCAAGCGATACAAATGCGTCCGGCTTGCCCCGGGCAGCGCCGGCAGCTGCTCGCCGACCCGCAGGCGACAATCGATACCCTGACTGGCCTGCCATTGGCTCACCAGCAGGCCGAAAGCTTCGGCCAGCGGCATGTGCTGCAACGCCAGCGGGTACAGGTCATGTACCAGGGCGCGGAAACCTTGCTGCAGGCGTTCGCAATCGAGCTCCAGGGTGCGTGTCGTCTGCGCCACCACGTTTGGCTGGTCGGCGAACATGCGCAGCAGGCAGAGCTGGGCGCGAATTCCCGCCAGGTATTGCCCAAGGTCGTCGTGCAGGGTCTGCGCCAGCTGGGTGCGCTCTCGCTCCTGCACCGCCAGCAGGGCTTGGGTGAGTTGAGTATTGTCGGCCCGGGCCTGCTGCAGAGACGCGGTCATGCGGTTGAAGTGCTCGGCCAGCTGGCGCGCCTCCGGCAGGCCGGCCTCGCGCAGGCGCGCGGTCAATTGCCCCCCCGAGACCTGGCGCAAGGCCTGCAGCAAATCGTCCAGCAAGCCCATGCCCCGCCGCACCGCCCAGCGGATGGTCAACAAGCTCAGCAACAACGCCAGGCCGCACAAGACCAACAGCTGCTGCAGGGAGTCACGGACCTCGTCGATCTCATCGCGCGCATCCACGGCAATCATTACCCGGCGCCCGTCACCCAGCTCCAGCAGCCGACTGCTGCCGTGGCGCTGGCCAAGCAGTTGGCGGCCCAGCCAGGCATCCAGGCCGGTCTCTTGCGGCAGCTGCGCGGCTTCGCCCGCCGCCAGCCAGTGCACCCGCACATGGCGCAGGCTTTGCGTGAGCCGGGGTTGCAGGCTCTGTGGGGCACGTTCGGCGGTGTCGCCAAGGTAGGCCACCACGGCTTCTGCAGATTGCAACTCTCGCTCCACATCGGCTACTGCCTGGTGCAATAGCACGCCGGCACAGGCCAGCGTCACCATCGCAAAGCAGCACGTGACCCACAGGTTGATGCGCCACAGGGCCGACAGGTTGACAAGGCACATGGGCAGTTCTCCTCTGGGGGGCTGCGGCTCATCGTAAAACCCGGGCACAGGTGGTGAATTACTACCTTGGTACCGGGCGAGCGCTACTTTCTGCATATTTCCCCCTCTCGGCGGGCTTCCTATGCTGGCGCCATCTGCCGTGGAGTTGCCTTATGCGCCAGCCTGCCCACCTTGCCCTGACCTGCCTGCTGGCCCTGGCCGCGACGCTTTCTGCGAGCCCGTCATCCGCCGCGCAGGCCCAGGGCGCGGAACCGTTGCAGGTGCGCATCGGCTACCTCGGCTATCGCCCCGATCCCGGCCCGCTGCTGTCCAACATCATTCCCGAGCCCACCGATGCCGGGCTGCAGGGCGCCGAACTGGCGATTGTCGACAGCAACAGCAGCGGGCGCTTTCTCAAGCAGGAGTTCCACCTGGCCAACGCCAGCCTCGACAGCCCCGAAGCCCTGCTGCAAGCCGCCAAGGCCCAGCATGATCAGGGCCTGCGGCTGTTCGTGGTAAATGCCCCCGCCGGCAGCCTGCGCGCGCTGTCTGCCGCCCTGCCAGACAGCCTGCTGTTCAACGCCGGCAGCCCGGACGACAGCCTGCGCAGCAGCCAGTGCCTGGGTAATGTGCTGCACAGCCTGCCCAGCCGCGCCATGCTGGCCGATGCCCTGGCGCAGTTCCTGGTGCTGCGCAAATGGCAGCGGGCGCTGTTGATCGTCGGCCAGACCGACGACGACCGGGCCTATGCGGCGGCCCTGCGCCGCGCCATGAAGCGCTTCGGCGTGCAGCTGGTCGCGGAAAAAGCCTGGACATTCGACAACGACCAGCGCCGCAGCGCCCAGGCCGACATGCCGCTGTTCACCCAAACCGCCGAGTACGACGTGGTGCTGGTGGCCGACGAGCGCGGCGACTTCGGCGAGTACCTGCCCTACCAGACCTGGTACCCGCGCCCGGTGGCCGGTACCCAGGGCCTGACCCCCACCGGCTGGCACAAGACCGTGGAAACCTTCGGCGCGGCGCAGCTGCAAAAGCGCTTCGAAGCCCAGGCCGGGCGCTGGATGAACGACCGCGACTTCGCCGCCTGGATGGCCGTGCGCAGCGTTGCCAGCGCGGTGAGCAAACTTCGCCAGGCCGAGCCCCGCGCCCTGCAACAACTGCTGCTCAGCGACCAGTTGCCGCTGGACGGTTTCAAAGGCCGCAAGCTCAGCTACCGCCCATGGAACGGCGAGCTGCGCCAGCCAATCCCACTGGTGCAGCCGCGGGCCCTGGTCAGCACCTCGCCGCAAGAGGGCTTCCTGCACCCGTTCAACGAAATGGACAGCCTGGGCTACGACAAGCCCGAAGTGACCTGCGGCTACCCCTGACCCGATAACCACAACAAAAAAGGATTTCGCCATGCGTCGCTCCCCTTTTCACCGCGCGCTGCTCTACCCCAGCCTGCTGTCGGGCGCCCTGGCGCTTGCTTGCGGGCACGCCATGGCAGCCACCGCCTGGGTGTCGAACGAGAAGGACAACAGCCTCAGCCTGATCGACATGCAGACCCTGCAAGTCACCGAGACCCTGCCGGTGGGCCAGCGCCCGCGCGGCCTGCTGCTGTCCCACGACAACACGCTGCTGTACATCTGCGCCAGCGATTCGGACCGGGTGCAGGTGATGGACGTGGCCACCCGCAAGATCATCAAGGAGCTGCCCTCCGGCAAGGACCCCGAGCAGTTCGCCCTGCACCCCAACGACCGCTGGCTGTACGTGTCCAACGAGGACGACGCGCTGGTGACGGTGATCGATACCCAGACCGACAAGGTGCTCGGGCAGATCGACGTCGGCATCGAGCCTGAAGGCATGGCGGTAAGCCCGGATGGCAAGTGGGCGGTGAACACCAGCGAAACCACCAACATGCTGCACTGGATCGACACCAGCACCCAGACCTTGGCAGAGAGCACCCCGGTGGACCAGCGGCCGCGCTTCGTCGAGTTCAGCCAGGACGGTTCGCGGTTGTGGGCTTCGGCGGAAATCGGCGGCACGGTAACCATCCTCGACGTGGCCAGCCGCCAGGTACTGAAAACCCTGAACTTCCAGATCAAGGGCGTGCACCCGGACAAGGTCCAGCCGGTAGGCATCAAGCTCAGCGCCGATGGCAAGTACGCGTTCGTCGCCCTGGGCCCGGCCAACCATGTGGCGGTGGTCGATGCCAAGACTTATGAAGTACTCGACTACCTGCTGGTGGGCCGGCGCGTCTGGCAACTGGCGTTCACCCCGGACCAGAGCCAGTTGCTGGCCACCAATGGGGTCAGCGGCGACGTTTCGGTGATCGATGCAAAAGACCTCAAGGTGCTCAAGTCGGTGAAGGTCGGCCGCTACCCCTGGGGCGTGGTGGTGACGCCATGAATACCCTCGAAGTCAGTGACGTGAGCTTTTCCTATGGCCAGCGCGAGGCGCTCAGGCAGGTCGGTTTCAGCCTGGCGCCCGGGCGCTTCGCCGCCTTGCTGGGCCCCAACGGTGCCGGCAAGTCGACCTTGATCGCCCTGCTTACCCGGCTGTACGACCTGCAGCACGGCGACATCCGCGTGTGCGGTTGCTCGCTGCGCAACGCCACACACCCGGCCTTGCGCCAGCTGGGCGTGGTGTTCCAGCAAAGCACCCTGGACCTGGACCTGAGCGTGGAGCAGAACCTGCGCTACCACGCCTCGCTGCATGGCCTGTCGCGGCGCCAGGGCAGTATTCGGGTAGATGCCGAGTTGGCCCGCCAGGGCCTCGAAGAACGGCGCCGTGAACCCGTCCGCGCGCTGAACACCGGCCATCGGCGCCGAGTGGAGATTGCCCGCGCGCTGCTGCATGAACCGCGTTTGCTGTTGCTCGACGAAGCCAGCGTCGGCCTTGACCCGGCCAGCCGCCTGGCGCTCAACCAGCACCTGCGGCTGCTGTGCCGCGAGCAGCACCTGAGTGTGCTGTGGACCACCCATCTGCTGGACGAAGTGCAGCCCAGCGATGACCTGCTGATCCTGCATCAAGGGCGCCTGGTGGCCAGCGGCACGGCCGACGCCCTGAGCCTGGAGCACGGCGGTAACCTCGACCATGCCTTTGCCCGCCTGACCCGCGCCCCCACAGGAGCCAATGCCCGATGAACGCTTACTGGCAGTGCTTCAACGGCATTCTCCTGCGCGAATGCCTGCGTTTCGTCCTGCAACGCACCCGTTTTCTCAGCGCCCTGGTGCGCCCGCTGCTGTGGCTTCTGGTGTTCGCCGCCGGCTTTCGTGCGGCCCTGGGCATTGCGATCATCGAGCCCTACGACACCTACATCCCCTACGAGGTGTACATCATTCCCGGCCTTGCCTGCATGATCCTGCTGTTCAACGGCATGCAGGGCTCGCTGTCGATGGTCTATGACCGGGAGATGGGCAGCATGCGGGTGCTGTTGACCAGCCCATTGCCGCGGCCATTCCTGCTCGGCAGCAAGCTGCTGGCGACCTCGTTGATTTCCTTGCTGCAGGTATACGCCTTCCTTGCCATCGCCTGGCTGTATGGCGTGCAGCCGCCGGCTGCGGGCCTGTTGCTGGCGCTGCCGGCGTTGTTGCTGGTGGCGCTGATGCTCAGCGCCCTGGGGCTGTTGCTGTCGAATGCGATTCGCCAGCTGGAGAACTTTGCCGGGGTGATGAACTTCGTGATCTTCCCGCTGTTCTTCCTGTCCTCGGCGCTATACCCGTTGTGGAAGATGCGCGAGGCCAGCCAGTGGCTGTACTGGTTGTGCGCCATTAACCCGTTCACCCATGCCGTGGAGCTGGTGCGCTTTGCCTTGTATGAGCGCTTCAACCTTCTGGCGCTGGCGGTATGCCTGGGGCTGACCGTGCTGTTCACCCTGCTGGCGATCCTCACCTTCAACCCCCAGCATGCCGCGCTGCGCAAGCCGCGCTGACTGATGTGAACAAGGTCCGTGTGGGAGCGGGTTCACCCGCGAAGGAGGCGACGCGGTGCATGGCACCGGCTACGCCGGTGTTCGCGGGTGAACCCGCTCCCACAGGGATCGCGCACGCAGTCAGATGAGCAGAATCAGGCCAGAGGCGCCGTCCAGCCGTCTACTACTTTAGTACTGCCTTTGCTGTCTGATCGTCGCATTCACAATGCACCGCCACTGGCATGTAATGGGCCTATAACAAAAAGGACAAACCCCATGCCACGTGCCCTGCCCCGGCTGCCATGCCCATTGCTGGCAGCGCTTTCCCTGAGCCTGTCGCTGGGCATCGCCCAGGCCGACACCACGCCGCTGTTCTCCGCCGAGGGCTATCGCACCACCCTCTACCGCAGCCCGACCCCACAACAGGTCGCGGGCGGCCAGGTCATCGATACCGCCGAGCTGCAAGGCCTGCTGGGGCACACCCCCAAGCCGGTGCTGATCGACGTCTACCGCCGCCAGTGGCTGCAAGGCCGCTTCATCGAAGATGAACCCCACGCCAACATCCCCGGCAGCCGCTGGCTGGCCAACACCGGCGACGGCGAGCTGAGCCCGGCGTGGCACGATTACTTCGTGCGCAACCTGCAACAAGCCACCGCCGGGCGCATGGGGCAACCGCTGGTCTTTTACTGCCGCTCCGATTGCTGGTTAAGCTGGAACGCGGTAAAACGCGCCAAAGCCCTGGGCTATAAGAATCTGTATTGGTATCGCGATGGCCTGGACGCCTGGCAGCAGGCCAACCTGCCGCTGCAGCCGGCGCAGCCAGAACCCTTCCCCTGAATTCATCGCCTGCGAACGCGTGCCCGCTACATCCAATAAAAACGAGGTGAAAAGGCCATGTACAAAATTCTGATTGCCGACGATCACCCCCTGTTTCGCGAAGCCATCCACAACGTTATCAGCGATGGCTTCCAGGGCAGCGAAGTCATGGAAACTGCCGACCTGGACAGCGCCCTGGCGCTGACCCATGAGCATGACGACCTCGACCTGATCCTGCTCGACCTGAACATGCCTGGCATGCATGGCCTCAATGGCCTGATCACCCTGCGCAACGAGGCACCGACCACGCCAGTGGTGATCGTCTCGGCCGAGCAGGAAAAGCAGATCGTGCTGCAGGCCATTACTTATGGCGCGGTGGGCTTCATCACCAAGTCCTCGCCACGCTCGCAGATGATCGAAGCGATCGAGCAGATCCTCAACGGCAATGTCTACCTGCCGCCCGACATCATCCGTGCCCAGAAAAGCAGCACCAGCCGGCGCCTGAACGATGCCCCGAGCTTCCCGCCGGAAATGCTCCAGGCCCTGACCCGCAAGCAGCTGCTGGTACTCGAGCGCATGACCAAGGGCGAGTCGAACAAGCAGATCGCCTACACCCTGGATATCGCCGAAACCACGGTCAAGGCCCACGTTTCGGCGATCCTGCGCAAACTCAACGTGCACAACCGGGTGCAGGCCATCCTCAGTGCCGGTGATATCGATTTTGGTGATTACCTGCGGCGTTGACCTGTTCCGGCCTCTTCGCGGGCTTGCCCGCTCCCACAGGTATTGCGCAACACTGAAACCTGCGGGGATCCTGTGGGAGCGGGCAAGCCCGCGAAGAGGCCGGCGGCTAGGCCACACTGCTGCCCAGCAAATGGCTCATCGCCGCCTTCAGCTTCATCGGCCGCACCGGCTTGTGCATCAGGGTGTGGCCCAGCTGGCGAATCTGTTGCTTGAGCTCGTTGCTGTAGTTGGCGGTGATCATCATCGCCGGCAAGGGCTGAGTGCGACGGGCATTGATCCGCGCCACGGCGTCAACGCCATTGCAGTCATTGTCCAGGTGGTAGTCGGCAATCAGCAGGTCAGCCTCGGCATGGTAGTTGTCCACCTGGCGCGCCAGGTCCTCCTCCGACAGCGCGGTGACCACCCGGCAACCCCACCCCTCCAGCAGAGTGCGCATGCCGGCGCAAATCGCCGCATCGTTATCCAGCACCCACACCCGCGCCCCGCGCAGGCGCTCGAGCATCGGCTCGCTGATCGCCAGGCTCGGCTGGGCCTTGGGCGCGGTGGCGCTCAGCGGCACTTCGACCGCAAATACCGAGCCTTTGCCAAGCCATGAACGCACCCGGATCCGGTGGCCGAGGATGCCGGCTATCTTTTCCACGATTGCCAGGCCCAGGCCCAACCCACGGTCCTGGTCCGGGCGCTGCACATCGCCGCGCCTGAACTCCTGGAACATTTCGTCCAGGTGCTCTTCGGCGATACCGATCCCGCTGTCCCACACTTCGATCCGCAGGCCACCACGCTGGCGCCGGCAACCCAGCACCACGCGGCCGCTGCGAGTGTAGCGAATGGCATTGCTGAGCAGGTTGCGCAGGATCCGCGCCAGCAGCTGGATGTCACTGCGCACCACGGCGGAACAGCCCACGAAATGCAATTCAAGCCCTTCGCTGCGCGCCACCTGGGCGTATTCGGCAGCAAGGTTGTCCATCAGCTCGCGCAAGGCGAACGGGGCGACATCGGCCTTGATCACACCGGCATCGAGTTTGGATATGTCCACCAGGGTACCTAGAAGGTTCTCCACATCTTGCAGGGAGTTGCTGACATTACGCACCAAATGAGCACTGTTGTGCGGCTCGCGGTGCTCCAGCAAGGCACTGGTGAACAGCCGCGCCGCGTTCAGCGGTTGCAGCAGGTCATGGCTGACAGCGGCAAGGAACTTGGTTTTCGACAGGTTGGCTTGCTCGGCCTCGCGCTTGGCCTCGCGCAGGCGCGATTCCACCCGGCTGCGCTCCTCGATTTCGCGCAGCAGCTGCTCGTTGAGGCTGGTCAGCTCGGCGGTGCGCTCGCGCACCCGTTGCTCCAGGTGCTGATACGCCTGGTGCAGCGCCTGTGCGGTATTGCGCCGCTCGGTGATATCACGGATCAACACGAAGATGCCCACCACTTCACCATTGGCCAGGCGGTTCGGCACGTAGGAGCGCAGCATGTAGCGTTCCTGGCCGTTGATGTTGGTTTCGGCAAACTCGAAGGTTACGCTCTCACCTGCCAGGGCCCGCGCCACGTAGGCCTCCAGGCGCTGGTAATGCTGCTCGCTGTGGGCCTCGCGCAGGCTCTGGCCCAGCATTACGCCGCGAGGCCAGCAGTACCATTCTTCATAGACCTTGTTGGTGAATTCGTAGACCAGGTCGGCATTCAGGTAGGCGATCAGCGCCGGCACATGGTCGGTGATCAGGCGAATCTGGTGCTGGTGGGCAGTCTCGGCCCGCTGCCGGGCCTCGCTGAGCAGGTGGTTGACGGCCTTGAGCTCGGCCATGGCCTGGTTCAGCGCTTCGGTACGCTCGCGCACCTGCTCGGCCAGCACCACCGAATGCTGGAACGCGGCATAAGGGTCGTTGCCCCGCGTTACGCCAGACTCGATACGCTCGATCAACGCGCCGTTGATACGCTGCAGCTTGTGGTTCTGATGCTGCAGCCGGGCGACCTCGGCCTGCAGTTCAGCGGCCGACAGGAGGCCGGTTGCGGGCAATGGCGACCCCGGTGAAGGTCTGGTTGATGTGCATGCCATTGAACTGTTCTCCGTAGGTGTTGAAGCCAATCACCCGCTGCTCGCGCAGGAACGCGCCGATCGGTTCCAGGCCTTGCCGGGCTTCCAGCTCCAGCCGCCGCAGGAAGCAATCGCAACCGATGGTCAGCAGCAGCGGGCCGAGGCGCTGCTGCAAGCCGTCGAACAACTGGTGCAGGTTCGGCAACAGCGGGCCCGGGGTCATGGCGGTGAGCACGATGCCGTTTTCCACCGCGCAGTAGAAGCTCAGGCTAAGGTCCGGGTGCACTTGCTGGATCGCCCGCACGTAATACTGGTCGTGGATGCGCACGGCCAGTGGATGGGCGGCGAATACCCGATGATCGAGCTCGGCCACCGGCACGCCGATGTGCCGGGCGTATTCCTCGGCAGCAGGCTCGGCATTCAGCTCGAAGACCCGGCGCTGGGCACTGTCGGCGCCGGTGACCACCAGCTTTTCCTGGCGCGGCAGGATGTGGTGGGTGGTGAACACTTCGAAGTCGAGCCAGGTATTGACCAGCACCACTACCGCCGCGCCATGGTGGAACGCGCCGCCGAAATACACGTGGGTGCGGGTCAGGTAGTTGTCGTCGCCGGCCGAACCACCAAAATGCGGGATGTCGCCCAGGGCCGCACCGAGGGCGGCGAGCACCATCTCCTCGCGGCTGGACAAACCGTCGAGCAGGGTCAGGGCAAAGCTGCGGCCCTTGATCGGCGCCAGGGCATTGCTGCGGCAAGTGCCGACCAGGCGCTCGACCATCTGCTGGGCGTCGATCAGGCTGAAACACTCCATTTCATCGATCAGCTCGGTGGCGATGGAAAAGTGCCGATGATCGAACCCGACCGCCGTTATGCAATTGCGGCCGTAGCCCAGCGGGGTGATTTCCCCGGCGCTGGTGCAACCGACCAGGCGGATGCCACCAAAACCCTGCTCCAGCGCTTCGCCCAAGGCCTGCAGGTCGTATTCGGCGGAGCAGAAGAACAGCACGAAGCCCAGATGCGGGTGCAGCAACTGCGCCGCCAGCTCCTGGGCTGCCTGCCGGGCATCGGTTGCCTGCGACATGGCGCTGACCACACCGTCGTTGTGAGCCTGCTGCATGGTCGTCTCCGGCGCGGGTGGCTGAGGGTTCAGTGTACGAAGGTGGGTACCGGGGACGAATGCTACTTGGGTAGCGGGTGGGCGGTTCCATGGGCGTAAATGCAGGGAACCAACCTCAGGCCAGCCGCTCCCACAGGGGCCTCAGCCACGGTGCGATGCGCACACCATGGCTGGAGGCAAGGTCATTACCAGGTCAACACCGCCCCCACCGCAAAGGTATCGGTGTCTTCGTTCTGGTCACTGGTTTCATGCCCGTCTATGGAAAACTGGTTGTACTCGGCAACCAGCTTGAGGTTGTCGTTGACGTCATGGAACAGCGCGACGCCACGGGTTTCATAATCCGCACCACTGCCCACCGCACCGTTGCCGTCGTCCTTGGTCTTGCCATAGGACAGCGCCACGCGGTTCTTGCCGACCTTGTAGGAGCCCTGCAGCAGGTAGCCATCGCTGTCGACATTGCGCAAGGTCGGTTCACCAGCGTTGTTGGTGAAGAACGGGTTGATGCCCTTGGCCTGGAACCCCGAGCCGGTCAGCGACAGCCCGCCCATCTTCGCCTGCACACCGTAGCCGACACCTTTGGAGGTAACCGACTGCACCGCCGGGTCGGTGTTGTCGGAGGTCTGGTAGCTGCCGTTGACCCAGCTGTAGATCTGCGCCCCGCCCAGGTCGAACTGGTAGGTGATCTCGCTTTCGGTACGCGGGTTCTCCTGGTAGGCCTTGCCGGTCGGGCTGCTGTCGTTGGTGTCCACCGGGTCCATGATGCCCACCGCCACCCGCAGGCCGTCCATCACCGGCGTGCGGTAGGTGATCTGCGACGTAGGGAACGGGTATGGGTAGCCACTGCCGATATTGCCGAACGATACACCGCCACCGTCCACCAGCCCGAGGGTGTCACTGACCTGGCCGTAGCCGGCCAGCAGTTCGTCGAGCAGGATGTTGGAACGGGCGAACAGCCCGAAGTCCTTGCCGATCAGTACCTCGCCCCACTCGGGGTTGGCCACGGTACCGTAGAACTGGCGCACGTCGATGGCGGTGTCGGTGCCGTTGGTTTCGCTGTCGTTGATGGTGACCCAGAACGAGGCGCGTGCGCCGAGCTTCAGGTCGTCCACCTGCTTGCCCATGTTGAAACCCAGGTAGTTGGGCAGAAAGCCCATCTTCACCCGCGACTGGCGGCGGTCGAATTGCTCGCCTTCGCGATCAACATCGCTGTTCACGTAAAAGGCGTTGATGTAGCCATCGGTGGAGAAAGTCGTCTGGTCCTTGTCGTACAGCATGATCTCGGCCTGGGCGACGCTGCTCAGGCAGAAGGTCGACAGGCTGACGGCAGCAGCCGCAAGCAAACGTGGGGATAGATTCTTATTGTTGTACATGGCGCGCTCCGAAACGGGGACGGGATGTCGGAGGCGATTATCAGAAGCGGGCAAACAGCCAGAAACGCTGCCTTGGAGGGGGCTGCCAGGTGCTTTGGGCCGGCGCGCAGGGCGTGATGATTCCGGCCCAGGACCGGATTACGCCCAGAGGCAAGACTTCTGGTGTAACCCTTAGTAGGCGTCGGGTCTACTACCGCCCTTCAGCTGAACACCCAGAGCACGCGGGTGGGCTTGTCAGTGAGGTTGGCGTAACGAAAACTGGCGTGGGGTTGCAGCTGAAAACTGTCACTGGCGCGCAGCGTTACCGGCTCGCCGCCATCCAGCCAGACGGTCAGTTCGCCTTCGAGCACGAAGCAGCCCTGCTCCGAGCTGTCGTCCAGGTACTCCTCGCCACTGCTGGCCCCCGGCTCCAGATGGCTGTCGAGCATGGAGAACGCGCCCGTTATCGTCGGGGATGCCAGCACATCGGTGATGCCACCGGCCAGGTGAAGGGTACGACGCTCGTGCGGGCGGGTGACCCAGTCGAGCTCGCGGGGCTTGTCCAGCTTGTAGAAATAGGCGGTGGAGACGCCGAGCTCTTCGCTGATTGCCGTGAGGTCGGCCACGGTCGGGCGCGACACGCCTCGTTCGACCTGGGACAGAAAACCCACCGAACGGCCGATGCGCTGGGCCAGTTCGCCCAGTGTCAGGCCCTTGAACTTGCGCAGGTCGCGAATCAGTACGGCCAGGCCTTCGATTTCTTCGTGCACTTTCATGGTTGAATCGCGACTTTCGGATGGGAAAAATAGATGCCCTGAAAAGTACATGATTCATTTCACAAAGCAAGATGCTTCGCGGCATTGCACGAGCCGGCGAAGATATGCCTGGTCGGTTGACGCGGGCCCTTGTAGGAGCGGCCTTGTGTCGCGATGGGCTGCAAAGCAGCCCCAGGGTTTCAGTGCAGATGCACAAATTGCCGGGGCTGCTTTGCAGCCCAACGCGACACAAGGCCGCTCCTACACCTGACCGCGCAACCGGTCAGGTGGGGGCAACTGTCTCGCCCAGACGCTCAACGAACAGCCTCGTACGTCAGGTCCAGGCACTTGCGGGCTTTTTCCACCAGTTCGTCGATCTCCTCGATGCTGATCACCAGCGGCGGCGCGATGATCATGGTGTCGCCCACGGCACGCATGATCAGGCCGTTGTCGAAGCAGTGCTGACGGCAGATCATGCCGACACCTTTGCCTTCATAACGCGCGCGGGTGGCCTTGTCCTTCACCAACTCGATCGCGCCGAGCATGCCCAGGCCGCGTACCTCGCCCACCAGCGGGTGGTCGGCCAGCTCGCGCAGGCGTTGTTGCAGGTAAGGAGCGGTCTTGTCGTGCACCTGCTCGATGATCTGTTCGTCACGCAGGATCCGCAGGTTCTCCAGGCCCACCGCAGCCGCTACCGGGTGGCCGGAATAGGTGAACCCGTGGTTGAAATCACCGCCTTCGCTGATGACACTGGCCACTTCGTCACGCACGATCACGCCGCCCATGGGGATATAGCCGGAGGTAAGGCCTTTGGCGATGGTCATCAGGTCGGGCTTGAGGTCGTAGTAATCGCTACCGAACCACTCGCCTGTACGGCCGAAGCCGCAGATCACTTCGTCGGCGACAAAGAGGATGTCGTACCTGGCCAGGATCTCCTTGACCTTAGGCCAGTAGGTCTGCGGTGGAATGATCACCCCGCCAGCGCCCTGGATCGGTTCGGCGATGAAGGCGGCAACGTTGTCCACGCCGACTTCGAGGATCTTCTTCTCCAGCTGTTCGGCCGCCCACACGCCGAAGTCGGCCTCGGTCATGTCGCCGCCTTCGCCATACCAGTACGGCTGCGGGATGTGCACGATATCCGGGATCAGCCCGCCCTGCTGGTGCATGCCGCTCATGCCGCCCAGGCCCGCGCCGGCCACGGTGGAGCCGTGGTAGCCGTTGATGCGGCCGATGATCACCTTCTTGTTCTTCTGGCCCTTGAGCGCCCAGTAATGGCGGACCATGCGCAGCACGGTGTCGTTGCCTTCGGATCCGGAGCCAGTGAAGAACACATGGTTCATGCCTTGCGGGGCCACATCGGCGATCGCCTTGGCCAGTTCCAGCGCGGGCGGGTGCGCGGTCTGGAAGAACAGGTTGTAGTACGGCAGCTGCCTCATCTGCCGGCTGGCGACGTCGGCCAGCTCATCGCGTCCATAGCCCACCGCCACGCACCACAGCCCCGCCATGCCATCGAGAATCTTGTGCCCTTCGCTGTCCCAGAGGTACACGCCCTTGGCCGAGGTGATGATGCGCGGGCCTTTCTCGGCCAGTTGCCGAACATCGCTGAACGGGGCCAGATGGTGGTCGCGGCTCATGGCTTGCCAGGCGAGGGTCTGGGAATTCTGCTCACTCATTGACTTCACTCCATCAGGTTGCGCAGCCGTGCTGCGCAGGTACTTTTTTGTAATTGGTAAGATCGCTGTCAGGCTGACTTCAACAGCATCTGGCGCAGTACCGAGCGATGCCGGCAGGCCTTGCCAAAGGACTGGAAGATGGTCAGGTAATGCGGGTTGTCCATGACCTGGTACTCGGGGTGCCATTGCACGGCCAGGGCAAAACCCTTGCTGTTCTCGACCGAAATCGCTTCCACCAGGCCATCGGGCGCCAGCGCCTCCACCCTCAGCCCGGGGGCCAGTACATCGATGCCCTGGCCGTGGATGGAATTGACATCGATGATCGCCGGCAAGCCCATGCGGTCGAGCATGCCGCCTGGCTCTATATGCAGGGCGTGACGCGGGCCGTATTGCTTTTCGATGGGCTCACCCTTGCTTTCGCGGTGGTCCATGAACATGCCGGTCTCGTGCACCTTCTGGTGCAGGGTGCCGCCCAGCGCCACGTTCATTTCCTGAAAGCCACGGCAGATGCCGAGCACCGGCACGCCGGCGGCGATGGCCGCACGCATCAGCGGCAATGTGCTGGCATCCCGCAGCGGGTCGTGATGGGTACCTGCTGCACTGGCCGGGCCGTTGTAGTGGAATGGTTCGATGTTGGACGGCGAACCGGTGAAGATCAGCCCATCCACCACATCGAGAATATCGGCGCTGTCCATCAGGTCGGCGAGGCTGGGTATCACGATGGGCAGCCCACACGCTGCCTTGGCCGCCGCGCGCGCGTACTTCTCGCTGATGGTCTGGGTTGCATGCAGCTCGATCATGCTGGTGCATGCGGTAATGCCGATAACGGGCACACGTGGCATATCTTCCTCCGGCAAATCCCTATTGCGCGTTGTGTTGAAACGGTAGAAACGGAGGGTGCAGCGGCGCTGCCCCAACCTCGGCACCTACAGGAACCAGCGGTATTCGCGGGCATCGATGTGGCGCATGAAGTCCAGTTGCTCCTGGTATTTGTTTTCGCAGTAGACCATCACGAATTCACTGCCCAGGCCTTTGTTCACGTCCGGGTGGTGACGCATGGCCGCCAGGGCACTGAAAGCATCCTTGGGGAACTCGATACCGCTCTGGCGGTTGTCGTTCAGCGGGGCGATGGGCTCGACGCCACGCTCCAGGCCATGCTCCATCCCGGTCAGGATGGCCGCCAGCACCAGATACGGGTTGGCATCGGCACCGGCGAGGCGGTGTTCGATGCGCAGGTTGCGCGGGTCGGACTCGGGGATGCGAATACACGCATCGCGATCTTCGAAACCCCAGCTGGCCTTGCTCGCCGCGTTGACCATGGCGCCGTAACGGCGGTAGGCATTGTGGTTGGGGGCGAAGATCGGCATGCAGTGGGGAAGCAACTCCAGGCACCCTGCCACCGCATGGCGCAGCTTGCGCTGGTCATCGCCGGCCAGGATGTTGTTGCCGGCGTTGTCGTACAGGCTGACGTGCACATGCATGCCGCTGCCCGGCGCGTCGAGGTACGGCTTGCTCATGAAGCTGGCTCGGTAGCCGTGCTTCATCGCGATACCGCGGGTACTGCGGCAGAACAGCGCCGACCAGTCGGCCGCGCTCATGGCATCGTCGCTGTGCGAGAAGTTGATCTCGAACTGGCCTGGGCCCAGCTCCGCGGTGATGACGTTTGCCGGCACGCCCTGCTCGTTGGCGCCATCGACCATCTCGTGCAGCACCGGTGCGAAGCGCGACAGCCGCTCGATGTGCATGTTCGGCTGATCGTCGTGATCGTCGGTCGCCTTGTCGCGTGGGTACTGTGGCAGGCCGTTATCGAGCTTGCGGTCGAACAGGTAGAACTCCAGTTCGAAGGCTACCACCGGGCGAATGCCACGGCTGGCCAGGCGCTGGATCACCCGGGCCAGCACTTCACGGGGCTCGAACTCGATGGGCTTGGCGGTGCCGTCGGAGGTGATGAGCATCTGCGCGATCGCTTCCTTTTCCCAGCGCACCGGCTTGAGGGTACCCGGCACCAGGCGGCGGGCGGCATCCGGGTCGCCGTCGGCGAAGCAGTAGTCACCGATCGGGTAGAGGCCACCCTGGGTGCCCAGCAGCACGCAGTTCTGCGGCAACTTCAGCGGCGCGCCGGCTGCGACTTTTTCCAGCATGTCCATGGGGTAGCGCTTGCCGTAGAAGTGCCCGGGAATATCCAGGGCAATCAGGTCGACATAACGTATTTCTGGGTATTGCGCTCGGAACGAGCGCACTTCAGTCAGCAGATCCGGAAAGACGACACTCATCTTCTTGTCCTTGTGAGGTGTACGAATTCAATTGAAGACCCAGAGCACGCGGGTGGTTTTTTCCGTCAGGTTGGCGTAACGGAACTGCGCGTGGGGGTGCAGCTGGAAGCAGTCGTTGGCCTGCAGGGTCACGGCGTCGCCGTGGTCCAGCCAGACCGTAAGTTCGCCTTCGAGCACGAAACAGCCCTGCTCGGAACGGTCGGTCAGGTACAGCTCGCCACTGCTGGCGCCTGGCTCGAGATGGCTGTCGAGCATGGAGAACGCGCCGCCAATGGTGGGCGAAGCCAGCACATCGGTGATACCCGACTCAAGGTACAGCGTGCGCCGCTCGTGGGGGCGCGTGACCCAGCTGACGCTACGGGGCTTGCTCAGGTTGTAGAAATACGCGGTGGATACGCCGAGCGCTTCACTGATGGCGGTAAGGTCCGCCACGGTCGGGCGCGAAACCCCGCGCTCCACCTGGGACAGGAAGCCGACCGAGCGGTTGATGCGCTCGGCCAGTTCGCCCAGGGTCAGGTTCTTGAATTTGCGCAGGTCGTGAATAAGGATCGCGAGGGCTTCAACCTCTTCGTGCATCTTCATCGATTGAGACTGCCGTGAAATTTTTAGAGTTATTTTTCATGAAAAATTACATGAAAAATTTCACGAGTCAAGCCGAAGCTGAAAATGGGAAGCCGCGAATGGAGATGTGGGGGGCAACAAGTAGCGAAGAGGCGTAACGAGAAAAGTACCTTGAAGCCCTCAGGACGCGAGGGCCTGCGGACGCTGCCGTACCGGCATTTCATAGCGGTGCGGTTGCTGCCAGGCCAGCTGTGCCTGGACATCGGCCGCGGCATCCATCACCTTCTGCGCCCAGTTTTCATCCTTGGGGCACACCACCACCACGCGAAAACCGTGGTCGACGCCTTCCAGCCGCACGCCTTCGGAATCATCGACATGCAGGTCGATATCGAAGGCCGAGGGCAGCTTCGAGGGGGCATTCTCAAGCCCGTTCACGGCCAGGATATGCTGGTGCCGGTCACTGTTGACCACGCCATCGACACGGATACCGTAGAGCATCAGCCAACGGCGGATGTAGGACGGCGTGCGCCCCGACGAGGTGTAGATCCAGATGCTGCAGCCCTGGCGGCGCAGGTCGCGGATCAGCGAGCGCGTGCCACTGCGCAGGGGTTCACCCAACCAGCGGTGGATGAACGCCGGCAGCTTGCTGTCCTCGGCGGCGGCATGGTCGGCCTGGCAGGCGAGCGTGTCGTCGATATCGAACGAAATGCGTACCTGCGGGCGATTGAACGTGCGCTCGAGGGCTTGCCGCCCGCGCTGGAACAGAGAAGCGCTTTGCATCAGCGGCACCTCTCGCGCACAGGCATGGATGTGCCGCCCAAGAAGAACTTGCCGGGCTCGGGCGCGTGCGCTTCAAGGAAAGCTGCATACTTTTTCTTGATCTTGGGTAGTTCGTACAAAGCCTTGACACCATGCTTGGCAGAGTTGCGTATGACCGAGGACGGGTTGAAGTAACCCTCGGCGTTGTCCAGCGACAGCACGAATGGTGGTAGCCCCGCGCGCATCAGCAAGTAGCTGACAATGAGCGAACCCGTGCGGTTGTTGCCTTCGATGAACAGCTGCGGCTTGCTGAGAATTCGAACGTAGACACCCGCCGCGCGCTTCCAGATCGAGTCGCTGCCATACGAGCAATACCAGTTGTAGAGGTCCTTGATGCCACCCTCCACATTGTTGAAAAAGTGCGCCTCGGTCGCCGCCAGGTGCGGGGCAAACTCCCGCCGGCGTGCCGGGTCGTTGCCGCACAGCACGGTGGCATTGATCTCCAGCATCAGGTTCAACTGCTGAAGGTCGAAAAGGTCGACACCCCGGGCGACATAGTCGTCAATCAGGGCATAGCCTTCAACCACATTCAGCAGCACCTCGTCGGTAAACGGATCCCGCGGTTCGGTGAAATGCTGGCTGAGTTCGGCAAAGCGGGCCTGCACCTCACGCAGTGCGCGCTCTACCGCTGGCAGATCAAGACGACGCGTCGCTGGCATTGGAAATCCCTGGTAACACTTACGGAAGGTAATGCGGCCGGGTGTTGCTGCCATCCTGACTGCAACACCCGGCCACCCTGGCACGAACGCCTCAGCTGAACTTGCCGCTGATGTAGTCGGCGGTCAGCTGCTCACGCGGGTTCTGAAAAATCTGCGTGGTCGGGCCCATCTCGACCAGGTAGCCGGTACGGGTGCCCTTGGAGATGTCGACCGAGAAGAACGCGGTGGTGTCGGCCACACGAATAGCCTGCTGCATGTTGTGGGTCACCAGGGCGATGGTGTAGTCCTTCTTCAGCTCGACCATCAGCTCTTCCACCCGGCGGGTGGCAATCGGGTCGAGTGCCGAGCAGGGTTCGTCCAGCAGCAGCACTTCCGGCTCGGTGGCGATGGCGCGGGCAATGCACAGGCGCTGTTGCTGGCCGCCGGACAGGGCCAGGCCGCTGACCTTGAGCTTGTCCTTCACTTCGTCCCACAGCGCGGCGCCCTGCAGGGCGTGCTTGACGCGGTCGCCGATGTCGCCCTTGTAGCGGTTCAGGCGCAGGCCGAAGGCGACGTTGTCGAAGATGCTCATCGAGAACGGGTTGGGCTGCTGGAACACCATGCCGATGTAGCGGCGCACCACCACAGGGTCGACGCCCTTGCCGTAGACATCCTGGCCCAGGAAATGTACATGGCCTTCGAAGCGGAAGCCCTTCACCAGGTCGTTCATGCGGTTGAGGCTACGCAGCACGGTACTCTTGCCGCAGCCGGACGGCCCGATGAAACCGGTGATCTCGTTCTTCCTGATCGGTACATGGCTGTCGCGAACGGCCATGAAATTGCCGTAGAAGATCTTGTCCAGCTTGCAGTCCATGACGATGGGGGCTTCGCTGACCACGGGAGCGGCTTTTGGCGCAGTGGATACGTTCAAGGTCGGATGCTCCCTTTCTCAATACTTGGGCTTGCCGAATACTCGGCTCAGAATGTTGATTACCAGCACGATCATCACCAGTACCAGCGAGGCCGCCCAGGCGAGCTCGAGCTGGTTGTCGAATGGCATGCCGGAGAAGTTGTAGATCAGTACGGCGAGCGAGGCCGTCGGGTTCATGACCGCCAGGTCGCCGTCATGCAGAATCCAGTAGTTGCTGAACAGCGCGGTGAAAAGCAGCGGCGCGGTCTCGCCGGCGGCACGGGCCACGGCCAGCATGACCCCGGTCAGGATGGCCGGCAGGCCGGTGGGCAGGACGATTTTCCAGATCACCTGGGCACGGGTGCAGCCCATGCCGTAGGCGGCATCCTTCATGATCTTGGGCACCATCTTCATCGACTCTTCAGCGGTCAGCACGACGATGGGCAGCATGAGTACCGCCAGGGCCACACCACCTGCCGGTGCGGAGTAGGTGCCGGTGGTCATCACCACCAGGGCGTAGGCGAATACGCCGGCCAGGATCGACGGCAGGCCGGTGAGCATCTTGGCGGCGAAGCGTGCGGCGTTGGCCAGCTTGCTATCCGGGCCGAGCTCGGCCAGGAACACCGCAGCCAGGATACCGACCGGCACGGCGATGGCAGCCGCGATGCCGACCATGACGAAGGTACCGGCCATGGCGTTGCCAAAGCCCCCGCCCATCTCGAAGCCGGTGGGTGGCAGCTCGGTGAACACTTCCAGGTTGAGGCGTGCACCGCCACGGGTGATCAGCATGTACAGCACGGAAATCAGCGGCACGCTGGCCACCAGAGCCGCGAACCATGCCAGCGTGGTCAACACCAGGCTGCGCAGGGAACGCCCTTCCAGCTTGCGCTGCAGGCTGGGCAACGCATTTGCAGGGGTAGTGAGGTTGGTCATTATTTGTTACCCCGCTGGGCGTAGAGCATGATCATCGAGCCGAGCACGTTCACCAGCAGGGTGATGAACATCAGTACCAATGCGGCATACATCAGCACCTCGATCTCGTTCGGGCCGGCCTCCGGGAAGTTCAGGGCCAGCAAGGCCGCCAGCGTGTTGGCCGGGGCGAACAGGGACAGCGAAATGTTGTTGGCATTGCCCACCAGCATGGCCAGCGCCATGGTTTCACCCAGCGCACGGCCCAGGCCGAGCACCAGCGAACCGAAGATGCCGGTGGCTGCCGATGGCACCATTACTTTGAGGATGGCCTCCCAGTGGGTGGCGCCCAGGCCGTAGGCGGCCTGCTTGGTCTTCATCGGCACGCTGGTCAGGGCATCCTGCGAAACGGCGGCGATGGTCGGCAGAATCATGATCGCCAGCACCAACGCGGCAGGCAGCAGCCCGGGCCCGCTCAGCGAGGTGCCGAAAAAGGGAATCCAGCCCAGCTCGCTGTTCAGCCAAGTGGTCAGCGGGCGAATGGCCGGGATGACCACATAGATCCCCCACAGGCCGTAAACGACGCTGGGGATGGCAGCCAGCAGCTCGACGATGGTGCGGAACACCGCCGCCAGCCTGGCCGGGAGGAAGTCCTGGGTGAGGAAAATGGCCATGCTGACGCCGAAGAAACCGGCGATCAGCAAGGCGATCAGGGCGCTGTAGAGCGTGCCCCAGATCGCTGGCAGAATACCGTACTTGCCTTGGTTGACGTCCCAGACACTGCCGAACAGCACGTCAAAGCCATGCTTCTCGATGCCAGGCAGTGCCTTGCGGCCCACTTCGTAGACCAGCGCGAAGACCAGCGCCAGCACCAGTACCACACCGATGCGTGCAAGCGCACGGAAGGTGCGATCAACCAGGAAGTCTTTCGCAGACGGTGGCTGGCACGCGGAGTCGGGGTTAGCCGGGATGGCAAAAGGAGTGTTCATTGGCAAGTTCCGGGACAGAGGGCAAACCCACCCGGCATGGTCGCCAGACCACACCGGGAGCGCCTGGGTGTGTTACTGGATGTTGGCGGACGCTTTGCGTACCTGTTCGACAACCGACGGTGGCAGCGGGATGTAGCCCATCGAGTCGGCGATCTTCTGGCCTTCGGTCAGGCTGTACTCGACCATTTCGCGCATGGCCTTGGCCTTGGCCGGGTTACCGTTGTCCTTGCGGAAGATCATCCAGGTGTAGGAGGTGATCGGGTAGGACTTGGCACCATCCGGGTCAGGCAGCCAGGCCACCAGGTTTTCCGGCATGTTCACCGCTGCCAGCGCCTCGGCACCGCTCTCGGCGTTCGGCACGACGTATTGGCCGGCCTTGTTCTGCAGCTGGGCGAAGTCGACCTTGGCCAGCTTGGCGAAGCCGTATTCGATGTAGCCGATGGCGCCTGGAGTCTGGCGGACCGTGGCGGTTACGCCATCGTTCTTCGGCGACTTGATGAACTTGTCGCTGGCCGGCCAGTTTACGGTGTTGCCTTCACCCAGCGCTTGCTTGAAGTCAGCGTTGATGGCCGACAGGTGCTTGGTGAACACCGCGGTGGTACCGCTGGAGTCGGCACGCACGACCACGGTGATCGGGGTAGCTGGCAGTTTCAGCTCGGGGTTGGCAGCGGCGATCTGCGGGTCGTTCCACTGGGTGATCTTGCCGAGGAAGATGTTGGAGTACACATCGCGCGGCAGCTTCAGCCCTTTAGGGTTGCCTGGCAGGTTGTAAGCCAGGACGATTTCACCGGCGGTCATTGGCAGCAACTGCACGCCCTCGCCAACCTTGGCGATTTCTTCGGCTTTCATTGCCGAGTCGCTGGCGGCGAAGTCGACGGTCTTGTTCAGAAAGTCCTGAACACCCGCCCCGCTCCCCTTGGACTGGTAGTCAACGGTGACACCGTCGGTTTCCTTGCTGAAGGCCTTGAACCAGGTCAGGTAGATCGGTGCCGGGAAACTTGCGCCGGAACCGGTCAGGCGGACGTTCTCTGCGGCAAAGGTTGCCGAAGTGGCGCAAAGAGAAACGGCAACGGCGAGTGCAGCGGACTTCATCAGGCGTATCATCGAAAAGCGCTCCGTGTGATGGCCGGCACACTTTGCAGCAGCAATGTTACAGCTTTGTGACCAATGAATGGCAGGCCGCACGGTAGAGCCGTCTGGCGGCGCCATCACGGCAACATCAAGGGCCAGAGCCCTGGAGCGGTTCCTGTCTCAACCCTAGGGTCTCGATGTGTCGGTTGAATGACAGTTTCCAGCGGCAGCGGGTTTCCTGACACCACTCGTCCATTACCGGGCACTCTGGCGTTGCCCCGGCATTCAACCGCTCATGCAAACCAGACGGGAGAGAATGCCATGCCACGCGGCGACAAGGACAAATACACCGACAAGCAGAAGCGCAAGGCCGAACATATCGAGGAAAGCTACGAGCACAAAGGCGTGCCGAAAGACCAGGCCGAGGCGCGGGCCTGGGCCACCGTCAACAAGCAGTCCGGGGGTGGTGAGAAAAAAGGAGGCTCGGGGCAAACGACATCCTCCAGCGAAAAGAAGACTGCCCGTTCGGACTCTGCCAAACGTGCAGCGAAGTCACGCCAGGGTCATTCCCGCAAATCAGGCAGTTCCCTGGAAACCCAGAGTAAGCAAAGCCTGATGAAAGAAGCGCGTCGTAAAGACATCAAGGGGCGCTCCACCATGACCAAGGCGCAATTGGTGGAAGCGCTCGCGCAGGCATGACGCAAGCCCTCCGCCACCCGCGGAATGGCGTCAATCCTCGGCCGGGCGCGATCCCCGTGGGAGATGGCCCAGCCCTTCGGGCTGCGCTGTCGCTTGGAGAACTGAATTCGCAAGCAGTCCGCGTACCCTGTGGGAGCGGCTTCAGCCGCGAAGAATCCAACACGGTGCATGGCACCGGCTACGCCGGTGTTCGCGGCTAAAGCCGCTCCCACACCGACCGTGCAGGCTTCAGGATCTTTGAGCGAGGCTATGGCCTTAACAGGAATGGCGCCAATCCTCGGTCGGGCACAATCCCCGTGGGAGATGGCCCAGCCCTTTGGGCTGCGCTGTCGCTTGGAGAACTGAATTCGCAAGCAGTCCGCGTACCCTGTGGGAGCGGCTTCAGCCGCGAAGAATCCAACACGGTGCATGGCACCGGCTACGCCGGTGTTCGCGGCTAAAGCCGCTCCCACACCGACCGTGCAGGCTTCAGGATCTTTGAGCGAGGCTATGGCCTTAACAGGAATGGCGCCAATCCTCGGCCGGACGCGCGCCAGCGAAGCAGGCATCGTGGTGCATGACACCGGCTACGCCGGTCAGTTGTTCCTACCCGGACCGCGTCGCATTCAAGGCCCACGGAACATCATCAGCATCAACCATTCCCGGCTATATCCGCCACGCCAGCATCAAGGCAACTGTTGCGGGACGCACATACGAATTCCGCCTCGGCGCGTGTCGGGTAGTTGAGGGTCAGGCGCAGCTTTTCTTGTGTGTCATAAAGGTCATAACCCTCCCCTAACGTCGCGGGAAAGCCAAGACTGCGAGGGTAAATCTCTTTCTTGAGCGGCACAGCGGGAACCACAACAAAGCGCGTCTGCATGATCATCCCCCTCCCGGCAGTTTCTTAGTATTAGTACCGTTACAGGAAAGCATCAAGTTGGCTCATGAAAAAGCAACCGCAACATGTCTAAGGCCGAGCAGTATCAGAAGACAAACGAATTCATTACTCTCGCCGTGATGATTACGCAAAAACCCAACAGGCAAACGACCCCGATGCCATAAAACACGGTACGCCAGGGCTGCAGCTCTGCCAGATAGGCCCATGTGTGCAGGACCCTGGCAAGGGTGAACACGATGCTCAGCCCGGCGTTGGGCCCCTCCGCTGTACCTAGGGCAATGGCCAGCCCGCAGAGGGCGAAGAATACCGGGATATTTTCCAGATCGTTGGCCCATACCCTGGCGCCGCGAGCTACCTCCGGCCGCTCCGCTACCTGCGCAGGTCGCTTGAAGACAGCGGCATCCTCCGGATTGGTGAAAGCCACGAAGCGCAAGCGGTAAAAACCCTGGTAACAGGAGACCATGAACATCTTGAAGAACAGCACGACCACACACAGCGCGTATACAGCCAAGGCGTTGCTCATGGCTGGCGCTCCCCGGCAACGCCCCTGACCACAAAGTGAATCAGCCGCCCCAGCAACGCCAGCGCACAGATACGCATGCCCATCGTCCTCTCCTGAGTAGGGTTTTTCGGCACGGTAGTGGTAGGGTTGGCTGCGCTCAATGACCTGTGAGGTCATGGACGCTGTACTCAAGGACGGTCAGGGTCAACGCATGAGTCATCATCCATTCCATCGCAAAAGCCCCGCACCGAGCACATCGGCGGGCCAGCAACTGCGCCACCTGCGCCAGCAGGCCGGGCTCAGCCAGCTTGAACTTTCGCTGCTGGCCGGGCTATCACAGCGTCATCTGAGCTGCGTGGAGACAGGGCGCGCCAACGCCAGCCCCGGCACACTGCATGCCCTGCTTTCGGCCCTTGGCGCCCCACTGGAGCACTGCAACGAAGTGTTCGTCGCGGCCGGGTACGCCCCCCGCTACGCAGCCTCGCCGCTCGATGCCCCCGAACTGGCCTTGGTGCATGCCGCCATCGAGCACATCCTGCAGGCAAACAACCCGGCGCCTGCAATCGTCATCGACAGCAACTGGAACGTCATCGCCGCAAATGCCAGCACCGGCTTGCTGTTGGCGATGGCGGGTATTGCCGCACAGGCGGCGTCAGGCCTCAACCTGTTGGAAACACTGCTTCAACCCGGCGGCCTGGGTGACCATTTGGCCAATGCAGCGGAGATCCGCGCCGTTGCCTGGCAACGTGCGTCCAGGGAAGCCGCCGGCAACCCGGCGCTGGCAAGGCGCCTGCGCGACCTGCCAGCCCCACGCAACCCCACCCAGGCGACGAGTGCCACGCCGGTGTTGCTGACCCGTGTGAACACCCCGGACGGCGAGCTGAGGTTTCTGTCCACCTTCACCACCTTCGGCATGCCACTGGACATCACCGTGGAATCGCTGCGCATCGAGCACCTGATTCCTGCCGACCCGCTGACGCGGCAAAGGATGCTGGCGGCGTTCGAACAGGGCCATTCGCCGAGTCGGCCTCATCGTTGATTTAGCGGGCACCTTTGGGGAGCAACTGTCTTGCTCAAAATTGAAAAGCACATGCGGTCACGCGAGCCTTGTTCCCTGTGCGAAAGCGCAGCCCAAAGGTCTGGTCGATCTTCTACGGGAGTTACCTGTCAGCAGACACTGGCTGCTTCAGCAGCAACACATAGGCCATCGCCGCCACCGCCGCGACCGCCGCACTGATCAGGAACGCCGAAGCAAACGACCCGGTCTGCTGAATGCTGAACCCCGTCACGATCGGTGCCACCGAACCCGCAAGGTAACCGCCGAAGTTCTGGATGGAGCCAAACGAGGCTACACGCCGGCTATCCACGACGGTGTTGGCAATCATCCAGGCGGTGGAACTGGCCATGTTCACGCTGAACAACGCGCAGCACAGCAGGGCCACGCTGAGCATGAAGCCGCTGCCGAACGATAGCGGCACGGTGAAAGCCGCCGCCGCGAACAGTGCACTCACCACTACCCGCTTGCGACTACCCAGCACGCTGGCGCCGTTCCTCACCAGGCGGTCGCACACACGGCCCGCGACAATGGTGCCAAGGGCGCCAAAAACGTAGGCCAGGGACACCACCCAGGCCGTCTTGTACAAGCTCAACCCGTGCTCACGTTCGAAGTAGCCCGGCAACCAGGTCAGGTGCAGCCACAGCATGTAGATCACCCCCATGAAGCCCAGTACAGCGCCCCAGGTGCTCTTGTGCCGGAACAGCTCGGCCCATGCCGCCAGTTGTGCCTTCATGCTCGGCCTGGCCGTTGCCACCGCCTGTTTTTGCGCCTGGGCCGCCAGCAGGCGCTCACGCTCCTCGGCAGGCAACTCGGCCAGGTAACGTTCCTTGCTTTTATAGAAGGCAAACCAGCACGCGGCGACCAGAATGCCGAACACCCCAGTGACGATGAACATGCCTCGCCAGCCCCAGGTGACCATCAGCAGCGTCAGCAGCGGCGGCGCAATGCACGGCCCGATGCAGGTCGATGACAGCACGATGCCGGTCGGCGTGCCGCGTTTCTCGGCCGCGAACCACTCCGCCAGCGCTTTGGCCGCCGACGGGAACATCGGTGCCTCGCCAATCCCCAGCACCACCCTCAGCCCGATGAACGCGGAAAAACTGTTGATCAGGCCGGTGGCTGTCTGCGCCACCGACCAGCCCAGAAGCGCCGCCCCCAGCGAGATCTTGCTGCCCAGCCGGTCGATGATCATGCCCAGCGGCAACTGGGAAAAGGCATAGGCCAGGGAAAACGCCGACAACAGAATGCCCATCTGCGACGGCGTGATCGCCATGTCTCGCTGGATCGAAGTGTTGGCGATCGACAGCGCGCTGCGGTCGACGTAGTTGATGATGCCGATCACCAGCAGCAGGCTGACGGTGATGACCTGGTACTTCCTGAGCGGGTTCGAGCTCGCGGTCGCTTCAGGCTCGCGGCCAAGCTCGGCTTGCGCATATTTGGTAGTCATGGGCGTTCACTTTTGTTGTTATTGGTTGAACAGCGGATCAGCGAATTACAGGGATGCCTCAAGCAGCCACTGGTAGTCTTCGGCAGATGCCTCACGTGGGTTGGTGCGGTGGCTGTGATCGGCCAGCGCGCCCTGGATGATGCGCGGGAACAGCTCTTCGCTGACGCCCAGCTCGCGCAGGCCGGTCGGCAGGCCCAGCGCGCGAGTCATCTGGCGGATGGCGTCTTCGATCCGGCCTTCGTCAGCCAGCCCCATCGCCAGGGCAATGCGCTGCATCTTGTGCTCGTTCAACACCGTCTCGGCCTTGCGGTTGAAGGTGATGACGGCGGGCAGGAAGATCGCGTTGAGGGTGCCATGGTGCAGCCGTGGGTTGATACCGCCCAGCGCGTGGCTGAGGCTGTGCACGCAGCCCAGGCCCTTCTGGAATGCCAGGGCGCCTTGCAGCGAAGCACTCATCATGTTGATGCGGCCATCCAGGTTGCCGGGCTCGCGGGTGGCGGTTTCGATGAAGCGCCAGGCACGCCACAGGCCATCCAGGGCAATGCCATCGGCGGGCGGGTTGAACGCAGGTGCCATGAAGGTTTCCAGGCAATGGGCAATGGCATCCATGCCGGTGGCGGCGGTGAGTTGCGCGGGCAGGCCAAGGGTCAGCGCCGGGTCGCAGATGGCGGCCTTGGGCACCACATGGGGCGAGATGACACCCACCTTGCGCCCGTCGTCGAGAATCAGGATGGCACCCCGCCCTACCTCGCTGCCGGTGCCCGCCGTGGTCGGTACGGCGATCACCGATGCGGTTGCCGGTGTGATGCGGGCCAGGCCGCCCTCGACCACCGCAAAGCTTTTCAATGGACCGTCGTGCCTGGCACACACGGCCACACCTTTGGCCAGGTCGATCGCCGAGCCCCCACCAATGGCGATGATCCCGTCACAGCCACACTCCTGGAACATGGCCACCGCTTCACGCACGGCGTTCTCGTTCGGGTTGGGCGGCGTGCCGTCATAGATCGGCCATTGCGCGCTGCTGTTGCTGAACGTGCTCAAGGCCACATCGACGATACCGGCGGCACGCACGCCACGGTCGGTCACGATCAAAGGCCTGGTTATACCAACGCGCTCGCACTCGGCAGGCAGATGCACAATGGCGCCGACATCGAACTGGATCTGAGTGATGTAGTTGATCAGGGACATAGGGCCTCAGCAGCCTCCTGGGGTTATTTTTATAGGCGGTTCAGCCGCACTGGATGCGACACCGTGCAGCGCCAGTATAGGAATGCGCGCCTGACCATGGTATTGAGAACAATCCATATCGGTATAACCCGGACGCATACCAGATGACCCCATCACTCAACTCGATCATGTCCAGGCTCCACGCTCGCCACCTGCGCCTGCTCATCGAGCTGGACGAGCACCGCTCGCTGCTCGGTGCGGCAAGCAGTGTCGGGCTTACCCAGCCCGGGGCGAGCAAGGCCTTGCAGGAAATCGAAACCACCTTCGGCACGGTGCTGTTCAACCGCACCAATCGCGGGCTGGAGCCCACGGCTGCCGGGCACTGCGCTATCCGCTACGCACGCGTGGTGCAAACGGACATTTCAAACCTGCGGCATGACCTGGATGCCATCCTGCGCGGGGTCGGCGGCCGGCTGGCGGTGGGGGCAATCATGGGCGCCGTGCCATTGCTGATGAGGGCGGTGTCGCAGCTGGCCAGCATCCAGCCGCAGATGTCGTTCGAAATCATTGAAGACACCAGCCAGTCGCTGCTGGCACAGATCGAAAGCGGTCGCCTGGACGTCGCCTTGTGCCGCACCAGCGTGAGCAATACCCCTCAGCTGTTTTCCAGCCGGTTTGTCCAGGACGAGACGCTGGCGGTCATTGCCAATATCGACCACCCGCTCAAGCACGCGCAAAACCTGAACCTTGCAGACCTGGCGGAGAGCCGCTGGATCGTGTACCGGGCCAACATGCCGATGCGGGTACAGCTCGAGCGCGAATTCCACGATGCCGGGCTGCGCTTCCCGCTGCACCTGGTGGAGACCACCTCGATCCTGGCGACCTTGTCGCTGCTGCAGAACAGCCCCGACTTCGTGGCACTGGTGTCGATCGACGTGGCTCGGCAATGTGCGATGAACCAACAGGTCCGCATTCTGCCCCTGACCATGGGTTCGGTCAGCGACCCGTATGAGCTGGTCACCCGCAAGGGCAGCCAGGCGACACCGGCCATGGACAAGCTCGCCGAACTGCTGCTGTCGCATGGCGCACACCACAACGACAGCTGATCGTGTTGCCAGACAGAAGACCTAGAGCATCATGAGCCGCGGACTTGTTGCCGATGCCCGCTGGCGTTGATTTGGTGCGCAGAAGTGGTCAGCTCAAGATAGGTCACTCACTCCTTTGACACACATCAAGTCGCCGGGCCGGGTTCGCGAGACGATGGCTGCCAGCAAGGAACGAATCGACAACCGCCAGGCGCATCGTGCTCAAGGCATCGCCATCGATCACCGTGCGCGGCTTTGGATAAGGAACCCCACATGAGCCCGCTGAACCACGTACTGGTAGCCACCGACCTGTCCACCTCTGCCCGCAACGCGGCAGAGCGCGCTGCGCACTTGTGCAAGGCGCAACAAGCATCACTGGACCTGCTATACGTTGCCAACCCGGCCCCCTTCGAGCGCCTGAAGCAACTGGTGGCACCTGATGACGATCTGCTGAAGCGTGTACTGGATACCGCTGGTGAAAAAATTCGCGCACTGGCTGCAATGCTGTTCCAGCGCTACGACATCGCCGCTGGCGTGCAAGTCGCGCACGGCTCGGTGACCACGGAGATCACCCGCGTGGTGCAGGATAAACGCAACGACCTGCTGGTGTGTGGGGCAAAGGGCCAGAGCGTGGCGAGGCGCCTGCTGCTGGGCTCCACTGTGCAGAAAATGCTGAACCACATGCCCTGCCCTTTGCTGGTGGTCAAGCAGGCACCTCGCGATGCGTACCGCACCTTGCTGGTTGCAGTTGATTTTTCGTCTTCGTCACTGCGCGCCATCAAACTGGCAAAAGCCATTGCCCCACAGGCCGAGATCATTTTGCTGCATGTGTACGAGGCGCCGTTCGAAGGCAGCATGCGCTTCGCCAACATCGATCACGACACCCTGACGCACTATCGCAATGTCATCCACAAAGATGCGGTGAAACAACTCGCCGTCTTGAGCGAAATCGCCGGAGTGGCCGATGCTCGGCAAATCGTGGTGCACGGTGACCCTGGCTGGCAGATTGCCGAGCAGGAACAAGCGCTGGAATGCGACCTGATCGTGGTCGGCAAGCAAGGGGAAAGTGCGCTTGAAGAGCTGCTGATTGGCAGCGTCACCAAGCATGTGCTGAACGAGTCCCAGTGCGATGTGCTGGTGTCGCCATAGGGTCGATTGATGGGGAGGACGCTTGTGTGTCCTCCACCGAAGCCCGCGCTATCCACCGCGGCGCCTGCTTCGCGGGTAAACCCGCTCCCACAGGGATCGCGCCAGCGTTCAGGTTGTGAGCAAGACCGTTGCGTCCCCAGGTCTTTTCTGGCCTCAAGCAGCACACAAACCTGTGGGAGCGGGTTCACCCGCGAACACGGGCGAAGCCCGTGCCATCCTCCGCAACACCTGCTTGCGGAACCTGTAGCATAACTCCCCGGCCAACAGCGGGTGCTCTGCGCAAGGCGTTTCATCGATTGCGCTGATGATTACTATCGAGCCCCCCGCCTGTTGGCCCGGCAAAACCACCCCCTATAATCGCCAGCACATTTCCCCCGCTCCTGCGCCTGCCTCAGGCGACATCCCTCTCTTGGAATCCAATACCATGCCAAGTGCCAGTCAGGCCCCTCGCGGCCGCCCCGAACATGATCAACAGAGTGTCAGCCAACAGTGGCTGGCCATTCTCTCCGTCGCCGTCGGTGCCTTCGCCCTGGTGACCAGCGAGTTTCTGCCGGTGGGCGTACTCAACGATGTCGCCAGCGACCTCGGCATCAGTGCAGGCCACGCCGGCCTGATGGTTACCCTGCCCGGCATCATGGCCGCCCTCGCCGCCCCATTGCTGTCGGTGGGCATTGGCGCCCTGGACCGTCGCTACCTGCTGATCGGCTTGACGCTGATCATGATCATCGCCAACGCGGTGGTGGCCTACGCCAGTGACTTCAGCCTGCTGCTGTTCGGCCGCGTACTGCTGGGCGTGAGTATCGGCGGTTTCTGGGCCACGGCCATTGCCCTCAGCGGCCGCCTGGCGCCCAAGGGCGTGGGCGTAGCCCAGGCTACCTCGATCATCATGGTCGGTGTAACCCTGGCCACAGTGCTGGGCGTGCCGGTAGGCACCTGGTTGAGTGGCCTGATGGGCTGGCGCATGACCTTCCTGGTAACCGCGCTACTGGGCGTACCGGTGCTGCTGGCGCAGATCCTGTTGCTACCGCGGCTCAACCCGGACAAGGCCATTCGCATCAGCGACCTGCCGGCCCTGTTCATCAACCCACAAGCGCGGGTTGGCCTGATCGCCGTGTTGCTGATCGGCCTGGCGCACTTTGCCGCGTACACCTATGTCGCCCCGTTCTTCAAACAAAGCTCCGGCTTCGATGGGCCGACCATTGGCTCGTTGCTGCTGCTCTATGGTGTGGCCGGGGTATTCGGCAACATCTTCGCCGGTTTCGCCGCCAACCGCAGCGTACGTCACACTCTGCTGCTGGTCGCACTGATGATCGGCACCAGCACCGCCCTGTTCCCCCACTTCGCCACCGGCATGACCGGTGCCGCAATGTTGATCGGGTTGTGGGGCTTCGCCTTCGGTGCGTTCCCGGCCTGCGCCAGTATCTGGATGTTCGTCGTCGCGCCCAAGGATGTCGAACGTGGCATGCCGCTGTTCGTCGCCATGTTCCAGGTGATCATTGCGCTGGGTTCGTTCTTCGGCGGGCGGATCGTCGACCAGTTGGGCAGCTCGGTACTGTTGAGTCTGGCCACGGCCCTGGTGGGCTGCGGTTTCGCTACGGTGCTGGTGCTGGGGCGCAACGTCAGCAACAGCCTGGCGGCACAATCTGCCTGAGCAGGGCGCAGGCTGATTTTTTACGCTCTTTTTACGGCTGAGCCGACAGCCAGAAGGAATACTGGGCGCGCGATGCTCAAGGATGGCATGCATTTCAACCCGCCAGTCCAGAGAAGCCTTTCGTGAGCCAGTCCACCGTCATCGCAAACCAATCCCTTCCCGGCAAGTCCAACCCCATCGGCATGCTCGTCGCCGCTGTCGGCGTGGTGTATGGCGACATCGGCACCAGCCCGCTGTACACCCTCAAGGAAGTGTTCGCCGGGCACTACGGCGTGCAGGCCAATACCGCCGGTGTACTGGGCGTGCTTTCCCTGGTGTTCTGGTCGTTGCTGTGGGTGGTGTCGCTGAAGTACGTACTGTTCATCCTGCGTGCCGACAACCAGGGCGAGGGTGGCATCATGGCCCTGACCGCCTTGGCGCATCGGGCGGCGGCGCCCTACCAGCGGCTGGGCAGGATACTGGTGCTGCTCGGCCTGTTCGGCGCCGCGCTGTTCTACGGCGACAGCATGATCACGCCGGCGATTTCCGTGCTATCGGCCGTCGAGGGGCTGCAACTGGCCTTCGACGGTATCGAACACTGGGTCGTGCCGCTGTCGGTGGTGGTACTGGTGGCGCTGTTCCTGATCCAGAAGCACGGCACCGCGCGCATCGGCATCCTCTTCGGGCCGATCATGGTGCTGTGGTTCATCGTGCTGGGTGCACTGGGCCTGCACGGCATCGTCCAGCGCCCGGAAGTGCTGCAGGCGCTCAATCCGCTCTGGGCGGTGAAGTTCTTCCTGCTGCACCCGGGCATGGGGGTGGCGATTCTGGGCGCGGTGGTGCTGGCCCTGACCGGCGCCGAAGCACTCTACGCCGATATGGGGCACTTCGGCCGCAAACCCATTGCCCGGGCATGGTTCATGCTGGTGCTGCCCGGCCTGGTGCTGAACTACTTCGGCCAGGGCGCCTTGATCCTCGGCGACCCGCAGGCAGTGCGCAACCCGTTTTATCTGCTGGCGCCCGAATGGGCCCTGCTGCCCATGGTCGGGCTGGCCACGCTGGCCACCATCATCGCGTCCCAGGCCGTGATCTCCGGCGCGTTCTCGTTGACGCGCCAGGCCATCCAGCTGGGTTATGTACCGCGCATGTTCATTCAGCATACCTCCAGCGAGGAACAGGGGCAGATCTACATCGGCATGGTGAACTGGGCACTGATGGTCGGCGTGGTGCTGCTGGTGGTTGGCTTCGAGTCGTCCGGGGCGCTGGCGGCAGCCTATGGCGTAGCCGTGACCGGGACCATGCTCATCACCACCCTGCTGGCTTCGGCAGTGGTGCTGTTGTTGTGGAAGGCTCCACGCTGGCTGGCCGTGCCGATGCTGCTGGCGTTGCTGTTGGTAGACAGCCTGTATTTTGCCGCCAATGCGCCGAAGATCCTCCAGGGCGGTGCATTTCCGGTGATTGCGGGCCTGGCGCTGTTCATCCTGATGACTACCTGGAAGCGCGGGCGAAGGATCATCGTCGAGCGGCTGGACGAGAGCTCACTGCCGCTGGACCTGTTCATTACCAGCCTCAAGGCCCAGCCGCCTCATCGCGTGGGCGGTACTGCCGTGTTCCTGTCCGCCAGGCCAGAGGCGGTGCCCCACGCCTTGCTGCACAACCTGCTGCATAACCAGGTACTGCATGAACAAGTGGTGCTGTTGACCGTCGTGTTCGAGGATGAGCCACGGGTCAGCGCTGGCAAGCGCTGTGAGGTCGAGGCATTTGGTGACGGCTTCTACCGCGTGAGCCTGCATTTCGGTTTCATGGAGGAGCCCGACGTGCCCTTGGCGTTAAGCCGCTGCCAACGTGCGGACCTGGAGTTCGGCCCCATGCGCACCACCTATTTTCTCAGCCGGGAGACAGCCATTGCAGGCAGGAAGATGGGCATGGCCCGCTGGCGGGAGCACCTGTTTGCCTTCCTGCTGAAGAATGCCAACAGCAACCTGAAGTACTTCCAGCTGCCGCTTAACCGGGTGATCGAGCTTGGCACTCAGGTCGAAATCTGAGCCGTCATGGATCGCGATCCTTCTGTCAGGACGATAGAACTTGCAAAGCCGCCGCGAGTCTTATCAGCACCTGAGCTCTACCTGCGCCGTTGGAGGCGAAACAACATGAGAAAATCCCTGGTGGCCGTCTTTGCGTGTGCTTTGGCATTCGGCGCAACGGCATTGTTGCCTGCCGATATCTCGCCGATCGGTTCAGCGTATGCCAAAGGTGGTGGCGGCGGTGGCGGTGGCGGTGGCGGTGGCGGCCACGGTGGTGGTGGCCACGGCGGCGGCAATGGCGGCGGGCGTGGCGCCGGCATGGGTGGGCACAATGGCACTGGCAATGGTGCAGGCCTCGCGGGTGATCATGCTGGCAAGGCTACGCGCGATCATGGTGTGAGCGGCAATCACTATGGAAGCTCACGTAACCAGGACAATGGCCATGGAACCACGACCTCCGGCATCGCGCAGTCCAAGGATACCCGCGGCTTGACGAAATCTACCGCTATCTCGGGGACTACGCCCGGTGATCATAATGCCAAGGGGCTGAGCGGCGCGGTACAAAACTCCTCCAAGAATGATCGATGAAGCGAAGGCTGCCAGGTCCTGAAAGGGCCTGGCAGCCGCTTCTTCGAACGGCTGCGCGCTCTGCGGAACTTAAATGACGACCTCATGTCGTATCCGCACTCAAGCTCCCCCCCTGCGCCTTCTGGAGGCGAACAAACATGAAAAAAACCCTGGTAGCCGTCTTTACTTGTGCTCTGGCGCTCGGCGCAACTGCATTGTTGCCTGCCGATGTCTCGCCAATCGGTTCCGCGTATGCCAAAGGTAATGGCAATGGCGGCGGCAAAGGTGGGTTCAACGGTAATGGCGGCGGCTACGAGAGTGATCATGCCGGCAAGGCCACCCGCAACCATGGCGAGAGCGGTAACCACTATGGAAGCCTGCGCAACGATGACAACGGCCGAGGTACTACCCGGTCCGGCATTGCCCATTCCAAGGAACACGACAAGGCCGGGCGCTCCTCTTCGAAGCACGATCGATAACTGAAGGCGCGCAAGTCGTACCCTCGAACCGGACACTGCGGTGGATAGCACCGGCTACGCCGGTGTTCGCGGGTGAACCCGCTCCCACAGGTATCCGCACTCCTTCAGCTGGGGGGGGCCGTGTGGGAGCGGGCATGCCCGCGAAGCAGGCGATGCGGTGGATGGCACCGGCTGCGCCGGTGTTCGCGGGTGAACCCGCTCCCACAGGCATGGCGCATTCCGTCAGCTGGCGGGGTCCGTGTGGGAGCGGGCATGCCCGCGAAGCAGGCGATGCGGTGGATGGCACCGGCTGCGCCGGTGTTCGCGGGTGAACCCGCTCCCACAGGCATGGCGCATTCCGTCAGCTGGTGAGGACCCTGTGGGAGCGGGCATGCCCGCGAAGCAGCCGCTGCGGTGGATGGCACCGGCTGCGCCGGTGTTCGCGGGTGAACCCGCTCCCACAGGCATGGCGCATTCCGTCAGCTGGTGAGGACCCTGTGGGAGCGGGTTTACCCGCGAAGCAGGCGATGCGGTGGATGGCACCGGCTGCGCCGGTGTTCGCGGGCGCGCCCGCTCCCGCAGCCTGCCCGACAGACCTCAAACTTTGAACCGCCCCACCAACGTCGTCATCTCCCCCACCAACCCCGACAACGCCTTGCTCGCCTCACTGGTCTGCTGCGCCCCCGCGGCCGAGAATGTCGACAGCTCGCGAATGTTCAGCAGGTTGCGGTCCACCTCTCGCGCCACCTGGGCCTGCTCTTCGGCTGCGCTGGCAATCACCAGGTTACGCTCGTTGATCTCGCCGATCGCACTGTAGATGCCTTCCAGCACCTGCCCCGAGGCCAGGGTCACGTCCAGCGTCGACTGAGCGCGGCTGGTGCTGGCCTGCATCGAGGCCACGGCCGCTTCGGTGCCGGCCTGCACGCGCCCGATCATCTGTTCGATTTCCTGGGTCGACTGCTGCGTACGGTAGGCCAGCGTACGCACTTCATCCGCCACCACCGCAAAGCCGCGCCCGGCCTCGCCCGCACGGGCCGCCTCGATGGCGGCATTGAGTGCCAGCAGGTTGGTTTGCTCGGACACCGAGCGAATCACTTCCAGCACCTTGCCAATGTCCCGCACCTGCCCGACCAGTTGCTCCAGGTGCGCGCTGCTGGCCTGGATCTCCCGGGTCATGGCCTCGGTACCGTCGATGTTGTCGTTGACCTGCCGGCGGCTTTGCGCTGCCAGCTGGTTGGATTCGCTGGTGGTCTGCGAGGTGGTGATGGCATTGCGCGCAACCTCCTCCACGGCCGTCGTCATTTCGGTGACAGCGGTGGCGGCCTGCTCCAGTTCCTGGCCCTGTTGGCGCAGGTTGTTGGCACCTTCCTCGGTGACCGTATTCAGCGCCGTGGCCGCTGCGTCCAGTTGCCTGGCACAGCTGCTGATCTGCCCCAGGGTATCGCGCTGGCTCTGCTGCATGCGCTCAAGTTCATGGAACAGCTGACCAATCTCGTTACTGCCCTGCCCCTGCACCGGCACGCTCAGGTCGCCGCCAGCAATGCGCTGGAAGTGCCGCCCGGCTTCGCGCAGCGGGTGCAGCAGACGCTGGGCAACAAAAGCCCAGCACAGCGCCGCCAATAACAGCGTCACGCCCAGCAGCCCCATGCTCAGCAATTGGGCGCGCGCCAGGCGCCGGTCGGATTCCAGCATGATCTGCTGACCGCGCTCACTCAATGCTGCGACCAGTTGCTGGCGCAGCGCCTGCAGCCGGCCCATGGCGTTGCCGGCGTCGGTATTGACCTTGAAATACTGCTCGAGCGAACGTTGACGGGTTGCCTCACGCTGCCCTGCGACCGCCTTGGCGTACTCGCCATAGGTGGCCTGCAGCGCGGATGCCAGTGCATGCAACGCAGGCTCACGGGCGTTCTCGACAAACTCGTCCACCAGCTTCTGGCTCTTGTCGTTCAACTCGACAGACAGCGCCATGCGCTTGCTGGCGCTTTCCTCATGACCACCCAGCTGTTCGATGAAGCCCGAGGACACATTGGCGCTGGCGCGAATCGCCATCAGCAATGCATTGTTCAACCGGTCCGACTGGTGCGCGGTCTGGTCCAGTTCGGTGATCTGCTGGTCACTGCCCACCGCAGCCCGCCAGGCACTGACGGTGGAAAACAGCAGAGTCACGCTGAACAGCGATAGCACCCAGAACATTCCGGTGCGGATCTTCAGGTTGGCAAGCATGCGGGCAGTACTCCTTGTTGGCACCACTTCTGGTCGATGATTCGACGGTGGGTGTGCTGCTATCGGAGGTACGGGCACAGGCTTGAGACGCCAGGATGCGGTTATGGGCGGTAATCGAACAGATGTCGCCGGGGGCAGGCCGTGGCGTGTTCAAGCGGGAACTTCGGCTGGTACTCCCGGTCGATAGCATCCCCTCGCCAAGCGGGGGCCTGCCCAACACCTGTCGAGCCCTCTGCCGATGCCCAGCACACCTGTTCTGTCAGCCTTGTTCCTGTTGTTCAGCGCATTCACGGCACCGAGCGCACTGGCCGGTGAACGCTCCGCGCCCACACGCAGCAATAATGCTTCGACCGTGCTGATCGAAACCGCCTCGCAACAATATGCCGACGGCCAGCTGGACCAGGCGGCGGCCACCCTGGAGCGCGCGCTGCACATTCAACCGAACAACCCGGCAACGTTGCATTACCTTGGTGTTCTGCGCCTTCAACAAGGGCAGTATGAGCAGGCCGAGACCCTGGCGCTGCGCTCCAACCTGCGGGTCGGCAACAACCACGCCCTGCGCAGCCGCAACCTGCAGTTGATAGAGGCCGCGCACAAGGCCCAAGGCTCCGGCATGCTGCCCACGGCTGCGCACTGACGACGCTCAGCGAGCAAGGCGAAGTGTGGCAGCGCAAATAGCCCGCTCAAGCCTGATCAGCCAACGCGGTGGATGGCACCGCCGTTGCCGGTGTTCGCGGGCATGCCCGCTCCCACAGGAACCGAGGGTACCTGAAACCAGCGCCATACCTGTCGGAGCGGGTTCACCCGCGAAGCAGTGCTGCAACGAAACATAATTCATTGGATTTAGCAGGGGCCCTGTAGGAGCAGCCTTGTGCTGCGAAGAGGCCGGTACAGGCAACAGATATGCATTGTCAGTACCGGCCTCTTCGCAGCACAAGGCTGCTCCTACAAAGGGCGCGCCAAACGAGCGTCCTCAAGCGCCGAGCGAAGCCAGCACGCTTTGCAGCTTGCCCCGGGTCGTTTCCGTGCAGGCTTGCATGGGCTCGCGCAGTTCGTCGGTCATCAGCCCCTCCACCTGCAATGCCGCCTTGATCACAGCCGGGTTGGGCTCGGCAAAGGCCATTTTCATCCACGGCAGCAACTGATAGAACGTTCCGCGCGCGGCTACCCAGTCGCCATTGTCGACCTGCTGCAGCATGCGCACGTACAGGTCGGCGCGCACATGCGCCGAAGCCGAAATGGCTCCCGAGCCACCCAGGCACAGGTTGTTGAAGATCTGCACGTCCTCACCGGCCAGCACCTGGGCGTGGCCGTCCTGGATCAGGGCCATGGTGGTCTCGCTGTCGCCGCTGCAGTCCTTCACCGCCGCAATGCGCGGATGGCGCACGATGCGGCGCAGGGTTTCACGCTCGATGCGTACCCCGGTGCGGTAGGGAATGTCGTAGACGATCACCGGCACGCTGGCGGCATCCGCCACCCTGGTGAAGAACGCCTCGATGCCGGCCTGCGAAGGCCGGATGTAGCACGGAGCAGGGACCAGAAGCCCGCCAATGTCACGCCGCTGGATTTCAACCTGGAAGGCCAACAGTTCGCACAGGTTGTAACCCGACAGCCCCATCACCACACTGCCCGGTTCCACCCAGGCCAGCACAGCATCCAGCACGGCCAGTTGTTCGGCCTTGGACAGCGCCGCCGCCTCGCCCGTGGTACCGCACACCACAAAACCGGCCACTCCCTCTTCGAGCAGCTTCTTCACCAGTTTTTCCAGGGCGGCGAAGTCGATTTCATTGGCGCGCAATGGCGTGACGAGGGCGATCCAGATACCACGGAAATTCGACATGCAAAAACTCCTGATGTTGACCGAAAGTCAGCGTCAGCAGGGCGAAGAGTCGAAGTGGTCTGGCAGGGATACCTGGCGCCTTCTGTCTCGTCAGCCCACCTGACGAGACAGCGCGCCTCGGTCAGATGAGCGGCTGTTTCTTGGATTTCTTGGCAACGGCAACGCACGCGTCTGCCTGGGCGATGAAGCCCGAAGCGGAAATGGCGTGGTTGAAAATGGACATGCCGGCAAGCCCGTTGCGTGGATATGGCTGGATAATGGTGGCGCGGCGTACCCGGTGTCAACACCGAGATCGCAAACCCATTGGGCTGCGCTTTTGCCCAGGGAAGTGAACTCACAAGCGGTGCACGTACCCTGCAGGCCCGATCTTGCACAAGAGGCATTTGATCAATCCAGCAGCCACCCGGCATCGCCCTCGTCCAGCACACCCCCGTGATCCGTCCTGTCACCTTTACGCGCCACGGCCGCGCCTTCGATCAGGAAATGCTCAGCCCCACTTTCGATCACAGCGCCGCACGTGGTCCGATCCCCCACCCTGGCAACCGCCCTGCCATTGAAGGTGTACGTGGCACTGCCGCTTTCCACCTGGTTGGTGCCATGTAGCGGGCAGACATGTCGATGACCTACAAGTACGACAGGGTTCATTGAGCTTCTCCTTCTGATGGCCCAGTACGCGATTCACGGTCCATTTCCTCAGGCCAATCAACCTTCGGCGCCAGGCAGTGCATGTGGCTGAGGCCATCGTCATCGTTCCAGTCGCGCGGTGGGTGCACGAATTTCGGCAGGGCTTCGGGGCCTTGCTGCATGAATAGCCGGGCGATGGCCCAGTAGGCTTCGCCTTGGTAGAGGTTGTGGGTGAAGAATACACGGTCGATGACTTCGTTGGTTTCCGGGTTGCGGATCGACAGCATGACGTTCTCGATCAGGCCACCGTGGCCGGGGGCGTAGACTCGGTAGACTTCGGCGGTCACGTCGTCCCAGTTGTAGGCGATCGGTTTGACGCCCCAGCGTTTGCGGCTGAAGATGAATATGCGGTCATATCGAAACTCATAAATATATATCTTTTGGCGAAGTCGATTGAAGCGAATTGGTTCATCTCTAGGCGTAACCAGATCAAGTCTGACATAGGGAATCAAAGCCCATAATGCTACCGGAAGAAGAGCTATTGATATGTTTGTAAGCCAGTCGCGCGGCCAACTGCCATGCAAAAGGATCCAGTATAAGTAAAGCGTAATTCCCAGAGCAAATAGCAAACCCGGAACTCCAATCAAAAATATAACACCTCGAAGGAGGGTGCTGCTCCGTGGTAATTCGAGATATACATCATCGAAATAATTGGGTGCAGGCTTGACACTCGCCCACACGTTACGCCATTTTGGTACCTCATTTACTTTCGGAAGGTCATGGCTCCAGCCTAAAGCGTGCTCCCACAAAACTTTACCATCACGTTTCACTCGTTAACCTCCCTGGCACAAACCTCAACGTACCCACTTGGCAGGCTCCGATCCGGCCAGTACATGACCAACAGCGTAGCTGCCTCAATTGTGTGTTTTCCTATAGTCGCCATGAGCGCTATCGAGCCCGAAATCTCTAACTGGCTGAGTTCAGTAGAATAAGGTTTTCGCTTCTCGCTAATTGAATAATTGCAGTCGTGGTCGGGTATTCGTGGAGGCGCGAAGCTCGAAAATGAAGAGGACGGCGAGAGGAATTCTTCAGAGCTCGCAAAAAAATTGCCCGAAGCAATAGTTTCCCCGCCAATGTAATCAGGGTGATTACCGTCACCGTGACGATGCGCAATCAACTTCCAGCGATATCCCGAAGAACGTTCGTCGTATATAGGCAAAGCGATCAAGAATTTCAGTTCCTTAATTATTTCCGTGCTAATCAAGCCACCGATTTTCGGAAGCCCTGGATCAGTTGCCAAGCGCGACTCAAAATTCAACTTCGCCTGAACGCCTAGCGTGGCAGCATTGAGTTCGGCAAAAGCGATATCCGCTTGTTCTGGAACATTCCAATGAATGGTCGGCTTTTCGTCTGCTTTTCCAAAGCAGCACCGCCTTACCCAGCGCTCCAGATCAGTTGATTCATTTTCCTGAGCGCGTTTGCTTAGTTGATAAGCAGCAAGCGTGAGGGCGATCGCCAATCCCAGCGGGCCGATAACCAAGGGATTGAGTACTGCGAATCCGAAAGCGACAGTGCCAATAACATACAAACCGGCCGAAATTAGATGTCGCTGGTATGCGGCATCATCACCCGCAGCGGCAGTTCGCCTGGCCGCATTGATTGCTTGAGCCGCGTCAAAGACTCCTGCAACCGAACTCACCAAAGCACCAAGCCTTATCAAGACTTCCCCAGTGGCTGCGACACTCTTTGCCCGAGTCAAATTCAGTGGACCAGCACTTGATCTCAAAATGAGCCCAACCAGTTCGGTATGCCCTCCCAACACTCCCAAGTACGATCCTTGCAACGCCAACTTGGCCTCATACGCCTTGGGCCCAATCTCCGTTTCCGCCTTTTCCTGATTCCTGCCCAGGCTGTCCTGCTGCAAATACAACCCGCCTATCGCCAGCAGAACCTCCCAGCTGCCAGCAATCCCGCGCAACCCGGAAAAACCGGTTTTTACCAATCGGGCCGCCTGCTGCGACGTGATCTTCATCCCCTGCAACAACTTCCGCGCATCGGCTTCCAACGTCCCCGCTGCCACCGAGATATCCACCAAGGCAAGCTGCGCCGCACTGCTCGCCTGCGTTACGCCCATGTTGGCTTCCTGGAACAACCGCCCATGCACCTCCTCAGCCTTGCCCTCGACCCACACCGTCACACTGATCATGGTGTTGTTCAGCCGTGGATCGAGCACGGCCAGGCTCATCAGCCCGTGCTGGATGATCGGCCGCACCTTGCGCATGGCCTTCATCGAGCCAAACTCGAAGTCATCGATATTGCGGCGCAGCCGGTCCCGCGCCTCGGCGATCGACGCATTGGCCTTGTGCTGCAACTCCCGAAGGTGCGCACTCTGTAAGGCGTAGTACTCGCCCAGCTTCATCTTCACTTCCAGTTCGATCAGGTGCACGCCGTTGTAGAGAAACTGCGTGGCACTGTTCAGATGCCGCACGGCCTTCTGAATGCCAGGCGACAGACAGGGCGCCAGCCGCTGACTGGCCGCATTGAGCGCGCTCTGCGTTTCAGCAATGGCCTGCTTGAGGGTATTGCGCATGCGCAAGCCGGCGTCATCGCTGGCGATGATCTTGCTCAGCATGCCGTAGAGCTTGTCACTGTCGTTCCAGTTGATCGCTTCTGTGGCGGAGAAACTGGGCAGCAGCCCGGCCAGGAGAGAGCGATCCCGCATCAACAACGCGCGGTAGGGCGGGCTGTCCGGGTCCTGCAGCCATTTCAACCAGAGCAGTTCGCTGGTGCCGGAAGCGGGAACATGCGGTTCAAGGCGGGGGACGACAGCTTCGGTAACGCCACCACCCAGGCACAGGGCCATGGTCTTGGCGTAGGCCACCCCGGACTCACGATCGTTACCGTCGTAGTCGTACGCCTCGGCCAGCTTGAACATGGGCGTATCGAACAAGGCTACGTACGCCTGCGCATCCTTGTCGATGTAGCGCTGAAACTCACGTTCCTGCTGGTCGTATTCAGCCTGGAACGCGGCCCGCTGCGGCTCGTGGTAGCGTTGTTCAAGCCGCTCGTCACTCTCCTGCTGCGCACGCTCGACCAACCGCTGCCGCTCGACTGTCGGCTCGACGAACGCTGGCGGCCCATCGCCAGTCATTGGCTCCAGCGACGGCACCTCCTGCGCCGCCCACTCCCTGTGCGTGACACGAATGATCTGCAGGATCTGCGAGGTCTGCAGCTGATAGGCGCGCATGGGGTCTTCCCGCCACACCTGGCGTTTCACCACCCAGTTCAGCCGCTGATGGTTGTACTCCTGAATCAGCCCGACGGTGTCGTCGAGCACCACTGCCAGCACGCCGTTTTCCAGCTGGTGCCGGTTGATCGCATTGACCAGATAGCCGCGCAGGGCGAACCGGCGCAGCCAGCGGCTGTGGAAACCATGCGCACTGTCGAAGGGGGCGCAGCCATGCTGGGCGTACTCGAATACCTGCTGGTCGACCCCAAGCTTATCGGGCGTCATGGCAATGCCCAGCAGCTCGGGATTGCTGCGCGCCTGGATCAGGTCCAGGCCCTCGAAGCGATGCGCAGGCGATGCGCCGCTCTTGTAGGCGTTCAGCACACTGACCGGCCAAGGATCGCTGGAGAAGGCCAGCCAGGCACTGGTGTACCTGCTGGTATCGATGTTGAGAAAGGCCGAAGGAATGTCGTGGTCTGCGTTCACGCATTTTTCGGGCAGCGGCGATGGCGGGCCGTCTGGCGGCTCGTAAGGGTTGAAGCGGCGCAGGTGACCCTGCTCGCTGACGGCATAGGCATGCCAGACCTGCTGGTCGAGCAGCACATACAGGTAGCCCATGCGCAAGGTGCGCACACCTATCTTCGTCGAGATATGCCGGTTATCCGCGACGGTGGAGACACACTCGGGGCGGGTATCCGGCACCAGGGCGCGACGCAGCGGCAGGATCGGCAGGCCCTGGCGCTCGCAGGACATGCACTGGTCGTGCGGCAGCGCGGCTTCGGCGACTGCAATGGCAATACGTTGGCTGATGGTCATAAGCGACTCTCGGACTTCGGCAGGCATTCGATCAGTTGGCGCCATTGCGCCTCGGAGTAGCGCGCAAGCAACGCGGCAAGCGGGGCCCTGCCTCTGGCTGCTGCGTCGACCATTTCGCTTACCGCAGGTACGGTATGCAGCCTGGGGTGAATGCACAGGTGATGGAGAGCGAAAGCCACGATGTCCTCCCTCTCGCTCAGGCCCAACCTGCGTGCATCATCGACATGGTTCGAAGCACGCACCGCAGCAAACGCTGGAATCTGACACTGATCGACATGGTGCGAACCCACCCGCAACACTCTCCAGGTAGCCAGCACACGTTCGATCAGCCCCACGTCATCCTGAATTCGCCGCGCAGGTGCCGGCAAAGGGTGTCGCCGCCCGCTCTGCCCTTTCAGGCTTGCCAACCGTCCACCGCTACTCAGGAACAACCAGTCACTGATCGGCCACCATGGGCCTTGTTCGAGCCGCTCGAACATCGCTGCAAGCAACTCCAGGCGCACGGGTTCGTAGACCGGGTAGCTGCCGAACTCCCGATTGGAATCGGGTAGCCGGCACAAGGCTGTGAGATGGGATGCGACAGTGGCCGAAGACGCCTCGCTGAACAGCCAGCCACACAGGTAACGCCGTTGCTGAAACAGCGCCCTCTGCGCTGCCCGGGCGGTCAGTTCCAGCAGACCGCGACTGGGGAGCGTTCCGGGCGAAGCCAGGCAGGCCAGTACAGGATGCAGTTGAGGGGCATGGGCCAGGTCGTCCCGGTGCACCCGGGTCAATGCCTGCTCACCCAGGGCATTGCGCAGCGGGGCAAGTACGGCGTGATCGCCTTTGTGAGCAGTGGCAAGCGGATCTATCAGCACGTGGCAGTACAAGTGCTCCCCATGGTGGCTTTCGATGAGCCTGGCCAGGTTATCAGTGCGCATCAGACCTTGGCCTCGCACTTGTTGCTGGCGTCAGGCGCAAGCTCGAGTGGCTGGCTGCCTCCAGCCCCTGACGCAGCCGCGCTGGTTTGCCCCAGCAGGTCGAGTTTCAGCCCATTGATGGTGATGCCCTGCCCATCCAGTACAATGCTGCCGCCCGCGGTCATGAACTCGATGCGCTCACTGGCGCGCACCTGATAGATCGTCGTATGTTGCTCCATGCCCTGCCCGACCGTGACCTTTTGTGCACCTTTGACGACAAGTTCGGCGTCCTTTCCGACAAAGGCCTGGTGATTGGCCCCTGTTGATTCGCTACGATCGTTGCCTATCTTCTCGATCAGGTCATGCTTGATATCCACGCGGCAGGTTTGCCCGATGAGCTGGGTATGGTCACGCCCGGTTTCCTGGTGGAAGTCATGGCCGATACTCAAGTGCTCATCATTGCCAACCTGTTCGACACGATTACGCCCCACACGCGTGGTCTCATCATTACCGACTACATTGTTCTGGTCCCGCTGGGCATGGATGAACACTTCTTCCTTGCCGAGTTCGTCCTCGAAGCGCAGCTCGTTGAAGCCATCGCCCTTGTGGGTCTGGCTCTTGATGGTCATGCGGGTCTTGTGTTCGGGCAGGTCGTACGGCGGCAGCTGGTTTCCGCAATAGGTACGCCCGGTGATCATCGGCTGGTCGGGGTCGGCGTTGACGTACTGGATGATCACGTCCTGGCCGATGCGTGGGATAGCCATCGAGCCCCAGCTACCGCCGGCCCAGCCCTGTGACACACGCACCCAGCAGGAGCTGAACTCGTTGTTCTCGCTCTCCCGGTCCCAGGGGAAGCTCACCTTGACCCGGCCCCACTCGTCGCAGTAGATCTCTTCCCCGGGCGGCCCGACGACCGTGGCCATGTGCGGGCCGTCGATGCGTGGTTTGGGCAATGGCGCCGGTCGCCATTCGATCCGACCGGGCACCAGCACGGCTTCCTGCGAGTAGCGCGTTCCTTGTTCGGCCCCGGCAGCTTCTTCTTGCAGGCTGGTGAACTGGCTGCCCTCGTGACGTACACGCATTACGCGCCAATGGGCGTTGAGGTCTTTGCGCGGATGCTCGATGAGGGTAAAGCTCAGCCCCGGTTGCAGGCGTATATCGTCACCCTCGACTTCGGCAATACGGGCGTCATGGCGCAGGGCCGTCAGGCGGGTAGCGGTGAAGGGCACACCGACCGCATCGCGCTTGTAGCGGCCGGGGTAGTCGAAGCGCTCATAGTCCCGGGACTGATGGGTGATGCCACTGTCACTTGCGCGGTGTTCCTGCCGGTATTGCGGGTTGGTGAAGGTGTAGTCCCGCTGCACCTGGCGTGCGGTGCGCACCTGTTCGCTGTAACGCAGGCGGCGCAGGCAAGGCCTGGCCTGGTCACCACCGCTGTTGGCGCGGTACAGCACCTGGTCGGGGCCGATGTCGTCTTCATCGAAGAAGTCTTCATCCTCGTCGTCGGCCTTGATCGCGCCTCGGCTGATCTGCCCCAGCGCCAGCAGCCGGTCGGTGATGACCAGCAGGTGGTGTTTCGGTGTGTGCTCGAAGCGATAGACAAAACCCTCTTCACCCGCCAGGCGGGCGATGAAGCCGAGGTCCGTTTCACCGGCCTGTACGCAGAACTCGCGCACCTGGTGCTCGCCCATGCTCTTGATTTCGAAACGGGCAATGCCCTGGCGCCTGAGCATCAGTTCGAGAATCTGCGGTACGGTTTTCTGCTGGAAGATGCGCCAGTTCGAGCGCAAGCCGGCACGGGCCAGCACGGGCTCGACCAGGGCGCGGTAACGGGTGCGATAGAACCCCGTCTCGCCCTGGCTGAAGCTGCTGACCAGGCCATGCACGTAGCGCAGGGGGCGCTCACCGCGCCAGATCGTGAACAGCACAGGTTTGTCGAGCAACTGGCCGAAGTCGACCTCGTCTTCAAAACTGATCAATTCCAGCTTCAGCTGGAACGGTGAGCTGATCATTTCGTCGAGTTCGAACGAAACCACTTCGAAGTCACTCTGGCCAGCCAGCGGCTGGAAGGTGAAGCGCAAATCGGATTGGCCAGGCATGCGGATCCCCCCTGCTACTGCTGCAGAATGCCGTTGAGCGACTCCAGCACTTCGGCGGTAATCAAGCTCAGGCGGTAGCTGTAGTAGCAGTAGGCGCAGACCATGGCGATGGCGGAGATCACCAACGGGCTCCACCAGGGCCATTCCCGGCGCAGCATGCGGTGGGGACGGTGGACCACGTTGGTATACGGATCGCCCGCGAATTGCGGCGTGGGGCCGCGCAGTTCACGAATGACCTTGTGCATTCGCGAGATCAGGGCATTGATGATTTCATCGCACTTCGGGTCCAGGGCGTACTTGCCCTTCAGGCCCAGGCAAAAGCAGAAGTACAGGAACTCCAGCACATCCTGGAACTCCTTGGGCGACTGCATCAAGCGCTCCAGCAACACGAAGATCTTCTCGCCACCCTGGGTTTCGTCATGGAAGATGCTGAGCAGCGGTTCGTGGCTCCAGCATGAATTGTTCCCCCAGGGGCGGCTCATCACGGTCTCGTCCAGATAAAGACACAAGGCATAGGAATAAGCTTCGAGGTGCACAGTGGAGTAACCGTGCTGCTGTATTTCGTCGCGGATGGCGCTGACCTGGATCTGCAGGGCCTTGTGCACCTGTTCGATGTTGGGTAGGTCATCCAGCGTTTGCAGGCGAATGGCCAGGCCGAACAGCGGGTTGGCCGCGTCAAGCATCAGGTTGGCGAAGCCGCCGCGAAGCTGGAAGTCCGGGTCGGCTGGATAACCCTCACTATCTGCGCACCTGCCCTGACCGGGCGGATAGGGTGAATCGGTGCCCTCCTGGACATCGAGGATGGCATGCAGGCTGCTTTCGGTTACGTCATGGGCAGCGTTGGCGGTCTGGAATTTTCCAGGACGAACAGCAGATGGGCCGGGCATGAAGAGGTCCTTGTCTTCCAGTAGGCTGAAGACATGAACACTATCGGGGAATCGATTCTTCGAGGAGCTTGGGGCTTCCCAAAACGTTGTAGGAATTTTCGCCTTTTGGCTTGTCTGGACGCTGCAATGCCGGAATCTGCGCCAGCCCATGTGTGGGCGGCGCAGCACCGCAACCGGTCAATCAGCCAAACAACCTGGCCAGGCAACCCAGCTTCTTCTTGTACGAGCGCCGAGCCTCCAGTGCGTCCTCCAGGCTGACCTCCAGGAACCGCGCCTGCTGGTTGGGCTGCATCTGCCCGATCAAGTCCAGGTCGGCGCTGATCACCGTGCCGATCATGGCGTAGCCACCACCCGACACCGCATCACGGTGCAGGATGATCGGCTCCAGCCCCGCGGGTACCTGGATCGAACCGATCGGGTAGCAGCTGTCAACGATGTTCGACGGGTCCGAGCCGGCCCCGAACGGCTGCTCCCGTGGCTGGAAGCTCAAGGCACTGCCGCCCTTGTAGCGATAGCCGATACGGTCTGCCTCGGAACCGACCGTCCAGGCTTCGGTGAAAAAGCTTTGCGCTGCAGCTTTGGTCAGGCGATGAAAATACAGCCCCGGCACCACCCGCAGCACCACCTCGCCGCCCAAGGCCTGGCGCAAGGCCATTGGCAGGCTCGCGCCGGCGCGGGTCTTGCCGCTGGGCATGCCGACCGGCAACAGGTCACCCGCCATCAGCTTGCGCCCATGGAAGCCACCCAATGCACCCAACGCATAGGTGGAGCGGCTACCGAGCACCTCGGGTACATCGATACCGCCGGCCACCGCCAGGTAGGCCCGGGCACCTGCAGTAGGGAAGCCGAAACGCAACACCTGCCCGGCACGTACGGCAAACGCCGTGTCCGGGCGTTGCTCGCGGCCATCGAGCAAGGCCGGCATCTGCGCACCGCAAACCGCCACCAGTGCATCCTGCTGGAACTCCAGCTCCGGCCCCACCAGCGCACACTCAAGGCCGGCGCTGCCGGCCGGGTTGCCCACCAGGTGGTTGGCCGCCCTCAGCGCGTACTGGTCGAGGGCGCCGGATGGCGGGATGCCCAGATGGTAGTAGCCTTCGCGCCCCAGGTCCTGCACCGAGGTGGCCAGGCCGGGTTTGAGTACCTTGATCATGCCAGCACCTCCTGCAGAGCCCGTGGATAACCGACCGGGTCGGCGAGAAACGCATCCAGGGAAAATTCCACCGGGCGAATGCGCAGGTCGAAACGGCCGTCTTCGACATCCGCCACCGCCTGGTCGTAGGTGTGGCGGTCGATGGGCTTGAACTGCACGATGTCTCCCGGGCGGAAGAACACCATGTGCTCCTTCAGGTAGTTCAATGTCTGCTGCGGGTCGTAGATCGGCGCCGGGGTGACGCCGAACATCTGGTAGCCGCCTGCCCCGCGCACCGAATAGATGCAGCCGAAGCAGCCGCCATGGCCAAGGGTGAGCTTTGGCGTGTCGGTACGCGGGCGCAGGTACTTGGGCACCTGCAGTTGCCGCTCGCGCTCGACCATCTGGAACATGAACGGCAGGCCGGCAACGAACCCGACCATCGACACGAACCACGGCGCGCCGCTGTGCGCGGCAATGAACTCCTCGACATCGGCCAGGCCGTTGACCCGCGCGGCGTACTCCAGGTCGGTGCTGCCCGGGTCCTGGTGGCGGTCACGAAAACGCATCAGCGTTTCATGGGTCCAGGGGTCGTTGTACAGCACTGGTATCTCGATGATCCGAGTCTGCAACGAGCGCTCGGCCACCGCCTGCGCTTCGGCACCGCGCACCGCCGCCAGCAGCGCCTGCGGCGCGATACGGTCCGGGTCGAAGCGAATCTGGAATGAGGCGTTGGCCAGGCATACATCCAGCACGCCATCCAGGGCCAGCCGCTCCACCGCGCGGGTGACGGCCATGCCCTTGAAAAAGGCCTCCAGCGACATGCTCTCGCTGACTTCGGCAAACAGGTGCTCGTCGGCGCCAAAGCTGTAGCGGATAGGGGTTGAAGCGAGCGGTTCGGCCATGACTGTTCCTTTTTTTGGAGTCTTTACAGAAAGGCAGGCGAAAGCAAATTGCACGGGCCCCGGCGTATACCTGCCAGAGGCCCCACGGATTCAGCGTGGTGCTCGCACCACGATACCGGCAGCATCCAGCGCCATGCGCGTGGCCTCGACCAGGTCGAGCGCCCCTGGTGTATCGCTGTGCAGGCAGATGGAGTCGAATTCGATGGCCAGGTCCTGCCCCTCGACCGTGCGCACCACGCCTTGCTGGCAAGCGCGCAACACCCGTTCAGCGACCGCCTTGGGCTCATGGCCCCGCACATTTCGGGTGAACACGATCGAACCGCTCAGGTCGTATTCGCGGTCGGCGTAGAACTCGCGAATTACCGGCTGGCCAAGGTCCTGGGCAATGCGGCAGATCACCGAACCCGGCATGCAGTACAACAGCAGCTCAGGCTCGATCACCCGCAGGTTTTCCACCAGCAACCGTGCAGCCTCTTCGTCACGCGCCAGATGCATGTACAGGGCACCGTGCGGTTTGATGTGCTGCAGGCGCACACCCTGGGCGCGGGCAATTTCACGCAGCGCGCCGAGCTGGTAGAGCATGTCGTCGACCAGTTCCTGGGCCGGGGCATTGATGTGCCGGCGGCCGAAGCCGACCAGGTCGCGGAACCCAGGGTGCGCCCCCACGGCGACGCCCAGGGCCTTGGCCCGCTCGACGGTGCGGCGCATGGTGCCGGGGTCACCAGCGTGAAAGCCGGTGGCGATGTTGGCCGTGCTGATATAGCCCATCAGCTCGTTGTCGACGCCGTCGCCAATGGTCCACGGGCCGAATCCCTCACCCATGTCCGAGTTGAAATCCACCACCTGCATGACTGTCTCTCCTGGCGCTTGTGACCACATGCAAGCCACGTTAGATTCTGCGCACCCCCTTGGGAAGATTTATAAACAGATAGGGTGTCTTCTGAAAATCAGATACCCCGGGAGCCTACCGTGTCACTGACTTTGCGCCAGGTCCGCTATTTCGTCGCCACCGCCGAGATCGGCCAGATTTCCCAGGCGGCGATTCATCTGAACATTTCCCAATCTGCGGTCACCACGGCGATCAAGGAGCTGGAGGCGATGCTCGGCATGTTGCTGTTCCAGCGCTCGGCCCAGGGCATGAGCCTGACCGAGGCCGGCCGGCACTTCCTGAACCGCGCCTACGTGATCCTGCGCAGCGTGGACGACGCACTGAACAGCCCGCTGCCGGATGTGCGCGCCAGTGGCCTGTTGCGCCTGGCGGCAAGCTATACGGTGATCGGCTACTTCTTGCCCCATCACCTGCAGCGGCTGGAACACTGGCACCCGGACGTGACCCTGGAGCTGTTCGAGCAGGAGCGCAGCGCCATCGAACAAGGCTTGCTGGAGGGGCGTTTCGATATGGCTGTGGTGCTCACCGCCAACCTCACCCACCCGGACATCGTCTCGGAAACCCTGTTCAACTCTGAACGGCGCCTATGGCTGCCCGGCCACCATCCGCTGTGCGAGCGCTCGGCGGTAAGCCTGGCTGATGTGGCCTGCGAGCCGTTCATCCTGCTGACCGTGGATGAGGCGGAGCAAAGCGCCATGCGCTATTGGGAACAGGCCGGGCAGCGGCCGAAAGTGCGGGTGCGGACCAGTTCGGTGGAGGCAGTGCGCAGCATGGTCGCCAATGGCAGCGGTGTGGCGATCCTGTCGGACCTGGTGCACCGGCCCTGGTCGCTGGAGGGCAAGCGCATCGAAACGGTGACCATCAGCGACCCGGTGACGCCGATGAGCGTTGGCTTGGCCTGGCATCGGGAACGGGCGTTCAGCCCGGCGATGCAGGCTGTGCGCAATTACTTCCATGATGCATTCCTGGCGCCGCAGCAGTTGTCGGCACGGCGCTGACCGTCCGCCTGCAGGCGCGACTCTTCGCGGGTGAATCCGCACACAGCGCCTGCATTCGGAGTCAACGCCACTCGCTATAGGGCTCCAGCGGTGTCACCGGCAGCGCCAGGTTGCCCCGCCACGGCTCGAACAGATAGCGCAGATAGAGCATGCCATGGCTAGGCGCATAGTCATCACTGTGCTGCCAGTCGAAGCCGCCGCCCAACACCCAATGGTCGCTCAAGCGCCGCTCGAACAGCCCGCGCAGGCGGTAGCCCAGCCCGCTGCTGTCGCTGGCTTCGCCCATCGCATCGATGTTCGAATCTTCAACATCAAATCGATCTATCAACTTGCGGTTGAGGTGCGTGTCTGGATACAGCCGGCTGCGGCCGCTATGGGCCTGGGACCAGCTGACGGAGCCTTCCAGCAGCACCGACCAGTCGTAGTTGCGCCAGGCATAACTGACCGGCACGCCAACCGATGCGTAGCGCTGCGGGCTGTAGTAGCCGCCCTGCCCCAGGCTGTAGCCGCCCAGGTCCTTGTCATGACGCCAGTGCATCAGCGTCAGGCCCACGCGCACACGCTCATCGGCTTTTTCCACCACGCGGTGGTACCAGCCAGCCATGGCCCGGGTGCGCTGGTTGTCGGCGACATTCTCGCCATACAACCAGTGGTGCCCGAGGCTGGCCCAGACGCCATTGTCACCGCCCTGGTCCCAGCTCAGGCCGAGCGTGGCGCCATTGGCCGTGACCCCGCCCCAGCGCACGCCCGTCCGCGGGTCACGTGCCCCGGCAAAGGATAACAGCGAGTTGCTCATCGGCCGCCGCGAAGCAGTCAGCGACCAGCCAACCTGGCCAAGGTCACCGTTTACCGTGGCGCCACCCAACCAGTTGTTGATCGCGTAGCCCTGAGTAGTGCCCAGGTCGAAGGCCCAGCGGCTGCCCTGCCAGCCCAGCGCCAGTACGCTACCGTCCGCCGTTTGCGAACCGCCCTCACACGCGGGGAGCGACTTTCCGTCAGCGGTGCTGCCAACAAACTGGCAGCTGCCGAAATCCGGGGTATAGCGCCCTTGATCGTTCTGCTCGAACGACCCCGCATCCATGCCGATGCGCTCCACCCGCGCAAAGGCGGTACCGTCCTGCCAAGGGGTATCGACATGCAGCAAGGTCGATTGGGTACTCAGTTCGGATGTGCCCGGCGTACCGTCGTCCTCACGCCAACCGTAGTCGTGCATCAGCGTCACATGGGTATTGCGCTGGCGATACAGTGCATCGACATCGCTGCGCAGGCTGCGTGCCAGCCAGTCGTCATCATCCTGCTCACGGCTGGCCAGCGTCAGTGCACGGTCGTCCCGTGGCGACACGGCAGCACGCTCGAGCAACTGCGCATCGGCCATCGCTGCGGCGTAAAGGTCCAGTGCCCGTTGCGGGTCATCCTGCGCCACCAGGCGGGCAGCGTCGCGCCGCAACAAGGGATCGGGGCGAGGCTGCTGCGCGGCGATCTGGTCGAGCATTCTGGCCGCCTGGTCGTGTTCGCCCAAGGCGACCCAGACAGCCGCCAGGCGCCGCTGGGCGTTGCTGTCATCGGCAGCCAGTTGCGGTACCTGCACAGCCAGCATGTGCCGAGCCTGTGCCAGGTTGCCTTCGGCCACCGCGCTTTCGATCACGCCAAGGCGCGCCTGGGGTTGCCCAGGTTGCACGGCAAGCACGCGCTGGTAATAACCGCGCGCCTTGCCAGGCTCACCATTGGCCGCCGCCCAGTCAGCCAGCAGCATCAGGTCGTCGGTGCTGCCTTCGCCACGCGCCAGGCTGGCCTCGAGCAGGCGGGTCGCTTCAGCCGTGCGGCCTTGTGCCTGTAGCTGCTGCGCCGAGGCCAGGGTCATGCGACGGCGGATACGTTGCTCCAATGCATGCATGTCAGCACTCCAGGTGCGCTGCGGCACCGCGCCCAGGCTGTCCAGGGCCAGTGCATCGCGGTCGCTGGACTCCAGGAACAGGCCATGGGCATAGCGGGTAGATGGGTCGCCCGGCTGGCGCTGCACGATCCTGGCGAATGCCGCGTCAGCCTCGGCGCTGCGCCCCAGGTGGCGCAGGCTGTTGGCCAACTGGTAGACCAGCCAGGGCTCATCGGGGGCCAAGGCCGTGGCCTGGCCCAGCACCTGGCTGGCCGCCGCCCAGTCCGCGCGCTGCACGGCCTGGTCACCTTGCTGACGCAGGCGTGCGAGTTCCAGGCTACGGCGCAGGCTGGCGAACTGCGCTTGCTGGCGAGGCGACAGGCTGTCCAGGTACGCCCGCGCCTTGTCGGGCGATTGCGCCTGGTACACACGCACCAGGCCGCGCACGGCACTTTCGTTTTCCGGTGCCATGCGCCGAACCTGCAGGAATTGCCGCTCGGCGGCCGCTGTATCACCCTCGGCCAGCGAGACATCCGCCAGGCCCAGCAAAGCGTATTCCTCCTTCGGGCGCTGCTGGCGTGCCTGCTGGTAGAAGGCGCGGGCCGCGCGCATGTCTTTCGCCTGCAGTGCCCGCTCCCCTTTGCTGAGCAGGGCCCAATACTGGCTGGACGACTCCAGGTCCTTCCACTGGCTGATCCAGTAGGTGTCCTGCTCCGTGGCGCTCGCCGCCCGGAACGCTGCATTGGCGTCTTCGTAGCGGCTCTGGCGCATCAGCGCGTAGCCCAGTGCACCCTGCAGGCTGGCATCATCCGGATACTGGCGCAGCGCCCGGCGCAGTTGTGCTTCGGCTTCAGCGTTGCGGCCCTTGTCGAGCAATGCCAAGCCCCGCTGGCCAGCCTGCCAGGACGGGTCGGCCAGCAATTTGCGCTGTTGTTGCAGGGTCTCGCTGGCCTGTGCCAGCAACGGTGAGGCCGGGTAACGCTGGAGAAACGCTTGCCAGGCCGCCGCGCTGGCAGCGCTCACCGCTTGCCCGGACAGATAGTCGAACTCACGCTGGGCTGCGGCATCCCGTGCGCCAGGGTCGTGCGACAGCTGGTCGAGCAAGGCCAAGGCTTCGCGGTCGCGGTTTTCGGCGAACAGCCAGCCGGCCAAGGTCTGGCGCAGCCCGGCACTGCCCGGGTACTGCCGGTCCAGTTGCTGCAACTGCCTGATTGCCTCGGGGCGCTGGCCTGGGAGGTTGCCGCGCACACGCCAATAGTCCAGGGCCAATTCCAGGCTTGGCGGTTCGCCAGCGAACAACTGTTCATAGGCCGCCAGCGCCTCTTCATTGCGCCCGGTTACCGCCAGCAGGCGGGCCTGCTGCAACTGCCGAGCGCGCTCCGGCTGCTGCAGCTCGAGCAGGCGCCTGGCCTGGCGGGCCTGCAAACTGCCAGGCGCGATGGCACTGATCCGCGCACTCAACTGCTCGGCCTCGGTGCTGTTCTTTTCGCGCAATGCCAGGCTCAGGGCCGCCAGCAACACATCCGGGTTGCGCGGCTCGAGCAATTGCAGCCGCCCCAGTGCATCGCGCACCAGGTCGTCACGATGCAGCGCCTCGCCGCGACGCACCTGGTCCAGCAGCCATTGGCGCTGTTCGCCGGCATCCTTGGGTTGCGCCGTGGCCTGGCAGGTCACGGCCGCCAGCATCAGCATGCCGATCATTCGCTGCATGGCGCACTCCAGGCCGGCAACAGGCGGCCATGCGGGTCAAAACGGTAACGGCCCTGGTCCCAGCCTTGGCCGAACAGTGCCAGCACCTGGCTGTAATAGGCCTTGGCTTCGACGGGCTGCTCGCGCAAGCGCTGACGCTGGGCCGCCAGGCCCGCGACATGCTCCGGCGACGCCGCCAGCAACGGCAGCAATGCCGCAGAAAAACCTGCCGGGCCATGGCCGCTGGCGACACCACTGTGCGCATCCACCTGTTCTGGCGGCAGCCCCTGGCGAGCGGTCAATGCCGCCATCGGGGCATAGTGGGCCACCAGCTCGGCACGCCCCGCCGCGTCCTTGGCCAGCATGCCGACCCACAGGTAGACGCGGATGGCGTCGTAGTCACCTTCGCTGCCATGTTGCGGGTCCGCTGCCAGCTCACCGGCTGGCGTCCACAGCAGCCAGTCCGGGGCAAAGCCCTTTGGCGACGAAGCCAGCCACAAACGCCGCGTGTTGGCCGCCAGTTCGCCCCAGAGCGGGTCGACCAGGCTGAAGCGATCGAACAACTGTAGCGGCAAATAGCTGGGGTTCAGGCGGGCGCCGCGGGCATCCTCGAAGCCGTAGTCCCCAGGCAGCAGCATCACCCCCAGGCCCGGCAGCTTGCGCACGGTCTGCGCGGCGATACGCCACAACAGGCGCTGGCCCAGCTGCGTGTAGGCCGGCTCGTTCCACAGCCGCCCGGCTTCGAGCAGGCTGTAGGCGATCCACAGGTCGGCATCGCTGGCGTTGTTTGCATCCAGCACCTGCCACTGCTGCTGGCCGTTACGGCCCCACAGCCAGGCGGGCAGATGCCGGGCCAGGTCGCCCTGCGCCAGGTTGTTGCCGGTCCAGCGCAGCAACTGCGCAAAGGCTTGCCGGTCATTGCCCACCAGGGCGAAGAACAGCGCATAGCTCTGCCCTTCCGAGGTGGTGATCAGGCGCTCGTCGCTCGGGTCGATGACCCGACCGTCGACACTCACCAGTTCGGCCTTGAAGCTGTCCCAGGCCGGCCATTTGCAAGCCGGTGCGGCACTCGTGATAACGGGCAGGCCCAAGGCCACCAGCCCTGCCAGCAATTGACGCTTCATCACCCCGCCTCACCCAGGCGGCGCTTGCCTGCCCAGCGCAGTGCCCGCCACAACAGGAAGGCGAACAGCACCACGCAAATGGCCGCGATCGCCGCCAGCAGCACCGGGTGCTCGGACAGGTGGAACCACAGCAGCAGCCACCACGGCAGCGCGCCAACAAAATAGTGCTCGCCCACGAACTGGCTGGTGACACCGCTGCTGCGCACCAGCGTCACCGAACCGGCCACCGCATCGAGCTTGCCCACATCGCCGAGCACATCACGCAGCAACGCGTAGTCATTGTCGCTGTTGGCCACCAGGGCGACGACGCTGCGCTGCTCGTGGAATGGCGACTTCAGCCCGGTGATGGCGGCAATCGGTGCCTGCGCGCTGACTGCCACACGGCTGCTGGCGGCCACCGGCTCGGTATCGAAACGCTGGCTGCCCGGCAGCCCGGTACTACGGCCCTGCAGCAGCCAGTCCCGCTGGGCACTGAGCAGCAGGCCAAGGTCGGGTGCGTCCCCCAACGCCTCGGGCAGGTTGCCGAGCAGCAGCAAGTCGGCATCGGCCGCTGCGGCCTGCTTCCAGTCATCGATCAGCCGCAGGCCAAGCGCCGGGTAGCCGATCTGCCCGGCCAGCCCGCCTACCGCATCGAGCAAGGTGCCCACCTGCATCGACGTGGGCTTGGCCGGCATGACTACCAGGGTTTCGGAAAGGTCGGCCATGCGGCTGAACGGGAAGCCGCTGCGGGCGAATGCGCGCAGGTCGGGCATGGCGATGTAGTGATGGTAACCGGACAGGTCGATGGTCGAGTTGTCATCGATCGCCGCGCGCACATCCACTGGCAACGAGGTCTGGCAACGGTCGCGCTGGCCGCTGCCCAGGGTGCTGGCAAAGCTGAAATCGAAGCGCAAGCGGTTGCGGTCACCGATCTTCAACGCCGGTACCAGCGACTTCTCGGTCAATGCGCTGTTGTCACCGGACAGCACCGCCAGGCGCATTTCCTCGAGCGTACCACCGCGCCGGTCGTTGCCCACCAGCGGCATGCTGGTGATGTACTGATCGTTGACGCTGATGCTCAGGCGCGATTCGTCGGTTACTGCCGGGGCCGTGTAGCGGTACAGCGTACGCAGCGGAATGCCCTGGTTGCGCCAGACGAACAGGTCAGGCGGCAGGTTCAGCTCCAGCGTCACCGGCCGCGGTTGCAGGCCACTGACCTGCAGCTGCTCGGGGTAATCGAGCAGCTCGGCGAAACGGACCGGCCGGTCGGTGCGTGTCCAGTTCGGCGCATCGTAAGGCTGGCGCGGCTGCAGTGCCGTCATCTGCTCGACCTTCACCCGGGCACCGCGGAACAGGTTGTTGCCAACCGCCAGCGCCGAGGCGGCCTTGACCAGGTCATCGTCGTTGCGGCCCAGCACCAGCAGTACCTTGCTGAAGCGGTCGTCCGGGTGGTCGATCATTTGCAGTACAGGGCCGTCGACCGGCGGAAATTGCTGAAGGTCGGCAAGGAAGGCCGGGCGACGGTCGTTGCTGGCAAACACGATGCTCGGCGTGGGTTGGTCGCCACGCGCCGGCAGGCTGCCGTACAGCACCGGGAACGTCGCCTTGCGCCAACCGGCCTGGCTGCCGAAGTAGGACGCCAGGATCGCTGCCGCACGCTGCTCGCCCAGGCTCGGCACGCCGCTGAACACCACCGGCAGCGTTACCTTGCCGGTATCGCGCACATCAAAGAACGGCAGCGGGAAGTACGCCAGGTCGTTGTCCAGGGCCAGGGCCTGTTCGTGCAGCTGCACCTGGCTCTTGCGGTTCAGGTTCAGCCACAGGCCGCTGTGCGCAGGGTCTTCGCAGATGTCGGTGTAATGCCCGACGAACTCCAGGCGTACCCGGTTGAAATCGCTGAGCAGCTTCGGGTCCAGCGGCAGTTGGCGGCGCACGCGCTGGCCAAGCTGGTCCTTTTCCACCGGTACCACGCCCATCAGTTCGTCATTGAGGTACACGCGCAGGTGCGACAGGTTCGGCAACAGTGCGGGCGATGGCGTGTAGTCCAGCTGCAGGCTGGCTTCGGTGGCCAGGCGGTCACGCCGCAGGCCGAATTCGACATGCTCGCTGTTGCGCACGCCCAGCAGCAGGCTGTCGGACGCATGCCCGAGCTGCTCGAAGGTTTTCGCAACCGGCCAGTTCGGTACCGTTGGTACGGCTGGCGCGGCAAGCGGGGCTACAGAGGCGGCAGCGGCGCTCTGCGAAAAGGCAGCAAGCAGCGCCATCGCCAGGCCCCAGGTACGCGCGGGATAACCAGTCATCATGCGTCTCGATCAACAAGGTTCAAGGAAGGGACAGGCCGCGGTGTGCGGGGCCTGTAGCTGGCCAGCCAGTTCGCCAGTGCGTGCAGTGGGCGCAGCCACGCACCCACCCATGGCGGCAAGTGCTCGACCAGCCGCAGGTAACCGACACCGCCCAGCTTCAGCACGTCGATCAGGCTGCGCAGCGGGCGATCGACCTCGTGCTGCTCGTTCCAGCCAAGCCAGGCATCGGCGCGGGCAAAGGTGCAGTGGACCAGGTCGATACGCTGTTGCTGGCTGAGGTCGTGGAACACCAGGCCAACGTGTTGGCCTACGGTGCGGGTGACGCAGGCCTGGAAGGCGAACTCGCGCTGGCCGCGGTCGAGCAGCAGGCGCACCCGCTCCCCCGCTTGCAACTCGAGGCCCCGGTGCAATTGCAAGCCGACACCGCCGTCGGAGTAGTCAACCAGGGTGCAGGGGAAGGCATGACCGCTGGCCAGCACCAGCCCCGCCGGCAAGCGCATCTGCACCCGGTGGGCCCGGCGCACCTGGCGCACTTCGGCGGCCACGGCGACGGCGGCGCCGATGATCAGGAGGTTGTAGACCACCCACAGCGAGCTGACGATCACCGTGCCGATTTCCGCCGCCGGGCCGGTGAACAGGCGCCACACGGCGAAGCCCAGGCCGGCCACGTTGAGCGCCGCCAGCCACAGGTAGGGTTGGGCGATGCGCCAGTCGAACTGCTCCTGCGCCATCAGGCCGCCCTTGGCGGTGACGTTGAACTTGCCCTTCTTCGGCGCGAACAGCGCGACCGTGGTCGGGCGGGCGATGTACCAGGCCAGCACGGTCTCGTAGACCTCGCCCCAGAAGGTCTGCCGGTACTTGCCCTGCATGCGCGAGTTGGTCAGGCTGGCGTGGATCATGTGCGGCAGCACGTACAGCAGGATCATCAGCGCCGGGGCGTAGATGATGTAGGCATGCAGCAACAGGAACGCCAGCGGCGCGGTCAGGAACACCAGCCGTGGCAGGCCGGCCAGGAAGTGCAGCATGGCGTTGGCATAGCAAACCCGCTGGAACAGGCTCAGCCCCCGGCCGAACAGCGGGTTGTCGGTACGGAAGATCTGCACCATGCCACGGGCCCAGCGAATGCGCTGGCCGATGTGCGCTGACAGGCTCTCGGTGGCCAGGCCGGCGGCCTGCGGAATGCTCAGGTAGGCCGATGACCAGCCCTGGCGGTGCATGCGCAAGGCGGTATGGGCATCTTCGGTCACGGTTTCGACGGCAAAACCACCGATGCTCTCCAGCGCGTTACGGCGCAGCACGGCACACGAGCCGCAGAAGAACGCCGCGTTCCACATGTCGTTGCCATCCTGGATCAGGCCGTAGAACAGCTCGCCTTCATTGGGGCGACGGCGGAACGAGCCCAGGTTGCGCTCGAACGGGTCGGGCGAGAAGAAATGGTGCGGCGTCTGCACCAGTGCCAGCTTCGGGTCCTTGAGGAACCAGCCCACCGTCATTTGCAGGAAGGAACGCACCGGCACGTGGTCACAGTCGAAAATGGCGATCAGCTCGCTGTCGGTCACGCCCAGCGCATGGTTGAGGTTGCCGGCCTTCGCATGCTTGTTGTCCGGCCGCACGATGTAGCCCACCCCCACTTCGTCGGCGAACGCACGGAAGGCCTCGCGCCGGCCGTCGTCGAGGATATAGATGCGCAGGCACTCGCGCGGCCAGTCCAGGCCCAGGGCAGCCAGCACCGTGGTGCGCACCACCGACAAGTCTTCGTTGTAGGTGGGGATCATCAGGTCGACGGTCGGCCAGTGCGCCGGATTTGCCGGCAGGTTCGCCGGCTTGCGCTGCAATGGCCAGCAGGTCTGGATGTAGCCCAGGATCAGCACGAACCACGAGTAGGTCTCTGCCGCCAGCAGGACCAACCCGCACACCAGGCCGGTGGTGTCATTCCAGTTCAGGGTCGAGGTGTAGCGCCACCACAGGTAGCGGCAGGAGATGAGGGTCGACAGCACGATCAGCATCAGGGTCGGGAAGCGTCCCGGCATGTGCCGCACCAGCAGGGCGATGCCCAGCAGCAGGCAGATGAACACCAGCTGCGCCAGGTAGCCGAACGGTTCGGTCACGCACAACACGGCCAGGCCGATGGCGCCCAGGGTCAGCACGCTGTAGAAAACCCACCGGGCGAACACGCTCAAGCCGCGCAGGCGTGCCGAAGCTTGCTGCTTGAACGCGCTGGCGCGATAGCGCGCAGGCAATTGCTGCAGGCGGTCGATCAGCAGGCCATGGTAACGGCGCAGCACCTGGCGCACACCGCGCAGCTGCGCACGCACTGCACCCCAGGCACGGCGGGCAAACCCCGGTTCGCGAGGCTGCGGTTGGCGCCGCACCAGCAGCCACAGGCTCTGGATCAGCAAGCGCAGTGGGTCGCCCAGGCTTGGGCGCTTGCCCGCCAGTTGCGGGTACAGCCGCTGCCGCTCGGCCAGCAGGGCTTGCCAGGCAGGCGACTCCAGGCGCAGGAACAGGAAGGCCAGCCACACGCCAAGGGTAAACAGCCATGCGACTGGCTGCCGCGCGCCGCGTGTGCGGAACCAGGCGTAGGCCGACAGTGGGGTCAGGGTCACGGCTGGCGCCTCGTCAGGCAGCGTACCGCCAGGCTCTGCACGTCCCGGCTAGCCAGGCTGTGCGGCGCGTAGTGGCCAAGCGGTGCCTTGCACGCCAGGGCCTCGAGGAAGGCCTCGTCGCGGTGCACCACCTGGATCGGCAGGCGATCACGGAACAGGTCGCGCCACACCATCAACAGGTCGCTCTGCAAGCGGCTGGCGGGGTCGTAGCGGTTGACCAGCAGCAGGTCGTAGCGCTCGACCTGCCGGCGCCCCAGCAGCAGATGGCTGGCCATTTCGGCCTCGGCCACCAACACCCGCACATCGGTCTCGACGCTTTGACCAGCGGCATCGGCCGGCAGCTGCGGCAGGTCGAACAACAACCAGTCGAAGTGTTCCGCCAGCTCGGCCTGGCGAGCACGCCAGGCTTCAGCGTCGGGCAACGGCGGCCGCGTGCCGGCAGGCAGATTGCCGAACGGTATCAGGCACAGGCCATCGAGCACTTCATACATGGCATCGCTGAAGGGGCGCCCTTCCCGCTCGGCAAGCGCCCAGCCCTCGCGCGTGTCCAAGGGCAGGTTGAAATGCAGGCCGAGCAGGTTGCTTGGGCACAGGTCGACCAGCAGCACCCGCTCACCTACGCCCTGCAACGCATGCCCCAGCGCGGCGAGCAAAGCACTGCGCCCCAGGCCACCGCGAACCCCGTGCAACGACAGGCTGGTCATGGTGACAGCACCTCGCGGCGCGGCGCCGCCAGGTACAAGGTGCCCAAGGCACTGCTTCGGCAGCTTTCACCCAGCAACGGCCAACGCTGCAAGGCCTGCTGGACACCCACCAGCAACGAGATGTCCTGGTAGTTCAGGTCCGGCATGTCCAGGTGCTGGCGCAACTGGGCGATATCGTCGCTGCGGTCGGCTGGGTCTGCCTTGCCAGTGATCATGGGCGCTCCTTCGGGACAGGCTGCCAGTCGGGCTGGCCTTGCAGGCGCATGTAGGCGCGCCCCTGGTAGCTCAGTACTTGCGCACCTGCGGTTTCCGCGACCTGTTCGGTGGTCGGCAGATCAATCAGCAGGCTGGGCACATCCAGCACCTGCTGCTGGCCCAGGCCCGCATACACGCGCGAGATAAGCTCGGACAGCGCCAGGTAGCTGGTGGGTGCCGAGACGCGCAGCGGTTCACTGCGGGCAGGCTGGCCCATGCCGATGAACTTCAGGCCCACCGGCACATGGGTGATCGATGGGGTGGGGATTTCACGCATGCCCGACAACTGCATGCGGTCACCATGCAGCGCAGCGCCATGTTCCGGGACAATGGCCACGACCACGCGACGGCCGCTGCGCTCCAGTTCATCGAGGAAGCTGCCCAGCTCGCCGAACAGCCGGGTGGCGCGGGTGGCGTAGTCGGCCACGCGGGTACCGCCGTCGGCGGTGACGATTCGGTTGCCGTCATGCAGGCTGATGCTGTTGTAGAACAGCGTCACATGCTCGGCCGGCGTACCTTTGCGCTGCCCCCACCAGCGGCGCAGCACCTCCAGGTCGCTGGCGATCGGCGAGCCGTCGAAGCCGACCAGTGCCCGCGGGAAGTCGGTGTTGCGCAGGCCGGGTTGAGGCATGTGCTGCTGGGTGATGTCGCCGATGAAGTTGTCGAAGCGGCCGCTGTGGTTGAGCAAGGTGTTGCTCTGAAAGCCCAGCCTGGCCAGGTTCTGGAACAACAGGCACTGCTCCGGGGCGGGCTGGTACAGGCCAGCGTGGGACGACTGCCCGCAACTGGCACGCAGCACGCGGATGGCGGCTGGCCCGCTGTAGGACGTGGCCGAGTTGAACTGGTCGAAGACCACGTCCAGGCGCGAGAACAACGGGTTGTCACGCAGCCCGACGGCGGACAGGTCATCCCAGGCCAGCGAGCAGATGTTGATCACCAGCAGGTCGAACGGCTGTTCATCGGCCTTCATGGCCGGGAATGTTGTCACCCGTTCACGCTCACTGGCGAAGAACCGCTCGAGCCAGCTGTCGAGCGTGGCATTGTCGGCCACCGCGGTGGCCTGCGCCTGTTCGGTGGTGACAGCCGCGGCACCAGGCGCCTGGCTCGCATCGCGCCCCAGCGCTGGCAGGCCGCCGACCGCCAGCCACGCCAGCCCCAGCAGGCTCAGGGTACTCAGCCGTAGCCAATGGCGCAGGTACAGGTAACCCACCAGCAACAGCGCCAGCGCGCCCAACAGGTTCCAGTTGATGAAGCGGCCGAGCAGTTCGAGCAGGTAGTCCCACGAGAAATCGAACACCCCCGGCTGCGCCAGCAGGCGGCTGAAGGGAGGCAGCCAGGTGTCCTGGTAGAACAACGCGATGCCAACCGGTACGGCCACCAGTTGCCGCGCAACGCGCAGCCACCTGCCTGGCAACGGCACCAGCAGAAACGCGGCGAACAACAGGTTCGGCAGCGCCTGGAAGTCGAGCATGCCAAGGGCGACCAGCAAGAACTTGGCCAGGAAATAGAGGTTCCACCCTCCCAGTCCAGGCCAGCGGGCCGGTACCGGGAGGGTGGCGGATGCATTAGTCATTACGGGGTTCCTGGCGTGCAACGCGGTGGCGTACGCCCAGCGGTTTCAGGTAACGGGGTGGAAGACGGCGGCGCAACCAGCCACGCAGCGTGGCGCGCAGGCGCAACAGCAGCAGGGCCAGCGCCAAGGTCACCAGCGCCGTGATGCCGACCACTTGCAGCAGCTGCACGAAGTTCATGCTGTACCCCGCTTGCCCAGGGCGACCCGGCGCGGCGCCAGGGCCGGCCTCGCCTGGGCGGGCAGCTGCGCCGCCGCGTCGAGCCGGGGTGGCTGTGGCACGTTGTCGTCGAGGAAGGCCGGGGTGGCCAGGCTGTCGACACCGGCAAGCACCTCCTGGCTGATGAACAGTTCTTTCCACGACAACTGGAAGATGTGGTCAAGCGCTTGCTCGACGCCTTCGGAGCGGCAGGCGAACAGGAACAGGAACAGCACCTCGCCGACCACGCAGGCGATGTCGCCGTCGCGGCGGAACACCGTGCGCGAGCAGGCTTGCAGCGGGGTCAGGCCAGGGGCCGGGCGCAACACCAGCAACTGGTGGGCGATTTCGCCGTTGCGCACACCGTGCCACATGGTCTGCACGGCTTCGGCGAACGCGCGCGGCGCCACCAGCCCGCAGATGGCCAGCGGCCGCAGGCGTGCGAGCAAGGCATCGAAATCGCTCGGCAGGCGCCGGCGCCAGAGGTAACCCTGGATGCTCTCGACCATGGTCAGGAAGCGCGAAAGGCTGGCGCCGAACGGCACGATCTGGCTGGCCCCGCAAGCCAGCAGCAGCTGTTCATCCTGGTAGCGCAGGGTCGGTGCCATCTCGCGCACCACCAGCTTCAGGGCATTGCCACGCAACTGGCGCAAGCGGTGCAACTGACGCGCCAGGCTATCCAGGCGCTGTCCGCCGTCCATGGCAAAGATGACCGTGGCGGAAACCGCCCTGCCAGCTTTGGCACCGAGTTCCTCGAGGCTCTCGCAGACCTGCCAGTGCTCCGAGAAGGCCGGGGCACCTTCCAGTACCGGGCGCTGGGCCAGGTACAACAGCTCGTCGCCACCTGTATCGCTGGGGGCCTGCGGCGCCCCGGTGGCGGCGAAGCCCGCTTCAAGCCGCGTCAGCTCCACGTCGAGCGTACCGGTCTTGCCGAGCGGGTTGCTCCAGAAATGCTGCAGGTAGCGCACCCCGCCTTTGCCGCGGTAAACCTGGGCCAGGCCATCGACGCCCTGGTTGAACGCACGCAGGCGCTCTACCAGCCCGGCGCTCTGGCCGCTGCTGATGACCAGCAATAGCGCGGCCTCGGCCAACAAGACCGGGCGCAGCGCGTTGCACCAGCGTTCGACGTTGCCGGTACCCCAGACGTCGGCGGGCGCCCGCAGCACCAGCACACGCCCGGCGGCGTCGATACGCGGCAGGTCGTCGACCAGGTGCCGGACGGCTTGCATGTTGGCTTCGTACAGCGCCAGTTCGCCGGGACCCTGCGCGGTATCGAGCGCACCCAGCACCTCGCCGATGGCTTGTGCATCGGCGACCAGGGCTGCCCGAACATGCTCGGGCAACCCCCCGATTACTTGGCGGCATAGCAAGGTGGCGTCTTCTGCGCTGTCACAGGCCAACCAATACAGTCCTTGTACATGAAGCTGGCTGCTTTCGGCGCCCAGGCCCGAAATAGCCAACCACGGCATTCCATTCGTCAAAACACTGGCCCTGCAAAAGTAAATTGAAGCGGGTTGAAGGGTAACTTTGACTCATCTGCCGCTGAGCTTTCATGATGTTCGTCAAAAAAACGACGAATCAAGCAAGCAACATAAAAACCCGTCAATTCTACAGCATCAAGGCAAAATGAAATCAAGCGGAAATGTAATAAATTGCAAAGTTTTGTTAACAACAACCGTAGGGGCAGTGTCAGTCAGTTAAGGTTTGCCGGCTTGACCGGGCTGCCTTGCAGCCCAAGCCCGGCTTATCGACAGCGCGTGCATCGCTGTGGGTCATGGCCATCGGCCAGGCAAGAATTGATTTCCGGAGACAAGCATGTTTCGTATCTTTGAGCGCTGGCTCGACCCCTTCCCCCCTGACGAGATACCACCGCCACCGCTTGGCCTGTTGCGCTTCATGTGGGCCTGCACTCGGGGGGCGCGCGGCTACATCCTGGCGCTTGCGCTGCTCAGTGCCGGGGTATCGATCTACGAAGCCTGGCTATTCGCCTTTCTCGGCCAAGTTGTAGACCTGCTCTCGGCGTGGCAGGCCGGCGGTGCCGTCGGCGCCGAAGAAACCCGGGTGCTGTGGGGCATCGGCATCGTCCTGCTGGCCAGCATCGGGTTGGTGGCGCTGCGCACCATGCTTCAGCACCAGGTACTGGCGATCAACTTGCCGCTGCGCCTGCGTTGGGACTTTCACCGGCTGATGCTGCGCCAGAGCCTGTCGTTCTTTTCTGACGAGTTTTCCGGCCGGGTCACCACCAAGGTGATGCAGACGGCGTTGGCAGTACGCGATGTGTTGTTCACCATCATCGAGATCCTGCCCGGGATCGGCGTGTACTTCATCGCGATCATTGCCCTGGCCGGGGGCTTTGCCCTGAAGCTGATGCTGCCATTCATTGCCTGGGTGGTGCTGTTCAGCCTGGCCATGCTGTATTTCGTGCCCCGCCTGAGCAAGGTAGGCCAGGAACAGGCCAACGCCCGGTCATCGATGACCGGCCGGGTTTCCGACGCCTACACCAACATCACCACGGTGAAACTGTTCTCGCACTCCAACCGCGAAGCGCACTTCGCGCGCGCAGCCATGGAAGACTTCAAACAGACCGGTTTTCGCCAGATGCGTCTGGTCAGCCAGTTCGAAATCGTCAACCAGGCGCTGGTAGTGGGCCTGATCATTGCCGCCGGTGGCTATGCGCTGTGGCTGTGGCACCAGGGCCAGGTCGGCACCGGGGCGGTGGCCGCGATCACCGCCATGGCCTTGCGTATCAACGGCATGTCCCACTGGATCATGTGGGAGATAACCTCGCTGTTCGAAAACATCGGCACCGTGCAGGACGGCATGGCTACCCTCACCCGCGGCCCCAAGGTAAAGGATGCACCGGGCGCCACCGAGCTGGTGACCAAGGGGGGCGCGGTGAGCTTCGACAAGGTCGGCTTCAACTACAACGGCGAGCGCCAGGTGCTTGACGACCTGAGCCTGCACATCCGCGCGGGCGAAAAGGTCGGCCTGGTCGGCCGCTCCGGCGCCGGCAAGTCCACCCTGATCAACCTGCTGCTGCGCTTCTACGACGTGGACCGAGGGGAAATCCGCATCGACGGGCAGAACGTGGCCATGGTCACCCAGGACAGCCTGCGCAGCGCCATCGGCATGGTCACCCAGGACACCTCGCTGTTGCACCGCTCGATTCGCGACAATATCGCCTATGGCCGCCCCGATGCGACCGAGGCGCAGATCCGCGCCGCTGCGGCCAGCGCCCAGGCCGATGGTTTCATCAGCCAGCTCAGCGACCGCCAGGGCAACAGCGGTTACGACACCTTGGTGGGAGAGCGCGGCATCAAGCTGTCTGGTGGCCAGCGCCAGCGCATCGCCATTGCCCGGGTGATGTTGAAGAACGCACCGATCCTGCTGCTGGACGAAGCCACCAGTGCGCTGGACTCGGAAGTGGAAGTGGCCATTCAGGAAAGCCTGGATGAGATGATGCAAGGCAAGACCGTCATCGCCATCGCCCACCGCTTGTCGACGATTGCCGCCATGGACCGGCTGATCGTGATGGATGAAGGGCGCATCATCGAGCAAGGCACCCATGCGGAACTGCTGGCGAAGAAAGGTACCTATGCACGCTTGTGGCAGCACCAGAGTGGCGGGTTCCTGGGTGAGGACCAGGGCGTGGCCGAGGCGATGGAGTAGGGTTGTATCGGAGCGGGCCCGGCGAACACCGGCAAAGCCGGTGCCATGCACCGCGTTGCCTGCTTCGCGGGTAAACCCGCTCCCACAGGGATAGCAGCCGGCCTGGGCCTGTTCCATGCCGGCAGAAACAACTGCCCTGACCAGAACCTCGAACGTTTGCACGGTTCAATGTGGGAGCGGGTTCACCCGCGAACACCGGCAAAGCCGGTGCCATGCACCGCGTTGCCTGCTTCGCGGGTAAACCCGCTCCCACAGGGATAGCCGCCGGCCTGGGCCTGTGCCATGCCGGTAGAAACAACTGCCCTGAACAGAACTTCGAACGTTTGCACGGTTCAATGTGGGAGCGGGTTCACCCGCGAACACCGGCAAAGCCGGTGCCATGCGTCGGCCTTCATCAGTGTTCCATCGCGACGATGGACTGAGCTCAATCCTGGCCCTCAACCAAACACATGCGAAGGCCGGCGCAGCACTGGGTCGAACGGGTTGACCCGCTCGCCGATCGCCGCCGCCTCGCGCTTGAGCAGTGCCACCACGGTCGGCATGCGGTTGGGCCCCAGGCGGTCGCTGATGGTCGCCACGCTCAGGGCCGCCACCGCGTGACCGTTACGATCGAGAATCGGCACCGCCAGGCCGGCCATGCCATCGAGCACTCCGGTGTTGCGCCCGGCATAGCCGAGGCTGCGCACATTGTCGATTTCGGCGCGCAGCATGACTTCGTCGTAATGGTGGAAATCCTTCAGCCGCGGCAGGTTGTAGCGGATCACCTCGTCGCGCTCCTCCTCCGGCAGGAAGGCCAGGATGGCCAGGCTGCCCTGCCCCACCCCCAAAGCTACACGGCCGCCAATATCGCCGGTGAAGGTACGGATCGGGTACGGCCCTTCGCTGCGGTCCAGGCACACCGCATCGAACCCCGAGCGCGCCAGCAGGAACAGCGAATCGCCCAGCGACGCCGACAGCCGCAGCAGGCTGGGGCGCACCACATCGCGCAGGTTGCCGGCTTGCCCGGCCTTGGCCGCCAAGGCAAAAAAATCCAGGCTCAACCGGTAACGCTTGCTGGTCGCGCACTGGTCGACCATGCCTTCTTCAATCAGGCTGCGCAGCAGGCGGTGAGTGGTGGGCTGCGCCAGGCCAACCCGCTGCGCCAGCTGGCTGACCTTCTCGCCCTCGCCGCCGCATTCTCCCAGCGCACGCAATACGGCGAACAATCGCGACACCGCACTGACACCTACTTCCTTGGGCTGCCCATTTCGTTTATCGGAATCCATCTTTCATCCAACCCTTAGAAATTCCACTCAGCGGAATAATTTCAAAATAGCTGTCACTCAGTGAAATTACCCTTTGTCGCCATCCTAATCATTGCCCTACTCTCCGGTCCATAGGGCGATATCACAACATCGGCCGCCGCCACAGAAGCGAGCGCCAACGTCCGTAAAAGCTTTGCTTTTGCCGCTGGCGCTCTGCCCACCCTGAAACTGCCGGTTGACCCCGGTTCCGTTTGCGATGGAGCACAGCCATGACCTTTCTGTTGATCGAAAATCTTTGCAAGCGCTATGGCGCCACGGAGGCAGTGGCCAGCTCGTCACTGGCCATCGAGAAAGGCGAGTTCGTCTCCCTGCTTGGCCCTTCGGGTTGCGGCAAGACCACCACCCTGCAAATGATTGCCGGCTTCGTCGAGGTCACCAGCGGTCGCATCGTCCTCGACGGCCGCGACATCACCCATGCCAAACCGGCCAGCCGAGGCCTGGGCGTGGTGTTCCAGAGTTACGCACTGTTCCCGCACATGACCGTACGCGACAACGTCGCCTTCGGCCTGCGCATGCGCAAGGTGGCCAGCACCGAGATCGCCCGCCGGGTCGACCAGGCCCTGGTGCTGGTGCGCCTGGACAAGCATGCCGAGCGCTACCCACGCGAGCTCTCCGGCGGCCAGCGCCAGCGTGTGGCCCTGGCCCGCGCACTGGTGATCGAACCGCCGGTGCTGCTGCTGGACGAACCGCTGTCCAACCTGGACGCCCACCTGCGTGAAGAAATGCAGTTCGAGATATGTCGCATCCAGAACGAGGTCGGCATCACCACCTTGATGGTCACCCACGACCAGGCCGAGGCCTTGTCGATCAGCGACCGGGTAGTGGTGATGGAAGCCGGGCGCATCACCCAAGTCGATGACCCCTACCGCCTCTACGAACACCCGGGCACACCCTTCATTTCCGACTTTGTCGGCAAGGCCAACCGCCTGCGCGGCGCAATCGGCCCCGGCGGGCAACCGCAGGCCAATGCCCTGGGCCCGCTGACCCTCAGCCTGCGCCCGGAAAAGATCAGCCTCGGCCCGGCCGGTAGCGGCAAGCTCGCAGGCCGCATCAGCTGCCGCTACTTCCTCGGCAGCCAATGGCTATATCGGGTCGACACCGCCCTGGGCAACCTGGCCGTGGTGCGTGCCAACGACGGCAACACACCGCTGGATGAAGGCACACAGGTCGGCCTGGACTGGAACGATGCCCTGCTGCGGGTGCTGAATGCTGGCGAGGTGGCGGCATGAGCGCGGCAAAGCTGCGCAGCAGCGCCTGGGGCTACGGCCTCAGCAGCCCGGCGCTGCTGTTGTTCCTGGCCTTGCTGGTAGCGCCACTGGGGCTGACAGTGCTGCTGTCGTTCAACGCATTCGACTACAGCAGCGGTATCCAGGCCGGCCAGTACACCCTGGGCCATTACCTGAGCCTGGTGACCGACACCTACTACTACCAGATCTTTTTCCGCACCTTCTGGATCAGTGCCCTGGTCACCCTGCTGTGCGTGCTGATCGGCATTCCCGAGGCCTTGGTGCTCAGCCGCATGGGCGCGCCGTGGCGCTCGATCTTCCTGATACTGGTACTGACCCCATTGCTGATTTCGGTGGTGGTGCGAGCCTTCGGCTGGAGCCTGCTGCTGGGCGCCGACGGCCTGGTCAACCAGGGCATCACCGCCCTCGGCGGGCAGCCGGTGAAGCTGCTGTATACGCCCTTTGCAGTGATCATCGGCCTGGTCCACGTGATGCTGCCGTTCATGATCATCCCGGTGTGGACCTCGCTGCAGAAGCTCGACCCTGCCGCCGAGCAGGCTGCGCTATCGCTGGGCGCCAGCCAGTGGACGGTGTTCCGCCGCATCGTGCTGCCACAGATCATGCCCGGCGTACTGTCGGGCACGCTGATCGTCTTCGGCCTGGCCGCCAGCTCCTTCGCCATCCCCGGCCTGCTGGGTGGGCGCCGGCTGAAGATGGTCGCCACCATGATCTACGACCAGTACCTGGCCGAACTGAACTGGCCGATGGGCGCCACCATCGCCGTGGCCCTGCTGCTGATCAACCTGCTGGTGATGCTCAGCTGGAACCGGCTGGTCGAACGCCGCTACAAACGCGCACTTGGAGTCTGAACCGATGACCCGTAACGGCCCGCTGGCCCTGTCCTTTCACGCCCTGGTGATGCTGTTCATGCTCGCCCCGCTGATGGTGGTGTGCCTGGTGGCATTCACCCCGGAAAACACCCTGAGCCTGCCCACCACCGGCTTCTCGCTGCGCTGGTTCAGCGCTGTGTTCGAGCGTGCCGATTTCCTCGATGCGTTCTACAACAGCCTGAAACTTGCGGCCCTGGCTGCCTCGCTGGCTACCTTGATCGCCGTGCCGGCGGGCCTGGCGATCACCCGCTACAGCTTCCCCGGCCAAGGCTTCCTCAACGGCCTGCTGCTGTCGCCGATCATCATCCCGCACCTGGTGCTGGGTGTGGCCTTGCTGCGGCTGTTCGCCCTGCTGGGGGTCAATGGCAGCTTCGCCTGGCTGGTGTTCGCCCATGTCGTGGTGATCACCCCCTACGTGCTGCGCCTGGTACTGGCCGCAGCCATCGGCATCGACCGCAGCGCCGAACAGGCCGCGCAAAGCCTGGGGGCTGGCCGGGTCACGCTGTTCTGCAAGGTCACCCTGCCGATGATCCTGCCCGGCGTGGCCGGCGGCTGGCTGCTGGCATTCATCAACAGCTTCGACGAAGTGACCCTGTCGATATTCGTCACCTCGCCTGCCACCCAGACCCTGCCAGTGCGCATGTACGTGTACGCCACCGAATCCATCGACCCGATGATGGCCGCCGTCTCGGCGCTGGTGATCGCCGTCACGGCCCTGACCATGGTCGCCCTGGACCGCGTATATGGCCTGGACCGCGTGCTGGTGGGCAAGCAATGACAAGGAATGCCCCTATGCCCCTGTTCAAGCGCGTGGCCGAACACGACCGCGAGCCTGTGCCCTTCCTGCTCGACGGCCAACCAGCCAAAGGCATGAGCGGCGATACCCTGCTGACCGCCATCCTGACCAATGCCGGGCACCTGCGCGGTAGCGACTTCAGCGCCGAACCACGCGCCGGCTTCTGCCTGATGGGCGCCTGCCAGGACTGCTGGGTACGCCTGCAGGATGGCCGCCGGGTACGCGCCTGCTCGACCTTTCTGGAACCAGGCCATTGCGTGACCCGCGACCCGGGGCGCCAGCCATGAGTGCGATCGTGATCATCGGCGCCGGCCCGGCCGGCATCCGCGCCGCGCAAACCCTGGTGGCCCACGGCGTACGCCCGGTACTGCTGGACGAAGCCAGCCGCGGCGGCGGGCAGATCTACCGCCAGCAACCGGCCAACTTTCGCCGCCCGGCCAAATCGCTGTATGGCTTCGAGGCCGGCAAGGCCCAGGCGCTGCACAGCACCCTTGAACAGTTGCGCGAGCAGATCGACTATCGCCCCGAAACCCTGGTGTGGAACGCCGAGGAGCAGGTGCTGGACACCCTGCACCAGGGTCGACTGGCCGACCGCCTGGCGTTCGACCGGGTGATCGTCGCCACCGGTGCCACCGACCGGGTATTGCCGATACCCGGCTGGACCCTGCCTGGGGTCTATACCTTGGGCGCTGCGCAAATCGCGCTGAAGTTCCAGGGCTGCGCGATCGGTGAACGGGTGGTGCTGGCCGGCAGCGGTCCGCTGCTGTACCTGGTGGCCTACCAGTACGCCAAGGCCGGGGCCACGGTCAGCGCGGTGCTCGACAGTTCACCCTTCAGCGCCCAGGTGCGTGCCCTGCCACGCCTGCTTCTGCAACCAGGCACCTTTGCCAAGGGCCTGTACTACCGCGCCTGGTTGGCCCGCAAGGGTGTGCCGGTGCATCAGGGCGTGACCCTGCTGGGTATCGATGGCGATCAACGCGCCAGCGGTGTGCGCTGGTCGCACGATGGCCAGCAACACGACCTGCCGTGCGACGCCGTGGCATTCGCCCACGCGCTGCGCAGTGAAACCCAACTGGCCGACCTGCTGGGTTGCCAGTTCGCCTGGAACGCGCTCAACCGCGCCTGGCTGCCAGTACGTGATGCCCAGGGCCGGGCCAGCAGCCCCGGCGTGTACCTGGCAGGCGACGGTGCTGGCATCCTCGGTGCCGACGGTGCCGAGATGAGCGGAGAACTGGCCGCCCTGACACTGCTGGCCGACCTCGGCAAGCCCGGCAACCCGCAGCGCCAGCAGCAACTGCAAAAGCGTCTGGCCACCCTGCTGCGCTTCCGCCAGGGGCTGGAGCAGGCCTTTCCTTTTCCCGAGCAGTGGGCCCGCCAGGCCCCGGACCAGCTCACCGTGTGCCGCTGCGAGCAGATCAGTGCCGGGGAAATCCGCGCCACCGTGCGTGCCGGCCACTGGGAAATAAACCGGGTCAAGGCCATGTGCCGAGTCGGCATGGGCCGCTGCCAGGGCCGCGTGTGCGGTGCCGCTGCCGCCGAGTTGATCGCCTGCGAAAGCGGTCGGGCCATTGACCAGGTCGGGCGCCTGCGCGGCCAGGCACCGGTGAAGCCCCTGCCCTTCGGCCTGGAGATAAAACCATGAAGCTGATCGAAGTGGACGCCATCATCGTCGGCGGCGGCATCGTCGGCAGCAGCGCTGCCTTGGTCCTCGCCCGCGCTGGTCGGCAAGTGGCATTGCTGGAGCGCGACTTCTGCGGTTCGCATTCCAGCGGGGTGAACTACGGCGGTGTGCGCCGCCAGGGCCGCTCGTTGGCCCAGTTGCCGCTATCGATGCGCGCCCATGCCATCTGGGGCAATCTGCGCGAATGGATCGGCATCGATGGCGAATACGCCCGCAGCGGCCACCTGAAGCTGGCACGCAGCGAAACCGATTTCGATGCCTTGAAGGCCTATGCCCGGCGCACCCAGGCTTTTGACCTGCGCCTGCAACTGCTTGAACGACGCGAACTGCGCCAGCGCTTCCCCTGGGTGGGCGATATCGCCGTCGGCGCCTCGTACTGCCCCGAGGACGGCCATGCCAACCCACGGCTGGTGTCACCGGCCTTCGCCCAGGCGGCCAGGCGCAGCGGCGCCCAGGTGCATGAGCAGTGCAAGGTAGTGGAGGTGGGACACGACGGCCACCGCTTCAGCGTACACACCAGCAGCGGCCAAGGCTTCAAGGCGCCCTGGCTGTTGAATTGCGCCGGCGCCTGGTCGGCGCAACTGGCCGAGCGGTTCGGCGAGCCGGTGCCGCTGACCGCAGCCCACCCAGCCATGCTGGTCACCGAGCCGCTGCCGCTGTTCATGACCGCCAGCACCGGGGTCGAAGGCGGCGGCATCTATGCCCGCCAGGTGGCGCGTGGCAACTGCGTGCTGGGCGGCGGGCGCGGTTTTGCCCTGACCCCGACCACCGCACGCCCGGGCCAGGCCGCAGTGCTCGACATCCTGCGCAACGCCACCGAACTGTACCCGGCACTGGCCGGCGCCCAGGCCATTCGTACCTGGAGCGGCACCGAGGGCTACCTGCCCGATGACGAACCGGTGCTCGGCCCCAGCCTGCACCAGCCTGGCCTGCTGCATGGCTTCGGCTTTGTCGGCGCCGGCTTCCAGATAGGCCCGGCCGCCGGTGAAGCATTGGCGCAATGCGTGGTGCACGGCGCACCGGCAATCAGCCTGGCGGCCTTTTCCATCAACCGTTTTCAGCCCAACCACCACAAGGAAAACCTGTCATGACGCACAAGCAACGTTTGCTCGCCCTGTTCTGCACCGTGCCCGGCCTGTTCGCCTGCCTGCCCGCCATGGCCCAACCCACGTTGTACCTGGGCATGAACGGCGGCACCATGGAGCGGTTGTTCAGCGACAACATCCTGCCCAGGTTCGAGCAGGCCAACGGGGTGAAGGTGGTGATCGTCCCCGGCACCTCGGCCGACATCCTGGCCAAGGTCCAGGCCACGCCGAACAAGCCGTCGATCCATGTGATGGTGCTGGATGACGGCATCATGTACCGCGCCATCGGCATGGGCCTGTGCAGCACGCTCAAGCCCAACCCGACCTTGGCCCAGTTGCCGGAAAAGGCCCTGATCAAGGACAAGGCCGCTGCAGTCAGCCTGGGTGTGACCGGGCTTGCCTACAACAGCCGCCTGTTCAAGGCCAACGGCTGGGCAGCGCCCACCTCGTGGAACGACCTGGCCGACCCGCGCTTCAAGGACAAGGTGGTGTTCCAGTCGATGGCATCGTCCACCTTCGGCCTGCATGGTTTTCTGATGTACAACCGCCTGCACGGCGGCAGCGATACCGACGTCAACCCGGGCTTCACCGCCTGGCAGAAGAACGTGGGCCCGAACGTGCTGGAGTACATCCCCAACTCGGCCAAGCTTTCGGAAATGGTGCAAACCGACGAAGCCGCGCTGTTCCCGCTCACCCCCACCCAGGTGACGGCGCTGAAGCTCAAAGGCATCCCGGTGGAGTACGCTGCGCCCAAGGAAGGTGCCGTGGTGCTCAACCAGGCCGAATGCGTCACGGCCAACAACGACCAGCCGGAGCTTGCGCAGAAGCTCGCCGAGTTCCTGCTCAGCCCCGAGGCGCAGTCGCCGGCCCTGGAGCTGGGTGACCAGATCCCGTCCAACCCCAACACGCCCACCAGCGACAAGACCCGTGGCCAGGTCGAAGCCATGCAGACCTACCTGCAGACTGCCGTGACCATCGACTGGGACCAGGTCAACACCCAGCGCCCCGAATGGAACGCGCGCTGGAATCGCCAGATCGAGAGATAAGCCAAGGGCCTGGTCGCTCCCACAGGTATCGGGACCAATACGTGATCCGTGCGCCCAGTCCTTTGGGCTGCGCGGTCACGCATAGAGCGGAGTACACAAGCGGTCCGCGTACCCTGTGGGAGCGGCTTTAGCCGCGAAGAATCCAACGCGGTGCATGGCACCGGCTGCGCCGGTGTTCGCGGCTGAAGCCGCTCCCACAGGGGCCCTGCTGATTCAATGAGTCATGTGCAGTTCCATGAGAGCAGGTTCACCCGCGAAACACGCCACCAAACCCTGACGCCTCAATCCAGCACCGGCCGCAACAACGCCTGGGCTTCATACAGGGTCGGCAAATACCGCAAGCGTATTTCGTCCACACTCAACCGCGAAGCATGGGTGGTGATAGTCAACGTCGCTTTCAGGCGGCCGGCGCGGTCCAGCAATGGCACACCCAACACGCGCATGCCGATTTCATACTCCTGGTCCACGATACAGAACCCCTGCGCCCTCACCTGCAACAACTGCGTCTCCAGCTGCAACCGGTCCGTCTGCGTATAAGGCGTCAACCCCCTCAGCGGGTTACGCGCAAAGTACGCATCCCGCTCCCCCTCCTCCAGCCAGGCCAACCAGATACGCCCGCCGGCGGTGCAATACATCGGCACCCGCGAGCCCGGCCGGATCGACAACGAGGCCACATGGCTGTAGCGGCTGCGTACCAGGTGGATGATCTCGTCGCCATCACGGGTACCCACCGACACATGCTCCTGTGTCTGCCGCGCCACCTGCTCGACGATCGGCCGCAGCATGCGCGGCAGTTGTGCCGAGTCCACATACGCCTGGCCGAGGCGCAACGCCTTGGGCGTGAGCCAGTACTCACGGCTGTCGGTTTCGGCAAACCCTTCGTGCACCAAGGTCAACAGAAACCGCCGCGCGGCACTGGGGGTAAGGCCGGACAACCTGGCCGCCTGCGGCACGCTCAGGCGCGGCTGCTCGGCGCTGAACAGCTGCATCAGCGCCAGGCCCTTCTGCAAGCCGGCGATCAGGTCACGGGGATGGATAGCGGGGGTGTTCATCTAGTCGACTCGCAAACAAGCAAAAACAGCCGATTAACGCGATAACCGGAGCAAGGCTGCGATTATCGCATCAAACGCCCGATCAGCGCATTGTTGCCCTGGCCTCCTTGCCTCACCCTTGCCCTCCATGACAACGCAAAAAAAGGGAGGTCAGCATGATTCGTGGTTCCACTGAACTAGTCGCCATCGTCGGTTCGCCCATTGCCCAGGTGAAGTCCCCCGAAAACTTCAACACCTGGTTCGCCAACAACAACTGCAACCTCGCCATGCTGCCCATCGACCTGCATGAGGCCGCACTGGATACCTTTGCCGGCACCCTGCGCGGCTGGCAGAACCTGCGCGGTTGCGTGGTAACCGTGCCATACAAGCAGGCCCTGGCCAGCCGCCTTGACGGCCTGAGCGAGCGCGCAGCCGCGCTGGGCTCGGTCAATGTTATTCGCCGTGAACGTGACGGTCGCCTGCTGGGCGACAACGTGGACGGCGCCGGCTTCCTCGGTGCTGCGCGCAAACATGGCTTCGAGCCGGCAGGCAAGCGTGCGTTGGTGATCGGTTGTGGCGGGGTCGGCAGTGCCATCGCCTATGCATTGGGCGAAGCCGGCATCGCCAGCGTCACCCTCAGCGACCCCAGCACAACGCGCATGGCCGCTGTGTGCGAGCTGCTCGGCAATGCCTTCCCCAGGGTTGCAATCGCCACCCGGGTCGACGAACTGGAGGGTTTCGATCTGCTGGTCAACGCCTCCCCTGTCGGCATGGGCGGCAGCGCGGAGCTGCCGCTGCCTGCCGCCCTGCTCGCCACCTTGCAAGCCGAAACACTGGTCGCCGATGTGGTCACCTCGCCCGAGATCACCCCGCTGCTGAAGCGGGCACGCCAGGTTGGCTGCGCGGTCCAGACCGGCCCGGAAATGGCCTTCGCCCAACTCGGCCATCTGGGCGCCTTCATGGGCGTCACGCCGCTGGAGATCTGAAGCCATGCCGACGCATGAACATACGCAACACAATTTTGACCTGGTCGTGCTGGGCAGCGGTGCCGGTGGCTTTACCGCTGCCGCCACGGCCGCCCGCCGTGGGCTGAAAGTGCTGGTGGTGGAAAAGGCCGAGCACTTTGGCGGCACCTCGGCGATTTCCGGCGGGGCGGTGTGGCTCTACGGTACCGATCAAGCCCGCGCCGCCGGGGCGGTGGACTCGCCCGAGGCCATCCGCACCTACCTCAGGCGGGTCATCGGCGACGGCTACGACCCCACCCTGGTCGACACCTTCATCGAGCAAGGCCATCAGGCGCTGCGCTGGCTGGAGCAGAACACCGAACTGCGCTACGCCCTGCGCCCGCATTCGCCGGACTACTACCCGGACGACCCGGGTGCCACCCAGTTTGGCCGGGCACTGGAGATGGTCGAGTACGACGGCAAGCAGCTCGGCTCGCACTTCAATAACCTGCAGATGCCGCCGCCCGGCATGCTGCTGTTCGGCGGCATGATGGTCAATCGCGTGGATATCCAGCATTTTCTCAGTATTCGCCGCTCACCCCGGTCGCTGTGGCATTGCCTGAAGCTGATGGCGCGTTACGCGCGGGACCGCCTGCGCCATCCGCGCGGCACGCGGCTTACCACCGGCAACGCCTTGATCGCCCGCCTGGCCAGCAGCGCCTTCGCCCATGGCACGCAGCTGTGGCTGCGCAGCGAAGCCCTGGAGCTGATCGTCGAACGCGGTGTGGTCACCGGCGTGGTGGTGCAACGCGAAGGGCGCCGGGAACGGGTGCTGGCCCGGGGCGGTGTGGTGTGCGCCATGGGCGGGTTCGCTGCAGGCGCGCTCGCCGACAGCTACCGGCCGGCCCGGCAAGCGCAGCACCTGACCATGTCACCGCCCACCAATGACGGCGCGGCCCTGCGCCTTGGCCAAGCCGTGGCCGCAGCCCAGGGCGAAGGCCTGGTGGCCAACTTCTTCTGGGCGCCTGTTTCCGAACTGCGCCATGCCAGTGGCGAACATGAACGCTTTCCGCACCTGGTCACCGACCGCGCCAAACCGGGCGTGATCGCGGTAAGCCCGGACGGGCGACGTTTCGTCAACGAGTCCGATTCCTACCACCACTTCGTGCAGACCATGTTCGCCAAAGGCATTGCCAGTTGCTGGCTGGTCTGCGATGCCGAGGCGATGAACCGCTACGGCCTGGGCCTGGCACGGCCGAAGCCGGTGGACAACCAGGCATTGATCGATGCCGGCTACCTGCACCGCGCCCCCACAGCGCAGACCCTGGCCAAGGCCATTGGCGTCGACCCACAGGTGTTCATGCAGACCCTGGAGCAGTTCAACGCCGACGCCCGCAACGGCATCGACCGCGCGTTCGGCAAAGGCGGCAACAGCTACAACCGCTACATGGGCGACCCGCAACACACGCCCAACCCATGCCTGGCGCCGCTGGCCAGCGGCCCGTTCTACGCCATCCGCATCCACACCGGCGACCTCGGCTCGGCCCGCGGCCTGGTGACCAACGCCCAGGCCAACGTGCTGAACCGCGATGGCCAGCCGATTGCCGGGTTGTATGCGGTCGGCAACGACATGAACTCACTGATGAGAGGCACCTACCCCGGCCCCGGTATCACCCTGGGCCCTGCCCTCACCTTCGGCTGGCTCGCTGCCAACCACATCGCCGCGCGCCTGCAGGCGCCAACCACCCACATGGAGACCCCAGCATGTACTACGAACTGAGAACCTACACCCTCGACCCACTGAAAATGGCCGACTGGCTGAGCCTGTACCAAAGCCACGCGCTGGAGGTGCAAAGCGAGCATCTCGGTAACCTGATCGGCTTTTTCACCAGCGAGTTCGGCGAGGTCAACCAGGTGGTGCATGTCTGGGGTTATGCCAGCCTCGACGAGCGCATGGCACGCCGCGCAGCCATGGCAGCGGACCCGCGTTGGGCCGAGTTCTCACGGCGCAACCGCGAACTGGGCGCGGTGTTGCGCTTGCAGTCGCGAATGCTGCGGCCCACCGGCTTTTCGCCGCTGCAGTAGACCTTCTTCCAAAGCCAGAGCGGAACCCCACCATGCAACCCCTCGAATGTGACGTACTCGTCATCGGCTCCGGTGCCTCTGGCCTGGCTGCCGCAGTTACTGCCGCCCATCACGGCCTGCAGGTGATCGTCGCGGAAAAAGCCAGCCAACTGGGCGGCACCAGCGCCTGGTCGGGGGGCTGGTTGTGGATACCGCGCAACCCGCTGGCCGTTGCCGAAGGCATCCTCGAGACCGACGATGCCCCGGAGCGCTACCTGCGCGCGCAAACCCATGTCAGCGAACTGGACCCGCGCCAGCGCGCCTTCCTGCACCATGGCCCGGAAATGGTCGCGTTCTTCCAGCGACACACCGCCGTGCAGTTCCAGTGCGGCAGCCGCATGCCCGACATGCGCGATGGCGACGGCAGCACGCGCGGTGGCCGTTCGCTGTGCGCGCTACCATACGACGGGCGCCTGCTCGGCCCCTGGCTGCGCAAGCTGCGCCCACCGCTGGACATCGTCAGCCTGGCCGGCATGGGCATTGCCGGCGGCGCCGACATGGCCGCCTTCTTCAACGCCACGCGCTCACCCAAGGCCGCGCTGCATGTGGGCAAGCGCCTGCTGCGCCATGGCCGCGATCTGCTGCTGCACCGGCGCGGCCTGCAACTGGTCAATGGCAACGCACTGGTGGCACGGCTGCTGCGCAGCGCCCTGGACCTTGGCGTGACGCTGCTGACCGACAAGCCGGCCAGCGGCCTGCTGGGCGAAGGCCGGGTCAGCGGCGCGCAGTTTGCCGACGGCCAGCTGATTCACGCCCGCCGCGGTGTGGTTTTGGCCTGCGGTGGCTTTGCCCATGATCGCCAGCGCATCGCGCAACTGATGCCGCATGCACCGGACGGTGGCCAGCACTACTCTGCCGCACCATGGGAAAACAGCGGTGACGGCCTGCGCCTGGGCGAACAGGCCGGTGGCCTGGTCCAGGCGACCCTGGCCCATGCGGGTGCCTGGGCACCTGTGTCGCGGGTACCGCGCAGCGATGGCAGTTTCGGCCATTTCCCGCACTTGATCGATCGTGCCAAGCCCGGATTCATCGCCGTGCGCGGCGATGGCCGGCGCTTCGCCAACGAAGCCGATTGCTACCACGACTTCGTGAACGCACTGTTCGCCGCCACGCCGCAGGGTGAAGCGCCGCAAGCCTGGCTGATCTGCGACCATGCCGCGCAACGTCGCTATGGTATCGGCTGGGCCAAGCCCTTCCCTTTCCCCACCCGCCACTATCAACGCTGCGGTTATTTGCACAGCGGCCGCACGCTGGCGCAGTTGGCACAGCGCTGCGGGATCGATGCCGAGCAGTTGCAACGCACGGTGAATGACTTCAACCACCATGCAGCCCGGGGTGGAGACCCGGTTTTCCAGCGCGGCAAATCGGCTTACAACCGGGCTCAGGGCGAGCCGTTACAGGTACCCAATCCATCGCTGCGACCCTTGCTGAACGGGCCGTATCACGCAGTGAAACTGTTGCCGGGCAGCCTGGGTACCTTTGCCGGCCTGGCAACGGACGGTGCCGCCCGTGTGCTGGACCACGCGATGCAGCCGATTCCTGGGCTGTATGCGGTGGGCAACGACATGCACAGTGTGATGGGTGGGTATTACCCGAGTGGCGGGATTACCCTGGGGCCGGGGATGACATTCGGTTACCTGGCTGGTAGAGCGTTGAGCGGCCTCTAAGGAAATGAGGGTACGTTTTTCCCGAGGATGAGTTGATCGTCGCCTGTTAGCGCGCGTTGCCATTGCTCCTTACACGCCCTCGCCGCTTCCAACCAAACGCCCTGCAGCCTCAAGTTCTCCACACGCACTAGACTCAGGCACTAAACGGATGTCCACCCGACGATTCTCTGCGCGTCCATTCAAGGTGTCGTTGCTGCTGACCGGTTGACTGGCTGCGACACCTTGGACAGCAAAACAACTGTCCGGGATATCTCCCATACGCTGCATCCAGTCGCGGACAGCAGAGGCGCGAGCACGAGAGAGATCAAGATTCCTGGTAACATCACCCTGGGCATCGGCATGACCGGAAATAACGATTAACCACCCAGGTTGGGCTTTGATATCAACCAGTGCACCGATCAATAACTTGGTTGAACCGGGTTTGAGCTCAGCACTGCCAGGATCGAACAGCGTCAAGCTGTCGAGCTGGATTGGCTTAGGCATGGAAGGCTCTTGGATTTGTCTAGAGACCCACTCCTGCCAGCCTAACCAACCCGCAAATGCGCAAGTGATCGTCAAAGTCAGCAGCCACGGCAGTGCAGCGCGCCTCTGCGCGGGATGCTCGACTACAAATGTGTAGGTCGATGGCGCAGGCACAACGGAGGTGATCTGAGGTCTGACCGATGGTTCAGCAAACGATATCCATGGCTGTGACAGAAGCGGCATCGGTACCGCCATGCTTCCAGATATGCGCTGCAGGAGGCTGACTATCTGGTTTCGAAAAACCTGCAGCGACACCAGTGGCGCATGACCAAGGCTTTCCAAACGGTGCTCCAGCCGGTTTAACTCAACAACCAGCTCGCTCAACGCCGCCGAACTTGACCTGCCCCATTCCACCATGCGAACCAAGGGATGCAACTGACTAAACAGCCATGCTATGAGATCAATGCGTGCTGACGCCTGCACCGGCCACAGGCGCGGCCATTCATCGGTCAGCGTAGAGAGCAATGCCAACCCTTCCGTCAAGCCCGCGAGCCCCGTGCGGTAGCTACGCGCCAGGACGAACGCCACCGCTGTTTGCAGCTCAACCCCGTTCAGCTCGAAGAGGCGCAAAGACAACCCCTCAACTTTTGCCCAGTCCACATCTGGGCAGGCTGGGTGATTGAGCTTTGCCAACTCACCGCGCAGCATTTTGAACTCATCGAAGTTGCCCGGATCCCCACCCAGGCGTACACGCATCTCGAAAAGCGCCGTCATCTGGCCCCCTGTCAGTTCCATTGCACGGGAAGGTAGCCTTCCTGCTTGAGGTGACGCACCACAACCCTGCCTTCGGCGCCGAGTGTGGTCCCAAAGGACGCCCTGCCGCCGCCCCTGATGAGTACGTCAAGGGCATAGTCAAGATGGCCAGGGCGAGACTGAGGTATCAGCTGAACGCTCACCTGCGCCAGCCGGGGCTCATAGCGGCGCAAGGTGCGGGCGATGTCGTTCATCAAGCCATGGGCTGAAGCCGGTAGCCCTTGCAGCACCGTGCCCATGTCCGGCAAGCCATAGTCGGGCAGATGCGAGAGTGAACCTGCACGGCTGTTGAGAATGCGCTGAATGTTGTCCAGCACCGAGAGGGTCAGCTGGTCATCTTCATTCACCTGGTCCAGCGCTAGCTCACCGCGGAAGTTCTGCAACAGGATTTCGTAAAGAGAAGGACTGGTTTCAGGCATGCAGTCAGCCCTCCACGCGCTGTCGGAGGGTCAATCGGTTATCGCCCAGTTCGAGCACCCTGGCCTGATCCGGTTCGAGGTCGTCCCGCTGCAAGACAACGCGCCACGTATTTTCGATAACGTCTGGACTTCGGAATAGCGCTACCACCGCAACATACCGAGCGTCGCCTTGCAGGGGAGTACTCAGCTGCGCCGCCTCACCGGGTTTGATCACCACCACGCGTTCATCGAGCAGATCATCGCGAAGCACCCGTTCCCCCTGGCTTAGCAGATCGTCATAGGTGGCGTTCTCCAACGCCTTGTTGTCCTTCAACTGGTAGACCCGTACCAGCACTGGCACCGACAATCCGCTCATCTCTGCGTCATCGGTATTTATCGCTGACCGCCCGTTGAGATCCAGATGGAGCGTCTTTACTTGCTTGTAGAAGATCGCCTGGGCAGTAGACGACGTACCGTCTGCAACCTTTTGTGCAAGGCCACACCCACTCAGTACTGCAACAAATGTCGATGCCGTGAAGCATTTAAAAACGGTACGCCACATGCTGTACCTCCTTCCTGCAAGGGTTCGGCTGCAGACCTTGATATCGGCCCAGGTTGATCGTGATCGTGTCGTCTTGGGCCGATGCGTGCGCCCCCTCTGCGCGTTTCAATACAGCGGTCATGCCAAGCATCGACCGAGTGCGTCCTAACACCGGAACCGGCACCCTCTCGCGCGCTATCGAGAGCTGCAGCAGCGCTGTGCAACGCCACCCCAGATACACCTCAAGCAACACCTGCAAATCGGCTATCAGCCGGCCACCCGGAAGCCACTCACGCGCTTCATCCTCGTCCTCGGTACACAACCGCAGGCGCAGTTGGCTGTTAGCGTCGTGCCCGACAGCGCCCAACGGCATGCCCTGGCCTAACCTAACCGGACGCTCGGGTGCAAGGCTGGCAGGCTGCTCAAGCACAACGCTCTGCGGCCAATGCCCGGTCACGTGCGTATCCGTATGCGGCGCCAGCAACTTCACCAACGCACCAATCCCCTCCGCGTTGCGCGTGGGCAGGCGCATCACACTGAGCAGGGCCAGAAAACGTGACATCGGTGTGGCGATGCGCTCTGCCGTACCGGGAATGCCCAGGCCGATCAAGCCCAACAGACACTGCGAAGTGGCATCGCACCCGCCCGGCTCGAACGTTGCCGGGTAGGAGTACTTACGCCAGATCCGGTAGAACTGGGTGAATAGCCGATGGTTGAAGATATCGAGGAAGTACTCCAGCGCCTCATAGCCTTCGCGTCGCTGGGCGATATCATCCAGATAGCCCGTGGGCAAAGGAGAGTCGACGCCATACAAACCCAACAACCGGGTACGTATCGTCAGCGGTCGGTCCGGAAAAGCTTCGTCGACTTCAATGGCCTTCAACTCGCCTGCTGGAAATCCCATTCCAGGGTCGGGCCGGAACCTGACCCGGTCATCGCCGGGATGTGCAGTGCTGCCCAACGGTGGTTGTTCAACCAACACCTGCTCCAGCACCTGGCAGAAGCGGTAGACGTTGGCCGTCGACACCTGATCAGCCAACACATGCAGAATGCCCTCGGCCTTCAACCGGGAATACGCTGACTGTGATGTTCGTTCCATCGCAGGCACCTCCCCGTCGGCTGCAGAATCATCGTCAGTTGAGTGCATAAATGAATGTCCGCGTACAAGGCGAAGAACCGGCTGAGCATTTCACCAAACAGGCAGATGTCCCCCTCTCCTGAAAAGCCGTTGCCATCGACCGTCACCTCGATATCCACACCTCGTAGCAAGAAGCCTTTTTCGAAGCGCTGAATCAGGTGATGCCTGACGTCAACAATGGCCTCCAGACGGCGGCGGTTCGTTTCGCTGCCCGTCCACTCATACAAAGCCAATGTGCCACGCAGTACTTCAGCACTGTTGAGCATCGGCAGGAAATTCGATCCCAGGTGACTGAGTACACGCCAGTGAAAACGGTCGCGATTGGGTGGGTAGCACGGTAGTGTCGGCGCGGTCAGGTTGCGCACTCGCAAACCTGCCTGGGTGGACTGCGCCGCAGCATCGAGCAAGGTGCTGCGCAAGGCTTTGCGCGGCAACTGGCCATTGGTGCCGGTCAGGCGCAACGACAGGCTTTTGCGGTTGAGCAGCACATCCTTGTCAAAGCCCTCCCCGCCAAGGATCAACCAGGTGTCATGAAGACCATTGGCACCGCGCCTCAAGCGGGTATGGAAGTAGCGCTCGGGGGCCTCATCGCGAAGCATGCCCCCTTTGTGGCGAAAGCTGCTGAAAGGCACGTAGTCCTGACGCACGCTGTCTTTCGTTCCAGAAACCTTGTCTACCGAGTAGATCTCTGTATGTCCGTCCTGCAAGCGCATTGGCCGCAGTAGGTATTCATTCTGCAACGGGTCCAGGGTGAGCGGGTCCGCCTCCAGTGCAAACAGGTTGATCACGGGAACCGCGTGTAGACGAATGTGCTCTTGTGTAGGCGTGAACGCATGCGACCAGGTCTCACTGAGCACGACTTCAAGCTCGAACCATGGGGCGTCTGGTGGCAACGCGAGCGATTCGAGGCCACAGAGTGTGACGAACATGAATTTCTCACGGAACGTGAAGTACTCCAGCAACAACTGATAACCACTGAACGCGCTGTCGCCTTTAGGCCAAAGGCGATCATCGTCGGCAAACCCCTTTGGCTTGAAATGCCCCGCAAATGCCTTGCGTTGCGCCGCGCCTGGCAAGCGCACATGCAGCGCCTGCACGTTCAATGTCAACGCCTGATGCAGCACACTGGCAAGCGCTGCGTCGGCATTCAGATACAAGGGGATATGCGCGAGGTCGAGTTGATCCCAGTTGGCCAGCGCTCCACGCGCGAAGCGCAGGCGTAGAACTGCACGTCCATCTGGCTCATGGTCAAGTCGCACGGTTTCCAGATTGAGCGGCCGTAACGTCAAATCCTGCGTGGTGGAGTAGCGGCAGCGGGTACGGTGTTGCCCCACCGGTTGTGACAGCACCTGAAAGCCTCTTGCAACCGCCTCGCAGCCTTTCATCTGACTGACATCTGGCATCAGTTCGACGATGGCCAGTGACGGAATGGTGCGCAAGTAGTGGGGCCATAACAGGCTGACCAGCCCCTCCGTCAGCTCGGGCAGGTCATCGTCCAATTTCTCGCGCAGACGCCCCATCAGGAACGCAAAGCCTTCGAACAAGCGCTCCACAAAGGGGTCTTCAGCGCCGGGTTTATCCAGGTTGAGCTGCGCCGCACGGTCCGGAAAAGCCTGGGCAAACTCCTTGCCCGCTTCGCGCAGGTAACGCATTTCAGCGTCGAAGTAACGCAGGGTTAGGTTGTCCGTAGTCAAAACAGATTCCTGATCAAAGTGAATTAGCTGCACAGCACTGCAGCACGTACCGGGTCAAGGGATACGAGGGTTGCCAGCTGATGTTCCATTTGCCGCGCCAACGCAGGCCGGTCAGTGTCGTTGCGCTGGGCCTTCAAACGCAGCAGCTTGAGCAAGCGCGCCTTGACCTCGAAGAGCAGGTCAGGCTCCCAGTCGGCAAATGTGTGGCGTTGCGCGGCAGCGTCCAGCTCAGTGAACAAATGAATGGCCAGCTCGGCCTTGCCGCACTGCTCGGCCACTCGCGCCATCAGCAAACGCAGTAACCAACGCTGTCGCCCGGTCTGCACATCGGGCCGACTCGCCAGCCAGGCCAGCGCCTGCTCGACACCGTCAGCATCCGCTTGCGCCAGTGCCTCGGGTTCCAAGGCGAGTATTTCGCATGCGGCCGCCGGCAGTGCGGGGGCCGCTGCGGGCAGCCATTGTTCTGGGCGGTTACCGCTGACCTGCTGGTTGATCCACTCACGCGTGGTTTCATCAGCGAATGGCGAGCCATCGCTCCAACACAGCAGCTCCACGCCCGGCAGACGTTGCAGCAGCATGGCCAGATCGTGTTTGACGATATCCGCCCAGCTCTTGTGAGGCTCAGCCGATTTGCTCAGTGCCTGATGGAGGTACCATTGCAGATCCAACCAGAAGTGGTTGACGCCTTCGGCATACATTTGCTCGACCTGATCAATCAATTCGCTCCAGCTTTGCTGCAGGTGCAGGCGCTTGAGCTGAGCGCGATACTCGCCGCGAGGCGGCGCCAGGCGGGTAAACCCCTGGGCATTTTGCGGCGGCACCTGATGCACGGTGTCCCAACGCAAACTCTTCATCAGCCTATGCGCTGCCAGCCACCCTTCGGGTTGTTCGCGCAGGTAGCTGGCCAGGCCCCGGCCACTGTCCAGCAAATCGCGACCGGACTTGATGGGTGATACGCTCGGGCCAAGGGTGCTACTTCTCAGCGGTGAATCACTGCTGGTCTGCGGGACGATTGCATCAACACCTCCCGACACGGCGAGTCGGGTGTTGAGGGCGCCGTACAAGGCGTCCAGCCGCGGTCGCTGGTCTTCTGGCCAATGGCTGAAGCCGTGCTCCAACCACACCAACGCAGCCACCGTTCGCTCGGTTTCAGCCTTGACCACCTGAGGGTACAGCGACAGGCTTGCCAGGACCCTGCTGCCGGCAAGCCACTCCAAGGCCATCTTGCGGCTATTGGGGCGCACCGGCAGGATGTCGCAGGCATAGCGTTCCATCAGCGCCGCCAGCAAATTCAGGCCATCTGCCAAGCCGGCCTCACCGTCCCGGTGCAAGCGTGCCCACAGGTAGTAGGTGGCCACGCGAAGGTCTTTGCAGGACTGCTGGAGCAGCTTCTGCGCCAGTTGCGCCACAAGGTCCACATCCGCCCCGGAGAGTTTGTTGACCTCTTCGCGCATGCGCTGGAAATCGTCGTCGTAGCCTGGGTCCTCTCCCACCGGTACATCGCCGTTGATGGGCGTTAGCCAAGGCTCCCAGGATTCGCTGTGTTTGCGGGCAATGACCAGCGGCTCGCTGGCGGGCAAACAGCTTTCGACCAAGCTTTTCAGGCTCATTCGAAGCCCCCGTTCTGCGTGTACTGCGGGGTGTCTCGGCCCTCTGCCAGAAAGATCTCTCGCGGCAGGCTGAACCCGCGCAACTTGAGCAGTGCCAACGGGCCTTCGCCTAACTCCGTGCGCAAGTGCCAGGTCAGGCCCAGGCCATCTGGCGCATCCAGCACGACCCGAAAACGACTGTCGCCGTCATCCAGCGCCGTGACATTGGCCTCCTCCAGTAGCCGAATCAGCCCCCAGGTGCCCTGGTAATCCGCAAACAGACGTTCACCGGTGTGGACGCTGCTCCACGTCAGGCTGATGCCGGGATGGTCGCCCTGCCCGGGCCAGCGAAAGCGTTGCCAACTTTCTCGCTGGTTGAAGTAGTGATGCTTTTCACCGTTGAGTACGAAGGTGGTCTGCACCACATCACGCACAGGCTTGCCTTGCAGCTCGAAGCTCAAGCCCATACCGCCATCGGTGTACAGCACATCGGCCAGCTGACTGAGCTGATTGATCGCGGTGAGAAAGTCCGGGTTGAAACGCAGCCCCTGGCTTTGCCGCGCGTCGGCCACCCAGCGGCTGCCTTCCTTGCGCAGAAGCCCCGTGAGCTGCTGAGCCAGGAACTGCTCGATCCGCCCGGAATCGGCACGGATCATCTGCCCCAGCATGGGCAAGGAAGCATCACTGCTGGTGGCGGCGAAGGGATAACGGCCGCTGAAAGCGCCCTGCCACTCATCGACGATCGCGCGCTGCCACGCCCGGTTGAGGCCGGCCGACGACGGCTGCAGAGTCTGTTGCCATGCCTGATCCAGCGGCTCCACGAACAACGTATTAGCCGCTGGCCCCCAGTCGGCGCCGAGGCTGGCGGCGATCAGGTTGCCATAGGCCTGGGTATCGGTCAGGTCCGCGCCTTTGCCTTGGAATACCGTCTGCGCCAAGGTCTGAATCATCGCCTCGGGGTCGGGTGCATTGACGACCTGTTGCAGCTTCAAGCGCACGCCGGTGATCCGGGTAAGGAAGGCTTGCAGGCTCAGGCGGCCATCGACTGATCGCCCTTCAGACTCCTTGCCCAGCAACGCCATCAAGGGGCCAAAGGTGCTGTCGAGCGGGCCGCTGGGTGTTTGGGGAAGTTGATCGACGATCGGCGCTGCTTTTTGCCCCACCAACTTCTGTGCCGATTCGATCAGGGAATCGGCCAGGGCCTGACCACGAACGCCGGCCTTGCCCTGGTAACTCAGCGTGTTCATCAGGGCAATCAATGGCGACTGACGCACATCACTCATCAGCGTCAACTGTGCAATCACATCGCTCAGGCCATGGCCCTGCTGCCAGCGCAGGCTGTTGAGGAAGCCCAGCCAGGCACTGCTGTAATCCTGGAAGTAGCGTGCGGTCAACCGCTCCCTGAGTTGGTCGGGGCTCAGCGCCTTGGCGATGTCGTTAGGGTGGTCGCTGAGTACCCAGTCGATCTCTTCGCGCCGCGCTTGCGCCGCGTCTTCAATGGCTGCACGAACCTGCCCTTCCCACGCTTGGCGGGTGAATACACCGGGGACCTGTTCTGCACTGGCGAACAGGGCGCTTGCATCGGTGTCGCCGACCATCTGCTGCAAGCCCAACGCCGGGTAGTGGTTCGCCGCGGTGTCGAGGACTTGTTGGTAGAGGCTACTTTCAGCGTTTCGCTGACCTAGTTCACGCAGCAGCACCTGGCGTGTTTGGGCGATCAACCTGAGGTCGGCCTTGATCGCCCAGTCAGGGTGCTCGGGCAGATGCTGGCCGTAGAACGTCCACAGTGCCGGTTCGGTACCGCCCAGGGTCTGGGCCAAGAACGCGGCATCGGCCTTTTCCGGGCGCGCCAGCATCAGATAGGCTTTGAGGTAGTCGTACGTCTGCTGTGCCCGCTGAGAGCTCGCCGGAGGCAAGTTGACCAACGCCTTGAGCCGTTTTTCCAGCTCAGCGACGGCTGGGTCACGGAGCAGCTGGTTATTGGCTTGCATATAGAGCGGCCACACCACGTCACACAGCTCGTGCGACCGGTTCAGGCCAAAGCGCTGGTACCACGGTGCGCCGTGTTCTGATCGGTAGTCCAGGCGGGAGAGTTCGCGTACCAGCTCGCCCAGTGCCTGTTTGGTGTCGGTGCCTGCTACGGGCTGCTGCAGCGTCCTGTACGCCGCCGCGATCTGACCGACCTCGGCACGGTTGCTCGCAAACGACAACAGCAAGCCGATGCCCCAAATGAAAGCGAGGCCGAGCGCAGAAACGTAGGCGACTCTGGCTGGGTGCCAACCCAGTCGGCGGGCTCGGGCGGAGCGATCATTGAGGATCCCGGACCATGCTGGGTCTTCAGGCCAGTGATGATCCACGCGAAGGTTGTTCTGGAGTCGCAGCGGTAAGCTGAACCACACTCCACGCAACCAAACGTCGCGTCGCCGGAACAGCGCGGACAATGCAGCGCACCATCCGGAGACACCCTCGGTCGCAACATCGCGTGACAATCGAAGCAAGAAATCATGATCAGAGTCTTTTTGAAGCTGCGATAGACCCTGCTCACGTAAGGGTTGTGCGAGCATGCCTAAGTGGTCGGCGAGCCGCACTGGCGATAATGGTACCGGGAGCATGCAGCCTACCGCTCCGATTTCTCGCGCGTGCTGCGGCCACATACTGTCGCAGACCTGCCACACATGCAGCAGCAATTGGCAGCGAAGGGTTTTGGCCAGATTCTGCAAACGACGAACGCTATCGTTCATCGCGCTCACGTTATTGCTTTGGTCTTTGTTCAACACCCAGACCACCCCATTGAGCGCACGGTTGCGGCATAGGCCGCGCCACTGCAAAAGCAACGCGTCTTGCGGTTCACATTGGATGCTGCCGGCCCACAGCAGCACGGTGTTTTGCCCTTCCAGCCAACGCTGCTCGCTCAACCCAGGGGCAATCGCCTCGATCTGCTCAGACTCACCGACCACCAACAACAGTCGAATTTTGCGCCGCCAGAAGAAGCCGTAGCGTCCCTTCAAATGCGCCCTCAACTCGGGTACGCCGAATGGATCCTCAGCATTAGAAACCATGTTACTACCAGTCGAACGAGTCCAGTTGACTCCGTGCTTTTGTCCCATCAGAGCAATAAAATCTCTCGCGCCCAACATTCGGATAGCCAATTCGCCGACGCCATCGAGAAAGAGAAATATCAAACAGCCGATCAACAACACTGCTGACCATTGCAAGCGTGCAGTCTCACTCCTCACCTGCACTACGGGATTATCGACCCAGATCAATACCCCACCCGCAACGAGCAAACACAGGATCACTATCCAGACGCTGATTCTCTTCTTTTTCACGATCAATCCCTATTTCAAGATCTCATGCAGGCCGGACAATAAAAATTTGAGCAGAGGCATCGTGTAGCAGGACCACCTGCGGACCGTCCTCCGCCTTAGCACACTCACTAGCAACGATTAATGCGACATTACCTACTGCACATCCAGGCAAACCAAACGAATCATCCAATCGATGACACCTGGCCACGTTAAAAGGGAAACGTGCTGCATTCACAGCGATACTTGTCTCACGTAAAACGTCACCAGGCACCTGAGCCTGCCAACTGAAGTACGTTTCTTCTCCGGCACGCAGTTGCCCCCAAAGAAATGCATCCGTAACTGCATCCTTGATAGAGCGACCAGCGCACTCAAGTTGGACAGGGCGATGAACCAGGGCGATCGAATCAATTTTTTGCGTGTTACACCACTGCGAAGAGCCCAACAACACAGCTGTCACGGTCTCGGCCTGTTCAGCAACGGGGTTTAGAAAAAGATTAATTTCGACGGACACTAACAGTTGATGTCGTTCCGGCGCATCCAACCAAGTGTCCAGCCACATTACGCCATCATCGTCCATTGCAAAGACCACGTTATCAGTTAAACGGTGGCTGGTGGTAACTGCAGACCAAATCGACAGAAGCTCTTCATTGCAAATCACTTGGTTATGCCTGATACGAACATCCACAGCAAGACTGCGCACCCCGATCTCTAAATCAGACTCCAACCCACGTACAACTTGTTGTAAAAATCTATGTAAACGCTTAGCGTATTCGGACTTTGAGTGATTTTGTACCCACGGTTTTAATTGGCTCAACCGCATTGTCAAGGCTTGTCCTTCCAGAAAAATAGGTTGGAGAGGCTTACTACCCAAACGCAGGGCCTGAGCAAGTTTATTATTACCCGCCCCGGAACAATAGGATACGGCCAATACGGCAACCGTACGCTGGCCGCGCCGAATGAGTGACCGCTCCAACTCATCGCGACTCTCATTCCAACTCTCTATATAATCTCGATGTTTTTCGTACGCCAACAAACGCAGTGCGTAGCACACTAACCCGGTAATCAAAACTCCTAATAATGCGCAGATCCAAAACCAAAATGATGTATGCCAACTGTCCACCCGCCAAAGCAGGACCATCAACCCGCCAACTACGAGCGAACAAAGCAAGATGACCACACCCCATCGCCAGTGCCGAGGTTGCCGGGGTAGCAATCGCCTCTCGGGTAATGAGTTCAGGTCAACTGCCATCTCACAGCCTACCTGCTTGAGGAAGTGACGTGATCAACTCACAACCACAGGAGCAGCAATGACCGTCTAAAGCAATGGGCCGACCTTTAACTTTCGAACCTGTATCCCCCTCTGCTATTTCATTCACGCCGTGCCCAGGTATTGGGCAAAACACAGCATCACCTACGCAAGCGACATCAAGCTGCATAAATTTCAACCCACTGGTGCCGGCAAGTACCTTGCCTCCCGAAGACAGTTTGTCGCCAACACGAATAACTCCGCGCATATCAATAAGCACCCAATAATAAAATCACTACCCGCCTTTCAGGCAGCCCAAATTCAAATGCCCCCTGAAATATAGAGCTCACCGCTACTCAATCCGATTGTCACTATTAACAACACACCTAGCCGTTTTATCGCCCAACACAATCATTTTATGTTCAAATGCATAACCATGCGGATTCTCAGGGGTTCTGTGCACATTCACTCCTCCTCCCCAGCTTGGATTGGCATATGCCTGACCACGTGCAACTTTTGTATCCCGGCCATAGTAGTCCTTGGTCACTGGTGTTTCCGGCCCCTGAGGGTCAATGTCAGGGGAGTACTGATAATAATTTTCGTCATACCAATCCTTGACCCACTCCAGCCCATTATCCGACATGGCATAAAGGCCCAACGGATTGGGAGGAAACCTGTCTACCGGCAAGGGCGTAAGCCCGCCCGTGCTCCACCCCATTTGTCTAGCAAAATCCTCACGATCTCGATAAGTAGAAATGTTAATTCCTTTCGGCCCTCCCCCATATTTAGTAAAACCATCATTTGTCTGCTTATAAGTACCGTCATCAGTGGCCACCATCAAAAACTGCCCGCGGCTGCGTGCCGCGTACTCCCACTGGGCCTCAGTGGGTAATGAGAAAGGAAGATTGGACACTTTAGCCAGCCAGTTGCAATAGCGGTCGGCTTCATACCAGTCCATATGCGCTGGCAAATTAGGTAAAGAATGAATGTTCTTCCACTTTTCCTGTATCCCCCCCACTTCAAAAGAACGCAACTTAAGACCAGTGCTTTTAAGATACATCTCAAACTCTTTATTTGAGATCTTAAATCTTGCAATAGAAAAGGTACTCAACTTGACCTTATGTACTGGCCGGCTATCTCCATCACTATCATAAGACATTTGCTCCGACCCATACTCCAAGCCATAATCCCCCATCAAATATTCACCACCCTCAACAAACACCAAGTCCCTTTTTACTTCTTCGACAAAATGCTTCATCTCTATCGGCGTTATCCCGAGTTCCTTATAATCAACTCCGCTCGCCAACTGGTCACAGCCTGACAAACTCAAAAAAACCAAACAAAATATAGACACCTTAAAAATCTTCACGACCACTCCAATTAGATTTACTCAGACAATATCCGCACTACAAGGACCAAACTTGCAGCGTCGCGGGTAATTCGGATTACGACCAACGTTTAGCTTATAATAGACTGTATCATTCATAGCGAGCGCATAACCAGAAGAACCAAACTCCTTCAACCGATCATAAATTATGGCCAATTCGCTTCGCTCATATTTTATTTCATAGAATTCTCTGTCTCGATCCCTCCCTAACTCAAGAAAGTCTACCAAGCTTCGCTCATGCCGCTCGACGGCGTCCAACTCATCGTATCCCTCTGATGGGCCATTCCCTTGCGCATTGACACGAGACAATACTTTATGCCACTCCGGCTTGCTCTGAATACTTCTGAGCACACAAAGCACCGCCTCTTTTCGTTCGCCGTAGCGATCGAGAAACCCTATGTTTCCTGGATCTATATTATCCCACTTACCATGACGCGTTAGAAGGTGAAGCAATATACCCTTAGCTTCAGGTGTGTAGCGCAACAGATCCAACTGTCGAGTGATAACATTTTTAGCTAACTGATTCCGTCGTCTCGAAGCATCAATACTCTTCTTCGTCTCATCAGCCAATTCACCAACCTGTTTTGTGAAATCATCTGCAATGTTTTCAATTGATTTTTTTACGAGTGAGCAATACTCATATACATTAGCTTCAACTACCTCCATTTGCATAACACAATACTTCGTATACACACTAAATGCTTCCTTATCCATGACTTTAAAAAAACCATAATCCCTTTGGTTCAGTTGATAAATCAACCAAGCACCGAACTCCAGAAAGGTATTGCCATCCACCTCACAAATAAAGCCACCTTTGGCACCCGCCCCTTTGCATAGAGAGGCTGCAAAACTAAAACAAAACTTCCCATTAATAAAAGTACAATAAAAACTTAAGCCGGCGCCCACCCCCGCCAACCCTGCAATGCTGGGTCCTATTTTACAAAAATCGACGTACTCTCCAGTAGTCTCCAGTATACCGCCATTTGTTTCCCCTGCCGCTGTCGGCTTTAACCATTGCAGTGATCCCGTCAGTGTTCCTTCCGCCCTCGCACCCGCAAAAGCTTCTGCCGAAAGTTTTATCCCTTCATCTTCACTGTTCATCTGCTGATGAAAATCGTAAGCTTTGCTTTTTCTTTCACTGAAAGGTCTCAAACGACCAGGTTGGCCCATGACGGTTTGCTGGTCACCACTCCTGACCACCTGGAATTGAGCCTCCACCTGAAGCGTCGCTCCAATAAATGCGGCCAAGCGAACGTTCAAACTTAGGCGCATCATCCCTAAGTCAAACGGGACCTCGTTCCCATCAGAGGGATTAACTGTAAGCCTCCATCCGATGCGATCCGGGGCGTAAATTGAAAAGGACGCTATGCCGGCAGCCGCAGTTAAGCTGCCGCCACCCTCTCCTTTGATGGAGAATTGTTGCTTACGTGGATCAATTTCAACATTTGCGCCGAAATTGGAAACAAAGCGCATAAACTGTGCTCCACCCTCAAAATCAATATGATCCCCCCACGTTGCCTCACCTTGTGCGGCAGCATTCCAGCTATCCGCCCAGTCAAAAAGTGAACAATCCATACTCAGCGCCTCAGGATCAAAACCAAGGCCTGCCCATTTAACAACATCCTTCAGATCAATTTTTATTTTTGGCCAATTCAATCCGGCAAGTTGCCTCTTAAGCTTCTTGTCGTCTATGCGTCGAATTTTTCCATCACTGCGTCGCTCAAAGATACTTTCAGCGCCGCCTTTTTTGTCACTACTTTTCAACGACACAGTATGGAGTTTTCTGCCATCCTTGCCTTTACTGTAGTAACCTTTTTTTACATAAACTACAGGCGCTCGTTTCTCACCAGCTTTTCTTTTAGCAGTCTGCCCCCTAACAGGAACAAGCTCCACAACATCATTATATTTCATGTCTTGGGTAGAAAACTCACCAATTTTTTCTTTTAACTTTTCTCGCTTCAACTCCAAATTTTTCTCAGCTCGCACTACAGCGTCATTAAATGACGCCTCAGGCGCTGCTGTGGTTTCTGCAGCAATTCCATATTTTTCAATTGCAACGGAGTAATTAATTTTTTCCTGATGAAAATCATTTACGCACTGCTGCATTTCCTTCCAATGCGCCTCAAACTCTGCAGCCTCACTGTCAGCAATAAAAACCAACTCCTCGGTTTCCGGACAAAAATAACACTGTACCGATTGATGATGAGCCACTACAACGGGTTTACTTTTGCAAACCCTGCTCTCTGCTACCAAGATATCCGCTCCGCCCATTTCCTATCACTCCGAAGTTACTCAAAGAATAACTTTATGCTTTGAAGATCAATTCCATAGTGGGACTGTGTATAACCATTCCCATCTGTCATGCCTCTCAGCACGCTGCCATCGGCAGCTTCAATTCGATACCGTACGTAAGGTTTTGGCTTGTCACTGACTTTATCTCTAACTTGAAAGCCACCTTGCATGGGATTGCTGTAAACAGGATCTTCCAGAATCATCGGTGCCAGGGCCTTCTCCAGTGAGGCAGTGCCTCCCCAAGCGATATTGTCATTCTTGATATGCAGTTCACCCGGGGCACCGATCTCAACAGATCCGTCTTTTATCTTGATATAGGCACCTCTGCTAACCAGAGTGATGCCGTGTTGGGCATTGAGAACGATCTCGCCATTACTGCTATTTAAAGCAAGTTCCTTGTCTGCTTGTAACGTCATCGCATCGCTTTGTGCCTGAATGTCCACAGGGCCACGAGCCGCAATTAATCTGAGCCCTAACTTTTGGGCGAACAGACTGATTGCCTCACCTGCGGCCACGCTAAAACGTTTGAATAGGCTGAAGTCAGCACTATCACCAGCCGTAGCTGTAATAGAGTTTTCTGCCGATAGTTGGATGTTTGCAGGTGTAACCATAGCTATCCCGGCAGGTGCCGAGGCAAGGAGTCCCGCATCTTTGAGCCGCGCCAATGCCTCCCGCAGGCTCTGTTGGGCCTGATTATCAGCTGGTAATGCTCCCGACACAGCTGCGCTTTGTGCCAGTGCGTTCACCAATGCCAGAGCGTTATTGAGCTGAGCCAACGCTGCTCCCATCTCCAGCATTGTCCCTCGGGCTTGAGGCTGAGCATCAGCACTGATGAAGATGCCACTGCCGCCACGGATCGCGGCATGCCCATCGGTGCGCAGTTCCGCGCCCTCCCCGCGAGGCCGGCGATCGGCATCGACCAGATGCCCGAGATTTAGTTGAGTCTTGCCACTGTGCTCCGTACTGAGCTTGATGTGCTCCTGCCCACGCGTATCGTCCAGGCGGAACTTGTTGTTGGCCGGGGTGCGCAGCACATTGCGTTTGTAGTTTCGCAGCGTCACGTGGTCGGGATGTTCACTGTCGTGCAACGCATGAGCGATGTAGGGGCGGTCCGGGTCGCCTTGTTCGAACGCCACCGCTACTTCGGTACCGCAGATCAACGGCAGGTGCAGGCCATGAGTGTCCCCCGCATAAGGGCGTGCCAGACGTAGCCAGACACTCTCCTCGCCTGCCCGCCAGTTGTCCCGGTCGAACAGGAAGTTGACCCGGTAACGTCCCTCCATATCGATATGGCCGTAAGGATCATTTTTTTGGGTACTGGTGACTCGCGCCGGCACCGTACCGGCGATCTGCGGCTTGCTCAGCAAGCTTGGCCGAAAGCCTATCGTCTCCGAGTAGGGAATCGCGTCAAACTTGGCTTCCAGGCTCCGATCGCGAGCTGCCTCGACGGTCAAATGCGTGATGACCACGCCAGGTTCGAAGACCTGTGGCGCCCCGTCAGAGACCGTCAGCACTTGCCCTGGGGCCAGCCTCACGCTGCTGCTGACACCGTTACAACGGGTCTGATCGTTGAGAAAGCGCTCATGATTCAGGCGTGCATAGAAGTAGCCGCTTTCGCTGAGCAGGTCCTCATCCTGGTCAATTGCGTCACCCAGCGCGGTATAGGGCTCACCGTAGTGATAGCCTTCGCCGTACGTAGTGGTGGCACCCCGGCTGTGATCAACCTCACCATCCAGGAAAGCAGCCGCGTCCCGGTGGTGATACGCCCGCACGTTGATGTGCTGTTCCACTACCTGATGCTCAACCTGCAGCGCCCACACGCCGTCCTGCCCATTGCTGGTCAAGCCCGACAGGGGCCGATGCGGCAACTTGACGCCAAACTGGTAATGCCGTTGATGGTCGTGAAACTCGACCACATCAATGTAAAGCCGATCGTCGTGGGTGAAGCGATACCAGATGCCGACTTCCGCCAGCAGACGGCTGATGAAAGTCAGATCGCTCTCACCGTACTGCATGACCTGTTCACGCTTGGGGTATTCGCGCGCCAGGTCGAACACGAAGTGCTGCCCTTCCAGCTGATGGCGACTGCGCAGGATGCTTTCAACAATCTCCGGTACCGACTGATGCTGATAGATCCGGTACTGCTTGCCACGTCCGAGCAATGCCAGGTGCGCTTCAAGTGCGACTTGGTAGCGGGCTTCATCCCGGGAGCCGGAGACACGCTTGAAACCCGTGATCACGCCATGCACTGTGCGTGATGCCCCGTCAGGCATTGGAAGCTGAGTGGTCAGTTCAGACTTGCCCAGATAGAAGCTGGCATCTTTCCCGAGGATTTGCGCCGCCTCGATATCCTGTTCTTGGGAAGTGAACGCAATGGTGTACTTGAATGGCTGGCTTAGCCATTCCTCGCCTTTGAATGACAGTACATCCAGTTCGGCCGTAAGGTCTTCAACTTCTAGCTGATAGCGGTTGTGGCTGGAACCCATTATTGGCGTCGCCATGATCAGGCCCTCTCGGTAGCCAGCAGCGCTGGATCGTAGTCATCCGAAAAGCTCAAACTGATACCAGCGTCTTCGCAGTACCCGAGCGTCACAGCTTGTGTTGGCTGACCGAGGGCTTGGCGCTGCAGCAACTGTTGGCTTAGCACCGGCAGGATCTGCTGGTTCAGCAAGCTATCGATGTTGCGAGCGCCGGTATCGGGCAAAAGGCAGGCGGCGACCAGTGCTTCGTAGAGCGTGTCATCAACCTCACATTGCAGGCCGTAATGGCGCAGCAAGCGTTTGGCCACTTGATCGAGCTTGATGGCGACTATGCGTTTGAGTGCATCGCCCCCCAACGGGCGGAAGATCAAGGTCTGGAAGCGCGCCAACAGTGCGGGCTGAAAGTGCTCGCGCAATACTGGCCGTAACAGTTCATGAAGAGCGGCGTCTTCAGTATCTGGCTGCCGCTCGACACAACCCTGCAACAGGTCGCTGCCGAGGTTGGACGTCATGAGGATGACCGTATTGCGAAAATCGATCTCCCTTCCCTCTCCATCACGCATGAAGCCGCGGTCGAACACCTGATAGAACAGGTTGAGCACATCACGGTGGGCTTTCTCGACTTCATCCAGCAACACGACGCTATAAGGGCGCTGGCGGACGGCTTCGGTGAGCACCCCGCCCTGACCGTAGCCCACATACCCAGGCGGCGAACCTTTAAGTTGGCTGACGGTATGCGCCTCCTGGTACTCCGACATGTTCAGCGTGATCAACGATTTCTCACCACCGAACAGGCTGCTGGCCAATGCATGGGCCGTCTCTGTCTTGCCGATACCACTGGTCCCGACCAGCAGGAACACGCCCATCGGTGCTTTGTCATCAGTGAGGCCCGTTCGGGCGGCACGCAACCGTTGGGCAAGCGCAAGCAGCGCGGGGTCTTGACCAACAACACGCTCGGCCAACTGATCTTCCAGGTTCAACAAGCTGGCATGTTCGTCCTTCAGCAAGCTGCCGAGAGGCACGCCCGTCCAGTCGGCGATCACTTCAGCCACACTGCGGGCGCACACGTCGAGTGACAGCAGTGGCCGACCGCCCTGCACGTAGTTGAGTTGCTCTTGTAGACGAGCGCAGACAGTTGTATCGACCTGCTCGGCCTGGCGAGCATTGAGCAGCTGGTGGGTGAGATCGAGCTCTTGTTGGTACTGCAACTCCAACGCGGCTTGCTGACTCTCCAGCTGCACCAGTTGGTCAGTGATCTTCGCCAAGCGAGATTCATCCGAATTACCGGTAAGCTGTGCGTCGTCTACCAGCGCCATCCGCTCTGCGGTGAAAGCCATCTTCTGCGACTTCAGCTGGACCAGAGCCTGAGGTTCGCAGTCCAAGCTCATGCGAACCCGCGCACAGGCGGTATCAATCAGATCCACCGCTTTGTCCGGTAAACGTCGCCCCGTCAAAAAACGGCGAGACAAGCTGACCGCCGCCTGCACCGCAGCGTCTTGAACATGCACGCCGTGGTAGCTGGCATAACGCGCTTTGAGCCCTCGCAGCATCACACAGGCATTGGCATCATCTGGCTCATCGACCTTGATCATCTGGAAGCGACGCTCCAGCGCCGCATCGCGCTCGAAGTACTGCTTGTATTCACTCCAGGTGGTGGCAGCGATGGTGCGCAGCTCGCCACGCGCCAGGGCCGGCTTCAGCAGATTCGCCGCGTCTGCGCCCCCAGCCTGGTTGCCAGCGCCGATCAAGGTGTGGGCTTCATCGATGAACAGCAGCACCGGAGTCTCTGACCGCTGGACTGCATCGATCACGTTCTTCAAGCGTTGTTCGAACTCGCCTTTGACCCCGGCGCCCGCCTGGAGCAACCCCAGGTCCAGCGTACGGATGCACACCGGTTTCAGGCTATCGGGGACATCGCCGCTGGCGATGCGTAAAGCCAGCCCCTCGACCAGCGCGGTTTTGCCGACACCTGGATCGCCTACCAGAATGGGGTTGTTCTTGCGCCGACGGCTCAGCACATCGATCACCTGACGGATCTCATCGTCGCGACCGAAGACCGGATCGATCTGCCCTGCTGCAGCCTTGGCAGTAACGTCATGGCTGAACTGATCCAAGATGGCGAGTAGTGCCGAATCACCACCTGTGCCGCCCACAGCCTCAGACTCTCCTGGCACTTCTGGCTTGAACAATGAATTCTGCTCTGATTGACGTTCTTCCGAATCGAATTCAAGCAGCGCTTTCACTTGCTCCGATTGCATAGGACCGATGCTCAATGCAGGCCAAGCGGCTGAACACTTAAGCAAGTTTGGCGCTTCAAATAGCGCCCCCAGCAAGTGAACGGATCGCAACTGCTCACAGTCACGATCCAGCGATGCCAACAACCAGGCATTGGTGATCAGCTGCCGCACTTCACCGCTCAGCTGAGGTTTGCTGAGAACGCTGCGCGGCAATGTATTGAAGTGGTCAAGCAGTCCCTGCCAGATGGCATCCATATCCCACTCATATCGGCGGGCGATGACCACGAGATCGCCCTCGCCTTGTTCAAACAATTTCAACAGCCAGTGTTCAACGGTGATATGACTGTGCCCACGTGCCTGGCAAAGTGAAGCTGCTGCCGTGAGTGCCTGGGTACAATAGGCGTTTAGCCGGCGAAGCAGGCGTGTAGGATCGTGTGCCATACAGGGCATCCTTGTCGTCAATGATCAGCATGTCGCCACAAGTGCGAGCGCGTCTGAATATCTGAGGTGTATTTGGCTGAACGCCCGCGCACGGGCGCTCAACCCAAGACACTGGAAACCATCAACCACCATTGGCTGCTGGCCAATATCTATCAGGCGGTGGCGCGTTCACTCCACGCATCGGAGTGAATGATGTTGCCATCCTTGTAAGTCCAGATAATCTTCTCGTAGCGAAGCTCGACCAACTCCAGGTGATTGTGCTTTTCCTTCGCAGGGTCTTTGATATCGTGCATTTTGGGTGCAACCTTTACGACCTTGACGTTCTCCAGCTTGGTATTGAAATACTCAACCTCCTGCCCGGCATCATTGATTTTGTACCATTTGAATTCGGCCTCTTTCAGCGTCTGCCCAGTCGTGACAGCCTTATAGAGGTAAGGCGTGGACGAATCGATTTCCTTGGTAAATACGAAAGCGGTATGAATCCGGGTCCCCGTCAACTTTCCGGTGTTGTTATCAGTCGGTATATAGAGATCATGATCCTGGGCAACCACTTCAATACTGCCCTCGCGATCTTTGACATTGACAGAGCCTTTGATTTCAGAGCCGCCATCGTCTTTCAGCCACAGGTAAACAGGAATAGCCATTTAGAAGTTCCTCATTTCAAGCGTTGGGCGTCGCGAAGTGCGACAGGGGTTGCAATCCCGAGGCCGTAGTCGAGGACTGACAAGCCCCCGCCTCCGGCACCAGGCGAATTTCAACTCGGCGATTGGCCGACCGTCCTTGTTCCGTGTCATTGCTTGCAACGGGCTCGCTCGCCCCCAAGCCTTGTACTGCGAAGCAATTGCTGGGTATGTCACCCATGTGTTGAATCCAGTCGTGAACCGCAGCGGCGCGTGCTCGCGACAAGCGCAGGTTCTGTTCGTCACTGCCCGTCGCATCCGTGTGGCCCGTGATCACGATTAGCCAACCTGGCTGGGCCTTGATGCCCGCAAACGCATTCACCAGGAACTTGGTCGACTCTGGCTTCAACTGCGCGCTGCCACTGTTGAACAGCGACAAGCTGTCCAGGCGAACCGTGCGTGGCTTGTCAGGCAGGCCTTGAGGCACGGTCGGGATGCGGTGGCCGTTGATCGCCGCCAGCAGTGACGGACGTAATCTTTCGCCTTGATACAGCCCGATACCAAGTGACCACGGCTCCCCCTGGCGGTAGTAGTGATCCAGGCGCTGCGCATCCTGGCGAAGCACCATCAGTGCCTCCTGGCGCTGCGATACGCTGGCCGAATCGGGGCTCAGCGAAGCGGTGCTGTAGCGTCGCAAATCATCGGTGACCTGACGTATCAGGAGCGTGTTCTGCCTCGCCGAGCTGATCAATGCGACGCAAGCCGCTAGCACCAACAACCAGACCCCAATCACCACAGCCCTGCTTCGCGGACTGTACGGAGCCCTGCCGGGCAGCAAATGAAGCAGTGAATCAGGAAAGGGTAACGACGCGTTTGCGTGATTAGCCCCATCACGAATGTAGGAAAGGCCGGTCCGCTGCTGGAGCCAGCGGTGCCAAAGATTGCTGTCACGCGCCCCCTCAATCCTCGGAACAAATGCAACCGCAAGGGTGAGCGCAGTTGCGATCTGCTGACGGGGACTTTCTGTGTCCATTTCCGCCAAGCACGCTTCGTTCAGCCAACCGACGGCAGCGTTCAACTGCACCGTGGTGCGTAGTCGGTCAGCCTGGTGCTCAGGATCTTTGCCCCTGCGCTGCCATTCGGACAGGCTCAGGCAGTCACCCGCCTCTCGTACTCGCACACTCGACTCTTCAGCCTCCCAGCTGAACCAGGGCGAAGCCCCGCTCGCGCTGTGGAAATAGCTCACAATCAGCAGCGGCAGCGGTGTACCTCGCTTGCGCAGTATCGCGACCTGGTGGCACAAGCTTTGTATCTGGTTCGCAAGCACTGCGCCGTCTGTATGGGCACTGGGGGTCACGACCCACATGATGCTGAGCTGCCCACCCCACTCTGGCCGCTCCAGCAAGAGATCGGCTACAGTTGCGGGCAACTTCGAAAGGTCGGGCACTGGCACATAACACCCCTCCCCTGTTACTCGTGGAACCAACTGCTCGGCAGACGAGGCCTCAAACAGTTCAGTCAAACTATCGCCGACCACCAGAACAACGGGATGACGATACGATCCAGCAGGCAGGCTGGCACCACTGCTCCACTGCAGCTGTGTACGTTTTCCGGCAGCACGCGATATCCGGCGCCAACCCACCATCACCAAAGCACTGACTAGCAGAGCCGCGATGGCTTGAACCGCTGCAGCCAGCGGCAACGTGGCAATCAACAACAAGGACAGCGCACCGGCCCATAGCCAAAGCCCTTGTCTGTGTATCCCCGGCATTACGCTCACTCCTGCACCGGCAAGAGAGAGGCCACTGCCTCACCTAACGCGTTATCAAGCCCCCACCAGGCGCCTACCAACAGGGCAGCGGCCATCACGATGTGAACCAGAGGAGAGCGCAACCAATGCCACATCGGCATCCGCGGACCAGTGCCTAACGGGATGACCAACGACTGGCTTGTGACCAGAGGCGGCACCTCGGCAGAGATGGCAGTCAACAACTGCTGGCGCTCCGGGTGATTGACTTCTCGGTAGCGCCCCAGGAATCCAAGCATCAGGACTCGATGAAATACAGTGAGTACATGAGGGTGCACAGAGGCTTCGCGCAGCGCAGTGCGCATATCCTCGTAGAGCGACTCACCCGCCTGGTGGCTGCTGAAGAACTTTGCCTGCAAGGTCTCCATCGCCCAATCCTCATGGGCTCGACCCTCGGCGCAAGCAAGCACCGTCTCGTCCAGCAGCGCACATTGAGCATGGCTGATCAGATCGATGCTACGACGATCCAGGCCACACTCCTGAAGCGTGGCGCGCACATGCTCGACATCAGCAACACAACGCGACCAAAGCTGCGGGCTACTGTGCGCCTCGGTACCGTGTCGCAACTCGACTACCAGCAGATAGGTATCCTGCATCAGCGCGTCTATATCCACCTTGGCTGCGGCGTTCTGTGGGGTCGCATGGTTCATGAGCGAAGCACCGCGAACAATACGAGCTGGACATCCTGAAACACGCTCGGAACATAGAGCGCACAGACCCCATCAGCCAGCATCGCACGCCCTTTTGCATGGCTAAGGTCGAGTGCGAAGTACTGATTATCCAGACGCAGCGGTATTGCCGCCGGCACATGGCTCAAAGGTTTCAGAGGAACGCCATCGAGCGCCGCATTGACGAGATGATCCACATCATCGGGGGAGCCGACCTTGCACAGCCGGGGGAACTGGCTTTGAACTTGAACGGCCGGCAGCCGACAGCGAACCGAGAGATAGAAGTCAGCACCTTCTGGCTCAAGCAAGCGTGGATCGCTCAGGGAAACCTGCCAACGGTTTGCGCTGCGTGCCTCCAGGGACAAGGCCAGCACACGTGACGGCAGGCTCGCCTCCAGCAATGTAGAAAGGGTACGCATCAACGGCGGGAAGACTGCTTCAAGATCTGCGTGCTGGTAGGCAGGTATGTCCTCGATATGCTGGTCCAAGGAAAAGGTGAGCAGACCGCCTGCGAACTTCACCAACTGCTGATACACCTGTTCCGGATGCCGACCAGGCTGCGCTTTCAGGTCAGCCAGCACTGGCTGATACGTGTTCAGCGCATTGAGCAACCAGAACAGCGTGACATCCGCAACAGCAAAATCCGCCATGCGCTGGTTGCTCTCCCGACGCATCCCCATCAACCGCTCACGCTTGGCGGACAGCTGGGTCAGCAAGTTGTCGAGCTGAAGCAACAACCCGGCATGAGCATCAAATCTCAGCAAGGGCGGGATGTAGCTATCATCAATTGCCCACCCATCCCGGCCATCACGCAGCAAACGGGCCACCGGGCACGTGAGATAGTCCGCATTATCGTCGTCAGCCAGACGCAAGCTCAGCGCCTGTTCGAGCACGCTGATTGACTGCATTTCGCCGGTGTACAGATCCTTGGTATCACGCCATACCTGGTGATATCTGACTGGCCGCTCGACGCTGTTGCCCTCAAACAGGCAGTTGTTACCATTGGCCTGTTCCAGTGGCAAAGCGAGCACAACCGTTGCCGTCTGGATATCACCGGGCAATACCCGAGAGAGTTCCAGGGCACCGGGCAGTCGATCCAACCGATCGGTGTCAATCAAAGTACCGTCTGGCAGGCACAACTGAAGCCGAGTGGCCATCAGCTTGCCCAACCTCAGCGCCTCTGCATCAAACGCTACATGACGGATGCCCCAAGGGTGAACCAGGGCCAGTGAGGCAATACATTGATTAGTCCACGATTCAAAGCGGGCCTGCTGCTGAAATTGCTGCGCAGACAACACCACGCCGGACGCCCATAAAGGCCGATCGATTTTCACGTCATACACTCCTGCAACCGCAATCAAGATTTTGCTTTGGGCATCTGCGAAACCAAGGAAAGATTGATGTCCATACCTTCAACCTGGAAATGCGGCACAGCAAACAACTTGACCCTGAAGAAGCCCGGATTGTCATCAATGTCTTCGACAACCACTTTTGCCTGCCTCAGTGGGTGAGAAGCCTGTAAGTCATCCCCTGGGTCCGTCATCTCGGTGACCAAACCGCTTACCCACCTGTTGAGTTCCAACTCCAACAGGCGACGGTCTTTGGTTGTACCGATATTCTCCCGCTGGATCAGTTTCAAATAGTGCGCAATGCGAGAAAGCAGGAACACATAGGGCAACCGCGAATTGATACGGCTATTTGCCGTGGCTTCCGCTGTGTCATAGATGGCCGGCTTATGCGCTGAGTTGGCCGAGAAAAAACACGCGTAGTCGCGATTTTTGTAATACGAAAGTGGAATCAAGCCCAGGTTGGCAAACTCAAATTCTCGGGTCTCCGGAATCATCACTTCCGAAGGGATCTTGACTTGACTACCTGTCCCCAGGTCGTACAAATGGATCGGCAAGTTCGTGACAGCGCCACCGGACTGTGGTCCGCGAATCTGCACGCACCAACCATTAGCGATGAAGCTCTTGACCATGTTGGCCGCGAACGCGAAGGTTGCACTTATCCACAAATACTTGCTGTGGTCCGGCCCCTTGACTCGCTCCTCATAGTTGAAAGATCGCACAGGGTTCGTGGCAGCCCCATAGGGAAGACGCCCCAATGTGCGCGGTGTCATCCCGCCCGTATACCGGGCATCGTCAGTTTGCCTGAAACCGTTCCACTTAATATACTCAGCCCTATCCATGTGACTACCCAGATCCTTGATCGCGGCAACTTCCTCCATGGTGTTCTTTCCGAAAAATTCCGGACCAACCGAGTATAAGAATGGCATATGCGATGCAGCCGCCACTTTCGAGACATTCCGCAACAATGCAATGTCTTGCGGCTCTCGCCCAAACTCGTAATTCGAAACCGCCGCCGCAATGGGCTCACCACCAGGTGTATCGTATTCCTGAGTATAGGTATGCAGATACAAACCGCTTTGCGAGATCTCAGGCGCGTCCTCAAAGTCCTGCGCCAAATGCTCCTTACTGATATCGAGCAGCTCAATTCGGACGTTTTGACGGAAGTCCGTTTGGTCAATCAATGACTTCGCGCCGCGCCAGATGGATTCGACCTTCTGGAAATCCGGGTGATGCATGACCGCATCCAGCTGACTGCTGATCTGAGCATCAATTGAGGCAATGTGTTCATCCAGCAGAGCCCTGTCCAGTTTCTCCACCTTCGGAGAGACCTGCTTGAGCCGGTCCAGAAAAACGCTCACCGATGCAGTCACGCGCTCATTAGCCGTCGCTTCTGACAACGCATCGACACTTTGGAACGCTTCAATGCCACCCATCTGATCAAGCGGCTCAAGGTTTATTCTTTCAAACAGCGCGTGATAGACGCTCTGGTTTTCTTCCACCTGCACGGTGGCGCCACGCGATTGCGCAGAAGATTGCTCTTCGGACATTTTTAGCTTCCCGTCTGTCGAGATGATGGTTTCTAGCGTTCGCTTTGCGATGCAAGGGCAGCGAGTTCTTTACGCAACTCGTCACTTAACGCTTCATCTTTAAGTATCCGCTCCAGTTCAGCACGGAACGTTGCGTTATCCAGAAGATTGGCCTTCAGCTCGCGCAGTAAATTTCGCATCGCCAACAGTGCACGCAACTGGGGGATCTGTCGAGCAACCTGCTCTGGCTCGAAGTCCTTCATGCGCCGAAAGCTCAGTTCGACCGGCGTCTCGCCACCGTCGCCCGACAGCGTATCTTCAACAACAAGCTTGAGACTCGGAGAGAGGTCGGACAGCACACTATCAAAATTATTCTTGTTGATATTTACTTTGGGCCGCTCTGACAGCGGACGCTGCTCCTTCCCATTACTGTAGTCCCCCATCAACATGAGTTTTAGCGGAAGCTCCACCTTGCGCTGAGCACCGCCTGTATGCAGATCAAGCTTGATATTGACGCGCGCCTTTGGCACCTCATTCTGAAAGCTATTTGAAGCCATGATCTCTCCCGAAAGTAGTCCCGGATATAGATGCCCCGAATCAAACCGTCACCACTTGGTGAGACTGGGCTCACTCAGTAATGGCGCCTCACCCCGCTGGCATCCCAAAATATTTCCCCACCAAATGTGTACCATGTTTTGCTTTTTTGCTACCCCTCACACCAAACTAGGAAACGTCCTACAAAAAAACGCACAACAGTCTATAGTCGATGAACCACATCCATTTTGCAGCCAAGCCAACCGCGCCCTCTCACACAAGAGCAACTCGCCCACCGACAACGCATTGATCCATATCAACAACAATCCACGATCAAACCACACAACCCCGAATGCGCAAATATTAGCTAAATTCCACCTACCCGAGTCAATTCGGAAACGTCCTACAATCGGCGTCATAAAGATTTAATTGAACTATTTCTTCCAGTAGCACCCATGGACTGTCGCAAACTAAAAATTTACGCCTTAGCCCTATGCACTTTCATTTGTAAGATTCTCGGATAAGTATCGTAGGAATATTTACCTGTATTCTTTCGCCCGCTCACCAACAGAGGTCTCGTCACGCCGCAACCGTTGAGCACTGAAACATCATGGAGTGGCAGTATGCGATTGGCACGTGGCGGTCGACTGCTCTATCGGTACTGCCCATGGAGGGCGCTGCGACTTACGGCGTTGAGATCACACACCCAATAGTGACAAGCTGAACGAGACACTTTCCTGATCATGACAACCTGCCCCGCTAAGCCAGTCCCCCGTCATCTCAACATCCTTCATTGATCACGCAGGCCAACGCAACCGTTCGATAACCGAACACTAGCCCCTCCCTTGAATTGACGCTGCCGCCTCCACTGCTCACCATGCACCGGCCTTGCGTGCCCCCTGCCTGGGACTTGGTCACGTACCCGTAGCACCGCAGCCAATACAATTTCAAGAATCGAGCAGTTTATGAACCACTCCAGGATCACCCCCGCCGCCCCCCGGATGCCCCAGGGTTCGATCGGCGACAAGCTTCGCGGCGCCTTTGGCGTCGGCAAGACCCGTTGGGGCATGCTTGCCCTGGTGTTCTTTGCCACCACCCTGAACTACATCGACCGTGCCGCGCTGGGCATCATGCAGCCGGTCCTGGCCAAGGAAATGAGCTGGACGGCGATGGACTACGCCAACATCAACTTCTGGTTCCAGGTCGGCTATGCGGTCGGCTTCCTGCTGCAAGGCCGGCTGATCGACAAGGTCGGGGTAAAACGCGCGTTCTTCTTCGCCGTGCTGCTGTGGAGCCTGGCCACCGGCGCTCACGGCCTGGCCACCTCGGCCGCTGGCTTCATGGTCTGCCGCTTCATCCTCGGCCTGACCGAGGCCGCCAACTACCCGGCCTGCGTGAAGACCGTGCGCCTGTGGTTCCCGGCAGGCGAGCGGGCCATCGCCACCGGCCTGTTCAATGCCGGCACCAACGTCGGCGCCATGGTCACGCCAGCCCTGCTGCCGCTGATTCTGGCCGTGTGGGGCTGGCAGGCCGCGTTCATCGCCATGGGCAGCCTGGGCCTGGTGTGGGTGGTGCTGTGGGTGCTGAAGTACTACAACCCTGAAGATCACCCGCGCGTGCGCCAGAGCGAGGTGGAGTACATCCAGCAGGATGACGAGCCCGAGCCGACCCGCGTGCCGTTCAGCCGTATCCTGCGCCTGCGTGGCACCTGGGCCTTCGCGGTGGCCTACGCGATTACCGCACCGGTGTTCTGGTTCTACCTGTACTGGCTGCCACCGTTTCTCAATCAGCAGTACAGCCTGGGCATCAATGTGACCCAGATGGGCATCCCGCTGATCATCATCTGGCTGACGGCGGACTTCGGCAGCATCGGCGGTGGCATCCTGTCATCCTGGCTGATCGGCCGTGGCATGCGCGCTACCACGGCGCGGCTGGTGTCGATGCTGATCTTCGCCTGCACCATGGTCAGCGTCATCTTTGCAGCCAACGCCAGTGGCCTGTGGGTCGCGGTGGCGGCCATTTCGCTGGCGGTGGGCGCGCACCAGGCGTGGACGGCGAATATCTGGAGCCTGGTGATGGACTACACGCCCAAGCACCTGGTGAGTACGGTGTTCGGTTTCGGCAGCATGTGCGCGGCGATTGGCGGGATGTTCATGACGCAGATCGTCGGTAGCGTGCTGACCGCTACCAATAACAACTATGCCGTGTTGTTCACCATGATCCCGGCGATGTACTTCCTGGCGCTGGTGTGGATGTACTTCATGGCGCCACGCAAGGTCGAGAGCGCCTGAGTCAGGACATGCGCTGTACCTGTGGGAGCGGCTTCAGCCGCGAAGAATCCAACGCGGTGCCTGGCACCGGCTGCGCCGGTGTTCGCGGCTAAAGCCGCTCCCACAAGGGCTCCACAGGGCTCAATCCATGCGCTGTACCTGTGGGAGCAGCTGTCTTGCTCCATTTCTAAAAGCTGGCGCGATCCCTGTGGGAGCGGGCGTGCCAGCGAACACGGGCGGTAGCCCGTGCCAAGCGCCGCGCTCTGTCAATCAGACTCTGGCCAACACTGCCATGGCCTTCTCCAGCGCCATCCGCGCGCGCTGTTCGCCGCTCATGCCCTGCTCCAGCAACTGCCGTGTGGGGATCTCCAGGCTCAACGGCACACTTGGCGGCAAGCCGCGCAGCAAGCTGACCAGATCGGCATCGCCCTCACCCGGGAAGCGCCGCTCGTTGCGTGCCTGGCGCAGGATCTCGTCCATGTCGGCCGGCACCGGGCCGGCAACGTCGCACAGCTGGGCATAGCGCATGCGCTGAGGCGCCAGTTGCGCCAGATCGTCCAGTGAAGAACCGGAGCGGTTGAAGTGGAAGGCATCCACCAGCACACAGCCATTGGCGCGGTCGGCGTTGGCCACCACCCGCATGGCCTGGCGCAGGTCACGCACATCCGTCCAGGGCATGAACTCCAGATGTGGATGAATGCCATACCCCGCCGCCAGGTCACACAATGCCGCAAAGCGCTCGGTCAGCCGCGCTTCATCAGGATCGTTGCCTGCCACCAGCAACTCCGTGCCGCCCAGCTCGGCGCCCACCGCCAGGATCGGCTCGAAATCGGCTACACAGGTTTCCGGCTTCAGCCTCAGGATCTCGAGGTCGAGCACCTTGATACCGGTGTCGCGCAGGCGCGCCTGGGTCTGCCGGCGCAGGTCGGCGTCGGCCACCAGCGGGAAATGCTGCTCCTGCTCGGTGGCGGGCACCAGGCGCAGGCCTACATGGCTGTAACCGGCGCGGGCTGCTGCCTCGACCATGTCCGGCGGGGGCAGTTCGAGTACCGTCAGGGCCGCCAGGGAGAAAATTCGATCAGTCATTATCGTCACCAGACCAGTCAAGCAATGTGCTCGGGCGCACAGGCCCGGCCAGTTTCCGCTGCCAGGCGGATCGCCTCGATCAGCGCCAGGGTGCGGCCACCGTCGGCGGCATCGATCAGCGGCGCCTGATCACCCCGGGCAACCCGCACGAAGTGTTGCAGCTGCAAGGTCAATGCCTCGCCGGCGGGGATGCTTTCCTCGCTCTGCAACAACGGCGTGTGCCAGCCCGAACCGACCTCGGCGTAGTGCCAGCGCTTGAGTTGCGGAATGCTCAGTGCCCCTCGGGTGCCAGCCAGCAGGTAGCACGGCTGGCCATCCTGGCGTGGGTAGACCGGGCTTTCGCCGGAGTCCAGCTCCCAGCTCCACGGCGCGGCCACCGCGTCGGAGCCGGTCAGGCTGCCCAATGCGCCATTGGCGAACTGCAGTAGCACCGCGGCGCTGTCTTCGTTGGCAAAACCGCGCACATCGTTGCGGGTGAATGCCTGCACCTGCACCACTTCGCCGCACAGGTGGCGCAGCAGGTCAAGGTCATGGATCAGGTTGGTCAGCAAGAAACCGGCACCCGGCTCGCGGCGCCACGGGGTTTCGAAATAGCTGTCGGGCTTTTGCAACTGCCACAGTGCGGTGACGTTGATCAACCGGCCCAGCTTGCCTTCGGCAATCACTTGGTGAGCCTTGGCGATCAGCGGGTTATGCCGACGGTGATGGCCGACCAGCACCGGTACATTGTGGCGGCGCGAGGCTTCCACCAGCGCGCGGACTTCATCCAGATGCACGCCCACCGGTTTTTCGACCAGCACCGGTACACCAGCTTCGACGCAATCCAGGGCGGTGGCGACATGCAGGTTGTTCGGGTTGGCGACAATCACTGCCTCGGGGCGTGCGTGCTCCAGCATCTGGCGGTGGTCGGCAAAACAGGGCACGCCGCATTCGGCAGCGAAAGCCTCGGCCTGCGGGCCCGGGTCGGCCACAGCGCACAGCTGGGCCTGCGGTACATTTAGCAAATGCTGGTAATGCTGGCGGCCCATGATGCCGGCGCCGATCAAGGCAATACGAAGGGGTGCGTTCAACAGCCTGTCCTCTTGTCATTGTTGTCATGCAGATTCCGGAATCTGATTCCACAATCCACATTGAACAATTTAGAACCAGGTTCAGCTTTTCAGAAGAAGCCGCAGAACAGAGTGTGCGGTAATCGACCGGAAATGCACTTCAGGCAAACAACTCACTGGCCCGGCTGGCCGCCGACAGTTCCTCCGCCGCCGCCAGCAACAGCGGCGCCAGTTCTGCCAGGCGGCTTTGCGCCAGGCGCGCACTGGGCCCGGCGATACTCAGCACACCGATCACCTCGTCACCTTGCGGGCGGCGCACCACCGCAGCCAGGGCCGAGGTACCAATGGCCGAGGTTTCCTCGACCCAGGCATAACCGCGTTCGCGGGCGCGGCGCAGGTAGGTGAGCAATTCGTCGGTGGAGCGCGGCGCATTCGGGCCGAACTGCGCCGGGTCGGCAATGCCCTGGCGCAACACCATCTGCAGCGCCTGCTCATCATCCAGACTGGCCAGCCAGGCATGCCCGGACGCGGTATAGAACAGCGGTGCGTCGCGGCCCATGTCCGGGTCGTAGCGCAGCCCGGAGCGGGCGCCCTGGGACTTGGCGATCCAGGTCTGGCGCGCGCCGTCGATCACGCCAAGGCGCACCAGTTCGCCGCTGTCCTGGGCCAGGCGGTCAAGAATCGGCTGGATGATGTCGGCACCACTGCTGGCCAGGTAGCGGAAGCCCAGCGCCACCAGCTTGGCCGACAGCTGGTAGCGGCTATTGTCACGGTTCTGCCGCACATAGCCCAGCCGCACCAGCTCGGTGAGCATGCGATGGGTGGCGCTCTTGGGGATGTCCAGGCGCTCGGCCAGGGTTTGCAACGGCAGCCCCTGCGGCTCACCGGTAAGGCTTTCTACAAGACTGAAGGCGCGTTCGATCTGACTACCAGCCATGACACAGGTCCCTGAAAATTTTTGCGAATTCTAGAAGATGATTCCATACCGCTGATAGCCACCGCGGCTAGTGCTGTAGGAACTGTCCGGTTATCGCCCATTTCTTGCCCGGCAAGGCCGTCATGCCCTTGCGGACAGACTCACTGCCGACAAGAATGTGGAACCTTGTTCCAATAACAATACAGGAATCCCGCAATGCCTTCCGCTCCCTACGAAACCGAATGCGATGTACTGGTCATAGGTTCTGGTGCCGCCGGGCTGGCTGCGGCCGTGACGGCTGCGTGGCATGGGCAGAAGGTGATCGTGGTGGAGAAGGAACCAGTGTTCGGCGGCGCCACCGCCTGGTCCGGCGGCTGGGCCTGGGTGCCGCGCAACCCGCTGGCGCGCCGGGCCGGCATCGAGGAAGACATCGAGCAGCCGCGTACCTACCTGCGCAATGAACTGGGGGCGTATTACAACGCCGAACGCGTCGACGCCTTCCTCGAAGCCTGCCCGCACATGGTGGCGTTCTTCGAAAAGCACACGGCGCTGCAGTTTGCCGACGGCAACGGCATCCCCGACATGCATGGCGACACACCGGGCGCGGCCCAGGGCGGGCACCAGGTGATTGCCGCGCCCTATGACGCCCGCGAGGTGGGTGCGCTACTGCCACGCCTACGCAAGACCATGCGCGAAACCTCGTTCATGGGCATGCCGATAATGGCCGGTGCCGACCTTGCCGCGTTCCTCAACATGACCCGCTCGCCCAAGGCCTTGCTGCACGTGTGCAAACGCTTTGGCCGCCACTTGTACCACCTGGCCCGGTATGGCCGGGCGATGCACCTGGTCAACGGCGTGGCACTGGTGGCCCGCCTGGCCAGGTCGGCGCAGGACTTGGGCGTGCAGCTACAGGAGTCGGCACCGGCCAAACGCCTGTTGGTCGAGGATGGCGAGGTGCGCGGGGCGCTGGTGGCTACACCACAGGGCGAGCAACTGATCCGTGCCAAGGCCGTGGTGCTCGCGGCGGGTGGTTTCCCTAACGACAACGCCCGGCGCCGGCAATTGTTTCCGCGCGATGCCAGCGGCCACGACAACCTGGCCCTGCCCCCCAAAGGTTGTTCGGGCGATGGCCTGCGCCTGGGCGAGTCGGCCGGCGGTGTGGTCGCCACCGACCTGAAGTCGCCAGTGGCCTGGGCGCCGGTTTCGCGAGTGCCGCACCGCGACGGCAGCGTTGGCCACTTCCCGCACATCATCGAACGCGGCAAACCGGGCATCATCGGTGTACTGGCCAATGGCAAACGTTTCGTCAACGAAGCGCATGGCTACTACGACTATGTATCAGCGATGGTCGCGGCTGTACCGCAGGGCGAAGAGGTATGTTCGTGGCTGATTTGCGACCATCGCTTCCTGCGCCGCTACGGCCTGGGCCACGCCCGCCCGGCGCCGCTGCCGGTGTGGCCGCATGTGCGCAGTGGCTACCTCAAGCAAGGCGCCACCCTCGAGCAGCTGGCCGAGGCCTGCGGCATCGACCCGATAGGGTTGCGCGCCACGGTCAGCGACTTCAACAACCATGCCCGCAACGGCCAGGATCCGGCGTTCGGCCGTGGTTCCACACCGTTCAACCGCAAGCAGGGCGACCCACAGCACAAAGGGCCAAACCCTTGCGTGGCGCCCATCGAGCATGGGCCGTTCTATGCGGTGAAGGTGCAGCCCGGTTGCTTTGGTACCTTTGCCGGGCTGCGCACCGACGGCAATGCCCGGGTGCTGGATGAGGCTGGGCAGCCGATTGCAGGCCTGTATGCAGCGGGTACCGACATGGCCAGCGTGTTTGGCGGCTGGTACCCGTCGGGTGGCATCAACCTGGGCCCGGCGCTGACCTTTGGCTATGTGGCCGGGCGGCATATTGCCGGGGCGCAGGGGTATGAGTGAAGTAAGGTAAGGCCGGCAATTTTGCAGCGCCTGTGAGATCGAGCGCCGCCCGCGCGGCGCTTCGCGGGGCAAGCCCGCTCCCACATTTGTTGCAACGTGGCCATGCCTGTGGGAGAGGCGTTGCCCGCTTTGGTGGAGAGTTTGAGACCGGAGAAGCGGCGGTAGCGCCAGCCGGGAAACCGCACAAAGGCAACAAGGCTGGCAACCATGGCCTGACAGGTTTGGCACGTTGCAACAAATGTGGGAGCGGGCTTGCCCCGCGAAGCGCCGCGCGGGCGGCGCTCGATCTCACAGGCGCTAAAACTGCCACGGCAAACGCCTTGCGGCCCTCATGCGCCCCGGAGGCAAACTCTCACTGCTTCATGCCCAGCTCGGCATCATCCATCTGCGCCTTTGGTAGAACGTGGTCTTGCCGACAGTGAATTGAGTGTCTTCTGTGGTCATTATTCAATCCCCCTGAAATATCTGGAGTGCCTGAGCCGGCCCTTTCGCGGGTAAACCCGCTCCCACAGGTACTGTGCAAGTCTTGAAGTCTGTGGTGATCCTGTGGGAGCGGGTTCACCCGCGAAGAGGCCTGCCCTGGCGACACATCAATAAAGCCTTAATGCAACGTGCTGCGCCCATTGGGCATCTGCACCTGGATCAAGGTGTCTTCGAAGAAATGGGGGTGTGGGTGGATCGGGGACTTTTGCTCAAGCCGGGCAACGCATCTGCTCCAACCAGTACGCCACGTCCACCTCGTCGATCTGCTCGGCCCGCAGGAAGCGCTCGGCATACTGGCGGTACACCCCACTGCTGAGAAACAGCTCCAGCAACTGCCCGTCGATGTGCCCGTCGCGGGCCATGCCTACCAGGATCTTCACCGACTCGGACAAGGTCTTCGGCGCCTTGTAGGGCCGGTCGGCCGCGGTCAGCGCCTCGAAGATGTCGGCAATCGCCATCACCCGCTCGGCAATGCCCAGGTCCTGCTCGCCCAGCCGGCGCGGGTAGCCGCTGCCGTCCATTTTCTCGTGGTGGTTGCCGGCAATGTCCGGCACCCGCTTGAGCTGACGGGGGAACGGCAAGGAACTGAGCATGATGATGGTCTGCACGATGTGCTCGTTGATCTTGAAGCGTTCCTCATCATTCAGCGTGCCGCGACGGATCGCCAGGTTGTACAGCTCGCCGTAATTGCTGGCGCAGGCCGGCAGGCGCATGTCGAAGCCCCAGCGGTTGCGCGGGTCGTCCTTGGCCACCGGCGGCTTGCGGGGGCCCCAGGGCACGCGATGCTCAGGGCGGTCGGCCAGCAGTGGCTCGTCAACCGGTAGCGCAGGCGCAGGTACGCCGGCAAAGCGTTCCGCTTCATCACGGGAAATGCCCAGGCGGTTGTCGAAATGGCGCTGCCAGCAGCGCTGGCCAATCTGCTGCAGGCGTTCGATGTCGGCGTCCTGCATGAACTCGCCGCCAATGTTGGCCTGGGCGACGAAGGCGAAGTCGTCCTGCAACTGAGCCTGGCTGCGCGCCAGGGTGGCTTGCAGCGCCTGCTGGTCGCCACCGCTGGCCAGGCCTTGCCAATAGGCCAGCCCGGCATCCCGCCAGAGCACCTCGAAACGCATGCGTACCTCGTGGATACGGTTGTACAAGGTTTCCAGCTTGGTCGCCTTGTCCACCACATACTCGGGGCTGGTGACCTTGCCGCAGTCGTGCAGCCAGGCCGCCACGTGGAATTCGTAGCGTTCAGCCGTGGTCATGCTGAAGCTGGCATACGGGCCGGTTTCGGCCGCCACCGCCTGGTCCAGCAGCATCTGCGCCAGTTGAGGCACCCGCTCGCAATGGCCGCCGGTATAGGGGCTCTTGGCATCGATGGCATCGGCCAGCAGCTTGATCATGGCATCCAGCAGGCGTTGCTGGGCTTCGGCCAGCTGGCGCGTCTCGATAGCCACCGCCGCCACCCCGGACAGTTCCGCAACAAAGCTGCGGAACGGCTGGCCTGCCTGTTCGTGTACAGGCCCATCGCCCAGTTGCAGGACCAGGATGCCCAACAGCGCCTGGCTACGGTCATTCAACACCAAGGCCATGCTGCCCTCATGCAGGCCGAGGGCCTGGGTCACCGCCGCGGCCAGGTGCTGCTGGGCCGTCTCGTCCACGGCCAGCTCGCCAGGGTACTGCTCGCCACGGCAGGCGGCGGCCAGGCGCAGCAAGGCGTGTTCGGCATCGAACAGGTACACCACGCCGGCATCGACCCCGGCGGCTTCCACCAGATGGGTCAACACACCGTCGAGCATGCGCTCCAGGTCGCGCTCGCTGCTGAGTGTGAGGGTAATCGCCTGGAAGCTGCGGATGGTCCCGGACATGCGGCCAAGCACGCGGCTCAGCTCACGCACCTCGGACACCCGCGAGCGCACCCCGACTTCGCGGCTGAAATCAAAGCCTGCCAGGCCTTGTACCTGCTCAGCCAGCAGCCGCAACGGGCGGCCGATACGCCGGCCGAGCACACCACCGAGCACCAGCAGCACGCTTATCAGGGCAGCGGTCCAGAGCAACTGCTCGAGCAGTACCTTGCGCGCACCGGCCAGCAATTCATGGCCTGGCACGGCAATCAGCACCTGCAGGTCCTGCCCGGCCAGGTTGGTCAGTTGCACATGCATGCCATACCAGGTCTGACCGTCCACCTGGTAAGGCTGCGGCCGGGTACCTTGCGGCAGGTCGGCGTAAAGATGCTCCAGGCTGGGAATGCCCAGTTCACCGATACGCGACAAGCGTGCGGCCTGCCCTTCGTGCACGATTACCCGCTGCAGTTCCGGGTAGGCCACCACACTGCCCTGATCGTCGACCACGACGATCTCGGTGCCGGGTGTCATGCGCAGGCCCTGGGTCTCGCTGGCCAGGTCGTCGACCGAAACGTCCATGCCGATCACCGCCCCACCGTCGACGCTGCGCTGGGCCATGGTCAGGCCGATCTCGCGGGTGGTGAAGAACACATAGGGGTGGGTCAGCACGGTGGTGGGCTGGGCGCTGGCTTCGACAAACCATGGGCGCGTGCGCGGGTCGTAGCGGTATTGGGGCTTGGCCTGGGCCTGCAAAAGGTTCAGCGCGCGGTCGTAGAAGCGCCATTCACCCTGCACCGCTCCACCCTCACGGCTGACGCTCTGCACCAGAAATGCCGAGCCCGGCGGCGCAGCGAAACGCTGCAGCAACTGCGGATCGCGAAGGCGCCGCACCAGCAGGAAATCACCACTGGGGTAACCCATGTAGGCAGCACTGAGCATGCGGTTGGCTTCCAGCGTCTCGACCAGTTGCGGCAAGCGTTCCAGGCGCTGCGCCGAGTTTTGCGCAGACGGGTTGTGGGCGAGCAGGCGGATACTGCTGTGCACCGGGTCGATCAGGCGCCGAGCGCGTTCGTCGATGGTCTTGCCAATTTGCTGGGCAGAATCACCCGCTGCGGCCACCAAGGTCTGGCGAATGCCGTGATAGCCCTGCCAGGCCAGGGCGGCGCCGAGCAACAACATGCCCAGTACGATGGCGAGTGCCACCAGCCACTGTAGTGAAATGCCACGTTCGGCGTTGCCAGCAGCACGACCATTCGACACGCAGCCCATCACAGGTACTCCATGTATGGCACATTGCCTTGGCTGATACCCGCAGCAGTGTAGAGGGCGGACGGGCTTTTTGCCGGGTTAGAGAAGAAATTTAGTCTTGCATGGCTCTTCTAGCCAGCACTGGCCCTTGTAGGAGCGGCCTTGTGTCGCGATAGGGCTGCAAAGCAGCCCCGGCAATTTGTGCATCCGTGCTGAAACCCTGGGGCTGCTTTGCAGCCCTATCGCGACACAAGGCCGCTCCTACAGGTCCTGGGTATGCCTTCAGGGTATCAGGCGCGCAACTGGTACCAGGTGGTCTTGAGCTGCGAATACTTGTCGAACGAATGCAGCGACAGGTCGCGGCCAAACCCGGACTGCCTGCCACCGCCGAACGGCAACGTCACGTCCAGCGCATCGACCGTGTTCACCGACACGGTGCCGGCTTTCAACGCCCGTGCCACTCGGTGCACCTGGTTGAAGTCATCGCTCCACACCGACGCCGCCAAGCCGTAGATGCTGTCGTTGGCCAGGCGCACGGCCTGCTCTTCACTGTCGAAGGCACTGACCGCCAGCACCGGCCCGAATACCTCTTCCCGCGCCAGGCTCATACGGCCATCGACCCCGGCAAAAATGGTCGGCTCGATGTAATTGTCCGAACCGTCGATAGTCAGGCGGCGACCACCGCATACCAACCGCGCCCCCTCCTGCCCGGCGCGGGCGATGGCAGCTTCGATGCGGCCCGTCTGCCCGGCATCGACAATCGCACCGGCCCGGCTCGCCGGGTCCAGCGGGTTGCCTGGCAGCCACTGGCGCGCCTTGGCCTGCAGGCGCTCGATGAACTCGTCATGGATCGAGCGCTGCACGTACAGCCGCGAATTGGCCGAGCACACCTCGCCCTGGTTGAAGAAGATACCGAATGCCGCCTTTTCCGCCGCCAGGTCCAGGTCCTGGCAGTTTTCGAACACCAGGTTGGGGCTCTTGCCGCCGCACTCCAGCCACACCTGCTTGAGGTTGGACTGTGCCGAGTACTGCATGAAGTACTTGCCCACCTGGGTGGAGCCAGTGAATACCAGACAATCCACGTCCGGGTGCAGGCCCAGCGCTTGCCCGGCCTGTTCGCCCAGGCCCGGCACCACGTTCAGCACGCCTTCCGGCACACCGGCCTGCAGCGCCAGCTGGGCCAGGCGCAGGGCCGAGAACGGTGATTGCTCGGCGGGCTTGAGGACCACGCTGTTGCCGGCAGCCAGTGCCGGGGCGAGCTTCCAGGCGGCCATATCGAGCGGGAAGTTCCACGGCACCACGGCGGCGACCACGCCGAGGGCTTCGCGGGTGATGGTGGCCAAGGCGTCGGGCGCGGTGGGTGCCACCTGGTCATACAGTTTGTCCAGCGCCTCGCCGTACCAGGCGAACACCTGCGCCGAGCCCGGCACATCGATGTTGTAGGCGTCCATGACCGGCTTGCCCATGTTCAGCGAGTCGAGCAGGGCCAGTTCTTCGCGATGGGCCATGATCAGCTCGGCCAGGCGCAGCAGCACTTTCTTGCGTTCAGTTGGGGCCATGCGCGCCCACGGGCCTTGCTCGAAAGCCCGGCGGGCGCTGGCAACGGCCAGGTCGACCTCGGCCTGGCCACAGGCGCTGACCTGGGCCAGTACCTTGTTGGTGGCGGGGTTGATGGCGGCGAACGTGGCGCCGTCCTGTGCGTTGACGGGCTTGCCGTCGATCAGTGCATTGGCCGGGAGGTAGAGGTCCGAGGCACGTTGTTGCCAGAATTCGAGTGTGTACATTGGAACTCCTGATGAACATTGGAGCAGATCTTTATCTAGCGGCCTACATGATTCCTGTGGGAGCGGGTTCATCCGCGAAGAATGCAACTCGGTGCATGGCACCGGCTTCGCCGGTGTTCGCGGGTGAACCCGCTCCCACAGGGGCTGCGGAGCTCTCGCAGGTTTTTAGAGCTTGCCGACCATGCGCGCCGTGCGGTCCACGGCAATGCGGGTCTTCTCCACCAGCTCGTCCAGCTCGCTGTGGTTGGCGATCAGCGCCGGCGCCATGATCATCCGGCCCAGGGTCGAGCGAATGATCACCCCTTCCTCGAAACCGAAGGTGCGGCACTGCCATGCCAGGTCGTTCTCGTTGGCAAAGCGCTTGCGCGTCGGCTTGTGCTCGGCGAACTGCAGCGCCGCCACCAAACCGGCGCCCTGCACCTGGCCGATCAATGGGTGGTCGGCAAACACCTCGCGCAGGATGCGCTGCAGGTACGGCCCGGTGTCGTCCTTTACCTGGCGCACGATGCCTTCGTCACGCAGCGCCTTCAGGTTGGCAATGGCCACCGCCGCCGCCACCGGGTGGCCGGAATAGGTCAGGCCGTGGGCGAACACCCCGCCCCGCTCCACCAGTGCCTCGGCAATGCGCTTGCTCAGCACCAGCCCGCCCATGGGCACGTAGCCGCTGGTCAGGCCCTTGGCGATCGACAGGGTGTCGGGCTCGAAGCCGAAGTACTCGTGGGCGAACCATTCGCCAGTGCGGCCAAAGCCGCCGATCACTTCATCGGCGCACAGCAACACATCGTACTGGCGGCAGATGCGCTGGATCTCGGGCCAGTAGCTTTCCGGCGGGAAGATCATGCCGCCGGCGCCCTGGAACGGCTCGGCGATGAAGCCGGCAACGTTCTCGGCACCCAGTTCGAGGATTTTCTCCTCCAGCTGCAGGGCGCAGCGGCGGCCGAACTCGGCCGGGGTCAGGTCGCCGCCCTCTGCGTACCAGTAGGGTTCGTCGATGTGCGCCACATCCGGGATCAACCCGCCCATTTCGTGCATGAACTTCATGCCACCCAGCGCCGTGGCAGCCAGGGTCGAACCGTGGTAACCGTTCCAGCGGCCGATCATGATCTTCTTGTTCGGCTGGCCAACTACCTGCCAGTAGCGGCGCACGGTACGGATCAGTACCTCGTTGGCCTCGGAGCCGGAGTTGGTGTAGATCGCGTGGCTGTAGTGCCCCGGCAACAGACTGAACAGCAGCTCGGACAGTTCGATCACCGCCGGGTGGGTGGTGTGGAAGAACATGTTGTAGTAGGCCAGCTGGTCCATCTGCGTGGCAGCGGCGGCGGTCAGGTCGCGACGGCCGTAGCCGAGCTGGGTGCACCACAGGCCGGACATGCCGTCCAGGTAGCGCTTGCCCTCGCTGTCCCACAGGTGCAGGCGTTCGCCGCCGACGATCACGCGCGGCCCTTCGGCGTTCAGCGCCTTCTGATCGAGGAAGGCATGGATGTGGTGCGCGGCATCGGCTGCCTGGTAGTCGCGGGTCTGGCGTTGCGGGGCGAAAGGCGCATTCATTGTTGGTTTTCCTTTGCGGTGGGGTTGCAGGGTGGCTTGCGCTCAGCGCAGCTTGCCCATGTAGCTTTCCAGCGGGTCCTTGCCCAGCACGCCCTGGGCATTGGCCAGCGCGTCGATGAACAGGGAGAACAACTCGGACTGGGTGCCGATGTCGAGCTTGGCGTAGACGTTCTTGCGGTGTGACTTGATGGTGTCCTCCGACACCGCCAGGCGCTCGGCCAGCGACTTGGTCGAGTGGCCACGCAGGATCAACTGGGCGATACGGCATTCACGCTCGGTCAGCAGCGAGCTGCCGAAGTTGTTCAGCGCCGCGTGGATGCGCTGCTCGAGGATGTTCTCGAAGCGCCCGGCGCGGCTGTCCAGCCCGGCGAAGTGCTTGCCGAGCACCGCCAGCACCCAGGGCGTGATAAGCGCGAACAACGCACGGGTTTGCCCATCGAGCTTGTCGGTGAACGCCAGCGATACCGCCAGGCTCTGCCTGGGTGCGACCTGCAGGATGTAGTTGAGCTCATCCTCCAGGTGCGAGTGCCGGTAGAACGACTGGTAGTACTCGCTGACCTCGAACTGGTCGGGCGCCACTTCGAACAGGCCGTAGCAACCGGACTCGACCTGCTCCACACAGGCCCCGTAGAACGGGTCGAGCAGATAAAAACCGGACAGGTAGCGGCTGACATTGCCCTCGGGCTGCCAGGGCGCCTTGTCGTCCTGCTCGAACAGCGCGCAGGGCATGCCGTCGTGCGGGTACAGGTACACCGTGGTCGCCTGGATCGGCCGGATCACGCCAAGTGCAGTAAACAGGGTGGCGGCAAAGCCCGGTCGGCCGATCGCCTCGGTAACCTTGGCCAGGTGCTCGAACCACTGTTGCGAAAGCAATTGATCAGTCACTGTGGGCCTGCCGTCTCAAGTAAAGGCACCGCCGCCAGTGCGGTGCGTCGTTGGCCAGATACTCCCATGGCATTGCAAACACCGAAATCACCCTTTGGGGTGAGCAGGCAAAGCCGTTTCCCGGCTCACCCCAAAGGGTGATTCCGGGTACCGGCGGGGTGTGGGAGCATCAACCCGCCCCAGCGCTGCGAGCCACTCGCTCGACCTCCTTGCACAACACCCACCGGTATCGAGCCCGCTCGCATACCGCGGCGTCCTGCATCCCTTTTCAGGAGTTAGCAATGCATACAACAACAAGTACAGCCCATAGCCCTGCACATAGCCCGTCGCAACCCACCGCCAGCAACGGCCGTTTCCGCAAGTCCATGGGGCTGCCCGCCCTGGTGCTGTTCGGCCTGGCTTACATGGTCCCCCTCGCAGTATTCACCACCTACGGGCTGGTCACCCAGATGACCAAGGGGCACCTGCCCACCGCCTACCTGCTGACCCTCGCCGCCATGCTGCTGACCGCCTACAGCTACGGCCGCATGGTCCAGGCCCACCCCTACTCCGGCTCGGTCTACACCTACACCCGCAAGGCCTTCGGCAGCCATATCGGCTTCATCGCCGGTTGGACCCTGCTGCTCGACTACATCTTCCTGCCGCTGCTCAGCTACCTGCTGATCGGCATCTACATGTCGGAGTACTTCCCGGCCATCCACGCCTGGGTCTGGGTGGCGGGCTCCATTGCCCTGGTCACCTTCCTCAACCTGATCGGCATCGAGTCGATCACCCGGGTCAACTGGATCCTGGTGGTGATGCAACTGGTGTTCATCATCGTGTTCGTCGCCCTGTCCATCCACAACCTCAGCGGGCAGGCGCAGCCGGTGTCGCTGCTGGCGCCCTTCCACCACGAAGGCTTCAGCGTGCCGTTGATCATGACCGGCGCCGCCGTGCTGTGCCTGTCGTTCCTGGGCTTCGACGCGGTCTCGACCATGGCCGAGGAAACCAGCAACCCCACCTACCGCATTCCCGTGGCGATTCTCGCCGTGTCGCTGATCGGCGGCATGTTGTTCCTGGTGGTGTCGTACTGCGCACAGATGGTGTTCCCTGACTGGGGCAGCTTCGCCGACCCGGACTCGGCATCGGTGGACGTGATGCGCCGGGTCGGCGGCGAGCTGCTGGTGACCGCCTTCACCGCCACCTACGTGGCCGGCTGCTTCGCCTCGGCCATGGTGTCCCAGGCCAGCGTGTCGCGGGTGCTGTTCGCCATGGGCCGCGACGGTGCATTGCCCCGTGCGTTCGGCCAGCTGGTGACGAAAAAGCGCGTACCGGCCACGGCCATCCTGCTGGTCAGCCTGCTGTCGCTGATTGCCTTGGTGATCACCCTCGATACGGTGGCCAACATGATCAGCTTTGGCGCGCTGTTCGCCTTCTCGGCGGTGAACCTGGCCGTGGTCAAGCACTACCTTGTCGACCACAAGCTGCGTGGTGGTCGCAACTACCTGCTGTATGGCGCCATTCCCGGCCTGGGCTTTCTCAGCACGCTGTGGCTGTGGAGCAGCCTGACCAGCCTGTCGTTCACCATCGGTTTGTGCTGGATGGGCATGGGCCTTGTGGTGCTGCTGGGGCTTACCCGGGCGTTCCGGGTGAAGTTGCCGGAGTTGCAGATGGCCGAGTGACCCACGCGCTTTCGAGCATTTGCGCGGTCCCTGTGGGAGCGGGTTTACCCGCGAAGCAGGCGACTCGGTGGATGGCACCGGCTTCGCCGGTGTTCGCGGGTGAACCCGCTCCCACAGGGGGCCGTGCATACGATGGAAACTTTTGGAGAAGGCCGTTGCGATAACGATCTGTTATCACCTGATCCGCATTAATCATTATTCAGCACACATTTCACCCCCTACAGTCCCAGCCCAACGACTGTCATTGCCAACGGGAAACGAAATGTCCATCGAACATCGCCTGAACCATATCGCCGGCCAGCTCAGCGGCAACGGTGACGTGCTGCTGAACAGCGTCGACGCCCACACCGGCGAGCCGCTGCCATACGCCTTCCACCAGGCGACCGGCGACGAAGTCGATGCCGCCGTACTGGCCGCCGAGGCCGCCTACCCGGCCTACCGCAGCACCAGCCCGGCACAGCGCGCCGCCTTCCTCGACGCCATCGCCAATGAACTGGACGCACTGGCTGATGACTTTGTCCAGCATGTGATGCGCGAAACCGCGCTGCCCGAGGCACGCATCCGCGGCGAGCGCGCCCGCACCAGCAACCAGCTACGGCTGTTCGCCGATGTGGTGCGCCGTGGCGACTTCCTCGGTGCGCGCATCGACCGCGCGCTGCCCGAGCGCACCCCGCTGCCACGTCCGGACCTGCGCCAGTACCGCATCGGCGTCGGCCCGGTGGCCGTATTCGGTGCCAGCAACTTTCCGCTGGCCTTTTCCACCGCCGGCGGTGACACCGCCTCGGCGCTGGCGGCCGGCTGCCCGGTGGTGTTCAAGGCCCACAGCGGGCACATGCTGACCGCCGCCCACGTGGCCGCGGCCATCGACCGCGCGGTAGCCGGCAGTGGCATGCCAGCAGGCGTGTTCAACATGATCTATGGCGCCGGCGTGGGCGAGGCTCTGGTCAAGCACCCGGCCATCCAGGCGGTAGGCTTCACCGGTTCGCTGCGTGGTGGCCGCGCCCTGTGCGACATGGCTGCTGCGCGCCCGCAGCCGATTCCGGTATTCGCCGAAATGAGCAGCATCAACCCGGTAATCGTCCTGCCCCAGGCGCTGCAAACCCGTGGCGAGCAGGTAGCCGGCGAACTGGCCGCCTCGGTGGTGCTGGGTTGCGGGCAATTCTGCACCAACCCGGGCCTGGTGGTGGGCATCAAGTCGCCGCAGTTCGAGCGCTTCGTGCACACACTGGTGGCGCGCATGGCCGACCAGGCACCGCAGACCATGCTCAACGCCGGCACCCTGCGCAGCTACCAGAACGGTGTACAGCACCTGCTGGCGCACCCTGGCATCCAGCACCTGGCCGGGCAGCCACAAGCCGGCAAGCAGGCCCAGCCCCAGTTGTTCAAGGCGGATGTGAGCCTGCTGCTGGACAGCGACCCGCTGCTGCAGGAAGAAGTGTTCGGCCCAACCACGGTGGTGGTGGAAGTAGCCGATGCCCAGCAACTGGCCGAAGCGCTGCGCCACTTGCAAGGGCAGCTGACAGCCACACTGATTGCCGAACCGGACGACCTGCGTGCCTTTGCCACGCTGGTGCCGCTGCTGGAACGCAAGGCCGGGCGCCTGCTGCTGAACGGCTACCCGACCGGCGTCGAGGTATCGGACGCGATGGTGCATGGCGGGCCATACCCGGCCACCTCTGATGCCCGTGGTACTTCGGTCGGTACCTTGGCCATCGACCGCTTCCTGCGCCCGGTGTGCTTCCAGAACTACCCGGATGCGCTGTTGCCGGATGCGCTGAAAAGTGCCAACCCGCTTGGGATTGCGCGGTTGGTGGATGGGGTCGCCAGCCGTGGGGCGGTTTGATCTGACATTGAGGTAGCCTGTGCTGGCCTCTTCGCGGGTAAACCCGCTCCCACAGGTACTGCACAGTGCTTGAATTCTGTGTAGTACCTGTGGGAGCGGGTTTACCCGCGAAGAGGCCAGCACAGGATCACCACCCCTGTATACAATCCGCAAAACTCTTGCTTACAATGCCATGCGCCTATGACATCGGTAATCGCCGATGCGTATTGCGGCAGGCTTAAGCCATGTCATCTACAAATGCTCCAAGAACGTTACTGATCAAAAACGCCGAACTTCTGGTCACCATGGACGGCGAGCGCCGCGAGATCAAGAACGGCGGAATGTTCATCGAAGGCAACCTGATCCGCCAGGTCGGCCCCAGCGACACCCTGCCACAGCACGCCGATGTGGTGCTGGACATGGCCGGCAAGGTGGTCATCCCTGGCCTGGTCAACACCCACCACCACATGTACCAGAGCCTCACCCGCGTGGTGCCGGCGGCCCAGGACGGCGAGCTGTTCAACTGGTTGACCAACCTGTACCCGATCTGGGCACGCCTGACCCCCGAAATGATCGCGGTGTCGACCCAGACCGCCATGGCCGAACTGATCCTGTCCGGCTGCACCACCTCCAGCGACCACCTGTACATCTACCCCAACGGCTGCAAGCTCGACGACAGCATCCATGCCGCCGACGAGATCGGCATGCGCTTCCACGCCGCGCGCGGCAGCATGAGCGTGGGCCGCAGCCAGGGCGGCCTGCCGCCTGATTCGGTGGTGGAAAAGGAAGCCGACATCCTCAAGGAATCCCAGCGCCTTATCGAGGACTATCACGACGCCAGCCACGGCTCGATGCGCCGCATCGTGGTGGCGCCCTGCTCGCCGTTCTCGGTCAGCCGCGACCTGATGCGCGAAGCTGCCGTGCTGGCGCGCCAGTACGGGGTGTCGTTGCACACCCACCTGGCCGAAAACGTCAACGACATCGCCTACAGCCGCGAGAAGTTCGGCATGACCCCTGCCGAGTATGCCGAGGACCTCGGCTGGGTCGGCCACGACGTATGGCACGCCCACTGTGTGCAACTCGACCAGCATGGCATCGAGCTGTTCGCCCGCACCGGCACGGGTGTCGCCCACTGCCCATGCTCGAACATGCGTCTGGCCTCGGGCATCGCCCCGGTGCGCAAGATGCGCGACCACGGGGTGCCGGTGGGCCTTGGGGTCGACGGTTCGGCATCCAACGACGGCGCCAGCATGATCGGTGAAGTGCGCCAGGCCTTGCTGCTGCAACGGGTGGGCTTCGGCCCCGACGCGATGACTGCACGCGAGGCGCTGGAAATTGCAACGCTCGGCGGTGCCAAGGTGCTCAACCGCAATGACATCGGAGCCCTGGCCCCAGGCATGGTGGCCGACTTCGTCGCCTTCGACCTCGGCCACGTGGCCTATGCCGGTGGCCACCATGACCCGCTGGCGGCGCTGGTGTTCTGCACCCCGACCCAGGTGCATACCAGTGTCATCAATGGCCGTGTGGTGGTGAAGGACGGCCAGCTGGCCACGGTTGACCTGCCACGGGTGCTGGAGCGCCACAACCAGCTGGCACGCCAGCTGGTCAGCGGCGAATAAGCGGCCATCAGGGGCCGCTTTTGCGGCCCATCGCTGGCAAAGCCTCCGTGTTTTGCGAACTCAGAGGAACATGACCATCTCATGCCAGGCCATGCCGCCGTGGTCCGACGGCGAGGGTTTCACGTACTGATACCCCAGCTTCTGGTACAACGCCACATGCTGCTCCTTGCACATCAGGTGAATGGTCAGCTTGCCCGCAGCTTTCATGCGCAGGATGAATTCTTCCATCAACCGCTTGGCGTAGCCTTTGCCCTGGTGCGCCGGGTCCACCACCACCGACATGATCACCACGTTTGGCGCCGCCGGGTCATGCCCGACCAGCTCCTTGAATGCCTCGTCGGACATCACCACTTCGTGGGCACAGCCGCTGTTGATGAAACCAACGATCTCGCCCGCGTTTTCCAATACCAGAAAGCCCTGCGGGTATTGCGCGATGCGGGTGCGGATCTTCTCCAGCGTGGCCGCCTCATCGCCTTCATAGGCACCGATCTCGATGGCGTAGCAGCGTTCGGCGTCGGCGGCTGTGGGGGTGCGGAACTGAGGGGCGCTCATGGTGGGTATCCTTGGCAATGGCTGAAAACAGCCGCCATGGTAAATGAGCCCCGCTGCCACTTGACCATCTTTTTTGAAGCGCAAAAGTTGTACAACTTGTTGCCGCAGCGAACTTTTTCCCGTTTACCGGTCTATGTGGGAGGCACAGAAAGGTAGCGGAACGCGAGACAAGGTTCGCCGACCACCTGCTGGCCAGATGGCTCAATTGTTATCAGAGGTTGGCTTCGCTCATGAAAATGCATGTCGCAAGGTTGATGCTGCTCGGCCTGTTCTCGTTCGCGGCGATGGGCACGGCATCGGCAACACAAATGAAGGCGCCCGTAGTGGCTGCCCCGGCGGTTCAATCACCGTTGCAGCCTGCCGGCAACCCCTGGTCCAGGGTAGCCAGTGTGGCCGCACAGCCAGCCACGCTGCTGGCTCACGATGACGACCGCTGGCACGACCACCGCAGCGACTGGCGCCGCGAACAGTGGCGCCGCGAGCAGGCCCGCCGTGATTGGGAGCGCCGGCGAGACTGGGAACGCCGACGCGACTGGGAACGGCGCCGCGACTGGGAGCACCGCCATGAGCGGGCCATGCACCACCGCTACAATGACGACCACCGTTACTACCGCCGTTGATCGTTGATCCGCAGTTGGCGCGCTCGATGTGGGAGCGGCCTTGTGTCGCGAAAGGGCTGCCCAGCAGCCCCAGCGTTGGTTGCCGTAATGCTGAAACCTGGGGCCGCTCTGCGGCCCTATCGCGACACAAGGCCGCTCCCACAGGGTCGCGTGACAGGCATCAGTTCTCCGTAAGGCCTGGGGTATCCCCCGCCACCTCGGCCTCCATCTTCAACCGGTCGGCCTTGCAAATGTACTTGGGCTTGCGCGGCGCCAGCTTGGCGCTGGCCTTCTTGGCATGCGCCTGCATTAGCTGCTTGATCTTCTTGCGACGGTTCATTCTCACTCGACCTGTCAGTCTGGTTTGGCTGGGCACATCATACCTTGCCTGGGCCAGCGTCTCGTTGACGTTATTTTCACACCCGGCAGATTAGCGTCACGCCCTTTCCGGTCACGGGCACATCCGCTGGCTGCCAAGTACGACGAGGCATACGTGTCACACACTCCATCCCCCTCCTCGCCCAAGCGCGTGGACTGGGCCGGCCTGGGCTGGCTTTTGCTGTTCTTCTGGTACTTCTCGGGCGTGACCCAGGCGCTGCTGCTGTTCAGTGGCACCACCGGGTTCGCCGGTTTTCGCGATGCATTCTTCCTCAGCAGCCTGTGGCTGGCACCGGTACTGCTGCTGCCGCGCTTCACCCGCGCCACGGCAGCGGTCATCGGCCTGGTGCTGTGGGCCGCTTCATTGGTGGGGCTGAGCTACTTCGGCATCTACCGCCAGGAGTTCTCGCAAAGCGTCATCTTCGTGATGTTCGAGTCCAACACCGCCGAGGCCGGTGAGTACTTCAGCCAGTACTTCAGCGCCTGGCTGGGCCTGGCACTGCTGTTGTACACGCTGGTGGCGGTGCTGTTGTGGAAGCGCGTACGCCCGGTCAGCCTGCCACTGCGCAGCCGCCTGCCGGTGGTCGCCCTGTTGCTGCTGGCCAACCTGGTGTACCCGTTCTACAAGCAGATGGTGACCCAGGAGCGCAGCTTCGCCGACGCGGCGGAAAAAGTGCAACAGCGCATGGAACCCGCCGTGCCCTGGCAATTACTGGTCGGCTACCGCCAGTACCGCCAGCAGCTGGACAACATGCAGGAACTGCTGGCCCAGAACGCCGCGCTGCCGCCCCTGCAGAACCTGCGTGACAACAGCGGTGCAGCGCCACGCACGCTGGTGCTGGTGCTGGGCGAATCCACCACCCGCGAGCACATGCACCTGTACGGCTACAACCGCGACACCACACCCAACCTCGATGCGCTGGCCGCCAGCGACAAGAGCCTGACGGTGTTCAGCAACGTCGTGTCGCCACGCCCGTACACCATCGAAGTCATGCAGCAGATCCTCACCTTCGGCAACGAGCAGAACCCGGACCGCTTCCTCACCGACCCGTCGCTGATCAACCTGATGAAGCAGGCCGGCTACAAGACCTTCTGGATCACCAACCAGCAGACCATGACCAAGCGCAACACCATGCTGACCACCTTTTCGCAGCAGACGGACGCGCCGGTGTACCTGAACAACCAGCGCAACCAGAATGCCAGCCAGTACGACGATGTGGTGCTGACACCGTTCGAGAAGGCCCTGCAGGACCCGGCGCCGAACAAGTTCATCATCGTGCACCTGTTGGGTACGCACATGGACTATCGCTACCGCTACCCCGACGACTACGCGCATTTCAACGACCGCCAGGGGGTGCCCGCCAAGCTGACGGACGACCAGGTGCAAACCTACAACTTCTATGACAACGCGGTGCGCTACAACGACTACGTGGTGTCGAGCCTGATCAAGCGTTATTCGGCCAGTACCGCCAATGGTTTCCTGCTGTACCTGTCCGACCATGGTGAAGATGTATACAGCTCTGGCAACCACGACCGCCTGGGGCGCAACGAAGGCGCGCCGACCCGGCCGATGTACACCATCCCCTTCCTGCTGTGGACTTCGCCCAGCTGGCAGGCCGAGCACCCGCGCGACTTGCAGGCGATGGCCGACCGCCCTTACAGCAGCTCGCACCTGATCCATACCCTGTCCGACCTGGCCGGGCTGAGCTATGACCGTTACGAACCGGCCAAGAGCCTGGTGAGCCCGCAGTTCGTGGTGGCACCGCGCTGGATTGGCGACCCGTACCGCAAGGATGGCCTGCGCGAGTTCGACGACTTGCCGCTGGACAAGGCCGAGCGGGAGCAGGAGACGGTCAGTAGTGGCAAGACACAGAACGCTGGGCGCCTGAACTGATTGTTTTGTCGTTGAAATTGCCGGGGGCGCTTTGCGCCCCTTTCACGACACACTGCCGCTCCCACAGGTGCCCGTCAGGCAGGTCGGGCACAGCTGCCCTGCCTGGCACTGCCCCGCACCACCTCGGCCAGTTTGCGCAGGTTGGCCTGGTGAGCATTGACCAGGCTGGCGATGCTGTTGTCCGCTGGCTCCTGCAGCGAGGTACGGCAGGTCAGTTCGGCCTCACCCGAACGTGTCAGGCGCCATACCGCTTCCAGCGAGGCGTAGCGCCCCGGCACGCTATCGAAGCGCTGCACGTCCACCCGCAACAACGCCTTGCCGCCCCCCACCGGCCCGCCCAACTGGTCCTGCAAGGCGCTGCGGAACTCATCTACCAGGTTGGCCCCCCACCACTCCGTTTCGAGGATGGCCAGGCCACTCTGCCCTTGCCGCACCACCAGCTGCGGGCGGTCCACCTGCGGTGGCACGGCCACCCTCTCCACCTGGATGCGCTGGCCGCCGTCGCGCATCGGCTCGCTCGGTACCAGCGTGTGATAGTTGTTCGGGGTACTGCTGCAGCCCGACAGCACGGCCAGCAGGCCGGCGCCACACACATTGCGCAGTCGATGCATCGGCTGTCTCCTCAGGGTTCAAGGTCGGTGGCAGTGGCGGCTTTCGGCCGGCCACGTATCAGCGACTCGGGGTGCCGGCCCAGGTAATCGGCAAGGTCACGCAGCGAACGCGACATGCGCTCCAGTTCGTCCAGGGTTTCGCCCATCCGCTCGCGCTGCGGTGAGTCCTCGGAGATGGCCGAATTGGCCGTGCGCAGGGTCTTGTGCACTTCGTCCAGCGCTACCTTCACGTCCGGCAGCGTCTGGCCATTGAACTGCTTGAGGCTGGCGCGCAACTCTCGCAGGCTGCCATCCAGGTTGTTGGCGATGCTCTCCAGCGGCAACTTGCTGATGCGCTCCACCACCCGCTGCAGCTGCTCCTGCAACTGCTCCAGGCTGCCGGGCAATGTGGGGATGGTGATGGGGTCGGCAGTCTTGTCGAAGGCCACTTTGGGGGCATCCGGGTAGAAGTCCAGGGAAATGAACATCTGCCCGGTGATCAGGTTGCCGCTGCGCGCCTGGGCCCGCAGCCCGTGCTCGACGAAGGTGCCGATCAGCCGCCGTGCGCCGTCCATGTCGCCTTCTGCATGCTTGAACACGGACAGCATCTTGCGGTGCACCGGCCCCAACCGCTGCGGGTAGATCACCGCATCGACCACCACCGGGAAAGTCTGCCGGGCAGCATCGTAGTCGAGCTTGACCGAAGTGACCCTGCCGAACTCGACACCCTTGAACTCCACCGGGGCTCCCACCGACAGACCGCGCATGGCCTGGTCGAAGCGCAACTGCAGGTACTGCGCCTGGCCACTGGGCGGTGCCAGGGCGGTGTCGCGGTCGGCAAACAGCTGGAAGCGCGCCTGGTCGGCAGCGGGCTCGGCTTGCGGGGCGAGGTCGGGCGAGCCAAAGGCCAGCCCGCCCACCAGGATGGACGACAGTGATTCGGTATCGATCTTCAGGCCGTTGGCACCGATCTGCATGTCGACGCCACTGGCGTTCCAGAAGCGGGTATCGGCGGTGACGAAGCTGTCGTAGGGGGCCTGCACGAACACGCCAATCTCCACGCCCTTGCCATCGCCCTGCAGGGCAAAGGACACCACCTCGCCCACCGGGATCTTGCGGTAATAGATCGACGAGCCAATATCCAGCGACCCCAGGTCGCTGGCGGTCAGGACAAAGCGCTTGCCCTTTTCGTCGTAGGTGATCGGCGGTGGCAGCTCCAGGCCGACAAAGGACTTCTCGGGCACTTTCGATTCGCCGGAATCCGCGCCGATGAAACTGCCCGACAGCAGCGTATCCACACCGGACACGCCGCCCACGCCAATGCGTGGCCGCACCACCCAGAAGCGCGCGCCCTGGGTGGCGAACGCGCGTGCGTCATTGGACAGCTGGACCTTGGCGACCACGCTCTTCTTGTCGTCGGCCAGGTCCACCGTGGTGACTTCACCAATTACTACGCTGCGGTACTTGACCTGGGTCTTGTGCGCCACCAGCCCTTCCCCGGTGTGGAAGGAAATGGCGATGACTGGCCCCTGCTGCATCCAGTTGCGCACCACCAGCGAAGCGCCGATCAGAATCGCCAGTATCGGCACGATCCATACCAGCGACACACTCCAGCGCCGGGTGTGCACTTCAACCTGCCCCGCTCCCTCGCGCTTGTCAGTCTGTTGCACCATCAATGCGGCCTCCCTCGTTGGCACGGCTATCCCAGATCAGGCGTGGATCGAAGCTCATCGCAGAAAACATGGTCAGTACCACCACCATGCCGAAAAACAGGATGCCCACTCGCGGCTCGATGGTGCCCAGCCCGCGCAGTTGCACCAGCGCCGCCACCAGCGCCACCACCATCACATCGAGCATCGACCAGTAGCCGATCAGCTCGACGAAACGGTACAGCTGCGAGCGCTGCCGACAGGCCCAGGTAGAACCGCGCTGGGCGGTGAACAGCAACAGCCCGAGCGAGAAGAACTTGATGGCCGGCACGCCTACGCTGGCAATGAAGATGATCAGCGCGATGTCCCAGGCGCCGGCCTCCCAGAACTCCAGCACGCCACCGCCAATGGTGCTTGCACTACCGCTGCCGAGCATTTCGGTGTGCATCACCGGCAGCAGGTTGGCGGGGATGTAGAAAACCAGCGCCGCCAGCAGAAACGCCCAGCCGCGGCTGATGGCATTGGCCTTGCGTCGGTGGATGGCAGCACCACAGCGGTCGCAGGTGTGCTTGCCGCTGCCCAGTTCACAGGCCTGACCGCAGCCATGGCACAGGCACAGGCCCAGGTCGTCGGCGTTGGCCGGGGGATTCATACTTGCTCCCAAAGGTCGCGGATATCCTTGCCGGCGACATGGATGATCAGCATGCTCAGCGCGGCCAGCGCCAACAGGCCGATGCCGGGTATGACGTCAAGCAACCCCGCCAGCTTGATCACCGCCACCATCGCCCCCAGCAAGCACACTTCCAGCATGCTCCACGGCCTCAGGCCTTCCAGGCTGCGCATGCACAGGGCAAAGCCGGGGGCGCGCTGGCCCGCCAGGGCGAAGCCTAGCAGCCAGCACAGCAGGCCGATCTGCAGCACCGGCGCAAAGATGATGGACAACGCCATGACCAGGGCGATGAAGGTGATACTGCCGTGGCTGAGGATCTGCACCGAGTCCCATAATGTCGCGGAATGGGTGAGCCCCTGCATGCCGATGGTCATCACCGGGTAGAAATTGGCCAACACCAGCAGGATGCCCCCCGTCACACTCAGGGCCAGCCGTTGCTCCACGGTCAGCGAAGTGTGGCGGTACAGCACGCCGCCACAGCGCTGGCAAACGGCGCGCTGGTGCTTGAGCAGCGGCGCACGGTGGTACACCGTGTCACAGTACTCACAGATGATCAGGTGCTGGGTCTGGCTCATGGGGTTTCCACAGGTGGCCCGGATTCCCGCCGTGATACGCGAGCGATCCACGTTTGATATCCGGTTTAGACCATCCCGGCAAAACCGCCATCATAGACAGCAAAGTCGAACTATCCTGTGAAACGGGATCCCCACCCGCTGGAGGTTTGCCATGCGTACGTTCACGTGGAGTTGCCTGCTGGTGCTGCTGTGCGCGGCATCGGCAGCCCAGGCGCAGTCGGTGGTGCCGCTCAAGGGCCAGAGCAGCCAGCAGATGCAACTGGATATCAATGACTGCAATACCGTCGCCACCAATGCCGCGAACAGTGCGGCGACCTCCAGCGACCCCCATGTCGGTGGCCGGGTACGCGGTGCTGCCGCCGGCGCGGTTGCCGGTGCGGCAGGCGCACAGGTGCGCGGCAACCAGCACGACGAGTTGTATGACCGGGTCGGTGATGATGCCAAACAGGAATACCGGCAGAACCGCGCCGGTGAAGTGGCCGCCGCCGGTGCTGCGGTCGGTGGCATGCGCCAGCGTCAGGACCGCCGTCAGGACCGGCGCGGCCAGGACGAAGCGAAAGCCCAGGCCCACGCCAGTGCTTACGCCGGGTGCCTGCAAGGGCGCGGCTATCAGGTCAACCCTTGATCAGCGGGCACGCCATGCTTCTGCATGGCGTGCCTGTTTCAGAACTTCGCCAACTGTTCCCGGCAGAACTCCACGAACAGCTGTGCCGGCTTGGTCAGTTGCACACGCTTCAACCATGCTGCCGCCAGCCCTGACAGCGCCACTGGCTCGGCGATATCCAGCATGGCCAGGCGTTGCCCGTCGTAGGTGTACTCCGAATGCGGTCGCGTCACCAGCAGCGAAAAGCCGAAGCCCTGCCCGACCATGCCGCGCACCATCTCGATCGATGGCGAGCTGAAGACGATGTTGGGCGTCAGGCCCATTTCGTTGAACAGGCTGACGAAGTAGGTACGACTGGGGGCAACGTCCAGCAGGATCATCGGCTCGGGGCACAGGTCACGCAGCGACACTTGGGCCTGGCCGGCGAAGCGGTGGTTCTCGGGCAGCAGCACATAGGGTTTCTGCGGCGGCATCAGCGGCTCGGCCTCGATGGTGCCGTCCAGGTCATGGTCGTAGAGGAACGCCAGGTCGAAGGTACCTGCAGTCAGGCCCTGGATCAGGTCCTGCTGCTCGCCGTCGCGCAGGCGGATATCCACCCCCGGGTAACGCTGGCGAAAGCCGGCGATCAGGCGCGGCAGGTACAGCGGTGCCACGGTTTCGAAGCAGCCGATGTCGATCTGCCCGGCCACGGTATCGTTGTCGGCCAGGGCATTCTGCTCGAATTCGTGGGCCATCTGCAGCAGCGACCTGGTCTTGGCATAGAAGCGCTTGCCGCTGGGCGTCAGTGACACGCCCTGGGCATGGTGACGGATGAACAGCTGCACGCCAAAGCTTTCCTCCAGGCTCTTGATCGCCGTGGAAATGGACGGCTGGGCGATGTACAGCTGGCGTGAAGCCTCGGCCACGCTGCCGGCCTCGACGGTGGTGACGAAGTACTTGAGTTGTCGCAATGTATAGGCCGCCACGGGCACCTCTCTGACGCCGGTCTGGGCGCGCTGGAATCGTGCCTGCCACTTTACCCTTGGCAACGGGTGGATGGGGGCTGGCTGATGAAGGATTTACCTATGGCTTGAACAGGTTTTCACGAGGGACGGCGTGCGTCTCGTCGCGTCACGTTCTTCGCGGGTGAACCAGCAGGAACTTGGCCAAAAGCCCCCGATTGTCTTTACTGATACTCAACGGTTCCAGGCATAGGGCGTGCGTTCATGAAGATCGTGGTCACCAGCATCCTCGTCGACGACCAGGCCAAAGCCCTGGCTTTCTACCACTACGTGCTCGGTTTCGAGCCAAAGCACGATATCCCCATGGGCCGCCACCGCTGGCTGACCCTGACCTCCCCCAACGACCCCAACGGCGTCGAGTTGCTGCTCGAACCCGACGCGCACCCGGCCGCCAAGGCATACAAGGCCGCGCTCAGGCAGGACGGCATTCCCGCCACCTCGTTTGGCGTGCGTGACATCCAGGCCGAATACACCCGGCTGTGCGCGGCGGGCGTGCAGTTCACCCAGCCGCCTACCCCCCTGGGGCCTGTCACCGTGGCAGTGTTTGACGACACCTGCGGCAACCTGATCCAGATCGCCCAAAAGCACTAGCGCTGTTCACGGCCCCACGGGCAGCCGCAAGGTTACGCGCAACCCGTGCGGTAGCTGGTTGCGCAACTGCACGCTGCCACCCAGGCGGGTCATGATGGTGCTGACGATCGACAACCCCAGCCCGGCGCCATTGGTCGAGCCCTTGCTGTAGAAACGCTCGAACACCCGCTGCTGGTCGACCTCGGCGATACCCGGCCCTTCGTCGTCGACGCTGACCACCAGGGCCTGCCCCTCCCGCTGCAGTGTCACGGTAACCCGACCGCCTGCCGGCGAATGGTCCACGGCATTGGCAACCAGGTTCTGCAAGGCAATACCCAGCGCGCCAGCGTCGGTGTGCAAGTGGTAGTCGCCGGCGGTGATGTCCAGTGAAGGCTCCAGCCCGCGCTCCAGAATCCATGGGGTCAGCTCGGCCAGGGTCTCGGCCACCACGCCCTCCAGGTCCACCCGCGGCCAGTCATGCCGGCCCGGCCGCGGCTCCAGGCGGGCCAGGGTCAACAGCTGGTTGACCACCCGGGCAAGGCGGTCGACACCGCCCATCAGGAACTGCAGAGCTTTGTCCCGCTCCGCAGCGCTTTCTGCATTGAGGGCGTTCTGCGCATGCAGGCGCAGGATGGCCAAGGGCGTGCGCATCTCGTGGGCAGCGTCGGCGATGAAACGATGCTCACGGCGCAGCAGGTCATCGATCTGCCCGAGCAGGCGGTTGATCGCCGCCTGCATCGGTTCCAGCTCCTTGGGCAACGGCACCAGCTGCAACGGCTCGAGCGACTCGGCGTGGCGGGCGCGGATAACCCTGGCCATGTTCTGCAGCGGCCGCAGGCCCCAGCCAATGGCCGCCCACACCAGCAAGGCCAGGGCCAGGCTGCCGAACAGGAATGGCAACAGCGTGTGCCGCACGATGCGTTCGATCAGGTCATCACGCACATCGTTGCGCTCGCCCACCCAGATCACCCAGTGTTTTTCCGGCACGGGCAAGACGAAACTGCGCCAACGGCGCCCATCGACCACCACGTCGGCAAAACCCGGCACCCGCGGCGTCTGCCCCAACTGCGGCGCGCTGGGCGTGTGCACCAGCAGCCCGTCGTCGTCGGCCCACACCTGGAAGGCCAGCTTGCTCTCGTAGCGGTGCCCCACCTTGTGCTGCCCGGCCTTGCTCAAGGCCTCGTCGAAGGCGCGGTACAACTCGTCACGGCTCTGCTCCTGCACCGGCAGGCTCATGATGCCCTGCAGCAGCCGGGCGTTTTGCGCCAGGTGGGCGTCGTACACCTCGTTAATTTCGTGGCGGCTGTCGTGGTAGTTGTACAGCGCCAGCAACCCGCTGCCGACCAGCAACAGCAGCATCACCCGCCACAAGGTGCGTTGGCGCAGCGAGCTCATGCCTTGCGTTCCACCAGGTAGCCAATCCCGCGCACGGTGCGGATCAGGCCGTTGAACAGCTTCTTGCGCAGGTGGTAGATATTCACCTCCAGGGTGTTGCTCTCCGGCTCTTCATCCCAGCCATACAGCAACTGGGTCAAGCGTTCGCGGGTGAACACCTTGCCCGGCTGGGCCAGCAGTTCGTGCAGCAGCAGGTATTCCTTGGGCGTGAGCACCACCGGCTGGCCCAGGTAGCGTACCTGCTGGCTGACCGGGTCCAGGCACACCCCGGCATGCTCTATCAGCACCTGGGCGCGGCCGCTACTGCGCCGCAGCAAGGCCCTCAAGCGGGCCTTGAGTTCGTTGAGGTCGAAGGGTTTCACCAGGTAGTCGTCGGCGCCGGCGTCCAGCCCGGCGATGCGGTCCTCGGTGGCGTCGCGTGCGGTCAGCACCAGCACCGGCAGGCTCTTTCCGGCCGCACGCAGGCGCCGCAGCAACTCGATGCCATCCAGGCGCGGCAAACCCAGGTCGAGAATGGTCAGGTCGAACTCCTCGTGGCACAGGGCATGCAATGCGCTGGCGCCATCCTGCAACCAGTCGAGGGTATAGCCCTCGCGACGCAGGCCGTCACAGATCCCCTCCCCCAGCGCGGCGTCGTCTTCTACCAGCAGCAGGCGCATGCTCAATCCTGTTTGTCCTTGATCGCTTTGAGTAAAGCATCGATTTCACCGCGCCGGCCTTGGTCGGCCAGCTCCCGCCCGGGTCGGGGCGGTGCCTGCAATGCCTTCTGCAGGGCGGCGCGGGCTTCGTCGTAGCGGTTCTGCCGGTACAGGTGGTCAGCCCAGAAGTAGTTGCTGTCGATACCGTCGGGGTTGATCGCCAGCGCCTGGCGCAGCATGGCCTCGGCCTTGGCCTGGTCGCCGAAGCTCAGCGGCCAGCCGGGCACCTGGTCGTACAGCGCGCCCAGGCTGGTGTAGGCCGAGCCCTGCAGCGCCTTGGGGTCCATGGCCAGGGCCTTTTCCAGGCTGGCGCGGGCGGCCTTGACCTTGCCCAGTGCACCCAACCCGCCGGTGGCACCAGCCCAGCTGCTGTTGACGATGCCATCCCAGATCAGTGGCTCGGCCGAACCCGGGTGCTGGTGCACGAACGCCGCCGACTGCACCGCCAGGGCTTCGAACGCCTCGGCACGCTGAGCCTCGGGCAGGTTGTAGCGAATCACCGCCCAGCGCTGCTGGATGGCATCGAGTTGCTGGGTAGCGTTCTGGTCGAGGGCCCAGGTGAACGGGGCGATGGCCAGCAGACTGGCCAGTATCAGACGTTTCATTTGCTCGACTCCTTGCTGTGCCAGGTGCTGTAGCGACGGATCAGCGGCAGTTGCTTGCGCAGGGCGCGATCGACCACACCCGGCAGCATGCCGTTCAGGCGTACGAAGAGTTTTTCCGGCCAGCCCAGGTACAGTTCGCTACGCTCGGCCTGTACCGCGTCGAGCACCGCGCGGGCGACGTCATGCGGGTCGTCGACGCCTACCTTCAACGCCTGGTTCAGGGCCTGCGCGGCGCTGCTGTTCATCGTCGTGCGGGTGGTGCGCGGTGCGGCATACAGCACGTTCACCGAGGTGTCGGCAAGCTCGCGGCGCAATGCCTCGGAGAACCCGCGCAAGGCAAACTTGCTGGCGCAGTAGGTGGCATAGCCCGGGTAGCCGATCGAGCCATAGATCGACCCCACGTTCACCACCAGCGCACTGGGCTGCTCGCGCAGCAGCGGCAGGCAAAGGCGGGTGAGCTGCACGGCGGCCTTGATGTTGAGGTCGAACAACTCGTCCAGGGCAGCCTCGTCCATCTGTTCGAGCAAGGCGAAGCGGTTGACCCCGGCGGCGTTGATCAACAGGTTGCAACTGCCCATCGCCCGCGTCGCCTCCAGCACGTCACGGCGGCCTTCGGCGCAGCGCAGGTCGGCCTGCTGCCAACGCAGTTGCCCGGGGTAGCGCGCCATCAGTTCGGTCAGCCTGCCCTGCTGCCGGCTGACCGCCAGTACACGGGCACCGGCACTGCATAGCTGGGCTGCCAGTTCCAGGCCGATGCCACCGCTGGCGCCGGTAAGCACCGCCACGCAATCAGGCAAGCGCATGCTGTACCTCCTGCTGCGCGGCGCGCGGCAGCCCTTCGAACATGGCGGTATACAGGCGATACACCACTTTGGCAGCGTGGATTACCGCCTGTTGGTCCTCGGGCTGGTCCAGGCGGTTCATCAGGTCACGGTAGGTGACCATGTGGTCCTGGTCCAGGGCGCCGTGGGAACTCAGGTAGCTGAACGCCTGGTCCGGCAGGCCGAGGCTGCTCTGCAGGGTACCGGCAGCCTGGGTGGCCAGGGCAATGCTGGTGCCTTCGAGCACGTTGACCATGCCGAACAGCCCGACCGGGTTGCCGCGGGCAATCTGATCGTAGAGAAACGCCACCATCAGCTCGATGGGCAATGCCGGCCGGCCGCCCACCACCTGATGCGGGTCGCCACCGCAGGCGGCGATATCATCGAGAATCCAGCGCTCATGGCCGTACTCCTCCTCGATGTACTCGCACACTGCCCCGCGCAGCCACTCAAGCCGCACCGGCAAACGGGCCCCGCAAGCCATCATCAATGGCACGGTGTGCCGCACGTGGTGGTAAGCCTGGGTGAGAAAGGCCACATAAGCCTCGAGGCTGGCCTTGCCGGCCAGCGCGTCGCGGATCACCGGGACACTGAACAATGCCGTACGCTCGTCGGCGGTTTCCTGCTGCAGGGTATCGAAGAAAAGCATGGCAAACCTCGCGGATCATTGAAGGTCGGATAACAGGGACTGGTAACACCGCAGGATCTGTTCGCGGCGTGGCCGGCCGTTGGCGGTCAGGGTTTGCCCGGCGGCACTCAAGGGTTCGGGCAGGCGCCGCCAGGCATGCACCCGGGCATAATCCGGCAGGCCGGCATTGGCCTGGCGGATGGCCTGTTCGAGGGTGTGGTCGTCAGCCTGCGGGTCCAGCGGCCAGATCAGCGCCAGGTTGTGTGCCAGGCCTTCGCCGTGGACGAACGCCTGGGCGATCACCCCGCCCTGGGTCAGTTCGGCCTCCACCCACTCGGGGTTGACGTTGCGCCCGAAGCTGGTGCTGTACTGGTGCTTCTTGCGCCCGGCCAGGTACAGGAAGCCGTCGCTGTCGAAGTGGCCCAGGTCACCGGTCGGCAACCACGGCTCGCTGAAGGGTGGCTCGCCCAGATAGCCGAGCAACGTCGAACCGGCCACGTGCACTTCGCCATCTTCGGCAATGCGCACCTGCACATGCGGCAGCGGCCGCCCGACGCTGCCCGGACGGTGCGCCCCGGGGCGATTGAGGCACACCACCGAGGCGCATTCGGACAAGCCATAGCCCTCGAACACCGGCAGCCCGACGGCCTCGACCCGGGCCAGCAGGCTCGGCGCCACCCGCGCGCCGCCCACCGCCACGAAGCGCAACGGGCCGACACGCATCAGGCCGCGCTCGATGGCGGTGACCAGCCCAAGCAGCAGTTGCGGCACCAGGATCAGGCTTTCGGCACCACTCAAGGCGATGGCGCCCAGCAATTGCTTGAAGTCGACCTGGCTGGCACCGCGAAAACCCAATTGCGCCTGCGGGTACAGGGCAATGCTCGCCCCGGCCAGCAGGGCCGCGTACAGGCCCAGGTTTTCCAGCAGCACCGCCAGGGGCAATACTGCCAGGTACTTGCCTGGCGCCGTGGGCCGGCTGGCGGCCTCCAGTTCACCCGCTACCCGCAGCATGGCCTCGGCGCTCAGGCATACGCCCTTGGGTGCACCGGTGCTACCGGAGGTGTAGGTAATCTTCGCGGTGCCCGGCGGCAAGGGCACGGCCGCTGGCGGCTGCCGGCTCCAGAAGCGCTCACCGGCAGTGAAGCCGCTGGCGTGCAAATCGTCAGCGAAGGTCTCATCAGCCAGCGCCAGCACCGCCCCGCTCTGTGCCAGGCAGTGGCGGCGCTGGGCGCTACTGAAGAACGCCGGCAGGATGACGATGGGGCGCGCCGCGAACAGCGCCGCCAGGTCCCAGAACAGCGCCTCGGGGCCGTTTTCCAGGGCCAGGGCGAAGGTGCCCGGTGGCTGCGCGCTCAACCAGGCCCGTCGTTGCTCGACCTCGTCCAGCAACTGTTGATAGGTATGTTGTCTGCCAAGGCCCAGCAACGCCGGTTGCGCCCCTCGGTGGCGGGCATGCAATTGCAACACTTCCCTGAACAACTGGCATTCACGCGGCATGGCCGGCCTCCTGCACGTTCGCGGGCAAGCCCAGCCGCTCGAAAACGCCACTGCGGGCCAGGGCTGCATGGCCGTAGTCGATATTGCCGACGAACACTTGCGGGTGCTGCGCGTAGTAACTGCCCCAACTGTCGGCATCGCCATTCAGCCGGCCTGGGTCGGCCATGGCCAGCGCCGTGGGCACCAGGCCCAGGCGATGAAAGCTGTTGACCAGGGTCGCGGCCCCAGTGAAGGCCACCCACTGCAAGCCGCGGGCAGCCAGCAACCAGGTCACTGCGATGATCATGATCCGCGCGCTGCCGGCGGTGAGCGCGGCCAGGTTGCCCACTTCGACCAACTGCGCACGGCTCACCGGGCTGCCCGACAGCCGGGTCACGGCCACTTCCAGCGGCTCATCCAGGTAACGCTCGATGAAGGTCGGACCACTGCCGGCCAGGCGTATGCCGGCGGCGGCCATCAGGCGCCCGTGGCTGTCATGCAGGCCGAGCAGTTCGGGCAGGTAATGCTGCACGTCGGCGTGGTGCGCGCAGGCAAAGCGGGCGTGAATGAACTGTTCCAGCTCCTCGCGCCCCGGCTCTCCCGGGTGTGTCAGCGTCATGTGGGCGAGGCGATCGCCGTGGCTGCCGATAGCCAGCGGAAACAGGCTGGCGCTGTCTGCCTGGGTCATGGCTGTCCCCCTTTCAAGTCAGGTCTTGGGGGCAGTATCCGGGGGCAATCTGAAGCCAATCTGAAGTGCTACATTTGCCATAGCCCTCATGCGCACCAACAAGGAAAACAGATGCGCCACGAATTCAGCGAAGTGCTCAACGACCTGGTCGACTACTTTCTGCTCGGCGATATCCAGCTGCTCGAGCGCTTCAAACACCAACGTGAACTGCCCGACGACCTGGCCCATGCCTTCACCCACGGCGACAGCGGTGACCAGGCCGTGCGCGAAGGGGTCGTGCTGCCACTGGCCGGGGTCGATAACCTGCCCTACCGCATCCTGTTCACCCTGGACAACCATACGCCGGCCCTGCGCGAACCCGGCAGCCGCCTGAAGCACCGCCGTAATGGCTATGTGCTGCAAGTCGAGCACGGTGCGCTGATGCTGTACACCTGGCGCATCCTGCAGCACTTCACGCCCAAGACCCTGGGTGACCTGATGGCCCGCTACCAGGTGCCGGGGCGGCCGATCATCGAGCTGGACAATGGCTGGTATGACGTGGAAGTGCTGGCGGGTGCGCTGGTGCGTGACGGGCTGTACGAGCCGGCGTTCGAGTTCGTGCTGAAAAAGCGCTGGAGCCGCGGTGAGGCTGCTGGGGTGGATACCGGGTATGCGTTTGGCTTGCGTGGGTATTTTGACTGATTGGGTGCCTGTGCCGGCCCATTCGCGGGTGAACCCGCTCCCACAGGTACCCCGCTGCCCTCAAGTGCAGCGATAGCCCTGTGGGAGCGGGTTCACCCGCGAAGAGGCCAGTCCTGCCACTATCAATCTCAGGTGTGGTTGATATCCCGGTCCTTGGTTTCGGGCAGGAAGAATATCCCCAGCACCGCCGTCATCACCGCAATCACGATCGGGTACCACAAGCCGTAATAGATATCCCCGGTCGCCGCCACCATGGCAAATGCCACGGTCGGCAGGAAGCCGCCGAACCAGCCGTTGCCGATGTGGTAAGGCAGCGACATCGAGGTGTAGCGGATACGCGCCGGGAACAGCTCCACCAGCCAGGCCGCGATCGGCCCGTAGACCATGGTCACGTAGATCACCAGAATGGTCAGCAGCAACAGCACCATCGGGAAGTGGATCTTCGCCGGGTCGGCCTTTTCCGGATAGCCGGCTTCCTTCAACGCCCCGGTCAAGGTTGCGGTAAAGGCGTCGCTGCGTGCCTTGAAGTCCGCTGCCGCCAGGCCGCTGCCATCAAAGCTTGGCAGCACCCGTTCACCGATGCGGATCTGCGCCACGCTGCCGGGTTCGGCCGCTTCGTTGGTATAGGGGATGGCCCGCTTGGCCAGCAGGCTCTTGGCGATATCGCACGAGCTGGTGAATTTGGCCTTGCCCACCGGGTCGAACTGGAACGCGCACTGGGCAGGGTCTGCCATCACCACCACCGGGTTCTGCTCCTGGGCGACGAATACGTCCGGGTTGCCGTACTGGGTCAGTGCCTTGAAGATCGGGAAGTAGGTCAGCGCGGCGATGATGCAGCCGGCCATGATGATTTTCTTGCGGCCGATGCGGTCGGACAGGCTGCCGAAGAAGATGAAGAACGGTGTGCCGATCAATAGCGAACCGGCAATCAGCAGGTTGGCGGTCTGCGGCTCGATCTTGAGCATCTGCAACAGGAAGAACAACGCATAGAACTGCCCGGTGTACCACACCACGGCCTGGCCGGCGGTGCCGCCAAGCAGCGCCATGATCACCACCTTGAGGTTGTCCCAGCGGGCGAAGGATTCCGTCAGTGGCGCCTTGGACGACTTGCCCTCGGCCTTCATTTTCATGAACACCGGCGACTCGTTGAGTTGCATGCGGATGTACACCGAGATTGCCAGCAGCAGTATCGACAGCAGGAACGGCACCCGCCAGCCCCAGGCCTCGAACACCTCGTTACCCATGACTGTGCGGCAGGTCATGATCACCAGCAGCGAGAGGAACAGCCCCAGGGTGGCGGTGGTCTGGATCCACGCGGTGAAGAAGCCGCGCCGGCCCTTGGGTGCATGTTCGGCCACATAGGTGGCCGCGCCGCCGTACTCGCCACCCAATGCCAGGCCCTGCAGCAGGCGCAGGCTGATGAGGATGATCGGGGCGGCCACACCGATCGTGGCATAGCTGGGTAGCAGGCCCACCACGGCGGTGGACAGGCCCATGATGACGATGGTGATGAGGAAGGTGTACTTGCGCCCGATCATGTCGCCCAGGCGACCGAACACGATGGCGCCGAATGGCCGCACGGCAAAGCCGGCGGCAAAGGCCAGCAAGGCGAAGATGAACGAGGTGGTTTCATTGACCCCGGCAAAGAAGTGCTTGGCGATGATCGCCGCCAGGGAGCCGTACAGGTAGAAGTCGTACCATTCGAATACCGTGCCCAGGGACGAGGCGAAGATGACCTTGCGCTCCTCCCGGGTGATACCGCGTTGGGGCGCGCTGCCCGTGGATGTGCTGTCGAGAACCGCCATGGGGTGCCTCCGTCTTGTCGTCATGCAGGCCGGGAGCACCTCATATCTTTTTCACCATCGCACCCAGGCCCTGGGGGGCTTGCTTTGGATATGCGAAGCACGACGAGGCGGGCCGCCTCGGATCGCAGCAAGGTAACTGAAGCATAATAGGCTTTGCCGGGATATCCACTTGAACCTTGCGCGATCTGTTACCCGACGCCCGGTGGCTTGCGCAAGCTGCGCCGGGAACTCACGTCACAAGGCAACGCAACCCAGCGAATCGTGCAGCAGGATGACAGGCGCGCCCTGCGCCTGCAGCGGCGCCCATTCCTGGGCGAACAGCTTGCCTTGTGCGGTGCCGATCCCGTGCTCGCGAGTGTGCAGGTTACTCATGGAGCGTCCGTTGCCGGTACCGGCCCTTTCAACTCGACCTGGTTGCCATCGGGGTCGTAGCAGTACAGCGACAACCCTTCGCCTTCGGCGCCATAGCGTTTCTCGGCAGGTTCGACTTCAACCCCTGCAGCTTGCAGGTAGGCCGTAAGTGCAGCCTCATCGAACGGCTCGATGCGCAGGCAGAAATGGTGCAGGTTGCGCCCTTCGGCCCCCGGCGCCGCGCCGCCAGGCTGGCCCAGGGGACCGTCCAGGGTCACCAGATCGATCATTGCCGTGCCCGTGGCCAGGTGGACCATGCCCAGGTCTTTGCGCACACGGCTGACCGTGCAGCCGAGCAGTTCGGTGTAGAAGGCTACGCTGCGATCCAGGTCGCTGACGCGCAGAACGAGGTGGTCGATATGCTTGATGGTGAACGGTCGCATGCCAAGGCTCCTTGTGGCCGCTGAATTCCTGTAGAGGCTCGCCCAGCCCTTTGGGCTGCGCTGTCACGCAGGGAACCTGATTCGCAAGCGATCCAGGTACCCTGTGGGAGCGGCTTCAGCCGCGAAGAATCCAACGCGGTGCATGGCACCGGCTGCGCCGGTGTTCGCAGCTAAGCTCCCACAGCCACCATAGCCCAGGTCCGCACGGCATGACCATGCTCACCTACTCGTTTACCAACCGTTGCAGCACGCCCCCTTCATGGCGGGCCAGGATACGCAGCAACTGATCGACCAGCGCGCGATCCGGCGCATCCAGGTGGAAGTGGTGCCCGCCCGGATGCCAGGAGATCTTCGCCTGGCTGGGCAAGGCCGCCTGGCGCCGGGTAAAGGCGTCACCGGTGAATGCTCCCTGGCGACCGAACAGCAGGTACAACGGGCAACGAATCTGGCTGAGCAGGTCGCAGGCTTCGCGCTCGGTCAGCGGCATGGGTTCGGGCAGCACCAGACGTGGGTCGTGACGCCAGCAATAGCCCTCGCCCAGTTGCAGCAGGTCGCGCAGCGCCAGCAGCCGTGCCGCCTCTTCCGACAGCTCGGTGTCCAGGCGCTCGCGGCGTTGCGCCAGCGCCGTGTCCAGGTCCTCGAAACGGCCGACGTCCGGCTCGGCAAAACCCTGCAGCTGGCTGCGCTGCACCATGCGCTTGAGCCGGTAGGCCCGGGCCAGGTGCTGCACGCGGTCATCCTCGGCCACCGTGAACGGTGCGCCCATGCCGTCGAGAAAGGTCATGCTGGCAATACCGCTGGTCATGGCCGCCAGCAGCGACGCCACCCCGGTGCCCATGCCATGGGCCAGCACATGGAATTGCGCCAGGCCCAGGCTGTCGGTAACCGCCAGCATGTCCTGGGCATGTTCCCACAGGTAGTAGCCACTGTCGTGGCGGCGATGGTCCGAGCGGCCGTGGCCGACCAGGTCGGGGGCGACCACGAAGCAGCCGTCGAGCATCGGTGCCAGGCGCTCGAACGAGGCGGCGTTGTCCAACCAGCCATGCAAGGCCAGCACGGGGATGCCGTCTTCCCTCCCCCAGGTCCGTACCGCTATTTCAATACCGTCGAGGTCCAGCAGGTGATCCTTGGGTGTCGATGAAGAACGCATGGGTACGCTTCCTGACTGAAGCCTGGCATGACCATGCCAGGCCGAATACGCCGCCGGCCCCTTCGCCTCCTGTCGCCAGCGGCAACCCTTGCGCCGGGCCATTCAGGGCTCCGACACGTTACCTTGGCGCAACCTCAGGCACACCACTGGCCCGTCACCGACCGTGACTTAACCGTCACCGACCCTCACTGCCCGCGCAAGTCCTCGAAGAACGCCTGCCTGCCATCCACCTGGCTGGACGCGCGCGGCGCCGCTGCCACTTCACCGTTGGCGGCTTCCACGTGCCAGTAGCAGTGCTGCACCGCGCGGGTTACCGCTACATAGGCCAGGCGCTGAACCTCTTCTTTCTGCGCGGTATCGAACGGCTGGGCATCACCGGCCTTGCCCAGCCCGGCCTGGCGATACACCTGGTTCTTGTAGGGCGAACTGGTCAGGTACTGGCAGTCGCCCAGCATGAATACTGCATCGGCCTGCAAGCCCTTGGCACTGTGGTAGGTCAACTGGCGCAGCCGACGCTGCTCGGCCGGCAGCGCCGCCTCGGCGTGCAGTACGCCTTGCAGGTGCTCGTTCATCAGCGCCCGGTCGCTGCCCTTGCGGTACAGCATCATCACCGTCTCGCCACGCTGGTAATGCTCGATCAGCGTTTCACCCAGCGCGGCCTCGTCACGGTCGAACACCTTGACCGGCGTGCCCGGCAACTCGGCAGCCGGGCCGCTGGCCCGGGCTTTCTTGCCGGCAATCGCCGGGGTGCCCTTGACCAGATGCTCGGCCGCATCGATCACCTGCTGCTGGCAACGGTAATTGTCGACCAGCATCACCCGGGTGTTGGCCGGTGACGGGAAGGCCTTGGTGAACTCCATGAAGTACTTGGGCGAACTGCCACGCCAGCCGTAGATCGACTGCCAGTCGTCGCCCACGCACAACAGCGACGAATGCTGGGCATGGCGCCCGGTGTGCATCGCCGGGCCACGACGACGGATCTCGGCGAGGCTGGCACGCAGCCAGCTGACGATCTGCGGTGACACGTCCTGGAACTCGTCGATCATCAGGTGCGCCAGCGGCCGCAGCAACGGGTCGGGCAGCAGTTGCAGGTTTTCCGGGCTGTTCTCGCCGAACAAGGCGAACATGCGGTTGTAGCTCATCACCGGCGGCGACTGGTCCAGCAGGTGCGCCTCCAGGGCCTTCCAGTACAGGGCCAATGCCTCGAAGAACAGCGCATCGCTGTCGCCGGAGGGGAAGCTCATCGCCGCCACGGCAGTGTTCACCTCCAGGCCGAGGTTCTCGATGAAATTCGCCGCACCGACAAAGGCATCGAGCAGTGGCGCCGGGGCCAGTTCGCCCTTGACCTTGTATTCGAAGCCGGGGCCGGCCACGGCGTCACCGGCCAGCGAGGCTGCCAGGCGCCGGGCCATGGCGTAGTTGTCGAGCCAGATCAGCGGCTGGTCGCAGAAGGCCTGCAACAGGGTGCGCTTGACCGCCCACTCGGCACGCACTGCCAGCTTGGCGCCAGGGCGCTGGTACTGCGCGCTCTCCGCCGGGTCGAAGCCCAGCACGAGCAAAGGCCCTTGGCCGGCCAGGCGGCCATGCACATGGAAGCGGCTGCCACGGATCTCGATGGTCTCGCGGCAGGGCTCGATGCCTTTGATCGGCCAGGCACCGGCGGCGAACCACAGGTCCTCGATCACGTCGCACAGTTCTTCGTCGCGCTGGGCCGCCAGCTGGGTCACCTGGGCGCGCTTCTGCACATCGGGGTTGTTCGGGTCCAGCGGCTTGAGCTGCAGGGCTTCGCTGCGCAACAGGCCAACCAGCTCGGCAAACCGCGGGTTCTCGCCCAGCAGGGTGCTGTAACACTGGTTCAGCTGCTGGCGCTGGGCATCGTTCAGGCGCAGGTCGAACGGGTTGCTCTCGGCCTCGGCCTCACGCCCGGCCGGCATCTCGTTGCCCAGCGTTTCGAACGCGCGCACCTGGCCAAAGCCCGGCAAGCTGCGCACCAGCGGCAGGATGCGCGAATGGAACGTGCGCACCAGCTCGCGGGCCTGCAGCGGTTGCAGGTTGATCTGCCACAAGGCGAATACCTGCAGCAGGCGCTTGATGAAGTCCTTGCGCGACTCGCGGGTGAAGGTGACCACGGTCATCGCATCCAGCTCGTAGCCCAGGTAATGGCGCAACAGCAGGATGCGCAGCACCAGCGAGGTGGACTTGCCCGCCCCTGCCCCGGCCACCACGCAGGTGGACGGTGTGTCGCTGAAAATCAGCTTCCATTGCGCGGCGCTGGGCTGCGCCTCGGCGGGCAAGCGCTGGGCGACATCGGCCTTGAAGCGCTTTTTCAGCTCGGCAGTCAGGGGCAGGCGCCAGTCATCGAACAGGTTGTCATCCCGGCCCGGCACCGCGGCGGTGTCGGGCCGGGTATCGCGGATCACCAGCACCTGACGCCCGGCCTCGTAACCTTCCACCCGCCCGCGTTCGAACCCTTCACGCACGCCATCGGCATGGCCACTGCGCTGGCCGCTGGCGTGGCCGAGGAACCAGGAGTCGCGGTGCTGGGCCTGCAGGCGGGTCAGGCCACGCCCCAGCAGGCGGGCCGCCAGGCGGCGAAACCAGGGCAGCTGGGCAGGAGGGGTAAGGTCGGCGGGGGCCTTGGGTTGCTCTTGGGCCACGGTCACTCCGGTGATGAACAAAATCAGCGGGCATGTTCGCCGCATCGACAAAAAATCGCCAGCGAATGCTTGCAGATCAGTGGATTAGGCGATGAAACGGACAAAACACCCCACCTATACAAATCTATTTTACTGATTATTTTAAGCCGATATTTACGCTTATTTTCGATGCTTTGTTGGCGCATCATGGCGTCATTCCACTGATTCAAGGAGCACGACCATGCTGCAACTGCGACCGTTCGAAAGCCTCGGCCACGCCAACCACGGCTGGCTCGACGCCCACCACCATTTCTCGTTTGCCGAGTACTACGACCCGGCACGCATGCACTGGGGCAACCTGCGGGTGTGGAACGATGACCTGATCGCTGCCGGCAGCGGCTTTCCACCGCACCCGCACCGCGACATGGAAATCATCACCTATGTGCGTGAGGGCGCGATCAGCCATCAGGACAGCCTGGGTAACAAAGGCCGTACCGAAGCCGGTGATGTACAGGTGATGAGCGCCGGTACCGGCATCGTGCACAGCGAGTACAACCTGGAAGACGTCGACACACGTATTTTCCAGATCTGGATCGTGCCGGAGCGCACCGGCGAAGCACCACAATGGGGTAGCCGGCCGTTCCCCAAAGGGGAGCGTGGTGAAGGCTTCGTGACCCTGGCCAGCGGCCGTGCGGGCGATGAGGACAGCCTGCAGATCCGCACCGATGCGCGGTTGGTGGCAGCCACCCTGCGTGCAGGTGAAACTGCCGAATACCGTTTCGATGCCGCCCGCCGGGGCTACCTGGTGCCGGCCAAGGGGCTGGTGGAAGTCAACGGGCTGCGTGCCAAGGCGCGTGATGGCGTGGCGATCGAGCAGGAGGAGGTGCTGCGGGTGACCGCCATCGAGGACAGCGAGATCGTGCTGGTGGATGTGGCCTGAGGCCTGCCCCTGCAGGTTCGCATGCAGGTGTTCCCCTGTGGATTGCGCAGCCCTTTGGGCTGCGCTGTCGCACAGATAACTGAATTCGCAAGCGATCCTTGTACCCTGTGGGAGCGGCTTTAGCCGCGAAGAATCCAACGCGGTGCATGGCACCGGCTGCGCCGGTGTTCGCGGCTAAAGCCGCTCCCACAGGGTCCCTGCTAATTCAATGAGTTATGTGCAGTTCTATGAGAATGGGCCTGCAAGCGCTAGCCTGGTACAGCCACTTCGGCGAGCACTTCGGCCGAGGTAGTGACCTGGCGGAAGTGATGCTTCCACAGGTCGATGCCCAGCTTGCCCGACCTGTCGAGCGAAGAACCTACCGTCATGTCGGTGACCAGGGTGGGCATCAACCCTGCATCGAACAGGGCGAAACCGGCGGCCAGCACACAGGTTTCGGTCTGCAACCCACATACCAGCACGCGTTCCACACCCAATTTCTTGATGTAGTCGATGGCCTCGGCGCTCTGCCCGTAGCCATGCTTGACGAACACCTGGTCGGCCTCGACCAGGCTGTCGTCCTCGGCCGCCGGGTGCCAGCCAAGCTGCCGCTCGAACGGCGTGACCTGCTCATCGTGCAACTCGACCGAGGCGATGGTGGGGATGTTCGCCGACAACCGGCGCAAGCCATCGACCAGCCACTCGGGCGGGCTGAAGGTGGACTGGACATCGACGATGAGCAAAACCTGGCGCATGGGCGGATTCCGGGCATGGGCAAAGGCGCGGAGTATAACGCGATCGCCTGTGGGAAAGGCCTCAATGCCACGCTGCCAGGCTGTCCCCTTGGCGGAAGAACGCCCTCAGGTGCTCGACGAAGCACGACACCTTGGCCGACAGGTTCAGGCGTTCCAGGTACACCGCATAGATATCCGCAGGCGGCGTCTGGTAATCACCCAGCACTTCCACCAGGCGCCCGCTGCGCAGGTGATCGGCCAGGTTCCACTCGGCCCGCAGCAAGATGCCCTGCCCGTCCAGCGCCCAGTTCAGGGCGACCTCGCCATCGTTGGTGCTGAGGCTGCCATGTACCTTCACCGACTCGCTCTGCTTGCCGCGGCTCAGCCGCCAGATACCGAACGCGGCGTCATTCTGGCGCAGCACGATGCAGTTGTGACTGGCCAGGTCCTTTGGCGATTCAGGGGTCCCGTGGACTTGCAGGTAACCAGGCGATGCGCACAAGCGGCGGCGGTTGGACGCGATCTTGCGGGCGATCAGTCGCGAGTCAGGCAGCTCGCCAAAGCGGATGGCCACATCGATGGCGTCATTCGGCAGGGCAATGGGGCGGTCGGTCAGGTGCAGCTGCACCTCCACTTCGGGGTAGCGCTTGGCAAACGACGACACCGCCGGCCCCACATGGGTACGGCCAAAGCCCAGCGGCGCATTGACCCGTAGCAAGCCCTTGGGCTCGGCACGGCTGCTGGACACCTGCCGCTCCATTTCCTCGATCTCGCCCAGTATGCGCCTGGCATTCACCAGGTAAGTCTCGCCCTCGGCAGTAAGGCTGATGCTGCGTGTGGTGCGGTTCAGCAGGCGTACGCCCAGGCGCTGTTCCAGCTGCGCCAGGCGCTTGGAGACCGCTGGCGGGGTCAGGTTCAGTTCGCGCGCGGTGCCCGCCAGGCTGCCCACCCTGATCAACTGGGTAAAGAAAGCCAGCTCCGATACCGGATTCATAATTAACCTGAGGGACACAATGAATTGAATTTCATTGTATTACAGCATTTTTGAAAAACCATTACCTTTTGCCCTGCGTGATTAACCACAACAAAGCTGGGCTCTTCGGCCGCCAAGGCCAGGTGTGACCTGCACCCTCACGAGCAGCCCGGCCGCCAGATAAATCCGACTCACAACAATAATTCGGAGACGGCAATGGCCAAGCGATTGTTCGGCAAGCTCTACGTACAGGTATTGATCGGCGTAACCCTCGGGGTGCTGATCGGGGTGTTCTGGCCACAGGTTGGCGCTGACCTGAAGCCCGTCGGTGATGCATTCATCAAACTCATCAAGATGGTCTTCGCCCCGATCATCTTCGCCACGGTGGTGCTTGGCATCGCCAAGATGGAAAACATGAAGGAACTCGGCCGCGTCGGCGTGCGCGCGCTTATCTACTTCGAAGTGCTGTCCACCTTTGCCCTGGTGCTGGGGCTGGTGGTGGTCAACATCGTGCAGCCCGGCCAGGGCATGAACGTCGACCCCGCCACCCTCGATGCCAAGAGCATTTCCACCTACACCGCCGCGGCAGCCGGCAACAACGGCGGCTTCATCGACTTCCTGCTGCATGTGATACCCGGCAGCGTGACCGATGCCTTCGCCAAGAACGAGATCCTGCCAATCCTGCTGTTCAGCACCCTGTTCGGTATCGCCCTCTCGCACCTGGGCCCGCGCGGCAAGCCGATGGTGGATGTGCTGGAAGCGTTCTCCCACGGCATGTTCTTCATCGTTGGCATGATCATGCGCGTGGCACCGCTGGCCGCTTGCGGGGCCATGGCCTTCACCGTGGGCAAGTACGGGCTGGGCTCGATCGTTTCGCTGGGCAAGCTGATGGCGACCATGTACCTGACCTGCTTCCTGTTCGTGGTGGTGGTGCTGGGCGCCATTGCCCGGCTGTCCGGCTTCAACCTGTGGAAGTTCCTCAAGTACCTGAAGGAAGAGCTGTTCACGGTACTGGGTACCAGCTCATCCGAGTCGGTGGTGCCGCAACTGATGAACAAGCTGGAAAAGGTTGGCGTGTCCAAGCCTGTGGTCGGCCTGGTGATTCCCTCGGGCCTTACCTTCAACCCGGACGGCCAGTGCATCTACTACACCATGGCCGCCATCTTCATCGCCCAGGCCACCAACACACCGTTGACCCTGATGGACCAACTGATCGTGCTGGGTGTGCTGCTGCTCACCTCCAAAGGCTCTGCAGGCGTAACCGGCTCGGGCTTCATCACCCTGGCCGCGACCCTGGCGACCATGGACAACATCCCGGTGGCCGGCATGGTCCTGCTGCTGGGCGTGGACCGCTTCATGTCCGAAGCCCGGGCCATCACCAACACCATCGGCAACGCGGTCGGCACCGTGGCCATTGCCAACTGGGTGGGTGCGCTGGACAAGCAGCGCATGGCCCAGGCCCTGGACGGCCAACTGCCGGTCGAACCCGCCCCCGAACCCGAGGCCGCTGCGCCGCACCCTGCCCTTGCACGCATGGAGGCCGGCACACCCGCACCCTGACCTTTCGAAAAACAGCAAAAAGAACCCGCCTTGTGATGCAGTGAGGAAATAATCATGGACAAAGAAACAGCCGTGTCATCGCTTACCGACGTGATGGCCAAGTTCACCGCCTATATCGGCAAGCGCCTGCCCCGCGACGTCAAGGAAAAGACCGCCAAGTTGCGCGCCGCCGAAACCAACCCGCTGGCCATCGCCGTGTACGACTCGATGGCCGACAACCAGGAATACGCCGACAAGCTCAACCGGCCAAGCTGCCAGGACACCGGCGTCATCCAGTACTTCGTCTCGGCCGGCGCGCGCTTCCCGCTGCTGGGCGAGATGGAAAGCATCCTCGAGAACGCCACCAGGGAGGCCACCATCCAGGGGCCGCTGCGCCACAATGCGGTGGAAACCTTCATCGAGAAGAACACCGGCACCAACACCGGCTCGAAAATCCCGTGGCTGGACTGGGAAATCATCCCCGATGCCGACTACGCCATCGTCGACGTGTACATGGCCGGCGGCGGCTGCACGTTGCCGGGCTCGGCCAAGGTACTGATGCCAGGGCAAGGTTATGAAGGGGTGACCGAGTTCGTCTTCGATGTCATCACCTCACGCGGTGTCAACGCCTGCCCGCCACTGCTGGTGGGTGTAGGGGTATCGACCTCGGTGGAGACAGCGGCACGCCTGTCGAAGAAGGCCATCCTGCGCGAAGTGGACTCCAGCCACCCCAACGAAAGCGCGGCGATGATGGAAAGGTTGCTGGAGGATGGCCTCAACGAAATCGGCATCGGCCCGCAGGGCCTGACCGGCAACAGCAGCGTGATGGGCGTGAACATCGAGTCTTCGGCCCGCCACCCGTCCACCATCGGTGTGGCGGTGTCCACCGGCTGCTGGGCGCACCGCCGCGGCAAGATCCGCATCAACGCCGACCTGTCCTACGACATCCTCTCGCACGAAGGGGTAGTACTGTGAAAAAGATCCTGAGCACACCCATCAGCGACGAAGACCTGGCCAACCTCAACGTGGGCGATGTGGTCTACCTCACCGGCCAGCTGGTGACCTGCCGTGACGTTGCCCACCGTCGCCTCATCGAACTGGGCCGCGAGCTGCCGGTCGACTTGCGTGGCGGCGCGATTTTCCACGCAGGCCCCATCGTCAGGAAGAAGGACGATGGCAGCTTCGAGATGGTCTCCATCGGCCCGACCACCAGCATGCGCATGGAAAAGTTCGAGAAGCAGTTCATCGAACAGACCGGCGTGAAGCTGATTGTCGGCAAGGGCGGCATGGGCCCGGAGACCACGACCGGTTGCCTGGAGAACAAGGCAGTGCATGCCGTGTTCCCGGGCGGTTGCGCGGTGCTGGCGGCGACCCAGGTGGAAGAGATCGAGCGTGCGGAATGGCAGGACCTGGGCATGCCGGAGACGCTGTGGGTGAACCGCGTGCGCGAGTTCGGCCCGTTGATCATCTCCATCGACACCAAGGGCAACAACCTGTTCGAGCAGAACAAGGCCCGGTTCAACGAACGCAAGGGGGCGGTGATCGAGAAGATCAACAGCCAGGTGCGGTTCATCAAGTAGCTGCGTGCGGCATGGGGCCGCTTTGCGGCCCAATCGCGACACAAGGCCGCTCCTACAGGGGTATCACCAAGCCGAGGGGCAGTGATATCCCTGTGGGAGCGGGCTTGCCCGCGAATGGGCCGCAGAGCGGCCCTTGTCACGTTTTCTCTGGCCCTCAACCTGCCAGGTTGAAGTCCGCTGCAGTCACTGTGGTTGCATCCGCCACTCCCACCAGGCGGATGGTGTCGGTACCGATGCTGACCAGCGTGTCATTGCCGACATCGGCGACGGTGACGTTGGCGGCAAAGGTGGCCGCGGTGATGTTGAAGGCAGCGATATCCATCCGGTCCTGCCCACCCTGTGCGACAGCGTCGAAGTTGATGATCAGGTCATTGCCGAAACCGGCAGCGAACTGGAAGACATCATTGCCATCAGTGGCCATCATCGTGTCGTTGCCGGCACCGCCGACGACGGTATCGTTACCCGCCCCACCGTTGAGGAAGTCATTGCCGGCACCACCCTGCAACGTGTCATTGCCAACGTCACCAAACAGCGTGTCGTTGCCGTCGCCACCCTGCAGCACATCGACGCCGTTGCCGCCATCAAGGTTGTCAGCGCCGGCTCCACCCAACAGGGTGTCGTTGCCGGTGTCCCCGAACAGCGAGTCATTACCGGCGCCGCCATCGAGGGTGTCGTTGCCAGCGCCACCGTTCAGGGTGTCAGTGCCCAGGCCGCCGATCAACTGGTCGTTGCCGGCATCGCCATTGAGCGTGTCGTTGCCTGCCGCGCCGGTGATGATGTTGGCCAGGCCATTCCCGGTACCGATGAAGTTGCCTGCCCCGATGTAGGTCAGGTTCTCCACGTTGGCACCCAGGGTGTAGCTGGCCGCTGTGGCACGTACGGTATCCGTACCAGCCGCCGTGGCCTCGACCACCACATCCCCGGCGTTATCCACCACATAGGTGTCGTTGCCCAGGCCACCGACCAGGCGGTCGATACCGGCACCGCCATTGAGCAGGTCGTTACCAGCACCACCCGTGATGGTGTTGGCCAGTGTGTTACCGGTACCGGTGAAGTTGCCTGCCCCGATAAAGGTCAGGTTTTCAACGTTGGCACCCAGGGTATAGCTGGCAAGGGTGGTCTGCACCAGGTCGACACCACCGTTCAGCGCCTCGCTCACGGTGTCGCCGAGGTTGTCGACCACGAAGGTGTCGTTGCCCGCACCGCCCACCATGGCATCCGCACCAAGCCCGCCGTTGAGGGTGTCGTTGCCGGCACCGCCGTCGAGGCTGTCGGGGTCGTTACCGCCATTGAGGATGTCGTTACCATCACCGCCGAACAGTTGATCGGCGCCGCCCAGGCCGTTGAGCACATCGTTGCCGCCCAGCCCCGAAAGCGTGTCGTTGCCCGCACCGCCGGTCAGGATGTTGGCCCCGGCAGTACCGACCAGCACCACGCTTGGTGGCGGTACCACCGCTGCAGTCGCGGCCGAGGTCAGCGACTCCTGGGCGCCGAATGCGTCGGTGTAGCTCACGACCACCCGCAACTGCCGGTTACCCTGCTCGAAGCCCGGGGTGAAGGTTGCAGCCGTGGCACCCGCGATGTTGCTGAAGGTGCCGCCAATGTTCTGCTGCCACTGGAATCTGAACGCGCCCAGCCCGTCCAGGTCGGCAATGCTGCCGGTGAGCGCGGTCAGCGTCTGGCCCTGGTCTGGCGTGGTATCGCTGATCAGCACGGCGCCGGTGGGTGCATCGTTGACGTTGGCTACCGGGTCGAGGATGTCGGAGGCGATGCTTTCCTGCACACCGAAGTCATCCACATAGCTGACCACCACCCGCATGTTCTGCCCCACCTGGTTCTGGGTAAGGAGGAAGGTGCTGTTGATCGCGCCAGCAATGTCGACCCAGCCGGTACCCCGGTTGGACTGCCACTGGAAGGTGAACCGCGGATTGCTCAGGCCGTCAGCGTCGACAATGGTTGCCGGGTTGGCGGTGAGCGTCTGGTTCTGCACCAGCGACCCGGTCACGGTAGGCCCGGCGGTCGGCGCGTTGTTCGGCGCCGAATCGACGATTTCCAGCGTGCCCTTGGTGTCCTGGTACACCGCGCGTACGCGGATGTTCTGCCCCGCCACATCGTCCGTGACCCGGTAGGTGGTACCGACCGCTCGCGAAACCTCGCCGGCAGCGACGAAGGTGATGTCTTCATAGACCCCCGAACCTGGCAGGGTCTCTACTTGCCAGTAGTACGCCACCGGGCCGGTGATCGCACCGGTCAGGTTGGTCGCGCTGACGTTGTCCGCGTCATGTACCGCCAGCGGGGTGACCCGCAGCAGCTGGCCGCTGACCGGTGTGTCGTCACGCACGCCAGTGGCAGCGTCAAGGATCACCAGGCTGCCGGTGGGGCCGGCGTTGACGGCAGTGCCCACACCGGAGGCTTGCGAGCCATCCGAGAACTGCAGGCGCTCGATACCGGTCAGGCGGTCGACACCATCACGCCCGTCCACCAGGTCGGTGACGATCACCGAATTGCCATCGACCACCACGCTATAGTCGGTGGCCACCCCCGAGAACACCGCCGTGTCGTAGCTGTCGGTGCCGTTGAGGATTTCACGGACGATCACCAGCTGGCCCGGGTTGTAGGTGCCATTGAGCATCAGCGGCACCATCGGCTCCATGCTGTCGTAGCTGGCGATTTCCGGGCCGGTGCCGTCGCTGTTGGCACGCACGCTGATGCGCACGTTCAGCCACTTGTCACCGTCGAGGATGTCGTCGCCGCCACGGCCTTCGATCAGGTCACTGCCGCTGCCACCAAGGATGATGTTGCCACCGTCGTAGAACGTTGCTCCGGCGGCCAGCAGGCTGGACAGGCCGTTGATCAGGCTGATGTTGGTCAGCACGCTGCCGTTGGCGCCGTTGGTTGGCAAGGTGGCAGCGGTTTCGCTGTCACCGCGCAGGAAGTCGCCATGTGCCGAACCCGACAGGCCTTCCATGATGTCGAAGCGCACCAGCGTAGACGCGCCCGAACCCGGTACCGGCGGTACATCGAAGAAGCGGTCGCTGAAGTCGACAGTCACGCCCTGGGCCAGGCCCTTGAAGGTCGCCCAGTCGTAGCCGGAACCACCGATGTAGCGGTCACCGAAGCCCAGGCTGCCGACCATGATGTCGTCGCCGCCTTCACCGTTGAACTTGTCGTTCTCGCTGCCGCCGATGAACACGTCGTGGCCGATGACCGGGTCGTTGCCGAGCGGGTCGAAGTTGTCGCCGGGCGCACCGTCCGAGGTGCCCTTCTCGATCCAGTCGTCACCTTCGTTGCCCATGTCCTGCTCGTTGGCCTTGCTGCCCAGGATAAAGTCGTTGCCCTGGCCGCCAATGGCTTCGGAGGCGTCCTCACCGGTGACGATGAAGTCGTTGCCGAAACCGCCGATGATCAGGTTGACACCATTACCGCCGTGCAGCACATCGTGGCCGTCGCCGCCCTGGATGTTGTCGTCACCACCCATGTCGCTGATGATGTCGTCGCCGGCACCACCACGCAGCTGGTCGTTGCCGTCGCCACCCTCGATGCGGTCGTTGCCGCCATCGCCCCAGACCGTATCGTCACCCTCGCTGGACACCAGGATGTCGTCACCCTCGGTGCCGCCCAGCACGATGTGCTGGTCACCGGCATAGCGGATGTAGTTGGTGTCCGGGCCTGCCGTCAGCGGGCTGTCGCGGAACACCACCTGCTCGCCGTTTTCGCCCAGTGGGTCGGCATTGCCCAGGCCTTCGTTGAATTGCTTGCTCCGGTCCACTTCCAGGTAGAAGCCAACGTCGGAGAACACCAAGCCTGGCAGGTGAGTGGCCGAAGTGTTGGCCATGATCAGCTTGGCGAACGAGTTGCTTTCCAGTTCGGCGTTCATCGACAGGCCAGCAGTGCGCTCCAGGTAGTAGAAGCGGTCGCCGTCCTGCAGTTTCTCCATCTGGTTCTCGAACACGAAGTTGAAGGTGCTGCCCAGCATGCCGCCGAACGGGGTTTTCGCTTCGGCCAGGCCGCCGATCCACAGGTCGATGGCATCGACCCCAGTCACGGTCACTGCCCTCAGGTCATCGGCGGTACCCAGCAGACCATCCCTGCCAGGCAGATTGACGTTGGCGTACGCGCCGGTGCTGTTGAGGAAGTCCAGGCGGTCGGCTGGCGCGCCATCGCCGCCGAACACCAGGGCCATGGCCGCCGCGCGTTTTTCCAGTAGCGTGGTGGCTTCGGTGATGGTGCTGTGGGTGCCGTAGGCAGCGATGAAGTTGATCAGCGACTCCGGATGCTTCAGGTGCTGCACCAAGTCGACCCAGCTGGTGTAAGGCTTGAGCTGGGTATCGCCGGTTTGCGCGTAGATGTCGCGGCGCACAGCGTTCAGCGAAGGGATACCGACGTCGCGGCCACGGGCGATGTTGATCGCCGGCAGGTCCAGTGGCAGGCCGAGCAGGTTGTTGCGCAGCGCCTCGGTGACGAACTCGTCGATCTCGTTACCGGCCTGGCGGGTGACCCCGCGCACGATGGCACTGGTGGCATCCTCGGGGGTGACGCCACTGGCGGCATACGCCAGCGGGTTGAGGAACGCCGCGATCAGGCCCAGTTGCTGGTCGGGGTTGGCGCTGGCCGGGTCGCTGATGACGGTGAAGTCGACGTCGAAGCGGTCGACGGTCTCGGTCAGCATCGAGTGGCCGAAGCGGTACACGGTGTGGGCGAATTCGGCCACGATCGACGCATCGAGGTCGACGTCATACACCTGGGTCGGGGCGAAGAACAGGTCGACCCGCGGTTGTACGGTGCGGGCGAACTCCTCGAACACCAGGTGCTGGTACTGCATCTCGGTACCGAACTTGGCGGCCTGGAACAGCCGCTCGCCATTCCACACCAGCGCGTCGATTGCGGCCTGGTCGGCCGGCAGCACGGTTATCGGGTTGAGCAGCCACTCGTTGATGAACGCCAGGTCACCCGAATCGAGCACGGTGTCCATGGTCTGCGCCACCAGCCGGTTGTGCTCGGAGTGGAAGATCGCATGCACGGCAGTCAGGCCGATGTTCTCGTTGACCCGGCCGTCGCCGGCGATGTAGTGCGCGTCGAGCAGTTCGTTGTCGTAGGCCAGGTTGGCACCGGTGTTTGGGTTCACCGGCACGGCGTTGCCCACATCGGTATCGGCATCAGGCACCAGCACGCCACCGCTGAACACCGGCACGGCATTGTGGGCGATGTCGGCAAGGAACTGGTGACCGGTGCGTACGGCGTCGGTCAGACTGATGGGCGCGTCGCGGTTGCCTTCGACCAGTTGGGTCACATCGTCGGCGGTGCCGGCGATGCCATCAGCGCCATTGTTCACGCGCATCACCACCTGCGGCATGCCGGTAGGTCCGCGCAGGAAGTTGCCGTAGGCGTCGGTGGCGAGCAGCGGCACGTTGTCGACGTCGGCATCGGTGAGGTCGATGCCGAGCACATCGCGAGCCTGGGCCTTGACCACCTTCCAGGTCGCCATGCCACCGATTTCGGTATCGTCCGCGGTACCGTACCTGCCATCTGCACCCAGGTCACGGTTGGTAATCAGGCGGCCGGTGGCGACAGGTGCACCGTCGACTATCACGTAGGCGCGCAGGAACACCTGATGCGAGGGGTGCGAGCTGTAGGTCTGGTTCTGGTCCACGAATGGCGTGGTGGTGTTGGTGTGCTCGTGAATGTCATCGGCGTTGCCGAGGATGCCATCCGGCCCAGGCAGGTTGGTGGCACGGGTCACCACCATGAAGTTGGCGGAGCCACCTTCCACGAACAGCGGATCATCCGACTGCAGCGGGATGAAGATGGTGCCCGAGCCCCCCTTGGTGACCAGGTCCAGGCCATGGTCGAAGAACTGCCCGAAGAAGGTCATCCAGGCGTTGAACGGCGCAGACAGGCCAGCATCGGCGGCGGTGTTCTCGAACAGGTACACGTCGTGGTCGTCGCCGGTGCCGAACTGGCCGTCCAGGCCCGGGCTGGCGACGATGCGCACGCCGTCCTTGAGCACGTCGTCGTTGCCCACGGCACCGAAGTTGAGCACGCCGTCCGCACCCGGGTCATACGCGGTGGCATAGGCCGCCGGGTTGTTGGAAGTCTGGTCGACGACCAGGTTGCTGATGGTGCGCGGCTGCGAGTCGAACACCGGGCCGCTGGTCTGCTCGTACGACGAGCCCGGAATGGCCGGCGAGCCAGGGCCGAAGAAGCCGGCCGGCGCACCTTCGGCCGGGTTGAATACCGGGTCGGTCACGCGCGGGAAGATATTGTCGGCGGCCCCGAACTGGGTGTTGTTGATGCCGTTGAGGTTCAGCAGGTTGTTGTTCGAGCCGTCCACCGTCCGCAGGCCCAGCGGCGCACGAATGTTGGGCAGCAGCGAGAGGATGTCTGCCCCGTCGGCGTCGGCCTCGGCGATCCTGATCTGGTCGAGGATGAAGTTGAGGTCGGAGCGCACCATGTGCAGGCCAGCACCGCCGGCAGTGGCATCCACCACCGGTGTGGCCGGCGTCGGTACCACAGGCGCACCCGGTTGCACCACGGCGGTGGGCTGAGAGAACAGCACTTCGGTGGTGCCGTGGGCGTCCTGGTAGATCGCCTTGACCCGCAGGGCCAGCCCCGCCAGGTCTGGCGACACCTTGAACGTGGTGCCGTCGGCGCTCTGGAACGCCAGGTCGCCGGCCGGCAGCAGGATGATGTCCTCGAACACGCCACTGCCCGGCTCGGCCTCGAACTGCCAGTAGTACGACACCGAGCGGCCGGTGAGCGTGCCTAGCGGGTTGCCGGCGCTGATGTTGTCGGCATCCAGTACGCCGGCCACGTTCACGGTGAGAATATCACCCACGGTGATCGCGCCGCCGTTGCCGTCAGTAATGGCAGGACTGCCGGTAGGCTGCGCATTCACGCCCTCCACCAGCACGCGCTGGCCGTCGGAGAACTGCAGGCGTTCGATGTGCAGCAGGGTATCGACCCCATCGCGGCCGTCCACGGTATCGGTCACCGTCCACACATCGTCACTGGTATCGGCGGTGCCACGGGTGTTCTGGGTGACCACGTACTCGTTCTGCAGGCCGGAGAACACCGCGGTATCGAAGGCTGCGCCACCGGTCGAGGTGCCAGGAAGGATTTCCCGCACGGCCTTCAACTGGCCAGGGTTGTAGGTACGGTCGAGCATGAACGGAATCATGTCGGCCATGCTGTCGAAGCTGGCGATCTCAGGGCCGGTGTGGTTGACGTCTCCCGGGGCATACACGGCGATACGCACGTTGAGCCACTTGTCACCGTCGATCAGGTCATCGCCCCCACGGCCTTCGATCAGGTCGCTGCCGTTGCCGCCAAGCATGATGTTGCCGGTGGCAAAGCCGGTGGTCGGCAACCCGGCATCGGCCAGGAACTGCTGCAGGCCACGGATCAGCGCCACGTTGGTCAGCGCACTGCCGGTGGCACCACCGTGGTTGAGGATGGTCACGGCATCGACATTATCGCCCTTGAGCACATCGGCGAAGTTCGAACCGGACACGCCTTCGACCTCGGCGAAGCGGTCCAGTATTGAGGCCGGCGAAGCGCCTACCGGCTCGAACACACCAGTGTTCTGGGGCGGTGCATTGCCATGGGGTTGGGCCAGCGCGGCCAGGGTCAGGTCGACAGTAACGCCAACCTGGTCATTCTTGTGGGTAATCCAGTCGAAACCGGACATGCCGTCCATCTTGTCCTGAGCATCGCTGCCGACAAAGATGTCGTCGCCGCCCTCACCGATCATCTCGTCGAAGCCAGCGCCACCGACGAAGATGTCGTTGCCTATCACTTCGTCACCCAGCAGCGGCGCGAAGTTGTCGCCAGGCGCACCGTCCTGGGTGCCCTTCTCGATCCAGTCGTCACCCTCGTTGCCGGTCGGTGGCAGGTTGGTCTTGGCGCCGAGGATGAAGTCGTCACCCTGGCCGCCGAAGGTGGTGCTGATGTCTTCAGTGGTGATGATGAAGTCCTGGCCGTTGCCGCCCAGGATCAGGTTGCCGCCCACCAGCATGCTGCCGGCGACGATCACGTCGTTGCCGTCGTTGCCCTCCAGGCGGTTGTCGCCGAACGAATCGGTGATGATGTCATCACCGGCACCGCCCAGCACCGCGTCGTTGCCCGCACCGCCTTCCAGGGTGTCGTTGCCGGCGTCGCCGTAGACGGTATCGTCGCCCTCACCGGAGATGATGATGTCGTTGCCGGCGGTGCCGCCCAGCACCACGTGGTCTTCGCCGGTGTAATGCAGGAAGTTGGTGTCGGTGCCCACGGTATCGGGGTTGTCGCGAATCACCAGCGGCACCACTTCGACGCCGTTGATCATGATGCCGCCCGTCGGGTCAGCCCGGCCATCGACCCCCAGCCCGGTGAACTGGTTGGCCTGGTTCACCTCCAGGGTGAAGGTCGGTGTGAGGAACACGGTGTTGGACAGGTGGGCGACATCGGAGTTGAGCATGATCAGCTTGGCGAAGGAGTTGTTCTCCAGTTCGGTGCCGAAATTCATGCCCGCCGTACGCGCCAGGTAGTAGAACCGGTCGCCGTTCTGCAGCGCTTCCAGCTGGGTTTCGAAGACGAAGTTGAAGGTGGCGCCGAGCATGCCGCCGAATGGCATTTTCTGCTCGGCCAGGCCGCCGACCCAGAAGTCGATGTCATCGACACCGGTCACGGTCACCCCGCTGATGTCATCGGCGGTGCCGGGGATGCCGTCCGCGCCGGCCAGTGTCACATTGGCGTAGGCGCCGGTGCCGTTGAGGAAGTCCAGGCGGTCCGCTGGCGCGCCCTCACCGCCAAGCACCAGCGCCACGGCGGCGGCGCGCTTGGCCGCTTCGGTGTCCGCCCCGGTGATGGTGGCGTGGGTACCGTAGGCGGCGATGAAGTTGATCAGCGACGCCGGGTGCTTGAGATGGTCGGCAAAGTCGGCCCAGCTGATGTAAGGCTTGAGCTGGCTGTCGCCGGTCATCGCATAGAAATCGCGCCGCGCCTCGTTGAGGGTGGGGATGCCGGTGTCACGGCCACGGGCAATGTTCAGCGCGGGCAGGTCCAGCGGCAGGCCAAGCAGGTTGTTGCGCAGCGCCTCGGTGACGAACTCGTCGATTTCGTTGCCCAACTGACGGGTGACGCCACGGATGATCGCGCCGGCCGCTTCGTCGGCGGTGGCGCCACTGCCAGCGAAGGCCAGCGGGTTGAGGAAGGCAGCGATCAGACCGAGCTGCGGGTCGCCGTCCACCGGGGCGAACGCCGGGTCGAAGCGGTCGACGGTTTCGGTCAGCATCGAGTGACCGAAGCGGTACACCACATGGGCGAACTCGGCGAGGATGGCCGGGTCGATCGAGGTGTCGTAGCCGTTGGGGGCAAGGAACTCGTCAATCTGCGGCTGGATGGTACGGGCGAACTCTTCGAACACCAGGTGCTGGTACTGCATCTCGGTGCCGAACTTGGCGGCCTGGAACAGCCGCTCGCCGTCCCATACCAGCGCGGCGATTTCGGCGGGCGTGGTGGGGATGGCAGCGACATCATCGATCAGCCACTGGTTGAGGAATGCCACGTCGCCGGAAGCCAACAGGGTGTCCTTGGTCTGCTGCACCAGGCGGTTGTGCTCGGAGTGGAACACGTGGTGCACGGCAGTCAGGCCGATGTTCTCGTTCACCCGGCCGTCGCCGGCGATGTAGTGGGCGTCGAGCAGTTCGTTGTCGTAGGTCAGGTTGTTGCCACCCGGCCCCACCGGCTGTGCGTTGCCCACGGCAGTATCGGCGTCGGCCTGCAGCACACCGTTCACGATCACCGGCGCGGCGTTGTGGGCGATGTCGTCAAGGAAGCCATGCCCGGTGCTCACGGCATTGGCCAGGCTGATCGGCGCGTCGCGGTTGCCTTCGACCAGCGTGGTGACGTCGTCGGCGGTACCGGCGATGCCGTCGGCGCCATTGTTGACGCGCATCACCACCTGCGGCATGCCGTTGGGCCCGCGCAGGAAGTTGCCGTAGGGGTCGGTGGCCAGCAGCGGCACACTGTGCACATCGGCATCGGTCAGGTTGATGCCGAGCAGGTCACGGGCCTGGGCCTTGACCACTGCCCAGGTGGCCATGCCACCGCTTTCGCCGTCGCCATCGTCGGCGGTGCCGAAGCGGCCATCGGCGCCCAGGTCACGGTTGGTGATGAGCCGCCCGGTGGTTACCGGGTCGCCTGCAGCATTGAGCGTGTATTCACGCAGGAACACCTGGTGCGAGGGGTGCGAACTGTAGGTCTGGCTCTGGTCGACGAACGGCGAGGTGGTGTTGGTCTGGCCATCGTCGGCGGTACCCACAACACCATCGGCGCCTGCGGTACGCACAGCCCGTGGCAGCACCATGAAGTTGGTCGGGCTGCCCTCGACGAACAGCGGGTCGTCCGGCTGCAGCGGGATGAACACGAAGTCGGTGCTGCTCTTGGTGACCAGGTCCAGGCCGTGGTCGAAGAACTGGCCGAAGAAGGTCATCCAGGCGTTGAAGCCGGCGGTCAGGCCGACGTCGGGCGACACGTTGGGGATGAAGAATACTTCCGTGTCGTCAGCGGTGCCGAACACCCCGTCGATGCCGGGGCTGATCACCGGGGCGGCGCCGCCATTGGCTTCGACCGCGGCCGGGTTGTTCGCCGTCTGGTCGACGATCAGGTTGCTGATGGTGCGCGGTTGCGAGTCGGTAACCGTGCCGGTGCCGGCATAGTCGCCGCTGAAGGATGGGCTGAGCAGGCGCAGGAACGAATTGTCGGCGGCGCCGAACTCGCTCTGCCCGGTCACCAGGTTGTTGTAGCTGCCGTCCACGGTACGCAGGCCGAACGGTACCTGGCTGTTGGGCAGCAGGTCGATCAGGCTGGTGCCATCGGCATGGGCTTCGGCGATGAAGATCTGCTGGAGGATGAACTCCAGGTCCGACTTGCTGAAATCTGCCATTTCAATTGCCCTCGATCTGTCGGGAGATGACTCAGGGCAACAGGGTCCTTCCCGCGCCCAGTCAGTGTGACGTGCGCAGTTTCTGATTCTGGGTTCTGGGGCAGTTGGGCACTACGGTGCTGTGTTGTCGCCACTGGCCTCATCGCCGGCAAGCCGGCTCCCACAGTAATGGCGGGAACCTTGTAAACGGTGCGATACAGGTAGGCACCGCACATGCATCGACCCCAGCTCGCAGAGGGTCCGAATACATCAGACTAAAGTCGCAGAAGAAAAGCTTGTCAATATCCCGTCAAAAAATTCGTTCGGTATTGATAACGCGATACAACTCGCTGTTTTTAATGGCACTTATGAAAAGTTCAAAGTCTTTATAGAGCGAAAAGATATTACCGAGTGTTTCAGTGCAACCTACGCTGCTGCATGTGGGAGCAACGCAGCGTTTTGGACCATTCGCCCTGAGAGCGACCCGCCTGCGAGCCGACCAGAAGCCACAACTACCGCTGTACGGGCCGCCGCAAGGGCTTCCCGATTGTGATAAAGGGAGGCTCCCGATGCACAAGCCGCCACGCCCCCGTTCCGAGCTGGCTGAGGTGTTGTTTCGCCTGCGCCGCAGCTTTTTTGCCCTGGCCGCCTTCAGCGGCGTGATAAACGTCATGATGTTGACGCCAGCAATTTATATGTTGCAGGTGTACGACCGCGCCCTGGTCAGCCGCAATGTCACTACCCTGTCGATGCTTACCCTGCTGGTGATCGGCTTGTTCATGCTGATGTCGGCCCTGGAGATGGTCCGCACCCGCGTACTGATCCGGGTCGGCAACTTCCTCGACATGGACCTCAACCGGCGCATCTTCAGCGCAGCCTTCGAGCGCAACCTGAGCCGCGCCGGCGGCAACCCGGCCCAGGCCCTGCAGGACCTTGCGCAGGTGCGCCAGTTTCTGACCGGCAACGGCCTGTTCGCCTTCTTCGATGCCCCCTGGACACCGATCTACCTGCTGGTCTGCTACCTGATCCATCCACTGCTGGGGCTGGTGACGCTGATCGGCTCGCTGATCCTGGTGGGCCTGGCCTACCTCACCGAGAAGGCGACGCAAAAACCGTTGGCCGAAGCCAACCAGGCGGCCATGTCGTCGGCCAGCTACGCCAACAACAACCTGCGCAACGCCGAAGTGATCGAAGCCATGGGCATGCTGCCGGCGATCGGCAAGCGCTGGTACCAGGGCCACTTGCGCATCCTGCAGATGCAGACCCTGGCCTCGGACCGTGCTGCGGTGATCAGCAGCACCGGGCGTTTCGTGCGCATTACCTTGCAGTCGGTGATCCTCGGTGCCGGCGCACTGCTGGCGATCGAAGGCAAGATCACCCCCGGCATGATGATCGCCTGCTCCATCCTCACCGGCCGCGCCCTGGCCCCGGTGGAGCAGGTGATCGCCGCATGGAAGCAACTGCTGGGCTGCCGTTCCGCCTGGGGCCGGCTCAACGACCTGCTGCACGACTACCCGCAGCGGCCACCGAGCATGTCGCTGCAGCGGCCAATGGGCATGCTGGCCGTGGAAAACGTGGTTGCCGGCGCCCCCGGCACCAGCAATAGCATCGTGCGCGGGGTGAGCTTCAGCCTGGTCCCGGGTGAAAGCCTGGGCATCATCGGCCCCTCCGCTTCGGGCAAGTCCACCCTCGCCCGCCTGCTGGTAGGCGTGTGGCCGACCCAGGCCGGCAAGGTGCGCCTGGACGGCGCCGACATCTTCACCTGGAACAAGGCCGAACTCGGCCCGTGGCTCGGCTACCTGCCGCAGGACGTGGAGTTGTTCGAAGGCACCATCGCCGAGAACATCGCACGCTTCGCCGAAGTGGACAGCGAAGCGGTGATCCGCGCTGCCCGCAGCAGCGGCGTGCACGACATGATCCTGCGCTTCCCGCAGGGTTACGACACCCGCCTGGCCGCCGACGGCAGCCCGCTGTCCGGCGGCCAGAAGCAGCGCATCGCCCTGGCCCGTGCGCTGTACGGCGAGCCGAACCTGGTGGTGCTGGACGAGCCCAACGCCAACCTTGATGACGTTGGCGAAAAGGCCCTGGTCGATGCGCTGGCCGAACTCAAGGCGCGCGGGGCCACGGTAATCCTGATTTCCCACCGGCCCAATGTGCTGTGCGCGGTCGACAAGGTGCTGATGCTGCGTGACGGTACCGTGCACATGCTCGGCAGCCGCGACGAAGTGTTCGCTGCGCTGCGCAAGGCCAGCGTGATCCCGGCGGCGACCGCAGCGCCGCTGGCCTCGGTAAAAGTACGGGAGTGATCGATCATGCAGATGACCCAACACACCGAGTTGATTCCCGCCGAGGCCCGCAACAGTATCGACCTGGACATGGGCCGGCCGGCACGCTGGGGCGTATGGATGGTCATCGCCGGCTTTGGCGGTTTCCTGCTGTGGTCGTGCCTGGCGCCACTGGATGCCGGGGTAGTCGCCACCGGCACGGTAAAGGTCACCAGCAACCGCAAGGCGGTGCAGCACCTGACCGGCGGCACGGTCGAGGCGATCCTGGTGCGTGAAGGCGACAGGGTGAAGAAAGGCCAGGAGGTGGTACGCCTGGACGCCCTGCGCGCGGTGGCCGAACAGGGCGCGATCAGTGCCCAGTACATCGTCAGCAAGACCGTGGAAAACCGCCTGGAAGCCGAGCGCGATGGCCGCGACAAGGTCACCTTCGACCCTGCCCTGCTCAAGCACTACGGCAACGACCCGCGCCTGCTGGCAGCCATGGACCTGCAACAGCGCCTGCTGGACACCCGCCGCGCGGGCCTTGCCGGCGAACTGAGCATCCTCGAGGAAAACCTGGCCGCCACGGCGGTGCAGCTCAAGGGCCTGCAACAGGTGTACGGCGCCCGCGCCTCGCAGATCGGCTTCCTCAACCAGGAGCTGCAAGGTACACGCGTGCTGGCCGCCGAAGGTTATGTGCCACGCAACCGCCTGCTGGAGCTGGAGCGCAACAATGCCGACCTGTCCGCCGGCCAGGCCGAAAACCTCAACAACATTGCCCGGGCGCGCAGCCAGGCCACCGAGATCAAGCTGCGCATCCTGCAACGCCAGCACGACTACCTCAAGGAAGTGGAATCGCAACTGACCGATACCGCCAAGGAGAACACCACCCTGGCCGATCGCCTGCGCGCGCTGGACTATGAAGTGACCCATACAGTGATTCGCTCGCCGATCGACGGCATGGTCCAGGCCCTGAGCATCGCCACGGTCGGCGGCATCATCCAGCCTGGGGCCAAGATCATGGAGGTGGTGCCGCTCGACCAGCCGTTGCAGGTCGACGCGATGATCCCGGTGCAGGCCATCGACAAGATGGTGCCCGGCCTGGACGTGGACCTCGCCTTCCCGGCCTTCAACCATGCGAAGACGCCGAATATTCCGGGACGGGTCATGACCATTTCCGCCGACCGCCTGATGGACGAAGAGAGCAAGCAGCCGTACTACCTGGCCCAGGTGGAAGTGACGCAGGGCGGCATGGGCCTGTTGGGCAGCAACCACATCCGCCCCGGCATGCCGGCCACCGTCACCATCAAGACCGGCGAGCGCAACCTGCTCAGCTACCTGCTCAAGCCGATGCTCGAACGCGTGGACGCCTCGTTCAAGGAGCAATGACATGAATCGCCCGTGCCTGATGTTGTGCCTGTTGGGGTTGTCCGTACAGGCCAGTGCCATGGACCTGAAGCAAGCCTGGGACCTGCTGCAGTACCAGGGCCCGATCTACCGCGCCGCGGTGCACGAGAAAGAAGCCGGCAGCGAGAACCGCGCCATCGGCCAGGCCGGCCTGCTGCCGCAGATCAACGCTGCCGGCTACTTCAACAGGGTCAATGGCAGCCAACGTCAGAATGGCCGGGACAGCGACCTGGACTATGACTCCAAGGGCGCCAACGTGCGGTTGCGCCAACCGCTGTTCAACAAGCAGAAGATGGCCGAATACCGTCAGGGCCAGCAGCGTGCGGACTACAGCGTGGCGGTGTTCGATGCCAAGAGCCAGGACGCCGCGGTGCGCCTGGCCGAGGCTTACTTCGACGTGCTGCTGGCCAGCGAAACCATCACCCTGGCCAAGGCCAAGCTGAATGCCTTCGAAGAGCAATTGGCGTCGGCGAAGCGCCGCATGGAGCTGGGTGCCGGCACCATCACCGACATCGACGAGTCGGTAGCCCGTCGCGACCTGGCCGAGGCCGACCTGATCGAGGCCCAGGACAACCTGGTCAACGCCCGCCGCAAGCTGGAGGAATATATTGGTGAAACGCCGGAGTCGCTGACCACCTTGCAGCCGGGCTTCAACACCCCGCCGCTGATGCCGGGCAACCTGCAGGACTGGCTGGTCAAGGCCCAGGCCGACAGCCCGTTGATCCATGCGCGCCGGCACAGCTATGAGCTGGCCGAAGAAGAAGTGAACCGCGCCCGCGCCGGGCACTGGCCAACCCTGGATTTCGTGGCGGGCTATACCGCCGGCAGCAGCCAGTCGATTTCCGAACTGAACCAGCGCAACCACTACAGTTCGATCGGGCTGGAGCTGAACATTCCGCTGTACAGCGGTGGCAGCACCAGCGCCCTCACCCGCCAGGCCAGCGCCAACAGTTCCAAGGCCCTGGATGAACTGGACGCCACGCGCCAGGAAGTGATCTCCGGCACCACCCGCGAGTACCGCGGCGTGCAGAGTGGCGCCTTGCGCATTCAGGCGCTGGAAAAGGCCGTGGCCTCCAACGAACGCTCGCTGCTTTCGGCCCGCAAGGGTTTCAGGGAAGGCGGCACCAGCACCAACTCGGATGTGCTCAATGCCGAGGAACTGCTGTTTGACGCCCGCCACGACCTGTTCGAGGCCAAGCTCAACTACCTGATGTCGCGGCTGCGCCTGGCGTCATCGGTGGGCAACCTTGGGGATGATGATATCGAGCAGATCAACGACTACCTCGGGCCGGAGCTGGTGGTAAGCAATTGATAGCAAACCGGGTGCCCTGTGGGAGCGGGTTTACCCGCGAAGCAGGCGACGCGGTGGGTGGCACCGGCTTCGCCGGTGTTCGCGGGTGAACCCGCTCCCACAGGTGCGGCATATTCATTCAGCTCCCGTAGGGCATATGGCGCCTACCGCAATTTGTTCCATTTCAGGCTATGATCGGTCACCCCGCCGCGGACGCCCTGCCCCATGCCCGTAGACCTCCAAGCGTTGTACCCCAGGCTGATCCACCTGATGCTGGACACGGTGTTCGTGGTCGACAGGGACAACCAGATCGTTTTCGTCAGCGATGCCTGCGAGGCGCTGCTGGGCTACCGGGCCTGCGAACTGATCGGCACGCCGATCACCGACTACATGCACCCTGACGACCTGGCGATCACCCGCGCATCGATCGTCCGGGTGATGAACGGCCAACCCCATTACGACTTCCGCAACCGCTACATCCGCAAGGATGGCGGTATCGTGCATATCCTGTGGGCGGCCTCCTGGTCCGATGAGGCCAATGCCCGCATCGGTGTGGCGCGGGATGTCACCGCCCAGCGTCACGCCGAGGAAGAGCTGCGCTTCCTGGCCCACCATGACCCACTCACCCGCCTGGCCAACCGGGCCATGTTCAACGAGCGGCTGGATACTGCCCTCGCCGCGGCCCGCCATCACAACCAACCGCTTGCGTTGCTGTTCATCGATATCAATGACTTCAAGGACATCAACGATAACCACGGCCACAGCGTGGGTGACCGGGTGCTCTGCACCCTGGCGCGGCGCCTGGAAGGCTGCGTAGGTGCGACCGATACAGTGGCGCGGATGGGCGGTGACGAGTTCACCGTGCTGCTGACCGACTACGCGTCGCCAGAGGCCATTGCCGAGCAGGTAGCACGCATCCTGGCAGCCATGGCCGAGCCACTCGGCGCCGAGTTTGCGGGCATCGGCGCGCCATCCTGCAGCATTGGCGTGGCCCGTTTCCCCGAAGACGGCAACGATGCCGACATGCTGCTGCGCCATGCCGATGGCGATATGTACCGGATCAAGCGACAGCGCACTGCGGCCGGCTGAGCGCTCTGGCGGCCGCAGGCGGAATCGAGCACAACGGAGATGACCATGCGCAACCCTGAAGACGCCTTGCTCGACAGCTGGCAGCACAACGCCCAGGCCTGGATCGATGCGGTGCGCAGCGGCAGCATCGAGAGCCGTCGCCAGGTCACCGACCAGGCCATCCTGCTGGCCATTCTGGGCCGCCAGCCCGAACGGGTGCTCGACCTGGGCTGTGGTGAAGGCTGGCTGCTGCGCGCGCTGGGCGACCGGGGTGTGGAGGCGGTAGGTGTGGACGGTGAGCGGGCGCTGGTGGATGCCGCGCGCGCTGCGGGCTCCGCCGAGGTGCACCTGGCCAGCTACGCAAAGCTGGCCGCTGGGCAGGCCTGTGTCGGCAAGGACTATGACCTGATCTGTGCCAACTTCGCCCTGTTGCAGCAGGACATCATCCCGCTGCTGACGGCGATGAATGCGTTGCTGGTGCCCGGCGGTGCGCTGGTGATCCAGACCCTGCACCCGTGGGGCATGGCGGATGGGGATTACCAGGATGGCTGGCGGGAGGAGTCGTTTGCCGGGTTCGCCGGGGATTGGCAGGTGATGCCGTGGTACTTCCGCACCTTGGCCAGCTGGCTGAATGCGCTGGACATGGCGGGGTTGCGGCTGGTCGGCTTGCAGGAGCCACAGCACCCGCAGAGCGCGCTGCCGCAGTCGTTGCTGCTGGTGGCTGAGCGGCCTTGAAGCATACGCGGTCGGTGCAGGAGCGGCCTTGTGTCGCGATGGGCCGCAAAGCGGCCCCCAAGTTCATGCAGCATCGCTGAAATCCTGGGGCCGCCTTGCGGCCCATCGCGACAAAAGGCCGCTCCTACAGGGACCGCGCCGGGTTCAGAGGACCGGCTTGCGCGCCGCCCCGCTGCGGGCCTTGGCCATGGCCGCCAGGCGCACCGCGACGTTGGCCGCACCGTAACCGGCATACCCCCCCTTGCGCTGGATGATCTCGAAGAAGAAACGCTCTTCGAACGGCTCGGTGTACACGTGGAACAGCTCGCCGCCCTGGGCATCGCGGTCGTACAGCACGTTGTAGTAGGCCAGTTCGCTGAGGAACTCGTCGTCGAAATCGAAACGCGCCGCCAGGTCGTCGTAGTAGTTCAGCGGAATCTCCAGCAACGGTACCCCTGCCAGTTTGGCCCGCGCCACTTCGCGGAAAATGTCGTCGCAATCGAAGGCGATGTGATGCACGCCCGAACCGCGATAGCTGGACAGCGCATGGGCGATGGCGGTGTTGCGGTTTTCCGAGATGTTCAGCGGCAAGCGCAGGGTGCCGCACTGGCTACGCAGGGCGCGGCTCTTGACCAGGCCATAAGGGTCCGGCAGCACCACTTCGTCGTCCGCAGCGAAATCGAACAGGCTCTTGTAGAACAACACCCAGCTGTCCAGCGACTCGGCCGGCAGGGCCAGGGCCATGTGGTCGATACGGCGCAGGCCGCCGCTGGCGCTGGCGTTCTTGTCCAGGCTGAAGTCGGTGTCGTACAGGGTCTGGCCGGCAGTGCCCTGCTCCACCAGATACAGCAGGCTGCCATCTGGCGCACGTACCGCCGGCACTTCACACTCGTTGGGCCCGACCAGGCCACGGAACGGCTGGCCACGGAAGGCGGTGGCGCGCTTCAGGGCGGCTTGCTGGTCCTTGACTCGCAGCGCGGTGGCGCACAGCGACGGCCCGTGGGCCTCGAAGAAGTTGTGGCCGAAAGAATAGGGTTCGGCGTTCAGCACAATGTTGATATCGCCCTGGCGCAGCAACTGCACTTCTTTGCTGCGGTGCTTGCCGGCTTCGGCAAAGCCCAGGCGCTTGAGCCAACTGCCCAGGCGCGCGCCGACGGCTTCGTCGACTGCAAACTCGAGGAACTCCACGCCGTCATAGGCACTGGCCGCCGGTGGTGTAAACAGCACACCGGGCTCGATCGAGGTACCTTCCTGCTCCAGGCGCAGGCGGGTGTGTTCTTCGAGGTACAGCAGCGAACGCAGCCCGTCGGCGGCATTCTGCCGGGGCGGTGCGGCGCGGAAGCCGTCGTTGAAGATTTCCAGCGACAGCGGCCCGCGGTAGCCGGTGGCAAGAATTGGCGCCAGGAAACCGGCCATGTCCATCTCGCCCTGCCCCGGGAAGCAACGGAAGTGGCGGCTCCACTCCAGCACATCCATGGCCAGGATCGGCGCATCAGCCATTTGCACGAAAAAGATCTTGTCGCCAGGGATGTCGCGGATCGCGCTCGGGTCGCCCTTGAGCGACAAGGTGTGGAAGCTGTCGAGGATCACCCCGAGGGCCGGGTGGTCGGCCTGGCGCACCAGGTTCCAGACTTGCTGGTAGGTGTTGACGTGGCGGCCCCAGGCCAGGGCTTCGTAGCCAATGCGCAGGCCGCGCTTGCCGGCGTGCTCGGCCAGCAGGCGCAGGTCGTCGACCAACAGTTGTTCTTCGCCCAAGGCATCGGCCTGGACGTTGCTGCATACCAGCACCAGGTCGGTGCCCAGTTCCTGCATCAGGTCGAACTTGCGCTCGGCGCGGTCAAGGTTTTTCTGCAGGCGGTCGCGGCGGCAGCCCTCGAAATCGCGGAACGGCTGGAACAGGGTGATGGCAATACCCAGGTCTGCGCACATCTGCCGTACCTGGCGCGGGCTGCCAGCGTAATAGAGCAGGTCGTTTTCGAAGATCTCGACGCCGTCAAATCCGGCGGCGGCGATGGCTTCGAGCTTTTCCGGCAGGGTGCCGCTCAAGGACACGGTAGCGATCGAACGCTGCATGGCGGGAGTTCCTTGTTGTTGGAGGATTACAGTGCAGTCAAGGCCAGGGCCAGCCCTGGAAAATCAGGACCACAGTTCCTGGCACGATCGATTATTCGCAGGTAAAGTCGTCGCTTCAATCCCTTTGTACGGAATGGTTAGTTTTGCGTTCGATTATCGCACAATACCGGTTTTAGCGAATTGCCAGCCCACTGGCCCGTGGTCAACATGAACCACAGACGCAGGCACACCGACCCTCGCCTCCTGCCTTGGCGAATCTCCAGCGGAACCTGTGCAAACAACAATAACAACGGAGACAACGATGGCTCACTCCAGCTCTCAAGCCAAGAAAGCGACCGCCAGTGGATGGATAGGCTCGGCACTCGAGTACTACGACTTCTTCATCTACGCCCAGGCTGCTGCGCTGATTTTCCCGCAGATCTTCTTCCCCAACACCGACCCGAAAATGGCCATCATTGCCTCGCTGGCCACCTACGGCGTGGGTTACCTGGCGCGCCCGGTCGGCGCCTTCGTGCTGGGCCACTGGGGTGACACCCGCGGCCGCAAGAACGTACTGCTGCTGTGCATGTTCCTGATGGGCCTTTCGACCATGGCTGTCGGCCTGTTGCCCACCTACCACGACATCGGCCTGCTCGCCCCGGCCTTGCTGGTGCTGCTGCGCCTGGTCCAGGGCTTTGCCGTGGCCGGTGAAATCTCCGGTGCCAGTTCGATGATCATGGAGCATGCGCCATTCGGTCGACGGGGCTACTACGCCAGCTTCACCCTGCAAGGCGTGCAGGCTGGCCAGGTGCTGGCGGCGGCGGTGTTCCTGCCTCTGGCCTACTTCATGCCCAGCGAAGCCTTCAACGACTGGGGCTGGCGTATTCCATTCCTGATGAGTGCCATCGTGTTGATCGCCGGTTTCATCATCCGTAAGGAAGTGCACGAAACTCCGGCATTCGTGAAAGAAGAGAAGCAGGACAAAGTCGCCAGGTCGCCGATCAGCGAGGCCTTCCGCCACAGCTGGAAGCACATGGTGCTGGTGATGTTCATGGCTTTGATGAACGTGATCCCTGTGGTAGCGACCATCTTCGGTGCGGCCTACGCGGTGCAGCCGGCCTATGGCATCGGCTTCGACAAGAGCGTGTACCTGTGGATACCGGTAGTCGGCAACATCGTCGCGGTGCTGGTGATTCCGTTTGTCGGCAACCTGTCCGACAAGATCGGCCGTCGCCCGACCATGATCGCCGGCTGCCTGGGCTCGGGCCTGCTGGCCTTCGTCTACCTGTACGCGATCAGCATCCAGAACGTACCGCTGGCGTTCGCCTCGTCGATCGTGATGTGGGGCATGGTGTACCAGGGTTACAACGCGGTGTTCCCAAGCTTCTACCCAGAGCTGTTCCACACCCGCTACCGCGTTTCGGCCATGGCCATCGCGCAGAACATCGGCACCATGCTGACCGCCATGCTGCCGGCACTGTTCGCCCTGGTTGCCCCGCCAGGTTCGGACAACATCCCGCTGGTGGTCGGTGGCCTGGCGTTCTTCATCACCTGCGTGTGCGCCCTGGCAGCGTACATTGCCCCGGAAACCCATCGCCTGGCGATGGAAGACCTGGGTAACCCGGATGCCAAGCCGATGGACAAGACCGCGTATGAGGCTAGCCGTAAAGGGAGCTTTCAGGCGGTGAGCCACTGACCGATTGCAGGGGGCTGCTCTGCAGCCCATTCGCGGGCAAGCCCGCTCCCACAGGGTCGCATCAAGCTTTAGGCCGATGCAGTCCCTGTGGGAGCGGGCTTGCCCGCGAATGGGCCGCAGCGCGGCCCCGGCAGTTTCAGCCCTTGACCACTTCCTGCAGGCGCGCCCAAAGCTGTTCGACATGCTCCCGCTCGGTCGGCAACGCGCCAATCGACACCCGCACCATCCACCGCCCATCCAGCGTCGCCGGCGTCACATAGGCATCCCCGGACGCATTCAGCCGTTCGGCCCAGCCCTTGGTATGCGCATCCAGCGCCTCCCCTTCCAGCCCCGCCGGCCGATGGCGAATGCACAATGTCTGCAACTGCACCGGCGCCAGCACTTCCCACTGCGCCGCCGCCCCGATTTGCCCGGCAAGCCACTGGGCATTGTCCAGGTCACGCCGCAGCCGTGCCTGCAAGGCCTCGACGCCCTCGCTGCGCAGCATGAACCACAGCTTCAATGCGCGGAACCGGCGGCCCAGCGGGATACCCCAGTCACGCAGGTTCTTCACCTCGCCATCCACCGCCGACTGCAGGTAGCTGGGGTTGGTGCTCATCACTCGGATCAGGTGCTGCGGGTCGCGCACGTAGTAGATCGAACAATCGAAGGCCACGCCCAGCCACTTGTGCGCGTTGACCACCAGCGAATCGGCTAGCTCGATGCCGTCCCACATCCAGCGGCATTCCGGCAGGATCATCGCCGAGCCGGCCATGGCCGAGTCCACATGCAGCCACAGGCCATGGGCCTGGGCGATCTCGCCGATCGGCCGCAGCGGGTCGATGGCCGTGGTGGCGGTGGTGCCGGTGGTCGCGACCACGGCGCAGGGCTGGTTGCCGGCGGCCAGGTCCTGCTCGATCGCCGCCTGCAGTGCTTCCGGGCGCAGGGCGTAGCGTTCGTCGGTCGGGATCAGGCGGATATTGTCGCGGCCAAAACCGGCCAGCAAAGCGGCTTTGTCCACCGAGCTGTGGGCGTGCGCGCTGACATAGACGATCAGCGGCCTGGCCTCGGCTTGCAGGCCGCCGCGGACCAGTGCGTAGTCGCTGGCGCGTTCCCGCGCGCAGATCAGCGCCACCAGGGTGCTGGTGGATGCGGTGTCCTGGATCACCCCACTCCATTGGCCAGACAGGCCGAGCAGCTGACGCAGCCAGTCGAGGGTGGTTTCCTCCAGTTCGCTCAGGGCCGGGCTGGACTGCCACGACAGGCCCAGCACGCCCAGGCCGGTGCTGAGGAAATCACCGAGGACCGACGAGAGGGTGCCGTTGGAAGGGAAGTAACCGTAGAAGTCCGGGTGCTGCCAATGGGACAGGCCGGGCATGACCAGCTGGTTGACGTCGTCGAGGATCGCTGCGAAAGGCTCGCCTTGCCGGGGGGCTTGAGCGGGCAGCGCGGCCTTGAGGTAGCCGGGTTCGACTTGCGCCATGACCGGGCGCTCGCCCACGGTCTGGCGGTAGTCGGCGATCAGGTCGATCAGTTGGTGGCCGTACTGGCGGAATTGTTCGGGGGTCACCTGGGGGTCTCCTGTGGGTGGTTCGCTGGCTGTACTGGCCTCTTCGCGGGTGAACCCGCTCCCACAGATACCCCACAGCTTTCAGAAACTGTGGCGGTCCTGTGGGAGCGGGTTCACCCGCGAAGAGGCCAGTACAGGCAACACAATGTCCCCAGTCTAGGCACCTATCCGCAGGCGAATAACCCCGCTTCGCGCATAGCTGCTATGGCAAACCCGCATGCCCACCCTGCACACCGAACTGCGACTGGCGCCACAGCTCGAACACTCGGTTGCGCAACCAGCGGTGCTCTGCCGAAGCCTGCAGGCGCTGGTGCCATACCACCCAGTAGCGCTGGCTGTGGTCGATGAAGCCCAACGGCCGCCAGGCCAGGTCGTGCAGGCGGCACAGCTGCCGGGCGATGTGCTCGGGCACGGTGGCCAGCGCTTGGCTGTTGGCGATCACCTGCACGGTGGCCGAGAAGAACGGCACTTCCAGGCTGACCCGCCGTTGCAGGCCCTGGGCGCGCAAGTGGCGGTCGATGAAGCTGTCCTTGTCGCCACCGCCGGAAATTCGCACATGCTTGTGCGCCAGGTAGTCAGCCTGGCTGAGTGCGCCGTGGGCAGCCAGCGGATGGTCGTGACGCATCAGGCACACTGCGCGGTCCTCGCCCAACAGCCGACCGTGCAGGTTGGGTGGCGACTCGTCGAACAAGGTGGTGGCCAGGTCGATCTCGCCACTGGCCAGCAAGGCGTACTGGCCGGCCTGCCAGGTGCGGTACTCCAGCGATACGCCCGGTGCTTCGCGCTCCAGCGCCGCCACCAGCAGCGGCAGCATGTGCTCGGCCACGTAGTCCGAAGCGGCCAGGCAGAAACGCCGCTCGCAGCGCGCCGGGTCGAATACCGCGGGCTGGCGCAGGGCGTGCAGCTCTTCGAGAACCTGGCGCAGGGGTTCGACCAGGGCTTCGGCGTGTTCACTGAGCACGTAACCACGGCCCTGGCGAACCAGCAACGGGTCGTCGAAGGCTTCGCGCAGGTGGGCCAGCTGGCGGCTGAGGGCAGACTGGCTGACGCCCAGGCGCTCGGCGGCATGGCTGAGGTTCTTCAGCTGCAGCAGGTGGTCGAGGGTGCGCAGGTGGGCGAGGCTGAGGGAGGCGAAGGTGGGGTTCATCGGGGTTCAGCTCCAGACCGCTGGCGAGGGCTTTGCCCTCGTTTCGCGACACAAGGCCGCTCCCACATGGGTCATGCGTTCCCCTGTAGGAGCGGCCTTGTGTCGCGATGGGCCGCAAAGCGGCCCCGGATACGCAGATCAGTCAGTCAGACCAACATAAACGTTCTGCACATCATCGTTCTCGTCGATCGCCTCGAGGAACGCTTCCACCTCGGCCAGCGCTTCGGCACTCAGGCTGGCCGCGCTCACCGGGTTCTTCGGGGTGTAGCCGATCTTCGCCGAAGTCACGGTGAAGCCATGCTCCGGCAGGGCCTTCTGCACCGCGTCCAGGTCGGTGGTGTCGGTGATGAACAGGGTCGAACCCTCTTCGTCGCCTTCCTCGAAGTCCTGCGCACCGGCTTCGATGGCTGCCATTTCCGGGTCAGCGTCACCGTTCGGGGTGGCTTCGATCAGGCCGACATGGTTGAAGTCCCAGGCCACCGAACCGCTGGCACCCAGCTGGCCCTTGCGGAACAGCACGCGAATCTGCGCGACGGTACGGTTGACGTTGTCGGTCAGGCACTCGACGATCAGCGGTACCTGGTGCGGGGCGAAGCCTTCGTAGCTTACCGCCGAGTACTGCACGGCATCGCCGTCCAGGCCCGCGCCCTTGCGGATTGCGCGCTCCAGGGTCTCGCGGGTCATCGAAGCCTTCTTGGCCTGCTCGATGGCCAGGCGCAGGCGTGGGTTCATGTCCGGGTCGGCGCCGGACTTGGCGGCGATCTGGATCTCTTTGGACAGCTTGCCCATGATCTTGCCTTTGGCGTTGGCCGCGGCTTCTTTATGTTTGGCTTTCCACTGTGCGCCCATGTCGACTCTCTTGTTTCAGCGGCCGGTTCAGGAAGCGACCGGCCAAAAGTGGGTGCAGTTTATACGCCCTCCGGCCTGTGTTCGACAAGAAATCGCTGGGGCCGCTTCGCGACCCAATCGCGACACAAGGCCGCTCCTACAGAAGAAGCGCGCCAATCTGGGCTTGCGCGTCCCCCTGTAGGAGCGGCCTTGTGTCGCGACAGGGGTGCGAAGCGCCCCCAAAAAATCAGCCTTTATCGGCCTTGCCCGCCGCCGCCGCAAACCGCGCCAGCCGCACATCCAGCCTCCGCGGCCGCAGCCCACGGTCCTCGGCCCGCTCCTTGCGGCGGATGGCATTACGCACCATCAGCGAGCCCAGGTAGCGGATCGGCTCGGGCGGGAACAGCCCCAGCGGCCCCTTGACCAGCGGCGAACGGGTCCATGGGTTGTCCAGCCCCAGTGCCAGCGACGACAGAATCTGCCCCCCCATGTGGCACGGCCCGACGCCGCTGCCGGAATAACCAAAGCCATAGAACACGTTGCCCTGCCCGTCCAGCCGGCCAAAGAACGGCAAACCGGTCACCGAGCGGTCGGACGGCCCGTTCCAGCTGGCCGCCAGCGGCACCTCGGCCAGCGCCGGGAAAAACCCGCCCAGGCTTTCACGCAGCAGCGGCCGGTACGGCGAAGGCTGGTCGAACACCGGCAGCATGCGCCCGCCATAGGCGAAGGTATTGCCGCCCTTGCCGAGCATCAGCCGACCATCGGAGGTGTTGTGGTAGTAATGCACGAATATCCGCGAATCGAGCACGCTGATACCGCTGTCCAGGCCGATCTGGTGCAGCAGTTCGGGGCAAGGTTCGGTAATTACCATGTCGCTGGAAACAATCGCCACGCTGCGCTCGAACTGCGGGAAAGCCCGCGCCATCCAGGCATTCAGGCCCAATACCACGCGGTCGGCACGCACCGTGCCTTGGGCCGTGCGCACCTGCACCGGGGTGCCGTGCTCCAGGCCGGTCATGGCGGTGCCCTCATGGATGCGCACGCCACGCTGCAAGGCCACCCGGCGCAGGCCGCGCACCAGCTTGCCCGGTTGCACTGTGGCCGCGGCCGGCGAGAACCAGCCTTCCAGGTGCCGCGCCGAACCCGCCAGGCGCTGCACCTGTTCCAGCGGCAGGCGGCTGAACGAATTGATCCCCTTGCGCTCCAGTGCGGCCACCACCGCATCGGTGGCACCGACCTGGGCGGCATTGGTGGCGGTGTACAGCGTGCCGTCCAGGCGGTAGTCGCAGTCGATGCCATTGGCCGCGCAGAACGTGCCGATTTCACCGATGCTGCGCTCCGACTCACGCACCAGGCGCACCGCCTCGGCCACCCCGAACAGCCGCTCGAGGGTGAAGTACTTGGCCGACCAGGACAGCGCACAGCCACCATTGCGGCCACTGGCTCCAGCGCCGCAGATATCGGCCTCGATCAGCACGATATCCAGGGCCGGCACCGCTTCCTTGAGCATCAGTGCGGTCCACAGGCCGGTATAGCCGCCACCGACGATACACACATCGCAACGGGCATCGCCTTGCAGCGGCGGGCAGACTGCCTCTTGCGCCGAATCCAGGGCCTGTTGCAGCCAGAAGGGTCTCATTCGCTCGCTTTCCTTTCAGGTACGCAGTGGCTTGATTGCCATGCTGGTATTCGGTGCCACGTCATTGCTTTGCGCAGCGCTGGCCGGGCGGCTGTTCCAGTGCGGCAGCAGCACAAGTGCAGAGAACAGCGCGCAGCCGGCGAACACGATGAACACCGTGACGCCATCGAAGTACCCCGGCAGCAGCCCGCCCAACACCGCCCCCACCGAGCCGCAGCCGTTGACGAAGCCAGCCGCGGTGGCGCCGGCCTTGGCGGTGCCGAAGTCGATGGCCGCGGCGCCACTGATCATCGAGTCCGGCCCGTACAGGGTCAGGCCCATGACGAACAGCAGGGCCACCACCAGGATCACGCTGCCGGTGTGCATGGCCGCCATGAAGGCCGCCAGGGCCATGGTCAGCAGCACCAGGCTGATGACGCAGGCCGGCATGCGTCGTGCGCCGAACAGCTTGTCGGAGGCCAGGCCGATGATGATCGGGCCGAGCAACCCAGCCAGTTCGAAGGCTGTCGGGATGATCGCTGCACCCACCTTGCCCACGGAGGGCATCTGCTCGAAGACGATCACCGGCCCCCACAGCAGGATGGCGTAGCGCGCCGGTTTCAACAGGAAGTACGCCAGGCCCAGGGTCAGCACCGTGCGGTTGCGCATGATCTCCTTCAGCGGCGCCCACACGCTGCACAGGTTGCCGGCCGGGGCCATGCTCTGCGGCTCGGGCTCTACTGCCGGCAGGCCGACGTCTTCAGGCTTGTTGCGCTGCAGGAAGAAGAACAGCACGGCCACCAGCGCCACCACCGCGGCACTGGAGAAGAACGCCGCGTGCCAGGTACCGACCAGGGTATAGGCCCACCAGCCGGCGAACGGCGAAGCCACCAGGCCGCCGAAGGCATAGCAGGAACTCCACAGGCCCAGCACCCGCCCACGCTGCGATGCCGGGAAGAAGCTGCCAATGTTCTTGCACAACCCGGCCCAGCCGGTGGATTGCGCCAGCCCCTGCACCAGCATGCAGGTGGCAAAGATCGGGAAGGTGGCGTAACTGCCCATCACCACCGCCGCCGCCGCAGAAATCAGCAGGCCGCCGAGTACCACCACGCGTGGGCCAAAGCGGTCGGCAAGCATGCCCCAGGTGAACTGGCCTACGGCGTAGGCGGCCAGGTAGATGGCATCGAGGTTGGCCATGGCGGCCTTGTCGAGCATGAAGTTGGGGTCTTCACCGATGCCCAGCTTGGCCACCGAGAAGGCCTTGCGGGTGAAGTAGAAGGCGGCGTAGGCCAGCCAGGTAATGGCGAAAATCTGGATACGCCAGCGTTTGAACGCGGCTAGGGATTGGTTCATGTAAGTCTGACCTCTTGCTCAAGTGTGCCGGCAGAATGTGAAGAAACGCCTGTCTTGTTCTTGTGTTACGCACAGCGATGACGAGGCTGTCATCGGGTCAGATGGCGCCGTGTGGGTGCCATGGCCCTGGCGGCACTTGTGGTGCCAGCGTCGGGCTGACATGCATGGAAACAGTTGCGCTAAGATAAATAAAATCGATTTATCGTATTTCACACATAAGCCCAGCTTGTTACTGAGGTGGTCATGTCGGTTTCCCACGCACAACTCAAGGCCTTCCATGCCGTGGCGGTTCACGGCAGCTTTACCCGCGCCGCGGAAAAACTGTTTCTTACCCAGCCCGCGGTGTCGGACCAGGTGCGCAAACTGGAGGAGCGCTTCGGCGTCTTGCTGTTCCACCGCAACAAACGGTCGGTGCAGCTCACCGACCTCGGCGAGCGCCTGCTGGGCATCAGCCAGCGCCTTTTCGCCTGCGAGGCCGAGGCCCATGAACTGCTGCAGGATTCGCGTGCGCTGCACACCGGCAGCCTGGTGCTGGCGGTGGACGCGCCGGTGCATGTACTGCCGCAGATCGCCCGCTTTTGCCAACGCTACCCGGGCATCCAGGTAAAGATCGAGACTGGCAACACCGACGAGTCGCTGGCCCGACTGTTCAGCTACCAGGCCGACCTGGCCCTGCTGGGGCGGGATGTGGACGATGAGCGGCTGCATTGCCTGCCGCTGCGTCGCGACCCGATGGTGGCGTTTGTCTCCCACCAGCACCCGTGGGCCAGCCGCGGCGCGATCAGCCTGGCGGACCTGGACGATACGCCGTTGGTGCTGCGCGAGCCCGGGTCGGTGACGCGGCAGACGCTGGAAGAAGAAATGCAACGGGCCGGGCTGCGGATTCGCCCGGCGATCCAGGTGGAAGGTCGCGAAGCGGCGCGCGAAGCGGTGGTGGTGGGGATTGGTGTGGGAGTGGTGTCGGCGGCGGAGTTTGGTGCGGATGCGCGGGTGTGCGCGTTGCCGATCGTCGATTGCCAGCGGCACTTGACCGAGACACTGGTGTGCCTGAGCGAACAGCGAACGCGGCGGGTGGTGGCGACCTTCCTGCAGATGGTGGAGGAAGGGTTGTAAACCTGTGCCGGCCTCTTCGCGGGCAAGCCCGCTCCCACAGGGACCGCACCAGAGCTCAGATTGGCGCAGTACCTGTGGGGGACCAATACAGGCAGCTCTCACAGGTATTCCACAGCACTCGAGCTCTGTGGAGTATCTGTGGGAGCGGGTTCACCCGCGAAGAGGCCGCTACAGGCAACCCAACTATGCTGGGATAACCTCCTTCTCCGGCATTCAACCCATGCTCTACCGCCTGGCCGCCGACACCCTGGTGCTGCTGCACCTGGCCTTCATCCTGCTGGTGCTGTTCGGCGGCCTGCTGGTGCTGCGCTGGCGCCCTGCCCTGCTGCTGCACCTGCCGGCCCTGGCTTGGGGCCTGGCGGTGGAGTGCCTGCACCTGGGCTGCCCGCTGACCACCTGGGAGAACCGCATGCGCAGCGCGGCCGGTGACGCGGGCTACCAGGGAGGCTTCGTCGAGCACTACATCTGGCCGTTGATCTACCCCGCCGGGCTGACCCCGCACCTCCAGCTGCTGCTAGGCACTTTCGTGCTCCTGCTCAACCTCGGCATCTACAGTTACGCGGCCTGGCGCTGGCGCCGGCCTAGCGGGTAGCGACCACGAACAAGCGCGGGAACGGCAACAGCACCTTGCCGTCGCTGGCCGGCGGATAGTCGCGCTGCATGGCTTGCAGGTACATCTGCAGGAAGTCGGCCTGCTCCCGTTCATCGAGCTTGGCCAGATATGGCCTCAGCGCCGAACCCTTGAACCATTCCACCACCGCTTCAGCGCCGCCCATCAGCGGGTGGTGATAGGTGGTGCGCCAAACATCCACGCGCGCACACAGCGGGCTGAGCAGGTCGTAGTAGAACGCTGCGTTGTGCCGCGGCGGCAGCTGGAAATCGGCAAATTTCGTTGCCCAAGGGCCTTGGCTGGCGATCTCGCGCAATTGCCGGTGGGCCGGCTCGTCAAGGTTGTCGGGGGTCTGCACGGCCAGGCTGGCACCCTCGCTCAACTGGCGCACCAGGTGCGGGTACAGCGAGGCGTGGTCGGGTACCCATTGCAGCGAGGCGTTGGCCAGGATCAGGTCCTGCGGTTCGGGGGCGGACCAGCCGGCAATGTCACCGATGACCATGCGCACGCGGGGGATGCACAGCCGTTTGCGCTCGCGGGCCTTGTCGATCATGTCCGGGTCGCTGTCCAGGGCCGTCACCTGGGCATCCGGGTAACGTTGCAGCAGCACCTCGGTGGAATTGCCAGGGCCACAGCCCAGGTCGGTGGCGTGGCGGACCGGGCGTGGTGGCACAGCGGCGAGCAGGTCGCGCACGGCACGGGTGCGCTCGTCTTCAAAAAGGGAATATTGGGTGGCGGACCAGGCCATGTGAAGCTCCTCTGGGCGGGCAATGTGTGTTCAGCATATGCCATGTAACAGGCGGCGCGATCCCTGTAGGAGCGGCCTTGTGTCGCGATCGGGCCGCAAGGCGGCCCCAGCGATAGTCGCAGCAATCGAGAAATCTGGGGCCGCTTTGCGGCCCGATCGCGACACAAGGCCGCTCCTACAACGGCGCACAAGCCGGAACTGGCCCAACAACGCGAAACGGCCGGGTCCCCGAGGGAGCCGGCCGTTTCGAGAAGCGAGTGACGCTTAGTGCTGCTTGCCAGAACGGATCTGGTGCACCACACCCATCGCCACCACGATTGCCGCGGCGATACCAGTGGAGATCACCAGGATCTGGTAGTCAGGCATGAAGGCCATGGTCACCAGGGCGGCCACGATGAACGCGATCACCAGGTAGGTCAGCCATGGGAACAGCCACATCTTCAGGCGTACTTCCTTGCCTTCGGCAATCAGCTTGCGGCGCATGCGCAGCTGCGAGAAGGCAATCACCAGGTACACCAGCAAGGCGATCATGCCGGTAGTGTTCATCAGGGTTTCCAGCACGTCTTTCGGGCGCAGGGTCTCGCTGAAGTTGATCAGCGCACACACCACGGCCACGGCGCACGAACCCATGATCGCGTACACCGGTACACCGGTGCCGGCGCGGGTGATCTTGAAGAACGACGGCGCGTCGCCACGCTGGGCCAGGGAGAACAGCATGCGAGAAGCAGTGTAGTGGCCCGAGATCAGGCAGCTGCTCACCGAGGTCAGCACCACGAAGTTCATCAGCAGCTCGGCATATGGCACGCCCAGCAGCTCCAGGGTGCGGCGGTAGGCGCCATAGCCGGAAACGCCCAGGTGCGGGTCGTTCCAGGGTACCAGGCAGACGATCAGGAAGATCGAACCCACGTAGAACAGGCACACACGCCAGACCACCGAGTTGGTCGCCTTGACGATCTGCGCGGCCGGGTCCTTGGCTTCGGAAGCGGCGATGGTGACGATCTCCGCGCCGAGGAAGGCGAACATGACCCCGAGCAAGGCACCGATCACGGTGGTGATGCCGTTGGGCATGAAACCTTCTGCGGTGAGGTGGCTGATGCCACGCACTTCACCGAACTGCCAGATGTTCAGCACGGCAGCGGTACACACGATCAGGAAGCAGACGATCGCGATCACCTTGATCAAGGCGAACCAGAACTCGAACTCACCGTAGTGCTTGACGTTGAAGAAGTTGACGGTGATCAGCAGCAGGGTCGTGGCCAGTACGAACACGTTGACGCTGACGTCGGGGAAGAAACCATGCAGGATCTTGCCCGCCACATAAGCTTCCCAGGCCATGAGGATCACCCAGTACCACCAGTACAGCCAGCCGATGGTGAAACCGGCCCAACGGCCGATGGCGCGATCGGCATAGGTGGAGAACGAACCGGTGTCTGGCGAGGAAGTCGCCATTTCACCCAGCATGCGCATGATCAGTACCACCAGGATGCCGCCTGCCAGGTAGGCCAGCACAGCAGCTGGGCCGGCGCTGTGAATCACGCTGCCGGAACCGACGAACAAGGCGCCGCCGATAACCCCGGCGATCGACATCATCGTCAGGTGGCGCGACTTGAGCGAGGCACTGAGCTTGCTCTCGTGCCCGCTTTTCGCGGTGGTGGTTGTGGATGTTGCGTCCATCAGTTGTGTACCCCGTGCTTCTTTTTATCCAAGGAAAACTGTGAAACCCCGATGGCTGGCGGTTTCACGTACATCAGTGCTAATGCGCGCAGGATGGTGTGAGCGAACACACGCAGGCCTTCCATGGCGGCCTGCTGACGCGCCCCAGGGCAGGCGCCTGAGGCGAACTGAACATGCTTTAGGTGGCGATATCTGACACCTAATGTAAAAATGTCCGACGCAGAGAGCCATGCACAGTGGCATGAATCTCGCACTGCACTGTACAGGTCGCCCATGCAATACACCTTGCAAACGCCGGGCGATACGCACCCTGAAGGCCCCGAATGTTCGAATTACATCCAGACTCCTCGACCCCGCTGGTGAACCAGATCATCGACGGGCTGCGCGAGCTGATCGACAACCAGACCCTCAAGCCAGGCGCCAAGGTCCCCTCGATCCGCGCCTTTGCCGCGAGCTATTCGGTGAGCACCTTCACCGTGGTCGAGGCCTACGACCGCCTGGTCGCCCAAGGCCTGCTGGTGAGCCGTGGCAACGCGGGGTTCTTTGTCAACCGGGCGGCCGGCGAACTGCTCGACCCGCACAACACCGAGGCCGACACCAGTCGACCAACGTTCAACTCCGAGTGGTACCTGCAGCAGATCTTCGAAATCCGCCAGTTGCCGTTCAAGCCGGGGTGCGGCTGGTTGCCCAACGACTGGATGTACGAAGACGGCCTGCGCCGCGGCTTGCGCCAGGTGGCCGGCAGCCCGCTGGAGCTGTCGGGCTATGGCGACCCCATGGGCCTGCCGGAGCTGCGCGCGCTGACCGCGCAAAACCTGCAGCAGGAACTGTCGATCGTTGCCAACCCGGCGCAGCTGATGCTCACCCATGGCGCCAGCCAGGCCCTGGACCTGGCCGCGCGTACCTTGGTGCGCCCGGGCGATGTGGTGCTGGTGGACGACCCCGGCTACCCCAACCTGATGAGCATCCTGCGCACCCAGGGCGCGACCTTGGTCGGCGTGCCGCGCACACCGGCCGGCTACGACCTGAACCAGCTGGAGCAGTTGCTCACCCATCACCGCCCCACTGCGTTCTTCACCCAGCCACACCTGCACAGCCCGACCTGCTCGCGCACCCCGCTGCCGCAGCTGCACCGTCTGCTGCAACTGGCCAGCCAGCACGGCTTCCGTCTGGTGGAGAACAACCTGTACGCCGACATGGTCGCCGAACCACAGCCGTGCCTGGCCAGCCTCGACCACCTGCAGCAGGTGGTGTATGTGGGCAGCTACTCGAAAAGCATTTCGCCCAACGTGCGGGTCGGCTACATGCTGGCCAACCCCGAGCTGATGCAGAAGCTGCTGCACCTGAAGATGCGCTCGGGCCTGACTACCTCGCAGGTGATGGAGCGCGTGGTGTATGCCGCGATCATCGACGGGCGCTGGCGCAAGCACCTCAAGCGCCTGCGCCAGCGTTTGGCCGAGGCGCACCAGGAAGTTGGCCGGCACCTGCATCGGTTGGGCTTCGAGCTGTTCACCGAGTCGGATGAAGGGATGTATATCTGGACCCGGCACCCGGCGATTCCGGACAGCGCGGCGTTGCTGGATGATGCGTTGGAGAAAGGCATCATGCTCGGGCCCGGGCAGTTGTTCATGGTCGATGCCAAGGCGACCGGGTGGATGCGCTTCAACGTGGCGTTCAGTACCGAGCCTGCGATGTGGGAGTTGCTGGAGAAGGTGCTGGTGAAGCATGTGCGGCGGGGTGGGATGTAACGGGCTACTTCGGCTTTCCGTGAATCCACCTTCATAGCTGGCGCCGATGGGCTGCCTGCCCCGGCCTCTTCGCGGGTAAACCCGCTCCCACATGGATCCCACCAGCCTCGAGGTTAGTGATATCCCTGTGGGAGCAATGGCCCTGCTGAAGGCCCAAGGGCTTCGCGATCCCTGTGGGAGCGGGTTCACCCGCGAAGAGGCCGGCAGCCATTCCTCAGCCGCCGGCCCCTGGCCTTATCACCAGTCCGCCTTGTCGGCAAAAAACGCCTGCGCATTCGCCTCCAGGCTCTCCAGGTGATATCCCCCTTCCTGCACGATCAGGCAAGGCAGGCACATCGCCCGAATCCGCTCGCCCAATACCGCAAACCCTTCCGTCGTCACCGCCACCTTGCTCTGCGGGTCGAGCTCATAGATATCGAACCCCAGCGACAGCACCAGCGCCTCGGCGCCAAAGTCCTTAACCGCAGCCAGCGCGATCTCCAGCTGGCCCATGAAGTCCGCTTCGCTAGCCCCATGCGCCATCGGCAAGTTGAGGTTGTACCCCTCCCCCGCACCGCTGCCACGCTCATCCTCGAAACCGGCCACGCCGGGGTAGAAATTGGTGGGGTCGCCATGCACCGACACATACAGCACATCCCGGCGGTCGTAGAAGATCTCCTGAATCCCTTGCCCATGGTGCATGTCGGTATCGAGGATGGCCACGCGGCTGTAGCGGCTGCGCAAGGCCTGGGCAGCGACAGCGGCGTTGTTGAGGTAGCAGAAACCACCGGCCGCATCGAATCGCGCGTGGTGCCCTGGCGGGCGGCACAGGGCATAGGCCGCCGGCTCGCCATCGAGAATGGCCTTGGCACCGGCCACAGCGCTTTGCGCAGACCAATAGGCCGAGCGCCAGGTGTGTTCGCCTACAGGGCAGCTGCCGTCAGCCAGGTAGCGCCCGGCCTGGGCGAGGATGCCGCGCAGGGCGTTGGGTTCACGCACGAAGATATTGGACATGACTTCGTCGCCCCAGTCCTCGGGTACTTCCTTCCAGCGTGCATGGGCCTCTTCGAGAAAGGCCAGGTAGGCCTCGCCATGCACGGCTTTGAGCGGCTCGAGGCCGGCGTCCTCAGGCTGGCGGATGTCAAAGCCCAGATTCTTGGCGGCCTGCAGCAGGCGCTGGGCGCGTTCGGGGACTTCCTGCGGGGTGCGCATGGCGCCGCGCGAGTAGTAGCTGCGCGGGTGGTGCAGCAGCTGTTCGGGGTGGAAGTAGCAACGCATCAGGCTTCTCCTTGTTCGACTTGGCCGGCGCGGGCCAACGCGGCGTTGAGCAGTACGTCTACGCCCTGTCGGGCATCCTCGGGCAGCACGTCTTCGGCTTCGTTGTGGCTCAGGCCGCCGAGGCAGGGGATGAACACCATCGCCGTCGGGCAGTAGCGGGCCAGCAGGATGGCGTCGTGGCCGGCGCCGCTGACGATGGACTGCTGGGCATAACCGAGGCCGTCCACCGCTTGCTGCACGGCGGCTACGCAACCGGCATCGAATGGTGTGGCCGGGCTGACCCAGTGGCGCTCGATACGCACCTGCAGCCCGCGCTGATCGGCGATGGCTTGCAGCTTCAATGTCAGGTCGCGCTCCATCGCCTCGATGGCTTCATCTCGGTGATGACGCAAGTCGACGGTGAACTGCAGCAGCCCCGGAATGGTGTTGCGCGAGGACTTGGCGATGGACAGTTCACCCACCGTGGTCAGGCCTTCGGGGGCAAAATCGGCAGCCAGTTGCTCGACCGCCTGGATCATCCGTGCCGCACCGTACAGGGCATCCTTGCGCAGCGGCATCGGCGTGGTACCGGCATGCGCGGCCATACCTTCGACCCTGACATCCAGCCATCGGATGGCCTGCCCGCCGCTGACCACGCCGATGGCCTTGGCGTTGTCTTCAAGGATCGGACCTTGCTCGATATGCGCCTCGAAATAGGCATCGACCGGGCCGCCCAGCGGGCGTTGGCCGGCGTAACCGGTGCGTCGCAGTTCGTCAGCGACGCTGATGCCATCGGCGTCGCGAATGGCCAGCGCTTCGTCCAGTGCCAGGGTACCGGTGAACACCGCCGATCCGAACATGGCCGGGGTGAAGCGGGCGCCCTCCTCGTTTGTCCAGACAGCTATTTCCAGCGGTTTGCGGGTGTGAATGTTCAGGTCGTTGAGGCGGCGCACCACCTCCAGCCCGGCCAACACGCCATAGACGCCATCGAAACGGCCGCCCTCAGGTTGGGTGTCGAGGTGGCTGCCCATCATCACCGGCGCTGCAGCCGGGTCGCTGCCAGCGCGGCGGGCGAACAGGTTGCCGATGGCATCCACAGTCAGCGTCAGGCCGGCTTCGCGGCACCAATGGCTGAACAGTTCCCGGCCTGCCTTGTCCTCGTCGCTCAGGGCCAGGCGGCAGCTACCGCCACGGGCGGTGGCGCCGATTTCGGCCATGGCCATCAGGCTCGCCCACAGGCGTTCGCCATTGCATTTCAACATGTGCGGGTACTCCAGAAAAAAGCGGTTCGATCAGGCCAGTTCCAGACGCTGGCTGCGGGCGTACTGGCGTGCCAGGGCGAGCACGCACACCAGCGAAATGGTTGCAATCAGCGTGTAGAACACCGCCATCGGCCACCATTGGCCGGTGAAGGTGTGGGCCAGCCAGGTACCGATCAGCGGGGTCAGGCCGCCCGCGATGGCGCCGCAGATCTGGTAGGCCAGGGAAATGGCGGTGTAGCGCACGCGAGTGTCGAACATGCCGCTGACATAGCCGGCGATCACTGCGTAGAAAGACGCCATGCACGCGGCCGCCAGGGCGATGCCGAGCACGATCAACGGGCCCTGGCCCGAACTGACCAGCACGAACATCGGGTAGGGCGAGGCCATCGCCAGCAGCGCGACCAGGGCCAGGAAGCGGGTGGCGCCGAGCTTTTCCGACAGCCACGCGGCCAACGGCTGCACGCAGAACTGGATGATTGCCACAAAGAACAGGCATTCGAGGATCAGCGAGCGCTGCAGATGCAATTGCTGGGTGGTGTAGCTGATCATGAACGTGTTGGTGAAGTAGACCCCGGCGATCCCCAGGGTATTGGCCCCGATGCACAGCAGCAGCGGGCGCCAGGCGGTGCGCAGCACTTCCAGTACCGGTGCCTGCTCCTTGCGCTGGGCTTTGACCGCCTGCTCGCGGCTGGCAATGAACTCGGGCGACTCATTGACCCCCAGGCGAATCGCCAGGCCCACCACCAGCAACAGCGCGCTGGCCAGGAACGGCACGCGCCAGCCCCAGCTCATCAGGTCTTCCTCCGGCAGGCGGGTGACCACGCCGAAGGCCAGCAACGACAGGATCAGGCCCGCCGGGCTGCCCAGCTGGGCGAACGAGGCAAAGAAGTTGCGCCGGCCCTTGGGCGCATGTTCGCCGGCCATCAGTACCGCCCCGCCCCACTCGCCGCCCACGGCGATGCCCTGGATCACCCGCAGGATGATCAGCAGCACCGGTGCGGTGGCGCCGATCTGCGCGTAAGTTGGCAGCAGGCCAATACATACGGTGACGATGCCCATCATCAGCAAGGTGATGACCAGCGACTTCTTGCGGCCGATACGGTCGCCCACGTGGCCGAAGACGATGCCACCCAGAGGTCGGGCGAAGAAGCCGACGGCGAAGGTGCCGAACGCTGCCATGGTGCTGAACAGGCTGTTGTCGGACGGGAAGAACAGCGCGCCGAACACCAGGGCGGCGGCGGTGGCGTAGATGTAGAAGTCGTACCATTCGATCATGGTGCCGATGAACGCGGCGGCGGCGGCACGGCGTGGCTGGGCGGAAGCGGTGGGCTTCATGGGGGCTCCTTTGCTTGTTGTTCTGGCAGGAGTTGTCGGGGGCACGGTGGCGCTCTTGTGGCGCTTGGCCTGTTGGTCTGGTGTCAGCTTCTTCGCGGGTAAACCCGCTCCCACAGGGATTGCACAAGGCCTGCAAGCGCTGCAGTTCCTGTGGGAGCGGGTTTACCCGCGAAGAAGCCGGCACCGACTCAGCAAGCCTCGATACCTGCGATTTATCGGCCCGGGGCTATGATTAGTCAATTTTCTATTTATTATTCGCAGTATTAGCCTTGCTTATTATCGAGCCCTGCCATGTCCGACCGTCTGCTCAACGACCGCCTCGACTGGAACCTGCTGCGTACCTTCCGGGTCATCGGCCAGGAGTTGTCCATCAGCCGTGCTGCCGCGCGCCTGCACCTCACCCAGCCGGCAGTGAGCCAGGCGCTCAAGCGCCTTGAAGAACAGCTTGGCCGCCAGCTCATTGCCCGCCGCGGGCCGCGCTTCGTGCTGACGGAAATGGGCGAGCAGCTGTTCCAGCTGGCCGGCGAGGTCTATGGGCAGATGTCGCAAATCGGCGGCTTGCTGGAGCAGCCGGCGGACGAACTGGTGGGCAAGGTCCGCCTGCTGATGATCAGCCGTATCGTCAACGAACGCTTCGACGACTTCCTCGCCGACTTCCACCGCCAGCACCCGCGGGTGGAACTGGAGATCGACGTGATGCGCAGCTCCGACATCGTCGCCGCCCTGCAGGAAAAAACCGCAACGGCGGGCCTCAGCCTGAACCGGCGTGCGCAGCCACGCCTGGAGCAACGGTTGTTCCTGCGCCAGCGCTATGCGTTCTTCTGTGGCAAGCACCATGACCTGTTCGGCCAGGCCGAAGGCGACCTGCAGCGGGAGAACTTCGTCAGCTTCACCAGTGACCAGATTGGCGGCATGCTGTCGCCACTGACCATTTTCCGCGACCAGCAAGGGTTTGCCGGGCGGATCGTGGCATCGTCACCCAGCCTTGAAGAAGTACGCCGGCTGGTGATTGCCGGGTTTGGCATAGGCTGCCTGCCCGAGCATGTGGTGGCACCGGATGTAGACGCCGGGTTGCTGTGGAAGCTACCACCGCAGGAAGGCATTGCCGATGTGGATATTCACTTGTTGTGGAACAGGGAGCAGCGCTTCAGCCGCGCCGAAGAAGTGTTTATCGAGGCATTGCAGCAGAGCCTGTAGTGAACGCAGCGCGGGGGTCGGCGAGCACTGGACACGATAGTGGCCAATTAGTAGCATCCAGATCAACTGAACATTACGGACAATCTCAGTCATGGATCGAGCTACCGGGGTTATTCGACGCCCTATTCATCACCCCATCCGCACTTTGATCACCTGCTTTTTTCACGAAGCGCGGATCGCGCAGCGCTCGGTTGATGGGTTGATTGGAATCGCTGCAGGCCTGACTGCTGACAATCAGGTCAATCAACAAGAAGCCGAGTTCCTCAAAAGATGGATGGAGCAGCAACTCGTTCATCTTGAGGATCCGGTAATCAATTTGTTGTACCGGCGCCTGAGCGACATGCTCAAGGACAATATGCTGGATGCTGCTGAGTCGGCTGAACTGCTTGAGCTATTGCAGCAGTTCACCGGCAAGCCGCGCTGCAGCGACAACCCATTCTTTCACCCACCTCACTGCCACTCGATAACCCCGAACCCACACTGGAGTGGGCAGGCCGTATGTTCCTGTTTACCGGCACAATGGCTTACGGGCCTCGCAAAGCATGCGAAGCGCTGGTAGTCGAACGTGGGGGTTCAATCGCTGCGGGGGTGAGCAAGAAGATCCACTACCTGGTCATTGGCAGTATTGGCAACGAGCAGTGGCTGCACAGCAGTTATGGCACGAAGATCAAGAGAGCAGTGGAAATCAGGGAAGCGGGTGCGAACATTGCGATCGTAAGCGAGGCGCATTGGCAGCGTGCGGCGTTTGGTTGATGGCCATGATGGCGTTTACCGCTTCTGAGCGGATCGATACACCTCGCTACGCTCGCGCTTGCCAACCGATACCACCACTACAACGATACGCTCGTCCTCGACTCGATAGACGAGGCGATATCCAGAGGCCTTGAGCTTGATTTTGTAGTGGTTCGGCAGGTCACGCAGCGCGTCGGCCTGTACCTTGGGTGACTGCAGGCGCTCGGCGAGTTTTTTCTTGATCTGTTCGCGCACGGTGTGGCCTAGCTTGCCCCACTCTTTCAGCGCCGAAGGCAGGAATTCGAGTTCATAGGTCATCCAGGGATACCGGTACGCCTTTTTCACCCAACCTCGACTTGGCCAGTTCGCTCAATTCGAGATCTTCCAGGCGCTCCATCATGGCCTCGTACAGTTCGGCCGGCACCATGTAACCCATCACGCGGTTGTGATTGAGCACGGCGACGGGCATACCCGCAGCGCCGGTCATCACGGCGGATGGGTTCTTTTTCAGTTCCGACACGCTTACGGCCACGTCAGCGAATATGTTTTGCATTTTTTCACCCTCAATAGAGAGCCATATTTTGGTCCATATATAGGACACAAACAAGTCGTCACTGCTCAAGCACAGCGGTGAGACACGACATGCGAAATGCCGTCTCTGTGGGAGATCGCCCTTTGAATCCAATGCGGTGCATGGCACCGGCTGCGCCGGTGTTCGCGGCTAAAGCCGCTCCCACAGTGTCCCTGCTAACTCAACGAGTCATTTGCAGTTCCATGAGGAGCGGTCGGGGTCAGGCTGTTGCCAGGGCCGGGTAGTCGGTCAGGCCATGGGCATCACCACCGAACAGCGTGGCCCGTTCGTGCTCGGCCAGGGGCGCATTCAGCTTCAGCCGCGCCGGCAGGTCGGGGTTGGCCACGAATGGTCGGCCGAAGCCGATCAGGTCAGCCCAGCCCTCCTCCAGCGCGCGCCGTGCACGTTCGCCGGTGTATTTGCCGGCATACACCATCACCCCGGGGAACACCGACCGCAGCTGCTGCTTGAAGTCCACCGGCATGTCCGGCGCGTCGTCCCAGTCGGCTTCGGCAATATGCAGGTAACCAATGCCGATTTCGCCCAGACGCTTGGCCGCGGCGGTATAGGTGGTGACCGGGTCGGCATCGCCACAGCCATTGAGCGTGGTCAGCGGCGCCAGGCGTACGCCTACGCGCAGCGCATCGCCGGTGCCTTCGACCAACGCACGGCTGACCTGGTCGAGGAAACGCAGGCGGTTTTCCAGCGAACCGCCGTAGCGGTCGGTGCGGTCGTTGGCGCCGGAGTCGAGGAACTGGTTGACCAGGTAACCGTTGGCCGCGTGCAATTCGACACCGTCAAAACCCGCCACCATGGCATTGCGCGCAGCCTGGCGGTACTGCTCGATGATCTCGGCAATTTCCGCTTCGCTCAACGCGCGCGGTTTGGTGGCCTGGACAAAGCCTGGCGTGCCGTCGGCATTGTCGATGAACACATTCACGCCTTCGGCCTGCATCGCCGAGGACGACACCGGTGCCTGGCCGCTGAGCAGGCTGCTGTGGCTGAGGCGGCCGACATGCCAGAGCTGGGCAAAGATGCGCCCGCCTGCGGCATGTACCGCCTCGGTGACCAGGCGCCAGCCGTCGATCTGCGCCTGGGTGTGGATACCCGGGGTGCGGGCGTAACCCTTGCCCAGTGGCGAGATCCAGGTGCCTTCACTGACGATCAGCCCGGCACTGGCGCGTTGCGCGTAGTACTCGGCCATCAGCGCGGTCGGTACATCGCCAGGCTGGGCGGCACGGGAGCGGGTCATCGGCGGCATCAGCACGCGGTTGGGCAGGTTCAGGGCGCCGAATTGCAGGGGCTGGAACAGCGGATCTTGAGTCATTACGAGCATCTCCGTAAGTGGAATCAGGGGTCAGGCGCGGCTGACGACAGGTTGTGGCTGGGCAGGTACGCGGCGGTCGAGGCGGCCGCTGTACAGGGTCAGAGCCAGGGCACCGAGGGTAACCAGCGCGGCGATCCACGGGGTGTGGCCGAGGCCGAGCTGTTGCACCACCTGGGCACCGCCCCAGGAACCACCGGCAACACCCAGGTTGAAGGCGGCGATGTTGAAACCGGCAGCTACGTCGACTGCGTCGGGGGCGACCTTTTCCGCCTGCTGCACCACGTACACCTGCAGGCCCGGCACATTGCCGAAGGCCACCGCGCCCCAGGCCAGGACGGTGATTACCACCAGCACCGGATGCGGCGCGGTGAAGGTCAGCGCCAGCAGCACCACGGCCAGCAGCAGGAAGATGATCGACAGTGCCTTGACCGGGCCTTTGCGGTCGGCCAGGCGGCCGCCCCAGATGTTGCCCAGGGCAACCGAGACACCGTAGGCGAGCAGCACCAGGGCGACGCTGTTGGCGCCGAAGCCGGCGATGTCCTGCAGGATCGGGGCAAGGAAGGTGAAGGCGATCAGCGAGCCGCCGTAACCCACGGCAGTCATGGCATACACCAGCAGCAGGCGCGGTTGCAGCATTACCCGCAGTTGGCGCAGCAGAGGTGCCGGCTGGCTGTGCTGGATGCGCTTGGGCACGAACAGCAGTGCGCCGAGCAGCGCCATCAGGCCGAAGGCAGCCACCACCAGGAAGGTCACGCGCCAGCCGAAATGCTGGCCGATGAAGGTACCCAGCGGGATACCGGTGACAAAGGCCACGGTCATGCCACTGAACATGGTGGCGATAGCGCTGGCGGCTTTTTCTTTCGGCACCAGGCTGGTGGCGATGATCGAGCCGACCGAGAAGAACACCCCGTGGGCCAGGCCGGTGAGAATGCGCGCCATGATCAGCGATTCGTAACTGGGCGCCTGCCAGGCCACCAGGTTACCGGCGGTGAACAGTGCCATCAGGCCGACCAGTAACAGCTTGCGCGGCACGCGGCCGGTCATGGCGGTGAGCAGGGGCGCGCCGATGGCGACGCTCAGGGCGTAAAGGCTTACCAGCAGGCCGGCCGAAGGCAGGGTGACTGCCAGGTCATTGGCGATGGTCGGGATGAGGCCGACGATCACGAACTCCGTGGTGCCGATGGCGAAGGCCGCCAGGGTGAGGGCTAACAAGGCGAGAGGCATTTGAGAATCACCTGTGGAAGGTTGGGATGGGTGAATTCTCGGGGGGACATGGGAATGGGAAAAAGATGGGGACGGGACAATGAGTTTTGATTTGAAGGCAAAGGTTATCTTCAAGCTATTGCAAGCGGGTCAACTTTAAAACAATGTTCCGGCCTGCGCGGCTTTTGTAGGAGCGGCCTTGTGTCGCGAAAGGGCTGCAAAGCAGCCCCAGCAATTTGTGCATTTGTGCTGAACCCCTGGGGCTGCCTTGCAGCCTTTTCGCGACACAAGGCCGCTTTACAACGTTCATCAACCCGACGAAGTGAACGCATCCCAGGCTGGCAAGATCGAGACCGCCCAAGTCATAATTGCTAATAGTTAAGTCCCTGGAGGTCTCATGCAAGATCTACGTCAGCTGCGCTACTTCGTGGCCGTCGCCGAATGCGAAAACGTCGGCCGAGCCGCCGAGCAGCTGCATATTTCCCAATCGCCCCTCAGCCGGCAGATCGCCCAGCTGGAGGACAACCTTGGCCTGGCGCTGTTCGAACGGCGCAACCAGCGCCTGTACCTGACCAGGGACGGGCGCACCTTCCTGGCCGAAGCGCGTGGCCTGCTCAAGCATGCCGAGCGCCTGGAATCGCTGGGCAAGCGCCTGGGCCGTGGCGAGGAAGGCGGGCTGTGCATCGGTTACGTCAACCACGCCATCCATGCCGGCGTGCTGCCGGGCGCGGTGCGGGCCATTCGTGCCGAACGCCCGAACATTCACATTGCGCTGTACAACATGACCTCCAACGAACAGTTCGAGGGGCTGCGCCAGCGCAGCCTGGACATTGCTCTGGTTTGCGACCGGCCGCCAAAGGACGACCCCGACCTGCGCGGCCAGCCGGTGCTGGACGACCCGTTGCTGCTGGCCATCCCGGCCGCGCATCCACTGGCCAGCAAGGCCGAACTGGCCCCCGCCGACCTGCACGAACAGGACTGGATCATCACCGGCGGCCAGCCAGACCAGGTCCACAAGCGCGACGATTTCATCGCCCGCTGTGGCGATGCCGGCTTCACCCCGCGCCTGTCGCTGGAGGCTACCGACCCGCTGAGCGTGCTCGGCCTGGTATCGGCCGGGCTAGGCCTGGCAATGGTGCAGAGCAGCCTGTCGGCCAGCGCCGGGCCGACCGTGGTGCTGCGCCAGCTGGACTGGTTCCAGCCCAGCGAGCAGTTGTGGGCGGTCTGGCACCAGGTCGACCTACGACCGATCGTGGGCATTTTCCGCGAGCAGGTGCTGGCATTGGCCGAGTAAGGGCTTGATAAGCCAACTCAGGTCTGAACTCAGTCGAACTCCGTCTTTTACAGTCTGACGGTGGTTCTCTAGGATGGCTCCCATCGATGCAACTCACCCACAGGAGCCATTCCATGAACATCGACCTCGGCGGACGCACCGCCATCATCAGCGGCTCGACCGGCGGTATTGGTCTGGCTATCGCCCGCGGCCTGGCCCGCGCCAACGCTGACGTAGTCATTGCCGGCCGCAGCCAGAAGTCACTGGATGCCGCCATGGCCGAACTGCGCGAGCAAGGTGGCAGTGGGCAGGTCCACGGTGTGGTCGCCGACCTGGGCACCGCCGCGGGTGCCGAAACCCTGTTCGCCGCTCACCCACGGGCCGACATACTGGTCAACAACCTGGGTATCTACGACGACGTCGACTTCTTCGATGTGGCCGACAGCGAGTGGACGCGCTTCTACGACACCAACGTGCTGAGCGGCGTGCGCCTGGCCCGCCACTATGCCCCGGGCATGGTCGAGAAAGGTTGGGGTCGGATCCTGTTCATCTCCTCGGAATCGGGCATCGCCATCCCTGCCGACATGATCAACTACGGCGTGACCAAGGCTGCCAACCTGGCGGTATCGCATGGTCTGGCCAAGCGCCTGGCCGGCACCGGGGTAACCGTGAACGCAGTGTTGCCTGGCCCGACCCTGACCGACGGCGTGGCCGCGCTGGTGGCTGATGCAGCCGAGGCGTCCGGGCGCAGCATTCGTGAAGAAGCCGACAACTTCGTGCGGACTGCGCGGCCAAGCTCGATCATCCAGCGCGCCGCCGATGTCGACGAAGTTGCCCACCTGGCGGTGTACCTCGCCTCCCCTTACTCCTCCGCCACTACCGGGGCAGCGCTGCGGGTCGATGGCGGCGTGGTCGACAGCCTGGCTATCTGAGCAGCCCCAGACTTTTGCCCTGAAATCAAGACACCTTGCCCTCACCGCACCTGTTTCTCCCGCCCGATCCCCGCTAGCCTGCCGCCCACACCCGTCTCGAAAGGACCCGCACCATGCCAACCGATCATCAAGCCTGGGCCTGGACCCCGAACGCCGGCCTCGACGGCCTGCAACTGCTGCGTAAACCCCTGCCAAAACCCGGCCACGGTGAGGTGCTGGTGGCCAACCGCGCCATTGCCCTCAACCCGGTGGACTGGAAGATCTGCGAGTGGGGCCACCCGGCCTGGCAGCAGGGCACGGTCCCGGGCGTGGATGGCGCCGGCGTGGTAGTCGCCGTTGGCGCAGGCGTCGACATGCCTTTGGGCAGCCGCGTTGCCTACCACCAATCGCTGGCGCGTGACGGCAGTTTTGCCGAGCACTGCCTGCTCGATGCAAGCCTGGTGATGCATGTCCCAAGCGCCCTCAGCGACACTGCCGCGGCCGCCGTGCCCTGCCCCGCCCTGACCGCCTGGCAGGCCCTGGCCAAAGTACCCGAGGGTGCCAGCCGCGACGTGCTGGTGATCGGCGCCGGTGGCGCGGTGGGCTTCTACCTCGCGCAACTGGCCGCGCAACGTGGCCTGCGCGTATGGGCCAGTGCCGGCCAACGCCACCACGCCACGCTCAAGGCCCTCGGAGTGAGCGGGGTGTTCGATTACCACGACGCTGACTGGCAGAACCAACTGCAGGCCGCCTTGGGCGAGCGCCCGCTGCATGCCCTGTTCGACACCGTCAGCGGCCCCCATGCAGGCAGCCTTGCCCACCTGCTCGGCTACAACGGCCACCTGGTGTGCATTCAGGACCGCCAGGAAACAGCGCCGACGCCCGCCTTCAGCACAGCGATCTCGCTGCATGAAGTGGCGCTCAACAGCATTCATGCCCACGGCCGGTTGGCAGATCGCCAAGCCCTGCGCGTGGCCGGTGAACGACTGCTGCAGGCCGTCGCCGATGGCAGCCTGATCACGCCACAGCGCCGCGAGTTCGCCTTCTCGACACTGCCACAGGCTCTACGGCAGCTGAAAGAGGGCCAAGGCTCAGGCAAATGGGTGACGCGCCTCGGCTGAACGCCGCGCGCGAAACTTGGATCCCATTCTGCTACAAGGTATGCTGGGCAATAGCTAAACGCCACCACCCAGGCAGGCTTCGGCCTGCCTTCAAGGACGAGCCCTTTGCCCAGCAACCCTACCCGCCACACCATTGCTCGCCAGTGGCAGCTGCTCAAGCTGCTGCCCGGCCGCCACCCGGGGATGAGTTCCACCCAGTTGCAGGCCGCCCTGGCAACCGTGGGCCATATCACCAGCAAACGCACCGTCGAGCGCGACCTGATCGAACTCGCAGCGCTGTTCCCGCTGCAGTGCAACAGCAAAGGCATGCCCTACGGCTGGTATTGGCAACCGGGCCTTGGCCCAGGCGAAGTGCAGCAGTTGCAGCCCGATGCGCTCACACCCCCGCAACCCATCGAGTTGCACGCCTGGGTCGATGATGCGCTGGCCCGGCGCCTGGATGCGTCGCCACTGTCTGCAGATATGCAACTGACGCTGCTAGCGGACGGCGGCGCCACCTTGGTCGCAACCGTCGACGACAACCGTGCGCTGATGGGCTGGCTGCTGTCCCAGGCCGGCTCGATCCGTGTGCAGGCACCGCAGGCACTGCGCCAGGCCATGCTCGAGCAGTTGCGCCAGAGCCTGGCGCTGCACGAGGGAGGTTGTTGACCGGCAAGCAAAAGTCATTGTCCCCCGGGCCGCTTTTTCCCATGGGTGGCCTTGCGCAGAATCTGCTCCTGACAACGCCTCACTATCAGGAGTACCCGATGAAACGCTTCAAGCCCCTGCTGCTCGCCGTCGCCCTGGCGACCACTGCCCAGGCCACTCTGGCCGCCGACTGGCAGACCTCGCCCTACGGCAAGCAGGATGAAATCGGTGCCGCCAACCTGCTCACCCCCGAAGTGGTCAAGCAGGCGGTCGGCCTGGTCAAGACCGGCAAGACCTACCCGCTGGCCGTACCGGTGAGCAAAGACCTGCCAGCCTTCCGCCACCGCAGCTTCCACCTGTACAACATCCAGCCTGGCGAGCAGGCCGGCCAGACCCTGGGCCGCAACAAGTTCAGCTTCAACGATGAACTGGTCAACGGCTGGACCGGCGTCGGCACCCAGCTCAACGGCATCGGCCACATCGGTATCGACAACGTCTACTACAACGGCAACAAGGCCGCCGACTTCGTCACCGTCGAAGGCGTGACCAAGCTGGGTGTGGAAAAGGTACCGCCCATGGTCACCCGCGGCGTGGTGCTGGACATGACCGCTCATTACGGCAAGACCATCGTGCCCGGTGGCACCTCGTTCACCGTCGACGACATCAAGGCTGTGCTGAAGAAAGAAGGCATTACCCTGCGCAAGGGTGACGTGGTGCTGTTCAACACCGGTTGGCTGGAACTGATCGGCAAGGACAACCAGCAATTCCTCGCCACCGAACCGGGCATCGACCTGCCGGCTGCCGAGTGGCTGGCGGACCAGGGCATTGTCGCCTTTGGTGGCGATACCTGGGCGTCGGAGGTGTACCCGAACCCGACCGGCGAAGAATTCCCGGTCAATCAGTTCATGCTGGCCAAGCGCGGCATCTACAACCTGGAGCTGATCGACACCCGCGCACTGGTGAAGGACAAGGCGTTCGAGTTCCTGTTCGTGCTGGGCCAGCCGCTGTACAAGGGCTCGACCCAGGTGAACATCAACCCTGTCGCGATTCACTGATCGCCACGCCTGAAGGATGACACGGTACCTGTGGGAGCGGGTTTACCCGCGAACACCGGCGAAGCCGGTGCCATACACCGTGTCGCCTTCTTCGCGGGTGAACCCGCTCCCACAGGGGGCTGCGTTTTGTTTCGAATGACAGTTAAGTCAGGCGATTCAGAACGTACCGGGGAACGCCCCACCATCGATCAACAGGTTCTGCCCGGTGATGTACCCGGCATGCGCACTGCACAAAAACGCGCAGTAAGCACCGAATTCATCGGCACTGCCAAAGCGCGCCGCCGGGATGGCCTTGCGCCGCGCCTGGGCGGTTGCTTGCACATCGCCACCTGCCGCCTTCAAGGTCTTCTGCAGGCGCGCCGTGTCGAACGCCCCAGGCAGCAGGTTATTCAGCGTCACGTTGCTGCCCGCCAGGCGCTGCTGACGGGCCAGGCCGGCGATGAAGCCGGTCAGGCCACTGCGTGCACCATTGGACAAGCCAAGAATATCGATCGGCGCCTTCACCGCGCCGGAGGTGATGTTCACCACTCGGCCGAACCCGCGCTCGGCCATGCCATCGACCACCGCCTTGATCAGCTCGATGGGGGTAAGCATGTTGGCGTCCAGTGCCTTCAGCCAGTCTTCGCGGCCCCAGTCGCGGAAGTCGCCCGGAGGCGGGCCGCCGGCATTGTTGACCAGGATATCCACCTGCGGGCAGGCTGCCAGCAGCGCCTGGCGCACTTCGGCGTCAGCGACATCACCGGCCACGGTGCGCACTTCGATGCCCGGGCAGGCCGCGCGCAACTCGGCGGCAGTCTGCTCCAGGGTGGCCTGGGTGCGGGCATTGATGACCAGGTTGACGCCCTCTTTGCCCAGCGCCTCGGCGCAGCCTTTGCCCAGGCCCTGGCTGGCCGCGCAGACGATGGCCCAGCGGCCGGTAATGCCTAGATCCATTGGGTTGCTCCTTGATGCAATGCAGTTACAGGTCACTGGATCGGCGAAAACGCGGCAGGCATCAACAGCTTCGATTCCATCCGCACCAGCATCGGGAAAGCTACGGGGATGAAGCGCTCCAGCCAGTCCGCATCACGGTACAGGGCCGCGCGGCGCTCGATGCGGTCGTCAAGGCTCTCGTAGGCCCAGATGTGCACCACCTGGTTCAGTTCGCCAATCTCGGTGTACCACCAGCCCACCAGCTTGGCGTAGCGCGAGATCACCGGCAAGCCTTCCTTTTCGAAGTGCTCCAGGTATTGCTTCATCTTGCCGATGTGCAGGGTGTAGGTACGCATTTCATAGAACATGGTCGTGGTTCCGTTAAGGTTCAGAGGTTGCCGTGGTAGGCGTCGGTGATCAGGCGCTCGACATCACGTGCAGTGGTCAGGCGTGGGTTGACCAGCACGTTGCCGCTGCGCATCGAGTCGCTGACCATCTGCGGCAGGAACTCCAGGTCCACACCCAGTTCACGAATGGTGGCGGGGATGCCGATGGCCTGGTTCAGGGCCACCACCGCATCTACCGTGCGCGCTGCAGCCTGCTCCACGCCGAGCCCGGTCACATCGGCGCCAAGGGCAATGGCGATGTCGCGGAAGCGCTCCGGGCAGGCTGGCAGGTTGAACTTGATCACGTAAGGCAGCAGGGCGGCGTTGGCGATGCCATGGGGGATGTTGAACACCCCGCCGAAGGTGTGGGAAATGGCATGCACGTTGCCCAGCTTGGATTGCGAGAACGCCACCCCGGCCAGGAACGAGCCCAGCAGCATCTGCTCGCGGGCCGCCATGTCGGTGCCGACGAAGTAGGTTTTTTCCAGGCTGCCGGCAATCATCCGAATGGCTTGCAGGGCCATGGCCTGGCTGATCGGGTTGGCCTGGCGCGACACATACGACTCGATGGCGTGGGTCAGGGCATCCATGCCGGTGGCGGCGGTGATGGCCGCAGGCAGCTTCAGGGTCAGTGCCGGGTCGAGGATGGCCAGGCGCGGGAACAGCCGCGGGCTGACGATCACCGTCTTGAACAGCGTGCGCTTGTTGGTGAACACGGTCGACGCCGTGCATTCGCTGCCAGTACCCGAGGTGGTCGGGATGGCGAAGATCGGCAGCGGTGGCTGGGTCAGTTTGTCGTAGCCCTCATAGTCGAGGATGTTGCCAGGGTTGGTGGCCATCGCCGCCACGCCCTTGGCGGTGTCGATGCTGCTGCCGCCGCCCACGCCGATCACGGCGGTGCAGTTGCGCTCTTTCAACAGCGCCACGGCAGCATCGAGCACGTCGGTGCTGGGGTTGGCTTCAACGGCGCTGAACAGCTGGTAGTCGATGCCCGCCTGCTCCAGCGAGGCGAAGAAACCGGCCAGGATGCCTGCGTCGATCAGGCCCTGGTCGGTGACCACAAGCAGGGTGCCGTCCACGTACGGCTTGAGCAGCGCACCGGCCTGGTCGGCCAGGCCCGCGCCACATTTGGCAATGGTGGGGAAATGGAACTGGAATTGGCTCATGAGGGGTCCTCAGGCAACTGCGTTGTTCTTGTTGTGCCCACCGTGACGCTGGCGGGCCGTGCCGGGGCAATCTAGAGCGCGGACCAGGGCCGCAGATAATGAAAAGAGCTGATCCGCCAATAACCGCTGCTTATCCCCTGGCTGGGTAATAAGCTGGCGTTATTGGCGGATCAGCTCTTTTCATTACCCGCTCTGCTGGCAGCGCTCCAACAATCGGCCTGCGTAGTTGCTACGCCTCCCGATAATCACAACAACGAGCTCCTGCGATGAAGACCATCCCCTCCCCGGCCGACCTGGCGCTGCCCGCTGCGGCCCCGATGACCACGGTGCGCTGGCGCATCTTCCTGATCCTGTTGCTGCTGACCGCAATCAACTACATCGACCGCGCCTCGCTGTCGGTAGCGCTGCCGCTGATTGCCCCCGAGTTCAACCTGACGCCGGCCATGGAAGGGCTGATGCTCAGTGCATTCTTCTGGTCGTATGCCTTGATGCAGATCCCTGGCGGCATGCTGCTGGACCGCTTCCACACCCGCGGCATCATTGGCGCGGCGACCGTGGCCTGGGGCCTGTTCCAGGCACTGGGTGCGGCCTCGCACAACTGGCTGGTACTGCTGCTGACACGCATCGGCCTGGGTGTAGCCGAATCGCCGATCATGCCCGCTGGGGCCAAGCTCAATGGCGCCTGGCTGACGCCCAACGAACGTGGCCGTGGCGCGGTGCTGGTGGATGGCGGTGCGCCGCTGGGCAGCGCCCTGGGGGCGATCCTGATTTCCGGGCTGATTGCCTGGCTGGGCTCGTGGCGGTTGGCCTTCGTGGTGGCCGGGGTCGGCACCGTGCTGGCCGGCATCCTGGCGTGGAAGTACATCCGCAACCACCCCAGCGAGCACCCGGGGGTGAACGAGGCCGAACTGCGCCACATCACCGAAGGCAACGCCAGCGCCCATGCCGCGGCAGCCAAGGCCAGCCTGCCGCTGCGCGAACTGCTCAAGGACCGTTCGATCTTTGCCATGTTCGCCGGCTACAGCTGCATCCTGGCGGTGTTCTACGGCCTGCTGACCTGGATGCCGAGCTACCTGCACAAGGCGCATGGCCTGAACATCTCGGCCATGGGCGGGGCGACCTTCCTGATCTTCATGTGCGGGTTTGTCGGCGAGTTGATCGGAGGCTGGATCGGTGACCGCTGGCGGGCCAGCGGTGCCTCGCCGAACCTGGTGATGCGCACCATGTTCAGCGGTTCGGCGATGGTGGCGGCGCTGTGCATCCTGGCGGCAGCCTATGTGGGCGAAACCGTCGCGGTGATCAGCTTGCTGTGCGTGGCGATGTTCTTCATCCGCTGGTGCGGGATGTACTGGTGCCTGCCGGCGATCATTGGTGGGCCGTCGCGCACCGGCGTGCTGGGTGGCACCATGAACTTCTGCGGCAACATGGCCGGAGTGCTGGTGCCGATCGTGATCGGGCTGATCGTGCAGTTCACCGGCGATTACTTCTTCGCGCTGATTTTCTTCGTGGTAGCGGCGGTGTTGATTGCGGTGTTTTCCAGCTTGATCGATTACCGCGAGCGGCAGTTCTGAGATCGAGATTGCGAGATTCCTGGGGGCTTTGGCCGCGAACACCGGCAGAGCCGGTGCCATCCACCGCGTCGCCTGCTTCGCGGGTGAACCCGCTCCCACAGGTACAGCGCTGGCTTCGGGCTCACGCTGTACCTGTGGGAGCGGCCGTGGCCGCGAACACCGGCGCAGCCGGTGCCATCCACCGCGTCGCCTGCTTCGCGGGCATGCCCGCTCCCACAGGTACGGCGCAGGCTTTCAGGCTCACGCTGTACCTGTGGGAGCGGCTTCAGCCGCGAACACCGGCGCAGCCGGTGCCATCCACCGCGTCGCCTGCTTCGCGGGCATGCCCGCTCCCACAGGTACGGCGCAGGCTTTCGGGCTTACGCTGTACCTGTGGGAGCGGCCGTGGCCGCGAACACCGGCGCAGCCGGTGCCATCCACCGCGTCGTGTTCTTCGCGGGTAAACCCGCTCCCACAGGGGGCCGCAACAGGGCTCAACCGGCCGTAAGCTCCTCCACCAGCAACCGCGCCGCCGGCGACAGCGGCGCTGCTACCCGGTGCACGATCCCGAACGGCTCGCTCAGTGCCCGCAGCTTCACTGCCAGCGACACCAGCAACCCGCGCTGCTCGGCAAAGGCCGCTACCGCGCTGGGGATCACCGCCACCAGTGTCGGGTCGTCTTCCAGCAACATGAAGGTGGCGAAGGTAGAGAAGGTTTCCACTGGATAACGCGGCACCTCCACCCCCGCCTCGCTCAACTCACGCTCCAGCGCCTGGCGCATGGGCATGTTGGCCGGATAGACAATCCAGCGGTACTGGCTCAGGTCGCCAACTTCCAGCCCCGCCGCCCCGGCCAGCGGGTGCTGCGGGTGCGCGACCACCGCCAGCGGCTCGTGGGCCAGTTCGACAAAGGCATAGTCCGCCGCGTTACGGCCCAGCCCTGGCCGGCAGATGGCCAGGTCCAGGCGACCTTCATCGAGCTGGGCCAGCAGGTTGGCACTGGTGTTCTCGGCAATCTCCACCGCCAGTTGCGGCTGCTTGCTGCGCAAACGCCCGAGGGCGCCGACCAGGGTCGGCATGGCCCCCATGATGCTGCCTACCGCCAGCCGTCCACCCTGGCCCTGGACGATGCCAAGCACCTCTTCCCGCAAATGCCCCAGGTCGCTGTGGATCAACCGCGCATATCGCACCACGCAACGACCTGCGTCATTGGCCACCAGGCCGCTGGGCAGACGCTGGAACAGTGGCACACCCAGCACCTCCTCCACCTCGCGCAAGGCCTTGGTGGCTCCGGGCTGGGAAATTGCCATGGCCTCCGCCGCCTTGTGCAGGGAACCGCAGCGGTCCAGTTCGATGAGCAGGCGTAACTGACGCAGGCGCAGGCGGGAAAAAATGGAGTCCAGGGAGGGAATCATCGGGCAGGCTCGGCATGGTCTTGTAATGCCGAGCACTATAGAGGGTAGTCAGCGGGCGATTGTTGAGTTCGCGGCAAATGACCTTTGCCCCAGAAACATGCCCGCGTTGCCTGTAGGAGCATTCAGCGTGGGTTGCGACGCGACAGGCAGGCATACCCCAGGCCCAGCACGCTGGCCGCCAATAGGCCCAGCAGTACCAACAGCTCGCGGCTGTAGCGCGCTACCCAGGCCGGGAAACCGATGACCTCGCGGGACACCTGTATGTCGGCATTGCCATCGGCGTGACTGATGCTGACCCCGCCCTGGCGGATCTGCGAATAGTCCGCGTCGAAATACACCCATACCTTGCATGTACCACCTGGCTCGATGACAGGGATATCCGCTTGCATGGTGGAGGTTTCCAGGATGGTGTCATTGCCAGCTGCATCACGCACCTGCACCAGGCCCTTCGCCGGCAGGCGGATTTTTACCTGGCGCACCTGCGCATCACCGCTGTTGCGCAGCTCGATGAGCAGACCGGTGCGGTGGTCGACCAACCCGGCCTCGAAGGGCTTGGCGAACAGTTGGGCATACGGCGCCTGGGCCGTTTCGATCAGCCGCTCGACCTGATCGTGGCTCAGCCTGCCCTCGCTGATTGAGTTGATACGCCCCTGCAACTGCTCGTACTTGAGCTGTTCGCTGGCCTTGCTGATGCGCTCGCTGAACTGGCTGGGATAGGTGAGGTAGGCATAGGTCAGCGATGCCTCCAGGCGCGGGTTGCCCCTGAGCACCCCATAGGCGGCCAGCAGGACCACCAGGCCAAGCAGCACGGCTACGAGGAGTTTCCCCACCTTGTCCCAGCTCAATGCGAACTTCCTTCTGTCGTGATACAGGCGATTCAAGCTGGCCAAGGGTGCCAAGTTCATGGTCCCCAGGCAAGCCTGACTAAGGCTCCTGCTCGCCTGCCCGCGCCTGGCGCAACTGTTGCAGCTGGCCATCGATCAATGCCTTGGCCATGCCTGCCAGGTAGTACGTGGCCTGCATCATCGCCTTTCGGTCACCGGGCCGGTCGATGGCCTTGCGGGTGAGTTCGGTAATGCAGCCCATGATGCTCGAGGCCTCCATCAACGCGGTGCGCATCGTCAGCTGAGCGTTCATCTGCACCAGTTCGGTACCGCCGTTGCCAAAACGGCTTGCTGCGCTCACGACATTGAGTTTGCTGTTTTCTTTCGGAGTGTCTTTGTCCATGTCCATGTCCATTCCTCGGGGTTACGAGCGTGCCGAGACTAGGGCGCTGCCTGCCCCGCCACAATAACCTTGGGGGTGGAAAGGCTTACTTTCGGAAATGGACTACAAGAACCCTACAAAGTGGATGCTCCGCCGCCACTCAGGCTCTTGACCGGCAACCGGCAGTGACGGACGATCAATCTCCCCCCCACAAGGATGAACACCATGCTACGGATACTGGGCAGAGCCTCCTCCATCAATGTTCGAAAAGTCCTGTGGGCGTGCGCCGAGTTCGAGGTCGCGTTCGAGCGCGAAGACTGGGGGGCAGGCTTCAAGCCCACGGACAGCGCCGAATTCCTTGCGTTGAACCCCAACGCCATGATCCCGGTGATCCAGGATGGCGACTTCACCCTGTGGGAGTCCAATAGCATCATCCGCTACCTGGCCACGCGCTATGGCGCCACCGCGTTCTACCCGGGTGAGGCACAGGCGCGGGCCAGGATCGACCAGTGGATCGACTGGCAGGCCTCGGACCTCAACCGGTCCTGGAGCTACGCGTTCATGTCGCTGGTCAGGCACTCGCCCGCCCACCAGGACCCACAGGCCCTGGCCGCCGGCTGCGCGGACTGGGCGCGCTACATGCACATTCTTGACCGCCAGCTGACAAACACCAGTGCCTATGTGGCCGGTGGCCAGTTCACCCTGGCCGACATCCCCATTGGCCTGTCGGTCAACCGCTGGTTCGAAACGCCGTTCGAGCACCCGCACCTGCCGGCAGTGCGCGATTATTACGAGCGACTGAGCGAACGCCCGGCCTATCACCTGCATGGCCGTAACGGTACGCCGTGATGGCAACAGGTTAACGACCGGGGCAGGACTGTGGGGCTGCCTTGCAGCCCATCGCGACACAAGGCCGCTCCCACAGGATGGCGCTCGCTTGACTTGTGGGAGCGGCCTTGCGTCGCGAAAGGGGCGCAAAGCGCCCCCAGGATCTCAAGCCATTACACCGCTGCCCGATCCCCTAACACTACCGCCCGCCCACGCCAGGCAAACATCAATACCATCACCAAACCAACCGCCGCCATCGCCGCCCCCGCCAGGGAAACCGCCGAATACCCCAGCCCGGCATTGATCACCGCCCCGCCCAGTGCCGCACCAATCGCGTTACCCAGGTTGAACGCCCCGATGTTCACTGCCGACGCCAGGTTGGGCGCATCCTTGGCCGCCTCCATCACCCGCATCTGCAGCGGTGGCACCAGGGCAAAGCTGGCAACGCCCCACACCAGGATCGCCAGCGCAGTCGGCAGCGACCAGTCCATCACCAGCGGTAACACCAGCAATACCGCAATCAGCACGGCCAGCGCCAGCATCAGGGTACGGTCGATCGAGCGGTCGGCGGCCTTGCCACCCCACACGTTGCCCAGGGTCAGGCCGACACCGAACAACACCAGCATGGCCGTGACGAAGGTGGTGGACGCTGCCGCCTCGCTCTGAAGGATCGGCGCGATGTAGGTGAATACCGTGAACATCGCACTGGAGCCCACCACAGTCAGCAGCAACGCCGCCAGCACCGGCCCGCGGCCCAGCACACGGATTTCGGCCATGGCCCCGCCACCCTTGGGCGACGGCACATTGGGCAGCGCGTACCAGAGGGTGGTCATTGCCACCAGGCCGAGCCCGGCGATGCCCCAGAATGCCGTGCGCCAGCCCAGCATTTCACCGAACCATGTCGCCAGCGGCACACCGCCGATGGTGGCCAGGGTCAACCCCATGAACATGGCGGCCACGGCCCCGGCGCGCTTCTCGGGCGGCACCACGCTGGCCGCGACGATCGAGCCGATGCCGAAGAACGCACCGTGGTTCAGCGAGGTGACCACGCGGGCGACCAGCAGGCTGGCGTAGTCGCTGGCCAGGGCCGACATCAGGTTGCCGAGGGTGAAGATGGCCATCAGCCCAATCAGCAGGTAACGCCGCGGGATCTTCACCGTGGCCAGGGTCATCAACGGTGCACCGATCAGCACACCGATCGCATAGGCACTGACCAACAGCCCGGCTGCGGGGATGGAGACGCCAAGGTCGGTGGCGATGCTGGGCAACATGCCCATGGGGGCGAACTCGGTGACACCGATGCCGAAGGCACCGATGGCGAGTGCGACAAGAGGTGGATTGATACGCATGGCAAGCTCCTTATCTGTGCTGCAAATGCTACGATCCGAAGCTGAGCCGCACTAGACTGCATTTTTGCGAACCACCTTTGCTGAAGAGGCACAAATGGACTTCAGTGGAAGATCCGGGGAGATGGAAATATTCGCCAAGGTGGCGCAGGAGGGCAGCCTGTCCGCTGCCGCCCGGGCGCTGGGCCTGACGCCTTCGGCGGTAAGCCGCATCCTCGCGCGCACCGAACAGCGCCTGGGCACCCGCCTGCTGCTGCGCACCACCCGGGCGATCACCCTCACGCCCGAGGGTGAAGCGTACCTGCGCGGTGCACGGCGGGTGCTGGCCGACCTGCTCGAAGTGGAAGAGGCCATCACCGACCAGGGCGTGCCACGCGGGCGCTTGCGGGTCAGCGCAGCGCTGGGCCATGGTCGCCTGACCGTGGTGCCGTTGCTGGCAGCATTCAGTGCGCGCTACCCGCAGGTGCTGGTCGACCTTACCCTCAGTGACGAAGTGGCCGACATTCTCGGCGGCCAGGCCGATGTGGCACTGCGCTTCGGCCACCTGCCGGACAGTTCGTTGAGCGCCCGTGCCATTGGCGAAACCGGCCAGGTGATCGTCGCTTCGCCTGAGTACCTGGCGCGCTGCGGTACGCCGCTTGTGCCGGAGGACCTGGCTCGGCACAACTGCCTGCGCTTCAACTTCCGCCGCGCCGCGCCCGACTGGCCGTTCTGCCGCGACGGGCAGGGGTTTTCATTGAAGGTGACGGGCAATATCGAATGCAGCAGCGGCGAGGCTCTGGCGCAGTTGGCCAGGCTCGGCGCCGGCGTGGCGCGCATCGGTACCTTTACCGTGGCCGATGACCTGGCCAGCGGGCAGTTGGTGCCGTTGCTGGAGGTGTACAACCCCGGTGATCGCGAGCCGATCCATGCGGTGTTCGTCGGCGGCCCGGCGATGCCCGCGCGGGTGCGGGTGTTCGTGGATTTTCTGGTGGAGCAACTGTCAGGCCGGAGCTGTCGCGCAGAGAACTGAATTCGCAAACGGTACGCGGACCCTGTGGGAGCGGCTTTAGCCGCGAAGAATCCAACACAGTGCCTGGCACCGGCTGCGCCGGTGTTCGCGGCTAAAGCCGCTCCCACAGGGGCCCTGCTAATTCAATGAGTCCTGTGCAGTTCCATGAAAGCGGCATCCGCGAATCAGGCAGTACAATGCCGCATTCTTACGTTAGCCCCGCAAAGGACCACCCATGCTTTACGTCGTCATGCTCGGAGGCCGCCACCCCGGCGCCAAGATCGAAGTCCACGATGTGGTGTTCGCCCTGGCCGACACCTTCGAACAGGCCTACCCGCAGTTGCGCCAGGCCTGGTTCGGCAGCCCGAAAGGTTTGCACATCGATTCGTGGCTGGAAGTGCATGGTGTCGACGGCCAGCGCATCGAACTGCGCCCGCACGCCCCCGCCCCCGGTGCGCTGCGCCTGTACTTCATCAACCTCGGTGGTTATGAACGCGAAGTGTTCGGCGAGGCCCACCGCTACCTGCTGGTCACCGCCCACAGCAAGACCGAGGCCAAGGCCCTGGGCAAGCAACGCATGCAGGCGGACTGGCTGAAGCCGCATACCGATGCCTTGCTGGATGTCGACGATTGCCTGGCGATCGACCAGGTGGCAGGGCAGTTCGTGCACCTGGTCGAAGGGGCGCATGAGCCGCTGATGGTGCGTAGCGACTACATCCTCATCTGATGCCGATAGCGCGTGCTGGTACCGAAGGCTTTCGTCACAGCGCACGGGTACACTTGCCTTCAGCTCATGCTCAGGAGTTGCTTCATGCCCTACCCCATCGAACAGAAACTGGTCATCGGCGTTGCTTCGAGCGCGCTGTTCGACCTCACCGTCTCGGACGACATCTACCAGACCCAGGGCGTCGAGGCGTACCGGCAGCACCAGCAGCAGAACCTGGACGAACCCTTCCCCAAGGGTGTGGCGTTCCCGTTCATTCGCCGCTTCCTGAGCATCAACCAGGCCTTCCCCGAGCAGTTGCCGGTGGAGGTGGTGCTGCTGTCGCGCAACTCGCCGGAAACCGGCCTGCGGGTGTTTCGCTCGATCAGCCACTACCAGCTGGACATCACCCGCGCGGCGTTCATGTCGGGCCGCTCGCCCTACGAGTACATCCCGGCGTTCAATGCCTCGCTGTTCCTCAGCGCCAACGAGGAGGATGTGCAGAAAGCCATCGACGCCGACTACCCGGCCGGGCGGGTGCTGCCGACACGCATCTACGATGACGAGATCGATACCGAACTGCGGGTGGCCTTCGACTTTGACGGGGTGATTGCCGATGACGAGGCCGAGCGCGTGTACAAGCGCGACGACAACCTGAACGAGTTTCAGGAGCATGAGCGTGCGCGCAAAGGCATACCGCATTCGCCGGGCCCGTTGGCGGACCTGTACCGCAAGCTTTCGCTGATTCGCATGCTCGAGGACCGCAAGCTGGCCGAAGACCCGGCGTACAAGCGAATCTTGCGGATTGCCATCGTGACGGCGCGCAATGCCCCTTCGCATGAGCGGGTGGTGACGACGTTGAAGGACTGGGGCGTATCGCCGGACGAGTGTTTCTTTCTGGGCGGGATGGAAAAACCCAGGGTGCTGTCGATATTGAAGCCGCATGTGTTCTTTGATGACCAGCGCAGCCACCTGCAGTCGCCGGCGGGGGACTTGCCGATGGTGCATGTACCGTTCGGGGTGGCGAATCGCGAGCGCTAGGCGACCGGGCTCTGTCTTGCCCGTCAGGTTGCCTCATTGCCTGTAGGAGCAACTGTCTTGGATATCTCTTCAAGCCAGCACTGGCCCTTGTAGGAGCGGCCTTGTGTCGCGATGGGCCGCGCAGCGGCCCCGGCAATCTATGCTGCGAAGCTGAAAACCTGGGGCCGCTTCGCGCCCCATCGCGACACAAGGCCGCTCTACAGGGATTCGCGCCAACTTTTAGAATTTGAGCAAGATAGCTGCTCCCATCCTGCGCCCGCTTTACTCAGCTCGCCCAGCAGGACTGCCGAATAACACTGCAGAAATTCCCCGGCCGGAATGCAGGCTCCTTGTCCGCGATCACATCCGCCTTCACGTTGCCAAACGTGGTCTGCGGCTTGTGCCGGATCCCGTCGTAAAACGCCTGGATGATCGCCTCCTTGAACCGCTCCCCACGCGGGTGCGCCTGGACCACGGCATCCCGTGCGGCAATCCCGAGCCCTTCGTGGTGCAGCCCCAGCACATCGGTTTCCACCCCCGCCGTGACCAGAGCGATCAGCGGGTGCCGTGGCGCAGCCGCTGGCCGAGCGTTACCCGCGGGTGCAGGTGGATGCCGATGCCATTCAGGTGCATGACGGCAACCTGCGTACCGCTGCGGGGGTAACGGCCGGGCTGGACCTGGCGCTGGCCTTGGGTGTTTCAGGGTGATGTGGGGATGACCCCGGCGGCGTGGGTGGAGCTGGCACGGGTGAATGCCGCGCGGGCGCGGCTGGAGGCTGGGCGGGAGGCACCGAAGCAGGTGGCGGCGCTGTGCGGGTTTGCCAATCCGGATACGTTGCGGCGGGCGTTCGTGAAGCATGTGGGGGTTACGCCGGCAGAGTATCGCAAGCGGTTTGGGCGGTCGGGGTGAGGAGACCTTGATAAGCGTGGCGTTCACGCGTTGTGCAACGCCAATCAGCCCCCCAGCGACACAGGTTGTCGTCCTCCTGGCAAAAGCTACCCACACCAAGCCAGGAGGAAAACGAATATGAGAGACCTGTTTGCAGTCATCGGCTTTGCCGTGGTGGTGAAGAAGGGATACGAGTGGTATCGCGAGTACAGCGAGCTCAAACGCGAAAAAGCGCAACGGCAGTGAGCCCGCAAAGCCCGCGCAATACCAAGGCGATAAAAATTGGCGCGCAAAAGCGCCATTAAACCGCCATTACCACTAGCATATGGCCACCATTCACCGGTACGATCCGCACAGCTAGAAGTCGTGCCGGGCAGCCGGTGATCCAGAACAAGGTCGTTTTCATGTCACAAGCGAAGGACACGCTGCTCAGACTGTTTGCCTTGCTCCGTCTTATCCCGACAGAGCCGCAGCGCATTGCCACCCCCACGTTGCTGGAGAAACTTCGCGATCGCGGATTTTCGGTCACGCTGCGGTCCATTCAACGCGACCTGAATCGGTTGTCCATCCCCTTCTCCCTTGTGTGCGACGACAGCGAGATGCCTTTTCGCTGGAGCTTCACCCGTAACGCGCCCTTGCAACTGCAAGACATGGATGCACCTACGGCATTGGCGCTTTACCTGTCCGAAAACCATCTGCATGCCTTGTTGCCGCAAACAGTCCTGGACCAACTGGGCCCGCAGTTCCGCCGCGCCCGTAACTACCTGCATGGCGTAGGCACCAATAGCCTGGCCGATTGGGCGCGGCGCGTTCGTGCATTGCCCAACGGTAAAACCTTGATCCCGGCTGCGGTGTTGCCTGAAGTATGGGCACAGGTATCCAGCGCTTTGCTCGAGCGTCGGCAATTGCAGGTGAGCTATCGAAGCCGCAGCAAAGATGCCATCAAGCAATTTCGCCTGCATCCGGCCGGGCTGGTATCGCGCCATGCCATCAGCTACCTGGTTGCGACGGTTGATGACTACAGTGACCTGCGCCAGTTTGCATTGCATCGCATCCAGCAAATCGAAGTGCTCGGCGAAGCTGCCGAGTTGCACAGCAGCTTCGATGTCGATGACTACATCGCCAGCGGCGTATTCAACCTGCGCCAGTCCGACGCCCATGTAGAACTGATCGCCGATGTTCATCCGCAGATCGCCACCTTGTTGCACGAGACGCCCCTCAGCCACCAACAGGAATTGACAGACCTGCCTTCAGAGGACTGGAAGCGATTGCGTGCCACGGTACCACTGGACCGGGAGACGCTTTGGTGGATATTCGCGCTCAACGACAACATCCGCCTACATGCCCCACAGGTCTGGGTCGACGAGATCCGCCAGCGTTTGCGCTCGATGCAAGCGTTCTACCTGGAAGCTTGCCCCGCCTGACCTCAACCCTGCAGTACGTTGTGCCGATTTTCCGCTGCCTCCGCTCAATGTGAGCGCGAAAGCAAACCTAGACAGATATCGATATTCACCAAAAGGACATTGCCATGCCGCTTCCTCTAATCCTCGGCGCCGCCGCTCTGGTTACAGCTGCTTACGGAGCCAAGAAAGGCTACGACGGATACCAACGTCATTCGGAAGCCGACGAAATTGTCAAAGGCGCCCAAGAACGCTACGAGGCGAAGAAGGAAATCTTTGACGAGCAGGAAACCAAAACAACTTCCGCTCTCGAAGCTTTGGGGAAAAAGGAACTGGAGATCGGCCAGAGCTTTGCTGAATTCAAGGTACTGGCCGACAAACTGCTGGACCAGATGAACGCTGGCCGCCAGCACAAACTGGAAGTCAACATTCCCAAGCACAACCTGCAGAAGGTCGACAGCTACAGCTTCACTGCTGTTGGCGTGCTGGGTACCGTAGCAAGTGCAGGTACTGCAGGCGCTGCGGCGGGCTTCGCCGTCTATGGCGGGGTAATGGCCCTGGGTGCGGCTTCGACCGGCACCGCCATTTCGTCGCTGGCTGGTGTTGCTGCTACCAACGCCACCCTGGCGGCAATCGGTGGCGGCTCTCTGGCTACTGGTGGCCTGGGCATGGCAGGCGGTACCGCAATTCTGGGCGCCGCAGTGGCCGCCCCGGTTCTGGCGATTGCTGGCTGGGCTTACAACAGCCACGGCGAGGAAGCGCTGAAAAACGCCCGCAAAGCCGACCAGGACGTTACAGCGGCAGTCGGCAAGCTTGCCCGCGCCACCGAAATGCTCGGTGAAACAGAACACTACACCCGCAAGATCCGTCGTTCGCTGATGTCCATCTACGCCCAGTTCAATCAGTATTTCGACAGCCTGAAGGACATCGACAGCTTCCTGCAGGACCTCAAAGGCCGCAACGTCGATGCCAAGGCGGAACTGGCCAAGCACAACGAGTCGATCGTGCGCACCATCGAAAACGGCTACGCCCTGGCGGCCATTCTGGTGAACGTCATCACCACCCCGATCTTCAAGCTCAAGAAGGTCAACGGTCAGGTCGCCAAGGACAAAGATGGCGTTCCGACCATGGAACTGGACAACGACGGTTCGATGATCCTGAACGAGAGCGAACTCGACAAAGTGATGGTCAGCGCCAGCACTGAAGCAGAAAAGGTCGAAGCAGCCTGATGCCGTCCCGGGGAAGGCTCGCCTTCCCCTCCTCCCCCTTTTCGATTTTCATGGATCCGAACATGCACGCCGCAGCGCGAGACTATCCCTGGGCTGAAGAGCTCGAGAAAACCGTAGTCACCAGCCTGGCCACCAGTTTTGGCCTGGACTTTCTTTTGTTCCAGGACAAACACGGCGGCGAGGTGGACACCATCCACAATGCACGCAATGGCGTTTGGGCAACGGAGCAGGAAAAGCAACGCTTTGAAAAGCGCGGCGACTACAACCCGGATCCGTACCATCAGCACGAAAACTACATCGAGACAGGGCGCAGGGACAAAGCCACCCACCTGGCTGGCGAACTTCACGACCCTTACCGCAACACCACGTTGACTGCAGCCCAGAAGCGCAACCTTGATCACGTTATCAGTGCCAAGGAAATTCATGACGATGCCGGCCGCGTGCTGGCCGGGCTAGACGGTGTCGAGCTGGCGAACCAAAGCAGCAACCTGCAAACGACCCACGAGAGCATCAACAAGTCGAAAGGCCAGACGCCTATCAACGACTACCTCCGCGATTTGCCCGAGCTGATCGGCAGAAGCGAAACCAAACTGGCAAAGGACCGAGCACGCCTGGCTACCTTGCCGCGTGACACCCCCGAGCAACAGCACAACGCACGCGTGCTGGAAGATCAGATTCGCAAAGACGAAAACAAGATCGAAACGTTGAAGGCCATCGACCCCGATGAGATGCGTAAACGGGACGAGGCTGCCCGGGCGCCCTACAACGAACAGATCAACCGCGCCTACTACACCAGCAGCAAGTTCTGGAAGCAGAGCGCTTGCGCGTCGCTGGATGCAGGCCTGAAAATGGGTGCCCGCCAGATGCTTGGCCTGGTGCTGGCCGAAGTGTGGTTCGAATTGCGCGGGCAGGTGCCGGCGCTGCTTGAAAAACTCAAGCACAAGTTCGACTTCGAAACCTTCATCGACAGCGTCAACAGCACCTTGAAAGGCATCTGGACGCGCGTGCAAAAACGCTTCACGGACTTTCTCATCGGTTTCAAGGATGGTGTTTTCGCTGGCGTCATGGCCAGCGCGACCACCACGCTGTTCAATGTGTTCGCCACGACCAAGGTCATGGCAGTCAAGATCATCCGCGAGGTCTGGGGCCAGTTGGTCAAGGCCATCAAACTGATGATCTTCAACCCCGAACAACTGGGCTTCGTCGACCTCTGCAAGGCCGTTACCAGCTTGATGTCCCTCGGCGCCGCCACTGTGGTGGGCACCATGGTGCATGCCCAACTGCTGCCACTGTGCAGCTTCCCGTTCGGCGGTGAACTGGTGGCGTTTGCCAGCGCACTGGTCACCGGCGTGGTCACCCTGGGCCTGAACTACTTCCTGCTGCACAGCCCAGTGGCCCACAAGCTTTGGGCCTTCATCGAGTCGATCATGCCCCACGCCGGCGTGGTCAAGCACTTCGAGTCGGTAAACGCAGAGCTGGACCGTTACCTGACCGAGCTGGGCAAGCTTGAGTTCAACCTGGATGCTGATGAACTTGAAGCGTTTTCGCTGACACTGATAGCGTGCAACGATGAACTGCAGCGCGGCATGGTGCTGAAAGCAGAGGTCGCCAAGCGCAACATCGAGCTGCCGTTTGAAATGGGCAACAGTGCGAGCACTCGCGACTGGCTGGCCTCGCTGGTGTAAGGATGCAGCCGTTTCCGTGTAACCAGTGCGGCCTGTGCTGCCGAAACGTTCACCTGGCCGAGGAAACGCGCTTCCTCGACCGGGGGGACGGCACCTGTCGACATCATGACATGCCCGGCAGGCGCTGCACGATCTACAACGACAGGCCCGATATATGCCGGGTGGATCGGCAATATGAGCTGCACTACGCCAACCGGTATGGCTGGGATGAGTTTGTGAAGCTGAATGTTCAGGTATGCGAGGTGTTGCAAGAGCAGTCGCCACAAGGCTAGATCTGCTGCCTACGCCATCCGCCAATCATCGCCCGGCATGATGCGTCGCATGAACTCATCGAAGAGCGGTACCGTGAACGCCGTATCACCGTGGTTCGGGCTATAGATCATCCCTTTATCGATCAATGCACTACGCAACGGCGCGAGCGTGGAAACCTTCCGCTCCAGGCGCGCCGCAATATCCCCAGAGCGATGCGGACCAGCACCCAGATCCGCCATGCCACGCAGGTACTTCTTTTCCGCAAGCGTCAGGCGGTCAAAGCGCACCCGGAAGAAGCTCTCATCCAGTGTGGCAATCGCCTGCTCTGAAGCGGTCTCGACATCGGCGCTGGTGATGGGGCTCTGCGAGGCTACATCCCATGAATGCTTGCCCCACTCCTGCAGGAAGTAGGGATAGCCCTGTGAATGTGCCAGCACACTTCCCAGCGCCGCCTCTTCGAATTCCACGCCTTCATCTTCTGCAGGCCGTACTACCGCAAACCTTGCGGCCTCAGGAGCAAGCGGGCCGATCTCAGGGAAATCGAACAGTCGCTCCGCATAGGATTTCGCGTTACCACAACGGCCGCGCAATTGAGGCAGGCCAGCCCCAACCAGCGTGACAGGTAACTGGCCCTGGGCACAGCGATGCAAGGCTGTAATCAACGCGGCCAACTGATCTTCGGCAACGTACTGCAACTCGTCGATGAACATCACCAGCGCCGTGTCGGCGCGCTGTGCGGCCTTGCCGGCCTCCTCCAGCAAGGTCGCCAGGTCGCCTTCCAGGTCACCGTTATCAGCCAGGCCAGGTTCCGGCTCCAGGTCCAGGCCTACTTCTATGTCCGCGTAGGCAACCTTCAACGACTTTGCAAAACCGGCAAGGGCTCGCAACCCCCGTTGAGCCAGGTCCCGAGCCGCTTCCACCCGGCTCAGGCGAAGCAGCGCCAAGCGCAGTTGAGGCGCCAACAGTGCGGGTAGCGAACGGTTTTCCGGCGCCTCCATGCGTATGGCATGAACGCCCTCGGCCTCGGCTTCAATGCGCATTTTTTCGAGCAGTACAGTCTTGCCCACGCCGCGCAAGCCGACCATCAGCACGCTCTTCGCCGCCCGGCCCCGGCGAATGCGGGCGATTGCGATGCTTACTTGCTTGAGCAATGCGTCGCGACCAGCCAATGCCGGCGGCGGCGCGCCTGCTCCCGGGGAATAGGGATTAGCGATCGGGTCCATGACTTATACCGAGATTAAGAAAGTTATCGAATTTAGATAACTTAACTAATTTCACTTGATTCGGCAACGCAATGCAAGAGGGTGCACCCGAACCAGATTACCTGCGCACAGCGCATCGCTCACATCGCCCACTCTCTGATGGCGAGTTCTACTGGTGTTCTGGGGAGATACTCTTGCTCAAGGCGCCCACAGGAACCGTGCGCATTCTGACTCCAGACTATACCTGTGGGAGCGGGCAAGCCCGCGAAGGGCCGCAAAACAGCCCCAATTTACTTAACTGACCGGAACCCGCAGTAAGCCAAGACAAGTGCCAGCATCGCCCGCGAGCGGGCTTCGATCTGCTTCTTCACCACTGCGGCGTGTCGGGACGAAAAGCCGTCAATTTGCAGCTGTGCCGCGCTCTTGAAGAAGCCTGCGGGCCTCACGCGCCAGCCTGTCAAGACGGTCGACCAGCTCGACCATCACCTCCAGGGTGTCGGCCTCATCATCTCGTTCGTGATCCTTTCTCACCGCGGCAATGCACTCGCGCATGGCGGGCGACCAGCGCTCCTCGGCCTCTTCGCCCAAGGCAATAAGGGTGTTGATGCCACGCCGCGCGCCCGAAGTAATGTCCTGAGCCTCGGTGGCAAGCCCCGACGACGGCTCCGCTCGCACTTCCGGCTCATAGGCACTGTCCTCGACAGCGGCTTCCACCTCTGCCTCATCAGCCGAACAGGCGGCCTTGACCAACGCATCGGTCAGCTCGCGAATGTCATCACTGAGAAACTGCACGGTAGCCAGGTGCGTATTGCGACGCGGTGCCTGCGGCAGGAAGAACTGCACCTGCTCACCCTCCCCCAGCACCGCGTCGCTCCATTCACGCAAGGTCTGCCCGTAGCTGAAGCGGGGGTAGTTGACCCGCGGATAAAGGCGCTCGATGACCTCATCGCTGAGCGAGCCAGGGTCAACCATCACCCCGTATTTGTGCAGCAGGTCGAAGGCGACTTTGTAACGCGGGGCCAGAAGTTTGCGGTTGATACCCTGGTGGAATGGCGCGGACAGCGTGCGCATTGCGTTGTTCAGGGTGCGGTTATCCAGCACCCCGACGAGCTCACCCAATGTATCGGCGTCACTGGCGCCTTCTGGTACGACCCAATCGGCCATCAAGGCGCGTGCTTCGTCCAGCGCCTGAGTGATCGTTTTTACAGCGTGCGGCATGGGAAATCCCTTTTATCGAAGCGTCCATGCACAGGGCCTGGAACACTGCATGATATCTTTTTGATATTGCAACGCAGAGTGCCAATTTATGCTGGCTTCGGCAAGCGTACGCATGGGCTGCGACAGCAGCATTGCCAACGCTGAAGGGCTATCCTGCCCCGGTCTACTCGGTGATAGTATTTTGCCGCACGACCAACTCTGGCCCCTTCGACAACCGAGGCAATGGAATGAAATACGGCGCCGATCATGGCCTGGACGAGTATCAGATCGCCGAACGCGACCAACTGATCGAGGACATAAAGCAAGGGCTGCGCAATTTCGAGGAAGCCTACGGCCTTGGCTTACCGCTGGCTCGCTTCGAGCGGCTGCTGGAGCCAGGCACTCCGGGCAACGTCGTGTATGACGGTCGGCAGCCTGTTTACGATGAGGCCTGGGCCAGGAAAAAGCGGGACTATATCGTCAAGGAACTGCTCGACTACCTCGCCAGGCTCATCGTGCGAAATGTTGCCAGCATGGGTCGAAATGATGATCGCCTGATCGGTAGTTCCTATGCAGTGGCGCTCAAACTGTGCACCTCTCACCCCGTGAAGAACGAAGTCGGGTTTACGCAAGAAGAGGATGACTTCCGCCTGCGATGCAACACAGGCAAACTGGGCCTGACGTTCCAGGATATCGTCGGTCGCGTATGTGATGAGTATGAGGAAAAATACAAAACCTACCGCCTGTGGAATGACCACGCACTGAAACTGCTGGCGCAGTACCTGTTCAGGGGCGCGTGGGATAGCACTGTCTTTCAACAGGGTGCTGTGTGGGTGGAGCTGAGCAGTGAAGGCGAGCCAGTCAGCCTTGAGAAGTTTATCGAAGCTGTAGACGAAGCCCTGCTCAACTTGCCGCTGGAGCGCCTGACGGAGGCCAGCTTCCCGGACTATACCGGGATCATTTTCAGCGAGTACGTACCTGCGCAAAACATGTCGCCAGCGCAGAAGGAGGCTCTCTATCGTCAATATGTCGAAATACTGACCCAGTGAGTCGCCAGGGCGGACAAGCACGATGTACCTGTTGGTAAGCAGCCTGCACAACCGCAAGCAACAGTGAACCTTTGCGGCAGCAGGGGCTCAGTTGTGCAAAGCGCGCTTACCACTGCGTCAAGGGATTGCCATGAGACCTGCCCCGTCCGCCGCCCTTCCCCCGGTTCGCATCGAACGTGAACTGAGCCTGCGGGCGGTGCTCACCGGCGTAGCGCTGGGCATTCTGCTGACGCCCTCGAATGTGTACGCGGGCCTTCGGATCGGCTGGTCGTTCAACATGTCGATCATCGCCTTGCTGGTCGGCTTCGCGCTGTGGCAGGGCCTGGCGGGGCGCAGCAAGGGCCGGCCCGCCTGGACGTTGCACGAAAGCAACATCAACCAGACAGTGGCCTCGGCCGCCGCGTCGATCGTTTCCGGCGGGCTGGTCGCGCCGATCCCCGCCTATACCCTGCTCACCGGTCACCAGCTGGACCCGCTGCCGATGATGGCCTGGGTGTTTTCCGTGAGCTTCCTGGGCATCTGGATCGCCTGGTATCTGCGCCCCGCCTTGCTCGACGACCATGGCCTGAAGTTCCCCGAGGGTATGGCGACCTTGGAGACATTGCAGCAGATCTACCACCACGGCCACGAAGCCATGATGCGGATCAAGGTGCTGTGCAGTGCCGCGTTGCTGTCGGGGCTGGTGAAGTGGATTGACGGGTTCGTCTGGGCGATACCGCGCTGGGCACCCTCGCCTGCGCTCGAGCGCCTGACCTTCACGCTCGATCCTTCGCTGATGCTGGTCGGCTTCGGCGGCATCATCGGCATCCGCGTGGGCTTGACGCTGCTGTTCGGCGCCGCGCTGGCCTGGGGCGGGCTGGCACCGTGGCTGATCGACCACGCCCTGGTGGTGCTGGCCCCGAACGCCAGCGGCCCACAGTTCGCCGCGCTGGTGGAATGGCTATTGTGGCCGGGCGTGAGCCTGATGGTATGCGCGACCCTGACTTCATTGTCGGTTCGCCTGTTGCAAATGCCCCGGCAAAGGCCCGCCGAGCTGCAGGCAAATCGGGCAGCGCACACCCTTGGGCGGTTCTCCCTGGCACCTGCGTGCGGGCTGTTATTGGCCATTGCGCTGGTGGTGGCGCTACAAGCGTTGCTGTTCGGCATCGACTGGTGGATGGCGCTGCTGAGCATTCCCTTGGCGATATGCCTTGCGGTGGTCGCCGCGCGCGTGGTCGGCGCCACCGGCATTGCGCCGATCGGCGCCATCGGCAAGCTGTCGCAGCTCAGCTTTGGCCTGGTTGCCCCGGGCCAGGTAGCCATCAACCTGATGAGTGCCAACACTGCCGGTGGCGCGGCCGGGCAAGCTACCGACCTGATGAATGACTTCAAGGTTGGCCAGGCGATCGGCGCGACGCCACACAAGCAACTGATTGCACAGTGCCTGGGCATTCTCGTCGGCAGCGTGGCGGGCGTGCTGGTGTACCTGGTGCTGATTCCCGATCCGCACACCCTGCTGCTTACCGAGCAATGGCCAGCACCGGCCGTGGCGACCTGGAAGGCCGTGGCCCAGACCCTGATGCAGGGGCTGGGGGCGCTGTCGCCGGAGCTGCGCTGGGCGATCGTGGCCGGCAGCGCGGCAGGCGTACTGCTGGGCGCGCTGGACAGCCTGCTGCCGCAACGGGTGGCGCGCTGGCTGCCGAGTACCGGCGCGCTGGGGCTGGCGTTCATACTGCCGGCGTCGATCAGTATGATGATGGGGCTCGGCGCGGTGGTTACCTGGCTGGTCGGTTGCCGTTGGCCGAGCATTACAGAACGGTTTGCGATCACGGCCGCAGCGGGGCTGATTGCCGGGGAAAGCATCACCGGGGTGGCGGCATCGTTCTGGGAGATGGTGCGGATGCTGTAGCGCTTGGCAATGGCGCGGCCATGCCGCACCCGCGCGCCATTTACGACGTTCTGACCGATGGCCACCCGTACACGCAGCAGCGGCCGCGCCGCTCTGCTATACCTCATTGCCTGGCTCACCCCAACGAGGATGGATTCTCATGGAGCCACGTTACTCCACGCGCCCGGGCGAAGAGGACGGCGTGCCTGGCCGTTCGCCTGCCATGCAGGCGTTACACGCCTTGCTGCGACGGGTGGCGCAGAGCGACCGCCCGGTGCTGATCTTCGGCCCGACCGGGGCCGGCAAGGAAGTCATCGCCCAGCAACTGCACCGCCTGAGCGCGCCTGGCAAACCATTCATCGACCTCAACTGTGGGGCGATCCCCGAGCAATTGCTCGAATCCGAACTGTTTGGCCATGCCCGCGGCGCGTTCACCGGCGCGGTTGGCGAGCGCATGGGCCACCTGCAGATGGCCGGCGCGGGCACACTGTTCCTCGACGAGATCGGCGAACTGCCACTGGCCCTGCAGCCGAAGCTGCTGCGTGTGCTGGAAACCGGGCAGTACCGGCCGCTCGGTAGCAGCGAGAGCCGGCACTTCCGCGGCCGGGTGGTGGCGGCTACCCACCGTGACCTCAAGCGCCTGGTGGCCGAGGAACGCTTTCGCGAAGACCTGTACTACCGCTTGTCGGTATTCGAGCTCGAGCTGCCGGGGCTGAACGAGCGGCGTGAGGACATCCCGGACCTGATCGAGCACTTTTGCCGTCAGCAACGGCGACCGCTGCACTTCGATGCCGCAGCGCTGGAGCTATTGTGCCAGCGAGACTGGCCCGGCAATGTGCGCGAACTGCGCAATTCGATCGACCGCATCGGCACCCTGGCCCCGTCACCACTGGTCGATCGAGAAACCCTCGAGCAGTTGCTGGCACCGCCCTCGCCCGCCTCTGCGCTTGCCGTGGAGCTGGCCGAAGCGCTGCTCGGGCTTGAGGGGCCGGACAAACTGGCGGCGGTGGAGACACTGCTGATAGAGCATGCGCTGAACCGCTGCAATGGCAACAAGAGTGCTGCAGCGCAGCTGTTGGGGGTGAATCGCAAGGTGATCGAGCGGCGGGTCCGGTTGCGCCAGGACTTGCGCCTGACCGTGGAGCGCTACCTGGCCGAAGGCCGCAAGCTGATCGACGGGGCTGACTTTCGCGGCGCCCTGGGCCCTTTACAGAAAGGCCTGGAAGTGGCCGAGCGGGTCTACGAGGGCAAAGACCTGTGGCGTTTGCAATTTGAATTGCACCGGCTACTGGGGGTGAGCTTTCGCAGTATCGAAGGCTGGTTGAGCATCACCAGCCTGGCCAGCTATCGGGACGCCCAGGCCTTGGCCGCGCGCCAAGGCCAGGCGCAGGAGATGGCGTCTGTGTCGTTCGGGCTGTGGACCACCCTTTTGATGGGCCTGGAGCTGGCGGAAGCCCGCGCCACGGCACAACAGATGCTGCAGCAGGCACAGGTCGCCGGTGGCGAGGCACTGCGCATCGAGGCCCACCTGGCCATGGCCAACACCTTGTTCTGGCTCGGCGATTTCGAGGAAAGCCTGGCCTGCCTGACGCGCGGCAGGCTGCTGGAGGACGACCAGGCCTGCTGGCCATCGAACCAGGGGCTGGACCTGGTCGGCCTGGCCCGCACTTTCGAAGGTTTGGCCGCTTTCGAGCTGGGCCTGTTCAGCCAGGCGCGCCAGGCGCTGGCCCGCTTGCAGTCCCGCGCCGAGCAGGCAGTCGACAACCCCTTCAACCGCGCGGTCGCCCTGCAGGGCGCAGCCTGGCTCGCTGCAGTGCTGGGCGAGCGCGATGCACTCGGGCACCTGGCCCGCGAGCTGGAGCTGCTCAGTGCGCGCCACGAGTTCTCCTTCTACCGTGGCGTGGGCATGATCCTGCGCGGCTATCACCAGGGCATATCGGGTGAGTACGAAGCCGGTGAACAGGCCATTGCCGAAGGCTACCAGCAGCATGTGCTGCGTAACGGCGGCCTGTTGTTCCATGGCTTCCAGGCCTGGAAGCGCGGCGAGGTGCTGTTGCTGGGCGGGCGTGCAGAGGCCTGCCTGGACCTGGTGGATGTCGCCCTGGACCTGGCCCAGGACCATCAGGAGCGCGCCTACCTGTGCGAACTGATGCTGTTACGCGGCCGGGCACTGCTGGCCATTGGCGACGACCGCGAAGCCGAGGCAACCCTGCGCGTCGCCTTGTCCACCGCGCTGACTCTCGGCGTGGTGCCGGCGCGGCTGCACGCCGCCGTGGAATTGGCCCGGTTGCTCGAACGCAGCGAGCGTGGCGCCCAGGTGCAGTCGATCCTGGTGCGGGCGCTGCGCGGCCTCGACCCGCAACTGGACTACCCGCCCGCCAGCACCGTGCGTAGCTGGCTGGCACGTTTGTCGAGCTGACCCCTCAACCCGAAAGCAGGAGCACGATCATGGCGTTTGAGCTGGAGCACAAGGATCTGCAAGCGTTGATCAACGGTGGTTGTTTCTTTGGCAGTGGTGGTGGCGGCACCTTGGCGTCGGCCCGGCACTTGCTGGCCGCGTTCAAGGTCGGGGATTTCTACCCGCACGACCGGGTCAGGGTGGTCACGGTGGATGAGGCCCGTGCCGGCGACGCCGCGGTAGTGGCGTACATGGGTGCACCGGAAACGATCGGGGGTTGCGAGTACCCCCTCGGGCCGATTCAGGCCCTGGATTGCTTGCGCCAGCGCCTGAATGCGCAGGGCCGCGAGCTTGCCTATGTCGTGCCACCGGAAAGCGGCGCGCTGGGCTTTCTGGTTGCGTGCCTGGCCGCTGCCAAGCTGGGCCTGGCGGTGGTCGATGCGGACGGCGCCGGTCGCGCAGTGCCCTCGCTGCCGATGCTCACCTTCGCGGCTGCCGGTATACCGCCGCGGCCGGCGTTCGTGGTCAGCCAGGGCGGACTGGTGGTGGAGCTGGATGTGACGCCGCCAGCCAAGGCCCAGGGGTATGCAGAAAACGCCAATGTGATCGCAGAGCAAATGTTGCGCCCTGTGGTCGGCTCGCCGGCGTTCGGTGAATTCGGTGGCCTGGCGCTATGGTGCATGAGCCCCGACCAGCTGCCTTCCGCGCTGCCGCTGCGCGGCACCCTCAGCCGCGCCCTGGCGCTGGGCAGAGCCCTGGCTGCGGGGCAGCTGCACACTTGCCAGGCCGTGCTCGACTGGCTTGGCCAGTTCGGCCTTATGGCCCGCTGCCTGGCCCGCAATGCGCGCCTGAGCCACGCCGGCGTGACTACCCAGGGCGGCTTTGACATCGGCCGCATCGACCTCGACAGCCCGGAAGGCAGCTTGCGCCTGTGCTACGAGAACGAGTCGCTGTTGCTGTGGGACAAGCGCCAGCCGCAACCGCTGGCCATGGCCCCGGACAGCATTGCCTGGTTCTTCGAAGGCCCGGGGCCGGCACTGGCCTCCAACGGCGACCTGGTGCGCGCCGATGGCTCGCTGGACCCGAGCTATGCCGGGCGCGGTGCCTGCCTGATCGGCTGGCAGGCGGCGGCGCCATTACGCCAACCCGGTGGGTTGATCGCTTGGAGCTTCGAGCAGTTGCTGGCAGACCTGGGTTACATGGGTGCCTACCGAAGCATCGAGCAACTGCAGGAGTTACGACCGTGAGCCTGCGCATTGCGGTACTCGCGCCGGTCAACAGCAGCGACTACAACGAGGGCCTGCTGGCCTCGATTGCCCCAGTGGTGCCCCCGGATGTCGAGGTTCAGGTGTTCAATATCGACCAGGGCAGCCCGTGTATCCAGAACCGGCTGAATCTCACCGAGAACGCCCTGGCGGTGGTGCGCCTGGCGCAGCAGCTTGAGCAGCAGGGGTTCGACGGCATCTGGCTGAGCGATTTCGACATGTGCGGCGTGGAGCCTGCCCGCGAGGTGATCGATATCCCGATCATTGGCGGCTTCCCCACCTCCGCGTTCAGTGCCCTGGGGTTGTGCCAGCGGTTTTCCATCATCACCATCTTGCAGAGCACCCTGGCCCTGCAACGCGGCCATGTGGCCAATTATGGCCAGAGCATCAATTTTGCCTCGATCCGTGCCATCGACTGCCCGGTAGCCCAGTTGGGTGATGTGGAGGTGGTACTGGTCAAGGCATTGCAAGCCGGGCTGGCTGCCATCAACGAGGACGGCGCGCAGGCACTGTTGCTCGGCTGTACCGGCTTCATGGGTGTCGCCGAGCGCTTGTCCAAGCTTATCGAGCAGGACCTTGGCTGCTACGTACCGGTGCTGGACCCCAACCAGTGTGGCTTCGGCTTTCTGCTGTCGCTGGTGCGGATGAAGGTGCGGCCGAGCCGTTTGTGCTATGCCAGAGCGGCCCTTGGCTGAGGCGGCCGGATGCGTCCGCCATGGGTTCCCCAAGGTGGACGAAAACGTCCACCTGCGCCGCGGCTTTCTGGGCTAACTGCTTGAAAGGAAAGCAATCACCAGCCTGGCATGATCGATGCTCCTGTCACTGGGCCGGGCGCGTGACCCCACACGCTCGGCCCACATGACAAGGAGAGCATCATGAGCACTGACTACTATGTAGACTTCGACAACCAGACCAACGATACCTGGACCCTCGCGGTCTACCAGACCTTGCCAAGCTCGGTAGGGCTCGACAGCGTGTCGTGGAAGCAGACCACCGTGCCCACCCAGGGCTTCAGCGGGGTGGAGTGGACCATCGACTACAACGTGGTGATCGCCAATTATCGGCAGGTCGGTGGCGTTGGGGTGTACAAGGCCAGCCAGACACTGTCGACGCAGCTCGGATCGGTCTGGGACTGTGTGTTCAAGGACAACGTCCAGCAACTGGTATTGGGTAGCGGCTCGGCGCCTGGAGACAGCATCCAGATCAACAACAAGTCGAACTTGCCTGCCAACCTGGGTATCGGCATGAGCGGCCAGGGTTCGGTGTTCAAGCCGGATGTGGTCGGTGGCGGCCAGGCCCAGTTCAAGGTGACGCCCACGTATTACCTGGGGCTGTTCCAGAAGGTACAGCTGGGTGAAGTCATCAGCAGCAACGTCGTAGTCGGCCCAATGCAGATCCAGTTCCCCAGTGGCATGAACTGCGCAACCGCTACTGCGCGCATGGATGGCGCCAATATCAAGCTGACGCTCACCTACACCCAGGTGACCAAGGTGTCCTACGAGGCTACCCAACGGTTGATCGCTGCCCGCCAGGAACGCCTTGGCAGGGTTCTCGAACACGCCTGAGCCTGCGGCCGGCGCGCTGCAACGCGCCGGCCTGGTTGTCGCCGGATTCGGCAAGGAGCTGAAAATGAACAAACCCATCGACATCGCCACCATCGACGCCGGCCCGCTGGCGTTTCTCGCCGAGCCCAATGTGACTGGCGCCCAGTTGTTGAACTTCGTCCATACCGTGGATCGACAAATCGAAAGCGTCACCAAGGGCCTGGTCGAACAGTTGAAGAAGGGCAACATCAACGCCCGCGTGGAGCAGCAGGGGCGTGACTACCTGATCATCCAGGAGGGCCTGCGCCCGGCGTCGCAGCTGCAGCACCGCAGCGAGGAGACCGATCCCGCACCACAACCCTCTCGCATCCGCATCTTCGTCCGCAGCAGCGACGCACCGCCCACCATCAATGCGATGCGGCTGTTCTTCCGTGACTGGCGCGCAGTAGCGGGCCTGATCGCGGTAGGCGGCGCCTGGTATGCAGGCCAGTGGGTGATGCACGTGCGCCGACAGGACCAGTAGAAGCACCTTGAACGCGAGGGGCTACCGCCGGGCAGCCCCATCGCGCGCTCACGCTTGACCCACACCCTCCCCCCGCCACATGCTCGGTCGCTCCACCCACGCTCAAGGAACGATTGCATGAAGCTGGAAACCCTCGCCATCCACGCAGGCTTCAGCCACGACCCGACCACCCGGGCAGTGGCCGTACCGATCTACCAGACCACCTCCTTCGCCTTCGACGACACCCAGCACGGCGCCGACCTGTTCGACCTGAAGGTGGCCGGCAACATCTACTCGCGCATCATGAACCCCACCAACGACGTGCTTGAGCAGCGCATGGCCGCCCTGGAAGGCGGGGTCGGCGCGCTGGCGGTGGCCTCGGGCATGGCGGCCATCACCTATGCCATCCAGACCGTCGCCGAGGCCGGCGACAACATTGTCTCGGTGGCCAAGCTGTACGGCGGCACCTACAACCTGCTGGCCCACACCCTGCCGCGCATGGGCATCCACACCCGCTTCGCCGCCCATGACGACATCGCCGCCCTGGAAGCATTGATCGATTCACGCACCAAGGCGGTGTTTTGCGAGTCCATCGGCAACCCTGCCGGTAATATCGTCGACATCGCCGCGCTCGCCGAGGCCGCCCACCGCCATGGGGTGCCGCTGATCGTCGACAACACCGTGGCTACCCCGGTGCTGTGCCGGCCGTTCGAGCATGGTGCCGATATCGTCGTGCATTCGCTGACCAAATATATCGGCGGCCACGGCACCAGCATCGGCGGCATCGTCATCGACTCCGGCAAGTTCCCGTGGGCCGACAACAAGGAACGCTTCGCCCTGCTCAACACCCCCGACCCGTCCTACCATGGCGTCACCTACACCGAAGCCTTCGGCCCCGCCGCCTTCATCGGCCGCTGCCGCGTGGTGCCGTTGCGCAACACCGGTGCCGCGCTGTCGCCGTTCAACGCCTTCCTGATCCTGCAAGGCCTGGAAACCTTGGCCCTGCGCATGGAGCGCCACACCGAGAACGCGCTTAAGGTAGCCCGTTACCTGCAAGCCCACGAGCAGGTGGCGTGGGTGAAATATGCAGGGCTGCCTGACCACCCCGAGCATGCACTGGCCCAGCGCTACACTGGCGGCAAGCCGGCGTCGATCCTGTCGTTCGGCATCAAGGGTGGCCAGGCGGCTGGTGCGCGCTTCATCGATGCGTTGCAGCTGGTGGTGCGCCTGGTGAACATTGGCGACGCCAAGTCGCTGGCCTGCCACCCCGCCTCCACCACCCACCGCCAGCTCAACGACGAGGAACTGGAAAAGGCCGGCGTGCCACGGGACATGGTGCGCCTGTCGATCGGCATCGAGCACAGCGACGACATCATTGCCGACCTGGCCCAGGCGCTGGAGGCCAGCCGCGGTTGATTCATCTGCGCCCCACCCAATGCCTACGGCGGGCGCACCTTTCGCACACCTGGATAGCGCTGCGATGACCCTGTTCTACCTCAAGCTGATCGTTACCCCTCTCCTGATGTGGGCCATCTCCCTCGCCTCGCGTCGCTGGGGTGGCCTGCTCGGCGGGTTGCTGTCCGGCCTGCCGATCACCTCGGCACTGGTAATGACATTCCTGTGCCTGGAACAGGGCACGGCCTTTGCCCTGGGGGCGGTGCCCGGCGCGCTGGGTGGCCTGGCGGCGGTGCAGGCTACGTACACCTTCTACCTGTTCGCCACACGCAGGCTCGGCATCGGCCCGGCCGTATTGCTGGCGATGCTGTTCTATGGTGTAGCGGCCTATGCGTTTACCCATGGGGGCAACCAGTACCTGTCGATTGCCCTGGCGCTGGTGCTGATCGGCGTGCTGATACGCGCCAGCGGCCGCGAGCCCAGGCCGGATGCCCTGGCCCGGCCACGACAGCGGTTTTGGGAGATCCCTCTGCGCATGGTGTCTGCCACTTCGTTGCTGATGGTCATCACAAGCCTGGCCAACTGGCTGGGCCCCGCGGCCAGCGGGATGCTGGCGCCGATCCCGGTGATTGCCTGGCCGCTGGTGGTGTTCGCCCATGTGCAGAATGGCCGTGCAGGGATGGCGGCGATGGTGCGGGGCAATGCGATCGGGGCGGTGGGGGTGATCGCGTTTTATCTGGTATTGGCAGGGCTGCTCGATGCCTGGGGTGTCGCAATTGCCATCAGCCTGGCCATGCTTTGTGCCGTGATCCTGACCGTGGGGCTGGCGGCTGCGTTGCGACGGGGGTGATACGCCGGCGCATGCTAGCGCTGTGTCCATTGGGGCTGCTGCGCAGCCCATCGCAGGCAAGCCAGCTCCTACAGGATCACTACAGCCATCAAGGCAGCCACAGGATCACCACAACCTTCAAGGCAGCCACCGTACCTTTGGGAGCGGGTTCACCCGCGAACACCGGCGCAGCCGGTGCCAGCCACCGCGTTGGATGCTTCGCGGGTAAACCCGCTCCCACAGGGCTATGCCCTATCAATGGTCATTACCTGCGCTGATCCAGGTCTACCGCAGGCTGCTCCACGCTTTGCCTGCCGTCATCAGCCAAGCTGTCTTCCTCCTGCCAACCACCACCCTCCTCTTCGTTCATGAGCGGGTCGTCGTCAGGGTCGGGTATGGTCGGGCGGTCAGGGTCAACGGCCGGGTCGGGTGAAGTGGGCATGTCCGGGTTCGTGCCGCCTTGTGCATTGGGGTCGGGGCTCATCGCTGCATACCTCGCAAGAAAGGTGTGAACCGCATTCGTTCCAGACAAATCCCGTCAGCGAGGCTGCGGGTGCTCGGCAGAAACCGAATTGTTGGCCTGCACGTCCTCCATCTCTTCCTCGATCGGGCCTTCGTCATCCGAAGGTAGTGGGACCTCTCCGTTACCGCTGCCGGGCTGGGATTCGGTTTGCTCGAGGCCGGGGTCTTTCTGATCGTTTGCCATGGAAGTTCTCCTGGGTTTGCGCGTTGGTCGCGCATACAGATCGGACGGAAAACAGCATCAGCAGTGCCTTGGGTTCGACAGGTGGCACAAAAGGCCGGGGTACTGATCATGGCCACATACTGAGCACACCCGTTATTCAGAGACGTTTCCTACAAGCTTTTAGGAAGCCCAATGCCTCTCTGGAAAGCGATTCCCCGTTAGTGTTCAGAGGCCGTCAAGGACCTGTCCAACACAAGGATCGCTCATGACCATCAGCCAACGTATTGCCATTGCAGTCGCCGAAGCCGCGCTGCCGCACGACCAGTGCATGTCCTGCGAGCGCCAGGGCCTGCCGATCCTGCCGCTGCGTCGCGCCCTGGTGCCGGATACCCGCCCCGAGTGTGTCTCCACCGTCGCGGATAACCGGCATATCTCGACGAAGATAGGTGTGCGCACCTTGCGCATGGGCTACCTGTATGTGCTGCTCGACCAGCAGGTCTGGCATGCCTATGCCGTCAGCGAGCAGGGTCACCTGCGCCGCTTCAACCCTTACGAGCCGCCAGACGGCCCGCCATCGCCGCTGCCCGAAAAATGCGTGAACGCAGACCACGACATTCCTTCGGCCTTTCTCAACATCGATACCAGCAGGTACACCAGCGCCTGGCTGGCCTTCTCCAGCGATCCTTGGCCGGTGAGCGTGCTGAACGCCTACAAGAGCGGCGCATCGCCTGCGCATCGCTTCGAGGGCCTGGACCTGATCCAGGCGCGCAGCAATCCCGAGCTGCTGGGCATTGCCATGACGCCCGATAAGCTTGGGGTCGACCAGCAGGTATTCGAGTACGCCCAGCATGGCTGCGCCCCCTTCGACAGTGCGCATGGTTTCCACAGCCGCTGGCTGCGCCGGTTCGCCCTGCGCGGCTATCTGGTCAATGCGATCAACCGGCACCAGCTGGAAAACGGCGTGCTGGCAGTGGTGCTCGACGACACCGTCGGGCTGATTCAGGAGTACAACCATCAGCGGCTGAACTGGGTGGTGAAACGCCAGGTGTGGCGGGAAGACCCCATGCGCGCCTATCAGCTGCAGACCTCGCAGATCCTGCAGATCATTCGTGTCACGCACAGGGAGTGGGCGGCGCAGGAGGTGCCGTCGCTGGAGCCGATGACGGGCGATGGGCCGCCAGCGTTCGTCGAGCCGACAGTCGAGCGGCAGCGGTTGGTCGAGCGTGCGCAGCAGGAGAGTGACGAGCGGCTTGAACAACGCTACCACGAGCCGCAGCGGGCCGCGTTCCAGGCTGAATACGACCAGCAGGAGCGCGAGTTTCAGCGCTACATCGACAAGGACGCAAAGGCGTACGCTGCCTTGTTCGATACGCCCATGTTCAAGCTGGCCGAGGCGTACGACTACGACGGTAACGATCGTGAGTCCGGGGTGGCCTACGCCAAGACCATGGCCCTGTGCCTGGGTGGTGGCGTTACCGAAGCTGTCGTCCCCCGCCTTGAACCGCATGTTCCCGCTTCCGGCACCAGCGAACTGCTCTGGTTGAAATGGCTGCAGGACCCGGACAGCCCGCCCTACCGCGCGTTGTTGATGCGGGATCGCTCTCTGCTGGCCGGCCTGCTACCCAGTTTTTCCGCCGCAGAGGCGATCAACTGGAACGACAGCGACAAGCTCTACGGCATGCTGAGCAAGATTATCGCCAGCGATGACGCCGGCCTGCGCATGCGCAATACCCTCAAGCAGGCCATTGCTGAAACGCAGGGTGCGCTCAATGCAGCCAGTCAGCGGCTGGCGCCCTGTCTGTCGCCTGGCATTCAGAAGGCCGTGCGGCATCTGAACAGCGTCACGCAGTTTCTCTACAACGGCGTGCACCTGATCGAACTGGAAGTGAAGATGAAGCTGGGCGAGTACTACGCCTTGCAGAGTGCGCACCTTCGGGAGTTGCAGCACAAGGCCAATGCGTCGATCGCCGAGGCGCGGGACCGGATGCGCCGCAATATCGATGACTTCGAGTTTGGCTCGATGAAGGCCATGCGCAAGGTGCGGCCGATCATCCAGCACGGGCTGATGAGCCTGGCCGTGCTCGATCCACGGCTGAACAACACCATGATCAGTGTGACGGTGTGGGTCGAGGGCAAGGCTGAGGAGGTGCATGGGCGGTTGTTCCAGGAAGCCAACATGGGCGTAACGCAGGCGAGCAGTGCGGCGCAGCTTGCCTTGGTGGATATCTCGGTGGCAGCGGGGACGTTGGAAGCCGATGCGCGGAAGTTGTTGCAGGGGATGAAGATCACGTCGCAGCAGGCGGCCCGATTGGTAAAAACCGGTTTTTCCGGGTTGCGCGGGATTGCTGGCAGCTGGGAGGTTCTGCTGGCGATAGGCGGGTTGTATTTGCAGCAGGACAGCCTGGGCAGGAATCAGGAAAAGGCGGAAACGGAGATTGGGCCGAAGGCGTATGAGGCCAAGTTGGCGTTGCAAGGATCGTACTTGGGAGTGTTGGGAGGACATATCGAACTGGTGGGGCTCATATTGCGGGCTGGTGCCTATAAGGGTATGCGATGGGCCAAAGGTGCTACTGCCACAGGCGAGACCTTGATAAAGATCGGTGCTGTAGTAGGCGCTGTCGTCGGGTTTGTTGAAGCAGCGCAGGCGGTTTCTGCTGCTAAACGTGCATCGGCAGCAGGAGATGGTGCAGCAGCGATACGATACTGGTTGGCTGCAGGTTTTTACGGGGGCAGCGCCATTGCCGTCGCTGGAACAGCATTAAGTTCCACTGTATGGGGACCCGTAGGGCTCGCTGTAGTGCTGGCGTTGACTGCCTATACGCTTAGCAAAAGCGCTGAAGAGAATGAGTCATCCGCTCTGGAACGGTGGGCCCGACGGTGCTGTTTTGGAAAGGCAGATGAGACGCCAGTCATTCACTGGAGAAGCCCGGAATACGCAGACATTGCATTTGCGGAGCTCAACGCCGCCACGCTAGGTGTACAGGCAGAATTCCACTTCGAATCGAATCTGGTAAGCGACCCGGCCACTCCAAGGATCGGAGGGTTGACCGGTCTTGAACGGAAACAAAAAATAAAATTCAAGATGGTGCTACCTCAGTATGAAGACGGAATGTCGGCATATCGGTGGTGCCTGACAGTCCATCGTCGAGGTGATGGCCAGTTCCCGGACTACACGGGAGGAGAGACGCTGGTTGTGGATGAGTTTCATGCCCGTCGCTCAACTGGCTTTTCCAAGTCGGCCAGCTTCCCTGGCTTTTCTCCGCCTAGGCTACCCGACTATAAAAGCGACTTTAATATTGATAAAAAGTACTCTTCTTTTTCGGAGGGTAAAGACCGGTCCCAATTGGCTATCTCAGGCCTTATAGAGCTCATGCCGACAATTGGAGCGCACTCCATTGTCGCAGCAACATTGCTGGTAATGTACTGGCCGGACCGAGAAATTGAAAGTGCGTATATTGAGGTATGTAACCGGAGGGCAAATGACGACGCATGAGCCAAGAGTGCTAATGAGACGTGCGCCAGCCTGGCGCTACGATCTACCGAGCGCCCACGAAGCACCCACATCTCTCTTGAATTTGAACGATATTAATCCGCCACCAAACCATGCTGATGATGTATACATGGAGTTGCCTCGATCTACAGTCCGTCTACGAGGTGTATTGGCCTTGCTTGGCATTCCGACGCTGCTGTTCTTGTTTTTTGTAGCTGTACAAGTGTATTGGGGTCTCATTGATTACAGTCAGGCCTTCGATTGGATTATGAAGCTAATCTTGATACTCGGGCCTCTAATCTGCATATGGGTCGTCTTTTCATTTGTCCGGCTAGACTTGGCACTTCCACGAGACGAACCAATACGTTTTAATCGCTTGCGTCGAAAGATCTATGTTTATCAATTCAGATGCAACTACCTCTTCCTGTTCAGCCGCAAACACTGGGGCGTCAAACCTGTCGCCTACAATTGGGACGACGTAACCGCCGAAGTCTACCGAGTCTACGCCCCCGGCTACGGTGGGCTGATCGAAAGCGTCATGCTGTCGGTTCGCAACCCGAACACCGACGAAGTCATCGACCGCGTGTTATTCACCCACGACCTCTACCACGGCGAAGCCTACTGGGCTATCGCCCGGCTGTTCATGCAGCAAGGCCCCGAAGCCCTGCCGAAGTTCGTACACCCACCCCGTGACTGGAACGATGACGATGGCCTGAGCCACATGCATTGCCTGGCACCCAAGGTTCATTGGCCGGAGGACATTGACCGTGAGTCCCGTACTGCCCCATCTGACTGAGAGGGCCGATGCCCCCGGGGCCGAGAAGGTAAGGATCACCACAGCCTTCAAGGCCGCTGCTGTACCTGTGGGAGCGGGTTTACCCGCGAACACCGGCGTAGCCGGTGCCAGCCACCGCGTTTGATTCTTCGCGAGCACGCCCGCTCCCACAGTTTGGTTCAATGCCTCAAGCGTTGGCCGACACTGGACGTAGCGCACGCACACCCCACAACCAGTAACCCAGGGATAGCAGCACCAACCAGCCAACCCCGACATACATGGCTGTGCGGCTGGCCGGGAACCAACCGAGCACACCAAAAATGAACACCATGAAAGCAATCGCGCAAGCCGGCCCTACCGGCCACAGTGGCACCCGATAATCCAGTGCTGCCACCTCCTCCTTGCTCATGCCGCGCCGCATGGCCACTTGAGAAAGCAGGATCATCAACCACACCCAGACAATGGAGAACGTGACCACCGCCGCAAGAACCAGGAACAAGTCTTCCGGCACCAGGTAGTTCAATACCACGCCAAGAAGCAGCGCGACGCCCATCACTGCAACCGTCATCCACGGCACACCGAAACGCGACAACGATGCAAAACCGGCTGGCGCCTGGCCGTCCTGAGCCATGCCGTACATCATCCGCCCAGCACTGAAGATATCGCTGTTGATCGCCGAAACGGCAGCTGAAATCACCACGATGTTCAACACGGTGGCCGCTGAACTGATGCCAAGACCACTGAAGATCTGCACGAACGGGCTACCGTGGCTGCCAATGCTGGTCCAAGGGTAAATGGCCATGAGTACGAACAAGGTAAGGATGTAGAACAGCAGGATGCGCAGAGGCACCGAGTTGATTGCCTTCGGCAGCACGCGCTTCGGGTCCCTTGCCTCGCCGGCGGTGATGCCGATCATTTCAACCCCGCCAAAGGCGAACATCACCACAGTGAAGGAAGCGATCATCCCACTGACGCCATTAGGGAAGAACCCGCCGTGGCTCCACAGATTCGAGACTCCTGCAACCGTGCCTGCATCGTCATTCAACTGGATACCCAGCAGCAGCACAGCCGCGCCTGCCACAATCATGGCAATGATCGCGGTCACCTTCAGCAACGACAGCCAGAACTCCATCTCCCCGAACACTTTCACGCTACACAGGTTCAGCGCGCCGATAAAGAACACTATCCCGAGCACCCAGATCCAGGCCGGTGTTTCAGGGAACCACAGCCCCATGTAAACGCCAAAGGCCGTCACATCTGCCAGGCAAACCACCAGCATCGAGAACGCGTAACTCCAACCTGTCAGAAAGCCAAAGTAGCGCCCCAGATACTGGCTGGCATAGTGCCCGAACGAGCCTGACACCGGGTTATGAACCGCCATTTCGCCAAGGGCGCGCATCATCATGTAAATGGCTGCGCCACCTATCAGATAGGCCAGCAACACTGAAGGCCCTGCCAGCTTTATTGCCGATGCCGAGCCATAGAACAGCCCCGTACCGATAGCAGAACCTAACGCCATGAAACGAATATGCCGGGTAGAGAGACCCCGCTTCAACTGGTGTGAAGATTGAGCGCTCATAGATACCTTCTTGGTTTTATTATCAGGTCCGCACCACGCTAATGCCGTGCGGTTTTATCAGGCACGCAGTATTCCAATCATCAAGCCCTGGGCCACAGCAGCGGAAACAGTTCGTGGTTCATTTGGGCACCGCTGGCGAGTTGCGTTTCGAGGCCGGGAAACTGTGGCGAGGTTTTCCACTGGCGCGGTGCGTGAGTAATGTCGTCGCCCAGGAAACGTACCGAGAAGGCACGACGCCGACGATTGCCGCCGACACCGCCAGAGGCGTGCAAGGTGAGCATGTGGAAGAACACGGCGTCGCCCGGGGCTAGCTCCCAGCCGAGGATGTTCCAGGCACTGCGATCGGCCTCGATATCCGGCAAGTCCGCAAGGCTGCCTTCCGGGAACCATTGCGCCTGGCTGTCGAGGAAGCTGCGTGGCATCAGCCACGGCCCAAGGTGCGAGCCCCCTACGAATTCGAGGGTGGATTCTCTGGAGACCGGGTCGACCGGCATCCACATGCTGCAGTTCTGGCGCCCGTCGATGTTGTAATACGGCTGGTCCTGATGCCAGGGCGTTCGCTGGCGCGTGTTCGGCTCCTTGACCAGCAGGTGGTCGTGATAAAGCCGGGCCGTCTCGCTGTTCATGAGTTGCGCTGCAACACTACCGACCCTGCTTTCGAAGATGAACTGGCGATAGGCTGAAATATCGCCCCAGTTGCAGAAGTCTTCGAAGAACCAACCTGGGTCGTTAGGGCGGCTCGCCACTTTGGCGCGTTCACTTGGGGCTTTCAGGTTCTGTTCGATGCCGGTTTCCAGCAATGCAACTTCTTGCGGCGTGAACAAATTACGGACGCAGACGGCACCATCACGCTGAAAAGCCTCGATGGTTTCGTCACTGAGTTGAAATTCGGCGGACTGTTTCATGGAGCACCCTTGGTCTTTTTATTGGGCAACAGCACCACTGCCAGTTTTCAAGCGGAATAAGCAAGGTGCACGGCGAGTATTGCTTTTAAGCCCCAATAGGAAAAGAATATATTTCCTAATCCTGAGTATAGGAAAAGATGATAGGGTTCTCATTCAGGCAGCTCGAGTACTTCGTCGCCGTGGCCGAACACGGCAGCATCAGCGCTGCGGCGAGAGCCCGGCACGTTTCACAGCCATCGGTTTCGGTTGCGATCGCCCAGCTTGAGGAGGCGCTGAACGAGCGGCTGTTCCGGCGCCAGGTCAGCCGCGGGCTGGAGCTGACGTCGGCGGGCACGCGTTTACTGGCCCAGGCACGCGATATCATCGGCATGGCCATTGCCATGAACCAAAATGCGGATACCACGCGCGGCTCGCTTCGCGGCAACCTGTCGCTCATCTGCTTTCAAGACCTGGGCCCCTATTACGCGCCGCGGCTGCTATCGAGTTTTCGCAAGCAGTATCCCGATGTCGAGGTAACGCTTTTCGAGACTGACCTGGCGGGCGTACACCGCCACCTGAGCGCCGGTAAAGCCGAGCTCGCGCTGACCTATGACATAGGCCTTGATCCTTCGCTGCCGCGCCAGGTACTGGCTGAGTTGAAGCCCTACGCACTCATCGCCACCGACCATCGCCTGGCCCAGCTGGCAGCGATACCGCTGCATGAGCTGGCGCAAGAGTGTTTGATTCTTGAGGACATCGCACAAACGCGTGAGTATTTTCTGTCACTGTTTTGGGCGCATAACCTGCAACCGCGCACCCAGCAATTTACCCAGACCTTCGAGATGCAACGGGGGCTCGTCGCGCATGGCTACGGGGTTGCCCTGTCATGTACCCGGCCCGCAGGGGACCATTGCTATGACGGTACAGCGCTGTTATGCAGGCCATTACTGGAAGAGGTATCACCGCAAAAAGTGGTGCTGGCCCAATCAGGCGCGATGCACCCATCGCCGGTGGCGGAGGCGTTCAAGGGCTGGGTTGCTCGGGAGATGGCGGCTGGGGGCGCCTGATTCCTGTACTCAAGAAGGCCAACCTGTGGGACCGGGCATGATCGTGGAACACCGGCTTGGCCGGTGCCAGCCACCGCGCTGGATTCTTCGCGGGTAAACCCGCTCCCACAGGATCACCACAGCCTTCAACGCAACCGCAGTACCTGTGGGAGCGGGCATGCCCGCGAACACCGGCACAGCCGGTGCCATACACCGCGTTGCATTCTTCGCGGGCACGCCCGCTCCCACAGGATCACCACAGCCTTCAACGCAGCCACAGTACCTGTGGGAGCGGGTTTACCCGCGAACACCGGCACAGCCGGTGCCATACACCGCGTTGCATTCTTCGCGGGCACGCCCGCTCCCACAGGATCACCACAGCCTTCAACGCAGCCACAGTACCTGTGGGAGCGGGTTTACCCGCGAACACCGGCACAGCCGGTGCCATACACCGCGTCGCATTCTTCGCGGGCACGCCCGCTCCCACAGGATTACCACAGCCTTCAACGCAGCCACAGTACCTGTGGGAGCGGGTTTACCCGCGAACACCGGCACAGCCGGTGTCATACACCGCGTCGCATTCTTCGCGGGCACACCCGCTCCCACAGGATCACCACAGCCTTCAACGCAGCCACAGTACCTGTGGGAGCGGGTTTACCCGCGAACACCGGCACAGCCGGTGCCAGCCACCGTGCTGGATTCTTCGCGGGCACGCCCGCCCCCACAGGGGCGTTGGCCTATCTGTGAACCGCATTCGTTTCCGGGCAAATCCAATGACTCGGGAAAACCGCCAGGCCTGGCCTGGCGGGAGTCACCTGACCGGGCTGGCGTCAGGCCAGCGCCTCGCGGCTGTGCTGGCCGTCGACCAGGCGTTGCAGGCCCAGCGGGTTGGCGTTTTTCAGGGCATCAGGCAGCAGCGCGTCCGGATAGTCCTGGTAGCACACCGGGCGCAAGAAGCGGTCGATGGCCAAGGTGCCGACCGAGGTGCCACGAGCATCGGATGTGGCCGGGTACGGCCCGCCATGCACCATCGCATCGCACACTTCAACGCCGGTCGGGTAGCCGTTGACCAACAGTCGCCCGGCCTTGCGCTGCAGCACCGGCACCAGCGCGGCAAAACGTTGGAAGTCTTCCGGTTCGGCAATCAGGGTTGCGGTCAGTTGCCCATGCAGGGCTTGCACGGCGCGGCGCAGTTCGGCTTCGTCGGCCACTGCGACGGCCACCGTGGCAGGCCCGAAGACTTCTTCCTGGAGCAATGCATCACCGTTCAGCAGCAAGCTCACATCGGCCTGGAACAGCTGCGCCTGGGCCTGCTCACCCGCTTGCTCGGCACCGGCCAGATGGCGCACGCCCGGGTGCTGGTGCAGGCGTTGCACGCCCTGGGTATAGCTGCGCAAGGTGCCGACATTGAGCATGGTCTGCCCGGGCTGGTCGGCCAGTTGCGCGCCAAGCGCCGTGAGGAAGGTGCTGAACGCTTCGCCGGCAATACCAATGACCAGCCCGGGGTTGGTGCAGAACTGCCCGCAGCCCAGCACCACCGAACCGGCCAGTTCCCTGGCCACCTGCTCGCCCCTGGCCTGCAAGGCCGCTGGCAAGACCAGCACCGGGTTGATGCTGCTCATTTCGGCGAACACCGGAATCGGCTGCGGGCGCGCCGCAGCCAACTCGCACAGGGCTCGGCCGCCTTTGAGCGAGCCGGTAAAGCCCACGGCCTGGATCGCCGGGTGGCGGACCAGCGCTTCGCCGACACCAGCACCGTAAATCATGTTGAACACGCCGGCGGGCATGCCGGTGGCAACCACTGCGCGTTCGATCGCCTCGGCCACCTGCTCGGCCGTGGCCATGTGGCCGCTGTGCGCCTTGACCACCACCGGGCAGCCCGCAGCCAGCGCTGCGGCGGTGTCACCGCCGGCGGTAGAGAAGGCCAGCGGGAAATTGCTGGCGCCGAACACGGCTACCGGGCCGACACCGGTGCGGTACTGGCGCAGATCGGGACGCGGCAGCGGCTGGCGCTGTGGCTGGGCACGGTCGATGCGCGCGCCGAGGAAGTCGCCGCGGCGCAGCACTGTAGCGAACAGGCGCATCTGAGTACTGGTACGCGCCCGTTCGCCCTGGATGCGCCCGGCCGGCAGCGCGGTTTCGCGGCACACCGTGGTGATGAAGGTGTCGCCCAGCGCATCCAGCTGATCGGCAATGGCATCGAGGAACTGCGCACGGCGCTGGGGTGCCATGGCGTTGTATTCGGCAAAGGCCGCTTCGGCTGCCTGCGCGGCGGCGTCCACTTCTTCCGGGGTGGCCTGGGCAAAGGCCAGCGGCAAGGCTTCGCCGGTACGCGCATCGAGGCTTTGCAGGCGCACGCTGCCGGCAGCGCTGCGCTGGCCGCCAATGAAGTTGCTTCCGGTCATGGTTGGCTCCTGTAAATGAGAAGGAAGGTTCAGATGCTTGTGTCAGGCAGTTAGCGGAAAGGGGGCTGCTGCGCAGCCCATCGCAGGCAAGCCAGCTCCCACAGGGGCCGCGCAGTTCCGGAGGCTGCGCTGTACCTGTGGGAGCGGGCGAGCCCGCGAAGGGCCGCAAACCGGCACCGATTCATCAACTGGCTGGCGGCGAGCTCAAAGGCTTTTCACCACCCCGGGGCGTACCTGCGCGGGTGCTGCTGCAATGCCATTGCGCAGCGGCTGGCCAAAGGCGTCGAGGCTGACCTCGAAGGTATCGCCCGGGCGCGCCTGGATGCCGTCGGCGAATGACAGCGTGGCGGTACCGAAGTAATGCACGTGGATATCGCCAGCGCGCAGGAACTGCGGGTACTTGAAGTGGTGGAACTCGAGGTTCTCGAAGCTGTGGCACATGTTCTGCTCGCCCGACAGGAACGGCTTGCGCCACAGTTCCTGGCCGTCGCGCAGGATGCGGCTGGTGCCTTCCAGGTGGGCCGGCAGCGCGCCCAGGCGCAGCTCGGGGCCGAAGCTGCAGGCGCGCAGCTTGGAGTGGGCCAGGTACAGGTAATTGCGCCGCTCCATCACATGGTCGGAAAACTCGTTGCCCAGCGCGTAACCGAGGCGATACGGCGTGCCGTCGGCACCGATCAGGTACAGCCCGACCAGCTCCGGCTCCTCGCCGGCATCTTCGGCGAATGCCGGCAGCGGCAGGTCGGCGCCTGGGCGCACGACGATGCCGCCGTCGCCCTTGTAGAACCACTCCGGCTGCGCGCCCTCCTCGCCTGCCGGCGGCCGACCGCCATCGAGCCCCCACTGGAACATGCGCATGCTGTCGGTCACGGCGCCTTCGGCCTGCTGCTGGTGCATCTTGTCGCGGGTGGCGGCACTGCCCAGATGGGTCAGCCCGGTGCCGGTGACCAGGCAATGCGCCGGGTCCGGATGGTCCAACGGTGGCAATACGCGGCCTTCGGCCAGCAGGGCCAGGTAATCGTGGCGCTCCCCCAGGCCGGCAGCCTGCACTTCAGCGGCCAGGTCACGACCGGCGGTAATGGCTTGCAGGGCCAGCTCGCGGGTGCTGCCTGCGCCACGTACTTCCAGGGCGTACTCGCCTTCCACCACGCCCACCCGGCGCTCGCCGGTGGCGGTTTCGAATTGAATCAATCGCATGCTTGTGCTCGCTTTTCGGTTGCGAAAGTTAGCGGGAGGCCGGGGCTACCCGCGTAGAAGCCAGGCGCTGACGGCGCTCGAGGCGGTTGTAGACCACACCGGTGAGCAGCAAGCCGAACAGCATCACCGCTGCCAGGAAATACAGGCCCGACGACAGCTGCCCGGTGTGCTCCTTGAGCGCGCCGATGCCAAACGGGCCGAGGTAGCCGCCGAGGTTGCCGATGGAGTTGATCAGCGCGATGCCCGCTGCGGCGCTGGCACCGGAGAAGAACCGGCCTGGCAAGGTCCAGAAGATGGCCGTGCAGGAGAACAGCGCAAACGCCACCAGGCACAGCGCTGCCAGTTGCATGACCGGCACGCTCAGCCAGGCACTGAAGAACAGGCCGATCGCACCCAGTGCGTACAACAGGCCGAGGTGGCCATAGCGGTCGTTCAGGCGGTCGGAGCTGCGCGGCACAATCAGCAGGCCGATGATGCCGAACAGGTAAGGCACGGCCGAAACGAAACCGGTCACCAGGTCACTGCCGCCAAACTGGTGGATCAGTGTCGGCAGCCACAGGCCCAGGCCGTAGATGCTCAGCGTCACCGGCAAGTAGAACAGCGCCAGCAGCAGCACCCGGCCGTCCTTCAAGGCATGCAGGGGGTTGCCGTGGCGGGTCTGGCCGAACTCGCGCAGGTCGTTGGCCAGCTGTTCCTGCAGCCAGCTGCGTTGCTCGTCGCTGAGCCAGCGCACCTTGGCCGGGCCGTCCGGCAGCAAACGCAGGGTCGGCCAGGCCAGCAGCACCGCCGGGGTACCGATGCAGATGAACAGCCATTGCCAGCCATGCAGGCCGTAGCTGCCATCAAGCCCCAGCAGCGCGCCGGCAAGCGGCCCGGTAATCAGCATGGCCAACGGCTGGGAAAGGATGAAGAAGCCGAGGATCTTGCCGCGATGGCGCACCGGGTACCACTGGGTGATGTAGTACAGCACGCCCGGGAAGAAGCCCGCCTCGGCCGCCCCCAGCAGAAAGCGCATCACGTAGAAACCGTTGGGCCCGGTAACGAAGGCCATGCCGACGGTGATCGCGCCCCAGGTAACCAGGATGCGGGCGAACCAGCGGCGCGCGCCGAAGCGGTCGAGCAACAGGTTGCTCGGCACCTCGAACAGGAAGTAACCAATGAAGAAGAGCCCGGCACCCAGGCCATAGGCCGCGTCACCCAGGCCGATGTCGGCGCCCATGTGCAGCTTGGCGAAGCCCACCGCGGAACGGTCGACATAGGCCACCAGGTAAAGCAGTACCAGAAAAGGGATGAGTTTCAGTGTGATCAGGCGGACGAGCCGCTGCTCCTGAATCATGGCGATGTCTCCAATTGTTCTTGTAATGGGTACAGCACCTGGCCGGGGACTTTTTGGCAGACCTCTGACCTGGGAGAATGATCTTATAGTATTACTAATTGCACCAACAAGCCTTCACAGAGACCATTTTTATCAGTACAGTCGACCGCACAACGACAAATAGTAATACTAATTAGGTGTTCCCATGTCTGATAACAAACGCCCACTGCGCTCCGCCCAATGGTTCGGCACCGCCGACAAGAACGGTTTCATGTACCGCAGCTGGATGAAAAATCAGGGTATTCCGGACCACGAATTCCAGGGCAAGCCGATCATCGGCATCTGCAACACCTGGTCGGAGCTGACCCCGTGCAACGCGCACTTCCGCAAGATTGCCGAGCACGTCAAGAAGGGCGTGCTGGAGGCTGGCGGCTTCCCGGTGGAGTTCCCGGTGTTCTCCAGCGGCGAGTCCAACCTGCGCCCCACCGCCATGCTCACCCGCAACCTGGCGAGCATGGATGTGGAGGAAGCGATCCGTGGCAACCCTGTGGACGCCGTGGTGCTGCTGACCGGCTGTGACAAGACCACCCCGGCGCTGCTGATGGGCGCGGCGAGCTGTGACGTGCCGGCGATCGTGGTTACCGGTGGCCCGATGCTCAACGGCAAGCACAAAGGCAAGGACATCGGTGCCGGCACCATCGTCTGGCAGATGCACGAGGCCTACAAGGCCGGCCAGATCGACCTCAACGAGTTCCTCTCGGCCGAAGCCGGCATGTCGCGCTCGGCGGGTACCTGCAACACCATGGGCACCGCCTCGACCATGGCCTGCATGGCCGAAGCGCTGGGCACCTCGCTGCCGCACAACGCTGCCATCCCGGCGGTGGATGCGCGCCGCTACGTGCTGGCCCACCTGTCGGGCATGCGCATTGTCGACATGGTGCGCGAAGACCTGCGCCTGTCGAAAATCCTCACCCGCGAAGCCTTCGAGAACGCCATCCGCGTCAACGCCGCCATCGGTGGCTCGACCAACGCGGTGATTCACCTGAAAGCCATCGCCGGGCGTATCGGCGTGGACCTGCAGCTGGAAGACTGGACCCGCATCGGCCGCGGCACGCCGACCCTGGTCGACCTGCAGCCCTCGGGCCGCTTCCTGATGGAAGAGTTCTACTACGCCGGCGGCCTGCCTGCGGTCATCCGCCGCCTGGGCGAACACGGCCTGCTGCCCAACCCTGCCGCGCTGACGGCCAACGGCAAGAGCCTGTGGGACAACTGCCAGACCGCACCGCTGTATGACGAAGAGGTGATCCGCCCGATCGACAAGCCGCTGGTGGCCGATGGCGGCATCTGCATCCTGCGCGGCAACCTGGCGCCCAAAGGTGCGGTGCTCAAGCCATCGGCCGCCACCCCGGCGCTGATGCAGCACCGTGGCCGCGCCGTGGTGTTCGAAAACTTCGACGACTACAAGGCACGCATCAACGACCCCGAGCTGGATGTGGACGCAAGTTCCGTGCTGGTGATGAAGCACTGCGGGCCCAAGGGCTACCCGGGCATGGCCGAGGTCGGCAACATGGGCCTGCCGGCCAAGCTGCTGGCCCAAGGGGTGACCGACATGGTGCGCATTTCCGATGCCCGCATGAGCGGCACCGCCTACGGCACCGTGGTGCTGCACGTGGCGCCGGAAGCGGCAGCTGGCGGGCCATTGGCTGCCGTACGCGAAGGTGACTGGATCGAACTCGATTGCAAGGAAGGCCGCCTGCATCTGGACATTTCTGCCGAGGAGCTGGCTGGCCGGCTGGCTGACCTGCAAGCCCCGCCGCAGTTGATCAGCGGTGGTTACGCCAGGCTGTACCTGGACCACGTGATGCAGGCCGATGAAGGTTGCGACTTCGACTTCCTGGTCGGTTGCCGCGGCGCGGCGGTGCCCAAGCACTCGCACTAAGGCCTGACGTCATTGGGGCTGCTGCGCAGCCCATCGCCGGCAAGCCGGGCTCCCACAGGGACCGCGAAAGTCTTGAGGCCTGCGCCGTACCTGTGGGAGTGGCCGCGAACACTGGCAAAGCCGGTGCCATCCACCGCGTCGCCTGCTTCGCGGGTAAACCCGCTCCCACAGGTACTATGCGGGCTTCGGGTTCATGCTATACCTGTGGGAGCGGCCGTGGCCGCGAACACCGGCGTAGCCGGTGCCATCCACCGCGTCGCCTGCTTCGCGGGTAAACCCGCTCCCACAGGTACTATGCGGGCTTCGGGGTCACGCTATACCTGTGGGAGCGGCCGTGGCCGCGAACACCGGCATAGCCGGTGCCATCCACCGCGTCGCCTGCTTCGCGGGCATGCCCGCTCCCACAGGTACTATGCGGGCTTCGGGTTCACGCTATACCTGTGGGAGCGGCTTTAGCCGCGAACACCGGCAAAGCCGGTGCCATGCACCGCGTCGACGCGCTAATGCTATGATGCTGCCCCGCCCGAAGGATCCGCCCCGCCCCACATGAACTACCGCCAGCCCACCACGCGCAAGAGCATGCACGCCACCCTGGTCCAGGACCTTGGCGTCCAGATCGTCTCCGGCCAACTCGCACCCGGGCAGAAGCTGCCTTCCGAGGCCAGCCTGTGCGAAGCCTACGCGATCAGCCGGCCGGTGTTCCGCGAGGCGATGCGCGCCCTTACCGCCAAGGGCCTGATCGAGGCCCGCCCGCGGGTAGGCACCCTGGTCCGGCCCCGTCATGACTGGCACATGCTCGACCCGGATGTACTGCACTGGCTGATGCAGGCCACACCACAGCAGGAATTCTTCAACATGCTGAGCAGCGTACGCTGGGTCATCGAGCCCGCTGCCGCCGCGCTGGCCGCCACCAACGCCAGCGCCGAGGATGTCGATTCGATCACCGAGGCCTACCAGCGCATGGAAGCCGCACGCAGCCATGAAGAACGCCTGCAGCCGGACCTGGACTTCCACGCCCGCATCGCCGACGCCACCCACAACGACCTGCTGGCCTACCTGTGCAACATGCTGTCGATGGCACTGCGCGAGTCGGTGCGCTACTCCAACCAGCGGGCGAATTTCGACGAACTCGCCCTGCCCCGGCACAAGGCGATTCTGACCGCCATCCAGAACGGTGACGCACTGGGCGCGCGGCATGCCTCACTGGTACAGCTGGAAGATGCCCGGGTTGCCCTGGCCAAGGTGCTGGGCCAGGACCCGACAAGCTGAGGAGCCATCCGGGCCCACCTCAGCCACTGCGCCGCGTGAGCCCGCCGATCAGAACACCGACCACCCAATCCGCGAACTCAGCAGCTCAAGCGCCGCCATCCCCGCCAGGGAGTTACCTGCCGCATTCAACTCCGGCGACCACACGCACACCGTGAACTGCCCCGGCACGATGGCCACAATCCCGCCCCCCACACCACTCTTGCCTGGCAACCCCACCCGGTAGGCGAAATTCCCTGCCTCGTCATACAGCCCACTGGTGGCCATGATCGAGTTCACCTGCTGGGTCTGGCGCCGGGTCAGAATCTGCTCACCACTGTGCTTGCAGAACCCATCATTGGCCAGGAAACAGAACGCCCGAGCCAGGTCCAGGCAGTTCATTTGCAGCGCGCAGTAACTGAAATAGCTACGCAGCACAGCCTCCACCTCGTTATCGAAGTTGCCGAACGACTGCATCAGGTAAGCCATGGCCGCGTTACGCGCGCGGAATTGATACTCCGAATCCGCAACACGGGCATCGATCGCAATGTGGGGGTTGCCCGAAAGCCGCCGCACGAAATCGCGCATCGACAACGTAGGTGCAGCAAAGCGCGACTGGTTGATATCGCAAATCACCAACGCCCCCGCATTGATAAACGGATTACGCGGCCGCCCCCGCTCGAACTCCAGCTGTACCAGCGAGTTGAACGGCTGGCCGGAAGGCTCATGACCAAGCCGCTCCCAAATGGCTTCCCCCGAGTGGCCGATTGCCTGCACCAGGCTGAACACCTTGGAAATACTCTGCACCGAGAACGGCACCAGGGCATCGCCTGCGCAGTAATAGCTGCCATCGTTGCCATAGACCGCGATGCCCAGCTGGTTCGCCGGCACATCGGCCAGCGCAGGAATGTAGTCAGCCACTTTGCCCTTGCCGATCAAGGGACGTACTTCTTCGAGAATCTCGTTCAACAGCGTTTGCATGGAAGGCCCTGTATCAGTCCCCAGACGACGGCTAAGGGGTAGCATTCTTGACGAAGATCGAGCGAAAGAAATCACACTCTTGGCAAGAAATGACCGGCCGACCGTGTACCACGCCATATCCTATGCTGTGCTTGTTTCGACGACACAGCGAACGTGCCCCCGCCAGGTGCAGAAGCCGCCAACCAAGGAACAGAGGACCAACGATGCCAGCTTGCCCCTTACCCGCTGACGAAGCGCTGCGCCAGCGCACGCTCGATGACATGAACCTGGTCGACACGCCAGCCGAGCATTACCTCGATACCCTGGTGCGGCTCACCCAGGACCTGGCCCACGTGGATACCGTGCTTATCAGCCTGATCGACCAGGACCGACAGTGGTTCAAGGCCCGCATCGGGCTGGAGGCAAGCGAAACGACGCGCAGTGTTTCCTTCTGCGGCTACGCCATTCTCGGCGAGGGTACCCTGATGGTGCCCGACGCCAAGTGCGACGGGCGATTCGTCGATAACCCGCTGGTGCTAAACCCGCCCTTCATCCGCTTTTACGCCGGCCACCCCTTGCGCGCGGGTAACGGCAAAGCCATCGGTACGCTGTGCATGTTCGACCCGCGCCCGCGCGTGCTCAGCGAGGCTCAGCAAGCGAACTTCAGGGACCTGGCCACGCTCGCCGAGGGATACTTGCAGCTGCGCACCCTGGCGCAGGTAAACCGCGACTTGCGCCTTGAAATGGATCGCGAGCAACGCAAAGCCCTGCTCGACCCTTTGACACAACTGTGGAACCGCGGCGCGTTGTCGGCGTTTGAAGAGCATGAACGGCGATTGGCGGAGGTGAACGGCTTACAACTGGGTGCGGTGTATGCCGACCTGGATCACTTCAAATCCATCAACGACAAGTACGGCCATGGCGGCGGTGACAAAGTGCTTTGCGAATCTGCCCGTCGCCTGCGCGCAGCACTGCGCCCCGACGACCTGCTGGTGCGCCATGGAGGTGAGGAGTTTGTCGCTGTTTTGCATGTTAAAGACAGCGAAGAGCTGACGAGGATTGCTGAGCGGATTCGCGAACAGGTGGGTGCCAGCCCGATGCAGTTGCCCTGTGGTCAGTTGAAGGTAACCCTGAGCATCGGGTGCACCCTGTTCGCCAAGGGTGAAACGCTGGATGACGCACTGGAACGCGCCGACAAGGGGCTTTATACCGCCAAACAGAACGGGCGTGACCGGGTTGTCTATGTAGCGCCGCCACTCTGAGACAGACACGATCCGGGCTGTACGGTATTGCTTCTGCACATCAGCCCGAAACTAGCGGGAGGTTTTGTGGCGAACGTAAAGTGCGGCCGTGCCCCCTGAAACCGGCCGCGCCTGCAGCTCGAATACATGTGGATGCCCCTTTATCAAATCGCTCAGCTTCTTGAAACCATGCGTGCGCGAATCGAACTCAGGTCGGAGCTTGGTCATGTTGGCACCCAACGCCCCCAGGTTCGCCCAGCCCTCCTCGTCAGCGAGATCGTCCAGAATCTTGCTGATAAAGCTAACTGGAGCTTTGGGCTTTTTAGGAGCGACTACTTCTGTATTCGGCTTACCAGTCCCTGCAGTAGCATCAACCTCCCCTGCCACTTCCTCGCTGCCAGAAGGCAAGACCTCCTCCCGCAAAAGCTCGGTGTAGATAAACTTGTCGCAGGCAGCCACGAATGGTTTCGGTGTTTTTTCCTCCCCAAACCCATAAACGGTCAGACCTTCCTCACGCATGCGCGAAGCTAGCCGAGTGAAGTCGCTGTCGCTCGAAACCAGGCAAAAACCGTCAAAGCGTCGGGTGTAGAGCAGGTCCATTGCATCGATGATCAACGAGCTGTCGGTTGCGTTCTTCCCTTTTGTGTAGGCGAATTGCTGTATGGGTTGAATGGAGTGATCGAGAAGTACCTTTTTCCAGCCACCCAGTTGGGGGCCGGTCCAGTCGCCATAGATGCGTTTCACGCTCGCCACACCGTACTTGGCAATTTCCTCGAACAGCCCCTCAACGATGGCGGCCGGGGCATTGTCGGCATCAATCAGTACAGCGAGGTGTTTCTGTGAGTGGTTCGCGCTATAAGTGGCCATGATCCGTCCTTGAAAAGAACCAACCATATCGTCAACGGTTCCAGAAATCTCCTCCTTTTCTCACGCGCTTCAGCCTGCACCGCTGGCTCCGATCTCATCCATGAAATCCGCCAGAAACACTTCAAGCCGAGCATGACGTTCAGCAGCCAGCCGAGCCCCTTCAGCAGTTTTAAACCCTGACGCAAGCTTGAGCAGCTTGGTATGAAAATGCTCGACCGTATACGCCTTGTCATGATATTCCCGCCCCAGCGCAGCGGGGTTCACGAAGTCGTACAGCGCCGACCCCATTCGCCCGGAAACGTAAAAACACCGGGCGATACCCACTGCACCTATGGCGTCCAGGCGATCGCTGTCCTGAAGAATCCTGGCCTCAAGAGTGCGTGGTTCGAAGCCAGCCGAGTAGCTGTGGGTTTTGATTGCATGCGCCACCTGCTCGATGCGCTGCAAGGGCCAGCCCATATCAGCCAGGATTGACGCCGCCCTTTGTGCGGACAGCGTTGACGCTTGCCCACGCAAGGACGAGTTCTTTTCTACCGCGACACAATCATGCAGCACAGTCGCTGCAAGCAGCACTTCCAGGTCGCCGCCTTCTACGCGCTGTATTCGTTGTGCGTTGACCCATACGCGATGGATGTGGGACAGGTCGTGAGAGCCGTCCTGCTGGTCGGCTGGCAAGTACTTCAGTAGGTCAGCGGCAAAGCGCGGGAAAGGGGCAAAAGCTTCGATAGTCATCGTTGGTGCATTCCATTGGCTGTCACTTGGCGCCCGTTGTCAGGGGGCAGGCCCATGACCTGCCACGACCCAGATGCGAGCGGGTCAGTTTCAGGGCTTGAGTGGTGAAAGTCCATGCTGGGTCGTTTGTTGGCATCGCGACATAACTGGATACAGGGATTCGTGAGTGGAAAGCTTTTTGAGAGCCACAAACCGTTAACAGAGCAGCCGGCGTTGCGTGGTGTGAAGGTGAATGGGCGAAAAAAGTCAGAATTAACCCCTTCCTTGTAGGCCATTTCCCAAAGATACTCCCCAACCGTGTTTTTCGTTGCGGTCGTTTTTTCACCGTTCTAGTCTCGGTCCGTCGTTGCATATCAACGACCGGCTTTGACAGGCCGCGACGATACACAGTGCATACCCGTTTATGGCGGTTGTGCATGGGGCACGCTCGCGTGCGCCGGTTTCTGTGTTCGCCGGTCTGTCAACCCATGTACAGCTGCCACCTTTCCGTTTGACAGCGGGCTGGCGGTGGCCCCACCGAGAACACAGTACGATGCTAAAAATAGTTCCTGATCCACCCCATACACTCCAAACCCTCGAAGACACCCTGATCCAAGCCACGGACTACGCGCTATGCGCTGCGACCGTCGTACATCAGGCAATACTGCTGCAGCCCAAGTCGCCCGCGTCGATTCTGATGATGGCTTCGATGCATGAGCTGGAGACGCTGCGGGCTTTGCTTGAGTCCGCAATAGTCCAGGTGCAGATGCCCACCGAGCCCAGGACCTTGCACTAAGGCTTCATTGATATGTCGCCTGGGCTGCCCCTATCGCCGGCAAGCCGGGCTCCTACATAGATCTGAGCTGCGCCACAGATCTCGAGACCTGTGCAGTACCTGTGGGAGCTGGCTTGCCGGCGATGAGGCCAGACCAGGCACTAGAGATTTCGGGGAGATTGAACAATGTCCACAGAAGAAACCAAATTCACCGTCGGCAAAACCACCTTCTACCAAGGTGAAAACCAGACCCATCCGCTGTTCCGCATCGAAGCAGGCATCCCCTGCCAGAGCGCCCGCGAACAGGCCTCGGAGCTTATGGGCTACGCACGGGATATGACCCTGGACGGCTTGATGGAAGACAAGCCTCAGCTGATCTGGGCCTCACATTACCTCTGCGCATTGGCTAAGGCGCTGATGGATGATGCCGAGCTGGGCATGATGCGCTGAAGCGCCTACTCGTTACTCAGAGCCGCCTTCAGAAATCTCTGAAGGCTTTTCTCCTGCCGAAACCATGCGACTATGTATCCTCGCCTCACCGCTCGTCACCACAACACAGTCACGGCAGCTATCGAGCTGGGCTATCAGTACCAGAGCGTAAACCTAGGTTCAGTTCCATCGACTGAGAGCTCAAAGAAGAACCTTGGCGCAATGGTTCCGGCAAGCCGATGTCACAAAACCCGTTTGACCTATAAAGGCGCATCGCCGGGGCATCTGCGATCGTCACGCCCAAGCGTATACGTTGCGCCCCTCGACCTTCAGCCCAAACAATAGCTCTTGCCAGCAGAGCCCGACCGGCTCCAGCACCGCGTGAGACGGGGTCTACCCACATCTGAAAAACCTCGACGACAGCTGGCTCAGCTTCTGATGAGCTGCACCAAACCAAGCCACAAGGCTCGGCGTGCTGAAAAGCCAAAAAAGCCTGTGCGCTGGTGGAGGTTGCTACAGCTGAGACACGGGCTTCCCAATCATCTTCGCTTCGAGTTGCCTCACGCTCGTAGGTACTTGAGAACGCATCCGGTGACTCTCGCAGTGCCCGCAAACGCAGACTCCGATAAAGCCGCCATTCATGTGCGGCTATGGGGCGAACAAACACGATGGTACCTCCATTTGTTTTCCTCCCGTCAGCTAGAGACCGGCTGCAAGGGTTACGCCGCCTTTCACTTCGTAGCAAGCCCACCTCTACTTCATAGCTCGGTCGACTTCGGCTTAGACCTACACACCAAACGGAATTTTCCTACGCTCTTCCGCATTTAGTCTGAAGGAAGTAAGGTGTTGGGCATATCTAAGAGAGGCGAAAGCGAGTATCAGCCCTTCGCCTACGCCACACGCAAGGAAGCCACCCGTGACCCCTCCAATCACCCCAACGCCAAACATAAAACCGCACGGGCTTTTGGTATCGGAGCGGTTGGAGCCAGGCGCCATCTATACACGAGAGGATCTTAGGGTTCTTTTCGACATAAAGGATGCCACGCTCAACACCGGCATATTTCGACCTAAGGGATTCGACTCCGTTTGGCTGTTCATTACCGAGCATAAGACATCCGATAGAACGCAGTACGTAGATGCGCTGGAAGGCGATACCCTCCACATGCAAGGCCAACGCATGGGGCGAACCGATGCGCTCATTTCGGATCACCGCAAACGCGGTCTTGAGCTACTGCTTTTCTATCGGAAAGCAAAGTACGAATACCCACACGCCGGCTTCAAATATGAAGGGATCTTCACCTACGAAAGACATTCTGGCAGTACTCCTACCTCCTTTGTATTGAGTCGCAAGCAGACTACGGCTGATGAAGCGCTGTCAGCCAAGATCGAGCAACAGTTCAGCAATCAAGGTGAGTTCAGCCCCGGAGATCTTAGTGATGCACGCACACGCACAGTAGCGTCCATCGTCCGTCGGCGCGGTCAGCCTCAATTCAGAAAGCAATTGCTCAAGGCCTATCAAGGACGATGTGCCATCACGGCCTGCTCGTTACAGCAGGTGCTGGAAGCCGCTCATATACATCCCTACCTTGGCGACGAAACGAACATCGTCTCCAATGGCCTATTGCTCAGAGCTGATGTGCATACCCTATTCGACTTAGGGTTGCTGTGGGTTAACCCAGATGATTTGCGTATCGAGATTTCCGAGGTGCTGAGGAGTAGCGAATATGTATCAATCGAAGGTCGATCGCTGTATTTACCAGAGAATGAGGCCGAGCACCCGAGTCGCCGGGCGCTTGAATTTAGGTTCAACACTATTGCCAATCGTTAGGACTCAGCCGGGAGCGAATTGCAGAATTAGCCACTGTGAACTGGGCGCTTCTACGAACGCGGTGAAGCCGGCTCCACGCACTAAATCATCAGCTTTACCAGGAAAACTGTTCAATGCGCTTGCCGATATAGAGAAGCTTTAGCCTTCCTGCAGACCTGGATGATTGACTCAATAGCTATACGCGCAACCAGAGCCTATTCAGGCGCCGGAGACAGGGAGTCGGACGAGGCTACGATCACGTCCTAGGCCACAGTCGGGGGGCCTGCCACCAAAATCAATATGCTCTACGTTACCTATGGCACACCGTTGCGCTTTCCCCTCTCTGGCGGTCCAGTGAGTGACATCAGCTACGCTCAACCACTGCTGAAAGATTTCAGTATCCCATCGAGCCATCGTGGCCACTCGAGCAAACGCTGCAAATGGCTGCTCGCCGACAAGTGCTACAACGCCGAAGCTCAAACCTGCCACGCGGAAGATACGTGGCCCACCCAATTAACCTTATGATTTATAAAAAAATACTCGAAGTCACACTACCAAAGCCTAAGATGCACACCGCTAAACGAGTTGCACCAATCATAATCTACCGCGTCACTTTCTAAGATGAAGCACATATTCGAGCTCGTCTCCCAAAGGCTCACCGATCAAAAATTGAACAGCACACCATATCGAACGCATTTTCAACCGCATGAAAAATGCTCCAAAGCATGAAGCACCTAGACAAAGCCACGAAAGATTACTCGGATAAGGATTTACTGGCTTAATTTAGTCAGCATGTAGGGAATTGTTTAACTTTTTTGTGACATCATAAGTATTTTTCATGATACGAGTCATAACAAATTACTAGACAACCGCTGATTCATGAACGAAAATGCGACTAATGGCTCATAGCCATGACGCACCACAGAGAGAGCAATGTAACGCATTTTTAACAGCCTCCAAAAAATTCGAGGATGTACACTATGAGTTTCTACCCGCGCCTCCGCGACACCAGGAATGACGATGAACCTCTCCAGAGATGTATTGAAAGTGTAGTAAATCAGTTAGAAACTGCGACCACACCAAATAAACCTGGAATGTTGCTGGGAAAAATACAATCGGGTAAAACACGCGCATTCTTAGGAATAATAGCACGATCTTTTGACAAGGACTTTGATATCACCATAGTTCTAACCAAGGGCACAAAGACCTTAGCAAAACAAACAGTAAAGCGCATTGGTAGAGACTTCAAAGAATTCATTGATAACGACGAAATGATTCTCTTTGATATTATGTCTGCACCAGAGCCATTAACACGATCCGAGCTCAAAAGAAAAATCATTATCGTTGCAAAAAAACAAGCACAAAACCTTACTAGAATTCAAGAATTTTTCGACACCAAGTACCCCGAACTAAAAAAAAGGAGAGTATTGTTGGTGGATGATGAAGCGGACATGGCAAGCATCCGCTTTTCTAAAATCAAGGGCACAAAAAAAGTAGAGCAAGGAACCATTGCCACGCAAATGGATCAGCTGCGCCACAGCATAAAAAAGATTTCGTTCTTACAAGTCACCGCAACTCCATATGCACTTTATCTGCAGCCTGAAGACTACGCAGACACTAGAAAGTCCAACGAAGTATACTACCCGAAGCGACCCGCGTTTACTGAGTTGCTCCCAATTCACGACGCCTATATTGGCGGGGATGATTATTTTGGTGGCCACGGACCGGATAACCCAAGAAACTACTTATACGTAGAGGTATCTACCAAGGAGCAAGACGCACTACGATCAATTGATGGTCGAGTGATACGTGACGACCGCATATGGACAAGTGAAAACATCAAGGCTCTCCGCTTAAGTTTGATGACTTTTATTCTTGCAGTTTCAGTCCGGCGCTGGCAACAGCAGGATCTAGAGCAGCAACCTCAAAAGTATGCAATGATAATACACAACGATACTCAACGGGCCGCACACAAGTGGCAGTGGGAAACGGTCAACAAGCTCAAAATCGCCTTTGAAGAAGCTGCAATAGCAAATGATAAACGACTTAAGAGTCTATTCGAGGAAGCATATAGCGACCTAAGACGCTCCATTGAAGCGAATGGCGATCGACTACCTTCACTCAAAGAAGCATATGCCAACACCCTAACACTCATAAAAGATGGAGAAATAAATATCCAGAGAGTCAACTCCGACGTCGAGTTAGAGCCATTACTTGACGCCGAAACAGCCGAATTAAAACTACGAACTAAGGCAAACGTGTTCATAGGCGGCAGCATTCTAGACCGCGGAATCACCGTACCAAACTTACTAGCATTCTATTACGGAAGAAACCCCACACGAATGCAAGCTGACACGGTACTTCAACACTCTCGCATGTACGGCGCTCGCCCAATTTCAGATATAGCGGTTACCCGCTTTTATACCTCCAGCGCGGTCTATGCACGCTTGAACGTAATTCACGACCTGGAAACCGCACTGAGAGAAGCATTTGAACTAGATGCTTACGAGGGTGGTGTTGTATTTATTCAAGATGACGCAAAGGGTGGCGTAACCCCTTGCGCTCCTAACAAGCTATATCTAAGTGACACCACATCAGTCCGACCTAACAACATCCTACTACCAACAAACTTCAACACTGCCGCAGGTAAAAAGCTGGAGAAGCTTACGAACGAAGTAACAAAACTCATTCCAATTGAGTGCACAAACAGCCAGACCTTCTCAAGAGTTCCGCTTGAGACGGCCGTCAAGATAATAGAGCTCACTGCAGAATCTTTAATTTTTGATAGCCCAGTACCCTTCAACTGGGAAGCGATGAAAGGACTGCTAACATACTATTGCGAAAAATTCAAAACTGACGTGTTGATTCTTGCAGAGACTGGCAGGGAGCTGGACAAAGGCAGATCGGGCGATCGCTCTGGTCTTTCCATTCTAGGTACAGAAAAGCTTAGGACAATTGTAAAAGAACCAACTCGATGCGCACCAGCATTAATCCTTCTCCAACAGAAAGGCGGTAGTACATTGGGCTGGAATGGAGGCCCATTTTGGTGGCCTATGCTAGCTAGCCCACCTCAGGCCAAATCCTGTATCTTTGCAGGAAAAAGCTCTAAATGATATAAAAAACCGCCAGACTGGCGGTTTTTATATTTTGCAACTGAAATAATACACTAGCTCTGCTAGTCTAAGGGTGCAGTGCGCCCTGACTGACGCAATGTCTTGCTCCCACATGCGGAAAAGCCTTTAGCATTGCAATCCTTCTAACAGCAGAATACCTACCAACACCAAACTCCTCTTCCAAGTACTAGCCCCACAGTTACAAACAATTCATGGCTTCGGCCTTAAAAACAACACTACCATCTAAAACCTATTGAGAGCATCTGACCATCAGGCACTTCAAAGACACAAGACCCCCGAGATTATCGAGCTTTTTATTATGGTCGTAATGGAGCAACTCGAACACTGCCCCTTGCTCTCATGCGCCCCAGCAGCGATGTACTTCTCAGTATAATTCTCCAGCCAACTACACCTGCACTATTGAGATAAGAAAGTCACCCAAAAAAAACCACGAAACTTCACTGAAAGCCAACACCCAAGTTATGATCCACTGCAAATCAAAAAAACCATAAAAGCCTGAGCGCTAATGAAATAATATATTGAAAATGCAGACCGCCAATCCCTGGCAGGTTGTACGCTGTAGCCTATACTGGAAGGTATCTATATTTTCTTACCCCAAGCAATGAATCACAACATGATCTCAAGCGACCTAATGCTATCTGCCCGACCAAAGCCGATGTAGATTTAACTGCATAACTTGCGAGCTATTCTCTCGAAGCAATTATTGTACCATGTAGAGCACAACTCGTTGGAAGACTGACTCTTTGTGACGCCAGCAAATTAAGCAGATTCTCCAGCTCAACCAGTGCTAGTAATCAGATTAAAAATATAGCAACGCTGAATAAACGCGAATATACGATGATGGACTCCATCAGCTCCAACGAACGCAGCCGTATCATGTCCCTAGTAAAGGACAAGAACACGCGCCCCGAGATGGTTGTTCGGCGGTTGGTACATGGTTTCGGGTTTCGCTATCGACTGCACGACACCAAGCTACCCGGCAAACCGGATCTAGTGTTCTCTCGCAAGCGAAAGATTATCTTCGTACATGGATGCTTTTGGCATCGCCATAAGGACTGTGCTCTGGCTCGAATCCCTAAGTCAAATCAGGAGTTCTGGTTGGCGAAGCTTGAGAGCAATAGAGTACGCGACGAAATCAACATACGAAAGCTCCATGAGGCCGGTTGGGACACGCTAGTGGTCTGGGAGTGTGAACTACGAGACCAGAATAAGCTGACGCAACGTTTGAAATCATTCCTTTCGGATGCCACTACTCGGCCGCTTCAATAATAGTTCCGTGAGAGTAAATCGCTCGTTCTCTGTAGATGATCACATAGCCCGGCAGAGCCGTGATTTGCCACTCCTCACCCAGAGCCTTCTTAACCTGCCGCAAAATACTTAGAACGCTGTGCCTAGCAGAGTGCAATTGCACCATCGCTTGCTTAAGATCAGAATGAGGCTCCCTGGATTTCCCACCCTTATTCTGAAACCTAATCGTGTAAGCCAATTGCTCCTTCAAGCGCATTAACACTTCAGCTACACTGCAGCCACCCTCTGCCGGACTGATACTCGCTTCACAGTCAAGATCAATGGGATACATGCTATCGAAGTGTATGGCTTTGATTTCTGAATGATCGCGTTTCCTACCTGGATCGTTAGATCCAAAACCGCTCAGGTTCCACGCGAGTGGAATTTTGCAATCGCGGTAATGCTTAATGAGTAGATCCTCAAGGTCCATCGGGGTGAACACATAGACCCGTATAGCCTTGAATGTCACTTGGCTCTGATGCAGGTTACGGCGAAAACAAATTTTTTTAGCATGCCGCAGCAGTCGTTGCCTTAGGCCGTCTTTCGCATCGGTCTTCCCCACATAGACCAGCTCGCCATTAAAAAGTAGCTGGTAAACTCCCTGCCCCTCCGGGACACTCAGCACTGCCTCCTCATTGAGCGGCCCTGGCTTCATGCAGCCGAACAAGTCCACCAATTGCGCCAACAGCGCAGAAGGCAGATCAAACTCCAGATCTTTGAAAAACTCCATGCCTCTTTGACTTCCCCCACTCAAAAGAACTGCGCGCCTCGATTGGCGTCTTGAAGCGGTGGGTGAGCGTATAGCCGGTGCTTACGTGCAATAGAGCTATTCACCTTCAGCCTCGATGAACTGCCCGGAAAGGCATGCCGGCAGCACCCGAAGATAAGTTTCGGCATCCTGGGCAATCTGCGCCTGGGTCTCCGGACGATCAGCCAAGCGCAAGGCCCACTCGCGCCCGGGGTGCAGAACGTCCCATCGGGGACGCATACCTGCGTGACGCCCCTTGCCGGGATTGTGGTTACCAAAGCCATCAATTAGCGAGTTCCACACTGGAGTGAAGCGGGCAATGATCAGAGACTCGCCGAGCGGGATCCAAATGTCGTCCACTACTAGGAAGCGGCAGCAGAAATCATTGATGTCCAAGTTCTCGGCGGCTTTGATGCTTTCGGCGTGCTCCTTGAGACGCTTGTGCAACACCTTACCCGCTAAGAGGTCCTGGCCTGCGCCCATGCGCGCCCCAGGAGGAACGGCCTTACCTACATAAATGGGCAGCATAAACTTCCCATCACTGTTGAGCCGAGTAACCTGAGCATAGGGCGCAAAATTACCGGTGTAGTAAATGGCGTAAATCCCCGCCCCCTCGAATACCGGCATATCCCCGAGAGGATGAACCTCTTTGGTCAACAATGCTTCGGCGACACTCGCGCCCAGATTCTTTTTGTCCAGCGGATTGAATGGAATTACCTTTCCCGTCACGCGGTCGCCCTTCCCCTGAACGTATTTGTTTTTCTCAATTTGCCCAGCTCCGCGAACGCCAAACTCTCCGCAACGCTCGAGGCGACGCGTTGCGCCAGCAGCACCGGAACCGCATTCCCCAATTGGCGCATGGTCTCTGTCCAGCTGCCGTGGAACCTGAACCCATCCGGAAAGGTTTGGATTCGCGCACTTTCGCGCACAGTGAAGTAACGAACGGTGCCGTCATCCCGGACCAGCATGTTTTCACCGCCGGGAACACCATGATCCCCCGCCTTGAGGGTCTTCGCCGGCAGGTCCAAGGGACTGCCCGTGTGCCCGGGATACACCCTCGCACCGTCTTGGAATTGATGACTAGGGATCTTTGCGGCCGCGCGCGACCGAGGATCTGGCAAGTCATGAATGGCATCCCTGACGGTACGCCATGGCAACGTGGTCAGCGGCATTTTCACTTGCCGAAGCTTCTCGACGCGGCCGGCCAGCTTGGCCGGTACTTCCGGTACCGTTAGGCCATGACGCCGCCAATATTCACCTGTGACCCACTGATCATGCAACAAGGCATCGTAGCTATGCGTAGGCTTAGGGAATGACCACTCTACACCAAGGTCATCACGAAAACCGACAAGGAATACCCGCTCACGCTTCTGTGGAACGCCATAGTTGGCGGCGTTCACTAGGGTTGGCACGACGTTGTAAGTCAATCCACTTCCCTTGCTTGTACCGGAGGTTCTCTCTTCCTGCAAACGCTTGAGGTGCTCGCTCCAGTCCTCGTCACCGATTGGTGGTAACTCGGGAAACTCCAACTGGAGCTGGATGTAGTGAAAATAATTAGCAAAGGTCGCGCGAGTGAGCCCCTTTACGTTCTCCACAATGAATGCCTTCGGCTTGAGCCGCCGAATCACCTCAACCGTCGCGGGGAACATATCCCGCTTATCGGACTGAGCCTTGTGCTTTCCACCAATAGAGAACGGTTGGCATGGAGGACCACCGGCCAATAGCTCGATGCCCAGGGGAACCGAGCCCCAATCGAACGCACGAACATCTCCCTCATGAAGGTTCCAGCTAGCTAGCAGCGGATACCCGCGCCGCTGGTTCTCCCTCACCGTGTCACAGGCCCACTTATCCCATTCCACAACCGCGAGATGCTCAAACCCTGCGATCTCGCATCCCATGGCCAGGCCACCCGCGCCCGCGAATAGCTCAACTGATCTCATCGGACCGCCCCCAGAAACACTGTAATAATGTACAGGATACTAGCAAAAATTTAGCGCCAGCGCACCCATTTCCCCCAGATGAATATTGAAGGGCGGGGCTTTCCAGCACCTAAACATGAGCCAGAAAACTGGGCGAAACCTCGTAGCGACCGCAATATGGGTGCCAAGTGATGCGTCAATTCCCTAACACTCAACAGGCCAATAAAGACTTTGGAAGAGGTTGCGGAAACACCGCTGCTCCAGACTTGCATAGATATTTTTATGCCCAATAACATCTCTGGCGACAACAAATAATGTGACTCCCTGCAGAGGACTCACTCTACGGACCCAGGCTGACCGATAGCCATCTCAGTAGCGCTCAAACAACTGGCCCCACCCCTCCGCCATGCTGGCGACCGCTTTTCTGCTTACTGAGGAAATCAGCCGACAGCGTAGATGGCCTGCTTAACTAACGAACAGGCCACCGAAAGATAGTTTGTAGCAGCCATCGTCATTATCTATGACGATAGAGGAAGCCATCGAGATCTCTACGTTATTGCTGATTAGAGGCAGGCCTTTACCCTTCCTGCACGACTCATGATTGAGTTCATCAGCGGGGAAAACAGAGCGAACATCAATACAATATAAAACGGTAAGCCAAAAAAAATCCAGCCCTGTTAAGTGACTGGATTTTTAGGGATTTTTGGTCGGGACGGAGTGATTCGAACACTCGACCCCTTGCACCCCATGCAAGTGCGCTACCGGGCTGCGCTACGCCCCGACTACATTCTCATAACCTCTGAGAACGATGAAGAATCTACCCTAACCTCCTGATAAATGAAAGCTTTTTCTCAAAAAATTTCACTCATCAAAAACCCAGGTCACTTCTTCAACACCACCAACACATCCTCCAATTCAACAATCATCTGCCGAATCAGCTGCTTGTACTGGCTAGACTCATCCTTGGCCTCATCACTGGAAAGCCTCAACCGAGCCCCGCCAATGGTGAACCCCTGGTCATAAAGCAGCGCGCGGATCTGGCGAATCATCAGCACATCCTGCCGCTGATAATACCGCCGGTTCCCCCGCCGCTTCACGGGATTGAGCTGATCGAACTCCTGCTCCCAATACCGCAGCACGTGCGGTTTTACCGCACAAAGCTCACTCACCTCACCAATGGTGAAGTACCTTTTGCCCGGTATGGGGGGCAGTTCGTCGTTATGGCTTGGTTCCAGCATAGGCCTCAACCCGGGCCTTCAACTTCTGCCCTGGACGAAAGGTGACGACGCGCCGTGCGGTGATCGGGATTTCTTCCCCTGTCTTGGGGTTGCGGCCCGGCCGCTGGCGTTTGTCGCGAAGGTCGAAGTTGCCGAAACCGGACAGCTTGACCTGCTCGTTCTCTTCAAGTGCGTGCCGAATTTCTTCAAAAAACAGCTCGACCAGCTCCTTGGCCTCACGCTTGTTAAGCCCCAGCTCCTCGTACAGCCTTTCGGCCATCTCAGCTTTCGTCAGAGCACCCATGCCGTTATTTCCTTAACGTGGTGTTCAACCTTTGTTCGAGCGAGGTGAGGATGTTTTGCAGGGTAGTGTTCACCTCATCGTCGTTAAGAGTGCGCGATGGATGCTGCCAGGTCAAGCCAACGGCAAGGCTTTTTCTATCAGGATCAATACCTTTACCTTGGTAGACGTCAAACAGCCTGAGGTCTGTAAGCCATTCGCCTGCATTGTCACGAATTACTTCAAGCACCGCGCTAGAAGCTACATCACGTCCTGCGATCAAAGCCAGGTCACGACGGGTTTCCGGGAACTTGGACAGCTCGCTGAATTTCGGCAGGCGGCCTTCGACCACATCACCCAACACCAGCTCGAACAGGAACACCGGGCGGTCCAGGTCCAGAGCTTTGGCCAGCTCTGGGTGGATGGCGCCGAGGTAGCCGACCAGCTTGCCGTCACGCTCGATGGCGGCGGTCTGGCCTGGGTGCAGGGCTGGGTGCTTGCCTGCGCTGAAGGTGAAGTCGCTCAGGGCGCCAGAGTAGCCCAGCAGGGCTTCCACGTCGGCTTTGACGTCGAAGAAGTCAATGCCGTCGCGGCCATTGGCCCAGCCTTCTGGCAGGCGGCTGCCGGTGACAACGCCGGCGATCATTGGCTGCTGCTGCAGGTCGCCGAGCTGGCCGACGAAGCGCAGGCCGCTTTCGAACAGGCGTACGCGGTCTTGCTGGCGGTTCAGGTTGTGCTGCAGTGCCTTGACCAGGCCCGGCCACAGGGACGCGCGCATGGCGGCCATGTCGCTGGAGATGGGGTTGGCCAGCAGCAGCGGCTCTACGCCCGGGCTGAACAGTTCGAACAGTTTCGGGTCGATGAAGCTGTAGGTGATGGCTTCCTGGTAGCCGCGGGCAACCAGCAGGCGGCGCAGGGTCGGCAGGTCACCGCGGGTTTCCGGCTTGCCTTTCGGCGCCAGGCGGGCTTGCGGGTAGCGAACCGGCAGGTTGTTGTAGCCGTACAGGCGGGCCAGCTCTTCGATCAGGTCCACTTCCAGGCTGATGTCGAAGCGGTGGCTCGGCACGTTGACCGTCCACTGCCCTTCCCCACTGTTGGTGGTGGTCAGCTCCAAGGCGTTGAGCAGCTGCTCGACCTGGGCGGGGTCCATTTCCATGCCGAGCATCTGGGTGATGCGTTCGGCGCGCAGGGTGACCGGGGCCACTTGCGGCAGGTGCTGTTCACTGACGGCTTCGACCACCGGGCCGGCTTCGCCGCCGACGATGTCCAGCAGCAGCTGGGTGGCGCGCTCCATGGCTTCGCGGGCCAGCTGCGAGTCTACGCCGCGCTCGTAGCGGTGCGAGGCGTCGGTGTGCAGGCCGTAGGAACGGGCTTTACCGGCAACGGAAATCGGCTCGAAGAAGGCGCTTTCCAGGAACAGGTCGCGGGTTTTCTCGGTGTTCACACCGCTGTGCTCGCCACCCATGACGCCGGCGATGGCCAGGGCGCGGGTGTGGTCGGCGATGACCAGGGTGTCGGCGCGCAGGGCCACTTCCTGGCCGTCGAGCAGGACGAGCTTCTCGCCCTCTTCAGCCATGCGTACGCGGATGCCGCCGTTGATTTCTGCCAGGTCGAAGGCGTGCATCGGCTGGCCGAGTTCGAGCATCACGTAGTTGGTGATGTCGACGGCTGCGTCGATGCTGCGCACGTCGCTGCGGCGCAGGCGCTCGACCATCCACAGTGGGGTCGGCTTGCTGAGGTCGACGTTGCGGATGACGCGGCCCAGGTAGCGTGGGCAGGCAGCCGGGGCGCTGACTTCGACCGGGCGCACTTCGTCGTGGGCAGCCGCTACGGCTGGCACTACCGGGCGGGTGACCGGGGTGTCGTACAGGGCGCTGACGTCGCGGGCCAGGCCGGCGATGGACAGGCAGTCGCCGCGGTTAGGGGTGAGGCCGATTTCGATGCTGGCGTCGTCCAGGCTCAGGTATTGGCGAATGTCTTCGCCAACCGGGGCGTCGGCAGCCAGTTCCAGCAGGCCGTCGTTCTCTTCGCTGATTTGCAGCTCGGCAGCCGAGCACAGCATGCCGAAGGACTCGACGCCACGCAGCTTGGCCTTCTTGATCTTGAAGTCGCCTGGCAGTTCGGCGCCGATCATGGCGAACGGAATCTTGATGCCAGGGCGGGCGTTAGGGGCGCCGCACACGACCTGGAAGGTTTCCTGGCCGTTGCTTACCTGGCACACGCGCAGCTTGTCGGCGTCCGGGTGTTGTTCGGTGGCGAGGATTTCGCCCACGACGATGCCGCTGAACTGGCCGGCAGCGGGGGTAACGCTGTCGACTTCAAGGCCGGCCATGGACAGGCGGGCGACCAGTTCGTCACGGGAGACTTGCGGGTTTACCCAACCGCGCAGCCACTGTTCACTGAATTTCATGCTGTTCTCCTGAAAGTTGCGTCGGGCATTGACCTAGCGGAATTGCGCGAGGAAGCGCAGGTCGTTGTCGAAGAACAGACGCAAATCGTTGACGCCGTAGCGCAGCATGGCCAGGCGCTCGGCGCCCATGCCGAAGGCGAAGCCCTGGAACTCTTCAGGGTCGATGCCAGACATGCGCAGCACGTTCGGGTGCACCATGCCGCAGCCCATCACTTCCAGCCAGCCGGTCTGCTTGCACACGCGGCAGCCTTTGCCGGAACACATCACGCACTGGATGTCGACTTCGGCAGACGGCTCGGTGAAGGGGAAGAACGATGGGCGGAAACGTACCGCCAGTTCTTTTTCGAAGAACACGCGCAGGAATTCTTCGATGGTGCCCTTGAGGTCGGCGAAGTTGATATCGCGGTCGATCAGCAGGCCTTCGACCTGGTGGAACATCGGCGAGTGGGTAATGTCCGAGTCGCAGCGGTATACGCGGCCCGGGCAGACAATGCGGATTGGCGGCTGGCTGGACTCCATGGTCCGCACCTGCACCGGCGAGGTGTGGGTGCGCAGCAGCATGTTGGCATTGAAGTAGAAGGTGTCGTGCATCGCCCGGGCCGGGTGGTGGCCGGGGATATTGAGCGCTTCGAAGTTGTGGTAGTCGTCTTCCACCTCTGGGCCTTCGGCAATGCCGTAGCCGATATGGGTGAAGAACTGCTCGATGCGCTCGAGTGTACGGGTGATCGGGTGCAGGCCACCGGTGGCCTGGCCGCGGCCTGGCAGGGTGACGTCAATGCATTCGGCAGCCAGGCGAGCGCTGAGCTCTGCTTCTTCGAAGGCGGCCTTGCGGGCATTGAGCACAACGGTGACGCGCTCTTTGGCGTCGTTGATCAGCGCGCCGACTTTCGGCCGCTCTTCGGCTGGCAGGTTGCCCAGGGTCTTCATCACCTGGGTCAGCTCGCCTTTCTTGCCGAGATAGTTAACCCGGATCTGTTCCAGGGTATTGATGTCTTCAGCGCGCTCCACGGCCTCTAGGGCTTGGGAGACCAACGCATCCAGGTTTTCCATGTACAGACTCCAGATACGAAAATAGGGGAAGAGCTTTGAAGGCTCTTCCCCTATCGATGACGTTCAATGCCCGACGGCGCTAGCGCCGCCGGGTGATTGTCGCGGGTACTTAAGCCAGAACGGCTTTAGCTTTCTCGACAATCGCAGCAAACGCCGCTTTTTCGTTCACTGCCAGATCGGCCAGAACCTTACGGTCGATTTCGATCGAAGCCTTTTTCAGGCCAGCAATCAGACGGCTGTAGGACAGACCGTTGGTGCGGGCACCGGCGTTGATACGAGCGATCCACAGTGCGCGGAACTGACGCTTCTTCTGACGACGGTCACGGTAGGCATATTGACCAGCCTTGATGACAGCCTGCTTGGCAACGCGGAATACGCGCGAGCGTGCACCGTAGTAGCCTTTAGCCAGTTTCAGAATTTTCTTGTGACGCTTACGAGCGATGACGCCACGCTTAACACGAGCCATGAGTAACTTCCTCTATCTAAACCAGAATTAACGTACGCGCAGCATGCGCTCGACTTTTGCCACGTCAGACGGGTGCAGCAGGCTGGCACCGCGCAGTTGACGCTTACGCTTGGTCGACATTTTGGTCAGGATGTGGCTCTTGAAAGCGTGCTTGTGCTTGAAGCCGGAAGCGGTCTTCAGGAAGCGCTTCGCAGCACCGCTCTTGGTTTTCATTTTTGGCATGTTGGAACTCCGCATTCGATAAAAATTACACAATAATCATCAGGCCTGCCGTGCCCGGGAGATTACTTCTTCTTTTTGGGGGCGATGACCATCATAAGCTGGCGTCCTTCCATCTTCGGATGCTGCTCAACGGAGCCGTATTCGGCGAGGTCAGCTTCGACCCGCTTCAACAGCTCCATGCCCAGCTCCTGGTGGGCCATCTCACGGCCACGGAATCTCAGAGAGATCTTGGCCTTGTCCCCATCGGTAAGGAAACGTACCAGGTTGCGTAGTTTTACCTGGTAATCCCCTTCTTCCGTCCCTGGACGAAACTTGATTTCTTTGATCTGGATCTGCTTCTGGTTCTTCTTGGCTTCGTTGGCCTGCTTCTTCTTCTCGAAGAGGTGCTTGCCGTAGTCCATCACCTTGCAGACAGGCGGTACCGCGTCTGCAGAGATCTCCACCAGATCCAGCTTCGCTTCTTCAGCGATACGAAGCGCTTCATCAATCGAGACGATGCCAACCTGCTCGCCATCAGCGCCAATTAACCGAACCTCGCGGGCCGAGATATTCTCGTTGATCGGGGCCTTCGGTACAGCACGCTTATCGTTTCTCATTTCACGCTTAATAGTCATTACTCCGATTCTTGGCGTCCACGCCGGGAAACCGCTTGTGTCAGGAGCTCAGCGAACTGGGCGACGGGCATGGAGCCCAGGTCTGCGCCTTCGCGAGTACGCACAGCAACGGTTCGTGTTTCGACTTCGCGATCCCCTATAACCAAAAGGTACGGGACCTTGAGCAAAGTATGCTCGCGGATTTTAAAGCCGATCTTCTCATTTCTCAAGTCCGACTTGGCACGGAAACCGCTACCGTTCAGGGTATTTTCCACCTCGAGGGCGAAATCGGCCTGCTTGTCGGTGATGTTCATGATCACCGCCTGGGTAGGTGCCAGCCAGGCCGGGAACACGCCGGCGTAGTGCTCGATCAGCATGCCGATGAAGCGCTCGAACGAGCCGAGGATGGCGCGGTGCAGCATGACCGGGCGAACACGGCTGTTATCTTCGGCGATATAGCTGGCATCCAGGCGTTCTGGCAGGTTCGGGTCGTACTGCAGGGTACCGCACTGCCAGTTACGGCCGAGGCAGTCGCGCAGGGTGAACTCGATCTTCGGGCCGTAGAAGGCGCCCTCGCCCGGCTGGTATTCCCACTCCAGGCCCGATTCGTTCAAGGCGTCGGCCAGCGCGCCTTCGGCACGATCCCACAGCTCTTCGGAACCCACGCGCTTGGCCGGGCGGGTCGACAGCTTCATGGCGATGTCGGTGAAGCCGAAGTCCTTGTACACGTCCAGGGTCAGCTTGATGAAGTCGGCGGCTTCTTTCTTCACCTGTTCTTCGGTGCAGAAGATGTGCGCGTCGTCCTGCACGAAGCCACGCACGCGCATGATGCCGTGCAGGGCGCCGGACGGCTCGTTACGGTGGCAGGCACCGAACTCGGCCAGGCGCAGCGGCAGGTCGCGGTAGCTCTTCAGGCCCTGGTTGAACACCTGCACGTGGCACGGGCAGTTCATCGGTTTTACCGCGTAGTCACGGCTTTCCGACGAAGTGGTGAACATGTTCTCGGCGTAGTTGGACCAGTGGCCGGAACGCTCCCAGAGAATACGGTCGACAACCTGCGGGGTCTTGATTTCCTGGTAGCCGTTGACGCGCTGGACCTGGCGCATGTACTGCTCGAGAACCTGGTACACGGTCCAGCCGTTGGCGTGCCAGAACACCATGCCCGGGGCTTCTTCCTGCAGGTGGAACAGGTCGAGCTGCTTGCCGATCTTGCGGTGGTCGCGTTTTTCGGCTTCTTCGATGCGCTGGATGTACGCAGCCAGCTGCTTCTTGTCGGCCCAGGCGGTGCCGTACACGCGTTGCAGCTGTTCGTTCTTGGCATCACCGCGCCAGTAGGCGCCGGACAGCTTGGTCAGCTTGAATGCCTTGAGGAAGCGGGTGTTCGGCACGTGCGGGCCACGGCACATGTCGACGTATTCTTCGTGGTAGTACAGGCCCATGGCCTGCTCGTCCGGCATGTCTTCGACCAGGCGCAGCTTGTAGTCTTCGCCACGGGCCTTGAACACGTCGATGACTTCGGCGCGCGGGGTCACCTTCTTGATGACGTCGTAGTCCTTGTCGATCAGCTCCATCATGCGCTTTTCGATGGCGGCCATGTCTTCAGGGGTGAAGGGGCGCTCGTAGGCGATGTCGTAATAGAAGCCTTCGTCGATGACCGGGCCGATCACCATCTTGGCGGTCGGGTACAGCTGTTTCACCGCGTGGCCGACCAGGTGGGCGCACGAGTGACGGATGATCTCCAGTCCCTCTTCATCTTTAGGGGTGATGATCTGCAGGGTGGCGTCGTTGCTGATCAGGTCGCAGGCATCGACCAGTTTGCCGTCGACCTTGCCGGCCACGGTGGCCTTGGCCAGGCCGGCGCCGATGGAAGCGGCGACTTCGGCTACGGATACGGCATGATCGAACGAACGTTGACTGCCATCGGGAAGAGTAATAACGGGCATGGCGCCTCCTCTCCTAGTGGTGACCCCTACCAAAGGTCACGTGGGTTGGGATGAGCCAGTACAAGATCCGACCTGCCTTCCCGCAAAGGAAGCCTGCCTCACAGTGGCAGAAGCCTTTCGGCTTGCGAGGGACGAACCAGAGTGACTGGGGAGAAAAAAGATAGCTGCGGCGCGCAACGGCGCAACCGCAAGCCGAGCATGCTAGCACGCAGGGTGCGCGGGCGCAGAAATATTTGGAAATTACAGCCTTTGGGTGAACTAACGCGGAAAAATTCCTATCAGACCTTGGGAAGCAACCTACTCTTGATGAGACCTGACCCAAGGAGTAACTGGTTATGCGAGTTCCGTCTCTTCTGGCCCTGGCGGCCGCTGGCGCCCTGCTGCTGCCTGTAGCTGCGAACGCTGGCAACTTCCCAGCCGGGAAGGAGGCCGCCTACATGACCCAGTGCACCCAGGTGGCCAGCGGCCAAGGCGTTGACGCCGCGACCGCGAAAAAGCACTGCGATTGCGGTGCCCAAGCCATCAAAAAGAATTTCACCGATGCGGAGATCGCCGACCTGGACAGCAACGATGGCGTTGACGCCAAGCTGATGCAGAAGGCGCAAACCGTGGTGAAGAAAGCCTGCGCACCGAAAAGCTGAAACGTTGAAGCCGACGCGGGCTAGCCATTCTTTGAGATGGATCAATATCCTGCGAAGGTAAAAGGCGCTAGATGCGCAGAATTAGACTATGATGTGTTCCGTGCTCCGTAGCCTCGGCCGCATTGCACCACTGAAAAAACTAAATGTTCTGGAGATTCACCCATGTCCAATCGCCAACAAGGCACCGTCAAATGGTTCAATGATGAGAAAGGCTACGGCTTCATCACCCCAGCAGGCGGCGGCGACGACCTGTTCGTTCACTTCAAGGCCATCGAATCCGACGGCTTCAAGAGCCTGAAAGAAGGCCAGACTGTTTCCTTCGTCGCCGAGCGCGGCCAGAAGGGCATGCAGGCTGCACAGGTTCGTCCGGAGTAATTCGGATAGCTGTAAAAAAACCCGCCCTTGTGGCGGGTTTTTTTATGGGTGTGAACTTGCTCTGGCAGATATGCCCAGCCTGTGCTGGCCTCTTCGCGGGTAAACCCGCTCCCACAGGGGACGGCGCAGACCTGGAGGCTAACGCTATCCCTGTGGGAGCGGGTTCACCCGCGAAGAGGCCGGCAAGGCATCAACCGCAGTTGACGCGAACCACCTTGCCCTGCTCGTCCACATTCAGGTTCAAGCGCTCGGAACGGTACTCCAGGGTAACCACGTCGTGCGGCTTGAGAATGCGGGCCATCTGCGAGCCACTGGCCTTGCGCGCCTGCTCCAGCAGTTCGGCGCTGGCCGGCTTGCCAATGGCGAAATCGGCGCCGCTGGCTTCGCAGCGGCCATCGTTGCCTGCCGGCGTGGCTGGCGCAGCGCCACCCGCAGAATTGCCACCAGTGCTGCAACCAGCCAGGACAGCAGCCACCGCCAGGGTTGCCAGGTAAGCACGGGTACGGAACATGAAGCCTCCTAAATCGGTACGGGAACTGTCTGATCCGACAGTTCCACTCATCATTTGTTGCAAAACCGGTCAAGTCTGCCTGAACTGGCCGGCAGAGGCGAAAACGCAATCGTGACCGGATTTTGCACAACCCGCTGCGTTTGCCATATGCTTAAGCCACAAGGTCACTGACGCAAAGTCATGATTCAGTGCAAGAAGTGGAGCGCACCCCGCCTCCATCGAACACCAGGGTCAGGTGTTCGCCCCTTCGTCCCGGGCCCCAAGCGAGAGCCTTTCATGAGCAGCCACAGCATCGATGCCGATATCAAGGTCAAATGGGCCGAGGGCCAGAGCGCGTACAGCCCTGGCACACCAGAAGAGTTGCTGTTGATTGCCATCGACCTGCTGGTGCGCGATCGCGGCGCCGAGGCGGCACGCAGCTTCATCGACCAGGTGTTCGAGCGCTTCGCGCCGCACACGGCTATTCCAATCGCGCCAAACGGGCGCTGAGCAGGTCGAACAGGCCCTGGGCATCGCCCTCCTCCACCCACATCACGTTGGCAGGCTGCTTGAGCACGCCGTACCAGTCGGCAATGGTCTGGCCGAAGCCGGGGCCTTCGCGGCTGTCGATGCTCATGTGAATGCGCCGGCCGCTGAACAGCTCGGGCTCGAGCAGGTAGGCGATGACGCTGGCGTCGTGCACCGGGCCGCCGGGCATGCCGTACAGGTCCATGTCGTGGGTGATGTAGGCGTTGAGGATATCCACTACCCGTTTGCTGGCCTGGTTGTTCACCGCCGCCAGTTGCTTGAGGCGGGCGTCGCTGGTCAGCAGCTTGTGGGTGACGTCCAGCGGCAGGTAGGTCAGTTGCACACCGCTGGCCAACACCACTTCGGCGGCATGCGGGTCGGCATACAGGTTGAATTCTGCCGCCGGGGTGATGTTGCCGCCGTTGAAGTGGGCACCGCCCATGACCACCACTTCTTTGATGCCTTTTGCGATCTCGGGTTGCTGGATCAGCGCCAGGGCCAGGTTGGTTTGTGGGCCGAGCATGGCGATGGTGATGCTGTGGGGCTTGGCGCTTGCCAGGGTGTCGACCAGGTATTGCACGGCATTGCCTTGGGCCAGCGGCGCTTTCGGTTCGTGAACCTGGATGCCGGTAAGGCCTTCTTCGCCGTGCACGTCGGCGGCGTAGATCGGCTTGCGCACTAGCGGGCGCGCGGCGCCGGCGTACACGGGGATGTCTTCGCGACCAGCCCATTCGCGGGCCAGGCGGGCGTTGCGCGAGGTTTTTTCCAGGCGCACGTTGCCGGCCACGGTGGTGATGGCGCGAATGTTCAGTTCGTCGGGCGAGGCCATGGCCAGGAACAGCGCGACCACGTCGTCGGCGCCGGGGTCGGTGTCGATGATCAGGTCGATGGGGGCGGCCTGGAGGGTGGTGGCTGCGGCCATGAGGGCGATTCCTTGTAGCAGGGGTTTGAGCATGGGTGGCACTCCTGTTGCCTGGGTTGGTATTCCTGAAACACCGCAAATCCCTGTGGGAGCGGGTTTACCCGCGAAGAAGGCAGCGCGGTGGATGGCACCGGCTTCGCCGGTGTTCGCGGGTGAACCCGCTCCCACAGGGGGCCTGCGGTGAATGGCACCGGCTTCGCCGGTGTTCGCGGGTGAACCCGCTCCCACAGGGGCCTGCGGTGGATGGCACCGGCGCTGCCGGTGTTCGCGGGCATGCCCGCTCCCACAGGGGATCTGCGTTGGGCAAGATGGCGAGTTAGAAGGTCACGCCGGAGATCAGCGCAATGTTGCTGTAGGGCTGGCACTCGCCAGTACGCACTACCGCACGGGCATTGCGTGACAATTCTTTGAAATCTTCATGGCTCAGCCATTCGCGCTTGCCCAGCTTGCCCTTCAGCCGCTCGATCTCGACCAGCGCCGGCGGCACCACTTTCTGCATCTCTTCGGCCAGCACGTGGCGCTCTACCTGCAACTCGCTCAGCACAACCCGCAACACGCTGGCGAAATCCGGCAGGCCAGGCGTGACGGCCAGGTCGATCAGTTCTACCCCCGGTGGCACCGGCAGCCCGGCATCGCCGATTATCAGGATGTCGCCATGCCCCATGCCGGCAATGGTCCGCGACAGGGCGACGTTCAGCAGTGGGGTTTTCTTCATGGCGCAAGCTCCGCCAGGTAGGGAATCGACGGCTGGGCGCCGGCGCGGGTAACCGACAGGGCCGCGGCGCGCTGGCCGAAGGCGATGGCTTCGCCCTCATCCAGGCCGCGCACCAGGCCAGCGGCAAAGCCGCCGATGAAGGTGTCGCCGGCTGCCGTGGTGTCCAGCGGCTGGACCACCGGCGCGGGGAAGTGCTGGTGGCCCTCGGGGGTGACCAGCAAGGCCCCTTGCGCGCCCAGGGTGATGATCACTTTGCCCGCGCCCAGCTGCAGCAAGCGCTCGCCGGCACGCCGGGCACTGTCCAGGTCCGCAACCGCCACGCCGGTCAGGGCTTCGGCCTCGCTTTCGTTGGGCGTCAGGTAGTCGATGTGGGGGAACCAGTCCGCCGGCAAGGGGCCGGTCGCCGGCGCCGGGTTCAGGATCACCTGCTTGCCCAGCTCGCGCCCCCTGGCCAGGGTCCAGGCCACGGTGTCGGTGGGTACCTCCAGCTGGCAGATGATCACCTCGGCCGCCTGCAGCAGCGCATCAAACCGCTGCACCGACTGCGGGGTCAGCAGGCCGTTGCCACCCGGGATGATGACAATGCAGTTCTGGCTGGCGGCATCCACGGTGATCAGCGCCACACCGCTGGACACGCCCTGGCAGGTGATGACGCCCTGGCAGTCGATGCCTTCCACATACAACGCCCGGTGCAGTTGCCGACCATAATCATCGTCGCCGACGTTGCCGATCATCGCCACGCTGCCGCCCAGGCGCGCCACGGCCACCGCCTGGTTGGCCCCCTTGCCGCCCGGCACGGTGAAAAAGCTTTCGCCGGGGAGTGTTTCGCCGGCCCGGGGCAGGCGCTGGGCGCGGGCCACCAGGTCCATGTTGAGGCTACCGACTACCACGACCTTGGCATTCATGACATTTCCTTAGCGTTAGCGGTAATCGTTGAACAGGTCCGGGCGCGGCCCGGTGGACTCGCGCAGCACGATGCGCGGGGCGACGATGCGTTGCTCTGCCGCGCCCTGGCGGGGTGTGCCGATACGCGTCAGCAACAGTGACGCGGCGCTCTCGCCCAGCTCGCGGATCGACTGGCCCACCGTGGTCAACGGCGGGTACACATAGCGGCTGAGTTCGATGTCGTCGAAACCGATCACCGACAGCTCGCCGGGCACGTTGATATTGCGTTCGGCCGCGGCACGCAGCACGCCGAAGCCGATCATGTCGTTGCCGGCGAAAATCGCCGTGGGCCGCCTGCCCTCCAGCAACCGGCTTGCCACCGCATGGCCACCCGGGCTGCTGAAGTCGCAGTGCAGCACGCGGTCGCCCAGCACCACCACACCGGCCTCGGCCATGGCGCGGCGGAAGCCGCTCAGGCGCAGCTGGGTGACCCCGGTTTCGGCGGGGCCGCCGATGTAGGCGATGTCACGGTGGCCAAGCTCCAGCAGATGCCGAGTGGCCAGGAAGGCGCCCTGCTCGTGGTCGATGCGCACCAGGTCGGCATCCACGCCATCCAGTTCGCGGTCAACAATCACCATTGGCGTGCGCACGCCAGCCAGGCTTTGCAGCAGGTCGCTGTCCTGGCCTACCGAAGCCACCACCAGGCCATCGATGCGTTTTTCCAGCAGTACGCGCAGGTAGCTGCGCTGCTTTTGCGGGTTGTCGTCAGAGTTGCACAGGATCACGCAGTAGCCGTTGCGCTCGCAGGCGTCTTCGATGCCCCGCGCCAGTTCGGCGAAGTACGGGTTGACGCTGTTGGGCACCAGCAAGCCGATGGTGGCCGTGCTGCGCGCCTTCAGCGAGCGGGCCACGGCGCTGGGCACGTAATCGAGCTCGGCGATGGCGGCTTCGACTTTCAGCCGCACTTGCTCGCTGACCGGTCGGGTCTTGTTCAGCACATGGGACACAGTGGTGTAGGAAATGCCCGCCAGTGCCGCGACGTCTTTGATGGTTGCCATGTTCTCAGTTCCGCCGGCCTGCACGCCGGCTACGGTAAGTGTCGAGCACCACGGCGATGACGATCACCGCCCCGGTGATGATGCGCTTGGTCGGTTCGCTGGCCCCGATCTGCGCCAGCCCTGCGGCCAGCACCGAAATGATCAGCACGCCAAAGAAGGTGCTGATGACCGAGCCGCGCCCGCCCATCAGGCTGGTGCCGCCAATCACCACGGCGGCGATCACTTGCAGCTCCAGGCCGGAGCCGGCATTGGGGTCTGCCGCTTCCAGGCGCGAGATCTGGAACAGCGCGGCCAGGCCGGCAAGCAGGCCCATCAGGGCGAACACCAGCACCTTGTACGGGCGCGGGTCGATGCCGGCCAGGCGCACAGCCTCTTCGTTGGTGCCGATGCCGATCAGGTAGCGGCCGAACACCGTGCGGGTCAGCACCAGCTGGGCCAGCACGATCACCAGCAAGGCGATGATGAACGCCGGCGAGATGCCGAATGCGATGGGGTTGGAGAACCAGGCATAGGCATCACCGATATAGGCAGTGCGCGAATCGGTGAACTGGTAGGCCAGGCCGCGGGCCATTTCCAGCACGCCGAGCGAGACGATGAACGACGGAATGCGCCAGGCCACGGTGACGCCGCCGGTAATGCTGCCGGCCAGCGCGGCCACGGCCATGCCCAGCAAGGCAGAAGGCAGCGCACCCCAACCCCAGCCGAGGATCGCCACGCTGACCGTCGAAGCCGCCAGCGCCAGCACCGAGCCCACCGACAGGTCGATGCCGCCGATGATCAGCACGAAGGTCATGCCCACCGCCAGCACCATCAGGTCGGGGATCTGGTTGGCCAGGGTACTGAAGGTGTTGTACGACCAGAAGTGGCTGCTGAGGAACGAGAACAGCACGATCATCGCCAGCAAGGCGCCGGCCAGGCCCAGGTAGGTACCCAGGCCAAGATAGGTGCCACTGCGGCGCACCGGTACGGCGCCTTGGCTGTCGAGCGGGGTGGTTTTCATGCATCCATCCTGGGAGCTGCGTCGTGCAGCAGTGCGTCACGTTTCTGATAACCGGCAAAGGCTGCAGCCAGCAGCTGGTCCTGGCTCCAATGGTCACGCTCGAAGGTGTCGATGAGGCGACCGGCCGACAGCACGGCGATGCGGTCGCAGATCAGCATCAGCTCGCGCAGGTCGCTGGACACCACCACCAGGGCCTTGCCCTGGCGCGCCAGCTCGGCCAGCAGGCCATAGATGTCGAACTTGGCGCCGACGTCGATGCCACGGGTGGGCTCGTCGAACAGCAGCACCTGGCAATCGCGCTCGAGCCAGCGGCCGATCACCACCTTCTGCTGGTTGCCGCCAGACAGCTCGCCTACCACTTGCTGCGGGCCGGCACTGCGAATGCGCATGGCCTGGATCTGGCGCTCGGCCAATGCCGCTTCGGCCTCGCCATCGAGCACCCCGGCCCGGGATACCGCGCCGAGGTTGCCCAGGGCGATATTGGCGCTGATCGACTGTGTCAGCAGCAGGCCCTCGCCTTTGCGGTCTTCGGTGATCAGCGCGATACCGGCCTGCACGGCAGCCTTGGGCGAGTCGATGGTGACCACCTGCGGTGGCTGGCCGAGGGCGACGCTGCCGCTGTCGGCACGGTCGGCGCCGTAGATCAGGCGCAACAGTTCGGTACGGCCGGCACCGATCAGGCCAGAGATGCCGAAGATCTCCCCTGCCCTGACCTCGAACGACACTTCACGCACCTTGTCGGCACGGCTGAGCTTGTCGACCTTGAGCAGCGGCGCGCCGATCTGCCGGCGGCCCAGGTCGATATGCTCGCCCAGCTCGCGGCCGACCATCAGGTTGACCAGTTCGGCGCTGCTGTAGCGCTGGATCGGTTCGTCGCACACCAGCTTGCCGTCGCGCAGCACGACGATGCGCTGGGCCACGCGCTGCAGTTCTTCCAGGCGATGGGAGATGTAGACGATGGCCACGCCACGTTGGCGCAGGCGTTCGATCTGGGTGAACAGCAGCTCTACCTCGCGCGCGGTGAGCATGGCGGTGGGCTCGTCGAAGATCAGCACATGGCAGTCGCCGATCAGGTTGCGGGCGATCTCGACCATCTGCTGGTGGCCGATGCCCAGTTCGCCAACCGGGGTGTCCGGGTCGATGGCGTCGAGGCCGACCTGGGCCATGGCCGCCGTGGCCAGCTGGCGCAGGCGCTTCTGGCTGATCCAGCCAAAGCGGCCGGGCAGGTTGTCGAGGAACAGGTTTTCCGCCACGGTCAGCGTGGGCAGCAGGTTCAGCTCCTGCATCACCATGCGCACGCCAAGGCGCTCGGCCTCGCTGCGGCTGCCGGGTGCGTAGGCCTGGCCGCGGTAGCGCATGTGCCCGGTGGTGGGGGTTTCCAGGCCACTGATGAGCTTGGACAGGGTGCTCTTGCCCGCGCCGTTCTCACCCGTCAGCGCCAGCACTTCGCCGGCCCGCAGGTTCAGGCTGACCTCGCCGAGCACGGGCTGGGCATAGGTCTTGCCCAGGCCGCTGGCGGCGAGCACCACTTCATTGGCCGATGCAGGCATGGCCGTATCTCCTGCCAGCAATCAGGGCTTGGTGATGAGTTGGACCGGGGTCTGGATGACGTTGTCGGCATCCACGTCGGGTTTCTCGCCCTTGACCATTTTCAGCGCCGCCTGGATGCCGTACACCGCCTGCTGGCTGGCCGCCTGGTCGAGGGTGGCGAGCACACGGCCATCGGCGAGCATCGGCTTGATGGCGTTGATGTTGTCGTAGCCCACCACTTGCACCTGCCCGGTCTTGCCGGCGGCACGCACGGCCGACACGGCGCCCAGGGCCATGCTGTCGTTACCGGCCAGCAGGGCTTTCAGGTCGGGGTATTCGTTGAGCATGGAGGCGGCGACGGCGTTGCCTTTGTCGATTTCCCAATTGCCGCTCTGCACCGAGACGATCTTGACCTGCGCGGCCTCCATGGCGTCCTTGAAACCGGCGGTACGCTGCTGGGCGTTGGTGGTGGTCGGCACGCCTTCGATGATGCCGACCTGGTCGCCGGCCTTGAGCTTTTTGTTGGCCAGGAAGTCGCCGACCAGGCGCGCGCCCTTGCGGTTGTCGGGGCCCACGAAGGGTACGCTGATGCCTTTGCTCTTGAGCAGCGCCGGGTCCAGACGGTTATCGATGTTGATCACCACCACGCCCTGGTCCATGGCCTTCTTCACCGCCGATACCAGCGCCTTGGAGTCGGCCGGGGCGATGACCAGGGCCTTGGCGCCTGCGTTGACCATTTGCTCGACGATGCGGATCTGCTCGCCGGTGTCGGTCTCGTTCTTGATGCCGTTGGCGATCAGCTCGAATTCATCGGCGTGGGCTTTCTGGTAGTCCTTGGCGCCGTCTTCCATGGTGCGGAAGAACTCGTTGGCCAGCGACTTCATGACCAGGGCGACCTTGGGCTTGTCTTCGGCGTGGGCGGTAGAAAACGGCAGGGCCAGGGAAAGCGAGGAAATGACCGCGAGGGCCAGCAGACGACCGGGGAACGGCAGTTTCATGGACGATGACTCCGAATCTTGTGTTTTTTGTCGGATCGCAAACGTTTGCGTTGCCTAACTATGGAAACAGGACCGGGGTTTGTCAAATCCGTTTGGCTGTCGGAGGTCAAGTCGAGCCCGGGGCAGTTTATCCGGATTTTTTCCGAAAAGCCGAACGTCTTTTCCTACGTTTGTTCGGAATCTCGAATGGCCCCCCTTCATGTGGGAGCGGCCTTGTGTCGCGAAAGGGCCGCAAGGCGGCCCCGGCAATGTGTGCTGTTGCGCCGGAACCCGGGGCCGCTGCGCGCCCCTTTCGCGACACAAGGCCGCTCCCACAAAGGCCGTGCGCGCAAGTGGTACGAAACCTGCCTTGCACCCTGTGCGACAAAACAACCATCTCATTAGGAAGAGAGAGAACAATAACGATGAATGCCGCACTGAAAACCTTCGCCCCCACCGCCCTCGCCCTGCTGCTGGCTCTGCCTACCACCGTCTCGGCCAAAGAAGCCGAAACCCAGCAGAAGCTGGCCAACGTGGTCATTCTCGCCACCGGCGGCACCATTGCCGGTGCTGGCGCCAGCGCCGCCAACAGCGCCACCTACCAGGCCGCCAAGGTGGGCGTCGACAAGCTGATCGCCGGCGTGCCGGAACTGGCCGACCTGGCCAACGTACGCGGCGAGCAGGTCATGCAGATCGCCTCTGAAAGCATCTCCAACGACGACCTGCTCAAGTTGGGCAAACGCGTTGCCGAACTGGCCGAAAGCAAGGATGTGGACGGTATCGTCATCACCCACGGCACCGACACCCTGGAAGAAACCGCCTACTTCCTCAACCTGGTGGAAAAGACCGACAAGCCGATCGTGGTGGTCGGTTCGATGCGCCCGGGCACCGCCATGTCCGCCGACGGCATGCTCAACCTGTACAACGCCGTGGCCGTGGCCAGCGACAAGCAGTCGCGCGGCAAGGGCGTGCTGGTGACCATGAATGACGAGATCCAGTCCGGCCGCGATGTGAGCAAGTCGGTCAACATCAAGACTGAAGCCTTCAAGAGCGCCTGGGGCCCGATGGGCATGGTGGTGGAAGGCAAGTCCTACTGGTTCCGCCTGCCGGCCAAGCGCCACACGGTAAACTCCGAGTTCGACATCAAGCAGATCAGCAGCCTGCCGCAGGTGGACATCGCTTATGGCTATGGCAACGTCACCGACACCGCCTACAAGGCGCTGGCGCAGAACGGCGCCAAGGCACTGATCCATGCCGGGACCGGCAACGGTTCGGTGTCGTCACGGGTGGTGCCGGCGCTGCAGGAACTGCGCAAGAACGGCGTGCAGATCATTCGCTCGTCGCATGTGAACCAGGGTGGTTTCGTGCTGCGCAACGCCGAACAGCCGGATGACAAGAACGACTGGGTCGTGGCCCATGACCTGAACCCGCAGAAGGCGCGGATCCTGGCGATGGTGGCGATGACCAGGACCCAGGACAGCAAGGAGCTGCAGCGGATCTTCTGGGAGTACTGATCACTACTGCCCCCTGAAATGCAAACAGCCCGCTGCCACCCTGTGGGAGCGGGTTCCCCCGCGAACACCGGCAAAGCCGGTGCCATACACCGCCTCGCATTTTTCGCGGGTAAACGCGCTCCCACAGGGAAAAGGCATGAGAATGCGGTTAACTACCTGAACCTCCAGCCAACACGACACATCTGCGTGCCAGGATCATCGTGGGGTCTACCAGAGCAACCGTCCTGCCACTGAGTTCATAAGCATCACAGTGGCTGAGCACCAGCGGCAGTTCCGTACAGCCCAGAATCAGCACCGTCGCCCCCACTTCCGTAAGATGCTCGGCCGCAATCAACAGCTGGTCTCGACACAGTCCTTCAGTGAAGCCAGCCTTGACGCCCCGCTCACCATAGATGGCCTCCATGACCAGCTTCTGGTAATCCGGCGCCGGCACAACAATCTCAAGCCCGGCGCGGCTGGCTGCCTGGTGATAGACCTGGCTGGCGACGGTGCCTGACGTCGCCAGCAGGCCGACCGTCCTGTCGCGGCCGTATGTTTGTCTTATCCAGTCGATCGTCTCGGTGAGCATGTTGACGATTGGCACGCGCAGGTGCTCCTGGATGCGTTCAACAAACGCGTGAGCGGTATTGCACGGGATTGCAATTGCATTGGCACCGGCGCTTTCCAGGCGTTTGCAGGTCGCATACAGGGCCATCGTCGGGTCGGTTTCATCATTCAGCAGACTGGCCGTGCGATCCGGAATTTGCGGGTTCTGCTCGACCACCATCTTGATGTGGTCCTGATCCCGGCCTGCTGGCGTACCGGCAACCACCTTGCCCATGAAGTCCACCGTAGCTGCGGGGCCGACCCCACCCACGATACCCAGCTTGAATGGCAGTTCACGGGGCGCACTTGAGCCTAGGGTCGCGAACGTGGCGTAGAGCTCGTTGATATCCAGTGCGGCAATGCCGCGGCGCTGCAGGTCGGCGCACACCAGCGAAAGCTCGGTCATGCCCGGCACGACCAAGCTGGCACCCTGTGCCTGCACTGACAGGCATGCCTGGTACACGGACTCCAGAGGCATGCCATCCAGGTGCCCATCCTTGATGCCGTTGACGCCATACATGGCCTCCATCAGCGCGACCTGCGCTTGTGCATCGGGGTACACCACATCGTACTGGTGGCCCAACGCTTGTTCGAAGAGCCCGGAATGACGCACATAATCCGAAGCAAGCACGCCGAGTGTACTGCCTGGCTCCGCGACCTGACGGATGTGTTGCACCAAGGCTTCCATCATGTCCAGCACCGGAGTCCCCAGCTCTTCCTGGATCTGCGTGCGGAACGTCTGGCTGGCGAAGCAAGGCAGCATGATTGCATCCACACCGCTAGCTTCAAATGACCTGCACACCTCGAAAACATAGAACTTTCGCGAGGTCATGCTCGCGCTTGCATCCAAAGGCAGCATTACATCCTTGAAGGGATGTTGCTCGAGCAGGAAATGAAAACGCCCCTGGTCCTCCAGCACCGCCCGCGACTTCAAAAGCTTGTAGAAAAGGTCGCCCCCCGCGAGCGAACCAAGCCCGCCGACAATTCCGATCGTGTGGGCAAAAGCTTGTGGAACTGCTGCCTTCTTCGACTTCATGAGCAAACTCCTCAGGCGGCCGATACCGGGCGGTCGAGGGTGGGCGCCTCGCTTGCCGCTTGCGGCTCGGTCTGTGGCTCTGATCTGGCGATCACAGCCGTGGCAATGCTGTTGCCCACGACATTGGTAGCGGTACGTGCCATGTCGAGGAACTGATCGATACCGATGATCAACAGCAGGCCAGCCTCAGGCAGGTTGAACATCGGCAAAGTCGCAGCGACCACCACCACCGAGGCCCGCGCCACGCCCGCCATGCCCTTGCTGGTAATCATCAGGGTCAAAAGGATCAACACCTGCTGGGTGAAGCTGAGGTCGATGTTGTATGCCTGGGCGATGAACATGATGGCGAACGCCTGGTACATCATCGAACCGTCGAGGTTGAATGAGTAGCCCAACGGCAGGACGAAGCTGGACACGCGTTTCGGCGCACCGAACTTCTCGAGCGCTTCCATCGTTTTCGGGTAGGCCGCCTCGCTGCTGGCCGTGGAGAACGCCAGCAGCACAGGCTCGCGAATCAGTTTGCCGAGCGTGAAAACAGACTTGCCCAGGCACAAGTAACCCGCACCGAACAGCACTGCCCACAGCAGCAGGATGCCCAGATAGAACTCGACAATGAGTTTGCCATAGTCGGTCAGCAGCCCCAGGCCTTGAGTAGTGATTGCAGAAGCGATCGCTGCAAAAACCCCGATCGGTGCAAACGCCATGACATAGTCAGTGATGCGAAACATCACTTTCGCAAGTTCATTGATGCAGTCCACAATCTTTGTATGGCCGGCTCGGTTGACACCTGCCAAGGCGAAGCCAAAGAACAAAGAGAAGACCACAATTTGAAGTATTTCATTATTGGCCATGGCCTCGGCAATACTGCGAGGGAATACATGACTGATAAATACCTTGAGGCTGAAGTCGCCTGTATTCACCGGGGTTGTAACGGCATCAGCGTGATGCGCGACCTGCAAGTTGATGCCAGCGCCTGGCTCGAACAGGTTGACCAGCGCCATGCCGATCGCCAGTGAAATGGCCGAAGCGCAGACGAACCAGGCCATGGCACGAAAGCCGATGCGGCCGACCGAGCGCGAATTGCCCATGCTTGCGATCCCGCCGACAAGCGTGGCGAACACCAACGGCGCGATGATCATCTTAATCAAACGCAGAAAGATATCCGTCACCATTGAGAAGTAGCCAGCTATCTGCCTGGCGTCCTGTTCGCTGCCTGCGAAATGATGACATGCCCAGCCGACGACTACGCCCAAGGCGATACCTATCGCAATCCGGCGCGGAAGTTTATTGTTTTTCACGATGTATTCCTCAAGTTATTTTCTATTTTTTCTACTTGGCAGGATCTGGATAAAGACAGGAACAGCAACTCGCCGAGCGAGTGCTGGGGACAAGTTTATCGCCGCGAAAAAACAAGTTGATGAGTAATAGGGCTGACCCTATGCGTTTTTGGAATAGTTTACAGGCATCGCTGTCGAGGCTTATGCGAACACGCTTACACTGAGCGCCTGGCGAAGGAGATCAGCGATGCAAATCAAGTGGCTGGACGACCTCATGGCAATCGCCGAGTGGAAGAATTTTTCTCGCGCCGCCGAGGTGCGTTGCGTTACACAGTCCGCGCTTTCCAGGAGAATCCGCTCGCTCGAAGAGTGGGTGGGTGTCGAACTGGTTGATCGTGCAACCTACCCGGTACAGCTTACGCCCGCCGGCCAGACCTTCTGCGCTGAAGCCCGCCAGGCGCTCGCTGCCTTGATGGCGCTGCGCGCCGACCTGAGGGACGTGAAACGGATGCCAGGGCGCTCGATCCAGATCACGGCAGCCCACAGCCTGTCCATGACGTTCCTGCCGAAATGGCTCAGCCAGTTCCAGCAGCAAAACGAGCGCTTCAATGCCCGGGTAGTGGCGGCCAACATCAATGACGCCGTCATCGCCCTTGAAGAAGGCAGCTGCGACCTGATGATTGTCTACCATCATCCGCTCACCCCCATCTCCCTGGACCCTGAGCGCTTCGGTAGCCTGGCGCTCGGCCACGATGCATTCATCCCCGTGTGTGCGCCCGACGCGCAGGGCAAGCCGATGTTCCGGCTTTGCGCAGGCAACAAGCCTATTCCGCACCTGGCGTACACGGCTACGACATTTCTGGGGAAAGTGGCAGACGTCGTCATTCGCAACGCACCTGAAGTCGCCCCTCTGGAACGGTGCTATGAGGCCGATATGGCGATGCTGCTGGTTCGCATGGCTGTCGAGGGCTATGGGGTAGCCTGGCTGCCCCACAGTGCAGTAAATGACGAACTGGAAAGAGGGTTGCTCGTGCAGGCCGGAGGCGCCGAATGGAGCACTCGGCTGGAGATCCGCTCGTACTGCTCGCTGTTGAATCAGAACCCTACGATGAGAAGCCTGTGGAATACCCTGGACAACACTGCGCATGGATCAGCCCAGGCTTGAGCACAGTTTCCGCCTGACAAGCTGTTGCGAAATTACTTACAGTGAAATACTGTATGTGCATACAGCAAAAACAAGGAAACACTTGTGTCCAGCACCGCCTCCGCCACCCCGAGCAGCTACGAACAACTGGGTATGCGCATCCAGAAGATCATCAACAGCCCCACGGCACAGCGCAGCCGTGCGGCGTTGATCTTTCGCCTGGAACAGGAAACCCCGGAAGACTGGGAAACCCTGCTTGGGGAAATCGCCGAAAACGACAACGTCACCCTCGCCCACCGCGACGATGGCGGTGTGCAGATTTTCTGGACAGTACCGAAGGAAGACTGACCGCGCATCAACCTCAAGCCAGTGCCTGCAGGTAGGCACTGGCTTCGCGGTAACGCGCCAGCCGCGCCAGGTCGGTGGGGCCTGGGCAGGGGATGCGCGAAAGGTCGCTGTTGTCGGCCAGGTCGGCCAGCTTGACGGTGCGCGCCAGCGGGTCACCGCCCAGGCGCACCACGAAGTCCTGGTAGGCCTCGCCCTCACGGCGGCTCAGCGCCAGCAAGGCGGCAAGGATTTTCAGCGCGAAACCCTCCCGCGCCAGGTCGGACAGGGTCAGCGGGGTGTCTTCGATCACATCGTGAAGCACCGCGACAATCCGTTGTTCGGTTGTGCCAACCCGCATCATCACGCGTAGCGGGTGGAGGATATATGCAGCCCCACCCTTGTCGTATTGCCCTTCATGCGCCCTGGCGGCCACGGCAATGGCCCGCTCCAGTGTAGACATGAGGCCCTCCCCGTTCAGCTTCCTCCTGCCAAGCATAGCCAAAACTGTGCGGACAATGTGTGGGAGCGGCCTTGCGTCGCGAATGGGCTGCGTAGCGGCCCCGGCCATCTGTGCCAGGTTCAGATATCGGGGCCGCTACGCAGCCCTTTCGCGACGCAAGGCCGCTCCCACAAGGATTGCGCAAGCATCTGAATCTTGAGCAAACACCGTTATCTCCCTGCAGGAAGCTGGGTTAGCGCGCAGCACCGTGCTGGATGACCACCGAATCGGTACCCAGCTTGGCCATTACCTCGGCCTTGCGTGCTTCGGCTTCCTCACGGCTGGGGAACGGCCCCATCAGCACCACCGGTTTGCCGTCGCGGTACTCTACCGAGGACGGGATGCCCTTTTCGATCAGGCGTGCGGTCATGTCACTGAGCGCCCCCATGTTGGCGCCCTGGATCACTTCCACATCCCAGCCTTGCGGGGCTGGCTGGCCAGCCAGGGCTTCGGCACGGCGCTGCAGCTCGGCGCCACCGCACATCTCGCGGATGCGCAGGTTGTTGCCGTTGTCGTCGACGATGATTTCGTACTGGCCATCGCGCTTGATCGCCACGTAGCTGCGGTAGGCTTCGTACTGCCCGGCATCATCCTTGCCACGGACCTGGCCGCAGATGGTGCCCTGGGTGTCGATCCGCACGTTGCCGAACTTGGCGGTCTTGGGGTTGTGCAGGTGTTCGGCCACCTGTTTGTGCACGCCTTCGACCTCGTTCTCACAGCCCGCCAGGGCGAGCACTGCCATTACCACAGCCAGTTTGCGCACGCGTGTACCTCCAGATTCGAAGGCGCGGATTCTACCACGCCCGCCCTGGGCGAGGACCGCGAACATACGTTACACCGTGCGACCAGTGGCCCTGCACCTCAGGCAGTCATGGCATGCCACGCCTCGTCATGACGGCAGCAGATCCAAGGTCCGTTCGAGTTCATCGAGGTCGATACGGAAGCCGATGCCATTGGGTATCCCGACGACAAAGCCGAAATGCTGTTGATCGCGATCAGTCAGGTACTTGTAGAAGCAGACAAAGCGATCAGGTGGCTGCAGTGTCAGCACCGAAGCGCCGGGCGATAGCACATTGATACCGTGGATCAGCTGGCTGCCCTCGACGCCCGCCACTACCCTCGCCCCGGCACAAGTTTGCACGATGGTTGCCAGGTCGCACTTCAAAGGATTAAGGATGCGAAAGCCGCGATGTTTATGCAGATGCTCGGCAATTTCCAGTTCGTTGTGCAGCAGGCGCGGATCTCCGTCACAGCCCCGCAGGATGAAAACCCCCGGGTGGGGCTGGTAATTCACCCGCGACAACAACTTCTGGCCCATGGCGCGGAATCGCTCGGACTGGTTTGTGTTGTGGCTGAAGTCATCGAACAGCACCAACTCTCGAAAAAAGGCAGTGCGCAGCCGCAGCGGATGCATGCAAAGCCATTCTTCGTACTGCGGAGCCTGGGAAAAAAGCGGGAACCTGCCCGAAGGCGCCGTGGTCACCGGCACCCCTTCGTTACGGGCCAAAGCATAGGTGACGCAATCCTCGGCCAGCCATGTTCCAAACCAACGGTTGCCGTAACGTGAACAATAAGCGGCCCCACGCTCGACCTCTTGCTCCACGACAACCCGTGGCAACCCGTTGGGTCGGTCAGACAGCCAGAAGCTGGCATTGTTCTTGTACAGAGCACCATCGATCAGAATGACATCCTTGATCAGATAGCCCCTGGTAGGAGCCTGTTCGACGCTGCCCAACCCCTCCATGGTTCGCCGCGGATGCTCGAAGGGAAAGAAACGTTTTGCTTCCCAGCCGGTCACTCGCTCCAACTGATTCGGCAGGAAGAAAGCGGGAGGCGCCGGGGTGACCTCGGCCGGCGCGATATCCCAGGTCTTGACTGCAAGGCTCTTGAGGTTCTCCGACGGCTTTCGTACCAACCGCTTTCTTGCCAGGTACGTGTATGCGGCCAAGCTCCAGCTTTTACGGTCCGATCCCTTCGTCTCTACATTCGAAATATCGTTCATCATGCAGCACTCTCATTGAAGGCAATCTTTCACGCTCAGTTGGACGCTACTCTTTCCAGAATGGGGGGAGACTGGAAGTGGGCATACCGATCTCGCAAGTTCTCCAGCAATAGTTCACCAGGCGCTTTCGCACAGTAAATGTATATCTTGAACAAACCACCGAAGACCATTTCACGATAGCGGTCGACAACTTCCTGGTCACTTGGCCCATCCGGCAGCCCCAGATGCAGTGTGAGCTTGCTGTCCTCGACGGCGAATAACGGGAACTCCCAGAGGAACTTGGCGATGCCGGTCTTGGGTAGCCGGACGAACATATAGGCCTGGTTGCCCAAGGTATCCACATCACCGCCGCGCCGGCGCTTCCATTTCAAAAGCCCATCGTCCGGACGTGCCAGGCATTGGCCGATATCGTAATAATCGAAACCCTGCTCGATGGCCCACTCCAGGGCCATGAAAGTAGTGATGGAGTTGACCTCGCGCAGTCGTTTGGGGTCGCTGAAGACAGCCTCCGGGTAGCCAAAGCGAAGCGTGCTCCAATAGCGCTTGCCGGCCCGGGTTATTACACAACCGAAATGACAGGCGACAACCTCGTCGCCTTTCATTATCAGGTCGAGTCGGCCAACGGTCTGGGCGATGCGCACCACTTCCTGCGAGTCGAATTGTTTGGCATACAGGCCATGCCGCGCCTGAGCATAAGGCTGCAACATTTCCCGGTCGGCCTTGCCAATCGCCTCGTCCGTCAGCACCTGCTGCATACGGTACAGCGGCCGGCACTTGCGAATACTGCGGCGTAGTTCACCGTCGTAGCGGGCGATGATCTCCTCCAGCGGACGCCCCAGGGGGATGATGGCACTCAGGTAATGGGGCACGTACAGGGCCCCTGCACTGGGCATCTCGCTGATTAACAACCTATGGGACGCGGCGCCAGATTGTTGCGGGCCATCGCCAGGCTGGGTGTCGACCTCGGGCTTACCGCCGATGAGCAGCCTGGCCATTTCCCTGCGGCTCTTTCGCCCGACATACAAGACCTCGTAGTCGTTACTTTTCTGTAGCCGGAACCTGGCGATTTCCCAGCGCCACAAACACGCGCGCCCCATTATATCCTGGGTCCAAATCAAGAGCTTTCTTATTTCGAAGCGCATCGACGGCGTTATGAGCTTTCGTATGTGCTCTCTCATTTTAGTTTACCCGGATAACAGGTTATATGCTGTCAAATAAACACCCAATCACCTTTGGCACTTAAACGCCATAGGCTGCCAGATACAAAAATATTAAAGATCCGCGAAAAAGATCTGTCAAACACGCTTAATCATTGAATATTCAATGGTTAGCCAGTGAAAACAGTATGTTTTATGGCGCCATTTTTTCTTGTGGAACATCTTCACGGCCCAATCAGGTGAACAGGCTGGTAATCATTTCACCGAAAAGGACGCCGATCAGCAGGGCGGGCAGCACTACAAGCTCGCGCTTCAGGTCCAGCAGGCCCAGCTTGCGGTTGACCGGAAAAATCAGGAAAAGCGTGAAGAAGGTATGCAGCGCCACACCCCAGATGGCATAGGTCACGCCACCGATGGCCATGAGGACCGGCAGCAGGATAAACAGCGAAACGACCCGGATGATGTTGTCCATCGCCACGTATTTGGTCAGCCCCAGGGCCAACCAGAGCTGGTGTGCCAGCGTGAAGCGCAAGGTGAAAAGCGAGAGCGAGAGAATGGCCATGGTATTGCCGGCGCCGGCATAACGGTCGTCGTAAAGCCAACTGATCATCAGTGGGCTGGCAGTCAGCAAAAAACCGCAAGCAAACAGCGAGGTCAGGTCGAACAGCGCCCTGGAGCGGTAGTAAAGGCTGCGCACCCGCTCTTTGTCGCCACTTCTCGTCGCCTCACTGAAGGCCGGCAGGGCAACTGCCCCCGCCAGCCGCAGCAGGACCGACTGAATGGCCCCGAGGATGGCGACAGCGATGGAATAGACCCCTAGTTCCGCGACCGACATACTACCGCCGAACCAGATCCGGTCACCCTGCATTGCCAGGACCCCTACGGAGGACGACAACAATATCCAGCGTCCGTAATCGAACACCTCGCGCAGCGCAGCCGGTTCCAATCGCAGGCGGTTGCGCGGCCCCTGGAAGATCAGGTGACTGAGTACGGTGAAAACCAGTGTGCTCAGCAGGCCTGCGGCCACCAATGACCAGATGGAGCGGGTGAGATAGCCTGCCACGAGCATGGCTATCAAACCGACAAACTGCGCAATCAGCTCGGCGATCACCACCTTCTTCTGCTGGAAGACACGGATGGCCACATCGACCTTGGGCGACTGGAAGCCATAGATGATTGCGGCGACCCCAGACAAAGCCAGTACCATCGGTAGCTCTGGAGCGGCGTAGGTGGAATGGGCCGGCCACAGCTCGATGTGTTGCGTGAATTGTGCCCCCAGGGCCAACAGCAACGTGAGAAGGAACAGCACAAACCCACGGATGACTTGCACAGTCCACACGGTATCGAGAAACAGCGGTTCGTCGCCGCGCGAACTCTGAATGACGTTCGGCCGCAGCCCGACATCGGAAAGCATTTGCAGCAGCACGGATACAGTGGTCGCAATGGCCATCACGCCGAACATTTCCGGCACGAGCAAGCGGGTAATAACCAGATTGCCGCCCAGGCGCATGACCTGGGAAGCAAAGACAGCGACAAGGTTCAACGCACTGGCCCACATGGCCCGTTTGCGCAGGCTCAACGGAAGCGACACATCTATCGAAGGCATAGCCGCATCTCTGAACCCATCGCTAGAGACTCACTATAGTCACAATTCGCCATGGGACTATCCGAGCAGGCTGTAGCGCGTGAAATCGCCCTCCGCCGGGCACAACAAAAACAAAAGGGCGACCCCTTGGGGTCGCCCTTTTGATGCCCGGAAACCGGGACTTTTATTTGGTAGGCACAATTGGACTCGAACCAACGACCCCCACCATGTCAAGGTGGTGCTCTAACCAACTGAGCTATGTGCCTGTCGTGTGGGGCGCATATTAGTGATCGAAAGCGTAGCTGTAAAGCGTTTTTTTCAGAAAAATCAAAAACTTTCGAAACCGAACGCATCGCGCTTGTTGTAGGAGCAGCCTCGTGCTGCGAAAGGACCGGCATGGGCGACTCAATACCGGCGGCAGGACTGGCGTCTGCGCAGCACAAGGCTGCCCCTACAATTCAACGACTACCTACAAAATCGGGCAATGAAAAAAGGGATGACCCTTGCGGATCACCCCTTCTTCGATTTGGTAGGCACAATTGGACTCGAACCAACGACCCCCACCATGTCAAGGTGGTGCTCTAACCAACTGAGCTATGTGCCTGTCGTGTGGTGCGCATTCTACTCATTCCAAAAACCGTGTCAACACTTTTTTTCGCGCTAACCTACTGAATCTTAAACTCTTTATAGAAAGGCGCGCTGGCAGGACCGAGTAAAGGATTTTCACCGGACGACTAGCGGGTGTTTATTATTATTGATAGCATCGGTACATTCGTTAAAAATATAAAACACGAGGTTCCTGCAGCATGGCTAACACCCCCTACCCCCAGTCCTACTACGCCGCCTCGGCCAACCCGGTGCCGCCACGTCCGGCGCTGCAGGGTGAGGTGGAAACCGATGTGTGCATCATCGGCGCCGGTTACACCGGCCTGTCCAGCGCCCTGTTCCTGCTGGAGAACGGCTTCAAGGTGAGCATCGTCGAAGCGGCCAAGGTCGGCTTCGGCGCATCGGGCCGCAACGGTGGCCAGATCGTCAACAGCTACAGCCGCGATATCGACGTCATCGAACGCACCGTCGGCCCCAAGCAGGCCCAGCTGCTGGGCCATATGGCCTTCGAAGGTGGGCGCATCATTCGTGAGCGCGTGGCCAAGTACAACATCCAGTGCGACCTGAAGGACGGTGGCGTGTTCGCTGCCCTCACCAGCAAGCAGATGGGCCACCTGGAGTCGCAAAAGCGCCTGTGGGAACGCTTCGGCCACAACCAGCTGGAGCTGATGGACCAGAAGCGCATCCGCGAAGTGGTCGCCTGCGACAACTATGTGGGCGGCATGCTGGACATGAGCGGCGGCCACATCCACCCGCTGAACCTGGCCCTGGGCGAAGCCGCCGCGGTCGAGTCGCTGGGCGGCATCATCTATGAGCAAACCCCGGCCGTACGCATCGAGCGTGGCGCCAACCCGGTGGTGCATACCCCGCAGGGCAAGGTCCGCGCCAAGTTCATCATCGTTGCCGGCAACGCTTACCTGGGCAATCTGGTGCCGGAGCTGGCCAGCAAGTCCATGCCATGCGGCACCCAGGTGATCACCACCGAGCCGCTGGGCGACGAACTGGCGCGCACCTTGCTGCCGCAGGACTACTGCGTCGAAGACTGCAACTACCTGCTCGACTACTACCGCCTGACCAGCGACAAGCGCCTGATCTTCGGTGGCGGCGTGGTGTACGGCGCGCGTGATCCGGCCAACATCGAGGCGATCATCCGTCCGAAGATGCTCAAGGCTTTCCCGCAGCTGAAGAACGTGAAGATCGACTACGCCTGGACCGGCAACTTCCTGCTGACCTTGTCGCGTCTGCCACAGGTTGGCCGTATCGGCGACAACATCTACTACTCCCAGGGCTGCTCGGGTCACGGCGTGACCTACACCCACCTGGCGGGCAAGGTGCTGGCCGAGGCCATGCGTGGCCAGGCCGAGCGTTTCGACGCCTTCGCCGGCCTGCCGCACTACCCGTTCCCGGGTGGCCAGATGCTGCGCGTGCCGTTCAGCGCCCTTGGCGCCTGGTACTACAGCCTGCGTGATCGCCTGGGCTTCTGATGTAAGCAGGCTTGGCCTCTTCGCGGGTGAACCCGCTCCCACAGGTACAGCACAGGATTTGAATATTGTGCAGTACCTGTGGGAGCGGGCATGCCCGCGAAAGGGCTTGAACAGGCAGAAGCTACTTGTTCAGGCTACTCACAGCCTGCCTGGCCGCAATCTCCTGCCCCGCCCGGGCCAGTTCATCCGCAGCCTGCAACCAGCGCTGGCGGTCCACCTGGGCCGGCAGTTGCCGCGGTGGCTGCACCAGCACCGCCCAACTCCCAAGCTTCGCCCACGCCGAGGCAAAGTCATCGAACGCCATCAGCTGCCGCCGGTGCATGCCCGAGCGCAACAGCACCCGCTGCTTGTAGCGGTCGTAGCCGATCAGCACGGCATAGCGTGGCTCGCTCCACCAGGCCGAACCATCCTCGTAACGCAGCAGTACTGGGTTGCCCGCCGCCACCTGGGTCAACAGCGCGTCCAGTTGCTTGTCCAGCGGATACACCACCATGCCGTAGTCGCGCGCTACCCGGGGGATGCCCGTGTCCAGCACCTCGGCGCCCTGGGGCAGGTTCAGCGGCTTGTCCAGCAGCCCCGGCGTGATCGGAGCCCCCTGTTGCGACAGCACCGCCGCCAATGCCATGGCCCCGCTGTGGTTGGCGTTGCCACGGTAGAACGGTACGCTGCTGATCTCGACCCGCTGTGGCAGGCCTTTGAGGTTGGCGGAGGGGGCGCCGGCACAACCGGCCAGGCTGGCCGCTACCAGGCAGGCAGCCAGCAGCCGACGAGGGATGGTCTTGAAGGAAAGTTGCTGCATGGACACTCGCTTGCTTCAACGCCAGGCAGGCAGCGCCCGGCTCTGGCCAACGATCATAGGTCGGACAGCGGCGCGGGTATAGTCCGACACCGGCTAGTGCCAAATCGGACCAAGCGATAGACCTTTGGTCAATGGAACGTCACAGGCGAAGGGCTAGACTAAAGCAGTGTCTGGAGGGCCAGCGTCGGCGACCGAGCGCGGCCCATAGAGATGGAGGCACAAATGAGCCTGACCATGGCAATCCTCATGCTGGTGGGCATGTGGCTGAGCGTTGCAGCCGCCATGCTGTGGGGCGTACTGCGTATCGTGCGGCGTCATTCCCACCACCTGCCACCGCAGGCCCCCGCCAAGCCACAGCCTGTGCGCCGGGCGCGGCGGCATGCCGGGGTGCACTGATTTCAGAAGTTTCGAGGCCCATTCGCGGGTGAACCCGCTCCCACAAGATCCTCCACTGCTTTCAGAAGCGGCGAGTTATCTGTGGGAGCGGGTTCACCCGCGAACGGGGCGCAAGCGCCCCGCTTTTTTACATCAACCCTCTGCCGCCTCACGCTTCAAGCGCGCCCGACGGGCGAGGATGTTGAGGATCTCGATCGCCGTCGAGAAGGCCATGGCTGCGTACACATAACCCTTCGGTACATGGGCGCCAAAACCTTCGGCGATCAGCGTCATGCCGATCATGATCAGGAAGCCCAGGGCCAGCATCACCACGGTCGGGTTGTCGTTGATGAAGTTGGCCAACGGGTCGGCGGCCACCATCATGACGATCACGGCAGTGATAACGGCGATGATCATGATCGGCAGGTGCTCGGTCATGCCCACGGCGGTGATGATGCTGTCAACCGAGAACACGATGTCCAGCAACAGGATCTGGAAGATCGCCGCAGCAAAGCCCAGGGTAACCGTCGACGATACCTTGGCTTCTTCCTTGGCACCGTGCGGGTCGACGTTCTCGTGGATTTCCTTGGTCGCCTTCCACAGCAGGAACAGGCCACCGGCAATCAGGATCACGTCCTTCCAGGAGAAGGCATTGCCGAACACCTCGAACACCGGGTCGGTCAGCTGGACGATCCAGGCCACCGTGCTGAGCAAGGCCAGGCGCATGACCAAGGCCATGCTGATACCGATACGGCGCGCCTTGGAGCGATACTCCAGCGGCAGCTTGTTGGTCAGGATGGAGATGAAGATCAGGTTGTCGATGCCCAGTACGACTTCCATGGCCACCAGCGTAGCCAAGGCAACCCAGGCGGTAGGGCTAGCGACGAGTTCCAGCAAATATTCCATTGTTCAAATCCTGCAGCAGCGGTTGGGGGTCAGATTTCCTGGGTGTCTTCTTTCTTGTCGGCGTCCTTGGGCTTGTGCCCTTCGTTGCCGATGGCCTCGCTCAACGCCTGCTGTGCAGCCTTGTTGGTGTCGTCGATGGCCTGCTTGGCCGACTGTGCGGCCTGGTCGAGCATCTGCTGGGCGGATTTCTCGGCCTGCTCGCAACCGGCCAGGGTGAACAGGGCCAAGGCCAGCACCAGCGGCGTGCCGATGGATTTGAGTTGCAGCATGGGTTCCTCGCTTTCATATTCCGGCGGCGCGCACGGCGCCTGATGGAGCCGCATTCTAAAGAGCGTAATACATCAGGAAAATTCGTTTTTTCAGCGGTTATACTTCGGGTTTTACGAATCCGGAAACATACCGATGCTCAACTATCGGCAGTTGCACTACTTCTGGGCCGTGGCCAAGACCGGCAGCATCGCCCGCGCCAGCGAACAGTTGAACCTCACCCCGCAAACCATCAGCGGGCAGATCAGCCTGTTCGAACAGACCTACGGCCTGGAGTTGTTCCAGCGCGTGGGGCGCCAGCTGGAGCTGACCGAAACAGGGCGCCAGACGCTGATCTATGCCGAGCAGATGTTCCAGCTGGGTAGCGAGCTGGAGGCCATGCTGCGGGCCGGTCCGCAGGAACAGATCCTGTTCCGCGTGGGTGTGGCGGACGTGGTGCCCAAGTCCATCGTCTACCGCCTGCTGGCACCGACCATGGAGCTGGACGAGGTGCTGCGCATCAACTGCCGCGAAGACAAGCTCGAACGGCTGCTGGCCGACCTGGCGATCCAGCGCCTGGACCTGGTGATTTCCGACAGCCCCATGCCCAGCCACCTGGACATCAAAGGTTATAGCCAGAAACTGGGGGAATGCGGGTTGAGCTTCTTCGCCACCCTGGCGCTGGCACAACGCCTGGAAGGCCCCTTCCCCGCCTGCCTGCAGGATGCGCCATTGCTTATCCCCGGGCAGGAAACCGTGGTACGCAGCCGCCTGCTGCGCTGGCTGGGTGAACAGCAGGTGCAGCCACGGATCGTGGGCGAGTTCGATGACAGTGCCTTGATGCAGGCATTCGGGCAGTCGGGCAGCGGCATCTTCGTAGCGCCCAGCGTGATCGCCGAGGAAGTGTGCCGCCAGTACGGCGTGGAGCTGATCGGGCAGACCGACGCGGTGCACGAGTCGTTCTATGCCATTTCGGTAGAACGCAAGGTCAAGCACCCGGGGATCGTGGCGATTACCGAGGGGGCGCGACGGGAGTTGTTTCATTGGTAGAGGGCAGATTTGACGCCCCCGCATTTCAATGGTCATATGCCTGCCAGTTTCAGGTGCCCTGCGCCGCCGCGCGCAGGGTGAAACGGGAAGCCGGTGCGTCGTGTTACCCCACGACAAGTCCGGCGCTGCCCCCGCAACGGTAAGCGAGCGAACCCTTCGAGATACCACTGTGCACCTGCATGGGAAGGTGAAGGTTTCATGCCCCTCGCAAGCCCGGAGACCGGCCTGGAGCTTCACTTGGCAACCCGCGGTGGGCGGGCGCAGGCCGGTATCGGTGCGCGCGCCTGCGTGCACGGTGTGCCTTTGCGTGTTTTCCACCGGGATCCATTCATTCCTGCAGTAGTGGAACGACATGTCCCGTATCTTCAAGCTTCACCCCCTGGCGGCCTGCCTGGCCGTTTCCCTGCCGGCCCTGGCCGATGACCTCGACCGACAACCATTGGCCCTGCCCTCAACGGCCATCACCGACACCTTCGACAGCCACGCCATCGACCTGGCCACCCCGACCCAGGCTGGCTCGCGCCTGGGCCTGAGCGCCCTGGAGACACCGGCCAGCACCAGTAGCATCAGCGCCGAGGAGATCCAGCAGCGCAACAACCTCACCGTGCAGGACGCGGTGACCCGCTCACCGGGCATCAGCTACATCGGCTCCCCGGGCGACGGCGGCACGGGCCTGTCCGCCCGCGGCTTTACCGGGCACAACTCGGTGATGACCTTGTTCGACGGCGCACGCCTGTACACTGGTGCCGGCACCCAGACGTTCCCGATCGACCCGTGGATGGTCGAGCGCATCGATGTGATTCGCGGCCCGGCCTCGGTGCTGTATGGCGAAGGGGCCACCGGTGCGGTGGTCAACGTGGTCCCGAAAAAGCCGTTTGCCGGCGAGGTGCGCAACCACCTGCGCCTGGGCTACGGTTCGTGGGACCGCCAGCAGCTCGGCCTGGACAGCGGCGGCAGCCTTGGCGAGCGCCTGAGCTACCGCCTGGCCCTGAACCAGCAAGCCGGTAACGGCTGGGTCGACCGCACGCCGTCGCGCAGCCTGGCGTTGAGCGCCGCACTGCGCTTCGATGCCAGCGACGACCTCAGCTTCACCCTCGCCCACGACCGTGGCGATGCGCAGCCTGCCAACTATTACGGCACCCCGCTGATCGACGGCCGCTACCGCAGCAGCCTGCGCGACAAGAACTACAACGTGCAGAACGACGTGCAGCATTACGTCGATGAATGGACCCGCCTGAACACCGACTGGACGTTGAACGACCACCTCAGCGCCAGCAACCAGCTGTACTACATCAAGAGCCGCCGTCACTGGCGCAATGCCGAGGACTACAGCTGGGATGCAGGGCGCCAGCAACTGCTGCGTGGCAGCTACCTGCAGATCAAGCACAACCAGGAACAGTTCGGCGATCGCCAGGCCTTCACCCTCGACCACACACTGTTCGGTCTGGCCAGCAAGACCGTGGTCGGCGCCGAGTACAACAAGGTCCGCTTCAACGTCGACAGCAACGCGCCCTACAACGATGTGGGCGGCGACTACGTCGACCCGTGGCAACCGCAACCAGGTTGGTTCCACAGCGCCTCGCCACTGCGCCCGCAAACCCTGTCCAGCACCCACACCTTTGCCCTGTTCGCCGAAAACCGTCTGCAGTTGAGCGATCGCCTGTCACTGGTCACCGGTGTACGCCGCGACCAGAACCACATCGTCCAGGAGAGGCTGACCACCGACAGCCACAGCGACCGTAGCCTGCGAGGGGGCAACTGGCGCGCAGGGCTGGTGTTTGCGGTCAGCGAAGACCTGTCGCTGTATGGCCAGTACTCCACCAGCGAGGACGGGGTCGACAACCTCATCAGCCTCAGTGCCAACCAGATGCACTACGACCTGACCGAGGCCAGGCAGACCGAGGTGGGCCTCAAGCAGCGCTTCTGGGAGGGGCGTGGCGAATGGACATTGGCGGCCTACCACATCGTCAAGAAGAAGCTGCTGGTGGATGACCCGCTCACCCACGAGAAGCAACAGGCTGGCCAGCAGACCTCCGACGGCCTGGAGGCAACCCTGGAACTGGCGCTGGCGCACCAGTGGCAGGTATCGGCAAACGCGGCGATCGTGCGCGCCAGGTATGACGACTTCGAGGAAATGGTCGGCGGCGTGGCTCAGGACCGTGCGGGCAATCGCCCGCCAAATGTGCCGCGGCGTACCGCCAACCTGTGGCTGAGCAAAGGCTTCGGCCAGTGGCTGGAGGCCGGCATAGGCGCGCGTTATGTGGATGAGCGCTATGCCAACACCGCCAACACCCAGAGCGCCCCCGGCTACACCGTGGTCGATGCCAACATCGGCTGGCAGGTGTTGCCGGACGTGCGGCTGGGGTTGCAGTTGAACAACCTGTTCGACCGTGAGTATGTGCAGTCGGCGTTCAGTGGGCAGCAGTGGCTGATGGGGATGCCACGGTCGTACTTTGCGACGGTGGATTACAGCTTCTGATCTGAACTGCCTGCACCGGCCTCTTCGCGGGTGAACCCGCTCCCACAGGGATATCACAGAATTCGAATACGGTGACGTACCTGTGGGAGCGGGTTTACCCGCGAAGAGGCCGGCACAGGCAGCACAAAAACATCTACCTCTCCGGGATAATTTAGTTATAAGATAACGTTTCAGTTGACATCGATTCCTAACAGCGACCTCCCATGACAAGCGCCAGCGCCACCCCCACCCTGCTCACCCAGCGCCTGCAGAGCATCGATGCCCTGCGCGGCCTGGTGATCCTGTTCATGCTCCTGGACCACGTCCGTGAAACCTTCTTTCTGCACCGCCAGGTCAGCGACCCTATGGCCATCGACGCCACCGAGCCGTCGCTGTTCTTCAGCCGCACCCTGGCCCACCTGTGCGCGCCGGTGTTCGTCATGCTGACCGGCCTGTCGGCCTGGCTGTACGGCGAGAAACACCAGGGCCGCAGCGATGTCGCGGCGTTCCTGTTCAAGCGCGGGCTGTTCCTGGTGGCGCTGGAATTCACCCTGGTCAACTTCGCGTGGACCTTCCAGCTGCCACCCAGCGTCATCTACCTGCAAGTGATCTGGGCCATCGGCGTGAGCATGATCGCCCTGTCGCTGCTGGTGTGGCTGCCACGTGCCGCCCTGATCGCCCTGGGCGCAATCATCATCGCCGGCCACAACCTGCTCGATGGCCTGCACTTTGGCGCCGAATCCGCCCTGCATGTGCCGTGGGCAATCCTGCATGACCGGGGCTGGCTGGAGTTCTCCGAAAGCCTGCGCCTGCGCACCTCCTACCCGGTACTGCCGTGGATCGGCGTCATCGCCCTAGGCTACGGCCTGGGCCCCTGGTTCGCCCGTGGCAGCGAGGCCGGCCAACGCCAGCATCGCCTGCTGCTGGCCGGGCTGATCGCGCTGCTGGGCTTTGTCGTGCTGCGCCTGGTCAACGGCTACGGCGAGGCGCCGTGGAGCACTTACCCGAGCGTCACGCAAACCCTGATGAGCTTCTTGAACATCACCAAGTACCCGCCGTCGCTGCTGTTCCTGGCGCTGACCCTGGGCTGTGGCCTGATGTTGCTGCGCGCCTTCGAACGTGCCGGCCAGGCCCGCTGGATCAGTGCCCTGGCGGTGTTCGGTGCGGCACCGATGTTCTTCTACCTGCTGCACCTGTATGTGCTGAAGCTGCTGTATCTGGCCAGCCTGGCGCTGTTCGGCCGCAACCATGGTGACTACTTCGGCTTCGACGGCATTGCCGCGGTGTGGCTGGCGGCAGTGCTGCTCGCGGTTTCGCTGTACCTGCCGGTGCGCTGGTTCGCCCGCCTGAAGGCGCGGCGGCGCGACATCACCTGGCTGAAGTACTTCTGAAAAGCGTTTTCACCCGGCGGCACGATGGTCTACCATGCCGGCCGCCGGTTTCCACCACGGAAACAATAGGGAATCCCAGGCCCGCCAATTCGGGCCAAACGGAACTGCCCCCGCAACTGTAGGTGCCGAGCCTGCTCCATCGATGCCACTGGGCCACGAACCCGGGAAGGCCGGAGCCAGGCGATGACGCACCAGTCAGGAGACCTGCCGGCCTACATTCACCAACCGGCGGGGTGTCCGGGATTGGCCATCAGTGTTGCCCCTTCGGCCAGCGGGGGCTCGGCGATGCCTGTCCGTGCGTTCCTCACCCGAACTGTCCGATAGGAGATCGCCCAGCATGCTGCCCCGTTTTGCCACCCTGCTCGCCGGCCTGGGCCTCACCGGCCTGGCCCAGGCTGCTGCCACCCATTACCCGCTGACGCTGGACAACTGCGGCAAGCCGCAAACCTTCGCCCAGGCGCCGCAACGCACGGTCACCATTGGCCAGGCCAGTACCGAGCTGCTCTACGCGCTGGGGCTGGGCGACAAACTGGCTGCCACCTCGCTGTGGTTCAACAACGTGCTGCCCGAGTACCAGGTGCAGAACGCCAAGGTGCCGCGCCTGGCCGACAACGAGCCCAGCTTCGAGGCGGTAGTGGGCAAGCGCCCGCAACTGGTGACAGTGCAGTTCGAATGGATGGTCGGTGCCCAGGGCGTGGTCGGCACCCGCGAGCAGTTCGATGAACTGGGCATCCCCACCTACCTGCTGCCGTCAGACTGCGAAGGCAAGGACAACCTGGTGGGCGCCGATGGCACCCGCCTGCAGGCGTTCCAGGTCGACACCATCTACAAGAGCGTCAGCCAGCTGGCGGCAATCTTCGACGTGCAGGACCGTGGCTCGGCCCTGAATGCCGAGCTCCAAGGCCGCCTGGACAGTGCCAGGGCGCAACTGGCCGGCAAGGACCTGTCCGCCACCTCGGCGCTGTTCTGGTTCTCCAGCGCCGACCTGCACATCGACCCCTACGTGGCGGGCCGCCAGGGGGTCGCCGACTTCATGCTGCGTACCCTCGGCGTGCGCAACGTGGTCGAGTCCAGCGAAGAGTGGCCGACCGTAGGCTGGGAAACCCTGGCCAAGGCCAACCCCTCGTGGCTGATCATTGCCCGCATGGACCGCCGCCGCTACCCCGCCGATGACTACCAGAAGAAGCTGGCATTCCTGCGTAGCGACCCGGTAACGCGCAACATGGACGCGGTGAAGCACGATCGCATCGTCATCCTCGACGCCGACGCCATGCAGGCCGGCATTCGCTTGTTCAGCGGCGTGCAGACGCTGGCCGCCGCCTTCGCCAGCGGCAAAGCAGCCCAATGATGATGCGCCTGCTACCCTGCATCGCCGTTGCCCTGGCCGCCCTGTTGGCAGCCCTGCTGGCCGGCACTGCCATCGGTGAAACCAACCTGGCGCCCGGCGTGGTCGGCCAGGTGCTGGCCAACCACCTGTGGCAGGCCGGCTATCCGGTCGACCTGATCGACGCCGGCATCGTCTGGAACTACCGCCTGCCCCGCACCCTGGTCGCTGCGGCCTGCGGCGCAGGCCTTGCCACCTGCGGCGTGATCCTGCAGGCACTGTTGCGCAATCCGTTGGCCGAGCCTTACCTGCTGGGGTTGTCTGCAGGCGCCTCGACCGGTGCGGTGCTGGTCGGCCTGCTGGGCTTCGGCAGCCTGGCGCTGAGCATGTCCGGCGGCGCCTTCATCGGCGCCCTGGCAGCGTTCGCTCTGGTACTGGTGCTGTCCAGGGCAGCCGGCCCCAGCAACAACAACGCCCAGGTGATCCTTGCCGGGATCGCCGGCTCGCAACTGTTCAACGCCCTTACCGCCTTCCTCATCACCATGTCGGCTACTGCCGAGCAGGCGCGCGGCATCCTGTTCTGGCTGCTGGGCAACCTCAGTGGCGTACGTTGGCCTTCGGTGTGGCTGGCCGTGCCAGTTGTACTGTTCGGGCTGTTGGTGTGCCTGTGGCATCGCCGTGCCCTGGATGCCTTCACCTTCGGTGCCGACTCGGCGGCGTCGCTGGGCATCCCGGTGCGGCGTACCCAGTTGCTGCTGATCAGCTGCGCGGCACTGGTGACCGCCGTGATGGTGTCCGTCGTCGGCGCCATCGGTTTTGTCGGGCTGGTGATCCCCCATGCCCTGCGCCTGCTGCTCGGCCCCGGGCACAGCCGCCTGCTGCCCGCCAGCGCACTGGGCGGGGCCCTGTTCCTGATTGCCGCCGACATCCTGTCGCGCACCTTGATCCCTGGCCAGGTGATCCCCGTTGGCGTGGTCACCGCGCTGCTTGGCGCACCGGTCTTCGCGCTGATCCTGGTCAGCCGCCGGGGGCACCCATGACGGTCATGACGGCGGTACGGATGGCCCCCTTGAGTTGCCACGACCTGGGGCTGCAACTGGCCGGCAACACCGTGCTCAGCGCTATCGAGCTGAGCGTTGTCGCCGGTGAAACCCTGGGCATCGTCGGCCCCAACGGCTCGGGCAAATCCTCGCTGCTGAAAGTGCTGGCCGGGCTGCGCAAGCCAGGCAGCGGCAGCGTGCAGTTGCAGGGCGAACCGCTGGCACGGTTGCCCCGCCGCCGTGTCGCCCAGGCCCTGGCGCTGGTCGAACAGCAGGCCGACACCCTCGATGCGATCAGCGTGTTCGACGCCGTTGCCCTGGGCCGCACACCCTGGCTGTCGGCGCTGGCGCCATTCTCCCGGGAAGACCACGCAATCGTCGAGCAGGCCCTGGCCGACCTCGATGCCCTGCACCTGCGCGCACGCCTGTGGGGGTCGCTGTCCGGTGGCGAGCGCCAGCGCGTGCACATCGCCCGTGCCCTGGCACAGCGGCCGCAGGTGCTGCTGCTGGACGAGCCGACCAACCACCTGGATATCCAGCACCAGCTGAGCCTGTTGCAACAGGTGCAGGCCCTGCCGGTGACCAGCCTGGTGGCCCTGCACGACCTCAACCAGGCGCTCACCTGCGACCGCGTGGCGGTGCTCGACAAGGGCCGCCTGGTCGCCTTGGGCAAACCGCTCGAGGTGCTCACCCCCGAGCGCCTGCTGAACACCTTCGGCGTGCACGCCCACTACCTCATCGACCCCTTCGACGGCGCGCGCATCCTGCGTTTTCGCGCCCCCTGAACAGGAAGTTCTGCCCATGCCGCGCCCTGTCGCCCTGCTGCTTGCCAGCGCCCTGCTCGCGCCCCCAGCGCTGGCCGACTCCGCCCAGTCGCAAAGCAACGGTTTTGTCGAAGATGGCCGCTGGAGCCTGCTCAACCGCAGCGTATTCGACCAACGCGACTACAAGCATGGCGGGCGCAACAGTGCCGGGCGCAACGCTTACAAGCCGCGCAATGAACGCAGCGGCAAGGCCGAGGAATGGGCCTATGGCCTTATGGGTACCTTCCGGTCCGGTTTCACCCAGGGGCTGATCGGTGTCGGGGTCGACGCCCACGCCTACCTGGGTGTGCAACTCGACAGCGGCGGCGGGCGCGTGGGCAAGGCACGCTTGCTCGGGGTGGATAACGAGGGGCACCCGAAAAACGAATACAGCCGTGCCGGCGCGGCAGTGAAACTGCGCATGTCCGATACCGTGCTGTCCTACGGTGAGCAACGGGTCAAGACCCCGGTGTTCAGCTCCTCCGACAGCCGCCTGCTGCCCGAGACCGCAACCGGGTTCTTCCTTGACAGCACCGAGTTCGACAACCTCAGGCTGGTTGCCGGGCACTTCAACGAGAGCGCCGACCGCAACGCTTCCAGCCATGACCAGGGCTTCGTGGTGAACTACTCCAATGGCCGCCAGGGCAACAGCTTCGACCTGGCCGGCGTGGTGTGGAACCCCGGCGCCGCCTTCAGCGGCAGCCTGTACACCTCACGCTACCAGGACAGCTGGAACCAGCATTACCTGGGCAGCACCCTAAGCCATGCACTCGATGAGCGCCGCAGCCTCACCCTCGACCTCAACCTGTACCGCACCACCGACACCGGCAAAGCGCTGTCCGGGCGCATCGACAACACCACCTGGAGCCTGGTCTCGCGTTACGACCACGGGCCGCACGGTTTCAGCCTGGGCTGGCAGCAGGTGGACGGCAACACGCCGTTCGACTACGTGACGCGAGGGGCGATCTTCATTGCCAACGCGGTGCAGATGTCGGACTTCAACGCACCGAACGAGAAGTCGTGGCAGGCGCGCTATGACCTGAACATGGGCGCCTACGGCGTACCGGGGTTGAACCTGACGGCGTTGTACGTGCGCGGGTTCGATATCGACGGCACCCATGTCGACCCTGCGGGCGGCTACGCGTACCTGGGGTATGGCAAGGGGGGCAAGCATTGGGAGCGCGACCTCGAGGCACGGTATGTGGTGCAGGGTGGCAAGGCCAGGGGCACCGTGTTTTCGTTGCGGCATAACGTGCATCGGGGCAATACGGCGCAGGCGGAGCTGGATGGGGACCAGATACGGTTGGCGGTGGAATGGCCCTTGGGGGGTGGGTTCTGATGTTTCGCGTGACCTGAAAAAATTCTGGGGCAGCTGCGCGCCCCTTTCGCGACACAAGGCCGCACAGCGGCCCCCAAAATCCATCAGGCAACCCAACTGCCGTATAATCGCCAGCACCCACTGCCCAACCAGGCCACGCCATGCCTCGCCTCCAGAAGTTGCTGTTACCCCTGCTGCTGGCTGCAGCCCTCACCGCCTGCGATCAGAAACCCTCCCGCGAAGAACAGATCCTGTCCCAACTGCCGCTGCAGGATGCCTACACGCACAACATCGAGCGCATGGCCGCGCTGCTCGGCCGCACGCACCCGCAGCTGTCGCAGGCGACGATCCAGGGCGTGCTGCGCAAGCACCTGACGGTCGAGGACCAGCGCCAGGACCTGTTCCGCCTGTACAGCGAAAAGAACTTCAGCGATGCCGAGTTCGCCACCATCGTCGAGGCCACCCAGGACCCGGCCAAGGCTCGCGCCCTGGAAGACACCGAGGCAGGCAAGCGCCTGAGCGAGAAGCTCACCGCCCTGATGCGCGAATCGGCCCGCGACGCGAAGGTGCAGGCCCTGGCCGAGCAGCGCATGCAACAGGTTGAAGACGAGCTGGACGCGCTGGAAGACGCGGGCTCCTGAACGCGGTTCCCCACTGCGCTCACAAGGCGTAAGGTTGTTCCCATTTCGTAGCTGTTTTTCGATCACTCGAGGTCAGGATTGCCACACACCAAGCACGGACTGCGTCTGGATCTACGCACACTCATTCTGGTGCTTTGCGCCCTTACCGCCGTGGTCATGCTGTGCGCCAGCTATTTCGCCAGCTACCGGGTGCAACGCCAGCTGCTGATCGACCATGCCCTGGAAGCCAACCGGGTGTATGCGATGAAGCTGGCCAGCATCACCGAGACCTTTATCGGCAACGCCTTGCAGCAGCTGTCGTTCAGCGCCGGCGTGCAAGGCCGACAGCTGGGTGACGCCGTCGCCCTGCAGGCGGAGACCGAGCGCGTCCTGAGCCAGAGCATGGCTTTCAACTCCACGTTCGTGATCGATGCCGACGGAGTACTGCTGGCGATTTCCCCCCCGCCCTTGCGGCACCTGGTCGGCAGCCACATGCACTCGCCCGGTGTCCAGGAGGCGCTACAGGCGCGCCGCCCACTGGTGTCGACGCCCTACATGTCGGCGGCCAACAACCTGGTGGTGGCGCTGTCGCAACCCATTTTCGACAGCAACGGCCGCTACCTGGGGTATGTCGGCGGCAGCCTGTACCTGCGTGAACGCAACATCCTCAACAGCCTGCTGGGCGAGCATTTCTACAAGGACGGTTCCTACCTGTACGTGGTCGACCGCAACCGCCGCCTGCTGTACCACCCCGACAGCCAGCGCGTGGGTACGGTGGTTGAAGGCAACGCATTGATCGACCAGCTGGCGACCCTGGGCAGTGGTACCCGGCAATTGTCCAACAGCCTCGGCGTGGAAATGCTCGCCGGGTTCGCCACCGTGCCCAGCGCCGGTTGGGGCGTGGTGGCGCAGCAGCCGCTGACCCAGACGGTGACGCCACTGAGCCACCTGATCCTCAGCGTGGTCGGCACCTCCGTGCCGTTGGCACTGGTGGGCAGCGTGCTGCTGTGGTGGTTGGCCATGACCATCGCCCGCCCGCTGTGGCAGCTGGCCGCCGGCGCCCGCTCGATGGACCGGGCCGGCACTGCCGAGCGCCTGCATCGGGTACCGGCCTGGTACTTCGAGGCGGCCGAGCTGAAGCGCGCGCTGCTATTCGGGCTGAACCTGCTGCATGAACGCATCGGCCGGCTCAACCGTGACGCCCAGACCGACCCGCTGACCGGCCTGGGCAACCGCCGTAGCCTGGAGTTCAGCCTGTCGTTGCTGGAAGCCGAGGGTCGGGCGTTTGCGGCGATCGTGCTGGATGTCGACCATTTCAAGCGAGTAAATGACGGCCACGGGCACGAGGTGGGAGACCAGGTGCTGCGTCGGCTGGCGGAACTGATGCGCCGCTGCTGCCGCGAGGGCGACTTGCTGTGCCGCACCGGCGGCGAGGAGTTCCTGATGCTGCTGCCGGGGGCCAGCCTGGACGTTGCGGCAGTGGTGGCCGAGCGGCTGCGGGTTACGGTGCAGGATACGCCGGTGGAACCGGTGGGGGCGGTGACGGTGTCGCTGGGAGTGGCGCATTGGGATGGCGAGGCAGAGAGCGAACCGGGGGATGCGTTGAGCGAGGCTGACCGGGCGCTTTACCGGGCCAAGCAGGAGGGGCGCAATCGGGTGGTGGTTGCCTGAGCGCCCTTGCCTGCCTGTTCCGGCCTCTTCGCGGGTAAACCCGCTCCCACAGGTCCCCCACTGCCCTCAAGGACGGTGCATAACCTGTGGGAGCGGGTTCACCCGCGAAAGGGCCCGAACAGACACTACACAGCTCAAGGCAAACCTATCGCCACATGAAGCAATGAACTTGGCAGGTTGTAACATTCATTGTCATAAAACTGTCTTGTTCCGGTCATAGGATTGACCCCAGCCTGACATTTTCACTTCATGGATGAGCGTCTCATGCGTCGTGTGGTTTTCAATCAGAAAGGTGGCGTCGGAAAGTCCAGCATCGCCTGCAACCTTGCCGCCGCCAGTGCCGCCGAAGGCTACCGGACCTTGCTGGTCGACCTTGACCCGCAGGCCAATGCCACCTATTACCTGACCGGCCTGGTCAATGACGCCATTCCTTCCGGCATCGCCGATTTCTTCCGCCAGACCTTGTCGCCAGTCACCGCTGCCGGCAAGAAGCACCGGGTTGCGATCACCGAAACCCGCTACCGCAACCTGCACCTGATCACCGCCAGCCCCGACCTCAGCGACCTGCAAGGCAAGCTGGAGAGCAAGTTCAAGATCAACAAGCTGCGCAAGCTGCTGGTGGAACTGGGCGAGGACTACGAGCGGATCTACATCGACACCCCGCCGGCGCTCAACTTCTATACCTTCAGCGCACTGGTGGCGGCCGAGCGGCTGTTGATCCCGTTCGACTGCGACAGCTTCTCGCGCCAGGCCCTGCACTGCGTCATGGCCGAGGTCGAAGAACTGCGCCAGGACCACAACCCGACGTTGCAAGTGGAAGGTGTGGTGGTCAACCAGTTCGCCGGGCGCACCGCGCTGCACCAGACCCTGGTCGAGCAATTGCGCGGTGAAGGCATGCCGGTGTTGCCGGTGTACCTGAGCAGTTCGATCAAGATGCGTGAATCGCACCAGGCCTCGGTGCCACTGGTACATCTGGCGCCGCGGCATAAACTGGCGCTGGAGTTTGTCGATTTGCTGGATGTACTGGAGCGTGCGGCCTGACAGAACCCTGGGTGCGCTTTGCGCCCCTTTCGCGACGCAAGGCCGGTACACAAAGACCGCGCCGCCTTTGAAAGCTGTGCACGGACTTGTGTCGCGATGGGCTGCAAGGCGGCCCCAAAATATCAATCCCGAAGCACTACCCGACCGTTCGTCCGGGTGGTAGATTCGCCGTCATGAAAACCACCCGGCACACCCGCACGCTGACCGCCTGGACGCTCTACGCCAGCGTCCTGTTCAGCCTGGTTCTGTGCGGCCTGCACCATGGCCAGATGGGTGGCCTGCGCCTGGCCGGCCTGGAAGGCGGTTTCTGCTCGATCAACAGCGAACACGGCGTAGCCATCGACCTGGATGGCGCCGGCGGCGACCAGCACATGGCACAGCTCGACTGCCCGGTGTGCTCCTCGTTCGGCATGGCCGTACCGCTCAGCAGCAGCGGCTGGTCGTTCACCCCGGCGCAAACCGTGGCCACCTCGCCCATCGTGGTGCGCAGCTGGGCGCAACCGCCACCGCGCTATCAACGCCCCGCCCTCAACCCCCGCGCCTCCCCCGTCGCTTTCCCCGCAGCCGTACTTCATTTCGCCTGACCTCAGCCGGGCGCGCCTGACTGCGCGCGCTCGCGGTCAGCCATGACCTTTGCGTGGAAGACACATCAACATGCTTCGCAATACCTCCCTGGTGCTCCTCATGGGCACCTGCAACCTTGCCTGGGCGGATGCTGCCCCGGTGGAACTGAACGCCACCACCATCGACGGTAAACGCGACGCCGCCAGCGGCGTGCAACTGGACGAGCCGATCCGCACCGGCTCGCGTCTGGCCCTCACCGCGCGGGAAACGCCGGCCTCGGTCAGTGTCTCGGACCGCCGCCTGATCGAAGAGCGCGGCGCCAAGGACAGCCAGGACGTGATCAACGCCATGACCGGCGTCAACGCCTCGGCCAACCCCGGCTTTGGCGGCTTCGTCGCCTATCGCGGCTTCACCCAGAACCAGGTTACCCAGTTGTACAACGGCATCAACCTGGGCTACAGCAGCGCCACACGGCCCGTGGATGCCTGGGTACTCGACCGCGTCGAACTGATTGGCGGGCCGTCGTCGTTCCTGCATGGTGCGGGCGCGGTGGGCGGCTCGATCAACTACATCACCAAGCTGGCCAGCCGCGATCAGCAGACCATCGATGGCCGCATCCGCTACGGCAGCTTCGACGACAGCGAAGTGGCGTTCGGCATCAACCAGGCTCTGGCCAGCAACCCCGCCGATGCCCGCCACTTCATGCGCCTGGACTTCAGCCGTGGGCATGGCAACGGCTACATCGACCGCAACGAACGGCACACCGACAGCCTGGCCTTCTCGTTGCTGAGCGACCTCACGCCGAACCTCACCCACACCCTGGCCCTGGAATACCAGGAAGACCGCGAAGACAGCCCTTACTGGGGCTCGCCGATCCTGCCTGGGCGCAGCACGATGAAGATCGACAACAGCCGCCGCTTCGAAAACTACAACGTCGGTGACGGGCGCTATGAGCAGCGGGTACGCTGGCTACGCTCGATCCTCGACTACCAGCTCAGCGACAGCACCAGCGTGCAGAACACGCTGTACCACTACAACGCCCAGCGCGATTACCGCAACCTCGAACGTTACAGCTACACCAACGATGGCAAGGTACAGCGCAGCAGCCCTTACCTGCAGCGCCACGACCAGAACCTGATGGGCGACCGTATCGAGCTGCGCCACGACAACCAGCTGTTCGGCCTGGCCAGCCAGTGGTCGCTGGGGTTGGAGTACTCGCGCATGCGCCAGACCCTCTACCCCACCTCGAGCAGCTGGAGCGATGTGGTCGATGCCGAGCACTTCGACCCCGGCAGTTTCGACGACATCCCCGGGGTGAACGCCGGCCTTACCAAGCAACGCCGCCACGAGGTGACCAACCGCGCGGTGTTTGCCGAAAACCGCGTGCAACTCACCGAACGCCTGGCCTTGCTGACCGCCCTGCGCTACGACTACCTGGACATGCAGGTGACCAACTACGGCGCGGTAACGCCAACCTCGCCGGCGTTCTTCGAACGGCGCTGGGAACCGCTTTCCGGGCGTATCGGCCTGACCTATGCGCTGACCCCGTCCGCCAGTGTCTATGCACAGTACAGTACCTCTGCCGACTTGCCGGCCGGCTCGCTGGCGGCAGCGACCTATTCCAACGTCGGGCTGTTCGACCTGTCGAAGGGCGAGCAGTGGGAAGTGGGCAGCAAGTTCGACTTTCTCGACGGGCGCGGCGCGGCCACGCTGGCGCTGTACCAGATCGTGCGCAAGGACTTTGCCGTGCGCGACTCCAACGACGCCAACCTCACGGTCCAGGCCGGGCAGCAGACCTCGCGGGGTGTCGAGTTGTCCGGGCGCCTGCAGGTGACATCCAAGCTGCTGGCCGAGGCCAACTATGCCTATGTCGATGCGCAGTACGACGAGTTCAACGAGGCCGTCAACGGTGTATCGGTGTCGCGCAAGGGCAATGCACCGGTGAACGTACCCGCCAACGTCGCCAACCTGTGGCTGACCTACAGCCTGACCCCGGCATGGTCGGTGGGGGCGGACGGGCGCTACGTGGGCTCGGTGTATGCCGACAATGCCAACAGCCTCAAGGCCCCGGCCTACACCCTGTTCGGTGCGTTCGCCCGCTACCGGCTGGATGAACACACCACGCTCACCGGGCGGGTACGCAACCTGACCGATGAGGTGTATGCCAAGCAGGCCTACAACAGCCAGTACTACATGGGGCCGCCGCGTACCTTCGAACTGGCGCTGGATATGCGTTTCTGAGCTTATTGCCCGCGTTCCTGTAGGAGCGGCCTTGTGTCGCGAAGGGCTGCAACGCAGCCCCGGCGATGCCTGCGCCCACTTCAAGATCCTGGGGCTGCTGCGCAGCCCGATCGCGACACAAGGCCGCTCCTACAAGGCCTGCGTCAGCTGCATAGCTGGTGGTTGAATCAGGTATCCCGAGGTCGCCCTCGACAAAGCGCCCTGCAGCGCCCGGTTATCTACTGGCAAGCACAACAATGATGGCGCGGCCCGACCGCGCCACTTTCATCATGCCTGCCAATGGAACCGGAGAGCACTCGCATGCCCGCACCTCACGAGGTATCCCCCGCCACCCTGCGCCGGGTGATCGCCGCCTCGGCCATCGGCAATTTCGTCGAATGGTTCGACTTCGCCGTCTACGGCTTTCTCGCTACCCTGATCGCCAGCCAGTTCTTCGCAAGCGAAGACGCCAGCGTGGCCTTGCTCAAGACCTTTGCGGTGTTCGCCGTGGCCTTCGCCCTGCGCCCGCTGGGCGGCATCGTGTTCGGCGCGCTGGGTGACCGCCTGGGGCGCAAGCGCATCCTGTCGCTGACCATCCTGCTGATGGCCGGCTCCACGACCCTCATCGGCCTGTTGCCGACCTACGCCAGCATCGGCCTGGCAGCCCCTGCGCTGCTGACCCTGGCGCGCTGCCTGCAGGGCTTTTCCGCCGGTGGCGAGTATGCCGGGGCCTGCGCCTACCTGATGGAGCACGCGCCCAACGGCAAGCGCGCCTTCTATGGCAGCTTCGTGCCGGTGTCGACCTTTTCCGCCTTTGCCTGCGCGGCAGTGATCGCCTATGGCCTGGAAGCCAGCCTGTCGGCCGAGGCGATGAATGCCTGGGGCTGGCGCATACCGTTCCTGATCGCCGCGCCATTGGGGCTGGTTGGCCTGTACCTGCGCTGGCGCATGGAAGAAACCCCCGCGTTCCGCGAAGCCATCGCCCAAGGCAAGGAGCATGAACATTCGCCGCTCAAGGAAACCCTGCGCAACCATGGCCGGGCGATCCGCAACCTGGGGGCCTTCATCTCGCTGACCGCGCTGTCGTTCTACATGTTCACCACCTACTTCGCCACCTACCTGCAACTGGTCGGCAACCTGACCCGCGCGCAATCACTGCTGGTGACCACCGTGGCGCTGCTGTTCGCTGCGGTCGGCTGCCCGCTGGCCGGGGCATTCTCGGACCGCGTCGGGCGACGCAAGACCATCGGCTTTACCTGCCTGTGGGTGATGCTGTGCGTGTTCCCGGCGTACTGGCTGGCCAGCTCCGGCTCGATGTCCGGTGCGCTGCTGGGGGTGATCCTGCTGGCGGTGGGGGCGTTGTGCAGTGGCGTGGTCACGGCGGCATTGCTGTCGGAAAGTTTCCCTACCCGCACCCGCTATACCGCTTCGGCAATTACCTACAACGTGGCCTATACGTTGTTTGGCGGCACCGCGCCATTGGTGGCGACCTGGCTGATCGGGCAGACCGGCAGCAGCCTGGCACCGGCGTTCTACCTGGTGGTGATTGCGCTGGTGGCGCTGGCGGGCGGGTTGGCGTTGCCGGAAACTTCGCGGATTTCGTTGCATGATGAGGCTAGGGGCGACAGTGCAAGAGCTGGGGCTCGTCGTACTGTTTGAGAATTTGGGGCCGCTTTGCGGCCCATCGCGACACAAGGCCGCTCCTACAAGAGATTGCGTCAATTTGCGGCTGATGCGATCCCCTGTAGGAGCGGCCTTGTGTCGCGATGGGCTGCAAAGCAGCCCCAAAACGCTCAACCCTCCTGCACCTCTTCCCGCCGATACGCCCACTGATACAACGCCGGCAACACCAGCAAAGTCAGTGCGGTGGACGACAGAATCCCGCCAATCACCACGGTCGCCAGCGGCCTCTGCACCTCGGCGCCGGTGCCGGTAGCCAAGGCCATCGGGATGAACCCCAGCGACGCCACCAGTGCCGTCATCAGCACCGGCCGCAAGCGCGTCAGCGCGCCCTCCTCGACCGCTGCCCGCAGCGTGCGCCCTTCTTCCCGCAGGCCACGGATAAAGGCAATCATCACCAGCCCGTTGAGCACCGCCACGCCCGACAAGGCAATGAACCCCACGCCAGCGGAAATGGACAACGGAATGTCCCGCAACCACAGCGCCAGCACCCCGCCGGTAAGGGCGAACGGGATGCCGGTGAATACCAGCAGGCCATCCCTGAGGTTGTTGAACATCATCAGCAACAGCGCCATGACCAGCAGCAAGGCCACCGGCACCACCACCTGCAGGCGCTTGGCCGCCGACTGCAGCTGCTCGAACTGGCCGCCCCAGCGAGTCCAGTAACCCGGCGGTATCTGCACCTGCTCGATCAGCGTCTGTTCGGCCTCCTCGACGAACGAGCCCAGGTCACGCCCACGCACGTTGGCGCTGACTACCACCACTCGCTTGCCATCCTCGCGGCTGACCTGGTTCGGTCCTAGCTGCAGGTTCAGCGTGGCTACCTGCGACAGCGGGATAAAGCCGATTTGCCCGGCACCCGCAGCCGTATTGGCCGGCACCGGAATCAGCAGGCTGGCCAGTCCGTCGACATCGGTGCGCAGGGTTTCCGACAGGCGTACCACCATGTCGAAACGGCGGTCACCTTCGTACAGCGTACCGGCCGTGCGGCCACCCACGGCAATGGCAATGGCGCCCTGCACATCACCCACGTTCAGGCCATGGCGGGCTGCCTTGTCGCGGTCGATATCGATGGTCAGCACTGGCAGGCCAGTCGTCTGCTCGACCTTTACCTCGGACGCGCCCGGCACGCCTTGCAGGCTGCTGGCGATCTGCGCGGCAGTGCGGTTGAGCACATCCATGTCATCACCGAAAAGCTTCACCGCCACATCGCTGCGTACCCCGGAAATCAGCTCGTTGAAGCGCAGCTGGATCGGCTGCGACAGTTCATGGTTGCTGCCCGGCACGCTGGCGGCGGCACGTTGTACCTCGGCAATCAGCTCATCACGCGGCTTGCCTGGGTCGGCCCATTGCTCACGCGGGCGCAGCATCACATAAGCATCGGAAATGTTCGGCGGCATCGGGTCGGAGGCGATCTCGGCAGTGCCCGTGCGGGCGAACACCCGCTCCACTTCCGGCACCTGGGCGATGATCGCCTGTTCCAGGCGCCGCTGCATGTCGACCGACTGCGACAGGCTGGTGCCCGGCACGCGCAAGGCCTGCAGGGCGAAGTCGCCTTCGCTGAGGCTGGGGATGAACTCGCTGCCCATGCGGCTGGCCATAACCCCGGACAACAACACCAGGGTAGCGGCGGCAGCGAACGCCAGCTTGCGCCGGCCCAGCACCCAGGCCAGCACTGGGGCATAGCGCTGACGCGCCGTGCGCATTACCAGGCCCTCCTCTTCGTTGACCTTGCCGGTGACGAACAGGGCAATGGCCGCCGGCACGAAGGTAACCGAGAGGATCATGGCACCGAGCAGGGCGGTGACCACGGTAAAGGCCATAGGGTGGAACATCTTGCCTTCCACCCCGGTCAGGGCAAAGATCGGCAGGTACACCACCATGATGATCAGCTGGCCGTAGATCAGCGGCCGGCGCGCCTCACGGGCGGCCGCGAACACTTCATGGAAGCGCTCGCTGCGGGTGAGCATGCGGCCATGGCGCTGCTGGGCGTGGGCCAGGCGGCGGATGGCGTTCTCCACGATCACCACCGCGCCGTCGACGATGATGCCGAAGTCCAGGGCGCCCAGGCTCATCAGGTTGGCGCTGACCTTGTTGCTGAACATGCCGGTGAAGGTGAACAGCATCGACAACGGAATGACCATGGCAGTGATCAGCGCAGCGCGGATGTTGCCCAGGAACAGGAACAACACGGCGATGACCAGGATGGCGCCTTCGACCAGGTTCTTCTTCACCGTGGCGATGGCCTTTTCCACCAGGTTGGTGCGGTCGTACACCGTAACGGCGACCACGCCCTTGGGCAGGTTGCGGTTGATATCGACCAGCTTGTCGGCGACCGCCTGGGACACCGTGCGGCTGTTCTCGCCGATCAGCATGAACACCGTGCCCAGCACCACTTCCCGACCGTTTTCGGTGGCCGCGCCCGAGCGCAGCTCTTCGCCCAGGCCGACCTGGGCAACATGGCTGACGCGGATTGGCGTGCCATCGACACTGGAGATGACGATATTGGCGATGTCCTCGGCCGACGCCACCTGGCCTGGCGCGCGAATCAGCAACTGCTCGCCATTGCGCTCGATGTAGCCGGCACCGACGTTGGCGTTGTTGCGCTCCAGCGCCGCGATCAGGTCATTGAGGGTGAGTTTGTAGGCCGCCAGGCGCTTGGGCTCCGGCGCAATCAGGTACTGCTTGGCATGGCCGCCGATGCTGTTGACCTCGGCCACCCCGGGCACGTTGCGCAGCTGCGGCTTGATGATCCAGTCCTGGATCACCCGCAGGTCGGTCTGGGTGTAGGGCGTGCCGTCCTCCTTCAGCGCGCCCTGCTCGGCTTCCACCGTCCACAGGAAGATTTCACCCAGCCCGGTGGAAATCGGCCCCATGCCCGCTTCGATGCCCTCGGGCAACTGCTCGCGTGCCACCTGCAGGCGCTCGTTGACCAGTTGACGGGCGAAGAACAAGTCGGTGTCGTCGTCGAAAATGACCGTGACCTGGGACAGGCCCGAACGCGACAGCGAGCGGGTCTGCTTGAGCCCGGGCAGCCCAGCCATGGCGGTCTCGATGGCGAAGGTGATGCGCTGCTCGGTCTCCAGCGGCGAATAGCCGGGCGCGGCGGTATTGATCTGCACCTGGACGTTGGTGATGTCCGGTACAGCGTCGATCGGCAGTTTCTGGTAGCTGTGAATACCCATCGCGGCCATCAGGACCACGGCCAGCATCACCACCAGGCGCTGCTCGATGGCGAATTGGATCAGGCGTTCGAACATACAGGTGTCCCCGTGATCAATGGCTATGCTCGGCCGAGCCCTTGCCCAGCTCGGACTTGAGGACAAAGCTGCCGGCAGCGGCCACCTGGGTTCCGGCGGCAAGGCCGGTGGTGATTTCCACCTGGCCGGCGTCGCGGCGGCCGGTCTTCACCGGGCGGGCCTCGAAGCCTTCCTCGGTACGGGCAAACACCACGGTCTGCTCCTCCCAGGTTTGCAGGGCGCTTTCCGGTACCACCACGGCGGCGTCGAGGCGTTCGACGCTGACCGCGATATTGACGAACAGGCCTGGGCGCCAGGCGCCGTTGGGGTTGGCCAGCGTGGCGCGGACAGTGGCGGCACGGTTCTGCTCGCCGAGCAGGCTGCCGACGTAGTTGACCTTGCCCCCGACCTGGGCGCCCAGGTCCGGCGCGCTGACCGTGACATTGCGGCCTGTGGTCACCTTGTCCAGGTCGCGCGGGGCGACGGCGAAGGTGGCCCAGACCCGGCTCAGGTCAGACAGGGTGAAGGCATTGCTGGTCTCATCGACCACCTCGCCCACGGTCAGGTGCTTTTCCACCACCACGGCATCGAACGGCGCGCGCAGTTCATAGCGGTTGCCGGCGCCGGCCGGGCCCACGGCGGCGACCTTCTGCCGGGCGTTGGCCAAGGCAATCTCGGCTTCCTGCAACGCCTGACGAGCCTGCAGGTAATCCTGCTCGGCGCTGATGCGTTCCTGCCACAGCTGTTGTTCACGCTGGAAGGTCAGGCGCGCCAGTTCCAGGCGGCGCTGGGCAGCCTGCTGTTCGCTGCGCAAGTCGGAAATCTGCTGGCTGGCGATTACCGCCAGCACCTGACCACGCTTGACCGCCTGGCCCAGTTCGGCTTGCACCGACTCGACCACACCAGGCACGCGTGGCACGACGTGGGCGGTGCGGTCCTCGTCGAAGCGGATTTCACCCGGAAAGCTGATGGCGGTGCCCAGTTCACGAGGGCCGGCATCGGCCAATTGCACACCGGCGGCCTCGATCTGGGCGGTGGACAGGTGCAGCTTGCCCTCCTCCTCTTCGTGGCCTTCGCCAGTCTGTTGCTCGCCGTGGCCTTGGCTGTCTTCGCCGTGGTCATCGTGCCGGGTTTCAGTGCTCGACGCGTTGCCGAGGTTGCCGGTCCAGGCCAGGCCACCGAGGCCAAGCGCGGCAATGGCCACGGCCAGTAGGGCGAGCTTGCTTGGGTTGTTCATTGTTGCTCCTGCGGTTGAATGCAAAATCCTGCACTGATGCCATCGCCTGTTGGGGCGGCCTTGCGGCCCGATCGCGACACAAGGCCGCTCCTACAGTGAACCGAGGTCGCCATAAATCCGCTCGACCTGCGCCCGCGCGTCGGTCGCCGAAGCCAGTGCCTCGAGGTACAGCCCGCGCGCCTCGATCAGCGTGCGCTGGGCGTCGAGTACATCGAGAAAGGCGAACTTGCCCATTTCGAAACCGCGTGTGGCGGTGTCCACGGCCTGCTGGGCAGAGGGCAGGATGGTGCGGTCATAGGCCTGCACTTCCTGCATGGCCGTGGCCCACTGGCTCACGGCGCTGCGGGTTTCACTGCGCAGGCGCAGCTCCACGGCGTTGCGCAGGTCACGCGCCTGGTCGGCGCGGCGGGCCGCGGCCAGCACGTTGCCCTGGTTACGGTCGAACAGCGGCAAGGGCATCGACAGGCCCACCACATTGACCCGCTCGCGGTCTTCGCGGCTGTACTGGCTGCCCAGGCTGACGGTGAGGTTGGGAATGCGCAGGGCCTTTTCCGAACCCAGGGTCGCGTCGCCGCGCTCGACCTGGGCAGCAGCCAGGCGCCATTCGACTGTCTGCTCGACCTGATCGAGCAGGGCGTCGGCGCTGGGCGCATCGCCAGGGGACAGGTTGGCTGCCTGCAACTGGTCGAAGCTTGCCAACGGGCTGCCGGTCAACCATGCCAAGGCCTGGTAGGCCACACTGCGCTGGGTTTGCGCACGACGCACTTCGGCCTGGGCCTGAGCCAGCTGCACCTGGGCCCGGGTGGCCTCAACGGGCGATGACTGGCCAGCGGTCACCCGCCCCTGCACCACCCGCAGTCCACGCTCGGTCAATGCCTGCGATTGCTGCGCCAGCTCCAGCGCGGTCTGTGCGCGCAGGGCCGCGTGGAAGGCCTGCACCACATCGGCGCGCAGACCGTTGCGCTGGCGCTCCAGGTCCAGCTTGGCAATGGCTTGGCCGGCACCGGCCACGGCGACACGTGCGCCGCGCTTGCCGCCCAGCTCCAGCGGTTGGCTGAGAGTGACAGTGGTGGTGCCGGTGTCACGGCGGGTGTCCTCGACCTCCCAGGACAGTTCCGGATTGGGGATCAACCCGGCCTGGCGCCGCTCGCCATCGGCAATGCCGATTTCCCGGCCAGCCGCGGCCAGCTCCGGGTTCTGGGCAAAGGCGGCATCAAGCGCCTGGGGCAGGCTCAGGCTCTGGTTGCCCTGGGCGCTGGCGGCGCCGGCCAGCAACAGGCAGAGCAAGGCGGTCTTGCGGGAGATGGGCACGAAACAGGTCCTCGTCGGCGAGCTTTGGCGAGGGACTGTAGAAAGCCGTGCTTATCGGGGCGGTGGCGGGAAAATTACAATTTTGTAATTCAGCTGCTCCTACAGAGGGTGTGTTGAGGGTTCGATAATCGCCCACTTTCCGGGTGCAGCGGTTTAGTCCAATTGACTAAACTAACCAGGCGGTACAAAACTAAACGCATCCAACAACAACAAAGCGATGCCCGTCATGAAGCCCATTATTCTCGTGCTCAACGGCCCTAACCTGAACATGCTGGGCACCCGTGAGCCTGCCCAATACGGCTACGAAACCCTCGCCGACCTGGCCAAGGGCTGTGCCGATACCGCCCATGCCCACGGCCTGGAAATCGAGTTCCGTCAAACCAACCATGAGGGCGAACTGATCGACTGGATCCATGCCGCCCGTGGCCGCTGCGCCGGCATCGTGATCAACCCCGGTGCCTGGACTCACACTTCGGTGGCCATCCGCGATGCCCTGGTAGCCAGCGAAGTGCCGGTCATCGAAGTGCACCTGTCCAACGTGCACAAGCGCGAACCGTTCCGTCACCTGTCGTTCGTATCGTCCATCGCCGTCGGGGTCATCTGCGGCCTGGGCAGCCATGGCTACCGCATGGCCCTCAGCCACTTCGCCGAAATGCTGCAGGAGCACAGCGCATGAGCCAGCAAGCCATCCTCGCCGGCCTGATCGGCCGCGGCATCCAGCTTTCGCGCACCCCAGCCCTGCACGAGCACGAAGGTGATGCCCAGGCGCTGCGCTACTTGTATCGGCTGATCGATGCCGACCAGCTGCAACTGGACGACAGCGCCCTGCCCGGCTTGCTCGACGCGGCCCAGCACACCGGTTTCACCGGGCTCAACATCACCTACCCGTTCAAGCAGGCGATCCTGCCGTTGCTCGACGAACTGTCGGACGAAGCCCGCGGCATCGGCGCGGTGAACACCGTGGTGCTCAAGGACGGCAAGCGGGTTGGCCACAACACCGACTGCCTGGGCTTTGCCGAAGGCTTGCGCCGTGGCCTGCCGGATGTGGCACGGCGCCAGGTTGTGCAGATGGGTGCCGGTGGTGCAGGCTCGGCCGTCGCCCATGCCCTGCTGGGTGAAGGGGTCGAACGGCTGGTACTGTTCGAAGTGGACGCGGCCCGTGCGCAGGCACTGGTGGACAACCTGAATGGCCATTTCGGTGCCGGGCGTGCCGTGGTCGGCACCGACCTGGCCACGGCCCTGGCCGAGGCGGACGGGTTGGTCAACACCACGCCGGTGGGCATGGCCAAGCTGCCGGGCACGCCGCTGCCGGTGGAGCTGCTGCATGCGCGCCTGTGGGTGGCGGAAATCATCTACTTCCCGCTGGAGACCGAACTGCTGCGCGCCGCCCGGGCGCTGGGCTGCCGCACCCTGGATGGCAGTAACATGGCCGTGTTCCAGGCGGTTAAGGCGTTCGAACTGTTCAGCGGGCGCCAGGCGGATGCGGCGCGGATGCAGGCGCATTTTGCCAGTTTCACCTGACAGATCGTTGTTGGATTCTTCGCGGGTGAACCCGCTCCCACAGGGATCGCACAGCTTGCAAGCGGTGCAGTACCTGTGGGAGCGGGTTCATCGAGTCGTCGAACCGCCGCGAAGAGGCCGGCACAGACCACTCACCCTTTCTCATCCAGCAACGCCTGTATAACCTGTTCCTGCCCACCATAATCCCCTTCGCCAAAGTGCACATGGCGCACCTGCCCTTTGCGGTCGACAAAGTAGTGTGCCGGCCAGAACTGGTTGCCCCAGGCGTTCCACACCTTGTAGTCGTTATCCACCGCCACCGGGTAACCGATCCCCAGCCTGGTCACCTTGTCACGCAAGGTGACCACATCGTGCTCGTAGTCGTATTCCGGGGTGTGCACGCCGACCACCACCAGGCCCTGGTCGGCATAGCGCCGCGCCCATTCGTTCACATGCGGCAGGCTGCGTCGGCAGTTGATGCAGTCCCAGGTCCAGAAGTCCACCAGCACCACCTTGCCCTTGAGCCCGGGGCCATCCAGCGGCGCCGAGTTCAGCCACTGGCTGGCGCCCGACAGCGACGGCATGGCACCGTAGCTGTCGCGGGCCATCAGGTGCCCGGCCAGGCCCAGGCCGGCCAGCACCACCGCAATTCCGCCAACCAACAAGCGGCGATCAATTTTCATGGCAACCGCCGGTGGCGTAGGTACGATACTGCACGCTCTGCTGCTGGCCCTTGGAGTCGAGGTAGTCCATGCGGGTATTCACCAGGCCGCAGGCGTCGCTCTGGTCATCCTGTATCGACAGCACTTTCTTCACGTCCAGGTGATCACCGTAGCGGTACTGCATGACCCCGGTGTCGTCCATCGGCATGGTGGAGGCCTGGGCGGCAATGGCGCCGATGCTGAGCACGGCGAACAGACTGGCACGGGCGAAGGTTTTGAAGTTCATGGCATCTCTCCTGTGTAACGCTTGAGGGTGGGGAGTCGTGCTCCCCGGTCGAGAGCCATTTCACGCCGGCCAGGTATCCCGCATGTGTCGCCCGAAGCTGTGATGTGCTTCCTCCTGTGTCTGTACACGAGCGAGATACACTGCAATACAAAGCCCCGCAGGCAAGCGCGAACGCGCTCGGTACACTGCGCCCATCCCTTTTGCACAGGAACGCAGCGCATGGAACATGTCGATCACATTCTGATCGTCGACGACGACCGCGAAATCCGCGAACTGGTCGGCAACTACCTGAAGAAGAACGGCCTGCGCACCAGCATCGTCGCCGACGGCCGGCAGATGCGCGCCTTTCTCGAAGCCAACAGCGTGGACCTGATCGTCCTCGACATCATGATGCCCGGCGACGATGGCCTGCTGTTGTGCCGCGAGCTGCGCGCCGGCAAGCACCGCAATACCCCGGTGCTGATGCTGACCGCCCGCAACGACGAAACCGACCGTATCATCGGCCTGGAAATGGGCGCCGACGATTACCTGACCAAGCCGTTCTCGGCCCGCGAACTGCTGGCCCGTATCAACGCCGTGCTGCGCCGCACGCGCATGCTGCCGCCCAACCTGACCATCAGCGAAAGCAGCCGCCTGCTCGGCTTTGGCCAGTGGCGGCTGGACACCACCGCGCGCCACCTGCTCGACAGCGAAGGCACCCTGGTAGCCCTGAGTGGTGCCGAATACCGCCTGCTACGGGTGTTTCTCGACCACCCGCAGCGGGTACTCAGCCGTGAGCAGTTGCTCAACCTGACCCAGGGCCGCGAAGCCGACATTTTCGACCGTTCCATCGACCTGCTGGTCAGCCGCCTGCGCCAGCGCCTGGGTGACGACGCCCGCGAGCCCAGCTGCATCAAGACCGTGCGCAGCGAGGGCTACGTATTCTCGCTGCCGGTGCAACTGCTCGAGTCGCCATCATGAAGTGGCCACGTACCCTGGCCTCGCGCCTGGCACTGATCTTCTTCACGGGCCTGGTGCTGGCCTACGGCCTGTCGTTCGGCCTGCAGGCGTACGAGCGCTACATCAGCAGCCGCTCGATGATGCTCAGCACCCTGGAGCAGGACGTGGCCACCTCGGTGGCCATCCTCGACCGCCTGCCTGCGGCCGAACGCGCCGCCTGGTTGCCGCGCCTGGAGCGGCGTACCTACCGCTACCGGCTGGACCAGGGCCTGGCGGGCGAAGCCATGCCGACCAGCGACCCGCCCATGGCCGCCGACTCGATCGTCAAGGCCATTGGCGCCGACTATCGCCTGTCCTTCCAGGAAATCCCCGGCCCGAATGCGCACTTCCAGGCACACCTGACACTGGCCGATGGTGCACCGCTGACCATCGACGTAACCCCATCGCCGGTCCCTGTGGCACGTTGGCTGCCCGTGGTGTTGCTGATCCAGTTGGCCGTGCTGTTGCTGTGCACCTGGCTGGCGGTACGCCTGGCGATCGGCCCGCTGACCCGCCTGGCCCGCGCGGTGGACAACCTCGACCCGGACAAGCCTGGCGTGCAACTGGATGAAAGCGGCCCGCGCGAGGTGCGCTACGCCGCCGCGGCCTTCAACGCCCTGCAGGCGCGCATCGCTGCCTATCTCAAGGAACGCATGCAATTGCTGGCGGCCATTTCCCACGACCTGCAAACGCCGATCACGCGCATGAAGCTGCGTGTCGAAGTGATGGACGAAGGGGTGGAAAAAGACAAGCTGTGGAGCGACCTTGGCGAGATGGAACACCTGGTGCGTGAAGGCGTGGCCTATGCCCGCAGCATGGACACCAGCACAGAGGCACCGTGCCGGGTCAACCTCGATGCATTCCTCGACAGCCTGGTGTTCGACTATCAGGACAGTGGCGCCCAGGTCGAGCGCCATGGCAGCAGCGGCAGCCTGCTGGAAACCCGCCCGCATGCCCTGCGCCGGGTGCTGGTGAATCTGGTGGACAACGCCCTGAAGTTTGCCGGCGCTGCCGAACTGGAAGTATGCCGCGAGGGTGACATGACCGTGATCCGCGTGCTCGACAACGGGCCAGGTATACCCGGTGGCGAACTGGATGAAGTGCTCAAGCCGTTCTATCGCGTGGAAGGCTCACGCAACCGCAGCACCGGCGGTACCGGGCTGGGGTTGGCGATTGCCCATCAGCTGATCCAGGCCATGGGCGGTCGGCTGACCCTGAGTAACCGGGCAAGCGGCGGGCTGTGCGCGCAGATCGAACTCAAATGAATGGCTCGCAGTCCTTTGTAGGAGCGGCCTTGTGTCGCGATCGGGCCGCAGAGCGGCCCCAGGTTTTCAGCTTCGCAGCATAAATTACCGGGGCCGCTCTGCGGCCCGATCGCGACACAAGGCCGCTCCTACAGGGAACGCGGCGTCTGAGCGCTTTCTACAATCCGATACACAACCCCACCACCGCCGACACACTGCAGATACCCCACCCCGACACACTCCCGGTTACATAACCACACCCCGGGAGCCTCCCTGATGAAACCCCTCACCCTTCCCTCCGGCTGGAGGCTGTTCGCCACGCTCGCCGGCCTGACCCTGGCGATGACCGCCGTGGTGCTGGCCAGCCAACCTGATCCGGACGGCCTGCGCAGCGCAATCCGTGCCACTGCGCGCAGCTCCTTCGCGCTATTCCTGCTGGCCTTCCTGGCCTCGTCGCTGGTGACCTTGCTGCCAGGCACCAGCAGCCGCCGCATCCTGCAGGAACGGCGCTACCTGGGGTTGGCATTCGCCTTTTCCCACACCGTGCATGGGGTACTGATCTACCGCTACGCCCAGCAATTCCCCGAGCTGTTCTGGGCCGGCCGCACGCTCACTTCCAGCCTGCCCGGCACCCTCGGCTACCTGTTCCTGCTGCTGCTCACCATCACCTCGTTCAAGGCCCCCATGCGCCTGTTGGGTGGCCGCGCCTGGCAGGCCCTGCACAGCACCGGCATGTGGGTACTGGCCGCGGTGTTCTGCCTGTCGTTCTACAAACGCATCCCCATGGGGGGCTGGTACCCGCTGGCGTTCGCCCTGATGTTCAGCGCCATCGCCGTCAAGCTCACCGCCAAGCTGGCCCGCCAGCAACGCCGTAACGCACGTGCCCTTCCTGAAGAGAGAAAACCAGCATGACCACCTTGACCCGCACCCTGACCACCTTCGACCGTTTCGGTATCTGGAGCGCCGACCTGCCGTTGCGGCTGTTCCTGGCCTGGGAATTTTTCGAATCCGGCTGGGAGAAATTCAATGGCAGCAACTGGTTCGCCGACCTGCAAGCGAACTTCCCGTTCCCCTTCAACCTGCTGCCTGCAGAGCTGAACTGGCAGCTGTCGATGTGGGCGGAGCTGACCCTGCCGTTACTGCTGTTGCTGGGGCTGGGTACCCGGCTGGCCTCATTGGGGCTGATGGTGGTGACCGTTGTGGCGATCGCCGCGGTGCATTGGCCGGCGCACTGGTCGAGCCTGGCCGAGCTGGCCCAAGGGTATGCGATTACCGACCAGGGCTTTGGCAACTTCAAGTTGCCGCTGATCTACCTGGTGGCGTTGCTGCCACTGCTGCTGAAAGGGGCTGGGCGGTTGAGCCTGGATCATTGGCTCAGAGGGCGGTTCGCCAAGTGATATAGCCGGGGGCTGCTTTGCAGGCCATCGCGACACAAGGCCGCTGCTACAGGGATCGCGTACCTCTGTAGGAGCGGCCTTGTGTCGCGATAGGGGCGCAAGGCGCCCCCCGTGCCGCACTCAACATGTACCGACGATAACCCCCTGCTCGCGCAATCCCTCCAGCAACGCCAACCCCTCTTCCACACCACCTCCCAGCGCCTCCAACCGCGCCCGCCCACTGCCCTGCTCCAGTGCCAGCAACCGGTACGCCAGCGGCGCCAGGCGCGCGAAGCGCACCTTCAACTGCCCATCGCGATAAACCAGCAACAAGGTCGGCGCCGCTGGCGCGACCGCTGGCTGGTAATCCGCCCCGATACGTTCCACCGGCCAACGATAGGCCAACACCCGCGCCACGCACGACAACAGCGGCTCCCCTTCCAGCAGGTCGCCTGCCGGGTCATGGGCCAGGTCTTCGGCATCGCTCAGATACAACTGCGCCTCGACCCACTCATAGTGCGCCAGCTCCAGCTGCCAGGGCGCATCCAGTTCGATACCTTGCAGGTAATCGACGAACGCTTGGGCAATCTCGGTAAACAACGGTGTCTGGCTGCGATAGTTGGCATAGAAATCCCGCACTCGGGCATGCCAGCGCTGCTCGCCCAATGCCTGGCGCATCACCGGAAAACTGCCGGCCAGCAAACCTTCGATAGCACCATAGAACAATTCGCGGTATATCTTCAGGCGGCGGGCCTCCACGCCCGGCGGCGGTGCATGCCGCTGCGGGTCACGCAGGTACCGGGCCAAGGTGTACTGCTGCTCTCGCAAGGTCTCATTCATTTGCCTGCCCTCCCGAGGTTCTTTGCACTGCACGAATGCGCGCCGTTTCGGCAAGCAGTTCGGCCAGCGGCGGGTAGTTGAAATCACGTTCGAGCACGGTCGGTTGCACACCGAAGCGCGCACAGGCGACCGCGTACAACGCCCACACATCTTCCTTCACCGCAGCCCCGTGGGTGTCTACCTTGAGGTCCGGCGCTTCATCGTAATGGCCAGCCACGTGCATGCCGGTCACCCGCGACAGCGGCAAGCCGGCAAGGAATTCGCGGGCGTCGTAACCGTGGTTGCAGGCATTGACGAAGACGTTGTTGACGTCCAGCAGCAGGTCGCAATCGGCCTCATCGAGTACCGCACGGATGAACTCGAGTTCGCTCATCGCCTGGTACGGCGCGGCGTAGTAGCTGATGTTTTCCACGGCAATACGCCGCTCCAGGTATTCCTGGGCCTGGCGAATCCGCGCGGCTACATGGCGCACCGCTTCGTCGGTGAATGGAATGGGCATCAGGTCGTACAGGTGCCCGTCATCGCTGCAATAGCTCAGGTGCTCGCTGTACAGACGCACCTGGTGGCGATCGAGAAACTGGCGGGTCTGGCCAAGGAAATGGCGGTCCAGCGGCTCGCTGCCACCCAGCGACAACGACAGCCCGTGGCAGGTAATGGCAAAACGCTCGGCCAACTGCGGCAGGCCCTTGCCATAGGCACCACCCACGGCAATCCAGTTTTCCGGTGCGCATTCGAGAAAGTCCACGGTGCCAGGTTCCAGGGCCAGCAGTTCCGGCAACAGGCCACGGCGCAGGCCAAGCCCTGCCTGTAAGGGAACAGAGGATAAAGATGTGGGGTGCATGAACAGCTCTCCGCAACAGGCACAACGCCCCGCCTGACCAGCAGGAGGGGCGTTGCGCGGTTCATGGGGTAGAAGGTCAGGACTTGCCAGTCAGGTGGCTGAACAAGCCTTCGGGCATGGCCTTGCCATTGGCCTGGTAGATCGCCTTGAGGTGATCCGCGGCCTCCTGTTCGGAGATGAAGCCATCATGGTTGCTGTCGATCTTGTCGAAGTCGCCGGCACGGTCCTTGGCCACCGCCAGGAACTCGTCGCGCGAGACCTTGCCGTCGTGGTTGCTGTCGGTCTTGGCGAACGAGGCATCACCACACTTGCCCTCGCCACACTTGCCTTCGGTACCGGCCTTGGCGCTGGCGCCGCATTTGCCCTCACCGCATTTGCCTTCGCCTTGGGAGGCCTTGGCGCTGCCACCACATTTGCCCTCACCACACTTGCCCTCGCCGGCCACCTTGGCCGAAGCCAGCTGGTAACCCTGGGCCAACGGCTCGACGGCGAAGGCGCTGCTGCTCAATGCCATGCTGCCGATCAGGGCTGCGCCGAGCAGGCCGAGAGTGTTTCGTACTTGAGTCATGGTGTCGCTCCACTGTGGTTGGAATGTGGAGCCATTAGGCCGTTGCGGTATGTCGTGGATGTATCGCGCGGGATGCAGTTTTGTATGGGAATGGGTCTGCGGCGTGGGCAGATACAGAGGGATACACAGCGGCCCCAAGGTGCGTTGGGGCCGTTGTGCCGGGTCAGTCTTCCAGCGGCTTGGGTGGCGCGGCCGGCTTGGCGGGTTTGGCAGGCTTGCTGTCCTTGGCTTTTGCTTCCGGTACCGCGGCAGCCACAGGCTCGGGTGCCGTCACGGCCTTTTCGCTGGCAGGCAGTTCATCGACCGCCTTCAAGATCACCTGCGGATCGATGGCTCCGCCCTCCTCGTCGTCCTTGAGCATGTGCCGCTCGCCGTCCTTGCCCACCAGGATCACCTTGGTGCCTTTGCTGGCACCCAGCTTCAACTCGCGGATCAGGGCCATGGTGGTCTGCTGCTCGAGGTTCTTGTCCTCACGCTTGCCCATCATGTTGGCAACGCTGTAGAGCACCAGATTGCGCTCTTTGAAGGCGGCCTGGGTGGCCGGGTCCTTGAGGGCCTCGTTCAACCCCCGCAACGTCGGGTCGGCGCTGCTGGGCGCAATGACAACCAAGGGCCTGGCCTTGCCCAGTTCCTTGGCCAGCGGCGCGTCACTGTCGGCGGCAAACACAGGGCCGACAAGCGCGAGCAAGGTGGCGAGGGTCAATGACCGGACGAGCATGCGTATCTCCTTATTCTCTCGATAAACCAGAAGACTACAGATCAGAGCGAAAGATCCGACGAGCGAGCGTAAACCACCCAGAGGCCTCCATGTTCAATGAACAGTAACCGGCGGTTACCAAGTGAGATCATTCCCCTTCCCGAGCCGAAAAAGTACCTCTGTCACTTGTAGCTTGAGCATAGTCCAACGCGCCCTTGTCATGCCGGCCGTTGCAGAGCCTTGATGGTCAATTGAAGCTCGGTCTCCTCGGTCCACTGCCTGCTTTCCGCCATCAACCTGTCGGTGTCCTCGGCGCTGGCATCCTCTGCCAACTGGCTCTGAAACCTTGGCGGCACTTCCAGTTCGTATACGTAACGTTTCTCGAGAAAACTTCTCCAGAACGGTTGCTGGAGCATCCACGCTGCGACCGTTTCCTCTGTCTCGTTACGCCTTATCTCATCACTCACGCGCGCCACCGACACGTCGTTAAGGCGCGGGATCCCCGCGTGGAGCATGCTCCGCGCGTTGTCAGGCAGGTCCAGGTCCTCGCGCAAGCGGATCGAATAGGCCAGCGCCCATTCAATCGACTCATTGCCCGCACCTACGGCCTCAGCGTCGCGAAAGGCGATGAAGTCAACCTCCTTTTGCCTCCACAACTGCCGTGCCAGTTTCACCAATGCTCGCTCCTTGCGACCAGAAGGGGCAGCCTGCTCGGCAGCCCACACAAGACAGCGGATTTCAAGCTGCTGGAAGACCACCGTAGCGTTGTCGGCGCAGTTCTCGATCAATGCATTGGCGAAGATTTCATTGGCCAGTGCTTGTGAATCAAGGAGCTTTTCCATCAAGGCCAAAACGCGTGAAGCCAGCATTTCCCCATATCGAGGATGAAGGAAGTCTTTCGAGCGCGTGAGCTGTGCCAGCAGCTGCAAGAAGTTCGTCACCCCATCCATCTGCTCGATGCTGACCCACAGGCTACCCAGATCTTGGCGCTTTTCACCGTCCAGCCGGTCCAACCAACGCAGCTTGTAAGGGACTGAACTAGTCTCCGGAATTTCCCAGGCCTCCTGCACCGCTTCAGTCTGGTGCACCGACACGGGATTGTCTGACAGCGCCACGTAGCCGGTCTGCCACAACCGGGACTGGGTGAAGTCAGGGGGCAACGAGGTGATGACGTTGCTGGAAGCGTCGAGCATGTACAGCCTCTCACACTCCATGATGCCCTCGGGCAGTAATGCCAACCCTGTATTGCGCAAGCGCAGCTCGGCCAACTGGTCCATCTGAGCCACCGAAAAGGTCATGCTCAATCGGTTGTCCGAAAGATTCAGGTAACGTAACCGTCGGCAGAGCGACAGCACTTGAGCTTGAGGCAAATCCAGCGAAATGCGATTGCCGGACAAATCGAGTATGTGCAGTTCATTAAGCAACGTCAGACTGCCTGGCAGCCGTCGCAACCGGTTGTAGCTCAGTTCCAGAGACGTCAGATTGGGGAATGAAAGCAGGAATCGCTCCGGCACCTCCTCCAGCAGCAGGCTGCGCAGGGAAAGTTCGGTAACATGCGGGAAGGTGAAATGTGGCCCCAATTCAGGCAATGAGCGCAGGTCATGCCCGCTGTAGTGCCAAGTTACAGACAGCCGTTGATTCTCAGGGGTAACCTGATCGGGCACCCGTTCCCGCCAGCATTGCATGATTGCTTTGCGAAACCGCTTGCGCTCGGTTCGCTCACCGGCCAGCACCCCTTTCAGCGTCCAGTCTTTCAGGTGCTCGTTCAATCGGCGCGCCTGCTCTTCGAGCATACCGAGCTCAGTGTCGGTATCGCGCCCCGAAGCGTGCAACGTGGTCAGCCAGGCTTCGATCTGCTCATCACTGTACGCTGGGTAAAGATCACGCAGACGCGCCTCAAACGCCCGGGGTCGAGATGCAGGCCGGGCAACGCGCCCCAGGCCGCCACCCAGCGGGTAGCCGACCCTGCCATCCTCCAGGCGCATTGGCGTCAGCAACCATGGCTGTCGAGGGCTTTTGCCCAACACCTGAGCGATAACCTTGCTGTTCCCGGGCATTTGCCGGGCCAACACTGCTCTCAAGCCCGGGCCGTAGGGCTCATCGATACCGAGTGCCGCATGATCAGCCGGGGCAAACGCATCCGCCAAGGTCTCGAACAGCTCGCCGGGGCCGCGCAGCTCGAGGCCTAGCGCGTCCTCAAGTTCGAACCGCCCGTTGTAATGCACCAACCTGTAGTTCTGCCTGTCGCCAGCGGTAGTCATTATCGGCCGCGGGCTATCGCCGTCGTACAGCCGCCAGCTCGGTCTGACCCTACCGACATCCAGAGTCTCCAGCAGAGTCAGTGCGACCTTGGCCTGGTCCAAGGTCTGGGGCGTATCGATGAACAGCGCCTCGCAGGCGCGCGCAACACGTATGCGCAGTACGCTTAGCCTGGCCCTTTCGACCAGGCGAAACGGCACCGTGCCGCTGACCAGTTCCTGAAACTCTGCACCTTCTGCCGAGAGCCCATCCACAAGCTCGCGCGCCGCTCGGCGATGCAGGCTCGGGAATGCCCTGCGCAACGTAGCCACCGCCGCATCGTCTGGCTCCTGCTGCCCGTCATACACCAGTTGAAACAGCTGGCGCCGCCTTGTCGAGACCTGCGCTGCCAATGCTGGCCCGTCGAGCTCGGTGACACCCGACAAGGCGCGCGCCTCCGCCAGCAACAGCGCGTCCTCTGGCACTCGCCCAAGCTGCAGTTCGTTCAGCAGGGCCCGCAGCCGGCGGTCGATCAGCAGCCGCTCTACGGTATCGACCAGCTCGGCCTCAGGCGGCCGGCCGTACACATGCAACGCCCGAAGATGATCTGTATCCAGGGCATGGAGGGCCATGGCCTGGTCAATCTGCTCATCATCCAGGCGAGCGAAACGCTCACCCAGGCGGCGGAACATCCAGTGCTTGTCTGTCCAGCTGGCAGGTTGCTCGGTCCAAAGCCGCCAGGCACCGGCGCCATTATGACGCAACAAAGGTCCATGGCCACCTCGTGGCGCCAGTTGCCACTCTTCATCTGCGCGCTGGACGATTTCGTAGTAACGGCCGTCCATGAGCATCCAGCTTCTGTCTTGTGCACGGTAGATGCCCATGGCGTCGGCCACCGCCCCAGCGGGAGGAGCAGCGCTACGGAACGGTAGCAGGTCTCCATTCCAGAGTTTCTGGGTCCCGTTTTCCAGGCGCGCTGGCAACCACCGGTCCAATTTGGCCCAGGCCCGACTAGCTTCCCGCCATATCACAGCGGTGGCACCAACCACGGCCAGGTCTTTGGTTACGCTGAGCAAATGGTCCATTGCTGCATTGGTATCACCCTCGCGCCAGTCTTCCACCGCCTGGAACAGCTCGCCCAGCAGGTCCCAGATCATTACCGCCAGCAGCAGTGTATTGAGTGCGGGGACGAACACGCCCGCCACCATGGCCAATGTCCATCCCTCGGCAGCCAACCTTTGCTGATGTGCTTCCTGGGCCTGGCGATCCAGGTCTGACACGGGCGTGGCTATAAGCGCGGCATCATCCTTGATGTGAGCAATGCGCGCGGAGGCAAGGTGCTCGAACAAAGGCAGCGGGTAGTCCTGCATGTGCTGGTCCATTTCCCGAGTTGCCCAATCGGCAACGTCCACCAGTTCCTTGGCAACCTTGCAGAAGAACTGCTGGCTGTCACGTCGTCGTACAAAACGCCTGAAGAACGACTGATAGCGCGTATCCCGCAGACGCTTGCCCAGTACCTTGCGGGTGAAGCTTTCCAGATCGGGGCTTACGCTCCAGGGGCCATTGGGGTCATCAGGAATGTAGACAATGACTTTGCGGCTGGCGTTGAACAGCCAACCTTCGTGAAGTACCTCCAGTATCACGATCTGTTGCAAATCACAGCCGAACGCCTTGAGTTGCCGGGCCACCACTTTCGATTCGTAGAACGTGCCGAGCCGTCCGTTCTTGCACAGGTCCAGCACCAGGTCCAGTTCGGCGGCACTCAGTATTCCATCGCTTTTGGCCTTGCACGCATCGATCAACATGACCGAGCTGTACAGTTGGGCAAGCGTCGAAGCCATGCTGCGCCAGCCGCGCGCCTGGGTGCTCGGTGCTTTGAGCACGGTGTCCAGATGCTCTTGATAGCGCCTGCCCAGATCCAGCTGACGGCACACGCGTGCGAAGGCAGGTGCGGTTGGTGAGGTGAGCCGTTGCGACAGGCTGTCGACGATGCAGTTGTCCTTGTGCTGTTCGTTTCGCCCCTCGCCGGGCGTGAAGTTGTCCAGTGCCGCCTCGATCAACGGCACTTCGAAATAGTCCTTGTCCGCTACCGGGTAGCGCCCCCACACAGTGCCCTGGCTTGGAGCTGTGTAGGTGTACCAACGCCTGAAAAACATGCCATCTACATTTTCCCGGATGCCGAATTCTTTTTGCATGGCACGTTGAAGCAACGGCTTGACGAAATGGTCGATACCCTCGATTCGCGCAAGCTCCTTTGCCAGCCACTGTCGACAGGCCAGGCTGTCTTTCAACGCATCGCGCAATGCAGCATGCTGTGATTCATACAAACCGTTGACCGGTATGTTCTGCTCGGTCGGCGATACGATACGCAGCCGGAGAATCCATCTGGGCAGCCGCTTGACGATGAGGCTGTCCTGATAAGCCTGCTCCATGGCCAGCGTATCGGCAGTTGGCGGTAGTTCCTGGCGGGGTGTAGTCACGTTGTTGCGCCTCGGGCTGATCCAAAGGCCCGACATTAGACGCAGGCTCGGCAAGCGATTAGCTAGATAGCTACCACCCCTTCAGAACAGCGCCAGCTGCTGGCCGGTCACCCCTTCGAAACTGTCGCCAACGAACGGCAGGATGCCATCGGCCACCGGCTGCAGCTGCCAGGTCAGGTCAGGTCAGGTCAGGTCAGGTAATGCTACCTGGGCGCAGCCACCGGTATCATCACAACCGCCAGGTGGCGGCCCATTGCCTCCCGTGTCAGTTGCTTGGTCACATTGAGTTCCCACTGTTGCACGCGATCCTGAAGCCGGTCGATGTCCGCTTGCGCTGCGTCGCGCTCGACCAGCCCTTCCAGTTCGGCATGAAAGAAGTGCGGCGTACTCAGGCGCGTAGCGAAGGCGCGTGCCAGGTGCTCCTTCCAGAACGGTGTGGTCGATAGATAATCGACCAGCGCGTCCCTGGACTGGGCAACCCGCACCAGCTGCGCGGCGGCGTCGATATCCTGCCGCGACAGGTTGGCAACGCCGGGGTTGAGCATTTCGTCGTGCTCGACAGGCAGGTCCAGGTCGTCGGCCAGCGCCAGCCGGTAGGCCAGTGCGAACTCCAGTGACTCATCAGGCCGGCCGGCACGCACGGCGTGCAGGCCGCCTACCTGGTCGAGGGTATCCAGTCGCCAGCATTGCCCGCCCAGATGCAACAGCGCCCGCTCCGGGTCTTCGCCCACGCTGCCGTGTAGTGCTTTCCATTTGCGCACACGTACTTCCAGGTCGCTGAAGCGCAATGTTGCATTGTCCTGGCAGTGCTCGGTCAGCGCATGCGCGTACAGTTCCGTGCGCAACAGTGGTTGTTCGCTCATGGACACCAGCATGCGCAGCACCCTGAGTGCCAGGTAGCGGGCCAGGAATTCCTGCTGGAAATCGGCCGAACTGGTCAAGCGCTGCAGCAGGTGAAAGAAGTCTCTCGACGCCTCCTGGCCATTGAGCTTGCCCCAGATATCGGCCATGCGATCTCGTTTAGCGGGGGACACCAGGTCGACCCAGCGCAGCATCGTCGGCACCTGGTCTTCGAGCACCTCATTCCAGCTATCTTGGTCAAGCAGCAACGGGTTGCCCGCCAGCCGGACCCGCCCCGCGTGCCACAAGTACGAGCGATAGAACCCGTAGGGCAAGGTGCGGATCGCATTGTGGCTCACGTCCAACGTATGAAGGTGCGGCGCTTCCACGACCCCGGCAGGCATCTGTGTCAACTGCGTCCCCCGCAGCATCAGGGCATTGAGCCGGGGCAGGCCTGCCACTGACAGCGCAGTGCGCAACGGGTTGTGGGACAGGTTGAGGTAAACCAGCGAGCGACAGGCCTGCAGCAGGGCCGGCATGCCGCCCTCGGGCCCGATCTGGTTGTTCGACAGGTCCAGCACCTGCAGGCGCTCAGCCATGGCCTGGGTCAACGCCAGCGTACGCAGTCGGCAATTGGTGATATTCAGCGTTCTCAACGTGGAGAAGGCGTGCAGAAACGTATCCGGCACGGTGTTTATCTGCAGTGACCGTAATGCCAGGTCCGACACATGCGCGAAGCTGACCGTCGCCGGGATAGCCGGAAGCGCATCCAGGTCACTGCTGTAGCAACTCAGCAAATAGCCCCGGTCTGCCTCGACAGCCCCCAGCTGTCTGGGCACCAGGTAGCGCCAACAGTCAACGAGGCCTCGAGCGAACTCGCGACGCGCCTTCCAGGCCCAGGCTTTGACCGTACCCACCTGCCAGCCCTTCAGGGTCTGACGCAACGTGCCCAGCTGTTGTTTCAACTCGGCCAGCTCCGTGGCGGGGTCACGTTGCGACGCCCGCAACCGTTCCAGCCAGTGCTCGACTTCGTCATCGTCGAAGCCCGGGTAGAGGTCACGCAGCTCGGCGGCCAGGTTCCTGACCACAGCCCGGTCCAGGCCCAGGCACTGGCGCCAGCCACTCAACGGGTAGCCGATGCGGCCGTTGGCCAGGCGTTGCGGCAAGAACACAGCGCCGTTCGAGGGCCTGATGCCTAGCACTTCGGCGATCACTTCCCGCTGTTGCGCCACCCGCCGCGCCAGCTCGCTGCGTAGCTGCAAGGCGAACGGTTTGCCAATGGCCAGTGCCGCGCGCTGCTCACGGGTATAGCCGCTGGCTATCTGCTGGAACAACTCCCCCGCTGCGCCCAACGGCCCCTGGTCATCGCTGAGATGGAACAGGCCGTCCCGGAACCTGAGCTGCAACTGCCGCCCGCCCCCATGGGTGCCGAGCAGTGGCGTACCGGCGTCACCGTCGAACAATTGCCAGTGCGGACCGATGTCCACGCCAGGCATGCGGTCTAGCATGCCCAGGGCGAAGCGCGCAAGGTCCAGGGTTTGCGGCGTATCGAACACCAAGGCTTCGTGTACACGTATGCAGCGAATACGTTTGACTAGTGCCGCAGCCGAGATCCACAGGTCGTCCGGGCTTGCCGTAGCCAGCAGGTGTTCCGCTGCCAGCCGGTGCAGGCTGGCAAAATCGCGCTGTAACGCCTGCGTATCGCCGGTCACCGGGTACTGTTCGTAGTACAACTGCCCCAGCAACGAACGGCGACGGTTCCACAGGTAATCGGCCAGCTCGTCATTCGCCACACCCTCTGTATCCTGCCAGCGCTGTGCCCGGGCAAGCAGTGCCGTATCGGTCACCGCCCCGCCTGCGCGCAGCTGGCTGACCAATACCTTGATGCGATTCGCCAGCCTGACCCGGCTGACGGTGTCCACCAGGCAGGCATCCGCCGCCTGCCCGCAGACATGCAAGCCGCGCAAGTCGTCCGGTTCCATCCCATGAATGGCCAGCACGTGATCGATCTGGTCGCCTTCCAGTTGCTGAAACTCACCGCCCAGCCGCCGGAACATGGCGTGCGTGTCATCCCACTCCACCGGCTGCTCGCACCATACCCGCCAGGCACCGGCGCCGTTGTGGCGCAACTGGGGCCCGTGCCCTTGCCTGGGCAGCATGCGCCATTGATCGTCGTCGCCTTGTACCACTTCGTAGAAGTAGCCCTGGATGTTCACCCAGCGACGCTCACCCAGGCGATACACACCCTCGTCATCGGGCTGAGCTTGCAGCGCTGGCGGCTCGGTGCGAAAAGGGGCCAGGTCGAAGCGCCAGAGCTTTTCGCTGCCATCCTCGAGCCGCGCCGTGACCAGTTGCTCGACCAGGTCGGTCTTACGCATCACCGCGCCGGCCAGCACGGAGGTGATACCCACCGTGATGAGCGTCCTGGCGATGTTCAACAGGTGCTCGACCGCAGCACGGGTATCGTCCTCTCGCCAGCTTTCCACTGCATGGAATGCGTTTTTGAGCATGTCCCAAGCCATGGCAGCCACCATCACCGCACCAATGGCCGGCACGAACACCCCCACTACCCCTGCCCCAGCCCAGGCACTGGCCACCAGACGTTCACGCTGTGCCTGTTGAACGCCGCTGTCGATCATGCGCACCGGTACCGCGATGAACGCCGCGTCATCCTTGATCACATCGATACGCGCCTGTGCCTGATGGTCGAACAAGGGCAAATTACAATCAGCCAGGTGCTGCTCCATATCCCGCGAAACTGCTTCGGTCACATCCGCAAGTTCGTCGGTAACCCGGGTAAAAAAACCGGCCTGATCCCGCAGGCGCACGAAACGCCTGAAGAAACGCTGGTACTGAGGGTCGGCAAGGCGTTTGCCCAAGGTCCTGCGAATAAACGTGTCGAGATCTGGCGCGGCACACCAGGGGCTGACCGGGTCGCCGGGCAGGTACACCAGCACGCGTCTGGTGCTGGTAAAACCCAGTGTCGTGCGGGTGACATGCAGCACGATGACCTGCTCCAGCGTGCACCCAAAGGCTTGCAGACGCCTGGCGGCGACTGGGTCGCCCTCGAACCTGCCAGGTGCGCCGCTGTTGCACAACCCCAGGATCAGAGCCAGTTCTGCAAGGGTCAGGGCCGCCTCGGTCATTGCCTTGAAGGCATCTACCTGCATGTTCGACACCAGCTGCGCCTTGAGCGTGGCTTGCAGGCCCTCGGCCCCCTTGGCGGGCGGGTACAGAACGGTATCCAGGTGCTCTTGGTAACGCCCCCCCAGGTCCAGTTGGCGGCACATCTTGGCCAACGCCGGCGCGCTCACCCCCGGCACCATCAAACCCGCCGCATCCACCAGGCAGTCGCTACGCGGCAGGTTGCCCGGTCTCGCTTCATCCTCGGTGAAATTGGCCAGTGCAGCGTCGACAAGTGCGATGTCGTAGTGATTCTCTTCCTGTTGCGCCAAGTGGCCTGTGGCCAGTTCGGGATCAGGCGAAACGGTGAAGTAGGTGTGGCGGTAGAACAACGTATCCGGGTCGTGCAGGGAATGCAGTTTCTCCTGCAACGCCCGCTGCAGCAGCGGTTTGCAGAACGCGTGAATGCCTTGCAGCGGCGCCAGTTGGCGCTGCAGGCGCTGGCGGCAGTCGAAACTGTCTTGCAGGGCCTGCAGCAGCGTCGTCAGTTGTTCTGCTGTGACCGAAAAATGCGACTGCGACGCCCTGTCGGGGCTTGCCAGGCGCACCCCGCTCAGCCAGGCCGGCAAGCGGCGGGCAAGGATGCCGTCCTGAAAGCCTCGCTCCAGGTCCAGGGTGGTGGGTAATGCTCGGGTCGGATTCAGACGGTTCTGCATGTCGCGCCTCCAGGGTAAAAGGAGGTGCGAAACTAGTAGCTGCCACTGGCCAGCGAGTGTTAGCCAGGTACCACCGCGTCAGAACAACAGGAGCTGGCGATCGGTCAGCGCAGCGAAATCATCCCCCACGAACGGCAGGATGGCATCGGCCACCGGCTGCAGCTGGCGGCTCAGGTAATGATCGTAATCGATGGGCGCCTGTGGGTTCTCCAGCGGCTCGGGCCCCGCGGTGGTCATCAGGTAGCTGATCCAGCCGCCACGCTGGTACTGCTTTGGCCGGCCCAGGCGGCTGTTGTAGTCATCTGCCAGGCGCGCAGCGCGCACATGGGGGGGCACGTTGCGTTGATAGTCGGCCAGCGGCCGGCGCAGGCGCTTGCGGTACACCAGCAACGCGTCCAGTTCACCGGCCAGCGTCTGCCGCACGTAGTCACGCACGTAGTCGCGGTACGGCTCACCACGGAAGATCCGCGCGTACAGCGCTTGCTGGAACTGCCGGGCCAGCGGCGACCAGTCGGTACGCACCGACTCCAGGCCCTTGTAGACCATCTGCTCGCTGCCATCGGCCCGCTGCACCAGCCCGGCATAGCGCTTCTTGCTGCCTTCGTCCGTACCGCGGATGGTTGGCATCAGGAAGCGCCGGTAATGCACCTCGAACTGCAGCTCCAGCGCGCTTTCCAGGTTCATCTGCTCGCGCAGGTGTTCGCGCCACCACTGATTGACTTGCGCCACCAGCTCGCGGCCAATGCGTGCTGCAGCCTCCTCGCCGTGGGCGCCCTTGAGCCAGACGAAGGTGGAGTCGGTATCGCCGTAGATCACCTCGTAGCCCCTGGCTTCGATCAGTGCACGGGTCTGGCGCATGATCTGGTGGCCGCGCATGGTGATCGACGAAGCCAGGCGCGGGTCGAAGAAGCGGCAGCCGCTCGAACCCAACACTCCGTAGAAGGCATTCATGATGATCTTCAGCGCCTGCGACAGCGGCGCGTTGCCCTCGCGCTTGGCCGCTTCCCGGCCCTGCCATACCCGCTCGACGATGGCCGGCAGGCAATGCTCGCTACGGGAAAAACGCCCACCCCGGAAGCCTTCCACCGAGTGTTCATCGTCGGGCAGGCGCAAGCCTTCGACCAGCCCCACCGGGTCGATCAGGAAGGTACGTATGATCGACGGGTACAGGCTCTTGTAGTCCAGCACCAGCACCGAGTCGTACAGGCCCGGGCGTGAATCCATGACGAAGCCACCGGGGCTGGCCTCGTCGGGGCGGCTGCCGAGGTTGGGGGCGACGAAGCCCAGGCGGTGCATCTGCGGGATGTACAAGTGGCAGAACGCGGCCACCGAACCACCGCTGCGGTCCACCGCAAGGCCGGTGACCGAAGACCGCTCCAGCAGGAATTCGAGCAGGCGGGTGTGGGCGAAGATGCGCGTCACCAGCTCGCAATCCTTGAGGTTGTAGCGCGCCAAAGCCGGCTTGTCCTCGGCGAAGCGGCGGTTGATTTCATCCATGCGCTGGTACGGCGTGTCGATGGCCTTGCCTTCACCGAGCAAGGTCTGGGCGACACTTTCAAGGCTGAACGACGGGAAGCTCCAGGTCGCCGAGCGCAGCGCCTCGATGCCGTCGATCAGCAGCCGCCCCGGGGCATCAGCGAACACGTGGCCACCACCGGCATGGCTGCGCAAGGTCATCGGCGCGCCGTTGCGCCCCAATGCCAGCGGTACCTGCAGCAGCTTGGCGTGCTCATGCAGCAGGCGCAGGTCGAACTGGATCAGGTTCCAGCCGATGATTGCATCCGGGTCGTGCTCGGCCATCCACTGGTTGAGGCAGGCCAGTATGTCGGCGCGGTCGGCGCAGTAGTGCAGGTCGAAGTCGAGGTCATCAGCCGTGCCGTTGGCCGGCCCGAGCATGTACACCTGGCGCTGGCCACAGCCTTCCAGGGCAATGCTGTACAGCTCGCCCCGCTCGCTGGTCTCGATGTCCAGCGACACCAGGCGCAGCGGCGGGCGATAACCCGGCAGGGGCTTGAGCTGGGCATCGCAGAACACGCCTTGGGCATCCGGTTGGCCGGTGAACTGCACCGGGGCGGTGATGAAGCGCTCCATCAGGTAGCGCTCTGGCGGGCGAATATCGGCTTCGAACACCTCGATACCGGCCGTGCGCAGGCGTTGCTCCAACTGCATCAGTTGCCGGTGCTGGCGGCAGTACAGGCCCAGCACCGGGCGCTGGTCAAAGTCCTTCAGCTGCAGCGGCCGCAACTCGACACCGGCTTCGTTGGCCAGCAGCACCCGCGCATGTGCTTTCTGCGCCTGGGGGATGAATGCCACCGATACCTGTGGCGCCAGGCGCAGTTGTCGTGGCCCCTGGTCGGTGGCCAGCCAGAATTCCACGCAGGTGCCTTCGGGCGTGTCATGCCAATGTCGGGTCAGGACAAAGCCCTGCTGCAACTCCACCGCGTCGACCTCTGAATCGTTTGTCCAGGGGGGATTCTACCTCCATGGCGGCTGTTTGCGCTGGGCATGCGCCATGCATGAAGAGCGACTGCCTTACCTAAAACCTTGAAACCGATACGGTCGATGTGGGAGCGGGTTCACCCGCGAACACCGGCGCAGCCGGTGCCATCCATCACGTCGCTCGGTTCAAAGGCCTGCCTGTGACCACTTATTACATCCCCAACACCCTGTAACGCCACGAGTCGAACTTTCCTACACATTTTTCGGAAGCCGGACTAGCGACCCGGAACCCTTGCCTCGTTAGTGTCCGGTGCTTGCACCCCGTGCAATTCACCACACGTGCCCGCATGCGCCAGGAGGCTGCATGCCGGCGTTCACCTGCCCGATGGAATGAACAGCAGGAACACTAATGAGCGCACAACACACTCTACGCGTTACCCCAAATACCCTCACTCCAGCCTGGATGATTCATCCCGTCACCTGGGGTACCCACCATGGATAAATGCTCCGGCGTCGTCGCCCCCACCGAGACCTTCGACCAGGACGATGTCGGCGCCAGCACCGAATTGCTGGCGCAATGGCTGACTGACCTCACCGGCCATCTGGTCAACTGGCGCACCGTCATCACCGTCGCGGAGGTAATGCCCGTCGCCGGTTCGGTATTCGCCGCCACCGACGCCATCGGGGACATCATCAGCCTTGTCCAGGGCACTCCGGAATACCGGGCCGACCTGTTCAACTGGGTTGGCCTTGGCATCAACCTGTTCGCCATTGCACCGATACCCGGCATGGGTCCCGCTCGCAAAGTGATGCGGCCGGTGTTGAAGTCCGCGAGGGCTTCCTCCAAGGACGGCATGGCCCAAGCCCTGCTGATCGCGATGGAAAACGCCCTCGCCGACGTCTGCCGGGGCGACCTGGAAAACTTCGTCAAGGAAATCGACCGGCAGTTACAAACCATCCTGGCCGGCTTTGCGCAGAAGGTCGTGGATATCTGCCAGTTCTTCGCAGACCTTATCCGCTCGGCCGCAGACGGCACCGTCAAAAGCACTGCCCTGACCGTTATCTTCCCGGGGTTACGCCTGGTTGCCGAAGCCTCCGATTACGCCAAACGCAAAACCGGCTACGGCTTGAGCAGAGACCAGCTTGGCCTGGGGCCGGCCCCAAAACTGCTGGCACTGCTCGAACCCATTGCGCTCAGCCTGGAAAGCCTCGGCCGAATGGCAGGTAACAAGATCGCCCAGATCGGCAACAAGGCCACCCCAGGCAGCCTGGCGGCGATCCTGGATGCGTTGAAGCTGGCCCTGAGCAAGCGCAAGCCTGTAGTGATGCGGGCCAACGTGAATGTCGACGGCAGGGTCACCCAAGTGCGGCGCGTTCACCCACAGAACGGCACCGAAGCAGCCGCGCGGCAACGCCCTGCCCGTGCCGACCCCAACTGCCGCAAAGCCGGGGTCGCCGGCGGCACAGGATGCAGCATCAGTTTTGCCCTGGGCAGCGAAACGATCAGCCACACGGACTTCGCGCTACCCGGCGTGTTTCCCATCAACTGGAACAGAACCTATCGCTCGACTCTAGGCGCCTACGACCATAGCCCGTTCGGCGCCCGCTGGATCACGCCGTTCTCCAGCCGCTTCGACCTGACCGGGGACACGCTCGTCTACCACGGCATCGATGGCCGTAGCCAGCACTACCCCTTGCCTGATGTCAGCAAGCATCACCACGACCCGATCGAAAACCTGTGGGTCGGACGACCAGAGGCTGACAAGCTGGTGCTGGCGCGCGGGCATGTGATGCATGAGGTGTACGTGCGCGACGGTGACCAGTTCCGGCTGGAGCTGATCTCGCATCAGGGCGGTGCACGCATCGCACTGTTCTATGAGCACCGCCATGCCGACCGTTCTGTGCTGTCCGACCTGGTGACCTACCAGTACGAAACCGCCCATCAGCACATCCACACGCAACTGGACGATCACGGCCGGATCGTCGCCCTGTGGTTGATGCGTGATGGCCAGCCAGAGCGTCAAGTCGCTGGCTATGAATTCGATGCCCAGGGCGACCTGCGCAGTGCGCGTGACGAACATGGCGCGCAATGGACCTACCAGTACGCCCATCACCTGATCACCCGCTACACCGACCGTACGGGCCGGGGCATGAACCTTGAATGGGTCGGCGAAGGCTCCGACGCCAAGGCCATCCGCGAGTGGGCCGACGACGGCAGCCTGGATACCCGATTGAACTGGGACCCAGATATTCGCCTGACCCGCGTGACCGATGCCAACGGCAACCAGACCCAGCACTTCTATGACAGCTTGGGTTACACCTACCGCATCATCCACCCGAATGGTGACGAAGAATGGCTGTACCGTGACAGGGACAAGAACGTTACCCAGCATGTGCATACTGATGGCACCGCTGATCACTACGTCTATGACAATCGCGGCAATCTGCTGCAGCACACACGCCCGGACTACACGACCGTCCACCACGCCTACGACGACCTGGACCAGCGCTTCAAGACCCGCGATGCCGAGGGCGGCCTGTGGAAGTACGATTACGACCAGCGCGGCAACATCATCGAAACCCAGGACCCACTGGAGAACAAGACCCTCTATACCTACAACAGCGACAACCTGCCCATCGCCATCACCGACGCCAACGGCGGTGAGAAGACGTTGGCCTATAACCCTGATGGCCAGCTGACGAGCTACACCGATTGCTCAGGCAAGACCACGCAGTGGAAATACAACGCGTTGGGGCAACTGGCCAAACTGATCAACGCCGCCGGCGAGGTTACCGAATACCAATACGAAGCAGGTCAGCTGGTGTTGCTCATCCACCCGGACAAGACCACCGAACGCTTCGAACGTGATGCCGAAGGCCGCTTGCTCAGCCATACCGATGCCCTGTATCGCCGAACCGCCTGGACCTACAACGAAGCAGGGTTGATTCACCAGCGCCACAACGCCAACGACACCACCCCTCACCTACCACTGGAACAAGCTCGGCCAGCTGGTACGCCTGCGCAACGAGAACAACAGCGAAGCCAGCTTCAAATATGACCCCGTCGGGCGGCTGCTCAAGGAAACCGGCTTCGACAAAGAGACCACTCACTACCTCTACGACAACGGCAGCAACCTGCCCACCCGCCGCGTGGATGGCGACCGGACCACGCACTTCGAATACGACCCCATGGGCCGGCTCATCCAGCGCAAGGCCGCTCGGCGTGGCGGTGACAAGTGGGAGGTTGAAACCTTTGCCTATGACGGCAATGGCAACCTGCTGGCGGCCAACAATGAGGCCTGCAGGCTGCAATGGTTCTACGATGCTGCCGGCAACAACACGCGCGAGCATCAGTGGCTGGATTATCTGGTCAAGCCACAGGTTGCCGTGTTTAGGCATGAGTACGACGCCCTCAACCAACGCATCGCCACCACCCGCCCCGATGGGCATCGGGTCAGTTGGCTGACCTACGGCAGCGGCCATCTTCTGGCGCTCAAGCTCGATGACCAGGAGCTGATCAGCTACGAGCGAGATGATCTGCACCGGGAGATCGGCCGCGTGCAAGGCAATGGCCTGGTCCAGCGCCAGACCTGGAGCCCGAATGGCCAGTTGCTGGAGCAGACACTGGTTCGCCAAGGTGAATCCAGACGTATCGCGGCGCGCAGCTACCGCTACGACGAAGCCGGCCAGCTGTGCCACATCGACGACCTGAACCGTGGCGACCTGCACTATCGCTACGACCCGGTTGGCCGTTTGCTTGAAGCCAGCCGCAATTACGAGAAGGAAACCTTCGCCTTCGACCCGGCGAGCAACCTGCTGGACCCCGAGGCACCACCCAATCCTAATCCGCACTCGCCGCACAAGTTGATGGACAACGTGCTGCGCAGCTACTGCGGCACGCAGTATCGGTACGACGAGCGCGGCAACCTGCAGGAGCGGATTGAGAACGGCAAGACAGGCAAGTTTACCTGGGACCTGTATGACCGGCTGCGGCGCTACGAGGATGAGCGGCTGGTTGTCGAGTTCGGGTATGACGCGTTAGGCCGCCGGGTGTACAAGGACTCGCGCTCGAAGTACCGCAAACGGTTACAAGCAGGGCCGGTCTGGAACGAGAATGCGCGGCGAGCGCTGGATGACAAGCTGGGCTGTGATCTGACGCTGTTCATCTGGGACGGCGATACGCTGGCGTTCGAGCAGCGCGGTCGGGATGGTAAGGGAAAGACCACGCACTATGTGTTTGAACCGGGGACCTTCGTTCCTGTGGCACAGGGAGTGATGAATCATATTGAGGAGATGCTGCATCAGCCGAGCTATGATTTCCCCTATAACATCAACCGGGATCCGGTATGGCAGGAAAAACCAACGCCGAAGCCGTTTGACACTCTTGGCTGGTACCAGTGTGATCAGCTCGGCACTCCAATGGAAACTACCGGCGCCAGCGGCCAGGTATTTTGGAAGGGAAGCTACAAAGCCTGGGGATCCACAGCAGATCAGATCAGTATCGACCCGCCAGAGAATGGATACACCAATATCCGCTTCCAAGGTCAGTATTTCGACATCGAAACCAAGCTCCACTACAACCGATATCGATATTACGACCCGAGTATTGGCCGCTTTGTAGGCAGAGATCCAATTGGTTTCTCCGGCGGGTTAAACATCTTCATCTTTGCAGTCAATCCAGTCCAGTGGATTGACCCATACGGGCTTAAGAAGAAAGCCGTATCCTCTTGCTGCCCAATAGAGATTGACCCCTGCGCCGATGACGGCAAGACTCACATCGTATATCAAGCTCCAGACCCAAAACATACCGATGCAGACGGAAATCCATTAATTTATACAGGAAAAGCCTCAGGCTACGGGGTACCAACAAGCGTTCTCAGTAGACGTTTCAGCGGTGGCCATCACCGCAAAATTGACCTAAGTTCTGTCACTATCATACACACTACAGACTCATATGCAGCGGTAAGGGGCATTGAGCACATGGAAAAGGTTCAACTCGGAGACAGAGCGACCAAACAGAATAACCCTATTGGGAATCGAAATAAAAACAAACCGACCTATATAGAATGTGCAGAAAGGCACCTATCAAAATGAAATCGAAAAAAATTAGAATTATTACCGGAGACGTATTCGCGGTTCCACTGTCAACACGAGAGCCGCTTTACGGCTATATCCGGGCATATCAAGACCCCGACATAGCAATTCTCCCCATAATCTCTAGAGAAATATTATTAAACGCTTCAGACTTTGCTGATCTAACATCTTACCAAGATGTCCTGACCATACGAAAGCCCATGGAGAGCGGTGAATGGCCAAGAGTCGTAAATATTCCATTCCCAAACGAAGACTCAGCATGGCCACCCCCAAGGAAGCAGGTATCTGAGATCAGGCCCGACATTCGCCTAGTTGTATCAAAGGGACAGCTTATTCCAGCCAATGTGTTTGGAAAATTCGACGAACTCCCGCCGCTTATCAAACTAAATAGCGAGGCACTCATCGAGAGAATTCTTGAGCTTTCAGAGAAATTCAAGCTAATTAATATCCATGACAGCAAGTGACCCAGAACCATGACATCTCAGGAACTAACACCAGACGGCAGCGTCCATCGCTAAAGTGCGAAAAACAAGCGGAGGCGGCGGTATGGCATTTCACCAAAAATCCTGTACCGCCGCCCCCAACTCAAGCCAGCGGTGAGGAAATACCTTGGGTCAGCTGGCCAAACTGATCAACACCGCCAGCGAGGTCTTTGCGGCCCGATCGGGACACTAGGCCGCTTCTGAAGCAAAGGCGCGCCCCCTTCGCCTCGACCTCGATATTGTGCCGGACAAAAAAGGCGATCGCGCGCGTTGGCACAGGCGTTACTGGCCAGAAACAGATGTAGGAGCAGCCTTGTGCTGCGAAGCGCCGCGCGGGCGGCGCTCGATCTCACAGGCGCTGAAAATGTAGTGCCGGACACATAGTAGCCCTGACTCCAACCTCTCGCCCTACACCCCACAGCCAACAAAGCCATCCTGTAAGACATTTCTGAACATGAAACCAAATGCTTCAGAATGAACCCGCTTAGGAATTATCCTACGCGCGCTGCCGAACTATCGCTGTTGTCGGGGAAACACCTCACGGATAACGTTTCCGGGTCGCTTCGGTGACCGGGCATGAGAACCCGACAGATAAGCTAGCAGCACCTCTATGGTGGCCGTACGTGGGCGGGCTTTCGCCTGGCCGGGTCTTTGCTAGCTTCTTCTCGGCTTTCTCACACCCGCGTACGGCTGCCACCCTCAAATCCATGAGAAAGATTCGGGTGGTAGTTCCTTTGTGCTAAGAAGCTGGAATTACACAATGAAAAAGATCGTCCCCAATTCACCACGCCGTCCCGTCAATACCCCGTTCTTCACCGTCAAATCCGACATCTACCCTCCCCACGCCCTCGCCCACGTCATCGAACTACTACGCGGCGTTATCGATACCCTCGACGAACACTGCCGCACTTACGCTGGCGAGCCCGGCCTGTGCAATGCCTTGCATGCAACTGAAATCGCTCACTCGCTGGTAGCGCATTCACATGCGTGGCTGTTCGGCGCAAAGGAAAAGGAAGAGGAGTGACGACATGACAGACGAACCCAAAGTCATCCTCACCATCGGCGCAGAGACCTTCCTCGAGGTCGGCAACCCGCCGATCAATCTGCTGCGGGTCCAGCCGGGCATTCCTATTGATGATGCCTACGAGCAAGTGTCGATCCTGCTGAGCTATATCAAGCACCTGCTGCGCGAAGGCGATATGGAGGACGACCACAAGTTCCTGGGCGCCGCCGATTACCTCACGACACTGGCCAAGGCCTTGATGAACGAGGTTGAGCTGACCAAGAATACCTTGCGCTGAAGCTCAGGGATTTTAAAGGCAACTGCCTTACATCAATTTCCTGGCCTTGCGCGGGCTTTTGGAGCAGCCTTGTGTCGCGGAAAGGCTGCAAAACAGCCCCAGCACTTGTGCGTTTGCGCTGGAAACCTGGGGCTGCTTCGCAGCCCTTTCGAGACACCAGGCCACTCCTACAGACCGGAGCAGCTTCTGTAGGAGCTGGCTTGCCAGCGATAGTGCTGTGACAGGTACTGCCCGTCTAGCGGGCTCCCAACACAAACCCACTGCGACGCCCAGCCCAAGCCAGCAGCCAGGCCAGCGCGATCAGCCCCAACACCACCCCGGCAAACCACTCTACCCCCGCCCCGTTCAGCAACAACCCGCCAATGATCCCACCCAGGGCGATGGCGCTGTTCCATACCGTTACCAGTATCGATTGCGCCACATCACCACCCTCGCCCGCAGCATCGGCGCAGGCAGTCTGCAGGAGGGTCGGCGCACCGCCGTAGGTCACGCCCCACAAGGCAATGCTCAAGTACATCGCCCACGGCGACGCCTGCCCCATTACCAGCGTGGCCAAGGCAAAACCGGCCAGGCTCAGCAGCACCAGGGTTCGCAGATGCCGGTCGACCAGCAGCCCCACCAAGCCGATTCCGGCCATGGCCGCCAGGCCGAATACCATCAGCACCGGACCGATGTCGGCAGCCATGCCGGCCGACGCCAGCAGTGGCACGATGTAGGTGTAGAGAATGTTGTGGCCAAGGATCCAGCTGAGGATTACCAACAGCACGATCAACACCCCCGGCGTGCGCAACACCTGCAGGGCCGCAGGGCGTTTACCAGCGGCATGCCCCGGGTAGTCCGGCACCGACCGCAGTACCCAGGCTACCAGCAGCAGCGCCACCACCGTGACCACCACGAAAGTGGCCCGCCACCCCAGCCCCGCCCCCAGCCAGGTGGCTATCGGCAGCCCGAGCGACAGGGCAATGGGCTGGCCGAGCATTGCCATGGCCATGGCCCGGCCCTGCAACGCCACCGGCACAATGCGCCGGGCATGGCCGGCAATCAGCCCCCAGGCCAGCCCGGCCGCGGCGCCAGTGAAAAAACGCAGCACCAAGGTCAAAGTGTTGGAAGTCGACACGGCGGTCAACCCGTTGAACAACACGAAACCCACGATCGCCAGCAACAGCGCACGGCGGCGGTACCAGCCCTGGGTCAGGGTCACCAAGGGGATGGCGGTCAGCAACGAGCCGAGGGCATACGCCGTGACCCATTGCCCGGCCATGGCTTGGCTGATGTGCATGCCATCGGCGATCTGGTCGAGCAGGCCGGCCGGCAGGGTTTCGCTGAGGATGGCGATAAAGCCGGTCATGGCCAGCGCCAGCAGCCCACTGGTGGGCAAGCGTTCGCTGCCGTTGGCCAGCAGCGGTGCGGAAGATGTCTGGGACATTGCAGATGCCTTGATTGGAAAACGAGGCGAACAGTCTGCAAGCCAAAAGCATTATGGAAAAAGATGGGTACAATGCCGCTTACCCAGGACGTCAATGTCCGCAATCAGGAATGCAGCATGGACAGCCTCAGCGGCTTCGTGGTCTTCAACCGGGTGGCTGAAACCCGCAGTTTCGTCGCCGCCGGCCAGTCGTTGGGCATCAGTGCCTCGGCCGTGGGCAAACGCGTGGCGCGGCTCGAAAGCCGCCTGGGGGTACGCCTGTTCCACCGCAGCACGCGCAGCATTACCCTCACCGCCGAAGGCACGCTGTTCCTTGAGCGCAGCCGGCGCATCCTCGCTGAAATCGAGGCCACCGAGCAGGAGCTGTCCCAGGCCAGCGCGACCCCGACTGGCCGCCTGCGGGTGAGCATGCCGCAGGTCACCGGGCTGGTGATGCCGGCACTGGCCGAGTTCATGGCGCGGTACCCACAGGTGGAGCTGGACCTGGATTTTTCCGACCGCATGGTGGATATCGTCGGCGAAGGCTTCGACGTGGTGATGCGAGGTGGGCAGCCGGTGGACTCGCGGCTCAACGCCAAGTTTCTGGGGTACTTCCAGCACTGCCTGGTGGCTTCGCCCGAGTACCTGCGCGAACGCGGCACGCCGCTGCACCCGCGCGATCTGGCGGCGCATACCTGCCTGCATTACCGCTTTCCCAGCAACGGCAAGCTGGAAACCTGGCCGCTGCGCCAGGAACACCCCGAGCAGGGTTACGACATTCCTATCTCGATGGTCTGCAACCACGTCGAGACGCGCGTCTGCTTTGCCGTCAACCACCGCGGCATCACCTGCCTGCCGGACTTCACCGTACGCCGCGAACTGGCCAGCGGTGCGCTGGTCAGCGTGCTCGACGACTTCATGGAGCGGCGTGGCAGCTTCTACCTGCTATGGCCGTCCGGGCGGCAGATGCCGCCGAAATTGCGGGTTTTCATCGACTTCATGCTCGAACGCGTATTCAACCGTACAGGTAATTGATGTCCTTGCAGGCCAGCGGCGGCACCTGGCCCAGCAGGAACTCGCGCAGCTTGTGCATCTGCCGCGCCTTGGGGCTGGCCTTGAGCCAGGTCATGTAATAGCCGTCGCCGGTGGCCACCGCGTGCTTGAACGGCGTTACCAGGCGCCCGGCCAACAGGTCGGCGCTGGCCAGCACCAGGTCGACCACCGAAATACCCAGGCCTTGCTGTGCGGCCGAGATGCCCTGGTCGAGGGTATCGAACACTTGCCCGTGGTCGATGCTGATGTCCAGCGCATCCATGCGAGCCAGCCAGCGCCGCCAGTCTCGTCGGTCAGGGGACGGGTGCAGGAATTCGCACTGGGCCAGGTCGGCAAGGACCGGTTGAGCCTGGGCCATGTAATCCGGGTGGCACACCGGGATCAGCCATTCATCGAACAGCTTGAAACTCTCGATATCGGCGGGAAAACGCCCGTTGGCCAGGAGGATCGCACAGTCGTAGGGCTCGGAGTAGAAGTCCACGCTGTCGATGTCCATCCACACGCTGGACAGCTGCACGCTGCAGTTGTCCTCGACCTTCTTGAACGCATCCAGCGCCCGCAGCAGCCAGCGCACGGTCAGCGTGGACGGCGCCTTCAGACGCAGGCCGTAGCGGTCCTGACGCAGCAGGGCGCAGGCATTTTCGATGATCTTGAAGCCAACCTTGAGTTCCTGCGCCAGCAGGCGGCCGTGCTCGGTCAGGGCCAGCTTCGGCCCGCGGCGTTCGAACAGGTCGCAGCCGAACATGGCTTCGAGGGTCTTGATGTGGTGGCTGACGGCGCCCTGGGTCAGGGCCAGCTCTTCCGCGGCACGGGTAAATGAGCCATAGCGAGAGGCCACCTCGAAGGCACGCAGCGCGTGCAAAGCCTGAATCCGTTCCGACATGGCGACGCCCTGAGCATGAGTAAGACTAATAGTAGGTCATAGTTCCACGCGTTTTACAACGCCAAGGACGTCTCGGAAAATGCAGGTAAATAACAAACATAACCAAGATCCTGCCTGCATGTGACTTGAACGTTCATAAAATTTACGCCTGGGGAAATCATGTCGACGGGTTATGGAACTTGCTATCGCCTGGATGCGCTAGAGCTGGCCGCTGACCATGTGCGCAACACGCAACATTGGACCTACAAAGCCGTAGAACATTTTCGCAGTGTCCTCGCCAACCCCGAGTTTCCCTGCCTGTTCGGCCGCAAGGCGGTAAACGGCGCAACCTGCCACATCCTCTTCGCCCGCGCCGGGCAACTGGCCGATGACATCGCCATGGGCCTGGCCGACTACGTGCGCACAGTCGCACCTATCCCACCCAAGCAGCGTATCGGCAGCCCACTGGTGGTGTTTCTCGAAACCGCCGCCGACTACACACTGGCCGAGCAACAGGCGCTGGCCTGGAAGGTGTTGCGTGGCGTGCACGCGCGCGACCCGCATCCCTGGCCGCAGGGCATCCCGACCGACCCCGACGACAACGCCTGGTCGTTCTGCTTTGCCGGCATGCCGCTGTTCATCAACATGAACTTCCCCGGCCACCAGCAGATGAAAAGCCGCAACCTGGGGCCACACATCACCTTCGTCATCAACCCGCGGGCGAACTTCGACGAAGTGGCCAACGTCAACACCGAAAGCGGCCATCGTATCCGCGAACGCATCCGCGAGCGCGTGCACCACTACAACGACGGCGTCATGCCCGACACCCTTGGTTTCTTCGGCGATGCCGACAACTACGAGTGGAAGCAGTACCAACTGCAGGAGGCAGGGTCGCTCAACCCGTCCCGCTGCCCGTTCCACGCCCATGCCGTACAGCCGGCAACACCCGACATACTGATCGAGACCTGACCGTGAATACCGCACTCACCGCTACCTACGCCCTTACTGTCCTGCTACTGATCGCCACCCCCGGCCCGGTGGTGGCACTGATCGTCAACACCGCGGCCGCCTCCGGTTCACGCAAGGCCATGTTCACGGCTGTCGGCACCAACTGGGCATCACTGGTGCTGATCGGCGCGGCGGCCTGGATCATCCTCACCAGCGCCGCCATCGACAAGGCCTGGCTCAGCGCCATGAGCCTGCTGGGTTGCCTGTTCATCGGCTACATTGCCGTCGGCACGCTGCGGGACGCCCTGCAGGCGCCAGCAGCCGAGGCACCGGGCGAGCTCGCCAAGCCTGGCCGCGGCGGGCTGCTGCAAGGTTTCATGGTGGGCATTTCCAACCCGAAGGACATCATCTTCTTCATCGCCTTCTTCCCGCAGTTCATCCAGATCACCGAGTCGTTCGGCAAGAGCATGGTGGTGCTGTCGATGCTGTGGGTGGCCATCGATTTTGCCGTGCTGAGCCTGTACATCTTCGCCATCGGCAAGATCGCCTCGCAACGCAGCAACCGCATGATCAGCCTGGCCTCGGGGGTCGCCCTGCTGCTGATCGCCGCTGGCGGCCTGCTGTACAACGTCAAGGAGCTGGCGGCCTGAATGTGATGCAAAGCGCCCGCTGCAACAGAAGGAGAACCCATGACCGCGACTGACACGAGCCCTTCGCCTTCGCCGTTGCAACAGGACTACCAGCGCTTTCTGCTGCTGGGCAGCCGACGTGCCCCGCACACCGTGCATGTGCACGAAACCGGCTACCGCTCCGGCACCATCAACACCGATGCCCTGGGCCTGCGTTACAGCCACTGCGCCGGCAAGCGCTTTTCGGTGGCCGAACGCGGTGGGGCGTCACGCATCAACCTGCTGGTCGGCGGCTCCGCTGCCCTGGGCATCGGCGCCAGCTCCGACGGACACACAGTGGCCTCGCACCTGTCGATGCTTACCGGCGAAGTCTGGCTGAGCCTGGCCGGCTGCGGGCTGAATGCCAGCCAGGAACTGCTGATGTTCCTGACCCACCAACATCGCCTTGGCCAGCTCGGCCATGTGGTGGTGCTCAGCGGCCTCAACACCCTGGCCCACGAAGCCCTCTGCGAGGTCCTCGCCAACCTGAATGACCCTCAGCACGCCAAGGCCTACCAGGATTTTCTCAACAGTTTCAGCGAAGGCATGCAGCCCTCGACGTCGCCCCGCCGGCAATCGCTATGGCAGCGTATCGGCCAGGCGTTGGCCACGCCCTCGGTCGCAACACCTGCGACCTGGCCGCTGTCGCCCCCGGAAAAGCGCCTGGCCCGTGCCGCCGACAGCATTGGCCGGACCTTGCGCCAATGGGACCGGCTGCTGGCAGACAGCCATTCCACCCTCACCTTCATCCTGCAGCCGTTGCTGCCCTGGTGCCGGGATAGCCTGCCCGCTGGCGAGCAGGCCATGCTGGACGCGCTACAGCGGCGACCGGCGAATTTCGACCGGCTGCTGGACGGCGCGTTCGACAGCCAGTTGCACTCGGCCTTCTTCCGCCGTATCAAGAGCCAGGCCGAACCGGTCCCCTGCTACGACATGAACTGCATGCTCAGCAGCTCACCGGTGTTCGGCGCCGACCTGTTCATCGACCGCCTGCACCTGAACGACCTGGGCAACAATGCCCTGGCCAAGGTCATTACCGCCAAGCTTGGCCTGGCCCAGGAAAAACATGCCCAGCGCAAGGTCACGCCGATCAAGCTCGTCTGACAGTTGCCGGGTGGACTTTCGGCCAGACCCTTTGGGTGGCTAGAATAGGCCGTCGTTCCGATCTGCCCGAGGCGCACGCTTGACCGCCATGAACATCGAAGCCATCCATCAGTACCTGGCACCCCATGGAGCTTGCCTGTGAGCCGCATGCTGCGCTTGCCCCCACTGTTGATCGCCCTGATGCCACTGGCCACGCATGCGCTGGAAGTGCGCATCGACCCTCATGCCGACCTGCTCTACCGCCAGGCCTTGCCCTTGCTGGAGCAGGCAGACAGCCAGGACGACGGCGCCAGCACGCTGCGCACGGCCATCGGCGGCGACCCGGAGCTCAGCCGCCAGGGCCAGGCCATGGCCCACACCCTGCCGACAGCAGTCGCCTTGCTGAAAAAGTCCGTGGAGTTGGGCCACCCGGTCGCACAGTACCGCCTGGCGCTGTACTACATGACCTACCTGCCCGCCGCGCAAATCCCGGATGCCGCCTGCCCGCTGCTCGAAGCCAGCCTCAGACAGGGCTTTGCAGCACCGGCGCCGGCCATCGCCACCTGGTGCCCGCCTTATAACGTCAGCAGCGAGTACCGGACTGCGCTGGAGGCCATCCCCAACATGGCTACCGTGTATGCGCCCTATTACCCGCAACCGGCCACGCGCCTAGCCTGCAACCGCAACCGGCCACAAGGCCTGGAAATGCAGTGGGGGCGCCAGCGTGACTACCAGGCCGAGGTATACCGCCTGCTCGGCGACCTCGACCCGCAGCACCGCCAGAGCCTGCTGCAGAAGGCCGTGGACACCAACGGCTGCGTGACAGCGCAGCAGCACCTGACCAGCCGTCCTTAACACGGACACGGCTCCCGTGTAGGAGCGGCCTTGTGTCGCGATGGGGCGCGCAGCGGCCCCAGGATTTCAGCTTCGCTGCAGATATTGCCGGGGCCGCTGCGCGCCCCATCGCGACACAAGGCCGCTCCTACAAGGGACCGTGCCAGGCATAGCAAGATCGTTCAAGCCATCCCCCGCCCCGTCTGGCATGCTGGCCTACCACCTACACGCACTGCAGCCACCATGCCCCACATCGCCCGCCAAGCCTTTCTCCACGGCGCCATCGCCATTCTCCCGTTGTCCCTGGCCGTTGCCCCCTGGGGCCTGCTGGCCGGCTCCATGGCCATCGAAGCCAACCTCAGCGCCTGGCAGGGGCAAGGGCTGTCGGCCATCGTCTTCGCCGGTGCCGCGCAACTGGTGGCCATCGGCATGCTCAAGGGCGGCGCCAACCTGGCGTCGATCCTGCTGACCACCCTGCTGTTGACCTCGCAGCACCTGCTGTATGGCCTGACAATGCGCCCGGTGCTGTCCAGCCAGCCGCTGCGCTGGCGACTGGGCCTGGGCTTCCTGCTGACCGACGAGTTCTTCGCCCTGACCAGTCAGTACGACCAGCAGCAGTTCAACCGCTGGTACGCCTTGGGCGTGGGCCTGACCTTCTACGTCGCCTGGAACCTGTTCACCCTGGCCGGTATCCTGCTGGGGCAGAACATTCCGCACCTGGACCAGCTCGGCCTGGACTTCTCCATCGTCGCCACCTTCGTCGCCCTGATCGCGCCACTGGTGCGCAACCTGGCCACGCTGGTGTGCGTGGCGGTGTCGCTGTTCTGTTCGGTGCTGTTCAGCTACTGGCACTGGGAAACCGCCCTGGTGGCCGCAGGCCTGCTGGGCATGAGCGCCGGTTTCATCTGCCAGAAATTCGCCGGAGCCCGCGCATGACCTGGATCCTTATTTTCGCCATGGGCGCCATCGTGTTCCTCAACCGCTATGCGTTCCTGGAGCCGCGCCTGCCCTTGCGCCTGAGCTCCAACGCACGGCAATTCCTCGGTTTTGCCGTGCCGGGCATGCTCACCGCTATCTGCGGCCCGATCATCTTCATGCCCGAGCACCAGCTGAACCTGAGCCTGCTCAACCCCTACCTGCTGGGCTCGCTGGTGGCCATTGCCCTGGTGCTGTTGACCCGCAGCGTGCTGCTGAGCATGCTGGTGAGCATGTTGATCTTCTTCCTCCTGCGCAGCTGGCTGGCATGAGCACGCCCCTGCGCGAGCAGACACACCTCTGGCAGGCGCCGGCACTGGGCGACGTCGAGATGCTGCACGCGCGCTATTTCCAGCAGCGTTTCGCCCCGCATGTGCATGAAGGCTATGTCTTCACCGTGATCGAGTCGGGCGCACAGCGCTTCTGGCATCGCGGCAGCGAGCACCTGGCGCCGGTCGGCAGCATGGTGCTGATCAACCCCGACGAGCTGCATACCGGTGCCACCGCCCACGAAGCGGGCTGGCGCTACCGTGGGTTCTACCCGGAACATGAACGGGTAACCGGGGTGCTCGACGAACTGGAACTGGGCCGCCACGGCATGCCCAGCTTCAAGGACAGCGTGATCCACGACCCGGCCTTGGCGATTGCCTTCAGCCAGTTGCACCAACTGTCCGAAGCCGGCGCCAGTGCCCTGCAGCAGCAGACCGCCTGGCGCCAGGCGGTGCTGGCCCTGGTGCAACGGCACGGGCAATGCGCCGAACCCGCCGCCCCCGGGCACGAGCCGCTGGCAGTGGCCCGCGCCCGTGAGCTGCTGGAAAGCCAGCTGGCCGACCCGCCCTCGCTCGAAGCTCTGGCGGCGGCGGTCAACCTGTCGCCGTTCCACTTCGCCCGGGTGTTCCGCCAGGCCACCGGCCTGCCGCCACATGCCTGGCTGAAGCAGCGGCGCCTGGCCCGTGCGCGGGAAATGCTCAAGCGTGGGTGGGCTGCCTCGGAGGTGGCGTTCGACCTGGGCTTTGCCGACCAGAGCCATTTGAGCCGGCAGTTCAAGCAGGCCTATGGGGTAACGCCAGGGGCTTATCGCAGCGCCTGCCTGCAGGGCTGAGCTGCGACAGCCGGCCTCAGGCAGGCCGGCCAGCCACTGCTACACTGACAAGGCTGAATGGAGGATCCTGCCATGTCCGAAAGAGAGCTCACCACCCTCCTGTCGCTGATGAACCAGCGCCAGGCCTGCCTGAGCAGTGCCTGCAAGGAGATAGCCGACTGGATCGACCGGCAGGGCGACGTGCCCGCCGCCGGCAAGATCCGCGCAAGTCTCAAGGCCCTGGAGGCCGATGAGGCCCAGGTCCGCAAGACCTTGACCTCGCTGACCCTCGACAGGCCGCTGCCCAAGTTTCGCAGCTGATTGAACCGGGGGCTGCCTGGCAGCCCATCGCGACACAAGGCCGCTCCCACAGGGGATAAGCGTTCTCCTGTGGGAGCGGCCTTGTGTCGCGATGGGGCGCAAAGCGCCCCCAAAGGGTTCAGCCTGATCAGTGCTTCATGTGCATGTGATCATGCCCAGCGCCCGCCTCGGCGTTGAGCGCACGCACTTCGGCCTGCACATCCAGAGTTTCCTTGTCCCCCTTGGCATCTTCGATGGTCAGGGTCAGTGGCACTTTCTCGCCTTCTTTCACCTGGTTGTTCAGGCCCATCAGCATCACATGCAGGCTATTAGGATCGAGGGTCACCGCCTTGCCGGCCGGCAGCTCGACCGCCTTGACCTCACGCATGCCCATCACGTCGCCGTTCATGGTCATCTCGTGCACCTGCACGGTCTTGGCCACAGGCGAAGCCACGCCCACCAGCTTGCTGTCGCTGCTGGCGGTCAGGGTCATGAAGGCGCCGGTGGACTGCTGGTGCGGCACAGTCGCACGGACCCAGGCGTCGCTCACGGTGGTCTGGGCCAGGGCCGGCAGCGCCAGGCCCAACAGGGCCAGGGCAGCCAGGCCTTGCTTGATCGGTTGCATCGACATTCAGCAGATCTCCATCAGGGTGACCAAGTCTTCGGCGCATTCCTGGGCGGTCAGGGAATGGCCCAGGCTCAGGCGCAGGGTGCCACGCGTATCGTAGACGTAGCTGGTGGACGAGTGAGAGACGGTATAAGTGTCACCGGCCGGGACTTTCTCGTAGAACACCTTGAATTCCTTGGCCACCGCGGCGATTTCCTCGGGGGTGCCGGTCAGCGCGGTGAACGATGGGTCGAACGCCTTGACGTAGGCATCGAGCACTTCGGGGGTGTCGCGCTCCGGGTCCAGGGTAATCAACACCACCTGGAACAGGTCGCGATCGCGGCCGCGCAGCAGCTTGCGGATTTGCGCAGCGCGCGCCAGGGTGGTCGGGCAAACCGCCGGGCACTGGGTGAAGCCGAAGAAGATCATCGGCATGCTGCCGTAGAAGCTCGACAGGGTGCGCACGTTACCCTGGGTGTCCTTGAGGCTGAACTTGCGCCCAAGGATTTCATTGCTCATGTTCTTGCCGTACTTGAACTCGAGCCCCCGGGCCGGGCTGCAGCCTGCCAGCAGGCCAAGCCCGAGAACGCCCATCCCGGCGACAACTGCGCGCCGGGTATATAGATCATTCATGAAACCATCCTTTACAGGGAAGGTGCCGGCCCTCGGGACGGGCCGGTCGAAAAACGGGGGCATTCTGGCACGGCACCCTGAGGGGTTCTACCCGACGAAGGCGAGGATCGGCTGCAGCCCTTTGAATACGGGCTGCGGCCTGTTGTCGCAGGGGTTGAAACAGTAACACTTTGTTGCTAAGGAAGTGGGTTCAATGCGATCCCTGCAGGAGCGGCCTTGTGTCGCGAAAGGGCCGCGAGGCGGCCCCGGCAATACCAGCTTCGCCGCCAATATCCCGGGGCTGCTCCGCAGCCCTTTCGCGACGCAAGGCCGCTCCTACACATGACAGAGCGCGTCAGCCTCAGTAGTAGGCGTTCTCTTTCTGGCTGTGGTCAGTCACGTCACGCACGCCCTTCAGCTCGGGAATACGCTCGAGCAGGGTGCGCTCGATGCCTTCCTTCAGGGTCACATCGGCCTGGCCGCAACCCTGGCAACCACCACCGAACTGCAGCACGGCAATGCCGTCGTCGACCACATCCACCAGGCTCACCTGGCCGCCGTGGCTGGCCAGGCCGGGGTTGATCTCGGTCTGCAGGTAGTAGTTGATGCGCTCGTTGATCGGGCTGTCTTCGTTGACCATCGGTACCTTGGCGTTCGGCGCCTTGATGGTCAGCTGGCCACCCATGCGGTCGGTGGCATAGTCGACCAGCGCGTCTTCCAGGAACGGCACGCTGACCGCGTCCAGGTAAGCGGTGAAGCTCTTCAGACCCACGGCGGTGTCGTCAGGCTTCTCTTCGCCCGGCTTGCAGTAGGCGATGCAGGTTTCGGCGTACTGGGTGCCCGGCTGGGTGATGAAAATGCGAATGCCGATGCCAGGCGTGTTCTGCTTGGAAAGCAGATCGGCCAGGTAGTCATGGGCGGCGTCGGTAATGGTTATAGCGCTCATGTAGGTTCCTCACAGACTTGCGGCCAAGTGTACGCCAACCCGGCCTTCGAACAAAGTCCTAGTATTTGACTCGGGAAAGCGCATATTCAGGGGCTCGCCCCCGTGGCGCCGCCAGCCAGGCCTGCATGCGCCGGTAAAGGCCGCGCTCGAGCCACTGGTAGCTGAACCACGACATTAGTCCAATGGACGGCACGCACAGGGCAAACACCAGGTACGGGTTCAACTGCAGGCGCTGGCTGGCGAACCAACCGGCATACAGCACCAGCACATGAACCAGGTACACCGAATACGAACAGTCGCCCAGCGCCTTGAGCAGCCGGTTGCCACGGAACACCGGCTCCAGGGCAACGAAGGCCAGCACGATCATTGCGCTCGGCACGCCCCAGTGCAGCAAGCGCCGGGAAGCGTCCAGGTGGTAGATGGCAAGGCCCGCCGCCGCCAGCAGCACCAACGGCAGCCAGCGGCCCTGCTGGATCAGCCCGCGCCGGTGCAACACGCCCAGGCCGATGCCGAGCAGGAATTCGTAGATGATGTCGTTGCTGTAGAAGCGGCTGAGCACGCCCAGCCGGCCCAGTATCTCGCTGGCCAGCAGCAGCACGGCGGTGACCAGCAGCTGGTGATGACGCTGGCGCACCAGGAAAGCAAGGCCGAACAGCAGGTAGAAGAACATCTCGAAATTCAGTGTCCAGCCCACGTTCAGGGTCGGGTACAAGCCGTAGCCACCGGGGTTTTCTGCCGGGATGAACAGCAGCGACAGCAGCAGGTGGTGCCAGGTGAATGCCTGGTGCGGCATCCATTGGCTGAAGGCCAGCAGCAGGGCTGCCATCAATGCCGTATAGAACCAGTAGGCCGGGACGATACGCAGCACCCGGTTGAGCAGAAACTGGCGGGGCTCGATGGCCTTGTCGCAGGTCGACAGGTAGATGACCAGCCCGCTGATGACGAAGAAGATGTCGACGCCTGCGGCGCCACGGTCGGTGAGCAGTTGGCCGATGGGGCCGGAGGCTTGGAAGTCGAAGAAGATTTGCATGAAATGGTGGCAGACCACCACCCAGGCGGCGAACGCCCGCAGTGCTTGAAGCGAATACAGCATGGAGTACCCTGCGATTGCCGGTGCATTGAGGCCCAGGCTCGAATGCAAGGGCGAGCGCTACGCGCCCGTTCGCGGGTAAACCCGCTCCCACAGGATTAGTGCTGTCCTCGAGAGTCGTGCCATTCCTGTGGGAGGGTTAGCGCTGACCTCGAGAGTGGTGCCATGCCTGTGGGAGCGGGTTTACCCGCGAAGGGCTGCACAGCAGCCCCTTGCAATCGATCAGGACCACCCGGCAAGTCCGACCGCAGGGTAATCGGAAAGGTCAGCCCAACCGATCAGAGGTTCTCGTAGCGGTTCATGTCCAGCACGCCCGCCTCGACCGGCTCGGTCTCCTTGATGAAGCTGGTCAGGTCATGGAAGTAGCGCCAGAACTCTGGGTGACTGCGGCGCACACCCCAGCGCATGACAATGCGCTCGAACCTGGCCGGGTCATCTTTCGCATATTCCATGTCCTCGACGAACTCCGGCACATCCTTGGTCGGGATGTTGAAGATGAAGTTGGGGTAGCTGCTGAGCACGCCCGGGTACAGGGTCAGGGTGTCCAGCCCCGGCTGGTAGCGGTATGCCTCGCCCAACAGGAACGCCACGTTGCTGTGCGCGCGGTTGCGCAACAGGCTGTACACCTGGCGCTGGCCACCCTGCCCTTCGATGCGCAGCATGGTCGCCTCGGGCAGCTGGTTGATCACCTTCAGCCCGGCAGCCGGGCGCGACACCAGGCGGCTGAGCGACTGCTCGGCATTGCGGAACTCTTCGCTCACCTGCGGCCGTGAGCAGAACGCGCCCTGGCAGCGGTTGATCGGGTCAGGCGCGGCATTCAGGCTACCGGTACGCTGCAACAGCTTCAGGCCGAAGTCGCGCTTGGGGTTGCGCGGGTCGAGCTGGATACCGCTCGGGGTGTCGGTGTCGATGTCTTCATAATCCATCCACATCTTCACCTTGCCGCTGGTCTGGTACCAGTCGCCGAGGATCGCCTTGCGCTGGTCGGCCGGCATCAGGCGCAGGAAGTTGACCTCGGCTCCGTTGCGGATCAGGTCGAAGTACAGGCGCGTCTGCAACTGGTGCGAGACGTTGCCGAATACATCGAAGTTGACCGCCAGCTGGTAATAGGTGCGCTCGAACAACGGGTAGTCGAAAAGCCACACGGTCAGCGGCACGTCACCGACCAGGCCCTTGGTCACCGCAGCGCTGTCGAAGTGGCGGAAAATGCTCAGCAGCGCGTTGTCGTTACCGGCCCACAGCGTCGCCCAGCCCGGTGCCGGCATGTCGGCATAGGCTTCGCGGCGCAGTTTTTCGTACTCGTTGCGCTTGTCACGGTAGGCGTGCCACAGGCTCAGCACGCTGCCCACGTCATCGATCTGCCCAGGCATGGCCAGCAACGGCGTGGCCTCGCCACGGTACTTGGCATCGGTGATGTAGCGGTCGTGGGCCGGTTCCTGGAACAACGCCCAGAAGTTGTCGCGGATCACGTCGGTGGCGATCTGCCCACGGCATACCGGGCCACGGATGAAGGTGCGCACGAAGTACTCGGCGTTATCCAGCATGAACTGGTAGCGCGCCACGGCCGGGATCGCTTCGAAGGTTTCGAACGGGTTGGCCCGGTGGCGCGGGCCGTAGCCTGGCAGTGCAGTGGCATGCCAGTCGCCGGCGTAGAACAGTTGCTTGACCCGCTTGAGCTTCTGCGGCCCCATCGGGTAGGTGATGTGCGTCTTGTGCACGATCACGCCCTGCACCGGAATCAACCGGTAGTAGAAGTCGGTGCCCGGTGGGTCATTGGGGCGGCGCGTGGCGATCAGGTCGACTGGCTGGCCGCTCGGTGTACGCGAACGTACCCACTGGAAGAAGTGGCCCTGCTCGCCACCCACGAAGTAGATGTGCGCCAGGAACAGGTGCTCGTACAACCAGCGGCCGACCAGCGCCTCGGTGGAACCCGGGCGGTTGAGCAGCTCTTCCCAATCGGCAATCTGAGTGGCTTCGGCCGCGCTTGGCTTGATCGGCTGGTGCTCGACCGGTGCACCTGCGGCCAGCCAGCGGCGCATGGTGTCGTATTCCTTGTCGGTCAGGCCGGTCACCGCCAGTGGCATGCCTTCCTTGGGGTGGGCGCCGGCATAGGCATCGAACTCATGCGGCAACGGGCACATGTTGTTGCGGTTCAGGCCCAGGACGATTTCCTCGGGCAGCTTGGCGTTGGGGGTGAGCGGGGTCTTGTGCCCCAGCTCGAGCATGCGCGCCATCAGCGCAGCCTGGCTACCCTGGTTATCGAGCACCGAGTAGAAGCCCTTCTTGCGCCATTCGCCCTCGCTGTGGGCGTCGTAGAACAGCCGCGTGGTGGGCACTGCCTTGCTGCGCTCACCCTGGTACACCGGAACCTTGGTAGCGCCGCGCACCGCGCCTTCGGGGCTTTCCAGCTTCAGCTGGCAGGCCGCGTCGTTGCAGGCGTGGCAGGCCACGCATTTCTCGGTGAAGATCGGTTGAATGTCCCGGGTGTAGGAAATAGCCGGGCTCGACTGGGGGGCTTGCCCGAACGCCACACTGCTGATGAGCAGGGCGAAAACGCCGGCAAGAATACGATGCACCATGTGCGGAAAGTCCTGGGTATGAAAGCCATCACGATTTGTTGCCTGGTCGTCCTTGGGTGCCCTGCTTTGCCGACGCCCGCCCAACATGAGGCATTTTCATGCAAATGGGCGATGCACCTAAAAACCGCGCAGCTTTGTTATGATTCTGCACCTTCTGAAATTCGCCCGACCAGGTAGTTCCTATGTCCGACCGCAGCGCTCGTCTCCAAGCACTCCAGAACGCACTCGAAGAGCGCATCCTGATCCTCGACGGCGGCATGGGTACTATGATCCAAAGCTACCGGCTCGAGGAACACGACTATCGTGGCACGCGGTTCGCCGATTGGCCAAGCGATGTCAAGGGTAACAACGACCTGTTGCTGCTCAGCCGCCCGGATGTGATCGCCGCCATCGAAAAGGCCTACCTGGATGCCGGCGCCGATATCCTCGAGACCAACACCTTCAACGCCACGCAGATTTCCCAGGCCGACTACGGCATGGAGTCGCTGGTCTACGAGTTGAACGTCGAGGGCGCGCGCATCGCCCGCCAGGTGGCCGATGCCAAGACCCTGGAAACCCCGCACAAGCCGCGCTTCGTCGCCGGCGTGCTCGGCCCTACCAGCCGCACCTGCTCGATTTCCCCGGACGTCAACGACCCCGGCTACCGCAACGTCACTTTCGACGAGCTGGTAACGAACTACATCGAGGCTACCCGCGGCCTGATCGAAGGCGGCGCCGACCTGCTGCTGATCGAAACCATTTTCGACACCCTCAACGCCAAGGCGGCGATCTTCGCCGTACAGCAGGTGTTCGAGGAAGACGGCATCGAACTGCCGATCATGATTTCCGGCACCATCACCGATGCCTCGGGCCGCACCCTGTCGGGCCAGACCACCGAAGCGTTCTGGAACTCGGTGCGCCACGCCAAGCCGATTTCCGTGGGCCTGAACTGCGCCCTCGGCGCCAAGGACCTGCGCCCCTACCTGGAAGAGCTGGCGACCAAGGCCGACACCCATGTCTCGGCCCACCCCAACGCCGGCCTGCCGAACGCCTTCGGCGAATACGACGAAACCCCGGCGGAAATGGCCGTGGTGGTCGAGGAATTCGCCGCCAGCGGCTTCCTCAACATCATCGGCGGCTGCTGCGGCACCACTCCGGGCCACATCCAGGCCATCGCCGAGGCCGTGGCCAAGTACAAGCCGCGCAAGATTCCGGAAATCGCCAAGGCCTGCCGCCTGTCCGGCCTGGAGCCGTTCACCATCGACCGCCAGTCGCTGTTCGTCAACGTCGGCGAGCGTACCAACATCACCGGCTCCGCCAAATTCGCCCGGCTGATCCGTGAAGAGAACTACACCGAAGCGCTGGAAGTCGCCCTGCAGCAGGTCGAGGCCGGCGCCCAGGTGATCGACATCAACATGGACGAGGGGATGCTCGACTCCCAGGCCGCCATGGTCCGCTTCCTCAACCTGATCGCCGGCGAGCCGGACATCTCGCGCGTGCCGATCATGATCGACTCGTCCAAGTGGGAAGTGATCGAAGCGGGCCTCAAGTGCATCCAGGGCAAGGGCATCGTCAACTCCATTTCCATGAAGGAAGGCGTCGAGCAGTTCAAGCACCACGCCCGCCTGTGCAAGCGCTATGGCGCTGCCGTGGTGGTGATGGCGTTCGACGAAGTCGGCCAGGCCGATACTGCAGCGCGCAAGAAGGAAATCTGCCAGCGCAGCTACGACATCCTGGTCAACGAAGTGGGCTTCCCACCGGAAGACATCATCTTCGACCCGAACATCTTCGCCGTCGCCACCGGCATCGAAGAGCACAACAACTACGCCGTCGACTTCATCGAGGCCTGTGCCTACATCCGTGACCACCTGCCGCACGCCCTGAGTTCGGGCGGTGTGTCCAACGTGTCGTTCTCGTTCCGGGGCAACAACCCGGTGCGCGAAGCCATCCACTCGGTGTTCCTGTACCACGCTATCCAGAATGGCCTGACCATGGGTATCGTCAACGCCGGCCAGCTGGAAATCTATGACGAGATCCCGGCTGCACTGCGTGAAAAGGTCGAGGACGTGGTGCTCAACCGTACCCCGCATGGCACCGACGCACTGCTGGCCATCGCCGACGACTACAAGGGCGGCGGCGCAACCCGGGAAGTTGAAAACGAAGAGTGGCGCTCGCTGCCGGTGGAAAAACGCCTGGAGCACGCACTGGTCAAGGGCATCACCGCGTTCATCGTCGAAGACACCGAGGAATGCCGCCAGCAGTGCGCACGCCCGATCGAAGTGATCGAAGGCCCGCTGATGAATGGCATGAACGTGGTCGGCGACCTGTTCGGCGCGGGCAAGATGTTCCTGCCCCAGGTGGTCAAGTCGGCCCGCGTGATGAAACAGGCGGTAGCACACCTGATCCCGTTCATCGAAGCCGAGAAAGGCGACAAGCCGGAAGCCAAAGGCAAGATCCTGATGGCCACGGTAAAAGGCGATGTGCACGACATCGGCAAGAACATCGTCGGCGTGGTGCTGGGCTGCAACGGCTACGACATCGTCGACCTCGGCGTGATGGTGCCGGCCGAGAAGATCCTGCAAACCGCCCGCGACGAGAAGTGCGACATTATCGGCCTGTCCGGCCTGATCACGCCGTCGCTGGACGAAATGGTCCACGTTGCCCGCGAAATGCAGCGCCAAGGCTTCCAGTTGCCGCTGATGATCGGCGGTGCCACCACTTCCAAGGCGCACACTGCGGTCAAGATCGAACCGAAGTACAGCAACGACGCCGTAGTCTATGTGACCGACGCCTCGCGTGCGGTCGGCGTGGCCACTCAGCTGTTGTCCAAAGAACTGAAGCCGGGCTTCGTCGAGAAAACTCGCCAGGACTATGTGGAAGTACGCGAGCGCACCGCCAACCGCAGCGCCCGCACCGAGCGCCTGAGCTATGCCCAGGCTGTCGCCGCCAAACCTCAGTACGACTGGGCTGGCTATCAGCCAGCGGTGCCCTCCTTCACCGGCGTCAAGGTGCTGGAAGACATCGACCTGCGCACCCTGGCCGAGTACATCGACTGGACCCCGTTCTTCATCTCCTGGGACCTGGCCGGCAAGTTCCCGCGCATCCTCACCGACGAAGTGGTCGGCGAGGCTGCCACGGCGCTGTACAAGGATGCCCGCGAGATGCTCGACAAGCTGATCGACGAAAAGCTCATCAGCGCCCGCGCGGTGTTCGGCTTCTGGCCAGCCAACCAGGTGGCCGATGACGATATCGAAGTGTACGGTGAGGACGGTCAGGCCCTGGCTACCCTGCATCACCTGCGCCAGCAGACCATCAAGCCGGACGGCAAGCCCAACTGGTCGCTGGCCGACTTCGTCGCGCCGAAGGCCAGTGGCGTTACCGACTACGTCGGCGGTTTCATCACCACTGCTGGCATCGGTGCCGAGGAAGTGGCCAAGGCCTACCAGGACAAGGGCGACGACTACAGCTCGATCATGGTCAAGGCCCTGGCCGACCGCCTGGCCGAGGCCTGTGCCGAATGGCTGCACGAACAGGTGCGTAAAGAGCACTGGGGTTATGCCCGCGACGAACACCTGGACAACGAAGCGCTGATCAAGGAGCAGTACCGCGGCATTCGCCCGGCTCCCGGCTACCCGGCCTGCCCGGACCACACCGAGAAGGAAACCCTGTTCCGCCTGCTTGATGGCACTGCCATCGGCGAGACCGGGCCGAGCGGCGTGTTCCTCACCGATCACTTCGCGATGTTCCCGGCGGCGGCAGTCAGCGGCTGGTACTTTGCTCACCCACAGGCGCAGTACTTTGCCGTGGGCAAGGTCGACAAGGACCAGATCGAGCGCTACAGCGCGCGCAAGGGCCAGGATGTGAGTGTCAGCGAGCGCTGGTTGGCGCCTAACCTCGGGTACGACAGCTAAATCGGCGTTGGCTTCTTCGCGGGCTTGCCCGCTCCCACGGGGACCGCACTGCTCTTCAGGGCTGCGCAGTACCTGTGGGAGCGGGCAAGCCCGCGAATAGGCCGGCAAAGCCAACCTCACCCTCATTGCCTACACTGTCCCTGATTGCCTCTGATTTCCTCAGGAGCCACCATGGACGATTCCAGCCAGGGCAAACCCCCGACCTTCTGGCAGATGCTGCACAGCATCCTCGCTGCCGCCTTCGGCGTGCAAAGCGGCAAGAACCGCGCCCGCGACTTCACCCACGGCAAGGCCAGCCATTTCATTGCGCTGGGGACGCTGTTCACACTGATATTCATTGCCGCGCTTATCGGCCTGGTGCAATTGGCCCTGCACCTTGCTCGCTAGCCTGTGCTGGCCCTTTCGCGGCTAAAGCCGCTCCCACAGGGACACCACGGTGCTCAAGGCCTGTGCAGTACCTGTGGGAGCGGCTTCAGCCGCGAAAGGGCCAGCACAGGTAAAGCAAAAACGCCCGCGGGATTCCCTCCCGCAGGCGCTCAGGCTGCATCATGGTCTTGAATACAAGTCTACTGGTGGCTGACCCAATACACGGCAGTGACCACCACCAGAACGATCAGGCAGAGGATCGCCCAGGCATCGACGCTGCTGTCAGCTTTGCGGACCTTGGTTGAGTTTCCCATTGCATTGCCTCTTGTAGTGGTTATGGGAATGCACTTCACCACCAGCAGTTAAGACGAGCAATGCCCTTCTCTCAAGCAGGGTCTTTCAATAATTGATCGGTGATGTCAGAAATGGGTACTGGTAGTCGGGCGGCCGTCCTTCGGCACTGTAATGCTGGAAATCGATGCCGTAGTCGGGCTGTTCCAGCAGTTTCAGCCAATGGGTTGCCTTGGCCTGGTCGATCGGTTGCAACACCGGCACGCGATGCTCGCGCACGCCATCGCGGTTCACCGCCAGCCCCAGGGCATCATCGTGCAGCATCACCATGGCCCAGCCGCCGAGGGTGAAATGCCCGCCCATCAGCGCGCTAAGGCGCCCGTCGATACGTGCGTGCAGAGCCTCGGGCGAGCTGTTGATGGCGCTGAACAGCACATCGCGCCCCGGCTTGCGCCCCGCCTCCTCGAACGCCTGCATGGCACCAAAGGCCATTTCGTCATTGGCCGACCACACCAGACGGGTGGCCGGGTAACGCTCCAGCAGTTGTTGCGCCTGCTCGTAGGCGCGCTGACGGCTCCAGCCGCCATACACCACCTGGCGCAAGCGCACCTGAGGGAAGTCGGCCAGGGCCCGACGCATGCCTTCCTCGCGCAGCTGCGAGGCCGGAGTGGTCTTGACCCCGGCAAACGCCAGCAAGTCTACCGGCCCGCTGTCACGGGGCAATTGCGCGACCATCTGGTGCAACATCTGGAAGCCCGCCTGCTCGTCGTTGGCCGTCAAGGTGCCCAGCAGCTCGGCATACTTGTCGGGCTGGGCCTCGATGCTGCGGGCCTGGCTGGCAGTCAGGCCGTTGTTGACCAGGAACAGCTTGACCCCGCTGCCGCGCGACAGCCGCAGGATCTCCGGCGCCACGTACTGCTCATTGACCACTACCAGGTAATCCGGGCGCTGCGCCCCGCCCAGGATCGCCCTGGCCTGGGTCAGCGCCAGGTCGGCGCGGCGTTCGCTGTATTCAACGCGCAGGGTCATGCCCAGCTCGTTCGCGGCGGCCTGCATGAAACGCGTATAACTGGTCCAGAACGCCTCGGTGGATAGCCCCGGGTTGAGGAAAACCACCGAAGCCGGTTGTGCGCTTGCCGCCAGCGGCAAGGCAAGACACAAGCTTTGGCACAACGCCTTGAGCATGGGCTGACATCCCTGCAAAGCAAACATCGGATTATAAACGCCAGGCCACACCCAGCGCACAAATGGCAGTCAGTCTCACATAGTCCATTTGGTTCTTTTCATATGCAAAAACATCACTTTAGCGCATAAACGCAACCTGCTATCGTTCCCCGGCTCCGAAGCGGAGTGCGCGGCCGTGCGCGCGAATAGCTGCATGCCTGAGACAGGACTTTTATGTACGTATACGACGAGTACGATCAGCGGATCATCGAGGACCGCGTCAAGCAGTTCCGTGATCAGACCCGCCGCTATCTGGCCGGTGAGCTGAGCGAAGAAGAATTCCGCCCTCTGCGCCTGCAGAACGGCCTTTACATCCAACGTTTCGCACCGATGCTGCGCGTCGCCGTGCCGTACGGCCAGCTTAACGCCACCCAGGTCCGCACCCTGGCCAGGATCGCCCGCGACTACGACAAGGGCTACGCCCACATCTCCACCCGCCAGAACGTGCAGTACAACTGGCCGGCCCTGGAAGACATCCCGGACATCCTCGCCGAGCTGGCCACCGTGCAGATGCACGCGATCCAGACCAGCGGCAACTGCCTGCGCAACACCACCACCGACCAGTTCGCCGGTGTGGCCGCAGACGAAATCGTCGACCCGCGCCCGTGGTGCGAAATCGTCCGCCAGTGGACTACCTTCCACCCGGAATTCGCCTACCTGCCGCGCAAGTTCAAGATTGCCATCAACGGCTCGCAGGAAGACCGCGCCGCCATCGAAGTGCATGACATCGGCCTGGAGCCGGTGCGCAATGCCGCTGGCGAGCTGGGCTTCCGTGTGCTGGTCGGCGGCGGCCTGGGCCGTACTCCGGTGGTGGGCTCGTTCATCAACGAGTTCCTGCCGTGGCAGGACCTGATCAGCTACCTCGACGCCATCCTGCGCGTGTACAACCGTTACGGTCGCCGTGACAACAAGTACAAGGCGCGCATCAAGATCCTGGTCAAGGCCCTTACCCCGGAAGTGTTCGCCGAAAAGGTCGAGGCCGAAATGGTCCACCTGCGTGGCGGCAGCACTACCCTGACCGAAGCCGAAGTACAACGCGTATCGCGCCACTTCGTCGACCCCGAGTACCTGGCGCTCGACAATGTCGACTACAGCGCTCTGGATGCCGAAAACCCGGGCTTCGCCCGCTGGCGCTCGCGCAACACCCGCGCCCACAAGCGCCCTGGCTACGTGGCCGTGACCCTGTCGCTGAAGCCGACCGGCGTTGCCCCTGGCGACGTGACCGACAAGCAGCTGGACGCCGTGGCCGACCTGGCCGAGCGCTACAGCTTCGGCTTCCTGCGCACCTCGCACGAGCAGAACATCATCCTCGCCGACGTGGAGCAGCGTCAACTGCACGCCCTGTGGCTGGAACTGCGCGAAGGCGGCTTCGCCACCCCGAACATCGGCCTGCTGACCGACATCATCTGCTGCCCGGGCGGTGACTACTGCTCGCTGGCCAACGCCAAGTCGATCCCGATCGCCGAATCCATCCAGCGCCGCTTCGACGACCTGGACTACCTGTTCGACATCGGCGAAATCGACCTGAACATCTCCGGCTGCATGAACGCCTGCGGCCACCACCACGTGGGCCACATCGGCATCCTCGGCGTGGACAAGAAGGGCGAAGAGTTCTACCAGGTGTCGCTGGGTGGCAACGCCGCGCGTGGCGCGAGCCTGGGCAAGATCCTCGGCCCGTCGTTCGCCCAGGATGACATGGCCGATGTGATCGAGAAGCTGATCGCCGTGTACGTCGAGCAACGTACCGAGGAAGAGCGTTTCATCGACACCTACCAGCGTATCGGCATCGACCCCTTCAAGGAACGCGTCTATGCAGCGAATCATTAAGAACAACCAGATCGTCGACGAAACCTGGCACCTGCTGCCCAAGGAAACCTCGTTTGACGAGCTGACCAACTGCGACGACTACATCGTCCCGCTACAGATGTGGCGCGACCATGCCCACGCGCTCAAAGCCCGCGACGGCGGCCTGGGCATCTGGCTGGACAGTGACGAAGAAGCCGAAGAAATCGGCGAAGACGTGCAGCACTTCCAGGTCATCGCCCTGAACTTCCCGGCCTTCACCGACGGGCGCAACTACTCCAATGCGCGCTTGTTGCGTGACCGCTACAAGTTCAAGGGCGAGCTGCGCGCCATTGGCGACGTGCTGCGCGACCAGCTTTTCTTCATGGCCCGTTGCGGCTTCGACGCGTTCGCCATCCGTGCCGACAAGGACCCGGAAGACGCGCTGCAAAGCCTGAAGGACTTCTCGGTGACCTACCAGGCCGCCACCGACGAGCCGCTGCCGCTGTTCCGCCGCCGCTGATCGTCATGCTGTGCCTGACGGCCCGCCTTCATGGCGGGCCGTTGCGTTTTCGGGTCAAAATTCAAGTTCGCTGATGGCGCGCCGACATCACGTACGAACGTACCAGAAAACGCAGGGAGCGTGAATGAATCCGATTACACCGATCATACGCACGACGCAGACCTACATGCCTGCCGCTACCGCACCTCCAGGCATTGCCATAAAAGCCGCAGAATCCACAGCTGCGAGCAACGAGGTCAGCATTGGCAAGTCGCCGCCCAGCGCCGACATTGGCATCTACAACGCCAAAGGCACCCTCGGCAATGGGCAGGTTCGCCACATCTGGGAGCACAACGGCATCGACAAGCTGAGCCTGAACATGTACAGCGCGATTCAGGCCTCTTCCACCGCTTCCCGGTTCCAGGGCCTGGGCGCAGCGTTGCTGGAACAACTGGCAGCCAACGGCGGGCAACGTATCGCCCAGTCAGGCCTGGCAGTTGACAGCGGTACGGCAACCGAGCCCCTGCTGCTTGGCCTGCAACAGGCCAGGCTGCGCGAGTTCGCCACCGACCGCGTGACCTTCACCCTGAACACCGCGTCCGGCGCGACCGTTTCACTGGGGCTGTTCAACAGCGACAGGGGCCTGGCGGTAGATGCCGAGGTGCTCGGTGGCGACCTGACAGCCAGTGAACTAAAAGGCCTGGCGATGATGGCGGACAGCTTCCAGACCGCCGTCAACGGCCTTGCTCAAGAACCTCCGAGCCTGAAGCTCGGCGCGCTGGTGAAGCTCGACCCCGCGCTTTTCACCGGCCTGCAATTCGAAGCACAACTGCAAACCGCAGGCGGCGCTCAGCAGACCTTTGCCCTGCAGATGGATGAGCATACGCGCAGCCTTGAACTCCAGGGACCGTCCGGCAATGTGAAGATGAACTTCGACACCCAGGGCGGCACCTTGCTCGGCAGCGAGACGCAACGACAGGCAGCAGTGTCGAACTACCTGACCCAGTTCGATGCTGCACAGCAACGCGGAAACGGCGATGAACAGCTGATGACGCTGTTCAAGGATGCTTTCCGCCAACTCAATAGCGTCGACGACGCCGCCCTGCGCCCGGCGGGTCATGACACCTGGTCAAGCAGGACCAGCCGCCTGCTGCTGAGTGGCATGGCCGACTTCAATGCTTCGCTCACCACACCCGAGAAGCGAACCAACCCCATGCGGCGGGAGGAAGTAGACAGCTTCACTTACAACGTTTCACAAACCACCACCCGCAAGGGCGGAGCAGCCAACCTGAGCTTGCAACAGGACCAGCAGAGCGCGCTGAAGGCCTCCTGGCACGAGAGCCTCAACCCTTGGGTAGAGCTGCAACTAAGCCTCGACAGCAAATCGCAGGACTACCGTTACCATGAGGTGGATGACGAAGCCAGCAGCTCGACCCGCATAGGCTTTGTCAACAACGTCCTGGTCGAGGCCACTGCTACGCAACAGGCCAGCCAGCGGGAGCGTGTACGCACTTACCAGCAAGCCGAACTGCAGTCCGATGTCACCACCTCTGCCTCGGCCGAACAGTCACGCGACCTGCTGGACATGCTCGAAAAACTTCTGGCCCAGGACCGGCAGGCGCGGCGACTTGGCCTCGCCTCGAGTCTGGAGCAACAGGTCCAGTCGCTGCGAGGCCTGTGGTTGCTGCAGTCCAACCCGTCGCTGATCGACGACTGATCATTGCATCTGCCTGCCCCTATCGCCCTTCAATGGGCGCTTGGGGCAGATTGGGTGGCTCACGATCACGACCGAGCTGCCTATTGTTGACTGCGGATCAAAGGACCTTGGCCCCGCCGCCCCTTAATCTATCCCCGCCAAACCCGCACACTGCTGCCACACGAACGTACCGAGCGTCCCGCCTCGGTTCCGTTCACCTCTCTCAAGCAGCAGGAGCAGATCCATGAGCATTCCATCCTTCGGCCTCGGCACCTTCCGACTCACCGGCCAAGCCGTCATCGATTCGGTCAAGTCCGCCCTGGAACTGGGCTACCGGGTCATCGACACCGCACAGATCTACCAGAACGAAGCCGACGTCGGCCAGGCCATCGCCGAAAGCGGCGTACCGCGCAGCGAGCTGTTCATCACCACCAAGATCTGGGTCGAGAACTACGCCGCCGACAAGCTGATCGCCAGCCTGCGCGACAGCCTGCAGAAACTGCGTACCGACTACGTCGACCTGCTGCTGATCCACTGGCCAGCCCCAGGCAACGGCGTTGAACTGCCCGAGTACATGGCCGCCCTGGCCGAAGCCAAGAAACTGGGCCTGACGCGCCAGATCGGTGTGTCCAACTTCAACATCGAACTGACCCGCCAGGCCATCGAAGTGGTCGGCAAAGGCGAAATCGCAACCAACCAGATCGAGCTCAGCCCGTACCTGCAGAACGTCAAGCTGACAGCGTTCCTCAAGGAGCAAGGCATCACCGTCACCTCGTACATGACCCTGGCCTACGGCAAGGTGCTGAAAGACCCAGTACTGGCCGACATCGCCGCCAAGCACAAGGCCACCGTCGCCCAGGTTGCCCTGGCCTGGGCCCTGCAGCTGGGCTACGCGGTGATCCCGTCGTCGACCAAGCGCGAAAACCTGGCCAGCAACCTGCTCGCCCGTGACCTGAAGCTGGACGCCGACGACATGGCACGCATCGCCAAGCTCGAGCGCAATGGCCGCGAAGTCAGCCCTGACGGCCTGGCGCCAATCTGGGACTGAAGCCATGACCACGCCCCTTGAACGCCTGACGGCTGGCGGCTTCAGCATCGGCCTGGAAGCGCCGCTGGACCACGACTGGACGCCCGCCGGCGACCAGGCGCGGCGCCGCGACGGCCGCCAGTTCGGCGAGCCGGACCTGGCCCGCCACGCAGAACTGGCACAACTGGCCGACCGCCTGGGCTACCGCGCCCTGTGGGTTCGCGATGTGCCGCTGTACGACCCGTCGTTCGGCGACGCCGCCCAGGTGTTCGAGGTGTTTGCCTACCTCGGCTACCTGGCCGGGGTAACCCGCGACATCCTGCTCGGCACGGCTGCCGTGGTGCTGCCGATTCGCGAACCGCTGCTGACCCTGAAATCGGCCAACAGCGTGCAGCGCCTCAGTGGCAACCGCCTGCTGCTGGGCGTGGCCAGTGGTGACCGGCCGGTGGAGTACCCGCTGTTCGGTCGGGATTTCGAGGGGCGTGGCAACGCATTCCGCGAACAGGTCGCGCTGCTGCGTGATGGTGCCAACGGCCACCTGCCCGAAGGGCTGGCCATGTTACCCGGCACCGCTTCGCCGCTACCATTGCTGGTAGCCGGCCTGGCGCAGCAGAGCCCGGAATGGATCGGCAGCAACCTGGACGGCTGCCTGGCCTACCCCGGCACACCGGAAGACCACCGACACCGAGTCGCCGCCTGGCGCGCGGTGGCGGGCAACAAGCCCTACAGCAGCTTCATCCACCTGGACCTGGCGGACAACCCCGACGAACCGCTGCAACGCTGGCGCTTCGGTTTCCGCGGCGGGCGCAAGGCGCTGGTGGCCGAGCTGGGCGCCCTGCGCGCGGCGGGCGTCGACCATATCGGCCTGCACCTGCGGCGTAACGTGCGACCGCTGGACGAAACCCTGCACGAAATCGCCGAATACGTACTGCCACAGTTCCATGAGACACCAGTCAAACTGACGGAGTCCACCCCATCCCCATTGACCGAGTTGGCCGCGCCGGAGCACGCGCAATGAACGCCGGACGCGTCCTGTTTGCCCTGGCCATCGGCGCCTTCGGCATCGGCACCACCGAGTTCACCCCGATGGGCCTGCTGCCGGTAATCGCCCAAGGGGTTGATGTCAGTATCCCCAGCGCCGGCATGCTGATTACCGCCTATGCCATCGGAGTGATGGTCGGTGCGCCGATCATGACCCTGCTGTTCAGCCGTTTCGGCAAACGCGCCGCGCTAATGGCGCTGATGGCCATCTTCACCCTCGGCAACCTGCTGTCGGCGCTGTCACCGGACTACTACACCCTGCTCGCCTCACGCCTGGTCACCAGCCTCAACCACGGCGCGTTCTTCGGCCTTGGCGCGGTAGTGGCTGCCAGTGTGGTGCCCAAGGAGAAACAGGCCAGTGCCGTGGCCACCATGTTCATGGGCCTGACCATCGCCAACATCGGCGGTGTGCCGGCCGCCACCTGGATCGGCCAGCAGGTCGGCTGGCGCATGGCCTTTGCCGGTACCGCCGTGCTCGGCCTGCTGGCCATGGCCGCGCTGTGGTATGCCCTGCCCAAGGGCGAACGCGGCAGCGTGCCGCACGTGCGCAAGGAGCTGGCGGTCATCGCCCGCCCCAGCGTGCTGCTGGCAATGGCCACCACCGTGCTCGGTGCCGGCGCCATGTTCACCTTGTACACCTATGTCGCACCGGTACTGGCCGAACTGACCGGCGCCTCGGACAGCTTCGTCACCCTCGGCCTGGTGCTGATCGGTGTGGGCTTTACCCTGGGCAACAGCCTGGGTGGCCGCCTGGCCGACTGGTCGCTGGATGGGGCGGCGCGGATCTTCCTCGCGGCACTGGCGGTGATCATGCTGCTGATGCCGCTGGTGCTGGGCAGCCACATCGGCGCCGCCATCGCCTTGCTGGTGTGGGGCATGTTCACCTTCGCCGTGGTACCGCCGCTGCAGATGCGGGTGATGATCGCCGCCATCGAAGCACCGGGGCTGGCCTCGTCGATCAACGTCGGCGCGTTCAACCTGGGCAATGCCGTGGGCGCGGCGCTGGGCGGTGCGGTGATCAGCCTGGACCTGGGCTATGCGGCAGTGCCGATGGCAGGTGGCGTGCTGGCGGCTGCCGGGCTGCTGCTGGTGTGGCTGGGCGGGCGTAGCAAGGCTGCCGGGCAAACCGCAGCCGACGCAGCCTGATAAAGCCCCCCTGTAGGAGCGGCCTTGTGTCGCGATGGGCCGCACAGCGGCCCCAGATTTTCAGCTTCGCAGCATGAATTGCTGGGGCCGCTGGGCGGCCCTGTCGCGACACAAGGCCGCTCCTACACGTGGACCGCGCCTGCCATGGCACCTCAGCATTGTTCCACGCACTGCAATTATGATGTGCCAGGCACACCCATTCTCTGTTCGGCCAGCGGCTACTACTCTCCTACAGGCCAATCGAACTGAGGAGTATCCCGATGTCCCGCCCACCCCTGCCACCCTTCACCCGCGAAAGCGCCATCGAAAAGGTCCGCCTGGCCGAGGATGGCTGGAACGGCCGCGACCCGGCCAAGGTCGCGCTTGCCTATACCATCGACACCGTCTGGCGTAACCGCGCCGAGTTCCCCCGCGGCCGTGCCGAGGTCGAGGCGTTCCTGACCCGTAAATGGAACCATGAACTGGAGTACCGCCTGATCAAGGAGCTGTGGGCCTTCACCGGCAACCGCATTGCCGTGCGCTATGCCTACGAGTACCACGACGACAGCGGTCAGTGGTACCGCGCCTATGGCAACGAGAACTGGGAGTTTGCCGACGACGGGCTGATGCAGAACCGCCACTCGAGCATCAACGAGCACCCTATCAGCGAAGCCGAGCGCAAGTTCCGCTGGCCGTTGGGCCGGCGCCCGGATGATCACCCCGGGCTCAGCGAACTGGGGCTCTGATCAGCCCGGCGGCAGCATGACCCTGACTTCCAGCCCACCACCCGGGCGGTTGGCCAGGGTCACGCTGCCGCCCTGCTCGAGCACGATGGCCCGTGCTGCTGGCAGGCCCAGCCCCACGCCACCGGTATTGCGGTTGCGTGAACCTTCGATACGGTAGAACGGCGCGAATACCTGCTCATGCAGCTCCGGCGCGATACCCGGCCCGCGATCCTGCACGGTAATCTCGATCTGCCTGGCGCTTACCGCCAACACCACCATGGGCTCAAGGCCGTACTTCGCCGCATTGTCGATCAAGTTGACCAGCACACGTTTGATACCCACTGGCCGCCCCGTATACACGCAGCGGCGGGGCCCGCTGAGGCCGACCTCTACCCCTGCATCCTTGAAGTCGTCCACCACGGTCAGCAGCAACTGGCCCAGGTCGAACACGGTGCTCTGTTCCAGCCGCGCGTCATCACGGAAGAACCCCAACGCCGCATCGACCATCGCCTGCATCTCGTCGACATCCTTGAATAGCTTGGCCTGTAGCTGGGCATCGTCGATGAATTCGGCGCGCAAGCGCATGCGCGTCAGCGGTGCCCGCAAGTCGTGGGAAATGGCCGCAAGCATCTGGGTACGGTCGTTGAGAAAATGTTTGAGCTGCGCCTGGGTGGCATTGAACGCGAGAATGGCCTGGCGCAGGTCGTGCGGGCCGACCACCGGAATGGGTGGGGCATTGAAGTCCTTGCCAAAACGCCGCGCACCTTCGGCAAAGCGCTCCAGCGGCTTGGCCAGGTAGCGCGTGGCCAGCAGCGCGACGACAAGGCTGGAAACCAGCATCAGCCCGAGGATGATCAGGTTGCGCGGCAGTTCATCCAGGCCCCAGCTACGGCTGGTGGCACGGAACAGCACCCAGGACTTGTCGCTCAGCTCGATCATCAGCGCATAACCACGTTCAGGTGCGTACTGCGGCATATCGGACGGTTCGAAAGCCTCGATCCTGGCGTCCGGGCGCTTGAGCAGTGCGCGCAGGATAGGCGTGCCCTGGCTGAACTCGGCATCGACCAGCGCCGGCACGCCCGCTTCGTCATGGCGGTGCAACCATCGCACGGAGTATGAGCCGTCGCCCGCCGCACTGGCGATGTTGGCACGCTGCGCCACAGGCGCGGCGTCGAGGATGCGGGTGACCGCTGCAACCTTCTCGATCACCCCACTCTCCAGCAGTGGTGGCTGCGCCCAGACGCTCAGCAACAGGCTGAACAGCACCTTTAGCAAGAGCAAGAACAGCATCGCCGTCAGAGTGGTCAACGCGATCCAGCGGGCGATGGTGATTCTGGGCCGCGGCAGGGCCTGACGAACCCTGGCCAGCAACTTCATCGCTTCGCGACCGTGGGCGTGAACAGGTAACCGGCGTTGCGCAGGGTACGGATCAGGGGTTCGTTGCCGTTGTCGGTTTCAAGCTTGCGACGCAGCCGGCTCACCTGTACGTCGATGCTGCGGTCATAGGCGTCGTAGGCATCGCCACGGGCCATGTCCAGCAACTGCTGGCGGCTGAGCACCCGCCGTGGATGCTCGGCGAACACCAGCAGCAGCTCGAACTCACCGTTGGACAAGGGGATCATGACGTTGTCCGGCGAACGCAGTTCGCGCCGCACCACATCCAGCCGCCACCCGGCAAACTCCAGGGTCGCGCAGGCATGGCCCGCCGTGCCACCGGGAGTTTCACCGGCACGTCGCAGCACTGCCCTCACCCGGGCCAGCAGTTCACGGGCGGCGAACGGTTTTGTCAGGTAGTCGTCTGCCCCCAGCTCCAGGCCAACCACCCGGTCACTCAACTCGCCCATGGCGGTGAGCATGATCACTGCCACCTTGTGCTCGGCCAGCAAACGCTGGCACAACACCAGGCCACTGTCGCCTGGCAGCATCACATCCAGAATGACCAGGTCCGGCACCCGCCGCTCGACGGCCTGCCAGAGCGCCTTGCCATCCCTGGCCACATCAACCTCGTAGCCATGCTGGCAGAGAAACTTCTGCAGCAGGTCGAGCACCTCGACATCATCGTCGACTATCAGCAAATGGCTCACAAAAGCACCGCAAAACAAGGTTACCAAGCCGTACTTTAAGGCCATCCCCACGCAGCCGTCATATATTTCAACCCGGAAACAAAGTGTCGATGCCGAGACAATCCGGACATTCCCAGGCAAAGAAAACTGCGCAGCATCGCCGCCAGTTCTTGCCAGGAATGCATCCATGTCCCGTTCATCATCCGCCTCCCGCTCAGTGCGCTCTGCCGCGCTGGCCTTGTCGCTGCTTGCGGCGGGAGGCTGCAGCCAACGTGCGCCGGCCACGGCTGCCTGCGGTAATGTCGCCTATCAGGTCAGTGACCCGGCCGAGCCCGCCAACCGTGCCGTGTTCGCTTTCAACCGCAGGGTCGACGACTATCTGCTGGCCCCCGTCGCACGGGGCTACAGCGCGCTGCCCGGTTTTGCCCGACAGGGCATGCACAACTTTGCCAGCAACTTCGGTGAGCCCAAGGTGTTCGTCAACGACCTGCTGCAGGGCAATGGCGAACGGGCGATGACCAGCATCAGCCGCTTCATCTTCAACACCACCCTGGGTGTGGCAGGGCTGGTCGATGTGTCTGGCAAGATGGGGCTGAGCCAGCATCGCTCGGACTTTGGCCAGACCTTCGGGGTGTGGAACATTGCCGCTGGCCCCATCGTCGAACTGCCACTGCTGGGCACCCACAACCTGCGCGATGCCACTGGCACAGTACTGGGCTTGGCGCTGGACCCGTTTGGCGGCAACAGCGATACCGTCGAAACCATGGGCAACCTAGCCACGGCCGGCGGCATTGTCGATGCACGGGCCGAAGCACTGCCATTGACCGACCTGCTGCGCACCTGGCCTGACTACTACCTTGCGTTGCGTGATTACACCGCGCAGCGGCGCAGCAACCGGGTGGCAGAAGGCAAGGCCGGCGAGCCGGGAGCGTGGCCAGTGGATTGTGCAGGGGGTGCCCGTGAAGAATGATGCCCAAGCCGCCATGCTGCTGTTCAGGCGCCTGGAAGGCGCCGCCCGGCAACCGCTGTTGCTGCACGAACTGGAGGCCCGGGTTTCGGCCGATGGCCGGAGCCTGGTGCTGAGCCGCTATCGCGAACGCTTTACCGCCGACGGCAAGCCTTACCGGCATGAGGCTCACCGCAGCGTACCGATTGCAGCATTGCTGCGCTGGGTGGCGCGGCACGAGCGATGAATCCGAGTGCGGCCGGGTATTAGCAGGGACCTGTGGGAGCGGCTTTAGCCGCGAACACCGGCGCAGCCGGTGCCATGCACCGCGTTGGATTCTTCGCGGGTAAACCCGCTCCCACAGGGCGCGCGGACCGCTTGCAAATGCAATTCTCTACCCAACAGTGCAGCCCAAAGGCCTCGGCAAATTTCCTAAAGGAATTGCGTTTGGGCGTCTGGCCCAAGATGTCCGAAACGCGACAGTAGCTGCCTGTTCGGCGTGAGACAGGCAACCCGGGTACTGGCTAACCTGCCCCCGCAATGCCTTGTTCCCTTTCGCCAGAAGAAGATCGCCCATGACGACCTCCACCGCCTCCATGGCCGCCACCACACCTGCCGATCAACCCCAGGGCTTTCTGGTCCGCATCGTCGGCGCCGCCGCATTCGCCCACCTGCTCAATGACCTGATCCAGGCCGTGCTGCCATCCATCTACCCGATGCTCAAGAGCGATTTCACGCTGAGCTTCGCCCAGGTAGGCTGGATCGCCCTCATCTACCAGGTAACCGCATCCCTGCTGCAACCCTGGGTCGGCCTGTACACCGACAAGCACCCGCAACCCTACCTGCTGCCGGCCGGCATGCTGGTGACCCTGGTGGGCATCGCCCTGCTCGCCTTCGCCGGCAGCTATGAAATGCTGCTGGTGGCCGCAGCGGTGGTCGGCGTGGGCTCGGCGACCTTCCACCCAGAAGCCTCGCGAGTGGCCAGGATGGCCTCTGGTGGGCGCTTCGGCACCGCGCAATCGACCTTCCAGGTCGGTGGCAACACCGGCTCGGCCCTCGGCCCGCTGCTGACCGCTGCCATCGTCATACCCTACGGCCAGCCGGCCATCGCCTGGTTCATGCTGGCAGCTGCGCTGGCAGTATTCGTGCTGTTGCGGGTGACCGGCTGGACCGTGCGCCACGGCCAGACCCGGCTCAAGACCTTCGCCGGCCAGCAGGCCCCCGGCCTGTCGCGTGGCGCCATGTGGCGTGCCGTGGCGGTCATCGCCGTGCTGATGTTCGCCAAGTTCGTCTACATCGCCTCGTTCACCAATTACTTCACCTTCTACCTGATCGAGCATTTCGGCCTGAGCGTGCAGCACAGCCAGTTGTACCTGTTCATATTCCTCGCGGCCGTGGCACTGGGTACCTTTGCCGGTGGCCCGGTGGGTGACCGTATCGGGCGCAAGGCGGTGATCTGGGTCTCGTTCCTCGGCGTGGCGCCCTTCGCCCTCGCCCTGCCCTACGCCAACCTGGCCTGGACGGCGGTACTGGCGGTGGCCATCGGCCTGGTGATGTCCTCGGCCTTCGCCGCACTGGTGGTGTACGCCCAGGAGGCCGTGCCGGGCCGGGTGGGCATGGTGTCGGGGGTGATGTTCGGGCTGATGTTCGGTATCAGCGGCATCGGCGCCGCCGGGCTCGGCGAACTGGCCGACCGGCATGGCATCGCTTGGGTGTACCAGATGATTTCCTTCCTGCCGCTGCTGGGGTTGGCCACGGCGCTGCTGCCGGCAACCCGCTCGCAAGCCCGCCCCAGCCGCTGCTGTTAAAGTGGGCGCGCCAGGCTGGCCAGTACAAGGGGGAGCGAAATGCTGAAGCCGCAGCATGAATTGCTGGTGGAAGTGGATGAGTGGACCGGGGAGGTCGGCAGCCGTGCGACGGACTACCCGACCGACTGGTTCATCGAGCCCCACAGCCATGCCAAGCACCAACTGATCTATGCCATCAAAGGCCTGATGATCGTCGAGTCCGGTAACGAACGCTGGACCGTGCCCCCCAGCCGCGGCGTATGGATGCCCTGCGGCCAGGTGCACGCGATCCGCTGCGTGGGCGATGTGAAGATGCGCAGTGTGTTCGTGCGCACCGACGCGGCAGTGCAGTTGCCTGCGCAGAGCAAGGCTATCAGCATCTCGCCGCTGCTCAGCGAATTGATCAAGGCCTCCGTAGGCTTTACCGCGCCGTTTGCCGAAGACTCGCGTGAAGCCCGGGTGATGCGCCTGATCCTCGACGAGATCTGCGTGCTGCCGACCTTGCCACTGAAACTGTCGCAGCCCGGCGACAAGCGCCTGCAGGCAATCTGCTCCGCGCTGCACGAGCGGCCTGACGATAACGCCACCGTGGCCGACTGGGGCCAGCAGCTGGGGGTGGACGAAAAGACCATCCAGCGCCTGTTCCGCAAGGAAACCGGCATGACCTTCGGCCAGTGGCGCCAGCAGGCGCGGCTGATGCAGGCACTGGAGCGGATCGCCCTGGGCGAGCGAATCATCGATGTGGCGGGGACGCTGGGGTATGACAGCCCTAGTGCCTTCGCCAGCATGTTCAAGCGCCAGTTCGGCATCACGCCGAGTCAGTTCTTCAAATAGCCTGTAGGAAACATATGAGATCGCCCCCGCGTCGCCTGATCTCGCGCAGCAACCCTGCCAAGCCGTGTACAGTACCCTCACAACAAAGCCCCCAGAAGGAGCCTGGCACATGAGCGTGACGCTGTCCCCCCTGCAGATCGACTGCGATTTCGATTCCGGCAACATCCAGGTGCTGGATGCCAGCAACCCGGCCCGGGTGCACCTGGCCATCCGCCCCGACACCCACAGCGGCCACTACCAGTGGTTCCACTTCAAGGTCAGCGGGCTGACGCCGGGCCAGGTCCATCGTTTCAGCCTCGACAATGCCTCCGGCTCCTCCTACAAAAACGCCTGGAGCGGCTACAACGCCGTGGCCTCCTACGACCAGCAAACCTGGTTCCGCGTCCCCAGCCAGTTCGACGGCACGGCGCTGTCGTTCGAGGTGAAGGCCGAGCAGCCACACATCTGGTTCGCCTACTTCGAGCCCTACCCGCGCGCGCGCCACAACCAGCTGATCGAACGTGCACGGCTACTGCCGGGGGTCGAATTGCTCGCCAGTGGTCGCAGCGTACAGGGCCGCGACATTCCCCTGCTGCGTGCCGGTGATGGTGCCGCAGGCAAGCGCAAGCTGTGGTTGATTGCCCAGCAACACCCGGGCGAACACATGGCTGAATGGTTCATGGAGGGCGTGATCGACCGCCTGCAGGGTAACGACGCGGTGATCCAGCAGTTGCTGGCAAAGGCCGACCTGTACCTGATCCCCAACATGAACCCCGACGGTGCCTTCCTCGGCCACCTGCGCACCAACTTCAAGGGCAAGGACCTCAATCGCGCGTGGCAGGACGCCAGCGTCGAGCTCAGCCCCGAGGTGTTCTTCGCCCAGGCGCAGATGAAGCAATACGGCGTGGATGCGTTCATCGATGTGCATGGCGACGAAGAGATTCCCCATGTGTTCACCGCGGCCTGCGAGGGCAACCCGGGCTACACGCCGCGGCTGGCCAAACTGGAAGAGCAGTTCCGCAGCACCCTGTGCAGCCTGACCCGCGACTTCCAGACCGTGCATGGCTACACCCGCGACGAACCGGGGCAGGCCAACACGACGCTGGCCTGCAATGCGGTGGGGATGGCGCATGACTGCCTGTCACTGACCCTGGAAATGCCGTTCAAGGACCATGACGACGCGCCGGATGCCGTCACCGGCTGGTCGGGGGCGCGCTCGAAGGCGCTGGCCGGGGCGGTGCTGGAGACATTGGCGAAGATGGTTGGTGATTTGCGCTGAGTGAAACGGCCCATCGCCGGCAAGCCGGCTCTCACAGGACTGCACATGACTCACGGAATTAGCAGGGCCCCTGTGGGAGCGGCTTCAGCCGCGAACACCGGCGTAGCCGGTGCCATGCACCGTGTTGGATTCTTCGCGGCTAAAGCCGCTCCCACAGGTCCCTGCGCTCAGAACTGCACATCCAGAATCACACTGTCGGTATAGGTCGCCGCCGGTGGTGTAGCCTGGTCGGTGTAGACCTTGGCGTTGTAGTTGAACACCTGGCTACCGGTACCGGTACCCGTGCCGGGGTTCACGTCGGCATCGGCGCTGGCCCGTCGCGCAGCCCCTACCGAACCCCAGCGCACCGCACCGGCGCTCTTGAAAATGTCGTAGGCCAGGTAGTTGTTGGCCGCCGACTTCATCCGCCGCCGCCCATTGGCCACGTTCTGCCCGTCATCCAGGCCCACGGTGTAGTTGCTGCCCTTGGTGCACGAAACGCTCAGGCTCTGGCTCACCGTGCCGAACCCCGCCACCACCGGGGCGCTGGCGAAGTTGATGCTGGGTGTGCTGATCTGGCAGTCGTTGGTCACCGTCATGCTTACCAGCAGGGTCCTGGTACCGGAGCCCTGGTCTCGCCCGATGCAAAGCCCGCCAACACCAATCCCGTCGCAATAGTCCCACTCCCATTGGACATCGAGGGTTTCCTGATACAGCCCCGCCGATACGTTGCTGCCTACCTGCGTGCGCATATAGATGGGCACGTTCTTCGGTGTACCGTTAAGCAACCCGAGCAAGTCGAGGATGCCGGTAGTCCTGAATTCGAAGGGGGTGCCACGGGTGATCGGATAGGTGGTTGTGGCGTCGGCATACAGCGTGTAGGGGATGATATCCCCGGTAGGCCCAACCAGGCCGCTGGTAGTAGCAGTAATCTTGATCTTGAAGGAGTCGCTGCTACTGAGCAGGCTGATCACCGAACCGTTGCATTGCAGGCCAGAGTTGGTGCTGGAAGCCGTCTGTACCGTGCCACGTACCTGGGTCGAGTTGAGCGATCCAAACGCCGCCGGCGCTGTCAACACTGATGTGCACTTGGCCCAGGCCGAGCCCGCCCACAGCAACAAGGCGCATGCCAACAACCCACGCCAGCAGGCGTTCACTTGCACACCAACGGGCCAATCAACGGGATGGAGCCTTGCGCTTCAGGCAGGTCGAACGCAACCTGGCAATGCCCGCCCCCTTCCAGCTCCACCTGCAGTCGGTTATGCGGCGTCAGGTTCTCCAGATACACCAGGCCATCCCAACCGACCACCGCCTGGCTGCCGCTTTCAGCATGGGTGACACGGCTGCCCAGCTTGAGTGCCTGCCGGTCAGCGTCCACCAGTTCGACACTGGCCGCCAGCACGCGCCTGAGCGGGAACTCCAGCAGGTAACCGCTGCCCCGGCGCACCGCCACCCGCTGTTCCACTTCCGGCGCGAGGATATCCGGCGGCAAGTCCATGGGGTCGATTTCGTACTTGCCGCGGTAGTAACCGCTGCTGTACGGCACCAGCAAGTGGCCGTCGGCATCGGTACGGCCGACTTCCTGGTTTTCATAACGCACCGGCACATCGGCGTAACCTCCGGTGCTGACCACCACGAAGGCATCGTCGATACGGTTGGCAGCGAACAGCCCGGCATCCATCCACACCAGCGAGCCACTGGCGTCAGCCCAGCGGGTCATCTCGCCACTGCTGCCATACAAACCGGCCTGCAACTGCACCGACTGCAAGCGCCAGGTGACATCGGCCTGGCGGTAGGCGTCGCGCTCGCTACCGGCGGCGTAGCCCAGGTTGTAACCGACACCACCACCCACCGGCGTGGCGCGGCTGTAGTTCACCCGCTGCAGGGTTTCGCCTTGCTGGCTGCGCTCCATGCCCAGGGCCAGGGTGCCGTGCAGGTCGAACGGGATCACCAGTTGCGCCTGCACCGCCCACTGGCTGTCCCCCACTTCACGGTTGGCCGACAGATACACGCTGCTGTTGCCCCATAGCGGCCTGCTGTAGCTCAGGTTGATCAAGCGCGTACGTGTGCCGTCGCCGGCGCGCACATCGAAATAGCCGGCGCCGATGTTGCCGTATTGATTCAGGTTCAGGCTCAACGTGACCTGTTCGCTGCGCTGGCTCAGCTGAACATCACGGCTATCGACCCGGGTCAGGTCGGCGTAGTCGCCGTAACGTTGCAGGCGCTGGTAGCTGAAGCCGATGCGCTGGCTGTTGTACTGGTAGCCGAGGGCGACCTGGTGGCCCTTGTCGCCGTCGAACCGGCTCTGCGCCAAGGCCGCGTTGAGCACGCCGAAATTGCCCAACCGCATGTTGCCGCCCAGGCCGCCCAGCATCAGCGATTCGGCGCTTTCGGCATGAGTCTCCAGGGTGAAGACGTCGCTGACCCCATAGCGCAGGCTTGCCGAAGCAACCCCGGGGCCGTAGGCAAAATCGCGCAGCCCGTAGTCACGGCGCAGGCTGCCGGCCGCCACCGAATAATCCGCCAGGCCCTGCTGCAGCAGGCTGCTGGTGACGTAGAACGGCAAGGTGGTCGACACCTGCCGGCCGAGGGCATCGGTGGTGACCACCACAGCCTCCCCGGCGCCGTTGATGAACGGCACGTTGGTCAATGTGTAGGGGCCCGGCTGCAATTCGGCGGTGCTGGACTTGTAGCCATTGATGAACAGGTCCAGCGAGGTGGGTACCGCCGCTTCACCGGAGAACGCCGGCAGCGGATAGGTGACCAGGTCGGGACGTGCAGCGAAATCGCGCGACACCTGCAGGCCACCGACCCGCACCGAGCTGGTCCAGGGCAAGGCCCCGGTCACCAGGTCACCGGTTTCGTAGGTCAGCAGGCGCTGTTCGTCGGTGAAGCGCCAGGTAGTGTCATAGCGCAAGAAGCCCTGGCGCACGTCGTCGGTCGGCGCACCATTGAACGACTGGCGCCACTGCCCGGTACTGGAGAACGTACCCCAGCTGTCGAACAGGCGCAGTTCGTTCCAGGCCGCCAGGTAGCTGCCACCGTCATCGGTGTCGTTCAGGTACAGATCGTAGTTGAACAAGGCGCCGAAACTGCTGCGCGCATCGCTGGCCGGGTACAGGTTGCGGTCGCCCAGTTGCTGCTCGGGCAGCCAGGCCGGCGGCACTTGCAGCAGCAGGCGCTGGTTCTGGCTGTCGTAGTCGGCATGCAGCCCCACGATGGCCTCCAGCGCCACCTCGCCCTGGGGGTTGCCAGGCGGCGCGATACCGGCTGCCCGCAACACCTCGCTGTCCAGATACAACCGCCCGGCGCGCTGCTGCACCGGCACCAGCTCAGCCTTGGGCATCTGGTTCACCAGCAGCTCGAGGTACAACGTGGCATCGGCGATGGCGGCCAGCTCCGTAGGTGGTGGCGGCAGGTCGTCGGCCAACACCAGGCCAGGGCCGACCAGGGCAAGCCCCAGGCACCAGCGGTGGGTACCCCCTGTCAGCCACCTCACACACGGTTTCCAACCATTGCCGGGTCCCCCATGGCCCCTGCGCGGCATTCAGGCGCAGGCTCATTGGCTTTGGCGGATGGCGTCCGCGCTGCTCTGGCCGTTTACCCTCCCCTTCAGCACGCTGCCGGCATTCGGTACCAGCGGTGCCGGCCAGCGCATGCTGGCCCCCGGCAGCACATAACCCAGCAGGCCATCGGCCAGTGGCTTGCTCTGGCTACCCTGCTGCACCACCACATCGGTCAGGCGCGCATGCACCGCGCCGGTGTTGCGCAGTTCCACGTACGGTTTGCCCTGTACGGTCACCGCACGCCAGCTGAGTTGCGGCTTGCCGACGCCCTCGGCATTGCGCTTGCCCGCGGGATCGGCCTTGCCCCACAGGCCTTCGCCGTAGACGAACAGGGGTACCGAGTAGCGCATCTGCAGGCGGATCGCCGCGGTGGTGCCGGGCTCGGCCTTGTCGACGGGGATGGCGGCAGGGATTTCGTCGATGATGATGCGGTAGGCCTGCTCCTGGCCGACTGGCGAGGGGCCGGTGCGGGTCAGGCGGATCAGCTGCTTCTGTCCGGGTGCGATGCTGGCCACTGGCGGGCTGCCGATGATCTCGCGCTGTGCCTGGTACTGTTCCTGATAGTCCCCCTGGCGCCAGGCGAACACCCGCACCTGCAGGTTGGCCGGTGCAGTACCGCGGTTTTCCAGCCACAGTGCGCCAGCCTTCTGGTCAGCCTCCAGCACCGGGTCGATCGGCCAGATCAGCACCGAGGTGGCCGCCCAGGCCGGCAGGCTCGCCAGCCACAATAGCCCTGTCAATCCACGCGCCCACTTCGCGCCTGCCCCCATGAAACTCTCCTTGGCTACTGGTCGTTGGTGCCGGTGCATTCACCAGGTCACCGTCACTTGCACCACATCGGTGTAGGTCCCGGCCGGCAGCGTGCCGCTCAACTGGACCCGCCCGTACACCGGCAGCTTGATCGCCGTCGGGTCGCTGTAGTTCACGGCCACGCTCTGGCCGATCCCCAGGCCCTGGCTGTAGGCCGCGTCCCGGTACAACTGATAGGCCAGCACTTGCGTGCCCCCCGTGCGCTTGAGGTTGCGTGTGCCGCTGGCACTGTTCTGCCCACCATCCACGCTCATGCTCAAGGCCACCCCCGGGGTGCACTGAAAGGTCACCGTGGTACCGCCCAACGAGGTGCCGATGGCCCCGGTGGCGAGTGCCGATTGCGTACCGTAGTCGAGCGTCCCGTAGCTGCTCACACCGCCAACCACCAGGCACCCGGCGACGATCTGCGCCGTCACCATGAAACTGCTGGTGGTCGCCGCATCCAGGGGCCCGGCCAGCAGTACGCCGAGGCCGCTCAGGCTGCCCGCCAGCCAGATGCGCATGGCTCAGAACGACAGCTCGACGGACACCGTGTCGGTGTACACCCCCGCCGGCAGGCCGGCCTTGCCGCGTGCCTGGCCATACAGGTTGACGGTCTGGGCCGCACCGCTGCTGGTCGGCAAGGTGATGGTGCCGTTGATGGCCAACAGCTGCGTGCGCCCGGTATCGGTGTAGAAGTCGTACGGCACGAAGTTGCCGAGGCCATCCGCCAGCGCACGACTGCCGCCGGCCGACTGGCCATCGTGGGCACCGGCACCCACACGGATCACGGGTACCGTGCCGGCCGAACAGAGAATGCTGATCGCCCCTCCGCCGCCACCGATTACCTGGGCGTCGACGGTGGTGAACAGAGCATCCTTGGTGCCGAAGTCCAAGGCACCGAAGTTCACCCCCGAGGTGCCCGAGCTGCCATTGACCTGGCACGCCGCGGTCAAGGTCAGCTTCGAGTCGATGGTTCCGGTCGTGGCGGCCTGGGCCTGGGAAGCCAGCACCAGGCCCAGACCGGCGAGGATGCAGCGTGAAAGGTTCATTCGCATCGAAGTCTCCTTGCGTCGTTACCAGTCCAGGGTCACCCTGAGGGTGTCACGGTACAGCCCGGCCGGCAGTGCGCGCGGGTGCGCCACTACCACACCGTAGATCGGGATCGGGATCTGCCGGGTACTGCTGATGGTGAAGGCACGTGCCTGGCCGATGCCGTAGCGGCTGTTACCGCCCGGGTCGATCGCCAGTTGGTAGGGGATCAGCTCGCGGCCGTTGCTCAGCCGCCGTATGCCGTCGCTGCCATTCAGGCCGCCGTTGATGCGCACGTTGAACGCCCGCACCTCGGGCGTGCAACTGATCTGCAGGCTGCCCTCGCCGCTCACCTCGTCAACCCGGCTGCGCAGCGGCTGGTCCCAGTTCGGTCCGCGCTCGCCGAAGTCCATCACGCCGGGGTTACCCACCGTTGCCGGTTGCGTCTCGTTGCTACTGATCTGGCATGCGCTGCTGATCACCAGCCGCGCCTGGATGAAACCGGTGCTGGTGCCATGCGCAGCACCACCTGGTACCAGCAGTGGGCCCAGGGAAAGCAGCAGGATCGAGGTGCGGTTCATGGCGTCGGGTCCTTGAGCATGGTGGCATCCCTACCAGGTGACGGTGACTTTGAGCAGGTCGGCATACAGGCCTGCAGGCGGTACCCAGGCCAGCTTGTCGATGCGTGCATGCAACGGCAGCTCGACCGAGCCGCTGTCCGGCACCCGCGCCGAATGCGCCACATTCACCGCCAGCGGTTCGCGCCAGGCAGCGTCGCGATAAAGGCGATACGGGATGGGCCGGGCCGTGTCATCGTCACTGGCCAGAAAGCGCAGCTCGCCGACGCCGCCATGCTGGCCACCGTCGACGCGGACCTGGTAGGGGGTGCCAGGGTTGCATTCCAGCCGTGGCGGGCGCTGGCTCGGCAGCACGCCGGTGAGCGGCGCGCCAGGGCCATCCAGCCGTGCAGCATCACCCAGATCGATGCGCCCCAGCGCCTGTGCGCCGGCATCGGGGGCCTGGTTGACCAGCATGCAACCGCGCTGCACCAGCACCCGTACTTCCACCAGGAAGTCCGCCGCCATGGCACTGCTGCTCAACATAAGGCCCAACAGGGCGGCCAGGAAGCGCTCCGTCACCTTATTTTCCTTGTCGATGTCTGCTGGTCTGAGCGTAGCAGCGAGATGGTGTCACAGTACTGGCATGCAGCCATTTTTTTGTATTAGCCAAAAAGCGCTATCACTTGAAAAAAAAACCGCACGCCACAGAACGCATTGCCAGCATTCCCCTCAAATGGCCAAAGGCCGTTATCCGGGTCGATATTCTGTTAGGGTGTACCCCTTTCATCCTGCCTAGACTCATGCGGCATGCATGGAAGGACACGACAGGAGCGTTTTCATAGATGATTGCAGACAGCACGCTCACCCAAGCCCTCGAGCGCTGCGCCCAGGAGCCGATCCAGCTGCCTGGCAGCATTCAGCCCCACGGCTTCCTGCTGGTGCTGGACGAAACCGACATGCAGGTACTCCAGGCCAGTGAAAATGTCGAGCACTGGCTGGGCTTACCGGCCAGTGAACTGATAGGTCGCGAGTTTGCCGAACTGGTCAGCGGTGCCTTCGACCTGCGCCTGCACCTGGCCCGCCTGCCGCAGGACGAGGTCTTTCCGTTCCACATCAGCGATGTGCAGCTGCGCCAGGACGCTCCTTTTCGCGGCAACCTGCACCTGCTGGTCCATCGCCACGACCAGGTGCTGATCGCCGAGTTCGAACCCCCTCGCCTGCCAGCGGACCTTGCCGGGCAAGGCGACTACTACCCACTGGTGCGCAGCTTCGTAGGCCGCCTGCACCAGGCCGGCAGCCTCGAGGAACTGCTGCAGCAAGCAGTGCTGCAGCTCAAGCGCATCACCGGCTTTGGCCGGGTCAAGGCCTATCGCTTCGATGCCGAAGGCAACGGCCAGGTGCTGGCCGAGGTGGCCGACCCGGGGTACCCGAGCTACCTGGGCCTGTGCTTCCCCGCTTCGGACATACCACGCCAGGCGCGCGAGTTGTACCGAATCAACCGCATCCGCGTGATCGAGGACGCCAACTACCAGGCTTCGCCGTTGCTGCCCTCTGCCAACCCGCGCACCGGCAAGCCCTTGGACCTGAGCTTTGCCGCACTGCGCAGCGTGTCGCCAGTACACCTGCAGTACATGCGCAACATGGGTACCCTGGCATCGATGTCGTTGTCGATCGTGGTCGACGGGCAACTCTGGGGGCTGGTGTCCTGTCACCACGAACAGCCACGCCCGGTGGACCTGCGCACCCGTACCGCCTGCGAGCTGCTGGCCAGTGTGCTGTCGCTGCAGATCGAGTCGCGCGAGTCCCACGCCAACACTCGCCAGTTGCTGGAGCTGCGCCAACACATCGTGCGCATGATCTCGTCCATGGCCGACCATGACAGTGTTGGTGACGGCCTGCGCGACTTGCCCGAAGTACTGCTGGCCTTCGCCGGCGCCCAAGGTGCCGCGGTCATTTCCGCCGAACGTTGCGACCTGATCGGCAAGACCCCACCGGCCGCTCAGGTAAACGCCCTGGTGCACTGGCTATCGCAGCGTAGCGAAGAAAGTGTGTTCCACAGCGACAACCTGCGCCGCGACATCGACGAGCTGCCCGAGCTCGCGGCCCATGCTGGCGGTGTCCTGGCAGTAGCCATTTCGCAGATCCACTCGCACTACCTGCTCTGGTTCCGCCCCGAGCAAGTGCGCACGGTGAACTGGGCCGGGCAGCCGAACAAACAGGTAGGGCCGCAGGGCAACCTCGACCCACGGCACAGTTTCGAACGCTGGCAGGAAAAACTGCGCGGCTACTGCGAACCCTGGCACCCGCTGGTCATCGAAGGCGTGCAGGAACTGCGCACGGCAGTGCTCGGCATTGTCCTGCGCAAGGCCGAGGAGCTGGCGCAGCTGGCCGGCGAGCTGCGCCGCTCGAACAAGGAGCTCGAAGCGTTTTCCTACAGCGTGTCCCATGACCTGCGCGCGCCCCTGCGCCATATTGCCGGCTACTCCGAATTGCTCGGCGAAACCGAGGGCCAGAGCCTTGGCGAGCGCGGCAGGCGCTTTCTGCAACACATCGAGGAAGCCGCGCACTTTGCCGGGAGCCTGGTCGACAACCTGCTCAACTTCTCGCAGATGGGCCGCTCGGCCCTGCGCCTGTCCGAGGTCGACCTAAACGCCCTGGTCGAGGCCATTCGCAGCGAACTTGCGCCCGACTACCAAAACCGCGAAATTGTCTGGGACATCGCGCAATTGCCCAAGGTGATCGGTGACCCGGCGTTCATCAACATGGCCTTGCACAACCTGCTGGCCAACGCCATCAAGTACACACGTGGGCGCACCCCGGCGCGCATCGGCATCAGCGCCGTGCAACACCCGGGTGAAACCGAGATCTGCATTCGTGACAACGGCGTGGGCTTCGACATGGCCTACGCCGGCAAGCTGTTCGGCGTGTTCCAGCGCCTGCACCGCATGGAAGACTTCGAAGGCACCGGGATCGGCCTGGCCAGCGTGCGTCGCATCATCGAACGCCATGACGGTCGGGTATGGGCCCATGGCAAGGTTGACCAGGGTGCTACCTTCCACTTCACCCTCCCGCGCCACCCCGCGACCACCTGAGGCACCGCTACCATCATGCTCAAACCCATCCTTCTGGTCGAAGACAACCCTCGGGACCTGGAGCTGACGCTCCTGGCGCTGGAGCGCAGCCAGTTGGCCAACGAGGTCATCGTGCTGCGCGATGGCGCCGAGGCACTTGACTACCTGCTAAGGCGCAATGCCTATGCCGAACGTGACGATGGCAACCCCGCCGTGTTGCTGCTGGACCTGAAACTGCCAAAAGTCGACGGCCTGGAGGTGCTCAAGGAAGTGCGCGCCACCGCCGAGCTGCGCAGCATCCCGACGGTGATGCTGACGTCATCGCGCGAGGAGCCTGACCTGCTGCGCGCCTACGAGCTGGGGGTGAACGCATACGTGGTCAAACCGGTGGAGTTCAAGGAATTCGTCGCCGCCATTTCCGACCTGGGGGTGTTCTGGGCGGTACTCAACGAACCGCCACCCGGCTCGCTGCGCCTGAACCGGCGTGGCGGCATCTGAGGTGGCCGCGACGATGCAGCCAACACCGCTGAACCTGCTGATGGTCGAAGACAATTCGATGGACGCCGAGCTGACCCTGATGCGCCTGGAACGCAGCGGGCTGCAGGTGCAGGCGCAACTGGTGTTCGACCATGCCGGTGTAGAGCAGGCCCTGCGCGAAGCCCGCTACGACCTGATCCTGTGCGACTGCGTGCTGCCGGGCTCGTCCGGCACTGAAGTGCTTGCCATCGCCCAGCGCCTGGCACCGGACACGCCGTTCATCTTCCTGTCTGGCATCTACGGCGAAGAACATGCGGTGGAAATGATCCGCCTGGGCGCCACCGACTATGTACTGAAGAAAAACCTGCCGCTGCTGCCCAAGGCCGTACGCCGGGCCCTGACCGAAGTGCAGGAGCGCCAGCGCCGACGCCGCGCCGAAGAGGCCCTGGCCGACGTCGAGGCACGTGCGCGCATTGCCATCGACGCTGCCGGCATGGGCACCTGGAACATGCGCCCGCAAGAAGGCCTGTTGCTGTGGGATGACCGCTGCAAGACCCTGTTCGGCCTGCCCGCCGATACCGAAATGAGCCTCGAGGTATTTTACGCCGGCATCTACCCCGACGACCTGGCGCAGGTGCGCGAAGCGGTGGAACATGCCATGTGCCCGGAAAGTGGCGGCCACTATCGGGTCGAATTCCGCATCGCCCAACCCGCTGGCCTGGAACCGCGCTGGTTGCTCAGCAGCGGCCAGAGCCAGTTCGTCAACGACCAGTGCGTGCGCTTTTCCGGGGTGTTGCAGGACATCCACACCCAGCGGCTGGCCAACCAGGCACTGCGCCAGCTCAACGAGATGCTGGGTGAAAGGGTAGAACGCCGCACCCGCGAACGCGACCGCGCCTGGGAACTGTCGCAAGACTTGCTGGCCGTGCTCAACAAGGACCTGACCCCAGTCGCGCTGAACCCCGCCTGGGAAGCCAGCCTGGGCTTGTCCCGCGAACGCCTGAGCCAGTCGTCCTTGCTGCACCTGCTGCCCGAGCACGACCAGGAACTGCTGCTCACCGAGCTGGCCGCCCTCGCCCATGGCCGCACCAGCGCCCGCTTTGTCGGGCGCATCCTGGATGCCGGTGGCCAGCAACGCTGGTTGTCGTGGGTGGTGGTGCCGGAAGACACCCTGCTGTACGTGGTGGCGCGCGACATCACCAGCGAGCGCGAGGCCGCCCTCGGCCTGGCCGAAGCCAACGCCCGCCTGCGCGAGCAGATCGCCGAACGCGAACGCATCGAGGCTGCGCTGCAGCAGATGCAGCGGCTGGAAGCGGTCGGCCAGCTGACTGCCGGTGTGGCTCATGATTTCAACAACCTGCTGACGGTCATCCTCACCGGCGCCAGCTTCCTCGAGCGCGATCTGGCCAAAGCCGACCTGGACAAGGCCCGTGCGCGGCTCAAGCACATTCGCGAAGCCGGCGAGCGTGGCGCCAAGCTGACCTCGCAGTTGCTGGCGTTCTCCCGGCGCCAGCGCCTGGAGCCGGTGGCACTGAACCTCAACCGCACCCTGGCCGGCCTGGAAGAGTTGCTGCGCCGCACCTTGGGCGGCAACGTCTCGGTGCGCCTGGACCTGGAACCAACCCTGTGGCAGGCACTGACCGACCCGACCCAGACCGAAATGATCATTCTCAACCTGGCGATCAATGCCCGCGATGCCATGCCCGACGGCGGCCAGCTGACCCTGTCTACCCGCAACACCCGGATCGACGCCCGCCCGCAGCGCCCGGAAGACCCGGACCCCGGCGAATATGTGATGCTGAGCATCCGCGATACCGGCTGCGGCATGAGCGAAGAGGTGCTGGCCAAGGTGTTCGAGCCGTTCTTCACCACCAAGGATATCGGCAAGGGCTCGGGCCTGGGCCTGGCCCAGGTATTCGGCTTCGCCAAACAGTCCGGGGGTGGCGTGCGCATCGACACCACGCCTGGGCGTGGCACGCAGGTGGCCGTGTATCTGCCGGCAGTCAAGGGTGAAGCCGTCAGCGAACCGATGCCGTCGCTGCTCAGCCACTCGACAAGCGAAAGCGGCCATAACCGCACCGTGCTGCTGGTAGATGACGACCATCTGGTACGCGACATGCTCGGTGATGTGTTGCGCCAGTACGGCTATCAGGTGCGCCAGGCGCACAGTGGCGAACAGGCCCTGGCCTTGCTGGATGAGCAGATCGACCTGCTACTGAGCGATTTCGCCATGCCCGAGTTCAACGGCGCGCAACTGGCACTGGCGGCACGCGAGCGCTACCCGCAGCTGCCGGTGGTACTTCTTACCGGTTATGCGGAGTTGCAGGGCCTGGAGTTGCCGGGCAGCCTGGTGATCCAGAAGCCGGTACAAGCCGATGAACTGGCCCGCTTGCTGAACGAGATGCTTGGAACTGCCAGGTGACCTGACAGAGCCCCCGGAAAAACGTGCGGAAACGACAAAGCCCAGCGCTTGTCTTTCCAAGCACCGGACCGAGATACGTTTTAAGCAGAAAATGGCAGGGGCGGCTGGATTCGAACCAACGCATGGCAGGATCAAAACCTGCTGCCTTACCGCTTGGCGACGCCCCTGTATCGGATGCAGCGTTAGCTGCTCTGACAATTCCAACTGAGTGACAACTGGGTTGTTGTCTTGGAATGCGCGGCACTTTAACAACAAACTTTCGGTCTGTGAACCCCCTGATGAAAAAAAATTACCAAAAAACAGCGAGTTAGTCATTTTCGCCTTTCAGGCGGCGACCATCCGTCGCTTTCCCCCCGCCTCGCTTCAACACAATCGCATTCCTCCCTTCCAATCAGATGAGGCAATTGCATTGACCATGGAGGACTCCCATGCCTGTTTCGCACGATCTTTACCAGGACCTGCACTACCCGCGTGAAATCGTCCAGCAACGCCGCCAGCAGGACAAGGCGCTGGACCGGCTGCTCGACGAGTACATGGACATCGACAACCAGGTGCTTGCTGCCGAGTCGATCTCGGCTGGCAATTTCGAGGACGAAGACCTGCGTCACCTCAAGGAACGCCGCCTGGCCGTGAAGTACATGATCGAGCGCCAACTGGAGCGCAAGGCCTGAGCTAACCCGGCAACCTGGCCAGGGTCAGGGCGTCTGGCTCACCGTCATAGAACTGCACCAGCGCCGCCTGGAACAACGGGTTGCCGGGCGCTGCCTGGGCGAACAGGGTCAGGCACGAGCGCAGCTTGAGGTGGTCGGGGCTGCCGAGCATTTCACGGGCGCTCTTGTCGCGGTGCTGCAGCAGCGCAGTCACACAGGCTTGCAGGCGCGGGCCAAGCAGCGGATGAGCCAGGTAGGCACGGGCCTCGTCGATACCGGCCAGCGCATAGCGTGCGGCCATGGTGCTGTGGCCCAGGCCATCGAGCTGCGGGAAAACGTACCACATCCAGTGGCTGCGCTTGCGCCCGGCCTGCAGTTCCTGCATCACCTGGTCATACACAGGGTTCTGCGCCTCGACGAAGCGCTGCAGATCGACGTCGGCATGCATGCTCGCCCCTCCTCGCTCTGGTTCAGCCTTTACTGTACGCCTGCATGGCAAACCTATCTCGTCAGGTGATCAATGCCGCACATTTTCTGTATTAGTCAAAATGGCCGCTGTCGGGCAAGCTGCACGCTACCCCGTCACACTACCCCGCCACCCGAGGAGCTTTGCTTTTGCCTGCCTGGATCCCTATCCCGCTACGCCAGCTTGGTCAGCGCCTGCTCGGCGCCACCGCCAACCAGAGTGAACTGCTCGGCTGGTTCGAGGACAAGGCGCACAGCCGCGGCTACCAGCTTAGCGACGGCCAACGCCGGGTGATCCACTGCATGGCCGAACAACTGGCGCAGCTCGAACAAGGCCAGCCGCGCAGTCTGTACCTGTACGGCGCGGTGGGCCGCGGCAAGAGCTGGCTGCTCGATGGCTTTTTCCAGGCCGTACCGGTGCAGGCCAAGCGGCGCCTGCACTTCCATGACTTCTTTGCCCGCCTGCACCAGGGCATGCACCGCCACCGGGCGCTGGACGACGCATTGGGCGCGGCCCTCGACGAGCTTGTGGGAGATTGTCGGGTGCTGTGCTTCGACGAGTTCCATGTGCACGACATTGGTGATGCCATGTTGCTCACCCGCTTGTTCAATGCTCTGTTCGCCCGTGGCGTGTTCTTGCTGGTGACCTCCAACTATGCGCCCGAAGGGCTGCTGCCCAATCCGCTGTACCACGAGCGCTTCCTGCCGGTGATCCGCCTGATCAACAGCTCGATGACAGTGCTCGAAGTGGGTGGTGACACCGATTTCCGCAGCCTCCCGGCCAACCGCGAGCATCAGCGCTTTACCCGGGGCCACTATGTATGGCCGGGGAATACGGCGCAGCGCCAGGCGCTCAAGGTGCCGGATGAACAGCCGGTGATGCTGGAAGTGAACAAGCGCCCGCTGCGCGCACTGGCCGTCGATGGCCGGCGGGTGGTGCTGGGCTTTGACGACCTGTGTGAAAAGGCCACGGCAGTGATCGACTACCTGGTACTGGCCGGGCAGTACGATGAGTGGATCATCGATGGGCTGGATGACTTGTCGGAGTGTTCGCTGGCAGCGCAGCAGCGCTTCGTCAACCTGGTGGATGTACTGTATGACCAGGACCGGCAGGTACTGGTGATCGGCAAGCGTCCGCTGGAAGAAAGCCTGGACGGGCCGCTTGCCGACCTGATGCGTACCCGTAGCCGGTTGGGGCAGTTGCATCAGATAGCCCCCTAGAACTGCATTGCCTGGGCCGGCCTCTTCGCGGGTAAACCCGCTCCCACAGATGCTGCGCAGTTTTCAAGTCCTGCGACATCCCTGTGGGAGCGGGCATGCCCGCGAAGAGGCCAGCAAAGTCAAAACATCAACCCGCCCTGGGCAAATCCGCCAGCACCGCCTCGATCTCGCCCAGCACCGCAGGGTCGTCCAGGGTCGAAGGCGGCACATAGTCCTGCCCATCGGCAATCTTGCGCAGCACCGCCCGCAGAATCTTCCCCGAGCGGGTCTTGGGCAAGCGCTTGACCAGACGCACCCGGTTGAAGCAGGCCAACGGACCAATTTCCTCACGCACGCTGCCCACCAGCTCCACCAGCAGCTGAGCCTCGGCAATGCCCTCGCCGTCCTTGAGCACCACCAGGGCCAACGGCACCTGCCCCTTGATCTCGTCATGCACGCCAATCACCGCGCACTCGGCCACTGCCGGGTGGCGCGCCACCAGGTCCTCCATCTCGCCAGTGGACAGCCGGTGCCCGGACACGTTGATGACGTCATCGGTGCGCCCCATGATGTAGACGAAGCCGTCATCGTCGAGGTAGCCGCCATCGCCAGTGTGGTAATACCCCGGGTAAGTACGCAGGTAAGCCTGCAGGTAACGCTCGTGGTCGCCCCACAGCGTCTGGCTGCACCCGGGCGGCAATGGCAGGGCGATGACGATCGAGCCCTGGTGGTTCGGCCCCAGCAGGTTGCCCTCGTCATCCAGCACGCGCACGTGATAGCCCGGCACCGCCCGGTTGCTCGACCCCGGCTTCGCCGCGCTGCCTTCCAGCCCCACACAGGGCGCGGTGACTGGCCAGCCAGTCTCGGTCTGCCACCAGTGGTCGTGCACCGGCTTGCCACTGACCCGTTCCAGCCATTCGTGGGTGCTGGAATCAAGTTTTTCCCCGGCCAGGAACAACTGGCGCAACGAGCTCAGGTCATGCTTGCGGATCAGCTCGCCCTCCGGGTCTTCCTTGCGGATGGCACGCATGGCAGTGGGTGCACAGAACAGCGCGTTGACCTTGTATTGCTCCACTACCCGCCAGTAGGCGGAGGCGTCCGGGGTGCGGATCGGCTTGCCTTCGTAGAACACCGTGGTGCAGCCGCTCATCAACGGCCCGTAAACGATCAGTGAATGGCCAACCACCCAGCCCACATCGGAAATGCCCCACCATACATCGCCAGCCTGCATGCCGTAGATATGGCGCATGGCATAGCACAGCGCCACGGCGTTGCCGCCGTTTTCCCGCACGATGCCCTTGGGTTTGCCGGTGGTGCCCGAGGTGTACATGATGTACAGCGGGTCGCCCGCATCCAGCTCGACCGGGGCCACCGGTTCGGCGCCGGTCAATGCTGCCTGCCAGTCCAGGTCGCGGCCCGCCTGCAGTTCGGCATGCGCCTGCTGGCGCTGCAGCACCAGCACGTTGCGCGGCTGGTGCCGGGCCAGTTGCAGGGCGCGGTCTACCAGCGGCTTGTATTCGATCACCCGGTCGAATTCCAGCCCGCACGATGCCGTCAGCAGCAGCGTCGGCCGGGCATCGTCGATGCGCAGGGCCAGCTCGTTGGCGGCAAAACCACCAAACACCACCGAGTGCACCGCGCCAATCCGTGCGCAGGCCAGCATGGCCATGGCCGCCTGCGGCACCATGGGCATGTAGATGATCACGCCATCGCCCTTGTTCACCCCCAGCTGGCGCAGCAAGCCGGCCAGGCGCGCCACCTCGTCACGCAATTGGTGGTAGGTGTAGGCCTGCTGCACGCCGGTCACCGGCGAATCGTAGATCAGCGCCAACTGCTCGCCACGGCCCTGCTCGATCTGGTGATCGAGGGCCAGGTAGCAGCTGTTCAGGCGGCCATCGGCGAACCAGCGGTGGGTGCCGTCGGCGTTGTCTTGCAGGGTGAGGGCAGGCTTGCGGTGCCAGGCCAGGTGCGCGGCCTGTTCCGCCCAGAAAGCGGCAGGGTCGGAAATGGAATGGGCGTAGCTGTGCTGGTAGCTCATATCGAAGGGAACCCGGTACTTGTTGTTATTGAAGGGCGAAACTTGAGTATGGACCGCTACGCCCGCGCCGCCATGGGACTAAAGTCACAACCGACCTGCAAATTTGCAGACAAGGCAAAAACGCCCCACAACGGTGCAAAGCCTCTAGAATAGGCCACCCCTTCCGCCACCGAGCAGCTCATGGACATCGATCAGGCCCGTACCTTTCTGGAAATCGTGCGTTGCGGCAGCCTGGTCGCCGCCGCCGAACGCCTGTTCGTGTCACAGACAGCGATCACCGCGCGGGTGCAGCGCCTGGAGCAGCAACTGGGCTGCCAACTGTTCGTGCGCAGCCGCAACGGTGCCAGCCTGACCAGCGACGGCGAAGCGTTCGTCAGTTATGCCAACCAGCTGGTGCAAACCTGGGAAGCGGCGCGCCGCGACCTGCCGCTGCCCGAAGGCTGCCAGCAGGTGCTGCACGTGGGTGGTGAAGTAAGCCTGGGCAACCCGATGATGCTCGACTGGGTCAGCGCCCTGCACCGCGAGCTGCCCAGCCATGCCATCCGCAGCGAGGTGAGCGATGGCGAATCGCTGCTGCGCAAGGTCGAGATGGGGCTGCTGGATGCCGCGCTGGTCTATCAGCCTACCTATGGCCCGGGCCTGCAGGTGGAGCAGTTGATGGAGGAGAAGCTGATCCGTGTGCGCCGGGTCGACCAGCCAGACCCGTACATCTACATCGACTGGGGCGAGGCCTTCCGGCGCCAGCATGATGCTGCCCTGCCCGACTGCGCGCGCCCGGCGCTCAGCTTCAACCTTGGCCCGCTGGCCTTGCAGTTCATACTCGACCAGGGCGGCAGTGGCTACTTCCGCACGCGGGTGGTGCAGGCCTATCTGGACAGCGGTGTGTTCGAGCGGGTACCGCAGGCGCCGGAGTTCACCTACCCGACCTTCCTGGTGTACCCGCGCAAACGCGACAGCGAAGCCCTGCAACAGGCTTTTGCCATCCTGCGCCGGCTGGTGGCCGCCGGCGCCAGCGACTGGTCACAACGCTGGGACCCGGTTATCTGAAGCCTCGGCCTTGCTGAGCAGCTGGCGCTTGAGGCCGGCGATCAGGTCGGTCTGGGTGATCACCCCCACCAACTGGTCGCCATCGAGCACTGGCAGGCAATGCAGGCCTTGTTCGCACAGCAATGGCAGCAAGCGCTCCAGCGGGTGCTGGCTGCTGACGCTGATCACCCGGCGGCTCATCACCTGCTCCATGCGCACCGCCTTGCGGCCGAACAAGCCGCGCCAACTGAAGTGACCACGCTGCATGGCCGGGCCGACCAGGTCGCTGAGGCTGACGATGCCCACCAGCTTGCCCTGCTGCAGCACCGGCAGGGTTTTCAGGTGGTGGCTGGCCAGCAGTTTCCAGGCCTGCTCCAGGGTGGTGTCGGGCGTGGCGAACTGCACGTCGCGGGACATGACCGAGGCCGCGGTGATGCCGCCGAGGCTGCGCTGCAGGGCGTGTTGCTCGGTGGCCAGGATGATGCGCTCCAGTTCGTCACGGGTGACGTCGACGAACTCGCCCAGTTCCTCCAGGGCCTGATCCAGGTCTTCTGCGCGAATGCCGACCCGTTCGCTGGGCAGCGGGTCATGGGTGTGGTGCAGGTCCTTGCGCGGCACTGCGCCTTTCGGGTAACGCACGCCGGTGAGGCGGTTGTAGAAGATCGCCACAGTTACCAGAATCAGCGCGTTGAGCAGCACCGGCTCCAGCAGGTGGTCGCCCATGGCGCTCAGCCCCGGGTCGGCCAGTACTGCGCTTACTGCCACTCCGCCACCGGGTGGGTGCAGGCAGCGCAGCAGGCACATCACCAGGATCGAGATACCCAGAGCGGCAGCGGCCACCCACAGCTCCGGGCCGAAGCCCTGGCGCATGGCCAGGCCGACCGCACCGGCCAGGGCATAGCTGCCCAACACCGGCCAAGGCTGGGCCAACGGGCCGGAGTGCACGGCGAACACCAGCACGGCCGATGCCGCAAGCGGGCCGAGCAGGTGCAAGGCAATACTGGGGCCATAGGCCATGCTGGTCAGCCAGCCGGCGAGGAACAGGCCGAACAACGCGCCGATACCGGCACGCAACCATTCTTTGGGGGGAATATTCAAAGGCGCTGGCAACAGCCGCTGCAGACGACTTTCGGAACGCGAGGCAGACATGTAAGTAATCGAGATCTTTGGTTTTCTTGATTAAAAAGAAAGCCCAGCCGAGGTGGCCTGGGCCTCGTATTGCGAGTGCAATATCACAAGGGGCTCCGTCCATGGAGAGATGGAAACCGCAGGGTTTCGTGGGGGAATTTTGCCGGGTGGGGTGAGATTGGGCCAATTCAAAAAAATGCGGCTGTACTGCAATTTTTTTGCAGTGGTGATATGGCCAGCAAATTCCTCAAGCGCGCCGCGCAACTTGTGAGAGCGGGTTCACCCGCGAAGAATGCGACACGGTGCATGGCACCGGCTTCGCCGGTGTTCGCGGGTAAACCCGCTCCCACAGGGACCCGGTATTACCGAGCCTTGCGCGGCAGGTCAATGCTCACCCGCAAGCCACCCAGGGGGCTATCCAGCAGCGCCAGGCGCCCGCCCCAGGCCTCGACGATATCGCGCACGATGCCCAGCCCCAGGCCATGCCCTGACACCTGCTCGTCCAACCGCGAACCACGCTCAAGCACTTGCTGCCGCTGGCCCTCGGGGATACCGGGGCCATCATCATCGACCCACACCTGGTAGCCCTCGGCATTCGCCGCGATACCCAGCCGCACTTCGCTGTCGGCCCACTTGCAGGCGTTGTCCAGCAAGTTGCCGAGCAGCTCCAGGAAGTCCTCGCGGTCCCACGGCAGCAGCAGCCCGGGCGGTACATCCCTGGCCAGCAGCAGGCCCTCGCCATGAATCATGCCCAATGTCCCCAGCAACCCCGGCAGTTCGACGTCGCAGTCGAACTGCGCGCCCGGCAGCGCATCCCCCGCCAGGCGCGCACGGTTCAGCTCACGCGCCAAGCGTTGCTGAATCTGCTCCAGCTGCTCGCGCATCTGCGTGCGAACATCCGGCAGGTCCTTCAGGCGCTCGCTGGAGGCCAGGCTCAGCAACACCGCCAACGGCGTCTTCAGTGCATGGCCCAGGTTGCCCAAGGCATTGCGCGAGCGGCGCAGGCTGTCTTCGGTATGGCTCAGCAAATGGTTGATCTGCCCCACCAGCGGCGCCAGTTCGCTGGGCACTTCGGCATCCAGCTGCGAGCGCTGGCCCTGCTGCAACTGGGCGATCTGCTGGCGTGCCCGCTCCAGTGGCTGCAGCGAGCGGGTCACGGTGATGCGCTGCAGCACCAGCACCAGGATCAGCGCCACCAGGCCCATGCCCAGGCCGATCTGCTGCAGGCGCCGGAAACCTTCGCGCACTGGCGAATAATCCTGCGCCACGCTGATCGAGATATCCTGACCCAGGCGCCGGTAGTCGGCACGCAGGGCAAGCAGTTGCTGGCCTTCCGGGCCGAGTTCGTGGCTGTCGGAAAGCCCCGGCGCAGCGGGCTTGGGCATGTCCAGATCCCACAGCGAACGGGAACGCCAGGTGCCTTTATCGAAATCGATGCGGAAGTAATAGCCGGAAAACGGCCGCTGGTAGGCGGCCGAGATACGCCGCTCATCCAGTTGCAGGCCCGAGGGCCCGCGCACCAGGGCCACCAGCAGGTTTTCGCTTTCCTTGCGCAGGCCGTTCTCCAGGTAGCGCTGCAGGCCGACCTCGAACAACCACAGGGTCAGTTGCGCCAGTACCAGGCCGACTACCACCAGCACCGCCACCAGGCCCAGGCTCAGGCGTGCCTGGATCGACTTCACGCAGCGCTCCCGGCATAGATGTAGCCTTGCCCGCGGCGGGTCTCGATGACGCTGCGACCCAGCTTGCGCCGCAGGTGGTTGACGTGCACTTCCAGCACGTTGGAGTCGCGCTCGGTTTCACCGTCGTAGAGGTGTTCGGCCAGGTGGCTCTTGGACAGGATCTGCTGCGGATGCAGCATGAAATAGCGCAGCAGGCGGAACTCGGCGGCGGTCAGCTGGATGTCCACGCCGTCACGGCTCACGCACTGGCGGCTTTCGTCCAGGTGCAGGCCGGCCGCTTCCAGCGTCGGCTGGTTGGCCAGGCCACGGGCACGGCGCAACAACGCCTGGATGCGCAACTGCAGTTCTTCGGGGTGGAAGGGTTTGCTCAGGTAGTCATCGGCCCCCGCCTTCAACCCTTCGATACGCTCGGCCCACGAGCCACGGGCAGTAAGGATCAACACCGGCGTGGCCAGGCCGGCGGCACGCCACTGGGCCAGCACCTCCAGGCCCGGCAGGCCCGGCAGGCCAAGGTCCAGGATGATCAGGTCGTAGGGCTCGCTCTGGCCCTGGTACACCGCGTCGCGGCCGTCGGCCAGCCAGTCCACGGCGTAGCCCTGGCGCTGCAGGGCGGCGGTCAGTTCATCGGCCAGCGGTACATTGTCCTCGACAAGCAACAGGCGCATTCAGTCGTCTTCCTCGTCTTTGAGCAGGGCACCGCTGCTGGCGTCGAGCTTGATCTCGCGCACCACGCCTTCAGCCGTCAGCAACTCGACTTCGTATTCGTAGCGATTGTCGTCCTCTTCCAGCTCGGCCTCCAGCAAGCGCGCCCCGGGGTGACGCCCCAGGGCGGTTTCCAGCAGATGCTCGAGCGGCAGGATGACACCCTTCTGGCGTAGTTCCAGGGCCTCGTCCTGATCGAGGTCGCGGGCAACGGCCAGGGAACACACGGCCAGCAGCGCCAGCGCGAGGTAGCGCGCCGGCCGCAGTAGGTGGCTCATCAGTTATCCCGCTCGTCCTTCAGCACTTCACCGGTCTTGGCGTCCAGCGCCACGTCCCATTCGACGTTCTGCATGTCGCGCAGCTCGACCTTGTAGATATAACGGCCGTACTCGTCTTCAAGCTCCGAGTCGGTGACGGTGGCACCCGGGTGCTTGGCCACGGCGGCGGCCTTGAGCTCGTCCAGCGACTTGACGGTCTTGGCATTGACCAGCTTGACCACTTCGTCGGGCTGCACATCCTTGGCGATGGCGGAATGGGCGCCCAGGGCAAGGGCGGCGGCTACGGTGAACAGGGCAGTCATGTGTTTCATCGTTCTTCTCTCCTGAGAACTGTGCAAGTTGTCTACGGGGTTAAGATTAACCACCGGTCCTTAATTCAACCTGAAAACAACTGGCGGCATGATAGCGCAGGTCAGGCTGCTGTCTCGCCATCGCTGAATCCTGCCCGGTCCCTGTGGGAGCGGGCTTGCCCGCGAACACCGGCGCAGCCGGTGCCATACACCACGTTGCATGCTTCGCGGGTGAACCCGCTCCCACAGGGTATCCGCATGAAGCCTTATAATGACCGCCTGCCGCCGAAGAGTCCCGCCATGAGCGCCATTCACATCAAATACCCCGCCCTCACCTTCAAGGCCGGCCAACGTGCCCTGCGGCAGGTCCGCGAGCGCGGCCTGCAGGCAGCCGATGTCGGTGTGCTGCCGGGTGCGGCGGGTGGGCCGAAGCCGCTGGGCATCCAGGGCCTGGACCTGGCGCTGTTCGGTGAGTGGCTACCGTCGGCACCACGCCAGCGTGCGTTGATTGGCGCCTCGATCGGCGCCTGGCGCTTCGCCAGTGCCTGCCTCGACGACCCGGTCACAGGCATCCGTCGCCTTGGCGAACTGTACACCGAGCAGGATTTCGCCAAGGGCGTCACCCCGGCCGAAATCAGCCGCAGCTGCCAGCACATGCTCGATGACCTGCTGCAAGGCCGCGACGGCCAGCTGTTGGCCAATCCGCACTATCGCCTGAACATCCTGGTGGTGAAGAGCCATGGCCAGCTCGCCCACGACCATCGCGGCCGCCTGGGCCTCGGCCTGGGCGCGGTGATAGCCAGCAACCTGCTCGGCCGTTCGCGCCTGGCTCGGCACTTCGAGCGCATCATCCTGCACGACGGCCGCGCCACGCCGCCGCTCGATGCACTGACCGACTTCCCCTCGCGCTGCCTGCCGCTGGACCTGGCCAACCTCCGCCATGCCCTGCTCGCCTCGGGTTCCATCCCAATGGTCATGGCAGGTGTGAAAGACATCCCCGGCGCAGGTACGGGTACCTACCGCGACGGCGGCCTGCTCGACTACCACCTCGACCTGCCCTACCGCGGCGACGACCTGGTGCTGTACCCGCATTTCACCGACAAGGTCGTGCCAGGCTGGTTCGACAAGGCCCTGCCCTGGCGCAGGGGCGATGCCACACGCCTGCAGAACGTGCTGTTGATGACGCCTTCGCCGCAGTACCTGGCAGCCCTGCCCTACGGCAAACTGCCCGATCGCAACGATTTCAAGCGCTTCATGGGTGATGCAGCAAGCCGTAAACGCTACTGGTACAAGGCCATTGCCGAGAGCCAGCGGCTGGGTGACGAGCTGCTGGAGCTGATCACCACCGGGCGGTTGCACGAACGCCTGCAAGCCTTGTAGCGGCCATGCTGGTAGACTGCGCGCATTATCGATTCACACAGAGTCATGCCAGCGTGGAAATTTTCAAAGAGTTCACATTCGAATCGGCGCACCGCCTGCCCAACGTCCCTGCCGGGCACAAATGCGGCCGCCTGCACGGCCACTCGTTCAAGGTCGGCTTGCACCTGACCGGCCCGCTCGACCCGCATACCGGCTGGATCCGCGATTTCGCCGAGGTCAAGGCGATCTTCAAGCCAATCTACGAGCAGCTGGACCACAACTACCTGAACGATATCCCGGGCCTGGAAAACCCCACCAGCGAAGTGATCGCCAAGTGGATCTGGGACCAGGTCAAGCCGCTGATGCCGGAGCTGTCGAAGGTGCGCATCCACGAGACCTGCACCAGTGGCTGCGAGTACACTGGCGACTGACTGCGAACCAAGGGCGCTGCACGAGCGCCCTTTTCAGGCGCTAGCACCTGGCTGACACCTCTAGCACTTCCAGCTCGAGAGTACCTTCCCCTCCCAGCCATACCGTGTCCAGAGTGCGCTGACCCTGCGGGTAGACCATCTTCAGGTCCGGGCCACTGATATGTTTCAACTTCACCCCTTTGATGCGAGCTCCCCGTTGCAGTGATGCCGGGCTTACCCCGTCCAGGCGCCAGAGGAATGCCGGCTCGGCGCGATCTTTTTCCCATCGCCGAGCGAGGCTCAGGCTCCAGCCCCGCTCGTGCTTCAAGGTAAAGTTCAACCGTCGCCCCCGCGCATCGAGTGGCCAGATTTCATAAGCGTAAGCGCCATTCTCCTCATAGACGGCAAACCAGAAGCGCTGGCAGGCCGGGCGAGCCTCATCGCTGCGCCAATGGTCCTGCAGTACATCACCGAGCTCGACCTCCAGCGCTGCTCTGGGGTTCCACTCGTGGCCTTGATCGAATCGCGCCACCACCAGTCCGGCCTGCTCATCGCTGGCGGTGTCCGCTGCGCCAGACAACGCCTCGGGGCGCCACCAGGCGCGTGCGATAAAGCCGTACTCGGGCTTGAATTCATACTTGCTTGCGATTCGGCGCAAGCCCGAACCCCAGGCTACATCCCGGGCCTCATGCGCGAAGTCGAGGATTTCCAGTGCCATCAGGCCAAGCTGGCCATTCCGGGTATTGATCAGCCAGGCCTCCCGGTTCTCCAGGCGCCTGGCTTGCCGGCCATCAGCATCGAGCAGCAGCACATTGCAGATACGCGCGCCACGCTGGAGAGCCTTGGTACTCATGCCTTCGAGCGTCCACAGATGCGTCGGTGAGCTCAACCGGGCGCTGCCCGCTGCTGGTTCAACCTGATCCTTTATTCCTGCATAGCCCGACAACGGGCTGGGGTTGCTACGCACGATTCGGTTGAGTGGCTTCCAGGCCCTGTCATACGGCCTGATTTCGTAACCGAGCGTTGAAGTGTGCCGGTCAGAACCTTTCACGTAGGCACCAAACCAGAACAGCTCGCCGTAGACGTGCGCCGGGGTGGTAAAGTCCTCGGCTCCCAGTTGCAAAGGCCCCTGGCCAGCGGGCTCGGCCCGCAGGTAATTGTACCAGTGGTCGTTATGAATCGCGGCGCCGCCGGTGTGCAGCCACAGAGGGGCAAGCTTGTCGAGCGAATCATCCCATCGCGCCGGGTTGAGCAGATAGTCGGACAACTGCCACCAGCAACGTGCCAGGAAGGAAAACTCGGGATAATGAATGTAGTCGCTCATGATCGCTCACTTGTATGGAGGAAGTGAGCCGAACGCTATCGGTCGCAGCCGATGGAAGGCAGAAGGAAGGCCTTACAGCAGAGCCTGACCAAGAAACGCCGGAGCGATGTAGCGCTGGTAATGCGCCTCGGACAGCAGGAAAAACTCGCGGTCGATGGCATCGCGCAGCTGTGGCAAATCCCAATCGCGAAACTCCGGCAGCAGCACCATGCCATAGGCCTCCAGGTCGCGGATCATCCGCGCCCCGCGGGCAATCAGCTGGTACGCCCAGCAATACTCCGACTGCTGCTCGACAAAGCGGATGGAGCGCTGCTCCAGTTGCTGGCGCAGCAAGCCTTTGTCGAACACTTCCAGCTTGGCCATCATCACCTGCACCAGCAACTGCTCCAGGCGCAGCCACACCGCGCGCTTCTGCGCATCGTCGTAGCCGTTCCAGTTGATCACTTCGTGGTGGAAACGCTTGCAGCCACGGCACACCGTGTCTCCGTAAACCGTGGAGCACAGGCCGACGCAAGGGGTCTTGATGGACTTGTTGGACATGAAAAACAACAGCTTGGCGGTGGAACACGGGCTCATGTTAGCCCTTTGTCTAACCAGGGTCACTCGTTAAAGTCATCATCGCCGCCTTACTTTCGGGCTTTTTTTGCCGTAGAATCATCCGGCCTTTTCAAAGGCAACAATGTCCGTTGGAAGCTGTTTTCAAAGCGTCACGAGCACAGTTCATCCGGTAGAACGGCGTTGGCCCGGGCCATGCAACCCTCGCATGCCCGTGCCAGCCCTCATCAGCTCCCCGTTCTGCTGGCGTAAAACTTTGAAAGCAGCTTCTGTAAGGATTCTTTGCGACTCTGGCTGGGCGGCCCACAAAGCCGTGGCAGCGCATGGGTGCATCGAATGCTGGATGAGCGTCCCGGACCCCCTTTAGGGACCACTGATGAGGGAAATAACTGTGCTTGAAGCCTACCGCAAACACATCGAAGAGCGTGCCGCCCTGGGCATCGTGCCCCAGCCGCTGAACGCCGAACAAACTGCAGGCCTGGTCGAGCTGCTGAAAAACCCGCCGGCCGGCGAAGAAGCCTTCCTCGTAGACCTGATCACCAACCGCGTACCGCCAGGGGTCGACGAAGCTGCCTACGTCAAGGCCGCTTTCCTCTCCGCCGTCGCCAAGGGCGAAGCCAAGTCGCCTCTGATCGACCGCAAGCACGCCACCGAACTGCTGGGCACCATGCAGGGCGGCTACAACATCGAAACGCTGGTCGCGCTGCTGGATGACGCCGAACTGGGCGCCGTCGCGGCCGAACAGCTCAAGCACACCCTGCTGATGTTCGATGCCTTCCACGATGTGGCCGAAAAAGCCAAGGCCGGCAACGTTCACGCCAAGGCCGTGCTGGAGTCCTGGGCTGCCGGCGAGTGGTTCACCTCGCGTCCGGCCATCGCCGACAAGTACACCCTCACCGTGTTCAAGGTGCCTGGCGAAACCAACACCGACGACCTGTCCCCTGCCCCGGACGCCTGGTCGCGCCCTGACATCCCGCTGCACGCCCTGGCCATGCTGAAAATGGCCCGTGACGGCATCGAGCCGCAGCAGCCTGGTTCGGTCGGCCCGCTGGCCCAGATCGAAGCCGTCAAGGCCAAGGGCTTCCCGGTTGCCTACGTCGGTGACGTGGTCGGTACCGGTTCCTCGCGCAAATCCGCCACCAACTCGGTGCTGTGGTTCTTCGGCGACGACATCCCGTACGTACCGAACAAGCGCGCCGGTGGCTTCTGCTTCGGCACCAAGATCGCCCCGATCTTCTACAACACCATGGAAGACGCCGGCGCCCTGCCGATCGAATTCGACTGCACCAACCTGGCGATGGGCGACGTCATCGACGTTTACCCATACAAAGGTGAAGTACGCCGTCACGGCAGCGACGAACTGGTTACCAGCTTCACCCTGAAGACCGAAGTTCTGCTGGATGAAGTCCGCGCTGGCGGCCGTATCCCGCTGATCGTCGGCCGTGGCCTGACCGAAAAAGCCCGCGCCGAGCTGGGCCAGGGCCCATCGGACCTGTTCAAGAAACCAGAGCAGCCTGCCGACACCGGCAAGGGCTTCACCCTGGCGCAAAAAATGGTTGGTCGCGCTTGCGGCCTGCCTGAAGGCCAGGGCGTACGCCCAGGTGCCTACTGCGAGCCGAAGATGACCACTGTCGGTTCCCAGGACACCACTGGCCCGATGACCCGCGACGAGCTGAAGGACCTGGCATGCCTGGGCTTCTCCGCTGACCTGGTAATGCAGTCGTTCTGCCACACCGCGGCGTATCCGAAGCCGATCGACGTCACCACCCACCACACCCTGCCAGACTTCATACGCACCCGTGGCGGCGTGTCGCTGCGCCCGGGCGACGGCATCATCCACAGCTGGCTGAACCGCATGCTGATGCCTGACACCGTGGGCACCGGTGGCGACTCGCACACCCGCTTCCCGATCGGCATCTCGTTCCCGGCCGGTTCTGGCCTGGTAGCGTTCGCCGCTGCCACCGGCGTCATGCCGCTGGACATGCCAGAGTCGATCCTGGTGCGCTTCAAGGGCAAACTGCAACCAGGCATCACCCTGCGTGACCTGGTCCACGCCATCCCTTACTACGCCATCAAGCAAGGCCTGCTGACCGTCGAGAAGAAGGGCAAGAAAAACGCCTTCTCCGGCCGCATCCTGGAAATCGAAGGCCTGGACGAACTGACTGTCGAGCAAGCCTTCGAGCTGTCCGACGCCTCGGCCGAACGTTCCGCTGCCGGTTGCACCATCAAGCTGCCAGAGAAGGCCATCGCCGAGTACCTGCAGTCCAACATCACCCTGCTGCGCTGGATGATCGGCGAAGGCTACGGCGATGCCCGCACCCTGGAGCGCCGCGCCCAGGCCATGGAAGCCTGGCTGGCCAAGCCTGAGCTGCTGTCGGCCGACGCCGATGCCGAATACGCCGAAATCATCGAGATCGACCTGGCCGACGTCAAGGAGCCTGTGCTCTGCGCGCCGAACGACCCGGACGATGCCCGCCTGCTGTCTTCGGTACAGGGCGAGAAGATCGACGAAGTGTTCATCGGTTCGTGCATGACCAACATCGGCCACTTCCGCGCCGCCGGCAAGCTGCTGGACAAGGTCAAGGGCGGTATCCCGACCCGTCTGTGGCTGGCTCCGCCAACCAAGATGGACGCTCACCAGCTGACCGAAGAAGGCTACTACGGCATCTACGGCAAGGCCGGCGCGCGCATGGAAATGCCAGGCTGCTCGCTGTGCATGGGTAACCAGGCACGTGTGCAGACCGGTTCGACCGTGGTCTCCACCTCGACCCGTAACTTCCCGAACCGTCTGGGCGACGCCACCAACGTGTACCTGGCATCGGCCGAACTGGCTGCTGTCGCTTCGATCATCGGCAAGCTGCCGACCGTCGAAGAGTACATGCAGTACGCGAAGGACATCGACAGCATGGCTGCCGACGTTTACCGCTACCTGAGCTTCGACCAGATCGCCGAGTTCCGCGAAGCGGCAGCCAACGCCAAGATCCCGGTGGTTCAGGCGTAAGCTGAGTTGTAGGATGTAACAGGAAGCCCCGGCAGAGATGCCGGGGCTTTCTTGTTTGAACCTGTACCGGCCTCTTCGCGGCTAAAGCCGCTCCCACAGGGACCCCACAGTTTTCAAGGGCTGCGCAAGACCTTGTGGGAGCGGCTTTAGCCGCGAAGAAGCCAGCACTGGCAATCTCAGATCACGAACAGGTCGACGAACCTGTGCACCGCCATCCCCTCAAGCCTCTGCTGGTCCTTGCACACATCCACTATCTCCCTGCACCGCTGCCGCGCAAAGCGCGTCGCCAGGTTGTCCCTGAACTTCGCCTCCAGCAACGGTAAGCCCTCCCCTCGCCGCCGGCGATGCCCGATCGGGTATTCCACCACCACCTGCTCGGTACTGCTGCCATCCTTGAAAAACACCTGCAATGCGTTGGCGATTGACCGCTTGTCCGGCTCCAGGTACTCACGGCTGAAGCGCGGGTCTTCCACCACCTCCATCTTCTCGCGCAGGCGGTCGATGCTTGGGTGGTTGGCATGGAAGGCGTCTTCGTAATGCTCGGCCACCAGATGACCGAAAATCAGCGGTACCGCCACCATGTATTGCAGACAATGATCGCGGTCGGCGGCGTTGGCCAGCGCGCCGCTTTTGGAAATGATACGGATCGCCGATTCCTGGGTGGTGATGACGATACGGTCAACCTCATGCAGGCGGTTGCGCACCAGTGGATGCAAGGTTATCGCGGCCTCGCAGGCGGTCTGGGCGTGGAACTCGGCAGGGAAACTGACCTTGAACAGCACGTTTTCCATCACGTAGCTACCCAGGGCTTGCGGCAGGCGCAGCTCTTGCTGCTCGGATGGCTTGAGCGCAAGGTCCTTGTTGGTGTGGCTGAACAGCACATCGTAGAAGCCCCACTGCGGCGCAGTAAGCACGCCCGGCACGCCCATCTCGCCACGCAAGGCAATATCCGCCAGGCGCACGCCACGGCTGGAGGCATCACCGGCGGCCCACGATTTGCGCGAACCGGCGTTGGGCGCATGGCGGTAGGTACGCAGCGCCTGGCCATCGACGAAGGCGTGGGACAAGGCGCTCAGCATCTGCTCACGGTTGGCCCCCATCAGCCTGGCGCACACTGCAGTGGAGGCCACCTTGACCAGTATCACGTGGTCGAGGCCAACGCGGTTGAAGGCGTTTTCCAGCGCCAGCACGCCCTGGATCTCATGAGCCATGACCATGGCTTCGAGCACATCGCGCATCAGCAGTGGTGCTTCACCTGCGGCCACGCGCTTCTGCGACAGGTGATCGGCAACGGCCAGGATGCCGCCGAGGTTGTCCGAGGGGTGGGCCCATTCGGCGGCCAGCCAGGTATCGTTGTAGTCCAGCCAACGCACCGTGCAGCCGATGTCCCAGGCGGCCTTGACCGGGTCGAGGCGGTAGGCGGTGCCGGGCACGCGGGCGCCATTGGGCACGACGGTGCCTTCTACCTGGGGGCCGAGGAGTTTGGTGCATTCGGGGAAGCGCAGGGCCAGCAGGCCACAGCCAAGAGTGTCCATCAGGCAGTTGCGCGCGGTATCCAGGGCTTCGGCGGAGTCGACCCGGTACGTGAGGGCGTATTCGGCGAGGGTTTGCAGCACCCGGTCGTAGTCCGGGCGGGCATTGAGGTCTACGTTGGCGCTCATATCCAGCTCCCTTCAGAATTGCCGGGGCTGCTGTGCAGCCCTTCGCGGGCTCGCCCGCTCCCACAAGTACACCACAGCCTTCGGAATCTGTGATTACCTGTGGGAGCGGGCAAGCCAGCGAAGGGGCGCAAAGCGGCCCCAACGAACTAAAGCCGAGCGCCAGTGGTGCGTTAGAAGCTATCGCCAGGCACGCGAACCCAGCCCTCCATCAGCACGCGAGCACTGCGGCTCATGATTGCCTTGGTCACTGTCCATTCACCATTCACCTGACGCGCCTCGGCCCCAACCCGCAGGGTGCCCGAGGGGTGGCCGAAACGCACGGCGCTGCGCTCGCCCCCGCCTGCGGCGAGGTTGACCAGCGTGCCCGGAATGGCCGCCGCGGTACCGATGGCCACCGCGGCCGTACCCATCATTGCATGGTGCAGCTTGCCCATCGACAAGGCCCGTACCAGCAGGTCGATATCACCTGCCTGCACCACTTTGCCACTGGACGCAGTGTAGGTGCTCGGCGGCGCGACGAAAGCCACTTTCGGCGTGTGCTGACGCCCGGCAGCCTGGTCGACGTTGTCGATCAGGCCCATGCGTACGGCGCCATAAGCGCGAATCGTCTCGAAGCGCAGCAGCGCCTGCGGGTCGCCGTTGATGGCATCCTGCAGTTCGGTGCCGGTGTAGCCGATATCCGCCGCAATGACGAAGATGGTCGGAATACCGGCATTGATCAGGGTCGCCTTGAACGTACCGACACCCGGCACCTCGAGGTTATCGACCAGGTTACCGGTGGGGAACATCGCCCCGCCGTCGCCATCTTCGTCGGCCGCCGGGTCGAGAAACTCCAACTGCACCTCGGCGGCCGGGAAGGTCACCCCGTCCAGCTCGAAGTCGCCGGTTTCCTGCACTTCACCTTCAGTGATCGGCACATGGGCAATGATGGTCTTGCCGATGTTGGCCTGCCAGATGCGCACGGTGGCAATTCCGTTGCGCGGAATGCGCGCGGGGTCGACCAGGCCGCTGCTGATGGCGAACGAACCGACCGCGGCGGAGAGGTTGCCGCAATTACCGCTCCAGTCGACGAAGGCCTTGTCGATGCTGACCTGGCCGAACAGGTAGTCGACATCGTGATCGGGCTTGATGCTTTGCGACAGGATCACGGTCTTGCTAGTGCTCGAAGTGGCGCCGCCCATGCCGTCGATCTGCTTGCCATACGGGTCGGGGCTGCCGATCACCCGCAGCAGCAGTGCGTCACGGGCCGGGCCAGGGACTTGCGCCCGCTCGGGCAGGTCTTGCAGGCGGAAGAACACGCCTTTGCTGGTACCGCCACGGATGTAGGTGGCGGGGATTTTTATTTGCGGTACATGTGCCATGTTCAATTCCTGTCTTGCACAGCCCCTGTGGGAGCGCGCTGCTCTTGATTAGGCGCTCGCTTCGAGGAAGTCCTGGGCAAAGCGCTGCAGCACCCCACCAGCCTCGTAGATGGACACTTCCTCGGCGGTGTCCAGGCGGCAGGTCACCGGTACCTCCAGGCGCTCGCCGTTGGCGCGGGTCACCACCAGGGTCAGCGTCGCCCGTGGCGTACGCGCGCCCAGTACGTCATAGGTCTCGCTGCCATCCAGGCCGAGGGTCTTGCGGTCGGTGCCCGGCTTGAACTCCAGCGGCAGCACACCCATGCCCACCAGGTTGGTGCGGTGAATGCGCTCGAAGCCTTCAGCGACGATCGCCTCGACACCGGCCAGGCGCACCCCCTTGGCCGCCCAGTCGCGGGACGAGCCCTGGCCGTAGTCGGCGCCGGCGACGATGATCAGCGGCTGCTTGCGCTCCATGTAGGTCTCGATCGCCTCCCACATGCGGGTGACCTTGCCTTCCGGCTCGATACGCGCCAGCGAGCCCTGCTTCACGCTGCCGTCTTCCTTGCGCACCATTTCGTTGAACAGCTTGGGGTTGGCGAAGGTGGCGCGCTGGGCCGTCAGGTGGTCGCCACGGTGGGTAGCGTAGGAGTTGAAGTCCTCCTCCGGCAGGCCCATCTTGGCCAGGTATTCGCCGGCAGCACTGTCCAGCATGATGGCGTTGGACGGTGACAGGTGGTCGGTGGTGATGTTGTCCGGCAGCACTGCCAGCGGGCGCATGCCGCGCAGGGTACGTTCACCGGCCAAGGCGCCCTCCCAGTACGGCGGGCGGCGGATGTAGGTGCTCATCGGGCGCCAGTCGTACAACGGCGCCACCTTCGGCCCACGGTCTTCCTCGATGGCGAACATCGGGATGTACACCTTGCGGAACTGCTCCGGCTTGACCGCGGCGCGCACCACGGCGTCGATCTCTTCGTCGCTGGGCCAGATGTCCTTGAGGCGGATTTCCTTGCCATCGACCACGCCCAGCACATCCTTCTCGATATCGAAGCGGATGGTACCGGCGATGGCGTAGGCCACCACCAGTGGCGGCGAAGCGAGGAAGGCCTGCTTGGCATACGGGTGGATACGCCCGTCGAAGTTGCGGTTGCCCGACAGCACGGCAGTGGCGTACAGGTCACGGTCGATGATCTCCTGCTGGATCACCGGGTCCAGGGCGCCGGACATACCGTTGCAGGTGGTGCAGGCAAAGGCGACGATGCCGAAGCCGAGCTGCTCCAGTTCCTTCTCCAGCCCCGCCTCTTCCAGGTACAGCTGCACGGCCTTGGAGCCAGGCGCCAGCGACGACTTGACCCACGGCTTGCGGGCCAGGCCCAGTTTGTTGGCATTGCGCGCCAGCAGGCCCGCGGCAATCACGTTGCGCGGGTTGCTGGTGTTGGTGCAGCTGGTGATGGCGGCAATGATCACCGCACCATCGGGCATCTGCCCCGGCACTTCTTCCCAGTTGCCGGCGATGCCTTTGGCCGCCAGGTCGCTGGTGGCGACGCGGGCATGCGGGTTGGACGGGCCGGCCATGTTGCGCACCACGCTCGACAGATCGAAGCTCAAGGTGCGCTCGTAGACCGCGCCGCCCAGGCTGTCGGCCCACAGGCCGGTGGCTTTGGCATAGGTCTCCACCAGCTTGACCTGCTGCTCTTCGCGGCCGGTCAGGCGCAGGTAGTCGATGGTCTGCTGGTCGATGGCGAACATCGCCGCAGTGGCGCCATATTCCGGGGCCATGTTGGAGATGGTGGCGCGGTCGCCCAGGGTCAGGGCACGGGCACCTTCGCCGTGGAACTCCAGGTAGGCGCCGACGACTTTCTGCTTGCGCAGGAACTCGGTCAGGGCCAGCACCAGGTCAGTGGCAGTGATGTTCGGTGCCAGCTTGCCGGTCAGCTCGACACCGACGATTTCCGGCAGGCGCATCCACGATGCACGGCCAAGCATCACGTTCTCGGCTTCCAGGCCACCCACGCCAATGGCAATCACGCCCAGGGCGTCGACATGCGGGGTGTGGCTGTCGGTGCCGACGCAGGTGTCCGGGTAGGCCACGCCACGATCGTTGTGAATCACCGGCGACATCTTCTCCAGGTTGATCTGGTGCATGATGCCGTTGCCTGGCTGGATCACGTCGACGTTCTTGAACGCCTTCTTGGTCCAGTTGATGAAGTGGAAGCGGTCTTCGTTGCGGCGGTCTTCGATGGCGCGGTTCTTTTCGAAGGCCTGCGGGTCGAAGCCACCGCACTCGACGGCCAGCGAGTGGTCGACGATCAGCTGCACCGGCACCACAGGGTTGACCTGGGCCGGGTCGCCGCCCTTGTCGGCGATGGCGTCACGCAGGCCGGCAAGGTCGACCAGCGCGGTCTGGCCGAGAATGTCGTGGCACACCACGCGGGCCGGGAACCACGGGAAGTCGAGGTCGCGCTTGCGCTCGATCAGCTGGCCCAGCGAGGCGTCGAGGGTAGCCGGGTCGCAGCGGCGCACCAGGTTTTCGGCGAGTACCCGAGAGGTGTAAGGCAGGCCATCGTAGGCGCCGGGCTTGATGGCCTCGACCGCCGCGCGGGCATCGAAGTAGTCCAGGTCGGTGCCTGGCAGGTGCTTGCGGAATGCAGTGTTCATCATGGAATCAGGCTCGGTCACAGGATTCGGAAGGTTTCACCGCCCCCTGTGGGAGCGGGCGTGCCCGCGAATGCGTCAGCAGGTGCAAAGCGGTTGCCCCTACGGGCGCATTCGCGGGCACGCCCGCTCCCACAGGGGAAACGGGTTGCCTCTCTATATCTATTCAGCGCTGTTCGATCGGCACGAACTGGCGCTGCTCGACGCCGACGTACTCGGCGCTCGGGCGGATGATGCGGTTGTTGGCGCGCTGTTCGAAGACGTGCGCCGCCCAGCCGGTCAGACGCGAGCAGACGAAGATCGGGGTGAACAGCTTGGTCGGGATGCCCATGAAGTGGTACGCCGAGGCATGGTAGAAGTCGGCGTTGGGGAACAGGCGTTTCTGCTCCCACATGGTCTTGTCGATGGCTTCGGAAACCGGGTACAGCACCTTGTCACCCACTTCGTCGGCGAGCTGTTTCGACCAGCCCTTGATCACCTCGTTGCGCGGGTCGGACTCTTTGTAGATGGCATGGCCAAAGCCCATGATCTTGTCCTTGCGTTCGAGCATGCACAGCAGCTCGGCAGTGGCTTCCTGCGGGCTCTGGAAGCGCTCGATCAGTTCCATCGCCGCTTCGTTGGCACCGCCGTGCAGCGGGCCGCGCAGCGAACCGATGGCAGCGGTAACGCAGGAATACAGGTCGGACAGGGTCGAGGCACAGACACGCGCGGTGAAGGTCGAGGCGTTGAATTCGTGCTCGGCGTAGAGGATCAGCGACACGTTCATGACCTTGACATGCAGCTCGCTCGGCTTCTTGCCGTGCAGCAGGTGCAGGAAGTGGCCACCGAGGGTGTCTTCGTCGCTGGTACAGTCGATACGCACGCCGTCGTGGGTGAAGCGGTACCAGTAGCACATCACCGCCGGGAACAGCGCCAGCAGGCGGTCGGTCTTGTCGCGCTGCTCATCGAAGGTCAGTTCGGGTTCGAGGGTACCAAGCACCGAGCAACCCGTGCGCATCACGTCCATCGGGTGGGCGTCACGCGGGATGCGCTCGAGCACTTCCTTCAGGGCTTGCGGCAGGTCACGCAGGCCCTTGAGCTTGCGCTTGTAGTCGGCCAGATCGGCTTTGCTCGGCAGCTCGCCGTACAGCAGCAGGTAGGCGACTTCTTCAAACTCGGCACCGGCGGCCAGGTCACGCACATCGTAACCCCGGTAGGTCAGCCCGGCACCGGCCTGGCCCACGGTCGACAACGCGGTCTGGCCGGCCACCTGGCCGCGCAGGCCTGCGCCACTGAGTACTTTTGCTTCGGCCATGGTGTTTCTCCTTTCTTGAACTTGTTATGGAAATCTTGCTGGCTAATCGGGTTTTCCTGTGCCGGCCTCTTCGCGGGTAAACCCGCTCCCACAGGTATGTGGGATCCCTGTGGGAGCGGGTTTACCCGCGAAGAGGCCGGCAGCGCCAACGAACGCCTTTAATCTTCAGCCTTTCTTCTGGGCAAACAGCGCATCGAGGCTCTGCTCGAAGGCGTGGTAACCAATGGCATCGTAGAGCTCCATGCGGGTCTGCATGGTGTCGATCACGTTCTTCTGCGTACCGTCACGGCGCAGCGCGGTGTACACGTTCTCGGCCGCCTTGTTCATGGCGCGGAACGCCGACAGCGGGTACAGCACCAGCGACACATCGACCGAGGCCAGCTCCTCGGTGGTGTACAGCGGCGTGGCGCCGAACTCGGTGATGTTGGCCAGGATCGGTGCCTTCACCCGGTCGGCGAAGGTCTTGTACATCTGCAGTTCGGTGATGGCTTCCGGGAAGATCATGTCGGCACCGGCCTCGACGCAGGCGGCGGCGCGGTCCAGGGCGGCGTTCAGGCCCTCGACGGCCAGGGCGTCGGTACGTGCCATGATCACGAAGCTGTCATCGGTACGGGCGTCGACTGCGGCCTTGATGCGGTCGATCATTTCCTGCTGGCTGACGATTTCCTTGTTCGGGCGGTGGCCGCAGCGCTTGGCGCCAACCTGGTCCTCGATATGGATGGCGGCAGCGCCGAACTTGCTCATCGAGCGCACGGTACGGGCGACGTTGAAGGCAGAAGCACCGAAACCGGTGTCGACATCCACCAGCAGCGGCAAGTCGCACACATCGGTGATGCGACGCACATCGGTGAGTACATCGTCCAGGCCGCTGATGCCCAGGTCCGGCAGGCCCAGCGAACCAGCGGCGACGCCGCCACCGGACAGGTAGATGGCCTTGAAGCCGGCGCGCTTGGCCAGCAGGGCATGGTTGGCGTTGATGGCGCCAACCACCTGCAGCGGATGTTCAGCGGCAACGGCGTCGCGGAAACGCTGACCGGGGGTGCTCTTCACAGTCATTTCTCACCTCGTGGGCTATTGTTGTAGGCGTCCAGATAGTGACGCTCGATATTGCGCTTGGACGCGCCGATGTGGCGGCGCATCAGGAGTTCGGCCAGCTCGCCGTCTCGGTCGGCGATGGCATCTAGAATGCGGTGGTGTTCGGCAAAGGCCTGACGCGGCCGGTTGGGCGTGGCCGAGAACTGGATGCGGTACATGCGCACCAGCTGGTACAGCTCGCCACACAGCATCTTGACCAAGGTCTGGTTACCGCTGCCCTGAATGATCCGGTAATGGAAGTCGTAGTCGCCTTCCTGCTGGTAATAGCCCAGGCCGGCCTGGAAAGCGGCATCGCGCTCGTGGGTGTCGAGCACCCGGCGCAGTTCGTCGATGTCGGCCTGGCTCATGCGTTCGGCGGCCAGGCGGCAGGCCATGCCTTCCAGCGATTCGCGAATTTCGTACAGCTCGATCAGTTCGGCGTGATTGAGCGAAACCACCCGCGCCCCCACATGCGGCACGCGCACCAGCAGACGCTGGCCTTCGAGGCGGTGGATGGCCTCGCGCAGCGGCCCGCGGCTGATGCCGTAGGTGCGCGCCAGCTCCGGCTCGGAAATCTTGCTGCCGGGGGCGATATCGCCCTTGACGATGGCCGCCTGGATGCGCCGGAAGACGTTTTCGGACAAGGTTTCCGTTTCGTCTGCCAGCCCCGGGCTGGGGGTGGATAGGTCTTGCATATTGTCGACACCTTGCAAATCTCTTTGCCAGAAATTAGCTAATTCGACCGTTGCAGTCAAAGACAAAATGAATATTGTCGACAATCGTCTAAGAACGAACTAACGCCTGCCCGATGCTGTCTGAACGCGCACCGCTGGCGTCAAGGCGCCGGCGTGATAGAATGCCGCGCCTCCGTTGGAGTATGGATAGCCTGTCTGTCATCCATTCATGCTGTTGACAGATGAACGAGGAAGCTTGCGCAGTCGCTGCCAGTCGCCTTGCCCTGAACACGGCCCTGAACATGGCTTTGAAAACAGCCCCGAACCTTGCACTGCACCGCGCCAGGAATATGAGACTTACACCCGCATTATTGCTGCTCTGCCTCACCCTGCTGCCGGCCCTTGGCCAGGCCGCAGGCAAGACCGTGTACGGTCTCAACGAATATGCACGCCTGGGCGACCTGGATCTTGAAGTGGCCGCCAAGCTCGACACCGGCGCCAAGACCGCCTCGCTCAGCGCCCGCGACATCAAGCGTTTCAAGCGCAACGGTGAAAGCTGGGTGCGCTTCTACCTGGCCATCGACGCCGCCCATTCGCACCCTATCGAACGCCCGCTGGCACGCGTAAGCAAGATCAAGCGCCGGGCCGGCGACTATGATGCTGAATCGGGCAAGGCCTACACCGCACGCCCGGTCATCGAACTTGAAATCTGCATGGGCCAGGCCGTGCGCACCATCGAAGTCAACCTCACCGACCGCAGCGCCTTCCAGTTCCCGCTGCTGATCGGCTCCGAGGCGCTCAAGCACTTCGACGCGCTGGTCGACCCAAGCCTTAAATACGCGGCCGGCAAACCTGCCTGTGCCACCGACGCTCCCAAAGCAGAGTAATCCCGATGCGCTCTCTTACCCTCCATCTGAAAGTCCTGATCACCGTGCTGGTGCTGTTGGGCGTGGCGGTCACGGCTTATCAGATCTTCGTACTCGGCATCCCGGTAACCGAGGATGAAACCGACGACCTGTGGAACATCGACGCCAAGGTCGAGTTCGTGGCCAGCACCAAGGACCCGGTCAAGGTGCAGATGTTCGTGCCACCGCTGAACCGCGACTACGTCAGCCTCAACGAGAGCTTCATCTCCAACAACTACGGGGTGAGCGTCAACCGTGCCGACGGCAACCGCAAGGTCACCTGGTCGGCCCGCCGCGCCAGCGGCAACCAGACCCTCTACTACCGCCTGGTACTGACCAAGCGCTACAGCAACGAGAAGACCACGGTCAAAGGCCCGACCTTCCGTGACAGCCTGGCAGTGGAAGGCCCCGAGAAGATCGCCGCCGAGGCCCTGATGGCGCCGATCCGCCAGCATTCGGCCGACGTCGAGACCTTCGTCAGCGAGACCATCAAGCGGGTCAACAACCTCAACGACGACAACGTCAAGCTGCTGCTGGCCGGCGACACCACGGCCATGAAGAAAGCCCAGGTCATCGACCTGCTGCTGTCGATCGCCCACGTACCGATGGAAAAGGTGCACACCATCCGCCTGGTCGCCGACACCCCGCAAACCCCGGAACTGTGGCTGCGCAGCTTCAACGGCAACGACTGGCTGTACTTCAACCCGGACACTGGCGAGCAGGGCCTGCCCAGCGATCGCTTGCTGTGGTGGACCGGTGACGACAACCTGATCACCGTCGATGGCGGCAAGAAGGCCAACGTTACCTTCAGCATGAACAACAGCGAGATGAACGCCATCCGCCTGGCCAAGCTGACCGACGAGAATACCGACGCCGACTTCCTCGAATATTCGCTGTACGGCCTGCCGCTGCAGACCCAGCAAACCTTCATGATCATGGTGATGATCCCGATCGGCGTGCTGGTGATCCTGGTGCTGCGCAACCTGATCGGCCTGCAGACCCTGGGTACCTTCACCCCGGTACTGATCGCCCTGGCCTTCCGCGAGACCCAGCTGGGCTTCGGCATCGTGCTGTTCACGGTCATCACCGCCCTGGGCCTGTCGCTGCGCTCGTACCTGGAACACCTGAAACTGCAGATGCTGCCACGCCTGTCGGTGGTACTGACCTTCGTCGTGGTACTGATTGCCGCCATCAGCCTGTTCAGCCACAAGCTGGGCCTGGAGCGCGGGCTGTCGGTAGCGCTGTTCCCGATGGTGATCCTGACCATGACCATCGAGCGCCTGTCCATTACCTGGGAAGAGCGTGGCGGCGGCCATGCCATGAAAGTGGCCATCGGCACCCTGTTCGCCGCTTCCCTGGCGCACCTGTTGATGATGGTGCCGGAGCTGGTGTACTTCGTGTTCACCTTCCCGGCCGTGCTGCTGATCCTGGTGGGCTTCATGCTGGCGATGGGTCGCTACCGCGGCTACCGCCTGACCGAGCTCGTGCGCTTCAAGGCATTCCTGAAGAAGGCTGACGCCTGATGTTTGGCCTGATCAAGACGTGGAAAGCCCTGGAGGCCCGGGGCATCATGGGTATCAACCGGCGCAACGCGGACTACGTGTTGAAGTACAACAAGCGCCACCTGTACCCGATCGTCGACGACAAGATCATCACCAAGGAGCGCGCCCTGGCGGCCGGTATCCATGTGCCGGAAATGTACGGCATCATCGAGACCGAGAAAGAGATCGACAAGCTCGACCAGATCATCGGCGGGCGCAGCGATTTCGTCATCAAGCCGGCGCAAGGCGCCGGCGGTGACGGCATCCTGGTGATCGCCGACCGCTTCGAGGACCGCTACCGCACGGTGTCGGGCAAGATCATCAGCCACGAGGAAATCGAGCACCAGATCTCGAGCATCCTCACCGGCCTGTACTCGCTGGGCGGCCATCGCGACCGTGCGCTGATCGAGTACCGGGTCACCCCCGACCAGATCTTCAAGAGCATCAGCTACGAAGGCGTGCCGGACATCCGCATCATCGTGCTGATGGGCTACCCGGTAATGGCCATGCTGCGCCTGCCGACCCGCCAGTCCGGCGGCAAGGCCAACCTGCACCAGGGCGCCATCGGCGTGGGTGTCGACCTGGCCACCGGCGTGACCCTGCGCGGCACCTGGCTGAATAACATCATCAGCAAGCACCCGGACACCACCAACGCGGTGGATGGCGTGCAACTGCCGAACTGGGACGGCTTCATGAAGCTGGCCGCCGGTTGCTACGAGCTGTGTGGCCTGGGTTACATCGGTGTCGACATGGTGCTGGATCAGGACAAGGGGCCGCTGATTCTCGAACTCAATGCCCGCCCTGGCCTGAACATCCAGATCGCCAACGACTGCGGCCTGACCCAGCGTACCCACGCCATCGAGGCGCACCTGGAAGCGCTGGCCAAGGATGGCATCAGCGAAGATGCCGAACAGCGCGTGCGTGTATCGCAAGGTTTGTTCGGGCACGTGCATCCGCGCTAGCAACCCGGGGGCCGCTTTGCGGCCCATTCGCGACACAAGGCCGCTCCGACAGGAGATCGCGCAATCCTGTGGGAGCGGCCTTGTGTCGCGATTGGGCTGCAGAGCAGCCCCAGATGCCAAACACAATGTTGAATGTCGCGCCCAGTGCTAGGCGCATTTCCTGCACAGGTCTACAATCGCCCTCCTCGCTTTTACATCGCCGTCCACACTGATGCCGACCTGTACGCTCCACCCCCTGCCCTACCAGCCCGACCCTGCCGCCTATTTCGCTCGCCTGCGCCAGGCCCCCGGCGCGATCCTGCTGGACAGCGCCCGCCCCGGCGCCGAGCGCGGGCGCTTCGACCTGCTCAGCGCCTGGCCGCTGCAACACCTGCAGGCACAGCCCGACGAAGATGGCCGCACCTTCCTCCAGCGCCTGCGCGCCGGCCTGGCCCAACTAGGCCATGCCCAGTTGCCCGCAGGCAGCGAGCTGCCGTTTGCTGGCGGCCTGATCGGCTATCTGAGCTATGACTTCGGCCGCCGGCTTGAACACCTGCCCAGCCAGGCTGTGGACGACCTTGGCCTGCCAGATGCGCAACTGGGCCTGTACGCCTGGGCACTGGTTACCGACCACCAGTGCGCGACCAGCCAACTGGTGTTCCACCCGAGCCTGCCGGGCAGCGAACGGGAACGCCTGATCGCCCTGTTCGAAGGTGTCGACAACGCGGAACGTGGCAGCTTCCAACTACTCGCGCCGATGGCCGGCGACCTTCAGCCCGAACAGTACAAGGCCGCCTTTGACCGGGTGCAGCGCTACATTCAGGCGGGCGACTGCTACCAGATCAACCTTACCCAGCGCTTCCGCGCGCCCTGCCAGGGCGACCCGTGGCACGCTTACCAGGCCCTGCGCAAAGCCTGCCCCACGCCCTTCTCCGGCTACCAGCAACTGGCCGACGGCAGCGCCCTGCTGAGCTTTTCGCCCGAGCGCTTCATCCGCGTCAGCCAACGCCAGGTGGAAACCCGGCCGATCAAGGGCACCCGCCCGCGCGCCAGCAACCCGGCCGAAGACATGCGCAATGCCGAGGAGCTGCTGCATAGCCCCAAGGATCGCTCGGAAAACCTGATGATCGTCGACCTGCTGCGCAACGACCTGGGGCGTACCTGCGAGATTGGCTCGGTGAAGGTGCCGGAGCTGTTCAGCCTGGAGAGCTACCCCAATGTGCACCACCTGGTCAGCAGCATCACCGGCCAGCTGGCCAGCGACAAGGACGCCCTTGACCTGATCGGCGACAGCTTCCCCGGCGGTTCGATCACCGGCGCGCCGAAGATCCGCGCCATGCAGATCATCGACGAACTGGAGCCGGCGCGCCGGGCGCTGTACTGCGGCTCACTGCTCTACGTGGATGTGCGCGGCGAGATGGACAGCTCGATTGCCATTCGCAGCCTGCTGGTCAAGGGCGGACAGGTCAGCTGCTGGGGCGGCGGCGCGGTGGTGGCCGACTCCGAGTGGCAGGCCGAATATGAAGAGTCGATTGCCAAGGTGCGGGTGTTGATGGAGACCCTGCAAGGCTTGTGATCGGTGGCGCCTGCTTCGCGGGTAAACCCGCTCCCACAGGTTCTGTGCATATCCGAAGGGCTGCATCATACCTGTGGGAGCGGGTTTACCCGCGAAGCAGGCGCCACCGATATCGGCCCGTCTACCCCGCCATTTTTTGTTACCATCACCTCACTACGAGCGCACAGCGCCACAGCCAAGATGGAAACCGCCTGATGAGCCAACCCTTCGACGTCGCCGCCCTGGCCGCGACCTATGCCAACAAGTCCCCGCAAGACATCCTCAAGCTTGCCTTCGAGCACTTCGGTGATGACCTGTGGATCTCCTTCAGCGGCGCCGAGGATGTGGTGCTGGTGGACATGGCCTGGAAGCTGAACAAGCAGGTCAAGGTGTTCAGTCTCGACACCGGCCGCCTGCACCCGGAGACCTACCGGTTCATCGACCAGGTGCGCGAGCAGTACAACCTGCCGATCGAAATCCTCAGCCCCGACCGTGCCAAGCTCGACCCGTTCGTCAAGGAAAAGGGCCTGTTCAGTTTCTACAAGGACGGCCATGGCGAGTGCTGCGGCATCCGCAAGATCGAGCCGCTGCGTCGCAAGCTTGCCACCGTCAGCGCCTGGGCCACCGGTCAGCGCCGCGACCAGAGCCCGGGCACTCGCAGCCAGGTGGCGGCAGTGGAAATCGACAGCGCCTTCTCTACCCCCGAGCGCACCCTGTACAAGTTCAACCCGTTGGCGCAGATGAGCAGCGAAGAAGTGTGGGGTTATATCCGCATGCTGGAACTGCCGTACAACAGCCTGCACGAGCGCGGCTTCATCAGCATTGGCTGCGAGCCCTGCACCCGGCCGGTGTTGCCTAACCAGCATGAGCGTGAAGGGCGTTGGTGGTGGGAAGAGTCGACGCAGAAGGAATGCGGGTTGCACGCTGGCAACCTGATCAGCAAGGCATAAACGACTGGGGCCGTTGTGGGAGCGGGTTCACCCGCGAACACCGGCGAAGCCGGTGCCATACACCGCGTCGCCTTCTTCGCGGGTAAACCCGCTCCCACAGGGGCCGTGAGGCCCCCTATATTTCTGGATCAGTGCACCGGCAGTTCGACACCTTCGAACAGCTCTTCCAGCTCTTGCTTGTTATGGCATTGAATGGCCTTGGCCATCACTTCACGGGTCAGGTGCGGGGCGAACCTCTCGATGAAGTCGCACATGAAGCCGCGCAGGAAGGTGCCACGGCGGAAGCCGATCTTGGTGACGCTGGCTTCGAACAGCTCGCTGGCATCCAGTGCTACCAGGTCGCTGTCGAGCTTGGCGTCCACGGCCATGCCGGCGACGATACCCACGCCCAACCCCAGGCGTACATAAGTCTTGATGACGTCGGCGTCTGCCGCAGTGAACACCACTTTTGGCGTGAGGCCACGGTGGTTGAACGCCTCGTCCAGCTTCGAGCGCCCGGTGAACCCGAACACATAGGTGACGATCGGGTATTCGGCGACTGCTTCCAGGGTCAGCTTCGGCAGCTTGGCCAGTGGGTGACCTTGCGGCACCACCACGCAACGGTTCCACTTGTAGCACGGCATCATGATCAGGTCGCCGAACAGCTCCAGCGCCTCGGTGGCGATGGCAAAGTCGACGGTACCGTCCGCGGCCATTTCGGCAATCTGCATGGGCGAACCCTGGTGCATGTGCAAGGACACTTCAGGGTACTGCTTGATGAAGTTGCTGATCACCGGCGGCAAGGCGTAACGCGCCTGGGTGTGGGTGGTGGCGATGGACAGCGTGCCCTTCTTCTCGTTGGAGAACTCCTGGGCAATCTGCTTGATGCTTTCGACCTTGCGCAGGATTTCACCGGCGGTATTGATGATGCGCTCACCGGCCGGGGTAACGCGGGTCAGGTGCTTGCCGCTGCGGGCAAAGACTTCAACACCCAGCTCATCCTCGAGCAGGCGGATCTGCTTGCTGATACCTGGCTGGGAGGTATACAGGCTCTGCGCCGTCGCGGAGACGTTGAGGTCATGGTGCGCCACTTCCCAGATGTAGCGCAGTTGTTGAAGCTTCATAGGTTCCCCTCGGTTCAGCGATGAGTCGGCGGCAGCAGGCAGCGACGATATATAACTATATTAGTGGTTCTGGAAATAAATCTAGAACTATTTTGTTACATGCCACCCCGAAATGGCCTACGGCCATCTTCATGCTTTCCTACGCCCCAAATGCTGTGCCAGCGGCACCATGTACACCGGAACCGGCGACAGCTGCAGCAGCCTTACCGCCGTGCGCCCCAATGGCACATCCACGCCGGCGCCAGCACTGTGGCTGCCGAAAATCAGCAGGTCGACGCTCAGCCGCTGCGCCTGGTCGAGGATCACCTGCGCCGGGTCGCCCTGGCGTACCCGCACCGCCTTGATCACCGCCAGGTCGGCCTCCTCGCCCAGTTCGTCGCGAAAGTTTTCCAGCACACGCTGCTCGATATTGGCCATCACCGTGTTCACCCCCTGACTGTGCAACTGGTCGAGCGTCTGTTCATCGAGGTAGCTTTGCAGGAGAGATTCAGCGAACTGGCCCATGGGCTCTACCGCGTGGATCACATACAACTCGGCGCCGAACGTGCGTGCCAGCGCCAGCGCGTGTTGCATGACAAAAGGGGCGTAGACACCGAGGTCGGTGGCGTACAGCATGGAGTGGATCATTCGACCTCCTCGACTGCCGCTGCGGCAGGGCAAGCTTCAGCTTAGCAGCGCGCCGGACGCACGCTTTGCCGTCCGGCGCGCTGCCGACGCGGGCTGGAGAGCCGTGGCAGGACCAAAGCCACGCTCAGCGAGGCTGTGCACCTCGGTCGATGAAAGCCAGCGCCTGGTACAGCATCTCCATGCGCGGCAAGCGGCAGCCTGCCGCGCGCGCCTGCGCCAACGGCTCGGCATAGATGGCCTGCAGTTCCAGCGGGCGCTTGTGGACATGGTCGTGGTACATGCTGGGCCAATAGTCGGGCATGCGCTCGGTCACCTGGAACAGGTGCTCGGCATAGCCCTCGGGCAACACATGGCCACACGCCGCCGCACCCTGCACCACCTCGGCCATCAAGGCCTGGATCAGGGCGCGAGCATGGCTGTCGGCCATCAGCGGCGTGGTGCTGGCACCGAGCAACACCGACAGGCCGTTGTAGGGCACGTTCCACACCAGCTTCTGCCAGCGTGCCTGGGCCAGGTCGGGCATGGCCTGCGAGTCGATGCCCGCAGCCCGGAACAGCTCCGCGCCCTCATTGACCAGCTCGGCACCACCATCGTTGGCCGGCCCGCTGTGGTAGCCGAGGTTGACCGCGCCCAGGGCCTGGTGGCGGATCACGCCGGGCGCCTGGCGGTTGACGCAGATGAAACACAGGCCGCCGAGCAGGTGCATGTCGCTACGCAAGGCCGGGCGCAACTGCTCCTCCACGCCCAGGCCGTTCTGCAGCAGCACCACCTTGGCACCCGGTGCGGCCGCCTGCACGATCAGCGGCGCCAACTGGTCATTGCTGGTGGCCTTGGCCCCCACCAGCAGCCAGTCGCAGGGCGGCATGTCGGCGGCACTGGCATAGGCCTGCACCTCTATCTGCAAGTTGCCATGCACGGCACTGTCCAGGGTCAACCCCTGCTCGCGGACAACCTCGTACTCGCTGCGCAACAGAAAATGCACATCGAAGCCGGCTCGGGCCAGCATCAACCCATAGAAGCCGCCGATGGCGCCACTGCCGATGATGCCGATACGTGGTGTGTGCGGATGCATGCCGATCTCCAGGTATAAAGTCAGCCCTCTTTTTACACAGGTTGCGCAGCGCTGGGCAGCCCATGCATGGCAAACACCTGCCATCTCGGAAAAACCCCACACGGACTGGGCCCAGCCCATTGTCGCGCCACCTGTAACGCGCTAAGGTTCGGCTCCCCGCTGCGATTATTCTTGCTGCTGGGCCGCACGGGGATAGTTGGCGGCCGGCACCGTGACCTGACGAGTAACACGATGGCTGATTTACCGATCGATGACTTGAACGTTGCCTCCAACGAGACCCTGATCACCCCCGATCAGCTCAAGAAGGAAATCCCCCTCAGCGCCAAGGCCCTGCAGACCGTGACTGCCGGCCGTGAAGTGGTGCGCAATATTCTCGACGGCAAGGACCATCGCCTGTTCGTCGTGGTCGGCCCTTGCTCGATCCACGACATCAAGGCCGCCCACGAGTACGCCGAGCGCCTGAAGGTGCTGGCCGAGGAAGTGTCCGACACGCTGTACCTGGTCATGCGCGTGTATTTCGAAAAGCCGCGCACCACCGTCGGCTGGAAAGGCCTGATCAACGACCCGTACCTGGATGACTCGTTCAAGATCCAGGATGGCCTGCACATCGGCCGCAAGCTGCTGCTGGACCTGGCCGAAATGGGCCTGCCAACCGCCACCGAAGCGCTCGACCCGATTTCCCCGCAGTACCTGCAGGACCTGATCAGCTGGTCGGCCATCGGCGCCCGCACCACCGAATCGCAGACCCACCGCGAAATGGCCTCTGGCCTGTCCTCGGCGGTCGGCTTCAAGAACGGCACCGACGGCGGCCTGACCGTCGCCATCAACGCCCTGCAGTCGGTTTCCAAGCCGCACCGCTTCCTCGGCATCAACCAGGAAGGCGGTGTCTCGATCGTCACCACCAAGGGCAACCCGTACGGCCACGTGGTGCTGCGCGGTGGCAACGGCAAGCCGAACTACGACTCGGTCAGCGTCGCCCTCTGCGAGCAGGACCTGGCCAAGGCCAAGATCAAGGCCAACATCATGGTCGACTGCAGCCACGCCAACTCCAACAAGGACCCGGCCCTGCAACCGCTGGTGATGGAGAACGTCGCCAACCAGATCCTCGAAGGCAACCAGTCGATCATCGGCCTGATGGTGGAGAGCCACCTGAACTGGGGCTGCCAATCGATTCCGAAGAACCTGGACGAGCTGCAGTACGGCGTTTCGATCACCGATGCCTGCATCGACTGGTCGGCTACCGAGAAGACCCTGCGCAGCATGCGGGCCAAGCTGAAGGATGTGCTGCCGCAGCGTAAGCGCGGCTGATAAAAGAAAGCGGGGCCGCTTCGCGCCCCATCGCGACACAAGGCCGCTCCTACAGGAAATCGCATAACCCTGCAGGAGCGGCCTTGTGTCGCGATGGGGCGCGAAGCGGCCCCGCTTTTTTTCAGAATCAGACCTTGCTCGAATGCCGCTGCTGGCGCTCCATGTAGCGCTCCACGTACGAGCAGGACGGAATCACCGTGTAGCCCATCTGTTCAGCATACTCCAGGGCCCGTTCGGTCAGGGCAGCAGCAATCCCGCGGCCGCGCAGGGCGTTGGGTACGAAGGTGCGATAGATGTCCAGCGTCTGCTTGCCCAGGTCCATGTACGTCAGATAGGCACGATGACCGTCCACATTGGTCTCGAACTGATGACCGGCCTGGTCATGGTGGATGGTCAGCGCTTCGCTCATCACTACTCCTCGCAGGTCTTCTCGGCAGACCCATACCTTAACCGATGGTGGTTTATCCGACACAGAATCCTCTACGCCACCTGTTGCCCCTTCGACCACTGGACGATTGCAATCGTTCGGATCCCCTGGCACTCACAAGATAGTAGGCGCCGCAGGCGGGATTGCTCAAGGTGGTGGCGGTTAAAAATGGCGAAAATGCAGCCAAGTGCCATTCTTGCCTGCCGGCCCGGCAGCCACCGGATGTACTAGGGCTTAAGACGCTGAAGGACAGTTAAAGTCACCCTTAGTTCAACAAAAAAGTTCCTGTACTACAGTCGCTTGCGAACCCTGTACGTTTTTTTCACAAGCGTGTCGCAAATCTTGTCGGAAAGGCGTCAAGCAACATTTTTTTTGCAGTTCTTGCGCTTAGTCAGTTTACTTACTACAAGTAATGGGTACTATGTACGCCGGCCAGTTTCTCTTTTCCGAGAGATGGCTATTTAATAGAAAGTCCTTGAAGGGGAACACGATGAACAACGTTCTGAAATTCTCTGCTCTGGCTCTGGCCGCAGTTCTGGCTACCGGTTGCAGCAGCGTATCCAAAGAAACCGAAGCTCGTCTGACTGCGACTGAAGACGCAGCAGCTCGCGCTCAAGCTCGTGCAGACGAAGCCTACCGTAAGGCTGACGACGCACTGGCAGCCGCTCAGAAGGCTCAGCAGACCGCTGACGAAGCCAACGAGCGCGCTCTGCGTATGCTGGACAAAGCCAGCCGCAAGTAATAATCCTCACGGATTGTTATGGAGCCGACCCACTTGTGGGTCGGCTTTTTTATTGCCTGCGCACAAGGCAAACGCGCCAGGCAGAAACGAAAAGGCCTGCACTAAGGCAGGCCCGGGTGTGTCGCAATTACCTTACTGCAGTTCGGGCGGAATGCTCGAAACCATCGGTGCGCCACCCTGGCTTTCAGTCGGCACGGCAATTTCCACCGGCATGCCATCTTCAGCGGCCACCACATCACGCACCATGTCCCAGTTCATGCGTAGGTTATTGGCCAGATCCTCACGCTTGAGCAAGGCGTTGATAACAGCAGTGTGTTTATCGACCACCGACGGATTACCCTGGTCGTCCAGCGGCGTGTGCGCCTCCAGATAGACCTTGCCGCCACTGATACCGAACTTGTAGGGCTCGTTGATGATGCGCACCGGCGTACCCACCGGGACCATCTTCGACAACTCCAGCACGTTGTTGTTGAGCATGCGGAAGCAACCGTGGCTGGTACGCATGCCAATGCCGAACTTCTTGTTCGAACCATGGATCAGGTAGCCCGGCACGCCGAGGGTGAACTTGAACGGCCCCAGCGGGTTGTCCGGGCCGGCCGGCACCACGCTCGGCAGGATGTCGCCGTCAGCCGCGTGCTCGGCACGGATCGACGCCGGCGGGGTCCAGGTCGGGTTCGGCGTCTTGGCGGTGATCTTGGTATTGGCGATCGGCGATCCCCAGCCCTCACGGCCGATCCCCAGCGGGAAGGTATGCACCACGTTTTGCCCTTTCGGGAAGTAGTACAGGCGGTACTCGGCCAGGTTGATGACGATGCCCTCACGCGGGCCAGGCGGCAGGATGTAGCGGGTCGGCAGGATGATCTCGGTGCCGGCACCTGGCAGCCACGGGTCCACCCCAGGGTTGGCGGCGATCATTTCCAGGTAGCCGAGGTCGTTGGCAGTGCCGATATCGGCGAACGTGTCCTCGTACTTTGCCTTGATAACCTGCACCTGGCCGATGATGTCTTCACCGGGTGGTGGCAGTGGCAGCTCCAGCGCAACAGCGGGGCCTGCTACCAGCAGGGCGGCCAGGGACAGGCTACGGGTGACGGCAGGAAAGCGCGGCAACATCCGGTAAATCCTTCGAAAGGTGGGTCAAGAGAATCGATTGTACACCCGCGCCGATGCAAGCGGGAGGCATTGGCGCCATGCAAGCGTTTCAGATGATGAAAGGCGCGGTGTTCAGCCGCCCTGCAGCTCCGGCCACACCGGGCGCATGCCGCGCCGCTGGGCATCGAGGATGGCGCGGCACAGGTCGCACAGGCGGCCGTCACGGTAGATCGAGCGCGGCACCCCCGACCAGCGTGGTTGCGCCGGCAGCAGACCACCGCACAGCGTGCGGTCGGCCGGTACGCCCAGCTCGAGCTGACGGGCCACGAGGTGAACGCGGATTTCCTGGCAGGCAAACAGGTCGAGCTGCTCATCAGGCTCGATCAGTTGGTAGGCATACAGGGACCAGGCAGGGCGCGGCATCGGTGGCACTCGAAACGGGGGGCGCAACATTAGCCGAAAGCCGGCGCCGTTTAAAGCGTCACAGCAAGGGTTTTATCGCTGGCCAGGCATTTTCCAGCAGGCGCTGCTGGGCGGCCTGAGCCGGGTGAATGCCATCCGCCTGCATCAACTCAGGCACGCCCCCTACCCCTTCGAGAAAGAACGGCACCAGCGGAACCTGTTTTTCTCTCGCCAGCTGTTCATACACCTGGGCGAAGGCGGTGGTGTAGCGCACGCCATAATTGGGTGGCAGACGCATGCCCAGCAGCACGACCTTGGCACCGGCCTTGCGCGAACTCTCGATCATCGAGGCAAGATTTTGTTGCAATTGCGCAGGCGGCTGCCCGCGCAGGCCATCATTGCCGCCCAGCTCCAGCACCACCAGGCTCGGCTTGTGCGCTGCAAGCAGCGCCGGCAGCCGCGCCTGGCCACCTGCACTGGTATCGCCACTGATCGATGCATTGACCACTTTGTCGTCGAAACCTTCATCCTTCAGGCGGGTCTGCAACAGGGAAACCCAGCCCTGGCGGGTATCCAGGCCAAAACCGGCGCTGATACTATCGCCGACAACCAGCAATGTTCCCGCCGCCGCGCTCTGGGCCAGGCAATACAGGGCCAGACCGGCACTCAACCACCACACTCGCATCGGATTCTCCATGGGCCCCAGCATTCTCGTTGCGCAGAACCTTAGCAAAGTGGTCCCCAGCGCGGAAGGTGACCTGACCATCCTGCACGCACTGTCCCTCGACTTGGCCCAGGGCGACAGCCTGGCCATCGTCGGCGCCTCGGGCTCGGGCAAGTCGACCCTGCTCGGCCTGCTTGCCGGCCTCGACCAGCCCAGTGCCGGCAAGGTCATCCTCGCTGGCCACGACCTGGGGCCGCTGGATGAAGACCAACGCGCGCGGGTGCGCGCCGAGCATGTGGGCTTCGTGTTCCAGTCGTTCCAGCTGCTCGACAGCCTCAACGCCCTGGAAAACGTCATGCTGCCGCTGGAGCTGGACGGCCGCCGCGATGCCCGCGAACACGCGCGCACCCTGCTCGAACGGGTCGGTCTGGGCAAGCGCCTGAGCCACACCCCGCGCCAGCTTTCGGGCGGCGAACAGCAACGGGTAGCCATCGCCCGCGCCTTCGCCGCGCAACCGGCAGTGCTGTTCGCCGACGAACCCACCGGCAATCTCGACAGCCACACCGGCGAGCGCATCAGCGACCTGCTGTTCGAACTGAACAAGGAGCGCGGCACCACCCTGGTGCTGGTTACCCATGACGAACGCCTGGCCCGGCGCTGCCGTCGCCAGATCCGCCTGGATGCGGGCCGCCTGGTGGCCCCGGTGGAGGCCTGATGACCCACATGCCGCTGTCCCGCCTGTGCGGCCTGGCCCTGCGCCAGCTGCTGCGCGACATTCGCGCCAGCGAAGTGCGCGTGCTGTTCTTCGCCCTGCTGGTGGCAGTGGCGGCGAGTACTGCCATCGGTTATTTCGGTGCCCGCCTCAACGGTGCCATGCAACTGCGCGCCAGCGAGTTCCTCGGTGCCGACCTGGTGCTGCAGGGCAGCGCCCCGGCCCGCGACCAGCAGATCGAGGCTGGCAAGGCGCTCGGCCTGCGCCACGCCCAGGTGGTCGAGTTCACCAGCGTGGTCGGCGGCGACAACGGCATCCAGCTGTCCAGCGTCAAGGCTACCGATGGTGCCTACCCGCTGCGCGGGCAAGTGCGTAGCGCCGCGGCGCCGTATGGCGCAGAAACCCCGGGAGGCGGCCCGGCACCTGGGGAAGCATGGGTTGAACCACGCCTGCTGGCGGCGCTGGGGCTGAAGGTTGGCGACAGCATCGATGTGGGCATGAAGACGCTGCGAATGAGCCGCGTGCTGACCTACGAACCGGACCGCGCCAACAATTTCTACAGCCTTACCCCACGGGTAATGATGAACCTGGCCGACCTGCATGCCACCGGCGTGATCCAGCCGGGCAGCCGGGTCACCTACCGCGACCTGTGGCGCGGCGATGCCGAAACGTTGGCCCGGTACCGCGAGGCACTGAAAAAGGACCTGGCCGCCAACCAGCGCCTGCGCGACACCCGCGATGGCAACCAGCAGGTCGGCGGCGCACTGGGCAAGGCCGAGCGCTACCTGAACATGGCCAGCCTGGTAGCAGTGTTGCTGGCAGGCGTCGCCGTGGCCCTGTCGGCCAGCCGCTATGCCGCACGCCGCCTGGACGCCAGCGCCCTGCTGCGCTGCCTCGGCCTTTCGCGCCGCCAGGCACTGGGCTTGTACTGCCTGCAATTGGCCATGCTTGGCCTGGTCGCCGCGCTGGCCGGCGCCCTGCTCGGCTGGCTGGCCCAACTGGGCCTGTTCCGCCTGCTGCATGGCCTGCTGCCAAGCGTAGTACCTGCAGGCGGCATCGTCCCGGCAATGGCCGGTATCGCTACCGGGCTGGTGGCCCTGGCTGGTTTCGCCCTGCCGCCAATCGCGGCGCTGGGCCAGGTGCCACCGCTGCGCGTGCTACGCCGCGACCTGCTGCCGATACCGCCCAGCAGCTGGCTGGTGTACGGCGCGGCCCTGTTCGCCCTGGGCTTGATCATGTGGCGCCTTAGCCTCGACCTGCTGCTCACCTTCGCCCTGCTCGGTGGTGGCCTGGTCGCCGCGCTGCTGCTCGGTGGCCTGCTGCTGCTCGGTTTGCGCAGCCTGCGCCAATTGCTGGCCGGGGCCCCTCTGACCTGGCGCCTGGGGCTGGGCCAACTGCTGCGCCACCCCATGGCCGCTGCCGGCCAGGCTCTGGCCTTTGGCCTGATCCTGCTGGCCATGGCCCTCGTCGCGCTGCTGCGCGCGGAACTGCTCGACACCTGGCAAGCGCAGTTGCCCAAGGATGCACCCAACCATTTCGCCCTGAACATCCTGCCGGATGACCGTGAGCCCTTCGCCCGACACCTGCAGCAGGTCAACGCCACCTCGGCGCCGCTTTACCCGGTAACACCTGGCCGCCTGGTGCGTATCAACGAGCAACCGGTGCAGCAGGTGGTCAGCAAGGACTCGGCAGGCGAACGCGCCGTGCAGCGCGACCTCAGCCTGACCTGGGCGGCCGAACTGCCCGAAGGCAACGCCCTGGCGAGCGGCAACTGGTGGCAGGCATTGCCCGCCGAAGATGAAACCCCCGGTGTGTCGGTAGAGGCGGAACTGGCCAGCAGCCTGAAGCTGCAACTGGGCGACCTGCTGACCTTCGATATCGGCGGCCAGCAGCGCCAGGCCCGGGTCAGCAGCCTGCGCAGCGTGCACTGGGACAGCTTCCAGCCGAACTTCTACATGATATTCCAACCCGGCACGCTGCAGGGGTTGCCGACCACCTACCTGACCAGCTTCTATCTGGCACCGGGCCATGACCTGGATGTGGTGGCGCTGTCACGCGCATTCCCGGCGGTGACCATCCTGCAGGTGGACGCCTTGCTCGATCAGCTGCGCAGCATCCTCGCCCAGGTCACCCTGGCAGTGGAGTATGTGTTGCTGTTCGTGCTGGCAGCCGGGCTGGCGGTGTTGTTCGCTGGTTTGCAGGCGACGCTGGACGAGCGCATTCGCCAGGGTGCCTTGCTACGTGCGTTGGGCGCGGCGCGGCCATTGCTGGTCAAGGCACGGCGGATCGAGTTCGGCTTGCTGGGGGCGGCCAGCGGCTTGCTGGCGGCGGTCGGGTGCGAGCTGATTACCTTGGTGCTGTACCGCTATGCCTTCGACCTGCAATGGAGCCCGCATGTGTGGTTGCTGGTGTTGCCGCTGGCAGGGGCGCTGTTGGTGGGTGGTGCGGGGGTGCTGGGAACGCGGCGGGCGTTGAATGCCAGCCCGTTGTCGGTTTTACGCGAGAGTTGATGACAGCCTGTGCCGGCCTCTTCGCGGGTAAACCCGCTCCCACAGGTTCGCCACAGTACTTGAAACCTGTGTTGGACCTGTGGGAGCGGGTTTACCCGCGAAGAGGCCAGCACAGGCAACATCAACTCACTGGCCGTATGTGATGCTGTTCACATACCAGGTCGCTTCACCGGTAGGCGTGTGCACCACCACCTCGTCACCCTCCTCCTTCTTCAGCAGGGCACGAGCCATGGGCGAGTCGATCGAGATGTAGTCATTGCGCCCATAGATCTCGTCATAACCGACAATGCGAAACTTCATCGTCTCGCCCTCATCGTTCTCGATCTCCACCCAGGCCCCGAAAAACACCTTGCCCTCCTGCTGCGGCGAGTAGGCCACTACCTTTACATCCTCAAGGCGCTTGCGCAGGTAACGCACCCGACGGTCGATCTCGCGCAGCAGCTTCTTGTTGTACTGGTAGTCGGCGTTCTCGCTGCGGTCGCCCAGCGATGCCGCCCAGGTAACCTTCTGGGTAATTTCCGGGCGGTACACTCGCCACAGGTGGTCCAGCTCTTTCTTCAGCGCCTCATGGCCTTCCGTGGTGATGATGTTGGTACTCAACAGCGCGCTCCTCAGCGGCGGGTAATCAGGCCCTGGCGCGCGATACGGGTGAGGTGGCCGATGATTTCGGCGGCCTCGTCCGGTGCCGGAGCCTGGATCACGGCCAGGTCGAAACGGTCATTGCCATACTGCGCGAGGTGGCAGCCGGTATCGGCGAACTGGATCAGAAATGCACGCGCCTGGCCCTTGCGCCGGGACAGGCCTTCGAGGTGACGCAAAAGAGTGGGTTGATGCTGGCCGCCGAGCAGGATGCGCGGTGTGCGGGACGCCTGGCTGGCAGGCAAGGGGCTCAAACAGACACTGGTACGTGGGCAACTCATGGAGCTTCTCTCCGCCTCGCGAAACCCGCTGGGCAGCGGTGGGAGGCGTCACCGAACCAGCGCTTTAGCGGTATTTCGGATGACCCGGGGGGGGCTTCCTGCGCCCCGCAAGTAGCTGTTTAAATCGGCGCAGGCGGTATGCTAGAGCTACAAGCGCCAAGATACAAGCCTCAAGCCGAAAGTGATCGGCCTGAGGCTTGTATCTTGGCGTTCGTGGTGTATCAGCGAGCGATCAGGCGGTCCAGCGAGAAGCGGCCAGCGCCTTCAATCAGCACCGCGACGGTACCGGCCAGCAGGGCCAGGCCGAACTCGTAACCGTTGTTGGACATGAACAGGCCATTGCCGATGTGCACCGAGAAGATGGCCACCACCAGGGTCACTGCCAGCACCAGGGCTGCGGGACGGGCCAGCAGGCCGATCACCAGGGCCAGGCCACCGAAGAACTCGGCACTACCGGACAGCAGCGCCATCAGGTAACCCGGGGCCAGGCCGATGCTCTCCATCCACTGGCCGGTGCCTTCCAGGCCATAGCCACCGAACATGCCGAACAGTTTTTGCGCACCGTGCGCGATGAAGATGATGCCGACCAAGATACGGATGACGCTCAGGCCAGCACCGGCGCGGGTAGAGAACAGAGCGTTGAGGGTAGCGTTGTTCATGTCGAAGACTCCTTGAAGCGGGAAAGTTGTGTTGGGATGGGCGTCATCATAATCGATTCAATAGATATGAAAATCGCAAAAAACCCAACATAACAATCGACAAAATCGATTTATCAGCGCTTCGCCACACGCTCCAGCGCAGCACGCTCCCGATTGAACGCTACAAAGTACTTGTTGACGCTATTGACGAAGTTGACGGGCCCCATGCCCACCTGCTCCATGGCGATGCGTTCGGTCTGGAAGAACCACTGGTCGCCATTCAGCCCGCGCCGCCGCGCTTCGGCGCGCATGGCCTGGACCCGTTCGGGGCCCAGGTTGTAGGCCGCCAGCACGAAAGCCATGCGCTCGCGTTCGTTGATTTTGGCGCTGGCAAAGAATTTGCGCCGGATCAGTGCCAGGTAGCGGGCACTGGCCTGGACATTGCCATCCACCGTGGCGGTGTTGCTCACCCCCACGCGCTGCGCCGCCGATGGGGTGATCTGCATCAGGCCATGGGCCCCGCCGGTGCCGCGCGCTGCCGGGTTGAGCGTCGATTCCTTGAAGGCCAGCGCGGCCAGGTTGAGCCAGTCGATCTGCTGCGCCTCGCCGTGCTTCTGCAGCACGGCACGCAGCGCGGTCAGGCGCTGGCGATTCTTGCTGACCAGCGGGTCGTGCACCCGGTACTGGCGGCGGTAGATGCGCTCGAACGCGGCGTCCTGGTTGTCCGGCGCGCGGTAGCCCTGCAGAAAGCGATCGACCGTGGCCAGCAACTGCGGCGCATCGTGCCCAACATACCAACGCATGGCTTGCGGCGCCCCCAGCTGCACGCGGCTGTCCAGGCGCAGGCGCGGCATCACCCGGGCCCAGCGCCGGGCGATCGGCTGCTCGACCATGGTCAGGTGATAGATGCCGGCCTGGACCATTTCCAGCACGTCCTCCACCGCCAGGGTCGAGTCGACCCACTCAACCTTGATCGGCGCGCGCTTGCGCAGCGCCAGCTGTTGGTTGACCTGCTGGATCAACGGGCCGGCGGCACTGGCGCTGGTCAGGGCCACGGTACGCCCGGACAGCTGCTCGACATGGCTGAAGCTGCGCTCGCCCTTGCGCCCCACCAGCAGCAACTGCACCCGGTCGAGCACCGGTGCGCTGCTGCTGACCCCGCGCACTACAGCGGGGTCGAGCAGCTCGCCCGGCGCGGCCAGGTCACCCTCGCCACGGGCCAAGGCGCCCAGCAGCTGCTCCTTGGCCCGGGGGATCAGCTTGAGCTGAATCTCCTGGCCGTCGGCGGCGCGGGCATTGAGATAATGTTCCAGGGCACGCAGGCGATAGTATTCGATGCCGACCGGCTCACCCTTGACCTCACCGGAGCTGTTGCGGCTCTGGTTGACCAGCACCCGCAACACCTGGCTGGTGCGAATCTGTTGCAGGTCACGGACCTTGGTCGGCGCAATGTTCTGCTGCGGGCCCGGCGCGCGTGCGTGGGCAGGCCCGGTCAAGGTCAGCCCAAGCGTCAGCAGGAAAATGAGCCAGCATCGCTGCATGCGAAACGTGTCCGTGGTCGGTGGGCGGCATCCATGGGGTTGCATCGCCAGGAGAGAAATGACGGCAAAAGACCATGGCAACAGCATGAAGTTCTTGGTTTTTTCAGAAAAACACGGTTTTTGCTATGCTGGCCGCCCCGCGGCACGAGGTAGCACCATGCAACTGATCGATATCGGCGTCAACCTGACCAACAGCAGTTTCCACGACCAGCAGGCGGCAATCGTCGAGCGCGCCCTCGAAGCCGGGGTCATGCAGATGGTGCTCACGGGCACCAGCCTGGCGGTCAGCGAACAGGCGCTGGAGCTTTGCCAGCAACTGGATGCCAGCGGCGCGCACCTGTTCGCCACGGCAGGCGTGCACCCTCACGATGCCAAGGCCTGGGATGCCGGCAGCGAGTACCAGTTGCGCCAGCTGTTGAGTGACCCACGGGTACGCGCCGTGGGTGAATGCGGCCTGGATTTCAACCGCGACTTCTCCCCTCGCCCACTCCAGGAAAAAGCCCTGGAGGCACAGCTGGCGCTGGCTGCCGAGCTGCGCCTGCCGGTGTTCCTGCACGAACGCGACGCCAGCGAACGCCTGCTGGCGATCCTCAAGGATTACCGCGACCACCTGACCGGAGCAGTAGTGCACTGCTTCACCGGCGAACGCGATGCGCTGTTCGCCTACCTGGACATGGACTTGCACATCGGTATTACCGGCTGGATCTGCGACGAACGCCGTGGCACCCACCTGCACCCGCTGGTGGGCAACATTGCCGAGGGGCGGCTGATGCTGGAGAGCGATGCGCCTTACCTGCTGCCGCGCAGCCTGCGGCCCAAGCCTAAGAACGGGCGCAACGAACCGGCGTTCCTGCCGGAGGTGTTGCGCGAAGTGGCCTTGCACCGGGGTGAATCGGCCGAGCATACGGCGGCGCATACCACAGCGACGGCGCGGGCGTTTTTCCAACTCCCCTGAACCTGTAGGGGCACTATCGCCGGCAAGCCAGCTCCCACATCGATCGCATCGACTTCAAGCCATGTGCAGTACCTGTGGGAGCTGGCTTGCCGGCGATGAGGCCTGTACAGGCAGTACAAATTAGTTGTCCCAAGAAAACCTATTACAGGCGCAGGAATTTTCTTGATACATATCAAGAAAGGCCATGGCTTGCGCAGGCACAATGATGGCACCTTGCCAATATTGTTTCCGCTCAACTCAGAGAAGACCTGCCCATGGGTGCCTGGCTTAGCAATGTTTCCCTGAAGTACAAGTTCTGGGCCGTCAACGCGGTGGCCTTTGTCACGACCTTGCTGCTGGTGCTCTATGCCGTACACCTGGAGCAGCGCGCACGCGCCGAGGCCGCGCAGGCCCAGGCAGCTGCACAGGCACAACTGCTGGCTGCATGGCCGGCCGGCCAGCCGCTGCCCCGCCCGGCCAACGTCATCAGCTGGACCGCCGGGCAAACGCCCACCTTCGCGGGCGAACCCCTCGAAGCCCTGCGCGATGCCCAAGGCTGGGTCGAGCTGCCCGCCGCCCGGCTCTTGGGCGACAACCCGCTACAGGGCGCGCAGGTACTGCGCAACGGCGATCAGCAAATGGCCGTGCTGGCCCAGTCGCCAAGCCTGCGCCAGGTGTTCTTCGACCGCTTCAGCAACTACGCGGTATGTGTACTGATCCTGATGCTGGCCATGCTCGGCGCCTCGCAGCTGCTGATCCGCTTTCTGCTCAGCCAGCTCAACACCCTCAAGGACGTGATGCTGCACGTGGAAAAAACCGGCGACCTTTCGGCCCGAGTGCCGCTGGCCTGTGGCGACGAGGTCGGCCAGATGGCCGGGGCCTTCAATGCCATGCAGGCGACCTACCACCGCGTGGTCAGTACCGTCGCCCACACCGCTGCGCAACTGGACTCCGGCGCCGCTCGCCTGGCCGCGAGCATGAGCGATGTGCGCCACGGCATGCTCGGCCAGCAGAGCGAGACCGACCAGGCCGCTACCGCCATCAACGAAATGTCGGCTACGGTGCACCACATCGCCCAGCATGCTGGCGCCACCCGTGATCTGTCACAAACAGCCGACACCTTGGCCGGTAGCGGCCAGGAGGTGGTCAGCCGAGTGCAGGACTCGATTTCCGGATTGTCCAGCGGCGTGCAGCAAACTGCCGAGATGATTCGCCAACTGGCCGAAGACAGCCAGAAGATCAATGGCGTGGTCAGTGTGATCCACAGCATCGCCGAGCAGACCAACCTGCTGGCCCTCAATGCCGCCATCGAAGCAGCGCGCGCCGGCGACCTGGGCCGCGGCTTTGCCGTGGTGGCCGATGAAGTGCGCAACCTGGCCAAGCGTGTGCAAACCTCCACCGACGAGATCACCACCATGGTCTCGGCCCTGCAGTCGGGCACCCGCGATGCAGTGGAGTTCATGCAGGAAAGCTCGTACAAGGCCGACGACTGCGTCAGGCAGGCCCAGGAAGCCGGCGAAGCACTGGCCGAGATCACGGGTGCCGTGGCACAGATGCGCGAAAGCAATACCCAGATTGCCGTGGCTGCCGAGCAGCAAAGCCAGGTGGCCGAGGAAATGAATCGCGCCGTGGTGAGCATTCGCGATGTCACCGAACAGACCGTGCAACAGACCGTGGGCTCCGCGACCACCAGCAGCGAACTGGCAACCCTGGCCGGTGAACTGAACAAGGCCATTGGCCAGCTCAAGCTATAGTCACCATAGCCAGCCTCGATTGGCTCCCGCCTGGGGGGCGCACTAAGCTTTGGGCATGACCGAGAGGAAATGCCCATGAGCAAACGCCTGCCCAACCTGCCCGCCTGGCAATGGCGCGGCTACCACCACAACCACCGCCACCCGGCCAACCTGGTGCTGCACCTGATCGCCGTGCCGTTGTTCATCCTTGGCGCGTTGCTGATTCTGTCCGGGCTGTTCGGCCTGGATCTGGGCCAGATTGCCGTTGGCATCATTGCCTTGATCGCTGGCCTGGGCCTGCAGCGCCAGGGCCATCGCCTGGAAGCAGAGCAACCCGAGCCCTTCGCCAACCGCAAGGATGCTGTGCAACGCCTGCTGACCGAGCAATTCATCACCTTTCCGCGCTTCTTGCTGAGCGGGGCCTGGTGGAAGGCCTGGCGGGAACGACACAAGCATCGGCATTGATGCTATTGGGGCTGCTCTGCAGCCCAATCGCGACGCAAGGCCGCTCCCACATGATCGCGCATCTCCTGAGATTCACGCGATCCTGTGGGAGCGGCCTTGTGTCGCGATAGGAGCGCAACGCGCTCCCGGGCTCGGTCAGGCAAACACGGTAACCGTCTGCCGGCTCAAGGCCAGCAATTCGCCCTGGGCCGTCCTCAACGCGGCGGCGGCATGCCCGTAACCATCCCGCGCATGTTCGGTTTCCACGCAATAGCGGCACCAGTCCAGGGTCGACAGCTGCGCCGTGGGCTGCATGAATTCGATGGTCCAGGTCAAGGTGCTGCCGGCAGCAGGCTGCTTGAGAAACGGCATCAGGCTCGGTGGCCAGGCATCGACCAACGCCAGCAGGTGCGCCTCGTTGACCGGCTCTTCTGCCACTCCGCGCAAACGTACCCACCCGCCCATCTGGCGCGACTGATTGCCACTGAACGGCAACCCGCCCACCGCCCAGCGCAAGGCGACATGCTGCATGAACTCCGGGGTAACGCCTTTGATATGGGGTAGCTCGGGAGCGGCGTCTTCGAGCGCTTTCATTTCCGCCGCCGGCAACGCCGGCACATCGACCACCGACGGCCGCCCTGCACCGAAATTGCCCTGCACCAGGGTCACCACCTGGCCGCCCTGAACGGCACGGCCCAGCAAGGTGCTGACAGCCTTGCCTTCACGCAGCACCTCAACGTCGAAGCGGATTGGCACATCCGCCGCGGCCGGCGCCACAAAGCTGATGGCCAATGAACGCACGGGGCGGCCATCGGAGATTTTCTGGCGCATGGCTTCATAAACCATGGCCGCCATCAGCCCGCCAAAGGCAGCGCGCCCCTGGGCCCAGCTTGGCGGGATGCTCACAGCATCGGGGTTGGCCCGCACGGCGTCGAGCAGTTGGTTGAAATTCATTGGCCGGCTCCTGCCTGCAGCGAAAAAGGTCTGCCCATCCTAGCCAGCAAACCCTTGCCGATCAGCCCGCATATCGGTCATTTTTCGGGCTTTCGCCGCGCCAACGCCTGCTGCAGTGCATCCAGCGTTACATCCGAATGGCGCTCGGCCTCGTGCAATTCCTGCTCCCAGGCGGCCTTGCATGGTGCCAGGTCGGCATGGTCGCGAGCCTGCAGCAGCCATTGCAGGCGATCATGCCAGTCACCCAGGTCGCCCTGAGCCTGCTTCAACAAGCGCCGCAACTGTTTGCCCGCATGGTCGAGCTGCGGATAAACCTCATCGCCATAACGCGCTCGCTTGATCAACAAACGCAGGCGGTGGCGGTCGTGGGCCGGGTCCTGCAGTGCTTTGTGCAACTTGCGCCACTGTTTGACCAGGCGTTTGTCGATACGCTTTTCCAGCCCCTTGACCAGCCCTTCGCGGCCGGCTGCCCGCAGGAACAGCGGAAACGCGTCGACAATCGCCAGCACCCGGGTCAGCTGCGGGCTGGCGGCAACACTGGCGAAGGTCCTGTCACGCCCTTCCAGACGCCGCTGCCCGGCCTCGGCAAAACCACGCCCGATCAGTTCGGCCGCCAGCACCTCACGGTCACGTAACGGCGTGGTGAGGGTACCCAACGACCTGGCGGCGTCCTCCAGCTGCTCCACCCCCGGTAACCCACGCAGTGGCCGCAGCAGGCTGCGCAGGCGCCGCAGGGTGGTGCGCAGGTCATGCAAGGCCTCGCTGTCCGTATCGGCAGCCAGGCGCTCGCGACAGGCCAGCAGGCGCACGTGCAAGGCCACTATCTGGGCAACCACATGATCGAGCATGGCAGACATTGAAAGACGCTCCTTGGTCAGCGCCCGGCGCGAGACTCACGAATGTAGAAACGGGCCTTTTCGGCTTTTCTGGTACAACTTTCATAACCTTCGAACTGCTGCTGGGTCTTGGCCCCGGTCAGCAGCGACAAGGCCTTGGAGTAGCTCACGGCACCGGCAAAGCCTTCGGCCTTGGCCAGGTCCAGCTCCTTCCAGGCGGCATCCAGTTGGGTCGCGCAACTCTCGCGGTAGGCCGTCTTGCCCGCGCAGCCAGCGAGGGCCAAGGCAATCAGTGGAAGGCAGATCCAGGCTTTCATTAGTAATACCTCAATGGAAAAAAACATTGGCTGTTCGACGCCCTGGCAGCTGAAAAGTGCCCTGCCCAGCCGGCTTGGCCCAGCCAGTTTTATTACAGTAGCTCAGCGCGATGCACATTGAAGCACAGGTGGCGATGGGTGCATTGTAGGACCATGGTTGCACTGGCCGGGGAATGTTCATGAGCAAACGCGTGGCACTGGTACTGGGATCGGGTGGAGCCCGGGGGTATGCACACATCGGAGTGATCGAGGAGATCGAGCGCCGCGGCTACGACATTGCCTGCATCGCCGGCTGCTCCATGGGCGCGGTGATCGGCGGCATCTATGCCGCCGGCAAGCTGGAAGAGTACCGCAACTGGATCGAGAGCCTCGACTACCTGGATGTGTTGCGCCTGGTCGATGTCAGTTTTCGTCTCGGCGCAATTCGCGGCGACAAGGTGTTCGGGCAAATCCGCAAGATCGTCGGCGAGATCAACATCGAGCAATTGCGCATCCCCTACACAGCGGTTGCAGCCGACCTCACCAACCAACAGGAGATCTGGTTCCAGGAGGGCTGCCTGCACCAGGCCATGCGTGCCTCGGCAGCCATCCCGAGCCTGTTCACCCCGGTGATGCAAGGCAACCGCATGCTGGTCGACGGCGGCATCCTCAACCCGCTACCGATCGTGCCGGTGGTGTCCAGCCACTGCGACCTGATCATCGCGGTCAATCTCAACGCCACCAACCAGAAGCAGTACCAGTTACCGGTGATCGAGCGCCCGGCGGCGTTCAAGATGCGTTTCGATGCACTGCTCAGCTCGCTGGGCTCGCGCTTGCCGTTCCGGCGCAAGCCGGCGGAGGAGCTGATCCGCATCGAGCAGGAAATCGTCGCCGAAGGGCTGGCGCCGCCGAGCCCGTGGCTGGCCGATGCCGCCGACCCGGAGGGCCAGCAACCGGCGGCGGCGCCGGAGCGCGAGGGCGCGCCGAAGTCGGCGACCGGCTCGTTCATCATCGACAACGTGGGGCCCGCTTCACTGCTGGACCTGATCAACCAGAGCTTCGAGGTCATGCAGACCTCGTTGGCGCAATACAAGATTGCCGGCTATCCACCGGATGTGCTGATCAACGTGCCCAAACGGGTGTGCCGGTTTTTCGAGTTCTACAAGGCGCCGGAGCTGATTGCCCTGGGGCGGGAGATTGCGCGGGATACGCTGGATAGCTATGAAGGGGTGAAGCGCTAGGCCTTGTGCTGCTTGTGCTGGCCTCTTCGCGGGTAAACCCGCTCCCACAGGTTCACCACAGTACATGAAACCTGTGTTGAACCTGTGGGAGCGGGTTTACCCGGAAGAGGCCGGCACAGACAACAGAAACGAAACAGGCCGCACTGGGCGGCCTGTTCGTTCATGCTTCCATCACCTTAGTAACGGGTGATGTCCGCCTTGGCTTCCAGCTGCTTGCGGTACGCCGCGAAGTCCTGCTGGCCAGCACGCGACGCGAGGTAGCGGCGAATTTGCTGCTTCTCTTCGTCGGTGGCAGCAGCGCCTTCGTTGACACCTTTGAGCTGCAGTACCACCAGGCTACCGTCACGCAGCACGACGCTGCCATAAACCGGCTTGTCCTTGGCTTGCGGCTTGCCCAGGCGGAACAGCGCCTGCAGCTCGGCCGGGTCGATACCGTCCTCGCCGCGGGTAACTGCTTCATAGGCCTTCCAGCCCTGCCCTTCGTGCACACTGCCCGCTGCGATGGAACCGTCACGCAGGCCGGCAATCAGCTTGTCCGCCTTGGCCTTGAGCTCGGCTGTCGCCTTCTCCTTGGCCAGGTGCTCGCTGATGTTCCTGGCCACGGCTTCCAGCGGCAGCTGCTCAGGCTTGCGGTGCTCCTTGACGCGCAGCACCACGGTGGTTTCCGGATCGAGCTCGATGGCGGTGCTGTTGGCACCCTCCTCCAGCACTTCTTCGGAGAATGCGGCCTGCACAACCGAACGGTTGGCAGTGATGCCTTCACCACCCTCGCGGCCGAAGGCTGCGGAGGTTTGCACCTTCAGGTTCAGGTCCTGGGCCGGCTGGGCCAGGTCGGAAGCCTCGTAGGCGGCATCCTGCAGCTGCTTGCTGGCATCAACATAACGCTGTTCGACCAGCGGGACCTTCAAGTCACGGATCAGCTTGTCCTTCAGGCTGGCGAAGCTCGGCACTTCCGGTGCCTGCACGCCCAGCAGCTTGATCAGGTGGTAGCCGAACTCGGTACGCACCGGCGCCGAGATCTGGCCATCCTGCAACTTGTACAGTGCATCTTCGAACGCCGGGTCGTAAACGCCCGGGCCGGCAAAGCCAAGGTCACCGCCGCTGTTGGCCGAACCCGGGTCCTGGGAGAACTCCTTGGCCAGCGCGGCAAAGTCTTCACCCTTGGCCAGACGCTGCTGGATCTCTTCGGCGCGGGCCTTGGCCTGGGCGTCGGTGACCTTGTCGTTGACCTCGATGAGGATGTGCGCGGCATGGCGCTGCTCGGCGAGGTTGGCGATTTCCTTCTCGTACTGGGCCTTGAGCTCTTCGTCGGTTACCTTGACCTGATCGAAGAACGCCGCCTTCTTCAGTTCGATGTAGTCGATCACTACCTGGTCTGGCGACATGAACTCCTTGGCGTGCTTGTCGTAATGCGCCTTGACCTCTTCATCGCTGACCTTGACCGCGGCCGGGTCGGCCTTGAAGGTCAGTGAAGCGAAGTCGCGGGTCTGCTTCTCGAGGCGAGCAAAGGCATCGACCTGCTGGTCGGTGACGAAGCTGCTGCCGGCCAGGCCGGTGCGCAGCTGGCCGATGAGCATTTCTTCGGCGAGCATGTCGCGGAACTGCATGCGGCCATAGCCCATCTGGCGAATGACCTGGTCGAAACGGTCCGCACTGAACTTGCCGTCCACCTGGAACTCCGGCGTCTGCAGGATCACCTGATCCAGCGCGGCCTCGGAGAAGGCGAACTTGGCATCTTCGGCACCCTGCAGCAGCAGCTTGCGGCTGATCAGGCCCTTCAGTGCCTCTTCGCGCAGCAATTTGTCATCCAGCAGCGCCGGGTCGAAATCCTTGCCCAACTGTTGCATCAGCTGACGGCGCTGCATGTCGGCCGCCTGGCTCAGCTCGTTCTGGCTGATGGTCTGGCCGTTCACCTTGGCGGCGTCCTGGCTATGGGTGGCGGCCTGGAAAATGGCTTCGAAGCCGGTCAACGCCATCAACACGACGATAAGGCCGATGATGGTCTTGGCAATCCAACCTTGTGAATTGTCCCTGATATTTTGCAGCATGCGTCCCCCAGAAACGGCTGTACCACTGCGTCGACAACCGCGGAGCGTGGGTAGAAACCTGATAAAAGAAAGGCGCATCCGAGGATGCGCCTTTGCTTAGCAAACGTGTCAGGCGGGAACGTTTGCGCCCCGCCGTCACCGTACTCGGACCTGGCCAGGGCCGGGTCCGGCTGAAAGACGACTTAGTTGACGGCGTCTTTCAGGCCTTTGCCGGCCTTGAAACCTGGAACCTTGGCGGCTTCGATCTTGATCGCCTTGCCGGTTTGCGGGTTGCGGCCGGTGCGCTCTGCGCGCTCCTTGACCGAGAAGGTACCGAAGCCAACCAGTACCACATCGTCACCTTGCTTCAGGGCGCCGGTGACGGATTCGATGACTGCGTCCAGCGCACGGCCGGCTACAGCTTTCGGGATGTCAGCAGATGCGGCGATAGCGTCAATCAGTTCCGACTTGTTCACTCTAAGTCCCCTTATTCTCTATTGAGTTTGTTTCTAAGTATGTAATGAAAAGCTTATGAAACGTGCGCTGGGTGGCCTGATGACAATAGCGTGCCGCTTTATAGCAAGGCCCCGAAAAAACTGTCAAGGAAAGCCCCCCAGCAAAAAACTACTAGTGCGTGCTGATTCTTTCCTTAGCATCGCCGTCGCGCTTTTCATCTTTCGCGACAATCTCCGGAGCCACATCTGGCAAGGGCTCCGGGGCGTATTGCAGCGCAATTTGCAGGACTTCGTCAATCCATTTGACCGGTTTGATCTGCAGATCCTGTTTGATATTTTCCGGAATCTCCTTCAGATCGCGAACATTCTCCTCGGGAATGATCACCGTCTTGATCCCGCCACGGTGTGCCGCCAGCAGTTTTTCCTTCAACCCGCCAATGGCCAACACCTGGCCACGCAGGGTGATTTCGCCGGTCATGGCCACGTCGGCACGTACCGGAATCTGCGTCAGCGCCGACACCAGCGCGGTGCACATGCCGATACCGGCACTTGGGCCGTCCTTCGGCGTGGCGCCTTCAGGCATGTGGATATGCACGTCATGCTTCTCGTGGAAGTCGGCGGCGATACCCAGGCTGCGGGCACGGCTGCGCACCACGGTCTGCGCGGCGGTGATCGACTCGACCATGACGTCGCCCAGCGAACCGGTCTTGATCAGCTGGCCCTTGCCGGGGATGACCACGGCTTCGATGGTCAGCAGTTCGCCGCCCACCTGGGTCCAGGCCAGGCCGGTAACCTGGCCGATCTGGTCCTGCTGCTCGGCCAGGCCGTAGCGGAACTTGCGCACGCCCAGCAGGTGTTCCAGCTGCTCGCTGGCCACCTTGACCTTGACCTGCTTCTGCCCGGTATGTTCCTTGACCACCTTGCGGCAGACCTTGGCAATTTGCCGCTCCAGGCCACGCACACCGGCTTCGCGGGTGTAGTAGCGGATGATGTCGCGGATCGCCGAAACGTCGACCTCCAGCTCTTCCTTCTTCAGGCCGTTGGCCTTGACCTGCTTGGGCACCAGGTACTTGACGGCGATGTTGATCTTCTCGTCTTCGGTGTAACCCGGCAGGCGGATGACTTCCATCCGGTCGAGCAATGCCGGCGGGATGTTCATCGAGTTCGAGGTGCACAGGAACATCACGTCCGAGAGGTCGTAGTCGACCTCCAGGTAGTGGTCGTTGAAGTTGTGGTTCTGCTCCGGGTCGAGCACTTCGAGCAGTGCCGAGGCCGGGTCGCCACGCATGTCGCTGCCCATCTTGTCGATTTCGTCCAGCAGGAACAGCGGGTTGCGCACCCCTACCTTGGTCATCTTCTGGATCAGGCGGCCAGGCATGGAACCGATGTAGGTACGGCGGTGGCCACGGATCTCGGCCTCGTCACGCACACCACCCAGGGCCATGCGCACGAACTTGCGGTTGGTGGCAGCGGCGATCGACTCGGCCAGCGAGGTCTTGCCGACGCCAGGCGGGCCGACCAGGCACAGTACCGGGCCGCGGATCTTCTTGACGCGCTTTTGCACGGCAAGGTATTCGAGGATGCGTTCCTTGACCTCTTCCAGGCCATAGTGGTCGGCATCGAGGATTTCCTCGGCCTTGGCCAGGTCCAGGCGCACCTTGCTCTGGGCCTTCCACGGCACCTGCACCAGCCAGTCAAGGTAGGAGCGCACCACAGTGGCCTCGGCCGACATCGGCGACATCTGCTTGAGCTTGTTCAGCTCGGCCTGGGCCTTGGCCAGTGCGTCCTTGGGCAAGCCAGCAGCTTCGATGCGCTTTTTCAGCTCTTCGACTTCGTTGTGGCCTTCGTCGCCGTCACCGAGTTCTTTCTGAATGGCCTTCATCTGCTCATTCAGGTAGTACTCGCGCTGACTGCGCTCCATCTGCTTCTTGACCCGACCGCGGATACGCTTTTCGACCTGCAGCAGGTCGATTTCGGCATCCAGCAGCGCCAATACGTGCTCGACACGGGTCGGCAGGTCGACGATTTCGAGGATTTCCTGCTTCTGCTCGATTTTCAGCGCCATGTGCGCGGCCATGGTGTCGACCAGGCGCCCCGGCTCTTCGATGCTGTTCAGCGACGACAGCACTTCGGCAGGGACTTTCTTGCCCAGCTGCACGTACTGCTCGAACTGCGACAGCAGCGTGCGCACGAACACTTCCGACTCGCGCTCGGCGGCGTCGACTTCATCGATCAGCGAAACTTCGGCACGGATGTGCCCTTCCACTTCGCTGAAACGCTCCACGGCGCCGCGCTGCTCGCCCTCGACCAGCACCTTGACGGTACCATCGGGCAGTTTCAGCAGTTGCAATACGGTGGCAACGGTACCGACGCGGTACAGGGCGTCTTCGCCCGGGTCATCGTCGGCCGGGTTTTTCTGGGCCAGCAGGAGAATCTGCTTTTCGCCCGTCATCGCCGCCTCGAGGGCTTCGATGGACTTTTCGCGCCCCACGAACAGCGGGATGACCATGTGCGGGTAAACAACGACATCGCGCAATGGCAAAAGAGGCAAGTCGAGGGTGGTCTTCATGATTTCGCCTCTACAGCGGCCTTATGGCCGGAAACCGGTGGAAATGATGCTTGGACCTAATGTGGGGGCACGCTTGGGAAATTACAAGCGCTAGCGCAGGAAAAGCAGAAAGGGGCCCGTAGGCCCCTTCTTGCTTGCAACCGTCAACCGGCCATTGCCTGGATCAGGCGTCCGGCGCGGCCTTGGCTTGCGGCTCGCTGTTCTCGTAGATCATCAGCGGCTGCGAGGTGCCATCGATGACGCTCTCGTCGATCACCACCTTGCTGACATCCTTCTTCGAAGGAATCTCGTACATGGTGTCGAGCAGCACGCCCTCGAGGATCGAACGCAGGCCACGGGCGCCGGTCTTGCGCTCCAGGGCTTTGCGTGCCACGGCCTTGAGCGCATCGCTGCGGAACTCGAGGTCGACGCTTTCCATCTCGAACAGCTTGGCATACTGCTTGGTCAGGGCGTTCTTCGGCTCGGTGAGGATCTGCATCAGCGCAGCCTCGTCCAGCTCGTCGAGAGTTGCCAGTACCGGCAGGCGACCGACGAATTCCGGGATCAGGCCAAACTTGACCAGATCGTCCGGCTCGACCTCACGCAGGGACTCGCCAACCTTCTTGCCCTCTTCCTTGCTGCGTACTTCGGCGCCAAAACCGATGCCACCCTTGGTGGAGCGGTTCTGGATGACCTTTTCCAGGCCCGAGAAGGCGCCACCGCAGATGAACAGGATGTTGCGGGTATCGACCTGCAGGAATTCCTGTTGCGGGTGCTTGCGGCCGCCCTGCGGCGGAACCGAAGCCACGGTGCCTTCGATCAGCTTCAGCAGAGCCTGCTGCACGCCCTCGCCCGAGACGTCACGGGTGATGGACGGGTTGTCCGACTTGCGCGAGATCTTGTCGATCTCGTCGATGTAGACGATGCCCATCTGGGCCTTTTCCACATCGTAGTCGCACTTCTGCAACAGCTTCTGGATGATGTTCTCGACGTCCTCACCCACGTAACCGGCTTCGGTCAGGGTGGTGGCGTCAGCAATGGTGAACGGTACGTTCAACAGGCGTGCAAGGGTTTCGGCGAGCAGGGTCTTGCCCGAGCCGGTCGGCCCGATGAGCAGGATGTTGCTCTTGCCGAGTTCGACTTCATCACCCTTCTTGTCACGCTGGTTCAGGCGCTTGTAGTGGTTGTACACCGCTACGGCAAGCACCTTCTTCGCGCGTTCCTGGCCAATGACGTACTGGTCCAGGATACCGCTGATTTCTTTCGGCGAAGGCAATTTGTGCGCGCTGCTCTCGGCCTGGGCTTCCTGCACCTCCTCACGGATGATGTCGTTGCACAGGTCGACGCACTCGTCGCAGATAAATACCGAGGGCCCGGCAATCAGTTTGCGCACTTCGTGCTGGCTTTTGCCGCAGAAGGAGCAATAAAGCAATTTGCCGCTGTCCTCGCCGTTACGGGTGTCAGTCATTCGATCGATCCAATCCGGTAGGCTTGCAACACAAGATGAAGGCAATTGCGGGCTTTTTCAAGTCCGCAGGTAGGCGCTTTCCGCGCCCACCTGCTCTGGCACCCCGGTTCAGGAGGCCAGTTGCCGCTTGTCGTAGACCGAGTCGATCAGGCCGTACTCGGCCGCGCGCGAGGCGCTCATGAAGTTGTCACGTTCGGTGTCGCGCTTGATGGTCTCGAGATCCTGGCCGGTGTGGTAAGCCAGCAGCTCGTTCAGGCGGGCCTTGATATTGAGGATTTCCTGGGCGTGGATCTCGATATCGGTGGCCTGACCCTGGAAACCGCCCAGCGGCTGGTGGATCATCACGCGCGAGTTCGGCAGGCAGTGACGCTTGCCCTTGGCACCTGCAGCCAGCAGGAAGGCGCCCATGCTGCAGGCCTGGCCGATGCAGATGGTCGAGACGTCCGGCTTGATGAACTGCATGGTGTCGTAGATCGACATGCCGGCGGTGACGGAACCGCCCGGCGAGTTGATGTACAGATGGATATCCTTGTCCGGGTTTTCCGCCTCAAGGAACAGCAGTTGCGCGACGACGAGGTTGGCCATGTAGTCCTCTACCGGGCCAACCAGGAAGATCACACGCTCCTTCAACAGGCGCGAGTAGATGTCGTAAGCGCGTTCGCCACGGGCGGACTGCTCGATAACCATCGGGACCAGGCCGCCTGCGGCCTGGATGTCAGAGCTCTGCTGAATATAAGAATTGCGGGACATGTCCTGCGCTCACTCCCAAATAGTCATGGCTTGAATACGCACAAGCCAGCTCGAAGGCTGGCTTGTGGGGGTTTCCTACGAGAGAAGCCCGTTACTCAGCGGCGGCTGGAGCCTGTGCTGGTTTAACGGCATCTTCGTACGAGACCGACTTGTCGGTCACAGTCGCTTTCTGCAGAACAGTATCTACAACTTGTTCTTCCAGCACAACCGAACGGACTTCGTTCAGTTGCTGGTCGTTCTTGTAGTACCAGGCGATGACCTGCTCAGGCTCCTGGTAAGCCGAAGCCATTTCTTCGATCATTTCGCGAACCTTGCCTTCGTCCGGCTTCAGTTCGAACTGTTTGACCACTTCGGCCACGATCAGGCCCAGGACCACACGGCGCTTGGCTTGCTCTTCGAACAGCTCGGCTGGCAGTTGCTCTGGCTTGATGTTGCCACCGAACTGCTGAACAGCCTGCACGCGCAGACGGTTGACTTCGTTTTCCAGCAGGGCTTTCGGCACTTCGATCGGGTTGGCTGCCAGCAGACCATCCATTACCTGGTTCTTCACCTTGGCCTTGATGGCCTGGCGCAGTTCACGCTCCATGTTCTTGCGAACTTCGGTGCGGAAGCCTTCCAGAGTGGTTTCCTTGATGCCGAACTGGGCGAAGAATTCTTCGTTCAGCTCTGGCAGCACAGGGGCGGCAACGCTGTTGACGGTGATGGTGAACTCGGCGGCTTTGCCAGCCAGGTCCAGGTTCTGGTAGTCCTCAGGGAAGGTCACGTTAACAACGCGCTCTTCACCAGCCTTGGCGCCAACCAGGCCGTCTTCGAAGCCTGGGATCATGCGGCCGGAGCCCAGCACCAGCTGAGTGCCCTTGGCCGAACCACCGGCGAACACTTCACCGTCGACCTTGCCGACGAAGTCGATGTTGACCTGGTCGTCGTTCTGCGCGGCGCGCTCGACGGCCTCGAAGCGGGTGTTCTGCTTGCGCAGCACTTCCAGCATGTTGTCCAGGTCGGCGTCAGCCACTTCGGCGCTCAGGCGCTCGACGCTGATCGACTCGAGGCCGCCAACGGTGAACTCCGGGAACACTTCGAAGATGGCGACGAATTCCAGGTCCTTGCCCTTTTCGAAGGACTTCGGCTCTACCGCAGGGGCGCCAGCCGGGTTCAGCTTCTGCTCGACGATGGCTTCGTAGAAGGAAGCCTGGACCAGGTCACCGAAAGCCTCTTGACGGGCATCGGCTTCGAAACGCTGACGGATCACGCTCATCGGCACTTTGCCTGGGCGGAAGCCGGCAACCTTGGCGCGCTTGGCAGTCTGCTGCAGACGCTTGTTGACTTCGTTCTCGACGCGCTCGGCCGGAACGGCGATGGTCATGCGGCGCTCGAGAGCGGAAGTGTTTTCAACAGAAACTTGCATGGATATTCCTCGTTGCACAGACGTTAGCCGGCGTTTGCCCGACTCCAGAATCAAGGGCAAGCATTCTAGTGAGTCGCGCAGCAGAAGTCACCCCACTCGGGACGACGGGAAACCACGCCGGTCGATTAACTTTCAAGGCCCGCATGACATAGCACCGAGCCTGCTTCAATGGGGGCCGCACGACGCCCGGGGCGACCTGCAGCCGAAATACCTTGTCAAACAACTGCCACGAACGAATTCGCTTCCTTTAGTCAGGATCGATTTCGTTGAACTGGCAGTACTCCTCCCACTCCATCCCCAGCGCCTCGGCTACCTCGCGGTGCGTCTCCAGGCGCATGGCCTGCAGTTGCTCGGGGGTTTCGGCGATCAGTTGCAGGGCCAACTCCCAAGGCTGGATACCCTGCTCCTCGGCCGCATCCTCGAACGCCCACTCGATCTGCTGGGCCTGCTCGCGCGCATCCAGGTCGCGGATCTCCTCGAGCAACTGCGGATTGGCCTCGGCAAAGCGCTGTAGCGCCAGGGCCTGACGGGCTTCTTTTGCGATCATCGGGTTGTTCCTCTGCCGGCCAGCTGGGCCGGTGTTTCAACCGGCTGAAATCTAACAGCTTTTATTGGGGTGCCACCAGAGGATTGCAAGGGGGAATTGCGTCGCGGACGCTAAGTTCCTGGCGTGGGCCTTGTGGCGCCTTGGAGATCGAGCGCCGCCCGCGCGGCGCTTCGCGGGACAAGCCCGCTCCCACATTTGTTGCAACGTGGCCATGCCTGTGGGAGAGGCGTTGCCAGTCTTGGTGCAAGGCTTGAGACCAGTGAGGCGGCAGCAGTGCCAACCCAGAAATACAGCCATCCCACCAAGGCTGACAACCATGGCCTGACAAGTTCGGCACGTTGCAACAAATGTGGGAGCGGGCTTGCCCCGCGAAGCGCCGCGCGGGCGGCGCTCGATCCCACAGGCGCCAGAACACCCAAGACATGCACACCGCAGCCACACAAGCCCAAAACAAAAAGGCGCCCGATCTCACGACCAAGGCGCCTTTCAAAATATGGGGTGGACGATGGGAATCGAACCCACGACAACTGGAATCACAATCCAGCGCTCTACCAACTGAGCTACGCCCACCATATTGCGGTCTTGCGATACAGCTTTTACAGAAGCATGGTGCGGACGAAGAGACTCGAACTCTTACAGCTTGCGCCGCTGGAACCTAAATCCAGTGTGTCTACCAATTTCACCACGTCCGCGTAACGCTTAAAACAAAGGCGCCAGATGCTATCGAGGCGCCTTTGAAGAATATGGGGTGGACGATGGGAATCGAACCCACGACAACTGGAATCACAATCCAGCGCTCTACCAACTGAGCTACGCCCACCATATTGCATTACAACTACCTGCTTGCCAAAGCTGCCTAATGGCGCACCCGGCAGGACTCGAACCTGCGACCATCCGCTTAGAAGGCGGATGCTCTATCCAGCTGAGCTACGGGCGCTTAAGCTTGAAGCCTAACCGAACGAGACCTTAACAGGTAACTGTTAAACCACTCATTCTGCCCGACTTAGCCAACCAGTGCTAGGCTGTGCCCGACAAGTGCGGCGAATCTTATAGGCGAGCCTGAAAGTCGTCAACACCTTTCTCAAAAAAATTTAAATTATTTAAGGGCTTAGGGGATTTGCCCGACCACCCGCCTTTGCCCTTGGCCCGTGTCGTGCGAGAATACGCCCTCTTTAATTGTTTCCTTCTCGATGGTTAATCACGCGTCTATGACTGCACACCTAATCGATGGCAAGGCGATCGCCGCCAGCCTGCGCCAGCAGATCGCTCAACGTGTCGTGGAGCGTCGCCAGCAAGGCCTGCGTACGCCGGGCCTGGCGGTGATCCTGGTCGGCACCGACCCCGCCTCCCAAGTCTATGTCTCGCACAAGCGCAAGGACTGCGAAGAGGTCGGCTTCATTTCGCAGGCGTTCGACCTGCCCAGCGAAACCACGCAGCAGGCCCTGACCGAGCTGATCGACCGCCTCAATGACGATCCGGCCGTCGACGGTATCCTGCTGCAACTGCCGCTGCCGGCGCACCTGGACGCCTCGCTGCTGCTCGAGCGCATCCGCCCGGACAAGGACGTGGACGGCTTCCACCCATACAACATCGGCCGCCTGGCCCAGCGTATCCCGCTGCTGCGCCCGTGCACGCCGAAGGGCATCATGACCCTGCTGGAAAGCACAGGCCAGGACCTGTACGGCATGAACGCGGTCATCGTCGGCGCCTCCAACATCGTTGGCCGCCCGATGGCCATGGAGCTGCTGCTGGCCGGCTGCACCGTGACCGTCTGCCACCGCTTCACCAAGGACCTCGCCGGCCATGTCGGCCGCGCCGACCTGGTGGTAGTGGCCGCAGGCAAGCCAGGCCTGGTCAAGGGTGAGTGGATCAAGGAAGGTGCCATCGTCATTGACGTGGGCATCAACCGCCAGGAAGACGGCAAGCTTGTCGGCGACGTGGTCTACGAGACTGCCCTGCCGCGTGCAGGCTGGATCACGCCGGTGCCGGGCGGCGTCGGGCCGATGACCCGGGCGTGCCTGCTGGAAAACACGCTGTATGCGGCGGAAGAGCTGCACAAGTAATACCGCGTGACATGAAAACGGCACCTCTGGCAGGTGCCGTTTTTTTGCCTGTGATTTATTTATTGGCTTTGCCGGCCTCTTCGCGGGTAAACCCGCTCCCACAGGGTGCGCGCCGCCCCAGAAGATGGCGATCTCTCTGTGGGAGCGGGTTTACCCGCGAAGAAGCCAGCGAAGGTCTTCAGCCGATCACTTCCTGGCCGCCTCCCACGACTTCAGCAGCTCGCTGTAGCTGACCGTCTCGCCCTTGGGCTTTTCGTTGGCCAGTTTCGGCTTCGGCGCACCGGGCTGGTCGAACCAGTACTGGGCGTCCTTCTCCGGGTTCAGCTTCGGTGCACAGGTCGCCTGGGCGTTGGAGCGCTGCAAGCGTTCCATCATCCGGTCCTGGTCGCGGGCCAGGCCGTCCAGGGCTTCCTGCGGTGTCTTCTCGCCGCTGGCCACTTCGGCGATGTGGCTCCACCACAACTGCGCCAACCGCGGGTAGTCCGGCACGTTGGTACCGGTTGGCGTCCACTGTACCCGCGCCGGGCTGCGATAGAACTCCACCAGCCCGCCCAGCTTGGGCGCCAGCTCGGTCATGGCCTGGGAGTTGATGTCCGACTCACGAATTGGCGTGAGGCCGACGATGGTCTTTTTCAGCGACACGGTCTTGGAGGTGACGAACTGGGCGTACAGCCAGGCAGCCAGGCGTTGCTTCTCGGGGGTGGACTTGAAGAAGGTCCACGAACCGGTGTCCTGGTAGCCCAACTTCATCCCCTCCTCCCAGTACGGCCCCTTCGGCGAAGGCGCCATGCGCCACTTCGGCGTGCCATCGGCATTGACCACTGGCAAACCCGGCTTGGTCATGTCGGCGGTAAACGCGGTGTACCAGAAGATCTGCTGGGCGATGTTGCCCTGGGCCGGCACCGGGCCGGCTTCGGAGAAGGTCATGCCCTGGGCTTCCTTGGGCGCATAGGCTCGCATCCAGTCCACGTACTTCTGCGTGGCATACACGGCAGCCGGGCCGTTGGTGTCGCCGCCACGGGTCACGCTGGAGCCCACCGGGTGACAATCCTCCACGCGAATGCCCCATTCGTCCACAGGCAAGCCATTGGGCAAACCTTTGTCGCCGCCACCGGCCATGGAGAACCAGGCATCGGTGAAGCGCCAGCCTAGCGACGGGTCTTTCTTGCCGTAGTCCATGTGGCCATAGACGCGTTTGCCGTCGATTTCCTTGACGTCTTCGGTAAAGAATTTGGCGATGTCCTCGTAGGCTGACCAGTTCACCGGCACACCCAGCTCGTAGCCGTACTTTTCCTTGAACCTGGCCTTCAGTTCAGGCCGCTCGAACCAGTCGGCGCGGAACCAGTACAGGTTGGCGAACTGCTGGTCGGGCAACTGGTAAACCTTGCCGTCCGGCGCAGTGGTGAAGGAAATGCCGATGAAGTCCTTCAGGTCCAAGGTCGGCGAGGTGTAGTCCTTGCCTTCGTTGGCCATCAGGTCGGTGATCGATTCCACCTTGCCGTAGCGAAAGTGCGTGCCGATCAGGTCGGAGTCGTTGACCCAGCCGTCGTAGATGTTCTTGTCCGACTGCATCTGTGTCTGCAGCTTTTCCACCACGTCGCCTTCCTGCAGCAGGTCGTGGGTCAGCTGGATACCGGTGATCTCGCTGAAGGCCTTGGCCAGCACCTTGGACTCGTATTCATGGGTGGTGATGGTTTCCGACACCACGTTGATCTTCATGCCACGGAACGGCTCGGCAGCCTTGATGAACCACTTCAACTCGGCCAGCTGCTGCTCAGGAGTGAGGGTCGAAGGCTTGAACTCACTGCCGAGCCACTTCTTTGCCGCGTCCTCGTACTGGTCGGCCCAGGCCGTGCCCTGCGCACTGGCCAGTACCAGCAACGCGGCCAGGGTCAAATGTCGCCTGTTGTACTTGTTGTCGAACATTGTGATCTCCCGTTTCAGTTATCCCACAGGGCCGCTCGCTCAGCCCCAGCGCAGCACCACCACCAGCCACGCCAGCGACAGCAGCGAGGCCACCCACAATGGCCACTCGCTGACGCCAACCACCAGCAAATGCAGGTAGGCGCTGGCCAGCAGGCCGATGAACAAGCGGTCGCCACGGCTGGTGACCAGCGGCAGGAAACCGCGTCGCTCCACGCAGGGGCGGCGCAGTTCGAGCAGGGTCATGCCCAGCAGCAGCACACCAACGGCGGCGAAGAACAGCGCCGTCGGCAAGGTCCAGGCCATCCACTCCATGCCTTGCCCTCCTCACACCCGGCCGAGGGCGAAGCCCTTGGCCACATGGTTGCGCACGAACCAGATCACCAGCATGCCCGGCAGGATGGTCAGTACCCCTGCCGCCGCCAGTACTCCCCAATCGATGCCCGAGGCCGACACGGTACGGGTCATCACCGCGGCGATCGGCTTGGCGTTCACCGAGGTCAGGGTGCGCGCCAGCAGCAGCTCGACCCAGGAGAACATGAAGCAGAAAAACGCCGTCACGCCGATGCCGGAGCCAATCAGCGGGACGAAGATCTTCACGAAGAAGCGCGGAAAGCTGTAGCCGTCGATGTAGGCCGTTTCGTCGATTTCCTTCGGCACACCAGACATGAACCCCTCGAGGATCCACACCGCCAGCGGCACGTTGAACAGGCAGTGCGCCAGGGCTACGGCGATATGGGTGTCGAACAGGCCGATCGACGAATACAGCTGGAAGAACGGCAGCAGGAACACCGCCGGTGGCGCCATGCGGTTGGTCAGCAACCAGAAGAACAGGTGCCGGTCACCGAGGAAGCGGTAACGCGAGAAGGCATATGCCGCTGGCAGCGCCACCAGCAGCGAAATCAGCGTGTTCAGGCACACGTAGTACAGCGAATTGATGTAGCCGCTGTACCAGCTGGCATCGGTGAAGATCACCCGGTAGTTGTCGAGGGTGAACGCCTGCGGCCACAGGGTCAGGCCACCGAGGATCTCGGTGTTGCTCTTGAACGACATGTTCAGCAGCCAGTAGATCGGCACCAGCAGGAAGAAGAAGTACAGCAGCAGGGCCAGCGATTTGCGCGTGCTCATGGCCTAGTCCTTGTCGGCATGGGTCATGGCTGTGTAGAACAGCCACGAAACCAGCAGGATGATCAGGAAGTACACCAGCGAGAATGCCGCCGCCGGGCCCAGGTCGAACTGCCCCACAGCCATGCGCGTGAGGGTCTGGCTGAGGAAGGTGGTGGCGTTGCCGGGCCCGCCACCGGTCAGCACGAAGGGCTCGGTGTAGATCATGAAGCTGTCCATGAAGCGCAGCATCACCGCGATCAGCAGCACGTTCTTCAGCTTGGGCAACTGGATATGACGGAACACCGCCCAGCCCGAGGCGCGGTCGATGCGCGCAGCCTGGTAGTACACGTCGGGGATGGCGCGCAGCCCCGAATAACAGAGCAACGCCACCAGCGATGTCCAGTGCCACACGTCCATCACCAGCACGGTCAGCCAAGCGTCGAACGGGTCGCCGGCGTAGTTGTAGCTGACCCCGAGCCTGGCCAGGGTGGCGCCGAGCAGGCCGATGTCGGCCCGGCCGAAAATCTGCCAGATGGTGCCGACCACGTTCCACGGGATCAGCAGCGGGATGGCCATGACGATCAGGCAAACCGAGGCCATGCGCCCCTTGGTCGGCATGGTCAGGGCAATGGCGATGCCCAGCGGGATCTCGATCAGCAGCACGCAGGCGGAATAGATGAACTGGCGCAGCAGCGCATCGTGCAGTGCCGGGTCGCGCAGCACCTGGCGGTACCAGTCGGCGCCGACGAAGTAGCGGTTGGTCTGGTCGAAGATATCCTGCACCGAGTAGTTGACCACCGTCATCATCGGCACCACCGCACTGAATGCCACCAGCAGGAACACCGGCAGCACCAGCCACCAGGCCTTGTTGTTCGGCACCTTGTTCATGGCCCGGCCTCCAGCAGCTCATCGTCCAGGTACAGCATCAGCCACTGCGCCGGCAGGCTGACCCAGGCCTGGGCCACCGGCAGCGGGCGGTCCTCGCCCAGGCGTGCCTTGAGTGCGACACCGCCCAGTTCGAGGGTGACGATGCGGTAGGTGCCCAGGTCCTCGACGTCCAGCACCCGGGCCGGGTAAGCGTCATCGAACGGGCTGTCCCACAGCTGCACGAATTCCGGGCGGATGCCTACCTGCAGGCGTCCACCGCCTGTGGCCGCCAGGCGCTCTCGCAGGTGCTCCCGCAGTTGCCCAGGCAGCACCAGGTGAATATCGCCGAACGCCACCCCGTCCGCTTCGGCGCGTACCTCGATCAGGTTCATCCCCGGGCTGCCGATGAAGTAACCGACGAAGGTATGCCGCGGTCGCTCGAACAGTTCGCGCGGGGTGCCGAACTGGACGATGCGCCCGCCGTGCATCACCGCAATCTTGTCGGCGAACGTCGAGGCCTCCAATTGGTCGTGGGTGACGTAGATCATGGTGATGTTGAACTGCTCGTGGATCTGCTTGAGCTTGCGCCGCAGCTTCCACTTCAGGTGCGGGTCGATCACCGTCAGCGGCTCGTCGAAGAGGATCGCCGAGACGTCATCGCGCACCAGGCCACGGCCCATGGAGACCTTCTGCTTTTCGTCGGCACTGAGGTTGCGCGCCTTCTTGCGCAGCACGGCCGACAGGTCGAGTACCTCGGCAATCTCCTCCACCCGGGCCTGCACCCGGGCTTCGTCCAGCCCCTGGTTGCGCAAGGGAAAGGCCAGGTTGTCGAACACCGTCATGGTGTCGTACACCACCGGAAACTGGAACACCTGGGCGATGTTGCGGGCCTGCGGTGACAACTGGTTGACCGGTTTGCCGTCGAACAGCACCTCGCCGTGGGATGGTGTCAGCAGCCCGGAGATGATGTTGAGCAAGGTCGACTTGCCGCAGCCGGACGGCCCGAGCAAGGCGTAGGCACCGCCCTGCTCCCACACATGCTCCAGCGCGTGCAGGGCATAGTCCGCCTCGCTGGCGGGCTGGCGGTTGTAGCTGTGCGCCAGTTGGCGCAGGCGGATCTCGGCCATCACCCTCTCCTTGCCTGGCGCAGCCCCGGGGCCTGCACCAGCGCCCCGGCACTGTCGAACACGAACAGCTTGTGGGTGGGGATGAACACGCGGATCGGCGTGTCCACCTGGTATTCGTGCACCCCTGGCAGGTGCAGGATCATGCGCCAGTGTTCGTTGCGCACATGCAGGAAGGTCTCTGAACCACTGATCTCGGCCAGTTCCACCAGCACCGCCAGCTCCAGGTCGTCGTCGTGGGCCGGCACCAGGCTGATGTGGCTGGGCCGCACGCCAAAGCGGTAGTCACCCTCGGCAAGCGGCTGCAAGTCGGCATTGCGGGCAAAGTGCACGGCCTGAGCCAGGCTCACGTCATTGCCGCTGATACGGCCAGGCACCAGGTTGATCGGTGGCTCGGAAAACAGCTCGGCAGCCAGCACGCTGCATGGGCGCTGGTAGACCTCGGCAGTAGGCCCGCTCTGGACGATACGGCCCTCATGCACGAGGGTGGTGGTGCCGCCCAGAGCCAGCGCCTCGTTGGGCTCGGTGGTGGCATACACGGCAATGCAGTGGCGCGCCGCGAACAGCTCGCGCAGCTCCTGGCGCAGGCCCTCGCGCAGCTTGTAGTCGAGGTTGACCAGAGGCTCGTCGAACAGGATCAGCGAGGCATCCTTGACCAGCGCCCGGGCCATCGCCGTGCGTTGCTGCTGGCCACCGGACAGCTCCAGCGGCAGGCGCTGCAGGTAGTGTTCGATACGCAGCATCTCGGCGGTTTCCTGCACCCGTCGGCGAATCTGCGGCTCGGCCATGCGTGCCTGGCGCAGTGGTGACGCAATATTCTCGTACACGCTGAGAGTCGGGTAATTGATGAACTGCTGATACACCATCGACACATTGCGCTGGCGCACCGGCACGCCAGTCACATCCTGGCCATCCATCAGCACCCGCCCCCGGTCCGGGCGGTCGAGCCCGGCCATCAGGCGCATCAGGCTGGTCTTGCCGGCCAGGGTGCGACCCAGCAGCACGTTGAACGAGCCGGGTTCGAAACGCAGTGAGGCATCGACGATCCAGGCCTGGTTGTCGACGCTGCGGCTGACCTGTTCCAGCACCAGGGACATGGCGTGGCCTTCTTGTGGTTTTTGTCTGCCGGGCACAGCCAGTTTCGTGCCAGTTGCGCCGCGACCGTCTGGCCCGGGGCCTGGCCGGCGACACCGGCCAATCGCAGGTTCACAAGTGAACACAAGCACTGAACAACTGAACACTTGCCGGTTTGACATTGAACAACCGTGCACGACACTGAACAGCGGTCGGCCCCATGACAACAATCACACAGGACAGGCCCATGGCCGCATCCGCTTCGCCCCATGCCCAACTGATCCAGGCCTCCTGGGCCCGCTGCCGCGACCACGGCCTGCAACCCCAGCACGCCCCGGACTTCGACTGCCTGACCCGCGCCGAGCTGAACGCCCTGCTGGAGCAGCGCCAGGCCCTGCTACGCCTGACCCGCGAAGCGGTGCTGCCGCAATATGCGCACCTGTTGGGCAATGCCAGCTACCTGGTGATGCTGGCCGATGCCAGCGGCTGCCTGCTCGACAGCTGGGGCTCGCGGCGTTTCATCGAGCCGCGCCAGCAGCACGGCTTCAGCGCCGGCGCCCACTGGCACGAGCGCGGTGTCGGTACCAATGCGCTGGGCACCGCGCTGGTCTGCGCCGAGGCGATCCATGTGGGTCAGGACGAGCACTTCCTGCGCCAGAACCGCTATATGTCCAGCGCCGCCGCGCCGTTGTTCGATGCCGAGCGGCAGCTGGTCGGGGTGCTCGATGTGGCCAGCGACGGCTACCTGCCCGCCAGCCAGACCCTGGGCCTGGTACGCATGATGGGCCAGAGCCTGGAGAACCGCCTGATCCTCGCCGAGCATGCCGGCCAGCACGCGCAACTGATCTTCAACAGCGCCTCCGACAACCTCGACAGCCCCTGGGCCGGCCTGCTGGTGTTCGATGAGCACGGGCGGGTTCTGGCCGCCAATCACCGGGCCGACACCCTGCTTGGGGGCAACCCGCTGCGGCAGAACATCGCGCAACTGTTCCAGTTGCCTCTGCAACAGCTGCTCAGCCATCCCCAGCAACAGCCCTTCGCCCTGCAAGCCATCGGGCGCAACCGCTTTCATTGCCAGTGGCAGCTGCCGCGCGAAGCCGCCAGCCGCCCCGCCGCCAGCAGCGCCGAGCCACGCCTTGAGAAGGCCTTGGCGCAGGCCGGCCTGCTGCTGGAAAAGGACATTCCGGTACTGGTGCAGGGTGAAACCGGCGTAGGCAAGGAGGTATTCGTCGAGACCCTGCACCGGGCCAGCAGCCGCGCCAGCCAGCCGCTGATCGCCGTCAACTGCGCGGCGATCCCGGCCGAGCTGGTGGAGTCGGAGCTGTTTGGCTACGACAAGGGCGCGTTCACCGGTGCCCACCAGAAGGGCAACCCGGGGCTGATCCGCAAGGCCCACCACGGCATCCTGTTCCTCGACGAAATCGGCGACATGCCGTTACCCACCCAGGCCCGCCTGTTGCGCGTGCTGCAGACGCGCAGTATCCAGCCATTGGGCAGCGGCGAACCGGTGGCGGTGGATATCCGCGTGGTGTCGGCAAGCAACCGCGACTTGACCGAAGAAGTGCGCGCCGGGCGTTTTCGCCAGGACCTGTTTTACCGCATCGCCGGGCTGGCAGTGGTGCTGCCGCCGCTGCGCGAGCGCAGTGACCGCCGGCAGCTGATCGAGCAAGTGCATGCGCGCTACCGCGACCCCGGGCAACCAGCTCGGCTGCCTGCGGCTGTTATCGAGCTGCTCGATCGGCACCCCTGGCCGGGGAACATGCGTGAACTGGTGAGTGTGCTGCAGGTGGCGCTGGCCTTGGCGGGCAATGGGCCTGTCGGCCTGGAACACCTGCCTGCGGGTTTTCTCGCCGAGGCGCAGGTGCCTTTGCCGGTCGCGACCGAAGAGGCGGACCTGCACACGCTGGTTGAGCAAGCCAACGGCAACCTCTCGGCGGTGGCGCGCGGGCTCGGGATCAGCCGCACCACGCTGTACAAGCGGCTGCGTGAGCGATGATTGCCTTGGCCTGCGCTGGCCTCATCGCCGGCAAGCCAGCTCTCATAGAACTGCACATAAGTCATTGAATTAGCAGGGACCTTGTGGGAGCGGCTTTAGCCGCGAACACCGGCGCAGCCGGTGCCATGCACCGCGTTGGATTCTTCGCGGCTAAAGCCGCTCCCACAGGGTACGAGGATCGCTTGCGAATTCAGTTATCTGTGCGACAGCGCGGCCCATAGCGCTGGGCTATCTCCTACAGCGCGCTCTCAAGGCCGGTGATATCCCTGTGGAAGCCGGCTTGCCGGCGATAGGGCCGGCCCAGGCAGCCACAGCCGATTCGGCTGCCAGCGCAGCGTAATCAGCCAAAGCCGCTGCTGCCACAGCCCATTACAGCCAGCTTTACCTCCCCTTCCGCCGCACAATGAATCCAGAGCCCACTCTGGAAGCGTCGCCGCAGGGAGACCCCTCATGACCCGCTATATCGATGTGCAAGACCTGGCCCGCCTGGTCAACCGCAAAGGCCTGCCCACCTGCCTGCTGGAAATGGCCGACTACATCCGCCAGGACTACCTACGCTGGCATGCCTTCGAAAAATGCGCCCGGGTGGCCAACCATTCAGCGGACGGCGTGATCGAGCTGATGCCAATCTCGGACGCCAGCCGCTACGCCTTCAAGTACGTCAACGGCCACCCGAAGAACACTCGCCATGGCCTGCCCACGGTGATGGCCTTCGGCGCCCTGGCGAGCGTCGATACCGGTGCACCGTTGCTGCTCAGCGAAATGACCCTGACCACCGCCATCCGCACTGCGGCCACCTCGGCCCTGGCCGCCCGCTACCTGGCGCGCGCAGACAGTCGCAGCATGGCGTTGATCGGCAATGGCTCGCAGAGCGAGTTCCAGGCCATCGCCTTCAATGCCCTGCTGGGCATCGATGAAATCCGCCTGTACGACATCGACCCGGCCGCCTCGGCCAAACTGGTCGCCAACCTGGCCAACCGCCCCGGGCTCAAGCTGAGCATCGCCAGCTCCGTGGCCGAAGCGGTGCGCGGCGCCGATATCGTCACCACGGTTACCGCCGACAAGGCCTGCGCCACCATCCTTACCCCGGAGATGATCGAGCCAGGCATGCACCTGAATGCCGTGGGCGGTGACTGCCCGGGCAAGACCGAGCTGCACCGGGCGATCGTCGAGCGGGCCCGGGTGATCGTCGAGTACGAGCCGCAGAGCCGGGTGGAAGGCGAGATCCAGCAGATGCCGGCGGACTCGCCAGTGACCGAGTTCTGGCGGGTGGTTGCCGGAGAGGCCAGCGGGCGTGAGAGCGCCGACCAGGTGACGCTGTTCGACTCGGTGGGGTTTGCACTGGAGGATTATTCGGCGTTGCGCTACGTGCTGGATACGGCGCAAGCGCTGGATATCGGCACAGACATCGGGCTGGTGCCGGTGCTGGAGGATCCGAAGGATTTGTATGGGTTGTTGCAGCCGCGGGTGGTGGAATTGCGGGCGGTGCCCAAGGCTGGTTCTGTCTGCGCCTGATAGACATTGGGGCTGCTGCGCAGCCCATCGCGACACAAGGCCGCTCCTACACAAGGACCGCATATCCCTTGTAGGAGCGGCCTTGTGTCGCGATGGGCCGCGCAGCGGCCCCCTTTACCGCCTAACCTGTCCAATGCCCTCTTCCGAACGAAGCCCAAGCGCATGGACACCAAGGACGCCAACGCCCACCCCCTCGACCGCATCGACGAAGCGATCATCGACATCCTGCGCCACGACGGCCGCATCACCTTCGAGAAACTTTCCAGCCTCGTCCACCTCACCCCGCGCCCCTGCCTGGAGCGTGTACGCAAGCTGGAGCGCCGTGGCGTGATCCGCGGTTACGGGGCGATCATCGACCTGCAGAAGGTCGCGCCCGGGGTGTCGCTGCTGGTGCTGGTCGCCCTGTCCAACCAAAGTGGACGGGCCGCGCAGAAGGCCTTCGAAGCCACTCTGCGCAACTGCCCGCAAGTGCACGAATGCCAGCTGATCAGCGGCCACTTCGACTACAGCCTGCGCCTGCGCTGCCGCGACATGGAGCACTACCGGCTGCTCAGCGAAAGCTGGATGAACGACGACACCCTGCACATCGACAAGCTGGTGGCACATCCGGTGCTGGCCGAGGTCCAGTCAATGGCCCGCTGATTGCAACAGTGTCCCAGGCGCTGGCCAAACCCTGCTCTGGTTCACGTGTAGTCATTCACGGCACGCACCGAACTAGAGCCTGACAGGCCGGAACGCCCCACAACTGGTCAGACCGGTAAGGCCGAAAACCCTTGCAATGTCAGATTTTTCGCGCTTTCATGGCTTCGCGCTGAACAAACCGGTAAGACCACAATAATTAAGTCCTGCGCTCTTTCGCCCCGTGCGGCTACCGAAGCAAGGACACCGATCAGAGATCCCTCCCATGCTCAAATGGTGCTCGCGTTCGATCTTCCTTCAAGTCGTGCTCGGCCTTGCCCTCGGCATCGCCTGCGGTCTCAGCTTCCCCGACCTCTCCCTGCAACTCAAACCCCTTGGCGACGGCTTCATCAAGCTGATCAAGATGCTCATCGGCCTGATCGTGTTCTGCGTGGTGGTCAGCGGTATCTCGGGTGCCGGCGACCTGAAGAAGGTCGGGCGCATCGGCCTGAAGTCGGTGATCTACTTCGAAGTGCTGACTACCCTGGCGCTGGTGATCGGCCTGGTGTTCGCCTTCACCAGCGGCATCGGCAGCGGCGCCAACATCCACCTGGACCAGCTGTCCAGCGCCGACGCCAGCAGCCTGGCAGAGCGTGGCCAGCATATCCACGGTGCCACGGCATTCTTCATGGACCTGATCCCCACCTCGGTGATCGGCGCCTTTGCCGACAACAACATCCTCCAGGTGCTGCTGTTCTCGGTACTGTTCGGCAGCGCGCTGAACCTGGTGGGCGACTCGGCAGCCGGCATCTCGCGGCTGATCAACGAACTGAGCCACGTGATCTTCCGCATCATGGGCATGATCGTGCGCCTGGCACCGATCGGCGTGTTCGGCGCCATCGCCTTCACCACCAGCAAGTACGGCCTGGAATCGCTGCAACACCTGGGCGGGCTGGTGGCGCTGTTCTACCTGACCTGTGCCGGCTTCGTACTGATCGTACTGGGCACGGTCATGCGCCTGTCGGGCCTGAAGCTGCTGCCACTGATCAAGTACCTGCGTGAAGAGCTGACCATCGTGCTGGGCACCGCCTCGTCCGACGCCGTACTGCCACAGATCATGCGCAAGCTGGAGCACCTGGGTATCGGCAGCTCCACCGTCGGCCTGGTGATCCCCACCGGCTATTCGTTCAACCTCGATGGATTCTCCATCTATCTGACCCTGGCCATCGTGTTCATTGCCAACGCCACCGGCACGCCACTGGCGATGACCGACCTGCTGACCATCCTGCTGGTGTCGCTGGTGACTTCCAAGGGTGCTCATGGCATCCCAGGCTCGGCGCTGGTGATCCTCGCCGCTACCCTGACCGCCGTGCCAGCGATCCCGGTGGTCGGCCTGGTACTGGTATTGGCGGTGGACTGGTTCATGGGCATCGGCCGGGCGCTGACCAACCTGATCGGCAACTGCGTGGCCACCGTGGCCATCGCCCGCTGGGAGAAGGACATCGACCTGGAACGTGCGCACAACGTGCTCGATGGCAAGCCCGGCTTCGCGCCCACGCCACGCAAGCAGCCCAACCCTCATCAACAGGAATTCTGAGCGAACGTGGCCGGCACTGATGCCGGCCCTTCCAGGAGCGAACCGTGATCAGCTCATCGACCGTCGTCAACTCAGTGGTGGAAAAACTGCGCCAGGCCCTGGCCCGAGGCCAATGGCGTACCGGCGACATGCTGCCAGGCCAGCGCGAACTGGCCGAACAACTGGGCATCAGCCGCCCCAGCCTGCGCGAAGCGGTGACTGTGCTGGAAACCCTGGGCCTGGTGCGCTCGCTACCGGGCAAGGGCGTACTGGTACTGGATGCCGATGCCGCCGCGCAGGAACCGGGCCTGGACACCAGCACCGCAGCCAGCCTGGCCGACGTACTGGAGCTGCGCTACACCCTTGAGCCCTTCATCGTCGGCCTGGTGGCGCAGTCGGCCAACAGCCAGGACATCGGCCAGTTGCGCCTGACCCTTATGGACATGCGTGAAGCGCTGGAGGCCGATGACAGCGAAGCCGGCGTCAGGGCCTACATCGCCTTCCATGAAGCGCTGTTCGCCCTGACCACCAATCCGATCTTCCAGAGCGTGGTGCAACAGACCGGCAATGCCCTCAAGCAGAGCGCCGACATGCTGCGCAATTCGCCAGAGCACCTGGCCGCGCGGCTGAAGGAAAACGAAGCGGTGGTGCGCGCCATACGTGAGCGCAGCAGCGCCCAGGCCAGTGCCCAGATGCGCCAGCACATCCTGGCCGAAGGGTTGCGCATGGGCATCCCGCTGAACATCCCGGAAGAACACCCGCATCCATGACCCCAGGAGAGCGACCATGAACGCCGCCCCTCACTTGCCGGCCCTGCTCGCGGCCGGCGAAACCCGCCTGTCGGCCGAGCAGATCTACCCGCGGCTGTTCGATGCCATCCTCGAACAGCGCCTGCCACCTGGCAGCCTGTTGCCCGAACAGGCACTGGGCCATGCCTTTGGTGTCAGCCGTACAGTGATCCGCCGCGTACTCGGGCGCCTGTCCGACCAGCAGGTTGTGGTGCAACGCCCCAGCCACACTGCGCATCTGGCCGCGCCCGACCCGGAGCAGGCACGCCAGGTACTCAGCGCCCGGCGCCTGGCCGAAACCACGCTGATCACCCTGGCTGCGCAACGCGCCCGGCCGGCGCAGATTCGCCAGCTGCGACAACTGGTGGAGCGCGAGCGCCAGCACCATGAAAACGGCGAGCGTTGTGCAGCGATCCGCCTGGGTGGCGAGTTTCACCTGAAACTGGCGCAGGTGGCCGCCAATGCGCCACTGGCGCGGTTTCTCAATGGCCTGGTGCCGATGACCTCGCTGATCATCGCCCGCTACGAGTCGCCATGCTGCGATCACTGCGCGTGGCAGGAACATGCGGCGATCATCGATGCCGTGGAGCATGGTGATGCCGAGGCGGCGCTGGGGCTGATGCACAAGCACCTCGACCGCCTGGAAGAAAAGCTCGACCTGGAATGACCCATGCTCTTTCTGGTGAACGCGATCCTTGTGGGACCGCGTTCACGCAGAAATCTGCGTTGATCCTGAACGGCCGATAGGCTGCACGGCAGCCCATCACTCCCCACCCTATACTCCGAGAACCATCCCAGCCTCTACCAGGGAGGCGGTTGCGTGAGCATTCGAGCCCTCCTGCTGCTGTGCCTGCTGCTGGCCCTGGTCGGCTGCGCAGGCAAGGCCCCACCTGTGCCGCCACCACCGGTGGTGCTCACCCCCGCCGCCTGGCAACGCATCGACCAGGAACTGATCGAAGCCTCGGTCGGCGCCGGCAGCTCGGCCAACGACTATGCGCGGCGCTCCATGCGGGTGTGGAAGGAACAGGTACAGCAGCGCACCGAAAGCGACTTCATCCCCTGGTTTACCGGCTACTGGACCCAGCAGTGGCTGACCCTCAAGGTGGCCTGGTACAAGATCGACAGCGGTGAAGGCCGGGAGCCGGCGGAAAAGCGCCTGGCGCTGTACCTGCAGGAGCAGTACCACAAGCGGGTGATCGAACCGGTGGCCGAGCAGATCAACCCCGAAGGCATCCGCGACCGTGCCAGCGAGCTGTACTTGCAACTCCTCGGCCAGCAGCTGCCAGCGATCATCAGCCGCTACAACGCGCCCCCCGAGCAGTTCAGCCAGCGCCTCAACCGCATTCCCGCCATCGCCCTGGGGCCGCCGGATGCGCGCAATGCCAGCCTGTACCAACTGCTGCGGGCCAAGTCGCTGGCCCAGCAACCGGCGTGGCAAGCCATGCGCCAGCACCTGCAGGCCAGCAAAGGCCCCGGAAAAACCGATGTCGGGCTGAACTCGGTGGCCAACCAGGCCAGCGAAAAGCTCGGCGCCACCCTGGCACCGCGCGGCATCGCCAGTGCCGTGGCGTCGGCGGTGGGCAAGGTGGCGGGGGCGATGATTTCGATTGCGGCGGCTGGCTACGGGATGATGACCCATGACCGCGAACACCCGCAGATGGTCGAGCAGTTGCGGGTGATCCTCAACGTGGCGCTGAACCAGGAGTGGCAGGAACTGATGGAGAATCGCCAGAGCGGGGCCATGTCGGGGGTGTACTACCTGTCGGGGCAGGTCGAGGACAGCTTGCTGGCCAGTGCACCGAGGCCGACGGAGCAACCGGTCGAGCAGCAGGTGAAGCAGCAGGAGCCTTTGATCATTCGCCTGCCACCCTAGTGGTTGATTGTTCCGACCTCTTCGCGGGTAAACCCGCTCCCACAGGGTCGTTCACAGCATTCAAAGCCTGTGATATCCCTGTGGGAGCGGGTTCACCCGCGAAGAGGCCGCCACAGGTAACGTGTCAGGCCGTAGCCAACGCAGAGCTGGGCAAGCCAAAGATCCGGTCGAACGCCCAGTTGTAGGCAAAGGTGTAGCACGGCACCAGCACGATGAACGCCATGTCCACCAGCAACGCCTCCAGCAATGTCATGTCCAGCCACCATGCAATTAGTGGGATCAAATACACCACCAGGGTCAGCTGGAAGCCGATGGCATGCGCTACCCGCCGTGCCACACTGCGCCCGCGCTTGACCTGGCGGCTCTCCCACCGCTCGAACAGGGTGTTGTAGATCAGGTTCCAGAGCATGGCGATGGTGGTGATCATCACCGCCAGAGGCCCGGTATGCGACGCCTGGGTATCCGACAGGTAGGCCAGCCCGAGGGTCGACATGCACAGCCCGATCAGTTCATAGAAAGTCACGTAGACCAATTTGCGTTTGATTCCCTGCACCCGGGATTACCTCCAATGACAAAGCGATGGGGCGCGATCATGCTTCATCGTGCTTGACAGCAAAAGTCAGCAGCTGTCAGATCGACTGACAGGAGGCTGCCATGAACTTTTCCAGCGACAATATCCAACTGTTTCTCGCCGTGCTCGACCGCGGTTCGTTTTCCACCGCCGCGCGCGCTCTGCAGCGGGTGCCTTCGGCCGTGAGCATGGCCATCGGCAACCTCGAGGCCGAACTGGGCTACAGCCTGTTCGAGCGTGGCCCACGGGAAGTTCGCCCGACTGCCCAGGCCATGGCGCTGGAACCCCATGCCCGGTTGATCGCCGAGCAACTGGGGCTGCTGCAGGTGCATGCCCTGGAACTGTCCCAAGGGCTGGAGAGCAGCCTGACGCTGGCCGTGGTGCCGGACATCGACCACCGCCCGTTGCTGGCGGCCATCGCACGCCTGGGTGAGCGGCACCCGCTGCTGGACATCGCCCTGCTCAGCGCCCCGCAGGAAGAGGCCGTGCACTTGCTGGACAGCGGCCACGCCGACCTCTGCGTGGCCTTTGCCGGGCTGCAGGTCGATGCCCGTCGCGGCTTCCAGCACATCGGCATGGAGTCGCTGGTGGCCACCTTGTCCCCCACCCACCCGGCCTTGCGTGAGGGGCGGATCCACTACCTGGAAGACCTGACCCGGGTGCGCCAGATCCTGGTGCGCAGCCGTGACCTGCCGCTGGCCGACCCACGCCCGTTGATAGGCGCCACGCACTGGTCAACCGACAGCTTCGACCTCGCCCTGCAGATGGTGGAGGCCGGCCTGGGCTGGGGCGACCTGCCGTTGTCGCGGGTCGCGCCGCTGCTGGCCAGCGGGCGCCTGGTGCGCCTGGATTTTCGCAACACCCGCAACGAGCTGCAGTTGCCGGTACACATCTTCTGGCGCAAGCAACAACCGCTGCAGCAGGCTGCACGCCTGTTGATCGAGCAGTTGTGTAGCCAGTGAATACCGTCTGTCGAAACGACCGTAAGAAATTTCTGTAAGCACTTCAATCTTTTACCCCTTGAGCCGATATCCCGAACGATAGGTTGCGCAATGCGTCATGAGCGCACTGCGCCCTCCCCTCATTGGCTCAAGGTCTCGAAACATGAACCTGAAATTTCGCCACAAGATCCTGCTCAGCGCCTGCGGCGTCGTGGTCCTGGCATTTGCCCTGTTCACGCTCTACAACGACTACCTGCAACGCAGCACCATCCGCCAGAACATCGAAGCTTCGGTGCAGCAGTCCGGCGCGTTGACCGCCAGCAGCGTGCAGAACTGGATGAGCGGGCGCATCCTGGTCCTGGAAAACCTGGCCCAGGACATCGCCCAGCAAGGCGCCGGCGATACCCTGGCCGGGCTGATCGAGCAGCCGTCCTACACGCGTAATTTCCTGTTCACCTACCTGGGCCAGGCCAACGGTGTGTTCACCCAGCGCCCCGATACGCAGATGCCCGACGGTTACGACCCACGTCAGCGCCCGTGGTACGGCGCCGCGGCCAGCGCCGGGCAGACCGTGCTGACCGCCCCGTACCAGGGTGCTGTCGGCGGCCTGATGGTAACCATCGCCACGCCAGTGAAAAGCAAGGGCAATGGCGAGCTGATCGGTGTGGTCGGCGGCGACGTCACCCTCGATACCCTGGTCGAGATCATCAACTCGGTCGATTTCGGCGGCATCGGCCACGCCTTCCTGGCCGACAGCAATGGCCAGGTGATCGTCAGCCCCGACAAAGACCAGGTAATGAAGAACCTCAAGGACATCTACCCCGGCAGCAACCTGCAAGTCGCCGCCGGTATGCAGGATGTCACCCTCAACGGCCAGGACCGCATCATCTCCTTCGCCCCGGTGGCCGGCCTGCCTTCGGCACAGTGGTACATCGGCCTGTCGATCGACAAGGACAAGGCCTACGCCGCGCTCAGCCAGTTCCGCACCTCGGCGATCATCGCCATGCTGATCGCCGTGGCTGCCATCGCCGGCCTGCTCGGCCTGCTGATCCCGGTGCTGATGAGCCCGCTGACCACCATGGGCCGCGCCATGCGCGACATCGCCGAGGGCGAAGGTGACCTTACCCGCCGCCTGACCGTGCAGAACAAGGACGAGTTCGGCGAACTGGCCACTTCGTTCAACCGCTTCGTCGAGCGCATTCATGCCTCGATCAGCGAAGTGTCCTCTGCAACCCGCCTGGTGCACGACCTGTCGGAGAAGGTGGTCAACGCCTCCAATGCGTCGATCATCGGTTCCGAAGAGCAAAGCATGCGCACCAACAGCGTGGCCGCAGCAATCAACGAACTGGGGGCCGCCACCCAGGAAATCGCCCGCAACGCCGCCGATGCCTCGCAGCATGCCAGCGGAGCCAGCGAACAGGCCCACGGTGGCCGTGAAGTGGTCGAAGAAGCGATCAGCGCCATGACCGCCCTGTCGCAGCGCATCAGCGAATCTTGCGCGCAAATCGAAACGCTCAACGCCAGCACTGACGAGATCGGCAAGATCCTCGACGTGATCAAGGGCATCTCGCAGCAGACCAACCTGCTGGCGCTGAACGCCGCCATCGAAGCGGCCCGTGCCGGTGAGGCCGGCCGTGGCTTTGCCGTGGTGGCAGACGAGGTACGCAACCTGGCGCACCGCACACAGGAATCGGCCGAAGAAATCCACCGCATGATCACCAGCCTGCAGGTGGGCTCGCGCGAAGCGGTGCACACCATGAATACCAGTCAGGTTTCCAGCGAACAGACCGTGCAGGTGGCCAACCAGGCAGGCGAACGCCTGGCCAGCGTGACCCAGCGCATTGGCGAGATCGATGGCATGAACCAGTCGGTGGCTACCGCTACCGAAGAGCAGACCGCCGTGGTCGAGAGCCTCAACCTGGACATCACCCAGATCAACGCCCTGAACCAGCAAGGGGTGGAGAACCTCAACGAGACCCTGCGCCATTGCGACCAACTGGCCCAGCAGGCCGGGCGACTGAAGCAGCTGGTAGGCAGCTTCAGGATCTGATGGCCCAGGGGGGCGCTCTGCGCCCCAATCGCGACGCAAGGCCGCTCCCACAGGTGCCATGCGATCCTTGTGGGAGCGGCCTTGTGTCGCGATAGGGCTGCGCAGCAGCCCCCTACGCCACCGCCGCTTTAACCACTTTACCCCGCCGCACCCAGGCCAGCAGCACCGCCGCCATCAGCACGAAGCCCAGGTAGCCGAACAGCGGGTACACCTCACCCACCAGGCTGATGAACCCCACCAGGCTGCAGCCGAACGCCACCACTCCGGTCACCACCGAACCCCAGCGAAACTTCGCCGTACCCGCCGGCATCAGCCGCGAGAGGAACGAGAACAACGTACCCACCGCTGTGTTGACGATCATGCCGAAGATGATCAGGCACATCACCAGCCCCAGCAGTGGCGATACTTCGTTGGCGATCGACAGCATCGGCATCGGCAAGTCAGCCACGCTGTCCAGGCGCGACAACAGCCCGGCACTCATCACCAGCATCAGCCCACCCAGTGCTGCACCACCGAGCAGCCCACCCCATACCGCGGTTCTCTCGCCCTTGGCCGAGCCGCCCAGGATGGCCAGGATCGGCGCGCCGGCAACGATGTTGTACGACACGTACAGGAACGCCCCCAGCAGCCAGTGACGGGTGCCCGCCTGTTGCTGGCTGGCCAGCTGGTCGAGCTGGGCGAAGCTCTGCTGCCGGCTGAACACGGCGTACAGCGCAATCGCCGAGGCCACCAGGATCAGTAAGGGTGTGATGGCACCGATGGCAAGGATCACCTTGCGCACGTCCAGGCACACGATACCCACCACCACCAGCGTCACCAGCACGCTGCCGGTCAGCGCCGGGATGCCGAACTGCTGCTCCAGCAAGGCACCACCACCTGCCAGCATGACCACGGTGACGGCAAACATGAAAAAGGTGATCAGCCAGTCGACGAACAGGCCCAGGTGACGGCCGCAGATGGCCTGGATCACATCCTTGTGCGAAGTGGCCTGCAGGCGATTGCCCAGCCCGGCCAGGGCCATACCGAGGAAGGTGAACAGGGCTGCGCTTACCAGTGCACCGACCAGCCCCCACACACCGAAATCGACAAAGAACAGCAACAGTTCCCGGCCCGAAGCGAACCCCGCCCCCACGATCACGCCGACAAACGCGCCGGCTATCTTCAGCTGCTCTTGCATGTGAACCTCTGGATTTATTGTTGTTTTGCTTTTTGGCGGGCAAGTCAGACCGCCGCTCCTACAGGTAATCCACTGTCCTTGAATGCAGCGCTGGCCTGTGGGAGCGGGTTCACCCGCGAAGAAGGTACCGCGCTGCATGGCACCGGCTACGCCGGTGTTCGCGGGTAAACCCGCTCCCACAGGGCCAAGCAATCTTCCTGGTTTTGCGCAAGACAGTTGTTCATGCGCAGATTTCTGCCCGCTCAGGCTTCGCCGACAAACGCCTGCACTTCGATCTCCACATCCACCCCCAGCGCCAATGCCGAGGCCACGGTCGAGCGCACCGGCAGCGCTGCGCCGAAGAACTCCTTGTACACCTCGTTGAAGCCGGCGAAGTGGCTCATGTCCGACAGCCACACCGTGGCCTTGACCACCTGGTCGAAGCGCGCGCCGCAGGCCGCCAGGCTTTCGCCGATGCGCTCGCAGGCGGCGCGGGTCTGGGCCTGGATGTCACCGCGCACCACTTCGCCGCCAGCACTCATCGGCACCTGGCCGGACAGGAACAGGAAGCCGCCGGCTTTCACCGCACGGGAGAACGGGAACGGCAGGCTGCTGGGGAAACGCTGGATATCATTGCTCATGGAATGCTCCTTTCAGGATTGCTGGAAACGGGCCGGGGACAGGCGCTCGGGCGCCACCCCCTGGCTGACAAGGCCAGGACACAGGGGCTGGCCCAGCAGCAGGTCGGCAGCCAGGCGCGAGGCGCCCGCCGCCGACTGGATGCCATAGCCACCTTGTGCCGCCAGCCAGAAGAACGCTGGTGCGTGCGCATCGAAACCGATCACCAGATCGCCGTCGGCGACGAACGAGCGCAGCCCGGCCCAGGTGTGGCTTGGCCGGCGGATCGCCAGGGTGGTCATGGCTTCGATGTTGTAGATGCCCAAAGCCACGTCGAGCTCCTCGGGCGCGGCGTCCTGGGGCTCGACCGGGTCGGCATTGGCCGGCGAACCCAGCAGCTGGCCGGCATCGGGTTTGAAGTAGAAGCTTTCGTCCACGCCGATTACCGCCGGCCAGTGGGCGAAGTCCTGGTCTGACGGGCCGGGGAAAGTGAAGGCACTGCGCCGGCAGGGTTGCAGGCCGATACGCGCCACCCCGCACTGCTCGGCCACACGGTCGGCCCAGGCGCCAGCGGCATTGACCAACTGGCGCGCCTGCACGCGGCTACCATCGCCCAATTCCACCTGCCACAGGTCATCCAGGTACCACGCCTGGATCAGCTCGGCGTTGCAGCGCAGTTCGCCGCCAGCGGCGCGGTATCCACGCAAGAAGCCCTGGTGCAGGGCATGCACGTCCAGGTCCATGGCACCCGCTTCGAGCACCGCGCCGGCCAGGTTCTCGCCACGCAGGCTCGGCACCAAGGCCAGGGCGGCGTCGCGGTCGAGCAGGCTGACCTCGGTGCCATTGGCCAGGTTCTGCGCATGGGTCTGCTCGAGCAGCGCCCGCTGTTCCAGGCTGGCGACGTACAGGCAGCCGCGCGGTTCCAGCAGCGGGTGCTCGCAGAACCCTTGCGGTGGTGCTTCGTAGAAGGCCCGGCTGGCGCGGGTAAGCGCCTGGATCTGCGGGGTGCCGTAGGCCTCCATGAACATGGCTGCCGAACGCCCGGTGGAATGGTAGCCAGGCTGCGCCTCGCGCTCGAGCAGCAGCACCTTCTGCCGGCCGGCCAGGCGATAACCCAGGGATGCACCGGCAATGCCGGCGCCGATGATCAGGGTGTCGTAGATCGGGGTCATGCACGCTCCTGCCAGCAAATTATCATTTATGAGAATTCTAATATATGAGAATTTACGAATACGCAAGGGTCCAAGGTAAGATGCCCGACCAACGCCGCATACCGAGACCCCGAATGCCCGCTGCCCTACCCCTGCTGGACCGTGCCGTAGTCGGCCAGCGCCTGCGCCAGGTGCGCAAGGCGCGCCAGATGACCCTCAAGCAATTGTCCGAAGCCAGTGGCGTACCGCTGTCCACCCTGTCGAAGATGGAGCTGGCGCAGGTGTCGGTCAGCTATGAAAAACTCGCCGCCGCCGCCCGGGCGCTGAATGTCGACATTGCCCAGTTATTGCGCGCCAGCGGCACGGTCACGGCGCCAGTGCCGGTGACGGTGGTGGTCGATTCGCTGCCAGCGGCGGCGGGTTACTCGACCGGCACCTATGACTATCACCCGCTCGCCGGCGACTTCCCCGAAAGGCGCATGACACCCGCCTATGCCCGCATCATTGCCCGTGAACGCGGCCAGTTCGACGATTTTATCCGCCACCCCGGGCAAGAGTTCGCGTTGGTGCTCAGCGGTCGCGTTCGTATCGAGTTCGAAACCGGCGAAGCAGTGAGCATCGGGCCGCAGGAGACGGCGTATTTCGACAGCCAGGTGGGGCATATCTACCTGTCGGAAAGTGACGATGGCGCAGATGCGCATGTGATGGTGGTGATGACTGATCGTTGACAGGCTTTCATGAGAGCAACTGCCTAGCTGAAAATCTGAAAACTGGCGAGATCCCCTGTGGGAGCGGGTTTACCCGCGAACACGGGCGAAGCCCGTGCCATCCACCGCAGCGCCTGCTTCGCGGGTAAACCCGCTCCCACAGGGAACCTCTGCAACCCCTGACCCGGTTATAACCTAATAACGAACAAGTCTATTTGGCTATAAAAAAATCTATATGCTGGCTGCATCCGATAACGGGCAAAGTTGGGCAGTCGAGTAGCGTATGGATGTAGGTTCTTTCGGTTTCACCATTGCGGGCCTGGTCGTGGGCTTTATCGTCGGGATGACCGGCGTCGGTGGCGGCTCGCTGATGACCCCGATCCTGTTGTGGTTTGGCATCAGCCCGGCAACGGCCGTCGGCACCGACCTGCTCTATGCCGCCATCACCAAGGCCAGTGGCGTCTGGGTGCATGCGCGCAACAAGAACGTCGACTGGAAGATCACCGGCCTGCTCAGCCTGGGCAGCGTGCCCGCGGCGGCGCTGACCCTGTGGTTCCTCAGCACCCTGCACACCGACACCTCGGCGCTGAACGCCATCATCAAGCAAGGCCTGGCGGTGGTTCTGATCCTGACCGCGCTGGCCATCCTGTTCAAATCGCGCCTGCAGGCCTTCGCCAGCCGCCATGCCGGTGACCACTACCACCTCAGCGACCGCAGCCTGAACACCCTTACCGTGCTCACCGGCGTGGTGCTGGGGGTGATGGTCACCCTCACCTCCATCGGCGCCGGCGCACTGGGTACCGTGGCGTTGTTCCTGCTGTACCCGTTCCTGGTCACCCGCCGCCTGGTCGGTACCGAAATCGCCCACGCCGTGCCACTTACCCTGGTGGCGGGCCTGGGCCATGCCGGCATGGGCAACATGGACTGGTCGCTGCTGGGCTACCTGCTGCTGGGCTCGCTGCCAGGCATCTACCTGGGCAGCCACCTCACCGGGCGGATTTCCGACCGCGTGCTGCGTCCTTGCCTGGCGGCGATGCTGCTGCTGATCGGCTACAAGCTGGCGTTCTGAGCTTCAGCCAAGGCGCAGGCGCCACTGCCCGGTAAAGCTCAGCTCCAGGCGCGACAGCGGCAACACGTCGACCCGCTGACTGGCGCTCATCGGGCAGCCAAGTACGTGCACCAGCGCGGCGCGCACGACCATCGGGTGGGTAATCGCCACCCATTCACCCGGCCTGTCGAAGGCTGCCAGCCAGGCGGCGATGCGCTGGCAAAGCACGGCGAACGACTCGCCGCCGTGCACATCACTGGCCGGGGCCTGCAGCCATTCGGCCATCGCCTGCGGTTGCTCGGCCTGCAATTGCTTCAGCGTCAGCCCTTGCCAACGCCCCAGGTCGCAATCGGCCAAGGCCGGCTCGACCTGCACCGGCCCCGAAAACCACGCCGCCGTCTCGCAGGCTCGCCGCTCTGGTGCAGTCAGCACCCGCACACCGAAAAGGTCGGCGAAAGGCTGCTGGCCCAACGGCAGGATGCCATCGTCGGCACGGTGCAGGCGCCCGCTCTTCTGGGCCTGGGTAAGGGCGTGGCAGATCAGGGTCAGGCGGACGGCTTTCACCGGGTTTCTCTCGCGGCGGGTTGGGGCGCATGGTTTAACATGCCTTGGCACTTTTTGCCGCAACAACATGGCACCGGCTGCGCCGGTGTTCGCGGGCACGCCCGCTCCCACAGGGATAGCGCATGGTTTGAGGTCGATGCGCTCGAATGGGCCGCACAGCGGCCCGTTGGATCAGAAGTTGATGTTCAGCGCAGCGAACACCGCCCTGCCCGGCTGGTTATAGGTATTGGCGCCCGAAGTACTGGCATTGCCACCACGCAGGATCTGTTTGTCGAACACGTTGTTCACCCCCACCCGTACGTCGTAGTTGGCGTTGAACTTGTACCCGGCGCTCACATCCATCAGGCCGTAGGCTTCCACGTCCTGTTGCGCGGCCTTGTCGTAGTCTTGCTGGGTGCGGTCATTGAAGGTCGGCGACTTCTGCTTGCCGAAGTAGGTCGCTGCCACCTGGAATGACAGCTTGTCGGTGGCGCGCCAGTCGAGGGTGGTGTTGACGGTGTATTCCGGGATCACCGACAGCGGTTCGCCGGTCTCGCGATTGTCGTTGTCGAGCATCCAGGTCAGGTTGGTGTTCCAGTCCAGGGCCGGGGTCAACTCGATGAACAGGTTGCCTTCGATACCTTCCACCCGCGCCTTGCCGGCGTTGTCCCACTGGGTCACGCGGCTGCCGGTGCCGATGGCGTACAGCACATCGGTATCACCGACGATCTTGTTCTTGTAGTCGTTGCGAAAGTACGTGGCACTGGTGCGCCAGGTACCACGGTCGTACAGCAGGCCGATTTCCTTGTTGACGCTGATCTCGGGCTTGAGGTCGGCGTTGCCCTGCAGGTAGCAGCCACCGTTGTTGGTCTGCTGCACGCTGCAACCATTGCCGCGGCTGTACAGCAGGTAGTTGGGGTTGGACTGGTACAGGTTCGGGACCTTGTAGGCGCGCGCGATGCCGCCTTTGACCGACAGTGCTTCGGTCAGCTGGTGCGACAGGTTCAGGCTGGGGCTGAAATTGTCGCCGAAGGTTTCGTGGTGGTCGAAACGCAGGCCCGGGGTAATGGTGGTATCGCCGACAATGATGTTGTCCTCGACGAACAGTGCATAGCTGCGAGCGGTCATCTTCGAACTGCTACGGTCGAAACCGACAAGCCCGTCATTACCCGTGGGGTCCGAACTTTGCGGGCGCAGCGAGCCCTGGTCATTGAGCGTTTCGTACAGGTACTCGCCGCCCAGGGTCAGTACATGCTCGGTACTGCCCATGGCGAATGGCAGGTTCACTTCGCTGCTCAGGCGTGTGTTGCGCAGGCGCGACATGGCGGCGCCTTCGGCATTGGGGGCGCCTTCGGTGCGGCCTGCCAGGCCTTCGTTGAGGCGCCAGTTGCGCACGTATTCGTAGGCCAGCACGGTCTTGCTGGTCCCCCAGGTGAAATCGCCCAGGTGGGTCAGGTCGTAGGTACTGCGCTGCATCACATTGGTTTCGTGGCCGTACAGGCTGGACACGAATTCGACGTCACCACCGCCGTTGCTGTTCATGGTGTCGCCGGCAAAGATATTGCCCTGGCGGCTATAGCCGGCACTGGCCTCGAGGCGGTGCTCGTCGTTCAGCTTCCAGCTCAGCAAGCCATTGATGTCCTTGTTGCGCACGCCTTCGCGGCCCGCCACCAGCGCACTGGTGGCATGCCCGGCGTTGATGTCCAGGTCGTCGGCATCGGTCTTGGCCAGGCCGCCGTACAGGCGGAAGCCGAGGTTGTCGGTCAAGCCGCCGCCGAGGTTGAAGTTGGCCCGGCGGCTGGCGCCCTCGGCGCTGTCTTTCGGCAGCTGGGTGTACAGGCTGACGCTGCCCTTGAGTTCGTCGGTGGGCCGCTTGGTGATGATGTTGACCACCCCGCCCATGGCGCCGGAGCCGTAACGTGCGGCCGCCGGGCCACGCAGGATCTCGATGCGCTCGACCGCTTCGGCCGGTACCCAGTTGGTTTCACCGCGGGTATCGCGGTCGCCGTTCCAGCCATAGCGCACGGCGTTGCGTGCGCTGGATGGCTTGCCGTCGATGAGGATCAGGGTATTTTCCGGGCCCATGCCGCGCAGGTCGATCTGCCGGTTGTTGCCACGTGCGCCGCTGGCGCTGTTGCCGGTCAGGTTGACCCCGGGCTCGCGGCGGATGATGTCGGACAGGTCATTGGCCGGCGGATGGCGCTTGATGTCTTCGGCGGTGATGATCGACGTACCCAGGGCCTGGCGTGCCTCGCGCTCGGCGGTAACCAGGGTGTCCTGGATCACCAATGCGCTGTCGGCGACCGGCATCTCCAGCACCTCACCCGTGCGCTGCTCTTCGGCCTGGGCCACGGTGGCCACCATGGCCGGTGACGCCAGCGCGACGAACGCCAGGGCCAGGCTGTTGGGTGAAGTCTTGCACTGCATGGGTACATCTCCTGCGATTCATGAGCGAAACGGCACATCCCTGTCGGAAACCGGGAGCCCTCGCCCACCGGCCTCGCAAACACAGTTTGGTGGCCAACAGGGATGGTAAATATAGAGATTCGCAAATGAGTTTAAATCTTATTTACGAAGTTTACATGTTTATAACGGAACTTTGCTGACACGATGGAGCTGCCGATGCTGCGGTGCAGTCCGGCTACCAGCGCTTTCATACAGCTGCCGATTTGCATCCTGCGTGAGGGCTCCTAAAGTTTCGATCGTAGCCCCTCTGCCGAGCCTCCTGATGCGCAGCCATGAAGAAAGCCACGCCACGAACGCCACCAGGTCCCTGTCGAAGATCCCTCGCAGTGTCTGGGCGCTGGGCTTCGTATCGATGTTCATGGACATTTCCTCGGAAATGATTCACGCCCTGCTGCCGCTGTACATGGTCACCGTGCTTGGCACCTCGGTAGTGGCGGTGGGCTTTATCGAAGGCATCGCCGAGGCGACCGCCTCGATCACCAAGGTGTTTTCCGGCGCCCTCAGCGACCGGCTGGGCAAACGCAAGCTGCTCACGGTGCTTGGCTACGGCCTGGGGGCGTTGAGCAAGCCGGTGTTCCCCATGGCCTCCGGGCTGGAGTGGCTGACCGTGGCACGCTTCGTCGACCGGGTCGGCAAAGGCATTCGTGGGGCGCCGCGCGACGCGCTGGTGGCCGACGTTACGCCTGCTGAACTGCGTGGTGCAGCCTTCGGCCTGCGCCAGGCGCTGGATACCGTGGGCGCCTTCCTGGGGCCGTTGCTGGCGATCGTGCTGATGTGGCTTACGGCGAGCCATTTTCAGACGGTTTTCTGGGTGGCGGTGATCCCGGCGTTCGTAGCGGTATACATCCTCATCGCCTTCGTGCGCGAACCTGAAACGCCAGCCAGCACCCGGCCAGTGCGCTCACCGTTGGCGCTGCATGAGCTGGCCCGCCTGGGCCCGGCCTACTGGCGGTTGATCGGCCTGGCCACGCTGTTTACCCTCGCCCGCTTCAGCGAGGCGTTTCTGCTGCTGCGCGCCCAGGACATGGGCCTGGCGCCGCTGTGGGCGCCAGCGGTGCTGGTGCTCATGGCCTTGGCCTATTCGCTGTCGGCCTACCCCGCCGGGGTACTGTCGGACCGCGTAGGCCGCCGCGGCGTGCTGATGACCGGGCTGGGGCTGCTGGTTACCGCCGACCTGCTGCTAGCCCTGCTCCCGGGCTGGAGCGGCCTGGCCTTGGGGGTGGCAGCCTGGGGCCTGCACCTGGGCTTCAGCCAGGGCGTGTTTGCCGCCATGATTGCCGACAGCGCCCCCGCCGACCTGCGCGGTACAGCCTTCGGCCTGTTCAACCTGCTGACCGGGGTGGCGCTGCTGGTGGCCAGCGTGGTCGCCGGGCTGCTGTGGGACGGGGTCGGCTTCAAGGCGACATTCCTGCTTGGCGCAGCGTGCGCCGGCAGCACTTTGGTCGGGGTCGCATTGCTCAGGCCAGGGCCGATCACCGGCAAGCCGAACTAGGCCAGCACTGGCTGCTGCTCCAGTAGCGACCAGCCACCATGCCCATCCACCTCCAGCCGATGGGTATGGAAACCTGCCAGCGTGCTGCGGTGCCCGACACTGACCAGCAACGCCCCCGGCATTTCCGTGCGCAACAGCGAATACAATGCATGCTCGAGCCCTTCGTCCATGGCCGAGGTGGACTCGTCGAGGAACACCACCTGTGGCCGGTTGAACAGCACCCGGGCAAATGCCAGGCGCTGCTGCTCACCGACCGAGAGAATGTGTGACCAGTCACAGCTGACGTCCAATCGCTCGGCCAGGTGGGCCAGGTTGACCTGGCACAAGGCCTGCCGCATCCGCGGCTCATCCTCAGGCTTGCCGGCCGCTGGGTAAGCGATGACGGCGCGCAGGTCACCCAGCGGCAGGTAGGGCCGCTGCGACAGGAACAGCGCCTGGTGGCCCAGCGGCCGCCTGACCTCACCCTCGGCGTACGGCCAGAGGCCCGCCAGCGCACGCAACAGCGTGGTTTTGCCGCTGCCCGACGGCCCCTTGATCAACAGCGCCTGACCGGCATGCAGGTCAAGGTCCAGGTTGGCGATAAGGGCATGCCCGTCCGGGCGCAGCACCTGCAGACGGCTTATCGCCAAGGCATGCTCCTGGTCCTTGGTGATGACGCGCGGCAAAGCACTCGCCTGCTCGTTGGCATCGAGGAAGCCGGTCAGACGGTCGAGGGTAGCCCGGTACTGGGCAAACGCATCATATGACTCGCGGAAGAACGACAGCGAATCCTGCACCTGGCCAAAGGCCTGGGAGGTCTGCATGACATCACCCAGCTTGATCGCCCCGCTGAAGAAGCGCGGTGCCTGGAGAATGAACGGGAACACTACCGCTACCTGGCTCACGCCCAGGTTGAAACCACTGAATTTCAGGTTCCGGAACACCAGCGCCCAGGCATTGACGATCAAGGCACCAAAGCGGCCCAGCAAGGTTCCCCGCTCGACCTGCGCGCCCTGGTAGAAAGCGATGTTCTCGGCGTTCTCGCGCAGGCGCATCAGCGCGTAACGGAAGTTGGCAGTGAGCTTTTCGTTGAGGAAGTTCAGGCGGATCAGCGGTCGCCCGAGACGGAAGGCGATCCAGGTGGCGACGATGACATACAGGTACACGGCAAACACCATCGCCCGGGGAATTTCCACACCGGCAACAGCCAGCGGCGCCGACAGCCCCCAGAGGATGCCGGTAAATGCCACCAGCGAAACCAGCGCACTGACCGCGCCCAGGGCAAGGGTCACCGAATTGCTGACAAAGGCGTTGACGTCCAGCTCGATACGTTGGTCGGGGTTGTCAACGGGCTCGGCGAGGAACTGGCCACGGTAGTAGGCATCGCCTTGCATCCAGTCCTCGGTCAGGCGCTCGGTCAGCCAGACCCGCCACTGGATGCTGAACGCCTGGCTTACATAAAAGGTGAATAGCGAACGCAGTACATGGATGGTGGCCAATACCGCGAAAACGCCGAGCAGGTACCAGAAGGCAGTTTGGTCAAGGCCCTGCAAGGCGCTATAGAAGCCGTTGTACCAGAACGAGAACAGCACGTTCAGGCGCACGGAGAATAGCGTCAGTACGAGCAGCAGGGCGAACACCAGTAACGGCCGCCAACTGCGCCTGAAGCTGAAATAGGGCCCGGCAAGCTGCCAGAACTGGCTGCCCCAACGCGTATAACGTACGGCCAGTGCGGCGGCTGCCGTGAAGCAGACAAGGGTGATGAACGAGGCGATTGCCAGCCAGCTCAGGCTCTCTTGCAGCGCCTGGTGCCAGTTCATTTCCATGATGGGTATCCGTGCTGAGTATTTCCGCGAGCGTAGCATCGACCTGTGATTCGTCAGGCATAAATGACGCACATTTCATGATTGCTTTTGAGAGCTACGCGGGCCCCTGTGGAAGCGGCTTTAGCCGCGAAGCAGGCAGCGCGGTGGATGGCACCGGCTTTGCCGGTGTTCGCGGGTGAACCCGCTCCCACAGAGAAGGGTTGTGCCGGCCCGGGACTTCCGGGCCAGAAAGACAAAACCCCTACCTGCATGAGCAGATAGGGGTTTTGCGAAATGAATCTTGACGATGACCTACTCTCACATGGGGAAACCCCACACTACCATCGGCGATGCATCGTTTCACTGCTGAGTTCGGGATGGGATCAGGTGGTTCCAATGCTCTATGGTCGTCAAGAAATTCTGTTGCCAGAATGTCCAGATGGACAGCCCAGCGAATTCGGATATGCGATATTTGTGGTGCTTTGTGAACAGTGCGAACTTTCGGTTCGTTTCGTCTTCACCACCACAATCTGCGTAGCAGATTGCTTGGGTGTTATATGGTCAAGCCTCACGGGCAATTAGTATTGGTTAGCTCAACGCCTCACAGCGCTTACACACCCAACCTATCAACGTCGTAGTCTTCGACGGCCCTTTAGGGGATTCAAGATCCCAGTGAGATCTCATCTTGAGGCAAGTTTCCCGCTTAGATGCTTTCAGCGGTTATCTCTTCCGAACATAGCTACCCGGCAATGCCACTGGCGTGACAACCGGAACACCAGAGGTTCGTCCACTCCGGTCCTCTCGTACTAGGAGCAGCCCCTCTCAAATCTCAAACGTCCACGGCAGATAGGGACCGAACTGTCTCACGACGTTCTAAACCCAGCTCGCGTACCACTTTAAATGGCGAACAGCCATACCCTTGGGACCGGCTTCAGCCCCAGGATGTGATGAGCCGACATCGAGGTGCCAAACACCGCCGTCGATATGAACTCTTGGGCGGTATCAGCCTGTTATCCCCGGAGTACCTTTTATCCGTTGAGCGATGGCCCTTCCATACAGAACCACCGGATCACTAAGACCTACTTTCGTACCTGCTCGACGTGTTTGTCTCGCAGTCAAGCGCGCTTTTGCCTTTATACTCTACGACCGATTTCCGACCGGTCTGAGCGCACCTTCGTACTCCTCCGTTACTCTTTGGGAGGAGACCGCCCCAGTCAAACTACCCACCATACACTGTCCTCGATCCGGATAACGGACCTGAGTTAGAACCTCAAAGTTGCCAGGGTGGTATTTCAAGGATGGCTCCATGAGAACTGGCGTCCCCACTTCAAAGCCTCCCACCTATCCTACACAAGCAAATTCAAAGTCCAGTGCAAAGCTATAGTAAAGGTTCACGGGGTCTTTCCGTCTAGCCGCGGATACACTGCATCTTCACAGCGATTTCAATTTCACTGAGTCTCGGGTGGAGACAGCGCCGCCATCGTTACGCCATTCGTGCAGGTCGGAACTTACCCGACAAGGAATTTCGCTACCTTAGGACCGTTATAGTTACGGCCGCCGTTTACCGGGGCTTCGATCAAGAGCTTCGCTTGCGCTAACCCCATCAATTAACCTTCCGGCACCGGGCAGGCGTCACACCCTATACGTCCACTTTCGTGTTTGCAGAGTGCTGTGTTTTTAATAAACAGTCGCAGCGGCCTGGTATCTTCGACCGGCATGGGCTTACGGAGCAAGTCCTTCACCCTCGCCGGCGCACCTTCTCCCGAAGTTACGGTGCCATTTTGCCTAGTTCCTTCACCCGAGTTCTCTCAAGCGCCTTGGTATTCTCTACCTAACCACCTGTGTCGGTTTGGGGTACGGTTCCCAGTTATCTGAAGCTTAGGAGCTTTTCTTGGAAGCATGGTATCAACCACTTCGTCGCCTAAAGGCAACTCGTCATCAGCTCTCGGCCTTGAAATCCCGGATTTGCCTAAGATTTCAGCCTACCACCTTAAACCTGGACAACCAACGCCAGGCTGGCCTAACCTTCTCCGTCCCTCCATCGCAATAACTGGAAGTACAGGAATATTAACCTGTTTTCCATCGACTACGCTTTTCAGCCTCGCCTTAGGGACCGACTAACCCTGCGTCGATTAACGTTGCGCAGGAAACCTTGGTCTTTCGGCGTGCGAGTTTTTCACTCGCATTGTCGTTACTCATGTCAGCATTCGCACTTCTGATACCTCCAGCAAGCTTCTCAACTCACCTTCACAGGCTTACAGAACGCTCCTCTACCGCGTCATCGTAAGATGACACCCGTAGCTTCGGTGCATGGTTTGAGCCCCGTTACATCTTCCGCGCAGGCCGACTCGACTAGTGAGCTATTACGCTTTCTTTAAAGGGTGGCTGCTTCTAAGCCAACCTCCTAGCTGTCTAAGCCTTCCCACATCGTTTCCCACTTAACCATGACTTTGGGACCTTAGCTGACGGTCTGGGTTGTTTCCCTTTTCACGACGGACGTTAGCACCCGCCGTGTGTCTCCCATGCTCGGCACTTGTAGGTATTCGGAGTTTGCATCGGTTTGGTAAGTCGGGATGACCCCCTAGCCGAAACAGTGCTCTACCCCCTACAGTGATACATGAGGCGCTACCTAAATAGCTTTCGAGGAGAACCAGCTATCTCCGAGCTTGATTAGCCTTTCACTCCGATCCACAGGTCATCCGCTAACTTTTCAACGGTAGTCGGTTCGGTCCTCCAGTCAGTGTTACCTAACCTTCAACCTGCCCATGGATAGATCGCCCGGTTTCGGGTCTATACCCAGCGACTAAACGCCCTATTAAGACTCGCTTTCGCTACGCCTCCCCTATTCGGTTAAGCTCGCCACTGAATATAAGTCGCTGACCCATTATACAAAAGGTACGCAGTCACCTAACAAAGTAGGCTCCCACTGCTTGTACGCATACGGTTTCAGGTTCTATTTCACTCCCCTCTCCGGGGTTCTTTTCGCCTTTCCCTCACGGTACTGGTTCACTATCGGTCAGTCAGTAGTATTTAGCCTTGGAGGATGGTCCCCCCATATTCAGACAAAGTTTCTCGTGCTCCGTCCTACTCGATTTCATTGACAAGAGATTTTCGTGTACGGGGCTATCACCCACTATGGCCGCACTTTCCAGAGCGTTCCACTAATCTCAAATCAACTTAAGGGCTGGTCCCCGTTCGCTCGCCACTACTAAGGGAATCTCGGTTGATTTCTTTTCCTCAGGGTACTTAGATGTTTCAGTTCCCCTGGTTCGCCTCTTGCACCTATGTATTCAGTACAAGATACTCAGCTTGTGCTGAGTGGGTTCCCCCATTCAGAGATCTCTGGATCACAGTCTGTTTGCCGACTCCCCAAAGCTTATCGCAGGCTACCACGTCTTTCATCGCCTCTGACTGCCAAGGCATCCACCGTATGCGCTTCTTCACTTGACCATATAACCCCAAGCAATCTGGTTATACTGTGAAGACGACATTCGCCGAAAATTCGCATGTTGCTCTTTCGAGCAGAACTCACAAATTTTACCTTAGCCTGATTAACCAGCAGTGAAACTGGTCATCAGTCTATATCTATCACATATCCGAATTTTTAAAGAACGATCTGACAAAAGTCAGAAATCAACATTCGAAGCGAATGCTCATTTCTGAGTTTGATCAAGTAAAGCAAGTGGTGGAGCCAAGCGGGATCGAACCGCTGACCTCCTGCGTGCAAGGCAGGCGCTCTCCCAGCTGAGCTATGGCCCCGTATTCTAGGCTGCACCAAGTAATTGGTAGGTCTGGGCAGATTTGAACTGCCGACCTCACCCTTATCAGGGGTGCGCTCTAACCAACTGAGCTACAGACCTATAACAGGGTCGCGTTACAGCATCGTCTTTTACAATGAATCAAGCAATTCGTGTGGGAGCTCATCAGTAGGCTGATGTCGTCGATTAAGGAGGTGATCCAGCCGCAGGTTCCCCTACGGCTACCTTGTTACGACTTCACCCCAGTCATGAATCACACCGTGGTAACCGTCCTCCCGAAGGTTAGACTAGCTACTTCTGGTGCAACCCACTCCCATGGTGTGACGGGCGGTGTGTACAAGGCCCGGGAACGTATTCACCGCGACATTCTGATTCGCGATTACTAGCGATTCCGACTTCACGCAGTCGAGTTGCAGACTGCGATCCGGACTACGATCGGTTTTGTGAGATTAGCTCCACCTCGCGGCTTGGCAACCCTCTGTACCGACCATTGTAGCACGTGTGTAGCCCAGGCCGTAAGGGCCATGATGACTTGACGTCATCCCCACCTTCCTCCGGTTTGTCACCGGCAGTCTCCTTAGAGTGCCCACCATAACGTGCTGGTAACTAAGGACAAGGGTTGCGCTCGTTACGGGACTTAACCCAACATCTCACGACACGAGCTGACGACAGCCATGCAGCACCTGTGTCAGAGTTCCCGAAGGCACCAATCCATCTCTGGAAAGTTCTCTGCATGTCAAGGCCTGGTAAGGTTCTTCGCGTTGCTTCGAATTAAACCACATGCTCCACCGCTTGTGCGGGCCCCCGTCAATTCATTTGAGTTTTAACCTTGCGGCCGTACTCCCCAGGCGGTCAACTTAATGCGTTAGCTGCGCCACTAAAATCTCAAGGATTCCAACGGCTAGTTGACATCGTTTACGGCGTGGACTACCAGGGTATCTAATCCTGTTTGCTCCCCACGCTTTCGCACCTCAGTGTCAGTATCAGTCCAGGTGGTCGCCTTCGCCACTGGTGTTCCTTCCTATATCTACGCATTTCACCGCTACACAGGAAATTCCACCACCCTCTACCGTACTCTAGCTCGCCAGTTTTGGATGCAGTTCCCAGGTTGAGCCCGGGGCTTTCACATCCAACTTAACGAACCACCTACGCGCGCTTTACGCCCAGTAATTCCGATTAACGCTTGCACCCTCTGTATTACCGCGGCTGCTGGCACAGAGTTAGCCGGTGCTTATTCTGTCGGTAACGTCAAAACAGCAAGGTATTAGCTTACTGCCCTTCCTCCCAACTTAAAGTGCTTTACAATCCGAAGACCTTCTTCACACACGCGGCATGGCTGGATCAGGCTTTCGCCCATTGTCCAATATTCCCCACTGCTGCCTCCCGTAGGAGTCTGGACCGTGTCTCAGTTCCAGTGTGACTGATCATCCTCTCAGACCAGTTACGGATCGTCGCCTTGGTGAGCCATTACCCCACCAACTAGCTAATCCGACCTAGGCTCATCTGATAGCGCAAGGCCCGAAGGTCCCCTGCTTTCTCCCGTAGGACGTATGCGGTATTAGCGTTCCTTTCGAAACGTTGCCCCCCACTACCAGGCAGATTCCTAGGCATTACTCACCCGTCCGCCGCTGAATCAAGGAGCAAGCTCCCGTCATCCGCTCGACTTGCATGTGTTAGGCCTGCCGCCAGCGTTCAATCTGAGCCATGATCAAACTCTTCAGTTCAATACTGCTTGGGTTTTTAAGAAACCCTAAACTTGGCTCAGCAATCTCAAATGACTATGTGATTTCTCGCATGGCCACTTGTGATGCTGATAATCTTTGTGACTATCAGTCCGTACTCACAAGCACCCACACGAATTGCTTGATTCGATTTGTTAAAGAGCGTTTGGTTAAGAGCTTTTCGTCTCAACCGAGGCGCGCATTCTACGCCTTCCTCATTTGCTGTCAAGCGTTTATTTTGAAGTTTTTTGCGAGAAACTCGTTTAGCTTCAAACACTTGACTCAACAGGGTGGCTGGCTTCGCTTCGCTACCGCGTTGGAGTGGTGCGCATTATAGGGCGACTTTTCAGCCGGTCAACCTTTAATTTCAATAATTTAGGTTTTTTTGAAAAGGACCGCGTCAGGGCCGCATGGTGCTCGCCGCAAGCCCTGCAGCGCCTGTGAGATCGAGCGTCGCGCGGGCGGCGCGCGATCTCACAGGCACCGAAAGTACAACGCCATGCACCTTGCCCCCCACCCTCATAATTGCGCACTATATTGCTCACCCCACCCCGCTCAAGGATCGCCGCGCAGAAATGAACACCCAACCCCGCAGCCTGGCCGCTACCTTCTTCCCGATCGGCTTGCTGCTCATCGCCATGGCATCGATACAGTCCGGTGCCTCACTGGCCAAAAGCATGTTCCCCATCATCGGTGCCCAAGGCACCACCACCCTGCGCCTGATCTTCGCCAGCATCATCATGCTGCTGATACTGCGCCCGTGGCGTGTGCGCATGACCCGCAATACCCTGCGCAACGTCATAATCTACGGCATGGCGCTGGGCGGCATGAACTTCCTCTTCTATATGGCTCTGCAAACGGTACCCATCGGCATCGCCGTGGCACTGGAGTTCACCGGCCCGCTGGCCGTGGCGATCTTTTCCTCGCGTCGGCCGATCGACTTCCTGTGGATTGCCCTGGCCATCGTCGGCCTGTTGTTGCTGCTGCCGGCCGGCCATGGCGGGCAGGCTCTCGACCCGGTCGGCGCAGCCTATGCCCTGGGCGCGGGCGTGTGTTGGGCGCTGTACATCCTGTTCGGGCAGCGTGCCGGGGCCGAGCATGGAATCCAGAGCGCCGCGCTGGGTGTTGTGGTCGCCGCGCTGTTCGTTGCTCCCATCGGTATCGCCCACGCTGGCAGCGCATTGCTCACACCCGCCGTGATCCCCATGGCGCTGGGCGTCGCGGTGCTGTCGACCGCCCTGCCCTACAGCCTGGAAATGGTTGCCCTCACGCGCATCCCGGCACGCACTTTCGGCACCCTCATGAGCATCGAACCAGCATTTGGCGCACTGTCCGGCTTGCTGTTCCTGGGGGAGGTACTGACGTTTACCCAGTGGCTGGCTATTCTGGCGATCATTACCGCATCGGTCGGCACCACCCTGTCCATGCGCAAGGAGCCCAGCCCGGCTGTCGCAGCAGACTGATATGAGAAATATTTTCATTTGAGACAGGATTAGTGATTGTAGCGACCCGTCTCGCTGATTAAGCTGTCACAGAATCATCATCTTTACGCTATCTACTGGACCGAACACGGACGCTGGGGAATTTTCAGGACGAACCGAAGCGATAACGACGGGGTCAGACAACTGATCCGCCCCGCATTTAAGGACAGGAATGAAACGTATTTTGCTCATCCTGGCCATCTTGGCTATTGCTGGATGTGCCGCCACGGCCAAGACTGAGGTCAAAAGGGGCAAGAAGGGCCTGCATATCAATTGTTCCGGCCTGTCTTCCTCGTGGGACAACTGCTACAGCAAGGCCGCTAGCTCCTGCAGCACGCGCGGCTATCGGGTCGTTGCACGCTCGGGCGATAGCGATGAAGAACCCGGTGACTACTTGTTCGGTATCAACCCGGCGGGTTATACCAGCCGCAGCATGATCGTCATCTGCAAGTAGAAGAAAGGGCAGCTTTCAAGCTGCCCTTTTCATTTACCTCACAAGGGCGCGGTACGCGCCTCCAGCCAGGCCAGCGCGTCACCCTTGAGCAAGGGCGCCAGGCGCTCGCGCACACTGGCGTGATAACCGTTCAACCAGTCCCGCTCCTCCCTGGTCAGCAGCTCGGGCACCAGGCAGCGGGTGTCGATCGGGCACAGCGTCAGGGTTTCGAATTTCAGGAAGTCGCCGAAGGCGCTCTTGCCGGCCTCGCGGTTGACCACCAGGTTCTCGATGCGCACACCCCACTGCCCAGGGCGGTATGTACCCGGCTCGATCGAGCTGATCATGCCCACCTGCATCGCGGTCTGCGGTGTGGGCGCGGCCTGGTAGGCAATTACTTGCGGCCCCTCGTGCACATTCATGAAGTAACCCACCCCATGCCCGGTGCCGTGGCCATAATCTACCTGGTCAGCCCAGATCGGCGCGCGGGCAATGGCGTCGAGCAATGGCGACAGCACGCCTCGCGGGAAGGTAGCGCGCGACAAGGCGATCATGCCTTTGAGCACACGCGTGCAATCCTGCTTCTGTGCAAGGCTCGGGTTGCCCACCGGCACCATGCGGGTGATGTCGGTGGTACCGCCCAGGTACTGCCCGCCCGAATCGATCAGCAGCAGGCCATCGCCCTCGATGACCGCATGCGACTGCTCGGTGGCACGGTAATGCGGCATCGCGCCATTGCCATTGAAGGCGGCAATGGTAGAAAAACTCAACGACACGAAGCCCGGGCGGCGGGCACGCGCGGCACTCAATTGCTCGTCGACCGTCAGCTCGGTTACCAGCTGACGACCGAGGTTGGCCTCGAGCCAGGCGAAGAACTCGCACAAGGCCGCACCATCCTGCTCCATTACCTGGCGGATGTGCACCAGCTCGTCATCACTCTTGCACGACTTGCTCAGGGTGCTGGGGTTGAGCCCCTCGACCAGTTCCACCTCGGCCGGCAGGTTATCCAGCAGGCCGCAGGTGACCCGGGCCGGGTCGACCAGCAACCGGCTGCCGGCAGGTATGGCGGCAAGGGCCTTGCCTGCTTCGGTGTAGTCGCGCACTTCGATGCCGTCGACCGCCAGCACCTGGCACAGATGGTCATCGAGCTTGTCCTGGCCAACGAACAGAATGGCCTGCTGCTGGCTGATCAGGGCAAAGGCCACGAACACCGGATTATAGGACACATCGCTGCCGCGCAGATTGAACAGCCATGCGATGTCATCCAGGGTGGCGATGAAATGCCAGTCGGCCCCCTTGGCCTGCACGCTCTGGCGCAACTGCGCCAGTTTTTCCGCACGGCTCACCGTGGCGTGCGGCGGCAAATGCTGGTAGACCGGGTTGCCTGGCAGCGCCGGGCGCCCTTCCCAGACCTGGCCCAGCAGGTCCTTGTCAGTCACCAGGCGCGCCCCACGCGCCTTCAGCCGGTCGCCGAGCTGGCGCGCCGAAGCCAGGGCCATGACCGCACCATCTACCGCCACGCTGCCATTGAGCTGAACGTGATCGCCCAGCCATTCCAGCGCGCCAGGCTTGCCCGGCAACAGCTTCATCAGCTCGATGCCACTGCCTGCCAACTCGTGCTCCGCCTGTTCCCAGTAGCGGCTATCGACCCACAACCCGGCAAAATCAGCCGTGACCACCAGCGTGCCGACCGAGCCGTGGAAACCCGACAGCCACTGGCGCCCTTGCCAGTAACCGGGCAGGTATTCGGAAAGATGGGGGTCGGCCGAGGGTACCAGCAAGGCATCGATGCCCTCTGCGGCCATGGCCTGGCGTACCTGTGCCAGGCGCTGCGGCACGCTTTGCCCAAGGATGGTCTGAACGTTCATGCGCTCTCCTGCGGCTACATCACGGTTTATCCAATGCGTCGATAATGGAACAGCCGCCGAAGCCCTGCAATCTTGGCGACCGACACACGGCATGCATTGCCCGCCACGCCCTGCGCATACCGGACATTTCCTCCAGAAGGGTCAGGACCACCGATCAAGTTTCGCTGAACTTCCTCAAAGCACCGGCTTCACACTCAGTACATTCATTGCACACAGGCAGATGACCATGCCCAATGCCGGCGCCCCTAAAAGCGGCGTGGTGCTGCTCGACACCCGCGCGCACACCCCCGACCACGAGCATGCCGTACACCTGAAGCTTGCCGATGGCCTGGCCCGCCTGCTGGGCTGCGCGCACGTGCAACCCAGCCAGCCGCCAAGCGCCACCGATGGCTACTATTACCTGCCCACCGAAACCCTGGTCGATGCCAGGCGCCATGCCGCCTTGGGTATCTGCAGCGAACAGGACCTGTTCGGCGGCCTGGTCGCACACCCATACATGGCAACCAAGGCGATTTCCCACCCGCTGCCGGCAGGGGCCAGTTTCCCGCCGGGCTGGACCGATGCCTTCGCCCGGCAAGCCAGCGACGCCCTGCTGCGCGGCTACACCGTGTTCAGCAAGGCCGATGCGCGCAGCGCCGCACAGCTGTTGCTGGCGGACGGCCCGTTGCGAATCAAGCCGGTACTGGCCTGTGCAGGCCGTGGACAGCAGGTCATCAACACGGCGGATGAGCTGGAACCGCTACTGACCGGCATGAATGACCAGGACCTTGCGCTATGGGGGTTGGTGCTCGAGGAAGACCTGAGCGAAGTGCAAACCTTCAGCGTCGGCCAGGTACGCGTCGCCGGCCTGACCTGCAGCTATCACGGCACCCAGCAACTGACTCGCGACCATCAGGGCACGGAAGTGTATGGCGGCTCCGACCTGGTAGTGGTGCGCGGTGACTACCAGGCACTGCTGCAACTGCCCCTGGACGAGCCGCTGCGCCTGGCCATAAACCAGGCGATGGCTTACGAACAGGCCGCCGAGCAGCACTTCCCCGGCTTCATCGCCTCACGGCGCAACTACGACATCGCCCGCGGCGTGACCCCCCAAGGCCACCTGCGCAGCGGCGTACTCGAACAATCCTGGCGTCTGGGCGGTGCCAGCAGTGCCGAGCTGCTGGCTTTGCAGGCGTTCGCCGACGACCCGGCACTGCAACGGGTGCGTGCCTCTACCCATGAAGTGTTCGGCACTCCCGAACTGCCCGCTGACGCCACCCTCTTCTACCAAGGAAACGACAGTGAACTCGGACAACTCAGCAAATTTGCGCGGATTCGCGAACATGACCATTCAGAGTGAAATCGTTGAACTGCAGGTCGAGGATGACAGCATCGTCGGCACCCTGGTCAGCCCCGGCAGCAAGATGCCGGGCATTCTCTTCGTCCACGGCTGGGGCGGCAGCCAGCAGCGCGACCTGGCCCGCGCCCGGCAGATCACCGGGCTGGGCTGCGTGTGCATGACCTTCGATCTGCGCGGCCACGAAAAAACCGAAAGCCAACGGCTGACGGTCACCCGCGAACAGAACCTGACCGACCTGCTGGTGGCCTACGACCGGCTGGTAAGTCACCCGGCCGTCGATTCCAGTGCCATCGCCATCATCGGCAGCAGCTATGGCGGCTACCTGGCCACCCTGCTGACCCGCGAACGGCCGGTCAAATGGCTGGCCCTGCGAGTACCCGCCATGTACTGGGACGACGAATGGAACCTCCCCAAGCAAACCCTCGACCGGCAACGGCTGAACGCCTACCGCCAGCGACCGCTCGGGCCGTCGGACAACCGCGCGCTGGCAGCCTGTGCCGAATTCGGTGGTGATGTACTGCTGGTGGAGTCCGAGCAGGACGACTACGTGCCGCACAGCACACTGATGAGCTACCGCTCGGCATTCGTCAGTGCCCATTCGCTCACCCACCGCATTGTCGACGGTGCCGACCACGCATTGTCCAGCGAAGAAAGCCAGAAAGCCTACAGTTCGATCCTGGCGGCATGGGTCAGCGAAATGGTCATTGGCGCCCGCCTGGACCGCTACCCGCACTACGCGCCCTGGTATGCCTGAGGCTCACCCACCTGGCAATGCAGGCCGCCATCGGCGCCGCGCACCAGGCTGCGCAGGGTCTGATAGGCAGCAAAGTTGACGCCACGGGCCTGGTGCTGGCCAAGCAGTTCGAGAAAAGGTTCCCCGACGAAATACACCGCCGCCGCTGCCCACGCCTGGCGGGACTGCCATTGCAGGTACTGCAGCACCCGGCTGCCGTCGTCGCTGGCCTGGATACTGACACCCTGCAGCCCTTCGCAATGCGCGGCCAACGCTTCACTGCGTGCTACCAGCGCCTGGGCCAACGCCTGCTGGAAGCTGCCGGGCACTTCATATTCGATCATCTGGGTAAACCACAGGGCTTGAGTTGTTGCCGTCATGAACGTTCTCCTGCTGACGGACGCGTACAGCGCGATGCCGAGCAGGGTAAAACCTCAAGTTATGTCAAGGTCAAGCGGTTTTCCGCAACGGGAACACCCGGTACGCCCTAACCGGATACGGCGAAGCGCCGCCGGTAATCACTCGGGGTCAGGCCAGTGATGCGCTGAAATACCTTGCGAAACGCTCCCGGGTCCTGGTAACCGACGCCCCAGGCGATCTGCTCGACATTGCGCCGGGTGAACTCCAGCAAGCGACACGCCCGCCCCACCCTCACCTGCTGGCAGTACTCGGTTGGCCGCAGCCCCGTGGCAGCACGAAAACGCCGCAGGAAGGTGCGTTCCTCCAGCCCCGCGCAGGCGGCCATGCCGGCCAGGTCGGCATCCTGCCCTCCGTTGCCCTGCAACCAGTGCTGTACTTTCAGCACCGCCTCATCGCCATGATCCAGGCGTGGATTGAACACTGCACCGGGCAGCGGCGCCGTGACCGGGTCGACCGCAAGATAGCGGGCAGTTTCCCGCGCCACCGTCGCCCCCATGAAGCGCTCAAGCAAGCGCAAGCCCAGGTCGGTCCAGGCCATCAGCCCGGCCGAGGTGACAATGTCGCCATCGTCCAGCAACGGTTGCTGGGCCTCGACCCGCACCTTGGGGAAACGCTGGGCAAGCGAATGCACGTAGTTCCAGTGGGTACAGGCCGGGCGCCCGTCGAGCAGGCCACTGGCGGCGATGAAGAACACCCCGATGCACACCGATGCCAGTACCGTGCCGTGCCCGTGCAACTGGCACAACGTCGCGCGATGGCGTTCAAGCAGCTCACCTTGTGGTGCCGACTCCAGGCTCGGCGGAATGATCAGCACCCGCAGATCGGATACGGCGACGGGCGGGCTTTCAGGGGCAGGCTGCAATTGCCCCGCCTCGTCCGCCTGCCAGAAGCTGATACGCACCGATGGCAACTCGACGGCCCCAAGTTCCGCAGCCACCCGGTTGGCCACCAGGAACAGGTCGGCCAAGCCATGCACGGCGGCACGCTGCGCGCCTGGGTACAGCAGCAGGCCGATGTCCAGGCTGGCGTGGTTGTCAGTTTTTGCCCGCATAGTGTCGTTCGCGCCAATCCTCAGGTCCGTGCGCACAGCCTATAACTAACGTCATCCAACGACTACTGCCACAGGAGGCAGCATGAGCAAGCAGGCGCTGATCATCATCGATATCCAGAACGACTACTTCCCGGGCGGCAAATGGACGCTCGATGGGGCCGACCAGGCGGCGGACAATGCTGCCCGTCTGCTGGCAGCGGCACGTCAACGGGGCGACCTGGTGGTGCATGTACGGCATGAGTTCGACAGCGCCGATGCGCCGTTCTTCGCGCCGGGTACGCAGGGCGCGGCGATCCACAGCAAGGTCGAACCGCTGGCGGGCGAGCCGGTGGTGCTCAAGCACAAGGTCAACGCCTTTCTCGGTACCGACCTCGAACACACGCTTGACCGGCATGGCGTCGAAGCCCTGACGATTGTCGGCAGCATGAGCCACATGTGCATCGACGCCGCCACCCGGGCCGCAGCCGACCTGGGTTACGAGGTGACCGTGGCGCACGACGCCTGTGCCACGCTGCCACTGGAGTTCGATGGCAATCGGGTGCCGGCGGCACAGGTACATGATTCGGCGATGGCGGCGTTGGCGTTTGCCTATGCCAAGGTGGTGAAGACCGATGAATTGCTGGATCGCTGATCAGGCTTGAGGTCTGGCGGCGCTTTGCGCCCCATCGCGACGCAAGGCCGCTCCTACAGGGGGTACGCGATCTCCTGTAGGAGCGGCCTTGCGTCGCGATGGGCTGCGCAGCAGCCCCAAAACCTGCTACCTCAAATAACCACATTGCGCACAAATCGCACCGCCACCGCCCCATCGTTGCGATAGGCATACCGGCAATTGCTGGGAAACACCTGGAACTGCCCGACCTGCAGACGATGCTCGACCCCTTCGATAATCAGCGTCAGTTGCCCTTGCGCCACATAGATCTGCTCGCTCCAGCCCTCGGCATCAGCCTCGCTGAAATAGCACTCGCCCGGTGCCAGCGTCCATTCCCACAGCTCCACCTCGCGCCGCGCCACACTGCTGCCCAGCAGCACCGCCCGGCTCTGCGGATGCTCGCCGGCCCAGGCCAACTCTTCGATGCGCCCGGGGTCACGCTGGTCAGGTGCCTGGATCAGGGTACTGAAAGCCACGCCCAAGGCTTCGGCAATCAGGTCGAGGGTAGTCAGGCTGACATTCTTCTCGCCCGCCTCGATCGCCACCAGCATGCGCCGGCTGACACCGGAGCGCTCCGCCAGCGCCGTCTGGCTCATGCCCGCGGCGTTACGCAGGCCGCGTACATTGAGGCTGACATGTTGCAGCACCGATGCCCGGTGCGAGGAATCTTTGTGCACTATATTACTCACTGGTCGGTATTGCGCAGTATACTGCCCATTTTGCGGCGATTGTGCGCCGCCCCCTCCGAGTGCGCAAGACCATGACCCAGCCCAGCAGCAAACCGGCCCCTGCCATTACCTTTCGCCTGAGCAAGGCCGAACTGGTGCTGGTGTTCATCACCATGCTGTGGGGCGGCACCTTTCTGCTGGTGCACAACGTGATGACCGTCAGCGGCCCGATGTTCTTCGTCGGCCTGCGCTTCGCCGCAGCCGCGCTGTTCGTCGGGGTGGTCTCGGCGCGAGCACTGCCTGGGCTGACCTTCACCGAACTGAAGGCCGGCATGCTGATCGGTGTGTCGATCATGCTCGGCTACGGCTTGCAGACCATGGGCCTGCAAACCATCAGCAGCAGCCAGTCGGCGTTCATCACCGCGCTGTACGTGCCATTCGTGCCGCTGTTGCAGTGGCTGGTGCTGGGCCGGCGGCCCGGCCTGATGCCCAGCATCGGCATCTGCCTGGCGTTCATCGGCCTGATGCTGCTGGCCGGGCCGGAAGGGGGCAGCCTGCACTTCAGCGAAGGCGAACTGGTAACCCTGGTCAGCGCCGTGGCCATTGCCGGTGAAATCATCCTGATCAGCCGCTACGCCGGCCAGGTCGATGTGCGCCGGGTCACCGTGGTTCAGTTGGCGACCGCCTCGCTGCTGGCGTTCCTGATGATCGTGCCGACCCAGGAGCGCATACCTGACTTTTCCTGGCTGTTGCTGGCCAGTGCCGTGGGCCTGGGCGCCATGAGCGCGGTGATCCAGGTGGCAATGAACTGGGCGCAGAAGTCGGTCTCGCCCACCCGCGCCACCCTCATCTATGCCGGCGAACCGGTATGGGCCGGAATCGTCGGGCGCATCGCCGGTGAGCGCCTGCCGGGCGTGGCACTGCTCGGCGGCCTGCTGATCGTGATCGCGGTGGTGGTAAGCGAACTCAAGGTGCGCCGCCCGCGCGAGGTGGTCGAAGCGCGGGAAGTGCAGGATGAAGGCGAACGCCAGGCTGGCCTGTAAAGCCGTCAACTGCGGCTATGCTTTGTAAGAATCTGTTATAAAAAAACAGCTTGTCACAGCCTGTTTGTAGGATTCTGCGACAGCTTGCGTGTTGGTGATCATCCCCTCGGCACGTATGATTCTTTGCAAACTTCTCCAGAATAGGCCGCTATGTCTTTGATAGTGCTATTGCTTCTGCCGTTCGTGGGCAGTTGCCTGGCAGCCGTGCTGCCGCACAACGCACGTAACGCGGAGTCCATTCTCGCTGGGCTCGTGGCCCTGGTCGGCACTGTCCAGGTAGCACTGCTGTACCCTCAGGTCGCCCACGGTGGCGTGATTCGCGAAGAGTTCCTCTGGCTGCCCAGCCTGGGGCTGAACCTGGTGCTGCGCATGGACGGCTTCGCCTGGCTGTTCTCGCTGCTGGTGCTGGGCATCGGTACGCTGGTGTCGCTGTATGCCCGCTACTACATGTCACCGCAAGACCCGGTGCCGCGCTTCTTCGCCTTCTTCCTCGCCTTCATGGGCGCCATGCTCGGCCTGGTGATCTCCGGCAACCTGATCCAGCTGGTGTTCTTCTGGGAACTCACCAGCCTGTTCTCCTTCCTGCTGATCGGCTACTGGCACCACCGTGCCGACGCCCGCCGCGGCGCCTATATGGCGCTGATGGTCACTGGCGCGGGCGGCTTGTGCCTGCTGGTGGGTGCCCTGCTGCTCGGCCATGTGGTCGGCAGCTACGACCTGGACAAGGTCCTGGCTGCCGGCAACACCATTCGCCAGCATGCGCTGTACCCGGTGCTGCTGCCGCTGATCCTCATCGGCGCCCTTAGCAAGAGTGCACAATTCCCCTTCCAGTTCTGGCTGCCCCATGCCATGGCAGCGCCCACCCCGGTATCGGCTTATCTGCACTCGGCGACCATGGTCAAGGCCGGGGTATTCCTGCTGGCGCGCTTGTGGCCGGTGCTGTCGGGCAGCGAGGAGTGGTTCTGGATCGTCGGCGGTGCCGGTGCCCTCACTCTGCTGCTCGGCGCCTTCGCCGCCATGTTCCAGAACGACCTCAAGGGTCTGCTGGCGTACTCGACCATCAGCCACCTGGGCCTGATTACCCTGCTGCTGGGCCTGAACAGCCCGCTGGCCGCGGTCGCAGCGGTATTCCACATTCTCAACCACGCCACCTTCAAGGCCTCGTTGTTCATGGCCGCCGGCATCATCGATCACGAAAGCGGCACCCGTGACATCCGCCGCCTCAGCGGTTTGATACGCCTGGTGCCATACACCGCCACCCTGGCCATGGTGGCCAGCGCCTCGATGGCCGGCGTGCCGTTGATGAACGGTTTCCTGTCCAAGGAAATGTTCTTTGCCGAAACGGTGTTCATCAGCTCCAGCGCCTGGGTCGAGGCCACGCTGCCGGTAATCGCCACCCTGGCCGGCACCTTCAGCGTGGCCTATGCCCTGCGTTTCACCGTCGATGTGTTCTTCGGCCCCACTGCGCAGGACCTCCCGCACACCCCGCACGAACCGCCACGCTGGATGCGTGCGCCGGTCGAACTGCTGGTGCTCACCTGCCTGGTGGTGGGCATCTTCCCTGCCCAGTCGGTCGGCCCGCTGCTGGCCGCTGCCGCCCTGCCTGTGGTGGGCGGCACCCTGCCGGAATACAGCCTGGCCATCTGGCATGGCTGGAACGCGCCGCTGGTCATGAGCCTGGTGGCCATGAGCGGCGGTATCGTGCTGTACCTGTTGCTGCGCAAGCAGCTGCGCCTGGGCCGCTTCCCCTACCCGCCGGTGATCGAGCGTTTCAACGGCAAGCGCCTGTTCGAGTACGGTCAGGTGCAGCTGATGCTGCTGGCGCGGCGTATCGAGCGCCTGCTCACCAGCCGCCGCCTGCAGTCGCAGCTGTTCATGCTGGTGCTCGCCGCCTTCCTCGCCGGCCTCACGCCCATGCTCTACAGCGGCCTGAGCTGGGGCGATCGGCCGAAGATTCCAGGTTCGGGCGTGTTCGTCGCGCTGTGGCTGATTGCCATCGCCTGCGCCATCGGCGCCGCCTACCAGGCCAAGTACCACCGTTTGGCAGCGTTGATCATGGTCAGCGTCTGCGGCCTGATGACCTGCATCACCTTCGTCTGGTTCTCCGCGCCCGACCTGGCCCTGACTCAGCTGGTAGTGGAAGTGGTCACCACCGTGCTGATCCTCCTCGGTCTGCGCTGGCTGCCGCGGCGGATCGAAGGCGTATCGCCGCTGCCGGGCAGCCTGGAGCGTGCACGCATGCGTCGCCTGCGCGACCTGCTGCTGGCGGTGCTGGTAGGTGGCGGCATGGCCGTGCTGTCCTATGCCATGCTGACCCGGCCGACGCCGAACGACATTTCCTCGTTCTACCTGAGCCGGGCCCTGCCCCAGGGCGGTGGCACCAACGTGGTCAATGTCATGCTGGTCGACTTCCGTGGCTTCGATACCCTTGGTGAAATCACCGTGCTGGTGGCCGTGGCGCTGACCGTGTTCGCCCTGCTGCGGCGCTTCCGCCCACCGAAGGAAAGCATGCAACTGCCGGCGCAGCAGCGTCAGCTGGCACCCGATGTGGTCACCGACCTGATCAATCCGCGGCATGCCACCGACACCGCACTGGGTTTCATGATGGTGCCCGCTGTGCTGGTGCGCCTGCTGCTGCCGATCGCCCTGCTGGTGTCGATGTACCTGTTCATGCGTGGCCACAACCAGCCCGGTGGCGGCTTTGTCGCCGGCCTGGTGATGTCGGTGGCATTCATCCTGCAGTACATGGTGGCCGGCACCCAGTGGGTCGAGGCGCAGATGAGCCTGCGCCCGCTGCGCTGGATGGGCACCGGACTGCTGTGCGCAACCCTGACCGGCACCGGCGCGATGCTGCTGGGCTACCCGTTCCTCACTACCCATACCGCCCACCTGCACCTGCCGTTGCTCGGTGATGTGCACGTGGCCAGCGCGCTGTTCTTCGATGTCGGTGTGTTCACCGTGGTGGTCGGCTCGACCCTGCTGATCCTCACTGCCCTGGCGCACCAGTCGGTGCGCGCCTACCGCCCGGGCAACCCGGCGAAAACCAGCCAAGCAGGAGCCGCCTGATGGAAGAAGTGATTGCAGTTGCCATCGGCGTGCTGGCCGCCTCGGGGGTATGGCTGATCCTGCGCCCGCGAACTTACCAGGTGATCATGGGCCTGTGCCTGCTGTCGTACGGGGTCAACCTGTTCATCTTCAGCATGGGCAGCCTGTTCATTGGCAAAGAACCGATCATCAAGGACGGCGTGCCCCAAGACCTGCTGCACTACACCGACCCGCTGCCGCAGGCCCTGGTGCTCACCGCCATCGTCATCAGCTTCGCCATGACCGCGCTGTTCCTGGTGGTGTTGCTGGCCTCGCGCGGCCTGACCGGTACCGACCACGTGGATGGCCGGGAGCGTGACGAATGAGTGGCATGAGCCAGTTGATCATCGCGCCCATCCTGCTGCCACTGGTGACCGCGGCAGTGATGTTGCTGCTGGGCGAGAAACACCGGCAGACAAAAGCCCGGCTGAACCTCCTGTCGACTTTCGCCGGCCTGGGCATCGCGGTCAGCCTGTTATTGTGGGTGCGCACCCAGGGCCAGGCGGAATCCATCGGTGTCTACCTGCCGGGCAACTGGCCGGCGCCGTTCGGCATCGTGCTGGTGGTCGACCACCTGTCGGCCCTGCTGCTGACGCTCACCGGGATCATTGCCTTCAGTGCCCTGCTGTTTGCCCGCGCTCGCTGGGATAGTGCGGGGGCCAGCTTCCACGCGCTGTTCCAGATCCAGCTGATGGGCTTGTACGGCGCCTTCCTCACTGCCGACCTGTTCAACCTGTTCGTGTTCTTCGAGGTGCTGCTGGCGGCTTCCTATGGCCTGCTGCTGCACGGCTCGGGCCGCGCCCGGGTGCGAGCCGGCCTGCACTACATTGCCATCAACCTGTTCGCCTCGTCGCTGTTCCTGATCGGCGCCGCGATGCTGTATGGCGTGACCGGAACCCTGAACATGGCCGACCTGGCCCTGAAGATTCCGCTGGTGCCAGAGGCCGACCGTGGCCTGCTGCACGCTGGCGCGGCGATCCTGGCCATGGCGTTCCTGGTCAAGGCCGGCATCTGGCCGCTGAACTTCTGGCTGGTGCCGGCCTATGCCTCGGCCAGCGCGCCGGTGGCTGCGCTGTTCGCCATCATGACCAAGGTCGGCCTGTATGCCGTACTGCGCCTGTGGACACTGCTGTTCTCCGGGCAGGCCGGGGCCTCGGCGCACTTCGGTGGTGAATGGCTGGTATACGGTGGCCTGGTCACCCTGGCGGTGGCGGCGGTGTCGATCCTGGCCGCGCAGCGCCTGGAGCGCATGGCCGCCCTCAGCATCCTGGTTTCGGCCGGCACCCTGCTCGGCGCCGTCGGTTTCGCTCAATCGGCGCTGACCGGCGCGGCGTTGTTCTACCTGGTCAACTCGACCCTGGCTCTGTGCGCGCTGTTCCTGCTCGCCGAACTGGTCGAACGTTCGCGCTCGGCCAACGAAGCACCGCTGGACGACGAAGAAGACGCCATGCCCCCACCGCTGGAATCACTGCACCCACCCAAGGGCATCAACCTCGACGACGAACAGAAGGTGGTGATCGGCCAGATCATTCCGTGGACCATGGCCTTCCTCGGCCTCAGCTTCATCGCCTGCGCCCTGCTGATCATCGGCATGCCGCCGCTGTCGGGCTTTGTCGGCAAGCTCAACCTGATCAGCGCGCTGTTCAACCCGCAAGGGCTGGGTGTGCCTGCCGAGCAGCCGCTGGGGGCGGCAGGCTGGGGCCTGGTGGCGTTGCTGATCCTGTCTGGCATGGCCTCGCTGATCGCCTTCGGCCGTGTCGGCATCCAGCGCTTCTGGAAGCCTGAGGAACGCCCTTCGCCGGTGCTGCGCCGCTATGAATGCCTGCCCATCGTTATCCTGCTCGGCCTGTGCATCATCCTCAGCTTCAAGGCCGAGCCACTGCTGCGCTACACCCAGGACACCGCTGCCGGCCTGCAGGCCCCCGACGCCTATATCGAAGCCGTGATGGCCGCGCGGCCGATTCCTGGCCCCACCTCGCTTGACGTACAGGTGCAGCCATGAATCGACTGTTCCCCGCACCGCTCTTATCGGTTTCGCTGTTCGCACTGTGGCTGTTGCTGAACCTCTCGGTCAGCCCCGGCAATCTGTTGCTGGCTGCCGCGCTCGGCGTGCTGGCGCCTCTGTTGATGGCGCCACTGCGCCCGCAGCATGCCCATGTGCGACGGCCGCTGGCGATCGCCCGGCTGATTGGCCGGGTCGGTATCGATGTGATCATGTCCAACCTGCTGGTTGCCCGTGGCGTGCTGCGCGCCGGCAAGCAGCCGCCACGCTCTGCGTTCGTGCACATCCCGCTGGCCCTGCGCGACCCGCATGGCCTGGCAGCGTTGTCGATGATTACCACGGTGGTGCCCGGCACGGTCTGGTCCGAACTGGCGCTGGACCGCAGCGTGTTGCTGCTGCATGTGTTCGACCTGGATGACGAGGCGGCCTTCATCCAGCACTTCAAGGACACCTACGAACGCCCGCTTATGGAGATTTTCCAATGACAGGCCTGCTCGCCAATGCTGTCCTCGCCAGCCTGTTCATCTTTGCCCTGGCCATGGCCCTGGCACTTATCCGGCTGTTCCGCGGCCCGTCCGCCCAGGACCGGGTGCTGGCGCTGGACTACCTGTACATCCTGGCCATGCTGACCATGCTGGTACTGGGAATCCGTTATGCCAGTGACACCTACTTCGAAGGTGCCCTGCTGATTGCGCTGTTCGGTTTCGTTGGCTCGTTTGCCCTGGCCAAGTTCCTGCTGCGCGGTGAGGTGATCGAATGACTGAAAACCTGCAACTCCCCTTCTGGCTGGAGCTGGTCACTTCCGCACTGCTGCTGACCGGCAGCCTTTTCGCCCTGATCGGCGCCGTGGGCCTGTTGCGGCTGAAGGACTACTTTCAGCGCATGCACCCACCGGCACTGGCCTCGACCATTGGCGCCTGGTGCGTGGCACTGGCTTCGATCATCTACTTTTCCTGGCTCAAGGAAGCCCCGGTGTTGCACGCCTGGCTGATTCCGATCCTGCTGTCGATCACCGTACCGGTGACCACATTGTTGCTGGCCCGGGCAGCACTGTTCCGCAAGCGCATGGCGAAAGAGCCGGTACCTGAAGAAGTCAGCAGCGGCCGCGATCGAGGCAACTGACAGATCGCGGCCTCACCCTTGGGCAAGGCGCTGCAACTCGCGCCGGACCATGGCCACATAAGGCGGCGGGCCAAGGCGATATAATTCGCCTGCCACCCAGTTCAACCAGGCGCCTTGCAGTTCATCGCGCCTGGCCAGCAAACGCTCGGCCTCGGCCAAGGCATCCGCCTGGTGCTGCCGATGGAACTCGGCACGCGTGGCGGGCACCTCGTCACTGTGGGTCATTCACTGGCCTTGAAGGTGGTCAGCTCACCTTTGCGCCATTTGGCAACCTTTCCGGTCACCGCCTTGAGCAACTTGCCCAGGCCTTCCTGCACTTGCTGCTGCGCAGCGAACACCAGCATCACACCGTGACCTTCACGGAACACGATGCCTTCGCCTTCGGGCACCGACACGAAGGCGTAATCGCCCACGCCATATACGTTCAGCTTGATTTCACGAAAGCGCATTTCCAGTTTGCCGCCTTCACGGCTGGGCAGTACCGCGGCGCGAAAGTGGTCGCCGACCTTCAGTTCCAAACGTTGCTTGTCATCGACGACCAATGCGCTTTCGGTGTCGATTTCGGCCATGTACAGGCCTTCGGGACTCTGTTCGGTGACATAGACAAAGCGGCCCTGAAACAACTGGGCCAATTTACCGCGCAAGTCGCCCAGGGCGAACAACGCATGGGTATCAAGAGTGCTGACTGCCAATGAAGTAATCCTCAACCGGTTACAACCCGCCCTCACCCAAAGCTCGGTGAGGCACGGTCATTTCTTATCGATAGGCGAAAGAATAATAAAGCGATATGCGAAATGTCTGTGCCCGCTGGCGCTGCAGCGTGCAGGAATCTTTACTCTGGCTTGCCAGATCTGGCCTCGAATACAGGCTTTCGGCATATTCCCAATTCGGGAAGCGTAATGTCTGACAACAAAACCGCCAGAAAAGATGCGGCAGGCAATGCCAGAGCGCACGTGAGAACGGGCCCTGCAATCCATCAGCGCATTACTGGGGGAAGAATATGCACGAAAACACCGAAATTCGTCGAGAGGTAAAGTACATTTCTTACAGGGAACGCCCTGAACAACCCTGCTCACTCGCCGACAGCACTCACGGCGCTCAGGCAGCCAAGCCCTTCTTCAACTGCTGCTGCCAGGCCGCCTGGCACTCCAGCGCCTCTTCACGGGTGGCGAATGCGGTGCCACGGCGTTCGCCATTGACCAGCACTACCCAGCAGTTGCGCACACCCAGCGCCCGTAGTGCGGCAGGCACACCCGAACCAATCATCACGGCTACATCGACCCGGCTATTCATCATTCCCTCCGGAATTTAATTAGCACCCTAACGATAGAGCCATGATACGCCTGCTTACGGCGCGGAAACAGCGCATCCCGGTATAGCAGTGTTACGTACGGGGCAACAAAACCGCAGCCGACAAGAAACGCAAAAAGCCCCAGGGATCGCTCCGTGGGGCTTGGCACACCGCGCGTGGTTACACCTGGCGCTGGTGGCGGTCGAGCTGCTCGTGGCGCTCCTGGGCTTCGATGCAGTACTTGGTGGTCGGGCTGATCAGCAGACGCTTCAGGCCGATAGGCTCACCACTGTCATCGCACCAGCCGAAGCTTTCGTCGGCAATACGGTCCAGGGCCATTTCCAGCTGCGGCAGCAGGCGCTGGTCGCGGTCGATGGCATTCACCAGCCAGCTACGCTCCTCTTCGACCGAAGCCACGTCGGCAGGGTCCGACGGGGTGTCCAGGCCTTCGATGGTGGCACGGCTCAGCTCGATGCGTTCATGGGTTTCGACTTTCATCGCCTGCAGCAGGCCAGCGAAGAAAGCCAGCTGGTCAGCGTTCATGTAGTCATCGGCCGACATGGCCAGCAACTGTTCCTTGGTCATCGATTTCTCTATGAAAAAATGTGCATTTGGGCGATTCCCGGTGCCGCCGACGCCTTGGCATCGGCAGCGGAATTCTTCAAGCGCCAACCGGCACTCTTTTACAGGGGGCGGCAGTCTAAGGCGCCGCGTCGCGTGGAGCAACTGCAATTGGGTGGGAATTTGCTTTCGGCGCTCGGAATCCGCTGGTCGGTGCAAAGAAGATGCTTGGTAGGGGCCGTGGAGTATGGCGGGGAATTGGGTCAGGGCCGCCAGGTGCATGTCTGGAGATTGGGTTAGGGCTATCAGGTGTTTGCCATGACATTTTCAGTGCCTGTGAGATCGAGCGCCGCCCGCGCGGCGCTTCGCGGGGCAAGCCCGCTCCCACATTTGTTGCAACGTGGCCATGTCTGTTAGGCCATGGTTGTCAGCCTTGTTGGTCTGACTCAATTTCTCGGTTGGCGCTGCTGCCGCCTCACCAGTTTCAAGACGTGCTCCAAGGCAGGCAACCATGGCCTGGCAGGTTCGGCACGTTGCAACAAATGTGGGAGCGGGCTTGCCCCGCGAAGCGCCGCGCGGGCGGCGCTCGATCTCACAGGCGCCGGACCTCTAAAGGCATGCCCCAAAGGCCCAACGCAAATCCACAACCAGAATCACCGATCCTTGAACTGCGCCTCGCGCTTGGCAATGAACGCAGCCATACCCTCTTTCTGATCTTCGGTAGCAAACGCCGCATGGAACACCCGCCGCTCGAAGCGCACACCCTCGCTAAGGGTGACTTCGAACGCACGGTTGACACTCTCCTTGACCATCATGCTCACCGGAATCGACTTGCTGGCGATGGTCGCAGCCACCTTCAACGCCTCTTCCACCAGCTCCGCCTGTGGCACGATGCGCGCCACCAGCCCGGCACGCTCAGCTTCCTCAGCCCCCATCAGGCGACCGGTCAGGCACAATTCCATGGCCTTGGCCTTGCCCACCGCGCGGGTCAGGCGCTGGGTGCCGCCCATCCCCGGCAGCACGCCCAGGTTGATCTCCGGCTGACCAAACTTGGCGTTATCCGCCGCCAGGATGAAGTCACACATCATCGCCAACTCGCAGCCACCGCCCAAGGCAAAACCGGACACCGCGGCAATGATCGGCTTGCGCCGGTTGGCAATGCGGTCGGCATCGCTGAACAGGTCGTCAACGTAGATTTGCGGGTATTGCAGCTCGGCCATTTCCTTGATGTCGGCGCCAGCGGCAAAGGCCTTGGCGGAACCGGTCAGCACCACGCAGCCGATGTTCGGATCGCGCTCGAGCTGGTCCAGCGCCTGGTTGATCTCGCCGACGATCTGCGCGTTCAACGCGTTCAGCGCCTGCGGGCGGTTGAGGGTGATCAGGCCGACCTTGCCGTGGATGTCCAACAGGATGGTTTCGAATGCCATGCAGTCTGCTCCTTCAAAGATTGCGCGCAATGACCATGCGCTGAATGTCGCTGGTGCCTTCGTAGATCTGGCAAACCCGAACGTCGCGGTAGATGCGCTCCAGCGGGAAGTCACTCAGATAGCCATAACCGCCCAGGGTCTGCAAGGCGTCCGAACAGACCTTTTCGGCCATTTCCGAGGCAAACAGCTTGGCCATCGACGCTTCAACCAGCGCCGGGCGCCCGGCATCGCGCAGCGCGGCGGCGTGCAGCACCATCTGCCGGGCCACGGCAATCTTCGTCGCCATGTCGGCCAGGCGGAAGGCCACCGCCTGGTGCTCGATCAGCGCCTTGCCAAAGCTCTGCCGCTCGTTGGCGTAGTCACGCGCCACCTCGAACGCCGCGCGGGCCATGCCCACCGCCTGCGAGGCGATGCCGATACGGCCGCCTTCGAGGTTGGCCAGGGCGATCTTGTAGCCCTCGCCTTCGGCACCCAGGCGGTTGGCCACCGGCACGCGCACATTGTCGAATACGATCTGGCAGGTGTCGGAGGCGTGCTGGCCGAGCTTGTCCTCGACCCGCGCCACTTGGTAGCCCGGCGAATCGGTGGGCACGATGAAAGCACTGATGCCGCGCTTGCCGGCGTCCGGGTCGGTCACGGCGAACACAATCACCACCCCGGCATTCTGCCCGGAGGTGATGAACTGCTTGCTGCCATTGAGCACGTAGTGGTCGCCATCCAGACGTGCACGGGTCTTCAAGCTGCTGGCGTCAGAGCCGGCCTGTGGTTCGGTCAGGGCAAAGGCACCGAGCATCGCGCCGCTGGCCAGCGGGGTGAGGAACTGCTCTTTCTGCTGCTCGCTGCCAAAGCGCAGGATCGGCACACAGCCCACCGAGTTGTGCACGCTCATGATGGTCGAGCAGGCGCCGTCACCCGCGGCGATTTCCTCCAGGGCCATGGCATAGGCCACGTAGCCGGTGTCGCTGCCGCCCCACTGCTCCGGCACCAGCATGCCGAACAGGCCCAGCTCGGCCATCTCCTCGATGGCCTCCTTCGGGAAGCGGTGTTCCTTGTCCCATTGTTCGGCAAACGGCTTCAGGCGCTCCTGAGCAAAGGCGCGAACCGCGTCGGCGATCTGTTGTTGCTCGTCAGTTACCAGCATGGTTCACCTCAGTACAGGCATTCGACAGCCATGGCAGTGGCCTCGCCGCCGCCAATGCAGATGGCCGCCACACCACGGCGCAGGTTGTTCTGGCGCAGGGCCGACAGCAGGGTCACCAGGATGCGCGCGCCGGAAGCGCCGATCGGGTGGCCGAGGGCGCAGGCGCCGCCATGGATATTGACCTTGTCATGCGGCAGGTCGAGGTGCTTCATGGCCGCCAGGGTGACCACGGCGAAGGCCTCGTTGATCTCGAACAGGTCGACCTCGGCCAGGTCCCAGCCAGTGCGTTTCATCAGTTTGTCGATGGCACCGATCGGTGCGGTCGGGAACAGTGCCGGGGTGTCGGCAAAGGCGGCATGGCCGTGGATCACCGCCAGCGGCTTGAGGCCGCGCTTGTCGGCTTCGGAACGGCGCATCAGCACCAGCGCCGCAGCGCCGTCGGAAATCGAGCTGGAGTTGGCGGCGGTCACCGTGCCGCCTTCGCGGAAGGCCGGCTTGAGCTGCGGGATTTTGTCCAGGCGTGCCTTGGGCGGCTGTTCGTCGTCCTTGATGACGCGTTTCTCTTTGCCTTCGGTGACCTCGACCGGCACGATCTCGGCAGCAAAGCGACCGCTCTTGATAGCGTCCTGGGCGCGGGTCAGCGAGGCGATGGCGAACTGGTCCTGGGCTTCGCGGCTGAAGGCATTGGCCTGGGCGCAGTCTTCGGCAAAGGTGCCCATCAGGCGACCTTTGTCGTAGGCGTCTTCCAGGCCATCCATGAACATGTGGTCGATGATCCTGCCGTGGCCCATGCGGTAGCCGCCACGGGCCTTGTCCAGCAGGTAGGGCGCATTGGTCATGCTTTCCATGCCACCAGCCACCACCACATCAGCGGTGCCGGCCAGCAGCAGGTCATGGGCCATGATTGCCGCCTGCATGCCCGAACCGCACATCTTGTTCAGGGTGGTACAGGTGGTGTGCTTGTCCAGGCCGGCGCCCAGCGCGGCCTGGCGCGCCGGTGCCTGGCCCTGGCCGGCCGGCAGCACGCAGCCGAACAGCACCTGCTCGACACTGGCAGCATCGATGCCGGCGCGCTCCACGGCACCACGGATGGCGGCGCTGCCCAGCTGCGGCGCGGTCAGGCTCTTGAGGTCGCCCTGCAGGCCGCCCATGGGCGTGCGCACGGCGCTTACGATAACGATCGGGTCATTGGCGAGGGTCATGTTCGCTCTCCTTACTTGGCAGCCATGCGCAGTGCACCGTCGAGGCGGATCACCTCGCCGTTGAGCATGCTGTTCTCGATGATGTGGCGGGCCAGCGCGGCATATTCCTGCGGGCGACCCAGACGCGGTGGGAATGGCACGCCGGCGGCCAGCGAGGCGCGTACTTCCTCGGTCATGCCGGCCATCATCGGCGTTTCGAAGATGCCCGGGGCGATGGTCATCACACGGATGCCAAAGCGCGCCAGTTCGCGGGCGGTCGGCAGGGTCAGGCTGGCGATGGCGCCCTTGGAAGCCGCGTAGGCGGCCTGGCCAATCTGCCCGTCATAGGCGGCGATGGACGCGGTGTTGATGATCACCCCGCGCTCGCCGTCCTCACCGGTAGCCCCTTCGGCCATGGCTGCGGCTGCCAGGCGCAGCAGGTTGAAGCTGCCGATCAGGTTGACGTTGATGACCTTGGCGAAGCTGGCCAGGCCATGCGGGCCCTGCTTGCCCAGCACTTTTTCGGCACCGACGATACCGGCACAGTTGACCAGCCCGTGCAGGCTGCCAAAGGCGTTGACAGCCGCATCCACTGCCGCGTGGGCGGCCTGCTCGTCGCTGATGTCGGCCACCGCGAAGCGGGCATTGTCGCCCAGCTCGCGTGCCTTGGCTTCGACGGCCTGGGCATTGAGGTCGACCAGCATGACCTTGGCGCCGGCCTCGACCAGCATCTGTGCGGTAGCAGCACCCAGCCCGGAGGCAGCGCCGCTGACGATGAAGTGTTTGTTGGCTATTTGCATGATCGGTTTCCTTTCAGGCGCTGGCAGGGGTGGCCTGTTGCGCTTGTTGTTTGGCGACTTCCTGGTTGCGCAGGATGAAGCGTTGCAGCTTGCCGCTCGGGGTCTTGGGCAGCTCGCTGACGAATTCGATTTCCCTTGGGTAGGCATGGGCGTACAGGCGCTGGCGTACGTGCTGGCGCAAAGCCTCTTCAAGCTCGGCGCTGCCCTGGTAACCGCTGGCCAATACCACGAAGGCCTTGATCAGCTCGGTGCGTTCCGGGTCCGGTTTGCCAATCACCGCCGCTTCGATCACCGCCGGGTGCTCGATCAGTGCGCTTTCCACATCGAACGGGCCGACCCGGTAGCCGGAGGTGGTGATCACATCGTCGCTGCGGCCGACGAAGCTGATGCTGCCGTCCTGGTTCAGTTCGACGGTGTCGCCGCTGAGGTAGTACTTGCCGACGAAGGCTTTGGTCGGCAGGCCGTGGTAACCCGCGAACCAGCACAACGGCGACTGCTCGCGGTCGACCGCGAGGATGCCCGGCTGGCCGGCAGGCAGTTCGTTGCCCTGCTCGTCCAGCACCACGATGCGGTGGCCGGGGATGGCGAAACCGGCCGAGCCCAGGTGTACCGGGTGCTGCAGGCCATGGTGGTTGCACAGCACCATGCCCAGTTCGGTCTGCCCGTAGTGGTCGTGGATGGTCACGCCCAGTTCGTCGGCGAACCAGCGGATCACTTCCGGGTTGAGCGGTTCGCCGGCACTGCTGACCACCCGCAGGCGGCCCTTGATCGGTGCCGAGAAATCCGGCCCGGCGGCAATCAGCAGGCGGTACGCGGTGGGCGAGCCGGCCAGGTTGGTGATGCCCAGCTTGTCGATCACCTGCGCGCAGCTTTCAACGCTGAACGGGCCGTCGTAGAAGGTGGTGGCATGGCCCAGCGACAGCGGGCCGGTGACCGCGTAATACAGGCCATAGGCCCAACCCGGGTCGGCCAGGTTCCAGAAGTTGTCCTCGGGGCGCAGGTCGATGGCATCGCGCATGTAGCCCTGGAACGCGACGATGGCACGCAGCGGCACTTCCAGCGGTTTGGCCGGGCCAGTGGTGCCGGAGGTGAACATCAGCAGGAACGGGTCGTTGCCCGAGCGCATGACCGGCTCGCATTGGTCTGCGGCATTGTCCAGGCACTGCTGGAAGTCCAGCTCGCCACTGCGGGCGTTGACGGTGATGATGGTCGGGCAGGCGTGCACATCGTCCAGCTTGGCGCGGTTGTGGCTGTCGGTGACGACCACGCGGGCGTGGGACTGCTCCAGGCGATGTTCGATGGCCTTGGGGCCGAACGCGGTGAACAGTGGCTGGTACACCGCCCCGAGACGCCAGGTGGCGAGGATGGTGACCAGCAGCTCGGGAGTACGCGGCATCAGTCCGGCGACCCGGTCGCCGGCGCCTACGCCATGCTCCCTGAGCACCGTGGCGAACCGCGCAGCCTGGTCCTTGAGCTGATCGAAGCTGTATCGTGCGCTGTTGCCATCACGGTCTTCCCAGACCAGCGCCAGCTTGCCGGTACCGGCGTGGCGGTCGCAGCATTCGACACAGGCATTGAGGGCTTCAAGGCTACCCTGCAGCGCCGCCGCAACAGCCTGGTCATGGTCAAACGTACGAGCGGCCTGAGCGTAGTCGCGCATCGTCGAACTCCTGGTTTGTTGTTTTTGTTAACCATCGGTTCGACGATATTCGCGCTGCCCGGGCGCGGCGACAATGGCCAAAGCTGTCAATATGGATGACCGGTTTGGCCGTTTGGGCGCGTCAGACCGGCCGCGCCAGCGCTTCTCTGGTCAGGCGCAAGTTCAGCGCGGCAAGCGCCCGTGCGCGGGCTTGCTGAAGGTTTCGCGCCTGCTGCAGATAGCCAGGGTCACCCAGCGCGGCGGCAGCACTGCGCTGCGCCTGCCCTTGTGCTTCCACAGCCTGCCATTGTTCGAGGAAGTCGTCCTCGACCGCGCTGTAGAGCGATGGATGAAGTGCCCGCAAGGACTTGATCCAGAACCCGAGCTTGCTGATGAATGCAGGTCGCTCCTCGCTGGCTTCAGCTGTAAGCACCGAAACATAGGCCGCGTCCAGGTCTGCCGGGCTAACCTCGACCATGTGCGCAAAATAGGTGCTGGTGGGCTGACCGAGCAGATTGAGACGCTGCGCCAGCCCCACCCGATAAGCCAGGCTGACCTCCACCTCCTCCTCGTCGTGCTCACCTTGCTCCCAGCGGCCATCTGCATACCTTGCGTCCATGTTCGCGCGGGCGAGCTTTTCGACCTGGTCCAAGCGGAACAGGCGCCGAGCGAGCATCAGGCGTTCCTTGGCAGTTGCGCCGGGTTCACCGTTGTGGGTGAACTCGGCCACATGCATACCCACCTCCAACTGACTGAAACAATGCGCTACGCTGTCGGCACAAGTACGCGGGTCGGCCGCCAAGTCGAACAGGTCCCTGCGCACCCGGGCATCGCCCTTGGCTGCTGCCACCACCCTCCATACCCTTCGCCCGGTCTCCTGCGGCGCTGCCCTGAAATCGGCGCTTTCCACCAATTCGTCGAGCAGCCCGAAAAATGCATCGCTGTCCGCTTCGATGCGCAGCGCATCCCACAGCGCTTCATGGGCTTGACGCTGGTTGTCATCGAGCGTGCCCAGCCAGGTGTTCTTCGATACGACGGGCTCCAGCTCGACCAGCGTCGGCTGGCCGGGGTGCGCAGGGTTGCGCAGTTGGTCCATCACTTGCTCCGACAATGGGTTGCCAGACAGGATAAGCAGCTGGCGCCGCGGCACTGGTGAATCGATGAGTGCTTGCGGCAGGTCGGTGATCTGGTTGTTACGCATGTCGACATAGGTCAGCTGTTCACAAAGTTCTAGCCCTTCGGGCATTGCCGTCAGGCCAACGCGGCGCAGGCTCAGGGTTTCCAGGCTATGTAGAGCTCCCAACTGCAGAGTCACCGCGCCCAACGGGTTATCGCTGAGCTCGAGGCTGCGCAGTTCGCCGAGGCCAGCCAGCACCGCCGCCTGGTCCTCGTCCAGGCGAATCTGATTACCGGCAAGGTTCAGCTCGCGCAGCTGGCCGAGGTTCTCCAAGCCGGCAGGCAGTGCATGCAGATCGTTGTAGGCAAGGTTGAGTACCTGCACATTGGGGAAGAACGACAGGAAATCCTCAGGCAGCGCCGGCAGGCGCAGGTTGACCAACACCAACTGGTCGATGTGGCCAAAATCCGTGCCGGCGGGCAATTCGGGCAGCTCGCCCAGAGGAATGGAGATCAGAGAAACGTTTGCCTGCCTGCCGCCCTGCGGCCGGGCCGCCAAACGGAAGGTCTCCATTCGCCACGCCCGCTGAAATTCGATGCTGGCTTGCAGGCGATGATCACGCACATGTCTATTGGCATGCCGCGCCCAGGCATTGAGGCGCTGGGACAGCTGATCGTATTCCAGCTCCAGCCGCAGTACCGAGCTGAACGGTGACGCGCTGTGCTGGTAAAGCAAATCGATGTAATGCTCGGCCTGCACTTCATTCAAGCTCGGATAAAGCGCGAGGATCCTGCGGCGTAACACGCACTCAGGCGAGTCCAGGCACGACAGCACCGGGCCGAGCGGGTAGCCGGCGCGGCCATCGCCGAGCCGCTGGAAGGTGGCGCCAAGCGGCCTGGCTTCACGCCAGCCTAACAAGGCCAGCTGTTCCTTGGGTTCAGATGGCAGCCAGGCCTGTATCTGCGCGCGGATGCGCTGCGGCGCATCGTCACCCAGCCAGCCCAGCCGACGGCAGTAGGCAGGGGAAAGGCAGGCCGCGAGCACTTCGAACAAGCCTTGCGGCTGCGCGACATCCAGGTCGCTGCGCCTGCCAGCGTCGTCATACAGCTCGAAGCGCCCCGCTGACCAGACCATGTGCAGCCTTTGCGGCGGCTTGCCAAATGCCGGCAGCAAGCGCTCGAGTACCGGGCTGCTGGACGAGCGCTCATGCAGCACCAGGTCGGTCTGGTCGGCAGCGAGCCCCTGACGTTGCAACAGACGAAATACCAAAGTAACGGCATCATGGCTGTAGCTGTCACGCAAACACAATGCCTCGCGCAGGCGGGTCAGCCGAGCACGCTGCTGCTGCAGCCGCGCCTGTTGAGCCAATACCAGCGGCAGGCGCGAACTGCTCTGCATGCTTGCTCGCATTTCGCTGGTGGCCGTTCTGAGGATATCCGACGCATAGGCTTTGGGCAGTTGCGGGAAATGGCGAGCGAACAACGGCCACAACGGCTCTTCGCGCAGGTATCGCTCAGCAAAATGATCCAGCATGGCAGGGCGCAGTTGGCCGGCCTGGTCGCTCGCGGCATCCACTGGCGCACCCAGTTTCTGGCTACACCAGTTGAGCCGATCGGCAAAGGCCGCGCCTTCAGCCGAACCGTCAAAAAAGGCTTGGTTCTGAGTATGCACCGCGAACCGCTCGAGGGTGTCGCGCAGCGTCACCGGTAACGGTCGGGATTCGACCACCAGCCGACGCAACCCCGCCTCGTCTGTGCCCGCAACCAGCAGTATCTGCGCCACCTGCTCGGCTGACAGGGTTCTGGCCGCCGGCCACAGGCGTGTGAGCAAGTACGCGCTCCCTTGCCATTGCTGTGGCCGGTCCAGGCTCAGCCACCAGCCGCGTTCGCCATTACTGCGCAGCAGCGGGCCGAATGCTTGCGGGCCATCCGGGTGCAGCAAGCGCCACGCGCCCTTGCTGTCCTGATACACGCCGTAAAATTTCCCATCGTTGTGCCACCATAATTCACCGGCACCGCTGAACAGCCCGTCGTGGCGTTCAGTCATCTCAACATCAGGGTCTGCTTGTCGATACGGCGCCAGATCGGACAACCAGAGTTTCTCCTGCCCCTGCTCAGTGATAACGGGTTCGAGCGTCTCGACAAAAACGCTACGCGCCGTGTAGGCCGCCACGGACGCCACCCCAAGCGTTGCAACCGCGCCAGCCACCTCCAGCAAATGCTGCAAGGCTTCGTGCTGGTGACCTTGGGACCAGTCGCTGACGCCTTCGTACACATGCCCCAACACTTGCCTGGCCATGTCTGCCAACAGCAAGGTGCCCACCACAGGCACGAACAAACCGGCCAGGGTCAGCAGACCGATGCCGGCGTTTTTCAGTGCGGTCAGGCGCACCGCAGCCGCTTGGCTATCCACGCGAGCCGAGGGAACCGCCACAAACATCGCGTCGTTCTTGATACGACGCGCCTGCCAGCGGGCCATATCGATGAACCACTTACCATCGGTTTTCGACCGGCCAGGCTGCAAGTCTGGCTGGGCATCACTCAAGCGCACAGCCAACAAAGCCTGGAAACCCGCCCGATCATGCAAAGCGATGCGCTGCAGCAAAGCATGCTGAAATGCCACTTGCGCCAGCTCACGGACCAGAGCTTGCTTGACAGCGCCCCAATCCGCAAAACGACGTAACGACGCTGACGCCGCGCCGGGGAGGTAAATGATCACGCCTTTGAGACGATCAGGCGGCCCCACCGGGAAATCACTCTGCCGCCGGATCGGCTCGCGCAACTCGAAGGCCAGGGCGCCGTCGACCCGTTTTCCCAGAACCTTTAACGCCCCGGTGTCAACGACCAGCCCCTCGGCATGGAGTGCTGGCTTGTCTTGGCAAATCAAGCTTAACGCCATGCCATCGGCACTGTTGAGCTGCCCTTTCAGGCAGGCCAGCTCGATGGCGAGTGCCAGCTCCTGGCGTTTGTCTTGCGCCAGCGCATCGACGAAGGCTGGGCCCAGTACCCGGGCAAGATGCGCCTGGTAAGCGGCCCCGACATCGACTTCCCGGCAGACGGCGACCAGATCATCGATTCGGTCGGTCAATATGACGGGCGCTTGCTGGCCCGCAGCCTGTGGCCCGAGCACTGCGGTCTGGTTGGCGAAAGACTCGCCTGCAGTAAAATTTTGCAGCAGTTTTTGCAGCAACGGCTGCTGGACGAAACGTGTTTCGAAGTCTGGCGGAAGCAAACCCGGAATGGGCTCGAATGGCCGCTGGCTGACATGAATGCGCGCTTCTCGCCAGACGGCGGTATCCAGCTCGATCACCTGCCCCAGCCGGCTTGCAATGGCTGGTTGAAGCAGACCTTTCGCGAATTCCCCAAGCGGTTGCAACTGGCCGCTATAACGGGCCATCTGCTTCTGGCTTTGCAAATGCGCAGTCACACAGTCATGCAAGCGCCTGACTTGTTGCGCACTGGCTTTGGCAAGCCACTCGGGCAAATGACTGGCAATGAAGCCATTGCCAGGGTAAGAGGAGGCGCGGAGCGCCTTTGCGGGACACATAGGCAGAGCCCTGTCTGGTTGAAGGGCCATCACCATGATCAGCCAGCCTCGGTACAGACAGCAGGAACGCTTGCCTCTGGGCAGCAACCATCTCGGGCAAGCGTCCTGGGCGAGATACGAATTTCACTCTCCTGCGCGATCGATAGCAGGGCGATCAGGCGCCGTGGTCAGGCCTGGCTTGCAATATTTCCTTGGTAAATTCCACAACCAACCTGTAGCGGTCCGAGGTCCGCCTGTATTCAAGCTCATCCCATTCAGCCTGAGGTGCCTGCGCGCCGGCGCCCTGCTCCGTCTGTGCGGACAATGCGTTTGCCTGCTGCGCATAGTGCGTATCAAGCGCCTCGAAGCGCTGCTGATTCTGGCTTTCCACCCAGCCGCTCCAGAACGGTTGCAACGCGAGAAACTCGGCTTGCGCCTCTACGGTCTCGCCCTCGCGGACGAATGCACGCGCTGCCTCCAGCTGGGCTGGAGTAACATTGGCCAGATCGCCGTACCTGAATGACGAGGGTTGCCCTGGCAAGCCCATTTCCTGCGCCAATGCCACGCTGTAGGCGAGCTTGACCTCTATCGGGTCTACCTGTTGGTGCAGGCTCTCGCGCGTAGCAATGTCCATGCGTGCGAACCTTTGCAACCTTTCCAGCCGGAACAAACCAAGCCCCAGTTGCAACAAGCCATCCTGCTGGACGTCGGTGGCTCGGTTGGTCTGGGCGATCAGGGCTTGCAGATGCATTTCGCTGAAGCGCTCGGCAATGCTGTCGGCGCAGGTCGTCCTGTCTTCGGCGATGGCTGTCACCTGGCCTGCAAGCTCGGCATTTTCATCCATCGCCTCGAGCAGCCCCCACACCTGCAGTGTCAGATCGGCTCGGTGCCTGTGGTAATCCTTGGTGTTCTGCAGCGCCTGCAAGATATCCAGCACACGCGCACGGCCCGCCACGCCGAACACTCGGTCCCAAAGATCGCGCTGCACCTGGGTGGCGGCCTCGCCCAGCCACAGCTGGCGAGCCGGGACTTGCGCCATCGGTGCGGCTTGTGGGTGCGCCAAATGGGCCGGCGGAGCATGCAATCTGGCCAACTGCCGTGCAGAGATGGCGTTGTTCTGCACCTGAAAAGCCATACGAAACTCATACGGCATTTGCATGATCGCCTGTGGCACCTCGGTAATCTGGTTACAGCGCAGATCCACCACGGTGAGCAGGGCACATTGTTCCAGCCCTGTGGGCCATTCCACCAGGCTGCAATGGCGCAGATGCAGCGCTTGCAACTGCGGAGCCGAGTTGAAACGCAGTGCCAGGCGCCGCAACGGATTGGCGCTCAGGTCCAGCACGGCCAGATGCTGTAACCCGCTCAAGGTTTCGCTTCCCATTTCGCCCCACCGGATGCGGTTATAAGACAGTTGCAAGTTTTCCAGGTTGGCCATGTGCCGCAGCCCGGCGGGCACCCGGCGCAGGTGGTTTCTGGAAAAATTCAGCCTGCGCACTTCTCTGAAGCAGCTGAAGAACTCGTTAGGCTCCACGACCAGCGGCGTATTGATCATCACCAGCGTGGTCACGAAATGGAAGTCGAGGGCCTCTGCCAGTTCCGGCAGGCTGCTGACCTGAAAGCCGCTCAGGTCAAGAATCCGCCCACCCAGTTCGGCATGCATCGTGTCGAGGGGCAATTGCCGGCGCCAAGCCTGGCGTAACCGGGCTGCAAACAACCGCCGCGGCCCCGCCTCGTTGCCCCTGGCATACGAAACCCATCGGCCTAGACGGTGGTTGAGCAGGCGAAAATTTTCTTCCTCGGCAAGCATCGCTGCGAACGGGTCTTCGCTGCGGTTGATCCTGTCCAGGTGTTCATCGATTTCTGCTTCTCTCGCACCATGGTAAAGGCTTCTGAGCCGCGCGCGCAGTTGGCCCACATAGCCCTGTTCGGTAGACTGCTGACCGCCCAGAGGGTAACCCACTCGCCCGTCAGGCAAGCGCTGCCCGGGGTTGAACCAACCTGGCTGCTCTCGCCAGCCGAGCCGCCTGAGCAACTGCGTACGCGTCGTCGGTATTGCCTTGGTAATCAGTCGGCGCAGCGCACCGGCCGGGTTCGCGGGGTCAAGCTTCAACCGGCTTTGCTGTCCGGGTGACAGCGTGGCAACAACCGCCGCGAAGATGTCGTCTGGTGCATCCACCTCTTTATCGAGCAACGCGCCTCGATGATCATACAACTTGAATTGCCCCTCGGCGTGCACCAGTACTACCCCGGCCTCTGCAGGTGCTTGCAAGTTGAGGATCGCGATCAGGCGGCCCGACGCGCTTTTTGCGCGCAGCTCCAGCCGCTGCTGGAAAGACCAGTTGGCCAGGTGTGGTAACAGCTGCATCAGCAGCTCGCCGCTTTCGTCACTGTAAGCGTTGCGCAGCAGCAGGCCTTGTTGAGCCCGGCTCAGCCTGGCCAGCTGCAGCAACGCTCGGGCTTTTTCGGCGACCGGCAGCGGCAGCCGCTGCAACAGCTCGATCTGCTGCCGGGTTTCGCCAGTGACCGAGTGAGCCAACTCCAGAGCATAGCCCACAGGCAACCCTGCAAAGTCACGCATGACTACGCCTGCAACGCGGTCCTCCGTGGTCGCTTCCTGGGTCAGGTGGGCAAACAGTTCCGCGCGCAATGTCGAGCTGTGTTCGACAACCGCAGCAGCCAGGTCGGCGTCCTCGACGCCGGCAAATTGCGGACGTTGCCGGCAGTACTGGAGGAGTGCTGGATCCGCCCCAGCCTCGGCGGCGCCGAGCGCGGCAAAAAACATCTCGATGCGCCGATCCGCCTCGAAGCGGCGCAAGGTATCACGCAGGTTGGCTGGCAAGGCGCGGTTATCAAGGACGATACCGCGCAGCTCGTCCAGGTCACTGCCTGCTACTCGCAATATTGCTTCGGCACGCTGTGAGTCCAGTGGCTGTGCCTGCGGCCACAGCCGGTTGAGCATCTGCGCTGGATCGCTCCAGGCTGCGAGGCGCTCTTGCGGCAAGTGCCAAAAGCGCTCCCCGTTGAAATCGACTGCAGGCCCATAGGCTTCACTGCGCAGTGGATGACGCAAGCGCCAGCCGCCACCCACGTTCGGCTGGTGCACCTCATAGTAATCATCAGCGATGCGTAGCCAGTGCCGCTGACCGGTGCTGTAGAGGCCTCGCTCATCCAGCAACGCATGTTGCTCCAGATCACAGGCATACGCCGTCAGATCATTTTGCCAGAGACGTGCGCCTCCACCTTCGAGGCTGACCGGCACCAGGTCGTCGACGAATGTACTGCGCTGTAACAGCCGTACCACAGCCCCGGCACCCGCCACCGCGCCGGTGGTGATGGCTACGCCCGCAGCAATCTGCGCAACGCCAAGCAAATGTTCAAGTGCCTCGTGGTCATGCCCCTCGGCCCAGTCGGCCATCCCTTCATAGGTATGGGAACAAACCTGGCGCAGCAAGTCGGCCAGCAATGCTGCCCCCACCAGCGGAATGAAGAATCCGGCGAGGTTGGCCAGGTTCCAACCGGCCGAACTCCAGGTCGCCAGGCGCTCCTGACTGGCCTTGGCGTCGGCATCAGCGGTGGGCACCAAAAGCAGCCGCGCATCATCTTTGGCCCGATCGATCAGCGCCGCTACCCAACGCTCGCCAATGGCGCCATGCCCCGCCTCGCCTTCCACTTCAAGATCGGGTTCAGCATCTGCCAGGCGCAATCCCAGTTGATCAAGAAACGGCTTTCGCTCGCGCAGGGCTATGCGTTGGCTGAATGCTGCCAGGGGCTCCGGCGTCGATAACTGGCGGACCAGCGCCTGCTCAAGGGCCAGCTTCGAGTCATAGCGGCGCAACGGATGATCGGAGCCATCTGCCAGGTACAGGATTACCCCTTGATCACTGTCATCGTGGCCGCGCAACTGTATGTACAGCGCCTCGTGCACGGTATGGCCGAGCATGCTCAGCAAGCCAGGATACGCGATCAATGCGGGAGCGGGATCCTGTGGTGCCCTGGCACTGGGCGCGAAACAGGCATCCAACGCTGCTTTCACTGTCGCGTCGATCTGCCCGCGCAAGAGCGCGACCTGCGCGGCAAGCCGCAGCGCGGCGAGTTTGTCACCGACCAGTACCGCCCGGTGGCGTCTGAAGTTGTCGGTGAGCAAGGTCTGATACCTGCCACCCGCATCCAGGCTTCGGCAGGCAAACACGAGCGAATCGATATCCTCGGACACCAGCGTTTGCGTGACAGGATCGTAAAGGCCACTGCCATCCAGCGGGGTGGCGCCTTCGGCGAAGTTCTGCATAAGGCGCAACAAGGCAGGGCCTTCCTTGTAGGTGTATCGCAGGTGCGGCAGCGAGACACCCAGCAGCTCCACTCCCTTGTCTCGCCACTGCAGCTTGCTGAGTGATTTGCCCGCTGGCAGAAACCGGCTCAGGGCCCGGGCGAACTGGGTTGCGGCAAACTGCTGCACTGGGGCGACCGCTTGCGTCGCATCCTTCACTCGCTTCTGGCTGGCCTTGTGCGCGTCGAGCAGGCGGCGTAGTTCGCTGATTTGCCCCACGGATGCTTCTTTTAGCCAGTCTGGCAAGCGCTGCTGGATGAAACGGTCGGTGGCCCGTTGCTCATCCTCCACGGTGTATGCGAGGGGCTTTTGCGAAACGGCGGCAAACTGGCGCATGGGCTGTGCTCTGATCGGCGGAAAGAGACGCACAATCTTTCATCGAAGCGCCCTGCCGGTCAGGGGGAACTACCTCACCCGCTAGCCTTCAACAGCCCGTCAACGCCTGCCGCGGGCCTGGGTCTGCTCGCGATATTGCCCAGGGTTGCAGCCAAACCATTTGCGAAATGCCTTGTAGAACGAGCTGCTGTCGGCAAACCCCAGGCGCTCGGCAATTTCAACCATGCCTGGCTGTGGCTGGCTCAACCAGGCAATGGCGAGCTCGCGCCGGACGCTGTCTTTAAGGCCTTGATACGACTGCCCTTCTTCAGCCAGGCGACGGCGCAAGGTGGAAGGTGACAAGCACAGACGCCTTGCCAGGCTGTCGCTGTCGGGCCAACGGCCAGGGTCCAGGCCCAATAGATCGCTCCGGATACGCAGGCCCAGGCTGGCTGGGTCACGGTATTTCACCAGGATATTGCCCGGCGCTTCGGCAAGAAAGCGCTGCAGCTCTTCTTCGGTACGACGCGGCGGCTGGTCGAGGCCGTCTGCCGCCATTACCAGCCGGGTCAATGGCCGCTCGAAGTGCAGGTTGTCCGAGAACATCACGCGATAGTCTTCGCAAAATGGCGGCGCGCTGCAACGCAGGTCGATGGCCAGTATCGGAATGCGTCGCCCGGCCAACCAGCACGCAACACCATGCACGATCATCCAGAAGGTGAAATAGGTAAACGCCCGGCGGGGTTGATCGCGGGGTTCGTTGATCACGATCTCGGCCAAGCCCTGCTGACGCACCAGGGCCGGTTGCAGGTCCTGCAGCATCAATGACAAAAAGGCCAGGGCCGTTTCCAGACCGGCGCCGAGGGTAGGTTGCGCCATGCTGGCCCGGCACATGAACGCCAGGCTGCCATTGCGCAAGCCGCGCGGGTCCATGGCAAAAAACTCATCGTTGCAACGCCGCGCCAGCAGGCGCCAGAGCCGGGCATAGGCCTGCGCCCCAACGCGCGCATCCGGCTGGTGCAACTGGTCGGCGTCGATACCGGCGCGCGTCAGCAAACCCCTGTCAGGCTCGCCGGCCGGGCAGGTTTGTAAAAGTGCCTCACGCACCAGGTGCATGGAGATGGTGTCTTTTTCGCTCATCGGCCGTCCCGTCGGCTTGATCTCGGTAGTTACGGCCACCTTGGGCAACCGCCATCAGAGTGTTGCCGCCAGCCCCAGAAAAGCCTGGATCAGGCGCAGTTCCCGGCGCCGCTCCAGGCAGCCGACCAGGTGCTGGTTGACCAGCCCCTGCCCGGCCAGGGGCCGGGCGACCACCCGCGGGTCACTGGCGACCTCGGTGGACGAAACCACGCCAATGCCAAGTTCCGCTGCCACTGCCTCGGTGACCGCTTCGCGGCTGTCCAGCTCCAGCAGTACGCGCGGCTGCACCGTCGCCGCCAGGCAGGCCTTGTCGAACGTGCGGCGGGTAGTGGAACTGGGCTCGCGCAGTACCATGATCTGCTGATGAAGCGCTGTCAGCGGCAGGTCGCCCTGCTCTGCCGCCCAGGCATGCCCCACTGGCAGCAAGGCACACAGGCGTGACTGGCAAAGGCTCTGCAAATGCAAGCCCTTGCGCGGTTCGATCTCGGTCAGCACGGCGACATCGGCATGTTCACCGAGCAACGCGGCCAGGGTTTCCTGGGCATTGCCCAGCCGCAGATTGACGGTGATACCCGGGTAGCGCTCGCGCAGTATTGCCAGCATCGGCATGACCCGATGCGGGCCGTCGGCGGCCACTTCCAGACGCCCGGTCAGTAGTTGCCGGTTGGCTTCGAGCATGGCTTGCGCTTCGTCGGCGAGGCTGAACATGGCCCGCGTGATGGCTGCCAGGCGGGTGCCCTCTTCTGTCAGCTCCACCCGGCGGGCCGTGCGCCGCAGCAAGGTAATCTGATAATGCTCCTCCAGCGCCTTGATGTGACCGGTCACCGCCGGCTGGCTGATGAACAGGCGTGCGGCGGCGCGGGTAAAACTGCCTTCACGGGCTACCGCGTCGAAAGCACGCAACTGGAACAGGTTCATGGACATAGGCCTGGCTAATGCTCGAATTGTCTGCGAGCAATTTGACTGATGAGGGCGTCAGCTAGCAAGGGCAATCAGCGAAGGCATGTGTGGCCAGGTACCAACTGCTTCTCGAATGAGCGCGATAGCACGTATGACAGGTGGACCGGTAAACGTGGCCAGTTGCTTCTGACTGGCCAGGCAGGCAGGTGCTGCGCGATGAAATCGTCGAGGGAAACAGGCGTAAAGCAGAGGAACGCGGGGCCATTTATCGGCACGACTTATAGCTCGGATAACAACAAACAATTTGATTGATGACAGCGCCAATTGCAACCTAGGCCCCGTAGTTTCAGCCCACCGCTTGTGAGGAATAACGGAATGAGCAACGCCCCGATTCTGCTGACTCCCGGTCCCCTGACCACATCAATCCGCACCCGCCAAGCCATGCTGGTGGACTGGGGCTCCTGGGACCGCGACTTCAACCAACTGACTGCCAGTGTCTGCGAGCAACTGCTGGCCATCATCGATGGCAGCGCCAGCCACCACTGCGTGCCTCTGCAGGGCAGCGGCACCTTCGCCGTGGAAGCCGCGATAGGCACCCTGGTGCCACGTGATGGCAAGGTTCTGGTCCTGATCAATGGCGCTTATGGCCAGCGCCTGGCAAAGATCTGCAAGGTACTGGGCCGCAACTACAGCACCTTCGAAACCGCCGAAGACCAACCGACCACCGCCGCCGACGTCGACCGCCTGCTGGCCGCCGACCCGACCATCACCCATGTCGCGCTGATCCACTGCGAAACCAGCACCGGTATCCTCAACCCGCTGCCCGAGATCGCCCAGGTGATCAAAGGCCACGGCAAGCGCCTGATCATCGACGCCATGAGCTCGTTCGGCGCACTGCCGATCGATGCCCGCGCGATCCCCTTCGAGGCGCTGATTGCCGCCTCCGGCAAATGCCTGGAAGGCGTACCCGGCATGGGCTTCGTCTTCGCCGAGAAAACCGCCCTGGCCGCCGCCGAAGGCAACGCCCACTCGCTGGCCATGGACCTGCACGACCAGCACGCCTACATGGCCAAGACCGGCCAGTGGCGCTTCACCCCGCCGACCCACGTGGTCGCTGCCCTGCACGAGGCGCTGCAGCAATACAACGAGGAAGGTGGCCTGCCAGCGCGCCACCAGCGCTACGCCGACAACTGCAAGACCCTGCTCGACGGCATGGCCGCCATCGGCCTGCGCAGCTTCCTGCCTGCCGATATCCAGGCGCCGATCATCGTCACCTTCCACGCACCGAAGGATCCCCGCTATCAGTTCAAGGACTTCTACGAGCGGGTCAAGGCCAAGGGCTTCATCCTCTACCCGGGCAAGCTGACCCAGGTGGAAACCTTCCGTGTCGGCTGCATCGGCGTGGTCGGAGCCGATGGCATGCAGGCTGCCGTGAATGCCGTGGCCGAAGTGCTGCGGGAAATGGAAGTGCTGGATATCTGACCCTTTGCCCACCCAATTTCAGGAACACGCGCACATGAACTACAGCAACCCAACGCAGCTGCAAGCCGCCATCCTCGACTGGGCCGGCACCGTGGTCGACTTCGGCTCCTTCGCCCCGACCCAGATCTTTGTCGAAGCCTTTGCCGAATTCGATGTGCAGGTGTCCATCGAAGAAGCCCGCGGCCCGATGGGCATGGGCAAGTGGGACCACATCCGCACCCTGTGCAATGTGCCGGAAATTGCCGAGCGCTACCGCAAGGTGTTCGGCCGTACCCCGACCGACGATGATGTCACCGCGATCTACAACCGCTTCATGCCGCTGCAGATCGAGAAGATCGCCGTGCACTCGGCACTGATCCCCGGCGCCCTGGACACCCTCACCGGGCTGCGCCAGGACGGCCTGAAGATCGGCTCTTGCTCGGGTTACCCGAAGGTGGTGATGGACAAGGTGGTGGAGCTGGCCGCGCAGAACGGCTATGTGGCCGACCATGTGGTGGCCACCGACGAAACCCCGAACGGCCGCCCATGGCCGGCCCAGGCCCTGGCCAACGTGATTGCGCTGGGTATCGACGATGTGGCGGCCTGCGTGAAGGTCGACGACACCGTGCCGGGCATCCTCGAAGGCCGCCGCGCCGGCATGTGGACCGTGGCCCTGGTGTGCTCGGGCAATGCCCTGGGGCTGACCTGGGAAGGCTACCGCGCGCTTAGCGCCGAGAAGCTGGAAAGCGAGCGCCAGCGCATCCACGCCCTGTTCGCCGGCTCTCGACCGCACTATCTGATAGACACCATCAACGAACTGCCCGAAGTGATCGCCGACATCAACCGGCGCCTGGCCCAGGGTGAGATGCCGCAAACATCCTGACCCGGCCACTGGGGCCGCTTTGCGGCCCCATGAAGGCCCACCCCTACTCCGGCAACTGCACCTGGGGCTTGGTCGCCGCGAAGATCGCCCAGCTCGACACAAACAGCGCCGCGATCAACGGCCCGATCACGAAACCGTTGAGCCCGAACACCGCCAGCCCGCCCAGCGTCGACACCAGAATCAGGTAGTCCGGCATGCGCGTGTCCTTGCCCACCAAAATCGGCCGCAACAAATTGTCCACCAGGCCGATCACCAGCACGCCAAACGCGGTCAGGATCACCCCCGACAATATCGCCCCGGTCAACAGGAAATACGCCGCCACCGGTGCCCACACGATCCCTGCCCCTACCGCCGGCAGCAGCGACAGAAACGCCATCAGCACCGCCCACACCAGCGCACTCGGGATATCCAGCACCCAGAAGATGAAACCGCCCAATGCCCCCTGGGTAATGGCCACCAGCACGTTGCCTTTCACCGTCGCCCGCACCACACGGTTAAACTTCAACTGCAAACGGCGCTTCTGCTGCTCGGGCAGCGGCACTGCCAGACGCACCTGGCGGGCCACCTCCGCGCCTTCGCGCAGGAAGAAGAACAACAGGTACATCATGATGCCGAAGCTGATCACGAACTCAAACGTTCCCTGACCGAAGTTGAACGCCTGGCTGGCCAACACCTGGCTGCCCTGGGTGGCCCACTTGCTGATCTTGTCGCGCAGCCCGTCGAGGTTGCCCATGCCCATGCTGTCCAGGCCCTGCTGGGCAAACGCCGGCAGCATCTCCTTGCCGCGCTCGACATAACCGGCAATGTCCAGCTCCCCGTGCTCGATGCGCTGGTACAGGGCGGCTCCCTCCTGCACCAGCAGCGCGCTGGTGATGATCACCGGCAGGATCGCCACCAGCAGGCACACCAGCAAGGTGGTCGCTGCGGCCAGGTTGCGCCGGCGGCCGAAACGCAGCAGCAGGTGGCGCTGCAGCGGGGCGAACAGGATGCCGAGTATCACCGCCCAGAAGATCGCACCGTAGTACGGCAGCAGGATCCAGATGAAAGCTATGGTCACCAGCGCCAGCAGTACTGCCAGGGCTTTGTTCTGCAGGGCGGTCTGGTTCATTGCGGGTCCTCGCATGGCTTATGCGTTATTAGTGCACCGCACCTGGGCAAAAGTGCCGCCATTCCCTTGATGCAAATCAATACGCGCCGTGTCTGCCAACCCTAGCATCCGCGCCTTTCGCTCCGGTGCGCACATGACCCTTATCGCCAAGCCCGAACTGCTGGCCCCCGCCGGCACCCTCAAGACCATGCGCTACGCCTTCGCGTATGGCGCCGACGCGGTCTACGCCGGCCAGCCACGCTACAGCTTGCGGGTGCGCAACAACGAGTTCGACCATGCCAACCTGGCCCTGGGCATCCAGGAGGCGCATGCCTTGGGCAAGCGCTTCTACGTGGTGGTCAACATTGCCCCGCACAATGCCAAGCTCAAGACCTTCCTCAAGGACCTGGCACCAGTGATCGAGATGGCACCGGACGCGCTGATCATGTCCGACCCAGGCCTGATCATGCTGGTACGCCAGCACTTCCCGCAGATGCCGGTGCACCTGTCGGTGCAGGCCAACACGGTCAACTGGGCCAGCGTGCAGTTCTGGCAGCAACTGGGCCTGAGCCGGGTGATCCTGTCGCGCGAGCTGTCGCTCGAAGAGATCGAGGAAATCCGCCAGCAGGTGCCGGACATGGAGCTGGAGGTGTTCGTTCACGGTGCCCTGTGCATGGCCTACTCCGGCCGTTGCCTGCTGTCGGGCTACCTCAACAAGCGTGATGCCAATCAGGGCACCTGCACCAACGCCTGCCGCTGGAAGTATGACGCCACCCCGGCCACCGAGAACGCCAACGGCGACATCGTGCGCGAAGTGCAGCCGACCCTGGGCCTGGGCGCCCCCACCGAGCAGGTATTCCTGCTGCAGGAAAGCAACCGCCCCGGTACCGAAATGCCGGCGTTCGAAGACGAGCACGGCACCTACATCATGAATGCCAAGGATCTTCGCGCCATCCAGCACGTCGGGCGCCTGGCGGCCATGGGCGTGCACTCGCTGAAAATCGAAGGCCGCACCAAGTCGCACTTCTACTGCTCCCGTACCGTGCAGTCATACCGCCAGGCGATCGACGACGCGGTGGCCGGGCGGCCATTCGACCGCGCCCTGATGGACAACCTCGAATCCCTGGCCCAACGCGGTTACACCGAAGGCTTCCTGCGCCGCCACGTGCACGACGAATACCAGAACTACCAGCGCGGCAACTCGGTGTCCGAGCGCCAGCAGTTCGTTGGCGAACTGACCGGGGTGCGCGTCGACGGCCTGGCCGAGGTCAAGGTGAAAAACCGCTTCGCCGTGGGTGACCACCTGGAGCTGATGACCCCGCGCGGCAACTACCACTTCGACCTGCACCGCCTGTGCGACCGCCAGCAGCAGGCCATCGAGGTGGCTCCGGGTGACGGCCACGTGGTGTACCTGCCGATTCCGGAGCAGGTCACGCTCGACTACGCCTTGCTGATGCGCGACCTCGGCACCGACGAGGCGGCCAGCTGACAAACCTGTAATGTGCGCCTCAGGTACCTGACAGGTGCCAGCGGCGAACATCGTGCAAGCCGCTTACGCTATGCTGCTGAACTACCGCTGGAAGGAGTGCTTCACCATGCTGCGCAAACACTTGCTGACCCTGGGCCTGCTGGCCGTCACTGGCCTGGCCCAGGCCGCCGAGACCATCGACGTCTACCGCGACCCCAACTGCGGATGCTGCAAGGCCTGGATCAGCCACTTGCGCGACAACGGTTTCACCGTGAACGACCATGTCGAGCCGAACATGAGCGAGGTGAAGCAACGCCTGGGCGTGGCGCCACGCCTGGCGTCGTGCCATACCGGGATGATCGACGGCAAGTTCGTCGAAGGCCACGTGCCGGCCGAGCAGGTGCGCCTGCTGGCCAAGCGCAACGACCTCAAGGGCCTGGCCGTGCCGGGCATGCCCATGGGCTCGCCCGGCATGGAAATGGGTGACCACAAGGATGCCTACCAGGTCATCGGCGTGACCCAGGACGGCAAGGACACCGTGGTCGCCAACTACTGATGCTCAGCCTTTGGGCGCTGTTCCTCAGCGCCTTCGGTGCCGCCACCCTGCTACCGCTGCAATCGGAGGCCGTGCTGGTCGGCCTTTTGCTGCGCCAGCCCGAAGCCTGGACCACCCTGCTGCTGGTGGCTACCCTGGGCAATGTGCTGGGCTCGGTGCTCAACTGGGTGCTGGGGCGGGCCATCGAGCACCTGCGCGACAAGCGCTGGTTCCCGTTCAGCCCTGCCCAGCTAGAGCGCGCGCAACAGCGCTACCAGCGCTGGGGGCAATGGTCGCTGCTGCTCAGCTGGATGCCGGTGATCGGCGACCCGCTGACGCTGATCGCGGGCATCATGCGTGAGCCGTTCTGGCGCTTCCTGCTGCTGGTGACCCTGGCCAAGGCCGGCCGTTATGGGGTGCTGGCGATGATTACCCTGGGCTGGTTTCACGCCTGGTAACACCTTTCACGTTCCGCGTGGTCCACTGGCTGTTACAGTCGCCCCTTCCTACATGGCCCTACACGGAGTGCCCCCATGCTGCGCGCAACCGCCCTGGCCCTGGCCTGCCTCGCCGGCAGTTCGGCCATCGCTGCCGAATCGCCCACCTATGGCCCCCAGCTAGAGGGCTTCAGCTACCCGCATCCGCTCAAGCATTTCGACTTCAAGACCCAGGGCCAGGCCCTGCAGATGGGCTATATGGACGTACCCGCCCAGGGCCAGGCCAACGGCCACAGCGTGGTGCTGATGCACGGCAAGAACTTCTGCGCCGCCACCTGGGAAACCACCATCGATGCCCTGAGCAAGGCCGGCTACCGGGTCATCGCCCCCGACCAGGTCGGCTTCTGCAGCTCCAGCAAACCAGCCCATTACCAGTACAGCTTCCAGCAACTGGCGAGCAACACCCATGCCCTGCTCGAACAACTGGGCGTGAAGCAAAGCATCGTGCTTGGCCACTCCACCGGCGGCATGCTCGCCACCCGCTATGCGCTGATGTACCCGCAGCAGGTAGAGCGCCTGGCGATGGTCAACCCCATCGGGCTGGAAGACTGGAAAGCCCTGGGCGTGCCCTACCGCACGGTGGACCAGTGGTATGCGCGCGAACTCAAGCTGGATGCCGAAGGCGTGCGCGAGTATGAGCGCAAGACCTACTACGCCGGGCGCTGGAAGCCGGAGTACGAGCGCTGGGTGCAGATGCTGGTGGGCCTGAACAAGGGGCCAGGGCATGAAGCGGTGGCGTGGAACTCGGCGCTGATCTACGACATGATCTTCACCCAGCCGGTGTACCACGAATTCAAGGACCTGCAGATGCCCACCCTGCTGCTGATCGGTGACCAGGACACCACGGCCATCGGCAGTGATATCGCGCCGCCAGAGGTGAAAGCGAAGCTGGGCAAGTATGCAGAGCTGGGGCCGCAGGTGGCCAAGCTGATTCCCAAGGGTGAGCTGATTACCTTTGAAGGCATGGGGCATGCGCCGCAGATCGAGGAGCCGGTGCGGTTCAACCGTACGCTGGTGGAGTGGTTGGGCAAGTGAGCCAATAGGCGGGGGGCCGCTTTACGGCCCCCTACACTTTCCAGACCTGCTCCTCTGTCCAGCCCAGCTCGGCAAAGTCCACCGCCCGCAACCCTGCCTCTTCTTCACAGAAAAACTCATCCAGCTGCGGCGGCCTCACTGCCGTGTCACTGAGCATCGCATGCACCTGCCCACGGTGATGCACCTGGTGCTCGAACAGGTGCGCCAACAGCCGCAGCCGTTGCTCGCGCTGCACCCGCTCGGGGCGCACGATGCTTACATAGCGCCCCAGTTCACCGTCGCGCAGGCCGCGGCAATAGGCGATCAGCCGGTGGTCGGCCTGGGCCTGTTCGGCATGCAGGTCGGTGCAGGTGGCAAACGGCTGTTCCGGCTCGAAGAAGCGCTCGCCGTCGGCGTCGGGCTGCTCGCCACGCTGCTCGCACTCGAGCATGTGCAGGTAGAACCAGTCCACCGTCAGCAGGTGGTTGAGGGTGGCTTTGATCGAGGGGAAAAAGCTGCAGCGGGGTGCGACGAATTCGTCCTGGGTCAGTTGCAGGCAGGCCTTGTACAGGCGGTGGTTGGCCCAGCCATTGTTGTAGGCCTGGGTCAGCAGATGATGCGACAACGGCTCCATGGTTCGGCTCCTTTTCAGGCGAAGCGTTGCAGTTGCATCTCCCGTAGCCGGCTCAGGGTCCGTTGGTACGGGAACGCCAGATACCCTTGAGTGTAGAGCGCATCCAGCGGCACCTGTGCCTCCAGGTACAACGCCACCCGCCGGTCGTAGCATTCGTCGACCAGGGCAATGAAGCGGCGCACCGCGTCGTCCTTGGGCGACAGCGCCGGCAGCTCGCGGTCGCCCGCCACCACCCGCGCCGCAGCATCCTCGGTGCCCCGGGCAATGCGCCCGGCCCGCTGCTCCCCACCCAGCGTCGGAATGCCCGACACCAGAATGGCCGGGAACCGGTCGCACAGGGCCATGAACTCCATGGCTGCCAGCGGCTGCTCGCACAGGTCGGTGAAGCGGCACCAGATGGCCTGCGCGCTGCGCCGCACCACCTGCACCTGCCGGGAGCCGATCGCCAAGGGCTGGTCTTGGCCTGCATCGCCGGGGCTGAGCTGGCGGAACACCTCGTCCAGCTGGCTGGCCTGCCCCGCTTGCGCCACCCAGTAACGCTGGCGCTCGGCGCCGGGGTGCAGGCGGTGGTCCTGCTCGCCGGCTACCGGCAGCACCTGCATGTGCCGCTGGATGGCGGCAATGGCCGGCAGGAAACGCTCGCGGTTGAAGCCGTCGCGGTACAGCTGCTCGGGTGGCTGGTTGGAGGTGGCGACGATCACCACGCCTTGGTCGAACAATACCTGGAACAGGCGGCCGAGGATGATCGCGTCACCGATGTCGTTGACGAACAGTTCGTCGAAGCACAGCACGCGAATCTGCCCGGCCAGTTCCCCGGCCAGCGCCAGCAGCGGGTCGGCAGTGCCGTTGAGCTGAAACAGGCGCTGGTGGACCCAGGCCATGAAGTGGTGGAAGTGCTGGCGCCGGCTGGGTACCCGCAGGCAGCGGTGAAACTGGTCCATCAGCCAGGTCTTGCCCCGGCCGACCGGGCCCCACAGGTAGATACCCTGGGTTGGGCGGCCCTGTTCGAGGGCCTGGAAGCAGACCTGCAAGGCCTCGACAGCGCAGGCCTGGGCAGGGTCGGCGACATAGCCCTGGGTGGTCAGGGCCTGCTGGTAGAGGGAGTGGGGATCGATAGCCATGCGGCATTCTACACGGCTGACACACCGCGGACCTTGTGGGAACAACGGTATTACCCAAATTCAAAAGGCTGCGGCGATCCCTGTGGGAGCGGGCGTGCCCGCGAACACGGGCGAAGCCCGTGCCATCCACCGCGGCGCCTGCTTCGCGGCGGTTCGACGCCTCGACACGCCCGCTCCCACAGGGGCCGCGTACAACAGTGGTGATCAAGCGTCGCCCAGGCCTACCTTGAGCAGCGCGCCGTCCTTGTCATCGGTCAGCACATACAGGTAACCATCCGGCCCCACCCGCACATCGCGGATACGCGACTTCAACTCACCCAGCAAACGCTCTTCATGCACCACCTTGTCGCCATCCAGCTGCAGGCGGATCAGCTCCTGGGTGGCCAGCGCGCCAATGAACAGGTTGTGGTCCCAGGCCTTGAACGTGGGGCTGTCGTAGAAGGCCATGCCGCTGATACCCGGCGACTTCTCCCACACATGGTGCGGGTCGACCATACCCTGCACATGCTTGCCCTTGGCCTCGGGGATCGGCAGAAGCGAGTAGTTGATGCCGTGGGTCGCAACCGGCCAGCCGTAGTTCTTCCCGGGCTCGGGAATGTTGATCTCGTCGCCACCGCGCGGGCCGTGTTCGTGGGTCCACAGCTTGCCGGTCCACGGGTTGAGTGCGGCGCCTTGCTGGTTGCGGTGGCCGAACGACCAGATCTCCGGCCGTACGTTGTCCTTGCCGACGAAGGGGTTGTCCCTGGGCACTTCGCCGTCCGGCAAAATACGCACGATCTTGCCTTGCAGCTTGTCCAGGTCCTGGGCAGTCGGGCGCTGGTTGTTCTCGCCGAGGGCGATGAACAGGTAACCGTCGCGGTCGAACACCAGGCGCGAGCCGAAGTGGTTGCCCTCCGACAGCTTGGGCTGCTGGCGGAAAATGACGTTGAAGTTTTCCAGCCGGGCGCGGTCCTGGGACAACTGGCCACGGCCGACCGCCGTGCCAGCCTTGCCGTCACTGCCCTCTTCGGCGTAGGACAGGTACACGGTACGGTCCTTGGCGAACTCCGGCGACAGCACCACATCCAGCAGGCCGCCCTGGCCCTCGGCCCAGACCTTGGGCACACCGCTGATCGGTGGGCCGACCTTGCCTTCGGCATTGACCACCCGCAAGTTGCCGGCGCGCTCGGTGACCAGCATGTCCTTGCCACCCGGCAGGAACGCCAAAGCCCAGGGGTTGCGCAGGCCGTCGGCCACTGTGCTGACGGTCAAGGTGCCTTCTTCACTGCGCAGCTGCTGTTCGGCCGCCGCCTGCGCCAGCAGGGGCAGGAGTGCGGCGGCGGTCAGGGTTACAAGCCAGGGTGCTCGAAGCATGCAGGATTCCTTTCGTAGGGCGCTCATGGCGCGCGCGGGTTGTCGCGAGGTGGTCGGGTGGGCTCCAGGCTCGGGGTTTGCTGCTGGCGGCGCAGGTTGTCGCCGTTGCCAATGCCGCGGTTGTCCAGGGTGGGCGTGCGCTGGTATGGGTCGGTGGATGGGCCGCGCACGGGAGGTGCGGCCGGCATGCTGCCCTGGCGGCTGTTGGGGTTGGCGCGCTGGATCGGGCTGTTATAGGGGTTGTTGTTGCCGGCGGCGAGTTGCACGGGCAGCTCCGGGGCTGCTTGCGCGGGCAACCACAGCACCAGGCCGAGGGCCAGGATGGGCAATGTCGGGGTCATGCTTCACCTCCTGTACGAGAATGCCGCGCCTGGTGGGTTTGATAGCCTAAGGCGCGAAGGGTTCGCGGCAAAAGTGTGAATGCGGGTGGAGATGATTCCTGATGTTTCAGTATGGGCCCTGGGGGCTGCTTTGCAGCCCATCGCGACACAAGGCCGCTCCTACAGGGGTATGCGATTACCTGTAGGAGCGGCCTTGTGTCGCGATGGGCTGCAAAGCGGCCCCAGGTTACTGGCCCTTGTCCACCTTGTGCCGCGCCGCATACAGGCACAGCATTTCCATCGCCAGGGTGGCCCCCGCCAGCGCGGTGATATCGGCATGGTCATAGGCTGGCGCCACCTCCACCAGGTCCATGCCCACCAGGTTGATGCCGCGCAGCCCGCCGAGGATCTCCAGCGCCTGCACCGTGCTCAGCCCGCCGCACACCGGTGTGCCGGTACCGGGCGCATAGGCCGGATCGAGGCAGTCGATATCGAAGGTCAGGTACACCGGCCGCTCGCCCACCCGCTGGCGAATCGCCGCGATCACCGCCTCGGTGCCCTGCCGATGCACCTGGCGGGCGTCGAGGATGGCAAAGCCCTGGCTGTCGTCATTGGTGGTGCGCAGGCCGATCTGCACCGAGCTGGCCGGGTCCACCAGGCCTTCGCGGGCCGCATGCCAGAACATGGTGCCGTGGTCGATGCGCTTGCCTTCCTCGTCCGGCCAGGTGTCGCTGTGCGCATCGAAGTGGATCAGCGCCAGCGGGCCATGGCGGCGGGCATGGGCCTTGAGCAGCGGGTAGCTGATGAAATGGTCGCCGCCCAGGGTGAGCATGGCGCAGCCTGCTTCCAGAATATGCGTGGCATGGGCCTCGATGCTGTCCGGTACCGACTGCGGGGTGCCGCTGTCGAAGGCGCAATCGCCATAGTCGATCACCGCCAGGTGGTCGAACGGGTCGAACGCCCACGGCCAGTGCCGGGCCCAGGCCTGCTGCACCGAGGCGGCGCGAATCGCCCGTGGGCCGAAGCGCGCACCGGGGCGGTTGCTGGTGGCAGTATCGAACGGCACACCGCTGACCACCACATCGACACCACGCAGGTCGCGGCTGTAACGGCGGCGGGAGAAACTGGTAATGCCTGCGTAGGTACTTTCCGCAGCGGTGCCATAAAGGCTGTCGCGGGTGATGGCCTGGTCGTTGTTTGCGGCTTGCTCCACGGTCGGGCTCCTTTGTCGTTATTGGTTACTGGCGGCTGCGGAACGCGGTCCACAGGCGGTTGCGCTGGCGCAGGTCGGCCAGGGCCATGCTGCGGTCGGCATACAGGCGCTGGCGTACTGCGGCCGACGGGTAGATGTCCGGGTCGTTGCGTACCGCTTCGTCCACCAACGGCGTGGCCGCCTGGTTGGCGTTGGCGAAGAACAGCGTGTTGGTCAGCGCGGCCACCGACTCGGGCTTGAGCATGAAGGCGATGAACGCCCGCGCGGCCTCGGGGTGCGGGGCGTCCTTGGGAATGACCAGGTTGTCCTGCCACACCAGCGTGCCTTCGCGGGGGATGCGGTAGATCAGCTCGAACGGTTTGCCGGCACGGCGCGCCTGGTCGGCGGCCATCGCCGCATCGCCGTTGTAGGTCAGCGCCAGGCACACGCTACCGTTTGCCAGGTCGCTGATCTGCCGGCCATTGGCGACGTAGCTGATCGACGGCTGCAGCTGGCTCAGCAGGTTCTGCGCGGCGGCCAGGTCGTCCTTGTCTTGGCTGTAAGGGTCCTTGCCCAGGTAGTTCAGGGCCACGCCGATCACCTCCTGGGGCGAGTCGGGCATGGCGATGCCGCAGTCCTTCAGCCGGCTGGCGTACTCAGGCTTGAACAGCAGGTCGAGGCTGTCCAGCGGCACATCCCCCAGGCGTTGGCGCACAGCCTCCACATTCACCCCCAGGCCCAAGGTGCCCCAGGTGTAGGGCACGGCATGGCGGTTGCCGGGGTCGGCCTCGGCGAGCTTGGCCAGCAGGTCCTTGTCGAGGTTGGCATAGCCGGGCATGGCCTGGGGGTCGAGCGGCTGCAGGGCGTTGGCCTTGAGCGCCCGGGCCAGCACCGCCGACGACGGCACCACCACGTCATAGCCGCTGCCACCGGTCAGCAGCTTGGTTTCCAGCACTTCGGTGGTATCGAAGGTGTCGTAGCGCACCTTGTAGCCGGTTTCCTGCTCGAAGCGCTGGAGAGTTTGCGGGGCGACATAGTCGGCCCAGCTGTAGAGGTTGACGACCTTTTCTTCGGCCTGCAGCGGCAAGGCCAGGACCAGGGACAGCAGGCACAACGATCGACGCATGGCGGACACCTCGGCAAATGGGTGGATGCCGCGAGCATGCCAGCCGGGTTACATTGCTGAAATGGCAAGTTTGCAAAGCTGACATTCATCAGGAGCAATGTAATGCTCGGACAAGTGCATGACCCCGACCTGCACCTGCTGCGGCTGTTCGTCACTGTAGTCGAGGCCGGTGGCTTCAGCGCCGCGCAAGGGGTGCTGGGCCTGAGCCAGCCCACCATCAGTCAGCGCATGGCGCAGCTGGAAGCGCGGCTGGGTTACCGCCTGTGCAGTCGCGGCAAGGGCGGTTTTCACCTGACGGAGAAAGGCACGTTGTTGCTGGACGCCGCCCGTGGCTTGTTGCTGAACATCGAACAGTTTCGCCAGCAGGCCAATGGCGTTGCCGGGCGGCTGCTGGGGACCGTGCGCCTAGGCATGGCGGAGAACCAGGACAAGGCGGTGAGCCTGAAGCTGGCGGCGGCCATTGCCGCGTTTCGCAGGCGCGAGGAGGCGGTGCAGCTGGAGCTGATCAGTGCGCCGCCGGCGGAGCTGGAGCGGTTGTTGCTGGAGCAGCGGTTGGATTACGCCATCAGCTACTTTTCCGGCAACCAGGCAGCCTTCGATTACCAGCCGCTGTTCGAGGAACGGCAACGGCTGTATTGCGGCAAGGGCCATGTGCTGTTCGGTGAGGCTGGCGTTGGGCGGGAGCGGTTGTCGGCGATGGACCAGGTGCGCCATCCGTACCGGTTTTTAAAGGGCGGCGAGCCGTTCCAGAGCCAGCGCAGCATGGCGGTGGCGGAGCAGATCGAGAGCGTGCTGACGTTCATTCTGTCGGGGCGGCATATTGGTTATCTGCCGTGCCACTGCGCGCAAGCGTGGGAGGCTGAGGGGCTGCTGTGGGCGCTGAACCCTGGGCTGGACTTCGTGGTGCCGTTTACCCTGGCCAGGCACCGGGCGCAGGTGGTTGGCGAGGCACAGCAGGCGTTTGCGCAGGATTTACTGGCGGCGTTTGCCTGACCGGGCCTCTTCGCGGGTAAACCCGCTCCCACAGGGACCGCGACTTCCTCAGGCATGTGCGGTCTCTGTAGGAGCGGCCTTGTGCCGCGAAAGGGCCGCAAAGCGGCCCCGGCAATATGTGCTGCAAAGCTGAAATCCTGGGGGCGCTTCGCACCCCTTTCGCGACACAAGGCCGCTCCCACAGAACCGCGCAGGCTCAGTAAGCCATGCTCCAGGTCAGGGTGTAGGTACGCCCGCGCCCCTGGTAGTCATACAGGTACGCCGGCCCGTAGGTCGGCGAGTAGAACAGCGTCGCACGCTGCCCCCAGACCGTGCTGTACTGCTTGTCCAGCAGGTTCTGGATGCCGGCGCTGAAAGTACCGAAGCCGGTGTCCTGGCTGCCCAGCAGGTCGAAGGTGGTGTAGCCGTCGATCTCGTGGTCGGCATCGTCCTTCAGGCTGAAGGCATGGTTGGCCTGCAGCCGTGCACTGCGGCCATCGCCCTTCCAGCCGACGAACGCGGTAGCCTTCGACAACGAGGCATAGCGGGCATCGCGCTTGATCCAGCCGCCATCAGCATCTTCTTCCTCGGAGCGGGTCAGGTGCAGGGTGCCACCAGCTTCCCAGCCGGTCTGGAAGTGCCGGGTCAGTGCGCCTTCGAAACCGAAGTCACGGCTCTTCTGATCTTCCACATTGATGGTCAGCGTCTGCGAGTCGACGTTGATGATCTTGTCCGACCAGATGTAGTACAGCGCCGCCTGGGCATCCCAGTCCAGGTCGGCATAGCGCCAGCCCAGTTCCACCTGGCGGCTCTTGATGCCGGCCAGCGGGTTGTCGGCCACGCTCAGCCCGGGCTTGCCGTAGTACTTGGCCGGATCGGGCAGGTCGAAGCCTTCGCCGTAGTTGGTCCATACCTGGTGGCCATTCTTGAAGTCGTAGATGGCACCGACGTTGAACAGGTTGACCTGGTAATCGTTGCTGCCGCCCGGCACACCCTTGAAGTCGCTGACGTCCACATCCATCTGCTGGCGCCTGGCGCCGCCGGACAGGGTCAGGTTATCGGTGGCATGCCAGTCCAGCTGGGCGTATACCGACACGCCATCGACCCGGTAGCTGGGGTAGCGTGCGGCCTTGCTGTCCTTTTCCAGCTCCAGGCCACCCGACTCGGACGAAGTCTGGGCGTTGAAGGTGGTCTGCTCGGCGTTGAAGCGCTCGCGGTCCAGGTCGACGCCGTAGGTCAGCTTCAGCGCGTCCCACTGCTTGGCGAACAGGCCCTTGAGGCTGGTGACTTCGAAGTTCTGCTGCGAGGCGGCAAAGTACACCCCGCGCGAACCGGTGGGCGTGGCGCGGTTGTAGTACGGGAACGGGTAGAAGTTGTCGTCTTCCTTGCGGTACGAGGCCTGCAGGTAGAAGTCCTGGCCCAGCACGTCGGTGTGGTGGTAGTTGGCGTTCAGCAGCAGGCGCCGGGTGCGTGGCTCCAGGTCCGACGAGTAGCCACTGCGCAGTTCGGCATCTTCCAGGTCGGATGGGGCGTTGTAGTTCAGGTTGGGGAAGTAGATGCCGGTACTGCCGTGGTTGCCCGAGTCATAGTACTGGGCCAACAGGTCCAGGCTCTGCTGGTCGTTCAGCTGCATCCCCAAGGTGCCGAGTACGTCGATGGTGCGGTTGTACTGCAGGTCGGTCTGGGTGTTGTCGATGAAGATCTGGTCGCCGGCGCCATCGTAGAAGGCTTCGTTCTGCTCGCCGGAAACCCCCAGCCGGGCGTTGAACCGCTCGTTGCCGCCACTGATCGACTGGGCGAAGCGGGTGGCCAGGTCGTCGCTGTTGTTGAAGCCGCTGCTGGCACCGAGCTGGGTCTCGAAGCGCGCCGGGCCGGGTTCGCCCTTCTTGGTCACGATGTTGATGATGCCGCCGGTGGCGCCGCCACCGTAGATGGCGCTGGCGCCAGACAGCACTTCGACGCGTTCGACGTTGAACGGCGAAATGCTGTCGAACTGGCGTGACAGGCCGCGCGAGCTGTTCTGGCTGACCCCGTCGATCATCACCAGCACGTTGCGCCCGCGCATGTTCTGGCCGTAGTTGGTACGCCCTTCCGGCGCCAGGTCGAGGCCTGGCACCAGCTTGCCGATGGCTTCCTTCAGGCTGACGCCGCTGTCGATCTGCTCGCGCAGCTGCTGCTGGTCGACCACCCACACGGTGCCGGGGATTTCGCTGATCGCGGTGCTGGTGCGCGAGGCCACGCTGACCTCGATCGGCTTGAGGTTGACCGCCTGCGGCGCGGGGTCGACCTTGCGCAGGGTTACCGTGCGGGCATCGCTGAATTGCCAGCTCATGCCGCTGCCGGCCAGCAACTGCTGCAGGGCCTGCTCGATGCTGTAGCTGCCTTGCAAGGCCGGGCTGGCCTGGCCGGCGACATCGCCGGTGGTGTACAGCAGGTGCAGGCCGGCCTGGTCGGCGAACGAGGTCAGGGCCTGATCCAGCGGCTGGGCCGGCAGGTCGAGCTGGACCTGGCGGGCCTGGGTCTGCGCCTGTTCGGTGGCGGGCGAGGCAAACGCCTGCAGCGGACCGACCAGCATGGCCAGGGCACTGCAAGACATCAGGGCATGGTGAAGCGGACCGCGGCGGCGGTGCAAAGGCTTGAGCATCAGAGGCACGAATGAGCTTCCTGACAAGTCGTAAATGAGAATTGGTTGCTGATCAGTCCCACTACGACGATCTGGCTGGCAGGAACTTGCAGTGCAAGATAAAAAAATTTTCTTGTGCCGGCCTTTTCGCGGCTGAAGCCGCTCCCACAGGAATCTCCACAGACTTCCAGACCTGTGCAGTATCTGTGGGAGCGGCTTCAGCCGCGAAGAGGCCGGCACAGGCGAATCAATGAACCACGGCCAACCACGGCAGGTAGGTCACCTTCAGCCCATAGCGCTGCTCGAGGGTGCGCAACAGGGCCTCAGGTTCATCGAGGTCGAATACCCCGCTCACCTCCATCGCCGCCAGCTTGCCATCCGACAGCACGATCCGCCCATGCCGATAACGCTCCAGCTCCGCCAGCACCTGCCCCAGCGGCTTGCCGTTGAAGATCAGCTTGCCGCGCTGCCAGGCCAACTGCGTGCCGGCATCGGCCGTTATTGCCAGTTCATGCGCGCCAACCTTGGCTTCGCCACGAGCCAATACCACGCTGCCATCGCGACGCACGCTGAAGATGGCCGCGCTCCCCTGCACCCGCTCACCAGCCGTATCGACCACAAAGGGCCGTGAATCATCGGTGGTCTCGAACAAGGCCTCACCAGCCTCCAACACCACCCGCCGCTCATCGTCGCTGAACACCACGCTCAGGGCACTGGCACTGTTCAGCGTCACCCGGGTGCCATCGGCCAGGGTGATCACCTGTCGCTCGCCGACCCCGGTGTGGTAATCCGCCAGCAGCACCGGCGCCTGCTGCCAACCCGCCACAGCAACGGCCAACACCAGTGCAGCCGCCACCCCAGCCTTTTTCAGCCAGTTACGGCAATGGCGCAAGGCCTGGCCGATGTATTTTGCCACCATGCTCTCGGAAACCCCCAGGCGCTGCGCGATCTGCGCCTGGGTCAGGCCGTCGACGCGGTTGAGCAACAGCGCCTGGCGGGCATTGTCGGACAGCTGCAGCAGCGCCTGGTCGAGGATCTGCAGGCGCTCCCGGGCCAGCAAGGCCGCCTCGGGGGCCGGTGCCGGGCAGGCGACCTCACCTGCCCGCTCGCTGTCGTCGTGGCTGGCGGCAATGCGCTGCTCGCGGCGCAAGGCATCGATCGCCAGGTTGCCGGCGACGCGGAAGATGAAACTGCGCGCGTGTAACACCGGCACCGCCTGCTGGTCGATGCTCACCAGCCTGAGGTAGGTTTCCTGCGCGACGTCGGCAGCGCGCTGGCGGTCGCTCATGCGCCGGGTCAGGAACTGCAGCAGGTCGTCGTAGTGCTCCTGGAAACTTGCCAGCAAGCCCGGCGCGGGAGAGGTCAGCATGGGTTTGGGAACGGCCAGTAGGAGAAGTTATCGGGCGTTAATGAGAAACAGTATCTTTCATCTGGAAGGAGACTTTCAACGCCGACGCGTATTTGCCACACTGCCCATTCGCCCAATCTTGCAAGGTCGCTCCCCATGGCTGCCCGTCTGCACCGCTACGCCCGCCTGTTTCTGGTCCTGCTGCTGGCCTTCGGCCTGGGAGGCTGTGCGCTGTTCCAGGCACGCGACCCGGTCAATATCAGCGTGATCGGTATCGAGCCGCTGCCCGGGCAGGAGCTGGAACTGCGCATGGCGGTGAAGATGCGGGTACAAAACCCCAACGAGGCGCCGATCGACTACAACGGCATCGCCCTGAACCTGGAAGTGAACGGCCAGCCGCTGGCTGCCGGGGTCAGCGACCAGCAGGGGCACATCGGCCGTTATGGCGAAGCAGTGGTCGTGGTGCCGGTGAGCATCACGGCGTTTTCCTTCCTGCGCCAGGCCTATGGGCTGGGCCAGGCGGGCTCGTTGCAAGGCCTGCCCTATGTGCTGCGCGGCAAGCTGGCCGGCGGACTGCTGGGGACCGTGCGTTTTACCGACGAGGGCAAGCTGGACCTGCCCAAGGGCACTTACTGGTAAGCGCCTGGCAGAGTGAGATCAGCGGCTGGCGCTGGCTGCGGCCATCAGCTTGTTGACTTCGCTGCGCACCATGTTGGCATATTCGGGCGGCGACATGCCATCCAGCTCGGCACGCACCCACTCGGCCCATTTGCCTTTGCGCCGTGGTTTTTCGGCGATCAGCCGCGCCGCTTCGCCCTTGGCCTTGCCCAGGTTGTTCTGCCACAGTTCGAACAGCCGGGCCTTCTCTGCCTCGATCTGCGCCCGTTCCTCGAAGCTCATGTTGGCCAGATTGAAACTCATGAAGGTACCTGCAAGTTTGAAAATGGCCGCTATCTTACACCCAGGTATTGCAACAGCCCAAAGCCGCCGCAACTTTCCCGACGCGCCGGCATCCATTGTTCAAGCCACACCATCGACGAGGACGAGTTCATGGCCCGGAAAAAAGCCGCGCTGGCCGACAGCGATCAGATCAAGGACCAGGTATTCAGCGAACTGCAGGCGCTGATCGAAGAATCGGAAAGGCTGCTGAACGACAGCGCCGCCCTGGTGGGTGACGAGGCGGAAACCCTGCGCGCGCAGGTAAGCCTGAAGCTACGCCAGGCTCGCCATGCCGCCGACAAGGTGCGCAGCAAGGCGCAACCGGTGATGGACGCTACCCAGGACTACATCGGTGGCCACCCGTGGCAGACCGTGGCCATTTCCGCAGGCCTCGGGCTGGTGGTCGGCCTGCTGCTGGGCCGCCGCCACTGACACCTGGGCCGCCTGGCGCGAGTCAGGCGGCCTGCGCCATCGGGATACCGCTGTGGAAGCGCAGCTCCTGGTCCGGTGACTGAATCAGTTCCACCTCTGCTGCGCGCACCAGTTCCACCCGGCGGGCGATATCGGCCTCTTCACCGTAGTTGTGCGCCAGTTTCAGGTAACCCTGGTAGTGGCGCGCTTCGCTCTTCAGCAGGCCGTGGTAGAAGCGGCCCAGCTCCTCGTCCAGGTGCGGTACCAGCGCGGCAAAGCGCTCGCAGCTGCGCGCCTCGATGAACGCCCCCACCACCAGCGTATCCACCAGCTTGACCGGCTCGTGGGCGCGCACCAGCCGCCGCAGCCCCGACGCATAACGCCCCGCCGACACCGGGCGCAGCGGCACGCCACGACGCTTCATCAGGCGCAGCACCTGCTCGTGGTGCACCAGCTCCTCGCGGGCAAGGCGCGACATCATGTTGATCAGGTCGAGGTGGGTGTTGTACTTGGCGATCAGGCTCAGGGCGGTGCTGGCAGCCTTGAATTCGCAGTTCTTGTGGTCGATCAGCAGGGTTTCCTGGTCGGCGAGCGCCGCTTCGATCCAGGCGTCTGGTGTCGGGCAACCAAGAAAGGCGTCGATTTCGGGGATCAGGGACATGACGTGCAACCACACAGGACAGGCAGGGCCGGCGATTATACCGGCGGCGGCGGGCGGCGCCAGTGACTATGCTTGATGTACATCAAGCGCCAGCGGGGGAAGCGCCGACTATAGTCAGGCATTGGTCGCCACCTTTGAAGGGAGCTAACGCCCATGCAAGCCGTCCGCAGCATCCTCGTCGTCCTTGACCCCGAGCACGCCCACAGCCGGGCGCTGACCCGGGCCAAGCTGATCGCCGGCCTCACCGGCGCCCGCCTGCACCTGCTGATGTGCGACAAAAGGCACGACCACAGCGCGCTGCTGAGCCTGCTGAGCAGCCAACTGCATGATGATGGGTACGACAACGTCACCCATGAAGAGGCTTGGCGCGACAGCCTGCACGACACCATCATCTACGTGCAGCAGGCCGAGGGCTGCGAGCTGGTGATCAAGGAACACCGCCCGGACAACCCGCTGAAAAAGGCCCTTCTCACCCCCAGCGACTGGAAGCTGCTGCGCCAGTGCCCGTGTGCCGTGCTGATGGTCAAGAGCGAGCGGCCGTGGACCGGCGGCAAGATCCTGGCCGCGGTGGACGTAGGTAACCAGGACGAAGACCACCGCCGCCTGCATGCCAGCATCATCGACCATGGTTTCGAGATTGCCAAACTGGCCAAGGGTGAGTTGCACGTCATCAGCGCCCATCCGTCGCCGATGCTGTCGGCATCGGACCCGGTGTACCAGCTGAGCGAGACCATCGAAAAGCGCTACCGCGACGCTTGCAAGGCGTTCCAGGCAGAGTACGACATCAGCGAAGACCGCCTGCATGTGGCCGAAGGGCCGGCGGATGTGCTGATTCCGCATACCGAGAAGAAGCTGGATGCGGTGGTGACGGTGATCGGCACGGTGTGCCGCACGGGGATTTCCGGGGCATTGATTGGTAATACCTCGGAGGTGGTGCTGGATGCGCTGGAGGGGGATGTGCTGGTGCTCAAGAGCGAGGAGGCAATTGCCCACCTGGCGGAATTGGCCCGCGGCTGAGTTTGCCTTCCTCAGGAGGACACATGATTCCTTGAAATTGCAGGGCCCCTGTGGGAGCGGGTTTACCCGCGAAAGCGGCGGTGAGTCCAACGACGCATTCGCGGGTAAACCCGCTCCCACAGGAGATTTCTTACAAGAAATCTCTAGGCCAACGCCTCTTGGACCTTCGGGTCCAGCCCTTCTCCTGCATTGGCCTCGATCCATTGCGCCAGCTGCCGACGCATCGCCGGCGTCCAGAAGCTCTGCAGATGCTGGCGTACCCCTTGCACCGCCAGCGCCCGGTCTGGCTCGCTGTCGAAGTAATGGGCAATCTGGTTGGCCATCTTGACCAGGCTCTCACTGCTCATCGGCGCACCTCGGCTTTTTCCGCAATACGGCGCTCCTTCAGCAAGCGCTGCTGCTCGTCACTGAAGTCCTGATAGCGCTTCTGCCACTGCGAAGGCTGGAACACTTTCACCACCTCCACCGCCGTCACCTTGTACTCCGGGCAGTTGGTGGCCCAGTCGGAGTTGTCGGTGGTAATCACGTTGGCCCCCGACTCGGGGAAGTGGAACGTGGTGTACACCACGCCCGGCGCTACCCGTGCACTGACCTTGGCGCGCAGCACCGTCTGCCCGGCGCGGCTGCCGATACCGACCCAGTCACCGTCCTGGATGCCACGGCTCTCGGCATCGGTCGGGTGAATTTCCAGGCGGTCGGCGTCATGCCAGGCAACGTTGCCGGTACGCCGGGTCTGGGCGCCGACGTTGTACTGGCTGAGGATGCGGCCGGTGGTCAGCAGCAGCGGGTAGCGGTTGTTGACCTTCTCTTCGGTGGGCACGTAGCCGGTGAGCATGAAGCGCCCCTTGCCACGTACGAACTGGTCGATGTGCATGGTCGGCGTGCCATCCGGCGCTGCGTCGTTACACGGCCACTGCAGGCTGCCGTGGCGGTCGATCTCGGCGTAGCTGACGCGGTGGAAGGTAGGCGTCAGGCGGGCGATCTCGTCCATGATCTCGGACGGGTGGCGGTAGTTCATCGGGTACCCCAGGGCATTGGCCAGGGCCACGGTCGCCTCCCAGTCAGCCTTGCCAGCCAGCGGCTCCATCACCTTTCGCACCCGCGAAATGCGCCGCTCGGCGTTGGTGAAGGTGCCGTCTTTTTCGAGGAACGAGCTGCCCGGCAGGAACACATGGGCGAACTTGGCTGTTTCGTTGAGGAAGATGTCCTGCACCACCACGCACTCCATGGCCAGCAGGGCTGCGGTGACGTGCTGGGTGTTGGGGTCGCTCTGGGCAATGTCCTCGCCCTGGCAGTACAAGGCCTTGAAGCTGCCATCCAGCGCCGCCTCGAACATGTTGGGGATGCGCAGGCCCGGGTCGGGCTGCAGGGTCACGCCCCAGGCACGCTCGAACTCGGCGCGCACGCCTTCGTTGGAAATGTGCCGGTAGCCAGGCAGTTCGTGAGGGAACGAGCCCATGTCGCACGAGCCCTGCACGTTGTTCTGCCCGCGCAGCGGGTTCACCCCTACCCCTTCACGGCCGATGTTGCCGGTGGCCATGGCCAGGTTGGCGATACCCATCACCGCGGTGCTGCCCTGGCTGTGCTCGGTCACGCCCAGGCCGTAGTAGATCGCCGCGTTGCCGCCGGTGGCGTACAGCCGGGCGGCGGCGCGGATCTGCTCGGCAGGCACGCCGCAGACCGGGCCAAGCACTTCGGGGGCGTTTTCCGCCAGGCTGACGAAGTCGCGCCAGCGGGCAAAATCCTCGGTTTCGCAGCGGGCATCGATGAAGCGCTGGGCCAGCAGGCCTTCGGTGACGATCACGTGGGCCAGGGCATTGAGCATGGCCACGTTGGTGCCGGGGCGCAGTTGCAGGTGCAGCTCGGCGCGGGCGTGCGGCGAATCGACCAGGTCGATGCGCCGCGGGTCGATCACGATCAGCCGCGCACCCTGACGCAGGCGGCGCTTGAGCTGCGAGCCGAATACCGGGTGGGCGTCGGTGGGGTTGGCGCCGATCACCAGCACCACGTCGGCCTGCATCACCGAGTCGAAGCTCTGCGTACCAGCCGATTCACCCAGGGTCTGCTTCAGGCCATAGCCGGTGGGCGAATGGCATACCCGTGCGCAGGTGTCGACGTTGTTGTTGCCGAACGCCGTGCGCACCAGTTTCTGCACCAGGTAGGCTTCTTCGTTGGTGCAGCGGCTGGAGGTGATGCCGCCGATGGAATCGCGACCGTACTTCAGCTGGATGCGGCGGAACTCGCTGGCGGCGTAGGTTACCGCCTCGTCCCAGCTGACTTCCTGCCACGGGTCTTCCAGGCGCTTGCGGATCATCGGCTTGGTGATGCGGTCCGGGTGGGTGGCGTAGCCCCAGGCGAAGCGGCCCTTGACGCAGGCGTGGCCGTGGTTGGCGCCGCCGTTCTTGTCGGGGACCATGCGCACCAACTGGTCGCCCTTCATTTCGGCACGGAACGAGCAGCCGACGCCGCAGTAGGCGCAGGTGGTGATGACCGCACGCTCGGGCTGGCCCAGCTGCACCAGGCTCTTTTCCGTCAGGGTCGCGGTCGGGCAAGCCTGTACGCAGGCGCCGCACGACACGCATTCCGAGGCAAGGAAGTTTTCCCCACCCGCCGCCGCTACGCGCGATTCGAAGCCGCGCCCGGTGATAGTCAGGGCGAAGGTGCCCTGGATGTCCTCGCAGGCGCGCACGCAGCGGCTGCAGACGATGCACTTGCTTGGCTCGTAGTCGAAATACGGGTTGGATACGTCCTTCTTCTCGGCCAGGTGGTTGGCACCGTCATAGCCGTAGCGAACCTCGCGCAGGCCCACCTGGCCGGCCACGGTCTGCAGCTCGCAGTTGCCGTTGGCCGAACAGGTCAGGCAGTCCAGCGGGTGGTCGGAGATATACAGCTCCATCACGTTGCGGCGCAAACCGGCCAGGCGCGGGGTTTCGGTGTGCACCACCATGCCTTCGCTGACCGGGGTGGTGCAGGAGGCCGGGTAACCGCGCATGCCTTCGATTTCCACCATGCACATGCGGCAAGAGCCGAAGGCTTCGAGGCTGTCGGTGGCGCACAGTTTGGGGATGCTGGTACCGAGCATGGCTGCAGCGCGCATCACCGATGTGCCGGCGGGCACAGTGATGGCACGGCCATCGATGCTCAGGCTGACCTGTACCTCGCTGTCACGGGCCGGGGTGCCGAGGTCGCTGCTTTTATCAGAAGCGGGGTCGAAGAAATTGATCACTGCGCGGCCTCCGTGTGGGTCAGCCCGAAATCGGCGGGGAAGTACTTCAACGCGCTGGCCACCGGATAGGCAGTCATGCCGCCCATGGCGCACAGCGAGCCGTACTGCATGGTGTCGCACAGGTCACGCAGCAACAGCGCGTGGTCGTGGCGTTCGGTCATGTCGCTGGTGGCGATCAACCGGTCGACCACTTCCATGCCTCGGGTCGAGCCGATGCGGCACGGGGTGCACTTGCCACAGGACTCCTCGGCACAGAACTGCAGGGCGAAGCGCGCCATGCTGGCCATGTTCAGGGTGTCATCGGCCACTACCACACCACCATGGCCGAGCATCGCGCCCATGGCGGCGAAGGCTTCATAGTCCAGCGGCGTGTCGAAGTGGCTTGGCGGTACCCAGGCACCGAGTGGGCCACCAACCTGCGCGGCCTTCAGCGGCCGGCCGCTGGCCGTGCCGCCGCCATAGCCTTCCACCAGCTCGCGCAGGGTCAGGCCGAAGGCGCGCTCCACCAGGCCGCCCTGACGGATGTTGCCGGCCAGCTGGAACGGCATGGTGCCCAGCGAGCGGCCCATGCCGAAGTCGCGATAAAACGCCGCGCCCTTGGCCATGATGATGGGTACCGAGGCCAGGGTGAGTACGTTGTGCACCAGCGTCGGCAGGCCAAACAGGCCCTGCAGCGCAGGCAGCGGAGGCTTGGCGCGGACGATGCCGCGCTTGCCTTCGATGGATTCGAGCAGCGCGGTTTCTTCGCCGCAGATATAGGCGCCGGCGCCGACCCGCACTTCCAGGTCGAAGGCCTGGCCGCTGCCGGCCACGTCGCTGCCGAGGTAGCCGGCGTCACGGGCAATGGCGAAGGCCTGGTCGAGCACGCGGATGGCGTCTGGGTATTCCGAACGCACATAGATGTAGCCCTTGTCGGCACCCACGGCGAGGCCGGCAATGATCATGCCTTCGATCAGCAGGAACGGGTCGCCTTCCATCAGCATGCGGTCGGCAAAGGTACCGGAGTCACCCTCGTCGGCGTTGCACACCACGTACTTCTGCCCGGCTCCGGCGTCACGCACGGTGCGCCACTTGATGCCGGCCGGGAACGCCGCACCGCCGCGGCCGCGCAAGCCGGAATCGAGCACGGCGGCGACCACCTCGGCGCCGTCCATGGCCACGGCCGCTTCAAGGCCGGCGAAACCGCCATGGGCGCGGTAGTCGTCCAGCGACAATGGGCGGGTGATGCCGGCGCGGGCGAACAGCAGGCGCTGCTGGGTCTTGAGGTAAGGGAGGTCTTCGACCGGCCCCAGCGCCAGCGAGTGGCCATCGGCTTCACTGGCGAGGGCGTCGAGCAAGGACGGCACATCTTCCGGGGTGACCGGGCCGAAACCCAGGCGCCCTTGCGCGCTGTCGCACTCCAGCAGCGGCTCCAGCCAGTACAGCCCGCGGGAACTGGTGCGCTGGATGTCCAGCGGCAGCTGACGGCGCTCGGCCTCCCGCTGCAAGGCATCGGCGACCTGGTCGGCGCCGACGGCGCGGGCTACAGAGTCGCAGGGGATATACAGCTTCAGCATGCTGCGTCCTCCTGGCAGGCGTTGACCAGCGCGCGCAGGCGCTCAGGGGTAAGGCGCGCATGCACCTGGCCGTCCAGTTCCAGCGCTGGCGAGCAGGCACAAGCCCCCAGGCAGTACACCGGGCGCAGGCTGATGGCGCCGTCGGCGCTGGTGCCGTGGTCGTCCAGCGCCAGCTGTTCGCGCAGCTGTGCGGCCAGCGCCTCGGCGCCCCGGCTCTGGCACGACTCGGCGCGGCACAGGCGCAGGGTGTGGCGCGCCGGTGGCGTGGTGCGGAAATCGTGGTAGAAGCTGATCACCCCACGCACCTCGGCCAGGCTGAGGTTCAGGGCATGGGCAATTTCGGCGACAGCGGCATCGGGGATGTAGCCGATGTCGTGCTGGATGGCATGCAGGATCGGCAACAGCGCGCCGGGGGTATCCTTGTCACGGGCCAGAATGCGGTGGATCACAGGCAGGTGGAGCAATTCATCAGGCATACAGCGGACCTCGGCATCACGGACCCTGCCTGAATTGTTGTGAGGGCAGGTATCCGGCGTGTTCTGCTGCGGCGCGCCGGCCACGTCACGGTTGCGTGGTGCCAGCGGCCTCCTTGCCTGCGGCCGCACGTCTGCGCGCACTGGTCCGAGGCATCCTGCAAGCATGGCACTTGTGGCGCCCGGGGATTGCGTGCGAACGACCAGGCGCATCCTGAAACCGACGCGGGTTGTTTCTGGCCTTATGCAGTCTGCCGCGCTGTGGCTTAGAGAACTGAATGCGCAAGCGGTCCGCGTACCCTGTGGGAGCGGGCGCGCCCGCGAAGAATCCAACGCTGTGCATGGCACCGGCTGCGCCGGTGTTCGCGGCTAAAGCCGCTCCCACAGGGTGCTCCGGCAGCCCAAGGAATGCGCCATACCTGTGGGAGCGGGCGCGCCCGTGAAGAATCCAACGCGGTACATGGCACCGGCTGCGCCGGTGTTCGCGGGCATGCCCGCTCCCACGGGGTGCTCCGGCAGCCCAAGGCAAGGTGCCGAGCCCGCCCTGCGCCCGGTTTCAGGCCACAGCCTTGTCCACGCTGCGCCCGGCCTCCAGTTCACGCACCAGCGGCAGCACATGTTCGCCGAAGTACGCTACCTCCTCCTGGAAGTGCAGGAACCCGGACAAGATCAGATCCACACCCACTGCCTTCAGCGCAACGATGCGCTCGGCAATCTGCCGCGGTGTGCCGATCAGGTTGGTCTTGAAGCCATCGTTGTACTGCACCAGGTCTTCGAAGCTGGACCTGGCCCAGTTGCCCTCACCCTCCGGGCTGGCAGAACCGGCATGCTTCACTTCCTGGCCAAACGCCCGCACCGCCTCGGGGTTGGCCTTGTCGATGATTTCCTGCAGCACCGCGCGCGCCTGCTCTTCGGTGTCGCGAGCGATGATGAAGGCGTTGACTCCGATCTTCACCGAATGGCCGTTGGCCGCCGCCTTGGCGCGGATATCGTCGACCTGCGCCTTGATCCCTTCCACGCTGTTGCCGTTGGTGAAGTACCAGTCCGACACGCGCGCCGCCATGTCCCTTGCGGCGCGCGAGCTGCCGCCCTGGAAAATCTCCGGGTGCGGCTGCTGCAGCGGCTTGGGTTTGAGGTTGTAGTTACGAAAGCGATAGAAGTCGCCGTTGAAGGTGAAGTTGTCCTGGGTCCAGATGCCCTTCAGCGCACGGATGAATTCCTCGGAACGGCGATAGCGTTCGTCGTGGTCCAGCCAGGGTTCGCCGATGGCGTGGAACTCGCCCTTGAACCAGCCCGAGACCACGTTGATGGCGATGCGGCCGTTGGTGAACTGGTCGATGCTCGCCAGCTGCTTGGCCGCCAGCGCCGGGTTCCACGGGCCCGGCAGGATGGCAGCGATGACCTTGAGCTTTTCCGTGGCAGCGAGCAGCGCGTGGCTGATGGTGACCGACTCGTGCTGGTTGTCGGCGCCGTAGCCGGCGGTGAACCGGATTTGCGACAGGGCGTAGTCGAAACCGGCCTGTTCGGCGATTTGCGCGAGCTTGCGGTTGTAGTCGATGTCCCAACTGGTGCGCTGTTCGATGGTGCTGACCACCAGGCCACCACTGACGTTGGGGACCCAGTAGGCGAACTTGATCGGGGCTTGGCTCATGGTAAGGCTCCTTGGTGACCCTTGGGTTCAAGGAGACAGGAGCAGCAAACATGCCAGGCTTTAAAGTGCCTTTATTTCAATCGGTTAGTTCAATTTGTCGGCGATGCTGGCTGCATGCGGTCAAACAAGCTGCTGGAACGCTGTTGCCTGCACAACATCGCCGCCCCGGGGGCAGGTCAGCGGTTCTTGCGCATGCCCATATGCGCGTCATCCATCAGCGCCTTGGCCATGTCGCACAGAAAGTGCGAAGCCCAGACCAGCACCGGTTCGTTGTCCATCACCCCGATAAACGATGCTCGCCGTGAGCAATCCATCAATACCGACGCTTGTTCGATGGCATGGTCACAGCAGTTTCCCGCCTCTACGCGGAACAGTTTCTTGCCGTCCAGCACACCGTCCAGGAAGGTGGCCGCGCCTACGGTCAGGCCCAGCGTGCCAGTGTCGTCATCCAATTCCTTGTCCATCTGAAACCCTCTTTTGAATCTGCCGGCCAGTGCGATTTCCCGGTTGCAGTCCCTGGTAGGAAAACCGCACCGCCAGGCTGGCAAAATTTGAAAGTCAGCCCATCAATGCAATGTATGCATCGGCTGCCCGTCTCGAAGCTGCACCTGCGCAATCGCCGACTCCAGCAGCATGCGCACAGCCTCCATTTCATGCATGACCGCCAGGGTCATGATCGTGGCGGGAGATCTGGGCAGCGAGGCTACGGCGTGATGACCTACGGACAAGGCGCAGAGCACGTATTCCGTGGCCTGGGTCAGGGTGTCTTCCAGGTGATGAGATGGGTCGTTTGAGAAAGGTGGATCGGGAACGAGTTTAAGCATGACAGCCTCCAGACAATAACAAGTCGGACCGTCGCCAGATCACTTGCAGATGATAGGGTGGCGGCTACATGCGGGCCTGCAAGACCGGGCTTGGAGGTCGGTTCCCGGCTGGCCCGAAGACCACCCGCACGCAGCCACCATTGAACGAAGCCAACAGCAAACTGAGACCAAACCAAGCAACGGGCTTGCAGACCCGGTCGTTGAATTTGCAACGACAAGGCGAGACTAGGGGGCTCAGGTTTCCATCGCAATGGTGAAACGGCTTGAAAAGGATGATTCAGAAATGGACTACGAGGAAGGGGAAAAATCTGATTAGTTCTTGTAGGAACAACCATTCTCACGGCACAGCAGCAACACGGCGGCGTGGGCTCTCATGGAGCAGCACTAACTCATTGCATTAGCAGGGCCCCTGTGGGAGCGGCTTTAGCCGCGAACACCGGCGCAGCCGGTGCCATGCACCGAGTTGGATTCTTCGCGGCTAAAGCCGCTCCCACATTATCAGCACCGACTTCCAGACATGCACAGGATCAGTAGGAGCAGCCTTGTGCTGCGAAGAGGCCGGTAGGGCAAAAAATCCTCTTTGCCGGTAGCGGCCTCTTCGCAGCACAAGGCTGCTCCTACAGGCAATGAGGCAACCTGATGGGGCAAGACAGTTGCTCCCACAAGTACAGCCCGGCAGCAAACCACCGGGCCGCAAGCCATCAACGTTGCGAATCGAGCACTTCGTGCTCCGTCACGACCTGCTGGGCCTTGGCGTAGCTTTCGATCAGCAGGCGGTAGTGCGGGAAGATCAGGCTGTAGGCCTCGGCCCACTGCGCGGCGTCGGGGCGGTTCCAGGTGCGCTGGATTTCCGAGGCGACTGCGGCGGTGTCCATAGGCACCACGCCGGCCTGGACGACGCGGGCCAGGGTGATTTCCTGGGCGGCCTTGGAATAGGTACCGGAGGCATCGATCACCGCGAACACACGGTAGCCGGCGTTGACTGCGGCGATCGCCGGGAAGGCCATGCACACGCTGGTAATGGTGCCGGCGATGACCAGGGTCTTCTTGCCGGTGGCCTGCACAGCGGCGACAAATTCGGGGTTGTCCCAGGCGTTGATCTCACCCTTGCGCGCCACGTACTGCGCATGGGGCGCAGCCTCGTGTATCTCTGGGATCAGCGGGCCGTTGGGGCCCTGCGGCACCGAGGCGGTAGTGATCACCGGGATCTTCGCCAGGGTGGCGATCCTGGCCAGGGTGATGGCGTTGTTGCGCAGTTCGGTCATGGGCATGTCCTTGACCGTCTGGAACAGGCCGCTCTGGTGGTCGATGAGCAGCATGGCAGTGTCGTCGGGGTCGATCACCGGGCGCTGGCCGTTGAAGTTGGCAATCTGCGAGAAGTTGGTCATGTCGGTTCTCCTGACAGGGCATCCGGGCCGGGAAACCCGCGCCTCCTGCGCGGGCGTTCATCCGGACCAGGCGTCGCCTAAGTCCGGGGGTGTGACATGGCGGGCCATCTGCCCGAAATGTCCGCTCTGCTATGGAGTCACGATACGGATGGAACAATTGCTTCGGTAGTTGGCAAAAACTACTATCAGTGTTCTGCCAGAGGAACACTGAAATGGAAGACCTCAACGACCTCTACTATTTCGCCCAGGTGGTGGAGCACGGCGGTTTCAACCCGGCCGGCCGCGCACTGGGCGAACCCAAGTCGAAGCTCAGCCGGCGCATTGCCGGGCTGGAGGAGCGCCTGGGCGTGAGGCTGATCCAGCGTTCGACGCGACACTTCTCGGTGACCGAGATCGGCCAGGTGTTCTACCGGCACTGTGTGGCGATGCTGGTGGAAGCGGCGGCGGCCACCGAGGCCGTCGAGCAGCACCGCGCCGAGCCGCGCGGAGTGGTGAACCTGAGCTGTCCCACGGCGCTGCTGAACTTCTGGGTCGGCCCGATGCTGGCGCGATTCATGGTGCGGTACCCGCTGGTGGAGTTGCATGTGCAGAGCACCAACCGCCAGGTGGACCTGATCCCGGAAGGCATCGACATCGCTTTGCGGGTGCGCTTTCCCCCACTGGAGAGCAGTGACCTGGTGATGAAGGTGCTGGGCGAAAGCCGGCAGCATGTGGTGGGCGCCCCGGCATTGCGCGAGCACCTTCCGGCAAGGCCGACCCCTACCGATATTGCTGCCCTGCCGACACTGCACTGGGGCGTTGTACAACGCGAATACTACTGGCAGCTGGATGGCCCCGAGGATGCCAGCGCGCAAGTGCGCTATCAGCCGCGAATGGTCACCGACGACCTTGTCGCCCTGCGCCAGGCCGCGCTTGCGGGAGCCGGTGCGGTGCACATGCCCGCCGTGGTGGTGCGTGAAGACCTGAATGACGGCAAGCTTGTGAACCTGCTGCCAGACTGGGCGCCCCGCACGGGAGTTGTCCATGCCGTCTATGCGTCCCGTCGTGGTCTGCTTCCATCGGTGCGGGCGCTACTGGACTTTCTCGGCGACGAATTTGCCAACAGCGGGATCAGCTAACGGCCTGCCCTGCCGGATGCGCCCAGCACAGCCTTGCGCTGGCGTTTCACCAGGACCTTGCGGCCTGTTTCGACAAATGGCGTGATGACCAGGCTATAGACCGTCAGGTAACGCTGGTGGTCTTGCTCGCCGGTGCCGAAGCGGATGCTTTCAGGCGTCGATGTGGTGACATAGAGCGTGCCGAACATCCAGTCCCAGAGGGACAGGTTGGTGCCGAAGTTGCGGTTGAAATGGCGTGGGGCGTCACTGTGATGGATCTGGTGCTGGGCCGGGCTGTTCAACACATGCTCCAGCTGCGGGCCGAACGACAGCCAGACATGGCTATGCCGCAGGTTGGCCGCCAGGCTGTTGAAGATGAACACCAGGTAGGTCACGCCGAACAGGGTATAGCGGCTGACTTCACCGCCGCACAGGTACCAGAAGCACCCGGCGTAGAGGCCGATGCAAATGCCGGTGCTCAGTTTCTCGACGATCTTTTCCACAAAATGTACCCGGCTCGCCGTCGCCGGCACCAGCACGGGTGCCGAATGATGGACCTTGTGAAAGGCCCAGAGCCAACGGGAGTGGAAGGCCCGGTGCGCCCAGTAATGAATGAAGTCCTTGAGCAGGAACACTCCCAACCCGTAAAGCAGGGACAGGGCGAGGTTCTCGCCCACGCGCGGGCGTGCGCCCCAGAGGTTGCTGAAAAAGGCCAGGTAATCGCCGGAGCGCAGGATGTACGGATCGACCAGCTGGACGACAGGCAGCACCAGCGCAACCTTGAGGATTGCCCGCACGAAGTAGTAGCGGTAATCCAGCAGCGCAGAGGGATGAAGATGTACACGGGCGCCGCCGATGAATTGCCAGAACGAATGGGCGCTGCTCAGGCCGCGCCGCTTCCTGACGCGGAACAGGCCATAGGCTGCACCGTAGGATATGCAAAGGAACAAGGCCCCGAAACGGCCGTTCATATTGAAAATGCCGAGCAACTGGTCGGTAACAGGCGTGATTACCCACTCGGTCAGGTGCTGATAGACAAGCGACAGCGCATCCACGAATCGTCAGCCTCGGCAAAAGGGACGCAATTGTAAATCAGATTTATTTACTCCAGTGGTTTTATGCATGCCCTGGTGCTGCAAGCAACGAGCAGTGGCTTGCACCCGCCCGCAAAAACGCAAGACACGGATTGACAACAGCAGGAGGAAAGACAAGTATCCGGCCGCCTTTATGCGAAGCATTATTATTATCAATACGCTTCTCATCATTGCGCCCGCAAAGTCCATCGAAAGGAGCCAATGGATGTCCGCCTGTTTTTTTCCCCCCGCCTTCAGCATTCGCCAAGCCGCACTAGTGGTGAGCCTTTCGGGTTCGCTGCTGGCCAGTGCCAATGCCTGGGCCGTTCCTGTCAGCTACAGCATCCCGGCGGGGCCGCTGGAGGTTGCAATCAACCAGTTCGCCACGGCAAGCGGGGTGACTGTCAGCGCCAGCAACGAAGAAATCACTGGCCTGCGCAGTGAGGGCCTGCAGGGCAGTTACGAGCTGGAGCAAGGCCTCGCACAACTGCTGCAAGGCAGCGGCCTGCAGGTGCAGCAAGCGGGAGACAAGCACTACATGCTGGCCCGACCCGGCCAGGACGGCACGATGGAACTCGCTGCAACGACGGTCTCCAGCGTAGGGCTGGGTGCCACCACCGAAGGCAGCGGCAGCTACACCACAGGTTCGGCCAATACGGCAACCGGGCTGCGCCTCTCGGCACGCGAGACACCACAGTCGATAAGCGTGGTGACCCGCCAGCAGATCGAAGACCAGAACCTGAACGATGTTGCCCAGGTACTGGAACAGACCCCAGGCGTGGTCGTCGACAGCATGGGGCCGGCCGGCAGCGACGCCAACCATATCTACGTACGTGGTTTTGAAGTCGGCACCATCCAGGTCGACGGCCTCAACCGGCCCAACAGCTTTGGCTTTCGCGATGACCTTGCCGACATGGTGTCGTATGACCGGGTCGAGGTGGTACGCGGTGCCACGGGGCTGATGTCCGGCACCGGTGACCCCGGTGCGACCGTCAACCTGATTCGCAAGAAGCCGACCTTTGAAACGCAACGCAAGCTGACCCTGAAAGCAGGCTCGTGGGACACTTACCGCACCGAGCTGGATGTGTCCGGCAAGCTGTCCGAAAGCGGCCACGTACGCGGGCGCCTCGTGGCCTCGAACACCGACAGCCAGAGCTACGTAGACCGCCAGTCCCTGGAACGGCAGGTGGCCTATGGGGTGCTGGAATGGGATATCACCGACAGCACGATGCTGACCGTGGGGGCCGAATATCAGGAAATGGACAACGACGGCGCCGGTAACCACGGCTTCCCGATGTTCAACTCCGATGGCAGTCACTTCAGCCCTTCCCGCTCGTTCAATTCGGCCTCGGACTGGAGTTATCACAAGCGTCGCACCAAGACCCTGTTCACCACACTGGATCACGACCTGGCCAACGGCTGGCACCTGAAATTCAACGCTGAGCACAGTCGCCGAAGCTACGACGACGTATTTGCCACCGCCGCCAGCGGCACAGTCAACCCTGATGGCAGCGGCATCCAGACCTGGACTGGTCGTTGGGCAGGCGAACCTCGGCAGACCTCGTTCGACCTGTCGGCTTCGGGCCCGTTCGAACTGCTGACGCGCGAGCACCAGGCGTACGTCGGGCTGAGCCACTACCGGGCCTACTACCGCAACGACGGCTACCATCTGTGGACGAGTCAGGATATCGACAACATCCATGACTGGGATGGCTCGTTGCCAATACCTGACGCCATCCACAACAAGACGACGGAAAATGCGCTGGACGAAACCCAGGACGGCCTGGTGGCTTCGGTGCGCTGGAGCCTGGCCGATGACCTGTCGCTGATTACCGGCGCGCGGGTGATCGACTGGCGACGTGACGAAACCGAGGAGCAGTTGGCGAGCGGTGAAACCAAACACACCTCGCGCAGCGAAACCGGGGTCGTCACCCCTTACATCGGGCTGGTTTACGACATCAATGACAACTGGTCGGCCTATGCCAGCTACACCACCATCTTCAACCCGCAAGACAAACAGACTGCATCGGGCAGCTACATCGACCCGTTGGAGGGCGTGAACTACGAGCTGGGCCTGAAGAGCGAGTTCTGGGACAAGCGCCTGACTGCTGCACTCAGCGTGTTCGAAGTGCACCAGGACAACCTGGCCGTGAAGGACGGCGACAAAAAGGCGCCGGACGGCAACCAGGCCTACCGTGCCGAGTCCGGCACCAGGACCCGCGGTTTCGAGATGGAAATGGCGGGCGAGATCCTGCCTGACTGGCAAGTATCGGCCAGCTACACCTATGCCGTGAGCAAGAACTCAGATGGCGACCGCCTGCTCACCGAAGTACCCCGCGACACCCTCAAACTGTTCACCAGCTACCGACTGCAGTCACTGCCACAGTTGAAAGTGGGCGGTGGTGTGCGCTGGCAAGGCTCGGAGTACGAGAAAAACGCAGGCCCCAACCACGAGACCTTCACCCAGGGTGCCTACAGCGTGGTCAACCTCATGGCGCAATATGCCCTCACGCCGCAAACCAGCGTCTCGCTGAACCTCGACAACGTGTTCGACAAGACCTACTACACGGCGATCGGCTCACGTGGCTGGTATGGCAGCCCGCGTAGCGCCACGGCCACCTTGGTGTACGCATTCTGACCCAGGTGGCCTACAAGCGTTTTCTGGCGAACGCAATGCGGTAGCCAGCGCGCCTCATTGATCGGGGTGAACTACCGCTGCGGCCAGTCGACTGATCATGCCGGGACAGTTACGCTGGCGCTTTCCCTTGCACGGAAGCGCCAGCGATCGCACTCACCCTACTGCCCTCCCCTGCGAACACCGCAAGCACCGGTACCATCCACGGTACGGTCAGGACAATCCCGGATACAGCAATCACGGCTAGGCACCTCCATGCCTGAACAACGGATGCTAGCGCTCACCGCACCTTCCGGAGATTCCGCTCGTTGACTGACTCACAGCACAACCCAACCTACGCAAAACGGTTCGAAGCCGTGCTTGCCTACATCGACAGCCACCTCGAAGGTGACCTGTCGGTAACTGCCCTGAGCCGCGTCGCCCACTTCTCGGCATTTCATTTCCATCGGCAGTTCACGGCATACATCGGCGTTCCGGTTTCACGGTATGTGCAACTGATGAGGCTTCGACGCGCGGCGCATCAACTGGTCGCCTCGCCTGCCATCTCGGTGCTGGAAGCAGCTCTCGGCGCCGGCTTCGAAAGCCCCGAAGCCTTTTCCAGGGCCTTCAAGCGTGCTTTTGGCATGGCGCCGAGCGTATTCGCCAAGGCCCCGAACTGGCAGGCCTGGAGTGCGGTTTTCATTGTTCCCCATCATTCCAGGAGCATCACCATGCAGATCCGTATCGTGGATTTCGCCGAAACTCATGTAGCCGCGCTCGAACACCAAGGGGCGCCCAGCCTCATCAGTGAAAGCGTTGCGCGTTTTCGCCAATGGCGCATTCAAAGCGGTCAGTCACCGGTGGCCAGCAGCCGAACCTTCGGCATTCCCCACGACAACCCCGATACCACCCCGGCGCACGCCTTTCGCTTCGCCGTGTGTGGCGAGATAGACGAAGCCGTGCAGCCGAATGATTTTGGCGTGCACGAACGCATCATCCCGGCGGGCCGCTGCGCCGTACTCCGGCATACCGGGTCGCCTGACTACATTGGTGAAACCATCTATCCGGTTTATCGGGACTGGTTGCCTTCGAGTAACGAGGAACTGCGTGACCATCCGTTGTTCTTTCACTATTTGAGCGTGTATCCGGAAACGCCGCTGGAGCAATGGCAAACGGATATCTACGTGCCGCTCAAGTAACTTGGCTAGACGGCCGCCAGGGGTTTTGAGGTATGCCATCTGCGAGACCTTCGTCCGTTTTCGGCTGAGATCGGCGGGAAACGCGTGCCCTATGCCGGAGGTGATCCGGCATAAGGCTGCAGGGCCGCGCATAGATCGAGTCCAGACGGATACCCTGCTCTCTTGATAAACTAGCCGCCTGCCCTAGCAATCACCGATCTCCCGCCGTCGACTTTTGCTACCTCGCGCCCTCGGATTGCTACAAACCCCCTCGAAATTGCTGAATTTGGTACAAGACACGTTGAACGATATGACCACAAACCCAGGCTCTAACCCAGCAACCACGCGCCCTGAGCCTTCCCGTCGCTTCAGCGTTGCACCGATGATGGACTGGACAGACCGCCACTGCCGGTTCTTCCTGCGCCTGCTTTCCAAAAACACCCTGCTGTACACCGAAATGGTCACCACCGGTGCCCTGCTGCACAACGACGCCCAGCGTTTCCTGCGCCACGACGCCTCCGAGCACCCGCTGGCCCTGCAACTGGGCGGCAGTGTGCCGGCCGACCTGGCCGCCTGTGCCCGCCTGGCCGAGGAGGCTGGCTACGACGAGGTCAACCTCAACGTCGGCTGCCCGAGTGACCGGGTGCAGAACAACATGATCGGCGCCTGCCTGATGGCCCACCCGGCGCTGGTGGCCGACTGTGTGAAAGCCATGCGCGATGCGGTGTCTACCCCGATAACGGTCAAGCACCGCATCGGTATCAATGGCCGCGACAGCTACGCCGAGCTGTGCGACTTCGTCGGCCAGGTGCGCGAGGCAGGTTGCCGGAGCTTTACCGTGCATGCGCGCATCGCGATCCTGGAAGGGCTGTCGCCAAAGGAGAACCGTGAGATTCCGCCGCTGCGCTATGACGTGGCGGCGCAGTTGAAGGCGGACTTCCCGGACCTGGAGATCGTGCTCAACGGCGGGATCAAGACCCTGGCCGAGTGCCAGGCACACCTTGAAACCTTCGATGGGGTAATGCTGGGGCGTGAGGCGTACCACAACCCTTACCTGCTGGCCGAGGTGGACCAGCAGCTGTTCGGCAGCGAGGCGGCAGTGGTCAGCCGCAGCGAGGCGCTGGCGCAGTTGCGGCCTTATATCGTCGCGCACATGGAAAGTGGTGGCGCGATGCACCACGTTACCCGGCATATTCTGGGGCTGGCCCAAGGGTTCAAGGGTGCCCGGCGCTTCCGCCAGCTGCTGTCGGCGGATATTCACAAGGCGGCAGAGCCGTTGGCTGTGTTCGACCAGGCGGTGGAGTTGTTGCAGGGGCGGTGATTCAGCAGGCGGGCCTGATCGCCAACAAGCCAGCCCCTGCGGGATGTTGCAGGGGTTCAGATGTATGCAGATTCTGTGGGAGCGGGTTTACCCGCGAAGAAAACAACGCGGTGTGTGGCACCGGCTTCGCCGGTGTTCGCGGGTAAACCCGCTCCCACAGGGATGGCGCAAACCACCACATTTTGTGTAAGCCAGTTGTATCTCCAGCGGCCCGTGCAAGCAGATGCGGAACCTCGAGGCTGCTTGCGACTCGAATCCTCACCTTTCGCACCGCGCTTCGCGAGCCCTTGAGTGGCCGTCGGGGCTCGGGTAATGTCGAGTCATTGCACAGGACAGAGCACGCCCATGACCTCCAAGCTGGAACAACTCAAGCAGTTCACCACCGTGGTCGCCGACACCGGGGACCTGGACGCCATCACCCGCCTGAAACCGGTGGATGCCACCACCAACCCGTCGCTGCTGCTCAAGGCGGCGGCCATCCCGGGTTACGCCGAGCTGCTCAAGCAGGTAAAGGCCGATGCCAAGGGTAATGTCGACCTGGCTTGCGACAAGTTCGCGGTGGCCGTGGGCTCGGGCATTCTCAAGGTCATCCCGGGGCGTATCTCCACCGAGGTGGATGCCCGCCTGTCGTTCGATGAGCCCGCCCTGCTGGCCAAGGCGCGCAAGCTGATCGAGCTGTACGAAGCCGCCGGCGTTGGCCGCGACCGCGTGCTGATCAAGCTGGCCTCCACCTGGGAAGGCATCCGCGCCGCCGAAAAGCTGGAGAAGGAAGGCATCCAGACCAACCTCACCCTGCTGTTCTCCTTCGCCCAGGCCCAGGCCTGCGCCGATGCCGGTGTGTTCCTGATTTCGCCGTTCGTGGGCCGTATCTACGACTGGTACAAGAAGAGCACCGGCAAGGAATACGTGGGCGCCGAAGACCCGGGCGTGCAGTCGGTCACTCGCATCTACAACTACTACAAGGCCAACGGCTACAACACTGTGGTCATGGGCGCCAGCTTCCGCAATATCGGCCAGATCGAACAGCTGGCCGGCTGTGACCGCCTGACCATCAGCCCAGAGCTGCTGCAGCAGCTCAGCGATGACCAGGGTGACCTGCCGCAGGTGCTGAAGCCGGGCAATGCCGGCGAGCCCAAGCAGCAGCTGAACGAGAGCCAGTTCCGCTGGGCCATGAACGAAGACGCCATGGGTACCGAGAAGCTGGCAGAGGGCATTCGCCAGTTCGCGCGGGACCAGGAGAAGCTGGAGAAGTTGATGGCTGAAAAGGCCTGATACATTTCGGGATTGCCTGACGGGCGGGAAGTGTTCAGCATTTTCCGCCCGTTTTGTTTTGCCTGGCTTCAGATGTGTATTGAATCCCAGGGCCTCTTCGCGGGTGAACCCGCTCCCACAGGGATCCGCACAGGTCCGAAGTTGGCGCTGTACCTGTGGGAGCGGGTTTACCCGCGAAGAGGCCCGATAAGCCACCCGAGCTGTCGATGACCTCCTCTACCCCATTGCCCCTCGTACTCGCCGGCCCGATACTGCGCCGCCTGGAACCCCAGCGCCTGGCCATCTGGCTGGTCGCCACGCAACCGCTGCAACCCGAACTCATCTTCCCGGCAAGCAAGGCCCAGGTCGATTGCCAGGTGGTCGCGGTGGGTCAGCACGCCTTCATCCACTTGCTGGACATCCACTTCGCCCAGCCGCTGCCCTGCAACCAGTTGCTCGACTATGACCTGCTCATCAAAGGCCAGGGTATCGCCGACTGGGCGCCACATCTGCTGTACGCAGGCACCCAGCGCCCAAACCTGGTACTGCGCGATCGGCTCGACCACCTGCTGCACGGTTCCTGCCGCAAGCCGCATTTTCCGGCCGCCGATGGCCTGCTGTGCGCCGACCGCCTGCTGCAGGCCTGCGAAAAACCCACAGACCGCCCCGCCGTGCTGCTGATGACCGGCGACCAGGTCTATGCCGACGACGTCGCCGGCCCGATGCTGCGCGCCGTCCACAGCCTGATAGCGCGCCTTGGCCTGTTCGACGAGCAACTGGAGGGCGCGGTGGTGCCCGACAGCCAGGCGCTGTACCAGCACCCGGCCTGCTATTACCACCGCGCCGACCTGCTGCCGGCGCAGGAGCGCAACGAAACCTTGCGCGAGCGCTTCTTCGGCGGCAAGCGCAAGCCGATCTTCTCCTCCAGCAACGCCGACAACCACCTGGTGACCTTCGCTGAGGTCATGGCCATGTACCTGCTGGTGTGGTCACCGGTGCCGTGGCAGCTGGTGAACCTGGACATGCCCAACGGGCTCACCGCACCGCGCCAGGCCCGTTACCAGCAGGAACTGCCGCTGATCCAGGCGTTTGCGAGCAACCTGGGCCAGGTAGCAAGGGTGATGGCCCACCTGCCGTGCCTGATGATCTTCGATGACCACGACATCACCGACGACTGGAACCTCTCGGCGCAGTGGGAAGAAACCGCTTACGGCCACCCCTTCTCGCGGCGGATCATCGGCAATGCCCTGCTCGGCTACCTGCTGTGCCAGGCCTGGGGTAACGACCCGCAGGGTTGCAAGGCCCTGGTCGGGCAATGCCAGGCGTTGGACAGCCAGACACAGGATGAGCTGATCGGCGCGCTGCTGCGCTTCCAGGGCTGGCAGTTCAGCCTGCCCACCAACCCACCCTTGCTGGTGCTGGACACCCGCACCCGCCGCTGGCGCAGCGAAAGCAGCCTGGCCAAGCCGTCCGGCCTGCTCGACTGGGAGGCGCTGAGCGAGTTGCAGCAAGCACTGCTGGACCACCCGTCGGCGATCATCGTGTCGCCTGCGCCGATTTTTGGCGTGAAACTGATCGAGACAGTGCAGAAACTGTTCAGCTGGCTGGGCTACCCGCTACTGGTGGATGCCGAGAACTGGATGGCCCACCGCGGTGCAGCGCAGGTCATCCTCAACATCTTCCGCCACTCGCGCACGCCGGGGCACTACGTGGTGCTGTCCGGCGATGTGCACTACTCGTTCGTCTATGAGGTGCTGATCCGCCACCGCCAGCGCAGCCCGCACTTGTGGCAGGTGACCAGCAGCGGGATCAAGAACGAATTCCCGCGGCGCCTGCTGGATGTGCTCGACCGGCTCAACCGCTGGCTGTATGCGCCGCGCTCGCCGCTGAACTGGTTTACCAAGCGGCGGGAAATGGAGGTGGTGCCGCGTACGCCCAACCATAGCAAGGCTGGCGAGCGGTTGTGGAATGGTGCGGGGTTGGGGCAGGTGTTCTTCGATGAACAGGGGCGGCCGGCGCGGGTGTATCAGCTGGATGCGGGTGGGGGTGAGGCTACCGAGTTTGCTCGGCGGGAGTGGTCAGGCAAGTAGCTGGTGTCGGCCTTGCCGGCCTATTCGCGGGTGAACCCGCTCCCACAGGTTATGCACCAGCCTTGAGTCATGCACTGCACCCTCAGGTACTGTGCTGCATTCGAAACCCGTGTTGACCCTGTGGGAGCGGGTTCACCCGCGAATAGGCCGGTACAGGCTGAAGATCAGGTCCGCTCCAGGGCATTGACCAGGTCATGGAAAGCTTCGCGGTTGGAGTCGTTCAGGCCCATGAGAATCTTGTGCGCCTCCAGCACCTTGGAGCGCACCACGTCTTCGTTCTGGTCCTGGGACGGCAGGTCGGTCAGGCATTCCGGGCACGGAATCGGCCGATCGACGATGTTGAACACCTGATCGAAACCCATCGACTGCAACAACCGGGAAATGTCCGGGTTGGTGGTGACCACGGTCGGCAACAGGCCCACCTTCTGGCGCGACAGGATCGACAACTTGGCCAACAGGCCCAGGGTGGTGCTATCGATGCTCTCGGTTTCGGTCAGGTCGATGACAATCGCCGAGAAGTTCAACGCAGTGAAAATCTTCTCGATCGTTGCATCCAATGCCGAACACAGGGTCAGGCGCACTTCACCGACAAATTTCAGGACGAAGGTACCGCTCTGCTCGGCGAACTGGATTCTACCGGTACTCATTGAAGGTTCCTGCTCAACACCAATAGGGCGATATCATCCGGCATCTCCCCAAGCGTAGCCAATCCAAATCGTTGACGCAGCCCATCCAGGCTGCCACCTGCTGCCCTGACGATTTCCGGCAGGGCGGTTTCTTTATCTTTGAGCGTGTCACCCGGCAAAAGGTCCAGAATGCCATCGGACATCAGGCTGAGGCTGAACTGCGGCGGCAGTTCCACTACCAGGTCCTGGTAGGTGGCCTCGTCGAACAGCCCCACCGGCAGGCCACGGCCTTCCAGGTAGCGGGTGTGCTCGGGGGTGTGCAGCACCGGCAATGGCAGATGGCCGCCAACGGCGTAGGTCAGCAGGCCGGACTCTTCGTCGATCACCCCGCCAACCATGGTGACATGCTTGCCCAGCTTGCTGTTGATCAGGCCGCGGTTGATGTGGCTGAGCACTTCCGAGGGCTTGAACTCACGCATCCTGCTGCGCTTGAGCTCGAACATCAGCCGAGTGGTCATGAATTTCAACAACACGGTGACAAACGCCGACGACGCGCCGTGCCCGGACACATCAGCGAGGTAGAAGGCAATGCGCCGCTCGTCGACACGGAAGTAATCGACAAAATCACCCGACAGGTACAACGACGGGATGATCTGGTGCTCGAAGGCGAACTCGCTGGCCGCCCAGGGGCTTTCCGGCAGCATGTTCATCTGCACCTGGCGACCGGCGGTCTGGTCCTCCTGCAGCAGGTGCAGGCTGGCCTCCAGTTCGCGGTTGGCGGCTTCGAGCTTGTCGCGGTAGCGCTGGTTTTCCAGTACCAGTCGCGAGCGGTCGAGGGCGCGGCGCACCGAGTGCTCGAGCACGGCCAGGTCTTCCAGCGGCTTGATCAGGTAGTCGGCAGCGCCCAGGCGCAAAGCTTCCACCGCATCGCTCATGACGCCGGCACCGGACACCACGATAACCGGCAACTGCGGGGCGCGCTCGCTGACCTGACGGATCAGCTCGAGGCCGCCCATCTGCGGCATGCGCAGATCGCAGATCACGAGGTCGGGCTGGTGTTCTTCGAAGACCTGAAGCCCCTGCTGGCCATTGCCGGCCTGGAGGACGCTGAAGCCACTGTCTTCAAGATAGGCGGCGAGGCTTGCACGGACCACGTCGTCGTCATCGATGATCAGCAGCGTTGCACTGGTTTTCTGCATGTGGGCGAACGGCGCCGATTTAGGTTGGTGCAGCGGTGTCGGCAAGGCAGACGGCCAGCTACGGGAATTCTTTGTGGTCACACTCTACTTGAGTTGTAGGACAAGAACACCTGCCCGGCAACTGTCCGGCAACTGTGAGAGCTACCTTGTAAGGCGCAGACGGTACTCCCATCCGCCCAGCGTTTCAAGCATGCAAGGGTCGACCCCGCCGCACTTTACAGGGCAAATCACCGGGAGTTATAAGAAAGTCGACCAGCGCAACCCGATGGGAAGGATGCAGCATGCCTCACACGCCCTCCAGCCATGGCGAGAAACGCGATTTCATCCGCATGCGCATCGACACCGAGGTCAGCCTTTTGCACGAAGGCCAGGTGATTGCGGCGGTGTGCCTGGACTTGTCCAGCGGCGGCATGCAGGTGCAGGCACCGCAGCGGTTCCAGGTGAGTGACCATATCGAAGTACGGATCGAGTCCGACCACCCGGCGCTGAAAGGGCTGCACGCCAGCACGGAAGTGGTGTGGATTGCCGACCAGCCGGGCGGGCAGCAGAAGTTCGGGTTGCGGATTCTGGCAATGCACTGATAGCGCCTGCCCCGGCCTCATCGCCGGCAAGCCGGCTCCCACACCGACCTTGAGGCAGGTGCAATTCCCGTGGGAGCTGGCTTGCCGGCGATGAAGCCAGCACTGCAATCAGAAGTCGTCTTCGACCTCGCCATCCTTGACCTTGAACTCGCGGTTCTGCAGGTATGCATTGCGAATGAAGATGTACTTGTCCCCCTGGATCAGCTTCTCGGCCGACAGCAGGTCGGCGCGGGTGTCGATGATGTCCAGGGCGAAGATCGAATTGCGCGTCGGCACATGGTCGATGTAGCGGTAGGGTTCGGTGTAGGTGTCCGGGTACTTGGCCACGCCGTCACGCACGGTGCTCGGGCCCAGCAGCGGGATGACCACGTACGGGCCGCTCGGCACGCCCCAGTAGCCGAGGGTCTGGCCGAAGTCCTCGTCGTTGCGCTGCAGGCCCATCTTGGTGCCCACGTCGAAGAAACCGCCCAGGCCGAAGGTGGTGTTGACGATCAGCCGCGCCGTGTCCACGCCCGCCGCATGGGGCTTGAACTGCAGCAGGTTGTTGGCGAGGTTGGTCACATCACCCAGGTTGCGGAAGATGTTGTGGATGCCATCTTCGAGGAACTGCGGGGTAACCGCCTGGTAGCCCTTGGCCAATGGCTTGAGGGCATAGGTGTCGAGGGTATCGTTGAAACGGAAGATCGGGCGGTTGACCGCTTCCCAGGGATCTTCCTCGGTGGCGGCCTGGGTGGCTGCCACGGGCGCCAGCAGCATGCTGGCGCATACACAGGCCTGGGTGACTCGTTCGATCACACTGGCACCGATCCTACGCATAGGTGTTTCTCCATCGAATTTCTCGGCCGCAAGCGCAAACGGGTGCGCTGCTGTACGGCGGCAGTATAGAGGCTTGCGGGCTGATAAACAGCTTTACACACCTCTGCTCAATAATTTGTGAACAACTGTTGCGCGGCGCCCGCTGTCACAGGGTGGTAACAGTCGCCGAATAGCCTGCGGACTATTTGAGGGAAGTTGCCATGGACGCTGCACCCGCCTTCACCGCTGTGCTGTTCGGCTTGCGCGGCTGCCTGGTGCAAGCCGCCAATGATGGCGCCCCCTCGCCCGCCCCCGGCGCCCTGGCCACCCTCGCCGGCCTGCGCCAGCGCCAGGTGCCATGCATCTGGCTGGACGACCTGGACGCCACCCAAAGCAAGCGCCTGGCCCATGTACTGCCCGCCTGGCTGCCGGGGCATTCGGTGAACGGCGTGCGCTGGCCGGCGCCAAACGCCTGCTGGCAGGCCCTGATGACGCTGGACAGCGAACGCCTGGACGGCTGCGTGCTGGTCAGCGGCGACCCACGCCTGTTGCAGTCAGGCCTGAACGCGGGCCTGTGGACGGTGGGGCTGGCCGCCTGCAGTCCCTTTTGCGACCGCAGCTCGCAGCAATGGCAAGCCATGACCCCGCAAGAGCGGGACCTGGCCCGCGGCAAGGCAACGCTGGAGCTGTTCGGCCTGGGTGTGCACTCGGTGATCGACCATCTGGAAGCGCTTGATACCTGCCTGCAAGACATCGCGCAGCGCCGGCGCAAAGGCGAAAAACCCTGATACAGCATCATTGATGCGGATCATGCAAAGCAACGGCAGGTGGATTACGCTGAAGACAGGCCAGAACCTTTGCCGCTTCGCTGAGGTCCATGGCTTGCCAAGCCATTGATGGAGAAATGCCAATGCCTGCCCGCGAATTGCAAGAGCGCCTGAACAGCTTGCGCGAGCAACTGGACCGCAACGTGCCGCTTTCGGACGAGGAGCTGGCCGCGCTGCACGAAGAAGCGCGCCAGATCGAGGCGCAACTCAAACTTGAGGAAGCCACGCCAGACAATAACCTGGTGGACGGCGTGAACCTGGCCATCGAACGCTTCGAGGCCGACCACCCCGACCTTACCGCCACCCTGCGCAGCATTGCCAACTCGCTGCACAGCATGGGGATCTAAGCTGCCCAAGGCCCTCTGTGGGAGCGGGTTCACCCGCGAATGCCGTGGTGATGCCACCGACGAATTCGCGGGGTGAACCCGCTGCCACAGGGCCCCGCTTTAACCTTACTGCCGAACCAGGCGCTTGTTATCCGGGCTGATCGCCCCGGTGCTGCGGTACGGGTTGATATCCAGCCCACCCCGGCGCACATAGCGCGCGTACACCGTCAAATGCTCCGGCTGCAACAGGTTCTTCAGGTCCAGGTAAATCCGCTCCACACACTGCTCGTGGAAGTCGGCATGCTGGCGGAAGCTGATCAGGTAGGTCAGCAGGCTGGCATGGTCCAGCGCCCTGCCGTTGTACTCGACCACCACACTGCCCCAGTCCGGCTGGCCGGTGACCGGGCAGTTGGACTTCAGCAGGTGGCTGTGCAGGGTTTCTTCCACCTGCTGCTCCGGGTTGCAGCGCAGCAGCTCCGGCTGTGGTTGTTCGTAATTGCTGATGGCAACGTCCAGCGCATCGATGCACTGCCCCGGCAAGGCCACCACGCCCTGGGCCTCGACCTCGGCCAGGGTGCGCACCTTCACGGCAACCGGCTTGCCGGCAGCGGCGGACAGGTCTTTCTCCAGGCACGCCTGCAGTTCGCCAAGCGAGGTGAACACCGTCTGGTTCAACGAGTTCAGGTACAACTTGAACGACTTGGACTCGATGATGTTCGGCGAGTCGGCGGGGATGGCGAACTCACCGATCGCCACCACCGGCTTGCCCGACGGCAACAGCCAGCTCAGCTCGAAGCAGTTCCAGTAATCCACACCCTGCCACGGCAAAGTCTGGGCGGTGACGCCCAGCTCGGCCCATTTGGCGGTACGCGGAATCGGGAACAGCAGCTCCGGGGAATAGGTGGCAATGTATTCGCTGGACTTGCCCAGCGGGGAATGTTCGGCAGCGGGATGCATGGAAACTGACCTGAAGGTTCGAAATTGCCCCTAGTCTACCGGTTTTGCACCTCGCCTTGGAGCGCAAGTCAGCGGGATTACATCTTCGTCAGGTTGCGGCGAGCGAGTGCATCGTCACGTATCATCTCAGCATCATCCAATCCCTGTGGGAGCGGGTTCACCCGCGAACACCGGCAAAGCCGGTGCCATGCACCGTGTTGAATTCTTCGCGGGTAAACCCGCTCCCACAGGGTTTTGTGCCGTTTGCTGGAGTCAATTCACCCAATGAAACTGCTGATCGTCGAAGACCAGGCCCGCACCGGCCAGTACCTGAGCCAGGGCCTGAACGAGGCTGGCTTCGCCACCGAACTGGCAACCGACGGCGAGACCGGCCAGTTCCTCGCCCTGACCGGCGACCACGACCTGCTCATTCTCGACGTGATGTTGCCCGGCCGTGACGGCTGGCAGATCCTCCAGGCCGTGCGCCAGGCAGGCCTGGACACCCCGGTGCTGTTCCTCACCGCCCGCGATGCCGTGGAAGACCGGGTGCACGGCCTGGAGTTGGGCGCCGATGATTACCTGGTCAAGCCATTCGCCTTCTCCGAACTGCTGGCGCGGGTGCGCAGCCTGCTGCGCCGGGGCGCCAGCCCCAGCCAGGACACCACCCTGGGCCTGGCCGACCTGCGCCTGGACCTGATCCGCCGCCGCGCCGAACGCGCCGGCCAGCGCATCGACCTGACCGCCAAGGAGTTCGCCCTGCTTGAACTGCTGCTGCGCCGCCAGGGCGAGGTGCTGCCCAAATCGCTGATCGCCTCGCAGGTGTGGGACATGAACTTCGACAGTGACACCAATGTGATCGAGGTGGCGATCCGCCGCCTGCGCTTGAAGATCGACGACCCGCACCCCAACAAGCTGATCCATACCGTACGCGGCATGGGCTATGTACTCGAAGAGCGCACTGAGTGATGCGCCGGGTCTCACTCGGCAGCCGCCTGGCCCTGCTGTTCGCCGCCTGCACTGCCGCTGTCTCGCTCGGCGCCGGCCTGATATTCAGCCGGGCCAGCGAACAGCACTTCGTCGAACTGGACCAACAGCTGCTGGACTCTCGCCTGTCGCTGTTCCGCACCCAACTCGCCGGCATCACCACCCCAGCCGAGCTGCAGGCGCGCCTGCCCGCCTTGCGCGATGAACTGGGCCACCAGGCCGACCTGGCCCTGCGCATCAACGGCAGCGACGGCGCCACCTGGTTCGAAAGCCGCACAGGCCTGCCCCCGGCGCCACTGCCCGACGGGTTGGCCACCCTGCATGCGCAAGGCACCGACTACCGCAGCCTGGCCGTGCACCTGGCGCAAGGCGCCCCACAGTCGCCACAACTGACCTTGTACCTCGACATCACCCACCACCAGCACTTTCTGCAGGGCATGCAACGGCTGATCTGGCTGACGGTAGGCCTGTCGGCGCTGGCCACGGCGCTGCTCGGCGCCTGGGCAGCACGCCGCGGGTTACGCCCATTGCGGCAGATGGGCCAGGTGGCGGCCAGCGTATCGGCGCGCTCGCTCACCACCCGCCTGCCGGTGGCACAGATGCCCGAGGAGCTGGCCGAGCTGGCGACCGCGATGAACGCCATGCTGCAGCGGCTGGACGATGCCTTCCAGCGCCTGTCGGCATTCTCTGCCGACATCGCCCACGAACTGCGCACGCCGCTGTCCAATCTGCTGACCCACACCCAGGTCACCCTCACCCGCCCACGCAGCCTGGAGGAATACCGCGAAGCCCTGCACGGCAACCTCGAAGAGCTGCAATGGATGGCGCAGATGATCAACGACATGCTGTTCCTGGCCAAGGCCGACCATGGCCTGCTGGTACCGGGGCAAGCACCGCTGGTGCTGCATGATGAGGTGGATGCGCTGCTGGAGTACTACGCGCCGCTGGCAGAAGACAGCGGCGTGCAGATGCTGCGCGAGGGTGAAGCGCTGCTGCAGGGCGACCGGCATATGCTGCGCCGGGCGCTGTCCAACTTGCTGGACAATGCCTTGCGCTTTACCCCGGCGGGAGGGCAGATACGGGTGACCTTGGGGTCAGGGCCGAGGATTGGCGTGGCCAATACCGGGGCAGCTATCGAGCCGACGGTGCTACCGCGGCTGTTCGATCGTTTCTACCGAGTGGACCCGGCGCGGCGGGAAGGCAGTAGTGAGCATGCCGGGTTGGGGTTGGCGATTACCCGGTCGATCGTGCAGGCCCATGGTGGGCGCATCAGGGCGGAGTGTGCGGACGGATGGACGCGATTCGTGATCGATTTCACTGAAGACCGGTGACATCGGGGCTGGCACGATCCCTGTGGGGGCGGGTTCACCCGCGAACACCGGCTAAGCCGGTGCCATGCACCGTGCTGGATTCTTCGCGGGTAAACCCGCTCCCACAGGATCGCATCAAGCCCAAGGCATGCGCTGTACTTGTGGGAGCTGGCTTGCCGGCGATGAGGCCCTCAACAGTTACTCAAACTGCCAGGCCAATCGCCGGCTGCACCTGCGATGCCCGATAAGCCGGGTAAATGGTCGCCAGGAAGCTCATCACCAACCCGGCAGTGCAGATGAGCGCTACATCCCCCCACTGCAACTGCGACGGCAGGCTGCTGACGAAGTACACATCCGAAGTAAAGATGTGCTGCCCGCTCACCCGCTCCAGCCAACCGACGATCTGGCTGACGTTGAACGCCGCAATCACCCCCAGCACACCACCAATCAGCGTCCCGACAATGCCGATCAGGCTGCCCTGGACCATGAACGTGCCCATGATCTGCGCCGGCGTGGCGCCCAGGGTGCGCAGGATGGCGATGTCCGGCCCCTTGTCGTTCACCACCATTACCAGGGTGGCGATGATGTTGAACGCCGCCACCGCGATGATCATCAGCAACAGCAGGCCGATCATGGTCTTTTCCATCTTCATGGCGCTGAACAGGCTGCCCTGGGTATGCGACCAGTCATCGGCGCGGTAGGCATCGCCCAGCCCGGCAGCGATGGCCTTGGACACCTGCGGCGCGGCATACAGGTCGTGCAGTTTCAGGCGAACGCCCTGCACCTGGCCCGGCGCCCAGCGCTGCATGGCGCCGGCATCGGCGACATGAATGTAAGCCTGCGAGCCGTCCAGCTCGGCGCCGACCTTGAAAATGCCGACCACGGTCAGGCGCTGCATGCGCGGGGTGATGCCGCCAGGCTCCTTGCTGATTTCCGGCACGATCAGGGTCAGTTTGTCGCCGGTATTCAGGCGGAAGCGCCGCGCAGTCAGCTCACCGATGACCACACCGAACTCACCCGGCTGCAGGTCCTGCAGCCGGCCCTGGACGATATGCTGGCCGACGATCGAAACCTTGCCCTCTTCGGCCGGGTCGATACCGCCCACCTGGATCGGCTGCATCGCACCCTTGAACGACAGCATGCCTTCCATTTCGGTAATCGGCGCCACCGCCATCACCGCCGGGTCGCGCATGGCCGCTTCGGCCACCTTGTGCCAGTCGTCCAGCGGCTGCACGCCGAGGATGGCGGCATGCGGCACCAGGCCGAGGATGCGCGAACTCATTTCGCGCTGGAAGCCGTTCATCACCGACAGCACCACGATCATCGCCAGCACGCCCAGCGACAGGCCGATCATCGAGGTCATCGAGATGAACGAGATGAAGTGGTTGCGGCGCTTGGCTCGGGTGTAGCGCGCGCCGATGAAGATGGGCAAGGGTCTGAACATGTACGAAATCACCCAATGAAAACAGGAAAACGGGGCGGCACCGGCCGCCCCGTGCAGTCGATCAGATCGCCACCAGGTGGCCGTCGTCGAGCTTCAATACACGGTCCATCTGGCGTGCCAGGTTGAGGTCGTGGGTGACCACCAGAAACGCCGTGCGGGACGCGCTGGACAGTTCCTGCATCAACTCCTGGATGCCCTGGGCGGTGTGGTGGTCGAGGTTGCCGGTCGGCTCGTCGAGCATTACCAGGCCGGGGCGATTGACCAGTGCCCGGGCAATCGCCACCCGCTGGCGCTCACCACCGGACAGCTCGGCCGGCTTGTGGTTCAAGCGGTGGGCCAGGCCCACGCGCTTGAGCAGCGCCTCGGCACGCTCGCGGGCCTCGGGGATGGCTGTGCGGCCGATCAGCAACGGCATGCACACGTTCTCGATGGCAGTGAATTCCGGCAGCAGGTGGTGGAACTGGTAGACAAAGCCCAGCTCGCGGTTGCGCAGCAGGCCACGGGCACGCTCACCCAGTGCCGACAGCTCCTCGCCGGCCAGCCAGACGCTGCCCTGGGTCGGCCGGTCGAGGCCGCCCAGCAAGTTGAGCAAGGTACTTTTGCCCGAACCGGAGCTACCCACGATGGCTACCCGCTCACCGGCGTGCAGCTCGAGGTTGAGACCGGACAGCACCTGCACCGACTCCGGGCCCTCGTCGTAGGACTTGCCCAGGTTGCGGCAACTCAGAACGGCTTTATCACTCATGCGCGACTCACTCATAACGTAGCGCCTCTGCAGGCTGGGTGCGGGCCGCACGCCAGGCCGGGTACAGGGTGGCGAAGAAACTCAGGACCAGCGCTGCACCGCAGACCATGTACACGTCCTGGGCCTGGATCTGCGACGGCAGGTAATCGATGAAGTACACATCGGCGTTGAGGAACTTGTGCCCGATCAGTTTCTCGATGCCGGCGATCACCGCACTCACGTTCAGCGCGGCGACGATCCCGACCACGGCGCCGATCAAGGTACCGATCACCCCGATCACCGTGCCCTGGACCATGAAGATGAGCATGATCTGCCCGGGTGTGGCGCCCAGGGTACGCAGGATGGCAATGTCGCCACGCTTGTCGTTGACCACCATCACCAGGGTGGAAATGATGTTGAACGCCGCCACCGCCACGATCAGCAACAACAGCAGGCCGATCATGGCCTTTTCCATGCGGATCGCCTGGTACAGGTTGCCGTGGGTGCGGGTCCAGTCACGGCTGTAGAACTCCTGGTCACCCAGGTGCTGGGCGATGTCCCAGGCCACCCGCGGCGCCTGGAACAGGTCGTCGAACTTCAGGCGCAGGCCCTGGACCTGGTCGGGCTTCCAGCGGTGCAGGCGGGAGAGGTCGCTGATGTTGGTCAGCCCCAGGTAGCCGTCGATCTCGCCCGCGCCCACGTGGAAGGTGCCGACTACAGTGAAACGCTTCATGCGCGGGAACATGCCGGCCGGGGTCACACTGACCTCGGGGGCGACGAAGGTGAGCTTGTCGCCGATGCCCACGCCCAGCTTGGCCGCGGCCTTGTCGCCGATCATGATGCCCCACTCGCCCGGCGCCAGCTGGTCGAGGCGGCCTTGCAGGACGAACCTGTCGATGATCGACACTTCGCGTTCGCGGGCCGGGTCGATGCCGTTGAGCAGCACCTTCTGCACCTTGCCTTCATGGGTCAGCAGGCCCTGCATCTGGGTGAAGGGCGCAACCGCCAGCACCTGCGGATTCTGCTTTACTTGTTGGGCAAGGGCCGGCCAGTCGGCAATGGGCTGGCCGCTCTCCAGCGTGGCATGGGGGATCATGCCCAACACGCGGGTACGCATCTCGTGGTCGAAACCGTTCATCACCGAGAGCACCACGATCATCACCACCACGCCCAGGGCGAGGCCGATCATCGAGGTCAGGGAAATGAACGAGACGAAGTGATTGCGACGTTTGGCACGGGTATAACGCGTGCCGATGAATGCGAAAAGAGGTCTGAACATGTCGGGGCTTGTTCGGATGAAAGGGAACGTCCTTGTGGCGAGGCGCCTACGGCGGCTTTACACTCGGACCACCGCCGCTACCTTGGGTTCGCCATGACGACATTAGACGAAGAAGATCGCCGCGAATACTACCGCATCGAAGATCGGATCGCACTTCAAATCAGCCCCCTCAGTGCGGCCGAAGCCCTTGACCCAGATGTGTTGCAAGATGATTCGCCATTGTTCAACCTGCTCAGCGAACTGCACCTGTCCGACTTCGAGTCGCAGCACCTGCTGCGCCAGCTGAGCGAAAAGGACCGCACCCTCGCCGCCTTCCTGCGCGCGCAGAACAAACGCCTCGACCTGCTCAGCGCGGTGGTTGCCCAGACCCTGATCGGCGAAATTGGCCAGCCCCAGCCGGTGATCATCTCCGAGGGCGGCATCGAGTTCGCGCAAGCCACAGCGGTTGCCCCCGGCACCCGGGTGAAGGTGAAGATGGTGCTGATGCCGCGCGCCCATGGCCTGCTGCTGCGCGGCAAGGTCACCCATTGCGACCCACGCCCGCAAGGCGGCTTCGAGGTCGGCACCGAATTCACCGACATGACCGACGCCCAACGGCAATTGCTGGCCCGCTACATCCTGCAGCGCCAGCAGCAGCAACGGCGCCAGCAGCTGGAACAGAACGACCCCGCCTCCTGAGCCCATTTTTCTCTGATTTGAAGGAACGAACGTGACCCTGATCTACGGCCACCGCGGCGCCAAGGGCGAAGCGCCCGAGAATACCCTGAAGAGCTTCCAGCAGTGCCTCGCCCATGGCGTGACCCGCTGCGAGCTGGACCTGCACCTGTCGGCCGACAACGAGCTGATGGTGATCCACGACCCAACCCTCAAGCGCACCACCGGCAAACGCGGCAAGGTGGTCGAGCACCCGGCCGCCGAACTGGTCAGGATCGATGCCCGCAAAGGCGGCCCGGGCCACGTCCAGCCCTGCCCGATCCCGAAACTGGAGGAACTGTTCGAGAAATGCCCGTTCGAGCACTGGCAACTGGAGGTGAAAAGCGCCTCGCGCACCCGAGCCGCCACCACCGTGCTGGCGATACGCGAACTGGCCCAGCAGTACGGCCTGCTGGACAAGGTGACCATCACCTCCAGCTCACGCGAAGTGCTGGGTGCTGCCCTGGAACTGGTGCCGGACGTCAAGCGCGGGCTGGTTGCCGAGTACGCCTGGCTCGACCCGCTGAAAGTGGCACAGAACTACGGCTGCGATCTGCTGGCATTGAACTGGACACTGTGCACCCCCGAGCGCCTGTTGAAAGCCCAGGGCCAGGGTTTGCACGTGTCGGTGTGGACGGTCAACGAACCGGCACTGATGCGCCGGCTCGCTGATTTTGGCGTGGACAGCCTGATTACAGACTTTCCCGGTTTGGCCAGGACCACCCTCGGGCAGGGTTGAAATCGGTCTCTCCGACCGGCTCAGGCCACCGGTCGGAGCCGCTCAAAAAAGCCGGTTCAGGCCGTCATAGGCCGCTACCCGATAGGCTTCGGCCATGGTCGGGTAGTTGAACGTGGTGTTGACGAAGTACTTCAGGTTGTTCAGCTCGCCCGGCTGGTTCATCACCGCCTGGCCGATGTGGACGATTTCCGAAGCCTGGTAGCCGAAGCAGTGCACGCCCAGCACCTCCAGTGTTTCGCGGTGGAACAGGATCTTCAGCATGCCTTGCGGCTCACCTGCGATCTGTGCACGGGCCATGCTCTTGAAGAAGGCCTTGCCCACTTCGTACGGCACCTTGGCCTGGGTCAGTTCCTGCTCGTTCTTGCCGATCGAGCTGATCTCCGGAATGGTGTAGATGCCGGTCGGCACATCATTGACGAAGCGCCAGCTGCCATTATCCACGATGCTGCCAGCGGCAGAGCGGCCCTGGTCATGGGCGGCACTGGCCAGGCTCGGCCAGCCAATCACGTCGCCGGCACCGTAGATGTTCGGCACGCTGGTGCGGTAGGCCTCGTCGACCTCGATCTGGCCACGGCTGTTGACCTTGATGCCAATGTTTTCCAGGCCCAGCTTGTCGGTGTTGCCGGTACGGCCGTTGCACCACAGCAAGGCGTCGGCCTTGATTTTCTTGCCCGACTTCAGGTGCAGGATCACCCCATTGTCCAGGCCTTCGACGCGCTCATACTCTTCGTTGTGGCGCACGGTGATGTTGTTGTTACTGAAGTGGTAGCTCAGCGCCTGGGAAATTTCCGAGTCCAGGAAGCTCAGCAACTGGCCACGGTTGTCCACCAGCTCTACCAATACACCCAGGCCACTGAAGATCGAGGCGTATTCGCAACCGATCACGCCGGCACCGTACACGATCAGCTTGCGCGGGGTATGGCTGAGGCTGAGGATGGTGTCGCTGTCGTAGACGCGCGGGTGGTGGAAGTCGATGTCGGCCGGGCGGTACGGGCGCGAGCCGGTGGCAATGATGATGTGCTTGGCGTTGAGCTTTTCCACCACACCATTGGGGCAGACCACTTCGACGGTCTGCTCGTCGGCGAAGCTGCCGGTGCCGAAGAACACATCCACGCGGTTACGTGCGTAGTAGCCGGTGCGCGACGCTACCTGCTTGGCGATGACCCTTTCGGCGCTTTTCAGTACGTCCGGGAACGAGAACCAGCGCGGCTCACCGATGGCACGGAACATCGGGTTGGTGTTGAACTGCATGATCTGCCGCACCGAGTGACGCAGTGCCTTGGACGGGATGGTGCCCAGGTGGGTGCAGTTGCCCCCGACCTGGCGACGGCTATCGACCATCGCCACCTTGCGCCCTGCTTTGGCGGCGTTCATTGCCGCACCTTCTCCGGCCGGGCCGGAACCCAGCACCACTACGTCGTAGTTGTAGACAGCCATGCGTACTCCTTCAGAACTGGCCCGCAAGCCACGGTCGCTCGCGGGGCGCGATCATGCCGCCGGGGCGTCATGAGAAAATTCGGGTGCAGTCTAATCAAGCGTGAACGCCGCGCACATTAACCCTTGGTCGCGTCGTAGGCCAATTTTGCCCGCACTACATGTGTGAACCATTCCCTGGCGGCGATCATCCCTGCTTGTGCTTTCATTCGCCTTTCACTGCCCGTTCGAATGCGGGCGTAGCTCGGGAGACGAAACCACCCTCGGCCCGAGTCACCAATACCGCGGCCAGGCCATGCGCCACGGCAAAATCCCAGCCACGTTCCGGGCCGAGGATCAACAACAGCGTCGAATAGCCGTCAGCGTGCAGCGCCGAGGCATCGAGCACGGTGACCGCGGCCAGGTCGTGCTGCACCGGGCGCCCAAGGCGGGCATCGAAGGTGTGCGAATAGCGCCGGCCATTCTCCTCGAAATAGTGCCGATAGTCACCCGAGGTTGATACCGAAAGGCCATTGACCGGGATGATCTGGCGGGCTATCTGGCGATCTTCACGGGGCAGCTCCAGGGCGATGCGCCAGGGGCTGCCATCGGGTTTGCGGCCAGCGGCCTTGAGCTCGCCGGTGGCTTCGGCAACAAAGCTGGCCACGCCCATGGCCTGCAGGCGCGCGGCGATCAGGTCGACGGCATGGCCGGCGGCGATGCTGTTGAAGTCGAGCTGCACCGGGGCATCCTTGCACAGGGCCTGGCCGTCGATGTGCAAATGCCGGTAGCCCACGCGCTGGCGCACCTGGGCCAGGGCCGACGGCTCGGGCACCTGCTCGTGACGGGCCTGGGGGCCGAAGCCCCACAGGTCGAGCAAGGGTTCGACGGTGAGGTCGAAGGCGCCCTTGCTCTGCTCGGCCAGGTGCTGACCAAGGCTGACCAGTTCGAGCATGTCGGGCGGCAAGACCAGGCACTGGTCGGCGGGCAACTGGTTGAACTGGCTGACGGTGGAGTCGCCGCGGTAGGTCGAGTAGTGCTGATCGATGTCGTGCAGGATGGTTTCGACCGCCGCCTGCACCTGGACCGGCGCCGGGCCGCCGGGTTCGCGCACATACTGGATGCTGTAGCTGCTGCCCATGGTCGGGCCGCCCAGGCGCTCCAGGGTGGGGCCCTGGTTGCAGGCGGTCAGGAGCATGAGGATGAGCATCAAGACTGTGCGCAAGGTTTGACTTCTCGGTTGCCTGTGCCGGCCTCTTCGCGGGTAAACCCGCTCCCACAGGTATACCACTGCCCTCACGGACGCTGCGGCCCTGTGGGAGCGGGTTTACCCGCGAAGAAGCCGGCACAGGCAACAAAAATTCCGGATAAAAAAACGGGAACCCGAAGGTTCCCGTTTTTTCATTGCCTTACAAGCGTATCAGCGTGGAAACGCTGGCGGGTTCACACCGGCCATCTCTTCCATCACACGAACCACCTGGCAGCTGTAACCGAATTCGTTGTCGTACCAGACGTACAGAACAACACGGTTGTCGTTGGCGATGGTCGCTTCGGCATCAACCACACCAGCGTGGCGCGAGCCCACGAAGTCGGTCGAAACCACTTCCTGCGAGCTGACGTAATCAATCTGCTTGTGCAGTTCCGAGTGCATGGCGGTCTGGCGCAGGTACTCGTTGATCTCGTCGCGGCTGGTGGCCTTCTCGAGGTTCAGGTTGAGGATGGCCATCGAAACGTTCGGCGTCGGTACGCGAATGGCGTTGCCGGTCAGCTTGCCTTTCAGCACTGGCAGTGCCTTGGCGGCAGCAGTGGCGGCGCCGGTTTCGGTGATGACCATGTTCAGCGGCGCGGCACGGCCACGGCGGCTGCCCTTGTGGAAGTTGTCGATCAGGTTCTGGTCGTTGGTGAACGAGTGAACGGTTTCGACGTGGCCGTTGACGATGCCGTACTGGTCGTTGATGGCCTTGAGCACCGGCACGATGGCGTTGGTGGTGCAGGAAGCGGCCGAGATGATCTTGTCATCGGCAGTGATGTCACCGTGGTTGATGCCGTGCACGATGTTCTTCAGCGCGCCCTTGCCAGGTGCGGTGAGGATCACGCGGGCAGCGCCCGGGCAGGCCAGGTGCTGGCCCAGGCCGTCGGCATCACGCCATACGCCGGTGTTGTCGACGATCAGCGCGTTGTCGATGCCGTACTGGGTGTAGTCGACTTCGCTCGGGCTCTTGGCGTAGATAACCTGGATCAGGTTGCCGTTGGCGGTAATGGTGTTGTTGGCTTCGTCGATGGTGATGGTGCCATCGAACGGGCCGTGCACCGAGTCACGGCGCAGCAGGCTGGCACGCTTGACCAGGTCGTTCTCGGCGCCCTTGCGCACGACGATGGCGCGCAGGCGCAGGCCGTCGCCGCCACCGGTCTTCTCGATCAGGATGCGTGCCAGCAGGCGGCCGATGCGGCCGAAGCCGTACAGGACAACGTCGGTGCCCTTGCGCGCCGAAGCGTTCTGCTGGCCAACCACCTCGGCCAGTTCTTCACGGACGAACTGCTCGGCAGTGCGGCCATTGCCTTCCTGCTTGAACTTGTTGGCCAGCTTGCCCAGGTCGACCGAAGCGGCGCCCAGTTTCAGCTCGCTCATGGCCTTGAGCAGGGGGAATGTCTCGTGGACGGACAGTTCGGTTTCGTCGGCTTGACGATGACGCGCAAAGCGGTGCGCCTTGAGGATCGAGATAACCGAACGGTTGATCAGGCTACGGCCATAAATCGAGCTCACCACGTTGTTGTTGCGGTAGAGCTGACCGATAAGCGGGATCATCGCTTCAGCCAGGGCTTCACGATCGATCCACTCACCAAGACACTGGTCGGGCTTCTGAGTCACGGGAACCTTCCACATGTAGGGACAGAAAAAAGGGGCTACATTATGACGCCCCAACGCGTTACGGGCAATGAGCGCCTGTCGCGGTAACGCAAGCCAGCGAACACGCCCTTTCGAGCCTGACAGCCGGCACCGTCACCGGTACAATCGATCTCTTTGCCGCAACGCTTGGAGTGCAATCTCCCGTGTCAGTTCTGCGCCTACCGCAAATGTCGGCCACGGCCGGCAAACAAACCTGGGGCAATCTACCCGGTGCCGCCCTCAGCCTGGCCATCGCCGAGGCCGCCAGCAGCGCGGGCCGCTTCACTTTGCTGCTGACTGCCGACAGCCAGGCTGCCGATCGTCTGGAACAGGAACTTCGCTTCTTTGCCCCGGACCTGCCGGTGCTGCCGTTCCCCGATTGGGAAACCCTGCCCTACGACCTGTTCTCGCCGCACCAGGACATCATTTCCCAGCGCATCGCCAGCCTCTACCGCCTGCCGGAGCTGAGCCACGGCATCCTCGTGGTGCCGGTCACCACCGCCCTGCACCGCCTGGCGCCGACCCGCTTCCTGCTGGGCAGCAGCCTGGTGCTGGACGTGGGCCAGACCATCGATGTGGAGCAGATGCGCCTGCGCCTGGAGGCCAGTGGCTATCGCTGCGTCGACACTGTCTACGAGCATGGCGAGTTCGCCGTGCGCGGCGCGTTGATCGACCTGTTCCCGATGGGCAGCAAGCTGCCCTACCGCATCGACCTGTTCGATGACGAGATAGAGACGCTGCGCACCTTCGACCCCGAGACCCAGCGCTCGATCGACAAGGTGGATTCGGTGCGCCTGCTGCCGGCGCGAGAGTTCCCGATGCAGAAAGAGGAAGTGACCCGCTTCAAGGCGCGCTTCCGCGAACGCTTCGATGTCGATTTCCGTCGCAGCGCGATCTTCCAGGACCTGGCCAGCGGCATCATCCCCGCCGGCATCGAGTACTACCTGCCGCTGTTCTTCGAAGAAACCTCGACCCTGTTCGACTACCTGCCGGCCGACACCCAGGTGTTCTCGCTGCCCGGTGTGGAACAGGCCGCCGAACACTTCTGGAACGACGTGCGCGGGCGTTATGAAGACCGCCGTGGCGACCTGAGCCGGCCGCTGCTGCCGCCGGCCGAGCTGTTCCTGCCAGTGGAAGACTGCTTCGCCCGGCTCAAGCAATGGCCACGGGTAGTGGTCAGCACCGAAGACCTCGACCCGGGCGTGGGCCGCGAGCGCTTCCCGGCGCGCGCCCTGCCCAACCTGGCAATCGAGGCCAAGGCCAACCAGCCCCTGGCCGAACTGGCCAACTTCCTCGACCAGTTCCCCGGCCGGGTGTTATTCACCGCCGAATCGGCGGGCCGCCGCGAAGTGCTGCTGGAACTGCTCGAGCGGCTGAAGCTGCGCCCGCACACCGTCGACGGCTGGGCCGACTTCATCACCGGCAGCGAGCGCCTGGCAATCACCATCGCCCCGCTGGACGAGGGCCTGCTGCTGGACGAGCCAGCCATGGCCCTGATCGCCGAAAGCCCGCTGTTCGGCCAGCGGGTCATGCAGCGCCGGCGCCGCGACAAGCGTGGCGAAACCGCCAACGACGCGGTGATCAAGAACCTGACCGAGCTGCGCGAAGGTGCGCCGGTGGTGCACATCGACCATGGCGTGGGCCGCTACCTGGGCCTGGCCACCCTGGAAATCGACGGCCAGGCCGCCGAATTCCTCACCCTGGAATATGCCGAGGGCGCCAAGCTGTACGTGCCCGTGGCCAACCTGCACCTGATCGCCCGCTACACCGGCAGCGACGACGCCCTGGCACCACTGCACCGGCTGGGCTCGGAGGCCTGGCAGAAGGCCAAGCGCAAAGCTGCCGAACAGGTGCGCGACGTGGCCGCCGAACTGCTCGACATCTATGCCCGCCGCGCCGCGCGCAAGGGCTATGCATTTGCCGACCCATCCGCCGACTACGCCACCTTCAGCGCCGGCTTCCCGTTCGAGGAAACCCCCGACCAGCAGGCCGCCATCGAAGCCGTGCGCGCAGACATGCTGGCACCCAAGCCGATGGACCGCCTGGTGTGTGGCGACGTCGGCTTCGGCAAGACCGAAGTGGCCATGCGCGCGGCGTTCATCGCCGTGCACAGCGGCCGCCAGGTGGCCGTGCTGGTGCCCACCACCCTGCTCGCCCAACAGCACTACAACAGCTTCCGCGACCGCTTCGCCGACTGGCCGGTGCGCGTGGAGGTGATGAGCCGCTTCAAGTCGGCCAAGGAAGTGGCCAGCGCCGCCGCCGAGCTGGCCGAAGGCAAGATCGACATCCTCATCGGCACCCACAAGCTGCTGCAGGACGATGTGCGCTTCAAGGACCTGGGCCTGGCCATCATCGACGAAGAGCACCGTTTTGGCGTGCGCCAGAAGGAACAGCTCAAGGCCCTGCGCAGCGAGGTGGATATCCTCACCCTCACCGCCACGCCGATCCCGCGTACGCTGAACATGGCAGTGGCGGGCATGCGCGACCTGTCTATCATCGCCACGCCGCCGGCGCGCCGTTTGTCGGTACGCACCTTCGTCATGGAGCAGAACAAGAGCACGGTCAAGGAAGCGCTGCTGCGTGAGTTGCTGCGCGGTGGCCAGGTGTACTACCTGCACAACGATGTGAAAACCATCGAGAAATGCGCCGCCGAGCTTGCCGAGCTGGTGCCCGAGGCACGCATCGGCATCGGCCACGGGCAGATGCGCGAGCGCGAGCTGGAACAGGTGATGAGCGACTTCTACCACAAGCGCTTCAACGTGCTGGTCGCCTCCACCATCATCGAAACCGGCATCGACGTGCCCAGCGCCAACACCATCGTCATCGAGCGCGCCGACAAGTTCGGCCTGGCCCAGCTGCACCAGCTGCGCGGCCGGGTTGGCCGCAGCCACCACCAGGCCTATGCCTACCTGCTGACGCCAACCCGGCAGAAGGTCAGCGCCGACGCCGAAAAACGCCTGGAGGCGATCGCCAACACCCAGGACCTCGGCGCCGGCTTCGTGCTGGCCACCAACGACCTGGAAATTCGCGGCGCCGGCGAGCTGCTGGGCGAAGGCCAGAGCGGGCAGATCCAGGCGGTGGGCTTTACCCTGTACATGGAAATGCTCGAGCGCGCGGTCAAGGCGATCCGCAAGGGCACCCAGCCCAACCTCGAGCAGCCGCTGGGCGGCGGCCCGGAAATCAACCTGCGCCTGCCGGCACTGATCCCCGAGGACTACCTGCCCGATGTGCATGCGCGGCTGATCCTGTACAAGCGCATTGCCTCGGCTGCCGACGAAGAAGGCCTCAAGGACCTGCAGGTGGAAATGATCGACCGCTTCGGCCTGCTGCCCGAGCCGACCAAGAACCTGATGCGCCTGACCTCGCTCAAGCTGCACGCGGAAAAGCTCGGCATCAAGAAGGTCGACGCCGGCCCCAACGGCGGCAAGATCGAGTTCGAAGCCGAGACCCCGGTCGACCCGCTGACCCTGATCAAGCTGATCCAGGGCCAGCCCAAACGCTACAAGTTCGAAGGCGCCACCCAGTTCCGCTTCCTGGTGCCCATGGAACGCCCCGACGAACGCTTCAATACCCTGGAGGCGCTGTTCGAGCGCCTGACCCCACAGCCTGCCTAAGGAAGATCCATGCGTGCCATCCGTTGCCTGACCCTGCTGCTGGCGCTGTTCGCCCCGGCCGCCTTCGCCGAAGGCTTGTATCAGGTAGAAATGATCCTGGTGCGGCAGAACAGCGTGCCCGCCTTCACCAGCCCGTTCGCCCCCGAAGACTGGAGCGCTGGCGCTCCACGCCTGGAGAAGGACGCCGAGCGCCGCCTGGCGCTGGAAGACGAAGCCACTCGCCTGGAAGCTACCGCCGACTACACCGTGCTGCTGCACAAGGCCTGGCAACAGCAAGTGGGCAGCGAGCCCAGCCGCATCGCCCTGGGCGAAGGCGCCGAGCAGTTCGGCCACTTCCCCATCGAAGGCAACCTCAGCATCGCCGAGGGCCGCTTCATCGCGGTCGAGGCCAACTTCTGGGTCAACCAGCTGGACGGCAACGGCAGCGTGCTGCAAAGCGAGCAGTTCAAGCAGAGCAACAGCAACGTCAAGGGCGGCCAGCTGACCTTCCTCGACGGCGGGCACCTGGCGGTGCTACTGAAGGTGACACCACCAGGCACGCCTAAAATGCCGGTGATGGACCCGGAGATGATGGAGCAGTGATGTGAGCGAGAGCGATGCACAGTTCTTTGTGCGGGAGCACGACGGCTGGACGTTCGCGTTTGACCGCAAGTCCCTGCAACGCGGCCTGGACTATGCCGAGGAAGGCAGAAGCGAAATCGTGTCCATCCTCGACATGACCGTCCGCGCTCAGTGCGCAGGTTCCGGCGGCCGGACCTACTACCAGCGCATCACGCTGGACATGACGGAAGATGGCCTGGAGTGCCGAGGCACTTGCTCATGCCCGGTGGGCAAAGACTGCAAGCATTGTGCGGCTGCACTCTATTTGCTGGAACGTGGGCCAGATTACGCCGAGGGCAGCCATGATGCCCCTCACCCAACGGTTGACGCAGCCCGGCAATCTCTGGACCTCCCACCTGAACTCGCCCATTGGGTCGAGGCCCTGGAAGCTCCGACAAAGCCTGCCGAGCCTGCCAAACGCAAAGGCCCGTCGCTCTACTACAAGGTCGTTAATGAGCGCGGCCTTTGCACGCTCAGCGTATCCAAAGGCACCCGCGAAGCCGATGGCCAGCTGAAACTCGCCCGTGCCAGCTCGCTGCCTGAGATGCTCTACTACACGCCACGTTACGTAACTGATGAGGACCTGCGCATCCTCAGGCTGATTGACGCCCTAGGCAAAAACACCAACATGCCAATCGCAAGACTGGAAGGAAAGCAAGGCGCAGAGCTGTACGAGTTCGCATTGGGCAGTGGCCGCCTGATCTATGGCGAGCAATTGTTACCACTAGCCCCCGGGCCGACACTGCCGGCCGAGTTTCGCTGGATGAGGCTTGAGAACGGCAGCTATCGTGGGGCGTGGCACCATGATGAGCGAATGCATGACCTGGCACTGCCGCTCGACCCGCTCTATTACATCGATACCCAGACGGGCATGACTGGCAAGCTTGTGCATGATCTTGACCCGTTCATTGCCAGCCAACTGGCAAGCGCACCTACGGTGCCCGAACACTTGATCATCCCCCTGAGCCACCGGTTGAATGCGCTGAATCGGCAGGTGCCAACGCCTACAAGCGTACGCAGTGAAGAAATCGACAGTGTTCAACCCAGACCGCACCTGACGCTGGGCAGCCTTGAATTCAGCGCCTACATGCCCAAGACCGGCCGCATGCAGCGGCAGATGCAGCATCGGGCCGCACTGGCGTTCGACTATGACGGTTTACGCGCCAGCGGCAGCGACGAAAAACCGCTGACCCGCCTGGTCGACAACACCAGCCAGCGCATCCGCCGCCAGCCGCAGGCCGAGCAGGCGCTGCGCAAGGTGCTGCGCGACCTGGGCTTCAAGGCCGCCACCCGGCAGAGCAAGGCACTGCCTGACAGCGCCGGCGAAATGCTCCAGCTGCCCGATGACGAAGCCTGGCTGCGCTTTGCCCGCGAAGGCCTGCCACGCCTGCGCGAAGCCGGCTGGAACATCGACATCCACCGTGACTTCGCCTTCAACCTGCAGGAGGTGGACGACTGGTACGCCAGCATCGACGAAGCGCCCGGTCATGAGTGGTTCGATCTGGAGCTGGGCATCGTGGTCGATGGCCAGCGCCACAGCCTGCTGCCGATCGTGCTGCAACTGCTGCGCAGCAACCCGGAACTGCTGCGCCCCAGCGAACTGGCCCGGCGCAGTGACGACGAGCACCTGCTGATCGACCTCAACCGTGGCCGCCTCGATGCCCCGGCCCTGCGCGTTGCCCTGCCCTACGGCCGGATCAAGGCGGTAATGGGTACCTTGGGCGAGTTGTACCTGCACGAAGACGCCGCAGGCCCGACGCTGCGCCTGGACCGTGCAGATGCCGCGCGCCTGAACGAAATCGAAGGCCTGCCCCTGCACTGGGAAGGCGGCGAGCACGTTCGCGAACTGGGCCGTCGCCTGCGCGATGCCCGTGACTTGCAGGTAGAACCGCCAACCGGGCTGCAAGCCAGCCTGCGCCCTTACCAGCAACAAGGCCTGAACTGGCTGCAGGCACTGCGCGAGATGGGCACCGGCGGCATCCTTGGCGACGACATGGGGCTGGGCAAGACCCTGCAAGCCCTGGCACACCTGCTGTTGGAGAAACAGTCCGGGCGCCTGAGCGCACCGGCCCTGGCGGTGATGCCGACCAGCCTGGTACCCAACTGGCTGGACGAAGCCCAGCGCTTCGCCCCCGGGCTGCGCGTGCTGGCCCTGCAAGGCCCGGGGCGCAGCAAGCATTTCGCCAAACTGCACGAATACGACCTGGTCCTGACCACCTATGCCCTGGTGCCGCGCGACCTCGAACACCTGCGTGCCCAGGCCTGGCATGTGCTGGTGCTGGACGAGGCACAGAACATCAAGAGCAGCACCAGCAAGGCCGCCCTCGCGGTTTGCGAGCTGCGGGCCAATCAGCGGGTCTGCCTGACTGGCACGCCAATGGAAAACAACCTGGGCGAGCTGTGGTCGATTTTCCACTTCCTTATGCCTGGCTGGCTGGGTGACCTGAAGCGCTTCAACCAGGATTACCGCACACCGATCGAGCGCCACGGCGACAGCGAGCGCATGGCCCACCTGGCCAGCCGCATCCGCCCATTCCTGCTGCGCCGCACCAAGGAGCAGGTGGCCACCGAGTTGCCGGCCAAGACCGAGATGGTGCACTGGGTCGAGCTTAGCGATGCCCAGCGTGACACCTATGAGGCCGTGCGGGTGGCCATGGACAAGAAAGTCCGCGATGAGATCACCCGCAATGGCGCCGCGCGCAGCCAGATCGTCATTCTCGATGCGTTGCTCAAGCTGCGTCAGGTTTGCTGCGACCTGCGTCTGGTCAAAGGGGTGGAAAGCAAAGGCAACCAGGCCGACAAGGGCAAACTGGGCGCGCTGCTGGAAATGCTCGAAGAGCTGCTCAGCGAAGGGCGCCGGGTGCTGTTGTTCTCGCAGTTCACCTCGATGCTGGCGCTGATCGAACAGGAGCTGGAGAAGCGCAAGATCCGCTACAGCCTGCTGACCGGCGATACCCGCGACCGACGCACGCCGGTGCAACAGTTCCAGCAGGGTGACAGCGAAGTGTTCCTGATCAGCCTCAAGGCGGGTGGCGTGGGCTTGAACCTGACGGCCGCAGACACGGTCATCCACTTCGACCCCTGGTGGAACCCGGCCAGCGAAAACCAGGCCACCGACCGCGCCTACCGTATTGGCCAGGACAAACCGGTGTTCGTGTTCAAGCTGATCACCCGGGGGACGGTGGAAGAAAAGATCCAGCTGTTGCAGCAGGAGAAGGCGGCATTGGCCGCGAGCCTGCTCGATGGCGGGCAGGCCGGGCAATGGCGGCTGGGGGATGAGGAGATCGAGGCACTGTTTGCGCCACTGCCCGGGAAGCGCGGGCGGTAGAACCTGAGTCTTATGTTGTCTGTACTGGCCTCTTCGCGGGTAAACCCGCTCCCACAGTGATCTCAGTGCCCTCAAGAACAGCGCCGCACCCACTCCCTCAGGGACACCAGTGCCCTCAAGGACAGCGCAGGACCTGTGGGAGCGGGTTCACCCGCGAAGAGGCCAGCACAGGTACAACACTAATATCGAAACCAGCGCTGCACCTGTGCGAGCGGGCATGCCCGCGAAGGGGCCGGCGCGGTCAATCGACCAACTGTGCCTCCCGCAACGCCGCCAACGCCTCCAGCCACCGCGGCTGCTGGCGATAATCAGTCCGCGCAAAACTGAAGCCTCGCATCATAGCAAGGCGCGGTGATGGCGTGACTTTCAAGCGCTGCGCAGCCAGCAGAGCAAGCTCTGCCGAAGCCCGGTCATTACATACCAGGCCCACATCACAACCCGCACCGAAAGCAGCCTCGACGCGACCAGCAACGTCTCCGACCACATGGGCACCGGCCATGGACAGGTCATCACTGAAAATCACGCCTTCGAAGCCAAGCTCTCCCCTGAGAATGTCCTGAAGCCAGCGCCTGGAAAAACCGGCAGGTTTGCTATCGACCTGGGGATAGATCACATGTGCTGGCATCACTGCCGACAGTTGGCGTGCCAATCGGGTAAATGGCACCAAATCCGCCTTGCGCAGTTCATCCAGGCTGCGATCATCCACGGGAATGGCCACATGCGAATCAGCCTCAGCCCAGCCATGCCCCGGAAAATGCTTGCCGCATGCTGCCATGCCCGCCGCAGTCATGCCACGGACGAACGCTGCACCCAGTTGCGTGACACGCTCAGGATCACCATCGAAGGCACGTGCACCAATGACAGCACTGCGCCCATGATCCAGATCGAGCACTGGAGCAAAACTCAAATCCAGCCCGATCGCCAGCACCTCGGTTGCCATCAACCAGCCACAATGTCCAGCCAATCGCTCGGCATCATCGCTCTGGGCGATCTGCCGCATGGATGGCAACCTGACGAACCCTTCACGCAAGCGCTGCACCCGCCCGCCTTCCTGGTCGACCGCTATGAGCAGGTCAGGGCGCAGAGCGCGTACCGATGCACACAACTCCCGCACCTGACGCGGGTGGGCAATATTACGTGCAAAGATGATCAAACCAGCTACTTCAGGCTGGACCAACAACTGACGATCCTCGGGCGTCAGCGCGGTGCCTTCGATATCGACCATCAAGGCCCCCTGCATACAAAATGTCATGACAAAATCCTCTAAGCGAAAATCAGAAACCCATTACGGGCAAAACGGAGAAATCTCCGCTTTGCCCGAGTCTCTGGAATGCGGGTCGCCTGGTACACCGGAGAGCATTTCCCGGAGTACTCACGCAACACGCGCATCGCAAACGCAGGATCCTGTTTCGGACCGAGCAGGGTCGAGCCTCGTCAGTCGACCAGTTGGGCCTCCCTCAATGCGCACAATGCCTGATGCCAACGAGGCTGCTGACGATAGTCAGTCCGCGCAAACCCTTGCCCGCGCATGCCTGCGATGCGCGGCGAAGGTTTGACCTTCATCCGCTGCGCCGCACTTAGCGCCAGCTCCGCCGCCGCCCGATCGTTGCAAACCAGCCCCATATCACAACCGGCGCTCAGTGCCGCTTCGATGCGACTGGCCGCATCCCCGACAACATGTGCGCCGGCCATCGACAAATCGTCACTGAAGATCACCCCGTCGAAACCCAGCTCGCCACGCAGGATGTCCTGCAACCAGCGCCGCGAGAAGCCAGCCGGCTGGTTGTCGACCTGCGGGTAGATGACATGTGCCGGCATCACTGCCGCCAGTTGCCCGCTCAGGCGGGTGAACGGCACCAGGTCGGCCTGGCGCAGTTGCTCGAGGCTGCGCTCATCGGTGGGAATGGCCACATGGGAGTCTGCTTCGGCCCAGCCATGCCCTGGGAAGTGCTTGCCGCAAGCCGCCATGCCCGCCGCATTCATGCCACGGATGAACGCCCCGGCCAGTTGCGTGGCACGCAGCGGGTCACCCTCGAAGGCGCGGCTGCCCACCACGGCGCTGCGCTGGTGGTCCAGGTCAAGTACCGGGGCAAAGCTGAGGTCCAGGCCAACCGCCAGCACCTCGGTCGCCATCAACCAACCGCATTGCTCGGCCAGGTGCTCGGCGTTGTCATTATCCGCCAGCGCCCGCATCGCAGGCAGCCGCACAAAGCCTTGGCGCAAGCGCTGTACCCGGCCGCCCTCCTGGTCCACCGCCAGGATCAGGTCGGGGCGAATGGCACGGATCGACGCACACAGTTCACGCACCTGGCGCGGGCTGTCGATGTTGCGGGCAAAGATGATCAGGCCGGCCACTTCAGGCTGGCGCAGCAGGTGACGGTCTTCGGCGGTCAGCCATTTACCGGCGATATCCACCATCAAGGAGCCTTGCAGGCTGACAGTCATGGGTAATCCTTCATTGAAGACTGAGAGAAGCCCACTGGGGGCAGGCGGCCTGCTCGATGCGCACCGGGCAATGGGCCGGCACCTGTTCGAACAGGCTTAGCAAATCGGTGTTGCGCAGGCGTATGCAACCATGGGACAGCGCTACGCCCAAGGGTTCCGTATCCGGGGTGCCGTGCAAATAGATATAACGGCGGAAGGTGTCGACCGTGCCCAGGCGGTTGACCCCCGGCTCACAGCCACTGAGCCAGAGGATGCGAGTGAGGACCCAGTCCCGGCCGGGGTATTGCGCATGCAAAGTCGGCGACCATACCTCGCCAGTCCAGCGTCGCCCGGCCAATACCGCATTCAGCGGCAAGCCCGCGCCGATCTTCGCCCGCACCTGGTGCAGGCCACGTGGCGTGCAACCCGAGCCGTTGCACTCGCCAGCACCGTTGCGCGCCGTGGAAACCGGCAGGCGCACGCGCAGCTGGCCATCGGCAAAACCATAAAGGCGCTGATCGGCGAGGGAAATGTACAGGAAGTCGAGGTCGGGCATGGGCGCTAGCTTAGCCGAAGCGCCCTGCCCCGCCCAGCCTTCAGGCCTTGGCGGTGGTGGCGCTTGCGCTGGTCTTGGTGCGCGGGCGCAGTTGTGCGGCGGCCATGGCGTCGTCGGTAACACCGCTATCGGCACGCATGCCCGCAGCCAGGAACGGCACCATCAGGCGCATTACCTGCTCGATCGAGGTGTTGATGCCGAAATCGGTCTCGGCAATCGCACGCAGGGCCTTGATGCCGGACATGCTGAAGGCGGCGGCGCCAAGCATGAAGTGCACGCGCCAGAACAGCTCCAGCGGCGGGATGCGCGGCGCGGCCTCGTTGACCAGCAGCATGTAGCGGCGGAACACCTTGCCGTACATGTCTTCCAGGTACCGCCGCAGGTGGCCCTGGCTCTGGCTGAAGGCCAGGCCCAGCAAGCGCATGAAGATCGACAGGTCGTTGTTGCTGCGCGGCTGCACGGCCAACGCCTGCTCGACCAGCATTTCCAGCAGCTCTTCGAGGCTCGGCTTTTGCTCCGGCTTGGCCTGGCGCCGCTCCAGCTCACGTTCGAGACTGGCGCAGAATGGCCCCAGGAAGCGCGAGAACACTGCCTGGATCAGAGCCTTCTTGGAGCCGAAGTGATAGTTGACCGCCGCCAGGTTGACCCCGGCCTTGCTGGTAATCAGCCGCAACGAGGTTTCGGCGAACCCCCTTTCCGCGAACAGCTGCTCGGCAGCATCGAGAATGCGTTCAACGGTTTCCGATTGGGCCATGACTACTCCGACTACTCCGTCAGACAAACAGGTGTTTGAAACATACGTTTCAGCCCTGCTTCTGTCAAGGCTCGGTGACCGGCCGGTCGCCATTTAAAAGCGCCAGACGGGCGGCTGCAAGCGCCATTCCTGCTGTTATTGCAGGTTTTGGCTTGCAGCGCATCCAGTACTGTATATAATCCCAGTCACTGTACAAAAAGACAGAGCGCTCACCATGTTGAAACTGACGCCACGCCAAGCCGAAATTCTCGCGTTCATCAAGCGTTGCCTGGAAGACAACGGTTTCCCGCCGACGCGCGCCGAGATCGCTCAGGAGCTGGGCTTCAAGTCGCCCAACGCCGCCGAGGAGCACCTCAAGGCCCTCGCCCGCAAGGGCGCGATCGAGATGACCCCGGGCGCCTCCCGTGGCATTCGCATTCCCGGCCTCGAAGCCAAGGCCGAAGAAAGCGGCCTGCCGATCATCGGCCGGGTTGCCGCCGGTGCGCCGATCCTTGCTGAACAGCACATCGAGCAATCCTGCAACATCAACCCCGACTTCTTCCACCCCCAGGCCGACTATCTGCTACGCGTCCACGGCATGAGCATGAAGGACGTCGGCATCTTCGATGGCGACCTGCTGGCGGTACACACCTGCCGCGAAGCCCGCAATGGCCAGATCGTCGTGGCCCGCATCGGCGACGAAGTGACCGTCAAGCGCTTCAAGCGCGAAGGCAGCAAGGTCTGGCTGCTTGCCGAAAACCCCGAATTCGCCCCCATCGAAGTCGACCTGAAAGAACAGGAGCTGGTGATCGAGGGCTTGAGCGTCGGCGTCATTCGCCGCTGATCCAGGAGGCGTCATGCAGCAGTTCATTCACGCACCCGAGCAAGCCCAGTTGCCATTGTTCGAAGCATTCCTCGCTCAGCCCGTACTGCCTGGCCTGAAAGCCAGCGAAGTGGCGCGCAAGAGCAGCCAGCCCGAGCTGTTCAGCGAACTGTCGCTGCGCGGAGCCCCGGGGCACTGCCAGAGCCTCCTGGCACCAGTGTTACGCGAACTGAGCGAAGAGGACGAGACGCGCTGGCTGACCCTGATCGCCCCACCGTCGAGCCTGACCCAGGCCTGGCTGCGCGATGCCGGGCTCAACCGTGAACGTATCCTGCTGCTGCAACCTCGCGGCAATCAAAGCCCGCTTCAACTGGCCTGCGAAGCCTTGCGCCTGGGCCGTAGCCACACCGTGGTCAGCTGGCTGGGCAGCGTCAACGCCACTGCACGCCAGCAATTGCTGCGCGCCGCCGGTACTGGAAACGCACAAAGCCTGAACATCCGCCTCGGCTGATGTTCAGGCTTTGCCTGTCACTGCATGAAACCTGACGCCCTGCTGCACCTCAGTGCAGCACACGCGGCCCTTCATCACGCTCAAGCTCGCCATCCATCAGGCGGCCGGCCATCTGCACGCCGACGCTGAGCATGGCTTTGGCCACTTCCACATGCTGCCCCTGCAGAAACGCCTTGGCGTCTTCCGAAAAATCCAGGGTTACCAGAGAGCCCTCATCCTCGGCGCGACGCAGTTCGATGCGGCCATCAGGCAACTCGACAATTTCCAGAAACGACGTAGACATAAATGGCAGTTCTCCGCGAAAGGCCAGTATTGTACCAGCCGTAGCAGCTATCAGCACTCACTCAACGCGTCACGGAAACGTCGCACCAGGCCCTTGAAGTTGCTGCGCCAGCTTTCCAGCTCGGCACGCGACAGCGCCGGATGCTCGGGTTCATCGAGATTGACCGCCTGGATCAGGGGCTGGGTAACATCGGTTTTCGGTGCTTTTCTCGCGACCGGTGGTCGGAACAAATCGGCATAAGCACCGAGCATTTGCGCCAGCCAGGTTTCGCGCTGGCGGGCCAGTTCCAGCAGCTCGGCTACTTCAGGGATGGCGATACCGTTCAGGGCATCGTCGGCCAGTGCTTGCTCGACCGTTGCAACCACAGGCAGGCGGTAGAACCCACCGATTTCATGGCACAGGCCCAGCAGTGCGCCGTAGAGATGGAACAGTGCCGCCTCGCGTTCGGCCTGGACCAGGCCCTGGGCATTCATGGCCTGGCTTTGCTCAGCCTTGGCCATGGACTCGAGGGCGAGGCCGGCGAAGAACAGTTTCTGGTTGGTGCGGGTGTAGAGTTCCTGGGCCATTTCGGTGCCCTCCCTAAGGCTGCAAGGCGGATAGCTGCATCATAAATGATTGGGGCCGCTTTGCGCCCCTTCGCGGGCTTGCCCCCCCTGACCGGTTAACGCGGTCAACTGTAGGAGCGGCCTTGTGTCGCGAAAGGGCTGCAAAGCAGCCCCAGCAATTTGTGCATCTGCGCTGAAATCCTGGGGCTGCTTTGCAGCCCTTTCGCGACACAAGGCCGCTCCTACAAGGGCGCGCGCAGGCCAGAGACTGATAAAGAATCAGCGCTTGTCTTCAACCTTCCACGCATTGCCGTCGTAAAACGCCTTCCAGCCGGTCGGCTTGCCGTCCACCTCGGACTGCACGTACTGCTCCTTGGTCTTGCGACTGTAGCGGATCACCGCAGGGCGGCCTTCCGGGTCTTTCTGCGGTGCATCGCACAAGAAGTGGTACTTCGGGTCGATCTCGTGCTTGTGCGGCACGATCTCCAACACCAGTGGTGCGCGGGTTTCGCGGTTCTTGGGGAACTGGCTGGCGGCCAGGAACAGCCCCGAAGCGCCATCACGCAACACGTAGGTATCGTCGACCTTTTCACATTTGAGCTCTGGCATGTCCACCTTGTCCATCTTCGGTGGCGCCGCCTCGCCGCTCTTGAGCAGCTTGCGGGTGTTCTTGCATGCCGGGTTGGTGCAACCGAAGAACTTGCCGAAGCGGCCAGTCTTCAACTGCATCTCGCTGCCGCACTTGTCGCACTCCAGGCTCGGCCCTTCGTAACCCTTGATGCGGTAGTTGCCTTCCTCGATCTCGTAGCCGGCGCAATCCGGGTTGTTACCGCAGATGTGCAGCTTGTGCTTCTCGTCCAGCAGGTAGGCATCCATCGCCGTGGCGCAGATCGGGCAGCGGTGCTTGCCCAGCAACACGCGGGATTCCGATTCGCCCTCGTCATCAGCGGCAATTTCGTCGCCCGGCACCAGGTTGACGGTGGCCTTGCAGCGCTCTTTCGGCGGCAGGCTGTAGCCCGAGCAACCGAGGAATACGCCGGTAGAGGCGGTGCGGATCATCATCGGCCGGCCACATTCCTTGCACGGAATGTTGGTCATGGTCGGCTGGTTGGCGCGCATGCCGTCTTCGCTGGACTCGGCGGTCTGCAACTTCTTGCTGAAGTCGCCGTAGAACTCGTCGAGCACGTTCTTCCAGTCACGCTCGCCCTGAGCCACGTCGTCGAGGTTCTCTTCCATGTCGGCGGTAAAGCCGTAGTCCATCAGGTTGGAGAAGCTCTCGGACAGGCGCTCGGTTACGATGTCGCCCATCTTCTCGGAATAGAAGCGGCGGTTGTGCAGGGTCACATAGCCACGGTCCTGAATGGTCGAGATGATCGCCGCATAGGTCGACGGGCGGCCGATGCCGCGCTTTTCCATTTCCTTGACCAGGCTGGCTTCGGTGAAGCGTGCCGGTGGCTTGGTGAAGTGCTGGCTCGGGTCGATCTGGATCAGCTTCAGCGCTTCACCCTGGACCATTTCCGGCAACACGTCATCTTCGCCAGGCTTGCTCTGCTGCGGCAGCACACGGGTGTAACCGTCGAACTTGAGGATACGGCCCTTGGCACGCAGCTCGAAGTCGCCCGCTGCCACGGTGACGCTGGTGGACAGGTACTGCGCTGGCGGCATCTGGCAGGCCAGGAACTGGCGCCAGATCAGCTCGTACAGGCGCTCGGCGTCGCGCTCCATGCCACTGAGCTTGCTCGGGTGAGTATTCACGTCGGAAGGACGAATCGCTTCGTGCGCCTCCTGGGCGCCTTCCTTGCTGCCGTACACCAGCGGCGCCTCGGGCAGGTACTGCTTGCCGAACTCGCGCTCGATGTAGCTGCGCGCCATGTCCAGGGCGTCGGCCGACAGGTTGGTCGAGTCGGTACGCATGTAGGTGATGTAGCCGGCTTCGTACAAGCGCTGGGCCATCATCATGGTTTTCTTCACGCCGAAGCCCAGGCGGTTACTGGCTGCCTGCTGCAGGGTGGAGGTGATGAACGGTGCCGACGGCTTGCTGCTGGTCGGGCGGTCTTCGCGCTTGACCACGCTGAAGCTGGAAGCCTTGAGCTTCTCCAGCGCCGCCATGGCCTGGGCTTCGTTCAGCGGCTTGAAGGCCTCGCCCTTCTCGCGTGCCACTTCGAAACGCACCTTGGCGTTCTTGGCAGTGCCGAGGTCGGCGTGGATTTCCCAGTATTCTTCCGGGATGAACGCGCGGATTTCACGCTCGCGCTCAACCACCAGCTTTACCGCCACCGACTGAACACGGCCGGCGGACAGGCCACGGGCGATCTTGGCCCACAACAGCGGCGAAACCATGTAGCCGACCACGCGGTCGAGGAAACGTCGAGCCTGCTGGGCGTTGACCCGGTCGATATCCAGCTCGCCCGGCTGCGAGAAGGCATCCTGGATGGCCTTCTTGGTAATTTCGTTGAACACCACGCGCTTGTAGCGGGTGTCGTCGCCGCCGATGGCCTCGCGCAGGTGCCAGGCGATGGCTTCCCCTTCGCGGTCCAAGTCGGTTGCGAGATAGATGGTGTCGGCGTCCTTCGCCAGGCGGCGCAGCTCTTCGATCACCTTTTCCTTGCCAGGCAGGATCTCGTACTTGGCCTTCCAGCCGTGATCGGGGTCGACGCCCATGCGCGCCACCAGCTGGCGGCGGGCCTTTTCCTTCGGCGACAGGGCCGGAGCCTCACCCGCGGCCTTGCCACGCTTTGCGGCCGGCTCTTTGCTGGCGCTGGCCGAACCGCTGGTGGGGAGGTCTCGGATATGGCCGATACTCGACTTCACCACGTACTGGTTGCCCAGGTACTTGTTGATGGTCTTGGCCTTGGCCGGGGATTCCACAATGACCAGCGATTTGCCCATGGATCGGAGTATTCCTGAATCTGAAGATGAAAAACGCGTCAGGTGCCAGACGCGGCACCGCTATATATAGTGGCAAAAGTGTGAGGTCAAGTTCGGACTATCACTCGTGCGACTTGCCCAGCACCTCGAGCAGCCCCTCTTCGGCCTTGACCAAAGCAAAGCGTGGCACCTGCTCGCCGTCAACCTCGACGGACTCCTGGAACATCGAAAGTGGCCGTACCCAGAAGCTGTAATCACCATACAGGCATTGGTAGAACACCATCCACTCTTCGTTCTCGGAGTGCCGCGCAACACTGAAGACACGGTACTCAGGCCCTTTGTAATGCCGGTATACGCCTGGTTGTATCTGCATGTTGCCCACCCTCTTGAATAAAACCTGTAAAAAACAAAACCGGGGCACAAGGCCCCGGTCGCTGTCCCGCTACGCGATCAGACGCGCTCGAAGACAGTGGTGATACCTTGGCCGAGGCCGACGCACATGGTCGCCACCCCCAGGGTGCCGCCATTCTGCTTCATGACGTTGAGCAGGGTGCCGGAAATCCGTGCCCCGGAGCAACCGAACGGGTGGCCCAAGGCAATCGCGCCGCCGTGCAGGTTAACCTTCTCATTCATCTTGTCGAGCACTTTCAAGTCTTTCAGCACTGGCAGGGCCTGCGCGGCGAAGGCTTCGTTGAGCTCGATGAAGTCGATGTCGGCCATGGTCAGGCCAGCACGCTTGAGGGCTTTCTGGGTCGACGGCACCGGGCCGTAGCCCATGATCGCCGGGTCGACACCCGCCACCGCCATGGAACGGATGACCGCCAATGGCTGGATACCCAGGTCCATGGCGCGCTGACCGGACATGACGATCATGCACGATGCGCCGTCGGTGATCTGCGACGAGGTACCGGCAGTGACGGTACCGCCTTTCGGGTTGAACGCAGGCTTCAGCGACGCCAGGCCTTCGAGGGTGGTTTCCGGGCGAATGGTTTCGTCGAAATCGAACACCTTCAGGAAGCCGTTCTCGTCATAGCCCTGCATAGGGATGATCTCGTCCTTGAACTTGCCTTCGACCGTGGCCTTGTGGGCCAACTGGTGCGAACGCAGGCCGAACAGGTCCTGCTGCTCACGGGTGATGCCGTGCATCTTGCCGAGCATTTCCGCGGTCAGGCCCATCATCCCGGAAGCCTTGGCGGCATGCAAGGACAGGTGCGGGTTGGGGTCGACGCCATGCATCATGCTGACATGACCCATGTGCTCCACGCCACCGACCACGAACACATCACCGTTGCCGGTCATGATCGCCTGGGCGGCGGTGTGCAGCGCGCTCATCGACGAGCCGCACAGGCGGCTGACAGTCTGCGCCGCAGAAGTGTGCGGGATCTGGGTCATCAGCGAGGCCATGCGGGCGATGTTCCAGCCCTGCTCGAGGGTCTGGTTGACGCAGCCCCAGATCACATCCTCGACTTCTTTCGGGTCGACCTTGTCGTTGCGTTCCAGCAGTTTGCTGATCAGGTGCGCCGACATGTCTTCGGCGCGGGTATTGCGGTGCATGCCACCCTTGGAGCGGCCCATCGGCGTGCGACCGAAGTCGACAATCACCACGTCTCTTGGATTCAGGCTCATATCAAATCTCTCGCTCTAGCTCGTTGACCGCTCAGTTGAAGAAGCGCTGGCCGTTCTTGGCCATTTCACGCAGCTTGGCGGTCGGGTGGTACAGCGGCCCCAGGTCGGCGTACTGATCGGCCAGGGCAACGAATTCGGCCACACCGATCGAGTCGATATAGCGCAGCGCACCACCGCGGAAGGGAGGGAAGCCAATGCCGTAGACCAGACCCATGTCGGCTTCGGCGGCGGTTTCTACGATGCCGTCTTCCAGACAGCGCACGGTCTCCAGGCACAGCGGGATCATCATCCAGTTGATGATGTCTTCGTCGGTGACTTCACGCTGCTCGAAAACGATCGGCTTGAGCACGTCGAGCACGCTGGCGTCGGCGACCTTCTTCGGTTTGCCGCGCTTGTCGGTTTCGTAGGCGTAGAAGCCCTTGCCGTTCTTCTGGCCCAGGCGGTTGGCCTCGTACAGTGCGTCAACGGCCGAGCGGCGCTCGTCTTTCATGCGGTCCGGGAAGCCTTCGGCCATCACGTCGCGGCCGTGGTGGCCGGTGTCGATGCCGACTACGTCCATCAGGTACGCCGGGCCCATCGGCCAACCGAATTTCTCCATGACCTTGTCGATTCGCACGAAGTCGACACCGGCGCTTACCAGCTTGGCGAAGCCGCCGAAGTACGGGAACAGCACACGGTTGACCAGGAAGCCCGGGCAGTCGTTGACCACGATCGGGTTCTTGCCCATCTTCTTGGCGTAGGCCACGGTGGTGGCGACCGCCACTTCACTGGACTTCTCGCCACGGATGACTTCCACCAGCGGCATCATGTGCACCGGGTTGAAGAAGTGCATGCCGACGAAGTTTTCCGGGCGCTTGAGCGCCTTGGCCAGCAGGTTGATGGAGATGGTCGAGGTGTTGGAGGCGAGGATCGCATCGTCCTTCACCTGGCCTTCCACTTCGGCCAGCACGGCCTGCTTGACCTTCGGGTTCTCGACAACGGCTTCGACGACGATGTCGACATTGGCGAAATCGCCATAGGACAGGGTTGGGCGAATGGCGTTGAGTGCCTCGGCCATCTTGGCCGGGGTCAGGCGGCCCTTCTCGACGCGGTTGCCGAGCAGCTTGGAGGCCTCGTTCAGGCCCAGCTGGATGGCTTCCTCGCGGATGTCCTTCATCAGGATCGGGGTGCCCTTTACCGCCGACTGGTAGGCGATGCCGCCCCCCATGATGCCGGCGCCGAGCACGGCGGCCTGCTTCACATCGTGGGCGATTTCGTCATGTGCCTTGGCCTTGCGCTTGAGTTCCTGGTCGTTGAGGAACAGGCCGATCAGGCTCTGGGCAACCGAGGTCTTGGCCAGCTTGGCGAAGCCTGCGGCTTCGACTTCCAGGGCCTTGTCACGGCCGAGGTTGGCGGCCTTCTGAATGGTCTTGATGGCTTCGACCGGGGCCGGGTAGTTCGGGCCGGCCTGGCCGGCGACGAAGCCCTTGGCGGTCTCGAAGGCCATCATCTGCTCGATGGCGTTGAGCTTGAGCTTTTCCAGCTTGGGCTGGCGCTTGGCCTTGTAGTCCAGCTCGCCACTGATGGCGCGCTTGACCAGGTCGAGGGCGCCAGCCATCAACAGGTCAGGCGCAACCACGGCGTCGACGGCACCTACTTTCAGGGCGTCTTCGGCACGGTTTTCCTTCCCGGCGGCGATCCACTCGATAGCGTTGTCCGAACCGATCAGGCGCGGCAGGCGCACGGTACCGCCGAAGCCCGGGTAGATACCCAGCTTGACTTCCGGCAGGCCGATCTTGGCGCTGGTGGACATGACCCGGTAGTCGGCGGCCAGGCACATTTCCAGGCCGCCGCCCAGGGCGATACCGTTGATGGCTGCGACGGTCGGCACTTCGAGGTCTTCGAAGGCGTTGAAGATGCGATTGGCTTCCAGGTTGCCGGCGACCAGTTCGGCCTCGGGCAGCTTGAAGTTGTCGACGAACTCGGTGATGTCGGCGCCGACGATGAACACGTCCTTGCCACTGCTGACGATCACGCCCTTGACCGAGGCGTCGGCCTGAATGGCATCGACGGCCTGGCGCAGTTCGTTCAGGGTCAGGCGGTTGAACTTGTTGACGGACTCACCCTTGAGGTCGAACTTGAGCTCGACGATGCCACTTTCAAGAGCCTTAACCGTGATGGCTTTACCTTCGTAAATCATCAACTGATCTCCACGATATGGAAGCTGAACTGTACACGCCGATCGCTGCAGCAAAAGCAGGCATAGCCGCCCTGCCCCAGGCACACCCGTCAGCGCGCTAGTCGGAAGTATGGCTTGGCGTCATGACATACAAACGCTCAATTCATACGCCCGTTTGATTTGGGTGTGCACACATTCTCCGAAAAGATCGGCGTTGTCAAATGCTCGCGAGCAAGGTGAAAACACGACTTTCCGGTCATTTTGTAGCGTTCTGGTACGAAACATGATGACAGTGATTGCCGGCCATTCATGTCGGCGATTGCCTTGCGCGGCGACCTCGAACGGCTACACTGGCAGTTGCTTGATGCATACCCGGCCTGCCTGGCCTTTTCTGCGCAGCAGAACGCAAAGCGGCGACTTGGCACCCCACCCCTTCAGGGGATCGGCCAAGCCGCCGCTTTGTCGTTTGGGCTTACCTATAGAGAAAAGGCTGACGGAGGGGCATAGCGGCCCTGTGGGAGCGGGTTTACCCGCGAACACCGGCAAAGCCGGTGCCATACACCGAGTCGTCTTCTTCGCGGGTGAACCCGCTCCCACAGGGACCGCGTAAAAGCATCAATCAGGCCAGGGTTTCAAGGACGTAGGCAACATCCTGCAACACAGCCGTATCCCCCCGCTCGGTCCAGTACAGCGCGATCATCCGGGCATCGGCCTCGACCTTGTAGACGCTCGCCGGCAAGCGCGACAGGGGCTCCATGAAGCGCGGATCCTCGCAGGGCTCACGCCACTGGTTCCACCAAACCCCCGGGGTGATCTGCCAGAAGCTGAAGCAGTCCTCGTGCCCGCGGCGGCGTGCCCGGTGGTACTGCGGGCACGGGCTTGGCGGCTCCTTTTCCAGCCAGTGCGGCCACTGCTGCGGCGCCAGCTGCATGGCCAGGCCCATGCGCCGAGCCTCAAGGCGCAGCTTCATCTGCTCGCTCTGCTTGCGCGAGGTGCGCAGCCAGGAAAGCGGGCTGAGAATCAGCGCGAGGATTGACACCACCAGCAATACCGTCATATCTGTAGTTCCCATAAAACGTTGCAAATGAGCTGGTTAGCCATTTTTCACGGAAGACCCGCCCGAAAGCGACCATACTTCTTCTATCGCGATTGTCAGGAGTTCCGCTCATGTCCTACGAACATCTTCTGGTCGCCGTCGACCTGACCGAAGAATGCGACCCGGTGATCAAGCGTGCCATGGCGCTGGCTGCACCGTCGAATGCCAAGGTTTCGCTGGTACACATCGTCGAGCCGATGGCCATGGCATTCGGTGGTGATGTGCCAATGGACCTGTCGCAGCTGCAACAGCAGCAGTTCGACCAGGCCAAGGAGCGCATGGACCGGCTGTTCAACAAATACCCGGACATCCACCGCGGCGACTCGCACCTGACCTATGGCCAGCCGCGCCAGGAAATCCACCAACTGGCCAAGGACCAGAAGTGCGACCTGATCGTGGTCGGCAGCCATGGCCGTCACGGCCTGGCATTGCTGCTGGGTTCCACGGCCAATGACGTGCTGCATGGTGCGCCGTGCGATGTGCTGGCGGTAAGGCTGCAGAAAAAAGAATGATTTGACCTGTATCGGCCCTTTCGCGGGTAAACCCGCTCCCACAGGGACCGCACAGACCTGAAAATCTGTGGAGGACCTGTGGGAGCGGGTTCACCCGCGAAGAGGCCGGGTCAGGCTAACGCCGGTCAGCCTTCCAGCTCGGCCCAGCGCTCAACCAGCACATCCAGCTCCGCCTGCAGCTTCTCGATCTTCGCCAGCACCGCCGAAGTTTCTGCAATCGGCCGCTGATAGAAGCCCGCCGCATTCACTTCTTCCTGGGCCTCGGCCATGCGCTGTTCCAGCGCGTCGATCTGCCCTGGCAGCATCTCCAGCTCACGCTGCAGCTTGTAGCTGAGCTTCTTCTTCGATGCTTCTTCGGCCACCGGAGCAGCCACTGGCGCCGGCTTGGCCTCGACCTTCTCCACCACCGCGCTGTTGAGCGCAGACTTGCCGCCCTTGCTCTCGGTCACGCCCAGCAGCTTCGGCGAACCGCCCTGGCGAATCCAGTCCTCGTAACCACCGACGTACTCACGCACCTTGCCCTCGCCTTCGAACACCAGGGTGCTGGTGACGACGTTGTCGAGGAACGCCCGGTCGTGGCTGACGATCAGCACGGTGCCCTTGTAGTTGGACAGCACTTCCTCGAGCAGCTCGAGGGTTTCCACATCCAGGTCGTTGGTCGGTTCGTCGAGCACCAACAGGTTGGCCGGCTTGCTGAACAGCTTGGCCAGCAGCAGCCGCGCGCGCTCGCCACCCGACAGCGCCTTCACCGGCGTACGGGCGCGCTGGGGGCTGAACAGGAAGTCGCCCAGGTAACTCAGCACATGGCGGTTCTGGCCGTCGATCTCGATGAAATCGCGGCCTTCGGCCAGGTTGTCGATCACGGTCTTTTCCAGCTCGAGCTGGTGGCGCATCTGGTCGAAATAGGCCACTTCCAGCTTGGTGCCGCGCTCGACCTTGCCGGTGGTCGGCTCCAGGTCGCCGAGCATCAGCTTGAGCAGGGTGGTCTTGCCAGTGCCGTTGGCGCCCAGCAGGCCGATGCGGTCCTCACGCTGCAGGACCATGGAGAAGTCCTTGACCAGCACCGGCCCCTCAGGGTGATGGAAGCTGACGTTTTCCAGCACCATTACCTGCTTGCCGGACTTTTCCGCCGCCTCGATCTGGATGTTGGCCTTGCCCTGGCGCTCGCGGCGTTCGCTGCGCTCCACGCGCAGCGCCTTGAGCGCACGCACGCGGCCTTCGTTGCGGGTACGGCGGGCCTTGATGCCCTGACGGATCCACACCTCTTCCTGGGCCAGGCGCTTGTCGAACAGCGCGTTGGCGGTTTCCTCGGCGGCCAGCGCAGCCTCCTTGTGCACCAGGAAGCTGGCGTAGTCGCCGTTCCAGTCGATCAGCCCGCCGCGGTCCAGCTCCAGGATGCGGGTGGCCAGGTTCTGCAGGAAGGAACGGTCGTGGGTGATGAACAGCACGGCGCCGTTGAAGCTGCGCAGGGCCTCTTCGAGCCAGGCGATGGCACCGATGTCCAGGTGGTTGGTCGGCTCGTCGAGCAGCAGCAGGTCGGGCTCCGACACCAGCGCCTGGGCCAGCAGCACGCGGCGGCGCCAGCCACCGGACAGTTCGGCCAGGGTCTTGTCGGCCGGCAGCTGCAGGCGGCTGAGGGTGCTTTCCACCACTTGCTGCAGGCGCCAGCCGTCACGGGCTTCCAGCTCGTGCTGGACATGCATGAGTTTTTCCAGGTCTTCATCGCCCTGGATGTTCAGGCTCAGGTGATGGAACTGCGCCAGCAACTCGCCCACGCCATCCAGGCCTGCGGCCACCACGTCGAACACAGTGCGCTCGTCGGCCACCGGCAGCTCCTGCGGCAGCTCGCCGATCTTCAGGCCCGGGGCACGCCAGATTTCGCCGTCGTCGCCTTTCTGCTCGCCCTTGACCAGGCGCAGCATGCTCGACTTGCCGGTGCCGTTGCGGCCGATGATGCACACCCGCTCGCCACGAGCGATCTGCCAGGACACGTGGTCCAGCAGCGGCATGGCACCGAATGCGAGGGACACATCGCTGAATTTGAGCAGGGTCATGTTGGTCTCCATAAATCGGGCGCGCATTCTACCTGACTTGGCCTGCGACGGCATCCGCCTGACCAGCCGGCGAGGGCTTTGCGACATCCGGTCGAACTTAATATCCGGATACAAGCACAGTGCTTTCACCCGCCGCCGGCAAACAGCTAAGCTAAGGCAATAGCTTCCATCAGTGCTGGCTCCGCCGTCACTTCCCCATGGTTCAACTGCCCGGACGTATCATGCGCAGCCGCCTGTTACAAATTGCTTCCTGCCTGCTGCTCAGCGCTGCCACCTGCGCCGCGCAGGCCGCCGACCTTACCCTGCAACGTCAGTACTATGACGAGGCCAAGCGTGCACTGGCCAAGGGCGACAAAGGCCCCTACCTGCGCTATGCCCAGGCCCTCAGCGACTACCCGCTGACGCCCTATCTGGCCTATGACGAACTCACCGCCCGCCTGAAAACCGCCAGCAACCAGGAAATCGAAGGCTTCCTCGCCAAGCATGGCGACCTGCCCCAGGCCAACTGGATGAAACTGCGCTGGTTGCGCTGGCTGGCCGAACGCGGCGAATGGAACACCTTCGTCAAGTACTACGACCCCAAGCTCAACTTCACCGAACTGGACTGCCTCAACGGCCAGTATCAGCTCAGCCACGGCCTGCGCGCCGAGGGCTTTGCCACGGCCGACAAACTGTGGAACGTCGGCAAGTCGCAGCCGGCCACCTGCGACACGCTGTTCGGCATGTGGGCGGCCGAGGGCCAGCTGACCGAGGCCAAGCGCTGGCAACGCACCAAGCTGGCGACCCAGGCGCGCAACTACGGCCTGGCCAACAACCTGGTCAAGACCCTGACCACCCTCGCCCCGCAGGGGCGCCTGCTGGTCGATGTAGCGCAGAAACCCGAGCTGCTCAACCAGCCGTCGCGCTTCACCCCGGTCAACGAAGCCATGTCCGACGTGGTCAGCCTCGGCCTGCGCCGCCTGGCCCGGCAGGACCCTGAGCGGGCCATGGCGCTGCTCGACGACTACGCCCAGCGCATGCACTTTTCCCGTGACGAGAAGGTAGCCATCGCCCGCGAAATCGGCCTGACCCTGGCGCGCCGCTACGACCCGCGCGCGCTCGACCTGATGACCCGCTACGACCCCGAACTGCGTGACAACACCGTCAGCGAATGGCGCCTGCGCCTGCTGCTGCGCCTGGGCCGCTGGGAAGACGCCTACGAGCTGACCCGCCGCCTGCCCCAGGACCTGGCCAGCAGCAGCCGCTGGAAGTACTGGCAGGCGCGCAGCCTGGAGCTGGCGCAGCCGAACAATCCACAGGTCCCGCTGCTGTACAAGACCGTGGCGCGCGAGCGTGACTTCTACGGCTTCCTCGCCGCCGACCGGGCACAAACCCCTTACCAGCTGAACAACAAGCCGCTGGTGCTCAGCCCACAATTGGTCAACAAGGTACGCAACACCCCAGGCATTCGCCGTGCCCTGGAGTTCCACGCCCGCGGCCAGATCGTCGAAGGCCGCCGCGAGTGGTACCACGTCAGCCGCCACTTCAGCCGCGACGAAATGGTCGCCCAGGCACGCCTGGGCTACGACCTGCGCTGGTACTTCCCGGCCATTCGCACCATCAGCCAGGCGCAGTACTGGGACGACCTGGACATTCGCTTCCCGATGGCCCACCGCGACACGCTGGTGCGCGAGGCCAAGGTCCGCGGCCTGCATTCGAGCTGGGTATTCGCCATTACCCGCCAGGAAAGCGCATTCATGGAGGATGCCCGCTCCCCGGTAGGTGCCAGCGGCCTGATGCAGTTGATGCCGGCCACGGCCAAGGAAACCGCGCGCAAGTTCAGCATCCCGCTGGCATCACCGGCGCAGGTGCTCAACCCGGACAAGAACATCCAGCTGGGCGCTGCCTACCTGAGCCAGGTGCACAGCCAGTTCAACGGCAACCGGGTGCTCGCCTCGGCAGCCTACAACGCCGGGCCCGGGCGGGTGCGACAGTGGCTCAAAGGCGCCAAGCACCTGAGCTTCGATGTGTGGGTGGAGTCGATCCCGTTCGATGAAACGCGCCAGTACGTGCAGAACGTGCTGTCGTATTCGGTGATCTACGGGCAGAAGCTGAACTCGCCGCAGCCGCTGGTGGATTGGCATGAGCGGTACTTCGATGACATGTGATCGTCGCTGAGCCTGTGCCGGCCTTTTCGCGGGTAAACCCGCTCCCACAGATATTTCACCGGTCCTGAATGCGGTGCAGTACCTGTGGGAGCGGGTTTACCCGCGAAGAGGCCGACCCAGGCAACACAGCTACTCCAGGATTTCGACCTGCATCCCTACCTCCAACCACCCGCTGCCATCCACCGCCAGGTTCTGCCCGAACAGCACATCCCCTTCCCTTTCGCGGAAGGTCCTGAGCGTGGCCATCGGCTCACGGTCCTCGCTGCGCTCGCCGGAAGCCGGGTCGATAGTGGTGAAGATGCAGCGCACACTGGGCTTGAGCACGCGAAACTCCAGGCTGCCGATACGAATCCGCTTCCAGCCGTCTTCTGCAAACGGCTCACCCCCCTGCACGACCAGGTTGGGCCGAAAACGCAGCATTTCCATGGGCCGGCCGACACGCCGGTCGAGTTCATCCAGCGAACCCTGGCCGATCAGCAACAGTGGAAAACCGTCCGGAAACGCCGCCCGGTCACTGTTGAAGCCATAGCCATTAGGCAGATAACGCGCACGCTGCTCCGGGCAATGGACCAGGCGCACGGCCTTGCCCAGCAACTGGCTCAGCCAGACCGCCGCCGCATCGCCCGCATCCGGCACTCGCAAGGTATCGCGCCAGATGGTCACACCACGCAGGGCGTCATCGGCAGGTGGCACAGGCACTCGCAACGGTGCCTGCCCAGGAGCTTCCAACAGCAACTGGCCGCTGTCATCATCGCTTGCCTTGATCTGGCCCAGCTGAGGCCAGGCGCGCTGGGTAAGGAAGCGTCCGTTCTCTTCCTCCACCACCATCCAGCGCCGGTCGCCCTGCAACCCCAGCAACCCCACCGGTGAAGCCTGCAGGCGTTGCGCCTGCCCCGACTTCACCGGGTACCGATACAGCTCACTGAGAAACATCCCTGCCGCCTCGCGTCATGCCAAAACGCCAAGCTTATACCCAGCAGGGGGCCGGGATCACGCGGTAGCGGCATCCAGCAACAGGCGTTGCTTGACCACTTCGACCAGGCGATCGGGCTGGAACTTGGACAGGAAGTTGTCGCAGCCCACCTTCTTCACCATCGATTCGTTGAAACTACCCGACAGCGAGGTGTGCAACACCACGTACAGCTGGCGCAGACGGGCATCGCCACGGATCTCGGTGGTCAACCGGTAGCCGTCCATTTCCGGCATCTCGGCGTCCGTGAACACCATCAGCAGCTTCTCGCACACGTTCTCGCCAGCGTCGGCCCAGCCCTTGAGCATGCGCAGCGCCTTCAAGCCATCACTGGCCACGTGCAGCTTCACGCCCAGCTGGGACAGGGTGTCGCGCAATTGCGCAAGGGCCACGCTGGAGTCGTCCACCAGCAGCACTTCGCGGCCGCGAGCCCGGGCCAGCACCGGGTCGGCGAGCTTGTCACCGGAAACCCGGGCGTTATACGGCACGATCTCGGCCAGCACCTTCTCCACATCGATCACTTCCACCAGCTTGTCGTCGACCTTGGTGATGGCCGTCAGGTAGTGCTGGCGCCCGGCGCTGGACGGCGGCGGCATGATCGCTTCCCAGTTCATGTTGACGATGCGGTCGACACCGCCCACCAGAAAGGCCTGCACCGAGCGGTTGTACTCGGTGACGATGATGGTGCTGTCCGGCCCCGGCTGCAGCGGGCGCATGCCGATCGCCTGGGACAGGTCGATCACCGGCAGGGTCTGGCCGCGCAGGTTGACCACGCCGCAGACGAAAGCGTGGCGCTGGGGCATCAGGGTCAGCTTGGGCAGTTGCAGCACTTCCTGCACCTTGAACACGTTGATCGCGAACAGCTGGCGGCCGGCCAGGCGAAACATCAGGATTTCCAGGCGGTTCTCACCCACCAGTTGCGTACGTTGGTCTACCGTGTCGAGAATGCCAGCCATTGGAAAGCCCCCAGGCTTGAGTCGGAAAAAGTGAAATCATCTACCCTGTATCGGCGGCTTCACCCACACCTTGACCCCTTCGGGAAAATGCCGGGAAGGTAATTGATATCACTTTACCATCATGCTTTACTGCGAGAAGCGCAGGTTATTGAGCGGAACGGTAAAAGTTCCCCACCTGAGCCCCTTATCAGGGAAACCCTTAGCCACAATCGGGCGCAACCTGATGTTCGCGATATCCTTTAGCCATTAATGTGACGCCATTCTCATTGCATGAATGGAGTCAGGCTTTTGTTAGCTATCGTTTTGGCGTGCCCGTCCCCTGCGCCTGCCCCACGCGCGGGTGCATCATGATGGACAGCGCCTTGTCGTTCGATACCGCCCTGCAGGGGTTCCTGCTGGATGCCCAGGTCCTGCTGACCCAGGCCCAGGAATGCCTGCAGCACCTGGAACTGATCGACAACGACCCGGATGCTTGCCACTGCCTGGACAATGCCCTCGACAACCTCGCTCGACAGGCCGCACACCTGGGCCTGCGCGAAGTGGCCCACTACACGACCGCCCTGCAGCAGCTGCTGGCACCGGCCTGCCAGGGCGGTTGCCTGCAGCGCGAAGCCCTGCCTGCGGTAGAGGCCTGCCTGACCTTGCTGGCCTGGCAGCTGGAACTGGTCGACCCTTGCACCGGGCGGCTCAACCTGGACATCGGCGAACAGCTGGTGCTGCTAGGTGAACTGGCCAAGGCCGTGCAGCAACCGTTCGCACAACCCTGCACGTCCTGCAAGGAGCAAGGCAGCGTGTGCATCCACCCGCATTCCGAGACGGCAGGCAGCACGCACTCCGGCCGCTCATCCACCACCTATTGAACTGGCGCAAGATGCAGCCGGGCACGTTTATTCAAGCCCACTCTGGTCGAACTTGGAAAGTTCCAGAAGTTTTCCAGGTTGCCATGGGCCAAGTTGAATCAACAGCGCGCAAGTTGCATGGCAAGTGCCTGTTGCGTGATCAAGCCGAGTGGCACATTGCTACCCTTCAGCGCCCGCCCCGCAAGCGTTTCATGGCGTTTCCCGACCGCGACCAATGCACTGCGAAGTGGTAATATGCGCCCCCACAAACGCTTGCACCCTGCAACAAGGTGGCAAGATCACGTGCTCGAAAGTAAATAGCAAGTACTGCTACAAAGCCTCTGACATGGATAGTGCAAGGCCTCCATCAGCAATACTTCAGTGGCTCCTCTACCTATGTTTCCACACTTGAAGACTTCCTTGCGGTGCTGCTTCCGCGCCACCCTGCTGCGCTGGGCGACGGTCGGGCTGTGCGTGGCCTCGCTGGTCGCCAACCTGATGCTGTACCTGGCCGACCAGGCGATTCCGGCCAGCCTGCTGGTGCTGCAGCTCGCCGCCACGCTGGGCGCAGCCGTGCACCTGGCCCTGGGCGCCAGGTCGATCAGCCTGCGCCCGGCGGAACTGGCCGAGCGCATGCTCAAAGTCCAGGAGGACGAGCGCCAGCACCTGAGCCGGGAACTGCACGACGACATCGGCCAGCTGCTCACCGCCGCCAAGCTGCAACTGCAGTGGCTGCAAAAGCGCATGCCCGATGAGCTTCAAGGCCACTGCGACACCCTGCGCAGCACGCTGGATGACACGTTGGGCAACGTGCGCGATGTTTCCGCCCTCCTCAACCCGCGGCAGTTGGCCAGCCTGGGCCTGGAAGCCAGCCTGCGCGCACACCTGGTGCGCACCCTGGGCAACAGCGGCGTGCACTGGAGCCTGGCGTGCAACCAGCGCCTGGGGGGCATCGACGAGGCCGTGGCCATGGCGGTGTTCCGCATTACCCAGGAAGCCGTGACCAACATGCTGCGTCACGCCCAGGCACGCAACCTGGTAGTCCGCCTGCAGCGCACCCCCGAGGGGTTGGCGTTGTCGATCCACGACGATGGCCGCGGTTTCGTGCCCGCCAGGCAACCGGCCGAAGCAGGTCAACGGGGCCTGGCCGGCATGCAGGAGCGGGTAACCGCGTTACGGGGCAGCCTGGACATCACCAGCCAGCTCGGCCTGGGCACGCACATCGAGGCGATGTTCCCATGGCCACCGCGCACCCAGCAACGCGCCAGGAGTACTGCTACCCATGACCTGTAAACTGCTGCTGGTAGACGACCACTCGCTGATCCGCGCCGGTGTGCGCGCGCTGGTCTGCGACATCCCCGGTTATGACGTGATCGGTGAAGCCGACGACGGCAGCCAGTTGCTCGAACAGGTGCACACGTTGACGCCGGACATCGTCTTGCTGGACATCTCCATGCGCTCGACCAGCGGCCTGGACGCCCTCACCCAACTGCGCGCCAGCGGCAGCACCTGCAAAGTGCTGATCCTGTCGATGCACACCGACCCGGACCTGATCATGCGCGCCCTGGAAAGCGGCGCCCACGGCTACTTGCTCAAGGACACCAGCGCCACTGAACTGGAGCAGGCCCTGGCGGCGGTGCGCAACGGCGAGCGCTACCTCAGCCCAGCCATCGCCCATACGGTCATCAACCAGGCGCTGCAGCACAACAGGCAGGGCAAGCAACCCGCTGGCGAGCGGCATAACCTCACGGCGCGGCAGCTGGAAATCCTGCGCCTGATCGTGCGCGGCAAGTCCACCCGGGAAATCGCCACCGGCCTGGGCTTGTCGATCAAGACAGTGGAAACCCACCGCTCGCAAGTCATGAAACGCCTGCAGATCCATGACGTAGCCGGCCTGGTGCTGTTCGCCGTGCGCGAGAAAATCATCAGCCTGGACGACTGAGCAACGGCGACCCGTCTGGCAGGTGCAAGTGCAATGCGGCGCGCCTGGCCTGGAAGCGCAACGTGTCGGCCTGCACCGGCTCGCCATCGAGGTTGATGTCCAGCCCCTGCGAGCACTTGATATCGACCCAGGGCAACCGGGCCCTGACGAACAGACCGTTACCGGCCAACAGCTCACGCAGCGCCCCAACCATCTCCTGTGGTGCCGGCAGGATGGCGATGTCGAGCAAGCCGTCGTCCACCAGGGCTTCGGGGCATAGCACCTGCCCACCCCCGGCCTGGCGGCCATTGCCGATCCCCAGCGCCAGCAGGTCACCCTGCCATTCGAAGCCCGGCCCTTGCAGCTCCACCGAGGCTGCCTGCAGTTCGCTGAAGCGCGACAGCCCGGTGAACAGATAGGCGGCCCCGCCCAGCACTTTCTTCAGGTCTTCGGAGGTATTGGCCGTGACCTGGCTGCCAAAACCGCCGGTGGCCATGTTGAGGAACAACTGGTCGCCGGCCTGGCCCAGGTCTATCGGCTTTGCGGGTATGTTGAGCAAGGCCAGGGCCGTGGCAGGCTCCAGGGGTATGCCGGCGGCCTTGGCAAAATCGTTGGCCGTGCCCAGCGGCAACAACGCCAGGCTGGCCTCGGTACCGGCCAGCCCCATGGCCTCGGCGACATCACGCAGCGTGCCATCCCCGCCTCCGGCGACGATATGGCCATAACCGGCGGCCAGCGCCTCGGTGACCAGGCGCTGGGCATCACCGGCCTCCCAGGTGACCCGCACATCCAGCACCCAGCCGCTGTCGCGCAAGCCATGCACGGCACTGCGCAAGTCTTCGTTCATGGCCTGCTTGCCGTGCAGGATCAGCATTGCCTTGCGCCCTTGCATGTGTGCGCCTCCGTGAAGTGATCAACCCAGATCTCGACCCTTTGCAATTGCGGATCGTTGCATGCGCCCAAAAAAATAGCAGGCCGCTCCCCAGTTCCTGTCAGTTAAGCAATTCGGGGCCGCTTTGCGGCCCATCGCCGGCAAGCCAGCTCCCACAGGTACTGCACAATGCTTGAGGTCTATGCGGTCGGGGTGGGAGCTGGCTTGCCGGCGATGGGCTGCAAAGCAGCCCCAGTAAAGCCTGTAGAAACCTTAACTGACTGGCATTAGGCCGCTCCCAGTATTTAATTGCGTAGGCCGGTCAATTCCCACACGCCTGGCAATGGACAGCTATGCTCAGCAGATACGTTTTCTTGCCATGGACGCGCCCCGGCAGTGGTTTCACCACTGCCGCCATCGGGCGCGTCTTGCTATCCGCAGCCTTTAGCGAGGATTTCGGGTCATGCGCATTCTCTGGACACTGCCATATCTGCCCTGGCCGACCACCAGCGGCAGCAAGACCCGGCAATACCACCTGATACGCGCACTGGCCCAGCGGGGCCACCGGATTACCCTGCTGGTGCAATCGAAGATGCCCCTCGGCGATGCCGCCCGCGATGCCCTGGAACCGCTGCTCGAACGCCTGATCGTAATCCCCCGCCGCCCTCTGCACAGCCCGCTCAATCTGCTGGCCTCGCCGATCATCGCCTACCCTATGCGGGCAATCATCAATGGCCTGGCTCCTTGCCTGCGGCACCGCTTCGAGCAATTGCTGGACGAGCCCTGGGATGTGATCCAGATCGAGCACAGCTACAGTTTCCAGCCCTTCGAAAAGGCCCTGCAGGCACGCGGACTGCCATACATGCTCAGCGAGCACACCCTGGAATCGGTGATGGGTAGCGCCAGCCACGATCGCCTGCCGCTGTGGCTGCGCCCGCTCAACGCCTTCGACCGCTGGCGCTATCGACGCTGGGAGCAGCGAGTATTGCGCCAACCCAGCGAACTGGTGGCGGTCAGCGCCCACGATGCCGAGCTGATCGCGCAGATCAGCGGGCGCCCGGTGAACGTGGTGGTCAATGGCGTGGACTGTGATTTCTACCAGCACGTGCAACCTGCGCTACACAGCCAGCGCCTGCTGTTCGTTGGCAACTTCGAGTATGGCGCCAACCTGGAGGCCATCGAATGGGCGCTGGAAGACATCATGCCGCAGGTCTGGATGAGCAACCCGGCAGTGCGCCTGGCGATTGCCGGGCATGCCATGCCGGCCAGCTGGAAACTGCACTGGAGCGACCCGCGCATCGAATGGTTCGGCTACCGCCCAGACCTGCGTGAGCTGCAGCGGCGTTCGGCACTGTTCTTCGCACCGCTGCGCTATGCCGGTGGCTCCAAGGTGAAAATCCTCGAAGCGATGGCCGCCGGTTTGCCGGTGATCACCACCGGCAAAGGTGTTTCAGGCCTGGCTGCGAACAACGGTGAGCACTACCTGGGCAGTGAGGATGGCGACCAGCTGGCCCTGCTGATCACGCAGTTGCTCAACCAGCCCTGGCGCATGAGCCAGTTGAGCGATGCCGGGCGCCAGTTCGCCCGCCAGCGCCACGACTGGAGCGTGGCCGCCCAGCAGCTGGAGAACGTGCACATGCGCCTGGCTCAGGCGGCACCAGTCGCGGCCGTGCCGCTGGCCAGTGCCTGACTGACCCGCTCAGCCAAGCAGTTCGCTGAACGGGATGAACGGCACGCTGTCACCCTGCTTCGGCGTACTGCCTTCACGAACTTCGACCAGCCCATCGGCCCAGGCCGCACTGCGCAGCACGCCAGAACTCTGGTTCTTGTAGATGCGCACCTGCCCTTGTTCGACGCGGGCGCGCAAGTACTCGCGGCGCGTGCCGGGCTTGGGCCAGTCAAAGCCGGCCGGCATGTCGAAGCGCAACGGCGTGACATCGGTCACGCCCTGGCGCCGCAACAGGTAGGGTCGTGTCAGCAGGCCGAAGGTGACCAGGGTCGAGGCCGGGTTACCCGGCAGGCCGATTACCGGCACACCCTGGAAGTGGCCGAAGGTCAGCGGCTTGCCCGGTTTGATCGCCAGCTTCCACAAGGCCAGTTCGCCAGCTTCGCGCAGGGCGGCGCCGAGGTAGTCGGCCTCGCCTACCGAGACACCGCCGGTGGACAGGATCAGGTCGACATCGCCCAGTTCGGCCAGGCAGGTGCGGGTGCGTGCCAGGTCATCCGGCAGGATGCCCGCATCGACCACCTCGCAGCCCAGCCGCTGCAACCAGCTTACCAGCAGCCGACGGTTGCTGTTGTAGATCTGCCCCGGCCCCAGCGGCAGGCCGGGTTCGACCAGTTCGTCACCGGTGGACAGCACCGCTACCCGCACCTTGCGCACCACATCCAGGCGGCCGTGGCCCAAGGTCGCAGCCAGGCCCAGCTCGATCGGCCCCAGCCGGGTGCCGGCGCTCATCACCTGTTCGCCCTTGCGGGTTTCCTGGCCTTGGGGACGAATGTTCTGCCCGGTCTTCAGCGCTTCGAGAAAACGTACCCGGCCATCCTCCGTCACTTCGGTGTTTTCCTGCATCTCGACGCAGTCGGCACCTTCGGGCAGCGGTGCCCCGGTGAAGATGCGCGCACAGGTGCCCGGTTGCAGCGGCTGCGGCGCATGGCCGGCAAAAATCCGCTGGCTGACCGGCAGTGGTTCGCCCTGCCAGTCGGCCAGGCGCAAGGCATAACCATCCATGGCGCTGTTCGGCCAAGGCGGCAGGTCGAGCGAGGCCACCAGGTCGGTGGCCAGCACTCGGCCCTCCGCCTCGGCCAGCGGCAGGTTCTCGGCATCGCGGATCGGTGCCGCCTCGGCCAACGCCAGCAGCTGCTCCAGGGCCTGTTCCACCGGCATCAGCGGCCGGGCCTGGCGCACCTCAGCCACGGCTGTCGCAGGCCGCTGCCTGCTTCAGGTGCGGCACGAAGTTGCACGGGCGATGGCGGGCATCCAGCTGCTCGGCGAGGATACCGTCCCAACCAGTGCGCACCGCGTTGGTCGAACCCGGCAGGCAGCACACCAGGGTACCGTTGGCCAGCCCGGCCAGGGCGCGCGACTGCACGGTGGAGGTGCCGATGTCGGCCACGGAAATCTGCCGGAACAGTTCGCCAAAACCTTCTACCTGCTTGTCCAGCAGGCAGGCCACGGCCTCGGGCGTACTGTCGCGACCGGTAAAGCCGGTGCCGCCGGTGATCAGCACCACCTGCACGCTGTCATCGGCAATCCAGGTGGCGACCTGGGCGCGAATCTTGTACAGGTCGTCTTTGAGCAGCACACGCTCGGCCAAGCGATGGCCAGCTGCACTCAGCCGGTCGACGAACAGCTGGCCGGAGGTATCGGTGTCGAAGGTACGTGTGTCGCTGACCGTGAGCACGGCGATGTTCAGCGGCACGAAGGGGGTATCTGCCTTGGCTTTCATGGGGGTCCGTCACAACAGGATGGGATGGCGGCAGTTATAACACAGCGCACGCCCATCACAGCGTGACGCCCATGGCCCTTGCCCTCGATCAATGCCACGGTTTTGCCGCTATGCTGCACTGTAGACGGAACTTGCGTGGACGCCCTGCGTCTTAATGTCATCTAGCACCATCGCACTGGAGAAACACGATGATTCAACGGACCCTACCCGCCTTCCTGCTCGCCTTGGGCCTGGGCGCCCTCGCTGGCTGCGCATCGCCAACCGTCATTACCCTGAACGACGGTCGCGAAATCCAGGCCACCGACACACCGAAGTTCGACGAAGACTCGGGCTTCTACGAATTCGAGCAGCTGGACGGCAAGCGCACGCGCCTGAACAAGGACCAGATCCGCACCGTGAAAGAGCTCTGATCGCAGCCTGTTTTTTGCAAAGGCCCTTTCAACAACAAGGGCTTGCGTGCAAAAAAAGTATGCAGTAGGATTTCTTTCATCGGAGTGTAGCGCAGCCAGGTAGCGCGTCTCGTTCGGGACGAGAAGGCCGCAGGTTCGAATCCTGTCTCTCCGACCAGATCCTCATCAAAAAGCCCGCCTTGTGCGGGCTTTTTGTTGCGCATTGAAAAGTCCCTGTAGGAGCGGCCTTGTGTCGCGATGGGCCGCAAAGCGGCCCCAGATCCCGGCATCGCTGCACATATCGCCGGGGCTGCTTCGCAGCCCTCTCGCGACACAAGGCCGCTCCTACAAAGGGCTGCGTCAACCGGTCATAACGCTTGCTCGGCCTCCACCGGCACATACAGCAACTGCAGGCGCTCGCTGCTCCATGCCCGGGTCTGGTTGGTCAGCGCCAGGTTGTTGTTCAGCTTCTGCCCATAGCTCGGCACGATTTCCTTGAGCCTGGCCTGCCAGGCTGGCGACTGGATACGGTCCTTGAAGGTCTTTTCCAGCACGGTCAGCATGATCGGCGCCGCAGTCGAGGCGCCCGGCGAGGCGCCCAGCAACGCAGCGATGCTGCCGTCCTGTGCCGCCACTACTTCAGTACCGAACTGCAGCACACCGCCCAGTACCGGGTCCTTCTTGATCACCTGCACCCGCTGGCCGGCCTGCAGCAGCTTCCAGTCCTCGTTCTTGGCGTTGGGGAAATACTCGCGCAGCGCGTTCATGCGGTCATCGAAACTGAGCATCAACTGCCCCATCAGGTAGGTGCTGAGGTCGATGTTGTCGATACCGGCATTGACCATCGGCAGCACATTGTGGCTGTTCAGCGAGGCGAACATATCCAGTAGCGAGCCGTGCTTGAGGTACTTGGTGGAGAAGGTCGCGAACGGGCCGAACAGCAGCACCTGCTTGCCATCGATCATCCGCGTGTCCAGGTGTGGTACCGACATCGGCGGTGCACCGACCGAGGCCTTGCCGTACAGTTTGGCCTGGTGGCGGGCGACCAGGTCGGGGTTGTCGGTCATCAGGAACTGGCCACCGACCGGGAAGCCGGCATAGCCTTCGGCTTCGGGGATGCCCGACTTCTGCAGCAGCTTCAGCGCGCCACCACCGGCACCGATGAACACGAAGCGGGCGTTGACGGCCTTTTCCTCGCCGCCGTTGGCCAGGTCAGCCACCCGCACATGCCAGGTGCCGTCATCGTTGCGCACGATGTCGCGCACCTCATGACGCAGGTTAAGCGACACATTGGGGTTGCGGCTCATCGCAGCGAACAACTGGCGGGTGATTTCGCCGAAGTTCACGTCCGTACCGATGGCCATGCGCGTGGCGGCGATTTTCTGGTCCGGGTCACGGCCTTCCATCACCAGCGGTGCCCATTTGCGGATCTGCTCATGGTCTTCGGAAATTTCCATGCCGCGGAACAGCGAGCTGTGCTGCAGGGCGTCGACGCGCTTGTGCAGGAAGGCGACGTTGTCATCACCCCACACAAAGCTCATGTGCGGCACGTTGTTGATGAACGACTTCGGGTTGCTCAGCACGCCCTGTTCGACCTGATAGGCCCAGAACTGCTTGGAAACCTCGAACTGCTCGTTGACCCCCACGGCTTTGCTGATGTCGATGCTACCGTCCTTGCCGACGCTGGTGTAGTTCAGCTCACAGAACGCGGAGTGGCCGGTACCGGCGTTGTTCCAGGCGTTGGAGCTTTCTTCGGCTACCTGATCCAGGCGTTCGTAGACGTCGACCTTCCAGGAAGGCTCCAGTTCGGTGAGGTAGGTGCCCAGGCTGGCACTCATGATGCCACCACCAATCAGCAACACGTCGACGGTCTTTTCCGGCTCCGCGGGTTTGGAGCAGCCGATGACGCCCAGGCAGAGGAACGTCAGCAGGAATTTCTTCATTGATGTTATCCAGTTGTTGTGTACACGCGCGGCGCCTTGAGCAGGGAACGTGCCAACTGGGTCTGGAGCAGTGAATACAGGGGACAGATGACTGGGAGGATGGCGAAAATCCGCCAGAGGGCCGGATGCATTGCAATGAAATGGCGGATTTCCCCGCCTTGCGCAGCCCTTGTAGGAGCGGCCTTGTGTCGCGATGGGCTGCAAAGCAGCCCCAGTATTTCGCAAAAATGTTGATATCGAAGGGGGCTGCTTTGCAGCCCATCGCGACACAAGGCCGCTCCTACAGGGACCGCGTCAGGCATGTGGAGGCGTCAGGCGGTGAGGCGGGAGGTGACTTCGCCCAACTGCCCCGACAGCCCATGCAGGCGCTGCCCCGCCTGTTCGGTATGCTGCACCGCCTGCTGATTGGCCGTGGCGATGCGGGTGATTTCGATCAGGTTGCGCGAGATGTCCTCCGCCACGCTGGTCTGTTCTTCTGCCGCCGTGGCGATCTGCCGATTCATGTCGCGGATCGCCTCCACCGCCAGGGTGATGCGCTGCAGCATCTGCCCGGCCTGCTGCACCTGCTCGGCACCTTCCTCACTGCGCTGCTGGCCGCTTTCGATGGCCTTGACCGCCTCCACCGCCCCCGACTGCACCGCTTCGATGATCTGGTGGATTTCGGCGATCGACGCCGCCGTGCGCTGGGCCAGGCTGCGCACCTCATCGGCAACGACGGCAAAACCACGCCCGGCCTCGCCGGCACGGGCCGCTTCGATGGCCGCGTTGAGCGCCAGCAGGTTGGTCTGCTCGGCAATGCCACGGATCACTTCGAGGACTTTGCCAATGCGTGTGCTGTCATGCTCCAGATCGCGAATCACCGCCGCCGTGCCGGCAATTTCGCGGTTGACCACGCCGATGATGTCGATGGTCTGCTGCATCACCTGCTCGCCCGCCTGGGCACTGTGGTCGGCATCGTCCGCCGCGCGAGCGGCCTCGGCGGCGTGGCGGGCGACTTCCTGGGCAGTGGCGGACATCTCGTGCATGGCCGTGGCCACCTGGTCGGTGCGCTGGAACTGGTCGTGGGTACCACGGGCCATGTCACCGGCAATGCTGCGCAACTGGCCGCTGGCGCCTTCCAGTTCCTGGGCGTTGTCCTGCAGCCGGCCTACCGTGTCGGCGAGAAAGTCGCGCAGGGTGTTGGCGGCCCGCGCCAGGCGGCCCAGTTCGTCCTCGCGGCGGCTGTCTACCCGGGCGGCAAAGCGGCCCTGGCTAAGCTGCGCGACATACTCGATCAACTGGCGGATCGGCTCGATCAGGCTGCGGTTGACCAGCCACAGGCTGAACAGCCCCACCAACACGGCTGAAGCCAGCATCACCAGCAGGCCCAGCCATACCGTGCGTTCGGCGCCAGCACTGAGGCTGGCGGCATGCTGTCGGGCTTCGGCACGCAGTTGCTCGACCAGTTCGCTCATCTGCTCGCTGGCAGCGCGGTCCACACCCTTTACCGCCTGGTCGCCAGCCACCGGATCGCCGCCTGCCGCCAGGAATGCCTGGCGCCCCTGCGCATAGGCCTGGCCCAGCTGTCGGTGGCTATCACGCAGTTGCTGCAGCGGCGCTTCAAGCCTGGCGTCGCTGCTATCGATCAATTGCCCGAGCAGTTGCTGCACCTGCTGCTCGCGAGCCTGGAACTGCTGCCAGTACTTGTCCATGTCAGCCGGCTGGCGCCCGCGCAACAGCACGTTCTTCCACTCCTGCACCTGGATCTTGAACTGCAGGTTGGCTTCGTCGATCAATTGCGAGGCCCGCAGCGGCCCGTCAACCAGCTCGGCGTAGCCGCGCACGCTGGAAGAGAGAAACTGGAAGCACACCAGGGCGATCAGCAACATCGCCACCAGACTGCCGCCGAGCAGGGAGAGAATTTGCACTCTGAGGGATTTACGCAGCATCTTGGATCTCGGAAAACAGGAGGAAGACCGGGGGCCGCGCAAGTTGGCAATAGGGTGCAACGCAGCCCGGTTGCTGGCAGGCCAAAAAAAGGCTGCCATCAAGCAATGGCAGCCAGGTCGAGCACTTACGCAACAGTTGAGCTAGATACTCTCAGGCAAATACTACAGAAATGTTACAACGCCACTACAAGCTACCCCGTGGTGAACTGCAAGGCCGCCAGCCGGGCATACAGCGGGCTCTCTTCGATCAACTGGCGATGCGTCCCCACTGCCACCAGCCGGCCCTTGTCGATGACCGCGATACGGTCGGCATGCTGCACTGTAGCCAGGCGATGGGCGATAACCAGGGTGGTGCGCCCGGCCATCAGGCTTGGCAGCGCCTGCTGGATCAGGTGTTCGCTTTGTGCGTCGAGTGCGCTGGTGGCTTCATCCAGCAACAGGATCGGCGCATCGACCAGCAATGCACGGGCGATGGCCAGGCGCTGCCGCTGCCCGCCGGACAGGCCGATGCCACCCTCGCCCAGCGGTGTCTGGTAGCCCTGCGGCAACTGCCGGATGAATGCGTCGGCATAGGCGCCCCGGGCCGCTGCCTCGACCTCGGCCAGGGTCGCCTCGGGCCTGCCATAACGGATGTTGGCCTCGACCGTGCCGCGAAACAGCGAGGGGTTCTGTGCCACCAGGGCGAACTGCTGGCGCAGTTGTTCGGGGTCGAGTTCGGTGATAGCCCGGCCATCGAGCAGGATGCGCCCTTGCTGGGGGTCGTAGAAACGCAGCAACAAATCGAACAAGGTCGACTTGCCCGCCCCCGAGGGGCCCACCAGCGCCACGGTCTGCCCCGGCTCGATGACCAGGCTCAGGCCATCGACAGCCGCCACCGACGGCCGTGACGGATAGGCGAACACCAACTGCTGCAACTCGATACGCCCACTGGCCCGCTGCTGGGGCAGCGCCTGCGCCACAGCGGGCGGCAGGATCGCACTGCGTGCAGCCAACAGTTCGGCAATGCGCTCGGCCGCGCCCGCCGCCCGCTGCAACTCGCCGATCACCTCGCTGAGGGTGCCAAAGGCACTGCCGACGATCAGGCTGTAGAACACGAATGCGGCCAGTTCGCCTGCGGAAATGCGCCCGGCGATCACGTCCATGCCGCCGACCCACAACATCACCCCCACCGCTCCCAGTACCAGCACGATCACCAGGGTGATAAGCCAGGCACGCTGGGCAATCCGTTGCCGGGCCACGGCAAACGCCGCTTCGACCGTGCCGGCGAACAGTTCGCGGTCATGCGCCTGGTGGTTGTAGGCCTGCACGGTCTTGATCTGCCCGAGGGTCTCGGCCACATAGCTGCCCACATCGGCCACCCGGTCCTGGCTCTGCCGCGACAGGCTGCGTACCCGGCGGCCGAACAGCAGGATCGGCGCCAGTACCAGCGGCAAAGCCACCACCACGATGCTGGTGAGCTTGGGGTTGGTGACGAACAGCAACACCACGCCACCGATGACCATCAGTGCGTTGCGCAGGAACATCGACAACGAAGAGCCAATTACCGATTGCAACAAGGTGGTGTCGGCGGTCAACCGCGACTGGATCTCGGAACTGCGGTTGTCTTCGAAAAAACCAGGATGCAAGCCGATCAGGTGGTCGAACACGGCCCGACGGATATCGGCCACGCAGCGCTCGCCGATCCACGACACGAGGTAGAAGCGGCTGAAGGTACCCACCGCCAAGGCCACCACCAGCAACAGGAACAGGCCGATGGTCTGGTTGAGCTGATGCGCGGAGCGGGTCATGAAGCCCTGGTCCACCAGCAGGCGGATGCCCTGGCCCATGGACAGGGTGATGGCGGCGGTGACTACCAGGGCCAACAAGGCCAGCAGCACCTGCCGACGGTATGGGCGGACAAACTGCCAACCCAGGCGCAAGGCGCGGCGTTGACGCGGGGAAACCGATTCGGGCATGGCGCTGACCACGATAGAGGGAAACCGCAGCCTATCACTCATCCACGCCTATGGAACCCTTGCCGGGTTGCTATAGCCTATCGATCTAACCAGGCTATGGAGCTTTGCTGCCGTTTCTGCTGGACTGTGCCTGCCGTGACCCTGCCGGCACTGTCACAGGCCAGTCACGGCACAGGGTTAACCTGCGCTTGAACCTGATGAGGAGACAATACATGAGCTTGCAGCATGGCAGCGACAACCAGAAGCCCCGGACCACCCCACCGCCGCAGGTGTGCGGTTCGATCATCGATGCCCAGGGGCGCGAAGTACCGATCACCGAGCAGATGATCCAGCAGGCCTGCAAGGCCCTGGAAGAAAGCCGGGTCGAGCGCGTACGCAAAGGTTGATCGGCGAATTCTTGCAACCCGGCGCTTGCGCCGGGTTTTTATTTGCCTGAATCCTGTGCTGGCCCTTTCGCGGGTAAACCCGCTCCCACAGGTACCCGTTGACCTCAAGGCTTGTGCGGTCCCTGTGGGAGCGGGTTTACCCGCGAAGAGGCCGGCACAGCTTCGACAGGCTGTCAGACCAACACCCCACCCAAGGCACTGACCAGCTGCGCCAACTGCGGCGATTCCCCGCGCAAGCGCACCGCCAGCCCTTCGATCTCACGCCGTGGCGGGTACTGCTTGCGCAATTGATCGAACGCTGCACGCTGTTGCTGCGGGTCGTCGCTGAGGCTGCGACGGAAATCTGCATCGTCGCGGCGTGGGTCGTACACCGCGCGGCACAAGGTGGCCAAGGCCCAGGCCGGGTCGGTGCTGGCATCCAGCTCGATCTGCGCCAGCGGCGGCCGCGGTAGCAGGTCGGCCAGTTGCACCTGTTCACCGACACCAAGGAAGCGGCACAGCGCCTGGTAGATCTGCGCCGTACCGCGCTGGCGGCCATCGAGGCTGTAGCCGGCAATGTGCGGCGAAGCCAGTGTGCACAGGTCGGCCAGTTGCAGGTCGACTTGCGGCTCGCCTTCCCACACATCCAGCACTGCATGTACATCTTCGCGGTCCAGCAGCAGTTCGCGCAGGGCGGCGTTGTCCACTACCGGGCCACGGCTGGCATTGACCAGCCAGGCACCCGGGCGCAACTGTGCCAGCTGCGCCTGGCCCAGCAGATGCCAGGTCGGGTGCTCGCCGCCACGCTGCAAGGGGGTGTGCAGGCTGATCACATCGCATTGTTGCAGGATGGTTTCGAGGCTGACGTAGTCGCCGCCCTCGGCGGCCTGGCGCAGCGGGTCGCATACCAGTACCTTCCAGCCCAGGCCGTGCAGCACCCGCACCAGGCGGCCACCCACCTCACCCGCGCCGACCACGCCATATACGCGCTCGGGCAGTGCCACGCCATCCAGCTCGGCCAGAGTCAGCAGGCTACCCAGCACGTAATCGACCACACCGCGGGCATTGCAGCCCGGTGCGCTGCTCCATTGGATGCCGGCTTCGGCAAAGTAGTCCAGGTCGAGGTGGTCGGTGCCGATGGTGCAGGTGCCGACAAAGCGCACGCGGCTGCCTTCGAGCAACTGGCGGTCGACCTTGCTCACCGAGCGCACCAGCAGGATGTCGGCGTCCCTTACGCTGGCGGCATCGAGGCTTCGGCCGGGGTAACGGCGGATTTCGCCGAAACCCTGGAAGAAAGCATCGAGCAGCGGGATGTTCTCGTCTGCAACTATCAGCATGGCGCTCTCCTGTCTGGGGAACGCAGTGTAGGCGCAACGCCGGGCGTGTTCCAGAGCGGCTCAGTCGGCTTTCTTGCGGATCCAGTACAGGAAGGTACCGGCGTCTTCCTGCTGCTGCAGCAGTTCGTGGCCGAGGAAGTTGCAGAACTTGGGGATGTCGCGGCGGGTCGAGGGATCGGTGGCGATGACCTTGAGCAGGCCGCCAGCGGCCAGGGCGCGCACGTGCTGGTGCAGCATCATCACCGGTTCCGGGCAGTTCAGGCCGGTGGCATCGAGGATGGCGTCGGGGGTGAAATCGGTCATGAGGGACTCCGCAAATGATCGCTATTGTCGCGCATAGTACCGCGTGGACCAAGGGGGCGCTGTGCGGCCCAATCGCCGGCAAGCCAGTGCCCACAGGATTGCAGCAAGCCTGAAACAATTGCATCCCTGTGGGGGCTGGCTTGCCGGCGATTGGGCTGCAAAGCAGCCCGCGAAATCACCGCAGTTTCAGATCGAGCCGACGCAGATGGCAGGTCACTTCCTCACGGTCGTGATACAGCTGCTTGCAAGCAATCGACACCTTGATCTTGCGCGCCTTGAAGGTCGCCTCCATGCGCTCGAGCAGCCGGCGTACTTCGGCATAGCGCTGCTTCATCGGCAACTTCAGGTTGACCACCGCCTCACGGCACAACCCCTCGCCCAGCCAGGTCTCGATCAGCGAGGTGGTACGCGCCGGTTTCTCGACGATGTCGCACACCATCCAGTCCACCGGCTGCTTCGGTTGCCAGGTGAAACCATCGGCCATCAGGTGCTGGACCAAGCCGGTGTCCATCAAGCTCTCGGCCATCGGCCCGTTGTCGATGGCAGTCACCAGCATGCCCCGGCGCACCAGCTGGTAGGTCCAGCCACCCGGCGACGCACCCAGGTCGACGCCGGTCATGTCATCGCCCAGGCGCTGCTCCCACTGCTCGCGCGGGATGAACTGGTGCCAGGCCTCTTCCAGTTTGAGCGTCGAGCGGCTGGGCGCCTCGCGGGGGAACTTCAGGCGTGGGATGCCCATGGGCCACAGCGCACCGTTGTTGGCCGGGGCAACACCGGCAAATACGCGGCGACCGCTGATGAAGGTGAGCAGCAGGCGTGGGCGGCTGGCGTCGTCGACCAGGCGGCCGGCCTTTTCCAGGGCCTTGCGCAGCGGCACCTCGAACTTGCGGCAGAACGTGGACAGTTCCTTGCCTTCGTTGCTGTCCAGCACTTCCAGCCACAGGCTGCCGAACAGCGGGAAGTCGGCCAGGTGCGCCAACAGCACACTGATACGGTCGCTTTCCGGCAGCTCGACATAACCGCCACGGGCCCACTGCCGCGGGAAAATCAGCTGGTTGAAGCGCAGTTCCCCCATCAAGCGCTCGGCACCGCCCTCCTCGCTACAGACAAACTCGGCACTGGCACTTTGCGGCTTGCCTTTGGCATAGCCGGCAACACCCAGGCGGGCGGCATGTTCGCTGATTTCGGCGCACACCTCACCCTCGAAACCGGGCCGGCAATGCATGAACAGGGTATTCATCTCTCACTCCACTACGGCTGGCGCACCACAGGCGCTGGCAGGGCGGCGATGATAAAGGAAGATCGGAACCTGCGACACGCCCCGCCGGTCCAGAAAAGGGTCAGGTGGCGCAAAGCAGTCTAACCTGACCTTTCAGCCAGGTCCGTGCCGTGCGGATCGATACACAGCGGTGCCACCGGCAGATCTTGCCAGGCACCGGCGCAGAAGGAGTTGGCAATGCCCTCGCTCGATAGCCTGAATACCCTCAGATCACTCAAGGTCGGCGACCAGACCTACCACTACTTCAGCCTCCCCGAGGCCGCCCGCCAATTGGGCGACCTGCAGCACCTGCCCATGTCGCTGAAGGTGCTGCTGGAAAACCTGCTGCGCTGGGAGGACGGCCAGACCGTCACCGGCGACGACCTGCGCGCCCTCGCCCAATGGCTGGGTGACCGACGCTCCGACCGCGAGATCCAGTACCGCCCGGCGCGGGTGCTGATGCAGGACTTTACCGGTGTGCCGGCCGTGGTCGACCTGGCCGCCATGCGCGCAGCCATGGCCAAGGCCGGCGGCAACCCGCAGCGGATCAACCCGCTGTCACCCGTGGACCTGGTGATCGACCATTCGGTGATGGTCGACCGCTACGGCACGCCGCAGGCCTTCAGCGAGAACGTCGACATCGAGATGCAGCGCAACGGCGAGCGCTATGCCTTCCTGCGCTGGGGCCAGAGTGCCTTCGACAACTTCCGCGTGGTACCGCCGGGCACCGGCATCTGCCACCAGGTCAACCTGGAGTACCTCGGCCGCACCGTCTGGACCCGTGAGGCCGATGGTCGCACCTACGCCTTCCCCGACACTCTGGTCGGAACCGACTCACATACCACCATGATCAATGGCCTGGGCGTGCTCGGCTGGGGCGTGGGCGGCATCGAAGCGGAAGCGGCCATGCTCGGCCAGCCTGTGTCGATGCTGATCCCCGAAGTGATCGGCTTCAAGCTGACCGGCAAGCTGCGCGAAGGCATCACCGCCACCGACCTGGTGCTGACGGTGACGCAGATGCTGCGCAAGAAGGGCGTGGTGGGCAAGTTCGTCGAGTTCTATGGTGATGGCCTGGCCGAGCTGCCCTTGGCCGACCGTGCGACCATTGCCAACATGGCCCCGGAATACGGTGCCACCTGCGGCTTCTTCCCGGTCGATCAGGTGACCCTGGACTACCTGCGCCTGTCAGGGCGCCCCGAGGCGACCGTGCAACTGGTCGAGCAGTACTGCAAAGCCCAAGGGCTGTGGCGGCTGCCGGGCCAGGAGCCACTGTTCAGCGACAGCCTGGCGCTGGACATGCAAGAGGTCGAGGCCAGCCTGGCCGGGCCAAAGCGGCCGCAGGACCGGGTAGCCCTGGGCCAGGTCAGCCAGGCCTTCGACCACTTCATCGAACTGCAACCCAGACCGCTGGCCAAAGAGGTAAGCCGCCTGGAAAGCGAAGGTGGCGGCGGCGTGGCGGTGGGCAACGCCGACCAGGCCGGGGAGATCGACTACAGCCATCAAGGCCAGACCCACACCCTGCGCGATGGCGCCGTGGTGATTGCCGCGATCACCTCGTGTACCAACACCTCCAACCCCAGCGTGATGATGGCCGCCGGGCTGGTGGCGAAAAAGGCCCTGGAAAAAGGCCTGCAACGCAAACCCTGGGTCAAGAGTTCGCTGGCGCCGGGCTCAAAGGTGGTCACCGACTACTTCAAGGCCGCCGGGCTCACCACCTATCTGGACCAATTGGGGTTCGATCTGGTCGGCTATGGCTGCACAACCTGCATCGGCAACTCCGGCCCGCTGGATGAAGCGATCGAAAAAGCCATCGGCAGCGCTGACCTCACGGTGGCTTCGGTGTTGTCGGGCAACCGCAACTTCGAAGGCCGGGTGCACCCGCTGGTCAAGACCAACTGGCTGGCCTCGCCGCCGCTGGTGGTGGCCTATGCCCTGGCCGGCAGCGTGCGCCTGGACCTGACCCGCGACCCGCTGGGCACCGGCAAGGATGGCCAGCCGGTGTACCTGCGCGACATCTGGCCCAGCCAGCAGGAAATTGCCGCTGCCGTGGCCAAGGTCGACACGGCAATGTTCCACAAGGAATACGCCGAAGTGTTCGCCGGCGATGCGCAGTGGCAGGCCATCGAGGTACCCCAGGCGGCCACCTACGTGTGGCAGGCCGACTCCACCTATATCCAGCATCCACCATTCTTCGACGACATCGGCGGGCCTCCCCCGCAAATCACCGACATCCAGGGTGCGCGGATTCTGGCGCTGCTGGGTGACTCGGTGACCACCGACCACATTTCCCCGGCCGGCAACATCAAGGCCGACAGCCCGGCCGGGCGCTACCTGCGCGAGAAGGGAGTGGAGCCCCGCGACTTCAACTCCTACGGCTCGCGGCGTGGCAACCATGAAGTGATGATGCGCGGTACCTTCGCCAACATCCGCATCCGCAACGAAATGCTGGCGGGCGAAGAAGGCGGCAACACCCTGCACGTGCCCAGTGGCGAGAAGCTCTCGATCTACGACGCGGCCATGCGCTACCAGCAGGAAGGCACTGCGCTGGTAGTGATCGCCGGCCAGGAATACGGCACCGGCTCGAGCCGAGACTGGGCGGCCAAGGGCACCAACCTGCTGGGGGTCAAAGCGGTGCTGGCGGAAAGCTTCGAGCGCATTCACCGCTCCAACCTGGTAGGCATGGGCGTGCTGCCGCTGCAGTTCAAGGCCGGGCACAACCGCAAGCAACTGGGGCTGACCGGCAAGGAGAAGATCGATGTGCTGGGCTTGAACGGCGCACAGATTCGCCCGGGCATGAGCCTGCCCTTGCGCATCACCCGCGAGGATGGGCAGCAGGAGCAGTTTGAGGTGCTGTGCCGGATCGATACGCTGAATGAAGTGGAATACTTCAAGGCGGGGGGAATATTGCATTATGTGTTGCGTCAGCTGATTGCTGGTTGAGGCGCGTATGCTTGGGGCTGCTGTGCACGCCGATCGCCTGTAGGAGCGGCCTTGTGTCGCGATGGGCCGCATAGCGGCCCCAGATTTCAGCTTCGCCGCTGCTATCGAGCGGGGCCGCTGCGCGCCCCATCGCGACACAAGGCCGCTCCTACAAGGGCCAGTGCTGGCTTGAAGAGATATTCAAGGCAGTTGCTCCCACAGGCAAAGTACAGCCCTCAGCCTTGAGGCTATCCCTGTGGGAGCTGGCTTGCCGGCGATGGGCCGCGCAGCGGCCCCAATATCGTTCAACGAGAAGGACTACTCGTGCCTCGCTTCAACCTGATCGCACTTTTACTCCTGGCACTCGGCTACACCCTCGCCCTGAGCCATGGCAGCCTCGACATCACCACCCTGCCCACCTTCCTCGCCCTGCTCGCCAGCGCATTGCTCGCTCGTCGCCCCCAGCGCTGGCTACAAGCCCTGGGCCACGCATCGTTCATCCTGCTGGCCATCGCCCTGGCATTGCACTGGCTGCCCGGTTTCAACTCAACCAAGGTCATCGACGGGGTCATCCTGAGCCCTGGCGCTCTGCCTTTCACGATGTACCTGAACCTGGACAAACCGCTGATTGGCGCCTGGCTGCTGCTGGCCTGCCCTTGGCTGTTCCTGTGGCGCAGCCAGGGCCTGGCGACCAGCCTGCTATTCGCCCTGCCCCTGACCCTGCTTGCCTGCCTGGGTGGTGCCTGGGCACTGGGCACGCTTGCCTGGGCCCCGAAATGGCCCGACCAGGCCTGGCTCTGGCTGCTGAACAACCTGCTGCTGGTAAGCCTGACCGAAGAACTGTTGTTTCGCGGTTACATCCAGGCCGGCCTGCAACGGCTGCTGCGCCACCAAGGGCTGGCATTGCTCGCCACCGCCTTGCTGTTCGGCCTGGCCCACCTGGGGGCCGGCTGGCAATGGGTGTACCTGGCCACCCTTGCAGGTTTCGGCTACGGCCTGGCGTACCGCTGGGGCGGCGTAGCGGCGGCGGTGCTCTGCCATTTCGCCCTGAACCTGGTGCACTTCACCCTGTTCAGCTATCCGATGCTGGCTCTTGGCTAGCCAATCGGTCATCATTCGACTTATCCGTCATGAAGCAGCAGTAAAAACGCAATAATGAGCCTAACTTGCTCGAACGTGCTCGCTGACTAACGCAGATCGACTGATGGCTTATTGCCACAGATCAAGCACATTAAATATCCATTCAATAAAACCAGCGGCTTGCCGATACCTGTCGAAAGCCCTGCGGACTATCAACCCATGCGTAACAACCAGCCGATTACCCAGAGAGAACGGACTTTCCCTGCCCAGCAGCGGTTGATCTCCACCACCAATGCCAAAGGTGTGATCACTTACTGCAACGATGCCTTCATCGAGATCAGTGGTTTCACCCGCGAAGAACTGACCGGTGCGCCGCACAACCTGGTGCGCCACCCCGATGTGCCGCCAGCGGTGTTTGCCCATATGTGGCAAACCCTCAAGCAGGGCCAGCCGTGGATGGGCATCGTCAAGAACCGCTGCAAGTCCGGCGACCACTACTGGGTCAATGCCTATGTCACGCCGATCTTCGACAACAACCAGGTGGTCGGCTTCGAATCAGTGCGGGTCAAGCCTACCGCCGAGCAGGTCCGCCGCGCCGAGGCGCTGTACCAGCGCATCAACCAGGGCAAGCCGGCGGTACCGCGCCGGGACAAGTGGTTGCCGGTGCTGCAGGACTGGTTGCCGTTCATTCTGGTCAGCCAGGTGGGCTTCCTGATCGGCAACTGGCTGGGCCATTCCTGGGGCTTCGCCCTGGCTGCCGGGCTTTCCGTACCGCTGGGCCTGCTGGGCCTGAGCTGGCAGCAGCGCGGCCTCAAACGCCTGCTGCGCCTGGCCGAACAGACCACCTCCGACCCGCTGATCGCGCAGATGTACACCGACAGCCGTGGCGTGCAGGCGCGCCTGGAAATGGCCATGCTCAGCCAGGACGCACGCATGAAAACCTGCCTGACCCGCCTGCAGGACAGCGCCGAACACCTCAGCGAACAGGCGCGTCAGTCCGATGTGCTGGCGCACAAGAGTTCTTCGGGCCTGGAACGCCAGCGAGTGGAGACCGAGCAGGTTGCCGCTGCGGTCAACCAGATGGCCGCCACCACCCAGGAAGTGGCCAACCACGTGCAGCGCACCGCCGATGCCACCCAGGAAGCCAACCGCCTGACCAGCCAGGGCCGGCAGATTGCCGGTGAAACCCGCGAGGCCATCGAACGCCTCTCGGCGGCGGTGGGCGAGACCGGCCAGACGGTGACGCAACTGGCCAAGGACAGTGATGAAATTGGTGGCGTGGTCGATGTGATCAAAGGCATCGCCGACCAGACCAACCTGCTGGCGCTGAACGCGGCCATCGAAGCGGCACGTGCCGGTGAAATGGGCCGAGGCTTTGCCGTGGTGGCCGACGAAGTGCGCCAGCTGGCCCAGCGCACTGCCGAATCCACCGGGCAGATCCACGGCCTGATCGCCAAGCTGCAACAAACCGCCAGCAATGCCGTACTGACCATGGAAACCGGCCATCGCCAGGCGCAGGAAGGCGTCGACCGTGTGATGCAGGCCGACGAGGCGCTGGTGGGCATCAGTGAGGCGGTTGCCAACATTACCGACATGGCAACCCAGATTGCTGCAGCGACCGAGGAACAGACTGCGGTGGCTGACGAGATCAGCCGCAACATCAGCACCATCGCCGACCTCGCCGACCAGACTGCCGAACAGGCCCAGCACTCTGCGCTGCTCAGCGAAGAGCTGACCAGTACTGCTGGCAGCCAGTATTCGCTGGTGGAACGGTTCAACCGCTAGGGCGGCTTCCAGAGGTACGGCATGCACTTGTAGCTGCGCCGTACCTTTGGGATTCACTGCTTTGCGCAAAACTCAGAAGATTGCGCGGTCACTGTGGGAGCGGGTTCACCCGCGAACACCGGCAAAGCCGGTGCCATCCAGCGCACAGGCTTATTCGCGGGTGAACCCGCTCCCACAGGGGACCGCGCAAGCCTTCAGAGTGCATTCACTGCAACTGCTTCCTGCAATGAGCGTGTGCTTTACCAATCCAGCCGCAAGCGGCTCTCGAAGTAGCGCTCTTCCCCGCTCAACGGGTCTGCAAAGCGCAGGCTCTGCGCCAGCAACTTCAGCGGCCGCTGGTAGTCATCCTCTTCATTGACCAACTGCGGATAGAACGGGTCATTGCAGATCCCCGCCCCCAATGCTGCCATGTGCACACGCAACTGATGGGTCTTGCCAGTCACCGGCGACAGCCCGTAACGCCACAGCTCACCGTTCTTCTCCAGCACTTCGGCCAGGGTTTCGCTGTTGGCCTCCCCCTCTACCTCATGCATGCGGAAAAACGGCTCGCCATGTCCCAGGCGGCTTTTGTGCACCAGCGGGAAAACGTGCTGCGGCATGGCCGCGGCAATGGCCTGGTAGCGCTTGTCGATGCGACGTTCAGGGAACAGCCGTTGGTAGGCACTGCGGCTCTGCGGGTTGGCGGAAAACAGCACAAGCCCGGCGGTATGCCGGTCGATACGGTGCAACGGCACCAGATGCGGGTTGCCCAGGCGGCGGATCAGGCGGCGCAACAAGGTCTGTTCGACGTATTCACCAGTCGGCGTCACTGGCAGGAAATGCGGCTTGTCGGCCACCACCAGGTGCTCATCCACATGCAGTATGGTCTCCTGCACCGGGATCGGCCGCTCGTTCGGCACCTCACGGAAGTAGTGCAAACGCATACCGCGCTTGTAAGGCAGTTCGGCAGAAACCGCCCTGCCCTCGGCATCCAGCACCCGGCCACGGGCAAAGCGGTCGAGCCACTGGGCGCGGTCGATGGCCTTGAAATGGTCACACAGGCAGTCGAGCACCGTCGCCCAGTTACCGGGGGGCAGGCACACCGTGCTGGCTTGCTGGCGGGCGGGGTCGAAAGGCGTGGTCATGGCAGGGCTCGAAACGTTCACGGTCGCGCATTATCCCCCAAGCCCGCGCCCTCAACCAGCCTGGGCAATGGCCTCACAGCGCTCCTTCAGCCAGCGCAACACCTGCACCGGCTCCCAGCGCCCAGGGTCATAGAGGGCATACAGCAACCCCTGGTAACCCACCACGTCCAGCCCACGGTGGTAGCCGGCACGCTGGAACAAGGCCTCGATCTCGGCGAAGCAGGTATTGAAGTGGACCTTGCCGAACGGCGTACGGTCGTCGGTAACCAGGCCTTCGAGGCGCAGTTCCAGAACAGCATCGGCCACCCGCTCGACGGGCATCCGGTTGACGCTGTACTTGAGTTGCTCGACATTGAGCATGGCTTCACCTCGACACTGTATTTATATACAGCATACGAACATCCCCTTGCCGCCGTCAATGCGCTTCATTGCAGCCCCGGCAGATAGCCGCTGCCTTTACGAATGGTCAACACCTGGCGCCGAGGGACGCCGCGCGATACGGCCAGGTGCACCCAGTTATCGAATTCGAGGATCAGCTGGTCGAAGGGAATGGCGCTTTCGCTGACCCGGAGCACAACCTCGCGCGGGCTCACTCCAAACACCGTGAAGTCAGCCGCCAGCCCCTGCAAATGCTGGCTCGTCCGCGCCCCGCCAATGCGCTGGTTGACCGCGGGGCTGCGATAGCCGCTACTGACGATGACCGGTGCGCCGAACAGCGCCCGCACCTGCTCCAGTGAATTGCACAGCAACTGCAGGTTGGCACGCGCCTCGGCTGGTGGATTATTGTCGAGCCCTTCCCTGGCGGCGAGCTGCGAAACGGTCATTTCATCGAGGGTGAAATGGGGTGAAATGAGCATGGCTGGGTTCCTGATGACCGGTGAAAAATGCCGGCCTCAAGGTGCCGGCAGCCGATCATCACAACGCAGCATGCCGCATGGAGCAGGGACAGACCTCCCCTGGCGCAATTACTGCGCGAGAAACGCCACCACTTGTTCGGCATCGAACGGCCAGTGCAGCTCGGCGCCGTTGTCACAGCGGCGCAGCACCGGAATGATCAGGCCATAGCGTTCGAACAGGGCTTCGTTCTCGGCAATGTCGACCAGCTCCACCAGCAGGCCATGGTCGACGAAGGGCATCAGCACGGCCTCGGCCACTTCACACAGGTGGCAGCCGAGGGTGCCGAACAGTTGGCATTCAGGCAGCATGGGGCAAGTCCGCGTTGGCAGGAGGGAAACCTATTCTAGGTCCGTCCTGCGCACAGTGCACCTGACCTGGCTCAATCCTGGCTGGTGGCGCCGATACGGTGCAGCGACAGGTCCGCGCCCTGGAACTCCTGCTCATGGCTCAAGCGCAGTCCGTTCAGCGCGCGGATTGCACCATACACGGCAAAACCGCCGGCCAATGCCACCACCACGCCCATCAGACTGCCCAGCACCTGGCTGACCAGGCTCACACCGCCCATGCCACCCAGTACCTCCTGGCCGAAGATGCCGCAGGCCATGCCACCCCATACGCCACACAGGCCATGCAACGGCCACACACCCAGCACATCGTCGATCTTCCAGCGGTTCTGCGCTGCGGTGAAGCTCCAGACGAACAGCGCGCCCGCCACCAGGCCGGTGGCCAGCGCACCAATCGGGTGCATCAGGTCGGAACCGGCACACACCGCCACCAGCCCGGCCAACGGCCCGTTATGCAGGAAACCTGGGTCGTTACGCCCGGCCAGCAAGGCCGACAGGGTGCCACCGACCATGGCCATCAGCGAGTTGATCGCCACCAGGCCGCTGACACCCTGCAGGGTCTGGGCACTCATGACGTTGAACCCGAACCAGCCGATGATCAGGATCCACGACCCTAATGCCAGGAAAGGAATGCTCGACGGCGCAAACGCCACCAGCCGGCCCTCACGGTAGCGCCCGCGGCGCGCGCCCAGCAGCAGTACCGCCGCCAGCGCCAGCCAGCCGCCCATGGCATGCACCACCACCGAGCCGGCAAAGTCATGGAACGGCGCACCGAAGCGTGCCTGCAACCAGGCCTGTACGCCCAGGTTGCCGTTCCACACCACACCCTCGAAGAACGGGTAGATGAACGCCACGATCAACGCCGTGGCGCACAGTTGCGGCACGAAGCGTGCCCGCTCGGCGATGCCCCCGGAGATGATTGCCGGGATCGCCGCGGCGAAGGTCAGCAGGAAGAAGCACTTGACCAGCGCATAGCCATGGTCGGCAGCCAGCGCCGCCGCCGGCTGGAAGAAGCTGACCCCGTAGGCGATCCAGTAGCCGATGAAGAAGTACACCAATGCAGAAATAGCGAAATCGCTGAGAATCTTCGACAAGGCATTGACCTGGTTCTTGTGACGCACCGTGCCCACTTCGAGAAACGCGAAGCCGGCATGCATGGCCAGCACCAGGATGGCGCCCATGAGAATGAACAGGGTGTTGGAACCGTGGACCAGAGAGTCCATCGCGCTGTGCATGTTTTCCATGAAATAGGCAGGCCTGCTGAAAAAGGCACCAGGACAGTTCAAGAACCTGCATCCCTGCACCGAATCGGTGCCAGCTCCCTGCCCTGTTCCGGTGAGCCGGGCGGAGCCTGCGTGGTTTTTTCTTGGGTTTGTCGTGGATTGGGTTAAGGTTTATCGGTATCCGCTGCGCTGGCGCCCTGAGTCGGCGCAATACTCACCCTGGGCGCCCCGCAACGTGGCAAAGCCATAGCAAGGCTCATACCAGCGTCGGCACTTGAACCTTCCGCGCGTGCGATCACTCGAACTACCAACATTCATCGACAGGGAGACACCCATGGCCAGCAAATCGGCAAAGACTGCACAAGAGATATTGATGGCTGACTTCCAGGCACTGGTCCGCGACACCGAGAAGCTGCTGGCCGACACCGCCAACCTGGCAGGCGACCAGGCTGACGAGTTGCGAGAACAGATCCACGACCGCCTGACCCAGGCCCGCGAAACCCTGCAGCTGACCCAGGACTCGGTGCGCGAGCGCGGCCAGGCAGCACTGGGCAGTGCCGAACAGTACGTACAGGAAAAACCATGGCAGGCGATCGGCATTGCCGCTGGCGTCGGCCTGTTGATCGGCCTGCTGGCCAACCGGCGCTAAGGGGTTCCCATGGAGAACGACGCCAACGGCGCCAGCGCCTCGGGCAAGCGCCTGGGTGCGGCTGCCCTGGGGCTGCTGCACAGCCATATCGAACTGTTCGGCATCGAGTTGCAGGAGCAGAAGGGCCGCACCTTGAGCCTGCTGCTGTTCGCTGGCCTGGCCCTCGTATTCGCCCTGCTGCTGCTGACGGCGCTGTCCGGGCTGCTGCTGGTGCTGCTGTGGGACAGCTATCGCCTGGCCGGCATCATCGGCCTGTGCGTGTTCTACGGCATCGCCGCGCTGTATTGCGGCCTGCGCCTGAAGGCAGCGGTGTTCGACGAGTCGTCGCCCTTCGGCGCCACCCTCGAGGAACTTGCCAAGGACCGGGAGCGCCTGTTGCCATGAACCTGCCAGAACTGCCAAACACCCGTAACCCGCGCGAACTGCGCAAGGCGCTGCTGCGCCTGCGCATGGAAATGCACCGCCAGGAAATCCGCCACGAGTCCGCGCAGTTGCTGGAGCCACTGCGCCGCGTGCGCGGCATGGGCAGCTCGCTGCACGATGGGCTGGGCATCAAGCATGCACCGCTGTGGGGGATAGGCGCCGTGGTGGCGCTGGGCTTCCTCACCGGCAAGGGCGTGCGCAGCGGCAACCTGGCGCGGCTGGTGCGTCTGGGCACCAGCCTGCTGCCGTTGCTGCGCCTGTACCTGCAAGGCAGCCGCCGCCCCTGACGATCTGTATTGCCCCTTGTGGGAGCGGGTTTACCCGCGAATGCGGCACTGGAGACACCGACGCATTCGCGGGTAAACCCGCTCCCACAGGGTCGGTATCGACCTGCCCCTTGCGCATATGCACGCGACACTGGAAGCTAATGCCTTCGATCCACAGGAGACCGCGCCTTGGACTGGCACACCCTGCTCACCCGCGAACGCCTGGGCAAAGCCCTGTACAGCGCCGATGAACTCGGGCGCAGCCCCTTTCACAAGGACCACGACCGCATCATCTTCTCCGGTGCCTTCCGCCGCCTCGGGCGCAAGACCCAGGTGCACCCGGTTTCCAGCAACGACCATATCCACACACGCCTGACCCACTCGCTGGAAGTCAGCTGCGTCGGCCGCTCGCTGGGCATGCGCGTCGGCGAAACCCTGCGCGACAGCCTGCCGGACTGGTGCGCCCCCAGTGACCTGGGAATGATCGTGCAGTCGGCCTGCCTGGCCCATGACATCGGCAACCCACCGTTCGGCCACTCTGGCGAAGACGCCATCCGCCACTGGTTCCAGCAGGCCGCCGGGCGCGGCTGGCTGGACGACATGAGCGACGACGAGCGCGCCGACTTCCTCAACTTCGAAGGCAACGCCCAAGGCTTTCGTGTACTCACCCAGCTGGAATATCACCAGTTCGACGGTGGTACCCGGCTGACCTATGCCACCCTCGGCACTTACCTGAAGTACCCGTGGAGCGCACGCCACGCCGACGCCCTGGGTTACAAGAAGCACAAGTTCGGCAGTTACCAGAGCGAACTGCCGCTGCTCGAGCAGATCGCCCGCAAGCTCGGCCTGCCACAACTGGAACATCAGCGCTGGGCGCGCCATCCGCTGGTCTACCTGATGGAAGCCGCGGATGACATCTGCTACGCGCTGATCGACCTGGAAGACGGCCTGGAAATGGAGCTGCTGCAATATGCCGAAGTCGAAGCGCTGCTGCTCGACCTGGTCGGCGAGGACCTGCCGGAAACCTACCGCCAGCTCGGCCCTGGCGACTCCAGGCGGCGCAAGCTGGCGATCCTGCGCGGCAAGGCCATCGAGCACCTGACCAACGCTGCCGCCCACGCCTTCGTCGAACAGCAGCAAGCCTTGCTGGCCGGGCAGCTGGCGGGCGACCTGGTCGAACACATGCACGGCCCGGCCAAGCGCTGCGTGCTGCAGGCCAAGGACATGGCACGCAACAAGATCTTCCAGGACAAGCGCAAGACCCTGCACGAGATCGGCGCCTACACCACGCTGGAGATTCTGCTGAACACCTTCTGCGGGGCCGCCCTCGAACAGCACGGTGGACGCACGCCGTCGTTCAAGAGCCGCCGGGTACTGGACCTGATCGGCAACAACGCCCCCGACCCGCACGGCTCGCTGCACACCGCCTTCCTGCGCATGATCGACTTCATCGCCGGGATGACCGACAGCTATGCCAGCGAAATGGCCCGGGAAATGACCGGGCGCTCCAGCCCGACCTGAGCCCTGCCGGTGCAGCCCGGGTATCGCCCGGAGCTGCACCGTACATTGTGAGAAACTTCCTACATATGCTGGCGACAAGTTAAACAGCACGAATAAAAACAAATGAAAAGTTACCAAACACATTTTGACATTGGGTTAAACGCGCCTGTTTCGTAGCCCGAATTGTTTTATCTTGTAAGCCATTTCCCATATAGGGCTGATAGCCCTTCCTCGCATGCCCGATGACTTTCAACTGCGATAAGGTGCCGCCTGTCACCCTCAATCGCCCGCAGGGAAGTTGAACATGCATTCCATATTTATCGTCGACGACCATCCCGTCATCCGCCTGGCTGTTCGTATGTTGCTGGAAAACCAGAATTACAAGGTTGTCGGCGAGTCGGACAACGGCGTGGACGCCATGCAGATGATTCGCGAAACCGCCCCCGACCTGGTCATACTCGACATCAGCATCCCCAAGCTGGACGGGCTGGAGGTGCTTGCCCGGTTCCAGGCCATGGCCCTGCCCCTGAAGGTGCTGGTACTGACCGCGCAATCTCCGGCCTTGTTTGCCGTGCGCTGCATGCACTCCGGTGCTGCAGGCTATGTGTGCAAGCAGGAAGACCTGAACGAACTGCTCAGTGCAATCAAGGCCGTGCTGGCTGGTTACAACTATTTCCCCAGCCAGGCAATCAAGCATGACCAGGCGGTAAATGCCGACTTGCAACTTTTCCGCCAGGTGAATGACCGCGAACTGATGGTACTGCAACTATTCGCCCAAGGCCGCAGCAACAAGGAAATTGCCAAGGGCATGTTCCTCAGCAGCAAGACAGTCAGTACCTACAAGAAGCGCCTCATGCACAAACTTCAGGTCAATACGCTGGTCGACCTGATTGAAATGGCCAAACGCAACGCGCTGGTCTGAGGGTAGTCATGGCGTACCCTATCGTTCGCCTGTTGCTCACCCTGCTCCTGTTCAGCGGCGTGGCACAGGCTACCCATCACGAGGCTTCATCCTATACCTTGCTGGCACGCTCATCGGCCAAGCCGGCACTGCCTGCGCTCACCGACGAGCAACGGCAATGGCTCGAAGGCCGTCAGGAACTGGTGCTGGGGACCTCGGCTCCGGACTACCCGCCGTTCGACATCACCAGTGGGGGCCGCGACTACCAAGGCCTTACCGCCGAGTACGCGAGCCTGATCGGCAAGGCCCTGCAGTTGCCCGTGCGGGTTCTGCGCTTTTCCAGCCGACAAGCGGCGGTGGAAGCGCTCCGGCATGGCGATATCGACCTGCTTGGCAGCGCCAACGGCTACGAAGCGGCCAGCGATGGCCTGGCCCTGTCGCACCCCTATGCCATCGACCAACCGGTACTGGTAACGCGCGAGGACGAAAGCCGGGCGCTGGACACGGGCCTGGCCGGCATGCGCCTGGGCATGCTCTACCACTACCTGCCCCGGCAGGAGGTGAACAGAACCTACCCCAAGGCCGAGCTCCTGGCCTTCGGCTCGTCCAGCCAGGCCCTGAGTGCCGTGGCGTTCGGCCAGGCCGACGTGTTTATCGGCGATACCATTTCCACCCATTACCAGCTCAACCGCGGCCACCTGCCACGCCTGCGCATGGCCAGTTTCGGCAAGCACGAAGCCATCGGCTTCGGTTTTGCCCTGCGTCACGAGGACAGGGTGTTGATGGAGATGGTTAACGCCACCCTGGACAGACAGACCTCGGCCATACGCGCCAGTATCTTCAAGCGCTGGAGCGCCGGTAGCGACCTGCTGCTGACCGACCGCAAGCTGCAACTGACCGACACCGAAGAGCAGTGGCTGAAGGACCACCCGGTAATGCGTGTGGCAATCGATGACACCGCTGCACCTGTCTCCTATTTCGATGGCTCGGGGCATTTTCGCGGCATCACCGCCGACCTGCTCGAACTGCTTCGCCTGCGCACCGGCTTGCGTTTCGAAGTGCAGCGCGCCAGCGGCCTTGCAGACATGATTGCCCGCCTGAAGGACGGCCGCGCCGATGTCATCGCCGCACTGGCCACCGGCGGGGTGAACGAAGACGACCTGCAAATCAGCCAGCCCTACCTGGAAAGCGCCTATGTGCTGGTCAGCCGCAAGGACAAGCAACCCTTCACCTCGCTGGAACAGTTGCAGGGTCATCGCATCGCCATTACCCGCTACAGTGCCATGGACGCCATGCTGTCGCGGCACTATCCGCAAATCGGCTGGGTCGAGACCGAAAGCTCGTTCTATTCCATGGCGTTGCTCAACAGTGGTGCCGTCGATGCGGTGATCACCACCTTGATCGACGCCAACCACGCGCTGGCCGGCAACCCTGAACTGGTCATCCGGGCCACTGTCGGCAGCGACCCTGCCAGCTTCGCCATGGCCACCAGTGCCCCGTCGCAGGCGCTGGTGTCGATCCTCGACAAGGCGCTGCTGAGCATCTCGCCGGAAGAACTGGGGGTCATCAACAACCGCTGGCGCGGCTTCAGCCTGCACGAGGATGGCAACGACCACGGTTACCGAAGGCTGGCGATACAGGTGGTACTCGGCACCGCCGTGCTGTTGCTGCTGGCCTTGTTGTGGAATGCCCGCCTGCGCCTGCAGATTCGCCAGCGGCAACGCGCCGAACGGGCATTGAACGACCAGGTGGCATTCATGCGCGCCCTGCTCAACGGCACGCCCCACCCCATGTACGTGCGTGACCGCGAGGGCCGCCTGCAAAGCTGCAACTACAGCTACCTGGAAGCCGTGCAGGCGCGCTCCGAGGAGGTCATCGGCAAGAACCTGGAGGGGAGCCTGTTCGCCGATTGCGAGCAGACCCGGCAGATCCACGCCGACTACCTGAAGGTAATGGCCGAAGGCTCGCCACTGATCATGGACCGGACACTACGGATCCAGGACCGGGAGATGACCATCTACCACTGGATTCTGCCGTACCGCGACTCACTGGGTGAGGTGCAGGGCATCATCGGTGGCTGGATCGACATCAGCGAGCGCCGCCATCTGGTCATGGAGTTGCGCCAGGCCAAGCAGCAGGCCGACGATGCGAACCGCGCCAAAAGCACGTTCCTGGCCACCATCAGCCACGAAATCCGCACCCCGATGAATGCGGTCATCGGCATGCTCGAGCTGGCAGTCAAGCGTGCCGACCAAGGCCGGGTAGACCGCTGCGCGCTGGAGCTGGCCCACCATTCGGCCAAGGACCTGCTGGGCCTGATCGGCGATATCCTCGACATCGTGCGCATCGAATCCGGGCACTTGTCCCTCGCTCCGGAGGCCGTCGACCTGGCGGCCCTGGTCGAATCGGTGGGGCGTATTTTCGAAGGCCAGGCGCGGCAGAAAGGCCTGGCCCTGGAGGTGATGATCGCGCCGGCCGCACGCTGCCATGCCCTGCTCGACCCCCTGCGCTTCAAGCAGGTCCTGTCCAACCTGGTGAGCAACGCCATCAAGTTCACCGAGCATGGTCAGGTGCGCATCTGCGTAGGCCTGGAAGACGACGGCGCCACCACTCCCGCCGTGCTGGAGCTGGAAGTGCGCGACAGCGGCATCGGTATCCACGCCGACGACCTGCAACGCCTGTTCAACCCGTTCATCCAGGCCAACCCGCATAGCCAGAGCGCCCGCGCGGGTACCGGGCTAGGCCTGGCCATCTGTCGCAACCTGTGCGAAATGATGGGCGGCAGCCTGACCATCAAGAGCCTGGAGGATGTCGGCACCCAGGTGCGCCTGAAGATGCCGCTGCAGCGGGTTGACGCTGCAGCGCCGCCGGCCCCGCTGATCGAGAACCTCGATGTGCCGGACCCGCGGCTGAGCGTACTGGTGATCGATGACCACCCGGCCAACCTGCAGCTGATGGCACAGCAGCTTGGCTACCTGGGGCTGGAGCACACCAGCGCCCGCGACGGTCGCGAAGGCCTGGCCACCTGGCGGGCGGGGGACTTCGATGTGCTGGTGCTCGACTGCAACATGCCGCACATGAACGGCTACCAGCTGGCCACCGCCGTGCGTACCGAGGAACGCCATGGCAAGCGGCCGCGCTGCACCATTCTCGGCTACACCGCCAACGCGCAGCCGGAGGTACGCCGCAAGTGCCTGAGCGCCGGCATGGACGACTGCCTGCTCAAGCCCATAAGCCTGGGTACGCTCAGCCAGCGCCTGGCCGGCATCCGCCCGCGCCGCCGGCAGAAATCGCGGCGCAAGCTGTACAACCTGGACGGCCTGGCCACAGTGGTCGGGCATGACCCGAACGACCGCCAGCGCTTCCTGATGGCGTTGCAGCAGAGCCTGCAGGCCGACCTGGCAACTTTGATGGCATTGCATCCGCAGCACGACAGCGATGCCATTGCCGAACAGGCGCACAAGGTGCTCAGCGCCGCGCGGATGCTGGAAGCCCCCGAACTGATGAAGGCTTGCGAAGCCCTGGAGGCAGGCGGCTTGCCTACCGCCCAGATACGCCTGCGGCGCCAGGCACTGGCACGGCATATGTGCCGGGTAGAACGTGCCCTGGCCAGGGAGCTGGCCACCGGTAGCTGCACACAGGCAGGCAGCCAGGCGTGTTAACTGGTAGACTGCGCGGCGTTATTACCTAAGAGGATTGTTTCATGGCCACAAACCGCTCCCGTCGTCTGCGCAAGAAGCTGTGTGTCGACGAGTTTCAGGAATTGGGCTTCGAGCTGAACCTGGAATTCAAGGAAGATCTGGACGACCAGGCAATCGATGCTTTCCTCGACGCGTTCCTGGAAGAAGCCATGGACGCCAATGGCCTGGACTATGTAGGCGGTGACGATTTCGGCCTGGTGTGCTCGGTCAAACGCGGCTCGGTCAGCGAAGAACAGCGTGCAGCCGTTGAAGCCTGGCTCAAAGGCCGTAGCGAACTGACCAAGATCGAGGTCAGCCCGCTGCTGGACGCCTGGTACCCGGAAAAGCCGATCAACAAGGCCGAGTGATACCGGCCCGGCTCGATCGCTGAAAAGGCCACCCTTAGGGGTGGCTTTTTTATTGGGGGTGCTTTTCCGTCGAACGTGGCGCATCGTCGCTGCGCTTGGGGCATAATGCGTATTCTTTCATTCTGGGGCCATCATTCCTTACAGCCCCAATGCCCTTTTCCCTCGCCGTAGGGTATTTATCGATCATGATCAAAACGCTTCGTCCCCTCGTTCTTGCCGGCCTGCTGTTGCCACTCGCCCTGCCCAGCCAGGCCGCCGCCGTCAACACCACGCTGCCTGCCAAAGTGCAACAGGCCCTCAAGGCCAACAAACTGCAGGATTCTGCCCTGTCGCTGGTAATGCTGCCGCTGGACGGCCCCGGCACACCGACCGTGTTCAATGCCGATGTCTCGGTCAACCCGGCCTCGACCATGAAACTGGTCACCACCTACGCCGCCCTCGAACTGCTCGGCCCGACCTTCCAGTGGAAAACCGAGTTCTACACCGACGGCACCCTGAGCAACGGCGTACTCAACGGTAACCTGTACCTCAAAGGTGGCGGCGACCCGAAACTGAACATGGAAAAGCTGTGGTTGCTGATGCGTGACCTGCGCGCCAATGGCGTGCGCACCATCACCGGCGACCTGGTGCTGGACCGCAGCCACTTCGTGCAGCCGAACCTGCCGCAGTTCAACGATGACGGCGGCGATGAGAACAAGCCTTTCCTGGTCAAGCCCGACTCGCTGCTGGTCAACCTCAAAGCCCTGCGTTTCGTGGCCCGCAACGATGGCGGCAAGGTCACCATCGCGGTCGAACCGCCGATTGCCAGCATCCGTATCGACAACCAGGTCAAGGCGGTAGCCTCCAAACAGTGTTCGGGTGATGTGCGCTACAACCCCGTGCAGCAAGCCGACGGCATCAGCGTAACGGTCAGCGGCCAGCTGGGTGACGGCTGCAACTCGCAGACCTACCTGTCGCTGCTCGACCACCCGACCTACGCCGCCGGTGCCGTGCGCGCGATCTGGAACGAGCTGGGTGGCAGCATCCAGGGCGGCGACCGCTTCGAGAACGTGCCCAAGGGCGCTCGCCTGCTGGCCCGTGCCTTCTCGCCAGACCTGGTGGAAGTGATCCGCGACATCAACAAGTACAGCAACAACACCATGGCCCAGCAGCTGTTCCTGAGCCTTGGCGCGCAGTTCCGCACCGATGCCGACGGTGACGACGCTCGCGCCGCCCAGCGCGTGGTGCGCCAGTGGCTGGCGAAGAAGGGTATTACCGCGCCGCACCTGGTGATGGAAAACGGTTCCGGCCTGTCGCGTGCCGAACGGGTCAGCACGCGGGAGATGGCGGCAATGCTGCAGGCGGCGTGGAAGAGCCCTTATGCTGCCGAGTTCATGAGCTCGATGCCGCTGGTGGGTATGGACGGCACCATGCGCAAGCGCCTGAAGCGCACCGCCATGACCGGCGAAGGGCACATCAAGACCGGTACGCTGAACACCGTACGGGCAATTGCCGGCTTCAGCCGTGACAGCAACGGCCATACCTGGGCAGTGGCGGCGATCCTCAACGATCCGAAACCGTGGGGCGCCTCGCAGGTGCTCGACCAGGTGCTGCTGGATTTGTATCGCCAGCCGAAACTGGCCGGCAGCACAGCGGCCAACTGACAGGTAGCCAGTACCGGCCCTTTCGCGGCTAAAGCCGCTCCCACAGGTTCAGCGCAGGGTTCAAGACCTGCAATTTCCCTGTGGGAGCGGCTTCAGCCGCGAAAGGGCCGGCATTGGCAACTGACAGCTGTCAGGCCAACTCCCCCTCCACCCGGTCCCGCCCAGCCTGCTTGGCTGCATACACCCCGGCATCAGCCCGCAACAGCAAGGCATCGGCCCCTTCCCCCGGTCGCCAGCCCGCCACACCAAAACTCGCGGTCACCCTGCCCACGCCCTCCACCGGCACATTGCGTACGCCTTGCCACAGCTCCAGTGCCAGCAGCCGCGCCTGCTCGGCATCGCTGCCCGGGCACAGCACCATGAACTCTTCGCCGCCCAGCCGGCAGAACACATCGGTACGCCGCAAACGCTGGCCGATACGCAGGCACAGGCTGCGCAGCACGCGGTCGCCGACGGCATGGCCGAAATGGTCGTTGATGCGCTTGAAGTGATCGATATCGAGCATGATCACCGCCAGCGCCAGGCCATCGCGCTGGGCTCGTTCCAGTTCGAGCTTGAGCCGCTCCTGGAAGTAACGGCGATTATGGATGCCGGTCAGCGAGTCGGTCACCGACAGCGCACGCAACTCTTCCTCCACGCCCTTCAGGTCGGAGATGTCGGTCAGGTAGCCATGCCACAAGGTGCAGCCCTGCTCGCCCACCTCCGGTGTCGCCTCGCCACGCACCCAGCGCAACCCGGCACGCGGCAGGCAGACGCGGTATTCTTCGCGCCAGGGCGACAGGTGTTCGGCCGAGTAACGCACCGAGCGGCGCACGCGCTCCAGGTCGTCCGGGTGGATGCGCTCGAACACCGCGGTGGCGTCCTCGCGCAGCTGCTGCAGGTCGACTTCGTAGATGTCGTACAGGCCCATGCTGGCATACGGAAAGCAGGAGTGGCCGTTGCCATCCAGGCGGTACTGGTAAATGCCGCCCGGCACCTCGGCACTGAGCTTTTCCAGAAGGCGGTCACGCGCTGCCAGCGCCTCATGCACCCGACGCCGTTCAGTAACATCGATGCAGATCGCCAGGTAACCGATCCATAACCCCTGTTCATCGAGCATGGCGGTGACCAGCATGTTGGCCACCAGTTGGCTGCCATCGGCACGCAACAAGGTCCACTCCCCCGGTTCGGCGCCATGCTCCTGCGCTGTTTCGGCGAACATGGCCTGGCCACCTTCAATCGGTCGGCCGTAACGCAGGCTCAAGGCATGGGCACGCAGGTTCAACTCTTCGGGCAGCACCAGGTCCTCCAGGCGCAGCTGGCCGATCGCCTCACTGGCCGGGTAACCGAGCATGCGCTCGGCGCCGGCGTTGAAAGTGCTGACCACGCCCTTGAGGTTGGTGGCGATGATCGCCACCTGGGTTGCGGCATCCAGCACGCTGCGCAGCTGGTTGTGGGTACCGCGCAGTGACTGCTCGCTGACACGCAGCTCGGCAGTGCGCTGCTCTACCAGGGCCAATGCGCGCTGGCGCTGGCTGAACAGGCTGTAGAGCAACACGCTGAGCAACAGGCTCAACAAGCTGCCCAGCAGGCTCACTGCCAGCACCGCGGAGGAACGGTTGGCGCGCACGAACGCCTGGCTCGGCCGGATACTCAACTGGAAGTGGTGGTCAGCCAGGTGCAATAGCTGGTTGCTGGCCAGCGGCAGGGGTGCGACCGGGTTCTGCGAGTCGAACATCACCTCGGGGCCATGTAGCCCGGTGGGGTCGACGATACGCACCACAAGGTTATCGTCTGCCGTAACCGGGCGCCCGTCGCTGATCAGCTCACGCATGCTCAGCAAGGCCATCACATAACCCACTGCCGCGCCGCGGGGGTTGGCATCGGAAAACACCGGCGCCACCATCAGCAGGCCACGCGCATCCGAGCTGGTATCGAACATGGGCAGTGGCTCGGACACCGCCATGCTGCCCGGCCCAAGCGCCCGCGCCAAGGCCGCCAGGGGCACTTCCTGGCCGGCGAGGTCCAGCCCATAGGGCAGCCCGGGCAATTCACCCGACTGGGTATAGAGTACCGGGAAGTAATGGTCGCGCTGGGGGGATGGGTGCCACTGGCCTTGTTCATCCTGGTCGCGGATCACATAGCCCGGGCCGGAATGCGCACTGGCCTGGCGCTCGAATTCGGCGCGTTGCGCGGCCTCGACACGCGGCGCCCAGGCGTAGGCCAGGGTCCGTTGCAGCAATGGCCGGGCGTAGCCGTCGAACTCGTGCGGGGTGATTTCGTTGGAAAAGCTGAAAAACCGCCGCAGCCCGTCCAGGCGCTGCTGCTGTTCATCAAACCGCTCGGCGATACGGCTGAAACGCTCGCTTGCCAGCAGCTCGAAGCGCTGGCGCAGCTGCTGCTTGTAAAAGGTTTGCGCGGCTAGCGCCAGGACGGCCGTCAACAGGCCGCCCACGACCAGGGCGACCAAGGCTACCGCCCAGGCGGATAATGCCTCTGTGCACAGGCCAAGCAACCGCGCGCACACGCCACCCTTTGACATACACCCATCTCGTCACGTCAGCGTCCTGCGGATTATCTTGCCCTGTCCCCAGTTATAGCTATTGGCCATTAGCCGCGCAATGTACCTCGTCGCCTCAACGAAGCTGCAGGCGCCAGGCGCGATGGATACGGTTGTTGCGGGCGAAGTCCGGATCCAGGGTCTGGGCCGTGATTTCCTCCACCGCGTAACGCGCCATCAGGTGCTCGTCCAGCTGGAACTTGCGGAAGTTGTTGGAGAAATACAGCACGCCACCCGGCGCCAGGCGGGCCATGGCCAAATCAAGCAGCTGCACGTGGTCACGCTGCACATCGAATACGCCTTCCATGCGCTTGGAGTTGGAGAAGGTCGGCGGGTCGATGAAGATCAGGTCGTAGCTGTCGCGGTTACCCTCCAGCCAGGCCATCACATCGCCCTGCTCCAGGCGGTTGCGATCCGAGAAGCCATTGAGCGCCAGGTTGCGCCGCGCCCAGTCCAGGTAGGTTTTCGACAGGTCGACGCTGGTGGTGCTGCGGGCGCCACCCTTGGCCGCATGCACGGTGGCCGTGGCGGTGTAGCAGAACAGGTTGAGGAAGCGTTTGCCGTCTGCTTCGCGCTGGATGCGCATGCGCATCGGACGATGGTCGAGGAACAGGCCGGTGTCGAGGTAATCGGTAAGGTTGACCAGAAGCTTGACGCCGCCTTCGTTCACTTCCTGGAAGCGGCCTTCGGTTGCCTGGCGCTCGTACTGGCGCGTGCCGCTCTGCCGCTCGCGACGCTTGAGCACCACACGCTGCGGCGAAATGCCCAAGGCCTGCGGGATGGCTGCCAGCGCGTCGAGCAGGCGTGCCTGGGCCTTGTCCGGGTCGACCGAACGTGGCGCGGCGTATTCCTGCACGTGCACCCAGTCCTGGTACAGGTCGACCGCCAAGGCATATTCGGGCATGTCGGCATCGTACAGGCGGTAGCAATCGACCTGCTCGCGGCGGGCCCACTTGCCCAGCTGCCGGAGGTTTTTCTGCAGGCGGTTGGCGAACATCTGCGCACCTTCCGACAAACGTGCCGGCTCGCTGGCCGGTACTGCCTGCTGGCGGGTTTGCGCACCTTCAGGCTGCGCCTCGCGGCGCTCGCCGGTGACGAACTGGTCGGGCTGCACCTTGAACAGCAGCAGCTTGCACGGCAAGGCGCCGTTCCAGAATGCGTACTGCTTGTGGCTGCGAATACCCATGCGCTTGCCCAGCTGCGGCGCGCCAGTGAATACCGCCGCTTCCCAGCCCATGCAGGCCTGGCGCAGGCGCTCGCCGAGGTTCTGGTAGAGGTACAGCAGGCTGGCTTCGTCACCCAGGCGCTCGCCATAGGGCGGGTTGCTGATGACCAGGCCTTTCTGGTTCTGGTCCGGGCGCGGCTCGAAGGTGCTGACTTCGCCCTGGTAGATCTTGACCCAGTCGCCCAGGCCGGCACGCTCGACGTTGTTGCGGCCTGGCTGGATCAGCCGCGGGTCGGCCTCGTAGCCACGGATCCACAGCGGTGGCTTGGCCAGGCCGGCCTGTGCCCGCGCCTGCGCCTCGTCATGTACCTTGCGCCACAATGCCGGTACGTGGCCAAGCCATGCACTGAAGCCCCAGCGTTCACGCTTGAGGTTGGGCGCTATATCGGCGGCGATCATTGCCGCTTCGACCAGGAAGGTACCCACACCGCACATCGGGTCGGCCAGCGCGCCACCTTCGGCGGCAATGCGCGGCCAGCCGGCGCGGATAAGCACCGCCGCCGCCAGGTTTTCCTTCAGCGGCGCGGCGCCTTGCTGCAGACGGTAGCCACGCTGGTGCAGGCTGTGCCCGGAAAGGTCGAGGGAGAGAATGGCTTCGCCACGGTCCAGGCGCAGGTGCACGCGCACATCCGGGTCGATCTTTTCCACCGACGGGCGCAGGCCTTCGCGGTTGCGCAGCTTGTCGACGATCGCGTCCTTGACCTTCAACGCACCGAAGTGGGTGTTGTCGATGCCCGAGCCATGGCCGCTGAACTCCACTGCCAAGGTGCCGTCGGCTGCCAGGTGATCAGCCCAGTCGACCGCGTGCACGCCGTCGTAGAGGTCGTCGGCGTTCTTCATGGAGAAGCGCTTGAGTACCAGCAGCACCCGGTTGGCCAAGCGTGACCACAGGCACAGGCGGTAGGCGGTTTCCATGTCGGCGGCGCCGCGAATGGCCGAGGTGTGCTCGCGCACGTCATCCAGGCCGAGGGCCCGGGCCTCTTCGGCAAGCAGGCCTTCCAGGCCTTTGGGGCAGGTGAGGTAAAGTTCGAAACGGTCCGACATGAGTAATCCAGCGCCTTGGGCTATTTGACTGACGGGGCGACGCATCGCCCCGCGATGTTTGCCCGCACACCTTTCCAGCAGGCGTGCGGGTGGCCTTTCGTGGCACGCGAGCGTGCGGTGAAAGGCCGGGCCGCCTGACCGATCTGTGCTTGGCCCAGTGGCAAAGACAGCTTAGATCATCAGGCAGTACGAAAAATTCTGGCGATACCGGGGCCGATGTGACCCTTCGTCGCATTTCAAATTATTTCTGTCATCCGCAAGCCACGCTGGCGAAATGACGTCAATGATCGGCAAACCCTGATCATAGCGGGCTCAACGCTAAACAAGGTTGAGTCGCATTTATTTACTTATCCCCTCACCCTTGGAAAGGTTACGTGCTTATGACAAATCGATCATTCACACCGTGACTCGCATTCGATAGAACTGGTCTCAGGCCGCTTCGCAACGAGGCGGCACTTTCAGCTCGCCACGCCGGCAGCGAGCGCACACCGGCAGAAAGACTCTGCCCGGCCTCGGAGAGGCCGACGGGACATTACAGTCAACAAGTGAGGGCAACACCCTATGAGAAGACTTAAGCGTGATCCGTTGGAAAGAGCATATTCACGTGGCTACCAATACGGGGTCACCGGCAAATCCCGCGAACTTTGCCCCTTCAATCTTCCTTCTGTTCGCCAAGCCTGGATCAACGGCTGGCGTGAAGGTCGCGGTGATAACTGGGACGGAATGACTGGCACCGCTGGCATCCATAGACTCAACGAAAATCACGCCGTTGGCTGAACGAGGACACTGAATTCGATTCACCATGCACGCCCTATCCGGGCGGCGGGCGAAGGCCCAGGGGCCCCTTGATGGGGCCCTTTTTTTGCCATGGCAAACCTTCTCAACGGCACTGGCTTCTTCGCGGGTAAACCCGCTCCCACAGGTACTTCACTGCTCTCAAGCTTGTGTAGTCCCTGTGGGAGCGGGTTTACCCGCAAAGAGGCCGTGTCAGGTCACCGCGGCATCGCAGCGATAGCATCCACCGCTTCGCGAATCAGCGCCGGCCCCTTGTAAATGAAGCCCGAATAAATCTGCACCAGGCTCGCGCCGGCAGCGATCTTCTCGGCGGCATGGCGGCCTTCGGTAATGCCGCCAGCGGCAATGATCGGCAGCTTGCCGCCCAGTTCGCCCGCCAGCACCTTGACGATGTGGGTGCTCTTTTCCAGCACCGGCGCGCCCGACAGGCCGCCCGCCTCGCCACCGTATGGCAGCCCTTCGACACCTTCACGCCCCAGCGTGGTGTTGGTGGCGATCACCGCATCCATGCCCGACTCCATCAGCGCTGCGGCCACCAGGGCAGTTTCTTCGTCGCTCATGTCCGGGGCAATCTTGATTGCCAGAGGTACGCGCTTGCCATGCGTGCCGGCCAGTTGCTCACGGCGCTCGACCAGGGCATCGAGCAACTGCTTGAGCGAATCGCCAAATTGCAGGCTGCGCAGGCCCGGGGTGTTTGGTGAACTGACGTTGACCGTGATGTAACTGGCCGCGGTGTACACCTTGTCCAGGCAGATCAGGTAGTCATCGACGGCACGCTCCACCGGGGTGTCGAAATTCTTGCCGATGTTGATGCCCAGCACGCCGTTGTAACGCGCAGCCCGCACCCGGCCGAGCAGGTGATCAACACCCAGGTTGTTGAAGCCCATGCGGTTGATGATGGCCGTTGCCTCCGGCAGGCGGAACAGCCGCGGCTTGGGGTTGCCCGGCTGCGGTCGCGGGGTGACGGTGCCGATTTCGACGAAGCCGAAGCCCAGCTGGGCGAAACCGTCGATGGCCGCACCGTTCTTGTCCAGGCCGGCCGCCAGGCCCACCGGGTTGGCGAAGTTCAAGCCCATGACCGTAACCGGCAAAGCCGCCGGCTGCTTGCACAGCACGCCGTTGAGGCCAAGACGGCCACCGGCGCCGATCAGGTCCAAGGACAGGTCGTGGGAGGTTTCCGGGGAAAGCTTGAACAGCAGCTGGCGGGCCAGGGTATACATGGGCGGGCAAGGCTCGGGGTGAATGAGGGGGCGATTATAGCCAGCGTGGGGCCGGCATGACAGCAAATCGTGGGGCCGGTGAAGCTCTGACAGCCAGTGCAGTACCTGTGGGAGCGGGTTCACCCGCGAACACCGGCGAAGCCGGTGCCATCCACCGAGCTGCCTGCTTCGGGGGTGAACCCACTCCCACAGGGATCGCACAAGCTTTTAGCTTTGCGCAAGACAGTTGCTTTCACGGGGCCGCAATGCGACCCCAGGGCCTTTGGCACATGCGTTGCACCGGAAAAGCCCACAGCCTTATCAGTACGGGCGAGGAACCTTGTGAACACTGTACCCCGAGCAACGCCCCTGGCCTGGGTCAACGGCAGCGACGCGCCGGAAAAGCCCAGCCTGAACATCGGCTACATGGCCCTGACCGACTGCGCCTCGGTGGTAGTCGCCGCCACCCAGGGCTTTGCCCAGCAGCACGGCCTTACCCTCAACCTCAAACGCCAGGGTTCCTGGGCCGGGCTGCGCGACAAGCTGGTCAGCGGCGAACTGGATGCGGCGCACTGCCTGTATGGCCTGGTCTATGCCGTGCACCTGGGCATCGGCGGTGTACCGGCCAGCGAAATGGCCGTGCTCATGGGGCTGAACCAGAACGCCCAAGCCATAAACCTGTCTCCGGCCCTGCAGCGCAAAGGCGTGACCAACCCTGAAGCATTGGCGCGCCTGGCGCACCAGCATGGCGCACGCCTCACCTTTGCCCAGACCTTCCCCACCGGCACCCACGCCATGTGGCTGTATTACTGGCTGGCCAGCCAGGGCATCCACCCATTGCGCGACGTCGACAGCGTGGTGGTGCCACCGGCACAAATGGCCGCGCATATCCAGGCCGGGCGCATCGACGGTTTCTGCGTGGGCGAACCCTGGGCTGCCGATGCAGTGGCCACGGGCCAGGGCTTCACACTGGCCACCAGTCAGTCGATCTGGCCAGACCATCCGGAGAAGGTCCTGGCCTGCGCCCGCGCCTTTGCCGAGCAATACCCCAACAGTGCCCGCGCGCTGATCAAGGCGGTCCTGGCCGCCAGCCGCTTCATCGAGCAAAGCCCGGAAAATCGCCGCAGCACTGCGCAACTGCTCAGCGGCAGCGCCTACCTGGCCACCCCGCTGGCGAGTATCGAACCACGCTTGCTGGGCAGCTACCACGATGGCCTGGGCAACCACTGGCAAGATCCCCATGCACTGCGCCTGCACGACCATGGCCGGGCCAACCTGCCGTACCTGTCCGACGGCATGTGGTTCATGACCCAGTTCCGCCGCTGGGGCCTGCTGCGCGATGATCCCGACTACCTCGGCGTGGCCCGCCAGGTCCAGCAGCTGGCGTTGTATGGCGAGGCGGCACAAAGCCTCGGCGTGGCCTGCCCTGAACCAATGCGCAGCAGCCTGTTGATTGATGGCAGCCGCTGGGACGGCAGCGACCCCTACGGTTATGCCCGCAGTTTCAGCCTGCATGCCATGGGCGACCTGCCCGATGCCCGTGTCGGCGCGTGAGGGGTACCATTCATGTTGCGCATCCTCCTGATCGACGACACCCAGAGCAAACTCGGTCGCCTCAAGGCGGCCTTGAGCGAGGCCGGCTTCGAGGTCATCGAAGCCCCCGGCCTGACCATCGACCTGCCCGCCTGCGTCGAAACGGTGCGCCCGGATGTGGTGCTGATCGATACCGACTCACCGGACCGAGATGTGATGGAACAGGTGGTGCTTGTCAGCCGTGACCAGCCACGCCCCATCGTTCTGTTCACCGACGAGCATGACCCCGCCGTGATGCGCCAGGCGATTCAGTCGGGGGTCAGCGCCTACATCGTCGAAGGCATCCATGCGGCGCGGCTGCAGCCGATCCTGGATGTGGCCATGGCCCGCTTCGAAAGTGACCAGGCACTGAAGGCACAATTGTTGGCGCGCGACCAGCAACTGGCTGAGCGCAAGCGCATCGAGCAGGCCAAGGGTTTGCTGATGAAGATGAAGGATTGCAACGAAGAACAGGCCTACACCCTGATGCGCCGCCAGGCCATGAGCCGGCAGCAGAAGCTGATCCAGGTGGCCGAGCAGATCATTGCCATGCATGAAATGCTGGGCTAGCAACCTGCTTCACGCGGTCCCTGTAGGAGCGGCCTTGTGTCGCGATGGGCTGCGCAGCAGCCCCAGGATCTCAGCTTCGCGGCAGAGATTGCCGGGGCTGCTGCGCAGCCCATCGCGACACAAGGCCGCTCCTACAAGGGGACAGCAACTTCTCCGAGTTGGCCCATCTCTTGCTGAACAAATATCACCGGTAGCCAACGGCGGTTGCCCACTTGATCCCGACAAAGACGTCGCTCTCCCCTCCACCCATGTGGAGCGGGTGGCGGCGTCTTTTTCGTTCCGTTGCATTGCCGAGTGAGGTGTTCGATGAGTACCAGCTTCTGGAAATCCGGGCATGTGCCCACGCTGTTCGCCGCGTTCCTGTACTTCGACCTCAGCTTCATGGTCTGGTACCTGCTTGGCCCACTGGCGGTGCAGATTGCCGCCGATCTGCAGCTGAGTGCACAACAACGGGGCCTGATGGTGGCCACACCGATCCTGGCCGGGGCGATATTGCGCTTTGCCATGGGCGTGCTGGTCGACCGCCTGTCGCCCAAGACCGCCGGGCTGATCGGCCAGGTGGTGGTCATCGTCGCCCTCGCCGCTGCCTGGTACCTGGGCGTGCACAGCTATGAACAAGCGCTGCTGCTGGGTGTTTTCCTCGGCTTTGCCGGCGCGTCGTTCGCCGTGTCACTGCCGCTGGCCTCGCAATGGTACCCACCTCAGCACCAAGGCAAAGCCATGGGCATTGCCGGTGCCGGCAACTCCGGCACAGTGTTCGCCGCCCTGTTGGCCCCTGCGCTGGCTGCAGGCTTTGGCTGGAACAATGTGTTCGGCTTCGCGCTGATCCCGCTGTCGCTGGCCCTGTTGGTGTTCGCCCTGCTGGCACGCAATGCCCCGCAGCGCCCCAAGCCAAAAGCCATGGCCGACTACCTCAAGGCCCTGGGCGACCGTGACAGCTGGTGGTTCATGTTCTTCTACAGCGTCACCTTCGGCGGCTTCATCGGCCTGGCCAGCGCCCTGCCCGGCTATTTCAGCGACCAGTATGGCCTGAGCCCGATCACCGCCGGCTACTACACCGCTGCCTGCGTGTTCGCCGGCAGCCTGATGCGCCCACTCGGCGGCGCCCTGGCCGACCGCTTCGGCGGTATCCGCACTTTGCTGGGCATGTACAGCGTGGCGGCCATCTGCATCGCCGCAGTCGGCTTCAACCTGCCTAGCGCCGCCGCTGCACTGGCCCTGTTCGTCAGCGCCATGCTCGGCCTGGGGGCCGGCAATGGCGCAGTGTTCCAGCTGGTGCCGCAACGCTTCCGCCAGGAGATCGGCGTGATGACCGGGCTGATCGGCATGGCCGGCGGCATCGGAGGCTTCCTGCTGGCCGCCGGGCTTGGCACCATCAAGCAGCACACCGGAGACTACCAACTGGGGCTGTGGCTGTTCGCCAGCCTGGGCTTGCTGGCCTGGTTCGGCCTGCACGGCGTGAAACAGCGCTGGCGCACCACCTGGGGCTCGGCTGCGGTTACTGCGGCGCGAGTCTGAGGCACAGCCATGAGCCTGCAACTTAAGTTTGCCCAGGCCAGCGCCACCGGGCCGCGCGAGGAAAACCAGGACGCTCTGCGCCTGGTTACCCCGGCGCCGGAGCTGGCTGCCAGCAAGGGCTACCTGTTCGCCCTCGCCGACGGCGTCAGCCAATGTGCCGATGGTGGCCTGGCAGCCCGTGCCAGCCTGCAGGCGCTGGCTCTGGACTATTACGCCACCCCTGCGACCTGGAGCGTGGCCCAGGCACTCGACCGCCTGCTGCTGGCACAGAACCGCTGGTTGCGCGCCCAAGGCAGCGGCCAGCCACTTTTGACCACCCTCAGCGCGTTGGTGCTGCGTGGCCGGCGCTTTACCTTGGCCCACGTAGGGGACTGTCGCGCGTACCGCTGGCACGCCGGGCGCCTGCAATGCCTGAGCGAAGACCACGTATGGGATCAGCCCGGCATGCAGCATGTGCTGAAGCGCGCGCTGGGCCTGGACCAGCACTTGCTGGTGGATTACCTGGAAGGCGAACTGCAGCCGGGCGAGAGCTTCCTGCTGTTGAGCGATGGCGTATGGGCCAGCCTGGGCGACCAACACATCCAGGCGGTGCTGCGCGAGCAACCCGACCTGCAACTGGCCGTCGACACCCTGGTCGCCAGCGCGCACCTCAACGGCAGCCAGGACAACGCCAGTGCCTTGCTGGTGCAGGTCGAGCAACTGGGCACAGCCAACCTGGGCGACACCTTGGCGCAACTGCAGCAATGGCCTGTGCCCGGCCCGCTGCGTGAAGGCCAGGTAATCGATGGCTGGCAAACCGAAAAGCTGCTTTCGCACAGCCGCCAGTCGCTGCTGTACCGGGTGCGCGATGGCCATGGCCGAGCCTGGCTGCTGAAGACGCTGCCACCCGCGCGCGGGCAGGAGCCTGGCGCAGCGCAAGGGCTGTTGCTGGAAGAATGGTTCCTGCGCCGGGTCGCTGGCCGGCACTTCCCCGAGCTGCACACCGCCAGCCAGCGCCAGCACCTGTACTACGTGATGCGCGAATACCCCGGCCAGAGCCTGGCAGCGCTGCTGGCCGAGCACGGCCCGCTGCCCATGCCGCAGTGGCTGGAGCTGGCCCGGCAACTGCTGCAGGCGGTCGGCGTATTGCACCGGCGTAACCTGCTGCACCGCGACATCAAGCCAGAGAACCTGCACCTGGGCAGCGATGGCCAGCTGCGCCTGCTGGACTTCGGCCTGGCCTACTGCCCGGGCTTGTCCGAAGACCCGCTGCACGAGTTGCCGGGCACGCCGTCATACATTGCCCCGGAAGCATTCGATGGCCAACCGCCCAGCCCACGTCAGGACCTGTATGCCGTGGGCGTGACGCTGTATCACCTGCTGACCGGGCACTACCCCTACGGTGAAGTGGAGGCCTTCCAGCGCCCGCGCTTCGGCCAGCCGGTCAACGCCGCACGCTACCGCCCCGACCTGCCGGAATGGCTGCAGCACAACCTGCAGCAGGCACTGGCAGCCGACCCGGCGCAGCGCTTCGAAACCGCCGAACAATGGCTGCTGCTGCTCGAACGTGGCGACCGCCAGGAACTGCCCAGCCGGCCACGGCCGTTGCTGGAGCGAGAGCCATTGAAGGTATGGCGCACCCTGGCGCTGCTGTCCTTGCTGTTCAACCTGATATTGCTGCTCACCCTGCTCAAGGGCTGAACGCACCTTGCCGATGAGGAAACCCTGATGAATGCGAAAGTCTGGCTGGTTGGCGCTGGCCCTGGCGACCCAGAACTGCTCACCCTCAAGGCTGTACGCGCGTTGCAGCAAGCTGCGGTGGTGATGATCGACGACCTGGTCAACCCGGTGGTGCTGGAGCATTGCCCGCAGGCCCGGGTGATCGCCGTGGGCAAGCGCGGCGGCTGCCGCTCCACGCCACAGGCGTTCATCCAGCGCCTGATGCTGCGCCATGCACGGCAAGGGCGCTGCGTGGTGCGGCTCAAGGGCGGCGACCCATGCATCTTCGGCCGTGGCGGTGAAGAGGCGCTGTGGCTGCAGGGGCATGGCATCGAGGTGGAAGTGGTCAACGGCATCACCGCCGGTCTGGCCGGCGCCACGCAATGCGGGATTTCCCTGACCTCGCGAGGCGTGAGCCGGGGCGTGACGCTGGTCACGGCACATACCCAGGACGACAGCGAACTGAACTGGGCAGCCTTGGCCCAGGGCGGGACGACGCTGGTGGTGTACATGGGTGTGGCCAGGCTGGAGCAGGTGCGCCAAGGGTTGCTGGACGGGGGCATGGCACCGGGGACGCCGGTGGCGATGATCGAAAATGCCTCGTTGCCGCAGCAGCGGGAGTGCAGGAGCGATGTGCGGGGGATGGTTGAGGATGCGCGGGGGTTTGGCTTGCGTAGCCCGGCGATATTGGTGATTGGGGAGGTGGTTGGGGGGCAGGTGGCGCGGGACCTTGTGGCAATTGCTGGATGATAGGGTGCCTGATCTGGCCTCTTCGCGGGTAAACCCGCTCCCACAGGTACTGTACCTCTGCTGAAATCGGTGCAGTACCTGTGGGAGCGGGTTTACCCGCGAAAGGGCCGTCACAAGTGGCACAAATTACGGGCAAAGAAAAACCCGGCCGAGGCCGGGTTTTTCATGAAGCTTCAAACCAATTACTTGGCCTGGGCTTCTACCTGAGCTTCAACGCGACGGTTGACAGCGCGGCCTTCTTCGGTGGCGTTGTCGGCAACCGGACGGGTTTCGCCGTAGCCAACCGAGTCAACACGGCTGGATTCTACGCCGTACTGCTGGGTCAGGACCTGCTTGACAGCGTTGGCACGACGCTCGGACAGCTTCTGGTTGTAAGCGTCTGGGCCGACGGAGTCAGTGTGACCTTCCACGGTGGTGGTGGTCTGTGGGTACTGCTTCATGAAGTCAGCCAGGTTCTTGATGTCGCCGTAGCTGTTTGGCTTGACGACCGACTTGTCGAAGTCGAACTTGACGTCCAGCTCAACGCGAACGACTTCGGCAACAGCCGGGCAGCCATCAGCGTCAACGGTAACGTTGGCCGGGGTGTCAGGGCACTTGTCGACGTTGTCGCAAACGCCGTCGTTGTCGGAGTCGGAGCACACTTCGGCAACTGGAGCCGGAGCGACTTCAGCTTGCTTCGGGCTGCCGCCGAAGTTCAGACCAACACCAACGGTCGGACCCCACTCGGTGTTGCCGTTGTCGATGTTGTACATGGCTTCTACGCCGGCACGGGCAAAGAACATGTCGGTGATGTACCACTTGGCGCCAGCGCCAACGTTGGCGAAGGTGGAGTGGTCGCGGCCGCTACGAGTGGCCTGGCCCAGGCTCTCGTGAGCGAAACCGGCGGAAACGTACGGACGCAGAGCGTCGCCGACGGTACCGAAGTGGTAGGTAGCGTCGAGCTTGGCCTTGGAACCTTTGATGTCTTTGTTGAAGACTTCACCACGAGCGTTGTGGGTCTCGTTGTAGCCGAGGTCCAGGGAAACGTCGTCGGTCAGGAAGTAGCCCAGGCGAACACCAGGATTGGTGCCGTCGTTCTTGAAGTTACGTTCGCTGTCGTAGTACTGCTTGGTAACGTTGCCTTCGATTTCCACAGCGCCTTGGCCTTGAGCCAGAACGCCGAACGAAGTAGCAGCGACGAGCGAGCCAATGGCCAAGCCCAAGGTGTTTTTCAATTTCATCCGTTAAATCCCCATCTGGTGATAGTTAAGCAGTCCCACCACAAACAAGGGGGACAACTCGACGGCAAGTCTAGCAGAACTCGCCGGTTCGTTAGAGATATTTGCATGCCACTAAGTTTCATCGAGGCCGGCAAATTTCTCCCGAAGCTTGTCTAGCGCGCGCTTGTAGCGCATTTTCGTCGCGCTCAGGCCCATGTGCATGATGTCGGCAATTTCCTGAAATTCCAGCTCTGCGACAAAACGCAGCACCAGGATTTCCCGGTCAATCGGGTTCACATGCACCAGCCACTTGTCCAGCCCGCCCTTTTCTTCCGGCTTCGGCGCCTTGTCTTCGGACGCCTCTTCCACAGGGTCCAGACTCAAGGCATCCATCAACCGGCGTTTACGGCGCTCTTTGCGGTACTGGGTAATGCATTCGTTGTAGGTGATGCTGTAGAGCCAGGTCTTGAACTTGGACTTACCCTCGAAGTTCTTCAGCCCGTACAGCACTTTCAACATGACTTCCTGACAGACATCGTCCGCGTCACGGTCGTTCCCCAGATAACGCGCGCAGACGTTGAACAGGGTCCGTTGGTAGCGCCGCATGAGCTCCTCATAGGCGCGGGTAACGTGGTACAGCTCCTCATGCGAACGCGCCACCAACTCTTCGTCGGTGAGCTCGCGGGGGTCATAACGCATGGGCGGCGAATGAACTTTATTCAAAACGGATCTGGCCGACAGTCAGGTCAATGTCGCCGCGCGACCCCGTGGGTCGATTTTCGCGGCGGCATACATTAACAGCTTTGTGCGGTTAGCGGCTATTGACTCGCTGTTCAAGCAACTCGCGATTGGACAGCGACACCAGTTCGCCATCATCGGTCAGCAGCGTCGTCTTGACCGTACCGATCTCCTCGATATGCCCTTCGACCTCTCCAATCCGCACCTGCTGGCCGACCTGATACAGTTCGCGCACGTAGATGCCGGCCAGGATCTGCCCGGCGATTTCGCGGCTGCCCAGGCCCATTGCCAGCGCAACGGCCAGACCAACGGTAATCAGCCCGATCACGATCACATGGTTCAGCAGGTCGGTTTTCACCTCCAGCTGGCTGATGGCCACCGAGATGCTGATGATGATCACCAGGCCCTGGGTGATACGCCCCAGGCCTGCCGAGTATTCCAGGCCGATGCCTTCGGCTGCGCCGCGTACCAGGCCGTTTGCCACCTGGGCCAGCAGCACGCCAGCCAGCAGCACCAAGGCTGCGCCGAACACCTTCGGCAGGTACAGGGCAAGCATGTCGAGGGTTGCCGAGACCCGCTCCAGGCCCAGCGACTCGGCGGCCGAGACCAGGAAGATGAGCAGCACGAACCAGTAGACGATCTTGCCAATCAAGGTGGAGATCGGCACCTGGATGCCGACCCGGCCGAGCATCTTGGTCAGGCCGGTGCCGCCCATCAGGCGGTCCAGGCCGAACTTGGCCAGCAGTTTGGACAGCAGTGTGTCGAGCAGCTTGGCCACCACGAAACCGAGCAGCACCACGACCAGCGCGCCGAACAGGTTGGGGATGAAGTTCGCTACCTTGGTCCAAAGGGCAGTCATGGCGGTGACCAGGCTCTGGGTCCAGAGATCGAGTTCCATATTCAATCGGCCTTATCTGCTTTGCTGCCGTTGGCAGCGTTGCGGGAAGAGTGTCGACGCACCGGCGCAACATGCGCCGCGCCATTGTTCACGGCGATCAGCAGCGCCTGGCTCCAGCGGCCAAGCAGGCTGAACAGATCACCCGCGCCAACCTGGCGGTTGGCGGTTTTCAGCACGCGACCCAGGCAGGCGGCGTCGTCCCGGTCGTCCCGGTCATTGCCGGAGGGTGACGCCTTGAGCAGGTCGCGCAGGGATTCTTCAAACGGATCGTGCATGGGCACCTCGCGCAGTGTCAGTCAGAGACGAGATGGCCGGTCGATGGGTCACACATCGCATTGGGACGAGTGTTTCAAAATGAATGGCGCTTGCCTGCACTGGCCCTATCGCCGGCAAGCCAGCTCCCACAGGGGTACCACAAGCCTTGAAACCTGTGGTGCACCTGTGGGAGCTGGCTTGCCGGCGATAGGGCCGGTGCAGGTCAATGAGCATCTATACCCACCGCAACCGCCGGAACAGCCACCACTGCCCCACCGCCAGCCCCAGCACGACGATGCAGGCAAACAGGAAGCCATAGGGGTTTTCCGCCCCCGGGATGCCGCCGACATTGATGCCCAGCAGCCCGGTGATGAAGCTCATGGGCAGGAAGATGCAGGTGATGATGCCAAAGCGGTACATGGTGCGGTTCATGCGCTCGCTGCGCCGGCGATCCTGGCTTTCCAGCACCAGGGCGGCCCGTTCGCGGGTCAGTTCCAGCTCTTCGAGGTAGCGGATCAGGCTGTTGTTCAGCTCGTTCCAGTAATCGGCGTCGGCATCGACGAACCAGCTCCATTTGCTACGCGACAGCTGGGCGTAGATCTCCCGCTGCGGAGCCAGGAAACGCCGCAGGCCGGCGGCACGCCGGCGGATCTGCTGCAGGCAGCCATTCTCCGGGGTGTACCGTTCGTCGGATTCGACCTTTTCTTCTTCCAGGTCGACCAGTTCGGACAGGTCGCTGACCAGGCCCTGGACCTTTTCGGTCAGCAGTTCGCCCATCAGCAGCAACAGCTCGGAAGCCGATTTCGGGCCCCTGCCCTCTTCGAGCTGCTGAAGAATCTCGTCACTGGCGCGCAACGGCCGCAGGCGCAGCGAGATGACCCGCTGCGCCTCGGCGAAGATGCGCACCGAGACCATGTCTTCAGGCTCTGCCCCCGGGTTGAGGTTGACCCCACGCAGGAACAGCAACAACTGTTCATCGGCCATGGGCAGCAGGCGCGGCCGGGTGTTTTCTTCCAGCAGAAGCTCGCAGGCGAACGCACTCAGGCCGCTGTCGTGCAGCAGCCAGGTACGGGTTTGCGGATGGCTGCGGTCCCAGTGCAGCCACAGGCTCTGCTCGGGTTGCAGCTGCAGGTCGTCCAGTTCGGTACGGGCAATCGAGCGCGCCCCGCCTTTGCCATCGAGCACCAGGGCGTGTACCAGCCCCCACTGCGCGTTGTCTTCCTCGAACATCAAAGCTCCATCAGCGCGGGCGGCGCCTCACTCAGGCATTTTCAGCGGGCTTGGCGAGACCAGCACGCCATTGTTGTCGGCATACACATACTCGCCCGGGCGGAAGGTCACCCCGGCGAAGGTCACTGGCACGTTGAGGTCGCCGATGCCGCGCTTGTCGGTCTTCATAGGGTGGCTGGCCAGCGCCTGCACGCCGACGTCGGTCTGGATCAGCACATCGACGTCACGCACGCAGCCGTAGATCACCAGCCCTTCCCAGCCGTTCCTGGCAGCCTTTTCGGCGAGCATGTCACCGAGCAGTGCGCGGCGCAGCGAACCACCACCATCGACGACCAGGACCTTGCCCTTGCCATCGAGTTCGACCTGCTCCTTGACCAGCGAGTTGTCTTCGAAGCATTTGATGGTGACGATCTGGCCACCGAACGAATCGCGGCCGCCGAAATTGCTGAACATCGGTTCCAGCACCTGCACCAGGTCCGGGTAGGCATCACACAGGTCGGGCGTAACGTAATGCTGCATGGGAAGCTCCTGTCAGTCACAACGAAAGCGGGTATCGGCCAAGGCTACACCGTAGAGCCCATTGCAGTCATCCGGGACCAAGCAGTCAGTTGTGTTTTGCCTGTACCGGCCTCTTCGCGGGTAAACCCGCTCCCACAGAGTCCTCACTGCACTCGAGCCCTGTGGAGTTCCTGTGGGAGCGGGTTTACCCGCGAAGAGGCCAGTACAGGCGCAATCCATTCAACTGGCGGGCACCGGCTCCGCCACCACAGTGGACTCATGCACCGGCACCAGCGGGTCACGCAGCCACCGTTCCACCAGCGGCCACACCTGCACCTGCGCGGCCTTGCTCACCAGCATGTCGACATGCCCGAAAGCCTCGAAGCCTTCCTCGGGGCCCAGCCGCAGAAACTGCTTGCGCTCACCGCCCAATTGCTCGAACAGCTTGCGGCAAGCCCACACCGGGTCCTGGAAGTCTCCCGCACCCGCCACCGCCAGCAGCAGCACATCCACCTCGGCCAGCCCCGCCCACCAGTCGCTCTGCTTGTCGCCAAAGCGCCCGAACAGGCCATGCCAGCGCATGCTTTCCAGGGCCAGGCCAATCGGCTCGTCCTCCGGCCCACGCTTGAAGCGCGGACCGGAAATCTGCCCCCAGCGCTTGAGCAGCAGCTTCGCCCCCCAGGCCAGCGGCGGCACCTTCAACGGCCAGTACACGCGGCTGATCTGGGTACCGAACAGCGCCACGCTGGCCACCTGCTCGGCAGGCAGAAAGCCACCGCCCAGCGCTGCCGCCAGGGTCGTACCACCCAGGGAATGGCCGACCCAGTGCGGCGCCTGGCCCGATTGCTCGCGCACGAACGCGGCAATCAGCGGCAGGTCATCGCGGGCATAGGCGGCAACGCTGTTGTGCTTCCAGTCATGGTTGCGCGGCGACAGGCCGTGGCCGCGCATTTCCGGGATCCACACATCGAAGCCGGCGCGGGCGAGATAGGCCCCCAGGCCAACCCCTTTGGGCGAGTACCAGAAGCGGCGGTTGGAAAAGCTGCCATGCAGGAGAATGACCGGCACGCCCTGGGCCTGGCCCTGATCGGCCAGCCCCAGGCGGGTGACGGCCAGCTCGACGCTGGGGTCAGGGCTGTTGCCGGCCTTGATCCGGTACACGTCTTCGCTGAGGTCGCCGCGGCGTTCGGCACTGAGCAAGGCCACGGGGAATAGAGTGCTGCTGCTTTGCATAAGGTTGCTTGGTGCACAAAAAAGGGCGGGATCCATTACTGGAGCTCGCCCTGGAAAAAACCAGGCGGGGATACGCCAGACGTACCCCCGCGTTTTACTGCTTCAGACCGCGCCTTGCCCTTCGGCCAGGTAGAACCAGGTTTCGAGTACCGAGTCCGGGTTCAGCGACACGCTGTCGATGCCCTGTTCCATCAGCCACTTGGCCAGGTCCGGGTGGTCCGACGGGCCCTGGCCGCAGATGCCGATGTACTTGCCAGCCTTGTTGCACGCGGCAATGGCGTTGGCCAGCAGCTTCTTCACCGCAGGATTTCGCTCGTCGAACAGGTGGGCAATGATGCCCGAATCACGGTCCAGGCCCAGGGTCAGCTGGGTCAGGTCGTTGGAGCCGATCGAGAAGCCGTCGAAGTATTCCAGGAACTCTTCGGCGAGGATGGCGTTGGACGGCAGTTCGCACATCATGATCACGCGCAGGCCGTTGTCGCCACGGGCCAGGCCGTTTTCGGCGAGCAGGTCGACGACCTGGCTGGCTTCGCCCAGGGTACGCACGAACGGCACCATGATCTCGACGTTGGTCAGGCCCATTTCGTTGCGCACGCGCTTGAGCGCACGGCATTCGAGCTCGAAGCAGTCACGGAACGATTCGCTGATGTAACGCGAAGCGCCACGGAAGCCCAGCATCGGGTTTTCTTCTTCCGGCTCGTACAGCTTGCCGCCGATCAGGTTGGCGTACTCGTTGGACTTGAAGTCCGACAGGCGCACGATGACCTTTTTCGGGTAGAAGGCCGCAGCCAGGGTGCTGATACCCTCGACCAGCTTCTCGACATAGAAGCCTACCGGGTCGTTGTAGCCGGCGATGCGCTTGTCGACGCTGTCTTTCAGGTCGGCAGGCAGGCCTGCATAGTTCAGCAGCGCCTTGGGGTGCACGCCGATCATGCGGTTGATGATGAACTCCAGGCGCGCCAGGCCGACACCGGCGTTGGGCAGCTGGGCGAAATCGAAGGCGCGGTCCGGGTTGCCGACGTTCATCATGATCTTGAACGGCAGGTCGGGCATGGCATCGACCGAGTTCTGCTTGATGTCGAAGCCCAGCTCGCCCTCGAAGATGAAGCCGGTATCGCCTTCGGCGCAAGAAACGGTCACGCCTTGGCCGTCTTTCAGCACCTGGGTGGCGTTGCCGCAACCGACCACGGCCGGAATACCCAGCTCACGGGCGATGATCGCTGCGTGGCAGGTGCGCCCGCCGCGGTTGGTGACGATGGCGCTGGCGCGCTTCATTACCGGTTCCCAGTCCGGGTCGGTCATGTCGGAAACCAGCACATCGCCCGGCTGGACCTTGTCCATTTCCGATACGTCGTTGATCACGCGAACCTTGCCGGCGCCGATGCGCTGGCCGATGGCACGGCCTTCGACCAGCACGGTGCCCTTCTCTTTCAGCAGGTAGCGTTCCATGACGTTGGCGCTGGAGCGGCTTTTTACCGTTTCGGGGCGCGCCTGGACGATGTACAGCTTGCCGTCGTCACCGTCCTTGGCCCATTCGATGTCCATCGGGCGCTGGTAGTGCTGCTCGATGATCATGGCCTGCTTGGCCAGCTCGCTGACCTCGGCATCGGTCAGGCAGAAGCGCGCGCGCTCGGCACGGTCCACTTCGACAGTCTTGACCGAACGGCCGGCCTTGGCTTCTTCGCCGTAGACCATCTTGATCGCCTTGCTGCCCAGGTTGCGGCGCAGGATGGCCGGGCGGCCGGCCTCCAGGGTTTGTTTGTGCACGTAGAATTCGTCAGGGTTGACCGCACCCTGCACCACGGTTTCGCCCAGGCCGTAGGCGCCGGTGATGAACACCACGTCGCGGAAGCCCGACTCGGTGTCAAGGGTGAACATGACGCCGGCAGTGCCGGTTTCGGAACGGACCATGCGCTGCACGCCGGCGGACAGGGCCACCAGCTTGTGATCGAAGCCCTGGTGCACGCGGTAGGCGATGGCGCGGTCGTTGAACAGCGAGGCGAACACTTCCTTGGCCGCGCGGATCACGTTGTCGACGCCACGGATGTTGAGGAAGGTTTCCTGCTGGCCGGCGAACGAGGCGTCCGGCAAGTCTTCGGCAGTGGCCGAGGAACGCACGGCAACCGCCATGTTGTCGTTGCCGGCAGCCATTTCGGCGAAGGCCGTACGGATTTCCGAATCCAGACGGGCCGGGAAGTCGGCTTCCATGACCCACTGGCGAATCTGCGCGCCGGTCTTGGTCAGGGCGTTGATGTCATCCACATCGAGTGCGTCGAGCGCGGCGTGGATACGGTCGTTGAGACCACTCTGTTCGAGAAAATCGCGGTACGCCTGCGCCGTAGTGGCAAAGCCGCCCGGCACCGATACACCAGCACCTGCGAGGTTGCTGATCATCTCGCCCAGGGATGCGTTCTTGCCCCCCACATGCTCCACATCATGGACGCCGAGCTTATCGAGGGAAACTACGTACTCTACCAAGGTGATCTCTCCACTAACTGTGTTGGAAAAGCTCAAGGGCGCCCGCCTGCCTTCGTTGACTTGGCCGGACGCTTGTGGCCTGTACCCGGAAAATAAGTGAGAATGCCGACAGCCGCATTCGGCAAACCGAACTTATCATATCCAGAAAACGTCATCAGCTTAAGGCCCAGATCGCAAATGAAACGAACCGCGTTCTTCATCTCCGACGGCACCGGCATCACTGCCGAAACCCTGGGCCAGAGTCTGCTCGCTCAATTCGAGAGCATTCCGTTCAATAAATTCACCCGTCCCTACATCGATTCGCCGGAAAAGGCGCGGACCATGGTCCAGCAAATCAACGCTGCGGCCGAGCGCGATGGTGTACGCCCGATCATCTTCGACACCATCGTCAACCAGGACATCCGTGAGATACTGGCGACCTCGAATGGCTTCATGATCGACATCTTTTCTTCGTTTTTGTCCCCGCTTGAGCAGGAATTGACTGCCCATTCGTCGTATTCCGTCGGCAAATCGCACTCGATCGGCGGCAATTCCAACTACATGGAACGCATCGAGGCGGTGAATTTCGCCCTCGACAACGACGACGGCGCGCGGACCCACTACTACGACAAGGCCGACCTGATCCTGGTAGGCGTATCGCGCTGCGGCAAGACCCCAACCTGCCTGTACATGGCCATGCAGTTCGGCATCCGCGCCGCCAACTACCCGCTGACCGAGGACGACATGGAGCGCCTGCAACTGCCGGCGGTGCTGAAAAAGCACCACAACAAGCTGTTCGGCCTGACCATCGACCCGGACCGGCTGACCGCCATCCGCCATGAACGCAAGCCCAACAGCCGCTATTCCAGCTTTGCCCAGTGCGAGTTCGAAGTGCGCGAGGTGGAAAGCCTGTTCCGCCGGGAGAACATTCCCAACATCAATTCCACGCATTTTTCCGTGGAGGAGATTTCGGCGAAGATCCTGGTCGAGAAAGGGGTGGAGCGCAGGTTCAAGTAAGCCTGTACCGGCCTCTTCGCGGGTAAACCCGCTCCCACAGGGACTCACTACACTCAAGTCTTGTGATATCCCTGTGGGAGCGGGTTCACCCGCGAAAGGGCCAGCACAGGAATACAAAAAAAGCCCCGGCATCACTGCCGGGGCTTTTCATTTCAGCTCATGGCTCAGGACGGCACCACCGCCGCCTGCCCGCTCATGGCCAGGTCGACCAGCTCGCGGTTGGCCACCGCGTACATCGCATAGTCGGTACCGGTAGCATTGCGCAGGTCATCCAGCATGGCGCGCCAGCGCTCCACCATCACCCGGTGCTGCTCGGCCCACAGCGCCACGCGGGCGTCCATGTCTTCCGGCGCATCGGCCATCTGCAATACCGAGATGGTGATCGCCCGCTGCTGCAGGTCGATGTCGTCGCGGAACGCCTCGCGGGCCAGCGCCTGCCAGTTGTTCTCCACCGGCAGGTTGCTGATTTCCTGCAGGTACCAGGTCAGGTCCAGCGCGCTGCCCACGGCGAAGAACGCCTTGGCCACCTGCGCCGGCTCATGGCCGGTGACATCAGCCGCCTCGATGATCGGCAGCAGGGTGTACAGATGGCTGGTGCCAGCCACCATGCGCGCCAGCAATTCCGGCACACCGGCGTCGACGAAGCCCTGGTAACGCACCATCCAGCGCTCGCGGGTCGGGCCTTCGAGCAACTCGTCGAGCTTGAGCCCCAGTTGCGCGATCTTCGGCCCGAAGTGCGCGGTGTCACGCCCGGCGTCCTGCTCGTTGCGGCGGCTGCGCAGGAACCAGCGGGTGGCACGGCGGCCCAGGCGCATCAGCTCGTCCATCAGGGTCAGCTGGATCTCCGCCGGCACCTGGTAGTCCAGTGCCTCGATCTGGCGGAACCAGTGCGGCAGGTGGAAGATGTCGCGCACGATCACATAGGCCCCGGCCACGTTGGCCGGGCTCATGCCGGTCGACTCCTTCAGGCGCTGGACGAAGGTGATGCCCATGTTGTTGACCAGGTCGTTGGCGATCTGGGTGCTGACGATCTCGCGCTTCAGGCGGTGACGGCGCATGGATTCGGCGAACTTGCTGACCAGCGACGGTGGGAAGGCGGTTTCCATGTCGCGGGTCAGGTAGTCGTCGTCCGGCACCAGCGACTTGAGCAGCTGTTCCTTGAGGTCGATCTTGCTGTACGAGATCAGCACCGACAGCTCGGCGCGGGTCAGGCCCTGGCCGGCGGCCAGGCGCTCGGCCAACTGTTCCTCGGACGGCAGGAACTCGATGGCGCGGTCCAGCTTGCCACGGGCTTCCAGGTCGGCCATCAGGCGCTTGTACTCGGCAATGCGCTCGCGGGCACGGCGGGCCGCCAGCGACAACGCCTGGGTCTGCTTGTAGTTGTTGCCCAGCACCAGGCCGGCCACTTCGTCGGTCATGCTGCCCAGCAGCTGGTTGCGCTGCTTCTCGGTCATGTCGCCACCCTGCACCACTTCGTTGAGCAGGATCTTGATGTTGACCTCGTGGTCGGAGCAGTCCACGCCGCCGGCGTTGTCGATGAAGTCGGTGTTGGTGGCGCCGCCGTGCAGGCCGAACTCGACCCGGCCAAGCTGGGTCATGCCCAGGTTGCCGCCCTCGCCCACCACCTTGCAGCGCAGTTCGTTGCCATTGACCCGCAGCGCGTCGTTGGCCTTGTCGCCGACATCGGCATGGCTCTCGGTACTGGCCTTGACGTAGGTACCGATGCCACCGTTCCACAGCAGGTCTACCGGTGCCTTGAGCAGCGCATTGAGCAGCTCGGTCGGGGTCAGGCGGTCGGCGTCGATGGCGAAGCGCTCTTTCATCTGCGGGCTGATGGCGATGCTCTTGGCACTGCGCGGGAAGATCCCGCCGCCTTCGGACATGATGCTGGTGTCGTAGTCGCTCCAGGCCGAGCGCGGCAGGTCGAACAGGCGCTTGCGTTCGGCAAAGCTTGCGGCTGGCTCCGGGTTCGGGTCGATGAAGATGTGCAGGTGGTTGAACGCGGCCACCAGTTGCAGCTTGTCGGACATCAGCAGGCCGTTGCCGAACACGTCGCCGGCCATGTCGCCGACGCCAATGACGGTGATCGGGTCTTCCTGCACATTGATGCCGCGCTCGCGGAAGTGGCGCTGTACGCCCACCCAGGCGCCGCGCGCGGTAATGCCCATCTTCTTGTGGTCGTAACCGGCCGAGCCGCCCGAGGCGAAGGCGTCGCCCAGCCAGAAGCCGTAGTCGATGGCAATGCCGTTGGCGATGTCCGAGAAGGTCGCGGTGCCCTTGTCGGCCGCCACCACCAGGTACGGGTCGTCATCGTCATGGCGTACCACGTTGGCCGGCGGCACCACGCCACCGTCCTTGAGGTTGTCGGTGATGTCGAGCAGGCCGGAAATGAAGATGCGGTAGCACGCCACGCCCTCGGCGGCGATCTCGTCACGGCTGCCGCCCAGCGGCAGGCGGCGCGGCAGGAAGCCGCCCTTGGCGCCGACCGGCACGATGACCGAGTTCTTCACCTGCTGGGCTTTGACCAGGCCCAGCACCTCGGTGCGGAAGTCTTCCTCGCGATCGGACCAGCGCAGCCCACCGCGGGCCACGTTGCCAAAGCGCAGGTGCACGCCCTCGACCCGTGGCGAGTAGACGAAGATCTCGAACTTTGGCACAGGTTTGGGCAGCTCGGGGATCAACTTGGGGTTGAACTTGAAGCTGAAGTACGACTTGTTGAGGCCGTTGGCGTCCGGCTGGTAGAAGTTGGTGCGCAGGGTGGCCTTGATCAGGTCCAGGTAGCGGCGCAGGATGCGGTCTTCGTTGAGTACCTGTACGTCGTCCAGCGCGGTCAGGATGGCTTGTTCCAGGCGCAGCTGCTTGTCATCCAGGTCCTCCTGGGTGAGCTTGCGCGCCAGGTAGAAGCGGGTCTTGAATAACCGGGTCAGCTCGCGGGCGATGTCGGTGTGGTTGTTCAGGGTGCTGGCGATGTAGCCCAGGTCGAAGCCCAGGCGAATCTGCTTCAGGTAACGGGCGTAGGCGCGCAGCAGCGCCACATCACGCCATGGCAGGCCGGCGGTAAGCACCAGGCGGTTGAAGGCGTCGTTCTCGGCATCGCCGCGGACGATGTGGATGAAGGCGTCCTGCAGGGTGTCGTTGAGCTGCTGGATGTCCAGGCTCAGGCCTTCGCTGTAGGTGAAGGCGAAGTCGTGGATCCAGTAGCCGCGGCCATTGGCATGGCGCAGGCGGTACGGGAACTCGCCGAGCACGCGCAGGCCAAGGTTCTCCAGGATCGGCAGCACGTCGGACAGCGCCAGCGGCGTGTCGGCGTGGTACAGCTTGCAGTGCAGGGTGCGCTCGCCGACCTGGGTCAGCGGCTGGTAGAAGCTCATCGCCAGCGGCTTGCTTTCCGACAGGTTCAGCACGTGCTGCAGGTCGACCACTGCCGAATGCGCGGCAAAGCGCTCGCGGTAGCCAGCCGGGAAACCTTTGGGGAAGTCGGCGAGGATGTTGGTGCCCTGGGCTTCGCCGAAGTTTTCGATTACCAGCGCCGAGTAGTCGTCATGCCACGAACGGCAGGCCTGGATCACTTCGCGTTCCAGCTGCTGCGGGTCGATGTCGATGCGGTTTTTCGGGTCTACCCGCAGAATCAGCTGTACACGGGCCAGCACCGATTCGGAGAAGAAGGTCCAGAATTCGCAGTCGCTGGCCTTCAGGCGCTCCATCAGCACCTGCTGGATCTTCTGCCGCACTTCGGTGGAGTAGATTTCCCGCGGTACATAGGCCAGGCAGTAGCAGAAGCGGCCGTATGGGTCCTTGCGCAGGAACACGCGGATCTTGTTGCGTTCCTGGATCTGCACGATCGACATGACAGTGCTGAACAGCTCGTCGACCGGGGTCTGGAACAGGTCGTCGCGCGGCAGCACTTCCAGCACCTGGGCCAGTTCCTTGCCCAGGTGGGCCTTGGGATCGAAGCCAGAGCGGCGCTCGACTTCGGTGACCTTCTGCCGGATATAAGGGATGGCATGCACGCTTTCACCGTACACCGACGAGGTGTACAGGCCCATGAAGCGATGTTCCTTGATCACCTTGCCATCGGCGTCCAGCTGGCGGATCGACACGTAGTCCGGGTAGGCCGGGCGGTGTACGCGGCTTGGCAGGGCGGCCTTCGCGAAGGACAGCAGCAACGGTTCGTTGAGGTAGGCCACGGCGTAGTCTTCGATGCGCAGCTCGTCGCTCGTCAGGCCCACGCGCAGGCGGCGCGGCAGGCCGAGGAACGACTGCTCGTCGTAGACCATCTGGCCGCCATCGGCGTCGCCCTTGACGGTGAATTCTTCATAGCCCAGGAAGGTGAAGTGGTTGTCCAGCAGCCACTCGAGGAACGCCTTGACCTCGCCCTTTTCGTGGTGCGCCGGGCCAAAGGCGGTCTGCTCCACCTCCGCCACCACTTCACGCAGCTTGGCCTTCATCGGTTCGAAGTCGGCCACCACCACCCGCACCTCGGCCAGCACCTGCTCGATCTCGCGGGCCAGTACCGTCAGTTCGGCAGCGTTGGCGCAACGGTCAATCTCCAGGTACATCAGCGACTCATGGCGTACGCCCTCGCCCTGGGTGCCCTTGGGCAGCAGTTCCAGCAGCTCGCCCTTGGCGCCGCGGCGCACACTGAGCACGGTGGTCTGCAGGGTGTGGATGCTGTAGCCGCGGCGGTTGAGCTCGGTGCGTACCGAGTCGACCAGGAACGGCAGGTCGTGGTGCAGCACTTCGACCACGCTGTGGGTCGATTGCCAGCCATTGCGTTCGTAGTCGGGGTTGTACACCCGTACTTGCGGGTACTCAGGGTCGAAACGCTCGATGATGCGCCAGGCTGACAGGGTGCAGCCGGCCAGGTCGGAAAGCCTGCGCTGGGTGAGTTCGTCCAGAGAGATGATGCCGAAGAACTGCTCGGCGAACAGCGCAACTTGTGGCAGGGACTGTTCGCTGATGTGCTGCGCCAGGGCCGCTTGCAGTTGATGCTGGAAGTCGGCTTTGCTGGCTGCGGTGAAGAACGCCATCTGTGGTACTCCGCTTGGGCTTTGTAATAATTGAAGCGTCGCTGCGTGCGCCGTGTACGGATCAACGATAGCCAACCCGTGGCAAGGCGGACGGTAAAACCAGGCGTTGAACGTGCGCAGGCACGCCCAGGGCTCGCCGAAGCTTAACGACTGATCGGTCATCAAGGCTTGCAGCGCTGCGACAATTTCGGTCAAGGGGGGGTAACTTTACGTTTATGCCTGTCGGCAAGGCTGTCAGAATTCCCTTCCGTTCCCCTTGATCCGAGCCTTGTCCATGCAAATCAATACTGCCCTGCTGTTCGCCACCCCTTGCGATGACGAGGAAGACAACATGGCGACCCTGTGCTGCCACAGCGACAAGGGTCAGATGTTCCTGCTGACCCGCTACCCGGACGAAGACACCGTTGACCTGACACTGGATGACGAGCCGTCGACGCTGGATGGCCTGAAAGTGACCCTGAGCGCCAAGCGCCTGCTGATCGAGGTGGCGGCCGGCGACCGCGACGCACTGAAGGGCGATGAGGTGCTGGAAATCAACCTGACCAGCGAGTTGAGCGACATGGATGAAGTGAAGGAAACCCTGGAGAACATCCTGGCCGGGACTGGTACCTTCGTCTGCGAAATCTGAACACTTGCGCGGCCCCTGTGGGAGCGGGCGTGCCCGCGAAGCAGGCGACGCGGTGGCTGGCACCGGCTACGCCGGTGTTCGCGGCCACGGCCGCTCCCACAGGGACCGCATGAACCCGAAACCTGCGCGATCCCTATGGGACCGGGTTTACCCGCGAAGCAGGCGCCGCGGTGGCTCAGAGGGCATCAGATCAGTGCCGCCTGCATCTCTTGGGCCTGTTGCCGCAACGCCTCACAAAACGGCTCCACCGCCGCCGACGCCGGCCGGTGGTCCGGCCTGATCAGCATCACCTGATACGGCACCGACACCCGCAAGCGCCGGATCGGCAACCCGCCCTGCGCCGCCTCCAGGCCGCTCAGCGGGTTGATGATTGCCACCCCCAGGCCCTGCCTGACCATGGCGCAGACCGAGGCAGCACTGGTGGTCTCGATGACCGTGCGGCGGTTCACCCCTGCCGCGCGAAAGTGCTGGTCCAGGCGTTGCCGGTAGGTGTCCAGGCTGGCCAGGTTGATGAAGTCAACCTCGTGGAAATCGCTCAGTTCCAGCTCTGCCCTGGCCTGCAACGGGTGCCCGTCGGGCAGCACGCACACCATGTTGGCACTGAACAGCAATTCGCCGTAGGCGCCACGCGGTATCTGCTCGACCTCGGTCAGGCCCAGGTCATGCTGCTGGGCCACCAGTGATTCCTCCAGCAACGGCGACTCCTGCGCCAGGATACTCACGCTCACGCCCCGGTGCTGCTGGTGAAAGCGCTGGCAAGCCTTGGGCAGCAAGGTCTGGGAAAACAGCGGCAGGCAGGTAATGGCCAGCCGGCCCTGCTCGAAATTGCGGATGGCCTGGGCAAAGCGGTCGATGCGCTCCAGCCCCACGTAAGCCCGCTCAACCTCCTCGATCAACAGCAGCGCCTGGGCCGTCGCCACCAGGCGGCCACCTTCGCGCTCGAACAGGTTCAGCCCGGTAACCTGCTCCAGCCGCGCCAGTTCGCGGCTGACAGTGGGCTGCGAGGTGAACAGCAGGCGCGCAGCCCCGGTGACGCTGCCAGCGGCCATGATGGCGCGGAACACTTCGATATGGCGGACGGACAGTTTCACAGCGATACCTGGTAAGTCGGCAATAGCCATATCAGATATGAATGGCTGACAGAAAAATAGCTATTTTTCTGAATTCCTGCTTTGGCTCATCCTCATGGCCTTCTTTATATGAGTAGCGCCGCCATGACTGCACCCTTCACTCTTCTGGCCGAGGCTGTCCGCCAGCACGGCTCGCCGCTGTGGGCCTACGACGCCGGCACCATCGCCGAGCGTGTCGAACAGCTGAAGGTGTTCGACACCGTGCGCTTCGCCCAGAAGGCCAACCCCAACCTGCATGTGCTGCGCCTGATGCGCGCCCACGGCCTGGTGCTGGACGCAGTGTCGCTGGGCGAAATGGAACGGGCTTTTGCTGCGGGTGCAAGCGTAGATGGCGACCCTGCCGGCGTGGTGCTGACCTGCGACGCGCTGGATCGGCCAACCCTGGAGCGGGTGGTGGCCTCGAAGATCGAAGTCAACGCCGGCTCCATCGACATGCTGCGCCAACTGGGTGAACGTTCGCCCGGCCACCGCGTGTGGATCCGCATCAACCCCGGCTTCGGTCACGGCCACAGCCGCAAGACCAACACTGGCGGCGAGAACAGCAAGCACGGCATCTGGCATGAAGAGCTGGGCGAAGCGCTGGCCTGCGTGAAAACCCATGGCCTGCACCTGGTAGGGGTGCACATGCACATCGGCTCGGGGGTGGATTATCAGCATCTGGAGCAAGTGGCGCGCTCGATGATCGAGCTGATCGGCCGCCTGGGCGTGGACATCGAAGCGTTCTCCATTGGCGGCGGCCTTTCCACCCCGTACCGCAGCAGCGACAAGCCGGTCGACCTGCAACGCTACGCCCGGACCTGGGCCGTGGCCCGCAAGGAGATCGAAGCGATGCTGGGCCACCCCGTGCGCATGGAGATCGAGCCAGGGCGCTTCCTGGTGGCGGAATCGGGCTACCTGGTGGCCGAGGTACGCGCCGTGAAGCAGGTGGGCCGCAATACCTTCGTCATGATCGACGCCGGCTTCAACGACCTGATACGCCCTGCGATGTACGGCGCCTACCACAGCATGACCCTGCTCGACGCCGACGGCCATCCGGTGCAGCGCCCATGTCAGCCGACCGTGGTGGCCGGGCCGCTGTGCGAGTCGGGTGATGTATTTACCCAGGATGACCAGGAACTGACCCCACATGACCTGCCCCAGGCGCAGGTGGGTGACCTGCTGGTGATCCACGACGCCGGGGCCTATGGCGCGTCGATGTCGTCAAACTACAACAGCCGGCCGTTGCTGCCGGAATTCCTGATCGAGGATGGGGCGCTGCGGATGATTCGCCGCAGGCAGACGGTGCAGGACCTGCTGGGCCTGGAGGCGGGCTTCTAGACACTGTTTTCCAGGCATGTGCGCAACCTCTGTGGGAGCGGCTTCAGCCGCGAAGAATCCAACTCGGTGCATGGCACCGGCTGCGCCGGTGTTCGCGGCTAAAGCCGCTCCCACAGGTATGGCGCCCCCCACAGGTACGGCGCCGGGCTTGAGGGCAGTGCTTGCTTGTGGGAGCGGGTTTACCCGCGAAAGGGCCGGCCCGGGCGACACATCAGCTGGTGCCTTGCCCCACCGTCCATTGCCCCGCCTCACATAATCCGGGTACCCTTTTTCTTCCTCCCTGCCCCGACCATATACCGCCAGGCACGACTCCATGATCATTCGCCAAAGCATCGCTGCAGATCACCTGCAACTGCTCGATATCTGGCTGCGCGCCGTACGCGCCACCCATCATTTTCTGCAAGCCTCCGACATCGACGCGCTGCTGCCACAACTGCGCGACGTCTACTTTCAGGCCGTCGAACTCTGGGTTGCGGTTGACAGCGAAGACCGCCCGCTGGGCTTCATCGGTTTCAATGGCGACCACGTGGAAATGCTCTTCGTCGACCCTGAGCGTCACGGCCAGGGCATAGGCCGCGCACTGCTGGATTTCGGCCGCCAATCGCGCAGCACGATGAGCGTCGATGTCAACGAGCAGAACCCGCAGGCAGTGGGCTTCTACCAGCATTACGGCTTCATCCAGACTGGCCGCTCACCGCTGGATGGCGAAGGCCGGCCGTTCCCTTTGTTGCATATGAGCTTGCCCGCGCAGGCTTGATTTCCGGGGCCGCTTTGCCCCCGCCGCTGTTACAAATTTGCGAGACAGACCAAAGCTATGAACCCGACGCGCTATTCCATCGTGGCAAAGGACTTGATGGAAGGCATCGCCAGCGGCCGCTACCCGGTGGGCAGCCTGCTGCCAACCGAGTTCGAGCTGTGCGACCTGTACGATGTGAGCCGACACACGGTGCGCGCGGCGATCAACCAGTTGCTCGACCAAGGGCTGGTATCGCGGCGCAAGCGCGTGGGTACCCGGGTGGAGGCCAGCAGCCCGCGCGGTGGCTACTCGCAGTCACTGGCCAGCGTGGCGGAACTGGCGCACCTGGCAGAAACCCAGCAACGGGAAATCCAGGACGTGCGCCACTTCGTCGCCGACCTGAGCGAGGCGGCGCGGCTGGGGCTGGTTCCGGGCGAGCACTACTTCTGCGTGTCGAGCATCCGTGTCGACCGCGCGCACAACGCGGCGCCGCTGTGCTGGACCGATGTGTACGCGCAGCGCGACTATGCCGAGGTCATCGAGTTGGCCCGCGAACACCCCGACCAGCTGATTGCGGGGCTGATCGAGCAGCACTATGGCCGGGCGATCGCGGTGGTCGACCAGCAGGTGCGGGCAGTGTTGCTGAGCGCGGAAATGGCCCGGGTGCTGATGGCCGACGCAGGCGCGCCGGGGCTGAAGATCATTCGCCATTACCGCGAGGAAAACGGCGACCTGATGGCGGTGTCCGAGACGGTGCACCCGGATGACCGCTTTACCCTCGTTACCCAGATGCGCCGGGACAGGTCACCGTCCTGATCGAGTAATCGGGGCCGCTATGCGGCCCCAATGGCCCGGTTCCCCTTCACATACCCAGCACCCGCTCAGCCTCCGCCAACTGCCGCCCCCGCACCGTGGTCACCCGATGGTCTCGCGCCAGCAAGGCATAGATCGTCGGCAGCACAAACAGGGTAAACAAGGTCCCCACCAGCATCCCGCACACGATCACCACTCCCAGGCCAAAGCGACTGTTGGCCCCGGCGCCGCTGGCGAACAGCAGCGGCAGCACGCCGAAGGTCATCGCCGCCGTGGTCATCAGCACCGGCCGCAGGCGTATCTGCGCAGCGCGGACGATGGCGCTGGCACGGTCGAGGTTGTCACGCACCTGGATCTCGTTGGCGAACTCCACCATCAGGATGCCGTGCTTGCTGATCAGGCCGATCAGGGTCACCAGGCCGATCTGCGTGTAGATGTTCAGCGTGGCCCAGCCCAGCGCCAGCGGCAGCAGCGCACCGCAGATCGACAGCGGCACGGTCACCAGGATGATCAGCGGGTCCACCAGGCTTTCGTACTGCGCGGCCAGCACCAGGTAGATCACCACCAGGGCGGCGAGAAATGCCCACATCAGGGCAAAGCCCTCCTGCACGTACTGGCGCGACTCCGACTGCCAGTCATGGCTGAAGCCAGGTGGCAGTTCGGCGGCAAGCTGTTCGAGAAATGCCACGGCATTGCCCATCGACACACCGGGCGCCGGGATCGCCTGCAGGGTACTGGCGTTCTGCTGGTCGAACTGCAGCAAGCGGTTGGGCGCCACTTCGATGTCCAGGTGCACCACCGTGGCCAGCGGCACCAGACTGCCGTTTTCGGCGCGTACGTACTGGCGGTTCAGCGCCGCCGGCGTCAGGCGCTGGTCCTGGATGCTTTGCGGGATCACATCGTAGGAGCGCCCGAACAGGGCGAAGCGGTTGAGGTACTGCTCGCCCACCAGCACACCCAGTGACTCGCCGATGGCCTGCATGCTGATGCCCAGGCTGGCCGCCTTGGCCCGGTCGATGCGCACCTTGACCACCGGGTTGTTGTAGTCGAGGTCGCTGTCCACCACGCTGAACAGGCCGCCGTCACGGGCGCGCTGCTTGATCATCTCCATGGTCTGGTACAGCTTGGGGTAGTCCTGTGCGCTGCGCAACACCATCTGCACCGGCAAGCCACCGCTGGAACCCGGCAGCGAGGCCACCTGGAAGGCGAAGATGCTGCTGCCCTCGATGTCCGCCACGGCCTGCTGCAACTGCGCCTGCACCTGCGCGGCGGAACGCTCGCGGGCCTGCCAGGCGCTGAGGTTGATGCCGCCGAAACTGGCGGCCGGGCCGTCGGTGCCGTTGATGATCCAGGTGTCGGTGGTTTCGGCGAGGGACTTCATCACCTGGTCCAGCTTCAGACCAAAGCGCTCCACATAATCCAGGCTGGCATGCTGCGGCGACTTGATGGCTGTCAGCACCGCCGCCTGGTCCTCGGGCGGGGCCAGTTCGCGCTGCGGCAGCAGGTACAGCCAAGGCAGGCTCAGGCACACCAGAAGCGCCACCCCACCACTGATCCAGCGATGCGCCAGGGTGTAGGCGAGTACTCGCCCATAGGCCCCGGTCAGCATGCCGAACAGGCGGTCGGCCATGTTGGCCATGGCGCCATGCTGCTGGCCGGGTTGCAACAACAGCGAACTCATCACCGGCGACAGGGTGAGCGCGACGATGCCGGACACGATCACCGCCCCGGCCAGGGTCAGGGCAAACTCACGGAACAGCGTGCCGGTCAGCCCGCCCATCAAGCCGATTGGCGCGTATACGGCGGCCAGGGTCAGGGTCATGGCGATCACCGGCCCGGCGATTTCCCGCGCCCCGGCCAGCGCCGCGACAACCGGCGACTTGCCCTCTTCGATATGGCGGTGCACGTTCTCCACCACCACGATGGCATCGTCCACCACCAGGCCGATGGCCAGCACCATCGCCAGCAAGGTCAGCAGGTTCAGGCTGAAGCCGAACAGCAGCATCAAGCCCGCCGCACCGAGCATCGACAGCGGGATGGCCACCACTGCGATCACCACGCTGCGCAGCGAACCCAGGCACAGCCAGATCACCAGCACCACGATCAGCATGGCTTCCACCAGGGTGCGCAGCACTTCGTCGATCGAGGCGTCGATGAAGCGTGCGGTCTCGTAGGCCAGCGCCACCTCCACCCCAGGTGGCAGGGTCTGGCGGATCTGCGGCAGCAGCTGGCGAATGCCTTCGACGATCACCAGCGGGTTGCCGGTCGGGGTGGGGAACAGCCCCAGGTGCACGGCGGGTTTGCCGTTCATGGTGGCGCTGGTCTGGGTGGCTGCCGCGCTCAGCTCGACGGTACCGACATCGCGCAGGCGCACCAGGTCGGTGCCATCGTTGCGAATGATCAGCTCGCGGAAGTCCTCGACCCGGGTCAGGTCGGTATCGACCTGGATATCGGCCAGCACATACTGCCCACGCACCTGCCCCGGCGTCGCCTGGTAGTTGTTGGCACGCACCGCCTGTGCCACATCCGCGGCCGTCACACCGCGCCCGGCCATCTGCTCGCTGTCCAGCCACAGGCGCATGGCCAGGCGCTGCCCGCCGAACGACTGCACCTTGGCCACACCGTCGATGCCGGAGAACTGCGGTTCCACCACCCGCGACAGGTAATCGCTAAGTTCGGGTATCGACAAGGTTTCGCTGGCAAAGCCCACGTAGGCCACCGCGGTGGAGTCACCTGCCGACAGCTCCACCACAGGGTCGTAGGCCTTTTCCGGCAGGCGATAGCGCACCTGGTTGACCTTGGCCATGGTCTCGGCAAGTGCCTGGGTCGAGTCGCGATCGAGCACCATGCGCAAGGTGATCAGGCTGCGCCCCTGCTGCGACGACGAGGACAGGTAGTCGATGCCCTCGACCGACGACACCGCCTGGGTGATCGGCTGGGTCACGAAGCCTTGCATCAGCTCGGCGGAGGCACCGGGGTACTCGGTGCTGATGGTGATGGTGGAGGTTTCCAGCAGCGGGTACTGGCGGATCGGCAGCTTGCCCATGGCAAACAGCCCCAGCAGGATGATCAGGCTGCTGACCACCAGCGCCAGTACCGGGCGGCGGACAAAGAGGTCGGTGAACTTCACGATTGCCGCCCTCCCTGGCTGGCCTGCAGGCTGTCCTGCGCCACGGGCTCGACCGGCATGCCGTCGCTCAGTTTCAGCTGCCCGGAAACCACCACCTGGTCACCGGGCGCCAGGCCTGAGGTGATCTCCACCCGCCCTTGCCAGCGCTCGCCGGTAGTCACCCGTACCCGGCTGACCCGGGTGCCATGCTGCGGGTCCCGGGTAGCGACGAACACCGTCTGCCCGTAGGCGGTGTAGGTGATCGCGGTTTCCGGCACGGCCAGCACGCTTGACGGCTGCGCGGCATCCAGACGCACGCCGGCGTACATGCCCGGCTGCAACTGCCCGCCCGGGTTCGGCAAGGCCGCCTGCACCTGCACCAGGCGCGCCTTGCTGACCACCGGGTCCACCGCTACCACCCGGGCCTGGAAGTCCTGCCCGTGCACCGCATCCACCGTAAGCGCCAGCGGTTGCCCCACGTGCACCTGCGGGGCGGCTTGCTCGCCCAGGGAAAAATTGACATGCAGCTGGCTGATATCGGCCAGGCTGGCGATGGTCTCACCAGCGCTCAGGTACTGGCCCTGATGCACCCGGCGAATGCCGAGCTTGCCGGCAAACGGTGCACGTATGGCCTTTTGCGCGATCAACGCCTCGACATGCTGCAGCTCACCGCTGGCCACGTCCACGGCGGTGGCGGCATTGTCCAGCAGCTCCTGTGACACGGCGTTCACCGCGCGCAGCTTGCGGCTGCGCTGCAGCACCACTTCGGCATTGCGCAGCCTGGCCCGCAACTGCACACGCTGGGCTTGCTCCGGGGCATCGTTCAGCTGCACCAGCAACTGCCCTGCACTCACCAATTGCCCCGACTCGAAGGCGATGCGGGTGATGCGCCCCGCCGTCTCGGCCGCCACCTGTACCTGGTTGACCGCCTCCAGCTCTCCCGAGGCAAAGTTCTGCCGTGCCAGCTGCACCTGCTCGGCCGTGGCCAGGGCCACCTTGGTCGCCGGCCATGCCGCTGCAGCCGGTGGCGCCGAGCCGCTGCCGACCAATGCATGGGCAGCGCCCAGCACACCTGCAACAGCGCCAGCCCAGGCCAGTAACGTCCTTTTGTTCATGCAGTGCTCCGATCATCAGGGAAAGCGGTTGCGGAGAAGATCGGGCAGGACTATAAGAGCTCAACTTAACTTGAGGTCAACAGGCATGGCAGCGGACAACACACGGATGCTGACGGTAGGGGAAGTGGCCAAGCGCAGCGGCGTGGCGGTGTCTGCGCTGCACTTCTACGAGACCAAGGGGCTGATCGCCAGCGTGCGTACTGCGGGTAACCAGCGCCGCTATCCTTCACTGGTTTTGCGCACGCTGGCCATCATCAAGGTGGCGCAGCGCACGGGTATTCCGCTTGAGGAGATCAAGCAGGCCTTCAGCCGCTATGCGCCCAACAGCAAGCTCACGGCAGCGCAATGGGGCGAGATGTCGACCGCCTGGCGCGAAGACCTGAACGCCCGCATTCGCACCCTGGAAGCGTTGCGCGACAGCCTGGACAACTGCATTGGTTGCGGCTGCCTGTCGCTGGAGGATTGCCCGCTGCGCAACCCCGAAGATGTGCTGGGCAAGGAAGGTACCGGGGCGCGGATTCTGGAGAAGAAGGCCCGATAAGGCTGCACTGGCAGGTAGAGGACTGAATCCGCAAGCGGTCCGCGTACCCTGTGGGAGCGGCTTTAGCCGCGAAGAATCCAACGCGGTGCATGGCACCGGCTGCGCCGGTGTTCGCGGCTAAAGCCGCTCCCACAGGGTCCCTGCTAGTTCAATGAGCCGTGTGCAGTTCCATGAGATCGCGCCCCCATGGTTCAGTCGCCTTTACCCAGCACAAACCGGTCAAAATGCTCGATGTGCTCGTCCAGGTTGTCCTCGAGCATCATCCGGTACTGCTCGCAGAAATACTTCAACAGCTCCTCCCGCGCGGCAGCCAGCTCGGCACTGGTCTTGAAGCTGCGGGCGCTCATCCAGGCATTGAAGCGCGAGGCGCCGAAGGTCAGTGAGGCACTGACCTTGCCCAGGTCTTCGATTTTCTCGATCTGCTGGTTCGCCAGGTCGATATGCGCATCGGCGCGGTCATAAAAAGCCTGATCGGTAGCTTGTGTCATTGCGTTTACCTTGTTGCAGCATTCAAGTTGAGTACTAGCGAAAAATTGTACCCCGTGCACGTGAACCTGTATTGAGGCGCACAGTCTTAGCCGAGCCCTCAATTCGGCTTTGCCGCCGTCATTCACCCGAGCCATTCACCCCATGCGCCAAGCAGTCCGTCGCTCCCCCTTCGTCTCGCTCTGCCTCATTCCTTTGTTCCCTCTGTTCGCCAACCCCGCCCATGCCAGTGGGGAAAGGCAGCTTGTGGCAGCCATCAACGATTATCGCGCCCAGCCACAGCGCTGCGAACGGCGCGTGATCCGAGGCTCGACGCCGCTGGTACTGAAGCCGAAACTGGCGTTGCCGGTCGGCTACAGCGGGGAGTTGCGGCAGGGATTGAAAGCTGCGGGTTATCAGGCGGTGAAGGTGCGGGCCATCCGTCTGGTCGGCGCGCTAGATGCCGAGGAGGCCTTTGACATGCTCCGCAGCGACTACTGCGCAGCCCTGCTCGATAGCCAATATGCCGATATCGGCGTCAGTCGCTCACGCAACGAATGGCGGGTGCTGCTGGCTCGGCCTCTGCTCGACGCCCAGCTCGGCGATGGGCGATCGGCCAGCAACGCGTTGCTGGCACAGGTGAACGCTGCACGGGCGAAGCCGCGCCTGTGTGGTCGCAAGCGCTTTGCCGCTGCACGCCCGTTGACCTGGAGCACCGCCCTGGGAACGGCGGCGCAGCGCCACAGCCGGGCGATGGCCAACGACAATTTCTTCGCGCACCGCGACCTCGACGGTGATCTACCCGCGGATCGGGCCTGGGATGCCGGCTACCGTGGGCGGCAGATCGGCGAGAACATTGCCGCAGGCCAGGGCTCACCGAGCAAGGCGATGGCAGGCTGGCTGGCCAGCCCCGGGCATTGCGCCAACCTGATGAACCCGATGTTTACCCAGGTGGGCGCGGCCTTTGCCGAGAACTCGCGTAGCGATAACGGCGTTTACTGGACGATGCTGTTCGGCGCGCCTTGAAGGGCACGTGCCAGCCCTGTGATCAGGGCTGGCCTGCCGATCGTTGCCTGCACCACCTCTGACAACCCGCCATACCTCGCCGCCGCGCAGTCCGCATGACTGGCGCTGTCGATGACACATCGCTTGCATATGACACTTTGTGTCATTAATATCGCAGCTGTGTCCTGACGGTGTTCCTCGCCGATCAGCCAACCATCGCCCTTTCCGTGCAGGTACCGCCCATGACGACCACCATGCAGACCCCCAAGGACCAACTGGTCAAACTCGCCCAGCAGCAGATGCTGACGGCGCTGGCCGACAACACCTACACCCCTCGACAGAAACTCGCCCTCACCTGCCGCATCCTGTTCGACGGTGGCCACGACTCCGGCCTGGCCGGGCAGATCACCGCCCGCGCCGAGCAGCCTGGCACCTACTACACGCAACAACTTGGCCTGGGCTTCGACGAGATCGCCGCTTCCAACCTGCTGGTGGTCGACGAAGACCTCACCGTGCTGCAAGGCCGCGGCATGGCCAACCCGGCCAACCGCTTCCATAGCTGGCTGTACCGCGCACGCCCCGACGTCAATTGCATCATCCACACCCACCCACTGCACAGCGCCGCCCTGTCGATGCTGGAAGTGCCACTGGCCATCTCGCACATGGACTTGTGCCCGCTGTTCGACGACTGCGCGTTTCTAAAGGAATGGCCCGGCGTACCGGTGGGCAACGAAGAGGGTGAAATCATCTCCAGGGCGATCGGCGACAAGCGCGCGATCCTGCTTTCCCACCACGGCTTGCTGATCGCCGGTCGCTCGATCGAGGAAGCCTGCGTCCTTGCCATGCTGTTCGAGCGCGCAGCAAAGATGCAGCTGCTGGCCATGGGTGCCGGTGACATCCGCCCCATCCCGGATGCCCTGGGCAAGGAAGCCCACGACTGGATCTCCACCCCCAAACGTCATGGTGCCGCGTTCAGCTACTACGCGCGCCGTGCCTTGCGTGCCCATGGCGACTGCCTGGGCTGACTGAAGCTGTACGCTTTCCCCAACAACGGCAGAGGTGCCTGGTTATGTCTACACCTGTAATTCGCGGCGTTATCGGTTACACCATCACTCCCTTCATGGCAGACGGCACGCTCGACCTGGATGCCCTGGGCCTGTCCATCGACCGCCTGATCGCCGACGGCGTGCACGCCATCGCACCGCTGGGCAGCACCGGCGAAGGCGCCTACCTGTCCGACAGCGAATGGGAAACCGTGGTGCGCTTCAGCCAAGCGCGCATTGCCGGCCGCGTGCCCAGCGTGGTCAGCGTCTCCGACCTGACCACCGCGCGCACCGTGCAACGCGCCCGCCTGGCACAGGCATGCGGTGCCACGGCGGTGATGGTACTGCCCATCTCCTACTGGAAGCTCACCGAAGCCGAAGTGGTTGCCCACTACAAGGCGGTGGGTACGGCCATCGACATTCCGATCATGCTCTACAACAACCCGGGCACCAGCGGCACCGACCTGTCGGTGGAGCTGATCCTGCGCATCCTCGGCGAAGTGCACAATGTGACCATGGTCAAGGAAAGCACCGGCGACATCCAGCGCATGCACCGCCTGTTCAAGGCCACCGATGGCCAGGTGGCCTTCTACAACGGTTGCAACCCGCTCACCCTGGAAGCCCTGGTGGCCGGTGCCACCGGCTGGTGCACCGCCGCGCCCAACCTGATCCCGACGCTGAACCTGGCGCTGTGGGATGCGGTCCAGCAAGGCGACCTGGCTGAAGCCCGCGCGCTGTTCTACCGCCAGTACGAACTGTTGGAGTACATCACCCGGCGCGGCCTGCCCACCACCATCAAGGCCGGTTTGCAGATGCTCGGCCAGGATGTCGGCGCTCCACGCCTGCCCCTGCAGCCGCTGGATGCGCAAGGCAGCGCCTACCTGAAGGGCCTGCTGGACGCCGTTCTCGGCAATTGACGCAGGTCCTGTGGGAGCGGGTTGACCCGCGAACACCGGCGCAGCTGGTGCCATGCAAACCCCCTCCCACAGGCGGCTCAAGCGACTGGATTGGCATGCATCACCCGCCCCCCTGCCCTCGGCCGATTGACGAACAACACATCCAGCACACTGTTACGCAACCCCTTCAACGCATTCCAGTTCGCCGACGCATGCACATACCTGTCGCGCAACAAACACAGCTCATCCTCGGTCAACCCAGGCTCTTCGCATTCACCCAAAGCAAATCCGTGCAACTTGCGGCTGATGCCCAGCAACTCCTCCGGCAACCGATGCTCAGCCTGCCCGCCCAAAGGCGCAAACGGCACACCCGCCCGCACCGCCAACTCGCGCATGATGCTCAGGTAAACCCGGGAAAGCTGCCCCGCTACTTCCCGCTCGCGATACACCGCCGCATAAACCTGCTTCTGCGCCTCGCTCGGCAGGCCACCGGGAATCGGCTCCTCCCAGACCAGCACCTGCGGCCTGGGCGCCCCCAGTTCGCCGAATGCCGACCCCAGCAAGGCACTGACGCTGGCATGCACGCGAGTCTTCTCGGCGCGCATACCCTGCGGCACCCGCTGTGACTGCGGTTTGCACAGCAGCACCTGCTCCTGCGCGGTATCCGGGTAACCACCGCCAATGTTCGAATGCACGCCCGGCAACAGGATGTCATGGCCACTGCGCACCAGCGGGAAGTTGTGCCGCTGCTCGTCACCCGCCACCAGTTGCACCATTTGCCGGGCAATGCCCGCGCCCAGGCCCAGGCGCAAGCCACCATGGCGGTCGTCGGCGGGATCGAAGTCACCCTGCAGCGGCGCGATGATCGCCGCCACTGTGTCGAACAGGCCGATGAAGTTGATCACGATGCCGCAGGGTGCAGCCAAGCGTTCGCCGCCGCCATCGTGCAAGAGGTTGGCCAGATGCCGCACCGCCGCCGCGCCCCGGCTGAAACCGAACAGGTCGAACTCGACCCGCTCGAGCCTTGCCTGTGGGTGCGCCCGAAGCCAGTCCCGCAGCTGCCCGGCAATCCCCGCCAAGGCCTCCTCGACCCGCGCCTCGGTCCCCCTGCTTCCGCACCCGGTGGCCGAGGCATAGGCATGGTCCGCCTCCCCCGCCAGGGTGCCCACGCCCTCGACATAGCGCTTCAGAAACGCCATGGTCCCGTCAGCATTGGCCCCCTGCGCCGGGTATAGCGCATGCAACAGGGCCACATTGCTCAAGGCATTGGCATAACTCGCCCCCTTGCCCGCCGGTGCATCCACCGCCATCACATTGTGATGGTTGTTACCGGTGCCATCGAAGAACACGCCAAAACGCAGGGTGAGCGGCGTGATGCGTGCAGTGCTACAGCTGTTCAGGTCCATCTTGGTGCCTCCTGCTTGTGCAAAAAGCACAAGCAGGCGCCAGCACACCGCTGCGGGCTATCAGCCAATGGCCAGCCACATGCAGGACAATTCCGGACCTGCATGGCCCCTGGCAAGGATAAATTTCCCTGCCGCCATTGGTCGCCACCCCCCCGGATGGATTAAAGTATCACCCCTTGCCAGGGCAGCTGCTTCCAGCCGCCTGCGGCCCCATACCAGGAACCGTCACCGATGGAACACCGTGAAGCGCTGATCGCGCTGCGCACCTTTCTTTCTTCCCAGATCCTCGGCCAGGAGAAACTGGTCGAGCGGCTGTTGATCGTGCTCCTGGCCGACGGCCACATGCTGGTCGAAGGCGCGCCGGGCCTGGCCAAGACCAAGGCCATCAAAGAGCTCGCCGAAGGCATCGAGGCGCAGTTCCATCGCATCCAGTTCACCCCCGACCTGCTCCCGGCCGACATCACCGGTACCGAAATCTACCGCCCGGAAACCGGCAGCTTCGTGTTCCAGCAGGGGCCGATCTTCCACAACCTGGTGCTGGCCGACGAAATCAACCGTGCCCCGGCCAAGGTACAGTCCGCCCTGCTCGAAGCCATGGCCGAACGCCAGGTCAGCGTGGGCCGCAGCACCTACGACCTGTCGCCGCTGTTCCTGGTGATGGCCACGCAGAACCCGATCGAGCAGGAAGGCACCTACCCGCTGCCCGAAGCCCAGCTCGACCGCTTCCTGATGCACGTGAAAATCGGCTTCCCCGACGCTGCGGTAGAGCGGCGCATCCTGCTGCAGGCCCGTGGTGAAGCCCTGGGCGGCGAGACCAAGCCCGAGCGCCGGGTCAGCCAGCAGGCGATCTTCGCTGCCCGCAAGGAAATCCTCGGCCTGTACATGGCCGACGCGGTGGAGGAATACCTGGTGCAGCTGGTGATGGCCACCCGCACCCCGGCCAAGTTCGATAGCGAACTGGCCGACTGGATCGCCTACGGCGCCAGCCCGCGTGGGTCCATTTCGCTGGACCGCTGCGCGCGTGCCCACGCCTGGCTGGCCGGGCGCGATTTCGTCAGCCCCGAAGACATCCAGGCGGTGCTGTTCGACGTGCTGCGTCACCGCATAATCCTCTCCTTCGAGGCCGAGGCGGCAGGGATCGACCAGGACCGCGTGGTCCAGCGCATCCTCGACGTCGTCGCCGTTGCCTGAGCCCATGCCCACCGCGTCGCTGGCCGAACCCGGCATCCGCATCGGCCTTGCCGAGCTGATCGACATGCGCCACCGCGTGCGCGAAATCCAGCTGTTTTCCCGGCCCGGCCAGCGCAGCCCGCTGGTGGGCCTGCATCACTCCAAATTGCGCGGACGCGGTGTGGACTTCGACCAAGTGCGCGTGTACCAGGCCGGCGACGATGTACGCAACATCGACTGGCGAGTTACCGCGCGTACCCAGGAGCCGCACACCAAGCTGTTCCATGAAGAGCGCGAACGCCCCATCTTCATCCTCGTCGAGCAGAGCCAACGGCTGTTCTTCGGCTCGGGGCTGATGTTCAAGTCGGTGCTGGCCGCCCAGGCCGCAGCGCTGTTCGGCTGGGCCGCACTGGGCCATAACGACCGCATCGGCGGGTTGGTGTTCGGCGACAACGAGCACCACGAAATCAAGCCCCGGCGCAGCAAGCAGAGCCTGCTGCAACTGCTCAACCGCCTGGCCAAGGTCAACCAGGCGCTGCACACCGAAGCCAGCCCCGGCGCCGACAGCCTCGGCCTGGCCCTGCGCCGCGCCCGCGAAGTGCTGCGCCCCGGCAGCCTGGCCATCGTGATCTGCGATGAGCGCTCGCTCACCGCCCAGGTGGAGCAGCACCTGGCCATGCTCTCGCGCCATTGCGACCTGCTGCTGATGCCGGTGTCAGACCCGCTCGACCACGCCCTGCCCGCCGCCGGCCTGCTGCGCTTCGCCCAGCGTAGCGCACAGCTGGAGCTCGACACCCTGGACGCCAACCTGCGCCAGGCCTACCGCCAGCAGGCCGAAGCGCGTATCGAGCGCTGGGAACTGATGGCGCAAAAGCTGCGTGTGCTGTTGATGCCCCTGAGTACCCAAAGCGAAATGATCGAGCAACTGCGCGAATACCTGAATGCCCAGCGGCCGCGGAGCGCGTCATGAAGAGCAGCGGCCAATGAACCCGCTTGACCAACTGCAGCCGCTGATCGCCCCCGCGCCGATCGGCCTGTGGCCACCGGCACCTGGCTGGTGGCTGCTGCTGGCCGTGCTGCCGCTGCTGGCCTGGGGCCTGTGGCGGGTGCGCCGCTGGCGCCCGGGCAAACGCCGCATCGTGCGTGCCGAACAACCCTTGGACCCGGTACGCGTGGAAGCGCTGGCCGAACTGGCGCGCCTGCCGCGCCCCTATGACGGCGCCCCGGCCGGGGCATGGCTGCAACAGATCAACGCCCTGCTCAAGCGCCTGTGCCGCAGCCACTACCCGGGCGCCAACAGCCATACCCTCAACGGCCGCCAGTGGCTGGCGTTTCTCGACAACCGCTGCCCGGCCGCCGGCCTGACCCGCTGGATGGTACTGGTCGAAGGCGCCTACAAACCCGAGTGCAAGCTCGACGACAAGGCCATCGCCGGGCTCAGCCAGGCCGTCGAAACCTGGATTCGCAAGCATGTTTGAACTGGCCTGGCCGTGGGTGTTCGTCCTGTTGCCGCTGCCGTGGCTGGCGCGCCTGGTGCTACCGGCCGCCGACAGCGGCGAACCGGTGCTCAAGGTGGGCTTCCTCGACGAGCTGGAAAGCCTGGCCGGGCGCCGCGCGCGGCTCAACCTGCCGACCTGGCGCCAACAGGCGCCCTTTGTCGTCATCTGGCTGTTGCTGCTGTGCGCCGCCGCCCGCCCGCAATGGCTGGGCGAGCCGGTGCCGGTAGCTGCCAGCGGCCGCGACCTGCTGGTGGCGGTGGATGTGTCCGGGTCGATGGACTTCCCCGACATGCAATGGCAGAACGAAGAGATCAGCCGCCTCGACCTGGTCAAGGCGCTGCTCGGCGACTTCCTGCAGGACCGCGAGGGCGACCGCGTGGGCCTGATCCTGTTCGGCAGCCAGGCCTACCTGCAGGCCCCGCTCACCTTCGACCGGCGCACCGTGCGCACCTTCCTCGACGAGGCGCAGATCGGCATCGCCGGCAAGAACACCGCCATCGGCGACGCCATTGGCCTGGCGGTCAAGCGCCTGCGCCAACGCCCGGCACAAAGCCGGGTGCTGGTGCTGATCACCGACGGCGCCAATAACGGCGGGCAGATCCACCCGCTGACTGCCGCCCGCCTGGCCGCCCAGGAAGGCGTGCGTATCTATACCATCGGCATCGGCGCCAACCCCGAAGCCAGCGGCACCCCTGGCCTGCTCGGCCTGAACCCGAGCCTGGACCTGGACGAAGCCTCGCTCAAGGAAGTTGCCGACATCACCCACGGCAGCTACTTCCGCGCCCATGACGGCGCCGAACTGGACGCCATTGGCGACACCCTCGACCAACTCGAACCGGTGGCCCAGCAACCGACCCAGGCACGCACCGCCAAGGCGCTGTATGCCTGGCCCCTGGCCCTGGCCCTGCTGCTGAGCGTGCTACTGGTGCTGGCCGTGCAATGGCCCGACAACCTGCTGCACCGCCTGCTGCGCAAGCCGCGCTTCCTGCAACCGCACCCGGAATGGCGCCAGCGCCTGAAGCGCCTGCGCCTGAGGAGGCGGCGATGATCCAACTGTGGCCCGAATGGTTGCGCCCGCTGTGGCTGCTGGCCGTGCCCCTGCTCGGTTGGCTGCTGTACAAACTGTGGCACCGGCGCAAGCGCGCCGGGCGCTGGCAGATGATTCTGCCACCGGCGTTCCATGGCGTGCTGCTCGGCGGTGGCAGCGGCAGCACCAGCAAGCTGCCGTGGGTAGCGCTGGGCCTGGCCTGGACGCTGGTGATCCTGGCCTTGCTCGGGCCCAGCTGGCAGCGCGTCGAGGAAAGCCGCCAGCGCCCGGCCGACCCACTGGTGATCCTGCTGGAACTGACCCCGCAGATGCTCGCCGAAGACAGCCCGCCCAACCGCCTGGAGCAGGCACGGCGCAAAATCCTCGACCTGCTGGAGCACCGCCGCGACAGCCAGACCGCGCTGGTGGTCTATGCTGGCTCCGCGCACACCCTGGTGCCGCTGTCCGACGACCTGGCCACCAGCCGCAACCTGCTCGAGGCGATCGACCCGTCGATCATGCCCAAACCCGGCCAGCGCGCCGACCTGGCCGTGCAAAAAGGCCTGGCCCTGCTGGCCCAGAGCGGCCTGGGCCAGGGCCGCCTGCTGCTTGTCGGCTCCTCGCTCAGCGCCCCGGAGCGCCAAGGCATCGCCCAGGCCCTCGGCCGCCAGGGCCCGAGCTTGCTGATGTTGGGCATCGGCAGCCGCGAAGGCACACCCGTGCGCCAGGCCAACGGCGAATACCTCAAGGACGACCAGGGCGGCATCCTGTTGCCGCGCCTGGACAGTGCCAGCCTCAAGGGTTTCATCAGCAGCACCGGCGGGCGCTACCGCCATGCCCGCATCGACGACCTCGACCTGCGTGGCCTGGGCCTGTTCGACAACCCGCGCGCCGGGCGCAATGACGGCCAGACCCTGCAACTGGACAGCTGGGCCGACCAAGGTTACTGGCTGCTGCTGCCGCTGTTGCTGCTGGCCGCCTGTGCCGGCCGACGCGGCTGGCTGTTCTGCCTGCCGCTGCTGCTGGCCCTGCCCCAGCCCAGCCAGGCCTTCGAGTTCAACGACCTGTGGCTGCGCCCCGACCAGCAAGGCCAGCGCCTGCTGGAGCAGAACCGCCCCGCCAGTGCCGCGCGCCAGTTCCAGGACCCGCAATGGCGCGGCATGGCCCTGTACCAGGCGGGCGACTATGCTGGCGCCGCCGAAGCCTTTTCCCAAGGCGACACTGCCGCCGCCCACTACAATCGAGGCAATGCCCTGGCCCATAGCGGTGAACTGGAAGCCGCCCTGGACGCCTACGAACAAGCCCTGGAACGCCAGCCCGACCTGCAAGCGGCGCTGGATAACCAGGCCCTGGTGCAGCAACTGCTGCAACAGCGCGAAGCCAAGGCCGAGGAACAACCGGCCAGCAGCGATGCCCAAGGCACGCCCGGCAGCGAAACCGAAGGCAACAGCAGCTCGGCCAGCAGCCCGGCCCAGGGCACGCCCGGCAACGACGAACAAGCCAGCGCCGAACAGCCCGGCGAAGGCAGCAGCAACAGCCAGGTAGCGCCCGGCAACCAGGCGGGCGCGGATGACAGCGTCATCCAGCCGCCGCAGCGCCCGGTATCGACCAGCCTCGATGCCGAACAGCGCCAGGCCCTGGAACAATGGCTGCGGGAGATCCCCGACAACCCGGCGGAGCTGCTGCGGCGCAAATTCTGGTATGAACAGCAATTGCATCAGGAAACCCCACGATGAGTCGCTTCGGCGTCTTTCTCCTCAGTCTGCTGTGGGCCGTGCAGGCCCAGGCCGAACCGTTGCTGCGAGCCAGCGTCGACCGTACCCGCCTGGAAGCCGGCGAAAGCCTGGAGCTGACCCTGGAAAGCCAGGACGTCACCCAGTTCGGCAAGCCCGACCTGCGCGCGCTGGAGGGTGACTTCGAAGTGCGCGGCACGCGCCAGCTGAACAGCCTGCACAGCCTCGACGGCGAAACCCGCGCCAGCACCCGCTGGATCATCACCCTGCTGCCGCGGCGCAGCGGCAGCCTGCGCATCCCCGAACTGCAACTGGGCCAGTCGCACAGCCAGGCCATCGAACTGCAAGTGCTGCAGGCCGATGCCAGCCGCCAGGACAGTGCCTCGCAGGTGTTCATCGAAGCCACGCTCGACAGCAGCGAGGTCTACGTCCAGGCCCAGGCCGTGCTCACCCTGCGCATCTACCATTCGGTGGCACTGTACGACGACAGCAGCCTCAGCCCGCTTCAACTGGAGAAGGCCAAAGTCGAACCGCTGGGTGAATCGCGCACCTATGAAAAGGAAATCAACGGCGTCCGCCACGGCGTGATCGAAACCCGCTATGCCGTGTATGCCCAGCAAAGCGGCACCCTCGAAATCCCGCCACTGACCTTCACCGCCACCGCCGCCGCCAGCCCGGACCAAGCCCCACAAGCCAACGGCACGGCCCGGGCCGGCCACCAGGTGCAGGTCAGCTCGCTGCCATTGCGCCTGGCCGTACGGCCGATTCCGGCGGCCTGGCCTGCTGGCGTGCCATGGCTACCGGCCCGCAGCCTGACTCTGGAAGAGCACTGGAACCCCGACCCTGGCAACCAGCAGGTGCAGATTGGCGACTCGCTGACCCGCAACATCACCTTGCGTGCCGAAGGCTTGTCCAGCACCCAACTGCCGCCGCTGCCAGCCACCGAAATCACCGGCCTGCGCCGCTATCCCGACCAGCCGTTGCTGCGCAACGAAATCAGCGACCGCGGCATGACCGCCAACCGCGAAGAGCGCGAAGCCCTGGTGCCGACCCACAGCGGTACGCTGGCCCTGCCGGCGCTGGAAGTGGCCTGGTGGAACACCCGCGAAGACCACCTGGAGCACAGCAGCTTGCCGGCGCGCACGCTGAACGTGCAGGACAACCCGGCACTGAGCGCCGACACCCCGGTTGGTGACAACAGCAGTGCCAGCAGCTTGCTGTGGCCCTGGCAGCTGGCCACCCTGGTGTTCGCCCTCACCACGTTGCTGGGCTTTGCCCTGTGGTGGCGCGCCCGCTCGCAGCCAGCGGTGCTGCGCGCCGCGCAGGCCGGGCCGAGCCCGCGTACCTTGCTGGATGATCTCAAGCGCGCGTGCCAGGCCAACGACCCGCAGGCCACCCGCCAGGCGCTGGACGCCTGGGCCCGGCAGCAGCCGGAAACCCTGGCCGAGATGGCGGCGCGCTTTGTGCCGTTGTCGGATGCGCTGGATGGGTTGAACGGGGCGCTGTACAGCGAGAGTGGCCAGTATTGGCAGGGTGAGGATTTGTGGCGGGCGATTGGTACGATTCCGCCGGCTGAGCAGGTGTTGTTGCCAGCCGGGGAGAACGGCAGCTTGCCGCCGCTCTATCCCAAGTGATGTGCTGCCTGTGCAGGCCTCTTCGCGGGTAAACCCGCTCCCACAATGACCGCGTACGCCGAGAACCTTGCGCAGTACCTGTGGGAGCGGGTTCACCCGCGAACACCGGCGCAGCCGGTGCCAGGCACCCCGGCATACCGGTGATATTACCTGGTATTGAGGGAAAGTCGACCGGCCTCAGCGCCGGCAAGCCAGCTCCCAAAGGTACTGCACAAAGCTCAAGGACAGTGCAGAACCTGTGGGAGCTGGCTTGCCGGCGATTGGGCCGCACAGCGGCCCCATGCTTGGGTTACCATACCGCCCTTTCTCCGCTTGCTCGACTCGACACCAACAGGTCATCCATGCGTCTGTTTCATACCTCCGACTGGCACCTGGGCCAAAGCCTGCACGGCCAGGAACGCGACTTCGAACACGCCTGCTTCCTCGACTGGCTGCTCGGCCAGCTGCGCCTGCGCCAGCCGGATGCGCTGCTGATCGCCGGCGATATCTTCGACACGGTCAACCCGCCGGTCAAAGCCCAGGAACGTCTCTACGACTTCATCGTCCAGGCCCACGAACAACAGCCGAAGCTGGACATTGTGATGATCGCCGGCAACCACGACTCCGGCTCGCGCATCGAGCTGCCCGCGGCGCTGATGCGGCGTCTGCGCACCCATGCCCTGGGCCGTGTGCACTGGCTGGACGAGGGCCAGCTGGATGCCGAGCGCCTGCTGATTCCGCTGACCAACGGCCGGGGCAAGGTCGCCGCCTGGTGCCTGGCCCTGCCCTTCCTGCGCCCGGCCGAGGTGACTGGCCCGCAATTGGGCGACGATTACCTGCAAGGCATCACCCAGGTGCACCAGCAGCTGATCGCCGCCGCGCAAAAGAAGCGCAAGAAGGACCAGGCGCTGATCGCCATCAGCCACGCGCACATGGCCGGTGGCGCAGTGTCGGAGGACTCCGAGCGCAGCCTGATCATCGGCAACGCCGAGGCGCTACCGGCCAAGCTGTTCGACAAGGCCATCAGCTACGTCGCCCTGGGCCATCTGCACAAGCCGCAGAAGGTCAACCGCGAAGAACGCATCCGCTACAGCGGCTCGCCGATCCCGCTGTCGTTCGCCGAAATCAACTACCCGCACCAGGTACTGGAAGTGGAGCTGGACGGCACCGGCCTGGTCAGCGTCGAACCGCGCCCGGTGCCGCGCGCCGTGGCCCTGCAGCGGGTCGGCCCGGCACCACTGGGCGAACTGCTGGAGCAGTTGGCCGACCTGCCAGTGATCGACCTGCTCGAAGACCCCAACCGCCAGCCCTGGCTGGAGGTGCGGGTGATACTGGACGAGCCGCAACCCGACCTGCGCCAGCAGATCGAAACCGCACTGCAAGGCAAGGCCGTGCGCTTGATCCGCATCAGCGCCGAATACGCCGGCCGCAACAACACCGAAGACGATGACCTGGCCTTTGTCGAACTGGCCCAGATGACCCCGCAAGACCTGTTCAGCCGCGCCTGGGAGCAGGCCTATGGCAACCCCGCCGACGAACAGGCGCTGGCCGACTTCGCCCTGCTGCTGCAGGACGTGCAGCAGGAAGAGGAACAGCCATGAAGATTCTTGCCATCCGCCTGAAGAACCTGGCCTCCCTGGCCGGCCCGGTCGACATCGATTTCACCGCCGAACCGCTGGCCAGCGCCGGCCTGTTCGCCATCACCGGGCCTACGGGGGCGGGCAAAAGTACCCTGCTCGACGCCCTGTGCCTGGCGTTGTTTGGCACCGTGCCACGGCTGAACGACATTGGCCGCGAGGCCAAGGTACCGGATGCCGACGGTGAAATCCCTACCTCCGACCCACGCAATCTGCTGCGCCGCGGTACCGGCAGCGGCTTTGCCGAAGTCGATTTCGTCGGCATCGATGGCCGCCGCTACCGCGCCCGCTGGGAAGCCAACCGCGCCCGCGACAAGGCCAACGGCAAGCTGCAGCACAGCCGCCAGAGTTTCTACGACCTGGACAGCGAGCAGGTACTGGGCAGCGGCAAGAACGAATACAAGCAACTGGTCGAAGCCCGCCTGGGCCTGAACTTCGAACAGTTCACCCGCGCGGTGATGCTGGCCCAGAGCGAATTTGGCGCCTTCCTCAAGGCCGACGACAAAGAGCGCAGCGAGCTGCTGGAAAAGCTCACCAACACCGCCATCTACACCCGCCTGGGCCAGCGCGCCTTCAGCAAGGCGCGCGAAGCCGGCGAGGCCCACAATGCCCTGAAGGACCGTGCCAGCCATCTGCTGCCGATGGCCGCCGAAGCCCGCGCCGAGCTCGACCAGCGCCTGGAGCAGGCGCAACTGCAATTCAAGGCCGACCAGGCCGGCGAGCGCCAGCTGGAACAGCAACGCAACTGGCTGAACGAGCAGCGCCAGCTGCAGGCCCAGCACGCCGAGGCCGGCGTCGCACTGCAGGCTGCCGAACAAGACTGGCAGCAACTGGCTGACCAGCGCCTGGACCTCGTGCGCCTGGAGCGCCTGGCCCCGCAGCGCCACCAGTTCCACCGCCAGCAGACACTGGCCGCACAACTGGCGCCGGTGGCAGCGAAGATCAGCGAGCAACAGCAGCAGCAAGCCGAACTGCAAGTGCGCACCGGCGAGCTCGAACAGGCGCTGGACGCTGCGCGCCAGGCGCTTGCCGATAGCCAGGTGCAACACAGCGAGAACGCCCCTCGCCTGCGCCAGGCCTTTGCCGCCCAGGACAACCTGGCCCGCCTGGAGCAGGAGCTGGCAACACAGCGCAGCGCCAGTGAGCAGGCCGAGCTGCAGGTAGCCGAAGGCCAGCAGCACTTGCAGCAACTGGAAGACAACCAGCAGCGCAGCCTGCAGCAACTGGCGCAGATCGACGCCGCGCTCGCCGACAGCCAGCACCTTGCGGGCCTGGCCAATGCCTGGCACGCCTACCTGCCACAACTGAAGCAAGTGATGCTGATCGGTGGCCGCCTGGCCAAGGGCCGTGAGGAGCTGCCCGGCCTGCAGGCCCAGGCCAGCCAGGCCAATGCACACTTGCAGGCCGAGCGCGATGCATTCGAGCTGCTGTTCCGCGAAGCCAAGGCCGAACCCCAGGCCTTGGCAGAACAGATCGACCTGCTGGGTGGCATGTTGCAGGACAACCGCAAGCAGCAACGCGCCGTGGAAGAACTGTCACGCCTGCATGGCCGTGAACTGGAACTGCGCCAGCAGCTGGAGGCCGTGCGCGTGCGTCAGCAGCAGGCCATGCAGCAGCGCCAGCAGCTGATTGGCGAAGGCACCGCCGCCAAGGCCGAGCTGGAAGCCGCCGAGCAAGCGCTCAACCTCACCCGCCAGTTGCTGGAGCGCCAGCGCCTGGCACGTAACACCAGCGTCGAAGAATTGCGCGGCCAATTGCGCGACGGTGAGCCATGCCCGGTATGCGGCAGCGCCGAGCACCCGTTCCACCAGCCTGAAGCGCTGCTGCAAAGCCTGGGTCGCCATGACCAGGCCGAGGAAGACGCCGCGCAGAAGCAGGTCGAAACCCTCAACGGCAAGCTGGTGGAACTGCGCACCCAGCTGGGAGTGGTCAACGCCCAGCTCAAGGATTACCAGCAGCAACAACAGCAACTGGGCGAACAGTTGCAACCGCTGGTGGCCCAGGTGCAGGCGCACAGCTTGTGGCCAGCCTTGGCGCCGCAGGATGACAAGGCCCGCAGTGCCTGGCTCGACAGCCAGCTGCAGCGCCTGGAAGAAGAAATCAGCAAGGACGAGAAACGCCAGAGCGCCCTGCTCGCCCTGCAAAAGGATGCAGCCCGTCTCAACCAGCAACTGCAGGCCGCCCAACAGGCCCAGCAGCAGGCCCAGCGCCACCTGGAGCAACAGCACCAGGCCCTGGCCAGCGACGAGCAGCAGTTGCAGCAAGGCCTTGACGACCTGGCCGACGTGTTGCCCGAAGAGGCCCTCAAAGCCTTGAACGACGACCCGGCCAATGCCTTCCTCGCCCTGGACCAGCAGATCGCCCAACGCCTGCAGCAACTGGAACAGCGCAAGGACGAGCAGGAAGAACAGCAAGCCCGCCAGGCCCAGCTGGACAAGCTGCGCGACCAGCAGCAGGCGCGCGTGCAGACCCAACAGCAGCTGCAGCAGAAACTTGCCGCCCTCGACGAGCAGCGCCAGCAGGCCCAGGCTTCGCTCGGCGGACTGCTTGGCGAGCACGCCAGCGCCGAGGCCTGGCAACAGCACATGGACGCCGCGCTGGAGCAGGCCCGCGCCCTCGACGCCGACACTGCCCAGCGCCTGCAAGACCTGCGCACCCAGGGCGTGCAACTGGCCAGCGAACTCAAGGCCAACACCCAGCAGCAGCAAGCGCTGGCCGCCGAGTGTCAGCAGCTGCAGGGCCAGATCGCCCAGTGGCGCGGTGAGCACCCGGAACTGGACGACGCCGGCCTGGATCGCCTGCTGGCCATGGAGGACACGCAGGTCAACGAACTGCGCCAGCGTCTGCAAGGCGCCGAAAAGGCCATCGAACAAGGCCGCGTGCTGTTGCAGGAACGTGAACAACGCCTGCAGCAACATGCCGCGCAAATGACCGTGGACACCTCGGCCGATGCCTTGGAACAGGCCCTTGCCGAATTGCGCGAGCGCCTGGCCGGGCATGAGCAGCAATGCGCCGAACTGCGTGCACAGCAGGCCGATGACCAGCGTCGCCAACAGGCGCACCAGGCGCTGGCAGCGGAAATCGAACAGGCCCACCAGCAGTGGCAACGCTGGGCTCGCCTGAACGCCCTGATCGGTTCGGCCTCGGGTGATGTGTTCCGCAAGATCGCCCAGGGCTACAACCTCGACCTGCTGTTGCACCACGCCAACACCCAACTGCGCCAGCTGGCCCGCCGCTACCGCCTCAAGCGCGGCGGCAGCGCCCTCGGCCTGCTGGTGCTGGACACCGAGATGGGTGACGAACTGCGTTCGGTGCACTCGCTGTCTGGCGGGGAAACCTTCCTGGTGTCGCTGGCCCTGGCCTTGGGCCTGGCCTCGATGGCCTCCAGCACGCTGCGCATCGAATCGCTGTTCATCGACGAAGGCTTCGGCAGCCTCGACCCCGAGTCGCTGCAGCTGGCCATGGATGCCCTCGACGGCTTGCAGGCCCAGGGCCGCAAGGTCGCGGTGATTTCCCACGTGCAGGAAATGCACGAACGCATCCCGGTGCAGATCCAGGTGCGCCGCCAAGGCAATGGCCTGAGTGATGTGGAGGTGTGCGGGTGATCCTCTACTTGTTCCGCCGCTGCCCTTGGGCCATGCGCGCGCGCCTGGCCCTGCGCTATGCGGGGTGCGAGGTGGAGATTCGCGAGGTGGCGATGAAAAACAAGCCGGCAGAACTGCTGGCCTTGTCACCCAAGGGCACGGTGCCGGTACTGGATACCGGTGCCGGGGTGCTTGAAGAAAGCCTGGACATCATGCGCTGGGCGCTGGCGCAAAACGACCCGCAGGACTGGCAGCTAAAGGCCGACCCTGTGGCAGCGCAGCATGCTGAAACACTGATTGCGCGCAACGACAGCACGTTCAAGGCGCAGGTCAACCTGTACAAGTATGCCGAACGCTACCCCGAGCATACCCGCGAGCATTACCGCCAGCAGGCCGAAGCGTGGCTGGCGGAGCTCGAAGGCCTGCTGGCAGGCAGGCCCTACTTGCTGGCCACACACCCGAGCATTGCCGATGCCGCGTTGCTGCCCCTGATGCGCCAGTTTGCCGGGGTCGAACCGCAGTGGTTCGCCGAGGCGGCTTATCCGCGGGTGCGGAGCTGGCTGGAGGGGTGGTTGGCTTCGGAGCTGTTCAGGGCAGTCATGGCCAGGTAGCTTCGCGCGATCCCTTGTAGGAGCGGCCTTGTGTCGCGATAGGGGCGCGCAGCGGCCCCAGGTTTTTGCGTCACAGCAGAAATTGCCGGGGCCGCTCTGCGGCCCTATCGCGACACAAGGCCGCTCCTACAGGGGACCGAGTCAGGTTCAATGGTGGTGCTTGCCACTCAAGGCCGCATGAAAATTGGCGCTCTGGCGCAGGTACTGTTCGGTGTAGCTATGCGTAGCGGACGCCTTGCCGCTGCTGTCGGCATGGGCATGCGTCGGCAATACGACCGAAGCGGAAATGGCGGATGCGGCAATGACCGGGAAGAGATTGAAGTTCATCTGGGCTGACCTCGACGGCGGTGGTTTGACGTTGGCCCTTCTGGGCCTTGGGTCAAACTTACGCCGCCGAAGCCGCAGGCAAAAATTCATTGCGGCAGTATCGATTATTACGCCGATCGATATCACTCGATGAACTTCAGGTCCGACGGTGCATCCTGCTTCAGCGTCTGCACCGTCTCCAACAGCTTGCCGCTGCGCGGATCGCGGCGTATCACCACGATCTGGTTGCTCTTCTGGTTGGCCACCAGCAGGAAGTTGTCACTCGGGTCGAGGGCGAACTCGCGGGGATGATCCCCCTCCACCGAACGGCGCTGCAGGAATGCCAGTTGGCCGTCCTGCTTGCCCACGCTGAACGCCACGATCTCGTTGGCCGTACCACGGTTGCTCACATACAGGAAGCGACCGTCTGCCGACAGGTGCAAGCCACCTGCCGCTTTCGCCGCAGCCTCCTTGCTCTCGGTCAGGGGCAGGCGCTGGCGTTCGACCAGGTTGCCCTCCTGCACATCGAACATCACCACTTCGGCACTCATCTCCAGGGTCAGGTAGGCATGCCGGCCCCTGGCGTCGAACAACAGATGGCGCGGCCCGCTGCCCGGCGGCAGGCCCACCGACGCGGGTATTGCCGGTGTCAGTGGGTGGTCTGCGCTGGCACCATCGTAACGGTAGATGAACACCTTGTCGGCACCCAGATCGCTGGCATACAGGTGTTGGCCATCCGGTGACAGCACCAGCGAATGCACATGGGCGCCGGCCTGGCGCTCGGGGTTGACCCCGCTCGCCTTGTGGCGAGCCTGTTGCACTACCGGCTTGAGCTTGCCGTCCTTGGCCACCGGGACAACCACCAGGCTGCCGCCGGGGTCGGGCTTGACCGCGTAGTTGGCCACGAACAGATAACGCTGGTCCTGGCTGAGGCTGGCGTGGGTCGGCTCATCACCTTGGCTGGCCACCTGGTTGAGGAGCTTGATCTCGCCTTTTGCACTGACGCTGAAACTGCTGGCATGGCCGTTCGGGGTTTCGTTGACCGCGAACAGCTGGCGTTGATCGGCCGACAATACCAGCCACGAAGGGCTGACACTCTTCACCACCTGCTGGGGGGCAGGGTCGATATGGCCGGTCTTTTCGTCGAACTGATAGCGGTAGATGCCCTGGCTGGCGCCATCGGTGTAACTGCCCACCAGCAAGGTGGCGGCGTGGGCGTGGAGGGTCAGGCTCATCAGGCTAGCGGTCAGCAGGCTCGTCCAGGTCCGGTTCATCTTCGTCATCATCCGGGGCGCGAAAGGCACTCATACAGACTAGCCGATGCGCGCCGTTGGCATCGTCGAGCTGCCATTCATCACCGCTGGCGATAGCGGCGGTGATTTGCTCGGGGGTGAACGACCAGCGGCGGAGCTGGCGGCCGTCCATGCATTCGATGGTGAGGCCGGATTCATCGGAGGTGAAGTCGAAGGCGTGCAGGCCGTCGATCAGGAGCATGTCGCAGGACTGCAGGGCGGTGGCGAGGGGGGACATGGGGGTACCTGTGAGGGATGTAGCGGCATTATAACCCTGGGGCTGCTTTGCAGCCCATCGCGACACAAGGCCGCTCCTACAGGGAGCGCGTCAATCTGCGAATACGCGTTCCCTGTAGGAGCGGCCTTGTGTCGCGATGGGCCGCAAAGCGGCCCCCCTGCAATTCAATGGGCGAAAATCGACCCGCCCTCCTTGCCCACCATCTTCTCCGGCTTGATCAGGAACCGCGCCAACGCCGGCAGCAGCCACAGCGCGCCAAACATGTTCCACAGCAGCATGAAGGTCAGCATCAGCCCCATGTCCGCCTGGAACTTGATTGCCGAGAAGATCCAGGTGCACACGCCGATGGCCAGGCACAAGCCGGTGAACAGCACCGCCTTGCCAGTCGAGCGCAGGGTCTCGTAATAAGCCTCCTGCAACGGCAACCCGGCGCGCAGGAAGCTTTCCAGCCGGCTGTAGATGTAGATGCCATAGTCCACGCCAATGCCCACACCCAGCGCCACCACCGGCAAGGTCGCCACCTTGACGCCGATGCCCATGTAGGCCATCAGCGCGTTACCCAGCACCGAGGTCAGCACCAGCGGCAGGACGATGCACAGGGTGGCGGCAAACGAGCGGAAGGTAATCAGGCACATCACCGCCACACAGATGTACACCAGGATCAGAATGGTCAGCTCGGCCGACTTGATCACCTCGTTGGTCGCTGCCTCGATCCCGGCGTTGCCCGCTGCCAGCAGGAACTGCAGGCCTTCCTTGTTGTGGCTGTCGGCAAACGCCTTGGCCACGGCAGTGACCCGCTCCAGGGTTTCGGCCTTGTGGTCGTTGAGGAACACCAGTACCGGCGCCAGCGAGCAGTCGCCGTTGTACAGGCCATCGGCACGGGCGATGGAGTTGTTGAGGATGTCCGGATTGCGCGACAGGGTTTCCCATTTCAGGCTGCCCTCGTTCATGCCCTTGATCACCTGCTTGGACACGGTCACCAGGGAAATTGCCGACTGCACGCCAGGGGTGTTCTGCATGGTCCACATCAGCTCGTCGATCGGCGCCATGGTCGAGTGGATCGAGCAGCTTTCCGGTGGGGTCTTGACCATGATCACCAGCACGTCGGAACTGGTCGAATAGTTGCTGATGATGAAGTTGTTGTCCTGGTTGTAGCGCGAGTCGGGGCGCAGTTCCGGCGCACCCTGGTCGAGGTCGCCGATCTTCAGGTTCTGGCTGTACCACAGGCCACCGGCGAAGGCGACCAGCGCCAGAGCCACCGACACGGGCGCCACCTTGGCACTGGCAAAGTTCGACAACAGGCGCCAGAACGGGTGCTCGCGGGTGGCGTCCTGCTTGCTGCGCTCTACGGCCTTCTTGCTGATGCCGACATAGGAGATGGCTACCGGCAGCAGGATGAGGTTGGTGAACACGATCACCGCCACACCGATGGAAGCTCCGATGGCCAGCTCACGGATCACCCCGATGTCGATGATCAGCAGGGTGATGAAGCCCACGGCGTCGGCAAGAATGGCGATCATCCCCGGCAGGAACAGCTGCCTGAAGGTGCGCCGGGCGGCGGTCAGGGCGTTGTCGGCGCCACTCGACTGCAGGGCGATACCGTTGATCTTCTGCACCCCGTGGGAAATGCCGATGGCGAAGATCAGGAACGGCACCAGCATCGAGTACGGGTCCAGGCCAAAGCCCACCGCATGCATCAGGCCCAGTTGCCAGACCACCGCCACCAGGGTGGTGATGAGCACGGCGATGGTGCTGCGGATGCACCAGGTGAACCAGTACAACAGCACCCAGGTGATGGCCAGGGCGACACCGAAGAACATCGCCACCATCACCAGGCCGTCGATCAGGTCGCCGACCTTCTTGGCGAAACCGACGATGTGGACCTTCACGTTGGGGTTCTGCGCCTGGAACTTGTCACGGATCTTTTCTTCCAGCTGGTGCGAGAACTGCTGGTAGTCCAGCTTCACCTGCTTGCCCGGGTCCTGCGGGTCGGGGTAGCTCTCCAGCAGCGGCACATCGACGATGCTGGACTTGAAGTTGTTGCCCACCAGGCGCCCCACCTGGCCCGACTTGAGCACGTTGTCGCGCAAGGTGTCGAGGCTGTCCTGCGAGCCGTTGTAGGTGTTGGGGATCACCTCGCCACCGGAAAAGCCTTCTTCGGTGACCTCGCTCCAGCGCACGCTGGGGCTCCACAGCGACTTCAGCCCGGCACGGTCGACGCCAGGGATGTAGAACACTTCGTCATGGATCTGCCGCAGGGTCTCCATGTAATCCTTGTCGAAGATGTCGCCATTCACCGCCTCCACCGAGATGCGCACGGTGTTGCCGAGGTTGGCCAGGTCGTTGCGGTGCTCCATCATCTGCTCGATGAACGGGTGCTGCAGCGGGATCATCTTCTCGAAGCTGGTGGACGGGCGGATCTGCGTGGCCTGCCAGAACAGGAAGATGCTGACCAGTACGCACAGGGCGATGACCACGGGGCGATTGTTGAAGATCAGGCGTTCGAGCAGCGTGGCCTTGTCCTGGTGATGCGGGTGCATGGTGATGCTCTCCCTGCTGGTCATGGACGCACCTCCTGGTCAGCACCCTGCGGGTCAGCCAGGTGCACGCCACCCTGCCCTACCAGCAGCAGGCCGCCATCGGCCCGGCCACTGACGCCGGCCAGGGCGATGCGGTCGGCGCGGTTGTAGACACTGAAGGTCTGGCCATCATCGGTACTGCGCAGCACGCTGCCGCCGTTGCCGACCAGCACCAGGCTACCGTCCTCGACAAGCGTAGCGCCTGCCAGGCCGAATTCGAGGGTGCCACGTGCGGCCTTGAGTTCGATCGGCTGCCAGCTGTCACCGAAGTCGGTGGAACGGAACAGGTTGCCGCGCAGGCCGTAGGCCAGCAGGGTGTGCGGCCGGGCAGTACCGATCACGCCGAACAGCGACCCCTCGTATGGGCCCTCGACCTTGGCCCAGGTCTGGCCGTTGTCGGCGGAGCGGAACATGCCGCCCTGCTCGCCGACGATGAACAGGCCAGCATCGCGCACCTGGGCGATACCGTTCAGGTGCAACTGGTCGGGGTTGTCCAGGCGCTCGGCCACGTCCTGCCAGTGCTGACCACCATCGGTGGTTTCCAGCAAGGCGCCGTAGGCACCGACGGCAAAGCCGTGCCGGGCATCGAGGAAGGCGACATCGAGCAAGGGTGCTTCGCGGGACAGGTCTTCGAACTGCTTGCTCCAGGTGGCACCACCATCGCTGCTGGCAAGGACCAGCGCATCATGGCCGACGGCCCAGCCGCGCTTGTCGTCGAGGAAGAACACTGCTGTCAGCAGTTGCCGGGTGGGCACCCGCGCCTGGGTCCAGGTGCTGCCCTGGTCGTCGGAGAACAGGATATGACCGCGATCGCCCACCACCACCAGACGCTTGCCGGCGTGTGTGGCATCGATCAGCAGGCTTTGGCTGGCCTTGGCCGATTCGGTGGAGTATTCGTCGGCGGCAGCGGCTTGCACGCTGTCAGCCCACACGCCAAGCCCCAGCGCCAGTACCGCGCCGGCTGCCAATGGCCAGGCAAAGCGCCTGTTCTGTTCCCTCATGACTGTCCCCTTTGTGTTTTTATTTGGCGGGTCAATGCATTGCAGGTACTGCGAAAAGCCTGATCTAGAGGCCTGCAATAGCTTGAGGGGATCGTAGCGGGGATGTTTGCGGGAACACAACGAACGGGGTGTTATGTTTTGTTATCGGCCCAAAAAGCTTCGCGGGTAAACCCGCTCCCACAGGTCCTCCACCGCCCATGAAAGCAGTGCAGTACCTGTGGGAGCGGGTTTACCCGCGAAGAGGCCAGCTCAGGCTACAGAAAACTCAAGCCAGGCTCTTGCTCACCACTTCATACACATCACTGGACAGCTCCCCAGAAGCCAGAATCCGCTCCAGCTCGCCCTTCATCAGGGCCTGACGCGCATCGTCATACTTGCGCCAGCGGGTCAGCGGTGCCAGTTGCCGCGAGGCAATCTGCGGGTTCAACGCATTCAGCTCGATCACCAGGTCCGCCAGGAAGCGATAGCCCGAGCCATCCGCCGCATGGAAGTTGACCAGGTTCTGCCCGGCGAAGGCGCCAATCAGCGCACGTACCTTGTTCGGGTTCTTCAGGGTGAACGCCGGGTGCTGCATCAGCGCCTTGACCCGCGCCAGCCCGCCCGGCAGCGCACTGGCTGCCTGCACGCTGAACCACTGGTCCATGACCAGCGGGTTGTCCTTGAAATGCTCGGCAAAGGCTTCCAGCGCTTTCGCGCGTTCGGCCTCGAACGGCGAGTTGACCAGCACGGCCAGCGCGGTAAGGCGCTCGGTCATGTTGTCGCAGTGCTTGAACTGCTCCAGGGTCGCCTGCAGCACCTGCGGCTTGCCGCTCTGCATCAGGTACGACAGCGCGATGTTCTGCAGGCTGCGGCGGGCGAAATGCTCGGCCGAGGCCACATAGGCGGTGCTGCGCGACACTTCGCGGTTGGCCTGGTAGCGCGCCCACAGGGCGTCGAACAACTGCTCGGCGATCTGCTGGCGGGCGAACTCGCGGGCGGCGTGGATGGCGTCCACGTCGGCCACCTGGCTGATTTCGGTAAGGTAGGCCTCACCTGGCAGCGAAAGCATTTCGGCAACCATGGCCGGGTCCAGCGACTCGTTGCCGAGCACGGTGCCAAGGGCGGTGATCAGGCGCTGGTCGAGCTTGAGTGCTTCGCCACGCTGATGCTGGCCGATCAGCTCCTGCAGCACCTGCACCGACAACTGCTGCCCCGCCTCCCAGCGGTTGAAGCCATCGCTGTCATGCTGCATCAGGAACATCAGCTGGTCCCGGTCATAGGGGAAGCTCAGCTTGACCGGTGCGCTGAAACCACGCAGCAGCGACGGCAGCGGCTTGGCCTGGATGCCCTGGAAGGTGAAGGTCTGCTCGGCTTCTGTCACCGACAGTACGCGGCTGGTGCCCTGCGCCGCAGCTTCACCAGCCAGCTGCAGCGGCAGGTCGTTGCCTGCGGCATCCAGCAGGCCAAGCTCCACCGGGATCACGAACGGCAGCTTTTCGGCCTTGTCCGGGGTCTGCGGGCAGCTCTGGCGGAAGGTCAGGCTGTAGGTCTGCGCGGCCGCGTCATAGGCCTCGCTGACTTCCAGGCGCGGGGTGCCGGCCTGGTTGTACCAGCGTTTGAACTGGGTGAAGTCGACGCCGTTGGCGTCTTCCATGGCCTTGATGAAATCGTCGGTGGTCACCGCCTGGCCATCATGGCGCTCGAAGTACAGGTCGCTGCCCTTGCGGAAGCCGTCGGCGCCCAGCAGGGTACGAACCATGCGCACCACTTCGGCGCCCTTCTCGTACACGGTCAGGGTGTAGAAGTTGGAGATCTCGATGAAGCTGTCCGGGCGTACCGGGTGGGCCATGGGGCCAGCATCTTCGGCGAACTGGTGAGTTCGCAGGTAGGCCACGTCTTCGATGCGCTTGACCGTGCGCGAGTTCATGTCGGCGCTGAATTCGGCATCGCGGAACACCGTGAAGCCTTCTTTCAGCGACAGCTGGAACCAGTCACGGCAAGTGACGCGGTTGCCCGACCAGTTGTGGAAATACTCGTGGGCAACCACGCCTTCAACACGCTGGTGCGCGGCGTCGGTGGCCGTTTCGGCACGAGCCAGTACACAGCTGGAGTTGAAGATGTTCAGGCCCTTGTTTTCCATGGCACCCATGTTGAAGTCGTTGACCGCGACAATCATGAAGATGTCCAGGTCGTACTCGCGGCCATAGACTTCTTCGTCCCAGCGCATGGACTTCTTCAGGCTGACCATGGCGTGGTCGCACTTGTCGATGTTCTCGGGCTCTACGTAGATGCGCAGGGTCACATCACGGCCGGACTGGCGGGTGAAGCTGTCCTCGACGCACCACAGGTCACCGGCCACCAGGGCGAACAGGTAGGCCGGCTTCATGAACGGGTCTTCCCAGGTCGCCCAGTGGCGGCCGTCTTCTGCCGGCCCGCTGCCGATGGGGTTGCCGTTCGACAGCAACACCGGGTAGCGATGCTGTTCGGCGATGACCGTGGTGGTGAAGGTGCTCATCACGTCCGGGCGGTCGAGGTAGTAGGTAATTTTGCGGAAGCCTTCGGCCTCGCACTGGGTGCAGAACATCTTGCCCGACTTGTACAGGCCTTCCAGTGCGGTGTTGCTCTCGGGGTGGATCTTCACGCTGGTGTCGAGGGTGAAGCGCTCGGCCTTGGGCTGCAAGGTCAGGCTGTCGGCATCGAGCTGGTAATCGCCCGGCTGCAGCTCCTGGTCATCCAGCGCGGCGCGCAGCAACTCCAGCTGCTGGCCATCGAGTTCCAGTGGCGGCAGGCCGGCACCGCGTGCCGGGTTGCGGCGCATGACCAGTTGCGCGTGAACCAGGGTGTGGTCCTCGAACAGCTCGAAGGTCAGGTGCGTCTCGTCGATCAGGTACTCGGGCGCCTGGTAATCCTTGAGGTAGATCACTTGCGGTTGTTCGGTACGCATGTGCAGGTCCTTTTACTGGAGCACGGCCAACTGGTAGGCCGTGTACTTGCGAATATTGATCACACCGGTGTCGAAGATCAGGTACTGGCCCTTGATGCCCAGCAGCGTGCCTTCCACTACCGGGTCCTTGTCGAGGTTGAAGCTGACGATCTTCGAGGGGTAGGCCTCGACCGGGTACTTCATCTGCACCACTTCGGCGTCGGCCAGCGGCTGGATGGCCTGCAGGCCGAAGCGCCCCTGCAGCTCGCGCAGGCCGTCGGCGCAGGCGTCGAACACCTGTTCACGAATGGCGACCAGGTCGAGCTCCTCGGCATCGCCCTTGAGCAGGGCGCGCCAGTTGGTGCGGTCCGGCACCTGGCTGCGCAGCAAGTCTTCGACCAGGCCGGACTGCTGGCGGGTGGCCACGCGCATGATCGGCAGGGCCTGGCTGGCACCTTGGTCGAGCCAGCGGGTGGGTAGCTGGGTGGCGCGGGTGATACCGACCTTGATCCCCGACGAATTGGCCAGGTAGACCACATGGTCGGTCATGCAGAACTGTTCGCCCCACGACGGTTCACGGCAGGTGCCAGCGTCGTAGTGGCACTTTTCCGGGGCCATGATGCACACATCGCACTGGGCCAGTTTGGTCATGCACGGGTAGCAGTAACCCTGGCTGAAGCTGGTCTTGGTGCGCTTGCCACAATGGCTGCAGTGAATGGCGCCGAGGTATTCAAGGCGCAGGCGCTGGCCGATCAGCGGGTTGACCGGCACCTGGGTGTCATCCAGGCGGAAGCTGTACTGCACCACTGGCGCCTGCAGGCTTACCGCCATCTTGCTCAACGAGCCACGAGCGAGTTCGATCAATGTACCGAGTCCGACTTGAACAGAATGTTGGCGATCGGCGCGGACTTCGAGGCGCATTCCTGCGGCCCCATGTAGCCGGTACGCTGGTCTTCGGGCAGGTTTTTCATCTCCCAGGCGATTACCGCTTGCAGCGACAGCTCTTTCTGCTCGGCAGTGAGCTTGCGGCCGTCCGACCATTTGCCGATTTCCACGGCCAGTTTCAGGCTCTCGTAGATTTCAGGGGTGATGTTTTCAATCATTTGCGCGAAAGTGGACATAGTGTCTCCTGATTCAAGCCGACAGTTTACGCCGGGCCAGCGCCCCACCCAAGAGCCCGGTCAGGCATCCGATGAGCAGCCCGCCGACGTGGGCGGCGTTGGCGATCTGGCCAAGGCCCAGGGTGTCGATCACGCCGCTCAGGCACACCACCAGCCAGATCAGCATCATCACCAGCACGCCCTTGGGCAGGTTGAAGTAACGGTTTGGCGCCAGCCACTGGAACAGCCAGATGTGCCCGAGCAGGCCGTACAGCACACCAGACAAGCCACCGAACAGGCTCGGCCCGCTGCTGTAGTGCTGGGCCAGGTTGGACACCAGGCTGAACAGCAAGGTCAGGCCCAGCAGCGCCCACGGGCCCTGGCGCAATTCGATGCGTTTGCCCAGCTCCCAGTACCACAGGCTGTTCATGGCCAGGTGCAGCACGCCGAAATGCAACAGCATGGGCGATACCAGTCGCCACCACTGGCCTTCGTCCAGGCTTTGCGCCAGCGGGCTGAAGTACAGGTAGTCGCCCTGCACGCGGAAATCGAGGAAGGTGAACCAGCTGATGGTGGTGAAGTTGTCGCCCAGGCCGGTCAGGCCGGCGACGATGAAGCACAGCAGCAGGGTGATAGTGGTGACTTTGCAGGCTTTGGCCTGTTCCGCAAGGGAGGGCTGTGTGGGGCTATTCGCGGGTGAACCCGCTCCCACAGGGCCCTTTGCAAGTTCGAGGTCGGCGTTGCCGTCAGGGTAGCGCTGGTAGAGTTCGCGGACGTCATCGGCCAGGGTGTCGGGGGCCCAGAGCACCTGGGCATCGCCCTCCTCGCTGACCCGGTGCGGCACTTGCAGGCGCTGCAGCAGGTGAACGAAGCCGCTGAGATCGACCGACAGCGGCAGGCGCATCACTTCGATAATGTTCATTGGCTGGCCTGTGGGCGGTCGACATCGACCCAGACGAACTTGTGCGGGTCGATGCGGGTTTCATCATCCAGCCGGTAGGCAGCCAGCTTGCCGTAGAGCACGGCGCTGTAGTCCAGGCAGGCCAGGTTGGTGCGGATCGGCGCCGGGCGGCCGCTGCGCCAGTAGTGGCCGACGAACAGCATGGGCTCGTCTTCGGCATAGCGCAGCAAGGCGTTCTTCTGGCTGTGGCTGAGCGGGGTGTTGGCCACTTCCGCGGGCAGGGCGTCTGGCTGGAACACGATGTCGCCGTAGGTTTGCGGGTCTTCTTCCCAGAACTTGGTACGGAAGAAGGCACGGGTCAGGCCGTCGCCACCGGTGAGGGTCAGGCCGTCCGGCAGGCGCATGTCGGTACCGCGCAACAGGCGATTGCACACGGTAGCGGCAAAGCTGCTACTCACCGCCGAGGCCTGGATGAAGTGCTCGTCGATGCGCCCGTCGGGGTACTGCTGGCGCAGCGGCTCGATCAGCCTCGGGTCCCAGCAGGCATGCACCAGGCGGAAGCGCCCGGCGTCGACGAACAGCGGCAATTCGTAGAACCAGTTGACGAAGTCGTGCCAGTCGGCGGGGTGGTGGGCAAACTGGGTCAGGGTTTCGTCGATCAACCGGGCGTGGCGCGGCGTATGCTCGCGCACGAAGGCCTTGCCGCTGCCAGGCAGTGCCGGGGTGACCCAGCCCAGGGCGTTGTACTCGTGGTTACCCATGATGCAGAACGCCTGGCCGGCCTCGACCATGTCGTGGACGATGTGCAGCGCCTCGCGGATGCGTGGCCCGCGGTCGACGATGTCGCCAAGGAACAGCGCCTGGCGCCGTGGGTGACGCCACACACCTGCCACACGCTTGTAACCGAGGGCGTCGAGCAGGCGTTCAAGGGTCAGCGCACAACCGTGCACGTCACCGATGATGTCGAAACTACGCGCCGGATCGAGCATCAGTCGTCCCTGCTTCCCAGGCGGCTGCCCCAGCCGAGCTTGGTGCGGCAGACCTCGTAGTAATTGTGGTCCAGCGGGTGGATCAGGCGCAGCTTCTGCGGCTTCTTGCTCACCGTGATGGTGTCGCCGGGGGCGCAGGTGAAGTGGTTCTGGCCATCACAGGATACTTGCGGGTAGATCTGCAGGTCCTTGGACACCACGATCTTCAGCTCGCTGTTGCCGTCGACCACGATCGGCCGGCCCGACAGGGTGTGCGGGTACATCGGCACGATGACGATGGCGTCGAGCTTGGGGTGCATGATCGGGCCGCCGGCCGACAGCGCGTAGGCGGTGGAGCCGGTGGGGGTGGCGACGATCAGGCCGTCGGCCTTCTGGCTGCAGACGAACTGGCCATCGATGTAGATCTCGAACTCGATCATGCGCGTGGACTTGCCCGGGTGCAGTACCACGTCGTTCAGTGCATCACCCTGGCCAATGGCTTCGTTGTGGCGGCGAACCTCGGCCTGCAGCAGGAAGCGGTTTTCTACCAGGTAGTGGCCGTCGAGCACTTCGGCGACCTTCTGTTCCAGTTCGTCAGGGCGGATGTCGGTGAGGAAGCCCAGGTTGCCACGGTTGATGCCCAGCACTGGAATGTTGTGCCGGGCCAAGGCGCGGGCGGCGCCCAGCAGGCTACCGTCGCCGCCGACCACGATGACCAGGTCGCAGACCTCGCCCAGCAACTTGCGGGTTGAGGTTTGCAGGCCATGGCCGGGCAGCACTTCGGCAATGGTGTCCTCGAGGATCACGTGCAGGTGCCGCTCGAGGAGGAATTTTTTCAGTCGGCGAATGGTGTCGAGCACCTGCGAGCTACCAAGGCGGCCGATGATACCGATATTGCGAAATTGCTCCATGGGGCTCCTGCGAGGCTCTGCGGCGGGTGACTATGCCGCGATTATGGGCGAAACCACCGGCTAGCGGCAAACCGGCTATGCTCGCAGGATGATGCCATTCGCCCTGCTCCACGACCTGCCCCGGCAACTACGTCGCCCCAACGTGCGCGACCTGGCCTGGGCCCTGCTGTCGCCCCCGTTGCTCAGCGCCCCGCCCTGCCCCCAGCGCCACCCGCTGGCGGGCAGCCTGTGGGCGGAGCAGCCACAGTGCCTGGCAGACTGGCTGCGGGCGCTGGATGACGATGACCGCCCCTTGCGCGACTGGCTGGCGCAACTGGGCAGCCGGCGCCTGGGGCACTACTACGAACGGCTGTGGCAATTCGCCCTGGGCCAGGCGCCGGGCATCGAACTGCTGGCGGCCAACCTGGCGATTCGCGAAGCCGGGCGCACCCTGGGTGAGCTGGATGTGGTGCTGCGCGACCGCGACGGCGTGCACCACCTGGAACTGGCCATCAAGCTGTACCTGGGCCCGGAACACGCCGGGCGCGACCCCGGCGCCTGGCTGGGGCCAGGCTGCCATGACCGCCTGGGAAGCAAACTGGCGCACCTGGCACGCCACCAGTTGCCCATGTCGTCGGCGGCGCACAGCCGCGAGGTACTGGCGCGGCTGGGGGTGGAGCAGGTGCAGGCGCATGTGTGGCTGAGTGGCTATCTGTTCTACCCGTGGCCTGGGCATGCGCAGCCACCACTGGGCGCCAACCCGCAGCATTTGCGCGGGCGCTGGCTGCGGCGGCGAGACTGGGTCATGGGCGAAGGTGAGCGATGGCAGCCGCTGCAACGGCATGCCTGGCTGGCGCTGGCGCGGGTCGAGGCGCATGAGTGCTGGGCGGTGGAGCAGTTTGCGGCGTGGCTTTACGTGCTGGAGCGGCAGGCTCCGGCGCAGTTGCTGGTGAGGTTGGAGCAAGAGGCTGACGGGGCGTGGCAGGAGGCCGAGCGGGTGTTTCTGGTGGCTGACGATTGGCCGCATCTACCCGATGTCTGATGTTGCCTTTACTGGCCCTTTCGCGGGTAAACCCGCTCCCACAGGTTCCGCGCAGCACATGAAGACTGTGCAGTCCTTGTGGGAGCGGGTTTACCCGCGAAGAGGCCGGTGCAGACAACACAATTTTCACAGACCTGGCGCAAAGATTTGTGCCCCCATAGCCATTACAGTACTACCTGAGCGCCAGCAAGAGCGCCATTCCGACCTGATGACGAGGACCGATCAATGGTTTCATCCACCTCCGCGACCCATTACGCGCGCCTGTCCATCGCCTTGCATTGGCTGATGCTGGTGCTGCTGGCCGCTGTCTATGCCCTTATCGAACTGCGTGGCCTGTTCCCCAAGGACAGCGTCGAACGCAACCTGATGAAGGACTTGCACTTCATGCTCGGGCTCAGCGTGTTCGTGCTGGTCTGGTTGCGCCTGGCCATCCGCCTGAGCCGCCCGACCCCACCCATCGTGCCCAAGCCTGCAGCTTGGCAGACCGGCCTGGCGCACCTGATGCACCTGGCGTTGTACCTGCTGATGGTCATCCTGCCGCTGGCCGGCTGGCTGATCCTCAGCGCCGCCGACAAGCCGGTGCCGTTCTTCGGCCTGGAGCTGCCGCACCTGATCGGCCCGAACCCGGACCAGGCCAAGTTCATCAAAGGCTGGCATGAACGCATCGGCAGCTGGGGCTACTGGCTGATCGGCCTGCACGCGGTGGCCGGCCTGTACCACCACTACATCAAGCGCGACAACACGCTGTTGCGCATGCTGCCCTACAAGTAACCGCGCCGGCCCTGCAGGCCGCCGGTGTGTACGAAGAGCAGACGGGTGCCGGGCGCGAACAGCCCGGCCTCGACCTGCTCACGCAGGGCCAGCAGGGCTTTGCCGGTGTACAGGGCTTCGAGCGGCACGCCGGTGTGCCGCTCGCAGTCGGCAACGAACGCCAGCAGCTCAGCGTCGAACTTGCCGAAACCGCCACGGCAGGCGTCGTGCAGCTGGTAGCCATGCGCACCGGCCAATGTCGCTACCGCCTCCGGTACACCATGGCTCCTGGGTACAGCCAATGCACCATGCACGACATGTGCGCCCGCCTCGGCCATTACCAGGCCGGCCAAGGTAGTCCCCGTTCCGCTGGCCAGCCACCAGGCGTCGTAGCCCGACCAGCCCAGTGCCGCGATCTGCGCTTGCGCCTGTTGCATGATCAGCGCGCAGCCCTGTGCTCCGGCCAGCCCGCCGCCCCCTTCGGGGATGCAGTGCCAACCCGGGTAGCGTGCCTGCCAGGGCTCCCAGAAACCCGCTTCGTTTCGTGCACGGTAGCCGCCATAGCCCAGCCAGTGCAGTTGCATGCCCAGCGCCTGCAGGTCACGCACGGTTGGCGTGTCCTGGGCGTGGCCACGCAGCAGGCCGGCGGTGGCGAAGCCGAAGCGCTTGCCAGCGGTTGCCAGGGCGTGCAGGTGGTTGGAATGGTTGCCGCCCAGGCTGATCAGGCCCGGGGCGTTGCTGGCGCTGGCCTGTTGCAGGTGGTGGCGAAGCTTGAACCACTTGTTGCCACTGATCAGCGGGTCGATCAGGTCCAGGCGCAGGATGGCGGCTGCGACCTTGGCTTGCTGCAGCCAGGGCAGGTTCAGGGGGTGCAATGGGGCTTGGGGAAGGTCGAGTGCAGGCATGGATCGCAGTTTACAGGGAAACCTTGGGAGCCCGTTACGCCCCTGTGGGAGCGGGTTCACCCGCGAACACCGGCAGAGCCGGTGCCATGCACCGCGTGCCCTTCTTCGCGGGTGAACCCGCTCCCACAGGGCCGCGCAGCGGCCCGGCGATCTCAGAGTTCAGCCGCCAATCTCGAACCCTGGTTGATCGCCCGCTTGGCATCCAGCTCGGCCGCCACATCAGCGCCACCGATCAAGTGCACCGACTGCCCCGTCGCCACAAGCCCGTCCTGCAGTTCGCGCAGCGGTTCCTGCCCGGCACAGATCACCACGTTGTCCACCGCCAGCATCTGCGGCTCGCCATCGGCCACGCGAATATGCAGGCCGGCATCGTCGATGCCCAGGTATTCGACGCTGTTGAGCATCTGCACCCGCTTGTTCTTCAACCCGGTACGGTGAATCCAGCCGGTAGTCTTGCCCAGGCCGTCACCCACCTTGGATTTCTTGCGCTGCAACAGGTACACCTGCCGCGCCGGGGCATGCGGCTCGGCCTTGATCCCGGCCACGCCACCGCGTGCCTGCAGGTGGGTGTCGATACCCCACTCCCTCCAGAACGCCTCACGGTCCTGGCTGGTGGCCACGCCCTGATGCACCAGGTACTCGGAAACGTCGAAGCCGATGCCACCCGCGCCAATTACCGCGACAGCCTTGCCCACCGGCTTGCGCTCGAGCAGCACGTCCAGGTAGCTGAGCACCTTGGCATGCTCGATACCGGGGATGGCCGGCGTGCGCGGGGCGATGCCGGTGGCCAGGATAATCTCGTCGTAGCCACCGTCCACCAGGGCCTGCACATCGACCCGGGTGTTCAGGCGCAGGTCCACGCCGGTGCTGGCGACCTTGTTGCGGAAGTAGCGCAGGGTTTCATGGAACTCTTCCTTGCCCGGCACCCGCTTGGCCACATTGAACTGGCCACCGATTTCGCTGGCGCTGTCGAACAAGGTCACCACGTGGCCACGCTCGGCCGCTACCGTAGCCGCTGCCAGGCCCGCCGGGCCGGCGCCGACCACGGCAATGCGCTTGACGGTGCGCACCGGCAGGTAGTTGAGCTCGGTCTCGTGGCAGGCACGCGGGTTGACCAGGCAACTGGTCAGCTTGCCGCCGAAAGTATGGTCCAGGCAGGCCTGGTTGCAGCCGATGCAGGTGTTGATCTCGTCGCCGCGGCCGGCAGCGGCCTTGTTGACGAAGTCCGGGTCGGCCAGGAAAGGCCGAGCCATCGAGACCATGTCGGCATCGCCCTCCGCCAGCACCGCCTCGGCAACTTCCGGGGTGTTGATGCGGTTGGTAGTGATCAGCGGAATGTTCACCACGCCACGCAGCTTGGCGGTGACCTTGCTGAATGCTGCCCGCGGCACCTTGGTGGCAATGGTCGGGATACGCGCTTCGTGCCAGCCGATGCCGGTATTGATCAAGGTCGCGCCGGCTTTCTCGATAGCCTTGGCCAGCAGCTCGATTTCATCCCAGGTGCTGCCGCCCTCGACCAGGTCGAGCATCGACAGGCGGAAGATGATGATGAAGTTCGGCCCTACCGCTTCGCGCACCCGGCTGACGATTTCCACCGCCAGGCGCATGCGGTTTTCATAGCTGCCGCCCCAGCGGTCGGTACGGTGGTTGGTGTGGGCGGCGAGGAACTGGTTGATGAAGTAGCCTTCCGAACCCATGATCTCGACGCCGTCGTAACCAGCGCGCTGGGCCAGCACTGCGCAATTGACGAAGTCGGCGATCTGCTTCTCGATACCCGCCTCGTCCAGTTCCTTGGGCTTGAACGGGTTGATCGGCGCCTGGATCGCGCTGGGCGCCACCTGGCGCGGGCTGTAGGCATAGCGCCCGGCATGCAGGATCTGCAGGCAGATCTTGCCACCGGCGGCATGCACGGCATCGGTGACGATACGATGCTTGTCGGCCTCTTCCTCGGTGCTGAGCTTGGCCGCGCCGGAATACACCCCGCCCTCATCGTTGGGTGCAATGCCGCCGGTGACCATCAGGCCGACGCCACCGCGGGCGCGCTCGGCAAAGTACGCCGCCATGCGCTCGAAGCCGCCCGGGCGCTCTTCGAGGCCAGTGTGCATCGAGCCCATCAGGGTGCGGTTGCGCAGGGTAGTGAAGCCCAGGTCGAGCGGGGCAAGCAGGTGCGGGTAGCGGTCGGCGGCCATGGAAGAAGGTCCCCAGGTGGCGTGATCACGGGATGCGGGCGCCGCACCGGCTGGCGGGCCCCGTCGTTTGTCTGCCTGCGACATTAAACAGCCGTTTGAATGGGCTCAATGATCGAAACTGACAAGTTATTGATCCTCGCGCACAGCGCGACTACCCTAGGAAACTCTCGTTTCCAAGGCGCTGTTCTGCTCCATGCGAAAACTCCTGGCAAGCGCCCTGGCGCTGGTGATGATCGCCGCCCTCTGCGGCTATGGCTTCTGGACGATGCAACGCCCGGAAGGCCACTACCTTTCCGATTTACGAATCGAACTGGCGCTCAACCATGGCGTGCCGGGCGAGCACGGCAACCTGCTGGGTATCGAGCCGGTGCTCTACCCTGGCGATTACCAGAACCTGCAACGCCTGCGTCGCAAGCTCGCGGCGTACCTGGAGCAGGCCCGCGCCCAAGGGCTGGTGGGCCCGCGCACGGTGGTGGTGCTACCGGAGCACATCGGTACCTGGCTGTGGGCGCGTGGGGAAAAGAACGAGTTGTACCAGGTCACGCAAAGCCGTGAAGCCCTGCAATGGCTGGAACTGAGCAACCCGCTGCGCTATGGCCTGGCCATGCTCCGTGCCGACGGGGACGACTGGCGCGCCGACGCGCACCTGCGCATGAAGGCCGAGCAGATGGCTGCGGACTACCAGCAACTGTTCGGTGGCCTGGCCAAGGAATTCAACGTCACTTTGGTAGCCGGCTCCATCGTGCTGCCCGCCCCCTACGTGAAACAGGGTGTGCTGCATGCCGGTAGCGGCCCGCTGTTCAACAGCAGCGTGGTGTTCGCCGGTGACGGCTCGCTGCTGGGCCAACCGCAACACCAGCAGTTCCCCGACAGCGAAATGCGCCGTTATGTGCAAGATGGCCGCCAGCACCCGCTGCAGGTATTGCAAACCCCTGCGGGGCGCCTGGGCGTACTGGTGGGCAGTGACAGCTGGTACCCGGAAAACCACCAGCAACTGGCACGACAGGCGGTACAACTGGTCGCCAACCCGGTGTTTCTAAGCGGCAAGGGCAGCTGGCAAGCGCCGTGGCGCGGCAATCGCCATCAGGATGCCAGCGCCGGGCTGGCCTTGCAGCGCGGCGAAGTCAGTGAACAGGCCGCCTGGCAACGCCTGACCGAGGCAGGCGGGGCCGGCGTCAGCAGCATGAGCGTGTTCATGCGCGGGCAGTTCTGGGAACAGGGTAGCGACGGCCAGGGCTTTGCCCGCCAGGCCGGCGAACTGCTGGCGGGAACGCCCAGCCCTGGCGCCCGCCTGTTGAACCTGTGGTTGTAGGCCAATGGCTCGCCCCCGTGTGCGCCTGGGCGACCTTTCGGTCGGCTTTGTCCAGCCGCTGAGCGAGTCCCTGCGCGAGCTCGGCCACGACCCGGAGCCGCTGCTGCAGCGCTATGGCCTGGACGCGGCACGCCTGGGCGAGGCCAATGCACGCTTGTCGATCCCGCGCTACATGCACCTGGGGCACGCCGCCATCGAACTGTGCGGCGAGGCTGCACTTGGCCTGCACATGGGGCGCCTGAGCCGCCTGGCGCATGCAGGCCTGGCCGGGGTCACCGCTGCGCAGGCGCCGAACCTGGGCGAGGCGGCACGCACCCTGTTGCGCTTCGAGCCCCTTTACGCCGCCAACTACCGCGGCCACTCCAGTTTTCAGGAAGATGCCCAGGGCGCCTGGCTACGCTTCTACTCCATCAGCCCCTACAACGCCTACAACCGTTTCGTGGTCGATTCGCTACTCGCCGGCTGGCTTGCCCAGCTCGCCGACCTGGTCGGTACGGCGGTGCAGGCCGAACATATGGATATCGAGTTCACCGCACCCGCCTACGCCGCGCGCTACCAACCACTATGTAGCGCAACCGTGCAGTTCGCGGCCGACGCCAACCAGCTGCGCCTGAGCCGTGCCACGCTGCAACTGGCCAACCCCAGGCACTGCCCGAGCACCTGGCAGCACCTGCTGCAGTTGTGCGAAACGGAGATGCTGCAACGCACGCGCGTACGCAGCCTGGGTGAGCGCATCACCCATCTGCTGGGCCCGTTGCTCAATGGTGGCCGTGAACCGGACCTGGAAGAAGTGGCGCTGCACCTGCAGCTGCCAACCTGGACCTTGCGCCGCAAACTGGCCGAGGAAGGCACGCGCTTTCGCGACCTGCTCAACGAAACACGGCGCGACCTCGCCGAGACCTATATCCGCGATACGGAGCTGGCCTTCGGCGAAATTGCCTATCTGCTGGGGTTTGCATCGGCCGAGGCCTTCCAGCGCGCCTTCAAGCGCTGGACGGGCCTTACACCGGGGGAGTTCCGCCGCAGCCAGCGGCGGGTAGGCTAGAGCTCGGTAGCGTCGTCAGCCGGCTCCGGGGTGTCCAGTTCATAAGCCTGGAATTCGAGAAGCTCTTCCTGATATTCGTCCATAGCCCTGCGTCCTCTCATCTCATGATCTTTATCGGTGTCGCCTTCAACCTAAGCAGGTGGAGTGAAGGAATGATGACAAGCTTATGAGTGGTAAACGTAGCAGGTGTTCAAGAAGTTATCAGCGGGTGTCTGTAACAGGGGATGTGCACTGGCTGCGCCGGCCTCTTCGCGGGTAAACCCGCTCCCACAGGTACTGCGCAGTTCTCAACCTCTGCGCAGTACCTGTGGGAGCGGGTTTACCCGCGAAGAGGCCGGTACAGGCAAGCCATCAAAGTGCGGGGGCCGCGGTCTCGTCGGCCTCGGCAGGCTGGGCTTGCTGCTGTACTTCAATAGGTGCCGCCTCCGCTGGCGGGGCCACCGGTTGCGAGCCCTGGCTGTCATCCACCACCGGTGCCGCTACTGCCTCGCTGGCTGGGGTGACGGCAGCCGGGGCGGGCGCCGCTTCAACCAAAGGTGCCGCTGTCGGGGCCGGTGCCACCGGCGCCGCCGCAGCCTGCTCCGGGAGCCCCAGGGCAGCCGCCGGCGCTTCGACCTTCGGCGCGGGCTGCTCGACCTTGGTCTTGCTCTGCTGTTCAGGCCTGGGCTTTGGCAGGTAGCTCTCCACCAGGGCGAAATAACGGTCATAGAACTGCGCCGCCGTCACCGTCTCGCTGGCCACTTTGACCATCGAGTCGTCGCTGGAGCCGATCGGCATCGACACCGATCCCAGTACACCAACGCCCAGGCTGGCGGAGGTATTGGACTTTTTCAGGGCGTAGCGGTCCTGCAGGGCGTTGGCGAACATGGTCGAACGCTGCTCGTCGCTCACATCCGGCGCACAGGTGACGTTGAAGCTGATCTGCAGGTGGTTCTCGCTGTTCTGCTGGAAGCTCTTGTTGCCCACTACCTGGTTGGCGCCGCTGCTGGTGATGATGTAGCCCTGGCTGAGCAAGGCGCGCCGGGCGGCCTCGCAGGAGCCGGCATCGGTCACCGGGAAGCTGCGCGAGAAGGTGCCCGAGTCATCGAAGTTCTCGTGCTCGTAGACGGCGGTTTTTTTCGAGGAACAACCGGTCACGCCCGCCAGCACCAGGGCCAGCCCGAGCGCACCAAAGACGGAAGATCTGGTCATTGCGAATTCCGGGTAAGTCGAGAAGGTGCCTATTGTGCAACACAGCAGGCAGGCACAGGAACCGCTGATCGGTGAAGAGTCTGTCAGGTTCGTGTAAATCTGGGTCAACGGCGGCAATTGCCAAGCGCAAAAACGAAAAAAGCGACCCGAAGGTCGCTTTCTCGTGGCTTCGAGGCGTTCAAGGGGCCTCGAGGCGAAGATGGCGCAGCGGACGGGACTCGAACCCGCGACCCCCGGCGTGACAGGCCGGTATTCTAACCGACTGAACTACCGCTGCGTATCATTCAGGCTTGCGCCCGATTGAAACCTGGGTCTACCCATTCGGCGCGATGGCCTCAGGGCAGGCACAAAAAAAAGCGATAACATGATCGCTTCTCTTGTGTTTGCTTCAAGGTGTTCAAGGGACCTTGAAACGAAGATGGCGCAGCGGACGGGACTCGAACCCGCGACCCCCGGCGTGACAGGCCGGTATTCTAACCGACTGAACTACCGCTGCGTATCGTTCAGGCTTTCGCCCGATTGAAACTGGGATCAGCCCAAGGCGTTTTACCTTGTGGCTTCAGACCGGTGCCAGGCACCCATCTGTACTGAAAAATGGCGCAGCGGACGGGACTCGAACCCGCGACCCCCGGCGTGACAGGCCGGTATTCTAACCGACTGAACTACCGCTGCGCAGTGCGTTCCTCTCTGGCTATCGGCTTCTTGCGAAACCTGAAGCACCAGGAACATCTCAGGAAGTGGTGGGTGATGACGGGATCGAACCGCCGACCCTCTGCTTGTAAGGCAGATGCTCTCCCGGCTGAGCTAATCACCCTCGCGATGTTGCTTGTTGCGTTTGCTTCGCTGAGGCCGCGAAATTTACGCAGATGGCGAAGCTAAGTCAATAGCCCCGTTGGATTTTTTTCAAAAAAGCAAAAGCGGTGTGGTTGTCTGTGCCGGCCTCTTCGCGGGTAAACCCGCTCCCACAGGTACTGCACAGGTCTTGAGAACTGTGCAGTACCTGTGGGAGCGGGTTTACCCGCGAAGAGGCCGGTACAGGATATGCAGAATGCTCAGGTGTAGATCATCTTGCGGGTCATGCCGCCATCGACCACGAACTCCTGGCCGGTGACGAACGCTGCTTGCCGAGACAACAACCAGGCCACCATGGCCGCAACGTCTTCCACCGTCCCTACCCTGCCCGTCGGGTGCTGGGCATGGTCCGCCTCGGTCAACGGCTCGGCACGGCGCTGCGACGGATCACGGGCATCGATCCAGCCCGGGCTCACCGCATTGACGCGGATCTCCGGGCCCAGGCTCATGGCCAGTGCATGGGTCAAGGCCACCAGGCCGCCCTTGCTCGCCGCGTAGGCCTCGGTATCGGGCTCGGACTGCCGCGCCCGGGTGGAGGTGAGATTGACGATCGCCCCATTGTGCGCACGCAGGTACGGCGCACAATGCTTGGCCAGCAGCATCGGGCCATTGAGGTTGACCGCCAGCACTCGGTTCCACTGCGCCAGGCTCAGGCTTTCCAGGGTCTGGTTGTGCGGGTTGGCGATGGCCGCATTGCACACCAGCGCGTCCAGGCGGCCAAACTGCCCCAGCACCTCGGACACCCCCGCGCTGACCTGGGCCTCATCGGCAACGTCCATGGTGATGAACCAGGCATTGTCGCCCAGGGCCTTGGCCGCCTTGGCGCCGCGCTGGCGATCGAGGTCACTGAGCACCACCTGCCAGCCTTCGCAGATCAACCACGCGGCAATGCCCAGGCCGATGCCGCGCGCGGCACCGGTCACCAGGGCTACCCGGCCGTTATGGCCGGGCGTACCGCCGCGGATTTCAATCACAGGGCAGCCAACCCGCGCGCCAGGTCGGCCTGCAGATCGGCCACATCTTCCAGGCCCACGGCAACGCGGATCAGGCTGTCGCGGATACCGGCGGCTTCACGCTCCTGCGGCGTCAGGCGGCCGTGGGAGGTGGTGGCCGGGTGGGCGATGGTGGTCTTGCTGTCACCCAGGTTGGTGGTGATGGAAATCACCCGGGTAGCGTCGATGAAGCGCCAGGCGCCCTCTTTGCCACCCTTGACCTCGAAGCTGACCACCGCACCAAAGCCACTCATCTGGCGCTTGGCCAGTTCGTGCTGCGGGTGGCTCGGCAGGCCGGCATAGTGCACCTTCTCCACGCCCTCCTGCTGCTCCAGCCATTCGGCCAGTACCTGGGCGCTTTCGCAGTGCGCACGCATGCGCAGGCGCAAGGTTTCCAGGCCCTTGGTGAAGATCCAGGCGTTGAACGGGCTGAGGGTCGGGCCTGCGGTACGCAGGAAACCCACCACTTCTTTCATCTGCTCGGCACGGCCGGCAACCACGCCACCCATGCAGCGGCCCTGGCCGTCGATGAACTTGGTGGCCGAGTGGAACACGATGTCGGCCCCCAGTTTCAAAGGCTGCTGCAGCGCCGGGGTGCTGAAGCAGTTGTCCACCACCAGCATGGCACCATGGGCATGGGCGATTTCGCTGAGCGCGGTGATATCGACCAGCTCGGCCAGCGGGTTGGACGGCGACTCGACGATCAGCAGCTTGGTATTGGCCTTGATGGCCTTTTCCCAGCCAGCGAGATCGACCAGTGGCACATAGTCCACCTGCACGCCAAAGCGCTTGAAGTACTTCTCGAACAGGCTGATGGTCGAGCCGAAGACGCTCTGCGAAACCAGCACATGGTCACCGGCACTGCACAACGACATCACTACGGCAAGGATCGCCGCCATGCCGGTGGAGGTGCCCACGGCCTGCTCGGCGCCTTCCATGGCCGCCAGGCGCTCCTCGAAGGCACGCACAGACGGGTTGGTGTAGCGCGAATAGACGTTGCCCGGCGTTTCGCCGGCAAAGCGTGCGGCCGCGTCGGCAGCCGTGCGGAACACATAGCTGGAGGTCAGGAACAGCGCTTCGCTGTGCTCGGCCTCCGGTGTACGGTTTTGACCGGCGCGCACCGCCAGGGTGTCGAAGCCGACACCCTCGAGGTCACTGTCCAGTCGCCCGGCATCCCATTGATCCGTCATGCCGTCGCTCCCGAAATCAGTTGTTGTAGAGGTCGATGATCGCACTGACCGCCTGGTTCTTGACCTTGGCCAGGTCGTTACGAGCCTGCTCGATACGGTCAAGGTAGGCTTCGTCGATATCGCCGGTGACGTACTCACCGTTGAATACCGCGCAATCGAAGTGGTCGATCTTGATCTTGCCGCCGCCGACCGAGTCGATCAGGTCCGGCAGGTCCTGGTAGACCAGCCAGTCGGCGCCAATCAACTCGGCCACTTGTTCGGTGGTACGGTTGTGGGCGATCAGTTCGTGAACACTCGGCATGTCGATGCCGTAGACGTTGGGGTAGCGCACCGCAGGCGCTGCGGAGCAGAAGTAGACGTTCTTGGCGCCGGCTTCGCGGGCCATCTGGATGATCTGCTTGCAAGTGGTGCCACGCACGATCGAGTCGTCCACCAGCATCACGTTCTTGCCGCGGAACTCCAGCTCGATGGCGTTGAGCTTCTGGCGTACCGATTTCTTGCGCGCGGCCTGGCCGGGCATGATGAAGGTACGGCCGATGTAGCGGTTCTTGACGAAACCTTCGCGGAACTTCACGCCCAGGCGGTTGGCCAGCTCCAGGGCCGCGGTGCGGCTGGTGTCCGGGATCGGGATGACCACGTCGATGTCGTGCTCGGGGCGCTCGCGCATGATCTTGTCGGCCAGTTTTTCACCCATGCGCAGACGGGCCTTGTACACCGACACGCCATCCATGATCGAGTCCGGGCGGGCCAGGTAGACATGCTCGAAGATGCACGGCTGCAGCTTCGGTGCTTCGGCGCACTGCTTGGTATACAGCTGACCTTCTTCGGTGATGTACACCGCTTCGCCCGGCGCCAGGTCGCGGATCAGGGTGAAGCCGAGCACGTCCAGGGCCACGCTTTCCGAGGCGATCATGTATTCCACGCCTTCGTCGGTGTGACGCTGGCCGAACACCACCGGGCGGATGCCGTTGGGGTCACGGAAACCGACGATGCCGTAGCCGGTGATCATCGCCACCACGGCGTAACCGCCGACACAGCGGCTATGCACGTGGGAAACCGCGGCGAACACGTCTTCTTCGGTCGGCTGCAGCTTGCCACGCACCGCCAGCTCATGGGCGAACACGTTCAGCAGGACTTCCGAGTCGGAGTTGGTGTTGACGTGGCGCAGGTCGGACTCGTAGATCTCCTTGGCCAGCTGTTCGACGTTGGTCAGGTTGCCGTTGTGTGCCAGGGTGATGCCGTACGGCGAGTTGACGTAGAACGGCTGGGCCTCGGCCGAGGTAGAGCTGCCCGCGGTCGGGTAGCGCACGTGGCCGATGCCGATGCTGCCGACCAGGCGCTGCATGTGGCGCTGCTGGAACACGTCGCGCACCAGGCCATTATCCTTGCGCAGGAACAACCGGCCGTCATGGCTGGTCACGATACCGGCAGCGTCCTGGCCGCGATGCTGGAGGACCGTAAGCGCGTCATACAGCGCCTGATTGACGTTCGACTTACCGACGATACCGACGATGCCACACATGCGACGCAACCCCTACTTTGACGAAACTTGAGTGAATAGCGCTCAGGGCTTTGCCGGCCCGAGCAACTGTTCCTTGAACGGAAGATCAGCTGGAGTGCCGATCAGCCCACTGGGTGTCCACTGGCCGGTAAAACCCAGGATCAGGTTTTTCGACCAGTCGGCGACCAAGAGAAATTGTGGTATCAGGCGTGATTCCTGCCACCAGGTGTCCTGTTGAACCGGCCCCAGGCTGATCAGCCCGATGGCCACCACCACCAGCAAGGCCCCGCGCGCGGCGCCGAAGGCCATGCCCAGGAAACGATCGGTACCGGACAGCCCGGTCACGCGGATCAGCTCGCCGATGAGGAAGTTGATCATGGCCCCCACCAGCAAGGTGGCGACAAAAAGAATGGCGCAGCCGGCGATGACGCGCATCGACGGTGTCTGGATGTAGCTTTCAAGATACACCGAGAGCGAACCGCCGAACATCCAGGCAACCGCACCGGCAATGATCCAGATGAGCAAGGACAAGGCTTCCTTGACGAAGCCGCGCTTGAGACTGATCAGTGTGGAGACGGCGATGATCGCGATGATCGCCCAATCGACCAAGGTAAATGCCACGGTGCTGCCTGCAGACGTTTGAGGCGGCGCATTTTAACAGAGCGGTGGGGGGTTGGGTAAGCGGAATGTCAGGTGGATTGGTGCTGGATCATTCGCGGGTAAACCCGCTCCCACAGGTGATGTGCAAACCCTGCCATTGCGCGCTCCCTGTGGGAGCGGGTTCACCCGCGAATGGGCGGCAAAGCCGCCCCAGGGATATCAGCTGCGCTCAGGCTGGAAGCGCACCACAAAGCCCTTGAGGCTGTTCTGGCGATTGATCGCGTCACGTACGCGTTCGGCCTCGGCACGCTCGATCAGCGGCCCTACGTAAACGCGGTTCATGCCACCGGCCGAGCGGATATAGGCGTTGTAACCCTGGCTACGCAAGGTTTGCTGCAGTTTCTCGGCCCCGGCACGGTTGGACAGGCTGGCCAACTGGATGGACCAACTGACCGGCAGGCCATTGACGTCGATCTTCGACGGCGCGGCCGGCTTGGCTGCCGGCTGAGGCTCGACCTTGGACACGGGCGCCTGCGGCTTGGCGGGCTGGGCCTGTGCCTGCGCCTGTGCCTGCACCTGAGGCTGGGTCTGAGGTGAGGGTGTAATCGGCTGGCTGGGCGTGCTCGCCGGCGCGGTGGACTCGTCCACCACCACCGGTGGCTGTTGCGGCTCTTGCGCAATAGCCTGCGGCTCCGGCACGGCGACCGGCTCCACCTTCACTTCCGGCAGGCTTGGCATGGCCGGCGCCTGCGGGGCCTCGACGCGCACCTGACGCATCTCGTCCTCGCGGGTGAACAGCATCGGCAGGAAAATCACCGCCAGCGCCACCAGCACCAACGCACCGACCATGCGCTGTTTCATCCCTTTATCCAGCACTGCCATCTACTCCACCCTCCTGGGCGTGCCGCTCCAGCCATTCCAGTGCCTGGGCAACACAGAAAAACGAACCGAACAGCAAGATCTGGTCATCCGCCGTTGCCTGCGCGCACTGCCCTTCAAGGGCAGCGTCGACGCTGGCATAAGACTTCACCGCGGCGCCGACGTTCGTCAAGGCCGTGGCCAGCTCCGCAGCCGGGCGGCTGCGCGGGGTATCCAGCGGCGCCACCGCCCAGTCGTGAATCAGGCCCTGCAACGGCGCGACAACACCGTCCAGGTCCTTGTCGGCGAGCAGGCCGAACACCGCCAGGCGGCGCCCCTTGAGCGGCCGAGCCGCCAGGCGCCGGGCCAGGTATTGCGCAGCATGCGGGTTGTGCCCCACATCCAGCAACAGCTCCACCGGCTTGCCCTGCCAGCTCAGCAGGCGGCGGTCGAGGCGGCCAGTGATGCGCGTAGCCAACAACGCCTGGCGAATCTGCCCGGCGTCCCAGGGCAGGCCCATCAGCAGGTAGGCCTGCAGGGCCAGCGTGGCGTTTTCCATGGGCAGGTCAAGCAAAGGCAGGTCACGCAGCTCTACCTGCGCACCATCAGCCGTAATACCGCGCCAGATCCAGCTGCCATCGGCACTGGCCAGGTCGAAGTCACGCCCGCGCAGGAACAGCGGCGCGGCCAGTTCGGCAGCCTTGTCCAGCAACGGCTGCGGCGGATCCAGGTCACCGCACAGTGCCGGCTTGCCCTGACGGAAGATGCCGGCCTTCTCGAAAGCCACCAGCTCGCGGGTATCCCCCAGGTAATCGACATGATCGACGCCGATACTGGTCACCAGGGCCAGGTCGGCATCCACCACGTTCACGGTGTCCAGGCGGCCACCAAGGCCCACTTCCAGCACCACGGCATCCAGCTGCGACTGGTAGAACAACCAGAAAGCGGCCAGGGTACCCATCTCGAAGTAGGTCAGGGAAATTTCGCCCCGCGCCGCCTCGACGGCGGCGAAGGCATCGCACAGGCGCTCATCGCTGGCCTCTTGGCCATCGATCAGCACCCGCTCGTTGTAACGCAACAGGTGCGGCGAGCTGTACACGCCGACCTTGAGCCCCTGGGCACGCAGCAGCGAGGCCACGAAGGCGCAGGTCGAGCCCTTGCCGTTGGTGCCGGTTACCGTCACCACGCGTGGCGCCAGCTTACCCAGCGCCAACCGGGCCAGCACCTTCTGCGACCGCTCCAGGCCCATGTCGATGGCCGAGGGGTGCAACTGCTCGAGGTAGGCGAGCCATTCGCCCAGGGATCGTTGTTTCATCACGCGACGGCAGCCGCCTCACGCGCTTGCTCCGGGGTTTCCTGGCCGGTCATCTGCGCCAGCAGGCGGGCCAGACGCGGGCGCAGCTCGCCACGGGAGATAATCAGGTCGATGGCGCCGTGCTCCAGCAGGAACTCGCTGCGCTGGAAGCCTTCCGGCAGCTTCTCGCGCACAGTCTGCTCGATAACGCGCGGGCCGGCGAAGCCGATCAGCGCCTTCGGCTCGCCGACGATCACATCACCGAGCATGGCCAGGCTGGCGGAAACACCACCGTACACAGGGTCGGTCAGTACCGAGATGAACGGGATGCCTTCTTCGCGCAGGCGCGCCAGCACGGCCGAGGTCTTGGCCATCTGCATCAGCGAAATCAGCGCTTCCTGCATGCGTGCACCGCCCGAGGCGGAGAAGCAGACCATCGGGCAGCGGTGCTCCAGGGCATAGTTGGCCGCGCGCACGAAGCGCTCGCCGACGATGGCACCCATGGAGCCACCCATGAACGAGAACTCGAAGGCGCTGACCACGATCGGCATGCCCATCAGGGTACCGCTCATGGAAATCAGGGCGTCTTTCTCGCCAGTCTGCTTCTGCGCGCCTGCCAGGCGGTCCTTGTACTTCTTGCCATCACGGAACTTCAGGCGGTCGACCGGCTCCAGGTCGGCGCCCAGCTCGGCACGGCCGTCGGCGTCGAGGAAGATATCGATGCGCGCACGTGCGCCGATGCGCATGTGATGGTTGCACTTGGGGCAGACATCCAGGGTCTTTTCCAGCTCCGGACGATACAGCACGGCCTCGCAGGCCGGGCACTTGTGCCACAGGCCTTCAGGCACCGAGCTCTTCTTCACCTCGGAACGCATGATCGAAGGGATCAGTTTGTCGACTAACCAGTTGCTCATGCTTTCTTTCTCCAGTATTGGCAGGCGTGGGCCGGTGTCGCCGGCCCTACCCTGCCCTTGAGCTCAAAATCTTTCATGAAACGATGATGGACCGGCCGCCAGGACTTCCAGCGCGCCACCCCACCGCTAATGTGTTGTCTTGCCGCCACAGGCGCAGGCGGCTGCCCCGCAGGGCTGCGAAAGCTATGGACGATGGCGCGCAGCCAGCCGTCACATCTGCTATCACGCCTGTTTCACCGCACGCATGAATGCCTCGATCTTCGCCGCGTCCTTGATGCCCTTGGCTTGCTCCACGCCGCCACTGACATCCACCGCGTACGGCCGCACCTGGGCGATGGCCTGGCCGACATTGTCGGCAGACAGCCCGCCTGCCAGGATGATCGGCTTGCTCAGGCGCGCCGGCACCAGCGACCAGTCGAACGCTTCACCGGTGCCTCCGGGTACGCCCGGCACATAGGTATCCAGCAGAATGCCGCGGGCACCAGCGTAAAGCTGGCAGGCCGCCTCCAGGTCGTCGCCCGGGCGCACGCGCAGGGCCTTGATCCAGGGGCGGTGGTAGCCTTCGCAGTCCTGCGGGGTTTCGTCGCCGTGGAACTGTAGCAGGTCCAGCGGAACCACTTCGAGGATCTCGTTCAGCTCGCAGCGCGAAGCATTGACGAACAACCCGACCGTGGTCACGAACGGCGGCAGCTCGGCGATGATCGCCCGCGCCTGGCGCACATCCACGGCGCGCGGGCTCTTGGCATAGAAGACCAAGCCGATGGCATCGGCCCCCGCCTCGGCAGCGGCCAGTGCGTCTTCGATGCGGGTAATCCCGCAGATCTTGCTGCGAACATTGCTCATGGACAGCGAACCCTGCTTGTTACGGTGAAAGGCCGGATGTTAGCAAATGACTTTTCGCCCGTCAGTCTGCCAATGCCTCGTAGCCGGTCAAAAAGTGCGGGCCGATGTAACGCTTGGGCAGTGCGTATTCCTCGGGGTACTCCACCTGCACCAGGTAGAGCCCGTACGGGTGCGCCGTGACCCCGCCTTCGCGGCGGTTGCGCCCCTCCAGCACCTCGCGCGCCCAGGTGACCGGGCGCTCGCCGGCACCGATGGCCATCAGTACACCGGCAATGTTACGCACCATGTGGTGCAGGAAAGCCGTGGCGCGCACATCCAGCACGATCATCTGGCCATGGCGGGTGACGCGCAGGTGGTAGATGTGCTTGATCGGCGACTTGGCCTGGCACTGGCTGGCGCGGAAGGCACTGAAGTCATGGGTACCCAGCAGGTACTGCGCGGCTTCGGCCATGCGCTCGACATCCAGCGGGCGGTGGTTCCAGGTCACCTCCTCGGCCAGGTGCGCCGGGCGGATCGGGTCGTTGTAGATGACGTAGCGGTAACGCCGGGCGCAGGCCTTGAAGCGGGCATGGAAGTCGGCCGGCATCGGTCGCGACCAGACCACGCTGATGTCATGGGGCAGGTTGAAGTTGGTGCCCATGGTCCAGGCGCGTTCGTCGCGCACGGCGCGGGTGTCGAAGTGCACGATCTGCCCGCAGCCATGCACGCCGGCGTCGGTGCGCCCGGCGCAGATTACCGAGATCGGCTCGTTGGCCACCTTGGACAACGCCTGCTCCAGGGCCTGCTGGACACTGGGCACGCCACTGGCCTGGCGCTGCCAGCCACGGTAGCGCGCGCCTTTGTATTCCACGCCCAGGGCGATGCGGGAGTAGCCTTCGGCCGCGGACTCGGCGGCGGTGTCGATGATGTCCAAGAGCATGAAACCTGTGGGGGTGTACGGAATGGCGGGGATTATAACGACAACGGCAGCCGTGTAGGGCTGCCGCTGAATGTGTGTCGCGCTTGAGGGCCTCTTCGCGGGTAAACCCGCTCCCACAGGGGCCCCACAGATTTCAGATCCTGTGAGTCACCTGTGGGAGCGGGTTTACCCGCGAAGAGGCCGGTACAGACAACCTCAGACCAGTCGGGAGAGCATGTCCTCGGCTTCCTGACGCTGACTGTCATCGCCATCCTTGACCACTTCATCGAGGATGTCGCGTGCACCCTGGTTGTCGCCCATGTCGATATAGGCGCGGGCCAGGTCAAGCTTGGTGGCCACTTCGTCGCTGCCGGAGAAGAAGTCGAAGTCCAGGTCGTCCAGTGGTTCAGGCTCCGGCTGGGCAGCCGCGTCCTCGCTGGTGAAGTGCGGCTCCAGCGACGGCGATTCGAGGCTCTGCGACAGCTTGTCCAGCTCTGCGTTGACGTCGTTCAGCTCCGAGGCAAAGCTCTTGGCTGCCGGCGAATCGTCTTCCAGCGACAGCGAAAGATCGAAGTCGGACGGCAGGTCGAACTCGGAAAGCGGGTCGAATGCTGGCTCGCTGTCGAAGGCAGCCAGCTCGGCAGCGACATCCACCGGGGTTTCGTCGACTGCAGCCGGGGCGGCCGGGGCAACCGGTTCGCTGACGTCGAGGTCGAAGTCGGACAGGTCCACAGCGGGCTGTGTATCGGCCTGAGCCAGCATGGCCTCGAACTCGGCGTCGGCGTCAGCCTGCAGCTCGGCATCCACGGCAAACGGCTCGTCTTCCGGCTGAGCCGCTTCCAGCACCGGTTCATCCAGTACCGGCTCGTCGACGACAGGTTGTTGGGCCAGCGATTCGTCCAGCAGCGGCGCTGCCAGCGGGTCTTGCTCGGGCAGCTCGTCACCCAGGCTCAGGTCGAAGGCACTGTCCAGGTCCTGCTCGTCCGGCGCATCGAGGGTCGGCACTTCATCGAAGGCATCCAGCTCAGCATCCAGATCAACTTCCGGCTCGAGCACTGCCTCAGGTTCGGCTTCGGCAACGGCCTCTGGTTCAACCGCCACCTCTGGCTCGGGCGCCATGTCGGCAATCACTGGCGTTTCAGGCTGATCCTGCAGCAGTTCCTGCACGTACTGCTCATCCATCTCGGCAGCCAGGGCTGCCGCGCCCAGGCCGGCAGCGGCCAGGCCGAGCATGGCCGGGTAGCGCTCTTTCAGCCCGGCAACCGCTGCACTGTTCTGCTCGCTGGCCGGCAGCTTGCGCTCCTGCTCGGCGAACGCGCTCTGGTCACCCTGGCGGGCATACACATCCATCAGTTTCAGGCGCAGGTCGTCACGCTGCGGCGCGGCCGCCACGGCAGGCTCCAGCAGGTCGGTAGCGCGGTTCAGGCGGCCTTCGGCCACGCATTGCTCGACCTCAGCCAGCAGCGCGGCGTAGGGGTCGGCTTGCGGCTCAGGCTGCACTTCGACGGCGGGTACCGATGTTTTTTCCGCGGCGGTAGCGGCGGCTGCCGAAGCGGCGACCACAGCCGGCGACAAGGTCACACTCGGAGCCGAGACCTCGACACCATCGAGGCTTGCGCTGTCGCTGTCGAAGCCTGCGCCCTGCTCTTCTTCCAGCGCCCGCGCCATGCGCAGGTGCTTTTCCGCCTCCTGCTGAGCCTTGCGCTTGCGCGCCAGCAACAGCAACAGAAGCAGCAGTACGAGGAAGGCACTACCGGCAATCAGCCCGAGCAGCAGCGGGTTGCCCATGATTTCATCGACCGCGCTGCCAGGCTCGCCAGCAGGTGCGGCCTCGGCGGCAGGCACCGGCTTGGGTGCGGTATCGACAGCGGCAGGAGCCGGCTTGACGACCGGTTGGGCCGGCGCAGCCGCCCCTTGGGTTTCAAGCCGGGCCAACTGGTTGTTCTTCAGCTCGATCAGACGCTGCAGCTTGTCCAACTGGCTCTGCAGGTCGGCCATGCGGCTCTTGAGCTCTTCGTTGTCGCGACGGCTGGTGTCCAGGCTTTCCTGGGCCACCGCCAGTTTGTCGTTGAGGGCCTTGGCCTGGTCGGCACCAGCCTGGTTGCCCGGGCTGACCAGGCGCAGGTTGTCGCCCTGGGCTATACGTGCCGGCGCTGCCTCGGCGGCACCGCGACGGGTGGCGTCCAGCTGGCGGGCACGCGGGCCCAGGCGGCGGCCTTCCCGCCAGGCGGCATACTGCTCGGCCACCTCGGCGGTCGCCTCGCCCTGCGGGATGTTCTGGATCTGCTGCTGGTCGGGCAGGCGCAGCACCTGGCCAACCTTCAGCTGGTTGATGTTGTTGCCGATGAAGGCGTCCGGGTTCAGCGCCTGGATCGCGATCATGGTCTGCTGGATCGAGCCGCCCTGTGCATTGCGCGCGGCAATCTGCCACAAGGTGTCGCGGCGCTGGGTGGTGTAACTGCCGGCAGCGGTCACCGCTGGCGCCACATTGGCTGCCGCAGGCTTGTCGCCCTGGGCCTTGGCCTGATCGAGCAGCACGCTGTAGTCACGCAGCAGGCGGCCCTGCGGCCACATTACCTGGACCAGGAACTTTACCACCGGCTCAGGCAGCGGCTGGCTGGAGGTAACCCGCAGCACGCTCTTGCCGTTGGGGTTGATCACCGGCGTGAAGGTGAGGTCTTCGAGGTATGTCGGCAGTGCCACCCCGGCCTTGCTGAACTCTTCCGGTGGCGCCAGGCTCGGTGCCACTTCGGCGGCGGTGAGGTCGCGCACGTCGAGCAGCTCGATCTCGGCGTCCAGGGGCTGGTTCTGTGCCGACTTGAGGGTCAGCTCCCCCAGGCCCAGGGCATTCGCCATGCCCGACGACAGCGCCGATGCTGCAGCCATGGCCAGAACCAGTTTGCGAATTCGAAGCATGACCTCTTCCCTTGTATGAAGCGTCCTGAAACCTGCATGCGGAGCAGGACAATAGTGCTCGCCAGTATCTTTTACGGCATGTGTTTAATCAACAATTGCGCCACTTGCACGGCATTGAGCGCGGCGCCTTTGCGCACGTTGTCGGTGGTCAGCCAGAGGTTGAGTTGCTGGTCTTCATCAACACCGTGCCGTACACGACCAACATAGACCACGTCCTGGCCCACTGCGTCGCCTACCGGGGTCGGATAATCGTCGAGCCCCACCAGTTCGACGCTGTCGGCCGCCTCGAGGGCCTGGTTGACCGCATCCAGGTCTACCGGGCGACGGCTCTGCACCGCCACACTGAAGCTATCGCCGAAAAACACCGGGACTTGAACGCAGCTCACGGAAATCTTCAGTTCCGGCAGGCCCAGCAGCACGCGCAGCTCGCTGACCAGGCGGCGCTCCAGAGCCGTGTGGCCATGCTCATCGGCGGTGCCGACCTGGGCCAACATATTGAACGCCATCTGCCGGTCGAAGAAGCGCGGCTCCAGCGGCCGGGCATTGAGCAGCTCGGCGGTTTGCCGGGCGAGTTCGGTGACCGCTTCACGGCCTTGTGCAGACACCGCCAGAGCGGCCATCACCTGCACCCGCTCGATATCCAGCAGGCCTTTGAGCGGTGCCAGGGCAACAGCCAGGGCAACCGCGGCCGAGCACGGGCTGACGATGCGGGCGGGCAATGCCAGGCCGGCCAGGCGTTCGGCGTTGGCTTCGGGCACCAGGGCCAGGGCGTCGTCCAAGCCAGCGGACAGGTCGATGACCGTGCAGCCTGCCTGCAGCGCCTTGCTGGCAAAGCTTCGGCTGACTGCCGCGCCTGTGGCGAAGAAGGCCAGCTTGACCTGGGCGAAGTCAAAGCTGTCCACTTCACGCACCTTCAGCTTCTTGCCAGCGAACATCACGCTGCTACCCGCCGATTCCATGCTGGCCAGCAGGTGCAGGGTGGCGACCGGGAAATCCAGCTCTTCGAGAATCTGCACCAGGGCTTCACCGACGCTGCCGGTGGCGCCGACGACGGCGATGTCCAAAGGGTGTGTCATGGAAGGGATCCTTTTGCTGAAAACGGCGGGGGCGGCACTTTACTCGGATTGTAGAGTTTTGTCTGTGCTGGCCCAAACCTAGAGCTGCGCTGCTCTTGATCTTGATCTTGATCTTGATCTTGATCTTGATCTTGATCTTGATCTTCGCGACTTCAGGAGGCCGAACGCAGGTCTTGCGGAGGGAGGTGACGGGCATGGATGCCCGTCAAGCGCTGAGGCCCCATGGATGGGGCCTGCAGCGCGTACTCCCGGGAGCAAGACCGGAGTGAGGGAACCCCGGAGCGCAGCGCAGGGGCCGGATGATGGGAGCGCAGCGTTTTTTGGTTACTTTTTGCCGCGTTTGGCAAAAAGTGACTCGCCGTAAGGGCGAAAAGGTGAGTCAGCGTCGCCATCGCAAACGGACTGTTCGCCATATCAAAACCGTCGCTTAAGCTTTTTGGCTTTTTGCTTTTTGGATGCGGGCATTCACATCGAGTAGGCATTCATTCGCGATGGTGGCGCCAAGTCACCTTTCCGCCCTTACGGCGGGTCCCTTTTTGTCGTGGCAAAAAGGAACCAAAAACCGTCGGCTCCCATCATCCGGCCCCTACGCTTCGCTCCGGGGTCCCCTCGCTACGGGCCTGCTCCCGGGAATACGCGCTGCAGGCCCCATCCATGGGGCCTCAGCGCTTGACGGGCATCCATGCCCGTCACCTCCCTCCGCAGTCCCTTCGCTCGGCCTCCTGAAGTCGCAATCGGCGGCGCCTGAACTACCGCGCGCTTAGAAGCCAAAGCCAAAGCCAAAGCCAAAGCCAAAGCCAAAGCCAAAGCCAAAGCCAAAGCCAAAGCCAAAGCCAAAGCCAAAGCCAAAGCCAAAGCCAAAGCCAGCAAGAGCCTGGCGGACTGGGGTGGCTCGGATATAAAAAAACCCGCACTGTCGCCAGCGCGGGTTTTCGGTCAGACCGGAACGATCAACGCTCCAGCAGAATCCGCAGCATGCGGCGCAGCGGCTCGGCCGCGCCCCACAGCAGCTGGTCACCGACGGTGAACGCGCCCAGGTACTGCGAACCCATGTTCAGCTTGCGCAGGCGGCCAACCGGAACGTTCAAGGTACCGGTAACCTTGGTCGGGCTCAGCTCCTGCATGCTGATTTCACGCTGGTTGGGCACCAGCTTCACCCAAGGGTTGTGCTGGCTGATCATGCCTTCGATGTCGGCCAGCGGCACGTCCTTGTTCAGCTTGATGGTCAGCGCCTGGCTGTGGCAACGCATGGCGCCGATGCGCACGCAAATGCCGTCGACCGGGATCGGGCTCTTGAAGCGGCCGAGGATCTTGTTGGTCTCGGCCTGGGCCTTCCACTCTTCACGGCTCTGGCCGTTCGGCAGTTCCTTGTCGATCCACGGGATCAGGCTGCCAGCCAGCGGCACGCCGAAGTTTTCGGTCGGGAACGCTTCGCTGCGCATGGTCTCGGCAACCTTGCGGTCGATGTCGAGGATGGCGCTGGCCGGGTTGGCCAGGTCATCGGCAACGGCTGCATGGGTAGCACCCATCTGCTTGATCAGCTCGCGCATGTTCTGCGCGCCGGCACCCGAGGCCGCCTGGTAGGTCATGGCGCTCATCCACTCGACCAGGCCGGCTTCGAACAGGCCGCCCAGGCCCATCAGCATCAGGCTGACGGTGCAGTTGCCACCGATGTAGTTCTTGGTACCCGCGTCCAGCTGCTGGTCGATGACCTTGCGGTTGACCGGGTCGAGGATGATCACCGCGTCATCCTGCATGCGCAGGGACGAGGCGGCATCGATCCAGTAACCCTGCCAGCCGGCTTCACGCAGCTTGGGGAAGACCTCGTTGGTGTAGTCGCCGCCCTGGCAGGTCAGGATCACGTCGAGGGTCTTGAGCTCTTCAATCGAATAAGCGTCCTTGAGCGGAGCTGTATCCTTGCCCACGTTCGGGCCCTGGCCGCCAACATTGGAGGTGGTGAAGAACACCGGCTCGATGAGGTCGAAATCCTGCTCCTCCAGCATCCGCTGCATGAGCACGGAACCGACCATACCGCGCCAACCGATCAGACCTACACGTTTCATCGCAACTACACCTTTGCTAAAAGTGGGCCGCCACCGGGAATTTTGGGTGGCGGGCCAGAGAGATTACAGATTCCGCAGCGCTGCGACTACTGCGTCGCCCATTTCCTGCGTACCAACTTTGCGGCAGCCTTCCGAGTAGATGTCGCCGGTGCGCAGGCCCTGGTCCAGGACCAGGCTCACGGCCTTCTCGATCGCCTCGGCGGCAGCCGACTGATTGAAGCTGTAACGCAGCATCATCGATACCGACAGGATGGTCGCCAGCGGGTTGGCGATGCCAAGGCCTGCGATGTCCGGCGCCGAGCCGTGGCACGGCTCGTACATGCCCTTGTTGTCGGCATCCAGCGACGCCGAAGGCAGCATGCCGATGGAACCGGTGAGCATGGAAGCTTCATCCGACAGAATGTCACCGAACATGTTGTCGGTCACCATCACATCGAATTGCTTGGGCGCGCGCACCAGTTGCATGGCGGCGTTGTCGACGTACATGTGGCTCAGTTCCACATCCGGGTAGTCCTTGGCCACGTCCTCGACCACTTCACGCCACAGCTGGCTGGAAGCCAGGACGTTGGCCTTGTCCACCGAGCACAGCTTCTTGCCACGCACGCGGGCCATGTCGAAGCCGACACGGGCGATGCGGCGCACTTCGCTTTCGCTGTACGGCAGGGTGTCGTAGGCCTGGCGCTCGCCGTTTTCCAGCTCGCGCTGGCCACGCGGGGCACCGAAGTAGATACCGCCGGTCAGCTCACGGACGATGAGGATGTCCAGGCCGGAAACGATCTCGGGCTTGAGCGACGAGGCATCGGCCAGTTGCGGGTAGAGGATGGCCGGGCGCAGGTTGGCGAACAGGCCCAGTTGCGAACGGATTTTCAGCAGGCCGCGCTCGGGGCGGATGTCACGCTCGATCTTGTCCCACTTCGGCCCGCCCACTGCGCCCAGCAGCACGGCATCGGCCTTGCGCGCACGCTCCAGGGTCTCGTCGGCCAGCGGCACGCCGTGCTTGTCGATGGCGGCGCCACCGATCACATCGTGCTCCAGGCTGAAGCCGAGCTGGAACTTGTCGTTGGCCAGCTCCAGCACCTTGACCGCCTCGGCCATGATTTCCGGGCCGATACCGTCACCTGGGAGAATCAGAATCTGCTTGCTCATGCTTTCCTCTATCCATTCACGCGGTGCGGCCAAGCGGGCCCCACCGAAAAGTTCTTAACGCTCGGCCCACAACACCAGCACATCGGTGCTGAACGAACCGTCGGCCTCGATCTGGTAATACTGCCGCACTTCTTCACCCATGGCTTGCTGCAATTGGCGAATTGCCACGCGCATCGGCTCGGGGGTGCGCATGCGCTCGACCCAGCTGGAAAACTCCAGGCGCAGCGGCTGGCGGGTGTGGCTGCGCACATGCAAACCAGCCTCGCTGACCTGCCGCTGCCATTCGGCGGCGGAATAATCGCGCACGTGGCTGGTGTCGCGCAGTACTTCGACTGTTTGCAGGTAGGTGTCGAGCAGCGGGCTGCCCGGCGACATCACATCAATGAACGCCGCCACGCCACCCGGCTTGAGCACGCGGCGCACTTCGCGCAGGGCCAGGCCCAGGTCGCTCCAGTGGTGGGCCGAGTAGCGGCTGAAGACGAAGTCGAACGAGGCATCGGCGAACGGCAGGCGTTCGGCGGCACCGCGCTCGGTGGTGATATTGGCCAGGCCGCGCTCGGCGGCGGCACTGGCGACCACATCGAGCATGGCCTGCGAGAGGTCGTAGGCGACCACTTCGGCGACCAGCGGGGCGATGTGGAAGCTGACATGACCGGCGCCGCAGCCCAGGTCCAGCACGCGGGCAGCGCCCTGCCCTGCCAGTTCGGCCTGCAGCAGGGCGAATTCACTGCCCTGGGCGTGCACGGCGCTGCTGAGGTAGGCGCTGGCCTGTTCGCCGAACTGGCGTTGGACCACATCGGTGTGCTGGGTGCTGGTCATGTCTCGATCCTTTTGGTTTCTTGCTGCCTGTACCGGCCCTTTCGCGGGCATGCCCGCTCCCACAGGTCCTCTACAGGTTTCGAATCTTGCGCCGTACCTGTGGGAGCGGGTTCACCCGCGAAGAGGCCGGTACTGTCACCTACATATTTCAGGCATCCCGGAACAGCCAAGGCTGCGCTGCACGGTGCTTGCCTTCGAAGGCCTTGATCGCGTCGCTGTCCTGCAAGGTCAGGCCGATGTCGTCCAGGCCGTTGAGCAGGCAGTGCTTGCGGAACGCATCGATCTCGAAGTGCAATACCTTGCCATCCGGGCGGGTCACCGCCTGGGCCTGCAGGTCGATGACCAGCTGGTAGCCCGGGTTGGCTTCTACCTGCTTGAACAGCTCGTCGACTTCCTCATCGCTGAGGATGATCGGCAGCAAGCCGTTCTTGAAGCTGTTGTTGAAGAAGATGTCGGCAAAGCTCGGCGCGATCACGCTGCGGAAACCGTACTCGTCCAGCGCCCACGGGGCATGTTCGCGGCTGGAGCCGCAACCGAAGTTCTCGCGCGCCAGCAACACGCTGGCACCTTGATAGCGGTCGTGGTTGAGCACGAACTCCTTGTTCAGCGGGCGCTTGCTGTTGTCCTGGTAGGGCTGGCCCACGTCCAGGTAACGCCACTCGTCGAACAGGTTGGGGCCGAAGCCGGTGCGCTTGATCGACTTCAAGAACTGCTTGGGGATGATCTGGTCGGTGTCGACGTTGGCACGGTCCAACGGCGCGACGAGGCCAGTGTGCTGGGTAAAGGCTTTCATGCTGCGCTCCCTTGGATCAACTCGCGAACATCGATGAAGTGGCCGGTCACCGCGGCGGCGGCGGCCATGGCCGGGCTGACCAGGTGGGTACGGCCACCGGCACCCTGACGGCCTTCGAAGTTGCGGTTGGAGGTGGACGCGCAATGCTCGCCGCTCTCCAGGCGGTCCGGGTTCATCGCCAGGCACATCGAGCAGCCTGGTTCACGCCATTCGAAACCGGCTTCGAGGAAGATCTTGTCCAGGCCTTCACGCTCGGCCTGGGCCTTGACCAGGCCCGAGCCCGGTACCACCAGCGCCTGCTTGACGTTGGCAGCGACCTTGCGGCCCTTGGCGATTTCGGCGGCGGCGCGCAGGTCTTCGATGCGCGAGTTGGTGCACGAACCGATGAATACGCGGTCGAGCTTGATATCGGTAATCGCCTGGTTGGCGGCAAGGCCCATGTACTTGAGGGCACGCTCGATCGAACCACGCTTGATCAGGTCTGGCTCGGCAGCCGGGTCCGGTACGCGCTGGTCGACGGCAAGGACCATCTCCGGCGAGGTGCCCCAGCTGACCTGCGGCTTGATTTGCGCAGCATCGAGCTCGACCACGGTGTCGAACACCGCGTCAGCGTCGGAAACCAGGCCTTTCCAGGCCTCCACCGCCTGCTTCCACTGCTCGCCCTTCGGCGCGTACGGGCGGCCTTCGACATAGGCAACGGTGGTGTCGTCCACCGCCACCAGGCCTACGCGGGCACCGGCTTCGATGGACATGTTGCAAATGGTCATGCGGCCTTCCATCGACAATTCGCGGATGGCGCTGCCGGCAAATTCCATGGCGTGGCCGTTACCACCGGCGGTACCGATCTTGCCGATCACGGCCAGGACGATGTCTTTGGCAGTAACGCCGGCAGGCAACTGGCCTTCCACCCGCACCAGCATGTTCTTCATCTTCTTGGCGACCAGGCACTGGGTAGCGAGCACATGCTCCACCTCGGAGGTGCCGATGCCGTGGGCCAAGGCACCGAAGGCGCCGTGGGTAGAAGTGTGCGAGTCACCGCAGACCACGGTCATGCCAGGCAAGGTGGCACCCTGCTCAGGGCTGATAACGTGGACGATACCTTGACGCTCGTCATTCATCTTGAATTCGACGATGCCGTATTCGTCACAGTTCTCGTCGAGGGTCTGCACCTGCAGGCGCGACACTTGGTCGACGATGGCTTCGATACCGCCCTTGCGCTCTGGCGTGGTCGGCACGTTGTGGTCCGGCGTAGCGATGTTGGCGTCGATGCGCCAGGGTTTGCGGTTGGCCAGGCGCAGGCCTTCAAAGGCCTGGGGCGACGTCACTTCATGGATGATGTGACGGTCGATGTAGATCAAGGACGAGCCGTCATCACGGCGCTTGACCTCATGGGCTTCCCAGAGTTTGTCGTAAAGCGTTTTGCCAGCCATCAGACTGTTCCTCATCAGCGTCTTTCTATGCCAAAGACCCCTTGGCTTGTACGGACGATGCTATGGCGATAGATTGAATAACTCAAATTCATAATTTTCATGCTTTGCATAACCATCAGGAATTCAAGCAATGGACCTGGCCAACCTCAGTGCTTTCATCGCCATCGCCGAAACCGGCAGTTTCTCTGGCGCCGGCGAGCGCCTGCACCTGACCCAGCCAGCCATCAGCAAGCGCATCGCCGGGCTCGAGCAGCAGCTGGATGTGCGCCTGTTCGACCGCCTGGGCCGTGAGGTGACCCTGACCGAAGCCGGGCGCGCCTTGTTGCCGCGGGCCTACCAGATTCTCAATGTGCTCGATGATACCCGCCGCGCGTTGACCAATCTGACCGGAGAAGTGAGCGGTCGCCTGACCCTGGCCACCAGCCACCACATTGGCCTGCACCGCTTGCCCCCGCTGCTGCGGGCCTTCACGCGTGAATACCCTGCAGTGGCATTGGATATTCAGTTCATGGATTCGGAGCAGGCCTACGACGAGATTCTGCATGGCCGCGCCGAGATTGCCGTTATCACCCTGGCGCCCGAGCCGCACCACCTGGTCAAGGCCGTGCCGGTGTGGGACGACGCCCTGGACTTCGTCGCCGCACCCGAGCACCCGCTGGCCAACAACCATGAGGTCAGCCTGGCCGACGTCGCCCGCCACCCGGCCGTATTCCCCGGCGGCAACACCTTTACCCACCATATTGTCCAGCGCCTGTTCGAAAGCCAGGGCCTGACGCCGAACATCGCCATGAGTACCAACTATCTGGAAACCATCAAGATGATGGTGTCGATCGGCCTGGCCTGGAGCGTGCTGCCGCGCACCATGCTCGACGAACAGGTTGCACCCATCGCCTTGCCGGGCATACAGCTGTCGCGCCAGCTAGGCTACATCTTGCACACGGAGCGCACGCTGTCGAACGCGGCCAGGGCATTCATGGCCTTGCTCGACAGCCACGCGGGGCCCGCCTGACCGGTCGTAAGCCCGGTATTGCCACCTCCAAGGACGCGTCATACGCCAAAGGTCTGGTACCGATGCCCAAATCAGCGAATCGCTTTTTGCGCCTGCCGCGCATACCCGCGGCCGACCCTCAGGAGTCGGAACAGGCCTGGCAGAACGCCCCGCAACTGCTGGCTGCGCTCAACGGCGCCCGGCTGGGTGCCTGGCTATGGGATATCGAAAGCGGCCGGGTCAGCTGGTCACGGGGCACCCAGGCCCTGTTCGGCTTCGACCCGCAGCGCCCGCTCCCCGCCGATATCGACTACCTCGACCTGCTGCCCGAGGAAGACCGTGCGCGCACGCGCCAGGTGTTCCAGGCAGTGTTCAACGGCGAACCGGTGGAACAGGCCATGCGCCACCGTATCCGTTGGCCGGACGGCAGCCTGCACTGGCTGGAGATCAACGGCAGCCTGACCCACGACCTGCACGGCCGGCCACAGATGATCGGGGTGATCCGCGAAATCACCCGTCAGCGCGAGCGGGAAACGGCGCTGATCAATTCGGAAAAACGCTTCGCCACCCTGTTCCACCTCAGCCCCAATGCCATTTTGCTCACCCGCCGCCACGACGGCATGATCTTCGAGGTCAACCAGCACTTCGAAGACATGTTCGGCTGGCCCGGCAGCCAGGTGATCGGCAAGACCAGCCTGGAACTGGGCTTGTGGGTCAACCCCGAACAGCGCCAGCAGATGCTGGAATCGACCCGCGCCAACAGTGGCCCGCTGATTCTCGAGGTGCAGTTCCGCGCCATCAGCGGCAAGGTGCACGACGGCATCCTCTGCACCCAGGGCATCGAGCTGGAAGGCGTGACCTTCCTGATCAGCACCTTCATCGACACCACCGAACGCAAGCGCGCCGAGCAAGCCCTGAAGGACAGCCAGGAACGCCTGGACCTGGCCCTGGACTCGGCACAGCTGGGCACCTGGGACTGGCACATCCCCAGCGGCATGCTCTACGGCTCGGCCCGCGCCGCGCAGTTGCACGGCCTGCCGCCAATCCCCTTTCACGAATCGTTCGACGCGTTTTTCGAAGGGGTACCGGAGCAGGAACGCAACTCGATGCGCCAGGCCTATCGCAGCCTGCGCGAAGGGCCTGCCGGCAACTACCAGATCACCTACCGGGTACAACTGGAAAACGGCATCTCGCGCTACATCGAAAGCCGCGCCAGACTGTACCGCGACGAGCAGGGCAACCCACTGCGCATGGCCGGCACCTTGCTCGACATCACCGACCAGGTGGAACGCGAACAGCGCCTGAGCGCCTCGGAAGAGAAGTTCGCCAGCCTGTTCCAGGTCAGCCCCGACCCGATCTGCGTCACCCGTCAGGACACTGGCCAGTTCATCGAGATCAACCCGGCGTTCACCCAGACCTTCGGCTGGGGTACCGACCAGGTGATCGGCCGCACCGCCGAGGAAATCGGCCTGTGGGCGGAGTCCATCGAACGCGCGCAACGCATCGAGCGGGTCATCCGCGAGCAGGCACTGAGCAACGTCGCCGTGGTGGTCAACCACCGTAATGGCGCACCACTGACCTGCGTGATTTCCAGCCGCCTCATCACCGTCGATGACCAGCCCTGCAGCGTGACCACCCTGCGCGACATCACCCAGCAGCAGCGCGCCGAAGCGGCGCTCAAATCCAGCGAGGAAAAGTTTGCCAAGGCCTTCCACTCCAGCCCCGACGCCATCACCATCACCGAACGCCATAGCGGTCGCTACCTGGAAATCAACGACGGTTTCTGCCGCCTGACCGGCTACAGCGCCGCCGAAGTGGTCGGCCACACGGTGTACGAGATCGGCATCTGGGCCGACGACAAGCAGCGCAGCGCCCTGCTGGCCGAATTGCGCGAGCGTGGCCGGGTGCACCACCGCGAGATGCTCGGGCGCAACAAGCGTGGCGATATCCTTACCGTAGAGGTGTCGGTGGAGCCGATCACCCTCAACGAAGTGGACTGCCTGCTGCTGACCGCCCGTGATGTCAGCCAGCTGAAGAACGCCCAGGCACAGATACGTCACCTGGCCTACCACGACCCGCTGACCAATCTGCCCAACCGCGCCCTGCTGATGGACCGCCTGAGCCAGCAGATCGCCCTGCTCAGGCGCCACAACCTGCGCGGCGCCCTGTTGTTCCTCGACCTCGACCACTTCAAGCACATCAACGACTCGCTGGGCCACCCGGTGGGCGACACGGTGCTGAAGATCATCACGGCGCGGCTGGAAGCCAGTGTGCGCCTGGAAGACACCGTGGCGCGCCTGGGTGGCGACGAGTTCGTGGTATTGCTCAGCGGCCTTGAGGGCAGCCGCGAGCTGGTCGAAGAGAAAGTCCGCGGGCTGGCCGACACCCTGCGCGAACTGCTGGCCGAGCCGATGTCGCTGGATGGCCAGCGCCTGCAGGTAACACCCAGCATCGGCGTGGCGCTGATCCCTGACCACGGCGCTACCCCGGCCGACCTGCTCAAGCGTGCCGATATCGCCCTGTATCGTGCCAAGGATTCCGGGCGCAACACCACCCAGCTGTTCCATACCACCATGCAGAAAGCTGCCAGCGAGCGCCTGCGCATGGAAAACGACCTGCGCCTGGCCCTGGCCCGCGGCGAGCTGGCGCTGCACTTCCAGCCACAGGTGGATGCCCGTGACAACCGCATCGTCGGCGCCGAGGTACTGCTGCGCTGGCATCATCCGCAACTGGGTCAGCAGCCGCCCGCGCAATTCATACAGGTGCTGGAAGAAAGCGGCCTGATCCTGGAGGTTGGCAGCTGGATCCTCGATGAGGCGTGCGATGCCTGCGCGCGCATGCTCGCCGACGGGCTGATCGACGCCGATGATTTCAGCCTGTGCGTGAACATCAGCCCACGGCAGTTCCGCCAGAACGACTTTGTCGGGCGAGTGCTACGCAGCCTGGACGATTACCGCCTGCCACGGCAGATGCTGAAGCTGGAAATTACCGAAGGCATCGTTATCCAGAACCTGGAAGACACCATCAGCAAGATGCGCGAACTGAAGCGCTATGGGGTGAGCTTTGCGATGGATGACTTCGGCACTGGCTATTCCTCGCTGACCTACCTGAAACGCCTGCCGGTGGATGCGCTGAAGATCGACCAGACCTTCGTGCGCGATGCACCGGTTGACCCCAACGATGCCGAAATCGTCCGCGCCATCGTCGCCATGGCTCGCAGCCTGGACCTGGCGGTGATTGCCGAAGGGGTGGAGCTGACCGAACAGCTGGAGTTCCTGGAACGGCTGGGGTGCCACCTGTACCAAGGGTACTTGCACAGCCGACCGCTGCCGTTGCCGGAGTTTCGGCAGATGTTGCTGGAGGCGCCGGCGGATTACTGAAACCGATGCGGATGCGATTCCTGTGGGAGCCGGCCTTCAGGCGATCACAATAAAAAGGGCACCCCTAAGGGTGCCCTTCTTCACATCTACACGATCAGTTCAGCGCTGGCTTGTCGCCGTTGATCGGAATGCGCTTGGCCTTGGCTTCTTCAGGCACGATGCGCAGCAGGTCGATGCTGAGCAGGCCATTGGCCAGACCGGCGGCCTTGACTTCGATATGGTCGGCCAGGCGGAACGACAACTTGAAGGCGCGCTGCGCGATACCCTGATGCAGGTAGGTCACTTCAGTAGCGCCATTGTCGCGCTTGCCACCAGTAACAGTCAGGACGCCTTTTTCAACCTGCAGGTCGAGGTCTTCTTCCTGGAAGCCGGCTGCGGCAACCACGATGCGGTAGTGGTCATCGCCATGTTTTTCCACGTTGTAGGGCGGGTAGCTGCTACCGGCCTCGTTACGTGCCGCGGATTCGAACAGGTCGTTGAAACGGTCGAAACCAACGGAATGGCGGAACAGTGGAGCGAGAGAGAAAGCAGTGGTCATGGTCATTAACTCCTGAGATTCAGCAAGTAAGTCATTACGCGACCCGTCTTCGGCATCGCGTACTCAAGAGATATGGCCAGAGGGAAAGCTTTCAAGGGGGAGGTAGAAAAAACTGAATTCTGCTTTTGATTTGATGGCCTCTTCGCGGGTGAACCCGCTCCCACAGGATCAACACAGGCCTTGAGACCTGCGCAGTACCTGTGGGAGCGGGTTCACCCGCGAAAGGGCCGGATCAGGCAATACAAGCTTCGAAGGAAACCGCCTCACCCCCCAGCAACCGGCTGATCCGCGCACAATCATCCTCCCGCCGCAACTCGGCAAACAGCACAACCGCTTCGGGATAACTGCGGGTCAGCATTGCCAACCACTGCTTCATCCGCCCCGGCGCATAGCGCGGCGACAACTTGGCCTGGGCCTGCCGCCAGAACTCGCGCAGCAACGGCAGCAGGTCGTCCCAGCTCATCGGCCGATACTCCCGCCCGTCACGCGCCGCGGCAATCTGCAGCCCCAGGTCGGGGCGCGAGACCAGCCCGCGGCCCAGCATGATGTCTTCGGCGCCACTGACCTCACGACAACGCCGCCAGTCGTCCACGGTCCAGATCTCGCCATTGGCGAACACCGGTACCTTGACCACATCCTGCACCCGTGCCACCCACTCCCAGTGAGCCGGCGGCTTGTAGCCCTCGACCTTGGTCCGCGCATGTACCACCAGGTGCGCCGAGCCGCCTTCGGCCAGCGCCGTGGCACACTCCAGCGCGCCATCGGGGCTGTCGAAACCCAGGCGCATCTTCGAGGTGACCGGGATATCCGCCGGCACGGCACGGCGCACTTCACGCACAATGGCGTGCAGCAGCTCCGGCTCCTTGAGCAGCACCGCTCCACCGCGTGACTTGTTGACGGTCTTGGCCGGGCAACCGAAGTTCAGGTCTATCACCGGTGCGCCCAGTTCGCAGGCCAGGGCGGCGTTTTCCGCCAGGCACACAGGGTCCGAACCCAACAACTGCACGCGCATTGGCACCCCGGCGGCGGTTCGCGCGCCATTACGCAACTCGGGTGCCAGCTTGTCGAACGAGGAAGGCGGCAGCAGGCGGTCGCACACGCGAATGAACTCGGTGACGCACCAGTCGATACCGCCCACGCGTGTCAGCACGTCGCGCAGGATGTTGTCGACCAGCCCCTCCATGGGGGCCAGGGCAATTTGCATGTCGGGGTCTCGGCGGAAAAAGCCGGCAGTCTAACAAAATTTGCCGCTGTTTCAGGCGCCGATCAGCGCCGGGCCGTAACCGTCGAGGAACTCCGCGGGCATGCGCCTGGGCTTGCCGCTGGACAGCTCGATGCAGGCAAAGGTGGTCTGGGCGCGCAGCAAGGTCACGCCGTCGCGCGGGCGCTTGAGCTGGAAGCGCCGGGTCATGCGCAGGCGCTGGTCCCAATCGATGATCCAGGTAGCCAGCTGCAACTCGTCATCCTCGTAGGCAGCGGCCAGGTAGTCGATTTCGTGGCGCACCACGGCCATCGCCCGGTCCAGCCGGCGATATTCGGCCAGGTCCAGGCCCAGGCGCTGGGAGTGGCGCCAGGCGCAGCGCTCCAGCCAGGTAACGTAGACCGCGTTGTTGGCGTGGCCGAGGCCATCGATATCCTCGCTGCCGACGCGCAGATCGATGATGAAGGGTGTTGCCAGGTCCCAGCTCATGCACACTCCTGTGAAAACGGTGCATAAATTTGATAGCCGGGGGCGCGTTGCGCCCCTTTCGCGACACAAGGCCGCTCCCACAGGGACCGCGCAATCCTGTGGTGTTTCGCGGTCCCTGTGGGAGCGGCCTTGTGTCGCGAAAGGGCTGCGCAGCAGCCCCGGAGTCGTACCGAGTGTAACGGATGCTCAGGCGCTTTGCCGCGTCGGCGCACCAGCCCGGGCCAGCAGCTCCAGCACCGCTTCACTCAAGCGCGGGTCGGATAGCACCCGCTGGTGGCCACCCGCCTCCAGCAGCACCAGGCGGCTATCGAACCATGCCTTGTGGATAACCTGGGCCTCATCGGCTGCCACCAACGCATCATCGGCGGCATGCACCACCAGCCCAGGCAACTCCAGCTGGTAACCAGTCACATCCAGCCGCGCAATCTGCATGCCCACATCCCGCTCCACCTGGCGAATGAACGCCGCCCGCGCTCGTGCCGGCAGCCCCAGACGATGGGCAAAGCCACGCAACACGCCCAACAATCGCGCCGGGGCAGCAATGCTCACCGCCGCCTCAGCGCGCAGGCCCATCTGCAAGGCCAGCAGCACGCTGGCGCCGCCCATGGAATGGCCAATCACCGCGCGCAGCGGCGGCAGCTCGGCGGCCGCCTCCAGCAGCGCTCGGGCAAACAGCACCACATTGGCCTGCTCGCCGGGCGAACGCCCATGCCCCGGTCCCTCCAGCGACACCACCGTGTGCCCGGCCTGGACCAAGCTTTCGATCAACGCGGCAAATTGGGTCGGGCGCCCTTCCCAGCCGTGCATCAGCAGCACGGTCGGCCCCTTGCCCCAGCGCAAGGCCGACAAGCCGAAGCGCAGGGTGATGCGCTCGGCGCTGGCCAGCACGGGCAATTCCCAATCCCGCGGCGGCAGATTGCGCGGGGTCATGAAGGCACGGCGCATCTTGCCCGCGACATGCTCAGGGGCCAGGCGGCCCAGGGTGCCATTGACACCACGAATCCAGCTCAGGGTAGTCATCGCCATGCTCCAGGGTCAAAGCACCGCCGATTTGGCGGCGCGCAGAATACGATCAGACAGCTCGCTGGTGCCCAGGGCACGGGCCAGCGCCAGGCCGCCAACCATCAGGGCCAGGTCGGCCAAGGCCTTGTCGGCGTCCTCGGGGCGGTCGACCATGGCGGCAGTCATCAACTCGATATGCTCGGCCAGCACCTCACGGAAGGCCTCGGGCAGGCGCTGCATCTCGCCCAGCGAGTTGGGCAGCGGGCAGGCGTGCACCTCGGCATCACGGTGCTTGCGCGACAGGTAGAAGGCGCTGGCCAGCGCTCGTCGCCCGGCGCCATCAAGGCTGGGGTCGATCTGCGCGAGCAAGGCGCGGCGCTCGCCCAGCAACTGGCGGAACGCTTCGAGCATCAGCTCGTCCTTGCTGTCGAAGTGGGCATAGAAGCCACCAACGGTCAGGCCTGCTGCGCCCATGACCTGACTGACGCTGGGCTCGGCCGGCCCGTGCTGGATCAGCGCACTTCGTGCCGCCTCGAGAATGCGCTCGCGGGTTCTGCTCTTCTTGTCGCTCATCAGGCCACTCGCCGATCAAAATATGATGATCGAAATATTATTCTCATAATATTTTTTGGCAAGCAGAATCTGCAGCCGACTGTCGGTCGCGAATTTATGAGCAGGGGAAAAAAACAAAAGGCCCATTCAATAATCGAATGAGCCTTCAAAGTCCCGCAAAACGCGGGTAAACGTGGCGTCCCCTAGGGGACTCGAACCCCTGTTACCGCCGTGAAAGGGCGGTGTCCTAGGCCACTAGACGAAGGGGACGTAACCTTCGCGAAGATTCACGCGTGTGAACCCTGGCAGAAATGGTGGAGCTAAGCGGGATCGAACCGCTGACCTCCTGCATGCCATGCAGGCGCTCTCCCAGCTGAGCTATAGCCCCGAAACAAAAGGCTCATCAGTAATCGACGAGCCTTTAAAGCCCTGCAAAACGCAGGAAAAGTGGCGTCCCCTAGGGGACTCGAACCCCTGTTACCGCCGTGAAAGGGCGGTGTCCTAGGCCACTAGACGAAGGGGACGTAACCTTCGTGCCGATCCGCTTACGCGAACCGCGGCAAAATTGGTGGAGCTAAGCGGGATCGAACCGCTGACCTCCTGCATGCCATGCAGGCGCTCTCCCAGCTGAGCTATAGCCCCGGATTTCTAGCCTCTCGGCCCAGCGACATCCTGAAACATCGCTTGTACAAAACTGGCGTCCCCTAGGGGACTCGAACCCCTGTTACCGCCGTGAAAGGGCGGTGTCCTAGGCCACTAGACGAAGGGGACGAACCTTCTTACCTTCAAGACCCGGTTGCTGGACCCGGTCTTGCCCGACAGCCTTGACTGCCAAGCGGAATTTGGTGGAGCTAAGCGGGATCGAACCGCTGACCTCCTGCATGCCATGCAGGCGCTCTCCCAGCTGAGCTATAGCCCCACAATGTCGCTTTGAACCGAAGCGCTGGCTGGGTGCCTGGCGTTCCGTTTTCGTTCATCGCTGTGGACGGGGCGCATATTAAGATCGGATTGCAGGGCTGTCAAACTAATTTTTCAAAATATTCAAAAAAATTTTCACAGATAACAATCACTTACCGCCCTGCCCCTACCAAAAGCTGAACAGTGAGCCCTGTGGGAGCGGGTTTACCCGCGAAGGCGGCGGTGCATGCACCCTCGTATTCGCGGGTAAACCCGCTCCCACAGGTTCGGCGATGGCCTCAGGAGCGTTATCAGGCAATAGAAGCCAGCAGCTTTTCCCACTCTTTGTTTTCTTTCTTCGACACACCACCCAGCAGGTCCAGTGCCTGGCGCAGGCGGTAGCGGGTCAGGTCCGGGCCAAGGATTTCCATCGCATCCAGTACCGAAACCGAACTGGCCTGGCCGGTAATGGCGGCAAACATCAGCGGCATGGCGTCACGCAGCTTCAGCTCCAGCGCCTCGACCACCGCCTGGATGCAACCGGTAATGCGCTCTTTTTCCCACTGACGCAGGCTTTCGAGCTTCCACAAGATCAGCTGGATTACCTGGCGCACCTGGTCGGCCGACAGCTTCTTGCTTTCGAACAGCTTGGCGTCCAGCTTCAGCGCGCCTTCGAAGAAGAACCCGCCCAGCGGCGCAACCTGGCTGAAGGTTTCCACCCGGCCCTGCACGTGCGGGGCGATCTTCATCATGTAGTCGCTGTTGAACGCCCACTTCTGCAGGCGCGCGGCGAACTCCTCGACCGGCAGTTCGCGCAGCCACTGGCCGTTCAGCCAGGACAGCTTCTCGATGTCGAAGATCGGGCCACCCAGCGAGATACGCGACAGGTCGAAGTGCTCGACCATCTCGGCCAGCGAGAACTTCTCGCGCTCGTCCGGCATCGACCAGCCCATGCGGCCCAGGTAGTTGAGCATTGCCTCGGGCATGAAGCCCATGCGCTCGTAGAACGTCACCGAGGTCGGGTTCTTGCGCTTGGACAGCTTGGACTTGTCCGGGTTACGCAGCAGCGGCATGTAGCACAACTTGGGCTGTTCCCAACCGAAGTATTCGTACAGCTTGATCAGCTTGGGTGCCGAAGGCAGCCACTCTTCGCCGCGCAGCACGTGAGTGATGCCCATCAGATGGTCGTCGACCACGTTGGCCAGGAAGTACGTCGGCAGGCCGTCGTTCTTCATCAGCACCTGCATGTCCATGCGGTCCCACGGGATTTCGACATCGCCACGCAGCATGTCCGGTACCACGCACACGCCTTCGCTCGGCACTTTCATGCGGATCACGTGCGGCTCGCCAGCGTCCAGGCGGCGCTGCACTTCCTCGGCGCTCAGCAACAGCGCGCGGCCGTCGTAGCGCGGGGTTTCGCCACGAGCTTGCTGCTCGGCGCGCATCTGCTCCAGCTCTTCGGCGGTGCAGAAGCAGTAGAAGGCATGGCCGGCGTCAACCAGTTCCTTGGCGTACCTGGCGTAGATCTCGCCACGTTCGCTCTGCCGGTACGGGCCGTGCGGGCCGCCGACATCCGGGCCTTCGTTCCATTCGATGCCGAGCCAGCGCAGCGCATCGAAGATCTGCTGTTCCGACTCGCGCGTGGAGCGCAACTGGTCGGTGTCTTCGATGCGCAGGATGAACTCACCGCCGTGCTGCTTGGCAAAGCAGTAGTTGAACAGGGCGATGTAGGCAGTGCCAACATGGGGGTCGCCGGTAGGCGATGGCGCGATACGCGTGCGTACGGTGGTCATGGAGGGTCTCGAACGAAAGATGAAACAAAGGCGGGATGTTAGCAGGAGGCAGGCATCGGGCTCCAGCAATGGTGCGATGCCTTCCGTTTTGTGGAGATCGGGTTGGCGGTTAGCAGGGTGGCGGTGGTGTCGACCCGCAGGTTGCATGAAGGATTGAAGGCTGGAAAATCCAATTGAGTGGATGGCTGCCTGTACTGGCCTCTTCGCGGGTAAACCCGCTCCCACAAATACTACACAGCTATCGAAAACTGCGTGATTCCTGTGGGAGCGGGTTTACCCGCGAAAAGGCCAATACAGGTGACAAAGCAATCAGCTGGCAATCAACCGCTCACGCAGCTGGGCAATTTCGTCGCGCAATTGCGCCGCGGCCTCGAACTCCAGGTCACGGGCGAACTGCATCATCTTCTCTTCCAGCTGCTTGATGCGCTTGGTGATCTCGCCCGGCGTGCGTAGCTCGGCTTCGTAACGGGCGCTCTCCTCCGCCGCCTTGGCCATGCCCTTGCGCTTCTTGCTGCGCGAACCCGGCACGGTGGCGCCTTCCATGATATCGGTGATGTCCTTGACCACGCCTTTGGGCACGATGCCATTGGCCAGGTTGAAGGCGATCTGCTTCTCGCGACGACGCTCGGTCTCGTCGATGGCGCGCTGCATGGAACCGGTGATGTTGTCGGCATACAGGATGGCCCGGCCATTGAGGTTACGCGCAGCACGGCCGATGGTCTGGATCAGCGAACGCTCGGAGCGCAGGAAGCCTTCCTTGTCTGCATCGAGGATCGCCACCAGCGACACCTCGGGCATGTCCAGGCCCTCACGCAACAGGTTGATGCCCACCAGCACATCGAAAGTACCCAGGCGCAGGTCGCGGATGATCTCCACCCGCTCGACGGTGTCGATGTCCGAGTGCAGGTAACGCACCCGCACATCGTGGTCGGCCAGATAGTCGGTAAGGTCTTCGGCCATGCGCTTGGTCAGCGTGGTGGCCAGCACCCGTTCGCCCTGCGCAACGCGCTTGCGAATTTCCGACAGCAGGTCATCCACCTGGGTAAGCGCCGGGCGCACTTCCACCTGTGGGTCGACCAGCCCGGTCGGGCGCACCACCTGCTCCACCACGCGCCCGGCATGCTCGGCCTCATAGGGGCCTGGGGTGGCGGATACGAAGATGGTCTGCGGGCTGACATCCTCCCACTCGTCAAAACGCATCGGCCGGTTGTCCAGCGCCGAAGGCAGGCGGAAGCCGTACTCGACCAGGGTTTCCTTGCGTGAGCGGTCGCCCTTGTACATGGCACCGACCTGCGGAACGCTGACGTGGGATTCGTCGATCACCAGCAGCGCATCGGCTGGCAGATAATCGTACAGGGTGGGTGGCGGCGCCCCGGCCGGGCGGCCGGACAGGTAGCGCGAGTAGTTCTCGATGCCGTTGCAGTATCCCAGCTCCAGGATCATCTCCAGATCGAAACGGGTGCGCTGCTCCAGGCGCTGGGCCTCGACCAGCTTGTTGGCCTTCTGCAGGTATTCCAGGCGGTCCTTGAGCTCTTCCTTGATGCCCTCCACTGCTTCCAGCAGGGTTTCCCGCGGGGTGACGTAGTGGCTCTTGGGGTAGAAGGTGAAACGCGGCAGCTTGCGGAAGACTTCGCCGGTCAGCGGGTCGAAGGCGGCAATGTTCTCGACCTCGTCATCGAACAGTTCGATGCGGATGGCCTCGAGGTCCGATTCGGCCGGGAAAATGTCGATCACATCGCCGCGTACGCGGAAGGTGGCGCGGGCGAAGTCCATCTCGTTGCGGGTGTATTGCAGGTCGGCCAGGCGGCGCAGCAGCGCGCGCTGGTCGAGCTTGTCGCCGCGGTCCACGTGCAGGACCATCTTCAGGTAGGTCTCGGGGCTACCCAGGCCGTAGATGCAAGACACCGTGGTGACGATGATGGCGTCACGCCGCTCGAGCAGCGCCTTGGTCGCCGACAGGCGCATCTGCTCGATGTGGTCGTTGATCGAAGCGTCCTTCTCGATGAAGGTGTCGGACGACGGCACATAGGCTTCAGGCTGGTAGTAGTCGTAGTAGGAGACGAAATACTCCACCGCATTGTTAGGGAAGAACGCCTTGAATTCGCCATACAGCTGCGCGGCCAGGGTCTTGTTCGGCGCCAGCACCAGGGTTGGCCGCTGCACTTGCTGGATGACGTTGGCGATGCTGAAGGTCTTGCCAGAACCGGTCACCCCGAGCAGCGTCTGGTGCGACAGCCCCGCCTCGATGCCTTCGACCATCTGGCGGATGGCCTCGGGCTGGTCGCCGGCCGGCTGGAAACGGGTGACGAGCTGGAACTCGGACATGACGGACCTCGCGGTGTTGCAGCAACTGTAAATTTAGCCAGTAGTCTATACCCAAATACGCCCGCCGGGGGACGCTTTCAAGGCACAGCTGTGAGCGCTTGTTACGGTGGACCCGGCAATTAGACCAATGGTCGAAAAATATTTGCGCAAATGACCGGAAAAGCGATGCGGGACTGTCGCGGTGACCGGTCGGTATCACTATACTGACTCCCCGTTTGTGCACCGCTTCAGTGCATTCGGGCTGGAGCGTGTACGTCCTATCACACTCCAATCAGAGCCAAGGTAACAATGAGCCTGTTTTCCGCTGTCGAGCTGGCACCCCGCGACCCTATTCTGGGCCTCAACGAAGCATTCAACGCCGACCCACGTACCGACAAGGTCAACCTGGGCGTGGGTGTGTACTGCAATGAGGAAGGCCGCATTCCGCTGCTGCGCGCCGTGATCGAAGCCGAGACCCAGCGTGCCGCCCAGCACGCCTCGCGCGGCTACCTGCCGATCGACGGCATCGCCACCTACGACCAGGCTGTACAAAAGCTGCTGTTCGGCGCCGAGTCGCCACTGCTGGCCGCTGGCCGCGTGGTTACCGTGCAGGCCGTCGGCGGTACCGGCGCGCTGAAGATTGGTGCCGACTTCCTCAAGCGTGTGTCGCCGAACGCCGTGGTTGCCATCAGCGACCCGAGCTGGGAAAACCACCGCGCGCTGTTCGAATCGGCCGGCTTCCCGGTACAGAACTACCGCTACTACGACGCGCCGACCAACGACGTCAACCGCGCTGGCATGCTCGAAGACCTGAACAACCTGCCGTCCGGTTCGATCGTGGTGCTGCACGCCTGCTGCCACAACCCGACCGGCGTCGACCTGAGCCTGGACGACTGGAAAAACGTCCTGGAAGTGGTCAAGGCCAAGGGCCACGTGCCGTTCCTCGACATGGCCTACCAGGGCTTCGGTGACGGCATCGCCGAAGACGCCTTCGCCGTGCGCCTGTTTGCCGAGTCGGGCCTGGAGTTCTTCGTATCCAGCTCGTTCTCCAAGTCGTTCTCGCTGTACGGCGAGCGCGTCGGTGCGCTGTCGATCGTTACCGCCTCCAAGGACGAGAGCACCCGTGTGCTGTCGCAGGTCAAGCGCGTGATCCGCACCACCTACTCCAACCCGCCGACCCACGGTGCAACCATCGTTGCCACCGTACTGAACAGCGCCGAACTGCGCCAGATGTGGGAAACCGAGCTGGCCGAAATGCGCGAGCGCATCCACGGCATGCGCAAGCAGATGGTTTCGCTGCTGGCCGAGTATGGCGCCAACCGCGACTTCAGCTTCGTCGGTCGCCAGGTCGGCATGTTCTCGTACTCGGGCCTGACCGTCGAACAGGTCGCCCGCCTGAAGAACGAGTTCGGCATCTATGCGCTGGACACCGGCCGCATCGCCGTGGCCGCGCTGAACCAGAGCAACATCCACGTGGTGACCAAAGCTATCGTCCAGGTGCTGTAACTCCTTGTTTTGCCTAGGGGTGGCTTGACTTCCCCTAGGCAATCAGTAAGATACGCACAGATTCCGCGATAGCTCAGTCGGTAGAGCAAATGACTGTTAATCATTGGGTCCCTGGTTCGAGTCCAGGTCGCGGAGCCAGACACTGAAAAAGCCCCCGGGTGCGCAAGCGACCGGGGGCTTTTCGTTGCGTCGGGCTTATTGAGCCAGCGGCTCGGTCACCGGCTTGCCCTCGTCCACCAGGCTCCAGACCAGCAGCTTGGCCGGCCGGGTCTTGCTGGCGTTGCGTGACACGCTGTGTACGGTACCCGGCGCCTCGTACCAGTATTCGCCTGCCTTGTAGGTCTTTTCCTGCTCATCGTTGAGCTTCGATACCACTGCCCCTTCCAGTACGTAGGCCATTACCGCGCCTGGGTGCCGATGTGCGGGTGATGCCTGGCCGGGGGCATAGCTGACGGTGAGCATCACGGCGTTCTTGCCGGGGGCGTTCGAGGGTTGTTGCTGCTGCAGCACCTTGACCTGGTCGGGGGTGTCGCCATGTGCCCAGGCGGGGGTTTGGGTGGCGAGCAGGGCGAAGAGGATGATGGCTAGGGGTTTCATGGGGGCTTCTCCTGAGGGCGGTTGCCGGCAGGTTAGGCCCTGACTGGCCGATGGCAAATGGCCAATTCGGGGGAAAAGCAGGGGGCCGATTTTGCCTGTGCCGGCCCTTTCGCGGGTAAACCCGCTCCCACAAGGAACAGCGCAGCCGTTGAAACCTGTGGAGAACCCTGTGGGAGCGGGTTCACCCGCGAAGAGGCCAGCACTGGCAACACAATTTCAGCTGCTACGCCCGATCGGGTAAAACTCGCCCTGGCTCCACACCCCAAGCCACTCTTCCCCTTCGATCTCACGCGGCACCGCCAGCTCCACCAACTGGTAGAACACATTGCGATGAATCAGCGCCTCGAGGTTGCTGCGCATCAGCACATACGGCGATGGCTCCTGAGTGACCGGGTCGATCACCACGCGCAGCGGGTTGGCCGGCCCGGCTTCGACCTGGTCCTCGACATTGCTGGTGAAGCGCAGCACCTGTTGTTCACCCTCACCTTCCACTTCCAGCGCCACGGCCACGAACGGCGCATCGTCGACGCGGATGCCCACCTTCTCTACCGGGGTAATCAGGAAGTAATCATCGCCATCGCGGCGGATGATGGTGGAAAACAGCCGCACCATCGGCTTGCGACCGATCGGCGTGCCCAGGTAGTACCAGGTGCCATCGCGGGCGATGCGCATGTCGATGTCACCGCAAAAGTCCGGGTTCCACAGATGCACCGGCGGCAAGCCCTTGGCTTTGGGGATCTGCGCCAGAAGATCATTGGCTTTGCCGGAATCGCTCATCACGCTTGCCTCATTCACTCATACCCAGAAGGCTACGAGCGTACTCGCGCATCGGCGCGCCAAGCAAATCCTCCGGGGTATTATCGTGGAACGTCAACAAACCGCCACGGCTCTTGATCCGCGCAGTATCGATCAGGTAGCGGGTGCTGGTTTCGATGAGCATCATCTGCACCACACCGGTGTCCCAGCCCAGGCGGTCGACTGCCTGCTCGTCATACCACTCGTCGCCATTTCCGATACGGTCGTCGGTGCGGGCGAAGCGGGTATACAGCACGTAGTCGGCACCCACCGAACGCGCCTGGGCTATGGCATCTTCCAGGCCCAGTGGCCCTTGAGCGCGGCGTACCAGCGGGAAATACTCGACGAAGCTCTTGAAGGCCTGCTCGGCCACCGCATTCTGCCGCGGCACCGGCCCCTTGCCCGGCGGCACGAACGCGCCCTGGCCGATGAAGATGAACGAATCAGGCTGCAGGCGGATTGACAGGGTACGACGGGTATCGCTGTGGTCCAGCAGACCGGCATCGCTCAGGTGGTAACGGACGCCCTCGCCCATATCGCTGACATTCATGCAACCGCCCAGCGCTATCAGCGCCAGCAGCAAAACCAGGCTACGCATCTTTCCTCCAGTGGCCGGCGACGAAAAACCGGCGAATAGCCGGCGGATGCAGCTTTTGCGCCAGCTTCAGCCACCGATCACCTTCATCACCATCACATCGCCAGAAAACGCCAGGTCCTGCTTGTCTGCCAAGGCTTTGACCAGCAAGCGTTGCAGGGCCGGCAGCGCCTGATGGCGCGGCTTTTCCAGCAAGTCGCCGACGAAATGGCGATTGCCCGAGGACAGGCAGCCATGCAACCAGCCCGTGGAGGACAGGCGCAGCCGCGAACAGGTACGGCAGAACGGTACGCTTTCGTTGGCGATCACGCCGAAGTGGCCTTTGCCGGGCACCTGATAACGCAAGGCGGTGGCGCCCAACGGCGCATCGACCTGAACGTAGCCATGCTTGTCAGCGATCAGTGCGAGCAATTGGTCGAGGCCGACGAACTGCTGCAGGAAGGCGTTGTGGTCACGGGCCAGGTGACCCATGCGCATGAGTTCGATGAAACGCAGTTCGAAGCCGCGTTCAAGGCAGTAATCCAGCAGCGGCAACACCTGATCGAGGTTCTCCCCGCGCATCGGCACCATGTTTACCTTGATCTGCATGCCCATGGCGCTGGCCTGTTCCATACCCGCCAGCACGCTGGCAAGGTCGCCGCCCCGGGCAATACGGCGGAAGGCGTGTGGATCGAGGGTATCGAGGGAAACGTTCAAGCGGCGGATGCCTGCCGCCTGCAACTGGGGCAACTTGCGCGCCAGCAGCTGGCCATTGGTAGTCAGCGAAATATCGTCAAGGTCGAGCTTGGCCACGGCAGCCAGGAAGGCATCCAGGCGCGGACTGACCAATGGCTCACCGCCAGTGATGCGCAAGCGCTCGATGCCGGCGGCTTCGATCAGGTAGGCCACGCCGCGCGCCAGGGCATCCGCCGGCAGTTCGTCCTGTGCTGCCACCAGGCGCTTGCCGTCTGGCACGCAGTAGGTGCAGGCATAATTACAGGCAGCCGTCAGGCTGACGCGCAGGTTGCGAAAACGCCTGCCTTGACGATCGACGATCATGAATGACTCCGGCATGGATGATGGGGCTGGCAAAACCTGACTCATAAATCAGGTTTTTGCAAGCCCCCAAGAGATTTGCCGAATTTTGTATGAGACCGCTGTCGCCCGAAGAACTCAACCTGTAAGCGCAACGCGGCCCCTGTGGGAGCGGGCGTGCCCGCGAAGAATTCAACGCGGTGGCTGGCACCGGCTGTGCCGGTGTTCGCGGGCACACCCGCTCCCACAGGGCCGTGCAAACTTAATGAGCTGATCTCAGTTGGAAGGTTCGGGATCGCGCTTGCGCTTGTTGCCCATGCGCACGCCGATGTCCATCAGGAACTGGAAGAAGCCTTCCTGGTCCTCCAGGACATTGCTCCAGAACGGCGAGTGGTACAGCGCCACGGCGCCATGTACCAGCGCCCAGGCGGCGCAGTAGTGGAAATACGGCGGAACGTCTTCGAGCTTGCCTTCGCTGATTCGGCCCTTGATCAGCTGGGTCAGGCGGTCGAAGTTGGACGCACGGATGCTGTGCAGCTGTTCGACCATTTCCGGCACCTGGTTGCCCTTGACCACCTTTTCTTCCAGGCGGTCGAACAGCCGGTAGCGCTGCGGGTCGCGCATGCGGAACTCGAAGTAGGCTCGCGACAGGGCTTCCTTGTCGCGATCGACGTCGGCCGAATGCAACAGCGCGTTCAGGTCGCGCTCGTAGTCGAGCATCAGGCGCAGGTAGATCTCCGCCTTGGACTTGAAGTGCTTGTAGATCGTGCCTTTGCCGATGCCCACGGCGTCGGCGATCATCTCGACGGTGACGCTGTCTTCTCCCTGTTCCAGGAACAGCTTGAGCGCGGTGTCGAGGATTTCCTGTTCGCGACGGCGAAACTCACGGACCTTACGAGGTTCTTTCTGCATAGGAAGGACTGGATGACAATCGAAGCGGTTTATTATGCCTATCTTGCGGGAAATTGCACGGATCATCCAAGCATGTCTGTGTTTCACGATGCTTACTGCCATGCGCTGCGGGAGGAATGAAACCTTGGCGTATTCCAAATCTGTTTAAAAAACGATCAATATGCGCTGGCACTGCGCCAAACCTGACCAATACTTGAAGTGTTGGCGCGGCGCATCCCCCCCAAGTGGCGCGCCGATAAAGGTGCTCAGGGACCGCGTACCTTTGTTTTACTCCTAATGGTCTTAACCCGGATTCCCCCCCCAGAACCCGGGTTTTTTTTATGGGTTTCGGGGGCGAGGGCGCGGTAAGGGATTTCGGGGGATTGCATGGGAGCTTGCAGGTGCATGCCACAACCCATGCGGCGCCTGTGAGATCGAGCGCCGCCCGCGCGGCGCTTCGCGGGACAAGCCCGCTCCCACATTTGTTGCAACGTGGCCATGTCTGTGGGAGAGGCGTTGCCCGCCCTGGTGCATGGCTTGAGGTAGGTGGGGCGGCAGCAGCGCCAGCCGAGAAATTGAGTCAAGGCAACAAGGCTGGCAACCATGGCCTGACAGATTTGGCACGTTGCAACAAATGTGGGAGCGGGCTTGTCCCGCGAAGCGCCGCGCGGGCGGCGCTCGATCTCATAGGCGCTGAAATTGTTGTGGCAGGCTCCTGGTGCCCGGGCACCACCTCAAAGCCCTACGGCTCAGCTCACCCGCGCCAACGGGAACAAGCGCTTGAAGTTGGCAGTGGTCTGTTCGGCCAACTGTTCATAACTGGCCCCACGCAACGAAGCCACATACTCCGCCACCTCACGCACGTACTGCGGCAAATTCGGCTTGCCCCGATGCGGGATCGGCGCCAGGTACGGCGAATCGGTCTCCACCAGCAGCCGATCGACCGGCACCTGCCGCGCCACATCGCGCAGGGCATCGGCATTGCGGAAGGTAACGATGCCAGACAACGAAATGTAATACCCCATGTCCAGCGCCGCCTTGGCCATGTCCCAGTCTTCGGTGAAGCAGTGCAGCACGCCGGCCTGCGGCAGGCTGGCCTCGCGCAGCAGCGCCAGGGTATCGGCACGCGCCGCACGGGTGTGCACGATTACCGGCTTGCCGGTCTGCCGCGAGGCCTCCAGGTGCAGGCGGAACGAGGCCTGCTGCAACTCGGCTGCTTCCGGCTCGTAGTGGTAATCCAGCCCCGTTTCACCAATCGCCACCACATGTGGGTGAGCCAGTTCGCGCAGCAGCCATTCCAGCGCCGGCGTTTCACCCGGTGCCAGGTCCAGCGGGTGCACGCCCACCGAGCAATCGACATCGGCGTAGCGCTCGCTCAGCGCCTTCACCGCAGCAGCATTTTCGGCACTGACGCCAATACAGAGGAAGTGCCCGACCCCTCGCTCACGCGCCGCCTGCAGGGCAGCATCGAGGGAGCCCTGGTGGGCGCTCAGGTCAAGACGGTCGAGGTGGCAATGGGAATCTACGAGCATGGGATAACGGCACACATGAAAAATGAAAATCAGCGGGCGCCCGGCAACTGCAGCCAGTGGGCCAGCAGCGATTCAAGCAGCAGGGCGCGGTTGAGGTTGGCCTTGCCCAGCACCTTCTGGCGTTGCTCCAGGATCCATGCCTGTACCTCCAGCACCTTGGCCTGACGGCTCTTCTGGGCCAGGTACTGCACCACCTTGCGCATATCGGCCAAGCCTAGCCCCTCCTCGTCCTGGGTCAACTGGTAGCGCAGGATCAGGTGCGCCCAATCGCAGAACCAGTCGAACAGCAGCAACAGCGGCACACCGTTCCAGGCATCAGCCAGCTGACTGGGGGATTGCTGCTGCTTGAGCAGCTTCTTTACCCCGTCGGTGACCAGCGCGCGCTGCTCGCGCACGCCTTGCGCCTGCAGGCTGACCGCCATCAGCGGCGAACCGGCAGCCAGGGTCAGCAACTCGTCGCGCTCGGCCTCGTCACTGTCGGGCAGCGCGCCGGCCAGCCAGGCCTGGCTCTGGGCCAGGCTGGGCTGCGGGCAGGCAACCTGCTGGCAACGGCTCTTGATGGTCGGCAACAGGCGGCTGGGCTGGTGGGTGACCAGCAGCAACACGGTATCGCCAGAGGGTTCTTCGAGGCTCTTGAGCAGGGCATTGGAGGCGTTGATGTTCATTGCCTCCACCGGCTCGATCAGCACCACCTTGCGCCCACCCAGCTGTGCGGTCTGCACTACGAAGGCCACCAGCTCGCGCACCTGATCGACCTTGATCGGTTTGTCAGCTTCCTCGGGTTCGAGGACAAAGTTGTCCGGATGGCTGCCGGCCTTGAGCAACAGACAGGACTTGCACCCGCCACAGGCATCCAGGCCTAAGGGCTGCTGGCACAGCAGACGCGCCATCAGGCGCTCGGCCAGGGCGCGCTTGCCGATACCCTGCGGCCCGTGCAGCAGGTAGGCGTGGGCGTGCTGGCTGCGACCGGCCAGTTGTTGCCAGAGGGCCTGCTGCCAGGGGTAGGCCTCAGCCACGGCAACGCTCCACGATGCCTGGTAGCAACGCATCGATGGCGCGCTGCACGGCCTCCAGCGACTGGCCGGCGTCGAGCAGACGGTAGCGCTGTGGCGCGTGCTCGGCGCGCTGCAGGTAAGCCTGGCGCACGGCTTCGAAGAACGCCTGGCCTTCCTGTTCGAAACGATCGAGACGACCGCGGGCGGCGGCGCGGGCCAGGCCCACTTCTACCGGCAGGTCGAAGACCAGGGTCAGGTCGGGGCGCAGGTCGCCCTGGACGAACTGCTCCAGGGTGGCGATACGCTCGACCGGCAACCCGCGGCCGCCACCCTGATAGGCGTAGGTGGCATCGGTAAACCGGTCACACAAGACGACGGCCCCGCGCGCCAGCGCCGGACGAATCACCTGCGCCAGGTGCTGGGCACGCGCCGCGAACACCAGCAGCAGTTCGGTGTCGGCCGCCATGCTTTCATCGCTGGGCGCCAACAGCAGCTCACGGACCTTTTCGGCCAGCGGTGTGCCGCCGGGCTCACGGCTCAACACCACATCCAGGCCCTGCTCGCGCAGGCGCGCGGCCAGGTAGTCGCGGTTGGTGCTCTTGCCCGTGCCTAATATTCTCTTTTGGAGAGACGTCAACCAAACGTCAACCCCTAGCAAAAGCACCAAAAACTTCACTGAATTGATCATTTTCAATGACTTAAATAATCCTAACAAACGTGAAAAATGCTCAAAACTGGCGATACGTAAACCTGGCCCATGGAGGTGGCTCGAAGGGGTAAAAGGTAAACCAAACTGACTGCTCGGACGCGAAACCTGCCAACCTGAGCCCCCAGCGAACCCCGAAAATGTAAACCAATCGAGCTAGGCCTATGATTGTATAGCGTCTTTTCCACCCTGTCTGGATGAGATGGAAAACGGGCAACGGAGTGGAGGCCTCCCCCCGCGCCGTCACACTCGCTGACGAACGGTTAGTAAACTGAAGCCCCAGCTATGCCATGAGGCATCAACGGGACTTGACCGCCCGCAGCCGTTGACCGACCCGCTTAATAAGGCCGCCTCCATCATCTTGTTGACTTCAAGATCCAGAGCGCGCTCACCAAAGATCGCTGAGGCGGCTGTAACGTGACTATTGGGGGGATGGAATGGTTTCCACTTAACTAGCTGGACACCATGCCTTCGGCGGTTGAGACAGGAACGTTTGTTGGAGGACGGTTACGCTGAGGGAGCCAGCCAGCGGGGCCAACTCCTTCGTGCGCGCTCATGCGTATTCAGTAAGCGACCGGACTTTTCCGCCTTCAAACTTCAATAGCTCACACCAGGGCTGGATAGTGTTCAGTGCTTCGACGGGAGACAACTCAGCGTTAGAGATGTAGCTGATGTGAAGCTGATCACGGGCACGTGTCATCGCGACATACAGCTTGGCAACATCACCAGCGTCAGTCACTTCTTGCGGACGAGCAATGGAAACTGGCTCGGCCACGCTGGCAAGGAACACGCAGCCAAACTCAAACCCTTTGGCGCTTTCCACTGTCGACACTCGAACACCTGGCGCATCGATCGAAGCCTTGATGTCAACATGAGGTATGCCCAAGCCCGTCATGGCCTGAATCACATCACTTCTGAAGGCTCGCGACCGCGAGATCACGCACACGTCATCAAGAGCTTCAACGCCGTGGATTTCCTTGATTTTCGTGATTGCAGAGATGACGTACGCCAGTTCGTCCTCTTTGGTCTTACACCTCACGAGTCCTGGGCGCTCACCCCGCCGAACGGCGAAATCAGGCGCCAACGGCTTCTGCTGAGAATCTTCATCAATGTCCGAAAATTCGTAATTGATGATCAGGGCATACGCGGCTTGCAGGATTTCTTTGGTATTTCGGTAGTTCTTCTTGAACACGCTAGCCCGATTGAGCGTGATCCCGAGCGTTTTCAGCGAGAAGCCTCGCTTATAGATGGTCTGCGCGCCATCGCCCACCAAAAATAGACCGTCTGGAGCCGTTTTCAGCAGATCACCGCTATCCGTCCTGATCAACGACAGCATGTGAATCTCGTTCTGGCTCAAATCCTGAACCTCATCGGCCAGCACGGCACGCCAGCGTTTTTTACTCTTCTCCCCAAGAGTATTCTGAAGGGTGATGGCGTCCTGCACGATACCCTCAAAATCTGGAGCACCGCCCTGCGCAATGATTTCTTCATAAACTTGGAGGCCCTGCATGACTAATTTCCGAGCAGGTTCCGCCAATGCTTTACCCCGACCAATGCGTCGGAACGAAGATTTTAGGTAGTTTGAGTATTCCGATGGCAGCAATCGAGTGCGGATGTAGCTCAGCTCCTCCCGCAGGAAATGCCTGAGGTCATGTGCCGAAAGTCGACCAAGTGCAGAAACACCAGCATTGAACTCAGGTACGGCCTTGATAACGGCAGCCAACGCAGCGTCGGTGTAAGACTCAACTGGCCTGCGGGTTGGATCTGGCTTCAAATCATGGACAAGATCACGCGCCAACGCCTGGATAGTCGTGACATGGATCAGCGAACGCTCTGGGCCGCACAGGGACGTGACAAGCGAGTTCAGAAGCTTGCGCATGCTGTCAGTCAGCGTCACCACCAGCACGTATTCGCCATATTTCTTGGCCAAGTACTGAGCACGGTGCACCAAGACGCAGGTTTTGCCACTACCGGATACCCCCCTAAGGCGCGAAGGGCCAGCAAGGTCTGCGATTGCGATCTTTCGCTGTTCAGGATGCAGGTACAGCATCCACTCTTCCCGGTTGGAGGGATCAGGCATGCCCTCTTCTTCTTTCCACGTATAGAAGGTTTCAGCATTAATCGGCGAGCTGACACCTTCGAGCAGGTCGGCAGCGCTGACCTCATGGGCTTGATTGGCGTCCAGGCGCAACCGCTGTCGAGCCCCTTCGTGATCGCCGTGATCGGCCATCCCCAGCACATCCGCAGCCAGCACAGCAGACTCGAAATCCTGCTGCTTTTCCACTTTTTCGAGAATGCTGTTTGCAGCCTCACCCCAGTCACCTTTGGTCACACTCAACAGAATCTGAATGGTCTCACTCTGAAGCGTCGAGCCTTTGAAATCCTCGCTGGTAAAAGTCGACAGCAACGGCTCATCCAGGACGTGCTCAGGTGTGTCCATGGCAACGTCGATGATCGGTGGACGGATCGGCTCTTCCACACTGGACACCTGGATGAATTCGATCTTGCCGTCAGAATCCTTCCGCACCCATTTGTATTTGCGGTGCAGTTCCAGCCAGATATCAGATTCTGCATGGGATCCGACAAACAGCATGATCAGGAAGTCTTCCGTACCGACCTTGTTCCGCTGCAGCACCAAACGGTAACCGTCACCGAGTTCGTACTTCTCGCAATCTAGGCGCGATTCACCGTTCCTCGTGCGCTCCAGGCGAATTTGGTCACTTAGGCTTGCTTGGGTGCAAGCGGCTTCTGCACGTTGGGCTGCACTCTTGCCCACTTTGTCAGATTTGCTGAGGTCTCGAAGCATTTTCCGAAAGGAACGCGGGATGATGACTTGAGGCATAACCGTCCTTGATTAGTCGCTTGGTTGCTAGGTTGTCCGGGCCTTCGCACGGGACGCCAAGCCGCGATAATGGCACATTGCAATGACTACTTCGAGCCTCATATCAACTTGGCGCTTTTGGAAAGTTCGCGGTCATTATGTCCGGTCTACAGATTGGATTTCTCAGAGCTAGCAGAGGTGACGAGAGGCCGTTGCAGCCCGTTAAAAGACTGATTTAAATAGCAAAAACTGCGATTTAAGGACTGCTGGGGGTGGTGCTCACATTCAGAATGAACAAACGACATTGACAGGTTAACGGTGTAACTAAATCAGGATGTACCCCACCACAGTGAGAGGTATGAGACGTAAGTATTAGAGCTTGCTAGGCATCAGCAGGCCGACCAAGATTGCCCCTACCCTGGCCAGAGAAACGTTACGCCAATCAATTAGAGTTGGCGCATCAGCTCCCGCACCAACCGCTTAAACTCCTCTACAGACGAGGCCTTGGCGTCCAGAGGTCGGATGCGAATGAGCTTGGTATTGGCTGCACGAAAAATGGCGTCCTTGAGCTGGTCATTGACCTGGGCCTGCGGATCGTCGTGGAAGCTGCTGTCCAGCTCGATGAAGTACACCGGCACGTAGCCGGCACCCACATCGAATAGGACGCTGTCGACGATGCCTCGGAAGAAGTAGGACTTGGCTTGCTCCGAAAGCTGATCCTTGATGGCCTGGTAATCCAGAACGCAGCTCAAGGCTACATTGGGATAAGGGTGGTGGGTAGGGAATACCCGCCGCACCGCCTCGTAGAAATTTTCTTCCTGCTTGGACTTGAACAAGCGGATGGTCTTGGGCTTACCTGGCGTCACTTCGGTAGCCCGGACAGTCATGTTGCCCCAAAGGCTTGCTGCTACCGCTTCTGGCTTGGCCTGTAGGAATGACTGGATGATGCCCTTGGCCAGCGGACGATGCTGATGAGTTTGGGCGTAGTTGAGCAGTGCAGAGTGGTTGGTCTCTTGCATCAGCTTTAGTCGCTCATCAACGAAGCGATCGACAAAGCCCTGGCTGAAGCCATGCTGGATCAGCTCGATGATTAAGTTGGTGTATTCGAATTGCTTGGAGCGCTCAGCGGCTGGGAGTGGCTCTGCGAAGGCAAAGAACTCGGACTCGAAGAAGCCGGTCAACTGTGTCAGATGCGGATCCTGTACCTTCGCCTTCTTCATCCGGTAGATGATTTTACCAATCGCCTCCCAGTCCTTCTGCGCCAACAACGTAAACCAGTGCTCTCTGTCTTCCATGGCCGCGCTCCACGATTGATGCCGAACGTCGGGGTAGGATATGGCCGAGGCTGAAGCGCTTGCAACGCCAGGTAAAGTGGAGGTTTCAAGTACTTGTGCCACACGTTTCACGCTGAGCTGTAGGCCACCAGAGAACAGCCCCGGTGGCTCCCAGCGACAACACGAACAGAAGACAGTGCTCAGCTGTCCTCATCATCCTCATCATCCTCGTCCGGCTCGGGCAGGATGAAATACCCACCTCCCCAAATCCTGCCAGCGTAGGCAGGGTCATCATCGGGTGAATACGACTTCAAGACACTGAAATAAGTGCTCCGCACACCGTACTTCTCTTTCAACTGCTTCGATAACACCGATGCAATGTTCTGGCAATCACGAAGATCACGGAGCTTCTGAGGATCGCGAAGTTCACGAACGACCCGCAGTTCGCTTAAATCAGCAAGGTAGCGCCCTTTGAGGTTTGGTTTGACTCGCCCAGCCTTGATCAGGGCTCTGACATAGGGCTGGTCATTGTCCTGGAACCATAGCCAGCAGCCCCCATATTCCCGCTCCGGCTCCCTGGGTGTCGTGGATTCGAGCAATTCTAAGCGATTGTGAAAGTCGAGTTCAGCAGCTGCGGCTTCTTCGCTAGAGACCTCCAGGCAGGATTTGAAATCAAAGCATGCTTCTGACAAAGCCACCTGCAACTGTTCCTCGCTCATCCCCTCCAGACTCACCGGCAGTCGATCGCAGACCAAGATGTGATCAAAGTGAGTTTCGGAGACCAGCCCCTTATCAATCAACGACAGGATGTCATACTGGAGCAGACGAGCTGTCGGCATATTAGGAACAACAATGCCAATGCCCGACCACTTTTCATCGGTCAGATTGAGGCCAGGGATTACGCTGCCTTCCAAACCTCTGGCCTGGATCTTTAGGGCACTGCGATGATAGTTTCCAGAATACCGCCAGCGCCATTCCCTGCTCCCATCAAGCTGGCTCATCGACTGAGCGGCTTCAGTGAGGAACCGATATTCCGTGTCCGTTTCCTCAAGGCTCCCGTCAAACGGTGTTCCATCCTGCAGGTACGGGCGTCCATCCACCCATTGGATGACTGGCTGAATCCCACCCTCCTCCGCGCCCTTTACTGGAATGGTGATGGCATATTGTGTAACTACTCCGTTCTGTGACTCGAACCCATCGCGCACAGCGCTCAGGTCAGACAGGCTGAAGTTAGTGAAACAGACAGCTGGATGTTTGCCTCGGATGGTTCTCTCGCCATTGCGGATGCCGTAAGTAGGCCAAAGATGATGCAAACGCAGTGCAATCCTTTGGAGAAGTCCTGCCGACCATTCATCGTCATCAGGCTGGCAGTAAGTGGGGAATGACTCAGGTACAAACTCTGGACAGGCGTTGCCATGGAGATCAACATCTCGAAAATAATGAGCCACTCGGGGAACTGTGAAAATATCAAATCCTTTGGTCATTTTGAATCCCTCTAGAACAAAATACCAAAACATTCACCCCCTACAACTTTTAAGCTTGAAGAGCGACCATATTGAGATGTAAGAAAACATAGGCACAGACCGTGAAAACCGCAAGAGCTTGGAGAAACTTTTCGCCTCCTTCACCCAAAAGCCTAGTTAGCCCATAAATTGATATTTCGTCAATTCAGGAAACAACCTTCAAAAACCGAACAAAGAAAACCACCTGAGGCATCACTATTAATATTAATTGACAGGGCTCTCCATCCCCCCCTGACCAACCTCTCCACCCCTCCCCTCAACTCGTACGTTATGGCGACCAGCGCGCAAGCTACACGTACCCTAAGGCGTATCCAGGTGATAGCCGACGCCGAACACACACAAAATTTCGCACTCAATACGCCACAATTGCAGGAATATTGAATTGGGGTAAGATGCACACATTCGCCCTACGACTACCCTACTTAGCGTGGGCAGCTTAACTTAAATCCATTCAGAGGACACCAATGCACTCAAAAAAATGCGTGTGGTTCGGACACAATTACGTATTCGATAATCAATCGAGAAATGAGCCTGTGAATCGCCCCTGGTTTCGTAGACACCTCCAAGCCTCATAATGAGGCCCAAATAGGAGGTGCCATGAGTCGTCAGCGTTACCCCGAAGAATTCAAGATCGAAGCGGTCAAGCAAGTGACCGAGAAAGGCAAACCTGTCGCCGATGTCGCCCAGCGCCTGGGCATGTCCGTGCACAGTCTTTACGCCTGGATCAAGGTCTACAGCAAGCCCCAAGAGCAGCGTCAGCAAGACGACGATCAGCAGGCCGAACTGCGCAAGCTACGCGCTGAACTCAAGCGCGTGACGGAAGAGCGAGACATCTTAAAAAAGGCCGCCGCGTACTTTGCCAAGGAGTGCGGCTGAAGTACGCCTTCATCAAGAAGCACTCGACTGATTACCCGGTGCGGCGCCTTTGCCAAACCCTCAAGGTGCACCCCAGCGGCTATTACGCCTGGCTGGCCGAGCCTCAATCTGCCCGAGCAAAAGAAGATCAACGTCTGCTTGGCTTGATCAAAGACGCTTGGCTGGAAAGCGGAGGTGTATACGGCTACCGCAAAATTCACGATGACCTGCGTGAGCTGGGAGAGGAATGCGGCCGAAATCGAGTCAGGCGCTTGATGCAGGCGGAGGGGCTGCGTTCTCAAACGGGCTATCGGCGGCGTCCAGGGTTCTATGGTGGAAAACCAACAGTGGCCTCGCCCAACCACCTCGCGCGGCAGTTCAAGGTAAGTGAGCCGAACAAGGTCTGGGTGACAGATATCACTTACATCCGCACCTATGAAGGGTGGCTCTACCTCGCGGTAGTGCTGGATCTGTTCTCACGCCAAGTAATTGGTTGGTCAATGAAGCCAAGGATGTGCAGCGACCTGGCTATCGACGCGATGTTGATGGCTGTTTGGCGACGCAAGCCTCAGCAGCAAGTTATGATTCACTCAGATCAAGGCAGTCAGTTCAGTAGCTCGGATTGGAAAAGCTTTTTGAAGGCCAACAATGTAATCAGCAGCATGAGCCGGCGGGGAAACTGCCACGACAATGCCGTAGCCGAGAGCTTTTTCCAGCTTTTGAAGCGAGAGCGAATCCGACGAAAGATCTACACAACCCGTGAAGAAGCCCGAAGTGATATTTTCGATTACATCGAGATGTTCTATAACCCTAAACGCCGACACAGCAGTGCTATGCAGCTGTCTCCAGTAGAGTATGAGAAACGCTATTTCCTGAGCTTGGAGAGTGTCTAGAAAACCAGGGGCGATTCAGTTCTCCCCAAAGACTTCGACTCAGCCGAGCGTGTGCTCAGTGACCGCTGGGAAGCAATCAATGATTGCCATCAGCTGGACACCATGAAGTCATCGGATCAATACGACATTGCTGATTACAGAAATGTAATGACCAAGACATTGTTTCCAGATGCCTTCTCTATGAGGGTCGGGCGGGTGAACTCCTCAGCTCAGTACCTGTTCAGCGGCACCTATCACTGGATGGCCAATGGCGAGGAAACAGATTCACCCATTCATTGGCACCGTGACACGCCGACCCCGGAGGAAGAGTCATGAGTGAGCCGTATCTGGATCGTCAATTGATCCACAACTCGTCATTGGCCTGCTTCCTTCTGACACACTTCATAGGCGAATACCAAGAGGCAGGGCTTGGGCAGACCCCGGATCTGCCCAAGCTCATGTTGGTGCTGCCGCTGGTATGGAGCCAGAGCTCTCGCGATGCCTTGAGCAAACGCACCAGCCGCTCAAGCGTTGGGGCCGTGCTTAGGGAGACCCCGGTGTTGAAAATTGATCTGCAGCAGAGGGTCTCGGCCCATGCGGCCACCACCCTGCAAGGGCTCAATCTCGCCGTCTCCTCTCGCCTCGTTGGAAAAACTGGTTCCAGGGGAAATGAGACGAGGTTCCAAGTCCTGGTCGACCGCTGGCCACGTGGGCTCAAAAGTACCATTCCCGCATCCATGCTTCAGACCACTGAGAAACTGGCGAAGTGGTTTGCCACCGACACCACAGAGAACTTGTACAAGCTCTTGTTTGGAATTCCCAATGAAATTCACAATTGATGCTGTCATCCTCTGGCCTCGCTGCCCAGGCTTGGAGCCACGAGTCATTCCCTTCAAAGATGGGAAAATCAACATCATTTACGGACTGAGCGGCACGGGCAAATCGTCGATTATCCATATCATTGACTACGTATTGGGATCCACGAAGTGCCAAATCCCTATTGGTATCATCCGTGATACAGTCGAGTGGTTTGGAATGAAAATTCGACTGCTCAACACGACCTATGTGGTGGCGCGGCGGGCACCCAGTAGCGCCCATGGCTCGAATGATCTCTGCATGATCGAGGTCGACGAGGATGCCATCCCAGCTTCCGTTCACCGCACCCACTCCCTGGATCAGTACAAAGCGGCCTTTGATGGCATGGTGCGGGTCAGTGATCTCCCTCACTCTGACGAGGAAGAACCGTCCAGCTTCGACCGTCGAAGCTCCTACCGTGACATGGCTGCTTTTAACTTCTTGCCGCAGCATATCGTGGCAAACCCGAACACCCTTTTCTTCAAAACTGACTCGTTCGCCCATAAAGAGCGCCTGAAGCGTGCCATGCCGTATGCGCTCGGCATGGTGGATGCGAACTACATCATGAATGAGCGTCGTCGAGACGAGGCTCAGCGTGAGCAGGAGCGGTTACGAAAACAGCTAGCAGTGCACGATGCGGCCAAGGCGAGCCATTACGCCGACGTCGACCAGTTGTTTGATCGCTGTATTCAGCTAGGCCTGCTTGAGCGCACCAGCGCGCAGGCTGCAGAAAAAATCGAGCTGCTCAAGAAGGTTGTCATCGCCACCCACGAAGGGCGACTCGAACAGACGCTTCTGGAACCTCAACGACTGCATATCTCAGAAAAGCTGAAGACAGTCATTGAGGAGGTCGGGAAGCAGCAACTCATCGTCGACGAACTTGATGCCCAGATCGATGGCTTTGACCACCTGGCTCGCAACAGCAAAAAATTTGTTGCGGCTATTGATACTGAAAAGTCCCACGTCATCGGTCTGGACTGGCTCAAGCAAAGCGTTTCGGACGGTGGGCATTGCGTCGCCTGTGGCTCGTTCACGAACGCCTTGCCTATGGTTATCGAGCACCTTGAAGAGAGGGTCAACAAGGTGACCCGAATTTCAGACGCGCTCAAGGACAACCCTGTTGTCGACAAACAGCTGGCTACGCTAAAACGGCAACGCGCAAAGGAGGAGCGTGAGCTGTCTCGTTTGCTGCGCGAACAGAACCGCTTGATCCAAGAAGATAAGCGCACCCGCAATGCCATCGGCCAGATCTACTATGTTGCGGGCGAGATCAGCCGGCTGATCAAGCATATGGAAGGCTCTGAGGCAGACGAAGGCCTACTGAAGCGTGTGACGGAGTTGGATAGCCTGATTCGGCATTACAACTTCCAGATGTCGCTGACCGACATGGCTGAGCAAGAGCGGAAGGTGGATGCCCAGCTTTCTCCCATGTTCGGGGATTACGCGGATCAGTTCGGTCTGAACGGAACGCCTGGCGCCCAGATTTACCTAGACAGGAAAGAACTCACGCTTCGCTTTGAATCTCACAAGCAGCGTGATTTTTTGTGGGAAATCGGCAGTGGTGCTAACTGGATGGGTTACCACATCGCGACGTTCCTCGGCATCCATGAGTACCTGTCGAGGGAAGAAAATCGCAAGCTCCCACCCTTCAGCTTCATCGTGATCGACCAACCGAGCCAAGTCTATTTTCCGAGCAACACGGGTGGCGTGAACGCCTTGGACGCAGGCTTCGAGGCTGTGAATCAGGCCAGGCCAGCAGACGTCATTGCCACTCGCCGAATTTTCGAAGTGCTGGCTGAAGGCCTCAAACGTGCAGGTCATTTCATTCAGATCATTGTGCTTGAACACGCGGGCCCGGACATCTGGGGTCAGGTCGCTGACACTGTTCCCGTGGCGGCTTGGGAGACAAAGGACGATGGCCTCATCCCTGCCCACTGGATTCACAAACATCAGGACTTAGGGTAAGCATGCTTGGCCAGTTGGTACAACTGGCCACAGCCACGACACCACAGGCCCCCTTCTCATGAAGGCACACCACATTTCCAAGCCAAAGCAGAGTTGGAGACTAGATAACCTCTGACCTTTGGCGGGCAATTTGATGGCACACTGGCTTGTTATCAAGAGTGGCTAACGAGGGAAATATGGACATTTGGGCAGCCGACAAGCTGATCTTGTTTATCGCTTTCGTCATTCCGGGCTTCATCAGCATCAAGTGCTACCAGCTGCTTCAACCAGGGGTGGTGCGCAACGCTGCAGACCAGGTGGTCGATGCAATCGCCTACAGCTGTATCAACTATGCGCTGTTCCTTTGGTTGATTTTCGCGGTAGAACGAAGCGCGCTACGCGATGCACATCCGCTGCTCTATGGCATCTTCTACGTCGTAGTTCTGCTGGTGGGGCCTGTCATATGGGCAGTAATGTGGCGGTGGATGAGATCCTGGGAGGTGTTTCAGAGGAATGCACCTCATCCCACGGCGAAACCCTGGGATTTCATATTTCAACAGCGCAAGCCTTATTGGGTAATTGTACATCTCAAGGGGGGCGGAACGATTGGCGGGCTTTACGGTGGACAGTCGTTCGCATCCAGCGCCCCCGCCCCCGAGCAAATATACCTTGAGCAAGAATGGATAGTTGAGGATGGCGGCCTCACTCGTGCTGTAGAATCCAGCGCAGGTGTACTGATCAGTGGTTCAGAAATAGCTCACATCGAGTTTCGTCAATTTCGAGGGTAATTGCATGAGCGATAAGGGACAGATCATTGGTAATGGGTATCAGCCTGAACTCTTGAAAAAAGGGTATCAGCCTATTGAGCATGTGCCGCTCAATCGTCCCGAGCCAGGCGCCGGGTATCAGCCGACCAGCCAAGGCGATAGCCCTGCTAACCCCCCTACTCCGCCTAAGGGTCGGTGAGAGCTTTTTTTGTTGACTGAGGGTCATGCTGTCGATCCAAAACAACGGATTGACAGCTAGCCAGTTAGGGTCACGACAGGCCAATCGAAAACTAGAATGGAAGCACCGTGCGGCATGGCCAATCAACGTAACTCACTCCCCCCAGGGCGGGAAACCTTTGCTCAAGACCCTTTTTCACACAGTGCCTTAGGTGCGATGAAATGGGAGAGCGCTAGCTTGTATGCTGGCTACCCTATCGATCCGTCCGCCACACCTCTGAGCGAGCAGCTGAAGAACCCAGTTCTGTGGATGACTCAAGCGCATGCTATGTCTCAGGCTGCAACAGCAGTGCTTCTCAAGGAGCAGAGTTTTGCAGAAATGCCGCTTTCCGTCCGGGCGGTCTGCGAGAGCCAATACTGCGCCATTGCCATGATGCTCATTGGCTACAGCCTTGAAGTCAGTCTCAAGGCAATGATCATCGTTCAGGAGGGCATCGAGGGTTACACCCAGATGGGCAAGAAGACTCTTCACCACCGGCTTGAAGACTTGGCGTCGTTCGTACCAGACCTTTCAAAAAAAGATAAGGCCATTCTCCGTGGGCTCAGCCACTTCGTGAGCTGGGCAGGCCGGTATCCAGATCCAGGTACGGGCAAGGAGCAAAAGCTTGAGGAAATTTTTGACGTAGGTGAAAAGTACCAAGTGACAGCTTCCGACCTATTCAACGTTTCCGGTCGGGTGATGAGTTACGCGCAGACAGTTGTAAGTCAAGCGCTAGACTAGGTCTTGTCTCAGTCTTCGTAACGCTTCCTCTATTTGCAGTACACCGTCCAAAGTTCATCAACCCGTGTCGTGAAGCTTTGGCTCATCATATCCCGGTGCATACCCCATGACGGGTCGACCGGCACGCTCGCCAGACGCAATGTTCCCCTACCCCATCGTCCATTTACCGCATCAAGCACACCCATTAGCTTATGGCTCGCGACAGGTTGTGCAGTTGCGAACAGGTCACCTGTTGTTTCGTTCGGCTGGCAGAGGTCGAGCAGCAGCACCTCGGCTTTACTGTAACGAAAGCCCTCCCGGAACACTCGCTCCACCCCCTCATGCGCCGCTTTTGTCAGCAAACGCGTGTCGTCCGTTGGATATGGCAACTCGACAAGGACGCCGCTGGCGTACTTAGCCTCATCCGGATTAAACATCCCTGTGCGGATGCTCACCCGTAGGCGTTTACAGAGGGAATACTGGGCACGCAGCTTTTCCGCAGCCCTCGACGTGTAGGTGGCCACTGCTTCTTTGATCGGAGCCAGTTCGGTGAGCCTGGAACCAAACATACGGCTGCAGCAAATTTCCTTTTTGGGTGGATCCGGTTCGTCTAGCTGCAAGCAACTGGTACCACCAAGCTCCCGTACAGTTTTTTCCAGCACCACGCTGAACTGCTTCCGGAGCGACCAGGCATCTGCATGGGCCAGCTCCCACGCGGTGCGAATATTCATTGCCGCCAGGTGGGCAGAAAGGCGACGGCCTATGCCCCACACATCACCGGCTTCGCACTTTTTGAGCACCCAATCGCGCTTGGCCTGGTCTCGCAGATCAACCACGCCACCGGTATGGCTCTGCCACTTTTTTGCCGCGTGGTTTGCCAACTTCGCCAAGGTCTTCGTCGACGCGATACCGACACCGACCGGAATGCCCGTGCGCCGGTACACCTCGGTGCGGATCTGGCGACCTAAGCGCTCAAGATCACCAGGCATTCCGGTAAGCTCGGCGAAGGCTTCGTCGATGCTATACACCTCCGCCGCAGGCACCATGGACTCGATGACGGTCATCACCCTTTCGCTCATGTCGCCGTAGAGCTCGTAGTTCGAAGAGCAAGCGACGATGCCATGCTTACGGAGTTTGTCCTTGATCTGGAAGTACGGCTCACCCATCTTCACGAATGGCTTGGCATCCGTCGAGCGAGCGATCACGCAGCCATCGTTGTTGCTCAAAACGACGACAGGCTTGTTGCGGATATCCAGGCGAAAAACACGCTCACAGCTGGCGTAGAAGGAATTGCAGTCGATGAGGGCGAAGACGCGCTCAGGCTTTGTCATGACTGCGTACGCTGTAGGTCACCACACCCCATACCTGAAGCTCCTCCCCCTCCAGCAGGTACCTGGATGGGTAGCGCGGATTCTCCGACTTGAGAACTACCTGACTACCATCACGAGCCAGCCGCTTGCAGAGCGGTTCGCAGTTCACTGCGGCGATAACAATGTGGCCTGGTTCAGCCTCGATGGAGCGATCCACGATCACGAGGTCGCCAGGGTAGATGCCGGCACCGATCATCGAGTCGCCCTCAACACGCACCAGGTAAATGTGCGGCGCCCGGACGTCGAGAAGCTCATCGAGGGAAATGCGCTTTTCCAGGTGATCCGCCGCAGGCGAAGGAAAACCTGCCGGGACATGGAAGGAAAAGAGCGGGAACTTCGCACCGCTTGATTCAAGAGGGCCGAGGATGGTGACCATGACGAAAACGCCTAAACTGTATATTTATACAGTAAAGCGTTTTGCATTCACTTGGTCAATCCACCGGTGAGCAGTTTAGATGGCCGGCACGTCGAACGCGGCCCTTTCTGGGCGCCGCTGTCGAGAACCGAACCCTGGCGTTGCCACGTTACGGCCCTAGCGGGCCACCATACTCACGCCTCTGGCCCAGCCTTTATGAGCGGGCACACAATGACGATGCCAACCGTCCAGCGAGCTCTAGATCACTCATCTACTCGCTGCTCGGCTGGTTGGAGACAGATTCTCGATCCGAAACATTTCAGGGTTTCCTATCGCCCAAAACTTTAGTTATTGCGTCAAAGGGCAAAGAGAAAGCAATTTCTGGAGTTGCCGAGCTTGAACTAGCTTTGAATATACATTCCAATATAAGCTTTCGGTCTTCATCCGCTTTAATTTGTTTCTCCTGCATTAGCGCAAGATAAGTTTTGATGAACGTTATGCGTTCACTGGCATCGAGCTCATACTGCGCATGCGTACTAAACTGCCGAAGCGCAATCCTAATCAATATTGATAGCAAAGCAATCAACAAAACAGCGCCCGTAAGATTGGTAGCAACGCTGGCAATTTCGGAACTGGCAAGAATAGCATTTACACCAGAGGTCAATACTTGCGGCCCTGAACTCACCTGCGGAGACTCAAAACCAATATGATAAATACCATTCAAATAGTGCGAAATATTTGTTAGCCCACCCACGGCGAAATACATACCCACAGATCCCAACATTAGCCCAAGGCCTAATATCACCGCTGTAAGCCATCCATACTTGGCACGAATATGTGACCATTTTCGAGCCTTCCAATAGTTCACAGAGTATTTAAGATCCAATTGCTCTGTGTACGCCGCCTGCGCAGCCTTGAGACTGGCGATAGCGTTTTCATAACTAGCCTTGGAATCACCAACAGCTGACTCATATAGCGCTTTTGACTCATCGACCGCGGCCTTTGCGTGTCGAACCCCACGCCTGGTTAGAACATCTACAGCACTCAACCGTCGAGTCAAGAAAAACTTGGCACGATCATTAGCCTTAGTAAGATCTTGCAGGTGTTTAGTAACAGAAGACTTATGATTTTTGACCAACAACTCTGCTTGACTCTTGAACTGCGCTTGATCGCTGCGTTGTTCGTCAAGAATATTTTGAAACTCAGACTGGCGTCGCACGCCTAGAAAATTATCATAATTACCCAAACTGAGACACAAGGTCATTGCAGTGTTTTTTTCGTACTCATACTTGGGCATTCTCAGGGTTTCGGAAAGCGCAGAATTATTATACGCCTCATATCGAAATTGATCATTTAAAAAGAGGACGCAGTAATAAGCTACAACATAATCATAGTATTTAAGCACATCAATAATAAATCTACCCTCCTCACTATCTTGAGTAACAAATGGTTTTTCCGAAGTGCCTAACCTAGCCTCGTCCTCATCACCCTCCCCCAGGGGTATGTGCATAGCTTCAATAATGGGCAACTCAAGTATGAGAGCCGATAACTCTTTCGCCCCTTTCTTCAACTGATCTGGCAGCTGCGTGAGCCACTCCCAGCTTGATCGCTCTTCATTAAGAAAGAGCTCTGCTGCATCTCGACTCGGAAAATCGAGAATGCGTGAATCATTAACTACTAGCTTCATCCCTGCTAACCTCTTTAGAATTTTTCAATTTTTATATACAGACCTTAAATCTTCCGACAGTGCGCTGCTAATCCCTCCAGCAGTCGTCTGGGCGCTGTATTGATAACCCCGCTCATCTTCTAACGAAAGGGCGACTCTAAAGGGCACCGCTGTCGTGGCTGCATTATCTCAGATCTTAAACACCTCAGCCTCGCTGAGGGGGAAAGCCTTTGCGATCCTCCGCCGCTTTGAGCCGGGCTACAAGCGAAGGTACAAAAACGTTTCGTAACGAATCTGCCTCGAAACCACCTGACGATCCGGTCGACATTGATGCCCGCCATGGTGGTAATCGGCCCTCAGGCATATTCCTGGCGGGATACTTAACGGTGATTGACTAGAGAGTCGCTTTCGGAAAAAGCAGGATCGGATTTGATGATGCGATTGAAAGTGTATGCCTAGCTCGCGAGATCGCGACGTAGAAGAGCTTGGCTGCGGCAAAACGTTCGTTCAGAAAGTGAGTGGCATCCGGTATCAGAACATGATCGAACTCCAAGCCCTTCAAAAGCAGCGGCGTTGATACCACTCGTTTGACCGGAGGTCGGCCAGTGTGGCTCAGGCGTTGCCGGGCGTGCTGACATGCTTGGGTGAGCGACTCACTCCGTCCGAAGGCCAGCTCAATGAGTGCACGCTTTGCATCATTGAGCAGTTCCCCTCTAAAGACGCGGGACAGGGGGTGACCTCGCTCATGAGAAATCACATCGCCGCCGCTGTGGGCGCTTCCGGTGCTCATCAGCACATCCCATGAAGCTTGCCGACGCGCGTCGATCTCGTAGAGATTGTCAGGTGGCGTAAGCTGGGCCAGGTTCCTATGCATGGAATCGCCCAGCAACGACCATAACGCTTCAGCTTTCTGCCGGTTGGTCTGGGAGTCGTCCCATTGGCCCGCGAAAGTCATCAGGCGCGCGGCGGCGATTTCCTCAATCGCTTGGAACGCACCACGTGTTGCACTTGCTAGATTGTCACAGATTTTCCGACGGCAATGGATTGCAGCCGTTGAACCCTCTCGATTGTCGAAGCCGTCGAAGAACAGCCCCATGTCAAAGGCATTGTCTGCAGGTAGGTAGGTAATCGGCCCCTCTCTCAGGTCAATAGGCTGCCCCGCAAGTAGGCGATTACGCGTATCCGCGATCCACTTTCCGAGTGAGGGATTCGACGTACTCCACCTGTGCGGCACCACTAGCTCGGAAGCAACTGGAAAGTCCGGAATCACCCGCTCCCCCCAATTGATCTTGGTCTCGACGAACTCGAAAATTCCCTGCATGGGGTCGCCAAAAACGAGGACTGGGATGATCCGAGCCAACATTACAGCAATGGCATGTTGGTAACTTTCACAGTCCTGATACTCATCGATGAATGCACGATCGTACGAAGCCTGGACGATTCGCTGAGTTACAGGGCTCGACAATACATTCAGCGCCCCCTGGTAGACCTGGTTCCACTCGGCCCCCTTGGGGTTACGAGGCGGATGGCCTGCAAGCTTGGGAAACGCATAGGCGTAGCGGCTGGCCCAACTGGCAATGGTGTCAATCGTAATGGAGTCTTTGGCAATCCCCATACGTTTGATTCTTGCGCCAATCGCATGCACCCCGGCATGGGTGTGGGTGAGGATCAATGTGCGTTGCCCTTGGGCGGCGGCCCTAGCAAGCAGTTCGGTTTTTCCATGGCCGGCGGGAGCCACCACTGACCGGGCATTAAGGCCCATTAACCAGTTGAAATCACTCTCCATAAACCCAACGCTCCAGTCCCCGGATGCATAGCGAAAACGGACTTGGCTGACCCTGTTGCACGATTTGGTCAACGACCGCTGATATGCCCCGCCCACGCTCCTCGGATTTAAACCACCTGAATTGGATTGCAAGTTTCGCCAAGGCCAGCCAGACAGGATCTGCGCCAGGTATGGGCGGCACCCAATTCGCCGTAGATGTCGTCACATCACTGGTTGGAAATGCAGGACGTAGCTGAGCAAGGATTGTGGCCTGCCCCAGCGAGGCGATAGCAGCGCCGATCAGTTTGTCCGCGACATCTGGCCAAGCGGCACTGAACAGCGCGAGCTCAGTACACATCGCCTCCCCATACTCGAACACCTGAACGTTGTTCGCTTGAAGGAGGCTCACCGTATTGCCTTTCAGTGGTTGATCTGAGTCTCTAAAAAGCGCAGTCGAATACCCCAGACCTGCTAGAGCAGTGGCCAGCAACGGCGCCGCTGCTCCATTCCCGTCTACGATAGCAACCCCGAGGTGCTCGATCGGCACATCAGCATGCCGGGCACGAAACAACTCACGCAGCCCCAGCATAAGCCCCAATTCCGTTGCGCCTTCACAAACAAGTATTCTGCGGGCAAAGAGCGCCCTGGGCGCATGTTTGAGAATTCTAGAGAAGGCTTCAGAGGGTACTGCGCTGATGAACGCATCACCGTCACGACCACGACGCATGATGAAAAGGGAGTGGCTTTTCAGCTCTGAAAGCACGACCTCCGAGTGCGTTGTGATCAGGAGCTGGCCGGTGGGTGAGCTGCTGGACTTCGCATGCTCTTGGGCACTGCGCAGCGCTGAGACCGCACCGAGTACGCGGTGAGGCTCAAGCCCTTGCTCGATCTCGTCCACCAAAACAATCGCACCCTCTTTGATCGAAGCGCGTTGGATGGCCAACGTGGCCAACCGGCGCGTGCCAAGTCCGGACATCCGCAGCGGGGTATTGCCATCGTGCAGCGCGATCGAACCCGAACTAAATCCTCCTCGTCCCAATTCCAAATCGGGCCCGAACGAATCATGCACATACGCGCCCAACTGCTTGGCGAGCACCTCCGCCCGCGCTGCCGTCTCAACCAGTGAAGGAATCGAGGAAAGGTTCGCAGTCTGCTTTGCCACACGATAGGCATCCGCCAACTGGTTCGCTGCACCCTCGGCATCGCCAGTCATTTTCGCGAGTACAGACCCTTGCCCCCAGGTCAAATGGCGGGCTTCTTCACCGGCCAACCTCACTACGCCGAACAAAGACCTATCACGGTTTGAAAGTACGCGAGGTGTGGGATACCGGTCGCAAATAAGTTCCCATACAGGCTCCATGGTGGCATCGACCGTGAGCCGTATGGTCAAAGCTGGATCGTGATGCGCCTCCGGCTCATCGTAGACAGTTCCGTCATCGGCCAGCCCCCTAATGTAAAGACCAAAGCGCTGATCGGAGAGCAGCGCTCTTGAGAGCTCGGCAATCGTCACTTCGATTTTGACGGAGCTCAAGCTGTTCCCGAGATGGAAATCGGATTCGCTGAAGGTGATCCACCTGGGTGATAGCGTCGCTTCGATCGCATCCAGTACGGTGGTCTTGGCGCTGTCTCCGGGGCCTATGATGCAGCTCATTGCTTGCGAGCCTGGTTGCCAGGTAAGAGACCGGATACCTCGGAAATTTTGTACAACCAGTTTGGCTATGCGCATCAATCGTTCCTTGGCAATGGAGAATTCCATCCGGAGAACTGTAGCTTCAGATGCTGAACTCACTACATCACTTGGTACTAGAATCCTGGCCCTGGCGTGCCCCACACAACGGTTGCGAGCATTTGATGCTCTCAGCATGCCCAATGCTTACCCACCGGCGCCATCTACGTGCCGAACGATTGCCGCTCTGATTACCACGAAAATAGGTAGCTTGCGGCGGCAGGATCGAGAAGGTCGAGAAATAGCTCCCCGAGATCCGGTTGTAGAGGTGGTCGCACCGAGGACACCTGGGCGTGCCCTTGGTGGGGACGGTTGTCGTAAACTGAGCCCAGCCTCGCTGATCTAGGCCCTACGACGACAACCTTGAAAAGTCCAATCTAACAGCCTACTCGTTCATTTCAATCTTGCTGTTCGAAAGGTGACGCAGCGTAAAATGTGGCGACTTGCAAAACTTTCCAGTAATCGTAATTAGGAGGCGTCTTGCAGTCCCCTTCCACCCCTACTTTGCCGTATATAATATTTGCCTTGCGCAAGTGGTACGCGCAACCGGTCACTTCAATGTAATCCCCGTGAACCCCCTGAATTTCAAAATATCCAGCAACTCGGATGGTTTCGGTTTTATCTTTCCCTGGAACGCTGAAGTGCACCCGAAATGTCTTACCGTCCTTAAAGCCAGTGATTTCGCCGGCGCGCCACTTCCCACCTGGTAGCTCATACGTCCCATAGACTTTGTTGTCAGTGCCCTGCCTGAGCACCATCGTACCTGTTACACCACCTACAACAATATTCCACTCCCCTGATAAGTTAACCCGCCCAGTGTCACTCTTATCGAAATGAGGATACATAATCTTTGCAGGAGGCACCACCTCAATAACAAGCTCGTTAGACCTCACCTGCAGCCCGCCAGAGACATATGTTGCACTAACGGTCAATCGTCCAGGCGGCATCTTGATAACCTTGACCTCAGGAACATCAACCGGAGAAGTTCCAGAAATAGCCTCCAGCTTGACACTTGACTTAGGCTTCACAGTCACATATTCATGATTAATCACCAAAGAAAAGACACCAGGCGATAGGCTTTGATAGCCGATGGAATTAACTTTCGCCTCAATATCAATCTTCTTGTTTACCTCGACCTTCGAGTTACCTGTTGAAATTGTGACTTCTGCATTTTGTAGGTTGAGGGCCGACTTGATTTCATCACTAAAAGTGGCACCAACCCAGGCAATAACTCCTCCCAAGCAGCTCAACAAGAGGACAACCCCACCTTTCCACTGCCGCCAATACCTGAGAAGGATTTTGGATATCTTTTTCATTTAACGTCTAACGCTCCACTACAGCATCAAAGCGAAGCGCATTAGGGAAGTAAGACAACCCCGTATCTCCATAAACCAACCCTAGCTTTGGAATATGAATTTGAGCACCCGCACCGCCATCCATAGCAAGCGCCCTGAGAATTTTTAACTCACGCTCGTCGGCGAGGGACTTATATATGTGTGAAAACTGAACTAAAGTCGCAGCTTGGCCGAAGCTCTGAAACAACCCAACAACCAGTACATCCCCTTGGACGGTGACACCCACTGCGACACGATTATACTCAGCGTCGCGTAAGTTTTTTGCCACATCCACATTCCCATTGAGGATTATGATTGGCTTCGATTGCAAAGCATATTTCCAGCGACCTCCCTGCCCTTTACTGCTGGCGGGAAAAATACGTAATGTTCCTTTACCGTCAGAGGCAATGACACCTCCATGAGACCACGGCATTACTGAAATCTTACGTTTCCCATCAACCCTTACAAGTCCTATCGGTTGCTCTTGGCCATGCCTGTTGTAGCCAAAAAAGCCTCCACCGACTATCGCTAACGTATTTTTGTTTTGCAGTTCACGATAAGCCTGAACCGCAACTTCTTTTGTTCTTAAATCGTGTACGGTTAATGCAGCCTTTGCAGCAGGAATATAGAGCTCGACCAACTGATACTCACCAAAGCGGTGAGTTCGAACCTGGGCTCCATGGTCAAGATCAAACGAGTCAATCTGATGAGACTTGGAAAACTCAGAAAGGGCTGTCGCTGCGGAAGAAGTCTGAAAGCTCAGCGCGCAAACCACAAACCATACACCGAAGATGGTTTTGAACAATTTCCCTTTCAAGACAGCTTCCCTGATGGCAGTAATCAAAATGACATCATACCATGAAGCCATCAGAAAATAGCTCCCGTACCGGCGCATTCAGCATGAGAGCGGTCACGAGAAAAAGCCGCCCTGCGTCCCTGCAGGGCAGTTTTCAAAGCGCCGTATGGCTACACTGGCACGGCAGCGATTCGCGCTCGATCAGCAGCCGTCTTGAAGCTCGCGATTTGGTCGAAGCTGAGATACTGATAGATGTCGCCGGACATCTCCTCGATGACCTTGGCGTAACGCATGTACTCTTCCAAGCTCGGCAGCTTGCCGAGAATCGCGGCGACAGACGCCAGCTCAGCGGAGGCCAGGTAGACGTTTGCCCCATCGCCCAGGCGGTTTGGGAAGTTTCGAGTAGAGGTCGATACTACAGTGGAGTTGGATGCGACTCGGGCTTGGTTACCCATGCAAAGTGAGCAACCCGGAATTTCCGTGCGCGCGCCTACTCGCCTGAAGACGCCATAAAAGCCTTCTTGCATCAGCTGATGCTGATCCATTTGGTGGAAGGTGAAAGCCAAAGTCGAGTCGGAATTGATCCCACAACCTTGTCCAGCAACCTACCAGCAGCCCGGAAATGGCCAATATTGGTCATCCATGAACCGATGAATACTTCGTCGATCTTGTCACCAAAGACGTCGGACAAAAGCCTCGCATCGTCTGGGTCGTTCGGGGCGCAGAGGATGGGCTCACGGATGTCGTTCAGGTCAATTTCGAGGACAGCTGCATATTCGGCATCAGGGTCAGCCGACATCAGAGAAGGCGCGCGCAGCCACTCCTCCATCGCCTGGGCACGGCGCTCCAGTGAACGAGCATCACCATAACCTTCCGTGATCATCCAACGGAGCAGCGTAATGTTCGAGTTCAGGTAGTCAGCAATCGCTTTCTCAGGGAGCTTGATCGTGCAGCCGGCAGCAGAGCGTTCAGCTGAGGCGTCGGAGAGCTCGAATGCCTGTTCAACGGTCAGGTGATCTAACCCTTCGATCTCCAGAATGCGCCCAGAGAACACGTTCTTCTTGCCCTTCTTCTCGACGGTCAACAACCCTTCCTTGATCGCGTAGTACGGAATGGCATGGACAAGATCACGCAAAGTGACTCCGGGCTGCAGCTTGCCGCTGAATCTCACCAGGACGGACTCTGGCATATCCAGTGGCATCACACCGGTAGCCGCCGCAAATGCAACCAGACCAGAGCCAGCCGGGAACGAAATACCCAGCGGGAAACGGGTATGGGAGTCACCACCCGTACCGACAGTGTCGGGCAGCAGTATCCGGTTCAACCAGCTGTGAATGATTCCGTCACCGGGCTGCAGCGAAACGCCTCCTCGATTCGTCATGAAGTCAGGAAGCGTGTGGTGGGTTACCACATCCACAGGCTTTGGGTACGCTGCGGTGTGACAGAAGGATTGCATTACCAGATCTGCAGAAAAGCCCAGGCACGCCAGATCCTTCAGCTCGTCACGCGTCATCGGGCCAGACGTGTCCTGCGACCCTACCGTGGTCATCTTAGGCTCGCAAAAGCATGTTAACGCTCACCGAGGTCGAGGTTGCTCAGTAACACTGGCTTCAGTCCAGGGTCGCTCACTCCTGCAGGCTGTACAATCTGCCCTGGACACAACCACGAGCCAGAACCAAACCCCTCTATCAGCAAGTCATGAGGGAAGATCAGGAGCTGAGATTTGAGTACCAGGCATTTTCTTCCGCAGCGCACTTACATCTTGGAAGAACCTGAAGTCTATGTGGAGCGGTACAGGATCATCGACGACGCATGTCTGCCCTTATTGATCGATCTGGTTGAACAATCAGGCGAGGAGGCCTTCCGAACCGTTCTGCTCGGCAGAGAAGCAGGCTTGGGCCTCGACGCTTACAGCAAAGCCATGCGCTGGGTAGGACGGGCCGCTAGGCTGGCGTACAACGACCTTAAAAATGCAGCGGATTGGCTGTACAGCCCTGCTATCTTTGAACTTGATCGCCTACTCACAGATAGCAGTGCAGAAGAACTGTGTTTGAGTGACGAAGAGTTTGAGCGTGAGGCACTGTACTGGCGAGAGCGGGCAGAAAAAGCAGCGTGGATTGAAATAGAGAGAGGATTGCTGACTGGCACGCGCCCGGTCATCTGGCAAACGCTACCGGGTAAACCGTGTATGCATAACCCCCGATACGGCTTGGGGTCATTCTTTGTAGTGAACTACAAAGGAAAACAATTCGCGATCACTGCCAAACACGTCGTTGACGGAGTCGACCCTGCGATATTCAGGTTAGTGCTGGCTGAGTCCAAAGAGATTTTGCCAGTGGATGCTGGACGGCATCCACTCGAAGGATCAGAAGTCTATCAGGACGATTATGAAGACGTCTTCGTATGGCAAATCGACGTGGCCAGTACTGCCCCTGAGATCGAGTGGTGGTCATGGAATCTTGACGACCTATGTCGCAAGATCTCGGATGTAGGCCCCAATCAACGGGTCTATGGGGTCGGCTACCCAGGGTTTGAGGAGAATTTTGACACCACAAACTTCGACTTTGAGGAGCATCCCTTCGTAGCATCTGGCCTGCTAACCGAGCGTCCACTCACCGATGATGTTTACTCGATGAAGCTCGACCAACACCTCCCCTCTGTTCCCCTGAATGGGATGAGCGGAGGGCCTGTATTTGCTAGGTTCGGTGAACGATTTCACTTTGTTGGGATGTGTATACGGGGAGGAGGAACGCCGCCGCATCTACACCTCCTATCCTCCGAGCATGTGCTTGGCTTCCTTGATACCCTCATCGAGGAATCTCGCCAGTTAGCTTCGTAGCCGACAGCGGCACGCCATAGGGGTGACCCTCCTATGGCGATCCACAACGCCAAGCGCGCATCACACTTCGAATCACGCGCCATGATGGGAGTCGTTTCCATCAAAGGCTCGCGTATGGCGACCAGTTGCGTTCAACAGAGGCATTCCTGTCGAGGAACTGGCTAGCGAACAGGTGGTGACCGGAAGCTTGGGTTATAGAAGACCGTGTAGTGGCCGCATGTGCAGAACAGGACATCACCATCCAGTATTGGGTACGCGCTCCAATGGATACGCTCCCGCTCCACCTCCTCACGAGGGTGCGAGCTACGATACGCTGAGAGATCAAGGTTGCTTCGCGAACACTTGGGATTACCACAGGCCGCTGTATCTGGCCGTTTTTCACGCCGTTGAACCATACCCACTCTCCTTCTTTAAATTTCCCTGCTTCAGCCCCGGCCACTCAAAGGCTCAGGACTCATACTTGAACGGGTTGTATCGAAACCAGCTCGAAATAGCGAAATTTCTTCTTTTTCGCAGCAACCTGAAGTGCGTTGGATTTTGAGGAGTGATCCACCTTCTAACAAATGGCTCACATACTGCATAATCGTCGCCTTCAAAACCTTGCCATTAAATAGCTCTGGGCGATTTTCTACCTGTTCAGCAATTCGATGTGCAGCCTCCCCAGCAAAAACTCCAGTGTGAATAGCTTGCACAACATTTACAAAGTCTTCTGCAAAATGCTCTTTAAGAGTCTCAACAACCGATGCAACAATGAAAGGATTACGAGCAATATATCGGAGAGTCATCACATATGAACTGTGACCAAAAATCATTCGAATGACATCAATATTGGCTTCAGACTCATTGATTAGCAACTCAGCAATAGTCTTACGAAAGCGATGAATATGCAACTGAGGAATACCAGTGTCCCGCGCAACTGCCCTAGCCACCTTCGCAATCATTCTATTGGTACGATTTAATTCAAGGGAACCCACAGCAGGTTGAAAAACATACCCTTTGAGATAATTATCACCTAACATCCTCAGCTTCTTATACGAGTCGAATGCTTCCCCGAGGTAATCCGGTATGGTAATAAAATCAGGATCGCCCATATAGTTAGGATCCTTGCTGGTTTTATACCTGGAAAAATCAACCCGCCAGATCCCATCCTCCCACTTCCTCACATCTTCAAACTTTAGGGGAGCAAGTTCTTTTCTGCGCATACCAGTCATGAGACAGAACAAAATAAAAAGAGCATTGCGCACGCGATCAATAGCATATTTATACCTCAAGCGCCAAGTATAGACATGTTGTTCATACGTGCGAACCTCGCCTGTTTTCAGCACCCTAGACTGATACCTAACCCCGTGATTACAGCCTACAATCTCAACACCTGAGGCTTTCTGACGGATAATATTTTCAAAATTCAGATCTCGGGCCGTCACGCTGTAGCCTTTCTTCAAAGCCTTGGGGGTCGACTCAAGATATTCTCGGATAGTGCTTAAAACTGGCAAGCCTTCATCAATCCAAAAATAGGCATACCCTAATAGCGATGCCAACTCCTTCTCAAAATAAGCCTTCCATCCGACGAACGCTGCGCTGATCGCATCAATAATGTCTTGTCTTCTGTCCGGGGTATCAATCAGACCGATCTCGATATTGAGGCAGTGATACTCCGGTATCAACTTTTGGTTTGAAAGTGCCAACCAAAAATTAATATAGAAGAATAACATGTTATAAGCGTGAGCCGACCCCTGCATCTTCACATTATCGAGCGCCTCATTCAACACCCCTGCGCTGATTACTGACAGCGACTCTCTTGAACCATCTAGCTGGTTGGCTTCAAACACATAGCGCTCAACATACTTAAAGGCATCAGCATAATTATTAGAAGAAACAAAACTCCTAATTGTGCCAAAGGGATTGGTCGCGGGCAGGAAATAATAAGACACCGCACGCTTCAGTGACTCCAAGTCCGCACGGGCATTGTTGATGATAATGGAAACCTCGGTAAATTCTCCACCCTCAAGCAAAACCCACTTATTATCGATATATTGTGAGAATGGTGACACTGGAAAAAAACCATCTGGGCTTGCGCTCAGCTTCAATTTTAAATTACCAATGCGCTGGCCTGAACCGGCTTCACCTTCAAACGACTCCGAATCTTCGGAAAACCCATCTAGCAATTCAGAGTAATCACTTTGATCGCCTGTAAGTACTTGACCACCATGGGCAGTCTCATACAACTCGTCAAAGTACGCCTGTGCAGCTTCACGAGATTCACTCTCAATTTCTTGCATAAGCTTTTCAAAATCATCATCCTCTTCATCTTCGGATTTCATAATCAATCCTCAATGTAGGCAATCAATGACTTCAGATCCAGCGGCAGCAAAACTTCGTATTTATTTCTATAGGCGGTTGCGGAATCAAGCGCACTTTTGTTTTTTAACTTATCTATAAGATATTGTAAAATCTGAAGTTCGCTAGCGTAGTTATTGTACGAACCAGGATCTCGCTCAATCTGCATTCCTAAGGTCGCATGTCGATCCATGAGAAATGGCAACGAATCTTCCAGTACGCACCACTGTGCACAGCCATTGCATTTATCCAGACGTGTGCAGCGAGCTCCAGAGGCCAATGGCTGGCTACCAGGGAAGGAAGGCTGAGTGCAGTTGAGACATGCCCACAGCGGCCTTTCATGCCCGATCAGGGTGAGTATCCGGAATTTGGGATGCTTGGACTGCTGGCTGGCAGGCTTGCCCATGAACCCTCTGAATTGACCTTGCTGTGTCTTCTTAATGAAGCCTTCTTGGAATGCGTGGAAACGCTTTCTACGCGACAACATCGCTGACACAGAGCTATCGTAATGGGTATCCGTTGTGACACGATCTGCGTGACCGTACAGCAGCGCTGTCAGGGCTAAGGGGTGGCGGTGCTTGGCCTTTGACTTTTGAAGCGAGGTGACGCGTAGCCGCCCTTGAAGGCTCTCTCCGCCCAAGAGGGGGACGCCATTGTCCATTAGCTGCGCCTTAGCCAAGAACCCCTTCATACCTTCGTTCCAGAAGCCTTGGGCATCTAAACTACTGATTCGCTCATGAACGCCCCAAGGCATCCGTGGGTCTTGGAAGAGAAGAAAAGGTGTTTGATGACGCTTATCGTCGACTTTGATTCTGGGATCAAGCTGAAAGAACTTTCGGCACCTGGCCGAAAGATCACATGCTAGGCGGATCAAGTTATAAGCAGAATAAGGGTCAGACCGCTTACTCGTCGCAACCGCCAGCTTGGGCTTAATGTATGCAAGCCCCTGCCCTTGCGACCTGATCTTACTAGAAACGATTAGGACGGAGTCCTGTTTAGCAAATTCAGACAAGGGGTGCAGGTAGCGATCCTTATCAAGGGCCAACACTGACTCCTTATTCCAACCCAATTGACGCTGAATAAAGAGAGCCAGGGTAACTTGATCCTGGGCGGTCGGATACATTAACTGGAACAAATCTTTGAAACTAATGCATCCGGGGGCTCGGAAACGTAGAAAACCCTTATGCATACAACAAGACAACACAAACTCTAATGGTTTTCTACCCATAAAGCTCAAGGTGTCAACTCGTGAGTCGACCTGCATACACTCAATCCATGCAGGGGGAAAATGAAAAGGAAAACCATGATACTCCAATGTGGCAGCCGCTCTTAATGGATCTATCACCCAATCTGAGCGTCCAGTCTTGCGTAACGACATCAAATCACGACTGAGCTCCCGCACCTCCCATTTGTCGTAGGGCTGAGCATGCTCCAAGGCAGCTTGGAAAGAGAGCTTTTCACGTATAAGGTCGACTTCTTTATACATGACCTCATAGAAGTCATCATCCGCCTGATCACTTAGCGGCTCCGTCGGGGCGGACGGCGGCTCTTCGATTACGGGCAGCTTGAGTACTGGCATACCGTCATCAAATCGACGAGCAACATGTTTTATTGCTGACTTCAAACGAATCGCTAAATACAACCTTGAATTATTTAGGCGCAAAAACTCTTCAAAGCGCTTATATTCTTCTGCCCCAACATCATTGAGAACCGTAATCTGTAGGGCCGGCACGACCTTTGAATTATATTCGGCAGTAAAGTCTAGGAACTTATTGATGGCCATTCGCAACTCATATCCCTTTGCATTAGTGACCAAGCCCACACCTGCCACGAAAACGTAATGCAGGCCGGCATGCAAAGGGATTGAGAAATCGAACTCAGGTCTTTCAAGGTAATTCGACGAAATGACTGTTTGATCAGTCGCTATAGCACTTGTTTCACTGCGATACTTGTGTAGGTATCGCATGGCGGCACCTACGCGAGCTTAGCCAGCAGGGCATCGACAACAGCAAGCACATCGCGGCTTACCTCCCCAAACGATTGAGAGGCATCAATCACTACGAACGTGTCTGGCGCCTCCTCTGCCTGGCGTAAGAACCCTTCACGGGCTCTGGTCAGGAACTCAAGCTTCTGCATTTCCATTCGATCCAAGCCTTCACCGCGAGAAGCTACCCTCTTCATCCCAATCTCCGGATCCACATCCAGGATGATGTTGAGATCAGGCGAGAACCCCTCAAGCGCAAAGCTGTTGATGCTCTGCACCAGGCTAAGCGGAATGCCCCGCCCGTAATGCTGGAAAGCTATCGTTGCCGGAGTGAATCGATCACAGATCACGATTTTCCCGGCCTCAATGGCTGGGATGATTTTTTCCTTCAGGTGTTGAGCGCGCGCCGCAGCGAACAGAAGCAATTCCGTCGTATCGCAAAGCTCTGGGGTTTCGGGATCGAGAACAACATTGCGGATCTTCTCGCCGATTCTGGTACCGCCAGGCTCACGTGTAACGATCACTTGGTGGTTACGGTCGAGGAGAAATTCTTCGATGGCACGGATAACCGAAGACTTACCCGCCCCGTTGTTTCCGTCGCATACGATCAGACAGCCTTGCGCCATTTGCTTTCCTGGTAGCTGTGGGTTGATGGGGGGTGTTGGTTTACAGCGTGATAGAAGAGATTGTAATCGTCAAGGCAGCAGCGTGCCCTGCTCCTAGCTACCCCCTACCCAGCAGATCCTTCCGGAGGCCAGGGCGAGGGAAGAGAGTTGAGTGGAACTCTGGTTTACATTACAGCGTAAGGGATTGTAATGCGGCTGGTTTACATTGAAGGTGAAAGGAATATAACGCGCCTTCGGGGCCTTCCAAAGTAATAAACAAGCCGCTCACAGGCAGTCCTTAATGTTGTTCGTCAGGCATCGGCCGCTCGGCCGCTTGCGCGCCGCCGGCAGGGGCGTCCTGCACAGGCGGCTGGTCGGGCGCTGGCTGCGCAGGTGACTCATCGGCAGGCGCCTCGGGCTGCTGGGCCTCGTCCGCACCTGGTTGTGGCTGTGTCTCTGGCTGCGATTGCGGCGCGGGGCTGGAGCGGTAGTCCGCACGGCGCTTGAGCTGGAACTCGCGCACAGCAGAGTTGTGGTCGTCGAGGTCGTCGGAAAACACGTGGCTACCATCGCCACGGGCGACGAAATACAGGCTGGTGCCATCGGACGGGTTGAGCGCCGCGTGAATCGCCTCGCGGCCGACCATCGCGATCGGGGTCGGCGGCAGGCCGGTGATGGTGTAAGTGTTGTAGGGCGTCGGCTCGCGCAGGTCGGCGCGGGTGATCTTGCCGTTGTAGCGCTCACCCATGCCATAGATTACCGTCGGGTCAGTCTGCAGCATCATGCCCAGACGCAGGCGCCGTACGAAAACGCCGGCGATCTGCCCGCGCTCCTGGGGTATGCCGGTTTCCTTTTCCACCAGCGAGGCCATGATCAGCGCCTGGTACGGGTCACGATAAGGCAGGTCGGTGCTGCGCTCGGCCCACTCCTTGGCCAGCACTTCGTCCAGGCGCATGTAAGCCTGTTGCAGCAGCTCGACGTCGGTCATGCCACGCACGAAGCGGTAAGTGTCCGGGAAGAAGCGCCCCTCGGGGAACACGCCGGTATGGCCAAGCTTGTCCATCACTTCCGAATCGGAAAGCCCGTCCAGGGTATGCTTGATCTTTTCATGCCTGGCCACGGCCGAGCGCACCTGGCGGAAGGTCCAACCTTCGACCAGGGTCAGGTTGTACTGCACCACATCGCCCCGGCGCCAGGCATCGAACAGTTGCTCCACGGTCATGCCAGGGGTCAGGCGGTACTCACCAGTGTGCAGGGGAGTGCCGGCCATGTTGAAGCGCCAGTACAGGCGCAACCAGACGGCATCGTTGAGCAACCCTTCGCTCTGCATGCGATAGAACATGCGATTGGGGTTGGTGCCATTGGGCACGTCGAGCAGACGCTCTTCTGTCACGTGCAGGGGCTGCTGCAGGACCGAGTTGACCTTCCAGGCCGACCAGCCCACGGCAAGGCCGGCGAGGATCAAGCCCATTTCCAGCAGCAGCAGGAATTTACGTCTCACGAATTCAGGTTTCCAGTAACGTACGGGCAACGGCCTGCAGTTTACGGGTGAGCGGGCCCGGCGACCAGTTTAGCGCGGCAACGCCGCGCACGGGCCAGACACCGTAGACGCTGTTGCAGACAAATACTTCATCGGCCTGCTCCAGCGCCTCGAACGGCAGGTCGCACACCTGCCCCGGGATGCCCAGCAGCGCTGCCTGCTCCAGCAACGCAGCGCGCATCACGCCAGCGACGCCACAGCGGCTGAGATCAGCCGTGAGCAGCACACCATCGCGCACCAGGAACAGATTGCTGTACACCCCTTCGATCACCCTGCCCTGCCCGTCACGCATCAGGCCTTCGGCATGTTCGCTGTCCTGCCATTCGGCACGGGCCAGTACCTGCTCCAGGCGGTTGAGGTGTTTGAGACCGGCCAGCAGCGGTTGTTCCCCGAGCCGGGTCTGGCACGGGAACAGGCGCACGCCATGCTCGGCATGTTCGACAGGATAGCTGGGCAATGGGCTGCCCTGCAGGATACGCCGCGGCGCGGCACCGGCAACCGGCGCGTAACCGCGCTGGCTGTCGCCACGAGTAAGAATGAGTTTGGCTACGCCATCTCCGAGCTGGCTGGCATAGCGCAGGAGTTCGTCGCGCACCAGCGCCAGGTCGGCACTGATTGCCAGCCGCTGGCAACCCAGCGCCAGGCGTGCGAGGTGGCCGTCCAGCAGGCTGGGCCGGCCACCACGTACGGCGATGGTCTCGAACAGCCCATCGCCGTAGGCCAGGCCGCGGTTCTGCAGGTTCACCGCAGCCGCCGGCTGGCCATCGAGCCAGCTTTGCATCAACCGGCGAACCGGCGGAACACCAGCGAACCGTTGGTGCCACCAAAGCCGAACGAGTTGGACAGCACCACATCGATCGGCATGCTGCGTGCCTGGTGCGGCACGAAGTCGAGGTCGCAACCTTCGTCCGGCTCGTCCAGGTTGATGGTGGGCGGGGCCATCTGGCTGTTGATCGCCAGCACGCTGAAGATCGCTTCCACGGCACCTGCAGCGCCCAGCAGGTGGCCAGTCATCGACTTGGTCGAGCTGACCGCCAGCTTGTAGGCATGCTCACCGAACACGCGCTTGATCGCCGCGACTTCGGCGATGTCGCCCGCTGGGGTCGAGGTGCCATGGGCATTGATGTAGCTGACTTCTTGCGGCTGGATGCCGGCATCGCGCAAGGCGTTGGTCATGCAACGGGCAGCGCCTTCGCCGGTGTCGGGCGGCGAAGTCATGTGGTAGGCGTCACCGCTCATGCCGAAGCCGACCAGCTCGGCATAGATGGTCGCACCACGTGCCTTCGCATGCTCCAGTTCTTCGAGCACCAGGGCACCGGCGCCGTCGGACAACACGAAGCCGTCACGGCCCTTGTCCCACGGGCGGCTGGCCCGGCTTGGCTCATCGTTGCGAGTGGACAGTGCGCGGGAGGCACCGAAGCCGCCCATGCCCAGGCCGCACGCGGCCATTTCGGCGCCACCGGCGATCATCACATCGGCTTCACCGTAGGCGATGTTGCGCGCGGCCATGCCGATGCAGTGAGTACCTGTGGTGCAGGCCGTGGCGATGGCGTAGTTCGGCCCTTGCAAACCCAGGTGGATCGACAGGAAACCGGAGATCATGTTGATGATCGAGCCCGGCACGAAGAATGGCGAAATACGACGCGGCCCCGAATCGTGCAGGGTGCGGCTGGTTTCCTCGATGTTGGTCAGGCCGCCGATGCCCGAACCCATGGCCACGCCAATCCGCTCGCGGTTGGCGTCGGTGACTTCCAGGCCGGCATTACGCACCGCCTGGAAACCGGCCGCCAGGCCGTATTGAATGAACAGGTCGAGCTTGCGGGCCTCTTTGGCCGAGAGGTACTGCTCGACCTCGAAGCCCTTCACCGAGCCGCCAAAACGGGTGGAGTAGGCAGACAGGTCCGTGTGTTCGATCGGACCAATGCCACTGCGGCCAGCCAGAATGCCCTGCCAGGTGCTCGGTACATCGGTACCCAGAGGCGACAGCATACCCATACCGGTGACCACGACGCGTCTACGCGACACAGTACTCTCCTTTTCTAATCACAGAGTTTCTTGCCATTGCATTCAAGCAATGGAATGAAATGGCAACAAGCTCTTGGTGCGCGGTGAACAAAGCGGCCTGAAATGCGGGGCGCTCGCAAAGAAAAAACCGCACGCCGGCGAAGGCAGTGCGGTTTTCCCCGACAAGTAGCGTCGACTGGAGCGTCTTAGGCCTGGTGGGCTTTGACGTAGTCTACGGCAGCTTGAACGGTAGTGATCTTCTCGGCTTCTTCGTCAGGGATTTCGGTCTCGAATTCCTCTTCCAGAGCCATCACCAGCTCAACGGTGTCAAGCGAATCGGCACCCAGGTCATCGACGAAGGACTTCTCGAGAGTCACTTCTTCTTCCTTGACGCCCAGTTGCTCGGCGACGATTTTCTTGACGCGTTCTTCGATGTTGCTCATACCTAGGTTTACTCCTAATGGATATATGTCAGGCAGCTGGCCGGTGGCTAATTTTATAGAAAGACGTTCGCTTTTCAAGCTAAACGCACCTTCACACCAGTCACCACACCCGCTGCCTGGAATCTGGTTGCAGCTTTATAACGGATTTTAGGCTCGCAGTATGACTCTTTTTTTACGAAATCCGTCACATTGAGTTGCAGTTTTACATGTACATCCCGCCGTTGACCGGCACGGTGGCGCCGGTTACGTAGGCTGCGCCGTCGGAGGCCAGGAACGAAACCACCTTGGCGATTTCGTCGGCCTGGCCCAGGCGGCCCAGCGGGATCTGGGTCTGCAGGGCTTCGCGCTGCGCTTCTGGCAGCTCGCGGGTCATGTCGGTGTCAATGAAGCCCGGGGTCACCGAGTTGACGGTGATGCCACGCGAGCCCACTTCACGCGCCAGGGCGCGGCTGAAGCCTTCCAGGCCGGCCTTGGCGGCCGCGTAGTTGGCCTGGCCGGCATTACCCATGGCACCGACGACCGAGCCGATGCTGATGATACGACCCCAGCGTGCCTTGGTCATGCCACGCAGCACACCCTTGGACAGACGGTAGAGGCTGTTCAGGTTGGTATCGATCACATCGAACCACTCGTCGTCCTTCATGCGCAGCATGAGGTTGTCACGAGTGATACCGGCGTTGTTGACCAGGATGGCCGGTGCGCCGAACTGCTCGCCGATGGCGGCCAGTACAGCTTCAACCGATTCGGCGCTGGTCACGTTCAGTTCCATGCCGGTACCGGTGATGCCGTGCTCTTTCAGGGTTGCCGCAATGCGTTCGGCGCCGGAGGCCGAAGTGGCGGTGCCGATCACGGTCGCGCCCTGGCGGCCCAGCTCGAGGGCGATGGCCTGGCCAATGCCACGGCTGGCGCCGGTGACCAGTGCAACTTTACCTTGCAGGCTCATGCAAGCTTCTCCAAATCAGGCCAGCGCCGCGCGGGTGGCGGCGACGGCGTCAGGGGTGTTGAGGTTGTAGGTGGTCACGCCATCGGCGCAACGCTTGTTCAGGCCGGCCAGCACCTTGCCCGGGCCGCACTCGACCAGGTTGACGGCACCGTTGGCGGCCAGGGTCTGCACGCATTCGACCCAGCGCACGGGCTGGTACAGTTGCGCCAGCAGGTCGTGCTTGAGGGCATCGAGGCCAGCGGCAACGGCAGCGGTGACGTTCTGCACTACAGGAATTTGCGGGGCGTGCCATTCGATGGCTTTGACCGACTCGGCAAAGCGCTCGGCAGCCGGCTTCATCAGTGCACAGTGCGACGGCACGCTGACCGCCAGCGGCAGGGCGCGCTTGGCACCCTTGGCCTTGCACAGCTCGATGGCGCGATCGACGGCGGCCTTGTTGCCGGCGATGACCACCTGGCCTGGCGAGTTGAAGTTGACCGCGCTGACCACTTGGTCTTCGGCCGCTTCGGCGCAGATTTCCACGACCACGGCGTCATCAAGGCCGAGAATGGCGGCCATGGCACCATGACCGGCCGGCACGGCTTCCTGCATCAGCTGGCCACGGCGCTCGACCAGGCGCACGGCATCTTTCAGGCTCAGGCTGCCGGCGGCAACCAGGGCGCTGTATTCACCCAGGCTGTGACCGGAAACAAAGGCTGGCTTGGCGCCACCCTCTTCCAGCCACAGGCGCCACAGCGCGATGGACGCGGTGAGGATGGCCGGCTGGGTCTTGTCGGTCTGGTTGAGTTGCTCTTCCGGGCCTTCCTGGACCAGCTTCCACAGGTCGTAACCGAGTGCCTCGGACGCTTCCTTGAAGGTTTCGATGATCACTGGCTTCTCGGCGCCGAGCTCGGCGAGCATGCCCAGCGACTGGGAACCTTGACCGGGAAAGACGAATGCGAGAGATGCAGACATTGAACAAGCCCTTATGATCTTGTCGTCGGATAGGGTGCGCCAGGCCCTGGGCCAGGCGCGGAATCTGAAAGATTGGATGGAGACGGAACCTAAGCGGTCACATTTAAGCACTTCATCGGCGATATGCCTAAGGTCTTTGTTTACCTGTACCGGCCCTTTCGCGGGCTTGCCCGCTCCCACAGGGTTACCACAGGCCTGAAGGATGTGGGGCACCTGTGGGAGCGGGTTTACCCGCGAAGGGCCGGCACAGGCTACAGCAACAGATCTTCCAGCCGCCCATGCAAGCGCTGCGGCAGGTTTTCCTGGATCTCGATCAAGGCCCGGTGGATGGCACTCTGGAAGCCCTGCACCCCGGCCGAGCCATGGCTCTTGATGACGATGCCCTGCAACCCCAGAAAACTCGCGCCATTGTGCCGCGCCGGCGCCAGGTCGGCCTGCAGGCGCTTGAGCAGCGGCATGGCCACGGCCCCGGCAGCCCGCGACAAAACGCCCCCCTTGAACAACTGCTCGATGCGCGCGCCGATCATCGTCGCCAGCCCCTCGCTCGACTTGAGCAGGATGTTGCCAACGAAGCCGTCGCACACCACCACATCGGCTTCGCCGCGATACAACCCGTCACCTTCGACGAAGCCTATATAGTTGAGCCCGCGGGCGTTCTGCAACAGGCTGGCCGCCAGCTTGACCTGCTGGTTGCCCTTGATGTCCTCGGTACCGATGTTCAGCAGCGCCACGCGCGGCCGTTGCACACCCAGGGCCTGGGCGGCCACCGAGCCCATCACGGCGAACTGGTAGAGGTTCTCGGCGCTGCAGTCGACGTTGGCACCAAGGTCGAGCAACTGGCAGTAACCGGCCTGGGTCGGAATCGCAGCCACCATGGCCGGCCGGTCGATACCCGGCAGTGTCTTGAGCACGAAACGCGACAGCGCCATCAGCGCCCCGGTGTTGCCGGCACTGACGCAGGCCTGGGCCTTGCCGTCGCGTACCAGTTCGAGGGCGATGCGCATCGACGAGTCCGGCTTGCCGCGCAGCGCCTGGGATGGCCGCTCGTCCATGCCGACCACCTCGCTGGCGGCCACGATTTGCAGGCGCGCGCGATCCGCAGCCGCAAGGCCGCTGACAAGATCTTCAAGGAGGGAGGGTTGACCGACGAGGGTCAGATGCAGCGAGGGGGTAGCCGAAAGGCAGGCAATGCTAGCCTGGACAATGCTGCGGGGACCGAAGTCCCCGCCCATTGCGTCGATCGCGATGATCTGAGCGGACAAGGATTACTCGTCAGCGCCCTTGTCGACCACTTTGCGACCACGGTATACGCCTTCTGGCGAAACGTGGTGACGCAGGTGTACTTCACCAGTGGTTTTCTCTACCGACAGCGCGTTTTCCGACAGGGCGTCGTGCGAACGGCGCATGTCACGGGCAGAGCGGGATTTTTTGTTCTGCTGAACAGCCATAATTGATTAACTCCTAAACGTTTGGGTCACGCTTTAACTGCGCCAAAACACTGAACGGGTTGGACCGCGATACCTCGTCCTTGCTCGATTCGGGCTCGTCTGCGCCCGCCGGCTGCTGGCATTCTTCCGGATGGTGAGCAGGCACAATTGGCAAGGCGAGCAGAAGCTCCTCCTCGATCAATGCCTGCAGATCCAAAGGATCTTCGCCCAGTTCCAGCACGTCATAGCCTTTCGGCAACGACTGGGTATTCGCACCCTCCTTCACCACGGCGTAAGTACATTCGCTGTGGATCGGCAGGGTGACCAGCTCAAGACAACGCTGGCAAACCATCTTGACCTCGACGTCCAGCTCGCTGTGGATAACCACTACGTGCTGTTCATCTCGTTCAAAATCGAACTTCGCCTGCACCGTACCGACATTGTCGGAAAGCGGGTCGCAGAGTCTTTCCAAATCAGCGAGTTGCAGCGAACCGTTAAGGGTTACGCCACGATCGGCTAATTTGCGCGGGTCAACGTGAGGTGGAATCGGGTCATTCAACATAGGCGCAGCATTCTAGGGATGCCCCCCGCCCCTGTCAAAGGAAATTCGGCGGCATCGTGCGTGATAGAATTTGTTCAACTGATTCAGGAGTCTACCATGCTTCCTCTGTTACTGGCTTCCAGCTCTGCCTACCGCCGCGAACTGCTTGCGCGCCTGCGCCTGCCTTTCACCTGGGCAAGCCCCGATATAGACGAGCAGCGCCTGGATGATGAGCCGGCGATGGAACTGGTGCGCCGGCTGGCCAGGCAAAAAGCCGAGGCCCTGGCGGGCAGCCACCCCGGGCACCTGATCATCGGTTCGGACCAGGTTGCGGTACTGGGCGAGCAGGTACTGGGCAAGCCGCACACCTTCGAGCGGGCCTGCGAGCAGCTGCTGGAGTGCAGCGGGCAGCAGGTGAGCTTCCTGACCGGGCTGGCATTGCTGAACAGCGCCACCGGGCACTGCCAGGTGGACTGCGTGCCGTTTACCGTGACCCTGCGCGAACTGGACCGGGAGCGGGTGGAGCGCTATGTGGCGGCGGAACAGCCGCTGGACTGCGCCGGCAGCTTCAAGGCCGAGGGACTGGGAGTGAGTCTGTTCCAGAGCACGCACGGGTGCGATGCGACCAGCCTGATCGGGCTGCCACTGATTAGGTTGGTGGATATGTTGACCAGGGAAGGGGTGGTTATCCCGTAGTTCGCCTCAAGATTTTTGGCGCCTGGGAGATCGAGCGCCGCCCGCGCGGCGCTTCGCGGGACAAGCCCGCTCCCACATTTGTTGCAACGTGGCCATGCCTGTGAGGCCATGGTTGTCAGTCTTGACGGCATGACTGGAATTCGAGGTGGGCATTGGCGCCACCCCCGTCTCAAGACATGCACCAAGGTTTGCAACCATGGCCTGACAGGTTCGGCACGTTGCAACAAATGTGGGAGCGGGCTTGCCCCGCGAAGCGCCGCGCGGGCGGCGCTCGATCTCACAGACGACGCAAAACCCAAGACAGCCATGCTGCACAAAATCAGCGCAATTGCGGCCCCTGGAACCCCATCCACATCGCCAAACGCTCGGCCACACTGGCCCCCACACGCTTGGAGAAGCGATCAAGCGCCGACTCCTGCACGGTGAAGTCCACCAGGTCCTTCTCGCCCACGATCTCGCGCGCCACATAGCTGGCACTGCCCAGCCCATCGACCAGACCCAGCTCCTTGGCCTGCTCACCCGACCAGACCAGGCCACTGAACAGCTCCGGATGCTCCTTGTCCTTCAGGCGCTCGCCCCGCCCCTGCTTGACCATGGCAATGAACTGCTGATGCGTGGTATTCAGCACGCCCTGCCAGAACTCGGTCTCTTCCGGCTTCTGCGGCGAGAACGGGTCAAGGAAGGCCTTGTGCTCGCCCGCCGTGTAGGTACGCCGCTCCACTCCCAGCTTCTCCATGGTGCCGACAAAGCCGTAACCGGCCGCCGTCACACCAATCGAGCCCACCAGGCTGGCCTTGTCGGCATAGATCTCGTCCGCGGCACTGGCGATGTAGTAGGCGCCGGAAGCACCAAGGTCAGCAATGACTGCATACAGCTTGATGGCCGGGTATTCAGCCCGCAGGCGGCGGATTTCGTCATACACGTAGCCCGACTGCACAGGGCTGCCGCCAGGGCTGTTGATGCGCATCACCACAGCCTTGGTCTTGCTGTCCTTGAACGCCTCGCGCAGGCTCTTGACGATATTGTCGGCGCTGGCCGGCTCCTGGTCGGCAATCACCCCGCGCACCTCGACCAGCGCGGTATGGCTGGTACTGCGCGACGCCGCCTTGTCCATGTCCATCAACGGTGTGAACAGGATCAGGATGCCGAACAGGTAGACGAAGGCCAGCAACTTGAAGAAGATCCCCCAACGTCGCGCCCGACGCTGCTCCTGAACGCTCGCCAGCAGGGTCTTTTCCAGCAGCTTCCAGCTCTTGCGCTCTTCGCGCTCCTCGGGTTCGGCCTCGGGGGCTTTCCATTCGTCTGCCATGCTTACCTACCTTGGAAATGGAATTGCGGAACCACCCAGCCACTCACGCAACTGGGAAAAATGATCAATGCATACCTGCGGGCCGAATTCGGCCAGCGCCGACAGTGACATGGCACCATAGCCCACGGCCACCGAATGCATGCCGGCATTGCTGGCCATCTGCAGATCGAACGCCGAATCTCCGACCATCAGCGCACGCGCGGGTTCGACGCCGCAATGGCCGAGTATTTCCTCGAGCATCAGCGGGTGCGGTTTGCCTCGGGTCTCGTCAGCGGCGCGGGTGATGTCGAAAAACTGCTCCCAGCCGTTGGCCTTGAGCACCCGATCCAGCCCGCGACGGGCCTTGCCGGTGGCCACCGCCAGGCGGTAACCCTCGGCACGGAAGGCATCCAGCGACTCGACCACACCCTCGAACAGCGGCGAGGGCTGCTGGTCCAGGGCCATGTAGATATCGGCATAGTGCTGACGAAAGCTTTCGACCTGCGCAGGCGCCAGGTGCGGGTACAGGGTGTGGATCGCCTCGCCCAGGGCCAGACCGATGATGCCCTTGACCGCATCCTCGCTGCTTTGCGCCTCACCAGCACGCTCGGCGGCGGCATTCATCGCCTCGACGATACGCCCGATCGAGTCGGCCAGCGTGCCGTCCCAGTCGAAGATCAGTAGCTCATAGCCTTTTTTCATGGATCAGGACGCACTCAGACGTTCAACGGTTTTCGCCCAGACTTCATCCACTGGCGCCTCGAGCTTCAGCTCGCCACCATCCGGCAGCGGTACGGTCAGTGCGTAGGCATGCAGGAACAGGCGCTTGCCGCCCAGCTCGCGGATTTCGCGGCTGAAGTCTTCGTCGCCGTACTTGCTGTCACCGGCGATCATGTGCCCGGCATGCAGGGTATGCACGCGGATCTGGTGGGTACGGCCAGTGATCGGGCGCGCCTCGACAATGGTGGCGAACTCGCCGAAGCGACGCAGCACACGGAACAGGGTCAGCGCCTCCTTGCCCTCGTCGTTGACTTCGACCATACGCTCACCGGAGCGCAGGTTGCTCTTGAGCAACGGCGCGTTGACCTGCTTCTTCGAGGTCGGCCAGTGGCCGCGCACCAGCGCCATGTAGCGCTTGTCGACACCGTCGCCGCGTAGCGCGGCATGCAGATGGCGCAGCATGCTGCGCTTCTTGGCAATCATCAGCAGGCCGGAGGTATCGCGGTCCAGGCGGTGCACCAACTCCAGTTCCTTGGCGTCCGGGCGCAACTGGCGCAGCGCCTCGATCACGCCGAAGCTCAGGCCGCTGCCGCCATGCACGGCGATGCCGGCCGGCTTGTTCATCACGATCAGCGCCTTGTCTTCGTAGACGATGGCCGCTTCCAGGCGCTGCAACAAGCCCTGCGCTACCGGCGCCGGCTCGTCACGTTCCGGCAGGCGGACGGGCGGTACCCGCACGATGTCGCCCGCCTGGATCTTGTATTCCGGCTTGACGCGCCCCTTGTTGACCCGCACCTCACCCTTGCGCAGGATGCGGTACACCAAAGTCTTGGGCACGCCCTTGAGGGCCGTGATGAGGAAATTGTCGATGCGTTGGCCGGCAAGCTCCGGCGCGACTTCGATCAGCTGAACGCCGGAAGTCGGAGGGGTATTGGTCGTCATTGCGGGATCATAACAATTTTTTATGGAATTGAAGCACTTAATCATTGCTGCTATAGTCGCGAACGCCGCCAAAAGCGGCAGGCCAGTGGCACCAGGCTCGTTGCCGGTCCCTGACCAACGCAATTCTCCAGGACGCGAGGCCGTCCTACGGGGTGTTCGCCAGTTTACCGAATTGCCTGGAATCGCCACCAGCGCTGTGTAGAGAAGACCGAAAAAAAACGACAAGTGCGGTGTTTCACCTGCTTACCCGATTCTTTTCGCTGCACCTCTGCCCGCCCGTCGCTTCCACGCAACGCCCGGCGAATGCTTCGGAAATACCTGCCTTGGACATGAATGGCGCCAGCGCAGAACCTGCGTTGGCGAAAAATGCAACCCGTTGCGGATTCAGCGCGCGGCAGCACCCGAATTATCAGGGATACGTGCAGGGTGGAGATGCACAGCCCTCGGACCGTGTAGCACCGCGTCCGGCCCACCAGTCCACTGACGGCTGGCGAGCGGATAAGGTCCTGAACAGATGCCCCCGGGCGTCCACGGCTGACGGTTGATTCCTCCTCCTGACTGAGTGCACAAGGCCCGCTTGGTTGATTCGGATTCCAATTCGAAGCCACCGGGGCCTTGTTGGCACCGCAGCAAACAGGACGCGTCGTCGCGACAACGGCAGGCTGGGCAACCGGCTGGTGCCGAACGTCGCTCGACACGGGGGTGGCCCGACCACCCTTTGCGCACCTTGGCACCGACCATGAGACGTCGTGTGTGCCGAACGCCGTTTCCGGCAGCCCGGAAACCGACGGTACAACATGAAAAGAATGCTGATTAACGCGACTCAACCCGAAGAGTTGCGTGTAGCCCTGGTGGACGGCCAACGTCTCTACGACCTGGACATCGAGTCCGGCGCGCGCGAGCAGAAAAAGGCCAACATCTACAAAGGCAAGATCACCCGCATCGAACCCAGCCTCGAAGCCGCCTTCGTCGACTTCGGCTCCGAACGTCACGGCTTCCTGCCGCTGAAAGAAATCTCCCGCGAATACTTCAAGAAGGCCCCCGAAGGGCGGGTCAACATCAAGGAAGTGCTGAGCGAAGGCCAGGAAGTCATCGTCCAGGTCGAGAAGGAAGAGCGTGGCAACAAGGGCGCCGCCCTCACCACCTTCATCAGCCTGGCTGGCCGCTACCTGGTGCTGATGCCGAACAACCCGCGCGCCGGTGGCATCTCCCGCCGCATCGAAGGCGAAGAGCGCAACGAACTGCGTGAAGCCCTGAACGGCCTGACCGTGCCGGGCGACATGGGCCTGATCGTGCGCACTGCCGGCCTTGGCCGCAGCAGCGAAGAAATGCAGTGGGACCTCGACTACCTGCTGCAACTGTGGACCGCCATCAAGGAAGCGTCCCAGGACCGCGCCGCGCCATTCCTGATCTACCAGGAAAGCAACGTCATCATCCGCGCCATCCGCGACTACCTGCGCCAGGACATCGGCGAAGTGCTGATCGACAGCATCGACGCCCAGGAAGAAGCCCTGACCTTCATCCGCCAGGTAATGCCGCAGTACGCCAGCAAGGTGAAGCTGTACGAAGACAGCGTGCCGCTGTTCAACCGTTTCCAGATCGAAAGCCAGATCGAGACCGCCTTCCAGCGCGTGGTCGACCTGCCGTCCGGCGGTTCGATCGTGATCGACCCGACCGAAGCCCTGGTGTCCATCGACATCAACTCGGCACGCGCCACCAAAGGCAGCGACATCGAAGAAACCGCCTTGCAGACCAACCTGGAAGCGGCCGAGGAAATCGCCCGTCAGCTGCGTCTGCGTGACATCGGTGGCCTGATCGTCATCGACTTCATCGACATGACCCCGGCGAAAAACCAGCGCGCGGTCGAAGAGCGCGTGCGTGAATGCCTCGAGGCCGACCGCGCTCGCGTCCAGGTCGGTCGCATCTCGCGCTTCGGCCTGCTGGAAATGTCCCGTCAGCGCCTGCGTCCGTCGCTGGGCGAAAGCAGCGGCATCGTCTGCCCTCGCTGCTCCGGCACCGGCATCATCCGTGACGTCGAATCGCTGTCGCTGGCCATTCTGCGCCTGATCGAAGAAGAAGCCCTGAAGGACCGCACCGCCGAAGTTCGTGCACAGGTGCCGATCCCGGTGGCAGCCTTCCTGCTCAACGAGAAGCGCAACTCGATCACCAAGATCGAACTGCGCACCCGTGCGCGCATCATCATCCTGCCGAACGATCACCTGGAAACCCCACACTTCGAAGTCCAGCGCCTGCGCGACGACAACCCGGAAGTGATGAACAACCAGTCCAGCTACGAGATCGCCGCCGCCGAAGCCGAAGAAGCGCCGCAGCCGACCGCCACCCGCACCCTGGTTCGCCAGGAGGCCGCGGTCAAGACTGCCCCGGCCCGCGCCAACGCACCGGTACCGGCCACTGTCGAAGAGCCGCAGCCTGCCGCACCGGCCGCCCCTGCCCCGGTCGCTCCGGAGCCAAGCCTGTTCAAGGGCCTGGTGAAGTCGCTGGTAAGCCTGTTCGCCGGCAAGGAAGAGCCTGCCGCTGCGCCAGTTGTAGCTGCCGCCGAGAAACCGGCCGCCGAGCGCAGCCCACGCAACGAAGAACGCCGCAACGGCCGCCAGCAGAGCCGCAACCGCAACGGCCGCCGCGACGAAGAACGCAAACCGCGTGAAGAGCGTGCCGAGCGCGCACCTCGTGAGGAACGTGCTCCACGAGAGGAACGCGCACCGCGCGAAGAGCGTGCACCACGTGAAGAACGGGCCCCACGCGAAGAACGTGCACCGCGTGAAGAGCGCGCACCGCGCCAGCCACGCGAAGACCGCCGCGGCAACCGTGGCGAAGAGCGCGTGCGCGAACTGCGTGAGCCACTGGACGCCACCCCTGCCGAGCGCGAGGAACGCCAGCCGCGTGAGGAACGTGTCGCCCGCGAAGAACGTGCCCCGCGTGAAGAGCGCGCACCTCGCGAGGAACGCGCCCCACGCGAAGAACGTGCACCGCGTGAAGAACGCACACCTCGCGAAGAACGCACACCTCGCGAAGAACGAGCTCCGCGTGAAGAGCGCGCACCTCGTGAAGAGCGTGCTCCTCGCGAAGAACGCGCCCCACGCCCACCACGTGAAGAGCGTCAGCCACGCGTAGCCGAAGAAGCCGCTGAGCAGGCTGCCGAGCTGGCCGAAGAGCAACTGCCGAACGAAGAGCTGCTGCAGGACGAACAGGAAGGCACCGATGGCGAGCGCCCGCGCCGCCGTTCCCGTGGCCAGCGTCGCCGCAGCAACCGTCGTGAGCGTCAGCGCAACGCCAACGGCGAGCTGATCGATGGCAGCGAGGAAGAAGGCAGCGAAGAGCAGCCACAACCGCACCAGGCCACCGAGCTGGGTGCCGAACTGGCTGCCGGCCTGGCCGTAACCGCCGCTGTCGCCAGCAGCAACATCAGTGCCGACGCCGAAGCCCAGGCCAACCAGCAGGCCGAGCTGGCCACCGCCGAAGTCGCCACCGTTGCGCAAACCGACGACAGCGAAGTCGCCCAGCCGGTCGAGCAGGCTGAGAAGGTCGAGCAGGTCGAAGCTGCCGCCAAGGCTGAAGAAGTGGCCGTGGCCCCAGTGGTCGAGCAGCCGGTCAGCGAGCCTGTGGCCGTGGTCGAGGCAACTGCCGAGCCCGTGGTCGAAGTCGCTCCGCAGCCAGTGGTCGAGCAAGCACCTGCTGCCGAACCGGTAGTGGTTGCCGAGGCACCGGTAGAAGCGCCTGCCGTCGAGGCCGGTGAAATCGAGCAGGCCCCGGCCGTGGTCGAAGCTGCTCCGGTTGCCGAGCAAGCCGCTCCAATTGTCGAAGCCCAGCCAGAAGTGGTGGCCGAGCCTGCTCCAGTGGCCGTCGAGCCTGCACCGGTCGAAGCCCCTGCGGCGGTGGAACCTGCCACTGTCATGCTGGCCAACGGCCGTGCGCCGAACGACCCGCGCGAAGTACGCCGCCGCAAGCGTGAGGCCGAGGCTGCCGCCAAAGCCGCGCAGGAAGCTGCTGCAGCCGCCGAGGAGCCAGCCCTGGAAGCCACCGATGAGCAAAAGCCTCATCACGGTTGATAGCCAAGGCTGAATGAAAAAGCCCCGCCAGTGCGAACTGGCGGGGCTTTTTCTTGGCTGGGCGTTTTGCCTGTACCGGCCTCTTCGCGGGTAAACCCGCTCCCACAGCCCCCACCACCCTCAAGCCCTGTGAGGTCCCTGTGGGAGCGGCTTTAGCCGCGAAAGGGCCAGCCCAGTCAATGAATCAGTAGAGGTTAGGCTCCATCTCCAACTCCACCCCGAACCGCTCGAGGATATCGGCCTGGATCCGCCGTGCCAGTGCATGCATCTGCGCCCCGCTCGCCTGGCCGTAGTTGACCAGCACCAACGACTGCAAACGATGCACCCCGGCGTCCCCCTCGCGATGGCCCTTCCAGCCTGCCTGCTCGATCAACCAGCCTGCCGCCAGCTTCACTTGGCCATCGGCCTGCGGATAAGCCACCACCCCCGGGTACTGCGCACGGATACGCTCGACCAGTTCCGCCGAGACCACCGGGTTCTTGAAGAAACTCCCGGCATTACCCAGCTCTGCCGGGTCTGGCAGCTTTTCGCGGCGAATACTGCAGATTGCATCACTGATCGCCTGCGCGGTCGGCGCGGTTACGCCCTGCTCGGCCAGGCGCTGACGCACCGGGCCGTAATCCAGGTGCGCCTGCAAAGTGCGATTCAAGGCAAAACGCACACGCAGAATCAACCAACGGCCAGGGTTGCGCTTGAAAAGGCTGTCACGGTAGCCAAAAGCGCACTCCACCAAGCCGAAGTCACGCAACTCGCCGGTCTCGCGATCCAGGGCGGTCAGGCCGGCGAACACGTCCTTGATTTCCACGCCATAGGCGCCCACGTTCTGCATCGGCGCGGCGCCCACGGTGCCAGGGATCAGGCTGAGGTTCTCCAGCCCGCAATACCCCTGCGCCAGTGTCCACTGCACGAACGGGTGCCATGGCTCACCGGCCTCGGCCTCGACCACGATCCGTTCGCCATCGTCGCTGAGCACGCGCCGGCCACGGCTGGCCATATGCAGCACCAGCGCATCGATATCACGGGTCAGCAGCAGGTTGCTGCCACCGCCAATAACCAGCACCGGCACGCCGCCTTGCTGCGCCTGGGCCAGCGACTGACGTACCTCCTGGTCATCATGTGCCTGGCTGAAGTAGCGCGCCTTCACATCGATGCCAAAGGTGTTGTAAGGCTTGAGCGATACCTGCTCCTGCCACTGCTCTGTCATAGCCGCCCCTTGATTTCCAGGACCAGTGCCTGGCACGCCGCTTCCACCAGGTCGAGCACCTGCTCGAAGCCGTCGGCACCGCCGTAGTACGGGTCTGGCACTTCATCCAGTGCTGCGCCATAGCGCCGCAGGAACAGGTCGAGCTCCCCCACTGCGGTGTGCGGGCGCATCGCACGCAAGTGACCAAGGTTGCTCTCGTCCATCGCCAGGATCAGGTCATATTCGGCAAAGTGCGACGCCTTGACCTGCTGGGCGCGCTGCTGCGACAGGTCATAGCCACGCGCCAGCGCTGCCTTGCAGGTGCGGCTGTCAGGCGCCTTGCCGACGTGCCAGTCGCCGGTGCCGGCCGAGGCCACATGCACCCGGTCGGCAAGCCCGGCAGCCTGCAATTGATGGCGCAGCACGCCTTCGGCGGTGGGCGAGCGACAGATATTGCCGAGGCAGACAAACAGGACGCGCATCAGGCCTCCAGCAAGCGCCGTACGCGCTCCAGGTCTTCAGGGGTATCCACGCCCACGGCAGGCGCCTCGATGGCGTCTTCGACGTGGATGCGTACGCCATGCCACAGGGCACGCAGCTGCTCCAGCGCTTCGGTCTGTTCGAGCCAGCACGGGCCCCAACTGACGAAGTCCTGCAGGAAACCGACGCGGTAGGCGTACATGCCGATGTGGCGGCGATACGGCACGCCTTCCGGCAACAGGTTGCGGTCCTTGGCAAACGCATCGCGGGCCCAGGGCAGCGGTGCACGGCTGAAGGTCAGGGCCAGGCCGTTCTTGTCGCTGATTACCTTGACCGCGTTGGGGTTGAACACGGTTTCCGGCTCATGGATCGGCTCGGCCAGGGTGGCGATGCCGGCTTCCGGGTGTGCCGCCAGGTTGGCTGCCACCTGGTCGATGATCACCGGTGGGATCAGCGGTTCGTCGCCCTGCACGTTGACCACGATGGCATCGGCCGGCAGGCCGAGGTGCACGGCCACTTCGGCCAAGCGGTCAGTGCCCGACTCATGGTCGGCACGAGTCATCAGCACTTCGGCGCCGAAGGCCTTGCAGGCCTCTACGATGCTGGCGTCGTCGGTGGCGATGACCACGCGGCTGGCGCCGCTCTTGCGGGCCTGTTCCCATACATGCTGCACCATCGGCTTGCCGGCGATCGGCAGCAATGGCTTGCCCGGCAGACGCGTGGAGCGCAGCCGGGCGGGGATTACCACGGTGAAGTCCAGGCTCATTTGTCCAGACGCTCGTCGTCGGTCAGGGTGCGTGCCTCGCTTTCCAGCATGACCGGGATGCCGTCGCGAATCGGGTAGGCCAAGCCAGCGCCCTTGCTGATCAGCTCGGTCTTGTCGGCACTGAGCTTGAGCGGGCCCTTGGTGATCGGGCAGGCCAGGATATCGAGCAGTTTGGTGTCCATTGGAGGCTTCCTTTAGGCCAGGTGGCCGGGAATTGAAAAAGGGCTCAGGGCTTGCGCAGCAAGCGTTGCAACTGGTTGTCGAACCAGGCGCTGAAGGCCGGGGTGGGCTGCGCCTCGACGGCCAGGTACCACCAGTCGTCAGCAGCGAAGGCCCGGCATTTCACCGCATCCTTTTCGGTCATGACCAGCGGCAGCGGCGGGCTGAAGGCCAGGCTCTGTGCGCTGAACTGTGCATGGTCGGCAAAGGCATGCGGCACCGGCTGCCAGTTTAGCCCCAGCAGGGTATTGAAGAAACGTTGCGGGTTGCCGATACCGGCCACCGCATGCAGGCGTTGGCCTGCGGGGAAATGGTCAAGCGCGCGGCGCTCACCAGTCCGCAGGTTGACCAGGGTGGACGGCTGCAGGCGGAAGCCGAAACCATCGGCGCGGTCTGCGCTGGCACCATTGAACAACACTGCGTCAGCCTCGTGCAGGCGCTCGGCCGGCTCACGCAGCGGCCCCGCCGGCAGGCAGCGGCCATTGCCCAGGCCCCGGGCGGCATCGATCAGCACCAGCTCCAGGTCGCGCGCCAGGCGGTAGTGCTGCATGCCGTCGTCGCACAGGATCAGGTCGAGGGGTTCGCTGGCCAGCAGGGCCTGCACGGCGCGGGAGCGGTCGGGGTCGATCATCAGCGGCACGCCGGTACGCTGCACGATCAGCAGAGGCTCGTCTCCGGCCTGCCCGGCTACCTGGTCGGCCTGCACGCGCCAAGGTAGCTGCGGCGGCTTGGCGCCATAGCCACGGCTGACCACGCCCACCTTCAGCCCCTGCTGCCGGCAGTGCTCGATCAGCCACAGGATCATCGGCGTCTTGCCGGTACCACCCACGGTAATGTTACCCACCACGATGACCGGCACCGGGGCCCGGTAGCTGGCGCTTTCGCCACTGAGAAAACGCGCCCGCTTGCGCGTGACCACGCGGCGATACAGCGCCTCCAGCGGGCGCAGCAGCGCCAGGGCCGGGTGCCCGGCGTACCAGGCGGCGAGCAGACGATCGGCGAAGGCCATCAAGGCGTGCCCTGGGCCGCCTCGACGGTGGTCATGCGCAACTGGCTGAAACCGAGCTTGCCGGCAGCATCCATTGCGGTGACCACAGCCTGGTGCGGGGTCTTGCCGTCGGCGCTGATCGCCAGCGGCAGCTTGTTGTCGCCACCCGACTCACGCTCGATCGCCTCGCTCAGGGTGGCCAGGTCGCTCTTGGGCAACAGGTGGTTGTTCACCGAGTACACGCCTTCGGCGCTGATGGTGATTTCCACCAGCTTGCCCTGGTCGGGCGGCGCCTGTTCGGCGCTGGCGGCTTCGGGCAGTTCGACGCGCAGTTGGGTCTCGCGGGTGAAGGTGGTGGTGACCACGAAGAACAGCAGCAGGACGAACACCACATCGATCAGCGACGCCAGGTTGATGTCGACGTTCTCCCGCTGGCGGTTGCGCCGGAACTTCACGCCTTGCCTCCGGCCACTTCCACTTCACGGTCGCCCTGGATCACTTCCACCAGCTTGATCGCCTCCTGCTCCATGCCTACCACCAGCTCGTCGATGCGGCGCAACAGGAAGCGGTGGAAGAACACCGCCGGGATACCGACCATCAGGCCGGCCGCTGTGGTGACCAGGGCCTTGGAGATACCACCGGCCAGCACTGCGGCGTTGGCGGTCATCTGTGAGCCCATGAAAGCGCTGAAGATGTCGATCATGCCCAGCACGGTGCCCAGCAGGCCCAGCAGCGGGGCCATGGCAGCGATGGTGCCGAGGGTGCTGATGTAGCGCTCCAGTTCGTGGATGACACGCGAGGCGGCCTCCTCGATGCATTCCTTCATGATTTCGCGGCCATGGCGCGAATTGGCCAGGCCGGCGGCAAGGATTTCGCCTAGTGGCGAATCGGCGCGCAGGGCCTTGAGCTTGTCACTGGTCAGTTGCTTGTCCTTGATCCACATCCACACCTGGCCCAGCAAGTGCGGCGGGGTCACGCGACTGGCGCGCAGGGTCCACAGGCGCTCGACGACGATAGCCATGGCTGCGATGGAGCTCAGAATGATCGGCAGCATCATCCAGCCACCGGACTTGACCAATTCCCACACAGTAAACGCCCCTTTGGAAAAAGGCCGCCACTCTACCATAGGCGCGCCGGGGGCTCATCTGCCGGAGGTCAGGGAATTGACCGGGCCAGTTTCCACCTTGGGCTTTGGGGCGTCTGAACTCGCCTCTTCGCGGGTGAACCCGCTCCCACAGGTATTGCGCTGCTCTCAAGCCTTGCGCCGTACCTGTGGGAGCGGGTTAACCCGCGAAAGGGCCAGTTCAGCTACCGCCAACATCACGCCAGAAGCGCCGCTGTCGGCGCATACTCTCGACCTCCCCCAGCCTCCCCAACACCAAACGCAACGCCCCCTGCTCCGCCGTGTCATGCATCACCACCCCATGCCGCCGATAACGTTCGACCACCTGCGCATGCGGGTGGCCGAAGCTATTGTTGCGCCCGCGCGAGATCAGTACCCCGCGCGGCGCCGTGGCGCGGATGAAGGCCTCGCTGGACGAGCTGCGGCTGCCATGGTGCGGCGCCTGCAACCAGTCGATACGCGGCGCCTCGGTGGCCGACAGCCAGGCTCGCTCGGCACCGGCTTCCATGTCCCCCGCCAGCAACAACCGCTCACCCTGCGCCTCCACCAGCAACACACAAGAACGGTCATTGCTGCTGCGCCCATCAGCCCAGCGCCACAGCGAAAAGCGCACGCCATCCCACATCCATCGCTCGCCACTGGCACAAGGTTGCAATTGCATGTCATCCAGCACTTCGCCGCCGATCACCCGTTTGACCGGCAGGCCACGCTGGATTGCCCCAGCACCACCAGCATGGTCGGCATGGGCATGGCTGATGAGCATCAGGTCCAGGCTGCCCACCCCCAGCTTGCGCAAGGTTGGCAACACCACCCGCTCGCCCAGGTCGCTCTCTCCCCTGGCCGGCCCGGCGTCGTAGAGCATGTTGTGATGGCGGGTGCGCAACAGCACCGCCAGCCCCTGGCCGACGTCCATCTGCCAGACCTCGACTTGCCCGAAAGGCACCGGCGCCTTGGGCACCCACAGGGCCAGCAGCATGATGCCGCCCAAACCACGCAGCGGCACGCCACGGGGCAGCAGTACCAGCAGAGCGCCCAGGCACACCAGCAACCAGGCCCACAACGGCAGGGCTGGTGGCAGCCACGCCGACTGCTGCTGCGCGGCCTGCGCCAGCAGCCGGAACAGCACATCGAGCAGCCCCCCCGCCAGCCAGAGCAATGCCTCCCCTACCTCGCCCAACGGCAGCAACAAAGTGCCCAGCAGCGCCAATGGCAGTACCACCAGACTGATCCACGGCACCGCAACGAGGTTGGCCAGCGGCGCACTCAGGCTCACTGGCAAACCCGTAGCCAACAGTACCGGCAGCAAACCGATGGCAATCACCCATTGAGCCCGGGTCCAGGCCTGCCAAGGGCGCCAGCCGCCCAGGCGGGCACTGAAGCAATAGACAAGCGTGGCCACGGCCGCGAACGATAGCCAGAACCCCGGCAACAGCGCGGCCAACGGCTCGACCAGCAGCACCGCGTCTAGCGCCAGCAACAACGGCAAGGTCGCGCCAAGATGGCGATAGCGCAGGCGCCAGAACAACACCACGGCCAGCATCAGGCAGGCCCGTTGTACCGGCACGCCTGCACCGGCCAGCCAGCCGTACGCCAACGCTGCGGTCATGGCCAGACCGCAGGCACAAGGCAGCCATGGCAGCCGTGCCGGCCACAGCCCCCAACGCGCCAGCCAGGCAACCAGACCATACAGCAAACCGGCAACAAGGCCGATGTGCTGGCCAGAGATCACCAGCAGGTGCACCGTGCCGGTGGCCTGCAACGTTTGCCAGTCCTCCCGGGCCAGGCCCGCCCCGTCGCCAAGTACCAGCGCCACCAACGCTGCCTGCTGGCCATGGGCCTCGACTGCCAACAGGTGCTGGCGCAGCGTGTCGCGCCAGCCGCCGGCAACCGGCGCCAGCAACTGCCCGGCCTTGACGGTACCGGTCGCACCGACCCGCCGCGCCAGCAGTTGCGCCTCACGATCCGGCCCATGCGGGTTAAGCAACCCGGCCGGGCGCTGCAAGGTCACCGCCAGCCGCCACTGCTCGCCCGTGCGCAGCGGCGGGCCATCGAACCAGCTCAGTTGCAGGCGCTGTGGCAGTTCTGCCCGCCGCGAACGGGGCGCGTCCAGCTCGAAGCGCACACCTTGCGCAGTCCGGGTCGGCAGGCCGACCACCTGGCCCTCAAGCCACAGGGTGCGTCCGTCCAGCCCGGCGGCCAGGCGGTCATCCAGCGCCTGCTGTGCGGACCAGCAGGCCCAACACAGGCCTAACAGAAAACAGCCCAGCGGCCACAGCCGGGTGAACAGGCCGGCGCCACCGGCTACTGCCAGCAGCACCAGCCATCCGACCGATGGCAATGCGGGGAGAAAGCCCAGGCACAACAGCCCGAGCGCGAGCGCAAGCATCCCTGTGCGCATAGAAGTAGAGCTCCAGAAGCAAAATCATCTTCTGAGGGATAGCCCAATTGCCGGCAGCGCTTGCTCAACAATTGTCACAAACTCTAAACGAGGCTGAGCGGGAATCAGGGCATACTGCCCGGATAAACGCTCCGGGAGCCTACATGCCGCGCCGACTTTTCAAACGCTACATGCCGGACCCGACCAGTATTCGGGAACACAAGTCCTTACGCTTTTTCGGCAAGTTGCTGCACGACCCGAACCTCTGGCACCTGAACCGCCACTCGGTGGCGCGGGCCATGGGCGTTGGCCTGTTCGCGGCGCTGATCCCGATGCCGGCGCAGATGCTGCTGGCCGCCGCGCTGGCCATTCCGTTGCGCGGCAACCTGCCGATCGCGGTCAGCCTGGTATGGCTGACCAACCCGCTGACCATGCCACCGGTATTCTTCGTCACCTACATGACCGGCGCCTGGCTTATGCAGGTACCGCCGCGTACCCTGCCCGACGAACTGACTTTCCAGTGGATTACCGACCAGCTGTCGACGCTGTGGCAACCCTTCCTGCTCGGCTCGGTGGTGTGCGGCGTGGTGCTGGGGATCCTTGGCTACTTCACCACCATGTTCTACTGGCGCTGGTGGGTGGGCCGGCAGTGGCGTCGCCGCCAATGCCGGTGCAAGGCTTCAGGCACGCATGCCGCGGCCGCTGACCAGCAGGCGCACGCACACCAGGTAGAGCACTGCGGTAGCGACCAGCATGAAGGTAATCGCCGTGCCAATGCTGATATCCGACACCCCTAGGATGCCGTAGCGGAACGAGTTGACCATGTGCAGCACCGGGTTGGCCAGCGACACGGTCTGCCAGAACGGTGGCAGCAGGTTGATCGAGTAGAACACCCCGCCCAGGTAGGTCAGCGGCGTCAGAACGAAAGTCGGGATGATCGAGATGTCGTCGAAGTTGCGCGCGAACACCGCGTTGACGAAGCCCAGCAGCGAGAAGATGGTGGCAGTCAGCAGCACCACGACCACGGTCACGCCCAGGTGGTGCACCTGCAGGTGGGTGAAGAACAGCGACAGGAAGGTCACGATCACGCCCACCGCCAGCCCGCGCAGCACGCCGCCCAGCACATAACCGACGAGAATCGTGTGCGGTGAGACCGGCGATACCATCAGCTCCTCGATAGAGCGCTGGAACTTGCTGCCGAAGAAGCTCGATACCACGTTGCCGTAGGAGTTGGTGATCACCGACATCATGATCAGCCCCGGCACGATGTACTCCATGTAGGTGAAGCCACCCATGTCGCCGATCTGCCGGCCAATCAGGTTACCGAAGATGACGAAATACAGGACCATGGTAATCGCCGGCGGCAGCAGGGTCTGCGGCCAGATACGCAGAAAGCGCCGCACTTCGCGGTAGACGATGGTGTTCAGGGCGACCCAGTTGGTGCGCATTTCCACACTCATACGGCCACCTTCGACAGGTTTTTTTCCACCAGGGACACGAACAGCTCCTCGAGTCGGTTGGTCTTGTTGCGCAGGCTCTGCACTTCGATGTTCTGCAGCGCCAGCTGGCCGAACAGCGCGGTGATGCCAATGTCCTTGTCCACCTGCACTTCCAGGGTGTGCGGGGTCAGCAGCCGGCACGGGTAGCCCTGCAGCACCGGTGCAGTGGTCAGGTCCTGCCTGATGTCGAGGACGAAGGTTTCGACATGCAGCTTGCCCAGCAACTGGCGCATGCTGGTGTTCTCGACGATGGTGCCGTGGTCGATGATGCCGATGTTACGGCACAGCTGCTCGGCCTCTTCCAGGTAGTGGGTGGTGAGGATGATGGTGATGCCCTTCTGGTTCAGCTCGGTAAGGAAGCTCCACATCGACCGGCGCAGCTCGATATCCACGCCAGCGGTTGGCTCGTCGAGAATCAGCAGGCGTGGCTCGTGGATCAAAGCACGGGCAATCATCAGGCGGCGCTTCATGCCGCCGGACAGCGAGCGCGACTGCACGTCACGCTTGTCCCACAGGCCGAGCTGGGTCAGGTACTGCTCGGCACGCTCCTTGGCCACCTTGGGCGGGATGCCGTAATAACCGGCCTGGGTCACGACGATGTCGAAGGTTTTCTCGAACTGGTTGAAGTTGAACTCCTGCGGTACCACGCCCAGACAGCGCTTGAGTGCCGACGGCTCGCGATCCAGATCGTGGCCGAACACGTTGACCGTGCCGCTGGTCTTGTTCACCAGTGTAGAGAGGATGCCGATGGTGGTGGACTTGCCCGCGCCGTTGGGGCCGAGCAAGGCGAAGAAGTCGCCTTCGGCAACATCCAGATCGATGCCCTTGAGGGCCTGGAAGCCGTTGCCGTAGGTCTTGGTCAGCTGTCGGATGGACAGGGCGGAACTCATAGCGGGTCACTTACCGAGAAAAAGGTGCAGGACACGCCAGGTAAAGGCACTGGCGCAGTGAGTGCGGCCAATGGTGCTTGGCCTGGCCGCACAAGTACAGTCATGTGTATTGATAATGACTATCGAAGTAGCCGTGGTGTTCGATCAGGTCAGCGCGGTCATTACCGCTGCCTGGTACGCAGGGCGGGCCTTGAGGCGCTCGTACCAGGCCTCCAGGTGCCGCATGGCCGGGCGCTCGATGGGCATTTCGAACCAGGCATAGATGAAACTACCCAGTGGGATGTCACCCATGCCGATCTGGTCACCGGAAAGGTACGGTTGTTTGGCCAGGGCTTCGTCGGCAATGGCCAGCAGTTGGGCGCATTGCTTGTGCGCGGCGTTGATCGCCACCCAGTCGCGCTGGTCCTCCGGGGTGCGCAACAGGCCCCAGAACAGTGGGCGGAACGGCGTGGCAAAGGACGAGGTGGTCCAGTCCATCCACTTGTCCGCCACGGCGCGCTGACGCGGGTCGCTCAGGTACCAGCCCTGCTCCGCGCCGTACTCGGCGCACAGGTAGCGGACGATGGTGTTGGATTCCCACAGGGTCAGGTCGCCGTCTTCCAGCATCGGCACCAGGCCATTGGGGTTGCGCGCGCGGTAGTGCGGCTCGTTGACCACGCCGAAGGCGCCGCCGGCGTCGATCGACTCGAAGTCCAGGCCCAGTTCATGGGCGATCCACAGTGCCTTGCGCACATTGCTCGAATTCTTGCGGCCCCAGATCTTCAGCATGACAACGTCCTTATGCATGAGTGCAGAGGCCAGCAGTGTACTGCAATCGTCCTCCGTTATCGAGATTGACCGCAGCCTTCAAATGACGCGTTTTAAACTTTCAACTGATAAAAATGCCAGTAGACATATAGTAATTACAGCCCAACACTAAAAAATACTCCCTCCTGAGATCCAGCCAATGAGCACACCCTCTCAAGAACTAAACCCAGAATGGGTACTTTATGGGTTTTGCCCGATTGACAAAGTCCACCAGCACTGGAAAAATTTTTACCAAGCCCAATCAACAAATACGCTAAACAATGAAATCATCACTACCAAACGAGATCTGGTTACCGGTGAACGTTGGGAGAGAAGTTCAATTTACCTCGGGCCGACAATACATGAATACGACACCTACTTTCGAAGCGCTACTATCCGCCGTCGAGTAGCAAAAGATACCCGCATCGTGACCAGCAGGGACAAAGGGATGCGAGGAAGCACCATCAGAGAGCTCAGTGATTACGGGCCCAGAGATGAAAGCACACTCACCTTCGTTATCGACCTGGACAGCAGCTACCTGACCCTCGAATATGACGATGTTTCTGCGGTAAGCTGGCATTGGAAAAAGACGCCAAAACTGAGCTGGAGCGGCGCCCCCGAGGACATGTTGATCTTTGAAAGGTACTATGCAGAACAGAAGAAAATCCTCTTGACCCGCTTGCCACTGTTGGTGCACAAACTGAATCTTTGGATTTACCTTGATTTCAGTATAAAGGATACCGTGCAGTGGATGGCCTACACATTGCCCTATGAGGAGCCCCCTGCCCCCCTGGCGCTCCCTGAGCAACAAATAGATAATGTCAACTTGATCATGTCCCTTGTTGCCAAATATTATCCCATCGTTGCGGGCGGCACCCCGCCGAGCGATATAGGTTTTTTTCCCGGCATCATCTTGCCTCCCCTCGGTTGGCTGTATACCGAGGGGGGCTTGATGTATCCGGATGTATTCGTGGCAACATTCTCCAACATCGACCCCAACAACATGAGCAACAACCACCTTGGCGATACGCCTGAGCCATTGCGAGCGGTTCCGCTGGCCACGACCATCTCCTCGACCGCAGGGCCACAGAAGCTGATAGCCACCCCGCAATCTGCCAAACCTAATTGGAGCGTCGAGCAACCGGGCGCAGGATCGATCAAGACCATTGACGGCGTTCAGCACTATCAGCCCCCCGCGCCCCTCAGCCCTAACGCCATTGTCAACCCCGATTGCAAGACCCTCATCCCCGCCATGCTCAAAAGCAGTACGCGGCAAATACTCCTGCCGGCGGTGGCCGATATTCTCAAGGCAACCGCCAGTATCGGTGAAGCCCACGCCACCTGGGTATCGGAATACTTCGCTCAAACGCACTATTTCAAGGCCGCGAAACAACTAGGCAAACTGCAACTGTCGATGTATTACACCTCGATGACAGGCAACGAAGTGACCGTGCCATTAAAAAACATCACCTGGCATGTTCTGGCAGGCAACGGCAAGGTCAACAGCCAAGGGGTATTCACGCCTGACAGCGAGGCGCCGTCACCCTGCACGGTGATATTGGCCGTGGATGTTGACGAGACCGAGGCGGATCAAAGCTGGTACTGGGCCATGACCATCATTCCACACCCGTTCCTCGAGGTAGACGCCATGCTCGAGCTTTTCAGCGACTAGCAACTGCCTCTCCCAAGCATCACGGCACACGAACTCCGCCAACCATACTCTGTCACTGTTCTGAGCAGGCCTTTGCAGCCAGGCTGTCTACGCTTGTTGCATCGGCTTGAAGCCCACGGTCACGGAGAAAAGACTATGTTGCTGTTGTGGTTGGCGGTCATGGTACTAGGCGCAGCCTATCTCACCCACCGGCGCTTGCCGCCCTTGCAGATACTCGGCGCGGTGGCAATCTATGTGCTGCTGATGGGCCTGTTCGGCAATGCACCCGGCTGGCTGTTGGCGGTATTGTGGCTGGCGCTGGCACTCAAAGCCGCTTTGCTCATGCTGCCGCAGTGGCGCCGCCAGGTGCTCACACGCCCTGTTTTCAACTGGTTCCGGCGCACGCTACCGCCCATGTCGCAGACCGAACGCGAGGCCATCGACGCCGGAACCGTGTGGTGGGATGGTGAACTGTTCAGTGGCCGCCCCAACTGGCAAAACTTGCTCGACTACCCGTCACCCACGCTGACAGAAGAGGAGCAGGCGTTCATCGACGGCCCCACCGAACAGCTCTGCGCCATGGTCAGCGACTGGCAGATCGGCCAGGATCTGGACCTGCCGCCCGCGGCTTGGGCCCATATCAAGTCCCAAGGCTTCTTCGCCCTGATCATTCCCAAGGAATATGGCGGCAAAGGCTTCTCGGCCTATGCCCATTCCCAGGTCGCGATGAAGCTCGCCACCCGTAGCGGCGACCTGGCCTCTACCGTGATGGTGCCCAACTCCCTGGGGCCTGCCGAACTGCTGCTGCACTACGGCACCGAAGAACAGCGAAACCACTATCTGCCGCGCTTGGCCCGGGGCGAAGAAATTCCCTGCTTTGCCCTCACCGGCCCAATGGCCGGTTCCGACGCGGGCGCCATGCCAGATACCGGCGTAATCTGCCAAGGGCAGTGGCAAGGTGAAACCGTGATCGGCCTGCGCCTGAACTGGGAGAAGCGCTACATCACCCTGGGGCCCGTCGCCACCCTGCTGGGGCTCGCATTCAAGGCCTACGACCCGGACCACCTGCTGGGTGACCGCGTGGCGCTGGGTATCAGCCTGGCATTGATCCCTACCGATACACCGGGCGTGGAAATCGGCAAACGCCACCTGCCCCTCGGTGCCGCATTCATGAATGGCCCCAATAGCGGCAAGGATGTCTTCGTACCGCTGGACTTTCTCATCGGCGGCAAGGACATGCTCGGCAAGGGCTGGATGATGCTGATGAACTGCTTGTCGGTCGGCCGTTCGATCTCGCTGCCGGCCGTTGGCACCGGCGCGGCCAAGTACACCAGCCTGGTGACGGGGCAATATGCCCGCATCCGCGAACAGTTCAACGTACCGCTGGCCGCGTTCGAGGGCATCCAGGAGTCCCTGGCGCGCATCGGCGGCAACGCCTGGCTGATGGACAGCGCACGCTTGCTGACAACCAAAGCCGTGGATCTGGGTGAAAAACCCTCGGTGCTGTCGGCCATCCTCAAGTACCACCTCACCGAACGCGGCCGCGAATGCATCCGCCACGCCATGGACGTGCATGGTGGCAAGGGCATCATCATGGGGCCCAACAACTACCTGGGGCGAAACTGGCAGGGCGCGCCGATTTTCATCACGGTCGAGGGCGCCAACATTCTCTCGCGCAACTTGATGATCTTCGGCCAGGGCGCCATTCGTTGCCACCCGTTCGTACTCCAGGAAATGGCGCTTGCCGGGCGTGAGGACCACGACCAGGCACTCGGCGAATTCGATGACCTGTTGCTGAAGCACATGCTGTTCGCGGTCGGCAATGCCGCCAGCACACTGGTGCTTGGCCTGGGGCTGGGCGCGCTGGAAAAGGCCCCTGGCGACAGGTTGAGCCAAGGCTACTTCCGCGCACTGAATCGCCAGGCTGCCGCCTTCGCCCTGCTGGCCGACCTGTCGATGATGTTGCTGGGCGGGGCGTTGAAGCGCCGCGAGCGATTGAGTGCCCGCTTGGGCGACGTATTGAGCTACCTCTACCTGTCATCTGCTGCACTCAAGCGCTACCACGACCTGGGCTCGCCAGAGTACATGCAGCCGTTGCTGCGCTGGGCGCTGGAGGAGAGCCTGGGCCAGGCGGAAAGTGCCTTGGACCGTTTGCTCGACAACTTCCCCAACCGCTTCGTCGGCTGCGCCTTGCGCGTGCTGGTATTCCCGTTTGGGCGCCGCCACACCGGGCCGAGCGACGAACTGGATGCCGAAGTGGCCGAGTTGCTGGGGCGCCGCAAGGGCGACCCTGCCCTGGAGCAGCTGTTGGCCGGCTGCTTCCGGCCCGAGGCCGACGGTGATGCGGTGGCTGCGTTGCAGCGTGCATGCGATGCGCTGGACGACACCGCCCCCTTGCACAAACGTTTGGCCCAGGCGCTCAAGGAGGGCGTGGTGCAGCCAGCGCCGGGGCAGTGCCCGATCGATGCCGCTGTGCAAGCGGGTGTCCTTCAACAGCAAGAAGGCCAGCAGCTGCAGGCCGCCGAGCAAGCGCGCCGGGCGGTGATCGCAGTGGATGCCTTCGACAAGCAATACTTGCAGCCCATACCGGGCCAGGTACGCTGACCAGGTTTCAAACAGGGCCGCCAAGCGGCCCTGCCAGGCTTTCACCTGGCCACAAGCCACGTATACTTCGCGCCCGTTTCAACATTTCGAGGACCTCACCATGGCCACCCCTAACCTGGACTATCACCTGCAACTCCTCCAGCACCTGCGCACCATTCTGGTAGCGCTGGGTGAAGCCGACCAGGTACCAGAGGAAAGCCACGCCCTGTTCCTCGAACGCTTCGACGAACTGCTCACCTTGCTGCCTCAGGACCCGCTGGAAAGCCAATACCTTGGCCAGGACCTGATCTGCCAGGTCATTCAGCGCTACCCACAAATTGCCCATCTGGTACCCCGTGACCTGCTGTGGTTCTTCGGCGGCGACTGCCTGCATTTCATGCCGGACGAGGAGCTGGCGCTTTATCAGAGCCTGGAAGAGCGTCGCCATGAAGCCGAGCAACGCGGTGAGCCCTTTGACTGGCACCAGCAAAAGCAACTCCTCAGCCAGGCAGGTCAGCCCACCGATGACTGAAACCTGTGGCGACTCTCAGGCAAACGAATGATCCACCACACATGCTGATTTAACTTACATACCCGCCGCCTCCGCCCTCCTAAGCTCCCCGTCCCGGCTGGTTTCACAAGACCAGCCGGTATCGACAGATCCGGCCTGACGCCTGTCTGATGTCAGGCCTTCCTATAGAGAACGGGGATAACAGTCATGCAAAAGTTATTGGTAACCGCGGCCCTGGCCTTGGGCCTGAGCAGCACGGCATTCGCCAACACGGGCAACATTCAATTCAAAGGGGCGATCACCAGTGGCACCTGCTCGATCGAAATCATCGACCCGGTAACCGGGGGCAAAATGGATAACGTCCGAATGGGCAATGTCGCCAGCGGACGCTTCAACACAATTGGCGACGAAGGCAACTCTCACCCTTTTGCCATGCGTGTCACTCCCGGCACTGGATGTGATACCACCACCAACCAGGGCTATGTAACGTTCAAAGACAAATACGGCGCTGTAGGCGCTGCCGGCGAGCTGCACGCACTGGTCGCTGGCGGGGCAACCAACCTGGGCCTGGCCATCAAGGACAATACCGGAACCCTGATTGCCAATGGTAGCGAGTCCAAAGCCTACGACCTGGACGACAGCGCCCCGACCGACATGCTGTTCTACGCGGCCTACCGCGCCTTCGGCATCCCTGTCACGGCAGGCGACGCGAACACGGACATCGGCTTCGTCTTCGATCTCAAGTAACACCGTTCCAGGCCGCACGATGTGCGCCTGGATCCACCCGCTACACATGGGCCTTCACATGAAATCCATCCAACCCTCCCTCGGCTTGCGACAAGCCATGCTCGGCCTTTGTCTGGCCGTTTGCCTACCTGCCGCCGAGGCAGCCCTGACCATCAGTAATACACGCGTGGTCCATGCCAGCGACGCGCGCAGTTCTTCGGTCGTGGTCGCCAACCCGAGCACCAAGGTTTTCGCCGCCCAGACCTGGGTCAATACCCACGAGGACAATACCGACACCGCCGTCCCCCTGATTGCTACCCCCAGCCTGTTCCGTCTGGACCCTGGTATGGAGCAACTTGTGCAGATTCAGAACTTGCCGAACGACCTGCCAACCGACAGGGAATCCCTGTTCTATTTCAACCTGCAAGAGATTCCACAAGTACAAGACCGCAGCGAAAACGTGCTGAACATCGCGATGCGCACACGCATCAAGGTGTTCCATCGCCCAAGCCAGCTAAAGGGGCGCCCTGAAGACCATGTCAAGCACCTGCAGTGGTCGATACGCAAGATTGAAGGCGTGCGCCACCTGGTGGTGAACAATCCTTCCCCCTACCACTACACTTTCAGCCGCCTGGAGTTGAGCGATGGCAAGCAGACCGAGAAAGTGCGCAGCATGGCCATGGCTGTGCCATTCGGCGAGCAAACCTACCGTCTGAGCAACACCGCCTTGCGAGCAAAGTTGCAACTCACGTTTTCCACGATCAACGATTATGGTGTCGCAAGCGCTGCCACCACTGCAGTGCTACAACTCGACGAATGAAATCAAGGCAACACTTCCAGATCTTGCGAGCCCAGGTTCGGTGCAGAGGGCCACGTGTGGCCCCCATCGAAGCTGACCGTTGCAAACAGCTGCAGCCTGGATCCCAGCTTGAGCGTCTGCAGCCAGCTCTTGGGCACGACCAACGTATCATCACCGCCAATCAGTCGATCCCTGATTTCATTCTCATTCACCTGGTGGGGTCCCACCTCAAATGTCACCGGCTTGGTTGGGTCAATGCCTTTGAGGTCAATCCTGAGCACATGATCCGTGCTTACATAGGCCCATGTACCGATGCGAAGGTGCGCCTCATCGGTAATAACATCGCTTAATTTCAAGTAGCCCACCTCCGCTTCGTTGATCTGCGGAATCGGGTAGTAGGGAGCAAAGGCCAACACCCTCACCTGTCGATGCGGAGTGACCGACTCAACTACCTGACCATCGAAGGTGGTGACCTGATAATAAAAGGGCAACGTTTTGCCAGATTGCATGGCGAGCTTGTCCCGGGGGATCAGGAACTGCCCCTTGACCTCTGACTCTTCCAGGGTCAACGAGCCCAACTCACCGGGTTCGCCCCATTGCAGCACCAGCGTGTCTTGCGGATAGACCTCCGCCTCCTCAGGCAGTACTCCAAACAGGTCGCCAGTCAAGGCTTTCAGATCAAGCGTGAGCGTAGCTCCCGTGCCGCTTGCTTTCGGTAGCTCCGGCCACGGTAACTGCCGAGGAACAATTTCTGCAGCGACATCAAGATCGACGATACGCGCACGGGGGCTCTGGTTGCCCGCACGGTCCTTGATACGGTAATACGCATAGCGCACACCATCCTCGCGGTCACGAATCATCTGGCCGTCGAACACCAGTTTCACTGGTTGGCCGATATCTGCCAGGTTCAGGGTGCGCTCGCCCGCGTACTCCTCATCGTTCAGCTTACGGTTCCAGAAGTAAGTGATCGTGTCACCCACCGCAAGTACCTTGTAATCAGGCACCAGGGCCTCCAACTTATCGCCGTTGAGTGCCAGGTATTGGGCTGTCACGCCGTTGTTCAAGACCTCGTCCGGAAACACCAACATGCCTTCATCCCCGCCGAGTGCAGGCGGCTCGCGGTCGATTGTCAGCTGTAAAACCTTCGATCGGCCGGTTTCCCCATTGTAGATCTGAACCTCGTAATGAAGCGTTGGTCTGCCGTGCAACAAGTACTCGGTTCCCACTTCAATGATCAAATCCGCAGGCAACACTTTCGATGTGAAGGTTCTCGCTGTGTGTACAACGCCATTCCAGTAAAAGGTGAGGGTTTCAGGATCGTCCTCACTGGGAAGCGAAATTGGCCACATGGGTATCTCTACACGTAACGGACCTACCAGAGCGTCAACGGGAAGCAGGTTAGGCTGCCCGTCGGCAATGTCTTCCAGCATCGCCTCCACTATTGGTGGTGCAAGGTCTTCACTGCGCCGCTCAACCAGACGGCGCCCGAAGAGGCGATCTACCCACGCTTGGAACCGGACCCAAAACCGACGAACACTCTTCATGACGCCTTCTCCAACGGTAGATCAGTAGCCAAGGCGAGCACTTACCAGCTGTAGTGCACGCCCAGGTTAACCCCCCAGGGCTGCTCGAGCTTGTCGCCATTGCTGTAATCGAAATCAGCATGCACCTGCCAACGCTCCATCAGCGAAACGGCAACCCCCACACCTAGCTCCCCACGAGAGCCGGAAAGGTCGTTGTCGAAACGATGCTGGTTGACCTTGACCTGGTTGTTGGTGACGAACTCATGCACATACGCCATACGTACATAGGGCTGGGCCACACGCCCCTCGCCCAGATCGAAATTGCGCCCCACGGTGGCACCCGCCTTGCCCAAGAGGGATTGGGTATCATCGTTGCTGGCCTTCAGGCCGTTCTTCATTCGATAACTGTCGCCCTGGATATTGACCGCAGACCATTGGGTGAAAGGCTCGACGAAATAACCAGATTCCAGGGGAATGTGACGGCCGAACTCCAACGAAGCACCTACACCCACGTTGTCGTAGCTGCCCTTGGTCCGCGTACCATCACTCAGATTGACCTTGGCATCGTTGTCGAAACGGTTGAGTTTCACCACACCGTCGAAGTAATAACCGCTAGCTGCATCCAACCAGGTCGCATAAAGGCCGAGGTAGTAGCTTTTCACCTCGCCAGAGGCGCCCCTCGCAACGTTGAGGTCCGACGTGCTATAGCCTGCCAAAGCCCCTGCCAACCACTGCCCATCCCCCCACGGCAAGGGCGCATCCGCCCCCAGCGAAACACCCTGCTGGTTTTGCGTATAGGCCACACCCGAAGATTCGGATACGTTGTATTTGTTGCCGTAGCTGCGCATCCAGGCGCCAGACTTACGCTCATCCAGCCGCAATTCGCCCATGCGGCTACGCAGCGAACTCAGCTCGCCGTACCAAACGGTCGGGGCGGTGCCGAACAGAGCCAGCGCAGCGCCGGTGCTTGGGCTGATGATCTTGCGCGACCCATCCAGGTACCAGTCATTACCGCGCTGTTGCAGCTCGTAGGAAAATGCACCGAGGTCAACCGGGCCATTGACCAGCGAAAACTGCGCATCACCCGCATCGGCATGCACGATATGCAACGAGTTTTCACTTGCCGGCTCGTTACCGCTACTTCCTACCAACAAACCGTGACTGCCGGTGGCGGTACCGATCTTCAGGAAGTCGGTTTCTCCCGTGGCAAAATCAGCATCCATGATGAACGTGCCATTGCCACTCAGCGTGCCCAGTTCCAGGGTCAGGAACTGCCGCGGCTCGCCCAGGCTGACCAAGCCGCCATTCATGGCCAGGCTGCCCACCTGACTGTCTTCGACCATGTTCCAGCGCCCTTGGTTGTTGAGGGTAAGCCCGGCAACGTTCTCCAGCCGACCGGTCAGGCTTGCCTGGTTATCCAAAGTCAGATTGGCGGTAGAGCCTGCTTCGGCGCGCACATCACCTTGCAAGTGGCTACCCTCGACGCGCATGTCTGCCCGTGAGCTGCCAACCACTTCCAGCAAGTTACCGTTGCCTCCCACCAAGCTGGACCCAGGTCCCACGACAATGTCGGCCGAGGCACCTGGCAGCTCTGCACGACCGACAAGAATCGCCGGGCCTTGCTGGCCCTCGACGCGCGTACCTTGCAGGTTGATGCTGGCGGCGCCCGTAGACGTCGAGCCATTCACCCGCAGCCCTGCACCGGTACCGGTGATCGTGCTGTCCTGCGCATTGAGCGTACCGCCTTTGAACATATCCACCGCAGGGCGGTTTTCGCCGGTAGCGACCAGCGTGCTGCGGGTGACATTCAACGTAGAGTCCTGGCTGATATAGGCGGCGCCAAGTTTGCCCTGTACATGGCTATCAGCAACGGTTGCATTCGCACCGTTGCCTTTGCCATCGTGGTTGAGCCGAACACCGTAGGAGTCGGCGATGATGGTGGCGCCGTTACTGATGGCGGCGCTGCTGCTGGCCGCCAGGTCAACCCCGTTGCGCACTCTGCCTGAGTTCACGGTGCCGCCATTCATGTTGAAGGTGGTACCGGAGCGCAGGAGGACAAAGCCCATGTCCGCTCCAATGGCATTCAAGGTGGCGCCGGGCTTCAGTTCATAGTCATCGGGCGGGGTACCCGAACCAATGGTGCGCTGCCCTTCCACCTGGGTAAGCGCCTGGGCATGGGTAGCGATTGCCAGCGTCAACGGCGCCAGCAAAGCCCAGGCCATGGCACGCTGGGGCCGGACAGTGATATCAAGGATGCAAAAGGGCATGGGCAATTACCTCAATCTGGCGGCCACCGTGTCGCCGTGGCCGCTCATGGCGAATGAAGTGCGCGAAACTACGCCTCATTTTCCGAGTTTTATGTAGGAATAGTCTGATTGCGACTAGCTACTCCCAAGCAGAAGTACCTAGGGCAAGTCGCAAGGATCAGTGGTGCCATGCATTGCAAACTTCGCCATGCCCACGTCCGAAATGACCGGCACCCGCTTCCCCGAAGCGGTCAAGACTGACTCGAATTCATAACGCACGAAGCCGCGCCCACTATGGTTATTGCTATCGAAGTCGTAGATTGGCAGGACGTAGTCTTCGTAGGGGATTCGCCAATCGAAACCAGTGACAGGGTGATCCGTACCCAAGGTGATTTCCTCATCCCAGGCGACAACCTCCTCGTCACCCGAAGTACTGTGCAATGCCCACCAGTAAAGGTGCACCTTACTACCGGGCTTCAACCCATACTGGCTGAGGTTCTTCACGCTGACGAGGATAGCTGGCGGAATCGAAGGGTCAGTAGGTATGTCGAGGGCATTACAGGTCATCCATCCGCTTGCATTGACGCCGACGAATTCAGGTGCATCGGGATGGATGACAACCGCATTGACCACAACGTCCTGACTTTTTGAGATCCCTTTGTTGGGTACTGAGGCGCGGCTGATCTCATAATGAACCGGCACAGTAGTATTACCGGTTCGATTTATATATTCCCAGAGAATCACGACTTTCTTTTCATCACCGGCTTTGTCTGTATCGAGGACCTTGTAATCGACGCCCACAATATGCTCGCCCCCCCAGAAGAATTGCACCACATCATCTTTCAGAAGCCCTTCATAGAGCTCAAAGCGCAGCTCTGCGTTTAACCTATCGTGCTCCGGCCCCAAGACGTCAGGTGTTGTTGAGCCGTCACCATATACATGGGGTAATGGCAAATGCGGATTCACAGGGTCAGGCCATTCCGGATCCGGGTCAGGCCCCGGATCAACCGGCCCGATCATTTCAAAGTTCACATCCACGCTGTTTGTGGCATTACCTTGAATCTCGATACCGCGACGCACCTGGTAACTGACGTTTATCGTTTTTGTGCCCTCTTCCGGCTTACCGTATTCATCGCGGACAACGGCTTTATCAACCGAAACGAGTATCGATGAACCTCCAAGACCAATTGCCCTCCACCCCAGGTCTTTGTTCCCCCAACGAGGGTTGAACTCATCGGTAGGTTTGGAGTTCTTGATTTCGGGAATCTCGATGATGATACCTAGCATCGCATCTTCACGGTCGATCAGACCATCGTTGGCCAATGGCACCTGCGGAGGCAGCAAGACGGTAGGCAAGGCACCAAGTGTGATCGATACGTCTCTCACCAGGGAAAGAGTGTCGTTCCCCGCCTTGTCCCTCAACAGGTAGACCACATAGGCCTGTCCATCGCCGAGCGCCTCGAGGGTAGCCTCACGGATTGCGAGCTTTTGGTCCGCCTGGATCACTGACGCATCGCCTTCCGGCACCAAGATAGGTTTGCCTACCGGAACTTCCTTGGTGACCCACCAATACACATGATCACCCACTGCCCTATCGGAATACTCTGGCAGCGTCAGCTCAATGTTAGCCACGTTGGTGTCAGTGATGACCGGGAGAGGCGGCACTTCTTCAGCTGGCTGCCCTTTATTCGGGCCCAGGCGATCAAAACGTAGCGTCAGGGTATTCGACGGTTGCGGAGGAATGCCGTTATAGAGTTCGATTTCATAGAAAAACAGATGATCGCCATCGCCCCCATAACTTGGTTCTTCCTTTTCCAACTTGACAGGAAGCGGGAATTTACCCGCGTCAGCTGCCTCAAATCGCCCACTGAAAATTTCTTGTTTTGGCCCCGAAGCGCCGACTTGATGATAAACATGCAACGTATCGAACTCACCTGGAGGCGGCGCCAGGTTCCACTTGTCGATTTCGATGACCAAATCTTTCGCGGGGTCCTTCAAGATCTCTGCCCAGACCGTTCCATCAGTCGCGTCCGCTAATACACTCGGGTCCACTCGCGGTGCCGGATCAGCCAGCGTGCAGGCGTTGCGCTGCACTCCATCTCGCTTCTGCTTCCGACAATCACGGCGATTCAGTTCCGCATCACTGTATATTCTACCCAATCGACTCATGGTATTGCTCCGATGGTGAGAGTTGAAGAAACGTGCCACCGACTCTGACCCCATTGCAGGCGCACCACAACTAGCAGTTTTATCAGCTTGACAAAATCGGACAACAGCAAAAGACCCGGATTTTCGGAGTCAGGCACGATCACACATAAAAAACCGCTACTTCACGCCAGCCGATACATCCAACGATGACACCGTGCAGTCGCGAAATAGCGGTATATTTAGAACTTTTTTAACTACGCTTTCACACCGCGTCAGGATGGGCGCATTTCAAACGGCCGCATCAGTGCCTGACTGGCTGATCAAACGATCTGTCGCATCATAACCATAATCGCCGATACGGCCATCAGGGAGTGACACCTGACTCAACCGCCCAAACACATCGTATTCCAAAACCCGCTGCTGCTCATCCCGTGTGAGATTACCATCTTTATCATATGTAAATTCAATGAATGACGGATAATCCTCATGAGAATTGGTCATGGATGTAAGCTGTGCAGGGTCAAGCTCATTTTCAAAGTTGTAACTCGCCAGATTCTTGAGTTCGACCGTCCCTGTCGCATCGAAGAAGCGTGTGGTGACAAAGGTGATATTGTCCACTTCATCAAATTCAAAGTCCTGGCTATTGATGATCTTGCCGTAAGGGTCCTCTGGCGACAATGGCCCACTACAGGTATAACTGATCAGCCGAGCGCGAGGATCGTAGCCACAGTGTTCTTCACGCAAGGTGACCTTGTTACCCAGCAGTTTTCGCTCCACCAGCGCGTCACACCCATCATAACGCTGCATCAGGACCTGAACTTCGCCCGGCATCCGGAAGATACGCTCACACTCCCGATCAAAATCGTCGTAACTCAAAATCGTCTCTAGCCATTGCTCACCATCAGTGGTTTTGAAACTACGCATACGTCCCAACTCGTCGTAGGTGAACACGGCATGGGTGGTGCCAAGCGACGTCGATTCCAGGCGACCTGCCTCATCGTATTCATATTTTTGCCTGGCACCGAAGACATCGGTATAGCCCAGATCACGCGCACGAAGGCTTTTTTCATAATGCATTTCGTATAGCTCGCTGCCTCCGTCGGAGCGGCTTTCATAGCGAAGCTCGCCAGTACTGAAGTAGTCGCGCTCAATAACCACACCGTTTTCAACGCACTTCATCAGTCGTGCATTCTTCCGGTCGTAAACAAAGCTGTCATCCACCCCTACTGAACGCCGCAAGATGGGCTTTTCGGAAAGTTTCGGAACATAATCGTAGTCGATCAGCCCCCCCTTGGGCGTCTTCACCTGGCTAGGCTTAAGTTGGCCCTTTTTATAGAAATAGTTCTTGGGTCGGCCACCGGTGATAGACCGGATCATGCGACCGAGCCCATCGAATACTTGCTCGCCCAACAGTTTTCCATTCACCGATATCTTGACCGGTTTATCCTCATCGGTATAACGCGCATAGTCGCGCAATACCACGCTGTTGTCTGCCAAGGTGTGCTTGACAAGCCGATCAAACGCATCGTATTCAAAGCGTGTGATCGCTTGACGCGCATCAACCTCTCGCACCGTCCGCCCCAAGCCATCGTAATAATAGCGATGCAGGCTTTCCCTACCGCCATTCAGCCGCACGCGTTCAACCTGCACGGGCTTGTCGAACACATTCAGCCAAGTGATGCTTTTGCCAGTCTTGAATTTGCCATCTTTTGTCTGCGTCCAGCTGGTCTGGATTGGCCTTCCCCCCGATGCCACTGTGCCAATCGGGTCCGTCACATCGTAACGCCAGATATGGTCAGGGCCAATTTCACAATATTGCTGGCCCCAGGAATCGAACAGCATCGTACTGGAAAGCACCAGGTCTTTATCCCCCAACCAGTCATACTCATCCTCGGCAATCAAATTGCCCAGCGGATCGAAGTAAGCCTCATAGTTCGTCCGGAACGTATCCCGCCGCGAGGCTTGCGCCGCATCGGCGTCATACCGCTGGGTTTTGACGACTTTGTTGTTTCCATTGACGTATGTCTGGGTGGCCACGCCGCTGACGTTATACTCAATCTGGCTGGCTTGTTGGCCCAGGGTGGAGGTAAGGAAGTATTGATAACGGCGAGAGGCCTCATAGTCGGGATCATCGGGTGACACGGTCTCCTTGACGACGCGGCGCAGCCAATCGTACTCACAGGCAATTTTTACATCGTTATCATCCTGGCTCAGCATCGGTTCACCGAACAATACCGAATGCTGAACCGTTATCTCCTTGCTGGAATCACGTAGCTGCCCGTCCTCCATCACTTCGTCATGATCAAAGCCGATAACCGTCTGAGTTTCTTCAAGTATCGGATGTGACTGTGGTGTCAAAATCTCATAGCCATACGTGGTCAGTGTCTCTTGTTCATTTCGCACAACCGTCTGGGATTCAATACGGCCATGACGCAAGCTGTCCGATGTCGACCTGATATGCACGTAGTTTGTTTCACTCAACAGCCCACCGGGTTCCATGCTGCCCTCGTACAGGCTCTCGCGCTCCACTTCCAGCCAGTACTCGCCCAGCTTGCGTCGGAGCGTCCGATCGAGTTTGGAAACGATACAGTCGATAGGCGTATAACGATAATGCTTGAGCAGCACCCTGGCCTGCCCTTCCAAGCCCGGCTTTTTGCTAGGCGTGGTGGTGGTCGACTTGACACTGCGCTGGAACCCTTGCGGGTCCGGTGGGCAACCGTCCTCACCGTCCTTGTCGTAGTAGGCGTAGGTGGTGACGATGCCGTTGGGCTGTTCTTCAAGGATCAGGTTGCCATGTTCGGGATCGTACTCGGTGGTGGTGACTTCTTCACGCAGGGCGGTGCTGTCGCTTTCCAGCCGCCAGCGCTGGGTCACGGTGTAGGGCTGCTGGAAGTTGTTCAGCTGATACTCGAAACCGACGTTCGGGATTTCGTGGTAAACCGTCTCGGTTTCCTGGATATGCCAGTCCTGCTTGCGCGCATCTTCCGTCACATCTTCGATGACATCGCCGTACTGCGCGGTGGTTTGCAGGGTCAGCAGGTGATGGCGGTTATAGCGGTAGCTGGCCTTGCGCAACTCTTTGCCTTCGCTGGCCTCGCTGACGTGGACTTCATAGAAGTAATCGCTGCTTGCCCGGTACAGGTTGTCCTTGTCCTTTTCCCAGTTCAGCCCGCTGCCAAAGCCCAGGAAGTTGCGGTCGTTGGGGTAGCTGTAGGTGGTAGTCAAGGCCGGCTGATTGGCAAGAGGATCGACCGTGTGGGTTTTGACCCGTGGGATGCGGGCCACTGGGGCGCCGGCGAGGAGCTGGTGACCGGCATCGTCGTAGGTGATCGTCTCGATGCTGCCCAGCGGCGTCTCGACCCGGGTCAGGCAGGTCATGTTCTGCGTCGTGGCGCTGTTCTCATATTTGAACCGCCAGCTACCACGATCATGGCTCGGCAGGGTCACGCGCTCTACCCGACGGTCCTTGAGCGCTACCTCGTAACGGGTTTCGCCGAAATCTGGGTGCAGATGGTAGGTGATCAGGTTGTTCTCATAGGTGACGGACAGCAGCTTCAGGCCGCTACGGTCGACGATGCTGGACAGGCAGCGATGTTCGCCGAACCGGCCTTCATGGCTCAGCTCGATCCAGCGGCCCGATGGCGCATAGACCCGATGAGGCACGGCAATATCGAGCCCGCCCGAGCGGATGACTTTCAGCTGTTCCACCATGCCCGTGCGGTGCACGATCCTGTACTCGCCGTTGCCATCGTCCAGGAAGCGGAAGCTCTTGAGCTTCTGCTCGCTGATTTTCGGTTCGGCGCCACCGCCATCGACATGGAATTGTTCGCCGGTGTGTACCTGCAGCGAGCTGGTGGTGGGGGTGTAGCGGCTGAGGTTGAGGGTCCAGCCCTTGCCAAAGCCAGTGTCTTCTGGCGTCAGGGCATTGAAGGCCAGGCGCAAGGGGAGATTGGGGCCGATCAGGTAGTTACCGACCAGTGACAGCAGTTCGATGCCGAGGGTGTACTGGCCGGTGCGTGGGTCGACGCTGTGATTCAGGAAACTTAAAAAATTGAACGCATTCGAATGGACGATCGGTTGGCTATTCATACAAATAAACTCTGCTCGTGTAGGAAGCGCGGGGCGAACTTAGCTAGTTCACACCCGACTGCAATTCAAGTAACAGTTTGTTGCGCCGATGAGCACCCACTTCGTAATTGAATTGAAGGTAGTGGCGATTACCTTCATTATCTACAAGCATGAACTTGAATGGCCGATCCAACCCCTCGGGTATCTCATAGAGTTCAGGACTATCTTCCGGATGACGGTACGAAAAATTCGACAGCCGAACCAGGCCCACCATAAACTCACCCCGTGCAGGCCCTTGATGGTCTGCAAAATCATCTCTCAACTGAACACGGCGCTGTGCATTCAACCGCTGCAACCACCCAGACAACGTAAACTTCTCATTTGACTCACTGCCTCCCAAGGCAAAGCACGTATAACTTACGCCTCCTTCAGAGAATTGCTCTGACTCCCAGCGTACGGCGGATTTATTGTCATCGGGGCCCAGCACCACACTTACAAATGGAATACGCACGCCTTGCCGTTGCAGGTTGAGTCGGTAGCTATCTTTCGTCCACTCCATGTAACTGAACGTATCACCGTCATAAATTTGACCATTCGGGTCCTGATCAACACGAGTGACCCCGACAGTGTAAGCGTCAACTGAATAAGCCGGACGCTCCACCCCCTGGAGCTTGACCACCCCATTATCTGAGGATACGACTTGCGAATTAAAAGGCATATCATCAGCCGCTCGGGTAAAAACAGCATAGAACTCCTGCGCCAGCACGCTCGTCGTTTGCAGATAGTATCGTTTATACACCGTAGCCTGTTCATTATGGAGCTCGGCAGCTGACACCGCGCCAGAGCCAGTCAACATTGCATAGCGAGGGTTATGAAGCAAATTGACTTTCCAGGAACCTGGGTCAGAACTATCCTCGGGGGGTGTAAAGCCCACATCGCCTTCAATAATTGGCAGTTCGCTGCCACCCCTCGAGTAGAACCTGAGCGTACTGAGGTCTTCCGGGCTGACCTTAACGTCCGGTTCCCCTTCATTTACCTTCGTTTGAATGGTTACCAATACCTCGATCTGCTGCAGGCCATTGGCATACCCTCGGCCCGCCCCTGTTGCCTTCACATAGAACTTGTCCAAATCCACCCAACTGGTCGGCTGTATGGATTTGGCCGTGCGTGTACCGTGCTCGATAATTGCGTAACCGGTAAACTGATCGTCCTGGCTTGCCATGACTACACTGCAGGACCTTGTCGAAGCTGCGGGTGGTGTATAGCGCCCACTGTTTTCATCGATATGACCGTCTCCGAAAACCTCCCATCTATAGCCGTCAAGGTTGACGCCTGGTTTTGCTCCCCAGCTAACTTTGAAGTCCATTGGGCCGGTGGTGTGTTCCCTGCGCACGTAATGCGGGGTTACCACCCGGGCCGCCGGCCAGACAATCATGACCACGCAGGCGCTGCCCGTCACCTCACCATCGGTAACCTCAAACTGCTGTAGCCGAACCAATGGTAGAAAAGTGTCTGATATATGCGGCGTAAAGCTATTCTCTGCACCTTCCGAGGCACCGAACTCGCCCCATACCTCACCCACCACTCTCCACTTCAAGGTTTTGCCATTCCCTCCTGATGCTCGCATCTCGATCGCCGGCTGACCGAGCTCCCAGACTGCAAGCCGCGGGTAGATCTGAATCGCCTCACGGGCCTCCACCACCAAGGCTGTACCGGATGATTCCTCTCCAGTTTTCTGCCCGTCCACCAGGACCAGTTGCGTTTGCTTGACAAACTCCGTCGACGCCTTGCTGGTGTAAACCCCTTCCTGGGTCATGCTGCCGCTGGCACTGGTAAGGTAGGTATTGGTCGCGCTCCAGTCCGCATTGGCGACACCCTTCAAGGCAAAGGCCTGAGTATTGCCTGCGGCAAGCGTTGCCAAGGCAGGCTCGACTCGACGTGTTTCCGGGGTGTCTTCCAGACTACCCAGCGTTACACCATTTCTGCCTTTCATCTTCCAGGTAAGTTGCCGCTGGTTTCGCAGGCTCAGTGCTTGAGCCGCGACAGTGGCAGGGTAGCCACACTTGTCAATGTAGTCCGCGCCCAATATGGCCACTTGCGGGCCCGCATCACGCGTCAACCAATAGGGTAACGGAGCGTTGGGCAACGGCAGGGTTCCCTCTTTGACATCACTGTTCAATTGCATGAACAACAGCACCGCGCCATCACCCTCGGCATCAGGCTCCGCTGTCCAGGGGGCGGGTTGTGTCAGCACCTTCACATAATTAGGATCGAAAGCGCCGTAACCGCGAAGATCCCAGCTAAGCAACTCGCTGACCGGCATCGTCTTGAGCCACTTACCCAAGGCATTCGCTATGACTTGCTGGGCGTAATCCGTGCGCCCCAGGTTGCAGCTGAATTGCTCGGCACTGGACCAGTCAATGTTCACGGTCAGGTAGCCGTTATCACTATCGACAGCAGTGCTCACCTGAACCCGCGCTTGTAGATAGAGCCCCATGCCCTTGACGATGTTTGAACTGGACTCGATCAACGGCGGATGACCGGGCAGCCTGGTAACCACTGTGAAGTCGCCTGTAATCAACTCCAGGCGCGCATTGACCCAGTCGTCCAGCTGGTTTGTTCTGCTGAAGTCCAGCTCAGGTGGCCCCATGACCAGCCCGGAAAACTCAGCCCATTGCCGGCCACCATTATGGATGGCAAAGGTATCATTGAACGCAGGTGAAAAGCTTTGCAGGCGATAGCGCTCAAGAAACCGCTCTTGCAGTTGCAGATCCAGGGCAGCTTTGCTCACGCCAAAGATCGCACCCCAGCCCAGCGTTGAATCAACTTCAATATTGGCGCTTGAACCCTGCACGATATCATTAGCCATGAGACACCTCCTGAGCTGCGTCACCGAGAATACTGTTCAATTTTTCCAGCGAAACAAATGGCACCGGAATGATCTTGTAGCCGAAGGCCTGCAGGTCAATTATCTCCTTGCCGTCTTCATCGTAGGCCAACGTAATATGTAACCCTGCAACGGCGATATAATGCTCATGTACACCTGCCTTCGGCGTATAGACTCCCGTGTTCTCGTCAAGCGTCCCTTTACCCACCAGCAAACGCCACCATACTTCCTCAGGTTGTATCTGGCGTTCACCTCCGGTGAATGTCTTAGTCCAAAGTCCCATTTGCAATGCAGCCGTTTCCCCTCTCGACTTAGCCTCCTGGACCTTGACGAAGTATTGTCCTACCGACATCAAGGGAACAATCATGGCTATTTCGTTCGAAACACCGTGGGACGCACTCTTGATCATCACTTTGTCCACACGCAACACGTAATCCAGCAGGTCCTCCAGAGGAGATGACCAGCCTTCCTCAGGCACCTTAATCTCCGCTTTATACTTCCAGATCTGTTGTACAAGAGGATCATCGTCCGTAACCACGTCGCCTTCCGCATTACCTTCGACTGTTGCCGTCAATGCCTTTCCATCAACTGATGCTGCCCATAGGGTGAACTCGGCTCCTGTGGCAACACTCGCCACCAAAGGGAACACCGAGAGCGGAGTAGCTACCACGTTGACCAAAGCCTTGCCCGTCCACTCCCCTTTACTGGCAGTTACAATCACCCGCTTGAACGTGTGCCCAAAACTTTCGGCAGGCGGTGGTGTATACACACCATTTACGATTTCTCCCGCATTTCCCGTATCACCAGGCACATTTTCGACATCCCAGTGGAATCCGCTGGAGGCGGGTTCAATTGTGAATGTGAAAGGCACCCCCGCTGCGACAACGGGCATCGCGGGCGTCAGTGTGTATTCAGTGCGTGCAGCCGACAGTTTGCCCAACACACACATGTCACCGGGCACCCGCAAGACGTCGGGCTCCACAACACTTTCATCACTGAATAGCAGCCCGTTGAGCCGGAAGGCATCGAGCTCCAAACCCAGGGCCCTGAGGTCTTCCTGCAGCCATTCGAACTTTTCACGCATGTCCTGCCTGACGCTAACCAGACCCTTGTTGTATTCATCTCTGGCTACTACATTATCGCTTCCACGAACACGCTGATGTACGGTATCGAAGGTGTAATTACCCGACCCTGCCTTGAGCGCTATGTGTTTACGCCCGTCAACGGATGTCAATGACCACTGAAAACGCTGACTGAACGTCCAACTCGAGATGTAATAGCCTTCATAATAAACACTGCTCCATCCTGTACCTTGATGGTGACTGTAACGCCCGGTCCCTTCACACTCCTCTGTGGAACCCCTCCAATTCACGGCAAAATCTTCGCCAATAATTTCAGCACGCAAACGCTGATCGTCCCCCGCTACGTATTTCGAAAACTTACATTCAAACTTATCTACCTTGAACCCTCTCCAAACATTTGACTCTTCATAGCCATCTGACTCCCACGCGTACTGCATGCTTCCATTAGTCGCATAGTAGGCGCGCACCAACTCTCCCGGTTTAGTGCTCGGCTTGAACTCTACCCCTTTCAACTGTTCACGTTTGCCAAGCTCATGGACAAACAATTGCCTGAGAATCAGATCATTGGAAAGTACCAAGTTGCTCGTATACTCCCCCCCCTTGGGCAACAGGTACATCATGTCTTTATTGGGACCGTCCCCCGCCTTGTTCCCTTTCAGCGCGACGAATATCAAGACCAGCCCGTCTTCAAAGCCGTCGCTACCCCAGACATTTGCCTCGTCACCTGCCTGGGTGCGGATGATGAAAACCCCAGGCTGCAATGCATCCTCGTCGTTGAGCCTCAACTGGCTCAGAGGGTAGACCTTTTCTGATTCTTTGAAATTTTCGTCAATATAGTTTTGCAAGTGCTTCGCGAGAATCGCAGCCTGAATGTCATTATCAACACCATTAAAATAGCTCTGAAGCACGTTTTTCGCACTCATATCGAGTACGACTTCACCCGCCTTGCCCACGCCACCAGTAACCGCTTTGAGCTTAATATCCATCTGCAGCGTCGGCCCAACCAATCCATCAACCATTGCGACACGCATGATTTCTCGCCGAGTGGTGCCTGGCGGCTGTTCAGCCTCGATCATCTTCCCCGATACACTACGCAACTGCAAACGCGCCATCGAATCGTCAATCGAGGCATTGATGAATGACAACACTGGCGTAGTGACCTGCAGACTCTCGAGATAGTGATAAACCCTGCCAGCAACCGTTTCGACCTTATCGTCGATTAACGGCAGGTAAGACTCGTTAGCGTGAAAACGATCGATATAGTCTTGCTGCATTATCTGATTAGTCTTACCCCTGGCGAACGCCAGCACCGCATCCCAGCGAAAGGTCTGAGGCTTTTCCTTCATTTTTGTTATAAATTCTTCTACAGTTTGCTTTTTCATGGTACCTCCTGGCACTGAGCGGTCGCCACTCATTCGAGAATCTGGAAATCCAGCGATGGGAACAATGTTTCGGATACATCATCAAATCGTACGCTCACATTTACGTATAACAGTTGACCCACCTTCAGCTTTTTCAATTCAACCAGCGGCAGCGGTAGGGTAAACTCTATGTTCTCAATCTCTTCACTGCTTACCGGTCGCCCCGCACGCAGGTCAAGTGCATAAGCCGATCCATCTTCTTTAACCCCTACCAGTGCAATAGTCAGCGGTTGCCCTTCGGCTATGAACGTCCATCGCCGTAGCACCAACGTGGCATCCTTCTCGCCCAGAGACTTGATCGAAAGCCCCCCCGGCTTCACTTCTTCACATCTAATCAGCGGATAACTTGTTCGCGGCAACGGTTGTATACGCAACTCCAAGGCTGGAGAGTCCGAAGTACCGTCAACGCGATATCTCACCGGGAAGCGCTTGCTCGTGTCAGCGGCGTCGCGCCCCATGTTGGCACCCAAGGCAGTTGGTGGTACCCGAAATCGGCGAGGCTTGTCAGGTTCATGCTCAAGGACAATGCACTTTCCACGTACCGGATCACCGTCAGCATTCACACTGAGTTTCTCGCCTGGACGCAACTCAAACTCTTCCGGCACGTCGACAAACATCCCGAGCGTCACGTTAGCGGCTGGGATAACAGCACCGTCAGTTTCTGCTGCCGCACCCACCACATTAGGAAGTACCCATTTACGGGGTTTTTCCACCATCAACTGCAGTCGCTGGGATGTCACGCCGCGGCCTTTGCGGGCGATCTGATAAAAGAGGTTTACCTCAAGGTCAACACTGGCACGCAGCGAATCGGGCGGTATCACAAATTGCATCTCACTGCCTTCAACACTGCTGGCATCCAAGTGAATGCTCTGCACCTGAGTGCTATCGGCTTCGCCACTCCACCAGTACAACAGCGCGACATCTCCAGCCTTCACACCCGGTGCTTGCCGAATGCGAACGGTCAGACCTTGTGGAAAACGCCCAGGATCGAGTGGGCCACCGGCGTATCTGTCGATCGTTGGTGGGTCAAGTAGTGCCTCATCGTCCTTCCGGGCAGAGTAGTTATCACGTATCTCGAAATCTTGAGCCGAAGATCTCAATTCAACGGCTTGCCCCTCCAGCTTCAGCAGGTAGTAAAATTGCGCACGACCGCCAACGCGAAACTTATTCTTCGGCACCCTGAAACGCAGAACTTTTCCTACATCTTCCTTTTCCAAGACATACGTATATTTCGTCGGTACTGGCGGTATGAGATCATCGTCTTCGTCGCGGATTTCTGCACACAACGTTACGGTATCGCCCTCGCCCATGGTCTGATAGGGTGCGACCCAGATATTGGCACCACTACCATCCAGTTCGCTTACCGCAATAACTCGATTATGCGATTCAAGAATGAGTGGCACTGAGAGCGCCTGCTCAACGGATGGAAGCAAACCAATGTTGCAAAAAACCCGGAAGGACTCATTCTGCTCAGCGTCATTAATGTAATAAGAATAGTAGGCCGTCCCACCCAGCGCCTCGCTCAGAATGCGATTGCTGATCTTGATTAACTGCCCCTGCGGGTCAGGATCTCTGACCGGTATGATCTGCTCAATATCGTCAAATGGTTCCCCCGCAGGGCTGGCCCCCACCCATCTCACGTGGATTTCATCGCCATCCTTCATGCCGTCATACTTTATATAAGTATCAAGATCCTCCCCCCCCAGCCCCACGACATCCACTTCATGGTCGGCCGTCAAGCCGGGAATATTAGGCATTGGGAGCCGTTCTGCTCTCACAGGCCTACTGTTCGTCGTTTTCATTGCAACGCCCTGAGCGATAGTGATTTCGCCTGATTATTCAAGGCTTCCACTGGTTTGCCTACTGTCAGAAATGCTAGGTCAGCCACCTAGCAAAACTGTCAGGTGCCCACACCCTCTACATTCGTTAACCTTGCATCAGGCGCCCTTATCACCTGCAAGTACGTTATTTATATGCTGCGGCCCCTAGGGCACGCGCTTATCTATCAAAGGAGCACAACCCCATGGCATTCGGAATAAAAAATCCCTCACGGCACCTGCGCTGCGGGCTGTTATTTTCCTCCGTCTTCATCGTTTCAATGGGCATATTGACCCATACCAGCTCCGCCCTGGCTGCGGGGGAGGGAACAATTACGCTCAGAGGTAAAACAGGTGATGTGCTAGACCCAGAAAATGACAGCCGCGGTTCGTGTCAACTTTCTATTCCCAGTGTCGCCGCGGGGCGCACGATCCGATACCAGATCAATAGCCCCGCCTCCCCTTGCTACACGCTTCGAGTTGACACAATAGAAATCGAGAAGGCGCCTTCTGCAGTAAGCATCTTGTTAACCGATGATTATCACTGCTCGACCGAATTGGGCAGCGAACATCATGCTCGTCGCGACCCGGAGAGCAATAAAAATTTCTCCATCGAACTTAAAACAACGCTTGCTGGTTCAACGCTCGTCTCGGAAAGTCTCAGCGGACTCATGGCCTATAAAGGTAAGTTCGTCACCAACATGGACAACATGAACAATCGCAGCAAGGGTTTCAGAGTCGAGAACGCTTCCGCCACGGCCAATGATCGAATCAGCTACAACCTTTCCTGCGTGCAGGTCACCGTTTCAGAAGGCCCTAGCACCCCTGAAACGGTCGATGTCAAATTTACTACACCCTCAGACTGGATCGACGCCGGCAAAGAAAGCGAAAGCGAAGACTTCGATTGCCCTGAAGGCACCGTAATGGTGGGGCGCCAGCATCTGGGTAATGAGAATGCAAAAACTTATTACAAGTGCGCCAAACTTGGCAGCGATATAGTACAAGAAAAATCCACATGGACCGTCAAGTTCCCGGAATGTGGCTACCGACTAAAAGAGGACGACGACGACGATTTCACAACCTGCACCGACGCCTTGAATTACGACAAGAATAAACAAGAATATATTTATGCCTCCTGCAACCCAGATGAAGTCATGGTCGGGCGCTTCCATGAAGGCGATGAAAATCAATTATCGCAAATTCAATGCAGCAAACTTTACCAAGACAGCAATAAACCAGAAAACCGGTTACAGGTAATACCCTCCAGATGGCAGGGCCCCGTGGCGGAAAGCGAAAGCGATTACACCTGCCCTGACAACCAGGTACTGATTGGTAGAGCTCACCGGTCAGACGAAAATGGCTATACCCAGTGGCAATGCGCGAGCCTGAAAGCTCCTAAGTCTGCCAATTAAGCCAATTAAGCCAATTAAGCCAATCGGTATACACAGGAGCCTATCATGACGCTTTCAGCGGCCCACTCCAACGCGTACAACAACCTCAGTTTTGTGAATCACAGCGTCGACCCACGCACCGGCCAGTACACTCTTGGCATTGACCTGATGGCAGTGGTCGGCAACTACCTGATCGGCCCCAACTTGCCCTTGCGTCTGGCCTTCAACGCCCTGACGCCAGAAGACACCGGCTTTGGCAAGGGCTGGACCCTCAACCTCAGCCGCTACACCCCCACCACCAGCTCGCTGCAGGTACACACCGGCGAACAATTCCATGTCGATGGCGGTGGCGCCGAACCGAAAATCAGCGAGCAGAAGCTCAAGAGCTTCCGCTTCCTGGACGATGGCAACGGCGAGTACAGGATCGTGCACCGCACGGGCATGGTGGAACAGCTGAAAGTCATCCGCTCGGGCGGGCTCGATATTGCCGTGCCTCATCGGGTCTATGCGCCATCGGGCCGCTGGATCGAGCTGAGCCATGAAGGCCGGTTCGGCGAACATCGCTGCCTGTCCAGCATCGTCGACCGTAGCGGCCTGAAGCTGCTGTCCGTCACCTATGAGAACAACCTGATCACCTACCATCTGCACCCAGATTTCGGCGAAACCCGTTACGAGGTAGCGCTCAAGGACCGTCGGGTAGAGCGCGTGACCCTGCCGAGCCATGATCGTGGTAGCTGGCGGTTCAAATATGAGAACAGCGCCACGACGCAGAACATGACCTGCCTGACCCGGGTCGAGACGCCGCTGGGCAGCATCGAGACGATCACCTACGACGATGCCGGTCACCAGCTCCTCGCCGGCGCCCCAGTGGCCCGCATCCCACGGGTCAAAACCCACACGGTCGATCCTCTTGCCAATCAGCCGGCCTTGACTACCACCTACAGCTACCCCAACGACCGCAACTTCCTGGGCTTTGGCAGCGGGCTGAACTGGGAAAAGGACAAGGACAACCTGTACCGGGCAAGCAGCGATTACTTCTATGAAGTCCACGTCAGCGAGGCCAGCGAAGGCAAAGAGTTGCGCAAGGCCAGCTACCGCTATAACCGCCATCACCTGCTGACCCTGCAAACCACCGCGCAGTACGGCGATGTCATCGAAGATGTGACGGAAGATGCGCGCAAGCAGGACTGGCATATCCAGGAAACCGAGACGGTTTACCACGAAATCCCGAACGTCGGTTTCGAGTATCAGCTGAACAACTTCCAGCAGCCCTACACCGTGACCCAGCGCTGGCGGCTGGAAAGCGACAGCACCGCCCTGCGTGAAGAAGTCACCACCACCGAGTACGATCCCGAACATGGCAACCTGATCCTTGAAGAACAGCCCAACGGCATCGTCACCACCTACGCCTACTACGACAAGGACGGTGAGGACGGTTGCCCACGGGACCCGCAAGGGTTCCAGCGCAGCCTCAAGTCGACCACCACCACGCCTAGCAAAAAGCCGGGACTGGAAAGCACTGCCCCGGTACTGATCGAGCGATACACCTATACGTTGTACAATGCGCTGCCCGACGCGACACGCCCTCATGGCGTTACCGATCAATGGCTTGTGCTGACACAACAGACGTTGCATGAACAGATCAGCGAGGGTGAACGCCTGCTGTACACCCTCAACAAGGACATCTACAAGGACGAGAATTCGCCCTACCTGTATGGTCGCCAGGCCTACGAAGAACAAACGTTTTACCCAATCGACGCACCTGCGGGCACCTTGCGCAACCTGCTAAAGCAGATGACCACGCGCACGGATTGGACCTACCTGCCACGCGATGCAAGGAAGCCGTACGCCGATTACGGCGTCACTGAGACAATCAAAGGTTTCGAGCTTAACGAACGTAAAGTTACACGTTACCTGTCTGCTGTGTCCGGCGCTGTCGTTTCAAGTGAAGACCTGCACGGTACACAGACAATCTATGAATATGACGACCTGAACCGCCAGACGCAGGCAATCGTGTCACCTACGGGTAACAAGGCAGTGCGCAGTTTTAGCTACCAGTTGGCAAGATCTGCCGGCGAACGTTTGACTCAGACCACCGAGGATGCCAAGGGGGTGGTCATTCGCACGGTGTTCAATGGCGCCAACCAGGTCGTGGAACAATGGCGCGAAATCAGCGACCCGCAGGACCCGACCCTGCGCCTACCCGAGATGCAAACCTACCTGGCCAGGTACAACGGCCTGGGCCAACTGGTCGAGGAAACCTCCTTCGACCATGGTGATGGGTTTGAAGGCCAGCAATTGTCCATGACCACCCTGTTCAGTTATGGTCCCTGGGGCGAGCTGACCAAGACCACATATCCTGACAAGACTTGCCTGCACAGTGCCTATCGCCCATTGAGCAAGGTCAATGACGAGGAACGTTACCTTTACGACTTCACCGCCACCTGGGAGACCAACCCAGACACCCCCGATGTACGGTTCAATCACCAGGTCCACAAAGGAAACCTGTTCAACAAACCCATACAGGTGAAGAACCTGGGGCCAGCCAATGAAACGCTCGATCGCTATGACTACTACTATGACGGCAGTGGCCGCTGCACTCGCGAGGAGAGCCGGGTACGTGAACCTGACAGCAAGGCCGAGTTGCTGCGCATCACACGCTTTGAATATGACGCCTATAACCGTGTAACCAAAACCATACGGCCGAACCAGACTGCACTCAGTCGCAAATTTGCCGCCCATTCCGCCGAAGAGTTGGTCGAGCAACTGCGCCTGCACGCCGCAGGTGACAAAGAAGGCACAGTAGTGTCCCTGCGTGAATACGACGACCTCAGCCGCCTGAAAAGCCGGGTGGCAGGGCCGCGCACTGAGAAGTACACCTATGGCGAAAAAAATGACCAGATGGTCCCTTCCCGGCGCACGAGCAAACTGCGGACGTTCGACTACGAGTACTTGTTGGACCTGACCACTACGCCAAGCGCCATCACTGCGGGTGGGAAGCGCAGCGTATTCACCTTCGACCCCACCAGTGCCGCACTCAACAACGCCGATAACGATCAAGGCAAACGCAAATACGTTTACACAGACCAAGGCTACCTGCTTCACGAGGAATGGACCGACACTCAGACACCGGACACCTACCATCGTGATTACCGTGATTCGCTGCAAGGCCGCACCTTCGCACTGGACGACAGTAATGGCATGTCGACCCACCACGGCTATGACGCTCATGGACGCCTGATATGGACCACCCAGGGCCGACTGCGCGCCGATTTCACTTACGACAACAATGGCCGCCTGCAATTTACCCGTACGCGCGACCTTGACAGCGACTACACCCTGCAGTGCGAGCAACAGTATGACAGCCGCGGCCGGGAAGAAACCCGCATCCTGACGCTGTTCAAGGGTGAAACGCCCGGCGAACTGAAGATCATCAGGCAACGCTGGCGCGACGACGGCATGCTGCACAGCAGGTCTCTTTGGCGTGGGGACCAGCAGTTGCTGCAGGAGATCTTCAGCTATGATCCCCTCGACCGGCTCATCGGTTATGTCTGCGAAAGCGAAACGGGTGACTACCCGCGCAATGCCAAAGGCCGCCCGATCAAGGAACAGTCCTATGTATTCGACGACCTCGACAACCTGATTTACAACCGTACCGACTTCGCTGACGGCGAGGTGGACAAGGCTTACTTCAACTGCGAAGGGTTCCAGTTGAAGAACGCCACCCACACCCATGCCGACTACCTGCCTTCAATGGATTTTGCCTACGACGATGATGGCAACATGCTCAATGATGAGTGGGGGCATAGGCTGCGTTATGACGAATCTGGCCGCTTGCAGGAAGTGCGCAGTCAGGACGACAAGCAGACGCTGCTGACCTACCGCTACGATGGCCATGGCCACCTGATCGGCGTGAAAGCGACCGACGCGGATGAAATACTGCGGCGCTACCAGGGCAACCGACTGGTCTGTACCCAGGCAGGCGCGACTGACCTCTACTACCTGCACGATGGCGAACGCCCACTGGGCCTGCAACACGGCAAAGCCCCTGCCTCGCCGCGCCTGTTCTGGACCGACATGGCGAATAGCGTGATCGCCGAAAGCGCAAAGGGTGACGTGGAGAATGCCCAATACACCGCGTTCGGCGAAACCCCGGAGTCACTTGCTTTGACCGGGCTGCTGGCCTTCAACGGTGAAGCCCGCGAACGGGCCATGGGCTGGTACCTGCTGGGTCGTGGCTATCGGGCCTACAACCCTGGCCTGATGCGCTTCCACAGCCCTGATACGCTTGACCCGGAAGACGTCGGCATCAACCCGTACCTGTACTGCAAGGGCAACCCGGTCATGTGGCGTGACCCTACCGGGCATGCCGCCAGCCCCATGGCGCCTCCCGACCAAGCGGCAAGCATCCGCAAGAAACCGAGCAAGACAAGTGCCTGGATCACGCTTGGCGTAACAGCAGCTTTCGCCCTCCTTGCCGTGGCCTCGTTCGGGGTGTTCGCGGCCGGTGCAGCCAGTGCAGTAGCGGCCGGGATCGCCCTGAGCGCCAAAACTACCGCATGGCTGGTGGCGGGTAGTGTCGGCAGCGCAATGGCGGTTGCCGGCCTGGGTGTTCAGGTTGCAGGGATCCTGGAGGACGATCCGAACAAGGGCAACACGCTGATGGCGATTGGCGGTGCGCTGAGTGCCGTAGGGGGTGCCTTGGCAGGGGCTGCAGGGTTTTATGGCGGGGCAAGCTTGACTCGGGATATTGCAGCTTTCGCTACTAAAAACACTGACCGTTTCGCTCAAATAGGCAATGTGTTCGCGGTGAGGCGGTATGGGCCAGCGTCGCAGCCGAATGGGGGGCAGGGACAACCTGGTCGGGATGGAATCGATGGTCGGGATGGACAGCCTGGTCGGGATGGAACCAATGGTCGGGATGGAACCAATGGTCGGGATGGAACCAATGGTCGGGATGGACAGCCTGGTCGGGATGCCCAGTTCGACTACGAATATGTCAACACCCGAATCAGACGTGAAGTACGTAAGCAAATAGCCAATAGGACGCCCGCAACCATCCCCGAGACCCCCCCAGCAGCCGCTCAAAAATTCCCCAAGGCAAACGAGGCAGCCATGTTTCCAAGTGGCGGTAGACCTCAAATTGATCCCCTCATGTTCATACGTGGGAGCAATTAAAGCACCATGACCAACCACCCTCGCTGCCCGGCGAGGGTGGTTGATTCCTGATGCTGCCCCTCCCCCCTGACATATCGAGATATCGTACAAGCCTCCAGATATCTCCTACATCCCCTCCTCAACCTTCTCCTTAATCTCACGCGCTCACCGCTCATATCCCTCGGCCCTCCCGGCACCGGAGTTGAGCCAACACCTGCGCGCGGTGGCCCGCCACCGAGTAGATAACCGAGATTTCCTATGTGCCCTCTCCCCCAGCGCTGGCGAGGCATCACGCCCTTGCTCGCCCTCGGTGGCAGTTACCTGGCAGCGCCTGCCTGCCTGGCACTGGCCAACGAACCCCCGCTGCAATTCCAATCCGGCTTCCTGCACCAGTCCAGCGGCCACGCCCCCGGCAGCGCCGACCCCGCCCTGCGTGCCCTGGCAAACGAGCAACGCTTGGCCCCCGGGCGATATCACGTGGAGGTCCGCGTCAACCTGGCCCCCGCTGGCGAACACGACATCGAATTCCAGCAACGCCAAGGCCAGCCAACACTGAACCCATGCCTGGCCCCAGGGCTGCTGTTCAGCCTTGGGCTGCGCGAACGCAGCCTGGCTAAACCGGAACTGGCCAAGGCACCGTGCATCGACCTGCCCGCCCTGGTGGAGGGTGCCCAGGTGGAGTTCGATTCGAGCCGCCTGCGCCTCGACCTGTCCATTCCCCAGGCAGCGCTGCAACGCGACAAGGCCGGCACCGTCGCCCCGGACCAGTGGGAGCACGGTATAAATGCTGCATTCGTCAATTACCAAGCCTCGGCCATGCACAGCAGCCAGCGCGACGGGCGCAGCCGCAGCCAACACGACCTGCTGCTCAACAGCGGCCTGAACCTGGCCGGCTGGCGCCTGCGCAGCAGCCAGAGCCTGCGCGAGGATGGCCAAGGGCACCGTCGCTGGCGCCACAGCAATACCTATGCCCAGACCGACCTGCCCGCCACTTGGGGCACATTGACCCTGGGCGAAACCTACAGCGGTGGCGAGGTGTTTCGCAGCCAACCCATCAAAGGCCTGCAACTGGCCTCCGACCTGGGCATGCTGCCAGATACCCTGCAAAGCTATGCCCCGGTAATACGCGGCGTGGCCCAGAGCCGCGCCAAACTCGAGATACTGCAGAACGGCTTCCCCATCTACAGCACCTACGTCGCCGCCGGTCCCTATGAAATCGACGACCTCAGTGTCGGTGGCGGCAGCGGCGAACTGGAAGTGGTGCTGACCGAGGCCGACGGCCAGGTACGCCGCTTCACCCAGCCCTACTCGACCCTGACCAACCTGCTGCGCGATGGCATCTGGCGCTACAACCTCGCGGCCGGGCGCTACAACACCGCCAACGGTGACGAAACACCCCAGCTGCTGCAGGGCACCCTTGCCCGTGGTATCGGCTGGAGCAGCACCCTGTATGGTGGCATGTTGACCAGCGACGACTACAGCGCCAACGCCTTGGGGCTAGGCAAGGACTTTGGCGCGGCCGGCGCATTGTCGTTCGATGTCACCCATGCCCGCAGCGACCTGGGCACAGCACTTGGCCAGGTCAGCGGCAACAGTTACGCTGCCCGTTATGGCAAGGCGTTTCCTACCCGTACACACCTGCGCTTTGCCGGCTATCGCTACTCCACCGAGGGCTTTCGCGACTTTGACGAAGCCGTGGCGCAACGGAACAACGACCAGCACTGGCCAGGCAGCCGCCGCAGCCGCCTGGAAGCATCGATCTACCAGCAACTGGGCCGCAGCAGCTCGCTCAGCTTCAACCTGAGCCAGGATGACTACTGGCAAACCCAGCGCCAGCGCCGTCAATACCAGTTCTACTTCAACACGCATCACAAAGGCATCAACTACAGCCTGTTCGCCTCGCAGTCACTCAACAAGACCCACGACAACGACCGCATTCTCGGCCTCAGTCTGTCCTTCCCTCTGGACTTCGGCCTGGGCAGCAGCGTCACCTTGGACACCCAGCAACAGGCTGGGCGTTTCAGCCAGCGCGCCAGCCTCAGTGGCGGTGCATTGGACAACCGCCTCAATTATCAGGCAGCTCTGGCCAATGATGGCCAGCAGAACAAGAGTGCCGAGCTATCGGCCGGCTACCTGACTCCGCACGTCAACTTTGGTGCCGGCTATTTTGAAGGCAACGACTACCGCAATTTGTCGGTCAACGCCAGCGGCTCCGCGCTGGTGCACGGCGATGGCTTGGTGTTCAGCCCCAGTTTCGGCGAGACCAACGCGCTGATCCATGTACCCGACACCCCCGGCGCCGGCATGGAAAACGCGACAGCTGCGCGCACAAACGCCAAGGGTTATGCCCTTGCACCGCACCTGCAGCCCTATCGGATCAACCGCCTGACACTCACCACCGACCAGCTCGAACCGGATGTGGAAATCGACAACGGCACAGCCCAGGCCATACCGAGACGAGGCGCAATCGTGCAGCGCACGTTCGCCGCACGTCGTGTTGCGCGCCTGGTACTGACCCTGCTGAACACCGAGGGTAAACCATTGCCTTTCGGTACTCAGGTCCAGGATACCCAGGGCAAGACGCTGGCGGTGGTGGGACAAGGCGGCCAAGCGCTGGTGGCTACCGAAGCAACCAGTCAGGTGCTGAAGGTGCGATGGGGCGAGCAACTGGCCGAGCAATGTCAGCTATCGATCAAGCCCGCCAGCATGCGTCAGCAGCAGGGCTTCTACTTTCAAACCCTGACCTGCCCCGCCACTGAAGCCTGATGACTTCTGCCCAACAACGGAACCTATTCATGCGACCTCAACGATACCTGCCAAGCTTGTTTGCCCTGGGCCTGGCCCTTGGCACACAGCTAATCAACCTACCGCAGGCCCACGCCATTCCAGGTTGCACCTGGCAAGGGGCGAGCGGCACGGTCGGCCACAGCGTCAACCTGGGCGAATTCTGGGTGCCCAGGGATGCCGAGCTCGGCACCGTCATCGGCTCCGTCCAGCGCTTGGTTTCAAAGGACCCCTCGAATCGGGAAATCCGCTGCGACAACGACGGCAGCAGCGTACTGACATTCCTCATGCCTGCCACTGTACCGGTGCATGGCAAACCGCTACCGCCCGTTAACGGCTGGGACGTCACCGGTAAAGTACTGGAAACCGGCATTACGGGGGTCGGCCTGTACATCCGCCTCAGGCACCCCTATACCGGGGCCAACAACGGCTTTCGACCCGTCGACGGTCATCCAGCCGTACCCTATGAAGGCCACAATACGGTAAACATCTCGCCATCACCGCTACTGATAAACGACCTGAATGCCGATTACTACCTGATCAAGACTGGCCCCATACCGGCAGGCCGCACTCACTTCAACACACGAGTTGCAACAGGCACCATCACCGACCTCGGTCCGGCGCTTCAGTTGAGCGTGGGAGCAGGCGTGAACCAGGCGCAATGCACGCTCAAAGCCGATGCGGTGAGCGACAACCCGGTTAGCTTGGGCCCCCACGATGCCGCCATCTTCTCCACGCCTGGTGATACTTCGCCGCCGGTCAACTTCCACATCACATTGAGCGACTGCGAGGATGACCCGGCAGGCAGCGTGGCGCGTGCTCACATTCGCCTGGAAGGCGCACTGGGTTCAAGTGTGATCGACCCCAGCCTCGGGTTATTCAGCCTCAATGACAGCTCTCCGGCGCAAGGCATTGCCATCCAGCTACTGCGCAGTGACAGCTCACCCATGACGCTTGAACAAGACGAGCCGGTAACCTGGCTGACGATCGGCGACACACGCCTGGATTTCAAGGCACGTTACTACCAGAATGGCCCAACGGTTACGGCAGGGCCCGCCAGCGGGGCACTGAAGTTCACCATCAGCTATCGCTGATGCCCTATGCCAGGGGCGCAGGACGCGCCCACTGGGGGGCTTGCGAAATTTAAACATGTAACGCAAAAAGGGACCTTAGGGTCCCTTTTTGCGTTACATGTTTGGAGCGGGAAACGAGACTCGAACTCGCGACCCCGACCTTGGCAAGGTCGTGCTCTACCAACTGAGCTATTCCCGCATTTTGAAGCTTTACCACTATCGGCGTGAAGCGCCTTGAAGACCTTCACCACCACTGCACCGCATAGACGCCACAGTATTTAAACTGGAGCGGGAAACGAGACTCGAACTCGCGACCCCGACCTTGGCAAGGTCGTGCTCTACCAACTGAGCTATTCCCGCATTTGGCGTCCCCTAGGGGACTCGAACCCCTGTTACCGCCGTGAAAGGGCGGTGTCCTAGGCCACTAGACGAAGGGGACACACGACACTTTTCAGTGCACCAGGTTTGAACCTCACGATTCAGTCTGGATTTTCTTTTCCTGCCCCGCCGTCAGGCGTTGCCGGAGAAACTGGAGCGGGAAACGAGACTCGAACTCGCGACCCCGACCTTGGCAAGGTCGTGCTCTACCAACTGAGCTATTCCCGCAATTTGGCGTCCCCTAGGGGACTCGAACCCCTGTTACCGCCGTGAAAGGGCGGTGTCCTAGGCCACTAGACGAAGGGGACACGCTGCTGGCATTACTGCCTGCTTTCACTCCCTGCGGCGTTTCGCTGTGTGCTTTACGCTGCAAGTGGCGCGCATTCTATGGATGGTTGGTACAGGCGTCAACCCCTTTGTAGAAATTTATTTAAATCAATGACTTCCGGGTGGGTTGGGGTGCAGTTGCGGGCCGGTGTGCCGATATAGATGGAGGGGTGCCTGTACCGGCCACTTCGCGGCTGAAGCCGTTCCCACAGGTACATCACTGCACTTGAGGCCTGTGATGTACCTGTGGGAGCGGCTTCAGCCGCGAAGTGGCCAGTGCAGGCATGTAGCCGCTGTTCGTCTCCAGGCGAACTCACTACACTCAAGGGTGTAATTCTTCTTCAATGAGGCATTAACGGTGACACCACTTCTGATCACCCTGCTCATCGTGGCGGGCATCGCGTTGCTGATCGTGATCGGCTACCTCAACAATGTGGTCGAGAACGGCAAGCTCGAACGCGCCCGGATGAAGGTCGAGCTGGCCGACCGCCTGCGCCGTTGTGGCGAAATCACCGAGACCTTCCCCGGCCAGTTCATGACCCCGGCGCTGAAGCTGCTGCTGACCCGCCTGGAGCTCAACCTGAACCAGCGTCAACTGGCGATGGACAAGCACAACGCCGGATTCAAGGCGCGTATTGCCGAACTGGAGGCGCTGATTGCCCTAGGCGGGCAGATTCCGGTGAACAACCCGCCCAACCCGATCCAGACCGAGATCAAGGCCAAGGATGTGCGCTTCCTGCTGGAGGCTTTGCACAACCAGGTGACTCGCGCCGCCCAGGAGGGCTTCCTGCCCACGCCCGAGGCCAAGCAATGGGTCAAGGAAATCCGCCATATCCTGGTGCTGCTGCATATCGAGTTCTTCAACAACCTCGGCCAGCAGGCCCTGCAGAAGAACCAGCCAGGCCAGGCGCGCCTGGCTTTCGAACGCGGCGTGCAGTACCTGCGCAAGCAGCCGGAGCCCAAGGTGTATGAAGAGCAGCTGACCTACCTGGAGAAGCTGCTGGCCCGGGCCAATGCCCAGGTGCTGGACCGCATGGCCCCGGCGGAGGATGAGCAGAATGAACTGACCCAGGGGCTCAAGACCGATGAGGAAGAGACCTGGAAGAAGAAAGTGATGTACGACTGATGCTTTAACCTGTACCGGCCTCTTCGCGGCTAAAGCCGCTCCCACAGGGAGCGCATCGCCCCCAAGCTTGATGCCATCCTTGTGGGAGCGGCTTTAGCCGCGAAGGGCCGGTACAGGCAACGACCATCAGCAGTCGGTCAGCTCCAGAAAAATCGCCGCCAACCGCTCCAGCCCTACCTGATCCGCCTCACTGAACCGCCCAAGTTTCGGGCTGTCCAGGTCCAGCACACCAATCAACCTGCCCTCCTTCACCAGCGGGATCACCAGCTCGCTGTTGGACGCACTGTCACAGGCAATGTGCCCAGGGAACGCATGCACATCCTCTACCCGCTGGGTCTGCCGGGTGGCCGCAGCTGCTCCGCACACGCCCTTGCTGAACGGGATCCGCACGCACGCCACCTGACCCTGGAACGGGCCCAGCACCAGTTCTTCGTTGCGATTGAGGTAGAACCCGGCCCAGTTCAGGTCGTCCACCTGGTTATAAAGGAATGCCGAAAACTGCGCGGCATTGGCGATGAAGTCACGCTCGTCGGCAAACAGCGCCTGCACTTGCGCCGCCAGCAGGTTGTAGCCGTCGAGGCCGGCGCCACTGGCATTGAGGTCGATCATTTACTTTTGCTCCAGCAATTGCAGCCCGACCCAGTAGCGGGCGAACTGATAGGCACAACGGCCATTACGGTTACCGCGGCCGGTGGCCCAGCGCACGGCGAGGATGTCGAGTTCTTCGCTGCGCTGCCAGGCCAGGCCGGCAGTTTGCGCGAGCTGGCCGATCCAGTGCTCGACCACGTTCAGGAAATGCTCCTGGGTAAAGGGGTAGAACGACAGCCACAGGCCAAAACGGTCGGACAGGGCAATCTTGTCCTCCACCGCTTCGCTGGGGTGCAGCTCGCCGTCAACGCGCTTCCAGTTTTCGTTGTCGCTCTCCTTCTCCGGCACCAGGTGGCGGCGGTTGGAGGTGGCGTACAACAGCACGTTGTCCGGAGCCTGCTCGAGCGAGCCGTCGAGCACGCTCTTGAGCACCCGGTAGTCGCCCTCCCCGGCTTCGAACGAGAGGTCATCGCAGAACAGGATGAAGCGCTGCGGCAACTTCTGCAGCTGCTCGACCACACGCGGCAGGTCGGCCAGGTGGTCGCGCTCGATTTCGATCAGGCGCAGGCCGGCACCTGCGTGCTCGGCCAGCAGGGCGCGGACCAGCGACGACTTGCCGGTGCCACGCGAGCCCCACAGCAGTGCATGGTTGGCCGGCATGCCGTTGATGAACTGATGGGTGTTGCGGCCGAGCTGGTCACGCTGCTGGTCGACGCCGATCAGGTCGCTGAGGCGGATATCCAGGCTGACCTCCAGCGGCAGCAGGTAGCCGCTGCGGCCATCGCGCTGCCAACGCGCGGCCAGGGTAGTGGCCCAGTCGATGTCCGGGCGCCGGGCCGGCAACAGGGGTTCGAGGCGGGCCAGTACCGATTCGGCGCGGTCCAGGAAAGCAATCAAGCGGGCGTCCATGAAAACTCCTGCAAATTTTTGGATTCTAGGCTGCTGTGCCGGCCTCTTCGCGGGTAAACCCGCTCCCACAGGGCTCGCACCAGGCCTGAGGGCGTTGCAGTACGTGCGGGAGCGGGTTCACCCGCGAAGAGGCCGGCACCAGCAATTGAGCAATCAAGGCTGAATGTGCGACAGACCCACCAGTAGCCGGGGTTGATCGGCTATGCTTGCGCAGCGCAAGGGACGTGAAACCGGCTCGGGACACATGGATATCAAGTTCACCAATCGCCTGTCATACAAGCAAGCCCGGTTGACAGTCCTGGTCGGCTTCATCCTGGGAACATTGCTCAGTCTCATCCAGATCGGCATCGATTATGCCAGCGAAGACGCGTCCATCAACCGTGAAGTGCGTGCCTTGCTGCAAATCAGCCACAACCCGGCCTCGCGCATCGCCTACAACATCGACTCGGAACTGGCCCTGGAGCTGACCCGCGGCCTGCTGCAGTCACCAGCGATCGTCCGTGCGCGGCTGATCGATAACAACGAAACAGTGCTGGCCGACGTCGAACGGCCGCGCCTGGAGGACCGCTACCGGCCGCTCAGCGACTTCCTGTTCGGCGAGCAGCGCCAGTTCAGGGAACGCCTGTACCTGACCCACATGCCCGAGGAATACCTTGGCACCCTGTACCTGGAGGTAGACACCTATGCCTTCGGCAGCCGCTTTCTCGACCGTGCCGGCATCACCCTGCTCAACGGTTTCGCCCGCAGCCTGGTGCTGACCGGCATCCTCCTGGCGCTGTTCTACATGATGCTGACCAAGCCGCTGGTGACGGTGATCGGCGCGCTCAGTGGCAGTGACCCGCGCAAGCCCCGGCAAACCCGCGTGGCCTGCCCGCATGGCCACGAACACGACGAGATCGGCGTACTGGTGAGGGTCGCCAACCAGCAGTTTGTCAGCATGGCCACCGAGATCGAGCAGCGGCGCACCGCAGAAAACCGCCTGACCCAGTACCTCAACGAGCTGGAAGATATCGTCTCGGCACGCACCAACGAACTGAAGGCCAGCAACAGCAGCCTGAGCCTGTCCAACCAGGAGCTGGAAGAAGCCCGCCGCCGGGCGCTGGACATGGCCCAGGCGCGCGCCGCCTTCCTCGCCAACATGAGCCACGAAATCCGTACCCCGCTCAACGGCATGCTCGGCATGATCGCCCTTGCCCTGGACAGCCCGCTGCCCAGCGAGCAACGCCAACAGCTGGCGATTGCCCATGACTCGGGCAAGGTGCTGGTGGAGTTGCTCAACGATATTCTCGACCTGTCCAAGTTCGATGCCGGCCAGCTGGAGCTTGAGCGCATTCCGTTCGACATGGGCTCGATGGTCGAGGACACCGCCAACCTGCTGTCACAGAACACCGCGCAAAGCGTGGAGCTGACCTGCCTGATCGCCCGCGACTTCCCCAGCAGCGTGCTTGGCGACCCCACACGGGTACGGCAGATCGTCAGCAACCTGCTGTCCAATGCCCTCAAGTTCACCCGCTTCGGCCGCGTGGATGTACGGCTGACGACCATTGTCGGCGGTGTGCGCCTGGAAGTGCGCGACACCGGCATCGGCATCCCCGAAGAAGCCCAGGCGCGGATCTTCCAGCCGTTCACCCAGGCAGGTGCCGGCATTACCCGCCAGTACGGCGGTACCGGCCTGGGCCTGGCGCTGACGCGCAACCTGTGCAAGGCCATGCAGGGCCACCTGCATATCAAGTCCGACCCGGGCTTCGGCAGCCGCTTCACCGCCGAGCTACCGCTGCCCGTGCACACCGAGGCCATCCCGCCAGCACCGTTGCACGGGCATGTGGCTGCGCTGAACGCAGCCGGCAGCGGGCTCGATGAACTGTTGCAGGACCTGCTGCCCGCCTGGGGCCTTGCCTACCAGCGCCATGACAGCAGCGCGGGGCTGGACGCCTCGGCCATCGACCTGCTGATCACCGACAGCCTGGACCAACTGTTCGAACTGCGCCCGGCGCTGAAGACACCGATCTTGCTGGTGACTGCCTACGGCAACTTCCTGCCCAGCGAACAGTCGGTCGCCCTCGCCCCCCTGCACCAACTGGCCCGGCCGCTGTCGCGCAACGCCCTGTACCAGACCCTGCGCCGCACCTTGCAGGGCCACGAGCCCGAACACCCGCTGGCCACCCCTGCCATCACCCTGGAGCAAGGCCGCGCGCGCATCCTGCTGGTGGAGGACAACCCGGTGAACCAGCTGGTGGCAAAGGGCATGCTGGCCAAGCTCGGCTGCCAGGTGCAGCTGGCCACCCAGGGCGCCGAGGCCCTGGAGCTACTGGAACAGGACGAGTTCGACCTGGTGCTGATGGACTGCAACATGCCGGTGATGGACGGCTACGAGGCCAGCCGGCGCATCCGCCAGAGCGGCCGCTGGCCCGACCTGCCGATCGTCGCTCTCACCGCCAACGCCATGCCCGAAGAACGCGAGCGCTGCCGGGCAGCGGGCATGAACGACTACCTGGCCAAACCGTTCCGCCGCGAAGAGCTGCTGGCACTGGTCGACCACTGGGTACCCGTCAACGGCTGAGTAGGCGCTCGATGTCGGCTTCCAGGGCCTGCGGCTTGGTGGTGGGAGCGTAGCGCGTTACCTGGCCAGAGGCCGGGTCGACCAGGAACTTGGTGAAGTTCCACTTGATCTTCTGGCTGCCCAGAATGCCCGGGGCGCGCTGCTTGAGCTCGGCGAACAGCGGGTGGCTGCCGGGGCCGTTGACCTCGACCTTGCGAAACAGCGGGAAGCTCACGCCGAAGTTGCGCTCGCAGAACTGGGCAATTTCCCGCGCATCGCCCGGCTCCTGCTTGCCGAACTGGTTGCAGGGGAAGCCCAGCACCACCAGGCCGCGTGCGCGATAGGCCTGCCACAGTTGCTCCAGGCCTTTGTACTGCGGGGTAAAGCCGCACTGGCTGGCGGTATTGACCACCAGCAGCGCCTTGCCGGGGAAGTCGCCGAGCTTCTTGTGCTCGCCGCCCAGGGTCACGCAGGGGATGTCCAGTATCGATCCAGCCATGGTCGGGCTCCGGTCAGTCGCGCGGGCGCAGGTCGATGCACACCGAGTTGATGCAGTAGCGCAGGCCGGTCGGTGGCGGGCCATCGGGGAACACGTGGCCCAGGTGCGCATCGCAGCGGGCACAGGTGACTTCGGTGCGGATCATGCCGTGGGATGTGTCGCGGATCTCGATCATCGCGCTGTCCTCGATGGGCGCGTAGAAGCTCGGCCAGCCGCAGCCGGAATCGAACTTGGTCTGCGCATCGAACAGTGGCAGGCCGCAGCAGATGCAGTGGTAGATGCCGTCGCGGCGCTCGCTATTGTACTTGCCGCTGAACGGCCGCTCGGTGCCTTTGAGGCGGCACACCTGGTACTGCTCGGGGTCGAGCATCGACCGCCATTGTTCCAGGGTTTTCTCGATCTTTTGCATGTAGGGACCTCGGCAGGCTGAATTTCGCTGCGCACCGTCTTTTCCGGGGCGCGGGTGGCACGTATATTAGTTGGCTTCGTGTGCCAGGCGTTCAGTCTGGCACCCGCTTCCTGCCCTTTCAAACCTTTCGGCGGGGCGTAGCGCGTTTTCTCAATCGGGATCCCATCATGCAGTTCAGCAAATCGAACAAGCTCGCCAATGTCTGCTACGACATTCGCGGCCCAGTGCTCAAGCACGCCAAACGCCTGGAGGAGGAAGGCCACCGCATCCTCAAGCTGAACATCGGCAACCCGGCGCCGTTTGGCTTCGAGGCGCCTGACGAAATCCTCCAGGATGTGATCCGCAACCTGCCCACCGCGCAGGGCTACAGCGACTCCAAAGGCCTGTTCAGCGCGCGCAAGGCAGTGATGCAGTACTGCCAGCAAAAAGGCATCGAAGGCGTCACCATCGAGGACATCTACCTCGGCAATGGCGTGTCCGAGCTGATCGTCATGTCGATGCAGGCACTGCTCAACAACGGCGACGAAGTGCTGATCCCGGCTCCCGACTACCCGCTGTGGACCGCCGCCGTGAGCCTGGCCGGCGGCAAACCGGTGCACTACCTGTGCGACGAGCAGGCCGACTGGTTCCCCGACCTTGAGGACATCAAGGCCAAGATCACCCCGAACACCAAGGCCCTGGTGATCATCAACCCGAACAACCCGACCGGCGCGGTGTACTCCAAAGAGCTGCTGCTGGGCATGCTGGAACTGGCCCGCCAGCACAACCTGGTGGTGTTCTCCGACGAGATCTACGACAAGATCCTGTACGACGAAGCCGTGCACATCAGCACCGCCTCGCTGGCCCCCGACCTGCTGTGCCTGACCTTCAACGGCCTGTCCAAGTCGTACCGGGTGGCGGGCTTCCGTTCCGGCTGGCTGATCATCTCCGGGCCCAAGCACCACGCGCAAAGCTACATCGAAGGCATCGACATGCTGGCCAACATGCGCCTGTGCGCCAACGTGCCGGCCCAGCATGCCATCCAGACCGCGCTGGGCGGCTACCAGAGCATCAACGACCTGGTGCTGCCACCGGGCCGCCTGCTGGAGCAGCGCAATCGCACCTACGAGCTGCTGAACGACATCCCGGGCGTGAGCTGCGTGAAGCCGATGGGTGCGCTGTATGCATTCCCGCGGATCGACCCGAAAGTGTGCCCGATCCTCAACGACGAGAAGTTCGCCCTTGACCTGCTGCTGTCGGAGAAGCTGCTGATCGTTCAGGGTACCGCGTTCAACTGGCCGTGGCCGGACCACTTCCGTGTGGTTACCTTGCCGCGGGTGGATGACCTGGAGGCGGCGATTGGCCGGATCGGGAATTTCCTGAAGGGTTATTCGCAGTAAGTGCTGGCCCTGGGGGCGCTTTGCGCCCCTTTCGCGACACAAGGCCGCTCCTACAGGATTACGCGATCAGTTGTAGGAGCGGCCTTGTGTCGCGATGGGCCGCACAGCGGCCCCAACATTCCCACAGGATGTTTCTTACATCCTGCAACGCTCTATCCCACAGCCCCCACGCCATCCTCTGCCATACTCCGCCGTACACAGTTTGAAATAGTCGCCCGATTGAATCGGCACGGCCGGCACCTTATATACCCCGCAGTAAGCGACAATTCATCCGTCAGGAGAACGTAACAACCATGATGCGCATTCTGTTGTTTGTAGCCACCAACCTTGCGGTGGTGCTGGTTGCAAGCATTACCCTGAGCCTGTTCGGTTTCAACGGGTTCATGGCCGCCAACGGGGTCGACCTGAACCTCAGCAGCCTGCTGGTGTTCTGCGCCGTGTTCGGTTTTGCCGGCTCCCTCGTCTCGCTGTTCATCTCCAAGTGGATGGCGAAGATGACCACCGGCACCCAGATCATCAGCCAGCCGCGCACCCGCCACGAGCAGTGGCTGCTGCAAACGGTCGAAGAGCTGTCTCGTGAAGCAGGCATCAAGATGCCTGAAGTGGGTATTTTCCCGGCATACGAGGCCAACGCCTTCGCCACCGGCTGGAACCGCAACGACGCACTGGTCGCTGTGTCCCAGGGCCTGCTGGAGCGTTTCTCGCCCGATGAAGTGCGCGCAGTGCTGGCCCACGAAATCGGCCACGTGGCCAACGGCGACATGGTCACCCTGGCGCTGGTGCAGGGCGTGGTGAACACCTTCGTGATGTTCTTCGCGCGCATCATCGGCAACTTCGTCGACAAGGTGATCTTCAAGAACGAAGAAGGCCAGGGCATTGCCTACTACGTGGCGACCATCGTTGCCGAGCTGATCCTGGGCATTCTGGCCAGCATGATCGTGATGTGGTTCTCGCGCCGCCGCGAATACCGCGCCGACGAAGCCGGCGCACAGCTGGCCGGTACCACGGCGATGATCGGCGCCCTGCAGCGCCTGCGCGTGGAGCAAGGCCTGCCGGTGCACATGCCCGACACCATGAAGGCGTTCGGCATCAATGGTGGCCTGAAGCACGGCCTGGCCGGGCTGCTGATGAGCCACCCGCCGCTGGAAGACCGTATCGAGGCCCTGCGCCGTCGCGGTTGATCCAACTGGTAAGCGGAAAGGGCGACTTCGGTCGCCCTTTTTTGTACACCTGTGCCGGCCTCTTCGCGGGTAAACCCGCTCCCACAGGGATCCCGCAATCTTCAGGCCTGTGGTGTTCCTGTGGGAGCGGGTTCACCCGCGAAAGGGCCGGTACAGGCTACACACTTGTCAGCGGCTGACTCGGTAAACCCGCTCCAGCAAACTCGATACCCCGGCCTGCAAAAACTTCGGGCTCTCCTCAATCACCTCGACAACTTCCAGCTCATCCACCTGCCAGCCGGCAAACCCCTGCCGCAGCTCTTGATCCCCTACCGAAAACGGCGGCCCGCCCAGCAAAGCCTGGTCGTAATCCAGAGTCACCACCACCCCCTGGCAACTCGTCGGCAGCAAACCCGACAACAGCTGCATGTAAGCCCCACGCATCTGCGACGGCAAGGCAATCACCGCAGCCCGGTCATAAAGCCCCGCGCAGTCCCCGATATCCTCTGCCTGCAACGCAAAGATATCCCCACACCAGAGCTCCACGTCACCGCTGCGCCAAACCTCGAAAGCCCCCCGCTGCCCCACCTCGGCCTGTAGCCCATGCTCGCGGAAGAATGCCTCAACCGCACGCCGCGACAGCTCTACGCCCAACACGCGATGCCCCTGCCCGGCCAGCCAGGCCAGGTCAAGGCTCTTGCCGCACAACGGCACCAGCACACGGCTGCCCGGCACCAGGCCAAGCGTTGGCCAATACTTCTGCAGATAAGGGTTCACCTGCGCCTGGTGAAAGCCGATCTGGTTGTCGGCCCACCGCTGCTGCCAGAACGCTGGCTCCATGATCACTCCCGATTTTTAGATGGTTTGTCGGTAAAAGTTGGTTTGGATTTCGATCTGTGGTTGATCGAAGATGATTGCATCTTAACCGCCAGGACCCCGTCATGCTGCCCAGCCTGTTCATTTCCCATGGTTCCCCCATGCTTGCCCTGCAACCCGGCGCCAGCGGGCCGGCGCTGGCACGGCTGGCCAACACCTTGCCCCGGCCGAAAGCGATCTTGGTGGTGTCGGCGCACTGGGAAACCCGCGAACTGCTGGTGACCGGCAGCACACGACCAGAGACCTGGCATGACTTCTATGGCTTCCCACCGGCGTTGTATGCAGTGCAATACCCGGCGCCAGGTGACCCCACCCTTGCCGGCCAGGTCAGTGAACTGCTGCAGTCTGCCGGGCTGCCAGCCCGACTGGACGCGCAGCGGCCATTCGACCATGGCGCCTGGGTACCGCTGTCGCTGATGTACCCGGATGCGAGCATACCGGTAGTGCAGGTTTCACTGCCCAGCCACATGGGGCCGGCGCTGCAGGTCAGGGTGGGCAAGGCGCTGGCGGGGCTGCGTGGCGAGGGTGTGCTGCTGATTGGTTCGGGCAGCATTACCCATAACCTGGGCGAGCTGGACTGGCATGCCGGGCCGGATGTGATCGAGCCTTGGGCGCAGGCGTTTCGGGACTGGGTAGTGGAAAAGCTGCAAGCGGATGATCAGGAAGCGTTGCTGGGTTATCGGCAGCAGGCGCCGTTTGCGGTGCGCAACCATCCCAGTGATGAGCATTTGCTGCCGCTGTTCTTTGCCCTCGGGGCTGGGGGCGAGTTTGCAGTGGTGCACCAAGGGTTTACCTTGGGGGCACTGGGGATGGACATTTATCGGTTCGACTGAAAGGCCTCTTCGCGGGTGAACCCGCTCCCACAGGGTCTCCACAGATTTCAAGGCTTGTGCTGTACCTGTGGGAGCGGGTTTACCCGCGAAAAGGCCGGCACAGGCAAAAAAATCCCCAGCCAAGGCCGGGGATTTTTTCATTGCGCCAGGATCAATCCTCGCGGTAGCGACGCAGCTTCAGCTGCTTGCCAGCCACGCGGGTGTCCTTGAGCTTGGACAGCAGCTTTTCAAGGCCATCTTCCGGCAGCTCGACCAGGCTGAAGCTATCACGCACCTGGATGCGGCCGATGGCGTCACGGGCCAGACCACCTTCGTTGAGGATCGCGCCCAGCAGGTTCTTGGCAGCGATGCCGTCACGGGCACCCAGGGCAGTGCGGCAACGCACACGGCCTTCAGCCAGCGGCAATGGCGCACGGCGCTCGCGGTCACCACGCTCCGGGCGCTCGCCACGCTCACCACGCTCGGTACGCTCACCACGCGGGGCGAAGCTCGGCACCAGTGGCTGCTCACGCTCTACCGCAGCCAGGTCCAGCGCCTGGCCATTGGTGGCCTTGCGCAGCAGGGCCGAAGCCAGAGCGCGGGCACTGCAACCCAGGTCGTTGGTCAGGCGGTCGAACAGGTCGCCGTGGGTGGCTTCTGCTTCGGCTACCAGCGGCGCCAGGCTGTTGGTCAGTTTCTTGATGCGGGCGTCCAGCACGGCCTGGGCATTCGGCAGGCGGGCTTCGGCAACTTTCTGCCCGGTTACGCGCTCGATCACCTGCAGCATGCGGCGCTCACGCGGGGTGACCAGCAGCAGTGCACGGCCTTCGCGACCGGCACGGCCGGTACGGCCGATACGGTGTACGTAGGATTCCGGATCGTACGGCATATCGACGTTGAACACGTGAGTGATACGCGGTACGTCCAGGCCACGGGCAGCGACGTCGGTAGCGACAACGATGTCCAGGCGGCCATCCTTGAGCGAGTCGATCACGCGCTCACGCTGGTTCTGGGCGATGTCGCCGTTCAGCGCGGCAGCCTTGTAACCCTTGGCTTCCAGCGCGGAGGCCAGGTCCAGGGTGGCTTGCTTGGTACGCACGAAGGCGATCAGCGCGTCGAACTCTTCCACTTCCAGCAGACGCAGCACAGCCGGGATCTTCTGGTCGGCGTGGACCATCAGGTGGGCCTGGTCGATCGCGGTAACGGTCTGGGTCTTGCTCTGGATCTTGACGTGCTTGGGCTCGCGCAGGTGGCGTTCGGCGATCGAGCGGATCGACGACGGCAGGGTGGCGGAGAACAGCACGGTCTGGCGGCTGGCCGGGATGGCATCGAAGATCACTTCGAGGTCGTCCATGAAGCCCAGCTTGAGCATCTCGTCGGCTTCGTCCAGTACCAGGTACTGCACGGTCGACAGGACTTTTTCGTCACGACGCAGGTGGTCGCACAGGCGGCCCGGGGTGGCCACGACGATTTGCGCGCCGTTACGGATCGCACGCAGCTGTGGGCCCATCGGGGCACCACCGTAGACGGCGACCACGTTCACGCCCGGCATCTGCTTGGCGTAGGTTTCGAAAGCGGTAGCAACTTGCAGCGCCAACTCACGGGTTGGCGCCAGGATCAGGGCTTGCGGTTCGCGCTTGCTCACATCGATCTTGTTGAGGATCGGCAGGGCGAAGGCAGCGGTCTTGCCGGTGCCAGTCTGCGCCTGGCCGATCATGTCGTGACCGGCGAGGATGATCGGGATCGATTGTTGCTGAATGGCGGACGGCTCTTCGTAGCCGGTCGCCAGAACGGCAGCAACAATATTCGGATTGAGATCGAGAGCGGCGAAGCCGCCGGTTTCCTGGGTCATGGGTCTGCCTCTAGGTGCATCCGCAAAGACCCATGCTCCAAAGCTGCACAAGCCATGAAAGACCGACAGGTCACCCAGGCAGCTTTGGCGGCGGGGATTTGCGAAAACGATTGAAAAAGAAAACGTGGGAAAGTCCGCCTAGCGGACGTGCAGCCGAAGCTGGACTCGGAGGGTTTGCACCACCTGATTTTGCGGTCCGCTAAAAGACCGGCGCGTACTATACCCGAAATAGTGCGGGTACGTGAGGAATATTTTCAGGGTGTCCGGCCAGTATCAGGCCATCAGCAATATGCGGCTGAAACGATTCCAGTCTGCGATACCGCGTCGCCCGCTCCCACAGGTACAGCGTTGCTCTCAGGTCCATGACATCCCTGTGGGAGCGGGTTTACCCGCGAATCAGGCGACGCGGTATTCAGGTAGCCGGCCGAATCTCGCGGATCAGCCCCTCGAGGCTATACCCCAGACGCGGCGCCAGCGCCTCGGCCCGGGCCCTCAGCCCATCCAGGTCCAGCGTCTGCTCCAGGTCCGACGGCACCAGCAGGATCACATTGCCCTCCTTCACCGGCAGCTCCCAGTAATGCCGGTGGTACAACCCGCGCAGCAACGCCGCGCCCAGCGGCTTGCCGTCGTCGGTGGCCCACTGGTTGATCACCAGCCAACCACCCGGGTTCAGCTGCTGCTGGCAGTTCTCCAGGAAGTTCCACGCCAGGTGGCCCACCCCCGGCCCATGGTCGGTGTACAGGTCGACGAACAGCAGGTCGGCCTTCTCGGCCGTGGGCAACAGCTCCAGGGCATCGCCGATGCGTACATACAGCCGCGGGTCGTCGTCCAGGCCCAGATACTCCATGGCCAGGCGCGGTACGTCCGGGCGCAGCTCGATGGCCTCGATATCGTCCAGCGGCAGAAATTTCATGCAGGCCTGGGTCAGCGTGCCGGCACCCAGGCCGAGAAACAGCGCGCTCTCCGGCTGCTCGTGGCACAACGCGCCCACCAGCATGGCACGGGTATAGTCATACTCCAGCCAGCTGGGGTCGGCCGTGAACACGCAGCTCTGCTCGATCGCATCGCCGAACTCCAGAAAGCGGTAGTCGTCGACTTCATACACGCTGATGACGCCAAAGGCGTCCTCCACCCGTGCCAGTAGCCGCTCTTGCCGTTCCGCCGTCATGCTTGCCACCCACCCGCGCAAAAACGCGCATTGTCCGCCAACACCCTCGATGCAACAAGCGCAGCGCCAACTGTTACCATGGCCCATAGCCTACAACCGACAAGACCGAGCCCGAGATGAACCAACCGTGGAGCCCCGACAGCTGGCGCGCCCTGCCGATCCAGCAGCAACCGACCTACCCCGATGCCGCGCACCTGCTGAAGGTCGAACAGACGCTGGCCAGCTACCCGCCGCTGGTGTTCGCGGGCGAGGCACGCGAGTTGCGCCGGCAGTTCGCCGAGGTCACCGAAGGCCGCGCCTTCCTGCTGCAGGGTGGCGACTGCGCCGAGAGCTTCGCCGAGTTCTCGGCGGCGAAAATCCGCGACACCTTCAAGGTGCTGCTGCAGATGGCCATTGTCATGACCTTCGCCGCCGGCTGCCCGGTGGTCAAGGTCGGGCGCATGGCCGGGCAGTTCGCCAAGCCGCGCTCAGCGGGCGATGAAACCATCGGCGACATCACCCTGCCCGCCTACCGTGGCGACATCGTCAACGGCATCGGCTTCGACGCGAAAAGCCGCATTCCCGACCCGGAGCGCCTGCTGCAGGCCTACCACCAGGCCACCGCCAGCCTCAACCTGCTGCGCGCCTTCGCCCAGGGCGGGTTTGCCGACCTGCACCAGGTGCACAAGTGGAACCTGGACTTCATCGCCAACTCGGCGCTGGCCGACAAGTACCACCAACTGGCCAACCGCATCGACGAAACCCTGGCATTCATGCGCGCCTGCGGCCTGGACAGCGCGCCACAGCTGCGCGAAACCAATTTCTTCACTGCCCACGAAGCACTGCTGCTGAACTATGAAGAAGCCTTCGTGCGCCAGGACAGCCTGACCGGCGATTACTACGACTGCTCGGCGCACATGCTGTGGATCGGCGACCGCACCCGCCAGCTGGACGGTGCCCATGTGGAGTTCCTGCGCGGCGTGCACAACCCGATCGGGGTCAAGGTTGGCCCGAGCATGAACCCTGAAGAACTGATCCGCCTGATCGACACGCTGAACCCGGCCAACGACCCCGGGCGCCTGAACCTGATCGTGCGCATGGGCGCCGGCAAGGTTGGCGACCATCTGCCGGGGCTGATCCGCACCGTCGAGCGCGAAGGGCGCAAGGTGCTGTGGAGTTCCGACCCGATGCACGGCAACACCATCAAGGCCAGCAGCGGCTACAAGACCCGCGACTTTGCGCAGATCCTGGACGAGGTGAAGCAGTTCTTCCAGGTGCACCAGGCCGAGGGCAGCCATGCCGGCGGCATCCACATCGAGATGACCGGGCAGAACGTCACCGAATGCATCGGCGGTGCCCGGCCGATCACCGAAGATGCGTTGTCTGACCGGTACCACACCCACTGCGACCCGCGCATGAACGCCGACCAGTCGCTGGAGCTGGCCTTCCTGATCGCCGAAACCCTCAAGCAGGTGCGACGCTGAGCAAAGCCTGACGCAACTGGCTGCCCTCAACCCGCGGGCAGTTCAGTTGCACCCGCCCCAGGCCCAGCCACTGGCCCAGGCGCAGCAGGTTGCCGGCCAAAGCCTGATACCCCTCTTCGTCCAGGCCCGCTGCCTCGACATGCACCGCATGCACTGCCAGTTGCCCCTGGGCGCGCTCGGCACGCAGGTCCACGCGCGCGGCGATGCGTTCGCGGAACAGGAACGGCAGCACGTAGTAGCCATACACCCGCTTGTGCGCCGGGGTGTAGATTTCCAGGCGGTAGCGGAAGTCGAACAAGCGCTCGGTGCGGTTGCGTTCCCATACCAGTGAATCGAATGGCGACAATAGCGCGCTGGCCTGGATGCGCCGGGGGATACGCGGTGCGCCGGCGCAGTAGGCAAGCTGCTTCCAACCCTGCACCTCGACCGCTTGCAGGCGGCCATCAGCCAACAGTTCCGCCAGTGCCGCCCTGCCTTGCCCCGGGTCCAGGCGGAAGTAGTCGCGCAGGTCGCGCTCAGTAGCTACGCCCAGGGCGGTGGCGGCGTGCAGCATCAAGCCCTGATGCGCCTCGGTCTCGCTGGGCAACGGTTGGTCGAGAATCGCTTTCGGCAGGACCTTTTCCGGCACATCGTAGAGCCGCTCGAAGCCACGTCGGCCAGCGACCGTCACTTTCCCTGCGGCGAACAGCCACTCCAGCGCGTGCTTTTCCTCGCTCCAGTCCCACCAGGGGCCGGCCCGCTCCTCACGGGTGGACAGGCTGCCCGCGCCAAGGGCGCCCTGTTCGCGGACCGCTGCCAGTACCCGGGCGATCACATCCTGGCGTTCACGGCCAAACTGCGCGAGCTGGCGATAGATGCCACGGCCATCGGCGGCATGGGCCATGCGCCAGCGCAGCAGTGGGTACAGGCTCAGCGGCAGCAATGAGGCTTCATGGCCCCAGTACTCGAACAACAGGCGCTGGCGGCCACTGCCCCAGGCGAGATGGTCGAGGGTGGCATGCGAGTAGTTGCCCAGCCGGGAAAACAGCGGCAGGTAGTGGGAGCGGACCAGGGCGTTGACCGAATCGATCTGCAACACGCCCAGGCGTTGCAGCATCCGCTTGAGTGCTGGCAGGGTCGGCACCGATTCCGGCTGTTTGCCGAAACCTTGGGCAGAAAGGGCCAGGCGGCGGGCCTGGCTGATGGACAGCTTGAGGGGCAAGCCTGAACTCCTTGTAGTGTCTGTTCCGGCCCTTTCGCGGGTGAACCCGCTCCCACAGGGACTCCACATCGCTCAAGACCAGTGGTATCCCTGTGGGAGCGGGTTCACCCGCGAAGAGGCCAGTGATTCCACCGACAAACTTAGCCTATTTCCGCAGCGGGTCATCCCAGAAATGCCGTTCGGCCTCTTGCTGGATATCCGCCCGACTCAACCCCAGGTCGTGCAAGGTTGCGTCACTGAGGCTGGCCAGTTCCTGACGTTGGCGGTACAGCTGCAGCCAGCGCGCCGGGCGCTGCAGGGCGGCATGCCACAGGTGGTTCAGGGAAAAGGCAGGTTGCTGGATGCTGCTGACATGACCTTTCATCGTGAAGCCCTCCGTGTTGATGGCTCCAGTCTCGCGCCAGGCATAAGATCAATCCAACGAATGTTTCTGATGCCATGCATCTCGGAGATTGATGCAATGTCCCAGTACCAGAGCCTCGATGCGGACGTACTGCGCACCTTCGTGGCCATCGCCGAGCAGGGTGGCTTCACCCGCGCCGGCGAGGTGGTCAACCGCACCCAGTCGGCGGTAAGCATGCAGATGAAACGCCTGGAGGAGGACATCCTGCAGCGCCAGCTGTTCGAGCGCGACGGCCGCCAGGTGCGCCTGACCGCCGAGGGCCAGGTGTTGCTGGGCTATGCCCGGCGCATCCTCAAGTTGCATGGCGAAGTGTTCAACACCCTGCGCATGCCGCACATGGTCGGGGTAGTACGCATCGGTACGCCGGATGACTATGCCATGCGCTTCCTGCCGACCATTCTGTCGAGCTTTGCCCAGGCTTACCCGCTGGTGCAGGTGGAGGTGCATTGCGACTCCTCCAAACAGCTGATGCTGCGCCAGGACCTGGACCTGACCATCGTCACCCGTGAGCCGGGCAACGAGATTGGCCAGCTGCTGCGCCAGGAACGCCTGGTCTGGGCCGCCGCGGAAGGCTTCTGTCCGCAGGAGCAACGCCCCATGCCGGTAGCCTTGTTCAATACCGACTGCTTCTGCCGGGCCTGGACCTGCAATGCCCTCGAGGCCCAGGGCATCGACTACCGCATCGCCTATACCAGCCCGAGCCTGGCCGCGATCTTTGCCATTGTCACCGCAGGGTTGGCGGTGACCGCACAGTTGCAGAGCCTGATTGGCGGGAATATCCGCATTCTGGGGGAGAGCGAAGGGTTGCCGCAGTTGCCCGTGGCCAATGTGATGCTTGTGCGCAGTACCCAGAACCCTTCGCCGATCACCGATTGCATGGCCGATTACATCGTCGAAGGGTTCAAGTGATTTGGGGCTGCTGCGCAGCCCATCGCGACACAAGGCCGCTCCTACAAGGGTACGCGATCCCCTGTAGGAGCGGCCTTGTGTCGCGATGGGCCGCAAAGCGGCCCCAAAATCTCAAAGCTCAAACCCGAGCATCACCGCACACACCACCAAAAACACGCAGAACATTGTCCGCAACACTTTCTCCGGCAACGCATGGGCCAACTTCACCCCCCAGCTGATACTCAGCAAGCCGCCCACCGCCAATGGCACCCCCACACCCCAGTCGACACTGTGGTGCACCCCGTAGGTCACCAGAGTTACCAAGGTACTCGGCGCCGCCAGCGCCAGTGACAGCCCCTGCGCCACCACCTGGGTGGTACCGAACACACTGGTCAGGATCGGCGTGGCCACCACGGCCCCACCCACCCCGAACAAGCCACCCATGGTCCCGGCAAAGCTGCCCAGCACACCCAGCCACGGCCAGGCATAGCGCAACTCGGCGCTGGGCGGTGTCACCTTCATGAACATCCGCGCCACGTTCCACACTGCCAAGGCCACCAGAAAGCCGACAAAGCCCAGGCGCATGGAATGCGCATCCAGCCCCACCGCCCAGATCGACCCCAGCCAGGCGAACACGAAGCTGCACAGCGACAACGGCAGCGCATGGCGCAACTCGATGCGGTTACGCTGGTGATAACGCCACAGCGCCAGCAGCACATTGGGAACCACCATCACCAACGCCGTGCCCTGCGCCAGTTGCTGGTCCAGGCCGAACAGAACGCCCAGGGCGGGAATCGCGATCAGCCCACCGCCAATGCCGAACAGGCCGCCCATGGTCCCCAGGGCCGCACCCAGCACGATATACAACAACCACTCGATCATCAGGGCCTCACCCGCCTATGCATACAATGCGAGCATGCTAACGATTGCGGGCTGGCGGGGAAACGCACAGCAGCGCACAATGGCTATGCGTTTTTCGCAAAAGCAAGGCAGCCATGAGCCCCGATACCCTGACCGACCAGCTAAGCCTGTTCCTCGATGTGCTGGAAACCGGCAGCTTTTCTGCCGCCGCCCGCCGCCACCCGCTGACGCCGTCCGCCGTGGCCCGGCGCATCGACAACCTGGAAAGCGCCGTGGGCAGCCGCCTGTTCACCCGTAGCACCCACGCCGTGCGCGCCACACCTGCAGGCAATGCCTTTGCCGAACGGGCCAGGCGCATCATCGAGGAACTGCGCCTGGCTCGCGCCGAAGCGGTGTCGCTGAGCAATGCCCCCGAAGGCCTGATCCGTATCGACGCCCCCGCCGCATTCGGCCGCCGCCACCTGGCCCCGGCCATCGCTGATTTCCTGGTCGCCTACCCAGGCCTGGATGTGCAACTGCGCCTGATCGACAGCTTTGTCGACCTGCATGGCAGCCACCTGGGCGAGGTCGACCTGGTGCTGCGCGCCGGCCCCCTGGCCGATACCCGGCTGGTCGCCACGCCATTGGCCTACATGGTGCGCATCGCCTGTGCCAGCCCTGCCTACCTGGCCAGCCGCGGCATGCCCACCTGCCCCAGCGAGCTGCCCGGGCACGACGGCCTGGACTGGGACGGCCTGGCGCCGCCATTCGCCTGGCGTTTCAACGTGGCCGGGCAAACCCGCCTGTACCGCCCCTCGCGCATGCGCATGGCCGCCAACAATGCCGAGACCCTGCTGTTCGGCGCCCTCGCCGGCCTGGGCATCGCCCACCTGCCCACTTGGCTGATCAGCGAATACCTGCTACGCGGCGAGCTGATGCCGTTGTTTTGCGACGGTGGCTTGCCCAAAGCGGAAAGCAGCGGTATCTACGCGCTTCGCCTGGAACATGAAACGAACTCTCGCAGCCGTTTGCTGCTCGAATTTCTCAAGAGCCGCTTCAGCCCGATTCCACCCTGGGACCTGGCCTTGCGCAGTGAACTGCGCGAATAAAGCGCGCACTAACGATCAGCGTGCCAGACTTTCCCATTGATTACTTTCAAGGACCTGCATGAACGCCAACACCCAAGCCTCTTGTGACGAGCTGCTGCTGGACAACCAGGTCTGTTTCGCCCTGCACTCCACCTCGTTGCTGATGACCAAGGTCTACAAACCGCTGCTGCAGGCCCTGGGCCTGACCTACCCGCAGTATCTGGCCATGCTCGTGCTGTGGGAGCATGACGGCCTGACCGTCGGCGAGATAAGCCAGCACCTGCTCACCGACCCTGGCTCGCTGACGCCGCTGCTGAAGCGCCTGGAAAGCGAAGGCCTGCTGCAGCGCAACCGCAGCCGCGAGGACGAGCGAGTGGTACTGGTGCAGTTGACCGACAAGGGCCGCGCCTTGCAGCAGCAGGCCAAAGAAGTGCCGCAGTGCATTCTCAAGGCCAGCGGCCACAGCCTGGAACAGCTGCAGCAACTGCAGGCCGACCTGCTGGCGCTACGCGAGAACCTGCAGAAAAACCTCTGACAGCTATGCTGTGCAATGGCCGTTCGGATGAGCGGCGAAGATTTATCTTGCGCACAAACTAATTGCGCGCTAATTTAAATCCCACACCAACCCGCGCCCTCCTCCAGACGGGGAGCGCACAGCACATTAGCGAGGCTCAAGATGCAAAAGGTCACTCCGCTGTACATCGCAGAAGCTACCTCCACCGGTGGGCGCGACGGCAAATCCCGTTCCAGTGACGGCAAGCTGGTGATCAGCCTGAGCACCCCCAAGGAACTGGGCGGCGCAGGCGGTGACGGCACCAACCCCGAGCAGATGTTCGCCGCCGGTTACTCGGCTTGCTTCATCGGTGCCCTGAAGTTCGTGGCCGGGCAGGAGAAAAAGGCCCTGCCGGCGGACGCCTCGATCACCGCGAAGGTGGGCATCGGCCAGATTCCGGGGGGGTTCGGCCTGGACATCGACTTGCACATCAACCTGCCGGGCCTGGCCCAGGCGGATGCAGAAGGGCTGGTGGAAAAGGCGCACAAGGTGTGCCCGTACTCCAACGCCACCCGCGGCAATGTGGATGTGCGCCTGCACGTGACCGTGTAAGGCTGTGGGAGCGGCCTTGCGTCGCGATGGGTCGCGAAGCGGCCCCAGAATCTCGGGCACCCTTGATATCGCCGGGGCCGCTTTGCGGCCCTTTCGCGACACAAGGCCGCTCCCACAAAAGCAAGAGCCAGCATCGAGAACTGCAAAAACGCAGGCATGAAAAAACCCGGCCAAGGCCGGGTTTTTGCGTTTCACAAGAAGGATTACTTCTTGGAGCGGCCTTTGAAGCTGTTGTCGCGAGTGTCGATATCGATCCACTCGTCGATCTGGATGAAGTCGGCAACCGAGATTTCGGTACCGTTCTTCAGCTTGGCAGGCTTCATGACCTTGCCCGAGGTGTCGCCGCGTGCAGCGTTCTCGGTGTAGACAACCTGACGGCTGATGGTGGTCGGCAGTTCAACCGATACCAGGCGGCCTTCGAAGAACACGGCTTCGCAGACGTCTTCCATGCCTTCTTCGATGTACGGCAGAACGGCTTCGATGTCCTCGGCGTTCAGTTCGTACATGGTGTAGTCGGTGGTGTCCATGAAGGTGTATTCGTCACCGTTGATGAACGACAGGGTCGCTTCTTTGCGATCCAGGATCACGTCGTCCAGCTTGTCGTCTGCACCGTAGACGGTTTCGGTCTTGTAGCCGGTCAGCAGGTTCTTCAGCTTGGTCTTCATGATCGCGCTGTTACGGCCCGACTTGGTGAACTCAGCTTTTTGAACCAGCCACGGGTCGTTGTCGATCCGCAGGACGGTACCGGGTTTCAGTTCTTTACCAGTTTTCATTACGAAGTATCCGAATCTGGATGGATTTATAAAAATCGAGGCCGCGTATCATAGCGAATTTCGGTAAAAGTGTACTAGCGCTGTGGCAAGGTCCGGCTGAGTGGCCTGTCGCGCCGCCCAAAGCCGCGCATGCTGCTGCAGCTCCGGCCAGTGCTGGCGGGCCGCCTGCCAGGCCTGGCGCATGTCGCGATCCATGTTCCAGGCTCGCCACAAGCCCAGCAGGGCGGCATCGGCATCGCCTGACAACCCGTGTCGATAATGCGCGAGAAACGCTTCGAGCTTTTCCCAATGGGCATTCTCGTCCTGCACGTAAATGTGCCACAGCATCGGCTGCCCGGCCCACTGTGCACGCACGAACGAGTCTTCGCCGCGCACGGCATTGAAATCACAGCTCCACAGCAACCGGTCGTAGTCGTCCTGGCTGACGAAAGGTAGCACCTGCACGGTCAGCGCCCCTCGCTTGCACAGGCTGCCCACTTGCAGCTCCACCTCGCCAAGCCACTGGCTGAGCCCCGCGACAACGCGCCCTTGCGGTACCAGCAGGTGACAAGGTTGCTCGCCTGAGGCCAGGGCATCAAGCCAGTTGCCCAGTTGCGGGTTTTCATAGGCGAACAGGGAAATCAGCAACGTCCCCGCTCCAGGGTTAACACCAAGCCCCTGCAAGAAGGCCTGCCGTGCGCCTTGCTGGAACGCATCACGCCGCGCCAGCAGCGAGCCCTCGCGCAGCAGGCCACCGGTTTTTTCGGTAAAGCCGGGAAAGAAGAATACCTTGCGCAAGCCATTGGGCTGCGGCGAAGGCAAGCCATGGCAACCCTCCACCCAGTCCTCGGCACTGAGGTATTCGAGGTTCAGCCACAGCGGCGGCGTGGCGCGAGCACGCATTGCCTCTACATAAGCTGCTGGCAACTGGCAGGCGAAGGCACCGATTACCACATCAGCCGGCGCCACCGGCAGCCAGGCCACCGGCCACTGGCGCACATCCACACCGTGCTGCCACTGCTGCGGGGCGTTGGCATCGGCCCCGGGGCACATGGGCGTGAACGCATTGAGGTCATCCACCCACAGCCGCACTGCCAGGCCGTGCTCGGCCACCAGCTGCCGGGCCAGGCGCCAGGTCACGCCTATATCGCCGTAGTTGTCGACGACGCTGCAGAAGATGTCCCAGGTGGCTTTCATGTGCCCTGCCCTCGCCCAGCGGAAAAACCGCGCATTCTGCGCATAAATTGTCGCTGACAAAAGCACCTGCGCGGAAAAATGCCCAGGCGCATGCGACAATGCACCCCGAACACCCTGCCAGGAGGCTGCCATGCCGCGCCACCGTGAACTGAAGATCACCCTCAAGCCGTTGCCGTTGATCGTGTGCGTTGCCTTTGGCCTGTGGCTGGGCGCCGTGGCGATCGCCGCCAGCCTGTGGCTGGCCCTGCAACTGTGGCCACAGCAGGTACAGCCGCTGGCCCAGGCGATGGCCCCCGCCGCATACCGGCCTGCCACGCCGCCAGCGCCAGCCCCTGCGGCGGATGCCCAGGCGCAAATGTTCGAACGCTACAAGGACATCCTGCACAAGCAGGAGCTGCAACAGGCCGCCGAGGCCGCCCAGGGCAACCCGCGCAACCTCAACAGCCCCAAGTGCCAGTTCTGGCTGCAGCAGAACCGCACCGCGCCCACCGACAAAAGCCAGGCCAACGTGCTGGAGTTCTGTTACTGACCATGGACAAGCCCAGCCTGCTGGCGCAGATCGTCGCCGCCCTCGAACATGACCTGAATGTGCTGACCCGCGCGGCGCAAACCGCGTACGAAGCCGCCACTGCCGAGGAGAACATCGCCGAGAACAAGTACGACACCCTGGGCCTGGAAGCCTCGTACCTGGCCACCGGCCAGGCCCGCCGCAGCGCCGAGATCCGCAAGGCGCTGCTGACCTACCAGCAACTGCTGCTGCGCGATCATGACCCGGCACGCGGGGTGCAGGTGAGCAACCTGGTGACGCTGGAGGATGAACATGGCGGGCAGCGCCGACTGTTCCTCGGGCCCGAGGCGGCGGGGTTGAAGATTGGCGTGGGGGATGGGCTGGTGACGGTGATTACCCCGCGTTCGCCGCTGGGGCAGCAGTTGCTGGGCAAGAAAGTTGATGATGAGGTGAGCCTGGGGGCGCAGACTTTGATCATTGTCGATGTTGTCTGAGCAGGCCTCTTCGCTCCTGAAGCCGGTGTTGCCCCTGTAGGAGCAGCCTTGTGCTGCGAAGGGTCCCTGAGCAACACAGAAAATCTTTTTGCCTTACCGGCCCCTTCGCAGCACAAGGCTGCTCCTACACCGATTGCAAGGCATCGAACCGCCCCGCCAGCCCCTGCTTCTCGAACTGCTCCACGACAAAATCGATAAATGCCCGGGTCTTGCCCGGTAGCAGCTTGTGCTCGGCGAAATACAGGCTGATATGCCCATCATCCACGTACCAGTCCGGCAGCACCCGCCGCAGCCGCCCGCCGTCCAGGTACGGCACGGCAAACGGCAGGCTCACCAGGGCAATCCCCAGGCCCTGCTCGGCCACCGCGCAAGCCGCATCCGAATCGCTCATGGTCATCGCCTGGCGCAACTGCAACGGCTGCTGCACCTGCCAACGACTGGTCAGCGGCCATGAACGCACCCGCCCGGTCTGCGGCGAGCGGATCAGGATACCGTCATGCCGTTGCAATACCTGCGGGTCGTCAATCGGTGCGTGCCGGCCCAGGTACGCCGGCGCTGCCACCAGCACCCGGTGCGCCGGGGTCAGCTTGCGTGCCACCACCCCCGGAGGCAGATCGAAGCCTCCGCCAATCGCCGCATCGAAGCCCTGGCCGATCAGGTCGACCTGGCGGTTGTCGAAATGCCAGTCCGGGGTAATGGCCGGGTAGCGACGCAGAAACTCAGACAGCAACGGCAACACATACAAGCGCCCGAAGACCGTGCCCATGCTCACCCGCAACAACCCGGCCGGCTGGCCTTCGCTGCTGGCCAGGTTGGCCACGGCGTACTGGATGGTGCGGAAGCTGTCACTGACCTCGCCCAGAAACCGCTGCCCGGCCTCCGTCAAGGTCAGCTTGCGGGTACTACGCTGGAACAACCGCACCCCCAGGCGCGCTTCCAGTTGAGCAACATGCTTGCCCACGGCAGCCGGGGTAATGCTGAGGCGCCTGGCGGCCTCGGCAAAGCTGCCGACTTCGGCACTGCGGATGAAGCATTCCAACGCGTTGAACGATTCCACGGCCATGATTGGCAACCAAAGGTTCACTCTGATGATAGTGATTGCCATCTTATCAGCAGGTAATCAAGCGCCGATACTGCGCCCATCCAAGGCATTCCAGCCTGGCTACAGCAGGAGATCAACATGTCCAAGCAACACACACTCGAAGGCAAGGTGGCCCTGGTACAAGGCGGTTCCCGCGGCATCGGCGCAGCCATCGTGCGACGCCTGGCCCGCGAAGGCGCGCAGGTGGCTTTCACCTATGTCAGTTCCGCCGGCCCGGCGCAGGCACTGGCGCAGGAAATTACCGAAAACGGCGGCAAAGCCCTGGCCCTGCGGGCCGACAGTGCCGACGCGGCGGCTGTGCAACTGGCCGTGGATGACACCGTGAAGGCCTTCGGCCGGCTGGATATCCTGGTCAACAACGCCGGCGTGCTGGCGGTAGCGCCGGTGACCGAGTTCGACCTGGCCGACTTCGACCACATGCTGGCGGTGAACGTGCGCAGCGTATTCGTCGCCAGCCAGGCCGCGGCACGCTACATGGGCCAAGGCGGGCGCATCATCAACATTGGCAGCACCAATGCCGAGCGCATGCCGTTTGCCGGTGGCGCCCCCTATGCCATGAGCAAATCGGCGCTGGTCGGCCTGACCCGCGGCATGGCCCGTGACCTTGGGCCGAACGGCATTACCGTGAACAACGTGCAGCCAGGGCCGGTGGACACCGACATGAACCCGGCCAGCGGCGAATTCGCGGACAGCCTGATCCCGCTGATGGCGATCGGGCGGTATGGCGAGGCGGATGAAATTGCCAGCTTCGTAGCTTACCTGGCGGGGCCTGAGGCGGGGTACATTACCGGGGCCAGCCTGACGGTCGATGGCGGGTTTGCCGCCTGATTGACGGGTTGCCCGTTCCGCCCTCTTCGCGGGTAAACCCGCTCCCACAGGAATACCACGGCTTTCGAGTACTGTGGTGACCCTGTGAGAGCGGGTTTACCCGCGAAGAGGCCGGCACAGGCTATCCACTTATCCACCTGCCACGAGAAGCACATGCACACCCCCACACTCAGCCGCGCCCTGATCCTGCTGATGGCCACCGCCACCGGCCTGGCCGTCGCCAGCAACTACTATGCGCAACCGCTGCTGCACAGCATCGCCCAGCAGTTCGGCCTGAGCACTGCCAGTGCCGGCAGCATCGTCATTGCCGCACAACTGAGCTACGGCGCCGGCCTGTTGCTGCTGGCGCCGCTGGGCGATCTGTTCGAGCAGCGCCGGCTGATCACCGTGATGACCGCCATTTCCACCCTGGGCCTGATCATCAGCGCCTGCGCACCGAGCCTGCCGTGGCTGATCCTTGGCACTGCGCTGACCGGGCTGTTCTCGGTGGTGGCGCAGATCCTCGTGCCCATGGCCGCGACCCTCAGCGAGCCACACCAGCGCGGGCGCGCGGTCGGCACGTTGATGAGCGGTTTGCTGCTGGGCATCCTGCTGGCACGCACCGCCGCCGGGTTCATGGCCGAACTCGGTGGCTGGCGCAGCATCTACGTACTGGCCGCAGTGCTGATGGCCATCACCGCCGTGGCGCTGTACCGCAGCCTGCCGCAACACCACAGCCATGCCGGGCTGAAATACCCGGCGCTGATCGGCTCGGTGTTCCGCCTGTTCCTCGAAGAACCGGTGCTGCGCCTGCGCTCGCTGCTCGGCCTGCTGGCATTCAGCCTGTTCGCCCTGTTCTGGACGCCACTGGCGTTCCTGCTGGCGAAAGGCCCGTACCACTATTCGGATGCAGTGATAGGCCTGTTCGGCCTGGCCGGTGCAGCGGGTGCGCTGTCGGCCAACTGGGCCGGGCGCCTGGCCGACCGTGGCAAGGGCTCGCTGGGCACCACCGTGGGGCTGGTGGTATTGCTGCTGTCGTGGGTGCCGCTGGGCTTTGCCGAGCAGTCGTTGCCGGCCTTGCTGCTGGGCGTGCTGATGCTCGACCTGGCAGTGCAACTGGTGCATGTGAGCAACCAGAATGCAGTGATTGCCCTGCGGCCCGAGGCGCGCACGCGGCTGAATGCCGGGTATATCACCTGCTACTTCATTGGCGGGGCCTTGGGGTCGCTGCTGGGCACGCAATTGTTCCAGCGCCAGGGCTGGATAGGGATCGTGGTGGCCGGGTTGGTGATTGGCGGGCTGGCGTTGCTGGCGTGGCTTGCTTCCGCCCGCAAAGCTGACGCATAACCCCTGTAGGAGCGCCAGCCTGAGAGTGACAATGCACCGCACGACCCTCTGTCGCATGGCCGTTGACTTGCCTGCCTCGGCAGCGCTCAGTAGTCGCTGGCCAATGCCCTTTCCCTGACAGGACGACGTTATGACAAGACTCACGGTGCAATCCGGCGATTTCTTGCAAGGTGAAGGCGAATATCGCAACGGATCGCTCACACTCAAGACCCCGCGCAGCCCCTCCCCCGGCGAGCGGATTTCCCTGGCGCGCATCAGCGACCTGCGGCTGGCCAGCCTGGAATCCAACCGCAGCCTGGGCAGTGCCCTGGGCTGGGGCGTGGCCGGTGCACTGGTGGCCGGGCCGGTGGGGTTGCTGGCCGGGTTGTGGCTGGGTGGCAAGGAAGAAGAAGCTACCTTCCTGGCTACTTTCAAGGACGGGCGCAAGCTCATGGCCATTACCGATGGCAAGACCTGGTCGAAGATCGATGACAACTGGCGGCAGCACAGGCGGCCGGCCAGTAAAGGCTGACTGGATATCGGACGGTCCGGATCGTTTTATGTTGAAGGCGGCTGTAAGATGCCGCCTTTTTCATGGCCTGTGCCGGCCTCTTCGCGGGTAAACCCGCTCTCACAGGGATATCACTGCACCTGAGGATAGTGATTTTCCTGTGGGAGCGGGTTTACCCGCGAAGAGGCCGGCACAGGAGTGCGCATCCAGGAGCCCCACCGCATGCCCCCGCGTCACCCCCGCCTGCCCCTGAGCCTGCTCAGCCTGGGCCTGGCCCTGCATTGCCCCCATGTGCTTGCCGAAGACAGCGTGCTATTGGCCCCGCTGCAGGTGTCCGACACCTACGCCAACGACGGTTACCAGGCACGCCAGGCAGCCGTGGGCGGCTTCCAGCCCGCGCCCTTGCTCGACACCCCGGCCTCGATCAGCGTGTTCAGCCAGCAACTGCTGGAAGACCGCCAGGTGCGCCAGCTCAGCGAAGTGCTGCAAAGCGATGCCTCGGTGGGCGAAAGCTACGCCCCCATCGGCTACTACGAAAACTTCAATGTGCGCGGCTTCGAGCTGAATGCCGCCAGCAGCTACCGCATCAATGGCCAGACCATCGCCGGCGAGCAGAACGTGGCCCTGGAGAACAAGCAGCAGGTAGAGCTGCTCAAGGGCCTGTCCGGGCTGCAGAGCGGTGTGTCGGAGCCGGGCGGCCTGGTCAACTACGTGACCAAGCGCGCCGAAGACGTGCGCAGCGTCACGGTGTCGGCCAACGAACAAGGCGAACGCTACCTGGCCACCGACCTGGGCGGCTGGTTCGGCAGCGAGCGGCAGTTCGGCCTGCGGGCCAACCTGGCCCACGAAGACATCCGCTCCTACGTCGACCACGCCGACGGCAAGCGCGACTTCGCCTCGCTGGCCTTCGACTGGCAGATCAACCCGGATGCCACCTTGCAGCTGGATGCCGAATACCAGCACCGCGAACAGCGCTCGGTGCCGGGTTACCAGCTGCTCGGTGGCAGCGAAGTACCCCATGGCATCGACCCGGACGACCGCCTGGCCTACCAGCACTGGGCCAAGCCGGTGCAGAACGATTCGCTGAACCTGGGCGGGCGCTTCGAGTATCGTTTCAACGAAGCCTGGACAGGGGCCTTGAGTGCCTCGCGCAGCAAGGTGGTGATCGATGACTACAGCTCGTTTGCCTGGGGCTCGAGCGAAGGCGCGTTCTTCGCCAGCAACGGCGACTACGACATCTACGACTTCCGCAGCCCCGACGACACCCGCCGTACCGACGAGGCGCAGGCCATGCTCAACGGGCATTTCGATGCGCTGGGCGTAGGACATGAGCTGACCGTGGGCACCAGTGCGCAGCGGCGCACGCTGGATCAGCGCCCCAGCTATATGGAATGGGTAGGTACAGGCAACATCTACACTGGTGCACCGGCCTTTGACCCATCCGACAAGCCCATCAGGTCTAGCGAACGTCGCCTGGACAGCCGCCAATACGGGTTGTTCGTGAGCGACCGCATCAGCTTCAACGACCAGTGGCAGACCGTAGTGGGTGCCCGAGAAGTACGCCTGGACGAGAAAACCTGGAATGAGGACGGCGTTGCCGGTCGCCATACCCGGCAGTACGAGTTGCTGCCCAACGCCGCGCTCATCTACAAGCCACAGCCGGATACCACGGTATATGCCAGTTATTCCAAAGGCCTGTCGGCCGGCGGTACCGCACCCTGGTTCGCCGAGAACAAATTCGAAATACTCGCACCGACTACCTCGCACCAGCTGGAACTGGGCCTCAAGCACGACTGGCAAGGCCTGAGCTTCAGCGCCGCACTGTTCCAGATCCGCCAGGCATACCAGTACGCGCGCCCGGACGGCGCCGGCCACTTCACCTACGTGCAGCAAGGCCAGCAGAAGAACACTGGTCTGGAGCTTGGCGCCAGTGGCTGGGTGACCTCGAACCTGCAGCTGCAAGCCAGCGCCGCGGCCATTCGGGCGCGGGTGCAGAACAGCGGGACTGATGCCTATGAAGGCCACCAGGCGATCAACGTGCCCAGGTTCCGGGCAGCGCTGCAGGCGGAATACACCCTGCCGGTACCGGGGTTGGCACTGCTGGGCGGGGCGCGCTACAGCGCCAGCAAATATGCGAGCCAGGCAGGGAATGTGGAAGTTGGTGGGTACACGGTATTCGATGTGGGTAGCCGCTACCGCACGCGCATTGGGGGATATGACACGGTGCTGCGGCTGACTGTGGATAACGTGTTCGACAAGCGCTATTGGCGCGATGTGGGGGATTACCTGGGGGATAACTACCTGTTCCAGGGGGCGCCGCGAACGGCTCGGCTTTCGGCTTCGGTCAGCTTCTAGATTTTTTGGGGCTGCTTTGCAGCCCTTTCGCGACACAAGGCCGCTCCTACAGGGGACCGCGCACGCTTGTAGGAGCGGCCTTGTGTCGCGAAAGGGCCGCAAAGCGGCCCCAAAGGCCCCAAAAACAAAAAGCCCCCGGCTTCTCAGCTCGGGGGCTCTTCGTAGAATGTGGCGGTGAAGAAGGGATTTGAACCCTTGATACGATTTCTCGTATACACACTTTCCAGGCGTGCTCCTTCGACCACTCGGACACTTCACCGTTTCTCTTCAAGCCTTGCAGCCTGTCGAGGTGCGCTAATTTAGTGAAAGACCTTCCCTTTGGCAAGCATTTTTTTCAATTTTTTCATGCATTTGCATTTAGGGCCCGGCGAACGCTGACCGACCAGTCAGCCTTACTGCTTTACCTCGCCCCTGGCGCTGGGTAACGTCGTCGCCACGCCAACAAAAGGACTCTGCCATGAGCGAGCTGATTACCTACCACGCCGAAGACGGCATCGTCACCCTGACCCTGAACAACGGCAAGGTCAACGCCATCTCGCCAGACGTCATCGCCGCCTTCAACACCGCGCTCGACCGCGCCACCGAAGAACGCGCGGTGGTGATCATCACCGGGCAGCCCGGCATTCTGTCTGGCGGCTACGACCTCAAGGTGATGACCAGCGGCCCCAACGAGGCGATCAGCCTGGTCACCGCCGGCTCCACCCTCGCCCGCCGCCTGCTGTCGCACCCGTTCCCGGTGGTGGTCGCCTGCCCAGGCAACGCCGTGGCCAAGGGCGCCTTCCTGCTGCTGTCGGGCGACTATCGCATTGGCGTCGAAGGGCCGTACAAGGTATGCCTGAACGAAGTGCAGATCGGCATGACCATGCACCATGCCGGCATCGAACTGGCCCGCGACCGCCTGCGCCGCTCGGCCTTCCACCGCTCGGTGATCAATGCCGAGGTGTTTGACCCGCAGGGCGCGGTAGACGCCGGCTTCCTCGACAAGGTGGTGCCGGCCGAGCAGTTGCAGGATGCGGCACTGGCAGCGGCGCGGGAGCTGAAGAAGCTGAACATGCTGGCGCACAAGAACACCAAGCTGAAGGTGCGCAAAGGGCTGCTGGAGGCACTGGACAAGGCGATCGAGCTGGATCAGCAGCATATGGGCTAGCCGGGCCGGCCTCTTCGCGGGTGAATTCGCTCCCACAGGGAACTCCCAACCTTGAAGGTGTGGCGATCCTGTGGGAGCGGGTTCACCCGCGAAAGGGCCATCACAGGTTCGCACCTCAGGGTTTGCCCCGACCAGTGCACATCCGTACACTCCCCGGCGACTGTCTGGTGTGAGTCGTACCATGCTTTATTCATTGCGCATGTTCCTGCTGGCGCTGCATTTCCTTGTGGTTGGCGCCCTGGGCCTGGTCATTGGCCTGTGCCGCCCCTTCAACCCCGACAACAGCCGCGTGTTCGCCCGCCTCTACAGCCTGCCGGCCACCTGGCTGATGCGAATCAGGGTCAAGGCCGAAGTCGGCCCGCTATGGGACCACCCGCCAGGCTGCGTGATCGTCGCCAACCACCAGTCCAACTACGATCTGTTCGTGTTGGGCCAGGTGGTGCCCCAGCGCACTGTCGCCATCGGCAAGAAAAGCCTGGGCTGGATCCCGCTGTTCGGCCAGCTGTTCTGGCTGGGTGGCAACGTGCTGGTCGACCGCAAGAACGCCTACCAGGCACGCAAGGCCATGCAGAAGACCACCCGGGTACTGCAGGACGACACCTCTATCTGGATTTTCCCCGAAGGCACGCGCAATCCCGGCGAGCACCTGCTGGCCTTCAAGAAAGGCGCATTTCACATGGCCATCGAGGCCGGCGTGCCGATCGTGCCGGTATGCGTCAGCCGCTATGCCGGGCGCCTGAACCTGAACAGCTGGCGCCAGCGCACGGTGATCGTGCGCTCGCTGCCACCGATCGCAACGACGGGCATGACCCTGCAGGACCTGCCGGCGCTGATCGAACAGTGCCGGGGGCAGATGCAGCAATGCATCGACCGCATGGAAGGGGAACTGGCCAAGCGCTAGGTTGCTCTTGAGCCCACTACAGCCCAAGCTGTAACCCGTGTCCAACCGGAATAAGCGAACAACCATGGGTCGAGTCGTGGCATCGGCGGTGTACAGCGCCGGCAGAAAGGTCACCAACATCAGCATCGATGAAGGCAGCGAATGGGCCCGCAAGCCAGGGCACTTTGTGTGGATCGGTCTGGAAGAGCCCAACGCAGAGGAACTGGCCAACCTGCAGTGCCAGTTCAACCTGCACGAACTGGCCATTGAAGACGCCCTGGAAAAACACAGCCGCCCCAAGCTGGAAACCTTCGGTGACGCCCTGTTCATCGTCACCTACTCGCCGGTGCGCCACGAAGGCAAACTGGAGTTCATTGAAACCCACATCTTCGCCGGCAACGGCTACATCATCACCTGCCGCAACGGCCACTCCAAATCCTATGCCCTGGTGCGCCAACGCTGCGAGGCGCGGCCGTTGCTGCTGGAGCATGGCGAAGATTTCGTGCTGTATGCCTTGCTCGACTTCGTCACCGAGAACTACCAGCCGGTCAGCGAGGCCATTCATGGCGAGATCGAAGAGCTCGAGCAGAGCGTGCTTGGCGGTTCGCTGCAAGAGGACGATATCCGCCGCTTGCACAGCCTGCGCCGCGATATCCTGCGCCTGCGCCGCTACGTGGCACCGATGGTGGAAGTGAGCGAGGAGCTGCAGCGCCTGAGCTTCCCGTTCATCGACAAGAACATGCGCCCGTACTTCCGTGATGTGCAGATCCACGTGACGCGGCAAATGGAAGACCTTGCCGGCATCCGCGACATCGCCAGCCAGACCATCGAGATCGGCATGCTGCTGGAGTCGTCACGGCAGAGTATCGTGCAGCGCAAGTTCGCGGCCTGGGCGGCGATCCTGGCATTCCCCACGGCAATTGCCGGGGTGTACGGGATGAACTTCCAGAACATGCCGGAGCTGGGGTGGCACTACGGGTATTTCGGGGTGCTGGGGGTGATCGGGCTGGGCTGTACCGCTTTGTATGCCAGCTTCAAGAAATCGGGCTGGCTTTGAGATTGTCGGGGCCGCTTTGCGGCCCATCGCGACACAAGGCCGCTCCTACAGGGGACCGCCTCAGTCAGGTTATTCGCGATCCCTGTAGGAGCGGCCTTGTGTCGCGATGGGCTGCAAAGCACCCCCCAGCCATCACGCTGCAGAATCTTTGCGCACCGGCTGCTGGATAAACCGCAGCATCCACTCCCCCACCAGGTCGCCCTGGTGCTCGGTGGCCAGGCTGGCCACGGCTTTGTGGTACACCTCATCACCCAGATACTCCTGGCGTGCATCGAGCAGCGCACGGGAGTAGTCGTGCACGAACTCGGGGTGCCCCTGGAAGCACAGCACCTGGTCACGAATGTGGTAGGCAGCGTTCGGGCAGAAGTCGCTGGAGGCGATCACCGTGGCGCCTTCCGGCAACTCGGTCACCTGGTCCTGGTGGCTGATCAGCAAGGTCAGCTCCGACACCTCCGGGTCCATCCACGGCGCATGGGCCGCCAGCGAATAGCGATGGATACCTACGCCCCAGCCCTGTTCGGCACGCTCGGCCTTGCCACCCAGAGTCAACGCCAGCAACTGGTGGCCGAAACACACACCCAGCAGCTTCTCGCCACGCTCGTACAGTTTCAGCAGGTAGGCCTTCAGGGTCTGGATCCACGGGTCGGTACCAAACGAGTCGGCTTTGCTGCCCGTCACCAGATAGGCATCGAACACTTCGCTGTCGGCGGGGTAATCGCCGTTCATCACGTTGTACACACGAAATTCGGCGGCGATCGGCTGACGCGAGAAGAGCTGCTCGAACATCCTGCCGTAGCCCTGGTACTGCGCGGTCAACTCCGGTCGCAGGACATCGGTTTCAAGGATGCAGATGCGTAACGACATAGGGATAGTCCTGAACGACATAGGTGGGAATCTGCTGTAGAGACTGACGCGAAAGGCACGTACAAGCAAGTAGGCCGCACTGACGAACGGTCACATTTCGTCGGTGACTTGCTGGCACTTGCGCCACCGTCTAGCGAGAGCATGCCAGCCGAATGGCAATTGGCCTCATAGCCAGAAGAAATCAATTATCAGCAGGGTTAGAACAAAGGGTTCTCAAACACGGATGACGTACACCCTACTGTTGGTTGTATATCCACTTTCAAGAGGCAGCAGTCAAGGCGTCACCAACGCTACTGCGATCGACCCGAAGCGCGACAGGGAAGCCAACGGGTATTCAGGAATAACAACAAGAAGGCGGTCCGCCATGTTCAGACAATCGAAAATTCGCCAAGCTGGGCTGATTCTCTTCGCCACGACTTTGCTGCTGATCCTGCCGAACCTCACACGTTTGTTCGGCTGACTGCCGCTGTGGCGTCAACAGGCAACACACAGGTAACCTGCTGGCCTTGATGGTCGGAGATTACCCATGCGCCATTGCCTTGCACTGTTAGTGTTGCTCCTGAGCCTGCCGCTGTCGGCGGCGCAACTGCACCTTGAACTGGGTGCCACGACGCGCCAGTGGAGCAGTGCCGAACTGCTCGACCACCCGCAAGCCCGGGACATCAGCATCGACCAGGACGTTTCCTACAAGCAGCCCATGCGTTACCGGGCGGTGCCGCTGGCCGTGCTGCTGGACGGTGTGAGCGCCAACGACCACCTGCAGGCGGTGGCGCTGGACGGTTTTGCCGCCGAAATGCCAGCGGCGCCACTATTGCAGCACGGGCCGGCACAGGCCTGGCTGGCGGTGGAGGAGCCGGGCCGGCCATGGCCACCGCTGGGCCAGGGCAAGCCGAGTGCGGGGCCGTTCTACCTGGTGTGGACTGCACCGCAGGCCAGCGGCATCCGCCCGGAGCAGTGGCCGTTCCAGATTTCCACGATTCGCAAGCTGGCCTCTGTCGAGGCGCGTTTGCCGGCACTGCTGCCCGACCCGAAGCTGCCGGCTGACAGCCCGGTGCGCCGGGGCTTTGCCTTGTTCCAGCAGAACTGCCTGGCGTGTCACCGGCTGAACGGCGCGGGGGATGCGCAGGTGGGGCCGGACCTGAACGTGCCGCATAACCCGACCGAGTATTTTCGGCCTGAATATCTACGCCAGCTGATTCGTGACCCGCAGAGCCTGCGGCAGTGGCCGCAGGCGAAGATGCCGGGGTTTGCGGAAAGTGTCTTGAGTGAGCCGGAGCTGGATGAGTTGCTGGCCTATTTGAGGCATATGGCTGGGCGCAGGCCTTGAGAAACTGGGGCGCTTTGCGCCCCTTTCGCGACACTAGGCCGCTCCTACAAGGGTACGCGCACGCCTGTAGGAGGGGCCTTGTGTCGCGATGGGCCGCAAAGCGGCCCCAAATTCCCAAAATCTCAGGCTATGGGCCGCTCCTGCTTGACCCCCCACCCTTCCACCTCACCGCCATAAGGTGTCACCAGCTGCTCGAAGGCCTCTTCGAAGTCGCCAATCCCGCCATGGGTGGCATACATGACCTTGCTCAGTTCCAGATGCCAGGCACCGTCGCCCAACTCCTTAACCTGGGCATTCAGCGATTCACCGCGAAACTGCCCGGCCGCGCGGCGGGCCCCTGCTTCGTCGGGGAATATGGCGTAGAACTCGATGGGGTGGATCTGGGTGAAGTCGAAACCGCCTGCCTTCATCTGGCGCAGGACGTTGCTGCTGATATCGTCGTTCTGGCTGCTCATGAAACGTCCTCCTGAATAATGCGATGGATAGACTTTCCGTGCACTACGCACCTGCCGGCAGCGGCCGGGCAGTTCGAGCTGATGCAAGACGCGAAGGGATGCGGTGCCAACCCGCAGAAAAGGCCGGCACCTTCATGCAGCGTAGTGCCTGCCAGGGCACCACGCAAACGTGTGGTTCAGGGCGTTTCCTGGATGCTGGTGATGGTCACGCCACTCTGTTCCTTGAGCCAGCGTGCGGTGGGTGAAACAGTGCGGTCCTGGAAGTCGTTGAGGTCCAGCTCGTCCATCACCGGGAACAGGTGCGAACGGATGGCCCGCGCAGCGTCCTCCTCGCTGGGGCACTGGTCGCCGCGCAGCGTCAGGGTGGTGAGCACGCCTTTCTGATCGGCAAAGATGACTTCCCACTCTTTCATCGAACGACCCCTCTCAGTCAACGAACATCGGGTGTGTGATGCCTGAATAAATGACCTTGGGGCGGTGAGAATGTTCAGTCTGTGCCGGCCTCTTCGCGGGTAAACCCGCTCCCACAGGGATATCACTGCCCTCGGACCCTGTGATATCCCTGTGGGAGCGGGCATGCCCGCGAATGGGCCGCAAAGCGGCCTCTGTTGCAGCCTTACTTCGGTGTGCCGTGCACCACACCGGCGGTGTTATCCAGCAGGCTCTTGGTCGCGGTCTGGATATACGCTTCCAGCTTCTTCAGCATTTCCGGCTGGTCCGGGCTTTCGATCAGCTCGGCCTTGAACTCGCTGCCCAGCTGGTAGCGGTACATGCGCGGGGTCATGTCCTTGGACTCGATCAGGATGCGGTCGCCCTGCACCAGGCCGACGATCTGCTCGCTGCCCGATGGCTTGATCATGCCCACACCCTGGTCGCCCTCAGGCAGGTTGAGCAGGTCGCGGCCCCAGCACTGATGACGAGCCTGACCACCCAGGCGGCCCATGATGGTCGGCACGATGTCGACCTGGGTGCCCACGGTATGGTTGACCGCACCGAACTTCTCCTGGATGCCCGGGGCAATCAGCAGCAGCGGCACGTTGAAGCGGCCCAGGTCCAGCTCGGTGACCTGCTGGTGGTTGCCAAAGCCATGGTCGCCAACGATGACGAACAGGGTTTCCTTGAAGTACGGCTCCTTGCGCGCCTTCTCGAAGAATTGCCCCAGCGCCCAGTCCGAATAGCGCATGGCGGTCAGGTGCTCGTCCAGGCGGCCCTGGCCGGTTACCGGCTCTACCGGCAGGTCCTTGGGTAGCGCGTAGGGGGTATGGTTGGACAACGTCTGCAGCAGCGCGTAGATCGGCTTCTTGCCATCGTGCTTTGCCAGCTCTTCGTTGCCGCGGTCGAACATGTCCTGGTCGGAAACGCCCCAGGTCGGGTCGGAGAACACCGGGTTGACGAAGTCGTTCCGGCCAATGAAGGTGGTCATGCCCTGGTTGCCGAAGAAACCGGACTGGTTGTCCCAGGCGAAGTCGCCGTTGTAGACGTACACATCGTCGTAATCGCGGGCGCTGAGCAGGGCTGGCAGCCCGGACAGCTTGTGGCCGCCTTCCGGGGTCTGCATCAGGTATTCGAAGCCTGGCAGGTTGGGGAAGCAGGCCATGGTGGCGAACATGCCCTGGTGGGTATGGGTGCCGTTGGAGAAGAAGCGGTCGAACAGCAGGCCCTCTTTGGCCAACTTGTCGAAGTACGGGGTGATGTTGTTGGGGCTGCCCAGCGCGCCCACCGAGTGGCCGGCGAAGCTTTCCATCAGGATCACCACCACGTTCTTGATCGGCAGGGTGCGCTCGGCCGGCGGCACGAAGTCGCGGCGGATGGCAGCCTCGTCGGCATCGACCAGGGTGTCGTTGGCAGTCAGCAGCTGCTCGCGCACGCTCTGCGTGGCCACGTCCTGCTCCAGCACCGGCTTCCAGATATTGGCGCGGTCTTCGCCGAAGCGGCTCTTGGCAGCATCGATCAGGGTCAGGGTGCCGTTCAGGCCCAGCTGGTTGACGAAGTTGGAATCGGTGGTGAAGGCATCTCCCCAGCGCATTGGCGGGCCCTGGCGCAGGGTGCCACGGGCGGCGACCACGGCCACCAGCAGGATCACCATGAACACTGCCAGGCGGTTGTACCACGGCGCCGCGCGGCGCTGCAGGGTGACCTCGCCGGCGCCGTTGCCCCGGGTGATGCGGTCGATGCCCTTGAACAGCAAGCTCAGCAGCCAGGTGCCGAACAGCCAGGCCAGCAGGTAGCGCACCACCGGGAAGCCGTACCAGAGCATGCTCAGCACGGTCTTCGGGTCTTCCTTGATGTACTGGAACACCAGACCGTTGAGGCGCTGGTGGAACTCGCGATAGAAGTCCAACTCCATCAGGCCGAGGAACATCACCACGCTCGAGGTGATGGTCAGCCAGAAACGGAACAGGCCACGGCGGGCCATGGCCCAGGGGCTGAGGATGGCCAGCAGCAGCGGAATGCTGATGTACACCACCACGCGCAGGTCGAAGCGCAAGCCGTTGAGGAAGCCTTCGGCGACGGTCGCGCTGGGGGTATCGCCGATCATGTCGCTGTTGTAGACCAGCAGCGCCAGGCGCACGAGGCTGAGCATCAGCATGATCACCAGGCCGCTGAGCAGGGTGTAGGCCAGGTGGGATTTCAGGGTGGGCGAGAACGACGCTCGCGCGCCCCGTTGCTTCAAGGCGTCCGGGTTAGCCATGAATGGGAAGGTCCTAGGATTGCGGGTTTGCGGAGATGGCGCAGGTGTATACCAACGCAGCATTGTGCGGGTGCGGATTCTGTTTAAACCAATGTGAAAATTTTGTCACGGGGGTGTTGCCGTTTTTGTCCCTGATGGCCTCTTCGCGGGTGAACCCGCTCCCACAAGTACTCCACTCCCCTCAGGCCCAGTGATATCCCTGTGGGAGCGGGTTTACCCGCGAAGAGCCCAGCACAGGCATTCAGATCCGCACATTCCCCCGCGGCCCGGCGATCGCCCAGATAACCAGGCCCACCACCGGCAGCAAGGCGATCAGCAGGATCCACAACACCTTGATGCCCACTTCACTGCCACTCTTGATCACATTGAGGATGGCCCAGATATCCAGCGCCAGAATGATCAGCCCGACCAGGCTGTTGAACGTCGACCCCATGCCAAATCTCCCGTGAAAGGCTTTTGCTGCACAGCATAGTCAGCTATCACGTCAATAGAAGGGAATCCTTGGCCGTTTGCGTGGGTCACTGCTTAAACTGCTGTATCCATCGATTTCGAGGTTGCCATGCCCCCCGCCCATACCCACAGCGTCGCCCTGCCCTCGCCCGTCAGCGCCTGGCGCCAACAGATGCACGAAAACCCCTGGATTGGTGCAGGCCTGGCCCTGAGCATGCTGGTGGTACTGGTACTGCTGGGGGCGAGCCTGTGGAACGCGGTGAACGGCGACCACGCCGATAATCTTCACCTGGCCGCACTGGGCGGGCTGTCCGGCTTTGGCGCCACGGCGCTGGGCGCGGTGCTGGCGGTGGTGCTGCGCGATGTCAGGGCACGCACCCAGGATGTGATGCTGGGTTTTGCCGCCGGCATGATGCTGGCGGCCAGTTCGTTTTCGCTGATTCTGCCAGGCCTGGACGCCGCCCGCGAGATCACCGGCAACGGCCCGGCTGCGGCCTTTACCGTGGTGCTGGGCATGGGCCTAGGCGTGCTGCTGATGCTGGGCCTGGATCGCTTCACCCCGCATGAACACGAGAGCACCGGCCCTTGTGGCCCAGAAGCCGAGCGCATCAGCCGGGTGTGGTTGTTCGTGCTGGCGATTACCCTGCACAACCTGCCTGAGGGCATGGCCATTGGCGTGAGCTTTGCCAATGGTGACATGAACATCGGCCTGCCGCTGACCAGCGCCATCGCCATCCAGGACATCCCCGAGGGGCTGGCCGTGGCGCTGGCCTTGCGCGCCACCGGGTTGTCGAACCTGAAGGCCGCGCTGGTGGCGATCGGGTCGGGGCTGATGGAGCCGCTGGGTGCGGTGATCGGCCTGGGGATTTCGACCGGCTTTGCCCTGGCCTACCCGGTGAGCATGGGGCTGGCGGCGGGGGCGATGATCTTTGTGGTGAGCCACGAGGTGATTCCCGAAACCCACCGCAATGGGCATCAGACGGCCGCGACTTTGGGGTTGATGGGTGGGTTTGCGGTGATGATGTTCCTGGATACTGCGCTGGGCTGAAGCTTGAAGCTGCCTGCCGGCCACTTCGCGGGTAAACCCGCTCCCACAGGGATATCACTAGGCCTGAGGGGAGTGATATCCCTGTGGGAGCGGGTTTACCCGCGAAGAAGCAGAAGATGAAATCAGATGTGCACGGCGACCTTCAGTGCTTCCAGCGCCGGCTCGACCTTGATCCCCACCTCTGCCCCCAGCTCCAGCACCCGCGCCAGGTCGTTCTGCCCCACCATCACCATCTGCAGCTCGTCATCCAGCAACTGGCTGAAGTTGAGCAGCACGTAACCACCCGCCTCTTTGTTCAGCGCCCCCATCTGCACCTGGATGCGGTTGAGTGCGGTCAGCGGCTCGGTGCGGGCCAGTTGCTTGGGCTTGAGGGTGAACGGCACGCTCTGATCGAACGAATCGCTGATCTGCTGAAACAGCTCCTGGTAGCTATCGGCCTGGAACACCACGGTGTCCGGCAGGCTGCCCAGCACCACCCATTCGCCCAGAGGGATGGGGAAGCTGTCGTCGTAGTTGATGTCGGGGTTGGCGGACAGGAAGGCGGCGGGGTCGGCGTAGGCCTGGGCGGCCTCGTCGGCGATGCGCTCGATGTCTTCCTCACGCATGCAGCCAGCGGCAATGAGGCGGATGAATTCGAGCAACTGAGTTTTCATGAAAGGGGGCCTGCGACGGGTGAAAAGTCGCCAAGGATAGCCGCAAATGCCCCCTTGCGGTTAGCCGGCCAGCACTTGCAGGCGCGCTGCAGCGTCCACGGCGCCCATGGTTTGCGCTGCCATCAGCGCGGTGGAACCACGGGCATCCTGACGGGCCGGGTCGGCACCCTGGGCCAGCAGGTAGTCGAGGATTTCGCTGCGGTTGAACATGGCGGCCAGCATCAGCGCGGTGCGGCCATCCTGCGCGGTAGCGTCCACCGGTACGCCGTGCTCCAGCAACAGGCGGATCATGGCCAGGTCGCCCTTGAACGCAGCGCCGGCGATGGGCAGCTGGCCGTTATCGTTGGCAATCAGCGGGTCGGCGCCATGCGCCAGCAGCACCCGCACTGCATCGTGGTGGCCGTGGTAGCTGGCCAGCATCAGCAGGGTGTCCCCCTTGTGATTGCGCAAGTTGGGCGGCAGGCCGCTGGCCAGCAGGCGCCCGAGCATCTCGGCATCGCCCTGGCGGGCACGCTCGAACACCTGCTCGGCAAAGGCGGCTGTTTCGTCGTCGGTCATGGTGGCGGGCGTGGGTTGGCTGGACATTTGGAACCTCCTGGCAGAAATCGTTGCCCAAGTTTTTGTCAGGCAAGGCTGCCGGGTCAAAGGTTCAGATTCTATCGGGCCGATAGCTGGCGGCGAGTCGTGCAATATGCACTGTGCAAAATGCACGACCGTGCAGGTTGCACGACAACGCTTTCAGCAGATAAACGCAACCTACTGAATTCAAAGAGATTTTTCAGAAAAAACATCCTGGCACGGTCACTGCAAACATCAACTCATGTCTGCCACGCAACAGCCAGGAGTTGATATGGACCTCATCCAGGAAAAGTTCGTTTCGGTATTTTCGGCCTATCAGGTGGATACCCAGGCCCGCCCCGACGGCGGAGTGATGCTGACCCTGCGCGCTGCTGACGGCAAGGTCACCCGCCGGGTGTTGACCTATGCGCAACTGCACAGCGCCGAGCAGCTTTCGTGGGCGATCAGTGCGATTCGCCGGGATCTGGCCGAGCAGGCCAGCGAGTTGCCGGTGATTTCGATGCTGCAGAGCCAGCAGCGGTTTGCCTTGCCGACTTATCGCTAAGTTTTGAGTTGGTTGATCTGGCCTCTTCGCAGCGCAAGGCTGCTCCTACAGGTACCGGTAACACTGGCCCTGTAGGAGCAGCCTTGTGCTGCGAAGAGGCCGGCAAAGCCATCACAATTCATCAATGCCCAGGAACGCCCGCGCAGTCACATCGCCGGTAAACCTCGGCTGCATACCCTGCTCACTGCCATACAACCGTAACGCCAGGCAAAACGGTGTATCGCCCAGCTCGACCCAGCGCCGGGTCCCCGCCGGCATCACCAGCTGGTCACCCTTCTCGCACAGCACCGAATACACCCAATCCCCCAAACGCAGGCCAACCTGTGCCCGCCCGCTGACCACGGCAAACACCTCGTCGGCGTCATGCACATGCTCATCGCGCACATCCACCTGCGCCGGGGCCTCACCATCACGGTTGAGCACCACGAAGGCCTTGCTGTCATGCGCGGTCATCAACTGGTCCAGGTGCTCGCGACAAGCCTCCAGCACCTCATCCTGAGCCGTGCCCGGGCGCACCCGCAGGCCATGCTCGGCATGGGCGAAGCGCACGCCCTGCTCGGCCAGGGTGACGACGATATCGTCGTGGTGGGTCAGCACCTTGTTCGGCAGGTCCGGGCTGGAGGGGTGGAAAACGCAGAGAATGCTCATCAGGGACGGGTCCTGGTCGGTTGCGAACAAAGGGCAATGATAACGGCTGCAGCCAAGGCTGCGGCACTGGCCATACCAAAGGTGAAGGTGGGGCCCAGCAGGTTCCAGCTGTAGCCCGAATACAACGCCCCCAGCGCACCACCGGTGCCCGACAGCGCCGCATAAAGCGCCTGGCCCTGGCCCTGCTGACGGGCGCCGAAGCTGGCCTGGACGAAAGCGATGCTGGCGGCATGGAAGCAGCCGAAGGTGGCCGCGTGCAGCACCTGGGCGAAAACCAGCACCGCCGGCTCATCGGCCAGGTTGCCCAGCAACAGCCAGCGCAGCGCCGCCAGCACGAAGCTGGCCAGCAGCACCCGCTGTACCGAAAAACGCGCGAAGATGCGGCTCATGGCCATGAACACCAGTACTTCGGCCACCACCCCCAGTGCCCACAGCAAACCGATGGCACCCCGGGTATAGCCCAAGTGTTCCAGGTGCAGGGTGAGGAAGGTGTAGTACGGCCCGTGACTGAGCTGCATCAGGGCCACGCAGGCATAGAACGCGACCACCCCGGGCGCCCGAAGCTGCTGCAGGAAACCACCCGCGCCGCTGCGCTCGCCCTGCTCCGCTGGCTGGGCATTGGGCACCCACAGGCTGGCGGCGACGATGCCGGCCATGATCGTGACCAGCGCCACCGGGTAGATATCCAGGCTCAGCCACTCGAACAGCCGGCCCAGGCCGACCACGGTGAGGATGAAGCCGATCGAGCCCCACAGGCGCACCTGGCTGTAGCGCGCGGTCTGCCCGTGCAGGTGGGCCAGGGTGATGACCTCGAACTGCGGCAGCACCGCATGCCAGAAGAACGCGTGCAGGGCCATGACCAGCGCCAGCCAGGCGTAGCTTTTGCCAAGGAAGATCAGGGCGAAGGTGGCCAGGGTAGATAGCGCGCCCAGGCGCACGATCAGCAGGCGCTGGCCGGTGCGGTCGCCCAGCCAGCCCCACAGGTTGGGGGCGATGCAGCGCATCAACATCGGAATGGCCACCAGCTCGCCGATGCGTGCCGCAGAAAAGCCCAGGTGATCGAAGTACAGCGCCAGGAACGGGGCGGTGGAACCGAGCAGGGCGAAGTAGAACAGGTAGAAGCTGGACAGGCGCCAGTAGGGGATTGGTTGCATGGGGTGGCCTTGTGGGGACCTGTGCCGGCCTCTTCGCGGGTGAACCCGCTCCCACAGGTACCTCACTGCCCTCAGGCCCAGTGATATTGCTGTGGGAGCGGGTTTATCCGCGAAGAGGCCAGTACTGGCGAATCAGAGCTGGCCCAGCACCGGGGTATTCACCTTCACATCGGCATTTTGCGCGCGGTGGCGCAGCAGATGGTCCATCAGCACGATGGCCATCATCGCCTCGGCGATCGGCGTGGCGCGGATGCCCACGCACGGGTCGTGGCGGCCTTTGGTGATGACGTCCACCGGGTTGCCGTCGACATCGATGGAGCGGCCCGGGGTGGTGATGCTGGAGGTCGGCTTCAGCGCCAGGTGGGCAACGATCGGCTGGCCCGAGGAAATACCGCCGAGGATGCCGCCGGCATTGTTGCTGAGGAAGCCTTCCGGCGTCATTTCGTCACGGTGCTCGGTGCCGCGCTGGGCCACGCTGGCGAAGCCGGCGCCGATTTCCACGCCCTTGACCGCGTTGATGCTCATCAGCGCGTGGGCCAGTTCCGCGTCCAGGCGGTCGAAGATAGGCTCGCCCAGGCCCGGCATGACGCCTTCGGCGACCACGGTGATCTTGGCACCCACCGAGTCCTGGTCACGACGCAGCTGGTCCATGTAGGCCTCCAGCTCGGGCAATTTGCTCGGGTCAGGGCTGAAGAAAGCGTTCTGCTCCACCGCCTCCCAGGCCTTGAACGGGATTTCGATCGGGCCCAGCTGGCTCATGTAGCCGCGCACGGTGATGCCCTGGGTGGCCAGGTACTTCTTGGCGATGGCACCGGCGGCCACGCGCATGGCGGTTTCGCGGGCCGAGCTACGGCCACCGCCGCGGTAGTCGCGGATGCCGTACTTGTGGTGGTAGGTGTAGTCGGCGTGGGCCGGGCGGAACAGGTCCTTGATCGCCGAGTAGTCCTTGGATTTCTGGTCGGTGTTGCGAATCAGCAGGCCGATCGAGCAGCCAGTGGTGCGGCCTTCGAACACGCCGGAGAGGATTTCCACCTCGTCGGCTTCCTGGCGCTGGGTGGTGTGCCGGCTGGTGCCGGGCTTGCGCCGGTCGAGGTCGTGCTGCAGGTCGGCGAGGGAAATTTCCAGACCCGGTGGGCATCCATCGACAATGGCGACCAACGCCGGGCCATGGCTCTCGCCAGCGGTGGTGACAGTGAACAGCTTGCCGTAGGTATTGCCGGACATGGACGCTCCGCGAGATCTGCCTGAAGTGAACGAAAGCGGCAGTATACAGATGGATTGATCGCCTGTGCTGGCCTCTTCGCGGGTAAACCCGCTCCCACAGAGTCATCACAAGATGCGAAAATTGTGCTGTACCTGTGGGAGCGGGTTTACCCGCGAAGAGACCGAACCTGCATGCACGGTCCGAGAACCTTCCCACCCACACTGGGTCAAACCTTCATCTCCCCAAGTAGTACCGCATGATGTCGCGCCTCGTCGCCCTCTTCTTCCTCCTGTGTACCAGCCTGGCCCAGGCCGCCGCCCCCACTGTTCTGCAGCGCCCGATCGACCTCGACACCGGCCAGGGCGTGCTGCACGGCAGCCTGCTGCTGCCGCAACAGGCCACCCCGCCGCCGGTGGTGCTGATCATCGCCGGCTCCGGCCCCACCGACCGTGACGGCAACAACCCGGCGTCAGGCCGGGTCGACAACCTCAAGCGCCTGGCCCTGCTGCTGGCCAGCGAGCACATCGCCAGCGTGCGTTACGACAAGCGCGGGGTGGCCGCCAGCCAGCCGGCCACGCCCGACGAGCGTGACCTCAGCGTGGATCGCTACGTGGCCGACGTGGTCGCCTGGAGCCACAAGCTCAAGGCCGACCCACGCTTCGGCCCGTTGATCCTGATCGGCCACAGCGAAGGCGCACTGATCGCCAGCCTGGCCGCCGAGCAGGCCGGCGCCAGCGCGGTGATTACCCTGGCCGGCAGCGGTCGGCCGCTGGCCGAGGTGCTGCGCGAGCAACTGGCCCAGCGCCTGCCGCCGGCGCAACTGGCCGGCGGCAGTGCCCTGCTCGACCGCCTGCAGGCCGGACAGACCAGCCTGGAGGTACCGGCGCCGCTGCGCCAGGTGTTCCGCCCCAGCGTGCAGCCCTACCTGATTTCGCTGTTCCAGCAGAACCCGGCGGCGGCCTTTGCCCGGCTGCCCATGCCCGCGTTGATCGTGCAGGGGCGCAACGATGTGCAGGTGAGCGTGGTCGACGCCGAACGGCTGAAGGCGGCCAAGCCGGACGCCCAACTGGTGCTGATCGATGGCATGAACCACATGCTGCGCATCAGCCCCAAGGCGATGAGCCAGCAGCGCGAAAGCTACCTCAACCCTGAACTGCCGCTGGCCAGGGAGCTTGGCGAGCAGATTGTGACGTTTATTCAGCATTTGCCTTCTGCCTGAGCCTCAGGTCTTGGCCGGTACGGCCGATAATTTCGGTATCAGCGGAACATTGGGGCCGCTGGCGCGCCCCATCGCCGGCAAGCCAGCTCCCACAGGAATACCACAGGCCTGAATGCCATGCGGTCCCTGTAGGAGCTGGCTTGCCGGCGATGGGCTGCACAGCAGCCCCTGCCGCATGCTCGTATCCAAGGACAAGCCCTGATGACAACCGCCCCCGCCGCCGTAGAGCCGGCCGAAGAGCCCGAGGAAACCGCCGCCCTGCCCTGGGCCGAGCTGGCCGTCGAACATTTCCAGCTGTTGCGCCTGGCCGCCCTGCCCACCGACCGCAACACCGGCGCGCGGCCGCTGCGCTTTGTGCAGTTCGGCTATGCCGAGCGCCATGACCAGGCCCACAGCCTGTTGCGCATGGAAGTCCAGCTGCCCGGGCAGAAGGTACACAAGGAAAAGAACCGCCTGGACATACGCGTCGACCACGCCACGCGCCTGGTGCGCATTGGCGATGAACATGGCCTGCAACTGGAACCTTTGAACCGTGGCCTGGGCCGTTTCCTGCTGGCCCAGGCCGCGCAGTGGCTGCAGCGCAAGTGGTCGCACTACCGGATCGAGGGCATGGCGCTGCCGAGCAAGGATGCGCTGAACGAAGACTCACGCCTGCGTCGTGACCACTGCCTGCGCGGGGTGGGGATCGAGGTGGAATACGAGGACAGCCAGCACCTCAAGGGCCGTACCGTGGAAATGACGGTGGGCCAGCTCAAGGGCGCGTGGAACAGCGAGCGCTTGCAGCGAGTGGAGATACTGGATGCTGCCGGCCTGCTGCAGCAGGCTGACCAGCAATTGCAAGAGAAGGAAGGGCAACTGCGTGAGCGGGATGAGCGGGTAGCCAAGTACCAGCGTGAAGACAGCGGGTTGCGCTTTACCATTACCTGCCTGGTGGCGTTTGCGGTGTTCCAGGCGGGGTTGCTGATCTGGATTGCCACGCGCTGACACCGCGTCGCCTGCTTCGCGGGCTTGCCCGCTCCCACAGGAACTGCGTCGCACCTGAGGGCAACGCCATACCTGTGGGAGCGGGTTTACCCGCGAAGAGGCCCTGGAGTCAGACCCGGGCCTTGAACAGCTCCTGATGCTGGCGGCACTGCTCGGCAGTCAGCATGAACACCCCGTGCCCGCCGCGCTCGAATTCCAGCCAGGCAAAGTCCACCTCAGGGTACAGCGCCTCGACATGCACCTGGCTGTTGCCCACCTCGACAACCAGCAAGCCCTTGTCGGTCAGGTGGTCCGCCGCTTCGGCCAGCATGCGCCGCACCAGGTCCAGGCCATCGTTGCCGCAGGCCAGGCCCAACTCCGGCTCGTGGTGGTACTCGGCCGGCATGTCGTCGAAGTCCTCGGCATCGACATACGGCGGGTTGGACAGGATCAGATCGAAACGCTGCCCCGGCAAACCGCCAAAACCGTCGCCTTGCACGGTATACACGCGCCCGTCCAGGCCGTGACGTTCGATGTTCTGGTTGGCCACTTCAAGCGCTTCGAACGACAGGTCGGCCAGCACTACCTCGGCCTCGGGGAAGACGTCGGCGGCAACGATGCCGATGCAGCCAGAACCGGTGCACAGGTCGAGAATGCGCGCCGGCTCGCTCGCCAGCCACGGCTCGAAGCGTTTCTCGATCAGCTCGCCAATCGGCGAACGCGGCACCAGCACGCGCTCGTCGACGATGAACGACATGCCGCAGAACCAGGCTTCGCCCAACAGGTAGGCGGCCGGCACGCGCTCTTCGATACGGCGCTTGAGCAGGTGCTGCAGGCGTACCCGCTCGTCGTCCTCGAGCATGCAGTCCAGGTAGCTGTCGGCCACCTCCCACGGCAGGTGCACCGCCCCCAGAACCAGCAGGCGGGCCTCGTCCCAGGCGTTGTCGGCACCATGGCCGAAGAACAGGTCGTGCTCGTGGAAGCGGCTGACCGCCCAGCGGATGTAGTCGCGCAGCGTGCGCAGGCGGGATGTGATCACGGGGTACTCCTAATTCAGACCGGACAAAAGTCTAACAGCCCCACCCGCACATTTGTTCCTTTGCCTTGCCCAAAGGCTAGCCACAAGCCAGTAACCATGCCGCTTGCGTTGTCAACCATTCCCATTGGCGCCAAGGCAGGGGAGAATAGGTATACAAAAGCCCTATCCAAGGAGCCCTTGATGTCCGTTCCAACCACGATGTTTCGCCTCACTGGCCGCGATTACCCGCCGGCCAAGCTGAGCCACGCCAGCCTGATCATCATCGATGCGCAAAAGGAGTACCTCAGCGGGCCCCTGGCGCTGTCGGGCATGGACGAGGCCGTGGCCAACATCGCCAGGTTGCTCGACGCCGCGCGCAAGAGCGGCCGTCCGATCATCCACGTCCGCCACCTGGGCACTGTCGGTGGCCGCTTCGACCCACAAGGGCCGGCCGGCCAGTTCATTCCGGGGCTGGAGCCGCTGGAAGGCGAAATCGTCATCGAAAAGCGCATGCCCAACGCATTCAAGAACACCCAGCTGCATGAAACCCTGCAGGCGCTGGGCCACCTGGACCTGATCGTCTGCGGCTTCATGAGCCACTCCAGCGTCAGCACCACGGTACGCCGCGCCAAGGACTATGGTTACCGCTGCACCCTGGTGGAAGACGCTTCGGCTACCCGCGACCTGGCATTCAAGGATGGGGTGATCCCGGCCGCGCAGATCCACCAGTGCGAAATGGCCGTGATGGCCGACAACTTCGCTTGCGTGGCCCCCACCGCCAGCCTGATCTGATCAGCCAGGCAACCGCCCGGCAGCCGGGCGGAACCCGATGGGCGGCCCCAGGTCCAATTCCGGATATCCACAGAGGAGAGCGGAATGAAGCTCAAAGGCAGTTTCGACGCCAAGCGCCTGCGCCCGCGCGAACCGCGTAACTGGGGCGCCCGCCTGGCGGCCGGCCTGTCGGCCATGCTGGCGACCCTGGGCGTGCTGCTGGCGATGGCCGGCGTCGCCGGCCTGCTGGGCAACTACCCTGCCCTGGCGGAGCTCAATGCCAACAAGCCGCTTTCCGGCATCCTCACCGTGGCCGGCTTGCTGCTGCTGTGGCTGGGCGTGCGCTTCTGGCGGCACAGCCGCATTCGCCTGCGTCGCGGGCGGGAACTGAACCTGTCGCCGCACCTGATGAAGAAACACGACTGATAATTTTTTGTCGCCTGTGCGGGCCTCTTCGCGGGTAAACCCGCTCCCACAGGGCCCCCACTGCCCTCCGGTCCGGTGATATCCCTGTGGGAGCGGGTTTACCCGCGAAAGGGCCGGCACAAGCTGCACAAGCCCCCACAGTCGCGTAAACTACGCCGCCCACGTGGAGGCATCATGCAAGACGACGATTTTTCCCTGTTCAAAGCCGAAGTGCGCGGTGTCAAACCGATCCGCCACGACCGCGCCGAAGTCGGCAAGCCCAAGGCCGACCGCCAGAAGCTGGCCGGCCTGCGCCAGGCGGCGACGGTGCGCAGTGACAAGGCGCTGGTGATCGACGGCATGTCCGACCAGTTCGTCATCGACGTTGGTGCCGAAGACGAGCTGATGTGGCGCCGCGATGGCGTGCAGGAAGGCCAGCTGCGCAAGCTGAAGCTGGGGCAGATCCCGTTCGAGGGCAGCCTCGACCTGCACGGCATGACCGTGGAAAAGGCCCGCGAAACCCTGTGGGACTTCATCGCCGAAGCCACCAAACTGGAAGTGCGCTGCGTGCGGGTGACCCACGGCAAGGCCGCGCGCCTGGACGGCAAGCGCCCGATGATCAAGAGCCACGTCAACACCTGGCTGCGCCAGCACCCGCAGGTGCTCGGTTTTGCCTCGTGCAACGCCCGCCACGGCGGCACCGGCGCGGTGTATGTGATGCTCAAGCGAACCATGCTCGAAGGCCGCGACGAGTAACGCCGCGCTTGCAGCGCCGCCCTCACCGCCGTACCCTTCGTTTTTGCGATTTTTTCCCACAGGTAGATCCATGTCCCTGGAACAGAACTACACCGAGATCCTCAGCCAGATTGGCGAGGACGTCTCCCGTGAGGGCCTGCTCGACACGCCCAAGCGGGCTGCAAAGGCGATGAAGTACCTTTGCCGCGGTTATGAGCAAACACTGGAAGAAGTCACCAACAACGCGCTGTTCAGCTCTGACAACAGCGAAATGGTGCTGGTCCGGGACATCGAGCTGTATTCGATGTGCGAACATCACATGCTGCCGTTCATCGGCAAGGCGCACGTGGCCTACCTGCCCAAGGGCAAGGTACTGGGCCTGTCGAAGGTGGCGCGCATCGTCGACATGTACGCCCGCCGCCTGCAGATCCAGGAAAACCTCAGCCGCCAGGTTGCCGAGGCCGTGCAGCAGGTAACCGGTGCCGCCGGCGTTGCCGTGGTCATCGAAGCCAAGCACATGTGCATGATGATGCGCGGTGTCGAGAAGCAGAACTCGACCATGATCACCTCGGTGATGCTGGGTGAGTTCCGCGAAAACGCCGCCACCCGCAGCGAGTTCCTCAGCCTGATCAAGTGATTGGCTGCTGACCCCGAGCCGACCCTGCCGGGTCGGCTTTTTCATTTCAGGAGTTGCCCATGATCGTCAAAGCCCTGCGGGTTGGCCTCGGCCAGCTCATCGTGTTCGGCGACTGGATCAGCCGCCCGGCCAAGCGCAAGCGCGACGCCGCCGCCCAGGCCCGCGTCGAGCAAGCGGCCCAGGGCCTGGCGCTGTACCAGTTCCACGCCTGCCCGTTCTGCGTCAAAACACGCCGTACCCTGCACCGTTTGAACGTGCCGGTGGCGCTGCGCGATGCCAAGAACAACCCGGTGCACCGCCAGGCCCTGCAGGAAGGTGGCGGCCGGGTGAAAGTGCCGTGCCTGCGCATCGAAGAAGCGGGCAAGGTGACCTGGATGTATGAGTCCAAGGCGATCATTGCCTATCTGGATGAGCGGTTCGCTTCGGCCTGACAGTTTGTAGATTTCCTGTACTGGCCCTATCGCCGGCAAGCCAGCTCCCACAGGTACCCCGCTGACCTCAGGTCCAGTGATATCCCTGTGGGAGCGGGTTCACCCGCGAAGAGGCCGGCACAGGCTAGAAACTAGCCCACCATCGGCACATGCCGTGGGTGGCTGCTGACCCGCTCCAGCCACGCCCGCACCGCCGGGTAGTCGGCCAGGTCGAACCCGCCCTGCTGCGCCACATGGGTGTAGGCATACAACGCCACATCGGCAATCGAATATTGCTCGCCGACCAGGTACGGCGTCATCTGCAGCTGCCGTTCCATCACCCTCAACGCCTTGTAACCGCCCTTGTGCAGCTTGCGGTACTCCTCCAGGCGCTCGTCCGGCAACCCCAGGTAGAACTGGATGAAACGCGCCACGGCAATGTACGGCTCATGGCTGTACTGCTCGAAGAACTGCCACTGCAACACCTGGGTGCGCAGGCGCGGCTCGGTGGGCAGGAACTCACTGCCATCGGCCAGGAAGTTGAGAATGGCATTGGACTCCCACAGGTAGCTGCCGTCCTCCAGCTCCAGCACTGGCACCTTGCCGTTGGGGTTCATCGCCAGGAACTCGGGCGTTTCGGTCTCGCCCTTGAGGATGTCCACCGGGTGCCATTCGTACGGCCGGCCCAGCAGGCTCAACATCAGCTTGATCTTGTAACAGTTGCCCGACTGGTAGTCGCCATAGACCTTGTACATCGCCCTTCCACTCCCAAGCAGTTCTGCATTTGCGCCCAATAGTTGGCGACTGTACGGCTAAAAGCAATGGCCGCTGTATGGCAAGGATCAACCTTGCTCGCTGTAGTCTGAAAAAACTGCTTACACCTTTACAAGGATTTTGTTCATGACCGATGCCACTTCCGCACGCCTGCGGCCCCTGGCAGACAGCTCCCCATCGGCGGTGGTCGCCGGCTTCATCGCCATGCTCACCGGCTATACCAGCTCGCTGGTGCTGATGTTTCAGGCCGGCCAGGCAGCCGGGCTGACCAGCGCGCAGATTTCCTCATGGATCTGGGCGTTGTCGATTGGCATGGCGGTGTGCAGCATCGGCCTGTCGCTGCGTTACCGCACACCGATCACCGTGGCCTGGTCCACCCCCGGCGCCGCCTTGCTGATCACCAGCCTGGGCGGGGTCAGCTATGGCGAGGCGATCGGCGCCTACATCACCTGTGCCGTGCTGGTGCTGATCTGTGGCCTGACCGGCAGCTTCGAGCGCCTGGTCAAGCGCATCCCGGCCTCGCTGGCCTCGGCGCTGCTGGCGGGCATCCTGTTCAAGATCGGCAGCGAAATCTTCGTTGCCGCCCAGCACCGCACCTTGCTGGTACTGGGCATGTTCTTCAGCTACCTGCTGGTCAAGCGCCTGTCGCCGCGTTACTGCGTACTGGCCGCGCTGCTGGTGGGCACGGCGCTGTCCGGCGCCCTGGGCCTGCTGGACTTCAGCGGCTTCCACCTGGAAGCGGCCACACCGGTGTGGACCACGCCAAGCTTCTCGTTGGCGGCGACCATCAGCATTGGCATTCCGCTGTTCGTGGTGGCGATGACCTCGCAGAACATGCCGGGTGTGGCCGTGCTGCGCGCAGACGGCTACCAGGTGCCGGCCTCGCCGCTGATTTCGGCTACCGGTTTTGCCTCGCTGCTGCTGGCGCCGTTTGGCTCGCACGGGGTCAACCTGGCAGCGATCAGCGCGGCGATCTGCACCGGGCCGCATGCCCATGAAGACCCGGCCAAGCGTTACACCGCGGCGGTGTGGTGCGGGATTTTCTATGGCATTGCCGGGGTGTTCGGCGCGACCCTGGCGGCGCTGTTTGCGGCGCTGCCGAAAGAGCTGGTGCTGTCGATTGCGGCGCTGGCGCTGTTCGGCTCGATCATGAACGGGCTGACCGTGGCCATGAGCGAGGCGCGTGAGCGGGAGGCGGCGGTGATTACCTTCATGGTCACGGCTTCGGGGCTGACCTTGTTCTCGATCGGCTCGGCGTTCTGGGGGATTGTCGCGGGGGTGCTGGCCTTGATGATCCTCAACCCGCGCAGGGCCTGAAGGTATTTGTTGCCTGTGCCGGCCTCTTCGCGGGTAAACCCGCTCCCACAGGAATACCACAGGGCTGAATGCTGCGTGTTCCCTGTGGGAGCGGGCGTGCCCGCGAAGAGGCCGGTATGACAGAAGGTGTTCTGTAGCATTGCTGGCCCCTTCGCAGTACAAGGCTGCTTCACTGGACCTGAAGGCAGTGGGGTACCTGTGGGAGCGGGTTCACCCGCGAAGAGGCCGGTACAGGCAACACAAAGCCCAGGCCCGGATCACAACCTGAAATGCCCCACCATCCCCTTCAGGTCAGTGCCCAACTGCGCCAGCTCGATACTCGACCGGGCATTGTCCTGCATCGCCAACGCCGCCTGATCGGCACTGCCACGTATCTGCGTGACGCTGCGGCTGATTTCTTCCGCCACCGAGCTCTGCTGCTCGGCCGCCGCGGCAATCTGCTGGTTCATCTGCTGGATCAATGACACCGCCGCGGCAATGCTGCCCAGCGCGCTTTCGGTCTGCAGCGCATCAGCCACCGCCAACCGCACCAGCTCGGTACTGCCGCGAATCTGGGCCACCGACTGCTGGGCATTGCCGCGCAGGCTGGCGACCAAGGTCTCGATCTGCTCGGTAGACTGCCGGGTACGCCGCGCCAGCGCACGCACCTCATCAGCGACCACGGCAAAGCCACGCCCCTGCTCACCCGCCCTGGCGGCTTCGATAGCCGCATTCAGCGCCAGCAGGTTGGTCTGCTCGGCCACGCTCTTGATCACTTCCAGCACATCGCCAATGGTGTGGATCTCGGCACTGAGGCTGTCGATACCGGCGCTGGCCGTCTCCGCCGCCGCCGCCAGCTGCTCGATGCGCTGCATGCTCTGGCGCACCACCTGCTGGCCGGAATCAACCTTCTCGTCCGCCGCCTGGGCCGCCTGCGCCGCCTCTTCGGCATTACGCGCCACATCGTGCACAGTGGCGGTCATCTGCTGCATGGCGGTGGCCACCTGCTCGGTCTCTTCCTTCTGGCTGCCTACCTCGCGGTTGGTCTGCTCGGTCACCGCCGACAGCGCCTGCGCATTGCCAGCCAGTTGCTCGATGCCTTGCTGCAAGCCGCTGACAATGCCCGACAGGCCCGCCGCCATCTGCTGCATGGCCTGCATCAACTGCCCTACTTCGTCACGGCGTGGCGCCTGGGCGTCAAAGCTCAGCTCGCCGGCAGCAATGCGCTGGGCGCGGGCAATCACATGCTTGAGCGGCCCGACCACAGCGCGGGTGATCAGCCAGGCGGCCAGCACTCCCACCAGCAGCGCCAATGCCGTGGCCAGGCCGATGGCCACGGCATTGCGTTGCAGTTCGCTCTGCAGGGCCTGTTCCTGCCCCAGGTAGGCCTGGTCGACCCGACTGGTGGCTTGCTCGGCACTGGCCTGCAACTGCGCCTTCAAGCCCTGCTCGCGGGCCAGCTGGTCAGTGTATTCGTTGAGTTTTTCCGAGAAGCTGCCAATGTGCCCCGCCACTTCGCCCAGCACGCTCTGGTAGCCGGCATCGCTGACCGCCCCCTGTAACTGGCTGACCAGGCTGGCGGCCTCGACAGTCTGGGCGATGCGCTCCTGGCTGACGCCCTCTTCGCCCTTGCGGCTTTTTTCCAGGCGTACCCGCGCTTCGTCCATGGCCTGCAGCATCAGCCGCGACACCTGCGCCACCTGCGCGGCCTGCTCGAGGAATGCACCGCCTTGCTGGCCCTGGGACTGTTTGAGGGTGTACACGCCATCATCGGCCAGGCCGGCCTGCAGTACGTCGAGGTTGTTGGCCACGCTGGACACCGACCAGCTGGCCATGTCCAGCGCCAGCTCCTTGGCCTGCACCGCCTCGACAAAGGCTTCGAACGCCTGGCCATAAGCCGCCAGGTCGGTTTCTGCCGCCGCCAGCGCCGGCAGGCCACGGGCGCGCTCGGCCAGGCCCTGCAGGCCACTGCGCAAGGCCTCGGCTTGCTGCAGGTCGGAGCGCAGGGCAAAGGCCTGCTCGTGCTGGCGCAAGCGCAGCAGGTCGGTATTGAACTGGGCCAACTGGCGCAAACTGTCGAAGCGCTGGCCAACGCTGTGTAGCGCGGCAATGCCAATGGCCGCCACCGCCAGGGTCAGCACCAGCACCAGGGCAAAGCCCAGGCCAAGTTTGCGGGCCATGCCCAGGTTGGCCAGCACACCGTGCTTGCTCGCGCCCATGCCGATTCCCCTTCTGCGTGCGAGGTTATCCCGAAGGCCAAGGGTGGCAACGTTGCCAGCCGATGAACAAGGGCCTGGCGTCAGAATGGTGTCAAATAGCTATGAGCGTGTCGCTATCAGCTTGGCAGAGGTCGCCCTGCGTGCTGAAGGAAGGCCTGGGCGCGGGAGTCCTGCCCGTAGGCGACATTGATGCGCAGCCAGGCGCTGCCCGCGCCCTGGTAATCGAAGGCGCTGCCGGGGGTAAGCAGCACGTCGTGCTCCAGGGCCAGGCGCTCCAGGCTGGCGAAATCCCGGCCCGGCACCCGGGCCCAGACGAACATGCCGCCATAGGGCTCGCAGAATACCTGCCAGCCCGCCTGTTCCAGCTGGCCGAGCAGCCTGGCCATGTGCTGCCCCAGGCGCACGCGCAGGCGCTGCACGCTCTTGCGGTAGCTGCCGTTGGCCAGCATCTGCCCCACCACCTGCTCGGCAAAGCGCGAGGTGCCGATGCCGCTGACCATCTTCAGCTCGGCCAGGCGCGCCAGCAATGCCGGGTCGGCGACCAGGTAGCCGACCCGCAGCGAGCTGCTGAGGGTTTTCGAGAAACTGCTCATGTAGATGACCCGCTGCTCGCTGTCGAGGGTGGCCAGGCGGGTGGCCGGGCCTTCCTGGAAGTCGGCGTAGATATCGTCCTCGATGATGCGCAGATCGTGCTCGCGGGCCAGCTCCAGCAGGCGGTAGGCCACCTTGGGCGTCAAGCTGGTGCCGGTGGGGTTGTGGTAGAGGCTGTTGATGAACAGGCAGCGCGGCTTGTGCGCCGCCAGCAGGGCTTCGAGGGTGGCCAGGCACGGCCCCTCGGCGGTGCGCGGCACCGGCAGCATGTGCACCTGGTGCTGGCGCAGTAGGTTGTACAGGTTGTAGTAGCCGGGGTTTTCCACCAGCACCGTGTCGCCTGGGCGCAACAGGGTGCGCACCAGCAGGTCGAGGCCGTGGCTGGCGCCGTGGGTGGTGAGGATACGTTCGGGCCCGGCGGCGATTCCCAGCTGCGCCAGGCGCTTGTGCAGCTGCTGGCGCAGGCTGGCCAGGCCCAGGGGTGGGCAGTAGTCGAACAGGTCCTGTGGGTTGCCCCGGCTGACCTGGCGCACTGCCTGAGCCAGTTCGGTGGCGGCGCGCCAGCTGCTGGGCAACCAGCCGCAGCCCAGCTTGAGCAATTCGTCATGGCCCTCGCGGAACTGCCGCCAGCTGCCGTCCCCGGCCTCGCCCCAGGGTTGGGCGTCTTCCACGGCCAGGCCGGGTTTGCGCTCGGCGACGAAAAAGCCGGTGCCGTGGCGGGCCTCCAGCCAGCCGCTGGCGACCAGGCGGTCGTAGGCTTCGATCACACACGACGCACTGACCGCCTGACTGCGGGCCAAGGCCCGGATCGACGGTAGGCGCGCGCCGGGGCGCAGGCGTTGCTGGTCGATCCAGGTTTGCAGGTGGTCGGTGAGTTGCTGTACCAGCGGGGTGGTGCTGGTGCGGTCGAGGGGCAAGTGCATGGGGCAAGTGTTCGCTGGTTTTGAGCGAACAGTTAAGCATAAAAGGGTTGGCGGTGTGTCTGGTGAGGGGAATGGGCAGGCATCAGAGTTGGCAGGCCCGGCCCTTTCGCGGGTGAACCCGCTCCCACAGGGATCGCACCCAACCCGAGAGCGGTGTCGTACCTGTGGGAGCGGGTTCACCCGCGAAAGGGCCAGTACAGACACTACAGAACCAGGACCCCTACCATGCCCACCGCCCCGGCCCGCCTGGCCTTCGCCCTCTGCCTGATCACCCTGGCCGTCAACCTGCAGGCCCCGCTGTACATCACCTACGCCGACCTCTCCGGCCAAGGCGCTGCCGCCACCGCAGTGGCCTTCTCCGGCTATGTGCTCGGCGTGCTACCCGTGCTGCTGGCCCTGGGCGGGCTGGCCGACAGGGTCGGGCGCAGGCCATTGGTGCTTGCCGCACTGGCCCTGTCGATGGTCGCCACCGTACTGATGCTGCTGGCCCCCAGCCTGCAAACCCTGGGCCTGGCGCGGCTGTTCCTTGGGTTGGGTACCGGCCTGGCTTCGGCCACGGCCACCGCCTACATGGGAGAACTGATGGGCGGCTTGGACAACACCCGCGCCGCCAACTGGGTCACCGCCAGCACCTCGCTGGGCTTTGGCCTGGGCGCGGCGCTGACCAGCCTGTTCCTGTTGCGCGGCCCCAGCCTGACCCCGGGCAGCTTCCACCTGCAACTGCTGCTGGCGGCGCTGGCCATGTTGCTGGCATGGCGCCTGCCCGACCCACGCCCGGCACAACGCAACCCCATGCTGCGCCTGCCCTGCTACCCACGTGGCAGCGTGGCCTATGGCCTGGCCATTCTGCTGGCGTGGGCCTGCGTGGGGCTGGTGATTGCCCTGCTGCCGGGCATCCTGCGCCAGCATGGGCTTAGCGCCTGGTCGGGGTTTTCGACCTTTTGCGTGATCAGCTGCGGGTTGTTGTTCCAGCCCATGGCACGACGCCTCAGCAGCCGTACGGCCACCTTGCTGGGGCTGGTGATATTGCCCTGCAGCTATGCCGTGCTGGCCTGGGGCGCGGACAGCGGCCAGCTGGGCGCGGTCTTGCTGGGTGCGGTGGCGGCCAGTAGTGCGTGCTACGGGTTTATCTACCTGGGCGGGCTGGCAGCGGTGAACCAGTTGGCCGGCAGCGAGAAGACACGGGCCAGTGCCGGGTTCTTTCTACTGGCGTACCTGGGGTTCAGCCTGCCGGTGATCTTTACCGGCTTGCTGAGTGACCGGCTGGGGTCGCGGTTGGCGTTGCTGGTGTTTGGTGGGGTGCTGGTGGTGGGGTGTTTGCTGGTTGGGCTGGCATTGTGCTGGTCTGCCAGGGCCTCTTCGCGGGCCTGCCCGCTCCCACAGGGTTCGCGCTAGCCTTTGTGGTGGCCTGCAAGGGCCTCTTCGCGGGTAAACCCGCTCCCACAGAGATATCACCGGCCCCGAGAGCAGTGGGGTACCTGTGGGAGCGGGTTTACCCGCGAAGAAGGCCACACCGATATCAGATCAGATCGCCGTAGCCCCACCATCCACTGTCAGGCAATGCCCTGTGGTAAACGCCGCGCCGTCACTGCACAAGTACAGCACGGCGCTGGCAATTTCCTCGACCTTGCCAATACGCCCTACCGGATGCATGGCAGCGGCAAACTCGGCCTTGCGTGGGTCGGCCTCATAGGCGCGGCGGAACATGTCGGTGTCGATCACCGCCGGGCACACCGCATTCACCCGGATGCCCTTCTTGGCGTACTCGATGGCCGCCGACTTGGTCAGGCCGATCACCGCGTGCTTGGAGGCGCTGTAGATGCTCATCTTCGGCGCCGCACCCAAGCCCGCCACCGAGGCGGTATTGACGATGGCCCCACCGCCCTGGGCCAACAGCAACGGCAGCTGGTACTTCATGCACAGCCATACACCCTTCACGTTGACGCCCATGATGGCGTCGAACTCCGCCTCGCTGCCTTCGGCCAGGCGGCCCTGCTCGATCTCGATACCTGCGTTGTTGTAGGCATAGTCCAGCCGGCCATAGGCGGCGATCAGGCGCTCGTGCAGTTGGCGCACTTCGGCATCACGGGTAACGTCGCAGGCAATGAACAGCGCCTCCCCGCCCGCCGCGTGGATCAGGGCCACAGTGGCCTCGCCACCGGCCGGGTCGAGGTCGGCCACCACCACCTTCAAGCCCTCCCGGGCGAAAGCCAGGGCGGTCGCCCGGCCGATGCCGGCAGCGCCGCCGGTGACAAGGGCTACCTGGCCGGAAAAGGTCATGCTCATCGCGTGCTCCAAAGGGTGCTTGGTGGGGTTCAGAGCATAGTCAGCCACCACCCGGCCGGGCAGCATCATAACCCCACCGGTTAGGCTACCATGCTTGTCAGTGATGTTAAGGACCTGCCTACATCAACAGGGTAGATTTGACACCTCCCTCCTCCACTGCCCCCAAGGACCCGCCATGACCAACACCAACCGCCGCTTCCTGCTCGCCAAACGCCCGGTCGGCGCCGTGCGCCGTGACGACTTCAGCTTCGAGACCGTGCCCGCCGAACAACCCGGCGAAGGCCAGGTGCTGGTGCGCAACCTGTACCTGTCGCTGGACCCGGCCATGCGCGGCTGGATGAACGAAGGCAAGTCCTACATCCCGCCCGTGGCCCTGGGCCAGGTGATGCGCGCGCTGGGTGTTGGCGAGGTTGTCGCCTCCAACCATCCCGCCTACAAACCGGGTGACCATGTAAGCGGCGCCCTGGGCGTGCAGGACTACTTCACTGGCGAACCCCAGGGCCTGCACAAGATCGACCCCAATCTGGCGCCCCTGCCCCGCTACCTGTCGGCGCTGGGCATGACCGGCATGACCGCCTACTTCGCCCTGCTGGACGTTGGCCAGCCCAAGGCCGGTGACACCGTGGTCATTTCCGGTGCGGCCGGCGCGGTGGGCAGCATTGTCGGGCAGATTGCCAAGATCAAAGGCTGCCGCGTGGTCGGCATTGCCGGCGGCGCCGAGAAGTGCCAGTACCTGAAGGACGAACTGGGCTTTGACGGGGTGATCGACTACAAGGCCGAGGATGTGCTGGCCGGCCTGAAGCGCGAATGCCCCAAAGGCGTGGATGTGTACTTCGACAACGTCGGCGGCGACATCCTTGATGCCGTGCTGACCCGCATCAACTTCAAGGCGCGCATCGTGATTTGCGGCGCGATCAGCCAGTACAACAACAAGGAAGCGGTGAAAGGCCCGGCCAACTACCTGTCGCTGCTGGTGAACCGCGCGCGCATGGAAGGCTTTGTGGTGATGGATTACACCAAGGACTACGGCAAGGCCGCACTGGAGATTGCCGGGTGGCTGGCCAGCGGGCAGGTGAAGAGCAAGGAAGATGTGGTGGAAGGGCTGGAGACCTTCCCCGAGACACTGCTGAAGCTGTTCAGTGGGGAGAACTTTGGCAAGTTGGTGCTGAAGGTTTGAGATTGAGGTAGCCAATACTGGCCTCATCGCCGGCAAGCCAGCTCCCACAGGTACAGCGCCACCCTTGAGCCCGACGCTGTACCTGTGGGAGCTGGCTTGCCGGCGATTGGGCCGCACAGCGGCCCCGGCGATAACTGCAGCACCGCGTTCGCAGCGCGTCAGACTTTCCTGAACCTTGCCCCCACCGCTTCAGCTTGAAGCAGCAAGCGAACTATCCTACGCAGCGGTCGGAAGCAGCTGAATTGTCGGGGAAATCCCTCAGGGATAACTTCACCGGGTCGCCATGTTGGTGACCGGGTGTGAGAACCTGTTATGCACTGCTGCTCCACTGTTCAATGGCAGCCATTCGCGGGCAGGCTTCGGCTTGGCCGGCGTCAGTGCACCGGTTTCTCACCCCGCGCAATGGCTGCCACCCTTGTCCGTGAGAAAGATCCGGGTGGTTTCTCCTCGTCACGCACTGGATTTTCACTATGAAAAAGTACACCCCCTCCCCAATCCTAACCGCAGGCCTGGAAACCTTCCTCGAAGCCGGCAACCCCACACAAGTCTTCGCAACGTCGCTCTGGTAGCATCCGCCCCCGCACCAACATCTTCGCTGCCTCAATCGGCAATCACAGCTAAATCAAGAGCATGGGCCTGGCAAGCAGCACGGCTCTAACGGGGGATCAATGGATTTATGGACTGCCTTCCAGGCACTCATCCTGGGAGTGGTTGAAGGGCTCACGGAGTTTCTACCAATCTCCAGTACCGGGCACCAGATCATCGTTGCCGATTTGATCGATTTCGGCGGTGAACGCGCGATTGCATTCAACATCATCATCCAACTGGCAGCGATCCTGGCGGTAGTGTGGGAGTTTCGCGGCAAGATCCTGGAAGTGGTGTTCGGCCTGAGCAGCCAGCCTACGGCACGGCGCTTCACTGGCAACCTGCTGTTGGCGTTCCTGCCGGCGGTGGTGTTGGGCGTGCTGTTCGCCGACCTGATTCACCACTACCTGTTCAACCCGATCACCGTGGCAACGGCCCTGGTGGTTGGCGGGGTGATCATGCTCTGGGCCGAACGCCGTACCCACCGTGTGGCGGTCGACCATGTCGATGACATGCGCTGGACCCATGCCTTGAAGATCGGCTTCGTCCAATGCCTGGCGATGATCCCGGGCACCTCGCGTTCCGGGTCCACCATCATCGGCGGCCTGCTGTTCGGCCTGTCGCGCAAGGCGGCGACCGAGTTCTCGTTCTTCCTGGCGATGCCGACCATGGTCGGTGCGGCGGTGTATTCGGGCTACAAGTACCGCGACCTGTTCCAGCCCGGCGACCTGCCGGTGTTTGCCATCGGCTTCGTGACCTCGTTCATCTTCGCCATGATCGCCGTGCGTGCGCTGCTCAAGTTCATCGCCAACCACAGCTACGCGACGTTCGCCTGGTATCGCATCGTCTTCGGTTTATTGATTCTGGCTACCTGGCAGTTCGGCTGGATCGACTGGTCGACAGCTCAAGGCTGATATCACGCCACAAAAATGAAAAAGGGCTGCATTCGCAGCCCTTTTCATTGGTCAGGTTCAGCCGCGTATTTCAGCGACTACCGCAGCCAGCGCCTGCGCCGGGTTGGCGGCCTGGCTGATCGGGCGGCCGATCACCAGGTAGTCCGAACCGGCATCCAGTGCCTGGCGCGGGGTAAGGATACGGCGCTGGTCATCCTGCGCACTGCCCGCCGGGCGAATGCCCGGGGTCACCAGCTGCAGCGACGGGTGCGCCGCCTTCAGCGCCGGGGCCTCCAGCGCCGAGCACACCAAACCGTCCATGCCAGCCTTCTCGGCCAGCGCGGCCAGGCGCAGCACCTGCTCTTGCGGGTCGACATCCAGGCCGATACCGGCCAGGTCTTCACGCTCCATGCTGGTCAGCACGGTCACGCCAATCAGCAACGGCTGCGGGCCGCTGCGCTTGGCCAGCTCTTCACGGCAGGCCGCCATCATGCGCAGGCCACCGGAGCAATGCACGTTCACCATCCATACGCCCATCTCGGCGGCAGCCTTCACCGCCATGGCGGTGGTGTTGGGGATGTCGTGGAACTTGAGGTCCAGGAACACTTCGAAGCCCTTGTCGCACAGGGTTTCGACAATGCCCGAAGCGCTGCTGGTGAACAGCTCCTTGCCAACCTTCACCCGGCACAGCGCAGGGTCAAGCTGGTCAGCCAGCTTCAGGGCGGCCTCACGGGTAGGGAAATCCAGGGCGACGATCAGGGGCGTCTGGCAGGCGGACATGGCAGGGTCTCTTGGCAAGTCGAAAACGGCGCGCATTGTAAACGAAGTGACGCAGGCTTTGGGGCCCGCGGGTCACGGAATTGGCCCGACAGTGGCTGGCTCCTATAATTGAACCAACGGAACGGGCAATTGCTCAACATTTGTACAAGCGCTGCCCATCACCAGCAAAGGAGAACGACAATGCCCTGGTATGCCTGGCTGATACTCATCATAGCCCTCGGCTCGATCGTCGGCGGGCTGATGCTGCTGCGCGACACAGCAAAAAAACTGCCACTGACCGAAGAACAGTTGCGCAAGGTGCATGAGCGCAATGCCGAAGCGGATGCCAAGGACGCGCAGGACCGCTAGCACGCCCACTACCGTCGCAAGCCCGCTTTCATGGAGTTGCACATAACTCATTGAGTCAGCAGGGCCCCTGTGGGAGCGGCTTTAGCCGCGAATACCGGCGCAGCCGGTGTCACACACCGCGTCGGGTTCTTCGCGGCTAAAGCCGCTCCCACAGGGTACGCGGACCGCTTTCGAATTCAGTTACCTCAAATGAACCTTCATGAAAGTCAGGGCCAGGACACAAACCCCAGCCCTTCCCCCTTACTCCACCATCACCTTGTCCCGGTTACGCTCCAGCAACGCATTACCAATCCCCTTGATCTCCAGCAGCTCATCCACCGAAGCAAACGGCCCATTGGCCTCCCGGTAGGCCACTATGGCCTCAGCCTTGGCCTTCCCTATCCCGTTCAGCTCCTTCTGCAAAGTAAGCGCATCAGCCGTGTTCAGGTCCAGCCGCTGCGGCTGCTGGGCCTGCTGCTGGGTTACCACCGGTACGGGCTCGGCCACCGCCGTGGTGCTGGCCGGGGCAGCGCTAAGGGAAAAGGACAGGCTGGCGAACAGCGGCAGCAGCAAGTACGACAGAACGTTGTTACGCATGGTGAACACTCCTGGGTTGGTCATTTTCCAGCAGCCGTTTTCCTTCGGCCGCGCAATCAACCCTAGCGGCAAACCCCGCACTGAAACAGCCACCACCATCGGCGAATGGTTACCAAATCGATCAATCACTCAGCCAACTTCGCCAACCCAGAAAGAATGGCCTTTCCTCCACCACCACCTCGGCCCGAGAGCATTGGCGCCATGCCTTATGGCCTGTAGCCGAATACCCGTTTGTCCGATGCCGCATTCACAGCAAAACCTGCCCACATTCCTACAGCCCCCGGTGAACAAGGCCTGATCACGAACAACCGCACCCTCCAGCCGGCAAACACACCCCCTGCCAACTGGCATCACATGAACCAACTGCTAGATTTTTGAGCAATGGACAGCCGTTTGCTTGAAGGACCCAAGCTGCATACCCCATCCACCCGCCGCTTGCCCTCACACCCAGCCCGTCCACCAGGCCAGCCTTCGTGCGCCTGATCGGCCCCTTTGGCCCACCAGTACTGCCCCGTCCAGCAAGAGGATCACCGCCGTGCCCCTCAAGACCCTCACCGTATTTGGCACCCGTCCAGAAGCCATCAAGATGGCCCCCCTCGCCCTGCAACTCGCCCAGGACGCCCGCTTCGAATCCCGCGTGTGCGTCACCGGCCAGCATCGGCAAATGCTCGACCAGGTACTGGAACTGTTCGGTATCACTCCCGATTACGACTTGAAGATCATGAAGCCCGGCCAGGACCTGACCGGCGTGACCACGGGGATTTTGCAGGGTATCCAGCCGGTACTGGCCGAATTCAAGCCCGATGTGGTGCTGGTGCATGGCGACACCGCGACCACGTTTGCCACCAGCCTGGCGGCCTATTACCAGCAAATCCCCATCGCCCACGTAGAGGCCGGCCTGCGCACCAATAACCTGTATTCACCCTGGCCAGAGGAAGGCAACCGGCGCCTGACCGGCACCCTGGCCGCCCTGCACTTCGCCCCCACCGCCAGCTCGCGTGACAACCTGCTAAGGGAAGGCATCGACCCGTCGAGCATTTTCACCACTGGCAACACCGTGATCGACGCCCTGCTGGAAGTGGTGCACAAACTGGAGAGCCCGGCGCTGCGGGCGCAGTTCGAGGGCCAGTTCGATTACCTGGCTGCCAACCGGCGCATGGTGTTGGTAACAGGCCATCGCCGCGAGAATTTTGGCGGTGGCTTCGAACGCATCTGCCAGGCTTTGGTACAGACGGCGCGCCAGTTCCCCGAGGTGGATGTGCTATACCCGGTGCACCTCAACCCCAACGTGCGCGAACCGGTCAACCGGCGGCTGGCGGATGTGGGGAATATCTACTTGATCGAGCCGCTGGATTACCTGCCGTTCGTCTATCTGATGAGCCGTGCGTATGTAATTTTGACCGACTCGGGGGGTATTCAGGAGGAAGCGCCGGCGCTGGGCAAACCGGTACTGGTGATGCGTGATACCACAGAGCGGCCGGAGGCAGTGGCGGCGGGGACGGTGAAGCTGGTGGGTACGGAGGTTGGGTCTATTGTCGGGGAGCTGGCAAGGTTACTGACCGATGAGGGGGCGTATCGGGAGATGAGCGTGGCGCATAATCCGTATGGTGATGGGAAGGCGTGTGGGCGGATTGTGGGGGCGCTTGCTGGTTTTGCTGTTGAATCAAATGTCGAGAAGGCACCTAATGCCACAAGGCCATAGAAAATCGAAGATAACAACAAGCGGCCCCAATCAGCGACTTGACGCTAGACAGCGGCTGCCCCTTTTCGGGGCAGCCAGTGGCCGACAGCATGACGACCTTGGAGGGAGTATCAGCCCCGGTGACGACCGCGGAAGTAATTGATCAGTCCTTGAGTTGAACCGTCATCAGCGGTCTCTTCACGGCTGCCAATCAAACGCTGGTAGATACCCTCCCCCAACTCCTTGCCTAGCTCCACACCCCATTGGTCGAAGGCGTTGATACCCCAGATCACGCTCTGCACGAACACCTTGTGCTCATACATCGCCACCAGCGCGCCCAGGCGGCGTGGGCTGATGCGTTCCACCACCAGGGTATTGCTCGGGCGGTTGCCCGGGATGACCTTGTGCGGGGCCAGCTTTTCGATGTCCGCTTCGTTCAGGCCTTTGCCACGCAGCTCGGCTTCGGCTTCCTCGCGGGTTTTGCCCAGCATCAGCGCCTGGCTCTGCGACAGGCAGTTGGCGTATAGCCACTGATGATGGTCAGCCACCGGGTTGAAGCTCACCACCGGCACGATGAAGTCGGCCGGAATCAGCTGGGTGCCCTGGTGCAGCAACTGGTGGTAGGCATGCTGGCCGTTGCAGCCGACGCCGCCCCAGATCACCGGGCCGGTGTCGGTCTTCACCGGGGTGCCGTCCTGCAGCACGCTCTTGCCATTGGACTCCATGTCCAGCTGTTGCAGGTGCTTGGTGATGTTGCGCAGGTAGTGGTCGTACGGCAGGATCGCGTGGCTCTGGGCGCCCCAGAAGTTGCCGTACCACACGCCCAGCAGGGCCAGCAGTACCGGCATGTTCTTTTCGAACGGCGCGGTCTGGAAGTGCTGGTCCATGGTGTAGGCACCGGACAGCAGTTCCTTGAAGTTGGCGGTACCGATGGCCAGGGCGATCGGCAGGCCGATGGCCGACCACAGCGAGTAGCGCCCGCCTACCCAGTCCCACATCGGGAAGATGTTTTCTTCGCGGATGCCGAAGGCCACGGCGGCGGCCTTGTTGCTGGAAACTGCGATGAAGTGGCGGTACAGCTCGGCTTCCGAGCCGCCCTGGGCCAGGTACCAGGTACGCGCGGCCATGGCGTTCTTCAAGGTCTCGAGGGTGTTGAACGACTTCGACGAGACGATGAACAGGGTGGTTTCGGCGCGCAGGTTGGCCGACAGCTCGTGGAACTCACTGCCGTCGATGTTCGCCAGGTAGTGGCAGCGCACGCCGCGCTGGGCGTAGGGCAGCAGCGCCTCGGACACCAGCTCGGGGCCGAGGAACGAGCCACCGATGCCGATGTTGACCACGTCGGTGATCGGTTTTTCGCTGTAGCCGCGCCACAGGCCGTCGTGGATACGGCCGACCAGTTCGGTGATCTGGTTGAGCACCTTGTGTACTTCCGGCATGACGTTCACGCCGTTGACGCTGAGCTTGTCGCCTACCGGCCGGCGCAGGGCGGTGTGCAGTACCGGGCGGCCTTCGGAGGCGTTGATGATTTCGCCGGCGAACATCGACTTGATGGCGTCCTGCAGGCCCACTTCGTTGGCCAGGTTGACCAGCAGCTCGCGGCTTTGCTCGGTGATCAGGTTTTTCGAGTAATCGAGGAACAGGCCGCAGCAGCTCAGGGAGAACTGATCGAAGCGCTTGGCATCGGCGGCGAACGCTTCGCGCATGCTGAAGCCTTGCATGGCGTCGCGGTGCTGCTGAAGCGCCTGCCAGGCGGGCAGGGCCGTCACATCATGGGGTGTACGGTAATACGCCATTGCGGGGGTCCTTGATGCATGGTGATGCCTCTAAAACGGCAGACATTGCCAGGCAGCGATAACGCAAATGGATAATCCATTGCGCCACAGAGTATGCAGCGCACGGTGCTATCTTTACTGAGTAATTAAATCCGACAATGCAGATTTGCAGGTTACCCCAGTATTTGCAAAGTAATCCTGCCAGCCCTTGAACTCCGTCCAGGCCGAAACAAAGACAAAATCGGTCTTGAACATTTCAGAAACCGTATGATCGTAACGACTATCCCCAACAAAGAGCGCAGGGAATTCAATGTTACCTGAAGCGATTTCCCGGGCGAAAATGGTGTCTTTGGGATCGGGACTGCCAAAAATTCCGCCATCGAAGTATTCAGATATGCCCCGTTCAGAAAACACATGCCTCAACTCGACCTGAGCACCACCAGAGACAATCAGCCATTTAGCATTCGGCGAAGCGCATCGAAGATCCTTAAGGCCCTCTGCAATTTTACATTGCATCAGGCCATCCGCAACTTCCTTGCTATAGGAATCTAGCAGGCATTGCATGCCCGACTCATCCGAGCGCACATCCACTATTTCATTTAAGAAGTATTCAAACTTTTTAAACCTGGATATGCCGCCGTTGGCAGTATGATGTTCGACGAGCGCTTGCGCAGCTGCTTCACCGTAGCGCAGTGCGGCCAAGTAGAACGCCTGTGTTTTTACGCGATTCGAATCTAAAACCACGCCATCACAATCAAAAATGATTGTTTTATACTTTTGCAAGTTCAAACCCAAGCTCCTGCAGCGCACGCTCGACAACATCTACGTCGGTAGGTACATCCACCGCCAGGCTGCCACCGCTGGTTTCGACCATCTTGACCGGCACACCCAACTCGAGGAACCGAAGAATTTCGATGTCCTCGCTGCTTTCTACCTCGCCTTTTCGGCCAAAGCTGGCGTAGCTATCCAGTTGCTGGCGGGTGAATCCATAAATGCAGACTTGTTTTTTGTAGCGGCTTGGCGCAACGGCCGGATCTTTAAAACCAGGAACCGGTAAGCGAGACATGTACATCAGGTCACCTTTTTCAGTAGTGACCACTTTAGGAATATTGACGCTGTTTGGGTCTTCTGCATCATCAATCCAGCAGTAACCGTTCACCACCGAATCCATTGCCACCTTTTTGAGCTCCAGAACTTTCTGGATATCAACAGGATCAATCAGCGGCTCATCACCTTGTACGTTGATGTAGATGTCAGCCTCAATTTGCTGGGCAGCCTCTGCCAGACGGTCAGTCCCAGTAAGGGCCGTGCTGCTCGTCATCACCACATTGAAGCCAGCACCTTCCACTACCTGCGCTATGCGGTCATCTTCGGTAGCAACAAAAACGTTTTCTTGGCCGACCGCTTTGGCAGACAGTTCGGCCACCCAAAGGATCATGGGTTTTCCCAGCAGATTCACCAAAGGCTTACCTGGGAACCGTGACGATTTATAGCGTGCGGGAATTACGACAACTGATTTCATATTAGTCAGATCGCATAAATAGATTTGGATTCGATCGCATAACGCGAAGGCGTTACTGCGGTGACGGGCAACTCCGGCGTCGACTTGAGGAACAGTTCCAGCACAGACTCAACTTCAGCTGTACGCGGGTCATCTGCGCCATACCCATCAAACCCTGCCAAGTTGATCGAACGCGCATCCCCACTAGCAGCGATGGCCAACGCGTAAGCAAATACCAAAGAGGTCGGCAACGTGCAGTGTGTTGATTTGAACTCAAACATATCCGAGTTGACGGTAATCCCGAAGTCAAGAAGGGTAGTCTCCCCCAATGCTTGCCTTACATCTTCTGGTAGCATGCTAGCTGGGGTTACCAGCGGCTGCGGCAAACGAGCATGCTCTGCGCAGTCAGCTAGCAGACGAACCGGATGGCAAGCCACTCTCACATCAATCAATTCCGAAGCAATTTTCGCTTGTGTGTTGAGTGCCATTACAAACGGCTTGCACCTACGGATATAGGCCTCGATCGCAGCCCTATGCTTTTCTACACCAGGCCCGGTCCCCAGCAGCAACACATCGCGACCCGCTAATACCTCTGCGGGCGCCCAGCTCCCCTGCGTAGGGCTCTGATAGAAGACCCGGGCGGAATTCAATGTGCGCGAGCTGAATTTTTTGCCACCCTCAACACGCAGGTGCTCTATAACAGCCAGGATATCTTCTTCGCCATAACGCGAGTCGCCCAGCATTTCCTGGATGTAGGTAGGGTGTATCCCATACTTACCCGCCAGGTAATAGTAAGTATTGGTACCCCACCCACACTCATGCTGCAGAGGACGGAAGTAGCGATTGATCACGCCCATCAAGGGAACAACGTTAGCGCTTAGCCCACTGCGCTCCGAGAGCTCGATGACCAAGTACTCAGTTTTCGCATTACCGGGGCCACGCCCCATGCCGGTAACGGTGGCGTCCAACCAAGTGACGCCTTCGTCCAAGGCGCGCAGAGTGTTTTGTAGTGCCAAGCCCATGTTGTCATGAGTGTGAATACCCAGAGGGCCCTTCCAGCGCGAGCGCAGCCAACCGACAACCTGTGCCACTTGGTCAGGGCTCATGCTGCCCATGCTGTCAGCGAAATACAGAACATCCAATGGCCAGTTGGCGGCTGCGGCGGCCAAAGTCTCGACTTCCTGCTGATTACGGTCAGCAATCTGCATGAGGTTGAACCCGACCTGGAAACCGCGCTCTTTCAGCCAGGCCGATGCAGGAAGTGACTGTTCGAATTCGTGTACATGGCAGGCGATACGTACGAGTTCCACAGGCGACGTCGCCGCGGTCTCTGGAAACAGCCGGCTCAAGACCTCTTCCATCGGCAGGTCACTTCCGAGCAGCTCCACAGCATTAATCATGACTGCGACTGAAAGTGAGCCAGGTACATCGAGACTGCGGATGTAATGATCGGTGGTAAAAGCGCTCGCGCCCTTGAAACCGGAGTTTTTCAGAGAGCGTAAGCCCAGCTCGACGACGTTAACACCGGCAGCAGCCATTGCCTTCAGGTAGTCATCAACTACATCTTCCGGAAAATCCCAAGAATTATAGTAACCACCATCGCGCAGGGTGCAATCGATAACAGTACTCCCACTCACTTTGAACCTCCCTCAATAACCTGAACCAGTTCGTTATACACAACCTGCCAGTCCAGACTGTAACTGATAAAATCCATTCTCAAGTCAGAGTCCTCAGGACGATCAACAATATGCTTGACGTCTATGAGGCGGGTTCGCTTGCGAATGTGATTATTCGCATTAAGCATTTTCGTATTCAAGTGCGCCACTCCTGGGCGCCCTGCAAACCTAGCAACATGTAGACCACCTGTGCCAGAGTTACCTACATAAGCATCGACAAAGCTTGCATATTGAATTTTTTTGACACTATCCGCGCCAACCACATTAAAAACAGATATCGAACCATCCAGCCTTTTTACTATCTGATTTACAATGCCATTATCAAGATCAGTTTCACGTTGATCTCGAGATGTTGAGTGTACCGGCGAGGTCCACCCATCGAATACAACACCAACCTCTGGATATACAAGCCTTAATGAATTCAATATATTGACCGCAGCATCAACCTGCTCTAGCCACGAGCGCTTCTGGACAGTGACACCAAACCAAATCAATGGATAGCAGGACATCAATCCCGCCGTAGTTACTGGATCTAGCGACGCCATCCCCTTCCGCACCGAAGAAATAAATCTCCTATCAAAATTAGTCACATTTTCAATCCGCGCCTGATTAAATACCGCACCAACATGAAAATAGAAACCCTTGAATTTTAATAGCTTACCCCATACTTCGTCGGGCGCAAGAAACTCCTCATGAACACTTAATCCATACAACTTAGAGAACGAACAGAAATCTGCACCCTTATAATAAACGATACTTGGCAAACGCTCCAACAGACTCGCCCGATGTAGATCATCTATCGCTGGAGCCACATCATAGTAGAAATGGTATGGTCGACCGTGAGACGCAATCACCCCAGAGAAAGCTCGTTCTCCTGAAGCGTAATCACCAACCGCAACAATGCTCCGAATCAGTTTGTAAATAAAACCTTTCACAAGAGCATCAGACAAGTGCGGAGTCAATGCAATTACATCTCTTGTAGGAAAATATACAGCATCCGCGGAACCCACATGTTGGAATATGAAGAATGCCTCACCCGTTGACGAGACAAACCTGAGCACATTGACTTCATACCCCATTACATAGCTTTCATTACAGAATGCCATACCATATCCAAACGGATCAGGCACAATCACAGAACCTTTGGATAACGCAGTCTCTACAGCATTTATGCAAAAATCGCTGGATGTAACATAATTCAAGAATGGCAATGCCCGCGCTATCGACCCAGGAACCTTACCGGAAGCCAACTCTTTCAAGCTGGCGACCTGCACGCCCTTGAAGATAATATCCTCAAGGATTGCATCGCTGATTTTCGTTAGAAAACCAGACAATTCCCCCGCAAGCCTCTTGATATCTTTACAAGCAATGAACTCAGACCACAACTGTTGCATACTGGCAGCCTTAAAACCAGTTGCTGCGGCATGAATCACGCGCCAAGGATATTCCTCTCCATCAGCTACAAAGAAAATCTCGACTGGCTGACTTAGATCTACCTCAACAGATGCACTGAACCCACAACGCAACTGGGGATGCACACTAAGCAAATTCTCAGAAATTTTTAGAACACTGCACAACACATCACGACGCTCGACCGTTGCACGGATCTGGCTCTCTACGACACCGTTCCGAACCAGCAAGTAAGTATCCGAGGTATTACTATCCTTCAAAAACCAACCCGCAATAGATAGCTTTGCACCACCCAGTTGACGATGGGATGGGGTGTCCAGGCACGAGTGAGGCACAACCCTCTTTAAGTTCGACTTAGCTTTATCGAGCACCGAAAGCTCTAAAAAATCAGGATACACAAATTTCTCCCTACTTAATCGTATCGAGCAGTCAGCACTCAGATTCAAAAACTCAAATCAAACCACGAGAAAATGCAGCACGCTTCCATCCGTACAAAACATCACCACCATAAGGACGGGAGTACATTATCCAGCGAAACTCTCCACGCTGATCAGACTCAAGATCCATTGCAAGCTTCTCGATATCGCTAGGGGAAAACATCCCACGATAAACGCCATCCAACTTAATAATCGGCAAGCCAATACGATGCAAGAAGATCCCATTCTGATGAATCTGCGACCCATGCATAAAGCAGCCAATAAACTTGGAAATCACCTCTCCCTTCACGGCGCTCCGAATACTTTCATTTGCAGATGAAGAGTTAGTCACAGCCCCGCAAACAAACTCCGAAAAACCAGTAAGGGAATCCGCATAATGGACCTCAACCTCTGACAGAGATTCAAAATCGGCATTCAATGCAGAAACACCAGCTATCGCGGCTGGGGAATGCAGATACTTATTGATAACCTCTTTGCTCACAGAAGAAAACGAAAAACGCGGCGCCAGTGACAAAGCAGATGTGCGGGATAGATGGGCGATATCCTCCAGCACAGCATCATCTCTATGCAATAGTGCCGAAGCACGCTCAGTATCATATAATGACTTGAAATTATCGGGCGAACTTACGATACTCTTTAGCGTTTTCGACAGAGCCATTTCGCCCGTCTTAATTACGACTGGGCGCACATCCGTGCACTTATAGTTCTGCCAGTATTTTTTCAGCTTAGGATGATTTAGAACCCCGCCGCTCAAGGCGATACAGAAAGAGCCTAGATGATGCTCAATCTCATAGTTCTCAGTCGCACCCAAAACTTCTACGCTGGAATCAAACATTTCCTCCAAGAAGCGGACATTATGCTTACGGCTGAAAAACACGCTATCGTTGACTAGCAGCATTCGCGGGCACTGCTCAGCGAGCCCACTCGAATAGAGGTACTTGAATCCGGACTTATAGCTGCCAAAATCGCGCCCATAATTATACTTCTCTATATAGCAATCGATAACATCACTATACAGATCCGGCTGTTTCAGCTTGAGGGTATTTACGCATACCACATAAAGACCCAGCTCCTTCGCAGCACGCAAAAAATGAATCACATCATTACGAATAGCCCCTTTTTGATATAACGCCATCAGAACTATTTTTTGGCCTTGGTAAGCAGACGAGTAAAATACCTGATCACTCTTACCAAAACTCTTAAACCAGTTGAGGCGAGACTGCAGCGAAACGTATGCATGAGCTGCCGGGTAGACCAACTGATCAGCGATCCTATGAAAAATACTCACAAAAAACCCTCAAATCAATATACTAAAAGATCACAACTCAACAATAATATTTTTATTTACGGCGCACGCCATCATACGATCCTTCTCAGGAGTTCTTATCAAGATACCGTATGCACCAGCCGGCAAGTTCGACAAGTCCGCCTTGACAATGAAACCTGACGACTTATAGCCATCATTCTTAAAGGCTTTGGCAACATCGGGGCGGTCATAGCGAGCCCCTTCTTCAAAGGTATAAACCTGCCCCTCAGCATTCTTCAAAGTGATTATTAAATTTGACACGCCCTGCGCACTTTCAGCACCAAGCGCCCACCCTTGAAGCTCAACGATCCCCGGCCGAACTTTCACTACCCGCTCTGTACTACCTTGCACCTTGTCGAGCGCACAGCGATTAGTTTTCTCCACCGGTAGTGACGCGATAGTTTTGTCGTCTCCACAACCAGCAAGCGCCATGGCGATTACTGCTGGAACCAACACCAACTTCATGTTCATACATTTTCCCTAGCGCTTATTTCAATAATTTCTTCATAAATCTTCATGACCTGCCCAACACTTTCTCCCGTGATGAGCCTACCCCCTTCCAAGATGACACAACGGTCGCACAAAGCGGCAATCTGCCCTTGAGAGTGCGATACCAATACAACGGTTTGGCCTGATGCAATTTTTTGAATCATGGTGCGCTCAGCTTTCTTTCTGAAGCTGACATCCCCCACGCTAAGCACCTCATCAACCAAAATCACATCAGGGCTCATGATGGTGCTGATAGCGAACCCCAATCGAGAGGCCATACCCGTCGAGTAGTTTCTCACCGGCTCTTCGAAATAATCACCCAGCTCCGAGTAGGCCTTTATTTCTTCTACCCGTTCGATAACGCACTTTTTGGGATGCCCCAGCAGCATGCCGCCAAAAATTGCGTTATCTCGACCGGTAAGATTACTGTCGAAGCCCGCCTGCAAGGCCAGCAAGGCCACCGAGGCGCCATGGTTCAAAACCTCTCCCGAATCGGGGGTCAATGCGCCCGACAGAACTTTGAGCAACGTCGATTTGCCTGCGCCATTCCTGCCAAGAATGCCGAGCGTTTCGCCAGCCTTGATATCCAGGTCAATGCCTTTCAAGGGCTCATGGAACCCTCGCTTACCATTCAGCTTGAACCGCACACCTACGTTACGTAGCGAGAGGACTACATCAGACTTCATGCCATGCCCCGCCTTACAAACTTTTTCCGCTGCAGCTTGTACACAACGTAATTGACAGCCCCCAAAGCAACGCTCACTGCAAGCACATAGAGCAACCCTTGTATTTCAGGAGCGGTGCCCTGCAGAATCACTTGGCGATAAGCAGAGATAATAACCGCCAGCGGGTTGTACTGAACCCACTCTGCCACCTTCCCGGGCAGGGATTGGTAATTGTAGATTACCCCCGAAAGGATCATCAACAGGGTCAAGCCCGTACCAACGATATTGGCGATGTCGCGGACCATTGAAACAAGCGCCGCAAGCAGCATACTCAGTACGATGGTCAGCAAGAACTGCAGCACTACGATCACAGGGAAATAAATAAGGCTCAAGCTCAAACTGTCATCGTCAGCTACAAAGCGTAGAATGATCAGCAACAGCATGGCTGGTAACTGCTTGAGCGTCGACTGCACAATATTGACAAGTGGAAAGAAGGCCGGCTGAACGTTACTGTTCAGCATCAGTGACTGACCGCCCAGTATGCTGGTTGCACTGGTCGACACCGCTTTGGTGAACCACATCCAGGGCACCAAACCGCAGAGCAAGAATAGACCGTAATTCTCGACCCCCGCATTCAAGACTCTGCCGAACAGGAAATAATAAATAACGAGATGCAGCAGAGGCTCCAGCACCACCCAAGCGTAATTAAGGTGGGTGCGCGAAGACTCTGACTTCAGGTTCAAAATGGCCTTGGTTACCACCAAAGTAGCAAAGTGCATAACCGAGGATACCGAGCCTTTGGCTTTTTTTAGTTCATCTTTTACAGCAGGCTCCGGCGTATTTAATATTTCGGCTCCATATTGCATTGCCAACCGATATCGCCGCGCCAATGCGTGTTGCCCTGCCCGCTCGTAGGCCTGCGAAAGCTTTTGATAAGCCTGGGGGTGTGTTGGCTTCAAAGCGACCACAGCGTTCCAATACTCAGCGACATCTTCCCACTGCTCTAGCTTTTCGGCGATTTCCGCAGCTTGAACCAGCGGCTCAACTCGATCGGGGGCCACATTGCGAGCAGTGAGGTTATGCGCATTCGCGGCGCTGACGTCACCGTTGCGCATTGCCAACGCGGCGGTACGGCAAAGCAACTCCCAACAGTCACCCAGTACCGCACGACCTTGCCCCAGCAGCTGCGCTTCGAGCGCCGCCTCACCTTGCACCTGGGCCCAGTCTGCACTGATCAACCAGGTGGAGACATGCTTATCGAAACGGTGTCGACTAAATTCTAAAAGCTCGCCCGCTTGTTCATACTGCTCTTGCTTAAAGCAGCAGACAGCGCCTTGCAACCATGGCGCAGGGTGGCCCTTATACTGCTCGCGGAAGGCCTGCCATAGCGTAGCCGCCTCCACCCAGCGTTTCTGCCGCATCAACGCGTTCGCCAATTCGAATGCCTGTGCGGGTGCGAGGTTTTCTATCTGAGTCATAAGTTCCAATGCGCAAAACGCAGGGCATTAGCCCTGCGTCTCGTCGATCGCTACCGTGGTTTTATTTGCTGTAATTCTCGAACACATCAACCTCGGCCAACCGCTTGCCAAGCAGGTCTTTCGCCGACAGCTGTGGTTCAAAGTCTATCGGCCAGTCAATTCCGATATCCGGGTCGTTCCAGATGATGCAGCGCTCGTGCGCTGGGGCGTAGAAGTCGGTGGTTTTGTACAGGAACTCTGCCGCTTCCGAGAGGACGACAAAGCCGTGCGCGAATCCTTCCGGCACCCACAGCTGATGCTTGTTTTCTGCGGACAGGTGCGCCCCCACCCATTTGCCAAATGTGGGCGAATCACGACGCGCATCTACAGCAACGTCGAACACTTCACCCTGGACTACACGTACCAACTTGCCCTGCGCTTGCTGCAGCTGATAGTGCAGCCCGCGCAGTACACCCTTGGCACTGCGGGAATGGTTGTCCTGCACAAAGTTGACTTCGCGGCCTACCACTTCATCAAAAACCTTCTGGTTGAAGCTTTCGAAGAAGAAGCCACGGTCATCACCGAAAACCCGAGGCTCAAACAAAATGACTTCGGGAATGGCCAAAGGAGTAGCTTTCATTAGTAAATTTTTTCCTGCAGCAGGCGTTTCAGGTATTGGCCATAACCATTCTTGGCCAGCGGCGCAGCCAGTTTTTCCAGCTGTTCAGCAGTGATCCATTGCTGGCGGAAAGCAACTTCTTCAGGGCACGCAACCTTAAGGCCCTGGCGGTGCTCGATGGTTGCGATGTAGTGGCTTGCCTCGAGCAGGGAGTCGTGGGTGCCGGTGTCGAGCCATGCATAGCCGCGGCCCATGATCTCGACAGACAGGCTGCCCTGCTCCATGTAGATGCGATTGAGGTCAGTGATCTCCAGCTCGCCGCGTGGCGAAGGCTGGATGCTCTTTGCGATCTCAACCACTTGCTGATCATAGAAATACAGGCCGGTGACCGCGTAGTTCGACTTCGGCTGCAGCGGCTTCTCTTCCAGGCTCACAGCTTTGCCTTGGTCGTTGAACTCGACCACACCGTAACGCTCAGGGTCGTTGACGTGATAGGCAAACACGGTCGCACCATGGTCACGGTCTGTTGCGCTATGCAGCAGTTCGTTGAAGTGGTGCCCGTAGAAAATGTTGTCGCCCAAAACCAATGCCGACAGATCATTACCGATGAACTGCTCGCCAATGATGAACGCTTGGGCCAGACCGTCTGGCGAAGGCTGAACTGCATACTGAATATTCAGCCCCCAACGCGCACCATCGCCCAGCAGTTGCTCAAAGCGTGGGGTGTCCTGCGGTGTGGAAATGATCAAAATGTCGCGGATTCCCGCCAACATCAATGTGGTCAGCGGGTAGTAGATCATCGGCTTGTCGTACACCGGCAACAACTGCTTGGAGATGGACAGCGTTGCTGGGTGAAGACGGGTGCCGGAGCCACCGGCCAGGATAATCCCTTTACGTTTACTCATCATTGCTTCTCTATGATTTCTGTCAGCATCCGTGCCACACCGTATTCCCAGGACGGGAGATTCAGCTGGAAGGCTTTCTGCAGTTTTTCGGTATTCAGGCGAGAGTTGGCCGGGCGTTTGGCTGGCGTAGGGTAGGCATCTGTGGTGAGTGCATTGACTGCCTCGGCAGAGACCTTCAGCTCCAGACCAGCGGCAGCAGCCAGGTTGATGACATAGCGCGCGTAACCGCACCATGTGGTTTCACCGCCCGCTGCCAGGTGGTAGATACCATCCAGCTTGGAGTTGTGCCGCGCAGCCGGAATGGCATGCGCCGTCACGTCGGCGATCAGTTCGGCCCCTGTAGGTGCACCAAACTGGTCATCGATCACGCCCAAGGTGTCGCGCTCACGCGCCAGTCGCAGCATGGTTTTCGCGAAGTTGTTGCCGCGGGCTGCGTACACCCAGCAAGTGCGGAAGACCAGGTGGCGGCAGCCCGATGCCTGAATCGCCTGCTCCCCGGCCAGCTTGCTGACGCCGTAGACGTTCAGCGGGCCAACACCGTCAGTCTCGCGCCAGGCCTGCGTACCGTCGCCAGGGAATACGTAATCGGTGGAGTAATGCACCAGCAACGCGCCACTGCTTGCCGCGGCCTCAGCCATTACAGCTACAGCCTCGGCGTTGACCAAGTGTGCCTGGCTCGGCTCGGATTCGGCCTTGTCCACTGCGGTGTAGGCGGCGGCATTAACGATAACGTCGGGGGCATAACGCGCCAGCGTGTCCTTGAGCCCTTCGAGGTTGCCCAGGTCACCGCAGAAATCAACGCTACGCGAATCCAGGGCAAGCACCTCGCCCAAGGGGGCGAGGCTGCGCTGCAGCTCCCAGCCCACTTGGCCATTCTTGCCCAACAGAAGAATTTTCATGCGCGGCGCTCGGCGTAGTTCTTCTCGACCCAATCACGGTAGTTACCGGACAGGACGCTTTCGACCCACGGTTGGTTTTCCAGATACCACTGGACGGTCTTGCGAATGCCCGTTTCAAATGTTTCGGCAGGCTTCCAACCCAGCTCACGCTCCAGCTTGCGAGCATCGATCGCATACCGGCGGTCGTGGCCAGGGCGGTCGGTAACATAGGCGATCTGTTCGCTGTAGAGCTTGCCGTCGGCACGTGGACGAAATTCGTCCAGCAAGGCGCAAACACGATTGACGATTTCCAGGTTCGGCTTTTCGTTCCAACCGCCAACGTTGTAAACCTCGCCCACGGCACCTGCCTCGAGCACACGACGAATGGCGCTGCAGTGGTCTTTCACATACAGCCAGTCACGAATCTGCTGGCCATCGCCGTATACCGGCAAGGCCTTGCCTGCCAGGGCATTGACGATCATCAGCGGGATCAGCTTCTCAGGGAAATGATACGGGCCGTAGTTATTCGAGCAGTTGGTGGTCAGTACCGGCAGGCCATAGGTATGGTGGTACGCGCGCACCAAGTGGTCGCTGGCTGCTTTGCTCGCGGAGTAAGGGCTGTTCGGCTCGTACTGGTGCTTTTCAGTGAAAGCCGGCTCATCGCTAGCCAGCGAACCGTACACTTCGTCGGTGGATACGTGAAGGAAGCGGAACTTTTGCTGCTCATCACCTTCCAACCCATTCCAGTAAGCACGAACGGCCTCCAGCAAGCGGAAGGTGCCAACGATATTGGTCTGGATGAAGTCTTCCGGCCCATGGATGGAGCGATCAACATGCGATTCCGCAGCAAAATTGATGATGGCACGAGGGCGATGCTCGGCAAGCAGCTGCCCTACCAGTTGGCTGTCAGCGATGTCGCCATGCACAAACACATGCTGCGGGTTACCTTCCAGGGTGGAGAGATTCTCCAGGTTCCCGGCATAGGTCAGCTTGTCCAGATTGATGACGGTTTCACCCGACTGGCCAACCCAGTCAAGCACGAAGTTGGCGCCGATGAAGCCGGCGCCACCAGTTACCAGAATAGTCATTTGATCAGATCTTTTTCAGTATTGTCGCGAGCAGCAACCCAAGGTTGCCAAGGAGGGTCTGACGATGCAGGCCTGCTTTGAGCACTTTGTAGACGCGCACGGGCAGGCTTCGTTTTCGGGCTGTCTTGAACAGCTTGAGGGTCTTGCGGTGATCTTTGCTCAACCGGTGACTCATGCTCTCCAAGGCACGGATATTCTGGGCATTCCACTCATAGAAACGCCCTTGGAACACCATGACCAGGCGTCGCAGGCGGGCGCACCAGTCAGAGTTGCTGCCGATGACATTGTCGGCATGCTGCCGGTAAAAAACCCGGGGTTCAGGGTCGTAGCGAACGGCGCCAGACGCACCAGTGATCAGCTGATAGCACCACCAGTCGTGGGAGGGTACAGTCAATTCAGCACCGGCTTCCATGATCAAGGCACGCGCCGCCTTGTTGAAGACCATGGTGTTGCCTCCGCTGATACTTTGAACCAGTGCATTTTTGAAATGCGGCGGAGATGCAAAATTTGGTGATAACCCGCGATGGATTCCCCCGTCACAAATCAGCAGGGTACGGCCACAATAAAGGGCAGGCTGGTCGGCAGGCACACTCGAAAGCCACTCTACAGCCGCCTGGAGCTTGCTTGGGCACCAAACGTCATCTTGGTCCGACCACGCGAAATAATCCGCATCGATGTCAGCCCTGCAGGTCAGCGAAAGGAAATTACGCACAAAGCCGGCTTGGGGACCGCTCACTACTTTGATGCGGTGCGAGCCCCACGACTCCACGTACCCTTCGAGTACCTCGAGCGTACCGTCCTGCGAGGCATCATCCGACACGTGTAGGACCCAGTTTCGATAGGTTTGCCGCTCGAAAGAATCCAGCTGCTGAGACAGGAAATTGGCACCGTTATAGGTGCACATGAGGATCGCCACACGCGCAAGCTCAGGAATGCTTAATTCCTGAGCGAATAGGAGCCTGTCCGGCGTGTGAACGCCCGGGGGTTGAGTGAGCACCGCCACGCTTGTCTTCCCTGAAATGACAACTGCTTCCGCAGATACCCTAACTAAACTTGAGTGCCATCAAAAAGCCATTGCACAAAATCGCGAGGAAGGATAGCACATTCGCATCAGTTTCTGAATATCTCGTGAAATTCTTGCACTACAGATAAAATTTTCTTTAAAAAACAGAACCAAAGTAACCAAAATCGTCACCGAAATTACAGAAATTTTCTGTCTGGTCACTTCAGGCTGAAAATTTGAGCAGCCAGCGAGAAGATGCAGACTCGCCCTTTGCTGCCAACTGCAGCACAATGCACGCGCCCCCAAAGGAATGCCAACCCTCAAAGGTAGAACCGCATCCCCTTAAAAAACCGTCCCCTGCACCAACCGCCGCAGGTACTGCCCGTACCCATTCTTCGCCAAAGGCTCAGCCAGCCTCAACAACTCGTCGGCCCCAATCCATCCTTGCCTGTATGCCACCTCTTCCGGGCAGGCCACCTTCAATCCCTGCCGCCGCTCGATGGTCGCGATATATCCACTCGCCTCCAGCAACGACTCATGCGTCCCGGTATCCAGCCAGGCATACCCGCGCCCCATGATCTCCACCGACAGCCGGTGCTGTTCCAGGTAAGTCCGATTCACATCGGTAATCTCTAACTCGCCCCGCTCGGATGGCCGAATACTCTTGGCAATCTCGATCACATCATTGTCGTAGAAGTACAACCCGGTCACGGCATAGCTGGACTTGGGCTTGGTTGGTTTCTCTTCCAGGCTAATGGCATTGCCCTGCCCGTCGAACTCGACTACGCCGTAGCGCTCGGGGTCATGCACGTGGTATGCGAACACGCTGGCGCTTCCCTGACGATCCATGGCACTGCGCAGCAATTGCTGGAAGTCGTGGCCGTAGTAGATGTTGTCACCTAGCACCAGTGCTGTGGGGTCGTTACCAATGAAACCTTCGCCTATCAGGAAGGCCTGCGCGAGACCATCCGGGGATGGTTGCACCGCGTAGGTGATATTGATGCCCCAGCGGTGACCATTACCCAGCAACTGTTCAAAGCGCGGGGTGTCTTGGGGGGTGGAGATGATCAGGATGTCATGGATGCCCGCCAACATCAGGGTGGTCAGCGGGTAATAGATCATCGGCTTGTCGTACACCGGCAGCAGTTGCTTGGAAATTGCCAGAGTTGCGGGGTGCAGTCGGGTACCCGACCCGCCCGCCAGAATGATGCCTTTACGCTTCATGGTGGTCATTTCTCGTGGGTTTCCTGAACATGCAGAAGTTGGTCGGGCACCTGGCCTGGGTGAAGTAAACATCGGTGATCAATGGCGGGAATGCTTGGATTTTCGAGGCTAAGCCCTGCCCCAACGAGACCAGGCTGCGTTGCAGTTCCCCAGCCTACCTGGCCGTCCTTGCCTAGTAACAGAATCTTCATACCGAGCGCCCTGCGTAGTTTTTCTCGACCCAGTCGCGGTAGGTGCCGGACTGTACGTTCTGCATCCATTCCTGGTTGTCGAGGTACCAGGCCACTGTCTTGCGAATACCGGTTTCGAAGGTTTCGGCAGGCTTCCAACCCAGTTCGCGCTCGAGCTTGCGGGCATCGATGGCGTAGCGGCGATCATGGCCGGGGCGGTCGGTCACATAGGTGATCTGCTCGGCGTAGGGCTTGCCGTCGGCGCGGGGGCGCAGTTCGTCCAGCAGGGCGCACACGCGGTTGACGATTTCCAGGTTGGGCTTTTCGTTCCAACCGCCCACGTTGTACACCTCGCCGGTCTTGCCGGCTTCCAGCACGCGGCGAATGGCGCTGCAGTGGTCCTTGACATACAGCCAGTCGCGAATCTGCTGGCCGTCGCCGTATACCGGCAGCGGTTTGCCAGCCAGGGCGTTGACGATCATCAGCGGGATGAGCTTTTCCGGGAAGTGGTAAGGGCCGTAGTTGTTCGAGCAGTTGGTGGTCAGCACCGGCAGGCCGTAGGTGTGGTGGTACGAGCGCACCAGGTGGTCGCTGGCGGCCTTGCTGGCCGAGTACGGGCTGTTGGGCTGGTACTGGTGGGTTTCGGTGAAGGCCGGTTCGCCGGCGGCCAGCGAACCGTACACTTCGTCGGTGGACACATGCAGGAAGCGGAAGGCCTGGCGCGACTGATCATCCAGGCCACCCCAGTAGGCGCGTACGGCTTCCAGCAGGCGGAAGGTACCGACGATGTTGGTTTCGATGAAGTCTTCCGGGCCGTGGATCGAGCGGTCGACGTGGGATTCAGCGGCAAAGTTGACGATGGCGCGTGGCTGGTGGGTTTTCAGCAGGGTTGCGACCAGCCTGCTATCAGCAATGTCGCCGCGCACAAAAATGTGCCGTTTGTCGCCCTGCAGGCTGCTCAGTGTCTGCAGGTTGCCTGCGTAGGTAAGTTTGTCCAGGTTGACCAAAGGCTCATTGCTGCCGGCCAGCCAGTCCAATACGAAGTTCGCCCCGATAAAACCCGCACCGCCGGTTACCAGAATGGTCATGATTGCCTGCTTCCGCTGTCATGATCTGCTCTTCCATATTCTGGATTCTAGCCTGTCGGCGGTTGGTCCGAGTGCGAAGACAATGCCAACGTAAATCAGGGCTCCAGGCGCCGCTGCTGATAAATCCAGTCAACAATCTCGCCTTCCGGCGAATAACCACTCACGGTCTCGCGCAGCAGCTGCCGTACCCGCACAAAATCATCAGCCGCCACCGCCGCCATCAGTTGACGCAATAGTTCCTTGAGCGTATCCCAGGCAATGAAATCTTCATTGGCGCTCATGATCATTGGGTGGCGGGTGGCAATTACGTTGTCGCCAATCAGCAATTCCTCATAGAGCTTTTCTCCTGGCCGCAACCCGGTGAACTCGATGGCGATATCCCCCATCGGGTTACGCTCGGAGCGCACACTGAAACCAGACAGGTGAATCATTTTCTCGGCCAGCTCCACGATTTTCACCGGTTCGCCCATGTCCAGGACGAACACATCACCGCCCTTGCCCATGGAACCCGCCTGGATGACCAGCTGTGCCGCTTCGGGAATGGTCATGAAGTAACGGGTGATCTTCGGGTGAGTGACGGTGAGCGGGCCGCCGGCCTTGATCTGTTTATGGAACAGCGGAATGACCGATCCCGACGAACCCAGCACATTGCCGAAGCGGACCATGGTGAAGCGGGTCTTGTTTACCTGCGAAACGTTGCTACTGTCGCCAAATAGCACAGGCGCCACTTCGCGGCTCAGGGCCTGCAGGGTCATTTCGGCCAAGCGTTTGGTACTGCCCATCACATTGGTCGGGCGCACGGCCTTGTCGGTGGAAATCAGCACGAAGTTGGGAACGCCTGCCTGCAGCGCGGCCTGAGCGGTGTGCAAGGTGCCGATGACGTTGTTCATCAACCCTTCGGCGATGTTGTGCTCCACCATCGGCACGTGCTTGTAGGCGGCGGCATGGTAAACGGTGTCGACCCGCCAGGTGCGCATGATGTCGAGCATCTGGGGCTGGTTGCGAACCGAGCCCAGAATGGGCACCAGGCTGACCGCCAGGGATTCGCGCGTTACGCGCTGCTCCAGCTCAGAGAGGATGCTGTAAAGGTTGAACTCGCTGTGGTCGAACAGCAGAAGGTACTTGGGGCCCTGCCCCAGGATCTGCCGGCACAGCTCCGAGCCGATCGAGCCGCCCGCCCCGGTCACCAGTACCGTTTGCTCGCGGATGCAACGCTCAAGAAGGTCGGCCTGTGCCGGTACGATATCCCGCCCCAACAAGTCGGCAATATCGACCTCTTGGATATCATCGACTTTCACTCTGCCACTGGCCAGGTCCATGATGCCCGGCACACTGCGAACATGCAGTGGGTAACCTTCCAGGAAATTGAGAATCTCCCTACGGCGGGTGCGCGTCGAAGATGGGATTGCCAGCAGAATTTCCTGGGCGCCAGTGACGTTGATCATCTGCTCCAATTGCTCTGGCCGATAAACCTGCAGCCCGGCGATTACGCGATCACTGATACTGGCATCGTCATCAATGAATGCCACCGGGCGCATGGCCCGGTCCATGCGCAAGGCGGCCACCAACTGGTTACCAGCAGCACCGGCACCGTAAATTGCAACTTTGGGCAGGCCATCGTCACGCTGGGCGAACGGCACATGCTGCGCAGCTGCGGCAAACCAGTCGCCCAGAAAGTATTGGCGCATGGCCAGGCGCAGCCCGCCAATCATGATCAGGCTCAGCCACCAGTAGTTGAAGGTGATCGAGCGAGGTACGACGTTTTGATGGTTGCTGGCCCAATAGATGATGAACCCAAGAATCAACGCGGAAAGCGTAACGGCCTTGATGATGGCAATCAGCGCATCATTGCCGAAATAGCGCATGACTGCGCGGTACAAGCCGAAGCGGATGAACAGAGGAATGGCAACCACGGGTGCGCAAAGGAACAACCAGGTGTGATCGATCAATGGGTTGGCCAGCTCATCGATACCCAGACGCACCACGAATGCCAGCCAGAGTGCAACCCACACCAGTACTACATCTGCCAGTACCTGCAGCAACCGCTTTTGTCGACGAGGCAGCCCGAGCAGTTTTTTACGCACGTTGTCCATAGGCTCCCACAACATCCTTCTGATTGTCATTAACCGATTCTTCGTCACATCTACCAAATAGCAACTATTCCAGACTACCGGCGCGGAAATAGGCCGCGATCAGCACTAGAGGAACGTAGGCAACGATCAGCCCCAGGACGCCGTCCAGACCCAACAACAGAACACTCAGGGCCACTGGCAGTAGCCAGCACACATTCATTGCCGTGACAGACAGGGTTACCGGCAGGTGCCTGCCATAACGACGAGACGCGAACTGATAAGCATGGCTGCGATGCGCCTCGTAAACCTTGTCACCGCGCAACAACCGACGAATCAACGTGTAGCTGGCATCGACGATGAACACACCCAGCAAGATCAGCCAGCACCAGAACAGCTGGGAAGACAGCCAGGCGGCCTGCAGCGACAAACCACCCAGGACAATCCCGAGAAAACCACTGCCTGCGTCACCCATGAAAATTTTCGCAGGAGGAAAATTCCAGAACAGGAAACCCGCCACAGCCGCAGCCAACAGCAGCGGCAGTGCCATCATGCCTGCTTGCCCACTCACCCAGTAAAGCAGACTGGCACCCAGGCAGACAGTGATTGCCTCGACACTGGCAATCCCATCGATACCGTCCATGAAGTTGTAGAGGTTGAGCAGCCAGACCAGGTATACCGCTGCAACAACGGCACCTGCCCAGCCCAGGTCAAGTGCCCAGCCGAACACTTGCAGTGTCGGCAACCCACCCAACCAGAACAGAACCCAGATGGCAGCAGTAAAGTGGCCCAGCAACCGCCAACGGGCGGCGATATGACCGTGATCATCCATGAAACCGAGCACCGCGATTACGGCCCCTGCCCCACCCAAGGCAATCAATGCGTCTGCCTGGGCGCCGGGCTGGAAAGCCATCGCTGCCAACGCGGCCAGAAACGCCACGACGATCGACACACCGCCGCCACGGGGCGTGGGGATCGAGTGCGAACTGCGGGCATTGGGTACATCGATGATGTTTTTGGCCAATGCATAACGCCGTAACGTTCCAGTCATGACCAACGAACACAGAAGCACAACGGGTAAAAGCCACCAAAGCATCATTTGTTCGACAATTCCTGAAAATGTTGCGCAGTAGCCCTGAGCGCGGCGTCGACACTTACCGGCGGCTGCCAGCCGAGCACCTTACGCGTTTTTTCTATATCCACCTGCAAAGACCCGCAAAGCCTTTTGGACAATGCCGTGCGGCCCAGCAAACTGGCACCACCACTCAGCACCCAGGCAGGTATGGGCAGCAACCGCGGCGGCACGCCCAATGCCTGGCCCATACGGCGCAATAGCGCAGTGGTGGAAAGGTCCTCACCGTCGCTTACCAGAAACACCTGGTTCGCAGCCGCAGGGTGGTCGACGCAGGTCAAGATCAAGTCGACCAGGTTGTCGAGCGCAACCAGGCTGCGGCGATTGTCGATGGCCCCGAATGGCAGCGGCACACCTTTGTTCAACCAGCGCATCATGGCTTCGAAGTTGGCCTTGACCCCAGGACCATAAACCAGAACGGGCCGGATGATAACTATTTCCAGGCCAGACGCTTTCGCCAGCGCCTGCAGCTCAGCCTCTGCTTCCATCTTTGAAATGCCATACGGGTCCTGTGGCTGCGGGCTGTCATCCGCAGTATACGGCTGCCCAGCTGCAGTGCCCTCGCCGTTGACCTTGATCGAGCTTACAAAAATGAAGCGCCTCACCCCTGCGGCTACTGCCTGCCGGGCAAGGTTCAAGGTACCGTGCACATTGACCCTGCGAAACGCAGCGAGTGGGTCGGCTTCGGTATCATTCATCACATGAACGCGGGCAGCGCAGTGAACGACCGTGTCGCAGCCGCGCAGCGCCTCGCCCCACTGGCTCGCTTCATCGAATGACTCGAAGCGCACCGCCTGCACAGCGGCCGGCAATGACGGGCTGTTACCGCGCAACGTGGCCACAGTTGGCATATCTTCTGCCAATAGCCTGCGCAACACGGCACTGCCCACGAAGCCGCTGGCCCCGGTGAGGAATACACGATGCTTCATCAACTTGTCCTTCGTAAGGTGGCACCACCAAACAGCTGCTCAAGACGTGTCAGCAGTACCTGGCGAGCGAATTCCTGTTCATAAAAGCGACGGCCGCTATCCCCCATGGCCTGGCGCTGCTCAGGTGCCAGCATGGCCATCTTGCGAGTGATGGTTGCCAGCCCTTCGCCATCCCCGGATGCACAGGCATAGCCCGCACCGGCAGCGTCGATGACGCGCGCCGCCTCACCATTGATCATGCCCAGGACCGGCCTGCCGGAAGCGAGGTAGGCCTGAACCTTGCCTGGGATGGTTTGCTCGAACACATCATTGGTGCGCAGTGACACCAGCAAGGCATCTGCCTGGGCAAAAAGCGGCGGCATGGCCTCGAGGGGATGGCGCCCCAGCAAGTGGACGTTGTCGAGGGCGCGATTGCGCACTTCGTCTGCCAACCAGCCGCTCATGCGGCCGTCCCCTACGATGACCCAACGGATGGCAACTTCACCACGTAACGCTTGTACGGCCTCCAGGATGGCTGGAAAGTCTTGAGCTTCACCGATGTTGCCGGCAAAGACGACCGTGAACACGGAACTGTCCCGTGCAATGAGCGTGCAGGGTTTATCCATTTTCGCCGAGAAGTCGTCTTCGGCCCAGCTGGGAAAATACACCAACCGGTGGTCGTCGATTTTTCGCGTGCAATAACGGCGCACATTGTCGAAGAAGCCGCGTGACTGCAGCAGCAGGTAGTCGGTGCGATTGTAGATCCACGATACCGCCTTGCCCACCAGGCCCAGCAGTCGCCGGTCATGAATGACGTTCACCGCCCGCAACGTCTCCGGCCAAAGGTCGAGCACCCAAACAAACACTGGCGCTCGCTTCAGCCGCCCGATTACTACAGCCGGTATGGCCGCAAGAATGGGCGAAACGGCATAGACGAATACAGCATCGAACTTGCGCCCGCGCAGTTTGAAGGCACCCAGCAAGGATGCCAGCACGCAAAACGACAGGTAGTTCAATACCAACTGCACACTGCGTTTACCACGAGGCACCAAAGGCACACGAACGACTTGCGCCCCTTCATAGGATGAGAACGCTTCGGGGTTGGCCTTGTAGTTCTGGTAGACGCTTCCCTCCGGATAATTGGGGAGCCCAGTCAATACCGTCACTTCATGTCCCCTGGCGGTGAAGTCGCGGACCATATCGTTGATCCGCATGTTCTCCGGCCAGAAGTACTGTGTTACAACCAGTACACGCAATTTTTCAGCTGGCATCGATAGCTTCCGGTTTAGTAACGCTTCCAGACCACGCGGTTCACATAGTCGGTATAGCTGTGCACGATCCGCACAACCTTGTCGGAAACATTCGGCATGCTGTAGTCGGCAACCAGGCGCAGGCTGCGGTTGGCCCCTCGTGCTTGCCGCTCGAGGATAGCCAAACCTTGCAGCACGCGCTCTACTTCAAGGCCAACCATCATCGCCGCAGCTTCTTCCATTCCTTCAGGGCGCTCGTGCGCCTCGCGGATGTTGAGCGCCGGGAAGTTGAGGATCGAAGCCTCCTCATTGATCGTGCCGCTGTCGGAAAGCACCGCGCGGGCTTCGGACTGCAGTTTGTTGTAGTCCTTGAACCCAAGTGGTTTGAGCAAACGCACGTTAGCGTGAAAGGTGATACCCATAGCGTCAACACGCTTCTGGGTACGCGGGTGGGTGGACACGATCACCGGCAGGTCGAACTCTGCCGCCACGGTGTTGAGGACATCTACCAACTTGAGGAAGTTTTTGTCGGAATCGATGTTTTCTTCCCGGTGGGCACTCACGACAAAGAATTTGCCTGGCTCCAGACCAATACGTTGCAGTACGTCCGAAGCCTCGATGCCGCTGCGGTAATGCTCGAGCACCTCGAACATCGGGCTACCGGTCTTGATGATCTGGTCAGCTGGCAGGCCTTCACGCAGCAGGTAGTCGCGGGCAATGGTGCTGTACGTCAGGTTGATATCGGCAGTGTGGTCAACGATACGGCGATTGATTTCTTCCGGCACACGCATATCGAAGCAGCGGTTGCCAGCTTCCATATGGAAAGTCGGAATTTTCCGGCGCTTGGCCGGCAACACGGCCATGCAACTGTTGGTGTCGCCCAGCACCAGCAGGGCTTCTGGCTTGACCTCGGCCAGTACCTTGTCCACTGCGATAATTACATTACCGATGGTTTCAGCCCCGCTTGCGCCTGCAGCACTCAGGAAGTGATCCGGCTTACGGATGCCCAGGTCCTGGAAGAAGATTTCGTTCAGCTCGTAGTCATAGTTCTGGCCGGTGTGCACCAGAATGTGCTCGCAGTATTCATCCAGGCGCGCAATCACCCTCGACAACCGGATAATCTCCGGGCGGGTACCAACGACAGTGACAACTTTCAGTTTTTTCATTAGTTAATCCTCTCGGGGCAGTTCAGGCTTCGGTGCCTACTGGCCGAGCGTAGGTATCAGGATTTTCACGGTCGAAAATTTCGTTGGCCCAAAGCATGACGATCATTTCGTCGTCACCCACGTTGGTGATGTCGTGGGTCCAGCCAGGGACAGTCTCGACAATCTCGGGTTCTTCGCCAGACGTGAACAGTTCGTGGAAGGCCCCAGACACCACATGGCGGAAGCGGAAACACGCTTTGCCTTTGATCACCAGGAACTTTTCGGTCTTGGTGTGGTGGTAGTGCCCGCCTCGGGTAATGCCCGGGTGCGCAGTGAAGTAGGAAAACTGGCCACTGTCCTTGGTTTTCAGCATCTCGACGAATACACCCCGAGGGTCGCCATGCTTGGCGACCGTGTAGGTGAAGTTCTCGGGGGGCACGTAGCTCAAGTACGTGGAATACAGGGCGCGCACCAGGCCAGTGCCCACCGCCTCCGTAACCATGCTCGCGCGGCTGTCACGGAAGGTGCGCAGCAGATCAGCCAGCTCTCCCACCGTGATGCTGTATTGCGGTTCAACCTGAGCGAAAGGCGTGCCAGACTGCACGCCATCCATCACCTGGATGAAGGCCTTTACCACATCGTCGATATAGACAAGGTTGATCCGCGCCTGCGGGTCATTGATGGTGATGTCCAAACCATGCACGATGTTGTGGCAGAAGGTGGCGACCGCCGAGTTGTAGTTAGGTCGCGCCCACTTGCCAAATACGTTGGGCAGGCGGAACAGGTGCACTGCCGAGCCGTGCTGCGCCTGCAGCTCGGCCAAGGCCTGCTCGGCCCCGCGCTTGCTGGCACCGTAGGCGTTATCGAGTTCAGCCTGGCTCGACGAGGTATAAAGGACGGGAATCTGCCGGCCGCTTGCCTCGATAGCTCGGCACAATTCCACAGTCAGGTCGGCATTGCCAACCTTGAATTCCTCGGGATCCTTCGGGCGGTTGATGCCTGCCAGGTGGAACACAAAATCAACATCGCGAACCTTGTCGGTCAACGAGTCAAGGGTATGCTCCCGCGTGAACGGCACCACCTCGATGTCCTTGCGCTCGCCAAGATGCACCAGCAGGTTACGTCCTACGAAGCCGTTGGCCCCTGTGACCAATACTTTCATCGCCTCACTCCTCCGGGGTTGCATGCTCGCCGCGCTCGATGGCGCGGATGAAATCGAGCTTGCGCAGCAACTGCTGCATGCCGGCGACATCAAGGCGCTGGGTATTGTGCGAGTTATAGTCCTCGGTGATGGAGATCTGGGTTTCGCCCTCTTCCACGAACTTCGCATAGTTCAGATCGCGCAGATCTGGCGGTACGCGGTAGTAGTCGCCCATGTCCTCGGCACAAACCATCTCTTCCCGGCTCAGCAGGGCCTCAAAGAGTTTTTCGCCGTGGCGAGTACCGATGACATTGATAGGATGCTCCGGTTTGCCAACCAGTTCGGTCAGAGCCTTCGCCAGCACTTCGATGGTGGCAGCAGGTGCCTTCTGCACGAAGATGTCACCGTTATTGCCATGTTCGAAGGCATAGAGCACGAGGTCGACAGCATCGGCAAGGGTCATCATGAAGCGTGTCATGTTGGGGTCAGTCAGCGTCAACGGCTGGCCGGCGCGAATCTGCTCAATGAACAGCGGAATGACCGAACCGCGGGACGCCATCACGTTGCCGTACCGGGTGCCACAAATCACCGTTTTCTGTTCATCCACATTTCGTGATTTGGCGACCATCACCTTTTCCATCATTGCCTTGGAAATGCCCATGGCATTGATGGGGTAGACAGCCTTGTCTGTACTCAAGCAGACAACCCGCTTGACTCCATTCTGAATAGCCGCCTCCAGGACATTTTCAGTACCCAAGACATTGGTTTTCACGGCTTCGAGAGGGTGAAACTCGCAGGAGGGAACCTGTTTTAGTGCAGCGGCGTGATAGATGTAGTCAACACCACGGGTCGCATTCAGGACGCTCTGATAATCACGCACATCACCAATATAAAATTTTAATTTTGAACTGGCGTAGCGCTTACGCATGTCATCTTGTTTCTTTTCGTCGCGACTGAAAACGCGAATTTCCCGGATATCACTATCTAGAAACCTTTTCAGAACTGCATTACCAAAAGAACCTGTGCCGCCCGTTATCAGCAGGACCTTACCTGAAAATACATTCACTTATTATTCTCCATAAACTCAACAAGCTGTTTTCCGACGGCACGACTTGACTTAGCCCCAAGGACCCAAACCCTACCACGCGCGGCTTTATCAGACAAATACTGTTCATCGGCTGAACTGATCTTGACAAGAGCATCCGCAACGGCACTGATTGAAAAATCCTCAATGATATTAAGATGATCGAAATATTCGTCAGGTATTCCCGCTAGACGTGTTGTGAGTACCGGTATACCAGCAGACATATACTCAATCAGCTTGGAAGGAAAAGAGTAACGAGTGTACGCTTCCGCAGGGTTACGCGTAAGCACCAACAAGGATGCGCGCCCCTGCAACTCCGCTACCTTTTCAGGCGACACAAAACCCAAGTACTTGACAGAGGCATGCTTGGCGCAAGTTTCCGCAAGGTACCCCTCAAGGTCTCCGCGACCGCATAGAACAAGCTCGTACCCTATACCCGACCGCAGAAAGCCTTCGACCAACTCGACAATGCCATACGAGCGATTCACACCACCCGCGTAAAAAATCATTTTTTTGTCAACCACGCCATCGGCAGGGATAGGCAAAGACTCGGAGATTCCCTCGAGCACAAGATAAGGCCTGGCTTTCCAAGCCGGTTGATCCTCAACCATTAGCCGACTGATCACCACCAAGCCATTTGCCGACCGGAGCAACCAAGAAAGCAGCGAGGCATCGATTTTTTTCAACCACCTGAGCAGGCGGCCACGCTCTAGCGCCACATCCATGAAAGAGGGCAAATCCGGCACATACACGTAGTACGGCTTGCCGCACAGCCTGGAATACAGGTAAGCAGCCAAAAGGTTAGGCGAGTGGGCCGCATACACACACACTACATCTGCACTGCGCCCCATGCGCAACAGGCCATAACATGACCCGAGACAACGCGTGAGCATCTTTATCGCGGGAAGGTTGACCAGCGGCATGACTCGCCCTTGTCCGGCACCCTCACCTTGAAGCACAGCACCGGGAAACCACACACGCTTGATGCGCGGAAAGGTGGACACCGCGATGGTGGCGAGTGTATTCACCCTAAATCCACCCAGACGAAGCGCGTCAATAAACCGTGATTCCAGCTTGTACGCCGCCACCTGCGGGAATGCGTCGCCCACTGAATAGTGTTCGAAATACTGCTTTCCGACATGGAAGCCCAACAGCAGGACCTCACGCATAATGCCACCTCCGTTTCGCTCCTGCGCCCCGCACAGTTGGGCGCCATTGCTGTTTTCTCTCATTTCGCGACCACTGCCCTATAGGCTTTTACAACCAGCGCATACACCAACAGCATCAATACCGCCCAGATCACACCGTGATCGTAAAAAAGAGGCCCCTCTCCGGGCAATTGAGAAAGATGGTAGCCCATGACCCCTCCGGTAACCGCCATGGCCCCCATCAACGAACCAGCATGTAGTGGCAACGAAGCAAAAACACCAAGCAATACTGAACCACACAGCAAACCAATCACCGCAAGCGGCCACCCACCCAATGCATAGGCCGTGATATGAACGGCGGCGGGAGCCGTACCACGCTGCTTGAACTGGTCATTGAATATTTCTGTGTACACATAAAAACTCGGGCGGCACTTCTGACCCACCTGGGCCTGCACCAGCAATCCACCGCATACCTGGCCCCGCCGGGTGAAGATTTCATAGTAATAGGGGTAGCTAATGGCCATCCGATTGATAGCATGAAACATCATCTGTGGCACTCGCCCACCGATGACTGAGCTCAGCGCTAACACATCGATTCCTTTCTGCACGCTTGAATCACCCACCTCCACCAGGGCCGACGAGCTACTGGCGTTCTCGGACCGAGTAGTCTCATGCTTGTCGGTCACAGCTTCGGAGACAGGCGGTTGCTGCACAGTTTCGACAGCAGGTGGAGAAATCCTGTAAACAAATGCAGAGATCAGGAAATAAACGAGCAGCAGCACCATCATGCCGACAGCAGCCTTCACAAAGGGATACCTGGGTGTATAGATGAATACTGCCAATACCAACCCAGCATAAAAAATCAGAATAGGCCACTTCATATTAAGCACAATCAGAAGCACCGATATTACGATGGCATTCAGCAGGGTTGCCCCCCCCCACCAAAGCCCGCCCTCACGTACCAACTTGACCACGCCGTAAATCGACAGAAAATGCAGATTTGACATTAGCAGGGCCATACTGAAAAAATTGACCCGCTCACGTATCACAAAGCGCGCCTCGACACTCGAAGCAAAATCGCTCCCTGCCAAAAACAGCTTGAAGGCTTCTGCCTGCCAAAAAGAGTAGATAACTACGCCATAACATAGAACAAGCAGCAATAGGTAAGATGACCGGGTGAATTCCGGAAAGAAGCCTGCCACCCGAAGAACCGTTGACTGCAAAAAGCGTCGCACCAGCCAGACGACCATCGGCGTCACTACAAACGGGGAAAGCAGCAACAGCCAATACCCTGGAGAAAAAAGCGTCTCAAAATTAAATATACGGGCAGTGAACGGTATATTCATTAGGTAGGGACGAGCACTAGGGAGTGCATAGACAAGATTACCAAGCACAACGGTTAAAAAATAAGCAGCCAAGAAAACAACCGGCGCAATATTTATCGACAACCAATCTCGCAACTTATTTGAACCGACCATTCACCCCCCCTAATTCCTTTAAATACGTCGATCTATTATCCGGCATGACAGCATCTGAGCCTCGCACGGCACAGAACACCTCAATCCATTTTCGCGTTCATGAAGTCTCGCCACGACACGGCCTTCCAAACCACTATTAGAGAAAAGAACGAAAAAAGCAGTGTCCACACCAAAGCTCTCACCCACCACACCACACCCCCCAAAGATGCATCGAGCGCCACTTGAAGCAGGTACCCCATCGCCAACGCCATCATCGACACGACGAACGGCTTTACTACCCCCCTGTAAAGATCAACCTTTCTCAAAATAGTTGCTGTTACAACGCCAAAGTACAAGAGCTGCCCAATCACCACGCCCAATGCCACGCCGTACAGGCCGAGCAGCAAACCACCCACATAGGAGAGCCCCAACGAAACCAATGCAGCCATCAATGAAAAATACGCCAGGAGACGCATTCGCCTGTGCACCTCTAGACGCTTCTGGGCGTAAACCGCTGCACAATTCAAGAACACACCAAGATAGGCGATCAATAGCACACCGAGCGGGGCCGAGATGGGCTTTCCGGTAAACTGCTCAAACACCGAAAGCCCAACAAGAGCGATGACGGCCCATAACAGCGAAAAAACCACTACCAAAAAGCCAACCGAGCTTTGAATTAATGCGCCTTCGAACACACCATCACGAAACCGCTTGATGATCAGCGGATGTACCAACATCAGCAATGGCATGCTCAACAACCCGCCCGCTCCGACAAACAAATCCTTCATTGACAAGTACGAGTCCCCTCCCGGGATACCGAGAGAGCCGATAGCAAAACGATCTGCCGCCACCATCAGCAGCATGCCCAGCATCCAAGGAGCCAACGCTGAACCGTAGTTGAAGACAGCACGGACATCGCCACCAAACGCTTTTTTGGCAGCAAGAGGGCTGTGAATACCCATTCTGACAACCGCGCCGATCAACATGATCAGTGCGGCCATGCCATAACCAGCACTCAACGCAAACATGGCATCCGAATACGTTACCCCTAGGCTCGAGTAGCAGAAATAAATGACCCCTAGCTGGGCTACAACCTGCATGACCACAGCCAGCAATTGTTGACGCACCAGAAATGCAGCCTGACAAACGGAAGACATGAAAAAGAAGTACATCTGCGTGAGACACAAGAGCAACACGCAGTAGAAGGTGTCTGGCGCAGAAGAAAAAAGAATGGAAACCAATGCCGCCACTAACGCCGCAAAGGGAGCAAGCGATGTAACCAAGTAAAGACAGCTTGAAAAAAGTGCCCGCTGATCAGCACTGGAAGAAAAATAATAAACATAGGAATTCCCCACCCACATCGCGCTCAATTGCGCCACGATCAATGAGCAGGAGAGACTAACCGAATAGGATACATACTCATCTTCAGGGAAAAATCGATACAGGAAAAATATAAAAAAAACAGTAAGGAAGGCCGGTAGCAACTTAACCGGAACGTACAATAAGAACTTACCAAGGAATCCATTGCCCCTGACACTAATCGCCACTTTCCATCCCCTCCACAAACCCTTCTCTGCGCGACTCAGGGTGGTAGCACTCCGCCAGCGAGCTTACCCACGAAGATCTCGCTGCGGAATAGAATGCAGGATAGTAACTGAAATATTATGACAGGAACAGGATGCCCAATCACATCCTGCCACTCACCCCACCCTCTAACTCGCGACCGCTCTAGATCAACACCTCCCAGAGACTCAACACCCACCCTGCGCACTCACACAACCAAATGACAAGCTCACCATTTAATTTGAACTAACATTCAATTTCGGTGTCGCTGCGTAAAAACTCACTTTCCACGCTCATGGAATGCTAATTTCAACCACCAGATTCTCAGCAGCAAAAGATCGCACTAACGCATGCTTGAGCGCCTGCCTGCTCCCTTGCACTCCATGCACTAGTATCACTTTTGCTCCTTGGCGAGATACCCCTTGCGCAAACCTCACCAAACCCGCCTGATCCGCATGCCCTGAATATCCCGACAACGTCATGACTTTAGCCCGCAGCTCATACATCCGCCCATCCAGATCAATCTGCACAAACCCTTCCGCTCCTTCACTCGCCTGTATCACAGCACCCGGCGTGCCCTTGGCCTGGTAACCGACAAACATCACCTCATGTCGCGGATCCCCCAGCATAGCCTTTAGGTAATTGACGATGCGCCCACCCGAGCACATACCGTTACCAGCAATAACGATCGCCGGCCGCCCGGTGCTCTTCAGGAAATTGACCACCTGCTGGTGGCGGGCGTGGGTGTCCACGCTGATCAGCTGACTGAAACCCAACGGGTCGCGCCCTTCGGCAAGGCGCGCCCGGGCTTCGGCATTCCAGTAGTCGTGCAGTTCTCGATATACACCGGTAATGCGCTGGGCCAGGGGCGAGTCGAGGATGATGGGCAACTGCGCCCAGTCGAGAGGGTCGCCATCGGAGGCCGGGCCGGCTTTGTTCAGCAAGGCCTTGCGGTGAAGGATGCCTTCGAGTTCGTACAGCAGTTCCTGGGTGCGGCCGAGGCTGAAGGCCGGAATCAGCAGCGTGCCCTGGTCCGCCAGGGCGCGGTCGATGGCAGCTTCCAGGCGCTGTTCACGGTCGCCCGCTGGCGGGTGCAGGCGGTCGCCGTAGGTGCTTTCCAGTACCAGTACATCGGCCCGTTCCGGGGGTTGCACGGGGCGCAGCAAGGGGTTGCCACAAGCGCCCAGGTCACCGGAGAACACGTAGCGGGTGTTGGTCTGTTCATGCTGCATGTCGCATTCGACATAGGCCGAACCCAACAGATGGCCAGCGCGCTGCAGGCGAATGCGGCAGCTGAGGCCGGGGCGCTCGGCCAGTGTGTGCCACTGCTCGAAAGGCAGGGGCACGATCAGGTCGCGGATGAAATCAAGGTATCGCGCCACATGGGCGGGCTCGCTGCGGATGCTCAGCTTGTAGGCATCTTCCAGCACCAGTGGCAGCAGCCGGGCGGACGGCTCGCTGCACAGGATCGGGCCACGGTAGCCGGCGGCCAACAGCGCCGGGATGCGACCAACGTGGTCGAGGTGCACGTGGGTGATGACCAGGGCCTGGATGCCCTGCACGTCGAAGCCGAGCGGCGCCGATGCTGCACCTGGCGCGGCATCGCTGCCCTGCTCCAGGCCGCAGTCGATCAGCAGGCTGGTGGACGGATCGAGGTGCAGTTGATGGCAGGAGCCAGTGACGCCGCGGGTGCCACCGTGATGGGAAAGGACGGGATATTCCATGCTGCGCACACTCGCCTGGGCCGAAAATGAAGTGCTATTACTCCATGACGGCCGGTGCTGGCATAGGCGAGACTTTCCTAAACCGATGTAGGAAATGCCCTTAGTTACCGCTCAATGCTGCCTGCCGGGCAGAGGCCTTGATCTTGCGCTTGCTGCGCTGCACGCCGTAGGCACCGAGCAGCGGCCCGACTGCCAGGCCAATGACCAGGGCGGCCAGGACCACCACAGCGACCGGCATTGCCGGTGCAGCCCAACCGAACAGGACCAACGAGACGGTTTGCTGGTTCTCCAGCACGAAGAACAGCACCACAGCCGCCAACAGCAGCACGAACACCGCCGCCAGGGCGCGCTTGAGGTTACGCATCAGATTGCTCCTTGTGGAATCAGGTGTGGGCCTCATCATGCTCTTCTTCATTGACCCGGTCGCGCAGCTCTTTGCCGGGTTTGAAGTGCGGCACGAACTTGCCTTCGAGGCTGACCGACTGGCCGGTCTTCGGGTTACGGCCTACGCGTGGGGCGCGATAGTGCAGCGAGAAGCTGCCAAAACCACGAATCTCGATGCGATCACCAGTGGCAAGGCATTGTGACATCTGTTCAAGCATGGTCTTGATGGCCAACTCCACGTCCTTGGACGAGAGCAGCCCCTGATGGGTGACAATACGTTCGATCAGCTCCGACTTCGTCATATTTTTCCCTTCGTTATCAAGCAGCTAGATCATTGCTTAACCAGTTTGTAGCACGCTGGGAGGGATTTGAACAGGGTGGTTCTTGACTTAATAAAAAATTCAAGATTGAAGTTTTACAGGAATGGTCTAGCTGGCGGGGGTTGGCAGGGCTGGCCCCATCGCCGGCAAGCCAGCTCCCATAGGGGCCGTGCAGGCTTTTGCAAATCCGGCCTGGGTCGCTGCCCCTGCAGAGACGCAGTCTGCTTTCAAGCCAGGCATCGACCTGTTGGGGAGCGGGCTTTTCGCGACACAAGACCGTTTACAAGAGGCCCGTTCAAGTACTGGCGCCCGGCACAGACCATGTGGGAGCGGGTTCACCCGCGAACACCGGCGCAGCCGGTGCCATGCATCGCGCTGGATTCTTCGCGGCTAAAGCCGCTCCCACAGGGTACGCGGACCGCTTGCGAATTCAGTGCTCACCTTCTGCGCAGGGCACGCCAGCAGTTGGAGGCCAGGCGCCTATGCCAATTGCTGCCGGGAACCCGCTCGGGAAAAGCGCTTGCGCATCGCCAAGGCAGGCTTCTCTACCAACTGCCACGACACATACCCCGCCAACCAGGATGCCGGTACGGCAGCTAACATCAGCCAGTAAGGCCCGGCCCACGGCATCGCAGCCGCCAACACTTGCTGGATAGGAAATGCATACAGGTAGATACCGTACGAGTAATCCTCCAAAAACGAAGGAAGCTTCAACTGCGGGCGATAAGCTGCATACAACGTGCCGTACATCGTCAGAACGGCAAACGCAAAAACCTCAAGGCGCCCACCCTTGGCCAACACGAACAACGTAACACAGGCAAACAACAGCCAGCCGGTATACGGGATCACCGCCCGGTACGAATAGAACACCGCCCCGGCCAGGAAGCACACCACCAGCTTGAACGGGTACTCCGCAAAGGCTGGATGCAGGGTATGCAGCCCCAGTGCAATAACCAACGCGGCAAGCGTCAACCCCATCATCGGCCACCGGCATACCTTGGCCACCAGCACCAATAGCCACAGCACCACGTACATGCGCATTTCCAATGGGATGGTCCACAAGCTGCCATTGATCGAATCCCCATAGGGCCGCGGGGTAAAGCTCACCCCAGGCAAGAGGAACTGGGCATCCTTGAAAACCAGCAATGGGCTATAGACGTACCTGTAAACCTGACGCTGGGAAAAATATTCGGTCAGCGGCAGCGAGGTAATGACGGGCCCTAGCACAAAGGCCATCAGCAGCAGGCACACGAGCAAGCCAGGCAAGATCCGCAATGCGCGGGCCAGGTAGAAGTCCCGGGCGCTATTTTTCTCACCACTGGCCGCGATCAGGAAACCGCTGACCATGAAGAATACTTCCACGCCCAAACTGTGAACGGGCACCGGCATACCCAACTGCAGCCCAGGGTCGGTGCAGCTCAGGCACTCCCGATAGCAGAGCGCAAAGGAATGCCCCACCACTACGGCAGTTGCCGCCAGCAGCCTGATGATCAGGAAATTGTTATCGCGCCCGCGACCTTCCATGACGTCGCCAAACATCAACATCGCACAATCCCCCGACATGGCTTTCTTTCAGCATAAAAAAAAGGCGACCCGAAGGTCGCCTTTTTTTACCGATCAAACAGAACTCAGTTCTGCTTGGCCATTGCTTCGCGCAGCAGCGCAGCCATGGTGGTGTCGGCAGCCGCTTCCGGAGCGTTTTTCAGGCTCTGGATGGCTTCGCGCTCTTCAGCATCGTCCTTCGACTTGATGGACAGGCTGATAACGCGGGACTTGCGGTCAACGCTGATGATCTTGGCTTCGATCTCTTCGCCTTCCTTCAGGACGTTACGCGCGTCTTCAACGCGGTCACGGCTGATTTCGGAAGCTTTCAGAGTAGCTTCGATGTCGTCGGCCAGGGTGACGATGGCGCCTTTGGCGTCAACTTCTTTCACGATGCCCTTGACGATAGCGCCCTTGTCATTGACAGCAACGAAGTTGGAGAACGGATCGTCTTCCAGCTGCTTGATGCCCAGGGAGATGCGCTCGCGCTCTGGGTCGACCGACAGGATGACGGTTTCCAGCTCGTCGCCCTTCTTGAAACGACGTACGGCTTCTTCGCCGGTTTCGTTCCAGGAGATGTCGGACAGGTGAACCAGGCCGTCGATGCCGCCGTCCAGGCCGATGAAGATACCGAAGTCGGTGATCGACTTGATGGTACCGGTGATCTTGTCACCCTTGTTGAACTGGCCGGAGAAGTCTTCCCATGGGTTGGACTTGCACTGCTTGATGCCCAGGGAGATACGACGACGCTCTTCGTCGATGTCCAGAACCATGACTTCCACTTCGTCGCCAACCTGAACGACTTTCGACGGGTGGATGTTCTTGTTGGTCCAGTCCATTTCGGAAACGTGTACCAGACCTTCAACGCCTTCTTCCAGCTCAGCGAAGCAGCCGTAGTCGGTCAGGTTGGTAACGCGAGCTTGTACGCGAGTACCTTCTGGGTAACGGGCAGTGATAGCTACCCACGGATCTTCGCCCATCTGCTTCAGACCCAGCGAAACGCGGTTGCGCTCGCGGTCGAACTTCAGAACGCGTACGTCGACTTCGTCGCCAACGTTAACGATTTCCGATGGGTGCTTGATGCGCTTCCAGGCCATGTCGGTGATGTGCAGCAGGCCGTCGATACCGCCCAGGTCCACGAAGGCGCCGTAGTCGGTGAGGTTCTTGACGATACCCTTGACTTGTTGGCCTTCCTGCAGGGTTTCCAGCAGGGCTTCGCGCTCGGCGCTGTTCTCGGCTTCCAGCACGCTGCGACGGGAAACGACAACGTTGTTGCGCTTCTGGTCCAGCTTGATGACCTTGAATTCCAGCTCTTTGCCTTCCAGGTGGGTGGTGTCGCGCACAGGGCGGACATCAACCAGGGAGCCCGGCAGGAACGCACGGATGCCGTTAACGTCGACAGTGAAGCCGCCCTTAACCTTACCGTTGATAACGCCCTTGACCACTTCTTCGGCGGCGAAAGCTGCTTCCAGAACAATCCAGCACTCGGCGCGCTTGGCTTTTTCACGGGACAGCTTGGTTTCGCCAAAGCCGTCTTCGACCGCGTCCAGCGCAACGTGAACTTCGTCACCGACCTTGATGGTCAGCTCGCCAGCTTCGTTGTAGAACTGCTCGAGCGGGATGACGCCCTCGGACTTCAGGCCAGCGTGTACGGTAACCCAGTCGCCGTCGATGTCGACAACGATACCGGTGATGATGGCACCCGGCTGAAGATTGAGGGTTTTCAGGCTTTCTTCAAAGAGTTCTGCAAAGCTTTCGCTCATTTTAATTCCTGTAGATTCGGGCGAAACAGACGCCCATCGCCACATTCCAGACAATGTGGGTTTGTTTTAAGTAAAGGAAAGCCGGCAGGACGTTGACTGGTGCCCCTGCCTGCTTTCCTGGCTATCAGAGAAGGTCGCGTAGCGCGATCTCGCTCCTGATACGTTGCAACACCTGCTCGATGGACAACTCGGTAGAGTCCAACTGAATGGCATCGACCGCTGGTTTCAGCGGGGCCACTGCACGTTGGGTGTCGCGCTCATCACGCGCACGAATCTCATCCAGCAGACTCGACAGACTAACATCTTCACCCTTGCCCTTCAACTGCAGGTAGCGGCGACGTGCCCGCTCCTCCGCACTGGCGGTGAGGAAAATCTTCAACGGCGCATCCGGGAACACCACGGTCCCCATGTCGCGACCGTCGGCAATCAGGCCCGGCGCCTCGCGGAATTCGCGCTGGCGCACCAGCAGCGCATCACGCACGGCCGGCAGCGAAGCGACCATCGAGGCACCGGCACCGACGGTTTCGGTGCGGATGACGTTGCTGACGTCCTCACCCTCGAGGATGATCTGTTGCAGCTTACCGGGCTCGGCGGCGACGAACTGCACATCCAGATGGGCGGCAAGCTTGGTCAGCAGCTCTTCGTTGGTCAGGTCGACGCCATGGTTGCTGGCATTGAACGCCAGCAAACGGTACAGCGCGCCAGAGTCCAGCAGCCTCCAGCCCAGCTCGCGGGCCAGCAGCCCGGCAACCGTGCCCTTGCCCGAACCGCTTGGCCCGTCGATGGTGATGACCGGCGCCAGGGCACTCACGACTTGCCCTCTTCCGCCACGCGGATGCCCACTTCGGCGCACAGCGCCAGGAAGTTGGGGAACGAGGTGGCGACGTTGGCGCAATCGTGGATGCGGATCGGCGCGCTGGCGCGCAGCGAGGCAACACTGAAGGCCATGGCGATACGGTGGTCACCGTGGCCATGCACTTCGCCGCCGCCCAACTGGCCGCCGTCGATGATGATGCCGTCCGGGGTCGGCTCGCACTTGATGCCCAGGGTGATCAGGCCGTCGGCCATGACCTGGATACGGTCGGATTCCTTCACCCGCAGCTCTTCGGCACCCCGCAGCACGGTACGCCCTTCGGCGCAGGCAGCGGCGACGAACAGCACCGGGAACTCGTCGATCGCCAGTGGCACCAACTCTTCAGGGATGTCGATGCCTTTCAGCCTGGCACCGCGCACGCGCAGGTCGGCCACCGGCTCGCCACCGACTTCACGCTGGTTTTCCAGGGTGATGTCACCGCCCATCAGGCGCAGGATGTCGATCACGCCGGTACGGGTGGGGTTGATGCCAACGTGCTCCAGCACAAGCTCCGAGCCTTCGGCGATGGACGCCGCCACCAGGAAGAACGCCGCCGAGGAAATGTCGGCCGGTACTTCGATACGGGTGGCAGTGAGCTTGCCGCCGGACTGCAGCGAGGCCACCGGGCCGTTGCTGTCGACGCTGTAGCCGAAGCCGCGCAGCATGCGCTCGGTGTGGTCACGGGTTGGCGCAGGCTCGGTGACGGTGGTCTTGCCTTCGGCGTACAGGCCGGCCAGCAGCAGGCAGGATTTGACCTGGGCACTGGCCATCGGCAGCGTGTAGGTCAGCGCCTTGAGCTTGTGGCCACCGCGGATGGTCAGCGGCGGGCGGCCTTCAGGGCCGGTCTCGACCACGGCACCCATTTCGCGCAGCGGGTTGGCCACACGGTTCATCGGGCGCTTGGACAGCGAAGCGTCGCCGGTCATGGTCACGTCGAACGGCTGGCCGGCCAGCAGGCCAGACAGCAGGCGCATCGAGGTACCCGAGTTGCCCACGTAAAGCGGCCCGGGTGGCGGCTTGAGGCCGTGCAGGCCAACGCCGTGAATGGTCACGCGGCCGTGGTTGGGGCCTTCGATGACCACACCCATGTCACGGAATGCCTGCAGGGTCGCCAGCGCGTCCTCACCTTCGAGGAAGCCTTCGACCTCGGTGGTGCCTTCGGCCAGCGAGCCGAGCATGATCGAGCGGTGGGAAATCGACTTGTCGCCCGGTACGCGGATCCGCCCGGACAGGCGGCCACCCGGTTGGGCCAGGAAAATCAGATCGTTGGCGTTCATAGCGTCCACATAGGCCCGGCGGGCCAGGATTTTACTGAAATGCTCGCGGGCAACGCGTGCGCGGGTGAATACACCCAGCAGCTGGTGCCCGTCCCCTTCAGCGATCGCGTCGCGCAAGGCGTCGAGATCGCTGCGATATGTATCAAGCGTGCGCAGGACAGCGTCGCGGTTGGCGAGAAAGATGTCGTGCCACATGGTCGGGTCGCTGCCAGCGATTCTCGTGAAATCGCGGAAGCCTCCCGCAGCGTACCGGAAGATCTCGAGGTTTTCATTGCGCTTGGCCAGTGAGTCGACCAGGCCGAAGGCCAGCAGGTGCGGCAGGTGGCTGGTGGCGGCAAGCACTTCGTCGTGGCGTTCGACCGACATGTGCTCCACATCGGCGTCCAGCGTGCGCCACAGGCGGTCGACCAGGGCCAGGGCGGCCGGGTCGGTTTCGGCCAGCGGCGTGAGAATGACCTTGTGCCGGCGGAACAGGGTGGCGTTGGAGGCCTCTACCCCGCTCTGCTCGGAGCCGGCGATGGGGTGGCCGGGGACGAAGCGCGACAGGCGGGCACCGAAGACGGCTCGCGCCTCACGGACGACGTTGCCCTTGGCACTGCCGACATCGGTAATGATGGCATCGCCGAGGTCGAGTTGAGCCAGGCGGGCCAGGACCTTTTCCATGGCCAGGATCGGCACGGCCAACTGGATGACATCGGCACCGACACAGGCGGCGGCAAGGTCTTCCTCGCAGCGATCGACCACGCCCAGGGCCACGGCCTGCTTGCGCGAGGGGGCGTCCAGGTCGACACCGACCACTTCGCGGCACAGGCCGCTTTCACGCAGGCCCTTGGCGAACGAGCCACCGATCAGGCCGAGGCCGACCACAACCAGGCGGTTGATGATTGGCGCGGGTTTGGTTGTTACTGCTTTTACCACTGGTGCGAACCCTGTTCAGAAATCTAGGCAGCCTGTGAGGGCCATTGGGGCTGCTTTGCAGCCCATCGCCGGCAAGCCAGCTCCCACAGGGACTGCACAAACCTCATGGCTTGCGCGGTATCTGTAGGAGCGGCCTTGTGTCGCGATGGGGCGCGAAGCGGCCCCAACCCTCTCAAATCAAAGCACCGCCTTCGGATAAGAGCCCAGCACCTTCAGCGCCACAGCCTCCTGGCTGATCTGCTCGAGCACCGCCTTGATCAGCGGGTCGCGGTGATGGCCAACGAAGTCGATGAAGAACACGTAGGTCCACTTGCCGCTGCGCGACGGGCGGGTCTCGATGCGGGTCAGGTCGATGCCGTTCTGGTGGAACGGTACCAGCAGCTCGTGCAAGGCACCCGGCTTGTTGCTCATCGAAACGATGATCGAGGTCTTGTCGTCGCCGGTCGGCGGTACTTCCTGGCTGCCGATCATCAGGAAGCGCGTGGAGTTGTCCGGGCGGTCTTCGATCTTTTCGGCCAGGCGGGTCAAACCGTACAGGTTGGCCGCCATGTCGCCGGCGATCGCCGCCGAATTCCACTCGCCCTTGACCCGCTTGGCCGCCTCGGCATTGCTCGACACGGCCACGCGCTCCACGTTCGGGTAGTGCGCGTCCAGCCACTTGCGGCACTGGGCCAGTGACTGGGCGTGGGAGTAGATGCGGGTGATGCTGTCGGTCTTGGTGTTCTCGCCCACCAGCAGGTGGTGGTGGATGCGCAGCTCGACTTCGCCGCAAATCACCATGTCGTGCTCGAGGAAGCTGTCCAGGGTGTGGCTGACCGCGCCTTCGGTGGAGTTTTCCACCGGCACCACGCCGAAGTTGACGGCACCGGCCGCCACTTCGCGGAACACTTCGTCGATGGCTGCCATCGGCCGGCTGACCACCGCGTGGCCGAAGTGCTTCATGGCCGCAGCCTGGGTGAAGGTGCCTTCAGGGCCGAGGTAGGCGATTTTCAGCGGTTCTTCCAGGGCCAGGCACGACGACATGATTTCGCGGAACAACCGCGCCATCTCTTCGTTGTCCAGCGGGCCCTTGTTGCGCTCCATCACGCGCTTGAGCACGGCGGCTTCACGCTCGGGGCGGTAGAACACCGGCTTTTCGCCTTCCGCCAGCGAGGCGGTCTTGACCTTGGCCACTTCCTGGGCGCAACGGGCGCGCTCGCTGATCAGCTCGAGAATCTTCTCGTCGAGGCTGTCGATGCGAACGCGCAGCGCCTTCAGCTCGTGCTCGGACATCAGCCGTGCTCCTTCTCGAATTCGGCCATGTAGGCCACCAGGGCTTCGACTGCTTCAAGGCCCAGGGCGTTGTAGATGGAGGCGCGCATGCCGCCTACCGAACGGTGGCCCTTGAGGTTGAGCAGGCCACGGGCATCGGCGCCGGCGAGGAAGGCCTTGTCCAGGCGTTCGTCAGCCAGGCGGAACGGCACGTTCATCCACGAACGGGCGTTGTGGCTGATCGGGTTGGTGTAGAACTCGCTGCTGTCGATGAAGCCGTACAGGCGGTCTTTCTTGGCGCGGTTGCGCTGCTCCATGGCATCGACGCCACCCTGCTCTTTCAGCCATTCGAACACCAGACCCGAGAGGTACCAGGAGTAGGTGGCCGGGGTGTTGTACATCGAGCCGTTGTCGGCCGAAACCTTGTAGTCGAGCATGGTCGGGCAGCTGCTGCGGGCGCGGCCCAGCAGGTCTTCGCGCACGATCACCACTACCAGGCCGCTCGGGCCGATGTTCTTCTGCGCGCCGGCGTAGATCAGGCCGTACTGCGACACGTCGATGGGGCGCGAGAGGATGTCGGACGACATGTCGACCACCAGTGGCACGTCACCGGTTTCTGGCACCCAGTCGAACTGCAGGCCACCGATGGTCTCGTTGGACGCATAGTGCACGTAGGCAGCGTTGCTGGTCAGCTTCCACTCGTTCTGGCCAGGGATGGCCAGGTAGTCGTAGGGCTTGGCGCTGGCGGCGACGTTGACGTTGCCGAAGCGGCGCGCTTCCTCGATGGCCTTCTTCGACCAGATGCCGGTCTCGATGTAGTCGGCGGTGCCGTTTTCCGGCAGCAGGTTCAGCGGGATTTCGGCGAACTGCTGGCTGGCGCCGCCCTGCAGGAACAGCACCTTGTAGTTTGAGGGGACGGACAGCAGGTCACGCAGGTCCTGCTCGGCCTTTTCGGCGATGGCCACGTAATCGTCGCTGCGATGGCTCATTTCCATCACCGACAAGCCCTTGCCATGCCAATCCAGCATCTCGGCCTGGGCGCGCTGCAGGACAGCGTCAGGAAGCGCGGCAGGGCCTGCGCAGAAGTTAAAGGCTCGTTTGCTCACATCCACTCTCGCTCTGCCAAATGGTACAAATCGTCAATCTTCAATGCTGCCAGGAACACTGTGGGAGCGGGTTCACCCGCGAACAAGGGCGAAGCCCTTGCCATCCACCGCGGTGCCTTCTTCGCGGGTAAACCCGCTCCCACAGGGCAATGCATCACCCTCGAGAGCATTGCCTGGCCTGATCAGTCAAACGGGGCGACCTTGGTCGCCCCGTTCGGGTTTTACGCTTGCTTACTCCTGCTGGGCCTCTTCGGCGCCAGCAGCTTCTTCGTTGTCTGGCGCTTCAGCCTCGACACCCTCTTCGTCCGTCTCGATCACATCATCGAGCTCGTCCTCGGAAGGCTCCTGGATACGCTCCAGGCCCACCAGCGTCTCGTCGGCAGCCAGCTTGATCAAGGTCACGCCCTGGGTGTTGCGGCCCAGGCTGGACACTTCGCCAACGCGGGTACGCACCAGCGTGCCCTGGTCGGAGATCAGCATGATCTCTTCGCCTTCCTGCACCTGGATGGCGCCGATCAGCAGGCCGTTGCGCCCCTTGGTGCCCATGGCGATCACGCCCTGGCCACCACGGCCGCGACGCGGGAACTTGGACAGCGGTGTGCGCTTGCCGAAGCCACGCTCGGAGGCGGTGAGGATCTGCGCGCCGGATTCCGGAATCAACATGGAGATGATCTGCTGGCCCTTGCCCAGCTTCATGCCGCGCACGCCACGGGCGTTACGGCCCATCTCGCGGACCACGCTTTCAGCGAAGCGGATCACCTTGCCGGCGTCGGAGAACATCATCACTTCCTTGGCACCGTCGGTGATGGCCGCGGCGATCAGGGTGTCACCTTCCTTCAGCTTCAGGGCGATCAGGCCGTTGGAGCGCGGACGGGCGAACTGCACCAGCGGGGTCTTCTTCACGGTACCCGAAGCGGTGGCCATGAAGATGTAGGCGCCAGTCGGCTCGGCAACCCACTCAGGGGTGTCGCCCTCTTCCTCGTCCACTTCCTCGGCCTCGACCACTTCGCCTTCGAGCACGGTGTCATCCGCATCCTCCAGCTCTTCGTCGGCATCAGCGCTCTGCTGCAGGGCCTCGAGGTCGATCTGCAGCATGGCGGTGATACGCTCACCCTCCTCCAGCGGCAGCAGGTTGACCATTGGCCGGCCGCGTGCGGCACGGGACGCCTCGGGAATGTCGTAGGTCTTCAGCCAGTACACCTTGCCCTTGCTGGAGAACAGCAGCAGGGTGGCGTGGCTGTTGGCGACCAGCAGGTGCTCGACGTAGTCCTCGTCCTTCACCCCGGTAGCCGACTTGCCTTTGCCGCCACGGCGCTGGGCCTGGTAGGCAGACAGCGGCTGGGTCTTGGCGTAGCCGCCGTGGGAGATGGTCACCACGCGCTCTTCTTCCGGGATCATGTCGCCGTAGTTGAGGTCGTGGCGCGCATCGAGGATTTCGGTGCGGCGGGCATCGCCATATTCGGCGCGGATGGCTTCCAGCTCTTCGCGGATCACTTCCATCAGGCGCTCGGCGCTGCTGAGGATGCGGATCAGTTCGCCGATCTGTTCGAGGATTTCCTGGTACTCGGCCAGCAGCTTTTCATGCTCCAGGCCGGTCAGGCGGTGCAGGCGCAGGTCGAGAATGGCCTGGGCCTGTTCCGGCGACAGGTAGTACTTGCCCTCACGCAGGCCGTACTGCTCCGGCAGGTCCTCAGGGCGGCAGGAATCGGCGCCGGCGCGCTCGACCATGACCTGCACGGCACTGGATTCCCAGGCGGTGGAAATCAGCGCTTCCTTGGCTTCGGACGGGGTCGGCGAGGCCTTGATCAGGGCGATGACCGGGTCGATGTTGGACAGCGCGACCGCCTGGCCTTCGAGGATGTGGCCGCGTTCGCGGGCCTTGCGCAGCTCGAACACGGTACGGCGGGTCACCACTTCACGGCGGTGACGCACGAACGCTTCGAGCAGGTCCTTGAGGTTGAGCAGGCGCGGACGGCCGTCGACCAGGGCCACCACGTTGATGCCGAATACGCTCTGCAGCTGGGTTTGCTGGTAGAGGTTGTTCAGCACCACCTCCGGCACCTCGCCGCGACGCAGCTCGATGACGATGCGCATGCCGTCCTTGTCGGACTCGTCGCGCAGCTCGGTGATGCCTTCGATCTTCTTCTCTTTGACCAGCTCGGCGATCTTCTCGATCAGGCGCGCCTTGTTCAGCTGGTACGGCAGCTCGGTGATCACGATCTGCTGGCGGCCGCCGACCTTGTCGATGTCTTCGATCTCGGAGCGGGCGCGCATGTAGATGCGGCCACGACCGGTACGATAGGCCTCGATGATGCCCTGGCGGCCGTTGATCAGGCCGGCAGTCGGGAAGTCCGGGCCAGGGATGTGCTGCATCAGCTCATCGATGGTGACTTCGGGGTTGTCGATGAGTGCCAGGCAGCCATCGATGACCTCGCCGAGGTTGTGCGGCGGGATGTTGGTCGCCATGCCCACGGCGATACCGCTGGAACCGTTGACCAGCAGGTTGGGGATACGGGTCGGCATGACCGCCGGGATCTGCTCGGTGCCGTCATAGTTGGGCACCCAGTCGACGGTCTCTTTGTGCAGGTCGGCCAGCAGCTCGTGGGCCAGCTTGGCCATGCGCACTTCGGTGTATCGCATGGCTGCGGCGTTGTCGCCGTCCACCGAACCGAAGTTGCCCTGACCGTCGACCAGCAGGTAGCGCAGCGAGAACGGCTGGGCCATACGCACGATGGTGTCGTAGACCGCGGTGTCGCCGTGCGGGTGGTACTTACCGATCACGTCACCGACCACACGGGCGGATTTCTTGTACGGCTTGTTCCAGTCGTTGCCCAGTTCGCTCATCGCATAGAGAACGCGACGATGCACGGGCTTCAAGCCGTCACGCGCATCGGGCAGCGCTCGCCCGACAATCACGCTCATCGCGTAGTCGAGGTAAGACTGTCTCAGTTCGTCTTCGATATTGACCGGGAGGATTTCTTTGGCCAGTTCGCCCATGAGAAGCCTGATTCCTTTTTCTGGTGAAACTTCGCAGCTCCATCAAGGGCCGAACGAAGCTCGCCGCCGCAGCGCATAAGGGTGCGACGACTTACGACAAATCAATGAGTTGTGCCATGGATCTGCGCAATGAAGGCCGCCGTGATGGGCGGTCTTGGAAACTGCCGGATGTTATCACAAAGGCATGGGAGGTGGGGAGATGTGGCAGGTGGCCTCACGTGAGCGAAAATCTGGATTTTTTATAGCCTGTGCCGGCCTCTTCGCGGGTAAACCCGCTCCCACAGGTACACCACCGCCCTCAGGCCTTGTGCTATCCCTGTGGGAGCGGGTTTACCCGCGAAGAGGCCGGCACAGGCAGTGCAAAAATCAGTGCAGGCGCTTGCGGCAGATCAACTGCGCCAGCTTGGCCGTATCAGGCCGTTCGACGATGCCGCGCTCGGTCACGATCACGTCGATCAGGTCGGCCGGGGTCACATCGAACACCGGATTGAACACCTCGACATCCGGCGCCACCCGGGTACCGGCAATGTCCAGCAACTCGTCGGCAGCGCGCTCTTCCAGCGGAATGTCCTCGCCAGTGGCCAGGTTCAGGTCGATGCTGGTGCTCGGCGCCACCACCATGAAACGTACGCCGTGGTGCATGGCACTGACTGCCAGCTGGTAGGTACCGATCTTGCTGGCCACATCGCCGTTGGCGGCGATGCAGTCCGCACCCACCACCACCCAGGTGATGCCCTTGCTTTTCATCAGGTGGGCCAGTGCCGAATCGGCGCACAGGGTCACCGGAATGCCCTCGTTGGCCAGCTCCCAGGCGGTCAGGCGCGAGCCATGCAGCCAAGGGCGGGTCTCGCCGGCATATACCCGCTCGACCATACCCTCCAGGTAGCCGGCGCGGATCACCCCCAGCGCGGTACCGAAGCCACCGCAGGCCAGGGCGCCGGCGTTGCCGTAGGTGAGCAGGGCCTGGGCGTTGCCCTGGTGGCGGCGGATCAGCTCGATTCCCTGCTGGGCCATGGTCAGGTTGGCTTCGCGGTCGCTTTCGTGGATGGCCTGCGCTTCGGCCTCCAGCGCCGCCAGCACATCTTCGTCCGGGCGCAGCCGCTGCAGGCGCTCGCGCATGCGGTTCAGCGCCCAGAACAGGTTGGCGGCGGTAGGGCGCGCCTCAGCCAGGGTAAGGAAGTCTTCTTCCAGGTCCATTTCCCAGTCGCCACCCTCGGCCAGCCGCTCTTCCAGGGCCAGCACCAGGCCATAGGCCGCGGCAATGCCGATGGCCGACGCGCCGCGCACGGCCATGTCGCGGATCGCCGCCGCCACCTGCGCGACATTGTCGCAGGCCAGCCAGTGCTCTTGCGACGGCAGCAGGCGCTGGTCGAGCAGGTGCAGGACGCCGCCCTGCCAGCGGATCCCGGTCACCTTCTCCGCCGCCAAAAGTCGCTCGCGCATCGCCTCTCCCCGTCGTTCGGATATCAAAAGCCGGCGATTATAGCGACCCTCGGGGCCGAGCGCTCGGGTATACTCCGGCGCAATTTTGCGAAGTTTCAGAGGACTGTTCTAATGAGCAACGTCGACCGCGCCGAAATCGCCAAGTTCGAAGCGCTGGCCCACCGCTGGTGGGACCGCGAAAGCGAGTTCAAGCCGCTGCACGAAATCAACCCGCTGCGCGTCAACTGGATCGACGAACGCGCCAGCCTCGCCGGCAAGAAAGTGCTGGATGTGGGTTGCGGTGGCGGCATCCTCAGCGAAGCGATGGCCCTGCGCGGCGCCACGGTCACCGGCATCGACATGGGCGAGGCGCCACTGGCCGTGGCCCAGCTGCACCAGCTGGAGTCGGGCGTGCAGGTGGAGTACCGGCAGATCACCGCCGAAGCCCTGGCCGAGGAAATGCCTGAACAGTTCGACGTGGTCACCTGCCTGGAAATGCTCGAGCACGTGCCCGACCCATCTTCGGTCATTCGCGCCTGCTACCGCATGGTCAAGCCTGGCGGCCAGGTGTTCTTCTCCACCATCAACCGCAACCCCAAGGCCTACCTGCTGGCCATCGTCGGCGCCGAGTACATCCTGAAGATGCTGCCGCGCGGCACCCACGACTTCAAGAAGTTCATCCGCCCGTCCGAGCTGGGCGCCTGGAGCCGCGTTGCCGGCCTGCAGGTGAAGGATATCATCGGCCTGACCTACAACCCGCTGACCAAGCACTACAAGCTCAGCAGCGACGTCGACGTCAATTACATGGTCCAGACCCTGCGCGAGGAATAAGCATGCGTTTGCGAGCAGTACTCTTCGACATGGACGGCACCTTGCTCGACACGGCGCCGGACTTCATCGCCATCTGCCAGGCCATGCTTGCCGAGCGCGGCCTGCCGGCCGTTGATGACAAGCTGATCCGTGATGTGATCTCCGGCGGTGCCCGGGCGATGGTCGCCGCGACCTTCGCCATGAGCCCGGAAGCCGAAGGCTTCGAGGCCCTGCGCCTGGAGTTCCTCGAGCGCTACCAGCGCGACTGTGCAGTGCACAGCAAGCTGTTCGACGGCATGGCCGAGCTGCTGGCCGACATCGAGAAAGGCAACCTGCTGTGGGGCGTGGTCACCAACAAGCCGGTGCGCTTCGCCGAGCCGATCATGCAGCAACTGGGCCTGGCCGAGCGTTCGGCGCTGCTGATCTGCCCGGACCACGTGAAAAACAGCAAGCCCGACCCCGAGCCGCTGATCCTCGCCTGCAAGACCCTGGACCTGGACCCGACCAGCGTACTGTTCGTCGGCGACGACCTGCGCGACATCGAGTCTGGCCGCGACGCCGGCACCCGCACGGCGGCGGTGCGCTACGGCTATATTCATCCAGAGGACAACCCCAACAACTGGGGTGCCGATGTGGTGGTGGACCACCCACTGGAACTGCGCAAGGTTATCGACAGCGCGCTGTGCGGCTGCTGAACCCCGCCTAGACCGCAGCACAGCCCCTGTGGGAGCGGGTTCACCCGCGAATGCGTCAGCCCGGACAACATCGGCACCTGAACGTACGCATTCGCGGGTGAACCCGCTCCCACAAGGGACGGTGCCGCGCCAACGAACTCGAAGGACCTACCATGTTCGACTACACCGCCCGCCCCGACCTGCTGCAAGGCCGGGTCATCCTGGTTACCGGTGCCGGCCGCGGCATCGGCGCCGCTGCCGCCAAGGCCTACGCTGCGCTGGGCGCCACCGTGCTGCTGCTGGGCAAGACCGAGGCCAACCTCAACGAGGTCTATGACCAGATCGAAGCCGCCGGGCACCCGCAACCGGTGGTGATCCCGTTCAACCTGGAAACCGCCCTGCCCCACCAGTACGACGAACTGGCGGTGATGATCGAGGACCAGTTCGGCCGCCTCGACGGCCTGCTGAACAACGCTTCGATCATCGGCCCGCGCACACCGCTGGAGCAGCTGTCGGGTGACAACTTCATGCGCGTGATGCACATCAACGTCAATGCCACCTTCATGCTCACCAGCACATTGCTGCCGCTGCTGAAGCTGTCGGAAGACGCTTCGGTGGTGTTCACCAGCAGCAGCGTCGGGCGCAAGGGCCGGGCCTACTGGGGCGCCTATGGCGTGTCCAAGTTCGCCACCGAGGGCCTGATGCAGACCCTGGCCGATGAGCTGGAAGACGTTGCACCGGTGCGCTCCAACAGCATCAACCCAGGCGCCACGCGCACGGCAATGCGGGCACAGGCCTACCCCAGCGAAAACCCGCAGAACAACCCGCTGCCCGAAGAGATCATGCCGGTGTACCTGTACCTGATGGGGCCGGACAGCAAAGGGGTGAATGGGCAGGCGTTCAACGCCCAGTAAGACTTTTGCCTGTACCGGCCCTTTCGCGGGTGAACCCGCTCCCACAGGTACTGCACTGCCCTCATGGGCGGTGATTATCCTGTGGGAGCGGGTTCACCCGCGAAGAGGCCGGGACAGGCGAACACTCAGCCGGCGGCCAACGTCGGCCGCATGCGCCCCTGCTGGCGCCCTTCCAGCTGCATGCACCGTTCCAGGAACAGGTACATGCAGTCATAGCTCTTGCAAATCGCCTTGCGCAGTTCATTGCGCAGCCCCAGGGTCGGGTTCTCGCCAGCCAGGGTGCAAATGATCTCCAGCGCCTCCCACGGGTGCGCGTCGTCATACTGGGCATGCATCTTCAGCCACTTCATCGCCCGCTTGCGCTGGTCCTCCGGGAAGCCCAGCGCATAGGTGTCGGTGGAACACACCACCGCCGACCATTCACCGGTCGCACCCTCGATGGCGTAATTGGTCGCCGCCATGGAAATGGCCAGGTTCTCGGTCGCGCACACGCGCCAGCACCAGTCATTCAACCCGTTCAGCTCTGGCGGTACATCCTGGGCCTGCAGCTCGTGCAGGTGCACGCCATGCGCCTGGCACCAGTTCACCCAGTAGTCGGCATGGTTGAGCTCGACACGGATGTTGCGCATCAGCCAGCGCCGCGCCATGTCTTCGCCCTGGTGTCGGCCATAGCGGGTCTTGGTCAGGTTGTGGGCCATGTACAGCGAGAACTGCTCCACCACCGGCCAGCCACCGATCAGGTACTGGCGAATGGTCGATTGCTTCAGCTGGCCATCGCGCAGGCGCGCGTAGAACTCGTGCTCGACGACCCGGCGCTTGCTCTCGCGGCAGTCTTCAATCAGTTGCTGGGCCCATTGGGGGTAGCTGGCGGGATCCATCAACGGCCCGATACGAACGAATGCGTCAATCACTTTCAGCTCCTTGATCCTTGTGATTTCTAGCTAGCGAAACGTGCCAGGCGCCCGCTGCAACAGAGGCCGGGCGGCGATCCGTTGGCGCTGCAGACTGTCACAGGTGAACACCTGAGGGCGTTCGATGAGGTAGCCCTGGGCGTAATCCACGCCAATTTCCTGCAAGGCCTGCTCGATCAAGGGTGTTTCGACGAATTCGGCAATGGTGCGCTTGCCCATTACGTGACCGATGTGGTTGATGACCTCGACCATGGCCCGGTTGACCGGGTCGTCGAGCATGTCCTTGACGAAACTCCCGTCGATCTTCAGGTAATCCACGGGCAAATGCTTGAGATAGGCGAACGACGACATGCCAGCGCAGAAATCATCGAGCGAGAAGCGACAACCCAGCCCCTTCAATTCGTTGATGAAACGAATGGCGCTGCCAAGGTTGGCTATGGCGCTGGTTTCGGTGATTTCAAAACAGATCATCCGCGGCGGGATGGCGTATTCGACGAACAGGCGTTGCAGGTATTCGAGGAACTTGTCGTCGCCGATACTCGACCCCGAAAGGTTGATCGCACAGATCGACAACGGCCCCTCGCGCCCTTCGTCCAGGCACTGGCGGATGACCAGGAACACATTGCGCACCACCCAGCGGTCCAGCGCGGTCATCAGGCCATAGCGCTCGGCCGCCGGGATGAAGCTGCTGGGCAGGATGGTCCGCCCGCTTTCGTCGTGCAGGCGCAGCAGGATCTCGATATGGCCGGGGCCTTCGAAGGTTTTCAGCGGGGCGATTTCCTGGGCGTACAGGCAGAAGCGGTTTTCTTCCAGGGCCACGTGCAAGCGCTGGATCCAGGCCATTTCGCCAAAGCGCATGGACAGCTCGCTGTCGTCGGCATGGTACACCTGAACGCGGTTGCGGCCCTTTTCCTTGGCCATGTAGCAGGCCATGTCGGCGGCGCGCAGCGAGGTTTCGAGGGTGCCTGGGGCCTGCGCCATGTGCACCAGGCCGACGCTGACGGTGGTGACGAACGGGCGCCCCTTCCACACGAAATGCAGGCTCTGCACCAGTTGGCGCAGCTGCTCGGCGATACGCTCGGCCTGGTCGGGCGGGCAGTTTTCCAGCAGCACGCCGAATTCGTCCCCACCCAGCCGGGCCAGGGTGTCGCCTTCACGCAGGCCGGACTGCAGCACGGCGCAGATGTGCCGCAGCAACTCGTCGCCGGCGGCATGCCCGCAGGTATCGTTGACCAGCTTGAACTGGTCGAGGTCGAGGAACATCAGCGAATGCCGCCCGGGCTGACGCGCCAGGTCGTTCAGCGCCTGCTCCAGGCGGTATTCGAACTCGCGGCGGTTGGCCAGGCCGGTCAGGGCGTCGTGGGTCGCCTGCCAGGACAGGTTGGCGATGTACTGGCGCTCCTGGGTCATGTCGTGCAGCACCAGCACGATGCCGCTGACCTGGCCGTCATTGACGATCGGCGAGCCGACCAGGTTGACCGACACGGTGCTACCGTCCAGGCGCTGGATCAGCCTGGCATGTTCGGCGCCACCCTTGAGGCTGCCGCTGAGTACCTGCTCGACCAGGCTGCGGCCGTCCTCCTCGGCTTGCTCGTCCACCAGGCTGAACAGCGCCGACAGCGGCAGGCCCTGGGCTTGGCCGGCCTGCCAGTGGGTCAGATGCTCGGCGGCCGGGTTCAGGTAGCCGATACTGCCCTCTACATCGGTGGTAATCACCGCATCGCCAATGGCCTGCAGGGTAATCTGCGCCCGTTCCTTTTCTTCCTGCAGGGCGCTGGCAAAGGCCTGGCGCTGGGCCAGCAGCTTGCTGGAGCGGCGCCAGGCAATGGCAATCAGGAACATCGCGGTCAGCAGGTTGGTGATCAGCAGCACCCGCAGCAGCATGCGCGAGCCTTCGCCCAGGGCATCGCTGAACGCCTTGGCGGCCGGGGTTACCCCTTCGTTGATGGTGACGATGCGCGCCTTCCAGTCGCTGACGGTGCGGGCGTCGACCGGGCCAGCGGCGAAGCTGCTGCGCATTTCCATGGCCAGCATATCCAGCTTGCCCAGGTAGTCGTCGCCGATGTCCCAGTAGTCGATGGCCGTCTGCATGTAGCTGACGTTGCGAAAGTTGCGGTAGAACCAGATGATCCGCTCGACATCGTCGGGGTGGTTACCGCCTTGCAGCACGGCCTGGCGTGCGGCGTCCAGGTCGGGGCTGGGCTGGTCGAGCACCTCGCGCAGTTGGTGGTCGCCCTGGGGCACGGTGATGGCCTGGCGATAGCGATGGTAGGTGCTGTCGTCGCGGGTTTCGGCGTACAGGTTGAGGTAGTAGATGGCGTCTTTCTGCGCCTTGGACCAAAGGCTCTCGCCCGCCACATAGGCACGCACGGCCGAGAGCGTATAAAGGCTGAGGCTGCCCAAGGCTACCTGGAAGACCACAACGGCGATGAAGGGCCAGGTGATGCCGAGCAACTTTGGCGCTTCTAGAGTGCGATGTCCCTTCATGGAGTCCCTGTCACAGAGCAGATAAGGCGCAAATCAACCCAGACAAAGCACAGCGTAGGCCATTTGCCATACCGGCGGTTGGGTTTTTTATGGCAGGGAACTGGGGAATTTTTGCATGGCCTTCCCGGCCCTATCGCCGGCAAGCCAGCTCCCACAGGATTACCACAGGCCTGAGCATTGTGGGATACCTGTGGGAGCTGGCTTGCCGGCGATAGGGCCCGCACAGGCTGCCAAAAATTCAGCTCTGCTGCAGGTGCCCGTAAAGCTTGGCATACAACCCACCCTCGGCAATCAGCTGCTGATGGTCGCCATCCTCGGCCACGTGCCCGCCGTCGAACACCAGCACCCGGTCGGCCTGCTTCACCGCCGACAGGCGGTGGGCGATGATCAGTGTGGTGCGGCCACTGAGGAAGCGCGCCAGGGCCTGGTGCAGGTTGTATTCGGTGGCAGCATCCAGCGCCGAGGTGGCTTCGTCGAGGATCACCACCTTGGGTTCGGCCAGCACCATGCGGGCAATGGCCAGGCGCTGGCGCTGGCCACCGGACAAGCGCACGCCGGAGCGTCCCACCACACTATCCAGGCCCTGCGGCAAGGCGGCGATGGTGGCATCCAGCTGGGCGATACGCAGCGCCTGCCAGCAGGCCTCGTCGCTGCAGTCACGGCCCATGGTCAGGTTGGCGCGCACGGTGTCGTTGAACAACGAGGGGTGCTGCAACACAACCGCAACGTTTTCGCGCAGGGTCTCCAGGCCGATTTCCTGCAGGCTGGCACCGCCAAAGCGAATGGTGCCGGCCTGGGCGCTATAGAGGCCCAGCAACAGTTGCACCAGCGTGCTCTTGCCACCACCGCTGGCGCCGACGATCGCCACTTTCTCGCCCGGGGCGATGGACAGGTCGAGGTGTTCGAGCACCGGCTCGTCGGCATAGGCAAAGCGCAGGTCGCGCACTTCGATGCCCACCGTATCGCGGCCGGCGAACGGGTCGCTGGCAGCCGGGTACTGCGGCTCGTCGGCGCGTGCCAGCAGCTCGTTCAGGCGGCTCAGCGCACCACCGGCGGCGTAGTAGGCATATTGCAGGTTGAGCAGTTGCTCCACCGGGCCGATCATGAACCACAGGTAGCTGAACACCGCCAGCATCTGCCCGATCGAAAGGTCGGAGAACAGCACGGTGAGCATGGCCGCGGCGCGGAAGATATCGATGCCGAACTGGAACAACAGGCCACTGGCGCGGCCGCTGGCATCGCTTTTCCACTGCGAGTCCACGGCGTAGTCGCGCACTTCGCGGGCGCGCAGGCCAAGGCGGCCGAGGAAGTAGCCCTGGCGGTTGCTGGCGCGGATTTCCTGAATGGCATCGAGGGTTTCCGCCAGCGCTTGGGTAAACCGCGCGGTGCTGTCGTTCTCGAGCTTTTTCAGGTGCTTGACGCGCTTGCCCAACTGCACGGTGAAGTAAATCACCAGCGGGTTGAACAGCAATATCAGCAAGGCCAGCTGCCAGTGCATCCAGACCAGGATGGCCGCCGTGCCGGTCAGGGTCAGCATGGCCACCAGGAAGCGGCTCAGGGTTTCGCCGACGAACTTGTCGAGGGTGTCCAGGTCGGTGACCAGATGGGTGGTCACCGTGCCGCTGCCCAGGCTTTCGTATTCCTTCAGCGAAATGCGCTTGAGCCGCTCGATCAGGCGAATGCGCAGGCGGTAGACGATGTCCTTGGCCAGGCCGGCGAACAGCTTGGCCTGGATCACGTTGAACGCCAGCGCGGCCAGGCGCAGGCACAGGGTCAGCAGCAACATCAGGCCGATATAGCCCGCCGCCACCTGCCAGCTGGACGGCAGCAGGTGGTTCATCCACTTCAACGCGGCATCGCCATGGCCCAGCAGTACTTCGTCCACCAGCAGCGGCAGCAGCAGCGGGATGGGCACGCTGCAGCAGGCCGCCAATACGGCGATCAGGTTGGCGGACCAGAGGTTTTTCTTGTGATGCAGGGCCAGGCGGCGGATTTCCGCCCAGCTCAGTCGATCGGCCGCAGTGTGAGGCTTGCCCGGCACCGGGTCGGGTGACCCAGGCACATCAAGCACAGGCGGCCTGCTGCAGCCAGCGGCCGAGCAAGGGTTGCAGGCGCTCCAGCGGCTGGTAGCCGTTGGTCAGCAGGGCCAGCTGGCCATTGCGTTCGGCCAGCAGGGTCGGGAAACCGGCGATGCCCAGGTCCTGGGCCCAGCTGAAATCGGCTGCAGTGGCAGCGCGGGTGTCGGCACGGGCGAAAGCCTCGGCGAACACGGCACGGTCGAAGCCTGCCTGTTCGGCCAGGTCGACCAGATGCGGCGCAACGGTCACGTCCACGCCCTGCTCGTAGAACGAACGCTGGATCAGCGCCAGCAGCGGCCAGACGCGCTCGGTGTCCAGTTCGCGGGCAGTGACCAGGGCACGGCAGGCCGGCTCGGTGTCGTAGACGAAGCCGTCGGGCATGGCCCCCTCGAAGCGGAACGGCTGGCCGGTGGCATCGGCCACTGCCTGCCAGTGTTCGAGAATGTACTTGCGGGTAGAGCTGTCCAGGGCGCTGCCGCCGGTACGCAGCCCGCCCGGCACCAGGTGGGTAGGCACGCCTGCATCACGCGCCTGGGCGATCAGGGCCGCGGCCACGGGTGCGAAACCCCAGCACCAGGAGCACATCGGGTCCATCACATAGATCAGGCGTGCAGACATGCATCAAGCCTCGGCTTTGTAGTTGTAACCGATCGGGTGCGGCAGGTTGCGGGCCTTGGCCAGCTCGATCTGCTTCTGCCGGTCGATGGCGCTGCGCCGGGTCTTCTCGCTCAGGCTGTCCCAGCAATGCGGGCAGCTGACCCCTGGCGAATAGTGCTCGGACGCGCGCTCCTCTGCATTGATCGGGTGGCGGCAGGCGTGGCACTGGTCGTACTCGCCTTCGCTCAGGTCATGGCGCACCGTGACGCGGTTGTCGAAGACGAAGCAGTCGCCGTCCCACAGGCTTTCTTCCTGAGGCACTTCCTCGAAGTACTTCAGGATGCCGCCCTTAAGATGATAGACCGCCTCGAAGCCTTCACCGAGCATGTAGCTGGAGGCTTTTTCGCAACGAATGCCGCCGGTGCAGAACATGGCAACCTTCTTGTGCTTGCTCGGGTCGAAGTTGGCCTTGATGTAGTCGGGGAACTCGCGGAAGGTTTCGGTCTTCGGGTCGATGGCGCCCTTGAAGGTGCCGATGGCCACTTCGTAGTCGTTGCGGGTGTCGATCAGCAGCACTTCCGGGTCGCTGATCAGCGCGTTCCAGTCCTTGGGCTCGACGTAGGTACCGACCGCCTGGTTCGGGTCCACGCCCGGCACGCCGAGGGTGACGATCTCTTTCTTGAGCTTGACCTTGGTGCGGTAGAACGGCTGTTCGTCGCAGTACGATTCCTTGTGGTCGACATCGGCCAGGCGCGGGTCGTTGCGCAGCCAGGCCAGCAGGCCGTCGATGCCTTCGCGGGTGGCCGACACGGTGCCGTTGATGCCCTCGTGGGCCAGCAGCAGGGTGCCTTTGACGTTGTTGTCGAGCATGGCCTTGAGCAGCGGTTCGCGCAGCTCGACGTAGTCTTCCAGGGTGACGAACTTGTACAGCGCCGCGACGACGATGGGTTGGGACATGAAGCAGGTTCTCCAGGTGGTTGCCCTCGTAAGGGGCGGACCGGGTTTGACAGGTGTAGAAAAAGCTTGGGGGCGCTTTGCGCCCCTTTCGCGACACAAGGCCGCTCCTACAAGGGAATGCACAACCCGATGGCTGTTGCGGTCCCCTGTAGGAGCGGCCTTGTGTCGCGAAAGGGCCGCAAAGCGGCCCCCGGATCTTGCAGGATTCTACCAGAACAACAGCAAGGTTTCAGTGCCCGCCGCCCGCGCACACAGGCGAGGCCGGTGCAACGCCGACCTTGGCCCACTCTTCGGCGGTGTAGGTGTGGATGGCCAGGGCATGGATCTCGCCCATCAGCTCACCCATGGTGGCGTACACCTTCTGGTGGCGCTTGACGCTGTTCAACCCGGCAAACTGCTCGCTGACGATCACTGCCTTGTAGTGGGTCTCCTGACCACGACTGTGCATGTGGCTTTCGTTGAGCACTTGCAGGTGTTGCGGCGCCAGGGCAGCCAGCTGCTGTTCGATACGCTGTTGCATGGTCATCGCGGCGTACTCACTTCTTTGCCGGGGCAGCGGCCTTGCCAGCGTTCGGGTCCAGTTCCTTGGTCATGTCGTCCAGCAGCTTGTTCACCACCGGTACCGCTGGCTCCAGGCTCTGCTGGGTCAGCTGGGCCGACTGCTGGGTGACCTTGGGCATTTCGCGCAGCACTTTCTTGCCCAGCGGCGATTCGTAGAACTTGACCAGGTCCTTGAGCTCCTGCTCGGTGAAGGTCTGGGTGTACAGGTCGACCATCTTCGGCTTCAGCTTGTTCCAACCGATGGCGTTGTCCAGCGCGGCGTTGGCCTTGGCCTGGTAGCTTTCCAGCACCGGCTGCTTGGCGGCCGGGGCCTTGGTCTGGGCGAAACGCTGGGCGAACATCTGCTGGACCTGCATGTACACCGGGGTGCCCAGCTTGTCGGCGTTGGCCAGGGTCAGGAATTTCTCGGCAGCAGCGTTGTGGCTGGCGGTGGCAGCGAGTACCTGGCCGCTGGCGCAAGCCAGGGCAACGGCGGCACAAAGGACACGGAGACGGGTCATTGCATTTCCTTCGGAAGAGAGGGAGGCGGGTACCTCAGAGTAGAGCATTCTGCGCCGTGGTGGCGATGTGCTCAAGTGGCACGACGAGCGATGGAACCGCTCGGTCGAATCAGGGCCTAAACTGCGATTTCGAACTACACAGGAGTGAGTACAGAATGAGCCGTATCGAGACAGACAGCCTGGGCCCGGTCGAAGTTCCTGAGGACGCCTACTGGGGTGCGCAGACCCAGCGTTCGCTGATCAACTTCGCCATTGGCAAGGAACGCATGCCCATCGCGGTGCTGCACGCCCTGGCGCTGATCAAGAAGGCCGCGGCACGCGTCAACGACCGTAACGGTGACTTGCCAGCCGACATCGCCCGGCTGATCGAACAGGCCGCCGACGAAGTGCTGGACGGCCAGCATGACGACCAGTTCCCGCTGGTGGTCTGGCAGACCGGCAGCGGCACCCAGAGCAACATGAACGTCAACGAAGTGATCGCCGGCCGGGCCAACGAATTGGCCGGCAAGGGCCGTGGCGGCAAGGCGCCAGTGCACCCCAACGACCACGTCAACCGCTCGCAGAGTTCCAACGACTGCTTCCCTACCGCCATGCACATCGCTGCGGCGCATGCGGTGCACGACAAGTTGCTGCCGGCCATCGCAGAGCTTTCCTCGGGGCTGGCCGAGCTGTCGGCACGCCACCACACGCTGGTGAAGACCGGCCGCACGCACATGATGGACGCCACGCCGATCACCTTCGGCCAGGAAGTGTCGGCCTTCGTCGCCCAGCTCGACTATGCCCAGCGCGCCATCCGCGCCACCCTGCCGGCGGTATGCGAACTGGCCCAGGGCGGCACTGCCGTGGGTACCGGGCTCAACGCCCCGCATGGTTTTGCCGAAGCCATCGCCGCCGAACTGGCGGCGCTGTCCGGCCTGCCATTCGTCACTGCGCCGAACAAGTTCGCTGCCCTTGCCGGCCACGAGCCCCTGACCAGCCTGGCCGGCGCGCTGAAGACCCTGGCCGTGGCCCTGATGAAAATCGCCAACGACCTGCGCCTGCTGGGTTCCGGCCCGCGCGCCGGGCTGGCCGAGGTACGCCTGCCGGCCAACGAGCCGGGTAGCTCGATCATGCCCGGCAAGGTCAACCCGACCCAGTGCGAAGCGCTGTCGATGCTGGCCTGCCAGGTGCTGGGCAACGACGCGGCAATCGGCTTTGCCGCCAGCCAGGGGCATTTGCAGCTGAACGTGTTCAAGCCGGTGATCATCCACAACCTGCTGCAGTCGATCGAATTGCTGGCTGACGGCTGCCGCAACTTCCAGCAGCACTGCGTGGCGGGCATCGAGCCGGATGCCGAGCAGATGGCGGCGCACCTGGAGCGGGGGCTGATGCTGGTAACGGCGCTGAACCCGCATATTGGCTATGACAAGGCGGCGGAAATTGCCAAGAAGGCCTATGGCGAAGGCAAGACCTTGCGCGAGGCGGCACTGGAGTTGAAGTACCTGACCAATGAGCAGTTCGACCAGTGGGTGAGGCCGGAGAACATGCTGGCGCCGGGTGGCAAGAGCTGAGTCGTGCACTGCCTTTACCGGCCCTTTCGCGGGTGAACCCGCTCCCACAGGATTACCACCAGGCTGAATATTGTGGGATCCCTGTGGGAGCGGGTTCACCCGCGAAGAGGCCGGTACAGGCGATCAATGAACCTGGGCCAGCCGCGCCCTGCGCGCCCGCCACCCGGCCACCAGCGAAGGCCCCAGCGCCACCACCGCCGAGCCCAGCACCACGGTTACCGCCCCCACATAGCCCAGCGCATTGATGTCTTCGGCCTGCACATACTCAGGCCACACCAATGCCGCCAGCGCCACCGCGACAAAGGTCACCAGCGGGGTCAGCGCCAGCGTGGCACTCACCCGCGATGCTTCCCAGTGCGCCAGCGCCTCGGCGAACGCGCCGTAGGCCACCAGGGTATTCAGGCAACAGGCCAGCAACAGCCAACCTTGCACCGGGCTCAGCTGCAACGCCTCCAACGGGTGCACCCAGGGCGTCAGCAGCGCGGCGCAGCTGAGGTAGATCACCATCATTACCTGCTGCGAATTCCACACGGTCAGCAGCTGCTTCTGGCTGAGCGCATAAAACACCCAGATGCTGGTGGCCAGCAGAATGGTCAGCACGCCGGTGGTATAGGTGCCGAGCGAGGTCAGCAGCTCTTCCAGACGCTGGTTGAAAAACAGCCCGAACCCCGCCAGCAGGATCAGCAGGCCCACGCCCTGCCCCAGGCTGAAACGCTCGCGGAACACGAACACGCTGGCCACCAGCAACAGCACCGGGCCGATCTGCACGACCAGTTGCGCGGTGCCCGGGCTAAGCAGGTTCAGACCGATCAGGTACAGCACGTAGTTGCCCATCAGGCCGAGCACGGCCACAGCCACCAGGCCCTTGCCCCTGGGCGCCAGTTTGCCGAAGGAAGGCAACCTGCGCTTGGCGGCCAGCCAGGCAAACAGCAGGCCGCCGGAGACCAGCAGGCGGTACCAGGTGACGGTGACCGGGTCGACCACTTGCAGCACCTGCTTGAGCTTGATCGGCAGGATGCCCCAGAGCAGCGCAGTCAGAAGTGCCAGGAACAGGCCATAGCCCCAGCGGCCGGTAATGGTGTGCATAAAATCCTCGATCAAGCCCGTGGTGGGGGTGGTTGAATTCTACGGGCTTGGAGGGCGGGGACGGTGGAGAGTGCCGAGAAAAGAATTCATCAGGTCATTCTTCTGGGGCATGGCTTGGTGGGTGGGTTGGCTGTTCTGGCCTCTTCGCGGGTAAACCCGCTCCCACAGGATTCACACAACCGTTGAATCTTGTGGGGTCCCTGTGGGAGCGGGTTTACCCGCGAAGAGGCCGGCACAGGCAACCAGGAACTTCGATTATTTCTTGTCCTTGGCAAACGCCGCCTCAAGCGCCTGGTTGATGGTGCGCAACACCTTCACCCGCGCCCAGCGCTTGTCGTTGGCCTCCACCAGCGTCCACGGCGCAATCTCGGTGCTGGTGCGGTCGACCATGTCACCCACCGCCTGGACATAGTCGTCCCACTTGTCGCGGTTGCGCCAGTCATCCTCGGTGATCTTGTAGCGCTTGAACGGAATCTGCTCGCGCTCTTCGAAACGCTCCAGCTGGGTCTGCTGGTCGATCGCCAGCCAGAACTTGACCACCACCGTGCCGGCGTTCACCAGCTGTTCCTCGAAATCGTTGATCTCGCTGTAGGCGCGCATCCAGTCGGCCGGGCTGCAGAAACCTTCCACCCGCTCCACCAGCACCCGTCCATACCAGGAACGGTCGAAGATGGTGAACTTGCCACGCGCCGGAATGTGCCGCCAGAACCGCCACAGGTATGGCTGCGCGCGTTCTTCTTCCGTGGGTGCGGCAATCGGCACGATACGGTACTGGCGGGGGTCCAGCGCGGCGGCCACGCGGCGGATGGCACCGCCCTTGCCGGCAGCGTCATTGCCTTCGAACACCGCCACCAGGGCATGCCGACGCATGCGCTTGTCGCGCAGCAGGCCGGCCAGGCGGGCTTGCTCGGTGACCAGTTGCTCCTGGTAGTCGGACTTGTCCAGGCGCAAGGTCATGTCCAGCGCGCCAAGCAGGCTGAGCTGGTCGATGCTGCGGCCCAGCGGGGCGACGTTGCCCCGGTGTTTGCCCTTGGGGCTGTTATCCAGTGCTGCCAGCAGGCTTTCCAACAGGATGCGCCCTACCGCCAGGCTGCGGTAGTTCGGGTCGACGCCCTCGATGACATGCCACGGCGCGTAGTCGCGGCTGGTGCGGCGCAGCACTCGCTCACCAAAGCGCACGAAACGGTCGTAGGTTTCCGACTGCTGCCAGTCCAGCGGGCTGATCTTCCAACTGTGCAGCGGGTCGTCCTTGAGCGACTTCAGCCGCGCCTTCATCTGCTTCTTGGACAGGTGGAACCAGAACTTGATGATCAGCGCACCTTCATCGCACAGCATCTCCTCCAGCCGTTCGGCGCCGGTGATGGCCTGGTCGAGCACGGCATCCTTGAACACCCCATGCACCCGCCCCTGCAGCATCTGGCTGTACCAGTTGCCGAAGAACACGCCCATCCGCCCCTTCGGTGGCAGGGCCCGCCAGTAGCGCCACGCCGGCGGGCGGGCCAGCTCTTCGTCGGTCTGCTGGTCGAAGGTGAGCACATCGATCATGCGCGGGTCCATCCACTCGTTAAGCAGCTTGACCGTCTCGCCCTTGCCGGCGCCCTCGATGCCGTTGATCAGCACGATCACCGGGAAGCGCGCCTGCTGCTTGAGTTCGTACTGGGCTTCGAGCAGGGCCTCGCGCAAAGCGGGTACCTCGGCGTCGTAAGCCTCCTTGTCGATGCTGTGGCCGATTTCTGCGGATTCGAACATGCACTGGCTCCTTCAATGGATAAGCAAGACTAGCGGATTTGAAGGCTTGTGCAGTACCTGTGGGAGCGGGCGTGCCCGCGAAGCGGCCGGCACAGCCTGCGCAAACCTCCCGGATGGCATAAAATCCGCCCATCCGCTGCAACCGAGCCAACCATGTCCACCCTCCTCCAGCACGCCCAGATCGACTGGGACGACCAGGGCCGCCCCCATTCGCGGCAATACGACGACGTCTATTTCGCGGTCAACGAAGGCATCGAAGAAACCAAGCACGTGTTTCTTGGGCAAACCCGCCTGGCCGAGCGCCTTGCCAACCTCGCCCCGCACGCCTGCCTGGTGATCGGCGAAACCGGGTTCGGCACCGGCATGAACTTCTACTGCGCCTGGCAACTGTTCGAGCAACACGCCCACGCCGAGGCCCGCCTGCACTTCGTCAGCGTCGAAAAGTACCCCCTCGGTCGCGACGACATGGCCCGCGCCATGCGCCTGTGGCCGGAACTGGCGGCCTACAGCCAGCCCCTGCTGGAGCAGTACGTGGCAGTGCACCCGGGCTTCCAGCAGTTCACCTTCGACAACGGCAGGGTCACCCTCACCCTGCTGATAGGCGACGCACTGGAACAGTTGCCGCAACTCGATGCGCAGATCGACGTGTGGTTCCTCGACGGCTTCGCCCCGGCCAAGAACCCCGACATGTGGACCCCGGAGCTGTTCGCGCAGCTTGCACGGCTGTCACACCCGGGCACGGTGCTAGGCACCTTCACCACCACCGGCTGGGTACGCCGCAGCCTGGTCGACGCCGGCTTCGCCATGAAGAAGGTGCCGGGCATCGGCAAGAAATGGGAAGTGATGAGCGGCGCCTACGTCGGCCCTGTGCCCAGCCCCGGCGCGCCATGGTACGCCCGCCCTGCTGCCGCAGCGGGGCCGCGTGAAGCACTGATGATTGGCGCCGGGCTCGCCGGCAGCACAACCGCCGCCAGCCTGGCCCGGCGTGGCTGGCAGGTTACCGTGCTGGAACGTCACCACACCCCGGCTCAGGAAGCTTCGGGTAACCCGCAAGGGGTGCTGTACCTGAAGCTGTCTGCCCACGGCACGGCGCTGTCGCAGATGATCCTGGCCGGTTTCGGCTACACCCGGCGCCAGCTGCAGCGCCTGCAACGTGGCCGCGACTGGGATGCCTGCGGCGTGCTGCAACTGGCCTTCGACAGCAAGGAAGCCGAACGCCAGGGCAAACTGGCTGGCGCCTTCGAACCCGGTCTTCTGCACTCGCTGGAACGTGCTGAGGCCGAAGCCATCGCCGGGGTGGCCTTGCCGGCTGGTGGGCTGTTCTATCCCGAAGGTGGCTGGGTACACCCACCAGCGCTGTGCCAGCAGCAGTTGCAGCACCCGGGTATCAACCTGCTGACGCACCAGGAAGTGCTCGAGCTGCGCAAGGTAGACGGGCAGTGGCAAGCCTGGGCTGGCGAACAGCTGCTGGCCAGCGCGCGGGTGGTGGTGCTGGCCGGCGCCGCCGACGTACTGCGCTTCGAGCCATGCGCGCAGCTGCCGCTCAAGCGCATCCGCGGGCAGATCACCCGCCTGCCGGCCACCGCCAGCAGCCGCGCGCTGCGCACCGTGGTGTGTGCGGAAGGCTATGTGGCGCCGCCGCGTGGGGATGAACATACCTTGGGGGCGAGCTTCGACTTCCACGCCACAGACCTTGCGCCGACAGTGGCCGAGCACCAGGGCAACCTGGCATTGCTGGACGAGATTTCGCTCGACCTGGCCCGGCGCCTGGGCACCGCCGAGCTGGACCCTGGGCAATTGCAGGGGCGTGCGGCGTTCCGTTGCACCAGCCCGGACTACCTGCCGATCGTCGGGCCGATGGCGGATGCGCAGGCGTTCGCCCAGGCCTATGCAGTGCTGGGCCGGGATGCGCGGCAGGTGCCGGATGTGGCCTGCCCCTGGCTGGATGGGTTGTATGTGAACAGTGGGCATGGCTCGCGCGGGTTGATCACCGCGCCATTGAGTGGCGAGCTGGTGGCGGCGTGGGTGTGCGGGGAGCCGCTGCCGGTGCCACGGGCGGTGGCGGAGGCCTGTCATCCGAACCGGTTTGCCTTGCGCAGGTTGATTCGAGGCAAGTGATCGGGCCGGGGGCATGGCGTTGGATTTGTTGTGGCTTGAGACCGAGCGCCGCCCGCGCGGCGCTTCGCGGGACAAGCCCGCTCCCACATTTGTTGCAACGTGGCCATGCCTGTGAGAGAGGCGTTGCCCGCTTTGGTGGAGAGTTTGAGACTGGCAAGGCGGCGGTAGCGCCAGCCGGGAAATCGCGTCAAGGCAACAAGACTGACAACCATGGCCTGACAGGTTCGGCACGTTGCAACAAATGTGGGAGCGGGCTTGTCCCGCGAAGCGCCGCGCGGGCGGCGCTCGATGTCCGCAACACCACAATACCCAAGACAGGCACCTGCCGGCCCCACCCCATATAACAGATCGGTCTAAAACTCTCGCAAAGCACATGGGTCAGTTCCTTAAGGTGCCCTAATCCGGGGCACCCCCTCCCCAACGGAAAAACCGGTAAGGACCTATGTGCGGATTAGCAGGAGAGTTGCGTTTCACCCCCATCGACCAAGCCCCTCGCCCAGCCGACCTGGCTGCGGTAGAGCGCATAACCCATCACCTGGCGCCCCGCGGCCCGGATGCCTGGGGCTTCCATAGCCAAGGCCCGATCGCCCTCGGCCACCGGCGCCTGAAGATCATGGACCTGTCCGACGGCTCTGCCCAGCCGATGGTCGACAACACCCTGGGCCTGTCGCTGGCTTTCAACGGCGCCATCTACAACTTCCCCGAACTACGCCAGGAGCTGCAAGCCCTGGGCTACAGCTTCTGGTCCGACGGCGACACCGAGGTGCTGCTCAAGGGCTACCACGCCTGGGGCGCGGCCTTGCTGCCCAAGCTCAATGGCATGTTCGCCCTGGCCATCTGGGAGCGCGACAACCAGCGCCTGTTCCTCGCCCGCGACCGCCTGGGCGTCAAACCCTTGTACCTGTCGCGCAACGGCGAGCGCCTGCGCTTCGCCTCGACCCTGCCAGCGCTGCTCAAGGGTGGTGACATCGACCCGATGCTCGACCCCGTGGCACTCAACCACTACCTGAATTTCCACGCCGTGGTGCCGGCACCACGCACCCTGCTGGCCAACGTGCAAAAGCTGGAACCCGGTACCTGGATGCGCATCGACCGCCATGGCGAAGTGGAACGCCAGACCTGGTGGCAGCTGCAATACGGCGCCAACCCCGACGAACGGGAACTGGACCTGGAAGGCTGGACCACCCGCGTGCTCGACGCCACCCGCGACGCCGTGGCCATTCGCCAACGGGCAGCGGTGGACGTGGGTGTGCTGCTGTCTGGCGGGGTCGATTCCAGCCTGCTGGTCGGCCTGCTGCGCGAAGTGGGTGTGGACGACCTGTCGACCTTCTCCATCGGCTTCGAGGATGCCGGCGGTGAACGCGGCGATGAGTTCCAGTACTCCGACCTGATCGCCAGGCACTACGGCACCCGTCACCACCAGCTGCGCATCGCCGAGCACGAGATCATCGAGCAGTTGCCAGCGGCCTTCCGCGCCATGAGCGAGCCGATGGTCAGCCACGATTGCATCGCCTTCTACCTGCTGTCGCGGGAAGTGGCCAAGCACTGCAAGGGCGTGCAAAGCGGCCAGGGCGCCGACGAGCTGTTCGCCGGCTACCACTGGTACCCGCAGGTAAACGGCGCCGAAGATGCCTTTGCCGCCTACCGCGATGCCTTCTTCGATCGCAGCCACGCCGAGTACCGCGACACCGTGCAGGCACCTTGGCTGCTGGAAAGCGACGCGGCCGGCGACTTCGTCCGTGAACATTTCGCCCGCCCCGGTGCCCCCGATGCGGTAGACAAAGCGCTGCGCCTGGACAGCACGGTAATGCTGGTCGACGACCCGGTCAAACGGGTCGACAACATGACCATGGCCTGGGGCCTGGAGGCGCGCACGCCATTCCTCGACTACCGGCTGGTGGAGCTGTCGGCGCGCATTCCGGCACGCTTCAAGCTGCCCGACGGCGGCAAGCAGGTGCTCAAGCAGGCGGCGCGGCGGGTGATCCCGCACGAGGTGATCGACCGCAAGAAGGGCTACTTCCCGGTGCCGGGCCTGAAGCACCTGGAAGGCGCCACCCTCGGCTGGGTACGTGAGCTGCTGACCGACCCCAGCCAGGACCGCGGGCTGTTCAACCCGGCCATGCTCGACCGCCTGCTGAGCAACCCGCACGGCCAGCTGACGCCGCTACGTGGTTCCAAGCTGTGGCAGCTGGCGGCACTGAACCTGTGGCTGAGCGAACAAGGAATCTGACGGATGAAAGCCCACGAAATCGCTTACGGTCAGCGCCTGCTGCGCGGCCAGGCGCCGTCCTACGAGCGCCTGCAGGCGCGCCTGGCCGGCGATGGCAGCCAGCCCCACGACCAGCCACGCGCCGTGCATTGCGGCTGGGGCCGGTTGCTGATCGGCCACACCTACCCCAACCCGGCCGACCTGGCCGCCGACCTGCTGGAAGAGCGCCCCGGCGAGCGCGATATCGCCCTGTACGTGGCCGCGCCGCAGCAGCTGCTGGCCCAGGCCCCGCAGCAACTGTTCCTCGACCCCTCCGACACCCTGCGCCTGTGGTTCACCGACTACCGCCCGGCGCAGCGGGTGTTCCGCGGCTTCCGCGTGCGCCGGGCGCAGAACCCGGGCGACTGGCAGGCAATCAACACCCTGTACCAGGCGCGCGGCATGCTGCCGGTCGACGCCGAGCTGCTCACGCCTCTGCACCTGGGCGGCCCGGTGTACTGGCTGGCCGAGGACGAAGACACCGGCGCGGTGATCGGCAGCGTCATGGGCCTGAACCACGCCAAGGCATTCGACGACCCCGAACACGGCAGCAGCCTGTGGTGCCTGGCGGTAGACCCGCAATGCACCCGTCCCGGCGTGGGTGAAGTGCTGGTGCGCCACCTGATCGAACACTTCATGAGCCGTGGCCTGGCCTACCTGGACCTGTCGGTGCTGCACGATAACCGCCAGGCCAAGCGCCTGTACCAGAAGCTGGGTTTTCGCAACCTGCCGACCTTCGCGGTCAAGCGCAAGAACGGCATCAACGAACAATTGTTCCTGGGGCCTGGGCCTCAAGCCGACCTCAACCCGTATGCACGCATCATCGTCGACGAAGCGCTGCGCCGAGGCATCGAGGTACAGGTGGACGATGCCGCCGGCGGCCTTTTCACCCTCAGCCTGGGCGGGCGCCGCATTCGCTGCCGTGAGTCGCTCAGCGACCTGACCAGCGCCGTGACCATGACCCTGTGCCAGGACAAGCGCCTGACCCAGCATGCCCTGCACAACGCCGGGCTGCTGGTGCCGGCGCAGCAACTGGCCGGCAATGCCGACGACAACCTGGCGTTTCTCGACGAGCATGGCGCGGTGGTGGTCAAGCCGGTCGATGGTGAGCAAGGCCAGGGCGTGGCGGTGAACCTCACCTGCATCGACGACATTACCCGCGCCGTGGCGCATGCCCGCCAGTTCGACAGCCGCGTGTTGCTGGAAAGCTTCCATGCCGGGCATGACCTGCGCATCGTGGTAATCGGCTACGAAGTGGTCGCGGCAGCCATTCGTCACCCGGCGCAGGTGCTGGGCGATGGCAAGCACAGTATCCGCCAGCTGATCGATGCCCAAAGCCGTCGTCGCCAGGCGGCAACCGGTGGCGAAAGCCGCATTCCGCTGGACGACGAAACCGAGCGCACCCTGCGCGCGGCGGGCTTTGGTTATGAGGATGTGTTGCCCGCCGGCCAGCGCCTGGCCGTGCGGCGCACCGCCAACCTGCATACCGGCGGCACTCTGGAGGACGTGACCGAGCGCCTGCACCCGGTGCTGGCCGACGCCGCCGTGCGCGCTGCACGGGCGCTGGAGATCCCGGTGGTGGGGCTGGACTTCATGGTGCGTGATGCCGGGCAACCGGAGTACGTGATCATCGAGGCCAACGAGCGTGCCGGGTTGGCCAACCATGAACCGCAGCCGACCGCCGAGCGTTTTATCGACCTGCTGTTTCCGCATAGCCGGCCTTTGGCATAACCGCTGCTGGCCTCTTCGCGGGTAAACCCGCTCCCACAGAGACCCCACAAGTATCGAGGGCTGTGGTGGACCTGTGGGAGCGGGTTTACCCGCGAAGAAGCCGGCATAGGAGTAAAGGAGTCCCCCAACCATGTCCGACCGACATCCCGAACCCGATCTCGACTACCTCAAGCGCGTACTGCTGGAGATGCTCGCCATCCCCAGCCCCACCGGTTTCACCGACACCATCGTGCGCTACGTGGCCGAACGCCTGGACGAGCTGGGCATTCCCTTCGAGCTGACCCGCCGCGGCACCATCCGCGCCACCCTCAAGGGCCGGCAGACCTCACCCGACCGCGCCGTGTCCGCCCACCTGGACACCATTGGCGCCAGCGTGCGCCAGTTGCAGGACAATGGCCGCCTGGCCCTGGCGCCGGTCGGTTGTTGGTCCAGCCGCTTCGCCGAAGGCAGCCGGGTAAGCGTGTTCACCGACACTGGCGTATACCGGGGTAGCGTGCTGCCGCTGATGGCCAGCGGGCATGCCTTCAACACCGCCATCGACCAGATGCCGATCAGCTGGGAGCACGTCGAGGTACGCCTGGACGCCTACTGCGCCACCCGCGCCGACTGCGAGGCGCTGGGTGTGAGCATTGGTGATTTCGTTGCCTTCGACCCGTTGCCCGAATTCACCGAAAGCGGCCACATCAGCGCCCGCCACCTGGACGACAAGGCAGGTGTGGCAGCGCTGCTGGCGGCGCTGAAAGCCGTGGTGGAAAGCGGCCGCCAACCGTTGATCGACTGCCACCCACTGTTCACCATCACCGAAGAGACCGGCTCGGGGGCGGCTGGTGCCTTGCCCTGGGATGTCAGCGAGTTCGTCGGCATCGACATTGCCCCGGTGGCGCCCGGGCAGGCTTCCAGCGAGCATGCTGTGAGCGTGGCCATGCAGGACTCGTCGGGGCCTTACGACTACCACCTGTCCCGGCACCTGCTGAAACTGGCCGGCGACCACGACCTGCCGGTGCGGCGCGATCTGTTCCGCTACTACTTCAGCGATGCCCATTCGGCAGTGACGGCGGGGCACGATATTCGTACCGCGCTGGTGGCCTTTGGTTGCGATGCCACCCATGGCTACGAGCGAACACACATCGACAGCCTGGCGGCATTAAGCCGGTTGTTGTCGGCATACCTGCTGAGCCCACCGGTGTTTGCCAGTGATTCGCAGCCGGCCAATGCGTCGTTGGAGCGCTTCAGCCACCAGCTGGAGCATGATGCGCAGATGGAGAGCGATACGCGGGTGCCGGCGGTGGATAGCCTGGTTGGCAACAAGGGCTGAGGCCCTGGGGGCCGCAACGCGGCCCCAAAATCCCGAATGTTTCGCGTAGCATGCCCCCACCGACACCCTAGGCAACGCCCACCATGCTGATCCCCTACGACCAACTGCAAGCCGAAACCCTGACCCGCCTGATCGAGGACTTCGTCACCCGCGACGGTACCGACAACGGCGACGACACCCCGCTGGAAACCCGTGTGCTGCGGGTGCGCCAGGCACTGGCCAAGGGCCAGGCGTTCATCCTGTTCGATCTCGAAAGCCAGCAGTGCCAGTTGCTGGCCAAGCATGACGTGCCCCGGGAGTTGCTCGAATAGCAGGTCTGGCCTCATCGCCGGCAAGCCGGGCTCCCACAGGAATACCGCAGGCCTGATCCTTGCGCGGCCCCTGTGGGAGCGGGCGAGCCCGCGAAGAGGCCGGCACAGGCAACATCAGATTCCACGGGCTTTATCTTTCTGCCCCTCCTTGATGCGCTTGTACACCTCGGCCCGATGCACCGGCACCTGCCGTGGTGCATCCACGCCAAAGCGCACCACCCCGTCCCGCGTCTCCACGACCATGATCCGAATGTCATCGCCAATCACGATGATCTCTCCTACTTCGCGCCCTATTACCAGCATGCTCCAATCCTCCAGCGTGAGGGAAAACCGGAGCCTGCCCTGATGGCATACGGCTACTCAATAGTTCTGCCGCGATTCAGAAAGACCCTACATTTCCAGGTAACTTTACTTACAGACGAATCATCGCGACTGGGCCTTGGCCCGCATTTTTACCGCCATTTCGGCCATTTCGTCATACAGCCGCTCAGGGGCCTGACGCTTCAGTTGCCAGGCCTGGCGCCCAGCCTCATGGGGCAGGATCAGGAACTCGCCAGCCGCGACCTGGTGGTGGATGTGCTCGGCGATGTCCGCCGCATTGATTGGCGAGCCTTCAAGCAGTTTGCCAACCTGGGCTTTCATCGCCGGGTTCGGCCCACGGAAAGAGTCCAGCAGGTTGGTCTGGAAGAACGACGGGCACACCACGTGCACCGCCACCTCCAGTTGGCGTAGCTCGACCAGCAGGCTTTCCGACAGGGCCAGCACGCCGGCCTTGGCCACGTTGTAGTTGCTCATGCCCGGGCCCTGCATCAGCGCGGCCATCGAGGCGATGTTGATGATTCGCCCCTTGCTGCGCTCCAGCAGCGGCAGGAAGGCCTTGCAGCTCTTGACCACGCCCATCAGGTTGACCGCGATCTGCCAGTCCCAGTCTTCAAGCGACAGCTCGGCAAAGAAGCCGCCCGAGGCGACGCCAGCATTGTTGACGATCACGTCGATGCCACCGAACTGCTCGGTGCAGGCCTGCGCCAGGGCGGTGAGCTGGCTGTAGTCGCGCACGTCGCAACGCTGGACAAAGCCCTCGCCACCGGCTGCGCGGGCCAGCTCCAGGGTTTCGCGCAGGCCGGCTTCGTTGACATCGGCCAGCGCCAGGCGCCAACCCTCACGTGCCCAGCGCAGGGCGATCTCGCGACCGAGGCCGGACCCGGCGCCGGTGATCATGATGCGGTTTTGCATGGTGGCTGGCCTTGTTCTGATGGGTTGTGCAGCGAGTCTAATCAAGGCTTGGGGGGCTGGCAGGGTTCATCAGGGTAGTGAATGGACGGGCATGACTGCGTGGTTGGGCTGTGCCAGCCTCTTCGCGGGTAAACCCGCTCCCACAAGATCACCACAGGCCTGAAGGTTGCGCTGTTCTTGTGGGAGCGGGTTTACCCGCGAAGAGGCCGGCACGGGCGCTACACAAATGGAATCTTTCACAAACTCCGGCAGTCCTTATTTACAAGAGGCCAGCAGTCCGAGGCCCTTGACCCTCAACCACGCAAGGACTCCGTCATGACCACGATTCTCATCATCATCCTGATCCTTCTGCTGATTGGTGGCTTACCGGTCTTCCCGCACTCGCGCAGCTGGGGCTATGGCCCGTCCGGCATCATCGGCGTGGTGCTGGTAATTCTGCTGGTGTTGTTGCTACTAGGCATGATCTAGCGGCAAAAACACAAAAAAACCGCGCCGAAGCGCGGTTTTTTTATTGCCTGAAGGATCAGTGCGAAACAGCACCCGAAGCACCCAGGCCAGTCTGCGAACGCACGAACTGCGGGAAGAACAGCGCACGTTCGTCTTCGGCAGCCTTGGACTTGTCGGTGACCGAGAAGAACCAGATGCTGACGAAGGCAATGGCCATGGAGAACAGTGCCGGATACTCGTACGGGTAGATCGGCTTCTCGTGGCCGAGGATCTGCACCCAGATGGTAGGGCCGAGAACCATCAGCGTCACCGCGCTCACCAGGCCCAACCAGCCGCCGATCATGGCGCCACGGGTGGTCAGCTTCTTCCAGTACATCGAGAGCAGCAGTACCGGGAAGTTGCAGCTGGCCGCAATGGAGAACGCCAGGCCGACCATGAAGGCGATGTTCTGCTTCTCGAACAGGATGCCCAGGCCGATCGCCAGTACGCCCAGGGCGACGGTGGTGATCTTCGATACGCGGATCTCGTCCTTGTCGTTGGCCTTGCCCTTGCGCCATACGCTGGCATACAGGTCGTGGGACACTGCCGAAGCACCGGCCAGGGTCAGGCCGGCGACCACTGCCAGGATGGTGGCGAAGGCAACAGCCGAGATGAAGCCGAGGAACACGCTGCCACCCACGGCGTTGGCCAGGTGCACCGCTGCCATGTTGTTACCACCCAGCAAGGCACCAGCGGCGTCCTTGAAGTCCGGGTTGGTGCTGACCAGCAGGATGGCGCCAAAGCCGATGATGAAGGTGAGGATGTAGAAGTAGCCAATGAAGCCGGTGGCGTACAGCACGCTCTTGCGCGCTTCCTTGGCGTCACTGACGGTGAAGAAGCGCATCAGGATGTGCGGCAGGCCGGCGGTACCAAACATCAGCGCCAGGCCCAGCGAGAACGCCGAGATCGGGTCCTTGACCAGGCCGCCCGGGCTCATGATCGCCTCGCCCTTGGCGTGCACCTTGATCGCTTCGGAGAACAGGGTGTTGAAGTCGAAGCCCACGTGCTTCATCACCATCAGCGCCATGAAGCTGGCACCGGACAGCAGCAGCACGGCCTTGATGATCTGTACCCAGGTAGTGGCCAGCATGCCGCCGAACAGCACGTACAGGCACATCAGGATACCCACCAGGATCACCGCCACGTGGTAGTCCAGGCCGAACAGCAGCTCGATCAGCTTGCCGGCACCGACCATCTGCGCGATCAGGTAGAAGGCCACAACCACCAGCGAACCGGAGGCCGACAGGGTGCGAATCTCCTTCTGCCCGAGGCGGTACGAGGCCACGTCGGCGAAGGTGTACTTGCCCAGGTTGCGCAGGCGTTCGGCGATCAGGAAGAGGATGATCGGCCAGCCGACCAGGAAGCCGATCGAGTAGATCAGGCCGTCGTAGCCGGAGGTGAACACCAGTGCGGAAATACCCAGGAACGAGGCCGCCGACATATAGTCGCCGGCAATCGCCAGGCCGTTCTGGAAGCCGGTGATCTTGCCACCGGCGGCGTAGTAGTCAGACGCCGACTTGTTGCGCTTGGAGGCCCAGTAGGTGATGCCAAGGGTGAAGGCGACGAAGGCCACGAACATGGCGATCGCAGAGACGTTCAGCGGTTGCTTCTGCACCTCGCCGGTCAGGGCATCGGCGGCCCACACGGCGGGTGCGAAAACTCCGCAGGCCAGTACGGCCAAGGTTTTGGCGTGGCGAATCATTGTTGCGCCTCCTTCAGGATGGCCTTGTTCAGCTCATCGAATTCGCCGTTGGCGCGGCGTACGTAGATGGCGGTCAGGACGAATGCCGAGACGATCAGGCCGACGCCCAGGGGAATGCCCCAGGTAATCGATGACTCAGGGCTGAGCTTGGTGCCCAGTATCTGAGGACCGTAGGCGATCAGAAGGATGAAGGCGCAATACAGGCCGAGCATGATCGCCGATAGAATCCAGGCGAACCGTTCGCGTTTGGTAACCAGCTCCTTGAAGCGGGGGCTGTTTTGTATCGAGAGGTAAATGCTGTCGTTCATTGTTTTTGTCCTAGCAGCACAGATAGGGGTGGAACCCACGACCCTTACTTTATGCGGCTATGGAACGCCAACCAGACGACCTTAGTCTTAGATGCAACGGTGTTTTACCAGTTGCGTAACAAAGTTATGGCCCTTTCGCGGGTGAACCCGCTCCCACAGGGGATTTGCGCAAGCCCGAAGACTGCGCAAATCCCTGTGGGAGCGGGTTCACCCGCGAAGCAGCAAAACTGGCCCTGACGGGTTGTTACTTGCCGGTCCACTCCTTCACGCGATCAGGGTGCTTGGCCACCCAGTCCTTGGCCGCCGCTTCAGGCTTGGCGCCTTCCTGGATAGCCAGCATCACTTCGCCAATTTCGTCCTTCGACTGCCAGTTGAACTTCTTCAGGAACTCCGCCACTTCCGGGGCCTTGGTCGCCAGTTCCTTGCTGCCGATGCTGTTCACGGTTTCCGCTGCGCCATATACGCCTTTCGGGTCTTCGAGGAACTTCAGTTTCCACTTGGCGAACATCCAGTGCGGTACCCAGCCGGTCACCGCAATCGACTGCTGCTTGTTATAGGCTCGGCCCAGTTCCGCCGTCATCGCCGCACCGGAGCTGGCCTGCAGCTTGTAACCGGTCAGGTCGTAGTCCTTGATGGCCTGCTCGGTTTTCAGCATCACCCCGGAGCCGGCATCGATGCCGACAATCTTCTGCTTGAAGGTGTCGTCGGTCTTGAGGTCGGCGATGCTCACCGCCTTGACGTACTCGGGGACGATCAGGCCAATCTTGGCGTCCTTGAAGTTCGGGCCGTAGTCGACCACGTTGTCCTTGTTCTTGGCCCAGTACTCGCCATGGGTCACCGGCAACCAGGCCGACAACATGGCATCCAGCTTGCCGGTTGCCACGCCCTGCCACATGATCCCGGTGGCCACGGCCTGCAACTTCACGTCGTAGCCGAGCTTCTGCTTGATCACTTCGGCGGCCACGTTGGTGGTAGCCACGCTGTCAGCCCAACCATCCACGTAACCAATGCTTACTTCTTTGGCCATCGCCTGTGCCGCCCCCATGGCCAGTACCATGGCAGTGCCCACACCCAGGAAACGTCGCATTCTTGTATTAGCAGCCATCAAAGCATCCCCTCGTCAGGTCTCGGAATTTGCATCATCGTCCTGCAACAATAGTCGACCTGCTCCAGCTGCGACCTGTATGCGCGCCATATGCGACAGCACTATGCCATTAGCGCCATCGGCCTGCGGCGACCTGCGCGATCCTTGCATGCCAAAGGTTTGGCGCCGGGCTACTATCTACCCTTTTGCGCCTGACGATGGACCGCCCGATGCCCAGTTCTACCCGCCTGCTGCTGCCGTTGTACCTGCTTGCCTGCCTGCTCGCCCTGCTCGGGCTCGGAGGGCTCTGGTACGGGCTTGGCAAGCCGGTGCAACTACCGGACGCGGCCAGCCCGACGCACAAGCTGCAATGCGCTTCGTACACCCCGTTCGACAAGGACCAGTCGCCCTATGACCAGCCGTTCCGCCTGCGCCCGGCCCGCATGGATGCCGACCTGGCGTTGCTGGCTGAGCGTTTCCAGTGCATCCGTACCTATTCCCAGACCGGTCTTGAGGCAATCCCGGCACTGGCGCGCAAGCATGGCCTGAAGGTGATGCTGGGAGCCTGGGTCAACGCCCACCCGGCCGACACAGAAAAAGAAATCGAGCTGCTGATCGCCGCCGCCAACGCCAACCCCGATGTGGTCAGTGCGGTGATCGTCGGCAACGAGACGCTGCTGCGCAAGGAGGTGACCGGCGCACACCTGGCCACGCTGATCGCCCGGGTGAAAAGCCAGGTCAAGGTGCCGGTGACCTACGCCGATGTGTGGGAGTTCTGGTTGCAACACCCGCAGGTGGCGCCGGCGGTGGACTTTCTGACTATCCACCTGCTGCCTTACTGGGAAGACGACCCGCGTGGCATCGACGAAGCCTTGGCCCATGTCGCCGATGTGCGCCGGGTGTTTGGCACGCGCTTCGCGCCCAAGGACATCCTGATCGGCGAAACCGGCTGGCCCAGCGAAGGCCGCCAGCGCGAGACCGCGCAGCCCAGCCGGGTCAACGAGGCGCGCTTCATTCGCGGGTTCGTGGCCATGGCCGAAAGCAACGGCTGGCACTACAACCTGATCGAGGCGTTCGACCAGCCATGGAAACGCGCCAATGAGGGGGCGGTCGGTGGTTACTGGGGGCTGTACGATGCCGACCGGCAGGACAAGGGCGTGCTCGAAGGGCCGGTGAGCAACCTGCCCTACTGGCCGCAGTGGTTGCTGGCCAGTGCCGTGCTGATGGTATTGATGCTGATGCTTGCCGGGCGCCCCGCCACCCCGACGGCTGCCATGCTGCTGCCGTTGTTGGCGGCGTTTGGGGCAGGCTGCCTGGGGCTTTGGGGCGAGCTGATGCGTACCCATGCGCGCTTTGCCGGGGAGTGGCTGTGGGCGGTGTTGCTGGCCGGGCTGAACCTGCTGGTGCTGGCCCATGCCGTGCTGGCCCTGGCGCGGCGCACGGGCTGGCGCGAGCGCCTGTACGCCTGGCTGCGGGCGCGGGCCGGCTGGCTGTTGCTGGCGGCGGGTTTTGCCGCAGCGGTGAGCATGCTGGCGATGGTGTTCGACCCACGCTATCGCAGCTTCCCGAGCGCAGCGTTGGCGTTGCCGGCGCTGGTGTTTGCACTGTGGCCGGTGCGGGCGCGGCGGGCGGAGGTGGCGTTGCTGGCGTTCATCGTCGGTGCCGGGGTGGCGCCGCAATTGTTTGTTGAGGGGTTGGAGAACCAACAGGCCTGGGGGTGGGCCGGGGTGAGTGTGCTGATGACCGCGGCCTTGTGGCGGAGCTTGCGCCTTGCTCGCACGGCCTGAAAATACACATCCCTGTAGGAGCGGCCTTGTGTCGCGATGGGCCGCAAAGCGGCCCCAGGATTAGCGCAATGGCATAGATTGCCGGGGCCGCTCTGCGGCCCATCGCGACACAAGGCCGCTCCTACAAAGTCCGCGTAGCACCAGCGTCCCGCACCAACCGCAGCCCCGCCAGCACCAGCGCGAACACGGCAATGCTGGCGGTATACAGCACCAGCGCCGGCACCGCGAAGACCAACGCCACCACCGCCAGCCACCAGCCTCCGCGGCCGGCAACCACCTGCGCCAGAAGCGCCAGCCCCAGCCCGCCCCAGGCCATCACCTGGTGATGAATGCCCAACCCCAGCAACGACCGCACCTCGCATTGCCAGTACGCCGCCGGGGCCGTGCACAGCCCCACCCACTGCCCGTCCTCCATCAGCCCGTAGCGCACGCCATAACTGGCAGCAAGCCAAAGCCCCACAAACAGCACAAGCAGCGCAGCCGGCAGCGAACGAGACATCCAGTTCTCCAATAGCGGTAATCGAAAGCATCCATGATCGCCGATGCCCAGTTGTAAGGCAAAATCACATTCCTGCAGCTATGTTGCAGATAACAAGCACACCAAAGACCACCGCAGCTGGCAACTTTGCCCGGCCCGTTGTGGTCCTAGCCTGCACACTGCTCGACCTTGCGTTCTTTTGGGGGATTACATGCTTCGATCTTTGCGCCTCGCTGCCTTGCTCGGCGGCCTGCTCATGGCTGTGGCCGCTTCGGCGCGGGATATCGACGCCGCGAGCTATGGCTACCCCTTGACCAACCCGTTCGAGGCAACCATCGCCACCACGCCGCCGGACCAGCGCCCCACCCTGCCCGGCGACGACGAAATCAGCCAGTCCGACTACAGCCTCAACCTGCGCCCGGACCGTGAGTTCACCCTGCCCGACAATTTCTGGGCAGTGAAGAAGCTCAAGTACCGCCTGGCCCGCCAGGACCACGAGGCGCCGCTGATCTTCATCATCGCCGGCACCGGTGCGCCCTACACCAGCAGCATCAACGAATACCTGAAAAAGCTGTTCTACCAGGCCGGCTTCCACGTAGTGCAGCTGTCCTCGCCCACCAGCTATGACTTCATGAGCGCCGCCTCGCGCTTCGCCACCCCAGGCGTCAGCCAGGAGGATGCCGAAGACATGTACCGGGTGATGCAGGCCGTGCGCGCCCAGCACCCACGCCTGCCGATCAGCGAGTTCTACCTCACCGGCTACAGCCTGGGCGCACTCGACGCTGCCTTCGTCAGCCACCTGGACGAAACCCGCCGCAGCTTCAATTTCAAGCGCGTGCTGCTGCTGAACCCGCCGGTCAACCTGTACACCTCGATCAACAACCTGGACAAGCTGGTGCAAACCCAGGTCAAGGGCATCGACCGCAGCACCACCTTCTACGAGCTGATGCTGACCAAGCTGACCCGCTACTTCCAGGAAAAAGGCTACATCGACCTCAATGAAGCCCTGCTGTACGACTTCCAGCAGTCGCGCCAGCACCTGTCCAACGAGCAGATGGCCATGCTGATCGGCACCTCGTTCCGCTTCTCGGCGGCCGACATTGCCTTCACCTCCGACCTGATCAACCGGCGCGGCCTGATCATTCCGCCGAAGTTCCCGATCACCGAAGGCAGCAGCCTCACGCCGTTCTTCAAGCGCGCCCTGCAGTGCGACTTCGACTGCTACATGACCGAGCAGGTCATCCCCATGTGGCGCGCCCGCACCGACGGCAACAGCATCCTGCAACTGGTCAACCAGGTAAGCCTGTATGCGCTGGAAGACTACCTGAGCAGCAGCGACAAGATCGCCGTGATGCACAACGCCGACGACGTCATCCTCGGCCCTGGTGACATCGGCTTCCTGCGCAAGGTGTTCGGGGACCGCCTGACCCTTTATCCCCATGGCGGCCATTGCGGCAACCTCAACTACCGCGTCAACAGTGACGCCATGCTGGAGTTCTTCCGTGGTTAACAAACTCCTCTTTGCCACTGCCCTGTTCGCCGCCGGCCAGGCCATGGCCGCCGAAACCGCCCCTCGGGCCAGCGTGGTCGAGGCCGACCCGCAAGTCACCGAAGCACCGTTGACGCCCGAGGCCGATGGTTTCGTCGACCCGCTGCGCGAGCTGAAATTCAACCCGGGGCTGGACCAGCGCGAGTTCGAGCGCTCCACCCTGCAAGCACTGAATGTGTACGACCCGCTGGAATCGCTCAACCGGCGCGTCTACCACTTCAACTACCGCCTGGACCAATGGGTGCTGCTGCCGATGGTAAGCGGCTACCAGTACGTCACCCCACGCTTCGTGCGCACCGGGGTGACCAACTTCTTCAACAACCTGGGCGACGTGCCAAACCTGTTCAACAGCGTGTTGCAGTTGAAGGCCAAGCGCTCGGCAGAGATCACCGCACGGCTGATGTTCAACACCATCATCGGCGTGGGTGGGCTGTGGGACCCGGCGACCAAGATGGGCCTGCCGCGGCAAAGCGAAGACTTTGGCCAGACCTTGGGCTTCTACGGCGTACCGGACGGGCCGTACCTGATGCTGCCGGTACTGGGGCCGTCGAACCTGCGCGATGCCACCGGGCTGGTGGTGGACTATGCGGGCGAACAGGCGATCAACTACCTGAACGTGGCCGAAGCCAGCAGCGACCACCCGGAAATCTCCGTGCTGCGCGTGGTGGACAAGCGCTACAGCACCAAATTCCGATATGGCCAGCTCAACTCGCCGTTCGAGTACGAGAAGGTGCGGTATGTGTATACCCAGGCGCGCAAACTGCAGATAGCCGAGTAAGCAGGCCAGGCCTCTTCGCGGGTAAACCCGCTCCCACAGGGACTGCACCACCCACAGGTATCGTGCGATCCCTGTGGGAGCGGGTTTACCCGCGAAGAGGCCGGCACAGGCAACATCAAATCCCCAGGAACTGGCAAAGCTCGCGCTTCTTGGCCAAGGCATCCTTTCGCCCCAGTTCGATCAGCTCGCTGCAATAACTGGCCTCGAACAGCAAATAGCTCAACACCCCCGCCCCGCTGGTACGCGTCGCCCCCGGCCCGCGCAGGAACATGCGCAACGCCGCCGGCAACTCGCGCCGGTGCCGCGCGGCAATCTCGTCCAGCGGCTGGCTGGGCGCTACCACCAGCACATCGATTGGCGCCAGGCCCAGGCGCCGGGCGTCCAGGTGCGCCGGCAACAGATGGCTCAAGTGGTTGAGGCGCTGAAGCAGCTCGATGTCGTCTTCCAGGCTGTCAATGAACGTACTGTTGAGCATGTGCCCCCCGATCTGCGCCAGACTCGGCTGCTGCCCGCTGAACACCCGCTGGGTCGGCAATGGTGGCGCCGGCCGCTGCGGGTTGCCGCTGACCCCGACTACCAGTACCCGGCTGGCGCCCAGGTGCAGGGCCGGGCTGATCGGCGCCGATTGGCGTACCGCGCCATCACCGAAATATTCGTCGCCCAGCCGCACCGGGGCGAACAGCAACGGGATGGCTGCGCTGGCCAGCAGGTGGTCGATGGTCAACGGCGTGGGCATGCCGATGCGGCGGTGGCGCAACCAGGCTTCGATGGTGTCGCGGCCCTGGTAGAAGGTCACCGCCTGGCCGGACTCGTAGCCAAAGGCGGTTACCGCAACGGCGCGCAGTTGTTCGGCAGCCAGGGAGTGGGCGATACCGTCCAGGTTCAAGTGCGCCTGCAGCAAGCCGCGCAATGGGCTGCTGTCCAGCAGCGCCACTGGCGCCGGGCCACCCACGCCCAGCAGGTTGTGGGCGACGAAGCGGCTGGCCTGGCGGACCACCCCGGGCCAGTCGCTGCGGATCACCAGATGGCTGCGAAAGTTCTGCCAGAAGGCGGTGAGCCGCTGTACGGCGTCGCTGAAATGGGTGGCGCCGCTGGCCAGGGTGACGGCGTTGATGGCGCCGGCGGAGGTGCCGACGATGACCGGGAAGGGGTTGTGTGCGCCAGGCGGCAGCAGCTCGGCAATGCCGGCCAGCACGCCGACCTGGTAGGCAGCGCGGGCGCCGCCGCCAGAAAGGATAAGACCGGTTACCGGGGGTGGGGCCATAGGAGTCCTTCCTGGGGTTGGTGTGCTGTCAGTGCCGACCTATTCGCGGGTGAACCCGCTCCCACAAGTTCTCCACAGGCCTTGAAGGCTATGCAATACCTGTGGGAGCGGGTTCACCCGCGAATAGGCCGGCACAGGCAAAGCACGGCTCAGCGCTTTTTCTTCTCATACAGCCGCGGCGCCCCTTCGGGCCGCGACTTGAACCGGCGATGCGCCCACAGGTACTGCTCGGGGCATTCGCGCAACACGCTTTCCACCCACTGGTTGATGCGCAGGCAGTCAGCCTCTTCGCTCTCCCCGGGGAAGTCCGCCAGCGGCGGGTGGATCACCAGCCGATAGCCGCTGCCATCCTCCAGGCGCTTCTGGGTGAACGGAATCACCTGCGCCTTGCCCAACCGGGCAAACTTGGTGGTGGCAGTCACCGTCGCCGCCGGGATGCCGAACAGCGGCACAAACAGGCTCTGCTTGGCGCCATAGTCCTGGTCGGGTGCGTACCAGATCGCCCGGCCCGAACGCAGCAGCTTGAGCATGCCGCGCACGTCCTCGCGCTCCACCGCCAGCGAGTCGAGGTTATGCCGCTCGCGGCCGCTGCGCTGGATGAAGTCGAACAGCGGGTTGCCGTGTTCGCGGTACATGCCGTCGATGGTGTGTTGCTGGCCCAGCAATGCGGCGCCGATTTCCAGGGTGGTGAAATGCACGGCCATCAGGATGGCCCCCTGCCCCGCCTGCTGAGCGGCCTGCAGGTGCTCCAGCCCCTCGACATGGGCCAGACGCGCCAGCCGGGCCTTGGGCCACCACCAGCTCATGGCCATTTCGAAGAAGGCGATACCGGTAGAGGCAAAATTGGCCTTGAGCAGGCGCTGCCGTTCGTCGATCGACAGCTCCGGGAAGCACAGCTCCAGGTTGCGCGCGGCAATGCGCCGCCGCTCACCGGCAAAGCGGTACATCACCGCTCCCAGCGCGGCACCGACTTTCAACAGGACCCGGTACGGCAACTGGACCACCAGCCACAGCAGGCCCAGGCCCAGCCACAGGCCCCAGAAACGTGGGTGAAGGAAATAGGGACGAAAACGCGGGCGTTCCATTGAAGCTTCCGGAAAGACAAAGGCCGCGCATTCTACAACGGATCAGCGCATGTTGCGGGCAACCGGTCTTATCGTTATAAGTCAGGGCACTTTTTTCGCAACAAGCCGTCTATGCAGACCATGAGCCCAAACCACACACCCGACACCGCCTCCGTGTTCCAGCTCAAGGGCAGCATGCTCGCCATTACAGTGCTGGAACTGGCGCGCAATGACCTTGAAGCCCTCGACCGCCAACTGGCGGCCAAAGTCGCCCAGGCACCGAACTTCTTCAGCAACACGCCGCTGGTGCTGGCGCTGGACAAGCTGCCGGCCGACGAGGGGGCAATCGACCTGCCCGGCTTGATGCGCATCTGCCGCCACCACGGCCTGCGTACCCTGGCCATCCGTGCCAACCGCATCGAGGACATCGCCGCTGCCATCGCCATCGACCTGCCGGTGCTGCCGCCATCAGGAGCCCGCGAACGGCCGCTGGAGCCTGAACCCGAAGTGAAGAAGCCCGAGCCGGCCCCCGTCCCGCCGCCAATCCTCGAGCCCGAGGTGCGCCCGACCCGCATCATCACTGCGCCAGTACGGGGCGGCCAGCAGATCTACGCCCAGGGTGGCGACCTGGTGGTGACCAGTTCGGTCAGCCCGGGGGCGGAACTTCTGGCCGATGGCAACATCCATGTGTACGGCGCCATGCGCGGCCGTGCCCTGGCCGGCATCAAAGGCAATACCAAGGCGCGTATCTTCTGCCAGCAGATGACCGCCGAAATGGTCTCCATCGCCGGCCAGTACAAGGTCTGCGAAGACTTGCGCCGCGACCCGCTGTGGGGCACCGGCGTGCAAATCAGCCTGTCTGGCGACGTGTTGAACATCACCCGTCTTTAACGGATACTTGCCAGCATTTTTAGTGCAACTTTTTATCGTTGCCATTTATTTGTATTTTTGCAGGGACTTGTGTCCCGATTATTTTAGGGGTGAAACACCTTGGCCAAGATTATCGTGGTTACTTCCGGCAAGGGGGGTGTGGGCAAGACCACCACCAGCGCCGCCATTGGTACCGGCCTCGCACTGCGCGGCCACAAGACCGTCATCGTCGACTTCGACGTGGGCCTGCGTAACCTCGACCTGATCATGGGCTGCGAACGCCGCGTGGTGTACGACTTCGTCAACGTGGTCAACGGCGAGGCCAACCTGCAACAGGCCCTGATCAAGGACAAGCGCCTCGAGAACCTGTTCGTGCTGGCCGCCAGCCAGACCCGTGACAAGGACGCGCTGACCCAGGAGGGCGTGGAAAAGGTGCTGATGGAGTTGAAGGAAACCTTCGATTACGTCATCTGCGACTCGCCGGCCGGTATCGAGAAAGGCGCGCACCTGGCGATGTACTTCGCCGACGAAGCCGTCGTGGTGACCAACCCCGAGGTTTCCTCGGTACGCGACTCCGACCGCATGCTGGGCATCCTGTCGAGCAAGTCGCGCCGCTCCGAGAACGGCGAAGAGCCGATCAAGGAACACCTGCTGATCACCCGCTACCACCCGGAGCGCGTGGAAAAGGGCGAAATGCTGAGCATCGCCGACGTCGAAGAGATCCTGGCGATCAAGCTCAAGGGTGTGATCCCCGAGAGCCAGGCAGTGCTCAAGGCTTCCAACCAGGGTATCCCGGTGATCCTCGACGACCAGAGCGATGCCGGCCAGGCCTATAGCGATACCGTCGACCGTCTGCTGGGCAAAGAAAAGCCCCTGCGGTTCATCGAAGTGCCGAAGCAAGGATTCTTCGCGCGCCTGTTTGGAGGCAAGTAAACCATGAACCTTTTTGACTTCTTTCGTGGCAGACAGAAACAGACCAGCGCGTCGGTAGCGAAAGAGCGTCTACAGATCATCGTGGCGCACGAGCGCGGCCAACGCAGCGAACCGGACTACCTGCCAGCGCTGCAGAAAGAACTGCTGGAAGTGATCCGCAAGTATGTGAACATCGGCAACGATGACGTGCATATCGAGCTGGAAAACCAGGGTAGCTGCTCGATTCTGGAACTGAACATCACCTTGCCGGATCGCTGATTTCGCGACCTGGCCTGGATCATTGGGGCTGCTTTGCAGCCCATCGCCGGCAAGCCAGCTCCCACAGGGTCCGCGCTGTACCTGTGGGAGCTGGCTTGCCGGCGATGGGCCGCAAAGCGGCCCCAATGGTTTCCCCGATATCACAGAGATACTGCAATGCCGCTGTCCAACATCCAGATCCTGCACGAAGACGCCGCCATCCTGGTGATCAACAAACCGACCCTGCTGCTGTCGGTACCCGGCCGCGCCGAGGACAACAAGGACTGCCTGATCACCCGCCTGCAGGAAAACGGCTACCCCGACGCGTTGATCGTGCACCGCCTGGACTGGGAAACTTCCGGCATCATCCTGCTGGCCCGGGACGCCGACAGCCACCGTGAGCTGTCGCGCCAGTTCCACGACCGCGAAACCGAAAAGGCCTACACCGCGCTGTGCTGGGGCCAGCCGGCGCTGGACAGCGGCAGCATCGACCTGCCGCTGCGCTACGACCCGCCGACCAAGCCACGGCATGTGGTGGACCACGAGCAGGGCAAGCATGCGCTGACCTTCTGGCGCATCGTCGAGCGCTGCGGTGATTACTGCCGGGTAGAGCTGACACCGATTACCGGGCGTTCGCATCAGTTGCGCGTGCACATGCTGTCGATCGGGCACCCGCTGCTGGGCGACCGGTTGTATGCCAATCCCGAGGCGCTGGCGGCCCATGAGCGGCTGTGCCTGCATGCCTCGATGCTGAGCTTTACCCACCCGGTAACCGGGGAGCGGTTGAAGTTCGAGTGCCCTGCGCCTTTCTGAATTCGTATTGCCTGTACTGGCCTCTTCGCGGCTAAAGCCGCTCCCACAGGGACTGCACAGCCCTCAAGAGCGGTGCGGTCCCTGTGGGAGCGGCTTTAGCCGCAAAGAGGCAGACACAATTTACTGACCCAATACGCTAAACTCGCGCCACTGCTGTCTGGAGTGAGCCATGCGCGACGCACTGAATTCTAGCCTTGTCGATTTCCTCAAGGCCTCCCCCACGCCCTTCCACGCCACCGCCAGCCTGGCCCAGCGCCTGGAAGCTGCCGGCTACCAACGCCTGGACGAGCGCGACAGCTGGGCCACAGTGCCTGGCGGCCGCTACTACGTCACCCGTAACGACTCGTCGATCATCGCCATCAAGCTGGGCAAGCAGGCACCGTTGCTGAATGGCATCCGCATGGTCGGCGCCCACACCGACAGCCCGTGCCTGCGGGTCAAGCCGCAGCCCGAGCTGCAGCGCCAGGGCTTCCTGCAGCTGGGCGTCGAAGTGTATGGCGGCGCCCTGCTGGCGCCATGGTTCGACCGCGACCTGTCGCTGGCCGGCCGGGTCACCTACCGCCGTGACGGCAAGGTCGAGAGCCAGCTGATCGACTTCAAGCTGCCAATCGCAGTCATCCCCAACCTGGCAATCCATCTCAACCGCACCGCCAACGAAGGCTGGGCGATCAACCCGCAGAACGAGCTGCCGCCAATCCTTGCCCAAGTGGCGGGTGACGAGCGCATCGACTTCCGCGCCCTGCTCACCGAGCAACTGGCCCGCGAGCACGAGCTGATCGCCGATGTGGTGCTGGATTACGAGCTGAGCTTCTACGACACCCAAGACGCCGCGCTGGTGGGCCTGAACGGCGACTTCATCGCCGGTGCGCGCCTGGACAACCTGTTGTCGTGCTATGCCGGCCTGCAGGCCCTGCTGGCCGCCGACAGCGATGAAACCTGTGTGTTGGTGTGCAATGACCACGAAGAAGTGGGCAGCTGCTCGGCCTGCGGCGCCGACGGCCCGATGCTGGAGCAGACCCTGCAGCGCCTGCTGCCGGATGGCGACGCCTACGTGCGTACCATCCAGCGCTCGCTGATGGTGTCGGCCGACAACGCCCACGGCGTGCACCCCAACTACGCCGACAAGCATGACGGCAACCACGGGCCCAAGCTCAACGCCGGGCCGGTCATCAAGGTGAACAACAACCAGCGCTACGCTACCAACAGCGAAACCGCCGGGTTCTTCCGCCACCTGTGCATGGCCGAGGAAGTGCCGGTGCAGAGCTTCGTGGTACGCAGCGACATGGGCTGTGGCTCGACCATCGGGCCGATTGCTGCCAGCCACCTGGGCGTGCGTACGGTGGATATCGGCTTGCCGACCTTTGCCATGCATTCGATTCGCGAACTGTGCGGCAGCCATGACCTGGCGCACCTGGTGAAGGTGCTGAGCGCCTTCTACCGTTGCCGCGAGTTGCCTTGATGTTGATGTAGGCAGGCTCGGCCTCTTCGCGGGTAAACCCGCTCCCACAGCGACCGCACAACTTTCAGCAGTTGTGCCATGCCTGTGGGAGCGGGTTTACCCGCGAAGAGGCCAGACCTGCCCAAGGTCAATCCCGCTTCGCCTGCTACCCGCTATGCTTGTTACATGGCCCTACTGCAAAAGGATTGCTGTCCATGTCCCCGTTCCTTTCCCTGTTCGTGCCGGTGTTCCTGTTCCTCATGCTGCTGACCATCGGCTTCAGCCTGCGCGAGCGCAACATCGGTGTGCTGATGATGTGGGTCGGCACCCTGGGTATCTTCGGCCTCACCTGCTGGAAAATCCTGGAGCAACTGCCGTCGTGAACCTCTACACTCGGCCAATCGTTTGACCTGAGGTAGTTTTGCCAGTGCCTGCCCTTCTGCGTTGCCTGTTCCTGCTGCTGTTCCTGTTTGTCACCCCGCTACAGGCTGCGGGCCTGCCTGGCCTGCTTGGTGGCAGCACGCCCGCGCAGCCAGAGGCCAGCGAACCGCTGGGCAAGTCGCTGGACGAGGTGATCAGGAACCTGGAAAACGACCAGCAGCGGGCCAAGCTGCTGGCCGACCTGAAAAAGCTGCGCGACGCCACCAGGCAATCGCAGCCCACCGTCGAGCAGGGCGTGCTCGGCCTGATCGGCGGCGCCCTGCATGACTTCGAAAAGCAGTTCAGCGGCGATGCCAGCCCGTTCCGTCGCTGGGCCGCGGAAATCGAACAGGCCCAGGTCGAGCTGACCGAGCTGGTGGTGCCGGTGCACCAGTGGCCGGCCATCCTGTTCGGCTTTGCCGCCGTCATCGCCGTGTGGAGCGTGCTGGCCTATGCCTTCAACTGGGTCGGGCACCGGGTACGCCTGCGTTTTGGCCTGAGCGAGGAACTGCCGCAGCACCCGCGCACCTGGGACCTGGTGCGCTTTGCCCTGCGCAAGCTGGGCCCATGGCTGGTTGCGCTGGTGTTCACCGTGTACCTGAGCTTCGTGCTGCCGCCGTCGCTGGGCAAGTCGCTGGCCATGGTGCTGGCCTACGCACTGGTGGTCGGCACCTGCTTCTCGGCCATCTGCGTGATCGCCTTCTCGCTGCTCGACGGCCCCCATCGCCACCGCGCCCTGCACATCCTGCGCCACCAGGCATTTCGCCCGCTGTGGCTGATCGGCAGCTTCGCCGCGTTTGGCGAAGCGATGAGCGACCCGCGCCTGACGGTCGCCCTCGGCACCCACCTGGCCCACGCGCTGGCCACCTTGGCCAACGTGATTGCGGCGCTGTGCACGGGGCTGTTCATCCTGCGTTTCCGCCGCCCGATCGCCCACCTGATCCGCAACCAGCCACTGTCACGGCGCCTGACCCGGCGCACGCTCAGCGACACCATCGAAATCCTCGGCAGCTTCTGGTTCGTGCCGGCACTGATCCTGGTGGCGATTTCGCTGTTCGCTACGTTCATCTCGGCCGGTGACACCAGCACTGCCTTGCGCCAGTCACTGATGTGCACGGTGCTGGTGGTGGTGTGCATGGTGCTCAACGGCCTGGTACGCCGCCACGCTGCCAACCCCAAGCGCGCCAACAAGCGCCAGGCGGTGTACGCCGAGCGCCTGCGCAACTTCGGCTACCTGCTGGTGCACCTGTTCATCTGGCTGGTGTTCATCGAGCTGGGGCTGCGCGTGTGGGGCCTGTCGATGATCAGCTTCGCCGAAGGCGACGGCCACGACATAAGCGTGCGCCTGCTGGGCCTGGCCGGCACGCTGATCGTCGCCTGGCTGGTGTGGATCCTTGCCGACACCGCCGTGCACCACGCCTTGGTGCGTTCGCGCCGGGGCCTGGCCAACGCCCGCGCGCAAACCATGATGCCGTTGATCCGCAACGTGATGTTCGTGGTCATTTTCATCATTGCGGTAATCGTCGCCCTGGCCAACATGGGCATGAACGTCACCCCGCTGCTGGCCGGTGCCGGTGTGATCGGCCTGGCCATCGGCTTTGGTGCGCAGTCGCTGGTGGCTGACCTGATCACCGGGTTGTTCATCATCATCGAGGACTCGCTGGCAATAGACGACTACGTGGATGTGGGTGGGCACCTGGGCACGGTGGAGGGGCTGACCATCCGTACCGTGCGCCTGCGCGACATCGACGGGATCGTGCATACCATCCCGTTCAGCGAGATCAAGAGCATCAAGAACTACTCGCGCGAGTTCGGCTACGCGATCTTCCGCGTGGCGATCCCGCACAGCATGAACATCGACCAGGCAATCACGCTGATTCGCGAAGTGGGGCAGAAGCTGCGCAATGACCCGCTGATGCGCCGCAACATCTGGTCGCCGCTGGAGCTGCAGGGGGTGGAGAGCTTCGAGTCGGGGTCGGCGATCCTGCGGGCGCGGTTCAAGACTGCGCCGATCAAGCAGTGGGAGGTTTCGCGGGCGTTCAACCTGGCGTTGAAGCGGCAGCTGGACGAGGCGGGGCTGGATTTGGCGACGCCAAGGTTGTCAGTGCAGGTAGTGACTGCCGGTTCCTCCAGTTAGGGCCTCTTCGCGGGTGAACCCGCTCCCACAAGTACTGTGCAGGCTGAAACCTGTGCGGTCCCTGTGGGAGCGGGTTTACCCGCGAAGAAGCCAACACTTCATCCCGCCTGGGCTCGAATGCGGATGGCATCATGCCGCCAATACTCCAGGTCACAGTCGATCAGGTGCCCATGCTGGTCACTGTTGACCCGGGTGATATGCAACCCGGGGCTTCCCGCCGACACCTTCAAGGCGCTGGCCGCCTCCACTGGCAATGCCGTCGGCAAGATCTCGAAGCACACCTGCCCATACTGGATGCCATACACCCGCCCATAAATCTCGGTCAGCGACTGGGCCAGGTCCTGTTCGAGAATCTCCGGGAAGTACCGGGGGTTGAGGTAGTGCTCGGCATACAGCACCGCTCGCCCATCGATCCGCCGCAACCGGCAGATACGCACCACGCTGGACAACGCCGGCAGCTGCAAGCGCGCACAGATGGCCGCCGAAGCCGGCTGCAGCCGCGCCGACAACAGCCCGGTACTGGGCACCCGCCCTTGGTCGCGGACCATGGCATGGAAGTGGCTGCGCTCGATCAGGTCGTAGGTCAGCCGTTCGGGCGCGACGAACCAGCCGCGACGCTCTTCGCGGTAGATCAACCCTTGGGCTTCCAGCTGCACCAGCGCCTCACGCAGGGTAATGCGCGTGGTGTCGAACACCTCGCTGAGCTTGCGCTCGGCCGGCAGCTTGCCGCCCGGCGCCAGCAGGCCGTGCTCGATCTGTTCCTGCAGGGCGTGGCAGATGGCTGTTACCGCACGCGGTGGCATCGACTGCATCAAAGGTTACCTATCTGGACTAGTCCAGCCCCAGAACAGGGCACTTGGAGAATAGTGCAAGCCTAGGCAGGGCTGATGAACATCCCGTGACAAAGGCTTTGGCCAGACACTGCCAGAAACGCGCCAAGCCAGCAGAACCGGGGCGGCTGCGTGGTCTACGCTGTAGCTTCAGGGCCGTCATCGGCCCTTCCCTACATCAAACTGTCACGCAAGCAGCCTACCTTGGCTCAAGGTTTGCTGACCTAGACCAACGGTCACCAGACAACGGCTTCACTCATAACAACCATCGCTAAAGGCACCCACCCAAGGAGCTTCGGATGAAAAAGTTGTTCATGGCGTCACTGCTCGGTTCGGCCATCGCCCTGTGTACCACGGCCATGGCCGCCGATACCGACCTCAAGGCCCTGGAAGACGCCGCCCGCAAGGAAGGCAACGTCAACAGTGTGGGCATGCCCGATGCCTGGGCCAACTGGAAAGGCACCTGGGAAGACCTGGCCAGCAAGTACGGCCTCAAGCACAGCGACACCGACATGAGCTCGGCCCAGGAAATTGCCAAGTTCGAAGCCGAGAAGGACAACGCCAGCGCCGACATCGGCGACGTGGGTGCTGCCTTCGGCCCGATTGCCGTGAGCAGGGGCGTGAGCCAACCGTACAAACCGAGCACCTGGGACCAGGTGCCGAGCTGGGCCAAGGACAAGGACGGCCACTGGGCACTGGCCTATACCGGCACCATCGCCTTCATCATCAACAAGGACCTGGTCAAGGAAGGCGAGCGGCCAACCTCCTGGCACGACCTGGAAAAAGGCAAGTACAAGGTTGCCATCGGTGACGTCGGCACCGCAGCCCAGGCCGCCAACGGCGTGCTGGCTGCGGCGATCGCCTACAGGGGTGACGAGACCAACCTGGCACCGGGCCTGCAGCTGTTCACCAAGCTGGCCCAGCAGAAGCGCCTGTCGCTGGCCAACCCGACCATCCAGACCCTGGAGAAGGGCGAGGTGGAGGTGGGCGTGGTGTGGGACTTCAACGGCCTGAGCTACCGCGAGCAGATCGACCCCAAGCGTTTCGAAGTGCTGATCCCGTCGGATGGCTCGGTGATCTCCGGCTATACCACCGTCATCAACAAGTACGCCAAGCACCCCAATGCGGCCAAGCTGACGCGTGAGTACATCTTCAGCGACGCCGGGCAGATCAACCTGGCCAAGGGGCATGCGCGGCCGATCCGTGCCGAGCACCTGAAGCTGCCGGCAGACGTGCAGGCCAAGCTGCTGCCGAATGAGCAGTACAAGGCGGCGCAGCCGATCAAGAATGCCGAGGCCTGGGAAAAGACCTCCAAGGCACTGCCGCAGATGTGGCAGGAGCAAGTGATCATCGAGATGGAGTAAGGGGCTAGCTTTTGTAGTGCCTGATCCGGCCCTTTCGCGGGTGAACCCGCTCCCACAGGGACAGCGTGCACCTCAACGCTGGCGCACAACCCTGTGGGAGCGGGTTTACCCGCGAAGAAGCCAACGCGATTCATGACTGGAGCCACCATGCAACACAACGTCATCCTGGTCCTGCTCGACGGCCTCAACTACCAGGTCGCCCACCACGCCATGGGCCACCTGCACGCCTACGTCGAGGCCGACCGTGCCGCGCTGTACCGCGTGGAATGCGAACTGCCGTCGCTGTCGCGGCCGCTGTACGAGTGCATCCTCACCGGCGTGCCTCCGATCGACAGCGGCATCGTGCACAACAACGTCAACCGCCTGTCCAACCAGCGCAGCGTGTTCCACTACGCCCGCGAGGCCAACCTCGGCACTGCGGCGGCGGCCTATCACTGGATGAGCGAGCTGTACAACCGCTCGCCCTTCGACCCGCAGCGTGACCGCCATACCCACGCACCGAAACTGCCGATCCAGCACGGGCTGTTCTACTGGGACGACCGTTACCCCGATTCGCACCTGCTGGCCGACGGCGAGTACCTGCGCCGCCGCCACGCCCCCAACTTCCTGCTGGTGCACCCGATGAGCATCGACGATGTCGGCCACCACCATGGCCTGGACAGCAGCCAGTATCGCAACGCCGCGCGCAGCGCCGACATCCTGCTGGCCGACTACCTGCCAGCCTGGCTCGAAGAGGGCTACCAGGTACTGGTTACCGCCGACCACGGCATGAACAACGACCGCTCGCACAATGGCCTGCTGACCGAGGAACGCGAAGTGCCACTGTTCGTCTTCGGCGATGCCTTCAGCCTCGACCCTGCGGCCAAACCGCTGCAGACCGAGCTGTGCGGAACCATCTGCGAGCTGCTTGGCGCGCCGCATGACAAGAGCGTCTGCCGGGAGCTGCTGAAGTGACCACACCCAAGCGCGGCAGCGCCCGTAGCCGCTACCTGGCCTTGCTGTGCCTGCTACCGTTCGCCGTGTTCTTCGTCATCTTCCAGATTGCCCCGCTGGCCTGGGTGGCGATCAACAGCCTGCAATCGGAAGCGGGCTGGGGCATGGACAACTTCAGCAAGGTATTCGCCTCGAAGTTCTACTTGCAGGCTCTGCAACGCAGCCTGGAGATCAGCTTCTGGTCGAGCCTGTTCGGCATCGTCATCGCCACCCTCGGCGCCTACTCGCTGCGCCAGGTGGACTCGAAGCTGCGCGACTTCGTCAGCGCCTTCGCCAACATGACCAGCAACTTCGCCGGGGTGCCGCTGGCCTTCGCCTTCATCATCCTGCTCGGTTTCAATGGCGCGCTGACCCTGCTGCTGAAGCAGGTCGGCCTGCTGGAAGACTTCAGCATCTATTCCAAGAGCGGGCTGATCCTGGTGTACACCTACTTCCAGATCCCGCTTGGCGTGTTGCTGCTGTACCCCGCGTTCGACGCCCTGCGCGAAGACTGGCGCGAGTCGGCCGCGCTGCTGGGCGCCAGCCACTGGCAATTCTGGCGGCATATCGGCTTGCCGGTGCTGGCTCCGGCACTGTTGGGCACCTTCGTCATCCTGTTGGCCAACGCCCTCGGTGCCTATGCCACCGTGTACGCGCTGACCACCGGCAACTTCAACGTACTGCCGATCCGCATCGCCGGCCTGGTGGCTGGTGACATCAGCCTCGACCCCAACCTGGCCAGCGCCCTGGCGATGGTCCTGGTGGGGCTGATGACGCTGGTCACGGTGGTGCATCAATGGCTGCTGAAAAGGAGCTACCATGCGCGCTGACGCCCGTTCCGGCGGCTGGTACCACCGCGCCGTGGTCTACCTGCTGTTCCTCATCCTGCTGCTGCCGCTGGCCGGCACCCTGCTCTACTCGCTGGCCACCAGCTGGTCGGCCAGCCTGCTGCCCAGCGGCCTCACCTTCAAATGGTACATCGCACTGTGGAGCGAGCCGCGCTTCCTGGCGGCCTTCGGCCAGTCGCTTCTGGTGTGCGTGGGCGCGCTGCTGCTGTCGGTGGTGCTGATCCTGCCGCTGCTGTTCGTGGTGCACTACCACTTCCCGAGGCTCGACGCGCTGATGAACATCCTCATCCTGCTGCCGTTCGCGGTGCCGCCGGTGGTGTCGTCGGTGGGGCTGTTGCAGCTGTATGGCAGCGGGCCCATGGCCATGGTCGGTACACCGTGGATCCTGATCGGCTGCTACTTCACCATCGCCCTGCCGTTCATGTACCGGGCCATTACCAACAACCTGCAGGCGATCAACCTGCGCGACCTGATGGACGCCGCCCAGCTGCTGGGCGCCAGCACCTGGCAGGCAGCGCTGCTGGTGGTACTGCCGAACCTGCGCAAGGGCCTGATGGTGGCGTTGCTGCTGTCGTTCTCGTTCCTGTTCGGCGAGTTCGTGTTCGCCAACCTGCTGGTCGGCACCCGCTACGAGACCCTGCAGGTGTACCTGAACAACATGCGCAACAGCAGCGGCCACTTCAACAGCGCGCTGGTGATCTCTTACTTCGCCTTCGTGCTGGTACTGACCTGGGGCGCCAACCGCCTGAACAAGGACAAGACCTGACATGAGCTTCGTCAGCGTACAGAAACTGCAAAAAAGCTACGCCGGCAGCCCGGTGTTCGAAAACATCGACTGCCGTATCGAACGCGGCGAGTTCGTTACCCTGCTCGGCCCTTCCGGTTGCGGCAAGTCCACGCTGCTGCGCTGCATCGCCGGGCTGACCCCGGTGGACAGCGGGCAGATCCTGCTCGACGGCCATGACATCGTGCCGCTGAGCCCGCAAAAGCGTGGCATCGGCATGGTGTTCCAGAGCTATGCGCTGTTCCCCAACATGACCGTGGAGCAGAACGTGGCCTTTGGCCTGCGCATGCAGAAGGTCAAGGCCGACGAGAGCCAGGCCCGGGTGCGAGAGGCGCTGGAGCTGGTGGAGCTGGGCAACTTCGCCGGGCGCTACCCGCACCAGTTGTCCGGCGGCCAGTGCCAGCGCGTGGCCCTGGCCCGCTCGCTGGTCACCCGCCCGCGTTTGCTGCTGCTTGACGAGCCGCTGTCGGCGCTGGATGCGCGCATCCGCAAGCACCTGCGCGAGCAGATCCGCGCCATTCAGCGCGAGCTGGGGCTGACCACCATCTTCGTCACCCACGACCAGGAAGAGGCGCTGACCATGTCCGACCGCATCTTCCTGATGAACCAGGGGCGCATCGTCCAAAGCGGCGATGCCGAAACCCTCTATACCGCGCCGGTGGACCTGTTTGCCGCCGGCTTCATCGGCAACTACAACCTGCTCGACGCCGACAGTGCCAGCCGACTGCTGCAGCGCCCGGTGGCCAGCCGCCTGGCGATCCGCCCCGAGTCGATCACCCTGGGCATCAACGGCGAACTGGACGCCGAAGTGCGCAGCCACAGCCTGCTGGGCAATGTGATCCGCTACAAGGTGCGGGTGCGCGAGGTGGAACTGGTGGTCGACGTGCTCAACCGCTCACCGTCCGACCTGCATGCGGACGGGCAACGGGTAAGCTTGTCGATCGACCCCACGGCGCTACGGGAAGTGGCCTAAGGAGAATAAGCACCATGGCATTGGCAATTTTCGATCTGGACGAAACCCTCATCCACGGCGACTGCGCGTCGCTGTGGAGCGAGCAGATGGCCCGGCTGGGCTGGGTCGACGGCAAGGAATTCGTGCGCCGCGACCATGAGTTGATGGAGGCCTATGGCAAGGGCCACCTGCAGATGGAGGATTACATGGCCTTCAGCCTGGAGCCGATCGCCGGGCGCACCCTGGAAGAGGTCGAGCACTTGGTGGAGCCGTGGGTCGAAGAGGTGATCGAGCCGATCATCTACGGCGACGCCTGCCGCTGCATCGCCGAACACCGCAAGCGCGGGGATCGCATCCTGATCATTTCGGCGTCGGGTACGCACCTGGTCGGGCCGATTGCGGCGCGACTGGGCGTGGACGAGTACCTGGCGATCGAACTGGAGGCGGTGAATGGGGTTTATACCGGCAAGACCCATGGGGTACTGACCTATCGCGAAGGGAAGATCACGCGGTTGCTGGAGTGGCTGGACCAGGAGCAGGAGAACCTGGAGGGGGCAAGTTTCTATTCCGACTCGCGCAACGATTTGCCGTTGTTGCTGAAGGTGGATCATCCGCATGTGGTGAACCCGGATGCGGTGTTGCGCGAGCATGCCGAGATCAACAAGTGGCCGATCCTGAGCTGGGCCTGAGGTAATCGCATTGCCTGCACCGGCCCTTTCGCGGGTAAACCCGCTCCCACAGGGAACACACAGTTTTCAAGCCTGTGGTAATCCCTGTGGGAGCGGGTTCACCCGCGAAGAGGCCTGGCCTGTTTACATCAGGCTAGGGTCGATCACCATCACCAGCTTGCCCGACACCTGGTTGGTCTCAAGCTCGGCATACGCCGCCTGGGCAAACTCCACCGGGTAGGTATCCACCAGCTGCGGCGACAGGCGCCCTTCGGCAAACAGCGGCCACACCTGCTGCTGCAATTCGCGCAACAACTCGGCCTTGAAGCCGTCATCGCGGTTGCGCAGTGTGGAACCGGTAATCTCCAGGCGCTTGCCCAGTACCTGCGCCAGGTCCAGCTCGAACTTGCGCCCGCCCATCAGGCCGATGATCACCCAGCGCCCGTCACGCGCCAGCAACTTGAGGTTGAGCTCACCGTAGCTGGCGCCCACCGGGTCAAGAATCACATCGAACGGGCCGAAACCTTCCAGCGCGTCCAGGTTCTCGTTACGTACCACACCACCGGCGGCGCCCAGCGCCTCGCAGTAGGCCAGACGGTCCTGCGAACCGACGCTGACCCACACCGGGCTGCCGAACGCCTTGCACAACTGGATGGCAGCCGAGCCAACGCCGCTGGCGCCAGCGTGCACCAGCACCTTCTCGCCAGCTTTCACGCCACCCAGCTGGAAGATGTTCAGCCAGGCAGTGGCATACACTTCCGGCAACGCCGCCGCCTCGTGCAGGCTCAGGCCCTCGGGCACCGGCAGCACGTGACGGGCATCCACCACCACTTCCTCGGCCATGGCACCGCTGGCCAGCAGTGCGCATACCCGATCACCTACCCGCCAGTCAGCACCGGCACCCACTTCTTCGATCACGCCGGAACACTCCAGGCCCATGTATGGGCTGGCGCCTGGCGGTGGTGGGTACAAACCTTTCATCTGCAGCAGATCGGCGCGGTTCAGCCCCGCAGCAGCCACGCGAATGCGCACTTGGCCTGCGTCGCAGGTCGGGCGTTCGGCCTCGACCCAGGCCACATGTCCGTCAACGCCTTGCAATGCCTTCACAGTGCCTCCATAGTTGAATCATATGACCGAGCCTGGGAACGCCAAGTCCCCAGGCTTTTTGCAGTATGCATCCGGTTATTTGCAACCGGTGAACAGAAAAGACGGCCTACTATGCGTGATCAATTGTCTCCACGTCGAATCAGCATGAAGCATTTCCTCCCAAGCACCGCCCTGGCGCTGATGATCGGCCTGGGCAGCCTCACGCTCGGCGGCAATGCGGCGGCCGCCAACAAGTGGGACAGCCTGCAGCCGGACCGCGACGAGATCGTCGCCAGCCTCAACGTGGTGGAATTGCTCAAGCGCCACCACTACAGCAAGCCGCCGCTGGACGACGCCCGCTCGGTCATCATCTATGACAGCTACATCAAGCTGCTGGACCCGGCACGCAGCTACTTCACCGCCGCCGACATCGCCGAATTCGACAAATGGAAAACGCAATTCGACGATTTCCTCAAGAGCGGTAACCTGGACCCTGGCTTCACCATCTACAAACGCTACCTGGACCGCGTCAAGCAACGCCTGGACTTCGCCCTGGCCGAGCTGAACAAGGGCGTGGACAAGATCGACTTCAACGCCAAGGAAACCTTGCTGATCGACCGCAAGGACGCCCCGTGGCTGAAGAACCAGGCCGAGCTCGACGACCTGTGGCGCAAACGCGTCAAGGACGAAGTACTGCGCCAGAAGATCGCCGGCAAGGAACCCAAGCAGATCCAGGAAACCCTGACCAAGCGCTACAAGAACCAGCTGTCGCGCCTGGACCAGACCCGTGCCGAGGACATCTTCCAGGCCTACATCAACACCTTCGCCCAGTCCTACGACCCACACACCAACTACCTGTCGCCGGACAACGCGGAAAACTTCGACATCAACATGAGCCTGTCGCTCGAAGGCATCGGCGCAGTGCTGCAAAGCGACAACGACCAGGTCAAGATCGTGCGCCTGGTGCCGGCAGGCCCGGCGGCCAAGACCAAGCAGGTGGCACCGGCCGACAAGATCATCGGTGTGGCCCAGGGCAACAAGGAAATGGTCGACGTGGTCGGCTGGCGCCTGGACGAAGTGGTCAAGCTGATCCGCGGCCCGAAAGGCTCGGTGGTGCGCCTGGAGATCATCCCGGCCAGCAACGCGCCCAGCGACCAGACCAGCAAGATCGTGTCGATCACCCGCGAGGCGGTGAAGCTCGAAGAGCAGGCTGCGAAGAAGTCGGTGCTCAAGCTCAAGCAGGACGGGCGTGACTACAAGCTGGGCATCATCGAGATCCCGGCCTTCTACCTCGATTTCAAGGCCTATCGCGCCGGTGACCCGGAGTACAAGAGCACCACGCGTGACGTGAAGAAGCTGCTCACCGAGTTGCAGAAAGAAAAGGTCGACGGCGTGGTCATCGACCTGCGCAACAACGGCGGCGGCTCGCTGCAGGAAGCCACCGAGCTGACCAGCCTGTTCATCGAGAAAGGCCCGACCGTGCTGGTGCGCAATAGCGACGGCCGTGTCGATGTGCTGGAAGACGAAAACCCCGGTGCCTTCTACAAGGGCCCGCTGGCGCTGCTGGTCAACCGCCTGTCGGCCTCGGCGTCGGAGATCTTCGCCGGTGCCATGCAGGACTACCACCGTGCGCTGATCATCGGTGGCCAGACCTTCGGCAAGGGCACCGTGCAGACCATCCAGCCACTCAACCATGGCGAGCTGAAGCTTACCCTGGCCAAGTTCTATCGGGTTTCCGGGCAGAGCACCCAGCATCAGGGCGTGCTGCCGGACATCGACTACCCGTCGATCATCGACACCAAGGAAATCGGCGAGAGCGCCCTGCCCGAGGCCATGCCATGGGACACCATTCGCCCGGTGGTCAAGCCGGCGGCCGACCCGTTCAAGCCGTTCCTGGCCCAGCTCAAGGCGCAGCATGAAGCGCGCAGCGACAAGGACGCGGAGTTCACCTACATCCGTGATCGCCTGGCCCTGACCCAGAAGCTGATGAACGAGAAGACCGTCAGCCTCAACGAGCAGGACCGCCGTGCACGCCACGACGAAATCGAGGCCAAGCAGCTGGCACTGGAGAACATCCGCCGCAAGGCCAAGGGTGAAGAGCCGCTGAAGGAGCTGAAGAAAGAGGACGAGGACGCGCTGCCGACCGAAGATGAAAACACCAAGCCCGAAGACGATGCCTACCTGTCGGAAACCGGTCGCATTCTGATCGATTACCTGAGTGCGAGCACCAAGGTAGCCAAGAAGTAAGGCACTGCGGCAATGATGGCAAATTAGCTTCACCTGTCATCAAACAGTCATGGCGCTGTCGTGAAATAGAGGGGCCGGGCGTGGAAACGCCCGGCCCTTTCATTTTCAGGAAAACGTCATGACCGTCGCCGAACAGCTCAGTGCCTTGAGTGCCATCCTGGCTCAACGCAACATTCACAGTCTGTTCCAGCCGATCATGTGCCTGAGCGAGCAGCGGGTCTTCGGCCACGAGGCGTTGAGCCGCGGGCCGTCCAACAGCCCGCTGCACGCACCACTTAACCTCTTCACCATCGCCCGCCAGGCCGGCCGCCTGACCGAGCTGGAGGCAACTTGCCGGGAAAGCGCCTGCCGGCGTTTCAGCGAACAGCAGTTGCAGGGCAAGCTGTTTCTCAACATCTCACCGGAGTCGCTGCTAGAGCCGCACTATCCCTCCGGTCAGACCCTGAAGCTGCTCGAACAGGTCGGGCTGCCGCCCAGCCGGGTGGTGATCGAGCTGACCGAACACACCCCGACCGACGACTTCCAGTTGCTGTCCAACGCCCTGCACCACTACCGCGACATGGGCTTCTCGATTGCCATCGACGATCTGGGGGCGGGTTATTCGAGCCTGCGCCTGTGGTCGGAGCTGCGCCCCGAATACGTGAAGATCGACCGCCATTTCATCGACGGCATCCACCGCGACCCGCTCAAGCGCGAGTTCGTCGGTTCGATCTTGCAGATTGCCAGGGCGTCGAAGGCTCAGGTAATTGCCGAAGGCATCGAGCTGGCGGAAGAGCTGGCGGTGCTGGTGGAGATGGGTGTGGACCTGGTGCAGGGCTACCTGCTGGGACGGCCGCAGGAGCTGGGGACGCGCGAAAGCCGGCCGCTACCGGCGCTGATGAATGTTCCGCAGGCAGAACAGCCGACGGTGCGGCTCAATGTCACGATCGGGCAGTTGCTGGAATTGTTTGGCCGGCACCAGCAACTGGATGCACTGGAAGTGGTAGATGCCGATGGCAGGGCTTGCGGGCTGATCCACAGGGATGCTTTGCCTGTGCCGGCCTCTTCGCGGGTAAACCAGCTCCCACAGGTACAACGCAAGGCTCAAGCCCTGTGGTGAACCTGTGGGAGCGGGTTTACCCGCGAAGAGGCCGGCACAGGCAAAAATCAGGCTGTTTCGGGGTAGCTGTACTCGAACACCCGCACTACCTCGGAGGCATGCCACGACGCCGCCTCCATGCCATCCACCGGCCCGGAGAAACGCCCCAGGCGCTCCACGCATTCAAAGAAGCCGGTACGCGGCAAACGGCTGGCACCCTGGCTGATCACCAGCGAGCTGCGCAATGGCTGCTCGGCGCGGGCATCCAGCACCGCCAGGTACTCCAGCGCGGCGGTCAGCGTCTGCATGGCCGGGCTGGGCAACTGCAAGCGCTCGATCAGCGCTCGATACGTCAGCAGGTGACGTTGACGACGGGCCAGGTCAAGCTCGCCCAGCAGGTTATCCCAGTGCTGACGGCTGATCCTGACCTGGCTCATGATGGCTCGCTCCAGCCAGCCACCCCCAGATGCCAAGCCAGGGCTCGGCGGATGGCAGCATCCGGCTGGCGCTCGCCCGATTCGATCATGGCCAGGTAAGCCGGGCTTACGCCGACATTGCGCGCCAGTTGCTCAGGCGCAATGCCCTTGGCCTGGCGAATCTGCGCCACTTCGCTGAAGGCTGGCAAGGGCGCACTGGCTGCATCGCCCTGCGCTGCACTGGCAACCACCTCGGCAGGTGCCTGCCCCGCGGCCTTGAGCAGTGCCTGGTACTGCTCCCAGGGAACGACGGCGTACTCGGGTTGACCGTCCCGGCTGATGACCTGAATACCCATTACAAACCCCTTTAAAAAGGATTACAGCATGTAATCCGTAGGCATAACCCTTATGCCAATTATATTACCAACTCTGGGGTCTGTGCAGTTGCGCTGCGGTTGCGGCCAGTTTTCACTGCGTGTTGCGTTCCAACCGCAGCGCTTCGGGGGTGGCCGGCAGGCGCTCGACCACGCGCAGCCGTTCGGGTGCCTGGCTGTCGCGCCAGGCCTTGAAGCGCGCCAGTTCGTCGGCCACGGTCTTCAGCACCCAGCCCAGTACCGCGATGTCGTCCAGGAAGCCCACGCCCAGCAGCCAGTCGGGGATGGCGTCGATGGGGCTGACGAAATACAGCAGCCCGGCAACGATGGTGACCAGCGCCCTGGGGCTGATGGCGCGGTACTCGCCGCGCCACCAGGCCAGGCACAACGACTGCAGCAGCTTCACATCTTCACGCAACTGGCCGATGCGCGGGCCTTTGCGGGCTACCGCAAACAGCAAGGCCGGCAACCGGCCACGGCTGAGGAGGCGCTCGGCCAAGGGCAGGAAACGGGCGAAATTCCAAGGTGCGCTCATGGAGCCTCCAAGAGGAAAAGGTTATCCACATTTATTGTGGATAACCTTGTGAACAGGGCGACGTTTCCGACCCCAGGTGCCTGCCAGGCAAGGGCCCCGGTCAGATCGGGCGTTTTTTACACAGCCGTTTCACACCGTGGTTGCGTACGCCGCAAACAGTTTGCGTCAGAAGCCTTCTGCTTCTTCACGCTGCATTTCCTCGGACAGTATCAGCAGTTGCAGGTTCGTCCAACCACCTGGCACAAACGAAAACGCCCCGTCAGGACGGGGCGTTTTGCGTGGGCCAGCCAGTGTTACTTGGCAGGCGCTTCGGCCGGGGCCTCAGCAGGAGCTTCCGCTTCCGGCTCGGCACCTTGCAGCTGGGCCGGATCCTTGATGGCGATCAGTTCCAGGTCGAACACCAGTACCGAGTTGGCCGGGATCAGCGGGCTCGGGCTCTGCGCGCCGTAGGCCAGTTCAGCCGGGATGAACAGTTTGTACTTCTCGCCGACGTGCATCAGCTGCAGGCCTTCGACCCAACCCGGGATCACGCCGCTGACCGGCAGGTCGATCGGGCTGCCACGCTCGACGGAGCTGTCGAACACCTTGCCATCGATCAGCTTGCCTTCGTAGTGGACGGTGACCACGTCGGTCGCCTTGGGCTGCGGGCCGTCGGCCTTCTTGACCACTTCGTACTGCAGGCCCGAGGTAGTGGTGACCACGCCTGGTTTCTTGGCGTTTTCCTCGAGGAATTTCTTGCCGGCGGAAGCGGCTTCTTCGCTGGCCTTGGCCAGGCGCTCTTCGGCACGCTTCTGCAGCGCGGTGAAGGCCTCTACCAGCTCTTCGTCCTTGATGCGCTGTTCTTTCTTGCCAACGGCGTCTTCGATACCGAGGGCGACTGCTTTGGAATCAAGGTCTTCCATGCCTTCCTGAGCCAGGCTCTTGCCCATGTTCAGGCCGATACCGTAGGAGGCTTTCTGTGCCGGAGTCTTCAGCTCGGGGCTGCTGGTCTGTTGATCACAGCCAGCCAGTACCAGGCCTACCAGGGCAACCGCAGCCGCCAAACGATGCTGTTTCATGCTATTTCCTTGTTCATGCGCCAAAAGGGCAATCAGGGTAAAGCCGCGAGCTTAGCAGGCGGCCATGACCAATGGCTACCGGCATAGGAGCGGGTTTTGGTAAGGAAGTTCAGTAGTTAAACGCTTATTCATCAAAGGATGTGCAGCCACTGGCCAGTATTGATCGGTTGCGGCGCCTTTGCCCGGTTTTGCGGGGGATTTATTTCGCTGAATGCTGAAAAGCCTGCACTAGCCCCATCGCCGGCAAGCCAGCTCCCAAAGGGATGGCACCTGCTTCGGGCCTGTGGTCAACCTGTGGGAGCTGGCTTGCCAGCGATAGGGCCGAACCTGCGTTCAGGGATAGCTGCCCTCTCGATACTGCCCTGCCACCTCGCGCAACACCTCGCACACCCACTGCCCCGGCAGGCTCTGCGGCAAGGCGGCATTGCGACAGATGCCGACCGAGCCGCCCGGCTCGCGCACCCCCAGGTCGAGCTCGGCCAGTTCGCCCCGGCGCAGGTCGAGCAGCACCGCATCGCGCGGCGCCACCCACACGGCATCGCTGCCCAGCAGATAGCGCCGGCTCAGCGCCAGCGACAGGGTTTCCAGGCGCTGTGCCGGCATCTGGATGCCACATTGCACGAACAGGCTGTCGGCATGCTGACGGATGGTGGTGCCGGCTGGCGGCAGCACCAGCGGGTAACGCTCCACCTGCCCCCGCTCTACTGGCGTGGTTGCCAGCAGCGGGTGACGCGGTCGCACCACCAGGCTCATCGACTCGCTGTACAGGTGCTCGAACGACAGGCCCTGGATCTGCGGGCTGTCGGTCATGCGCCCGACCACCAGCTCCAGTTCACCCAGGCGCAACTGGCCGAGCAACTGCGCGCTGACCCCGGTGACCACGCTGATCACCAGCGCCTCATGCCGCTGGTGCAGGCGGCACAGCACTTCGGGCATGAGCAGGCCTTCGACCGTGGACAGCACTCCGATGCGTACTTGCGACGGCGCCCGCGCCTCGCCACGCAGGCTGCTGACACCATCGCGCAGGGCCTGCACGCTGGGCCCGGCGTAACGCATGAAACGCGTGCCGGCCGGGGTCAGCTCGACGCCCTGGCGGCTGCGCGCGAACAGCCGCGCTTCCAGCAGGTCCTCGAGCTCCTTGAGGGTCTTGGAGATGGCTGGCTGGCTGATTGCCAGGATGTCGGCAGCCCTGGCCAGGCTGCCCTGCCGGGCAATCTCCAGGAAGCACAGCAGGTGGCGGTACTTGATGCGGGTGTCGAGGTTCATGGGCTCAAGCTTAACGCATGCAGATAACCTGTACCGGCCCTTTCGCGGGTGAACCCGCTCCCAAAGGGGGGCCCCACACCCTTACAGGTTAACGCGATACCTGTGGGAGCGGGTTCACCCGCGAAGGGGCCGGTAGAGACAAATCAGCATCAAGCCACAGCCAACTCCACCGCCTCCCCATTCAACCGCACCGGCCACACGCGAAGTCGCTGCCCGCTATCCTCCAGGCATTCCCCGCTCTGCAGGCTGAAGTGCTGCTTGTACAACGGCGCCGCCACCACCAGCTGGCCCTGCACACTGCCCACCAGCCCGCGGCCGATGATGTTGGCGCCGGACCGCGGGTCACGGTTGTCCACCGCATACAGCGGCTGCGCCTGCCCCGGCAGGTAGAACAGCGCCACCTGGGCCCCGTCGAGCCAGACCACCACCCCGGAATCGGCCACCAGGTCATCCGCCTGGCACACGGCCTGCCAGTTCTCGTGGGTTTTCACAGCAGCATTGGACAGGTTCATCAGACAGCCTCCTCGACGGTTGGGATCAGGTGCAGTGGCACAGCAGGCCGGCGCTGTTCGCGTTCGCGCACGAAGTGCACGTCCGGGTCGGCGCGGCGGTCGTTGACGAAAGTACGGAAGCGCTTGAGCTTCTCGGGGTCGCCAAGGGCGTTGGCCCACTCGCACTCATACTGGTCGACCACATGCTGCATCTGCGCTTCCAGCTCGCTGGCCAGGCCCAGGCTGTCGTCGATGATCACCTGCTTCAGGTAGTCCAGCCCGCCTTCCAGGTTCTCGCGCCACACCGAGGTGCGCTGCAGTTTGTCGGCGGTGCGGATGTAGAACATCAGCACGCGGTCGATCAGGCGTACGAGGGTCTCGTCGTCGAGGTCGGTGGCAAACAGTTCGGCATGCCGCGGGCGCATGCCGCCGTTGCCGCACACGTACAGGTTCCAGCCCTTGTCGGTGGCGATCACGCCGATGTCTTTGCTCTGTGCCTCGGCGCATTCGCGGGTGCAGCCAGACACCGCGAACTTGAGCTTGTGCGGGCTGCGCAGGCCTTTGTAGCGGTCTTCCAGGCGCAGGGCCATGCCGACGCTGTCCTGCACGCCGTAACGGCACCAGGTGCTGCCAACACACGATTTCACCGTGCGGGTCGACTTGCCGTAGGCATGGCCGGTTTCGAAGCCGGCCTCGATCAGCTCGCCCCAGATCAGCGGCAGCTCGTGCAACTGGGCGCCGAACAGGTCGATGCGCTGGCCGCCGGTGATCTTGGTGTACAGGTCGTACTTTTTCGCTACCTGGCCGATCACGATGAGCTTGTCGGGGGTGATTTCACCGCCGGGGATGCGCGGCACCACCGAGTAGGTGCCGTTCTTCTGCATGTTGGCCATGAAGGTGTCGTTGGTGTCCTGCAGCGGCACCAGCGCCGGGTCCATGATCGGCTGGTTCCAGCACGAGGCGAGGATACTGCCCACCGCCGGCTTGCAGATGTCGCAGCCAACGTGGCCCTTGCCGTGGCGCTCGAGCAGTTCGTTGAAAGTACGGATACCCTCTACCCGCACCAGCCCGTACAGCTCCTGACGGGTGTAGGCGAAGTGCTCGCACAGGCTCTTGTCCACCGCCACGCCACGGGCGGTCAGTTCGTGCTCGAACACCTGCTTGAGCAGTGCCGCGCAACCACCGCAACCGGTAGCGGCCTTGGTGCAGCCCTTGACTGCGGCAAGGTCGCCGCAGCCGCTGTCGATGGCGGCGCAGACTGCGCCCTTGCTGACGTTGTGGCAGGAGCAGATGGTCGCGCTGTCGGGCAGCGCATCAGCACCCAGGGCCGGTGCACCGTCGCCTTGCGGCAGGATCAGTGCCGCCGGGTCGGCCGGCAGGGCGATGCCGTTCTGGGCGTATTGCAGCAGGGTGTCGTAGTAACTGTTGTCGCCGACCAGCACCGCACCGAGCACGTGCTTGCCGCTGGCATCCACCACCAGCCGGCGGTAGGCGCTGTTGGCTTCGTCGATGAAGCGGTAGCTGCGTGCGCCCGGGGTGGCGCCATGGGCATCGCCGATGGAGCCGACATCCACGCCCAGCAACTTGAGCTTGGTCGACATGTCGGCACCGGTGAACTCGCCAGCGGCTTCACCCATCAGCAATGCTGCCAGGTTGCGCGCCATGCTGTAGCCCGGGGCAACCAGGCCGAACACGCTGCCGTTCCACGAGGCACACTCGCCAATGGCGAAGATGCGTGGGTCGCTGCTGCGGCAATGGTTGTCGATCACCACGCCGCCACGCGCGGCGATGTCCAGGCCACAGGCACGGGCCAGGGCATCCTGCGGGCGGATACCCGCAGAGAACACGATCAGGTCGGTTTCCAGGTGCTCGCCGCCCTCGAAGTTCATGCGGTAGCGGTAGTCTTCACCCGCACCGATCGACTGGGTGGCACGCGACAGGTGCACACCAACACCCAGCGCTTCGATCTGCGCCTTGAGCGCGGCACCGCCCTCGCCGTCCAGCTGTACCGGCATCAGCCGTGGGGCGAATTCCACCACGTGGGCTTCCAGGCCCAGCGACTTGAGGGCGTTGGCTGCTTCCAGGCCAAGCAGGCCACCACCCACTACCACGCCACGGCGGGCACTGGCTGCGGCAGCGCGGATGGCATCGAGGTCGTCGAGGGTGCGGTAGACCAGGCGGGCATTGCCGCTGGAACCTTCGATCGGCGGCACGAAGGGGTAGGAACCTGTGGCCAGCACCAGCTGGTCGTAGCCATAGCGGCCCTCGGCGGTGACCACCTCAAAGCGCTCACGGTCGATTTCCAGCACCGCTTCGCCGAGGTGCAGGTGCACACCGCTGACGCCGTAGAAGTCCTGCCCGCACAGGGCCAGGGTTTCGGCACAGCTGCCGCCGAAGTATTCGGACAGGTGCACGCGGTCGTACGCACGTTGGCGCTCTTCGCCGAACACATGCACTTCGAAGCGCTGCAGGGCGCCGCGGCTGACCAGTTGTTCGACGCAATGGTGGCCGACCATGCCGTTGCCGACGATGACCAGTCGCTCTCGTTGCCCGCTGCTCGCTGTTGCCTTCATAAGCCGATCCTCGATCAAAAAAAAAGCGCCTGGAGCCGAAGCTCCAGGCGCCTTTGCCTGTATTCATCACGGTAGGGGCCCGGGTTGATCGCCGTTGATCAGGGGGCTTTGTTGTAACCAGGGTAAAGCAGGGAGTGTGCCAACCCTGTTTCCTGTACCGGCCTCTTCGCGGGTAAACCCGCTCCCACAGGGATCGCCACATTTTTCAGACCTGTGCAGTACCTGTGGGAGCGGGTTTACCCGCGAAGAGGCCGGCACACTTCATGCACATTCACAGTGCACTACACCCCATCCTGGGGCACGTCAGTACACATCCCGCCGATAGCGTTTGGCCTTGCTCAGATTCTCGACATAAGCCGCAGCCGCCACTGCATCCATGCCGCCATGCTCGGCCACGATCGCCCGCAACGCCGCATCCACATCCCTGGCCATGCGCTGCGCGTCGCCACACACATAGAAGTACGCCCCCGCCTCCAGCCACTGCCACAGCTGCGCGCCCTGTTCGAGCATGCGCTGCTGCACGTAGACCTTCTCGGCCTGGTCACGCGAAAACGCCGTGTCCAGACGCAAGTGCCCTGTAGCCTGCCAGGCCTGCAGCTGCTCCTGGTAATAGAAATCGGTGGCCGCGTACTGCTCGCCGAAGAACAGCCAGTTGGCCCCTTTCGCCCCACGTGCCTCTCGCTCTTCGAGGAAGGCCCTGAACGGCGCAATGCCGGTACCAGGCCCAACCATGATCACCGGCACGCTGTCGTCCTCGGGCAGGCGAAAGTGCTTCGACACCTGCGGGAAGATCGCCACCTTCAGTGCCTGCGCACGGTCGGCAAGGAAGCTTGAGCACACGCCTTTGCGCGCGCCATAGCGCACCGTGGAAACGGTCAGGTGCACCTGCTGCGGGTGCGCCAGCGGGCTGGAGCTGATCGAATACAGGCGCGGCTGCAACGGCTTGAGCAGCTCCAGCCAGCTGGCCAACGGCAGCTGCTGGGGGAAGGCGCGCAGCACATCGACCAGTTGCCGCCCCCACAACCAGTCCTGCAGCTCGGCCTTGCACTCGGGCTGCAGCAGGCGCTGCAGGTCCGGGGCATTGCCAGCGAAAGCCTGCAGCTGCTGCGGGGTGACCTTGGCGATCTCCAGGTGCGCTTGCAGGGCTTCGGTCAACGGCATGGCGGGCTGGCCTTTCAGCTCGACCATGGTCTGGCCATCGAGCTGCATCAGCGCCAGCAACTCGTCGACCAGGGCCGGACAGTTGCGCGGCCAAACGCCCAGGGCATCACCAGCGGCATAGGTGAAGCCGCTGCCGCTCAGGTCGAACACCAGTTGACGGGTTTCCTTGGTGGCACCCGGGCCGTTGAGCAAGCGGTTTTCCAGCAGGGTGGCGGCCCAAGGTTGCTGCTTGCCGTAGGCCGACACGGGCGCAGGCTCGGTGACCGGTTGCGGTCCAGCGGCGCGGCCTAGCGTGGGCAGCAGCGCATCCAGCCAGGCGGCGAAGGCGTCGTCGAAGTCCGGCTCGCAGTCCACCCGCTGCAGCAGGCGCCGCCCCCCAAGCTCGGCCAGGCGCTGGTCGAGCTGGCGGCCAAAGCCGCAGAACTGGTCGTAACTGGAGTCGCCCAGGGCCAGCACGGCAAAAGGCAGTTCGGCACAGTGGGCGCCCTCCTCGCCCTGCAAGGCGTGCCAAAATGCTGCTGCGCTGTCGGGCGCTTCGCCATCGCCAAAAGTGCTGGCGATCAGCACCACGCTGGCGGCGCCCTGCAGCTGGCGCGGGCTGACCGCTTCCATGCAACTGAGCTGCACATCGAGGCCGGCGGCGCGCAGGCGCTCGGCACAGCGTTCGGCCAACAGCTCGCCGTTGCCGGTTTGCGAAGCCCACAGCACCTGGTGCCGTGGTGCTTTCAACGGCACATCGGGCAGCGCCGCAGGCTGGGCGAACAGCCCGGCCAGCAAGCCATCGACGAACAACCGGCGGTTGGCGGCCAGCGGCGCACTGGCCGGCAGGCAGGGCACGCCCTCGGCGCGGGCCTGGTCCAGGCCCAGCAGGAAGCCTTGCAGGTAATGGCGCTCTTCCTCGGCCAGCACCGGGGCTGGCAGGGCGTCCAGGCCAAGCAGTCGGGACAGGGTGGCGGTCGGCATGCGGGCAGGCTCCGGATTGGCAGTGTTCAGATCAAGGGCTTCGATGCGCTCACCGGCAACCCGCTCCAGGGTCACGGCACAATGCTTGAACGCTGGCTGCAGCGACAGCGGGTCGACCGCATCGCAGGTCACGGCGTTGATCGCCAGCTGCTCGCCGATCAGGTCGTTCCAGTGGAACGGGGCAAAGCAGTTGCCCGGCATCACCCGGTCGCTGATTCGCACGGGCAGCACGGCCTGCCCACGGCGCGAGCGAATGGCCACCTGGTCCTTTTCGGCGATGCCCAGCCGGGCAGCATCGTCGCGATGGATTTCCACGAAGGGGCCGGGCTCCAGCTTGTTCAGCGCCGGTACCTTGCCGGTCTTGGTCAGGGTGTGCCACTGGTGCTGCACGCGGCCGGTATTCAGCACCATGGGGTAATCGGCATCTGGCAGCTCCGCTGCCGGCAACCAGGGGCGGGCGAAGAAGCGAGCCTTGCCGCTGGCGGTCGGGAAAGCCAATGTCGGGCACTCGCCCTGGGCATCGCGCAGCAGCATCTGGCTGCTGCCGTCGTTGCGATAGCGCAATGGGCTGCGCGGGTTGTCGCGGCCCGGGGCGCAGGGCCACTGGTGCGGCTGCTCGCGCAGTTCGGCATAGCCGATGCCCCGCAGGTCGTAGCCGGTGGTTGGGTTGTGGAAGCGGCGGATTTCTTCGTACACCGCTTCGGCATCGGGGTAGTCGAAGGCGTCGGCGTAGCCCATGGCACAAGCGACCCGGGCGATGATCTGCCAGTCTGGCAGGCTCTGCCCGGGCGGTTCGACGGCGCGTGGCATGAGGGTGAGGTTGCGCTCGCTGTTGATCATCACGCCCTCGCCTTCGGCCCACAGCGCAGCCGGTAGCAGGATGTCGGCGTAGCGGTTGGTCTCGGTGTCGAGGAAGGCGTCCTGGGTAATCACCAGCTCAGCCTGGCGCAGGCCGTCGATCACCTGCTGGCGGTTGGCGACACTGGCCACCGGGTTGCTGCAGATGACCCAACAGGCTTTGACCACGCCGCTTTTCATCTGCTCGAACAGCGCCACCGTGCCCTCGCCGCCTTCGCTGCGCAGGCTGCCTGGGGCCAGTTGCCATTGCTGCTCGACGAAGGCGCGGTCTTGCGCTACCAGCGCCGAGCGCTGGCCTGGCAGGCCGGGGCCCATGTAGCCCATCTCGCGGCCGCCCATGGCATTGGGTTGGCCAGTCAACGAGAACGGCCCGCTGCCGGGGCGGCAGATGGCACCCGTGGCCAGATGCAGGTTGCAGACCGCATTGGTGTGCCAGGTGCCGTGGATGCTCTGGTTCAGCCCCATGGTCCAGCAGCTCATCCAGTTGCTGGCGCTGCCGATCCATTCGGCGGCCTTGATGATGTCGGCTTCGGCCAACCCGGTGATGGCGGCCACGCGGTCAGGGGTGTAGTCATCGAGAAAGGCCGGCAGTTCGTCCCAGCCTTCGGTGTGGCGGGCGATGAAGCCGGGGTCGGTGTGGCCGTTACGCAGCAGCAGGTGCAGCAGGCCGTTGAGCAAGGCCATGTCGCTGCCGGGGCGCACCTGCAGGAACAGGTCGGCCTTGTCGGCGGTAGCAGTGCGCCGCGGATCGACGACGATCAGCTTGGCACCCGCCTTGACCCGGTCGAGCAGGCGCAGGAACAGGATCGGGTGACAGTCGGCCATGTTGGCGCCGATGACCAGGAATACGTCGGCATGCTCGAAGTCCTGGTAGCTGCCGGGCGGGCCATCGGCACCGAGCGACAGCTTGTAGCCGCTGCCGGCACTGGCCATGCACAGGCGCGAGTTGGACTCGATGTGGCGGGTGCGGATAAAGCCCTTGGCCAGTTTGTTGGCCAGGTACTGTGCCTCCAGCGACATCTGCCCGGACACATACAGTGCCACGGCGTCGGGGCCGTGCTGGTCGAGGATGCCACGCAGGCGCGCAGCGGCGGCGGCGATGGCCTGGTCGATGCCGGTTCGCGCTGGCTGCTGGCTGCGCTGCTGGCGTACATAGGCATCCTCCATGCGCCCGGCGGCGGTCAGCGGCAGGTGTGCGGTGAGGCCTTTGGTGCACAGGCGGCCAAAGTTGCTGGGGTGCTGCTTGTCGCCGCTGATCTTGCCGACCTTGCCATCGGCAACGCTCATGACGATGCCGCAACCGACGCCGCAATAGGGGCAGACGCTGCGCACTTCGCTGTTGGCCATGGGCGGGCTCCTGTGGGGAACGCAAAAGGCGCCGGCTGCTCCGGCTTGCTGGGCAAGCGGGGCAACACGGCGCCTTTGTCGTGAAGTTTTGTGGGCTGTCGACGTTGATAGCCCTGGGTAGCGGTAGATCAGCAATTTATGGGCCAGCTGTGCCGACCCTTTCGCGGGTGAACCCGCTCCCACAGGTACATCGCAGCCCTCAGGCCCTGTGATATCCCTGTGGGAGCGGGTTCACCCGCGAAGAGGCCGGCACAGGGAGTGCACCATGCGATGGCAACCCCGCCCTCCATGGCGCTATGCTGGGGCAAATTCCAGCATGAGCAACCGCCCTCCCCCCATGTCCCAGGTGATTATCAAGACCCCCGCCCAACTCGACCTGATGCGCCGCGCCGGCCAGCTGCTTGCCCAGGTGTTCGCCGACCTCGACAGCTTCATCCGCCCTGGCGTGACCACCATGCAGATCAACGACCGCGCCGAAGCGTTCATCATCGGCACGCTCAAGGCCCGCCCGGCGAGCAAGGGCCAGTACGGGTTCCCTTATTCGCTAAACACCTCGGTAGACCATGTGGTGTGCCATGGCATGCCCAAGGCCGATGAAGTGCTGAAGGAAGGCTCGATCATCAACGTCGACATCACCCTGGAACAAGGCGGCTACATCGCCGACTCGTCGAAGATGTACAGCATCGGGCCAATCAGCGATGAGGCGCAGCGCCTGGTCGACACCACCTATGACGCGCTATGGAAAGGCATCGAACAGGTACGCCCCGGGGCTACGTTGGGCGATATCGGCCATGCCATCCAGACCCATGCCGAAGCGGCGGGCTACAGCGTCGTGCGTGAGTATTGCGGGCATGGCATTGGCCAGCAGATGCATGAAGGGCCCGAGGTGCTGCACATTGGCCAGCGCGGGATGGGCCTGAAGTTGAAGCCGGGGATGGTGTTCACCATCGAACCGATGATCAACCAGGGCGGACGCGGGACGCGCACGCTGAAGGATGGCTGGACGGTGATTACCCGCGACCACAGCTTGTCGGCGCAGTGGGAGCATACCGTGGCGGTGACCGAGGATGGGTTTGAAGTGCTGACATTGCGGGAAGAAGAGCTTCGCGGCTGAAATTGCCGGGGGCGCAAAGCGGCCCCAGGATTTCATGAGCGATGAAATCGCTCAGGATGCAGAAACAAAAAAAGCGACCCTAGGGTCGCTCTCTCTGTTACTTCCGGGTGTTCAGTAGGCCCTGGAAGCGGAATATGGCGCAGCGGACGGGACTCGAACCCGCGACCCCCGGCGTGACAGGCCGGTATTCTAACCGACTGAACTACCGCTGCGCTAAACATCGAGTGGTGGGTGATGACGGGATCGAACCGCCGACCCTCTGCTTGTAAGGCAGATGCTCTCCCGGCTGAGCTAATCACCCATGTCTCTCGGTGTGGCGCGCATTCTACGGGCGACCTGGCGCTCTGGCAAGCACTTATCTAACTTTTTGCAAATTTCCCTGAAACACCAAATCGCAGGCACAAAAAAAGCGACCCTGGGGTCGCTTTCTCTGTTACTTCCGGGTGTTCAGTAGGCCCTGGAAGTGAAATATGGCGCAGCGGACGGGACTCGAACCCGCGACCCCCGGCGTGACAGGCCGGTATTCTAACCGACTGAACTACCGCTGCGCTAAACATCGAGTGGTGGGTGATGACGGGATCGAACCGCCGACCCTCTGCTTGTAAGGCAGATGCTCTCCCGGCTGAGCTAATCACCCTTCGTCTCGGTGTGGCGCGCATTCTACGGACGGCTCCGTACACTGGCAAGCACTTTTTAAACTTTTTTCAAAAAAAACCTCAGGCCTTTCAAAGACCTAGCGTTGCCACGTGCACCTTTACATCCAGCTACAGCTACTGGCACTCCGACAGGGTTGGCCTGAGAGCACCGCTCGGAGAATAATGCCCGCCTCATGCATTAAGGAGAGATTGCCCCTCATGTGGTTCAAGAACCTGCTGACCTACCGCCTGACCCAGGAAGTCCCATTCGAGCCTGAAGCGCTGGAAGCGGCACTGGCCAGCAAGCCGGCCCGCCCCTGCGCCAGCCAGGAGCTGACCACCTATGGTTTCGTCGCGCCATTCGGCAAGGGCGAAGACGCTCCTCTGGTGCATGTCAGCGGCGAGTACCTGCTGATTGCCGCGCGCAAGGAAGAACGCATCCTGCCCAGCAGCGTGGTCAACGACGCGGTAAAGGAAAAGGTCGAAGAGATCGAGACCGAGCAGATGCGCAAGGTCTATAAAAAGGAACGCGACCAGATCAAGGACGAGATCATCCAGGCCTTCCTGCCGCGCGCGTTCATCCGCCGCTCGATGATCTTCGCTGCCATTGCCCCGCGCCTGGGCGTGATCCTGGTCAACTCGGCCAGCGCCAAGCGTGCCGAAGACCTGCTGTCGACCCTGCGTGAAGTGATGGGCTCGCTGCCGGTGCGCCCGGCCACCGTGAAAATCGCACCGGTTGCCACCATGACCGAGTGGGTCAAGTCGCAGGAAGCTGCCGAAGGCTTCTATGTGCTGGACGAGTGCGAACTGCGCGACACTGCCGAAGACGGCGGCATCGTGCGCTGCAAGCGCCAGGACCTTACCGGCGAGGAAATCCAGCTGCACCTGAGCACTGGCAAGGTGGTCACCCAGTTGGCCCTGGCCTGGCAGGACAAGCTGTCGTTCATTCTGGATGACAAGATGGTGATCAAGCGCCTGAAGTTCGAAGAGCTGCTGCAGGAGCAGGCCGAACAGGACGGTGGCGATGAGGCTGCCCAGCAGTTCGATGCCAGCTTCCAGTTGATGATGATGACCTTTGCCGAATTCCTGCCGGTGCTGTTCGAGGCGCTGGGTGGGGAAGAGATCCCGCAAGGGGTCTGAGGTAAATGAGGTATCGGTGCAGGCCTGAAAGATATTTTTTGCCTGCACCGGCCCTATCGCCGGCAAGCCAGCTCCCACAGGAACACCACAGTATTCGGAACCTGTAGCGTACCTGTGGGAGCTGGCTTGCCGGCGATAGGGCCCCTGAAATTCACGCAGCTATAAATAGAAAAGGAATTGCCCCCATGCGTGCCCTCGCCACTCTCAGCCGCTTCGTCGGCAATACCTTCGCCTTGTGGGTGCTGGTGTTCGCCGTACTGGCCTTCGTGCAACCGCAATGGTTCATCGCCCTGAAGGTGGCCATCGTGCCGCTGCTGGGCCTGGTGATGTTCGGCATGGGCCTCACCCTCAAGCTCGATGACTTCGCCGCCCTCGCCCGCCAGCCCTGGCGGGTGATGCTGGGGGTGGTCGCGCACTTCGTGATCATGCCGGGCATGGCCTGGCTGCTGTGCCAGCTGTTCCACCTGCCGCCGGAAATCGCCGTGGGCGTGATCCTGGTCGGTTGCTGCCCGAGCGGCACGGCGTCGAACGTGATGGTCTGGCTGTCGCGCGGCGACCTGGCGCTGGCGGTGGCGATCGCTGCGGTGACCACCCTGCTCGCCCCGCTGCTTACCCCGGCGCTGATCTGGTTCCTGGCCTCGGCCTGGCTGCCGGTGTCCTTCATGGACATGTTCTGGTCGATCCTGCAGCTGGTGATGCTGCCGATCGTGCTCGGGGTGCTGGCCCAGCGGCTGCTTGGCGCGCGAGTGCAAGCGGCGGTGCAGGTACTGCCGCTGGTGTCGGTGGTGAGCATCGTGATGATCGTGTGCGCGGTGGTGGCGGCCAGCCAGGCGAAGATCGCCGAATCGGGGCTGCTGATCATGGCTGTAGTGGTATTGCACAACAGCTTCGGCTACTTGCTGGGGTACCTGACCGGCAGGCTGTGCAAGCTGCCACTGGCACAGCGCAAGTCGCTGGCGCTGGAGGTGGGCATGCAGAACTCCGGGCTGGGCGCGGCACTGGCAGCGGCGCATTTTTCGCCGCTGGCTGCGGTGCCGAGTGCGTTGTTCAGTGTCTGGCACAATATTTCCGGGGCGCTGCTGTCGACCTGGTTCCGGCGCATGGGGGAACCTGTGGCAGAAGCTGAAGGTGGGGAACCGGCCAGGCATTGATGTTGCCTGCACTGGCCCTTTCGCGGGTAAACCCGCTCCCACAGAGATCTCCACAATACTCAGACCTGTGCAGTACCTGTGGGAGCGGGTTTACCCGCGAAGAGGCCCGCACAGGCTTGCCCAGAGGTTTGCATATGTGCACCATGGTACCCACTGTGAGGACGACCTCACGACGCACCGCGTGACCATTCCGGGGACGGCCCCATCATTGACAACGATGGAGACACACCATGTCCTGGATCATCCTGTTCTTCGCCGGCCTGTTCGAGGTCGGCTGGGCCGTCGGCCTGAAATACACCGACGGCTTCAGCAAGCCACTGCCCACCGTCCTCACCGTCGCGGCCATGGCCATCAGCCTGGGCCTGCTGGGCCTGGCCATGAAAGAGTTGCCGCTGGGTACAGCCTATGCCATCTGGACCGGCGTCGGCGCCGTCGGCACGGTGATCGCCGGCATCATCCTGTTCGGCGAGTCCATGGCCCTGGTACGCCTGGTCAGCGTGGCGCTGATCGTTACCGGCCTGGTCGGCCTGAAAGTCAGCGCCAGCTAACGCCCTCCGCCTAGCGCAGGTTGCCGCGCAGGCGGCTGACCTGCTCACGCAACGCCTCTGGCTGCGCCGCCTCCACCGGGATGGCGGCGCCTGCCACGATGGTCACCCGGGACCACAGGCGCTTGAAAAAGCCCTTGGCCGGGTCACGGCTGAAGAAGCTGCCCCAAAGCCCCTGCAAGGCCAACGGAATGACCGGCACCGGGGTTTCTTCGAGGATGCGGTTGACGCCGCCCTTGAACACATCGATTTCGCCGTCCCCGGTCAGCTTGCCCTCCGGGAAGATGCATACCAGCTCGCCATCGGCCAGGTACTCGGCAATGCGCGCGAAAGCACGTTCGTAGATGGCCAGGTCTTCGTTGCGCCCGGCAATCGGGATGGCGCCTGCGGTGCGGAACACGAAGTTGAGTACCGGCAGGTTGTAGATCTTGTAATACATGACGAAGCGGATCGGCCGACGGATCGCCCCGCCCAGCAGCAGCGCATCGACGAACGACACGTGGTTGCACACCAGCAGCGCCGCGCCTTCGTCGGGAATGCGCTCGAGGTCGCGGTGCTGCACGCGGTACATCGAATGGCTGAGCAGCCAGATCAGGAAGCGCATGGTGAACTCGGGCACGATCCTGAAGATATAGGCGTTGACCGCGATATTGAGCAGCGACACCACCAGGAACAGCTGCGGGATGCTCAACTCGGCCAGGCCCAGCAGGATGATGGTGAGTACTGCCGACACCACCATGAACAGGGCATTGAGGATGTTGTTGGCAGCGATCACCCGGGCGCGCTGGTCTTCGGGCGTGCGGGCCTGGATCAGTGCATACAGCGGTACGATGTAGAAGCCGCCGAACACCCCAAGGCCGACGATCGACAGCAGGATCCACCAGGCCTGGCCCATGCCCAACAGCGCCAGCCAGTCGTGCGGCGCCGCAGCAGCCGGTACATCGCCGGAGTGCCACCACCACAGCAGGCCGAACAGGCTCAGGCCGAACGAGCCGAAGGGCACCAGGCCGATTTCCACCTTGCGCCCGCTAAGCCGCTCGCATAGCAGCGAACCCAGGGCAATCCCCACCGAGAACAAGGTCAGTACCAGGGTCACCACCGTGCCATCACCGTGCAGCCAGTCCTTGGCGTAGGCCGGGATTTGCGTGAGGTAGATGGCGCCGACGAACCAGAACCACGAGTTGCCGACGATCGAGCGCGACACCGCCGGCGGCTGCCCCAGGCCCATGCGCAGGATCGCCCAAGACTGCTTGAAGATATTCCAGTCCAGCGGCATTTGCGGCGAGGCGGCGGCGGCCCGCGGGATCCAGCGGCTGGCCAGGTAGCCGAGCACGGCGGTGCCGACCACGCCACCGGCCACCACGGCGGCATAGCTTTCGCTCGACATCATCACCCCGGCGCCGATGGTGCCGGCGAGGATCGCCAGGAAGGTACCGGTTTCCACCAACCCATTGCCGCCGACCAGTTCTTCCTCGCGCAGGGCCTGCGGCAGGATCGAGTACTTCACCGGGCCGAACAGCGCCGAATGGGTTCCCATGCCGAACAGCGCCACCAGCATCAACGTCAGGTGGTTGGTGATGAAGCCGAGTGCGCCTACCGACATGATCGCGATCTCGGCCAGCTTGATGGCCCGGATCAACGCATCCTTGGCGAACTTCTCGCCAAACTGCCCGCCCAGCGCCGAAAACAGGAAGAACGGCAGGATGAACAGCAGGGCGCACAGGTTGACCCAGATCGAACGGTCACCGTCGCCCAGGCTGAGCTTGAACAGGATCGCCAGGATCAGCGACTGCTTGAACAGGTTGTCATTGAAGGCACCCAGCGACTGGGTGATGAAAAACGGCAGGAAACGCCGCTTGCCGAGCAAGGTGAATTGCGAGGAATGACTCATCGTCCATGGTCCTGAGGGCTTTTCAATTGGAGGCGCGCCGGGCGCGACAAGCCACAAATCTGCATGGGAAATGCACTGACTGGCAAGCGCTCAAGGATTCTGGAGGGCTGTACCGGCCCTTTCGCGGGCGTGCCCGCGAAAGGCCTGCGCAGCAGGCCTCTGTTGGCATATGCTGGTAACCACGGCAAAACAGAACAACAAGGATGTGTATGCTCGCCGCCATAAAACGCTACCCGCACACTGTACGCCTGCTGCTCGGCACCACCTTCACCCTCACCGTCGCCCGTGCCCTCACCCTGCCCTACCTGGTGGTGTACCTGGCCGACAATTTCCAGCTGCCGATCAGCCAGATCGGCCTGCTGATCGGTGGCGCACTGATCATCGCCTCGCTGCTGAGCCTGTATGGCGGCCACCTGGTGGATACCTTGCGCAACCACACACTGGTCAGCGCCAGCACTTTGCTGTTTGCCCTGGCCTTTGTCGGCGCGGTCGCCAGCAACTCGGCACTGCTGTTCTTTCTCTGCCTGATAATGATCAACCTGGCCCTGGCAGTGGTCGACATCGCCGCCAAGGCGGGCTTCTGCGCATTGCTCCCGGTGGAGGAGCGGGCCGAAGTGTTCGCCATCAAGTACACCCTCAGCAACGTCGGCTACGCCGCCGGCCCGCTGCTGGGGGTGGCCATGCTGGAGCTGAATGACCATATGCCGTTCATCGCCTCCGCCCTGCTCGGCCTGGGCATGTGCCTGGCCTACTGGCGCCTGGGTGACCGCAGCCTGCAGGCCAGTGTGCCGGACAAGCCCGGGGTCGGCTTCGGCCAGGTGGCACTGGGGCTGGCCCGTGACCGGCGGCTGGTATGCTTCACCCTGGGCGGGGTGCTGAGCGCGGTGGTATTCGGCCAGTTCACCGCCTACTTGTCTCAGTACTTGGTGGTAACCAGCAGCCCGGCTGAGGCGGCGCGCCTGATCGGCTACCTGGTGACCACCAACGCGGTGACGGTGATCGCCCTGCAGTACCTGATCGGCCGCCGCATCAGCCGCCAGCGCCTGATGCCCTGGCTGCTGGCCGGCATGGGCCTGTTCATCGCCGGGCTGCTGGGCTTTGCCTTTGCCGGTTCGGCGCTGGCGTGGTGCCTGGCGATGCTGGTGTTCACCCTGGGCGAGATCATCGTGATCCCGGCCGAGTACATGTTCATCGACCTGATCGCGCCGGAGCACTTGCGTGGGGTGTATTACGGGGCACAGAACCTGTCCAACCTCGGCGCGGCGCTGGGGCCGGTGATGGTGGGGTTCGCCCTGGTGCATCTGTGGCCGGGGGCGATCTTCTACCTGCTGGTGTTGTCGGTGATACTGGCGGGAGTGTTTTATTGGCTGGGTACCCGTAGAGGATGATGTCTGCTCTGCTGGCCTCTTCGCGGGTGAACCCGCTCCCACAGTGCAGTACCTGTGGGAGCGGGTTCACCCGCGAAAGGGCCGGCACAGGTTAAAGAGAACCCTGCGACCACCTGCCACTGCGACCATCGTCTGCGCTGACGAAGCGGCACCTGCGTGCCAGACTGATTGATCGGGACCGCGTTATCTTTTTGCTTCGGAGTTTTCATGTCGTTGTCCAGCGGGCTGATCGCCGTGGTCGCCCTGGCCTATATGGCCATCATGTTCGCCATCGCCTTCTACGGCGACCGCCGCAGCACGCCGTTGCCGCCGAAGCTGCGTGCCTGGGTGTACAGCCTGTCGCTGGCCGTGTACTGCACCAGCTGGACCTTCTTCGGCGCGGTCGGCCAGGCCGCCGAACAGCTCTGGGCATTCCTGCCGATCTACCTGGGCCCGGTGCTGCTGCTGATCTTCGCACCCTGGGTGCTGCAGAAGATGGTGCTGATCAGCAAGCAACAGAACATCACCTCGATTGCCGACTTCATCGCCGCGCGCTACGGCAAGTCGCAATCCCTGGCGGTGGTCGTGGCGCTGATCTGCCTGATCGGCGTGCTGCCGTACATTGCCTTGCAGCTCAAGGGCATCGTGCTGGGCGTGAACCTGCTGATCGGCGCCAATGCCGATGCCACCGGCACCCGCGTACAGGACACCGCACTGGTCGTGTCGCTGGTACTGGCACTGTTCGCCATCGTCTTCGGTACCCGCAGCCTGGACGTGACCGAACACCACCGCGGCATGGTCCTGGCGATTGCCTTCGAATCGTTGATCAAGCTGCTGGCCTTCCTGGCCGTGGGTATCTTCATCGTCTTCAACCTGTATGACGGCTTCGACGACCTGTTCAGCCAGGCCCGCCAGTCGATCCACCTGCAGGACTATTGGCAGGAGACCATCAACTGGCCGTCGATGGTGGTACAGACCGCCGTGGCGATGATGGCGATCATCTGCCTGCCACGGCAGTTCCACGTTACCGTGGTGGAGAACATCGAACCCCAGGACATGCGCCTGGCGCGCTGGGTATTCCCGATGTACCTGGCACTGGCCGCGCTGTTCGTGGTGCCGATTGCCCTGGCCGGGCAGATGCTGCTGCCGGGCACGGTGATTTCCGATTCGTTCGTCATCAGCCTGCCGCTGGCCGAGGCACACCCGAGCCTGGCCCTGCTGGCATTCATCGGTGGTGCCTCGGCGGCCACCGGCATGGTCATCGTCGAGGCCGTGGCGCTATCGACCATGGTCTCCAACGACATGCTGCTGCCCTGGCTGCTGCGCCGTACCAACGCCGAGCGGCCGTTCGAGGCGTTCCGCCACTGGATGCTCTCGGTACGCCGGGTGACAATCGTGGTGATCCTGCTGCTGGCGTATGTCAGCTACCGCCTGCTGGGCTCCACCGCCAGCCTGGCGACCATCGGCCAGATCGCCTTCGCCGCCGTGACCCAACTGACCCCGGCCATGCTCGGTGCGCTGTACTGGAAACAGGCCAACCGCCGCGGTGTGTTCGCCGGCCTGGCCGCTGGTATTTTCCTGTGGTTCTACACCCTGGTGCTGCCGATTGCCGCGCACAGCGTGGGCTGGTCGCTGCAGCTGTTCCCAGGGTTGGCGTGGCTGCACGGCAACCCGCTGAACCTGCCGATCAGCCCGCTGACCCAGGGCGTGGTGCTGTCGCTGGCGGGCAACTTCACCCTGTTCGCCTGGGTCTCGGTGCTGTCGCGCACGCGGGTTTCCGAGCACTGGCAGGCCGGCCGCTTCATAGGCCAGCAGACCAGCGCCAGGCCTAGCAGCAAGCCGCTGCTGGCGGTGCAGATCGACGACCTGCTGACCTTGGCCTCGCGCTTCGTCGGTGAAGAACGCGCCCGGCAGAGCTTCATCCGCTTCGCCTACCGCCAGGGCAAGGGCTTCAACCCCAACCAGAACGCCGACGGCGACTGGATCGAACACACCGAACGCCTGCTGGCCGGGGTACTCGGCACCTCGTCGACCCGTGCCGTGGTCAAGGCCGCCATCGAAGGCCGCGACATGCAACTGGAAGACGTGGTGCGTATCGCCGACGAAGCCAGCGAGGTGCTGCAGTTCAACCGCGCCCTGCTGCAAGGGGCCATCGAGAACATCAACCAGGGCATCAGCGTGGTCGACCAGAACCTGCACCTGGTGGCCTGGAACCGCCGTTACCTGGAACTGTTCAACTACCCCGACGGGCTGATCAGCGTGGGCCGGCCGATCGCCGACATCATCCGCTACAACGCCGAGCGCGGGCTGTGCGGCCCGGGCGAGGCGCAGGTGCATGTGGCGCGGCGCCTGCACTGGATGCGTCAGGGCCGTGCGCACTCCTCCGAGCGCTTGTTCCCCAATGGCCGGGTGATCGAACTGATCGGCAACCCGATGCCGGGCGGCGGTTTCGTCATGAGCTTCACCGATATCACCCCGTTCCGCGAGGCCGAACAAGCCCTGCGCGATGCCAACGAAAGCCTGGAGCAACGGGTGGCGGAACGCACTCATGAGCTGTCGCAACTGAACCAGGCGTTGTCCGAAGCCAAGAGCCGTGCCGAAGCGGTGAGCCAGTCCAAGACCCGTTTCCTGGCTGCGGTCAGCCATGACCTGATGCAGCCGCTGAATGCCGCCCGGCTGTTCTCCGCCGCCTTGTCGCAGCAAGCCGAGGGCATGAATGACGAGGCCCGCCAGCTGGTGCAGCACATGGACAGCTCGCTGCGCTCGGCCGAAGAGCTGATCAGCGACCTGCTGGACATCTCGCGCCTGGAAAACGGCAAGATCACACCGGATGCCAAACCCTTTGCCCTCAACGAGCTGTTCGACACCCTGGGCGCGGAATTCAAGGTGCTGGCCGCAGAGAAGGGCCTGGAGTTCCGCCTGCGTGGCAGCCGCCTGCGGGTGGACAGCGACATGAGGCTGCTGCGCCGGGTGCTGCAGAACTTCCTGACCAACGCCCTGCGCTATGGCAAGAGCCCGATCCTGCTGGGTGCACGGCGCCAAGGTGAGCGGTTGTGGCTCGAGGTTTGGGACCGCGGCCCGGGCATCGCCGACGACAAGCTGCAGGAGATCTTCCAGGAGTTCAAACGCCTGGACAGCCACCAGACCCGCGCCGAAAAAGGCCTGGGCCTGGGCCTGGCGATCGCCGACGGCCTGTGCCGGGTGCTGGGGCACAAGCTGGAAGTGCGCTCGTGGCCGGGCAAGGGCACGGTGTTCCGCGTCAGCGTACCGATTGCCCGCCAGGCCGCCCCGGCGCCCACCGCCCCGGTGGAACAGGGCGGCCAGCCCCTGGCCGGGCTGCAGGTACTGTGCGTGGACAACGAAGACAGCATCCTGATCGGCATGAACAGCCTGCTCAGCCGCTGGGGCTGCCAGGTATGGACCGCGCGCAACCAGGCCGAATGCGAAGCCTTGCTGGGCAAAGGCATGCGCCCGCACCTGGCGCTGGTGGACTACCACCTGGACGACGGCGAGACCGGTACCGGGCTGATGGGCTGGCTACGCGCGCGCCTGGGTGAACCGGTGCCGGGTGTGGTGATCAGTGCCGACGGCAGCAAGGAAACCATCGCCATGGTGCATGCCGCAGGTCTGGACTACCTGGCCAAGCCGGTCAAGCCGGCGGCCCTGCGCGCCATGCTCAATCGCCATCTGAGCCTGGCTCAGTAAGCGCTTCGTCCGGCAACGCCTCGTCGGACAACGCCCGCTCCAGCAGGTCGGCCGGCAGGCTCTTGCTGGCGCGGGCGCCCAGCAGCTTCAACTGTTCGCTGCGGCTGACCAGGTTGCCGCGCCCTTCGCACAGCTTGTTACGCGCGGCAGCATAGGCCTTGTCCACCTGCTGCAGGCGGCTGCCCAGCTCGTCCAGGTCCTGGATGAACAGCACGAACTTGTCGTACAGCCAGCCGGCACGCTCGGCGATCTCGCGGGCGTTCTGGCCCTGGCGTTCCTGCTTCCACAGGCTGTCGATCACCCGCAAGGTAGCCAGCAAGGTGGTCGGGCTGACGATCACGATCTGCCGGTCGAAGGCTTCCTGGAACAGGTTCGGCTCGGCCTGCAGGGCTGCCGAGAACGCTGCCTCGATCGGCACGAACAGCAGCACGAAATCCAGGCTGTGCAGGCCTTCGAGGCGGTTGTAGTCCTTGCTCGACAGGCCTTTGACGTGGCTGCGCAGCGACTGCACATGCTGCTTGAGCGCGGCCTCGTCATTGCTGGCGACGAACTGCTGGTAGGCGGTGAGGCTGACCTTGGCATCCACCACTACCTGCTTGTCGCCCGGCAGCATGATCAGCACATCAGGCTGGAAGCGCTCGCCATCGGCGCTCTTTAGGCTGACCTGGGTCTGGTATTCGCGGCCCTTTTCCAGGCCGGCATGCTCCAATACCCGTTCGAGGATCAGCTCACCCCAGTTGCCCTGGGTTTTCTGACCCTTCAGCGCCTGGGTCAGGTTGGTCGCTTCGTCGGACAGCCGCAGGTTCAGTTGTTGCAGGCGCTCCAGCTCCTTGCCCAGCGAGAAGCGCTCGCGGGCTTCCTGCTGGTAGCTTTCCTCCACGCGTTTTTCAAAGGCCTGGATGCGCTCCTTGAGCGGGTCGAGCAACTGGCCGAGATGCTGCTGGCTGGTCTGGGCGAAGCGCTGCTCGCGCTCGTCGAAGATCTTGGTAGCCATGTCGGCGAACTGGGCGCGCAGGGTGTCGCGAGCTTCCTGCAGGTCTTCCAGGCGCTGCTGGTGGCTTTCCTGCTGCTCGCGCAGTTCGGCGTCCAGGCGTGCGGTCTGCGCCTCCAGGCGGCGCAGTTCGGCTTCGCGGTTGGCACGTTCGAGGTTCCAGGCGTGGGCGGCGTCGCGGGCGTTGTCGCGATCGATCTGCAGCAGTTCCAGCTCACGGCCCTGGGCGGCCAGCTGGGTCTGCTTGACGGTGTTGGCTTCAGTAAGGTCGCTGACCTCGTCGCGGCTGGCCTCCAATTGCGCCTGCAGGCCGGCCATGGCCAGCTGGGCAGCATTGAGGCGCTCTTCAAGCAAGGCCTGCTCGCCTTGCCGCGCGCCCTGGCGGCGCTGCACCTGCATGACCCAACCCAGGCAAGGTAATGCACCTGCCACCAAGCCCAGCAGAATGCTGGCCAGATCCACTGTCATGCTTACCCCGAATGATCCTGGATGAATGCATCGCAGCTTATCAGCCTGAGCGGTGTGTTGCCTGTTCCGGCCTCTTCGCGGGTAACCCCGCTCCCACAGGGATTGCACAGTATCCGAGGTATAGCTATTCCTGTGGGAGCGGGTTTACCCGCGAAGAGGCCAGTGCTGGCAACACACCTCAGGCATGAAACCACTGCCTCAAAAGCCGCCGCGCCTCCTGCGACCCCTGCCCCGCCGCCAGCTCCAGCCAGTACCGCGCCTGCTCCGGCTCGCTGTGCTGGCACAGTCGCGCGTATTCCAGCTGCGCCCGCCGGTCACCGGCGCGGGCAGCCTGGCGCAGCAGTTCATGGCCAATACGCCGGTCACGGGCATTGCCGCAATCACGGCACAACATCTGCCCCAGCCGGCTTTGCGCCACTACCACACCCTGACGTGCTGGCTGTTTCAACAGACGCCCGGCCAGGTGCTTGACCTGCGGCTTGTCACCCAGGCGCGGGTTATCGAGCAGCCACAAGGCCACTTTGAGGGAAAACCGTTTGGGGGGAGGCGCAGGCGTGGATGCTGCGGGGCTGGCGAGGGGTTTACCGCGAAACTTCATGAGCAACAGGTATGGCAACTCGAAAGGCGCGCCACTTTACCCTTTTTTTTGCACCTTGGCCTTTCGATTTCCGGAGGATTGAAAAAATTTTCAATGATCTTTTCTTGACGTTTTCAAGTGGATGACCAAGAGGGCTTCCGGAGCATGTCGATTGTCGGACAGTTCACTGTATTGCTGGCACGCCCGTCCTAGAGCAAGCGCTCGGGACAATCCACAGTTCCTGTGGATAACTCGGTGGACAACCACCCCACATCCCTCGCAAACCCCCATGAATTGGGGCTTTCGCTCAAACTGACGATTTTTTCACCAGCTAAAAATAGTGTTTTTTTTCATTGACTTAACCGTCCAGTCAAGGCATTGGCGAAGCGGTTGTGGCGTACTGCGAGCCAGTTGCAAGCGCTGCTCCGAATGTGAACAAGTGCACCATAAACCTTCATTTGAGTGCACGAAATCGGTACATCCGGCCGGATGCGGGCTTTTTGCCCCCTCTTCCCAGCAGAGCAAATACGCGCCATACTGCTCGGCTCACCTGAACAAACATGAAATGCTTGCCAAGCGCCTGTATTTCCGTTAAGGTGCGCCTCGTTAGTACCAAGCTGAAAGTCAATTCTGGCCTTGAGCGTCCTTGCAGACCCGCTCCTCCCAAGGGTGGCGCTGCTGAAACCAGGACCGGCCAATTCGATGATTCACTCGCCAGCCCAGCGCTGTTCAAGCACGAATCACGTGACAGATTGATCAGGATCCCACCCCGACGGCCTAGAACCATGGCCCCGGCGTGCTGCCTGCCTTCTGAAGTACCTACCAGTCAGCCCAAGCGCCCACCTTTGATTGCGCTCCCTCTGGCTGCCCTGTTCCAGTCAGGTTCATTCGTCCCTTAATAAAGGCGTCACTGGAACGTTTCTATCATGCACGGATCATAACCCCGTGTTTAAAGCAGGAACCTCCAACAATATGCAAACTCATCATCAGATTCAGGCTGCCATTGGCACCCTCTCCCAGGCCTTCTCGCCGTTGAAGTGCCTTATCGTTGCCCCTCGCAAGGGCAGCTTCAGCTTTACCCTGGTAGACGAACACGGCGTCGCCTGCCATACCGAACGGCTGTACCCCGAACAGTACAGCCGCAGTGAACCGCTGCAGGCGGTCATCGCCCGCACCCGCCAGTCGCTCACTGCGTGAGTGGCGAATATTGCGGTATTCAAGCGCTGAATGATCACATCGCAAGCCTGCCTGAACGTTCGTGGCGTAATTGCCTTAAGGCATATAGCCCGAAACGTCAGGCAGCAATCGATTTAAAAACAGCCCTTTACACCACGATTATCACACTACACTTCAACTCGAGCGGTGCTTGCCGCTTCCGGCGGGCCTGATCACTCACCAGCTGCCAAGCTCCAGCGCCCGTCCGGCCCCTAACTGCTCGAGGGCATCATGGGTATCGCGGCGAATGAATTGTGTCAGTATGTGATCCGGCCTACCCTGGTCTACCTGAACCGTCACTGCGCCAGCGCCGAAGCCTTGCTGCTTGGCATCGCCGCCAGCCAGTCGGCCCTGGGGTCGGCCTTGCACGACCGTCGTGGCCACGGTCTGTACCGTATCGGCGAACACCGTCACCAGGCAATCTGGGACGACTACCTTGCCCGAGACCCCGACCTGGCCAGCCTGGTCCGCGGCCTGGCTAGCCAGCACGCCTTCCTCGGCGGCCCGCACCTGGAACTCACCGTAAACCTGCGCTATTCCACCGCCATTGCCTGGATGCTCGTCGAAGAGCAGGCCACGCCCTTGCCTGCAGCCGACGACCTTCTCGCACTGGCGCGGATCTGGCGACAGATTTTCAACCCCCAAGGTCGCCTGCGCGACTTCACCCACGCCTGGCATACCTGCATAGATCAGAGATTGCCGCAGGCATCTTGAGACACGTCCTACAACGAAACCGGAAAAAAGGGAATTTTGGTCGGATTGTCCTACAAAACCGCTCTATCTCCTGCGATTGAGGCTATAGCGCGGCGGGTGATTTGTTGGTAGCTTTTCGCCCCGGAGATCCCAAGGAGTTTTCTAATAATGAAAAAAGTAATGCTCAAAACCTCCCTCGGCATTGCCGTTGCCCTCGCTTCCAGCCAACTGCTTGCCGCAGGTTTCGCGCTGAACGAGCAAAGCATCAGCAGCATGGGGACCGGTTTCGCGGGACGTTCGTCTTCTGCCGAAGATGCCAGCACCGTATTTGGCAACCCTGCTGGCATGTCGCGCCTCAAGCGCGAACAAGTAACCGTGGGTGGCGCAGCTGTCATCGCCAAGTCCGACATCTCGGGCCCGGGTAGCAACTTTGGGGGGGAAACCGATGGCGACATGGTGCCGCTCGTTGGTGTGCCCATGGGTTACTACGTCAAACCGATCGACGACCACTGGAGCGTAGGCTTCGGCGTCTACGTACCGTTTGGCCTGGTGACCGACTACGGCGATGGTGACGCTGCACGTTACTGGGGCAAGAAGAGCCATGTCGAGGTAATCACCTTCCAGCCAACCGTAAGCTACGCCTTCAACGACAAGGTCTCGATCGGTTTTGGCCCGACCTTCAACCGCATCAAGGGCGAACTGGGCTCGAACTTGCCTACCCCCGCGTTCCTGGGTGGTCAAGACGGAGAGGTAAAGATCAAGGGTGACGATACCGCCGTGGGTTACAACATCGGCATCCTGGTCCAGGCCACCGACCGCACCCGTCTCGGCCTGACCTACCACTCGATGGTCGACTACAAGCTGGAAGGCAAAACTCGCGTCAGCACCCCGCTGATCGGACCGTTCAACGGTGACAAGTTCGATGCGACACTGAAGATCAAGACACCGGAATCGGTCGATTTCTCGGTCACCCACGAACTCGATGACCAGTGGACCCTGTACGCCGGTAGCACCTGGACTCGCTGGAGCCGTCTGGAAGACATCACCGTGCAAAACGATGTCCCAGCGCAACTTGCAGGTTCGGCATTCGAGACCATCAAGGAAGACCAGAATTGGCACGACACCTGGGCTCATGCCATTGGTGCGTCTTACAAAGTCAACAAGGAGTGGGTACTGCGCACCGGCTTTACCGTCGACCAGTCGCCTACCAACAACCACGACCGCTCGCCGCGCATTCCGACTGGCGATCGTAAGGTATTCAGCCTGGGTGCTGGCTGGAGCCCGAACGACGATATGACCATCGACGTAGCCTATTCCTACCTGTGGGAAGAAGACGTCAAGGTCAACCAGGTCAGCCCCACCAAAGGCAGCTACCAGGCCAAGTACGAGAACAGCGCTCACGGTATCGGTGCGTCCCTCACCTACCGCTTCTGATCAGTACGCTTCACATGAAAAACCGCCCTCGTGGCGGTTTTTTCATGCTTGCACCTGCCAGCTGTCGCCCAGGGCTTCGCAAAGGTAGTCCATGAATACACGCACTTTAGCGGTCATGGCGAAGCGGTCGGCCAGGCACAGGTAGATATCCATCGGTTCGGTCTGGGCATAGGCCTGGGCGCTGTCGCTGTATTCGAACAACGGCACCAGCGCCCCGGTGGCCAGATGCGGCCGGACGATGAACTCGGCCAGGCGGGTGATGCCGCCATCGTGCAGTGCCATCTGGGTCAGGGCATCGATGTCGTCGCTGATCAGGACACTGCCGAATTCTGCCTCGAACCGCAGCCCGTCGCGCATGAAGCCCCAACGCAGGAAGCGCCCATCCACCGGATAGCGGAACACCAGGCAGCGATGATCACGCAAGCCCTCGGGCGTGGCCGGTATACCGGCGCTTTGCAAGTAACCGGGCGAGGCACAGCAAATGAATGGTATACGGGCGATATGCCGGGCCACCAACTGGTCCTCCAGCTGTGGAGCAATGCGCAGGCTCACATCCACATCTTCGCGAGCATGGTTGACCCGGCGATCAGTCGTTACCAACTCTATCGAAAGTAGTGGGTAGCGGGCACTGAATGCGGGTATCAATGGTGCCAGAACGTGGCGACCGAAGGCGGATGTCGAGGCAATGCACAGCCGCCCCTGGGGTTCACTGTCGGGGGTGGTGACGGCCTGTTCGGCCATGGCCAGGTCGCGTTCGATGTGCCTGACGCGTTCGTAGTACTGGGTACCGGCGGGTGTCAGCGCCATACTGCGGGTGGTGCGGCTGAGCAGGCGAACCTGCAAGTGGCCTTCCAGGCGTGCCAGGTTCTGGCTGACCGCAGCCGGGCTCAGGCCCAGGTTGCGGGCACCGGCGGCGATACTGCCGGCTTCGACCACCTTGATGAAGCTGCGAATGGCGTTGAGCAGGTCCATGCTGAGCCTTTGGATTCGTAAGAATCTCTTTATAAAGAACTCAGTACGGCTGGTCTACAGCTGCTGCCCGGAGCGTTGCTAACTTGCGCCTTTACCCACCTTCCAGGAGTTCGCATGAGCAACCTCTCCCAGGCACGCAGTCGACGCAAATTGCACCCGGGGGCCATGCCCTACGTCTTTGCTTTCTACATGTCGTCGATCATGGCGCTGTTGATGTGTTTCGTGATTACGGCAGCGAATGCGGGGGTTAACGCCGAATATCTCGGTAACGTGCTGAAGGCGTACCAGTTGGCGATGCCTGTGGCGTTCGTATGTGTGTTGATGGTCAGGCCGGTGGTAGTGCGGTTGGTGGCGATTACGGTGCATGCAAAGTAACCCGTGGGGCCTCAGCGCTTGCCGGGCATCCATGCCCGTCACCTCCCTCCGCAAGACCTCTGCTCGGCCTCCTGAAGTCGCAATCTGCGGCGCCTGAACTATCGCGCGCTTAGAAGCAAAAGCCGAAGCAAGAGCAAGAGCAAGAGCAAGAGCAAGAGCAGCCAGGTTATGGCTGGGAGGCAATGGCCTTTTCGATGGCTGCCCGGAATGCTGGGTCATCCGGCTTGGTCAGGCTGGAAAAGTTACCAATCACCTTGCCCTTGCGGTCCACCACGTACTTGTAGAAATTCCACTTCGGCGCACTGCTCTGGCTGGCAAGTTCCGCGAACAGCGGTATCGCATCCGTGCCCCGCACCGCCTGTGTCTTGGTCATGGTAAAGGTGACGCCATAGTTGGCATAACAGACCTTGGCAGTCTTCTCGCTATCGGCGTCCTCCTGCTTGAAGTCATTGGACGGCACGCCAAGCATTTCCAGGCCTTGCTCGTGATATTCCTTGTATGTCGCCTCAAGCCCCTCGAACTGCGGCGCAAAACCGCAGTAACTGGCCGTGTTGACCACCACCAGCGGCTTGCCGGCAAAGCGCTCGCACAGGTCCACCTGCCCCTTGCCCCGCAACTCTGGCAGGCTGCTTTGCAACAACGCCGGGCAATCGGCAGCCCAGCTCGATGCGCCGGCAAGCAGGGCCAGCACCGGCACCATCAACCAATGTGCACGCATGACTCGTTTCTCCTGCAAGACAATCCTTGAACTTGCAGGGTAGCGCCTAACAAACACTCATGCCCAGTTGCATCAACGCCATCCCGCCCTTGTGCCAGCCCCACCACACCAGCGCCATCAGCAACAGGGCGGCAAGGGCCAGTAGCCCTTGTGCCACATAGCGGTTCATGCAGCCTGGGCCTGCAGGCGGGCGACCGGGCGTTCGCGCACCGGCCAGTTGAGGGCGGCAGCCAGCAGGCTGAGCAGGATGGAAATCTGCCAGACCAGGTCGTAGCTGCCGGTGCGGTCATACACCACCCCGCCCAACCAGCCGCCAAGGAAGGCGCCCAGCTGGTGGAACAGGAAGACGATACCGCCAAGCATGGACAGGTTGCGCACGCCGAACAAGGTGGCCACCGTGCCGTTGGTCAACGGCACCGTGGACAACCACAGCAGGCCCATGGCGATGCCGAACAGGTAAGCGCTGATCTCAGTCACCGGCGCCCACAGGAACAGCACGATCACTACCGCACGCAGCAGGTACAACCCGGTCAGCAGGCGCGGCTTGGACATGCGCCCGCCCAGCCAGCCGGCGGTGAAGGTGCCGACGATATTGAACAGGCCTACCAGCGCCAGCACCGTTGTGCCGGTAGTCGCAGCCAAGTGCTGGTCGACCAGGTAGGCCGGCAGGTGCACGCCAATGAACACCACCTGGAAACCACAGACGAAAAAGCCCAGCGCCAGCAACCAGAAACCGGAGTGCGAGCACGCCTCGCGCAGGGCCTGGCCCAGGGTTTGTTCGGCACCATGAGTGGGCAGCGGGCGGTCACGCAGCAGGCCGACGAAGGGCACGATCAGCGCCACCATCAGGCCCAACACCAGCAACGCTGCGGACCAGCCCAGCCACTGGATAAGGCCGAGGGTGCCCGGCAACATGGCGAACTGGCCGAAAGAACCGGCAGCACTGGCAATGCCCATGGCCATGCTGCGCTTCTCCGCTGGCACGGCACGCCCGACCACGCCCAGGATGACTGAGAACGAGGTGCCGGACAGGCCCATACCGATCAACAAGCCGGCACTCAGCGACAACGACCAGGCAGAGTCGGCCATGCCCATCAGCACCAACCCGGCAGCGTAGAGAATACCGCCAATGATCACCACCCGCGCCGCGCCCAGGCGGTCGGCCAGGGCGCCAGCGAACGGTTGCGCCAGCCCCCAGATCAGGTTCTGCAAGGCAATGGCGAAGGCGAACACCTCACGCCCCCAGCCGAAGTCCGCGCTCATCGGCGCCAGGAACAGGCCGAAGCCGTGCCGCACACCCAGGGATAGCGCCAGGATCAACGCTGCCCCCACCAATACCCACCCGCTGGTTCGCCACACCGAAGTCATTGTCGTTATCTCCAGCACATCGCAAGGTTTTACGGGTATATACCCGCTTATAGTCGTATCAAATCAAGCCAGTTGGTTCAGCAAACGCACCAGTTCATCCCGCTGCCCTGTCCCCAGCCGCTCCACCAGTTCGGCCTGTGCCTGTTCCCAGGCCGGATGGGCCGCACGCAGCAGCTGGGTACCGGCCTCGGTCAGCAGCACCACGCGGTTGCGCTGGTCGTCACCATCGGCCAAGGCCACCAGCCCTTCAGCCTCCAGCACCCGCAGGTTGCGGCCCAGGGTACTGCGCTCAAGGCCCATGGCTTCCGCCAACGTGGTGATACTGGGGCGATCGAGCCGCTGCAGATGACGCAACAGGGAAAACTGGGCGACATTGACCCCAAAGCCGGCAAGGGCCTCGTCGTAATGTCGGCTCACCCCACGGGCGGCACGACGCAGGTGGGTACAGATACATTCACTGGTCAGCATGGATACGTGTATATACCCGCGTCAGTAATGTTGCAAGAGAAAGCGTTAACGGGGCTGCTACGCAGCCCCAAGTTACCTAACTGACAGGCATAACCCTCAGCCCGGGTTCAAGCGCCTGCGAATCGGCTCGAACTCCGCTGTAGCCTTGCGCGCCAGCGGGTCTGGAGCGCCCTGCTCGATTGCCTGCCAATAGCGCCACGGCACCTTGGCCGAGCCCAATTCGTAGTCCATGCCGTCCCAGTTATCTTCACGAAAGCTGTAGAAGGCCCAGTGCAACCGGTAGTGATCCAGCACGCTGAGCACGTCTTCCAGGTATTGCCGGCAGCCCGGTAACCTGCGCATGCAGCCGAACTCGCCCACCACCAGGCGCGAGCTGGGCACTTTCATGGCGGCGGCCCAGTCCAGCGGCTGGCGCAGGTACTGCGCCACACGTTGCCCATCCCATTGCTGCGCCTGCCCCGCGAACGGTGCCGGCCCGGGATAGGCGATGGGTTGCTTGCGCGTCATGTTCGGTGCACTGGTCACCAGATAGGGCTCGTACATGTGTACGCTGTACAGCACCCGCTGGTCCTCCAGAGGTGCCGGCCAGTAACCGAAAGCGTCGGCGGCGGCGAACCAGCCGGCATCGAGCATGACCGGCGTGTCGGAGTCCTCCTCGCGAATGGCTGCTATCAACTGCCGATACAAGGCAGGCAGATCACGCGCACCGCCCTGCTGCCGTGCATACCACTGCTGCATTTGCCCAGGGTCGGCATGCTCGGCCAGGCCACCTTGCTTCTCCGGGGCGGGCTCGTTGACCAGGTTGTAGGCAGCGATGGCCGGGTGGCCTTTCAGCTCACGGGCCAGATCCCGCCAGAACGCCGCAGCCTGCAACCAGTAGCGTTTGTCTTGCCAGAGGCGGTCGTCGAACTGGCCCTGATTGTTTTGCGACCAACGCATGCCGGGTAGCGAAAGCGGTGCGATGACCACCTTGAGGCCGGCCTTGTGGGCGCGGTCGAGGGTGGCTCTCAGCGTGGCCACGTCGGTGGCAGGCAGGCCTTGGTAGGCATCGGCATCGCCGAGGAGGAAGTCGCGTTCTGCCGGCTGCCACTTGTCGTAGGACAGCCGCACCCAAGTTGCGCCATAACCGCCCAAGGCGTCGAAGTAGGCTTGATCAGGTGGCAGCCGGTTGAAGCTGTTGCCACCGTGGCGGGGGCTGTTCCAGAAAGCCATGAGATCGGCTGCCATGGCTGCGGGCACCATGGCCAACAGAAACGCAGCGAGAATGACATGACGCATGGTGCCGACACTCCTCGACAGTTAGCGGAGGGGCAAGCATACGCCAGTGAAAAGATGTCGGCTCTTGCTGAGTTTTTCAGGAATTTACCGACACGTTAGGCTCAGAAACGCCCTACAGAAACATCCTGCTTGCGCGGTCACTTGCAGGAGCAAGACTCAGAGGCCCAACGCCAACCCCAGCACCACGGCCAGTTCGAGCAGCTCCAGCATTGCACCGGCGGTATCGCCGGTAGCCCCGCCCAGGCGCCGGCACATCAGCTGTCGCAACCAGGCAAACACGGCGAACGCCAGCAGCACGATCCACCCGCCCAGGACCAGGCAGAAAAGCACACAGCCCAGCAGCACCCACCCGGCCGCATGCCGGGGAAGATGCTCGGCCAGCGCCTGCCCCAAACCACCCTGCCGTACATAAGGCGTACTCAGGAACAGCCCAAGCATTGCTGCCCGCCCGATCAAGGGTGCCAGTAGCAACTGTGCGCCAATGCCCCGCTCGACCAGCACCCACAACGCGCAGAACTTCAGCAACAGCACCAGCACCAGGGTGACCACGGCAATCGGCCCACTACGCGGGTCTTTCATGATCAGCAGGGTGCGTTCGCGGTCACCGAAACCGCCAAGCCAGGCGTCGGCACTGTCTGCCAGGCCATCCAGGTGCAAAGCGCCACTGAGCAGCACCCACAATGTCAGCAGCAGGGCCGCGTGCAGCGGCGTCGGTGCACCCTGCAGCAGGTGGCTGGCCAGCCACAGCAACAGGCCGAACAGCAACCCGACCAGTGGGTAGCAGAGCAGCGAGCGGCCTATCTCGCGCGGCGCTGGCATGCCTGGCAGAGTCACCGGCAGGCTGCTGAGAAATTGCAAGGCAATCCACAACGGCAACATTTCAGCGCCCCTCGACCAACTGGCCGTCATTACCCGGCACCAGCCGCATCAGCGCAGCGTGGCCGACTTCGACCTGCAGTAACTGTGCCCTCGGCAAACCACGGGCACGGGCCAGCAGCAGCCGCATCACGCCACCATGGGTGATCAGCAGCACGCGCTTGCCGGCATGCTGCCGACTCAAGCGTTCGACAGCAGCCAGCACGCGCTCGGCGAACGCCTCGACCGGCTCGCCATTTGGCGGGGTAAACGCGTAAGGGTCCGCCCAGAACCGCCCCAGCGCGTCCGCCTGGTCTTCCATGATCTGCGCTGCACTACGGCCCTCCCAGTCGCCAAAATGCAGCTCCTGTAACGCCGCTTCGCGCTGTACGGGCAGGTTCAGCCGCTCGCCCAGTTCCTCGGCAAAACGCGCACAGCGCTGCAACGGCGAACTGACCAGCACCTCCCACGGGCCGGCTTCGGCCACGGCATGGCGCATCTGCGCCCAGCCCTTGTCGGTCAAGGCATCATCAAGGCTGCCACGCAGGCCGCCCTGTTCCGTTTCGCCATGGCGCAGCAGATCGAGGATCATGCCGGGCGATCCGCCACCGCAGCCTCGGCGAAGGTCGCCATCTGCCCGTGCAACGCACAGGCCAGGCGCAACAGCGGCACGGCCAGGGCAGCCCCACTGCCCTCGCCCAGGCGCAGGCCCAGCGCCAGCAACGGTTCGGCCTGCAACGCGTCGAGCAAGGCTTTGTGCCCAGGCTCTGCGCCTTGGTGGGCGAACAGCAGCCAAGCCCGGCACTGCGGGTTGAGACGCACCGCCAGCAGCGCGGCGACACTGCAGATGAAGCCGTCCACCAGTACCGCGATACCTGCCTGCGCGCAACCAATGTAGGCACCGGCCAAGGCCGCGATCTCGAAACCACCGACACAGCCCAGTGCCTGCAATGGTTCGCTGGCACTCAGGCCATGCAGCCTCAGCGCTCGCTCGATGACCTCGGCCTTGTGCCGCACCCCGGCGTGATCCAGGCCGGTACCCGGGCCACTCAACTCAGCCGGCGGGCAGCACAGCAAGACGCTGGCCAGGGCAGCTGCAGCCGTGGTATTGCCAATCCCCATCTCGCCACCGATGAACAGCTGCGCGCCCTGTTCGGCGGCGCGCAGGGCACTATCGCGACCGGCCTGCAGCGCGGCTTGAACCTGGCCCTCGGTCATCGCGGGCTGGCGGGCGAAGTTGGCGGTACCGGCGCCCAGGCGCAGATGGCGCACGCCAGGCAGTTCCAGGTGCGGGTCGATGGTGCCCAGGTCGACCACTTCCAGGCTTGCCTGCAGCTGGCGCGCCAGCACGCTGATCGCCGCGCCACCGCCGACGAAGTTGCGCAGCATCTGCCCGGTCACCGCTTGCGGGTAGGCCGAGATGCCTTCCTCGACCACGCCGTGGTCACCGGCAAAAATGCTGATTGCGGTGCGGTCCAGGGTCGGCCGCTCACAGCCCTGCAGGCCGGCCAGCTGAATGGCCAGGCCTTCCAGCTGGCCCAGCGAACCGGCAGGTTTGGTCAACTGCTGCTGACGGGCGCGGGCCTGGTCCATGGCGGGGTTGTCGAGAGGTTGGCAGGGGGATTGCCACCAGGGTTGGGTCATGGTCATGGGCCTGTTCGTAGTTGGGTAATGGAAGCTTACAGAAACTCCGTAAGCGCGCCGTGCACCCTGTGGGAGCGGGTTCACCCGCGAAAAATGCGACGCGGTGCATGGCACCGGCTACGCCGGTGTTCGCGGGTAAACCCGCTCCCACAGGGGCCCTGCCAGATGCTCACGGCGCGGGTCCTTTGAGCATTAGGGGCAGGCCGGCCACGGTCAGCACCACGCGCTGACAGCGTTCGGCCACAGCCTGGTGCAGCCAGCCGGCCAGGTCGACATAGCGCCGGGTCAGCTCACCCATGGGCACGACGCCCAGGCCGGTTTCGTTACTGACCAGGATCACCGTGCCCGGCAACTGTTCCAGGCAGGCCAGCAGCGCATCACGCTCCTCGGCCAGGCGCTGGTCATCTTCGAGCATCAGCAGGTTGGTCAGCCACAGGGTCAGGCAATCCACCAGCAGGCACCGCCCTTCGGCCGCTTCGGCGCGCAGTACCGCGGCCAGGGCCAGGGGTTCTTCGATCACCCCCCAGTCACCGGGGCGACGCTGGCGATGCAGCAGCACACGTTCGTTCATTTCACCATCCAGCGGCTGGCTGGTGGCGATGTAGGTCACCGGCAGGCCACTGGCGCTGGCCAGTTGTTCGGCCAGGCGGCTCTTGCCAGAGCGGGCGCCGCCGAGGATCAGGTTGAGCATGTCAGGCCACCCCACAGAGTTGGCGCAGGCGCGCGGTGTCCAGGTGCTTTTCCACCAGGTCGGCCAGGCGCTCGATATCGCGTTCGCGCAGGGCCTCGTAATCAATGACCTGCACATTCTCCAGGCCAGCCCAGCGCAGCAACGCCGCGCACGACTGGCTGCCTTCGAACAGGCCGTGCAGGTAGGTGGCAAGTATCTGGCCATCGGCACTGACAGCACCATCGCAACGGCCATCGGCAAGTTGCACGGCAGGCTGCTCCAGGGCAGGCCCCGTGGTGACGCCGGCATGAATTTCGTAACCGGCAATCGGAACTGTGTCGAGGTTCAGCGTGCCAACGACGTTGCGCAGCTGCTTCTCGGCTTCGAGCACCGTGGCGTAATCGAACAGGCCAAGCCCCGGACTGGAGCCAGCCCCCCCTTCAAGACCAAGCGGGTCACGCACTTCGCGGCCCAGCATCTGCAGGCCACCGCAGATACCGATCAGCTTGCCGCCATAACGCAGGTGCCGGTCGATGGCCTTGTCCCAACCGCGCTCACGCAGTTGCGCCAGGTCGCCGCGCACACTCTTGGAACCCGGCAGGATGATCAGGTCGGCAGCCGGGATCGGCTGGCCCGGGCCGATGAACTGCAGGTCCACCTGGGGGTGCAGGCGCAGTGGGTCGAAGTCGGTGTGATTGCTGATACGCGGCAGCACCGGGACGATCACCTTGAGCACGCGCTCGGTCTTCGCCCCCTGGCGCACATCGATGCCGTCTTCGGCTTCCAGATGCAGGTCGGTGACATACGGCAGCACACCCAGCACCGGTTTGCCGGTGCGCTGCTCCAGCCAGTCCAGCCCCGGCTGCAGCAAGGCGATGTCGCCGCGAAAGCGGTTGATGACAAAACCCTTTACCCGCGCTTGCTCACTGGGCGACAGCAGCTCCAGCGTGCCGACCAGATGGGCGAACACGCCACCACGATTGATGTCGGCAACCAGGATCACCGAGCAGTCCACCGCTTCGGCAAAGCCCATGTTGGCGATGTCACCGGCACGCAGGTTGATCTCCGCTGGCGAGCCCGCGCCCTCGACCATGACCACCGGCCAGGCGGCGCTCAGGCGCTGGTGCGACGCCAGCACCGCCTGCATGGCGATGGCCTTGTAGTCGTGGTAGGCCACCGCATTCATGCTGGTGACGGCACGACCATGAATGATCACCTGGGCGCCGGTGTCGCTGTTGGGCTTGAGCAGCACCGGGTTCATGTCGGTGTGCGGTTGCAGCCGGCAGGCCTGGGCCTGAACCGCCTGGGCCCGGCCGATTTCACCGCCGTCGGCGGTCACCGCGCTGTTCAGCGCCATGTTCTGCGGCTTGAACGGCACCACGCCGACGCCCTGGCGCAACAGCCAGCGGCACAGTGCGGTCACCAGCGTGCTCTTGCCGGCGTCGGAGGTGGTGCCCTGCACCATGAGCGTAGTCATGCCGTTTCCTTTTGATAATCCGCCAGGGCATGGGCCAGGCGCAGCTCATCCGCCGCGCATTCTGGCAGCCCAAGGCGTACCGCTGGCGGCTGCTCGAACAACCGCACCAGGATGCCGCGGCGGGCAAGAAAGTCATGCAGGTGCGCGGCATGCTCGCTGCGCACGTACTGAAACAGGTCGCAACCGCCGCTGGGCGCCAGGTCGGCGCTGCGCAACAGCATCGCCAGCCGCTGACTGGCGGCGGCGCAGCGTTCGACCTGCATACGCTGGGCAGCGTGGTCGGCCAGGCTGGCCTGGGCCAGCACCCGGGTCGGGCCATTGACCGTCCACGGGCCGAGCAACTCGGCCAGGCGCTGCAGCAGGCTGCGTTCGGCGGCAACGAACCCGAGACGCACGCCAGCCAGGCCGAAGAACTTGCCGAACGAGCGCAGCACGATCAGCCCTGGGCGCTCGGCACAATCGACCACGCCATCCGCCGGGGTGTTGTCCATGAACGCTTCGTCGACCAACAGCCAGCCACCGCGGGCAGCCAGGCGCGCGTGCCACTCCAGCAGGCGCTCACGCGGCACCCGGCGGCCGGTGGGGTTGTTGGGGTTGACCAGCACCAGTACATCGAGGCTGTCGAGCGTCGCGTCGACCTGCGTTTCGTCCAGCTCCAGCAACTGGTGCCCCGCCCGTTGCCAGGCGTAGGGGTGCTCGGCATAGCACGGCGTCATTACCCCTACCCGACCGGTTGCGCGCAGCAGTGGCAAGGCCTGGATCGCAGCTTGGGAACCAGCCACCGCCAGCAATTGGCGGGCGCCGTAATACGCCCGTGCAGCGTCTTCCAGGCCGTCCTCGGTCTCCGGCAGGCGGGCCCAGGCCTCCATGGGAATCGGTGGAATCGGAAAAGGCCATGGCGCAATGCCGCTGGACAGATCGAGCCACTGCTCGCGGGCGATGCCGTATTGCCGTACCGCCCGCAGCAGGCGGCCTCCGTGTTCAAGCATTGATATAGGCCCCCAGGCAGATCACCAACAGCCACAGCCATACGCCGCGCTGCACCAGGCCCCAGCCGCGCTCGATGGCGTCGGCGTCGGCCACTGGCCCGTCACCCAGGCGTGGCCGCTCATGCAGCTCGCCGTGGTACACCGCTGGCCCACCGAGTTCCACCCCTAACGCACCAGCACCGGCAGCCATCACCGGCCCGGCATTGGGGCTATCCCACAGCGGGCCCTGCTTGCGCCAGCAGGCCAGGGCCAGGCGGGTCTTGCCCAGCAGCGCGTAGGTCAATGCCACCAGCCTGGCGGGAATATAGTTGAGCACATCGTCGACGCGCGCCGCGCACCAGCCGAAGCGTTCGAAGCGCTCGTTGCGGTAGCCCCACATGGCGTCCAGGGTGTTGCTCAGGCGGTACAGCACCACGCCCGGCGCGCCAGCCACCACGAACCAGAACAGCGCGGCGAATACCGCGTCGCTGCCATTCTCCAGCACCGATTCGGTGGCCGCTCGGGCTACCGCGGGTTCGTCCAGTTCGCGGGTTTCGCGGCTGACCAGGTAGCCCACACGGCGCCGCGCTTCCTGTAGGTCACCCTGGCGCAAGGCACTGGCCACCGGCAACACATGTTCGCCCAGGCTGCGCAGCCCGACAGCGCAGTACAGTGCCAGCACATCGACCAGCCAGCCGATATACGGCAGCCAGGAGAGGATCAGTGCCAACAGGGTAAGCGGCACCACGGCGAGGAACCATGCGCTCACCCCGTGGCTGCGCCAGCCGCGCCCACCGGCATTCAAGCGGCGCTCAAGGTTACTGGCCATGTTGCCGAAGGCCACCAGCGGGTGGCGCCGCTGCGGCTCGCCCAGCAAGGCATCCAGGGCCACCCCGGCCACGGTCAGCAAGGCCACGCTCATTGGTGCTCTCCCCATTGGTTCTCAAAGAGCATTTCACTCAAAGGCCGTTCCTCGGCCCAGTTTTCCAGCACCAGCATCGGTGCCGGGTAGAACTCGGTTACCGGCCCCAGGCACAGCACTGCGACCGGCTTGGCCCCGGCCGGCATGCCCAGCAGCGCCGCCAGCGCCTGCGGGTCGAACAGCGACACCCAGCCCATGCCAAGGCCTTCGCCACGGGCGGCCAGCCACAGGTTCTGGATGGCGCAGGCCAGCGAGGCCAGGTCCATTTCGGGCAAAGTGCGGCGGCCGAAGATATGCGGCTCGCGGTTGTCCATCAGGGCGGCCACCAGCAGCTCGGCGCAGTCGTTGATGCCTTCCACCTTCAGTTTCATGAAGGCGTCGGAGCGTTCGCCCAAGGCTTCGGCGGTACGTACCCGCTCTGCTTCCACCAATGCCTGGATGCGCGTGCGCAGGTCGCGCCGGGTGATGCGGATGAAACGCCAGGGCTGCATCAACCCGACGCTCGGTGCCTGGTGCGCGGCAGCCAACAGGCGGCCCAGCAGTTCCGGGGCTACCTCGCCACCGGCGAAGTGGCGCATGTCACGGCGTTCGCCGATGGCCCGGTAGATCGCGGCGCGCTCGACGTCGCTGTAGGCGTGCTCGCTCATGGTCGCAACAGCGCCGCCGCCGCATCTGGGTTGGAGGGGAAGTAGAAGTGCACGTAGGAAGCCGTCAGCCGACCCAGGCGGTACACCGCTTCGTTGCCACGCCCGCCGTTGGGGCTCAGGCCTCGGGCAATCGGCTCCAGTGCGGTACTGGTCAGCGAATGGTGATAGGTGTGCCCGCGCAAGGTGCCTTCCGGTAGTTCCACCGCCTGCAGCGCCAGGGCTGCCAGGCGCTTCTGCATGGTTGCTTCGCCGGGCAGCAGGCCGAGCAGTTCGGCACGCTCGCCGGCTACGTCAGTCAGGGCATCGAGCAGGTACAGCATGCCGCCGCACTCTGCCAGCAACGGTTTGCCCAAGGCGTGATGGGCGCGTATCGCCTCGCTCATCGGCGCATTGGCGGCCAGGGCGTGATGGTGCAGTTCGGGATAACCGCCCGGCAGGTACAGGCTGTCCACTGCTGGCAGCTCGCGGTCATGCAGCGGCGAGAAAAACTCCAGCTGTGCCCCCAGCTTGCGCAGCAGGTCGAGGTTGGCGCCATAGGTGAAGGCAAAGGCCTCGTCCCGCGCCACGCCAATGCGCACACCGGTCAACGAGGCAGCACTGGCTTGCGGTTCGGGTTCGGCAAAGGCCACTGGCGGCGGCAAGGCAGCATCGCAACTGGCACCAAGCGCCTCGGCAGCGGCATCCAGGCGCGCGTCCAGGTCGTTCAGTTCGCTGGCCTGGACCAGCCCCAGGTGGCGGCTGGGCAGCTCGATACCGCGCTCGCGGGACAAGCCCCCATACCAGCGCAGGCCTTCGGTCAGGCTGCCTTCCAGCAGTTGCGCATGGCGCAGGCTGCCAACCCGGTTGGCCAGCACACCGGCAAATGGCAGGTCCGCCTGGTAGCGCGCCAGGCCCAAGGCCAGGGCGCCGAAGGTCTGGGCCATGGCCGTGCCATCGATCACCGCCAGCACCGGCACGCCGAAGTGGCGCGCCAGGTCGGCGCTGGACGGCGTGCCGTCGAACAGCCCCATCACCCCTTCGATCAGGATCAGGTCGGCCTCGCCGGCGGCTTCCCACAGCAGGCGGCGGCTTTCCTCGGCGCCGATCATCCACAGGTCGAGCTGATACACCGGCGCGCCGCTGGCCCGCTCGAGGATCATCGGGTCGAGAAAGTCGGGCCCGCACTTGAACACCCGCACCTTGCGCCCGAGGTTGCGGTGCAGGCGGGCCAGGGCGGCGGTGACGGTGGTCTTGCCCTGGCCAGAGGCCGGTGCCGCGATCAGTACGGCGGGGCAATGGCGCGGCTGGCTCACAGCTCCACGCCCTTCTGTGCACGAATGCCGGCCTGGAACGCGTGCTTGAGCATGCCCATCTCGGTCACGGTGTCGGCCAGCTCGATCATCTCGGGTTTCGCGGCACGGCCAGTGACGATTACATGCTGCATCGGTGGGCGGGCCTGGATGTCGGACAGCACCTGATCAAGGTCGAGGTAGCCGTGCTTGAGGGCGATGTTCAGTTCATCGAGCACCACGAACTGCACGCTCGGGTCTTGCAGCAACTGGCGCGACACGGCCCAGGCCGCTTCGGCGGCGGCGATGTCGCGCTGGCGGTCCTGGGTTTCCCAGGTAAAGCCTTCGCCCATCACGTGGTAGCGCACCTGCTCGGGGAAGCGGCGGAAGAACAGCTCCTCGCCGGTGCTGTTGCGGCCTTTGATGAACTGCACCACACCGCACTGCATGCCATGGCCCAGGGCGCGAGCGAGCATACCGAAGGCCGAGCTGCTCTTGCCCTTGCCATTGCCGGTCAGCACCAGCAGCAGGCCGCATTCGTTGGGGGAATTGGCGATACGTTCGTCGATGATCGCCTTCTTGCGCTGCATGCGCGCCAGGTGGCGTTCGTCGCGTTCGGTGGATTCGCTCATCAGGGTTCTCCGCTGGCTGGCGCCACGGCAACGCGCGGCGACAGGTAAAAGGCGGGCAGACGGAGAACGCGCAGGGGCCGTGGCCGTACGCCACGGTGCACCGCGCATCACCCTCCGTGATGCCGTTGGCAGTATCAGGCCGGTCTCCGGGCTTGTGAGCGGGCCTTGGCCCAAGCCTGCGCGCCTTCCCGGGTGCTGGCACCCAGTGGCCCTGCGCGGCCGCGACTCACCTACCGTTGCGGGGGCAGCGCCGGAATCGCGCCATGCTGGCACCCACCGGCTTCCCAGTTTCACCCTGCCCAGACGGGGCTGGCAGGACACCTGAAACACGCGCGAAGGTTAGAGGGTTGCACCGGGAGCGTCAATCGAAGCGGGCTGCTTTGCAGTCGAACAGGCATCGCCCGGGTAATGGCCAATTCACCTGGTTGTGCCACACTGAATACAGTGATATCACATAGCCATTACTTTCAGCTGAACGCGACAACAACGATAACAGGAGAGCGCAGCATGCGAGGCCAGATCATCAACAACCCGCGTCTGGAGTTCCTCGCCCCGGCGCTGGAGCGCTGGGGCGACTGTATCGACCGCTTCAACCAGTTTGCCGGCGATGCCGAAGCACCTTATTGGCATGGTGCAGCCGCCAATACCGGCCTGCTTGCCGCAGCGGCGTGGCAGGCCGAACTGGCGGCGCTGCAGCAGTTTGCCGGCAAGAAGCAGCGCGACGAAGGCGAGTATGAAGGGCGCTGCGACCTGTCGATAAGCAGTGCCGATGAAGCGCTGTACCTCAGTGTCAGCCAGCGCTGGCCAAAAATCGCCCGGCTGGACATGGCCGACGCCCTGCAGCAGACCGCTGCCCTCGCGCGTCAGGTGGCCTACCCCAGCCAGTTGAAGGCCGGGGCGTTGTTCATCAGCCCGTGGAAGGCTGGCCAGCATGCCAGCCCCGAGGAACTGCAGGACCTGGTCGACGACCTGCAGAAACATACTGCCTGTGCCATCGCCTGGTACTTCCCGTATGCCTATCGCAAGTTGCACAACGAGCTGGGGCAGTATTTTCCGGGGGTGGCGTTGTTGCTCAAGCAGGCTTGAAGCAACTTCGGCTCAGGCCGGGGCCGGAACTCGTTTCGCAAGCGCGATATGGCTTCTGTGGGAGCGGGCGTGCCCGCGAAGAATTCAACGCGGTGGCTGGCACCGGCTACGCCGGTATTCGCGGGCGCGCCCGCTCCCACAGAGCCCCTGCTAAATCTTTCAGTTATATGCGGCCCCCTGCGCGCCCTTCAGGTCCTAACGCATCATGCCGAGTTCGGCATCATCCAGCAGCGCTTTGCCCAAGGCACAAAGGTAGTGCGCGGCCCAGATCAGCTTTGGCTTGTCTTCCATCAGGCCGTCGATGGTCAGATCCCGTGCATAGCCAATCAATTCCGAGGCTTGTTCGCGGGCGTTCTGGCAGGAGATGCCGGGTTCGATGCGGAACAGGGGGTGGGTCTGGTTTTCACCTTGAAAGAATATGGTTTTGCCGACTGTGCATTTCGTGTCTTCGGTGGTCATTTAGGGCTCCTGTCGTAGTGAAGCGACCACCGACCGCGGCTAAACAGTATGGTGGCAGCTGTACGTGGGTTAGCCGACCGGGACGTCAGGCACCCGGCGCACCCGCAGGTGCCCCACGCACAGCCGCCATGAGGCGCCAATGCCGATTGCTCGGTATTGCACGGCTGCGGTGTCTGACGATTTCGGGCGGCTAACCCGGTCATTGAAGGTCAACGACATGCCGAGACTAGAGACCGCATTTGGCACGCGCAACGGAGAATAGGCGTTGGGAGTATCTTTGGGAAACGGCCTACAAGAAAGGTGTTAAATCTGATTCTTGGGCCCGCCCCGCCACCTTGCAACTGGCACATTGAGCCACCACCAGACCTGCACGCTCTTGCTCTTGCTCTTGCTCTTGCTCTTGCTCTTGCTCTTGCTCTTGCTCTTGCTCTTGCTCTTGCTCTTGCTCTTGCTCTTGCTCTTGCTCTTGCTTTTGCTTTTGCTTTTGCTTTTGATCTTGATCTTGATCTTCGCGACTTCAGGAGGCCGAGCAGAGGTCTTGCGGAGGGAGGTGACGGGCATGGATGCCCGTCAAGCGCTGAGGCCCCATGGATGGGGCCTGCAGCGCGTACTCCCGGGAGCAAGACCGGCGCGAGGGAACCCCGGAGCGCAGCGTAGGGGCCGGATGATGGGAGCGCAGCGTTTTTTGGTTACTTTTTGTCGCGTTTGACAAAAAGTGACTCGCCGTAAGGGCGAAAAGGTGAGTATGAGTCGCCATCGTAAATGGACTATGCCCGATATCAAAACCAGTACTTTTCCGCTCTTTGCTCTTTGCTCTTTGCTCTTTGCTCTTTGCTCTTTGCTCTTTGCTTTCAAGCGTGGGCATCAACAACAAGGTCAACATTCATTTGCGAAGGTGGCGCTTAATCACCTTTCCGCCCTTACGGCGGGTCACTTTTTGTCAAACGCGACAAAAAGTAACCAAAAAACGCTGGCTCCTATCATCCGGCCCCTACGCTGCGCTCCGGGGTTCCCTCGCTACGGGCCTGCTCCCGGGAGTACGCGCTGCAGGCCCCATCCATGGGGCCTCAGCGCTTGACGGGCATCCATGCCCGTCACCTCCCTCCGCAGTCCCACCGCTCGGCCTCCTGAAGTCGCAATCTGCGGCGCCTGAACTATCGCGCGCTTAGAAGCAAAAGCAACGGCAACGACAACGACAACGACAACGACAACGACAACGACAGTTGGATGGTTGCCGGGAACCTGGCGAATGCCGCCGACCTCTCAATTCATAGGCCCTGTTAGGAGGACGCCGCCCATGAAACACCTGACGCCTTGGTTATTGGCCGCCAGCCTGACTGCCTGCGGCGAAACCGCCCTGCTGAATGTACTCGACGGCAGTGGCCCAACGCCCCAGTTGCCCGCTCCGGTCAAAACTGCCCTCCCCACCGTGAATATCGCCCCGGCAGTGGGCTGGCCAAAGGACGACAAGCCCGAGGCAGCACCAGGAACTCAGGTGAAAGCGTTTGCCAGCGGACTGGACCACCCTCGCTGGCTTTACCTGTTGCCCAACGGCGACGTGCTGGTGGCCGAAACCAACGCCCCGCCAAAGCCCGAAGATGGCAAGGGCCTGCGCGGCTGGGTCATGAAGAAGGTGATGAAGCGGGCAGGTGCAGGCGTGCCCAGCGCCAACCGCATTACCCTGCTGCGTGACGCCGACCACGACGGCGTGGCAGAAATCCGCACAACCTTCATCGAAGACCTCAACTCACCGTTCGGCATGGCCCTGGTCGGCAAGAACCTCTACATCGCCAACACCGACAAGCTGCTGCGCTTTCACTACGAGCCCGGTGCCATGCAAATTCGCAATGAAGGCCAGTCGGTGGTCGAGTTGCCAGGCGGGCCGCTCAACCACCACTGGACCAAGAACGTGATCGCCAGCCCCAATGGCAAGAAGCTTTTCGTGACGGTCGGTTCCAACAGCAACGTAGGCGAAAACGGCCTGGACAAGGAACAGGGGCGCGCCGCGATCTGGGAAGTTGACCCAGCCAGCGGCCAGCACCGCCTGTTCGCCACCGGCCTGCGCAACCCAAACGGCCTGGCCTGGGAGCCACACAGCGGTGCGTTGTGGACGGCAGTCAACGAGCGTGACGAGATCGGCAGCGATCTGGTGCCGGACTACATCACCTCCGTGAAGGACGGCGGTTTCTATGGCTGGCCCTACAGCTACTATGGCAGGCATGTGGACGAGCGCGTACAACCGCCAGCGCCTGACAAAGTGGCCCAGGCGCTGGTTCCCGACTATGCCGTGGGCCCACACACGGCTTCGCTGGGGCTGGCATTCGCCGAACCGAATGGGCTACCACCGCCGTTCCAACAGGGGGCGTTCGTGGGCCAGCATGGGTCGTGGAACCGCAAGCCGCACAGTGGCTACAAGGTGATTTTCGTGCCGTTCGACCCGTCAGGAAAACCCTCGGGCAAGCCTGTGGACCTGCTTACCGGGTTTCTGGATGAGCATGGCAAGGCCAAGGGCCGCCCGGTCGGGGTAATCAATGATGGGCGTGGCGGCGTGCTGGTAGCCGATGATGTCGGCAATGTGGTCTGGCGGGTGAGCAAGGCGCCGTGAGCCCGCATTGCCAACAGGATTGGGGCCGCTTTGCGGCCCTGCCACTCAGGGATTCTGCGCCAGATGCCCTTGCGGTATGACGCGCTTCGCCTGCAGGTAAGCCTTGGCCCAGTAGCTGTTGGACAGGTAGTCCAGGCGCACCGTGCCGCCGCTTGAAGGCGCATGCACGAAGCGCCCTTCCCCGACATAAATGCCAGCATGGCTGACCTGTGAGCCACCACTGGTGGCGAAGAACACCAGGTCACCGGACTGCAGCGAGTTGGCATCCACGGTCGGTGCGCGCATGACGATCATCTCACGCGTAGAACGCGGCAGGCTTATGCCAGCAGCATCACGGTAAACGTACTTGATCAGGCCACTGCAATCGAAACCAGAGTCCGGCGTGTTACCACCCCAGCGATAAGGCGTGCCCACCAGGCCGATAGCACGCATCAGCACGTCATCGGCAATCGGCGAAGGGCTGGGTTGGCTATAGGTTACCTGCGGCTGTACCACAGGGGCCGGCGCAGGCGCACGGCTGGAGCAGGCAGCCAGCAAGGCTGCCAAGGGGAGAAATGCGAAGCGCGCCATCTTTACCATGGCCAGAACATCCTGTCTGAGTCCGCTGGGCCGCAGCCGAAAAGAGTTGAGAATTTAGATTAGACGTTTTCTATAAATGCGCACGGCGGCGAGCTTTTTCAAAGCATCGCCGCCGTGGCAGGATATATCATTTTGCTATCAGTTGCGCGCGATATTGGTGGTCGGCGCCATGGCCAAGGCACGCTTGGCTTCGATGAAGGTCTTGCTCCAGTAGCGATCACCGAGGCTGTCGATGCGCACGCCACCGCTGCGGCGGCTGCTGGAGTGGATGAACTGGTTGTCACCCAGGTAGATGCCGGCATGGCTGACGCGGCCGCGGCCATTGGTGCTGAAGAACAGCAGGTCACCTGGCTTGAGCTTGTTGCGGGCCACTTTCGGCGCATCGACGTTGATCATTTCACGCGTGGAACGCGGCAGGGTCACGCCCGCTTCTTCGCGGAACAGGTAGCCGATGAAGCCACTGCAGTCGAAGCCGGACTTCTCAGAGGTACCACCGAAGCGGTAGCGGGTGCCGATCAACGACATGCCGCGCTCGAGAATGCTGTCAGCCAGCGCTGGCAGCTGGTAAGGCTTGCTGCTGGAGAAAGACTGCAGGTCATCTTCGGTGGCCAGCTCTTCCGGCTCGCCGAATACCGACGAGGACGAGGCTTTGGCCTTGAACGCCGATTGTGCGGCGATCGGGGAGTGATCCTGGGGCTGCGGCTCTGAATGAGATGCTGGGCCTTGGGCCGCGCAGCCAAAAAGCAGGGTCACGAGTGCGAGTGGCACGAGGGGTGCGAAGCGCTTCAGCATGGGCACGACCGTGTCTGTAATCCTTTAGAAGGGTGAAACTATGCCCTCTATCATGGCCATTTGCAAATTTTATCGAAAAAGATGTGACTTTTTTGTTTTGCCGCTCTGGCCCAACGTTTTCAGGGGCTTACCAACCCAGGGTTTCCTTGAGGAAAGGAATGGTGAGCTTGCGTTGCGCCTGCAGCGAGGCCTGATCGAGACGTTCGAGCAGGTCGAACAACGCACTCATGCTGCGTGCGCCGCGGGTGAGGATGAAGTGGCCGACTTCATCGGTGAGGTGCAAGCCACGGCGCGATGCACGCAGTTGCAGGGCGCGCAGCTTGTCTTCGTCGGACAGGCCACGCATCTGGAACACCAGGGCCAGGGTCAGCCGCGACTTCAGGTCGGGCAGCTTGATCGGCAGTTCGCGCGGCGATGCCGAGGCAGCCAGCAGCAGCCGCCGGCCGCTGTCACGCAGGCGGTTGAACAGGTGGAACATGGCCTCTTCCCAGTCAGCCTTGCCGGCGATCACGTGCAGGTCATCGATGCACACCAGTTCGTACTGGGCCAGGTAGTCGAGCAGCCCTACACCACGATCGAGCAATTGCGCGAGCGGCAGGTAGACAGCGGGTTCGCCGCGTTGCTGGAAGCGGTGGGTGGCAGCCTGTAGCAGGTGGGTACGGCCAACACCTTGCTTGCCCCACAGGTAGATAAGGCTCTCGGTCCAGCCGGCGTCGGCTTCGCATAGCCGCTCGACGTAGCCCAATGCCGCAGCATTGGCGCCCGGATAGTAGTTGATGAAGGTGGCGTCATCGCGCAGGCGCACACCCAGGGGCAACTGGATCGGTGGTTTCATGCTCGCGGGCGGTCGACAGGACCGCAGGGGGCCTTTGGTGAACAATCTGCAAAGTCTATACCCGCAGCGCGGGGCGCACAATCACGGCAGCGGATAGCCCAAGTAAAATCAACGAGTTGCGCGCCAAACGCCTGTGGCATCGGCCCTGTAGGAGCGGCCTTGTGTCGCGATGGGCCGCAAGGCGGCCCCGGAAATCCTGAGCCAGGGCAGATATCCTGGGGCCGCTGCGCGCCCCATCGCGACGCAAGGCCGCTCCTACAAGGGTCAGCGCAGCCAAGAGGCCTCAAGCTCACAACTCCGGGTCAATATCCCCGGCATACATGTCCGATTCCTTGTACAGATCATGCACATGTCGCAGCAGCACCATGATCACCGCCGCCACCGGCAGCGCCAGCAACACCCCGGTAAAGCCGAACAGCTCACCGCCGGCCAGGATCGCGAAAATCACCGCCACCGGGTGCAGGCCGATACGATCGCCGACCAGCAGCGGGGTCAGCACCATGCCTTCCAGCGCCTGGCCGACCATGAATACCGCGACGATGCCCAGCATCGGGTACAGGTCGCCACCAAACTGGAACAGGCCAGCCACCAAGGCCGCGCCGATGCCGATGATGAAGCCCATGTACGGCACGATGGCCGCCAGCCCGGCGAGCATGCCGATCAACAGGCCCAGTTCCAGCCCCACCAGCATCAGACCCGCCGAGTAGATGATGCCCAGCGCCACCATCACCAGCAGCTGCCCACGCACGAACGCGCCCAGCACTTCGTGGCACTCTCCTGCCAGGCCGAGCACCTGCGCCTCACGCTGACGTGGCAACAGGTTGCGCAGCTTGCCCATCATCAGGTCCCAATCTCGCAGCAGGTAGAAGCCCACCACCGGGATCAGCACCATGTTGGCCAGCCAGGCCATCAGCGCCAGGCCCGAGGCGGTGGCATGGGACAGCAGCACGCCGACGATATCGGTGGTCTGGCCCATGTGCGTGCTGATGGCGGCCTTGATCTTGTCGAACTTCCAGAAGCCGTCAGCCAGGCCCAGGCGGCTCTGCACCCAGGGCAGCGCCACGTGCTCGAGCCAGTCGAGCATCTGCGGCGCCAGCTCGTACAGGCGCACCAGCTGCTTGGCCAGCATCGGTATCAACACCAGCAGCAAGGCCAGCAGCACCAGGGTGAACAGGCCGAACACCACGACTACGCCCCAGGTGCGCGACAGCCCCAGGCGCTCCAGGCGGTCGACCAGCGGGTCGGCCAGGTAGGCCAGCAGGATGCCGACCAGGAATGGGGTAAGAATGTTGTGCAGGCTGTAAAGCAGCACGGCGACCAGCAGGGCAACGCCCAGCCAGATCCAACGACGCATGTCGGTCACGGTGTGCTCCCCTTACCAGCGAAAACGCAAACCGTCGAACGGCTTGGGTGCTGGCTGGGCCGGCAATGTTTGCCCGGCCCCGGCAGCGTCTGCCGGCGCTGGAGGCGCTTGCACTGCGGGCGCCTGCTCTACCGGTACTTCCTGCAGCTTGGCCAGGCCAAGCTGGGCGCGCAGCTGTTCGCGGTTGGCGGTCACGTCGTAAGTCAGGGTGCTGCCCTCGGCCATTTGCAAGCGCGGGCCAAAGGGTTCGAGCACGCGGGCCAGTTCGGCATAGCGCTGCAGGTTCATCCCCTGCACTTGCACCTGCAACTGGCTGCTGGCACCTGGGCGAGTGACGTAGCGCGGCGCCAGGCGGCTGCTGAGCGCCAGCATCACGGCGTCGGCCAGCGCTGCCGGGTCGGCCCCCTCGGCAGTACCTTGCTCACGCTGGTCGCCCAGCCACAGCTGCCACTTGCCCTGCCACTTGCCGTCGGTTTCCCGGGCATGCACCGCCAGCAAGGCATCGGCGCCGTAGCGCCCCGAGGCTTCGCGCAGCGCCGCAGGGTCGCTGCCTTCGATCTGCTCGGCATTGGCCACCAGTTGCTCCTGCAGGTCGGCCAGCGGCAGGCGCAACGGCAAGCCACGGTGCTGAGCGGCACGGCGCAGGGGTTGGGCGCTGGCCTGGCCGTCACCGACCAGGTTGCTGCCTTCGATACTGTCGTTCAGCCACCAGCCGAGGATCGAGGGGCGGTTGCTGCCCCACAAGGCCAGGCCGGCCTTGCGCAAGGCCCGTTCGGTACTGCCTGGGTCGAACTCGACCAGCACCGATTCGGGTGGCCCTGCTTCGCTGGCGACCTGGTTGATGATTTGCTGCGGGTCCTTGCGCAGCGCGGCCAATGCCGGGCTTTGCGCCGCCTTGGGGTCGCCGGTCAGGCGCGTTACCAAGGTATCGAGGGCCTGGGTGGTAGCCGCGGCACGGGCCTCGGCGCCCTGCCCGGTGACCGGCTCGCGCACTTGATAAAGGCCGGAGACATTTTCAGCATGGGCAGTGGCCGAGATCAGGGCCAGGCAACCGACTGCCAGAATATTGAAGAAACGCATGGAGGATTCCTGTCCAGAACACATGGAGCGACGGGGCGCTGCCCTGCAGGCTGTGACCGCCACGGACAAGAAATGCTCCGTGACACCGGGCATTTCTGCCTGCCACCTTTCCTATACCTTATACAGCCACCCGCGCGGCAACCAGTCGCGGCCCATGAAAGGATGTTTTTTAATGCTTTCGGCACCTGCCCGTCGGCCTGAGGATGGCCGCTGCCCGGCAACCCTGATAAAATCGCGCGCCTTCACAGACCACTGACGTTTCAGGCAGCCGCCGCTTACCAGCCGGCCTTGGCCGTCATGGTCGTTTTTAAGAATCCCTCCCTCCTAAAGGCCTGGATCAATGAGCAAGCAACCCTCCCTGAGCTACAAGGACGCCGGTGTAGACATCGACGCCGGCGAAGCACTGGTCGAACGCATCAAGGGCGTGGCAAAACGCACCGCACGCCCTGAAGTCATGGGTGGCCTGGGCGGCTTCGGCGCCCTCTGCGAGATCCCGGCCGGCTACAAGCAGCCGGTGCTGGTCTCCGGCACCGACGGCGTCGGCACCAAGCTGCGCCTGGCACTGAACCTGAACAAGCACGACAGCATCGGCCAGGACCTGGTCGCCATGTGCGTCAACGACCTGGTAGTGTGCGGCGCCGAGCCGCTGTTCTTCCTCGACTACTATGCCACCGGCAAACTGAACGTCGACGTGGCCGCCACCGTGGTCACCGGCATCGGTGCCGGTTGCGAACTGGCCGGCTGCTCGCTGGTCGGTGGTGAAACCGCCGAAATGCCTGGCATGTACGAAGGCGAAGACTACGACCTGGCAGGCTTCTGCGTCGGCGTGGTGGAAAAGGCCGAGATCATCGACGGCTCCAAGGTTGCCACCGGCGACGCACTGATCGCCCTGCCGTCCTCGGGCCCGCACTCCAACGGCTACTCGCTGATCCGCAAGATCCTCGAAGTGTCCGCCACCGACATCGAGAACACCCAGCTGGGCGGCAAGCCGTTGACCGACCTGCTGATGGCGCCGACCCGCATCTACGTCAAGCCGCTGCTGCAACTGATCAAGAACACCGGCGCGGTCAAGGCCATGGCCCACATCACCGGTGGCGGCCTGCTGGACAACATCCCGCGCGTACTGCCTGCCAACGCCCAGGCGGTGATCGACGTGGCCAGCTGGCAGCGCCCGGCAGTGTTCGACTTCCTGCAGGAAAAAGGCAACGTCGACGAGCATGAAATGCACCGCGTACTGAACTGCGGCGTCGGCATGGTCATCTGCGTGGCCCAGGATCAGGTAGAAGCTGCCCTGAACGAACTGCGCGCCGCTGGCGAGCAGCCATGGGTGATCGGCCACATCGCCGAAGCCGCCGAGGGCGCTGCCCAGGTCGAGCTGCAGAACCTCAAGGCACACTGATGCCAAGCAAGACCTGCAATGTAGTGGTACTGCTGTCGGGCTCCGGCAGCAACCTGCAAGCCCTGATCGACAGTTGCCAAGGCCAGGACAGCCCGGTGCGCATCCGTGCGGTGGTTTCCAACCGCGCCGATGCCTACGGCCTGCAACGCGCCGCGGCGGCCGGTATCGACAGCGTCGTGCTTGAGCACACCCAGTTCGACGGCCGTGAAGCCTTCGATGCCGCGCTGATGGCGCGCATCGACGGTTTCGCCCCGGACCTGGTAGTGCTGGCCGGCTTCATGCGTATCCTCAGTGGCGACTTCGTGCGCCACTATCAGGGCCGCCTGCTCAACATCCACCCGTCGCTGCTGCCCAAGTACAAGGGCTTGCATACCCACCGCCGGGCGCTGGAGGCAGGCGACGCCGAGCACGGCTGCAGCGTACACTTCGTGACTGAGGAACTCGATGGCGGCCCACTGGTCGTACAGGCTGTGGTACCGGTGGTGCCGGACGACACCGTCGAAAGCCTGGCCCAGCGGGTTCACCGCCAGGAACACCAGATTTACCCGCTGGCGGTGCGCTGGTTCGCCGAAGGGCGCTTGCGCCTTGGCGAACAGGGTGCATTACTGGATGGCCAGCCCCTGGCGGCCAGCGGTCACTTGATTCGATCCTAGGAGAATTTATGCGTCGCGCCCTGCTCTTGGCTCTCGCCGTGCTCGCCCTGCCCCTCCAGGCAGCTGATCTGAAGCCGTTCTCGGCCAGCTATACCGCAGACTGGAAGCAACTGCCCATGAGCGGCACCGCCGAGCGCAGCCTGGTCAAGAATGCCAACGGTACCTGGGACCTTAACTTCAAGGCTTCCATGATGATCGCCAGCCTGACCGAGCAAAGCACCCTGCGCCTGGACAACGACACCCTGCTGCCGCAGAAGTACCACTTCGAGCGTGGTGGCCTGGGCAAGGCCAAGAAGGTCGACCTGACCTTCGACTGGAACAGCAAGAAGGTCACCGGCAGCGACCGTGGCGACGCCATCACCCTGCCACTGAACCGTGGCGTGCTGGACAAGTCGTCCTATCAGCTGGCCCTGCAGCACGATGTGGCCGCTGGCAAGAAGAGCATGACCTACCAGGTGGTCGACGGTGACGAGATCGACACCTACGACTTCCGCGTGCTGGGCACCGAAAAGGTCACCACCAAGACCGGCCAGGTCGATGCGGTGAAGGTCGAGCGCGTGCGCGACCCAAGCCAGAGCAAGCGCATCACCGAGCTGTGGTTTGCCAAGGACTGGGACTACCTGCTGGTGCAACTGCGCCAGGTCGAGACCGACGGCAAGGAATACGTGATCGTGCTGCAGGATGGCACGGTGGATGGCAAGCTGGTGAAGGGCAACTGAGCCAGCGCTGCCAGCAGCACCCGAAGCCCCGCCTTGTGCGGGGCTTTTTTCTGACCTCTCAAAGCTCCCACACTTGACCGCGCTCCGGCTTCCATGAAACTTGTTTCATCCCAGTTTTATTTACTTAGCCTGCTAACAAACTCTATAAAGAGGGTGTGCGACACAGTGTCGCAGTCAACTGAAGCAGTGGAGTTTAACGATGACAGTCCAAGTAACCGAACGCGACGAATCGAAAATGTCCCACGAAGGCCTGGCCGCTGGCGTGCGGATCTGGGATGTGCACCAACAAGGCCAGCTGGTGGGGATGTTCCACAACGAACATGAAGCGCACCAGTACCGTACAGAGCTGGAAAACCTGGAAAACCAGCGCGCCACGCAATGACCCCATCTTCAAATGAAAAACCCCGCCTAGGCGGGGTTTTCATGGTTACCACATCAGATCATCCGGGATCTTGTAGGCCGCGTACGGGTCGTCCTCGTCCGCTTCCTCGACATGGGTGTTCAGCAGCAGGATGCGGCTTGGGTCGCGCTCCTGGATCTTCACCGCAGCTTCACGCGGGATGACTTCGTAACCACCGGCATGCGCCACCACAGCCAGCGCGCCATTGCTCAGCTTGGTCCGCATCAGGGCATTGACGGCAATGCGCTTGACCTTCTTGTCGTCGACGAAGTTGTAGTAGTCCTCGGTGCTCAGCTTCGGCAGGCGAGTCGCTTCGATCAACTGCTTGATCTGCGCGGCGCGGGCTTTCTGCTCGGCTTTTTCCTGCTGCTGGCGGTTCAGTTCCTGGTCACGCTTGGCTTTCTCGGCCATGGCTTCCTTGGCCAGGCGCTGTTGGGTGTCGTCCACCTCGACCTGGCCTTTGTGCTCCAGGCGTTTCTGTTTCTTCTCGGCCTTGTTGGCCTGGGAAACCTGTTTCTGGTTGACCAGACCGGCTTTGAGCAGTTGGTCGCGAAGGGAAAGGCTCATGAATGTTCACTCACTTATGCAACAGCTCAGCTGCAGCTGGGCAGGTTCTTTTCCTGACGTTTGGCTTCGCCCCAAAGGGCGTCCAGTTCGTCAAGGTTACAATCTTCGATGGATCGCCCACTGTCGCGCAATGCCTGTTCGATGAAGCGGAAACGCCGCTCGAACTTGCGGTTGGCACGGCGCAAGGCGTGTTCCGGGTCCTGCTTGAGGTGACGGGCCAGGTTGACGGCGGCGAACAGCAGGTCGCCGACTTCATCCTCGAGCGCATCGGCATCGCCATCGGCCATGGCCTGCAGCACTTCGTCCAGCTCTTCGCGGACCTTGTCCAGCACCGGCAATGCCGCAGGCCAGTCGAAACCGACCGTGGCCGCGCGCTTTTGCAGTTTGGCTGCCCGCGACAACGCCGGCAATGCCGCTGGTACGTCGTCGAGCAACGACAGCTGTTCGGGCTGGCTCTTTTCCGCGCGCTCTTCAGCCTTGATTTCTTCCCAGCGTGACTTGACCTGGGCCTCGCTCAGGCTGGGGGTGTCCACCGGCGCGTACAGCTCGCCGGTGGGGAATACATGCGGGTGACGGCGAATGAGCTTGCGGGTGATGCTGTCGACCACGCCGTCGAACTCGAAACGCCCCTCCTCGCGGGCCAGCTGGCTGTAGTAGACCACCTGGAACAGCAGGTCGCCCAGCTCACCTTGCAGGTGCTCGAAGTCGCCGCGCTCGATGGTGTCGGCAACCTCGTAGGCCTCTTCGATGGTGTGCGGGACGATGCTCGCGTAGTTCTGCTTCAGGTCCCACGGGCAGCCGTACTGCGGGTCGCGCAGGCGGGCCATGAGGTGCAGCAGGTCGTCGAGGGTGTAGGTCATGTAAGCAGGTCCTTCGGCGATGGCTTCTTCGCGGGTGAACCCGCTCCCACAGGAAAAGTGCACATTTGAAGACTTGCACCATCCCTGTGGGAGCGGGTTTACCCGCGAAGCAGGCGCCGCGGTCTCAAGGGGTACGATTACGCCGCGTCTCGATGATATTCGGCAACTGCGAGATCCGCCCCAGCAGGCGCCCCAGCGCGTCCAGGCCCGGAATCTCGATGGTCAGCGACATCAGCGCGGTGTTGTCTTCCTTGTTCGAGCGGGTGTTCACCGCCAGCACGTTGATCTTCTCGTTCAGCAGCACTTGTGACACATCACGCAGCAAGCCCGGGCGGTCATAGGCACGAATGACGATGTCGACCGGATAAGTCTGCACAGGGATCGGCCCCCAGCTGACCTGGATCATGCGCTCCGGTTCCTTGCCCGCCAACTGCAGCACCGAGGCGCAGTCCTGGCGGTGGATGCTCACGCCGCGGCCCTGAGTGATGTAGCCGACGATGGCGTCGCCCGGCAGCGGCTGGCAGCAGCCGGCCATCTGCGTCAGCAGGTTGCCGACACCCTGGATCTGGATGTCACCACGCTTGCCGGTACGCGGCCCGGTAGGCTTGCGCGGCACCAGTTCGATCTGCTCGATGCGCTCGGGCTCCAGCAACTGCTGGGCGGCGTTGACCAGGTGCGCCAGGCGCAGGTCGCCGGCACCGAGCGAGGCAAACATGTCCTCGGCGGTCTTGACGTTGGTCTTCTCGGCCAGGCGCTCGAAATCCACCTGCGGCAGGCCCAGGCGGCTGAGCTCGCGTTCGAGCAAGGTCTTGCCGGCGGCAACGTTCTGGTCACGAGCCTGCAGCTTGAACCAGTGCACGATCTTGGCCCGCGCCCGCGAAGTGGTGACGTAGCCCAGGTTGGAGTTCAACCAGTCACGGCTGGGGTTGCCGTGCTTGCTGGTAATGATCTCGACCTGCTCGCCGGTCTGCAGGCTGTAGTTGAGCGGTACGATACGCCCGTTGATCTTGGCGCCGCGGCAGTTGTGGCCGATTTCGGTGTGCACGCGGTAGGCGAAGTCCAGCGGCGTGGCACCCTTTGGCAAGTCGATGGCGTGGCCGTCCGGGGTAAATACATAAACCCGATCCGGCTCGATGTCGACCCGCAACTGCTCGGCCAGGCCACCGATGTCGCCCAGCTCTTCGTGCCACTCCAGCACCTGACGCAGCCAGGAGATCTTCTCTTCGTAATGGTTGGAACTGGGCTTGACGTCGGTGCCCTTGTAGCGCCAGTGGGCGCAAACCCCAAGCTCGGCTTCCTCGTGCATGCCGTGGGTACGGATCTGCACTTCCAGCACCTTGCCCTCGGGGCCGATCACCGCGGTGTGCAGCGAGCGATAGCCGTTCTCCTTGGGGTTGGCGATGTAGTCGTCGAACTCCTTGGGGATGTGTCGCCACAGCGTGTGCACGATACCCAGCGCGGTGTAGCAGTCGCGGATTTCCGGCACCAGCACGCGTACCGCGCGCACGTCGTAGATCTGGCTGAATTCCAGGCCTTTGCGCTGCATCTTGCGCCAGATCGAATAGATATGCTTCGCCCGGCCGCTGATGTCGGCCTTGACGCCAGTGGCCAGCAGCTCGTTCTGCAGCTGGTTCATCACCTCGCTGATGAAGCGCTCGCGGTCCAGGCGACGCTCGTGCAGCAGCTTGGCGATCTGTTTGTACTGGTCGGGTTCGAGGTAGCGGAAGGACAGGTCTTCCAGCTCCCACTTGATGTGGCCGATACCCAGACGGTGCGCCAGCGGCGCATAGATATCGAACACCTCGCGCGCGACACGCAGGCGTTTCTCGTCGTCGGCTGCCTTGACCGCACGGATCGCGCAGGTGCGCTCGGCCAGCTTGATCAGCGCCACGCGCACATCGTCGACCATGGCCACGAGCATCTTGCGCAGGTTCTCGACCTGCGCCTGCGAGCCCAGCACCAGCGACTGGCGCGGGCTGAGGCTGGCGCTGATGGCGGCCATGCGCAGCACCCCGTCGATCAGCTTGGACACCACCGGGCCAAAGCGCTGGCTGACCTCGGCCAGGGTCACCTTGCCCTCGCGCACCGAGCGGTAGATGACCGCCGCCACCAGGGAATCCTGGTCGAGCTTGAGGTCGGCGAGGATTTCAGCGATCTCCAGGCCCGCCTGGAAGCTGGACGTACCGTCCGCCCAGGAATGCTTGGCCGGGTTGCCCTTTTTCTCGACCTCATGGGCAAACTCGCAGGCCTCTTTCAACGCTGCGCGATCCAGTGCCGAATCGACGCTTACCACATGGTCCAACCATGCTTCGAGATTGATACTGCCGTCGGTGTTGACCGGCTGGTGCACTCTCACCTGTACCATCTTTGTTTTACCTTTCCATACAGCACACCACTCGGGTGCGCTGGCGATCACCGTGCGGCCACCATTCCGTGGAGACCGCACCAAGGGGCCAGTCAGCTAGCCCGCTTCGAATAACGCCATGGCCTCGACATGCGCCGTCTGAGGAAACATGTCGAGAATCCCGGCCCTTTTTAACCGGTACCCCTGGCCGACCAGCACCTGGGCGTCTCGCGCCAGCGTGGCCGGGTTGCACGATACATAGACCAGCCTTCTGGCCTTGAGGCGGGCGATGCCTTGCACCACCTCGAAAGCACCGTCGCGCGGTGGATCCAAGAGTACCGCAGAAAAGCCCTCGGCGGCCCATCCGGCGCCCGCCAAAGGCTGCGATAAATCGGCCTGAAAAAACCGTGCGTTATGCACATTGTTGTTCCGGGCATTGGCCGCGGCCCGATCGACCATGGCCTGCACGCCTTCCACTGCCACCACCTCACGCGCCTGACGGGCCAGCGGCAGGGCGAAGTTGCCCAGGCCGCAGAACAGGTCCAGCACGCGCTCGTCGGCCTGGGGTGCGAGCCAGGCCAGGGCCTGCTCGATCATCGCCGTGTTGACCTGGGCATTTACCTGCACGAAGTCACCTGGGCGCCAGGCCAGTTCCAGCTGCCAGGGCGCCAGGGCAAAGCCCAACTGCGCGGCCGGGTCCGTTGGCGCCGGCTCTCCTTCACCCTGCAGCCACAGCTGGGCGTTGGCCTGTTCGCAGAGCGCCTGCAACCTGGCCAGGTCTTCGGCGGGCAACGGCGCGACATGGCGCACCAGCAGCGCCTCGGCAGTACCGCTGAACAGTTCCACATGGCCCAGCGCCTGAGGCTTGCTCAGCGAGCGCAGCACGGTAGGCAGGTGGCGCAGAATCGATTGCAAGGGCTGTACCAGCACCGCGCAATCGTCGATGGCAATGATGTCCTGACTGGCCTCGGCGCGGAAGCCGACCTCCAGCTGGCGCGCCTTGACGTCCCAGCGCACTGCCACGCGGGCGCGACGCCGGTAGCCGAACTCGGGCCCGCTCAGCGGTGCAGCCCATTCCTCGGGCTGCACGCCGGCCACCCGCTGCAGCTGCTCGGCCAGGGTGCGTTGCTTGAGCGCCAGCTGCGCTTCGTGCGGCAGGTGCTGCAGACTGCAGCCTCCGCAGCGCTCGTAATATCGGCACGGAGCCTGACGGCGTTCGGGGCTGGCCTGCAGCAAGCGCTCCAGGCGGGCCTCGACCACTTTGCCACGGGCATTGAGCACCCGCGCCTCTACAGCCTCCCCGGCCAGGGCGCCACTGACGAACCAGGTGCGCCCTTCGTGGAAGGCAATGCCGCGGCCGTCACCGGCCAGGCGCTCGATTTCCAGGCGCTGTTTCTTGCCCACCGGGACCTGGGGGCTGCGGTTGCCGCCGGCCGGCTGAAAGCGCAGGCCGCTGTTGCTTTTCTTCTTGGACATTTAGCTCGGGTCGAACAGGCCGGTGGACAGGTAACGGTCGCCGCGATCGCAGATGATCGCGACCATCGTGGCATTTTCCACCTCGCGGGACAGACGCAGCATGGCTGCAACTGCACCACCGGAAGACACACCGCAGAAAATGCCCTCTTCACGGGCAAGGCGGCGGGTGGTTTCCTCGGCTTCCTGCTGCGACATGTCGACCACGCGGTCGACGCGGCTGGCGTCGAAGATTTTCGGCAGGTATTCCTCGGGCCAGCGGCGGATGCCCGGAATGGCCGAGCCTTCCATTGGTTGCAGACCGATGATCTGCACCGCCGGGTTCTGTTCCTTGAGGTACTGCGAGCAGCCCATGATGGTACCGGTGGTACCCATGGAACTGACGAAATGGGTGATGGTGCCCTGGGTCTGCTGCCAGATCTCGGGGCCAGTGCTGTTGTAGTGAGCGATAGGGTTGTCGCCGTTGGCGAACTGGTCCAGCACCAGCCCGCGGCCTTCGCCCTGCAGCTTCTCGGCCAGGTCACGGGCGCCTTCCATGCCCTCTTCCTTGGTCACCAGGATCAGCTCGGCGCCGTAGGCGGTCATGGCAGCCTTGCGCTCGGCGGTGGAGTTGTCGGGCATGATCAGGATCATCTTGTAGCCCTTGATCGCCGCAGCCATCGCCAGGGCGATGCCGGTGTTGCCGGAGGTGGCTTCGATCAGAGTATCGCCGGGCTTGATCTGGCCGCGCAGTTCGGCGCGGGTGATCATCGACAGTGCCGGGCGGTCCTTTACCGAGCCGGCGGGATTGTTACCTTCGAGCTTGAGCAGGAGGGTGTTGCTGGTTTCGCCAGCAATACGCTGCAGGCGAACCAGGGGCGTATTGCCGACGCAATCGGCGATGGTTGGGTACTGCAAGGTCATGGCGTATTTCACAATCCGGACGGCAGGGGTGCCTATCATACCGGCAAACCCTTCGCGGCCATATCACGCAATCTGTGGTGAATATAGCTACAAGCTATATCGATAACCTGTACCAGCCCTTTCGCGGGTGAACCCGCTCCCACAGGGACTTCACTGGCCTCAAGAATAGTGATGAACCTGTGGGAGCGGGTTCACCCGCGAAGAGGCCGGCACATGTAAGGGCAAGCGCATCCACAACCGCAGCCCGCGCTTGCCATTCTCCGCCCACAAGGTGCCGCCCTGGCGCTGGATCGCACTGCGGGCAATGCTCAACCCCAGGCCGAAACCGCCATCTCCTGGTCGCGAACCGTCCAGCCGCGAGAACGGCGCAAAAATCCGCTCCAGGTCTTCTTCAGCCACGCCACCGCCCTCGTCTTCCAGCCACAACCTCCAATACCCGCCTTCACGTTGCCCACCGAGGCGCACCACACCATCGGCCGGCGAATGACGAATGGCGTTGCGCAACAGGTTTTCCAGCGCCTGGGCCAGGTGGTTGAGGTTACCCTGCACCCAGCAGTCGGCCGGCACTTCGCAGCGCAGCCGCGCCAGCGACCAGCCGCTTTCATAGCTGGCATTCTCGGCCAGCAGCTCCCACAGCGCCTGCACCTCGATCGGCTCCAGGTTCATCGGCGCACGTTCGGCGTCCTGCCAGGCCAGTTGCAGGGTGTCCTCGACCAGCTGCTGCATGCAGTCCACCTCCCGCGTCAGGCGTTCACGCAGGCGTTGCAGGTCGGACTCGCCATCGCAGGCCACACGCAGCCGGCTCAGTGGTGTACGCATTTCGTGGGACAGGTCACGCAGCAACTGCTGCTGCATGGTTACCGTGCCCTGCAGCCGCTCGGCCATCTGGTCGAAGGCTCGGGCCAGTTCGCCCAGCTCGTCATGCCGGGCGATGGTGCGTGGATCGAGGCGCGCCGACAGCTGGTCGGCGCGCCAGGCGTTGGCCTGCTCGCGCAACTGGTTCAACGGCACGATGAGCATGCGATAAAGGCCCACGCACAACAGCAGGGTAAACAGGCCGGGAATGATGCCGTTGGTGACGATGCGCCACAGCATGCGGTATTGGCCGGGGTTGAAGCGCTGCGGCAGTTCGATCACCAGCATGCCCTGCTCCGGTGCCCCCGGGAACGGTATGCGCAGCCATGGCTGCTCGACGCTGCGCCGGCTCATCGGCCAGTCGACACCACGCAGGCGGGTGAGCCGCTGCATGATCTGCGGGTCGAGGCTGGCGCTGTCCAGCGGCCGCAGGTTGAGGTCGAGTACGCCAACCCAGCCGCGTTCGCGCTGGTGCATCGCCGTCACCCACCTGTCCAGCCCCATCCGCCCGCCACTGCGCCAGGCCTGCTCGGCCTCGGCGGCATAGCCACGCAAGGCCTGCCGCGCCGGCTCCGAGAGGAAAGCGTTCTGGGTTTCCATGTGCCGGCCCCAGGTGTAGCTGAGGCCGATCATCAGCAGGCAGAAGCCCACCAACAGGATGGCCAGCTTCCAGAACAGCGAATGGCGGTCGAGCATGGGTCACTCCGCCTCGCTGGCGCTGAGTACGTAGCCCTTGCCCCACACGGTGCGGATCTGCCGTTCGTGATAGCCGATGCCCTTGAGCTTGCGACGGATCTGGCTGACGTGCATGTCCAGGCTGCGATCATGCCGCGAATAGCCTCGCTGCAGCACTTGCTGGTAGAGGAACGGCTTGCTCAGCACTTCGTCGAGGTTGCGGTTGAGGATGTCGAGCAGGCGGAACTCGCTGGGGGTCAGCCCGGCCAGGCGACCCTCCAGGCGCACGTCGTACAGTCCCTCGTCGTATTGCAGTTCGCCACTGGCGGCATGCGCGTGCGGGGCTTGATGGCGTCGTTCGAGGGCCACGCGGCGCAGTATGGCTTCGATGCGTACCTGCAGCTCGGCCATGCTGAACGGCTTGGGCAGATAGTCGTCGGCACCGCGCTGGAAACCGCTGATGCGGTCGGCCTCGGCACCCAGCGCCGACATCAGGATCACCGGCGTGGCACTACGCTTGCGCAACTGCGCCAGGGCATCCAGACCGTTGAGCCCGGGCAGCAGGATGTCCATGAGCACCACATCGAAAGCCTGGCGGCCTGCCGTTTCCAGGCCCTCCAATCCATTGCGGCACCAGGTCACCTGGAAACCGCCGCGCTGCAGCTCTTCGTGCAGGTAGGCACCGAGAACGGGGTCATCCTCGATGGCAAGGATGTTGGAATTGTGAATAGCTACAGGATTCATTGGCAACTGCCATGCATTCTCAATCGCGTGATTATTGAGTATCCAGCGCCTGCCAGGCAACCGCCCTGCGACCAATGCCCCTGCAAGGGCGCAAAACACATACTAAAGAGGTGCAATAGCACTGCAGGCGGAGTAACTTCCCGGCTTGGCCGTCATTGCGTGACGGTGTCCAGGCACATGACAGGAGGCGAGTGTGCTCGATCGCTTGGGAATTCGCAGCCGGGTCCTGCTGCTGGCTCTGCTGCCGGCCGGCCTGATGGCCCTGGTGCTGGGTAGTTACTTCACCTGGCTGCAACAGAACGACCTCCGCACCCAGTTGCTGCAACGCGGCAAGATGATCGCCGAGCAACTGGCGCCGCTGGCTGCGCCCGCCATGGCCAAGCTGGCACCGGCGCAACTGGAGCGTATTGCCGCGCAAACCCTGGAGCAGGCGGATGTGCGCGCGGTCGCCTTCCTGGCCCCTGACCGCACGCGTCTGGCCCACGCTGGCCCGAGCATGCTCAACCAGCCGCCCAGCGGCGGCACCGGCACCCAACTGCTGCAACGCAGCGGCAATGATGCCACCCGCTACCTGATGCCGGTGTTCGGCCACCATCGCGACCTGGCCACCGATGCCGTGCCGGCCGAAACCGAACGCCTGCTGGGCTGGGTCGAGATCGAGCTGTCCCACGACGGCACCCTGCTGCGCGGCTACCGCAACCTGTTCACCAGCCTGTTGCTGATTCTCGCCTGCCTGGTGCTCAGCGGCTTGCTGGCACTGCGCATGAGCCGCACCATCAACGACCCGATCAAGCGCATCAAGCACGCGGTCAACCAGCTCAAGGACGGCCACCTCGAGGAACGCCTGCCGGCCATGGGCAGCCATGAGCTGGACGAGCTGGCGCGCGGCATCAACCGCATGGCCGAAACCCTGCACAACGCCCACGAAGAGCTGCAACACAGCATCGATCAGGCCACCGAGGACGTGCGCCAGAACCTGGAAACCATCGAGATCCAGAACATCGAGCTGGACATGGCGCGCAAGGAGGCCCTGGAGGCCAGCCGCATCAAGTCGGAATTCCTGGCCAACATGAGCCACGAAATCCGCACCCCGCTCAACGGCATCCTCGGTTTCACCCACCTGCTGCAGAAAAGCGAGCTGACACCACGCCAGCTGGACTACCTGAGCACCATCGAGAAGTCCGCCGACAACCTGCTCGGGATCATCAACGAGATCCTCGATTTCTCCAAGATCGAGGCCGGCAAGCTGGTGCTCGACAGCATCCCCTTCAACCTGCGCGACCTGATCCAGGACACCCTGACCATCCTCGCCCCGGCCGCCCACGCCAAGCAGCTGGAGCTGCTCAGCCTGATCTACCGCGATACCCCGTCGTCGCTGATCGGCGACCCGTTGCGGCTCAAGCAGATCCTTACCAACCTGGTCAGCAACGCCATCAAGTTCACCCGCGAGGGCACCATCGTCGTGCGCGCCATGCTCGAAGACGAGCACGAAGACAGTGCGCAACTACGCATCAGCGTGCAGGACACCGGCATCGGCCTGTCGCCGCAGGATGTGCGTACGCTTTTCCAGGCCTTCAGCCAGGCCGACAACTCGCTGGCCCGCCAGCCTGGCGGCACTGGCCTGGGGCTGGTGATTTCCAAGCGCCTGATCGAACAGATGGGCGGCGAAATCGGTGTCGACAGCACCCCGGGCGAGGGTTCGCAGTTCTGGATCAGCCTGAACCTGCCCAAAGCCCACGACGGTGTCGAGGACCTGCCGCTGCAACCGCTGCTGGGTCGCCGCGCAGCCATCGTCGATGGCCACGAACTGGCGCGCCAGGCGTTGGAACACCAGCTGGAGGACTGCGGCCTCAGCGTCAGCCTGTTCCCCTCCTTCGACCAGTTGCTGCAGGGCGTGCAAGCTGCCAGCCAGGCCGGCCTGCCATTCGACTTCGCCGTGCTCGGCGCCAACCTTGGCAACCTGTCGCCCGAGCAGCTGGGCCATTACCACCAGCAGCTCGAACGCTACCATTGCCAGTGCGTGGTGCTGTGCCCGACCACCGAGCAGGCGCTCTACCATCCGTACCTGCCCAACGGCCATGGCCAGTTGTTGTCCAAGCCGACCTGCACGCGCAAACTGCGCCGCCTGTTGCTGGAACTGCTACAACCGCGCCGCCCGCAAGGCGAGGTGAACAGCGTCAACGGCCAGCGCCAGCCGAAAATCCTCTGCGTCGACGACAACCCCGCCAACCTGTTGCTGGTGCAGACCCTGCTCGAAGACATGGGCGCCGAGGTGCTGGCCGTCGACAACGGCTATGCGGCGGTGCAGGCGGTGCAGGACGAGCCGTTCGACCTGGTGCTGATGGACGTGCAGATGCCGGGCATGGACGGCCGCGCCTGCACCGAACAGATCCGCCTGTGGGAAAACACCCAAAGCAGCAACCCGCTGCCGATCGTCGCCCTCACCGCCCACGCCATGGCCAACGAGAAACGCGCGTTGCTGCACGGTGGCATGGACGACTACCTGACCAAGCCGATCAGCGAACGGCAACTGGCCCAGGTGGTGATGAAATGGACCGGCCTGAGCCTGGGCGCACCACAGCAGGAACGCCTGGCCGAGCAACTGGACAACGGTGATGACCTGAAGGTGCTGGACCCCGAGGAAGGCCTGCGCCTGGCCGCCGGCAAAGCAGACCTGGCGGCCGATATGCTGAGCATGCTGCTGAACTCGCTGGAAGCCGACCGCGAAGCCATACGCGCCGCCCGCGAGGCCGACGACCGCAACGGCCTGATCGAACAGGTGCACCGCCTGAACGGCGCCTCGCGTTATTGCGGCGTGCCGCAGTTGCGGGCCGCGTGCCAGCGCAGCGAAACCTTGCTCAAGCAGGAAAACCCGCTGGCACAACAGGCACTGGATGAACTGGATGCGGCGATCAACCGCTTGGCGGCGCAGGCCAGATTGAGCGCCTGACCAACGCGGTCTTGGTAGGAGCGGCCTTGTGTCGCGAAAGGGCCGCAAGGCGGCCCCGGCGATCGTCGCCATGGCATAGAACCTGGGGCCGCTCCGCGCCCCTTTTGCGACACAAGGCCGCTCCTACAGGGCCTGTGTCGTTAATGAGTCATGTATAAGGAATCAAACATGCGCGCCCTGTTGTTCAGCAGCCAGCACTACGACCAGGAAAGCTTCACCCGGGCCGCCAGCGGCACCACCCTGGACCTGCACTTCCAGCCCGCCCGCCTGACCCTCGACACCGCGGCCCTGGCCGATGGCTACGAGGTGGTCTGCGCCTTCATCAATGACGAGCTCGACGCCCAGGTGCTGCAGCGCCTGGCCGCAGGCGGCACACGCCTGGTCGCCCTGCGTTCGGCCGGCTACAACCATGTCGACCTGGCCACCGCCCAGCGCCTGGGCCTGACCGTGGTGCGAGTGCCGGCCTATTCGCCGCACGCCGTGGCCGAACACGCCGTGGCGCTGATCCTGGCCCTGAACCGGCGCCTGCACCGGGCCTACAACCGCACCCGCGAGGGTGACTTCACCCTGCACGGGCTTACCGGTTTCGACCTGCATGGCAAGACCGTCGGCGTGGTTGGTACCGGCCAGATCGGCACCGCGTTCGCCCGCATCATGGCCGGTTTTGGCTGCCAGTTGCTGGCCTATGACCCCTACCCCAACCCCGAGCTGCTGGCCCTGGGCGCGCGCTACCTGCCATTGCCCGAGTTGCTGCGCGAAGCCCGCGTCATCAGCCTGCACTGCCCGCTGACCGAACACACCCGGCACCTGATCAATGCACAAAGCCTGGCCCAGTTGCAGCCCGGCGCCATGCTGATCAACACCGGCCGCGGCGCGCTGGTCGACACCCCGGCGCTGATCGACGCGCTGAAGAGCGGCCAGCTCGGCTACCTGGGCCTGGACGTCTACGAAGAAGAAGCCCAGCTGTTCTTCGAGGACCGCTCCGACCTGCCGCTACAGGACGACGTACTGGCCCGCCTGTTGACCTTCCCCAACGTGATCATCACCGCCCACCAGGCGTTCCTTACCCGCGAGGCACTGGATGCCATCGCCGCGACCACGCTGGACAACATCAACCGCTGGGCGGCAGGCAATCCACAGAATCTGGTGATGGGTTAGTGCTAGGATACGCGGCATTTCTGGAGGACCCATGGTCGAGCACGATTTCCGCTACACCCTTTTCAACCCGCAACACACGCTTATCGAGTGCCGCGCCCTGGTGCCGGGCCGCTATCAGGTCACCGGCAACGGCGGCTCGATGCACATAGGCGACACCCTGCTGGTCACCCTCAAGGGCAGCAAGGACTTGTCCATGCGCCTGACAGTGGAGAGCGTGCGCCACCTGATCAACCCGCGCGGCCAGTGGGTTGCCGTGGCCAGCGGCCCGGTGTTCAACGAACTGGAAATCCTCACCTGGCAGGTCGCGTGCGACAGCTGCGACGCCGTGCTGGACTTCGAGTTCGCGGTGGACGCCAAGCTGGGCAAGAAAGCCCGCCAGCCTGCCGCCAGCGCGCGCGTAGCCGAGCTGGGCTGGGCCAGCCGTGGCGAAAAACACCTGTGCCCGCGTTGCCAGGAGAGCGCCGAGTGAAGAATCTGCTGACCGGCGTGCTGATTGCCAGCGGCCTGCTCGGCTGCGCCGCGGAACCCTCGAAACTGCAGCAGGAGCGCAGCTACGTGCTGGAGTGGATTGGCGAACGACCACTGATCGACTACAGCCACCTGACCCTGACCCTGGCCAGCGATGGCCGTGCCTATGGCAACGGCGGCTGCAACCACTGGTTCGCGCCATACACACTGGACGGCGAGCACCTGAGCTTCGGCAAGGTCGGCAAAACCCGCAAGCTCTGCGCACCGGCGTTGATGGAGCAGGAAAAGCGCTTCCTGCAGGCGCTGGAAACAGTGCAGCGCTGGGATGTGTCGCCTATCGAGCAGGTGCGTTTCTGGCCGGCCGTAGGCAAGCCGCTGCGCTTCTGGCCTGAGGAAGGCTGACCGATCCTCTGGCCTCTTCGCGGGTAAACCCGCTCCCACAGGTTCGGCGCAGGCTTTGAAAGCGGCGCTGTACCTGTGGGAGCGGGTTTACCCGCGAAGCTTTCTGGATCAGGCGCCTTTCAGGGCCTTGATCCTGGCCTGCAGCCCTTCCAGGGTCTGCTCGCCCATCAGCTGCTCCCGCACCTTGCCCTTGTCATCGATGATGTAGGTCACCGGCAATGCCTCGCTACGTGGCAGGTCATAGCGCTCGGCCGGGTCCTGTGCCAATACGGTGAAGGCGATGCCCAGGGTTTCGGCAGCCTGCTTGAGCTCCTGCCCCTGCAAGCCGTCGAAGTTCACACCCACCACCTTGATACCGTCGGCCGCCCACTGCTTGGCTGCCGCGTTCAGTTCAGGGATTTCGGTACGGCACGGTCCGCACCATTCGGCCCAGTAATTGAGCACCAGCCAGTGCCCATCGAGTTGTTCGGCCGTAATCGTATTACCGTGTTGGTCCACGCCATAATCGGCACCGCAACCACCGAGCAACAGGCTCGCGGTGATGGCCAGTACTGCTGCCAGACGCCTTGCCATGGGTCAATCCTTCTCGAGTTTTAAAGCAAATTGGTCAGTCGCTGCGGTTAGAATAGCCGCCACACCCTGCTGGATGCGACCCGACATGACCGACCTCACGCTCTATCATAACCCGCGCTGCTCGAAATCCCGCGGCGCCCTGGAACTGCTCGAAGCTCGCGGCCTGGCGCCGACCGTCGTTCGCTACCTCGAGACCCCGCCCGACGCTGCCACCCTGAAGGCCCTGCTCGGCAAGCTGGGCATCGCCCCGCGCCAACTGCTGCGTACCGGCGAGGACGAGTACAAGGAGCTGAACCTGGCCGACCCGGCGTTGACCGACGCACAACTGATCGAAGCCATGGCCCGGCACCCCAAATTGATCGAGCGGCCGATCCTGGTCGCCGGTGACAAGGCCGTGGTTGGCCGCCCGCCCGAGAAAGTACTGGAGATCCTGCCGTGAGCCAGCCTTACATCCTGGTGCTGTATTACAGCCGCCATGGTTCGACCAGCGAGATGGCCCGGCACATCGCCCGCGGCATCGAGCTGGCCGGCATGGAAGCCCGCCTGCGCACGGTGCCGGCAATTTCCACCCAGTGCGAAGCGGTGGCCCCGGACATCCCGGCCAGTGGCGCGCTGTACGCCACCCTGGACGACCTGCGCCACTGCGCCGGCCTGGTACTGGGCAGCCCAACCCGCTTCGGCAACATGGCGGCGCCGCTCAAGTATTTCCTGGATGGCACCAGCAGCCTGTGGCTGGGCGGTGAACTGGTCGGCAAGCCGGCAGGCGTTTTCACCTCCACTGCCAGCCTGCACGGCGGGCAGGAAACCACTCTGCTGTCGATGATGCTGCCCCTGATGCACCACGGCATGCTGGTGATGGGCCTGCCGTACAGCGAATCGGCACTGCTCGAGACCCGTGGCGGCGGCACTCCGTATGGCGCCAGCCATCATGCTGGCGCCGATGGCAAGCGCGAGCTCGACCAGCACGAGATCGCCCTGTGCCGCGCCCTTGGCCAACGCCTGGCGACCACCGCCAAGGCCCTGGAGGCCGCACGTGGCTAAGAAGCCCAAGGTATTGCCGGCGCTGGAATGGTTGGCACCGCGCCTGCGCCTGACGCGGGCGCTGAGCCTGGCGTTCTTCTTCGGCCTGATCGCCCTGCTGGTAGTGAACAACCTGTGGTTCGCCAACCTGCACGGGGCACGGGTCGAGGTGATCCTGGCGATCGAACTGGTGCCGTTGTTGCTGTTGTTGCCGGGCATGCTGACAGGCAGCGCCCGGGCACATGCCTGGACCTGCTTCGTGGTGAATATCTATTTCATCAAGGGCGTGCTGGCGGCGTTCGACCCGGCGCGGGCGGTATTTGGCTGGGTAGAAGTGCTGGTGAGCCTGGGGCTGTTCATTGCCGGGCTGCTGTATGTGCGCTGGAAGTTCCAGCATGAGCGGCGCATGGCGGGCGAAGGGGCGTAAATTCTGGGGCCGCTTTGCGGCCCTTTCGCGACACAAGGCCGCTCCTACAGGGTATCGCGTATTCCTGTAGGAGCGGCCTTGTGTCGCGAAAGGGCTGCAAAGCAGCCCCAGCAATCTCAATGGTTGACGGTATGCGCGAGCATCACCGACAACTGGCACAGCGGCCGCCCACTCTCGGCATGCCACTGGTTGAACGCCTGCTGAACCAAAGCCAGGTCCCGCTGGCTGGTCGGCGGCTTGTCGATCAACTTCTGCGCAATCAACGCCGCAGCCATGTCATCGGTAGGGATGAACGTATCCTTGCCGACCATGCGCAAGAAGCGCGGTGCCGACAACCCGCCCAGCTGGTTACCGTGCTTGGCCAGGTACTTCCACAAGCCGACGATGTCGGTCACCGGCCAGTCGGCGATGAACGCACCAAAGCTGCCCTTCTCCTTCGCGATATCAAGCACCATCTGCGCATTGCGCGGCACGCTCTTGAGCTTGCCCAGGTGGCGGATGATGCGCTCGTCGTGCATGAGCCGCTCGAGGTGTTCGGCGCCCATCAACACCACCTTCTCCGGGTCGAAGCCGAAGAACACCTGCTCGAACGCCGGCCACTTGGCATCCACCAGGCTGTGCTTGAGCCCGGCGCGGAACACGCGCAGGGCCAAGGTCGACAGGTAGCGGTCGTCACTGATATCACGCAGCTGCGCCGGCGTGCGCGGCTGCGGCAGGAAGGCCTCCAGCGCCTGGGCCGAGCCGAAGCGGTTCAGGCAGTATTCGTGCAACCACTGGTAATCGCGCATGGGCTCAGATGTTCAGCACGTCAAGGAAACGCGGGGTGGCGTTTTCGTCGATCTTCAGGCTGGTGAAATCGAACAGGTTGCGGTCGGCCAACTGCGACGGTGCAACGTTCTGCAGGGCGCGGAAGATGCTCTCGGTACGCCCCGGGTGCTTGCGCTCCCATTCCACCAGCATGTCCTTGACCACCTGGCGCTGCAGGTTTTCCTGCGAGCCGCACAGGTTGCACGGGATGATCGGGAATTCCTTCATGTCCGAGTAGGCCTGGATGTCCTTCTCGCTGCAGTAGGCCAGCGGGCGGATCACCACGTTGCGGCCATCGTCGGCGCGCAGCTTCGGCGGCATGCCCTTGAGCGCGCCGTTGAAGAACATGTTGAGGAAGAAGGTTTCGACGATATCGTCGCGGTGGTGCCCCAGCGCCATCTTGGTCGCGCCGATTTCGTCGGCAAAGGTGTACAGGGTGCCACGGCGCAGGCGCGAACACAGCGAGCAGGTGGTCTTGCCCTCGGGGACCAGCTCCTTGACCACAGAATAGGTGTCCTTCTCGACGATGTGGTACTCGACGCCCAGTTCCTTGAGGTAGGCCGGCAGCACATGCTCGGGGAACCCCGGCTGCTTCTGGTCCATGTTCACCGCAACGATCTCGAACTTGATCGGTGCCACCTTCTGCAGGTGCAACAGAACGTCGAGCATGGTGTAGCTGTCCTTGCCGCCGGACAGGCAGACCATGACCTTGTCGCCATCCTCGATCATGTTGTAGTCGGTGATGGCTTCGCCGGCGAGACGACGCAGGCGTTTTTGCAGTTTGTTCTGGTTGACCGAGAGGGTGCCCATAGCGCTTGGATCCGCGAGGTGTGACAAAAGCCGGCTATTTTACGCACAAACGCGGCGGCGCTGTAGGCATTCCGATAAAGACTTCATCGTAATCAACAGCGCGCCTTACAGCGCAATTTGCTCTAAAAAGCACGGTTTATGCCGGTAACGGCTTCCTATACTGCGACATAAGGCCACATTACCGCTTGCTTCGGTGTTCCGGCCTGGCGCCGCTTGCGCTCCATCTGGGGGGCGTTTGGCAACATTGAGAGGAGTGATCGGCATGATTCATCACGTTGTGGGGCTGTTTACCCATCCCGACCAGGAATGGCGGGAAATTCGTGGCGAAGAAGAAACCATCAGCCACATGTACCTGACGCACACCCTGATCCTGGCTGCGATCCCCGCCGTGTCGGCCTTCATCGGTACCACCCAGGTCGGTTGGGTGATCGGCGACCGGCCAGCGGTGATGCTGACCATGGAAAGCGCCATCTGGATGAGCATCATGTCGTACCTGGCCATGCTTGCCGGGGTGGCGGTAATGGGGGCGTTCATCCACTGGATGGCCCGCACCTATGACGCCAACCCGTCAATGGCACAGTGCATCGCCTTTGCCACCTACACCGCCACACCGTTGTTCATCGGCGGCCTGGCGGCGCTGTACCCGCACCTGTGGCTGGGCATGCTGATCGGCACCGCCGCCATCTGCTACACGGTGTACCTGCTGTACGTCGGCTTGCCGACGTTCATGAACATACCGTCCGACGAAGGCTTCCTGTTCTCCAGCTCGGTGCTGGCGGTAGGCCTTGTGGTACTGGTGGCGATCATGGCCGCCACGGTGATCATCTGGGGACTGGGCGTGGGGCCCGTCTACACCAACTAGAACAGACCCGACCAACACTGGGGCATCAAACCTGGGGCCGCCGCAAGGCGGCCTCTGGCTGTGCGCTGACCGGTGGCTCGGCAGCCTGCCCGGGGTTGCGGCATAATGCCCGGTCAGGAGAACCACCCCGCCATGCCCGAGCTGCTCAGACAACGCGTCGAAACCTGTTACCAGCAAGCTGAAACCTTCTTCAAACGCCCCTTCCCGCGCCCGGAGGTCAGCTTCAAGCTGCGCGGGCAAAAAGCCGGCGTCGCCCACCTGCACCAGAACCTGCTGCGCTTCAACCTGCAGCTTTACCGCGAAAACCAGGAAGACTTCCTGCGCCAGACCGTGGCCCATGAAGTGGCGCACCTGGTGGCCCACCAGCTGTTCGGCGACCGTATCCAGGCCCATGGCGAGGAGTGGCAGCTGATCATGCGCGGGGTGTATGAACTGCCGCCCAACCGTTGCCACAACTACGAAGTGCAACGGCGCGTGGTGACCCGCTACATCTACCGCTGCCCGTGCCCACAGAGCGACTTCCCGTTTACTGCGCAGCGGCACAAGCTGGTGCGCCAGGGGCGGCGCTACCTGTGCAAGCGGTGTCGGGAGATATTGGTGTACAGCGGCGAGACGCGCGTGGAATAGGTTGTGTTGTGCCTGTTCCGGCCCCTTCGCGGGTAAACCCGCTCCCACAGGGATACCACTGACGTCAGGCCTTGTGGTAGCTCTGTGGGAGCGGGTTTACCCGCGAAGAGGCCAGTGTTGGCGACACATGAATCACAGGCACAAGAAAGGCGACCCTAAGGTCGCCTTCTTTGCATCAGCCTGTGCCTTACTTCTCGACGAAGGCACGCTCGATCAGGTAGTCACCCGGCTCGCGCATGCGCGGGGAGACCTTCAGGCCGAAGCTGTCCAGCACTTCGCTGGTCTCGTCGAGCATGCTCGGGCTGCCGCAGATCATCGCGCGATCGTCCTGCGGGTTGATCGGTGGCAGGCCGATGTCGCTGAACAGCTTGCCGCTGCGCATCAGGTCGGTCAGGCGGCCTTGGTTTTCGAACGGTTCACGGGTCACGGTCGGGTAGTAGATCAGCTTGTCGCGAACCGACTCGCCGAAGAATTCGTTCTGCGGCAGGTGCTCGGTGATGAACTCGCGGTAGGCCACTTCGTTCACGTAGCGCACGCCGTGCACCAGGATCACTTTCTCGAAGCGCTCGTAGGTTTCCGGGTCCTGGATGACGCTCATGAACGGTGCCAGGCCAGTGCCTGTGCTCAGCAGGTACAGGTGCTTACCCGGTTTCAGGTCATCGAGAACCAGGGTACCGGTAGGCTTCTTGCTGATGATGATCTCGTCGCCTTCCTTCAGGTGCTGCAACTGCGAGGTCAGCGGACCGTCCGGCACCTTGATGCTGAAGAACTCCAGGTGCTCTTCCCAGTTCGGCGAAGCGATGGAATAGGCGCGCATGAGCGGACGGCCGTTGTCCTGTTGCAGGCCGATCATCACGAACTGACCGTTCTCGAAGCGCAGGCCCGGGTCGCGGGTGCACTTGAAGCTGAACAGGGTGTCGTTCCAGTGGTGCACACTGAGGACACGTTCGTGGTTCATGTTGCTCATTTAATGGGGCTCCTGAAGAAAGACGCGGCGCGCGCAAGACGCGCAGTTGCGCGATAGTTTAGGGGCAGCGACAATATCTGTTAACTGGATTATCAAGATATGTGTTATCGGTTATATAGATATGCGATTTACACTTCGTCAGCTGCAAGTCTTCGTTGCCGTGGCCCAGCACCAGAGCGTTTCGCGCGCCGCCAGTGTGCTGGCCTTGTCGCAGTCGGCCGCCAGCACCTCGATCACCGAGCTTGAGCGCCAGTCCAGCTGCCAGCTGTTCGACCGCGCCGGCAAGCGCCTGAGCCTCAACGCCCTGGGCCAGCAACTGTTGCCGCAGGCCGTGGCCCTGCTCGACCAGGCCAAGGAAATCGAAGACCTGCTCAACGGCAAGTCCGGTTTCGGCTCGCTGGCGGTCGGTGCCACGCTGACCATCGGCAACTACCTGGCCACCCTGTTGATCGGCAGTTTCATGCAGGTGCACCCGGAAAGCCAGGTGAAGCTGCATGTGCAGAACACTGCGCATATCGTGCAACAGGTGGCGCATTACGAAATTGATCTGGGTCTGATCGAAGGCGATTGCAACCACCCGAACCTGGAAGTGCAGCCCTGGGTCGAGGACGAGCTGGTGGTGTTCTGCGCGCCGCAGCACCCGCTGGCCAAGCTGGGCCGCGCCGATGTACAGACCTTGTCCCAGGAAGCGTGGATCCTGCGCGAGCAGGGCTCAGGCACGCGCCTGACCTTCGACCAGGCCATGCGCCACCACCGCGCCAACCTCAACATCCGCCTGGAGCTGGAACACACCGAAGCGATCAAGCGCGCGGTGGAGTCGGGCCTTGGCATTGGCTGCATCTCGCGCCTGGCCCTGCGTGACGCCTTCCGCCGCGGCAGCCTGGTGCCGGTGGAAACCCCGGAGCTGGACCTGATGCGCCAGTTCTACTTCATCTGGCACAAACAGAAGTACCAGACCTCGGCCATGCGCGAATTTCTCGAACTGTGCCGCAACTTCACTGCCGGTTTCACACGCAGTGACGAGATCGTGTTGCCACCGATCGCTTAAAGCAGGATCACGCCCCACACCAGCGCCACCATGGTCAGTGCCACCAGTTGCGCGGCGCTGCCCATGTCCTTGGCGTTTTTCGAAAGTGGGTGGCGCTCGAGCGAAATGCGGTCGATGGCTGCCTCCACCGCCGAGTTGAACAGTTCGACGATCAAGCCCAACAGGCACACGGCGATCATGATCGCCCGCTCCGCACGGCTGACCGGTAGCCAGAAAGCGATCGGGACCAGCAGCACATTGAGCAGCACCAGCTGGCGGAACGCGGCCTCGCCCTTGAAAGCGGCGCGCAGGCCGTCCAGCGAATAGCCGGCAGCGTTGAAGATACGTTTGAGGCCGGTCTGGCCCTTGAATGGCGATGTCATGTATGTCACTTCACAACGGAAAGGCCAGCAGACTAGACCGGCACGGGTCAAAAAAGCGTGAAGCCACACGCACTCAGCTACTGGCAACCGATTCAAGTTGTTGCAGCAGCAAAGCCGCCTGGGTGCGAGTACGCACGCCCAGCTTGCGGAAGATCGCGGTCACGTGGGCCTTGATGGTCGCTTCCGAAACGCTCAGCTCATAGGCGATCTGCTTGTTCAGCAGGCCTTCGCAGACCATGGTCAGCACGCGGAACTGCTGTGGCGTGAGGCTGGCCAGCCCTTCGCTGGCGGCCTTGGCCTCGGCCGAGACATCGACTTTTTCGAACGCCTGCGGCGGCCACCAGACCTCGCCATCGAGCACTTTACGCACCGCATCCTGAATAACTTCCAGGGTGCTGGACTTGGGAATGAAGCCACTGGCGCCAAACTCGCGGGACTTGACCACCACTGCAGCCTCTTCCTGCGCCGATACCATCACCACGGGTATCTGCGGGTATTGCCCGCGCAGCAGCACCAGCCCGGAAAAACCATAGGCCCCTGGCATGTTCAAGTCCAGCAACACCAGGTCCCAATCGGCTTTTTCGCTCAGGCGGGTTTCCAGTTCGGCAATACTGGCGACTTCAACCAGGCGTACATCCGGGCCCAGGCCGAGGGTAACGGCCTGGCGCAAGGCGCCACGGAACAGCGGGTGGTCATCGGCAATCAGGATTTCGTAAGTGGCCATCGATCTGGGGATCCTGTTCTGTGTCGGGCACTCGGGTAAGGGTCATTATGAACCAAAGCAGGGGTTGTGCCCCTTGGACTATAGGAAGGTATGCAAACGCTGGTGGGTATCGTCCTGCTCGTCCAGCGGCAGGCGCCGCTTGCCGCTCAGGTAATGCAGGCTGAACACATCCAGGTAGGCGTCCAGCGCCTGCGAGGCCTGGGTATCGCCAGCCAGGTCCAGGCACATGGCGGCGACTTCCGCAGTGCAGAAGTGATCATCGCGCTTGGAGCGGCGCAGCCGGTAGCGGGACATCTGCTCGGCCTGCAGGCTCAACACCGGGAAGCGGTCAAGGTACGGGCTTTTGCGGAACATCTTGCGCGCTTCGGTCCAGGTGGCATCCAGCAGGATGAACAGCGGGCGCTTGCCCGGCTCGCGCACCACTTCGCTGACTACTCGCTCCTGGGCAACGAATTCGCCGGGAAAGACGATGTAGGGTTGCCAACGCGGATCGTCCAGCAACGCCAGCAAGCGTTCGTCGACCGAAGTGCGCAGCCAGCCGAAGGCCGAGGTGTCCTGGATCAGGTCGGCGATCAGCCAGCCGGTATTGGTGGGCTTGAGCGGCTCGGTGTCATGCATCAGCAGGCACACGCCGGACTCGGCCTGCACCCGAGGCTTCCAGGCGCACAGGCAATGAGTGGCAATGACCCGGCAGTCGGGGCAGCGCTCGGCACGCGAACCACGGGCGATGAAGGGCTTGTTGCTGCGCGCCAGGCGTTCGGCGCGCAGGCGCGCTACCGCATGGCTCATGCCGGCAGGCCTCTGGACAGGTTGGGAATGGACACAAGGATGACTCGGAGAAAACTAAGGGCGCCAGTCTATCAGAACAGCGGCCAATTGCTGTGCAGGTGGCGGCGCGGTCCCTATAATCGCTGTTTTACCCAGCCTCGCGCCTGCGCGCTTCTGGGGCTGCTGCGCAGCCCCATTTGCAGCCAACGTGCGGTTGTCACGGAACGCCGTCGACCCGCGCATGTCAAAGCGCCAGTCATCGAACCAGGAGAGATTCATGCTGCGCCGTATCGTACCCGCCCTGAGCCTGTTGCTCGCCCTGCCCCTGGCAGCCCAGGCGGCTTCCAAGCAGGAATACGACCTGAACAACATGCTGCAGAAGGTTGCCAAAGAGAGCAGTGTCGGCACCCCGCGAGCCATCAACGAGGACATCCTCGACCAGGGTTACACGGTGGAAGGCAAGGCACTGGTCAACCACCTGAGCGTGCGCCAGGAGCATGCTGCGCGCATGCAGGCCAACCCCGATCAGGTACGCAGCCAGCTGGGTGACAGCGTCTGCCGCAACAGCGGTTTCCGCAACCTGATGTCCAAGGGCGCGGTGATGGTCTACCGCTTCACGGTCTACAAGACCAACCAACCGATCATGGATCAGGCGTTCGACAACGCCAGCTGCGTCGCAGGCAACAAGAAGAAGTAACCACTTCGATCGCTACGCCTTCTCGTCCTCACGGGCGCGCCAGTGCCCTTCAGCGGCATCGGCGCGCATCTCTGCCAGCAGCGCCTGCAAGTAGCGCGACTGGCATTCCAGCCCCGACAGCCTGCGCCGGCACTCGGCTTCCAGGCTCAGGTGATGCACCTGGGCCGCATTCTCCAGCTGCTGGTAAAGCTGCCGGTCCACTTCGATGATCAAGCGATGCATACCGCCACCTCCTGCATCGACACGTTTCGCTCTACCCAGTTAACCAAACCCGCATCCCCAGTGGCTGCATGCCGACGGGCGGCGATGCCGAACACCCCGGCACGATTGAGCGCAAGGGTCTAGATTGAGGTCAGAGGTATTGGTGCAGAAGGAGACGTTGCATGCCTTACCAATCGAGTGAACTGCTGTTCAGCCACTTCCGCGACAACAACATCGACCTGAGCAACATCGACGCACAGCTGCAACTGGTAGCCCCGAACAGCCCCAACCTGCCGCTGTACCGCGACATGATGCTGACCATCCTGCGCATGGCCCATGACGACACCGACCGCTGGAGCGCCAAGATCACCCTGCAGGCGCTGCGCGAACTGGACCATTCGTTCCGCACCCTGGAACGTTACAAGGGCCGGCGCAAGGTGACCGTGTTCGGCTCGGCGCGCACCCCGCTGGAACACCCGATGTACGCCCTGGCCCGCGAACTGGGCGCAACCCTGGCACGCTCCGACCTGATGGTCATCACCGGTGCCGGCGGCGGCATCATGGCAGCTGCCCACGAAGGCGCCGGCAGCGACCACAGCCTGGGGTTCAACATCACCCTGCCCTTCGAGCAACACGCCAACCCCACGGTGGATGGCACCGACAAGCTGCTGCCGTTCCATTTTTTCTTCATCCGCAAGCTGTTCTTCGTCAAGGAGGCCGATGCCCTGGTGCTGTGCCCGGGTGGTTTCGGCACTCTGGATGAAGCGCTGGAAGTGCTGACCCTGATCCAGACTGGCAAGAGCCCGCTGGTACCGGTAGTGCTGCTGGATTCGCCAGGTGGCAGATTCTGGCGCGACTGCCTGGACTTCATCAGCCGCCAACTGGAGGAGAACCGCTACATCCTGCCCAGCGACCTGAAACTGCTGCGCCTGGTGTACAGCGCTGACGAGGCAGTGGAAGAAATCAACCAGTTCTACAGTAACTACCACTCCAGCCGCTGGCTGAAGAGCCAGTTCGTGATCCGCATGCATCACCCGCTCAGCGAGGCGGCGCTGTATGACATCCAGGAAGGCTTTGCCGACTTGCGCCTGAGTGGCAAGTATCACCAGCAACCTGACAGCAGTGCCGAGCACGAAGTGGGCAATTTCAGCCACCTGACCCGCTTGTCATTTGCCTTCAATGGTCGGGATCAAGGCCGGCTGCGTGAACTGGTGGACTTCATCAACCTGCCGGAGAACTGGGCCAAGCCGCAGCCCATGCATACCACGCAGCGGGCCAGGGAGGCGTTGAAGGTCAGTTGATCGTGACACTAGCCCGCGCATCCTGTGGGAGCGGGTTCATCGAGGCGTCGAACCGCTGCGAAGAATCCAACGCGGTGTATGACACCGGCTGCGCCGGTGTTCGCGGGTAAACCCGCTCCCACAAGAGCACGCACTGTCTGATGCCTCGCCTCAAACCTGTGGGAGCGGGCAAGCCCGCGAAGGGCCGCAAAGCGGCCCCGGTCTTCAGTAATCGTCGATATCACGCCCACTGAGCAGGCGGCCGATCATGTCCATGGGGAAACCCCGGTACGCCAGAAAACGGGTCTGCTGGGCACGGCTTCGGGGATCTTGCGGGCGTTGACCAGCAAACTTGCGCTGCCATACATCACGCATGCGCTCGCCCCAGTCCACCTCGCTCTCGCGCAGCGCCTGCTCGATATCAGCACGCGCCAAACCGCGCTGGCCTAGCTCTTCGCGAATACGCGCAGGGCCATAGCCGGAGCTGGAACGGTACCGGATGAAACTTTCGAGGTAGCGGGCTTCGCTAAGCAGCCCTTCTTCGGCGAGCCGGTCGAGTTCAGGCTCGATCAGCTCGTCCGAAGCGCCGCGCTGACGCAACTTGCGCGTCAGCTCGACGCGACCGTGCTCACGTCGCGCGAGCAGGTCCATGGCTGTCCGCCGAATGGCGACGGGGGTGTCGAGTACGGCGGACATGTTCGGCTATCTACCGCGCAATCAATAACCGGCGTCAGCGTCGGCCATGTCATCGGCATCGGCTTCGGCAGCAGCAGCCTTACCAGCAGCCGCAACAGCCCCAGAGGTCAGCAGCTTCTCACGAATCTGCTTCTCGATCTCGGCACCAATAGCCGGGTTCTCAGCCAGGTACTTGGCAGCGTTGGCTTTGCCTTGACCGATCTTGTTGCCTTGGTAGGCGTACCAGGCACCGGACTTCTCGACCAGACCCTGGGAAACACCCAGGTCAATGATCTCGCCGTTACGGTAGATACCCTTGCCGTAGAGGATCTGGAACTCGGCTTGACGGAATGGTGGAGAAACCTTGTTCTTGACGATCTTGACGCGGGTTTCGCTACCGACCACCTCGTCGCCTTCCTTGACCGCGCCGGTGCGGCGGATATCCAGACGCACCGAGGCGTAGAACTTCAGGGCGTTACCACCGGTGGTGGTTTCCGGGCTGCCGAACATCACACCGATCTTCATACGGATCTGGTTGATGAAGATGACCAGGCAGTTGGCGTTCTTGATGTTACCGGTGATCTTGCGCAGCGCCTGGGACATCAGGCGCGCCTGCAGGCCCACGTGCATGTCCCCCATCTCGCCTTCGATCTCGGCCTTCGGTACCAGGGCGGCCACGGAGTCGACGATGATCACGTCGACAGCGTTGGAACGCACCAGCATGTCGGTGATTTCCAGGGCCTGTTCGCCGGTGTCCGGCTGCGAAACCAGCAGGTCGTCGACGTTGACGCCCAGCTTGCCGGCGTACTCGGGGTCGAGGGCGTGTTCGGCGTCGACGAAGGCGCAGGTGGCGCCGTTCTTCTGGGCTTCGGCGATGACCGACAGAGTCAGCGTGGTCTTACCCGACGATTCCGGGCCGTAGATCTCGACGATACGGCCTTTTGGCAGGCCGCCGATGCCCAGGGCGATGTCCAGGCCCAGCGAGCCAGTGGAGATGGCAGGGATAGCCTGGCGCTCGTGGTCGCCCATGCGCATGACGGCGCCCTTGCCGAATTGGCGTTCGATCTGACCCAGGGCCGCAGCCAAGGCGCGCTTCTTGTTGTCGTCCATTGAAATCCTCACGTGTTCGACTTGGCCCTGACGGCCGGAATACCTGTATAAGTAGCCAGTATTATTCCACAGGCAAGCGCCCGCGCAAACCCCTGTTGTCGATTTACTCGGCACCAAGCTGTAACAAGCCGTCTAACGCGGCGATCACCGTCTGCCGGCGCACCGCCTCGCGGTCGCCGTCGAACTGGCGCCGCTCGCTGTACACATGGTTACCGTCGCCCCAGGCCAGCCACACGGTACCCACTGGTTTGGCCGGCGAACCACCGTCTGGCCCGGCCACGCCGCTCACCGCCACGGCAAAGCGCGCGCCGCTGGCAGCCTGGGCGCCGCGGACCATCGCTTCGACCACTTCCTGGCTTACCGCGCCAACCTGGCCGAACAACGCTGCGGGCACTCCCAGCTGACGGGTTTTCTGGGTGTTGGAATAGGTCACGTAACCGGCCTCGAACCAGGCCGAGCTGCCGGGCACACGGGTGATGGCCTCGGCGATGCCGCCACCGGTGCAGGATTCGGCGGTGCTCACCTGCGCGTTGAAGCGGCGCAGGTGCTCACCCAGGCGGATGGCAAGCGTGGTGATCGGGTCCATGTCGGGCTCCTTGTAGACTGCCTTCTACCCTAGCATTTCAGGATTGGGGAATGGGCGTCTGGCGGCGTGCTGGACATGAGGATGTTCGCCTCTGGATTTTTGGCGCCTGAAGCCCACACCAATCAGAAATTCAGCCGCAGCACGGTCCGCCAGAGGTTCTTCATCGGTGAACGACGATGCTTGGTCCAGTTGCGCTCCCACCACTCGTCCTCATTGCGCACCACCTGTTCCAGGTCGCTACCGGCCACGGCGGCGGCGTGCTGGCGGAACATCATGGGGAATACGCAATGCTGGCGGATCCGGTGCTTGACCACCACATCCACCGGCGTGCCATCGTAGGGGGTCTGCGCCAGGATCCGGCAGCCCTCGCGCGACAGCACATAAGCATGCAGCGCCACCACCCGCCCGCGGGCGATGAACGGGAACCAGGTCAGCCAGGTTCGCCCCATGGAATAACCCAGGTGCAAGGCCTCGAAAGGCCGTTTCTGCATGAAGCGATTGACCCAGCGCACTTGCGAAGGCTTGAACTCATAAGCCTTGGCATCGTCTTCGAAGATCAGGATTCGATCGAGGCCCTTATCCAGCGCATGACGGGCCAGTTGCTGATGGGATTCGTAGCAACCGCGCTTGGGATCGCTGTTTTTCTCGACGACATGAAAGTGCACTTCGTTGTCGAGCTGTCGCCCGATGGTTTCGCTGAACAGCGTGCGCCGGTCAGCGCGGGTGTCGAGGGAAATACAAAAAACCGCATCTACATCAAAACGAACTGCGCTCATGGCACTAATCAACCTGTTGCAATAACTTTCTATTGGGCCGCAGGCCCCCGCGAATGCGTCAGGCAAGCCATCCTGATGGGTAAGAGCGCGCAATTCTCCATGGCAGCTCGGTGCTGTCAACCTGCCTTCAATACAACCCTGCGCGCTTGGCAGACATGCAGGTACTGCCTGCCGGGTAGCCGTGTTAACCTATGCGGCTTGAAAAATCCGGTGGGTCTCGGCGTCGCGCATGCAACACAGAACGCCCCAATTTGCCCCACAATATTGAGACCTACTTTTTAAGCCCTTGATGAATAAAGCAATCTCCGATTTCTCCGCACACACCCCGATGATGCAGCAGTACTGGAAGCTGAAGAACCAGCACCCGGACCAGCTGATGTTCTACCGCATGGGCGACTTCTACGAGATCTTCTACGAAGATGCGAAAAAAGCCGCAAAACTGCTGGACATCACGTTGACCGCGCGCGGTCAGTCGGCCGGCCAGTCCATCCCCATGTGCGGGATTCCGTTCCATTCGCTGGAAGGCTACCTGGCCAAGCTGGTCAAGCTCGGCGAATCGGTGGTGATCTGCGAACAGATTGGCGACCCCGCCACCAGCAAGGGCCCGGTGGAACGCCAGGTGGTGCGCATCATCACCCCCGGTACGGTCAGCGACGAGGCCCTGCTCGACGAACGTCGCGACAACCTGATTGCCGCGCTGCTCGGTGACGAGCGCCTGTTCGGCCTGGCCGTACTGGACATCACCAGTGGCAACTTCAGCGTGCAGGAGATCAAGGGCTGGGAAAACCTGCTGGCCGAGCTCGAGCGCCTGAACCCGGTCGAGCTGCTGATCCCCGACGACTGGCCGCGCGACCTGCCTGCCGAAAAACGCCCGGGCGCCCGTCGCCGCGCGCCATGGGACTTCGACCGTGATTCGGCGCGCAAGGCCCTGTGCCAGCAGTTCGCGACCAAGGACCTCAAGGGCTTTGGCTGCGACAAGCTGACCCTGGCCATCGGCGCCGCCGGTTGCCTGCTGATCTACGCCAAGGAAACCCAGCGCACTGCCCTGCCGCACCTGCGCAGCCTGCGCCACGAACGCCTGGACGACACGGTCATCCTCGACGGCGCCAGCCGCCGCAACCTGGAGCTGGACATCAACCTGGCCGGCGGCCGCGACAACACCCTGCAATCGGTGATCGACCGCTGCCAGACCGCCATGGCCAGCCGTTTGCTGAGCCGCTGGTTGAACCGCCCGTTGCGCGACCTCAAGGTGTTGCAGGCACGCCAGGACTCGATCCGTTGCCTGCTCGACGGCTACCGCTTCGAGAAGCTGCAGCCGCAGCTCAAGGAAATCGGCGATATCGAGCGGATTCTCGCCCGTATCGGCCTGCGCAACGCCCGCCCACGCGACCTGGCACGCCTGCGCGACGCCTTGGGCGCGCTGCCCGAGCTGCAGAACGCCATGGCCGAGCTGGAGGCACCGCACCTGGCCCGCCTGGCCGCCATTACCGGCACCTACCCCGAACTGGCCAGCCTGCTGGAGCGGGCGATCATCGACAACCCGCCGGCGGTGATCCGCGATGGCGGCGTGCTCAAGGCCGGCTATGACAACGAACTGGACGAGCTGCTGGCGATCAGCGAGAACGCCGGCCAGTTTCTGATCGACCTGGAAGTCCGGGAAAAGGCCCGCACCGGCCTGGCCAACCTCAAGGTCGGCTACAACCGGGTGCATGGCTACTTCATCGAGCTGCCGACCAAGCAGGCCGAGCAGGCCCCGGGCGACTACATCCGCCGTCAGACCCTCAAGGGCGCCGAGCGCTTCATTACTCCGGAACTGAAGGCGTTCGAGGACAAGGCGCTGTCGGCCAAGAGCCGCGCCCTGGCCCGCGAAAAGATGCTCTACGACGCTCTGCTGGAAACCTTGATCAGCCACCTGGCGCCGCTGCAGGACAGCGCCGCCGCCCTGGCCGAACTGGACGTGCTCAGCAACCTGGCCGAACGTGCGCTGAACCTGGACCTGAACTGCCCGCGCTTCGTCGACGAGCCGTGCCTGCGTATCGAGCAGGGCCGTCACCCGGTGGTGGAACAGGTATTGACCACACCGTTCGTGGCCAACGACCTGGGCTTGGACAACAGCACGCGCATGCTGATCATCACCGGCCCGAACATGGGCGGTAAGTCTACCTACATGCGCCAGACCGCCCTGATCGTGCTGCTTGCGCACATCGGCAGCTTCGTGCCGGCGGCCAGCTGCGAGCTGTCGCTGGTCGACCGCATCTTTACCCGCATCGGCTCCAGTGACGATCTGGCCGGCGGCCGCTCGACCTTCATGGTCGAGATGAGCGAAACCGCCAATATCCTGCACAACGCCACCGACCGCAGCCTGGTGCTGATGGACGAAGTGGGCCGCGGCACCAGTACCTTCGACGGCCTGTCGCTGGCCTGGGCCGCCGCCGAGCGCCTGGCCCAGCTGCGTGCCTATACACTGTTCGCCACGCACTACTTCGAGCTCACCGTGCTGCCGGAAAGCGAGCCGCTGGTGGCCAACGTTCACCTGAACGCCACCGAGCACAACGAGCGCATCGTGTTCCTGCACCACGTGCTGCCTGGCCCCGCCAGCCAGAGCTACGGCCTGGCCGTGGCGCAGCTGGCTGGCGTGCCGACGGCCGTCATCCAGCGTGCCCGTGAACATCTGGCGAGACTGGAAACCACCAGCCTTGCGCATGAACAGCCCCCGGCCCAAAAGGCCAAGGACGTGCCACAGGTCCCGCACCAGAGCGACCTGTTCGCCAGCCTTCCACACCCGGCCATCGAGAAGCTGGGCAAGCTGCAGCTGGACGACATGACCCCGCGTCAAGCTATCGAAATGCTATATCAACTAAAGAACCTGTTATAACGGCGCCCACTACAAGCTGGTAGAATCCGCCGCGGTTTGCTGGTGCTGCAGGTTATTAGCCTGGCCTGCAGCCACATGCCCGTAAACCGCGCGGCCCTGAGAGGAAGGGCCGCCGCCGTCGCCTGAGGAGAGAATTAGAAATGACCTTCGTCGTCACCGACAACTGCATCAAATGCAAATACACCGACTGCGTGGAAGTCTGCCCGGTGGACTGCTTCTACGAAGGCCCGAACTTCCTGGTCATTCATCCGGACGAGTGCATCGACTGCGCCCTGTGCGAGCCGGAGTGCCCAGCGCAAGCCATCTTCTCGGAAGACGAAGTGCCAGCGGGCATGGAAAACTTCATCGAGCTGAACGCCGAACTGGCGGAAGTCTGGCCGAACATCACCGAGCGTAAGGACGCCCTGCCAGACGCTGAAGAGTGGGACGGCAAGACCGGCAAGATCGAACACCTGGAGCGCTGATAGCGCCGCATACGAAAAAGGCCCTTGCGGCCTTTTTTGTTTTTTGCAGGCAAAAAAAAGGGGCGGTTTGACCCGCCCACATTTTTTTCCGTAGTCCCTGCTTGTCCCAAACATCATCCTGATGAAATCGCTTCTTGCGATGTCCCTGGCTTTCCTCCTGAAAGCCTGTGCATGTCCCTGTGCACAGTTCGAATACTAGCGACTTGCGCTGGGCGGGCAACCGCTAAACCTCACAGGGTATTGCAGGTGACACATTTCCTCACAGCTGAATAAGCGAAGGTTTTCAATGAGTTGGGAAAATACAGGTGCTGGATACGACAATGATTTACTGAAGCATACATAGAAGGCTTACAGAACAAGTAAGCAAAGGCTTACACGCGATGTTACTGGGGTGGCGCGGTACACATTTGATATTGGTTTTGCCTGAGCGATTTTGGGGCTGCCTTGCAGCCCATCGCGACACAAGGCCGCTCCTACAGAGGACCGCGATCGCCTGCATGATCGCGCCCCCTGTAGGAGCGGCCTTGTGTCGCGAAAGGGGCGCAAAGCGCCCCCGGCAATTTTGAATGGGACACCTCTGGTCGCCACATACAAAAACGCCCCGAGGTCATCGGGGCGTTTGCTGTTACAGACCTTCGCTACTGGAACAACGATTCACTGGAAAGGCCGTTCTTCTCGAGGATCTCACGCAAACGCTTGAGCCCCTCGACCTGTATCTGCCGTACCCGCTCACGGGTCAGGCCGATCTCCAGGCCGACATCTTCCAGGGTGCTGCTTTCATGCCCGCGCAGGCCAAAGCGGCGCACCACCACCTCACGCTGCTTGTCGGTCAACTCACCCAGCCATTGGTCGATGCTCTGCGACAGGTCGTCATCCTGCAGCAGTTCGCACGGGTCGGTCGGGCGGTCGTCGGTCAAGGTATCGAGCAGGGTCTTGTCCGAGTCCGGGCCGAGCGACACATCCACCGAAGACACCCGCTCGTTCAGGCCCAGCATGCGCTTGACCTCGGCGACCGGCTTCTCCAGCAGCGTGGCGATTTCTTCTGGCGAGGGTTCGTGGTCCAGTTTCTGGGTCAGCTCGCGCGCGGCGCGCAGGTAGACGTTCAGCTCCTTGACCACGTGGATCGGCAGGCGAATGGTGCGGGTCTGGTTCATGATCGCCCGCTCGATGGTCTGGCGAATCCACCAGGTCGCATAGGTCGAGAACCGGAAACCACGCTCCGGGTCGAACTTCTCGACTGCACGGATCAGGCCCAGGTTGCCCTCCTCGATCAGGTCGAGCAGCGACAGGCCGCGGTTCACGTAACGGCGGGCAATTTTTACAACCAGGCGCAGGTTGCTTTCGATCATGCGCTTGCGGCCGGCGGGGTCGCCCTTTTGCGACAGGCGCGCAAAGTGCACTTCCTCTTCCGGCGAAAGCAGAGGCGAGAATCCGATCTCGTTGAGATACAGCTGGGTGGCATCGAGCGCCCGGCTGTAATCGATGTACTTGTGTTGCTTGAGCGAAGAGCCCGACTTGGCCCTCGTCCGAACCGAAGATACAGCAGGTTCGTCTGACACCACATCCGTTTCCAAAACGATACCCGTCTCCATCAGAAGTAGGTCATCGTCGATGTCAAACTCCGGCACTTCTTTACTGAGAGCCATTGTTATAGTCCTTTGCTGAGTTCGAACTCAGACTCGAGCGGCACCTGTCTCCCTGGCAGCGCTGGAGCCTGTCCCCTCTACATCACAGGAACAGGCCGGGCCCAACGGTCAACGACGTGGCAGGAACTGGAGCGGATCGACGGGTTTGCCCTGGCGGCGAATTTCGAAATGCAGCTTCACCCGATCAGTGCCCGTGGACCCCATTTCAGCAATCGACTGCCCTGCCTTGACCTGCTGCCCCTCCCGAACCAACAGCCTGCGGTTATGGCCGTAGGCACTGACGTAGGTATCGCTGTGCTTGATGATGATCAGTTCGCCATAGCCCCTCAAGCCACTCCCGGCGTACACCACTGAACCATCAGACGCAGCAAAAACAGGCTGTCCCAAATCACCGGCGATATCAATGCCTTTATTCAAACTACCGTTTGAAGCGAATTTTCCAATCAGCACGCCATTGGCAGGCCAGGTCCAGCCACCTACTGCGCGCTCTGCGGCAGGCACCGTGGCAACCACCGGGGCGCTGCTGGAGGCTGTCGGCGTGGCCGGCCTGGTGGTGCTGGCAGGGGGTGTGCTGGTACTGCCCACAGGCCGCCGGATGACCGTGGTCTTGCTGGACGAAGACGGGCTGGACACCACCGTGGTACTGCCGGTAGAGCCGCTGCTGAAACGAATCGCTTGCCCCGGGCGAATGGTGTAAGGCGCCGCGATGCCGTTGCGCGCAGCCAGTTCCTTGTAGTCCCAGCCATAACGGAAGGCGATGGAGAACAGCGTATCGCCAGGCTTGACGATGTATTGCCCGGTGGTTACAGCCGGGCGCTTGGGCACGGTGTTATTGCGGTCGACCACCCGCGCGCTATTGCTGCTGGTGCTAGAGCAACCCACCAGTAGCGTGCCCATGGCCAGTGCAATCACCAGAAGCGTGAAACCCGACCCGTCCTTGCGCTGCCGAATGACTGTGTGACCCACCCGCGCTCCCCTCATGGTGCCGAAAACGATATGAAGACAAGAAATGCAATATTGTTGCAATTATAACCAAGCCCGCCCGCATTGGCAGGGTGGGTGAAAGACTGCTGCAAAGCCTTGGTGCACGCAGTGCGCTGGCGCTTCACCCCGCCAGATAGACAGGGCGTTGCCGCAAGAATTCGGTGCTGGCGCAAAAATATCGCGCGGCTCGAACCAGCCGTGTTCAGGCCAGCGGGCCGTTGAGCAGCGGTACGAAGCGCACGGCCCCCAGCACCCGGCGAGAGAATCCATGCTCCTCGCGCACGATCAGCATCAGCTGCTGGGTTTCACCGGCCGGCCCTACCGGGATCACCATACGGCCACCGGGTGCCAGCTGGTCAAGCAGTGCCTGCGGCACTTCCGGCGCCACGGCGGTGACGATGATGCCATTGTACGGCGCCAGCGCCGGCCAGCCTTCACAACCGTCGCCCCAGCGGAACACCACGTTACGCAGGTTCAGCTCCACCAGGCGCTCCTTGGCCCGGTCCTGCAGCACCTTGATGCGTTCCACCGAGAACACCCGCTCGACCAGCTGGGCCAGGATTGCCGTCTGGTAGCCCGAACCGGTGCCGATCTCCAGCACCTTGTCCAGCGGCCCGGCCTCGAGCAGCAGCTCGCTCATGTGGGCAACCATGAATGGTTGCGAGATGGTCTGGTTGTGGCCGATCGGCAGCGCAGTGTCTTCGTAGGCGCGATGCGCCAGCGCCTCGTCGACGAACAGATGGCGCGGGGTACGACGGATCACGTCGAGCACCTTGGTGTTCGATACGCCCTCCTCGCACAGGCGCTGGATCAGCCGCTCCCGGGTACGCTGGGAGGTCATGCCGATGCCACGCCGCAGCATATCGTCCTCGCGCATCAGAGCAGGCCCTCCAGCCAACCGTCGAGCTGCTCGAAGGCATCACTGAAGGTGCGGTCGAGCTGCAGCGGAGTGATCGATACATAGCCCTGCATCACCGCATGGAAGTCGGTACCCGGGCCACCGTCCTCGGCATCCCCGGCCACGGCGATCCAGTAGCCCTCCTTGCCGCGCGGGTTGACCACCTTGGTCGGCGCCGCCGCCCGCGCCCGGTGACCGAGGCGGGTGAGCTGAATGCCACGAATGTGCTCCAGCGGCAGGTTGGGGATGTTGACGTTGAGCACGGTGCGCGGCGGCAAGGCCAGACGCGACTGCGCCTCGACCAGGCGGCGGGCGATATGGGCCGCGGTCGGCAGGTTGTCCGGCTGGCGCGACAACAACGAAAACGCCAGCGAGGTGCCACCGAGAAAACGGCCTTCCAGCGCGGCCGCGACCGTGCCCGAATAGAGCACATCGTCGCCCAGGTTGGCACCGAGGTTGATCCCCGACACGACCATGTCCGGCGTCTGTGGCAACAGCCCATTGAGCCCCAGGTGCACGCAGTCGGTCGGCGTGCCGTTGAGGCTGATGAAGCCATTGGCCAAGGTCTGCGGGTGCAGTGGCCGGTCCAGCGTCAGCGAACTGCTGGCGCCGCTCTTGTCTTGATCCGGGGCAATAACCACGCACTCGGCGTAATCCGCCAGCGCAGCGTGCAGCGCGGCGATGCCGGGTGCGGTAACACCGTCGTCGTTCGAAATCAGAATACGCATGAGCTGTCCGTCTGCCCCGCCGACACCAGATCCACGACTTCGCGCACCACCACGGTGGCGAAGCATCCGGCCGGAAGGACGAATTCCAGTTGCAGGATATCAGGCTCGGGATAATGCCACGTAAGATCGCCAATAGGGAGCCGCAGAATGCGTCGTTCGTGATCCATGCCCGCCAAGGCCAGCCACTGGCAAAGTGCCGGCTGCCGTGCGGCGATCGCATCCTCTTGTTGCGCAGAACTTCCCGTAGCCGGCGAATCGCCTGCTCCCCACAGCGGGCCTGTCGGATGCAAGTCAAGGATCGCCAGCCGAGGATCGGAACATTCCGACTCCCCAGCAGGAAAGAAGCTACGACTGGTGGTGAACGCCAACAGGTCGCCCACCTGGGCACGCGCCCAGCTACCGTCGGCAACACGGGCGGCCAGCACCTGGTTGAACAGGTAGCTGCGCCCGGCCGAGAGCAACCGCGAACGCACGTTGCGCTGTTCGGGCAAGGCCTTGCGTGCGGCCCAATCGAGGGCGTCGTGAACGTTGCCGCCACCGTGACCGAAGCGCTGAGTGCCGAAATAATTCGGCACGCCGTGCTGCTTGAGCTGTTCCAGGCGCGCATCCACCGCCTGGTGATCGGCAGCCAGGGCAGTCAGGCGCAAGGTGAAGCCGTTGGCCGAATGCGCGCCACGCTGCAGCTTGCGCTGGTGGCGCACCTGCTTGAGCACACGCAGGCTGGCATCCTCGGCACGTGACAGGTCCGGGTCGGCCTTGCCTGGCAGGTGCAGGCTGAACCACTGGCGGGTCAGGGCCTGGCGGTCCTTGAGGCCGGCGTAGCTGATCGTGCGCACCGGCACCCCAGCGGCACGGGCCAGGCGGCGGGCCGCCTCCTCGGTGTTCAGGTCACGCTTCTCGACCCAAAGCCACAGGTGCTCGCCCTGGCCCGACAGCGGGATGTCCAGTACTTCGTCGACCTGGAAATCTTCGGCCACCGCCTTGAGGACGGCGGTACCCAGCGGTTCGCCCGATGCGCGCGGGCCCAGCAGTTCCAGTTCGGTCATGCTGGCAGCAGCAGGGCTACCGAATGCACGGCGATGCCCTCCTCGCGGCCGGTGAAGCCCAGCTTCTCGGTAGTGGTAGCCTTGACGTTGACCTGGTCGAGCTCGACCTGCAGGTCTTCGGCGATCAGCTTGCGCATGGTTTCGATGTGCGGGGCCATCTTCGGCGCCTGGGCGACGATGGTGGCGTCGATGTTGCCGACTTTCCAGCCCTTGGCCTGGACGATGCCGACCACATGGCGCAACAGCACGCGGCTGTCGGCGCCCTTGAACTGCGGGTCGGTGTCGGGAAAGTGCTTGCCGATGTCTCCCAGCGCTGCCGCGCCTAGCAAGGCATCGCTCAGGGCGTGCAGCAACACGTCGCCATCGGAGTGGGCCAGCAGGCCGTATTTGTGGGGGATACGCACCCCGCCCAGGGTAATGAAATCACCGTCGCAGAAACGGTGCACATCGTAGCCATGGCCAATACGCATAGAAAAACGCCCTGAATGAGTCAGGGCGTGATTCTACCTGCTTTTGAGGCATTGGGGCTGGGGTGATCGGCACAGCATTGTCTGCGCCTGTGAGATCGAGCGCCGCCCGCGCGGCGCTTCGCGGGTGTTCGCCTTGACACTTTCTGCGCTTGTGAAACCGAGCGCCGCCCGCGCGGCGCTTCGCGGGGCAAGCCCGCTCCCACATTTGTTGCAACGTGGCCATGTCTGTTGGAGAGGCGTTGCCCGCCTTGGTGCATGTCTTCAGACAGGTGGGGCGGCAACAATGCCCACCTCGAAATCCCGTCATGCCAACAAGGCTGACAACCATGGCCTCACAGACATGGCCACGTTGCAACAAATGTGGGAGCGGGCTTGTCCCGCGAAGCGCCGCGCGGGCGGCGCTCAATCTCACAGGCGCTGAAAACGCTATGCCTTACACCCGCCCCAGCGCCACCGCATGATGACGCAGGTGTTCCTCGATAAAGCTGGCGATGAAGTAGTAGCTGTGGTCATAGCCAGGCTGCAGACGCAGGGTCAGTTCATGCCCCCCTTTGCGTGCCGCCTGCTCCAGGGCTTCAGGCTTGAGCTGCTTCTCGAGGAAGTCGTCGCGGTCCCCCTGGTCCACCAGCAACGGCGGACATTCGCCGGCCGGGGTCTCGGCCAGCAGCACACTGGCATCCCACTCGCGCCAGCGCGCACGGTCTACACCCAGGTAGCGGCTGAAGGCTTTCTCGCCCCAAGGGCAATCCATCGGGTTGCTGATCGGCGAGAACGCCGACACCGAACGGTAGCGCCCCGGATTGCGCAAGGCGCACACCAGCGCGCCATGCCCGCCCATGGAGTGGCCGCTGATGCTGCGCTCGCCCGAAGCCGGGAAGTGCGCTTCGATCAACGCAGGCAACTCCTCCACCACATAGTCGTGCATGCGGTAGTGCTGGGCCCAGGGCTGCTGAGTGGCATTGAGATAGAAGCCGGCACCCAGGCCGAAGTCCCAGGCGCCGTCCGGGTCGCCCGGCACCTGCTCGCCACGCGGGCTGGTGTCGGGGGCGACGATGATCAACCCAAGCTCCGCGGCCAGGCGCTGGGCGCCGGCCTTCTGCATGAAGTTCTCGTCGGTGCAGGTGAGGCCGCTGAGCCAGTACAGCACCGGCAGCTTCTCGCCCTGTTCAGCCTGCGGCGGCAGGTAGACGGCGAACACCATGTCGCAGCCCAGCACCTTGGAGTGATGCCGGTAACGCTTGTGCCAGCCGCCGAAGCTCTTCTGGCAGGAGATGTTATCCAGGCTCATGGCAAACCTCAGAAGTGGATCACGCTGCGAATGCTCTTGCCTTCGTGCATCAGGTCGAAGGCCTTGTTGATGTCTTCCAGGCCCATGGTGTGGGTGATGAAGGTATCCAGCGGGATTTCGCCCTTCTCGGACATCTCCACGTAGCTTGGCAGCTCGCTGCGGCCACGTACGCCACCAAACGCCGAACCACGCCATACGCGGCCGGTGACCAGCTGGAACGGACGAGTGGCGATTTCCTGGCCGGCACCGGCCACGCCGATGATCACCGACTCACCCCAGCCCTTGTGGCAGCACTCCAGCGCGGCACGCATCAGTTGCACGTTGCCGATGCACTCGAAGGAGAAGTCCACACCGCCGTCGGTGAGGTCGACGATCACTTCCTGGATTGGGCGGTCGTAGTCTTTCGGGTTGATGCAGTCGGTGGCACCCAGCTGACGGGCGATTTCGAACTTGGCCGGGTTGATGTCGATGGCAATGATGCGCGACGCCTTGGCCTTGACCGCACCGATTACCGCAGACAGGCCGATGCCACCCAGGCCGAAGATGGCCACGGTGTCACCCGGCTTGACCTTGGCGGTGTTGAGCACTGCGCCAATACCAGTGGTGACGCCACAACCCAGCAGGCAGACCTTTTCCAGCGGCGCTTCTTTCTGGATCTTGGCCACGGAGATTTCCGGCAGCACGGTGTACTCGGAGAAAGTCGAGGTACCCATGTAGTGGAACAGCTGCTGGCCCTTGTAGGAGAAGCGCGTGGTGCCGTCCGGCATCAGGCCCTTGCCCTGGGTGGCGCGGATAGCCTGGCACAGGTTGGTCTTGCCCGAGAGGCAGAACTTGCACTTACCGCATTCCGGGGTGTACAGCGGAATGACGTGGTCACCGACGGCGACCGAGGTGACGCCCTCGCCTATCGCCTCGACGATCGCGCCACCTTCGTGGCCGAGGATCGACGGGAAAATGCCCTCCGGGTCGGCGCCCGACAGGGTATAGGCGTCGGTGTGGCAGACACCGCTGGCGACCACGCGCAGCAGCACTTCACCGGCCTTGGGCATGGCCACGTCGACTTCGACGATTTCCAGGGGTTTCTTGGCTTCGAAGGCTACGGCAGCACGGGACTTGATCATCAAAGGTCTCCAGACAGAGGGTCGATTCAGTCTGGCAGTGTAATTCACCGTCTTTTGATGAATAATCATGGCAAAGACAAAACATTATTGCCATGCAGGGATAATCAATGAGTAGCCGCTGGGAAGGCATCGACGAATTCGTCGCCGTGGCCGAGTCGGGCCAGTTCACCGCGGCCGCCGAGCGCCTGGGGGTTTCCTCGTCGCATATCAGCCGGCAGATTGCCCGCCTGGAGGAACGGTTGCAGACGCGCCTGCTGTATCGCAGCACCCGGCGGGTGACCCTGAGCGAGGCCGGGCAGACATTCCTGCAGCACTGCCAGCGCCTGCAGGATGGCCGCGAGGAAGCCCTGCGCGCCATGGGCGACCTGGCCAGCGAGCCCAAGGGGTTGCTGCGCATGACCTGCGCGGTGGCCTATGGCGAGCGCTTCATCGTGCCGCTGGTGACACGGTTCATGGCGCTGTACCCGCAGCTGCGGGTGGATGTGGAACTGAGCAACCACACCCTCGACCTGGTGCACGAAGGCATGGACCTGGCCATCCGCCTGGGCCGCTTGGCCGACTCGCGACTGGTGGCAACCCGCCTGGCGCCACGGCGCATGTACCTGTGCGCCTCGCCGGCTTACCTGGAACGTTATGGCCGGCCGCACAGCCTGTCGGAGCTGGCGCGGCACAATTGCCTAGTGGGCAGTTCGGACTTGTGGGCGCTGCAGCAAGACGGCCGCGAGATCAGCCAGCGAGTGCAGGGCAACTGGCGTTGCAACAGCGGGCAGGCGGTGCTGGACGCGGCGCTGCAGGGCATGGGGTTGTGCCAGCTGCCGGATTATTACGTGCTGGAGCACTTGAACAGTGGCGCGCTGGTGTCGTTGCTGGAGGCGCACCAGCCACCGAATACGGCGGTGTGGGCACTGTATCCACAACAGCGGCACCTGTCGCCGAAGGTGCGGCGGCTGGTGGATTACCTGAAGGAAGGGTTGGCGGGGTTGCCGGAGTATCGCTTGAACTGAAACCTCGTGCTGCCTGGTCTGACCTCTTCGCGGGTAAACCCGCTCCCACAGGTACAGCGCAAACCTGAAGGGATGTGCGATACCTGTGGGAGCGGGTTTACCCGCGAAAAGGCCGGCACAGGAGCAAGAAATTCAGCGGCGCCCTGCCCAGCGCTGGCGCAACCACTCCAGGTCTTCCGGCCGGGTCACCTTGATGTTGTCGCTGCGCCCTTCGACCAGCCGTGGCGCCTGGCCAGACCACTCGATGGCGGAGGACTCGTCGGTCACCAGCACATCCGACACCAGGCACTCGGCCAGCGCCCGATGCAAGGCCCCCAGGCGGAACATCTGCGGCGTATAGGCCTGCCAAATGGTGCTGCGGTCCACGGTGGCACCCACCCGGCCATCGGCATCGGCGCGTTTGAGGGTATCGCGCGCCGGCACCGCCAGCAGGCCACCCACCGGGTCGTCCGCCAGCTCCGACAACAGCTTGTCCAGGTCGCTGCGCGTCAGGTTTGGTCGCGCGGCATCATGCACCAGTACCCAGTCGCTGTCCGCCGCCCCTTGGGCATGCAGCATCAGCAAGGCATTGAGCACCGAGTCGGCACGTTCGCGGCCACCCGCTGCGCGCTGGATGCGTGGGTCGCTGGCGCAGCGCAGGCGAGGCCAGTACGGGTCATCTTCGGCAATGCTGACCACCACACCCTTGAGCATCGGGTGGCCGAGAAAACAGTCGAGGCTGTGCTCGAGAATGGTCTGCCCAGCCAGCTCCAGGTACTGCTTGGGGCGGTCGGCAGCCATGCGGGCGCCTACGCCCGCAGCAGGAATCACGGCCCAGAAGGCGGGTAACGTTTCGATCATTTCTGTGGCAACTGGAAGAGGGTTTCGCCCTCTTTGACCATTCCCAATTCGTGGCGAGCCCGCTCTTCAACGGTCTCCATGCCTTTTTTCAGTTCCAGCACTTCGGCATCGAGCACGCGATTGCGCTCGAGCAAGCGCTCGTTTTCGGCATGCTGCTCGGCAATCTGCTGCTTCAGCTCGGTCACTTGCGCCAGGCTGCCGTTACCCACCCACAGGCGGTACTGCAGGCCACCCAGTAGCAGGAGCAGGACGAGGAACAACCAATAGGGACTGCGCATCACGTTATCCAGATTAAAAAGGCTGCCCGGGTATTTTTACTTCGGGGCCTCGAATAGCACGAAGCCTGGCCGAGGCCAGGCTTCGTCGACAGAAACCTGTTGGAATGTAGGAAAGAACAGTACGAACGTTCCTACAACTCCGGCTGCTGTCTTTTTACCATCTCTTGCTTAGCCGCGAAACTCGGCACGACCGCGGTAAACCGCTTTGGCACCCAGTTGCTCTTCGATGCGCAGCAGCTGGTTGTACTTGGAAACGCGGTCGGAACGGCACAGCGAGCCAGTCTTGATCTGGCCAGCAGCGGTACCCACGGCCAGGTCGGCAATGGTCGAGTCTTCGGTTTCACCGGAACGGTGCGAAATCACCGCGGTGTAACCAGCAGCCTTGGCCATCTGGATGGCCTCCAGGGTTTCGGTCAGCGAGCCGATCTGGTTGAACTTGATCAGGATCGAGTTACCGATGCCCTTCTCGATGCCTTCCTTGAGGATCTTGGTGTTGGTCACGAACAGGTCATCGCCAACCAGCTGCACCTTGGTGCCGATCTTGTCGGTGAGGATCTTCCAGCCAGCCCAGTCGGACTCGTCCAGGCCGTCTTCGATCGAGATGATCGGGAAGCGCTCGGTCAGGCCTTTCAGGTACTCGGCGAAGCCTTCGGCGTCGAACGACTTGCCTTCGCCAGACAGGTTGTACTTGCCGTCTTCGTAGAACTCGGAAGCCGCGCAGTCCAGGGCCAGGGTCACGTCGGTGCCCAGCTTGTAGCCGGCTTTCTCGACGGCTTCGGCGATGGCGCCCAGGGCGTCTTCGTTGGAAGCCAGGTTAGGGGCGAAACCACCTTCGTCACCAACGGCGGTGTTCAGGCCACGGGCCTTCAGCACGGCTTTGAGGTGGTGGAAGATTTCAGTACCCATGCGCAGGCCGTCGGAGAAGGTCTTGGCGCCAACTGGCTGAACCATGAACTCCTGGATGTCGACGTTGTTGTCGGCGTGCTCGCCACCGTTGATGATGTTCATCATCGGTACCGGCATCGAGTACTGGCCCGGGGTGCCGTTCAGGTTGGCGATGTGCGCGTACAGCGGCAGGTCCTGGTCCTGAGCAGCGGCCTTGGCGGCAGCCAGGGAGACGGCGAGGATGGCGTTGGCGCCCAGCTTGGCCTTGTTCTCGGTACCGTCCAGTTCGATCATGGCGCGGTCCAGGCCCTTCTGGTCGGCAGGGTCCTTGCCCAGCAGCAGGTCACGGATCGGGCCGTTGATGTTGGCGACGGCCTTCAGCACGCCCTTGCCCAGGTAACGGCTCTTGTCGCCATCACGCAGCTCCAGCGCTTCGCGCGAGCCAGTGGAAGCACCGGACGGCGCGCAAGCGCTGCCGATGATGCCGTTGTCGAGCAGTACATCGGCTTCCACGGTGGGGTTGCCACGCGAATCGAGAACTTCACGACCTTTGATGTCGACGATTTTTGCCATTGTTGTAAGCACTCCAGAATTGACGAAAACAACTTAGCTTAGGAAATTCTTGCCGTTCACCGGGCGGACATGCAGTGGGCAGGCCGGGTGAAGGGAACCCCTGACCGGCTGGTCAGGGGTGGATCGGACGGTACTTTACCCGAGAATCGAGCTTTACGCGGTTTCTACCGTCGGAAAACTTTTCACCAGGTCGTCCAGTTGCTTGAGCTGGGCCAGGAACGGCTCCAGTTTGTCCAGGCGCAGGGCACATGGGCCATCGCACTTGGCATTGTCCGGATCGGGGTGGGCTTCGAGGAACAGCCCGGCCAGGCCCTGGCTCATGCCGGCCTTGGCCAGGTCGGTAACCTGGGCGCGGCGGCCACCGGCGGAATCGGCGCGACCACCCGGCATCTGCAGGGCGTGGGTCACGTCGAAGAACACCGGGTACTCGAACTGCTTCATGATGCCGAAGCCGAGCATGTCCACCACCAGGTTGTTGTAGCCGAAGCTCGAACCACGCTCGCAGAGGATCAACTGGTCGTTACCGGCCTCCTCGCACTTGGTCAGGATGTGCTTCATTTCCTGGGGTGCGAGGAACTGGGCCTTCTTGATGTTGATCACCGCGCCGGTCTTGGCCATGGCCACCACCAGGTCGGTCTGTCGCGACAGGAAGGCCGGCAGCTGGATGATGTCGCACACCTTGGCTACAGGCTCGGCCTGGTAGGGCTCGTGCACGTCGGTGATGACCGGCACGTTGAAGGTGCGCTTGATCTCTTCGAAGATCTTCAGCCCCTCTTCCATGCCCGGGCCACGGTACGAGGTTACCGACGAACGGTTGGCCTTGTCGAAGCTGGCCTTGAACACGTACGGGATACCGAGCTTCTCGGTCACCCGCACGTACTCCTCGCAGACCTTCATTGCCAGGTCACGGGACTCCAGGACGTTCATGCCGCCGAACAGGACGAACGGCTTGTCGTTGGCGATCTCGATGTTACCGACGCGAATGATCTTCTGGGTCATTGATCAGGCCTTGTTCTTCTGAGCCAGGGCTGCCTTGACGAAGCCGCTGAACAGCGGGTGGCCGTCACGCGGGGTCGAGGTGAATTCCGGGTGGAACTGGCAGGCGACGAACCATGGGTGGTCCTTGGACTCGACCACTTCCACCAGCGCACCGTCTTCGGAACGGCCAGAAACCACCAGGCCGGCGTCGACCAGTTGCGGCAGCAGGTTGTTGTTCACTTCGTAGCGGTGACGGTGACGCTCGGTGATCACGTCCTTGCCATAGCAGTCGTGCACCTTGGAACCGGCGGCCAGCTGGCAGTCCTGGGCGCCCAGGCGCATGGTGCCACCCAGGTCGGAGGCTTCGTTGCGGGTTTCGACGGCACCGGTGGCATCGGCCCACTCGGTGATCAGGCCGACTACCGGGTGGCCGCTGTTGCGGTCGAACTCGGTGGAGTTGGCGTCTTTCCAGCCCATCACGTTACGGGCGAATTCGATCACGGCCACCTGCATGCCCAGGCAGATACCCAGGTATGGCACCTTGTTCTCACGGGCGTATTGCACCGCGGTGATCTTGCCTTCCACGCCGCGCAGGCCGAAACCGCCCGGCACCAGGATGGCATCGGCGCCTTCGAGCAGGCTGGTGCCCTGGTTCTCGATGTCTTCCGAGTCGATGTAGCGCAGGTTGACCTTGGTGCGGTTGGTAATGCCGGCGTGGCTCATCGCTTCGATCAGCGACTTGTACGCATCCAGCAGCTCCATGTACTTGCCGACCATGGCGATGGTCACTTCGTGCTCGGGGTTGAGCTTGGCATCGACCACCTTGTCCCACTCGGACAGGTCGGCGCCATTGCACTGCAGGCCGAAACGCTCGACGACGAAGTCGTCCAGGCCCTGTGCGTGCAGCACGCCCGGGATCTTGTAGATGGTGTCGACGTCTTCCAGCGAAATCACCGCACGCTCTTCAACGTTGGTGAACAGCGCGATCTTGCGACGCGACGAGGCATCGACCGGGTGGTCGGAGCGGCAGATCAGCACGTCAGGCTGCAGACCGATGGAACGCAGTTCCTTCACCGAATGCTGGGTCGGCTTGGTCTTGGTCTCGCCAGCGGTGGCGATGTACGGGACCAGGGTCAGGTGCATCAGCATGGCGCGCTTGGAGCCCACTTCGACGCGCAGCTGGCGGATGGCCTCGAGGAACGGCTGCGACTCGATGTCACCCACGGTACCGCCGATTTCCACCAGGGCCACGTCGGCATCGCCGGCGCCCTTGATGATGCGACGCTTGATCTCGTCGGTGATGTGCGGGATGACCTGGATGGTCGCACCCAGGTAATCACCACGGCGCTCTTTACGCAGCACGTGCTCGTAGATGCGGCCGGTGGTGAAGTTGTTGTTCTGGGTCATGGTGGTGCGGATGAACCGCTCGTAGTGGCCCAGGTCGAGGTCGGTCTCGGCGCCATCGTGGGTGACGAACACTTCACCGTGCTGGAACGGGCTCATGGTGCCCGGATCGACGTTGATGTACGGATCCAGCTTGAGCATGGTGACCTTCAGGCCCCGCGCTTCCAGGATGGCCGCCAGGGAAGCCGAGGCAATGCCTTTCCCCAATGAAGAAACAACACCGCCCGTGACGAATATGTAGCGCGTCATGAAAAACCCTAGAAGTCTGCGTTAAGGCGGCCAGCGCCGCCGGAGAAAGCGAAGGAAGGCCGAAGCCCCCGATCACCTGCGTCAATCACAGTGCATCTCGAAAAACTGCCGCGTCTGTACAGACCAGGGGTATCCCCGGCATGGAGCTCGCTCGTCATTTTCAGAATCAGCCCAGCAAAAAACTGCTTGGTAATCGGCAACTACTGTGTTTTCGCGGAACCCACAGAAGCTGTATCAAGAAGGGAGGGTAGTCTACCCGAATGTACACTTCAGCTCAAACCTTGCGCGTTCGTCGGCAACTGCCAGCACAGCTGGCAATCAGCCTGCACCAGCCCGGGCAGGTTGGCCACCGCCAGCAGGCGCTCGCACTGGTACAGCAATGGCAGGCGCGGGCGCAGGAAATGCGGTACCTGCTGTTCGTTGAGCAGGCGCTTGAGGTCGCGTCGGCCGCGGCCGGGGACATCGAGCACTTCGCCGCCCTGGCGGTAGGCAATGCGCAAGCCGTCCAGCGGCGCTGCGCCAACAAGACGCACACTGCCGTTACCCGGCAACAACAAAGGCTCGGCGGGATCGGCCCAGGCCAGTTCGCCGACGGGCAGTTGCAGCCAGTCTCCGCTCAACCACCAGATACGCCCATGACTGCGCAGCAGTTGCCCATCGGCAAGGCGCCAGGCGGGCTGGGCATCGGCTGCAGCATCGCGCAGGTCCGCCCAGCCGGCCCAGTGCCGGGCATCGGGCAGGCGGGCCCGGCGGCTCAGCCAGTATTGCAGGGCATTGCGCTGACGGGCCGGCGACAGCGCCACCAGGGTAGCCAGGTCGAGGGAGTCCAGCCCCGGCCAGGCAACCGGCCCGCCCTCCTCCGCGAGCGCCAGGTCATCCTCGGCCAGCTCGTCCAGCAGGCCCTGGGCTTCGCCCAGATGCTCGGCGGCGCGGGCCAGGTTCTGGCTGGCCTGCGGCCAACGTTGCCGAAGTAGCGGAAACACCTCGCTGCGCAGGTAGTTGCGGGCAAATTGTGTGTCAGCGTTTGACGGATCTTCGATCCAGGCCAGCCCGTTGGCCTGGGCGTGGTCCTGCAGTTGCTGGCGAGAGCAGCCCAGCAACGGCCTGACCAGGCTGCCCTGCCCTAGCGCCCGCTGCCCCGGCATCGCTGCCAGGCCACGCAGGCCTGCACCGCGCAGCAGGCGGAACAGCAAGGTTTCGGCCTGGTCGTCGCCGTGCTGGCCGGTGAACAGGATGTCGCCTGGGCCCAACAGCTGGCGGAAGGCGGCATAGCGGGCGTCGCGGGCGGCCTGCTCGAGGCTGGCGCCGGGGCTGACCTGGACATGGATGACCTGAAGTTCGATGCCGAGATTGTCGCAGACGGTCTGGCAGTGGGCGGGCCACGCGTCAGCGGCGGATTGCAGGCCATGGTGGATGTGGATGGCGCGCAATGGAGGGGATGCGTGATTGCGGGCGCGGTCGGCCAGCAGGTGCAGGAGGACGGTGGAGTCGAGACCGCCGGAAAAGGCGATGTACCAGGCTGGGGCGTTGAGCCAGGGGGTGAGGTTGATCATCGAACCCGCACTCCATTCGAGAATGCGTTCGCGGGTGAACCCGCTCCCACAGGGATCGCGCCGTTCCAGAGGGCTGCGCAGTACCTGTGGGAGCGGGTTCACCCGCGAACACCGGCGAAGCCGGTGCCATTCATCTCGCTATCAGAGGCCGTAGCTCATCAGGCGATCGTAACGGCGGGCCAGCAGCGCGTCATGGTCGAGCTTGCCGAGCATGTCCAGCTGCTGTACCAGGTCGGCACGGATGCTTTCCGACATCTTCGCCGGGTCACGGTGGGCGCCGCCCAGCGGCTCCTGAATGACCTTGTCGACAATGTTCAGGCTCTTCAGGCGCTCGGCAGTGATGCCCATGGCCTCGGCTGCGTCGGCTGCCTTGTCGGCAGTCTTCCACAGGATCGAGGCGCAGCCTTCCGGCGAGATCACCGAGTAGGTGGAGTACTGCAGCATGTTCAACTGGTCGCACACGCCGATGGCCAGCGCACCGCCGGAACCACCCTCACCGATTACAGTGGCGATGATCGGGGTTTTCAGGCGCGCCATCACGCGCAGGTTCCAGGCGATGGCCTCGCTCTGGTTGCGTTCTTCGGCGTCGATGCCCGGGTAGGCGCCCGGGGTGTCGATGAAGGTCAGGATCGGCATCTTGAAGCGCTCGGCCATTTCCATCAGGCGGCAGGCCTTGCGGTAGCCCTCTGGGCGCGGCATGCCGAAGTTGCGGCGTACCTTCTCGCGCACTTCACGGCCCTTCTGGTGGCCGATGACCATGACCGGCTTGCCGTCCAGGCGCGCGGTACCACCGACGATGGCAGCGTCGTCGGAGAAGTGACGGTCACCATGCAGCTCTTCGAACTCGGTGAAGATGTGCTCCAGGTAGTCCAGGGTGTAAGGACGACGCGGGTGACGAGCCAGGCGGGCGATCTGCCAGCTGGTCAGGTTGCCGAAGATGCTTTCGGTCAGGGTGTTGCTCTTGTCTTGCAGACGGGCAATTTCATCGCTGATGTTCAGCGAGTTGTCGTTGCCTACCAGGCGCAGGCCTTCGATCTTGGCTTGCAGGTCGGCAATCGGCTGTTCGAAATCGAGAAAATTCGGGTTCATAGTCATCCGTCTTGGGTCTACGGCCAGGCGGCCGGCCGGTTGATCCGTTTGGCGCCCTACCTTAAGGGATCAGGCGCATTCAGGTCGAGATTAAATTTTTTGTCGGTTCAACGATATTGCAGGAAGACGTTCTCACGCCCGAACTGGTCACGCAGCGCCTGAATCAGCCCATCGGCCGGGTCGATCGCCCACTGCTCGCCGAACTGCAGCATGGCCTTGGCGTCGCTGCCGGTGTACTCGAGGGTGATCGGGCAGGCGCCGCGGTGGCGGGTAATCAGTTCGCCCAGCCACTTCAGCCGGTCGCCCTTGAGCGCTTCGTGTGCCACCTTCAGGCGCAGGCTTTCGGCCAGCTTGGTGCGCGCATCCTCCATGGTCATCACCTGCTTCACCCGCAGGCGCAGGCCACCGGAGAAATCATCGTTGCTGACCTCGCCTTCGACAACCACCATGGCATCGGTCTGCAGCAAGGACTGTGCCGCCAAGAAGGCATCGGCAAACAGCGACGCCTCGATGCGCCCGGAACGGTCGTCCAGGGTGACGAAGCCCATCTTGTCGCCCTTCTTGTTCTTCATCACCCGCAGGGCAATGATCATGCCGGCGATGGTCTGGGTCTCGCGTGACGGCTTGAGGTCGATGATGCGCTGGCGGGCAAAGCGGCGAATCTCGGTCTCGTACTCGTCGATCGGGTGGCCGGTGAGGTACAGGCCAAGGGTGTCCTTCTCGCCCTTCAGGCGTTCCTTGAGGGTGAGTTCGCGCACCTTGCGGTGGTTGGCGTAGACGTCGGCATCCGCCTCTTCGAACATGCCGCCGAACAGGTCGACGTGGCCACTGTCAGCGGTGTGGGCAGCCTGCTCGGCAGACTTGATGGCCTCGCCCAGCGCCGAGAGCAAGGTTGCCCGGTTGATGTCGATGTTGGCCTGGTAGGCCTTGATCTCGTCATGGAAGTGCGGGCCCAGACGATCCAGCGCGCCGCTGCGGATCAGTGCGTCGAGGGTACGCTTGTTGACCCGCTTGAGGTCGATGCGCTCACAGAAATCGAACAGGTCCTTGAACGGGCCACCCTGCGCGCGGGCCTCGACGATGGCCTCCACCGGGCCTTCGCCGACGCCCTTGATGGCGCCCAGGCCATAGACGATGCGCCCGTCATTGTTCACGGTGAACTTGAAGTCGGAGAAGTTCACGTCCGGCGCGTCGAGGCGCAGCTTCATGTTGCGCACTTCTTCGACCAGCACCACCACCTTGTCGGTGTTGTGCATATCCGCCGACAACACAGCAGCCATGAACGCCGCCGGGTGGTGGGTTTTCAGCCAGGCAGTCTGGTACGACACCAGGCCATAGGCGGCGGAGTGGGATTTGTTGAAGCCGTAACCGGCGAACTTTTCTACCAGGTCGAAGATGTTACCGGCCAGCTCTGCATCGATATTGTTGTTGGCACAACCTTCGATGAAACCACCCCGCTGCTTGGCCATCTCCTCGGGCTTCTTCTTACCCATCGCACGGCGCAGCATGTCAGCGCCACCGAGGGTGTAGCCAGCCATTACCTGGGCGATCTGCATCACCTGTTCCTGGTACAGGATGATGCCGTAGGTCGGTGCCAGCACCGGCTTCAGGCCTTCGTACTGGTAGTCAGGGTGAGGGTAGGCGAGCTCGGCGCGGCCGTGCTTGCGGTTGATGAAGTCGTCCACCATGCCCGACTGCAGCGGGCCTGGGCGGAACAGCGCCACCAGTGCGATAAGGTCTTCCAGGCAGTCGGGCTTGAGCTTCTTGATCAGCTCTTTCATGCCCCGCGATTCAAGCTGGAACACCGCCGTGGTTTCGGCCTTCTGCAACAGCTCGTAGGTCTTGCGGTCGTCCAGCGGGATGAAGTCGATGTTTACATCGGGCAGGTTCTTCTTGGCCTGCTCGCGGTTGATGATCTCCATCGCCCACTTGATGATGGTCAGGGTGCGCAGGCCGAGGAAGTCGAACTTCACCAGGCCGGCAGCCTCGACGTCATCCTTGTCGAACTGGGTTACCAGGCCGCCGCCCTCTTCGTCACAGGCGATCGGCGAAAAGTCGGTGAGCTTGGTCGGGGCGATGACCACGCCACCGGCGTGCTTGCCGGTACCGCGGGTCACGCCCTCGAGCTTCAGGGCCATGTCCCAGATTTCGCGGGCGTCTTCGTCACCCTTGAGGAAGTCGCGCAGGATCTCTTCCTGCTCGTAGGCCTTCTCCAGGGTCATGCCCACTTCGAACGGGATCATCTTCGACAGACGGTCGGCCAGGCCGTAGGATTTGCCCTGGACCCGCGCCACGTCTCGCACCACCGCCTTCGCCGCCATGGTACCGAAGGTGATGATCTGGCTGACCGCGTTACGGCCATAGGCTTCGGCCACATAGTCGATCACCCGGTCCCGGCCATCCATGCAGAAGTCGACGTCGAAGTCGGGCATGGAAATACGTTCAGGGTTGAGGAAACGCTCGAACAGCAGGTCGTAGGCCAGCGGGTCGAGGTCGGTAATCTTCAGCACGTAGGCCACCAGCGAGCCGGCACCCGACCCTCGGCCCGGGCCGACCGGCACGCCGTTGTTCTTGGCCCACTTGATGAAGTCCATGACGATCAGGAAGTAACCGGGGAAACCCATCTGGATGATGATGTCCAGCTCGAACTTCAGGCGGTCGAGATAGACCTGGCGCTTCTCTTCGTAATCGGGCGTGGTCTCTTTCGGCCACAGCACTGCCAGGCGCTCTTCCAGGCCTTCGTGGGACACATGCCGCAGGTAATCATCAATGCCCATGCCGTTGGGCGTGGGGAAGTCGGGCAGGAAATACTTGCCCAGCTGCACCTGGATGTTGCAGCGCTTGGCGATCTCGACGGTGTTGGCGATGGCGTCGGGCAGGTCGCTGAACAGCTCGGTCATTTCCTCGGCCGACTTCAGATACTGCTGGTCGCTGTACATCCTTGGCCGGCGCGGGTCGTCGAGGGTCCAGCCCTCACCGATGCACACGCGGGTTTCGTGAGCATCGAAGTCCGACTGCTTGATGAAGCGCACATCGTTGGTTGCCACCAGCGGAGCGCCGAGCTTGTCGGCCAACGCCACGGCGGCGTGCACGTACTCCTCGTCGCGGGCGCGGTTGGTGCGCTGCACTTCGACATAGAAGCGCTCGGGGAACATGCCCATCCAGTCTCGCAGCAGGGCCTCGGCCTCATCGCCCTTGCCGGCCAGCAAGGCCATGCCGATGTCCCCTTCCTTGCCTGCGGACAGGGCGATCAGGCCCTCGCTGGCGGGGGCGATCCAGTCACGCTGGAGGATGACCAGGCCGTTGCGCTGGCCGTCGGTCCAGCCGCGCGAGATCAGCTCGGTGAGGTTGCGGTAGCCCTTGGGGTTCATGGCCAGGAAGCAGATACGCGACAGCGGTGCTTCCGGATCGGCAGCGGCCAGCCACAGGTCGGCGCCGCAGATCGGCTTGATGCCGGCGCCCATGGCGGTCTTGTAGAACTTTACCAGCGAGCACATGTTGCTCTGGTCGGTGATCGCCACCGCCGGCATGTTCATCCCGGCCAGTGCCTTGGCCAGCGGCTTGATCCGCACCAGGCCGTCGACCAGCGAGAATTCGGAGTGGACGCGCAGGTGAACGAAGGGAACCGACATGGAAGATCCTGTAGCAGTGCTGAACGACAAGGGCGGGATTGTAGCTTAAATGCGAGGGGGTTTTGGGGCTGCTTTGCAGCCCATCGCCGGCAAGCCAGCTCCCACAGGGACCGCGTAGCTGTCAGGGATTGTACGATCCATGTGGGAGCTGGCTTGCCGGCGATGGGCCGCAAAGCGGCCCCCAAAAATCAGATCAGGGCGTCGGTGACGCCTTCAAGCGCTTCCCAAGCTGCCCTCACCGGAGCAAAGGAACGCCGATGAATGGGCGTCGGCCCAAGCCGTGCCAGCGCCTCGAGGTGCACCGGGGTCGGGTACCCCTTGTGCCCGCCAATGCCATAACCCGGGTAGATCAGCTCGAACGCGCTCATCTCTCGGTCGCGGGTCACCTTGGCCAGGATCGACGCCGCCGCAATGGCCGGCACCTGGCTATCCCCCTTGACTACCGGCGACGCCGGTACGGCCAGTTTCGGGCAGCGGTTACCGTCGATCAGGGCAAGCTTCGGTGTAATGTGCAAGCCTTCCACCGCTCGCTGCATCGCCAACATGGTGGCATGCAGGATGTTCAGGCGGTCGATTTCTTCGACCTCGGCGCGGGCGATGCAGAAGCTCAGGGCCTTTTCGCAGATTTCATCGAACAGCGCCTCGCGCCTGGCTTCGGTGAGTTTCTTCGAATCGTTCAGGCCGAGGATCGGGCGCGCCGGGTCGAGGATCACCGCTGCAGTCACCACCGCGCCGCACAGCGGGCCACGGCCCACTTCGTCGACACCGGCGACCAGGTCCTCGACCAGGTTGAAGTCCAGTCCAATTTGCATGTCAGCGGTCCTTGAGCAACGCCAGTACCGCCTCGGCAGCCTGGTTGGAGGCGTCACGGCGAAGGGTGCGGTGAATTTCGTCGAAACGTTCGGTCTGCTGGCTGCCATCGGCTACCAGAGGCGCCAGGGTGCTGGCCAGGGCTTCGCTGGTGGCGTCGTCCTGCAGCAGTTCGGGTACCAACGCCCGCTGGGCCAGCAGGTTCGGCAACGAAACGTAGGGGCTCTTTACCAGCCGTTTGAGAATCCAGTAGGTAAGAGGCGCCAGGCGATAGGCCACAACCATCGGCCGCTTGTACAGCAGCGCTTCGAGGGTGGCGGTACCCGAGGCGATCAACACCGCGTCACAGGCCGCCAGGGCCTGGTGCGACTGGCCATCGAGCAGGGTCAGCGGCAGCTCGCGCCCTTCAAGCATCTGCTCGACCTGGGCGCGCCGTGCGGCGTTGGCACAAGGCAGCACGAAACGCACGCCTGGCACCTGCTGGCGCAGCCGTTCGGCCGCATCCAGGAACAGCGCCCCCAGGCGCCCGACTTCGCCGCCACGACTACCCGGCATCAGCGCCACCACCGGCCCTTCACCCAGGCCAAGCGCGGCACGCGCCGCCGGGCGGTCGGCTTCGAGCGGGATGGTGTCGGCCAACGGGTGGCCGACGAAACGTACAGGCACGCCCTGCTCTTCATAGAACCGCGCCTCGAATGGCAACAGCGTCAGCATCAGGTCGCAGCCTTCGCGAATCTTCAGCACACGCTTCTGCCGCCAGGCCCAGACCGACGGGCTGACGTAGTGCACGGTCTTGATCCCGGCCTGACGCAGTTTCAGTTCGATGTTGAGGTTGAAGTCGGGGGCATCGATGCCGATGAACACGTCGGGCTTTTCGCCGATCAGGGTCTCGATCAGCAGCTTGCGGCGCTTGAGCAGCTCACGCAGGCGCCCCAGCACTTCAACCAGGCCCATGACGGCCAGGCGTTCCATGGGGAAATAGGATTGCAGGCCTTCGGCTTCCATCAAGGGGCCGCCAACGCCGATGAACCGAACGTCCGGGTGGCGCGCCTTGATGGCACGCATCAAGCCTGAACCCAGAATGTCGCCGCTGGCCTCACCTGCGACCAAGGCTACGCAAAGCTGGGCCATGTCAGCGCGTAATGCCGCGGGCGGAGTTCACGATCGACTGACGGAACAGCTCGACCTCAGGGTGTTGCGCGGCCAGTTCGGTCAGTTCCTTGAGCGCGTCTTCGACGGTCAGGCCCTGGCGATAGACAATCTTGTAGCAACGGCGCAGCACGTGAATGACCTCATCGCTGAAACCCCGACGGCGCATGCCTTCGAAGTTCATGCTGCGGGCCTCGGCCGGGCTGCCGAACACGGTGACGAAGGCCGGGACGTCCTTGCCGATAGCCGTGCCCATGCCGGAAAACGCATGGGCACCGATATGGCAGTACTGGTGCACCAGGGTATAACCGGACAGGATCGCCCAGTCACCCACATGCACATGGCCGGCCAGAGCGGTGTTGTTGACCAGGATGCAGTGGTTGCCGATGACGCTGTCGTGGCCGATGTGGGCATAGGCCATGATCAGGTTGTGGTCGCCCACAGTAGTTTCCGCACGGTCCTGAACGGTACCGCGGTGAATGGTCACCCCTTCGCGGAACACATTGTGGTCACCGATGACCAGACGCGTTGGCTCACCCTTGTACTTGAGGTCCGGGGTGTCTTCGCCGATCGAGGAAAACTGAAAGATACGGTTGTGCTTGCCGATGCGGGTAGGGCCTTTGAGCACAACATGCGGGCCGATAACGGTGCCCTCCCCGATCTCTACATCAGGGCCAACGATCGACCAAGGGCCGACCTCGACGCCATCGGCCAGTTTGGCCGAGGGATCGATAATGGCCCGAGGATCAATCGAATTCATAGGGAGCGTTCCGCGCAGGTGATTTCTGCCGAGCAAACCGGCTTGCCGTCGACCAGGGCGCGGCATTCGAACTTCCAGATCATGCTCTTGCGGCTGAGAAATTTGGCTTCCAGCACCAGCTGATCACCCGGCAGCACCGGCTGACGGAAGCGCAGTTTGTCGGAGCCGACAAAGTAGTACAGGGTGCCATCGGCCGGCTTGGCATCAAGCATCTTGAAGCCAAGGATGCCGGCCGCCTGGGCCATGGCTTCGATGATCAGAACGCCCGGCATGATCGGGTGCGCCGGGAAGTGGCCATTGAAGAACGGCTCGTTGATGCTGACATTCTTGTAGGCACGAATGCTCTGGGCCTCGTAGTCCAGATCCGTCACGCGGTCCACCAACAGGAACGGGTAACGGTGAGGCAGGTATTCGCGAATCTCGTTGATGTCCATCATTTCGGGGGGGAAGCCTGTAATAAGAATAGGGAGCGCAGGTGCTGACCACACGCTCCTTTTGCAGTCCAAAGAGGAGCCAGCTAGCGACTGTTCACTCTTGCTCAGGGAATGGTATCAGCCTTCTGATGTCGGCTGGCCACCTGAGGTCACGGTATCGACGCGTTTTTCCAGCTGCTGGAGACGCTTGGCCATGTCGTCCAGGTGCCGGATACGCGCGGCGCTCTTGCGCCATTCAGCCAGTGGCTGCATGGCAGTGCCGGAAGAATAGGCACCCGGTTCGGTGATCGAACGGGTCACCATGGTCATCCCGGACACGAAAACGTTATCACAGACATCGATATGACCCACCATGCCGACACCTCCGGCAATGGTGCAATGCTTGCCGATGCGCGTGCTGCCGGAAATTCCGACGCAGGCGGCCATGGCCGTGTGCTCACCGATCTGCACGTTGTGGGCGATCTGGATCTGGTTGTCGAGCTTGACCCCGTCAGCGATCCGCGTATCCGACAGCGCACCGCGATCGACCGCAGTGTTGACACCGATTTCCACGTCGTCGCCGATGGTCACGCCACCGATCTGAGCGATCTTGCGCCACACGCCCTTCTCGTTGGCAAAGCCGAAGCCTTCACCGCCGATCACCGCACCCGACTGGATGACCACACGCTTGCCGATGGTCACATCATGGTACAGGGTGACCCGTGGGGCCAGCCAGCCACCCTCACCGATCACGCAACGGGCACCGACCACGCAGTGTGCACCCACACTGACATTGGCCGCGATGCGCGCACCGCTTTCGATGACCGCGAACGGCCCGATGCTGGCACTGGCGTCCACCTGCGCGTCCTCCGCCACCACGGCGCTGGGATGAATACCCGCCACAGCCTTAGGTTTGGGATCGAACAGGTGGGAAATGCGCGCGTAGGCCAGGTACGGGTCGGCGACGATCAGCGCATTGCCGGCAAAGCCTTCGGCGTCCGCCGCCTTCAGCAGCACCGCAGCCGCCTGGCTGCTATCCAGGAATTTGCGGTACTGCGGATTGGCGAGGAAGCTCAACTGACCTGGGCCAGCCTCCTGCAAAGTGGCCAGCCCGGTAATCTGCAGCGCCTCGGGGCCCTTGAGGGTGGCGCCGAGGGCCTCGGCCAGCTGGCCTAGCGTCATGGTCACGGTCATATCAACGGGCTTGGTTCATGCGCTCGATGACTTGGCGGGTGATGTCGTACTGCGGTTTGACATCGATGACCGCGCCACGCTCGAGGACCAGGTCGTAACCGCCTTTCTTGATCACTTCCTCGACAGCGCCATCCAGCTTCGGCTTCAGTTGCTTGAGCATGTCGCGGTCGGCAACAGCCTTGGCTTCGTTCAGTTCCTTGGACTGGAACTGGAAGTCACGGGCTTTCTGCTTGAATTCGAGCTCAAGACGCTCACGCTCCTGCTGCTGCATCTTGTCGCCGCCCTTGATCAGACGGTCCTGAATGCCCTTGGCGCTGCTTTCCAGGCTTTTCAGCTTGGTCAGTTGCGGGCCGAACTTCTTCTCGGCATCCACGGCGTATTTCTTGGCCGCGTCAGATTCCAGCAGGGCCATCTGATAGTTCAGGACGGCAACCTTCATTTCGGCGAAAGCCGGGGTGGCGACCAGCGCCGCGGCCATTACGGCCAGTTGGGTCAACTTACGCACGATGCACTCCTGGATAAACCGTTGTCATTAAGCGAGGGCCGACCTCAGAAGGTCTGGCCCAGAGAGAATTGGAACACCTGGGTGTCGGCATCGTCCGGCTTCTTGACCGGCATTGCCAGGCTGAAGCTCAGCGGGCCCAGTGCGGTGATCCAGGTCACGCCCAGGCCGACCGAACTGGCCATGCCCGAGAAACCGACCTTCTCGCAATCAGGCTGGTTGCCGCAATTGGTGTCGAACACGTTACCCACGTCCCAGAACACGGAGGTGCGCAGCGAACGCTGGTCCTTGACGAACGGCAGCGGGAACAGCAGCTCGACACCGCCTTGTACCAGCACGTTGCCACCAAACGGCAACGGATCCTGGTCCGGGTCGGCGATGGTGCCTGGCTTGCCACCGTTGGCCTCGCCGCGGCTTGGGGTACTGCGTGGGCCCAGGCTGCTGTCCTTGAAGCCACGGACGGAGTTGAAGCCACCCGCGAAGTAGTTCTCGTAGAACGGCAGGCCCGAGGTGCTGCCATAACCGTCACCATAACCCAGCTCGGTATGCAGGCGCAGGGTGTAGTCGTTGGTGATCGGCTTGAACAGCTGGCCGCGGTAGTCGAGCTTGAAGAACGACAGATCGCTGCCCGGGATGGTGGATTCCAGGGTCAGGCTCTGCGAGTGACCGCGGGTTGCCAGCACGCCCTTGTTCAGGGTCGATTCCGACCAGCCGATCGAGGCCTTGAAGTTCAGGAAGTTGTCGCCTTCCTCTTCGAGGAAATCGAAGATCTCGTCAACGGTGTACTTGCCGGTCTTGATCTTGTCCTGCTGCACGCTCAGGCCGTAGGTAAGGCGCGAGGTCTCGCTGATCGGGTAGCCCAGGCTGACGCCCGCACCGTAGCTGTCCACCGCGTAGCTGGCCACATCGACGTCGAGGTCGTCGTAGTCGGTGCTGCGGTAGAAGGCGTTGTAGCCCAGGCTCACGCCATCGGCAGTGAAGTAGGGGTCAACGAAGCCGAAGTTGTAGCGGGTCTGGTATTCCGAACGGGTCAGGCCGATGGAAACCTTGTTACCAGTACCGAGGAAGTTGCTCTGGCTGATCGAACCACCGAGGATCAGGCCGGCGCTCTGGGCGAAACCGACGCTGGCGGTGATCGAGCCGGAGGCCTGCTCCTCGACGCTGTAGTTGACGTCGACCTGGTCGTCGGTGCCCGGCACCGGCGGGGTCTCGACGTTCACTTCCTTGAAGAAGCCCAGGCGTTCCAGACGGGTCTTGGACTGGTCGATCAGGTAGGTCGAGGCCCAGCCGCCTTCCATCTGGCGCATTTCGCGACGCAGCACTTCGTCTTCGGTCTTGGTGTTGCCGCGGTAGTTGATGCGGTTGACGTAGGCACGCTTGCCCGGATCGACCACGAACATGATGTCGACGGTGTGGTCTTCATCGTTCGGCTGCGGCACGCCGTTGACGTTGGCGAAGGTGTAGCCTTCGTTACCCAGGCGGCGGGTGATCAGCTCGGAGGTGCTGGTCATCACCTTGCGCGAGAACACCTGGCCAGGCTGCACCAGCAGCAGCGACTTGACCTGGTCTTCCGGCACCTTCAGGTCACCGGACAGCTTCACGTCACGGACGGTGTACTTCTCGCCTTCGTTGATGTTGACGGTGATGTAGACGTGTTTCTTGTCCGGCGTGATGGACACCTGGGTGGAGGCGATGTCCATGTTGATGTAGCCGCGGTCCAGGTAGTAGGAACGCAGGCGCTCCAGGTCACCGGAGAGCTTTTCGCGGGCGTACTTGTCGTCGTTCTTGAAGAACGACAGCCAGTTGGTGGTCTTCAGCTCGAACAGCTGCGCCAGGGTCTCATCGTCGAACACGTTGTTGCCAACGACGTTGATGTGCTGGATGGCGGCGACGGTGCCTTCGTTGATCTTGATCTTCAATGCCACGCGGTTGCGCGGCTGCGGCACCACCTCGGCGTCGACCTCGGCCGAGTAGCGGCCCTGGGCCACGTACTGGCGCTGCAACTCGTTACGCACGCCTTCGAGGGTGGCACGCTGGAAGATCTCGCCTTCGGCCAGGCCGGATTGCTTCAGGCCCTTCATCAGGTCTTCGGTGCTGATCGCCTTGTTGCCTTCGATCTCGATGCTCGACACCGACGGGCGCTCGACCACGTTGATGATCAGGACATTGCCATCGCGGTTCAGCTGAATGTCCTGGAAGAAACCGGTCTTGAACAGGGAACGGGTCGACTCCACCAGGCGGCGGTCGTCGGCCTGGTCGCCGACGTTCAGCGGCAAGGCACCGAAGACACTGCCGGCGGAAACCCGCTGCAGGCCGTTGACGCGGATATCGGAGATGGTGAAGGACTCGGCGTGAACTTCAGCGATCATCAGTGCGGACATGACCGCAGTTAGCAGCAGACGTTTCATGAAGTCCTTTTATTCCAACTGGCAATAAACAGCCCGCCGCGACAAAACGGCAGGTTTCGCAATTGAGCGAAGCTTTATAGTCGACCCAGATCGTTGATCAGGGCGAGCAACATCACCCCTATGACCAAACTGATACCGATCTGGACCCCCCAACCTTGCACCCGATCCGACAGCGGACGACCGCGCGCCCACTCGACCAGGTAAAACAGCAAATGCCCCCCATCCAGAACCGGGATGGGCAGCAGGTTAAGAACCCCCAGGCTTATGCTCAGATAGGCCAGGAAATTCAGGAAATCCCCCACGCCGGACTGGGCTGAAGCGCCCGCCACTTTAGCAATGGTTATCGGTCCACTCAAGTTTTTTACCGAGAGCTCTCCGAACAGCATTTTCTTCAGCGATTCAAGGGTCAGGACACTCATGTTCCAGGTGCGTGACAAGCCCTCGCCCACCGCATCCAGCGGGCCGTAGCTGACTTCGCGGAGCATGTTGGCGGGCCATTCGCCACCTTTTACCCCGGCGCCAAGATAGCCGCCGGCCGCCTTGCCCTCGCCCTTGCGAGCCAGGGTGACCGGGACCTCCAGCGCAGCACCATCGCGTTCGACACGCACCATGACCTTGGCCTGTGGACGAGCCCGCACGGCATCGACCACCTGCTGCCATTCGCTCACTGCCACGCCATCGAGGGCCAGCAGCTTGTCACCGGTTTTCAGGCCCGCAGCGGCAGCCGGCCCCTTCGGATCGATCTCGGCCAACACCGGCACGATTGCCGGGCGCCAAGGGTGCAGCCCCAGGGACTGGATCGGGTCCGGTTCGTCGGCGCCCTTGAGCCAGCTGTCCAGCTTCACCTGCAATTGGCGCTCGGCGCTGGCACCCTCTTCGCGCACGCCAACTTGCAGGGTGCCGCTCTCACCCAGGCGGCGAACCAGCTGAAGGTTGACCGCAGACCAACCATTGGTCGGCTTGCCGTCGATGGAGACGATTTCCTGACCTGCGGTCAGGCCTGCCGATGCTGCCAGGCTGCCAGCATCGACCGCACCGATCACCGGGCGGATCTGCTGGGTGCCCAGCATCGCCAGCACCCAGAAGAACAGGATGGCCAGCAGGAAATTGGCAACCGGGCCCGCCGCGACGATCGCGATGCGCTGGCGCACGGACTTGCGGTTGAACGATTGCTCGACGAGTGCAGGCGGCACATCGCCTTCACGCTCGTCGAGCATCTTGACGTAGCCACCCAACGGGATCGCCGCGATCACGAACTCGGTGCCGTGGCGGTCATGCCAGCGCAACAGTGGCGTGCCAAAGCCCACCGAGAAGCGCAGCACCTTGACACCGCAGCGGCGCGCCACCCAGAAGTGGCCGAATTCATGGAAAGTGACCAGTACACCCAAGGCTACGAGGGTGCCGATAATCATGTAGAGCGCTGTCATATCCATCTCCGAATGATGTTCAGCGGGCTGGCATCATGCCCAGCCCCCTCGCGAACCGTGGTGGGCCAGCATCAACGACCGTGACGCCTCAGCCACTCACGGGAAAGCTCCCGGGCACGCTGGTCGGCGGCGAACACCGCGTCCAGCGATGGCAGCGGTACGACGGGCTCCTGATCGAGCACCTGTTCGATCATACCCGCGATCTCCGGGAAGCGGATACGCCGCTGGAGAAATGCCTCGACCGCGACCTCGTTGGCCGCATTGAGCACGGCCGGTGCGCTGTTGCCGGCCTCGGCAGCCTGCCGCGCCAGGCGCAGGCAAGGGAAGCGCTGTTCGTCGGGCGCCTGGAAATCCAGACGGGCGATGGCGAACAGGTCCAGCGGAGCCACCCCGGAATCGATCCGCTCGGGCCAGGCCAGGGCGCTGGCAATGGGCGTGCGCATGTCCGGGTTACCCAGCTGCGCCAGCACCGAACCGTCCACGTAGTCCACCAGGGAGTGGATCACGCTCTGCGGGTGCACCACCACTTCGACCTTGGCCGGTGCGGCATCGAACAGCCAGCAGGCCTCGATCAGTTCCAGGCCCTTGTTCATCATGCTGGCCGAATCCACGGAAATCTTGCGCCCCATGGACCAGTTGGGGTGCGCGCAGGCCTGTTCCGGGGTAACGTCCAGCAGCGCCTCGACGGGGGTCTCGCGGAACGGGCCGCCAGAGGCGGTGAGCAGGATCCGGCGTACGCCGACGGCACTCAGGCCGCGCGCATAGTCGCCGGGCATGCACTGGAAGATCGCATTGTGCTCGCTGTCGATCGGCAGCAGCACGGCACCACTGCGCCGCACCGCTTCCATGAACAGCGCGCCGGACATCACCAGCGCCTCCTTGTTGGCCAGCAACACCTTCTTGCCCGCCTCGACCGCCGCCAGGGTCGGGCGCAGGCCGGCGGCGCCGACGATGGCCGCCATCACCGCGTCCACTTCCGACGCAGAAGCCACCTGGCACAACCCGGCCTCGCCTTCCAGCACCTCGGTGGCGCAACCCGCCGCAGCCAGGCTCTGGCGCAGTCGGGTGGCCGCCTCGGCGCTCGGTACCACGGCGAACGCCGGGCGATGGCGCACGCACAGGGCCTGCAACTCGTCGATACGCGAATAGCCACTCAGGGCGAACACCTGATAGCGGTCAGGATGGCGGGCGATGACGTCCAGCGTGCTCAGGCCAATGGAACCGGTGGCCCCGAGCACGGTAATACGCTGCGCACGACTCACATCACACCCCATTCGGCAGCCCACAGCAGCACGGCGAAAATCGGGATCGCCGCAGTCAGGCTGTCGATGCGGTCGAGCACCCCACCATGGCCAGGCAACAGGTTGCTGCTGTCCTTGATGCCGGAACGGCGCTTGAACATGCTTTCGGTCAGGTCACCGACCACCGAAGACATGACCACCAGCGCGGCACTCAGCAGGCCCAGGAGGATCTGGCCGAAGCCCCAGTCGCGACTGATGCCGACCACCAGGGTAATCACCAGGCTGACCGCCAGGCCGCCATACACGCCTTCCCAGCTCTTGCCCGGGCTGACCTGAGGCGCCAGCTTGCGCTTGCCGAAGGCACGGCCAGAGAAGTACGCGCCAATATCGGCAGCCCACACCAGCACCATGACCGACAGGATCAACCAGTTACCCAACGGCCAGTGCTTTAGCAGCACCAGCCCCTGCCAGGCCGGCAGCAAGACCAGCAGGCCGATCAGCAACCGGCAGGCGGCACTGGCCCACAGCTCGCTGCTGCGCGGATAGGTAAGCACCAGCCAAGTGGCCAACCCCCACCAGATCACCGCGGCGCCCAGCACCCAGGGCGCCAGCTCCGGAAGGATGTACAGCAGCATCAGCGCTCCGGCGACGACCACGGCATAGGCGATGCGCAGCGGCTGGGCCATGAGCCCGGCCAGACGCGCCCACTCCCAGGCGCCGAGGGTCACCACGAAGCCGATGAACAGGGCGAAATCCCCACCGTTTAGCAGGAAGAAGCCACCCAGCGCGATCGGCAGCAGGATCAGCGCGGTAATGATGCGTTGTTTAAGCATTAAGCACGAGCTCCAGCCTCGACCTGCTCGCTGGTCTTACCGAAGCGGCGCTGGCGCGAAGCGAAATCGGCCAGGGCGTTGCGCATGGCCTCGTGTTTGAAGTCCGGCCAGTACAGGTCGGAGAAATACAGCTCGGCGTAGGCCAGCTGCCACAACAGGAAGTTGCTGATGCGGTGCTCGCCACCGGTGCGGATACACAGGTCCGGCAGCGGCAGCTCGCCGGTTGCCAGGCAGGTCTGCAGCAGGCCCGGAGTGATATCTTCCGGGCGCAGGTGCCCGGCTTGCACTTCCCGCGCCAGCCGCTGGGCGGCTTGGGCGATGTCCCACTGGCCACCGTAGTTGGCCGCGATCTGCAGGATGAAACGGTTGTTGCCGGCGGTCAGCGCCTCGGCTTCGCGCATGGCGGCCTGCAGCTCGGGATGGAAACGCGAACGGTCACCGATGATACGCAGGCTGATGTTGTTCTCGTTGAGGCGCTTGGCCTCGCGCCGCAGGACCGAGAAGAACAGCTCCATCAGCGCACCGACCTCTTCGGCGGGACGCTGCCAGTTCTCGCTGGAGAAAGCGAACAGGGTCAGTACCTCGACCCCGGACTCGGCACAGACTTCGATGACCGCGCGAACGGCGTCGACACCCGCCTTGTGCCCGGCAACGCCGGGCAACAGGCGTTTTTTCGCCCAGCGGTTGTTGCCATCCATGATGATCGCGACATGACGCGGCACCGAGGACGGCGCCGCTGGCTTGGTCTTTTCCATTAAAAAACCCCGGCCTTAGACGGCCATCAGGTCCTTTTCCTTGGCTTTGAAGGCGGCATCGACCTCGGCAACATACTTGTCGGTCAGCTTCTGGATTTCGTCAGCGGCGCGACGCTCTTCGTCTTCGCTGATTTCCTTGTCCTTGGTCAGCTTCTTCAAGTCGGCCAGGGCGTCACGGCGCACGTTGCGCACGGCCACCTTGGCATCCTCGGCAACGCCGCTGGCCTGTTTGGTGTAGCCCTTGCGGGTTTCCTCGGTCAGGGCCGGCATCGGCACACGGATGGTGGTACCGGCGCTGGACGGGTTCAGGCCCAGGTCGGAGGTGAGAATGGCCTTCTCGATGGCGGCGCTGAGGTTCTTGTCGTGAGCGACGATCTTCAGGGTGCGGGCATCTTCGACGGTGATCGCGGCCACCTGGTTAAGCGGCATCTCGCTGCCCCAGGCCGTGACCTTGACGCTGTCCAGGATGCTCGGGTGGGCGCGACCGGTGCGGATTGCCGCCAGGTTGCGAGCCAGGGCCTCGAGGGACTTGGTCATGCGCTCCTGCGCGTCTTTCTTGATGTCGTTGATCATGCTTGGCCTTCCTCGATCAGAGTGCCTTCAGCGCCACCCACCACGATGTTCAGCAGGGCGCCAGGCTTGTTCATGTTGAATACCCGCAATGGCATCTTGTGGTCACGGCACAGGCAGATTGCGGTCAGGTCCATCACGCCCAGCTTGCGATCCAGGACCTCGTCGTAGGTCAGGTGATCGAACTTCTCGGCATGTGGGTCCTTGAATGGATCGGCAGTGTACACACCATCGACCTTGGTCGCTTTCAGCACCACGTCGGCATCGATTTCGATGGCGCGCAGGCAGGCCGCGGAGTCGGTGGTGAAGAACGGGTTGCCGGTACCGGCGGAGAAAATTACCACATCCCCGGAGTTGAGGTGACGAATAGCTTTGCGACGATCGTAATGATCGGTGACACCGACCATGGAAATGGCCGACATGACCAGGGCCGGGATGTTCGAGCGCTCGAGCGCGTCGCGCATGGCCAGGGCGTTCATCACGGTGGCCAGCATGCCCATGTGGTCACCAGTGACACGGTCCATGCCGGCTGCGCTGAGCGCGGCGCCGCGGAACAGGTTACCACCGCCGATCACCAGGCCGACCTGGACACCGATCCCTACCAGCTGGCCAACTTCGAGGGCCATGCGATCCAGCACTTTCGGGTCGATCCCGAAGTCTTCCGAGCCCATCAGGGCCTCGCCGCTAAGTTTGAGCAAAATGCGTTTATAGCGAGGTTGGCGACCACTCACCTGCTGAGCCATTGCGAGTCTCTCCTGCGGCGTACTTTTAGAAAATTCGTGCGGGCTGTTTGCAGCCAGCTAACTGTAGCGTGGCACCGCTTCGGTGCCAGCGGCGATGGGCCTTATAAACCCTTCGCCGTTTTGACAAAGAGGCTGCGCGCGTGAGCGGGCAGCCTCTTTGGGGCGACAGACGGGGCTGTCTTACTGCTTGGCAGCAGCGACCTGAGCGGCAACTTCAGCAGCGAAGTCGTCGACTGGCTTCTCGATGCCTTCGCCTACCTTGAAGTAGGTGAAGGAAACGATTTCAGCACCGGCTTTCTTGGCCAGCTCGCCAACCTTGACTTCCGGGTTCATGACGAAGGCTTGCTCGACCAGCGAGGCTTCGGCCAGGAACTTCGAGATACGACCTTTGATCATGTTCTCGACGATGTTTTCCGGCTTGCCGGCGATCTTGTCAGCGTTCAGCTGCAGGAAGACGCCCTTCTCGCGCTCGATGGCTTCGGCCGATACTTCCGACGGCAGCAGGAACTCTGGGTTCGAAGCTGCAACGTGCATGGCGATGTTCTTGGCCAGATCGACGTCGCCACCTTTCAGGACAACGGCAGCGCCGATCTTGTTGCCGTGCAGGTAGGCACCGACAACGTCACCTTCAACGCGCACCAGGCGACGGATGTTGACGTTCTCGCCGCACTTGGCAACCAGGGCTTCACGAGCAGCTTCGCGCGAGGCGATCAGCGGAGCGGCGTCGGTCAGCTTCTGGGCGAAAGCTTCTTCGATGCTTTCGGCAACGAAGCTCTTGAAGTCATCTTGCAGGGCCAGGAAGTCGGTCTGCGAGTTCACTTCCAGCAGGACGGCGGATTTACCGTCGGTCTTGACCGCGATAGCGCCTTCAGCAGCGACGTTGCCAGCCTTTTTGGCGGCCTTGATGGCGCCCGAGGCACGCATGTCGTCAATGGCTTTTTCGATGTCGCCGTCGGCCTTTTCCAGAGCCTTCTTGCAATCCATCATGCCTTCGCCGGTACGCTCGCGCAGTTCTTTGACCAGCGCTGCAGTAATTGCTGCCATTTCAAAATCCTCTTGGAAAGTTTTTCAACCATTCCACCCGTTCGTCACGGGCGTTCAATTCTGCGAATCCGCTGTGTTTATCTCAGCTAGCCCATGATGCGGGGGCGATGCTGACAGCAGGATTTCAAGGTGGCAAAAAGGGGGCAGAGCCCCCTTTTTGCGTGCCAAGTCGACGCTAGCGTCTAATTACTCGGCAGCAGGTGCAGCCGCTTCTTCAGCGTAAACTTCGGTGCCGCCGGCAACGTTGTTGCGGCCGCGGATGACTGCGTCAGCCATCGAAGTCATGTACAGCTCGATAGCGCGGATGGCGTCATCGTTACCTGGGATGATGTAGTCAACACCTTCCGGGCTGCTGTTGGTATCGACAACGCCGATAACCGGGATGCCCAGCTTGTTGGCTTCGGTGATCGCGATGCGCTCGTGATCAACGTCGATAACGAACAGAGCGTCTGGCAGACCACCCATGTCCTTGATGCCGCCCAGGCTGCGATCCAGCTTTTCCAGGTCGCGGGAGCGCATCAGAGCTTCTTTCTTGGTCAGCTTGGCGAAAGTGCCGTCTTCGGCCTGGGTTTCCAGGTCGCGCAGACGCTTGATCGAAGCGCGGATGGTCTTGTAGTTGGTCAGCATGCCGCCCAACCAACGGTGGTCAACGTACGGCGAACCGCAACGAGCAGCTTGCTCGGCGACGATCTTGCCGGCGGAACGCTTGGTGCCGACGAACAGGATCTTGTTCTTGCCCTGGGCCAGGCGTTCTACGAACGACAGAGCGTCGTTGAACATTGGCAGGGTTTTTTCCAGGTTGACGATATGGATCTTGTTACGCGCGCCGAAAATGTACTTGCCCATTTTCGGGTTCCAGTAACGGGTCTGGTGGCCGAAGTGCACACCGGCCTTCAGCATATCGCGCATGTTGACTTGGGACATGATAGTTCCTTGATAAGTCGGGTTGGGCCTCCACGTATCCCAATGACCAACCCGCGAATTCTGCAACTCGGGGCACCCAGGTCATCGTGTCGACACGTGTGTGGGTTAATGCTGACGGGGTCATCCCCGAAAGCGGCGCATTTTATACCACAGACCGCGGCCGAACGGAACCCGGATACCATTGCGTCCGTCAGCGGCTTTTGCAGCACCCCGCCAAACAGGCGAGAATGCTTTCCATAGATGACAGCTTCAACAAGGGTAACCGATTCGTGTGGGCGCGGGCTTGCCGGCGATGGACTGCGCAGCAGCCCCAATTCTCCATCCGCATGCCGACCGATCGGCGCCCTGCTCTGCTAGAATCCGGCCTTTCCCGTTTGTTCGCGCCGTGCACGGCGCCGTAGAGAGCCTGTAATGACCGTCACCATCAAGACTGCAGAAGACATCGAGAAGATGCGCATCGCCGGCCGCCTGGCCGCCGAGGTGCTGGAAATGATCGAGGAACACGTCAAGCCCGGTGTCACCACCGAAGAGCTGGACCGCCTGTGCCACGACTATATCGTCAACGTCCAGCAGGCCATCCCGGCACCGCTCAACTACAAGGGCTACCCGAAGTCGATCTGCACCTCGATCAACCATGTGGTCTGCCACGGCATCCCCAACGACAAGCCGCTCAAGGATGGTGACACGCTGAACATCGACGTCACCGTGATCAAGGACGGCTACCACGGCGACACCAGCCGCATGTTCCATGTCGGCACCGTGCCGGTATGGGCCGAGCGCCTGTCCAAGGTCACCCAGGAATGCATGTACAAGGCCATCGAACTGGTCAAGCCAGGCTGCCGCCTGGGCGACATCGGCGAAGTGATCCAGAAGCACGCTGAAAAGAACGGCTTCTCGGTGGTGCGCGAGTTCTGCGGCCATGGCATCGGCAAGGTGTTCCACGAAGAGCCGCAGATTCTGCACTACGGCCGCGCCGGCACCGGCATGGAGCTGAAGGAAGGCATGACCTTCACCATCGAGCCGATGATCAACCAGGGCAAGGCCGACACCAAGGTGCTGGGCGACGGCTGGACCGCCATCACCAAGGACCGCAAGCTCTCGGCCCAGTGGGAGCACACCCTGGTGGTGACTGCGACCGGCTACGAGATCTTCACCCTGCGCAAGGACGACACCATCCCGCGCACCTCGGCCTGACCGCACTCCCACAGGCCACCCCCACGACAGGAACGTGACGCGATGCCCCAGGTGGACCCCGAGCTGTTCGACCGCGGCCAGTTCCAGGCGGAACTGGCCCTCAAGGCGAGCCCCATCGCCGCCTTCAAGAAAGCCATCCGCCAGGCCGGCGAGGTGCTCGACAAGCGTTTCCGCAGTGGCAACGAAATTCGCCCGCTGATCGAGGCCCGCGCCTGGCTGGTCGACAACATCCTGCAACAGGCCTGGAACCAGTTCGACTGGGGCGATCAGAGCGGCATCGCCCTGGTCGCGGTGGGCGGTTACGGGCGCGGTGAGCTGCATCCGCATTCGGACATCGACCTGCTGATCCTGCTGGGTGCCGCCGAACACGAGCAGTACCGCGATGCCATCGAACGGTTTCTCACCCTGCTGTGGGACATCGGCCTGGAAGTTGGCCAGAGCGTGCGCACCGTCGACGAATGCGCAGAGCAGGCCCGAGCCGACCTGACGGTTATCACCAACCTGATGGAAAGCCGCACCATTGCCGGTCCCGAAGCGCTGCGCCAGCGCATGCTGGAAGTGACCAGCACTGCGCACATGTGGCCGAGCAAGGACTTCTTCCTGGCCAAGCGGGCTGAACTCAAGGCCCGCCACCACAAGTACAACGACACCGAGTACAACCTCGAACCCAATGTGAAAGGTTCACCCGGTGGCCTGCGCGACATCCAGACAGTGCTGTGGGTGGCCCGCCGCCAGTACGGCACCCTCAACCTGCACGCACTGGCCGGCGAAGGTTTCCTGCTGGAAAGCGAGAACGAGCTGCTGGCCTCGTCCCAGGACTTCCTGTGGAGGGTGCGCTACGCTCTGCACATGCTGGCCGGGCGCGCCGAGGACCGCCTGCTGTTCGACCACCAGCGCAGCATCGCCGCGCTGCTGGGCTACAGCGACGACAACCCCAAGCGGGCGATCGAGCAGTTCATGCAGCAGTACTACCGGGTGGTGATGAGCATCAGCCAGTTGTGCGACCTGATCATCCAGCACTTCGAGGAAGTCATCCTCGCCGATGACGACAGCGGCACCACCCAGCCCCTGAATGCGCGCTTCCGCCTGCATGACGGCTATATAGAAGCGGCCAGGCCGAACGTGTTCAGGCGCACGCCGTTCGCCATGCTGGAAATCTTCGTGCTGATGGCCCAGCACCCCGAGATCAAGGGCGTACGTGCCGATACGGTGCGGCTGCTGCGTGAGCACCGGCACCTGATCGACGACACCTTCCGCACCGATATCCGCAACACCAGCCTGTTCATCGAGCTGTTCAAGTGCGAAATCGGCATCCACCGCAACCTGCGGCGGATGAACCGCTACGGTATCCTCGGCCGCTATTTGCCCGAGTTCGGCCTGATTGTCGGGCAAATGCAGCACGACCTGTTCCACATCTACACGGTCGATGCGCACACCCTCAACCTCATCAAGCACCTGCGCAAGCTGCAATACACGCCGGTGTCCGAGAAATTCCCGCTGGCCAGCAAGCTCATGGGGCGCCTGCCCAAGCCCGAGCTGATCTACCTGGCCGGCCTGTACCACGACATCGGCAAGGGCCGCCAGGGCGACCATTCGGAGCTGGGCGCGGTGGACGCGCAGAAGTTCTGCGAACGCCACCAGTTGCCGGCCTGGGACAGCCGGTTGATCGTCTGGCTGGTGCAGAACCACCTGGTAATGTCGACCACCGCCCAGCGCAAGGACTTGTCCGACCCTCAGGTGATCAACGATTTTGCCCTGCACGTGGGCGACGAGACACGCCTGGACTACCTGTACGTGCTGACCGTGGCCGATATCAACGCCACCAACCCCAGCCTGTGGAATTCGTGGCGGGCCAGCCTGCTGCGCCAGCTGTACACCGAGACCAAGCGCGCCCTGCGCCGTGGCCTGGAAAACCCGCTGGACCGCGAAGAGCAGATTCGCCAGACCCAATCGGCGGCGCTGGATATCCTGGTGCGCGAAGGCACCGACCCGGACGACGTCGAGCAACTGTGGTCGCAGCTGGGCGATGACTACTTCCTCAAGCACACCGCCGCCGACGTGGCATGGCACAGTGACGCGATTCTCCAGCAGCCGGCCGATGGCGGGCCGCTGGTGCTGATCAAGGAAACCACCCAGCGCGAATTCGAGGGTGGCACGCAGATCTTCATCTATGCCCCCGACCAGCACGACTTCTTCGCCGTGACGGTGGCGGCCATGTCGCAGCTGAACCTGAACATTCATGACGCGCGGATCATCACTTCGAGCAGCCAGTTCACTCTCGATACCTATATCGTGCTGGACAACGACGGCGGCTCGATCGGCGACAACCCGCAGCGGGTCAAGCAGATTCGCGATGGCCTGACCGAAGCGCTGCGCAACCCCGAGGACTACCCGACCATCATCCAGCGCCGGGTACCGCGCCAGCTCAAGCACTTCGACTTCCCGCCACAGGTGACCATTCTCAACGATGCCCAGCGACCGGTGACCATCCTCGAAATCACCGCACCCGACCGCCCAGGCCTGCTGGCCCGGCTGGGGCGGATCTTCCTGGAGTTCGACCTGTCGCTGCAGAACGCCAAGATCGCCACCCTTGGCGAGCGGGTGGAAGACGTGTTCTTCATCACCGATGCCGACAACCAGCCGCTGTCCGACCCACAGCTGTGCAGCCGGCTGCAGGAGGCCATCGTCCAGCAGCTGCAGGCCGGCCAGGCCAGCGATGCCAGCCCTACCCGCGTAACCTTTTAACGACTAGACGATTGACGAGACCTTGCGCCGATGAACCATGCCTTGACCCAGCTTCAGCCCTACCCGTTCGAGAAACTTCGCGCCCTGCTGGGTAGCGTTGCACCTGCGGCGGACAAGCGCGCCATCGCCCTGTCGATCGGTGAGCCGAAGCACGAATCGCCGGCGTTCGTTGCCCAGGCCATGGCCGACAACCTCGACAAGCTGGCAGTGTACCCAAGCACCATCGGCCTGCCGGCCCTGCGCCAGGCCATCGGCCAGTGGTGCGAGCGGCGCTTCGGCGTACCGGCCGGCTGGCTGGACGCTGACCGCCACATCCTGCCGGTCAACGGCACCCGCGAAGCGTTGTTCGCCTTCACCCAGGCCGTGGTCAACCGCGCCGATGACGGGCTGGTGGTCAGCCCCAACCCGTTCTACCAGATCTACGAAGGCGCAGCGCTGCTGGCCGGTGCCACCCCGCACTACCTGCCCTGCCTGGAAAGCAACGGTTTCAACCCCGACTTCGATGCCGTGCCGGCTGAAGTGTGGAAGCGTTGCCAGATCCTGTTCCTGTGCTCGCCGGGCAACCCCACCGGCGCACTGGTGCCGATGGCCACCCTGAAGAAGCTGATTGCCCTGGCCGACGAGCACGACTTCGTGATTGCCGCCGACGAGTGCTACAGCGAGCTGTACTTCGACGAGGATGCCCCACCACCAGGCCTGCTGACTGCCTGTGCGGAACTGGGCCGCAGCGACTTCAAGCGCTGCGTGGTATTCCACAGCCTGTCCAAGCGCTCCAACCTGCCGGGCCTGCGCTCCGGCTTCGTCGCCGGTGACGCCGAGATCATCAAGCCGTTCCTGCTGTACCGTACCTACCACGGCTGCGCCATGCCGGTACAAACCCAGCTGGCCAGCATTGCTGCCTGGCAGGACGAGGCGCATGTGCGCGAGAATCGCGACCAGTACCGCGCCAAGTACGATGCCGTGCTGGATATCCTGCAGCCGGTGCTGGATGTGCAGCGCCCGGATGGCAGCTTTTACTTGTGGGCCAAGGTACCCGGCGGCGATGCCGAATTCACCCGCGACCTGTTCGAGGCCCAGCATGTGACGGTGGTGCCGGGGTCGTACCTGTCGCGTGAAGTGGATGGCGTGAACCCGGGTGCCGGGCGTGTGCGCATGGCACTGGTTGCACCGCTGGCCGAGTGCATCGAGGCGGCGGAGCGAATTCGCGCGTTTCTGCAGAACCGCTGATTTCGCAAGACCTGTGGGAGCGGGTTTACCCGCGAAGAATGCAACGCGGTGCATGGCACCGGCTTTGCCGGTGTTCGCGGGTGAACCCGCTCCCACAGGAGCCCTAAGAGGGAAGCCCCACGATCTACCTGACTGCCCCCAGGTTTGCCTCACTCATATCCAGCTCCCCCAGCACCTGCCGCACCACCTCATCCCCCACCAGATGCTGGCGATGCAGGTTGTACAGTTCCAACCGCTGCGCCCGCAGCGCCCGCAAGCGCAAACGCCGCTCCAGCAGGTCCATCTGCTCGGCCAGGGCCTTGGCCTCGGCGCTGTCGTTATAGCTGTCCAGCTCATCACGGTATTCCGCCATCAAGCGCGCCTTCAACTCGGTCGCCAGAGTCGCCTGCGCGGCATCCTGCGGCGCATTGCTGTCGATCACTTCCTCGGCCTCCAGCGCATGGATCGCCGCCTCGGCCGTGCGTCGCCACGCTTCCTGCACCTCCTGATGCAGCCGCTCGTCCGGGCTTTTGGTAATACCGCGCAGTAAAATCGGCAACGCGATACAGGCACTGATCAATGACAGCAGGATCACCCCCGCCGCAATGAAAATCAGCAGGTCACGCTCCGGGAAGGCTTTGCCCGCCCCTATCAGCAGCGGGATCGACATCACGCCGGCCAGGGTGACCGCACCGCGCACACCACCCAGGGTCAGCAACCAGCAGGAACGCGCCGTGGGCATCAGCACCAGCGCGGGCTTGCCGCGCCAGCGGCGTACCACACCGATCGAGCGCCAGATGCTCTGCACCCAGATGAACCGCAACAAGATCAGCGCGGCAAAGATCGCCACCACGTCCAGACAGCGGTAGGCCAGGGTCGGCCATACAGTCGCTTCGTGGCTGACCACCGCCTTGATGATGTCTGGCAGCTGCAGGCCCAACAGCAGGAAAATCAGGCCATTGAAAGCGAACTCCAACAGCGACCACACGCTGCGGTTGAGCAGGCGCGTGCTGGTCTGCCTTGGCAGCAGGTCGAGCCAGCTCTGCATCATGCCGGCCGCCACCGCCGAAAGGATGCCCGACACGCCCAGGCGCTCGGCCAGCACGTAGGCGGCGAAAGGCAGCAGCAACATGAACACCACGTGGGTGGCCGGGTCGTCCCAGCCGCGGGCGATCATCCATGCCCGCAGGCGGCCGATCAGCCAGCTCAGGGCCACGCCCACCGCCAGGCCGCCCAGGGCGACCAGAACGAAGCTGAAGCTTGCATCCGTCAGCGAGAACACCCCGGTGATCGCCGCCGCCAGGGCAAACTTGAAGGTCACCAGGCCCGAGGCATCGTTCATCAGGGCCTCGCCCTGGAGCATGTGCATCAGCGGGGTGGGCAGCCGGTCCTGGGTAATGGCCGAAACCGCCACGGCGTCGGTCGGCGACAGCACTGCGGCCAGGGCGAAGGCCACGGGCAGCGGGATGCTTGGCAGCAACCAGTGAATGAAGTAACCGGCACCGACCACGGTAAACAGCACAAGGCCCACGGCCAGCGCCACCACCGGCCCACGAATGCGCCACAACTCGCGCTTGGGAATGCGCCAGCCGTCGGCGAACAACAGCGGCGGCAGGAACAGGAACAGGAACAGCTCGGGGTCCAGTGCCACATGCAGGCCCAGTGTCGGCCAGGCGAGCAAGGCACCGGCGGCGATCTGCACCAGCGGCAAGGGCAGCGGAATCATGCGGCCGACCAGCTTCGACACGCTGACCAGCGTCAGCAGGATGAGAACGGTATAGGCGGACTGCATCCGGGAAAGCTTCCTTTGTGAACCAGAGACGACAACAGGGCGAAACATCGCCATTGAAACAATATGTTAGCGGCGATGGGCGATTCGGGGCCGCTGCACGATAGTCGCAGGTGGCAGATGAATATGTAACATGATGATACCCAGCAATCGTGACTGAGGTTGGCGAGCATCGTGCGCTAGTCAGCGCTTGAACTGCTGAAAACCCGTCGTATAATCATGCTTAACGAATAACGTTAAGCATTCAGCCTCATGATTCGAAGCTTTAGCTGTGCCGACACGGAAGCACTTTTTATTCATGGAAAGACACGGCGTTGGTCAGATATCAAGTCAGTTGCGGAACGCAAACTGGCCATGCTCGATGCCGCAACAGAGCTGCGAGACCTTCGGTCGCCACCTGGCAACCGTCTCGAGGCATTGAGCGGCAACCGTGCCGGCCAGCACAGTATCCGTGTCAATGACCAATGGCGCCTGTGCTTTACCTGGACCGACAACGGGCCGATTAACGTTGAAATTGTCGATTACCACTGAGGTGCATCATGCTCAAGAACGGTATGCGTCCGATTCATCCCGGAGAAGTCCTGCGTGAGGACTTTCAGAAAGAAATGGGTTTCAGCGCCGCGGCACTGGCCCGGGCGCTAGGCGTTGCCACGCCAACCGTCAACAACATCCTGCGTGAACGGGGCGGTGTTTCCGCCGACATGGCGCTGCGCCTGTCCATCTGCCTGGACACCACCCCCGAGTTCTGGCTCAACCTGCAGACCGCCTTCGATCTGCGCACCGCCGAACAGCAACACGGTGATGAGATCATCGGTTCGGTACAGCGCCTGGTCGCTTGAGACATACCTTGATCAATAAACGTGGGCACCACGGGCGTGGCGCCGCGAGGATCGTTCCCGCATAATCCCGCGACTGAAATTGGAAAACGGAGAGATTGGGGCAGCCTGTGACCCCAATGCACACAATGACCTACACGCTCTACGGCATCAAAGCCTGTGACACCATGAAAAAGGCGCGTACCTGGCTCGAAGACCAGGCCATCGCCTACGAATTCCACGACTACAAGGCCCAAGGCATCGATCGTGACAGCCTGAATCGCTGGTGCGACGAACACGGCTGGGAAGTCATCCTCAACCGTGCCGGCACCACCTTCCGCAAGCTGGACGACGCCAGCAAGGCCGACCTCGACCAGGCCAAGGCCGTCGAGCTGATGCTGGCCCAGCCGTCGATGATCAAGCGCCCGGTGCTCGACCTTGGCGCGCGTACCCTGGTCGGCTTCAAGCCCGACCTGTATGCCGCTGCCCTGGCCTGAGCCGCTACCCTATTTCGCACGAGGTAATCACATGTCCAATACCCTGTTCAGCCTGGCCTTCGGTGTCGGCTCCCAGAACCGCCAGGGCGCCTGGCTGGAAGTGTTCTACGCACAACCGCTGCTCAACCCGAGCGCCGAACTGGTCGCTGCAGTAGCCCCGGTTCTCGGTTACCAAGGTGGCAACCAGGCCATCGCCTTCAGCAACGCCCAGGCCGCGCAACTGGCCGAAGCCGTGAAAGGCGTGGATGCCGCCCAGGCCGCCCTGCTGACCCGCCTGGCTGAAAGCCACAAGCCGCTGGTCGCCACCCTGCTGGCCGAAGACGCCGCGCTGACCTCGACCCCAGAGGCCTACCTCAAGCTGCACCTGCTGTCGCACCGCCTGGTCAAGCCGCACGGCGTGAGCCTGGCCGGCATCTTCCCGCTGCTGCCGAACGTGGCCTGGACCAACCAGGGCGCGGTCGACCTGGCCGAACTCGCCGAACTGCAACTGGAAGCGCGCCTGAAGGGCGAGCTGCTGGAAGTGTTCTCGGTGGACAAGTTCCCGAAGATGACCGACTACGTGGTCCCGGCCGGCGTACGTATCGCCGACACCGCCCGCGTGCGCCTGGGCGCCTACATCGGCGAAGGCACCACCATCATGCACGAAGGCTTCGTCAACTTTAACGCCGGCACCGAAGGCCCGGGCATGATCGAAGGCCGCGTTTCCGCGGGCGTATTCGTCGGCAAGGGCTCGGACCTGGGCGGCGGCTGCTCGACCATGGGCACCCTGTCCGGTGGCGGCAACATCGTCATCAAGGTTGGCGAAGGCTGCCTGATCGGCGCCAACGCCGGTATCGGCATTCCGCTGGGCGACCGCAACACCGTCGAAGCCGGCCTGTACATCACCGCCGGTACCAAGGTGAACCTGCTGGACGAGAACAACCAGCTGGTCAAGGTGGTCAAGGCCCGCGACCTGGCCGGCCAGACCGACCTGCTGTTCCGCCGCAACTCGCTGAATGGCGCGGTGGAGTGCAAGACCCACAAGTCGGCCATCGAGCTGAACGAGGCGCTGCACGCGCACAACTGAGAACCCTCGGCGGTTTGAAGTGTTAAGATCGGGTCTGGCGCCAAGGTGCCAGACCCGATTTTCATTCCAGGCCCCGCGACCATGTTCCAGCCCTCCCCCTGGCGTGCCGATTTTCCCGCCATCGCCGCCCTGCAACGGCAGCACCAGACCTACCTGGACAGCGCCGCCACCACCCAGAAGCCGCAAGCCTTGCTCGATGCCCTGAGCCATTACTACGGCCATGGCGCGGCCAACGTGCACCGTGCCCAGCACTTGCCCGGCGCACTGGCGACCCAGGCCTTCGAAACCAGTCGTGACAAGGTTGCCGCCTGGCTCAATGCTGCAGACTCGCGGCAGATCATCTTCACCCACGGTGCTACCTCGGCGCTGAACTTGCTGGCCTACGGCCTGGAGCACCGCTTCGAGGCCGGTGACGAAATTGCCGTCAGCGCCCTGGAGCACCATGCCAACCTGCTGCCCTGGCAACAGTTGGCGCGCCGGCGCAACCTGCGCCTGGTGGTGCTGCCGCTGGATGCCCATGGCCGCATCGACCTGGACCAGGCGCTGCAACTGATCGGCCCGCGCACCCGGGTGCTGGCGGTGAGCCAGCTGTCCAATGTGCTGGGCACCTGGCAGCCGCTGCCGGCACTGCTGGCCCATGCCCGCGCCCAAGGCGCGTTAACCGTGGTCGACGGTGCCCAGGGCGTGGTGCATGGCCGCCATGATGTGCAGCAGCTCGGCTGCGACTTCTATGTTTTCTCCAGCCACAAGCTGTACGGCCCGGAAGGCGTTGGCGTGCTGTACGGCCGCAGCCAGGCGCTGGACCTGCTGCACCACTGGCAGTTCGGCGGCGAGATGGTGCAAATGGCCGAGTACCACAGCGCCAGCTTTCGCCCGGCACCGCTGGGGTTCGAGGCCGGTACGCCGCCGATCGCCGGAGTGATCGGCCTGGGTGCGACCCTGGACTACCTGGCAAGCCTCGATGCCCAGGCACTCGAAGCCCATGAAACCAGCCTGCACCAGCACCTGCTACGCGGCCTGGCGGACCGCGATGGCGTACGCATCCTCGGCACCCCACAGGCGGCCCTTGCCAGTTTCGTCATTGAAGGCGTGCACAACGCCGACATCGCTCACCTGCTGACCGAGCAAGGCATTGCCGTGCGTGCCGGCCATCACTGTGCCATGCCGCTGCTGAAGGGTTTGGGCCTGGAGGGCGCGATCCGCGTGTCATTGGGGCTGTATAACGATAGCGATGACTTGCAGCGTTTCTTCGCGGCGCTGGACCAAGGCCTGGAGCTGTTGCGATGACGCTGCCCGATCAGGCGCGCCAGGCGCTGGAAGCTTTCGAGCAGGGCAAGGGTTGGGAACAGCGTGCGCGGCTGCTGATGCAGTGGGGCGACCGGCTGGAGCCGCTGGCTGACAGCGAAAAGACCGAGGCTAACCGCGTGCATGGCTGCGAAAGCCTGGTATGGCTGGTGGCCGAGCAGGTCGAGGGCCTGTGGCGGTTCAAGGCCAGCAGCGATGCACGCCTGTTGCGCGGGCTGCTGGCGTTGTTGCTGGTGCGGGTGCAGGGGTTGGCCAACGAAGAGCTCGCCGGGCTCGATCTGCGTGAGTGGTTCACTCAGCTAGGCCTGGAGCGTCAGCTGTCGCCATCGCGCAGCAATGGGCTGCATGCGGTGTTGCAGCGGATGGCGGAGTTGGCTTCCAACCGTTGAATCGGTGCTGGCCTCTTCGCGGGTAAACCCGCTCCCACAAGTATTGCATCTCTCTCAAGGAGGATGAGGCCCCCTGTGGGAGCGGGTTTACCCGCGAAGAAGCCCACGCGGTCTATTCAGGCTTGACCCGCTCCGAAGGCCGCCGCGCCCCCGCTACCAGTTTTTCCACCGCCTTGCTAGCCGCCACCATGCCAAAGGTCGCGGTTACCATCATCACCGCGCCAAAGCCACCCGAGCAGTCCAGCCGCACGCCCTCGCCCACGAAGCTTTTCTGCAGGCAAACGCTGCCATCGCCCTTGGGGTAGCGCAGCTGTTCGCTGGAGAACACGCATGGCACACCATAGTTGCGGCTGACATTGCGCGAGAAGTTGTAGTCGCGACGCAAGGTGGAACGCACCCGCGAGGCCAGCGGGTCGTTGAAGGTCTTGTTCAGGTCGGCGATCTGGATTTGGGTCGGGTCGATCTGCCCACCGGCGCCACCGGTAGTGACGATGGCGATCTTGCGCCGCCGGCACCAGGCGATCAGCGCCGCCTTGGCCATGACGCTGTCGATACAGTCGATCACACAGTCGAGGTTCTCGGTGATGTATTCGACCATGGTGTCGCGGGTGACGAAGTCGGCCACTGCATGCACCGTGCACGCCGGGTTGATAGCCCGCAGGCGCTCGGCCATGACCTCGACCTTGGGCCGCCCCACCTGCCCTTCCAGGGCATGGGCCTGGCGGTTGGTGTTGCTGACGCACACATCGTCGAGGTCGAACAGGGTGATCTCGCCCACGCCACTGCGTGCCAGCGCTTCCGCCGCCCACGAGCCTACCCCGCCTATACCGACCACGGCCACATGGGCCTGGCTCAGACGGTGCAGCCCCTGGTCGCCATACAGCCGGGCAACGCCGGCGAAGCGTGGATCTTCTGTGCTCATGTTCATACCCCAAAAAACCGGCGCGCATTATATGCCAGCGGGCCCATGGCCTGCATCGTTAGGAAAGAGACTACCAACCCTGCTTTAATGTCCTATCACTTCGACACATATGGACGACAATGTCTTCACGTAAATTCGGCCTGAACCTGGTCGTGGTCCTGGCCATCGCCGCGTTGTTCACCGGGTTCTGGGCACTGATCAACCGCCCGGTCTCCGCCCCCGCCTGGCCAGAGCAGATCTCTGGTTTCTCGTATTCACCGTTCCGTCTGGGCGAAAGCCCGCAGAAGGGCCAGTACCCCAGTGACAACGAGATGCGCCAGGACCTGGAGCAGTTGAGCAAACTGACCGACAGCATCCGGATCTACACCGTGGAGGGCACCCAGGCGGATATCCCGCGCCTGGCCGAGGAGTTCGGCCTGCGGGTGACGCTGGGCATCTGGATCAGCCCGGACCTGGAGCGCAACGAACGCGAAATCGCCACGGCCATCCAGCTGGCCAACAACTCGCGCAGCGTGGTTCGGGTAGTGGTCGGCAACGAAGCGCTGTTCCGTGAAGAAGTCACCCCGGAAAACCTGATCAAGTACCTCGATCGGGTACGCGCAGCCGTCAAGGTGCCGGTGACCACCAGTGAGCAATGGCACATCTGGAAGGAAAACCCGCAGCTGGCCAAGCACGTCGACCTGATTGCCGCGCACATCCTGCCGTACTGGGAGTTCGTGCCGATGAAGGATTCGGTCGAGTTCGTGCTCGACCGCGCCCGCGAGCTGAAGCACCAGTTCCCGCGCAAACCCCTGCTGTTGTCGGAAGTTGGCTGGCCGAGCAACGGCCGCATGCGCGGCGGCGCCGATGCCACCCAGGCCGACCAGGCCATCTACCTGCGCACCCTGGTCAACACCCTCAACCGGCGTGGCTACAACTACTTCGTCATCGAAGCCTATGACCAGCCGTGGAAGGCCAGCGACGAAGGCTCGGTGGGTGCGTACTGGGGCGTGTACAACGCCGAACGCCAGCAAAAATTCAACTTCGACGGCCCGGTGGTGGCGATCCCGCAATGGCGTGCCCTGGCGGTGGCCTCGGTGGTGCTGGCGATGATTGCCCTGATGGTGCTGTTCATCGACGGTTCGGCCCTGCGCCAGCGAGGCCGCACCTTCCTGACCTTCATCACCTTCCTGTGCGGGTCGGTGCTGGTATGGATCGCCTACGACTACAGCCAGCAATACAGCACCTGGTTCAGCCTTACCGTGGGCGTGTTGCTGGCCCTCGGCGCGCTGGGCGTGTTCATCGTTTTGCTCACCGAGGCCCACGAACTGGCCGAGGCGGTGTGGATACACAAGCGCCGGCGCGAGTTCCTGCCGGTGCAGGCCGACAGCGCCTACCGGCCCAAGGTGTCGGTGCATGTGCCGTGCTACAACGAGCCGCCAGAGATGGTCAAACAGACCCTCGATGCCCTGGCCGCGCTGGACTACCCCGACTACGAAGTGCTGGTGATCGACAACAACACCAAGGACCCAGCCGTGTGGGAGCCGCTAAAGGCCCATTGCGAGAAGCTCGGCGAGCGCTTCAGGTTCTTCCATGTCGCGCCCCTGGCCGGCTTCAAGGGCGGCGCGCTGAACTACCTGATCCCGCATACCGCCAAGGACGCAGAAGTGATCGCGGTGATCGACTCGGACTACTGCGTCGACCGCAACTGGCTCAAGCACATGGTGCCGCACTTCGCCGACCCGAAGATTGCCGTGGTGCAGTCGCCGCAGGACTACCGCGACCAGCACGAAAGCGCTTTCAAGAAGCTGTGCTACAGCGAGTACAAGGGTTTTTTCCACATCGGCATGGTCACCCGCAACGACCGTGACGCGATCATCCAGCACGGCACCATGACCATGACCCGGCGCAGCGTGCTGGAAGAGCTGGGCTGGGCCGAGTGGTGCATCTGCGAGGACGCCGAACTGGGCTTGCGAGTGTTCGAGAAGGGCCTGTCGGCAGCGTATGCCCACAACAGCTACGGCAAAGGCCTGATGCCAGACACCTTCATCGACTTCAAGAAGCAACGCTTCCGCTGGGCGTATGGTGCCATCCAGATCATCAAGCACCATGCCAGCGCCCTGTTGCGCGGCAAGGGTAGCGAGCTGACCCGCGGCCAGCGCTACCACTTCCTGGCCGGCTGGCTGCCGTGGATCGCTGATGGCATGAACATCTTCTTCACCATCGGTGCACTGCTGTGGTCGGCGGCAATGATCATCGTGCCGCACCGGGTCGACCCACCATTGATGATCTTTGCCATTCCACCGCTGGCACTGTTCTTCTTCAAGGTCGGCAAGATCATCTTCCTTTACCGCCGCGCCGTAGGGGTGAACCTGAAAGATGCCTTTGCAGCGGCGCTGGCGGGGCTGGCACTGTCGCATACCATCGCCAAGGCGGTGCTGTACGGGTTCTTCACCAGCAGCATGCCGTTCTTCCGCACGCCGAAAAACGCCGACAGCCATGGGTTGCTGGTGGCGATTTCCGAGGCGCGGGAAGAGCTGTTCATCATGTTGCTGTTGTGGGGCGCGGCGCTGGGTATCTACCTGGTGCAGGGCCTGCCGAGTTCGGACATGCGCTTCTGGGTGGCGATGTTGCTGGTGCAGTCGTTGCCTTATGTGGCGGCGTTGGTGATGGCGTTCCTGTCTTCGCTGCCCAAGCCTGGGGAGAAGGCCGCTGAGCCGCAGCAGGCTTGAGAATGCCGGGGGCGCTTTGCGCCCCTTTCGCGACACAAGGCCGCTCCTACAGTGGATCGCATCCTGTCAGATGCGGCGCGATCGCTTGTAGGAGCGGCCTTGTGTCGCGATGGGCCGCAAAGCGGCCCCATTGGCCTGACGGTTTGATATAAGATAACGCCCCTCAGATTTCCCCGCCTTGCCCCGGAGTCCCCCATGACGGCCCCTGCCGAGCTCTCGCCCACCCTACAACTGGCCTGCGACCTGATCCGTCGCCCCTCGGTCACCCCCGTCGACGCTGACTGCCAGGCGCAGATGATGAATCGCCTGGGCGCCGTGGGCTTCCAGCTGGAACCGATGCGTATCGAGGACGTCGACAACTTCTGGGCCACTCACGGCAACCAGGACGGCCCGGTGCTGTGCTTCGCCGGCCACACCGATGTGGTACCCACCGGCCCGGTACAGCAATGGCAGCATGAGCCGTTCGAAGCGCTGATCGACGCCGATGGCATGCTCTGCGGCCGTGGCGCCGCCGACATGAAAGGCAGCCTGGCCTCCATGGTGATTGCCAGCGAGCGCTTCGTGCAGGACTACCCGAACCACCGCGGCAAGGTGGCGTTCCTGATCACCAGCGACGAGGAAGGCCCGGCCCACCATGGCACCAAGGCCGTGGTCGAGCGCCTGAAAGCACGCAACGAGCGCCTGGACTGGTGCATCGTTGGCGAGCCCTCCAGCACCACCCTGCTGGGTGACGTGGTCAAGAACGGCCGCCGAGGCTCGTTGGGCGCCAAGCTCACAGTGCGCGGCAAGCAGGGCCATGTGGCCTACCCGCACCTGGCACGCAACCCGATCCACCTGGCCGCACCGGCCCTGGCAGAACTGGCGGCGGAGCACTGGGACGAAGGCAATGCGTTCTTCCCGCCGACCAGCTTCCAGATCTCCAACCTCAACTCCGGCACCGGTGCCACCAATGTGGTCCCGGGCGACCTGACCGCACTGTTCAACTTCCGCTTCTCCACCGAGTCGACTGTCGAAGACCTGCAGGCGCGGGTGTCGGCAATCCTCGACAAGCATGAGCTGGACTGGTCGATCGACTGGGCGCTGTCGGGCCTGCCGTTCCTTACCGAACCGGGCGAATTGCTGGACGCCGTTTCGGCCAGCATCAAGGGCGTCACCGGCCGCGACACCCAGCCGTCGACCAGCGGCGGTACCTCCGATGGCCGCTTCATCGCCACCATGGGCACCCAGGTGGTCGAACTCGGCCCGGTCAACGCCACCATCCACCAGGTGGATGAACGGATTCTGGCCAGCGACCTCGACCTGCTGACCGAAATCTACTACCAGACCCTGGTCCGGTTGCTCGCCTGATGCTCGCCTGCCCTCTTTGCCAGGCGCCACTGAGCCGGCTCGACAACGGTGTGGTGTGCCCGGCCGGCCACCGCTTCGACCGGGCCCGCCAGGGTTACCTGAACCTGCTGCCGGTGCAGCACAAGAACAGCCGCGACCCCGGTGACAACCAGGCCATGGTCGAAGCCCGCCGCAATTTTCTCGACGCCGGCCACTACGCGCCGGTGGCGCGCCGCCTGGCCGAGCTGGCCGCCGAGCGCCAGCCCGGGGCCTGGCTGGACATCGGCTGTGGCGAGGGTTACTACACTGCGCAGATCGCCCAGGCTCTGCCGGCTGCCGACGGCTACGCACTGGACATTTCCCGCGAGGCAGTCAAGCGTGCCTGCCGCCGCGCGCCCGAGGTTACCTGGATGGTCGCCAGCATGGCCCGCGTGCCGCTTGCCGACGCCAGCTGCCAGTTCATCGCCAGCGTGTTCAGCCCGCTGGACTGGGCCGAGGCCAAGCGCCTGCTCGGCCCCGGCGGCGGCCTGATGCGGGTCGGCCCCACCAGCGGCCACCTGATGGAACTGCGCGAAGTGCTCTACGATGAAGTGCGCCCGTATGCCGACGACAAACACCTGGCCCTGGTCCCCGAAGGCATGGCCCATGCCCACAGCGAAACCCTGGAGTTCCGCCTGAGCCTGGCCGCACCCAAGGCCCGCGCCGACCTGCTGGCCATGACCCCGCACGGCTGGCGCGCCAGTGCCGAAAAGCGTGCCCGGGTCATCGACCAGCCCGAGCCGTTCGAAGTCACGGTTTCCATGCGTTATGACTATTTCGTGCGCCAAGACTGAGCACACCCGGAGCCCTTATGCGCCAACCTGATATCGAGATCTACCTGAAGGACGCCGACGTCGACCACAAGCAGATTGCCGAGTGGCTCGCCCAGGCAATCGGCCCATGCAGCGAATGGAAGCAGAAAGGCCATACCTTCAAATGCCTGGCCGGTAACATTCCGGTCACCTGGCTACCCAAGGCTGTAGGGAAATGGAACAGCCTGTACCTGGAAAGCGACCAGACGCCGTGGGCCGATGACGTCGCCTGCGCCCGCGCTGCATTTGCTGCACTGGGTGTGGAAGTGCGTTGCGCGCCAGGTGGCTGGGTGGAAGAAGATGGGGAAGAAGATGCCGACCGCTGGGTCCGCATCAGCGCCGACGGTGAAGAGGAAATCACCTGGCGCACCGCTTGAGCGGTATTTTTTGTGGGAGCCGGCTTGCCGGCGATGCAGGCAACACGGTGCCTGGCACCGGCTTCGCCGGTGATCGCCGGCAAGCCGGCTCCCACACAAACCGTTACAGCTTGAGGCTCAGAGGCCCACTACGTCTTCGGCTTGCAGGCCTTTCTGGCCCTGCACGCAGGCGTATTCCACCCGTTGCCCTTCGACCAGGGTACGATGCCCCTCACCGCGGATCGCCCGATAGTGGACGAAGACATCCGCACCACCTTCGCGCTGAATGAAGCCATAACCCTTGGCATCGTTGAACCACTTTACATTCCCAGTCTCACGAGACGACATCTGAACTACTCCGGATTTTTATTGTGAAGATCGCCTTGCAGACACAGGGTCTGCTCCCTGTGTCGACGCCGCTTGCGCAAATATCTTGCAAGTGGCAGGCCGAGTATATGACACAGAACAAAAAAATTTGATGACCGTCGCGCCGTTCGGCGATTTTTGCTGAACTTGCGCGGATACGGCAGACTAAATGGCTGGATACCCACCTGAAAATCACACCCAGGGCACACACCCCATGACCCGTTCCCCCCTGCGCCGCCTGATCTTCGGCGCCCTGCGTCGCCTGTTGTACCTGTGGGTGCGCTCCGAGACCATCAACCAGTCCTCCCTCACCCTCAAGCTCGACCGCAGCCGCCCGGTGTTCTACGCCTTGCCCTCGCCCGCACTCACCGACCTGGCCGTGCTCGACCATGAATGCACCAAGGCAGGCCTGCCGCGCCCGGTGCTGCCAGTAGCGGTTGGCCCGCTGCAGGAACAGGCGGCATTCTTCTACCTGACCCCGGACCCGGACTGGCTTGGCCGCCATGACAAGCGCGGCGCCCCGCCCACCCTGGAGCGCCTGGTCGCCGCCGTCAGCCAGCATGCCGAAGAGGATGCGCAGATCATTCCGGTCAGTGTGTTCTGGGGCCAGACCCCGGCGAGTGAGTCCAGCCCGTGGAAGTTGCTGTTCGCCGACAGCTGGGCAGTTACCGGGCGCCTGCGCCGGCTGCTGACCGTACTGATCCTCGGGCGCAAGACCCGGGTGCAGTTCTCCGCACCCATCCACCTGCGCGAACTGGTACAGCACAACAAGGGCCACGAGCGCACCGTGCGCATGGCCCAGCGCCTGATGCGCGTGCACTTTCGCAACCTCAAGACCGCCGTCATCGGCCCGGACATCTCGCACCGGCGCAACCTGGTCAAGGGCCTGATCCACGCCCCCCAGGTGCGCCAGGCCATCGTCGATGAGGCGCAGCGCGAGAACCTGCCGCTGACCAAGGCCGAAGCCCAGGCTCTGCGCTATGGCAACGAGATCGCCTCGGACTACACCTACACCGCCATCCGCTTTCTCGAAGTGGTGCTGAGCTGGTTCTGGAACAAGATTTACGACGGCATCAAGGTCAACCACATCGACCAGGTGCAGGGCATCGCCCCTGGCCACGAAGTGATCTACGTACCGTGCCATCGCAGCCACATCGATTACCTGCTGCTGTCGTACCTGTTGTTCCGCAACGGCCTGACACCGCCGCACGTGGCTGCGGGCATCAACCTCAACATGCCGCTGGTGGGCAACCTGCTGCGCCGTGGAGGTGCCTTCTTCATGCGCCGTACGTTCAAGGGCAACCCGCTGTACACCGCAGTATTCAATGAATACCTGCACACCCTCTACACCAAGGGTTTCCCGGTCGAATACTTCGTCGAAGGCGGCCGCTCGCGCACCGGGCGCATGCTGCAGCCACGCACCGGGATGCTGGCCATTACCTTGCGCAGCTTCCTGCGCTCGTCGCGCACACCGATCGTGTTCGTGCCGGTGTACATCGGCTACGAACGCGTGCTCGAAGGGCGCACCTACCTGGGCGAATTGCGCGGTGCCAGCAAGAAGAAAGAGTCGATCTTCGACATCTTCAAGGTATTCGGTGCGCTAAAGCAGCGCTTTGGCCAGGTGTATGTGAACTTTGGCGAACCGATCCGCCTGGCCGGCTTCCTCGACCAGCAACAGCCCGGCTGGCGTGAACAGGACCACGGCCCGCAATACCGCCCTGCCTGGCTCAACGCCGCCACCACCCGCCTGGGCGAAACCGTGGCCCGCCACCTCAACGAGGCGGCCGCGATCAACCCGGTCAACCTGGTGGCCCTGGCGCTGCTGTCCACCAGCCGCCTGGCCCTGGACGAGCGCGCCCTGACCCGCGTGCTCGACCTGTACCTGGCCTTGCTGCGCCAGGTGCCCTATTCGCCGCACACCACCCTGCCCGAGGGCGATGGCCTGGCGCTGATCGAACACGTGCGCGGCATGAACCTGGTCGCCGAGCAGAAGGACGCCCTTGGCCGCATCCTGTACCTGGATGAAGGCAACGCGGTGCTGATGACCTATTACCGCAACAACGTGCTGCACATTTTCGCCTTGCCGGCGCTGCTGGCCAGCTTCTTCCTCAGCAGCTCGCGCATGAGCCGCGAACTGCTGGGCCAGTATGTGCATGCGCTGTACCCTTACCTGCAGGCCGAACTGTTCCTGCGCTGGACGCCGGAGCAGCTGGATGCGGTGATCGACCAGTGGCTGGCCGCACTGGTCGAGCAAGGGCTGCTGCGCCAGGACAACGATACTTACATTCGCCCGGCACCCAGCTCGCGGCAGTTCGTATTGCTCACCCTGCTCGCCCGCACCATCACCCAGACCCTGCAGCGCTTCTACATGGCAACTTCGCTGCTGCTCAACAGCGGACAGAACAGCCTCAGCGCCGAAGAACTGGAAGACCTGTGCGTGATGATGGCCCAGCGCCTGTCGATCTTGCATGGCCTGAACGCCCCGGAGTTCTTCGACAAGACCCTGTTCCGCCACTTCATCCAGACCTTGGTCGAGCAAGGAGTGCTGCACGCTGACGCGCAAGGCAAGCTGGGTTATCACGACAAGCTCGGCGAATTGGCAGAAGGCGTGGCCAAGCGTGTGCTGTCGGCGGAACTGCGCCTGTCGATCCGCCAGGTGGCGTTGCACCGTGATGAGCCGGTGGATCTGGTGCAAGGGTAGGCTTTCAGTCTGCTCACGCCCCTTGAGAGGGGGGAGTATCGATGTGCTGCATCTGCCCCCCCTGTCAAGGAGTTCTGAAATGACGCTAATGAAATCATTCAACGTTGAAATCGTTTCTTCTGGCGATAACACCCTTCCACCGTCCGGGCTGGTCAAGTTGAGCCTGATCGATGTCTCCATGGCGGACGCACCGGCCATCAGCCTTGCCGAGCTGCGCCTGCGCTGTGGCGGCCTGATGCCGATCAATCTGCCGTTGACTTTTGACAGCAGCCTGATCGATCCACGCCGTAGTTATGCCCTCGCCGTGCGCATCGAAAAAGATGATCGACTGCACTACATCAACACCAGCCGTCACTCGATCGAGCCAGGCACAGTGTCCGGTACCCAACGTGTGACGGTCGACCAGATTGCTAGCGGCCCAGGCCAGCTTTCCCTCTGACCCCGTCCGCACCAGCGACTAACGGACGCAATCACCTTACGGTAGCCGCGCCGCAACTGAATATCTGCGTTCCTCTTCGTCCGCTCAATTCCCTCAATCACATCTACATCAAGGACCCGTCAGAAGAAATCCGCTAAAGTCCCTGGGGTTGGCCACAAGCCAACGCCTAGGACTTCGGAGATACCATGAAAAAGCTTTTTATGCTGTGTTGCGCATCCTTGCTCGCAGCCTGTTCCAGCCACACCCCGTCCAACCAGGCCAGCCTGGATGGCGAAGTCTTCTACCTGCAGCGCAGCGCCCTGCCATCTGCCGCCACCCTCAGCGTGGAACTGCAGGATGTCTCGCTGATGGATGCCCCGGCGGTTACCCTGGCCCGCCAGGCCGGCCCGGTCAAAGGCAACGTACCGCTGCCGTTCCACCTCACCTACGACCCGGCCCAGGTCAAGCCCGGCCACCGCTATGCGGTAAGCGCGCGCATCGAACTGGACGGCAAGCTGCTGTTCATCAACACCGAACACCACGGCGTCATGCTCGACGGCAGTGACCCACAGCCCGTGCGGGTGAAGGTCGACCCGGTTCGCTGATACCCGTACTCATCTGTTTACAAGGAAAGCTTCATGATCCGCACTTCCCTGCGCTTCACCACCCTGTGTGCCGGCCTGCTGCTGTCGGCCAGTGCCCTGGCCCTGTCGCTCGGCGACCTGACCCAGAAAGACGCCACCGGCGGCCTGAAGGATGCCCTGACTCAAGGCGCACAACTGGCCGTCAAGCAGCTGAGCACGCCGGGCGGCTTCAGCAACAACCCGGATGTGCGCATCGAACTGCCAGGCAACCTGGGCAAGGCCGCCAAGGCGATGAAGATGTTCGGCAAGGGTGAACAGGTCGAAGCCCTGGAAACCAGCATGAACAAGGCCGCCGAGGCTGCCGTGCCGCAGGCCCAGGCGATTCTGGTGGATGCCGTGAAGAACATGAGCGTGACAGATGCCAAAGGCATCCTCAGCGGCGGTGACGACTCGGCCACCCAGTACCTGAACAAGAGCAGCCGCGAACAGATCCGCGCCAGGTTCCTGCCGATCGTCAAGCAGGCTACCGACAAGGTTGGCCTGGCTCAGCAGTACAACAACTTTGCCGGGCAGGCCGTGGCGTTGGGTGTGGTCGACGCCAAAAGCGCCAGCATCGAGAACTACGTGACTGAAAAGGCACTGGATGGCCTGTTCGAGATGATTGCCAAGCAGGAGCAGAGCATCCGCCAGAACCCGGCTGAAGCGGCTACCAGCCTGGCCAAGAAGGTCTTCGGCGCCCTCTGATGGCCCCGGGGGCTGCTTTGCAGCCCATCGCGACACAAGGCCGCTCCCACATTGATCGGCGAATGCAGGACCTTTGTGGGAGCGGCCTTCAGCCCTTCTTCACCCTGAACCAAGCCGCATACAACGCCGGCAAGAACAGCAGGGTAAGCACGGTGGCCACGATCAACCCGCCCATGATCGCCACCGCCATCGGCCCGTAGAACACGCTACGCGACAACGGAATCATCGCCAGCACCGCCGCCAGTGCAGTCAGCACGATCGGGCGGAACCGCCGCACCGTGGCTTCGATGATCGCCTGCCAGCGCTCCATACCCGCCGCAATGTCCTGCTCGATCTGGTCCACCAGGATCACCGAGTTGCGCATGATCATCCCCGCCAGGGCAATGGTGCCGAGCATGGCGACAAAGCCGAACGGCTGGCGGAACACCAGCAGGAACAAGGTCACGCCAATCAGCCCCAGAGGCGCAGTGAGGAACACCATCACCGTGCGCGAGAAGCTGCGCAGCTGGATCATCAGCAAGCTCAGCACCACCACCACGAACAGCGGCATGCCGGCATTCACGGACTTTTGCCCGCGCTCGGAGTCCTCGACCGTGCCGCCCACTTCCAGCAAATAGCCATCCGGCAGCTTGGCGCGGATGTCATGCAGGGTCGGCTCTATCTGCTTCACCAGCGTCGCCGGCTGCTCCTTGTCGTAGATATCGGCGCGCACGGTCACCGTCGGCAGGCGGTTACGGTGCCAGATGATGCCTTCCTCGAAGCCGTACTCCAGGGTCGCGACCTGCGACAGCGCCACGCTCTGGCCATTGTCGGTCGGCAATGCCAGGCTGCCGAGGTTGCCCAGCTCGCTGCGTTCCTGGCGGGTGCCGCGCAGCAGGATCTCGATCAGCTCGTTGTCCTCGCGGTACTGGCTGACCGTGGTGCCGGTCAGCGAGCTTTGCAGGAAGCTCGACAGGTGCGCGGTGCTCACGCCCAGGGCGCGGGCGCGGTCCTGGTCGATCTCGAGGAACACCGCCTTGCTCGGCTCTTCCCAGTCCAGATGAACGTTGACCACATGCGGGTTCTGGCGCACCTTGTCGGCCACTTCGCGGGCCAGCGCACGGGCCTTCTCGATGTGCTCGCCAGTTACCCGGAACTGCACCGGGTAACCCACGGGCGGGCCGTTTTCCAGGCGGGTGACCCGGGCACGCAGGTCGGGGAACTGCTGGTCCACGGTGGTGATCAGCCAGCTGCGCAGGCGCTCGCGGTCCTCCATCGACTTGGCCAGTACCACGAACTGGGCGAAGCTGGCCGCCGGCAGCTGCTGGTCCAGCGGCAGGTAGAAACGCGGCGAACCGGTGCCCACATAGGCCACGTAGTTGTCGATACCCTCCTGCTGCTTGAGCAACGCCTCCAGTTGCTTGACCCGCTCGGCGGTGTTGGCCAGCGAGGCACCCTCGGCCAGTTTCAGGTCGACCATCAACTCCGGGCGCCCGGAGGCCGGGAAGAACTGCTGGGGCACGAAGCGGAACAGCAGGATACTGCCGACAAAGGCGGCAATGGTCAGCAGGATCACCGTCTTGCGCCGCCGCACGCACCACTCCACCACACGCCGTACACGCTGGTAGAACGGTGTGGCGTAAGGGTCTGGCGCGTGGCCGTCCTTGCCATGGCGCGCGGCATGCAGCTTGGCCAGATCTGGCAGCAGGCGCTCGCCCAGGTAAGGCACGAATACCACGGCGGCCACCCAGGAGGTCAGCAAGGCGATGGTCACCACCTGGAAGATCGAACGGGTGTATTCGCCCGTACTGGAGGCTGCCGTGGCAATGGGCAGGAAGCCCGCCGCCGTTATCAGGGTGCCGGTGAGCATCGGGAAGGCGGTGCTGCTCCAGGCGTAGCTGGCCGCCTTGAGGCGGTCGTAGCCCTGCTCCATCTTGATCGCCATCATCTCCACGGCAATGATCGCATCATCGACCAACAAGCCCAGGGCCAGCACCAGCGCGCCAAGGGAGATCTTGTGCAGGCCGATGCCGAAGTAGTGCATGGCGGCGAAGGTCATGGCCAACACCAGCGGGATAGCCAGCGCCACCACCAGCCCCGTGCGCAGGCCCAGCGAGAAGAAGCTCACCAGCAGCACGATGACCAGCGCCTCGACCAGCACCTGGACAAACTCGCCCACGCCGGCCTTGACCGCCGCCGGCTGGTCCGAAACCTTGCGCAGCTCCATGCCGGCCGGGAGGCTGCGGGCCAGGCGCTCGAACTCGCTTTCCAATGCCTTGCCCAGCACCAGGATGTCGCCGCCGTCCTTCATCGACACCGCCAGGCCAATGGCATCCTCGCCCATGAAGCGCATGCGCGGTGCGGGCGGGTCGTTGAAGCCGCGGTGCACTTCGGCCACATCGCCAATACGGAAGGTGCGATCGCCCACGCGGATGGGGAACTGGCGAATCTGCTCGACGCTGTCAAAGCGCCCGCTCACCCTCAGTTGCAGGCGCTCGCTGGGCATTTCGAAGAAGCCGGCGGTGCTGACCGCATTCTGTTCCTGCAGGGCCTGCTGCACGGCCTCCAGTGGCACGCCGAGGGTGGCCAGCTTGAGGTTGGACAGCTCGATCCAGATTTTCTCGTCCTGCAGGCCGATCAGCTCGACCTTGCCCACGTCCTTGACCCGCTGCAGCTGGATCTGGATACGGTCGGCATAGTCCTTGAGCACCGCGTAGTCGAAGCCCTCACCGGTCAGCGCATAGATGTTGCCGAAGGTGGTGCCGAACTCGTCATTGAAAAACGGGCCCTGGATTTCCGGCGGCAAAGTGTGGCGGATGTCCGCGACCTTCTTGCGGATCTGGTACCACAGCTCGGGGATGTCCTTGGAATGCAGCGAGTCGCGGGCCATGAAGGTGACCTGCGATTCGCCGGGGCGGGAAAACGAGACGATCCGCTCGTACTCGCCGGTTTCCATCAGCTTCTTCTCGATGCGCTCGGTAACCTGCCGCGACACTTCCTCGGCAGTGGCACCAGGCCACAGGGTACGAATGACCATGGCCTTGAAGGTGAACGGTGGGTCCTCGCTCTGGCCGAGCTTGGTGTAGGACATGGCGCCAATGGCCGCCAGCAGGACCATCAGGAACAGGACGATCTGGCGGTTGCGCAGCGCCCAGGCAGAAAGGTTGAAACCCATCGGGACTTACTCCTTGGCCGTCAGGTTCACTACGCGATTGGTACGATCCACGGGGCGTATCTCCTGGCCCTCGCGCAATACATGGCCACCCGCGGCGACTACCCAGTCGCCGGGGGCGAGGCCTTCGAGCACGGGTACGCTGTCGGCACCATAAGCCCCCAGGCGTACCACTGCCCGCTCCAGGCGGCTGTCCTTGGTGACCCGCCAGACGTAGGCCTGGCCGTTTTCCGCAGTGACTGCCGACAGGGGCACCGCCAGCGGGATCAGCCCTTCGTGGGCGATGAATACCCGGGCGCTCTGGCCCAGCTCCGCCGGTGTGGCGGCCGAGGTAAAGGCGATGCGGGCAGCGAAAGTGCGCGAACGCGGGTCGGCGGCCGGTGACAGCTCGCGGATGCGCCCCTGGAAGCGCTCTTGCGGGTGCGACCACAGCTCCACGCTCACCGGCTGGCCCACGGCGAAGCGGGCGAACTGCTGCTCCGGCAGGCCGATGGCCACTTCCCGCTCGCCATCGGCGGCCAGGGTGAACACGGTCTGCCCTGCGGCGACCACCTGGCCCACTTCCACCTGGCGCTTGGCGATCACCCCGGCCTGGGGTGCGCGCAGCACGGCATATTCAGCCTGATTGCCGGCCACGTCGAACTCGGCCTTGGCCTGTTTCAGCCGGGCTAGGCCGGCGCGATAGAGGTTTTCGGCGTTATCGAACTGGGAATGACTGACCATCTGCCGGTCCAGCAGCTTCTGGTAACGATCACGCTCGGCGCGCACCAGCGACAGGTTGGCTTCGGCGGCCGCCAACTGGGCACGGTTGGCTTCCAGTTGCAGGCGCACATCCTGCGGGTCAAGTTCGGCCAGCGGCTGCTCGGCCTTGACCCGCTGCCCCTCCTCGACCAGGCGTTTGCTGACCTTGCCGCCGATGCGGAAAGCCAGCTCCGGCTCGAAGCGCGCCCGCACTTCGCCGGGGTAACTGTCGGCAGCGGCTTCGGCCGGCTGCGGCTGCACCACCAGCGCCGGGCGCGGCGCAGCAGGTGGGGCGGCTTCCTGGCCGCACGCCGCCAGCAACAGCACGGCAGCGGCGGACAGAGCGATGGACAAGGCATGGCGCAACATGATGAATCCTTTCGCGGAGGGCACATTCAATATTTGTACTGGAGAGTATATTAAGTCAGGCAACGGACGCCGGGAAGAGGCTGCAGCCGAATACGACAGGCGCGCGTTGAACAACATGCGACCGTGCGCCTTCGGCCTCCCGGCGCCAGTGCCATGTAGTCCGATACTCCCACCCCGCCTAGGAGTATCAGCCGATGCGTGACTCATGGCGCTTCGCCATAGTGGAGGCCTATTACAGAGGCCTGGTCCGGCCTCTACAACCGGCAGTGCCTGGGAGAGAGCCATGACTATTCGCAAGAAGAACGCCTCGCCAACGGACAAACACAGCAGCCCCTCCGGCGACGACCTACCCCCCATCTCCTCACCAACCGTTACCACCGACCTGAGCGACTATAGTCCTGGCAGCACTGCCACCATCACGGCCAGCGGCTTTGCGGCTGGCAGCACGGTCGCATTCGAGGTGGACCATGTCACGGACGCCGGTGCGGACAAGCTGTGGGGCACCCCCGACGATGTACTCGCCAACAGCTCCGGCGAAGGTCACACCCCCTGGTACGTGACCGACGGCGGCGCTGACGATCTCGACGGCCAGGTCAACGGCAGCATCACCACCTCGTGGTACGTCAACCCCGACGACTCGGCGGGCGCCACCTTCCTGCTCAGCGCGACCGCCACGGGTGCTGACCAAGTGTTAGGCAGCGCTGACGATGTGATGGCCACGGCCTCGTTCACAGACAGCGCGCCGATCATCACCGCGACCGGTGTGAGCGTGACGCTGGACGAAACGGCCGCGTTGCAGAACGGCACAGCCACACCAACCCCGGCCTCGGATGCCGACGACAACGACATCCTGGTGGCGTCCCTGCCCTCCGCCTTCTCGACCCGCTTGACCACACTGGGGGCCGGTACCCCGGCAGGTGCCGCCTTGAGCGGCTATACCGGCGCCGTCGGCAACACCGGGAGCAATGCGTTCAGCATCACCCCGGTACCGGGAGGCAGCATCACCGACATCAGCTTCACCAACAGCGTTGGCGCGCCTCTCAATGGCTTGGACAGCGGGCTGGATACCCTCAATGGCGTCGACATCCTGCTCTACACCGATACCAACAACAACATCGTGCTGGGCCGCGCTGGCGGGCCGACAGGCGCGATCATCTTCGCGGGCTATATCGAAGAAACCGGATCGCCCGTCAGCGGCGGCAAGATCTGGACGGTGGAATACCAGCCGCTGAAGCACCCGAACACGGGCAACCCTGACGATGCGGTCAATCTGCTGAACAAGGTGTTCATCGGCACCAGCCAGGACCTGGCATTCAGCCTGGCCAACGCACCCTCCGGCCAGAACCTGTTCCTGATGTTCACCACCGCGAACCCGACCGTCGTCAATGATGGAGGCATCCTGCGCATCACCGACCCGACGATCATCGCCACCGGCAAGGACCCGGCCGACCAGTCGAGCGGTGCCAACATCACCACGGGCGATACGATCAATACCAGCCAGGCGGGCGGCCCGACCACCTTCGGCACCAACAACCAGATGATCGTGGAACAGGAAGGTGTCCGTTTTACCTTCGTCACCGGTGCCCGGCAGAATGTGACCATTCCCAACCTGGACCAGAACGAAGCGGATATCGAAGCTAACGTCGACTTCACCGCCGTGTTCAATGCAAGGTCGGCCACGTTCGATGTCGTGCAGTTGCAAAGCGGCAAGAGCGCCGTGGTCAGGATCAGCGCCTTCAGCACCGCCGCTGAACCTGGCGTGAATTTCGTCAATGGCTACGCCAACGATGCGGCGGTGGCGATCACCAACGTTCGCGTCATCAATATCGCCACTGGCCAGGTGATCGAGAATTCAAACGGGTCGGTGAATGACCCGAGTATCGTCATCAGCTTTGCTTCCGGCGTCGCCACCCTCACCGGCATCAAAGCCGGCCAGAAGATCGAGTACACCACCACACAGGATCACAACCGCGTACTCGTCGAGAATGGGGCCGCCGTCGACGCCAAAGGCAATGAACATGCCGACTTCGATATCGGCGGTTTCATGCTACGCCAGGTTTCTACCGCAACCGCCGAAATCGGCTCCAAAATGAGCTTCGAAGACGATGGGCCCAGTATCAGCACCACGGGTACGGAACCGGTCCTGACTGTCGATGAGACAATCCTGGCGACCGACGCCACCCAGAGCTTCGCAGCCAACTTCACCTCGGCCTTCGGCGCCGATGGCGCCGGTACGCTCACCTACGCCCTCGGCGTGGTGGCCGGCGCCTCCGGCTTGATCGATACGGCCACCGGCTCGGCAGTCAACCTGTCGCTCAATGGCACCGTAGTGGAAGGTCGCACGGCCGTCGGCAACCACCTGGTGTTCACCGTCAGCGTCGCCAGCAACGGCGAGGTCACCCTCGACCAGCTTCGCGCCGTCGTGCATCCCGACACCAACAACCCCGATGACTCGAAGACCCTGACCGCCGACAACCTGGTGACCTTGACCGCGACCAAGACCGACAAGGACGGCGACAGCGCCCAGGCCATACTCAACATCGGCCAAAACCTGGTGTTCAAGGATGACGGCCCAAGCATCAGCACCACCGGCACGGAACCGGTCCTGACTGTCGATGAAACGGACCTGACGACCAACGCCACGCAAAGCTTCGCCGCCAACTTCACTTCGGCCTTCGGCGCCGATGGTGCCGGTACGCTCACCTACGCCCTGGGCGTGGTGGCCGGCGCCTCCGGCCTGACCGACACGGCCACCGGCTCGGCAGTCAACCTCTCGCTCAACGGCACCGTAGTGGAAGGCCGCACGGCCGTCGGCAACCACCTGGTGTTCACCGTCAGCGTCGCCAGCAACGGCGAGGTCACCCTCGACCAGCTCCGCGCCATCGTACATCCCGATACCAGCAACCCCGATGATTCGAAGACCCTGACCGCCGACAACCTGGTGACCTTGACTGCGACCAAGACCGACAAGGATGGCGACAGCGCGCAGGCCACCCTCAACATCGGGCAGAACCTGGAATTCAAGGATGACGGTCCAAGCATCAGCACCACCGGCACGGAACCGGTCCTGACCGTCGATGAAACATTCCTGGCGACCGACGCCACCCAGAGCTTCGCCGCCAACTTCACCTCGGCCTTCGGCGCCGATGACGCCGGTACGCTCACCTACGCCTTGGGCGTGGTGGCCGGCGCCTCCGGCCTGACCGACACGGCTACCGGCTCGGCAGTCAATCTGTCGCTCAACGGCACCGTGGTGGAAGGCCGCACGGCCGTCGGCAACCACCTGGTGTTCACCGTCAGCGTCGCCAGCAACGGCGAAGTCACCCTCGACCAGCTTCGCGCCGTCGTGCATCCCGACGCCAGCAACCCCGATGACTCGAAGACCCTGACCGCCGACAACCTGGTGACCTTGACCGCGACCAAGACCGACAAGGACGGCGACAGCGCCCAGGCTACCCTGAACATCGGGCAGAACCTGGTATTCCACGATGATGGACCGACACTTGCCTTCGGCAACCTGATCGGAACCGGGAGTATCCTGCCGCAATATGGGTTCTGGAACAGTACGATCGGCGCCGACGGCCTGGGGACGACCGGTCTGGACATTTCGCTGGTAGGTGGCCAGTTCACGCTGGTCAGGCCAGACAACACCACTACGACCGGTACCGGCACACTCACCGAGACGTCGCCTTCGCCCGACGCCAATGGTGCGTTCCACTTCAACGGCACCTTGACCGGGGACTTCGACAATAACGCCACAACGGCCAACACCACGATCGACTACACGCTGACGGCCTTTGCCAATGGCAGCTATACACTGGACCTGGTGCAAGGCTTCAGTTCGGTCACCACGTTCAGCAGTGCCAACGGCTCGCTCGATGCCGGCGGCCCGGACCCTGTTCGCACCTTGCTGATCCCCAAAACGAACGACCCGACCATTCCATCGGCATCCGAGGAGATCGTGTTCTTCTCCGCCAAAGCACTCGCCTCGACGGCAGACATCTTCACCGGCATAGGGCTCGGGGCCCCCGACCCGACCGAAGCCTCGCTACAGACCAATCCCCAGCCGTCGTACATCGACCCAGCGGCCATGAACGTCAGCACTTCCGGTATCGGCGTCGCCAACAACGTGCTCCAGGGCGACAACCTGGCAGCGATCAGCGCCGCCGATGAGAGTTTCGTGATCAACCCTGAGACGCTGTTGACGGGCATGAAGATCTTCATCGACAACTCCGTAGCGGGCTACAACACCGCGACCGAGGACCTGTACTACCGGATCTACTACGCGGACGGGACGACGTCGAACCTGACCGAGGTGAATACCCTGACACCAGAGGCTGGCGGCCAAGTGTCCTTCCTGGTCCAGAAGGAAGGCTCGACGCTGATCGACGCCGTTCAACTGACGATGGGGCGAGGCGACATCAAGATCCCGGTAATCGAGTTCATCAAGGAAACCGAGAACCTGGCCAGCGACGTCAAATTGCAGTTCAGTGCCACGCTGACGGACAAAGATGGCGACTCCGCGAGTAGCACGTTCGACGCCAACCTGTTCGCCAACGAACCGGACAACGCACCGTTCGACTTCACCCTGGTTGGCACGACCGGCCAGCGCGATGCCTTCAACGTCGACCTGTCGACCGATGAGCTCCTCTACCAGGTCAGCGGGTTCGATGCAGGCGCGGGGCAACGAGACACGCTGGTGCTCAATGGCGATCCAAATGCCGTCGTCCAGTCGATCGACAACACTGGCGCAGACAGCATCGTGACCATTGCCGAATCCGGCGGGCAGACGACGACCATCACCCTGGTCGGGGTCCACATCGACAACAACGACATCTTCAATGGCAGCGCCTGAAACATTGCGTGCGTGAAACCTGCGAGGGTGGCTGGAAACCACCCTCGCAGCGTAATGCCAGTCTGTTAAGCGATTTGGGGCCGCTTTGCGACCCATCGCCGGCAAGCCGGCTCCCACAGGTAGGGCGCAGACCTCAAGATTTTCGCGGTCCCTGTGGGAGCCCGGCTTGCCGGCGATGGGCTGCGCAGCAGCCCCAATGACGCTAACTGACTGGCATTACCTTCGCAGCGTGTACTTTTGCAGGATAGGACAAGCTTCGCCCCCAAAGGCCCTGGCCACTGGGTATTCAGTCCATCTCCCCCAATGTGGATGCAGGCGGCTCTTCGCCACCGATGAGTCCGTGACGCACCGCATACATCAGCAAGTCGATGCGGTTGGTGAGGTTGAGCTTCTGATAGATGTTGCTGAGGTGATTGTGCACGGTGTGCTCGCTGATACCCAGGCGCCCGGCAATGCACAGGTACTTGGCGGACGGGTCACCAACGATGGCGCGAACGAGTTCCCGCTCGCGCAACGTCAGCCGTGCATGTTTCGCCTGCGCCGGATTGCACCTGAACGGTATATGCCTGGCCGAGGCATAACCGGAAAGCCCACTGACCCAGGCTCTGTCCAGCCCGATGTCGCAATGGTGGACTTTGATGATGGCCTGGATAATCGACTCCGTTGAGTCCTCGGCCAGCACGATGCCAAGCGCGCCCGCCTCGATGGCCAGTGCAACGGGGACGGTCTCGTACCCCCCCTTGAGCACCAGCACTTTCATGCCGCCAGTGCGCGCGAGTTCGGCAACTACCTCGAGCGGGTCCAGCGCATCTGGAAAAAAGCTGAAGAAAATGACATCTGGCCGCAATTGATCGGCAAGATCCAGCGCATGGGTATAGGTGGTGGCCTGGCCACTCACTTCCATACGGGGTTTTCTGGCATCAATCAGATCGTGAAGCCCCAAGAGCACCAGTGGCCGACAATCGATTAGCATCACGCGTATGATTTTTACGGGGTCCGGCATCATCTTCCTGCCTCCCATGAAAAACGCTCCCTGTCCTCCCCTTGTAAGCCTTATCCTACAGGCCCTTCAGCGGAGTCTAGGCCAGCGAAGCGCAATGGCAGGCCCTTGCGGCATAAGTCAGCGACTCGATGCCCATGTGGATCGGAGCCTCACTTATCGAGCTCTGGACTTGAAAATCAAGGTCTTGGACTTGGCAACCCGTCCCCTTTGGCGCATTTCTGCCTTGGACGAAAAGTCAATTAAACGACGAATGGCGCGAACTTACGAACGCTAAAATTAGTCCGTCAATTTATCGACACGCATTAGGCTTTTGTCGCACTCGATCTCCTACCTCACTGTCGATCAGCTTTTCGCTGACAAACAGCAGGTTTTGCCCGCAGGTTTAGCCGGATGGCGCCTGACCCGTTAAGATGTTGTTTCTTCAACCAGATGCAGACCACAATGTCCAACGACGCCCCCATCGGCCCGGGCCGGCCCAAGGATCTGGCCAAGCGCGAGGCGATTCTCGAAGCGGCCAAGGCCCTGTTCCTCAGCCTTGGCTACGCCAACACCAGCATGGATGCGGTCGCTGCGGCGGCAGGTGTTTCGAAGCTTACTGTGTACAGCCACTTCACCGACAAGCAGACGCTGTTCTGCTCGGCGGTGATGGCCACCTGTCAGATCCAGTTGCCTGACCTGCTGTTCGAGTACCCCGACGGGGCGCCGGTGGAGGAGGTACTGCTGACCATTGCCCGTGGCTTCCAGGCGCTGATCAGCAGCGACGAAGCAGTCAAGCTGTGCCGCCTGATCATGGCCCAGGGCAGCCTCGACCCGAGCTTTGGCGAGTACTTCTACGAAGCCGGGCCCAAGCGCGTGCTAGCGGGGATGGAAGCTTTGCTGCGCGGGGCGCACGAGCGCGGGCTGCTGCGCATCGACAACCCGCTGCGTGCGGCGGAGCACTTCTTCTGCCTGGTCAAGGGCGCACCGGATTACCGCTTGCTGCTGGGGTGCGCGGGGCCGCTGGAGGGGGATGAGGCCGAGGCACATGTGCGCGAGGTGGTCAGGGTGTTCATGCGGGCGTTCCAGCCCTGATATCTGGATGCCTGTGCGGGCCTCTTCGCGGGTAAACCCGCTCCCACAAGTGCTGCACAAACTTCAGGATCACATCGATCCTGTGGGAGCGGGTTTACCCGCGAAGAGGCCCGCACAGGCATAGCCAAATCAGGCCTTGAGCGCCTTCTTCGGATAAATGTCATACCGGCTCGATTTGCCCTCCAGGCTGTGACTCGGCTTGGGCCCATCGATGATCGGCGCCTTGCGCGGTCGCTTCACCACCACCCGGTGGCTGGCCAACGCCAGCGCAGCTTCGAGCAACGCCGGGGCGTCCAGGTCATCACCGACCAAGGGCCGGAACACACGCATTTCCTTTTTCACCAGCGCGCTCTTGTCGCGGTGCGGGAACATCGGGTCGAGGTAAATGACCTGCGGGGCTTCGCCTTCCCAGGCACGCATACGCTCGATGGCGTTGCCGGTCAGCAAGCGCATGCGCCCGACAATCGGCCCCACTTCTTCATCCACGCGGGCCCGCGCCAGGCCATCTTCCAGCAACGCGGCAATCAGCGGCTGGCGCTCGATGAGGGTCATCTGGCAGCCCAGGCTGGCCAGCACGAACGCATCCTTGCCCAGCCCCGCCGTGGCATCCAGCACCTGCGGTCGCACCCCCTGAGCGATGCCCACCGCCTTGGCAATCATCTGCCCGTTGCCGCCGCCAAACTGGCGCCGGTGCGCGGCCTGGCCTTCGACGAAGTCCACCCGCACCGGCCCCGGTGCCTGCGGGCCCAGTTGCTGGATCTGCAAACCATCAACGCCCACCTGCACGGCAAACCCGGCAGCGTCGTCCTGCAGCGGCAACTCAAGGCGCTGTGCCCACGCAGCGGCTTGCGCCTCGAATTCAGCCGACAGCGCCTCGACCCGGATACCTGTGCCCTGCTCTTGCATCATTCACACCTAGAAATTGAACCCAGCCACTAATGTATCGGCCCTCGCAGCCGATACAGGCAATATCCCGCTATTCTGCCAGAGCACAACGCGCGCGACTGCCATGTCAGATACTCTTCCCATCGGCTTGACCTACCTGTCGCCTGTCGGCAACTACAGTCAGCACAACACCCAGGCACTCGGGGGCGTCAGCCACCTGTGGCAGGATTTCTTTGCCCGGGCCATGGCTGAGCAGCAGGAAGAGCCGGTAGACAGCGTCAGCCAGTCGTTCGTGCAATACGACCAGAGCAGCGGCGAGCCGATCGGCGGCGCCCGCGCGCTGGCCCTGATCGACGCACAGCGTGCCTGCCCGGTACACGACACCGAGGTGGCACCGCCCGAGCCCCTGTTCCTGCCCAAGGCAGAACTCGAAGCCAATCTGCTGCCGCCCGCCCCCAAGCCGTTCAGCGCAGTCGAGCTGATCGAGCAGCAGCGCCAACTCGATATCAGCAACAGCTGGCTTCGCCCGGTGGTGATGAGCCAGGGTCACCCCATTGCCGAACCCGGCCCCGGCCCTACCCCGCGCTCGCTGTTCCTGCCGATCGCCGAGTTCGAGACCAACCTGCTGGAGCCGGCCCCCGAGCCGTTCGACACCCCTACTTTGGCCAAGCAACAGAACGAGCTGGAGTTCGACATTCACTGGGCACGCCCGGTGGTGCTGAACAACGTGCGCGCCCACGCCTGACCGCGCCCACGCTCAGCGACAGATCTGCCAGCGGCCCATGTCCACATGAAAGTGGTTGTGATGTGCAGCGTTGTAGTCTGGCCCCAGTACCGTGCTGAAACTGTCGCAGGCCGCCTGCTGCACCTGACGAAGGAACTCCGCCTTCTGCCCACCCGCCTGCCAGTCCCGCGCAAGGACGATACGCTGGCCGTCTTGCAGGCGAAAGCCGCTGATGTCCAGGGCATCGGCCGTGGCGTGCTGGCTCAGGCGCCCCTGCTTGCGATGGTAGACATTGCGGCAGGCAAAACTGCCCAGGTGGTCGACCTGCGTCACCGGCTGCCCCAACACCCGTTGCGCCACAGGCTGCAGGCCATGGTTTTCGAACAGTGCATACGCCACTGCCAACGGACAACTGGCCAGGAAGCTGCTGCCAAGCCGAGCATGACCACCGTCGATGCGCCATACGTTGCGCAATGGGCAGTCGGCAGAAGCCGAACTGTCGGCTTGCGCCCGGTAGCGCAACTGACTGGTTTGAAGTGCCAGGCGACACAGCGCCGGGTCATCGCGAAGGCGGGACAGCTTGTAAGGGGTCAACAGATTGGGGGGCTGACGCACGTCCAGCGGCGCCCATGGGTTCCACGCGGCGGGCAGACGCCAACCCAGCTGCCAGGCCAGCCCGGCAATCAACGACAGGCCGGCCAGCAACGCCAGCACGGCCCTCATCAGCGGCGGTACAGGTCGTTGAGTTGGGCGAACGGCAGCGCCTGCTCACCGTAGCCGAAGGTGCCCTCATCGCGAATCTCCAGCGCAGCCCGGTGGAAGGCCCCCAATGCGGCACGGGCAAGCGATGAGCCGACACTGATGCGGCGCACGCCCAGGTCCTGCAACTGGTTGACGCTCAACGGCACGCCCGCCATGCCCATCAGCACATTCACCGGCCGTGGCGCGACGGCCTGCACCACCGCGCGGATTTCCTCGACAGTACGCAGCCCGGGCGCGTAGAGCACATCGGCACCGGCTTCGGCATAGGCCTGCAGGCGCCGGATGGTGTCGTCCAGGTCCATGCGCCCATGCAACAGGTTCTCTGCCCGGGCGCACAGGGTGAACGGGAACGGCAGGCTGCGCGCCGCTTGCACGGCTGCGCGCACACGCTCTACTGCCAGCCCGAAATCATAGATCGGCGTATCGCTGCGACCACTGGCATCCTCGATAGAGCCCCCCACCAAGCCGGCTTCGGCCGCCCGCAGAATGGTCTGTCCGCAATCTTCGGGCAGGTCGCCAAAGCCGTTCTCCAGGTCGGCGGCCACCGGCAACGGGGTGGCATCGACGATCTCGCCGGCATTATCAAGGGTATCCTCCAGGCTCAAGGCGCCTTCGGCGTCCGGCCGGCCCAGGCTGAAGGCCAGGCCTGCACTGGTGGTAGCCAGCGCCTCGAAGCCCAGGCTGGCCAGCAACTTGGCCGAGCCGGCATCCCACGGGTTGGGGATGACGAAGGCGCTGTCGCGCTCGTGCAGGGCCTTGAAGGCTTCGGCTCGCAGGGTTTGCACATCCATGGTTCAACCTCCGGCAGTCAGGGAAAGGTCAGAGTAGCCCCAGTTGTTCGACCTCGGGGGTGCGCGGCAATTCCGGCAACGCGGCAAGGCCCGGCAGCCGCTGCATCAGGCGTTGGTGAAAGCGCTGGGCCAACGCCGCGGCCAGGCGGTTGTCCGAGGTGTGCAGGAAGATGTAGGGGTGGCGGCCTTCCTCGATCCAGGCGGCGATCTTGTCCACCCAAGGGGTAAGAAAGGCCTCGTTGGCCTCCAGCTGCGGGTGGCCGATGAAACGCACCTGCGGGTGCTGGCTGAAGGCTGCCGGGCGTGGCGGTACCTTGGGCTTCTTCGCTTGCGCATGCAGCACGGCGGCGTCACGAGAGGTGCAGCTGAACAAGGCGCGCGGGTCGAGGCAAATACGTTCCACGCCGCGCTCATGCAGCAAGCGGTTGAGCAACCGCTCCTCTTCTCCCTTGGCGAAAAAGGCCTGGTTACGCACCTCCACTGCTACCGGCACCCCGACTTCGTCAAGGAAGTGGCAAAGCTCGCCCAGCCGTGCGGGGCTGAACTGGGCCGGCAACTGCAGCCAGTACGGCGCTACGCGCTGGCCCAGCGGGGCCATCAGGCGGGTGAAGTCAAAGGCCGGCTCCAGCTGATCGCGCAGGTCGCCTTCATGGCTGATGTCTCGCGGGAACTTGGCAGTGAAGCGAAAGTGTTCGGGCATGATCTGCGCCCAGCGCGCAATGGTGCCGGGTGCAGGACGTGCGTAGAAAGTGGTATTGCCCTCGACGGCGTTGAATACCTGGCTGTAGTAGCCGAGCATTTCACTGCTGTTGGCGTCGGCGGGATACAGGTAGCCGCGCCAGGCGTTTTCGCTCCATGACGGACAACCGAGAAAATAAGGCAGTGGTGATGGACTCATCCACTAAATGTACAGGTCGAGCCCCAGTACTTCCATGTCCCAGTCGGTAAAACCGGCGGTGCTCAGGTAGCTGGCTAATGCGGTAGCGGTGCGGCGGTCACGGGCGCGGGGGAAGATCATGTCCTGCTGGCGGGCTGGCAAGCCACCGCTGCGACGGCGGGCGGTGGCTTCCTGAGGGGCGCTCTCGACCTCCTCGATCACCTCGGCATCATCGATGGCCTCGTCACGCACCGCTGCCTTGCGCGGCGTGCGCTTGATCGGATAGGACTGCGATGAGAAACCGTCGATACGCATGGAATGAGCACTCAGGACCAATGATGGCAATTTAGCAGCATCAGGGGTCCATCGCTAATGCTCGAGTGATAACTGGACCACAGATCGCGCAAAAGGTTTTAGTGTCATCGGCGATAACCGACAAGCAGCACTCAGCGCTTCTTGGGTGTGGCTACATTATCGCGCAGGTACACCGGTTGCGCCTGTTCGGCAACGATTGCCTCGCCGCGTGCCCAGGCAAAGCTGGCCAGGGCGAGAATGTCCAGAGCGTTGGGCAAGGCACTGGCATTACTGGCGGCCACCTGCACCGCCAAGCGCTCGGCATAGCCCCAACCGGTACCGGCACCGAACCACTCGCCAGTGCTACCCGCCGGCAGCGCCACCTGCTCGGGCGGCAGCACTGCCTCCTGGCCGACCAGGCGCATTTCACCTTCGGTGGCCTGGTAGCAGCCCCAATAGACTTCATCCATGCGCGCATCAATGGCAGCCGCCACTTGCTGCACACCCTGTTCGCGCAGCGCGCCCTGTGCCAGTGCGGCCAGGTTGGACACCGGCAAAACCGGGCGCTCCAGGGCGAAGGCCAGGCCCTGGACCACACCGATGGCAATGCGCACGCCGGTGAACGCGCCCGGGCCACGGCCAAAGGCGATGGCATCCAGCGCATTCAGCGCCACGCCGGACTCGGCCAGCAGCTGCTTGATCATCGGCAGCAGCTTCTGGGCATGCATGCGCGGGATCACCTCGTAATGGCTGGTTACCTTGCCGTCATGCAGCAGTGCGACGGAACAGGCTTCGGTGGCGGTATCCAGGGCCAGGAGGGTGGTCATCTAACGGGTATCCAGGTACTAGGGGGAAAAGAGCGGCAGTATAGAGCAGCTGCGGCGTTGTGTCCCTAAGGGGCAGCTGTACGGCCCCTTGACGCGGTCTCTGTGGGAGCGGCCTTGTGTCGCGATGGGGCGCGCAGCGGCCCCACATTTTCAGCTTCGCCGCGAAGATTGCCGGGGCTGCTCCGCAGCCCTTTCGCGACGCAAGGCCGCTCCCACAGGGACCGCGCCCCACAAACGACAACGGCCCGCAAGCGGGCCGTTGTCGAGGTGCGTCAGGCGCTGGATCAGCTCAGGGCTGCCAGGACCTTGGCGGTGATGGCTTCGACCGAGCCGACGCCTTCGATGTGGCTGTACTTCGGCTTGCCGCCATTGGCAGCCGACAGCTTCTGGTAGAAGTCCACCAGCGGCTTGGTCTGGCTGTGGTAGACCGACAGGCGATGGCGAACGGTTTCTTCCTTGTCGTCATCACGCTGGATCAGGTCTTCACCTGTCTCGTCGTCCTTGCCTTCCACTTTCGGCGGGTTGTACTGAACGTGGTAGGTGCGGCCCGAGGCCAGGTGCACGCGGCGGCCAGCCATGCGACCGACGATTTCCTCGTCGTCCACGGCGATTTCCACGACGGCGTCGATGTCGACACCGGCCGCGACCATGGCTTCGGCTTGCGGGATGGTGCGTGGGAAGCCGTCGAACAGGCAGCCCTTGGCGCAATCAGGCTGGGCGATGCGCTCCTTGACCAGGCTGATGATCAACTCGTCGGAGACCAGCTGGCCGGCATCCATGACTTTTTTCAGTTCCAGGCCCAGCGGGGTACCGGCCTTGACGGCGGCACGCAGCATGTCACCGGTGGAAATCTGGGGGATACCGAACTTTTCGGTGATGAACTTTGCCTGAGTACCTTTACCGGCCCCGGGAGCTCCCAGCAGAATTACGCGCATCTCGTGCTCCTCAAATTTTTTTATGAAATTCAATGGATTCGGCAACCAGGGCCAAGTCCGGAAAAATCGGGTATGACCATAAATCGGTCAGAAGGCTGCTCAAGATACACAGCGCCCGGCAGCCAGACAAGCGTCCCAAAGTTGCAGGAATGCGCCACCTAAGGCTGGCCTGGCAGGTGGTTGCGCCAGGCGCAACCACCCTCTTCGTCCACCTGCATGCCCGGCACAGCACTCGCCCGGGACGCTTCGGGCCTACCCTCACCCAGTGTTGCGCAGGCCGGCGGCAATACCCGCCACAGTGACCAGCAAGGCCTGCTCCAACGGGCTGTCCAGAGCGGCTTCGCGGCTGCGCGAACGGGCCAGCAACTCGGCCTGCAGGCGGTGCAACGGGTCCAGGTAGGTGTTGCGCAGGCTGATGAATTCCAGCGTCTCGGGGCTGTGCGCCAGTAGCACCGGCTGCCCGGTAAGGCCCAGCACCACCTGGCACGACTGCGACAATAGGTCGCGCAGGTGCGCACCCAAAGGCAGCAGGTGCGGTTGCACCAGACGTTCGTCGTAGGCCTCGGCGATCTGCGCATCGGCCTTGGCCAGTACCATCTCGAGCATGTCGATGCGGGTGCGGAAGAACGGCCATTGCTCGCGCATCTGCGCCAGCAGTTCACCCTGGCCACGGGCCAGGGCATTGTTCAATGCCGTTTCCCAGCCAAGCCAGGCTGGCAGCATCAGGCGCGTCTGGGTCCAGCCGAAGATCCACGGGATGGCCCGCAGGCTTTCGATGCCTCCGGCGCGGCGCTTGGCCGGGCGGCTGCCCAGCGGCAGGCGCCCCAGTTCCTGCTCCGGGGTCGACTGGCGGAAGTACTCGACAAAATCGGGGTTCTCCCGCACCACGCCGCGGTAGGCCTTGACGCCATCGGCGGCAAGCTGGTCCATCACCTCGCGCCAGGCCGGCTGCGGTGGTGGCGGTGGCAACAAGGTGGCTTCGAGCACGGCGGCCAGGTACAGGTTGAGGTTCTGCTCAGCGATGCCCGGCAAACCGAACTTGAAGCGAATCATCTCGCCCTGCTCGGTGGTGCGGAAACGCCCCGCAACCGAACCCGGCGGCTGCGACAGGATCGCTGCGTGGGCCGGGCCACCGCCACGGCCTACCGTGCCGCCACGGCCGTGGAACAGCAGCAACTCGACCTGGTGCTCGGAGCAGATACGCACCAGGTTTTCCTGCGCCCGGTACTGCGCCCAGGCCGCAGCCGTGGTACCGGCATCCTTGGCCGAATCGGAGTAGCCGATCATCACTTCCTGCGGGCCGCGCAGGTTGGCGCGGTAGCCTGGCAGGCCGAGCAGGCGTTGCATTACCGGGCCGGCATTGTCGAGGTCGGCCAGGGTCTCGAACAGCGGCACCACGCGCATGGGCCGAGTCAGGCCGGCCTCCTTCAGCAGCAGCTGCACCGCCAGCACATCCGAGGCAGCACCGGCCATGGAGATGACGTAAGAGCCCAGCGATGCGGCTGGTGCGGCGGCAATTTCCCGGCAGGTGGCCAGCACCTCGGCGGTATCAGCCTGCGGCTTGAAGTGCGCGGGCAGCAGTGGCCGGCGGTTTTTCAGCTCGGCCTGGAGGAACTCGATGCGCTGCTCTTCATCCCAGTCGGCATAACGCCCCAGGCCCAGGTAGTCGGTAATCTCGCTCAATGCATCACAGTGGCGGGCGGCGTCCTGGCGTACGTCCAGGCGGCCGAGGAACAGGCCGAAGGTCACGGCGCGGCGCAGGCAGTCAAGCAACGGGCCTTCGGCGATCACACCCATGCCGCAGGCGTGCAGGGACTGGTAGCACAGCTCCAGCGGCGCGATCAGGTCGCGGTTGTCCACCAGCACCTCGGCGCTGGCCGGCTGGCTGCTGGTCAATGCCGAATGCGCCCAGGCGCGCGTTGCGCGCAGGCGATCGCGCAGTTGCTTGAGCAGGGAACGGTAGGGTTCGGCACTGTCGCCGACCCGCTCGCGCAGGGCTTCGTCGGCCTGCTGCATGGACAACTCGGAAGCCAGCGCATCGATGTCGCGCAGGAACAGGTCGGCAGCCATCCAACGTGCCAGCAGCAGCACTTCGCGGGTGACCGCTGCGGTCACGTTGGGGTTGCCATCACGATCACCGCCCATCCACGAGGCGAAGCGGATCGGCGCCGCCTCCAATGGCAGGCGCAGGCCGGTAGCCTCCAGCAGGGCCTTGTCGACCTTGCGCAAGTGGTTGGGGATGGCGTGCCACAGCGAATGCTCGATCACCGCGAAGCCCCACTTGGCTTCGTCCACCGGCGTGGGTCGGGTGCGGCGGATTTCTTCGGTGTGCCAGGCCTCGGCGATCAGCCGGCGCAGGCGCTCGCGCACCTGCTCGCGTTCGGCCACGGTCAGGTCGCGGTGGTCCTGGGCTGCCAGTTGGCCGGCGATGGCGTCGTACTTCTGGATCAGGGTGCGGCGGGCCACCTCGGTGGGGTGCGCAGTGAGCACCAGCTGGATGTCGAGCTTGGCCAATTGCCGGGCCAGGGCATCATTACTGTGCCCGGCCTGTTTCAGGCGCGCCAGCAGCTCGGGCAGCACCCGGGCCTCGAACGGCTCGGGCTGGTCGGCGTCGCGGCGGCGGATCAACTGGTACTGCTCGGCCATGTTGGCCAGGTTGAGGAACTGGTTGAAGGCCCTGGCCACGGGCAGCAAGTCTTCATCGGCCAGGTCCGCCAGGGTCGAGCTCAGTTGCTCGCCGGCACCGCGGCGGTCGGCCTTGGCACTGTGGCGGATGTCCTCGATCTTCTGCAGGAACGCCTCGCCATGCTGCTGGCGAATGGTATCGCCGAGCAGCTCACCCAACACATGGACATCTTCACGCAAACGCACATCGATATCGGTCATTGGCCCTCTCTCCGGCGCGGCTCTGGCGCATTGCATCCCTTTACAGCCTTTACGCGATCCCTTGTGGGAGCGGGTTCACCCGCGAAGAATCCAGCGCGGCGCCTGGCACCGGCTGCGCCGGTGTTCGCGGGTGAACCCGCTCCCACAGGGGAGTGCGGTATTCGCTCCAAGAGTGCCCACAGCCAGGCGCCGATGGCAAGCCGTGATCGGCCAAAGCAAACTAAAGTGAAAGCACGACACTCCCATGCAATGCAGCCCTTGAAGGCGTCAACAGAGGTCATCATGAAAATCCGTGAACTCGCCCAGCACTGGGAACAGAATGCCGCCGGTACCCTCAGCCCCACGGGCCATGTCCTGCACCTGGACCTTGAGTCAGAAGCGCGCCTGGCCGCGCTGATCGACATGTACCCCAAGCGCACCGCCGAGGAACTGCTCGGTGAACTGGTCGCGGCAGCCCTCGAGGAACTGGAAGCCAGCTTCCCCTATGTGCAGGGCCGCCAGGTCATCGCCACCGACGAGGAAGGCGACCCGCTGTACGAGGACATCGGCCCTACTCCGCGCTTCCTGTCACTGTCGCGACAGCATCTGCAAACTCTGAGCAACCCTGCAGCCGACAGCGAGAAGTAACCCGCCACCTCACCGTTCCGGGCCTGATAAGGCCCGGAATACCGCTGCATCCCACAAAAGTTCCAGGCCAATCGCACTGACCGATCAGTCAGAAATAGTTGTCCGCTCGGGATGATTTTTTCTGAACTATCCGAAAAACGCGTCAGTCACAGCCAATAGCCATCACGCTAAAACCCTGCACACCTGCCGTTGTGCACCGTTGAGCTGAAGCGCGCGCACGTGTCAGGGAACGAGCGATGGACTGCTACGGACAATGTCGTAAACAGGAGTGAACCAATGGAACTGACCACCAAGAACACCCGCATCTACAAACCCTCATCCACTCATGTGCGCGGGTTCAAGCTGGCAGCACTGGCCCTGGGCAGCAGTTTGGTCCTGGCCGGCTGTGCCGGCAACCCGCCCACCGAGCAGTATGCAGTCACCCAGTCCGCCGTGAACTCCGCCGTCAGCGCTGGCGGCACCGAGTTCGCCGCCGTGGAAATGAAAGCGGCCCAGGACAAGTTCAAGCAGGCCGAGATCGCCATGCACGACAAGAAGTACGACGACGCCAGGCGCCTGGCCGAACAGGCCGAATGGGACGCCCGCCTCGCCGAACGCAAAGCCCAGGCGGCCAAGGCCCAGAAGGCCGTGCAGGATGCCCGCGAGGGCGTTCAGGACGTACGTGAGGAAGGCCTGCGCAGCGCTCAGTGAGCCCTGCCCCGCCCACCTCGGCCTTCGCAAACGATCAAAGGATGAACACTATGCGCAACTACGTCATGATTCCCGCCCTGCTGGCCCTGAGCGTCGGTCTTGCTGCCTGCTCGCACGACCCTAATGCCAACCTCGAATCGGCCCGCACCAACTTCTCCTCGCTGCAGAGCGACCCGCAATCGAGCAAGGTTGCGGCGCTGGAGACCAAGGACGCCCAGGACTGGCTGAACAAGGCCGACAAGGCCTACATGGACCGTGAAGACGAGCAGAAGGTCGACCAGTTGGCCTACCTGACCAACCAGCGCGTCGAGGTGGCCAAGCAGACCATCGCCCTGCGCACCGCCGAAGGTGAACTGAAAAACGCCTCGGCCCAGCGCGCCCAGGCCAAGCTGGACGCCCGCGACGCACAGATCGCCAAGCTGCAGGACAGCCTCAACGCCAAGCAGACCGACCGCGGCACGCTGGTCACCTTTGGTGATGTGCTGTTCGACTTCAACAAGGCCGAACTCAAAAGCAACGCCTACCCGAACGTCACCAAGCTGGCGCAGTTCCTCCAGGAAAACCCGGAGCGCAAGGTGATCGTCGAGGGTTATACCGACAGCGTAGGCTCGGCCAACTACAACCAGACCCTCTCCGAACGTCGCGCCAACAGCGTGCGCATGGCACTGGTACGTGCCGGCGTCGACCCGGCACGCATCGTCGCCCAGGGCTATGGCAAGGAGTACCCGGTAGCGGACAACTCGAGCAATTCGGGGCGTGCGCAGAACCGTCGGGTGGAGGTGACCATCTCCAACGACAACCAGCCGGTAGCGCCGCGCTCGGTGAGCCAGGTACAGCAGTAAGACTGGCTAGCTGAACTGACAAGCCCCGCGATCGAAGCGGGGCTTTCTTTTGCCTGTACTGGCCCTTTCGCGGCTGAAGCCGCTCCCACAGGGACCGCGTACAGCCCCGACCCTGTGGGAGCGGCTTCAGCCGCGAAAGGGCCAGTACAGGCAACAAGATCGAGGCTCACTGCACCTGCTGCGGGGTTTCCTCACCCATGCAACGCACCGCGCGCTTGCGGTTGTCCACCAGCACCCCTGTCAGGCCTTTCTGCTGAGTATCGAACAGCACCAGCACACCATCCACGCACTGGGCCACTTGGGCTGCCGGGTCCAGCGAGACCTTGTAGTCCTCGCCGGGGAGGGTCTTGAGCATGGTGAAGTCCTGCAGCAACAGGGCATCTTCGGGCTTGGCGAAATGTAGGTAACCGTAGTACCACAAGGCCCCAACCGTCACGATGATGCTACCGACACCAGTCAGGATCAGCGGGATGGCGTTGCGTTCTTCACTCATTGCTTGTTCTTCTCGTCAGGGTAATTGGGCACTTCGGCCAGCCGCCGCAGGCCGTTGAAATGGCTGGGGTCGTCGAGGAAGCGCAGCATCACCTGGCGCCAGGTCGGGTCGGCGAAGGTCTGCACGTGGCCGCCACGGGTAAGTTGCAGCACCCTCGGCGCTGGCGCGTGCTGGTACAGGCGGATGCCGTTGTCCATCGGCACCAGGGTGTCGTCGATGCTGTGGAAGAACAGCTTGGGCGGGCTGCTCAGTTGCTCGATCGAGCGGATCGCGCTATCGCCGTCCGGCACCAGCCACGACAGCGGCACCTGCAGCGGCCAAGTCATCCACGAGGTGCTGAGGGCAAAGCGCCCGACCGCACGGTAACTGGCCGGCACCCCATCGAACACCAGGGCACTGAAACGCTGGCGCTGCTCCGGGTGGGCCGCCAGGTAGTGAATGGCCATGGCCCCGCCAAGGCTCTGCCCCAGCAGTACCAGCGGCTTGCCCTTGACCTCCGGCGCCTGGTCCAGCCAGGCCATGGCCGCGGCGATGTCCTGGTACACCTCCGGCAGGCTCGGCTCGCCCTGCGACAGGCCATAGCCGCGGTAATCGATCATCAACACCTGGTAGCCCTGCTCCGGCAGCCAGTAGCTGCCGCCCAGGTGCCCGGGCAGGTTGCCGCCATTGCCGTGCAGGTGCAGCACCGTACCCTTGACCTCGACCCCGGCCTTGGCCGGCAACCACCAGCCATGCAGGCGGATGCCATCAGCAGTGGTCAGGGTGACATCGCGGTACTCGAGCCTGGCCCGCTCGGGCGTGAACGCCTGGCCACGCTCGGGGTAGAAGAGCAGGCTGCTGCAACCGCCCAGGCCCAGCAGGATCAAACCCAGGGCCAGCAGGCGGCAGCACTCAGAGAATGTTCGCGTAATCGGCTTCAATGCGATCCAGGCTCAGGTGGTTGAGGAAGTTGGAGAAGCACATCCAGGCCGACAGCGCGTTGAGGTCGCGGAACTGCTCGGGCAGGTACTTGGGCGGCTCGACCAGGCCTTCCTCGACCAACTGTCGCAGGGTACGCATGTCTTCCAGAGTGGTCTTGCCACAGAACAGCAACGGGATCTGTTCGAGCTTGCCCTTCTTCACGGCCAACTGAATGTAGTTGTAAACCATGATGAAGCCTTTGAGGTAGGACAAGTCCTTGGTAAATGGCAGCCCATTGGGCACCGACCCGCGGAACACGCGGCTGGCGTTGCTGTAGCTCTGCGCCATCTCGAACCCCTGTTCGCGGAAGAAGTTGTAGACCTGCATGAAATCGGCTCCCTCCTCGACCATGTGGATGGCGCGGGTGCGGTTGGTGAGCTTGCGCAGGCGGCTGGGGTAGGAGGCGAAGGCGATCACCTCCATGAGGATGGCCAGGCCTTCCTGGGTCACCGTCGACGAGGGCGGGCCCTTGGCCAGGAAGGTACAGATCGGCTGGTTCAGGCCGTTGAGCGTGGTGCCGACATGCACCAGCCCTTCGTGCACCTCCAGCGCGCGCACGTCACGGGAGTTGAACATGGCGTCGGCACGCACCTTGATGTAGTCGGCCCCGGCCGCGGCATCGGCGACGATGCCGTCGGATTCGAATACACGGATGGTTTCCTCGGCCTCGCCGAACACCTTGTTCAGCCGGTGCTGGAGGATTTCCACGGCCTCCTTGGCGGTAAGGTTTTTCGGCTCGTCCTTGAGGTCGCCACGGCCATCGATGTTGTTCAGGTAGTCCGACAGCATCAGGCCGAGGTCGGCCAGGGTCGGGTCACCAGCGTGGAAGGCATCGGAGGCAGCGCCGTACAGCTCCTGGGAGATCAGGCCGAAATCCTCGGTGCCACGCGCTTCGAGCATGCGCACCACCATGCGGTATTCGCGGCACATGCGCTTCATGATCTGCCCGACCGGGTTGAACTGGCCGAGCTGGCGAATGATGTCGCGTTCGATGCCCTGGAACTCGGCCTTGACCGCGCTGGAATCGAACGCCAGCGGGCGCGACTGGTAGTAGGCACGGTCGACGGCCGGCGGCTCCTTGCCCTTGGCCTTGAGGAAGCCCTGGCGGATGTTGTCGTCCCACTTCACCGCGTCCAGAACCCGGATCGGGGTCTGTGCCGCAACGATGCGGTCGGACAGGGCGCGGATGGTTTGCTGGTATTCGTCCACCGGGGACTCCTTTCTAGTACAAGAAACCTGTACCGGCCTCTTCGCGGCTAAAGCCGCTCCCACAGGTACTGCATCAGGCTCAAAACCGGTGCGGTCCCTGTGGGAGCGGCTTCAGCCGCGAAGAAGCCAGCACGGTCATATGCCGGAGCGCTGGAACCGCGCCACTTCAACGAACAGGTCGGAGTTGGCCGGGTCGTCCAGGTAGGCCAGCACCCGCGCCGAAGGGCTGTCGATCAATACGCCGTCGCCGTTGTCCTCCGGCACCTCGGTGCTGCGCCCTGTCAGTTCCTTCTTGTCCACTGCCTGCTGCACCTGTTCGACATCCAGGTTGTAGACCACCAGCTCCTTGCCATCGACGATATCGAAACCGCCGATCAGGAAGTTGCCACCCAGGCGCTTCGGCACCCCAGCCGACAGGTACCAGCGGTTGCCGTGGCGCGACACAGTGAACACGTATTCCTCCGGGGCCTTGCCCTTGGCCGTAGCCACCGCCTTGTAGGCATCACCGCCGCTACGGCTGATCACCAGCTTCAGCGGTTCGCCCCAGGCGTCCTTGCTGCTCCACTTGCCGAGCAGGGCCTTGGGCGCCGCCTGGTTGCTCGGCAAGGGCTCGTGGAAGGTCACCAGACAACCGCCCAGCAGCAGGAATGACAGAGTCAACAACACCACACGCCAGGCTTTCATCAGGTTCTCCTTGAAAAGTCGGTCTCGGCTCAGGCCGATGCCAGCACCAGCTGCAGGTATCGGCTAAGCATAGCGAGCATCTGCCCATCGGCTTGCGCGTTCGCATCCTTGAGCAGGCCCTGATATTCCATCTGCTCGATAATCGCCGTCAACATCTGGGCGTCCTGTTCCGGTTGCTGCGAGCCCACCACCTGCAGCAATTGGCGGGTGCCATGCAGCAGGATCTGCTCATGAGCGCACACCAGTTGAGCCAGACGCGGGCATAGCAGCGCCTCCTGGCGGAAGGCCTGCTCGGCCATCAGGAAGTCGCGGCGGTTCAGCAGTTGCCGCTGCACGTAGTCGGCAGTCATGCGTGCGACTTCGTCAGCCAACCGTGCCCGTGCCTGCGGGCTGCCGTCACCCTGCGCCAGCAACTGGCGCAACACCACCTCGGTATTGGCCCACAGCTTGGCCATGTAGGCGGCGCTGCGTTCGACGTACTGGGCGAAGGTATCGGTGAGCAGGTCCTCGATGTCCTTGAAGTAATAGGTGGTGGCCGACAGTGGCACACCGGCCTCGGCGGCGACGGCGCGGTGGCGCACGCCGCGTACGCCATCGCGCACGACAATGCGCATGGCGGCGTCGAGGATCAGTTGGCGACGCTGTTCGCTGCCCTGGCGGGCAGTCTTGCGGCCTTGGTATTGCACGCTTTCGGCGACGGCGGTGGCGATGCCGGCGGCGCCCTGGTGAGGCATTGCGGGTGTCACGGGGGGTACCTCATGGACAGTGTTTCGTCAGTACCGGCCTCTTCGCGGCTAAAGCCGCTCCCACAGGGACCGCACCAGCCTGAGGGTAGTGGGGTCCCTGTGGGAGCGGCTTTAGCCGCGAAGAGGCCGGTACTGACAACATAAAGCTTCAGGCAAGAAAAAGCCGCCTCGAAAGGCGGCTCGTTCAATTCACTCAGGCCTGCGGACGCATGTGAGGGAACAGGATCACGTCGCGGATCGACGGCGAGTTGGTCAGCAGCATCACCAGGCGGTCGATGCCGATGCCTTCACCTGCCGTCGGTGGCATGCCGTACTCCAGGGCGCGAACGAAGTCGGCGTCGTAGTGCATGGCTTCGTCGTCACCGGCGTCTTTTTCGGCCACCTGGGCCAGGAAGCGCTCGGCCTGGTCTTCGGCATCGTTGAGCTCGGAGTAGGCGTTGGCAATCTCGCGGCCACCGATGAACAGCTCGAAACGGTCGGTAACAGCCGGGTTGTCGTCGTTGCGGCGGGCCAGCGGCGACACTTCGAACGGGTACTCGGTGATGAAGTGCGGCTGCTCCAGCTTGTGCTCGACCAGCTCTTCGAAAATCATCACCTGCAGTTTGCCCAGGCCTTCGTGGCCCAGCACCTTGGCGCCGGCCTTTTTGGCGATCTCGCGGGCGCGGTCGACGTCCTGCAGGTCGGCGGCGGTCAGCTCGGGGTTGTACTTGAGGATCGAGTCGAATACCGACAGGCGGGCGAACGGCTCGCCAAAGTGGAACACCTTGTCGCCGTACGGCACGTCGGTAGTGCCCAGCACCAGCTGCGCCAGCTCGCGGAACAGTTCCTCGGTGAGGTCCATGTTGTCGCGGTAGTCAGCGTAGGCCTGGTAGAACTCGAGCATGGTGAATTCAGGGTTGTGACGAGTCGAAACGCCTTCGTTACGGAAGTTGCGGTTGATCTCGAACACCTTCTCGAAGCCACCAACTACCAGGCGCTTGAGGTACAGCTCCGGCGCAATACGCAGGAACATGGCCATGTCCAGGGCGTTGTGGTGGGTTTCGAACGGCTTGGCCGCGGCACCACCCGGGATGGTTTGCAGCATCGGCGTCTCGACTTCGAGGAAGTCGCGCTCGATGAGGAACTTGCGGATGTGCGAAATCACCTGCGAACGCACACGGAAGGTGTGGCGGGTTTCTTCATTGACCATCAGGTCGACGTAACGCTGGCGGTAGCGCTGCTCGGTGTCGGTCAGGCCGTGGTGCTTGTCGGGTAGCGGGCGCAGCGACTTGGTCAGCAGGCGCACGTTGGTCATTTCGACGTACAGGTCGCCCTTGCCGGAACGGGCCAGGGTACCTTCGGCGCTGATGATGTCGCCCAGGTCCCAGGTCTTGACCGCAGCCAGGGTTTCTTCGGGCAGGGTCTTGCGGTTGACGTAGACCTGAATACGGCCGGTCATGTCCTGAATGACCATGAACGAGCCGCGGTTGAGCATGATGCGGCCGGCAACCTTGACCGGAATCGCTGCAGCTTCCAGTTCTTCCTTGGTCTTGTCCGCATACTGCTTCTGCAGGTCGTTGCAGTAGCTGTCGCGACGGAAGTCATTGGGGAAGGCATTGCCCTTGGCGCGCTCGGCGGCAAGCTTTTCCTTGCGCAGGGCGATCAGGGCGTTTTCTTCCTGTTGCAGGTCTTGCGCTTCGGTCTTGAGGTCGCTCATTTCGTCATTCTTTCCATCAGGTGTTCGGTGCCCCTTTCGGGCAGGGCACGCGGTACCGGCCCAGGCCTGGTACCGCGGCGTTTGTGTGCGTTTTACAGCCCCTGCTTGAGGCTCGCTTCCAGGTACTGGTCGAGGTCGCCGTCCAGGACCTTCTGGCAGTCGCTGCGCTCGACACCGGTACGCAGGTCCTTGATACGCGAGTCATCCAGCACGTAGGAGCGGATCTGGTGGCCCCAGCCGATGTCCGACTTGCTGTCCTCCAGCGCCTGCGAGGCGGCGTTGCGCTTCTGCATTTCCAGCTCGTACAACTTGGCCCGCAGCATTTTCATGGCGGTGTCCTTGTTGGCGTGCTGAGAGCGTTCGTTCTGGCAGGCCACCACGGTGTTGGTCGGTACGTGGGTAATACGCACCGCCGAGTCGGTGGTGTTCACGTGCTGACCACCGGCACCGGAGGAACGGTAGGTGTCGATACGCAGGTCGGCCGGGTTGATCTCGATCTCGACCTTGTCGTCGATCTCAGGCGACACGAACACCGCGGAGAACGAGGTGTGGCGACGGGCACCGGAGTCGAACGGGCTCTTGCGCACCAGGCGGTGCACGCCGATTTCGGTGCGCAGCCAGCCGAAGGCGTACTCGCCCTTGATATGCACGGTGGCGCCCTTGATACCGGCGACTTCACCTTCGGAAAGCTCGATGATGGTGGCGTCGAAACCACGCTTGTCGGCCCAGCGCAGGTACATGCGCAGCAGGATGTTGGCCCAGTCCTGCGCCTCGGTACCACCGGAGCCGGCCTGGATGTCCAGGTAGGCGTTGTTCATGTCCATCTCGCCGCTGAACATGCGACGGAACTCGAGCTGGGCCAGGGATTCTTCCAGGGCTTGCAGCTCGGTCTCGACGTCGCCTACGGCGCCTTCATCCTCTTCCTCGACGGCCATGTCGAGCAGGTCCTTGCAGTCGGACAGGCCGTTGGACAGTTTGTCCAGGGTCTCGACGACCTGCGCCAGCATGGCACGCTCGCGGCCCAGGGCCTGGGCGTACTCGGGCTTGTTCCAGACGTTGGGGTCTTCCAGCTCGCGGTTGACTTCGATCAGGCGGTCATGCTTGTGATCGTAGTCAAAGATACCCCCGAATGGACTGGGAACGCTCGGTAAGGTCCTTGATGGTGTTCAGGATCGGTTGGATTTCCATGGGCGGGCGGCTCTCGTGCGAATTCGGTGAAAAGCCTGCGAGTATAACCGAGTCCGCCGCAGGGCGGCAGACCCGCCGGGCACCCGAATGGCCGCAATTACCCGTGTAGGAGCGGCCTTGTGTCGCGATGGGGCGCGCAGCGGCCCCCGGAATTCAGCTTCGCAGCAGATACTGCAAGGGGCCGCTGCGCGCCCCATCGCGACACAAAGCCGCTCCTACAAGGGTACGGCGCAGGCTCTGTCAGGCGATGCCGACCTGGTTGCGCCCACTGTTCTTGGCTTGGTACAGACCTTTGTCCGCAGCCGAAATCAGCTGCCGGCTATGGCTGCCGATGGCCGGAGTCTGGGTGGCCAGGCCGATGCTCACGGTCAGATGCGAGTCGGCCACCGGCGCGGTGTGCGGGATGCCCAGGCCGAGCACGGTCTGGCGCAGCTTCTCGGCCACCAGGCGTGCCCCACCAGGCGAGGTGTTGGGCAATACCAGGACGAATTCCTCGCCGCCGTAGCGCGCCGGCAGGTCGGTCGGCCGCGAGCACGCGCCGCGGAGCGCCTCGGCTACCTGGCGCAAGGCCTCGTCACCGGCCAGGTGGCCAAAGCTGTCGTTGTAGGCCTTGAAGTAGTCCACGTCGATCATCAGCAGCGACAACTGCTGCTGCTCACGCATGGCCCGGCGCCACTCCAGCTCCAGGTACTCGTCGAAGTGGCGGCGGTTGGACAACCCGGTCAGGCCATCGGAATTCATCAGCCGCTGCAGCATCAGGTTGGTATCGAGCAGTTGCTGCTGGCTGACGCGCAGGGCACGGTAGGCCTCGTCGCGCTGCAGCAAGGTCAGGTAGGAACGCGAGTGATAGCGGATCCGCGCTACCAGCTCGATGGTATCCGGCAGCTTGACCAGGTAATCGTTGGCCCCGGCAGCAAAGGCTGCGCTCTTGACCAGCGGGTCTTCCTTGGTCGACAGAACGATGATCGGGATGTCCTGGGTCGCCGGGTTGTTGCGGTATTCACGCACCAAAGTCAGCCCGTCCAGGCCAGGCATGATCAGGTCCTGAAGAATCACCGTAGGCTTGATGCGCATGGCCTGGGCCACCGCCTGGTGCGGGTCGGCACAGAAGTGGAAGTCGATGTTCTCTTCGTTGGCCAGGCCACGCCGCACCGCCTCGCCGATCATGGCCTGGTCATCGACCAGCAACACCATCGCCGAGTTCTCGTTGGGGGTCGTGAAACCTTCGATCGGTAAATCATTCATACCTGTTCACCCGATCACTGCCGGCCTGGCGGCGTGATTCAATACACTTCGTCATTTTGCGAAAAATTCCATCAAGCGCCCGGCTATGCGTTCCAGCGGGCGGATTTCCACTGCGGCATCGATGGCCGCAGCGGCCTTGGGCATTCCGTACACCGCACTGCTGGCCTGGTCCTGGGCAATGGTCAGGAAGCCCTGCTGGCGCATCAGCTTCAGGCCCTGGGCACCATCGCGGCCCATGCCGGTAAGCAACACGCCCACCGCATCGCCGTTCCAATAGCGCGCCACACTCTCGAAGAACACATCGATCGAGGGCCGATAGATTTCATTGACAGGTTCGGCAGTGTAGGCCAGTTGGCCATTCTGTAGCAGGCGGATGTGGTGATTGGTGCCGGCCAGCAACACCTGCCCCGGCTGCGGCGGCTCGCCTTCACGGGCCAGACGCACCGGCAGCCCGGCTGCGCTGCTGAGCCATTCGGCCATGCCCGCGGCAAACACCTGGTCCACATGCTGGACCAGCACGATGGCTGCCGGAAAGGCCGCCGGCAGGCCCTGGAGCAATACTTCCAGCGCCGCCGGGCCGCCGGCCGACGAGCCGATCGCCACCAGGCCGCGGCGCTGGGCTGCAACCCGTACTGGCGCAGCGACCGGGCGTGCCGCCGGAGCTCGCTGCTGGCCGATCAGCCAGCTGATATTCAGAATCTTGCGCAGCAAGGGCGCTGCCGCCTCTCGCGGGTCGCCCGCCCCCAGTGCCGGCGTGTCGACCACATCGAGGGCACCATGGCCCATGGCCTCGAACACCCGGTGCACGTTCTGCTTGCGGTCGACCGTGACGATGACGATGGCGCATGGGGTTTCGGCCATGATTCGTCGGGTGGCCTCGACACCATCCATCACCGGCATGATCAGGTCCATGAGGATCAGGTCTGGCTGCAGCTCGGTGCAGCGCTGCACCGCCTCGGCACCATTGCTGGCCACCCACACCACCTGGTGCTCCGGCTCCAGGGCGACCACCCGGCGCAGCGCCTCGACGGCCATGGGCATGTCGTTGACGATGGCGATCTTCATCCCTGAGCACCTCCGATCAGCTCAACCACAGCATCCAGCAACGCATCGTCATGGAAACTGGCCTTTGCCAAATAGTAGTCGGCGCCAGCGTCCAGGCCACGCCGTCGGTCTTCCTCACGGTCCTTGTAGGACACCACCATTACCGGCAATGACTGCAGACGCTGGTCGCGGCGTACCAGGGTGACCAGCTCGATGCCGTCCATGCGCGGCATGTCGATGTCGGTGATCAGCAGGTCGAAGTCCTCGCCACGCAAGGCGTTCCAGCCGTCCATACCGTCCACAGCCACGGCCACATCGTAGCCACGGTTGCCGAGCAGCTTGCGCTGCAGTTCCCGCACGGTAAGCGAATCGTCGACCACCAGGATGCGCTGGCGCGCCGCGCCGCGGGCGCCGCTGCTGCCGCGTTCGATGCGTTCCAGGCTGCCGGTACTGAGCAATTTTTCCACCGAGCGCAGCAGGTCCTCGACATCGACGATCAGCACCACCGAGCCATCGTCGAGCAAGGCGCCGGAAGAAATGTCCTGCACCTTGCCCAACCGTGGGTCGAGCGGCATCACCACCAGCACCCGCTCGCCCACCAACCGCTCCACGGCCACGCCATACAGCTGCTCGCGCTCGCGGATCACCACCACCCGCAGGCTGCTCTCCTGCGTCTGCCCGGCCGGGCGGTTGAGCAGCTGGCTGGCCGCGACCAGGCCGATGTGCCGGCCTTCGTGCCAGAAGTGCTGGCGCCCCTCGATCTGCACGATCTCGTCGGCGCCCACTTCGAGCGTGCGTTCGATATGGGCGAGCGGGAAGGCATAGGCCTCGCCGCCCACCTCGACCACCAGGCTGCGCACCACCGACAGGGTCAGCGGCACCTGCAGGTGGAAACGGCAGCCCTGCCCGGCCAGCTGGGTCAGCTCGATCGAACCGCGCAGCTCACGGATCATGTGCTGCACCGCATCCAGGCCCACGCCGCGCCCGGACACCTCGGTGACCTTGTCGCGCAGGCTGAACCCGGGCAGGAACAGGAATGTCAGCAACTCTTCCTCGCTCATCCGCGCCACCGTGTCGGCGGGCGACAGGGCACGCTCGACAATGCTGCTGCGCAGGCGCTCGAGGTCGATGCCGGCACCGTCGTCGATCAGTTCCAGGCTGAGCATACCGGCCTGGTGCGAGGCCCGCAGGCGGATCACGCCCTCCTCCGCCTTGCCCGCCAGCAGGCGCCGCTCGGGCAGTTCGATGCCGTGGTCGACTGCGTTGCGCAACAGGTGGGTCAGCGGTGCTTCGAGTTTTTCCAGCACATCACGGTCGACCTGGGTCTTGTCCCCTTCCACCAGCAGCCGCACCGGCTTGCCCAGCGAACGGCCAAGGTCGCGCACCATGCGGCTCTGACCGGTCAGCACATCGGCAAACGGCCGCATCCGGCAAGCCAGCGCGGTGTCGTACAGCAGTTGTGCGCGCTGGCTGGCCTGCCAGCCGAACTCGTCCAGGTCGGCAGCCTGCTGCTGCAGGATCTGCTGGGTTTCCGCCAGCAGGCGCTGGGTCTGAGCCAAGGCTTCGAGCACCTCGCTGCTCTGGCCACTGTCCTCAAGTTGCATGCGCAGGCCGTCAAGCGCCTGCATACCCTGGCCATGCATGCGCTTGAGGCGCTGCAGGGTGGCCAGGTACGGCTTGAGCCGCTGGGTTTCCACCAGCGACTTGCTGGACAGGTCGAGCAGGCTGTTGAGGCGGTCGGCGGTAACCCGCAGCACCCGCTCAGTGCCTTCGCCGGTGCGCTTGCCGGCCTTGCGACGGGGAGCCAGGTCGAGCTCGGATTCCAAGGGTTCGGCAGGCAGCGGCACAGGTTCGTCCTGTGCGATTGGCACCGGTGTTTCCGGCAGCGCTGGCACGGCTGGCGGCGCCGAGGGCATGGCTGCCGGCCCCGGCTCGAGCAGGCTGGCCATTTGCGCAAGGAACACCGGCAGCGTCGCCTGGGCACCAGCATCGCCAGGCGTGGCGATGCGCATCAGCAGGTCGGTGCCCTGCAGCAGGGCGTCGATATGCTCGGCGCTCAGCCGCAGGCGGCCCTCCTGGGCGGCCACCAGGCAGTCTTCCATGACATGGGCGACGCTGACGCCAGCGTCCACCCCGACGATCCGCGCGGCGCCCTTCAGCGAGTGGGCCGCGCGCATGCAAGCCTCGAGCTGGTCGGCCTGCGTGGGATTACGCTCCAGGGCCATCAGGCCGGCGCTGAGCACCTGGGTCTGCGCTTCGGCCTCCAGGCTGAACAGCTCGAGCAACGATGCGTCGCGCATTTGCTCTGGGGTCATGACAGGCTCCGCTGTACGGCAGACAGTAGGTGTTGATCGTCCAGTACCCGCACGCTGCGGCCACGCCATTGCAGGACCGCTGCGGTGAAGCGGGAGGCGTCCTGGCCGCTGCCCAGCAGCAGCGGGTCGAGCCGGTGAATGCCGTCGATTTCCTCGACCGCCATCACCACCGGCCCACCCTCCGCGGCCAATATCAGCATGCGTGGCATCGCCCGGCCGGTACGTTGCTCGGCAGCGCTGGCCCGCACACCCAGCAGGTCGGCCAGTGACAGGCACGGCACCAGCGCACCACGCACGTTGGCCACCCCCTGCAGCACCCGCGAGCGCTGGTGCGGCAGCGAATGCACCGCCTGCAGCGGGGCAATTTCGGCCAGGCAGGCGGTGGCCAGCGCCAGCCATTCTTCGCCAAGGCGGAACAGCAGCATGGAGCGGCCGGTGTTTTCCTCGGCCGGCGACGCCACGGCAGCCTGGTGGTCCTGCATCAGCGCGTAGCGGTCGAGCAGGCGTGTGGCCGCAGCGGCATATACCTCGCAGTTGCGGCAGTGAACGTGACGTTCCAACAGCGGGCACTGCTTGTCGCCGTGCACGCCAATGCGGTTCCAGCAGTCGTCGATGTGCGCGTCTTCCTCGGCGAGCAATTGCATCGCGGATTCCTTCATCGTTCAGACTCCCGGCCGACCCGCGCGGCGCGCTCCTGCAGGCGCCGGGCACCGGCCAGGTCGCCCTGGGCCGCCAACAAGGCCGCCAGGTGCACCAGCGCCTCGGGGTGCTGCGGCTCCAGGTACAGGGCTTTGCGATAGTGGGTCAGTGCCTGCTGCGCATCGCCTTCGGTATCGCTGAGCAGCCCCAGCCAGTAGTAAACCTGCGCCGAGGGCGCGAATTGCCCCAGATAGCGCTGGCATTCGGCACGGGCCTGCTCACTGGCGCCGGCATTGGCCAGCCGGGCAATGCTGGCCAGCAACTCGCTTGGCTCCTCGCGCTTGTGCTCGCGCGCCGGCGCTGGCTTGGCGGCCACGGGCAGCACCCGCAGCGGGCGTGGCAACGCTGCGCTCGGTAACGGATAGCCCGGCCTGGCAGGTGCTGGCGACATGCGCCGCAAGGGCTGGGCCGGGGGCGTAGCCAGCGCTGCGCTATCGCCCTGCTGACGCACGTAGGCGAACGACTGGGCAATCCCCAGCGGGCGCATGCCCAATCGCGCCAGCAAGCTGCCTTCTGCCGGGCCGATGAACAGCACGCCCTGGGGGTGCAGCAAGCGCTTGAGCATTTCGAACACCCGTTGCTGGGTCGGCACGTCAAAATAGATCAGCAAGTTACGGCAGAACACGAAGTCGTACAGGCCATCGCGGCTGGCCAGCGCCGGGTCGAGCACGTTGCCCACCTGCAGGCTGACTTGCTCGCGCACCCGTTCATGCAACTGGTGGCCTTCTTCCAGGGCATCGAAGTAACGCTCGCGAAAGCCCAGGTCGCTGCCACGGAAGGCATTGCGCCCGTAAACGGCCTGCCCGGCCTTGGCCACGGAACTGGGGCTGATGTCCATGCCGTCGATCATGAACGCCCCCGGCGCGATACCCGCATCGAGCAAGGCCATGGCCAGCGAATAGGGCTCCTCGCCGGTCGAGCAAGGCAGGCTGAGCAAGCGCAGCGGGCGTGCCCCGGCCAGCTCGGCCAGGCGCTTGTGTGCCAGGCTGGCCAAGGCTGTGAAGGATTCGGGGTAACGGAAGAACCAGGTTTCCGGGACGATGACCGCTTCGATCAGTGCCTGCTGTTCATCCATCGACTGCTGCAGGTGCAGCCAGTAATCATCCAGGTCTGCGGCGTTCACGGCCACGCAACGCTGGCGCAGCGCACGCTCGACCATGGTAGCGCCCACCGACTCCACATCCAGGCCGATGCGTTCGCGCAGGAAGCGGAAAAAATGCTGTTCGTTCATGTCGGCATCCCTGTCGGATCATCCGCGTACAGCAACGCGTGCACGGTATCGGGCAACAGGTCGTTGACTTCGATGCGCTGCAGCAAACCCTGTTCATCCTGACGCACCGGGCCCAGGTACGGGGCCTCACCGCTATCCACGCCATACGGCTGGAACTCGTCGGGGTGGCATCGCAGGGTTTCGGTGGCCTGCTCCAGGATCAGGCCAAGCTGCAGGCCGCCCCGATAGTGCACCAGCACCAGGCGGGTACTGGTACGCTGCGCTGCCGGCTGGCCGAAGCTCAATGCCGCCAGGTCGACCACCGGCACCAGCAGGCCCCGGTGCGCAAGAATGCCTGCGACCCAGGCAGGCGCCTTGGCGATCGGCTTGAGCTGCTGGCGCGGCAGCACCTCGATCACCTCGTGCACGCTCAGGGCAAAGCGTTGGTCGCGGATGCGAAACTGCAGGTACAACGCCCCCTTGGCGTTGCCCGCCCGCGCGGCGCGCGGCTGCAAGTCGTTCATCGCAGTCAGACTTTGAAGCGCGACACGCCGCCACGCAGGCCTGCGGCCACCTGGCTCAGCTCATCGATGGCGAAACTGGCCTGGCGCAGCGACTCGACAGTCTGGGTACTGGCATCGCTGAGCTGGGCCAGTGCCTGGTTGATCTGCTCGGCACCGGTGGCCTGGGCCTGCATGCCTTCGTTGACCATCAGCACGCGTGGCGCCAGGGCCTGCACCTGGTGGATGATCTGGCTGAGCTGCTCGCCCACCTGCTGCACCTCGAACATGCCGCGGCGCACTTCTTCGGAGAACTTGTCCATGCCCATGACCCCGGCCGATACCGCCGACTGGATCTCGCGCACCATCTGCTCGATATCGTAGGTGGCCACGGCGGTCTGGTCGGCCAGGCGGCGCACTTCGGTGGCCACCACGGCAAAGCCGCGGCCGTACTCGCCGGCCTTTTCCGCTTCGATGGCTGCGTTTAGCGACAGCAGGTTGGTCTGGTCGGCGACCTTGACGATGGTCACCACCATCTGGGTGATGTTGCTGGCTTTTTCATTAAGGATGCCGAGCTTGGCATTGACCAGGTCGGCGGCGCCCATCACCTGGTGCATGGTTTCCTCCATGCGCGCCAGGCCCTGCTGGCCGGAGCCGGCCAGGCTGGAGGCCTGATCGGCGGCCGAGGTGACTTCGGTCATGGTACGCACCAGGTCACGCGAGGTGGCGGCGATTTCCCGCGAGGTGGCGCCGATTTCGGTGGTGGTGGCGGCCGTTTCGGTAGCGGTGGCCTGCTGTTGCTTGGAGGTGGCGGCGATTTCGGTCACCGAGGTGGTCACCTGCACCGACGAACGCTGGGCCTGGGCCACCAGGTTGGCCAGGGCCTCGGCCATTTCGTTGAAGCCGCTTTCGATGGCACCGAACTCGTCCTTGCGGTCCAGGCTCAGGCGCATGCTCAGGTCGCCCGAGCGCAGTTTGTCGAGGGCGTGGACAATACGCTGCATGGGCGCGGTGATAGCGCGCATCAGCAACAGGCCGCACACGCCTGCGGCGATGATCGCCAGCAGGAGCGAAATGATCATGCTGCCCTTGGCCGTGCTCACTGCACCGACAATCTCGTTGGTGTCGGTATCGGCGGCGGCGCGGTTGTGCTCGATCACTTCGTTGAGGTGCTTGCGGCCCTCGAGCCAGGCCGGGGTCAGCACATCGGTGATCAACCGCTGGGCTTCGGCGTAGTTGCGTTGTCGATAGGCTTCCAGCACCTGGTCGACGATCTTGAGGTAGGCGGCTTCGATCTGGGTGAAGGCGTCGAAGCGCGCCTGGTCGTCATCATCCTGAATGGTGCCCTGGTAGCTGGTCATGTGCTCCTTCAGGCGGTCCTCGAAGCTCTTGAACAGCTCTGCGTCGGCCGAGGTGAATTCGCGGTGGTTGGACAGCCCCACCAGCTGCTGGCTGGTGACGTAGCTGTCGACCCAGGCGCTGCGGATCATCGAGCTGTAGTAGAGGCCGGGAATGCTGTCGGTCCCCACTGCCTGCTCGGCGGAGGCGATGGTCACCAACCGCGAGTAGGCTGCCACGATCATCAGCAGCATGATGGCGATGATCACGGCAAAACTTGCCAGGATCCGTTGGCGCAAGGTCCAGTTCTTCACATTCAGCCCTCAGGAATTCACAACGAGCGGGAAAATCGCCGAAGTATAGCCCAGGCGCCCAGCGCTCATGCGGCTGAAATGTGGGGTGACCAGGTAACCTGCCTGATGGGCAGGTCATTTTCTCTCTCTGGAAAGGCGCTTTTCTTGTGGGAGCGGCCTTGTGTCGCGAAAGGGCCGCAAAGCGGCCCCGGCAATCGTTTCCCTGCTGCTGATATACGGGGGCCGCTCTGCGGCCCATTCGCGACACAAGGCCGCTCCCACAAAGGCCCCGTCTATTGGGCGGCGGCAAGCCTTGCCTGACTTTCCAGTTCCTGACGCAAGGCAGGGTCCAGGCGCAACTGGCGGGCCAGTTCGTCCAGGTAGGCGCGCTCCATGAAGTTTTCCTGATCAACCATCATCACGCTGGCCAGGTACATCTCGGCGGCCATTTCCGGCGTTTGCGCGGCTCGGGCCACTTCGGCCGGGTCCAGCGGCTTGTTGAGCTCGGCATGCAGCCAGTGCTGCAACTCGCGGTCGTCATCCAGGCGGGTGAATTCGCCCTCGATCAGCGCACGCTCGCGTTCGTCGATATGGCCATCGGACTTGGCCGCCGCCACCAGCGCCCGCAGTACCGCCTGGCTGTGCAGCTCGGCCTGGGCCGGCGGCAGGCGGTCGACCGTCTGTGGCTCGGTGGCGGCCACTTGCTGGCGCGCCTGCCAGTTGCCGTAGGCCTTGTAAGCCAGCACACCGAGCGCGGCCAGGCCGCCATAGGTCAGGGCCTTGCCACCATATTTGCGGGCTTTCTTGTTGCCCAGCAGCAAGCCCATGGCGCCCGCCGCCAGGGCGCCGCCACCGGCACCGGAAAGCAGGCTGCCAAGGCCGCCGGCACTGGCACCTGGCTTGCCAGAGCTGGCCTTGCCGGCCTGGCTGGCGAGCAGGTCCTGGCCAGACTTGAGCAACTGGTCGAGCAATCCCCGGGTATTCATCAAACGGTCTCCACATTGGCCAAGGGAACCATCAGGTTAAGCCCTGCCCGCGCTATCACCATGGGGGGATTTGCTTCCGGATGTTGCATTGGCTGGCAAAAAGCCAACTAGACTCGATATCGCCAATACCGCGCGTAACCGCACTACGTTTATAACGATCGCTTCACGGCTTGCTTGATGACTGCCCCGACCAAAATCTCCAAGAAGAGGGAACACCATGTCAGTGCACAAGACCGCATTGCTCGGCGCAACCGCCTGCGCCGTGCTGGCCAGCGCCAGCCTGCAGGCTGCCGAGCCGCCCAAGGCCCTGGGGCCCGGCGAGGGCCGCCTGGACATCGTCGCCTGGCCCGGCTACATCGAGCGCGGTGAAAGCGACAAGGCCTACGACTGGGTAACCGGCTTCGAGAAGGAAACCGGCTGCAAGGTCAGCGTAAAGACCGCTGCCACCTCGGACGAGATGGTCAGCCTGATGACCAAGGGCGGCTACGACCTGGTCACCGCCTCGGGCGATGCGTCGCTGCGACTGATCGCGGGCAAGCGGGTACAGCCGATCAACACTACCTTGATCCCCAACTGGAAAAACATCGACCCACGGCTGCAGAACGGTGGCTGGTACGTAGTCGACAAGCAGGTATACGGCACCCCGTACCAGTGGGGGCCGAACGTACTGCTGTACAACACCGACGTATTCAAGCAGGCGCCCACCAGCTGGGGCGTACTGTTCGAGCCGCAGAACCTTCCCGACGGCAAGCCGAACAAGGGCCGCGTGCAGGCCTACGATGGGCCGATCTACATCGCCGATGCGGCGTTGTACCTGAAGACGGCCAAGCCGGAGCTGGGCATCCAGGACCCGTACGAGCTTAACGAAGCGCAGTACAAGGCCGTGCTGGAACTGCTGCGCCAGCAGCAACCGCTGATTCACCGCTACTGGCATGACGCCACGGTGCAGATGAGCGATGTGAAGAACGAAGGCGTGGTCGCCTCCAGCTCCTGGGGCTACATGGTCAATGGCCTGAAGGCAGAGAAGCAGCCCGTGGCCTCGACCATCCCCAAGGAAGGCGCGACCGGCTGGGCCGACACCACCATGCTGCACAGCGAAGCCAAGCACCCCAACTGTGCCTACAAATGGATGGACTGGTCGCTGCAGCCGAAGGTACAGGGTGATGTGGCGGCCTGGTTCGGTTCGTTGCCGGCGGTGCCGGCGGCCTGCACCGGCAGCGAGCTGCTGGGGGCCGAGGGCTGCAAGACCAACGGTTTCGACAACTTCGACAAGATCGCCTTCTGGAAAACCCCGCAGGCCCAGGGCGGCAAGTTCGTGCCATATAGCCGCTGGACCCAGGATTACATTGCGATCATGGGTGGGCGCTGAGGTTGCCTGAATGCCTGTGCCGGCCTCTTCGCGGGTAAACCCGCTCCCACAGGTAAAGCGCCACCCTTGCAGGCGGTGATGAACCTGTGGGAGCGGGTTTACCCGCGAAGAGGCCGGTACAGGAGAAACCGTGTTGTCCGGAGCCTATGCATGCCCCTAGCCGTCCAGTTCACCCAGGTTTCCCGCACCTTCGGCGAGATCAAGGCCGTCGACCAGGTCAGCATCGACATCATCGATGGCGAATTCTTCTCCATGCTCGGCCCCTCTGGTTCGGGCAAGACCACCTGCCTGCGTCTGATTGCAGGCTTCGAGCAACCCACCAGCGGTTCGATCCGCATCCACGGCGTCGAGGCTGCCGGCGTACCGCCCTACCAGCGCGACGTCAACACCGTATTCCAGGACTACGCCCTGTTCCCGCACATGAACGTGCTGGACAACATTGCCTACGGTCTGAAGGTAAAGGGCGTGGCCAAGGCCGAACGCCACAGCAGGGCCGAAGAAGCCCTGGCGATGGTGGCCCTGGCCGGCTACGGCGCACGCAAGCCGGCGCAGTTGTCCGGTGGCCAGCGCCAGCGCGTGGCCCTGGCCCGCGCGCTGGTCAACCGGCCACGGGTACTGCTGCTGGACGAGCCGCTTGGCGCGCTGGACCTGAAGTTGCGCGAACAGATGCAGGGCGAGCTGAAAAAGCTGCAGCGCCAGCTGGGCATCACCTTCATATTCGTCACCCACGACCAGACCGAAGCGCTGTCGATGTCCGACCGTGTCGCAGTGTTCAACCGCGGCCGTATCGAGCAGGTCGACACCCCGCGCAACCTGTACATGCAGCCGGCGACCACCTTCGTCGCCGAATTCGTCGGCACCTCCAATGTGCTGCGTGGTGAATTGGCCATGGCGCTCAATGGCAGCCCGGCGCCCTTCTCCATCCGCCCTGAACACATCCGCCTCGGCGCCCCGGCCACAGCCGGCCAGCACGTCCAGGTCAGCGGCCTGCTGCGCGACATCCAGTACCAGGGCAGTGCCACCCGCTACGAGCTGCAACTGGACAGCGGCCAACTACTGGCGGTGAGCCAGGCCAACGACCGCTGGCAGGCGCAGGTACAGGCCTGGCAACCCGGGCAACCGGTACAGGCACACTGGCCCCACGAAGCCATGACGGTGCTGCAGGAAACCGAGGGCCGCTGACATGAGCACACTGCGCGGCCTGTCCAACCTGCTGTACCGGCGCCCCAACCTGTACCTGGCCCTGCTGCTGATCCCGCCACTGACCTGGTTCGGCGCAATTTACCTGGGTTCGCTGCTGAACCTGCTGTGGCAGGGCTTCTATACCTTCGACGACTTCACCATGGCGGTGACCCCGGACCTGACCCTGGGCAATTTCGCCGCGCTGTTCAACCCGTCGAACTTCGACATCATTCTGCGCACCTTGTGCATGGCGGTGGCGGTGTCGCTGGCCAGCGCCGTGCTGGCCTTCCCCATCGCCTACTACATGGCGCGCTACACCAGCGGCAAGACCAAGGCGTTTTTCTACATCGCCGTGATGATGCCGATGTGGGCCAGCTACATCGTCAAGACCTACGCGTGGACCCTGCTGCTGGCCAAGGGCGGCGTGGCCCAGTGGTTCGTCCAGCAACTGCACCTGGATGCCCTGTTGCAAACGGTGCTGGCGGTGCCGGGCGTGGGTGGCAGCACGCTGTCTACTTCGCATCTGGGGCGCTTCATGGTGTTCGTGTACATCTGGCTGCCGTTCATGATCCTGCCGATCCAGGCCTCGCTGGAACGCTTGCCGCCATCGCTGCTGCAAGCCTCGGCAGACCTCGGCGCCCGGCCCGGACAAACCTTCGTGCAGGTGATACTGCCGCTGTCGATCCCGGGCATTGCCGCCGGCTCGATATTCACTTTCTCGCTGACCCTGGGCGACTTCATCGTGCCGCAGCTGATCGGCCCGCCCGGTTACTTCATCGGCAGCATGGTCTATGCCCAGCAAGGGGCGATCGGCAACATGCCGATGGCCGCCGCATTCACCCTGGTGCCGATCGTGCTGATCGCGGTCTACCTGTCCATCGTCAAGCGACTGGGGGCCTTCGATGCACTCTGAAAATGCCTCGACCGGGCTGCGCCTGGCGGCCTGGGGCGGGTTGCTGTTCCTGCATTTCCCGATCCTGATCATCTTTCTGTATGCCTTCAACACCGAAGACGCGGCATTCAGCTTTCCGCCCAAGGGCTTTACCCTGAAGTGGTTCGCCGTGGCCTTCGCCCGGCCCGATGTGCTGGAAGCGATCAAGCTGTCGCTGCAAGTGGCCTGCCTGGCCACGCTGATCGCCCTGGTGCTCGGCACGCTGGCCTCGGCGGCGTTGTACCGGCGCAGCTTTTTCGGCAAGGAAAGCATTTCGCTGATGCTGATCCTGCCCATCGCCCTGCCCGGCATCATCACCGGCATCGCCCTGCTCTCGGCGTTCAAGGCCTTGGGGATCGAGCCCGGGGTGTTCACCATCGTGGTCGGCCACGCCACCTTCTGCGTGGTGATCGTCTACAACAACGTGATCGCCCGCCTGCGGCGGACTTCGCAGAGCCTGATCGAAGCCTCGATGGACCTGGGCGCCGACGGCTGGCAGACCTTTCGCTACATCATCCTGCCCAACCTGGGCTCGGCGCTACTGGCCGGCGGCATGCTGGCCTTTGCCCTGTCGTTCGACGAAATCATCGTCACCACCTTCACCGCCGGCCACGAACGCACCCTGCCGATCTGGCTGCTCAACCAGCTCAGCCGCCCGCGCGATGTGCCGGTGACCAACGTGGTCGCCATGCTGGTGATGCTGGTGACCATGCTGCCGATACTTGGTGCCTATTACCTGACCCGTGGCGGCGAAAGCGTCGCGGGCAGCGGCAAATGACCCTGGAGGAGTCCCCGATGCAAACGCAGATGCTGATCAATGGCCAGCTGGTCGCTGGCCAAGGCCCGGCCTGGACCGTGCTCAACCCGGCGCTGGGCACTGCCCTGGCGCAGATCAACGAAGCCAGCGAGGCCCAGGTGGACAGCGCCGTGCGCGCCGCCGACCAGGCCTTCGACAGCTGGTCGCAAACCAGCCCAAAGGAACGCTCGCAAGCCTTGCTGGCGCTGGCCGACGCCATCGAAGCCCATGGCGATGAACTGGCCCGCCTGGAATCGCAGAACTGCGGCAAGCCGCTAAGCGCCGCGCTGAATGACGAGATCCCGGCAATTGCCGACGTGTTCCGCTACTTTGCCGGGGCCGCCCGCTGCCTGGGCGGCTCGGCAGCCGGCGAATACCTGCCAGGCCATACTTCGATGATCCGCCGTGACCCGCTGGGCGTGGTGGCCTCGATCGCGCCATGGAACTACCCGTTGATGATGCTGGCGTGGAAGATCGCCCCGGCCCTGGCTGCCGGCAACACCGTGGTGATCAAGCCCTCCGAGCTGACCCCGCTGACCGCCCTGCGCCTCGGCGAACTCGCCCGGGACCTGCTGCCACCTGGGGTGCTGAACATCCTCTTCGGCCGTGGCCAGACGGTGGGCAACCCGCTGGTCAGCCACCCCAAGGTGCGCATGGTCTCGCTGACCGGCTCGATCCCCACCGGCGCGCACATCATCAGCGCCACTGCCGACAGCGTGAAACGCATGCACATGGAACTGGGCGGCAAGGCCCCGGTGCTGGTGTTCGACGATGCCGACATCGATGCCGCCATCGACGGTATCCGTACCTTCGGCTTCTACAACGCCGGCCAGGACTGCACCGCAGCCTGTCGGCTGTACGTGCAGGATGGCATCTACGAGCGTTTCGTCGAACGCCTGGGGGCCGCAGTGGCCAGCCTCAAGCCAGGTCTGCAGGAAGCCGAGGACACCGAACTGGGGCCACTGATCAGTGCCCAGCACCGCGACAAGGTTGCAGGGCTGGTACAACGGGCCATCGCCCAGCCGCACATCCGCCTGGTGACCGGTGGCAAGGCGATCGAGGGCGACGGTTTCTTCTTCGAGCCGACCGTGCTGGCCGATGCCCTGCAGGACGACGAAATCGTGCGTAACGAAGTGTTCGGCCCGGTTGTGTCGGTGACGCGCTTCAACGACGAAGCGCAGGCCCTGGAATGGGCCAACGACTCCGAATACGGCCTGGCTTCCTCGGTATGGACCCGCGACACCGGCCGTGCCCATCGCCTGGCAGCACGTTTGCAGTATGGCTGCACCTGGGTGAATACCCACTTCATGCTGGTCAGCGAAATGCCCCATGGTGGGCAAAAGCATTCGGGGTATGGCAAGGACATGTCGATGTATGGGCTGGAGGACTACACCTGTGTGCGGCATGTGATGATCAAGCATTGAGGGTAATGCCTGGGCTGAGACCGGCACCTCAGTCCAGGAGCTTTCCTGCAATCGGTTCGGCCCATTCCTAGTGCCACATCCTTTAGCTTGTAGTCATCGAAACTGGATTATCACGAGGCTGGATGACATGAAATATCGAGGACAACGAGCAAAGGTGAAATACAGCAAGGAAGACCATTCATGGGTCGGGCACCTATGCACAACTTGCGATATCGTCGGGTTTCACGCTCGGTCGCGCAGGCTATTGCCTGCCGCGTTCAAAGAGGCAGTGGTTGACTATTTGGAAGTAGCCAATAGAACAGGAGTAAGTATCAACGCCTGATTTTGCGCGACCTCTGTGGGAGCGGGTTCATCGAGGCGTCGAACCGCCGCGAACACCGGCAAAGCCGGTGCCATACACCGAGTCGCCTTCTTCGCGGGCATGCCCGCTCCCACAGATACCGCATCGCATTCAAAGGCGGTGCAATACCGTGTGGGAGCGGCCCTGTGTCGCGAAAGGGCCGCAAAGCGGCCCCGGTAATATCAGCGGCGGAGCTGGAAACCTGGGGCCGCTTCGCAGCCCTTTCGCGACACAAGGCCGCTCCTACAACGACCGCGTAATGCTTGGGTCAGGTCAATCCCGCAGGTCCGACTCGTGAATCGGGTTGGCCCGGCTGGTGGCGCGCTGGTATTGCGCCGGCCAGGTAGCTTTGTTGCCGCCCAGGTCGTCGTCGGCATGCAACGGCCAGTATGGGTCGCGCAGCAGTTCGCGGGCGAGGAAGATGATGTCGGCCTGGCCAGTGCGCAGAATGTGCTCGGCCTGGGCCGGTTCGGTGATCATGCCCACGGTGCCGGTGGCGATTTCCGATTCCTTGCGCACACGCTCGGCGAAGCGCGTCTGGTAGCCCGGGCCGGTGGGGATTTCGGCGTTGACCGAGGTGCCACCGGAGGACACGTCGATCAGGTCGACGCCCAGGCCACGCAGACGGCGGGCCAGTTCGACGGTTTCATCCGGGTTCCAGCCGTCCTCGACCCAGTCGGTCGCCGATACCCGCACGAACAGCGGTAACTCGGCAGGCCAGACCTTGCGCACGGCCTCGACCACCTGCAGGGTCAGGCGGATGCGGTTTTCGAAGCAGCTACCGTACTCGTCGCGGCGCTGGTTGCTAAGTGGTGACAGGAACTGGTGCAACAGGTAGCCGTGGGCGGCGTGGATCTCGACCACCTTGAAGCCGGCCTTCAGGGCACGCTCGGTCGAGGCGACGAAGGCGGCGATCACCTGCTCGATTTCATCCTTGTTCAATTCACGCGGCGGGGTGTGCTGGGGGTCGAAGGCAATCTTCGACGGCCCTACCGGCTGCCAGCCGCCCTCTTCGAGCTTGACGCTGCCTTGCTTGCCCAGCCACGGGCGATAGGTGCTGGCCTTGCGCCCGGCGTGGGCCAGCTGAATACCGGGCATGCCCCCCTGGGCGGTGATGAAGCGGGTGATGCGTTGCAGCGGGGCGATCTGAGCGTCGTCCCACAGGCCGAGGTCTTCAGCGGTGATGCGGCCATCGGCGGTCACCGCCACGGCTTCAGTGATCACCAGGCCAGCGCCACCCACGGCGCGGCTGCCTAAATGGACAAGGTGCCAATCGTTGGCCAGGCCATCGACGGCGGAATACTGGCACATCGGCGAAACGGCGATGCGGTTGGGCAGGGTCAGCTGACGCAGGGTGTAAGGCTCGAGCAGCAGGCTCATGAGGGCACCTCCCAAGGACTCCAATGGTGATCCGGCCCGGGCACTCAATTGCACGTCCCTGGCCCAGGTCCGGTCATAACTTCAGACTAGACCAGAATGGTTGGGGGGGAGGTTCCATGGGATTTCGGGTGGGGTGCGGGGTGTTTGGCGTGAGAGTGATGGCGCCAGTGAGATCGAGCGCCGCCCGCGCGGCGCTTCGCGGGACAAGCCCGCTCCCACATTTGTTGCAACGTGGCCATGTCTGTGAGGCCATGGTTGTCAGCCTTGTTGGCATGACTGGATTTCGAGGTGGGCATTGATGCCGCCTCACCTGCCTCAAGACATGCACCAAGGCAGGCAACCATGGCCTGACAGGTTCGGCACGTTGCAACAAATGTGGGAGCGGGCTTGCCCCGCGAAGCGCCGCGCGGGCGGCGCTCGATCTCATAGGCGACATCGCTCTCAAGGCAGGCACCTGGCAGCCCTGACCGCCGCTACAGGCAGGCACTCTGACAGGTATTTCAGATAATCCCTACGATCCCGATCTGGTGAAGCCTAAGCTGAGGAAATACCCTACAAGTCCTGTCGACTCGCGTCTGATTGTGACTGGAATCCTGACTCTCTAGCCTTTGCTGGTCGCTGGTATTCAGCGTCCGGGTGTGGAATCCCGATCAATTACCGAGTAGCTGTCGTCATGGCAGTTGTGCGCGGAAGGCCGCAAAGCCTACCGGGTTTACTCGTAGCCTGGATTCCACACCGCGTACAACTGCCACCCTTCGTGTGGAATCGGAGAGGCGGTCAATCAGCAACCATACGAGTGATTGATATGAAAAAGACAGTCCCTGATCCACCCCTCATTTCTTCTCCTCCGACAAAACGCTCAGAAAGATCAGGAGAGGGATCAATGAACACAGACGACACCCAATTCACCGTCGGCAAGACCACTTTCTTTCAGGGTGAAAACCAGACCCACCCATTATTTCGCATCGAAGCGGGCATTCCATGCCGAGACGCCCGTGATCAGGCTTCGGAATTGATGGGCTATGTGCGGGAGTTGACCATCGTCGGGCTGATGGATGAGAAGCCCATGATGATCTGGGCTGCGCACTATCTCAGTGCGATGGCCAAGGCACTGATGGATGATGCCGAGTTAGGTATGGCGCGCTGAGTTTGATGTGATCATCGATCGCACATGGAGCACATTAGCCAGCCCGCCGCAGAGCCTTGTGGGAGCGGGTTTACCCGCGAAGAATGCGACTTGGTGCATGGCACCGGCTTCGCCGGTGTTCGCGGGTGAACCCGCTCCCACAGGTACAGCGCAAGCCTTGAGCCCGGTGCAGGCCCTGTGGGAGCGGGCATGCCCGCGAAGCAGCGACTCGGTGGATGGCACCGGCTTCGCCGGTGTTCACGGGTGAACCCGCTCCCACAACGGGTCAGCGCCAGGCCGTCAGCAGCGGCGGTATCTACCCTCAGCGCGGCTCCATGTGGGCAATCATCAACTGCACACTTTCATTACCACGAAACTCGTTCACATCCAGCTTGTATGCCAACTCGACCCAACGCACCGTGGGGTTCGGCCATACTTCGCGGTCAATGCCAAAGGCAATGCCGTCCAGCCGCACCGAGCCGCACTCGCTCTTGAGCACTACCTTCAAGTGCCGCTCGCCCACCACGCGCTGCTCCACCAGCTGGAACACGCCATGGAACAGCGGCTCGGGGAAGTGCTGCCCCCAGGGCCCGGCATGGCGCAGGGCCTTGGCCAGGTCGAGGTGGAACTCCTCCACCGCCAGGCTGCCGTCGGACAACAGCCGACCGGTCAGGTCCTCTTCACCCAATTGGCGTCGCACTTCTTCGTCGAACGCCTCGGCAAATGCCGGGAAATTGGCCTCGGGCAACGACAACCCCGCCGCCATCGCGTGGCCGCCGAACTTGCTGATCAGCTGCGGGTGGCGCGCCGCCACGGCATCCAGTGCATCACGAATATGGAACCCCGGCACCGAACGCGCCGACCCTTTGAGCATACCCTCGCCAGCGTCGGCGAAGGCGATAGTCGGCCGGTGGTAACGCTCCTTCAACCGCGAAGCCAGAATACCGATCACCCCCTGGTGCCAGTCGGCATCGAACAGGCACAGGCCATATGGCATCGACTCGACCGGCAGGTCCTTGAGCTGGGCCAGGGCCTCGCGCTGCATGCCCTGCTCGATGGACTTGCGGTCCTGGTTCAGGTCGTCCAGTTGCTGCGCCATGTCCTGGGCCAGGGCCGCGTCTTCACACAGCAGGCATTCGATGCCCAGGCTCATGTCGTCCAGGCGCCCGGCAGCGTTCAGCCGCGGGCCGAGGATGAAGCCGAGGTCGGTCGAGGTGATGCGCCGGTGATCGCGACGGGCCACTTCAAGAATGGCCTTGAGCCCCGGTCGGGCGCGGCCGGCGCGAATGCGTTCGAGGCCCTGGTGCACCAGGATGCGGTTGTTGGCATCCAATGGCACCACGTCGGCGACGCTGCCCAGGGCAACCAGGTCGAGCAATTCGCCGATGTTCGGCTGTGGCTGCGTTTCGTAACGCCCCAGGCTGCGCAGGCGCGCGCGCAACGCCATCAGCACGTAGAAGATCACCCCTACCCCGGCCAGCGCCTTGCTCGGGAAGCTACAGCCCGGCTGGTTGGGGTTGATGATCGCGTCGGCATCGGGCAACTCCGCGCCCGGCAGGTGGTGGTCGGTGACCAGCACCTTGAGTCCGGCGGCCTTGGCGGCAGCCACACCGTCGACGCTGGAAATGCCATTGTCCACGGTGATCAACAGCTGCGGCTGGCGTTGCAGCGCCACCTCGACGATTTCCGGAGTCAGACCGTAACCGTATTCGAAGCGGTTGGGCACAAGGTAGTCGACATGGGCCGCACCCAGCAGGCGCAGGCCCAGCACGCCGACGGTACTAGCGGTGGCGCCGTCGGCATCGAAGTCGCCAACGATGAGGATGCGCTGGCGCTGGTCGATGGCCTCGACCAGCAGGTCCACGCCGGCCTCGATGCCCTTGAGCTGCTGGTATGGCAGCAGGCGCGCGAGGCTTTTGTCCAGCTCGGCCTCGCTCTGCACGCCGCGGGCGGCGTACAGGCGGGTCAGCAAGGGCGGCAGGTTACCCAGGAATGGCAGGGTCGGCGGCAACGGGCGAGGTTCGATACGCATGGGTGATTCAGCCGCGCTCACCCAGCAGCCATTCCAGCTGCACTTCGTGCTGGCCACGGTCGTCGGTGACGAACAGCGTGCCCTCACTGATCATCACGTCCCACTTGATGGTGCGTGGCATGTCGGTGGCGAGGGTTTCCAGCACCTCCTGCGGCACGGCGGCGATGCTCAGGTTCTTCAAGCCCTTGACCGCATCAACCACCTTGTTCTGCCATACGCGCAGGCTGCCGTAGGCCAGCAGGCTGGTGCGCTCGGTGCGGCGTGAGCACCAGGTCAGTCGGTCGGCGTCCGGCTGGCCTACTTCGATCCAGTGCAGGATGCGATCGTCCAGGCTCTTTTCCCACAGCGCCGCTTCGTCCACATCGGACAAGCCACGGCCGAACGACAGGTTTTCGTTGTACCACAGGGCGTAGGCCAGCAGGCGCACGGCCATGCGTTCTTCGGTTTCCGAAGGGTGGCGGGCGATGGTCTGACGGACGTTTTCGTACACGCCGCGGTCGAGGTCGGTCAGGTTCAGTTCGAATTTGTAGGTAGTGGACGGCTGGGCCATGGTCGACGGGCTTCGTGCAAAAGAAAAGTGGCACAGTCTAACCCATCCGCACCTTCCATGCGCCGCAGCAGTACCCGGCGAAACCGACGTGTGATAAAAACACGGCTCTGCCCAGCTGCCACGGATGCCCCATGTCGACGCCCAGCAAACCCCTCGCCGGCCTCAAAGTAGTAGAACTCGGCACCCTGATCGCTGGGCCGTTCGCCTCGCGCATCTGTGCCGAATTCGGCGCCGAGGTGATAAAGGTCGAATCGCCCGACGGCGGCGACCCATTGCGCAAATGGCGCAAGCTGTACGAGGGCACCTCGCTGTGGTGGTTCGTGCAGGCCCGCAACAAGCAGTCGCTCACCCTCAACCTCAAGCACCCCGAGGGCCGTGAGATTCTCAAACGCCTGCTGGCCGAGGCCGACATCCTGATCGAGAACTTCCGCCCGGGCGTGCTGGAAAAACTCGGCCTGGGCTGGGATGTGCTGCATGCACTGAACCCGCGCCTGGTCATGGTGCGCCTGTCGGGCTTCGGCCAGACCGGGCCGATGAAAGACCAGCCGGGCTTTGGCGCGGTAGGCGAGTCGATGGGCGGCCTGCGCTACATCACCGGCTTCGACGACCGACCGCCGGTACGCACGGGTATTTCCATCGGTGATTCGATTGCCGCCCTGTGGGGGGTTATCGGCGCACTGATGGCGCTGCGGCACCGGGAAGTCAACGGCGGCCAGGGCCAGGTGGTGGACGTCGCCCTGTACGAAGCGATCTTCGCCATGATGGAAAGCATGGTCCCGGAGTTCGATGTGTTCGGCTTTATCCGCGAACGCACCGGCAACATCATGCCGGGCATCACACCCTCTTCCATCCACACCAGCGCCGACGGCAAGCATGTGCAGATCGGTGCCAACGGCGATGCGATCTTCAAGCGCTTCATGCAAGCCATTGGCCGCACCGACCTGGCCGACGACCCGACCCTGGCCACCAACGATGGCCGCGACCTGCGCCGTGACGAGCTGTACGGGGTAATCGACCGCTGGGCCAACAGCCTGCCACTGGAACAACTGATGCAAGTGCTGAACACCGCCGAAGTACCGGCCAGCCGCATCTATTCGGCCGAGGACATGTTCAACGACCCGCAGTACCTGGCACGCGAAATGTTCCTGCAGGCCAAGCTGCCGGACGGCAAGCCATTCCGCATGCCGGGCATCGTGCCCAAGCTGTCGGACACCCCCGGCTCCACCGAGTGGGTAGGCCCGGCGCTGGGCGAACATACCGAGGCGCTGCTCGGCAACCTGGGCTACGACGCAGCGGCTATCGCCAGCCTGCGCGCAGCAGGCACGGTCTGACCCTGGCGCGGCCCTGGTCCATGCGCACTGCCCGTTGCCTACGCCACCTGGCTCTGCTGTGCGGGCTGCTGCCCGCATTACTACTGCAGCCAGCCAACGCCAAGGAGCGCATCTTCTGGCTGGTGCGCGACCTGCCGCCGTTCACCATTCTGGAAGGACCGGAAAAAGGCCGTGGGGTGATCGACCAGCTGTTGCCTCTGCTTATCAGGCAGATGCCCGAATATGACCACAGCATCGTGCGCGTCAACCGCGCCCGCGGCATCCAGATGCTGCAGGACCCGCAGACCTTCACCTGCGACCCGACCTTACTGTGGACGCCGGACCGCGCCGAATACGTGCGGTTTTCAACGCCCTCTCTAGGCGTGTTCAGTGGCGGCCTGGTGCTGCGCAAGGACAGCGAGGCGCTGGTAGCGCCTTACCTCGACGGCCAGCAGGTAAATCTGCATGGCCTGCTGAGCAAGACTTCGCTGAAGCTGGGAGTTGTCGCCGAGCGCAGCTATGGCACACAGATCGACGCAATTCTGCGCCAGTTGCCCGAGACCGCGTTCAGCCGCCACTACGGCAACGACGCCACCGCCAACCTGCTGCAGATGCAACAGCTGGGGCGCCTGCGCATGGTGCTCGGCTACTGGCCCGAAGTGCGCTACCTGATCGAGCAGCAAGGCGGAGCACTGGCTGACTACCGGTTTCATCCTGTTCAAGGGGTGAACCGCTATCAGTTTCTGCATGTAGGCTGTTCGAACAGCGAGTTGGGGCGTAAAGCGATTGCGCACATCGACCAGTTGCTGCCTGCCCTGCGCCGGGACGTGTTGCCGGCATTGTATGCACGCTGGCTGGACCCGGCGTTGCAGGAAGACTACCTGGAAGAAAGCAAGCGCTTCTTCGAAGACCACTAGCTGTCGGCTCAGCCCCTGTAGGAGCGGCCTTGTGTCGCGATGGGGCGTGAAGCGGCCCCACATTTTCAGCTTCGCAGCGAAGGTTGCCGGGGCCGCTTTGCGGCCCATCGCGACACAAAGCCGCTCCTACAAGGATATATGCCTGCCCACCAAAAAAAGAAACCCCGGGCGCTGGGGAAACACGCCCGGGGCCAAGCGAAAGCCCTTGAGGGCTTCCCGTGACAACCTTGCCAGCGCCGGAGCAAAGCACTGGCGGGGTTGCCCTACAGTGTCTGATAAACCACTCAGGCAAAGGTTCCATGGGGTTGCTGGCGCTGCTGCAATGCCGCGATCACACAGGGCTGCAAGCGCCCTTCGGCGATCTGCAGGTCGCGGTGCAGGCCATCCACCAGGTCGATCAAAAGGCTTTGTTCCTGCAATTGGCGCTCGCTGACTGTGCGCCGAAGGGTGATGCCGGCAAGGCGGTCGTGAACGGTCAATTGGCGATTACCCTGGGCATCGGCGACGCCAAGGTGGGTCTGATAGGGGGTCAGGGCTTCGTTAAGCAGTCTGCAGATTCTTTCCATCCGGATCACTCGCTGCGTGGTGGGATATAGAGGAACTGACCAACAGACGCAGCGGAAAGTTCGTTACACCGCGGCTGCTTCAGTGAGCATGCGGGGCCGAGGTGACAGTTTGAATACGCCGCCAAGGGCGCACCTGCAGTGCTTGCAGGGCACGCTGCAGGCGTGGCATCGAAAGCGGCCAGGGCAACTCGGCAAGCACCCACAGGCCCCGGTTTCTGGCCTCTTGGGCAAGGTTGTGGCGCTTGGGGGTAGCCTGGCCGACGAATAGCAAAGCGCGGGTTCGGTGCTGCTGTTCGAGCAAGGCAAGGCCGGCCCGGGTTGGCATGGCGTGGTCAAGGATCAGCAGATCGGGGCGGTGATCGGCGTTCAGGCAGGCGTCAAGGTCTGCGCTGGTTTCGCTGATGCGCACATGAAACATGCCTTGGGCGTTAAGGGCCTGGTGCAGGAGTATCTGGTGGGATGGGCGAGCCTGGTGAATCAACACATAGGGCTGGTGCATGAAAGCCGCTCCTGGTGGGAGGACCGGCTAATCTAGGCTTGGCGCTGGGTGAACTGAATAGGATTTTTCTGATTGGATTGAGGGAAAGCCTGAAATTGTTGGGGCCGCTTTGCGGCCCATCGCGACACAAGGCCGCTCCTACAGGGGAACGCGCCTGTTGCATGGGTCGCGATCTCCTGTAGGAGCGGCCTTGTGTCGCGAAAGGGCTGCGCAGCAGCCCCCGGGCGATAGCAATGCTTACAATGGTTTGCCGCGGTTACCATGCTGGCTGACAAAGCCCTGCACAGCCTTCAGGTCATTGGCCAGCACCGTGCAACGCTCCTCACGGCTGAACAGGTCGCTGAGGTGCGCCGGCAGCTCCAGCGCCTTGCCAACACCGGCCTTCTCCACCGCTTCCGGGAACTTGACCGGGTGCGCGGTACCCAGCACCACCATCGGCGTGTCCAGGCTGCGGCGGCATTCGCGGGCGGCCTTGACGCCGATTGCGGTGTGCGGGTCAAGCACCTCACCGGTGGCGGCAAATACTTCGGCGATGGTTTCGCAGGTCTGCTCGTCGCTCACTGCCAGCGAGTCGAACAGTTTGCGCGCTTCGGTCCAGCGGTCTTGCTCGACACTGAAGCCGCCACCTTGCTTGAAGTTGGCCATCAGCTCGGCAATGGCGCCACCGTTGCGGCCGTGCAGGTCGAACAGCAGGCGCTCGAAGTTGGACGAGACCATGATGTCCATCGACGGCGACAGGGTCGCGTGCAGGGTTTCCTTGACGTACTGGTTGCCGCTCATGAAGCGGTGCAGGATGTCGTTGCGGTTGGTGGCGACGATCAGCTGGCTGACCGGCAGGCCCATGTTACGTGCCAGGTAGCCTGCGAAGATGTCGCCGAAGTTGCCGGTCGGCACCGAGAACGCCACGGAACGCGCCGGGCCACCCAGCTGCAGGGCAGCGTGGAAGTAGTAGACGATCTGGGCCATGATCCGCGCCCAGTTGATCGAGTTGACCGCAACCAGGCGGGTGCCCTTGAGGAACGACTGGTCGGCGAAGCTGGCCTTGACCATTTCCTGGCAGTCGTCGAAGTTGCCTTCGACGGCGATGTTGTGGATGTTGTCACCGAAGATGGTGGTCATCTGCCGGCGTTGCACTTCCGACACGCGCTGGTGCGGGTGCAGGATGAAGATGTCGACGTTGTCGCAACGACGGCAGCCTTCGATGGCGGCGGAGCCGGTGTCACCGCTGGTAGCGCCGATGATCACCACGCGCTCGTTGCGCTTGGCCAGCACATGGTCGAGCAGGCGACCGAGCAGTTGCAGGGCGAAGTCCTTGAACGCCAGGGTCGGGCCGTGGAACAGCTCCAGGACCCACTCGTTGCTGTTCAACTGACGCAGCGGTGCAACCGCGGCGTGGGCGAACTCGCCGTAGGTTTCTTCGAGGATCTTCTTGAAATCGGCGTCGGCGATGCTGCCTTCGACGAACGGGCGCATCACCCGGAAGGCCAGTTCGTGGTACGGCAGGCCGGCCCACGAGGCGATTTCTTCCTGGGTGAAGCGTGGCAGGTTTTCCGGGACGTACAGGCCGCCGTCGCTGGCCAGGCCAGCCAGCAGGACGTCTTCGAAATTCAGGGCCGGAGCCTGACCGCGGGTGCTGATATAGCGCATGGGTGCAAACCTTCGATGCTGGGGCCGGGGCCGCACTGGCGGCCCGACGGCACAATTGTTAGTTGAGCTGCTCGACGCGAATGCGCACGACCTTGCCGACCACGTCCTGCAGGGCTTCCAGGGCAACGATGGCGTCGTTGATGCGCTGCTCGACCACGCGATGGGTCAGCAGGATCATCGGCACCAGGCCATCCTGTTCCTCGGCTTCCTTCTGCATGATCGACTCGATGTTGATGCCGCGTTCCGAGAGGATGCTGGCCACCTGGGCCAGTACGCCCGGGTGATCCTTGGCCTGGATGCGCAGGTAGTAGGCGCTTTCGCAGGCTTCGATCGGCAGGATCGGGTGGGCCGACAGCGAATCCGGCTGGAAGGCCAGGTGCGGCACGCGGTTTTCCGGGTCGGAGGTCATGGCACGAACCACATCGACCAGATCGCCGATCACCGACGAAGCGGTAGGCTCCATGCCGGCACCCGCGCCGTAGTACAGGGTGGAACCGGCGGCGTCGCCGTTGACCATGACGGCGTTCATCACGCCGTTGACGTTGGCGATCAGGCGGTCGGCCGGGATCAATGTCGGGTGTACACGCAGCTCGATGCCTTCGGCAGTGCGGCGGGCCACGCCCAGGTGCTTGATGCGGTAACCCAGGGCCTCGGCATAATTCACGTCTGCAGTGGTCAGCTGGGTGATACCTTCGGTATAGGCCTTGTCGAATTGCAGCGGGATGCCGAAAGCGATCGAGGCAAGGATGGTCAGCTTGTGCGCGGCATCGATGCCTTCAACGTCGAAGGTCGGGTCGGCTTCGGCGTAACCCAGCGCCTGGGCTTCGGCGAGTACGTCCGGGAAGGCACGGCCCTTCTCACGCATTTCGGTGAGGATGAAGTTGCCGGTGCCGTTGATGATGCCGGCCAGCCAGTTGATGTGGTTGGCCGACAGGCCTTCGCGGATGGCCTTGATCACCGGGATGCCACCGGCAACGGCCGCTTCGAAGGCAACGATCACGCCCTTCTCACGGGCCTTGGCAAAGATTTCATTGCCGTGCACGGCAATCAGCGCCTTGTTGGCGGTGACCACGTGCTTGCCGTTTTCGATGGCCTTGAGCACCAGCTCGCGGGCCACGGTGTAGCCACCGATCAGCTCGATGACAATGTCGATCTCCGGGTTGCTCGCAACTTCGAACACATCAGCGGTAATGGGGGTACCGGTAATCTGGCAGTTCGGGTTCTGCGAGCGCATGGCAATCTGTGCCACTTCAATACCGCGCCCGGCACGGCGGGCGATCTCCTCGGCGTTGCGCTGAAGTACATTGAAGGTTCCGCCACCGACGGTCCCCAACCCACAGATGCCTACTTTGACCGGTTTCACTGTGAACTCCCCATTGAACGGCCGACGCCTATGCCGACCGTGAAACATGCCGTCACCCCATGACGACGGCGTACTGAATTGGATTACTTGGCCAGTGCCAGCTTGGCGACCTGCGGTGCCGGCTGGTAGCCCGGAATGACCTGGCCGCTTTCAAGGACGATCGCCGGCGTGCCGTTGACGCCGATCGACTGGCCCAGCTGGAACTGCTTGCCGACCGGGTTGGCGCACTTGGCGGCCTTGATTTCCTCACCCTCGACCATCTTGTCCATCGCCGCACGGCGGTCGCTGGAACACCAGACGGCCTGCAACTGCTGGTCACCCGGCGAACCGAGCCCCTGGCGCGGGAAGGCGACATAGCGCACTTCGATACCGCGGCGGTTGAGCTCAGGCACCTCGGCGTGCAGCTTGTGGCAGTACGGGCAGGTGGTGTCGGTGAACACGGTGATGTGCGACTTGGTCTCGCCCTTGGCAGGATAAACCACCATTTCGGCGGCTGGAATGCCGTTGATGAGCTTGGCAATGCCCAGGCGCTCGGTCTTCTCGGTGAGGTTGACCGGCTTGCCGTCCTGGATCTGGAACAGGTAACCCTGCATCACGAACTGGCCGTCGCCGCTGGCATACAGCACGCGGCCGCCCTGCAGCTTGACTTCATACAGGCCGCTGACCGGGCTGCTGGCCACGCTTTCGACGGGCACTTCCAACTCGAGGTTCTGCAACGACTTACGGATGGCCTGCTCGGCAGCTGCATTGCTGTCGGTTGCCGCGGCAACGGCAAAGGTACTGGCCAGCGCCAACGCGGCGGCGGCGAAAAACTGGGTCACGCGCATGGGAACTCCTGAAGGCGGACAGGGGCCGGAGGGCGTCACCTGCGGAAAATACGCGGTGACCGTGCGGCCCTTGGTGCAAACCGCCCAAGCCTACCACATCACACCGCCAGTGAAGGGCCTTGCAAGGACCGGTCGGCGGAACATGAAAAACATTCATCCACGCGGGTGGTGCTGGGCATGCAGTTGCTGCAGGCGGGCCTTGGCGACATGGGTGTAGATCTGCGTAGTCGACAGGTCACTGTGGCCCAGCAGCATCTGCACCACACGCAAGTCGGCGCCATGGTTGAGCAGGTGAGTAGCGAAGGCATGACGCAGGGTGTGCGGTGACAGCGGCTTGTCGATACCGGCGACCCGGGCATGGTGCTTGATACGATGCCAGAAGGTCTGACGGGTCATCTGCTCGCCACGCTGGCTGGGGAACAAGACGTCGCTGGGGCGGCCATTGAGCAGTTCGGCGCGGCCATCGCGCAGGTAGCGCTGCAACCACAGCACCGCCTCCTCGCCCATGGGCACCAGGCGCTCCTTGCTGCCCTTGCCCATCACCCGCAGCACGCCTTGGCGCAGGTTGACCTGGTCGAGGGCCAGGCTGACCAGCTCGGTGACACGCAGGCCGCAGGCGTAGAGCACTTCGAGCATGGCGCGGTCACGCTGGCCGATGGCTTCGCCCAGGTCCGGAGCTTGTAGCAAGGCTTCGACGTCTGCTTCGGACAACGACTTGGGCAGCGGCTTGCCCAGTTGCGGCATATCCACTTGCAGGGTGGGGTCGATGGCCACCAGTTTTTCCCGCAACAGGTAGCGGAAGAAGCCGCGCAGGCCGGACAGGAAGCGCGCCGTGGAGCGCGGCTTGTAGCCCTGGTCGAGGCGCCAGGCCAGGTGGTCGAGAATCAGCTCGCGTCCGGCGTCGGGCAAGCTGACGCCATGTTCCTGCAACCAGCCGTTGAACAGGGCCAGGTCACTGCGGTAGGACACGCGGGTGTTGTCGGACAGGCCCTTTTCAAGCCACAGGGCGTCGAGGAACTGGTCGATCAGGGGGTGGTCTAGGGCGGGCATTCGGGGCTGCTGGGTGTTGGTGGTGGGGCTAGTGTTTCACAGCAGCTCGGGGTTGTCTGTACTGGCCTCTTCGCGGGTGACCCCGCTCCCACAAGGGTCACACAGGTCCCGAAGGCGGTGATATCCCTGTGGGAGCGGGTTTACCCGCGAAAGGGCCTAAACAGGAGAACTCAGGCCTGGGGCAGAACGGGCACCGGCCGCTTGTCCTCATCGATGGCAACGAAGCTGAACACCCCGTGGATCGCCCGCTCGCGTCCATCCAGGTACATGTTCTCGACGAACACATCCACCTGCACCTGCAAGCTGGTATTACCTACCTTGATGACCGACCCCACCAACTCGACGATCGAGCCCGCCGGGATCGGATGCTTGAAGTCGATGCGGTCAGTCGACACGGTTACCAGCGGCAGGCGGCAGAAGCGCGTGGCGGCGATGAACGACACTTCGTCCATCCAGGCCAGGGCGGTGCCGCCGAAGAGGGTGTTGTGGTGGTTGGTGGTGTTGGGGAACACCGCCTTGGTCACGCGGGTCACCGACAGTTCGGTGCGGCGCAGGATTTCCTGGTCTCGGGTAGTCATGGCAATCACATCTTCGGGGGTCAAAACGCAAAAAAGCAGCCCGAAGGCTGCTTTTTTCTCGCTAGGCGGCCTCGGCCACCGGGCAAACTGCACTCAGGACAGTTTTTCCTTGATGCGAGCGGCTTTGCCGGACAGGTCGCGCAGGTAGTACAGCTTGGCTTTACGCACGTCACCACGACGTTTCACGGCCAGGCTGTCGATTTGCGGGCTGTAGGTCTGGAAGGTACGCTCTACGCCAACGCCGCTGGAGATCTTGCGCACGGTGAAGGCGCTGTTCAGACCGCGGTTACGCTTGGCGATAACGACGCCTTCGAACGCCTGCAGACGGGAACGCTCACCTTCCTTCACTTTAACCTGAACGACAACGGTGTCGCCTGGTGCGAAGGTCGGGATTTCCTTGCTCATCTGCTCGGCTTCGAGCTGCTGGATGATCTTGTTGGTCATGCTGTGCTCCTAAGATGGATACGTGATCCACCATCGATACGTTTAACTATCGTCCCGCTCGCGGAGATATTCCTCGAGCAGCTTCTTCTCTTCTCCAGAAAGCGAGCGACTTTCCAGAAGATCGGCGCGTCGTTCGAAGGTCCTACCAAGGGACTGCTTCATTCTCCAACGCCGGATGTGTGCATGGTTGCCACTTAGCAACACGTCGGGAACACGCTGATCCGCATACACCTCAGGCCGGGTGTAGTGCGGGCAATCGAGCAGACCGTCGGTGAAGGAATCTTCTTCCGCCGAGTCCACATGCCCTAAAGCTCCGGGCAGCAGCCGTGTAACCGCATCGATCAGTACCATGGCCGGCAGCTCGCCACCGGAAAGCACATAGTCGCCAATCGACCACTCCTCATCGACATGAGCCTCGATAAAGCGCTCGTCGATGCCTTCATAACGACCGGCGATCAGGATCAACGATTCCTGTTCGGCCAGGCCTTTGACCGCCTGCTGAGTCAGCTTGCGGCCTTGTGGCGAAAGGTAGATCACCTTCGCCGCTGCTCCGGTCGCTTGCCTGGCGCTAACCAGGGCGTCTTCCAGAGGCTTGATTTTCATCACCATGCCCGGACCACCGCCAAACGGCCGATCATCCACCGTGTGGTGACGATCTGTGGTGTAGTCCCGCGGGTTCCAGCAAGTCACCTGAAGCAACCCCTGTTTCACCGCGCGGCTGGTAATGCCGTACTCCGTGATGGCCGAGAACATCTCGGGGAACAACGTGATGACGTCTACGCGAAGGTTACCCATCGTTTAGAAGTCCGCGTCCCATTCAACCCGCATCACGCCTGCTTCCAGGTCGATGTCGAGCACGCATTGCGCCGTATAGGGCAACAGACGCTCGCGATCATCCAGGCTGCCTGCGCAGGGCTTGACCACCATGACATCGTTCGCACCGGTCTCCAACAGGTGATCGACCTTGCCGAACAGTTGTTCGTCCTGGTTGATGACCTTCAGGCCCACCAACTGGTACCAGTAGTACTCGTCAGCAGCCAGGTTGGGCAAAAGGCTCCGCGGAATGCAGATTTCGTAACCGCTCAGAAGACGGGCTTCATCGCGATCATCGAGGCCTTTCAGCTTCACGACCAGGCCCTTCTGGGAGCCACGACCGTTGACCAGCTCGACCTGCTTTACCTTGCCTTCGTGCCGAAGCGTCCAGCGCGGATAATCCAACAGGTTTTCAATCGGATCGGTAAAGGAATACACCTTCACCTCGCCGCGAACGCCGTGAACCGAAAAAATCTTGCCAACGACGATGAGGTCGTCAGCCTTTTCTGGCGTCGCGTTCATACTACTCAGGCAGCAGCCTTGGCAGCGTCCTTCAGCAGCTGAGCAACGCGCTCAGACGGCTGTGCACCCTGGCTCAGCCAGTAGTTGACGCGCTCTTGGTTGACCGACAGCTTGACTTCGGCGCCAGCAGCGATCGGGTTGAAGAAACCTACGCGCTCAACGAAACGGCCGTCACGGGCGTTACGCGAGTTGGTCACGGTCAGGTGGTAGAATGGGCGCTTTTTCGAGCCGCCACGGGCCAGACGAATGGTTACCATGTGAACATCGTTCCTATAGTCGGTGCTGCAGTTGATACAGCAGCTGGTACTGCAAATCTGAATGCCAAATAGGCACACGGGTGCCCAAAAGGCCGCATATTCTCGGGGAATACACGGACATTTGCAAATGACTTTTTCGGCAAGGCCCTGCCCTGCCGTCCAGATCCGCCGGTTGAGCCGCGAAATCCGCGGCGATTGCCCCGCCACAGCGGGGGTTCTGGGCGCCTGCCGGACAAACGGCAGGCCCCCGGAATAGGGGTTACAGCTTCGGCATGCCGCCGCCCGGCAGCATCCCGCCAAGGCCGCGCATCATCTTGGCCATGCCGCCCTTGGCGGAGAATTTCTTCATCATCTTCTGCATTTGCTTGTGCTGCTTGATCAGGCGGCCGACGTCCTGCACCTGGGTGCCGGAACCGATGGCGATTCGGCGCTTGCGCGAGCCGCTGATCAACTCCGGATCACGGCGCTCGGCCGGGGTCATGGAGTTGATGATTGCTTCCATCTGCTTGAACTGCTTCTCGGCGGCGCCCTGGGCATTGCCCATCTGCGACAGGTTGACCCCGCCGATGCTCGGCAGCTTGTCCATCAGGCCGCCGAGGCCGCCCATGTTCTTCATCTGCTGCAGCTGGTCGCGGAAGTCTTCGAGATCGAAGCCCTTGCCCTTCTTCAGCTTCTTGGCCAGCTTGTCGGCCTTGGCCTTGTCGATCGTCTGCTCGGCCTGCTCGATCAGGCTGAGCACGTCGCCCATGCCGAGGATTCGCGAGGCGACACGGTCGGGGTGGAACGGCTCGAGGGCTTCGGTCTTCTCGCCCATACCGATGAACTTGATCGGCTTGCCGGTAATGGCACGCACCGACAGCGCGGCACCGCCACGGGCGTCGCCGTCGACCTTGGTCAGCACCACGCCGGTCAGCGGCAGCGCCTCGCCAAAGGCCTTGGCGGTGTTGGCGGCGTCCTGGCCGGTCATGGCGTCGACCACGAACAGGGTCTCGATCGGCTTGACCGCGGCATGCAGCGCCTTGATCTCGTCCATCATGTCGGCGTCGATGTGCAGACGGCCGGCGGTGTCGACGATGACCACGTCGATGAACTTCAGCTTGGCTTCGCGGATGGCCGCTTCGGCGATGGCCACCGGTTTCTGGCTGATGTCGGACGGGAAGAAGGTGACGCCGATGTCGTTGGCCAGGGTTTCCAGCTGCTTGATCGCCGCCGGGCGGTAGACGTCGGCGGACACCACCATCACGCTCTTTTTCTTGCGCTCCTTGAGGAAGCGCGCCAGCTTGCCGGCGGTGGTGGTCTTGCCGGCGCCCTGCAGGCCAGCCATCAGCACCACGGCGGGCGGGGCGGCGTTGAGTGCGAGATCTTCGTTGGCCGCGCCCATCAGGCTTTCCAGCTCGGCCTGGACGATCTTCACGAACGCCTGGCCCGGGGTCAGGCTGCGCGACACTTCAGTGCCGACTGCACGGTCCTTGACGCTGTTGACGAAATCCTTGACCACCGGCAGGGCAACGTCGGCCTCGAGCAGGGCCATGCGCACTTCGCGCAGCGTGTCCTTGATGTTGTCTTCGGTCAGCTTGGCCTTGCCGGTGACATGGCGCAGCGTCTGTGACAGGCGGTCGGTCAGGTTTTCGAACATGGTGATCCTTTCAGGCCCAGTAAAAGCCGAGGTTTGTCAGGCGCCCAGCGGGGAATGCACACCCGCCAGGCACAGCAAGGCGGCGATTATAGCGAAGTGCGGCGACGGCGCACACCTTGCTGGCGGCCTGGTAGATATTCGGTGGCTGTGCCGGCCTCTTCGCGGGCAAGCCCGCTCCCACAAGGTCTTCGCCACACTGGAAACCGGCGCCGTACCTGTGGGAGCGGGTTCACCCGCGAAAGCCGCACCGCGGTCTGTCAGTCTTCCTAGACCAGCGCGATCTATGCCAAACTCCGTCTCTTTAAGGCTCGCCAACCAGGACTTATGTTCTCCTCACCCAGCCTCATCCCCAACCTGATCGCCGCCGGCCTATATATAGCCGCGGCCATCTACCAGGGCTCTTACCTTGCCCAGAACCGCAAGGCCGACAAGCGCCTGCTTGCCCTGCTGGGTGCCTTCGCGGTACTCGCCCAGGCTGGTGCGCTGTTCTTCCAGCTGATCACCCCGCTGGGCCTGAGCCTGGACTTCTTCAGTGCCGCCAGCCTGATCGCCGTGGCGGTCATCGCCCTGACCCTGCTGGCCTGCTTGCGCATACCCGTGGAAAACCTGCTGGTGCTGCTGTTCCCGCTGGGCGCGGTGACCGCGCTGCTGGCCCAGTTCGCGCCCCCCGGCACGGTGCCGCTGGTCAACGAAGAGCCAGGCATCCTCGCGCACATCCTGCTGTCGATCCTGGCCTACGGGCTGTTCACCATCGCGGTGTTCCAGGCACTGCTGTTGCTGCTGCAGGACCGCCAGCTGAAGAACAAGCACCCGTCCGGGCTGATCCGCAACTTCCCGCCACTGCAAACCATGGAAAGCCTGTTGTTCGGCTTCCTCTGGGCCGGCTGGTGCCTGCTGTCGCTGTCGCTGATCTCCGGCTGGCTGTTCCTCGACAACCTGTTCGCCCAGCATCTGGCACACAAGACCCTGCTGGCCTGTGTCGCCTGGGTGGTGTTCAGCGTGCTGCTGTGGGGCCGCACCCGCCTGGGCTGGCGTGGCCACAAGGCCATCCGCTGGACGCTGGCCGGTTTCTGCCTGCTGATGCTGGCCTATTTCGGCAGCAAGCTGGTTCGCGAATTCATCCTGCATATCTGACGGGCGCCCATGGATACCCTGCCGTACGCACCGCTATTCGGCACCCTGGCACTGGCGCTGTTGTGGTCGGCGCTGTTCACCGCAGTGGACGCCGCCCGCCTGCAACTCAATGGCACGCTGCGCGTCGGCGAGGACGGCCAGCCCGCGTTGCCGGCCCAGGCCCTGGTGCTGTGCGCCAGCCTGGGCAAGCTGCTGGTGCTGGGCCTGGCCTGCCTGGTCGGCCAGCGCCATGACGGCGAGCACGGCTTCTGGCTGGCCGGGTTGGCCGCCACCCTCGTCCTGCTGGTATTTGCCGAATACCTGCCACGGCGCCTGGCCCGGCGCAATCCGCAGGCGTTCGCCAGCCTTGGCGCCAGCCTGCTGAAAGTCCCCCTCACCCTGCTGCAACCGCTGGCCTGCCTGCTGGATGGCATTGCCAAGCTGATCCTGCGTCCGTTCCGCGTGCAGCCCACGGCCGTGGCCCTGCACCCGCAGGAAGCCGACGAGTTCGACGAGGACGAGGAACACGAGGCCCCGCGCCACGGCCTGCTGGACGGCCTGCAGTCACTGGACAAGATGACCGTCAACGACATCCTGGTACCGCGCAACGAAGTGGACGGCATCAGCCTCGACGAGCCGATCGAGCGCATCATCGAGCAACTGATCGTCAGCCGCCACACCCGCCTGCCGGTGTACCACAGCGACATCAACCAGGTTGAAGCAATCCTCAATACCAAGCTGATCAGCCACCTGCTGCCGAAGGCCGAACTGACCCTGGAAACGCTGCTCGGGGCCTGCTACGAGCCTTATTTCGTCCCCGAAAGCACACCCCTGCAAATGCAGCTGCTGAACTTCCACAAGCAGCAGCGCCGCTTGGGCGTGGTGGTGGACGAGTACGGCGAAGTGCTGGGCATCGTCACCCTGGAAGACATCCTCGAAGAGATCGTTGGCGAGTTCGAGGATGAACAGAGCCTGGACAACCCCCACGTGCACCCGCAGCCCGATGGCACGTTCGTCATCGACGGCACCGCTTCGCTGCGCGAGATCAACCGCAGCCTGGGCTGGCACCTGCCCTGCGACGGCGGGCCGAAAACCCTCAACGGGCTGGTCACCGAAGCACTGGAAAGCATCCCTGAAAGCGCCGTTTGCCTGAAGATCGGCCGCTATCGCCTGGAAATCCTCGAAACAGAGGACAATTGTGCCAGCAAGGTACTGGTGTGGGCCGTGACCCGATAGCTATACTCGGGTCACGCTTACCCAGCCCCGCCGTCCCGCCTGCTACCCGCACCCGGCGCTCGACGGCCAGTCCGCTCCACTGACACGCCCTGCGGTCCTGCTTCAACACCCCGAACAGTGCCCGCCCCGCCCCTACCCCCCTTGGGCTATCGTCAGTCGGGCGCACACAACAACAAAACGCTCCGGCGCCCGCGCCACCGTGCCAGCCCTTTGGCATTGCACAACGCGTGGCTTATCCCAATGGAGCCGGACCAGACTGTCAGGGACCTATTCAATGACAACCAGCAGCACCTATGCCGAAGCGCCTGCCGCACCGGTCAACTCGCCCGCGCGGGTAGCCACTGCCAGCTTCATCGGCACCGCCATCGAGTTCTACGATTTCTACGTCTACGCCACTGCCGCCGCCCTGGTGATCGGCCCGGTGTTCTTCCCGTCCGGGTCGGGCACCGCGCAGATGCTGGCGGCCTTCCTTACCTTCGGTATCGCCTTCCTCGCCCGCCCACTGGGCTCGGCACTGTTCGGCCACTTTGGCGACCGCATCGGCCGCAAGTCGACCCTGGTAGCCTCGCTTCTGCTGATGGGCGTGTCCACCACAGCCATCGGCGTGCTGCCGGGCTATGACAGCATTGGCGTATGGGCGCCGATCATCCTCTGCCTGCTGCGTTTTGGCCAAGGCCTGGGGCTGGGCGGCGAATGGGGTGGCGCGGCTTTGCTGGCTACGGAGAACGCGCCGGAAGGCAAACGCGCCTGGTTCGGCATGTTCCCGCAGCTGGGCCCATCGATCGGCTTCCTGGCTGCCAACGGCCTGTTCCTGACCCTTGCCCTGGTGCTCAGCGACGAGCAGTTCCGCGAGTGGGGCTGGCGCATTCCGTTCCTGCTCAGCGCCGCGCTGGTACTGGTGGGGCTGTATGTACGCCTGAAGCTTGAAGAAAGCCCGGTATTCGCCAAGGCCGTCGCCCGCCACGAGCGGGTGAAAATGCCGGTGGTCGACCTGTTTTCCAGATACTGGCTGCCGACCCTGCTGGGCGCAGCGGCGATGGTGGTGTGCTACGCGCTGTTCTACATCTCGACGGTGTTCTCGCTGAGCTACGGCGTGACCACGCTGGGCTACAGCCGCGAGACATTCCTTGGCCTGCTGTGCTTCGCGGTAGTGTTCATGGCCCTGGCCACACCGCTGTCGGCCTGGCTCAGCGACCGCTACGGGCGCAAACCGGTGCTGATCGTCGGCGGCCTGCTGGCGGTAGCCTCGGGCTTTACCATGGAGCCGCTGCTGACTTCGGGATCGACCGCAGGGGTGGCGCTGTTCCTGGCCATCGAACTGTTCCTGATGGGCGTGACATTTGCGCCGATGGGGGCGCTGCTGCCTGAACTGTTCCCGACCCACGTGCGTTATACCGGCGCTTCGGCGGCGTATAACCTGGGCGGTATCGTCGGCGCCTCGGCTGCTCCGTTCTTTGCCCAGAAGCTGGTGAGCATGGGTGGGTTGAGCTGGGTGGGGGGATATGTATCGGTGGCGGCGGTGATCAGCTTGATTGCCGTGCTGTGCCTGAAAGAGACCCGCAATACACAGCTGTAAGTAAATGGGGCCGCGTTGCGGCCCTTCGCGGGCAAGCCCGCTCCCACAGGGGTAGCGCCGAAACCTGTGGGAGCGGGCTTGCCCGCGAAGGGCTGCAACGCAGCCCCAATCGGATCAGAACTCGACCTTGACCGCCTGCGAAGCACGGGTCGCCTTGGCACGCGCCGCTTCGACCGACTCGTCACGCGCCAGGCACACGCCCATGCGGCGGGTACCGTTGATTTCCGGCTTGCCGAACAGGCGAATGGCGGTATCCGGCTCGCTCAGCGCCGCACCCAGATTGGCAAAGCTGGTCTGCTGCGACTGCCCCTCGGGCAAGATCACCGCAGAAGCCGAAGGGCCGAACTGGCGCACTACCGGAATCGGCAGGCCAAGAATGGCGCGGGCATGCAGGGCAAACTGCGACAGGTCCTGGGAAATCAGGGTCACCAGACCGGTGTCATGCGGGCGTGGCGAGACTTCGCTGAACCACACCTGGTCGCCCTTCACGAACAGCTCCACGCCAAACAGGCCACGACCGCCCAGGGCATCGGTGACCGCCTTGGCCACCCGCTGCGACTCGGCCAGCGCCTTCGGGCTCATGGCCTGCGGCTGCCACGATTCCTGGTAGTCGCCCTTCTCCTGGCGATGGCCGACTGGCTCGAGGAAGGTGGTGCCGCCGACATGGCGCACGGTCAACAGGGTGATTTCGTACTCGAAGTCGATGAAGCCCTCGATAATCACCCGCCCTTTGCCGGCGCGACCGCCTTCCTGGGCGTAGTCCCACGACTTCTGCAGGTCGGCATCGCTGCGCAACAGGCTCTGGCCCTTGCCAGACGAACTCATCACCGGCTTGACCACGCACGGGTAGCCGACATCGGCAACGGCCTTGGCGTAGTCTTCGTAGGTGTCGGCGAAGTGGTACGGCGAGGTTGGCAGGTCCAGCTCTTCGGCGGCCAGGCGGCGGATGCCTTCGCGGTTCATGGTCAGCTGGGTGGCGCGGGCGGTCGGCACCACGGTGAAGCCTTCGTTTTCCAGCTCGACCAGGGTGGCGGTGGCGATGGCTTCGATTTCAGGGACGATGTAGTGCGGTTTCTCGGCCTCGATCACGGCACGCAGGGCCACGCCATCGAGCATGTTGACCACGTGGCTGCGGTGCGCCACCTGCATTGCCGGGGCATTGGCGTAGCGGTCGACGGCGATCACTTCGACGCCCAGGCGCTGCAGCTCGATCACCACTTCCTTGCCCAGCTCGCCACAGCCGCAGAGCAGTACACGGGTCGCGGTAGGCGACAAGGGGGTTCCGATACGGGTCATTTCAGGTCCTCGAAGGCGTCCGGGGCCGCACCAGGCTTGGCGCCACCCGCTGAAAAAGGACCGCTATTCTACACCATCAACCCGCCACGGCGGCCCGCCGGGCGCGAAATGCCATGGCCAGCCACACGGCGGTGACACCGGCAAATTTCGAGGCCATGGCGGTGCCGATCACGGCTGGGGTCAGGGCACCGATCATGCCGAAGAAGATGAAGGTGTCCACCGGGATGCTCAGCGCCGAACTCAGCCACAGGCGGTCGCGCAGCGGCCGGCGGGTGATGCTGAATACCAGCCAGTCGATCAGTTCGGAAATGAAGAACGCAGTGGCGCTGGCCAGGGCGATGGCCGGTTCCGAAGTGACATAGGACAGCACCAGCGCCGCCAGCATGGCGACCAGGGCCCCATGGCCGAAGCGGGTCTGCACCATGTCGCGCAGGATGAACACCAGGCCGCCCCAGGCGGACCAGATGATGTCCAGGTGTGGCGCGCTGGAGAAGGCGTAGTTGATCAGCACTACGCTGCTGATGTAGGCAATCAGATAGAACATGGCGGGTAGTCTGTGGGCAAGCCGCACAGATTACCGCTGGCTGGTTCGCGGGTAAACCCGCTCCCACAGGTACAACATCAGGTTCGAGGGCTACGCGATGCCTGTGGGAGCGGGTTCACCCGCGAAGAATCCAACACGGTGGATGGCACCGGCTGCGCCGGTGTTCGCGGGTGAACCCGCTCCCACAGGGGGGGCGAGTCAGCCCTAGAGGATGAGGCCAGCCTCTACTGCCCTTTCATGGCAAAGCTTGAGCACCGCCCGGCGCTCGTCGTTGTCCATCCGCCCCCAGCGGCCGATCTCGGCCACCGTTCGCTGGCAACCGGTGCAGATATCCTGCTCGTCCAACGCACAGATACTCACGCACGGCGAGGCCACCGGCCGCTCCACGACATCACTCATCGTCAACCACCAACTCCCGTGCATAACGCTGGGCATTGTGCACGTAATGCGCGGCACTGGCTTCGAGCATGCGCTTCTGCTGTTCGGTCAGCTCGCGCACCACCTTGCCCGGCGAACCCATCACCAGCGAACCGTCGGGGATCTCCTTGCCTTCCGCAATCAGCGCATTGGCGCCGATGATGCAATGCTTGCCGATACGCGCGCCATTGAGGATGACCGCATTGATACCGACCAGGCTGTAGTCGCCCACCGTGCAGCCATGCAGCATGGCGTTGTGGCCAACGGTCACGCCCTTGCCAAGGGTCAGCGGAGAGCCCATGTCGGTGTGCATCACCGTGCCATCCTGCACGTTGCTGCCTTCGCCAATGTCGATCAGCTCGTTGTCCCCGCGCAGCACCGCGCCAAACCAAACGCTGGCATTGGCCTGCAGGCGCACCTTGCCGATCAGCGTGGCGTTGGGTGCGGCCCAACTGGTGGGGTGGCTCTCGACCCGCAGGTCGCCCAGGCGGTATTTCATGCTTGCTCCTCAGGCTGCAACGCAGACGACGGGGTTGGCCCCGCTCAGTTTTCGATGTAACGCTCAGGGGGCTGGTGCAGGCTGATGCCGGCATCGAACAGCAGGTTGACCAGTTCGACGATCATGATCGCCGACAACCCCCAGATCTTGTATTCGCCATAGCGATAGCTGGGCACATACCAGCTGCGCCCCTGGTAATCGATACGGTGGGTATGATCGCGCGGGTCCTGGCGGAAGAATTCCAGCGGCACGGTGAATACTGCCGCGATCTCGGCATCATTGGCACGGTATTCGACAAAATCGGGGATGAGCCCGACGAATGGCGTCACTTTCAGGCCGTGCAGCGAAATCAGCGGGCTGAGCGGGCCGATCACTTCAACCAGGCCTGGTGGCAGGCCGATTTCTTCTTCCGCTTCACGTAGCGCGGTGAACACCAGGTCCGGGTCTTCCGGGTCGCGGCGGCCACCGGGAAAAGCCACTTCACCGCCGTGAGTGGACAGGCCCTTGGCACGCAGGGTCAGGACCAGTTCGGGCGCTTCGCTGCGGGTGATGGGCAAAAGAACCGCCGCTTCAGGGAACCGCCGGTCGGTTTCCAGTGATGCGGGTTGGTGGTTGCTCATTCGGCGAAGTAGCTCGTCCAGCATTGCGCACACTCGTATTCAAGGCCTGCCTTGCATGATGCACCAAAGGCGCGAAGCACCCAAGCCCTGTGCGCTTGCGGCAAACCGGCCGTCGCGCCAAGATAAACCTGAGCAAAGGGAACCCCGAATGAAATACTGCAGCGCCTGCGGCCAGCCGGTCACTCAGCAGATTCCCGAGGGCGACAGCCGCCTGCGGTATGTCTGCGGGTCTTGCCGGATCGTCCATTATCAGAACCCCAACATCGTTGCCGGCGTGTTGCCGACCTGGGGCAGCCAGGTGCTGCTGTGCCGGCGCGCCATCGAGCCACGCCGAGGCTTCTGGACCTTGCCTGCCGGTTTCATGGAAAACGGCGAAACCCTGGACGAGGCCGCCCGTCGCGAAACCGTCGAGGAAGCCTGCGCCCGGGTCGCCAGCATGAGCCTGTACCAGCTGTTCGACCTGCCACACATCAACCAGGTGCACGTTTTCTTTCGCGCCGAGCTGGCAGACCTTGATTTCGCGATCGGCGTCGAAAGCCTGGAGGTGCGGCTGTTTGAAGAACATGAGATACCGTGGGGCGAGCTGGCTTTCCGCACCGTCACTCGCACACTAGAATGCTACTATCGCGATCGCATCGGGCAGCACTACCCAATAGGCCATGAATACCTGCCGCCGATGAACGTCTCGCCCACCACCTAGAAACCTTCGGGGATACCGTTACATGCGTTGGTTGCTTGCCCTTTTCTGCCTTTGCGTTACCTCGGTGTCCCAGGCGGCCTTCACCGAGACCATCATCCGCAAGCCGCAGCCGGCAGCGCAGAACCTGTCGCCTTCGCAGCAGGCCATGCAACCGCTGATCGACAAGGTGCTGGTGATCAAGTCCGAACGCCGACTGCAGCTGATCAGCCGTGGCGAACCGCTGAAGACCTACCGCATCTCGCTGGGCAAGCAGCCAAAAGGCGCCAAGGAGCGCGAAGGCGACAAGAAAACCCCCGAGGGCCTGTACTGGCTGGACTGGCGCAAGCAGAGCGACCGCTTCAACCTGGCCATGCACATCAATTACCCGAACATCACCGATGCCGCCCGTGCCACCCGCGAAGGGGTGAGCGCCGGCAGCATGATCATGATCCATGGCACGCCGATCGACGACGAGTATCCGGAGTGGTACTTCCACACCCTGGACTGGACGGACGGCTGTATTGCCATGCGTAACCGCGACATGCAGGAAGTGTGGGACCTGGTGCGGGATGGCACGTTGATCGAAATTCGGCCCTGATAGCGGGCCTTTCAACTGACGCTGTAGGAAGCTTCCCACCTCCAGGCAAGAACGCGCCTTACAAGCGCTTAGGCCGGGTACTGCATCCAGGCGCCCCCCCTAGTTTTTAGCATCCACGCAGACGAGTACGAAATCCGTACATCATTTGCGGGGTGCTTCAATGCCGTTCCACATTCACCGCGCCACCTGCTGGGCGCTCACCTGCTGCCTGTCCGGTTTGCTGACCGCGCCTCAGGCGCTGGCCGACGACCCCGCCAGCCAGCAACTGCGCGATCAGCAGCGCGGGCTGCGACAGCTGGAACAGCAACAGCGGCTGGAACGCTGGCAGCGCCAGCCCGCCCCGGCTGAAAGCCACGACACCACCGCCCCCCTCCCGCACGACCAGCGTTGCTGGGCCATAACCGGCGTACGCGTGGCCGGCAACCGCAAGCTTTCCGACTCGGCGTTAACGCCAACCCTTCGCAGGTTCATTACCCCATGCATGGGCATCGCGGAAATCAACGGGCTGCTGAAAGCCATCACCCAGCGCTATGTGCAAGCCGGATACCCGACCAGCCGGCCTTACCTGCAGCAACCGCCACAAAACGGCGCACCGCTGAACCTGGTCATCGTCGAAGGGTTCGTCGAGTCCATCGAAATGGCCGGCCCCGAATTGCCCCTGTCCCTCCCCGGCGCCTTTCCCGGCCTGCTCGGGCAGCCACTGTACCTGCCAGCCCTGGAGCAAGGCCTCGACCAGCTCAACCGCCTGCGCGCTTATGACCTGTCCGCAGAATTGCTGCCCGGCGAACTGCAGGGCGGCACCCGGGTTGTCGTGCAGCCGCGCAAGGTGGCCTCGCGCGGGCACCTGGACAGCCGCTTCGACAACCGCGGCAGCGACCTGACCGGGCGTCATCGCCTTAACCTCGGCTTCGGCCTGGACAGCCCGCTGGGCCTCAATGATGACCTGCGCCTGTCGCTGAACGGCACGGTGCTCGATGCGCCGGGGCAAAGCCAAGGCATCTCGCTGTACTACAGCATCCCCTACGGCGCCTGGACCTTCGCGCTCAGCGCCAGCGAGCTGCGCTACGAGGCGCCGCTCCCACACAGCCGCCAGGTAGCCGACGGCAGCAGCAGCTACCAGGGCCTGAGCGTCGAGCGGGTGCTGTGGCGCAACCAGCAAGGCATGCTCAGCGCCAGCGCCCGGCTGGACCGCAAGCAAATGGTCAACCGCAGCGCCGGCGCGGTGATCGTCCAGCAGAGCCCTACCCTGGTCTCCGTGGAGGCGGGCATCAACCTGCTGTGGCTCGAGGGAGGGCTGTGGAATGGCTACCTCGGTGTCGCCCAGGGTGTCGACGCCTTCGGTGCCGACCGCTCAGCGCTGGGCGCAGAGCGCCTGCGCCCGGATTTTCGCAAGTACCGCGCCAACCTGCTGCACCTGCGCCAGGGCCCGGCCAACCACCCATGGCGCTGGCAGAGCGAGCTGGGCCTGCAATACAGCAGTGACCCGCTACCCGCCGTCGAGCAGTTGCTGGTCAGCGACGATTCGGCCGTGCGCGGGTTTCGCCTGCGAACCTACTCCGGTGCCAGCAGCGCCGTCTGGCGCAACACCGTCAGCCAGCCGCTGCCGGAGGGCTGGGCCGCGCCTCTGCAAGTACGCCCCTACATCGGCCTGGACCTGGGCTGGACCCGCACTGCCGAAGGCAAGCCTTCCCAACGCCTCGCCGGGGCCACCGTCGGTGCCGAACTGAGCCTGCCCGGCAGCCACCTGCGCCTGGGCTACCAACGCGCGCTGTATGCCAGCGACCTGCCCCGCCCGCTGCTGGAACCCGGCTTCTGGGTGGTGGAACTGGCCCTGAACATCTGAATCACCCACAACAAAGAGAACGAGAACATGCAAACACTCTCGCAGTCACCGTCGTCCCGCCCAGATACCTTGCGCTGGGCCATCTTCCTGGCCCTGCTCGGGCCCGGCACCGCACTGGCCCAGGGTGGCCTGGCAGCAACCAGCGGCCCCGGCGGCACACCGGTCATCAACGACGGGCACGGTGTTCCGGTGATCGATATCGTCGCGCCAAACGCCAACGGGCTATCACACAATCAGTTCCTCGACTACAACGTCGACCGCTCCGGGGTGGTGCTGAACAATGCCACCCAGGCCGGGCAGTCGGAACTGGCCGGCGCCCTGGCAGCCAACCCGCAATTCCAGGGCCAGGCCGCCTCGACCATTCTCAACGAAGTGGTCAGCCGCAACGCCTCGCTGATCGAAGGGCCGCAGGAAATCTTCGGCCGCCCGGCCGACTACATCCTGGCCAACCCCAATGGCATCACCCTCAACGGCGGCAGTTTCATCAACACCACGCGCGCCGGCTTCGTGGTGGGCAGCCCCGAGTTCGAGGGCCAGCAACTGAAGTACCTCGACACGCTGAACGCCAGCGGTACCCTGCAAGTGCTCGAGGGCGGCCAGCGAAACCCCAACGGCGCCCTCGAGCTGATTGCCCCGCGCGTGGACGGCAAAGGGCTGCTGATGGCGCGCAACTCCATCGATATCACCGTCGGCCGAAACCGCATCGACAGCACCAGCGGCGAAATTGTCGAGCACCTGCCCGGCACCCCGTCCAGCATCGATGCCAGCCTGTTCGGCGCCATGCGCGCCGGGCGCATTCGCGTGGTGAGCACCGCAGAAGGTGCCGGTGTGCGTGTGGGGGCATCGCAGCTGCTGGGTATAGACGGGGTCGACATCCAGTCGGCCGGCGCCCTGCAGGTCAGCGGCAAGGCCGACAACCCCGTCGAACTGCACAGCGAACAGGGCGATCTGCGGCTGACTGCTGCCGATGACCTGACACTCGAAACCGTCGATGGGCAAGCTCGGCGAATCGAGGCCAAGGCCGGTAGAAAACTCACGCTGGACGCCACAACTCGCGAGAACATCGAGCGCGACAGCGAAAACTGGAACAAGAAGTTCCTGTTCGTCACCCGCGAAACCTACAACCGCGAAACCACCACCACCCAGCAGCAGCAACAGGGCAGCAGCTTGCAAGGCAAGGACGGCGTGCTGCTGCAATCCGCTGACGACATGCGCCTGGTGGCTGCCAAGGTGGATGCTGGCAATGAGCTGACCCTCGACAGCGGCGCCAACCTGGCCATCGCTGCCGGCATCGACAGCCAGCACACCGAAGAGCAGGTTCGCCACCGCAAGGACTTGTGGCGCGGTGACAGCGATACCGACCAGTACAAGGAAACCGCACAAGGCAGTGCGCTCCAGGCCCAACGCATGACGCTCAAGGCAAGGAATACCGTCGATGTGAAAGGAAGCAGCCTGCACAGCCGCGGCGACATGGCGATCGAAGCCAAGGAGGCAACCATCGGTACCACCGCCCTGCAGGAGCGCGGCACCCGGCGCGACTATCGCGGCGACCTGGTATCCGGCACCTTCTTTGGCGACCGCAAGGGTAACGACAGCGAAGGCCAGGCCGTCGCCGGCAGTAGCGTCACGGCGAATGGCAAGCTGACCGTGACAGCTGAGCAGGTGGCCATCAAGGGCAGTACCGTGCACGGCAAGGAGGACGCGGTGCTCTACAGCACAAAAGGTGCACTGGCCATCGAAGCCGACCATGGCCGCATCACCTCCACCGACCGTACGAGCGACAGCAAGCTGTTCGGCCTGATTGGCAGCGACCGCGAGAGCACCGAGCGTACGCAACAGGTGCTGACCAGCGACGTCAGCTCGGCCAGCAACCTGCGCCTGGCCAGCGCCGAGGAAATGCGCATCCAGGGCGCCAAGGTCGCAGCGGGCGGGCACCTGCAGGCAGAGGCCAAGGGCGACCTGCTGATTACCAGCGTGCAAGCGGTTGGCGAGCGCGAAACCCGCAACCAGCAACGTGGTTTCAGCGCCAGCGCCAAGCAGACCCAGGAGGCCGAGGATGGCAAGCCCGAGTCCCGCCAGTACTCGGCCGGCGTGGCCTATGACGTTGCCACCACCAGTAGCAAGCAGCGCACCACCAGCCAGGTCGCCAGTGAGCTCGAGGGCGCCTCGGTGAGCCTTGGCAGCGGGGCTCACCTGCAGGTCAACGGTTCCACGGTGAAGGCCACCGCAGGCGACCTCGATGTGCAGGCCCAAAAGGTGACCCTGGGGGCAACCCGCAACGACCGCGACAAAACCACCAGCACCACCAACAGTGGCGGCGGCCTGACGGTGACCGGCGGCATCGACCGGCTGGGCAGCCTGTTCGAAGGCCACCACAACCGCCAGGTGCAGGCCGAACGCGACAGCAAGGTGCAACGCAGCACATTGCAGGCCAGCGGCGACCTGAAGATCAGTGGCGATGAACTGGTCTCCGAGGCCGCACGCGTCGACGCCGGCAACACTCTGCAGGTAACGGCCAAACGCATCGACAACCGCGCGGTGCAGGATACCGAGGAGCGTGAACAAAGCCGTGACGACTGGTCGGGCAGCCTCGGCGCCAGTGTCGAGTACCGCGACCTTACCCGCCCCATCGAACGCCTGGTGCTGGGCGAAGAAGCCGCGCGCTTCCAGCAAGCCTCCCCCGAAGACGCCATGGCGCCGCCCAGCGTTGGCGCCGACATGACCGTGGAACACCTCAAACGCCTGGAAAACCAGCGCCGCGGCTTTGCCCAGGTGAGCGAGTTGTCCGGGGCCAAGGTCGAGGTCAAGGCCGACAACATCACCGACCAGGGCACCGCCTGGCGCGCCAACGCCGGCAAGCTGCAGATCGAGGCCGCACAACACCAGATGCAGGCTGCCGAGAACACCCAGGAAAATACCGTGCAACGCCTGGCCTACGGCGGTGATGTGCGCCTGGATACCAGCACCGGCGAAGACCTGAATGTACGCGCCGCCGGCAAAGGCGGCTCGCTGGACAAAAAGGACAGCGTCAGCAGCGCCGTACCCGGCAGCCTGTATGGGCAACAGGGTATCCAGGTGCAACTGGGCAGCTCTGGTCGTTATGAAGGGGCGCGCATCGATGGCGGTGAAGGCAGCGTGGTCATGAGCAGCGCCGGTTCGCTGACATTGCCACAGGCAAACGACCGCACCGATCAGCAGTCACGCCAGCTCGACGGCAATGCCTGGGCCAAGGTCGGTAACCGCCCGGGCAGCACCGGCGTCGATGGCCGGGGCTACCTCGACCACGGCCAGAACCAGAGCACACAGCACAAGGCCCAGGTCGCGCAGATCGACGCCAAGGGCCAGGTACAACTGAACAGTGGCGGCGACCTGATGCTCGAAGGCACCCGCATTGGCAGCCGCGAGGCCAAGACTGGCGACATACAACTGCAAAGCGGGGGGCGGCTGCAGGTCAAGGCAGCCTGCGATACCCAGAACGCTAGCGGCGCCAAGATGGGCGGCGGCGTGGAATTGGCTGTAAAGGCGGGCAACACCAAAGGCGGTGCCATAGGCGGCCATTTCAGCCACGGCAAGCAGGACGAAGAGGCACGCCAGGCTGTAGCTGCCCAGTTCGCCAGCAACGGCACACTTACCCTGGGCAGCAGTGCCCGCGAGGATATCGCCCTGCATCTCGAGGGCCTGCAGGCCTCGGCCGGCCAGATAACCCTCGACGCATCGAATGGTGGCATGCTGGTGGAAGCATCATCCAGCCAGGAGCGACGTGACAACCTCGACATCACCGCCGGGGCGGGCTTCGACATGGCCAAAGGCGCGCTGGACACCCGCGGCCTGCATGGCCGTCTCAAGGTGGAGCTCGACAAGCGCGACAACCTGACTTGGAATGCCAGCGACCTGCGCGCCGAGCGTATCGACCTGCAAAGCCGTGGCGATACTCGTCTCGAAGGCGTCACCCTGGAAGCTGGGCGTATCAATGGAGTGATCGACGGCGACCTGCGCATCGCCAGCCGCAAGGACAACGTCGATACCCTGAGCGTGAAAGGCGATGCCCGGCTGAGCCAGGAGAAAAACCCGCGGGGCTACGTCAACGCGGCCACTTCGTTGACAGGGCCGCTGGGGAGCAAGGTGGAGAAAAAAGCTGGTTCCGCCCTGAGCAAGGCAGACCCGGGGATCTCGCCCACCTTCAGCCTCGATGTGTCGCACACGCAGCGCGACAGCGTAGGCCAACAGGCCACGCTCAACGGTAGCGACGGTATCGACCTGCGGGTTGGTGGCAACGCTCACCTGGTGGGTGCACGCTTGCAGTCGGCCAAAGGTGATGCGGTGCTCGACGCCAACTCGGTGACCCGGGAAACACTGAGCGGTAACGACTATCGCCGGGATGTGTCGATCGATGCGTCCAACTCGCCGGTGGACCTGGGCACGGCGGTGGCCGAGCTAGCCAAGGGCAAGGGGGCGGCGGATGGGGAAAATGCACTGGACCTGGGGTTGTTGAGGACCAGTGGCCACAATCGCAGTGAGCAGTGGGCTTCGAGTGTGCAGGGCAAGAAAAACTGAAGCAGGCGCCGCGCTGGAGGGCACGGGCTTCGCCCGTGTTCGCGGGTGAACCCGCTCCCACAGGGATGGCGTCCATTTTTTGATGTGTTGTTGGAGCGGCCTGTGTCTACCAGCGCAAGTCTCGTTGCCCTGCCAGCGCCTGCGGCCCAAGCCACCGCATGCCACGCAGCAAAGGCATCAGCGCCGCCTCCGGTTGCAACTCGACCATCACCTGCGCCCGCCGCGCTGGCAGGTCGGCATCCACGGCCAACTGATGCTGCCCTTGCTGCGCCAATTGCCCGCGCAGGTGCCAGCCGCTGCGGCAATCCATCTCCAGCCAGCCCTGCCCCAAGCCCAGCGACCAGGGCTGGCTCAGGGCAAGGTCGGTTACCGTCACGCGACCTTCGCTGACGCGGCATTGCCGCCCTGCCCCCTGTACCCGCAACGCGCCCTGCCACTGGCCGGCCAAGCGGTAATCCGTCGCCACCGACACTTGGGCGCCCATGGCCCTCGCCTCCAGCTGCCAGCGCCATGGCCAGCCTTCGGCGCGCAACTGCCAGGCCTGGCCCTGGAAGCCCAGTTGCGCATTCGCCTGCAAGCGCCAAGGCTGCACTGTCCAGTGCAAAGGCCCGACCGGGCCCAACTGTTGGGCCTGGCCTTGCCACAGGCTGCCACTGGCGTCACGCATTGGCAGGCCGAACGCACGCACCACCCAATTGGCCGGAAGCTCAACCAATACCGACACCACGAACACCAGCACAACCCACACCATACCCTTGCGGCTCATGGTTGCATCACCAGGTTGAAGCGCAGGCCCTTGCCATCCTGCTCCAGCCCCCATTGCAGTAGCTGTGCACCTTCTGCATGCAGGCTTTGCAACCAGCCTTGCAGCACGCGCTCGTCAGCCACCTGCCCACGCAGTTGCCAGGCCTTGCCCTGCGCATCGACCTCGGCCAGTTCGATCTGTCGCGCCTGGGCCGACTGGCGTAGCCGCTCCAGGTTCAACCCCGGGCCACCTTGCAAGCTGGCGGCCTGTTCGGCCAGCCCGCGCCACTGGTTGAGCTCGCGCCACTGCGCAAGGCCTGCGCGCAGGGCCAGGAAGGCCAGCAACAGGGCAATCAGCGCCCAGGCGAGCCTCAAACGATGACGCTGTAACCAGGCCCGGTTCATGAGGTTGCTCCCAAGTCGAACACCACCTGGCCGTCCTGCACCTGGACGGAGGCCCCAGCCGCTTTCGCCATGTCGTTCCATGGCGGCGCACCGCCCTCGCCCTCCAGCCGCAGGTGCCAGCGCTGGCCATCGAAGCGCACCGCTTGCAGGCGCCAGCTGGGGTGGTCACGCAGCCAGGCCTGCAACGCCGCCTCAAGGTCTTCTAGCTGGCGCGTGCGCAGTTGCTGTTGCAGTTCACTTTCGCGCAGGCGCTTGAGGGCCTGCGCGGCGTGACGGGGGCCGGCCTGCTCACCGGTCAGGGCGATGACCTGGCTGCGCCAGATTTGCCCCTGGCCCCACTGCTTGCTCACCCACAGCCCGCCCCAGACGGCAGCCAGTACCAGGCAGGCCGCGAGCAACCGTTGCTGCGGCCGGGACACCACCGGCAGCGAGCGCACCTTGCGGGTACGCTCGAACAGGCCCGGCAATGTATCGAGCGGTGCCAGCTTACTGGGCCAGTCGCCGCTCAGCGCGACCTTTTGCAACTGCGCCCACGGTTGCCGTGGCACCTCGCCCAGTGCATCCGGCCAGGCCAGCCAGTGCTCCTGCCTGTCTTCCGCCAGCCCTTTGTAAAAACACAGGCCGGGGGTGCGCTGCCACTGCCAGGCACGGCCCGCATCGGGCGCTGGCAGCAGCTGTAGTTCTGCCCAGCAACGGGCTACCTGCAAGCCCCATTCGGCACACTGCCCGCGCCACTCGTCCAGTGGCTGGCGGGCTACCACCAACAACCGAAGATGGCCGGGCTCGCGGGCCAGGCAGGCGCAAGTCACCTCGTCGACAGCCTGTAGCAAGCGGTCTTCGAGCAACAGCGGCCATTCTTCACGCTTGAGCCCGGGCGGTGCCGGCACGCGGAAACAGCTGCAGGCCTCGGCAGGCAGGATCAACGCCACACGGGCTTGCAGGTTGGCCGGCGGCTCGCCCTGCCCCTGGCGTTGCACAAGGCCGTCCTGGGCCAGCGCCCAGTGCCAGACAACGCCCGGTCGCAGCAACAGCCACGACTGGGCCGGGGTGCGCCGCCCCCATTCAAACTTCATGAGCGCCCCCATGGGAGGGCGAAGGTGCAGACATAGGGTGCTCCATCACGCTGCAGTTCCAGACGCACGCCACGGCCGGGGTGCGCAGGTTGGTCGGAAGGCCAGGCCAGCCAGCGGCCGCCCTGGTAATAAAGAACATTCATGGCACTGACCCGCTCGAGCCGGTCGCGCTGGACCCAGCGTGGGGCGGCGGCGGCGTAGAGGTCGGCCGAGCTTTCCAGCAGCAAGCGCTGCTCGCGGGCCTCGAAACGCAGGCGCTGGCGCTGCAGGCGCGAGCCGCCTTCGGCTTCCGGCATGCCGGTGATGGCGACCCAGAGCAACTGGTTACTTGCCGGCTGCCAGTCCAGCCAGCGGCTGGCCAGGGGTAGGCGCTGGTCGTACAGACGGCGCATTACCGGGCTGTCGAAGCGACGCTCCAGGGCCAGGCAGAAATCCAACACCGAGGTTTCCTGATTGGTGACCTGCAGACGTTCGCGAACCTTGAGCCAGCCGTTGACCAGGGCGGCGAGCATGATGCCGAGTACGGCGGTAAGTGCCAGAGCCACCATCAGCTCGATCAGGGTCAGCCCGGCCTGCCGGTGCTTCACAGGCTGGACACTGGGCTGACGGGTATACACCCTCCCCGTGGGAGCGGGTTCACCCGCGAACACCGGCGCAGCCGGTGCCATGCACCGAGTTGCCTGCTTCGCGGGTAAACCCGCTCCCACAGGAACCGCGCAAGCATCACGATCTCTGTAACTCACTGCTGATCCAGGGGCAGACACCTGCGCGGGGTGGAACTGGGCCCCTGTGGGAGCGGGTTCACCCGCGAACACCGGCACAGCCGGTGCCATGCACCGAGTTGCCTGCTTCGCGGGTAAACCCGCTCCCACAGGGGCAGCACAAACTTCATCATTTCTGTAACTCATGAGTGCTCTAGGATCAGGCAGGCCTGGCGCTGCTTCATGGGCAGGCACCTGCGCGAGGTGGAACTTGGCCTCTGTGGGAGCGGGCGCGCCCGCGAACACCGGCACAGCCGGTGCCATGGACCGAGTCGCCTGCTTCGCGGGCATGCCCGCTCCCACAGGGACCGCACAAGCTTCACGGTTTCTGTAACTCATGCCCGCTCCAGGAACAGGCCGGCCTGTCGCTGCTTCACAGGCTGGATACTGGGCTGACGGGTATACGCCCTCCCTGTGGGAGCGGGTTCACCCGCGAACACCGGCGCAGCCGGTGCCATGCACCGAGTTGCCTGCTTCGCGGGTAAACCCGCTCCCACAGGAACCGCGCAAGCTTCACGATCTCTGTAGCTCATGGCCGCTCCAGGAACACGGTGTACTGGCCAAGCGGCAGGCGCTGGTCGCGGTCGGCGAACAACAGCAGCTCGCCACGGCGCAGGTCGCGTACGCCGGTGCGGCGCAGTTGCAGTTGCCAGTGGCAGCGCTGGCCGCCCTGGCTCAGTTCACCGCCAACCTGGTTTACAGCTGGCCAGTACTGCTCGACGGCAAAGCGGGTTTGCAGTTCTCGCGCGCATAGCAGGCCAAGGCGGTGTTGCTGCAGGTTGTCCTGCACCGCCAGGCGCTGGCGCAGGACCTGGCTGGTAATCACCGCCAGGACAGCGGCGATCGCCAGGGCCACGGTCACCTCCAACAGGGTGAAGCCACGCTGATGCCGCTTCATGGGGCGACCACCACCTGCAGGCGGCCATCGCGGCTCCAGGCCCATTGCTGGCTGCCATCGGCCCAGTGCCAGCGCACGCTGCCCGGTTGCGCCCAGCCATGCGGAGTGAACAACAGACGCGGCTGCGGGCTGGCCGGCCAGTCCGGGCGCAGGCCCTTGGGCCAGTCGCCAAGGGCGACTGCTTCGACCTCCCAGCCATTACCCTCGCGCCGGACGAACTCTGGGCGCTGGCCATTCCAGCGCAGCCCGCGCAACTGCCCGGCATGCCGGGCCAGCGCAGCCTGCGCCCGGGTCTCGCTCGCCAGCCGTTGCAGCGCCTGGTCTGCACTGGCCTGGCTGTTGCCGAACCCGGCCACAGCCAAGCCGGTCATCAGCCCGGCGATGGCCAGCACCACCAGCAACTCGATCAGGCTGAAACCCCGCTGACGGCGCACCCGTTACAGCTCCCAGTTACCCAGGTCGGCATCCTGGCCTTCGCCGCCGGGCAGGCCGTCGGCGCCCAGCGAGTACACGTCGACCCGGCCATGTTCACCGGGCATGCGGTACTGATACGGGGTACCCCAAGGGTCTTCCGGCAGGCGGCGCACGTAGCCGTCGCTGCGCCAGGCCCGTGGCAGCGGCTCCTGGGCCGGCTTTTTCACCAGCGCGGCCAGGCCCTGCTCGCTACTGGGGAAGCGCAGGTTGTCCAGGCGGTACATGTCCAGCGCCTGCTCCAGGGTGGCCAGGTCGGCCATCACTTTCTGCTTCATGGCCTTGTCCTGGTTGCCCAGCACGCTGGGCGCGACCACGGCGATCAGCAGGCCGATGATGAAGATCACCACCATGATTTCCATGAGGGTGAAACCGCGCTGGCGGTTACGTCGATGCTGCATGGCAGTACTCCTTGTCGTCACAGTTGCAGGCCCTGGTTGAGTTGCATGATCGGCAACAGCACCGCCAGCACGATGAACAGCACCACGGCGCCCATCACCAGGATCATCAGGGGTTCGAACAGCGCCATGGCGGTATCGACCTGGCGGGCGAAGCCGCGCTCCTGGTCGTCGGCCACGCGCTCGAGCATGTCGGCCAAAGTGCCGCTGGCCTCGCCGCTGCCGACCATGTTCACCAGCAGCGGCGGGAACTGCTGGCTGGCATCCAGCGCGCGATGCAGGCTGGTGCCGCCCTGCACCTGCTGGCGCACCTGCTCCATGGCCAGGCGGATGCGCCGGTTGCCGACGGTTTCGGTGGCCACTTGCAGGGCTTCGAGCAGGGCCACGCCGCTGCCGCTGAGGATTGCCAGGCTGCGTGCCAGGCGCGCGCTTTCCAGCACCTGCAGCAGGCTGCCGATGTGGGGCAGGCGTAGCAGCAGCTGGTCGCGGCGCAGGCACCAGTGCGGCTTGCGCAACAACCAGCCGCCAAGCACAGCGAGCATCAGGGCCAGCCCCAACAGCCAGGGCCCGGCCTGCACCAACCCTTGGCTCAGGCCGATCAGCAGCGTAGTGATGAGCGGCAGGCTCTGCCCGGCATGGGCAAACTGTTCGGTCAGCTTGGGTACGACGAAGGTCATCAGGCCTACCACCACGGCAAGTGACACCCCCATCAACACGGTGGGGTAGATCAGCGCCGTACGTGCCTTGTGCTGCTGCCGTTGTACCTGCTCCAGGTGGTCGGCGAGGCGGGTCAGCACCTGGGCCAGGCGCCCGGACCGCTCGCCGGCCTCGACCAGCGCGCAGTACAGGCCGGTAAACGGTGCCCCCTGACGCGCCAGGCTGCGGGCCAAACCCAGGCCTTCGGCAAGCGAGCCGCGCAAGGCCACCAGCACACCGTGCAGGGCGGGCTGGCGCAGTTGCCGTTCCAGGGTAGCCAGGGCGTCGACCAGCGGGATGCCGGCACCGGTCAGGGTGGCCAGCTGGCGAGTCAGTTCGCACAACTGGGCGCGGCTCAGGCGCTGGCGCCGGGGTTGCCGGGTGCCGGCCTCGTGACGCTGCAAGCGGCGGGCGAACAGGCCCTGCTCACGCAACAGCTGACGGGCATGACGCTCACTGTCGGCCTGCAAGCTGGCCTTGTGGGTCTTGCCGGCGAGGTCGACGGCCTGGTAGCGATAGGTCGGCATGGCTCAGCCCTGCACCACGCGCAGTACTTCGGCCAGGCTGGTCTCGCCACGGGCCAGGCAGTCGCTGGCCATCGCCACCAGGCTCTGCCGGCGCGCGGCCAGGTAGTCCTGCATGGCCAGTTCACTGGCGCCGTCGTACAACAGGCCGATCAGCCCGGCATCCAGCTCGATGAATTCATACAGGCCCAGGCGCCCGACATACCCGGCGCCCTGGCACTGCTCGCAGCCCACCGCGTGGTAGCTGCTGCCCAGCGCCGCCAGTTCGGGCCACAAGTCGCGTTCCGCCTGTTGCAGCGGGTGCGCCACGGCGCAACTGCAGAGGCGCCGCACCAGGCGCTGGGCCAGAACACCGCGCAGGCACGAGGCGATCAGGAACGGTTCGATGCCCATGTCGCGCAGGCGGGTCACCGCACCCACCGCACTGTTGGTGTGCAGCGTGGACAACACCAGGTGGCCGGTGAGGCTGGCCTGCACGGCGATCTGCGCGGTCTCCTGGTCACGGATTTCGCCGAGCATGATCACGTCCGGGTCCTGGCGCAGGATGGCGCGCAGGCCGCTGGCAAAGGTCAGCCCGGCACGCGGGTTGATGGCGGTCTGGCCGATGCCGGCAATCGCGTATTCCACCGGGTCCTCGACAGTGAGGATGTTGCGGCTGCCGTCGTTGAGGCTGTTGAGGCTGGCATACAGGGTAGTGGTCTTGCCCGAACCGGTCGGCCCCGTTGACAGCACGATGCCGTTGGGCCGCGCCAGGCAACTGCGCAGGCCCTGCAACACCGCCGCCGGCATGCCCAGGTTGCCCAGCGCCAGCAGGCTGGCCTGCTTGTCGAGCACGCGCATCACCACCCGTTCGCCGTGGATGCCGGGCAGCGTCGAGACCCGTACATCCACTTCGCGCCCCGCCGCGCGCAGGGTGATGCGGCCATCCTGGGGCTGGCGCTTTTCAGCGATGTCCAGACGGGCCATGACCTTGATCCGCGACACCAGCATGGCCGACAGCGCACGCGGTGGGCGCAACACTTCGCGCAGGTGGCCATCGACCCGCAGGCGCACCACCAGGCTCTGCTCGAAGGTTTCTATATGAATGTCCGAAGCGCGCAGGCGCAGGGCCTGGCCGAACAGGCCGTTGATCAGGCGGATCACCGGTGCTTCGTCGTCGCTCTCCAGCAGGTCCTCGATACGCGGCATTTCGCTCATCAGGCTGTCCAGGTCGACCTGGTCGCCGATGCCTTCGATCAGCGCCTCGGTGGCAGCGTCACCGGCCTGATACAGCTGGCCGAGGCGTTCGTCGAACAGCGCAGGCTCCAGGTATTCGACCAAGCTGGGCTGGCCGTGCACACGCAGCAGCTCCTGCAATTGGGCGCTGTCGGCGTCGTGCCGCAGCCATAGCTGCCAGCCCTGCTGCGCAGGGCCCATGGCCACCCCGCTCTGCCGCGCCTGGCGATAAGGCAGCATCACCAGTCACCACCTTCCAGCCGTGCGCGGCTGGAGGGGAACACCTGCAGTAGCGGCGTAGCGTTCTGCGCATCAGCCAGGTCGGGCAACTGCAGCGGCGTGGTCTGTTGCAAGGTGCGGTACTTGTCTTCGCTGAGCCCGGCCAGGCTCGGCCCGTCACGCAGGATGCGCGGGCGGATGAACACCATCAGGTTCTGTTTGGTGTTCTTGGTCGCGTCGGAGCGGAACAGCCGCCCCAGGTAAGGGATATCGCCAAGCAGCGGCACGCGCTGGTCGCTGGTGCTCAGTTCGTCGCTGATCAGGCCACCGAGGATCACCAGGCCATTGTCCTCGACCATGACCTTGGTCTTGATCTCGCGCTTGTTGGTGATCACGTCGCTGGCCGCCGTAGTGTCGGCAATCGACGACACTTCCTGGACGATGTCCAGGCGCACGCTGTTGTCGATGTTGATCTGCGGCTTGATGCGCAGCTTCACCCCGACTTCCTTGCGCTCGATGGTCTGGTACGGGTTGGCGTTGTTCTGCGTCACCGACCCGGTGACGAAGGGTACTTCCTGGCCGACCAGGATCGACGCCTCGGCGTTGTCCAGGGTCAGCAGGGTGGGCGTGGACAGCAGGTTGAAGCCGCTTTTGCCCTTAAGCGCGTTGACCAGCATGGCGAAGTTGAAGCCGCCACCGAAATGGCCGATACCCGCCATGGCGCCGGTGGTGCTGGACAACAGGTCACCAAGGGCCTCGTTGTCGCCGCTGGCGGCGGCCCCGGCGATGCTGGCGATGTTCACTCCGTTGCTGCCGAAATTGACGATGCCGGCACCGAACTTTTCGTCGGCGAACAGCCACTGTACGCCCAGCTCCTGGGCGCTGCTGTCGGACACCTCGGCGATGATCGCTTCCACCACTACCTGGGCACGACGGATGTCCAGTTGCTCGACGATGGCGCGGTAGGCGGCCAGCTCGCTGTCGGGGCCGACCATGACCACGGCGTTGGTGCCTTCTTCGTATTCCAGGCGGATGCCCGAGCCCCCGGCGGCAGGCACGGCGGGCCTGTCCTTGCCTTCTGCTTCGCCCGCACCTTCAGAGGGCGCCATGCCTTCCTGGCTGAGCCCGCGCAACACCTTGACCACTTCGCCAGCATTGGCATGGCGCAGGTAGATGACCTGGGTACTGCCGCTGCCTGGTGCGTCCTGGGGGCGGTCGAGCTGGCGCAGCAGGCTGGCGATACGCTCCAGGTTGCTGCGCCAGTCGGTAACGACCAACTGGTGCGCCGCCGGGTAAGGTGTGATCACTCCGACCCGTGGGTCGATCAGGGGCTTGAGAATGCCCAGCACCTGCTCGCTGGCGGCGTTGCGCACATTGAATACCCGAGTAGCCACGCTGTCGCTGCCTTCCCCCTGCTGCCCTCCCGCCTCCACCGGCACTGGCTCCAGGCGAGCGGCCTGGTCGGGAACGATCTTCACGCTGCCATTGGGCAGGTCGACCGTGGCATAGCCCTGGGCGCGCAGCTGGGCCAGGAAAATGTCGTAGATGGCATCGGCGTCATGCAGGTCGACGGTGCGCACCGTGACCTTGCCCTTGACCCGGGGGTCGACGATGAAGGTGGTGCCGGTGATACGCGACACGCTGTCGATGAACTCGCCCAGTTCGGTATCGACGAAGTTCACTTCGTACATCGGCGTGCCGTTGTCGTCGAACACCGGTTCTTCAGCACAGGCCATGGACAGGGCCAGGCTCAGCGCGGCCGCCACGCAATATCTGACAGGCATCGTTCATCCTTGCCGCTTGAAGCCGGTCACGACGGAGCGTGGCGGCCAGGGCAGGCGTTCACGCCGCCCCTGGTTGTTGAAAATCAGGCCATCGCTGTCGATGTCCTGCAGCACGATCCCTGGCGCCAGGCGCTGGCCGCGGGCCAAAGTGCGCACCTGCTCGCCATAGCGCAGCACTACCACGCTGGAGGCCAGTGGCTGGGCCTTGAGGCCGCCGAGGTATTGCAACGGCAGGCGGGTGATGGCGATGGCACCGTCGTCGTCGGGTGCCTGCCAATGGCCGACCATCAAGCCAGGCAACGGCTTGTCGGCCACTGCAGGCGCAGTGGCCGGTTGCGGCTGGCGGCCCAGTTGCAGCACACACTGGGCCGCCAGCCAGCCGGCCAAGGTCAGGCCAGCGCCAGTCAGCAGGCGCGAGGCGAGCATCACGAGGCCAGCTGCCTTGGGTGCCAGCCCGGGTGGCCCTGCACGTAGCGCACTTCGGGCAGCTGCAGGGGCGCCAGTTGCCAGTCGCTCGACTGGCGGGCGAGCCAGGCTTCGACCCGTTGCCACAGCGGCTCGCCGGCCTGGGTCTCGAACTGCAGACCAAAGGTGCGGCACAGGCCCTGCACCGGCTCCAGGCCACTGATACGCTTGCCTTGCGGGCTATAGCTGACACGCCAGGCCTGGCCCTGCCAGCGCGGCAGGTCCTGGCTGTTGTCCAGTAACAGCGGGTCGCCGAACAGTTGCTCAGCGGCGTTTTCCAATACTTGTTCGACCTGCCGGGCCGGCGCTTCGACCACCGGTGCCGGGTAGCCGCCGGTAAGGCTGATCAGGTGTTCGCGGGTAATGGCCGCCCCGGCGGGCAGCGGGTAGTCGTAACGCAGGCCCGGCAGCAGCACCGGCATGCTGCTGTCGTCGGCCAGGGCTTGATGCAGCAGGCGGTCCCAGCTGCCGCCTCGGGTATCGCGGCGCCACAGCGCCTGTGGCGCGCGGGCCAGCGGTTGATCGAGCCAGGCCGCGTGGCCAGCGCGCTGCTGGCGCAATTCTGCCTGCAATGCCCCGACACGCTGCTGCGCGGCGGGTGCCAGCTGTTGCTCAAAGGCTGGGAAGAAACGCCCGTCGAACTGCCACAGCCCGGCCACGCGCTGGCAGCGCAGGCGGAAGGCGCCGCTGCCCCGGCACCCGGCGAACAGCACCGGCACGCGGCGGCCGCTGGCCTGGCTCACCTCGACCGGCGCCGGCCACAGGTCCTGGCCGCGGGCGCACAGCAGCACGTCGATCTGCGGTAGCCGCTCGGCCAGCCACAGGCCCGGCCCGGTACCGACATCGGCCATGGCCACCACCAGGTCGGCCTCGCGCCGGGCCTGTTCGAACACCGGTTGCAATGACTGGTACCACTGTTTGAGGGAGGCTTTCTGGTCCTGGGCATAGGGGTCGGTCACGCCGACCACGGCAATACGTGCACCGCCGCGTTCGAAGATGTGCAATGCCTCCAGGCCCAATGCGCGACGTTGCGTGTCTGCCAGCCCGGCGCCCAGGGTAACGGTGCCAGCCTGTCGATACAGTGCCGGGCTGCGCTGTGGCCACAACACGCGCTCGTCGCTGCTGACCCGCGCTTCACTGCCCAGCAGCTGGCTGCCTCGCAGGCCGCTTTCGCCCTGGGTCAGGTAGGCCAGGCCACTGCCATTCCAGCCCTGGCCGTTCTCCAGGGTCAGGCTGTTGCCCGCCCCAGCCTCGCCGCGCAGCTGTTCGAGCAACGCTGCCAGCACCGCATAGCCGCCCAGCTGGGCAGATGCAGCCTGGCTGGCATCCAGCAGTGGCGCCAGCTGTGGGTAGGTGATACTGGCACTGCTGCCGGTCATCCATGGGGCGCGGCCCAGGTGGCTGACCGGCCCCAGGCGGGTGGCCGGCACCACCGCCTGGCCAGGCTGGCGCGCATCGAGGGTATCGGCCACGTAAAGCAGGTCGAGGCTGGCGTTGCCGCCCTGCTGCCCGGGGAATGCGGAGCAGGCGCCGAGTAACGGTGCCAAGGCACCGATACCCATCCAGCTGATCACTTCGCGCCTGTGCACACTGCTTGCCATCGAACCCGCCATCCTTATCCACGTTCATTCAGGGCACCGGATGTTGCGGCGTTGGCATTACAGTTTGATGGCAGAAATCCGACAGCCATTCCAAAGTGATCTGTAGAACACAGCGCTAAGAGCGAGTCGTTTTAAAACCGCCTTAACATTTCTGCCAATGAATCATCATATTTGCGCACTAAAGTCGCGGTTTCCTCCAACTCAGCCAACATAAGGACACCCTGATGAGTCGAGATACCGGCGACAACCTGGACCGGAACCAAAGCGGCAACCTGCCGATGGCCAACGTCATGGACGCCTACCTGAGCCGCCGCAGCGTGATGCGCGGCAGCCTGGGCGCCGCCATCGCCATGATTGCCGGTACCGGCCTGACAGGCTGCTTCGACGGTGGTGGTTCCGATCACGATGATCCGGAGCCACCCGTGACTGAGCCGGAAGAGCCGAAACTGGCACTGGGCTTCCAGTCCATACCGGGCTCGCGCACCGACGCCTGCGTGGTCGCCGCCGGCTACAGCGCCTATGTGCTGGCGCCTTGGGGCACGCCGATCAACAGCAACGGCAACCCGTGGAAATCCGACGGCAGCAACACCTCGACCGACCAGGCCAACGCCATGGGCATGCACCATGACGGCATGCACTTCTTCCCCATCAACGGCAGCTCTGAAGACGGCCTGCTGGCGATCAACTTCGAGTACATCGACACCGCCGCCCTGCACCCGGCCGGCCCGACCACCGATGTCAACGGCAAGCGCCCGGTCGAGGAAGTGCGCAAGGAAATCAACGCCCACGGCGCCGGTGTTGTCCGCCTGCAGAAAATCAACGGTCGCTGGCAGGTGGTCGACAACGACCCGCTCAACCGCCGCTTCACTACCGCCTCGCGCATGGAAATAACCGGCCCGCTGCGGGGTACCGAGCACGTCAAGACCAAGTACTCCACCGCCGGCACCCACTGCCGCGGCACCAACAACAACTGCGGCAACGGCTACACCCCGTGGGGCACCTACCTGACCTGCGAAGAGAACTGGCCAGGCATCTTCGTCAACAAGGGCACCCGCCCCGAAGACCAGCGCCGCATTGGCGTGGGCACCTCCAGCGGCCAGTACAAATGGGAAACCGCAGCCGGTGACAGCAGCGAAGTGGCCGACGAGTTCGCCCGTTTCGACGTCACCGTCAAAGGCGCCAGCGCCACCGACGACTACCGCAACGAAGCCAGCACCTACGGCTACATCGTCGAAATCGACCCGTACACCAGCAACACCCTGGCCACCAAGCGCACCGCGCTGGGCCGTTTCCGCCACGAAGGCTGCGCCCCAGGCCTGCCCGTGGCCGGCAAGCCGCTGGTGTGGTACATGGGTGACGACTCGAACAACGAGTACCTGTACAAGTGGGTGTCCACCGCCGTGTGGGACGCCGCCGATGCCACCCCCGCCGACCGCCTGGCCACCGGCGCCAAGTACCTCGACCACGGCAAGCTGTATGTAGCCCGCTTCAATGCCGACGGCACTGGCGTATGGTTGCTGCTGGACGTGGCCACCGCCACCACTGGCGGCAGCACCCTTGGCGCACTGTATGGCGACCTGCCGGGCATCATCCTCAACACCCGTGGTGCTGCCGATGCCGTGGGTGCAACGCCGATGGACCGCCCCGAATGGACCACGGTCAACCCGCTCAACGGCGACGTGTACCTGACCCTGACCAACAACAGCGCGCGCACCCCGGAAAAGGTTGATGCAGCCAACCCGCGCGGCCCGAACCGTCACGGCCACATCATCCGCTGGCATGACAGCGACGACCAGCTGAGCTTCACCTGGGACATCTTCGTGTTCGGCGCCAACGCTGCTGGCACCGCCGACATCAACCGCTCCGGCCTGACCGAACTGAACCAGTTCGCCAGCCCGGACGGCATGAGCTTCGATAGCCGTGGCGTGCTGTGGTTCGAGACCGACAACGGCGAGAGCACCTTGACCGACTACACCAACGACCAGCTGCTGGCAGTGATCCCCACCAACCTGGTGGATGCCAGTGGCAAGCAGGTGCCGGTGAATGCACAGAACCAGGTGGACCTGCGCCGCTTCTTCGTCGGGCCGAATGGCTGCGAGGTGACCGGGATAACCTTTACCCCGGACAACAAGACGCTGTTCGTCAACATCCAGCACCCGGAGAACTGGCCGTATACCGACAAGGCTACCGATGCCACCCCGGCAGGTACCACGGTAAGGCCGCGGGCTGCGACGGTGGTGATCCAGCGTATCGATGGCGGGGAGATCGGCACCGCCTGACAGGGCGCCGGTCAGTCAGCCTTGTGCTGGCTGTACCGGCCTCTTCGCGGGTAAACCCGCTCCCACAGGTACTGCACAGTGTTCAAAACTGTGCGGTCCCTGTGGGAGCGGGTTTACCCGCGAAGAGGCCGGTGAATATTACCGAACCATCGGCTCCCGGCTACGCACCCGCACTTGCTGCGCCGGCACCCGGGCATGCCATTGCACCACCCCCAGCGCCTCCACCTGGAACTCGCTGCGTATCACCCGCCCCTCCTCCGCGAACGACAGCTGCAACAGAAAATACCCGCTGTTCAGTAGCAGCCCTTCGCTCAGCCGTTCGAACGTTTCGTCATCCACCGCCCCCAGCGCCTGGCGTAGCGCAGCTGCATCCACGTAACCTGACGCCGGCCGGCCGCTGATGATGCGGCTGAGCAACGAGCGCGGATAGCGCCCCTCATACAGCGCTTCCAGCAACGGCAGATGCTCCAGCCCCAGGGCATTGGCATTCAGCCGCCAGCCGGTGGTCTGCGGCAAGGCGCACAGCATCGGGTAACGGCCCTGGCGACTGGCGTCCGGCTCCAGTAGCAGGTTCAACTCGCTGGTATCGAGCATCGGCTGGTTGGCCGCCAGGCGCGGCGGTTGCTGGCGCAAGTACTGGGCGCTCTCGGCGCCCTGCAGGCGGGCATCGCTGTCGGCATCCAGCCAGTCGGCCAGGGCGTCGACCAGGCGCTGCGCCGCCATGTCGTCGCCCAGCAGGTACCGCAACTGGCGCGCAGCACGCTCGCCGTCCGCGCCGAGCAACGCATTGACGTTGAAACAGGTGTGCTGGTCGCGGACCCGCAACTGCGCCTGGCCGGCGCCAAAATCGTAGTTCAAAGGCTGCCCACGCAAGGCCTGCCAGAACAGCGGGCTAAGCCGCCAGCTAGGGTCGCGCAGGGCCTGCTCGGCATAGGCCAGGCCGGCCTGCTCCATGGCTCGCGCCTGCACCCGCTGATGCAACAGGCGCACATCATCGACCTGGCGCCTGCCATCTTCCACCAGCCAGGCCATGCCTGCCGCCAGCATCGCCAGCACCACCATCACCATCAACAGGGCCGCACCCTGCTGTTGCCTGCCACCCATCCTTGCCTGCCTCTGTCGCCGAATGAAGACGCCAGTCAACACGCCAGGTGTTGCAGGTAGATGGCAATGAACGTTCGTCATGTGTACGTCATCTGCGCGAGGCAGGATTGTCTTTCCTTTTCATGGCCTTACAGGAGTAGTCGCAATGGGTGGCATTGGAATCTGGCAACTGGTGATCGTACTGCTGATCGTATTCCTGCTGTTTGGTACCAAGCGCCTGAAGGGCCTGGGCAGCGATGTGGGCGAGGCAATCCAGGGTTTTCGCAAGTCCATGGGCGGTGAAACTGACATCATTCCGCCAGCGCACACGCAGGTGCAGCAACAGTGCCCGTTGACCGGTCAGGGCACGCAGCAACCGCAAGCGGACCGTCAACCCTGATGTTCGAGGTAGGCTTCAGCGAGTTGCTGCTGGTCGGCATCGTCGCGCTTATGGTGCTGGGCCCGGAGCGCTTGCCGGTGGCGGCACGCACCCTCGGGCGCGGCCTGGGCCAGGCCCGCAAGGCCATGCACGCCCTGCGTACGCAGGTGGAGCGGGAGATCGACCTGCGCGCTGTCGAGCTGCCCAACCTCGACAGTGCGCCTTTGCAGCGCCTGGAACAGGAGATCCGCCAAGGCATCAGCCTGAAAGCGGAGCCGGCCAACGATGCGGCCACGGTCGCCTCCCCCAAGGAAAACGCTTCATGAGCATTGCCATCGACCCGGCGGCGAGCATGCCGCTGACCGAACACCTGCGCGACCTGCGCAAACGCCTGGTGCGTTGCCTGGCGCTGGTGGCGCTGGTGTTCGCCGGGCTGTTCCCCTTCGCCCAGACGCTGTACACGCTGATTTCCGAACCGTTGCGGCGCTTTTTGCCGGAAGGCGCCAGCATGATCGCTACCAGCGTCACTTCGCCGTTCCTGACGCCGTTCAAGCTGACCGCGATGTGCGCGCTGTTCGTGGCCATGCCGCTGCTGCTGCACCAGGCCTGGGGCTTTCTGGCGCCGGGGCTGTACCGCCGTGAACGGCGCATTGCCCTGCCATTGCTGATATCGAGCATCCTGCTGTTCTATGCCGGCATGGCCTTCGCCTTCTTCCTGGTGTTCCCGACGATGTTCGGCTTCTTTGCCAGCGTGACACCGGAGGGCGTGGCGATGATGACCGATATCAGCCAGTACCTGGACTTTATCCTCGCGCTGTTTCTGGCGTTCGGGCTGGCGTTCGAGATCCCGGTGGCGACGTTTATCGTGGTCTGGGTGGGGTTGGCCGATGTGGCTATGTTGCGGCGCAGCAGGCCTTACGTGATCGTCGGCTGCTTTGTGGTGGGGATGATCCTGACGCCGCCGGATGTGTTTTCGCAGACGATGCTGGCGGTGCCGATGTGGGTGCTGTTCGAGGTGGGGTTGCTGGCTTGTGGATGGTTGAAGCGGCCTGAGCCAGGCAAGGAGATTGTGCCTGGATTGTAGGGCCTCTTCGCGGGTAAACCCGCTCCCACAGGGATCGCACAATATCGAGAGTTGTGCAATCACTGTGGGAGCGGGTTCACCCGCGAACAGCCTTGATGCGGTCTAGAACTCGGCGAGCCGCCAGACTTCGTAGGCAGGCGTCTCGTACGGGTGGCTCTGCTTGAGTGCAGCGACGACCTGGGCAATCAGGTCGTCAGCCACCACCAGCTCCACCTTCCACTCTTCCACCACCTCGACCTGGCCGGTTTGCCCGAGGAACGGCTGGCTGCCGTCCAGCGGGCGGAACTGGCCCTGGCCCAAGGCCTGCCAGGCGCAGTGGTCATAGTCACCGATGCGCCCGCCACCCGCGGCGAACACAGCGGCCTTGACCACTTCGACGTGGCTGGCGGGGACGAAGAAGGCGAGCTTGTACACGCCTTAGTTCACCCACACCCGTGCGTTACGGAACATACGCATCAGCGCGGCATCTTCCTGCCACTCATCCGGGCGCCAGGAGTTCTGCACGGCACGGAACACACGCTCCGGGTGCGGCATCATGATGGTCACGCGGCCGTCGCGGCTGGTGAGGCCGGTGATACCACGCGGCGAGCCGTTCGGGTTGGCCGGGTAGGCTTCGGTGACCTTGCCATGGTTGTCGACGTAGCGCAGGGCCACGCAACCGGACAGGTCGGCTGCCAGCAGTGCTTCTTCGCTGGCGAACTCGGCATGGCCTTCACCGTGGGCGATGGCGATCGGCATGCGCGAACCGGCCATACCCTGCAGGAAGATCGAGTTGGACTTCTGCACTTCGACCATGGCCACACGCGCCTCGAACTGCTCCGAGCGGTTGCGCACGAAGTGCGGCCAGTGCTCGGTACCCGGAATCAGCTCATGCAGGTTGGACATCATCTGGCAACCGTTGCACACGCCCAGGGCGAAGCTGTCGGTACGCTCGAAGAAGGCCTGGAAGGCATCGCGGGCGCGGCTGTTGAACAGCGCCGATTTGGCCCAGCCTTCACCGGCACCCAGCACGTCGCCGTAGGAGAAGCCACCGCAGGCGACCAGGCCCTTGAAAGCCTCGAAGTCGACACGGCCAGCGAGGATGTCGCTCATGTGCACATCGATGGCAGCGAAGCCGGCACGGTCGAAGGCAGCAGCCATTTCGACCTGGCCGTTGACGCCCTGCTCGCGCAGGATGGCCACTTGCGGGCGCACGCCCTTCTTGATGTACGGCGCGGCGATGTCGTCGTTGACGTCGAAGCCCAGCTTGACCGACAGGCCCGGGTTGTCTTCCTCGAGCAGCAGGTCGAATTCCTGGTCGGCGCAGTCGGCGTTGTCGCGCAGGCGCTGGATCTGGTAGCTGGTCTCGGCCCACTGGCGCTGCAGCATGCGACGGTCGTCGTCGAACAGCACTTCGCCGTTCAGGCTGATGGACACTTCACCGTTGTTGACCGGCTTGCCGATCACCGCGACGCACTCGCCCAGGCCTGCGGCGCTGAACTGTGCCAGCACATCCGGGGTGGCATCCTGGCGAACCTGGATGACCGCGCCCAGCTCTTCGTTGAAGAGGATGGCGGCCACCTCGGCCTTGCTGTCGGTCAGCGGGTCGAGTTGCAGGTCGAGGCCGCAGTGGCCGGCGAAGGCCATTTCCAGCACGGTGGTGACCAGGCCGCCGTCGGAGCGGTCGTGGTAGGCCAGCAGGTGGCCATCTTCGTTCAGGCCCTGAATCACGGCGAAGAACGCCTTCAGGTCTTCGGCGTCGTCGACGTCCGGTGCCTGGGCAGCGATCTTGCCGTAAGTCTGGGCCAGGATCGAGGCGCCCATGCGGTTCTTGCCGCGGCCCAGGTCGATCAGGATCAGGTCGGTTTCGCCCTTGTCCATGCGCAGTTGCGGAGTCAGGGTCTTGCGAATGTCGGTGACCGGGGCGAAGCCGGTGATGATCAGCGACATCGGCGAGGTGACGCTCTTCTCGACGCCCTCGTCGCTCCACTTGGTCTTCATCGACATCGAGTCTTTGCCGACCGGAATGGTAATGCCCAGCTCCGGGCACAGCTCCATGCCGACAGCCTTGACGGTATCGTACAGGCGGGCGTCTTCACCCGGGTGGCCGGCGGCAGACATCCAGTTGGCCGACAATTTGATGTCGGACAGCTTCTCGATGCGCGAGGCAGCCAGGTTGGTCAGTGTCTCGCCAATTGCCATGCGGCCGGACGCCGGGGCATCCAGCAATGCCAGCGGGGTACGCTCGCCCATGGCCATGGCTTCACCGGTGTAGACGTCGAAGCTGGTGGCGGTGACGGCGCAGTCGGCCACCGGTACCTGCCACGGGCCGACCATCTGGTCACGAGCTACCAGGCCGGTGATGGTACGGTCACCGATGGTGATCAGGAAGCTCTTGCTGGCCACGGCCGGGTGGCTGAGGACGCGCTGAACGGCATTGTCCAGGTCCAGCTTGCTCGGGTCGAAGTCATCGCCCAGCTCGGCTTCGCGGGTAACCGAACGGTGCATGCGTGGCGGCTTGCCCAGCAGTACGTCGAGCGGCATGTCTACCGGCGTGTTGCCGAAGTGGCTGTCGCTTACGGTCAGGTGTTGCTCTTCAGTCGCTTCACCCACTACGGCGAACGGGCAACGCTCACGCTCGCAGATTGCCTTGAAGCGCTCGAAGTCGACGGCGCTGACGGCCAGCACGTAACGCTCCTGCGATTCGTTGCTCCAGATTTCGTGCGGGGCCATGCCCGGCTCGTCGTTGGGCACGTTACGCAGCTCGAAGCGGCCACCACGGCCACCATCGTTGACCAGTTCCGGGAAGGCGTTGGAGATACCGCCGGCACCAACGTCGTGGATGAAGGCGATAGGGTTGGCGTCGCCCAGCTGCCAGCAGCGGTCGATGACCTCCTGGCAACGGCGCTCCATTTCCGGGTTTTCGCGCTGAACGGAGGCAAAGTCCAGGTCAGCCGAGCTGGCACCGGTAGCCACCGACGAGGCGGCGCCGCCGCCCAGGCCGATCAGCATGGCCGGGCCACCAAGCACGATCAGCTTGGCGCCGACAGTGATCTCGCCCTTCTGCACATGGTCTTCACGGATGTTGCCCATGCCACCGGCCAGCATGATCGGCTTGTGGTAGCCGCGCACTTCTTCACCGTGCGGGGTGTTGATGGCTTGCTCGAAGGTGCGGAAGTAACCGGTCAGGGCCGGGCGACCGAATTCGTTGTTGAACGCAGCGCCACCCAGAGGGCCTTCGATCATGATGTCGAGGGCGTCGACGATGCGCTCGGGCTTGCCGTAGGCCTGCTCCCACGGCTGTTCGAAGCCCGGGATGCGCAGGTTGGACACGGTGAAGCCGGTCAGGCCAGCCTTGGGCTTGGCGCCACGGCCGGTCGCGCCTTCGTCGCGGATTTCGCCGCCGGAGCCAGTGGAGGCGCCGGAGAACGGGGCGATGGCGGTTGGGTGGTTGTGCGTTTCCACCTTCATCAGGATGTGCACCGGCTCCTGCACCGCGCCGTACTGGCGGGTTTCAGGGTTCGGGAAGAAACGGCCGGCAACGTTGCCGACGATCACCGAGGCGTTGTCCTTGTACGCAGACAGCACACCTTCGTTGTGCATCTGATAGGTGTTCTTGATCATGCCGAACAGGCTCTTTTCCTGAGCCTGGCCGTCGATGTCCCAACTGGCGTTGAAGATCTTGTGGCGGCAGTGCTCGGAGTTGGCCTGGGCGAACATCATCAGTTCGATGTCGTTCGGGTTGCGCTTGAGGCCCTGGAAGGCGTTGACCAGGTAGTCGATCTCGTCTTCGGCCAGGGCCAGACCGAGGTCGATGTTGGCCTTGGCCAGGGCGTCACGGCCACCGGCGAGGATGTCCACCGAGGTCATCGGCTTGGGCTGGGCATGGCTGAACAGGTCAGCGGCCTGCTCCAGCTGGCCGAGCACGCGCTGGGTCATGCGGTCGTGCAGCTCGGCGGCGATCAGTTCGGCGTCGGCTTCGCTCAGGCTGCCGGCAACGTAGTAGGCGATACCACGCTCCAGGCGCTGGATCGACTGCAAGCCGCAGTTGTGGGCGATGTCGCTGGCCTTGCTGGCCCAAGGCGAAATGGTGCCCAGGCGTGGCACGACCAGGAACAGGCGGCCGCTCGGTTCCTGTACCGGCACGCTCGGGCCGTACTTGAGCAGACGGCCCAGCACCTGCTGCTGGTCGGCGGTCAGCTCGCCATCGACATCGGCGAAGTGGGCAAATTCGGCATACAAACCAGTAACAGCGGGGACTTTCTGGCTCAGTTGCTCGAGTAATTTACCGTGGCGAAAGGCAGAAAGGGCAGGAGCGCCGCGCAGGATCAACATCGTCGGGACAGCCTCAGGAAGGGGTGTGCTTAGAGGCCGTGCATTCTAGCCTAATTCGAAGGGTTTCGGCACCCGCTCTACGCCATGCCTGCCGGGCGGCGGAACCGGACTTTCGGGTCAAAAAAATTGCCTTGTGTTGCCCGTTCCGGCCCTATCGCCGGCAAGCCGGCTCCCACAGGTATACCACCGCCCTCAAGGCCTGTGTTGTACCTGTGGGAGCCGGCTTGCCGGCGATAGGGCCGGTAAAGCACAGAACCCGCTACCAGACAAGCTAACAGTTGTCGAGATATGGTTGGGCCAGTCCTTTGCGTATACTGCAACCTATGTTCGCCCACACTGCTTTGCGCCAGCGTTGCGCCAGATGGCTTTTCGCAACCGGACTCTTTCTGCTGCTCGGTGCCTGCGTTGAAAAACCCAGCACCCTCGAGCGCGTGAAGGAGGATGGCGTGCTGCGCGTGATCACCCGCAACAGCCCGGCCACCTACTTTCAGGACCGCAACGGCGAAACCGGCTTCGAATACGAGCTGGTCCAGCATTTCGCCGAGGATCTCGGCGTGAAGCTGCAGATCGAGACCGCCGACAACCTCGACGAGCTGTACGACAGCCTCGGCAAGCCCTCCGGCCCGGTGCTGGCGGCCGCCGGCCTGGTCACCAGCGAACGGCGCAAGGCCCAGGTCAGGTACTCCCACCCTTACCTGGAAGTGACCCCACAGGTCATCTACCGCAACGGCCGCACCCGCCCCACCAACGCCAAGGGCCTGGTCGGCAAGAAGATCATGGTGCTCAAGGGCAGCAGCCACGCCGACCAGCTGGCCGAGCTGAAAAAGCAGTATCCGGGCCTGGAATACGAAGAATCCGACGCCGTCGAGGTGGTCGACCTGCTGCGCATGGTCGACGAAGGCCAGATCGACCTGACCCTGGTCGACTCCAACGAGCTGGCGATGAACCAGGTGTACTTCCCCAACGTGCGGGTTGCCTTCGACCTGGGCGACACCCGCGACCAGCGCTGGGCGGTGGCGGCCGGTGAAGACAACAGCCTGCTCAACGAGGTCAACGAGTTCCTCGACAAGGCGCAGAAGAACGGCACCCTGCAACGCCTGAAGGACCGCTACTACGGCCACGTCGACGTACTGGGCTACGTGGGTGCCTACACCTTCGCCCAGCACCTGCAGCAGCGCCTGCCCAAGTACGAAAAGCACTTCAAGAGCTACGCCAAGGTAGAGCAGGTGGACTGGCGCCTGCTGGCTGCCATCGGCTACCAGGAATCGATGTGGCAGCCTGAGGTCACTTCCAAGACCGGCGTACGCGGCCTGATGATGCTGACCCAGCGCACCGCCCAGGCCATGGGCGTGTCCAACCGCCTGGACCCGAAGCAGAGCATCCAGGGCGGCGCCAAATACTTCATGAAAATCAAGGAAGAGCTCGACGACAGCATCCAGGAACCGGACCGCACCTGGTTCGCCCTGGCCGCCTACAACGTCGGCAGCGGCCACCTGGAAGACGCCCGCACCCTGGCCAAGCGCGAGAAGCTCAACCCCAACAAGTGGCTGGATGTGAAGAAGATGCTGCCGCGGCTGTCGCAGAAGCAGTGGTATCGGCAGACCAGGTACGGTTACGCCCGGGGCGGCGAGCCTGTGCACTTTGTGGCCAACATCCGTCGCTACTACGACATTCTTACCTGGGTGACCCAGCCGCAGCTGGAAGGCCAGGTGGCCGAAGGCAGCCTGCATGTGCCCGGGGTGAACAAGGACAAACCGGCGGAGCAGTCGCCGCCGATGTAAGCCTGCACGGGCCTCTTCGCGGGTAAACCCGCTCCCACAGGTACATCACAGGTTTTGGAGATAGTGGTATTTTTGTGGGAGCGGGTTTACCCGCGAAGGGGCCGAAACAGGTCAGGACTTGGCCCGGCGAGCCTTGAAGAAGTCGCTGAGGATCTGCCCGCACTCTTCCGCCAGCACCCCGCCCTCCACCATCACCCGGTGGTTCAGGAAGCCCTGCCCGAAGAACTGCCCCTGGCTCTGCACGATCCCCGCCTTGGGCTCCAGCGCGCCATACACCACCCGCATGACCCGTGAATGCACGATCAACCCCGCACACATGCTGCACGGTTCCAGGGTCACATACAGGGTACTGCCGGGTAGCCGGTAGTTGCTGGCGGATTTCGCCGCCGCGCGAATGGCCACCATCTCGGCATGCGCACTGGGGTCACTGTCGATGATCGGCCGGTTGAAGCCCTGCCCGATCACCTGCCCGTGCTGCACCAGCACCGCGCCCACCGGCACCTCGCCCATGGCTGCGCCTTCGGCGGCCAAGGCCAGGGCCAGGCGCATGAATTCCTGATCGCGACTGCGATCGATGATCTGCGGACGCATCAGACCACCGCGATCGCGGCCATCAGGCCGGTTTCCATGTGGTCGATGACATGGCAGTGGAACATCCAGGTGCCCGGGTTATCCGCCACCAGCGCCACCTGGGCGCGTTCGTTCTTGCCTAGCAGGTAGGTGTCGGTGAACCACGGCTCGGTGATGTCGTGGCGGTTGGAGGCGATCACCTTGAAGCTCATGCCGTGCAGGTGGATCGGGTGCTGGTACTGGGTCATGTTCTTCAGCTCGAAGATGTAGCTCTTGCCCTTCTGCAACGTGGCGATGGGGCGCTCGGCGCAGGTCTTGTCGGTGATGTCCCAGGCCTGGCCGTTGATCTGCCACATGCTCGACGGCTTATCCTGATCCGTAGTGACCGAGACTTTTGCCGCCCATTCGAAATTGAAGTTGAGCTTTTCGGCGTTTTCCAGATCCGGCTCGGCAATCGGGTTGGGCGGTAGCGCCGGCGGCCAGTCGCTCGGCGCGTCGTTGCTGGCTACCGAACGCAGGGTGCCCAGGCGCACGAAACCGTCGCGCAGGGAGATCTCCTGCCCCGCTTCGGGAATACGGATAGCCAGGCAGATGCGCATGCCAGGGCCGAGCCAGTAGTCATCGTCCAATGGCCGCGGGGTTACCGGGTTGCCGTCCAGGGCATAGATTTTTGCCTCGCAGTTGCCCTTGAGGTTGATGCGGTAGGTCCAGGTGTTATCGAGGTTCAGCAGACGCACCCGTACCACCTGACCGGCTGGCAACTCGGTGACTGAATCGGCCTGGCCATTGATGGTGATCAGGCGCCCGGCGGTGCCGTTGCGCGCGGCTTCTCGCGGAATGCTGAAAGGCAGCCAGGCCCCCTGCTCGTCCACGTGCCAGTTCTTCAGGCTCAGCGTGCGCTCATGCCTGAAGCCGGTCGGCTCGCGCTCCTCGACGATCAGCGGGCCGACCAGGCCACGGCCCAGCTCCTCGGAACTGCTGACATGCGGGTGGTACCAGTAGCTGCCGGCGTCCGGCACACGGAACTTGTAGTCGAAGTACTCGCCAGGCTTGACCGGCAATTGCGACACATAGGGCACGCCGTCCATTTCCAGCGGCAGGCGAATGCCGTGCCAATGGATGGTGGTTTCAACCGGCAGGTGGTTGATGAAGCGCACCCGCAGCCAGGTGCCCTGGCGTACGCGCAACTCGGTACCCGGGGCAGACGGGCCGAAGGCCCAGGCCTCGGTCTTGAAGCCCGGCACCAGCTCGACGTCCAGCGGTGCGGCGATCAGCTCATAGTCATGCCCGGCGTTGTCATCTTCGACCTTGCCCAGCCAGTAGCGCGCCGCGCCACCGGCGCCCAGGCCAACCACAACCAGGCCGGTCAGGCCTTTGAGCATTTGTCGACGGGTGAAGGACATCGGTGCGGGTACCTCGTGTTCTGCGCAATCAAGCTGCCAGCATGGCTGGCGATGAAGGGCGAATACGATACACCTGCAAATGGGAAATATTAAGTGAAGTCTCTTGCGATGCTTTCCGCAGCCTTCCCCTCGGCAGTATTGCCGGGGGCAGCACAGAGCGCGTTGAACCACTGCTGATCATCTGCGGCCGGCACCCGCAAGGCGGCCTGGAGCAGCTGCGGGTCGAGCAGGACGTTCAGGTTCTGCAGGCGCGTGGCGATTTCGGGGTGCGTATCGAACGGATGGGGGTTGGCCAGCCCCAGCACTTCCTCACCCAGTTGCAATGGCGTGCCTTGCAGGTGCGATGCCAGCGCCTGCAGCAGGTTGTTGCCACCGTGAGCGAGCAGCAAGCCGTCGATCACCCTGCCCAGGGCAATTGCCCGTAGCAGCGCCTGTACGAACAGCTTCGGGCCAGCGACCTCGGCACCGGCCCGATCAGCCAGCAATTCCTGTGCACGCCCCCAGTGATGAACCGCAATCTGGAAATGGTGCAAGAACTGCCCAGCCAGCCACAAGGTCGGCCGAACCACCCAGGGCGGAGCATCCTCGTCGCCGACCATCGCAGAATACTGCGCGCACATCAGGCTGAAACGCGCGCTGGTTTCGCTGCCTCGCTCCGTATCACGGCGCCTGAAATGGCCCAGCTCGTGACCGATGATCGAAGCCGCCTCGGCCTGGCTCAAGGCCGTCAGCAATGGTAGCGGCAGATACAACGTGCGCCCCGTGAGTACCTCCCCGCCGGGCTGCAGCAGGACCGGCACACTGGTGACGAAAAATCCCTGGTCAAGCCCGACCACGATATGGTCCGGGGCCGGCGCTTGCAGCTGCGTTGCCAAGGCCTCGATCCACTGCCACACCGCTGGCGTCGCCTGCCTGCCGAGCGGGCGGGCGAGAAACCTGGCAGTCGGAGACTGCATCAGCGGCCACTGCCTGCGCATTCGCCAGGCCTGGCGAACACACACAACCAGGACAGAGGCCAGCGGCAGCACCACGACCAGCACGCTCATGCCGCCCTGCGCTGCACGGCTCGCTCCGGAACTGGCCTCATAGAGCAACGCCAGGCACAGCGAACCGGCAAGCATGACCATGTAGATGCTCAAGCAACAGCCCAGGCCCTGCCAGCTGGCCATCATGCGCTCATTCAGGTAGGCCGCAGAGCGCAGCGCCCGCCAGGCGTCTGCCTTCAGCTTGAGCCAGGCCCAGAGGCCGACCAGCAAAGCAGCCAATGCCAGCCAGCAGCTCACGCTGGCCATCACTTTGCGTACGCTTACCCAGTGGCGATCCGCATCGAGCAGGTCCAGTTGGCGCTGCAGGGCCTGCCGCGGCTCGACATGCCTGGCAAGCTCCTTGCGGGCTTCCCACGGCAATTGCTGTAGCAACGCCTCGCTGGGGGCCGCCAGCCATTGCCGTATGGTGCGGGCCTGATCCTGCGCCGTGTCGGCCCGCCAGTACTGCACATTACCCCAGCCGAACAGCACCAGTGGCAACAGCAGCAGGATCAGGCCCCAACCGAAGCGCTTCATTGCTCCACAGCGCCGATGGTCACGCCCAGCCTCATCTGGCCGCTTCACCCAGGCGCGCCACGCCAGGAAACAGTTGCGCCAACGTGTGCCTGGCCTGGGCCGCTTGCAGATAGGCATAGAGCAGGTCCACCAGTTCCTGCAGGGCAAGGTGGCGCCCGGCTACGACAGGGGTGCACAACCACAAGCTGACGCGCAGTCCGCCCGCCACGGCTACAGCGTCAGGCGAGGCCAACGCCTTGAAACAGGCCGGCGCCAGCGTTGGCGCGCTGCCGGCCGCCGACACGGTAAAGATCAGGCGGGTGCTGAAATGTCGCTGCTCGACATCGAAGCCGTCGAAGGCATGCAGGGGAGTCGGCGCCTGCGCATTGGCGAAGCACAGGCTATCGGGCGTAACGCTCAGCACCCGCTTGCCATGGCGGCAATACAGCGCTGCGGCGCATGCCAGCGCCGCCGCCCCGGTGCCGGCCAGGCCGAGGCCGAAAACGCAGAGCAGCCATATGGCGGCGCTGCTCGCCTGGGGGGCGAACAGTACCGCCAGCGCCATCAGCCATGCACCCAGCCCGGCAAGCGACAGGCCGGTCAAGGCACAGGCCAGCGCCTTGCCAAGCGAGCGCTCGCGCAGTTCGAAGCCCTCGACAGGGCCATCGGCCTGCGCCTGCAGGTACGCCAGGTGGGCTTCGCGTTCGTCGTTATTCATCAGCCTGCAACAGATCCAGTTGCCGTTGCGCATGGGCCGCATCGCGGTAAGCCGCCAGCATTGCGAGCACTTCCTCGTTGTCCAGCTTGCGCCCATTGCTGGCCAAGCCTGCCGACATGATGCGCACCTGCGGTCGCGGCTTTTTCAGCACCATGGCCTGGTTGCCGAAGAACTGCAGTTTCACCACGTGGTGCTTGGGAAGCACGGCTTCGCTGCTCATTTCCAGCGTCTGCACCGTGACCAGCCCTTCATCCTTGACCGAAACATCCTCCACTTCGGCCATGTCTACCGGGGCGTCCAGCGTATCGACGAACAACTGCCGGCGGGTCAGGCGCATGAACACCTGGGTACCGGCATTGCGATGCTGCCAAGTCACCGCGGCGGCGATGAAGACCGTGAAGGCACAGGCTGCGACCGCGCCCATGCGCTCCAGGTTGAAGCAGACGGCGGTCAGAATCAGCGAGCCCAGCAACAGTATCGGCCCCCAGACCCGATAACGCCGGGAATTGGTGAACTCGCTCTGCTCTGGCACACGCTCGATCACTTGCTTGAGTTCGGCGATTACCCGGTCGCGCTGGGCGGCACGGGATTGCTCGTATTCCTGGCCGAGCGAACCGGACAGCTCGGACAGCGGGTCGTTGAACTCGCTCATGGTCATTGCGCCTCCTGCGTCGCCAGGTAATCGGTGAGGAATGCCTGGGCATTACCCTGATGCGACAGCCCTTCCGAATAGCCGACCTGCAGTGGCTGCACCTCACCCGGCAGATACAGTTCGCCACCCCAACTGCCCTGGATGATCAGCACCACGTATTTCTTGCCATCCACGGTGGTGGAGTAACGGGTATCCCGGCTGGTTTTCTCCACCTGCATTTTCTGGATGCGCATGTTCCAGTCGTGATCGACGCCTTCGATCTGCACCAGCGCTTCGTTTGCGGCGCGTTCACCGATGCGCAGCGTCCACACCTTGGCCCCTTGCGTGCCCATGTAGGCAACTACCTGGTCGGCCACCTCCGGCCGTTGTTCAGCGTGAACCTGGCCCAGCCACAGGCTGAGCGCAGCCACCAGCAGGGCAGTCCATTTACGATAAGCGAGCATGTGTTTTCCATCCTGAAGCGGAACAAACGCCCATTGAAATAAGCCTGGCCCGCACTGCCAACCCCGTTGACCGGTTCGCACAACAGACAGCGCCCTGCGCACAATGGCTGTCGCTGAAAATGTGCACGCGTTACCATTTCCGGCCATGCCGCCCGCTGCCAAGGATGCCTAGCGCCCATGCGATCTATCAGCCCCTACCTCGATACCGCTTTTTCATTCGATAGCCCCGGGTCACTCGCCGAGGCCGGCGTACTGGACGCAAGCAGCGCACGAGTGATGGGTAGCGCGACCGGCCACTATCGGGCGCAGACGGTACACGGCGGGTTGCAGTACTTCGATTGCAACCTGCAATTTCCGGAGCCGCTGAGGATCGACAAGGTGCTGCAGCAAAGCCTGTGCATCGTGCAGGTGTTCGACGGGGCGTGGCAGCACACGGTGGACGGAAAGCTCAACAGTTATGCCCCTGGTCAGTTGCACATGCTGGGCCTCGGTGAAAGCCTGGAGGCGCAGGACCAATTGCCCGCCAACAGCCACGCCCGCATGGCCGGGGTGCGTATTGCCGGCGATTACCTGCACGAGCTGGCCCGGGACGATGCGCAACTGATGCCGCTGCTGGCCCTTGCCGCCGATGGCATGCGCTTCGACCAGTTGCCGCAGTGGCCAACAATAAGCCGCCTGTTCCAGCAGCTGTATCTATCGCCCTACACGGGCGCACTCAGGCGCCTGCATTGCGAAAGCCTGAGCCTGGCCATCGTGCTGGAGCTGGCCAGCCACCTGATCGGCCACAGGCCGGCCGAAAAGCCCCAGGACCAGGGGCACCGCGATCTGGCCATTGAAACGCGTCGCCAGCTTGATGCAAACCTGAACGCCCCGCCCACTGCTGCAGCCCTTGCTCGCCAGCTGGGGGTGAGCGAGACCACCTTGCGCCGCGCATTCAGCCATGAATACGGCCGGTCGCTCCTGCAGTATGTGCGGCAACAGAGAATGGAACTGGCCCGCGCCCTGCTGCTGGAACGTCGCTGGCAGGTCTCGCAGGTTGCCTATCAGGTCGGCTACGCCAACCCTGCCAATTTCTGCCATGCCTACAAGGCGTATTTCGGGCGTTCTCCCGGGGCTGAATAGGGTTTTACCGGATAAAAAAACGGGCCTGCAATGCAGGCCCGTTTCATCAACCGCGAGGTGGGATCATTCCCACTCGATGGTCGCCGGCGGCTTGCTCGACACGTCGTAGGTAACGCGCGAGATACCGTCGATTTCGTTGATGATACGGCCGCTGACGGTTTCCAGCAGCTCGTACGGCAGGTGCGCCCAACGTGCGGTCATGAAGTCCACGGTCTCGACGGCGCGCAGGGCCACGACCCAGGCGTAGCGACGGCCATCGCCAACGACGCCGACCGACTTGACCGGCTGGAACACCACGAATGCCTGGCTGGTCTTGTGGTACCAGTCGGCCTTGCGCAGCTCTTCGATGAAGATGTGGTCGGCGCGACGCAGGATGTCGGCGTATTCCTTCTTCACTTCACCGAGGATGCGCACGCCCAGGCCCGGGCCCGGGAATGGGTGGCGGTAGACCATGTCGTACGGCAGGCCCAGCTCCAGGCCGATCTTGCGTACTTCGTCCTTGAACAGCTCACGCAGCGGCTCGACCAGCTTGAGGTTCATTTCCTCCGGCAGGCCACCGACGTTGTGGTGCGACTTGATCACGTGGGCCTTGCCGCTCTTGGCGCCAGCCGACTCGATCACGTCCGGGTAGATGGTGCCTTGGGCGAGGAACTGGATGTTTTCCAGCTTGCTGGCTTCGGCATCGAACACGTCGATGAAGGTGCGGCCGATGATCTTGCGCTTCTTCTCCGGGTCGGCTTCGCCGGCCAGGTTGTCGAGGAACTGCTTCTCGGCGTCGGCGCGGATGACCTTGACGCCCATGTTCTCCTTGAACATGGCCATCACCTGGTCGCCTTCGTGCAGGCGCAGCAGGCCGTTGTCGACGAATACGCAGGTCAGCTGGTCGCCGATGGCGCGGTGCAGCAGCGCGGCAACAACCGAGCTGTCGACGCCGCCGGACAGGCCCAGCAGGACGTTGGCCGAACCGACCTGCTCACGCACCTGGGCAATGGCGTCTTCGACGATGTTGGACGGAGTCCACAGGGCTTCACAGCCGCAGATGTCCTGCACGAAGCGGGACAGGATGCGACCGCCCTGCTTGGTGTGGGTCACTTCCGGGTGGAACTGCACGCCGTAGTAGCCGCGCGCGTCGTCGAACATGCCGGCGATCGGGCAGCTCGGGGTGCTGGCCAGCACGTGGAAGTTGCCCGGCATCTGGGTGACCTTGTCGCCGTGGCTCATCCACACGTCCAGGCCCAGTACGCCGTCAGCGTCGATGTGGTCTTCGATGCCGTCGAGCAGGCGGCTCTTGCCGACCACGTCCACACGGGCATAACCGAATTCACGCAGGTCGGAACCTTCGACCTTGCCGCCCATCTGCTCGGCCATGGTCTGCATGCCGTAGCAGATGCCCAGCACTGGTACGTTCAGGTCGAACACCGCCTGCGGGGCGCGCGGGCTGTTGGCTTCGTGGACCGACTCGGGGCCGCCGGCGAGGATGATGCCGCGCGGGTTGAATTCGCGGATCGCTTCATCGTCCATGTCGAATGGATGCAGCTCGCAGTACACGCCGATTTCGCGCACGCGGCGGGCGATCAGCTGGGTGTACTGGGAACCGAAATCGAGGATCAGGATGCGGTGAGCGTGAATGTCGAGGGCCATGACTCAATCTCGTCAGTGGAAATCGGAAACGACGCGGGGCTGTCACGACAGCCCCGCATGCTTGAATTGCCAGAAGCCTCAGCCTACGCGGTAGTTAGGGGCTTCTTTGGTGATCTGCACGTCATGCACGTGGGACTCGGCCATGCCGGCACCGGTGATGCGCACGAATTCCGGCTTGGTGCGCATCTCTTCGATGGTTGCGCTGCCGGTGTAGCCCATGGACGAACGCAGGCCGCCCATCAGCTGGTGGATGATCGCGGCCAGCGCGCCCTTGTAGGGAACACGGCCTTCGATGCCTTCCGGTACCAGCTTCTCGGCACCGGCCGAGGAGTCCTGGAAGTAGCGGTCAGACGAGCCTTGCGCCTGTGCCATGGCACCCAGCGAGCCCATGCCACGGTAGGCCTTGTAGGAACGGCCCTGGAACAGTTCGACTTCACCCGGTGCCTCTTCGGTACCGGCGAACATAGAACCCATCATCACGCAGGAAGCACCGGCGACGATGGCCTTGGACAGGTCACCCGAGAAGCGGATGCCGCCGTCGGCGATCAGCGGCACGCCAGTGCCTTCCAGCGCAGCGGCAACGTTGGCGATGGCGCTGATTTGCGGCACGCCGACACCGGCAACGATACGGGTGGTGCAGATCGAGCCTGGGCCGATACCGACCTTGACCGCGTCAGCGCCAGCTTCGGCCAGCGCCTTGGCGGCAGCGCCGGTGGCGATGTTGCCGCCGATCACCTGCACTTGCGGGTAGGTTTCCTTGACCCAGCGAACGCGGTCGATCACACCTTTGGAGTGACCGTGGGCGGTGTCGACCACAACCACGTCAACACCAGCAGCCACCAGGGCGGCAACGCGCTCGCCGGTGTCCTTGCCGGTGCCGACCGCGGCGCCGACGCGCAGACGACCCTGGTCGTCCTTGCTGGCCAGCGGGTAGGCCTTGGCCTTTTCGATGTCCTTGACGGTCATCATGCCCTTGAGGTTGAACTTGTCGTCGACGATCAGGACTTTTTCCAGGCGGTGCTTGTGCAGCAGCTCGCGGACTTCGTTCTTGTCGGCGCCTTCGCGGACGGTGACCAGACGCTCTTTCGGGGTCATCACGTCGCGGACCTTGGCATCCAGGCGGCTTTCGAAGCGCACGTCACGAGAAGTGACGATGCCGACCAGGTCGCCGTTCGCCAGCACCGGTACACCGGAGATGTTGTTCAGGCGGGTCAGGTCGAACAGGTCGCGCACGGTGGCGTCGGCGTCGATGGTGATCGGGTCCTTGACCACGCCAGCCTCGAACTTCTTGACCTTGCGCACTTCGCTGGCCTGCTGTTCGATGGTCATGTTCTTGTGGATGATGCCGATGCCGCCTTCCTGGGCCATGGCAATGGCCAGGCGCGCTTCGGTCACGGTATCCATGGCAGCGGAAACCAGCGGAATGTTCAGCTCGATGCCGCGGGTCAAACGGGTCTTGAGACTGACTTCATTGGGCAGTACCTCGGAATAGCCAGGTACAAGGAGGATATCGTCGAAGGTCAGGGCTTCTTGGCTGATACGCAGCATCGCGGGGGCTCCCGGGCGGGAAAAATGGAAGCGCGCCATTATACTCATGCACGGCGCGCCGCTCAATGCAAAATAAGGGCCTTCGGTCAGCCTTGTGGCAGTTTTACCTGTACCACGGCCACCGGCTGGTCGAGCCAGTCGGCGAAGCTGTCGAGAAAGGCCTGGGTAAACCCGGCCTCGCCCCAGTTGTTGAAGATGAACCCCAGGTTGGAAAAGGCACATGGCTGCAGGTAAATGAAGCCATTGATGTCATCTTCGAACCCGCACAACGGGCAGGTGAAGTTGTCGCTCACCGCCGGCATCCATTCTTCCAGGCTTTCGAACAGCGGCTCGCCCACCTCGCGCCGGCACTCGGGGCAACCGGCCTCTTCGAGGAAACCTTCGGTAGGGGTATAGATGCAGCGTTTGAGCATCACCTCCAGGCCGTTGACTTGCTCGCCGAAGGGCAGTTTTTGCGGGTGCAGGGCCACTTTGCGGGCCCCTTCGGCCAGGGCATGGCCCATGCGGTTGCCGGTGCGGCCACAGGTGGTCAGCTGTTCCTCGACCACTTTCTCGCGCACCAGCCAGCGCAGGATGGCGCGGGCACGGGCTTCGTGCACCGGGACGGTAGACAGCTTGGGAACGATGATGCTCTGGGTGTTCATGAACGGGACAAGCCTGAAAAACTGCGGTAATGGCGCAATTCTACCGCCTGCTCAGGCGCTGAGATAGCGACCGATCAACGCCAGGCCGCTGGCCAGCACCAGCCACGTGACCAGGCGCACGAAGGCTTCGCGGGACAGCCGATGGGTAAGCCTGCGCCCCGCCCAGAGGCCGACAAGCATGACCGGCAACAGGCAGGCGGCGAGCAGCAGCAGGCTTGGGTCGGCATACACGCCAGCGATCAGGAACAGCGTCAGACGCACCACGGTACTGCAACTGATCAGCGCGCTCTGGGTGGCGCGTACCTGCTCCTTGGCCTCCAGCCGGGCACTCAGGTACAGCGCATAAAGGAAGCCGCCGCTGCCGAACAAGGCACCGAACAGCCCGCCTGCCGTACCCATGGGCATTGCCCAGAAACCGGACAGGCTGGCCGGCCGCACCTTCACCGCTAGCCCGTACACGGCATAGGCCGTGACGAACAGGCCCATCAGCAGCAGCAACAGGTCGGACTTCAGCTGCAGCAGGAATACCACACCCAGCGTGCAGCCAATGGCCATGAACGGCAGTAGCCGCAGCAGTTCGCTGCGCACGACATCGCGGCGCGAGGGCAACAGGTTGCCGAAGGCTGCGACGAAGTCCAGCAGCACCAGCAGCGGAATGATCCGCGACAGCGGCATGAAGTGGATCAGCACTGGGCCGGCCACCAGCGCGGTGCCGAAGCCGGCGATACCGAAGACGATGTAGGCAACGCCGACACCAAGCAGGATGGGTAGCCAGTCAAGGCCGGAAAACGATAGTTGGGCGAGCATGGCAACGATTCCTCGGAAGACAGGCAAAGGTTAGCCAGCCACGAGCCATGCCGACTAATATGCCTTTATCGCCACACCCATCTCGAAAAGGCATGACATGACGTCGATTCGCCAGTTGCGTTACTTCGTGGAAATCGCCGAATGCGGCAGCTTCAGCGCTGCCGCCGAGCGGCTGTACATCGCCCAGTCGGCGCTGAGCCGACAGATCAAGGAGTTGGAGCAGCAACTGGGTACGCCACTGTTCGAGCGCACCGCGCGTCTGCCACGCCTGACCCTGGCCGGCCAGGCTTTGCTGGAACGGGCACGGCGCTTGCTGGCCGACCTGGCGCAGGCGGAACGGGTGACCCGCGATATTGGCGAAGGGTTGCAAGGCAGCCTGCGCCTGAATCACTCCAGTACCGTGCCGCTGACTGGCCCGTTGCTGGCTCGCCTGGGCGGCTACCTGCAGGGCAACCCGGGGATTGCGCTGGAGATTGCGCAGCAGTCGTCGGAGGCGCAGCTGGAGGATATCGCTGCCGGGCGGCTGGATATCGGCCTGTTGCGCTTGCCGGTGCTGCGCCAGCATGAAGGGGTGCTGCTGCATGAACTGTTCAGCGAACCCCTGCTGCTGGCTGTGGCCGCCGGGCATCCCTTGGCCAGCGCGCCACAGGTAAGGCTGGAACAGCTGCGGGAAGAGCGCTTCATTTCCATTCCGCACCGGGACCGTGGCGGGCTGAGCTACCTGTCGGCCTCGATGTGCATGGAGGCGGGCTTTTTCCCACGCGCGGCGCAGGTACTGTCGCGCAAGACCACCCAGTTGCAGCTGATTCAGGCGGGGTTTGGGGTGGCGTTGTTGCCGGAATGCATGCGTGAAATTGCGCCTGCCTCAGTCAGCTTCGTGGCGCTGGAGGGAGGGTGTGAGAGTACTGTGGCGATGGCTTGCAGGCGGGATGCAGGTTCGATGGTGCGCCAGTTCGTGACGGCGATGCAGGCCTGAAGGGCCGGCCCCATAGAACTGCACATAACTCATTGAATTGGCAGGGGCCCTGTGGGAGCGGCTTTAGCCGCGAACACCGGCGCAGCCGGTGCCATGCACCGCGTTGGATTCTTCGCGGCTAAAGCCGCCCCCACAGGGTATGCGGATTGCTTGCACTTTCAGTTATCTACGCGACAGCGCAGCCCAAAGGGCTGGGCCGGCGACAGGGCCAGGACAGACAACCGGGGCCGATGTCCTTTATGATGCCCGCCATGATCAGAGACCCTTTCGAACGACTCGGCCTGGACCGCGAGGTCCTTACCGTCAGCCAACTCAACGGCCGCGCCCGTGTGCTGCTGGAAGACGTGTTCCGCAGCGTGTGGGTGGAAGGCGAGATATCCAACCTCGCCCGCCCTGCGTCCGGCCACATGTACTTCACCCTGAAGGACAGCGGCGCGCAGGTGCGCTGCGCGCTGTTCCGGCAGAACGCCACGCGGGTGCGCCAGGCCCTGCGCGACGGCCTGGCGGTGCGGGTACGCGGCAAGGTTTCGCTGTTCGAGGGGCGTGGCGATTACCAGCTGATTCTCGACACTGTCGAGCCGGCCGGCGACGGCGCCCTGCGCCTGGCCTTCGAGGCACTGAAAGAGAAGCTGGGTGCCGAGGGGCTGTTCAGCGCCGAACGCAAGCGGCCGCTGCCGGCCCACCCGCAGCGCATCGGCATCATCACCTCGCCCACTGGCGCGGTGATCCGCGACATCATCAGTGTGTTCGGTCGCCGTGCCCCGCAGGTGGAACTGAACCTGATCCCCACCGCAGTACAGGGCCGCGAAGCCATCGCCCAGATCGTGCGCGCCATCCGCCTGGCCGACAGCCTCGGGTTCGATGCGCTGATCCTGGCCCGGGGCGGCGGCTCGCTGGAGGACTTGTGGTGCTTCAACGAAGAAGCCGTGGCGCGGGCCGTGGCTGCCTGTGTCACGCCGATTGTCAGCGCTGTAGGCCATGAGACCGATGTATCGATCAGCGACTTCGTCGCCGACATGCGCGCCCCCACACCCTCTGCCGCAGCCGAACTGCTGGCCCCCGACAACAGTGGCCTGCAGCAACGGCTGGATGGCCTGCAACGGCGCCTGTTGCTGCGCATGCAGAACCGCCTTACCCACGACCGCCTGCGCCTGGAGTCGCTGACCCGACGCCTGCGCCACCCGGGCGAGCGCCTGCGCCAGCAGGCCCAGCGTCTGGACGACCTGGACATGCGCCTGCGCCGTGCATTCATGCTCAACCTCAACCAGCGCCATCAGCTGCTGGCACGCCTGGACACCCGCCTGGCCGCGCAGCACCCGGGGCGCACCCTGAAACTGCTGGGCCAACGCCTGGACAGCCTGGCCGAGCGCCTGCCACGGGCGATGCGCGAAGTGCTGAAGGACCGCCGCCAGCGCTTCCAGGCCCAGTTGCAGACGCTGCAGGTGGTCAGCCCGCTGGCCACCCTCGCCCGCGGCTACAGCATTCTGCTGGACGAACAGGGCCAGGCCATCCGCAGCGCCGAACAGACCCGCAACGGCCAGCGCCTGACCGCCCGCCTGAACGAAGGCGAGCTTTTGGTGCGAGTCGAAGACAACCACCTGACCCCGGTCACCCTCTCACTTCTGGACTGACACATGCCCCGCCTGCTCGCGCCCCTGCTTGCCCTTTCCCTCCTGCTGCTGACCGGTGGCGCCCAGGCCAGCTACATCACCCGCACGCTGAACAAGCCGGTACCCGGCGGCGTGGCGGTGGTCGACCTTGGCCCCGCAGCCAGCGCGCCCAGCGCCCGCTTCGACGGCAAACCGGTGCTGGTGGTGAAGGAGCAGGACAACTGGCTGGCCATCGTCGGCATCCCGTTGACCCAAAAGCCCGGCACTGCGGTGCTGAGCCAGGGCGGCCGTACCCTGCCTTTCAGCGTAGGTAGTAAAAAGTACCCCGAGCAGCGCATCACCCTGAAGAACACCCGCCAGGTCAACCCGAACCCGGCCGACCTCAAGCGCATCGACCGTGAGCTGGCCGAGCAGATAAAGGCTTACCGCAGCTTCAGCCCCACCCTGCCCAGCAACCTGATCCTCGACAAGCCGGTAAGCGGCCCGCTGTCGAGCAAGTTCGGCGTGCGCCGCTTCTTCAATGGCGAAGAACGCAACCCGCATGCCGGGCTGGATTTCGCGGTGCCGGCAGGCACGCCAATCAAGACCCCGGCCAATGGCAAGGTGATCCTGGTGGGCGATTACTTCTTCAATGGCCGCACGGTGTTCGTCGACCACGGACAGGGCTTTATCAGCATGTTCTGCCATATGTCGAAGATCGATGTGCAGGTTGGGCAGCAGCTGCGCCGGGGCGAAGTGGTCGGGCGTGTGGGCTCGACCGGGCGGGCTACCGGGCCGCACATGCACTGGAACGTCAGCCTGAATGATGCGCGGGTGGATCCGGCGATATTCATTGGGGCGTTCCAGCCCTGAGATCTGAGTTGGCAGTACTGGCCCTTTCGCGGGTAAACCCGCTCCCACAGGGATAGCGCTGCACCTGTGGGAGCGGGTTTACCCGCGAAAGGGCCAGCACAGTCGACATCAGTTCAACTGTGTTGCGCCATCGAAAAATACCGCGCAAAAATAAAGAAGCACTCAGTAAAATAAAGCCATAAAATCTCGCCTATTGGTATTTTTTAAGCATTCCTCTCAATTTTTTCTGAACGCTTGCCATCCCCCACCCCACTGGTTAGGGTTGAAAGCATGAAAACCTTCAGCACCCTCATCCTGCTCCGACAACATCGCAGCCTCTGCCTGGTCAGCGCCCGACTACCAGGCTGAATCGCGTCGCCTCGCCTTTACATCTCGTTATCGCCCGGCAGGCCCGATCTCGGCCGCACACAAAAGGATTGCTTCCATGACCATGCTCAAAGACCCTTCGAAGAAATACCGCGCTTTCCCGACCATCGACCTGCCTGACCGTACCTGGCCGTCGAAGACCATCACTGCCGCACCAATCTGGTGTAGTTCCGACCTGCGTGATGGCAACCAGTCGCTGATCGAGCCAATGGATTCGGAGAAGAAGCTGCGTTTCTGGAAGACCCTGGTGCAGGTTGGCGTGAAGGAAATCGAAGCCTCGTTCCCGTCCGCCTCGCAGACCGATTTCGACTTCGTGCGCATGCTGATCGAAGACGGCCACATCCCGGACGACACTACCATCCAGGTGCTCACCCAGGCCCGTGAAGACCTCATCGCCCGCACCTTCGAATCGCTGCGCGGGGCGAAAAAGGCCATCGTCCACCTGTACAACGCCACCAGCCCGTCGTTCCGCCGCATCGTCTTCAACCAGGACAAGCAAGGCGTGAAGGACATTGCGGTGAACGCAGCCAAGCTGTTCGTCAAGTACGCCGCCCAGCAGCCGGAAACCCAGTGGACCTTCCAGTACTCGCCGGAAACCTTCAGCGCCACCGAGATGGAGTTCGCCAAGGAAGTCTGCGACGCGGTGATCGAGGTGTGGAACCCGACGCCTGAGCACAAGATCATCCTCAACCTGCCGGCCACCGTGGAAGTGTCCACGCCGAACATCTACGCCGACCAGATCGAGTGGTTCTGCCGTAATGTCAGCCGTCGCGACAGCGTAATCATCAGCCTGCACTGCCACAACGACCGTGGCACTGGCATTGCCGCCACCGAGCTGGGCCTCATGGCCGGTGCCGATCGCGCCGAAGGCTGCCTGTTCGGCAACGGCGAGCGTACCGGTAACGTCGACCTGGTGACCCTGGCATTGAACCTCTACACCCAGGGCATCGACCCGCTGCTGGACTTTTCCGACATCGACGGCGTGCGCAAGGTGGTCGAAGAGTGCAACCAGCTGCCGGTGCACCCACGCCACCCATACGTGGGCGACCTGGTCCACACCGCGTTCTCCGGCTCGCACCAGGACGCGATCCGCAAGGGCTTCGCCAAGCAGCAGGAAGGCGAGCTGTGGGAAGTCCCTTACTTGCCGATCGACCCGGCCGACATCGGTCGCAGCTACGAGGCAGTGATCCGCGTCAACAGCCAGTCGGGCAAAGGCGGTATCACCTACCTGCTCGAACAGGAATACGGCATCAGCCTGCCACGCCGCATGCAGATCGAATTCAGCCAGGTGGTACAGGGTGAAACCGACCGCCTGGGCCTGGAAATGACCGCCCAGCAGATCTACAGCCTGTTGCACAAGGAATACCTCCAGGCCAACGCCCCTTACGCGCTGGTCAGCCATCGCCTGCAGGAAGAGAACGGCCATAGTGCCGTGGAAGTGGAAGTCGCCGGTGAAGGCGAAACCACCCTGCACTGGCGTGGCAAGGGCAACGGCGCCCTGGAGGCGCTGGTGGCCGGCCTGCCGATTGCCGTGGAGATCATGGATTACAACGAGCATGCGATTGGCGCCGGTACCAATGCCAAGGCGGCGGCCTACATCGAACTGCGCGTGGCCGGTGGCCGCCCGGTACATGGCGTGGGCATCGATGAAAACATCACCACGGCCAGTTTCAAGGCACTGTTCAGCGCACTGAACCGCTCGCTGAGCCAGCAGGAAGCCAAGGCAGCCTGAGCCCTGGTGTGATTAATGAAGAAGCCCGCATCGTTTGATGCGGGCTTTTTTGTGTGCCTGTGCCGGCCTCTTCGCGGGTGAACCCGCTCCCACAGGGATCGCGCTGCACTCAGCAACTGTACAGTACCTGTGGGAGCGGGCGAGCCCGCGAAAGGGCCCCCACAGGCAATGCAAAGACTGCAGGCAAAAAAAAGGGGCGCCGACCAAGCGCCCCATAAGCCGTAAAGCACACAACAAATTCAGTTGGCGTCCAGCAGCGCCATCGCTTCCGCACTGCACGCTTCGATTCGCGCCCAATCGCCGTTCTTGATCCAGCTGCTGTCGAGCATCCAGGTGCCACCCACACACATCACATTGGGCAGCGCCATGTAGTTGCGCACGTTGGCCGGGTTCACACCGCCCGTAGGGCAGAAACGAATATCGCCGAACGGGCCACCGAAAGCCTTGATCGCCGCAACGCCGCCACTGATCTCCGCCGGGAACAGCTTGAAGCGGCGGTAGCCCAGGGCGTAGCCCATCATGATTTCGGACGGCGTGCTGATACCTGGCAGCAGCGGGATCTCGCTATCCACACCGGCTTCGAGAATATCCTGGGTGATGCCTGGGGTAACGACGAATTGCGCACCCGCAGCTTCAACCGCGGCGAACATGCCGCGATCGAGCACGGTGCCGGCACCGACACAAAGCTCCGGGCGCTGCTCGCGCAACACCTGGATGGCCTTCAGGCCGTGCTGCGAGCGCAAGGTCACTTCCAGGGTACGGATACCGCCGGCGGCCAGGGCGTCAGCCAGCGGCAGGATATCTTCCTCGCGGGCAATGGTGATCACCGGCAGGATGCGCGCCTTTTCGCAAATGGCGTCGATCCGTGCGGCTTTGTCGGCCATCGAGAGCTTGGGCTGTGGGCGTTCGAGGGTGGTCATGACTGTGGATCCTTGGCTCATGGGCACCAGTAGATGTCCAGGGGGGCGTGAAGAAAAGCGCGAATCGGCATTTCGGTAAGGTCGTTGCCAGCCAGCGCGGCGCGCAGGGTAGCGAGTTTGCCCTGCCCTTGTACGGACAGCGCGGTAAAGGCAGAGGTGGCCAGCAGCGAGCGGGTCATCGACAGGCGCTGGTGCGGCACGCTCGGTGCCAGCAAAGGCAGGCAGCGGCGCGGGCTGGCCAGGTCGAGGCCTGCTTCCAGGTTGGGACTGGCGGGGAACAGCGAGGCGGTATGGCCATCATCCCCCATGCCCAGCACCAGTACGTCGATCGGCGGCAGCTCGGCCAGGGCCTGGTCGGCCTTGTCCGCAGCGGCATCGAGGTTTTCCGCCTGCTGATACAGGCCAACGAAGCGGGCCTTGGCCGCTGCACCCTTGAACAGGTGACGGGCCAGCAGGCCGGCGTTGCTGTCGGCGTGCTCCACCGGCACCCAGCGCTCATCGGCCAGGCTGACGGTGACTTTGCCCCAGTCGAGGCTTTCGCCGGCCAGTTTCTCGAGGAAAGGTACCGGGCTGCGACCGCCCGACAGCACCACGCAGGCCTGACCCTTGGTGGCAACGGCTGCACGCAGGCGCTCGGCCACGTCATGGGCCTGGGTGGCCGCAAGCGCGGCCGCATCCGCCAGTTCATGGACGTTCACAACCGCTGGCAGTTTCAGTTCAGATATCCCCATACCACGCCCTCCCATCGCGTGTGATCAGTGCAATCGAGCTCATCGGCCCCCAGGAGCCTGCCGCATATGGCTTGGGTGCATCGCCCGCGTTACGCCAGCCGGCGATCAGCTGGTCGCACCACTTCCAGGCATACTCGATTTCGTCCTTGCGCACGAACAGGTTCTGGTTGCCGCGCATCACTTCGAGCAACAGCCGCTCGTAGGCATCCGGAATCCTTGCACTGCGCCAGGTATCGGAGAAATTCAGCTGCAACGGGCCGCTGCGCAGTTGCATGCCTTTGTCCAGGCCCTGCTCCTTGGTCATCACCCGCAAAGAGATGCCTTCGTCCGGTTGCAAGCGGATGATCAGCTTGTTACCGATCTGCAAACGCTGTTCCGGGGCGAAGATGTAGTGCGGGGTTTCCTTGAAGTGGATGACGATCTGCGACAGCTTCTGCGGCATGCGCTTGCCGGTACGCAGGTAGAACGGCACCCCCGACCAGCGCCAGTTGCGGATGTCGGCACGCAGGGCGACGAAGGTTTCGGTGTCGCTCTGGGCGTTGGCGTTGTCTTCTTCCAGGTAACCGGGCACCGGCTTGCCATCGCTGTAGCCGGCGATGTACTGACCGCGCACCACACGGGTGCTCAGCCCTTCACCGGTGATCGGTGCCAGGGCCTTGAGTACCTTGACCTTCTCGTCACGGATGGCATCGGCCGACAGTTCGCTGGGCGGGTCCATGGCGATCAGGCACAGCAGCTGCAGCAGGTGGTTCTGGATCATGTCGCGAAGCTGGCCGGCCTTGTCGAAGTAGCCCCAGCGGCCTTCGATACCGACCTTCTCGGCGACGGTGATCTCCACATGGGAGATGGAGTTCTGGTTCCACTGGGTTTCGAACAGGCTGTTGGCGAAACGCAGGGCGATCAGGTTCTGCACCGTTTCCTTGCCCAGGTAGTGGTCGATACGGTAGACCCGGCCCTCCGGGAAGAACCGTGCCACGGCATCGTTTACCCGGCGCGACGACTCCAGGTCGTGGCCGATGGGCTTCTCCAGCACCACACGGGTGCGTGCGGCCAGCCCGGCCTTGTCGAGGTTTTCGCAGATGGCCCCGTACACCGCCGCAGCGGTGGCGAAGTAGGCAATCAGCGGCAGCTCGCCAGGCAACTGCTCGGCCAGGGCCTGGTAGCCCTCGGGCTGGAGGAAGTCCAGATGCTGGTAGCTCAGCCTGGCAAGGAAACGGCCCAGCGCGGCGGGCTCGATATCGGCCTCGGGTACATGCCGGCGCAGGTGCGCTTCGATGCTGTCCAGGTGGCCCTGCGCACTACCTGCCTCGCGGGCCAGCGCCAGCAGGCGGGTTTCCGGGTGCAACAAGTTGGCCCGGTCAAGCTGGTAAAGCGCAGGAAACAGCTTGCGCAATGCCAGATCGCCGAGGGCGCCAAACAGGGCAAAGGTGCAAGGTTCGACACTGATTGCAGCCATGATGTTGGTTCTTTCCTAAAGTTGGTCTAGGAATACCGCTTTCACATACGGTTTTCAAGGGATAATGTAGTAAAAACCACAACATTACACGCAAGTGTTACAGACAAGTGGTACGCCAACCGCGCCGACAGTACGATAGACGACCGTGCAAAAAGCCTGCTGCTTCCACAGCCGGCTGTCTTCCCGACCCAAGGACACACCCATGGACCGCGTGCGAAACCTCCTGGAACAGATCCAGGGCCGCCTCGACGAGCTGAACAAGGCCGAACGCAAAGTCGCCGAAGTCATCCTGCTCAACCCGCAACAAGCCACCCGCTTCAGCATCGCTGCGCTGGCCCAGGCGGCCAAGGTCAGCGAACCGACTGTCAACCGCTTCTGCCGCTCGTTCGGCGTCAGCGGCTACCCCGAGCTCAAGCTGCAGCTGGCGCAGAGCCTGGCCAGCGGCGCCGCCTACGTCAGCCGCGCGGTGGAGGCCGACGATGACCCGGCAGCCTACACCCAGAAGATCTTCGCCAGTGCCATCGCCTCGCTCGACAGCGCCTGCCAGCAGCTCGACCCGCAGCAGGTCAGCCGCGCCGTGGACATGATGATCCAGGCCCGGCAGATCCACTTCTTCGGCCTGGGCGCCTCGGCCCCGGTGGCGCTGGATGCCCAGCACAAGTTCTTCCGCTTCAACCTGGCAGTATCGGCGCACGCCGACGTGCTGATGCAGCGCATGCTGGCCTCGGTGGCGCACACCGGCGACCTGTTCGTGATCATCTCCTACACCGGGCGTACCCGCGAACTGGTCGATGTGGCCCGCCTGGCCCGAGAGAACGGCGCCTCGGTGCTGGGGCTGACCGCCGCCGGTTCGCCACTGGCCAATGCCTGCAGCCTGAGCCTGCACATTCCGCTGCCCGAAGACACCGACATCTACATGCCGATGACCTCACGGATCATCCAGCTGACCGTGCTCGATGTGCTGGCCACCGGCATGACCCTGCGCCGCGGCGTGGACTTCCAGCCGCACCTGCGCAAGATCAAGGAAAGCCTCAACGCCAGCCGCTACCCGATCGAGGACGACGAGCTCAGCTAAGCCGGTGCGCCTGCAGGCGCAGGTGGGCACGCTGCCCCGGCGCCAGGCTCAGGCCCTCGCCACCGCCGCTGGCAGCCTCGACGCAGACGAAGCGTTGGCATTCACGCCCGGTCACGCCCATCAGCGGGCGATTGCCCGGGTGCCAGACCACCGTGTCGTCGCTGTCACCGGTATCGATGCATAGCTCGCGCTGCCAGGCCGGGTCCTGCAGTTGCACCCGCGGCGTGCCGGGGTAGACCTTCTGGCAGCCGCCCTTGAGCTTCAGCGCGCCATCCTCACGGCAGGCCTGACGGTTCAGGCGGTCGTAGCCTTCGATATCCTCGAGCCCGGACAGCGCTATCTCGGACACGTCACTGATGCGCCAGTAGGCCAGCAGGGCATGGCTCAGCTGGCAGGGTTCGCTGTCCTGGTGCTCGGTGCTCAGGCTCAGTTCCATGCGGCTACCCAGCCGGGCGTGCAGGTCGACCTGCCAGTCGCACAGGTCCAGCCGCCATTTCAGGGTTACGCCCTCTTCGTCCTCCCGGCTGCCCACCAGCTTCCAGTCGAGCAGGCGCGCCCAGCCATGGGCCGGCCACAAGTCCTCGCTGGGGTGGCGGCCATACCATGGCCAGCACACCGGCACACCACCGCGGATCGCCCCAACCTGCGGCCACTGCTCGGCGCACCACAGCCAGGGCCGTTCACCCGCCGGTTGAAAATGCAGCAATTGCGCACCCTGACGGCTGAACACCGCCTGGCAACGGGGATGGTCGATGATCAGCACATCGCGCTGCTGGTAACGCTCCCACTCGAATGTCGGCCGCGGCCGCTGCGAGGTGAAGAAGCGATGGAGCGGATGTTCGGGCATGGTTCAGAGCTCTTGTTGTTTGAGATAGCGCTGTCTCGGCCTATCCCCGACAACCACTGAAGACCAGTGGGTGCCGGGTACCGAAGTGGATTGGCGTAAATTTACAACAATTGCTCTCAGAATGACGACTGAATCTTCAAACCTGCGACCAGCGCGTTGTCCACCTCATCCACCCCGCCCGGGCTCTTGATGTATTGCAGGTTGGGCCGCACGGTCAGCCAGTTGGTAACGTGGAAGCCGTAGTAGAGCTCGGCGTTGTACTCGGTACGCTGCAGCGGTACGAAGCCCGGGTTGTCGTAATCGCTGATGCCGCTCTGGGCGTTGAGCAGTTCGGCGCGCTTCTTCACATCGTCATTCACATGAATGCGCGCCACGCCGAAGCCGATATCGTCCTTGGGCCGGGCGTCGAAGGCGCCTTTGTAGACCAGGCCAACCTGCTGGTAGTTATCGACCACGTTGGTGGCCTTGTCGTGCACGGTGAAGTTGGCGAACAGGCTCAGGCCACGGTTTACGTCGCCGCCATGGGCAGTGACCTGCTGCTGTGCCACTACCCACCAGCCATGCTTGCTGGAGTGCGACTTGAAGGCTTCGCCCGTGAGCGCCTGCGGGTTGCCGTTGACATCATCGAACACATCGTCGGCCTTGGCCGTGCTGTAGTAGTAACCCAGGCGGTATTCGCCCGGCAGGCCGTTGACCTTGGGTGACCACACCGCCTCCACCGGCAGGATAGCGCCTTTGGTGCCGCTGCCACTGAGCTTGAAGCCGTTGCCGGTTTCCAGGTTGGAAGGGTTCTGCTCGAAGGCACCGACCTGAACGAAGAATTCCGGGGTGATGTTGTATTTCACCCGCAGCGCCCACTGGCTGACCGGCCAGTTGTACCAGATACCGCCGACCCAGTTGCCCACCTGCGAGCCGCAGAAGGCCAGGTTCTGGAAGTCGCAGGGGAAGCTGTTGAAGTCCTCGCCCTCGCCGAAGCGGCCGAATTTCACGTCCAGTGCACCGTCGAAGTACTTCTGCTTGACCCACATCTGGGTCAGGCGCCAGGTCTGGCCGCGGCCCCACACTTCCTGCACCGAGCTGAACTGCCCGGCGCGCGGGTCGCTGATGCGGTCGTTGGACAGGTTGCGGCCGCTGCGCTCGGTGATCGCCAGCTTGAACTCGGCATCGTGCCAGCCGAAGATTTTCTGCAAATCCAGGTGCGCGCCGAGGGCGAACTGGTCGCTGTAGCGCGCGGTCTTGTCGTCGTTGTAACCACCGTGCAGGTTGCCGGCAACCTCACCGACATAATCGAGGGTGAAGTCATAGCCCTTTTCCAGCAGCTCGGTGCGGGTGCCGCCCCAATCGCCGGTCATCCACTTCGATTCGCTGGAAAAGGCCTCGGCAGCCTGCGCGCCGCTGCCGGCGGCCATCGCCAGTGGAGCGAGCAAGGCCAGCGAGCCCAATGTCCTGATGCGTTTGCGCTGTTCCATCCCTTTACGTCCTCTTTTTTCTTATTGACGGTGTAGACGAGTTATCGGCCTTTGAAGTGCGCCACGTTGTCTTTCATGGTTGCGGCAGTAGTGGCCAGGTGCAGGCGCTCGCCGCTGGCGGCGTCGAACAGCAACACCCGGGCCGGGTCGAATTGCAGGTTCAGGCTGTCGCCGACCCGGCACGCCACATCCGGCGCCAGGCGGCAGCAGACCTTGGTCTGGTTGAGGGTGACGAACACCAGCAGGTCCGGCCCGGTGGGCTCGGTTACCTGCACCTCGGCGCGGATGCCCGGCATGCCGTTGCCCTCCCCGGAGCCCAGCGCGATCTGCTCGGGGCGGATTCCCAGAATGATCTCGCGCCCCTCGAGTTCGTCGGCACCCAGCCCCAGAGGCAGTTCGCAGCGCGCCTGGCCGCTGTCGAGCAGCGCCAGCAGGCGGCCATCCTGTTTGGTCAGGCGCACCGGGATGAAGTTCATCGGCGGCGAACCGATGAAGCTGGCGACGAACTGGTTGGCCGGGTCGTTGTAGATCTGCTGTGGGGTACCGAACTGCTGGATGATGCCGTCCTTCATCACCGCCACCTTGTCGCCCAGGGTCATGGCCTCGATCTGGTCATGGGTGACGTACACGGTGGTGGTCTTCAGGCGCTGGTGCATCAGTTTCATTTCGGTACGCATCTCGACGCGCAGCTTGGCATCGAGGTTGGACAGCGGTTCATCGAACAGGTAGATCTTCGGCCGCCGTGCCAGCGCCCGGCCCATGGCCACACGCTGCTGCTGGCCACCGGACAGCTGCGCCGGCTTGCGCGCCAGCAGGTGCTCGATCTGCAACAGCTTGGCCACCCGCGCCACTTCCTCGTCGATGGCGGCCTGGGGCAGCTTGCGGATCTTCAGGCCGAACTCGATGTTCTCGCGTACGCTCATGGTCGGGTACAGCGCGTAGGACTGGAACACCATGGCGATGTCGCGGTCCTTGGGGCTCATGCCGCTGACGTCCTGCTGGTCGATGAGAATCGCACCGCCGGTGATCTGCTCCAGCCCGGCGATGCAGTTCATCAAGGTCGACTTGCCGCAACCAGACGGGCCGACCAGAATCAGGAACTCGCCGTCCTTGATCGACAGCTGGATGTCCTTGAGGGTGTCCGGCAAGCCGCTGCCGTAGGTCTTGTTCACATTGCGAAGTTCGAGCGTTGCCATGACTTACCCCTTTACCGCGCCAGCAGTCAGCCCGCGGACGAAATATTTGCCTGCCACCACGTAGACCAGCAGGGTTGGCAGGCCAGCGATCATCGCCGCCGCCATGTCGACGTTGTATTCCTTGGCCCCGGTGCTGGTGTTGACCAGGTTGTTCAGGGCCACGGTTATCGGTTGCGAGTCGCCGCTGGAGAACACCACGCCGAACAGGAAATCGTTCCAGATCTGGGTGAACTGCCAGATCAGGCAGACCATGATGATCGGCGTGGACATCGGCAGGATGATGCGGCGAAAGATGGTGAAGAACCCGGCGCCGTCCAGGCGCGCAGCCTTGACCAGCGCATCGGGGATGCTCACGTAGAAGTTGCGGAAGAACAGCGTGGTGAAGGCCAGGCCGTAGACCACGTGCACCAGTACCAGGCCAGTGGTGGTGCTGGCCAGGCCGAGCTTGCCGAGGGTGAACGAGGCCGGCAGCAGCACGGTCTGGAACGGCAGGAAGCAGCCGAACAGCAGCAGGCCGAAGAACAGCTGCGAACCGCGGAAGCGCCACATCGACAACACATAGCCGTTCAGTGCGCCAATGGCGGTAGAGATCAGCACCGCTGGCACGGTGATCATGATCGAGTTCCAGAAGTAACCGCTGACCGTGCTCCAGGCCTTCACCCAGCCGATGCCGGTAATTGCCGCCGGCCAGCTCAGCAGGTTGCCGGTGCTGATGTCTTCCGGGGTCTTGAAGCTGGTCAGCAGCATCACCACCAGTGGCACCAGGTACAGCAGCACCGCCAGCAACAGCACCGCATGGATGGCGATGCGGCTCGGGCTCGGCACCACTTTGTCGAGAGGGCTATGCATGGCGTTTGCTCCGCAGCTCCGAGTACAGGTAAGGCACGAGGATGGCCAGGATCGCACCGAGCATGAGGATGGCGCTGGCCGAGCCCATGCCCATCTGACCGCGGCTGAAGGTGAACGAATACATGAACATCGCCGGCAGGTCGGACGAGTAGCCTGGGCCGCCGGCCGTCATGGCTGCCACCAGGTCGAAGCTCTTGATGGCAATGTGCGAAAGAATCATCAGCGAGCTGAAGAACACCGGGCGCAGGCTGGGCAGCACCACGCGCCAGTAGATGCGCGGCAGGCTGGCGCCGTCGATCTGCGCGGCGCGGATGATCGACGGGTCGACGCCACGCAGGCCGGCGAGGAACATTGCCATGATGAAGCCCGAGGCCTGCCACACGGCAGCGATCACCAGGCAGTACACCACCCGGTCAGGATCGATCAGCCAGTCCAGGCGAAAGCCCTCCCAGCCCCAGTCGCGCAGCAGCTTGTCCAGGCCCATGCCGGGGTTGAGCAGCCATTTCCAGGCGGTGCCGGTGACGATCATCGACAGCGCCATGGGGTACAGGTAGATGGTGCGGATGAAACCTTCGCGACGAATGCGCTGGTCCAGCAAGACCGCCAGCACTACGCCGATGACCAGGCTGATGACGATGAACAGGCCGCCGAACAGCAGCAGGTTCTTGCTTGCCACCCACCAGCGGTCGTTGTCGAACAGCCGGGCGTACTGCGCCAGGCCGGCCCATTTGTAGGTCGGCAGGAAGGTCGAAGTGGTGAAGGACAGGACGAAGGTCCAGAGGATGTAGCCGTAGAAGCCCACCAGGACGATGAACATGCTTGGGGCCAGTACCAGCTTGGGCAGCCAGCGCTGTAGCGCGTCCAGGGGTGAGGCCCGCAGTTGGGCGGTTGCTGTGGTCATGGTTCACCTCGAAGGCGCCGCACTCCCCTGTAGGAGCGGCCTTGTGTCGCGATGGGCTGCGCAGCAGCCCCAAAGGACTCAAGGTCGATTACCTACCTTAAAGATCGAGTGCGCAGGTTATGGGGCTGCTGCGCAGCCCATCGCGACACAAGGCCGCTCCTACAACGGGATCGCGTCAGCTTTACTGGGCAGCCTTGATCGCCGCTGCCAGTTTCTTCGCCGCATCGGCCGGGTCGGCCTTGGGGTCGTTGATGTAGTTGGTCACCACATCGAAGAACGCGCCCTGCACGGCCAGCGTGGTAGCCATGTTGTGCGCCATGCTCGGCTGCAGGCCGCCGGTCTTGGCGTCGGCCAGGAAGTCCTTGGCAGAGGTTTGCGCACAGGCGTCGAAACCGTACTTGCCCATGTCGGCAAGCATGTCGTTGCGCACCGGGATCGACCCCTTGTTGGTGCTGAAGACCTTCTGGAAGTCCTCGCCCAGCACCTTGCGGGCAATATCCTGCTGGCCGGCCGAGGTGCCGGCGTCGTTCTGCTTGAACACCACCAGTGAGTCGATGTTGTACAGGAAGGCCTTGTCGGTGCCGGGGAATGGCACGCACTGGTAATCCTTGCCGGCGGTTTTCTTCGCCAGGGTCCATTCGCTCTTGGCCCAATCGCCCATGATCTGCATGCCGGCCTTGCCATTGATGACCTTGGCCGCTTCCAGGTTCCAGTCCTGGCCTTTGCCATCCGGGTCCATGTAGGTGGCGACCTTCTTCAGTTCGGTCAGCGCCTTGACCATCTGCGGGCCGGTCAGGGCCGTGCTGTCGAGGTCGACCAGGGCCTTCTTGTAGCCATCGGCCCCCATCACCGCCAACACCACGCTTTCGAACACGGTGCTGTCCTGCCACGGCTGGCCACCATGGGCGAGCGGGATGAAGCCGGCAGCCTTGAGCTTGTCGGCGGCGGCATAGAATTCGTCGAGGGTGGCTGGCGCCTTGTCGATGCCGGCCTTCTTGAAGACGTCGGGGTTGATCCACAGCCAGTTGATGCGGTGGATGTTCACCGGCACGGCGACATAGTCACCGTCGTACTTGACGGTGTCTGCGACCTTCTTGTCGAGCAGGGAGTCCCACTTTTCGTCCTTGGCCACGCCCTTGAGCACATCGGCGTCGAGCAGGCCGGTAGCCGCCCAGTCCTGGATGTCCGGGCCCTTGATCTGCGCGACACCCGGCGGGTTGCCTGCCACGGCGCGGCTCTTGAGCACGGTCATGGCGGTGGCACCACCACCACCGGCGACGGCGCCGTCCTTCCAGGTGAAGCCATCCTTTTCGACCTGGGCCTTGAGCACATCGACCGCCGCTTTTTCACCACCGGAGGTCCACCAGTGCACCACCTCGACACTGCCTTTGGGTTCGGCAGCCAAGGCACTCAGCGGGAACAAGGAGGCCAGTGAGATTGCGGCAGCGAGACGGAGCGTGGAATTCATCGAAGCACCTTTCTTGTTGTTATGCCGTGCAAGTCGATCGCTTGCGTTGCATGAAGTCTAAACAGCGTGCTCGCCTCGCCAGGTAACGAAGCGATGCGTGAATGTCATCGTTTGGTTACATTGCCCGCCAGGTTGCTGGCCAGGCTGGGTGCCAATGGCAAGCCCGGCAGCAGCAGCGCCTGGTAGGCATGGTAGAGGTCGGGCTTGCCTGGCCAGATGGTTGCGGCCGGCTGGTTGTGCGCATCGAGTTCGTGGTGCCAGCTGCCAGCGCCATGGTCAATGAAATGGTTGGCGATGAAGTCCCAGCAACGGCGGTACCACTGCTCGTAGTGCGCCTCGCCCGTGCGCTGCAACAGGGCCGCGGCGGCGGCGCAGGCTTCGGCGTGCACCCAGTGCAGGCGCGCGCGCACCACCGGGCGGTCGGCCCAGTCCAGGGTGTAGACGAAACCGGGCGCGCCATCGACGCTCCAGGCCTGCTGGCAGGCTGTATCGAACAATGCGCGGGCACAGTCCGGCAGCCACTGCGGGGCATGCAGGCCAAACCATTCCAGGCTGGCCTCCAGGTGCAGCAGCAACCGCGCCCACTCCAGGGCATGCCCGGGCGTGGAGCCATAAGGCCGGAAGTGGTCTGCCGGGTGCGCCTGGTTGTAGTGCGGCAGTGGCTGCCAGAGGGCATCGAAATGCTCTATGACCCGGTGGCCGTTTGTGGCGGCATGGGTATGGATGATGCGTTCGGCGATGCGCAAGGCGCGTTGCAACCACAGGCTGTCGCCAGTGACGTCTGCCAGGGCCAGGAAGGCCTCGACCGCATGCATGTTGCTGTTGGCGCCACGGTACTGCTCGGGCAACTGCCAGGCGCGGGAGAAGGCCTCTCGCAGGGCGCCCTCCTCTTCGCTCCAGAAATGCGCTTCGAGCACCTGCACCGCCTCTGCCAGCAGGGCTGGTGCACCGCCAGCACCTGCCATCACCGCCGAGCTGGCGGCCAGAGCGACGAAGGCATGCAGGTAAGCCGCCTTGCCGCTGTCGTCATGGCCACCGGGGTGGGCGAACCAGCCGCCGTAGGTGGCATCCTGCAGCGCGCCGCGCAGGGCAGCCACACCGTGTTCGGCATAGGCCAGGTAACCGGGCACGCCCTGCAGGTGGGCCAGGGCGAAACAGTGAGTCATGCGAGCGGTGATCAGGGTTTCGGCTCGGGCACCCGGTGCGAGCAGGCCTGCGGCGTCGAGGCTGCCGAAGCCATCGGGCAGTTTCGAAGCCGTGGCGAAGGTCAGCAGGCGCTGCCCTTCGGCAATGCGCCAGGCGGTGTGGGCCGGGGCGTCGAGCCAGCGGGTGGAAGGCAGGTTGGAGGTGCTCATGGGCCAGCTTGATCCTTGCCAGTCGTTTGCGAATTCTAGCTAGTGGGGTTTGCCGGGATGTCACGAAGGACGGCAGGATTGTCACCAGGGAGTGACATTTCGCTTGCCTGTGCCGGCCTCTTCGCGGGTGAACCCGCTCCCACAGCGGGCCGATAGGCCCATGCAAAGCCCGAGGCTGGTGCAAAAACCTGTGGGAGCGGGTTCACCCGCGAAGCGGCCGGCACCAGTAACCCATACCCTCAGTCCATGCCCCTTGGCAGATACAAGGTCACCCGCAACCCGCCCTCACGCAGGTTGAGCAAGCTCACCTCCCCGCCATGGCTATGGGCAATGTTGCGCGCAATCCCCAACCCCAGCCCGTACCCCTGCTGCTGCCCGGCCAGACGGAAGTGCGGCTCGAACACCTGCTCCAGCTGCTGCTGCGGCACCCCCGGCCCCTGGTCATCCACCTGCAGGACGAACCCCTCGGCGTTATCGATGATGCGCAGCCGTGCCCGCTCGCCGTACTTGATGGCGTTGTCGATCAGGTTGCCGATGCAGCGCCGCAGCGCCAGTGGCTTGCCGGGGTACGGCGCCAGCGCACGGCCTTCGAGCGTGATGCGGCCATCGCCCAGGTAAGGCTCGGCCAGGATTTCCAGCACCTGGTTGAGGTCGACCGGCTCGATATTCTCGTGGATGTCGGTGTCCTTAACGCACTGCAATGCACCTTTTACCAACAGCTCCAGCTCGTCCAGATCCTGGCTGAACTTGGCCTGCAGGCGCTCGTCCTCCAGCAGCTCGACGCGCAGGCGCAAGCGGGTGATCGGCGTGCGCAGGTCGTGGGAAATGGCGCTGAACAACTGGCTGCGTTCGGTCAGGTAGCGGCTGATGCGCTCGCGCATGCTGTTGAACGCACGCCCCACCTCGACCACCTCGCTGCCACCGCCTTCGGCCACCGGCGCCACATCGGCGCCCAGCGACATCTCCCGCGCAGCCCGTGCCAGGCGTTTGAGCGGCCAGCTTTGCCAGTGCACCAGCAAGCCGATGAACAACAGCAGCAAAGCCGTGGTCAGCACGATGAAGCCGATCTGCTGACGCGGCAGGCGCTCGGCCTCCAGGCTGGTGTAGGGCTCCGGCAGCAGCGAGGCGATGTACAGCCATTCGCCCTCGTCCAGGCGGATCTGCGTGACCAGTACCGGCGGGTTGAGCGGTTCCAGGGTCAGTGAGTAATGCGCCCAGGAACGTGGCAGTTCGTCGAGCTTGAGGCCGCTGTTGAAGATGCGCAGGTCGTCGGGGCTGACGAACTCCACGGAAATTTCCATTTGCGAACCCAGGCGCTCATGCAGCACTTGCTGGAACACATCGATCACCGCCTGCTTGCGCGGGGTAACGGGCAGTAGCGGCATGTCCAGTGGCTTGGCGTTGAGCGACACGAAAAAGCGCGTGCCGCCCATGCTGCGCAGTTGGTCCAGGACCATCGGCCGGTAGGCGACCGGCAGCGAGCGGAAGTAGCTGACGCTGGCACTCATCGAATGAGCCAGGCTGCTGGCGCTGGCACGCAGGCCCTGCAACTGGCTGGCGCGCAATTGGGCAACCCAGATGATGCTCGACAGCCCCTGGGCAAGCAGCACCACCAGCAGGGTCAGCAGCAGCATGCGCCCCAGTAGCGAGCGCGGCAGCAGGCGCCAGCGCCGCTCAGGGCGCACTGCAGACATGGGCAGCCAGCAGGTAGCCGCTGCCGCGTACGGTGCGGATCAGCCGGGGTGGTTTGTCGGTATCGCGCAGGCGCTGGCGCAGACGGCTGACCGCCATGTCGACGATGCGGTCCAGCGGCATCGGCTCGCGGCCACGGGTGGCGTTGCCGATGGTGTCGCGGTCGAGAATCTGCTGTGGGTGGTCGAGGAACAGCTTGAGCAGGGCGAAATCGGCGCCGGAGAGAATCACCTCCTCGCCGTCGCGATGGAACAGGCGATGGCTGACCGTGTCCAGGCGCCAGTCGTCGAAGGCCAGCACGGCACTGCCGGGTGCCGCCTGGCCGAACTCGGCGCGGCGCAGCAGGGCCTTGATCCGCGCTTGCAGTTCACGGGGGCTGAACGGCTTGCCCAGGTAGTCGTCAGCGCCCAGCTCCAGGCCGATGACCCGGTCGGTTTCGTCGGAGCTGGCGGTGAGCATGATGATCGGCACCCGGGCCTGGCGCGGGTGCTGGCGTACCCAGCGGCACAGGCTGAAGCCGTCTTCGTCGGGCAGCATGACATCGAGGATGACCAGGTCGCAGGGGGTGGTTTCCAGCGCGCGGCGAAAGCCCTTGCCGTCGGCTTCGGCATGCACCTGGAAGCCGGAGCGGCTCAAGTAGGTTTGCAGCAGTTCGCGGATTTCCTGGTCGTCGTCGACCATCAGGATCGATTTGCCGGCAGTGGTCAAGGTGGTCCTTCCTCTTGTCAGTTACAGGTCTTTGTTGCCTGCTGTTGGGGCCGCTTCGCGCCCCATCGCGACGCAAGGCCGCTCCTACAGGGACCGCGCCGCGCCGGAAATATGCACTGCCCCGTGTAGGAGCGGCCTTGTGTCGCGATGGGCCGCGCAGCGGCCCCCATTTCACCTATCCATGATCCAACGCCTGCTGCAAGGCCACCCCGGCCCCCAGCAACCCGGAAAACTCCGCCGTCACCAGCCACACCGGCACGCCAGCGAAATACCCACTCATGCAACCCTTGTCGGCAAAACTCGCGGCGAACCCACTGCGCAGAAACAGCTCGGCAAAGCGCGGGATCACGCCGCCGACAATATAGACGCCGCCCCGTGCGCCCAGTGTCAGAACATTGTTACCAGCGACTCGGCCGAGGAACCGGCAGAACTGCTCGACCACCGCCAACGCCCGTGGCTCGCCGCCGAGCGCGGCATCGGTGATCTGTGCCGGTGTCTTGTGTCGCGGTGTGTCGCCGTCCAGTGCGCAGATCGCCTGGTAAAGGCGCAGCAGCCCACCGCCACTGAGCACAGTCTCGGCGCTGACATGGCCGATCTGGCTGTGGATCTGTTGGTGAATAGCCGCTTCACGGGCATTGCCCACTGGCAAGTCGACGTGCCCGCCCTCGCCCGGCAAGGCGCACCAGCGCTGGTCGCCCAGACGCAACAGGGAGCCAACGCCCAGGCCGGTGCCCGGGCCGATGACCAACGCGGGACGCGAAAGGTCGGCCTGGCCCGGGCATACCTCACGGAATTCGCCTTCGCGCAGACGGGTCATGCCCAGCGCCATGGCGGTGAAATCATTGATCAGCAGCAGCTGCTCGATCTGCAGCCTCTGGCAGAACGCGAGGCGGCTCAGGCGCCAATGGTTGTTGGTGAAGCGGAACTCGTCACCGTTGACCGGCCCGGCCACTGCAAGGCAGGCCGCAATCAGCCCACCGCGAGCAATACCAAGCCCGTCGAGATACGCCTCGATGGCCTGTTCCGGGCTGGTGTAGTCCTCGGTCGCGAAAACCTTCACTTCATGCAGCTGGTTGTCACGCCACAACGCAAAACGGGCATTGGTGCCGCCGATGTCGCCAACCAGCAGGTCCTTCATTTGAGGTTCTCCAGGGCCGAGGTGAACGCACTGGCGCCCTGCTCTGCCGGGCTGAACGCCATGCGCATGAAGCCGAACAGCTCGCGCCCGCAGCCCAGGTCGTTGCCCTGCGGCGCTGGCGGCAGGTCGCGGCTGGCCAGTTCTTCGGCCGACACCATTACCCGCAGCGTGCCTTTGACACCATCGACCCGCACCATATCACCATCGCGCACCCGTGCCAGCGGGCCGCCGTCATAAGCCTCGGGGCAAACGTGAATGGCCGCCGGGATCTTGCCCGAGGCACCAGACATGCGCCCGTCGGTGACCAGCGCTACCTTGAAGCCACGGTCCTGCAGCACGCCGAGGAACGGCGTGAGCTTGTGCAGCTCCGGCATGCCGTTGCAGCGCGGGCCCTGGAAGCGCACCACGGCGACGAAGTCGCGCTCCAGTTCACCGGCCTTGAACGCATCGGCCAGCGACTGCTGGTCGTGGAACACCCGCGCCGGGGCCTCGACCACCTGGTGCTCGGGAGCGACAGCGGACACCTTCATCACGCCGCGGCCGAGGTTGCCCTCCATCACCCGCAGGCCGCCTTCGGCCGAGAACGGCCGCGCCACCGGGCGCAGGATGCTTTCGTCCAGGCTGTGCTGCGGCCCTTCGCGCCACACCAGCTTGCCATTGTCGAGGAACGGCTCCTGGGTATAGCGGCGCAGGCCATGGCCGGCCACGGTGTTGACGTCTTCGTGCAGCAGCCCGGCATCGAGCAGCTCGCGGATCAGGAAGGCCATGCCGCCCGCAGCCTGGAAGTGGTTGATGTCGGCCTTGCCGTTGGGGTAGACATGGGACAGGGTCGGCACGACTTCGGACAGGTCGGCCATGTCCTGCCAGGTCAACTGGATACCCGCAGCCTGGGCAATCGCCGGAATGTGCAGGGTGTGGTTGGTCGAACCGCCGGTGGCGTGCAGGGCAACGATGGAGTTGACCAGCGCCTTTTCGTCGACGATTTCACCCAGCGGCATGAAGCTGCCGCTGGCCTTGGTCATGCGCGTGACCTGCTGTGCGGCCTCGGCGGTGAGCGCATCACGCAACGGTGTATACGGGTTGACGAACGAGGCCCCCGGCAGGTGCAGGCCCATCACTTCCATCACCAGCTGGTTGGTGTTGGCAGTGCCGTAGAACGTGCAGGTTCCCGGGCTGTGGTAGGACTTCATCTCCGACTCCAGCAGCTCTTCGCGGCTGGCCTTGCCCTCGGCGTAGCGCTGGCGCACATCAGCCTTCTGCTTGTTGGAAATACCGGAGACCATCGGCCCGCCCGGGACGAAGATGGTCGGCAAGTGGCCGAAGCGCAGCGCACCCATCATCAGGCCGGGGACGATCTTGTCGCAGATGCCCAGCATCAGCGCGGCGTCGAACATGTTGTGCGACAGGGCCACGGCGGTGGACATGGCGATCACTTCACGGCTGGCGATGGCCAGCTCCATGCCCGGCTCGCCCTGAGTCACGCCATCGCACATGGCCGGCACGCCGCCGGCGAACTGGCCGACCGAGCCGACCTCGCGCAGGGCCTGCTTGATCTGCGCGGGGAAGTGCTGGTACGGCTGGTGCGCCGAAAGCATGTCGTTGTAGGCCGAGACGATGGCCACGTTGGCCGCGTTCATCAGGCGCAGGGTCTGCTTGTCGTCGCTGCCGCAACCGGCCACGCCATGGGCGAAGTTGGCGCACTGCAGGCTGGCACGCATGGGGCCGTCACTTGCCGCGCCGCGAATCAGTTGCAGGTAGCGTTCGCGGGTGGCACGGCTACGTTCGACCAGCCGCTGGGTGACCTCAAGGATGCGCGGATGCATGTACTGGACTCCAGGCTAATTGTAAGGGCGGTTTGCCGGGCATTTCCCCTCCAAACGATTGCGGCCTAGGCTCAAGGTAGAGGAGCCGCTGCATCGATGAAGGCACATCGCCCAACCACTCGTTGTATATTTAAACAAAATACTGCCACTAAAAAGGCTTGTTTTCTATCGGAAGGTGAATAATCTTGTAATTCCAACAACAAAACCGTTTCAGTGAAGCTCCTTTGTGCCACAGGTTTCACTCGGACTGCCAGAGGTACTGCCATGACCCTACGCATCGCCATCAATGGATTCGGCCGCATCGGGCGCAACGTCCTGCGCGCACTGTATACCCAAGGCTACCGCCAGGACCTGCAGGTCGTCGCCATCAACGACCTGGGCGACAGCGCCATGAATGCCCACCTGCTCAAGTACGACAGCGTGCACGGCACCTTCGACGCCAGCGTCGAGGCCGACCACGAAAGCCTGACGGTCAATGGTGACCGTATCGCGGTCAGTGCCATCCGCAACCCGGCCGAACTGCCCTGGAAGGCCGAGGCGATCGACGTGGTATTCGAATGCACCGGGCTGTTCACCGAACGCGCCAAGGCCGCCGCACACCTGGCTGCGGGGGCTGGCAAGGTGATTGTCTCGGCACCAGCCAAAGGCGCCGATGCCACTGTGGTGTACGGGGTCAACCATGACATCCTGCGGGCCTCGCACCAGATCATTTCCAATGCCTCCTGCACTACCAACTGCCTGGCACCGATTGCCCAGGTGCTGCATCGTGAGTTCGGCATCGAACAGGGCCTGATGACCACCATCCATGCCTACACCAACGACCAGGTGCTGACCGATGTGTACCACGGCGACCCGTACCGTGCGCGTTCGGCGACCCAGTCGATGATCCCGAGCAAGACCGGCGCTGCCGAGGCCGTGGGCCTGGTGCTGCCGGAGCTGGCCGGCAAGCTTACCGGCATGGCGGTGCGGGTGCCGGTGATCAACGTGTCGCTGGTCGATCTCACCGTCAACCTCAAGCGCGAAGCCACGGCCGAGCAGGTCAACCAGCTGTTCCTCGAGGCCAGCAAGCATTCCAGGGTATTGGGCTACAACGCCTTGCCGCTGGTTTCCTGCGATTTCAACCACAACCCGCTGTCGTCGATCTTCGATGCCAACCATACCCGGGCCAACGGGCGCATGCTCAAGGTGCTGGCCTGGTATGACAACGAGTGGGGGTTCTCCAACCGCATGCTGGATAACTGTTTGGCCCTGTGCCGGGCCCGTTGAGCATGACATGGCATTTTTGCCGCCTTTGAGATCGAGCGCCGCCCGCGCGGCGCTTCGCGGGACAAGCCCGCTCCCACATTTGTGGCAACGTGCCGAACCTGTCAGGCCATGGTTGCCTGCCTTGTTGCCCTGACGCGATTTCTAGGCTGGCGCGGCTGCCGCACTTCCGGCCTCAAGTCATGCACCAAGGGCGGGCAACGCCTCTTTCACAGGCATGGCCACGTTGCAACAAATGTGGGAGCGGGCTTGTCCCGCGAAGCGCCGCGCGGGCGGCGCTCGAACTCACAGGCGCACAAACTATCCCGCCATGCGCCCACCCACTCACAATCTTTACCTTTTCCTAACATTTCCAAGCTTGACCTTCGATATGGATGATAAGCATTATCATTAACCTTTCGTCGGCCAGGTCCCCCAGTGAGTCAGTCCCGGTTCAACTCTGTCTTCCTCGTCCAGCGCCTTACCCTGCTGCGCACCTTGCAGCGCATGGTGGGCAACCCCACCACGGCCGAGGACCTGTTGCAGGAAACCTACCTGCGGGTATCCCGCGCAATCGGTGAGCGGCCCATCGAACACATCGAACCGTTCGTGTTCCAGACCGCACGCAATCTGGCCCTCGACCATCTGCGCGCGCGCCGGGTGCAATCGCGCATGCTGGTCGACGACGTGCCCGACGAGGTGCTGCACAGCGTGGCCGCGCCCGCTACCAGCAGCGAGGATGCAGCCCATGCCGAACAGTTGCTCAGGCACCTGAGCATCAGCCTCAACCAGTTGAGCGAACGCCAGCAGCGCATCTTCATCCTCAGCCGCCTGCACGGCGCTACCTATCTGGAAATAGCCGAACAACTGAATGTTTCACCCAGCACGGTACAGAAGGAACTGAAACTGATCATGGCGATCTGCATGGGTGTCGCCGACCGCCTCAAGTGAGGCAACGCAAAGCCCTTGCCACGCCCCGCCTCAGCCTTGATCATTCGCAAAAAACCATTCAAGGATTCACCGTGACCGACAGCCCCCCTCGCCCGTCACCCGCCGGGCCCAGCGCCCGTGCTCGTGCCATGGACGAGGCGCTGGACTGGCTGGTGCGCCTGCAATGCGCTGACGCCGAGGACACCCAGGCCTTCGAGGCCTGGCTGAGCGCAGCGCCGGAAAATGCCGAGGCCTATGTCGAGGCAGAAGCCCTGTGGAATGGCGCACCGCTGCACCAGGTGGCCGTGCAGATGCATCAGCAACAGCGCCGCTCGTGGCGCGGGCGCCTGCGCAGCCACTGGAAACCCCTGGCAACGGCGGCGCTGCTGCTGGTCGGGCTGTTCACCCTCGGCAACCTGCCCATGCGCTTGCAGGCCGACCACCTGACGGTGGTGGGAGAGCGCCAGCGCCTGCAGCTGGAAGACGGGGCAAAAGTGCTGCTCAACACCAATTCGGCATTTGCCAGCGAGCAGCGTGATGGCCGCCAGGTCGCCCGCCTGCTGCAGGGCGAGGCCTATTTCCAGGTCCCCGAAGGCACGCTGCGGCCCCTTGAAGTGCAGGCCGGGCCGTTGCGCGCGCAGGTGCGCGACACCGACTTTGCCGTGCGCTATCTCGACGGCGAGGCACAGGTGCGGGTGCAGCGCGGCGATGTCGACCTGCAGGGGGCTCGCGACCAGCGCATCCGCCTGAGTGCCGGCGACAGCATCAGCGTCGGCCCCCAGGGATTCGGCCAGCGCCAGCGCCCCGACATGCACAAGGACCTGGCCTGGGTCGACGGCCGCCTGGTGTTCGAGAACTGCCCGCTGAGCCAGGTGCTGGCCGAGGTGCAGCGCTACTACCCGGGCTGGATCATCAACCGCAATGCACAACTGGAAGACATGGCGGTCACCGGCAACTACCGCCTCGACCAGCCGCTGGAAACCCTGCGCGCGCTGGCCCACATTACCTCGGCACAGCTGCATGAGTTCCCGGCGCTGGTCATCCTGAACTGATCCGCAAATCTGAAACCCGACACGCTCCCATAGAAGTCGGGATACGGATCGCCAGACCGCAATCCAACTTTTTTTACGCAGTCACGCTACCCCGCCCGTCTCGTTATAGCCAATGCAACTGATTCTCGTTTGAAAACGAGGACAGCCATCACCTATAACAGTCCGCGCGTCAGGGAGCGCTTCCGATGTCCACAGGTCCTACCCGCCCCTCCACCCGTCCTCGCCATGGAGGGCAGCTGTCCCTCCTGAGCCTTTCCCTACTGAACCTGGCCCTGCTCGCCAGCGGCGCCATCAGCCTGCCGGCACTGGCCGCCGAGCCGGCCCAGGCCAGCAGCCCGCGCATGGGCGACTACCGCTTCAGCATCGGCCAGCAGCCGCTGGTTTCGGCCATCAATGCTTTCAGCCAGGTCACCGGCTGGCAGGTCGGCTTCAGCGCCGAGCTGGCCGACGGCGTTGCCTCGCCAGGGGTGCAAGGTTCGCTACCGCCGGATGCCGCACTCAAGCGCCTGCTGCACGGCACCGGCCTGGGCTTTCGCAAGATCAGCAACGGCAATGTGGTGCTCGAACGCCAGGCCAGCGCCAATGTGATCGCCCTGCAGCAGGTCACCGTCAGCGCCACGCGCAGCGCCCAGGACGTCAGCCAGGTGCCGAGCACCGTCAGCGTGCAGACCCGCGAGCAGCTGGACCGGCAGAACGTCAACAACATCCAGGACCTGGTGCGCTACGAACCGGGCGTGTCGGTAGCCGGCACCGGACAGCGCAGCGGCCTGAACGGCTACAACATCCGTGGCATCGACGGCGAGCGCATCCTCACCCAGGTCGATGGCGTGTCGATCCCCGACAGTTTCTTCTTCGGCCCCTACGCCCAGACCCAGCGCAACTACGTGGACCCGGAGATCGTCAAGCGTGTGGAAATCCTCCGCGGCCCGGCCTCGGTGCTGTATGGCAGCAACGCCATCGGGGGGGCAGTAAGCTACTTCACCCTCGACCCTGACGACATCATCAAGCCCGGCAAGGACGCAGGTGCCCGCCTGAAGACCGGCTACAGCTCGGCCGACGAAAGCTGGCTGACCTCCGCCACCGTCGCCGGCCGCCAGGGCGAGTTCGACGGCCTGGTGCACCTGAGCCAGCGCAACGGTCACGAAACCGAAACCCACGGCGGCCACAGCGGTGACGGCCTGTCGCGTACCGAAGCCAACCCGATGGACGTGCGCACCACAAACGTACTGGCCAAGCTGGGCTGGAATTACGCCGACGACGCGCGCCTGGGCTTCACCTACGAGCGTTACAAGGATGACCGCGACCAGAACATCCTCAGTGCGGTGGGCGGGCCGTTCATTCCTGGCCGTGGTGCTTCGGGTTACTACAAGGCGCGTAGCGGCAACGACACCATCACCCGTGAACGCTTTGGCATCAACCATGAGTTCGGCCTGGATTCGCTGGTCGCCGACCATGTGAAGTGGAGCCTGAACTACCAGATCGCCAAGACCGACCAGTACACCGAGGAGGTCTACGCACCGCCTGGCCGTCAGGTGCTGCGTACCCGCGATACCACCTACAAGGACCGCCAGTGGGTATTCGACGCCCAGCTGGACAAGGCCTTCAGCCTCGGTGCCACCGAGCACCTGCTGACCTATGGCACCACCCTCAAGCACGAGAAGGTCACCGGTTCGCGCAGCGGCACCGGCACCTGCCTGACCGTTGGCTCAGGTTGTTCCGGCCCTGGCGCCGAGCGCCCGGCAGACGGCCAGGTGCTGGTCAGCGACTTCCCGGACCCGACCGTGAACACCTACAGCCTGTTCGTGCAGGATGAAATCCGCTGGAACAACTGGACCTTCATGCCTGGCGCTCGTTACGACTACACGCGAATGAAGCCCAGGTTCACCGAGGAATTCCTGCGTGGCCTTGAGTCCTCTGGTACCGCGCCCACCTCCCAGGACGACTCGGACAAGAAGTGGCACCGTATTTCGCCCAAGCTCGGCCTGACCTATGCCTTCAACGACAACTACACCTGGTATGGCCAGTACGCCGAAGGTTTCCGCACCCCGACTGCCAAATCCATGTACGGGAAGTTCGAGAATATCGAGCAAGGCTACCGCGTAGAAGGCAACCCGGGCCTCGAGCCGGAAAAGAGCAAAAGCTATGAAACCGGCCTGCGTGGCAACTTCGACGCCGGCAACTTCGACGTGGCGGTGTTCTACAACAAGTACCGCGACTTCATCGACGAGGACGCCGTGAAAAGCGCCAACCTGGAGCAGACCTTCCAGGCCAACAACATCAAGCACGCCACTATCAAGGGTGCCGAGGTCAAGGGCCGCCTGAACCTCGACCACTTCGGTGCACCGCAGGGCCTGTATACCCAGGGCTCGATCGCCTACACCCATGGCCGCAACGATGACACCGGCGAACCACTGAACACCGTCAACCCGCTCAAGGGCGTGTTCGGCCTGGGTTATGAACAACAGCACTACGGCGGCCTGCTGAGCTGGACACTGGTCAAGCGCAAGACCCGCGTCGACGACAGCACCTTCTACTCGCCCGACGGTTCGAGCTCCAAGTTCCGCACCCCGGGCTACGGGGTACTGGACCTGACCGGTTACTACAAGGTCACCGACGACGTGACCATCAACGCCGGCCTGTACAACCTCACCGACAAGAAGTACTGGCAGTGGGATTCGGTGCGCAGCTACGACGGCCAGGGTGAAGCGGCCGTGACCCAGCCGGCCAACATCGACCGCCTGACCATGCCGGGGCGCAACTTCGGCATCAATGTGGTTTGGGATATCTGACCTGGATTATCGCTGACAGGTTTGTTTCGTCAGCGCCGGCCTCTTCGCGGGTAAACCCGCTCCCACAGGAACATTACAGGCCCGAGGTCTGCGCAATACCTGTGGGAGCGGGTTCACCCGCGAAGAGGCCAGCACTACCAGCACAAATACCAGCTTTTTTTACTGTCCCGCCCCCGCTGTTTCGTCTTGTCTCTGAATGCCCCTTTTCCAAGGACTGCCCCATGACCGACCGCCCAGCCCTGCGCTCCCAGCGCCTCAACCAGATCACCCACGCCCCCCACGCCGAACTGGATGCCTTGGTCAAAGCCCATGCACCCTTCGACAGCCGCGAAAGCTTCGCCCGCTTCGTGGTCGCCCAGTACCTGTTCCAGGCCGAGCTGCAGGCCCTGTACAACGACCCGCAACTGATCGCCATCGTCCCCGACCTGGCCGAGCGCTGCCGTGCCGAACAGGCCCGCCTTGACCTCGCCGATCTCGACACCGAAGTACCGCCAGCCGTACCGGGTGCGCTGTGTAACCCGAGCCTGGGCGAGGCAATGGGCTGGATCTTCGTCTCTGAAGGCTCCAAACTGGGCGCTGCGTTTCTGATCAAGCGTGCCGTGGCCCTGGGACTGTCCGACAGCTTTGGTGCCCGACACCTGGGCGAACCGGCCGGTGGCCGTGCCGAAGGCTGGAAGCAGTTCACCCGCATTCTTGATGGCCTGGCCCTGTCGGAGGAAGAGGAAGCCGCTGCCGAACGCGGCGCAGTTGCGGCGTTCGAGCGCTTCACCGAGCTGCTCAAGCACGCTTATGCTGCGGATGCCGCGCTGGTTTGATACGCCGTACCCGGCCACCCTACCGGTGGCCGAACCGTTTTAAGCAGTGAGACCATGACCCGACCTGCCCGCTCGAAACTCGCCCGCCTGCTGTATGCGATCCTGGCTTACGTGAGCCTGGGTGTGGGCCTGGTCGCGATCGTCATACCCGGCCTGCCGACCACCGAATTCATCCTGCTGGCCGCCTGGGCGGCCACCCGTAGTTCACCGCGCCTGTCTGCCTGGCTGGAAAACCACCGGCTGTTCGGGCCGATCCTGCACAACTGGCGCAATGGCAAGGTGATCCAGCGGCGGGCCAAGGTCAGCGCGACCCTCAGCATGCTGCTGTGCGCGGGCCTGATGCTGACGCTCCTGGAACACCGTTGGCCGGTGTTCCTGGCCATTGCCGGCATGACCCTGGGCAACCTGTGGATCTGGTCACGCCCGGAGCACGCCCCCTGCCCTGCCCCGTCACAAGCTCAGCAGCCCTGAGTACAGGGCATAGGCCGCCAGCGCGGCACCTGCCAGCACGGCGGCAAAAATCAGCTTTTCCCAGGTGGTGAACAAGGCTTTTCCCTGCTCATGCTTGGCCCGGGCGAACAGGATCACGCCCGGCGCATACAGCAGCGCCGACAGCAGCAGGTACTTGAGCCCGCCGGCATACAACAGCCACACGGCATACACCAAGGCAACCAGCGCCACCAGCAGGTCCTTGCGGCGCAGGGCCGGCTGCCCATCGTAGGTTTCTTTACGCACCGCCAACAGCACGGCGTAGGCCGCCGACCACAGGTAGGGCACCAGGATCATCGACGAGGCCAGGTAGATCAGGCTGGTATAGGTACCGGCGGAAAACAGCGTGATCAGCAGGAAGCCCTGGATCATGCAGTTGGTCAGCCACAGGGCGTTGGCCGGCACATGGTTGGCGTTTTCCTTGGCCAGAAAGCGCGGCATGGTCTTGTCCCGCGCCGTGGCGAAGAGGATCTCGGCGCACAGCAACGCCCAGGACAGCAGCGCGCCAAGCAGCGAAACCGCCAGGCCGATACTGATCAGCAAGGCGCCCCACGGCCCGACGATATGCTCCAGTACCGAAGCCAGCGACGGGTTCTGCAGCCCGGCCAGTTCCGGCTGGGTCATCACCCCCAGCGACAACACGTTGACCAGCACCAGCAACGCCAGCACCCCCAGGAAACCGATCACCGTAGCCTTGCCCACATCCGACCGGCGCTCGGCACGCCCGGAATACACACTGGCGCCTTCGATGCCGATGAACACGAACACGGTGACCAGCATCATGTTGCGCACCTGCTCCAGCACGCTGCCGAACTGCGGGTTGCTCAGGCCCCAGATATCACGCGTGAAGATATCGGCGCGGAAGGCGAACGCCGCGATCACCACGAAAATCAGCAACGGCACCACCTTGGCCACGGTGGTCACCTGGTTGATGAACGCCGCCTCCTTGATACCGCGCAGCACCAGGAAGTGCACCGCCCACAGCAGCAGCGAGGCGCAGCCGATGGCGATTGGCGTGTTGCCCTCGCCGAACACCGGGAAGTAGAAGCCCAAGGTGCTGAACAGCAGCACGAAGTAGCCGACGTTGCCCAGCCAGGCACTGATCCAGTAGCCCCAGGCCGAGGAAAAACCCATGTACTCGCCAAAGCCGGCCTTGGCGTAGGCGTACACCCCCGAATCCAGCTCCGGCTTGCGGTTGGCCAGGGTCTGGAACACGAACGCCAGCGCCAGCATGCCAACGGCTGTGATGCCCCAGCCGATCAGCACCGCGCCCACGTCGGCACGCGCCGCCATGTTCTGCGGCAACGAGAATATTCCACCACCAATCATCGAGCCGACCACCAATGCGATCAGCGCGCCCAGGCGCAGCTTCTGTCCCGGTTCGCTCATGAGCCTTCCTTTTTTTGCGCGCTGTCATGGGCTTGAAACAGCCATGCGGTCCATTAAATGCTGTTACTTATAATGATCCTGATCAATGAAGCTATAGCACTAATAACTGCTTTGTCTATGGCCCTCATTGGTAAAAAATTAGCAGCTCCCGAGCAACTAGAAAAGAACCCGATAAAACTCGAAATTCTTGTGAAAAATTTGCGAAAGCGGCAAAAGCGGCTAGCTTCAAGCATCGCAGGCTGAACAGAGCGTTTGCTCTAGAAGGACATGGAGGTGCCAGCGTGCAAGGCTTGCAGCATAAGTTGTCGGCACTCTCCAGGAGCTTCGTGAAGGAATTTTCCTACTTCACGTCGCCATGAACTGACCCAAGTCAGCGAATGGCAGCGGCGTCGGATTTACTCTGTCGTCAACTTTCTCCTGGCAGGAGTTGTTAAATGTCTGATTCATCCGGAAAACTAAAGCTCGGCGCGTTAGTTGCACTTGTCGTCGGTTCGATGATTGGTGGCGGGATCTTCTCGCTGCCGCAAAACATGGCGGCCAGCGCAGGGGTTGGCGCTGTGCTGATCGGCTGGGCAATCACCGCGGTCGGCATGCTGACCCTGGCATTCGTGTTCCAGACCCTGGCCAATCGCAAGCCTGACCTGGATGGCGGGGTGTATGCCTATGCCAAGGCCGGTTTCGGCGACTACATGGGCTTCTCCTCGGCCTGGGGCTACTGGATCAGTGCCTGGCTGGGCAACGTCGGCTACTTCGTACTGCTGTTCAGCACCCTGGGCTACTTCTTCCCGATCTTCGGCGAAGGCAACACCCCTGCCGCCATCATCGGCGCGTCGGTGCTGCTGTGGGCGGTGCACTTCCTGGTGCTGCGCGGCATCAAGGAAGCGGCGTTCATCAACCTGGTCACCACCGTGGCCAAGGTGGTGCCGCTGCTGCTGTTTGCCCTGATCTGCCTGTTCGCCTTCAAGCTCGACATCTTCACCGCCGACATCTGGGCGGTGGGCACGCCAGAACTTGGCAGCGTGATGAACCAGGTGCGCAACATGATGCTGGTCACCGTTTGGGTGTTCATCGGCATCGAGGGTGCGAGCATCTTCTCGTCGCGGGCGGAAAAACGCTCTGACGTGGGCAAGGCCACGGTCATCGGCTTCGTTACCGTGCTGCTGTTCCTGGTGCTGGTCAACGTACTGTCGCTGGGCATCATGACCCAACCGGAACTGGCCAAGCTGCAGAACCCGTCGATGGCTGCCGTGCTGGAGCATGTGGTCGGCCACTGGGGTGCGGTGCTGATCAGCGTCGGCCTGATCATCTCGCTGCTCGGGGCCCTGCTGTCGTGGGTGCTGCTGTGCGCCGAGATCATGTTCGCCGCCGCCAAGGACCACACCATGCCGGAGTTCCTGCGCCGCGAGAACGCCAACCAGGTACCGGCCAACGCCCTGTGGCTGACCAACGCCATGGTGCAGATCTTCCTGGTGATCACGCTGTTTTCCAACAGCACCTACCTGTCGCTGATCTACCTGGCCACATCGATGATCCTGGTGCCTTACCTGTGGTCGGCGGCCTACGCCTTCCTGCTGGCATGGCGCAGCGAAACCTACGAACAGGCCCTGGCTGAGCGCAAGAAAGACCTGATCATCGGCGGCATCGCCCTGTTGTATGCCGTCTGGCTGCTGTACGCCGGCGGTGTGAAATACCTGCTGCTCTCGGCCCTGCTCTACGCACCTGGCGCCATCCTGTTCGCCAAGGCCAAGCGTGAAGTCGGCCAACCTGTCTTCACCAACGTGGAAAAGCTGATCTTTGCAGCCGTGGTCATCGGCGCCCTGGTGGCAGCCTTTGGCCTGTACGACGGCTTCCTGACTCTTTGACCCACGTCTTCGTTCAACTGGAGGAATGAAATCATGTCCGCTGAAAAACAGAAGTACGGTGTCCACTCCGAAGCCGGCAAACTGCGCAAGGTGATGGTTTGCGCCCCGGGCCTGGCGCACAAGCGCCTGACGCCGAGCAACTGTGACGAGCTGCTGTTCGACGACGTGATCTGGGTCGACCAGGCCAAGCGTGACCATTTCGACTTTGTCACCAAGATGCGCGAGCGCGGTGTCGATGTGCTGGAAATGCACAACCTGCTGACCGATATCGTGCAGCAACCCGAAGCATTGAAGTGGATCCTCGACCGCAAGATCACCGATGACACCGTCGGTGTGGGCCTGAACAACGAAGTGCGCAGCTGGCTCGAAGGCCTCGAGCCGCGCCATCTGGCCGAGTTCCTGATTGGCGGCGTGGCCGGCCAGGACCTGCCACAAAGCGAAGGCGCCGATGTGGTCAAGATGTACAACGACTACCTGGGCCACTCCAGCTTCATTCTGCCGCCGCTGCCCAACACCCAGTTCACCCGCGACACCACGTGCTGGATCTACGGCGGTGTCACCCTGAATCCGATGTACTGGCCGGCGCGCCGTCAGGAAACCCTGCTGACCACCGCCATCTACAAGTTCCACAAGGAGTTCACCAACGCCGACTTCGAAGTCTGGTACGGCGACCCGGACAAGGAACACGGCCAGTCCACCCTCGAAGGCGGTGACGTGATGCCGATCGGCAACGGCATCGTGCTGATCGGCATGGGCGAGCGCACCTCGCGTCAGGCCATCGGCCAGTTGGCGCGCAACCTGTTCGCCAAGGGCGCAGTCAAGGAAGTGATCGTCGCCGGCCTGCCGAAGTCCCGCGCCGCCATGCACCTGGACACTGTGTTCAGCTTCTGCGACCGCGACCTGGTCACGGTCTTCCCGGAAGTGGTGAAAGAGATCATTCCATTCATCATCCGCCCCGACGAAAGCAAGCCTTACGGCATGGATGTACGCCGCATCAACAAGTCGTTCATCGAGGTGGTGGGCGAGCAACTGGGGGTCAAGCTGCGCGTGGTCGAGACCGGCGGCAACAGCTTCGCCGCCGAACGCGAACAGTGGGATGACGGCAACAACGTGGTGGCCATCGAGCCGGGCGTGGTCATTGGCTACGACCGCAACACCTACACCAATACCCTGCTGCGCAAGGCCGGGATCGAGGTCATCACCATCAGCGCCGGCGAACTGGGCCGGGGCCGTGGCGGCGGCCACTGCATGACCTGCCCGATCGTGCGTGACCCTATCGACTACTAACGACCATTACCCCCGGCCGCCCTCACGAAGCGGCGGCCGGTGCGTTCACCAAACTCAAGGAGAAATGTCATGGCGTTCAATATTCACAACCGCAACCTGCTCAGCCTGGAACACCACACCACCCGCGAGCTGCGCTACCTGCTGGACCTGTCCCGTGACCTCAAGCGCGCCAAGTACACCGGCACCGAGCAGCAGCACCTGAAGGGCAACAACATCGCCCTGATCTTCGAAAAAACCTCTACCCGTACCCGCTGCGCCTTCGAAGTGGCCGCTTATGACCAGGGCGCCAACGTTACCTACATCGACCCCAACTCTTCGCAGATCGGCCACAAGGAGAGCATGAAGGACACCGCCCGCGTGCTCGGGCGCATGTATGACGCCATCGAGTACCGTGGCTTCAAGCAGGAAATCGTCGAAGAACTGGCGAAGTTCGCCGGTGTTCCGGTGTTCAACGGCCTGACCGACGAATACCACCCGACGCAGATGATCGCCGACGTGCTGACCATGCGCGAGCACAGCGACAAGCCACTGCACGACATCAGCTACGCCTACCTGGGCGATGCCCGCAACAACATGGGCAACTCGCTGCTGCTGATCGGCGCCAAGCTCGGCATGGACGTGCGTATCGCCGCGCCCAAGGCGCTGTGGCCGCATGACGACCTGGTCGAGCGTTGCCGCAAGTACGCCGAGGAAAGCGGTGCGCGCATCACCCTCACCGAAGACCCGGTTGCCGCGGTCAAGGGTGTGGACTTCGTGCACACCGACGTGTGGGTATCGATGGGTGAGCCGATCGAAGCCTGGGGTGAGCGCATCAAGCTGCTCAAGCCGTATCAGGTGAATACACAACTGATGAAGTCCACCGGCAACCCGCGGACCAAGTTCATGCACTGCCTGCCGGCGTTCCACAACTCCGAAACCAAGGTAGGCAAGCAGATCGCCGAACAGTACCCGGACCTGGCCAACGGTATCGAAGTGACCGACGACGTCTTCGAGTCGCCGGCCTGCATCGCCTTCGAGCAGGCAGAAAACCGCATGCACACGATCAAGGCGATTCTGGTTTCGACGCTGGCTGACCTGTAAAGGCTGACACGACAAGCCGGGTACCCCGGTTCCCTGTGGGAGCGGGTTTACCCGCGAATGCGTCAGTAGCACCAGCCGCGCTGCATGGGCTGACGCTTTCGCGGGTAAACCCGCTTCCACAAGGGAGCGGCGATACCGGTAGAGAACAGCGCTCCCTTCTTTCGTTAAAGGACATTCCCCATGCGTATCGTTGTTGCATTGGGCGGCAACGCCCTGCTGCGTCGCGGCGAGCCGATGACCGCTGACAACCAGCGCGCCAATATCCGCACCGCTACCGAACAGATCGCCAAGATCCACCCTGGCAACGAGCTGGTCATCGCCCACGGCAACGGCCCGCAAGTTGGCCTGCTGTCGCTGCAGGGCCTGTCCTACAAGCCCGACGAGGCCTACCCGCTGGACGTGCTGGGTGCAGAGACCGAGGGCATGATCGGCTACATGATCGAACAGGAACTGGGCAACCTGCTGGCCTTCGAAGTGCCGTTCGCCACCCTGCTGACCCAGGTCGAAGTGGACGCCAACGACCCCGCCTTCAAGGACCCGACCAAGTTCATCGGCCCGGTCTACGGCAAGGAAGAGGCCGAGCGCCTGGCCAAGGAAAAGGGTTGGGTGGTCAAGCCTGACGGCGACAAGTACCGCCGCGTGGTAGCCAGCCCGAAACCCAAGCGCATCTTCGAAATCCGCCCGATCAAGTGGCTGCTGGAAAAGAGCAGCATCGTGATCTGCGCCGGCGGCGGCGGCATCCCCACCATGTACGACGAGAACCGCAAGCTCAAGGGCATCGAGGCGGTGATCGACAAGGACCTGTGCTCTGCCCTGCTGGCGGAGCAGCTGGACGCCGACCTGCTGATCATCGCCACCGACGTCGATGCGGCCTACATCGACTGGGGCAAGCCGACCCAGAAAGCCATCGCCCAGGCGCACCCCGACGAACTGGAACGCCTCGGCTTCGCTGCCGGCTCCATGGGGCCGAAGGTGCAGGCGGCCTGCGATTTTGCCCGTAATACCGGCAAGGTGGCGGTGATCAGTTCGCTGGAAAACATCGAAGACATCGTCAAAGGCACTGCTGGTACGCGGGTGTCCACCGCCAAGCCAGGGATCAGCTACCGTTGAATGCAGTGGGCGGGCCGATGGGCCCGCCATTTTCACCTTCCAGAGGAGTCCGCCATGGCCCAGTACCAGCCCGGTCATGTACACATCGAGCGCACCGCGCTGAACAAGAACGACCACAGCTATGACCTGAACATCGAATACGAGGCCGCGTCGGATCCCAAGGAAGGCAGAGGCATCCAGTTCAAGATGCATGGCAGCATCGAAGGCAAGCCAGTGGAAGAAAAGTTCTTCCTGGCCAAGGACCAGGTGTTGCCCAGCTTCCTCATGCTACTGACCCGCAAGGCGCAGTCGTACCTGACGCCACCGAAGAAATTCGAAAACCTGAGTTCGCCGCACAAGCTTTATGACCATATGTTCGCGGACATTCGCGAAAAGCTTGATGTGAAGTCGGGCGATCCGATCAAGCCTGAACATCTGGAGTGATTTCAAGAACCGCGGGCTGCTTTGCAGCCCATCGCGACGCAAGGCCGCTCCCACAGGTTGGCCGCTGACCCCAAGGCCTGCGCGATACTTGTGGGAGCGGCCTTGCGTCGCGATGGGCCGCAAAGCGGCCCCGACAATGTTGAGGCATACTACCGCCCTCCCCAGCCACAACCGCACCCTCCCCATGCGCATCCACGTCAGCTTCATCGACCGCGTCGGCATCACCCAGGAAGTCCTCGCCCTGCTCGGTGCCCGCAACCTCAACCTGGACGCCGTGGAGATGGTCCCGCCGAACGTCTATATCGACGCCCCCACCCTCAGCCCCGCCGTGCTCGAAGAACTGCACGACGCGCTGTTCGAGGTGCATGGCGTGCGATCGGTGGAGGTGGTCGACATCCTGCCCGGCCAACGCCGACACCTGCAGCTCGATGCCCTGCTGGCAGCGATGAGCGACCCGGTGCTGGCCGTGGACAGCGCCGGCAAGGTGCTGCTGGCCAACCCGGCACTGATCGAGCTGTGCGGCCGTGAATCGGCCGGGCGCTCGGTAGGGGAACTGTTCGGCGACCCGGCGCTGCTGCAGGCACTGCTGGAAAACAACTTCCACCTGCCCATGCGCGAAATGCAGCTGAACGGCCACAGTCTGCTGCTGGATGCAACTCCCATTACCAACGCCGGTGGCCTGTTGACGCTGTACCCGCCGACGCGCATGGGCGAACGCCTGTCGGCCCTGCACCACGACCATGCCGAAGGCTTCGATGCCTTGCTCGGCGAATCACCGGCCATCCGCACCCTCAAGGCCCGTGCCCTGCGCGTGGCGGCGCTCGATGCACCGCTGCTGGTGCATGGCGAAACCGGCACCGGCAAGGAGCTGGTAGCCCGCGCCTGCCACGCCATCAGCAGCCGCCACGCGGCGCCATTCCTGGCCCTGAACTGCGCCGCGCTACCCGAGAGCCTGGCCGAGAGCGAACTGTTCGGCTACGCCCCCGGCGCCTTCACCGGCGCACAACGGGGCGGCAAGCCGGGGCTGATGGAGCTGGCCAACCAGGGCACGGTATTCCTTGATGAAATAGGCGAGATGTCGCCGTACCTGCAGGCCAAGCTGCTGCGCTTTCTCAGCGATGGCAGCTTCCGCCGGGTAGGTGGCGACCGCGAAGTGAAGGTGGATGTACGCATCATCAGCGCCACCCACCGCGATCTGGAGCGCATGGTCGCCGAAGGCAGCTTCCGAGAAGACCTGTTCTACCGCCTGAACGTGCTCAATCTGCAGGTACCGCCGCTGCGCGAGCGTGGCCACGACATTCTGATGCTGGCGCATTTCTTCATGCAGCAGGCCTGCACGCAGATCCAGCGCCCGCCCTGCCGGCTGACCCCGGCCACCCATTCGGCACTGCTGGCCAACCCTTGGCCGGGCAATGTGCGCCAGCTGCAGAACGTGATATTCCGCGCGGCAGCGATCTGCGAAGGCAACCTGGTGGATATCGGTGACCTGGACATAGCCGGGACATCGGTGGCGCGTGGCCAGGACGGCGACGTGGCGAGCCTGGAGCAAGCAGTAGGGGATTTCGAGCGTGAGCTGTTGCAACGGTTATATGCCAGTTACCCGTCGACACGGCAACTGGCGGGGCGTCTGCAAACTTCGCACACCGCCATTGCGCAACGTTTGCGCAAATACGGTATTCCAGGCAGAAGCTGAGGCTTTTTACCGCTTAACTTCAGATTACCCCTACGGGTCTGACCAATACTTCAACAATCACTGCTGCGAAAATGGCGCTCATCCAATTGATGGAGAGAGCGCCTCTCATGCTTGACCTCGACTTCTACGGCACATTAGTCGCCGCCTCACTGGTGCTGTTGTTGGGCCACGGGCTGGTGACACGTGTCGCTGTCCTGCGAACCTACAATATCCCCGAGCCTGTTGCAGGCGGCCTGGTCGTTGCCCTGATCTTGCTGGCCTTGCGCAGTTTCGACCTGAAAGTGCAGTTCGATACATCATTGCAAGCACCCCTGATGCTGGCGTTCTTCGCCACCATTGGCCTGAACGCTGACTTCGCCAGCTTGAAAAAAGGCGGGCGCGTGGTCGGAATCTTCCTGGTCGTGGTGACCGGCTTGCTCGTGGTGCAAAACGCCATGGGCATCGGCCTGGCCACGATGTTGGGGCTGGACCCGCTTATGGGCCTGCTGACCGGCTCCATCACGCTATCCGGCGGCCACGGCACAGGTGCGGCGTGGAGCAGTACCTTCAGCGAAAAATATGGCCTGGCCTCCGCCTCGGAACTGGCCTTGGCCTCCGCCACCTTTGGCTTGGTGCTGGGCGGACTGATCGGCGGCCCGGTCGCCCGCCTGTTGATCAGGCGCGTGCAAACGCCCGGCGCCGATCAGGCGATAGCGCACTTGCCAAAGGGCTTTGAAGAGCCTGAAAAAGAACGCCTGATTACGCCATTCTCATTCATCGAGACGTTGGCGCTGATATCGGTCAGTCTGCTTGGCGGCACCTTGTTGAATAGCCAACTGCAAGGCACAGCGTTTGAATTGCCGACTTTCGTCTGCGTATTGTTTGTTGGCGTCTTGTTGCGTAATGGTCTTTCTGCACTGGGCGTGTACCAAGTGTTCGAGCGCGAAGTCTCGGTGCTGGGCAATGTCAGCCTGTCGCTGTTCCTGGCCATTGCACTGATGTCGCTCAAGTTGTGGGACCTGGCAGCCCTGGCCCTGCCCTTCCTGATTATCCTGGCGGCACAAACGTTGCTCATGGCGCTGTTCGCAATCTTCATTACCTTCCGGGTCATGGGCAGCAATTACGACGCAGCGGTCTTGGCAGCCGGGCATTGTGGTTTCGGCCTGGGTGCCACACCTACCGCCATCGCCAACATGCAAGCCGTGACTCACCGCTTCGGACCCTCTCAGCTGGCGTTTCTGGTAGTACCGATGGTGGGTGCATTCTTCATCGACATCATCAATGTGATCATCATCAAGCTGTACCTGGCATTGCCGTTTTTTGTCGCAAGCTGACCCCATACACCCCGCTGTATTGATTTCGGTACAACGTATTGAAATCAATACAGAGTCCTTCAGATCCGTCTGTGCAAGGGTTTGATCCCCAAACCCTTTTCAATACCCCATCCGCTGTAGCGTTTTCATTCCACAAGAATGACAAAATGATTACGCATTCAAGTTAACACTTTGATTTATAACGGATTTTGCCGATTGGCCGCATTTTTGCTAAGGGAATCCCAACCCCAAGAGCGCGGAGCCACCGCGCCCAACGCCCTGCTTCCCGAGGATTCCCCATGAGCGAGTTGCGTTTCACTGAAGATCACGAATGGCTGCGCGTCGAAGCCGATGGCAGCGTTACCGTGGGCATCACCGCCTACGCCCAGAACGCCCTTGGCGATGTGGTTTTCGTGCAACTGCCAGAGTTGCAGCAGTATGAGAAAGGCAGCGAAGCGTCCACCGTCGAGTCGGTCAAGGCCGCCAGCGGTGTGTACATGCCCCTGACCGGCGAAGTGGTCCAGATCAACGACCAGCTCGAGGACAGCCCGGAACTGGTCAACGAAGACCCGATGGGCGAAGGCTGGTTCTTCCGCTTCATCCCCGCCGATGCCAGCGAAGTCACCGCCCTGCTCGACCAGGACGCCTATGACCGCCTGATCAAAGCCAACGACGACGCCTGAGGAACCCCGCCATGACCATCAACCTCGGCACCGCCAACGAATTCATCGCCCGCCACATCGGCCCGCGCGCCGCTGACGAGCAGGCCATGCTGGCCGCCCTCGGCTTCGACTCGCTGGAAGCCATGACCGCCGCGGTCATTCCCGACAGCATCAAGGGCACCAGCGTGCTCGGCTCGCACGACGGCCAGAGCGAAGCCGACGCGCTCGCCGCGCTCAAGGCCATCGCCGGCAAGAACCAGCTGTTCAAGAGCTACATCGGCCAGGGTTACTACAACACCTACACTCCGGCGCCGATCCTGCGCAACCTGCTGGAAAACCCGGCCTGGTACACCGCCTATACCCCGTACCAGCCAGAAATTTCCCAGGGCCGCCTGGAAGCGCTGCTGAACTTCCAGACCCTGATCAGCGACCTGACCGGCCTGCCGATCGCCAACGCCTCGCTGCTCGACGAAGCCACCGCTGCCGCCGAGGCCATGACCTTCTGCAAGCGCCTGTCGAAGAACAAGGCCAGCCACGCCTTCTTCGCCTCAGTGCACTGCCACCCGCAAACCCTCGACGTTCTGCGCACCCGTGCCGAACCGCTGGGCATCGAGATCGTGGTCGGCGACGAGCGCGAGCTGAGCGATGTCAGCGCCTTCTTCGGCGCCCTGCTGCAGTACCCGGCCAGCAACGGTGAAGTGTTCGACTACCGCGAAGTGGTCGAGCGCTTCCACGCAGCCAATGCCCTGGTCGCCGTTGCCGCCGACCTGCTGGCCCTGACCCTGCTGACCCCGCCGGGCGAGTTCGGTGCCGATGTGGCCATCGGCAGCGCCCAGCGCTTCGGCGTGCCACTGGGCTTCGGTGGCCCGCACGCGGCCTACTTCTCCACCCGTGACGCATTCAAGCGCGACATGCCGGGCCGCCTGGTCGGTGTGTCGATCGACCGCTTCGGCAAGACCGCACTGCGCCTGGCCATGCAGACCCGCGAACAGCACATCCGCCGCGAAAAGGCCACCAGCAACATCTGCACCGCCCAGGTGCTGCTGGCCAACATCGCCAGCACGTTCGCCGTGTATCACGGCCCGGCCGGCCTCAAGCGCATCGCCGAACGTACCCATGCCCTGACTGCGATCCTGGCCGCCGGCCTGAAAACGCTAGGCGTACAGGTAGTGGGCGCCAGCGCTTTCGACACCCTGACCCTGGCCACCGGCAATGCCACTGCCGGCCTGCATGAAAAGGCGCGCGCCCAGGGCATCAACCTGCGCCAGATCGACGCCGCCCACGTGGGCCTGTCGCTGGACGAAACCAGTAGCCAGGCCGATGTCGAGGCCCTGTGGCAGCTGATCGGTGGCGACCAGGCCCAGCCGGACTTCACCGCCCTGGCCGCCAGCACCGGCTCGCTGCTGCCTGCCGCCCTGCTGCGCCAGTCGGCCATCCTCGCGCACCCGGTATTCAACCGCTACCACAGCGAAACCGAGCTGATGCGCTACCTGCGCCGCCTGGCCGACAAGGACCTGGCGCTGGACCGCAGCATGATCCCGCTGGGCTCGTGCACCATGAAGCTGAACGCCGCCAGCGAAATGATCCCGGTCACCTGGGCCGAGTTCGGCAATCTGCACCCGTTTGCCCCAGCCGAGCAGAGCCAGGGCTACCTGCAGATGACCACCGAGCTGGAGGCCATGCTCTGCGCCGCCACCGGTTACGACGCCGTTTCGCTGCAGCCCAACGCCGGCTCCCAGGGCGAGTACGCAGGCCTGCTGGCCATCCGCGCCTACCACCGCAGCCGTGGCGAAGGCCACCGCGATATCTGCCTGATCCCGTCGTCGGCCCACGGCACCAACCCGGCAACCGCGCACATGGCCGGCATGCGCGTGGTGGTCACCGCCTGTGATGCCCGCGGCAACGTCGATGTCGAAGACCTGCGCGCCAAGGCCATCGAGCACCGCGAGCGCCTGGCTGCGATCATGATCACCTACCCGTCGACCCATGGCGTGTTCGAGGAAGCGATCGGTGAAATCTGCGCGATCATCCACGACAACGGTGGCCAGGTGTACATCGACGGCGCCAACATGAACGCCATGGTCGGCCTGTGCGCCCCGGGCAAGTTCGGTGGCGACGTTTCGCACCTGAACCTGCACAAGACCTTCTGCATCCCGCACGGCGGTGGCGGCCCGGGCGTCGGCCCGATCGGTGTCAAGTCGCACCTGGCGCCGTTCCTGCCCGGCCACGCGCAGCTGGAAAACACCGAGGGCGCGGTTTGCGCCGCGCCGTTCGGCAGCGCCAGCATCCTGCCGATCACCTGGATGTACATCCGCATGATGGGCGGTGCCGGACTCAAGCGTGCCTCGCAGATGGCGATCCTCAACGCCAACTACATCGCCCGTCGCCTGGAAGAGCACTATCCTGTTCTGTATACCGGCGGCAATGGCCTGGTTGCCCACGAGTGCATCCTCGACCTGCGCCCGCTGAAGGACACCAGCGGCATCAGCGTAGACGATGTGGCCAAGCGCCTGATCGACTTCGGCTTCCACGCCCCGACCATGTCCTTCCCGGTTGCAGGCACGCTGATGATCGAACCGACCGAAAGCGAGTCCAAGGAAGAACTGGACCGCTTCTGCGATGCGATGATCCAGATCCGCGAAGAAATTCGCGCGGTCGAGAACGGCAGCCTGGACAAGGACGACAACCCGCTGAAGAACGCCCCGCACACTGCGGCCGAGCTGGTTGGCGAATGGGCCCATGGCTACAGCCGCGAGCAGGCGGTGTACCCGCTGCCGAGCCTGGTGGAAGGCAAGTACTGGCCGCCGGTCGGCCGGGTCGATAACGTGTTCGGCGACCGCAACCTGGTGTGCGCCTGCCCGTCGATCGAGAGCTATCAGGACGCCTGATAGCCCCTCCCCCGCCACCTACCCTTGGATGGCGGGCCCTGTGGGAGCGGGTTTACCCGCGAATACGATTGTGGCTTTACCGCCGCATTCGCGGGTAAACCCGCTCCCACAGGGTTCAATGTCCACCCAGCATCTCTGGCAGGAGGTCCCATGTCACTGAGCGTCTTCGACCTGTTCAAGATCGGCATCGGCCCCTCCAGCTCCCACACGGTCGGCCCGATGCGCGCAGCCGCGCGTTTCGCCGAAGGGCTGCGCCGTGATGGCCTGCTTGCCCACACATCCAGCGTCAAGGCCGAGCTGTATGGCTCGCTCGGCGCCACCGGCAAGGGCCACGGCAGCGACAAGGCCGTGCTGCTGGGCCTCGAAGGCGAACACCCCGATGTCATCGACACCGACACCATCCCTGCCCGCCTGCAGGCCATCCGCGACAGCGGGCGGCTGAACCTGCTCGGAGAGCACGGCATCGCCTTCACCGAAAAGCAGCACCTGGCGATGATCCGCAAGCCGCTGGACTACCACCCCAACGGCATGATCTTCCGCGCCTTCGACGAGGCAGGCCTGCAAATCCGCAGCCGCGAGTACTACTCGGTGGGCGGCGGTTTCGTGGTCGACCAGGACGCCGCCGGACACGACCGCATCGTCGAGGACAGCACACCACTGGCCTACCCTTTCAAGACCGCCAAGGAGCTGCTCGGCCATTGCACCGGGCAAAACCTGTCGATCAGCCAGGTAATGCTGGCCAACGAGGCGGCCTGGCGCCCCGAGGCGGAAACCCGTGCCGGGCTGCTGCGCATCTGGCAGGTGATGCAGGATTGCGTCGAAGCCGGTTGCCAGCATGAAGGCATCCTGCCTGGCGGGCTGAAGGTCAAGCGCCGGGCGCCGGCGTTGTACCGCCAACTGAGCCGCCACCCCGAAGCCAGCCTGCGCGATGCCCTGTCGGTACTCGACTGGGTCAACCTCTATGCCCTGGCGGTGAACGAGGAAAACGCCTATGGCGGGCGTGTGGTCACCGCGCCTACCAACGGCGCGGCGGGCATCGTCCCGGCGGTGCTGCACTATTACATGCGCTTCGTACCGGGTGCCAACGAGGACGGGGTAGTGCGGTTTCTGCTCACCGCCGCAGCCATTGGCATCCTGTACAAGGAAAACGCCTCCATCTCCGGTGCCGAAGTTGGCTGCCAGGGCGAGGTCGGCGTGGCCTGTTCGATGGCCGCCGGGGCGCTGTGCGAAGTGATGGGTGGCAGCGTGCAACAGGTGGAAAACGCTGCCGAAATCGGCATGGAACACAACCTGGGCCTGACCTGCGACCCGATCGGCGGGCTGGTCCAGGTGCCTTGCATCGAGCGCAACGCCATGGGCTCGGTGAAGGCGATCAACGCAGTGCGCATGGCCTTGCGCGGCGACGGGCAGCACTACGTGTCGCTCGACAAGGTCATCCGCACCATGCGCCAGACCGGCGCCGACATGAAAAGCAAATACAAAGAGACCGCCCGTGGCGGCCTGGCCGTCAACATCATCGAGTGTTGACCCGACAACAACAGCAAGGAGTCACCGATGTCCGAAACACTGCTCAAGACCCCACTGCACGCCCTGCACCTGGAACTGGGTGCGCGCATGGTGCCGTTCGCCGGCTATGACATGCCGGTGCAGTACCCGTTGGGCGTGCTCAAGGAACACCTGCACACCCGCGAGCAGGCCGGCCTGTTCGATGTCTCGCACATGGGCCAGATCACCCTGCGCGGCGGCGATGCGGCCAAGGCCCTGGAAAGCCTGGTGCCGGTGGATATCATCGACCTGCCGGTGGGCATGCAGCGCTATGCCATGTTCACCAATGAGCAAGGCGGCATCCTCGACGACCTGATGGTCGCCAACCTGGGCGACGACACGCTGTTCCTGGTGGTCAACGCCGCCTGCAAGGAGCAGGACCTGGCCCACCTGCAAGCGCACATCGGCAGCCGTTGCGAGGTGCAGTCGCTGTTCGAGCAGCGCGCCCTGCTGGCCCTGCAAGGCCCGGCGGCGGTCAAGGTGCTGGAGCGCCTGGCGCCGGAAGTGGCCGGCATGACCTTCATGCAGTTCCGCCCGGTGAAACTGCTCGGTGAAGACTGCTTCGTCAGCCGCTCGGGCTACACAGGCGAAGACGGCTACGAAATTTCGGTACCGACACATGCCGCCGAAGCCTTGGCCCGCCGCCTGCTGGCCGAGCCCGAAGTACAGCCGATCGGCCTGGGTGCGCGCGACTCCCTGCGCCTTGAAGCCGGCCTGTGCCTGTATGGCCACGACATGAACACGGAGACCACGCCGGTGGAAGCCAGCCTGCTGTGGGCCATTTCCAAGGTTCGCCGTGCCGATGGCGCGCGTGCCGCAGGCTTCCCGGGTGCCGAAGCCATCTTCGCCCACCAGCGCGATGGCGTGGCGCGCAAACGTGTGGGCCTTTTGCCGCAGGAGCGTACGCCAGTACGTGAAGGCGCGGATATTGTCGATGCAAGCGATAAACCTGTAGGCAAAGTGTGCAGCGGCGGCTTCGGCCCGACACTCGGTGCACCTGTAGCAATGGGTTATATCGATAGTGAACATACTGCTATCGACACGCCACTGTTTGCCGTTGTGCGCGGAAAGAAGGTTGCCTTGAAAGTCAGCAAAATGCCTTTCGTGACACAACGTTACTACCGGGGCTGAAGCTGCTTTGTGAAGGTTGCGGTCAGCTTCGACATATTCGTTTTCGAACCTGTCCAATAACTTTTGGAACATGGCGCCAGGCCAGGCGCCATGCCGTGTCCGACAAATCGGTCGGTTATCGGCAAACGGCCGATTTTCCATACGACCAAGGGCTTGTTTTTCGCTCGGGAGTTGGCGTAGAGTCACTGCACTGTGTTTGCATGGGTCGCAACAGTTCGTGACCTGGGCCAGTAGCCGCAATCTGCTACAACCCGTTCGACGTCTCTTACTTTCCTGCAACCCAGCCCAGTAATCTTTTGCTTCCTGTTATTGCAAAAGAAACTGTCATCAAAATTCAAGCTTCATAGGAAATAAGACAATGGCTGAGCGTCAGAACGGTACCGTCAAGTGGTTCAATGACGAAAAAGGTTACGGTTTCATCACCCCAGAAAGCGGTGCTGATCTGTTCGTGCACTTCCGCGCTATCGAAGGCAACGGCTTCAAGAGCCTGAAAGAAGGCCAGAAAGTCTCCTTCGAAGCAGTGCAGGGCCAGAAAGGCCTGCAAGCTGACAAAGTTCAGGTTCTTGGCTAAGCCGAACCCGACTTCAAAAAAGCCCCTGCCAAGTGCAGGGGCTTTTTTTTGCCCGTAGAATAGCCGCTTCGTCTTCTGGAGCCGTTCTGCATGTCCAAGCCTCTGCTTTCACCCAAGGGTGATTTTCCACCGGTCGGCCTGGGCCGGCGCCTGGCGGCGATGTTCTATGACTTCCTGTTGTGCACGGCGCTACTGATCGTGACGGCCGGCGCCTATAAGCTGATCCAGATGGCGATCATCGGCGAAGCACGCATGCGTGAGCTGACCGAGGCTGGCGCACTCGACGGCGACCCACTGCTGTCCACCGTGCTGCTGTTCGTCCTGTTCGGTTTCTTTGCCAAGTTCTGGACCCATGGTGGGCAGACCCTGGGCATGCAGGTGTGGGGTGTGCGCGTGCAGAACACCGATGGCACGGCCATCAGCCTGTGGCAGGCGCTGCTGCGGTTCGTGGTGTCGATTGCCTCGTGGCTGTGCCTGGGGTTGGGTTTTTTCTGGGTGTTGGTCGACAAGCGCAAGCGCGGTTGGCATGACATCTATTCGGAAAGCCAGCTGGTGCGGGTGCCGAAGCAGAAGAAGTGAGCTGAGACTTGTATTGCCTGTGCTGACCTCTTCGCGGGTAAACCCGCTCCCACAGGTACAGCACAGGCATCACGACCGGTGCGATTCCTGTGGGAGCGGGTTTACCCGCGAAGGGGCCAGCACCAGCGAACCCCCATGAAAAAGCCGACCCTGAGGTCGGCTTTTTTGTGCAGCTCAGGCCACTATCCGGCCCGGCGCAACAACCACACACCGGCCAGCGCACAGATGCCCGCCGGGATCACCACCGCCAGCAGCGGCGGGAAGCCGAACACCTGGCTCGAAGGCCCCAGCAGGTCCTGGGCGATGCGGAACACGAAGCCCACCAGTACACCGGTGAACACCCGCTGGCCAAGGGTTACCGAACGCAGCGGGCCGAAGATGAAGGAAATGGCCATCAGCACCAGCGCCGCGGTCACCATCGGCTGCAATACCTTGGTCCAGAACGCCAGCCAGTAACGGGCATTGTTCAGGCCCTGGTCGGACAGGTAGTGGATGTAGTCCCACAGCCCGGTAATGGACAGCGACTCCGGTGCCAGGATCACGGTGTTGAGCAGTTGCGGCGTGAGCGAAACGTCCCAGCGCTCCTGCGGCGCGGTCACTACTTCGGTGTGGTCGCCACGGAAGAATGTGGTGCGCACATCGCTGAGCATCCAGTGGTCGTCCTGGTACTGTGCACGGCGGGCGAAGCTCGAGGTGACAATCTTGCGCTCGCTGTCGAAACGGTAACGGGTCACACCCAGCAGCAGGCCGTTAGGCTGCACGGCGTTGATGTGCACGTACTCCTCGCCCTGGCGGTGCCACATGCCGCGCTTGGAACTTTGCGCATCACCACCACCCTGGGCCAGGGAACGGTCGGCCTGGGCCTTGTTCTCGGTCACCGGCGCCACGTACTCGCCGATCAACAAGCCGACCAGCATCAGCACCAGCATCGGCTTCATCACCGCCCAGACGATGCGCCCGATGGAAACCCCGGCAGCACGCATGATGGTCAGTTCGCTGCTGCTGGCCAGGCTGCCCAGGCCGATCAGGCAGCCGATCAGGGCGGCCATCGGCAGCATTTCGTACAGGCGCCGTGGTGCGGTCAGCAAGACGAAGTTGCCCGCCTCCATCACCGTGTAGGTGTCACTCAGGTCGCTCATCTCGTCGATGAAGGCAAACAGCGAAGCCAGGCCGAGGATGATCCCCAGCACGGCAAGGATGGCCAGCAGCACGCTCTGGCCGATATAGCGGTCGAGCTTACCCATGGGCCACCTCCGCACGACGGGCGGCGCGCTTGAGGCGCAGCGGCTCCCAGTACATCAGGCCCAGGCCGATCAGCAGGAACAGGCCGTGGACCCACCACATGCCCAGGGCGATCGGCAGTTTGCCCTTCTCGAGGGCGCCGCGTACGGAAATCAGCATTGTCAGGTAAGCCATGTACAGAAGAATTGCCGGCAGCAGCTTGAGGAAGCGGCCCTGGCGCGGGTTGACCCGGGACAGCGGCACCGCCAGCATGGTGACGATGAACACCAGGATCGGCAGCGACAACCGCCATTGCAGCTCGGCGCGCTCGCGCAGGCCCTTCTTGCCGATCAGCTCGGAAGTGGGGATGGCTTCGCGGTCGGTCACTTCCTCGGCGACTTCCGGCTTGGGCAGCAGCACGCCGTAGGTGTCGTACTTGATCGCACGGTAATCGGCCTGGCCCGGGTTGCCGTCGTAACGGTAACCGTTTTCCAGCACCAGGTAGCGGTTGCCATCGGCCTGGATTTCCTGGTGGCCTTTTTCGGCAACCAGCACCGACGGGGCGCGGTCCTTGGTCTTGTCCTGGTTGAAGCGCTTCTCGGAAATGAACACCCCGGCCAGGTTGATGCGGTCATCCGACAGCTCTTCGGTGTAGGTCACCCGCGAGCCGTCGCGCAGGGTCTGGAAGCGGCCCGGCACCAGGGTGTCGAACTCGGTCAGGGCGTCCTGCTGGGCGATGATCTGCTGCACCTGGGCCACCCCCAGCGGCGCCAGGCTCAGGCTCAGCCAGGCCACCAGCAGGGCGACCAGGGCGGCCGGCGCCATGGTCAGGCCCAGCAGGCGCTGCTGGCTCATGCCGGTGGCCGACAGCACGGTCATCTCGCTTTCCAGGTACAGGCGCCCGTACGCCAGGAGAATGCCGAGGAACAGCCCCAACGGCAGGATCAACTGCAGGAAGCCCGGCAGACGGAAGCCCATGATCAGGAACAGCACGCTCGGGTCGAGCACACCCTGGGCAGCCTGGGCCAGGTACTTGATGAAGCGCCCGCTCATGATGATCACCAGCAGCACGGCGCTGACGGCGCTCAAGGTCACCAGGACCTCGCGGGACAGATAACGAAAGACGATCAAACCAGACACTCCTGGGTTGTCAGGGCGGACTGCCAATCAATGGCGCCAGACAATGACTTAGTACAGCCAAGACCAATGCCGGTTCGCCAAAGGCGAACCTCCATGTAAAGTGCGCGCATTATCCTGTGATTGACCGCCCCTGTCACTTCGCCGCGCATGAAGGCGCACAACGGGGTTGTCAGCACGCTTGCCGCAGGCTCAAACTGGCAGCTTTTCCGCTGGCGCGCGACTACGCGGCCAGGCCTGTCCAGAGCGCTGGAATACACAGCGCCGACTGTATCGATCATTCGGGGATCCTGACATGGAACTGGTTGTAAAAAGCGTAGCTGCTGCATCCGTAAAAACCGCCACCCTGGTCCTCCCGGTAGGTGAAAACCGCAAGCTCGGCAGCGTGGCCAAGGCCGTCGACCAGGCCAGCGAAGGTGCCATCAGTGCCGTGCTCAAGCGTGGCGACCTGGCCGGCAAGCCCGGCCAGACCCTGCTCCTGCAGAACCTCGCGGGCCTGAAGGCCGAGCGCGTGCTGCTGGTGGGCAGCGGCAAGGACGAAGCCCTGGGCGACCGCGCCTGGCGCAAACTGGTCGCCAGCGTCGCCGGCGTGCTCAAAGGCTTGAACGGCACCGACGCCGTGCTGGCCCTGGACGACATCGCGGTCAGCAACCGCGACGCCCACTACGGCAAGTACCGCCTGCTGGCCGAAACCCTGCTCGACGGCGAATACGTGTTCGACCGCTTCAAGAGCCAGAAGGCCGAGCCGCGCGCGCTGAAAAAGATCACCCTGCTGGCCGACAAGGCCGGCCAGGCCGAGGTCGAACGTGCCGTCAAGCATGCCAGCGCCATCGCCACCGGCATGGCCTTCACCCGCGACCTGGGCAACCTGCCGCCTAACCTGTGCCACCCTAGCTTCCTGGCCGAACAGGCCAAGGACCTGGGCAAGGCGCACAAGGCGCTGAAAGTCGAAGTACTGGACGAAAAGAAGATCAAGGACCTGGGCATGGGCGCGTTCTACGCCGTCGGCCAGGGCAGCGACCAGCCACCACGCCTGATCGTGCTCAACTACCAGGGCGGCAAGAAGGCGGACAAGCCGTTCGTGCTGGTGGGCAAGGGCATTACCTTCGACACCGGCGGCATCAGCCTCAAGCCTGGCGCCGGCATGGACGAAATGAAATACGACATGTGCGGTGCCGCCAGCGTGCTCGGCACCCTGCGTGCGGTGCTCGAGCTGCAGCTGCCGGTCAACCTGGTGTGCCTGCTGGCCTGCGCCGAGAACATGCCGAGCGGCGGCGCCACCCGCCCGGGTGACATCGTCACCACCATGAGCGGGCAGACCGTGGAAATCCTCAACACCGACGCCGAAGGCCGCCTGGTGCTGTGCGACACCCTGACCTACGCCGAGCGCTTCAAGCCGCAGGCAGTCATCGACATCGCCACCCTGACCGGTGCCTGCATCGTCGCCCTGGGCAGCCACACCACCGGCCTGATGGGCAACAACGACGACCTGGTCGGCCAGTTGCTCGACGCCGGCAAGCGCGCCGACGACCGTGCCTGGCAGCTGCCGCTGTTCGATGAGTACCAGGAGCAACTGGACAGCCCGTTCGCCGACATGGGCAACATCGGCGGGCCGAAGGCCGGCACCATCACCGCCGGCTGCTTCCTGTCGCGCTTTGCCAAGGCCTACGACTGGGCGCACATGGACATCGCCGGCACCGCCTGGGTCAGCGGTGGCAAGGACAAGGGCGCCACTGGCCGCCCTGTGCCCCTGCTGACCCAGTACCTGCTGGACCGCGCCGGCGCCTGACGCCATGAAGCCGGTGGCGCCCCGCGCCACCGGCCGGCGATACCATCATGAGCAAAGTAGATTTCTACATCCTGCCAACCGACTCACTGTCGGCGCGGCTCGATTTCGCCTGCAAGCTGTGCGAAAAGGCCTGGCGCCTCGGCCACCGGGTCTACCTGCACTGCCAGGACGCCGAGCAGCGCAGCGAGCTGGATCAACGCCTGTGGCGCTTCAAGGGCGAGGCCTTCGTGCCCCACGATCTCGCGGAAATGCATGCCGATGCCAGCGTGGCACTGGGCCTGGCGGCCGACAGTGCGGGCGACCACCACGACCTGTTGATCAACCTGGGCGCGGGCGTACCGGGCTTTGTCGGCCAGTTCGAGCGGGTGGCCGAAATCGTCATTGAAGAGCCTGGCATCCGCCAATCGGCCCGTGAACGATTCCGTTTCTACCGTGAACAGGGCTATGCTCTGCAAGACCACCGCTTACAGCGACTTTGACGACGATGGACAAGCCCTCCCCCCTGCCCGACTCCGCCCATCTGCTCGATGACCTCGAGTCGATACGCCAGCTGCTTGGCGACGCCGACCTGCAACCACCGCTGCTGACCGAGACGGTGGAGCAGATCCCGTTGCTGCTTGAAGAAGCGCCCGGCAACCACGCGCCAGCGGCCGAGCCGGTAGCTGCCGAGCCCGAAGATGACCCGCAGACCCGCCGCCAGGACACCCTGCTGCACCTGGAAAGCGAGCTGCGCGCGGCGGCGCAAATGATCATGCAGGATGTGATCAATGACTTTACCCCGCATATCGAGAACGAGATCAAGCGCCGGCTGGATGCGCGGATCGAGCGGTTGATCAAGCGTTCGGAGTAAGCCTGAAAATTCGGCGGCGCCTGCTTCGCGGGTAAACCCGCTCCCACAGGGATCGCAGGAGCCCTAAGACTTGTGAGGTCTCTGTGGGAGCGGGTTTACCCGCGAAGAGGCCATGCCTGCCCTGCCAGATAGCAGCAGCTTGTCGCCTGCGGCCCCCAGCTTGGTTATACTTCCCGGCTTTCCCGAATAAATGCACAGGGTCCCGCCGCGCATGGATAAGACCTACCAGCCGCACGCTATCGAAACTTCCTGGTACAACACCTGGGAGTCCGAGAACTATTTCGCCCCACAAGGTGCAGGCGAGTCCTACACCATCATGATCCCGCCGCCGAACGTCACCGGCAGCCTGCACATGGGCCACGGGTTCAACAACGCGATCATGGACGCCCTGATCCGTTTCCGCCGCATGCAAGGCCGCGACACCCTGTGGCAGCCTGGCACCGACCACGCCGGTATCGCCACCCAGATGCTGGTCGAGCGCCAGCTCGAGGCCAAGGGCCAGAACCGGCATGACCTGGGCCGCGAAAAGTTCCTGGAAAAGGTCTGGGAGTGGAAGGACCAGTCCGGTGGCAACATCAGTCGTCAGATCCGCCGCCTGGGCTCGTCGGTCGACTGGAGCCGCGAGCGCTTCACCATGGACGACGGCCTGTCCGAAGCGGTCAAGGAAGCCTTCGTGCGCCTGCATGAAGACGGCCTGATCTACCGCGGCAAGCGCCTGGTCAACTGGGACACCAAGCTGCACACGGCCATCTCCGACCTCGAAGTGGAAAACCACGACGAGAAGGGCCACCTGTGGAACCTGCGCTACCCACTGGCCGACGGCGCCAAGACCGCCGAAGGCAAGGACTACCTGGTCGTCGCCACTACCCGTCCGGAAACCTTGCTGGGTGACGCCGCCGTGGCGGTCAACCCGAACGACGAGCGCTACCAGGCACTGATCGGCAAGTTCGTCGAACTGCCGCTGGTCGGCCGCCGTATCCCGATCATCGCCGACGACTACTGCGACCCCGAGTTCGGTACCGGCTGCGTGAAGATCACCCCGGCCCACGACTTCAACGACTACGAAGTCGGCAAACGCCACAACCTGCCGCTGCTGAACATCTTCGACAAGAACGCCTTCGTGCTCGCCAGCGCGCAGGCCTTCAACCTCGACGGCAGCGTCAACGAGCAGGTGGACACCCGCCTGCCGGCCCAGTACGCCAACCTCGACCGCTTCGTCGCGCGCAAGCAGATCGTCGCCGACCTGGATGCCCAGGGCCTGCTGGTGAGCATCGACGACCATGCCCTGAAAGTACCGAAAGGCGACCGTTCGGGCACCGTCATCGAGCCGTGGCTGACCGACCAGTGGTACGTTTCCACCAAGCCGCTGGCAGAACCTGCCATCGCCGCCGTGGAAGATGGCCGCATCCAGTTCGTGCCCAAGCAGTACGAGAACATGTACTTCTCCTGGATGCGTGACATCCAGGACTGGTGCATCAGCCGCCAGCTGTGGTGGGGCCACCGCATCCCGGCATGGTACGACGAGGCCGGCCAGGTCTATGTCGGCCGCAACGAGGAAGAAGTGCGCGCCAAGCACAACCTGGGCGCCGATGTGGTCCTGCGTCAGGACGACGACGTACTCGACACCTGGTTCAGTTCGGGCCTGTGGACCTTCTCCACCCTGGGCTGGCCGGAGCAGACCGAGTTCCTCAAGAAGTTCCACTCCACCGATGTGCTGGTGACCGGCTTCGACATCATCTTCTTCTGGGTTGCGCGCATGATCATGCTGACCATGCACCTGATCAAGAACGAGGATGGCACCCCGCAGGTACCGTTCAAGACCGTGTACGTGCACGGCCTGGTACGTGACGGCCAGGGCCAGAAGATGTCCAAGTCCAAGGGCAACGTGCTGGACCCGCTGGACATCGTCGACGGCATCACCCTCGACGCCCTGCTGGAAAAGCGCACCAGCGGCATGATGCAGCCCAAGCTTGCCGAGAAGATCGCCAAGCAGACCAAGGCCGAGTTCCCCGAAGGTATCGCCAGCTACGGCACCGACGCCCTGCGCTTCACCTTCTGCTCGCTGGCCTCCACCGGGCGCGACATCAAGTTCGACATGGGCCGCGTCGAAGGCTACCGCAACTTCTGCAACAAGATCTGGAACGCCGCCCGCTACGTGCTGGACAAGGGCGAGGACTGCGGCCAGAACGGCGAAGCCTACGAGCTGTCGCTGGCCGACCGCTGGATCATCTCGCAGCTGCAGCGTACCGAAGCCGAAGTGACCCGCCAGCTGGAGCAGTTCCGCTTCGACCTGGCCAGCCAGGCGCTGTACGAGTTCATCTGGAACCAGTACTGCGACTGGTACCTGGAGCTGTCCAAGCCGGTGCTGTGGGACGAGAACGCCCCGGTCGAGCGCGCCCGTGGCACCCGCCGCACCCTGGTGCGCGTGCTGGAAGTGGCGCTGCGCCTGGCGCACCCGTTCATGCCGTTCATCACCGAAGAAATCTGGCAGCGCATCGCGCCGCTGGCCGGCATCGAAGGCAAGACCATCATGCTGCAGCCGTGGCCGGTGGCCAATGAAAGCCGCATCGACGCCGCCGCCGAAGGCGACATCGAGTGGCTCAAGGAACTGATGGTCGGCCTGCGCAACATCCGCGCCGAAATGAACATTGGCCCGGGCAAGCCGCTGCCGCTGTTCCTGAAGAACGCCAACGCCGACGACCAGCGTCGCCTGCAGGAAAACGAAGCCCTGCTGAAGAAGCTGGCCAAGGTCGAATCGTTCACCGTACTGGGCGATGCCGACGAAGCGCCGCTGTCGGCCACCGCCCTGGTCGGTGACCTGCAAGTGCTGGTGCCAATGGCCGGCCTGATTGACAAGGATGCCGAGCTGGCGCGCCTGAACAAGGAAATCCAGCGCCTGCAGGGTGAAGTGGCACGCGTGGGTGGCAAGCTGTCCAACGCCGCCTTCGTCGACAAGGCACCGCCTGCCGTGATCGAAAAAGAGCGCGCCAAGCTGGCCGAGTCCGAACAGGCCCTGGCCAACTTCACCGAGCAGCATGCTCGGATTGCAGCGCTTTAATCACTAGAGAAAAAGCTGGGGCCGCTTTGCGGCCCTTTCGCGACACAAGGCCGCTCCTACAGGGACGGCGCCGGTCTGAAGGGCGCCGCAATCCTGTAGGAGCGGCCTTGTGTCGCGAAAGGGCTGCAAAGCAGCCCCAGGCTCTATCAGCCACCGCTCGTATAGGGCTGGACACTGCCATGACCCCGAACAAACCCACCCTGCACCCGCGCAACCGCCACCAGGGCCGCTACGACTTCCCCAGCCTGATCAAGGCCCACCCTGACCTGGCGCGCTTCACCATCACCAACCCCCACGGCAAGCCCAGCATCGACTTCGCCAACCCCGAAGCCGTACGGGTGTTCAACCGTGCCCTGCTCAAGGCCCAGTACGGCATCCAGCACTGGGATATACCTGCCGACTACCTGTGCCCGCCGATTCCCGGCCGTGCCGACTACATCCACGTGGCTGCCGACCTGCTGGCCGAGGACAATGCCGGCGAGATCCCCAAGGGCGCCCAGGTGCGTGCGCTGGACATCGGCGTGGGAGCCAACTGCATTTACCCGCTGCTGGGCCATAGCGATTATCGCTGGCGCTTCCTCGGCTCGGACATCGACCCCGTGGCCCTGGCTTCGGCCAAGGCCATCGTCCAGGCCAACGGCCTGGGCAAGGCCATCACCCTGCGCCAGCAGGCCAACCGTGCTCACATCCTCAGCGGCCTGCTGCAGGACGATGAACGCTTCGACCTGACTCTGTGCAACCCGCCCTTCCATGCCTCACGCGACGAAGCCACCCGTGGCAGCCAGCGCAAGTGGAAGAACCTGGGCAAGCAGGACCCCAGGCGCAAGCTGCCGGTGCTCAACTTCGGTGGCCAGAACAACGAACTGTGGTGCGAGGGCGGCGAGATCCGCTTTGTCACCCAATTGGTCGGTGAAAGCGTGCAGTACGCCGAGCGGGTACTGTGGTTCACCAGCCTGGTGTCCAAGGCCAGCAACCTGCCGGGGATCGAGGCCGCGCTCAGGAAAGCGGGCGCCAAGGCCGTGCGCATCAGCGAAATGGGCCAAGGGCAGAAGCAAAGCCGCATGGTCGCCTGGAGCTTCCACGACGATGCCGCGCGCCAGGCCTGGCACGCCGGGCGTAAAACCCAGGCATGAAAAAACCGCGCCCGGGCAAGCCGGGCGCGGTTTTGTCAAAGCTTCAACAATTACTTGTTGATGGCGTCGGTCAGCACTTTGGCTGGAACGAACTTGACGACTTTCTTGGCAGCGATTTCGATGGCAGCGCCAGTCGAAGGGTTGCGGCCGGTACGGGCAGGACGCTCGGTGACTTTCAGCTTGCCGATGCCTGGCAGAGTGATTTCAGCGCCGTTTTCCAGCTGATCGGCAACGATCTGGCCCAGTTGCTCCAGAGCGTTCTTGGCGGTGGCTTTTGGCGCGGCGATCGATTCGGCGATGTCGGCAATCAGTTGGTCTTTGGTCAATGCCATGGTGGTGTTCCTTCCCTATCAAATTCGATGGTTATGCAGCGAACTACGACGTTATCGGGCCAGCCCCTGTAAGTGGAGGGCCGCGCCAATCGCGTATGTAGATACGCAAATCGACGTTTGGTTCGACACGACGACAGCACGCTGCCAGCAATGCGCCACACAAGGGCGCAAGACCGCGCAAAGCTACCACAGGAACGGATAAATATCCGCTGCGCGCTTCGATTTAATGCAGGTTTTTCGGGGGTTTTAGCTTAAAACGCGCAAATTTGAACAAAAAACGAACAACCGGCATTTCTGCCAACATCCGGCCACTGCATCGCCTTGCGTCTGGGGTAAACTGGCCGACTTTTGCAGCTCGCCGAGAATCCCATGCCAATCCGTCATTGCATCGTTCACCTGATCGACAAAAAGCCCGATGGCAGCCCCGCCGTGCTGCATGCCCGCGATTCCGAACTGGCCGCCTCCGACGCCATCGAAAACCTGCTGGCCGACCTTAATGACAGCTACAACGCCAAGCAAGGCAAGGCCTGGGGCTTTTTTCACGGCGAGTCCGGTGCCTACCCGCTGAGCGGCTGGCTGAAGCAGTACCTGGACGAAGAAAAGGACTTTACCGCCTTCAGCCGCGTGGCCGTGGAGCACCTGCAGAAGCTGATGGAAGAGTCCAACCTGTCCACCGGCGGCCACATCCTGTTTGCCCACTACCAGCAAGGCATGACCGAATACCTGGCGATCGCCCTGCTGCACCACAGCGAAGGCGTGGCGGTGAACGCCGAGCTCGATGTGATGCCTTCGCGCCACCTGGACCTTGGCCAGTTGCATCTGGCGGCGCGCATCAACCTGTCGGAGTGGAAGAACAACCAGAACTCCAAACAGTACATTTCGTTCATCAAGGGCAAGAACGGCAAGAAGGTTTCGGACTACTTCCGCGACTTCATTGGCTGCCAGGAGGGCGTCGACGGCCCGGGGGAAACCCGCACCCTGCTCAAGGCCTTCAGTGACTTCGTCGAGAGCGAAGACCTGCCGGAAGAGTCCGCCCGCGAAAAAACCCAGACCCTGGTCGAGTACGCCACAACCCAGACCAAGCTGGGCGAGCCGGTCACGCTGGAAGAGCTGTCCAGCCTGATCGACGAGGACCGGCCCAAGGCGTTCTACGACCACATCCGCAACAAGGACTACGGCCTGTCGCCGGAAATCCCCGCAGACAAGCGCACCCTCAACCAGTTCCGCCGTTTCACCGGGCGTGCCGAGGGGTTGTCGATCAGCTTCGAAGCGCATCTGCTGGGGGACAAGGTCGAGTATGACGAAGAGGCAGGGACCTTGATCATCAAGGGCCTTCCGACCACCTTGGTGGATCAGTTGAAGCGGCGCAAGGACTGATGGCCCCGGGGCTGCTGGGCAGCCCATCGCCGGCAAGCCAGCTCCCACAGGTACTGCACAGGCCAGAGGTCCATGCAGTCGAAGTGGGAGCTGGCTTGCCACAGCGACGAACCGCGACGATGGGGTGCGAAGCGGCCCTAATTGGCAGCCAATACTGCGCCATAGGAAGCAACCAACGCCTCCTTCGCCGACTTGCGCAGCCGCTTCACCAGCCGCTCCTGGCGTAACGCCTCGCCCTTGTCCGGCCATTGCTCCACATACACCAGCGCCTGGGCCGGGCTGGTCTTGAAGTAACGCGCGCCCTGCCCTTTCTGGTGCGCCAGAAAGCGCCGCTGCGGGTCATCGCTGATGCCGCAATACAACGAACCATTGGCCGCCCTTACCAGGTAGACATACCAAGGTTTGCTGGCGGCGATCTGGACGGATTCACTCACCCTGGGCCTGCTGGTATGCGCGCAATCCTTTGAACGCCTGCTGGCGTACCTTGTTCTGCACCAGCGGCGACCAGCCCAGCAGCATGCCTGGCACGCCCAGCGCCTGCCGCGACCAGCGCCACAAGTCGAATTGGTCATCGTGCAGGCAGATCCGCCCGTCACGGATCACGAAACGCGCCTGGATATCGTTGACCACGATGCGGCCGGTCTGGCTGAACAGGTAGGTGGCCACCCAATGTGCGGCCCCGGTGCGTTCATCGGCGCGGACGTTGTCGAAGGTCAGGGTGAAGTCCTTGGCCCGGCTGGTGAGCATTCGCCACATGTCGCCTGCATCCTTGCCACGCAAGGTGCCGAAGACCGGGTCGCTGAAGACGATATCGTCGCTGTAGCAGGCGACCATGGCCTCGGCATCCAGGCGCTGGAAGGCCTGGTAGAAGCGGGTGATCAGGTCGCGGTTGGCGTCGCTCATGGGGGCTGGTCCGTCCTGGGGATGAAAGCAGCACGATAATCTGCCCCGGTTGGTTATGCCAGTACCGGCCCTTTCGCGGGTAAACCCGCTCCCACAGGTACCACACTGCTTCAAGATGTGTGCGATTCCCGTGGGAGCGGGTTTACCCGCGAAGAGGCCAGCACTGCTACCCCCCCCTTCAGACTTTCTCGCTGCTCACCTGCACATGCAACGCCCGCCCGGCCCCCAGGCCGAACACGATGGCACCCACCCCAAGCACGGCAAAAATCCACCCGACTGCCGACCAGCCACCGGTCAAGTCATGCACCAGCCCCACCGCAAGCGGCCCCATCGACGCCAGGGTATAACCCACCCCCTGCGCCATGCTCGACAGGTTCGCAGCGACATGGGCATCTTTCGAGCGCAGCACGATCAAGGTAAGCGCCAGGGCAAAGGTACCGCCCTGCCCCAGGCCCAGCACCACCGCCCAGCCCCACAGCCCGGAAAGCGGCGCATACAGGCAACCGAACAGGCCAGCCAGGGTAATCAGCATGACCAGCACGATCGCCAGGCGCTGGTCCTTGCCGCGAGTGGCCAGCCAGGGCGCACTGAGCGAACTGACCAGTTGCACGATCACCGACCCCGACAGCACCAGCCCCGCCTCGGTCGGGCTCAGGCCGCGGCCGATCAGGATCGATGGCAACCAACCAAAGACTATATAAGCCAGTGACGACTGCAGGCCCATGTACAGGGTCACCTGCCAGGCCAGCGGATCACGCCACAGCCCACGCACGCGATAGGCCACCTTGTGCAGGCCATGCCCCTGGCGGGCCTGCGGCAGCCATACCAGCATGGCCAGCAGGGCCGGCACTGCCCAGAAGCCCAGCCCCAGCGCCCAGCTGCCGTCGAAATGCTGCGCCAGCGGGACGGTCGCCCCCGCCGCCATCGCCGCCCCCAGGCACAGCGCCATGGTATAGACACCGGTCAGTGTGCCGGCGTGCTGCGGGAAGTCGCGCTTGACGATACCCGGCAACAGCACGCCAATGATGCCGATGCTGGCCCCCGCGATGAGGCTGCCGAGGAACACCCCGGTAGCCCCTAGGCTACTGCGCACGACGATGCCAAGCGCCAGGGTGGCGAGGATGCCGAGAATCACCCGCTCGCTGCCAAAACGCCGCGCCAGCACCGGCGCCAACGGGGCGAACAGGCCCAGGCATAGCACTGGCAAGGTAGTCAACAAACCGGCCTGCGAGGCATTCAGCCCCAAGCCTTCGGACACCAGGCCCAGCACCGGCGCCATGCTCGACAATGCCGGGCGCAGGTTCAATGCCACCAGCACCAGGCCCAGCAACAACAGCCAAGGCCGCTGCAGTAGTACCGGCTGCTGTTGGACCTGCTCGTCGTCAGCCTCGGCGTCGATCAGCAACTCATCGAGGTCCCGCTCGCTCGGCGGGGTGTTACGGGTGATGGAATCAGCCATGGCTTTCTCGGAGTCAGGATTCGATAAGAGTACGGCTCAGGCGCTTGGCCTGCTCCGCATCGCGTTGCTCGATGGCGGCAAGGATTTGCCCATGCAGGTCGAACGTGGCCTGGCAGCGCGGCACGGTCGCCATGTTGTGCTGCAGCGCGGCCGCCACCACCCCGGAAAAGTACCGGTACAGCTCGCTCAAGGCTGGGTTATGGGCAGCATCGACCAGCCGCTGGTGAAACACCAGGTCGCAGGCCACGTAGGCATCGATATCACCGTGAAAATGCCCGGCACTGTTGGCCAGGGCATCACGCAGTGCCTGCAGGTCGGCATCGGTTCGGCGCAATGCAGCCAGGCCGATGGCCTCGGCTTCGAGGATGTGCCGGGTTTCACGGGCCTGCTCGGGCGTACAGCGCGACATCGCCTGCACCGCCTGTAGTGGGTCCTGGGCTGTGCGCAGGTAGCTGCCGTCGCCCTGGCGAACTTCCACCAGGCCACTGAACGCAAGCACGCGCATGGCCTCACGCACCGTGTTGCGACTGATGCCCAGTTGCAGGGCCAGTTCCGGCTCGGTCGGCAGGCGCTGACCGACTTGCCAGTCGCCAAGCATGATCCGTTCGCGCATGCGCTCGACGGCCAGCTCGACCAGTGAACGCTTGTTCAATTCGGTGCTCACGTAACTCAACCAATCATCCGATGAATTAGCTTAGCTTACTAGCGAGCAAGGGGTTTGTCATTGCGCTGCCTGTACTGACGCAATCGCCGGCAAGCCCGCTCCCACATTGACCGCACCGACCTCAAGCCATGTGCAGTACCTGTGGGAGCTGGCTTGCCGGCGATGAGGCCAGCACAGTCAGTAAAGAAAGTTGCTTCTCCAGGGCCTGTTTACCCCGTGGAAGCGGCGACGATACCGTCAGTTCAACGCATCGATCAACGCCTGGTTCATCTCTGGCGTGCCAATGGTGATGCGCAGGAACTGGGCAATGCGCGGCAGCTTGAAGTGGCGCACGATCACGCCCTGCTCGCGCAGGCGTGCAGCCAGCTCACCGGCGTCTTTTTGCGGATGGCGGGCGAAGATGAAGTTGGCCGCCGACGGCAGCACTTCGAAGCCCTTGCCCTGCAGCTGCCCGACCAAAACCTCGCGGCTGTCGATCACCTTGCGGCAGGTTTCCTCGAAGTACTCGCGGTCCTCGAACGCCGCCGCCGCGCCAACAATCGCCGCACGGTCCAGCGGGTAGGAGTTGAAGCTGTTCTTGATCCGCTCCAGCGCCTCGATCAGGTCCGGGTGGCCCACCGCCAGGCCAACCCGCAGCCCGGCCAACGAGCGCGACTTGGACAGGGTCTGGGTAACCAGCAGGTTGTCGTAGCGGCCCACCAGGCTGATCGCCGTTTCACCACCGAAGTCGATGTAGGCTTCATCGACCACCACCACCGAATCACGGTTGGCCTGAAGCAACTGCTCCACCGCCTGCAGCGGCATCAGGCAGCCGGTCGGCGCGTTGGGGTTGGGGAAGATGATGCCGGCGTTGGGCTTGTTGTAGTCCTCGATGCGGATCTGGAACTGTTGGTCCAGCGCCACCTGCTCGAACGCGATACCGTACAGGCCGCAGTACACCGGGTAGAAGCTGTAGCTGATGTCCGGGAACAGCAGCGGCGCGTCGTGCTGGAACAGGCCGTGGAAGATGTGCGCCAGTACCTCGTCCGAGCCGTTGCCGACGAACACTTGTGCCGGGGTTACGCCGTAGTACTCGGCCACTGCCTGCTTCAGCCGGTCACCATTCGGGTCCGGGTACAGGCGCAGATTGTCGTTCAGCTCGCCGCGCATGGCTTCCAGCGCCTTGGGCGACGGGCCGTAGGGGTTTTCGTTGGTGTTCAGCTTGACCAGGCGGGCCAGCTTGGGCTGCTCGCCCGGCACGTAAGGCACCAGGTCCTTGACGAAGGGGCTCCAGAATCGACTCATGTTCAGTTCCCCTTCTCTTGGGTCAGGATGCGGTATTCAGCGCTGCGGGCGTGTGCGGTCAGCGACTCGCCACGGGCCAGGACCGAGGCGGTGTGGCCCAGCTCGGACGCCCCCTGCTCGGAGCAGAAAATGATCGACGAACGCTTCTGGAAGTCATACACCCCCAGTGGCGACGAGAAACGCGCGGTACCAGAGGTCGGCAGCACGTGGTTGGGCCCTGCGCAGTAGTCGCCCAGCGCTTCGCTGGTGTGGCGGCCCATGAAGATTGCGCCAGCGTGGCGGATGTGCGGCAGCCAGGCCTGCGGCTCGGCCACCGACAGCTCCAGGTGCTCCGGTGCAATGCGGTTGGCCACTTCAATGGCCTGCTGCATGTCACGCACCTGGATCAGCGCGCCACGGCCATTGATCGACTTCTCGATGATCTCGGCACGTTCCATGGTCGGCAGCAGCTTGTCGATGCTGGCGGCAACGCGGTCGAGGAAGGCGGCGTCCGGGCTGACCAGGATGGCCTGGGCATCTTCGTCGTGCTCTGCCTGGGAGAACAGGTCCATGGCGATCCAGTCCGGATCGGTCTGGCCGTCGCACACCACGAGGATTTCCGACGGGCCGGCGATCATGTCGATACCCACCTGGCCGAACACGTGGCGCTTGGCGGTGGCGACGTAGATGTTGCCCGGGCCGACGATCTTGTCCACCTGCGGCACGCTTTCGGTACCGTAGGCCAGCGCGGCGACAGCCTGGGCGCCACCGACGGTGAACACCCGGTCGACACCGGCGATGCAGGCAGCCGCCAGCACCAGCTCGTTGATCTCGCCACGCGGGGTCGGCACAACCATTACCACTTCGGCCACGCCGGCAACCTTGGCCGGGATGGCGTTCATCAGTACCGACGACGGGTATGACGCCTTGCCACCCGGCACATACAGGCCGGCGCGGTCCAGCGGGGTGACCTTCTGGCCCAGCACGGTGCCGTCGGCCTCGGTGTACTGCCAGGAGTCCTGTTTCTGCCGCTCGTGATACATGCGCACACGGTTGGCAGCCTTTTCCAGGGCTTCGCGCTGGACCGGGGTAATGCGGGTCAGGGCCAGTTCCAGGCGCTCGCGACCGAGAATCAGGTCGTCGATCGATTTGGCGTCGACACCATCGAAACGCTGGGTGAACTCCACCAATGCGGCATCGCCACGCTCGCGCACGGCCTTGATGATGTCGAGCACCCGCTGGTTGACCGCGTCATCGGACACACTTTCCCAGCTCAGCAGATGATCCAGATGTCGGGCGAAATCCGGATCAGCAGCGTTGAGACGGGCAATTGCAGTGGACACGGTCATGGCGAGGGCCTCGATTAATGGCGAATGCTCAGGCGCCCTAGGCTACCAGTCCATCCGCGCGGGCACCCGAGAAAAATGGCTATGACGCGGATAGACGGGCGCGACAGCGAAGGTCGCGCACAGAAGGTAGTGAGTCAGCCGCGGTGTCGCGATTCGACCGCTCCGCGCAGCGTGTCGATCAGGCTCTGGATACGGGCGTGCTGCATTTTCATGGAGGCCTTGTTGACCACCAGGCGCGAGCTGATCGTGGCGATCAGTTCCTGGGGCTCCAGGCCGTTGGCACGCAGGGTGTTGCCGGTGTCGACAACGTCGATGATCTTGTCGGCGAGGTTGATCAGCGGTGCCAGCTCCATCGAGCCATACAGCTTGATGATGTCGACCTGGCGGCCCTGTTCGGCGTAGTAGCGCTTGGCTACGTTGACGAACTTGGTAGCCACGCGCAGACGGCCCTTGGGCTCGGGTGCGCCGACTACGCCAGCGGTCATCAGCTTGCAACGGGCAATCTGCAGGTCCAGGGGCTCGTATAGGCCCTGGCCGCCGTACTCCATCAGCACATCCTTGCCGGCCACACCCAGGTCGGCGGCACCATGCTCGACATAGGTCGGCACGTCGGTGGCACGCACGATCAGCAGGCGCACATCGTCCTGCGTGGTGGGGATGATCAGTTTGCGGCTCTTGTCCGGGTTCTCGGTCGGCACGATACCGGCCTCGGCCAGCAACGGCAGGGTATCGTCGAGAATACGGCCTTTGGAAAGCGCGATGGTCAACATTGGAACGTCGGTCCTTAAGCGGCTACTGCCGGCCGGGCGTCGAGCCCGACCGCATTTGATTCATTGTGGGAGCGGGCTTGCCCGCAAAGCAACCAGCGCGGTGCATGGCACCGGCTCTGCCGGTATTCGCGGGCAAGCCCGCTCCCACACGGTATGCCGAAGGGCTACTAGCCCGGTACGCGACGGATCTTCGCGCCCAGCATCTGCAGTTTTTCTTCGATGCACTCGTAACCACGGTCGATGTGGTAGATGCGATCGATCAGGGTATCGCCTTCGGCTACCAGCGCCGACAGCACCAGGCTGGCGGAAGCACGCAGGTCGGTGGCCATTACCGGGGCGCCTTTCAGCGCCTTGACGCCAGTGACGATGGCAGTGTTGCCTTCGACCTGGATCTGCGCGCCCATGCGGTGCATTTCGTAGACGTGCATGAAGCGGTTTTCGAAGATCGTCTCGATCACTGCACCGGTGCCTTCGGCAATGGCGTTGAGCGAGATGAACTGCGCCTGCATGTCGGTCGGGAACGCCGGGTACGGGGCGGTACGCAGGTTGACGGCTTTCGGCCGCTTGCCGTGCATGTCCAGCTCGATCCAGTCTTCGCCGGTGTTGATGTCGGCGCCGGCTTCCTTGAGTTTTTCCAGTACTGCTTCAAGGATGGTCGGGTCGGTGTCCTTGACCTTGACGCGGCCACCGGTCACGGCAGCGGCAACCAGGTAGGTACCGGTCTCGATACGGTCCGGCATCACCCGGTAGCTGGCCGAAGCCAGGCGCTCGACGCCATCGATGACGATGGTGTCGGTACCCGCACCTTGAACCTTGCCACCCATGGCGTTGATGAAGTTGGCCAGGTCGACCACTTCCGGCTCGCGCGCGGCGTTCTGCAGCACGCTGCGGCCCTTGGCCAGGGCTGCGGCCATCATGATGTTCTCGGTACCGGTCACGCTGACGGTGTCGAAGAAGAAGTGCGCACCGCGCAGGCCACCCTCAGGCGCCTTGGCCTTGATGTAGCCGCCTTCGACTTCGATCTTCGCGCCCATGGCCTCGAGGCCACGGATGTGCAGGTCGACCGGACGCGAACCAATGGCGCAACCGCCAGGCAGGGCCACTTCGGCCTCGCCGAAACGGGCGACCATCGGGCCCAGCACCAGAATCGAGGCGCGCATGGTCTTGACCAGCTCGTAAGGCGCGACCAGGGTCTTGATGGTGCGAGGATCGATCTCGACCGCCAGCTTTTCGTCGATCACCGGCTCGATGCCCATGCGGCCGAACAGCTCGATCATGGTGGTGATGTCGTGCAGGTGCGGCAGGTTGCCCACGGTGACCGGGCCGTCGGCCAGCAGGGTCGCCGCCAGAATCGGCAGGGCTGCGTTCTTCGCGCCCGAAATACGGATCTCGCCATCAAGGCGAGCGCCGCCAGTAATAATCAGTTTGTCCATTGGAATCTCGCCGCCACGTTGGCTCAGGTGCGCTCAGCCCAGGCTGCGCTGCTGAAAAATTTCATGGTTACCGCATGGATGCTGCCATTGGCGATCCACGGATTCAGGTGAGCATAGATCGCCTGCTGGCGTTTGACCGGGCTCAGGCCAGCCAACTCGTCGCTGATCACGTTCAACTGGAAGTTGCAGCCTTCGCCTTCAACTTCGACCCGGGAACCCGGCAATTTCTCTTCAAGGAAGCTTTTAACTTCTACGGCCTGCATGCTCAACCTCAATCGGCGCCCGATGCGCACGGGTCGGCCATCATACAAAAAAGCCCCTCGCCTGCGAAGCCCAACGAGGGCTTCGCTGACCGAGGGGCCATCATCCGTGCCGGGCCATCAGGTTGCCAGCACTTCATCGAGGTCATAGACCTCGGCAATTTCCCGCATGTCGTCGGGCATGCCGCGCACCAGGCACCCCTTGCCGGTGGCCTGGGCATCGCGCATGAAAGCCAGCAGCAACGACAGGCCGACACTGGTGGAGCGCTGCACTGCCGAGCAATCGAGCACCATCTGCGCCTCGCGGCAGGCCGCGATCAGCGCCTTGCCCTGCTTGCGCAGGGCCGGCCCGCTGCGATAGTCCAGCACGCCTTCCAGGCGCAGCACGCCCGGCTCGGCCATGCTTACACCGGCCTCACTCATTTGACGGTCTTCTCTGGCGAGTTGTCGGCAGCCTGCTTGGCCTTGGCCACTTCGCCGGCCCAGCCGTCGATGGTCTTGTCCAGGTCGCCGCCATTGCGCTGCATGGCGTCGGCGAACTGGTCGCGGAACAGCTTGCCGATGTTGATGCCGTTGACGATCACGTTACGCACTTTCCATTCGCCACCCAGATTTTCCAGGGTGTACTGCACCGGGTACACGGCGCCATTGTTGCCGGTGACCTTCATGCCTACGGAGGCGCGCTTGCCGTCATCGGCCTTGGCCGGGTCTACGACGATACCCTGGTTGTTGTACTCCAGCAGCGCGTTACCGTAGAACTGGAACAGGCTGCGCTTGAAGTTTTCCTGGAAGCGCTGCATCTGCTCGGGGGTGGCCTTGCGCGAATACTTGACGGTCATGATGCTTTTGGAAATACCGTCGGCATCCACCACGGGCGCGAGGATCCGGTCAAGGGTGTCGTAGAACGCTTGCGGGTTGGACTTGTACTGCTCCTTGTTGGCCTTGAGCTCACCCAGCAGTTCGGTGGTGGTGCTCTGCACCACATCGTGCGGCGACTGCGCGGCCATTGCCATCAGGGGGAAGGCCGCCAGCAGGACCAGCAGGCCACGTCGCAGGATCGAAATCATGGAAACTCCTTAATTAGCCGGTTGCGCTTCTTTCGGTTCCTTGCCAACGGAGTTGAGCAGGAACTTGCCAATCAGATCTTCCAGCACCAGCGCCGACTGGGTGTCGTGGATGGTCCCGCCGTCCTTGAGCACCTGGTCCTCACCGCCCACGCTGATGCCGATGTACTTCTCGCCAAGCAACCCGGCAGTGAGGATCGAGGCCGTGGAGTCGGTCGGCAGGTTGTCCACCGACTTGTCCAGTTGCAGCGTCACTCGACCGGTGTAGGAATCACGGTCCAGATCGATGGCGGTAACCTTGCCGATGGTCACACCGGCCATGGTCACTTTAGCTCTGACCGTCAAACCGGCGATATTGTCGAAGTAGGCATAAACTTTATAGGTATCGCTGCTCGGGCTGGCCGACAGCCCGCTGACACGCAGGGCGAGCAGCAGCAGCGCCAGGATCCCGGCCAGAAGGAACAGGCCGACACCGATTTCCAGGGTGCGGTTTTGCATCAGAAATCTCCAAACATCAAGGCGGTCAGAATAAAGTCCAGACCCAGCACTGCCAACGAGGCATAGACCACGGTCTTGGTGGTGGCACGGCTGATCCCTTCTGAAGTGGGCTCACAGTCGTACCCCTGGAATACGGCGATCCAGGTCGTGACGAAGGCAAATACCAGGCTCTTGATCAGCCCGTTGAGCACGTCGTCGGTGAACGAAACACTGTTCTGCATGTTGGCCCAGAACGAGCCCTCGTAGACGCCCAGCCAGTCCACCGCCACCCACGAGCCACCCCAGATACCGACCACGCTGAAAATCAGCGCCAGCAACGGCAGCGAGATGAAACCGGCCCACAGGCGCGGCGCAACGATGTACTTGAGCGGGTCGACGCCGATCATTTCAAGGCTCGACAACTGCTCGGTGGACTTCATGTTGCCGATTTCTGCGGTCAGCGCCGAACCGGCACGGCCGGCGAACAGCAACGCCGTCACCACCGGGCCGAGCTCGCGCAGCAGGGTCAGGGCAACCATCTGCCCCACTGCCTGCTCCGAGCCGTACTTGGTCAGGATGCTGAAGCCCTGCAGCGCCAGCACCATGCCGATGAACACCCCGGACACGACGATGATCGCCAGCGACAGCACGCCCACCGAGTACAGCTGCTTGGTCAGCAGCTGGAAGCCGCCACCAATGCCGCCACGGCCGATCAGCGCATGGAACAGGAACAGGCAGGAGCGCCCCAGCACGGCCAGCACGTCGATGGCCGAGCGCCCCAGCAGGCGGACGCGTTCGAGTAAGGATTTTCTGCGCATCAACGCGCTCCCAGCAGGTCGGCGCGGTAGTCAGGCGCAGGGAAGTGGAAAGGCACCGGGCCGTCCGGATCGCCCTTCATGAACTGGCGAATACGGGGGTTGTCCGAGCCCATCAGCTCGTCAGGCGTCCCCTGGCCCAGCACCTGGCCATCACCTACCACATAGATGTAGTCGGCGATGCTGGCAGTTTCCGCCAGGTCGTGAGAAACGACGATGCTGGTGATACCCAAGGCGTCGTTCAGCAGGCGGATCAGACGCACCAATACACCCATGGCGATCGGGTCCTGGCCGACGAACGGTTCGTCGTACATGAGGATCTGCGGGTCAAGGGCAATCGCCCGGGCCAGCGCCACACGGCGCTTCATGCCACCGGACAGCTCATCGGGCATCAGGTCGATGGCACCGCGCAGCCCCACGGCCTGCAGCTTCATCAGCACGATATCGCGGATCATCTCGTCCGACAGCTGGGTATGCACGCGCAGCGGGAACGCGACGTTCTCGAACACATCGAGATCGGTGAACAGCGCGCCGCTCTGGAACAGCACGCCCATCTGCTTGCGGGCGTCGAACAGGTCGCTGCGCGACAACGTCGGCAGGTTCTGCCCGGCAACCCAGACCTCACCGCTGGAGGGGCGCAACTGCGCGCCCATCAGGCGAAGCAACGTGGTCTTGCCGCAACCCGATGGCCCCATGATACCGGTGACCTTGCCGCGCGGGATGCGAATGTCGACGTTGCTGAAAATGCTGCGCGAACCGCGTTTGAAGGTAACCCCCTTCAACTCGACCGCGTAGGCGCTATCCACACTCATCTAGACTCCTTGCTAGTGCAGCCTCGTCCTAATGGACGTCGGCCTTCATCTGGAAGGCACAAGCGCCCCTGGCAGGCCGAATAGCGGCGAACTATAGCACCGCTGACAGCGCCGCCCCAAGGTCGGCTAGCGACTCGTTCAGCCCTGCGACAGGCTGGCGAGACATTCACCACGGCAATCGAAAGCGTGAGGGTTTCTTCCATTGCAGCTATAATCGCCGCCTTTTCATCAGGCACTGCTTTTTCGACATGAGCCAATCCAGCGAGCTGATCCAATCCGCCCAACGCACCCTGCGCCTGGAACTCGAGGCCGTAGAGGCCCTGCTGGCGCGCATCGACGACAATTTCGTCAAGGCCTGCGAACTGATCCTGGCCAGCAAGGGCCGGGTCGTCGTGGTCGGCATGGGCAAGTCCGGGCACATCGGCAACAAGATCGCCGCCACCCTGGCCAGCACCGGCACACCGGCGTTTTTCGTGCACCCGGCCGAAGCCAGCCATGGCGACATGGGCATGATCACCCGCGATGATGTCATCCTTGCCCTGTCGAATTCCGGCAGCACCGCCGAAATCGTCACCCTGCTGCCACTGATCAAGCGCCTGGGCATCAAGCTGATAAGCCTGACCGGCAACCCGGACTCGCCACTGGCCCAGGCTGCCGAGGTCAACCTCGACGCCCGCGTCGAGCAAGAGGCCTGCCCGCTGAACCTGGCCCCCACCTCCTCCACCACCGCATCGCTGGTGCTGGGCGACGCGCTGGCCATTGCCCTGCTCGAAGCCCGCGGCTTCACTGCCGAGGACTTTGCCTTCTCGCACCCGGGTGGCGCATTGGGCCGTCGCCTGCTGCTCAAGGTGGAGAACGTGATGCACGCCGGCGACGAACTGCCCCAGGTGCCCCGCGGCACCCTGCTCAAGGACGCGCTCCTTGAAATGTCCCGCAAAGGCCTGGGCATGACCGTGATCGTCGAAGCCGACGGCAAGCTGGCCGGGATCTTCACCGACGGCGACCTGCGCCGCAGCCTGGACCGCAACATCGACGTCCACACCACCCTGATCGACCAGGTCATGACCGTGCACGGCAAGACGGCCCGCGCCGAAATGCTCGCGGCCGAGGCCCTGAAGATCATGGAAGACCACAAGATTGGCGCCCTGGTGGTGGTGGACCGCGAAGACCGCCCCACCGGCGCGCTGAACATGCACGACCTGCTGCGCGCCGGCGTGATGTAAAGGAGCGATGGAATGAACCAGGACCTCATGCAACGCGGCAAGCACATCAAGCTGGCAGTGTTCGACGTGGACGGCGTGCTCACCGACGGGCGCCTGTACTTCCTCGAGGACGGCAGCGAATTCAAGACCTTCAATACCCTCGACGGTCAGGGCATCAAGATGCTCATGGCCTCGGGCGTGACCACTGCGATCATCAGCGGGCGCAAGACCCCTGTGGTCGAGCGCCGGGCGAAAAACCTCGGTATCCCGCACCTGTACCAGGGGCGCGAGGACAAATTGGTCGTGCTTGACGGCCTGCTCGCCGAACTGGGCCTAAGCTATGATCAAGTGGCCTACCTGGGCGACGACCTGCCCGACCTGCCGGTCATTCGTCGGGTAGCATTGGGCATGGCCGTGGCCAATGCCGCTCCGTTCGTTCGCCAGCACGCCCATGGCGTGACCCAGGCACGTGGCGGCGAAGGCGCAGCCCGTGAATTCTGCGAACTGATCATGCACGCCCAGGGCACCCTGGACGCTGCCAACGCCAATTACCTGTAAGGCTGCCCATGTTCAGCAAGAAAGCCCGCAACATTGCGCTGCTCGCAGTGATCGCCGCGCTGCTGGTAGCGATCGGCTACTGGAATGTCAGCCCGGAAAGCTTCCTCGACAAGCCGGTGGCCCAGGTCGACGAAAGCGCCATCGACTACTATGCGGTCAACGCCCACAGCCTGCAGTTCCTACCCGACGGCAAGCTGCAGTACGAAATGACCGCAGACAAGGTCGAGCACCTCAAGGCCAGTGAAATCACTCTGCTGACCACGCCGGACCTGCACCTGTATCGCGGCACCGAATATCCCTGGCATGTGCAGAGCACCCGCGCCGAAGTCAACCCGGACGGCAGCGAAGTCGAACTGATCGACAACGTACGGGTCGCCCGCACCGACGAAAAGCAGCGCGAAATGATCATTACCAGCTCACGCATGACTGTGTTCCCGCAGAAGCAATATGCGCAGACCGAGCAAGCCGTTAGAATCGACGGCGCCGGTGGCACAACTACGGGCAAAGGAATGAAAGCGTATTTGAAAGAAGGCAAGATGGACTTGCTCTCTAACGTAAGAGGACAGTATGAGGCTCGTTAAAACCCTCCCCCTTCTGCTCAGCCTGAGCGCAGCACTGGGAAGCGCGAGCGCCCTCGCCCTGCCGAATGACCGTGACCAGCCTATCCGTATCCAGGCCGACAACGCCCACCTGGACGACAAGCAGGGTGTGGCCACCTACACCGGCGACGTGATCATCACCCAGGGTTCGATGATGATCAAAGGCAACACCGTGACCATCACCCGTTCCGCCTCCGGCGATATCGATGTGGTGACCTCGGTGGGCAACCTGGCCTACTTCGAGCAGCAGCAGAGCGCAGCCAAACCGGACAAGATGAAAGGCTGGGGCGTGACTATCCAGTATCAGGCGCAGAAAGACCTGGTGGTTCTCACCGACCGCGCCAAAGTCGAGAACGAAGGCAACACGACCGAAGGCGAGAAGATCGTCTACAACACCAAGACCCAGGTGGCAACCGCCGGTCGTGGTGGCAACGTGACTTCGCCGCGTCAGCGTATCGACATGGTGATCCAGCCCAAGAAGAAGGCCGAGTAAATGGCAACCCTCAAAGCCCAGCACCTGGCCAAGAGTTACAAGGGGCGGCAGGTCGTGCGTGACGTCAGCCTGTCGATCGACAGCGGCCAGATCGTCGGCCTGCTCGGCCCCAACGGCGCCGGCAAGACCACCTGCTTCTACATGATCGTCGGCCTGGTCCAGGCCGAACAGGGGCGCGTGCTGATCGACAACCTCGATGTCAGCCACCAGCCCATGCATGGTCGCGCCCGCGCCGGCATCGGCTACCTGCCACAGGAAGCCTCGATCTTCCGCAAGCTGTCGGTGGCCGACAACATCATGGCCATCCTCGAGACCCGCAAGGACCTCGACCGCGACGGCCGGCGCAAAGAGCTGGAAAGCCTGCTGCAGGAGTTCCACATCAGCCACATTCGCGACAACCTCGGCATGAGCCTTTCCGGTGGTGAGCGCCGCCGCGTGGAAATTGCCCGCGCGTTGGCGACCGCACCCAAGTTCATCCTGCTGGACGAACCGTTTGCCGGTGTCGACCCGATTTCGGTCGGCGACATCAAGCAGATCATCCACCACCTCAAGGCCAAGGGCATCGGCGTACTGATCACCGACCACAACGTGCGTGAGACCCTGGATATCTGCGAAACCGCCTATATCGTCAATGATGGCCGGCTGATCGCCGAAGGCGACGCCGAAACCATCCTGGCCAACGACCTGGTCAAAGAGGTTTACCTGGGCCACGAGTTCCGGCTCTGAGCCCGGCACGCGCCTGGAGTACCGGCAAATTGCCCTGCAACCCGGGTAAAGTTGTTACGGTACTCTAGGCAAACGCTACAATTTAAGGCATAAAACTTGCTTTATCCGGCGCCCCGGCGCCCTCGTGTAGTGGATGGCGCATGCGCGCCGGCGAACAAGGTATTAAGCCCCAGCCATGAAACCATCGCTCGTCCTAAAAATGGGCCAGCAACTGACGATGACCCCGCAGTTGCAACAGGCCATCCGCCTGCTCCAGCTTTCTACCCTGGACCTCCAACAGGAAATCCAGGAAGCGCTGGAGTCGAACCCGATGCTCGAACGTCAGGAAGACGGCGACGACTTCGACAACAGCGACCCGATGGCGGACAACGCCGAGAACAAGCCGGCCGCCGAAGTCCAGGACAACAGCTTCCAGGAAAGCACCACCAGTGCCGACACCCTGGAAGACGGTGAGTGGAGCGAGCGCATCCCCAACGAGCTGCCGGTCGACACCGCCTGGGAAGACATCTACCAGACCAGTGCCAGCAGCCTGCCGAGCAACGACGACGACGAGTGGGACTTCACCACCCGTACATCGGCCGGCGAAAGCCTGCAAAGCCACCTGTTGTGGCAACTCAACCTGGCCCCGATGTCCGACACCGACCGCCTGATCGCCGTCACCCTGATCGACAGCATCAACGGCCAGGGCTACCTGGAAGACACCCTCGAGGAGATCTGCGCCGGTTTCGACCCGGAGCTGGATATCGAGCTGGACGAAGTCGAAGCTGTACTGCACCGCATCCAGCAGTTCGAGCCAGCCGGCGTTGCCGCCCGCACCCTTGGCGAATGCCTGTTGCTGCAACTGCGCCAGCTGCCCGCGAGCACCCCGTGGATGGCCGAAGCCAAGCGCCTGGTCAGCGACTTCATCGACCTGCTCGGCAGCCGTGACTACAGCCAGCTGATGCGTCGCATGAAAATCAAGGAAGACGAGCTGCGCCAGGTCATCGAGCTGGTACAAAGCCTCAACCCGCGCCCCGGCTCGCAGATTGAGTCCAGCGAGCCTGAGTACGTGGTACCCGACGTCATCGTACGCAAGGACAGCGACCGCTGGCTGGTAGAGCTGAACCAGGAGGCCATTCCGCGCCTGCGCGTCAACCCGCAGTACGCCGGCTTCGTGCGCCGGGCCGACACCAGCGCCGACAACACCTTCATGCGCAACCAGCTGCAGGAAGCGCGCTGGTTCATCAAGAGCCTGCAAAGCCGCAACGAAACCCTGATGAAGGTGGCCACGCAGATCGTCGAGCACCAGCGCGGCTTCCTCGACCACGGCGACGAAGCGATGAAGCCTCTGGTGCTGCATGACATCGCCGAAGCGGTGGGCATGCACGAGTCGACCATTTCGCGGGTAACCACGCAGAAATACATGCACACGCCGCGTGGCATCTACGAACTGAAATACTTTTTCTCCAGCCACGTCAGCACCTCCGAAGGCGGAGAATGCTCGTCTACGGCGATCCGCGCGATCATCAAGAAACTGGTTGCGGCGGAAAATCAGAAAAAGCCATTGAGTGACAGCAAGATCGCTGGTTTACTGGAGGCACAAGGCATCCAGGTAGCCCGTCGCACCGTCGCCAAGTACCGCGAGTCCCTCGGCATCGCACCGTCGAGCGAGCGCAAGCGACTGATGTAGCCCCTGAGATGTGCCACAGCGTTTGTGGGGCAGGTGCAAGACCTGCCTCTTTATGCACGGGCAACAAAGGAGAAGCTGTATGCAAGTCAATATCAGTGGACAGCATGTAGAAGTCACCCAGCCACTGCGCGATTATGTGCTTGAAAAGCTCGCTCGCGTGGAAAGTCACTTCGACAAGATCACCAACGTGCAGGTCATCATGAAAGTCGAGAAGCTGCAGCAGAAGGTCGAGGCGACCTTGCAGATTCCCGGCGGCGAAGTGGTTGCCAACGCCGAACACGAAGACATGTATGCAGCGATCGACGCCTTGGCCGACAAGCTCGACCGCCAACTGAAAAAACACAAGGAAAAACAGCAAAGCCTGCTGCAAGGTGCAGCCGCCCGCTGATCCCCCTCATCCATGATCCGACTTGAAACCATCCTGACCCCCGGCCGTTCCCTCGTGAACGTGCCGGGCGGCAGCAAGAAGCGCGCCCTGGAAAAGGTCGCCACCGTCATCGCCGAACAAGTGCCCGAACTGGAGATGCAGGACGTCTTCGAAAAACTGGTCGCCCGGGAAAAACTCGGCTCGACCGGTTTCGGCAACGGCATCGCCATCCCGCACTGTCGGCTTGAAGGATGTTCCGCTCCGGTCAGCGCCCTGCTGCACCTGGAAGCGCCTATCGACTACGACGCCATCGATGGCGCGCCGGTGGACCTGCTGTTCGTCCTGCTGGTGCCAGAAGCCGCCACCGATGCCCATCTGGAACTGCTGCGCCAGATTGCCAGCATGCTCGATCGCAAGGAGGTCCGTGATCGCCTGCGTGCGGCCACCAGCAGCGAGGCCCTGTTCCAGGTTGTCCTGGACGTACAGAACGAGCACTGAACATGCGCCTGATCATCGTCAGCGGCCGGTCCGGCTCCGGCAAGAGCACCGCCCTCGATGTCCTGGAAGACAACGGTTTCTACTGCATTGACAACCTGCCCGCCGGGCTGCTGCCGCAGCTGGCGGAAAATGCGCTGATCAACACCGAATTACTGCAACCCAAGGTTGCCGTGTCGATCGACGCACGCAACCTGCCCAGCCACCTGACGCGTTTCCCCGAGTTGCTCGAAGAAGCCCGCGCCCGGCATATCCAGTGCGACGTGCTGTACCTGGATGCCGACGAAGACGTACTGCTCAAGCGCTTCTCGGAAACCCGCCGACGCCACCCGCTGACCAACGCCGACCGCTCGCTCGCGGAAGCGATTCGGGTGGAAAGCGAATTACTGGGGCCGATTGCAGACCTGGCCGACCTGAAGATCGACACTACCAGCCTGAACCTGTACCAGCTGCGTGATTCGATCAAGCTGCGCCTGCTCAACCAGCCCGAACCTGGAACGGCGTTCCTGGTCGAGTCGTTCGGTTTCAAGCGCGGAATGCCGGTCGATGCCGACCTGGTGTTCGATGTGCGCTGCCTGCCCAACCCCTACTGGAAGCCCGAACTGCGTGAGCACTCCGGCCTTGAGCAACCGGTGATCGACTACCTGGCCGCACAGGCGGATGTCGAAGAGATGTTCAACGACATTTCCAGCTACCTGCTCAAGTGGCTGCCCCGCTTCGCCGCCAGCAACCGTGCCTACGTCACCATTGCCATTGGCTGCACCGGCGGCCACCACCGCTCGGTGTACATCACCGAGCGCCTTGGCCAGTTGCTGCAGCAATCCCTGAAAAACGTCCAGGTCCGCCACCGCGACCTCTAGCCCAAGGATCCGCCCCACGATGCCCGCCCGTGAAATCACCATCATCAACAAGCTGGGTCTGCATGCCCGGGCGGCAGCCAAGTTCGTCGGCGTTGCCGGCCGCTTCCCCTGCCAGGTCAGGGTTGGGCGTGCACCGGACAAACTGGTGGATGGCAAGAGCATCATGGCGGTGATGATGCTGGCAGCAGGCAAAGGTACCCAGGTGCACCTGTATACCGAAGGTGAGCAGGACGTTGAAGCCATGGATGCGCTGGTCGAGCTGATCAACAACTTCTTCGACGAAGGCGAATGAATTTCGCTGGCCCGCACGGTCCGTGTGGGAACAGCGTTTTTGCGCACAACGCCTGTGGGAGATTGCCCAGTCCTTTGGGCTGCGCTATCGCGTAGAGAACTGAATTCGCAAGCGGTACGCGTACCCTGTGGGAGCGGCTTTAGCCGCGAAGAATCCAACGCGGTGCATGGCACCGGCTGCGCCGGTGTTCGCGGCTAAAGCCGCTTCCACAGCGTCCCCGCTAATTCAATGAGTTATGTGCCGCTCCCACAGCGAAGCCGGTGAACGCCCCATCATCCGGCGCAAACCGATGCACAGCCCCAAGCTGGCCAGACCAGGTCCAACCAGGCGAAGCCGCGCGCCAATAGCAGCGCAGTGCCTGCCAGCAACAGCAAAGTCCCAAGCGCCAGGCGAAACAGGCGCACACGGCTGACAGACATCATCTGAGAGCGCATACCGGGTAGACTCACTTCAGGGTTTCGAGGTAGCGGCGCTCCACTTCCGCCCAGTCAATGACGTTATAGAAGGCACCGATGTATTCCGGACGACGGTTCTGGTACTTCAGGTAGTAGGCATGCTCCCACACGTCCAGGCCGAGGATTGGCGTGTTGCCATGCATCAGCGGGCTGTCCTGGTTGCCGCTGCTTTCCACCACCAGGGTTTTCTGCGGGCTCACGCTGAGCCAGGCCCAGCCACTGCCGAAGCGGGTCAACGCAGCCTTGGTGAAGGCCTCCTTGAAGGCAGCGAAGCCGCCCAGCTGGGCGTCGACGGCCTGCGCCAGAGCGCCCTGCGGCTCTCCCCCACCCTGCGGCGACATCACGGTCCAGAACAGGCTGTGGTTGGCGTGCCCACCGCCATGGTTGATCACTGCACCACGAAGGTTTTCCGGCAATTGCCCGACCGCGCCGAGCAGCTTTTCCACCGGCCATTCAGCCCATTCGGTGCCTTCGATGGCGGCGTTGAGGCCATTGACATAGGCCTGGTGGTGCCTGGAGTGGTGGATTTCCATGGTCTGCGCGTCGATGTGCGGTTCCAGCGCAGTGTAGGCGTAAGGCAGTGCAGGCAAGGTATGGGGCATATCAGTGAATTCCGTAGGCATGGGTTGGGCGATGACCAACGCGGCCATCGCTGGCGCTTGGGCCGTGACTCGGGGTCAGATACCACCGGCAGTGAGTTTTTCCGGGTCCAGCAGCGCTTCCAGCTGGTCACGCGACAGGTCGGTATGCTCCAGCGCCACATCGATGATCGGACGCCCCTGCTTGTAGGCGGTCTTGGCGATTTCGGCGGCCTTGAGGTAACCGATGATCGGGTTGAGCGCCGTGACCAGAATCGGGTTGCGGGCCAGGGCTTCCTTGAGCTTGCTTTCGTTGACCTTGAAGCTGGCGATGGCCTTGTCGGCGAGCAGGCGGCTGACGTTGGCCATCAGTTCGATGCTCTCCAGCAGGTTGCGGGCGATCACCGGCAGCATCACGTTCAGCTCGAAGTTGCCGGATTGGCCTGCGATGGCGATGGTGGCGTCATTGCCGATCACCTGGGCGGCGACCATGGCGGTGGCCTCCGGGATCACCGGGTTGACCTTGCCTGGCATGATCGAAGAGCCCGGCTGCAGACCTTGCAGTTCGATTTCGCCCAGCCCGGCCAGCGGGCCGGAGTTCATCCAGCGCAAGTCGTTGGCGATCTTCATCAGCGCCACGGCGGCAGTCTTGAGCTGGCCAGACAGGGCCACGGCGGTGTCCTGCGAGCCGATCAGGGCGAACAGGTTCTGCCCGGGGGTGAACTCGACCTGAGTCAGGCCGCTGAGCTGATGGGCGAAACCGGCAGCGAACCGTGGATGGGCGTTGATGCCGGTGCCCACGGCAGTGCCACCCTGGGCCAGCGCCTGCAAGCTCGGCAGGGTCGCTTCGATGTGTGCCTTGGCGCCACTGATCTGCGCCGCCCAGCCATCGAGCACCTGGCTCATGCGCACTGGCATGGCGTCCATCAGGTGGGTGCGACCAGTCTTCACGTACGGATGCACCTGTGCCGACTTGGCCTCTATCACCTGTACCAGGTGCGCCAGGGCAGGCAGCAGCTGCTCGTGCAGGGCCAGAGCGGCGCTGACATGAATGGTGGTCGGGATGATGTCGTTGCTGCTCTGGCCACAGTTGACGTGGTCGTTGGCGTTGACCGCCTCACCCAGCACGCGGCTGGCCAGCGTGGCGATCACCTCGTTGGCGTTCATGTTCGAGCTGGTACCGGAGCCGGTCTGGAACACATCCACCGGGAAATGCTGGATGAAGTCACCCGCCAGCAGTTGCTCGACTGCGGTTACGATGGCCTGCCCTTGCGCGCTCGACAGCTGCTCCAGTTCGACGTTGGCCTTGGCTGCGGCGGCCTTGGCCAGCAGCAGTGCGCGAATGAACTGGGCCGGCATGCGCTGGCCGCTGACCGGGAAGTTGTCGACCGCGCGCTGGGTCTGGGCACCGTACAGGGCCTGGGCCGGCACCTGCAGTTCGCCCATGCTGTCACGCTCGATACGGGTATCACTCATCATCAAATCCTTGCATCAGTTCATCGGGAGAGATCGACGGCAGCAGGCGGCAATTGGCCAACTGCAGGGCATAGGGCTGCCAACGCTGGTTTTGCGCCTCGCGGTCGAGGTTGCGCAGGTCCAGCAGTGGGCGCCAGGCCTGGTCCAGGCACAGGCAGCGCCAATGCCAGGGCAGCATGCGGTCGCAGGCGGTATCCAGCAGCAGGCGGAAGGAGGTCAGTGCCACCGTCCACGGCGAGGTCTCGGTGCAGCACACCAGATAGCGGCCTTCAGCCAGGTAATGCTCGATCAGACGCGGCTCGTCGGGCTCGAGCGCACAGCGGATGCGGCGGCTGAGCCAGCGCCAGTTTTCCAGGTAGGGCAGTTCGCGGAGGACGGGTTTCATGAACATCATCGCCGGGTTACTGGATAATGATATTCATTATTAAGTGATAAACATAATCACTTCAAGAGGGAGATGATGAAACAAAAAACCCGGCGCGGGGGCCGGGTCTTTTTTGTTGCATTGAGAAATCTCTACTGCCTGCACCGGCCTCTTCGCGGGTGAACCCGCTCCCACAGGGACGGCGCCGTACTTGATGACTGCGCATTACTTGTGGGAGCGGGTTCACCCGCGAATAGGCCGGTACAGGCTAAAGATCAGCTGCCAGCAACGGTCATCCGCTCGATCAGCACCGAACCGGTGTGAATGTTGCTGCGTGTCTCAAGATCGCAGCCAATCGCGACAATCTGCTGGAACATGTCTTTCATGTTCCCGGCAATGGTCACTTCCTGCACCGCGTGCTGGATCTCGCCATTCTCGACCCAGAACCCTGCCGCGCCGCGGGAATAATCCCCCGTCACCATGTTCAGGCCATGTCCCATCAACTCGGTCACCAGCAGTCCGCGCCCCATGCGCCGGATCAGCGCCGCCTGGTCCTCGACCCCATGGCTGACGAACAGGTTGTGCACGCCACCGGCGTTGGCGGTGCTTGGCAAACCCAGCTTGCGCCCGGAATAGGTACCCAACAGGTACGACACCAGCTCGCCCTTGTCGACGAACGGCTTGGCATAGGTAGCCAGGCCGTCGCCATCGAATGCGGCACTGCCCAGTGCCCGCGGAATATGCGGGCGCTCGTCGAGGGTCAGCCAGGCAGGGAACAGCCGCTGGCCAATGGTCCCCTCCAGGAACGAGGATTTGCGGTACAGGTTGCCGCCGGAGATGGCCGACAGGAAGCTGCCGAACAGGCCACCGGCCAACTCGGCCGAGAACAACACTGGCACCTCGCACGTCGGCACCGGCCGCGCACCCAGGCGGCTGGCGGCACGCTGGGCAGCGCGCACGCCGATGCTACGCGGGTCTGCCAGCAGGTTGCCCTGGCGGTTCACGTCGTACCAGTAGTCACGCTGCATCTGCCCGTCGCCTTCGGCGATCATCACGCAGCTCAGGCTGTGCCGGGTTGAGGCGTAGCCACCGATGAAACCATGACTGTTGCCATACACGCGACAGCCCTGGTGGGTATTGAGGGTGGTGCCGTCGGCGTTGAGGATGCGCGGGTCAGCGTCGAACGCCGCCGCCTCGCAGGCCAGGGCCATCTCGATGGCCTTCTCCGGCTCGAGGTCCCAGTCGTGGTACAGGTCCAGGTCCGGGATCTCGCGGGCCATCAGCGCTGCGTCGGCCAGGCCGGAACATTCGTCCTCGGAGGTATGCCTGGCAATCGCCAAGGCGGCGGTGACGGTTTCGCGGATCGCTTCCGGGCCACTGGCCGAGGTGCTGGCCGAGCCTTTGCGCTGGCCCACATAGAGGGTGATGCCAAAGCCCTGGTCGCGGTTGAACTCGACCGTTTCGACCTCACGCTGGCGTACCGTGGTGGACAGGCCCTGCTCCAGCGACACCGCCACTTCGCAGGCACTGGCCCCCTGGCGGCGCGCCTCGGCGATGATCGCCTCGACCTGCTCCTGCAATGCTGGCAGGTCTTTCGGACCTACGCTCTGGACTGCACTCATGGTTCTCTCCACTCAAATTCTGCGTTCGGCGAGGGTCATTCTACGACCGGGCCGGACAAGCGGCCCCCGACTGGTTATCATGGCGGCGATTTCTAGCGGACTGCCACCATGGTTGATTCAAACGACGACGCCTTCGACGGCGAAAAAAGCAAAACCCAGATCAAGCGCGAGCTGCATGCGCTGGTCGAACTCGGCGAGCGCCTAACCACGCTCAAGGCCGATACCCTGGCCCGCCTGCCGTTGACCGACGAGCTGCGCAAGGCCCTGGCCGAAGCCAGCAAGCACACCGCTCACGGTGCCCGCAAACGCCACATGTCGTTTGTCGGCAAGCTGATGCGCGTGCAGGACCTGGATGCCATCCAAGCCCTGCTCGAACAGATGGACAGCTCGACTCGCCAGTACAACGAGCGCTTCCACAGCCTGGAGCGCTGGCGCGACCGGCTGATCGACGGTAACGACGAAGACCTCGAGCGCTTCGTCAATGAGTACCCCGACACCGATCGCCAGCAGCTGCGCTCGCTGGTACGCCATGCCCAGCACGAGAAGGCGCGGAACAAGCCGCCTGCCGCCGCGCGCAAAGTGTTCAAGTACATCCGCGACCTCGACGAACTGCAGCGCGGGTTACGCTGATCACCCTGGGGCCGCTTTGCGACCCAATCGCGACACAAGGCCGCTCCCACAGTAAGTGCACAGCCATTTCTGCATGGCGCAATCCCTGTGGGAGCGGCCTTGCGTCGCGAAAGGACCGCAAAGCGGTCCCAGATGGCCGTCACGCCCCTGTACCGCCCACGGTAATCGCATCCAGCTTCAAGGTCGGCTGGCCGACCCCCACCGGCACCGACTGCCCGTCCTTGCCGCAAGTCCCTACCCCGCTGTCCAGCGCCAGGTCGTTACCGACCATCGACACCCGGCTCATCGCCTCCGGACCGTTGCCGATCAGGGTTGCCCCTTTCACCGGCGCGGTAATCTTGCCGTCTTCGATCAGGTAGGCCTCACTGGTCGAGAACACGAACTTGCCGCTGGTGATGTCCACCTGGCCACCGCCGAGGTTGGCGCAGTAGATGCCCTTCTTCACCGAAGCGATGATTTCCTGCGGGTCGCTTTCACCCGCACGCATGTAAGTGTTGGTCATGCGGGGCATCGGCAGGTGCGCGTAGGATTCGCGCCGGCCATTGCCGGTCACCGCCATGCCCATCAGGCGTGCGTTCAGCTTGTCCTGCATGTAGCCCTTGAGCACTCCGTTCTCGATCAGCGTGGTGCACTCGGTCGGGGTGCCTTCGTCATCCACGCTCAGCGAGCCTCGGCGGCCTTCGAGGGTGCCGTCGTCGACGATGGTGCACAGGCTCGACGCCACTTTCTCACCAATGCGGCCGCTGAACGCCGAACTGCCCTTGCGGTTGAAGTCACCTTCCAGGCCATGGCCGACAGCCTCGTGCAGCAGCACGCCCGACCAGCCCGAACCCAACACCACAGGCAGGGTACCAGCCGGAGCCGGGATCGCCTCCAGGTTCACCAGGGCCTGGCGCAGCGCTTCGCGGGCATAGCCCATGACCCGCTCTTCGGTGAAGAAGCGGTAGTCGGTACGCCCGCCACCGCCCTGCCCGCCCCGCTCGCGACGGCCATTCTGCTCGACGATGACGCTGACGTTGAAGCGCACCAGCGGACGCACGTCGGCGGCCAGGCTGCCATCGGCCGCAGCGATCAGGATGCGCTCCCAGACCCCGGCCATGCTCACACTGACCTGCTGGATACGCGGGTCCAGGGCGCGGGTGGCGGCGTCGACGCGCTTGAGCAGCTCGACCTTCTCGGCACGGCTGAGCACATCCAGCGGGTTGTCCGCCGGATAAAGGGCGGCCACATCCTGGCTGCGGAAGGCCTGCACCTTGCCGTTCTGGCCGGCACGCGAGATCGAACGGGCGGCACGGGCGGCCGAGGTCAGCGCTTCGAGGTTGATCGCGTTGCTGTAGGCAAAGCCGGTCTTTTCACCGGACTGGGCACGCACGCCCACGCCCTGGTCGAGGTTGAAACTGCCCTCTTTGACGATGCCGTCTTCCAGCGCCCAGGTTTCCGAGATCTGCCCCTGGAAATACAGGTCGGCGGCGTCGATGCCGGGGCCGGCCAACTCACCCAGCACGCTCTGCAGGCTGTCCAGGGTCAAGCCGCCTGGGGCCAGGAGCTGCTCGCTGACGGTGGATAACATCTGGCTCATAGTCACTCCGAGGTGTGCGCAGGCCGCAACGCGCCCTGCGAGAAAAAGCGCCGGTGCGATACCACCGGCATGCGCGCCCGGATGGACGCTTGTTCGTCAATGTCGCGCTCGGCGAGCAGTACCGCTTCACCTTGCGCCTGTTCCGCGACGATGCGCCCCCAGGGGTCGACGATCGCCGCATGGCCATGGGTTTCCCGTGGCCCCGGGTGAGTCCCGCCTTGCGCCGCAGCCAGCAGGTAGCACTGGGTCTCGATGGCCCGGGCGCGTACCAGCACTTCCCAGTGCGCCGCGCCCGTTACCGCAGTGAAGGCGGCCGGTGCAGTGATCAGTTCCGCGCCGGCGGCACGCAGTGCGCTGTACAGCTCGGGGAAGCGCAGGTCGTAGCACACGCTCAGCCCCAGCCGCCCCACCGGCGTATCAGCCACCACCACCTGGGCGCCGTGGGCGTAGTCATCGGACTCGCGGTAGCGGCCACGGTTGTCGGCAACGTCCACATCGAACAGGTGCAGCTTGTCATAGCGTGCCGCCACCTCACCGTGTTCGTCGATCAACAGCGAGCAGGCATGGGCCTTGGCTTCGGGCTGGCCGACCGGTGGCAATGGCAAGGTACCGGCGACAATCCATAACTTGAGGTCGCGGGCGGTGCGTTTCAACCATGGCAGGATCGGCCCTTCGCCCAACGCTTCGGCGCGGCCGATGGCAGCGGCGTCCTTGCGGCCCATGGCGGCGAAGTTTTCCGGCAGCACGGCCAGCCGCGCACCGCCAAGCGCGGCCTGCTCCAGCAGGGCACCGGCACGCTGCAGGTTGGCCAGCACATCGTCCTGGCTGACCATCTGGATTACAGCTGCCTTCATGGGCACTCCTAGCGGGATTTCTCGAAAGGTTTCACAAATGTGATTCTAGGCTCTTTCACCGGACCTTCGACACGGTAGTGCACGCTGGCGAAGCGCGACACACGGTCCCCGATCAGCCGGTCGACCAGGAACAGCGCCCCGCCCACCGCCGGCGCGCCGACAATCAGGGCCGCCAGCGGCAGGTTGTTGGTCACCGGCAGGCTTACCTGCAGGTTGGCATCGACCCGGTCGCTTACCAGGTCCAGAGTACCGTCCAGCTCGAAGTTGCTCGACGGGCCAGTCACGGCGATTGGCTCGCGGGTCACGTAGACTCCGTTACTGGCCACCAGCAAGCCTTTGACCCGGTCGTAGGCCAGGCCTTTGTCGAACAGGTCGGAAAAGTCCAGGCGCAAGCGCCGGCCGATGGAGTTGAAGTTGAGCAGGCCGAACACCCGTAGCGCTTGGGCACTGCCTTCGACCTCGACGAACTGGCCAGTGCGCAGCGCTGCATCCATGCTGCCGGAGAACCGCTTGAGGCTCACCGACGCTGGCGAACCCGGCCAGCGTCCATCCACATCCAGACGGAAGTCGCGGCTGGTTGCGGTAGGGGCAAAGCCCCAGGCCTTGAGCACGTCCGCCAGGTTCTTGCCGTCCAGGCGCCCTTTGTACCAGCTGCTGGTGCGGCCCGGCTCACCTTCCCAGCCGCCACCACCATCAATACGCAGGCCTTTGAAGTCAAGGTCGATATCACTGGCGGTCACGCCACGCGCGGTCGGCCGCAGCTTGAGCGATGCACTGCCGTAAAGGTCGTCCCCGCGATAGAGCTTGTCGATGCTCAAGTCCAGCGCCGGCACCTTGCGCGGGTCGAACGAAGCCAGCGGGTCCGGACCCTCCTCGGCCTGCTTTTCCTCGGCGCTGGCGGCGGGCAGGCGCAAGGTCTGCATGCGCACCACCATTGGCGCGCCCTTGGCATCCGGCACCCGGGCGTTGCCGATGACTTCCTTGCTGTCGAGGCGCAAGTCCCAGGCGGGGCCACCACGGGCCAGGCGCACCACAGCCTGGTTCAGGTCCAGGCCAAAAGCTTTCAGCTGGCCGATGCTCAGGTCTACGCCTTGCAGGTTCTGCCGCGCGCTACCGCCCGGGTCGCCGCCGGCCAGGCGCGCTGCCTGTTCCTGCCAGGGCGCCAGGTCCAGCGTCTCGAGGTGCCCACGCACTCGCAGCCCCAGGCCGGCAGGTACCTGGGCGTCGCCGGTGCCCAGCAGCAACTCGCCGCGGCCCTGGCCCAGCTTGTCGGCCGGTGCCGCGTAGGCAAAGCGGGCAAGGTCGCTGTAGGCGACATCGAAGCGCCGCTCCGGCCCCTGCAGGGTCATGCTGAAACGGGTGTCACGGGTATCACCCGCTGCCTTGCCGAAGGGCGCCGGCAAGTCGATGGCCAGGCCCTTGAGGCTGGAATCGACACGCAGGCGGTTGTCCCGGCTACCCAAGCTGACCTGCAACTGGTACGGCAAGTCGCCGGAAGCCGGCAAGGCCTGCTTGAACTGCAGCCAGTCGGTCAGAGCCTTGAGTGACACCTGGCCGCTGGCGTTGACGCGGGTCTGCATCTGCCCGGGCTGGCCTTCGGCGGTGATTTGCGCCGTAACCGGCTTGCCGAACGCTTGCAGGCTGATGCCCTTGCCGCTCAGGCCCTTGTCCAGATCGAAACTGAAGTCACCCTTCAGGCGGCTCAACTCCAGGCTCGGCGGCGCCACCTTCAGCCGCGCATCGTCGGTGGCGAAGTCCACCTGCACCTTCGGCCGCTGCCCGCGGGCCAGCGGAATGTCGAGCTTGACCTTGCCCTTGAGCGGCCCCTCGCCCTCCCACCCGGCAAAGATCTCGCCAGTGCCGATTGGCGCTTCCTTGAGGATCTTCAGGCCATCGCCCAGGCTGCCGTCGAAGTCGCCATCGAGGTACAGGTGGCTTTGCTGGCCCTCGTCGACATGCGGGATATCGACGCTCACATCGCTGACCTTGGTGTCGAGCAGTACGCCGCGCTGGGCCTTGATGCGCACGCCACTGTCCTCGATGAACACATCGCCATCCACGTGCTGCACCTGCGGCCAGCCCGGCTGGAAGTCCAGGGCTGCGTCACGCACCTTGAAGAACAGGCTGATGCTGCGGGCTTCCGGCGCGACGCCATGGTTCAGCGAGCCTTGGTACTGGAAGTAGCCTTCGTCCACCGTGCCTTTGACGATTGCACTGCGCAGCCATTCGTCGAGGGCGGGGCTGAGCACCTCGGGCAGGTACTTGGCGGTGTAACGGCCGTCGCCTTCGGTCAGGCCGACCCGCAGGTCCATGTAGTCTTCGCGGCCCTCCTCGAACAGCAGGCGAATGAGGAAATCACCGGCAATCTTGCCTTCCTCGCCCAGTACCTTGAGGTATGGCGCGACCAGGGTAAAACCATCCTTGTCCAAGGCCCAGGTCAGGCGCGCATTGGCCTTCTGGTAGTGCCAGGGTTTGGCGAAGATCGGGTACAGGTGCAGCATGAACGCATCGGTATCGAGGCGCAGTTCGCCATGGCCAAGGTCACCGCTGATGCTGCCGCTGACGTTACCGGCTGCCGGAGCATTGTGATAGGCATCGAAACCGACCTTCTCCAGGTTGGCTTCGAACTGCAGGCGCTGGTCGCCCTCGGCCTTGGGCCGGGCTTCCAGGCGCACATTGCGCAGCGCGCCGGTCACGTTCAGGCCATCGACCACGGCCATGACCTTGTCCGGCAGCGGCGCCAGGGCATCGATCAGCGGTGTCAACGGTGTGAGGTCCAGGCGGTCGGCCTGCAGTTGCCAGCTTTCCGCAGCAGCATCCTCGCCGGGGCGCTGCTGCAATTGCAGATGCGACTCCCAACGGGTCTTGCCGATATCCATGGCCAGGGAATCGACCACCACATCGAAGCCTTGCTCCTGGCGCTGGAACCAGGCGCCCAGTGCCAGGTTGTTCAGCTTGGCCGCCTTGCGCCCGGCATAGGCACCGTGCAACTCCGGCGCATTGAGACGTACAACGGCCTGCTGCAACTGCCCCTTGCTCCAGTCGATCCAGAACTCGCCGCCCGCCCGCAGGGCGTCGGCATGCCACTGGCCCAACAGGCGTGGCGGCAGCCAACGCGCCCAGTCACTCTGTGGCAGGCTCAGGTAGGCTTCGACCTGGCCGTCGCGCCAGGCGTTGGCCGACGCACGACTGCGCAGGTTCAGCGACAGGGGCTGGCCATCGGGCAAGGTCGCGCGCAGGTCCAGGGCATGGCGCGAAGCTCCGGCCTGCAGGCCGACGCTTACATAGGTCAGGGTCAACGGGTCACGCTGCCAGGGGTGCAAGGTGACCTGACTGTCGAACACATCGATGCGGCCCAACTGGCGCAGGCGCTGCAACAACTCGGCGGGGTCGAGCGGCGCATCGTCCTTCTTCGGCAGGCCCTCGAGGTTCCAGGCGCCCTGCTCGTTCTCGCGCAGGATCAGTTGCAGGCCGCCCAACTGAATGCGCGCCAGGCGTACTTCGCGGGCGGTGAGGCTGGCCCAGACATCTGGGACCAGCTTGACGTCGTCCAGGCGCAGGGCCGTGGCCCCCTCGCCCAGTTGCAGGTCGCGCACCCGCAGCACAGGTGCCAGGCCGCTCCAGCGGCCTTCCAGGGCCCCCACGTGCACGGGCAGGCCCAATGCCTGCTCGGCCTTGCTCTCCACATCGGCGCGATACTCGGCCACCAACGGCACCAGTTCGCGGCCGAGGCTGACATACAGCGCCACCAGTACCGCCAGCAGGGCGCAAGCGCCCAACCCCCAGCGGGTCAAGGCGACAAGAACGCGGGTCAGACGTCCCATGGCCATGGCCCTCCAGGTCGTTTATCCATGATGGCCCGTCGTCCCGGTTTTTCCAGCCCGGGCCACCCGCGGCGCATTTCAGAAGGCCTCAGAGCAGCACCACATCGTATTGTTCCTGCGAATACATCGACTCCACCTGGAAACGAATGGTTCGGCCGATGAAAGCCTCCAGCTCCGCAACGTTACCGGACTCTTCATCCAGCAGCCGGTCGACCACCTTCTGGTTGGCCAGCACGCGGTAGCCCTCGGCCTGATAGGCACGGGCCTCGCGCAGGATTTCGCGGAAGATTTCGTAACAGATGGTCTCGGGGGTTTTCAGCTTGCCACGCCCCTGACAGGCCAGGCAGGGTTCGCACAGCACCTGCTCCAGGCTTTCCCGCGTGCGCTTGCGGGTCATCTGCACCAGGCCCAGCTCGGTGATGCCGATGATGTTGGTCTTGGCGTGATCACGCTCCAGCTGCTTTTCCAGGGTGCGCAACACCTGGCGCTGGTGCTCTTCGTCTTCCATGTCGATGAAGTCGATGATGATGATGCCGCCAATGTTGCGCAGGCGCAGTTGCCGGGCGATGGCGGTGGCGGCCTCGAGGTTGGTCTTGAAGATGGTCTCTTCAAGGTTGCGATGACCGACGAAGGCGCCGGTGTTCACATCGATGGTGGTCATCGCTTCAGCCGGATCCACCACCAGGTAGCCACCGGACTTGAGCGGCACCTTGCGCTCCAGCGCGCGCTGGATCTCGTCCTCAACGCCGTACAGGTCGAAGATCGGCCGTTCGCCCGGGTAATGTTCGAGGCGGTCGGCGATTTCCGGCATCAGCTCGCCAACGAACTGCGTGGTCTTCTGAAAGGTTTCCCGCGAGTCGATACGGATCTTCTCGATCTTCGGGTTGACCAGGTCGCGCAGGGTGCGCAGGGCCAGGCCCAGGTCCTCGTAGATGACCGTCGGCGCGCCGCAGGTCTTGATCTGGGTGCCGATCTGCTCCCACAGGCGGCGCAGGTAGCGAATATCCTGCAGGATCTCTTCAGCGCGTGCGCCTTCGGCGGCGGTACGCAGGATGAAGCCACCGGCGTCCTTGATGTTCTCGCTTTCCATGCAGCCGCTGACCACCTGCTTTAGGCGCTCGCGCTCGGCTTCGTCTTCGATCTTCAGGGAAATGCCGACATGACTGCTGCGCGGCATGTACACCAGATAGCGCGACGGGATCGACAGCTGGGTGGTCAGGCGCGCGCCCTTGGTGCCGATCGGGTCCTTGGTCACCTGCACAACCAGGGCTTGCCCCTCATGAACCAGCGCGGTGATGTTCTCTACCGCCGAGCCTTCGCGCTGGGATATTTCCGAGGCATGGATGAACGCCGCGCGCTCCAGGCCGATGTCGACGAAGGCCGCCTGCATGCCCGGCAGCACGCGTACCACCTTGCCTTTGTAGATATTGCCGACGATGCCCCGGCGCTGGGTGCGCTCGACGTGCACTTCCTGCAGCACCCCGTTTTCCACCACCGCCACGCGCGACTCCATCGGGGTGATGTTGATCAGGATCTCTTCACTCATGGCAGGCTCTCGTCAAAGGTATTCGGTAATGATGGATCGCGGTCGGGTAGCTGGCTAGCGCGGTGCTGATACCTCGTGTTGCTGCCAGCATGGAATGGAAAACGCCTCCAGCAAGCGGGCGGTTTCGAACAGTGGAAGGCCGACAACGGTTGAATAACTGCCAATCAGCTCCCTGACGAAAACCGCACCCAAGCCCTGGATTGCATAGCCTCCAGCCTTGTCCAGCGGTTCGCCGGTAGCCCAGTAGCGCTCAGCCTCCTGTGGGCTGATAGCGCGAAAGTACACATGGGTGCCGACGCACACGTCGAGACAGCGCGTGCCATCGGTCACCGCCACTGCAGTGATCACTTGATGATGGTCATCGGACAGTTGGGCGAGCATGGCCAGGGCATGTTCCCGATCACGGGGTTTGCCGAGAATCTGGCAGCTTGCCGATACCACGGTATCCGCAGCCAATACCACGCCAGGGCCACGCAACTGGGCAAAGCCTGCCTCGGCCTTGGCACGTGCCAGACGCACGGCGTAGGCCGAAACACCTTCATCGGGCAGCGGGGTTTCATCGATGGGGGCACTGATGACGGTGAACGGCACACCGATCTGGGTCAGCAGTTCACGTCGACGGGGCGAGCCGGAAGCCAGGTATAGCGGGTTCATGCAGACATCTCCCTGTCAGTCGCGGCAGCGCCGTCAGTTGATATGCAAGCGTCGACGCAGGTCGCGCAGGGCGAAACTGATCCACGGCCAGAGCAAGGCACTGATCACCGCCGACCAGACCAGCGCCAGGGTGGGCAGGCGGTTGCCGGTGAGCGCGCTGAGCCACAACTGGATCAGCTGGGCGATGCCGAAGATAACCAGGATCACCAGGCTCTGCTGCCACATGGGGAACATGCGCAGGCGCTGTTGCAGGGACAACACCAGGAAGGTGATGAGCGTCAGGATCAGCGCGTTCTGCCCCAGCAGGGTGCCATACAGCACATCCTCGGCCAGGCCCAGCACGAACGCTGTGGTCATGCCGACCTTGTGCGGAACGGCGAGGGTCCAGAACGACACCAGCAAGGCCAGCCACATGGGCCGGAACACTTCCATGAACTGCGGCATTGGCGAGACGCTGAGCAGCAGGCCGATGGCAAAAGTCAGCCAGATGACCCAGCCGTTGTTGCGGCGTGATGCAGCCATCATTGCCTCCGGGAGTGAGCGGGTGCTGCAGGCGCTGCAGCCGGCGTGGCAGGTGCGGCTACCGGAACTGCAGGCTGCGCAGCCGGGGTGGCCGGGGCCGCTGGCGTGGCAGGCGCGCTACCGGCAGGTGCACCCTGCTCGCCGGTCGCGGCCGGCTGGCCTGGGGCCGAAGTGCCCTTGCGGTCAGCTTCTTCCTGGGCCATGCCGGCCTCGGTGGCGCGCTGCTCCGGGGTACGCCGGTCGCTGAACACCAGCAGCATGTAGCGGCTACGGTTGAGCGCGGCGGTGGGGATGGCACGAACGATGGCGAACGGCTGGCCGGAATCGTGGATCACCTCGTTGACCGTGGCCACCGGGTAACCGGCCGGGAACCGTTGCCCCATGCCGGAACTGACCAACAGGTCGCCTTCCTTGATGTCGGCGGTATCGGCCACATGGCGCAGCTCCAGGCGCTCCGGGTTGCCGGTGCCGCTGGCGATGGCGCGCAGGCCGTTGCGGTTGACCTGCACCGGGATGCTATGGGTGGTATCGGTCAGCAACAGTACCCGCGAGGTGTACGGCATCAGCTCGACCACCTGGCCCATCAGGCCACGGGCATCGAGCACCGGCTGGCCAAGAAACACGCCATCACGCTCGCCCTTGTTGATCAGGATGCGGTGGGTGAACGGGTTGGGGTCGACACCGATCAGCTCGGCCACTTCGACCTTTTCGTTGACCAGCGCCGAGGAGTTGAGCAACTCGCGCAGGCGCACGTTCTGCTCGGTCAGGGCCGCCAGCTTCTGCAGGCGCCCCTGCAGCAGCAGGGCTTCGGTCTTGAGCTTTTCGTTTTCGGCGATCAGTTCCGTGCGGCTGCCGAACTGGCCGGCCACACCTTGCCACGCACGCTGCGGCAGGTCGGTGATCCAGTACGACTCCATGAGTACCAGGCCCATCTGGCTGCGCACTGGCTTGAGCACGTCGAAGCGCGCGTCGACAACCATCAACGCGACCGACATCACCACCAGGACGAGCAGGCGAACGCCCAGCGAAGGGCCCTTGGAGAAAAGCGGTTTAATGGGCCGTTCCTCGTGAACGACTCAGGAGGTCATTGGACATGGGACAACGCACCAGCCTGGTTGCGGGTTGACGGATAAGGCGCCCGGAACGGGCGCCAGCCCAGCACATACAGGTAGCACTGTGTGTGCTACCTGTAAACCGGGCGCTCGTGACAGCGAGCGGGATCACTCGCTGGAGAGCAGGTCCATCGCGTGCTTGTCCATCATCTCCAGGGCGCGACCACCGCCACGGGCGACGCAGGTCAGCGGGTCTTCGGCGACGATCACCGGCAGGCCGGTTTCCTGCGCCAGCAGCTTGTCCAGGTCACGCAGCAGCGCGCCACCACCGGTCAGCACCAGGCCACGCTCGGCGATGTCCGAGGCCAGCTCGGGCGGCGATTGCTCCAGGGCACTCTTGACCGCCTGGACGATGGTCGCCAGGGATTCCTGCAGCGCTTCGAGCACTTCGTTGGAGTTCAGGGTGAAGGCACGCGGTACGCCCTCGGCCAGGTTGCGGCCGCGCACATCGACTTCGCGTACTTCGCCGCCCGGGTAGGCGGTACCGATTTCCTGCTTGATGCGCTCGGCGGTGGACTCGCCGATCAGGCTGCCGTAGTTGCGGCGCACGTAGGTGACGATGGCTTCGTCGAAGCGGTCGCCGCCAACGCGGACGGATTCGGCATAGACCACGCCGTTCAGGGAGATGAGCGCGATTTCAGTGGTACCACCACCGATATCGACAACCATCGAACCGCGGGCTTCCTCGACCGGCAGGCCGGCACCGATGGCGGCGGCCATCGGTTCTTCGATCAGGAACACTTCACGGGCACCGGCACCCAGGGCCGACTCGCGGATGGCGCGGCGCTCTACCTGGGTCGATTTGCACGGCACGCAGATCAGCACGCGCGGGCTCGGCTGCAGGAAGCTGTTCTCGTGAACCTTGTTGATAAAATATTGCAACATTTTTTCGCAGACGCTGAAGTCGGCGATGACGCCGTCCTTCATCGGACGAATGGCAGCAATGTTGCCAGGCGTACGGCCCAGCATGCGCTTGGCTTCGGTACCGACGGCGACGACGCTTTTCTGGTTGCCATGGGTACGGATGGCAACAACCGAGGGCTCATTCAGGACGATACCGCGCTCACGCACGTAAATAAGGGTGTTGGCAGTACCCAGGTCGATGGACAGATCGCTGGAAAACATGCCACGCAGTTTCTTGAACATGGGAAAGTGACCCTGGGGAAAGCGTGGGTAAAAAAGTGCGGCAAACTCTAACAATGGCAGGGATTTTGGGCAAGGAGCCAATATGTTAAATTGGCTGTTTTTCCGAGCAAGCCAGCAGAATTTCGCGGCCGTTAGACCGCCAGAAAGCTGACATGTTCCTCACTGCGGACCCAAATTCCGGTCTTTGTTTCCCCTGGAGATCCCCATGGCGCTTGAACGCTGCGACGTGGAAAAGATCGCCCATCTGGCCCGTCTGGGCCTGAATGATGGCGAACTGCCACGCATTACTGACGCACTGAACAGCATTCTCGGGCTGGTCGACCAGATGCAAGCGGTCGACACTACCGGCATCGAGCCACTGGCCCACCCCCTGGAGGCCAGCCAGCGTCTGCGTCCCGACCAGGTCACCGAGAGCAACCAGCGCGATACCTACCAGGCTATCGCGCCGTCGACCGAAAGCGGTCTGTACCTGGTTCCCAAAGTCATCGAGTAAGGGATAGAGCCTGCCATGCATCAATTGACCCTGGCCGAGATCGCCCGCGGACTCGCCGACAAGTCGTTTTCCTCCGAAGAGCTGACCGGCGCCCTGCTGGCGCGCATCAAGCAGCTCGACCCGCAGATCAACAGCTTCATCAGCGTCACCGAAGACCTGGCCCTGGGCCAGGCGCGTGCCGCCGACGCCCGTCGCGCCGCTGGCGAAACCGGCGCGCTGCTGGGTGCCCCGGTCGCCCACAAGGACCTGTTCTGCACCAACGGCGTACGCACCAGCTGCGGCTCGAAGATGCTCGACAACTTCAAGGCGCCATATGACGCCACCGTGGTCGCCAAGCTGGCCGAAGCCGGCATGGTTACCCTGGGCAAGACCAACATGGACGAATTCGCCATGGGTTCGGCCAACGAATCCAGCCACTACGGCGCGGTGAAGAACCCATGGAACCTCGAGCATGTTCCGGGCGGCTCGTCGGGTGGTTCGGCCGCGGCAGTGGCTGCGCGCCTGCTGCCAGCCACCACCGGCACCGACACCGGCGGTTCGATCCGCCAACCGGCGGCACTGACCAACCTTACCGGCCTCAAGCCAACCTATGGCCGGGTGTCGCGCTGGGGCATGATCGCCTATGCCTCCAGCCTCGATCAGGGTGGCCCGCTGGCCCGTACTGCCGAAGACTGCGCCCTGTTGCTGCAAGGCATGGCCGGTTTCGACGCCAAGGACTCCACCAGCATCGAAGAGCCGGTGCCGGACTACAGCGCCAGCCTGAATGCTTCGCTGCAGGGCCTGCGCATCGGCCTGCCGAAGGAATACTTCGGTGCCGGCCTCGACCCACGCATCGCCGACCTGGTTCAGGCCAGCGTCAAGGAGCTGGAAAAGCTCGGTGCGGTGGTCAAGGAAATCAGCCTGCCGAACATGCAGCACGCCATCCCGGCCTACTACGTGATCGCCCCCGCTGAAGCCTCGTCCAACCTGTCGCGCTTCGACGGCGTGCGTTTCGGCTACCGCTGCGAAAACCCGAAAGACCTCACCGACCTGTACAAGCGTTCGCGTGGCGAAGGCTTCGGTGTCGAAGTGCAGCGCCGCATAATGGTCGGCACCTACGCCCTGTCGGCCGGCTACTACGACGCCTACTACGTCAAGGCGCAGCAGATCCGCCGCCTGATCAAGAACGACTTCATGGCCGCCTTCAACGACGTCGACCTGATCCTCGGCCCGACCACGCCAAACCCGGCCTGGAAGCTCGGCGCCAAGAGCAGCGACCCGGTCGCCGCCTACCTCGAAGACGTCTACACCATCACCGCCAACCTGGCGGGCCTGCCGGGCCTGTCGATGCCGGCAGGCTTCGTCGATGGCCTGCCGGTCGGCGTGCAGCTGCTGGCGCCATACTTCCAGGAAGGCCGCCTGCTCAACGTCGCGCACCGCTACCAGCAAGTGACCGACTGGCACACCCGCGCCCCCAACGGCTTCTGAGGAACTCACACATGCAATGGGAAGTTGTGATCGGGCTGGAAATCCACACTCAGCTCGCCACCCAGTCGAAGATCTTCTCCGGCAGCGCCACCACATTCGGTTCCGAGCCGAACACCCAGGCCAGCCTGGTTGACCTGGGCATGCCCGGCGTACTGCCGGTACTGAACCAGGAAGCCGTACGCATGGCGTGCATGTTCGGCCTGGCCATCGATGCCGAGATCGGCAAGCGCAACGTGTTCGCGCGCAAGAACTACTTCTATCCGGACCTGCCCAAGGGCTACCAGATCAGCCAGATGGACCTGCCGATCGTCGGCAAGGGCCACCTGGACATCGCCCTGGAAGACGGCACCATCAAGCGCATCGGGGTAACCCGCGCGCACCTGGAAGAAGACGCCGGCAAGAGCCTGCACGAAGACTTCAGCGGCTCCACCGGCATCGACCTGAACCGTGCCGGCACCCCGCTGCTGGAAATCGTCTCCGAGCCTGACATGCGCAGCGCCAAGGAAGCCGTGGCCTACGTCAAGGCGATCCACGCGCTGGTGCGTTACCTGGGCATCTGCGACGGCAACATGGCCGAAGGCTCGCTGCGTTGCGACTGCAACGTGTCGATCCGCCCGAAAGGCCAGGCCGAGTTCGGTACCCGCTGCGAGATCAAGAACGTCAACTCGTTCCGCTTCATCGAGCGCGCGATCAACAGCGAGATACAGCGCCAGATCGACCTGATCGAGGACGGCGGCAAGGTGGTACAGGAAACCCGCCTGTACGACCCGAACAAGGATGAGACCCGCTCCATGCGCAGCAAGGAGGAAGCCAACGACTACCGTTACTTCCCAGACCCCGACCTGCTGCCGGTGGTGATCGAGGACAGCTTCCTCGAAACCGTCCGCGCCGGCTTGCCGGAACTGCCGACGCAGAAGGTCGAGCGCTTCCAGAACCAGTACGGCCTGTCGGCCTACGACGCCAACGTGCTGGCTTCCAGCCGCGAACAGGCGGACTACTTCGAGGAAGTGGTAAAGATCGGTGGCGATGCCAAGCTGGCTGCCAACTGGGTCATGGTCGAACTGGGCAGCCTGCTGAACAAGCTGGGCATCGAGATCGACCAGGCGCCAGTCAGCGCCGCACAGCTGGGCGGCATGCTGCTGCGTATCCGCGACAACACCATCAGCGGCAAGATCGCCAAGACCGTGTTCGAGGCCATGGCCGCCGGTGAAGGCGATGCCGACAGCATCATCGAAAGCAAGGGCCTGAAGCAGGTCACCGATACCGGTGCGATCGACAAGATGCTCGACGAAGTGCTGGCGGCCAACGCCGAACAGGTCGAACAGTACCGCGCAGCCGACGAGGCCAAGCGCGGCAAGATGTTCGGCTTCTTCGTCGGCCAGGCGATGAAAGCCTCCAAAGGCAAGGCCAACCCGGGGCAAGTGAACCAATTGCTCAAGGCCAAGCTCGAAGGGTGATTGTTTTATCCCTGTAGTCCTGCGAGGGCTTCGCCCTCGTTCGCGGCTGAAGCCGCTCCCACAGGTACAGCGCTGCTCTCGAAGCGGTGGTGTACCTGTGGGAGCGGCTTTAGCCGCGAATGGGCCATATCGGAGCATCTGAGTTGCTAAAGCGATCCCTGAGCACCCTCGCCCTCTTCACCCTGCTGGCCGGCTGCGCCAGCCAGGACATCGACGTCGACCCCGACGGCTACGACAAGACCGGCACTGCTTCCTATTACGGCGCTCGCCACCACGGTAAACGCACCGCCAGCGGCGAACCGTTCAACCAGCATGGCCTCACCGCCGCACACCGCAGCCTGCCTTTCGGCACCCGGGTACGAGTGACCAACCTGGCCAACCAACGCAGCGTCGTGGTGCGCATCAACGACCGTGGCCCCCATACCCGCGGCCGTCTGATCGATCTTTCACGTGCCGCCGCAGAAAAAATCGGCATGATCCGTAGCGGAACCGCGCGCGTGCGAGTACAAGGGCTTAGCGACTGACGCGACAGGAGTCCGACCATTTTCGACCTGGCTACCCTTCCCACCTTCAGCCTTCTGCAACTGGGCATCGCGCTGCTGTTGCTGATCGGCGGTGCCGAACTGCTGGTGCGCGCATCCCTGCGCCTGGCCCAGCGCCTGCATGTACGCCCGCTGATCATCGGCCTGAGCCTGGTGGCCTTCGGCAGCACTGCCCCGCAAATGACCGTGAGCCTTCAGGCCGCCTACCAGGGCGCGCCAGATGTGGCGGTGGGCAGCGTGATCGGCAGCAACATCTTCAACGTACTGGTCATTCTCGGCCTGGCCGCACTGATAATCCCGCTGCGCGTGTCGCGGCAACTGGTGCGCCTGGACATTCCCCTGATGATCGTCGCCAGCGGCCTGGTCTATGCGTTATCCGCCAACGGCCACCTGGGCCGGCTCGAAGGAGGGCTACTGCTGATCGGCCTGGTCGGCTACCTGGCAATGCTTTGGCACCAGTCGCGCCACTACGCCCGCACCTACCCCGCACCGACCACCGTCACCAGCAGCATCGGGCGCTTCTGGTCGGGTACGCTGCTGCAGGTGCTGGCCGGCCTGGGTCTGCTGAGCCTGGCAGGCCACTTGTTGCTGGAGGCCGCCGTGGAGGTGGCCACCGACCTGGGGCTGTCCGAGCGCATCATCGGCCTGACTGTCGTTGCCATCTGCACTTCTCTGCCGGAACTGGCCGCTGCGCTGATCGCCGCCCTGCGCGGTGAACGGGAAATCGCCGTGGGCACAGTGATCGGCAGCAACCTGTTCAACCTGCTGGCCGTACTGGGCCTGACTGCACTGGTCACGCCCGAGCCGCTTTCGATCTCACCCAATGCCTTGGCCTTCGACCTGCCGGTAATGCTGGGTGTTGCTGTGCTGAGCCTGCCGGTGTTCTATTCCGGTTACCGCATCACCCGCGCCGAAGGCCTGGTGTTCCTCTGCCTGTACCTGGCTTATGGGCTGCATGTAGCCGCGTTTACCATGGGCATGCCACTGGCCGGCCGCCTGGAGCGGTTGATGCTGTTCTATGTATTGCCGGTGCTTGCCATGGTGTTGCTGTACACCACCGCACGAGCCTGGCGCCGCCAACACTAAGGAAAACAACATGGCTGATAGCAAGAAAACCGGCGAACAGATTCGGCGCCAGGTGATGGGCGATGCGTTCGTCGACCGCGCCTTGGGCAATGCCACCGACTTCACCCAGCCACTGCAGGATTTTGTCAACGAACATGCCTGGGGCAGTGTGTGGGCCCGCGACGGGCTGCCATTGAAAACCCGCAGCCTGATTACCCTGGCGACACTGACAGCGCTCAAGTGCCCGCAGGAGCTGAAGGGGCATATGCGCGGGGCGTTGAACAATGGCTGTACGGTGGAGGAGATTCGCGAAGCGCTACTGCATTGCGCGGTGTATGCGGGGGTGCCGGCGGCGATCGATGCGTTCCGTGCGGCACAGGAAGTGATCGACAGTTACAAATAGGTTTTTCAGTACCGGCCTCTTCGCGGGTAAACCCGCTCCCACAGGTACTGCACAGGTTTCAGGGCCTGTGGGGTACCTGTGGGAGCGGGTTTACCCGCGAAGAGGCCAGTACTGTGTTACCTACCTTGCCTGGCGAGCCTTCTTCATCTTGAAGGCCACCCACAGCAGCAGGATCCACCCAGGGATCAGCATCACCGAGATGCGAATCGGCGGGGTCAGGTACATCACCACCAGGATCAGCACGATGAACGCCAGGCACAGGTAGTTGGTGACCGGGTGCCCCCAGCTCTTGTAGAACGGGGTAATCCCGGCCGCCAGCTTGGCCTTGCGGAACTTCAGGTGGGTAATACTGATGCTCGCCCAGTTGATCACCAGCGCCGACACCGCCAGGGCCATCAGCAAGCCAAAGGCCTCGCCCGGCATCAGGTAGTTGATCACCACGCACAGCCCGGTAGCGAAAGCCGACACACCCAGCGCGGTCAGCGGTACGCCGCTACGGCTTACCTTCAGCAACTGACGCGGTGCGTCGCCCTGGCTGGCCAGGCCGAACAGCATGCGGCTGTTGGCGTACACGCAGCTGTTGTACACCGATAGCGCAGCCGTCAGCACCACGATATTGAGGATGGTCGCCACCAGGTCACTGTCCAGTTCGTGGAAGATCATCACGAACGGGCTGCCACCCTGCACCACCTTCTGCCATGGGTACAACGACAGCAGCACCGCCAGGGCACCGATGTAGAAGATGAGGATGCGGTACACCACCTGGTTGGTGGCCTTGGGGATGCTCTGACGCGGGTTGTCGGCCTCGGCGGCGGTGATGCCCACCAGTTCCAGGCCACCAAACGAGAACATGATCACTGCCAGCGCCATCACCAGGCCGGTGACGCCGTTGGGGAAGAAGCCGCCGTACTGCCAGAGGTTGGCCACGCTGGCATCCGGGCCGCCATGGCCGCTGCTCAGCAGCCAGGCGCCGAAGCCGATCATGCTGACGATGGCCACCACCTTGACCAGGGCGAACCAGAACTCCATCTCGCCGTATACCTTCACCTGGGTCAGGTTGATCAGGTTGATCACCACGAAGAAGATCGCCGCCGTCGCCCAGGTGGGGAAGCCTGGCCACCAGTACTGAACGTAGATACCCACCGCTGTCAGCTCGGCCATGCCGACCAGTACATACACCACCCAATAGTTCCAGCCCGAGACGAAGCCGGCGAACTCGCTCCAGTACTGGTGGGCGAAGTGGCTGAAGCTGCCGGCCACCGGCTCTTCAACCACCATTTCACCGAGCTGGCGCATGATCAGGAAGGCCATGAGGCCGGCAATGGCGTAGCCCAGCAGGACGGAGGGGCCGGCCAGCTGGATGGTCTGGGCGATACCCAGGAACAACCCGGTACCGATGGCCCCGCCCAACGCGATCAGCTGGATATGGCGATTCTTCAGCCCGCGCTGTAACCGCTCGGGCGTGCTCTGGTCTTGCATGAAGTGTCCTTTAGCTCAGTGAGGCTGTGTTTTTTGTGTTGTTTGCAGTCAAGGATCTAGATCCATCCGCCCCACTGCAAGATGAAAATACCGATGTTGGTGGTGATCGCCGCCATCAGCGTGGTAATCACGATGATCGACGCCGCCAGCTCATGGTTGCCGTTGGCCGCCCGCGCCATGACGTAGCTGGCCGCTGCGGTCGGGCTGCCGATGTACAGGAACAGGATGCCCAGCTCGGCCCCGCGGAAGCCGCACAGCCAGGCACCGAGGGTGCCGAACAGCGGTAGCCAGACCATCTTCACCAGGCTGGCGTCGATGGCCAGCCTGCCACTGTCGCGCAGCGCCGCCAGCGACAGCGTGCCACCGATGCAGATCAGCGCCAGCGGCAGGGTCATCTGCGCCAGGTAGTCGCCCGAGGTCAGCAGCCAGTTGGGCAGCGGCACCTGGCCGTAGGCCATGGGCGTGGCCACCAGCACGCTGATGATCAGCGGGTTGCTGAGGATGCTTTTGCAGATGCTCCACGGGTCGGACTTCAGGTCCGAGCTGTACACCGCCAGCACCACTGCCGACAGCGAGTTGTACAGGAGGATGACCAGGCCGGCGAGCACCGCCCCCAGGGAGATGCCGTAGTCGCCGTAGAGACTGGCGGCCAGGGCCAGGCCGATCACTCCGTTGTTGCCGCGGAATGCGCCCTGGGTATAGATGCCCCGGTCGGCCAGCGGGCTGCGCCAGATGGCCAGGCCCCAGGCAATGGCGAAGCCGGCCAGGGTGGCGACGATGAAATAGAGAAGGACACCGGGCTTGACCGCCGTGGCCAGGTCGGCGTGATAGATGCCGAGGAACAGCAGCGCCGGCATGCACACGTTGAACACCAGCTGTGAGGCAACGCGGTTGAAATTGTCGTCGATCAGGCGAATACGTTTGAGCAGCACGCCCATGAACAGCATGGCGAAGACCGGTGCCGTGATGTTCAGTGTCTGGATAAGAAGGGCAAGCATGCGCAAGCGATCCTGGAGGGGTTGCCGTTAGGGGGCTAATGATACGCCAACGGCCGGGAGTTGCGGGGATCGCGGGGTGATAAAGAGAAGTTTCTGTCAGTTGCGGCCCTTTCGCGGGTAAACCCGCTCCCACAGGTACTGCACAGGTCTGGAGGCTTGTGAAATACCTGTGGGAGCGGGTTTACCCGCGAAGAGGCCGGTACTGAATCAGCGCCGAACCGGGCGCTTCTGCAGTTTGCGCTGCAAGGTCCGCCGGTGCATGCCCAGCGCCCGCGCGGTGGCCGAGATATTGCCTTCGTGCTCGTTCAGCACGCGCTGGATGTGCTCCCACTGCAGGCGGTCGACCGACATCGGGTTTTCCGGCACCAGGGTGTCCAGGTCGGTGTGCTCCGACAGCAGCGCCGCCAGCACATCATCGGCATCGGCCGGCTTGCACAGGTAGTTGCACGCGCCGCGCTTGACCGCTTCCACCGCGGTGGCAATGCTCGAGTAACCGGTCAGTATCACCACGCGCATTTCCGGATCCAGCTCCAGCAGCTTGGGCAGTAGCACCAGCCCGGAGTCGCCGTCCATCTTCAGGTCCAGCGTGGCGTAGTCCGGCAGGTCCTGCTGGGCCAGGATCAACCCTTCTTCGGCAGAGCTGGCAGTGCTCACGCGGAAACCGCGGCGGCTCATGGCACGGGCCATGACCCGGGTGAAGGTGGCATCGTCATCCACCAGCAGCAGGTGCGGCAGCTCTTCGCCTTCGACCTGGTTTTCTTCGCTCATCATTCATCTCCTCGCTTGCCATAGGGCAGGCGCAGTTCGGTCAGGGTGCCACCCTGTTCATGACTATAGAGTTTCACCGAACCGCCCGCACGGGTCACGCTGGCCTTGCTCAAGAACAGGCCCAGGCCGAAGCCTTTGCCTTTGGTGGTAATGAAGGGTTTGCCGATGGCTTCGGCGATGGCCGGTGGCACGCCGGGGCCATGGTCGCGGATGCTGATGACGATGTCATGGGCGTCCCAGTCCAGGCGCACTTCAAGGTCATCGGGGCAGGCATCGGCGGCATTGTTCAACAGGTTCAACAGCGCCTGGGTCAGGTCCGGCGGCGGGGTCAGGCGCGGCACCTGGCCGTCACGCAGGCGCTGGAAGCGGTAGCTGGCTTCCGGGCGCATCAGGTGCCAACGGTTGAGCGCTTCGTCCAGCCAGGCCGTCACATCCTGCTCCACCACGGCCAGGCGGCGGTTGGCTTCGGCGGCGCGCACCAGCTGTTGCAGGGTTTCCTTGCACAGCTTCACCTGGTCCTGAAGGATCTGCAGGTCTTCCTGCAGCAACGGGTCGGCGTGGTCCTGGCGCATCTCATTCAGCAGCACGCTCATGGTCGCCAACGGCGTGCCCAGCTCATGGGCGGCACCGGCGGCCTGGGTGGCCACGGCCAGCAGCTGCTCGTCGCGCAGGCTTTCTTCACGCCGCTCGGAACGCAGCTGCTCCTGGCGGCGCAGCTCTTCGGCCATGCGCGCGGCAAAGAAGGTGATCACCGCGGCGGCCAGGGCAATGCTCAACCACATGCCATAGACCTGCATCTTGTCCCGCGCCATCGGCAGGCCTTCGAGCGGGTAGAACTGCACCAGCAGCAGGCTGTAGGCGGTCAGGGCAATGCCGGAAAGGATCAGCGAATACAACCACGGCAAGGTGACTGCGGCAATCGCCAGCGGCACCAGGTAATACGACACGAACGGGTTGGTCGAGCCGCCGGAGTAATACAGCAAGGCACTGTGGATCAGCAGGTCGCAGGCCAGTTGCAGGGCATACTCCAGCTCGGTGACCGGCAACGACAGGCGCAGGCGCAGCGCCGTGAAGGCGCACAGCAGCGAAGACAAGGCCAAGGTGCCGGCCAGCGACAGCCAGGGCAAGGGCAGCAGCTCGGTCCAGTAGGCGACCCCCACGGAGCCGGCCTGGGCAGCCAGGACCAGGACCCGAATGACGGTCAGGCGCCAGAGGTTCTGGCGGGTAGCAGACAGCGGTTGTACGGCGGCGAGCATGAGCTCTCCTGATGAGTGCTCCAGAAAAATCGGCTGGAGTATACCGAAGCCGGGCGCCTCGCTGCAGCGATGCGGCAAAGCGCCACACTTTGTCACAGGTTGATGATGGCACTTTTGAACCCACTACACTGTTGCCGGTCTGATGGGCCATGCGTGGAATGGATGACCACAACCCACGCCTTATATTGCCAAGGAGTACCACATGCAAATCCCACGTCGCGGCACCGCCCTGATCCTGTCCTGCGGCCTGCTCGCCAGCCTGCCGGCACTGGCTGCCGATGAGCCGCGCTACAACCAGGTCTCGCTGCGTGCCGAAGTCAGCAAGGAAGTGGCGCGCGACCTGATGGTCGTTACCCTGTACAGCGAAGCGCAGAACACCGACCCGGGCAAGCTCGCCAAACAGATCACCGAAACCATGAACAAGGCCGTACAGCAGTCGCGCCAGGTCAAGGACGTGAAGATCAGCCAGGGCAGCCGCAACAGCTACCCGGTATATGACAGCAAGGGCCAGAAGATCACCGGCTGGCGCGAGCGCGCCGAGTTGCGCCTGGAAAGCGCCAACTTCCCGGCCCTCTCGCAGCTGACCGCCGACCTGCTGCAAGAGCTGAAGATGGGTGGCATGGACTTCTCCATCGCCCCGGCCACGCGCAAGGCCAGCGAGGATGCACTGCTCAAGGATGCGGTGGATGCCTTCAAGGCGCGCGCGCAACTGGCTACCGAGGCGCTGGGTGGCAAGGGCTACAAAGTGGTCAGCCTGAACCTGAACAGCAGCGGTTACCCACGCCCGTACCTGCGCAGTGCGCCGATGGCGATGAAGGCCATGGGGGCTGATGAGTCGGCACCGGCGCCGGATATCGAGGCCGGGACCAGTGAAGTGAGCATGAATGCCGATGGCCTGATCGAAGTGCAGATGCCTTAGATCCACGAAATACCTGTGGGAGCGGGCTTTCCCGCTCTCATGGAACGGCACATAACTCATTGAATTAGCAGGGACCCTGTGGGAGCGGCTTTAGCCGCGAACACCGGCGCAGCCGGTGCCATGCACCGCGTTGGATTCTTCGCGGCTAAAGCCGCTCCCACAGGGTACGCGGATCGCTTGCGAATCCAGTTGTCCGTCAAATTAGGATTTTCGGAAGTTTCCTACGCACCAAAAAGGCGCTTCCTACACTAACCCCGCCTCGAAATTTCCCGCAAAAAGCCATCATTTTGCCTGCGCAAACGTTCAACTTCGTTGAAAGTTATAGCAATGCGACATTCATGTACGCGCGTACCACTTTTCTGGCGCCAATCATCCTTCCCCGTATTGCATTGGGAACAGCCCCTGCATAAGTATCCGCAGGTCGGCTCACGAGGCCACCTCAATCGAAAAATGACAACAATGAGGCCACCATGCTCAAACACGCAGTCATTCCGTTCCTGCTAGGCGCAGGCTTGCTCTCCGCCGCACCGTCGGCCCTCGCCGCGTCCAACCTGGTGTTCTGCTCCGAAGGCAGCCCGGCCGGCTTCGACCCGGGGCAATACACCACAGGAACTGACTTTGACGCCTCGGCCGAGACCGTGTTCAACCGTCTGACCCAGTTCGAACGCGGCGGCACTGCAGTCATCCCCGGCCTGGCGACCAAGTGGGAAGTCTCCGACGACGGAAAGACCTACACCTTCCACCTTCGCGAAGGGGTCAAGTTCCACACCACCGACTACTTCAAGCCCACCCGCCCCTTCAACGCCGACGACGTGCTGTTCACCTTCAACCGCATGCTCGACAAGAACCACCCGTTCCGCCAGGCCTACCCCACCGAGTTCCCGTACTTCACCGACATGGGCATGGACAAGAACATCGCCAAGCTGGAAAAGCTCGACGAACACACGGTCAAGTTCACCCTCAATGAAGTCGACGCCGCGTTCATCCAGAACCTGGCCATGAGCTTCGCCTCGATCCAGTCCGCCGAATACGCCGACCAGCTGCTCAAGGAAGGCAAGGCCGCCGACATCAACCAGAAGCCGATCGGCACTGGCCCGTTCGTGTTCAGCAAGTACCAGAAGGACGCGCAGATCCGCTTCAAGGGCAACAAGGACTACTGGCAACCCGATGACGTGAAGATCGACAACCTGATCTTCGCCATCACCACCGACGCCTCGGTGCGCATGCAGAAGCTGAAGAAGAACGAGTGCCAGGTCACCCTGTTCCCGCGCCCGGCCGACATCCAGCCGCTGAAGCAGGACCCCAAGCTGCAGATGCCGCAGCAAGCCGGCTTCAACCTCGGCTACATCGCCTACAACGTGATGGACAAGGTCAAGGGCAGCAACGAGGCCAACCCGCTGGCCCAGCTGAAAGTCCGCGAGGCGCTGGACATGGCCGTGGACAAGAAAAAGATCATCGAGTCGGTCTATCAGGGTGCCGGCCAGCTGGCGGTCAACGCCATGCCGCCAACCCAGTGGTCCTATGACGACAGCATCAAGGACGCCTCGTTCGACCCTGAAAAAGCCAAGCAGCTGCTCAAGGAAGCCGGCGTCAAGGAAGGTACTGAAATCACCCTGTGGGCGATGCCGGTGCAACGCCCGTACAACCCCAATGCCAAGCTGATGGCCGAGATGCTGCAGTCTGACTGGGCCAAGGTCGGCATCAAGGCGAAGATCGTCAGCTATGAATGGGGCGAATACATCAAGCGCTCCAAAAGCGGCGAACAGGGCGCCATGCTGATTGGCTGGAGCGGTGACAACGGTGACCCGGACAACTGGCTGGGCACCCTGTATGGCTGCGACGCCATGAATGGCAACAACTTCTCCAAGTGGTGCTACAAGCCCTACGACGACCTGATCAAGCAGGCCAAGGCCACCTCCGACCAGACCAAGCGCACCGAGCTGTACCAGCAGGCACAGCACATCCTCAAGGAGCAGGTGCCGATCACCCCGATCGCCCACTCCACCGTGTACCAGCCCATGAGCGCCAAGGTGAAGGACTTCAAGATCAGCCCGTTCGCGCTGAACTCCTTCTACGGCGTCAGCGTGGACAAATAGGCTAGCCAAGGCACCCGCCGAGCGGCGGGTGCCCCGCCAACCTCGCACCCCTTCATGTCGTCCCGCGGCCATCCGCAGCGGGGTCGGCGACCTGTTGCCGCCATTCGTACCCCGAGGCGGCGCAAACAGACGTAAAAGGACTTTCCATGCGCCATACCACCCGCCTTTCCGCCCTGCTGGCCCTGGGCCTGATCAGCCAATCGCCGGCCCTGCTGGCCAAAAACCTGGTGTTCTGCTCCGAAGGCAGCCCGGCCGGCTTCGACACCGCCCAGTACACCAGCGCCACCGACAACGACGCCGCCGAACCGCTCTACAACCGCCTGGTCGAGTTCGAACGCGGCGGCACCGCCGTGCACCCTGCCCTGGCGACCCGCTGGGAAGTGTCCGAGGATGGCCTGCGCTACACCTTCCACCTGCGCGAAGGGGTGAAATTCCACAGCAACAACGCCTTTGCACCAAGCCGCGACTTCAACGCCGACGACGTGCTGTTCACCTTCAACCGCATGCTCGACAAGAACCACCCGTTCCGCCAGGCCTACCCGACCGAGTTCCCCTATTTCATCAGCATGGGCCTGGACAAGAACATCGCCCGTGTCGAAAAGACCGATCCACTGACCGTGGTGTTCACCCTGAACAGCGTCGATGCCGCGTTCATCCAGAACCTGGCCATGAGCTTCGCTTCCATCCTCTCTGCCGAGTACGCCGAACAGCTGATGGCCAGCGGGCGCCCCAGCGACATCAACCAGCAACCGATCGGTACCGGCCCGTTCGTGTTCCAGCGTTATCAGAAGGACTCGCAGATCCGCTACAAGGGCAACAAGGCCTATTGGTCACCGCAGGATGTGAAGATCGACAACCTGGTGTTCTCGATCAACATCGACCCTTCGGTGCGCATCCAGAAGCTGCGTCGCAACGAATGCCAGGTCACCCTGCACCCGCGCCCCGCCGACCTGCCGGCGCTCAAGGCCGACAGCAAACTGCAGGTGCTGCAGCAACCTGGATTCAATCTCGGCTACATCGCCTACAACACCCAGCACCCACCGTTCGACCGCCTGGAAGTGCGCCAGGCGATGGACATGGCAGTGAACAAGCAGGCGATCATCAAGGCTGTGTACCAGGATTCCGGCCAGCTGGCAGTGAACGCCATGCCGCCGACCCAGTGGTCCTATGACGACAGCCTCAAGGACGCGCCCTTCGACCCGGAAAAGGCCAAACAGCTACTGCAGCAGGCCGGGGTCAAGCCGGGCACCGAGATCACCCTGTGGGCCATGCCGGTGCAGCGCCCGTACAACCCCAACGCCAAGCTGATGGCGGAAATGCTCCAGGCCGACTGGAGCAAGCTCGGCTTCAAGGTGCGCATTGTCAGCTACGAATGGGGCGAGTACCTCAAGCGCATGAAAAGCGGCGAGCACGATATCGCCCTGATCGGCTGGACCGGGGACAACGGCGACCCGGACAACTGGCTGGGCACCCTCTACAACTGCGATGCCATCGGCAGCAACAACTACTCGCTGTGGTGCGATGGGCAGTACGACAGCCTGGTCAAGCAGGCCAAGCAAGTCACCGACCGCACGCAGCGCACCGCCCTGTACCAGCAGGCCCAGCAGCGGCTCAAGCAACAGGTGCCGATTACCCCGGTGGCGCACTCCACGGTCAACCAACCGCTCAGCGTCAAGGTTTCCGAGTTCAAGGTCAGCCCGTTCGGGCGCAATGATTTTTCCGGTGTGAGTGTTGATTGATCTTTAGCCCTCAAGGGCCTCTTCGCGGGTAAACCCGCTCCCACAGGTACGGCGCACATGCCGAAACCTGTGGTGCACCTGTGGGAGCGGGTTTACCCGCGAAAGGGCCGGCACAGCCAACACAACGCCCCGATTCTGCCCGGCGACCCCGGGCAACCCTGGCAACACCGCAGCAGGAAGCCCGGCCCACAAGGCCAGGCAATAACTAGAAGAACAGAAAGGGAGCTTTAACCTTGAGACTATTCACCTTGACCGCACTGGCTTTATCCATCAGTGCCTTATCCACCGTGGCCCAGGCCGACCCGCAAAGCCAGGACTACGTGCCCATCACCCTCAAAGGCAGCAGCGAGCAGGAGCAGGCCAGCGGCTTCGTCGACGGCCAGAGCCTGTCCGGCAGCACCCGCAACTGGTACGCCCGCGAGCGCGCCGCACGCGCCCCGCTGTGGAAGTACTACAAGAGCGACGGCACCCGCCACGACACCCACAGCCGCGAGAACTGGGTGCAGGGCACCATCCTCAACTACAGCTCCGGTTTCACCCAGGGCACCGTCGGTTTCGCCGTCGAAGCCGCCGGCTACAACGCCATCGCCCTGCAGCAGAGCCGCGAAGCGATCGCAGGGCCCAACAACCGCACCCTGACCCACAGCGACGGCGACCCGGTCGGCCAGTGGAGCAAGATGGGCCTTGCCAACGTCAAGGCGCGCGTGTCCAACACCACCCTCACCGTCGGCCGCCAGTCCGTGGACACGCCGATGATCGCCTACATCGGCAACCGCGCCCTGCCCTCGAGCTTCCAGGGCGCATTCCTGCACAGTGCCGAATTCGACAACCTGAGCCTCGATCTGGGCACTTTCGACCGGGTCTCGCCACGTACCGAACAGAGCCTCAGCAAGTTCCGCACCGAGTACAGTGCCACTGGCGTGGAAACCGACCGCGCCAGCACCGCCGGCATCAACTACCAGCCGTTCAAGAGCCTGAGCACCAGCCTGTACGCCACCAAGGTCGACGACTTCTGGAACCAGTACTACTTCGGCGCCAATCATGTGCTCGGCGACAGCGCGGTGCTCAGCCTGAGCACCGGCCTGAACTACTACAAGACCGTCGACGCCGGCAGCAAGAAGATGGGCGAGATCGACAACGACACCTACAGCCTGTCGTTCGGCCTGACCCACCAGGCCCACACCCTCAGCGCCTCCTGGCAGCAGGTCAACGGCAACGAGTACTTCGACTACCTGCACGAAACCAACGGCATCTACCTGGCCAACTCGCTGCTGTCGGACTTCAACGGACCCAACGAGAAATCGCTGCAGATTTCCTACGTGCTGAACATGGCGCCGTACGGCGTGCCGGGCCTGAAGTTCAACTTGTACAACGCCCGCGGCTGGGGCATCGATGGTACCCATTACCGCGGTACCGCCTATGACGTGAACGGCCTGGATGGCGAAACCCATTACGAGTGGGGCTTCGGTACCAGTTATGCGGTGCAGAGTGGGCCGCTGAAAGACACCAGCATCCGTGCCACCTACACCGCGCACCGCGCCAGCAAGGCCCAGGGCGATGGCAGCCTGGACGAGTTCCGGGTGGTTACCACCATTCCATTCAACATTCTCTGACCGCCGGCGCCACGGCCTGCTTCGCTGCGGGCCGTGGCGGCTACGCTGGAATCAATGCAAGCAGGGAGTTACAACCCATGCAGAGAGCTTTCATGAAATCGCGTCCACTGCGCCTGGTCCTGACCGCGCTGCTTCTGGGCGGCGCCACGCAGCTGGCAGCCAAACCGCTGGTGGTGTGCACCGAGGCCAGCCCGGAAGGGTTCGACGTTGTCCAGTACACAACAGCTGTCACCTTCGATGCCGCTTCCGAAACGCTGTTCAACCGCCTGGTCGACTTCAAGCCTGGTACCACCGACGTCCAGCCGGCGCTGGCCGAAGGCTGGGACATCTCGCCGGACGGACTGACCTATACCTTCCACCTCCGCCGGGGAGTGAAGTTCCACAGCACCGACTACTTCAAGCCCACTCGCGAATTCAACGCCGATGATGTGCTGTGGAGCCTGCGCCGCCAGCTCGATCCGGCGCACCCATGGCACGACAAGACCAGTGTCGGCTACCCGTACTTCGAAAGCATGGCCTTCAAGAGCCTGCTCAAGTCGGTGGACAAGACCGACGATCACACCGTAGTGATCACCCTCACCCGCCCCGAGGCACCGTTCCTGCGGGACATGGCCATGGGCTTCACCTCGATCTACTCCGCCGAATACGGCGACCAGTTGCTCAAGGCCGGCAAGACCGCCGAGCTGAACAGCAAACCGATCGGCACCGGCCCGTTCATCTTCCAGCGCTATAACAAAGACGCCCAGGTCCGCTTCAAACCCAACCCGGACTACTTCCGCGGCAAGCCACCAGCCGACGCCCTGATATTCGCCATCGCCACCGACAGCAATGTGCGCTTGCAGAAGCTTCGCGCCAATGAATGCCAGGTCGCGTTGTACCCCAAGCCGGAGGATGTGCCGTCGATCAAGGCAGACCCCACGCTAAAGGTTGCCGAGACCGAAGCGCTGGTCACCGGCTACATCTCGATGAACACCCAGCACAAGTACCTGAGCGATGTGCGTGTGCGCAAAGCCATCAACATGGCCTTCGACCGCCAGACCCATGTCGACCAGCTGTTTGGCAAAGGTAACGCTCAGGTGGGGGTGAACCCGTACCCGCCGAGCATGATCGGCTACAACGGAGAGAACAGGAACCCGCCCCGCGACCTGGCCAAGGCCCGTGAACTGCTCAAGGAAGCCGGGGTGCCGGAAGGCACAGTGATCACCCTGTTCACCCGCAACGGTGGCGGCCCGACCAACCCCAACCCGCGCTTGTCCGCCGAGATGCTGCAAGCCGACCTGAAGCAGATAGGCCTGAAGCTGGATATCCGCGTGATGGAGTGGGCCGAAATGCTGCGCCGGGCCAAGAAGGGCGAAGCCGACCTGGTGTCCACTGGCTGGGCAGGTGACAACGGCGACCCGGACAACTTCCTCAGCCCGCTGCTCAGTTGCGAGGCGGCCAAGAACGGCGAGAACTATGCGCGCTGGTGCAACCCTAAGTTCCAGGAACTGATCAGCCGAGCCCGCGAAGTGATCGACAACGACGAGCGCGCAAGGCTCTATAGCGAGGCATTGAAGGTGTACGATGACGACCAACCCTGGATCAGCATGGCTCACCCGAAGGTGTTCACGGCCATGCGTGACAACGTGGAGGGCTACGTAGTCAACCCTCTGACCAACAACAACTTCGCCACCACCAAGGTGAAGTAGAACAACAACGACCGCCGGCACCCCACACGGGAACCGGCGGCACCACCGTAGCGGGCTGATCGCCCCACGGCCTGATGAGGTAACCCCGACAATGTTGAGCTTTATTGCCCGGCGCCTTGGCCTGCTGATACCGACCTTTTTCGGTATCACCTTGCTGACCTTCGCGCTCATACGCCTGATCCCCGGCGACCCGGTGGAAGTGATGATGGGCGAGCGCAGGGTCGACCCCGAAATGCATGCCCAGGCCATGGAGCGCCTTGGCCTGAACAAGCCGCTACCGGTCCAGTACCTGGACTACGTCGGCAAGCTGGCCCAGGGTGACCTCGGTGAATCGCTGCGCACCCGCGAAAGCGTGTGGAGCGAGTTCCTCACCCTGTTCCCGGCCACCCTCGAACTGGCCTTCGCCGCCCTGCTGTTTGCCGGCATCGTCGGCCTGCTGGCCGGGGTGATCGCCGCGCTCAAGCGCGGTTCGCTGTTCGACCACGGGGTGATGGGCATTTCCCTGGCCGGTTATTCGATGCCGATCTTCTGGTGGGGCCTGATCCTGATCATGTTCTTCTCGGTAAGCCTGGGCTGGACCCCGGTATCCGGGCGCATCGACCTGCTCTACGACATCGAGCCGAAGACCGGCTTCATGCTCATAGACACCCTGCTCAGCGACGAGGAAGGCGCGTTCAAGGACGCGGTGATGCACCTTATCCTGCCAGCCATCGTGCTCGGCACCATCCCGCTGGCGGTGATTGCCCGCATGACTCGCTCGTCGATGCTCGAAGTACTGCGCGAGGACTACATCCGCACCGCCCGCGCCAAAGGCCTGTCGCCGGCCCGCGTGGTGTTCGTGCATGGCCTGCGCAACGCACTGATCCCGGTACTGACCGTATTCGGCCTGCAGGTCGGCACGTTGCTGGCCGGCGCGGTGCTGACCGAAACCATCTTTTCCTGGCCGGGCATCGGCAAGTGGCTGATCGAAGCCATCGGTGCCCGTGACTACCCCGTGGTCCAGAACGGCATCCTGTTGATCGCCTGCCTGGTGATCCTGGTCAACTTCGTCGTGGATATCCTCTACGGCCTGGCCAACCCACGCATCCGTCATCAGCGCTGAGGCCCCCGCCATGACTAGCCCGATTCCGAAATCCGTCACACCGGTCAGCCCGGTGGACCAAAGCCTGCTCTACCCCTCGCCATACAAAGAATTCTGGCAAGCCTTCGCCCGCAACAAAGGCGCGGTGATGGGCCTGGCCTTCATGTGCCTGGTGGTGTTCTGCGCACTGTTCGCGCCGTGGGTGGCCCCGCACGACCCGAGCGAGCAGTACCGCGAGTTCCTGCTGACCCCGCCGGTGTGGCTCGAAGGCGGCAGCTGGCAGTTCATCCTCGGCACCGACGAGCTGGGCCGCGACCTGCTTTCGCGGCTGATCCAGGGCGCGCGGCTGTCGCTGCTGATCGGCCTGTCGTCGGTGGTGATGTCGCTGATTCCTGGCATCCTGCTGGGCCTGCTGGCCGGTTTCTTCCCACAACTGCTCGGCCCGTCGATCATGCGCCTGATGGACGTGATGCTGGCCTTGCCCTCGCTGCTGCTGGCGGTGGCCATCGTCGCCATCCTCGGCCCAGGCCTGATCAATACCGTGATCGCCATCGCCATCGTGTCACTGCCATCCTACGTGCGCCTGACCCGCGCCGCCGTGATGGGCGAGCTGAACCGCGACTACGTAACCGCCGCACGCCTGGCCGGTGCCGGGCTGCCACGGCTGATGTTCGTCACCGTGCTGCCCAACTGCATGGCACCGCTGATCGTGCAGGCCACCCTCAGCTTCTCTTCGGCCATCCTCGACGCCGCCGCCCTGGGCTTCCTTGGCCTTGGCGTACAGCCGCCGACCCCGGAGTGGGGCACCATGCTGGCTTCGGCCCGCGACTACATCGAGCGCGCCTGGTGGGTGGTGAGCCTGCCCGGCCTGACCATTCTGCTCAGTGTGCTGGCAATCAACCTGATGGGCGACGGCCTGCGCGATGCGCTGGACCCGAAACTCAAGAACGCCGCCTGAGGAGAACGCCATGTCACTGTTGCAGATCAACAACCTGAACGTGCGCTTCGGCGACGCCAATGCGGTACCGGTGGTCGATGGCCTGGACCTGACGGTGGAGGCCGGCGAGATCCTGGCCATCGTCGGCGAATCCGGCTCGGGCAAGTCCGTGACCATGATGGCCCTGATGGGCCTGATCGATGCGCCCGGGCGCATCACCGCCGACTCGCTCACCTTCGATGGCACCGACATGCTCAAGCTCAGCGGTCGCCAGCGACGCAAAGTGGTGGGCAAGGACATCGCCATGGTCTTCCAGGACCCGATGACCGCGCTCAACCCCAGCTACACCGTGGGTTACCAGATCGAGGAAGTGCTGCGCCAGCACCTGGGCCTGAAGGGCAAGGCCGCGCGCCAGCGTGCCCTGGAGCTGCTGAAGAAGGTCGAGATCCCGGCTGCGGAAAGCCGCCTGGACGCCTACCCGCACCAGCTGTCCGGCGGCATGAGCCAGCGCGTGGCGATTGCCATGGCGATTGCCGGCGAGCCCAAGCTGCTGATAGCCGACGAACCCACCACTGCGCTGGATGTGACCATCCAGGCGCAGATCATGGAGCTGCTGGTCAACCTGCAGAAGGAGCGCAACATGGCGCTCATCCTGATCACCCACGACCTCGCCGTGGTCGCCGAAACGGCCAGGCGGGTGTGCGTGATGTACGCCGGCCAGGCCGTGGAAGTGGGCCAGGTGCCGGAGCTGTTCGATGTGCCCGCCCACCCCTACAGCGAAGCGTTGCTGGCGGCCATCCCCGAGCACAGCATCGGTGCCGAACGCCTGGCCACCCTGCCCGGCATCGTCCCCGGCCGCTACGACCGCCCCGTGGGTTGCCTGCTGTCACCGCGCTGCCCGTACGTGCAGGACAACTGCCGGCGCCAGCGCCCGCCCCTCGATCCGCAGGCCCATGGCCTGGTGCGTTGCTTCTACCCGCTGAACCAGGAGGTGGCGTGATGGCCGTCGTTCTATCCGCCCGGGAGCTGACCCGGCATTACGAAGTCTCTCGCGGGCTGTTCAAGGGCCATGCCCTGGTCCGCGCGCTGAATGGCGTGTCGTTCGAGCTTGAGGCCGGCAAGACCCTGGCCGTGGTCGGCGAGTCCGGCTGCGGCAAGTCGACCCTGGCCCGCGCCCTGACCCTGATCGAAGAGCCGTCGTCCGGCTCGCTGCAAATTGCCGGCACCGAAGTGAAAGGCGCCAGCAAGAGCGAGCGCAAGCAACTGCGCCGCGACGTGCAGATGGTGTTCCAGAGCCCCTACGCCTCGCTCAACCCACGGCAGAAGATTGGTGACCAGCTGGCCGAGCCGCTGCTGATCAACACCTCGCTGAGCAAGGCCGAGCGGCGTGAAAAGGTGCAGAAGATGATGGAACAGGTCGGCCTGCGCCCCGAGCATTACCAGCGCTACCCGCACATGTTCTCCGGTGGCCAGCGCCAGCGTATCGCACTGGCGCGGGCGATGATGCTGCAACCCAAGGTACTGGTGGCGGACGAGCCGACCTCGGCGCTGGATGTGTCGATCCAGGCCCAGGTGTTGAACCTGTTCATGGATTTGCAGAAGGAGTTCAACACGGCTTATGTGTTCATCTCGCACAACCTGGCGGTGGTGCGGCATGTGGCTGATCAGGTGCTGGTGATGTATTTGGGGCGGCCGGCGGAGATGGGGCCGAAAGAAGATATCTACGAGAAGCCGCTGCACCCGTATACCCAGGCGCTGCTGTCGGCGACACCGGCGATTCATCCTGATCCGCTGAAGCCGAAGATTCGTATTGCCGGGGAGTTGCCCAACCCGCTGAACCCGCCGGATGGATGTGCGTTTCACAAGCGCTGCCCGTACGCGACCGAACGGTGTGCCAAGGAGGTGCCGGCGCTCAGGCAGGTGAGTACCCGGCAGGTGGCTTGTCACTATGCGGAGCAGTTTCTCTAGAGCGGCGTGAACTTCTTCGCGGGTAAACCCGCTCCCACAGGTTCTCCACAGTGTTCAAATCTGTGCGGTCCCTGTGGGAGCGGGTTTACCCGCGAAGGGCCGCACAGCGGCCCCGGCTTTTTCAATGCATGAAGAACCAGATCAGGATAATCACCGGAATCGGCACCCCGATCATCCACAGCAGTATCGAGCGCATGGCCTTTCTCCTTGTTCGATGGTGAACAGACCGGTGCACTCGCCATGCCACCCCTGACAAAAAATCATACTCAGCCGAATCAACAGCTTACCTCCCAAGCCGCTTGGCAAAACCGTGCAAGATGCCGGATCCGCCCACTTGCAGCTGGGTGTTCTGCAATGCACTATCAGGCGCATGACCGCCACCACCCTCCCCGACGGCCCCGAGCAGGCTCCGCTCACCGCCGACACCGTGCTGCGCTACCACCTGTGCTGGAAGCACCGCGACCTCGACGGCGTCATTGCGCTCTACCATCCCGACATCCAGTACCACGACTTCTTCCAGAACCGCGTGCTCGGCTACCAGGAACTGCGCGACTATGTACGCGCCTGCCTGCCCCATGAAGCCGGCGAGGACATCGTCCACAGCGACCGTATCCGCGTCGATGGCTGTACCGCGTTCATCCAGTATCAGGTCACGGTGCAGGGCGGCGATGGCCTGGTGGCGTTCCAGTCCAGTGAGGCGATCACCGTCAAGGACGGCCTGATCTGGCGGGTCAACGAATACGCCACACTGGTTCGCCAGAACGGCAGTGGCCATACCAGCAGTGGCCCACGCCCGGCGACCAGCCGCCTGGGCCTGTCTCCCCGACAGCTATCGACCATGGCCCAGGACCTGGAACACTACTTCCAGCGTCAGCGCCCCTACCTGGACCCGGAGCTGGACCTGCAGCAGGTGGCCGACGCCAGTGGCTACAGCCGCAACCAGATCTCCTACCTGCTCAACCAGGTGCTCGGGCAGAGCTTTTACCGCTACGTCAACCAGGCCCGCCTTCAGCACCTGATGGCCAGCCTCGATGACGACAGCGTCGAGGCCACCATCGACGAGCTGGCGTTCAATGCCGGTTTCAACTCGCTGTCGGCGTTCTACAAGTGCTTCCGCGAACATACCGGGCTCACGCCCAAGGCGTACCTGAAGCAAATTTCCCTGCGTGCACGCACGTAGGACAGCCGCCTGCCGACACCACTAGCATCGCCCACAGACCTTGACGGATGTGGAGCCGAACCCGATGCAACCCCTGCGCACGCTCAGCCTGTGGATGGACCAGCTCGAAGAGCCACTGTGCACCCGCCCGGCCCTGCGTGAAGACCTGGTAGCGGATGTGTGCATCATCGGCGCTGGCTATACCGGCCTGTGGACCGCCTACTACCTCAAGCGCCAGGCGCCGCAACTGAACATCGCCATGATCGACGCCAACATCGCCGGCTTTGGTGCCTCGGGGCGCAACGGCGGCTGGCTGATGGGCAACCTGCTCGGCGAAGACCGCCTGTTGGCCAGCCTGTCGCCGCAGCAACGCCGTGCCAGCATCGACCTGCTGCACGGCATACCCGATGAAGTGCACAGCGTGCTGCAACGCGAAGGCATCGACTGCGACTACCGCAAAGGCGGCGTGCTGTACTGCGCCGCGCGTTACCCGGAACAGGAGCGCAGCCTGCGCGCCTACCTCGACGATCTTTACCGTCAGGGCATGAGCGAGGACGACTACCGCTGGCTACGCCCCGAGCAGCTGGACGCGCAACTGCGAGTCAGCAATGCCTATGGCGCCATCTACAGCCCGCACACCGCGACCATCCAACCCGCCAAGCTGGCGCGTGGCCTGGCCCGGGCTGTAGAAGCGCTGGGCGTACCCATCTACGAAAACACCCCAGCCATCGACTGGCAGCCGGGTGAGGTGCGTACGCCGTTGGCGCGCATCCGTTGCCAATGGATGGTACCCGCCGTGGAGGGCTACGCCGCCAGCCTGCCGCCATTGGGCAAACATCAGCTGCCGGTCCAGAGCCTGCTGGTGGCCACCGAACCACTGCCAGAGTCTACCTGGGACCAGATCGGCCTGAACCAGGGCCAGGCGTTCAGCGAAAGCAGCCGCCAGGTCACCTACGGCCAGCGTACCGCCGACAACCGCCTGGTATTCGGCGCCCGTGGCGGTTACCGCTTCGGTGGCCGCCTGCGCGAAAACTTCAACCTCGACGAACAGGAAATACAACTGCGCCGCTACCTGTTCAGCGAACTGTTCCCGCAGCTGAAGCACGTGCGTATCACCCATTCCTGGGGCGGCAACCTGGGCATGGCGCGGCGCTTCCACCCACACATGCTCTGTGACCGTCAACGCGGCATCGCCCTGGCGGGCGGGTACGGGGGTGAAGGCGTCGGCGCCACCAACCTGGGCGGGCGCACCCTGGCGGCGCTGATCCTCAACCAGCACAACGAACTGACCGCGCAACCCTGGGTGCTCGACAACCGCCCGCTTTCAAGCCTGGCCAGTTGGCCACCCGAGCCCTGCCGCTGGCTGGGCTACAACGCAATCATCCAGAGCTTCGTCCACGAGGACCGGACCCTCGCCAACCCCGCAAGTGCGCCTTGGAGGCGGCGCCTTGCCAGCAATCTCGCAGACTTCATGGAAGGCTTCATGCACTGACTTCCCTTTTCCCGACACAGGATTTACCGGTCATGAGCATCACCCATTTCAAGAACACCGACAGCGCCGTGCTCGATAGCTCCAACCCCGTTGCGGTACCACTCTGCGAGCCCGTGGCGATCACCTCGGTCACCTGCGTGGAGCGCAACGACGGCGTCGAAACCGGCATCTGGGAGTGCACCCCCGGGCGCTGGCGGCGGCAGATCGTGCAGCAGGAGTTCTGCCATTTCATCAAGGGGCGCTGCACCTTCACCCCGGACGGTGGCGAGCCCCTGTCAATAGAAGCCGGAGACGCACTGATGCTACCGGCCAACAGCACCGGCACCTGGGATATCCAGGAGACCGTGCGCAAGACCTACGTGCTTATTTTCTGATCCGCTGATCGCCTGCCTTCGATAACAACAGACAAAGCAAGGTAACCCCGACATGCGCACGCTCCTTCTCGCCCCCCTGATGTTGGCCGCCAGCGTGGCCGGCGCCGCCGAAACGGTGAAGATCTACAACTGGTCCAGCTACGTTGCCCCAGACACACTGAAGAACTTCCAGCAAGCCAGCGGTATCGTGCCCACCTACGACGTTTACGACAGCAACGAAACCCTCGACGGCAAGCTGATGACCGGCAACTCCGGCTATGACGTGGTGTTTCCGTCCAACCACTTCATGGCCCGGCAGATACAGGGCAAGGCACTGAAACGCCTGGACAGATCGCAGCTGCCCAACTGGCACAACCTCAACCCGGTGCTGCTCAAGGCGCTGGAGGTGAACGACCCGGGCAACCATTACGGCTTCCCGTACCTGTGGGGCAGTACCGGCATCGGTTACAACGTCGACAAGGTCAAGGCGGTGCTCGGTGACCACGCGCCGCTGGACTCATGGGACCTGATCTTCAAGCCTGAGTACATGAGCAAGCTGAAAAGCTGCGGCGTCGCCGTGCTGGACAACGGCCCCGAACTGTTGCCGATCGCCCTGCATTACCTGGGCCTGCCGCACCACAGCCAGAACCCGGCGGACTACGACAAGGCCAAGGCGCTGCTGATGCAGGTGCGGCCATACATCAGCTACTTCCACTCATCGAAGTACACCGGCGATCTGGCCAACGGCGATATCTGGGTAGTGGTCGGTTTCTCCGGGGATGTGTTGCAGGCGAAGAATCGTGCCGAAGAAGCGAACAACGGCGTGAAGGTGGGGTATTCGATCCCGAAGGAAGGTGCGCCGATGTGGTTCGACATGGTGGCAATGCCGGCCGATGCACCGGACGAGAAGGCCGGGTATGCCTACATGAACTACCTGCTGCAGCCGGAGGTGATGGCCAATATCAGCAACCATGTGCAGTACGCAAACGGCAACCTGAAGGCGGACACGCTGGTTGACCCGGCGATGAAGGGCAACTCGATGATTTACCCGAGCGAGGAAGTGATGGGCAAGCTGTATGCGCTGGAGGCAATGCCGGCCAAGATCGACCGTATTCGGACGCGGATCTGGACCAGTATCAAGGCAGGGAATTGAATGCGGCCGTAACGTGACCCCTGTGGGAGCGGGTTCACCCGCGAATGCGTCGGTGAATTCTACATCGCATTCGCGGGTAAACCCGCTCCCACAGGGTCAGTAGCAGACTCTCGAAGCCAGGAGCAGGCCCTGGAAATCAGGAGCAAGCTCCCGAGATCAGTGATGCTCGCGGGTAGCGCGGAACTTGATGTCCGGCCAGCGCTCTTCCATCAGCGACAGGTTGACGCGGGTCGGCGCCAGGTAGGTCAGGTGCCCGCCACCGTCGATGGCCAGGTTCTCCATGGCCTTGTTCTGGAATTCCTCGAGCTTCTTCTTGTCGTCACAGCCGATCCAGCGGGCCGACCATACAGTGATCGGCTCGTAGGCGCACTCGACCTTGTATTCTTCCTTCAGGCGGCTGGCGACCACGTCGAACTGCAGCACACCGACTGCACCGAGGATGATGTCGTTGCTGCGCTCGGGGAAGAACACCTGGGTAGCACCTTCTTCGGCCAGCTGTTGCAGGCCCTGGCGCAGCTGCTTGGATTTCAACGGGTCCTTCAGGCGTACGCGGCGGAACAGCTCCGGGGCAAAGTGCGGGATACCGGTGAAGCCCAGCGCCTCGCCTTCGGTGAAGGTGTCGCCGATCTGGATGGTGCCGTGGTTGTGCAGGCCGATGATGTCGCCGGCATAGGCCTCTTCCAGTTGCTCACGCTCGGAGGAGAAGAAGGTCAGCGCATCACCGATACGCAGGTCCTTGTTGATCCGCACGTGGCGCATCTTCATGCCCTTCTCGTACTTGCCCGAGCAGATGCGCATGAAGGCGATGCGGTCACGGTGTTTCGGGTCCATGTTCGCCTGGATCTTGAACACGAAACCGGTGAACTTCTCTTCCACAGGCTCCACGGTGCGCTCGTGGGCAACACGGCCCAGCGGGCGCGGCGCCCAGTCGACGACGGCGTCAAGCACATGGTCGACACCGAAGTTGCCCAGCGCGGTACCGAAGAACACCGGGGTCAGCTGACCGTTGATGAACTCATCCTGGTTGAACTCGTGGCAGGCACCCTGCACCAGCTCCAGCTGCTCGACGAACGAATCGTACTGGTCGCCCAGGTGGGCACGGGCTTCGTCCGAGTCCAGCTTCTGGATGATCTTGGCTTCGGTGCGCTCGTGGCCGTGGCCCGGGGTGTACACCACGATGTAGTCACCGGTCAGGTGGTACACGCCCTTGAAGTCGCGGTAGCAGCCGATCGGCCAGGTGATCGGCGCGGCCTTGATCTTCAGCACCGCTTCGATCTCGTCCAGCAGTTCGATCGGGTCGCGGATGTCACGGTCGAGCTTGTTGATGAAGCTGACGATCGGCGTGTCGCGCAGGCGGCACACGTCCATCAGGGCGATGGTACGTGGCTCTACACCTTTACCGCCGTCGAGCACCATCAGCGCCGAGTCCACCGCGGTCAGGGTGCGGTAGGTGTCTTCCGAGAAGTCTTCGTGGCCGGGGGTGTCGAGCAGGTTGATCATGTGCTCGCGGTACGGGAACTGCATCACCGAGGTGGTGATGGAGATGCCGCGCTGCTTCTCCATTTCCATCCAGTCGGAGGTGGCGTGGCGGTCGGACTTGCGCGACTTCACGGTACCGGCGACAGCAATGGCCTTGCCCATCAGCAACAGCTTCTCGGTGATGGTGGTCTTACCGGCGTCGGGGTGGGAAATGATTGCGAAAGTGCGGCGCTTCGCGACTTCGGCGGCCTGGTTGGTCATGGGAAATCGCCTGACTTGGGGGATTAAAAAGGGGCGATATCATACCTGAAGTTGGGCCCGGGACCAAAACCTGAGGAATGCGTGGTGCCTGTACCGGCCCTTTCGCGGGTAAACCCGCTCCCACAGGTACTGCACAGGTATCGAATGCGGTGCGGTCACTGTGGGAGCGGGTTTACCCGCGAAAGGGCCCGTCCAGACACCACAAGTTCGCCAGGCAATCGCTTTATCACGACAAATGGCCACAGGGCAGTTGTTTCAACGCCTACAGCGCATCAAGCCACTGTTTTTTCTCGTCAAATTTCCGCAAGGGCAGTGATTAACGCTGGCCAAATGCCGCCCCAGATGGGAACCTTTACGCCCACGGAGACGTCCACTCCTCTGCAACCCGCTTCGGTTGGGGAGCTGTTTTCATCAGCATTTTCGGGCCCGACGGGGTTCGGCTCATGGCCTGATCGCAGCCTTCGGCGTGCGTCACGCTGCTACTCGCGAACACACCACCCGCCGCCAGGACTGGTCGGCAACCAAGAAGTGTGCTCGCCGACTACACAAGGAGTCCGCCTGTGGCTAAACGCTACGGAAAAGGGCTGTTGGGATGGGCCGCCGTGCTCGTCATCCTGGCCCTGCTGGTCCATTGGATCGGCATCGACACGATCGCGCGTTATCGCGACGATCTTGGGTTCTACCTGCAAGCGCACCTGGTACTGGTGCTGGCTTCGATGGCGGCGGCGCTGGCCGTGGGCATCCCTGCCGGCATTGCCTTGAGTCGACCGCACCGGGTCGACAAAGCCGAGCGTTTCATGCAGTTCTTCAACGTTGGTAACACCATCCCTCCCCTGGCCGTTCTGGCCATCGCCCTGAGTATCCTGGGCATCGGCGCCGGGCCCGCGATCTTCGCGCTGTTCCTCGCCTCCCTCCTGCCCATCGTGCGCAACACCTACGAGGGCCTGAAAAACGTCCCCGCCTCGCTCAAGGAAGCCGCCACCGGCATAGGCATGACCCCGCGCCAGCAACTGTGGCAGGTGGAACTGCCCAACGCCGTGCCGATCATCGTTGGCGGTGTGCGCGTGGCCCTGGCGCTGAACGTCGGCACCGCCCCCCTGGCGTTCCTGATTGGCGCCAACAGCCTGGGCAGCCTGATCTTCCCCGGCATCGCCCTGAACAACCAGCCACAGCTGCTGCTGGGGGCCGCCTGCACCGCCCTGCTGGCGCTGGCGCTGGACGCGGCGGTGAGTTTCTCCAGCAAGCGCTGGCTGGAACGTGGCCTGGCCCAATAAAGATAGGGAACGTATGAACAAGAGAATCGCCTTGCTGCTGGGCGCGGCCCTGCTGTTCGCAGGATTTGCCCAGGCAGCGGACAAACCGCTGATCCGCATCGGCGCGCGGGTGTTCACCGAACAGACCGTACTCGCCGAAATCACCGCCCAATACCTGCGCGCCAATGGCTATGACGTGCGCGTCACCACCGGCCTTGGCAGCAATATCGCGCGCCAGGCCCAGGAAACCGGCCAGCTCGACCTGATGTGGGAATACACCGGCGTGTCGCTGGTGTCGTACAACCATATCGACGAGCGCATGCCCAGTGCCGAGGCCACCTTCGCCAAGGTGAAGGCGCTGGATGCGAAGAAGGACCTGATCTGGCTGACCCCGTCGAAGTTCAGCAACACTTACGCGCTGGGCTTGCCCAAACAAGTGGCCGAGGCCTATCCACAGGTCAACACCATCAGCGACCTCAACGAGGTACTGCAAGCCGAAAGCCAGCACACCCACCTGGTGGCGCTGGATACCGAGTTCGCCAACCGCCCCGATGGCCTGGTCGGCCTGCGCGAGATGTACGGCCTGCCATTGGACCGCCGCAACATCCGCCAGATGGACGGTGGCCTGGTGTACACCGCGATGCGCAACAACCAGGTTTTCGCCGGGCTGGTGTACACCACCGACGGCCGCCTGAACGCCTTCGACCTCAAGCTGCTGGAGGACGACAAGCACTACTTCCCCGACTACACCGCCGCGCCGGTGGTGCGCAAAGCCGTGCTCGAGGCCAACCCGCAGCTGGCCGGCCTGCTCAAGCCACTGGCCGAGCAGCTGGATGACGCAACCATGCGCCAGCTCAACGCGAAGGTCGATGTCGAGCACCAGAACCCGACTGCCGTGGCCGCCACCTTCCTGCGTGAGCACCCACTGAACAGCGAGGGCCAGCCATGAACCTGATCGATACTTTCAACCACCTGGACTGGGCCCAGGTGCTGCAACTGACCTGGCAGCACATCATGCTGGTGGGCGTCGCCGTGGGCCTGGCGATTCTGGTCGGGGTGCCGCTGGGCATCCTCATGACCCGTTTCCCGGCATTCGCCGGCCCGCTGCAGGCCAGCGCCACCGTGCTGCTGACCATCCCTTCCATCGCCCTGTTCGGCCTGCTGCTGCCGTTCTACTCCAGGTTCGGCCAAGGGCTTGGCCCGCTACCCGCGATTACCGCGGTGTTCCTGTATTCGCTGCTGCCGATCATGCGCAACACCTACCTGGCCCTGACCAACGTCGAACCCGGCATCCGTGAAGCCGCGCGCGGCATTGGCATGACCTTCGGCCAGCGCCTGCGCATGGTCGAACTGCCCATCGCCGTGCCGGTGATACTTGCCGGCGTGCGCACCGCCGTGGTGATGAACATCGGCGTGATGACCATCGCCGCCACCATCGGCGCCGGCGGCCTGGGCGTACTCATCCTCACCTCCATCAGCCGCAGCGACATGTCGATGCTGCTGGTCGGCGCCGTGCTGGTCAGCCTGCTGGCGATCATCGCCGACCTGCTCCTGCAAACCCTGCAACGTGCCCTGACTCCAGAAGGACTGCGCTCATGATCGAACTGAAGAACCTCAGCAAAACCTTCAACGTCAACGGCAAGGACGTCAAAGCCGTGGACTCGGTAAGCCTCACCGTCAACGAAGGGGAAATCTGCGTGTTCCTCGGCCCCTCGGGCTGCGGCAAGAGCACTACCCTGAAAATGATCAACCGCCTGATCACCCCCACTTCTGGCCAGGTGTTCATCAATGGCGAAGACACCACCGGGCTGGACGAAGTCACCCTGCGCCGGCATATCGGCTATGTCATCCAGCAGATCGGCCTGTTCCCCAACATGACCATCGAGGAGAACATCACCGTGGTGCCGCGCCTGCTCGGCTGGGACAAACAGAAGTGCCGTGAGCGCGCCCGCGAGCTGATGCACATGATCAAGCTGGAGCCCAAGCAGTACCTGCAGCGTTACCCGCGCGAGCTGTCCGGTGGCCAGCAGCAGCGTATCGGCGTGATCCGCGCCTTGGCGGCAGAAGCGCCGGTACTGCTGATGGACGAGCCGTTCGGCGCGGTCGACCCGATCAACCGCGAGATGATCCAGAACGAGTTCTTCGAGATGCAGCGGGCCTTGAACAAGACCGTGATCATGGTCAGCCATGACATCGACGAAGCGATCAAGCTGGGCGACAAGATCGCCATCTTCCGTGCCGGCAAGCTATTGCAGCTGGACCACCCGGACACCTTGCTGGCGCACCCGGCGGATGAGTTCGTCAGCAACTTCGTCGGCCAGGACAGCACCCTCAAGCGCCTGCTGCTGGTGCGTGCGGAGGATGCCGCGGACAACGCGCCGTCGGTGAGCCCGCAGACGCCGGTAAGCGATGCGCTGGAGCTGCTGGACGAGCACGACCGCCGCTACGTGGTGGTGACCGATGCGCAGAACAAGGCGCTGGGCTACGTGCGCCGGCGCGATATGCATCGCCAGCAAGGGACCTGTGGCGACTTCCTGCGACCGTTCAATGCCACGGCGGCGCATGATGAGCATTTGCGCATCCTGTTGTCGCGGATGTACGAGTTCAACCGGGCGTGGCTGCCGGTGCTGGATGCCGAGCAAGTGTTCTTGGGCGAGGTGACGCAGGAGTCGATTGCGGCGTACCTGAGCTCGGGGCGTTCGCGAGGGGCCAAGACATCGATCGTGTCGCCGGCCGAGGCGCTGGTTTCCTAAGCCGGCCTCTTCGCGGGTAAACCCGCTCCCACAGGGTCGGCGCAAACTAAAGGCCTGCGCAGTACCTGTGGGAGCGGGTTCACCCGCGAAGCAGGCGACGCGGTGTCAGAACCCTACACTGGCCTGCACATAAAAGGTCCGCGGCTCACCCACATAGATGCCGGCATTGTTGTCGCTGGAGCGGGTGAAGTACTGCTTGTCGAACAGGTTCTTCACCCCCGCCGCCAGCTTCAGGTTGGACATCTGCGGCCCGAACTCATACCCGCCGCGCGCATGCCAGGTCACGTAGCCCGGAATATCTCCATACTGGCCATCGGCACTCGGCTCGGTGATGTAGTCACCGTTGAAACTGCCATCGGCATTGATCCCGGTACCCGGCGCGCGCTGCTTGGATTGGGCGTAGGCATCCAGGTTCCAGGTCCAGTGGTTGACCGCGTAACGTACGCCGGCAGTGGCCACCTGGCGTGAATAGAACGGCAGGTCACGGCCCTTGAAGCCAGGAATGTCCCCTTCATAAGTAGCGCGGGTATAGGTGTAGCCGCCGCTCACCGACAGCCCTTCCAGGCGCGGGTCCAGCTCGTCCAGGTCATAGCGTACCGAGGCCTCGATACCCTGGTGCTTGGTCGCGCCGAGGTTGGTCCAGCCGACATCGTTGCTGATGTACTGCAATTCGTCATCGAAGTCGATGTAGAACGCCGTCAGCTCACCGGCAAAGCCGCCATTGTCATAGCGGGTACCGATCTCGTAGGTCTTGGCCTTTTCCGGCTCCAGGCCATTGGCCGTGCTGTTGCCAGTACCACCCTGGCCCAGCTGAAAGTACTGCAGGCTGCCGAACGAGGTCTCGTAATTGGCGAACACCTTCCACGCATCGGAGATGTGATACATCACGCTAAGCGCCGGCAGCGGCTCGTTGCTGGTAATGCTGCGCTTCTTCTCCGCCACCGGCTGGCCGTTGGCGCCGAGCACCGGGCGGTCGCGCCAGTCGGTGTTGATGTGTTCGAAGCGGATGCCCGGGGTGATGGTCCAGTTACCCACATCGATCTTGTCGTCGATGTAGTAGGCGCTGGCCTCGGTACCGCCACTGCGGTCCTGGAACACATGGCCGTCGGAGCTCGGGGTTGGCGTTGGCACGTTGTCGATCAGCGCCAGGCGGGTCGTCTGCTCGCGCATCGCTTCTTTCAGGTAGCGATAACCGACGCTGACCTCCTGAGTGGTCGGGCCGGCGAAGAAGATCCGCGACAGCCGTGGCTCGATGGCGAACGTGTGGTAATTGCGCGGGTACGACGACAAGGTCTTCATGTCGCGCGAGGCAATGCTGCTGCCACGGAAGCTGTCGGTGTAGTACGTCAGCACTTCGAACTGGGTGGCGTCATCGAGCTGCCGTTGCCATTTGAACGACACATCCTTGCGCCGGCCGGCGAAGTAGTCGTAGTCGCGCAACGACTGGTACGGGTTGCTGTCGTACTGGGCCTGGGTCAGCCCGCCGGGCATGTCGGCACGGCCATCGTAGTAATGGAAGTTGAGCCAGAACTCGTCAACGTCGGTCGGCGCCCAGTGGGTCTTGAGGATGACATCGTCGATGTCGTTGCCGTTGTTGCTTTCACGGTAACCGTTGCCATTCACCCCGGTGTACAGCAGCGCCACGCCCATGCCGTTATCCGCCGTGCCGCCGACGAAGGCCGACTCGGTGTGTTTCCAGCCACCATGCTGGGAGGTTTCCAGGGTGGTGGACAGCTCGGCCGAGGCCTTCTCCGGGATCGCCCGGGTAACGAAGTTGATCACCCCGCCGACGTTCTGTGGGCCATAGCGCACGGAGCCGGCGCCACGCACCACATCGATGCTGTCGAGGTTGCCCGAGGAAATCGGCGCCATCGACAGCTGCGGCTGGCCATAGGGCGCGAAGGCGGCGGGGATGCCGTCGATCAGCACCGTGGAGCGTGGCGACAGGCGCGAAGTCAGGCCGCGAACGCCCACGTTCAACGACAGGTCGCTGCCGCCGGTGCCGTTGGAGTCTTGCACCTGCACGCCCGGGATGCCGCGCAGCACATCGCGCACATTCATTGCGCCCTTCTCCACCATCGCCTCGCGGCGCACTACGGTACGCGCGCCGGGGTGGTTCTGCACCACGCTCTGCTGGGCATCGCCCAGCCAGTCACCCACCACCTTGATGTCGGTGGGTGCCAGCTCCAGGCTGCCGGTGGTGAGGGTGCCATCGGCCTGGGCCGGCTTGACCATCACGGCGCCCTGGGACATTTCGTAGGTCAGGCCGCTGCCTTGCAGCAACTGCTGTAGCGCCTGTTCGGGCGCCAGTTGGCCGGATACCGCCGGGGCCTGCTTGCCGGCCACCAGCTCGGGGCTGAAGAACAGCTGCAGGTTGGTCTGCTGGCCAAGCTGGTTCAGCGCTGAAGCCAACGGTTGGGCCTGGATCTGGATGGTGCTGCCGGCCTCTGCGGCCTGGCTGTTGACAGCCACGGCACTGACCGCCAAGGCCAGCGCCAGGGCGCGGAAGCGTGGGAAGGGCTTGTTGTTGTTCACGTCGTCGAACTTCCTGGAATACCGAATAAACGCCAACCGCATGCAAATGGAAATGCTTGGCAGTTGCAGCTGGCGAGGAAGACGAACGAACGGAAAAAAACCTGAATCTATTTCGCGATTATTTCGCGCGAGCCATCTTCATGGGCCTTGATGGCCACCGGCAGGATGCTCGGCAAGGCGCGCAGCAGCGCGTCGGTGTCGTCGGTACTGAAGGTGCTGGACAGCCGCAACTGCGCGGCTTTGCCGGGGGCGACCCGCAGCGGCTGACTGCGGTAGCGCGAAACCTCGGCCACCACCTCGGCCAGGGTGGCGTCGTCGAACACCAGCCTGCCTTTGCGCCAGGCAGTCAGGGCACCGGTATTCACCGCATAGGGCGCGGCCACCTGGCCTTGCGCATCTATATGCGAGCCTTGGCCCGTCGTGAGTTGCGCCAGCGAGGCGCCCTTGCCCTGCACACGCACCGAGCCCTGCTCCACTGCCACGCGGGTGCTGGCCGGGTCCAGGCGAACGTCGAAACGGGTCCCGGTGACAGTCACGCTACCCTGGGCAGTGTCGACCACGAACGGCCGGCCACTGTCGTGGGCGACGGTAAACATCACCTCACCCGCAATCAGCCGGACATGCCGCTGGCCGGCGCTGAAAGCGACCTGCACTTGGGTGCCGCCGTTGAGTTCAAGGTGCGAACCATCCGGCAGTTCGACCTGGCGGCGTTCGTTGAAGGCGGTCTGCAAGCTGCCCTGGTGATTCAGTTGCTGGTAGTGCCAGCCCCCCCAGCCCAGGCCCAACGCCAGCGCGGCCACGCTGGCAGCCAGGGCCTGGCGCACGAAGCGCCGACGTGGCAACTGGCGTACCGGGGCCGGCTGGCACAGCGCTTCGAGGCGCTGGCGCGGGATGAAGCCGGCGGCCTGCCAAAGGCGGGCGAGCTGCTGGTACTCTTCACGGTGCCGTGCATCACCTTCCAGCCAGGCGTGCAACTGCGCCTGCAGCCCGGCATCGCGAGGCGCATCCTGCACCCGGGCGAACCACGTGGCTGCCTGCTCGCGGACGGTATCGGTACCGTGCTGTTTCATCGAAAAGGTCTCCTGACTCATCATGCCGACACATCCAGGTGCTCACGCAGATGCCGGAGCGTGCGGATCATATACTTTTCGACCATGTTCTTGCTCAGCCCCATGCGCTCGGCAATCTCGGCCTGGGTCAGGCCTTCGAGCTTCTGCCAGATGAACACTTGCCGGCAATTGAGCGGCAACTCCGCCAGCGCCCGCTCGACGCTGTCGGCCAGTTCCAGGGCATGCATGTAGGCCTCCGGGTCACCATGGCCGGCCACGCCTTCGTCGAAGGCTTCCAGCTCCAGGGCTTGGCGACGGTCCTCGCGACGGAAACCATCCACGGCAATATTGCGTGCGGTCTGGTGCAGGTAGGCGCGTGGCTGTTCGACCTGCTCGCGCGGGTTTTCCAGTACCCGGACAAAGGCATCGTGGGTGAGGTCCTCGGCCTGCTGTCGACTGCGCAATTTGCGCGTCCAGGTGCCGATCAGCTCATGGTAGTGGTCGAGGAAGCCTTTGGGTCCGGACACGGTCGGGGTCATCAGGGAGGCAGACAAGGGTGCGAATAGTAATGTTTCTCATCAAGTACGGCAATTCCGCCAGTCGGTAACAAAAAATTTATCGTCTTTTTCATGCACGGCAGTGCCAGGGAATGTGGCCATAAATATGAACACCTGAGGCCTTTTCGCGGGTAAACCCGCTCCCACAGCGATAGCAGAAACCCTGTGGGAGCGGGTTTACCCGCGAAGGAGCCAACGCGTTCCATTCCACAATTTTTTACGCTTGAAACACTGCGGGGAACATCAGCCGGTCACACGAGTCGGTTATTCAAATGGCTGGTCGTCGATCGACGCCGATCAGGCCCGGATTACCTGTTGATTCTGCATTCTTCACGCCCTAAAGTGCGCGCCGAACGTCCATGCTGGAAACGATCCATCCGGCTCAAGTACTGAGTAGGCGAACCAAAGTGGGGATACGGAGGACGTTCAGTTTGCAGCCACTTAAATTTTCAGTTTGCCCATGGAGTCCCTGAGCATGTCGATCCAGGTCGAAGACTATTTCGCGCGTGACACCTTCCAGAAGATGAAGGCATTTGCCGACAAGCAGGAAACCCCGTTCGTACTCATCGACACCCAGATGATCAGCCAGGCCTATGACGACCTGCGCGCGGGCTTCGAGTTCGCCAAGGTGTACTACGCGGTCAAGGCCAACCCGGCCGTCGAAATCATCGACCTGCTCAAAGAGAAAGGTTCGAGCTTCGACATCGCCTCGATCTACGAGCTGGACAAGGTGCTGGGCCGCGGCGTGACTGCCGACCGCATCAGCTACGGCAATACCATCAAGAAGTCCAAGGACATCCGCTACTTCTACGAGAAAGGCGTGCGCCTGTATGCCACCGACTCGGAAGCCGACCTGCGCAACATCGCCAAGGCCGCCCCGGGCTCGAAAGTGTACGTGCGCATCCTCACCGAAGGCTCCACGACCGCCGACTGGCCGCTGTCGCGTAAATTCGGCTGCCAGACCGACATGGCCATGGACCTGCTGATCCTCGCCCGCGACCTGGGCCTGGTGCCTTACGGCATCTCCTTCCACGTGGGCTCGCAGCAGCGCGACATCAGCGTGTGGGACGCAGCCATCGCCAAGGTCAAGGTGATCTTCGAGCGCCTGAAGGAAGAAGACGGCATCGAACTGAAGCTGATCAACATGGGTGGCGGCTTCCCGGCCAACTACATCACCCGGACCAACAGCCTGGAAACCTACGCCGAAGAGATCATCCGCTTCCTGAAGGAAGACTTCGGTGACGACCTGCCGGAAATCATCCTCGAGCCGGGCCGTTCGCTGATTGCCAACGCCGGTATCCTGGTCAGCGAAGTGGTACTGGTCGCACGCAAGTCGCGCACCGCCGTCGAGCGCTGGATCTACACCGACGTGGGCAAGTTCTCCGGCCTGATCGAAACCATGGACGAGTCCATCAAGTTCCCGATCTGGACCGAGAAGAAAGGCGAGACCGAAGAAGTGGTCATCGCCGGCCCGACCTGCGACAGCGCCGACATCATGTACGAGCACTACAAGTATGGCCTGCCGCTGAACCTGGCCATCGGCGACCGCCTGTACTGGCTGTCGACCGGCGCCTACACCACCAGCTACAGCGCAGTGGAATTCAACGGCTTCCCGCCACTGAAAGCCTACTACCTGTAATGCACGACGGGGCCGCAAGGCCCCGTTTTCATGTGTGTGCTGTCAGTTCCGGCCTCTTCGCGGGTAAACCCGCTCCCACAGGTATTGCACAGGTTTCGGAATCTGTGAGGACCGTGTGGGAGCGGGTTTACCCGCGAAAGGGCCGGCACAGGCAACCTCAAGCTCCGCGCCGTTCGATCTCCTCGGCATACCGCCCCGCAAAGGCCATCAACACCGGCCCCGCACCCTGCAAGGTCACCAGTGCCGCGCGCAGGAAATTCATGTTCCCCTCGACCCGTGCTTTCTCCAGCCAAGGCGCGGCTTCCGCCACCTGCCCACGCTCGACCAGCACCAGCCCCAGGCTGAACATGCCACGAAAATCCCCCGCCTCGGCCGAACGCCGATACCAGCGCACCGCCCGAGCCGGGCTGGGCGCTGTGGCGATACCCTGCTCCAGGTAACGCCCATACAGGTTCATCGACTTGGCATGCCCCATGTGCGCGGCCTTCTCGTAACACACCAATGCCTGCGCCTGGTTGGCCGGTAGGCCCCGCCCGGTGGCGAACAGGTTGCCCAGGTTGTAAAGCCCCCAGTCCAACCCGGCATCGGCTGCCTGGGCATAGTGGATGGCCGCCTGCGAAAGGTCTGCACTGCCACCCCAGCCATGCTCCAGGCAACGCCCCAGCATGTTGTGCGCCATTGCGCTGCCGCCCTGGGCGGCAATGCCGAACCAGCGCCGGGCCACGCTGGCGTCCGCTTCGATGCCACGCCCGTCGAGGAGGATCTGCCCCAACAGCAATTGTGCCTCGACCGCGCCCTGCCCCGCCGCAGCCAGGATCGCCTGGGCGGCCTTGCCAGGGCTTTCTTCCAGCATGGCCTGCAAACCGGCCACATCCACCACTTCTTCACGCCGCAACTGATAGGACACGGCTCAGACCTCGGCCCAGCGGCGCAGCAGGTTGTGGTAGGTGCCGGTCAGCTGCAGCAGTGATGGGTGGTCCGGCACATCGGCAGTCAATTGCTGGATGGCATTGTCCATCTCGAACAGCAACGCCCGCTGGCTGTCCTCGCGTACCAGGCTCTGGGTCCAGAAGAACGCGGCGTATCGCTGGCCACGGGTCACCGGGTTGACCTTGTGCAGGCTGGTGCCGGGGTACAGCACCAGGTCACCGGCAGCCAGCTTGACCTGCTGCACGCCATAGGTGTCCTGGATCACCAGCTCGCCGCCGTCGTAGCTGTCCGGATCGCTGAGGAACAGCGTCGAGGACAGGTCGGTACGCACCCGCTCCGGGCTGCCCTTGGGCTGGCGCAGGGCGTTGTCGATGTGGAAGCCGAAATTTCCGCCTTCGCGGTAGCAGTTGATCAGCGGCGGGAACACCTTGTGCGGCAAGGCTGCAGACATGAAGCGCGGGTTTTGCCACAGGCGGTCAATCAACGCACTGCCGATTTCCTTGGCCAGCGGGTGCCCTTCGGCCAACTGCAGGTTGTGCTTGGCCTTGGCCGACTGGTAGCCGGCCGTGACCTTGCCGTCGGCCCAGTCGGCCTGCTCCAGCGCCTCGCGGATACGGGCCAGTTCATCGGCGTCGAACAGGCCGGGGATGTGAAGCAGCATGGCGGCACTACCGTTGGAAAATGTAAAGGCGTCAATGATATTGATTCCCTTTTGCGCTTCACAAGCCCCATTCGCCGCTTAAGACGTTTCAGCTTGATGAAACCGTAAAGGCAAATTGTAAAGATTGTAAATTCTTCACGAATGGTAACGACTCTCAATTGTGACTCACTATTGCTTACATTAAGATCCGCGGCCTTAACACCTTGGGGAAGGCCTTAGCAATGCGCCAGTACGTACCATCTGCAGTGAGCTCACCACGCCTGATCGTGTCTGCCATCGGCGTTGCCCTCAGCGCCTCGTCGGCCTACGCCGCCGACCCGGCCGCCAGCAGCGCGATCACCCTCGATGCCACCAGCGTCAACGGCAAGGCTGAACAGGCCAGCACCGATTACAAGGTCGACAAGGCCTCCTCGCAGAAGTACACCGCGCCGCTGGTAGACACCCCGCGCTCGATTACCGTGATCCCGCAGCAGGTCATCAAAGATACCAATGCCCTGAGCCTGCAGGATGCCCTGCGCACCGTGCCGGGCATCACCTTCGGTGCTGGCGAAGGCGGCAACCCGCAAGGCGACCGCCCGTTCATTCGCGGCTTCGACGCCCAGGGCGACACCTACCTGGACGGCGTGCGTGACACTGGTGCGCAAACCCGTGAAATCTTCGCCATCGAATCGGTGGAAGTGGCCAAGGGCCCGAATTCGGCCATCGGTGGCCGTGGTGCCGCTGGCGGTAGCATCAACCTGGTGAGCAAACGCGCGCACCTGGGCAACTCGCTGGATGGCGCCTGGACCTGGGGCAGCGATCAGACTCAGCGCTACACCTTCGATGGCAACTACCAGTTCAGCGACAGCGTTGCCGGCCGCCTGAACCTGATGACCCACGAAAGCAACGTCGCGGGCCGCGACAAGGTCAACTACGACCGTTGGGGTATCGCCCCGTCGCTGGCCTTCGGCCTGGGCACGCCGACCCGCGTCAACCTCGATTACTACCACCTGGAAAGCGACGACCTGCCGGATTCCGGCATCCCGTACACCATACCAACCGGTGGCAGCGCCGCACGCACCTCGGCACACCCGAGCAAGCCGTACGACGGCGGCGACAGCGACAACTTCTATGGCCTGACCGGTCGCGACTTCCGCAAGAGCCGTGTGGATATTGCCACCTTCGCCATCGAACACGACCTGACAGACTCGCTGACCATCAAGAACACCCTGCGCCATGGCAACAGCATGCAGGACTACATCCTGACCCAGCCTGACGACAGCAAGGGCAACGTCAACAACGGCAGCGTCTGGCGCCGTGCCAACACCCGCGTGGGCAACACCGCCACCACCACCAACCAGACCGATCTGTTCGGCGAGTTCTATCTGGGCGGCATGAAGAACAGCTTCTCGACCGGTATCGAGCTGAGCCGTGAAGAGAGCAAGCGTTCGAGCTACACCGTCGATACCGACACCGTCCCGGGCGGTGCTGCCAACACCAACTGCACCCCGGGCATGATCGGTGCCAACAGCGGTTACAACTGCACCTCGCTGAGCAACCCGAACCCGGATGATCCGTGGAACGGCAGCATCGCACGCAACTACGCAGGCACCGACACCAAAAGCAACACCCGTGCAATCTACGTGTTCGACACCCTCGAGCTGACGCCCGAGTGGCTGCTGAACATGGGCCTGCGTTACGACCACTTCGATACCCAGTACCGCACCTACGACGCCACCGGCGCCACCGTAGTCAACAGCAAGGGGGTGGTTTCCAAAGGCAAGGATACGAGCGAGTTCGTCACCGGCCAACTGGGCCTGGTGTGGAAGCCGACCGAGAATGGCAGCATCTATGTTTCCTACGCCACCTCGGCAACGCCACCCGGTGCGATGCTGGGCGAAGGCACGGAAGGCAACCCGCTGGGCAACACCACCGACCGCGCCGGCAACTTGCTGAGCAGCGACCTGGAGCCGGAAGAAACCACCAACTACGAAATTGGTACCAAGTGGGACCTGCTCGACCAGCGCCTGTCCCTGGCCGCCGCACTGTTCCGCACTGAGAAGGAAAACGCCCGTGTCCAGGTGGACACCACCACCTACGAAAACGTCGGCGAAACCCGCGTGCAAGGCATCGAGCTGTCGGCCAGCGGCAAGATTACCGACAAGTGGCAGGTATTCGCCGGCTACACCTACATGGAAGCACGCCAGATCGACGGCGGCGCGGTGAACAAGGCCAACGACGGCAACCAGCTGCCAAACACGCCGAACAACAGCGCCAGCCTGTGGACCACCTATTCCATCACGCCGAAGCTGACCGTTGGTGGCGGTGCGTTCTACGTGGATGACGTGTACGGCAGCGTGGCCAACACTACCATGGTCGACAGCTACGTACGCTACGACGCCATGGCCGCCTACAAGCTGACCAAGAACGTCGACCTGCAGCTGAACGTGCAGAACCTGACCAATGAGGTGTACTACGACAAGGCCTTCTCCACCCACTTCGCCAACCAGGCGGCCGGGCGGACGGCATTGCTGACCACCAGCGTGCACTTCTGATTTCAGGACGGGGCTGATCTTTTGAGAGGGCTACGCCTGTGCCGGCCCTTTCGCGGGTGAACCCGCTCCCACAGGTACTCCACTGGCTTCAGGTCCAGTGATATCTCTGTGGGAGCGGGTTCACCCGCGAAGAGGCCGGTACAGACAACACAAGCCTGACTGACTAGCCCACCCCGCCCCGTTCATTCCCGTGAGCGGGGCGTTTGCGTATCAAGGCATAATGCACGCCGCGCGGCATGCGGCATGCGGCAGAAACAAGGTGATCATGTGGTGAAGAAGACGCTGTTCCAATTGCACTGGTTCTTTGGCATCACCGCTGGCCTGGTGCTGGCCTTGATGGGCATCACCGGGGCCTTGTACTCGTTTCAGGAAGAACTGCTGCGCGCGTTCAATGCCGATGTGCTCAAGATAGAAGTGCGAGCCGAAGGCGTGTTGCCGCCGGCCGAGCTGGTACGTCGGGTCGAGGCCCAGCAACACGACAAGGTGGCGATGCTGTGGGTCGACGTACGCGAAGGCAATGCCGCCCGCGTCTTCTTTACGCCCCCACCTGGCGAACGCCGTGGCCCGCTGCGCTATGCCGACCCGTACACCGGCGAACTCAAGGGAGAAGTGGCCGGGCAAGGCTTCTTCAACCTCATGCTCAACCTGCACCGCTTCCTCGCCATGGGCGACAGCGGCCGGCAGATCACCGGTGCCTGCACCCTGATGCTGGTGTTCTTCTGCCTCTCCGGCCTGTACCTGCGCTGGCCGCGCAAGGCGCTGGACTGGCGCACCTGGCTGACCTTCGACTGGGCCAAGAAAGGCCGCGCCTTCAACTGGGACCTGCACGCGGTGGCCGGCACCTGGTGCCTGATGTTCTACCTGCTGTTCGCCCTGACCGGGCTGTTCTGGTCCTACGAGTGGTACCGCGACGGCCTGAACAAGCTGCTGGCCGACGCGCCGGCCGCCGGCCAACAGCAAAAGCACGGCGAAGGCCGTGGCCGCCACGGGCCACAGAAAATCGACAAGAACGCCCCGCCGCTGGTGGTCGACTACGACGCGATCTGGGCCAACCTCAAGGATGCCGCCGGCCCGGGCCTGGCCATGTACAACCTGCGCCTGCCACCGGTAGGCGGCCGGCCAGCCAACCTGTTCTACCTGCTGGACAACGCCGACCACCCGCGTGCCTTCAATACCTTGGTGCTGGACCCGGCCAGCGGCCAGGTGAAAAAACATGACCGCTACACCGACAAATCCTTCAAGGCCCAGTTGCTGCAGAGCGTCTACGCCCTGCACGTGGGCGAATACTTCGGCCTGCCGGGGCGCATCATCGTCACCATCGCCAGCCTGACCATGCCGCTGTTCTTCGTCACCGGCTGGCTGCTGTACCTCGACCGCCGGCGCAAGAAGCGCCAGGTACGCGCGGCCCGTGGCAACGTCACCAGCAACACTGCCAGCGGCGACAGCTGGCTGATCGGCTTTGCCAGCCAGAGCGGGCTTGCCGAACAACTGGCCTGGCAGAGCGCCGGGCAGCTTCAGGCCGCCGGCCTGCCAGTGCAGGTACGCGCCCTGGCCGAACTGGGTGAAAGCGACCTGCGCCAGGCCCGCCGTGCGCTGTTCGTGGTCAGCACCTTCGGCGACGGCGAAGCCCCCGACAGTGCCCGCGCCTTCGAGCGCAAAGTACTGGGCCAGCCTTGGGCGCTGAACAACCTCAGCTATGCCCTGCTTGCCCTCGGTGACCGCCAGTACCCGCACTTCTGCGGCTTCGCCCGCCGCCTGCAGGCATGGCTGGGTGAGCGTGGCGCCAGCAGCGCGTTCAGCCCGGTTGAGGTGGACAACGCCGACCAGGCCGCGCTGCAGCAGTGGCAGCAGGAACTGGCGCAACTGACCGGTGCCCAGCCGGTGACCGCCTGGCAGCCGCCGGGTTTCGGCAACTGGTCGCTGGTGCACCGTGAACTGCTCAACCCGGGCAGCCAGGGCCAGCCGGTGTACCTGTTGGGCCTGCGACCGCAACAGCCCGCCAGCTGGGAAGCCGGCGACCTGGTGGAGATCCTGCCGCTCAATGGCCAGCCGAGGATCGACACCTTCCTCGATGGCATGGCGCTGGACGCCGGGGCCAAGGTGCAAGTGAATGGCCTGGGCGAAACCCTCGCCCAGGCCCTGGCCGGCCGCCAGTTGCCGACCCGGCGCGATCACCTGGTCGGCTTGCAGCCGCAAGCACTGGTCGATGCACTGGTGCCGATCGGCAGCCGCGAGTACTCGATCGCCTCGATCGCCAGCGATGGCGTGCTGGAGCTGATCGTGCGCCAGGAGCGCCATGCCGATGGCAGCCTGGGCCTGGGTTCCGGCTGGCTGACCGAGTACCTGCCGTTGAATGGCATGCTGAGCCTGCGCTTGCGGCGCAATAGCAGCTTCCACCTGCCGGAAAGCGCAGCGCCCATGATCTTGATCGGCAACGGCACCGGCCTGGCCGGCCTGCGCAGCCTGCTCCGCGCGCGGGTGAATACTGGTGAGCAGCGCAACTGGCTGCTGTTCGGCGAGCGTAACCGGGCGCATGACCTGCTATGTGGCAGCGAGCTGCAAGGCTGGCTGGACAGCGGTGACCTGGCACGTCTGGACCTGGCGTTTTCGCGGGACCAGGCCGAGAAGGTGTATGTGCAGGATGTGTTGCTGCAGCAGGCTGATGAGCTCAAGCGCTGGGTCGCGGATGGCGCCTGTGTGTATGTCTGTGGCAGCCTGCAAGGGATGGCGGCAGGGGTGGACGCGGCGCTCAACGGTGTCCTCGGTGAAGCGCTAGTGCAGCAGCTGATCGAGGATGGGCGGTATCGGCGGGATGTGTACTGATTCATAGTTGATGCAGGCCCGCACCGGCCTCATCGCGGGTAAACCCGCTCCCACAGGTATTGCACAGGTTTCGGAATCTGTGAGGACCTTGTGGGAGCGGGTTTACCCGCGAATAGGCCGGTACTGGCTATCAGTGCAGCTCGAAGGTGTCAGCATCCAGGTTGGCCGGGAACTTGGCCCGGTAGGCCGCCAGCTCCGCCGCATTCAACACCGCGGTGAACACCCCATCGGCCTCCCCGGCACTGAGCAGGCTCTCACCCTGGAAGTCCAGCACCTGGCTGTCGCCGGAGTAGGCAAAGCCCTTGCCGTCGGTGCCCACCCGGTTCACCGCCGCCACATAGCACAGATTCTCGATACCCCGCGCCGGCAACAGGCGGTTCCAGTGCTGGCGGCGCGCAGCCGGCCAGTTGGCGGTGTACAGCAACAGGTCGGTGTCCTGGGCATCGCGGCTCCACACCGGGAAGCGCAGGTCGTAGCAGATCAACGGGCGAATCCGCCAGCCCTTGAGCTCGAACTGCACCTGGCGCTCGCCAGGGGTGTAATGCTTGTGCTCACCGGCCATGCGGAACAGGTGGCGCTTGTCGTAATGCAGGATCTCGCCATCCGGCCGCGCCCACAGCAGGCGGTTGCGGTGGCTGCCATCAGCGGCCTGGATGATCACGCTGCCGGTAATCACCGTGTCGTACTTCTTCGCCTGGGCCTTCAGCCATTTGTAGGTCGGGCCATTCTCCGGCTCGCACAGGCTTTCCGATTGCATAGAGAAACCGGTAGTGAACATTTCCGGCAGGATCACCAGGTCCACTTCGCCCACCTGCTCCAGCAGCACCTCGAAGTGCGCATAGTTGGCCTCGCGGTCGTGCCAGGCCAGGGTGGTCTGCACCAGGGCGACTTTCAGGTTCGGCAGTGTGCTCAGATCGCGCATAGTCTTTCCGCTGCCTGACGCAGCGTCTCCTCTCGTTTGGCAAAGCACAGGCGGACCAGGCGTTGCTCGGGGATGGGCTGCTGGTAGAACACCGACACCGGAATGGTCGCCACGCCGTGCTCACGGGTCAGCCACAGCGACATGTCTACATCGTTCAGGTCCGGGCGGATCTGCGAATAGTCCACCAGCTGGAAATAGGTACCCGCCGTACGGGTGAAACGGAACCGCGAGCCTTCCAGCAAGCCGCAGAACAAGTCTCGCTTGGCCTGGTAGAAGGCCGGCAGTTCATCGATATGCTCGGGGTGCTCGGCCATGAAATCGGCCAGGGCGCACTGCAGCGGGGTCACCCCGCAGAAGTTGACGTACTGGTGCACCTTTCGCAGCTCGGCGCTCAGCGTCGGCGGGGCGATCACGTAGCCGGTCTTCCAGCCCGTGACGTGATAAGTCTTGCCGAACGAGCTGACCACGAAGGCACGCGGGTACAGTTGCTCGTGGGCCAGCACGCTGGCATGACGCACACCGTCGTAGACCAGGTGTTCGTACACTTCATCGCTGACCAAGTAGATATCGCGGTCAGCGATCAGCCGCGCCAACTGGTCGAGGTCATCGCGGGTAATCAGCGCACCGCTGGGGTTGTGCGGCGAATTGAGGATGACCATGCGCGTGCGCGGGCTGAGTGCATCGCTGAACTTCTGCCAGTCGATGCGGAAATCGCCGTCGCTCAGCTGTACATGCACGCAGCGCCCACCGGCCAGTTCCACGGACGGCTCGTAGCTGTCATAGCAAGGGTCGAAGACAATCACTTCGTCGCCAGCATGCACCACCGCCTGGATGGCGCAGAAGATCGCCTCGGTGGCGCCAGGGGTGATGGTCACTTCCTGGTCGGCATCCACCTGCGCGCCATACAGCCGCGCGACCTTGGCCGCGACCTGCTGGCGCAGGGCCGGCAGGCCGGTCATCGGCGAATACTGGTTATGCCCGGCGGCCACATGCCGGCCGACTGCATCGAGCAGCGCCTGCGGGCCATTGAAGTCGGGGAAACCTTGCGACAGGTTGAGCGCGCCCGTCTGCACGGCGAGCTGGGACATGGTGGTGAAGATGGTCGTGCCGACATTCGGCAGTTTGCTGCGGATCATGGAGCCCTCTTTCCTGGGGGGTATCCGGCACGGGGTGGAGTCCGAGCATAGCGGATCGAGCGGTCAGGAAAAAGCCGAGTGCTCCAATGACAACTGGTTTCGGCGCCAGCACAGGTGGGACAGGGCTCCCCACATCAGGGTTACGGGTCTAATTGAGTATCCACTTCAAAGCAATTTTCCTCGCAATATGTATACTTCATTTTGAAGCTCCGCTATCTGTAGATCGTATGGACGATTGTGAATTTCCCTTCTCCGTTCAAGACTATGTAAATCAGCATCCGAAAGGTCATAATCAAATTTACTACCATTCATTCGTCTACCCTTCAAGACCGCAATATGCTTCTCGCGACCCGCGATTTCACCATAAATCGGCGCATTATGGTTACCCCGAGTGATGTAGTCCTCATGAGCGCGTAAATGGCGATCCTGCAACATCTTCATATTACTCGTAAATGTTTCCGCTGCCTCACTAAAATTAGCCGCCCTTAGCCCGAGTTTATACTTACGGTCAAGTACACGAAATGCGGTGCTCCCTTCCTTCGCCCCAATACTTTCCAGCTTGGCCCCCAGCTCCTTAACTCCCTTCATGTGGTTTTCAATGGTCCTGGCAATACGGTTCGGATGTACAGATTCATCAAAATCGATCAAAGGAAAACTGTTCATCGATTTGGTAGAGCGCGAGACATCTTTAAACACGTTTTTCATCTTGAAATAGGATCTGCGAGAAAATAGCCCCCACGGAGCATGCCCGCTAGGATCAACATAATTGACAGGGTCCCCATTGCAATACCCATATGCGTTCATTACCCTGAAAGGTGCAAAACTGTCCGGGGAGTTAAATCTCATACCGTTAAATAATCTGTAGCCATTCCCCAGCATATACCCTTGAAGCAAGTCATCATAATACTCACCATTGAACCCTAGCGAGGAGCGCCCCGAAGAAAGGGAGGAACAATGGCCATAAGCGGTATAATCAAACGTCTCCCGACCACTCTCATGCGCCACGCCAACTACAGAGCCAGAGTTATCAACCGATAATAGGGCAATGCTATCTACAGCACTGTTCCTCGACTCGGCCAATAATTGCCCTCCGACCCGAAAAACAGTACCACCACCTTGATCACGAAGGATCGCATGCACATTACGACCACAATAAAACAGCCTCAAAGCTTTACGCTGAAGTTCCATACTTAGCCCCTGATTGACAGACAACTTAACCCAAGTCTTTCAAAGACTACAGCAACGGACAACTAGCATTTTTACCAGGCAGGGTCAGCAGCCCCTGCTTATGGGCGTGATGAGACAATAGAAGAAGAGCTCGAGCATAGCGAATCGAGCTGTCAGGGGAGGATTGAAGATGGTGGAAGTTATACTGGTTCAAGGGCCTCTTCGCGGGTAAACCCGCTCCCACAGGTACTCACAGAATTCGAAAACTGTGGGGACCTGTGGGAGCGGGTTTACCCGCGAAGAAGTCGACGCGGAATCAGCGCTTGTCGCGACGCTTCTTCTCGGCCTTCTTGTGGTGCGACATCAGGCGACGCTTCTTGTTGACCTGGCGATCGGTGAGGGTGTTCTTCTTGCCCTCGTACGGGTTCTCACCGCCCTTGTACTCGATGCGGATCGGCGTACCGACCAGCTTCAGCACGCGTCGGTAGGTGTTCTCCAGGTAACGCGAGTACGACTTCGGAATCTTGTCGGTCTGGTTGCCGTGGATCACGATCAGCGGCGGGTTGGCACCGCCGAGGTGGGCATAGCGCAGCTTGATGCGGCGGCCGTTGACCAGTGGTGGCTGGTGCTCGCTCACGGCATCTTCGAGGATTTGCGTCAGGCGGCTGGTTGGCCAGCGGGTTACCGCCGACTTGAACGCGGCCTGCACCGACTTGTACAGGTTGCCCACGCCAGTGCCATGCAGGGCGGAGATGAAGTGGATGTCGGCGAAGTCGACGAAGAACAACCGGCGCTCCAGCTCGGTCTTCACGTAGTCGCGCTCGCCCGGCTGCATGCCATCCCACTTGTTCAGGGCGATGACGATGGCACGGCCAGCTTCCAGGGCGAAGCCCAGCAGGTTCAGGTCGTGGTCCACCACGCCTTCGCGGGCGTCCATGACGAAGATTACCACGTTGGCGTCCTTGATCGCCTGCAGCGTCTTCACCACCGAGAACTTCTCGACTTCCTCGTGGATCTTGCCGCGTTTGCGCACGCCAGCGGTGTCGATGAAGGTGTACTTCTCGTCATCGCGCTCGAACGGAATGTAGATACTGTCGCGGGTGGTACCCGGCTGGTCGTACACCACCACGCGCTCTTCGCCGAGCATGCGGTTGACCAGCGTCGACTTGCCGACGTTGGGGCGGCCGATGATGGCGATCTTGATGCCATCCTTCTCGCTCGGGCCCGGGATACGCACCGCTTCTTCGCCTTCGGCGACTTCGGCGTCCAGCGCTTCCTCGACTTGGTCACGCGGGATGTGGCCAAGCACGGCTTCCATCAGCGCGTTGATGCCACGGCCCTGGGAACCAGCCACCGGAATGGCGTTGCCCATGCCCAGCGGCGAGAACTCGGCGCGGGCGACGTCGGCGTCGATGTTGTCGATCTTGTTGGCAACCAGGATCGCTTCCTTGTTCCGCTTGCGCAGGTGCTCGGCGATCATCTGGTCGGCGGCGGTCATGCCGGCGCGGGCATCGACCAGGAACAGTACATAGTCGGCTTCTTCGATGGCCATGAGCGACTGCTCGGCCATTTTCTCGTCCATGCCCACTTCGTCACCGGTGATACCGCCGGTGTCGATCAGGATGAAGGAACGACCCTGCCAGCTGGCATCACCATACTGGCGGTCACGGGTCAGGCCCGACAGGTCACCGACGATGGCATCGCGGGTCTTGGTCAGGCGGTTGAACATGGTGGATTTGCCGACGTTCGGGCGGCCCACCAGGGCGATTACGGGAACCATTCGGCTCTCCACTCTTGAATTCTTGAAAATGCAAAGGCCGCTGCAAGGCAGCGGCCGGAGTTCGGGCGGCGTGTCCTACGCCGCGGCTTGAAGCCCGCCAAGGCTTCAAGCATAGCTTCAGCGGATGGTCAGTGCCTCGAGCTTGCCGCTGTTGCCGAAGACGTAGATGGTGTCGCCGACCACAAGTGGGCGGGCACGCAGGCCATCACTGTCGATACGCTCACGGCCGACGAAGCGGCCATCGACCTGGCTCAGCAGGTGCAGGTAACCCTCGAAGTCACCCACCGCCACGTAGCTGGAGAACACCTCAGGTGCAGTCAGCTGGCGGCGAGCCATGGTGTCGTTGGTCCACAGGGCGCTGGACGAGCGCTCGTCGACGCTTTCGACAGTACCCGAAGCTTCGCTGACGTAGACGTTGCCGAAGCCTTGGGCGACACCCACATAGCTGGAGGCATCGCGCTGCCACAGCACACGGCCGCTTTCCAGGTCCAGGCCCGCGACGCGGCCCTGGTAGGTACTGACGTACAGGGTACCACCCGACAGCAGAAGACCGCCGTCGATATCGACCACACGGTCCAGCTCGGAACGGCCCTGCGGAATCGCCACACGGCTTTCCCACACCGGCACGCCGTTGTTGATGTCCACCGCCACCACCTTACCGGTGGACAGGCCGGCGACGGCCAGGCGATTGGTGGCGATCGGTGCGCCGGTACCACGCAGGGTCAGCACGGCCGGGGTGTTTTCGTAGATCCAGCGGCGGTCGCCAGTGGCGGCATCCAGGCCGATCAGGCGGTCGTCCTGGGTCTGCACCACAACCACGTCACCGTTGTTGGCAGGCGGGGCCAGCACTTCGCTGGTCACGCGGGAGCGCCAGCGCTCCTCACCAGTGCTGGAGTCCAGGGCGATGACTTCACCCTTGAGGGTGCCGATCATGACCAGGCCGTAGCCCACGCCGACAGCGCCGGATACCGGCAGCTCGAGGTCCTTCTTCCACACCACGTCGCCGTTGATGCGGTCGAGTGCGAAGACTTCGCCGTTGACGTCGGAAGCATAGATACGGTCGTTTTCGATGGCCGGCACCAGGGTGTTGTAGGTCTCGCCCTGGCCATCACCGATCGAACGGCTCCACTGCTTCTTCAGCACCACTTCCTCGGTGAACTTGGTCAGCTCGGCCGGGGGCAGTTCCTTCTTGCTGTTGCTGCTGCAACCCGCGGCCAGTACGGCCAGGGTCAGCACTGCTGCATGTTTCCAACCGATCACTTACGCGTCCCCTTTGGCCAAGTCATCCAGCTTCAATTGCAGGCCACCGACCGCCGCCTCATCGGACAGCGCAGCCTTGGCTTTCTCGTAAGCGCTGTGCGCGTCGTCGGCGCGGCCCAGCTGCACCAGCAGGTCACCTTTCAACTCTTCGCGGCTGGCCAGGAAGGCCTTGTCGGCATCGCCGTCAAGCAGCTTGAGGGCGTCCTCGGCCTTGTTCTGGGCGGCCAGCACACGAGCCAGGCGCTGACGCGAAATTTCGCCCAGGGTGGCATCAGCCGGCTTGTCCAGCACGCTCTTCAGCTCGGCAGCAGCGTCGTCGAGCTTGCCGCTCTCGACCGCGACCTTGGCCACGAACAGGCTGCCGTACTGGGCGTAGGCGGTACCGCCGAACTCGCTCTTGAGCTTGCCGGCCAGTTCCGCGACCTTGGTCGCGTCAGGCTGGCCGGTCGGCGTCAGGCTGGTTTCCAGCAAGGCCTGGTACAGCTGCGAGGCACCTTGCGACTGATTGTTCTGGTACTTGTGCCAGGTATTCCAGCCCAACACCACCACGCCAGCCAGCAGGGCACCGGTCAGCAGCGGCTTGCCGTTGCGGTTCCACCAGTCCTTGACCCCTGCCAGTTCATCATCGGTACTCGACACCCCAATACTCCTTTTCGCCTATTCGCTTGTTGAACCGCGTTACGCCTGCGCGATCGCGGTTTCCAGGTGCTCTGCCAGAGCATCCCAGGCAATGTTCTGTTGTTCGCCCTGACCACGCAGGGGCTTGAAGCCGATTTCTTGCTTGGCCAGCTCGTCGTCACCGAGGATCAGTGCGAACAGCGCGCCGCTCTTGTCGGCTTTCTTGAACTGGCTCTTGAAGCTGCCACCACCGGCGTTGACTGCCAGGCGCAGGCCCGGCAAACGGTCGCGCAGGCCTTCGGACAGGCGCAGGCCGGCCAGCTCCGCCTGTTCGCCAAAGGCGCACAGGTAGACGTCGATCTGGCGGCTGATGGACTCGGGCACCTTGCCCAGGGTTTCCAGCAGCAGGATCAGGCGCTCGATGCCCATGGCGAAACCGACACCAGGGGTCGGCTTGCCGCCCATCTGTTCGACCAGGCCATCGTAACGGCCGCCGGCGCAGACGGTGCCCTGGGCGCCGAGCTTGTCGGTGACCCACTCGAACACGGTCTTGCTGTAGTAGTCCAGGCCGCGCACCAGCTTGGTGTTGATCACGAACGGGATGCCGGCAGCATCCAGACGGGCCTTGAGGCCCTCGAAGTGCACGCGCGACTCTTCGTCCAGGTAGTCTTCCAGCTTCGGCGCACCGACCAGCACCGCCTGGGTGTTCTGGTCCTTGCTGTCGAGGATGCGCAGCGGGTTGCTCTTCAGGCGGCGCTGGCTGTCTTCGTCCAGTTGCTCCAGGCGCGCCGAGAGGAACTCGACCAGCGCGTCACGGTAGCGTGCACGGGCTTCGCTGGTGCCCAGGCTGTTGAGCTCCAGCTTGACCGCATCCTGGATGCCCAGCAGGCCCCACAGGCGCCAGGTCAGCATGATCAGCTCGGCGTCGATGTCCGGGCCGTCCAGGTTGAACACTTCCACGCCGATCTGGTGGAACTGGCGGTAGCGGCCCTTTTGCGGGCGCTCGTGACGGAACATCTGGCCGATGTACCACAGTTTCTGCACCTGACCGTTACCGGTGATGCCATGTTCGAGCACGGCACGCACGCAGGCAGCGGTGCCTTCGGGGCGCAGGGTCAGCGAATCGCCGTTGCGGTCCTCGAAGGTGTACATCTCTTTTTCGACGATGTCGGTCACTTCACCGATGGAGCGCTTGAACAGCTCGGTGAACTCGACGATCGGCGTGCGGATCTGGCTGTACCCGTAGGTGTCCAGCAGGCCGCCCACGGTGCCTTCGAAGTAGCGCCACAGCGGCGACTGTTCTGGCAGGATGTCGTTCATGCCACGAATGGCTTGCAGCGATTTGCTCACGAAAAGTCCTTACGAATTCTGTGTGTCAGCCACGGACGATCAGCGCCGCGTCGGCTTCGGCCTTTTCGGCCGCTTTCTGGCGGATGAGCTTTTCCAGCTCGTCGACCAGGTTGTCGTTGGTCAGTTTCTGTGCCGGCTTGCCATCGATGTAAATCAGGTTCGGCGTACCGCCAGTCAGGCCGACATGCGCTTCCTTGGCTTCACCCGGGCCATTGACCACGCAACCGATCACCGCCACGTCCAGCGGCACCAGCAGGTCTTCCAGGCGCCCTTCCAGCTCGTTCATGGTCTTGACCACATCGAAGTTCTGCCGCGAGCAGCTCGGGCAGGCGATGAAGTTGATGCCGCGCGAGCGCAGGTGCAGCGACTTGAGGATGTCGTAGCCGACTTTCACTTCTTCGACCGGGTCGGCCGCCAGCGAGATACGAATGGTATCGCCAATGCCTTCGGCCAGCAGCATACCGAGGCCGACCGCGGATTTCACCGTCCCCGAACGCAAGCCACCGGCTTCGGTGATGCCCAGGTGCAGCGGCTGCACGATCTGCTTGGCCAGCAGGCGGTAGGCTTCGACGGCCATGAACACATCGGAGGCTTTGACGCTGACCTTGAAGTCCTGGAAGTCCAGGCGGTCGAGGTGCTCGACGTGGCGCAGGGCCGACTCGACCAGCGCCGCCGGGGTCGGTTCGCCGTACTTCTTCTGCAGGTCCTTTTCCAGGGAGCCGGCATTGACGCCGATACGGATCGGGATGCCGCGGTCGCGGGCGGCATCGACCACCGCGCGCACACGGTCTTCACGGCCGATATTGCCCGGGTTGATACGCAGGCAGTCGACGCCCAGTTCGGCCACGCGCAGGGCGATCTTGTAGTCGAAGTGGATGTCGGCAACCAGCGGCACGCTGACCTGTTGCTTGATGCGGCCGAACGCCTCGGCGGCGTCCATGTCCGGTACCGAGACGCGCACGATGTCCACGCCGGCATCGACCAGGCGCTGGATTTGCGCCACGGTGGCGGCCACATCGTTGGTGTCGGTGTTGGTCATGCTCTGCACCGCGATGGGGGCATCACCACCCACCGGCACATTGCCGACCCAGATTTTGCGGGATTCGCGACGTTTGATCGGAGATTCGCCGTGCATGATTACTGTCCCAACTTCAGGCGAGCGGTCTCGCCACTGGTGAACGGGGCAACATCGACGGCCTGGCCGTTGTAGCTGACCTGGGCGCCACGGGCAAAGCCCAGGCGTACCGAGAACGGCGGCTTGCCGGTCAGCTCGAGGTTGTCCCCCTTGCGCTTGATGGCGCTGAACAGCACCTTGCCGTTGCCGTCGGTGACCTGGGTCCAGCAATCGGCGACGAACTGGATGGCGACCTTGGCGCTGCCAGCCGGCACTGCGACCGGAGCGGCAGGCTCGGTGGCGGCCACGGTCGCTACGGGCGTAGCAGGTGCAACCGCCGCCGGGGCCGGGGCCGGGGCAACCGGTGCTACCGGCGCAGGCGTGGCAGCAGGGGCGCTGGCGACCGGTGACACAGGCGCCTGCTGGGCCGGTGCCGGCACCGCGGCAGCGGTAGCGGCAGGTGCCGGGCTAGCCGGTGCCGGTTCGGCGGCGGCAGGCTGCTCGGCAGCGCCCTGCTCCAGCGGCAGCGGCGCGCTCTCGGGCTGCTGCCCAGCGGAAACAGCCTGGTCTTCAGGCTCATCGAGCGGGTGAATCTGGGTGGTACCGTCGGCGCTTTCGACTTCGACATGCTCCAGGGCGATCTTGGCCAGGTCCTTGCCACGCAGGCTGCCTTGATCCTGCCACCAGACGAAGCCGCCGCCGACCACCGCCACCAGCAGCAGCAGGCTGACGCCACGCAGGATATTGTGCGACAGGCGCACCGGCTCTTCGATACGGCCCAGCGAGTGCACGTCGCTGCCTTTGGCGTGGGTGCCGGTGTAACGGTCGAATGCGTCCACCAGGGCAGCCTGGTCCAGGTCCATCAGCTTGGCATAGGCGCGGATATAACCACGGGCGAAGGTATGCCCCGGCAGCTTGTCGAAGGCGCCGGTTTCCACGTGGTTCAACGAACTGACAGTGAGGTTGAGCTTGCGGGCCACCTCGGCTTGTGACCAGTCCCGGTTCTCACGGGCCTGACGCAAAAGCTCACCGGGGTTCTGGCCAGGCGCTACTGCTACTTCGGGATGCGCGGCTTTCATCGTTGCTCCGACAGGTATTGCTGATATTCCGGCGTACCGGGATAAAGTCGTTGTAATTGCTGGCCCAGCTCGGCCAGTGTGCCCTGCTCGTCGAATACCCTGGCAAGGCGACTGCCCAGCAGCAGGCTACGGGCATCGTGGTCGCTCAACTGGCTGAAACGATCGTAGTAGTCCCGGGCCGGCACATAATGCCTGTTTTCGTAGGACAACTCAGCCATTTCCAGCAACGCTTTCGGTTGCCGCTGGTTGAGTTGCAAAGCTTTCAGCAGATACGCGTGCGCCTGGTCGCGGCGCTCGAGCTTCAGGGCGGTCAGGCCCAGGTTCTCGTACACGCGTGAACGCTCAGGATACAGGGTATCGGCGCTGGCCAGGCGAAACATCTGCTCGGCCTCGGCAAATCGCCCCTGAGCATAAAGGAAACTGCCGTAATTGTTGCGAATTCGCGTGTCGTCCGTGCGTGCCTGCAGCGCCTTGCGAAAGTGCGCTTCGGCCAGCGCAGGCTCGCCTTCGGCCTGGAAGACCAGCGCCAGGGCGGCGTGGGCGTCGGCATCACCGCTATCCAGGGCCAGGGCCTTGCCCAGCGGCGCCTTGGCCTGCTCGGTCAACCCCTGTTGCAAATAACCCAGCCCAAGCTGCACGTAGGCCCGCCCCGCCTCTGCCCTGCCCTGGCGGCTAGCCAGGGGGTCGCTCGCGCCGCCCGACACGCAGCCGGCCAGCAGCGAAAGCGCAAGGATCGACAGCGCGGCGCGCAGGCTCATGGGCAAGGTCCCGGTCAGTGGCTGGCGGGGCTGTCTTGCAGCTCGGCGTCCGCGGACAGCTGGCGCACAGCGATGTAGCGCTCGCTGCGGCGGGTGCGGTCGTTGACCTGGCCGACCAGCTGGCCACAGGCAGCGTCGATGTCCTCACCACGGGTGGTACGGGTGGTGACGTTGAAGCCACCGTGGTGCAACAGGTCCTGGAAGCGGCGGATGGCGTTGTTGCTCGGCCGCTCGTAGCCGGAGTGCGGGAACGGGTTGAACGGGATCAGGTTGATCTTGCATGGCACGTCGCGCAGCAGCTCGATCATTTGCGCAGCATGCTCAGGCTGGTCGTTGACGTCCTTGAGCAGGGTGTACTCGATGGTCAGCACGCGCTTGCCACCCAGGGTGGACATGTAGCCCATGCAAGATTCCAGCAGCATCTTCAGCGGGTACTTCTTGTTGATCGGTACCAGCTTGTTGCGCAGCTCGTCGTTCGGTGCGTGCAGCGACAGGGCCAGCGACACGTCGATGTGCTTGGCCAGTTCGTCGATCATTGGCACCACGCCCGAGGTGGACAGAGTGACGCGACGCTTGGAAATGCCATAGCCCAGATCTTCCATCATGATCTTCATGGCGGCGATGACATTGTCGAAATTCAGCAGGGGTTCGCCCATGCCCATCATGACCACGTTGGTGATAGCGCGGTCGATCTTGGCCGGAACGGTCCCGAAGGATTTGTTGGCAAGCCACACCTGGCCGATCACTTCGGCGGCAGTGAGGTTGCTGTTGAAGCCTTGCTTGCCGGTGGAGCAGAAACTGCAGTCCAGAGCACAGCCGGCTTGCGACGACACGCACAGGGTGCCGCGATCGTCGGTGGGAATGTAGACGGTTTCGACGCAGCTGCCGGAGGCAACGCGGACCACCCACTTGCGGGTACCGTCGGCGGAAATGTCTTCACTGACCACTTCCGGGCCCCGAATCTCGGCAACGGCCTCGAGCTTTTCGCGCAAGGCCTTGCCGACATTGGTCATGGCGGCGAAATCGTCGACGCCAAAGTGGTGAATCCATTTCATGACCTGACCGGCACGAAAACGCTTCTCTCCGATCGACTCGAAGAATTTTTCCATTTCCTGCAGGGTCAGGCCCAACAGGTTGATCTTGCCAGTCATGTCACTCATGGAATCACCCAAGACCTGCTTCGCTTAGCGAATGCGGTCGCACAGCTCGGTAGCGGAGAAGAAGTAAGCGATTTCGCGGGCAGCCGAAGCTTCCGAGTCGGAACCGTGAACAGCGTTTTCGTCGATGGAAACGGCGAAGTCAGCACGGATGGTGCCGGCAGCAGCTTCTTTAGGGTTGGTGGCACCCATCAGCTCGCGGTTGGCCAGAACGGCGTTTTCGCCTTCCAGAACCTGAACGATGACCGGGCCGGAAGTCATGAAGGCAACCAGGTCAGCGAAGAAGCCGCGCTCTTTGTGCTCGGCGTAGAAGCCTTCGGCTTCGGCTTTGGACAGTTGCTTCATTTTCGAAGCGACGACGCGCAGGCCGGCTTTCTCGAAACGAGTGGTGATCTCGCCGATGACGTTCTTGGCAACGGCGTCAGGCTTGATGATGGAGAAAGTACGTTGAACAGCCATGGAAAACTCCAGAAATATGAGTGTTGCGAAAAATTAAACCCGCGAATTATACGCGGGTTCCAGGGGATTGCCTAACCTGCAGGACGCGTTCAGTCGGCTTCTTCGATCCAGGCCGCCTGGATGGCCTCGAGCACTTTCTCACCGCCGCGTGACGGATCGTCGCTGAATTCTGGCAAGGCCAGCACCCAACGGTGCAGATCGACGAAATTCACATAACGAGGATCGACTTCCGGCTTGCTTTCTGCAAGCTGAATGGCGATCTCAAGTACATCAATCCATTTCAGGCTCATGGGGCAAACCTCAGTGCGGCGCTTCGGCGGCGTGGTTGAGCGAATACTTGGGGATCTCGATGACCAGGTCCTGGTCAGCGACAACCACCTGACAGCCGAGGCGCGATTGAGCCTCCAGGCCCCAGGCCTTGTCCAGCATGTCCTCTTCCAGTTCGTCGGCTTCTTCAAGCGAATCGAAGCCCTTGCGCACGATGCAATGGCAAGTGGTGCAGGCCTTGACCCCGCCACAGGCGCTTTCCATCTCGATGTGATGGTCGTGGGCCAGCTCCAGGATGTTGGTCCCGGGTTCGACTTCCACGGTCAGCCCTTCAGGGCAGAACTTCTCGTGCGGCAGGAATGTCACCAGCGGCATCGGTTACTCCTCGATCTCATTCAGGTTGCGCCCGGCCAGTGCGGCTTTGACCGTCGAATCAAGGCGACGGGCGGCGAAGGCGTCGGTCACTTGCGACAGACGCTTGGTCTGTTGCTCGATGGCTGCGCCATCGGTGCCGGCCAGCAAATCACGTAGTTCCTGCATCTGGAATTCGATGGCATCACGCTCGTCACTGCTGAGCAGGCGCTCGCCATCGGCGTCCAGGGCGCCCTGTACCGCTTCGAGCAGGCGCTCGCCGTCGACCTGGTGCTCGCGCAGCTGACGGGCCTGCTTGTCGGAACCGGCGTGTTCGAAGGAGTCCTTGAGCATGCGGGCGATTTCGCCGTCGGTCAGGCCGTAGGACGGTTTGACCTGAATGCTCGCTTCCACGCCCGAGCCCAGCTCGCGGGCAGCGACGCTGAGCAGGCCGTCGGCATCGACCTGGAAGGTGACGCGGATCTTAGCCGCACCGGCGACCATCGCCGGGATGCCACGCAGCTCGAAGCGCGCCAGCGAGCGGCAGTCGCTGATCAGCTCGCGCTCGCCCTGCAGCACGTGGATCATCATGGCCGACTGGCCATCTTTATAGGTAGTGAATTCCTGGGCTCGCGCCACCGGGATGGTGGTGTTGCGCGGGATCACCTTCTCCATCAGCCCGCCCATGGTTTCAAGGCCAAGCGACAGCGGGATGACATCGAGCAACAGCAGTTCGCCGCCTTCGCGGTGGTTGCCGGCCAGGGTGTCGGCCTGGATGGCAGCACCGATAGCCACCACCTGATCGGGGTCGATCGACGTCAGCGGGGCGCGCCCGAACAGCGTGCCGACCGCTTCGCGCACTCGCGGAACACGGGTCGAACCACCGACCATGACCACGGCGCTGACTTCTTCCAGCTCGACGCCGCTGTCGCGCACGGCGCGGCGGCAGGCCTTGAGGCTGCGGGCAATCAGCGGCTCGATCATGGCTTCGAAACCGGCGCGGCTCAGCTGACCCTGCCAGGCACCATGGCTTACGTCGACCACATCGGCGTCGGTCAGGGCTTCCTTGGCGGCGCAGGCGGTTTGCAGCAACTGGCGCTGCGTGGCCGGGTCTAGGTCGGACGAGAGACCGGCCTGTTCGATGATCCAGCCGGCAATAGCGTGGTCGAAGTCGTCACCGCCCAGGGCGGTATCGCCACCGGTGGCCAGCACTTCGAACACGCCGGCAGTGAGGCGCAGGATGGAGATATCGAAGGTACCGCCGCCCAAGTCATAGATGGCCACCACGCCTTCGGCGTTCTGGTCCAGGCCATAGGCCACGGCAGCGGCAGTCGGCTCGTTGAGCAGGCGCAGCACGTTCAGGCCGGCCAGGCGCGCAGCGTCCTTGGTGGCCTGGCGCTGGGCGTCATCGAAATAGGCCGGCACGGTGATCACCGCGCCCACCAGCTCACCGCCGAGGGTGGCTTCTGCACGCTCGCGCAGCACCTTGAGGATATCGGCAGACACTTCCACCGGGCTTTTCGGCCCTTGCACGGTGTCGATGAACGGCATGTGCGACTCACCGCCAACGAAGCGGTACGGCAGCTGCTCGCCCAGTTGCTTGACGTCGGCGAGGCCGCGCCCCATCAGGCGCTTTACCGACAGCACGGTGTTCAGCGGGTCGCTGGAAGCGGCATCGCGTGCAGCCTGCCCCACTTCGTTGCGCCCTTCGAGGTAGCGCACCGCGGACGGCAGAATGACATTGCCCTGCGCGTCGGGCAGGGGCTCGCTACGGCCGCTGCGCAGTGCGGCGACCAGGGAGTTGGTGGTACCCAGGTCGATCCCCACCGCCAGGCGGCGCTGATGCGGCTGAGGGCTTTGACCGGGTTCGGCAATCTGCAGTAGGGCCATGCTTATCTGAATACCTTAGGTGCCATCACGGGCAGCACCGGGTTAATCGTCGAGGCGCTCTTCCAGTTGGCGCACTTCTTGGGCGAGCTTGTCGAGGAACTGCATGCGGCGCATCAGGCGTTCGGCCTTGTCGCGCTCGCCTGGGGCGTCCCAGCAGGCGGCAAAGTCCTCGTTCAGCGTGTCCTGGGCGACTTTCAGGCGCTTCTTGAACACGGCCACGCCATCGAGGTCGGCTTCGTCCTGCAGTTCTTCGAGCTCTTCACGCCACTGCATCTGCTGCAACAGGAAGTCAGGGTCGTGGACCGTGACCTCCTGCGGCACTTCGTGGCCGCCGATGGCCAGCAGGTAGCGGGCTCGACGCGGCGCACTGCGCAGGGTCTGGTAGGCGTCGTTGAGAGCCGCGGACTTTTCCAGCGCCACGCGCTGCTCGCGCTCGGAGGCGTCGGCAAAGCGGTCTGGATGAACTTCGCGGGCCAGCTCGCGGTAGCGAGTGGCCAGCTTGTCGAGGTCCAGGCGGAAGCTTGGCTGGAGGTCAAACAATGCGAAATGACAAGGAGTACCCACAGCCAGCCTCAAACGTTGAAGCTTTCGCCGCAGCCACACTCACCGCGCACGTTGGGGTTGTTGAACTTGAAGCCTTCGTTCAACCCTTCCTTGACGAAGTCCAGTTCGGTGCCGTCGAGGTAGACCAGGCTCTTGGGATCGATGATCACCTTGACGCCATGGTTCTCGAACACCTGGTCTTCGTCCGCCAGCTCGTCGACAAACTCCAGCACGTAGGCCAGGCCCGAGCAACCGGTGGTGCGCACGCCCAGGCGAATGCCTTCGCCCTTGCCGCGCCCTTCCAGGGAACGCCGCACATGGTTGGCGGCGGCTTCTGTCATGCTGATAGCCATCTGGACTCCTTACCTCGCAACAGGCGGCTTAGATCAAGCCTTTCTTCTGCTTGTAATCGCGTACGGCTGCCTTGATGGCATCTTCGGCGAGTACCGAGCAGTGGATCTTGACCGGCGGCAACGCCAGTTCTTCAGCCAGCTGGGTGTTCTTGATGGTTTCGGCTTCGTCCAGGGTCTTGCCCTTCATCCACTCGGTGGCGAGGGAGCTGGAAGCGATGGCCGAACCGCAGCCGTAGGTCTTGAACTTGGCGTCTTCGATCACGCCCTGCTCGTTGACCTTGATCTGCAGGCGCATCACGTCACCGCAGGCCGGGGCGCCGACCATGCCGGTACCGACATCCGGGTCTTCGGCATTCATCTTGCCGACGTTGCGCGGGTTTTCGTAGTGGTCGATGACCTTTTCACTGTATGCCATGGTGCAATTCCTTCCTCATCAGGGAGCCGCTCTTGCCGGCGACTGCTTAGTGGGCGGCCCACTCGATCTTGGAGATGTCAACGCCGTCTTTGTACATGTCCCACAGCGGCGACAGCTCACGCAGTTTGTTCACGGCCTCGCAGACTTTCTGCGCGGCGTAGTCGACTTCTTCTTCGGTGGTGAAGCGGCCGAAGGAGAAGCGGATCGAGCTGTGCGCCAGCTCGTCGTTGCGGCCCAGGGCGCGCAATACGTAGGACGGCTCGAGCGACGCGGAGGTGCAGGCCGAACCGGACGATACGGCGATGTCCTTCAGCGACATCAGCAGCGATTCGCCTTCGACGTAGTTGAAGCTCAGGTTCAGGTTGTGTGGTACGCGGGCAGTCTTGCTGCCGTTGACGTACAGCTCTTCGAGGTCCGAGACCTGCTTGAAGAAGCGGTCGCTCAGGGCCTTGATGCGCACGTTTTCCGCGGCCATTTCCTGCTTGGCGATGGCGAAGGCTTCGCCCATGCCGACAATCTGGTGAGTCGGCAGGGTGCCCGAACGCATGCCGCGCTCATGGCCACCGCCGTGAATGATGGCTTCCAGGCGTACACGCGGCTTGCGGCTGACGTACAGCGCGCCGATGCCTTTCGGGCCGTACACCTTGTGCGCCGAGAACGACATCAGGTCGACCTTCAGCTTTTGCAGGTCGATTTCGACCTTGCCGGCCGACTGCGCGGCATCAACGTGGAACAGCACGCCGCGCGAGCGGGTCAGTTCACCGATGGCGGCGATATCGTTGATCGAGCCGACTTCATTGTTCACGTGCATCAGCGAAACCAGGATGGTGTCGTCGCGCAGCGCCGCCTCGACCATGGCCGGGGTGACGATACCGTCTTCGCCTGGCTCGAGATAGGTGACTTCGAAACCTTCACGCTCCAGCTGGCGAGCGGTATCCAGTACCGCCTTGTGCTCGATCTTGGAGGTGATGATGTGCTTGCCCTTGGTCTGATAGAAGTGCGCGACGCCCTTGAGTGCGAGGTTGTCGGACTCGGTGGCACCGCTGGTCCAGACGATTTCACGCGGATCGGCGTTGATCAGCTCGGCAACCTGGCGACGACCGTTCTCGACCGCTTCCTCGGCTTTCCAGCCGAAGACGTGGGAGCGCGAAGCCGGGTTACCGAAGTTCCCGTCGACCAGCAGGCAGTCGGCCATCTTCTGGGCCACGCGTGGGTCGACCGGGGTGGTCGCGGAGTAATCGAGGTAGATCGGCAACTTCATTTGTCTCTCCTATCAGGCGGTGGCGTCGCTCGTCGTCCCGGTGGGATCAATCGACGGCGGACGTCTCAATCTTGTCCAGCTGGGCGGTACGGCCTGCGACACGACGCAGGTCCTGACGCTGGGCGACTTCCTGCACCTCGCGGCGCATGACGAGGTCGGCCAGGCTTATACCGCTGAGGAATTCATGGATCTGCTGGCTGAGGTCGCACCACAGGTGGTGGGTCAGGCAGGTGTCACCGGCATGGCAGTCCCCGAGCCCCTGGCAACGGGTGGCGTCGACCGATTCGTTGACCGCATCGATGACCTGGGCCACCTGGATGGTTTCCATGCCACGCGACAGTTGGTAGCCACCGCCTGGACCACGCACGCTGGATACCAGGCTGCTGCGGCGCAGCTTGGCGAACAGCTGTTCCAGATAAGAGAGGGAAATGCCCTGGCGCTCGGAAATGTCGGCCAAAGACACCGGCCCATGCTGCGCGTGCAACGCCAGGTCGAGCATGGCGGTCACGGCGTATCGGCCTTTGGTAGTCAGTCGCATGGCTATTGGGTACCACGGGAGTTACAGGATGTGAGCGAGTATGCGATTCCCGAGCATTTAAGTCAACTATTAGACCTAGTGCTTTAGTCGGGTTTGCATCGGGGAGGCGGGCGCGATTGTAGCAGACAGGGGGCGTGAGCACACGCCCCGTATGTCACCGTGATTTCAGCGCGGCGCAATCAATGCGATTGAGTGTCGCGCTCAGCCACCTGGGCAACTTCCTTGAAGTCATCTTCCGGCAGGGCCGGCAGCTCCTTGGCGCAATAATCGCTGCCCATCTTGGTCAGGGCGCCGCACATGCCCTCCAGCCGCTCGTCGACTGCCTGCAGGTGATCGAGCATCTGGCCGATGGCACGGGCCACCGGGTCGGGCATGTCGCCACTGACGCCATAGGCATCGAAGCCAATCTTCTCGGCCATGGCCTTGCGCTTGGCCTCGACCTCATCGTTCTCGCTCTTGACGATGATTCGCCCAGGGATGCCGACCGCCGTGGCGCCGGCCGGCACCGCCTTGGTCACTACCGCATTGGAGCCGATCTTGGCCCCGGCACCGACGGTAAACGGCCCGAGCACCTTGGCCCCCGCCCCTACCACCACGCCGTTTTCCAGGGTGGGGTGGCGCTTGCCTTTGTTCCAGCTGGTGCCGCCCAGGGTCACGCCCTGGTAAAGGGTGACATCGTCGCCGATCTCGGCGGTTTCACCGATGACGATACCCATGCCGTGGTCGATGAAGAAGCGTCGGCCGATGGTGGCTCCGGGGTGGATCTCGATGCCGGTCAGCCAGCGGCCGAAGTTCGACACCAGGCGGGCCAGCCACTTGAAATCACGCTTCCACAGGGCATTGCCCAGGCGGTGCAGCCAGATGGCATGCATGCCCGGGTAGCAGGTGAGCACCTCGAAGGCATTGCGCGCAGCCGGGTCACGGTGGAATACGCTTTGAATATCTTCACGCAGGCGTTCGAACATCTGTCAGTCCTTCCGTTTATGCGGCTCGCCCCGGACCACTTTCTGGGTCTCGGTGAGGATGCCGCGCAAAATGCTCATTTCCGAACGCTCGACCGCCACCCGCCCATACAGCCGGCGCAGGCGCGGCATCAGGTGCTTGGGCTTCTCGGGGTCGAGGAAGCCGATGCCCACCAGGGTTTTCTCCAGGTGGTCGTAGAACAGCTCCATTTCGTCCATGGTCGCCAGCTCGCTGGCGTCAACCTTCTCGACCCTGCCCGGTGCTGCACCGGCGGCCAGCCAGGCCATGCGCACCTCATAAGAGAGCACCTGCACGGCGGCCGCCAGGTTCAGCGAGCTGAAGTCGGGGTTGGAGGGAATGTGCACGTGGAAGTGACATCGCTGCAGTTCTTCGTTGGTCAGGCCGGCGTGCTCACGGCCGAACACCAGGGCGATTTCCTCGCCACCGTTGGCATGCTCCACCGCCTTGGCCCCGCATTCGCGTGGGCCGATCAGCGGCCAGGGGATGCTCCGCTCACGGGCGCTGGTGCCCATCACCAGGTTGCAGCCGACCAGCGCCTGCTCGAGGCTGTCGACCACCTGGGCGTTGTCCAGCACATCGTCGGCGCCCGAGGCTCGGGCACTGGCATCCACAGCGGGGAACTCTTTCGGCTGCACCAGCACCAGACGCGACAAGCCCATGTTTTTCATGGCACGCGCAGCGCCGCCGATGTTGCCGGGGTGGCTGGTATTGACCAGAACAACACGAATATTTTGCAGCAAGGTGTTGTGCTCACAGATGCAGGAATCAGGGGGTTCGATCTTACAGAACCGACAGACGTAACGCCACGAAAGCAAATGTGACACTTCTGCCGCCAAAGTTTTCTGCTAGAATGATCGGCTTTCTTCTTTAACATCTCCAGGTGACCCGCCCATGCAGCCTATGCTGAATATCGCCCTGCGCGCCGCTCGCAGCGCCAGTGAACTGATTTTCCGCTCCATCGAACGCCTGGATAGCATCAAGGTCGATGAGAAAGAGGCCAAGGACTACGTTTCCGAAGTCGATCGCGCCGCCGAGCAGAGCATCGTCAACGCCCTGCGCAAGGCCTACCCGAACCACTCCATCCAGGGCGAGGAAACCGGCCTGCACGCGGGTAGCGGCGAAGAAGGCAAGGATTACCTGTGGATCATCGACCCACTGGACGGCACCACCAACTTCCTGCGTGGCATCCCGCACTTCGCGGTCAGCATCGCCTGCAAATACCGTGGCCGCCTTGAGCACGCCGTGATCGTCGACCCGGTTCGCCAGGAAGAATTCACTGCCAGCCGTGGCCGTGGCGCCCAACTCAACGGTCGCCGTCTGCGTGTCAGCTCCCGCACCAGCCTGGAAGGCGCCCTGCTGGGCACCGGCTTCCCGTTCCGTGACAGCCAGATGGCCGACCTGGACAACTACCTGGGCATGTTCCGCGCCCTGACTGGCCAGACCGCCGGCATCCGCCGCGCCGGCTCCGCCAGCCTGGACCTGGCCTACGTGGCCGCCGGCCGTTTCGACGCCTTCTGGGAATCGGGCCTGTCCGAATGGGACATGGCGGCTGGCGTGCTGCTGATTCAGGAAGCAGGTGGCCTGGTGAGCGACTTCAACGGTGGCCACGACTTCCTCGACAAGGGCCATATCGTTGCGGGCAACATCAAGTGCTTCAAGGCCGTGCTGACTGCTATCCAGCCGCACCTGCCAGAGAACATGAAGCGCTAAGCGCGGATTGCCGGCAAACAAAAAGCACCCCTCGGGGTGCTTTTTTTGTGCCTGACAGTTTTGCATTGCCTGTGCCGGCCTCTTCGCGGGTGAACCCGCTCCCACAGGATTGTGCGATCACTGTGGGAGCGGGTTCACCCGCGAAGAGGCCGGTACAGGCAACTCAAATTACTGCCCGGCTTCGCTCAGGATCAGCTTGCCGTTCTTGTCCACCGGAATGGTCGACCCGGGCTCGTGATCCATCTTCACCTGCCCCACCTTGTCGCCAATGGTGTACTTCACGTTGTAGCCGACCACTTTCTCACTGATGTCGTTGACCGTGTTGCAGCGGGTTTGCGTGGTGGTGTAGGTGTCACGCTCCTGCATGCCCTCCTGCACCTTGTTGCCGGCATAACCACCACCGACCGCACCGGCCACGGTGGCGATCTTCTTGCCGCTACCACCACCAATCTGGTTACCCAGCAGGCCACCGGCAATGGCGCCCACCACGGTACCTGCAATCTGGTGCTGGTCCTTGACCGGCGCCTGCCGCGTCACGGCGACGTCCTTGCAGACCTCACGGGGGGTTTTTACCTGTTGTTTGATCGGTTGCACATCGGTGACCTGCGCATACTCAGGCCCCTTGTTGACCAAGCTGTAGGTCGCGACAGCACCTCCGGCAGTCACACCGACAGCACCCAGTACCGCACCCACAAGCATTGATTTGTTCACATGAACCTCCTGATCAAAACCCGCGGGTCCGACCCGCCTTCTCCCAGCCTTGGAGTAAAAAAAAAGGCGCGAGTTCAATACTCGCGCCTTTCTGGCCGCCAAACGGCGTGGAACACGCTTTACGGACGGTCGTCCACACCGTCGGTCTTGGCCGGCGGGATCAGGTCTTCGCTGCTCAGGTTCAGCCAGATCAGTACCACGTTGGCGATGTAGATCGACGAATAGGTACCAGCCATGACGCCGATGAACAGGGCCAGGGAGAAGCCGAACAGATTGTCGCCACCGAAGAACAGCAGCGCGGCAATGGCCAGCAAGGTCGAAACCGAGGTGGCGATGGTCCGCAGCAGAGTCTGGGTAGTGGAAACGTTGATGTTCTCGATCAGCGAGGCCTTGCGCATGACGCGGAAGTTCTCGCGCACCCGGTCGAACACGACAATGGTGTCGTTCAGCGAGTAGCCGATGATCGCCAGCACCGCCGCCAGCACCGTCAGGTCGAAGGTGATCTGGAAGAACGACAGGATACCCAGGGTCACCACCACGTCGTGGATCAGCGAGACGATCGCGCCCACGGCGAACTTCCACTGGAAGCGGAAGGCCAGGTAGATAAGGATGCCGCCCAGTGCCAGGAGCATGCCCATGCCACCCTGGTCGCGCAGTTCTTCACCCACCTGCGGGCCGACGAACTCGACACGCTTGACCTTGGCCGGGTTGTCGCCGCCGGCCTTCTGCAGGGCTTCAGCTACCTTGTTGCCCAGCTGTGGGTCATCGCCCGGCATGCGCACCAGCAGGTCGGTGGTGGCACCGAAGCTCTGCACCACCGCCTCGTGGAAGCCGGAATTGACCAGCTCGGCACGCACCGCCTTGAGGTCGGCCGGGCGCTCGTAAGTCAGCTCGATCAGCGTACCGCCGGTGAAGTCCAGGCCGAAGTTCAGGCCCTTCTGCCACCAGCTGAACAGCGCCAGCACGGTGAGGAGCACGGTAATGGCGAACGCGACATTGCGCACGCCCATGAAGTTGATGGTTTTCATCGCAGCTCCCTCAAACCCACAGCTTCTTGATGTCACGCCCGCCGCAGGTCAGGTTGACCATTGCACGGGTCACCATGACGGCGGTGAACATCGAGGTGAAAATCCCGAGGGACATGGTGACCGCGAAGCCCTTGACCGGGCCGGTACCCATGGCGAACAGGATGCCGCCGACCAGCAGGCTGGTCAGGTTGGCGTCGATGATCGCGGTGTAGGCGCGGTTGAAGCCTTCGTGGATGGCGCGCTGCACCGACATGCCGGCGTTCAGCTCTTCGCGAATACGCGAGAAGATCAGCACGTTGGCGTCCACCGCCATACCCATGGTCAACACGATACCGGCAATACCCGGCAGGGTCAGGGTGGCGCCCAGCAGCGACATCAGCGCCAGCAGCAGGACCATGTTGCCCGCCAGGGCAATGGTGGCGATCACACCGAAGGCGCGGTAGATGGCGATGATGAACAGCGAGACGAACAGCATGCCCCACAGCGACGCATCGATACCCTTGGTGATGTTGTCGGCACCCAGGCTTGGGCCGATGGTACGTTCTTCAGCGAAGTACATCGGCGCAGCCAGGCCACCGGCACGCAGCAGCAGGGCCAGTTCGGACGATTCGCCCTGGCCGTTCAGGCCGGTGATGCGGAACTGGCTGCCCAGCGGCGACTGGATGGTCGCCAGGCTGATGATTTTCTTCTCTTCCTGGAAGCTCTGTACAGCAACGTCCTTCTCGACGCCGTCGACGGTCTGCTTGACGTAGCGGGTAACCGGCTTCTGCTCGATGAAGATTACCGCCATGCTGCGGCCGACGTTGCTGCGGGTAGCGCGGGTCATCAGCTCGCCACCGTGGCCATCCAGGCGGATGTTCACCTGCGGACGACCTTGTTCGTCGAAGCTGGCCTGGGCGTCGGTTACCTGGTCTCCAGTGATGATCAGGCCGCGCTCGACCGCAGCGGAACGGCCACCCTCACGGAACTCGAACACCTCGGTAGTGGCTTTGGACGCGCCCGGTTCGGCACCGAAGCGGAACTCCAGGTTGGCGGTTTTACCCAGGATACGCTTGGCCTCGGCAGTGTCCTGCACGCCTGGCAGCTCGACCACGATGCGGTTGGCGCCCTGGCGCTGTACCAGCGGCTCTGCCACGCCCAGCTCGTTGACACGGTTGCGGACGGTGGTGAGGTTCTGCTTGATCGAGTATTCGCGGATCTCGGCGACTTTCGCCTGGGTCAGCGCCAGACGCAGCACCGCCAGCTCGTTACGCTCGGTGGTTGTCAGGTCGAAATCATTGAAATTCTTGCGGATCAGGGCACGTGCCTGTTCGCGGGTAGCATCGTCAGCGAAGCCCAGCATGATGCCGCCATCCTGCTGAGGCAGGCTGCGGTAGCGGACGCGCTCTTTGCGCAGCAAGGTCTTGACCTCGCCTTCGTAGACTTTCATGCGGGCGCTCATGGCCTTGTCCATGTCCACTTCCAGCAGGAAGTGCACACCACCGGACAGGTCCAGGCCCAGCTTCATCGGGCTTGCGCCCAGGTTGCGCAGCCATTGCGGGGTAGTCTGGGCCAGGTTCAGGGCCACGACGTAATCATCGCCCAGTGCCTTGCGCACTACATCCTTGGCTGGCAGCTGGTCTTCCTGATTGGTCAGGCGGATCAGCCCGCTGCCCTTCTCACCCAGGCTGGCGCCCTTGACGGCGATGTTGGCATCGCCCAGCGCCTTGCTGACGCGGTCGAGGTCGGCCTGGTTCACCTGCAGCGCCGAGCTGGCACCACTGATCTGTACCGCCGGATCATCCGGGTAGAGGTTGGGTGCGGAATAAATGAAACCGACCACCAGTACCAGCACGATCAGTGCATATTTCCACAGAGGATATTTGTTCAGCATCACGCCGCCCGTTCAAGACGCGGGGCGCGTTGCGCGCCCCGACTGGAAAGAAAAACCGGTAACTCAGATAGCCTTGAGCGTACCTTTTGGCAGGGTGGCCGCGATGGCACCCTTCTGGAACTTCAGCTCGACGTTGTCGGAAACTTCCAGTACCACGAAATCATCGGAAACCTTGATGATCTTGCCGGCGATGCCGCCGTTGGTGACAACTTCGTCACCCTTCTGCAAGTTGCTCAGCAGGTTCTTCTGCTCTTTTGCACGCTTGGCCTGCGGGCGCCAGATCATCAGGTAGAAGATGACCAGGAAACCGACCAGGAAAATCCACTCGAAGCCGGTACCGGCTGGGCCGGCGGCAGGTGCAGCAGCGTCCGCGTATGCGGCGGGGATCAAGAAGCTCATTGGGCACTCCTAATGTAATTTTCTAATAATGAATGCGGACAGTCAGTCCAAAGGCGGCACAGGAAGCCCGCGCTTGGCGTAGAAGGCGTCGACAAAGGCGGCCAATTTACCCTGTTGAATAGCCTCGCGTAAACCGGCCATCAAGCGCTGGTAATGGCGCAAGTTGTGGATGGTATTCAGCATGCTGCTCAGCATTTCGCCGCACTTGTCCAGGTGATGGAGATAGGCGCGGGAGAAGTTGGTGCAGGTGTAGCAATCACAGGTCGGAGCCAGCGGCGAATCATCGTGGCGATGGAACGCATTGCGGATCTTGATCACCCCTGTATCGACGAACAGATGACCGTTGCGCGCGTTACGCGTCGGCATCACGCAGTCGAACATGTCGACGCCGCGGCGCACACCCTCAACGAGATCTTCCGGTTTGCCTACCCCCATAAGGTAACGAGGTTTGTCAGCAGGCATCTGGCCCGGCAGGTAATCCAGCACCTTGATCATTTCGTGCTTGGGCTCGCCCACCGACAGGCCACCGATGGCCAGGCCGTCGAAGCCGATGTTTTCCAGGCCCTCCAGCGAACGCATGCGCAGGTCCTGGTACATGCCACCCTGGACGATACCGAACAGCGCCGCGGTGTTGTCGGCGTGGGCGTTCTTCGAGCGCTGGGCCCAGCGCAGCGACAGCTCCATGGACGCGCGCGCCACATCGTGCTCGGCCGGGTACGGCGTGCACTCGTCGAAGATCATCACCACGTCCGAGCCCAGGTCACGCTGCACCTGCATCGACTCTTCCGGGCCCATGAACACCTTGGCGCCATCGACCGGCGAGGCGAAGGTCACGCCCTCTTCCTTGATCTTGCGCATGGCGCCCAGGCTGAACACCTGGAAGCCACCGGAGTCGGTGAGGATCGGGCCTTTCCACTGCATGAAGTCGTGCAGGCCGTTGTGCTTCTTGATCACCTCGGTGCCCGGGCGCAGCCACAGGTGGAAGGTGTTGCCCAGGATCATCTCGGCGCCGATGGCCTCGATGTCGCGCGGCAGCATGCCCTTGACCGTGCCATAGGTGCCCACCGGCATGAACGCCGGGGTTTCCACGGTGCCGCGTGGGAAGGTGATGCGGCCACGACGGGCCTTGCCGTCGGTGGCCAGCAGTTCGAAGGACATTCGACAGGTGCGACTCATGCTTGATCCTCGGGCCCGCGTGGCGCCGGATTGCGGGTGATGAACATGGCATCACCGTAACTGAAGAAGCGGTACCCCTGCTCGACCGCTGCCGCGTAGGCGGCCATGGTCTCGGGGTAGCCGGCGAAGGCCGAGACCAGCATCAGCAGCGTGGACTCCGGCAGGTGGAAATTGGTGACCAGCGCGTCGACCACATGGAACGGCCGGCCCGGGTAGATGAAGATGTCGGTGTCGCCGCTGAAGGCCTTGAGCACGCCATCGCGCGCCGCGCTCTCCAGCGAGCGCACGCTGGTGGTGCCCACCGCGACAACCCGGCCGCCGCGGGCGCGGCAGGCTTCGATGGCATCGACCACATCCTGGCCCACTTCGAGCCACTCTTTATGCATGTGGTGGTCTTCGATCTTGTCGACCCGCACTGGCTGGAAGGTGCCCGCGCCCACGTGCAAGGTGACGAAAGCCCGCTCGACGCCTTTGGCGGCGATCTTTTCCAGCAGCGCCTCGTCGAAGTGCAGGCCAGCGGTGGGTGCAGCGACCGCACCAGCGCGCTCGGCGTACACGGTCTGGTAGCGCTCACGGTCGGCACCCTCGTCCGGGCGGTCGATGTAAGGCGGCAGCGGCATGTGGCCGACGCGGTCGAGCAGTGGCAGCACCTCTTCGGTGAAGCGCAGCTCGAACAGCGTGTCATGGCGCGCGACCATTTCGGCCTCGCCGCCACCATCGATGAGGATCACCGCGCCTTCTTTCGGCGCCTTGCTGGCACGCACATGGGCCAGCACCCGGTGGCTGTCGAGCACGCGCTCGACCAGCACTTCCAGCTTGCCGCCGGAGGCTTTCTGGCCGAACAGGCGCGCCGGGATGACCCGGGTGTTGTTGAACACCATCAGGTCGCCCGGGCGCAGGTACTCGAGCAGATCGGGAAATTGCCGGTGCGCCAGCGCGCCGGTTGGCCCATCGAGCACCAGCAGACGGCTGCCATGGCGCTCGGCCAACGGGTGGCGGGCGATCAGGGAATCGGGGAGTTCGAAGGAAAAATCGGCGACGCGCATGATGATGTTCGGTTCGGCAGGGCCGGGAAGTTTAGCCCAATGTGTGAAAATTGACCATGAAAGCCGATTGACCGACCAGCGGTGGCTCTCTATACTGCGCGCCACATGCCCTGATGGCGGAATTGGTAGACGCGGCGGATTCAAAATCCGTTTTCGAAAGGAGTGGGAGTTCGAGTCTCCCTCGGGGCACCAAGATCCGGAAAAAACCGACTTTATGGTCGGTTTTTTTTCGCCTGCGATTTGGCCGCTCCTACAGGGATCGCGCCAACCTTTCCGTCATGTCCATCAGTAGCGCCAACGATCCAGCTGCCCCTGCGCACGGCTGCTGAACAGGCTAAGCAGCTCGCGCAGGGTATGCGGTGGCGGCTCGGCAGTACGGGTCACCGCATACAAGGTGATCGGCAGCGCCGGGGCCAGGGGCCGAATGGTGGTGGCCGCGGGCGATGCGCCAAGCGCGGTGAACGGGTCGATGACCGCCAGCCCTGCACCGGATTCGACCATCGCCCGAGCCAGTGAATAGGTCTGCACCGCAATGCTGACCCGTGGCGGCGGCTCGACCGCCTTGAGGTAGCTGTCGAGGCGGACCGACAGCGGGTCGGCGCTGGACAGCCCGATCAAGGGCGCATCGGCCAAGGCCGTCAACGACAGCGGTTTGCCTTCATCTTCCAGCGGCCAGTAGCCTGCCGGTGCCAACGCCACCAACACCCCGCTGGCCAGCGCCTGGGCGCTGAGCGCGGGGTGATCGGGTGGTTGCAGGGTCAGGGCAACATCGATCTCGCGCATCAATAGGTTCTGCACCAGTTCGCGGCTGTGAGCACTGGACAGCTCGCAGGCGATGTCCGGATAACGCTGGACCCACTCGTGGATCGCCGGCGGCAGCAGCGACAGGGCCAGTGCCGGTGTCGCACCGATGCGCAGGCTGTGGCCCGGCTTGCGACGCAGGCTTTGCGCCAGGCGTCGCACCCCTTGCAGGCTCTCGGTGACCTTGTCCACCTCACGCTCCAGCTCCAGCGCTTCGGGCGTGGGCTGCAACTTTCCGCGCACGCGCAGGAACAACGGGAAGCCCAGTTGCTGCTCTGCGTGTTGCAGCACTTTGGTGACCGCAGGCTGGGAAACGTGCAGCAACTGCGCGGCACCGCTGACCGAGCCGGTCTGGCGGATAGCCTGGAAAATCTCGATATGGCGAAGACGCATGGCAAGTCCATAACCTTTGTTTATGGCTCAGCGATCTTTATTCATTTTTCGCCACCTGTCACCTGGCCCTAACCTCGGCCTCGTTCCAACAACGATTCAAGGACTGACATGGCTCAGCATGCAAGCATCATCGGTGGCGGCGTCATTGGTCTGGCAACGGCTTATGCGTTGGTGCGCGACGGCTTCGATGTGACCCTGATAGAGGCTCGCGACGCGCTGGGCAGTGAAACCAGCTTCGCCAACGGTGGCCAGTTGTCCTATCGCTACGTGGCGCCGTTGGCCGACGCCGGTGTGCCGCTGCAAGCCATAGGCTGGATGCTGCGCGGTGACTCGCCACTGAAATTGCGCCCGCGCTTCGACCCTGCGCAGTGGCGCTGGATGGCCGCTTTCCTCGCTGCTTGCCGCTCCTCGGTCAACCGCGCCAATGCAGGCCACCTGTTGCGCCTGGCGCTGTTGAGCCAAGCCACCTTGCAGGCCTGGCGTGAAGAAGATGGCCTGGAGGGTTTCCACTGGCGGCGCAATGGCAAGCTGGTCACCTTCCGCCAGGCCAGCAGCTTCGACCATGCGCGCAAGAACCTTGCTGCCCCCCAGCAACAACAGGTGCTGTCGCACGCAGACTGCGCCCGCCTCGACCCGGCCCTGGCGCAGACGCCCTTCGTTGGCGCCATCCATACCCCGGATGAAGAAGTGGGTGATTGCCACGCTTTTTGCCAGCAACTGGCCGCGCGCTTGCGGGCGTCGGGGCGTTGCGAATTCCGCCTGGGCCAGGCCGTGACCGGTATTCGCCATGCACATGGCGTGGTGAGTGCGATCGAACTGGGCGACGAAGTGCTGCCGGTGGAGCAACTGGTGGTTGCTGCCGGCCATCGCAGTACGATGCTGGCACTGCCGGGCATCGACCTGCCGCTGTATCCGCTCAAGGGTTACAGCCTGACAGTACCGATCGGCACGCAACACCGGGCGCCAGACCTGAGCATCACCGATTACGACCGCAAGATCGTCTATGCCCGTATCGGTGAGCAGCTGCGCGTGGCGGCGATGGTCGACATCGTTGGCTTCGATGCCTCGCTGGCCCCCAAGCGCCTGGCCCTGCTCAAACGCCAGGCACGCGAAACCTTCGCCAATGCCGGTGACTACGACCATGCCATCGAATGGGCCGGCATGCGGCCGGCCACCCCGAGCGGCGTGCCGCTGCTGGGCGCAACGGCCTATCGCAATCTTTGGCTCAACCTCGGCCATGGTGCGCTTGGCTTCACCCTGGCCTGCGCCAGCGCACGCTTGCTCAGTGAACTGATCGGCCAACGCCGCCCCTCCATCGACCTGCAGGGGCTCACGCCCCGCGCGGCCTGAACCCTTAGCCACCTGAAAGGACTACCCGATGACCATCGCCCGTATCCAGCCCAACCCACGCCTGTCCGCCGCCGTAACCTTCGGCGAGCTGGTGTTTCTCTCCGGCCAGGTGCCGGGCGACGCCACCGATGCCGGCGGCCAGACTGCCCAGGTACTGGAAAAGATCGACGCCTTGCTGGCCGAGGCGGGCAGCGACAAGGACCACCTGCTCAGCGCAACCATTTACCTGAAAAACATCGACCAGGATTTCGCAGCGATGAACGAAGTATGGTCCGCCTGGCTGTCGCCCGGCCAGGCCCCAAGCCGCACTACCTTGCAGGCCGAACTGGCGCGTGCGCAGGTGTTGGTGGAAATATCCGTGATCGCCGCACGTCGCTGACCCCTTTACCCACAACGGAGAACAACAATGCAAAAAATCACGTTGATCGGCTGCACCCTTGCCCTTTTGCTGGCGACTCAGGCCCATGCCGATGAAGCAGCGCAGGGCCCTACATTAAGCAAGATCGCCAAAGCCAACAGCATCACCCTGGGCTATCGCGATGCTTCGGTGCCGTTCTCCTACGTGGGCGACCACTCCGGCCAACCCATGGGTTACTCGGTAGACCTGGCGAGCAAGATCGTCGAGCGCGTGCGGCAGAAGCTGGCGTTGCCGCAGCTCAAGGTGAAGTACAACCTGGTGACATCGCAAACCCGCATTCCGCTGGTACAGAACGGTACCGTTGACCTGGAGTGCGGCTCGACCGGCGTCACCGCAGAGCGCCAGAAGCAGGTGGCGTTTTCCTATGGGTTCATCTATGTCAAAGGTCAATTACTGACGGCCAAAGACAGCGGGATCAAGAGTTTCGCCGACCTGCGCGGCAAGAACGTGGTAACCACCGCTGGCACCACCAACGAACGCTATCTGAAAAGCTACAACGTCGATAACAAGATGGACATGTACGTGATCAGCGCCAAGGACCACGGTGAAGCCTTCCAGATGTTGCAGTCCGGCCGAGCGGCGGCGTTCTACATGGACGATGCGCTGCTCTACGGAGAACGCGCCAAGGCCCGTGATCCGCACAACTGGGTGGTGGTCGGGGAAGAGCAGTCGCGGGAAATCTACAGCTGCATGGTGCGCAAGGATGACCCACAGTTCCTCGCGCTGGTGAACGCATCGCTGGGCGAGCTGTACAGCTCAGGGGAAATCAACGGGATCTACCAGCGCTGGTTCGAACAACCGATTCCGCCCAAAGGCTTGAACCTGGAATTCCCGATGACCAGCGAACTCAAGGCCATCTTTGCCAAGCCGGTGAGTGATCCGGTGCAGTAGCATCCAGACGACCAGCCCCTCTGGCTCGCGGCCTCGCCAAGTACTGGAGGCGATGGCCTCGGCCGCTCCGATCGCGCCCCGTTGCCAGCGCAGGAATGACCTGCCATGAAGCTGACCAACGGCCCCGTTCAGCCCACCGAAATCCCTGTTCTGCTAGCGGGGAACTACATGGGGCTGAACGAGGAGGTCGACACCCAAGGCACGAATGACTTTCAGCACAGTGTCAAAGCGTGGTTTTGCGCCTGGACTGAGTGCCTTGTACAGACTTTCCCTTCCCAACCCACTCTCGGTGGCGATCTGCGTCATTCCCCGTGCGCGAGCGATATGGCCAAGTGCCCGAATTATTTCCTCGGTATCGCCATCTGCGAGGACCTGACTAAGGTACTCAGTGATGGCCTCGTCACTACTCAACAAGGCCGCCATATCAAACGGGATCAACTTTTCGCTCATTTCATCTCCTTCAGCAGTTTTCTGGCTTTGAGGATATCGGTGGCCTGGGTCGACTTGTCTCCGCCGACCAACAGCAGAACCAGCCTCTGGCCCTTTTGCGCAAAATAGACACGATATCCAGCAGCTACATCGATGCGAAGCTCACCGATACCGCCTCCAAGCCATTTGACATCTCCAAGATTCCCCATTGCTGCTCGCTCCAATCTACGACCTATCGCAAGCTGGGCCCTCAAATCTCTCAAGCTGGATAGCCAAACTGCAAAGCTCTCCGTCTGTTCAACGAGATACATCAAGTGGTCACCCAATCGTATCCGCACGGATACACCTATTCAAGTGTTGAAGCGGCCCACTCTGTCGCCTTACCCCTTATTTGGGAACTCAGGTATTTCCCATAACGGGGTCAGACTTTTCTCTTCGCGGTCATAAAAACCTTGCAACATTCAACACCCGAACCTTCGCCGTGCCTCGACGTCCGATCCTGCATCCCCAGCGTTTCGAGGTACCCCATGTGAAAGACATCATCGTCCGCAAGTACCGCCTGGCTGTGAAAACCATCGGCTACATCGGCTGGTCGCTGTTCTGGCTGCTGATCTGGGATGTGCTGGTCACCATCGATTTCATGCTGTTCTTCAACAGCAAGTTCAGCCTGCCGCTGATTCCGTTGACGCTGCTCGGCTCGGCGCTGGTGGTGCTGGTGAGCTTCCGCAACAGCAGCGCCTACAACCGCTGGTGGGAGGCGCGCACGTTGTGGGGGGCGTTGGTGAACAGCTCGCGCAGCTTCGCACGGCAGGCACTGACCTTGATCGATGACCCGGATGACGGTCTCAACCCGGTCAAGGCCACCCTGCTACGCCGGCATATCGCCTACGTGAACTGCCTGGCGGCGCACCTGAAAGGTGAGCACTGCCCGGATGAACTGATGGCGTTCATCCCGCCGGCGGAATTCGAGCGACGCAACCGCTCGAACAACTTCGCCAACGACATTCTGAGTGGGTCGGCGGCGCTGCTGGCGCGGGAATACCAGGCCGGGCGGCTGGACAGCATTCGCCTGGCAAGGCTGGAGTCGACACTGGTCGACCTGTCCAACGCCCAGGGTGGCATGGAACGGATCGCCAATACGCCGCTGCCCTACCCTTACGTGTACTTTCCGCGGCTGTTCATCACCCTGTTCTGCCTGATCGTGCCGGTGGGGCTGGTGGAATCGCTGGGCTGGTTCACGCCGCTGGCTTCGACGGTGGTGGGCTTCATGCTGCTGGCCATCGAGCGGATCGGGACGGATTTGCAGAGCCCGTTTCGCTTCAGTGAGCACCAAATCCAGATGGACAGCATTTGCGAGACGATCGAGCGGAACCTGGAGTCGATGCAGCGGGAAGCGCAGTGCGCGGACGTTGTTGGTGCCTGAGGAATTCGGGGGCTGCGTTGCAGCCCATCGCGACACAAGGCCGCTCCTACAGGGACCGCGCAAGCACCCAAGCGGCGCTTCGCCTGTAGGAGCGGCCTTGTGTCGCGATAGGACCGCAAGGTGGCCCCGGCTATCTGTCAGGCCCGCACATAGCGCTGGCGCAACACATCACTCAATGCATCCACCAGCAACACCAACGCCAGCATCCCCATGATCACGGTACTGGCCTGGGCCTCCTGGAACAGGCTCAAGGTGGTGTACAGCATCTGCCCCAGCCCGCCAGCCCCGACAAAACCCAGCACGCTGGCCATGCGGATGTTGTTCTCCCACCGATACAGGCTGTAGGCCAACAGCTGCGGCCACAGATTGGGCAAGGTGCCGAAGCAGAATGCCGCAACCTGGCTACCACCCTGCAAGCGGATGGCTGCCGCCGGCTCCGGCGGTGCGTTCTCCAGCGCCTCGGCAAACAGCCGCCCCAGCACGCCAGCGGTATGCAGTGCCAACGCCAGAGTACCGGCATTCGGCCCAAGCCCGGCCGCCAGTACCGTCAGCGCGGCCCACACCAGTTCCGGGATGGCCCGCAAGGCATTCAGCAACAACCGCGCGCAGGCCTGCAACGGCCAACCGAACCGGCCAGCGGCCGGCAGCGCCAACAGCATGCCCAACAGCATGGCCAACAAGGTGCCCAGGCCCGACATGGCCAGGGTTTCCAGCGCCCCGTGCGCAACCGCGCGCAGGTGCCCGGCAGACAGGTCCGGGTGCAGGAAACGCCCGGCATATTCGCCCATCTGCCCCAGCCCGCCGTTGCCGACCAGCGCCTGCAAGTCCAGCTCCAGGTAAGCGAACGAGGCCATCACCGCAGCCACGATGGCGCCCAGCACCAGCCAATTGATGACCCGGTTCATGCCAGCCTCCAACGCAGAAAGCGGCTGAGCAGGTCGGCCAGCATCACCAGCACCAGGAACGTCAGCAGCATGCTTGCCACTTCCGCTCCCGCGAACATGCGCATCGACAGGTCGATCTGCTGCCCCAGCCCACCAGCACCGACAAAGCCCATCACCACCGAGGCGCGTATCGCGCACTCCCAGCGGTACACGGTGTAGGACACCACTTCGGACACCGCACTGGGCAGGATGCCGTAGAGAAATGCAGCCAGGCGGCCACTACCCGCCTGCAGCAATGCATGGGCCGGGCGTTGGTCGACCGACTCGAAAATCTCGGCATAGACCTTGCCGAGCATGCCACTGTAGGTGATGGCAATGGCCAGCACGCCCGCCGTCGGCCCCAGCCCTACGGCCCGCACGAACAGCAACGCCCAGACGATTTCCGGCACACTGCGCAGGAAAATCAGCAACCAGCGTACCGGCAGGCGCAGCAGGCGCGACCACAAACCGGCGCGACCGCCACGGGAGGCGGCGCGCAGCGACAAGGCACGGCTGGCCAGCAACCCGGCAGGCACCGCCAGCAGCAACGCCAACGCCATGCCGACCGTGGCCACGGCCAGGGTCTGCAAGGTGGCTTGGTACAGCAGCGAAAGGAAGTCGGCATCGTGTGCCGGCGGCCAGAAAGCGCTGGTAAAACTGGCGATCTGCTGGCGGTTCTCCGCCTGCAGCAGCACCACGGGGTTCAGTTCGCTCAACCGGATGCCAGGCCACAGCACCGCCACCGCCAGCAGGGTCAGCAGCAGCCGCGGCAGCAGCGCCGGGTCGCGAGCATCAAGCTTCAGCATCGCGGAATCTGCACGGTCAGGGTCGCCCCCTGGCTCGGTGGTGAAGCCAGTTGTTCGTTGGCGTACAACGCGTCCAACAGCTGCTCGGTCACCGCTTGCGCCGGGCAGTCGAACGCCACCTGCCCTTCGCGGATACCAATCACCCGGGGGAAGTGCGCCAGCGCCAGGTCCACGGCATGCAGGCTCGCCACCAGAGTCACGCCATTGGCCTGAGCGTGGCGATTGAGCAAGGCCAGGCTGTGGTCGGCCAGCACCGGGTCCATGGCCGAAACCGGCTCATCGGTCAGCAATACCTGCGGCCGCTGGTACAACGCCCGGGCAATACCCACCCGCTGCAACTGGCCGCCAGACAATTGCCCGCACTGCACGAACAGTTTGTCGGCCAGGCCCAGCTCGGCCAGTGCCTGGCGCGCCCCCGGCACATCACTTGGGTACAGCAGGTTGAGCAGACCCCGCAGCACGCCCCACTGCCCCAGGCGGCCGGCCAGCACCGCCGTCACCACCCGCTGGCGCGGCGGCAAGGGCGGAGCCTGGTGCACCAGGCCTACCCGCGCGCGCAGGCGCTGGCGGGCCCTGGAAGACAACGCCCAGGGTTGCTCGCCGAGCAGCTCCAGGCGCCCGCTGCTGGGCTGGACGGCGGTCGCCATCAGGTGCAGCAAACTTGACTTGCCCGCTCCCGACGGCCCGATGATGGCGACGCGTTCGCCCTGGCCGATGCTCAGGCTTACGTCATCAAGTGCACGCACCTGGCCATGGCGCAGCCCGGCCCCGTGCAGATGGATAGCCACGTTGGAAGCCGCTGTCGATGTCACTTGAGCAGGCCGGCCTCGCGCGCAGCCTGCTCGGTGCCCACGTAGTTCTCAGGTTTGGTCTCGATGAAACGGCTGGCTGCCTGCAGGTCGAGGATCGCCTTGTGCTCCGGGTTGGCCGGGTCGAGGCCGAGGAAGGCTTTCTTGATCTTCTCTTTCAGCGCCGGGTCCATGTTGCCGCGCACGGTCCAGTTGTAGTCGAAGTAGGTCGGTGTGGTGGCGAACACTTTCACCTTGGCGGTATCGACCTTGCCGGCATCCACCAGCTTCTGCCACACGCTGGCGTTGAGCACGCCGCCATCGACCTTGCCGGCCTGCACCCAGGCCACGGTGGCATCGTGGGCGCCGGAGTAGGCAACACGGCCGAAGTAGTCTTCAGGCTTGATGTTGTCCTGCTTGAGCATGAAGTAACGCGGCATCAGGCTGCCCGAGGTCGACGAAATGGAACCAAAGGCAAACGACTTGCCCTTGAGGTCGGCCAGGCTCTTCACGTCGGGGTTGGCGGTAATGAACTTGGAAGTGAACTGCGCATCCTGTTCACGCTGCACCAGCGGCGTGGCGGCAGGGTCCTTCAAGTGCACCTGCACGAAGGTGAAGCCCCCCAGCCAGGCCATGTCCAGGCGGTTGGAGGCCAGCGATTCGACTACTGCCGGGTAATCGGCCACCGGCACGAACTTCACCTCCATGCCCAGCTGCTTGGCCAGGTACTCGCCCAACGGTTTGAACTTGCGCTGCAGCTCGGTCGGCGCTTCGTCAGGAATGGCGCTGACTCGCAGGATGTCGGCGGCCTGGGTGACAACGGCACAGCAAGACAGCACGAGGCCGGCGGCGAGCGCCAGAGGGCGTTTGAGCATGGGTGTTCTCCGGTTCAATAGCGGGGAAGGTCGGTCTATGCGCCGACGACGGGAATTATAAGAGGCGCAGGCGCAAAGGCCAGCTTTGCTACAATCGCGCGACAATTTGACCTGCTGAGGTACATATGAGCGAGCCGATTCGCCTGACCCAGTACAGCCATGGTGCCGGCTGTGGCTGCAAGATATCCCCCAAGGTGCTGGATGTGATCCTCGCTGAAAGCGGCACCCAGGCCCTGGACCCGAAACTGTGGGTGGGTAACGCCTCGCGTGACGACGCTGCAGTGTACGCGCTGGACGACGAGCGCGGCGTGGTCTCGACCACCGACTTCTTCATGCCGATCGTCGATGACCCGTACGACTTCGGCCGCATCGCCGCCACCAACGCCATCAGCGACATCTACGCCATGGGCGGCGACCCGCTGATGGCCATTGCCATCCTCGGCTGGCCGGTCAACGTGCTGCCGCCGGAAGTGGCCCGCGAAGTGATCCGCGGTGGCCGAGCGGTGTGCGCCGAAGCCGGCATCCCGCTGGCCGGCGGCCACTCGATCGACGCCCCCGAGCCGATCTTCGGCCTGGCCGTCACCGGTGTGGTCAGCAAGCGCCACCTCAAGCGCAACGACACCGCCAGCGCAGGCTGCCGCCTGTACCTGACAAAGCCACTGGGCATCGGCATCCTCACCACCGCCGAGAAAAAGGCCAAGCTGCGCCCCCAGGACCAGGGCCTGGCCCGCGACTGGATGTGCACCCTAAACACCCCCGGCAGCCGCTTCGGCAAGCTCGACGGGGTCAAGGCCATGACCGACGTCACCGGTTTCGGCCTGCTCGGCCACCTGGTAGAACTTGCCGAAGGCAGTGGCCTTACCGCGCACCTGGACTATGCTGCCGTACCGCGCCTGCCAAGCGTCGACCACTACCTGGCCGAGGGCTGCATCCCTGGCGGCACCCTGCGCAATTTCGACAGCTACGGCCACAAGATCGGCGCCCTGAGCGACGACCAGAAGCACCTGCTGTGCGACCCACAGACCAGCGGCGGCCTGCTGGTGGCGGTTAGTCCGGAAGGTGAAGCCGAGTTCCTGGCGGTGGCCGCCGAACTGGGCCTGCAACTGGCGCCGATCGGCAAGCTGGTCGAGCGACAGAGCCATGCGGTCGAGGTGATCTGATGCGCCCCGACTGCACCGACTTCCGCCAGTTGTTCCTCGACGATGTGCCGATGATGGACATGCGTGCACCTGTCGAATTTGCCAAGGGCGCCTTTCCCGGTGCCGTCAACCTGCCGCTGATGAATGATCAGGAGCGGCAGAGGGTCGGTACCTGCTACAAGCAGAAGGGCCAGGCCGCCGCCATCGCCCTTGGCCACCAATTGGTCAGCGGCGCCACCAAGCAGGCACGCCTGGAGGCCTGGGCAGCGTTCGCCAAGACGCACCCGGAAGGCTACCTGTACTGCTTCCGTGGCGGCCTGCGCTCGCAGATCGTGCAAGGCTGGTTGCGCGACGAAGCGGGCATCCAGTACCCGCGCGTCAAAGGTGGCTACAAGGCCATGCGTACCTTCCTGCTGGAGACCACCGAGCAGGCTGTGGAGCAATGCGATTTCGTGTTGGTGGGCGGCCTGACCGGCACCGGCAAGACCGACGTGCTGCACCAGCTGGATAACGTGCTGGACCTGGAAGGCCATGCCAATCATCGCGGTTCCAGCTTCGGCAAGCGCGCCACCGCGCAGCCGGCGCAGATCGATTTCGAGAACCAGCTGGCCATTGACGTATTGAAGAAGCGCGCCCGTGGCATCGAGCAGTTCGTGCTGGAGGATGAAGGCCGCATCGTGGGCAGTTGCACGGTGCCGCTGGAGCTGTATCAGGGCATGCAGCATTACCCGCTGGTGTGGCTGGAAGACAGCTTCGCCAACCGGGTGGAGCGCATCCTGCGCGACTACGTGGTCAACCTGAGTGCCGAGTTTGTCAGCGTGCATGGCGAGGAGGATGGCCGTCGGTTGTTTGCCGAGCGCATGTTGCAGAGCATGGCCAATATCTACAAGCGCCTGGGGGGCGAGCGTTATCAGCGCTTGTCGGAGATCCTGCGCGAGGCGCTGGAAGAGCAGCAGCGCAGTGGTGCGGTGGACCTGCATCGGGGCTGGATCGAAGGGTTGTTGAACGAGTACTACGACCCGATGTATGCGTACCAGCGGGCCGCGAAGGCAGAACGCATCGAGTTTGCCGGGGATGCGGTGGAAGTGCGCGAGTACCTCAAGGCCCGGGCCCTGCGCGAACCGCGCAAGTAGCACCAGGGCCGCTTCGCGCCCCATCGCCGCGGTTCGTCGCCACGACAAGCCAGCTTCCACCCCGACAGCGCTGCTCTCAAGACCTGCGCAATACCTGTGGGAGCGGGCGAGCCCGCGAAGCAGACAACGCAGTGGATGGCACGGGCTTCGCCCGTGTTCGCGGGCAAGCCCGCTCCCACAGTGATCGCATCAGCTTTCAACACTTGAGCAAGGCAGCTGCTCCAGCCGACCGCATGGGATTCGCGTCATGTGCGGTCCCTGTGGGAGCGGGCGAGCCCGCGAAGCAGACAACGCAGTGGATGGCACGGGCTTCGCCCGTGTTCGCGGGCAAGCCCGCTCCCACAGTGATCGCATCAGCTTTCAACACTTGAGCAAGGCAGCTGCTCCAGCCGACCGCATGGGATTCGCGTCAGGTGCGGTCCCTGTGGGAGCGGGTTCACCCGCGAATAGGCCGGAACGGTCGCCCTCACTGCCCCGGGCTGAGCACCCGCTCCAGCTCCGCCGCCCGGTCTCGGGTCATGTTCATCAGACATGTCCCGCCTTCCAGCTGTGCCATGGTCCCGCCGCTGGCCTGCACATGGAACTGGCAGTTGCCATCGCGGTAGGCAATCCACTTGCGCTGCACATCGCGCAGGCTCTTCTGCTGCGCGGCGTCCAGCTTGCCCATCAGTTGCTTGTAAACCCGGTTCAGCCGCTGGTCCTGCATTTGCGTCTCAGCCTTGATACATTCGCCCATGGCCACGGTACTCGAAGCCTGGTCCATGCATTGCTGGTAACCCGGCGTGTAGTCCTCCGCCATGGCCAAGGGTAGTACAAAGGCCAGTCCCAGGCCGCTCAGGTAACGCTTGCTCATGTTCATGCTCCCCTGGTGAATATCAAAGCGTCTGCGGCTGCTCCGGCGGCATCAGTACGTTGCCCGGCTCGAAGCGCAACGCTGGCATCTGCGTAGCCGCATAAAACGCCACACCCAGCGCCGCAATCAGCACCACATCAAGCCAGGTCCAGCCCGGCATGTCATCGGCGCTGCGTGCCTTCCAGCAATGCCAGGCCTGCCCCATGCAGAACACCACCATCGCCGCCAGCCACAGGTAGAAACCGGCACCCAGGCCGGTCAGCTCATGAAACGCGTAGCTCTGGTTGTCCGGCAAGCGGTCAATTCCGAAACTGCTGGCCGCCAGATACACCGCCACCAACCCAGCCAGCAACGCCAGCCGCCGGAAGCGTCGATGGGCCAGGATCGCCAGGGCCAGCAGCGGGTTGGCGAACCATTGGTACAGGCCGAAGGGCATGCCCCATGGCCCGTACAGCAGCATCTGCAGGGCCGGCATGTGGCGGTCGCCACTCATCAGCGCGCCATCGAAAAACAGGGCGGACAGGTACAGCGCCAGGCTGATGCTCAGGTAGAAGACAGGCAAAGGGGATTCCTGGGGGAAACGGGACAGGCTGCGACCATAACCCAGGGCTCGCCCCGCTTCCAAACCTTCTATGGGGTGACAGGCCGATCAGGCAACCGGCGGCTCCAGCAACAGGCCGTAGATGCCTGAGTCAGACAGCTCACCGGCTACGCACCAGCGCGCGCGCAAAGTGCCTTCGAGGACGAACCCTTGGCGCTCCAGGGTGCGCGCCGAGCCGAGGTTGCGCGGGTCGATCTCGCCCTCCAGGCGGCGCATGTGCAGGGTATGGGCGAGGTAATCGATGAAACAGGTCAAGGCTTCGTCCATGTACCCCCTGCCTTGCACTGCACTGGCCAGGCAGTAACCGATCTCGCCACGGCGGGACACATCGTCGATGTTGAACAGCTGGACCATGCCGATCAGCTCGCCGTTGTCGCGGCGGTACATGCCGAGCTTGAGCTGGTCGCCATTGGCATAGGCTTCGCGGTCGGCGGCCAGGGCGCTTTCGGCTTCGGCCAGGTCTTGCCAAGGTGCATGGTGCCAATAGCGCATCACCTCGGGATCGGCCATGATCGCCAGCCATTGCGCGGCATCGGCATGGCGCATGGGGCGCAATTGCAGACGCGGGCTGTCGAGGCAGAGGTCACTGGGGAAACTGCGGGGTGGGGTCACGCCGGATCTCCTGTCCATTGCTGGGGAGATGACAGTTTAACGGCATGCGTATGGTTCGAGCATCCCGGGGCTGCTGCGCAGCCCCGGTTAAAGTTTCAGGCGCCGCGATTCAGGCCCACTTCCATATCATTGATCAGCGCCTTGGCCATGGCACTGAGAATTCTCGCTGCGCTGCCAGCGATCTTGTCACCCTCCATCTCGGCCTCTTCGTTCAGGTGCTTGATGCAGCCGATCAGCACCGACAGTTCATCGAATGCCAGATCCAGCGGAACGCCCGGCTCTACCCGGTACAGCTCGAGGAACTTTTCCACGCCGGCGGTGGTGCGGGATTTCAGGTGCTCGCTCATGCCTTCGTCTCCTGCGCTTTCATCTGGGCTAGCAGGGCTTGTAGCAGGTCGGTCTGGGCAGACATCGCTTCCAGCAGGCTGGAACGCAGGGCTGGGGCTTCGGCGTCGAGGTATTGGAGGATGGTACCGGAGAGGTTGTCCATGACCTGAGTGGCCTGGGACTTGGCGGCTTGATAGGTAAGGTCTGAAACGGGTGGGTCAGGTACGGGTTTGTTCATGATCAACTCCAATGGGTTCAAAGGAGCAACCACCTGAATCCTTCTCACAGATTTGGGCGGCAGCCGTGCGCGTGGTGAGAAGCCCGTGTTGGAGTCACCACGGTCAGGCCGAAGCCTGCACGCGCACAGCTGCCATGAACTGGCAGGAAGACAACCAACAACGAGTTCTCACACTCGCTCGCCATATGGGCGAACGGCGAAATTACCGCTGTGATTCTTCCCTGCCTATCAGACGGCATCCGACTGAGGTCGTAGGATAATTCCCAATTCTAGAGAACCTGAAGCATTTGGTATCAAGTTCAGAATCTTCTTACAGCTGACGGCCCTTTCGCGGGTGAACCCGCTCCCACAGGTACTGCGCTGGCCTTGAAATGGCGGCGGTACCCATGGTCTCCATAGGTACTGCACCAGCCTTGAAAGCGGCGCAATTCCTGTGGGAGCGGGTTCACCCGCGAAAGGGGCGGTACAGGCTAACGAAGTACGATCAGGCCACCTCAGCCCCATCATCCGGCCAATGCGGCTCATTGGCCTCTGGCGGGGTCAGCGGTGGCAGCCCATACGCGGCCCGCGCATCGTCGCAGCTGGGGTTATGCACCCCACCCTCCCACGACGCCTCGAACTCGCGGCACGGGCTGGAGCGGTTGGCATAAATGCTACAAGCCACCTCTTTGCCGATCTCGCCCTCAAGGCTGACGCATCGGCAGGGTTTGGCATCGGTGCCGATCATGGCAACGCGGGTGGGGTTGATCTGTACCACCAGGTCGTCCGGCACAAGGCCCCCGGCAGACTGGCATTCGCCCCAGAAAAAGGACACACGGAAGTACCCGCAGCAGGCGCCGCAGTCAAGGCAAGGGTTATATTCGGACATGATGGCACGAAGGGAAGGTTGTTGTTATCGGGGCTGACCCGCGGCACCATTTTCAATCCAAGCGGGGGCGGCTGGATAGAGGGGCAATGCAAAAAAATCTGCCGCTGATCCGGCCGCCCGTTACGGCTAGCAGATGGCCTTGTAAGTCGCGGCATCCCAACGCTGCAAAGCCAAACCTGCGCTCGGGTCGTACTCCCCTCCCTGCACCTTGCTGAAATAAGTGCGGGCTTCACCGCAGTGCACCAGCCGGTCGTGCTTTTCGCCCTCGGTGAGTACGGTGTAGGACGCACTGCGCATGGCCTCATACTGCTTGTCAGCGGCCGCCATGAGCTGGTGATACTTCATCAACTGGCTGTCGCCCAAGGCCAGGCGCCTGTCCAGCTGCACACCCCAGCGGGTCAGGCAGACCTCGGCAAAATGGCGAACGATCAACCCCGGCTCCACCAGCACCTTGCCGTCGCCCGCACCATCCGCCGAGGCGTTACCCACCAACGTGGCATGCCGGCCTGGCATCGGGTAGACACATATCCGCGTATCGCTTGCGACTGTAGGAATCACGCAAGCAAAACCCTTGGAGCGCTCATCCCGCGAATAGAAGCCTACATACTCTTTGACGTTATCAGTCAGCGTTACGCGCTCGACCTGTACATTGCCAACTCCCGGCACTGGGTCGATGGCAAAGATGTTCACCGGTATCCCGCGCAACACAGGGTCCTGCGCCATGGCGTTAGCCAGCATGTGGCAACTGATCCCTCCCCTGCTCCAGCCCACCAGGTTCACCTGGGTCGGCAAGCGTGGCTTGCGGAACATGCTGATGATGCGCTCCTGCAATTCCTGCGGAGTTGGATGGCGATCACCGTAGTCGTAGGTACGCCAGAACCAGGAGGCAGTAGAAGACACATCCGGAATGGGTACGCCAGCGTCCTTCAGGCGCTGGTATTCTTCCTCGCTCAGCTTGGTGCGCTGCCAGCTGCTTTCCCCCTTGATCACCTGCAGCACATGGTTGACGTTCTCTTCCCAACCGCGGCCAAACAGCTGGCCGGTCCAGTTGAAATAGCCGCCGGGCTCGACGAACAGGTTGTCATCCTGGAGGTTGCCGCTGCCGGGGCCGTCCACGGCGATCCAGTGGGCGAATTCGCGGCCCTGGTCGTTGCTGGCCAGGGTCGAGACCAGTTCACCGTTCCAGAAGTTGGGGTTGGCGTCGTCGAAGCGGTGGGAACCGGTGCCGCAGAAATAGGCGGTGAAAACACTCATTTGTGTGTCTCTGTGGTGAGAAATGAGTGCAGAAAAATAGGTAAATCAATCGGTGGGATGCAGGTGGAAAACTCGCCTTTGAATCAGTTGGGGCTGCTTTGCAGCCCCCATGGCTTACTTGCGGATAAGCCCATCAGCCCGGAACATCTGCCGGATCCCGCGAATCGCCTGGCGAATACGGTCCTGGTTCTCGATCAGGGCAAAGCGCACATGGTCGTCACCATAGTCACCAAAGCCGATACCCGGCGACACGCACACCTTGGCCTCGGCCAGCAGCTTCTTGGAGAACTCCAGCGAGCCCAGGTGCGCATACTCTGGCGGGATCTTCGCCCATACGTACATCGAAGCCTTGGGGTTCTCGACCATCCAGCCCAGCTCGTGCAGCCCTTTCACCAGCAGGTTGCGGCGCTGGCGGTATTGCTCGGCAATGTCGCGCACACACTGCTGGTCACCTTCCAGTGCGGCAATAGCGGCCACCTGCAGCGGGGTGAAAGTGCCGTAGTCGTGGTAGCTCTTGATCCGCGCCAGGGCGCTGACCAGCTCGGGGTTGCCGACCATGAAACCGATCCGCCAGCCGGCCATGTTGTAGCTCTTGGACAGGGTGAAGAACTCCACCGCGATGTCCTTGGCCCCCGGCACCTGCATGATCGACGGGGCTTTCCAGCCGTCGTAGACGATGTCGGCATAGGCCAGGTCATGCACCACCAGCACGCCATACTGCTTGGCCAGGGCCACCACGCGCTCGAAGAAGTCCAGCTCCACGCACTGGGCGGTGGGGTTGGATGGGAAACCGAGGATCATCATCTTCGGCTTGGGGATCGATTCGCGGATGGCTCGCTCGAGTTCGTTGAAGAAGTCCACTCCCGGCACCAGCGGTACCGAACGCACCTGGGCACCGGCAATTACCGCCCCGTAGATATGGATCGGGTAGCTGGGGTTGGGCACCAGCACCGTGTCGCCCTGGTCGAGGGTAGCCAGCATCAGGTGCGCCAGGCCTTCCTTCGAGCCGATGGTGACGATGGCTTCGCTTTCCGGGTCGATGTCGACCTCGTAGCGTTCCTTGTACCAGTTGGAAATGGCCCGACGCAGGCGCGGGATGCCGCGGGAGGTGGAGTAGCCGTGGGTGTCTTCACGCTGGGCGACCTGCACCAGCTTCTCGACGATGTGCGGCGGGGTGGCGCCATCGGGGTTGCCCATGCTCAGGTCGATGATGTCCTCGCCACGGCGGCGGGCGGCCATCTTGAGCTCGGCAGTGATGTTGAAGACGTAAGGGGGGAGACGATCGATGCGCGCAAAGCGGCGCGGCGAACCTGGGTTGGCCATGGCTTCCTCTGAGTACGTAAGCGCCCGGAACCGTCCGAGCGACGTTGGCCGATGTGGCGGCCTAAATCAGAAGATAGTGCCGAAACTGGAACTCTGTAAAGGATAATTTCCCGTTTCTATATAACTTTTCAGATGTATTTTTTGAAAACCTGAATTTTATGTTTTTAGTGCTGGCCTCTTCGCGGGTAAACCCGCTCCCACAGGACCTTGTACACGTTTCGAGTATGCTGCGGTCCCTGTGGGAGCGGGTTTACCCGCGAAGAGGCCGGCACAGGAAAACGCCCATAAAAAAACCCCGGCGCATGGCCGGGGTTTTCGTGAAACAGGCAGCAGTTTCAGCGTGCGTAAGTCATCAGCACATCCGCAGCAGTCTGGCTATCCACGCCCATCATCACGCTCAGGGCAGTGACGGTGAGAATGGAGAAGCCGAACACCTTGCGGGCCCACTTGCTGTCGTCCTCGGCCTTGTAGCCACCCCAGGCCATGTACAGCCAGTACAGGCCCATGGCTGCTGCCACGGCCAGGTAGCCGAGGCCGGCGTAACCGCCAAGGGTAAGCATCAGGGTCGCGAGCACGAAGGCCAGCACGTACAGCACGATCTGCTTCTTCGCCGCGAGGATGCCACGTGCCACCGGCAGGACCGGGATGTTGGCAGCGCTGTAATCCTTGAAGCGGAAGATGGCGATGGCGAAGCTGTGCGGCATTTGCCACAGGCTGAACATCACCAGCAGGGTAACCGCAGCCAGGTCGAAGCTGTTGCTGACGGCGCAATAGCCGATCACCGGAGGCATGGCACCAGACAGGCTGCCGACCAAGGTGCCGTGCACCGATTTACGCTTCAGCCACAGGCTGTAGAAACCGACGTAGACGATGAAGCCGATCAGCGCACAGAACGCCGACAGCGGGTTGGCCTGAACATACAGCAGGCTGAAACCCGCCACCCCGAGCAGGGTGGCGTAGATCAGCGCGAGGGGCAGCGACATGCCGCCCTGAACCATGACGCGGTTCTTGGTGCGCTCCATCTTGTGGTCGATGTCACGATCGATGCAGTTGTTGAACACGCATCCGGACGCGACCACCAGCGAAGTACCGATCACCACCGCCAGGAACAGGGCGAAATCCACATGGCCCTTCGAGGCAAGGAAGAAACCGCCTGCCACGGAAAGCACGTTACCGAAAATGATCCCCGGTTTGGTGATTTGGATAAAGTGCTTAACGGACATGCAGTCTTACCTCACTTGGCCAACATTTCGAAGTGGATGCTGAACATGATCCACAGCGACAGGCCGACAAGCAGAGCGATCACCAGAGTGGTGAACAGGAACGTCGAAACGTTGTTGCGTTGCTCTTTCGAGCGGTCCATGTGCAGGAAGTACACGAGGTGCACTACTACCTGGATCACGGCCATGGCAACAATGATCAGAACGGTCAGGTTCTTCGGCAGGCTTGGCGACATGGCCAGGCCGAACGGGATCGCGGTCAGGATGATCGACAGGATGAAGCCGATCATGTACGACTTGACGCTGCCGTGGTTACCTTCGTGATGAGTGTCGTGTGCGTTAGCCATTACAGAACTCCCAGCAGGTAGACGACGGTGAATACGCAGATCCAGACCACGTCCAGGAAGTGCCAGAACAGGCTCAGGCAGCTCATGCGGGTCTTGGCGGTCGGCGTGATGCCGTGCTTGTTGATCTGGTACATCATGATTGCCATCCAGATCAGGCCGGCGGTCACGTGCAGACCGTGGGTACCTACCAGGGCAAAGAAGCCCGACAGGAAGCCACTGCGCTGCGGGCCGAAGCCCTCGGCGATCAGGTGATGGAACTCGTAGATTTCCATCGCGATGAAGCCTGCACCGAACAGGAAGGTCACAGCCAACCAGCCCAGTACGCCAGCTTTCTTGCCATCGAACATCTTCAGCATGGCGAAGCCGAAGGTGATCGAGGACAGCAGCAGGAACAGCGTTTCAACAGCTACGAAATCGAGCTGGAAAATGTCATGACCCGACGGGCCGCCGGCAAAACTGCCGGACAGCACCGCGTAGGTGGCGAAGAGCGACGCAAACAGGATGCAGTCGGTCATCAGGTACAGCCAGAAACCGAGTACGGTCATCTGGCCCGAGTCGTGGTGGTGGTCGTCATGCCCATGGTCGTGACCATGAGCAGCACCGTGCATTACTTGACTGGACATTGATTACACCCGCTCAAACGATTCGACACGTGCGCCGGCAGGCAGAGCACCTGCTTTGGCCAGCGCTTTCATGCGCTCGCCTTCGATGCGCGCCACTTCTTCGGCCGGAACCATGTAGCCCTGATCGTCACGCGCAGCGTGGCGAACGAAGACAGCGATGGTTGCAACCAGGCTCGCGCCAACCAGCCACCAGATGTGCCAGATGAAGGCGAAGCCGAAGACGGTCAGGAACAGGCCCATGAACAAACCGGTAGAGGTGTTGCTCGGCATGTGGATCGCTTCGTACTTGGCCGCAGGCTTGTAGGCGACACCGGCTTCCTTGGCTTCGTGCCAGGCATCCAGGCCAACCTTCTCAGGCATGTGGGCGAAGTTGTAGAACGGAGGTGGCGACGAAGTCGACCATTCCAGGGTACGGCCGCCCCATGGGTCGCCGGTCACGTCCAGGTTCTGGTTGCGGTCGCGAACCGATACGTACAGCTGGATCAGCTGGCAGGCGATACCGAACAGGATCAGCACGGCGCCGACAACGGCTACGTACAGGTAGGGTTCCCACAGTGGGTTGTCGGAGTGGTTCAGACGACGGGTCATGCCCATGAAGCCCAGGGCGTACAGCGGCATGAACGCTACGTAGAAGCCCGAGATCCAGAACCAGAAGGCAGCTTTGCCCCACTTCTCGTTCAGGGTGAAACCGAAGGCTTTCGGGAACCAGTAGGCGAAGCCGGCGATGTAGCCGAATACCGCACCACCGATGATCACGTTGTGGAAGTGAGCAATTACGAACAGGCTGTTGTGCAGCACGAAGTCAGCACCTGGAACAGCCAGCAGAACGCCAGTCATACCACCGATGGAGAAGGTGATCATGAAGCCCAGGGTCCACATGATCGGCGCGGTGAAGCGCAGACGGCCCTGGTAGATGGTGAACAGCCAGTTGAACAGTTTCACACCGGTCGGAATGGAGATCAGCATCGTCGCCAGGCCGAAGAAGGTGTTGACGCTGGCGCCGGCACCCATGGTGAAGAAGTGGTGCAGCCACACGGCGAAGCCCAGCACGGCGATGGCGCCCGATGCGTAAATCATCGAGTGGTGGCCGAACAGACGCTTGCCGGAGAAGGTGGAGGTAACTTCCGAGAACACACCGAAGGCCGGCAGGATCAGGATGTACACCTCAGGGTGACCCCACGCCCAGAACAGGTTGACGTACATCATCGGGTTCCCACCAAGCTCGTTGGTGAAAATGTGGAAGTCCAGATAACGGTCAACAGTCAGCAGAGCGAGTGCAGCGGTCAGGATCGGGAAGGAAGCCACGATCAGCACGTTGGCCCAGGTGCAGGTCCAGGTGAAGATCGGCATGTCCATCAGCTTCATGCCAGGTGCGCGCATCTTCATCACGGTGACGAGGAAGTTCACGCCGGTAAGCGTCGTACCCAATCCGGATAGCTGTAGCGCCCAGATGTAGTAGTCGACACCCACCCCAGGGCTGTACTGAATGCCCGCGAGCGGCGGATAGGCAACCCAGCCGGTCTTGGCGAATTCACCAACGCCCAGCGAGATGTTGACCAGCAGCACGCCTGCCAGCAGCAGGTAGAAGCTCAGGGAGTTCAGGAACGGGAAGGCAACGTCACGTGCACCGATCTGCAGAGGAACCGCCAGGTTCATCAGGCCGGTGAAGAACGGCATCGCCATGAAGATGATCATGATCACACCGTGAGCGGTGAAGATCTGGTCATAGTGTTCAGGCGGCAGGTAGCCTTCGGAGCCACCGGTAGCGGCAGCCAGCTGGGTACGCATCATGATGGCGTCGGCAAAACCGCGCAGCAGCATGACCATCGCGACGATGATGTACATCACCCCGATTTTCTTGTGGTCGACAGTCGTCAACCACTCGCTCCACAAGTAGGACCACTTGCGGAAGTAGGTGATAGCACCGACGACAGCGATACCACCGAGCGCGATCATGGCAAGCGTCACCATGACTATCGGCTCGTGATAGGGTATCGCCTCCAGGCTTAGTTTACCGAACATCTCTTACTCCTCTGCACCGGCAGCTGGTTGCATACTCGATTCCACACCCTTGGTAGTGGCCAGATCTTTGCTGCCTGCTTCTTCGTGGCTCGGACGACCGCGGTTCATGCCTTCGTACTTGTCGACGATCAGCTGGAACTGGTCAGGCGAAGCCTCGCTATACAGCGCGACTGGGTTGTTTTCGCTTGGTTTGGCCAAGGCGTCGTATTCGGCCTTGTCCAGCTTCTTCGGCGACTGCTTGACCTCGGCGACCCACTTGTCGAAGTCTTCCTGAGAGGTGGCAGTAGCCTTGAATTTCATGCCGGTGAAGCCAGCACCGCTGTAGTTGGCGCTGATACCGTCGAACTCGCCGTTTTCGTTGGCGATCAGGTGCAGCTTGGTGGTCATGCCGGCCATGGCGTAGATCTGGCCGCCCAGGCCCGGGATGAAGAACGAGTTCATCACGGCGTCGGAAGTGACGCGGAAGTTGACCGGGGTGTTAGCCGGGAAGACGATCTTGTTGACCGTGGCAATGCCCTGCTCCGGGTAGATGAACAGCCACTTCCAGTCCAGCGCGACCACGTCGATCTGCACCGGCTTCACATCGGAATCCAGCGGACGGTACGGGTCCAGCTTGTGGGTGGAGTGGTAGGTGAAGTAGCCCAGGGCGATGATGATCAGGATCGGGATGATCCACACCGCGGCTTCGATCTTGGTCGAGTGCGACCAGTCAGGGGTGTAGGTGGCAGCCTTGTTGGAAGCACGGTACTTCCAGGCGAAAACCACGGTCATGATAATGACAGGAATCACCACCAGCAGCATCAGGCCGGTAGCGATCAGGATCAGGTTCTTTTGCTCAATGCCGACCTGACCTTTCGGGTCGAGCAGGGTCCAGTTGCACCCACTGAGTAAAAGCATGCCTAAAAAGGGCAATATGCCAAACAGTCTGGGGTAACGCTTTTTACTCATCTCACGACCTCTAGATCAGCTTGCTTCAATGCAATTTGTGTTTTGGTAGCCAACACTTCGTCCTGCCAAGTGCGGCAATTCGCGCCCGTACTCGCTCCTGCCCGGGTCCGGCTGCAGGACCTTGGCGTCAAAGCGTGTTAGCGGTGCTTATGGTTTCGTAGGCAACAGGCCTGTACTTCAGACCAAGTCCATTTGGTGCGGAAAACGCGGAGGGGGGTCCGCCCGGTATCGCCGTTTGGCGAAACTTGACGAAGTCAGCAAAAAGGAGCGCTGGGGCTTCCTTCAATCCTGCGACTCGCAAGCAGTGCCGAACGGAAATTGGGGGCGATTGTAGATAGGTCGCCAACCCTTGACTATGACTTATTGAGCAACAGTCCTTTACAGAATCCGTAACAATACTGCTCAAAAATTCAACTTCGCGACAGTTTGTCGCACCCCGCTTGATAGGCCCCAAAGCCGCATTCTGCAAGGCCTCTAGGTTGATCTGGATCAAGCGGGGAGCGGATTTCCCCTCTTCTCATGCGGCGTAAAAGACCCCATGCAATTCGGGACTTTTGTCTAAGCCCGGCGTCGGTTGCGATAGATCCCGAGCGGAACCAGGACAGCTGTCAGGACGAACGCCACCAGCGCCCATTGCGCCAGCGACAGACCGAGGATCGGCGGGTACGGCGTGCTGCAGAAGCCGTCGACCTGGAACACCAGCGGCCAGAGCTTGGCAAGCGGCAGGTCGTCCACGATCGGCTGCAGGGTGTCGATGCCGCAACTGACCATGGGGTTGGCGAGTATATACACATGGTTGCCGGCCGCAACGATTCCGCCAATGGCGCTGAGCACCACCAGTGCCTCGAAGAAGGTCAGGCTGCGGCGCCCGGGCATCGCCGCGGCGATGAAGGCGAACACGGCGATGAACAACAGCGCATAACGTTGCAGGATGCACAGCGGGCATGGTGCCTCGCCCAGGACCACCTGCATGTAGAGGGCGCCACCGATCAGCGAAATGCAGATCAGGCCCAACAGTACCAGAAAGCGCCGTTCCCGATTCAGGCGCGATGTTTGTTCGTTCATTGCCGATTCCTTCGATGGATAGTGGCAGCGTGATCCGCCTGCCTGGCGCAAGTCTACACGCTGGGCAGGGCCTTTGAGCGTGCCGAGGAAGCGGCGTGATAGCGCTGCGCAGGGCTATCCGGTGTGGCTGAGACCGGCCGCAACGACGTCGGTTCAACGCCGGGCGGCAAAAAAGCGGCTGCCCGGATGCCGCGCAGGGGCAAGCCCCCTCGACACCCGGGAGTGAAGGATACCGTGATTAAAGGAGGATTAAAGATGAAAGCTGCACAGTCGCTTTCATCTCTCCTTTATATAGGCAGGAACATGAGGTGCGGCCCAGCCGCTGGCAAGCCAGCCCCCAGGCGACGAATGCGATCGACCGTTTCGTTCTCGATTACCCACGGGCGGGAGCAGTGCCGCAAGAGAGCTGGCTTGCCAGCGGTTGGGATGAATGTTTCATGAGCCTGTGCTGGCCCTTTCGCGGGTAAACCCGCTCCCACAGGGATCGCACAGGTCTCAGGCGCTGTGGGTTACCTGTGGGAGCGGGTTTACCCGCGAAAGGGCCAGTGCAGGCGCTACATCACTCCAGCGCAGCCGCCGGCCCGAAGAACTCGTAGCGGCTCTGCTGCTCTGGCACACCCAGGCCCTTCAACTGGCGCTTGACCGCCGCCATGAAGCCCTTGGGCCCGAGGAAGTAGGCATCCACGTCACGCTCCTGCGGCAGCCACTCGGCCAGCAGGTCCTCGCTCAGCAGGCCCACGGCATCGGCCGCGGCACCGCCCTGCGGCTCTGCATAGCAGTAGAAGCGCTTGAGCTGAGGGTGACGCTCGGCCAGCTCGTCGATCCAGTCGCGGAAGGCATGCACGGCGCCGTTACGGGCGCAGTGAATGAAATGCACCTCACGCTGGGTTTGCAGTGCCGCCTGCAGCATTGGCAGAGTCGGGGTAATACCCACGCCACCGCTGATCAGCACCAGCGGCTTGTCGCTCGCCGCCAGGGTGAAGTCGCCAGCCGGCGGGAACAGCTGCAGGGTATCGCCCACCGCCAGCACGTCGTGCAGGTAGTTGGAGACCTTGCCACCCGCCTCGCGCTTGACGCTGATGCGGTATTCCTTGCCGTCGCACAGCGCCGACAGGGAATAGTTTCGGCGCTGCTCGGCGCCGTCGATGTCCAGCTTCAGGCCGATATACTGGCCAGGCTCGGCCTTGAGCACCGGCTTGCCATCCACCGGGGCAAAATAGAACGAAACGATTTCGCTGCTTTCCTGCTCACGCCGTACCAGGCGGAATTCACGGGTACCGCGCCAGCCGCCTTCGGCTTCTTCCTTCTGTTTATAAAGGTTCTCTTCCGCGCCGATCAGAATGTCGGCCAGCTGGCCATAGGCCGCGCCCCAGGCGTCGATCACGGCGGGGGTGGCGATTTCCTTGCCCAGCACTTCTTCGATGGCGCGCAGCAGGCAGCTGCCGACGATCGGGTAGTGCTCCGGCAGAATCTGCAGGGCAACATGCTTGTTGATGATCTGGCCGACCAGGCCGCCAAGCTGCTCCAGCTGGTCGATGTGGCGGGCATACATCAGCACGCCGTTGGCCAGGGCGCGCGGTTGGTCACCGCTGGCCTGGTGGGCCTGATTGAACAGCGGACGCACTTGCGGGTACTCGCTGAGCATCATCTTGTAGAAGTGGGTGGTCAGCGCTTCGCCGCCGCTTTCCAGCAGGGGGACAGTGGCCTTGATGATTGCACGTTGTTCGGCATTGAGCATTGCAACAACTCCTGAGCCTGTGGCTTCAAATGACTGCCCGAGCTGTTACATCAATCATGCCAACTTTTATCTCCAGGAAAATCAGGGGGTTGACGCAGGTCATGTCAAAACGACCCACCCCAACGTATAGTCATATCGACCCACAGGAGTCCATATGACCACGAAGCCCCTGCTCACCACTCTGCTGCCCTTGGTCAGCGACCTTTCCCGTGACTTGCCCGACCAGGAACGCTATCGCCGCCTGCTACAGGCCATGCGTGGGCTGCTGCCCTGCGATGCCGCCGCGCTACTGCGCCTGGACGGTGAGTGGCTGGTGCCGCTGGCGGTGGACGGCCTGAGCCCCGATACCCTGGGCCGGCGCTTCCGGATCAGCGAGCACCCACGCTTCCAGATCCTGCTCAGCAGCCCGGAACCCACCCGCTTCGCCAGCGACTCCGAACTGCCCGACCCTTACGACGGCCTGGTCAACGCCCCCCATGCCAACCTGGAAGTACATGACTGCATGGGTTGCCCGTTGATGGTCGACGAGCGCCCTTGGGGCCTGGTTACCCTCGATGCGCTGACCCCCGGGCAGTTCCAGAGCCTGGAGCTGGGCGCCCTGCAGGCCTTCGCCAGCCTGGCCGCCGCCACGGTCACCGTGGCCGAGCGCATCGAGCACCTGGCCCTGCGCGCGGAAGACGAACACCACCGCGCGGAGATCTACCGCCAGGCCAGCGGCCAGGACAAGGAGCTGATTGGCCAGAGCCCCGCGCACAAGCGCCTGGTGGAGGAAATCCGCCTGGTCGGTGGTAGTGACCTGACCGTGCTGATCACCGGTGAGACCGGGGTCGGCAAGGAGTTGGTGGCCCAGGCCCTGCATCAGGCCAGTAACCGCGCTGGCAAACCGCTGGTAAGCCTCAACTGTGCCGCCCTGCCCGACACCCTGGTCGAAAGCGAACTGTTCGGCCATGTGCGCGGTGCCTTCACTGGCGCCCATGGCGAGCGCCGCGGCAAGTTCGAGCTCGCCAATGGCGGCACGCTGTTCCTCGATGAGGTCGGTGAACTGCCGCTGACGGTGCAGGCCAAACTGCTGCGGGTGCTGCAGAGCGGCCAGTTGCAGCGCCTGGGCTCGGACCGCGAGCACCGGGTGGATGTGCGCCTGATCGCCGCGACTAACCGCGACCTGGCGGCAGAAGTACGCGCTGGCAACTTCCGCGCCGACTTCTACCATCGCCTCAGCGTATACCCGCTGCACGTGCCGCCGTTGCGCGAACGTGGGCGCGATGTGCTGTTACTGGCTGGCTACTTTCTCGAACAGAACCGCTCGCGCCTGGGCCTGAACAGCCTGCGCCTGAGCAGCGAGGCCCAGTCTGCGCTGCTGGCCTATGACTGGCCGGGCAACGTGCGTGAACTGGAACACCTGATCGGTCGCTCGGCGCTCAAGGCGCTGGGCCAGCATTCCGACAGGCCGCGCATCCTCACCCTGGAGGCCATCGACCTGGACCTGCGCGCAACGATAACGCCCGGCACCCCGCCCTCCCCTGCCGCGCCCCTGCCGGCGGCACCGCTACCCGAGGGGGGCCTGCGCGAAGCCGTCGACGACTACCAGCGCCAGGTGATCGAGGCCTGCCTGCAACGACACGAAGATAACTGGGCAGCGGCTGCCCGGGAACTCGGCCTGGACCGCGCCAACCTCAGTCGCCTGGCCCGTAGGCTCGGGCTGCGCTGAGTAGGAATCCTGGGGGCGCTTTGCGCCCCATCGCGACACAAGGCCGCTCCTACAAGGGACCGCGATCCCCTGTAGGAGCGGCCTTGTGTCGCGATGGGCTGCAAAGCAGCCCCAGAATCCCCACGCCCGCTAAAGCCCGACCAAAACAGGCCGATAACCGGTTATCCCCTGTTCCCCACGAAGGTCACCATGGCCACGCAAAATGCCCGCGCGGATTCGCTGTCCCTGCTGCTGTTCACCCTGCGCAGCGGCAAGTTGATGGCAATCAACCTGCTCAAGGTCAGCGAGATAATCCCCTGCCCGCCGCTGACCAAGCTGCCCGAATCGCACCCTCACGTGAAAGGCGTGGCGACCCTGCGCGGCAATCCGCTGTCGGTCATCGACCTGTCCCGCGCCATCGGCGAACGGCCGCTGGCCGACCCGGACGGCGGCTGCCTGATCGTCACCGAGATCAGCCGCTCGCGCCAGGGCCTGCATGTGCAGGCGGTCAGCCGCATCGTGCATTGCCTGAGCACCGACATCAAACCACCACCCTACGGCTCGGGCAGCCGCTCGTTCATCACCGGCGTGACCCGGGTCGACAACACCCTGGTGCAGGTGCTGGACATCGAAAAAGTCATCCATGCCATCGCCCCGCCGGTACCCGAGCAGCCTCACGGCACCTTGAGCGAGGAAGACGCCAGCCTGCTGGCCGCCGCCAACATCCTGGTGGTGGACGACAGCCAGGTGGCCCTGCAGCAGTCGGTGCACACCCTGCGCAACCTCGGCATCGAATGCCACACCGCGCGCAGCGCCAAGGACGCCATCAACGTGTTGCTGGAACTGCAAGGCACCGCGCAGGAAATCAACGTGATCGTCTCCGACATCGAAATGAGCGAAATGGACGGCTACGCCTTCACCCGTACCCTGCGCGAGACCCCCGACTTCCAGCACCTGTACATACTGCTGCATACCTCGCTGGACAGCGCCATGAGCAGCGAAAAGGCGACCCAGGCCGGGGCCAATGCCATCCTCACAAAGTTCTCCTCGCCGGAGCTGACCGATTGTCTGGTGGTGGCGGCGCGCACCGTGGTGTTCGCCGAGCGCTGATATATTCGGAGACAAACTCCCCGGCTTGCCGCCGGGGTCGAGTCGGGCATAATTCGCGCCCCTCGCAAGTAATTTGCCGGAATCGCGTATGAAGTTTCTCAGCTCTATCCTGATCACTTGCGCCCTCGTCAGCGGTATCGCCCAGGCCTCCAGCAGCCAGGCCTGGAACGAACAGCGCCAGCAGATGCTCAAGGCTTGCCTGGCCGCCAGCCAGTTCAAGGATGCCCACGCCCGCAGCAAGCCCGCCGAGTTCGATGACCAGGTCGGCATGAGCGCCCTGCTGATCGAAGGCGTCTACCCCCAGAAGCACATGCAGCAGCGTACCGGTACCGAGCTGTGCCTGTACGACCGCCAACAGCAGCGCGCCTTCGTCAGCGAATGGAGCCCGGAGGTCAAGTGACCGACAGCCTGCGTTTCGCCTGCACCGGCTGCGGCAAGTGCTGTACCGGCCACCACGTGCCCTTGACCCTGGCCGAAGCGCGCCGCTGGGCGGACAACGACGGCCAGGTGGTGGTGTTGATCGAAGCCTTCGTGGCGGACGGCCCTGGCATGCCGGTAGAACAGCGTGATCATGTGCTGCGTCGTTCATATCCCGTGCCCTGCGGCGACAGCGAAATACGCGTCTCGGTGACCTTCGCCGCGTTCAACCCCGGACGCTGCCGCAACCTCGACGACAACGACCTGTGCACCATCTATGACCAGCGGCCGCTGGTATGTCGCATCTACCCGGTGGAAATAAACCCGCATATCCCGCTGCGGCCGGGCAGCAAGGACTGCCCGCCGGAAGCCTGGCAGCAGGGGCCGGAGCTGATCCACGGCAGCCAACTGGTGGATGCCGGGCTGGAGGCGCTGGTGCAGGCCTCTCGCCAGGCCGACCGCGAGGACATCGCCGCCAAAGTGGCGGTGTGCCAGGCGCTGGGCATGACCACCAGTGCGCTCAAGGGCAACGGGTTTACTGCCTACTTGCCTGACATGGGCGCGTTCAGCGCGGCCCTGGCCCAGGCACCGGAGGCTGGCCGGGTACAGTGGGCCCTGCATGTGGAGGACACGGCGCTGGTGGCGAGTTTGCAGGAACATGGTTTGCGCACCACTAACGAGCCCCCGGTGTATTACGCCTTCATCAGCTTCTAGCGATGCCTTTGACGGGGCAACTGTCCTGTTCCAGATCTATGAACCGACGCCAGCTCTGTGGGAGCGGCTTTAGCCGCGAACACCGGCGCAGCCGGTGCCATGCTCCGCGTTAGACTCTTCGCGGGTAAACCCGCTCCCACAGGGTACGCGGATCGCCCTGCTGATCAGCTCTGTGCGCTACAGCGGAGCGCAAAAGGCGAGCGATTTCCTGCGGCGCAGGCGAAACTGACAGCGCTGTCAGCCAGCAGTCACGCTGCCGACCCGGTCCGGGGACTATAAGCTTGAATACAGACAACCGCTCCCCACCCATCTGGCCAAGGTGCCCGCACTAATGCGACGACCGCCCCGCCCTGTCATCCTCGCCGCCCTGGCGCTCCTTGTCCTGGCGGTAGCGGGCATCTGGTTCGGCCATCGCCAGCCAGCACCTGCCGCCCGCGCGCAAACCGCCATCCCGGTGCGCGTGGTGAATGTCGTGCAGCAGAACGTGCCGCGCTATGCCAGCGCCATCGGCTCGGTGCTGTCGCTGCACAGCGTCGAGGTGCGCCCGCAAGTGGAAGGGGTACTGACCCAGGTTCTGGTCAAGGAAGGCCAGTGGGTGAAGGAAGGCGACCTGCTGGCGACCCTCGACGACCGCGCCATCCGCGCCAGCCTCGACCAGGCCCGCGCCGAACTCGGCCAGAGCCAGGCGCAGATCCAGGTGGCCAATGTCGACCTGCAGCGCTACCGCCTGCTGAGTACCGACAACGGCGTGTCGAAGCAGACCCTCGACCAGCAGCAGGCCTTGGTCAACCGCCTGCAAGCCACGGTCAAGGGCAACCAGGCAGCCATCGCCAATGCCGAGGTGCAGCTGTCATACTCGCAGGTCCGCTCGCCAGTGACCGGTCGGGTGGGCATTCGCAACGTCGACCCGGGCAACCTGGTGCGTACCAGCGATACTCGCAGCCTGTTCAGCGTTACCCAGATCGACCCGATCGCCGTCGAATTCGCCCTGCCGCAGCAAATGCTGCCGACCCTGCAAAGCCTGCTGAAGGCGCCCACCCCGGCACTGGTGCAGGCCTACATGGATGCCGATGGCGAACGCAACCTGCTCGGTGAAGGCCACCTGGCACTGATCGACAACCAGATTTCCGCCACCACAGGCACCGTTCGGGTAAAAGCCGAATTCGACAACAAGGACGGCCGCCTTTGGCCGGGTCAGCTGGTCACCATCCGCTTGCGTACCGCCGTGGAAGAAAACGCCCTGGTGGTACCGCCGCCTGTGGTACAGCGCGGCGTCGACGGGCACTTCGTCTACCGCCTGGACGGTGACAAGGTCACCAGTGTGCCGGTCAAGGTGCTGTATCAGGACAGCGGGCTGAACATCATTGCCGGGGTCAAGCCGGGCGAGCGACTGGTGCTCGATGGCCAGTCGCGGCTCAAGCCTGGTTCGCGGGTCGAGGTAACCCCCGACGCCCCCGCGCCTTCGGAAATGGCCGACCGCCGGGGCCAGCCATGAACACGCGCAACGGTGTTTCGGCCTGGTGCATCGACCACCCCATCGCCACCCTGCTGCTGACCTTCGCCCTGGTGCTGCTGGGGGCCATCGCCTTCCCGCGCCTGCCGGTGGCCCCCCTGCCGGAAGCCGACTTCCCAACCATCCAGGTCACCGCCCAACTGCCTGGCGCCAGCCCGGAAACCATGGCCTCGTCGGTGGCCACGCCGCTGGAAGTGCAGTTCAGCGCCATTCCCGGCATGACCCAGATGACCAGCAGCAGCGCACTGGGCTCGACCAACCTGATCCTGCAGTTCACCCTCGACAAGAACATCGACACCGCCGCCCAGGAAGTGCAGGCGGCCATCAACACCGCCACCGCGCGTCTGCCACAAGACCTGCCCAACCCGCCGACCTGGCGCAAGGTCAACCCGGCCGACAGCCCGGTGCTGGTGCTGACGGTCAGCTCCAGCCAGATGCCCGGCAACGATCTCAGCGACTACGCCGAAACCCTGCTTGCGCGCCAGCTGAGCCAGATCGACGGGGTCGGCCTGATCAACATCACCGGGCAACTGCGCCCCGCAATTCGCGTGCAGGCGCAACCCGAGAAACTGGCCGCCATCGGCCTGACCCTGGCCGACTTGCGCCAGGCCATCCAGCAGACCAGCCTGAACCTGGCCAAGGGCGCGCTGTACGGCGAACACAGCGTGTCGACCATCGCCGCCAACGACCAATTGTTCCATCCCGACGACTACGCCCAGCTGATCGTCTCCTACCGCGACGGTGCACCGGTGCACCTGAAGGATGTGGCCAAGGTGATCAATGGTGCCGAGAACGCCTATGTCAAAGCCTGGTCCGGCGACCAGCCCGGGCTGAACCTGGTGATTTTCCGCCAGCCTGGCGCCAACATCGTCGATACCGTGGACCGGGTACTGGCTGCCCTGCCCAGGCTGCAGGAGATGCTGCCAGCCTCGGTCGAAGTGTCGGTGCTGCAGGACCGCACCCAGACCATCCGTGCCTCGCTGCATGAAGTGGAGCTGACCCTGATGATCGCCGTGGCCCTGGTGATCGGGGTAATGGCGCTGTTTCTGCGCCAGTGGTCGGCGACCCTGGTGGTGTCCAGCGTGCTCGGCGTATCGCTGATCGCCAGTTGCGCGCTGATGTACATCTTCGGCTTCAGCCTGAACAACCTGACCCTGGTGGCCATCGTCATCTCGGTGGGCTTCGTGGTAGACGATGCCATCGTCGTGGTGGAAAACATCCACCGCCACCTGGAGGCCGGCGACGACAGCCGTACTGCCGCGCTCAAGGGCGCCGGGGAAATCGGCTTCACCGTGGTGTCGATCAGTTTCTCGCTGATCGCCGCGTTCATCCCGCTGCTGTTCATGGGCGGCGTGGTCGGCCGGCTGTTCAAGGAGTTCGCCCTTACCGCCACCGCCACCATCCTGATTTCGGTGGTGGTTTCGCTGACCCTGGCGCCAACCCTGTGCGCACTGTTCATGCGCCGCCCGCCCGGAGAGCACAAGGGCGGCTTCGGCGAGCGGCTGGTCAGGTGGTACGAAAAGGGCCTGGACCGCGCCCTCGCCCATCAGCGCCTGACCCTCGGCATGTTCGGCCTGACCCTGGCCCTGGCGGTGGCCGGTTACGTGGGTATCCCTAAGGGCTTTTTCCCGCTGCAGGACACCGGCTTCATCCTCGGCACCAGCGAGGCGGCAGCGGATGTGTCGTACCCGTCGATGATCGAGAAGCACCAGGCGCTGGCCAGAATCATCCAGGCCGACCCGGCGGTGCGCGCGTTCTCCCACTCGGTGGGCGTCACCGGCAGCAACCAGACCATCGCCAACGGCCGCTTCTGGATCGCCCTCAAGCCGCGAGGCGAACGCGATGTGTCGGCCAGCGAACTGATCGACCGGCTGCGACCCAAGCTGGCTCAGGTGCCGGGCATCGTCCTGTACATGCGTGCCGGCCAGGACATCAACCTCAGCTCCGGCCCGTCACGCACCCAGTACCAGTACGTGCTCAAGAGCAACGACGGCATGGCGCTTAACCTGTGGACCCAGCGGCTGACCGAGCGCCTGCGGGAAAACCCGGCGTTCCGCGACCTGTCCAACGACCTGCAACTGGGTGCCAGCGTCACCCGCATCGATATCGACCGCCAGGCCGCGGCACGTTTCGGCCTGACCACCACCGACGTCGACCAGGCGTTGTACGACGCCTTCGGCCAGCGGCAGATCAGCGAATTCCAGACCGAGACCAACCAGTACAAGGTGATCCTCGAACTGGATGCCCGCCAGCGCGGCAAGGCCGAAAGCCTCAACTACTTCTACCTGCGCTCGCCGCTGAGCAACGAGATGGTGCCGCTGTCGGCAGTGGCCCATGTGGCGCCGCCCAGCACCGGGCCGCTGTCGATCAGCCACGATGGCCTGTTCCCGGCGGCCAACCTGTCGTTCAACCTGGCCCCGGGCGTGGCCCTGGGCGATGCGGTGACCATCCTTGAGCGCACCCAGCGTGAGCTGGGCATGCCCGACTCCATCAGCGGCAACTTCCAGGGCGCGGCCCAGGCCTTCCAGAGCTCGCTATCGAGCCAGCCGTGGCTGATCCTGGCAGCGCTGGTGGCGGTGTACATCATCCTCGGCGTGCTGTACGAAAGCTTCGTCCACCCGCTGACGATCATCTCCACCCTGCCCTCGGCCGGCCTCGGCGCACTGATCCTGTTGTGGGCCATGGGCCAGGACTTCAGCATCATGGGGCTGATCGGCGTGGTGCTGCTCATCGGTATCGTCAAGAAAAACGGCATCCTGCTGATCGACTTCGCCCTCGAAGCCCAACGCCGCCAGGGCCTGACCCCGGAGCAGGCGATCCACCAGGCCTGCCTGACGCGCTTCCGGCCGATCATCATGACCACCCTGGCCGCCTTGCTCGGTGCGGTGCCGCTGATGTTCGGCTTCGGCACCGGTTCCGAACTGCGCCAGCCACTGGGCATCGCCGTGGTTGGCGGCCTGCTGGTGAGCCAGGCGCTGACGCTGTTCACCACCCCGGTCATATACTTGGCCCTGGAGCGCCTGTTCCACCGCCGCCAGGTCGCCCATGCGGCGGCGCCCAGTGCCAACCAGGACTAGACCATGCGTGTGCTGATCATCGAAGACGAAGAAAAAACCGCCGACTACCTGCATCGCGGCCTCAGCGAGCAAGGGTTTACCGTCGACCTGGCGCGGGACGGCATCGATGGCCTGCACCTGGCCCTGGAAGGTGACTACGCAGTGATCGTGCTGGATGTGATGCTGCCGGGCCTGGACGGTTATGGCGTGCTGCGTGCCCTGCGCGCGCGCAAGCAGACACCGGTGATCATGCTGACCGCCCGGGAACGGGTCGAAGACCGTATCCATGGCCTGCGCGAGGGTGCCGACGACTATCTGGGCAAGCCGTTTTCCTTCCTCGAACTGGTTGCCCGCCTGCAAGCCCTTACCCGGCGTAGCAGCAACCATGAACCGTTGCAGGTGCAGGTGGGTGACCTGTGGATCGACCTGATGGCGCGCAAGGCCACGCGCGCCGGCCAGCGCCTGGAGCTGACGGCCAAGGAGTTCTCGCTGCTCAGCGTGCTGGCCCGCCGGCAAGGTGAAATCCTGTCGAAGACGGCGATTGCCGAGCTGGTCTGGGACATCAATTTCGACAGCGATGCCAACGTCGTCGAAGTGGCGATCAAGCGCCTGCGCGCCAAGCTCGACGGGCCTTTCGACAACAAGTTGCTGCACACCATCCGAGGCATGGGCTATGTCCTGGAAAACCGTGCGGGGTAATTCCATCGCGCTGCGCCTGTCGGCGCTATTCATCCTGGTGGCGCTCGGCGTGTTCCTGCTGATCGGTTCGGCGCTGTACCGCCAGGTCGACCGCAGCCTCGACCTGCTGCCACAGGCCGAGCTGGATGCGCGTTTCAGCGTGCTCGAGTCCACCCTCAACCGCTTCGGTACACCGGAGCACTGGGCCAAGATCAACAACAAGCTCAACCTGCTCAGCGAAGAGGACAAGCGCATTCGCTTCTGGGTGGTCAGCAGCAACCCGGCCTACGAATACGGTCACCCCAGCGAGCTGGTCCGCGCCTTCGCCGAAGGCGCGCAGGGCATGCGCGACCTGCGCCTGCCCGACCGGCCCTACCCTTACAAGGTGCTGGTCAGCGAACTGCCGGCACTGGGCGAGCGACCGCCGCTGCGCTTTCTGATCGGAATCGACACCGAAACCTTCTGGCAGGCCCAGCACAGCCTGCTGGTGGCAATTGTCGGGCTGGCGGTGCTCGGCGTGCTGCTGGCCTCGCTGCTGGGCTACTGGGTGGCGCGCATCGGCCTGCGCCCGCTGCTGGCGTTGTCCGTTGAGGCCCAGGCGCTGGCGCCACCGCGCCTGGACGGGCGCCTGCAGACTGAGAACCTGGCACCGGAGCTGGCCCAGTTCGCCGGCGCCTTCAATGCCGCACTGGACCGGGTCAGCCAGGCCTATACACGGCTCGAAGCCTTCAACGCCGACGTTGCCCACGAATTGCGCTCACCACTGACCAATCTGATCGGCCAGACCCAGGTGGCGCTGACCCGCGGGCGCAGCGCCGAGCACTACTTCGAAGTGCTGCAATCGAACCTTGAGGAACTGGAGCGCCTGCGCAGCATCATCAACGACATGCTGTTCCTGGCCAACGCCGACCAGGGCAGCAAGGCCACTGCCCTGACCCAGGCCTCGCTGGCCGAGGAGGTGGCGACCACCCTCGACTACCTGGACTACATTCTCGAAGACGCGCAGGTCAGCGTGAGCGTGAGCGGCGATGCCCAGGTGCCCATCGAAAAGGCCCAGCTGCGCCGGGCGCTGATCAACCTGCTGAACAACGCCGTGCAGCACACCGCACCGCACCAGGTGATCGCGGTGCAGATCGCGGACGGGCCGGAGCAGGTCAGCATCGCCGTGAGCAACCCGGGGCCGGCGATCGACGATGAGCACCTGCCATTGCTGTTCGAACGCTTCTACCGGGTGGATGCGGCACGTAGCAACAGTGGTGGCGGTAACCATGGGCTGGGGTTGGCGATCGTCAAGGCGATTGCGCTGATGCATGGTGGGGAGGTGTTTGTACGTAGTGCCGCTGGGTTCAATACATTCGGCATCCAATTGCCAGTTCTGAGGCCTGCGCGGTCTCTGTAGGAGCGGCCTTGTGTCGCGAAAGGGCTGCGTAGCAGCCCCCGGCAATTGTTGCTGTGGCACAAAACCTGGGGCCGCTTCGCGCCCCATCGCGACACAAGGCCGCTCCTACAAAGGGCCGCGGAAGTGCTCTAGGCTGGGGGTTTGCGGCGAAAGTCCAATTGCTTTTTTCAAAGATAATTACCTTTTGCGCAACAGTGCTTATCGCACTTCGCTCTGTTTCAAGTGCATTGAAAGGACTAACTTTACCCCTGTCCTCATTAGCACTTGCACCGCAAGAAGGTAGTTTCAAATGTCCAACAGTATGGGTATTGCCAGCGTCTTCGTCCTGTCTTCCCTGTTGTTGTCGCCCCTGGCCATGGCCGAAGAATCCAAGGCTTTCGTCACCCGTAATGCCGAGTTCGCCGCGGTCCACCAAGAGGCCCGCGAAGCCGTAGCCGCACAGCAGGCCGACGCCGCAAAAGACGCAAACCAGACCGCTTCCAAGGTTTCTGTCGATGCTAACGCCGACAGCTGATCAAGCGCTGTCGCTGCTCCCGTTTTCCCTTGGCTACACCATGGGCACCACCGGTGCCGATATGTTAGCCTTTTAAAGCCGCTGCCGATCAGCGGCTTTTTTTATGTGCTTCAACTATCAGCCAGGCTGTAACGTTCACGTATAAGAAAGACGCACATTCGAAAATAAAAACTGCCCCACCGCCAGACCCAAGGAGCTAGTACCGGTGCCTTCCGCGTTTCGTTTTACCCCGCTGTTCATTGCGTTGACTGCAACGATCCCTTTCGCCGCTCAGGCAGATGAAGACAAGGCTGATGGCTTCATCGAAGGCTCGTCCTTCAACCTGCATTTCCGTAACGCCTACTTCAACCGCGACAACCACAACGCCGGCGTGCGCGACACCCGCGAGTGGGGCCAGGGCGCGGTTGCACGCTTCGAGTCGGGCTACACCCCGGGCGTGGTCGGCTTTGGCTTGGACGCCCACGCCATGCTGGGCCTGAAACTCGACGGTGGCGGCGGCCATGCTGGCACCAGCATTCTGCCAACCCACCAAAAGAACGAAGACGAACTGGGTGCTGCCCCGCACTCGTTCTCCACCGCCGGTGCCGCAGTCAAGCTCAAGGCGTTCGACACCGAGCTGAAAGCTGGTGACCTGTTCCTTACCAACCCGGTGATCGCCGGCGGCGAGACCCGCATGCTGCCGCAGACCTTCCGTGGTGTGAGCCTGACCAACACCAGCATCGACGGCCTGCTGCTCGAAGGCGGCCAGGTCAGCTTCACCAAGCCGTACAACCAGAGCGGCCACCGCCGCATCGACACTTACTACGGTTCGCTGGGCGAGCATGACAAGAGCAAGCACCTGAACTGGGCCGGCGCGTCATGGAGCGGTACCCCGAACATCACCGCCAACCTGTATGCGGCCGAGCTGAAGGACATCTGGAACCAGTACTACGCCGATTTCGACTACACCTACGTGGTCAGCGACCTGGTCAGCCTGAACCCGGGCGTGCACTTCTATCACACCCAGGACACCGGCCAGGCCCTGCTGGGCAAGATCGACAACAATACCTACAGCGTGCATTTCACCGTCAACGCCGGGTTCCACAGCGTCACCGCCGCCTACCAGCGGGTCAACGGCAACACGCCGTTCGACTACATCAACCTGGGCGACAGCATCTACCTGGACAACTCGCGCATGTACTCGGACTTCAACGCACCGAACGAGCGTTCGTGGAAGCTGCAGTACGCTTATGACTTCGCCGGCATGGACATTCCAGGCCTGACCACGGTGCTGTCGTACTCGCGGGGTGAGGCAGACCTGACCAAGGCCGTCCAGGACACCACCCACTACGATTACTACCGCGCCGATGGCAAGAACGCCACGCACTGGGAACGCGACCTGGATGTGAAGTACGTGTTCCAGGAGGGTGACCTGAAGGACCTGTCGGTACTGGTGCGCTATGCCACCCACCGTGGCAGCCAGGGTTATGCGTCGATCGACAGCAACAGCGACAACGATGAATTGCGGGTGATCGTGGATTACCCGTTGAACGTGTTCTGATCCAGGACCGCAAGCTAAAGATCCAACCTGTGGGAGCGGGCGTGCCCGCGAACACCGGCGAAGCCGGTGCCATGCACCGCGGCGCTTGCTTCGCGGGCATGCCCGCTCCCACAAGGTTCTCGGTCAGTCCAGAATAAGGTCTACCGCGATTCCGTCGGACAAATCTTGTTCGACAATCCCCGTTTCCCTAGAATGTCGCCGCCGCGAATGGCCCTGCCCACGCAGTAGCGAGCATGCCCCCCCGATCTCCGCGTTTCGCACTCTACAGGTCGCACCCCGAGCTGATCCTCAACCTGGGCAGTTGCCTTGCCGTGCTCGCCATCGTGGCCATCGTCAGCTACCTGCTGGCGCGCGAGCGCGACAATGTCGAGGTGTCGGCGATCCGCTCGTCCAACAATATCGTCCAGTTGATCGAAAGCGACATCCTGCGCAACGTCGAACTCTACGACCAGTCGCTGCAGGGCCTGATCTGGGCGGTCGGGCGCAAGGAGCTGCCGGAGATCCCCGGCCCGGTGCGCCAACGCCTGCTATTCAATGAAGCCTTTGTCGACCGCAAGCGCGGTGACGTGCTATGGCTGGACAAGCAAGGCAACGTGGTGGGCGATTCCACCAGCAGCGTGCCACGCAAGGCCAACTTCGCCGGCACGGGGGTTTTCCAGGCGCACCTGCACAACGCCAACCTCGGCCTGCTGGTGGGCCCGCCGTTCAAGGCCAGGCTCGGCGACCTGGACTGGTGCATCAGTTTCAGCCGGCGTATCTCCGACGCCAAAGGCGAGTTCGCCGGCCTGGCAGCGGGCGCGCTGCGCCTGTCGTACTTCAGTGAATTGTTCCAGCGCCTGGATATCGGCGAAGACAGCAGCATCAACCTGCTCAACACCGATGGCCAACTGCTGGCTCGCCAGCCCAGCCGTACGCAAGACTCGCAAATCGGCAGCAACTATGCCGAGCGGCCCAATTTCAAACGTATTCTCAGCGAGCAGAGCGGCAGCTTTACCGCCCGCTCCAGCAGCAACGGCAAACCGCGCATGTACACCTTCGCCCGGGTCGCGCAGTTGCCACTGATCGTACTGGTCGTGCATTCGGCCGAAGATGTATTCGAATCCTGGCGGCGTACTGCGATCCTGGTCAGCGTTGCCACCGGTGGACTATGTGTGGGCATCCTCTGGCTGACCCTGCTGCTGGGCCGCGAATTGCGTCGCCGCCAGGAGGCCGAACAGGGCCTTGCGACGCTGGCCGCCACCGACAGCCTGACCGGGCTGGCCAACCGCCGACGCCTGGACCAGGTACTACGACAGGAATGGGCTCGTGCCCAGCGCAACCGCAAGCCGTTGGCAGTGCTGATGGTGGATGTGGACCATTTCAGGGCGTTCAACCAGCGCCATGGCCATGCCGGTGGCGACCATGCCCTGCGCGAAGTGGCCAAGACCATCGAGGCATGCATCCGCCGCCCGGCCGATGTGGCAGCGCGTTATGGGGGTGAGGAATTTCAGGTAGTGCTGCCGGAAACCGATCTGAGCGGTGCGCAAATGCTTGCCGAGCGCATTCGTAGCAGTGTCGAAGCGCTGGCACCGTTCGCCGATGATGCCCACTCGGTCACGGTCAGCATCGGCATCGGCCTGTCAGGCACCCAGCACGATCTGGCGAAGGTGCTGGGTGCTGCGGATGAAGCGCTCTACCGGGCCAAGGCCAAAGGCCGCAACCGGGTAGAGGGGCCGGCCGACTAGCTGCGAGCGTGCGCGGCGTTGCGCAAGGCCCTGACCTGATCATGGTTGCGCTGCACACCTTGCAGCTGTTTTTCCACCAGGGTGTAGGTCTGGTCGCTGGCGGTGCGGCCCAGCTTCACCAGTTTCTCGCGGGCTTCCTTGTAGGCCTTGAGGGCGTGGTCCTCGCCTCGCTCCACCTCGTTCAGCACCGCTTCCTCATCCTTGCCGGTGACCATCGCCTTGAGGTTGACCCAACCCCGATGCAGGTCACCGCTGATGCTGGTGGAGGTTTCCGGGTCGCCACCCAGGCGACGCACCTCGCTCTGCAGCTCGCCGGCTGCATTGGCACACTCACCGGCACGCTGAACGAAGAACGCTTTCAGTTCGGGGTTTTTCACATCATCGGCCGAGGCCTTGAAGCCTTTCTCGCCATCCTTGCTGTACTCGATCAGGTCGTTGAGCACGTCGATCACATCTTTGTTGGGATTGCTCATGGCACAAACTCCTTGGCAGGTGATAGTCATCTGTAAGAGAGCAGCGTTCATGCCAAGCGAGGCTCGCCCATGAAATCTTTTAAAATCAATAAGATAGAAATACAGGACTAAAGCTGGAACAGGGCGTTCTGCATGATTGCCGCTTGGGCCTTCGTGCAGATTGCAGTATGGTCGGCGCTTTCAACAGCCAGGTGCGCCGATGATGAAGCCGGAAACCCTCGAACTGCTGGTCACCCGTACCATGCCGTTTGGCAAGTACCAGGGACGAATCGTTGCCGACCTGCCGGGGGATTACCTGGCCTGGTTTGCGCGCAAGGGTTTCCCGGCGGGGGAATTGGGTGGGTTGCTGGCGCTGATGCATGAGGTCGATCACAACGGGCTGGGCGATCTGCTTGTGCCGTTGCGGCAGAAGCATCGGCGCTAGCCTGGACTGGCCCCTTCGCGGGTAAACCCGCTCCCACAGGTTCTCTGCAAGCTTGAAAATTGTGCAGTACCTGTGGGAGCGGGTTCACCCGCGAAGAGGCCAATAAAGCCAGCTGAAATCCCTAACCCTTCACCGGTGCCACCGCCAGCTCCACCCGCTCGCTCTTCTTGATCACCGCATACACCACCGCCGTCAGCAGGCTGCCCGCCACGATCGCCAACAGGTACAACAGTGCATGGTTGATCGCATTGGGGATCAGCAGCACGAACAGGCCACCATGCGGCGCCATCAGCTTGCAGCCGAAGTACATCGACAATGCACCGGTCAATGCCCCGCCGGCCACGCTGGCCGGGATTACCCGCAGCGGGTCCTTGGCAGCAAACGGGATTGCCCCTTCGGAAATGAAGCACAGCCCCAGCGCCAGGGCCGCCTTGCCCGCTTCACGCTCGCTCTGGGCGAACTTGCGCCGGGCCAGGAAGCTGGCAATACCCAGGCCAATCGGCGGCACCATGCCGGCTGCCATGGTCGCCGCCATCGGCGCATAGCTCGACGAGGCCAACAGCCCCACCGAGAAGGCATAGGCAGCCTTGTTGATCGGCCCGCCCAGGTCGACGCACATCATGCCGCCCAGCAACAGGCCCAGCAGGATTGCATTGGTGGTGCCCATGCTGTCGAGAAAATGCGTGAGGCCTTCCAGCATCGCCGCCACTGGCTGGCCGACCACGTAGATCATCACCAGGCCGGTGAACAGGCTGGCCAGCAGCGGAATGATCAGGATCGGCTTGAGTGCCTCCAGGCTGCTGGGCAGGCGCGCCCAGCGGGCAATGGCCTTGGCACTGTAACCGGCGAGGAAACCGGCGACGATACCACCGATGAATCCGGCGCCCAGGGTGCTGGCCAGCAGACCGCCGATCATGCCGGGCGCCAGCCCCGGGCGGTCGGCGATGGACCAGGCGATATAGCCCGCCAGCAGTGGCACCATCAGCTTGAACGCAGCCTCGCCGCCGATCTGCATCAATGCGGCCGGCAAGGTGCCCGCTTCTTTATAAGCCTCGATACCGAACACGAACGACAGGGCAATCAGCAGGCCGCCAGCCACCACCATCGGCAGCATGAACGACACACCGGTGAGCAGGTGCTTGTATACCCCGGTCTTCTCGCCCTTCGCTGGCGTGCTCGCCGCTGCGGCATCGCCGCTGTTTTCCACCTTGGCCTCAGCCAGGGCCTTGTCGAGGGTGGCACGGGCCTGCTTGAGGGCGATACCGGTGCCACAACGGTAGATGCGCTTGCCGGCGAAACGCGCGGTGGGCACTTCGATGTCGGCAGCCAGTAGCACTACATCGGCTGCGGCGATGGCTTCGGCAGACAAGGGGTTGCGCGCACCGACCGAGCCCTGGGTTTCGACGGTGAGCTGGTAGCCCAGCTGCTGCGCGGCCTGCTGTAAAGCTTCCGCAGCCATGAATGTATGCGCGACGCCAGTCGGGCAAGCCGTGACGGCGACGATGCGTGCGCCAGCGCTGCCAGCTTCGGCCGGAAGGCCTGGCACCGTGGCCAGCAGCCGGGCGTTGGAAGCCGCCTCATCGAGGAAGCCTTCGCGGTCGGCCAAAGCCTGGGACGGCGTGCTCTGGTACACGCGCTTGCCGACGAAACGGGCCAGGTCCACCGGGCCGGTGCTGACCACCAGCACCCAGTCGGCTTCGGCGATCTGCGCGGCGCTCAGTTGCCGCTCGGGGTGGCCGGCATCCTGCACTTCGACGCTGGTACTCCAGCCCCGCCGCTGGGCAGCGGCAGACAGCAAACGCGCGCTCAGCACACTCGACACCTGGCCGTTGGGGCAGGCAGTGACAATGGCAATGTTCATCGGCAACCCTCTTGTTGTTCTGTCAGTTGCACGGCGGCTTCCAGACGCGCCAATTGTTCGCGGTCGCGGATGCCGAACCCAACCTGGGTAACGGCCTGAGCAGCGATCGCGGTGGCCCGGGTCAAGGTCTGCGCCGGGGCTTCACCCAGCAGCAGGCCGTGGACCATGCCGGCCACCAGCGAATCACCTGCGCCCACCGTGCTGGCAACCTGCACCTTGGGTGGGCAAGCATGTACGGCATGGTCATGGGTAAACCAGCTCACGCCCCGTTCGCCCGCCGACACCACCACGTGTTCTACGCCACTGGCCAGCAGGCGCTCGGCAGCTGCGCGCTGCTGCGCCGGGTTATCCACAGCCAGGCCGAGCACCTCGCCCAGCTCTTCGGTATTGGGCTTGACCAGCCAGGGCGAGCTCTGCAGGCCGACACGCAGGGCTTCGCCGCTGCTGTCCAGGGCCACCTTGAGGCCTTGCGCCTTGAGCTGTTCGAGCAACTGGCGGAACCAGTCGGCACTGATCCCGCGCGGCAGGCTACCAGCCACCACCACCGCATCATGGCCCGGGGCAATCTGCGCCAGGCGGCGCAGCAACGCACTGCGCGCCGCTTCGTCGACTTCCGGGCCTTGGCCGTTGATGTCGGTGACACGGCCATCGGCCTCGACCAGCTTGATGTTGCTGCGGGTTTCGCCCGGCACGCGGACAAAGCAGTCGACGAAACCGCGCCAGCCGATCAACGCCTCGAAGGGCTGCAGGTTGTCACGCCCGAGAAAGCCGCCAACAGTGACGCTGTGCCCCAGGTCGGCAAGTACCTGGGCAACGTTCAACCCTTTGCCCGCGGCGTGGCTGTGCTGTTCCTGGCTGCGGTTGACCTGCCCGGGGCGCAGGGTATCCAGGCCGATGGTGATATCCAGCGCCGGGTTCAGGGTGAGGGTGAGGATCTTGGCCATTCAGTAACGCTCCACCAGCGCGCGAACCGCTGCGGCGCTGTCCTGTTGCAGGGCCTCGTGCGCCAGGGCGCGGGCCGTCTGGTAATCGGCCTGGCGAACCAGGGCCTTGACTTCGGCAATGCTGCGCGCGGCGACGCTGAGTTCGTCCACGTCCAGGCCCAGCAGCACGGCGACCGCCTGCGGGTCGGCCGCCAGCTCGCCGCACACGCCCACCCACTTACCATGGGCATGGGCGGCGCGCACGGTCATGTCGATCAGGCTGAGCACCGCCGGATGCAGGCCGTCGGCCTGGGCCGAGAGGCTGGGGTGGCCACGGTCGATAGCCAGGGTGTACTGGGTAAGGTCGTTGGTGCCGATGCTGAAGAAGTCCACTTCGCGCGCCAGTTGCGGTGCCAGCAGCGCTGCCGAAGGCACTTCGACCATGATGCCCAGCTGCAGGTCGGCTACCGGAATCTCGGCGCGCAGGCGCTCGACCATGGCACGCGCCTCGCGCCACTCATGCACCTGCCCGACCATCGGGAACATGATCCGCAGCGGGCGCTGGTCGGCAGCACGCAGCAAGGCGCGCAGCTGGTCTTCCATAACCTGCGGGCGCTGCAGGGTCAGGCGTACGCCGCGCACGCCGAGGAACGGGTTTTCTTCGGCAGCGATCGGCCAGTACGGCAGCGGTTTGTCACCGCCGACATCAAGGGTGCGCACCACCAGCGGGCGCCCGTCGAGGCCATCGAGCACGCGGCGATACTCGGCTTCCTGGGTCGCCACATCCGGGGCCTGGGTGTGGGCCATGAAAATCAGCTCGGTGCGCAGCAGGCCCACGCCTTCGGCGCCCTGCTCCACTACCTTGGCGATGCCGTTGCTCTCGCCGATATTGGCGAACACCTCGACAGCATGACCATCGCGGGTAACCGCCGGCTCGAAGCGGTTGGCCCAGGCAGCCTGCAAGCGTTGCTCGCGCAGGTCGCGCTCGGTCAGGGCCCGTTGCAGTTCATCCGCCGGCGGCGCCACGCTGACCACGCCACGCTGGCCATCGAGCAGCAACGGCGTGCCACTGTCCAACAGCAGTATCGACGCGCCCGCGCCCACTACCGCCGGGATGCCCAGGGCACGGGCTACGATGGCGCTGTGGGCGGTGGCGCCACCCTGGGCGGTGACGATACCGGCGACGCGGCTCGGGTCCAGCCGGGCGACATCGGACGGGCCGACTTCGGTCATCACCAGCACGTAGGGTTGTTCGGGTTCAGTCTGGGCCGGCACGCCACACAACTGCGCCAGCACGCGGCGGCCGATGTCCCGCAGGTCGGCAGCACGCTCAGCGAGCAAGGCATCGTGCAGCGACTCCTGCTGGCGCGCCGCCGCCTCGATCACTGCCATCCACGCTGCCGCAGCGCTTTCGCCCTGGCCCAGGCGCTGCTCGACATCGTCGGTAAGGGCCGGGTCGGCGAGCATTTCCTGATGGGTGATGAAAATTTCGCCAATGGCCTTGTCGCTACGCTGGATCAAGGCCTGCAGCTCGCCATTCACGGTCGCCACGGCTTCACGCAGCTTCTGCCGCTCCTGGGCGCAGGACTCGCCGCGCAGGGGGTAGTCGAATTCACGCTCGACACACACATGCGCCGGGCCACTGGCAATACCCGGCGCCGCACCTACGCCCTGGATGCGGCTACCGGCTTCGGGCGCTTGCAGCACCTCGACCACTTCGCCGGCTACGGTCGCCACGGTCTGCGGCAGTGGCTCCACCTCTTCGCCCAGGCCGTCTTCGATGGCGGCCAGCAGCACCGGCAAGGCATCGGCGGCGATGCCTGGCTCAGCCACCAGTTCCAGCGCCTGGCCACGCCGGGCGCCGAGACTGAGCAGCTTGCTCAGGCTCTTTGCCGACACCGCCGGCTGCGCGCTGTCGACCAGGCGTACACGGATTTCCCCCTCGAAACCTTTGGCCAGTTGCGCCAATACCTTTGCCGGGCGGGCATGCAAACCATGCGGGTTGGCCAGCACCACGCGCGCACTGGGCCAGTCCGCCGGCGCTTCACCGCCGAGCACTTCCAGTACCGCGCGGCTGCTGGTGGCCTGGTAGAGCATCTGCCCGCGGCCTTCGATCAGCACTTCGCACAGGCGCTCGAGCAAGGCCTGGTGGGCTGCACCGAGGCTGGCCAGGCAGAACAGGCCGTTGAGCGGCTGGTCGCGGTAACGCAGCGGCTGCTGCGGGGTGATGAAGGCCAGGCCCGGCTGGCGCACCTGACGCTCGCTGTGCAGCCACCACAGGCCCTCGCCCAGCGGCAGCGGCTCGGCCTGCTGCAGCACGGCGGCAAAACCGCTGTCGACGCAGTCGGCGCGCTGCAACAGGCGGGCGCCGCGCCAGGCCAGTTCGTCGAAGTCTTCGGCCGCCAGGTTCAGGCCGACCAGCTGTGCATCCAGCGCCAGTTCCTGCGGCGCGCCCTGCAACAGTTTCAGCAACGCCTCGGCGGAACCGGCGCGGCGCAATGCCTCCGCCAGGTCGGTCTCGCCCAGGGCGCGGGTCAGCAGTTGCAACAGGCGCAGGTGTTCGTCCGAACGGGCGGCGATGCCGATGGCAAGGTAGACCATCTGGCCATCGCCCCAGTCCACACCCTCGGGAAACTGCAACAGGCGTACGCCGGTGGCGTACACCAGGTCGCGGGTCTGCGGCGTGCCATGGGGGATGGCGATGCCCTGCCCAAGGAAGGTGGAGCCTTGTGCCTCTCGGGCCTGCAGCCCTTGCAGGTACCCCTCGGCGACCAGGCCGTCAGCGACCAGCCGGTCGGCCAGCAGGCGCAATGCCTCGGCCTTGTCGGCGGCCTTCTGGCCCATGGCTATCTGCTCCTTGGCGAGCTCGAGCATGACCTTCTCCTTTTGCAGTTCCCGGTCGGGTACTGGAGTATTGTTGTGAAATTCACTTGAACGGCCAGTTCAACAGCCTTGCACGGATGGCAGCCGAGGCAGAAAATTCGGCAGCTGAAACGATTAATCTGACCAGACGGCCACGTTACTCGATAATCTGCCGAGGAAAAAGCCCCATCCTGTCGGACAATTGCGACAATGGTCGTCTGCGCGTGGCGCCCTCGCCGGGTCAAACTACCCGGTCAGGGCTCACAGCCAGCCCCGGTAATAACAAGGAAAATTCGGTGAAACTCAGCGATATCGCCCGTCTGGCCGGTGTGTCCGTGACCACTGCCAGCTACGTCATCAATGGCAAGGCCGAACAGCAGCGCATCAGCAACAGTACTGTCGAGCGGGTACGCGCGGTGGTCGAGGCCCACGGCTTCACCCCCAACCCGCAGGCCGCTGGCCTGCGCAGCCGGCATACCCGCACCCTGGGCTTCATTCTCCCGGATCTGGAGAACCCCAGCTACGCCCGCATCGCCAAGCAGCTCGAGCAAGGTGCCCGCGCCCGCGGCTACCAATTGCTGATCGCCAGCAGCGACGACCAGCCCGACAGCGAGCGCCAGTTGCAGCAGCTGTTCCGCGCCCGCCGTTGCGACGCACTGTTCGTTGCCAGCTGCCTGCCGCCGGAAGACGACAGCTACCGCGAACTGCAGGACAAAGGCCTGCCAGTAATCGCCATCGACCGCCGCCTGGACCCTGCGCACTTCTGCTCGGTGATCAGCGACGACCGCGATGCCAGCCGCCAACTGGCCGCCAGCCTGCTGAGCGCCGCCCCGCGCAGTATCGCACTGATCGGCGCACGCCCCGAGCTGTCAGTCAGCCAGGCACGTGCCGGCGGCTTCGACGAAGCCCTGCAAGGCTATGCCGGCGAGGTTCGCCGCTATCAGGGCGAAGCATTCAGCCGTGAGTGCGGCCAGCGCCTGATGCAGCAACTGATCGACGACCTTGGTGGCCTGCCGGATGCCTTGGTGACCACCTCCTACGTGCTGCTGCAAGGGGTGTTCGACACCCTGCAGGCGCGCCCTGCCGACTCGCGCCAGCTGCAGCTGGGTACCTTTGGCGACAACCAGTTGCTCGACTTCCTGCCGCTGCCGGTCAATGCCATGGCCCAGCAGCATGGCCTGATTGCCGCCACCGCGCTGGAACTGGCACTGGCCGCGATCGAGGACAAACGCTACGAACCTGGCGTGCATGCCGTCGGTCGAACCTTCAAGCAACGCATTACAGCGGCCTGAACATGCGCCTGATCGACACCCACACCCACCTGGATTTCCCCGACTTCGACGCCGACCGCCCGCGCTTGCTGGCCAACGCGGCGGCGCGCGGGGTTGAGCGGATGGTGGTGCTGGGGGTGTACCAGGCGAATTTCCAGCGGGTGTGGGACCTGGCCTGTGCCGACCAGCGCCTGTTCGCCGCGCTCGGCCTGCACCCGATCTACCTTGACCAGCATCGCCCGGAGCACCTGGCGCAGCTGCGCGAGTGGCTGGAGCGCCTGCACGGCGACCCACGGCTATGTGCCGTGGGCGAGTTTGGCCTGGACTATTACCTCGAAGACCTGGACAAGGCCCGCCAGCAGAAGCTGTTCGAAGCGCAACTGCAGATGGCTTGCGACTTCGAACTGCCCGCCCTGCTGCACGTACGCCGCAGCCATGCCCAGGTGATCGCCACGCTCAAGCGCTACAAGCCGGCGCGGGCGGGGGTGATTCACGCATTTGCCGGCAGTTATGAAGAGGCCCGCGAGTACATCAAGCTGGGCTTCCGGCTTGGGCTCGGCGGCGCGGGTACCTGGCCGCAGGCCTTACGACTGCGCAAGACCCTGGCGCGGTTGCCGCTGGACAGCGTGGTACTGGAGACCGATGCGCCGGACATGGCGCCGGTGATGTACCCGGGGGTTAGGAACAGCCCGGAGCACCTGCCGGAAATTGCCGGGGCGTTGGCAGAGGTTATGGGCGTAGAGGTTACGGAGCTGGCTGAAGCCAGCACCCGCAATGCTTGTGAGTTGTTCAGATGGTAGACCTCGCGCGGTCGCTGTAGGAGCGGCCTTGTGTCGCGAAAGGGCCGCAAAGCGGCCCCGGCAATTCATGCGGCGAAGCTGACAGCCTGGGGGCTGCTGCGCAGCCCATCGCGACACAAGGCCGCTCCTACAGAGGTATGCGCCCGGCTTCAGATCAGACCAGCACCGTCCACAGCGCAAACCCGGCATACCACAGCACCGCACAGCGCAGCAGCAACTCCCACAGGCTGTCCAGCCGGCCCAGCCCGCGCTGGCTGTCTTCTTCCTCGGGAATATCATCGGCAATGCGCCCGACCCGCGCCACCAGGTGTGCGGCGCTGATGTGCCAGTTGAGCACTTCGTGCAGCATTACCCGGGTAACCGCGAGGAAGTTGCCTACCAGGGCAAAACTCAAGGCCAGCACCCGTACAGGCAGCCAGTCCATGATGTGCCTCAGCTGCTCGGCACGGGCCTTCAACGTCGGTTGCTTGCTGTGTTCGCCACACAGCGCCAGCAGGCGATAGGCCAGGGCTGCACCCGGACCCAGCACGAAGTACCAGAAGATCACCGCGAAAAAGCCCTGGTACACCTGCCACAGCAAGTTGCCCTGTACCCGCACCAACAGGCTGTGCGGCTCGTCGGCAACCAGCCCCAAGTCACGCTCGGCCACGTGCAGCGCGGCTTGGTCATCACCACGCCGCCAGGCATCGCGGAATGGCCCCAACGATGCTTTGGCATCGCCGCGGCCCAGGCTGTAGATCAGCACCAGCAGGTGCACCGGCAACGCCAGCAAGCCATACGCCACCGGGTCCAGCACATGCAGCAGCAATACCAGCAGCACTACCGGTGCAAATACCAGGATGGCCAGCGTCCACCAGGGGTGCACCTTGCCGCTGCGCTCCAGGCGCACCAGTTCGCCAAGGAAAAACCCGTCGCGCTGCACTTGATGGCGCAAGGCCGAGAACTTCTCGACCCACAGCGCCAGCAACAACACCAGAAAACTCATGCCTTGTCCTCGTTTTGCTGCAGCGCCTGTCGGTAGCGCGGCCAGTCGAAGGCCGGGCCGGGGTCGGTCTTGCGCTGCGGGGCAATGTCGCTATGGCCCTGGATGCGGCCCAGGTCGATGGCTGGCCAGGCACTGCGGATGTGCCAGGTAAGTTGCGCCAGCACCGCATACTGAGCATCGGTATAGGGCAGGTCGTCGGTGCCTTCCAGTTCGATACCGATGGAGAAATCGTTACAGCCCTCACGCCCGTCGAAGCACGACACACCGGCATGCCAGGCGCGGTCGCGCAACGACACGAACTGGGTCACCGCACCATCACGCTCGACGAACAGGTGTGCCGACACGGTCAGGTGGTTGATGCTGGCGAAATATGGATGTTCATTGGGGTCCAGGCGGTTCTGGAAGAACTGCTGGACCTTGCCGGTGCCGAAGCAGGCAGGCGGCAGGCTGATGTTGTGGATCACCAGCAGGGAAATCGATTCGCCTTCGGGGCGGGCATTGAAGTTCGGCGAGGGGCAGTGGGTGATTCCGATTCCGTGGAACCAGCCAGTAGCACGGTCCAATTGCATGGGGCAGATCCTGAAAACGCCGTGAACAGAGCATCAGTATGCCCTGTGGACAATGCCGTTTGCATGTGAATGATTGTAATCCCGGCGGCGCTCTCATAGAGCTGCACAAAAATCATTAATTGAGCAGGGTCTCTGTGGGAGCGGGTTCACCCGCGAACACCGGCGCAGCCGGTGCCAAGCACCGCGCTGGATTCTTCGCGGGTGAACCCGCTCCCACAGGGTAAGCGAACTGCCTGCCGATCGTGCCAACTTGCAGGCTTTGCCCAGGACAGTTGCTGCTAACGGCGCAAACTGTCGAGCACCGCCTCCAGCGCCCGCTCGAACAACAGCCCGTCATCCAGCACCCGCACATCGCCCCGGTGCAGTGCCAGGGCCAGGCTGGCACCGTTCCATTCGCGCACTTTCATGCCGGTGCGGTTGGCGAATACCAGCCGGTCGCTGCTGTCGATGCGCGCCACCAGTTTGCAGCGCAGCGGTTCGTCCTCATCCAGCACCTCGACCCAGGTACCGATACGCAGGCGCTGCACCTGGCGCACGGCCGCAGCCTGCCCGTCGGCAAACTGCAACGGGGCACAAGCGGGTTCTTCGGCAATCGCCAGGACGATGTCCTCGGCCACAAACACCTCGCTCAGAGGATGGCCCTCACCACCGGGTTGCATCGATTCACCTGCGCAGGCACGCAGGTGCAACTGCTCCAGTTGCAGGAAGAATTCGCGCGTCGCTGCCGAGTCCAGGGCCACGCTGGCCAGGCCATCGCGCAGTGCCTTGAGCAAGCCCGGCACCTGCTGCAGCAAGGCATGCGGCTCATGCGGTGGAGTGATGCTGGCCAGCAGCGTGTCCATCGTCTGCAAGGCGTCCCGCCAGGCCTGGGATGCCTCACCCTGCTTGAGCCAGGCCAGCAGCAGTACCTGGCTCCAGGCCTGCACCAGCATCTGCACCACCACCTGCGGCAATAACCGGCCGCGCAGGCGCAGGTTGAGTACGCGCTGCACCTGCTGCCTGGCCTGCAGGGTTCGGGCACGCCCTTCTTCCGCGTCGCGGGTGCGTTGTTCAAGTAGCTCGTTGCGCCGCCGCTCGTCCTGGTTGAAAGCGAGGAAGTCCTCCAGCAGTTCAGCGAACAGGCTGGCATCTTCGGCAAAATCATTGAGCAGGCGCTGGACGATACGCTCCACCCGCAGATGCAGGCTGTCGCGCATGCCGTCGCCGCCACATTCCCAACCAATTGTCGCACCAGCAATCTCGTTGAGCAGCCGGCGGGCCGGGTGGCTGGCACGACTGAACAGCCCCTTGTCCAGCAGGGCCACTTTCAGCAGCGGAATATGCAGACGCCCGATCAGCGCACGCAGGCTGTCCGGCAGGTTGTCGTCGTCCTGGATGAAGGCGAACAGCAGACCAACCAGGTTGATCATGTCCTCATCAGCCACGTCGATGCGCCGTCGTGTGCCGCTGCGCACGCTGACCCGCAACAGCAATTGTTCAAGCTGCTGACCAAGCTCGAAATCGTCGACCTCGTGGGTAGCGGGCACGTAATGCTGCAGGTGCGAAAGCAGGCGCAACAGGTCGGCGGTGCTGATTGGCTGGGCGGCGGCCACCGCCTGCAAACGAGGCGCGAACTGCCCACGCATCGGGGCCAGCAGTGTTTGCAACGAGGTAAAGAAAGCCTGCCCTGCCGCGTCCGCGCCCACCTCGTGCCCCAGGTTCGCCGGCCCACGTCGCGCACTCATGCGCCGGTCTTCGGCACGTCGGCGCGGTGCCGAGGGCAACTCGGGCAGCACGCCAGCGGCGGCCAGCAACTGGTTGGCTTCACCATAGATCACGTCGGCATCGCGCAATACATAGCGCTCGAACAGTTTGAGCAGGACCAGCTTGACCCGCAGGCCAACCCCCAGATTGCGGCCAGCGTCGAGGAAGTAACTGCACAGCGCTGCGGGCCCCAACGGGTTGTGCTGCTCCTGCAGGGGGCGGTCGAGCAGTACCTGCAAGCGCAGGCCCAGTTGCTGCAGGGCGATGCCGTCGCGTGACAGCACCCGCGCGACCATGCCTTCGATCGCGGCAGCCCTTTCCGCCTGGGCCTTGCTGCGCAGGTTGCCGGGCTCGACCAGGTGCGCCAGCAGGTCGACCTGGCCGATACGGGCAAAGGCATCATGGAACGTGTCGAGAAAACCGCGCTCGATACTCTTGCGCTTCAGGCGCAGGTCGCGCATGGCCTCGAAGTACAGGTTCTGGTCAGCGCGGTCGAAGGCCTTGTCGGCCATCTCGAAGAGGGTGTCGTCGGCGTTGTCGAACAAACCCTGCAAGCCCTGACGCAACTGCAAGGCGGCCTTGTCGCGCACCTGCAGGAGCAACACCGGAAGGCAAGGCAGAGGCGCACGCCCGCCTCGATCGATGGCTGCCGCCAAGGCCACCACCTTGCCTTCTTTTTGCATCCCGTACTCCTTGCAGGGTGTCTCGCCCGAGGGGGCTGAAGATCGTCAAAGTCATGACGCCAAATACTGGTCACCATTATCGGTAAAAACCCGCACAGCTGCCAGCGCCGTTTCACTGGCTGGCTAATGACCTTGATTTACCCCGCTTGCTCACACCGGCCGACCAAAGGTCATCGCCAAGGCGACTGTACACACCGGCCCCCTGCCCTATAATCGCCGGCATCTAGCTTGTGGAGCCGACCATGCCGAACCTACGCCTTGCCGACCTGACCGCTGAAATCGAAGCCAACGTGCGCCGCGCGCTGTTGGAGGACATCGGCAGTGGCGATATCACTGCGCAGCTGATCCCGGCCGAGCGCCTGGCCAAGGCGACCATCATCACCCGCGAAGACTGCGTGATCGCCGGCACCGCCTGGGTCGATGCCGTGTTCCGCCAACTCGACCCGCGCGTGGCTGTGCACTGGCAGGTGGCAGATGGCGAGCGCGCCACGGCCAACCAGCCGCTGTTCCATCTGGAGGGCCCCGCGCGTTCGCTGCTCAGTGGTGAGCGCAGTGCACTGAACTTCCTGCAGATGCTGTCGGGGGTCGCCACCCGTGCGCGCTTCCTGGCCGAGCTGGTGGAAGGCACCCAGGTGCGCCTGCTGGACACCCGCAAAACCCTGCCGGGCCTGCGCCTGGCGCAGAAGTATGCAGTGACCTGTGGCGGTTGCGACAACCACCGCATCGGCCTGTACGACGCTTTCCTGATCAAGGAAAACCATATCGCCGCCAGCGGCGGCGTGGCTGCGGCCGTGGCGGCGGCGCACCGTATTGCGCCGGGCAAGCCGGTGGAAATCGAAGTGGAAAGCCTGGATGAGCTGCGCCAGGCACTGGCTGCAGGTGCCGACATCATCATGCTCGACGAGCTGAACCTGGAAGAAATGCGCGAAGCAGTGCGCATCACTGCGGGCAAGGCCAAGCTGGAGGCCAGCGGCGGGGTCAACGAGGCGACCTTGCGGGTAATTGCCGAGACTGGGGTGGACTACATCTCGATTGGTGCCATGACCAAAGATGTGAAGGCGGTGGACCTGTCGATGCGGTTGAGTCTGTAAGCTGATTGTGGACGCAAAAAAACCGGCCATTGAGCCGGTTTTTTGGGGGCGCTTTGCGCCCCATTCGCAGCACAAGGCTGCTCCTACAAAGGGTTACGTACGCCCTGTAGGAGCAGCCTTGTGCTGCGAATGGGCTGCAAAGCAGCCCCGGCGATTCAGAATCAGAACGAAGCGTTGGCCAAACCGTCCAGGTAACGCTCGACATCCAGCGCCGCCATGCAGCCGGCACCGGCCGAGGTAATGGCCTGGCGGTAAACGTGGTCAGCCACGTCACCGGCGGCGAACACGCCCTCGACGTTGGTGGCGGTGGCATTGCCTTCACGGCCGCCGTTGACCACCAGGTAGCCGTCCTTGAGGGTCAGCTGGCCTTCGAACAGCGAGGTGTTCGGGGTGTGGCCGATGGCGATGAACACGCCGTCGACCTTGATTTCGTCGCTGCTGCCATCGTTGTTCTTCAGGCGCGCACCGGTCACGCCCATGTTGTCACCCAGCACTTCGTCCAGGGTGGCGTTGAGCTTGAGCTCGATCTTGCCTTCGGCCACACGGGCGTGCAGCTTGTCGACCAGGATCTTCTCGGCGCGGAAGGTATCGCGACGGTGTACCAGGGTCACCTTGCTGGCGATGTTGGCCAGGTACAGCGCCTCTTCAACTGCAGTGTTACCGCCGCCCACCACCGCAACCGGCTTGTTGCGGTAGAAGAAGCCGTCGCAGGTGGCGCAGGCCGAAACACCCTTGCCCATGAAGGTTTCTTCCGACGGCAGGCCCAGGTAGCGGGCGCTGGCGCCAGTAGCGATGATCAGCGCGTCGCAGGTGTACTTGCCGCTGTCACCCTGCAGGGTGAAGGGCTTGTTGGCCAGGTCGACGGCGTTGATGTGGTCGAAGACGATTTCGGTTTCGAAACGCTCGGCGTGTTCCTGCATGCGCTGCATCAGCGCCGGGCCGGTCAGGCCGTGGGGGTCGCCCGGCCAGTTGTCGACTTCGGTGGTGGTGGTCAGCTGGCCGCCAGCCTGCATGCCGGTGATCAGCAGCGGCTTGAGGTTGGCACGGGCGGCGTATACCGCGGCGCTGTAACCGGCAGGGCCGGAACCGAGAATGATGACGCGCGAATGACGTACTTCAGACATGTCGAACTCCTGTCGAGCGGGCCGCAGGGCCGGCATCGTGTACCGGCTGCGCCAGCTTGGAAATTAAAAAGGACCCACGCAGCACTTGGGGAAGGCTACAACGCGCAGGCCCGGAAAGCAGAAAGTTGAGCGCACTGTAGCGAGGTCGCAAAGATTAAGGAAATATCCTTCGACAATCCACCTCATAGCAATCGTCTATTCAGCGATTTCATCGATAGCCAAGCCTTGCTGCTTTTGTTACAGCCCGTTTCCCGCTCGCTGCCCGCCTTTCGTCGGCGCGACAAACTCGGTAAGGTCAGCGCGTTTCCCTTCTCTGCGGAGTTTCTCGATGCAAGCCCCTGCACTCTCTGGCCCCCAGTACCTGCGCGAAGGCCTGAAACTGGTGCTGAGCCCGAACCTGCGTTTGTTCGTGCTGCTGCCACTGGCGGTCAACCTGCTGCTGTTCGGCGGCCTGATCTACTTCGCCGGGCATCAGTTCAGCCTGTGGGTGGACGCCCTCATGCCGAGCTTGCCGAGCTGGCTGAGCTTCCTCACCTACATCCTGTGGCCGCTGTTCGTCGCCCTGGTGGTGCTGATGGTGTTCTTCACCTTCACCCTGGTGGCCAACATCATTGCCGCGCCGTTCAATGGCTTTCTGGCGGAAAAGGTCGAGGTAGTGGTGCGTGGCCAGGACAACTTCCCGGCGTTCAGCTGGGGCGAACTGATGGCCATGGTGCCACGTACCTTTGGCCGTGAAATGCGCAAGCTGGGCTACTTCCTGCCGCGGGCCATCGGCCTGTTCATCCTGTCGCTGATCCCGGTGGTCAACGTGGTGGCGGCGCCGCTATGGCTGATCTTCGGTGTATGGATGATGGCTATCCAGTACATCGACTACCCGGCGGACAACAACAAGATGAGCTGGCAGGACATGCTCGCCTGGCTGCGCCAGAAGCGCTGGCAGTCGCTGGGCTTTGGCGGCATTACCTACCTGGCGTTGATGATTCCGCTGGTGAACGTGCTGATGATGCCGGCGGCGGTGGCCGGGGCCACATTGTTCTGGGTGCGGGAGCGCAACTGATCCCTATCGGACCTTGCGCGGCCTCCTGTGGGAGCGGCCTTGTGTCGCGAAAGGGCTGCAAAGCGGCCCCAGCAATTCGTGCATTGATGCTGAAATCCTGGGGCCGCTCTGCGGCCCTTTCGCGACACAAGGCCGCTCCTACAAAAAAGCAGACTGTGTCTGGTCTTGGTCCTACTGCCCCAATCGGCTGGAAAACTGCCCCACCACATCCACCACCCGCTTCGCCCCGTCCTGGATCTCGACAATCACGTTCCCTGTCTCGTCCGCCAGTGCCAGCCCCTGCTCGGCCTGACGCTTGCTGGTGTCGATGATCGCCACAGCCGCCTGGGCCAGTTGTTCGTTCTGCTGCACCACCCGGGCGATTTCCTCGGTGGCGGTGCTGGTACGCGAGGCCAATTGGCGCACTTCATCGGCAACCACGGCAAACCCACGCCCCTGCTCGCCGGCGCGGGCCGCTTCGATGGCCGCGTTCAGCGCCAGCAGGTTGGTCTGCCCGGCAATGTCGCTGATGGTCTTGATGATCGAACCGATCACCCGCGACTGGGTATCCAGCGCCTGGATGCCCTCTGCCGCCTCTTGCATCGAAGCTTCCAGCCCGCGCATCACGCTGACACTCTGGGTGACCACATCGGTGGCCTTGCGAGCGCTGGCATCGGTACCCAGCGAGGTGTTGTAGGCGACATCTGCCGCTTCGGCCACCGCAAGCTCCTGGTTGACCTGGTCGGTGATGACGGTGGCGAACTTGACCACCTTGTACAGCACGTCATGGGCATCGAAGATGGGGTTGTACGAAGCCTCCAGCCAGACCACCCGGCCATGGGCATCGATACGCTTGAAGCGTTCGGCAACGAACTCGCCACGGCGCAGCTTGTCCCAGAACGCCTGGTAACCGGCCGAGTTGGCCTCCTCCGGCTCGCAGAACATACGGTGATGCTTGCCACGGATCTGCTCCAGGCGATAACCAAGGGTAGCCAGGAAGCGTTCGTTGGCGGTGAGCACGGTGCCATCCAGGGCGAATTCGATCACGGCGGTGGAACGCATCAGCGCCTTGATCAGGCTTTCGTGCTCGCGGGAGGTCTCGATGGTGCGGGTAAGGTCGCTGGAGTGCAGCGTGAAATACTTGATGCGCCCTTCACTGTTCTTGACTGGCTGCAGGATGGACCGTAACCAGGCCTCCTGGCCATTGCCGCGCAGCAGGCGGAATGCACCGTTCAGGTGTTCACCGCGGCTGATTGCGCCTTTCATGCGCTGGTAGAAATCCAGCGTCTTCACATGGGCGGGGACGATGTCCTCGATGTTGCGCCCAAGCAACTGTTCGGCACGGTAGAGCATCTCGCTCTCGAAGTTGCCGTTGACCATCTCGATCCGCCCCTGGGGATCGAGTTGCAGCACCAGCATCTCGCTGTCGAGGCTACTCTTGACCTGTTCGATGGACATCAGGTCTTCGCGCAACTGCCGGATTTCTTGCTTGAGCTTGTTGTTGAACATCACCGCTCTCCTGGAGCGCATCGTCTGATGCATCTTCATCGGCTGCCGGTGCCCCCTCTTGAGCACCCTTGCAAGGAAAAATTCACAAGGCCAAAAGCGTCGGCGATCAGGCGTCATCTGTACGTCACATTTCAGTCACATCGGCGCAATCCAGCAGGCGGACACTTTTTGTCATGAATACACCCGCCCTACGCATTACCCTGGTCAGCGAAACCTTCCCACCCGAGATCAACGGCGTGGCCAACACCCTTGGCCGACTCAGCGAAGGATTGCGCCAGCGCGGCCATGAGATCGAAGTGGTGCGCCCGCGCCAGGCCGGTGAAGCACCGCTGCACAACGACCCGAACCTGGTGCTGTGCCGTGGCTGGCCACTGCCTGGTTACCCGGGCTTGCAGTGGGGCGAGGTGTCGATGCACAAGCTGGTGCGTCGCTGGCGCCGGCAGCGCCCGGACGTGCTGTACATCGCCACCGAGGGGCCGCTTGGGCTCAGCGCATTGCGCGCGGCCCGGCGCCTGGGGGTAGCGGTGGTCAGCGGCTTCCACACCAACTTCCCGCAGTACTCCGGCCAGTACGGGCTGGGCCTGCTGACGCGCCTGCTCACCCACTACCTGCGCTGGTTCCATCGGCGCACGGCGATCACCCTGGTACCCAGCCTCAGCCAGCGTCTGGAGCTTGAACGCCGTGGCTTCGAACGCCTGGAGCTATTGGCCCGAGGGGTCGATGCCTGCCTGTTCAACCCGGCCCGGCGCAGCCCCGCATTACGAAAAAGCTGGGGGCTTGGGCCGGATGACATCGCAGTCCTGCATGTCGGGCGGCTTGCGGCGGAAAAGAACCTGGGCTTGCTGCGTCCGAGCCTGCAGGCACTGCAGAATACTTTTCCGCACAAACGCATGCGCCTGGTCATCGTGGGGGACGGCCCACAGCGTGCCACCCTCGAACAGCAGGTACCGGATGCCGTGTTCTGTGGCGCCCAGCGTGGCGAGGTACTGGCCGAACACTACGCCAGCGGTGACCTGTTCTTGTTTCCGAGCCTGACCGAAACCTTTGGCAATGTGGTGCTCGAAGCCATGGCCTCGGGGTTGGCAGTGGTCGCATATGACGAGGCAGCCGCTGCGCAGCACCTTCGCCATGGTCATAGCGGCGCACTGGCCATGCCGGGGGATCAGGCAGCGTTCATCGATGCAGCCTGCTGGTTGCTGGAGGAAGAAGAAACGTTACGGCGGGTGCGCCTGAATGCACGAAAGCATGCCAGCCGCCAGGGCTGGCCGGCGATTGTCGAGCAGTTCGAGGGGTATCTGCATGCAGCCCGGAACCAGGCTGCGACTTCATCAGCTTCGAGGCTGGGTGCTACGCGATCTGTGTAGGAGCGGCCTTGTGTCGCGATCGGGCCGCAAAGCGGCCCCCGGATGCCAGCATTGCCACTACATCGAGGGGCTGCTCTGCAGCCCGATCGCGACACAAGGCCGCTCCTACAGGGGGACCTCGTCAGGCGCTCAGGCCAATGCCTTCTCGATAGCCTGCACCACCGCTGGATCATCCGGAGCAGTGCGCGGCGAAAAGCGCGCCAGCACCCGCCCATCCTTGCCCACCAGGAACTTCTCGAAGTTCCAGGTAATATCCCCCGGGAACTCTGCCCCCTCACCCGCCAGCAGGCGGTACAGCGAGTGGCGCTGCGGCCCGTTGACCTCCAGCTTGGCACCCAGCGGGAAGCTCACCCCGTAATTGAGGCTGCAGAACTCCTGGATTTCCTTTTCGCTGCCAGGCTCCTGGCCGGCAAACTGGTTGCACGGCAGACCAAGCACGTTGAAGCCCTTGTCCTTGTATACCTGGTAGAGGTTCTCCAGGGCCTTGTATTGCGGCGTGAGGCCACACTTGGAGGCAACGTTGACCACCAGCACCACTTGGCCCTTGAATGGCGAGAGGGGCAGTTCCCCGCCGTTCAACGCGTCCAGTTTCAGGTCGTGAAATGCACTCATGATGAATCCCTCTCAGGTTCCCGGTTGCCGCGCAGGCGAATTCCGCCCACTAAAAAGGCGCTCGTCCAAGCCGTCCACCTCCCGTAGGAAGGCAAATCGGCTTGCCCGAGCGCCTGGCGACTTTCTGAGCTTAGCGCAGAAAATCAGTGGTGATGGCCACCTTCACCGTGGATGTGGCGGTGAGCGATTTCTTCGTCGCTGGCATCACGCACGTTGACTACCTTGACCTGGAAGGTCAGGCGCTGGCCGGCCAGCGGGTGGTTGCCGTCGACGGTCACGTCGTCGCCGTCGATGTCGCGGATGGTGACGATCTGCATCTGGCCATCCGGTGCCGAAGCGTGGAACTGCATGCCCACTTCCAGCTCGTCGACACCTTCGAACAGGCTGCGGTTCAGGGTGCTGACCAGCTCGGCCAGGTACTCGCCGTAGGCCTCTTCCGGCTCGATGGAAACGTTCAGCTCGTCACCGGCCTGCTTGCCTTCCAGGGCTTTTTCCAGGCCCGGGATGATGTTGCCGGCACCGTGCAGGTAAACCAGCGGTGCACCGCCGGCGGAGCTGTCGATGGTCTCCCCGGCGTCGTTGGTCAGGGTATAGTCGATGGAGACAGCCTTGTTGGCGGCGATCAGCATGGGGCAAGACCTTTTGCAAAAGAATGTAGAGCGGACAAGTGTAACCAAGCCATCGCCCGATTGCGAACGCACCGCGGACGAGCAACGGCCCATCAGTCGGATCACCGGCTTCCACCAGGACGAAGAGGGCCACTGGGTGGCCGAGCTTTCCTGTGGCCACACCCAGCACCTGCGCCACCAGCCGCCGTGGCAGGCGCGCCCCTGGGTGCTCGACCCGGCCCAGCGCGCGCAACGCATCGGCCAGCCTTTCGCTTGCGGCTGGTGCGCACAAGGGGCCGATAGCGCTACCCTTGGCCGTTAATTTCTTGCACCGCTTATTTCGAGAAGCACGCATGCAGACATTTTTCATTGCGCCGACCGATTTCGGTGTCGGCCTGACCTCCATCAGCCTGGGCCTGGTGCGCACCCTTGAGCGCGCCGGCCTGAAGGTCGGCTTCTTCAAGCCGATCGCTCAGCCCCACCCGGGTGACACCGGCCCCGAGCGCTCCACCGAGCTGGTCGCCCGCACCCACGGCATCAAGCCTCCTGTGCCGCTTAGCCTGGCCCATGTCGAGCGCATGCTTGGCGATGGCCAGCTGGACGAGTTGCTCGAAGAAATCATCCGCCTGTACCAGCAAGCCTGCATCGGCAACGACGTGGTGGTGGTCGAGGGCATGGTGCCCACGCGCCACGCCAGCTATGCGGCACGGGTCAACCTGCACCTGGCAAAGAGCCTGGATGCCGAGGTGATCCTGGTATCGGCGCCGGAAAACGAAGTGCTCAGCGAGCTGTCCGGCCGGGTCGAGCTGCAGGCCCAGTTGTTCGGCGGCCCGCGCGACCCGAAAGTGCTCGGGGTAATCCTCAACAAGGTGCGCACCGAAGAAAGCATGGCGGACTTTTCCACCCGCCTGCGTGAGCACTCGCCGCTGCTGCGCGGCAACGACTTCCGCCTGCTGGGCTGTATCCCCTACCAGCCCGAACTGAACGCCCCGCGCACCCGCGATGTGGCCGACCTGCTCGGTGCCCAGGTGCTCAATGCCGGTGACTATGAACAGCGGCGCATGAGCAAGATCATCATCTGTGCGCGCACCGTGGCCAACACGGTACCGCTGCTTACCTCGGGTACCCTGGTGGTGACCCCGGGCGACCGCGACGACATCATCCTCGCCGTCAGCCTGGCGGCGATCAACGGCGTACCGCTGGCCGGCCTGCTGCTGACCAGTGACGGTAAGCCAGACCCTCGCATTTTGGGCTTGTGCCGTGGCGCCCTGCAGGCCGGCCTGCCGATCCTGTCGGTCAGCACCGGCTCGTACGACACCGCCAACCAGCTTAACTCGCTGAACCGCGAAATCCCGGTGGACGACCGCGAGCGCGCCGAATTCATCACCGACTTCGTCGCCAGCCACCTCGACGCCGCCTGGCTGCACCAGCGTTGTGGTACCCCACGCGAACTGCGCCTGTCGCCGGCGGTGTTCCGCTACCAGTTGATCCAGCGGGCGCAGCAGGCCAACAAGCGCATCGTCCTGCCGGAAGGCGCCGAGCCGCTGCTGGTGCAGGCTGCGGCCATCTGCCAGGCCCGCGGCATTGCCCGCTGCGTGCTGCTGGCCAAGCCCGAGGATGTCGACGCCGTGGCCCGCGCCCAAGGCATCACCTTGCCGCCGGGCCTGGAAATTCTCGACCCCGATGTGATTCGCCGGCGCTATGTTGAGCCGATGGTCGAGCTGCGCAAGAGCAAGAACCTCAATGCACCAATGGCCGAACAGCAACTGGAAGACCCGGTGGTGATCGGTACCATGATGCTGGCTCTGGACGAAGTGGACGGCCTGGTCTCGGGTCTGGTGCACTCCACCGCCAACACCATCCGCCCGGCCCTGCAGTTGATCAAGACCGCACCGGGCTCGAGCCTGGTGTCGTCGGTGTTCTTCATGCTGTTCCCCGAGCAGGTGCTGGTGTACGGCGACTGCGTGATGAACCCGCACCCGAATGCTGTCGAACTGGCCGAGATCGCCCGGCAGAGTGCCGAATCGGCGCATGCCTTCGGCATCGCACCACGGGTGGCGATGATCAGTTATTCAAGCGATTCGGCCAGCGACGAGGAAGTCGAGAAAGTGCGCGAAGCGACCCGCCTGGCACAAGACGCGGCGCAGGAGCTGCTGATCGACGGGCCGTTGCAGTATGACGCGGCGGCCAACCCGGCGATTGCCCGCGAGCTGGCGCCGGACAGCCCGGTGGCCGGGCGTGCCACAGTGTTCGTGTTCCCTGACCTGAACACCGGCAACACGACGCACAAGGCGGTACAACGCAGTACCGACGGGGTCAGCCTGGGGCCGATGCTGCAAGGGTTGCGCAAGCCGGTGAACGACTTGCCACGTGGGGCTCAGGTTGACGATATCGTGCATACCATCGCCCTGACGGCGATTCAGGCCAGCGTGGTGCGCTAAAAACCGGGGCTGCCTTGCAGCCCCTGTGGGAGCGGGTTCACCCGCGAAGAATGCGACGCGGTGTTTGGCACCGGCTACGCCGGTGTTCGCGGGTCAACCCGCTCCCACAGGGTCACTCCGGTCAATCAGGGATACTGCTGAACCTGACCTTGCTGGTCATACTGCTGACCCGGAATCGGCTTCAGGTTCACTTCCACCCGGCGGTTCTGCGCGCGGCCATTGGCATCGGCGTTGCTGGCGATCGGCTGGTCCGGGCCCATGCCACGTACGGTGATACGCGAGGCATCCACACCCTGCGAGGTCAGGTAGGTGCTGACCGCCTGTGCACGGCGCTGGGACAGGTCCATGTTGTGCTGGCGGCTGCCAGTGCTGTCGGTGAAGCCGACCACTTCGATGGTGTTCTGGTTGAACTGCTTGAACGAGCCAGCCAGGTTGTTCAGCGGCGAGTAGAAGCTTGGCGCGATGTTGGCCGAGTCGGTGGCGAAGGTGATGTTGCCCGGCATGATCAGCTTGATCTGGTCACCCTGGCGCTGCACTTCCACACCGGTATTGGCCATCTGCGCGCGCAGTTCGGCTTCCTGCTTATCGGCGTAGTAGCCATAACCGGCTGCGGCGGCACCTACGGCGGCAGCGCCGATCAGGGCACCCTTGCCACGGTTGTTGTGGTCGATGGCAGCACCGGCGATAGCACCGGCCAGCGCGCCCAGGCCGCCGTACTTGGCGGTTTTGCTCATCCCTGTGGAGCCCTGCGCCTGCCCCTGGCTGTCATAAGGGTTCTGGCCGGCACAGCCGGTCATCAGGGCAGCGGCGGTTGCGACGATAATCAGACGACGCATGGTGAACATGGACAAGCTCCTACTGAATTCATGAATGCGGCAGATCATAAAGGGATCTATGCCAGCCTTGGATTGCATCGGCAACGAAAAATTCCGTGAAAGTGCCTTCATGTGCCATCAGGCACGCACGAAGGGGTTTTCGCGCATTTCGTCGCCCAGCCGGGTATCGGGCCCGTGGCCAGTCACAACGATAGCCTCCTCGTCCAACTGGTACAGCCGCTCCTTGATGGAACGCACGATGGCCCGCTGGTCGCCACCCCACAGATCGGTACGGCCAATGCCACGGCGGAACAGGGTATCGCCGGCGATCAGCAGCTTGGCGTCGGCAAACCAGAAGCTCATCGAGCCTGGCGTGTGGCCTGGCGTATGCAAGGCCACGCCACAACCGCAGGCCAACTCTTCGTCATCTCCCAGCCAGCGGTCTGGCGCAGGTACCGGGGTGTAAGGCACGCCGAACATCTGGCACTGCATTTCCAGGTTGTCCCACAGCGCCTGGTCGTCCTTGTGCAGGTGCAGCGTGGCACCGGTCAGTTCCTTGAGCTTGCCCGAGGCAAGGAAGTGATCGAAATGCGCATGAGTGTGGATGATGCTCACCAGCGTCAGCCCGTGGGCCAGCAGGCGGGCAAGGATCTTGTCCGGGTCACCGCCCGGGTCGACGACGATGGCCTTTTTGGTGAGCGGGTCGCCGATCAGGGTGCAGTTGCACTGCAGGGGGCCTACAGGGAAGGTTTCGCGGATGAGTGAAGACGGGGGTTGGGTCATTGACGTTCTCATGAGGAAAGCGCAGCGCGCTAAAAGCGTCGAGTCTATATATCCATTCAAGCGCAGGCAGGTCGCCGGGATTGCAAGTTGCCCCCTGATGCAAACGAAAAACCGGCCAATAGGCCGGTTTTCAGACTAATACGAATGTGCAGCAAGGCTGCATATCCCAAGGCCTGACGTGCTGTCGTTCAGGACGGAATTCCTGCCAGAGGGCCTGCGGGCTCAAGCTCTGCCCCCTTCGCCTTCGCGACCTGCAGAAACCGGAGCTGGTTACTGGAGACTCGACCAGCAAGACGTCTGGCTTCAGCCTCGAATCTTGCAATGGCAAGCAATTCTACCTGTCTCGTTTTGGATCGCATGGTTACCTCCAAAAGCTTGATCGACGCAATCGATGTTATTAGGGATCAACCTGGATCACAAGCCGACCCTTGGCGGTCCAGGTGAAACCAAGCGCCTCATAAACTGACTTTGCGCCTTCAACAGGGTCTTGTATTTCAATCTCTTGACAACCCAACATGCGAGCGTAGAAGTCTATCGATGTCAGCGCCAAGCCAGCGATCTCTCCCCGGAGTGGATGCGACCTGCTGGGATTACCTTGGAGCAGAATAACCTTGATACATAAGCGACTCTTTCTAGGGCTTGCGTAGCAGAGACCACAGAGCTCGCTTCCGAACCAGATGGCAAGATCGAACCCTTTGGGATCGCTATCCTTCCAGTCGACAATATCCTCCCAAGGAAACAGACACCCACTTGTCAGCCATTCAAGGCTAGCGCTGACGGCCTCGTGCGTTATGGGCTCTATCCGGACTTGATCCAGCTCGACATCTCCGCTCAGTAGTTCTGGCTGCCGACACAGTAACTCATGAGTGAGGGTACGGGCTTGGGAGCGAAATATTTGGTATCGGAGTTTGCTGATTCGCCTTCTCATGCAAGCTCCGCATTCGAAATGGAGCCTCCGTCCATTTAGAACTCACGACCTACTGGTTGCATGCGGTCCCACGTCCGCATGTCTTTCGGTTGCGGGACATTGAAGTCGCACTGACCGAGGAGCGACGCAAGGTCATAACGGTTTACGCCGAAACCTGCATTCTTCTGATGCTCATTCGCCCGCAAGCTTTCAGTCGGTGAGCAATGGTTCAACTCCTGAGTAAATCTTTTCATAACCGCTCTGCTGGTAGTCATCGAAAACCGAATAATTACCAGCGTGAACGCCGATGAAAAGAGCTCAAAGGCCCGTTTGGTTTAGATCAGATTGCTCCTACAACTCACGACGAAGCGTCGCCGCTGTATTAGCAGGAAGCGTTGCTTGATGTGTCAATACGGGCGTGCTCTGCCAGCTTCTCTCAAGGCAAGAACAACCTGAACAACCCACCCCCAAGCGCACCGCCATTGGAGATCTCGATCCGCCCGCGCACCCCGCCGCTTTCATGCAGTGCCGCGATCCGCGCCGCAAAATACAGGCCCAGGCCGGTACTGCCGCTGGTCGAATCGATACCCTGGATGAATTCTTCCTGCCGTTCGAGCATGCGCTGTGGATAACCCGGGCCGTCATCGTTGACGCAGATGGCCAACTGGTTGTCTGCCTCTTCGATGGTGATCAGCAAGGCATGCGCGGCAAAGCGGGTGGCGTTGGTAATCACGTTGGCGATCACCGAGGCCACCAGCTCGCGGTCGAAGAAGCCCAGCGGGTTGTCGGTGTCGATGCGCCAGGTGGCAAGGATGTCCTTGTGCTTGAGCACTTCCTCGTGCGCGGCCAGCTGGGCTTCGATGAAATCGTCCAGTTCGTGGTAGTCAGGGCACACTGGCAACTGGTTCACGCCCAGTTTGTACAACCCAAGCAACTGCACCAGCATGCCGTTGAGGTGGCGAAACTCATGCTCCATCACCCCCTGCTCGGCACCACCGCGAAGTTCCTCGGGCAAGCGCTGCATCCACTGGTTGTGGGACTGGATCAGCGCCGACAGGGAGTTCTTCAGGTCGTGCACGGTGGAGGCGATCACCGTGGAAAAATCCAGCCCCTGGTTTTCTTGATTCATGCGCCGAACACTCGGATGTGCAGTTTGCGGTAGCGGTCGTAGCGGTTGTCACTGGCAGGGATGCCGGCCACGCTGGTCAGGGCGTCGCGGCACTCCTGCATGATTGCGGGCTGAGGGCTGTCTCCGCCGATGCGCAGCAGCGCCTGGGCAGTGTTGAGGGCAATGCTGATGTTCTTTGGCTGCAAACCCAGCGCCTTGCGGAACAGCTGCAACGCCTCGCCGAGCTGCCCCCCCTGGTAACTGCGCACACCCTGGCGATTGAGCGTGACCGCTTCGGTTATGGCGTTGAGCACGCTGGGGTCGTCCGTCAGCTTGCCGACCCTCTCCATGACCTTGGGGTCGTCGCCATAACTTTCCACACAACCCTTCAGCACGCCGATGGCGGCGGCCTCCTGCCCCATGGCCTGCAACTGCGCGGCAACGGTCAGGGCCGAATCCACCGAGAAGAACTGGTTCATCTTGTCCAGGCGCTGGATCGCCTGCTCGGTCAGCTTGGCAGCTGTTTCGGGGTCGCCGGCCTGCTGCAGGCTGGCGGCCTTCATCATGCGGGCACGCACCTGCAGCCCCTGGTCCTCGGGGTTTTCCTTGGCTACCTCGCTGAGCGTGGCGTTGATCTCGACCCGGGTGCGCGCATCCAGGCCAAAACCGGCATTCTTGTTCATCAACGCCTGCACCAGCCCCAGGTTGTTTTCTGCGTCCTTGTAGCGTGAGCTCTGACCCTGGGTCACAGCGTGACGGAACGCCTTCGAAGCGCTCTCGAAGTCTTCGTTTTCCAACGCCAGCTTGCCCAGCGTCGACTGCCGGCGCACCGATAAAGGCGAGAGGCGCACGGCTTCTTCGAGCATGTTCTGCGCACGCCTGGTTTCGCCTTGGGCCACCAGCACCTCGGCCATGCCATCGTACAGGCCCGGCATGATCGGGAAGGCCTTGAGCGCCTGCTCGTATACGCCCTGGGCCTGGGCGTTCTGGCCACGCTTGTGCATCAGGCTGCCCAACGCCGAGTACACCCACGGCTGCGGGCGGCTGGCCAGGATGGCTTTGAGAAACTTCTCCAGCTCGTCGAAACGGTTGAGGTTGCGCAAGGCATCGGCCCGATAGCGCAGGCACAGCGGGGCCAGGCGTGGGTCGCGCTTGCACAGCTCGGCGCAGGCCGCCAGCACTTCAGCGGGGCGACTGCGGTCCAGGGCCTGCAGAATCGGCTTGAGCAGGGTCTTGCGCTGGTACAGCTTCTCGACGCGCTGGGCCAGGCCAACCCGGTTGAACGGCTTGGTCAGGTAGGCATCAGGCTCGTGCTCGATGGCGCTGAGGACAATGGCCTGGCTGCTCTCGGCAGTGACCATGATGAATATGCACTCATGGCTGATGTGCTTGTCGAGAATCAGGTCTTCGAGCACCTGCTGGCCGTTCTTCTTGCCGTCGCCCAGGTGGAAGTCCTGCAAGATGACGTCATAGCGCTTTTGCGCGCACATACGCAGCGCCTGCTCGCCGCTGTCGGCGGTGTCCACGTCACGCACGCCCAGTTCGCGCAGCATGGAACGGGTCGACGTGCGAAAGTCGGTAAAGTCGTCGACGATCAGAAAGCTCTTTTGCCCGTACTGCAGCATCAACACGACCTGCCTTGGAATGATTGAAAAATCGCGCGAGGCGATGCCACCGATAGCTGTATCGGCAGCTGGTCGGGAAAGATGAGGGTAGAGCGTTGGCGGCCACGGGCCATCCGTTCAGCGAGCTACGACCTGCAAGGCCAGTACTACGTCAGCAGCCCCAGGGACTTGGCCCTTGCCACCGCCTGGGTACGCCGCTCCACCCCCAGCTTGCTGTTGATATGGCTGGCGTGGGTTTTCACCGTGTGCAGGGAAATGAACAGCCGCTCGCTGATCTGCTGGTTGGAACACCCCTGGGCAATCAGCTCGAGCACAGCCAGTTCGCGGCCACTCAGGGCCTCGCCGCTGCCGGTGCTGGCGCTCGGCAGCGGCGGCAGGCGCTTGAGCAACTCGGCCTGCACCGGGCAGGCGGCCATTGCCTGCAGCTGTTCATGAAGCCACTGCGGGTGTTGCTCCAACAAAGGCTGGAACGGTTGCAGCACACCGCCATGGGCTGCCTCCAGCAACCGTGGCAACAACTGGGCGGCCTGCTCTTCGCGGCCTTCGCCCAGCAACAAGGCAAGCCATTGGCACAGGGCACTGACGCTGAGCATCATGCCGCCACTGGCCTGGCCGCGCTCGACCAGGCTTGCCAGGCGTTGCACCGCGTCGTCGCTACGTAACTGGATACGCTCCAGCAACGCCTGCTGCAAGGCGATGTGCAACGGCAGCAGCGGGTGAAACTCCGGGGCCGCCGCCGGTTGCTCGCCGCCATAGGTCTGGCCCAGGCGCAGGAGCCAGGACTCGGCCAGGTCAATGCGCCCCTGGGCCAGCCACAATTCACATTTGACCAGGGTGATCATGGCCAGGTAATACACCGGCGGTACATCCCAGATATGCATCAGCCGCTCGGCCTCGGCCAGCTCGGCAAAGGCCTCGGCAAAGTGCCCTTCCCGGCCATCGAGCGTAGCGATCACGCAGTGGCCGATGAGCACACTGATATCACGGCAGGCGCGCGCCTCGCCCAGCCCAGCACGCAAGCGGGCACGGCCCTGGGATGGCTGCAGCCGCGATACCAGCAGGTAGCCTTCGTAAAGCGTCAGGCGGGCGCGAACGGCATACAGCCGCTGTGCCGACAGCCCTTGCAGGCGCTGCAGCCCCTGACGCACTTCGTCCAGCGCGCGCAGTACCTCGCCACGGGCATGCAGCACCCGCGCCCGGTCGTAATGGGCCAGGGCCTCGAACAATGGGTTGCCGACGCGCTGGGCCAGCTCCAGGGCCTCGCGGTTCCAGCCGCGGGCCCGCCAGAAATCGCCATCGGCAATCGCCAGGTTCGACAGCGTCGAGAGGCACACCAGGCGTTGGCCATACCGCTTGCTCGGCAGGCTCTGCAGCGCTTCGCCGCAATAGGCCAGGGTGCGCTCGCGGTCGCCTCGGCCACGGGCGATCACACCACTCAGCGCCAGCCACTGGGCCAGCATGGACTTTTGCGCGGTCGCCGAAGGCGCGGGCAGGAAGCGGCTGAGATAACCCGCCAACTCTTCGGCCGCGTCCAACTGGCAAGCCAGGCCCAACGCCCAGCTGTACAGCACGATCAGCCGCGGCGTGCTGATCAGCAGGCTGTCGGGCAGGTCCATCTTCCAGCGCAGCAGCATGCCGACGTTCTGTTCGGCCAGCAGTTGCTCCTCGGACAGGCTCTGCACCAGGTCGGCGGCAACATCAAGATGACCGGCCCGCAGCGCCTGCTCCACCGCTTCGTCCAGCAGGCCCTGGCTTTCGAACCAGCGACAGGCGCGCAACTGCAGGCCGACCAGCGGCTCGCTGGCCTGGCGGCTGCGCAGCAGGTCGGAGAACAGGTGGTGATAACGGAACCAGTGGCCATGCTCGTCCAGCGGCACCAGGAACACTTGGTGCGCCTGCAAAAAGCGCAGGATCGTGGCACTGTCGTGGCGGCCGCGCATGGCATCGCACAGCGGGGCGCAAAAACGTTCCTGGCAGGCCGTTTCGTACAGGAAGGCCTGTACGTCGGTGGGCAGCATTTCGATGACTTCTTCTAACAGATAGTCGCGGATCAGGCCTTCACCGCCATGCAAGGCCTGGGGCAAGGCCTGTTCGTCAGCCGACTCGCTGGCCGCCAGTTGCCAGAAACGCAACCCGGCCACCCAACCGTCGCTGCGCTGGATCAGGTTGTCCAGAGCCTGGCCACGCAGAGCGGTGGGTTGGCGACCGATCACCGCCAGCGATTCTTCGGCGGTCAGGCGCAAGTCCTGTTCGTTGAGCTCGACCAGTTGCCGCGACAGGCGCAGGCGCGCCAGGTGCCAGTCCGGGCGTTGGCGGCTGGTGACCAGCAGCACCAGGCCAGGGGGCAAGTGATTGAGGAAGAACTGCAGACAACGGTCGAGCACTGGCCCCTGGGCCAGGTGATAGTCGTCCAGCACCAGCAACAAGGGAGTATCGGCTTGCAGGTACAGCGCCAGCTCGTCGAGCAGGCCGTCGAGCCATTCCTCGAAGGCGAACGGCTGGTGGCGCTGGCGCATTTTCAGCAGGCCCATGGCCTGGCCGCCCAGCGCTGGGCAATACTGCTGCAGGCCTTCGAGCAAGCGTTCCAGGAAGCGGCCAGGGTCGGCATCCCGTTGGCTCAGGCCCAGCCACAGGCTACGCCAGTGCTCGGGCAGCGCTTCGCAAAATTCGATGGCCAGGGAGCTTTTGCCGAAACCCGCCGGGGCATTGACCAGCAACAACCGCCCGCCAAGGCCGGCTTGCAGCCGCTGGCACAGGCGCAGGCGCGGCACATGGCCGTCCGGCAAGGGCGGCCGGAAGAAACGCCCGTCCAGCAGGCCCAGAGCCTGGCTGGCGAATCCATGCGTACGGGACAGATCTGTCATGGCCGGCTCGTTCTGATTGGAAGACTACGGCGGTATGGATGCTTGCGAGACTAGCGGGTAACGCTGCGCATTTGAAGGTAAAGGGCGCGATTACCGAGGAAAAGACTGCGACAAAAAGCAACATGGCTGACAGACAAGGGCTGCGGCGGGGGTTTGCTGAGGTATTCACCAGATTGATTGCCTGCTCCGGCCTCTTCGCGGGTGAACCCGCTCCCACATGGGATTGGCGCAGGCCTGGGCTCGCGCTGTACCTGTGGGAGCGGCTTTAGCCGCGAACACCGGCGCAGCCGGTGCCATGCACCGGATCGCTTGCTTCGCGGGCTTGCCCGCTCCCACATGGGATTGGCGCAGGCCTGGGGCTCGCGCTGTACCTGTGGGAGCGGCTTTAACCGCGAACACCGGCGCAGCCGGTGCCATGTACCGTGTCGCTTGCTTCGCGGGCTTGCCCGCTCCCACATGGGATTGGCGCAGGCCTGGGGCTCGCGTTGCACCTGTGGGAGCGGCTTTAGCCGCGAACACCGGCGCAGCCGGTGCCATGCACCGGATCGCTTGCTTCGCGGGCTTGCCCGCTCCCACATGGGATTGGCGCAGGCCTGGGGCTCGCGCTGTACCTGTGGGAGCGGCTTTAACCGCGAACACCGGCGCAGCCGGTGCCATGTACCGTGTCGCTTGCTTCGCGGGCTTGCCCGCTCCCACATGGGATTGGCGCAGGCCTGGGGCTCGCGTTGCACCTGTGGGAGCGGCTTTAGCCGCGAACACCGGCGCAGCCGGTGCCATGCACCGGATCGCTTGCTTCGCGGGCTTGCCCGCTCCCACATGGGATTGGCGCAGGCCTGGGCTCGCGCTGTACCTGTGGGAGCGGCTTTAGCCGCGAACACCGGCGCAGCCGGTGCCATGCACCGTGTCGCTTGCTTCGCGGGCTTACCCGCTCCAACAGGAATCGAGCTGGTCTGGGCTTGCGCGACTCCTGTGGGAGCGGGCGCGCCCGCGAAGGGGCCGGAACAGGAAATAGAAACGCCCCGGGCAAGCCGGGGCGCTCTGGGGATAACATGGTGTGACGTGTTTTCAGATCAACGAATACCCGACTGGCGCAGTGCCGCTGGCTGGAAGTCAGCCTTGCTGGCGCTGAAACCGAAGTCGTAGGCGCGCTTCTCTTCGTTCTTCATGCCCAGGGCCAGGTAACGGCCCGACTGCAGGTCGTAGATGGTCTCCAGGGTGTACCACGGCACTTCCACGTTGTAGTAAGGCTGGGCATGTGCCTCGGACACCCGCCACAGTTGGCCACGGCCGTCGTACTGGTCGATCACCGCAGCCTGCCAGGTGTCCTCGTCGATGTAGAAGTCACGCTTGGCATAGATGTGCCGCTGGCCCGGCTTGAGGGTCGCGACCACGTGCCATACGCGGCGCAGCTCGTAACGGGAAAGGTCCTGGTTGATGTGCCCGGCCTTGATGATGTCGGTGTACTTGAGCTTGGGGTCGTCGAGCTTGAAGGCGTTGGACGCGATGTACATCTCCTTCTTGCCTTCCAGCTTCCAGTCATAGCGGTCTGGCGCACCGTTGAACATGTCCAGGTTGTCGGAGGTGCGCAAACCGTCGGCGGCGGTGCCAGGGCCGTCGTACGATACTTGCGGTGCCTGGCGCACGCGGCGCTGGCCGGCGTTGTAGATCCACGCCTTGCGCGGTTCCTTCACCTGGTCGAGGGTTTCGTGCACCAGCAGCACGGTACCGGCCAGGCGCGCAGGCGCGGTCACTTCCTGCTTGAAGTAGAACAGGATGTTGCCCGGGTTGTTCGGGTCGTAATCCTTCATCTTGTCGCGAAAGACGAACTGGTCGGAGAAGTACACAGGGTTGAAGGAGCCGTTCTGCTGCGGCGTGGCCTGGGTCACCAGGCGGCTGACGCTGCCGCCCCGGTAGCGGGTGATGTGGTTCCAGATCACCTCCAGGCCGCTTTTGGGGATCGGGAACGGTACAGCCGTGCGGAAGTTGCTCAGGCCGTTGCCGCCTTCGACCAGGGTGGTCTTGGTGGCATTCTCCTTGATGGCGGCGAACACGTCGGCCGGCACCGTGGAGCCACGATGGGTCTTGAATACCGGGATCTTGAAGGTGTCCGGGTAGCGCTTGAGCATGGCCAGCTGGCCCGGCGAGAGCTTGTCCTTGTACTGGTCGGCGTTCTGCGCGGTGATGGTGAACAGCGGCTTGTCACTGCCGTACGGGTCGGGCAGGAAGCCCTTGGCGTCGGCGCTGCCCGCGCTCTTCGACAGCGGCTCCCACGGGCCGATCGAGCCATCGGCGTTGCCGGCCTTTTCGGCGCCCATCGGGGTCAGGGTACTGCCCAGCTTGGCCGCCTCGTCGGCGGATACTGCAGCCATGACGCTGGTCGCCAGCAGGGACAGGCCCAGCACACCGGCTTGCAGCAGACTTCTGGTCTTGTTCATGTCGTGTCGTCCTGGATCTGTATGCTTAGAAGTTCACGCCGAAGCTGAGCGCGACGAAGTCACGGTCATCCACGGTGGTGTACTCGCCATCGAAGAAGTTGGTGTACGACAGGCTAGCCGTATAGGTGTTCTGGTACTCGGCATCGAGGCCCAGGCTGACGGCCTTGCGGCCTTCCTCGAAGTTGGCGCCAGGGCCCGGCGAGTAGCCGGAGACGTCGTGCGACCAAGCCACGCTGGGTTTCAGGTTGATCCCGGCGAAGACGTCGTTGTAGTCCCAGATGACCCGGGCGCGATAGCCCCAGGAAGTACTGGTGGTAAAACCATCGTTCTCGCAGTTGCGGCTCAGGTTGGCAGTGGAGGCACCAGCACCGGCGCCTGCGATGGTGCTGGCATTGAGTGCCTGACAGGTATTGGCCCCACCCGTGGATGGCAGCGGGCCTGGACCGTACACCGGGTCGCGACCGTAGCGGGTATCGTGTGCGCTCTCCAGGCCACCCACATGGGTGACACCGAGTTCACCCACCACGGTCATGCGGCTGGCGCCCATCACCTGGTCGAAGAAATGCGTGAGGGTGGTCTGGAACTGGGTGATCTCCTTGCGGCGATACCCGTGCAGGTCCTGCCCCGGCGTACCGGTCAGCAGCGAAGCGTTGCTCAACGCGCCGCCAATGGGGCGGACCCCGGCGAACAGAATATCCGTGGTATTGAGTTGCACCGGTGCGTTGGGGCGGTAGCTGAGCTCGCCGCTCCAGGCGGTCCCGGTGGGCAGTGTGGTTGAGAAGCTCAAACCATAAAGGCGGATATCCTCGGGATATTCGACGAAGTACTCGGAGTTACCCGCCACGATCAGCGGCGCCAATGCACGCAGCTGCGCAGGTAGGGCGCTCAACCCGGCGAACACTGAAGGCGGGGCCCCGGTGGCGCTGAAGATTGGCGCGCGGCTGTGGTAATTCATGAAGTAGGCGCCAAACTCGGTGTCCAGCGGCTCGAACATGTAGCGCATGGCCACGCCAAACTGGCCGCTGTCACGCGCGTCACGGTCGGCACCGCGGCGCACCATCACCCCTTCTTCGTTGATGTTCACGCCCCGGGTAGCAAGGAACTGCTGCGCCGCCCCCGGCACTGTGCGGCTGCTGTTGAGCACGCGCAGGTTGTCGGTACAGCCGTCGGCAATGATGTCCGGCTGGGAGAAGAACGTGCCGCAGTTGTCGACGACCGTCTGGTCCCACTCGATCTGGTAGAAGGCCTCGGCCGACAGGTTGTCGGTCAGGCTTTGCGAGATGTAGAACATGTTGACCGGAATCAGGCCTTCCTTGATCTCGGCCCCTGGGCGGCGAAACGCCGACACGTCGATCGGGTTGATCGAGTTGATGCCACCACCGATGAAGGTACTTTCACCCCAGCTCACCACCTGCTTGCCCAGGCGCACCGAGCCTGGCTGATCGCCGATGGAGTAGTTGTGATAGACGAATGCGTCGAGCAGCTCGGCACCGGACGATTTGGCGCCTTCCTTGCGGTTGGAGTCACTGATGTCCTTGAACTCGCGGCCTTCGTCCTTCAGTTCGAAGTCATACCAGTACTTGCCACGGACGAACACGCCGGTATCGCCGTACTTCAGTTCCAGGTCATGGATGCCCTTGAAGATCTTCGAGAAAGTTTCGCCCTTCTTGAAGTTCAGGTGGCCATCGTCGGATGTCTGCGACAGGCCCTTGCCGCCGTTGTTCACCCCGATCAGGTTCTTGTTGGGGTTTGCCGTCGACCAGCTGGCGCCGATGGAGAGCGACGAGTCGAACTGGCCTTCGATTTCACCAATGTTGAAGCTGACAGCGAAAGCAGGACTTGCGAGCGTGGAAGCAAGGCTGACGGCCAGGGGCAACTTGGCCCGGCGCCAGAACAGGTTTGCAGATTTCATCGACGCTACTCCATGTACTTTTTTTGTTATGGCAGTGAGTCCTTTCAAGAACGGCCCGAGCGACCGGTTTGCAGGCTTGCGCCTGCGGCGACACGGCTTGCGCATGTCGCCTTCCCCCATTCCTGAAAATCCCCTGGCCCCGACTATAGCCAGCAAGGCACAGGCGCTTGATCCCTCTAAAGTGTGATTTGCGCTCCGTGCGGCCAACTCGCTGCAATGTTGCCCAGGCTGCGTGCTGGCAGTGCTAAAGGATGGCGTATTTCTGCCGTTTGGCAAGGCTCCACCCCTCTAGCATGCGGGTCGCGTGCTGCGGTACGCGACCCGCATGGCGGTTACAGCGTGGAGAGGAATGCGCTGTTGCTGGCCTGCCACTGGACGATGTCCTGGCGGATGCGTTTCTTGTCGAGCTTGCCGACACTGGTCTTGGGAATTTCAGTAACAACGGCGATCTGGCTTGGAATCGCCCACTTGTTGATATGCCCTTGCTCGACAAAAGGCTTGAGGTGTTCCTTCAGCGCCTTGGCATCGATGACCTGGCCTTCGCGCACCACCAGCAGGGCAAACGGGCGCTCGCCCCACTGCGGGTCGGCAACCCCCACCACCGCCACTTCACGCACGGCCGGGTGGCGGCTGACCAGGTCTTCGAGGTCGAGCGAGGAAATCCACTCGCCACCGGTCTTGATCACATCCTTGATGCGGTCGCGGATGTCGATGTAGCCCATGCCGTCGAGCGTGGCGACATCCCCAGTGTGCAGCCAGCCGCCCTGCCACAGCTCCTCGCTCTTTTCCGCCTCCTTGAAGTAGCCCATGGTCAGCCACGGCGCACGCAGCACCAGCTCGCCCAGGGTTTCACCATCGGCGGGCAGGAAGTTGCCATCGCCGTCGACGATGGCCGCCTCGACCAGCGGCACCGGCACGCCGGCCTTGATACGGTAGGTGACGCGCTCATCCTCGCTGCCGGCCTGCAGTTCGTCGTTGAGGTGGGCGGCGGAAATAAGCGGGCAGGTCTCGGACATGCCGTACGCGGCGGTCAGCTGGATGCCGCGGGCCAGAGCGGCCTGGTACAACGAGCGGTTGAGTGCGCTGCCGCCGATGATGATCTTCCAGCCGCCGAAGTCCTGGCCTTGGGAAGTCGGGCAGTTGAGCAGCATCTGCAGGATGGTCGGCACGCAATGGGAGAAGGTGACCTTTTCCTCACGCCACAGCGTGATCAGCATGTCCGGCTCGTAGCGCCCCGGATACACCTGCTTCATGCCAAGCATGGTGGCAGCGTAGGGGATACCCCAGGCGTGCACGTGGAACATCGGGGTGATGGGCATGTACACGTCGTTGCTGCCCAGCAGGCGCACGCTGTCGATGCTGCCGGTCACCGAAGCTTCGGCCAGGGTATGCAGCACCAGTTGCCGGTGGGTGAAGTACACCCCCTTGGGGTTGCCGGTGGTGCCAGTGGTGTAGAAGGTGGTGGCTACCGAGTTCTCGTCGAAGTCCGGGAAGTCGTAGCGCGGGCTGGCAGCGGCCAGCAGTTGCTCGTACTCGCCCACCAGGTTGGGCAACTCGGCTGTCTTGTCCGCGCCGTCGGTCAGCAGCAGGGTCTTGTCGACGGTGGTCAGTTGCCCGGCGATGGCCTGGTACAGGCCGACGAAGTCGCTGTTGACCAGCACCACGCGGTCTTCGGCGTGGTTCATGGTGTAGAGGATCTGCTCAGGCGACAGGCGCACGTTGATGGTGTGCACCACCGCGCCGATCATCGGGATGGCGAACATGCATTCGAGGTAGCGGTGGCTGTCCCAGTCCATCACCGCCACGGTGTCACCAGCCTTTACTCCGGCTTCGGTCAGCACGTTGGCCAGGCGCGCGATGCGCTCGTTGAGCTGGGGATAGGTCAGCCGCAACTGGTCGCGGTAAACGATTTCGCGAGTCTTTTCATAGCGGCTGCCAGACATCAGCAGGCGCTTGATCAGCAGGGGGTAGGCGTAGGCGCCCTCGGCGGGCTTGATGATGCGGGTCTGCAACATGGGTATCCCTTTTCTGAAAAGCGGGCCGGACAAGTCTGGGAGTTACTGTAGTTCGCCAATGTGACGGCTAAATCAGCCGAAGGAATGATTTGCATGGCGAAGGTATGAGTGGCGGGCGTTGACGGGCGGCAAGGTTGAGCTAGACACTGCGGCGCTGAGGGCCTATTCGCGGGTAAACCCGCTCCCACAGGTTCTGCACCAGCCTCTGCAATGGTGCAATACCTGTGGGAGCGGGTTTACCCGCGAATGGCCGCGACACCGAAATCCCGCCCATCCCCGGAGGCCTTCATGCCCAGTCCGCGTCGCGCCGTGTTTCTCGATCACCAGTCCCTGGACCTGGGCGATCTCGACCTCTCGCCCCTGAAGCAGCAGTTCGACGAGTTCGAACTGTTCGCCGCCACCCGCCCGGAGCAGGTCGCCGAACGCCTGCAGGGCGCGGTGACGGTAGTCAGCAACAAGGTCATGCTCGACGCCGCGTCCCTGGCCGCCAACCCACAACTGAAGCTGATCCTGGTGGCCGCCACCGGCACCAACAATGTCGACCTGGCGGCAGCGCGCGCCCAGGGCATCACCGTGTGCAACTGCCAGGGCTATGGCACCCCGTCCGTCGCCCAGCACACCCTCGCCCTGCTGCTGGCCCTGGCCACCCGCCTGTGCGACTACAACCAGGCGGTAGCCGATGGCCAGTGGGCCAAGGCCAGCCAGTTCTGCCTGCTGGACTTCCCCATCGTCGAACTGGAGGGCAAGACTCTTGGCCTGCTGGGCCACGGTGAACTGGGCGGCGCGGTGGCGAGGCTGGCCGAGGCCTTTGGCATGCGCGTGCTCAGCGGGCAGATCCCTGGCCGCCCGGAACGGGCCGACCGGTTGCCACTGGACGAATTGCTGCCGCAAGTCGACGCCCTGACCCTGCACTGCCCGCTGAACGAGCACACCCGACACATGCTCGGGGCACGCGAGCTGGCCCTGCTCAAGCCGAACGCGCTGGTGATCAACACTGCCCGCGGCGGCCTGATCGACGAGCAAGCGCTGGCCGACGCCCTGCGCAGTGGCCACCTGGGCGGAGCCGCCACCGACGTACTGAGCGTGGAGCCGCCGGTCAACGGCAACCCGCTGCTCGAACCCGGCATCCCGCGCCTGATCATCACCCCGCACAGCGCCTGGGGTGCGGTGGAGTCGCGCCAGCGCATCGTCGGCCAGCTCAGCGAGAACGCCCAGGCCTTCTTCGCCGGGCAACCACGCCGCGTGGTCAGCTGAGCCCGGCGCCCGCCTCTGCTACACTGCGCCACTTTTTTCCAGGAGGCGTCGTCCATGGACCCGCGCAGTGAAGTGTTGCTCCGCCAGGCAGAGCTGTTCCAGAGCCCGCTGCTGCTCGCCGGCGCCCCCGCCGACGGCCTGCTTGGCCAGTTGCCCCAGGCCCGGGCCTGGACTTGGCATGCTGGCGATCAGGCCATGCTCGAAAGCCGCTTCGCCGGGCGCAGCCACTATGCAGTGGAGCCCCCTGAAGTGGCGTTCGACAGCGCCGTGCTATTCCTGCCCAAATCCCGCGAACTGGCCGCCTACCTGCTCAACGCCCTGGCCTCGCGCCTGGCTGGCCGCAAGCTATACGTGGTCGGCGAGAAACGTGGCGGCATCGAGGGCGCGGCCAAGCAGCTGCAGGCCTTTGGCAAGCCACGCAAGCTCGACAGCGCCCGCCATTGCCAGCTGTGGCAGGTGACCATCGAACACGCACCAGAAGCCAAGCCCCTGGAAAGCCTGGCCGAACGCTTCGAACTCAGCCTGGAAGACGGCCCACTGCAGGTTATCAGCCTGCCCGGTGTGTTCAGCCATGGCCGCCTCGATCGCGGTACCGCCCTGCTGCTCAAGCACCTCGACGGCCTGCCGAGCGGGCATGTGCTGGACTTCGGCTGCGGTGCCGGGGTACTGGGCGCAACGGTAAAGCGCCGTTATCCGCAAAACCGGGTAACCCTGCTGGACGTGGATGCCTTCGCCGTGGCCGCCAGCCGCCTGACCTTGGCCGCCAATGGCCTGGAAGGCGAAGTGATCAGCGGTGATGGCATCGACGCGGCGCCGACCGAGCTGAGCCTGATCCTTAGCAACCCGCCGTTCCACACCGGGGTTCACACCAACTACCAGGCATCGGAGAACTTGCTGAAAAAATCGGCTGTTCATCTGCGAAAAGGTGGCGAAATGCGCCTGGTTGCCAACAGCTTCCTGCGTTACCAGCCGCTGATCGAAGGGGCGCTGGGCAACTGCCAGACATGCGACGAGGCGGACGGCTTCCGCATCTACCGGGCAACACGCGGTTAAAAACAGCGCTTGCCGAAAGCGTTTTGCCTAGGCAGAATCCGCACCGTCCTAGGGGAGTAGTCTCCCGCGAGCGCCCAGCTCGCCCGGTACGCGTCAACATACTTGGTCCACAGACCATGGCGCGTGCGACCCACCATGCCAGCCTGCATGGCGAGATCCGCATAGACGGATCCGGGGTTTGACAAGACCTATGACACGCACACCTTACCCGGGGCGGGGAGGCTGTACGTGTCATAGCCGTGTCGACCCGCCCCCGTAGGAATCCTGATGCTGGAATCACTGCTGGTCCCCACCGCCATCGTTGCCCTCGCCGAAATCGGCGACAAGACGCAATTGCTCGCGCTCATACTCGCTGCCCGCTTCCGCAAACCCTGGCCGATCATCGCCGGCATCATCGCCGCTACCCTGGCCAACCATGCCGCGGCCGGTGCCGTGGGCGCGTGGGTCGGCAGCTTCTTCAGCGACTCGGCACTGCACTGGATCCTGGCTGCGAGCTTCACCGCCACTGCGCTGTGGACCCTGGTTCCGGACAAGATGGATGACGACGAGAACCCGGCACGCCGCTTCGGGCCGTTCCTGACCACGCTGATCGCGTTCTTCCTGGCTGAAATCGGCGACAAGACCCAGGTCGCCACGGTGATGCTGGCGGCACAGTATCCGCACCTGATCATGGTCATTATCGGCACCACCCTGGGCATGCTGATTGCCAACGTGCCGGTGGTACTGGCGGGTAACTTCGCTGCGGACAAACTGCCACTGACGCTGATCCGTCGCCTGGCGGCCACGGCGTTCTTCGTGCTGGCGATCGTGGCCGTGTACTCGGCGATGAAGGCCAGTGGCTGGGTGGGTTGACTGCTGACGGGGGCCGCTCTGCGGCCCAATCGCCGGCAAGCCAGCTCCCACAGGTATTGCACAGGCCTTGAGGCCGATAGAGCACTCTGTGGGAGCTGGCTTGCCGGCGATTGGGCTGCAAAGCAGCCCCTTACGGTCTTACTTCTTGGCCGCCTGATACAGCGGCATCACCTTCGGAATCGCCGCCTGCAGCGAAGCAATGCGGCTCTGGGACGCCGGGTGAGTGCTCATGAACTCAGGCGGCGCGCCTTCGGACGCCTGGCTCATCTTGTTCCACAGGGTAATCGCGGCATTCGGGTCGTAACCGGCACGCGCCGAGAGCTCCAGGCCGATCAGGTCGGCTTCGTTCTCGTTGGCCCGGCTGTTGGGCAGGGTCATGGCATAGTTCACTACGGTATCGGCCATGGCCATGCTGCCCTGGCCGAGGCCAAAGAGGGCACCGGCGCCCTGACGCGCCATTTCGACGCCGTACGCCTTGGACATCGCCTCGCGGCTGTGCTCACGCAGGGCGTGGGCGATCTCATGGCCCACCACCGCAGCAATTTCCGCATCGGTGAGCTTGAGCTGATCGATCAGCCCGGTGTAGACGATGATCTTGCCGCCCGGGCCGCAGTTGGCGTTGAGCTCGTCGCTCTTGATCACATTGACTTCCCAGTTCCATTGCGCGGCATCCGGGCGGAACTTGGGGGTCTGGGCGATCAGGCGGTTGGCAATTACCTGTACACGCTTGGCAACTGCGCTGGACTTGTCGAGCACGCCTTTGTTCGATGCCTCACCCAGGGTCTGCTGGTACGACTGGGCGTACATCTGGTTGACCTCATCGGTCGAGAGCATGCTGAACATGTACTGCTGGCGCTCGACGCCGACAGCACCGCCGCTGGTGGTATTCACCGCCTGGCAGCCAGCTAGCAGGATGCCAGCACTCAACAGACTGACGACAAAAGACTTACGCATGAAAACACTCCCTTTTTACATGCGCCGTATCGTAGGCCGAGTCGCCGCTGGGCCGCCATAGCCGCACGGAAGAATTTATTTGCCTGCACCGGCCTCTTCGCGGGTGAACCCGCTCCCACAGGGACTACCCAGGTTTCAAGTTCGGTGCAGTACCTGTGGGAGCGGGTTTACCCGCGAAAGGGCCGTCGAAGGCAATGCATCAAGCCGGGGTCAGGCATTCCGGCGCATCCAGCTTCGGATCGTTGACGAAATTCGCCAGGGCCCGCTCACGCAGCGTCGCCGGCGGGCTGGCAAGCAGCTCGTGCAAACGGGTAACCGGCGTGTCCGGGTCAAGCCAGGCTGCCTGCCCTGCCTCGTCCAGTATCAGCGGTCGACGCTGGCTCATCGCCGCCTGGGTCACCACCGCGCAACTCAGCCAAACCTGGTCCTGCACCGGGTAGGCCTCCCACACGGCGGCGAAGTACAGCGATGCGCCCTCCCCCGGGGTCAGCCAGTACGGGCGCTTGCGCACGCTACCGCGCCATTCGTAAAAGCCGTTGGCCGGCATCAGGCAGCGGCGCTGGCGAAACGCGTCGCGAAACATCGGCTGCTCGGCCAGGGTCTCGGCGCGGGCATGGGCGGGGGTTCGGGACAGGTCGGTGAGCCAGGCCGGGGTCAGCCCCCAACGCGCCTTGGCCAATTGCAGCTGGCCGTCGAGCTGGCGCTGGATCAGCACCGAAGCCCCCGGCGAGATGTTCCATTGGGCTGGCTGGCCGACGGGAAAGCCCGGCAGACTGGCAAGAGCCTGGGGCCAGCGAAACAGGGCATAACGTCCACACATGGGCGAATTCAGAACCTAGCAGATCAAGGTACCGGGGAAACTCTCCGGTTCGTCGCCAACCAGTGGCTGGGCGTCATTGTACGCATCGATCAGCTGCCGTGCGTACTCGGCCTGCTCGTCAGCCACGGCAAGCCCCAGCAGGCCCTGCAGCGGCAACTCGCCGGCAGCACCGACCAGGTCACGGCCGACCAGGTACGCCTCGACCCCCTCGCTGGCGAGCATGCCCGCCAGCATTTCAGCCTCGAGCAGGCTTTCCGGTTCGTAGATACGCTGCATCAGTCATTCTCACCGAATACATCCAGCATCCACTCCTCGCCATGAACCTGCAGCACGAAGCGGATAGGCTTGCAGCAAACCTGGCAGTCCTCGATGTATTCCTGATCGCCACCGGACAGGTCCACCGTGGTTTCGACTTCTTCGCCACAATAAGGGCAATCGTAGATCGCAGTTTCCAGCATCGCGGCCTCCGGGGTGACTTATGCGTATAATTGCCGGTCTGTTTACAGGGCCTGTGTGTGTCCGAGCCGTTTTTCGGAACCCGTCCCTACCTTATTACCCTAGCCGTTTCCAACAAGAGAGCATGATGGGCGAATTCGATGCCATCCGACCGTACGACGACGCTGAGGTCCCTGCCGTTCTGGCACGCCTGCTCAGCGACCCGGCATTCCTCGATATCCTCACCCACTTCCGCTTCCCGCGTGCGGCCGGTGCTCTCGGCTGGTTGCTCAAACCGCTGATCGCCCGCCGCCTGCGCAAGGAATTTGCCGGCGTCACCTGCGTCTCGACCTTGCAGGACAAAGTCGAGTACTACGTCGACCAGACCATCGACCGTGCCACCGACGGCGTCACCTATACGGGCGTGGAGCAACTCAAGGCCGGCACCGCCTACCTGTTCCTGGCCAACCACCGTGACATCGTCATGGACCCGGCGTTCGTCAACTATGCGGTGTACCACGCCGGCCTGCCCACGCCGCGCATCGCCATTGGCGACAACCTGCTGCAAAAGCCGTTTGTCAGCGACATGATGCGCCTGAACAAGAGCTTCATCGTGCACCGCTCGATCAGCGGGCGCCGCGAGAAACTGGCGGCCTACCAGCTGCTCTCGGCCTACATCAACCACTCGATCCGCAACGACGCCACGTCGATCTGGATCGCCCAGGCCGAAGGCCGGGCCAAGGACGGTGACGACCGCACCGACTCGGCGATCCTCAAGATGTTCCACATGAGCCGCAAGGACGAGCCGTTCGGCGCGGTGATCCAGAGCCTGAACCTGACGCCGGTGTCGATCAGCTACGAGTATGACCCGTGCGACCAGGCCAAGGCCCGCGAGTTGTACATCCGCGCCACCACCGGCACCTACAAGAAGGCGCCGGGCGAGGACGACAACAGCATCGCCAAGGGCATTACCGGCTACAAGGGCCGGGTGCACATCAACTTCGCCCCGCCGGTGACCGAGTTCCACGAGGACACCAAGCAGCTGGCGGTGGAAATCGACCGGCAGATCCTCGGTGGCTACCGGCTGTTCCCGGTGCACTACCTGGCCTATGCGATGTGGGAAGGCAAGGATGAGGCGCTGCAGGTGCCGAGCGCCGAGAAGGTGTTCCCGGCTGAGGAACTGGCTCGGGCCAAGGAAGAATGGCAACGCCGCCTGGATGCCTGCCCCGAGGAGCAGCGGCCGTACCTGGTGTTGCAGTATGCGACGCCGGTGCGCAACCAGTACCAGGTCAGGCAGCAGGCGCCGGTTGCCTGATCGATCCCAGGGCTGCTTTGCAGCCCCGGGTTCTCAAACCCAGGTACTGAACCAGGACAGCAGCAACGCCATCGCCAGGCACGAAAAACCGAGAATGTAGAAGTACCGGGGTACCCGCAGGTCGAACGCGTCCACCACCCCATCGTCCACCGCCATGTATTCGCGGGTCTCGGCCTCGCGCCGCCGCGCACTGTGCAGCAGCAACCCGCCCGGGCAGGTCAGCAGCAGCGCCAGCAGATTGATCAGCTTGGTCGGGTGGGCGGCCAGGAACCCCCAGAGCACTTGCAAGGACATCACGCAACCTCGGTATGAGCGACGGCAAAGGCCGGCATTCTACCCAAGTCGCGCCCTGACGCCCGGCCCAGGCGACAAAATGTCATTGAATTTCATCCAGGTCACAGGCAACAAAAAACCCGCTGCCTGGAGCACAGGCAGCGGGTTTTGTTTTACAGCTGAAGCCTTACTGCCCCAGCACCTGACCGATGGTCGGGTCCTTGAACATGCGGGTCAGCGCATCGCTCAGCACATCGCCCACCAGCTGGGTGTTGGTTTCCTGGTTCGGCGCCATGCCGAAACGCTGGTCCAGCGAAGCACCGTAACGGCCACTGTAGCGGCGGCCGCCATTGGACACGTCAGCACGGAAGGTGGCACCGATGGTAGCCTCGGTCACGTACAGGTTGTCTTTCGGCGACTGGTACTTCAGTTCGGCCAGGGTCACGGTCAGCTGCGGCGCGTTGTAGGCGTTCGGCGTCGGGGTGAAGCCGAGCAGGCGCACGGCTGCTTCGGCCTGGGCCTGCAGCTTGGGCACGATGTCGTTACCGCTGACGCTGATGGTGCTGGTCTCGGGGTACATGCCACCGCGAGTGCCCAGGGACTGCGAGGCCCGGCCGTCAACCACCCGGACCACTACCGGCTGGCCATGGCCGACCGGGGCGAGCTGGGCCTTGAGCGTGGGTTGCGGGTTGAGTTGTTGCGGGCTGTGGGCACAACCGACCAGGCTGAGGCTGGCCACGGCGATCAAACCGAACAACAGACGTTGCAACATGCGCGTTACTCCAGAAAATGCGGCGAAGGCCCACAGTATACCTAGCCACGCATCGACCAGTCATCGGCCTGGCCCGCTTGTCACAATCGTTTCATCGCCGCGCCCTTATCCTTGCGCCAAGCCCTAACACACAGGACTCGCTGCCATGGCCTCGCTCTGGACCCTGCTCTTCCAACGCCCGCGCCACAACACCTATGCCCGCCTCGATGACGACGGCAAATGCCTGGCCTTCAAGCAATGCAGCCAGGCGCCCAGCGGCAGCGGCTGGGTCCAGATCGGCGAAATCCAGCTCGCCTGGCTGGGCCGCGAACTGCCCGCCAGTGCCCGGGTTTGCGGCCGCGCAAGCCGCCGCTGGCACCAGCGCATCCTCGCGGCCTGACAAACGCTGCAATAAAAACCACGAATGGCGACATTTCTGCCCGCGACATCGCTATAATCTCCCCCCGATTATAAGGACGTCTCCTGATCGGGCCCCGCACTCGCCGATTGACCCCGGCAACTTCAACGCTTCGCCCACAGAGAGCCTTCCACTCAGGTCTTGCATCGGCTGTCGTGCCTGCTTTACCGGCCCTTCACACTGCATGAACCTGCGGGTTGCCATCGCGCAGTCCCCTTTTGAGGTTCACGTCTCCAAAAGAGCGTGAAAAAACGGTTTTCACAACTTCACAAGAGTGTGGCGAGCAAATGAACAGTCTGGCATGTGCAAAAGCGGCAGATGTGTCCCGAACAGCCCTGAACAGGCGGCAAATGCGCTCATCTCGTATGAGTGTCTGAGCCGTTCCATAACGCACGCATGACACCTTGACCATAAGTCGAATTGCCGCACCCGTGGCAAACCGCGTTCAATACCCGAACCCGAAGACTGATTGGCGGTGTCCGCGGAAGTTGCAAGAACTGCGAAAAGTCGGACATGGCGACCCTGGCGAACCCAGGTCCTATGCTGTCAATTAGGTAGCTGTAGATTGTGGAGACGCGTTAAATGGCGCAGAACGAATCGGTTGATGTGGTACTGGTAGGCGCGGGCATCATGAGTGCCACCCTGGCCGTACTGCTCAAGGAGCTCGACCCGACCCTGAAACTTGAGGTCGTGGAGGCGATGGACTCCGGAGCCGCGGAAAGCTCCAACCCCTGGAACAACGCAGGCACAGGCCACGCCGGCCTTTGCGAGCTTAACTACACGCCCCAGGCCGCCGATGGCAGCATCGACATCAAGAAGGCCGTGCACATCAACACCCAGTTCGAGGTTTCGCGCCAGTTCTGGGCCTACCTGAGCAAGAAAGGCAACTTCGGCTCGGCGCGTGCCTTCATCAACCCTGTCCCGCACCTCAGCTACGTCGAGGGTGACAAGGGTGTTTCCTTCCTCAAGAAGCGCTATGAGCTGCTCAAGCAGCACCATGCCTTCGCCGACATGGAATACACCGAAGACAAGGCCGTGATGAACGACTGGATGCCGCTGATGATGCCAGGCCGCCCAGCCGACCAGCACATCGCCGCCACCCGCGTGCTCAAGGGTACCGACGTCAACTTCGGCGCCCTGACCAACAAGCTGCTGAAGCTGCTGGGCGACTCGCAAGACGCCCAGGTCAAGTACAGCAAGAAGGTCGTTGGCCTGCGCCGTAACGGCAAGGGCTGGACCGTAAGCATCAAGGACGTCAACAGCGGCGGCAGCCGTGAAGTGGACGCCCGCTTCGTCTTCCTCGGCGCCGGTGGCGCGGCCCTGCCGCTGCTGCAGCTGTCGGGCATTCCGGAAAGCAAAGGCTTCGGCGGCTTCCCGGTCAGCGGCCAGTGGCTGCGTTGCGACAACCCGGAAATCGTCAAGCAGCACCAGGCCAAGGTCTACAGCCAGGCCGCGGTCGGCGCCCCACCGATGTCGGTACCACACCTGGATACCCGCGTGGTCGATGGCAAGAAATCGCTGCTGTTCGGCCCATATGCCGGCTTCACCACCAAGTTCCTCAAGCACGGTTCGCTGATGGACCTGCCGCTGTCGGTGCGCATGGGCAACATTGGCCCGATGCTGGCCGTGGCCCGTGACAACATGGACCTGACCAAGTACCTGGTCAGCGAAGTGATGCAGTCGATGGAGCAGCGCCTGGAAGCCCTGCGTCGCTTCTATCCGCAGGCCAAGGCCGAAGACTGGCGCCTGGAAGTGGCTGGTCAGCGCGTGCAGATCATCAAGAAGGACCCGAAGAAAGGCGGCGTGCTGCAGTTCGGTACCGAGCTGGTCTCGGCCCAGGACGGCAGCCTGGCTGCACTGCTCGGCGCATCGCCGGGTGCTTCGGTAACCGTATCGATCATGCTGGAACTGATCGAGCGCTGCTTCCCCGAGCAGGCCAAAGGCGCCTGGGCTGCCAAGCTCAAGGAAATCTTCCCGGCTCGCGAGAAGACCCTGGCAACCGATGCAGCCCTGTACCACAAGATCAGCGCCGACAACGACGCGGCACTGGACCTGGTGGAAAGCAGCCCGGCGGCCAAGCATTACGCCTGATTCGGCCGGTAACGAAAAAACGCCCCTTGGGGCGTTTTTTTGTGCCTGGATCTTAGTAAGCCTGTTCCGGCCCTTTCGCGGGTAAACCCGCTCCCACAAGGATCAGAGCCACAGCCAAGGGCTGCGCTGTACCTGTGGGAGCGGGTTTACCCGCGAAGAGGCCGGAGCAGGTTTAAAAATCAGCCACGGGCCTTGGCAATGATCTCGATGTACTCCGCCGCATTGCGCTGGTCGGCGATCTGCTCGACAAAGGTCTTGCCATGCTCGTCCTTGCCATCCAGGTCCAGCCCGGCTTCGATGAAGAAGCCGACAAAGCGCTCGAAATCGTCGATGCGCAGGCCACGGTACGCCTTGACCAGCTTGTGCAGCGACGGCGAGGTCACGCCATCGGCCGGCTCGAACTGAAGGAATGCCTTGATGTAGTCGTCGCTGATCTCGTCACCGATTACCTGTTTCTTGTCTTTACGCATTGCCGACTCCAACTGGACCATCACGAAATTTCCAAGGCCGGCAGTGTACCCCCCGCAGGCCGGGCGCCTCAACGCGTACGTACGGTACCGGTGTGCAGGTCGGCCCAGACGTGGCCGTTGGCGTACGTGAGGAACTGCACATACAGTGTCTCGTTGCGCAGCAGGTCCATGATCACGCGGTAGTCGCTGAGCGGGTAGTTCAGGCTCAAGGTGCGGGTTTTCTCGTCGTAGACGGGTTTCTTCAGGCTCTTGGCCGCTTCACCGTCAAAGGTCAGTAGCACCTGGGCGATGGTCGCGCCCTTGCTCAGCGGCTTGCCCTTGAGGCGCACCTGCAACGACGAGGTGATCGGGATCGGCTGCTGGTCGGACTGGCGCTGGGTACCCACCACCACCGAGTAGTCGGTCACTTGCAGCAATTGCTGGCCGGTCGGCGCTTCCTGGCGCAGTGACTGGTCGTCAGGTGGCAGGAACTGGCTGTGCAGCGGTGCGGCGGCGAGTGGCAGGCTGACCGCCAACAGGAGGGGAAGAAACGCACGCATGTGAGGCTCCTTGAATGAAGGAGCACTCTAGCACGGCCTGCACAGGCTCTTGTAGGAGCGGCCTTGTGTCGCGATGGGCTGCAAAGCGGCACCGGCCATGTTGGTGGCGAAGCTTCAATCGAGGGGCTGCTGCGCAGCCCGATCGCGACACAAGGCCGCTCCTACAGTTGAGTGCGCCGGCCTGACATCAATCGAACTGCGCGATCATCCAGGCCTGGTACTCGGCCACGCCTTCTTCACCTTCGCGCGGCGCCCAGTGCGCATGTTCACCTTCACCCACCGGCCGATACGGCCCAGCCTTGCACTCGAACAGAATGCTGTCCGGCTCCAGCACCACAAGCCCATGGAAGGTTCCAGGCGCCAGGTCCACACCCAGGCAATCGCCGCCCGCCTGCATCACCCGCTTGTCGGTCACAGCGCCCTGCTCGTCGAAGATCAGCAGGCCAAGGCACCCCTTTAGCACGACCAGCGTTTCGGCCTTGTCATCGCTGAGGTGACGATGCGGCGGGATATAGGTGCTCGGTTGCAGCCCGACCGCCATGCGGTGGCAAGGCTCTGCCATCTCATGGAAATTGTGGTGCTGCCGCCCGCGCGGGTTGGCGGCAGCCTGTGCGGCCAGCCCGGCGAACAGCGATTGGTCGATGAACGCGGGCTGGCGCATGATCACAGCCCCTTTACGGCGAAAATGCCGTTGGCGTTGCGCCAGTAGCCTTTGTAGTCCATGCCGTAACCGAAGATGTAGCGGTCGACGCAGGGCAGGCCCACGTAGTTGGCCTTGAGCTCCGGGCTGGCCTTGCGGTCATGGTCCTTGTCGATCAGCACCGCGGTGTGCACCGAGCGCGCACCGGCATGCTTGCAGAACTCGATGATGGCGCTGAGGGTGTGGCCCTCGTCGAGAATGTCGTCGACGATCAGTACGTCACGGTCGATGAACGACACTTCCGGCTTGGCCTTCCAGAACAGTTCGCCGCCGCTGGTCTGGTTGCGGTAGCGGGTGGCGTGCAGGTAGCTGGCTTCCAGTGGGAACTGCAGGTGGGTCAGCAGTTTGCCGGAGAAGATCAGGCCGCCGTTCATCACGCAGAACACCACCGGGTTCTTGTCGTGCAGGTCCTTGCAGATCTGCTCGCCGACTTTGGCGATGGCCGCTTCGACTTCGGCTTCAGTGTACAGGCAGTCAGCTTCACGCATGACTTGACGGATATGCTCGAGATCGGCGGACATGGCGCTCTCCGGGGGTGCATTTTGGAAAAGCGGGCAAAGGTACGCATCCGCTCGTCACAGATCAAGCATTTATGGACTAACGTCCAGAATGACCAGACGACAGCACAGGATGAATAGATTAATCTAGCGCGGTTTTTTTGCCCGCCTTTCGGAGCCCCCCTATGCCCACTCGTGAGATCCGCCATCCGCTGATCCGCCACAAGCTCGGCCTGATGCGCCGTGCCGATATCAGCACCAAGAATTTTCGCGAACTTGCCCAGGAAGTCGGCGCGCTCCTGACCTACGAAGCCACCCAGGACCTGCCGCTCGAAACCTACGAGATCGACGGCTGGTGCGGCAAGGTGCAAGTTGAAAAAATCGCCGGCAAGAAAATTACCGTGGTGCCGATCCTGCGTGCCGGCATCGGCATGCTCGATGGCGTGCTCAGCCTGATCCCGGGTGCCAAGGTCAGCGCTGTCGGCGTTGCCCGCAACGAGGAAACCCTCGAAGCCCACACCTACCTGGAAAAGCTTGCGCCGGACATCAACCAGCGCCTGGCGCTGATCATCGACCCGATGCTGGCCACCGGCGGTTCGATGGTTGCCACCATCGACCTGCTGAAGAAGGCCGGCTGCAAAGAGATCCGCGCCATGGTTCTGGTCGCCGCGCCAGAAGGCATCGAAGTGGTGGAAAAAGCCCACCCGGACGTGCAGATCTACACCGCCTCGATCGACCAGCGCCTGAACGAACACGGCTACATCGTGCCGGGCCTGGGCGATGCCGGTGACAAGATCTTCGGCACCAAGCAAAAGGACGCCTGACCATGCAGGACGGCTTCAACGACCCGCTCTGGCGCCAGGTCGTTTCGGGCGCGCAGATGCTCTTCGTGGCATTCGGCGCGCTGGTGCTGATGCCACTGATCACCGGCCTAGATCCGAACGTCGCACTGTTCACTGCCGGCATCGGCACCCTGCTGTTCCAGCTGGTCACCGGCCGCCAGGTACCAGTGTTCCTGGCCTCGAGCTTTGCCTTCATCACCCCGATCATCCTCGCCAAGGGCCAGTTCGGGCTGGCCGAGACCATGGGCGGCGTGATGGCCGCAGGTTTCGTGTACACCTTCATGGGCCTGATGGTGAAAATCAAAGGCACCGGTTTCATCGACCGCATGCTGCCGCCGGTGGTGATCGGCCCGGTGATCATCTCCATCGGCCTGGCCATGGCGCCGATCGCCGCCAACATGGCGATGGGCAAGGCCGGTGACGGCAGCGTGCTGCTGCCCTACCAGACCGCCATGATGATCTCGATGCCGGCCCTGCTGACAACGCTGATCGTCGCCGTGTTCGGCAAGGGCATCTTCCGCCTGGTGCCGATCATCGCTGGCGTGCTGGTGGGCTTTGCCCTGTCGTTCGCCTTTGGCGTGGTCGACACTGCCAAGATCGCCGCCGCACCGTGGCTGGAGGTGCCCAACTTCACCGCACCAGCGTTCAACTGGCAGGCCATCCTGTTCATCGTCCCGGTTGCCCTGGCACCGGCGATCGAGCATATCGGCGGGGTGATCGCGGTCGGCAGCGTTACGGGCCGCGACTACCTGAAAAAGCCTGGCCTGCACCGCACCCTGCTGGGTGACGGCCTGGCCACCACGGCAGCCGGCCTGTTTGGCGGCCCGCCCAACACCACCTATGCCGAAGTCACCGGCGCGGTGATGCTGACCAAGAACTACAACCCGAAGATCATGACCTGGGCGGCGGTCTTCGCCATCACCCTCGCCTTCATCGGCAAGTTCGGTGCATTGCTGCAAAGCATCCCGGTACCGGTGATGGGTGGCATCCTGTGCCTGCTGTTCGGCTCGATCGCGGCGGTGGGCATGAACACCATGATCCGCCACAAGATCGACCTGTCCGAAGCGCGCAACCTGGTGATCGTGTCGGTCACCCTGGTGTTCGGTATCGGCGGTGTGCTGATCGGCAGCGGTGACGGCCCGGATGACTGGGGCCTGAAGGGCATCGCCCTGTGCGCCATCGTGGCTATCGCGCTGAACCTGATCCTGCCGGGTAATGATGGCTGGAAGCAAAAGAAGCTGGACGATCAGCTTTGACCTGACCTGGCCCCTTCGCGGGTGAACCCGCTCCCACAGGCATTGTACAAAACCTGTGGGAGCGGGTTTACCCGCGAAGAGGCCGGCAAAGGCAACCTGACAATCAGGCCTTTTCGCACATGTCGGCCAACACCCTCACCCACTCCGGGTGATCATTCAGGCAAGGCACCAGCACCAGCTCCTGCCCGCCAGCCTCGACAAACTGCTCGCTGCCGCGCATGCCGATTTCTTCCAGCGTCTCGATGCAATCTGCAACGAACGCAGGGCACATAACCAGCAACCGCTTCACTCCGGCCTTGGCCAGTTCGTCCAGCCGGGTTTCGGTGTAGGGTTCGATCCACTTGTCGCGCCCGAGGCGCGACTGGAACGATACCGACCACTTGCCGTCCGGTATGCCCAGCTTCTGCGCAAAAGCCTTGGCCGTGGCCAGACACTGCCCGCGATAACACACCGCACGCACCTCGGCACTGGCACCTTCGCAACAATCCGCCGCGCGCAGGTCATGCTTGCCGGCCGGGTAGAGCTTCTTCAGGTGCCGCTCCGGCAAACCATGAAAGCTCAGCAACAGGTGATCGTAGTCCTGCTCCAGGTAAGGCCTGGCGCTGGCCGCCAGTGCCTCGATGTAATCCGGGTGTTCGTAGAATGGTTGCAGCACGCGCATCTGCAACGGCAGCTGGCGCTCGCTGATCGTCTGCCTGGCCAGCTCCACCACCGTGGTCACCGTGCTGTCGGCAAACTGTGGATACAGCGGTGCCAAGGTCACCTTGCGTACACCCTGGGCCGCCAGGCGCTCGAGCACTTCGGGCAAGGCCGGCTGGCCATAGCGCATGGCAATCTCCACCGGGCCATGGGGCCAGTGCTCGACCATCGCCGCCTGCAGGCGACGGGTCAGCACTACCAACGGCGAGCCCTCTTCCCACCAGATAGAGCCATAGGCATGGGCCGACTGTTCCGGGCGCTTGATCAGGATCAGCGACACCAGCAGCCGCCGAAGCGGCCACGGCAGGTCGACCACATAGGGATCCATCAGAAACTGGTTGAGGTAGCGGCGTACATCGGCCACCGATGTGGAGGCCGGGGAACCCAGGTTGACCAGCAGCAGGGCGTGATCGGTCATGCAGCATCCTATGTCAGAGGCGGCTGGACAGGTTGTCCAGGGCCGATTGCAGATCGTTGAAGCGGAAGGTGAAGCCTGCCGCCAGCAAGCGTACCGGGCGGGCGCGCTGGCCGCCGAGCAGCAGGGTCGACAGCTCACCCAGCCCGGCCTTTAGCAGCAGTGCCGGCACTGGCAGCAACGCCGGCCGGTGCAAGGTGCGGCCCAGGCACCTGGCGAACTCGCGGTTGCGCACCGGCTCGGGGGCGCAGGCATTATAAGGACCGCTGGCATCCTTGTGCTGCAAGAGAAAATCAATAAGGGCGATCTGGTCGTCTATATGGACCCAGGGCATCCACTGCCGCCCGTCGCCCAAAGGCCCGCCCAGCCCCAATTTGAAGGGCAGGCGCAGACGCGACAAAAAGCCGCCATCACTTGCCAGTACCAAACCGGTTCGCACCAGTACAACGCGAATGCCCTGGGCCTGTGAACGCATGGCCGTCTCCTCCCAGGCAATGCACAGCTGGCTGGCGAAATCTTCGCGCACCGGCGGTGAAGCCTCGGACAGCTCGCGTTCGCCGCCGTCTCCGTACCAACCCACCGCAGAGCCGGAAATCAGCACTTCCGGGCGCTGCTCACGGCTGCCCAGCCAGGCCAGCAACTGCTCGGTGAGGGTGACGCGGCTGGCCCACAGCAGGTTGCGCCGGGCCGCCGTCCAAGGCCGGTCGGCAATCGGCGCGCCGGCCAGGTTGATCACTGCGTCCAGCTGATCATCCGGCTCCAGTTGCTCCAGGCGTGCGATGCCGCGCACGCCGGCCCCACAAATTTTCGGCACCTGCTCAGGTCGACGGCTCCATACCGTCAGGCGATGACCCTGGCCGAGCCAGTACTGACACAGGTGCTTGCCAATCAACCCAGTGCCGCCTGTCAGCAATATATGCATGGCTGTGTCCTCGCAGAATGCGGCGGTGGTCTATTTTTAACAACAAGGCACTTTTTTGACCCGACGCTCTCGGATAAACATAGGCCAAGCTGCCTGCCAACACGGAATAACCTTATACAAAATTTTATCATTGTACAGGTTTGCCTGACAGCGTAGTCTGCTTACAGCAAGGTTTGAAGAGGCCATCATGACAGTACCTATCGCCATCATCGGGGCCGGTATCGCCGGTCTGTCAGCCGCCCAGGCCTTGCAGAAGGCCGGGCAATCCGTGCATTTGTTCGACAAAGGCCACGGCAGTGGCGGGCGCATGGCCAGCAAGCGCAGCGAAGCTGGCGCGCTGGACCTTGGCGCCCAGTATTTCACTGCCCGTGACCGGCGCTTCGTCGAGCAGGTACAGCAGTGGGTTGCCGCTGGTTGGGCCGAGCAATGGAAGCCACAGCTGTACAACTACCGCGATGGTGAACTCAGCCCGTCCCCCGACGAACAGACGCGCTGGGTGGGCGTGCCGCGCATGAGTGCAATCACCCGCGGCCTGCTCAAGGATGTGACGGTCAACTTCGGTTGCCGCATCGCCGAAGTGTTCCGCGGCAAGCAGTACTGGCACCTGCAGGATACCGAAGGCTGCAGCCACGGCCCCTACAGCCGCGTGGTGATCGCGGTGCCGGCACCACAGGCCACGCCGCTGCTGGCCTCTACCCCAAAACTTGCTGCCGTGGCCGCAGGCGTACAGATGGAGCCCACCTGGGCTGTCGCCCTGGCCTTCCAGACCCCACTGGACACCCCGATGCAAGGCTGCTTCGTACAGGACAACCCACTCGACTGGCTGGCGCGCAACCGCAGCAAGCCCGGGCGTGACGAGCAGCTGGATACGTGGGTACTGCACGCCACCTCGGACTGGAGCCGTCAACACATCGACCTGCCCAAGGAAGAAGTGATCGAACAGCTGTGGGGCGAGTTTGCCGAGCTGGTCGGCTGCGTGGTACCAGCCCCTACTTTTGCCTTGGCTCACCGCTGGCTGTATGCCCGCCCGAGCAGCAACCATGAATGGGGCGCGCTGGCCGATGCAGACCAAGGCTTGTACGCCTGCGGCGACTGGTGCTTGTCCGGCCGTGTCGAAGGCGCCTGGCTCAGTGGCCAGGAAGCAGCGCGTCGGCTGCTCGAACACCTCGAATGATGTAGGGCTATACAAAAAAACTGGTTTGCATAACTTCTGGGTTGTGCTGCAATAAACCTGTACAACTTTATAGTCTCGTACAAGTTTTATTGGAGACAGCCCATGCACGACCCATCCGCCCACAGCAAGCCGCGTATCGCCATCAGCGCCTGCCTGACCGGGCATAGCGTGCGCTATAACGGCGGCCACAAGGCCTCCGACTTGTGCCGTATGCAGCTCGAGGAGCATTTCTACTGGTTGCCGGTGTGCCCGGAGGTGGCCATCGGCCTGGGTGTTCCGCGCGACCCGATCCGCCTGGTCGGCGACCCCAGCCAGCCGGAAGTGGTAGGCACCCGCAACCCCGGCATGGACCTGACCGGCCCACTGCGCAGCTATGGCGAGCAAATGGCGGCCGAGCTCGACGATATCTGCGGCTACATCTTCATGCAGAAATCGCCTTCCTGTGGCCTGGAGCGGGTCAAGGTGTACCAGGACAATGGCCACCCGGCCTTCCACAGTGGGCGGGGCGTGTATGCCCAGGCGTTCTGCGCACGGCGCCCGGACCTGCCGGTGGAAGAAGAAGGCCGCCTGCACGACCCTGTACTGCGCGAGAACTTCATCAGCCGCGTGTATGCCTACGCCGACTGGCAGCGCCTGTTGGCCGCAGGCCTGAGCCGTGGCGCTCTGGTGCGGTTCCACTCGCGCTACAAGTACCTGCTGATGGCCAACAACCCGCAGGCCTACCGCAGCCTGGGGCGCCTGCTTGGCGGCATGAGCAAGGACGACGACCCGCAAAGTATCGGCCCGCGCTACTTCAGCCAACTGATGCAGGCTCTGCGCCGCTGTGCCAGCCGTGGCACTCATTGCAACGTGCTGCAGCACCTGAGCGGCTACTTCAAGGACACCCTCACACCACAGGACAAAGCCGAGCTGCAAGCCATCATCGGCCAATACCAGCAAGGCGTGGTGCCGCTGGTAGTGCCGCTGACGCTGCTCAAGCACCATTTGCGCAAGCACCCCGACCCGTATCTGCAGCAGCAGGCCTACCTGCAGCCGCATCCCGAGAGCCTGGGCCTGCGCAATGCCGTCTGAAATCCTGCTGCCCATCGGCGAACTGGCTCGCCGCACGGGCGTCAATCCCGTCACCCTGCGCGCCTGGGAGCGCCGCTACGGCCTGCTCAAGCCCCAGCGTACCGCCAAGGGCCATCGCCTGTATCCGCTGGAACAAGTCGAACGCGTCGAGGCGATCCTCGCCTGGCTGCAGCGCGGTGCCTCCGTCAGCCAGGTACGCGAGCTGCTCGACAAACCGGCCAGCACACCGCCCAAAGGCGACTGGCAAGCCCGGCAGTTCCAACTGATCGAGGCTATCGCTACGCTGTCACAGCGCGCCCTGGACCAGCAGCTCAACCAGGCCATGGCCCTTTACCCGGCCGTCACCCTATGCGAGCAATTGCTGTTGCCGCTGCTCGACCTCCTCGACCTGCGCTGGCGCAGCTATTTCAATGCACGGCTGGAGCAGGTGTTTTTCCACAGCTGGCTGCGCAGCAAGCTGGGCGCCCGGGTCTACCACGACAACCAGCTGCTGCAAGGCCCTGTCATCTTGCTGGCCGAAGACAGTGAACACACCTTCAGCCCTGGCTTGTGGTTGTGCGCCTGGCTGTTCACCAGCAACGGCGTGCCGGTCGAAGTGCTGGAGCACACCATTGGCGGCGCGCACCTGCAACGCGCCGTCACCATGCTCAAGCCGCGTGCCGTGCTCCTGCACCTGGGGCCACGACTCGATGACAAGGTGCTGCAACGCCTGCCCGTACCGACCCTGGCCGGCGGGCCGATGCTGGCGCTGCACGAAGCCCGGCTGCGCGCCCTCCGCCTGCCCAACCTCGAACTGTTCGATACCCCACAGGCGGCATTGCGTTTGCTGCAAGCCCATGGCCGCCAGCCTGGAGAGATGACCGCACCATGCACCTGACTTGGCTGCGCAGCGACCTGCGCATCGATGACAACACCGCGCTCGCCGCCGCCAGCGAGCGCGGGCCGACCCTTGCCCTGTGGCTGGTCAGCCCCGGGCAATGGCTGGCCCATGACGACGCCGCGTGCAAAGTGGACTTCTGGCTGCGCAACCTGCGCGACCTGCGCCAGTCGCTGGAGCGCCTGAACATACCTCTGCTGATCCGCAGGATCGACATCTGGGACCAGGCGCCGCAGGCCGTGCTAGACGTCTGCCGCCAACATCAGGTGCAAAGCGTGCACTGGAACGAGGAGTACGGCATCAACGAGCAACGCCGCGACGACGCTACCCGCGCGCTGCTGGAAAAGTCGTCCATCCAGGCCCACAGCCATCTCGACCAGCTGTTGTTCCGCCCGGGCACCATCCTTACCCGCAGCGGTGACTACTTCCAGGTGTTCAGCCAGTTCAAGAAGAACTGCCTGGAGCACCTGCACCGAGGCCTCCCGGCCCTGGCCCACCGGGTAAAACGCCAGGCACCACTGCAGATCAGCAGCGACCCGATCCCTGAGCACGTGGACGGTTTCGAAAAACCCGCGCAAACACTGCGCGACCACTGGCCGGCCGGCGAAGCCGAAGCGCAGGCGCGGCTGGCCCGCTTTCTCGACGAAACCATCGACGACTACCACCAGCTGCGTGACTTGCCTGCCAAGCCCGGTACCAGCCAGCTCTCCACCTACCTGGCCGCTGGCGTGATCTCGCCGCGCCAGTGCCTGCACGGCGCCCTGGCCAGCAACCGCGGTGAGTTCGACAGCGGCAGCAGTGGCGTGCAAACCTGGGTCAACGAGCTGCTCTGGCGCGAATTCTACAAACACATCCTGGCCGGTTATCCACAGGTCTCGCGTCACCGCGCCTTCCGCGCCCAGACCGAAGCCCTGCCCTGGCGCGACGCACCGGCCGACCTCGAAGCCTGGGAACAGGGCCGAACCGGCTTCCCCATCATCGACGCCGCCATGCGCCAGCTGCTGGATACCGGGTGGATGCACAACCGCCTGCGCATGATCGTGGCCATGTTCCTCAGCAAGAACCTGCTGATCGACTGGCGCAAGGGCGAGCGACATTTCATGCGCCACCTGATAGACGGCGACCTGGCCGCCAACAACGGCGGCTGGCAGTGGAGCGCGTCCACTGGCACCGACGCGGTGCCCTATTTCCGCATCTTCAACCCGGTTACGCAGTCGCAGCGTTTCGACCCGCAGGGGCGTTTCATTCGGCACTGGCTGCCGGAATTGCAAAGGCTGGATGAAAAAGCTATTCATCTTCCCTTAATATCAGCCGATCTTTTTGCCAGACAATCCTACTACCGTCCAATCGTCGATCTCGACAGCAGTCGCCAGCGCGCACTGGAGGCATTCAAGAACCTCCCGCGCCGGCAGGATCAGAGGGCAGCATCTTGAACAACGCACGCAGTATCTGGGTGACGGGAGCAGGCAATGGACTAGGCCTGGCGTTAGTGGAGGGGTTGCTCCGGCAAGGACACCGGGTAGCTGCAAGCGGCAAGCATGGCGAGGCACTGGATGCCTTGGCTGCACGCTATGGCAGCCAGCTGTTGCGCTTGCCTTGGCAGTTGCACGAAGAACATCAGGCGGCCCAGGCCTGCCAGCAGATTTGCCATGCCTGGTGCGCGCTGGACGGCTTGATCATCAACGCCGGTACCAGCGATTACCTGGCGGACAATGTGGCGGACAGCGAGTTGTTCGAGGCTATCGTCACTGGCAACCAGCTGGCCGGCGAGCATTGCCTGGCCAGTGCGCTGCCGTTGCTGGCGAAGGGCGACTCATCGCAGGTGATGGCGGTGTTCAACCGTTATTCGGCGTTGCAGTTGCATGCACCGACGCAGGTGACTGCGGGCTGGAACAATATGCCGCAATGGATGCGCGAGCAGCGTCAGGCGCTGAAGGCGCAAGGGGTTGAGCTGACCGTGGTGGGGCCGCAGTCGTTGAAGACGCCTGTGACATCGGCGCAGGCGATACCGGAGGCGTGGACGCCGCAGCAAGCGGCAGAAGAGCTGCTGCTGCGGTGGCCACAGAGGGAACCTGAGCTGGTGCTGGAGGTTTTGGAGCTCAGTAGCCTGTGGCCGTTGATGCGATAGCATCTGATATCGGCATCGCCTTCTTCGCGGGTAAACCCGCTCCCACAGGACTCCCTGCACCTTGAGTCCAGTGATATACCTGTGGGAGCGGGTTCACCCGCGAAGAGGCCGGCCCAGGAGAGCTCAGAGCGCCATGCGGTAATGCAGGCTGTAGCTCTCCACCCCATCGTTGGGCTGCTTGATGCCTGCGTTGGAATAGTGAATCGCCCGCACGCCAATCTCATGCCCACCGGCAAAGCGCAATCCAAAGCCGATACGGTCTTCGAACTGGAATGACGAGCCCAGCTCGTTGTCTTCCAGTTCGGTACTGGAGAACGCCGCAACGCCGATCCCCGCCTCGATGTAAGGCTTCACCGACTCCCCGGCAAACTCATAAACAAACACTGGCGCAAACGACAGGCTGTGGTTGCTGGCCGTCTCGTCACCATCCCAGTAGCTATAAGCCCCATCCCAATAACCGGTCAGGCGACCCACGCTGGTCTGCCACCAGCTCGCGTCCCAGTTCGATTGCAGCCCCAGCCGGTAGACCATGGTCGAGTCGCCGGTCTGCCCCACCGAAAACGAAACGTCAGCAGCTTGCGCCGACAGCGCTTGCCCCAAGGTAAAGGCAGCAACCGCCGCCAAGCCGAGCAGCTTCTTCATGAGCAACATCCTTCTTTGCTGTTATTGGTGTCCGCCTTAGGTCAGGCAAAGCGGTAGAAAGCGGCACTGGTACGATAGTTCAGGTGCTTTTCACATTTTTTTCACAGCGGAAAGCTTTGCACACTGTCGGACTGATGCCACAGCAAAGGTAGGATTTTTCTTAGCGACTGCGGGTCAGCGCTGGTCCAGAACCGGGTATCACCTGCCGGCCCATCGGCCAACAGGTCATGCGCCCCCAATAGTCGCTGCAGCTGACGCGCCACTGCGGCGCCGGTGTCGATGATGGCCACATCGGCTGGCACCATCTCGGCCAGCAACGGGCGCAGGAAGGGGTAATGAGTGCAGCCGAGGATCAGCGTGTCGCAACCCGCCGCCAGCAGCGGCTGCACGTAGCCCGACAGCAACTGGCGCAGCGCCGGGCTGACCAGGTCGCCGGTCTCGATCCGCTCGACCAGGCCCGGGCAAGGCTGGGTGATGACCTGTACGTCGTTGGCGAAGCGGTCGAGCAAGGCGGCGAACTTGGCGCTTTGCAGGGTACCAGTGGTGGCCAGCACCCCGACCACGCCCGAGCGCGTGGCCGCGGCAGCGGGCTTCACCGCTGGCTCCATGCCCACCAGCGGCCAGAGCGGATACAACTCGCGCAGGTCGGCGACTGCCGCCACCGTGGCGGTGTTACACGCAAGCACCATGGCCTTGGCGCCTTGTTCATGGAAGAACCCGGCAATGCGCCGCAGACGCTCGCGGATGTAATCGGGTGATTTCTCGCCATAGGGCACGTGGCCACAATCGGCCACGTACAGCAGCGTCTCGTTCGGTAGCAGGCGCTGGATCTCGGCGAGCACCGACAAGCCGCCGACCCCGGAGTCCATCACGCCGACCGGCGCCGAGCGCTCAGCCATCGCGCTGGCCGCAGACCGCACAGGCCGGGTCGCGCTTGACCCGCAATTCGCGGATACGAGTGCCGAGAGCATCGATCAACAGCAGGCGGCCGACCAGCGGCTCGCCGAACCCGGCCAGCAGCTTCATCGCCTCCAGCGCCTGCAGGCTGCCCACCAGGCCCACCAGCGGGCCGATCACGCCGGCTTCGCTGCAGGTCAGTTCGGCTTCGCTGCCATGACCGTACAGGCAGTGGTAGCAGGGGCTGTAGTCACGCCGTGGGTCGAATACCGACAACTGCCCTTCCAGGCGGATCGCCGCACCGCTGACCAGCGGCTTGCCAGCCGCGACACAGGCGGCGTTGACCGCCTCGCGAGTACCGAAATTGTCGGAGCAGTCCAGCACCAGGTCGACCGCTGCCACAGCGGCTGCCAGCGAGTCCTCGTCCAGAGCCTGGCGATGGGCAACCAGGCTGATTTCCGGGTTGATCGCCTGCAAGCGCTGCAAGGCCGAATCGACCTTGCTCATGCCGACGCTGGCACTGTCGTGGATCACCTGGCGTTGCAGGTTGGTCAGGTCGACGGTATCGAAGTCGGCCAGGTGCAGCTCACCCACCCCGGCAGCGGCCAGGTACAAGGCAACTGGCGAGCCAAGGCCACCGAGCCCGACGATCAGCGCCTTGCTCTGCTTGAGCCGCAACTGGCCGTCGATGTCGATCTGGGCCAGCAATACCTGCCGGCTGTAACGCAGCAGTTCCTGATCACTCAGCATGGCAGGCGCCCCAGGGTAATGCGTTCATGGCCGCCCAGGTCCGTGCGGCTGGCGACCTCGATGAAGCCTTGTTCAGCCAGCAAGGCGCGCACCGCCGCTGCCTGATCGTAGCCGTGTTCCAGCAGCAACCAGCCACCCGGCACCAGGTGCACGGGGGCCTGGGCCGCGATTACGCGCAAGTCGTCCAGGCCATCGGCGCCGGCCACCAGCGCGCTGCTGGGTTCGAAGCGTACATCACCGGCGACCAGGTGCGGGTCTGCGGCGGCGATGTAGGGCGGGTTGCTGACAATCAGGTCGAAACGCTCGCCGGCCAGGCTGTCGAACCAGTGGCTGAGCCGTACCTGGGCGTTCGCCAGGCCCAGGCGCTGGCGGTTGCGCTCGGCCAGGGCGGCGGCCTCCTCCACCCGGTCCACTGCAGTCACCTGCCAGGCCGGGCGCTCGCTGGCCAGGGCCAGGGCAATCGCGCCGGTGCCGGTGCCCAGGTCAAGGACCTTGGCCGGTGTGGCGGGTTGCAGCTCAAGCGCGGCTTCGACCAGCAGCTCGGTATCCGGCCGCGGGATCAGGGTATGCGGTGCCACCTCCAGGTCGATCTTCCAGAAGCCCTGCAACCCGAGAATATAGGCAACCGGCTCGCCGCCACGGCGGCGCTGCAGGTAGCCGGCATAGGTCTCGGCATCTTCGCTGCTGACGATTCGCTCGGGCCAGGTGTGCAGGTAGCTGCGCGACTTGCCGATGGCCGCGGCCAACAGCAGCTCGGCATCCAGCCGCTCGGTGGGCGATTCTGGCAACTGCGCGTTGCGCAGCAGGCTGGCGATGATGGTCATCAGTCCCCCAGGGCGGCCAGTTGATCGGCCTGGTATTCGGCCAGCAGCGGTTCGATCACCGCCTCCACGCCGCCGGCGAGGATGTCGTCCAGCGAGTACAGGGTCAGGTTGATGCGGTGGTCGGTCACCCGGCCCTGTGGATAATTGTACGTACGGATGCGCTCGGAACGGTCACCCGAGCCGACCAGCAGCTTGCGCTCGGTGGCGATGGCGTTCTGCGCGGCGCTGGTCTGCATGTCGTTGAGCTTGGCCGACAGCCAGGACATGGCGCGGGCGCGGTTCTTGTGCTGCGAGCGCTCTTCCTGGCACTCGACCACGATACCGGTGGGCAAGTGGGTGATACGGATCGCCGAGTCGGTCTTGTTGACGTGCTGGCCGCCGGCACCGGATGCGCGGTAGGTGTCCACGCGCAGGTCGGCCGGGTTGATCTCGATGGCCGCCTGTTCGTCCGGCTCGGGCAGTACCGCCACGGTGCATGCGGAGGTGTGGATACGGCCCTGGGATTCGGTCTCGGGCACGCGCTGTACGCGGTGCGCGCCAGACTCGAACTTGAGCTTGCCGTACACACTCTCGCCTTCGACGCGGGCGATGATTTCCTTGTAGCCGCCGTGCTCGCCTTCGTTCTCGGAGAGGATTTCCAGGCGCCAGCCACGCTTTTCGGCGTAGCGCGAATACATGCGGAACAGGTCGCCGGAGAAGATCGCCGCCTCGTCGCCACCGGTGCCGGCACGGATCTCGAGGAACACGTTACGGCCGTCGTTGGGGTCCTTGGGCAACAGCATGCGTTGCAGCTGCGACTCCAGCGTCAGCAGTTGTTCCTTGGCTTCACGCACTTCTTCCACGGCCATTTCGCGCAGGTCCGGGTCACTGTCCTTGAGCAGCGCCTGGGCACCTTCGAGGTCGTCCTGGACTTTGCGCCACTCTTTATAAGCAGCGTAGACCGGCTCGACTTCGGCGTATTCACGAGAATAGGCGCGAAAGCGCGTCTGGTCGGAAATGACCTCGGCATCACCGAGCAGTGCGGTGAGTTCTTCGAAGCGGTCCTGGAGGATTTCCAGTTTGTTCAGCAGCGACGCTTTCATTGCGGGGATTTGTCCGTCGAGCCCTCGTTGAGGGCAAAGAGTTCCTGGGCCATGGCCAGCGCATCGAGGCGGCCCTCGGCCGAGAGCCTTTTCAATTGCACGCTGGGCGCGTGCAGGAGTTTGTTGGTCAGCCCCCGGGCCAGTTGGGCCAGCACATCTTCGGGGTTGGCGCCGTTGGCCAGCAGCCGCTGGGCCTTTTGCAGTTCTTCGTCGCGCAGGCGCTCGCTTTGTTGGCGATAGGCCTTGAGCACATCCACCGCGGCCAGCTCGCGCAGGCGCAGCATGAAGTCTTCAGCCCCTACCGACACCAGCTCTTCGGCGGCCTGGGCCGCGCCCTGACGACTCTTGAGGTTTTCCGCCACCACGTCGTGCAGGTCATCGACAGTGTACAGGTAGACGTCGTCCAGTTCGCCGACTTCGGTTTCGATATCGCGGGGTACGGCAATGTCGACCATGAAAATCGGCTTGTGCCGGCGCTGCTTCAGCGCGCTTTCGACCGCGCCCTTGCCGAGGATCGGCAACTGGCTGGCGGTGGAGCTGATAACGATGTCGCTGTTGGCCAGTTCCTGAGGGATGTCGGCCAGCAGAACGGCGTGCGCACCGAACTGCTCGGCCAGGATGCTGGCCCGCTCCAGGGTACGGTTGGCCACGACGATGCGACGCACGCCCTGCTCATGCAGGTGGCGGGCGACCAGGGTGATGGTTTCGCCAGCGCCGATCAGCAAGGCCTGGCTACGGCCCAGGTCGCTGAAGATCTGCTTGGCCAGGCTGACCGCGGCAAACGCCACCGACACCGGGTTTTCGCCAATGGCGGTGTCGGTACGCACTTGCTTGGCGGCACTGAAGGTGGCCTGGAACAGGCGCCCGAGCAACGGGCCGACGGTGCCGGCCTCGCGCGCCACCGCGTAGGCGGACTTCATCTGGCCGAGGATCTGCGGCTCGCCGAGCACCAGCGAGTCCAGGCCGGAGGCCACCCGCATCATGTGCTTCACCGCCTCGTGCTCTTCGTGCACGTAGGCGCTGGCGCGCAACTCGTCCAGGCTGAGGCGGTGATAGTCGGCGAGCCATTGCAGCACGACATCGGCGGACAGGTGGTCCTGCTCGATATAGAGTTCGCTACGGTTGCAGGTCGACAGGATTGCCGCTTCGCGGCTGGATGTCAGCCGGCAGAGCTGCTGCAGGGCGTCTACCAGCTGCTCTGGGGTAAACGCCACGCGCTCGCGTACGTCTACCGAGGCAGTCTTATGGTTGATACCAAGTGCAAGAAAGGCCATGCAAGGTCGCTGGTTGTGACGGGAAGCCGATAATTGTCCTCTTTCGCAGGTTTCAGGACAACCACCGTTCGCTATTGCGCTGATAGTCAGGTGGTGCACTTCGCGGGTGTTCGGCTTTTCACCATCTTCGCCAGTGAGATCGAGCGCCGCCCGCGCGGCGCTTCGCGGGACAAGCCCGCTCCCACATTTGTTGCAACGTGGCCATGTCTGTTGGAGAGGCGTTGCCAGCTTTGGGGCATGTCTTAAGACAGGTGGGGCGGCGGATGTGTCCACCTCGAGATCGAGTCGGGCCAACAAGGCGGGCAACCATGGCCTGACAAGTTCGGTACGTTGCAACAAATGTGGGAGCGGGCTTGTCCCGCGAAGCGCCGCGCGGGCGGCGCTCGATCTCAAAGGCGCAGAAAGTGTCAAGCCATACACCCGGCACAACCAACCTGCCCGGAACCCTTCCCCCCCTCAAAGGTCGCAGTTAACCAGCCACAGCACAGGTGGGTTTGCCCCCGCGCTTGTGTCATCATGCTCCGACCGCCGGTGAGTCCTCTCAAAGCCTTCTATGAACAAACCATACGCATTGCTGCTTGCCTTCGCCCTGCTCCAGGGCTGCCAGAGCCTGGCCCCGCAAAAAGCCGAGCCTCCCGTCGCCGAGGCCGGCAAGAGCGAGGTGGAAAAGCCCGTGGTGTATGGCTCGTTCAAGCAGGACACGCTCTATAGCCTGCTGGTGGCGGAGCTGGCTGGCCAGCGCAATCGCTTCGACATCGCCCTGGCCAACTACACCGACCAGGCCGCGAAAACCCAAGACCCAGGGGTATCCGAGCGCGCCTACCGCATTGCCGAATACCTCGGCGCCGACGAACCGGCACTGGACAACGCGCTGGTCTGGGCCCGCAACGACCCGCAGAACCTCGACGCCCAGCGCGCCGCTGCCATCCAGCTGGCCCGCGCAGGCCGCTATGACGACTCCATGACGTACATGGAAAAAGTCCTCCAAGGCCAGGGCGACACCCATTTCGATTTCCTCGCCCTGTCCGCCGCCGAAACCGACCAGAGCACCCGCGACGGCCTGCTGCAAAGCTTCGAGCGGCTGCTGGTGAAGTACCCGGACAACAGCCAGCTGGTGTTCGGCAAGGCCCTGCTGCTGAACCAGGACGGCAAGGCCGAAGAAGCCTTGGAGCTGCTCGAGTCGCACCCGCCGCAAAACGGCGAAATCGCCCCGATCCTGCTGCGCGCGCGCCTGCTGCAAGCCCTGGACCGTGGCCCGGAGGCCCTGCCTCTGCTGCGCGGGGCGATTCGCGACAACCCCGACGACAAGCGCCTGCGTCTGACCTACGCCCGCACCCTGGTCGAACAGGACCGCATCGCCGATGCCAAGGGCGAGTTCCTCAGCCTGGTCCAGCAATACCCCGAGGACGACGAGCTGCGCTATTCGCTGGCCCTGGTGTGCCTGGAAAACAAGGACTGGGATGAAGCCGAGGGCTACCTGCAGGAGCTGATCGAACGCGACAGCAACGTCGACGCCGCACACCTGAACCTGGGCCGCATCCGCGAGGAGCGCCACGACCCTGCAGGCGCCCTGCGTGAATACGCCCTGGTCGGCCCCGGCCCCGACTACCTGCCGGCGCAACTGCGCCAGGCCGACATCCTGATTGCCAACGGCCGTGGTACCGAAGCCTCGCGCCTGCTCGCCGATGCCCGCGAAGCCCAGCCGGACTACGCCATCCAGCTGTTCCTGATCGAATCGGAAAGCTATAGCAACAACAACAAGGACACTCAGGCCAGCCAGGTGCTGCAACAAGCCATCCAGCGCTACCCGGACGACCTCAACCTGCTGTACACCCGCGCCATGCTGGCCGAAAAGCGTGACGACCTGCCGCAGATGGAAAAAGACCTGCGTGCCATCATCACCCGCGAGCCGGAAAACGCCATGGCCCTGAACGCCCTCGGCTATACCCTGGCCGACCGCACCACCCGCTACAGCGAAGCCAAGGCGCTGATCGACAAGGCCCATCAGCTGACCCCCGACGACCCGGCGGTACTCGACAGCCTGGGCTGGGTCAATTACCGCCTGGGCAACCTCGACGAGGCTGAAACCTACCTGCGCAAGGCTTTTGCCAGCTTCCCCGACCACGAAGTGGCCGCCCACCTGGGCGAAGTGCTGTGGGCCAACGGCAAGCGACGCGAAGCCCGCCAGGTCTGGGCCAAGGGCTTCGAAGCCCAGGCCGACAGCCCCATCCTGCGCAAGACCCTCCTGCGCCTGACCGGATCCGAGACTCTCTAACGCCATGTTCCTGCGCCATTGCATTACCTTCACCCTGATCGCCCTGCTCGCCGGCTGTGCCGGCTTCGGTAGCCGCGAGGCCCTGCAGGGCCACGGCGACCCGCAGCAGTGGCGCGCCCATAAAGAGCAGCTGAGCAGCCTCGATGGCTGGCAGATCAACGGCAAGGTCGGCATCCGTGCCCCGCGCGACTCCGGCAGTGGCACGCTGTTCTGGCTGCAACGCCAGGACTACTACGACATCCGCCTGGCCGGCCCGCTGGGCCGTGGCGCCGCACGCCTGACCGGTCGCCCCGGCAGCGTGGTACTGGAAGTCGCCAACCAGGGCCGCTACGAGGCCCCAAGCCCCGAAGCCCTGCTGGAAGAGCAACTGGGCTGGCAGTTGCCGGTCTCGCACCTGGTCTGGTGGGTACGCGGCCTGCCCGCTCCCGACAGCAAGAGCAAGCTGACGTTGGACGGCGACAGCCGCCTGGCCAGCCTCGACCAGGATGGCTGGCAGGTGCAGTACCTGAGCTACACGGAGCAGAACGGCTACTGGCTGCCCGAGCGCCTGAAGCTGCACGGCAAGGACCTCGACGTGACCCTGGTGGTCAAGGACTGGCAGCCGCGCCAGCTGGGGCACTGATACATGCAGACCCTTACCCTGCCCGCCCCGGCCAAGCTCAACCTTTGGCTGCACATCATCGGCCGCCGCGCGGACGGCTACCACGAGCTGGAAACCGTCTTTCAGTTTCTCGATCACGGCGACGAGCTGAGCTTCGCCGTGCGTGACGACGGCGTGATCCGCCTGCATACCGAAATCGAGGCGGTGCCGCACGACAGCAACCTGATCGTGCGTGCCGCGCGCAAGCTGCAGGAACAATCGGGCACGACGTTGGGCGCCGACATCTGGCTGAGCAAGGTGCTGCCCATGGGCGGCGGCATCGGCGGCGGCAGCTCGGATGCCGCCACTACCCTGTTGGCCCTCGCCCACCTGTGGCAACTGGACTGGAGCGAAGACCGCCTGGCCACCCTGGGCCTGAGCCTGGGCGCCGACGTACCGGTTTTCGTGCGCGGCCACGCGGCGTTCGCCCAGGGCGTGGGTGAACAATTGACCCCGGTCGACCCGGAAGAGCCGTGGTATGTCGTGCTTGTGCCGCAAGTGTCTGTCAGCACAGTAGAAATTTTTTCACATCCACAGTTGACACGTGATTCGCTCCCCCTTAAGATGCGCCCCGTTCCCGAGGGAAACAGTCGAAATGACTGCCAACCGGTGGTAGAGCAGAGTTACCCGGAAGTTCGCAATGCGTTGAATTCACTGGGTAAATTCACTGAAGCTCGACTGACCGGTACTGGAAGTTGTGTGTTTGGGGCCTTCCCAAGCAAAGCCGAAGCTGATAAAGTTCTGGCCCTTCTTTCAGCGACCCAAACAGGGTTTGTGGCGAAAGGAAGCAACGTTTCGATGTTGCATCGCAAGCTGCAAAGTCTGGTCAAGAAGTCGAGCGCATAAGCGTTCGCAGCAACAGATACAGGGGCGTCGCCAAGCGGTAAGGCAGCAGGTTTTGATCCTGCCATGCGTTGGTTCGAATCCAGCCGCCCCTGCCATTTTCCTTATACTCATCCAGGTTACCCTCAGCCTTCAGGTACTGCGCGTGTCCAAGATGATGGTCTTTACGGGGAACGCTAACCCCGATCTGGCTCGGCGTGTCGTACGTCAGCTGCATATCCCTCTCGGTGACGTCTCTGTCGGTAAGTTCTCCGACGGCGAGATCAGCACTGAGATCAATGAGAATGTCCGCGGTAAAGACGTCTTCATTATTCAGCCGACCTGTGCCCCGACCAACGATAACCTGATGGAACTGGTAGTGATGGCCGACGCCTTCCGCCGCTCCTCAGCATCCCGAATCACCGCCGTGATTCCTTACTTCGGATACGCCCGCCAGGACCGCCGTCCGCGTTCGGCACGTGTAGCCATCAGCGCCAAAGTCGTCGCTGACATGCTCACTGTCGTAGGTATCGACCGTGTACTCACCGTCGACCTGCACGCTGACCAGATCCAGGGTTTCTTCGATATCCCGGTCGACAACATCTACGGCTCGCCCGTACTGGTCGACGATATCGAAGACCAGCGTTTCGAGAACCTGATGATCGTCTCCCCGGACATCGGTGGTGTCGTGCGCGCACGTGCCGTCGCCAAGTCCCTGGGCGTCGACCTGGGTATCATCGACAAGCGCCGCGAGAAGGCTAACCACTCCGAGGTCATGCATATCATCGGCGACGTCGAAGGGCGCACCTGCATCCTGGTAGACGACATGGTCGACACCGCCGGCACCCTGTGCCACGCGGCCAAAGCCCTGAAAGAACACGGCGCTGCCAAGGTTTACGCCTACTGCACGCACCCTGTCCTGTCGGGCCGCGCGATCGAGAACATCGAGAAGTCGGTACTGGACGAGCTGGTGGTGACCAACACCGTTCCGCTGTCCGCCGCTGCTCAAGCCTGTGACCGTATCCGCCAGCTGGATATCGCACCGGTTGTCGCTGAAGCGGTCCGCCGCATCAGCAACGAAGAATCGATCAGCGCGATGTTCCGCTAAGCGGAACACACGCTGACGAAAAGCGCCCCGCCCCAACACTGGTTGTTGGGGCGGGGCTTTTTTGCCATCCCCGTTGGCGCTGGTCGCAAACGCCCTCGGGGGGCTATTTTGGAGAAACAAAATGACCGAATTCACTCTGAACGCCCAAGCGCGTACTGACCTGGGGAAAGGTGCGAGCCGCCGCCTGCGTCACTCCGCGAACATCCCAGCCGTTGTCTACGGTGGTAACCAGGAAGCTCAGTCCCTGACCATCCTGGCCAAGGAAATCACCAAGCTGTTCGAAAACGAAGCTGCCTTCAGCCACGTAATCGAGCTGAACGTTGACGGCGTCAAGCAGAACGTCATCATCAAGGCCATGCAGCGTCACCCAGCCAAGCAGTTCATCATGCACGCCGACTTCATTCGCGTCGTTGCTGGCCAGAAACTGACCGCCAAGGTACCGGTTCACTTCATCAACGAAGAAGCCCCGGTCAAGAAAGGCGGCGAGATCTCCCACGTAGAAGCCGAGATCGAAGTTTCCTGCGAAGCCAAAGACCTGCCTGAGTTCATCGAAGTCGACCTGGCCAACGCTGAAATCGGCACCATCATCCACCTGTCGGACCTGAAAGCTCCGAAAGGCGTAGAGTTCGTAGCTCTGGCCCACGGTGATGACAAAGCTGTTGCCAACGTTCACGCTCCACGCGTTGCTCCAGAAGCAGAAGGCGCTGCCGAGTAATCCACTCGCACGCCGGCGTTGATCGGGTTACAGTGCCGCGCGCCCTGTAACCCACCAACTCCAAGGAAGAGCCCCTGACGTGACCGCCATCCAGTTGATCGTCGGCCTGGGTAACCCCGGCCCCGAATACGAACAGACCCGGCATAACGCAGGGGCTCTTTTCGTTGAACGCATTGCCAGCGCCCAGCGCGTTTCGCTGACCGCTGACAAAAAGTATTTCGGCCTGACGGCTAAATTCAGCCATCAGGGCAACGACGTTCGTTTGTTGATCCCCACCACCTACATGAACCGCAGCGGCCAGGCCGTGGCGGCGTTGGCCAATTTCTTCCGCATCAAGCCGGAGGCGATCCTGGTGGCGCATGACGAACTCGACCTGCCTCCGGGCGTCGCCAAGCTCAAGCGCGGCGGTGGCCATGGTGGGCACAACGGCCTGCGCGACATCATCGCGCAGCTCGGCAACCAGAACGACTTCCACCGCCTGCGGCTTGGCATCGGCCACCCGGGCGACGCCAAACTGGTCTCCAACTTCGTCCTGGGCCGCGCGCCGCGCGCCGAGCAGGAGAAGCTCGACGCCAGCATCGATTTTGCCCTCGGCGTGCTGCCGGACGTGCTTGCCGGCGACTTTGCCAAGGCGATGCGCGAGCTGCACAGCCAGAAGGCCTGATTTCCTTTAGAGAGGGGAATACCCATGGGTTTCAATTGCGGCATCGTCGGCCTGCCCAACGTCGGCAAGTCCACCCTGTTCAACGCCCTGACCAAGTCTGGCATCGCGGCGGAGAACTTCCCCTTCTGCACCATCGAGCCTAACAGCGGCATCGTGCCGATGCCCGATGCGCGCTTGAATGCCTTGGCTGAAATCGTCAAGCCAAACCGCATCCTGCCGACCACCATGGAGTTCGTCGACATCGCCGGCCTGGTGGCTGGTGCCTCGAAAGGTGAAGGCCTGGGCAACAAGTTCCTCGCCAACATCCGCGAAACCGACGCCATTGCCCACGTGGTGCGCTGCTTCGAAGACGAGAACGTGATCCACGTTTCCAACAGCGTCGACCCCAAGCGCGACATCGAGATCATCGACCTCGAACTGATCTTCGCCGACCTCGACAGCTGCGAGAAGCAACTGCAGAAGGTTGCCCGCAACGCCAAGGGCGGCGACAAGGAAGCCCTGGCGCAGAAGGCCATCCTCGAACAGCTGATCCCGCACTTCACCGAAGGCAAGCCTGCGCGCAGCCTGATGAAGAACATGAGCGCCGAAGACAAGGCGGTCATTCGCGGTTTCCACCTGCTGACCAGCAAGCCGGTCATGTACATCGCCAACGTGGCCGAAGACGGCTTCGACAACAATCCGCACCTGGACGTGGTCAAGGCCATCGCCGAGGAAGAAGGCGCGGTAGTGGTGCCGGTGTGCAACAAGATCGAAGCGGAAATCGCCGAGCTGGACGACGGTGAAGAGAAGGACATGTTCCTCGAGGCCCTGGGCCTGGAAGAGCCTGGCCTGAACCGCGTGATCCGCGCCGGTTACGAGCTGCTGAACCTGCAGACCTACTTCACTGCCGGCGTGCAGGAAGTACGTGCCTGGACCGTCCGCGTCGGCGCCACTGCTCCGCAGGCAGCCGGGGTTATCCACACCGATTTCGAAAAAGGCTTCATCCGCGCTGAAGTGGTGGCCTATGACGACTTCATCCAGTTCAAGGGTGAAAGCGGTGCCAAGGAAGCCGGAAAATGGCGCCTGGAAGGCAAGGACTACATTGTCAAGGACGGTGACGTGATGCACTTCCGCTTCAACGTCTAAGCGCCAGCCTGCAGTACCCACAAACCCCTTGAGGCCAACGCCTCAAGGGGTTTTGTTTTTTCTGGCATTTGGCAGGGCGCGCGTCCCCTGTGGGAGCAGCCTTGTGTCGCGAAATGATCGCAAAGCGGCCCCGGAATTCAGCATCTAAGCTGTGATTCAGCACCCTCCCCCGGACGCGCGCATCATGCCCGAAAAACCCCGCCTCGACTGGCAACGCTGGCTTCCCGGCCTGGTCACCCTGCTCCACTACCAACCCGCCTGGCTACCCAAAGACATCGCCGCCGGCCTGGTGCTCACCACCATGCTGGTGCCGGTGGGCATCGCCTATGCCGAAGCGTCCGGCGTACCCGGAATCTATGGCCTGTACGCCACCATCATCCCGCTGCTGGCCTATGCCCTGTTCGGCCCCAGCCGCATCCTCGTACTGGGCCCGGACTCGGCACTGGCCGCGCCGATCCTGGCGGTGGTGGTGCAATATGCCGCCAGCGAGCCGCAACGGGCTATCGCCATCGCCAGCATGATGGCCCTGGTTGCCGGGGCGTTCTGTGTGATCGCCGGTTTGCTGCGCCTGGGCTTCATCACAGAGTTGCTGTCCAAGCCGATCCGCTATGGCTACATGAATGGCATTGCCCTCACGGTGCTGATCAGTCAGTTGCCCAAACTGTTCGGCCTGTCGGTCGACAGCCAGGGCCCGCTGCGGGATACCTGGAACCTGATCCAGGCCTTGCTCGCCGGCCAGGGCCATTGGCCAAGCTTCGTAGTCGGTGGCGGTAGCCTGGCGCTGATCCTGCTGCTCAAGCCGTTCAAGCGCTTGCCGGGCATTCTCATTGCGGTGGTGGCGGCTACGCTGGCGGTGAGCCTGCTGGGGCTCGACCAGCAAGGCGTGAAAGTGCTCGGCGAACTGCCCCAGGGGCTACCCAGCCTGGTCTTCCCCTGGGTCAACGATATCGACCTGGTGGAAGTATTGCTAGGCGGCATCGCGGTGGCACTGGTGTCGTTCGCCGATACCAGCGTGCTGTCGCGCTCCTATGCCGCGCGCATGAAGATGCCGGTCAATCCGAACCAGGAAATGTTCGGCCTGGGTGTGGCCAACCTGGCCTCCGGACTGTTCCAGGGCATCCCGATCAGCAGCAGCTCGTCGCGTACCCCGGTGGCCGAGGCGGCGGGTTCGAAAACCCAACTTACCGGTATCATCGGCGCGCTGGCGGTAACCCTGTTGCTGCTGGTCGCGCCCAACCTGATGCAACACCTGCCCAACAGCGCCCTGGCGGCGGTGGTAATCGCCGCAGCGTTGGGCCTGTTCGAGTTTGCCGACCTCAAGCGCATCTTCCGCATGCAGCAATGGGAATTCTGGCTGTCGTTCACCTGCTTCGTCGGCGTAGCGGTATTCGGGGCCATTCCCGGTATCTGCATTGCCGTGGCGATATCGGTGATCGAATTCCTGTGGGACGGCTGGCGGCCGCATCATGCGGTGCTGGGACGGGTGGATGGCACCCGCGGTTACCATGATGTGCAGCGTTATCCACAGGCCCGACGCATTCCGGGGCTGGTGCTGCTGCGTTGGGACGCGCCGCTGTTCTTTGCCAATGCCGAGCAGTTCCAGAGCACGGTGATGGCGGCGGTGGACGCATCACCTACCCCGGTTCAACGGTTGGTGATTGCGGCGGAGCCGGTGACCAGCATCGATATCACCTCGGCAGACATGCTGGCCGAGCTGGACCGGGCGCTGGAGGCGCGGGGGGTGGAGTTGCAATTTGCCGAGATGAAGGACCCGGTAAAGGACAAGATGCGGCGGTTCGAGTTGTTCGAGCATATGGGGGAGTCGGCGTTTCATCCCACTGTCGGTGCGGCGGTGGATGCCTATCTGGAAGAGAGTGGGGTTGACTGGAAGCCCTAGGTTTTCCTGGACTGGCCTCTTCGCGGGTGAACCCGCTCCCACAGGCATGGCGTTGCCCATGGGATCACACAATCCTTGTGGGAGCGGGTTTACCCGCGAACAAGCCCACGCCTTGTCCGAAGCCGATCAATCCATATGAGCATGGCACTGGCATACACCGACACCGCCAGGAACAACGCCATGCGCACGGCAAAGGCACGATACACATCCTGCCCGCCCGCGCTGTCCTGCACCGACTGCCCCAGCAAGATCAGCATGGTCGTCAGGCAACTCACCCAGTATGCCGGGCTTTGCCTGGTATCCACCGCACGGTAAAGCCTGCGCCCCTGCCAAAGGACGAACAGCAGCACCCACAGGAAAAACATCCACAGGTGCACGAACAGGCTCAACGCGCCCCACGTCAGTATCGCCAGCAACCCGGCAAGCAAGGTCGAGCCGATCAGCTCGCGGCTGGCATGCCGCGCGCGGGTTTCGCCGGCCTGCTGCCCCAGGCTCACTGCCTTCATGATCAGCGGCATGTACTGGTCCGGGGCGATCAGCGCCAGCAAAAAGGCCGGCATGACGATCAACGTGGCACGCAAGGCGACCCAGCTCACCTGATCACTATCGAGCAGAGGCGGTGCCGGTTGTGCCGGCGCATCGGCCGGCTCGGGAAACAGCACATGTGCTGCAGCGCTACCCAGTACCGCCAGCAGCATGCCTTTGGCCAGCGCTTCGACCACCGACAGCGCCAGGGTGAAGTCGCTGGTGCCGGCGGCGGCAATCATGGTCAGGCCGATCACCAGCAAATTGGCCAGCAGGCCGTTGCCGCCTTTCAGCGCATAACGCAAGGTCAGGAAAACCCCACCCCCCACCAACAACACCCCACTCGCCGGGGCATGGCGCAACAGCGGAATCAGCAGCAGCCCGCTGCCACAGGCAAGCAGCACCAGCACCGCCAGGGCCGGTGCCGCACGCAGGGGCAAGGGCTGGCTGCGCATGGCCAGCAACAGCACCGCAAATACCGGCGCCAGGATCGGCACCGGCAGGCCGATGCCGAAACTCACCGCTAGGCACAGCGCCACGCCCCATGCCAGGCGCAGGGCGCGCAGGCGGCGCAGCTCAATAGGCATACGACAGCCAGCTCATCAGCCACATGAACAGCCGGCCCAGCAGGTTCAATGGGTTGCCCTCGCTTGGCAGGGCCATGACTTCGGCCTGGCCGCCAACCCGCAAACCGCTCTTGTCCTGCAACTGGTCACGCTCCAGTTCGACGATCACCGGGAAGCGCTGCGCAGAACGCAGCCACTCGCGGCTGTTCTGCACGGTCGGCAACGTGCCCGGCGGATTACTCTGGCCCACGCTCACGCCGTAGCCGATGCTGCGAATGCGCCCCTTCAGCACCGTGCCGGGCAGCGCATCGAGCACTACCAGTACCGGGGTTTCAGGGCGCAGCCGAGCGAGGTTGTTCTCGGTCATGTCGGCACTTATCCACACGTCATGGATGGCGATCAGGGTCATCATTGGGCTGCCGGCACCGACATAATGGCCAACGTCGGTGCGCAGGTCGGTAATCAGCCCGTTTGCATCGGCGCGTACCACAGTGCGCGCAAGGTCCAGTCGGGCCTTTTCCACATTGGCCGCCGCGCTGCGCAGTTGGGCGTTGTCGTCCTGCGCCCCGCCCTGCTGCTCACGGGCCCGCTCAACTTCGGCACGGGCTGCCGCCACCTGGCTGATAGCCTGGTCGCGGGTGGCCTGGGCACCCTCCAGGCGGCGCACCGACACCGTTCCCGGGTCTTCATCGATCAAGCGCTTGAGCCGTTCGGCGTCTTGCCGCGCCTTGCGCTCGTTGGCCTGGGCCGCCACCAGCGCCGCCTGGGCCGAGTCGATGCCAGCGGTGTGAGCGCCGATCTGCCGGCGTACCGCGTCCAGGTCGGCTTCGGCGCGGGCCAGGGCGATGCGGTATTGCTCCTGGTCCAGTTCGAACAGCACATCGCCCTTGCGTACTTCCTGGTTGTTGCCCACCGCCACACGCTTCACCTGCCCGGCCACCTCGGCACTAACCGGCACCACGTAGGCCTGCAGGCGGGCCTGCTGGGTATAGGGCGTGAAGCGGTCGGCCAGCAGGTACCACAGCAGGCTCACGGCAATCAGCAGCAGCACCCAGCGCATGCCGCGATCGGGGGCTGGCGGGGGTGGCGTCGGCGTAGCGTCGCTCATTTCGTTTCACCTTGTGCATGGGCGCTGGGGCCCGGCTCGTCGAGCAGTTCGCCCCAGTCTGTGCGTTGCTGCATCTGTTGGCGGGTGGCCGGGTCGATCGGTGTGCGGCTGGCGTCCCAGCCGCCGCCCAGGGCCTTGTACAGCGTCACCAGGCTGCTGACGGCATTGCCGCGGCTGACCAGGTAGCCGTCCTGTTGCTGCAGCAGCAGTTGCTGGGCGTCGAGCACGCGCTGGAAGTCGGCAAAGCCTTCGCGGTACTGCGAACTGGCCAGGTTCAGCGAGCGCTGCGCGGCCTGCGAGGCCTGGTCGCGAATGCTTGCGCTCTGCAGCGAACGCACCAGCCCGCTGGCGGCATCGTCGGCCTCGCGGGCGGCTTCGCGCACACCTTGGTGATAAAACTCGATCAGTTGCTGCAAGCGGGCGTCTTCCACGCGCACGGCGTTCTTGCGGCGGCCGTAGTCGAACGGGTTCCAGATCAGGCTGGGCCCGGCGGCGATGTCGAAGGTATCGGGCAGGTGATTGGCCGTGACGAAGCTCCAGCCGATGCTGCCCAGCAGGCTCAGCTGTGGATAAAGGTCAGCCTCGGCCACCCCGACCAGCGCCGATTGCGCCGCTACCGCCTGCTCGGCGGCACGGATGTCCGGGCGACGCTGCAGCAGGTTGGCGGGCACGTCCTGCAGCACGGCACGGTCCGGTAACGGCAACTGGCCGTGGCCGGCATCCAGCTGTGGCAGCGGCCCGGGTGGCCGGCCGAGCAGCGAGCACAGCACGTTGCGCAGGCCATTGAGCTGGTTCTGGAACTCGGGGATGGTGGCCTGGGTAGCCAGGTACTGGGTACGCGCCTGTTGCCAGTCGAGTTCGTCATTTTCGCCATGACGGAACAGCCGCTCGGTTATCTCCAGGCTGCGCGCCTGGCGGCGGGCGTTCTCTTCGGCGATATCCAGCCGCGCCTCGGCGGTGCGCAGGGCAAAGTAGGTGTCGGCCACCTGCGCACGCAACAGCAACATGGCATCGGCGTAGTTGGCCTGGGAGGCGAAGTAGACGGCGTCGGCGCTTTCGATGGCGCGGCTGAAGCGCCCCCAGAAGTCGATTTCCCAGCCGACGTCGAAGCCCGCGCTGGATTGCCAGAACACCGAATCGCGAGCGGTGGCAGTACCGGACTGGTCCTGTTTCAGGTACAGGCTCTGGGCGCGCACCTGCTGCAGCTGTGGATAACGCCCGGTCTGCACGATGGCCAACTGGGCGCGGGCTTCGGCAATGCGCAAGCCGGCCACGCGCAGGTTGCTGTTATTGGCATCGGCCTCGGCGATCAAGGCATCCAGCGCCGGGTCGGCGAACACGGTCCACCACTGGCGCAGGTCGGGCGCCGCGGCCTGCTGCCCGGCCTGCTCTAGCAGCGGGGTGTTCCAGGTGCCCAGCCATGGGTCTTGCGGCGGCTGGAAGTCCGGGCCCACTTGAGTGCAGCCCACCAACATGGCCACCAGGCTCAGTGCACAACCATAGACGCGTCCGGGCATGGCAGTCCTTGGCTCACGCCGTCGGTTCGACGGGGTTTTCCGGCACCTGCAGCGCTACCCACTGCCAGAACAGTACATAAGTGACGCCCAGGATCACTGGGCCAATGAACAGGCCGATGATGCCTTTGACCACCATCCCGCCCAGTGCCCCGATCAGCACCACCGGCATCGGCACGTCCACCCCGCGCCCCAGCAGCAGCGGTTTGAGCACGTTGTCGGCAAGCCCGGCGACGAAGGTATAGATGGCGAAGATGATGGTCGCCACGGTAAAGCCCTCGGCGTTGAATACGTAGATGATCACCGGCAACGTGATCAGCGTGGCGGGGGCCTGGGCAATCCCCAGCATGAGGATGACGATCGCCAGCATCCCGGCACCCGGTACCCCTTTGATGACGAAGCCGACGCCGATCAGCAGCATCTGGATGAAGGCAATGCCGATCACGCCCTGGGCCACCGCGCGAATGGTGGCTGTGCACAGCTTGGCCAGTGGCTTGCCGCGCTCCTCGCCCGATACCCGCATGGCGATACGCTGAGCCGCGATTTCACCGCGTTGCCCGAAAGCCATGATCACCCCCGAGATGATGATTGCACCGATGAATAGCAGGAAGGCCCCACCAGCGCTGGCCGCCGCCCCCAGTACCGTGCGCCCTGCCCCCTTGAGCTGGGGCATCCACTGGTTCAGCACACTGGCCATGTTTTCGGAGGCCGCCAGCCACAGGGCATGCACCTTCGGCCCGATCAGTGGCCAGGCCGCCACCGACTCGGGAGGTGCCGGCACGCTCCAGGCACCGCTCTTGAGCAGCGTCACCAGGCTGTCCACCGATTCGCCGATGGACATCACCACCAGGTAGATCGGCACCAGCAGCACCACCAGTACCAGTAGAACGACCAGCGTCGCCGAAAGCCCGTCCTTGAGCCCTGTGCGGCGCTGGATGCGGCAATGCAACGGGTACAAGGTCACCGCCAGGATCACCGCCCACAACATCAGCTCCAGGAACGGCTGGAACGTCTGGAAGGCGAAAATCACCAGGGCGGCCACCAGGCCGGCCTTGATGAGTACATCGAGCAAGCCCCGCGACAGGCTGCTGTCCAGCTTGATACCCGGTTGCATGCTTCACCTCCGAATCAGGTGCGCCATGTGGCGCGTTTCAATGGCCCGTTTCAGGGCTTGCCTGGGCTGGGCTGTCGTCACGCAACTGCCGCGCCAGGGCCATCATTACCAAGGGCACCACCGCCATCGACAAGGTGATGGCCAGCACCAGCAGGTCGTGCACCTGCTGCGCCAGCACCTGATGGTCCAGCGCCAGCTTGAACACCACGAAAGCAAACTCGCCGCCAGACGCCAGCACCACGCCCAGGCACAATGCCTGGGCCTGGTTGAGCCCACCGGCCATGCGCCCCAGGCCATACAGCAGCGGCAGCTTGATGACCACCAGCAGCAGGGTCAGCCCCAGCACCAGCAACGGCATGCCGAACAGCAGACGCAGGTCGGCGCTCATCCCCACCCCGACGAAGAACAGCCCCAGCAGCAAACCCTTGAGGGGCTCGATCTGGGATTCCAGTTCGTGGCGGAAAGGCGACTCGGCCATCAGGACGCCCGCAAGAAATGCCCCCAGTGCCATGGACACACCCACGTGCTCCATCACCCAGGCGGTGCCCAGCACCACCAGCAAGGCGGTAGCGGTAGACAGTTCGGGCAGGCCCGAACCGACTGTCCATTTGAAGACAGGGGTCAGCAGGTAGCGGCCAAAGATGATCACCACACCTATGCCAACCGCCACCGCCAGCATCGGCCAGGCACCTTCGTCGGCGGTACTGACATCACCACCGAGCAGTGGCACCACGGCAATCAGCGGGATCGCGGCAATGTCCTGGAACAGCAGGATCGCCACAGCGAGGCGGCCGTGCGGCTTGCCCAGATCCTTGCGCTCGGCCAGTACCTGCAGGCCAAACGCGGTGGACGACAACGCAAGGCCCACCCCCAGCACGATGGCAGCCGGCTTCGATTGGTCGAACAGCCAGTACGCCAGCAGGCCAAGCACCACAGCGCTCAGGCCCACTTGTAGCGAGCCAACGCCAAACAACGCGCGGCGCATGCTCCACAAACGCCGCGGCGACAGCTCCAGGCCGATGACGAACAGCAGCATCACCACGCCCATCTCCGACAGGCGCGCCACGTTATCCGGGTTGTTCAGCAGGCCAAACACCGATGGCCCTATCAGAATGCCCGCCAGCAGATAGCCAGGCACCGCCCCCATTTTCAAACGCTGCGCCAGCGGTACCAGAAGTACCACGGCCAGCAAAAACACCACCGTCGCCTGTAGCAGGCTGCCGTCATGTGGCATAGGTTTGCACCCTCGCTGCTCCCCGCAGGGAGGGGATCAGAAACGCTGTTCCACTTCTTTGAACGGGTAGGCAACGGCCTTGTACTTGCCGATCTTGCCGCGTCTGGGCAGCTTCACTGCCTGCTCTCGGGTGATGTCCTTGTAGGGAATGCGTGTCAGCAGATGGCTGATGATGTTCAGCCGGGCACGCCGCTTGTCGTTGGAGTGGGCCATGAACCAGGGCGCCCAAGCGGTATCCGAGGCGGCAAACATCTCATCACGGGCCTGTGTGTAGTCATCCCAGCGGGTGTAGGACTTGAGGTCCATGGGCGACAGCTTCCACAGCTTGCGGCCGTCGTTGATGCGGTCCTGCAGGCGCCGGGTCTGCTCTTCGGCGCTGACCTCGAGCCAGTACTTGATGAGGATGATGCCCGACTCGACCATGACCTTTTCGAACAGCGGCACGCCAGCCAGGAACCGGTCGGCCTGTTCGTTCGAGCAGAAGCCCATCACCCGTTCGACCCCGGCACGGTTGTACCAGCTGCGATCGAAGATCACCACTTCACCTGCGGCCGGCAGATGGCCGACATAGCGCTGCAGGTACATCTGGGTCTTTTCCCGCTCGGTCGGCGCCGGCAGTGCCACCACGCGGAATACTCTGGGGCTGACACGCTCGGTGATGGCCTTGATGGTACCGCCCTTGCCGGCACCGTCGCGGCCCTCGAAGACAATGCACACCTTCAGGCCCTTGGCCACCACCCACTCCTGCAGCTTCACCAATTCCACATGCAGCTGCTTGAGTTCCTTCTCGTAGGCCTTGCCGCCCAATTTCTCCGACTGGTCCTTGGCGTCTTTCTTCCTGGACGACTTCGACATGGCACTCTCCTGAGGGCGAATGAAGAGTCAGTATGGTCGATCCATGGCAGTTTGCCGCTTCGCTTGTTGTTTTCGCAGGTTGTGCGTCTAGTCGATTGATTTGTTGGGTATTCGGCTGACTGTGGGAGCGGGTTCACCCGCGAAAGCGTCGGCAGCTTCACTGACGCATTCGCGGGTGAACCCGCTCCCACAGGAACGCGCCAGCCTTTAGAAATCGAGTAAGACAGTTGCTCCCACAGGGTAGGGTGTGGCCTCGAGGCCGGATTACTTGGCCAGCTTGTTGTAGCTGGTCATCAGGTTGCGGTAATCCGGAATATGGTTGGAGAACAGGGTCCCCAGCCCTTCGATGTCATTGCGCCAGTCACGGTGCAGCTCGCAGGCCACGCCGAACCAGGTCATCAGTTGCGCACCGGCGGCCTCCATGCGCCGCCAGGCCGAGTCACGAGTCAGTTCGTTGAAGGTGCCGGAGGCGTCGGTGACGACGAATACCTCGAAGCCCTCCTCCAGAGCCGACAGTGCCGGGAAGGCCACGCACACTTCAGTCACCACGCCGGCGATCAGCAGCTGCTTCTTGCCGGTGGCCTTGACGGCCTTGACGAAGTCCTCGTTGTCCCAGGCGTTGATGTTGCCGGGGCGGGCGATGTACGGGGCGTCGGGGAACTGCTCTTTCAGTTCGGGCACCAGCGGGCCGTTGGGGCCGGTCTCGAAACTGGTGGTGAGAATGGTCGGCAGCTTGAAGTACTTGGCCAGGTCCGACAGGGCCAGGACGTTGTTCTTGAAGCGGTCGGGGTCGATGTCCCTTACCAGCGAGAGCAGGCCGGTCTGGTGGTCGACCAGCAGCACGGCGGCGTTGTTCTTGTCCAGACGCTTGTATTGGAAGGCCATGACGGTTCTCCTTGCTTCAGCAGGTTGGGATTATCAGCGTAGGCAAGGATGAGGGGTGGGTGGGACCGTCAGTCGGTTCGCCTGCCGAGGCCGGCGATGGGGCCGCACGGCGGCCCCTGCAATGCTCAGCCGAGCACCTTGCCAGCCACCTCATCGACCGCCGCTTTGGTGATGGCGACGATCTGCTCGGCATCCTCCTGGCTGAGCACCAACGGCGGTGCAAAACCGAGAATGTCACCATGCGGCATGGCCCGGGCAATCATCCCGCGCTCAAGGCACGCTGCCGACACCTGTGGCCCTACTTTCAACGCCGGGTCGAACGCCGTGCGCGCCTCGCGATCGGCCATGAACTCGACCGCGCAAAGCATGCCGTCACCCCGTACTTCACCTACCAGCGGGTGGCCTTCGAAGGTTTCGCGCATGCGCCGGTTGAGGTAAGCCCCCACCACTTCGGCATTCTCGGTCAGGTTCTCGCGCTCGAGAATATCCAGGTTGGCCAGCGCCGCCGCTGCGCAAATCGGATGCCCGGAGTAGGTCCAGCCGTGGCCCATGGGGCCGGCTTTCTGCGAGCCTTCTTCGATCACGTTCCACACCTTCTCGCCAACGATCACGGCCGACAGAGGCGCATAGGCGCTGGTCAGGCCCTTGGCCGTGGTGATCAGGTCCGGGCGGATGTCGTAGCGCTGGCTGCCCATCTTCGAGCCCAGGCGGCCAAAGGCGCACACCACTTCGTCGGCGATCAACAGCACGTCGTAGCGATCAAGCACCGCCTGGATCGCCTGCCAGTAACCCTTGGGCGGCACGATGATGCCACCGGTGCCCATCAGCGGCTCGCCAATGAACGCGGCGACGGTGTCGGGGCCTTCGGCCAGGATCAGTTGCTCCAGCTCGTCGGCGCAGTAGCGCACGAAGGCCTGCTCGTCCATGCCGGCCGGTGCCTTGCGGTACCAGTGCGGGCAGACCGTATGCTTGACGCCCTCCACCGGCAGGTCGAAATGCTGGTGGAAGCTGGGCAGGCCGGTAAGGCTGCCGGTCATGATGCCCGAGCCGTGATAGCCACGGTCGCGCGAGATGATCTTCTTCTTGAGTGGACGCCCCAGGATGTTGTTGTAGTAACGCACCAGCTTGACCTGGGTCTCGTTGGCATCGGACCCCGACAAGCCGTAATAGACCTTTTTCATCCCGGCCGGCGCCCAGTCGATGATACGGCTGGAAAGCTCGATGATCGCCTCGGTCGAGTGGCCGACGTAGGTGTGGTAATACGCCAGCTCCTTGGCCTGGCGATGGATGGCGTCCGCGACCTCGGTACGCCCGTAACCGATGTTCACGCAGTACAGGCCGGCGAAGGCGTCGATCAGTTCGCGGCCTTCGTGGTCACGCAGGCGAATGCCCTCGGCACCGGTGATGATCCGGCCCTTGAGCGCGCCGCTGGCGTGGTCATGGGCATGGGTCGAAGGGTGCATGAAGTGGGCGCGGTCCTGATCGAACAGCTGGCTGTAATCTTGGCTCATGGCAAACACTCCTTAGAACTGACCGTGGTGGTGCAAGCAAACGTATTTGGTTTCGACGAAGGGTTCGAAGCCCTCGCTGCCGCCTTCGCGGCCCAGGCCCGAGGCTTTCATGCCGCCGAACGGGATGGGGTGGCCGGTGAACTTGACGCCGTTGATCGCCACCATCGCGTGGTCGAGCCGGCGCACCAGCGGGTGCACGACATCGAGGCGGTTGCCGACGATGTAGGCAGCCAGGCCGTACTCGGTGTCATTGGCCATGGTGATGGCCTGCTCCAGCGTGTCGAACGGCATGACCCCGGCAATCGGCGCGAAGTTTTCTTCCTGGTAGATGCGCATCGCCGGCGTGACATCGGCAAGCACCGTCGGCTGGAAGAACCAGCCACCCAGCGCATGGCCCTCGCCACCGACCAGGCGCCGGGCGCCACGCTGCAGGGCGTCCTCGACCCGGGCCTGGGTGGCATCGAAGGCGGCCTGGTGCATCAGCGGGCCGACCTCTGCCGCTGTCTCCTCGCCATCGACCATCGCCGGGCCAACCTTCAGCGCCCGCACTGCTTCTGCGAAGCGCACCAGGAATGCTTCGTACAACGGCCGCTGCACCATGATCCGGTTGGCCGCACAGCAGTCCTGGCCAGACGTCTGGAACTTGGCTGCCACGGCCACCCGTACGGCCAGCTCCAGGTCGGCATCGGCGCAGACGATGAACGGCGCGTTGCCGCCCAGCTCCAGCGCCACTTTCTTCACATCCTGAGCCGCGGCTTGCAGCACCAGCTTGCCGACCCGGGTCGAGCCGGTGAAGCTGACCGCCCGCACGCGGCTGTCGCGCACCAGGGTTTCCATGGCCATCTGCGGCTCGCCGATCACCACGTTGAACACCCCCGGCGGGAAGCCGGCGTCCTCTGCCAGCTGGGCCAGGGCCAGCGCCGAGAACGGTGTTTCGTGGGCCGGCTTGACCACCACCGTGCAGCCGGCCGCCAACGCCGCAGCCGCCTTGCGGGTGATCATGGCGCTGGGGAAGTTCCACGGGGTGAGCAGCGCGCAGACCCCGACGGGCTCCTTCAGCGTACTCAGCTGGGCACCCGCAATATGGCTGGGGATGGTCTGCCCGTTGAGGCGCCGGGCCTCCTCGGCAAACCAGGGGATGAAGCTTGCCGCATAGGCGATTTCACCGCGTGCTTCGGCCAGCGGCTTGCCCTGCTCCTCGCTGAGAATGCGCGCCAGCGCCTCCTGGTGCTCGAGCATCAATTCGGCCCAGCGCCGCAACAGCGCAGCGCGGCTGTCCAGGCTCTGCTGGCGCCAGGCCGTGAAAGCCCGATGGGCGGCATCCACTGCAGCGACGATCTGCTCGTGGTCAAGCAGTGGCACATGGCCGATCACCTGGCGGTTGGCCGGGTCATGCACGGCGATGCTGTTGCCGCTGTGGCTGTGCAGCCATTGGCCATCGACGTGGCACAGGCTGTTGAATGGGTAGTGGTGTGACATGACTGTTCTCCATACCTCGTTGTCTTGGCGCCAGGTTCAGGCCAGTACGTCGGCGATCACCGCCAGGGTGTCGCCGCACTGCACCAGCCCGGGAAAGTGCCGGGCTGCGAGCAAGCCACTGCGGCGGGCGCGGTACTCGACCGGGGCACTGCCGGTGCGGCGGATGTCATGGATACGGGCGATCACTTCACCCTGGCTGACCGTTTCGCCCAGGTCGCGGCACATCTCCAGCAAGCCGTCGTGCTCGCTGGCGATGAAGCAATCGCCATCGGGCATGTCCAGCAGGGTTGTCTCGCCCTGCTCCACTTCGCCGGCGAGGATGCCGGCGTGAATCAGCACATTGCGCACGCCACGCTCCGCCAGGGCCACGCTTTTCGCCGTGGAGGTGCCACCACCGCCCAGTTCGGTGGTGATGAACACCTTGCCCTGCTCTTCTGCCGCGGTGTCGTACATCGCCTGCGCATCCAGCTCGAGCATGCGCATGCTGTAGGGCGCGGCGAAGGCCCGCATGCCGGCTTCACAGCGGGCCTGCTGGGCCTTGTCGGGCAGTACATGGCATGCAGCGAACGGCAGGAAATCGAGGGTGCGACCACCGGAGTGGATGTCCAGGACGATATCGGCCAACGGCAGCAAGGTGCGGCGGAAATAGTCGGCGATCTTTTCCGTCACGCTGCCATCAGGCCGGCCAGGGAAGCTGCGGTTGAGGTTGCCCCGGTCGATCGGCGAGGTGCGGGTGCCCGCCTGGAACGCCGGTGTGTTCATGAACGGCACGATGATCACCCGCCCGCTTACCTGCCCGGCCTGCAGCTGCTGGGCCAGCTTGCTCAGCGCCACCGGGCCTTCGTATTCGTCACCGTGATTGCCGCCCGTGAGCAAGGCTGTCGGGCCATTGCCGTTCCTGACCACCGTCAGCGGAATCATCACCGCCCCCCAGGCCGAGTCGTCACGCGAGTACGGCAGCTTGAGGAAGCCGTGCTGCACGCCGTCCTGCTCGAAATCCAAGGTACAGGTGATGGGGTTGGCCACCGTGGCGGCGGCCTGTGCGATCGCATTCATGGGTCAGTCCTTCACGAACAGCTGGCGCGGCACGTTGCACAGGGTCTCGACCCCGGTCTCGGTGATAAGGATGCTTTCGGTGATCTCCAGGCCCCAGTCATCCATCCACAGCCCCGGCATGAAGTGGAAGGTCATGCCCGGTTGCAGCACGCTGGTGTCGCTCGGGCGCAGGCTCATGGTGCGCTCGCCCCAATCTGGCGGGTAGCTGATGCCGATCGGGTAACCACAGCGGCTGTCCTTGTGTATGCCGAACTTCTCCAGCACGCGGAAGAACGCCCTGGCGATGTCACCGGTGGTGTTGCCTGGCCGCGCGGCATCGAGGCCGGCCGCGATACCTTCGACCACCGCCTTTTCGCCATCGAGAAAGTGTTGCGGCGGCTTGCCCAGGTACACGGTGCGCGACAGCGGGCAGTGGTAGCGCTTGTAGCAGCCGGCAATCTCGAAGAACGTGCCGGCGCCGCGGGTGAACGGGGAATCGTCCCAGGTAAGGTGCGGCGCGCTGGCATCAGCGCCAGTCGGCAACAACGGCACGATCGCCGGGTAGTCGCCGCCATGGCCATCGACACCGAGGATGCCGCTGCGGTAGATCTCGGCCACCAGCTCGTTCTTGCGCATGCCGGGCTCGATACGCTCGAGGATGCACCCGTGCATCTTTTCGACGATGCGCGCAGCGATGCGCATGTATTCGATTTCCTGCGGCGACTTGACCGCCCGCTGCCAGTTGACCAGCCCGGCGGCATCGCTGAAACGCGCCTGCGGCAAGTGCTTGCACAGCGCCTGGTAAGCCGCCGCGCTGAAGTAGTAGTTGTCCATCTCCACGCCGATGCTCAGGCCGCCCCAGCCCTTGGCCAGAATCACCTCCTGGCACAGGTAGTCCATCGGGTGGCGCTCGCGTGACTGCACATAGATGTCCGGGTAGCCGACGATGTTGTCGTGCTGCATGAACACCGTGCGCCTGGCGCCGTTGGCGTCCTGGCCGCGGCCAAACCAGACCGGCTCGCCATCGAGCGCCAGCAGCACGCACTGGTGCACGTAGAACGACCAGCCGTCATAGCCGGTGAGCCAGGCCATGTTCGATGGATCGGTTACCAGCAAAAGCTCCAGGCCCTGTGCCTGCATGGCAGCGCGGGTCTTGGCCAGGCGCTGGGCGTACTCCTGCCGACTGAACGGCAGGTTGACCACTGTCTGTGACATACGGATGCCCTTCTTGTGAGTGGGTTGCGAAAACTGTCAGCTGTTAAACGCCAGGCCTTTGTGGGCGGCGATTGCGCGTTCGAAGGCAAGGTTGGCGATGGCGGTGTCCTGGGCCCCGGTGCCGGTCAGGTCGCACAGGGTGACCTCTTCGGCCTGTACGCGGCCCGGGTGCAGGCCGGCGATGATCTGGCCCAGCTCGGAATGAACGGCCTGTTGGCTGACTGCGCCAGCGCGCAAGGCGTGGTGCAGTTCGCCCAGCACGCGGGTCTGGCTCAGGCGGTCGGCGACATAACGGTCGAGCCGGGCCAGGGCCGTGGGCGCGATCTCGTTCTTGTGCTCGGCATCCGAGCCCATGGCGGTGATGTGCAGCCCCGGTTGCAGGTGATGCGGCTGGATCAGCGGCTCGCGGCTGGGGGTACAGGTGATGGCGATATCGACCGCCTGCATGGCCTGGTCGACACTGTCGCAAGCCTTTACCTGCAGTTGCCCATCGCGCCCCAGGTCATCACATAACGCTGCGGTTCTCTGCGCATCGCGCCCCCACACCTTGACCTGCTCGATCGGCCGCACCAGGCGCAGTGCCTGCAGCTGCAGGCGTGCCTGTTCGCCACTGCCGATCAGGGCCACGCTGCGGCTGTCCTGCCGCGACAGCCAGCGTGCAGCTACCGCACCGGCTGCAGCGGTGCGCACGGCGGTGAGGTAGCCATTGTCGAGGAGCAAGGCATCGAGCAGGCCAGTGCGGGCTGACAGCAGCATCATCATGCCGTTGAGGCTGGGCAGGCCAAGCTTGGGGTTGTCGAAAAAGCCCGGGCTGACCTTGATCGCGAAACGCTCCAGCCCCGGCAGGTAGGCGGTTTTCACATCTACCTCGCCGTTGTGCTCGGGCACATCCAGGCGCAGGATCGGTGGCATCGCCACCTTGGCCGTGGCAAGCAGGGCAAAGGCCTGCTCGATAGCATCGATCGCGTCGCGGTCGAGGGTGATGCAGCTACGCAGGTCGGCTTCGCTGAGCAAGGTGATGGCCGGCATTCGAATACCTCCAGTGAAGGAAACGTGAGTTTCAGGCGTCGCCGCCGTTGATGACGCGCTGATGCTGTGCGCTGTCGACGTTGCGCCCGCTGACCACCACCACGACCGGGCCGCGGGCCGTCACCAGGCCGTCGAGCAGCGCGGCGATGCCGACCGCGCCGGCACCTTCGAGTACCAGCCGTTCGTGCTGGTAGGCGTGGCGCATGCCATTGGCGATCGACGCTTCCGGCAGCAGGTGAAGGTGGTCGAGCAGACGCTGGGTCATGCTCAGGGTGTGCTGGTTGCCCAAGCCGATGCCGCCGCCGAGCGAGTCGGCAAGGGTCGGCAGTTCCTCCACCTCGACCGGTTTGCCGGCCTGCAGGCTGGCGTACATCGCCGCGCCGCGCTGCATGCTGATGCCGTGGGTGGTGATCGCCGGCTTGATGCTTTTCATGGCCAACGCCACACCCGCGAACAGGCCACCACCGGACAGCGGAATCAGCACCTGCTCCACCTCGGGCAACTGCTCGATGATTTCCAGGCCCAGCGTGCCCTGGCCGGCGATGACCTGGGGGTGATCGAAAGGTGGAATCAGCGTTGCGCCCTGTTGCTCGGCATGTTGTTGCGCGGCCTGTTGGGCATCGTCCTGGGAATGGCCGATGACGCAAACTTCGGCACCCAGGTCGCGGATGGCCTGGACCTTGTTGGCTGGCACCAGTTGCGAAAGAAACACGGTTGCCTTCACACCCAGTTGCGCAGCAGCGTGGGCCACCGCCCGCCCGTGATTACCGGTGGAGGCCGTAACCACGCCGCATGCGCGTTGTTCAGCGCTGAGTACGGCGATGGCGTTGCTGGCGCCGCGCAGCTTGAAACTGCCGGTGGTCTGCAGGGCTTCGAGCTTCAGGTAGACCGGCGTACCCAGGCGCCGTGACAGGCTGGGGGAAAGTTCCAGCGGCGTGCTGCGCACCAGGCCGTGGATACGCTGGCGGGCGAGGTAGAGATCGTGAAGCGAGAGCACTGACATGACCGGGACCCAACAAGTGAGCTGATGTTGGGCGGAGTGTATGAGGCGAAAATTGTCGTGATGAATGTACTAGGGCAATTTGCCGGGGAATTTGTTTTTGCCTGCGCCGGCCTCTTCGCGGGTAAACCCGCTCCCACAGGTTCCGTGCGGGGTTCAGGAAATGCGCGATTCCTGTGGGAGCGGGTTTACCCGCGAAGAGGCCGGTACAGGCCGCTCAAAGCTCGTGGATCTGCGGGTACTGCCCGAACAACTCCCGCATATCGCCCAAGGCCTGGCGCAGCTTTGCGTCCGAACACTCGGCGCCCACGCACAAGCGCACGGCCCGTGGCCGCGGTGTACCGCGCACCAGGAACGGCTCCGGTGGCGTCACCGCAATCTGCCGGCGGCGCAAGGCACGTACCAGGCTGTCCACTTCCCAGCGCTCGGGAATGTTCAGCCACGCACCTAAGGCATGGGCGTGCTGGCCACGTACATATTCCCCCAGGTACTCACGCAACAACGCCTGGCGCTCGCCCAGCAAGGTGCGCTGCAACGCCACCAACTGCGCCGCGCGCCCGTCATTGATCCAGCGCGATGCAATCTCCGCCACCAGGGGTGTGGCCATCCAGCTGTTGACTCGCAAGATGCTCTCGGTGCGCAGCGCCAGGCGCTTGGGCATGGCCAGATAGCCCACGCGCAGGCCGGTCAGCACCGACTTGGTCATGCTGGTGCAGTAGAACGACAGCTCCGGCGCATAGGAACTGAGCGGCCTGGCATGGCTGCCACCCAGTAGCGGCCCGTAAACGTCATCTTCGATGATATGCACGCCAAAGCGCCGGGCAATTTCGGCAATCTCCTGGCGCCGGCTGTCGGGCATCAGGCTGACGGTCGGGTTGTTGAGATTGGGCGTGCACACCAGCGCAGTCACCCGCTCGTTGCTGCAGATGTCCTCGAAATGCTCCGGGTTGATGCCCTCGCGGTCCATCTCCAGGCCTTTGAGGGTGAAGCCGAGCACCTGTGAATTGCCAATCACGCCATGGTCGGTCAACCCCTCGCACAGCACCACGTCATCCGGCCCGGCCAGCGAGGCCAGGGCCAGGAAAATGGCGTGGGCGGCGCCGTTGGTGACCAGCACATCGTCACGCTCGACCTGCATGCCCAGGCCGGCAAGCCAGCGTACCGCGGCCTCGCGGTGGCTCTCGAAACCGGCGATGGGCCGGTAGGCATGGATCCACGGCTGCTCCTCTTCCACGGCCAGCTCGGCGCAGGTGTCGCGCCAGATGCGCTCATGCACCTGGGTGTGCAGGATGCGGGTGATGGAGAAGTCGACCAGGGTACGCTCGGGCAGGTCGATGATGTCATCCGACACACGGTCGCTCATGCGCCGGCTGACGAAACTGCCACGGCCGATCTCGCAACGCACCAGGCCTTGGCGTTCCAGCTCCTTGTAGGCATTGGTCACGGTCTGCACGCTGATGCCCAGGGCATCGGCTACCTGGCGCTGCGGTGGCAGGCGCTGGTCATGTACCAATACGCCGCGCTCGATCTCGCTGGTGACGGCCTGCACCAGGATCTTGTATTTGGACTCGCCGATGCGGGCGGCGTCCAGGGCTGCCTTCCAACTGTGCATCATGATGTTCGCTTCACTTGCCGGGGCCAGGGTCACAGCATCCCCTGTACATGTGCCCCGGGCAATTGTCCTAGTGCAATGCCATCGCCGTTTCAGCTTTTGTATGCTCGGCCCAAGGTCGAACTCCCGCTGCCTGGCAGCTTCGAACAAACGACCCACCCTGCTTTCGCTGTTTTGCTCCACTGCCTCCTAACACAGAGCCGTCGACGACGGTTTTTATAACAAACAGGAGTTTCATTGATGAGCCAGCCTTTCAACGTTCCACGCCCCTTCCAGCGCCTGCTGATGGCCTGTGCCACCTTCGGCGTGCTCGCCAGCGCCCAGGCCGCGAGCCTGGACGAGATCAAGGAAACCAGCCATATCCGCATCGGCTACGCCAACGAAACCCCGTTCGCCTTCACCGAAACCGATGGCCGGGTAACCGGGGAGTCACCGGAAATCGCCAAGGTCATCTTCGAGAAGATGGGCATCAAGCAGGTCGATGGCGTGCTCACCGAGTGGGGTTCGTTGATCCCAGGCTTGCGCGCCGGGCGCTTCGATGTGATTGCCGCCGGTATGTACATCACCCCGGCACGCTGCAAGCAGGTGATCTTCACCGACCCGCAGTACGCCCTGCCCGACACCCTGCTGGTGGCACAGGGCAATCCGAAGAACCTGCACAGCTACGCCGACATCGCCAGGAACCCGGACGTGAAGCTGGCGATCATGGCCGGCACGGTCAACCTCGCCTATGCCCGCGACTCCGGCATCACCGATGCGCAGATCCTTCAGGTGCCGGACACCACCGCCCAGTTGCAGGCCGTGCGCGCCGGCCGTGCCGATGCTGCCGTGGGCACCCAGCTGACCATGAAGGGCCTGGCGAAAAAGGGTGGCGACAAGGTCGAGGCGATCAGCGACTTCAAGGATGACCCGGCCCACACCGGCTACGGCGCCCTGGCCTTCCGCCCCGAGGACAAAGCGCTGCGCGATGCGGTCAACGCCGAGATGAAAAAGTGGCTGGGCAGCGAGGAGCATCTGAAGACCGTCGCACCGTTCGGCTTCGATCGCAGCAACGTGACAGACAAGACCGCCGCCGAGCTCTGTGCCCAGCAGTGAATCGAGGTGGCATGGCGCTTGCCATGCCAGTCCCTGTGTAATCCGATTATTCAGGTCGAACCATGGGTGAATTGATACCGTTGTTACTGCAAGGCGCCTGGGTCACCATCCAGGTCACCTTCTTCGGCTCGCTGCTGGCCATCGTCGCCGCGATCCTCGCCGCCCTCGGCCGGCGTTCGTCATGGCGGCCATTGAGCTGGCTGTGCGTGGCCTACATCGAGCTGTTCCGCGGCACCTCGTTGCTGGTGCAGTTGTTCTGGCTGTTCTTCGTATTGCCGCTGCCACCGTTCAACCTCGAACTCAGCGCCTACACCGTGGCCATCGTCGGCCTCGGGCTGCATATCGGTGCCTACGGTGCCGAAGTGATGCGCGGGGCGATCAGCTCGGTGGCCAAGGGGCAGTACGAAGCCTGCACCGCGCTGAACATGCCCGCCACCATCCGCTTCCGAAGGATCATCCTGCCGCAGGCATTGCTGGCGGCCATCGCACCTGGCACCAACCTGCTGATCGAACTGCTGAAAAACACCTCGCTGGTGTCACTGATCACCCTGTCGGACCTTAGCTTCCGCGCCCGTCAGCTGGACCAGGCGACCTTCCAGACCCTGGAAATCTTCAGCCTTACCCTGCTGCTCTACTTCGTCCTGGCGCAGGTCATCAACTTCCTCATGCGTCGGGTCGAACGGCGCCTGAGCCGCGGTCGCCTGCGGGGGAGCCTGTCATGAATTTCTGGGACTGGAACTACGTCGCGCAAATCCTGCCCGACTTGCTGCAGGCGTCGCTGAAAACCCTGGGCATCACCTTGGTAGGCTTCCTGATTGCGGTGGTACTGGGCCTGTTCCTGGCCATCGCCCGGCGCAGCCGCCAAGCCTGGCTGTCGTGGCCGGTAGCACTGCTGATCGAGTTCATCCGCAGTACGCCGCTGCTGATCCAGGTGTATTTCCTCTACTACGTGCTGCCCAACTACGGGGTCAACATGACGGCCATGCAAGCCGGCATCATCGGTATCGGCGTGCACTACGCCTGCTACCTGGCCGAGGTTTACCGCGGTGGCCTCGACTCGGTGGCGCGCAGCCAGTGGGAAGCGGTGGTCGCCCTCAACTTCGCGCCGTGGACCGCCTACCGGGCAGTCATCCTGCCCCAGGCGATTCGGCCGATCCTGCCGCCGCTGGGCAACTACCTGATCGCCATGCTCAAGGACACCCCGGTGCTGTCGGCCATCACCGTGGTGGAAATCATGCAGCAGGCCAAGAACGTCGGCTCGGAAAGCTTCCGCTACCTCGAGCCGATCACCCTGGTCGGTCTGTTCTTCCTGGCCTTGAGCGTCGCTCTGGCCTACCTCGTTCGGCGCCTTGAAGTGCGCCTGGAGCTCCGCTGATGATCGCCCCTGTGACCCACTTCGCCACTGCCACCGCCACCCAGCCGCTGGACACCCACATGCCCACACCGGCCATCGCTCAACCGATCGTCAGCTTCAAGGACGTGACCAAACGCTACGGCAGCTTCACCGTGCTCGACGGCCTCAACCTCGATGTCGCCCCCGGCGAAAAGGTGGCGATCATCGGCCCCAGCGGCTCGGGCAAGTCGACGTTGCTGCGGGTACTGATGACGCTTGAGGGCATCGACCAGGGCATGATCGAAGTCGATGGCGAATCGCTCACCCACATGCCCGGGCGCAACGGCGCGCAACTCATCGCCAACGAGCGCCATGTACGCAAAGTGCGGGCGAAGATCGGCATGGTGTTCCAGAGCTTTAACCTGTTCCCGCACATGAGTGCCTTGCAGAACGTGATCGAGGCCCCGGTCCAGGTGCTGGGCGTGAAGCCGGCCGAGGCGCGCGAACGGGCAGCCGAGCTGCTGGAGATGGTTGGCCTGGGCAACAAGTTCGAGCATTACCCGTCGCAGTTGTCCGGTGGCCAGCAACAACGCGTGGCGATTGCCCGGGCGCTGGCGATGCGGCCCAAGGTGATGCTGTTCGACGAAGTGACCTCGGCGCTGGACCCGGAGCTGTGTGGCGAGGTGCTGAACGTGATCCGCCGGTTGGGCAGCGAGCACAACCTGACCATGCTGATGGTGACGCATCAGATGGGCTTTGCCCGCGAGTTCGCCGATCGGGTGTGCTTCTTCTATAAGGGGCAGATCCACGAACAGGGGACGCCGGCGCAGATCTACGAAAACCCGCAGCAGGAGCGGACCCGGGCGTTCCTGAGTGCAGTGCGGGAGGCGAACTGACCTGCGATCGTCGCTTCAGTATTTCCCTGTGGGAGCGGGCGCGCCCGCGAACACCGGCGAAGCCGGTGCCATGCACCACGCTGGATTCTTCGCGGGCACGCCCGCTCCCACAGGATGCGCGGCGCGAAACCTACCTTGCAACCCGCCGATATTGCTGTTTGGGGCTCCGTTGTGATTCGGGATCAGTCATTTCGATCAACCCGACAGCCGCCGGGTACAAGTAACTCTTGCGGAATGTGGCACGGTGCGAGAGGCCAAGTTGGTGCATCAATTCGCTACTCTTAATGCAGCAGGCGAGTGCCGCGATAGATGCTTACCCCTCAACGCCGAACCCGCTTTGAATATTCGTTGCAGTCAGATGACAGTTGGATAGCTGAAAGCCCTTTGGGCTGCGCTGTCGCCTAGAGAACTGCATTCGCAAGCGGTCCGCATACCCTGTGGGAGCGGCTTTAGCCGCGAAGAATCCAACGCGGTGCCTGGCACCGGCTGCGCCGGTGTTCGCGGCTAAAGCCGCTCCCACAGGATGCGGCGCGAAACCCAAACAAGCGCAGCCATCACTTCACAAATTTCTGAACTGATTATTTGCCCGCAGCGATTTTTCCCCTCGCCAACCGCCACCAGAATCGCTTCACCACAATCACAAGAACCGTGAGGCCACTCCCGTGGACCAGACACTCCAGGTACGGCAAGCCGCCGCCGACCTCGTTGCCGCGTTCGCCAGCAACGACACTGCTCGCTATTTCGCCTGCTTCAGCGAAGACGCCACCTTCCTTTTCCACACCCTGCCGCAACCGCTGCTGTCGCGCCATGCCTACGAGCAACTCTGGGCCCGGTGGCAGGCCGACGGGTTTGCGGTATTGGCCTGCGAATCGGGCAATGCCCAGGTGAGCCTGCAAGGTGATGTGGCGATCTTCATGCACGATGTGGCCACGCACATCCGCATCGCCGGCGAAGAACACAAGTTGAGCGAGCGCGAGACCATCGTCTTCCGCCGCCACGGCGAACGGTGGCTGGCCTGCCACGAGCACCTGTCGGTCGTATCGCCGGCCTGATCATCCCTTTACGCGGCCCTGCCGCCCTGCCATCGCACCCACAATAAGGCCCGCGTACTGCGCCGGCCCACAACAACCGCGCTGGAGCATCACCATGAGCCACTCGACCGGTATCGAGACCAACGGCGTCGAACAGATCCCCGACGATCAACGCGACGCCTCCCCGCTGGACCTGTTCCGCCTGATCTTCGGCGGCGCCAATACCTTCGCCACGGCCGTACTGGGCAGCTTCCCGGTGCTGTTCGGGCTGTCGTTCCAGGCCGGCGTGTGGGCGATCCTGCTCGGCGTCGTCGTGGGCGCGCTGATCCTCGCGCCCATGGGCCTGTTCGGCGCGCTCAACGGCACCAACAACGCGGTGTCGTCGGGTGCACACTTTGGCGTGCATGGGCGCATCGTCGGTTCGTTCCTGTCGCTGCTTACCGCGGTGGCGTTCTTTTCGCTGTCGGTGTGGAGCTCGGGCGACGCCCTGGTCGGGGGCGCCAAGCGCCTGGCTGGCCTGCCGGAAACCGACCTCACCCTGGGCCTGGCCTACGGCCTGTTCGCGGTACTGGTGCTGGTGGTATGCATCTTCGGCTTCCGCTTCATGCTGTGGGTGAACAAGATTGCCGTGTGGGCATCGAGCTTGCTGTTCCTGCTGGGCATCGTTGCCTTTGCCGGGCCGTTCGATGCCGGTTATGCGGGCAGCGTAAACCTCGGCCAGGCGGGCTTCTGGGCGGCATTCGTCGGTGCGGCGATCCTGGCCATGAGCAACCCGGTGTCGTTCGGTGCGTTCCTCGGCGACTGGTCGCGCTACATCCCGCGTGAAACGCCCAAGGCGCGCATCATGCTGGCGGTGATCGCGGCCCAGGGCGCGACACTGATCCCGTTCCTGTTCGGCCTGTGCACCGCCACCCTGGTGGCCACCCAGGCGCCGGACTACATCGCTGCCAACAACTACGTCGGTGGCTTGCTGGCGGTGGCGCCAAGCTGGTTCTTCCTGCCGGTGTGCCTGATTGCGGTGATCGGCGGCATGTCCACTGGCACCACGGCGCTGTACGGCACCGGCCTGGACATGTCCAGCGTGTTCCCGCGCCTGCTCAGCCGTGCCGGCGCCACACTGCTGATCGGCGTGCTGGCGATCGGTTTCATCTTCATCGGCCGCTTCACCTTCAACCTGGTGCAGAGCGTGTCGACCTTCGCCGTACTGATCATCACCTGCACCAGCCCGTGGATGGTGATCATGATCCTCGGCCTGGTCACTCGCCGCGGCTTCTACCATGCCGACGACCTGCAGGTGTTCACCCGCGGCCAGCGTGGCGGCCACTACTGGTTCCTGCATGGCTGGAACTGGCGTGGCATGGGGGCATGGATCCCCAGCGCGGCGGTCGGTCTGTGCTTCGTCAACCTGCCTGGGCAGTTTGTCGGCCCGCTGGGCGACCTGGCCGGCGGCATCGACCTGAGCCTGCCGGTCACCCTGGGGCTGGCAGGCGTGCTGTACCTGCTGCTGCTCAACCTGTTCCCCGAACCTGCTGGCGTGTATGGCCCCCAGGGCCCGCGTTGGGTGCGTTGCAAAAGCACCGCGCACACGCCGGTAACCACCGCCGAAATGGCCTGACTGGAAACCGACCATGACCACTTCCCACTACATTGCCGGCCGCTGGGTCGAAGGCCAGGGCAGCGACTGCATCAGCGTCAATGACCCGGCCCTTGGGCAACCGTTTGCCGAACTGATGGCCGCCAGCATCGCCCAGGTAGACCAGGCAGTGACCGCTGCCCGTGGCGCCCTGCCCGCCTGGAAAAACACCAGCGCCAGCGAACGCGCCGCCTACCTGCGCGGTTTTGCCGAGCAACTCGGCCAACGCCGCGAAGCGCTGATCAGCTTGCAGATGCGCAACAACGGCAAGCCACGTCACGAAGCGGAAATCGACCTGGACGACGCCATCGCCACCTTCAGCTACTACGCCGAACTGGCCGAGCAACTGCCATCGAAGAACCGTGACGTACCCTTGGCTGCACCGGGTTTCACTGCGCGCACTCGCCTGGAGCCGGTGGGCGTGGTCGGCCTGATCGTGCCGTGGAACTTCCCGCTGGTGACCAGCGCCTGGAAGCTCGCCCCGGCCCTGGCTGCCGGTTGCACCGTGGTGCTCAAGCCCTCGGAAGTCACCCCGCTGATCGAACAGGCCTACGGCCAGATCGCCGATGCCCTGGGGCTGCCGGCCGGGGTGTTGAACATCGTCAACGGCAAGGCCGAGACTGGCGCCGCACTGAGCAACCACAACGGCCTGGACAAACTGTCGTTCACCGGCAGCAACAGCGTCGGCAGCCAGGTGATGCGCAGCGCGTCGGCGCAGTGCCGGCCGGTGACGCTGGAACTGGGTGGCAAGTCGGCGATCGTGGTGTTCGATGATTGCGATGTCGACCAGGCTGTGGAATGGATCGTCGCCGGCATCACCTGGAATGCCGGGCAAATGTGCTCGGCCACTTCGCGGCTGCTGGTGCAGGACGGCATTGCCGATGCGCTGCTAACGCGCTTGCAGGCTGCACTGGAAAACCTGCGGGTCGGTAATCCGTTGACCGAAGAGGTCGATATGGGGCCACTGACCAGTCAGGCCCAGTGGTTGAAGGTGGCCAGCTACTTTGCCACGGCGCGGGAAGAAGGCCTGCAGTGCCTGGCCGGTGGCAAGGCGCTGGACCGGGATGGCTGGTTCGTCAGCCCGACGCTGTATGCCGATGTGCCGAAAGACAGCCGCCTGTGGACCGAGGAAATCTTTGGCCCGGTACTATGCGCACGGCGCTTTGCTACCGAGGAACAGGCGATTGCCGAGGCCAACGACAGCCGTTTCGGGCTGGTGGCGACGGTGTGCTCCGCCGACCTGGAGCGCGCCGAGCGAGTGGCCGATGCGCTGGAGGTTGGCCATGTGTGGATCAACTCGGTACAGGCGGTGTTCGTCGAGACCTCATGGGGTGGTACCAAGGGCAGCGGGATCGGGCGTGAGTTGGGGCCGTGGGGGTTGTCGGCCTACCAGTCGGTCAAGCATGTGACGCGGTGTCTGGGCTGAGATTTCTGCGGCCGCTCCCACAGGGATAGCGCAGGCCTGAAGGGCAGCGCCGTACCTGTGGGAGGGGGTTTACTCGCGAAGAGGCCGGTGCAGGCAACACATGCCATGCGGCCCATTCGCCGGCAAGCCCCTACCCCAGGCGGTGATACACAACCGCTTCATGGCCCGGCTTGTTGTCGAGCAACTCGAACCCTAGCCCGACGACCTTGAACCCCACCCGGCTCAACACCTTGGCGGACGCAATGTTCCGCTTCAGGCAACTGGCCGCCAGGGTATGGATCCCCAGCTCATCAATGGCATACCGGCAAACCCGGCTGGCAGCCTGGGTTGCATGGCCATTGCCCCAGAACGCCTTGCCCAGCCAATACCCCAGCACCGGTGCTGCACCGCCCAGCTCCCGCAACGAAATCACCCCCATCAGCGTTCCCTCATCACGGCAGCAGATCCCCCACACCACCCCTTCCCTGGCCGCCCAGAGCCGTGGGTGCCGGCCAATCCAGGCACTCGCCAGGCCTGGCGGGTAAGGAAAGGGAATGAGCGAGGTCATCTGGGCGATTTCCCGGTCCTGCAGCAAGCCCTCGATGGCAGACGCATCGCGCTGGGCGAGGGGGCGAAGCTGCAAACGTGGCGTATACAGTGTGGGTTGCATTCGGTTCTCCCTGCTCGTCGAATAGCTACTGTATGCGCAATCTCGCGGTAGCTGCCGGCTGCGCTGCGACAATATGTGTCACCAACAGGTAACTTTCACGGCCCCCGGCAAAGTCCCACTCCCTGGTCCCCCAAATCACAACACCAGGCCGGACCACCCATGCACCCTCAACGCACCGCCTTGCACAATGAACTGCACGCCCGCCCGTCGCTGTATTTCGACGGCCCGGCGCATGTCTTCCACCTGGCCTTGTTCGGAGGCGACGCTGCTGCCCGGATGCCCTGGACACCGCAACCGCCCAGGGCATCACCCGCCTGGATGGGCATCCGTTCAAGTGGGAGCGGCACACCGAGTTCTTCACCCTGACCCTGGTGGTGCCCTGCACTGCAGCCGGTGCTGGCCGAGGCTATCGCCCCGCAACCCACAGGTACTGCGTATGGCTTGAAGACGACGCGGCCCTTGTGAGAGCCGGCTTGCCGGCGATTGGCTTCACACCGACTCGTCAGCCGAGCGATTGCCCTCTTGCACCAACACCATGCTCTGCGGCGACGACAAGGAAATGCCTTCATCACGCAGGCGCCCAAGAATGGTGAACAGCAGGTCGCTACGGGTACCAGACACCTGCCGCGGCCCCGCCACGTAACCACTCACGCCAATCACCATCCCGCTGCTGGTCAGGTCCTTGAACGACACCGAGGTGGCCGGCGCATCCAGAATCGCCTCGTGCTCCTGATAAGCCGCCAGCAGCAATTCACGCACGCGGTTGGCATCGGTCTCCAGCGGCAGCGTCAGCGTAATGCCGACCACGCCCAAGGCATTGCCCATGGTCACGTTGCGCACGTTCTGGGAAATGAACTGCGAGTTGGGCACGATTACCGTCGAACGGTCGGACATCTGGATCTCGGTGGCACGCACGTTGATACGGCGAATGTCGCCCTCGACGCCCGCCAGGCTGACCCAGTCGCCCACCTTCACCGGGCGCTCGGTCAGCAGGATCAGGCCAGAGATGAAGTTCTGCACGATCTGCTGCAAGCCGAAACCGATACCCACCGACAGGGCACTGACCACCCAGGTCAGGCTGGTGAGGTTGATGCGCAGGGTCGACATCACCAGCATGGCCAGGAAGATGAAGCCCAGGTAACCCACCAGGGTCACCAGCGAGGCACGCATGCCGGCGTCCATGTCGGTTTCCGGCAGCAGGCGATCGCTCAGCCAGCGTTTTACCACGCGGATGGCGAACAGGCCGCCGAGGAACATCACCACTGCCAACAGGATGTCCTGGGGGACAATGTTCATGTTGCCCAGCAGCTTGCCGCCGGTCTCGTCCCAATCACCCAGGCTCAGCAGCAGCTCGCTGGGGCTGGTGCCCGATGGCATCAGTGCCAGCAACAACGCCAGAAACAGCACCACGGTGCGGCCGATGCCGGCCAGGATGGTGCTGGCCTGGGCCTGGTGACGTGGCGCCAGGCCCAGGGTCGAGGCCAGCGCCAGGCCGCCGGGTTGGCGGGGCGACAGCAGGGTTTCGCAGAGGTCGCCAAAGAAGGTGGTCAGCAGGTAGGCACAGGTGATCACCAGGCTGACCCACAGCAGCTTGGCAGTGAGGAAGTAGGCGAGTGTCAGGTAACCGGCGAGCAAGGCCAGCAGGATCAGCGTCAGCCAGATCACCATCACGAACGGGATCAGCCCGGCCAGGCCCGTGGGGCGCTCCAGGTCATGCTTGCGCAGGGTGCGGCGGTAACGCAGCAGCGCACCGGCGAAGGTGACCGCCACGACCAGCGCGGTCAGGCCGTTGACCGCCACGGTCAGCGCCAGGCTGGCACCGATCACGCTGTTGATGCGTTCCATGGTCATCATGACCATCAGCGCCAACGCCAGCACCTTGGGGAACCAGCCCAGGGCGCTGGCCACTTCGTCGTGAATCGGCGGCAGGCGCCAGGACGGGCGCTGCAGCATCAGCATGGCGCGGCCCAGGCCGGTGATGAAGGCACTGAACACCACCAGCGCGAGCACATGGTTGGCCAGGCTGGCGATATCGGAGCCCAGCTCGGCGCTGCTCTCCAGCCCCCAACGCAGCAGCGAGACCGAGCCGGCGATGGTACCCAGGGTTGCCAGGCTCACCCCCAGCGCCAACGCACTGCGGCGCAGGCGGCCTTCGGGTAGCCAGCTGACCATGGCGCCGGCCAGCAGGCGCTCGAGCATGCGACGCACCAGGGTCCATACCAGGATTGCCGCCACCAGGCTGGTAATGAACAGCCAGCGATGCTCGGCGCTGAAGGCGCTGGCAATGGCATCGGCAGTCTCGCCACGCAGGTCACGCAGGCGTGCCACATCGTCCTGGGTGGGGCGAATGATGCTCTGCCAGAACGCCGGGCTCAGCGGTGAGGCCGCGCGGCTGGTGATCTGCGAGTTGAACTGGCTGCGGCGCAGGTTGACGATTTGCGTGGACAGGTCGCGGGCCGACTGGGTCAGCTTGGTCGCCTGCTCCTGCTGGGCTACCAAGGCCTTTTTCTCGGCCTCCAGCTCCTTGCGCTGCTGGGTCAGGGTGGCGGCCTCGTCCGGCTGGACCGGGCCGATGACCTTGAGCTTGTCGTCGACTTTCTCCACATCGGTGGTGCGCAGGGCACTTAACGCATCGGCCTGGCGCTGGACCTGCATGGCGCCCAGGCGCAGTTGCGACAGCAGGTCGTCGTTGGCCTCGCTGGTTACCCCCTGGCGAATCTGGTCCAGTCGATCGCTCAACTGCTCGATGCTGGCGTTTTCATCCAGCACGTTCGCTTCGGCAACCGCCAAATTGGACAAGGGCGTGGCCGGGGCCGACCAGGCCGGGCTGGCAATGGCCAGCATCAGGGCCATGAAAACCATCAGGCCTGGGCAATAACGGGCAAGGCTGACACGCCTCATCGAATATTCCTCTTTACAATTCGATTTGGCGGGGGATTCTACGCGGCTTCAGGCAATCAGGAGAGTGCCGTTTCTCGTTTGAGCAGTTGTTGTTTGCGCTCGACACCCCAGCGGTAGCCGCTGATGTCGCCGTCCCGGCGCACCACCCGATGACAAGGGATGGCCACGGCGATGTGGTTGGCCGCGCAGGCCATGGCCACCGCACGCACCGCCTTGGGCGCGCCTATGCGCTCGGCGAGGTCGGTGTAGCTGACCCGGCTGCCGGCCGGCACCTCGCGCAGGGCCTGCCACACCCGTTCCTGAAACGCTGTGCCTTGCACATCCAGTGGCAAGGCCAGGCCCAGCGCAGGGGCTTCGACGAAGCCCACTACCTCGGCGACCAACCGTTCGTAAGCACTGTCGCCGCCGACCAGGTGGGCCTTGGGAAACTGGTCCTGCAGGTCGCGCAGCAAGCCCTCGGGGTCGTCGCCCAGCAGGATCGCGCAAATGCCCTTCTCGCTCTGGGCCACCAGGATCGCGCCCAGAGAGCACTGGCCGAGGGCGAAGTGGATGGTTGCCCCGGCACCGCCGGCGCGGTATTGCCGCGGGCGCATGCCCAGGCGCTGGTCGGCGCTTTCGTAGAAACGGCTGTTGGAGTTGTAGCCAGCGTCATAGATGGCATCGGTGACAGAGCGCTGGCCATCTTCCAGATGCGCGCGCAGGCGCCGGGCACGGAAAGCAGTGGCATAGGCCTTGGGGGTGAGCCCGGTTTCGGCCTTGAACAGGCGGTGCAGGTGGAAAGGGCTGATGGCCAGTCGGGCGCTGAGTTGGTCGAGGCTGGGCGCAGGGTCGCTGGCTTCTATCAGCCGGCAGGCGCGGGTGACCAGCTGGCTGTGGCGCGTGGCGCTGGTGGTGGCGATGCAACGTTTGCAGGCGCGGAAGCCGGCGGCTTCGGCGGCGGCTGGGGTGTCGTAGAACTCGACGTTGGTTCGCTTGGCCAGGCGTGATTTGCAGGCGGGGTGGCAGTAGATACCGGTGGTGCGCACGGCGTAGACGAAGTGGCCGATGGCGGCGGTTTCGCGGGATGCTACGGCTTGCCAGCGTTGGTCGGGGGTGGTGTAGGAGCTCATGGGTAAATGTCCAGGTAAGTTGTTGCCTTTACCGGCCTCTTCGCGGGTAAACCCGCTCCCACAGGGAGCGTGTCGGTTTCGGATGTTGTGTCTGCCTTTGAGGCGGGTTCACCTACAACTTCCAGAAAGGTTGTTGGCTGTGCCGGCCTCTTCGCGGGCATGCCCGCTCCCACAGGGACCGTGTCGGTTTCGGATGTTGTGCCATGCCTTTGAGGCGGGTTCACCTACAACTTCCAGATAGTTGTTGGCTGTACCGGCCCTTTCGCGGGCAAGCCCGCTCCCACAGGTACTGCATAGACTTTCAAGGCTGTGGAAGTCCCTGTGGGAGCGGGTTTACCCGCGAAAGGGTCGGCACAGGCAGTGCAAGGCCTCAGGCCCGCCACAGGTACCAGGCCGCCACGGTGCGGTACGGTCGCCAGCCTCCGCCCAGCGAACGCATTTGCGCCGGCGTCGGTGCCTTGCCCAGCCCCTTCAGCCGCCGGTACCCCTCGCGCACGCCAAAATCGTCGACCGGCAGAACATCCGAACGCGCCAGGCTGTAGATCAGCAACATCTCCACCGTCCACCGCCCTACCCCGCGCAATGCCACCAGCCGCTCGATCAACGCCTCGTCAGCCAGGGCCAGTGCCTCCTCCCGGCTCGGCACCAGGCCATCCAGCCGGCCTTGGGCAATACCCTGGATAGTCGCCATCTTGCTCGCGGAAAAACCACAGGCGCGCATGGCTTCCGGTGTAACCGCCAGCAACTGTTCCGGCCCAGGGAACTCGGCCTCCGGAAACAGCGCCAACAACCGCCCCAGAATTGCCTCGGCAGCGCGGGCATGCAGTTGCTGGTAGGCAATCGCCCGCACCAACACCTCGTAAGGTTCACGCCCCGGCGTGGCCTGGTGCAGGCAAGGCCCCGTCGCCGCGATATGCCGCGACCAGTCAGGGTCGAGCGCCGCCAGGTATTCGGTGGCCTCGCGGTACGCGTCAGGCGAAAGGTCGGCCAGGATCATGGCACCTCCATCAAGTCGATTGCAGGTCCAGCTTAGCGCAGCCGCTCATCGGGCAAACGCCGGTTCTTGCGCGGCTAATTCCTGGCATGCCATTGCTCCGCGCCATCGTCCCCGCATAGAATTGAGAACAATTCACAATCGCATATATCCACAGGACCGGGCCTTCGCCAAGATGCAGATCAACGACACGCTCAAGCCGACCGAGGTTGCTCTGCTCTACCAGGCCCACCACAGCTGGCTCAGCGGCTGGCTGCGCAGCCGGGTCGGCTGCAGCGAGCACGCCGCCGACCTGGCCCAGGATACCTTCGTGCGGCTGTTGCGGGCCCGCCAGCTGTCGCCGCTGAAGGAGCCACGCGCCTACCTCAGCAGCATCGCCCGTGGCCTGATGATCGACCAGTTCCGCCGCCGTGCGCTGGAACGGGCCTACCAGGAAAGCCTGGCTCACCTGCCCGAAGCCGAAGTACCCAGCGAAGAAGATCGACTGGTCATCCTCGATACCCTGGCGCGCCTCGACCGTGCCCTGCACCAACTGAAACCGCGTGCCCGCCAGGCATTCCTGCTGGCCCAGCTCGACGGTTTGAGCATCGTACAGATCGCCCTGCGCCTGGGTGTATCGCGGGCCACCGTCGAACGCGACCTGGCCAAGGCCCTGGGCGTCTGCTACCGGTTGCGCTATGCCGACGCCTGACAGCGCGCCCGCGCAGGCGCAGGTCGACCAGGCCATCGACTGGCTGGTGAAGTTGCGCTTCGACAGCCCCTGCCCGCGTACCGAGCAACAGTTCCAGCACTGGCTGGCCAGCCATCCGCACAATCCCTTGGCCTGGCAGCGGGTCAGCCACCTCGGTGACGAACTGGCCGGGCTGCCCAAGGGCCTGAGCCGCCGCACTCTGGATGCCAGCCAGCGCCAGCACATCAACCGCCGCGACCACCTCAAGTTGCTGGCCGTGCTGGCCGTGGGCGGCAGCCTGGGCTGGGCCGCGCGCGAACCGCTGGGCATACCCCAACTGCTTGCCGACAGCAGCACTGCCACCGGCGAGCGCCGCCGGTTGCAAGGCAGCGATGGCAGCCGCATCCAGCTCAATACCGCCAGCGCCATCGACCTGAGTTACAGCGCCGAGCAGCGCCGGCTGCAACTGGTGCGTGGCGAGGTGAGCCTGGACAGCAACCCCAACGACAACCGCCCGTTCCGCATCGACACCCGCGTCGGCCAACTGGCCACTCTCGACAGCCACCTGCTGCTGCGCGAGAACGACCTGGGCCTGTTGCTGGCGGTACGCCGGGGCGACGTCACGCTGTTCCCCTCCTCGGCCTCGCCACGCCGGGTGCTGCCAGGCGAAACCTTGCAGGTGTGGGCCAACGGCAGCTTCCAGGCGGTGACGCTGCACAGCGACCCCTGGGGCTGGACCGACGGCGTGCTCAGCGTGCAGCAAATGCCGCTGGGCGAGTTCATCGCCGAAGTGGCGCGCTACCGCCCGGGCCTGCTGCGCTGCGCCCCGGAAGTGGCAGAGCTGAAGGTATCCGGTACCTACCAGCTGGCCGACACCGGGCAGATCCTGCAACTGCTCACCCGCAGCCTGCCGGTGCGGGTCGACTACCGCACGCGTTATTGGGTGAGCATCGGTGCGGCCTGAAAAATTTTCGAAAATAAATGAGGTGGAATCTCATTCTCGTCCGGCCTGAAGGAACAAAACCCGAAAAGTGGTCTTCACAACCTTCAGGAGCGCTTCATGATTGCCCCGTGTTCCCTTCGCAACGACAGGCTGCGCCGTGCCGTACGCGCGGCCGTGTTCGGCCTTGGCCTGGCAGCTGGCGGTGCCTTCCCGGCCATGGCCCAGGCTGCAGTGGCCAGCCAGAGCCAGCAGACCGACTGGAACATCCCGCCCGGCCCGCTGGCTCCGGCGCTGGACCAGTTGGCCCGCCAGGGCGGCCTGAGCCTGTCGTTCGACGCGAACAGCCTGCAGGGCAAGACCACCCGCGGCGTACAGGGCCGACATGACGGTGCAGGGGCGCTATCGATCCTGTTGCAGGGCAGCAACGTGCAGGTCCAGCAGGAAAGTGCAACCAGCTTCCTGCTGATGCCGGCGCTGGATGTGGGAAACGCCCTTGAGCTGGGCGCTACCAGTATTTCCAGCGACCGCCTGGGCGAAACCACCGAGCACACCGGCTCCTACACTACCGGTGAAGTGACCATCGGCAAGATGCCGCAAACCCTGCGCCACACCCCGCAATCGGTAAGCGTGGTAACCCGCCAGCGCATCGATGACCAGAACATCACCAACCTGACCAACCTGCTGGAGCAGACACCCGGCGTGGTGGTCAACTACACCGACAGCGAGCGGGTGCAGTACTACTCGCGTGGCTTTGCCATCGACGCCATCCAGTACGACGGCGCCACCGTGGTGCAGAGCAGCGGTGGCGGTTCGTTCATCCAGACCGACTCGGCGTTCATCGACCGCGCTGAAGTGCTGCGTGGCGCCACCGGCATGCTGCGTGGCGCCGGTAACCCGTCGGGCACGGTGAACCTGGTGCGCAAGCGCCCGACCCATGACTTCCAGGCTACGGGCAGCGTGACCCTGGGCTCGTGGAATGCCCAGCGCTACGTGGCCGATATCTCCGGCCCGCTGACCGAAACCGGCAACGTACGCGGGCGGGTGATCGCCGTGCATGACGACCGCGACCTGTTCCAGGACTCGCGCATGGAGCGCAAGGAGGCGTTCGGCGGCTCGCTGGCCTTCGACCTGGACGACAGCACCACGCTGACCACCGGTGTCGAATGGACCAAGCTCGACGTCACCGGAGCCTGGGGCAACCTGCCCGCCGACGCCAGCGGCGCCCCCCTGCCTTTCGGACGCAGCACCTACCTGGGCGCCGACTGGAACCGCTGGGACCGCAGCAACCTGAACACCTTTGCCGAACTGGAACACCGCTTCGACAACGACTGGACCCTGAAGCTGATGGCCCTGCGTACCCACTTCGAGCTGGACGACCATGGCTTCAAGCAAACCTACATGGAGCGCGCACCGGCCAACCTGAACCCCACCGGCAACCCGTACCTGATGCAATACCAGGTTACCGAAGGCGACGGCGGCGAGAGCCTGCAGAACAACCTGAGCGCCACCCTCAACGGCCCGTTCGACCTGTTTGGCCGCACCCACGAGCTGATGGTCGGCGTCGAACGGATTCGCAACGACTCCTACGCTTCGGCCACCAACCGGGTAATTTCCGGGCTGTACGACATCCGCTACTGGGACCCGAAAACCAGCCTGCCCGAGCCAGACATCGACATCACCGCACACCCGGTGCGCACCCGTACCACCCAGCAAGCGGCGCATGCCACCTGGCGCATCTCGCTGGCCGAACCGCTGACCGCGATCATCGGCGCACGGGCCAACTGGTATGACTACGAGCAGGAAAACAACACCGGTGCCAACGGCAAGTTCAGCGTCGACGAGAAGATCGTGCCGTATGCGGCGCTTATCTACGACCTGGATGACCACTTCAGCGTGTATGCCAGCTACACCGAGATATTCAGCCCGCAGACAGTGGTGGACAAGAACAACTCGGTGCTCGACCCGATCATCGGCGAAGCCTACGAAACGGGTATCAAGGGCGAGTTCTACGATGGCCGGCTGAACACCAGCCTGGCGTTTTTCCGTATCAACCAGGTCGGTACGCCGGTGGATGACCTGTCCACGCCAATCGGCTGCAACGGCACCACCGGCCGCTGCAAGATCGCCTCGGGCAAGAGCCGCAGCGAGGGCATCGACCTGGAGATTTCCGGCGAAGTGCTGCCGGGCTGGCAGGTTACCGGTGGCTACACCTACAACACCACCGAGTACCTGAAGAACTCGGCAGCCACCAATGGCAACGCGATCCGCACCACCGACCCGGAGCACATGCTGCGGCTGTTCACCAGCTACCGCCTGCCGGGCAGGCTGGACGCCTGGACCATTGGCGGCGGCGTACAGGCGCAGAGCGACATCTATTCCGAAAGCGGCACGGCGAAGGCGACCCAGGCGGGGTATGCGGTATACAACGGCATGCTCGGGTATCGCATCAACCACAACTACTCAGTGCAACTGAACGCCAACAACATCTTCGACAAGAAGTACTACCGGCAGATCGGCACCACGGCGACGGGATACTACTGGGGGGAGCCGCGCAATGTGTCGGTGACCTTGCGCGGGAGTTTCTGACAGGCATTTGCCTGACCGGCTGGCACCATTCCTGTAGGAGCGGCCTTGTGTCGCGATAGGGCCGCAAAGCGGCCCCCGGGCCTCAGCAGCGCCGCAGATATCGCCGGGGCTGCCTTGCGGCCCTATCGCGACACAAGGCCGCTCCTACAGGGACCGTGCAGCCCTGGAGGACCTCAGTCCACCACCGCCCGCAACCGCCCAGCGCGCCGGTACGACTGCCGGGCAAAGCACACGAACAACCCGGCCATCAGCGCCAGCGCGATGGGCAGACCATGCGGCGCCACATCCATCGCCGCACCGCTGACCAGCGGCCCGACCAGGCTACCCACACCCCACAGCAAGCCCACGCTGGCATTGGCGGTAACCAGGTCCTGCCCCTTGAAGCGCTGCCCGATCAGCACCAGCGCCAGGGTATAGATGCCTCCTGCCACAGCGCCCAGCAGCACCAGCAGCGGCCACAGCAACCAGGTCAGGTTCAGCAGCCAGGGCAGGCCGATCCCGATCGCCATCGCCAGCAGCCCGCACACCAGGTGCAGCCCGGTGCGCTCCACCCGGTCGGCCAGCCAGCCAAGCGGCAACTGGAACAACATGTCACCGGCAAACACCACGGTCACCATCAGTGCCGCCACGCCCACGGCAAAGCCATGGCTGGTGGCATACACCGGCAGCAGCGACAGCACCACGGCATCGAAGAACGAGAAGAACAGCACCGCCACGCACAACGCCGGCGCCACACGGAAGAAACCAGCCAGGCCGAAGCTCTTTTCACCCTCTTCATGTTCCACATGGTCGTTGGGCACGGTCAGCACGATGCACAGCAGCGCCAGGCCATAACAGGCGGTGACCACACCGGTGATCCACGGGCTGTTGGCGCCCAGCACTGCCAGCATGGCCGGGCCGAGCACCTGGAAGCCGGTGAAGCTGGTGGCGTACAGGGCCATGATCTTGCCGCGGTTGTGCTCCGGGCACAGCTCGTTGACCCACGACTCGCCGAGGATGATGGCAATACCCATGCCCAGCCCCAGGCCCAGGCGCAGCAGCGCCAGCAGCCACAGCGAGCCGAACGCCGACTCGAGCAAGCCGATGCTGAGCATGCACAGGCTGAAGCACAGCAGGTAGATGGTGCGCCGGGTGAGGTGGCGACAGCAGGCGTCGACCAGGAACGCCGAGAGCATCATGCCCGCAGCGGGTATGGCCGAGATGATGCCGATTTCCAGGGTGCTCGCACCGGCTTCATGCAGGCGCAACGACACCAGCGGCAGGCTGGCCCCCAGACTGAAACCCACGACCGAAACGGCGAACAACAAGCCCGCCAGCAAACGCATGTTCATGTACCACTCCTTGCAAACCGAAAAGACGTGCAGACACAGGCGCGCACGCCAGGGCGGCGAGCGACGCGAAAGCGCAGATCAGTTCAGGCGAGGTGTGGCGAGAAGGTGAAGGCAAACAGCACGCTGCGGCGACGCTTGAGCACCGTGTCGCTCGGCCACGCACGACGCAGGGCCTGGAAGGCAGGCTGGCGGGCGTTTGGCAGGGACTGGGTACGGCACATTGCTTTGACTACTACGCAGGTGGTTGGGGAAAGGCGGACTCTAGGCCACCGCAGGTTGGCTCGTCAATTGCCCAGGGGGCCTCTACGAGGCCCTTTCGCGACACAAGGCCACTCCTACAACAGTACGCGGTCCCCTGTGGGAGCGGCCTTGTGTCGCGATGGGCTGCAAGCAGCCCCGGCAATATCAACGCTTGCCGGTACTCGGCAAGAACACCGCCAACAACCCGAACAACGGCAGGAACGAACACACCTCGTACACGTACTCGATGCCACGCATGTCCGCTACATATCCCAGCAAGGCCGCACCGATGCCACCAAAGCCAAACATCAGCCCGAAGAAGATCCCGGCAATCATGCCCACGCTGCCCGGCACCAGCTCCTGCGCATACACCACGATCGCGGAAAACGCCGAGGCCAGGATAAAGCCGATCACCACGCTCAACACGGTGGTCCAGAACAGGTCGGCATACGGCAATACCAAGGTAAACGGCGCCACGCCAAGGATCGAGAACCAGATCACGGCCTTGCGCCCGATGCGGTCACCGATCGGCCCGCCAAAGAAGGTTCCCGCCGCCACCGCACCGAGGAACAGGAACAGGTGCAGCTGCGAGCTGGCCACCGACACGTCGAACTTCTCGATCAGGTAAAAGGTGAAGTAGCTGGTAAAGCTGGCCATGTAGAAGTACTTGGAGAACACCAGCAGCCCCAGCACGATCAGCGCCGCAACCACCCGCCCACGGGAAATGCCATGGGTCGCCTGCACTGCCTTGCGCGCCTTGGCCTGGTTGAGGTGCTCCTTGTACCAGCCACGCAGCATCAGGGTGACGCCGAGGAAGAACAGCGCAGCCAGGCCGAACCAGGCCACGTGGCTCTGGCCGAACGGAATGACAATGGCCGCCGCCAGCAGTGGGCCCAGGGCAGAGCCGGTGTTGCCGCCGACCTGGAAGGTTGACTGGGCCAGGCCAAAACGCCCGCCCGAGGCCAGGCGCGCAATACGCGAGGTTTCCGGGTGGAAGGTCGACGAGCCGATCCCCACCAGCGCCGATGCCAGCAGAATCATGGGGAAGCTGCCGACGAAGGCCAGCATCACGATACCCACCAGGGTACACAGGGTGCCCAGCGGCAGCAGGTTCGGTGCCGGTCGGCGATCGGTGAAGAAGCCGACCCACGGCTGCAGCAGCGAGGCAGTGATCTGGAAGGTCAGCGTGATCATGCCGATCTGGGCGAAACTCAGGTCGTAGTTGGCCTTGAGCATCGGGTAGATCGCCGGCAGCACCGACTGGATCAGGTCATTGATCAGGTGCGCCAAGGCGCAAAAGCCGATGATGCGCATCACCAGCGGCGTGGCTTGGCTCGCCGCCGCACCGGTGGGCGCCGTAGAGGCGCTACTGATAGCCATGTGCCTGAATCTCCATCCGTAGTTTGGGATCCGATTATCGGGAAACGAATAGATACATAGCTACCTTTTTTAATTCTCTGCGGCAGCGTACTTGTAAATGGTTCTCAATATTATTAGCATCTTCGGCTCGATACCCTGCAATCATTGGGCGAAACAACCCTTACAGCGAGCAGACCGAACTCATGAGCCCGATGCCTGCTCGCCCCCGTCCACGACAGATCACTACGCGCGCCAGCCATTTGAGCAAATGGCTGGCGCTACTGTTCCTGTTGGGGCTGGGCACCGCCGTCTACCTGTACTGGCCGCTGATGCAGCGTCTGGGCAGCCAACTGCACACCGATACAGGCGAACGCCGCAGTGTCCGCCTGGCCGATGGCACCACTCTGCAACTGGGCAGCGCCAGCGCGATGAACGCTGACCTGCGCGGGCGCACGCGCCAGCTGCACCTGGTGCAGGGCCGGGTGTACCTTGAAGTGACGCTCGACGGCCGAGCCATGGAGGTGGCGGTGGGCGACGCGCGCATCCAGGTGCTCGGTACCCGCCTGCAGGTCGCCCGCCATGCCGGCCATGACGAACTGGTAGTGCTCAGTGGCAAGGCCCTGGTTAACCAGGGTGCCGAACAGCGCATGATATCGGCGGGCGAGCGGGTAACCTTCGATGGCGCGCGTATCGGCCCGGTACAGAAAGCCGACCTCAAGGCCGCCGATGGCTGGCGTACGGGCAGCTGAAAGCCGGCGACATGCCGTTGGGCAAGGCAACGGCCCGGGCTTGGCCGCTAAGTTTTTGAAAGCGTGCAAATTTTTTTTGAAATGAGTGTTGACAGGGGGGCCGTTCAAGAGAATAATGCGCGCCATCGGCTACATAGCTCAGTTGGTTAGAGCATAGCATTCATAATGCTGGGGTCCGGGGTTCAAGTCCCTGTGTAGCCACCAAACAAGACGAAGGGCTTACCGCAAGGTAAGCCCTTTTTCTTTGCCTGCGAAAAACTCCCCACAGGCCTGCCCCCTTCCCGCACAGGGCATTCGATCCCCGGCTCAACGCATGCCGGTCACCGCCACGGCCAGCCCCAACCCGATCAGTGCCAGGCCGATTACCCGGTCCACCAGCCCTTGCCGCTCGATCATCGCCTTGCGCAATGCCGTACTGGAGAAGAACACCGCCACCAGGCTGAACCACAGCCAGTGGGCAACGGACATGAAAGCGCCGTAGGCAAAATCCAGCGCCAGCGAGCTGCCAGGTTGCACCACTTGGGTGAAGGCGCTGATGACGAACAGCATGGTCTTTGGGTTGAGGGCGTTGGTCAGAAAGCCCGTGCGCAATGCCTGCGTTACGCTGGCGGCTGATGATGCGGCAACCCCGTCGAGGCTGATGCGTCGGGTGTTGGTCAGTGACTGGTAGCCCAGGTAGACCAGATAACCCGCGCCCAGCACTTTCATGCCCAGGAACAGGGTCGGGCTCTGGCTGATGATCACCGCGATGCCCAGCACCGTGTACAGGACATGCACCTGCACTCCCAGGGCAATGCCCACGGCAGCAGCCAGCCCGGCCTTGCGACCCTGTGCATAACTGCTGCGGGTGACCATGGCGAAGTCAGCACCGGGGCTGATGACGGCGAGCAAGGTGAACAGGGCGACGGCGATGATTTCGGTCATGCTGGTGGCTCTCGATAGGCGATGGAAATGCACAGACCAGGTAATTATCGAGAGCTTATAGACAGGGGAAAATCGATTTATAGTGGGGCAAATCTGATAGCTTTACTCACAGATATATAGAACCTGTGCCGGCCTCTTCGCGGGTAAACCCGCTCCCACAGGGACTTCACCAAACCTGAGGGTTGCGTATCACCTGTGGGAGCGGGTTTACCCGCGAAAAGGCCTGCAAAGGCACAAAGGGATGCTATGAAACTGCCCCCACTCAACGCCTTCCGCTACTTCGACATCGCCGCCGCAACCGAGAGCTTCGTGCGCGCCGCCGAGCATCTGCATGTCACCCATGGTGCAGTCAGCCGCCAGGTGCGCCTGCTTGAAGAAAGCCTTGGTGTGGAGTTGTTCGAGCGCCGCAACCGGGCCATTTTCCTCACCCCTGCCGGGCGTGCCTTGCAAGGCACCACCCAGGCGATCTTCGAGCAGCTCGAAGGCGCCGTGCAGCGCTTGCAGCAACAGGCCCGCGACAACGTGCTGGTGCTGTCTTGCGAGCCGACAATCGCCATGCGCTGGCTGATCCCGCGCCTGCCCCGCTTCCATGCCATCCATCCCGACCTGCAGTTGCACCTGGTGGCCGCAGGCGGGCCACTGGATTTCGCCCGCAGTGGTGTCGACCTGGCAATACGCCGCGATGACTTCCACTGGGACGAGCAGCTGTACAACCAGAAGATCTGCGACGAATGGATCGGCCCGGTCTGCCGCCCCACCGCCCCCATCCAACTCGAAGGCCAACGCCTGCTGCACAGCGCCACTCGCCCCGGCGCCTGGCCCAACTGGCTGCGCCTGAGCGGCCAGCAGGCCCGGCACACCGAGCGCAGCGACTACGAGCATTTCTACCTGTCGATCCAGGCCGCAAGCGCCGGCCTGGGCCTGGCCATGGCCTCAGCCCTCATGGTGCGCGACGAGCTCGACAACGGGCAGCTGCAGGCGCCGTTCGGCTTTGTGCGTGACGGCTCGGCCTATCACCTGCTCAGCCCCCAGCCACTGGAAGACAACGGCAAGCGCCAGCGCTTCGCCACGTGGGTGACGGGCGAATGCAGGAGCTGCCTGGCTCATCTGGGCTTGATACAGAACGACGAACCCGCACGGCCGTCACCGCCCCAGGTACGGTAACCCGCCGTATCCACATGTATACGCCCGGACGGATAGCGCCCCAGGCCCATGTTCCAGGCCTGGCCATACTGCTGCCAGAAACGGCACAGCGGGTTGGGGTCCGCCCAGTCGGGTAGCAGGATATCGACGGCGAACGCCCGGGTATGCGCGCTGTTGGCCGCCCCGCCGGCGCAGACGTTCAGCCGTGGGTCGCGATAGGCCGAAACCACCTCGAACTGGCGCAGGATGCCTTGCTCGTCGAGCGTCTTGATCAGCGAGAGCGTTGACCGCACTTGCGGCCAGTTGCTGGCAGGTGGCACGGCGAAGGGGGACGCGCGGCACAGCTTCCAGTCCGAAGCCGAACGCAGCAACTGATGGATCGGCACCACGCCATACAGGCGGGCATCCACCAGCATCTCGCGAAACGGCCGGGTCTGATGGTCCCCAGCCCATTGCGCGAACAACCACAGGTCGCGTTCGTCGGCGTGGGCAGTGGCCGCTACCAGAAGGCCTGCCGCCAGAAGCAGTCTTTTCATCCTTCACCCATCCCTGCACATGGAACATAGGCTGCCACGCCGCCTTACGGCAACTGTCCTACTGAAAACCCAAACGCTTGCACGATCCCTGTGGGAGCGGGTTCACCCGCGAACACCGGCAAAGCCGGTGCCATGCACCGCGTCGCCTTCTTCGCGGGTGAACCCGCTCCCACAGGGTCTGTGCCAGGCTTGCAAACGTCACTACTCCAACGCCCGCAACCGGTACTGCGGCGGCAGTTGGGCGAAGCCGCTGATGGTGGTGTCCAGGCTTTTCCACCGGCCATCCTTGATGCCATAGATGCAGCCATGCACCGACAGTTCCTGGCCACGGTGCCAGGCGTTCTGCACGATGCTGGTATGGGCCACGTTGGCCACCTGCTGGATGACGTTCAGTTCGCACAGGCGGTCGACCCTCGCCTCTTCGTTGTCCAGCTTGGCCAGCTCGGTGCGCTTTTCGTAATACAGGTCGCGGATCGAGCGTAGCCAGCCATCGATCAGGCCCAGCTGGCGGTCCTGCATGGCGGCGCGCACGCCACCGCAACCGTAGTGGCCGGTAACCAGGATGTGCCGCACTTTCAATACCTCCACCGCGTACTGGATCACCGACAGGCAGTTGAGGTCGGTGTGCAGCACCACATTGGCAACGTTGCGGTGGACGAACAGATCACCCGGTAGCATGCCGACGATTTCGTTGGCCGGCACGCGGGCGTCGGAACAGCCGATCCAGAGGAACTCCGGAGTCTGCTGGCGGGCCAGCTTGGCGAAGAAGTCGGGGTCGCGCTGGTTGATCGCGTCGGCCCAGCGGGCGTTGTTGTCGATCAGTTCCTGCAGGTCATGCATGGTCGTTGCCTCATCAGGGTTTGCCTGCATGACTCCAGCCCCTGCAAGGTCAGTCCTCGAACAGGGTGCAGGCCATCACCAGGGCGTCTTCACGGCCGCCGGCAACCGGGTAGTAGTCGCGGCGGCGGCCGATTTCATTGAAACCGTAGCGCTCGTACAAACGATAGGCCGACTGGTTGCTTGCGCGCACTTCCAGGAAGCACTCGCGGCCATTGAGCTGGTAGGCCCGTGCCATCAGGTGCTCGAGCAGGCGCAGGCCCAGGCCGCGGCCCTGGTTTTCCGGCTTGACGGTGATGTTGAGCAGGTGCGCCTCGTCGATGATCACGTTGATCACGCCATGGCCCACCTGCTGCTGGCCGTCGAACATCAGCCAGACTTCGTACGATTTGAGTGCATCCTGAAAGATCCCGCGGGTCCAGGGATGACTGAACGCGGCATATTCGATCTTAAGTACGGCATCCAGATCCGCCTCGGTCATCGGGCGGAAGCTGATCGAGTCACTCATTCAACGCTCTTCCAGCGCGCCATCAGCTGGCGCATGGCTTTCCAGACGTCCGCCTTGCGCTGCGGCTCGTCCATCAACAGTTCAAGGCCCGGCAAGGCCCAGGCTTCGCCAAGGCCCTCGAGCTTCAGGGTTTGGTAATAGGCCTCGCCGTCGGCATTGGCGGCAAAGCGCAGAGCCGGCACGCCGATCAGCCACAGGCAGCTGCACGGCGCCTCTTCCAGGCGCGCCTGAACAAAGCCCTGGACGAAATCGCGCGCGGCCTCCGGGCCCTGGTCCATGTTGCCGCGCACCAGCAGCGGCCAGCGCACCGGTTCGCCGATGATCTGCGGGGCGTCGGGCAGCCCGGCGGCGCGCAGCATGTCCTTGAGCAGCAGATAGGACGGGTCGCGGCTCTGAAATGGTTGGCCGGTGGCCAGCTCCACCAGCAGCAGGCAGCTGCCGGCGCGCAGCAACTGCAACGAGAAGCGCGGGGGCGGTACCGGGGCCGGGCGCGGTGGCGCGGCCTGCTCCTCGGACTCGACTGGTTTGGCGGCCGGTTTTGGCGCACTGCCCGGGCGCGGAATCTCGATTTTTGGCCGCTCGCCGGAGCGAGCCTGGGGGGCGGCTGGTGCCTCGGTAGCCGCCGGTGCGGGCCTGACGTCGAAATCGAGGTCCTCGACCGGCGCCACCGGCAACAGCAGCTCGGGCCGCGACGGTGCGGCGAACGGCAGCTCGGCGCGCGGCAGCCAGTGCACCACTTGCATGGCGGAAAGGTAGGCGCGGCGACGGGGTTCGGTGAGCAAGAGCGGGTATCCGAGGGGTGGAGACAGTGGGGCATTCTAACGCTGTTGGCATTCGAGTGCCGCAACTGGTCGGCGGATTTTTGTTGCCTGTACCGGCCTCTTCGCGGGCACGCCCGCTCCCACAGGTACTGCACACAGTCTGAAATGTGCGCAGTGCCTGTGGGAGCGGGTTCACCCGCGAAGAGGCCAGTGAATCCCCTGCAAGTATCAAGGTTATCGCTCATTACAGACCAAGGGGTGAAAACCTCCCCCCCGGATGCAGTACAATCGCCCCCTTTTTCTTGGCAACGAGTCGAAGCCAATGATCGAACCCAAGCGCGTCCTGCGCGCCCTAGCCGAACACTGGGCCCTGATCGAGCCGCTGTGCGAGCGTTTCGACCAGGGCACCCTGAGCCTGGTCGAATTGCGTCAGCATGTGGGCCGCCAGCAGGTCGAGAGCACCCCGCAGGACATCACCCAGCTGCTCGACGTGTGGATCCGTCTGGATATCCTGGTCCCGGTGGCCAAGAGCCCGAACCGTTTCGAGCTCAACGCGCAGATCCATGACTTCCTCGCCTACCTGCGCCGCGAACACCGGCTGGGCCTGTGCCTGGAGATCGAAGCCTACCTGCGCCACCTGGAACGCCTGGCCGGGCATATCCAGGACGCCTTCGACAACCGCGACAGCGACGACCTGGCACGCCAGCTGCGCCTGCTCGACATGCGTGTGCGCGATGTACTGAAGAAGCTCGACAATGACGAGCAGGCACTGGTGGCCGTGGCCGAGCGGGCCAAGACCAGCAACCGCCAGATCCCGCTGCGCCAGCGCTATGCCGAAGTACTGGCGACCTGGGACGAGTACGTCGAGCCGATGATCCAGCTGGTCAACGCCGACGGCGCCTTCGAACAGGGCGTGCGCAAAGTCGAGACCGTGCTGCTGAAGCTGCTGGGCGAACAGGCGCGCCTGGGCCACCTGGTCGACGACGACATGCTGCTGCGGACCCACGCGCGCATCCTGGAAATGCAGACCAGCGCCCAGCTGACCCTGCGTCACGCCCGCGAACTGCTGCTGCCGCTGCGTGAGGAAGCCCGCCGGCACAACGCCGTGACCCGTGGCGCCGCGCTGGCCCTGTCGGTGATCCGGCGCAAGGGCATCGACGCCGTACCGCAAGCGGCCATGCCGATGTTCACCCGCCCGCAAAGCACCTTCCTCGGCAGCGCCAGCCAGGTGGAAGCCTATGTCTACGCCCTGGCCCGCTTCGAGCCCAAGCCGGCGCGTTTCCCCAAGGCCCACAAGACCCAGTCCGGCGCCCTGCCCCGTGCACCGCGCACGGTCAAGGAAATGGCCGAACGCTGCGAACAGGCCCTGCCGCTGCCCGACCTGATGGTCTGGCTGCTGGAGCAGGAACCCGAAGGCGCCACCGACGAGCTGCTGTACTGGTTCTCGCGCCTGTCGCGGGAAAAGCGCTTCAAGCGCGAACGCCTCGACCGCCGCGAGTACATCACCCAGGAACACCTGGTCAGCCTGCGCTCGTTCGCCCTGACCTCCAGCCGCGAAGACGCCGCCAGCGCGCCTACCGAATCCAACGCGAGCCCAGCCCATGCATCTTGATCTTTCCGAACTGTCCCAGCTCGCGCCGATCTTCCGCGAGCTGTTCAAAGGCTTCCACGTCAGCCGCCGCGACCCCGAGCTGTATGCTCAGCTGTCGAACTTCCAGGACCAGTACCGCACCCTGTTCAAGGCTCTGGGCTTCGAACTGGTGTGCGATACCCGTGGCTTCTACTACTTCGTGCCGGACATGGCCGCCGCGCAGGTCAACAAGACCGCGCAGCGCCTGTCGCTGTTCACCTTCATCCTGGTCGAACACCTGGCCGACCAGGGCCGCGACCCGATGGCCGTGCTCGATGGCGGCAGCATCGGCCGTGACGAACTGCCCTCGCTGCTGGACAAGTACCGCGACCTGTTCCTGCAGGCCGAAGTGCAGACCGTGGACGAGCTGGAAGAAAAAATCCTGCGCCGCATGACCCAGCTCGGCTTCGCCTTCGAGGAAGGCGGCATCTACCGCTTCCTGCCGCCGATGCACCGGTTCCTCGATGTGTGCCTGGCGGTGCAGCAGGACCGCGACCTGGCGGCCACCCTGCACAGCGACCTGCCGCTGCCGACCCCGGTGCTGGTCGAGGAAGAAAGCCCCGAAGAACTCAACCGCACCGACGACCCGCTCGACCTCAGCCCCTTCGAGGGCGAGGAAAGCGAAGAGGAAGCCCTGGCCCGGGCGATCCGCGAAGAGCAACAGGAGATTGACGCATGAGCCAGGAACGCTACGGCATCCGCCGCTTCGCACTGCTCAACACCGCCGGCTACAGCCTTGGCCTGTTCCCGCTGGAGCACCCACTGTCGGTATACGGTGCCAACAACCTGGGTAAATCGGCGTCGATCAACGCCCTGCAGTTCCCGATCCTGGCGCGCATGTCGGACATGAGCTTCGGCAAGTACAGCCTCGAGCAGTCGCGCCGCTTCTACTTCGCCAGCGACACCTCGTACATTCTCTGCGAACTGAGCCTGCCCCACGGCCCGCACGTCATCGGCGTGGTCGGCCGCGGCCCGGGCGGCGGTTTCGGCCACCAGTTCTTTGCCTACAAGGGCGAACTGGACCTGGCCCACTACCAGAAGAACGACACCTGCCTGCGCCAGAAAGAGCTGTTCACCAACCTCGAGCGCCTGGGGATCAAGGCCTACGAGCTGAAGCCGGATGAACTGCGCCGGCTGCTGGTCGGCGGCCACACCTCGGTGCCGCTGGACCTGACCATGATCCCGCTGCGCTCGACCAGCGAGCAAAGCCTGAAAACCTTCCGCGCGCTGTTCATCAACCTGCTGCACATGCGCGAAATCACCGCCGCCAAGCTCAAGCAGCTGTTCCTCGACGCCTTCGAGCACAGCCTGCGCTCCGGCAGCGTCGACTACATCGCCGCCTGCGAGGAAGCCTTCCGCGACGTGCGCCGCATGGAGCAGGACTACAACGCCCTGGTCGCCGCCGGCCCGCTGGTCGAGGCCCTGGCCGGTGGCGTGGCCCAGCGCGACATCCTGCGCGGCAAGCTGCACCGCATTTCGCCAGTGCTCGACACCCTGCTGGGCACCTGGCAGGAATACGCCATGGCGCGCAAGGAAGAGCTGGTGATCCAGGCCGAGCACTACCGTGGCGAGCAGGACCGCCTGCAGAACGACCAGCGCGGCGGCACCCAGGAACTGATGCGCCTGGAGCGTGAAATCACCGGTATCCAGCGCTGGCTGGGCGAGCTGTCGGTGCTCAAGCACCGCTTCGCCCTGGTCGATGACGTCAAGGTGCTGGAGCAGCAACTGCTGGCGGCCAAGGACGCCCACGACGAGTTGGCCGGTGCCCTGGCCCAGTCGCGGCAGTTCAGCGCCGAAGACCTCGACGAGCGCGTACGCGACCTGGAAAAACGCCTGAAGCAGGTCAAGCAACAGCTCGACCACGCCGACAACAACAGCTACGCCCGCCTGCGCGAAGAGTTCTCGCAGCAGGACGTCGACCGCCTGATGCGCCTGTTCAACGGCGCGCTGTTCAGCCTGCCGCTGGGTGACCGCGGCATCGAACTGGACGACAGCGACCTGTGGGTAAAATCGCTGGAGGCGGTGCTCGACGGCTTCAAGGGCGAACGCTTCGAAGCCCCGGGGCTGTCCATCGACCTGTCGCACATCGACCCACCAGCACTGCAGGCCCTGGCCGACCGTGCTGCCCTGCGTGACCAGAAAGAGCGCCTGGAAAAGGAGCTCAAGCAGCTCAAGACCCAGCAAGCCGTGGCCGCCGACCGCTCCGCCTCCAAGGCGCAGACCGAAACCCTGTACCAGGAAGTACTGGACGCGCAAAAAGCGCTGGAAGACTTCCGCCGCAGCGAAACCCTGGCCGCCGAAGAGCCCGAGAAGCTGGAACAGCTGTCGCAGCTCGAAGCCGCCCAGGACGAACTCAAGCGCTCCAGCGACGCCTTCACCGAACGTGTCCAGCAACTGTCGGCCAAGCTGCAGCTGGTCGGTAGGCAGATCGGCGACCTCGAGGCCAAGCAGCGCACCCTGGAAGACGCTCTGCGCCGTCGCCAGCTGTTGCCGGCCGACCTGCCCTACGGCACGCCGTACATGGAAGCCGTCGACGACTCGATGGACAACCTGCTGCCACTGCTCAACGACTACCAGGACAGCTGGCAGGGCCTGCAGCGGGTGGACAACCAGATCGAGGCGCTGTACGCCCAGGTGCGCCTGAAAGGCGTGGCCAAGTTCGACAGCGAAGACGACATGGAGCGCCGCCTGCAACTGCTGGTGAATGCCTATGCGCACCGCACCGACGAAGCCCTGACCCTGGCCAAGGCCCGCCGCGCGGCGGTCACCGACATCGCCCGGACCCTGCGTAACATCCGCAGCGACTACGACAGCCTCGAGCACCAGCTGGCCCTGTTCAACCGCGAGATCAACAAGCGCCAGGTATCCAACCTGGAGAGCTTCCGCGTGGTGCTGGCGCCGAACAAGGAAGCGCTCAAGCACATCGACCAGATCATCCACAGCGCTGGTCAGTACGAAGAAGGCGAAACCCTGTCGGTATTCGACCTGACCCAGAGCGCCGAGCAGGACAACAAGAACGAAGAGGCCAAGGAATACCTGGCACGGCTGGTGGCGGCCAACCACAACCAGCTGGGCCTGAAGGACCTGTTCGAGCTGGCGTTCGAGATCACCAAGGTCAACGGCCAGCCGGTGATCCATGCCGACATCGACGGCGCGGCATCCAACGGCACCACCATGACCATCAAGGCGCTGACCAACATGTACCTGTTGCTGCACCTGATGGACCGCGACCTGGCCGGGCGCATTCGCCTGCCGTACTACCTGGACGAAGCGGCGGACATCGACGAACGCAACCAGGCTGCGCTGCTGGAAACCAGCCTGCAGCTGGGCTTCGTGCCGATTCTGGCGAGCGTGAAGCCGCAGGTTTCGGCGCGCGTGGCGATCGACCTGGAAGGTGGCAGCGGGCCGAATGGCATCTACATCGACGAAGCGGACTGGAAGTTCATCAGCCGTCGGGATGAAGTGAAGGCTGTTGTGCGAGAGGATCAGGCCGAAGAATTGGCCTGATATCGGGGTAATGGGGCCGCTTTGCGGCCCTATCGCGACACAAGGCCGCTCCTACAGGGATTCGCGTTCCCTGTAGGAGCGGCCTTGTGTCGCGATGGAGGCCAAAGGCCTCCCGGCGATCTGTCAGGCGATCAATGCGCCCAAGGCAGGATCGGAATCGCTGTCACCGCATTCTGCGGGCTACCTTCGACGATGCGGTCGCTGTACACCAGGTACACCAAGGTATTGCGCTTCTTGTCGAGGAAGCGCACCACCTGCATGGTCTTGAACACCAGCGAGGTGCGTTCCTTGAACACTTCCTCGCCATCCTTCAGCTCACCCTTGAAACTGATCGGCCCGACCTGACGACAGGCAATCGATGCCTCCGCCCGGTCCTCCGCCAGCCCCAACCCACCCTTCACGCCGCCCGTCTTGGCCCGCGACAGGTAGCAGGTCACGCCCTCGACCTTGGGGTCGTCGAACGCCTCGACCACAATACGATCATTCGGCCCGAGGAACTTGAACACGGTGGACACCTGGCCGATTTCCTCGGCCCCGGCCAGCATCGGCAACGCCAGTGCCGCCACGGCAATCATCCTTTTCAGCACGCGCACGTCCTCAGACCAGAACCAGGTTGTCACGGTGCACCAACTCGGGCTCCGCGATATAGCCCAGGATGCTTTCGATGGCATCCGACGGCTGGCCGATGATCTTCTGCGCCTCCAGGGCGCTGTAGTTGGCCAGGCCGCGCGCCACTTCAAGGCCGTCCGGGCCGACGCACACCACCATCTCGCCACGACGGAAGCTGCCCTGCACGGTCTTCACGCCAACCGGCAGCAGGCTCTTGTTGGCCTGACGCAGCGCCTGCACGGCACCGGCATCCAGTACCAGGGTGCCACGGGTCTGCAGGTGGCCAGCCAGCCACTGCTTGCGCGCCGCAAGCATGCCGCGCTCGGGCGACAGCAAGGTACCCAGGCGTTCGCCAGCCTTGAGGCGATCCAGTACGCGCTCGATGCGGCCACCGATGATGATGGTGTGGGCACCGGAACGGGCTGCCAGGCGCGCGGCGCGCAGCTTGGTCTGCATGCCGCCACGGCCCAGGGCACCGCCGGTACCGCCGGCTACGGCGTCCAGTGTCGGGTCGTCGGCGCGGGCCTCGTAGATCAGCTGGGCTTCGGGGTTGTTGCGCGGGTCGGCGTCGAACATGCCATCGCGGTCGGTAAGGATCACCAGCAGGTCAGCCTCGACCAGGTTGGCCACCAGCGCCGCCAGGGTGTCGTTGTCGCCGAAGCGGATCTCGTCGGTGACCACGGTATCGTTTTCGTTGATCACCGGCACCACGCCCAGGTCGACCAGCGTGCGCAGGGTGCTGCGGGCGTTCAGGTAGCGCTTGCGGTCGGACAGGTCGTCGTGGGTCAGCAGGATCTGCGCGGTGTGCTTGCCGTGCTCGCCGAAGCTCGACTCCCAAGCCTGCACCAGGCGCATCTGGCCGATCGAGGCAGCCGCCTGCAGCTCGTTCATCGCACTCGGTCGCGACGTCCAGCCCAGCTGGCTCATGCCGGCAGCCACGGCCCCGGAGGAGACCAGTACCAACTCCACGCCTGCCTCACGCAGCGCAACCATCTGCTCGACCCAAACGGCCATGGCACCGCGGTCGAGGCCTTTGCCATCGGCGGTCAGCAGAGCACTGCCAATCTTCACGACCCAGCGCTTGGCGCCCGTCACCTTGCTTCGCATCTTCTTCCAACCTATGTCGAATCTGTAGATACCGTGGATACAAAAACGCCGCTCCAAAGAGCGGCGTTTAGTGTACTGCAACCGGTCAGTCGCGCACGTAAATGATTTCCGGGCCGTCTTCGTCGTCCTCGAAATCATCGTCCCAACCGTCATCGTCGCCGATGTCGTGCACGCTCTTGACGCCGGTACGGCGCAAGGTACGGGCGTCGTCCAGGGCCTGCAGCTGGGCGCGGGCTTCGTCTTCGATGCGCTGGTCGAGGTCGGCCAGCTCTTCGGCGTAGGCCGGGTCGTTGGCCAGGCGGTCGGCGCGGTCTTCGAGGTAGCGCATCAGGTCGTGGCTGAGCTTTTCGGTGCCCTGCTTGGAGATGGCCGAGATCACGTAGACCGGGCCTTCCCACTGCAGGCGCTCGACCACTTCCTTGACCCGCTCGTCGCGCTCGTCGTCCATGACCATGTCGGCCTTGTTCAGCACCAGCCAGCGCTCACGCTCGGCCAGCGACGGGCTGAAGCGGGTCAGCTCGTTGACGATGACTTCGGCGGCATCGGCCGGGCTGCTTTCGTCCAGCGGCGCCATGTCCACCAGGTGCAGCAGCACGCGGGTACGCGCCAGGTGCTTGAGGAAGCGGATACCCAGGCCAGCGCCTTCGGAAGCACCTTCGATCAGGCCGGGGATGTCGGCGATGACGAAGCTCTTCCAGCGGTCGACACTGACAACACCCAGGTTCGGCACCAGGGTGGTGAACGGGTAGTCGGCCACTTTCGGCTTGGCGGCCGAAACCGAGCGAATGAAAGTGCTCTTGCCGGCGTTCGGCAGGCCCAGCAGGCCGACGTCGGCCAGCACTTTCATTTCCATTTTCAGGTCACGCTGCTCACCCGGCTTGCCAGGGGTGGTCTGGCGCGGCGCACGGTTGGTGCTGGACTTGAAACGGGTGTTGCCCAGGCCGTGCCAGCCGCCCTGGGCGACCATCAGCTTCTGGCCCGGGGTAACCAGGTCACCGATCACTTCCTGGGTGGAGGCGTCGATCACGGTGGTACCGACCGGCACACGCAGGAACAGGTCTTCGCCTTTCTTGCCGGTGCAGTCGGTGCTGCCACCGTTGGCGCCACGCTGGGCCTCATGGTGACGGGTGTAGCGATAGTCGACCAGGGTGTTGAGGTTTTCGTCGGCGATCATGTACACCGAACCACCATCACCACCGTCACCACCGTTGGGGCCACCGTTCTCGATGAACTTCTCGCGACGGAAGCTCATGCAACCGTTGCCGCCGTCACCGGCCTTGACCCGAATGGATACTTCGTCAACAAACTTCATTAAAACCGCCTCTCGTCGGTAGACGAGCTGAATGACTCAAAAACATGAGGCTCTTGCAAAAATGAGCGCGGCGGCCCCGTACGACCGTAGAAACTCACGCCGGCAGCCCATACAAACAGCTTTGCAAGAGGCTCACCACAAACGAAAAAGCCCCGTCGCGTGACGGGGCTTCTGGAGCGACGTCGCGATTAAGCGGCGACGATGCTCACGTAACGGCGCATGAACTCGCCTTTTTTCTCGAACTTGATCACGCCTTCGATCTTGGCGAACAAGGTGTGATCCTTGCCCATGCCAACGCCATAGCCAGCGTGGAATTCGGTGCCGCGCTGACGGACGATGATGTTGCCTGGCTTGATAACCTGGCCGCCATACATCTTCACGCCAAGGCGTTTCGATTCTGAGTCGCGACCGTTACGAGTACTACCACCAGCCTTCTTGTGAGCCATGGTTCAATTCTCCAAATAAATTCAGGGGATCTAGGGGATTAAGCCTGGATGCCGGTGATTTTGATCTCGGTGAACCACTGGCGGTGGCCCATACGCTTCATGTGGTGCTTACGACGACGGAACTTGATGATGCGAACCTTGTCGTGGCGGCCTTGCGAAACGACTTCGGCCACTACTTTAGCGCCAGCAACAACTGGAGCACCGATGGTGACTTCTTCACCGTTGGCGACCAGCAGGACGCGATCGAAGGTCACGGATTCGCCAGTGGCGACTTCCAGTTTTTCGATCTTGAGGAATTCACCTTCAGCGACTTTGTACTGCTTGCCGCCGGTAACGATTACTGCGTAAGACATGGTATTTCTCCGATAATCCTGCTCACCCAGCGCTTTATATGATGAGTATTGGCTGGCATGGCTGCACAGGGCTGGAACGGCCCGGCGCAATTGCGTAAGGCAGGTGCTGCCCAGGAAGTTAGGGTGCGCGATTGTACGCAACCGCGGTTTTGCTTGCAAGTACCGCCCCCGGCGCGCTGGCACCGCGCCTTGACACGCCGGGACCCGCGACCTAGCATGCCGCGCAACCTCACTGGAGCAGCCGATGCAACCCCAATCCTTCTACCGCGCGGTGGCTGATGATTTCAGCGCCGTCGACGAGATCATCAAGAAGCAGCTGACCTCGCGCGTGCCGCTGGTATCGAAGATCGGCGACTATATCACGTCCGCCGGTGGCAAGCGCCTGCGCCCCCTGCTGGTGCTGCTGTGTGGCAAGGCCCTGGGCCGCGAAGGCGACGACCTGCGCCTGCTGGCTGCCACCATCGAATTCCTGCACACCGCCACCCTGCTGCACGACGACGTGGTCGACATGTCCGGCATGCGCCGTGGCCGCTCCACCGCCAATGCCCTGTGGGGCAACGCACCGAGCGTGCTGGTGGGCGACTTCCTCTATTCGCGCTCGTTCGAGATGATGGTCGAACTGGGCTCGATGCCGGTCATGCAGATCCTGTCCAAGGCCACCCGCGTGATTGCCGAAGGTGAAGTGCTGCAGCTGTCGCGGGTACGCGATGCCAGCACCACCGAGGAAGTCTACATGGAGGTCATCCGCGGCAAGACCGCGATGCTGTTCGAAGCGTCGACCCACAGCGCCGCCGCGCTGGCCGAGGCAACCGACGAACAGCGCGAGGCCCTGCGCACCTTTGGCGACCACCTGGGCGTGGCCTTCCAGCTGGTCGACGACCTGCTGGACTACAAGGGCGACTCGCAGACACTGGGCAAGAACGTCGGTGACGACCTGGCCGAAGGCAAGCCTACCCTGCCGCTGATCTACACCATGCGCGAAGGCACTGCCGAACAGGCTGCGCTGGTGCGCCAGGCCATTCAGAAAGGTGGCCTGGAAGACCTGGAGCAGATTCGCGTGGCGGTAGAAGAGTCGGGTGCGCTGAAGTACACGGCGGAGCTGGCGCGTGACTACGTCAAGCGTGCCATCGCCTGCCTGGAAGTGCTGCCAGCCAGCGAATACCGGGATGCGCTGGTCGAGCTGAGCGAGTTTGCGGTCGCGCGTACTCACTGATAGACCGAGTCGCCTTCATTCGCGGGTAAACCCGCTCCCACAGGGATATCACAGGGCTCTGGGCCTATGCTGTACCTGTGGGAGCGGATTTACCCGCGAAGCTTTTGTCCGGACATAATCACTTTCGCAGAAATACCTTTTACAATTCGGGTTTTCAACCGCCCGTCTGTTTGTTTGAGGAACCGAAGTGAGCACTCTGCCACCCTGCCCGAAATGCAACTCCGAATACACCTATGAGGATGGCACTCAGCTGATCTGCCCTGAATGCGCCCACGAGTGGTCGGCCAGCGGCGACACCGAAGCGGCCAGCGACGAGGTGGTGAAGAAGGACTCGGTCGGCAACATCCTGCAGGATGGCGACACCGTCACCGTTATCAAGGACCTCAAGGTCAAGGGCTCGTCCCTGGTGGTCAAGGTCGGCACCAAGGTCAAGAACATCCGCCTGTGCGACGGCGACCACGACATCGACTGCAAGATCGACGGCATCGGCGCCATGAAGCTGAAGTCCGAATTCGTACGCAAGGTCTGATTTTTCTTAAAACCGCCAATTGGCGCTTGCTATTCAGATAATAAGAATTATTCTCATTGGGACTGCTATCCAAGGAGAATAGCCATGACTTATCTGATCGACGCCTGGCTGGACCGCCCTCACCCCTACCTGCGCATTCTTCATCGGGAAACCGGTGAAGTGTGCGCGGTGCTTGAAGAAGAAGCGCTCGACGAGCTGCGTGACCTGGGCGACCTGGACATGAGCGGGCTGAATTCGAGTGAACCGGGGGTGCTCAAGGAGCTGGTGCGGAATCTGTTTCTGTTCTGCTATGCGCGGGCGTTGCGCCCCGGGGGAACAGACTGGAATTGAGGCTGGCAGGGCCGGCCTCTTCGCGGCGGTTCGTCGCCACGATGAACCCGCTCCCACAGGGACTCCACAGCATCTGAATCCTGCGCTGTACCTGTGGGAGCGGGCTTGCCCGCGAATGGGCCGCAAAGCGGCCCCAGCGGCATTACAGAACGTCGAGCAGCTCGACGTCGAACACCAGCACGCTGTGCGGCGGGATGCTGCCAACGCCTTGGGCGCCGTAGGCCAGCTCGCTCGGCACGTACAGGCGCCATTTGCTGCCAGCATTCATCAGTTGCAGGGCTTCGGTCCAGCCAGCGATCACACCACCTACCGGGAATTCAGCCGGCTGACCACGGTCGTAGGAGCTGTCGAACACAGTGCCGTCGATCAGGGTGCCGTGGTAGTGGGTGCGCACGTTGTCTTCGCGGGTCGGCTTGGCGCCTTCGCCAGCGGTCAGTACTTCGAACTGCAGGCCCGAAGCCAGGGTGGTGATGCCGTCACGCTTGGCGTTCTCGACCAGGAATGCCTTGCCAGCGGCAGCAGCGGCTTCAGCCTTGGCGGCTGCTTCGGCTTGCATCACGTCGCGGATGACCTTGAAGCTGGCCGACAGGTCGGCTTCGCTGACGCGGCTGTCGGCGCCGTTGAAGGCGTCGGTCAGGCCGGCCAGGATGGCTTCCAGGCTGACGCCTGGTGGCGGGTTGTCGCGCAGCTGGCCGCCCAGCTGACGGCCGATGCCGTAGCTGACGCGAGTTTCGTCGGTGGACAGGTTGAGTTCGGACATTGTCGTGCTCCACTGCAGGGCGCAGTGAAGCCGCGCCCTTGATGAAAAGGGCGAGCAGCCTAGCATACTGGGGCGCTGCGAGCAGCTACCAGGCCGAGCGCTGGGAAATCGGCACCTTCAAGTCTTCTTCCGGGTGCGTGCCCATGCCGCACATTTCGTCCTGCACCGACCAGTGCACCAGGTTCATCGAGACCATGGGGATGGTTTGCAGCAACTTGCGCGCATCCTCCACCGAGTGCACGCGCAGGCGTTCACCACGGGGGTCTGAGAGGGGGTGGGCGTGGCCTTTGATCCGGGCCTCGAGCAGGTAGTCACCGCCTTCGATGGCGATCAGGTTCAGTTCGTCGACATGGCCAGCCCTGGCCTCGGTGTTGAGCTGATGCAGGTTCATGAAAGCACCTCGCGATGAGAACCACGCATGAGAGCTCATTTTTTGTACAGAATGGACGAATGCACAAGGCATGACTGACGCCGCTCGTCAGGTGGACCGTACCGGCCTCTTCGCGGGCTTGCCCGCTCCCACAGGGATCGCGAAGAGGCCTGAAGGCTCAGTGCTTGGTCAGCTTGTCCAGGTAGCCCATGCAGAATGCCGAGACCACGAAGGTCATGTGGATGATCACGTACCACATCAGGTAATCGGTGGAGATGTTCTGCGCATCCATGAACACACGCAGCAGGTGGATGGACGAGATGGCCACGATCGACGCGGCAACCTTCATCTTCAGCGACGAAGAGTCCATCTTGCCCAGCCAGTTGAGCTTTTCCTTACTCTCGTCGATGTCCAGTTGCGAGACGAAGTTCTCGTAGCCGGAGATCATCACCATCACCAGCAGGCCGCCCACCAGGGACATGTCGATCAGCGACAGGATCACCAGGATCAGGTCGGCTTCGCTGAGGGCGAAGACGTTGGGCAGGACGTGAACCACTTCCTGGAAGAATTTCAGCGCCAGGGCCAGCAGGCCAAGGGACAGGCCGAAGTAGATAGGGGCGAGCAGCCAGCGCGAGGCATACATCGCGTTTTCGAGGATACGTTCCATGGAGTGTCGGGACTCATCAGGTGACTAAAAAAGCGACGGCGAGTATAGCCAGCCACCTGTTACAGCAAAAGCCCGGTGAAATGGGGGCTGCTTTGCAGACCATCGCGACACAAGGCCACTCCTACAAGAGATCGCGGTCCCTTGTAGGAGCTGCCTTGTGTCGCGATGGGCCGCAAAGCGGCCCCCGGCCTCAATCAGGTCTCAGGATGAAACTGGTAATCCCCCAGGTTCCGGCAACGCTCACCATTGATCCGCCGCAACTGCGCCTGCAAATGCAAGCACCAGATCTGCGGATCCTCGGCCACCTGATAGCCATGCAAGGTCAGGCTGTCGACAATGGCATTGAGCACCGATTCGGCCACCAGCGGCCCATGGAACGGCCCTTGGGCCTTGATCGCGGAGGGTTGTTCACCGGCCATGCCGGCGGCGAACAGCAGTGTCCACATGCCGTTGTCCCCGGCCAGCGGACGAATGCTGCATTCGATGCGGGTCACCAGGCCCAGGCACTGGCGTGTGAGGCTGAGATTGCGCATGGCCGCGCCCCCTCCAATAAGCCTTGTTCAGCCTGAACCTCAGGCTGTTTCCATCCTGAACGCTGATACCGTCCTTAAGTTCCAGCATAGAAGAACGGTATAGAAAGATGGAAAACCGGCGCTGAACGGTAGCACATCGCCGCCAGCGCCGGTTTATTGACTCAGGCCGGTTTGGCCTGGGCGATCACCTCTTCCAGGCGCTCTTTCTCCGCCTTCTCGATTTCTTCCTCGCTGATCATCTCGGCGATCTCACGCAGGCGCTCAACCACCCGGGCGTTGACGCTGCCTTCGGTGAACTGGCCCTTGTCATCCGGCACACCGGCCTCCTCGCCCACCAGCAAGCTCAACGCCTCGTCGGCCTGGCTGACCGCGTACACGTGGAACATGCCGTTCTCCACCGCCTGCAGCACGCGCTCGTCGAGCATCAACGTGGCAACGTTGGCACGCGGGATGATCACCCCTTGCTCGCCGGTCAGGCCGCGCGCCTCGCACAGGCGGAAGAAGCCCTCGATCTTCTCGTTGACCCCGCCCACTGCCTGCACTTCGCCAAACTGGTTGATTGAGCCGGTGATGGCGAAGCACTGTTTGAGCGGCGTGCGCGACAAGGCCGAGATCAGCGTGCAGGCTTCGCCCAGCGAGGCGCTGTCACCATCCACATAGCCGTAGGACTGTTCCAGGGCGATGCTCGCCGAGATCGCCAGCGGGAACTCCTGGGCATAGCGGCTGCCCAGGTAGCCGGTGAGGATCATCACACCTTTGGAGTGGATCGGCTGGCCGAGGTTGACCTCACGCTCGATGTCGACGATACCGCTGCCACCCGGATACACGGTGGCGGAGATACGCGCCGGCATGCCGAACGCCGAATCGCCCACTTCCAGCACCGTCAGGCCGTTGCACTTGCCGATGGCCGCGCCTTCGGTGTCGATCAGGATGATGCCGGCGAGCATGTCGTCCAGCACCCGCTGCGAAACACGCCCGGTGCGGGTGGCCTTGGCCTTGAGCGCACGCTCGATGTGCCCGGCGTCGGTCATTTCGTCACTGGCCAGCTGGCGGATGAAATCGGCTTCGCTGACCAGCTGGAACAGGTCGCCGATACGTGCCGACAGGCGCGACTGGTTTTCGGCCAGGCGGGCACTGTACGTGGCCAGGCGCGCCACCGCGTCGCTGGTCAGTGGCGCCATGCCTTCTTCGTTGGTGCGGGTGCGCAACAGCTGGGCGAACTGCTCCAGGTTCTCATCGACCATGGGCATGTCTTCGTCGAAGTCCACCAGCACCCGGAACATCTCCTGGAAGTCCGGGTCGTGGTCCTGCAGCGCGTAGTACAGCTGGCGCGAACCGATGATGACCAGCTTGATGTTCAGCGGGATCATCTGCGGCGTCAGGCTGACGGTGGCGACCCGGCCCAGCTCGCCGAGCGGCGACTCCATCTTCAGCTTGCGCGATTGCAGCGCGCGCTTGAGCGCGTCCCAGACGAACGGCTCGCCCAGCATCTTCTCGGCTTCGAGGATCAGGAAGCCGCCATTGGCGCGGTGCAGCGCGCCCGGGCGTAGCTGGCGGTACGAGGTGTACAGCGCGCCCTGATCGGTGCTGTATTCGATACGTCCGAACAGGTTGTCGTAGGTCGGGTGCGGCTCGAATACCACCGGGGCACCGCCGTCGGCGTGGTGGCCGACCACCAGGCTTGGGGCGTACTGCTCTTCCAGCAGCTTGCGCGCGGCAGCGTCAGTCTTGCTGTCTTCGACCAGTTGCTCGACCACGGTACGCAGCAGGTTCAGCTGCACCGACTGCAGGTAGGCGCAGACGGCAGCGTTCTCGGCGTACTTCTCCGACAGCGGCGCCAGCAACGGCTGCAGGGCCAGGGTGATGGTTTCTTCGTTGAGCTGGCGCAGCTGGTTGTTCGACTCGCGTTTCCATTGCGGCAGGCTGGCCAGCTCTTCGTTCAGGCGTTCCTCGAGCAGGGCGATATCTTCGTGGAACTGCTCGCGCACCTCTTCCGGCAACTGGGCGAACTCGGCTTCATCCAGCGCCTTGCCGTCGGCCATCGGGGTGAAGGCAACGTTGCTGGCGTCGCGGTACAGGGCCACGTCCTTTTCCAGCGAGGCGCGCTCGATCACATCCAGGGCGCGGTCGTAACGCTGGTTGAAGGCACGGTCGATGGCGCCTTTCTTCTGCTGGTACGACGGGTGTTCGAACACCGCCGGGAAGGTCGACAAGAGGTTGTCGATCAGCCCGTTCATGTCGGCGATGAACGCCCCGGCGCTGCCGGACGGCAATTCCAGCGCACGCGGTTCGCGGGTGTCGTCGAAATGATTGACGTAGACCCAGTCGGAAGGGGTTTGCTGGCGCTTGCCCTCGGCCTTGAGGTAGCGCTTGACGAACGAGAAGCGGCCGGTACCGGGCTCGCCCATCACATACACGTTGTAACCAGGGCGCGGCATGGCCACGCCGAACTGCAGGGCCTCGACAGCACGTTCCTGGCCCAGGACTCCGCGAAACGGCTCCAGATCGTCGGTATGGGTAAAGGCAAACTGCTCGGGGGAGAAACGCCGGGTCAGGGCTTCAGGCGCGAGACGCAGGCGCGCAGCGACAGGATCGGGCATTGGGTTTCCTTACTTCGGCGGGGCAGATACGCAGCATTCTGGCGCTGCCCGCGCGCGCCTTGCAAGGCTCCGCAGGACTTTATGTCGCAGCCGAAGCGGGTCATGGAACAGCAAATTTTTCGCAATCAACAACGCAACCTTTAGATCGTGCCTAAACTCCAAGCTGCGCGGGTGGGTGAAAAGCTTTCCCGACCTGGCAACCGAGTTGCCAGAAACCCTGACCCTTGGTTAAGTCAAATAGAGAACAAATGCTATGAAACGGATTCTTCTGGGTACTCTGTTCACCGTGGTCTCGATCAATGCCATGGCCGAAGCGCCAGGCGGCCCGAACTGCGGCTGGGGCAACATGCTGTTCGAAGGCCAGCGCGGCACTCCGGCACACTTCCTGGCTTCCACCACCAACGGCACCTCCGGTAACGCCACCTTCGGCATGACCTCCGGCACCAACGGCTGCTCGACCAGGGCGTCGCTGACCTACGGCGGTAAGTCCTGGTTCGCCATGAATGGCATGATGAACGAACTGTCCGAAGACATGGCCATGGGCCAGGGTGAAGCGCTGACCACCTATGCCGTGGTCCTCGGTGTGGCTCCGGAAGACCGTGGCTACTTCGCGTCGGTCACCCACCAGCACTTCAACCAGATCTTCAGCAGCGCCGACGTCACTGCCGAAACCGTCCACAGCAACACCCTGGCCGTTCTGAAGAACGACCCACGCCTGGCCAAATACGCAACCGAGGCCTGAGTGCAGCTGCTCCCGCCCCGGTTCCGGGGCGGGTTTCGCCTTTTTTCGGCATCGTTCAGAAGTAGTTGCCCGACATGCTCAAACGCTTCGTATCCCTGGCGCTGTGTGCCTGCGCCCCTGTTCATGCCGCGCCCGTGCTGGACCAAGGCCGTGTCCAGCAACTGGCCAACACCCCTTACTGGATTGCCCTGGGCCATTACGAAACCGCCAAGCTGGGTGGCTGGCGCAGCTACGTGGACGATGAGGCGTTCTTCCTTGCCGAGGACGGCGCGCACCACCCCGATCAGGAGCTGCAAGCCACGGTCGAAGCGCTGTACGCGCCGGCCAACCTCGGCGACAAGCATGCCCAGTGCGTGTTCCCGGCGCGCACCCGCTGGCTGCGCGAACAGCTCGACCTGCAGGATTTGCCACAACCAAACTGCCAGGAATTCACCACCTGGTACCAGTCGATCGACCCGCACAGTGCGGCGCTGATCTTCCCGGCGGCCTACCTGAACAGCCCGTCATCGATGTTCGGCCACACCTTGCTGCGCATCGACCAGTCCAACACCCGCAGCGACGACACCACGCTGCTGAGCTACGCGATCAACTTCGGCGCCTACATCGAAGGCAGCGACAACAGCATCCTGTATGCCTGGAAAGGCCTGATGGGCGGCTACCCGGGCCTGTTCGCGCTGATGCCCTACCAGGAAAAACTGTCCGAATACCGCAGCCTGGAAAACCGTGACCTGTGGGAGTACCAGCTGGACCTGACCCCGGAAGAAACCGGGCGCATGGTCGAACATGTGTGGGAGCTGAAGCAGATCCAGTTCGACTACTTCTTCTTCGACGAGAACTGCTCGTATCGCCTGCTGGAACTGCTGCAGGTGGCCCGCCCGAGCCTGGACCTGACGTCGCAGTTCCCGCTGACCGCGATCCCGACCGACACGGTGAAGGCCGTGAAGCAGTCCGGCATGGTCGCCAGCGAAACGTACCGCCCTTCTCGCGAACGCGAACTGTTGGCCCGGGCCGAGCCGCTTGATCACGACGAGAAGCGCCAGGTGCTGGCTGTAAGCGCCGACACCGCGCAATTGCAGAGCCCCGAATTCAAGGCCCTCCCCCGCCAGCGCCAGGCGCTGGTGCAGGATGCCGCGTACCGCCTGGAGCGTTACCGCGCCAATGGCCAGGAGCGCGACCCTGGGCAGGCCAAGCGCAGTTTCGAACTGCTGCGGGCAATCAACAGCAACCCGCCACCGCCCCTGCAGATCGAGCGCCCGGGCCTGCCCGAGGACGGCCATGATTCGCGCACCTGGCAGCTGGGCGTGGGCACCCGCGAAGACCGCGCCTACGCCGAGTACGGCCTGCGCATGGCCTACCACGACCTGAATGACAACGCCTATGGCTTCCCGCTGGGTGCGCAGATCGAGATCCTGCAGCTGAAGCTGCGCCAGTACGAAGGCAATGACTGGCAGGTACAGCGCCTGGACCTGGCCACCATTCGCTCGCTGACGCCGCGCAACGAGCTGCTCAAGCCTTGGTCGTGGCAGGTGGCCGGCGGGCTTGAGCGCGTGCCGGGCAAGCACGATGACGAAGTGCTGGTGAGCCATGTGAACGGCGGGGCCGGTGGCACCTGGCAACTGGCCGACGGGTTGCTGGGCTTTGCCCTGGGCACGGTGCGGGTCGAGCACCACAATGATTTTGCCCAGTTCATCGCCCCGGCGGCGGGCTTCAATGGCGGGCTGCTGTGGCGCAACGGGCTGGGCAACATGACGCTTGAGGCCAAGGGCGATTATTTCGCCAATGGTGAGGTGCGGCGCAGTGTGAGCCTGAACCAGCAGTGGGAGATCAGCCAGAACCTGGGCGTGCGGTTGAGTGCTTCGCGGGAGTTCAGCCACCTGGCTACGGCGCAGAACGAGGTGATGCTTGAGCTGAAGTGGTATCACTACTGAAGCGGACTTTGTGGGAGCGGCCTTGCGTCGCGAAAGGGGTGCGAAGCGCCCCCAGATTGTTGCACTCATGCAGAATTGCCGGGGCCGCTTTGCGGCCCTTTCGCGACGCAAGGCCGCTCCCACAAATGACCGCATCACGGCTGACCTATGTGAACCAACCGAGTCTTTGACACTGTTTTGACGGTTCCCCGACAGAACGCCACCTAGACTTTCCAGTATCAACCGGAGGTTTTGTGGTTATGTCGCGGTACTGGTTCGGCGTGTGCATGGCGTTGTTGCTGTCTGGTTGCGAAACCACCCACGAGCAGATGATCAATCAGGGTTATCCCCCCGCCTATGCCGATGGTTTCCAGGACGGCTGCAGCAGCGGCCGCCAGGCGGCGGGGCTGATGGTCGGTGGTTTTCGCAAGGACGTGCCGCGCTACCTGCACGAGCGCCAGTACGAAAGCGGCTGGGACGACGGTTTTCGCCAGTGCCACGCCATGCAGAACAGCGAAGAACAGCGCCAGTACCACGAGCGCTTCTGGGACCAGCGCGAACGCGACTGGGAGCAGGAAAAAGACCGCGATGCCGCACGCGCCTATCGCCACAACTGAGTCGCAAACGGACATTCCTTGAAACCGGCAGCCTGCGATGATGGTCTCCTGCACAAGGAGGCCACACATGAGCCGAGCATTCGTCAACGAAGACCAGGCCGCTGCCCAAGCTGATCAGCCGGTCGAGCGACGGGTCAGCGCGCAACCCAACTACGTCACCGCCAGTGGTTTGCGCCAGCTGCAGGAGCGCGTGGCCGAACTGAATGCCCTGCGCAGCGAACTGCAGGCCCAGGGCGAACGGGTCGACAGGCAAAGGCTGGCAGATACCGAGCGGGACCTGCGCTACTTCAGCGCGCGGGTGCAGAGTGCCCAGGTGGTGCCGGCGGCGACTTCCCGCAGCAAGGTACAGATTGGTAGCCGGGTGCGGTTTGTCGATACGCAGGATCAGGAACATGTGGTGCGGCTGGTGGGCGAGGATGAGGCGGATGCCGGGCGGGGGCTGATCAACTGGGGGGCGCCGTTGGGGCGGGCTTTGCTGGGGGCGGGGCCTGGGGATGAGGTGGTCTGGCGGCGGCCGGTCGGGGAGCAGGTGATCGAGGTGGTTGAGGTTATGAGTGAAGGTTGAGGGCCTTGGGGGCTGCTTTGCAGCCCATCGCGACACAAGGCCGCTCCCACAGGAGTACGCAATTCCCTGTGGGAGCGGCCTTGTGTCGCGAAAGGGCCGCAAAGCGGCCCAACGGCCTCGAATCAAACCACGCCCTGCGCCAGCATCGCATCAGCCACTTTCACGAAGCCTGCGATGTTCGCACCTTTGACGTAGTTGATGCTGCCATCCGCCTCTTCACCGTAATGCACGCAAGCATGGTGAATCGACTGCATGATGTTGTGCAGCTTGCTGTCCACCTCACCGGCAGTCCATAGCAGGCGCATGGCGTTCTGCGACATCTCCAGGCCCGACACAGCCACGCCACCAGCGTTGGAGGCCTTGCCCGGGGCGTACAGGATGCCGGCTTCGAGGAAGATATCCACAGCCTCCAGGGTAGTCGGCATGTTGGCGCCTTCGGCCACGCAGATGCAGCCATTGCGCAGCAAGGTGCGGGCGTCTTCAACGTCCAGCTCGTTCTGCGTGGCACACGGCAGGGCGATGTCGCACGGCAGGCTCCACGGGGTCTGGCCCTTGCGGAACTCCAGGCCGAACTGCGCGGCCAGCTCGCTGATGCGGCCACGCTTGACGTTCTTCAGCTCCATCACCGCATCCCACTGGGCATCGGTCAGGCCGGCTTCGGCGTACAGCGTGCCTTCGGAATCAGACAGCGAAACCACCTTGCCACCCAGGTCCATGACCTTGCGCGCAGCATACTGGGCCACGTTACCCGAACCGGAAATCGCCACGCGGCAGCCATCGATACGCTTGTCCTGGCGCTTGAGCATTTCTTCGGCGAAGTACACGCAGCCGTAGCCGGTGGCTTCCGGGCGGATCAGGCTGCCGCCGTAAGTCATGCCCTTGCCGGTCAGCACCGAAGTGAACTGGTTGGCCAGGCGCTTGTACTGGCCGAACATGAAGCCGATTTCGCGGGCACCCACGCCGATGTCGCCGGCCGGGACGTCCAGGTCAGCGCCGATGTGGCGGTACAGCTCGCTCATGAACGCCTGGCAGAAGCGCATGACTTCGGCATCGCTCTTGCCTTTGGGGTCGAAGTCCGAGCCGCCTTTGCCGCCGCCCATGGGCAGCGAGGTGAGGGAGTTCTTGAATACCTGCTCGAAGGCCAGGAACTTGAGCACGCCCAGGTTGACCGACGGGTGGAAGCGCAGGCCGCCCTTGTACGGGCCGATGGCGCTGCTCATCTGAATGCGGTAGCCGCGATTGACCTGCACCTTGCCCTGGTCATCGACCCAGGACACGCGGAACAGTACGGCGCGCTCGGGCTCGACCATGCGTTCCAGAATGCCCGCCTGCAGGTAATGCGGGTTGGCCTCGAGGAATGGCCACAGGCTGCGCAGCACTTCTTCCACCGCCTGATGAAATTCAGGTTGGCCCGGGTCGCGTTGCTTCAGGCGCGCGAGGAAATTGTCGACAGATTCGATCATGGTAGACATCTCACCAAGAGGATTGGACTTATTGGTTTTTTTCAGGAATGTACCAAGAAGCAATCGCACCGGAATAGGGCGAGATGTCGTTTTTTTGAAATTATTTGGTGCGTTTTCTATAACTGTATACAAACCAACCGTCAGTGATGGCATCTTCGCGGGTAAACCCGCTCCCACAGGGGTTTTGCAAAAGTTTAAAACTGTGGGCTTTCCTGTGGGAGCGGGTTCACCCGCGAAGAAACCCACACCACTTTCCAGCCAGGCACAAAAATGGGGCCGCGAAGGGCCCCATTCCTGTGCATCAGAACACCGGCTTACTGGGCCAGCTTCTTGTGCCGGACACGGTGCGGCTGGGCTGCAGCATCGCCCAGGCGCTTCTTGCGGTCGGCTTCGTACTCGGTGTAGTTACCCTCGAAGAACACCACGTTCGAGTCGTCTTCGTAGGCCAGGATGTGGGTAGCCACACGGTCCAGGAACCAACGGTCGTGGGAGATCACGATCGCCGCGCCCGGGAAGTCCAGCAGGGCTTCTTCCAGCGAACGCAGGGTTTCGACGTCGAGGTCGTTGGACGGTTCGTCGAGCAGCAGGACGTTACCGCCCTCCTTCAGGGTCAGGGCCAGGTGCAGGCGGCCACGCTCACCACCGGACAGGTCCTTGACGAACTTCTGCTGGTCGCCACCCTTGAAGTTGAAGCGGCCGACGTAGGTACGCGACGGGATCTCGTAGTTGCCGATGCGGATCATGTCGGAACCGTCGGAAATCTGCTGGAACACGGTCTTGGCACCGTCCAGGTCCTCGCGGCTCTGGTCGACGCAGGCCAGCTGCACGGTTTCACCGATCTCGATGCTGCCCGAGTCCGGTTGTTCCTTGCCCATCAGCATGCGGAACAGGGTCGACTTACCGGCACCGTTACCACCGATCACACCGACGATGGCGCCTTTAGGCATGGAGAACGACAGGTTGTCGATCAGCACGCGATCGCCGTAGCCCTTGGTGACGTTCTTGAACTCGATGACCTTGTCGCCCAGGCGCGGACCGGCCGGGATGTAGATCTCGTTGGTTTCGCTGCGCTTCTGGAATTCCTGCGACTGCATTTCTTCAAAGCGCTGCAGACGGGCCTTGGACTTGGACTGGCGGGCCTTGGCGCCTTTGCGCACCCATTCCAGTTCCTCTTTCATGGCCTTTTCGTGGGCGCTCTGCTGCTTGGATTCCTGCGCCAGGCGCTCGGACTTGGCTTCCAGCCAGCCCGAGTAGTTGCCTTCGTACGGGATGCCGGCGCCGCGGTCCAGTTCCAGGATCCAGCCAGCGACGTTGTCGAGGAAGTAACGGTCGTGGGTAATGGCTACCACGGTGCCCGGGAAGTCGTGCAGGAAGCGCTCCAGCCAAGCCACCGAGTCGGCATCCAGGTGGTTGGTCGGTTCGTCCAGCAGCAGCATGTCGGGGGCCGACAGCAGCAGGCGGCACAGGGCCACACGGCGCTTCTCACCACCGGACAGGTGCTCGATGCGCGCGTCCCACGCGGGCAGGCGCAGGGCGTCGGCGGCAACGTCCAGCTGACGCTCCAGGTTGTGGCCGTCGGCGGCCTGCAGGATGGCTTCCAGCTTGGCCTGCTCGGCGGCCAGCTTGTCGAAGTCGGCATCCGGTTCGGCGTAGGCCGCGTAGACCTCGTCCAGGCGCGCCTGGGCGTCCTTGATCACGCTGACCGCTTCCTCGACCACTTCGCGCACCGACTTGTTCGGGTCCAGTTGCGGTTCCTGCGGCAGGTAGCCAACGTTGATGTCGGGCATCGGACGGGCTTCGCCGTCGAATTCCTTGTCGACGCCCGCCATGATCCGCAGCAGGGTCGATTTACCGGCGCCGTTCAGGCCGAGCACGCCGATCTTGGCGCCCGGGAAGAACGACAGGGAAATGTTCTTGAGAATTTCCCGCTTCGGCGGCACGACCTTGCTCAGCCGATGCATGGTGTAGACGTATTGAGCCAAAACCAAGCCCTCTAATCAGATAGGTAAAGACATCGACGATCGCCCCGGCGCGCTGGCCAGGGGGATGTATTTACGGGGTGTCATTGAACAAAGTCGACCATTCTACGCCAACGCGCGGCGTTGCATAGGAGGGGCGGATGGTGGGAGTGGGATCGGGGGGAATCTATTGCCTGTACCGGCCTCTTCGCGGCTAAAGCCGCTCCCACAGGAACTGCACAGTATTCAAAGGCAGTGATATCCCTGAGGAGTCCCACAGGAACTGCACAGAACTCAAAGGCAGTGATATCCCTGAGGAGTCCCACAGGAACTGCACAGAACTCAAAGGCAGTGATATCCCTGAGGAGTCCCACAGGAACTGCACAGAACTCAAAGGCAGTGATATCCCTGAGGAGTCCCACAGGAACTGCACAGAACTCAAAGGCAGTGATATCCCTGAGGAGTCCCACAGGAACTGCACAGAACTCAAAGGCAGTGATATCCCTGAGGAGTCCCACAGGAACTGCACAGAACTCAAAGGCAGTGATATCCCTGTGGGAGCGGCTTTAGCCGCGAAAGGGCCGGCACAGCAGCCAACGATGGCTCAGACGTGACGCTGCCTGGCCTTGCCCCGCGGCAAGCGGCAACGCTCGCCCTGCTCGGCCAGGCGCGCGGCCCAGGCGGACTTCACACTGAAGCCACCGCTGCGAGCCGGCTGCTGTTCGGCAGCCTTGGCCGGTTTGGCCGGTTTGGCGGCCGCAGGCACATTGCTGACGACCTTGGCCGCCGGCTTGGCCTCGGCCACGGCAACTGCCGGCTCTGCTGCCGCCTTGGCGGTCTTGCGCAGTTCAGCCAGCGACGGGCTCTTGCTCTTGGCGACAGCTGCCGCCTCGGGTTTGCTCAGCGAACGCTGGCAAGACTTGCAGGATACGTCCTCGGTCACGGCAGTGCTGACAAGGGTCTGACTGCTGCGCCCGCAGGCGGAATCGAGGCCATTGGAGGAAAAGTGAGTAACCAAAACCGAACATCTCCGATGCGTTGTCATTTGAAGCGGGCGCATTCTCGCACAGGTTGCAGGAGCTTGCCGAACCACCGGGCAGGCACCATCGGTCATATCGACTGGCACTTTGCCATAATTCTCGGCATGCTAGCTCGTTTCGGGTGTCCGGCCTTATAGTGCGCCACCGCGGTCTGGCAACCAGACACCGGCACACACCGTGCATGATCCATCCCTGCCATCGCCAGCCCAATCGCAGGATCAACGCTTGACCAATCTTACTCATCCGTCGTCATTGCGTTCCGCGCCACAGGCGCCCGCCGCCTCGCTGCGCGGGTCGATCAAGGGTGCGTTGGCGCTGCTGGCCCTGATCCTGCTGGGCCTGCTGCTGTGGCAACTGTTCGCCCAGTTCAACCATACCCAGGCCGACCTGCGCAAACAGAGCCTGGACGCCACCGCCGAACTGGCTGACCACCTGAGCCTGAACATGGCGTTCAAGGCCCAGCAGGCCATGAATGTGGTGCAGCCCTACGTCAAGCCGCCGACACCCTCGGCCCTGCCCAGCCTGCTGGGCACCCTGCGTGAGCGCCTGCCAGCCCTGCAGAGCATGGCCTGGCTGGACGCCAACGGGCAGGTGCAGGCCGACAGCCTGGCCGGCAGCCCCGACCGCCATTTGCTTGACGAACTGCTCAGGCTGAACCAGGGCAGCCCGTATTTCTTCACCAATTCGGCCGACAACCGCACCCTCTACCTGTTGCTACGCCAGGCCACCGAACAGGGCCGTGGCTACTGGCTGCTGCGCCTGTCACCGGACTACTACCGCACCCTCACCCTCCACCTGGATGGTGCCGGCCACCCGCTGTGGCTGCTGGAAAACAGCCGCAACGGCGAGGTACTGCAAAGCCATGCGCCAGCCGACACCAGCAACGAGCCGCTGCAAAGCGTGATGCTGGCCTTCATCGATAACAGTACCTGGCAGTTGCGCGGCCTGTTCGACGCCAAGCTGGCCCAGCAGAAGCTGCTGCCGGCGCTGCTCGGCAAATGCCTGCTGGTGCTGTTCTGCGCCCTGTTGCCGGTACTGGCCTTGATCAACATGCGCCGCCGCCAACGGGCGCTGCAGGAAGACCGCCGGCGCTATCAGGAAATCTTCGAAGGCACCGGCGTGGCCTTGTGCGTGCTCGACCTGTCCAGCCTGCCCGGCCAACTCGACCGCTACCACCTGCGCAACCGTGCCGCGCTCAAGCACAGCCTGGCCCTGGACCCGAACCTGCGCCGCTCGCTGCTGCTGGAGCTGAAGATCACCGAGATCAACCAGGTGGCCCGCCAGTTGTTGAACATCGACAGCCACGAAGGTGCCTGGCAGCGCCTGATCGACGGCACTGGCGATGGCCGCGACAGCATCGGCATGCAACTGATCGACGCGCTGATCGAACAGCGCCCGCTGCTGGAGCTGGAAGTACGCCTGCCGGCGCCGCTGGGTGGCGAGCTGCACCTGTGGCTGATGGCCCGCCTGCCGCAGCAGCGCCGTGACTACCAGGCGGTCATCCTCAGCATCAGCGACATCACCAGCCGCAAGCAGGTGGAGCTGTCGCTGCTGGAGCGCGAAAGTTTCTGGTCGGACGTGGTGCGCACCGTGCCCGATCAGTTGTACGTGCAGGACGTGCTCAGCCAGCGCATGATCTTCAGCAACCGCCACCTCGGCCAGACGCTGGGCTACGACCGTACCGAGCTGGCGCAGATGGGCGACCGCTTCTGGGAGCTGCTGCTGCACCCCGAGGACGCCGCGCACTACCAGGCGCTGCGCCAGCAACAGCGCGACAGCGGCCATGACCAGCCGCTGCACTGCCAACTGCGCTTCCGCCACCGTGATGGCGGCTGGCGCTGCTACGACATCCGCGAACAAGTGCTGACCCGTGACGCCGACGGCCTGGTCACGCGCATCATCGGCGTAGGCAAGGACGTGACTGTGCAGATCGAGGCCAGCCAGTCACTGCGCGACAGCGAACAGCGCTACCGCATGCTCGCCGAAAGCATCAGCGACGTGATCTTCTCCACCGACAGGCTGCTCCAGCTCAACTACGTAAGCCCCTCGGTGCAGAGCGTGCTGGGCTACCAGGCCGACTGGATCTTCACCAACGGCTGGCAGTCGATCGTCGCCAACCCGTCCCAGCTCACCGGCATCTACAGCCTGATGGAGCGCGTCAGCAAGGCCATGGGCGACCCGGCCCAGCTGGCCCAGCTGCGCAGCCAGTTGCCCACCCAGCTGTTCCTGTTCGACTGCCTGCGCGCCGATGGCCGCAAGATCCCCATCGAACTGCGCCTGGTGCTGGTGTGGGACGATGAAGAACGCTTCGAAGGCGTGCTTGGGGTGGGCCGCGACATCAGCCAGCAACGCCGCGCCGAAAAAGACCTGCGCATGGCCGCGACGGTATTCGAGCACTCCACCTCGGCCATCCTCATCACCGACCCGGCAGGCTATATCGTCCAGGCCAACGAAGCGTTCAGCCGCGTCAGTGGCTACGCCGTCAGCGAGGTGCTCGACCAGTTGCCGGGCATGCTTACCGTCGACGAGCAGCAGGAAGGCCACCTGCGCTACGTGGTCAAGCAGCTGTTCCAGCGCGGCAGCTGGGAGGGCGAGGTGTGGCTCAAGCGCCGCGACGGCGACCACTACCCGGCCTGGGTCGGTATTACCGCAGTGCTGGACGATGAAGGCGACCTGGCCAGCTACGTGTGCTTCTTCACCGATATCAGCGAGCGCAAGGCCAGCGAACAGCGCATCCACCGCCTGGCCTACTACGATGCCCTCACCCACCTGCCCAACCGCACGTTGTTCCAGGACCGCCTGTACAACGCCCTGCAGCAGGCCGAGCGGCAAAAGGCCTGGGTGGTGCTGATGTTCCTGGACCTGGACCGCTTCAAGCCGATCAACGATTCCCTCGGCCATGCCGCTGGCGACCGCATGCTCAAGGACATGGCCCAGCGCCTGCTGGCCTGCGTGGACAACGACGACACCGTGGCGCGCATGGGCGGTGACGAGTTCACCCTGCTGCTGCAACCGCGCGCTACCCGCGAGATGGCACTCAACCGCGCCATCCACGTGGCCGAGAACATTCTTGCCAGCCTGGTGCGGCCGTTCGTGCTGGAAAACCGCGAGTTCTTCGTTACCGCCAGCATTGGCATCGCCCTCAGCCCGCAGGACGGCAGCGAGCTGAGCCAGCTGATGAAAAACGCCGACACCGCCATGTACCACGCCAAGGAGCGCGGCAAGAACAACTTCCAGTTCTACCAGGCGGAGATGAACGCCAGCGCCCTGGAACGCCTGGAGCTGGAGAGCGACCTGCGCCATGCCATGGAGCAGAACGAGTTCATTCTCTACTACCAGCCGCAGTTCAGCGGCGACGGCAAGCGCCTGACCGGCGCCGAAGCCCTGCTGCGCTGGCGCCACCCGACCCGCGGCCTGGTGCCGCCGGGCGATTTCATCCCGGTGATCGAAGAGCTGGGCCTGGTGGTGGACGTGGGCGACTGGGTGCTGCGCGAGGCCAGCCGCCAGCTCAAGGCCTGGCACAAGGCCAAGGTGCGCGTGCCCAAGGTGTCGGTGAACATCTCGGCGCGGCAGTTCTCCGACGGCCAGTTGGGCACGCGCATCGCCACCATTCTGGAAGAAACCAGCCTGCCACCGGCATGCCTGGAGCTGGAGCTGACCGAAAGCATCCTGATGCGCGAAGTGAACGAAGCCATGCAGATTCTCGCCAGCCTGAAAAACCTCGGCCTGAGCATCGCGGTGGACGACTTCGGCACCGGTTACTCGTCGTTGAACTACCTCAAGCAGTTCCCGATCGACGTATTGAAGATCGACCGCACCTTCGTCGACGGCCTGCCTGAAGGCGAGCAGGATGCGCAGATTGCCCGGGCGATCATCGCCATGGCCCACAGCCTCAACCTGGCGGTGATCGCCGAAGGGGTGGAGACCCACGAGCAGCTGGAGTTCCTGCGCGAGCATGGTTGCGACGAGGTGCAGGGCTACCTGTTCGGGCGGCCGATGCCGGCGCATCAGTTCGAGGCGCAGTTCGCCAACGAGACGTTGTTCATGTTCCATTGATGCGTTGCCTGCACTGGCCTCATCGCCGGCAAGCCAGCTCCCACAGGTACAATGCATGGCTTGAGGCCAGCGCAGTCGAAGTGGGAGCTGGCTTGCCGGCGATGGGGCGCAACGCGCCCCCAAAAGCGGACTTCCAGGTCAACTCCGATCCCCGCCCAGCCCAGACACGACGCGGGATGCAACATGAAGCCCATTGGTCCGCGACTTGATGCCACTTCATATGCCAGTCGCGAATCAATCGGTTAGAATGCCCCCCCAATTCACCCCGATCCTTGAGGACCGCCATGTTCAGCCGTGATTTGACCATTGCCAAGTACGACGCCGAGCTCTTCGAAGCCATGCAGCAAGAAGCTCTGCGCCAGGAAGAGCATATCGAGCTGATCGCTTCGGAAAACTACACCAGCCCGGCAGTCATGGAGGCCCAGGGCTCGGTCCTGACCAACAAGTACGCCGAAGGCTACCCGGGCAAGCGCTACTACGGTGGTTGCGAGTACGTCGACGTCGTCGAGCAGCTGGCCATCGACCGTGCCAAGCAACTGTTCGGCGCCGACTACGCCAACGTCCAGCCGCACGCCGGCTCCCAGGCCAACGCCGCCGTCTACCTGGCCCTGCTGTCGGCCGGTGACACCATTCTGGGCATGAGCCTGGCCCACGGTGGCCACCTGACCCACGGTGCTTCGGTAAGCTCCTCGGGCAAGCTGTACAACGCCATCCAGTACGGCATCGACGGCAACGGCCTGATCGACTACGACGAAGTCGAGCGCCTGGCTGTCGAGCACAAGCCGAAGATGATCGTTGCCGGCTTCTCTGCCTACTCGCAGGTTCTGGACTTCGCCCGCTTCCGCGCCATCGCCGACAAGGTCGGTGCCTACCTGTTCGTCGACATGGCCCACGTTGCCGGCCTGGTTGCCGCTGGCGTGTACCCGAACCCTGTTCCGTTCGCCGACGTGGTCACCACCACCACCCACAAGACCCTGCGCGGCCCGCGCGGCGGCCTGATCCTCGCTCGCAAGAACGAAGAGATCGAGAAGAAGCTGAACTCCGCCGTCTTCCCGGGCGCCCAGGGTGGCCCGCTGGAGCACGTCATCGCTGCCAAGGCCATCTGCTTCAAGGAAGCCCTGCAGCCTGAGTTCAAGGCTTACCAGCAGCAGGTAGTGAAGAACGCCCAGGCCATGGCCAGCGTGTTCATCGAGCGTGGTTTCGACGTGGTTTCCGGTGGTACCCAGAACCACCTGTTCCTGCTTTCGCTGATCAAGCAGGAAATCTCCGGCAAGGACGCTGACGCCGCCCTGGGCAAAGCCTTCATCACCGTCAACAAGAACTCGGTACCGAACGACCCACGTTCCCCGTTCGTCACCTCGGGCCTGCGTTTCGGCACCCCAGCCGTTACCACCCGTGGTTTCAAGGAAGCCGAGTGCCGCGAGCTGGCTGGCTGGATCTGCGACATCCTGGCTGATCTGAACAACGAAGCGGTGATCGACGCCGTGCGTGAGAAGGTCAAGGCCATTTGCAAGAAGCTGCCGGTTTACGGCAACTGATTGGCGATTGCCTGACAGGAAAAAGCCCGGCCTAGTGCCGGGCTTTTTCGTTTTCGGGGGGCTGTCGCCAATCCTGTAGATACTCTGTTGGCGGTCAAGCTTTTCTGAGGTGTTCAGAGCTGAAAAGCTTGGCCGTATCAAATGGCTCATCCCCGCGCATGCATGCCCAGATGCCTGTCAGGTACTTGCGCATGACAGCAGCTATAGCCTGCATTTTCTTCTTGCCCCTGTTGACCAACGACTCGTAAAAAGCCTTCGCATAAGGGTCGTAGCGCACTGCGGTCAAGGCAGGCATGTACATGGCTGCCCGTAGATAAGCATTCCCACTTTTGCCGAGTCTGCCGGGCTTATCAATGCTCGTTCCCGATTGGGTCTGTCGAACATCGAGACCCGCGTGGCGAGCTACCTGCGAGGACTTGAGTATTTGAGGAAGGATGGTCAGTTCAGCCAATGCCGCAAGTGCCGAGACTTCTCCCATCCCAGGCCCTGCGAGCAGCTGCTTGTACTGCCGAGTAAGCGTCGGACACTGGGCGACCAGCTCGCGGCCCGCCTTACGAAAGCGCTCAATTCGATTATCCAGTGAAGCAATCGCTTCCTCCTGATCCTCGATCAGCATCGACACGGTTGTAGCGGTCGCCTGCAATGCATGCAGTTCGTTCTTCGCCCTTGTACGATGCCCCACCAAACGATTGATGTGTCGCCCCAGAGCCCTCAGCTCAAGCTGCACAAGGCTTGGAGGTGTCCACAAGCGCGGTGTCATACGCTCGCCGTACTCGGACAGCAGTTGAGCATCTATTGCATCGGTCTTGCTGTTCACCAGCATTAGTTTGGCGAAATTGTGGAAGCTCTTGGGGTTGATCACGGATACAGGAAGGTCAGCCGCATGTAGCTCAAGGGCCAAGTCCAGGTAATAGATTCCGGTCGCCTCCATCACGATCGACTTGGGTTTGAGTGCCAGCAGCTTTTTCACCGCAGCCTTACGGCCTGCAGGGGTTTGAGCGATATCCCACTGTCCGGCCGGACGCCCATCTTTACGCACCGCAACGACCGAAGTACGTGAGCCGATATCGACGCCAACCCAGACACTCATTTCTTCCCTCTCCAAGCGAGTTAGGTAACAATGGCCTCCGGTTCCCCGACCTCGAACTTCATGCTGCTGCAACCTTGTAATGCGAAGTCCGACTTGTCGGCTTCTCGATACTCTTCGCAGTGGGCAATGAGGCGGGGGGCCTCTCTACATACAAGGTCAGGGGCAATGCCTGCCTTCAGGAGCGATCGGCCTCCCCGGAAGTGCTTCTTCAGCCCGACGAGAATAACCTCTCCCGCTAGGCCAGACACAACATACAAGGAGCGGCCTTGTGTCGCGAAAGGGGCGCGCAGCGGCCCCACGATTGCAGCGTTGCCGCCGAAATTGCCGGGACCGCGTTGCGGTCCTTTCGCGACACAAGGCCGCTCCTACAAAAAAGCGCGACACCCTGCTGATGGTGCGTATTACCCTGTATGCCTTTTCATCCAGCAAACACAGGCTATACCTTGACCAGAGCGCAACTCGAAACCCAACAGGTCCCGATCTACTTCGCCGCCGTGCTCGTCGCCGTCACGTTCGGCCTGCTGGCCAGCGACACTGCACGCCACCTGCAAGCCCTGGTCACCCCCGCCATCGCCGTACTGATGTACGCGATGTTCCTGCAGATCCCCTTCCTCGACCTGCGCCAGGGCCTGGGCAACCGCCGCTTCATCGCCGCCCTGCTGCTGGCCAACTTCATCCTCGTGCCGCTGCTGGTCTGGGCCATCACCCGCGGGCTGGTCGAACACCCGGCGATCCTCATCGGCGCGCTGCTGGTGCTGCTGACACCGTGCATCGACTACGTGGTGGTGTTCACCCACATCGGCAAGGGCGACGCCCGCCTGACCCTGGCCGCCACCCCCGTGCTGCTGTTGGTGCAACTGGCGCTGCTACCGCTCTATCTGGCCCTGATGCTGGCTGACAGCAGCAACGTGGCCATCTCCGTCACCCCGTTCGTGGAAGCCTTCGTGCTGCTGATCGTGCTGCCGATGGTTCTTGCCGTGCTCACCAGCGCCGGTGCCCGTCGCTCGCGCACGGTCTCGACCTGGAACGACGCCTGGGCGTGGATGCCGGTACCGGCCATGGCCCTGGTGCTTGTGGTAGTGATCGCCTCGCAGATTGCCGTGGTGCTGCGTGACTTCGACCGTTTGCTGCCGGTGATTCCGGTGTACATCGGCTTCATGCTGTTGGCGCCAGTGCTCGGGTTCGTTGCCGCGCGCTTGCTGCGTTTGCCGGTGACCGAGGCACGCTCGGTCACCTTCAGCGCCGCCACGCGCAACTCGCTGGTCGTACTGCCGCTGGCGCTGGCGTTACCGGAAGACATGCGCGGGTTGGCGGCAGCAGCGGTGATTACACAGACACTGGTGGAGCTGGTAAGCGAACTGATCTATGTAAGGGCGGTGCCCCGCGCCGTGTGCTGACCCGGGGCATCGGTCGCTCGGGGTCAGGAGCGCTCAGGGCACACGGCAAACACCTGCACCTCGACCAGGTAGCCCTCTCCCAGGTCTGCGCCTACACAAGCCCGGGGTGGTTTCGGACAACCCTGCAACCAGGCGTCGTACACCTCATTGACCAGGTCGAAGTGGCTGTAGTCGGCAATCCATAACTGAACCCGGGTCAAGTGTTCCTTGCCCACGTTGGCCTCTGCCATCAACCCATCGATCGTACTCAACGCCTGGCGCAACTGCCCCTGCACATCCTGGCGCAGGTCGTCCGCGACCACGCCTGCCGTTTCGAACAGGCCCCTGTAGCTGACCGCCAGCGACATCCGCTCGCCTGATCCATACCGTTCGATCATCAAAGCTCCTCCCCTTAACCCAACTGGTTGAGGCAGACGACTTTGGGCTGGGTCATGTCCTCGTAGGCGAACCGTACCCCCTCACGCCCGAGGCTCCCATACTTGGAACCACCGAATGGCATGGCATCGAAGCGGTAGTCGGACGAGTCGTTGATCATCACCCCACCCGCCTCGATTCGCCGGGCCAGGCTCAACGCCAGCGACAGGTCGCGGGTAAACACACCGGCATGCAAGCTGTACTCCGGGGCGTTGGCCAGTGCTATCGCCTGCTCGATATCCTCGAAAGGCGCCAGCATCACCACCGGTGCGAATACCTCCTCACGCCACAGCCGGCTGGCGTGGTCAACGCCTTCCAGCACCGTCGGCGCATAGGCCGCCCCCTGGCGTCGATGGCCGCAAAGCAGGCGAGCACCGTCCTGAAGGGCCAGGTTCACGCGCTCTTCAATCTGCCGGGCCGCGCCTTCGGTGATCATCGGCCCCATGTCGGTTTCGCGCAGGCCTGGATCACCCACCACCATCGCCTGGGTCAAGGCAACGAAGCGCTGGCGGAACGCCTCATAGATCGAAGCGTCCACCAGGATGCGCTGGGTGCCGATGCAGTTCTGCCCGGCCGCCCAGAATGCGCCAGACACACAAGCCTCGACAGTGGCCTCGAGTTCGCAGTCCTTCAGTACCAGTACCGGGGCGTTGCCGCCCAGGTCCATGGCAAGTTTTTTCAGGCCCGCCCCCCGGGCAATCTGTTCGCCCGTGGCGAAGCCGCCCGTGAAGGAAATCATCCGCACTTCACGCACGGCCACCAGGGCCTTGCCCAGCTCGGCACCGCCAGTGGCCACGGTGACGACAGCCTCCGGCAGCCCTGCATCAACCAGGTACTGCACCAGCTTCAAGGCGGACAGCGGGGCCAGCTCCGAGGGCTTCAGAATGACCGCATTGCCTCCAGCAATCGCTGGCCCCAGCTTGTGCGCCACCAGGTTGAGCGGGTCGTTGTACGGGGTAATGGCCAGGATCAGCCCCAACGGCTCGCGGGTGAACCAGCCCTGGCGCGACTCGGAGCCTTCATAGGCATCAAAAGGCACCACCTCGCCGGCGTTGCGCCGCGCTTCCTCGGCAGACAGCTTGAGCGTGTTGATGCAGCGTTTCACCTCCTTCTCGGCCTGACGCAGGGTCTTGCCCGCTTCGTCGACAATCAGGCCGGCAAAATCCGCGGCGTCACGTTCGATGAGTCGGGCGGCCTGCTCCAGAATGCTGGCGCGGCGGTGCCGGGGCAGCGCGGCACTCTCGCGCACGCCCTGGCGAGCACGGACGAGCAGACCTGGCACGGCATCGGCAGCAAGGTTGGCGACGCTGCCGACCAGGCTACCGTCGAAGGGGCTGTACACATCGATCAAGGTGGGTTGCTGGACGGCTACCCGGGACACGGAAGTCAGGCTCATGACGGTTGCTCCTCAGGCCGAGCGGCCAGCGGTGTGGATGGCGACGATATCCGACAGCAGGGCGAATGCCGTTTCGACACGTCCCGCACCCGGGCCGGACACGGTCACAGCGCCCAGCAATTCGGTGTTGAACGCAACCGCATTGGTGGCACCGGAAATACCCGCCAGGGGGTGATTGCCGGGTAGCAGGCGCGCTTCGACGCTGGCACGCACCGAGCCATCGGTTTCACGGCTGGCACTGCCGATCAGTTTCCAACGCTGGCCCGCCGCCTGCGCTTGCTGGATAGCCGCGCTGTCGAGGTTGCTGATGCCGCTGCAGCTGACATCGTTCACCTGCAAGCAGGCACCGAGCAGCTCGTTGGCGAGAATGACCACCTTCAGGCGCACGTCATACCCCTCCACATCGGCGCTCGGGTCTGCCTCGGCGTAGCCAAGTGCTTGCGCTTGGGCCACCGCATCGGCAAAGCCCAGCCCCTCTTCCATACGCGTCAGCACATAGTTCGAGGTGCCGTTGAGGATGCCCTCGAAGCCCACAAGGCCTGCACCGGCCAACGTCTGGCGCGCCATGCGCAGCACCGGTGTACCGCTCATCACCGCGCCTTCGTATTCGAACGACACGCCATTGGCCTTGGCCAAGGCTTTCAGCGCCTGGGCATGCAAGGCGATCGGCCCCTTGTTGGTAGTGACCACATGCTTGCCCGCTTCCAGCGCCCAGCGGCAGAAGGTTGCCGCCGGTTCACCGTCCTTGGGGTTGGTGAAAGTGGCCTCGGCGATGATGTCGGCACCGGACTGCTTGATCACCGACTCGTTGAACGCCTCTGCCGAACCTTGAGGGATCTGCGCCAGCGCACCCTTCTGAGCGGGCAGAGCAGCCAGCGTGGCCGCATCCAGGCCATTGCGGTCGATTGCCGAACCCAGGAACAGGTCGGTGACGCCAACGATCTTCAGGCCGAAGCCCAGCTCTTTCTGCCAGCGCGCATTGCGTTCGGCGATCAGTTGGGCCAGGGCACGGTTCACGCCGCCAAAGCCAACGAGTGCGATCTTGTATTCGGTCATGGTTTGCTGTCCTTTCCAGGCGATTGGTCGATGAGGACAAGCGTAAGAGCCGTGCAATGCCAGTTGAATATGGCAATCCGCTGTATTTACTGGCCAATCTGACCAGTGCCTGATGCATGCCTGGGCGCCGCCGGAATGCACAACGCCGCCAGGGCGCAAGCCCGGGCGGCGTTGTTGTAGCGAGGGTTGGCAAACGGCAGCGGGCGTCTCAGATCACCGTGGCCAGGACGAACGATGTGACGGTGTTCTCGACCCCCGGCATGGCGGCAATCTCCTTCCATACATGGTGCACCCGTTCCGGGCTGGAAGCCTCGACGCGCAGCAGCAGGTCGAATTCACCGCTGAGCACTTCACACTGGATCACCTCGGGAATCTGGCGCAATGCATCGAGCACAGCTTCTCCGCGCATGCGGTCATAGCGGTAGACGAAGATGACCGCGTTGATCAATGAACTCGGTCGTCGTCCCTCACCGATGCGCAGGGTATAGCCCTGGATGGCCCCGTCACGCTCCAGGCGCTCGATGCGCTGGCGTACCGCGTTGCGCGACAGGTTCACCTTGAGCCCCAGTTCGGCATGGGCAATGCGTGCATTGGCGGTGAGTTCGGCGAGGATACGCTCGTCCAGGGGATCGAGGATGCGCTTCATAGTCCGGCCTGCAACCGGGCCAGCAGCTCATGAACCCCCGCCAGGTCGTCGGGTGCCAGCAGCGGCCCGCCGCCTGCAGCAGCCACGACACTGGCCGGTACTTCGCCATGCCAGGCCCCCAGCTCCGCCAGCAGCCCGGCGGACTTTTCCGGGGCAAACTGCCCCAGCGTGACGATGGGCGCGCCAATGTTGCGCCGGTGCAGGCGCCCGGCGAATGCCCCGGTGGCGGCATGCGGGTCTACTGCGCTGCCGGTTTCGTGGAACAGCGTGACGATTTCTTCGCGGATCAGCGCGTCGTCCACGGCATAGGAGTCGAACAGCATGCGCGCATGCAACCATTGGCGGTTGCCGATGCTCAACTCGCCACAATCCTCGAAGTGCTCCATCAGCGCCCGGGTCGCCCCGCCATCGCGGTCATACAGCTCCCAGACGAAGCGCTCCAGGTTGGAGAACAGCGAGAAGTCCATGACCGGCGACAAGGTCTGGCTGGTTGAGCCACGGCTGTAGCGATTGCAGTGGATGAACCGGTGCAGGGCATCGTTGCGGTTGGTGGAGACGATGATCTGGTTGATCGGCAGGCCCATTTTCTGGGCAATGAACCCTGCGTAGATTTCGGCAAAACTGGCCGTGGGGATACTGAAGCCCACCGGCCTAATCCCCCCGCCCAGCTGCAGCGCGGCGTGAAAATAGAACACGATCTGCGCCAGCACGCCGACCCAGTTGGTCGAGTTGAAACTCACGGGAATCAGCCCGGGGCATGGCCATGCACGCAGCAGCGCCGACACCAGCGACTGGCAGTCATCGAAGCTGCCGTCCACGGCCACGCAGCTGACGCTGTCGGAAGCGGCACTGCGCATCACCGCCGCCCGGTCGGCCGGTGTCCCGGCACTGGGGTACAGCGCCAGCAAGCGTGCCGTCGGGCAATGCCGCAAGGCTTCGATTGCGGCCACCGCCGTATCGCCGTTGCTGGCACCGACCAGCATGACCCGTTCGCAATCGGCCCCCAGGAAATGGCGGATGAGCCGCGCCTGCAACTGCGCGGCGAAATCCTTGGAGGACCGGGTAGGCCCGTGAAACAGCTGCAGGATCCATTCGTTGTGGCCAATCTGCTGCAACGGCGCGATGCCACGGTGCCTGAACCCTCGGTAGCTGTCGCTGACCAGCGCCCTGAGGGTCGGCTCATCAAGGGTATCGCCGACAAACGGTGCGATCACCCGCCAGGCCAGTTCGTCGAACGGCAACCACGACCAGCTGGCAATTTCCTGCTGGCTGAAGGTCGGCACCGCGGCAGGCACGTATAGCCCGCCATCGTCGGCCAGCCCGGAAAGCAGCGCCGTGCGGAAATCGACCCGTATCTCGTTGCCGCGCGTGGATGTGTACTGCATCGGTGCTCCAGGTAACTATTTGATTAACGGTGGGCCATTGCCACCAACCAGTGGCTGAAGGCCTGGGCATCCGTGGACAACGCCTCGCCCAGGCCACGTACCAGGTAAAACGACTCGCTCGCCTCGATGCGTTGGGCAAAAGGCGCTACCAGCCGCCCCTCCCGCAGCAAGTCCTCGACCAGCGACGAGCGCGCCAGCGCCACCCCAAGCCCCAGTTCCGCCATGCGCAAGGTCGCCACCAGGGTGTCGAACTGCAGGCCGCTGGAGGAGTCGACCTGATCGGCGCCAACCCGCTCCAGCCAATAACCCCACCCCTCCTCGTAACCCAGCACATGCAGCAACGGGACGCGGGCCAGGTCGCGCGGCTCGCGTAGCGGGGCGTCGGCAATCAGCGCAGGCGAGCAGACCGGCACCAGCATGTCGCGGGTCAGGCGCTGCGCCTCCACGCCCGCCCACTGGCCGCTGCCCCAACGGATTTCCAGGTCATCCTCGGCATCCAGTTCCTTGACCCACAGGTTGCTGATGTAGCGGATGTCCACCTGCGGGTGCGAACGACGAAAATCGGCCAGTCGGGGCGCCAGCCAGAAGTGCAGGAACGACAGGCTGCCGCGTACTTTCAAGGGCCGACGCTGGCGTTGCCCGAAAATTTCATTGGTGCCCACCGCCAGGCGGCTGATCGCGTCCTGCACCACCGGCAGGTAGGACTGGCCCTCTTCAGTCAACCCCAGCCCCCGGGGCAGGCGCTTGAACAGCGCCACCCCCAACTGGCTCTCCAGGTGGCGAATCTGCTGGCTCACGGCCCCCTGGGTGAGGTGCAGTTCCTCGGCTGCATGGGTGAAGTTCAGGTAACGCGCCGACACTTCGAAGGCTCTGAGCCAGTTCAAGGGGGGCAGGGTTTTCTGGGTCATCGGCGGTTTCTCGTGGCAACGTTCCGGTGGCCTAGTATCACCCTGCTCTGGCAGCCTCGGAACCTGGCGCGACCACTTCCAGCGGGCCTGCCTGGCGGCTGCGGAACTTGCACGTCAGCCAATAGGCCAGGTAGCACCAGGCGATGAAGGGCAAGCCGAAGTACAGGGCCACGCGCTGGGCGGGGTCGAAGGCAATACCGACGCAGGCCAACACGCAGCAGAAGATGGCGGCTAGCGGGACGAACGGGTAGCCGCGCACCCGGAACTTCAGGTCTGCGAGGTTGCCGCCATTGGCGAGGTAATGGCGGCGGAAAGCCATTTGGCTGGCCGCGATGCTGATCCACACCACCACCACCGCCAACCCGGAAATGGACACCAGCGCCAGGTAGATGGTGTCAGGGGCAAACACGCTGCTGAGCAGCGAAGCCATGCCGCCCGCCATGCTCAGGACAATGGCGTTGAACGGCGTGCCACGACGCGACAGTGCCGCATACCGGCGGGGCATGTTGCCTTGGTCACTGAGGGTCCACAGCATGCGCGCCGCAGCATAGAGCCCGGAATTGGCCGCCGACAGCAGCGCAGTGATGATGACGAAGTTCATGATGTCTGCGGCATAGGGGATACCGATCATGGCAAAGACCATCACGAACGGGCTTTCAACCAGCCCGGCCTGTTCACGCGGCAACAAGGTTGCCAATACAAAGATGGTGCCGACGAAGAACAGCGCCAGGCGCAGGACCGTGGTACGGATGGCCTTGGGCACGTTCTTTTCCGGGTCGCGGGTTTCGCCGGCGGCGATGCCGATCAACTCGGTGCCCGAGAACGCGAAGGCCACCGCCAGCAGGGTCATGGCGATCGACCAGAAGCCCGTAGGGAACAGCCCTTCGCGGGTGAAGTTGCCCAGCCCGACACTGTGCGCCTGGGTAATTTCGAAAACGCCCAGGATCGCGCCGCCGCCCACCACCAGGAAGGCAATCACCGCCAGCACCTTGATCAGTGACAACCAGAATTCGGTTTCGGCAAACGACCGCACCGAGATGATATTGCTGATGAACACTGCAAACCCGAACAGCGCACTCCATATCCACACCGGCGTATCGGGGAACCAGCGCACCATCAGGATACCGGCGGCGGTGAATTCCGAGCCGATGGCCACGGTCCAGGTCAGCCAGTACATCCAGGCCACCATGTAGCCTGTACCCGGCCCGAGGTAGCGCGTGGCGTAACTGCTGAACGAGCCGACTTCCGGCATGTGTACCGCCAGTTCGCCCAGGCACATCATCACCAGGTAGACCATGATCGCGCCGAGGACATAGGCGATGACCGCCCCCAGCGGGCCCGCCTGGTTGACGGTGTAGCCCGACGTCAGGAACAGGCCGGTACCAATGACACCACCCAGCGCCAGCATGACGATATGGCGGGTTTGCATATCCTGCTTGAAGCTGTGCGCCGAAGCATTTCTCGTTGTCGTTGTCTGCAGGGACATTGTGGTTTACTCATGAAAGTTGGCGGGCAAGGACGTTGCAACGACCTCGTCTTGGCAGAGCGAAGCGAATTGCCTTGCATATTGTTTTTGTTCGACTTCATGAAGTGGCACCCACCGCAAGCAGCGGGTGCTACGTGCCAGCCTCAGGCCTGTGCTTCGGCCAGGCAGGCGCCTTCGTCACCGTGCAGTTCCTTTGCTGCGGCCAACTCCTGACGCACCGATGCACAGGCCTGTGCCAGGTCTGCCAGCAGGTCCTCGGTGTCCTCGATGCCCACCGAAATGCGCACCAGCCCTTCGGAAATGCCCAGGGCCAGCCGTTCTTCGAGGGTGTTTTCCACATGGCTGGTGGTTCGCGCCGGGCCATAGATGGTCTCGACTGCCCCCAGGTTGCCCGCCCGATGGGCGTACTTCAGGCGCGGCAGCAACCGCGCCACGGTGGGCATGCCACCTTTGAGCACGAAGCTGACGATGGCTCCGAAGCCGCGCATCTGCGCCTTGGCAATTGCATGGCCCGGGTGCTGGGGCAAACCGGGGTAGTTGACCGCTTCAACCAGCGGTTCGGTCGTCAGGTAATTCGCCAGGGCCTTCGCGCTGGCCTGTTGCTGACGCAGGCGCAGGGCCAGGGTCTTGATACCGCGGATGATCAGGTAGGCGGAAAACGGGTCCAGCGCCGCACCATTGATTTCACGGTAGTGGCGTACCTGCGCCATCAACGGCTCGGCACCGCACACCACGCCACCCAGCACGTCACCGTGCCCGGACAGGAACTTGGTCGCGCTGTGCACTACCACGTCCACGCCCAGGGCCAACGGGTTCTGGTTCAGCGGCGTGGCGAAGGTGTTGTCGGCCACTACCACAGCGCCGGCCTGCCGGGCAGCAGCGCTCAGGCGCTGGATGTCCAGTACCTTCAGGGTGGGGTTGGTAGGGGTTTCCAGATACAGCAGGTCGCAACCTGCGGCGATCTCGCGCTCCAGCGCCTCGGTGTCGAGGGTGTCACACAGGCAGACTTGCACGCCCATGCGCGGCAGGAACTCTTCGAAAATCTTGTTGGTGCCGCCGTAACTGTCGCGGGTCGATACAACGCGCTTGCCGCTTGAGAGAAAGGTATGCAGCACGGCACTGATGGCAGCCATGCCGCTGCTGAATGCCACCGCCGATTCGGACTGTTCCAGCTCGCACAGCTTCGCTTCCAGCGTGGCGACTGTCGGGTTGCTCATGCGGCTGTAGATGTAGCCCGGCAATTTGCCCTGCGCCACGTCGTACCAGGCATCGATGTCGTTGTAGCCGTAGGCGGCACTGACCACGATCGGGGTCTGGGTAGCGTTGTACGGGTGCTGGACCTGTTCCCCGCTCCACACTACTCGCGTGCCGATACCGACCGCTGCATTGCCCACGATTTTTTCGTTGTTGTTCATATCCGGTTCCCGCACCGCTGAGTTGTGTACACCGATTCGGCATCGGCTTTCAGCGGACTATAGGGGCATGGCGGGGGACTGAAAAACGATGGAATCCGGGTCTGAGTAACGTTTTTTTTAATGGCTGGATGCCAAGCGGTCGCACAAGCCGCCCGGCACCCTGCCGGCTTCACCCCAGGTTGCGTTTCAGCTCGGCAATGTGCTCCGGGCCGATGCCACAGCAGCCACCGACCATGCTGGCACCGCGCTTGCGCCAGTCAGCGGCCCATGCCAGGTAACCCGGCGGGTCCAGGTCTTCGCGCAGCTCATCCAGGCCATCGTTGGCGGTGGCTTCCTTGGGCTGCGGCGGAAAGGCGTTGGCATAGGCGCCAATGGCGACGTCAGCGTTGTGGCGCTCGATCACCGAGCGCGCCACATCGACCGCAGCGCCGATTACCTCGGGCTGGCTGCAGTTGAACAGCACGGCCGCCACACCCAGGCCGACCACCGCTTCGATGGCATCGGCCACTGGCTCGCCGGAGCGCAGGCGCGGCGTTTCGTCCACGTCCTCGTCCTGCAAGGTGAACGACACCCAGAACGGCTTGCCGTCTTGCGGCAGGTGGGCGTGGATGGCCCGCACTTCGGCAATCGAGCTCTGGGTTTCTGCCAGCCACAGGTCGACGTGCGGGGCCAGGCCTTGCAGCAGCGGGGTCAACACCTCCCCGACGCGCTCGGGCTGGAACAGGTCCGGGCGGTAGGAACCGAACAGCGGCGGCAGCGAGCCCGCTACCTTGACCGGGTGCGCCCCGGCATCGGCGGCGTGCCGCGCCAGCTGGCCTGCGATATTGGCGAGCTGGCGCCCTTCCTTGGCAAAACGCTCCTCACCAATGTGAAAAGGCACCACCGCGTAACTGTTGCTGGTAATGACCTGGGCACCGGCACCGATGAACGCTGCGTGCACACCAACTACCGCTTCGGGCGCCTCGCTCAGCGCCAGCGCCGACCATTCAGGCTGGCGAAACGGCGCCCCACTGCGCTGCAGCTCACGGCCCATGCCACCGTCGAGAATCACCATCGCTCGCTGTTTCATATAACTACTCTGCAGGTTCTTATGAACAAAATTCATTATGTGAGTTGCGTTTATAACTATTAAATACACTTTCTCCCAATTGGCCAACATTTCAGGTATGTACATGCGATTCTCTACTGTGCTCGGTGCGGGCCTCGTGCTGCTCGCAACTGCTTCCCAAGCCTTTGCTGGCACCACGCTGGAGCGGGTTGAATCGCGCAAGGAACTGGTCAACGTGCTGATGGAAAGCTACCCGCCGTTTTCCTTTCTCAACGACCAGAACCAGCTGGACGGTTTCGACGTGGATGTGGCCAAGGCCGTGGCGGACAAGCTGGGCGTCAAGCTGCGGCTGGAAACCCCCTCGTGGGACGTGATCGCCGCTGGCCGCTGGAGCGGCCGCTACGACATCTGCATCTGCTCGATGACCCCGAGCAAGGCCCGCGCCGAAGTGTTCGACTTCCCGGTGGAGTACTACGCATCGCCTGCGGTGATCGTGGTCAACGCCAAGGATGAGCGCATCCATGGCGCCAAGGACCTGGAAGGCCGCAAGGTGGGTTTGACCAGTGCCTCGAGCTACGAGAGCTACCTGAACAAGAACCTGGTGATCGAAGGCAACGAGGACAAGAAGATCGACTACCCCTTTGACTTCGTGCAGATCGCGCCGTACGACACCGACAACGTCGCCTTCCAGGACCTGGGCCTGGGCGCTGGCGTACGCCTGGATGCCATCCTCACCAACCTGGTGACCGCGCAGCCGCGCCTGGACCAGGACAAGCGCTTCAAGCTGGCCGGCGCCCCGTTGTATGAAGAGCCGAACTCGGTGGCCATCGAAAAAGGCGACCCCGAGTGGGATGCCAAGGTGCGCCAGGTATTTGCCGAACTGAAGGCTGATGGCACCCTGGCCAAGCTGTCGCAGAAATGGATTGGCGCCGATATCAGCAAATGAGCACCTTCCCATCGTCCCCCAAGCCCGTGGTCAAGCCCACGGGCAACAGCCTGTTCGGCTTTCGCACCCGGTTGCTGCTGACCTGGCTGGCGCTGTTCGGGCTGTTTGTCGCGTTTTTCCTCAGCTTCGACCTGAAGTTCTCGATCATTCTGGAGAAATTCCCCAACCTCGCCGGTTTCAAGCTGGGGCCCAACGGCTTTCTGCAAGGCGCGGCGCTGACCCTGTTCCTGTGCCTGTGCTCGATGCTGGTGTCGGTGCTGTTCGGCTTTGCCGCCGCGCTGGCGCGGTTGTCGAACAGCGCGGTGCTGGTGGGTGTCGCCAGCTTCTACACCTCGTTCTTCCGTGGCACGCCGCTGTTGATCCAGATTCTGCTGATCTACCTGGGGCTGCCGCAGCTGGGCCTGGTACCGGGCGCCATCAGCGCCGGCATCATCGCCCTGTCGCTGAACTACGGGGCCTACCTGAGCGAAATCTTCCGGGCCGGCATTCTCGGCGTCGCGCGCGGGCAACGTGAAGCGGCACTGGCGCTGGGCATGCGCACGCCGCAGATTTTCTGGCATATCGTCCTGCCCCAGGCCATGCGGGTGATCATTCCGCCTACCGCCAACCAGTTCATCTCGATGCTGAAGGATTCATCGCTTATATCGGTGATGGGGGTGTGGGAGGTGATGTTCCTGGCGCAGTCATACGGGCGGTCGAGCTACCGGTACCTGGAGATGCTGACCACGGCGGCGGTGATCTACTGGGTGCTGTCGATCCTGCTGGAGCTGGTGCAGGCGCGGCTGGAGCGGCATTTTGGCAGGGCCTATCAGCGCTAGGGGCTGAATTGGCAGGGCAACTGTCTTGCATAAGCCTGGCCCTTGTAGATACTCTGTTGGCGGTCAAGCTTTTCTGAGGTGTTCAGAGCTGAAAAGCTTGGCCGTATCAAATGGCTCATTCCCGCGCATGCATGCCCAGATGCCTGTCAGGTACTTGCGCATGACCGCAGCGATAGCCTGCATTTTCTTCTTGCCCCTGTTGACCAACGACTCGTAAAAAGCCTTCGCATAAGGGTCGCAGCGCACTGCGGTCAAGGCAGGCATGTACATGGCTGCCCGTAGATAAGCATTCCCACTTTTGCCGAGTCTGCCGGGCTTATCAATGCTCGTTCCCGATTGGGTCTGTCGAACATCGAGACCCGCGTGGCGAGCTACCTGCGAGGACTTGAGTATTTGAGGAAGGATGGTCAGTTCAGCCAATGCCGCAAGTGCCGAGACTTCTCCCATCCCAGGCCCTGCGAGCAGCTGCTTGTACTGCCGAGTAAGCGTCGGACACTGGGCGACCAGCTCGCGGCCCGCCTTACGAAAGCGCTCAATTCGATTATCCAGTGAAGCAATCGCTTCCTCCTGATCCTCGATCAGCATCGACACGGTTGTAGCGGTCGCCTGCAATGCATGCAGTTCGTTCTTCGCCCTTGTACGATGCCCCACCAAACGATTGATGTGTCGCCCCAGAGCCCTCAGCTCAAGCTGCACAAGGCTTGGAGGTGTCCACAAGCGCGGTGTCATACGCTCGCCGTACTCGGACAGCAGTTGAGCATCTATTGCATCGGTCTTGCTGTTCACCAGCATTAGTTTGGCGAAATTGTGGAAGCTCTTGGGGTTGATCACGGATACAGGGAGGTCAGCCGCATGTAGCTCAAGGGCCAAGTCCAGGTAATAGATTCCGGTCGCCTCCATCACGATCGACTTGGGTTTGAGTGCCAGCAGCTTTTTCACCGCAGCCTTACGGCCTGCAGGGGTTTGAGCGATATCCCACTGTCCGGCCGGACGCCCATCTTTACGCACCGCAACGACCGAAGTACGTGAGCCGATATCGACGCCAACCCAGACACTCATTTCTTCCCTCTCCCAAGCGAGTTAGGTAACAATGGCCTCCGGTTCCCCGACCTCGAACTTCATGCTGCTGCAACCTTGTAATGCGAAGTCCGACTTGTCGGCTTCTCGATACTCTTCGCAGTGGGCAATGAGGCGGGGGGCCTCTCTACATACAAGGTCAGGGGCAATGCCTGCCTTCAGGAGCGATCGGCCTCCCCGGAAGTGCTTCTTCAGCCCGACGAGAATAACCTCTCCCGCTAGGCCAGACACAACATACAAGGAGCGGCCTTGTGTCGCGATGGGCTGCGCAGCAGCCCCAGGGTTTGCGCACAGATGCACACATTGCCGGGGGCTGCTGCGCAGCCCATCGCGACACAAGGCCGCTCCTACAGGGATCGCGCCAGCTTCTAGAAATTGAGCCAGACAGTTGCTCCCACAGCGTCACAGCGCCTTCATTTCAACAATATCCCGCGCCACCTGGTCTGCCGATTGATCGAACATCGCCTGCTCCCGCGCATCCAGCGGCAACTCGATCACCCGCGCCAGCCCCTCTTCTGCCAGTACGCAGGGCACACCCATGGCGATGTCCGTTCGCCCGTACTCGCCCTCCAGAATCGCCACCGCCGGCAAGATGCGGTTTCGCCCATTGGCGATCGCATCCACCATTTGCGCAATCGCCACGCCCGGCGCATCGCAGGCACTGCCCAGCTTCTTCAGCCCCAAAATCTCGCCACCACCCTTGCGCGTGCGCTCCACGATCTGCTCGATCTGCTCGCTGGAGAGGAAGTGTGACAGCGGCACCGAACCGATCTGGCAATAGCGCATCAGCGGCACCATGCTGTCGCCATGCCCGCCCAGGACCAGCGCCGTGATATCCCGGGCAGAAAACCCGGTCTGCTCGGCGATGAAACACTTCATGCGCGCGGTATCCAGCACCCCCGCCTGGCCGAACACCTTGCTGCGCCCCTGCCCGCTGAGGCTCCAGGCGCGGTAGGTCAGCACATCGACCGGGTTCGACACCACCAGCACCGTCGCCGTTGGCGCATGCTGTTTGATATCCGCCATGATGCTATCGATAATCGGCAGGTTGATGCTGAGCACGTCCTGACGCGACTGCCCAGGCTTGCGCGGCACGCCTGCGGTGATCACCACCAGCTCAGCCCCGTCCAGCATTTCAGCCTTGGCCCCGCCGTGAACGCGGGTATCGGACCCCGACTCGACTGCCGCCTGCCACACATCCAGCGCCTTGCCCTGGGCCAACTCGCCCTGCACATCCATCAACACCAACTCACGGCACAACTCTTCCCGGGCGATGATCTGCGCCGCCGCCTCGCCGACCATGCCGGCACCCACGATTGCTAGTTTGTTCACGTGACACCTCCCAGCGGCGCGCGCCACCAGGAACACGCCTGCAATACAGAAGTATTGCCCGCTGAGGCGAAAAGGCCACTCGAAGGTTGATGCGAGCCATCCCCTGGTGCAGCACCCCGCCGACCAGATCCGTACTTCTTCGCGGATGTCCTCGGCCTCGCCTTCGCTTGCCCGTTCGTCGGTCCAGCCGACCGTGGCAGCGGTAGGGTTCTCTGAACAGATACCCATCACTGGAAACGAGGACTGATCATGGCAACTCCAAGGGAAAACCTGCTCGACTGGCTGCGTGATGCCCATGCGATGGAGCAGCAAGCGGAAAGCATGCTCAAAGGCCAGGCCGAGCGCCTGGAGCACTACCCGGAACTCAAGGGCCGCATCGTCAGGCATATTGAAGAGACCCAAGGCCAACAGCGCGTGCTGGTGGAGTGCATCGAGCGCTTGGGCGGCAGCACATCGACCTTGAAGGACCTGGCCGGCAAACTCATGGCGTTCGGGCAGGCAGTGGGCGGGATGGCCATGAGCGATGAAGTGGTCAAAGGCGCCATGGCAGGGTACGTGTTCGAGAACATGGAAATCGCGTCTTACACGGTGCTGATCGAGGCGGCCGAGGCGGTCGGGGATAGCGCCACTGCACAAGCCTGTCGTTCGATCCTGAAGGAAGAAGTGGCCATGGCCGAATGGCTGAAGGAGCATCTGCCCGAGGTAACCCGAGCGTTCCTGGCCCGCTCGGCCGACCCTGACGCCACTGCCAAGCGCTAAGTGTACTGCCCCGCGCCGGATCAACTCCGGCGCGGGCATTTCTCATTGCTGTCCGCTGTTGACCTTGCCCAGCTCCGCTCCAGTCAGAGGTTGCGCCTCCGGGTTCGACTGGGTGCGAAGCTTCATTGCCTCGACCGCCGACGCACTCTGCTCGTCCAGCTGGACGCTGGCAGAGCCATCGCCGCCGTCTACCGCCGGGTGCGGCTCGTCGACATAGATCCAGTCCTGCCCCTGGTTCCACGCCCCACGCATTTCACCGCCCTGGGACAGGTTGAAATAGGTGCGGTTGAGCTCTGGATCACCTGGCAACTTGCCTTGCGGGAAGTTTGGCTGGATAGCGTGCAATGCCTTTTCGAACGACATCTGGTGGGCGATTTCGCGGCTCATCAGAAAGCCCAGCGCGTCCTTGATGCCTGGGTCGTCGGTGACGTTGATCAGCCGTTCGTAGACGATCTTGGCCCGCGCCTCGGCGGCGATGTTCGAACGCAGGTCGGCAGTCGGTTCGCCAATGGTGTCGATGTAGGCAGCGCTCCACGGTACGCCGGCGGAATTGACCAGCGGCGCCCCGGCCCCATACAGCAGGCTGGTGACATGTGAGTCGTTGCCGGCACCGGTCAGCGAGCGGTAGAGCTCGCCCTCGGCCTCCACGCCTTCAGCAAGGTTGCCCTTGGCCCCTTTGTTGAGCATCACCACGATCGAACCGATGATCTCCAGGTGGCTGAGTTCCTCGGTCGCGATGTCGTAGAGCATGTCCTTGCGGCCTGGGTCGTCCTCACTGACCGCTTGGGTGAAATAGCGCATGGCCGCAGCCAGCTCGCCCTGCGGGCCACCGAACTGCTCCAGCAACAGGTTGGCCAGGCCGGGATCAGGTTGTGCCACGCGTACGGTGTATTGCAATCGCTTGTTGTGCATGAACATAAGCAGGTCCTCAGGCATGCAGGGGCAGCGCGGCTGCCCCTGCGTTTTTTACGGATGACTAGCGGTTGTCGTCACTCTTGCGACCACCGCCGTGGCTATGCTGGCCACCGACCCGTCCGGCCTCCGAAGCCTTTTCCCGGTCATTGGCGAAGTTGCCCCCGGACTGCTGACCGCCCTTGCGGCCAGCTTCGGACGCACGCTCAGGGTCGTTCTTGAAATTGCCACCCGACGCCTGGCCACCCTTGTGGCCTGCTTCCGAGGCGCGCTCTGGATCGTTCTTGAAGTTACCCCCTGACATCTGGCCGCCTTTCTGCCCGGCCTCCGATGCCTTTTCGCGATCGTTGGCAAAGTTGCCTGGATTGGTATTGGCGTTGCCACCTTGGTTACCGCGGTTGTCCTGATTGCTAGCCATGATTGACACCTCATGTCGGTAGTTACACAGGAAGGTCTGTGTTCATCAGTGACAGAGCCCAAGCGGCGCATCTTGCAACGAATTCTGAAAGAGCTGACGAAATGCCCTAATGGAAGTGGCCCTTACTTCTTGCGAGAACGATCCTCGCGGTGAGGTATACAAATCGCGGTTATCAGCGGCCCCCAAAGCCTTGTCCAAAAACAATCGCTCGCCTGTGGGGGGGAACACTGTTTGATTCGCAGCCAGCCATCTATCCGGCTGAACGGATGCGGCTCGATCGGGATCAACCTAACTGAGTCGCTTGTCCCAGTTCCGCCAAGAGGGCATTCGCAATGGTCAACTACCTGTACTTGATCCCCTGCATCCTCGGCCAGCCCGGTACCTGCGAGTTGCGCAGTTACCAGGAAGACTTGTGCTGCGAAGTGTCATCGCTCGCTAATGTGCAGGCGCAGTTTTCGGCATGAACGCGTTCAGCGAGGAGATAGCCCTGGGACAGCGCCGGCTCAAAGCGGTCAATCGCTGGTTTCTGCTGTACGACGACGTCGAGCAAAGACGAAACTGCCCTAGCACCCACCACGAGGAATTGTTGCGCCTGGCCGATGAAATGGACCGCCTTGGTTTGGTGGACTGGCGCGAGTGGCGGGACCTGCGGCGGCTGGCCGATCGAGGGTTTCTGAGAGCGATTGCGGGCTCTGACTATCACGGCGTTTAGTGCTGGCCGGCTAGGAAAGAACCCGCCACAAGGCGGGTTTCAGAAGGGCGTGCCATTTGCCCCAGCGCCTTCCCACTGCCGCAGCCAAAGCAGATACCCCAGGCTTTCGCGCCCCCTGTAGGAGCTGGCTTGCCTGCGATGGGCTGCACAGCAGCCCCCTTACCCACACCTGGCAGGAATAAACCCCAGGCGGTCTTTGGTAGAAGGCCAGTCGTTTTGCCGTTTCCCCGCACCTGCCCCACTGTCACAGGCAAAGCACATATCCCGGGATTAGCGCGGTCCCTGTGGGAGCTGGCTTGCCTGCGATGGGCTGCAAAGCAGCCCCATACTCTACCTGGCAGGAATAAACCCCAGGTGGCCTTTGGCAGAGGGCCAGTCGCCAATATCTGGCCCGCTCCAACAATGATTGCTATTCAAAGCGAAAACGAGCGAAGCCCGTGCCGTTTTGCCGCTTCCCCGCGCCTGCACCACTGCCACCGGTAAAGCAAATATCCAGGAATTAGCGCGGTCCCTGTGGGAGCTGGCTTGCCTGCGATGGGCTGCACAGCAGCCCCATACTCTACCTGGCAGAAATAAACCCTAAGCGGCCTTTACCAGAGGGCCAGTCGCCAATATCTGGCCCACCACCCAACAACGATCTTGCCTAACTCTCAGGCCCCTGCCCGTTTCGCTCCATCACCTTGCCACACTGTTCACTGGCCAAACGACTGATGATCCGGATCGCCTGATGGATACCGGCCGTGTTGCGAAAGCTCAGGTGTGGGTTGTGTTCGCACTCCAGCATTTCGTCGTGCTGGACCAGGGCTTCGCCTAGCAGTTCTAGGGTCCAGGCGTAGCTTTGGATGGTGGATAGGCGTTCTTGGTTAGTCATGGCGTGCCTCCGATTGGGCGGAGACGGAGCGGGATTGGCTGGAGGTGAGATAACTGAGCGTGGTGCAGGAATGATGGGGGAGAACGAATGTGAGTATCTTGAATGGACTTGAGGTAGACATGCATGCGGTCCTTTTCGGTTAAAGCACCACGCTGACCGTCGCCAAACGGTTAGGGTGGCAGCTGTACGCAGGTTGGCGAACCGAGGAAAAGGAACTCGGCAGACCCGAAGGTCTCCCACGCACAGCCGCCATTACACGAAACTGCGGACGCAAAAAAAGCGCCTGCAATCGTGGTCGGGGCGCCGTTGCGCCTTTTCGTTCGGGTCGCCAAACCCGGTCGCGGAATTGGCCGCGACTGGAGCAAGGTATCGCTGTGGGGGCTCTGATGCAAGGTTGTCCGTTGTATGAGTGGTCGCGGAAAACTGTAGGAAAAAGTCAGTCAGGGGGCGAGCCGTAGCTAGAGGACCTGAAACACGCCAACTCATTGTGGTGCGGAGACAGACGGACGGTTGTTGGCCGTGAGGGCCCGGTTTTCGCGGGGCTGGAATTTGGTGGATTTTTTGGTGTGCCTCATAGGGTGTCTATAAAAAAATCAGCTAGTTATGGCTTTCGGTGGAATCGAATCGGAACTTGCAGAGGGTTCAGTGAGAGCTACGCATACCCGCGTCAAATGCTAGATAAGGAACGGCAGAAAACGACCCGAATCAGACGCTCGCAACGGATCAGCACTGTTCAGCGGAAGGCATCTCTGAATGAGCGGCGTTTAAATTAGGCTAGATCTTGCCTGATCGATACTAATCTTAAGCAAGACAACTTAATCGAAATCCGGAAAATCCGAGAAAAATGCGAAAGTGGTTTTTGTCGCTTCTTATGGGCCTACAAAAGCCCCGCCCTGCCCTCATGTGGATTATTGGTGAATACGGTCAGATGCATATTTGACAAAGCTTCCTGTGGTGGGTGTTGGTTCTCGATTATTACTATCTGGCTACCGCTTCCATGATGATGAATTAAGTATTCATAAAATTTTTCTTTTAAATTACTTCCTCTCAGAAGTAAATCATCGTCACCTTCCGGTGCGAAATAAGCAAGAAGCGGAGAATCAAGTACAAGGAAACCAGGGTGAGGCAGAGAATTTTCCTGCGCGTACTCAAGCAATCCTAGGCTAACCGCAGCATGCGTAATGGATCGCAACCCTTTTCCGCGACTCCCCCTAGGTTTACCATCGATAATAAAATCGCTCGACCCCTTATCAAACACCACTTTACACTCACCAGGAAAGTTCCAATCATTCAAAATTGAGGAGATCTTGTCTGATAAAGAATTACCAATGGTGTCGGGGATACTGACAACGGCAGTTGTCTTGCCACCAGCCGAACCCCCTTCTTTTTCAAGCAAAAACTTACGCTGAGTCAGTTGTTCGATACGCTCAAAACCACTAATTTTCTTTGACACATCTTGTCGCAGCTCGATCAAGTCTTCATAGTTTATCTTTTCTTCATCTTTACGTGGAGAAAGTGCCTTTTTTAAAGAGACTTCAATCTCAGCATACTCTTTCTGCTGGATTAAGTAGCCTTTGGAAAGCTCCTCACTTTCATTTTTTAGTTCATCAATAGTTCTAACTAGATCGCTCTTGAGTTGTTCAATTTTTTCGATTTCCGCGGAGGCTGCCAGCACAGCCGAGCGCAGAACTGCTTCATCGTCACCTTCGAGATGCTGATCACAAGGTGCAGCACCGCACATAGGGCAGTCTACTTTATCCACATAGATCAGCATGGAGCCACTTTCTTTAATGGCTTCTAAGCGTTCAAGGTCGACGTCATAATGGTCACGCAGGAGGTCAAATCGTGTGAAAAGGTCAGCGATTTCGTCAATTCGCTCAGAAACTAACTGCCGCTGAAACACGTTATTTTGACGTCTATCCATGAGCTCAGAAACCAACCCCTCATTAAGGGCAATTGATTTCCGATATCGCTCTAAAGTAACACCGATTTTTTCAAGCTGTGCTTCAAGTTCTTCGCGTTTGCTATCACCTACGTCATCGGCCAACTCGGATATCAAATCATCGAGCAAGGCAATTTTTCCTGAATTATCGACTACTTTAACTATCGGGGTATTGATTGCCGAGTCATCCATCCCGGTCACAAGCAATTTAACGGTAGCTAATTCAGAGGTTTTCGTGGTGAATTGACCACTCCAAAACGGCGATCCTTTAGTAGCAATCTCTTCTTCTTGTACAATGACTAACCTTGCAATATTTCGGAATCCAAGACTCTGCAACGTGGATTTCGCGCTGCTTTTCAAAACCTTTTTGCCGAGCAGCCCAAGCTTGTTTAGTAGGAACCCCGAAAGGTTGTCTGTAGCTCCGTGAGAGTGAGTAGCCTTTAGAACCGTAGATTCGTCCTGATCGCCCTCGGTCAGTTTGAAGCCTCCGCCATTTAGAGCACGCTCCAAACGCCATTCTTCGCCGGAGCCAGACTCCAAAGACAAAGTAATCCGATCATATCCATCTAACTCATCAATTTTCCTGAGTTCGGAACCACCTAGCATATAATCGATTGTCTCAGCCAGATAGGATTTACCTGTATCTGACGAGCCACAAATCACGTTAAGACCATCAAATAAGTCTATATGTCGCTCACCACTTGGACCGGAGAATTGAACACGACGCAATTGAAAACCACACTCACTCATTATTCAACGCCCCTCTGTTCAAAAACCTGAAACTCACTGGTCCACTTGAATATCCGATGAGTAACCTTCCTAACTTCTTCAGTAGGTGTACTTCCATAAGTCTCATACGCCCACCTAGCCCTTTCCAACAACTTAATCGAATAGTTCGACGTGAGTGAGGATACGAAAGGCTGAGCGGAATCTGTAGCGATGTAACTGAAGCCATCATATGACGCAATCCGGCTCAATAACCCACGCCTAACCATCAGCTTCAACCCTGACTCTATCAATCCTCTACGCACAAGAAGTTCACCGGCTCGCAACGGCAATGGTGCGTGTAGGCTACTTGGCCCCTTAGCATCTTCAGAATGCACTACTAAATAGTCCATCTCTACTAAACGCTGTAAATCCATCGCCATCGGAAAGGCCGCCGTCAGGATAGCTAAAGACCGCACACCGGTTTCCAGAGGACCATTAAAAGGACTCTTTACTGTTGGCTCACTCATTTTCAGGCACCCACGCTAACCGGTCATCATTTGCCAGTTGATGACATATACCTTGACGATCTTGGGTTTTGAAAGCCGAGGCCAGAGCATTTGCTGAAGCAGCAATGGTTGAAGAATGGGTAATAGTGGCCTTCATTCGTGCGAATCCGTCTGTATGGTCATCCTCACAAACATCGACAACCCCATAATAGATTTCATCTTGCAGGGCTGCGAAGGTACCTTCAGGTACTGTATCTCTTGCAAAATTCCTTAGGGACTCGGCGTGATAAAACCTCTCTCTCTGCCGCAGGTAATCTCTCTTGAGTGCTCCATGAGACTCAAGATCAGCCTCACCGGATATAGCCTTGCCCAGATAATTCCCATAAGCATCAAATATTTGCCGAATATACCGACTTTCACTGCCTGCCGGAACTTCCGGAGGTTTCAATGAGTCAGGCCTGAATGGAAGACCACCACCAAACCTCACAGAATGGAACTGGGTACGGCTATGGCCCTCTATTAATTCAACAACAGATTTTGAGGAAAATATGGAGAAATCGAATGCCTGAAAGTAATGGAATAAGTCGCCCGTTAGAGGTATTTCCGTGGTCGACGTTATTCCACTCTTACAGTTTTGATTCCAATTCTCCTCCGCCTTAAACTGCAACTCCTCAGGGTTATTCAGTAGCTGCTCTAAGGTGGTGCCGATGTCTTGAGACCCCGCAAAATAATGCCTGCGCGGGGGAATATAGTACTCTTTGAACGAATAATAAATTATCTTCCCAATTTCCACCCAGATATCACTAGGTCGGAGCGGGTGACCGTACCGTTTGCATTGAAAATTATCCCAGATGCCTTTAAAACCCTCCGGAGAGCAGAAGCCTGCAATGTCCACACCCAAGTCACCTGAACCGCCGAAGCGTCGGACTTTAGTGTATTCAGCCTTGAGGCTACTTCCCCACTCCTCAACAAACTCCTCCCATTCTTCTGGGCTGAAGCTCCGAACGCGTTGGGGTTTTGGTACCGGAATACCACTTACTACATGCATCGCGGATGCAGAGGACGTCCGTTCCCTTGGGATAATTTCTTGTAAATCGATGTCCGAAATCACAATGCTCGCCTGCCATGTTGGAGCAGTGGCCCTTGGGTGTCCGAGGTGCCGATGGTTTCACTCCCCGGCCCCTAAAACGTCCGTGCTGGGAGTGGATCGACGCTAGCAGAATGCCACTGTTTCGTCCATTGCCATGCGCCAGATACCACCTTTCCAAATCGCCCCGAAAAGCTTGATGACCGCCATTGATCTAGACCCAAGCATGTACGGCACTCACACGCTACAGAGAAACCAGGCATGGTTGATCTATCGCTGGACGAAGAAGTTAAGAGCGGTCCAGTTTCTGCTTGGGCACACGAAGCTTGAAAGCGCCGTCAGATACCTGGGAATCAAGGTCGATAATGCCCTAGAAATGACGGAGCAAATGGTAGTCTGACTATAGACCGAAAAAGGGGACAGATTTATTTTTACCGTAGGTTCGAGTGAACGTCACAACCTTCACGAGAACGATTCGAGTATCACTTATTACGTCTCTTGACGCGGGACAGGCCCTAAGTCTATGTTATATCAACGAGCGTCAAAAAAAATAGATCTGCCCCCTTTGAGTCCTTAAACCCACCAAGCCTAGATCCGTGCCGAAAGAAGAGCGCTAAATCAAGCCAGGCTAAAAAAGACTTGAATCTAAGCTGGTTAAGACAGAAGGCCATACGCCTGGCCTAAACACGAACCAGCCTAAGAACCGCACTCGATTAAGTAGTTAACTTCGGCGCTTACCACGGTACCGTACGCGATCAAAATATGCGCGCACAAAAATAAAATATTGCGAGAAACTGATGAGATTAAAAACTGCCATTGACGGCATGGAAGGCATGTACGAGCCGTCTTATTTTTTCATAAAAATTGAAACCACACAAAAACTGGATATCAACATCGATACCCACAGCCAAACATTTATCCATGAGTATATTCACTTCATCCAAGACATTTTCCTTCCTTACTGCATTCGAAATAATGTCAACGAAGTTCACCGTTTTGTCTACATCACTGAGAAGACAAAAAGCGAAAATATACAACGTCCATTCAATGATTGGAGCCCAGAGTTCTTATGCATTGAGCGGCAGCATCAACAAACCTGGGGTTACTCAAAGCCAGTCAAGAAGGCTGCCCCCATAACTGATTACGATGTTAATCACTACACCATTGCGGAAACTGGCGCAAGGGTATTCAAATACACTGCCCTATTAAGTAACGGCTGTCGTTACCCCATCGGCGCAAAGGATATGTTGGAGTATATCGCGCACAAAATCGAATCTAAGCACTGGCCGACAGATCAGCCTGACTTACCTTATAGAACCATGGATTTGGTTTTTGACCAACTAGGATTGGGCACTATACCAGACATGTGCAAAATAGCACTTATTGAGTTTTGCTTGCACAATGACAACCCAATCCATCACCTTTTTCGAACCATCGAAACCATTCAAAACGGAAGTCTTGGACTTAAAGGTGTCGAACAGTGCTACCTACATTTTGACTTCCTTGATTACGTACTCAAGAGGCTTTTGTGGGGGGCTCGAGGCGGATTTGAAGAAACTATTCACTCAAAGCTTAAGCGTCGCCTTGAAACCATTCAAAGCCACATCCAAAAAAAATATCCCGCTGAGCAATTTAAAGATATCAGCGGATGGTTTGACGATGTGATCTCCTACGTCGACAAGAACCTCAAGGGCAGAATGTATTTTGCCGAACTATATGAGAAAGAAAAAAATGATTTTCTCATCGAGATTGATAACCTACTAAAGGCACTCGGGGTTCCTCTAGTTTTCAACTCATTGAATGAACACATCTCCTTACTCCCAGAAAAATACAACAAAGATAGTTTTATTCAGTTTTATACATCCTTCAAGTTCAATGAATTCCTCACTCATTCTGACCAAACATGCCCAATGTGTGAATTCTGTGAAAATTCTACTCCTGAACTCATGTCACCAGACTGCATAGACAATGTAGCGCGCAAGGTTTCCGAAGACAATCAGTGTCCATTCGGGCAGTTTTTAGACAACCATAAAATAAACATAGTTCGATAGGCCCATTCGTATAAGTTTCATCGCACTAGGAAAATTTAATCTCAGCCCGGGCAAGCTCCGCATGCTACAAATGAAGTAGCCATAAAGATCAGCTGGTTATAGCTTTCAGTGGAATCTAATTGGGACTTGCAGAGGAAGCCCGCTCAAAAAGCTAGGTGAGGAACGACAGAAAACGACCCTGAGCAGCCCTTACTGAGGGCTGCCGACAGCAAGAAGCAGCCACCCGCTCTTTGCCTTTCACATTCTGAAGGAGGCATCAGTAGGTCGTTGCTCCGTCATCACGTATCCGCTTTTGAGCAAATAAAGCCCCTTGCTGTAAGCCCGTTCAGACTCAGATACCTTCGGGCGCTGATCATTGGGTATTCTTTTTCACTCTCTTATTAGGTATACGAATCCCCATCCAGACGAATTTCACATCAGAAAATTCTTCTATTTCCGGATTAAAAATCACATCAGCTTTAAAAAGGCATCGTTGAAAAGCCTCCAAGCTTACCACTCCATCTTTCAACTCTTTGTTATAAAAGTGACTATCGAAATCCATTTCGTGAGCATGGTAGTCTTCTTCTGAAACCTGGACAACCCACACCACGCTTAACAGCTCAAAGTAATAGCCGAGCTTGATAGTTCCATCATTAAATTGCTCGCTTGAATATATCTCAGGATCCTCAACCCCTTCAAAGTCGATAGCGGAAAAACTCTGGATACTTTTAAGACAATCTAGCGGAACTCCAACTGCCCCCAAAAATTTTTGAATGGGTGAGTTAGATACGCTCCCAAGACATTCAATTGCAGCATTAGACGCGGCATGCTCCAGATCGTAGCCCCATTTATCAATGAATTCGTCTAATTGATCATTCTTTAGAAATTTATTGTTTGATTTAATGGCCGATGGGTCTGAGGATAACTTCATAAGCTCCATCTCACCCTCAGACAGCGTGAAAACGATATCTCCCCAAGGCTTCCGCTCGACACTGCCTTTGATTCTAGTGAGCCCCAAAGCCTTTGAAGTTAAAAGACTCACATTTTCATACTTCATTAGCGCCGGTACCGTCCCTCCGACACGATAATTTAGAGCATCCCAAATGAGCGTAACGTAAGACGGCCCACCATCAAATGAAGATGACACCACACCAATGACGTTCCCATCCGAGTCCACAACCGGCCCCCCGCTCATACCGCCCATAGTGTCCATGTCTACTTCGATACATGGCGCAGGCATTCGTTCACCACGGCCTTGAGGAAAAGCGGCAGTTACCAACCCTGACGAGACCATCGGACTCACGGAGGCTACTCCATCTTCAACAAAGCAATGCCTAAAGCCAAATGCCCATAAACGCTCACCAACGAGTGGCAACCCAACCCTTAAAGCCCCAAGATTCAGCGGGTACTCAGCCAATGCATCCGAGTTTAGTGTGCAACTCACCAAAGTTAGGTCTGATGGGTTTGTTTTGCCTTCCTCGTACTTACTCTCACGCACTGAATTCCGGCTTTCTTTAGCAAGCCAGCCTCTTGCTCCTGTCGGTAAGAACGTCAGAAATATCGGATGCTTTTCCATAGCCCGTAGCTCATCAAGTACATGGGTTGCAGTCAACAGCAGCCCCGGCGCAACCATCACACCGCTTCCTAAAAATGAGGGGCCGTCATCATCGAAGTAGACGACTGCAACCAATGAGTCACCGGCTTCATGCAAAGAACGCATTGGGCCAATTCCATCATCAGAACTAAAAACCATAGAAGACCATGACAGCTTCAAGTCTGCCAATAACGGATTGTCTTCAGTCACCTTAAAGGAATGCTGTTCGCTCATGCCTAAACTCTATCTCAGTAATATTTTTATTAAATAATTTATCAGGTGCGAAAGTGAGCAATCAGTTAAATACCAAAGCGCACGGAAGGAAAGTTATACTGCAATTGACGAGTTTTTGATACCTCGTTGCAGCACATCGCTTTCTGCCCGATTTCGCTCCAAGTTTAACCCCAACATCCATCATGCCGATCTCGATCTGTCCCGTCATGCTAAGAGCATCCTTTTTCTCCTGCGACTCTGGCGGCATCGTGGAGGCACGCTTTCAGGTGACTTTAACAAGTCTTTAGAGGTTTTGTCTGCATTGGCAAGAGATAACTCCAAGTCTGTCATCAATGCGCTTGGCTCGATAAAGTTGAGTCGTGACCGGCTGCTACCGAACTATTGTGGTTACTCCAGTGCCAATGAGGCGGCTGTGCAACGGTGCCGGAATTAACTGCCACAGCTAGTCTTACTCTACTGAGATCAAGCACTCCATCGTCCGAATTTGCTTAGGCGAGATACTTATGAATACTCTCAATCATGCGCCCGCAATTTCTAATAGAATTTTGTTAAAACACAAACACTACAGTTTCTTCACGCAATTCGCAATTAGGTTGTTCATGGGCGAACCATTTGCGAAATATCCAAGAAGGTGGTTACGCTCTGCAGCCGACAAAGTCCGCGCGCCCATCGCAGACGCCCAACTTCTCCAGTTAGAAGCCCCGGACTTTAATATCCGTGCTCGGATAGCCTTCAGACCGAACGTCTGATCTGGAATCTCTAGTATCTTCGCTGCGACAATTTCGTACGGGGCAGACCGTTCGTAGATTTTCATTACCAAATCTCCGAACTCGTCGGTATTGCTCAAATGATCCTCTACGATTACGGCGAGCCAAAAGAGCTGGTACTCTAGTAGTTCCGCCTCTGAGTAAAGAAGTTCCGCAAAGCCTTCGGCGATAGCGTCCTTGTCGTCCGAGGCAGCTATCAATTTATACAATTGCTTTGCAATATTTGGAAAGCGCAAGTAAAGCGTGGGAATCACCGAGGCGGGAACCGCGTCATTTTCCTGGAGTATTCCTAGGATCAGCTCAACGTCTGCTTCGTCAGCTCGGACATCGAGCAGCAGATCCTCAAGCTCGGAAATTTCCTCGCTTGAAATTTCGTCATCGCCGTCATGCATGCCTTCGTCGTCATCCTTGTCCTCATCTGACCAGTCGCTGCCTGATCCGAAATAAGAATGCTGGCGGTCATCATCCAGAATTTCACGTAGCCTGACACGAATCGTAGATGCTGAATCATTGACGGTAGCGAGGCCAAAATCAAAGCTGGTCTTTGCTGCATTTACGTTCAGCGCCATGCCACCCAGCAAGTCCTGAATTTTGAGGAAGTCGCCTACCAGCGTTTCTCGGGAATCGTCAAATAGATGAATGTCATCCATAAACCGCAATGAGCACGCAGACTTAATCTCACCGGAGCTTTCCACGAAGCTTAGAAAACTGGCCCCAATCATTTTAGTTGGATAAAGACCATGCGGAAGGAAATCAATCGACCTGCCGGAATTGATTTCCCGCATAAAGAAACCAAATGCTTTCGCATCCTCAGGCGTAACGTCTCTTAGATTGGCAAACCAGTTGCTCAGATCATGGTGATAGATCGCGTTGAAGTATGAGGCGATGTCGAAGCTGAGTGAGTGCTTGAAATCGGCGCGTTCGGTGTTGATAGCTCTGGTATAGTCACCGAACGCCTTATGTACCGCTATCGGTGAGCCTTCGAAAAATCGATATCCGAAGGAAACTCGATCAGATTTTTTACGCTCATCGAAAGCTCGCCGATTGCGGTACACCAAATCATAGATGAAGAATGTGCAAACCGGGTCGAGTACGATCGTCCTCCTGAGGTGATGATTCGGTTTTGCCGCGTGCGCACGCTCCTGCCCGAGGAGCTTGTAAGACGCATCGCCCGGCAGGTTGGACAGTGCGCGCTGGACGTACTCCGCCAATTCAGCCCCGGCATTTTCCATCATCAGCTTATTGGTTTTCAGCGGGAAGAGCCCAGACATGAAATCCAGTTCGAAGAACTCGAGGGTATTCACAGTTGCTCCAAAAGAGGGCTAGCAGACAGACCCCACAACGACGTCAAAGCATCTCAGATATTGATCCGAGATGTCTAGGATCGACTCGTACTGTGAGTTTTTCCGGTTTTATGTAGATGACGCTATTCAGACTGGAGGGCAGCAGACGACCCAAGCTGCCTTTCACAGAGCGCAGAGATCTACCTAAAGCAGACATTCCAAACGGCTGTTGAACCGGTGGCGCTTCAATCGTCCGCTGTTGGCCGATCGATGTCCTTCGCGAGATGCATCTATGGGTCGATTGCTGTCAGTCGTGCTTATCAAAATCAGATCCTCGCTCAGAGGTTGAACACCCATGTTTTTTGTAGACGAGAAGCGAGCAGCCGTACGGTCAGCAAATAGTAATACCGCGTCGCCTCGCTGCGTCGACTTAGGCGACGCTCAAGAAACCAATCCATATGCTTTTTCTGCCAAGCCCAAGGAGTCTCCCGCTTCCAGCGATTTGCAATTTCAGCTTGGATAAGCGTTGCCTGCCGCAGATGGCGTTGCCGCGTTGCGTGCGAGCCGGTCAGTACTCCAGACAGGAACAGCTCCATGTCGAATGACTTACTCATACCCGCCCACCGATGTAGGCTGCGATTACATCGACCCGACCGTGCCCCAGTTCATTGCTGATTTGCTTCCGCGCTTCGCGATCAAGGCGCAGATCTTCCTGGCAGCATTGTCCACCGTTAATAGGCGCGCGGTGTTGGGTTATTTGCTCATAGCGCTCACACGCGTACGCCGCTCGTAGCTCATGGAAGCCTTTGAGCTTGTGTGCATGCAGCACGCCCCGCGCTGGGCGGATGATTTCCCGCAGAACATTCAGATAGCTTTCGTCTGGCGCAATTAGGTTGCGGCTACCTGCAGGCGACACCTGCCATGCAAACCCAAGGGCACCTCGAACATGGTCGTCCACTGCAATCCAACGTGGCGCTGAGGCGCCGGCGCGGCCACCTTTGGTGCCATCCTGAATGTTAATCCTGCCTAGGTCGTTAGCCTCACGGCTTAGCCGTGGCAGGTCTGCCAAAATGGCCTCACGCAAGCGCATGCCGGTGGCTCGCGCCAACAGAACGATCGCGGCGGCTCGTAGCTGATGTTTGCTACAAAGCGCATCGACGATCTGCTTAATCTGTTCGCGGTCTTGGCCCTGCGGCACTGAGTGGCGAATCCCGGTGCGCTGCATACCCAACGCCTTGCTCGGACTGGGCAATTTCACGTACTGATCACCGCGAAGCGCTGCCATGGTCCTGTTAACGCTGGATAGCCGGTTTTGTGCGGTGCTGACGGCGAGGTCACCCCGCTCAAGCACGTCACGCAGATACGCCGCATAGTCGGCCAACACCTTCCGGTCAATCTGCCGCGCATCATTGATGCCCGGCCCCTGTTCTGAGCGGCACCACTTCACGAATGCCAGCCAGCGATCACAGTGCGCCTTGACCGTGCCGTAATGGCCACCGCCAAACATGTCTTTCAGCGCCTGCGGCCCTGCATAGCTCAATTGCCTGCCGTAGCCGAAATTACGGCCATCGCGTCTACCTACCAATGCCATGTCGGTCACCTCATCTACCGTTCTCCGATCCTCGCCCCACATCATCCCGCCAAGAATGCTGAGTGTTATCAGGGATCAAGGCCCCTGCGACCTGTGGGGAATGTCCACTACGCGGGACTGGCGGCTCCTTACAACCGGGAGCAAGGGCATCTCATGATCTGGCCTCCTGAGCACCGTTACCGGTGGGCGGGTGGAGGCAGCACTGGCTGACGAGATCAGCGCCTGAAGATCCTGAGCCATGTGCAAGCAGCAATGCGATGACCGGGGCATACCTGACTGTCAGTCAGGTGCAGTCCATTCCTTGGTCTGCGGCACCATCATCTACAGCGCTGTTGCTGGTGACATCGGCGTTTGTCACGCCGATTGTCACGAGGGGGGAATGCCGCAAAGCCTTGTGCGATCGGGGCTGCAGCAGTGGTAGAAGTGCCCGTCTCTTTCCACAGAAAGAGACGGGCACAGGTTGGCGCAATCTTCGGCCAAGCGGATAGGTTGCTGCAGGGCAGCGAGGTACGGAGTATCTGGCGCACGAGCGCTATATGTGTAAGAGCATCCATCACATGGGTAGTGACCGGGCGAGCTGCCGGATGCGAATCGCCCTTGGGGAGAACCACCGCGAGAGCGGCGTGACCTTTAAGGTTCGGGTCACCTGGGGTGCTGTCATCGACAGCGCTTGCACGGCCAGTTCTACGCCTGTGGATAAACTCGGTCAAGGGTCGAAATTGAGCGCTACTTGGGACGTGAAAAGCGGTTATCCACCGGTGGAATTGAGTGGTAAATCCCGGACAACGTCGTGGCTTGTAGTTCTTCAAAGTGAGGTCCATTCAAACAGGGCGGCTTTGCAGCCCTGTTTGAATGGACCCGCGTGAAAGAGCAGCCAGCGCCGATATTGCAGGCTTACCCGCGATTGAATGCGCCATGGCCATTTGGCAAGGCGGCGACGTTATCGCCTACCGGATGGGCAAACTCATGCGGAGTGACATGGCCCGATCTGTTGGCATCGATGTAGTTACTCCACCACGCCATGATCAACCGACGCTGCTCCAGAAATTGGGCCTTGTGGATGTACGCAGCGCGTACGCGGTTACGCTCCTGATGGCTCATCTGCCGCTCAATCGCCGCGTCCGTCCACAGCCCCGATTCGAGCAAGGCGCTACAGGCCATGGTCCTGAAACCATGCCCGCACACGTCCTTGGTGGTGTCGTAGCCCATATTGCGCAGCACCTGGTTAACCGTATTCTCCGACAAGGGTTTCCAGTACCTGTGATCACCGGGCAACACCAGTTCAGAGAACCGATTCAAGCTGCGCAGCCGCTCAAGGATCTCGATGACTTGCGGCGACAGCGGCACTATCTGAATGTCTCCACTCATCTTGGTCCCGCGTGTGGAATAGCGGACGCCTTCAATCGGCTTGCGGGTATCGGGGATCTCCCACATCGCACGTTGCAGGTCGAATTCATCCCACCTAGCAAAGCGCAGTTCGCTGGAGCGCACAAATACATGCAACGTTAGCAGCACTGCGAGCCGGGTCAGTTCGCGACCGGTGTAGTTGTCGATTCGATCCAACAGTTCAGGAAGGCGGTTCAGCGAGAGTGCAGGTCGGTGCACGGTACGCGGCGCTTGAATCGAGCCGGCCAGATCGAGCGCTGGGTTTTGAGTGATCTGCCGCGCCCGCTTCGCTCCCCGCATGATCGTGGATAGATAGTTCTGCACACGCAGCGCAACATCCATGGTGCCGCGATCCTTGATCCGCTGGGTGACCTCAAGGAGATCATGGGTGTCGAGTTCAGCGATAGGCCGCTGACCAATCAGTGGAAACACATGGGTGCGCAACCTGCTCAGCACCGTCTTGGCGTGCCCCTCAGTCCAGCGCCGGGACATTTCGACATGCCACTCCAAGGCGACAGTTTCGAAGAGAAGACTCGCTCGCTGAGCTGCGATCTTGGCCTTCTGCTTTTCTTCCATCGGATCAAGGTTGTCGAGCAACAGAGCCTTGACCTCATCGCGCTTGGTCCTCGCAACAGCCAACGAAACGATGGGGTACTTGCCGATGATCAGCGTGCCTTCCTTGCCGTTGGGTTTGAAATACCGCAGCCGCCAAGTCTTCGAGCCACTGGGCGCGACGTACAGGTACATACCCCCGCCGTCGAACAGTTTGTAAGCACGATCACGCGGTTTGGCCGTACGGCATTTGAGGTCGCTGAGCGGAATGGCTAGACGTGGCATAGGGGTACGTTCTCCATTCAGGAAAGACGCTGTACCCCAAAAATACCCCCGGTTATTGGGGATTTTGTTGGTTCCCGACGGAGGGTCGTGGAAACGAAAAACCGGCCAGAAGGCCGGTTTAGAGGGTTTCCAAAGCATTCAGCGGAATGCAGTGGAGCTGGATGTGGTGCCGGAGACAGGAATCGAACCTGCGACCTTCGCGTTACGAGTGCGCTGCTCTACCGACTGAGCTACACCGGCGTGTAGCGCAACGTACCACTGCTCGCACCCGTTACGCAAACCCCTGTTTCCGCTAGTTTATTGCCTTACCCTCAAGGCGCCTTGCACCCCTTCGGCGCCAGGTCTTCCTCGATGTCGGTCGTACACGCCCACCCGGTAGCCGAACGTGTCAGGGTCAGGGCCTTGCCCAGCACAGTAGCCGGTGCATCCACCAGCGTGCACACGATACTCCCGGTGCCATCCGCCGCCTTGCCGCTAGCCGTGATCGCACAGTGCGCCGTCGCCGGCTGGCCACCCAGCTCGGCCACGCCCGCCACGTCCTTGCCGTCATTCAACCGCAGGTCCATCGCGGTCTTCAGCGCGCTGATCTCCAGCAACCCGGCCGCGGCCTTGGAGCGTGACTGGTGGTTGGTGTACATCGGTAAGGCGATGGTCGCCAGAATGCCGATGATCGCGACAACGATCATCAGTTCGATCAGGGTGATACCGCGTTGCCCTTTCATGAACGTTTCCTTTTTGATACGGGTACTCGTTGAGGTCAGGCTCGACCCCGGCTGGCAGCGGCGCAGTAGGCCTGAACAGACACCTTTTGTCACCCCTGCCCGCTCGGGCGTCGTCTTCGCTGAACTACTCTAGTGAGCATCACGGACACGCGCCCTTGCATGGACGCAGCAAGCTGTTTCCAGGCTTGTCGCACGGGCAGAAAAAGGACCTTTGCATGACCCAATCCACACTCCTCTACTCCTGGCACGGCACCGATGCCAACGGCACGCCGGTCAGTGGCCAAACGCCCGGGCGCAGCCCGGCCTATGTGCGGGCCGGGCTGATCCGCCAGGGCATCAAGGTCGCCAGCTTGCGGCCTGCCGGTGGGCTTAAGTTCAGCTTGCCAAAGCGGCGGGAAAAGGCCGACCCGGCGGGGTTCAGCCGGCAACTGGCGACCTTGCTCAAGGCCGGGGTGCCGTTGTTGCAGGCGTTCGAGGTGATGGGGCGCAGTGGCTGCGATGCGGCGCAGGCGGCATTGCTGGATAGATTGAAACAGGATGTGGCCTCGGGCCTGGGGCTGGCGGATGCGTTGCAGCGCCACCCGGGGTGGTTCGATGGGCTGTACTGCAACCTGGTGCGGGTGGGTGAGCAGTCCGGCACGCTCGACCGGCAACTGGAACAGCTGGCGGGCATGCTGGAGCAGCGTCGGGTGCTGCACAAGAAAGTGCGCAAGGCGATGATCTACCCGCTGATGCTGTTGCTGACGGGGCTGGGGGTGTCGGCGATCCTGTTGCTGGAGGTGATTCCGAAATTCGAGAGCATGTTCTCTGGCATGGGCGTGGCGTTGCCGGCATTTACCCAATGGGTGATCGACTTGTCCACAGGGCTGAGCCGGTTTGCCCCGCTGCTGCTGGTGATGGGTGTGGTACTGGGTTTTGCCATGCGCCAGCTTTACCGGCAGCATGCGCCAGCGCGCCTGTGGATATCTCGCCGGGTGCTGGGCTTGCCGGTGTTCGGCACGCTGCTGGGGCAGGCGGCGCTGGCGCGCTTTGCGCGTAGCCTGGCAACGTCCTATGCCGCCGGGGTGCCGTTGCTGGATGCGCTGGGCACTGTGGCCAGGGTCAGTGGTGGCGACCTGCATCAGCAGGCGGTGTTGCGGCTGCGCCAGGGCATGGCCAATGGGCAGGGGCTGCACCAGGCGATGGCCGCCGAGCCGCTGTTTCCGCCGCTGCTGGTACAACTGACGGCCATCGGCGAATCCAGTGGCACGCTGGACCAGATGCTGGAAAAAGCCGCCAGCTACTACGAGGAACAGGTCGGCCAGGCGCTGGACCAGTTGACCAGTCTGCTGGAGCCGGCCATCGTGCTGGTCCTGGGCCTGCTGGTGGGTGGCCTGGTGGTGGCGATGTACTTGCCGATCTTCCAGTTGGGTAGCTTGATCTGAACATGACTTTATGGACTTTGCTGGCTGAGCAGCCGGCGTATTTTCTCACCCTGGCCACGGTGCTCGGCCTGCTGGTGGGCAGCTTTCTCAATGTGCTGGTGTACCGCCTGCCGATCATGCTGGAGCGGCAATGGCAGCGTGAGGCGCAGGAAATGCTGGAGTTGCCGATCACGCCGCACGAGCGTTTCGACCTGTGGCTACCTGCCTCGCGCTGCCCGCATTGCGCGCATCGAATTCGCGCGTGGGAGAACATTCCGGTCATCAGCTATCTGGCCTTGCGCGGGCGTTGTTCAGCCTGCAAAACCCGCATCAGCCCGCGCTACCCGTTGGTGGAGGTGGCCAGTGCGCTGCTGTCGCTGGTGGTGGCCTGGCGCTTTGGTGTTTCGCCCGAGGCCTTGCTGGCGTTGCCACTGACCTGGTGCCTGCTGGCCCTGAGCCTGATCGATGCCGAACACCAGTTGCTGCCGGATGCGCTGGTGCTGCCGATGCTGTGGCTGGGGCTGATCGTCAACGCCTTCGGCCTCTACGTCCCGCTGAGCAGTGCGCTGTGGGGCGCGGTGGCCGGTTACCTCAGCCTGTGGACGGTGTACTGGGTGTTCAAGCTGGCCACTGGCAAGGAAGGCATGGGCTATGGCGACTTCAAGCTGATGGCGCTGATCGGGGCCTGGGGTGGCTGGCAGGTGTTGCCATTGACCTTGCTGTTGTCATCGGTGGTCGGGGCGCTGGCTGGGCTGTGCCTGCTGCGTCTGCGCCGCCATGCCATGGGCACGGCGATCCCGTTCGGGCCTTATCTGGCGATTGCGGGGTGGATTGCCGTGCTCTGGGGTGATGAAATATACGCTTCATATACACAACTGCTTGGATTCTGATGACCACTGCGGCCTTTACCCCCTGGATTCTCGGCCTGACCGGCGGTATTGGTAGCGGCAAGAGCGCCGCTGCCGAGCGTTTCGTCGAGCTTGGCGTGCACCTGGTCGATGCCGACCAGGCGGCGCGTTGGGTCGTCGAGCCTGGCCGCCCTGCCCTGGCCAGCATCGTCGAGCGCTTCGGCGCCGGTGTGCTGCAGGCGGACGGCCAACTCGATCGTGCCGCCCTGCGCCAGCTGATCTTCGCCGACCCGGCGCAGCGCAAATGGCTGGAGCAATTGCTGCACCCGCTGATCGGGCAGGAAATTTTCAGCTACCTGGCCAAGGCGGAGTCGCCGTATGCGGTTTATGTGTCGCCGCTGCTGATCGAGTCGGGCCAGTACCAGAAAACCCAGCGGGTGCTGGTGATCGATGCGCCGCAGGAGCTGCAGGTGGCGCGTACCCTGGCGCGTGACAACACCAGCGCCGAGCAGGTGCAGGCCATTCTCAAGGCCCAGCTGGCCCGCGAGGAGCGCCTGCGCCATGCCGATGATGTGGTGGTCAATGACGGCGACCTGGCCGCGCTGCATGAGCAGATTGACCGCCTGCACCACTTTTACCTGACTTTACGAGGAGGCCAGCCATGAGCCAGCCATTGACCGTCGATTGCCCGACCTGTGGCGCACCTGTGGAATGGAACGAGAAAAGCCCGTTCCGGCCATTTTGTTCGGACCGTTGCAAGCTGATCGACCTGGGGGCCTGGGCGGCTGAAGAGCACAAGATTCCAGGGGCGGAAGAGTCCGAGGATGAGTTGTATTCTGGGGACTTGGAGCCGCGGCATTGAGCTGATAGCAAGGTGCCCTTCAGGGCCCTTTCGCGGGTAAACCCGCTCCCACAGGTATTGCACCAGCCTTGAAAACCGCAGGGTCCCTTTCAGAGCGGGTTTCACCCGCTCCCACCGGTATTGCATCAGCCTTCAAAACCGTAGGGTCCCTGTCAGAGCGGTTTCACCCGCTCCCACAAATATTGCACCAGCCTTGAAAGCCGCGCGGTCCCTGTGGGAGCGGGTTCACCCGCGAAAGGGCCGGTACAGCCATCACAAATTCACCGCTCATCCTCCTTCCACGGCGCCTGCAGATACCGCGTGCGGTTGAAGGTTTCCAGCCACTCCGGGCAAAACACCACCAGCGCACTGATCACCGTGCCGTTGATGAACGCTTCGGGGAACATCATCAGCCACAGGTAGCCGACAAAATCGCTGAGCCACTCCGGCATGGCGAAGCGCTCGTCCAGCCACAACAGCCCCAGCGCGGTCGACAGGCAGGCCAGTACGGTCAATGCTGCCGGGAAGAACCCTGAACAGAAGATATACACAAACAGGTTCCGCGGCTGGGCGCGCTCGACCCCTATTGCGCACGCCTCGGCTATCAGCACCGGCAGGCCAACCAGCAACAGGCCATTCACCCCCAGCGCCGCCAGGTCGTGGCGCCCCAGCAACAGCAAGCCTAGCTGGGCCATGAACCCGCCAAGCACCGCCAGTGGCCAGTCCAGCAACAGCGTGACCGCCGTCATTCCAATGAAGTGGTACGACACCCCGGTATCGAAATCGCGCCGCACCAACCACAACGCAAACAGGCAGAACACCGTGCCAAACAGCAGATGCTGGCGGCGCCGGTCAGTGAACAGCTCAACCCAGCGCACCTGGCTGGCCGCCCAGATCAGCAACGGCACATAACCCAGCCAGCCAAGCGTAAGGGTGGTGCCGGACAACACCTGCGCGCTGATCACCTGATGAATGCCCCTTGCTACCTTGTGGATAAAGCCGAGTCTACACCCATTCTCCGTTTCATCTGGCAGGGGTCCCGCAACAGTGCCCCGGTGCCGGGCTGATTTCTGCGCACAAACAGCATCTTATCGTCATCGATTAACGTCTAAGCTTGTCCCATGGATGACTCAGACTACCTGCGCCTGCTTACTATCCAGGCCGAACAAGCCAATGCCTTTCTCTCCAACGCCCGCAAGTGGGAGCGGGAGCGTTGGGTGTGCCAACGCCTGTTGCAGGGGCTGAACATCCCCTACCGCAGCGAGGACTTCACCCCGGCCGGGCAAGAACCGCCAGATGTGCTGTTCCGCGACGCGGCCTTCGAGGTGTTTTTCGTGCTCGACGAGGGCCGCCGGCTAAATGATGAATGGCGCGAAGAGCTGCAGCGCCGGCGCAGTGCGTTCTCCCTGGCGCAGCTGGTACGCCGCGAAGCGCGCCCGCGGCGCATCAGTGCCACCGAGCTGCTGGGGCGCCTGGCGCCGACCTTGCGCAAGAAGGCGCACAACTACCGGGAACGCGGGCTGGAGCTGAACGAGCTGGACATCATTGCCTTCGCCAGCCTCAAGCGCGAAGTGCTCGACCTCAACACCCATTTTCCGCCGCCCACCGAATACCTGCGCCAGGGCTGGCGCTCGCTGTCGCTGGTCGGGCCAACCTTTGCCCGGGTGCTGTTCGCCCACCCCGATGCGCCGGACTTCCTGCGCGGTAACTTGGGCCGCAGCATTGTTTTCGACGTGGGCATCAGTCTTTGATCCAGTGCAGCGAGTGTTTGCGATGGCGTAAACTCGGCGCCAGCCATAGAAAGCCTTATCATTTGTTTCATGCGCTTGCGTGAACACTGTAGCGTTTACGCAGTCACAAACGTCTACCTGACGAGGCCCCACCATGACCAGCCGCCTGAATCCGGAAGATCAGCGTCGTGTCGATGAGTATCTGCGAGCCCCCCAGCACCAAGTCGAGCGCCGGCCCTTCCGGCCGTGGCTGCTCCTTGTGCTGGTGGTGGCCGTGACCATCGGGTTGGGTCTCATCAGCCGCCTGCTCAGTGGACTGGTGCTATGAGCCGCTTCGCGCTCGCCCTCCCCTCGTGCAGTTTGCGGCCGGCCCCCGGGGCCACGAATTCCGTAAACCTTATGAGATATCCCAATGACTCATCGCATCGTGATTGTCGGCGGCGGCGCCGGCGGCCTGGAACTGGCGACCCGCCTGGGTAAAAGCCTGGGCAAGCGCAAGCAGGCCGAGATCACCCTGGTCGACGCCAACCTCACGCACATCTGGAAGCCACTGCTGCACGAAGTGGCCGCCGGCTCGCTCAACTCCTCGGAAGACGAACTGAACTACGTGGCCCAGGCCAAGTGGAACCACTTCAACTTCCAGCTGGGTCGCATGAGCGGCCTGGACCGTGAAGGCAAGCAGATTCAACTGGCCGCCACCCTCGATGAAGAGGGCCGCGAGCTGCTGCCTGCGCGCACCCTGGGCTACGACACCCTGGTGATTGCCGTGGGTTCCAACACCAACGACTTCGGTACCCTGGGCGCGGCGCAGCACTGCTTGTTCCTCGACACCCGCAAGCAGGCCGAGCGTTTCCACCAGCAGTTGCTCAACCACTACCTGCGTGCCCATGCCGGTGATGTGGCGAGCGAGAAGATCAGCGTGGCCATCGTCGGTGCCGGTGCCACCGGTGTGGAACTGGCAGCCGAGCTGCATCACGCGGCCCACGAACTGGCGGCCTATGGCCTGGACCGCATCCAGCCCAAGGACATGCACATCACCATTATCGAAGCGGGCCCGCGCGTGTTGCCGGCACTGCCAGAGCGCATCAGCGTGCCGGTGCACAAGACCCTGGAAAAACTCGGGGTGAAGGTGATGACCAACGCCGCAGTCAGTGAAGTGACCGAGGATGGGCTGAAAACCAAGGACGGTGAAGTGATCCAGGCCAGCCTGAAGGTGTGGGCGGCCGGTATCCGTGCGCCGGGCTTCCTCAAGGACATCGATGGGCTAGAAACCAACCGCATCAACCAGCTGGTGGTGCGCCCTACCCTGCAGACCACGCGCGATGACAATATCTTTGCCTTCGGCGACTGCGCTGCCTGCCCGCAACCGGGCAGCGACCGCAACGTGCCGCCACGTGCCCAGGCGGCGCACCAGCAGGCTTCGATGCTGGCGCAGAGTTTGAAGGCGCGGCTGGAGAACAAGGCGCTGCCGACCTACGAGTACAAGGACTACGGCTCGCTGGTGTCGCTGTCGCGCTTCTCGGCGGTGGGCAACCTGATGGGTAACCTGATGGGCAGCGTGAAGCTGGAGGGTTGGCTGGCGCGGATGTTCTACGTGTCGCTGTACCGGATGCACCAGATGGCGTTGTATGGGTTCTTCCGTACGGCGTTGATGATGCTGGGTAGCAAGATTGGTCGGGGTACCGAGCCGCGCCTGAAGCTGCACTGACAGGCGCCAGCATGCCCTGTGGGAGCGGGTTTACCCGCGAATGCGATGGTGAACCTGCTGACGCATTCGCGGGTGAACCCGCTCCCACAGAGGATTGTGTGGGCCCCAAGAGCGCATCTTAATTTCGAGGCAAAAAAAAGGGCATCTCATGCGAGATGCCCTTTTTTTCATGGTGGGTCGTGTAGGATTCGAACCTACGACCAATTGGTTAAAAGCCAACTGCTCTACCAACTGAGCTAACGACCCGGAAATGGTCGGGGTGAGGGGATTCGAACTCCTGACATCCTGCTCCCAAAGCAGGCGCGCTACCGGACTGCGCTACACCCCGTGATACTTAAAGAAAAAGGGCATCTCGCTGAGATGCCCTTTTTACATGGTGGGTCGTGTAGGATTCGAACCTACGACCAATTGGTTAAAAGCCAACTGCTCTACCAACTGAGCTAACGACCCGGAAAATGGTCGGGGTGAGGGGATTCGAACTCCTGACATCCTGCTCCCAAAGCAGGCGCGCTACCGGACTGCGCTACACCCCGAGATTGGCTCCGCGACCTGGACTCGAACCAGGGACCCAATGATTAACAGTCATTTGCTCTACCGACTGAGCTATCGCGGAACTGAACTTCGGTACATCTTTACAGCTTCGAAGCCTGTGTTAGCTTCGGTCTCTTTGGCTATCCGCTTTCGCGTTACAGCTGCTGAGGCCGGCTATTCTACATTCTTCGTTTTGCTTGTCAACCACTTTTTTTCATTCAACTTACTGATTTGTAAGTTGTTTTGCGGTCACCGGTGTTGCTTGTGATTCGCTTAGTGCCTGACAACGCGGCGTATATTAGGGTCACCCGATTTTAGATGCAAGCAAAAATTTCAAAAATTTCAGCAAGTTATCCAGAAAGCCTGAAAAGCCTTGGTTTCGCGGGGCCTGTGCTGGCCTCTTCGCGGGTAAACCCGCTCCCACAGGTGCTGCGCAAGCCTCGAGGCTGTCGGTATTCCTGTGGGAGCGGGCATGCCCGCGAAGGGGCCAGCACAGGAAAACAGGCAAAAAAAAGCCCCGCAGATGCGGGGCTCATGGTGAAACAGATCAGCCAAAGACGATTTCGTCGCCTTCCACCTTGGCAGTAATCGCCGTCCCCGGCATGAACTTGCCTGCCAGGATCAACTGCGCCAACGGGTTTTCGATCCAGCGCTGGATCGCCCGTTTCAGCGGCCGTGCGCCGTACACCGGGTCGTAACCCACGGCAATCAGCTTGTCCAAGGCCTCCGGGCTCAGGCTCAGCGACAGTTCGCGCTCCAGCAGTCGGCTGCGCAGGCGGCCCAGCTGGATTTCGGTAATGCCGGCAATCTGCTCGCGGCCCAGTGGCTCGAACACCACCACTTCGTCGATACGGTTGATGAACTCCGGACGGAAGTGCGCACCCACCGCATCCATCACCGCCGCACGCTGTGCCTCGCGGTCCCCCACCAGTTCCTGGATCTGCGCCGAGCCCAGGTTGGAGGTCATCACGATCACGGTGTTGCGGAAGTCCACGGTGCGCCCGTGGCTGTCGGTCAGGCGGCCGTCTTCCAACACCTGCAGCAGTACGTTGAACACATCCGGGTGGGCCTTCTCCACCTCGTCCAGCAGCACCACCGAGTATGGCTTGCGCCGTACTGCCTCGGTCAGGTAACCGCCCTCTTCATACCCTACATAGCCTGGTGGGGCACCGATCAGGCGAGCCACGGAATGCTTCTCCATGAACTCGGACATGTCGATGCGCACCATCGCCTCTTCAGTGTCGAACAGGAACTCGGCCAAGGCCTTGCACAGCTCGGTCTTGCCCACCCCGGTCGGGCCGAGGAACAGGAACGAACCACTTGGCCGGTTCGGGTCGGACAGCCCGGCACGCGAACGGCGCACGGCGTTGGCCACGGCGGTTACCGCCTCGCCCTGGCCGATCACGCGCTGGTGCAGCAGCTCTTCCATCTTCAGCAGTTTCTCGCGCTCGCCTTCGAGCATCTTGGCCACCGGGATACCGGTCCACTTCGACACCACTTCGGCAATTTCTTCCTCGGTTACCTTGTTGCGCAGCAACTGGTTCTCGGTCTTGCCGTGCTGGTCGACCATTTGCAGGCTGCGCTCCAGGTCCGGGATCACCCCGTACTGCAGCTCGGCCATGCGGCTCAGGTCGCCTTTGCGACGGGCGGTTTCCAGCTCCTGGCGGGCCTGCTCGATCTTTTGCTGGATCTGCGCGGAGCCCTGCACCTCGGCTTTCTCGGAGGCCCAGATTTCTTCCAGGTCGGCGTACTCACGCTCCAGCCGGTCGATTTCCTCGGTCAGCTTCTCCAGGCGCTTTTTCGCCGCTTCGTCTTCTTCCTTCTTCAGCGCCTGCGATTCCACCTTCAGCTGGATCAGGCGACGGTCGAGGCGGTCGAGCACTTCCGGCTTGGAGTCGATCTCCATGCGGATGCGGCTGGCCGCTTCGTCGATCAGGTCGATGGCCTTGTCCGGCAGCTGACGGTCGGTGATGTAGCGGTGGCTGAGCTTGGCCGCGGCAATGATGGCGCCGTCGGTGATGGCCACCTTGTGGTGCACTTCATAGCGCTCTTTCAGGCCACGCAGGATGGCGATGGTGTCTTCCTCGCTCGGCTCCTCGACCAGCACCTTCTGGAAGCGGCGCTCCAGGGCTGCGTCCTTCTCGATGAACTGGCGGTACTCGTTCAGCGTGGTGGCGCCAACGCAGTGCAGCTCGCCACGGGCCAGGGCCGGCTTGAGCATGTTGCCGGCGTCCATGGCGCCCTCGCCTTTGCCGGCGCCGACCATGGTATGCAGTTCGTCGATGAACAGGATGATCTGGCCTTCCTGTTTGGAAAGCTCGTTCAGCAGGCCTTTGAGGCGCTCTTCGAACTCGCCGCGGTACTTGGCACCGGCAATCAGCGCGCCCATGTCCAGCGCCAGCAGGCGCTTGCCCTTGAGGCCGTCGGGCACTTCACCGTTGATGATGCGCTGGGCCAGGCCTTCGGCGATGGCCGTTTTACCTACGCCAGGCTCACCGATCAGCACCGGGTTGTTCTTGGTACGGCGTTGCAGCACCTGCACGGTACGGCGGATTTCGTCGTCACGGCCAATCACCGGGTCCAGCTTGCCTTCTTCGGCGCGCTTGGTCAGGTCGACGGTGTACTTGTCCAGCGCCTGGCGCGACTCCTCGGCGTTGGCATCGTTGACCGCCGCGCCGCCACGCAGGTTGTTGATGGCGTTTTCCAGGGCTTTCTTGCTTACGCCCTGGCCCAGCAACAGCTTGCCGAGCTTGCTGTTCTCGTCCATGGCAGCCAGCAGCACCAGCTCGCTGGAAATGAACTGGTCACCCTTCTGCTGGGCCAGGCGGTCGGCCTGGTTGAGCAGGCGCGCCAGGTCCTGCGACATGTTCACGTCGCCAGTGGGGTTCTGGATTTTCGGTAGCTGGTCGAGTTCTTTCACCAGCGCCTGGCGCAGGCTGTTGATGTCGAAGCCAACCTGCATCAGCAGCGGCTTGATCGAACCGCCCTGCTGCTCGAGCAGTGCCTGCAACAGGTGCACGGGCTCGATGGCGGGGTGGTCCATGCCAACGGCCAGGGATTGGGCATCGGATATTGCAAGCTGCAGCTTGCTGGTCAAACGGTCTATTCGCATGGGGTACCTTCCTTTAAAGGGCAGGTCGGAGCGATGGACAGCGCCTGTTTATGAAGAAACCTGCCTGAGATGACCTTATAGATAAGGCTGATTCTGGAAGATTCAAGCGTAGCGGGGTTGACCCGAGTCAACCTGTTGGATTAGTGGGGGGCCATTCGCGGGTGAACCCGCTCCCACAGGATCCTCACAGACCTTGAGAGCGATGCAGTGCCTGTGGGAGCGGGTTTACCCGCGAAGAGGCCGCTACAGGCTAGCGCGGCTCCAGCCACACCAGTGAAGCAAAGCGCCCGCCCTGCGGGGTACGGCGATAGGAGAAGAACCGCTCATCGCTGACCGTGCACAAGCCACCGCCATAGACAGCAGTCACCCCACGCGCCGCCAAACGAATACGCGCCAGCTCATAGATGTCGGCCATCAACTTGCCCGGCCGGGCACCATCGACAAAGGCCCTGGCCGCTTGCGGGTGCACCGCCGTAAAGGCATCGCGCACCTCCAGCCCCACTTCGAACGCCTGCGGGCCAATCGCCGGCCCCAACCACACCAGCACCTCTTCAGGCGGCAGTGCCAGGCGATCCAAGGTGGCCTCCAGCACACCACCGGCCAACCCGCGCCAGCCAGCATGCGCCGCCGCCACGCGGGTACCGGCCCGGTCGCAGAACAGCGCAGGCAGGCAATCGGCAGTCATCACAGTACAGGCAATGCCGGGCTGGTCGGTCCAGCTGGCGTCGGCCTCGGCCACCACGGCCGGGTCGGCATCCGCCACCACCAAACCATGCACTTGCTTGAGCCAGGCCGGCTGGATGGCGAATTCGTCGCTCAGGCGGCGACGGTTCTCGGCCACCGCGGCAGGGTCGTCCCCTACATGGTCGCCAAGATTGAAGGCTTCATAGGGCGGCAGGCTTACGCCGCCCTGGCGGGTGGTGACACAGGCGCGCACCGAGGCCGGGGCCGGCCAGTCGGGGAACAGCAGCGACTGCGTCAGGCCACTCATCCGATAAAGCTCTCGCGGTCCTGGTTCAGCAGCGACAGCAACCAGACGAAGTCGTCCGGCAGCGGCGATTCCCACTTCATGACTTCACCGGTAATCGGGTGGGCCAATGCCAGGAAGCGCGCATGCAGTGCCTGGCGCGGGAAGGTTTTCACCGCCTCGACCATGGTCGGGCTGGCTGCCGGCGGAATGCGGAAGCGCCCGCCGTACGTCTGGTCGCCGACCAACGGGAAGCCAACGTGAGCCATGTGCACGCGAATCTGGTGGGTACGGCCGGTTTCCAGCTTGACCCGCACGTGGGTGTGCGAGCGGAAGCGCTTGAGTACACGGTAGTGGCTGACCGCCGGCTTGCCGCCGTCGGTAACCGCCATGCGCTGGCGCATGCCGCCATGGCGGCCGATCGGGGCATCGATCTTGCCGCCGGCAGTGACCACGCCAATCACGATGCACTCGTAGATGCGGCTGACCTTGCGCGCCTGCATCTGCTCGACCAGCCGGGTCTGCGCCTGCAAGGTCTTGGCCACTACCATCAGGCCGGTGGTGTCCTTGTCCAGGCGGTGGACGATACCGGCGCGCGGTACGTTGACGATGTCAGGCACGTGGTGCAGCAGTGCATTGAGCAAAGTCCCGCTGGCATGCCCGGCGGCCGGATGCACAACCAGCCCGGCAGGCTTGTTGATCACCATGATATGGTCGTCTTCGTAGACGATATCCAGCTCGATATCTTCGGCGACCCACTCGCCCTGGGCCTCTTGCTCGGCCTCAAGGACAAGTTGCGAGCCACCATGGACGAGGTCTCGAGGGCGCACCACGGCACCATCGACCGTCAGGCGGCCTTCTTTGATCCACGAAGTCAGCCGGGAACGCGAGTACTCGGCGAACAATTGGGCGGCGACCTGGTCGAGGCGTTGACCGCCCAGTTCGGACGGGACCTCTGCGCTAAGTTGAATGATCTCGGACATGCTCGATTCGGCGGGCGCACAGCCTTTGGTTTCGGCTGCGAGCTTGTGGTTAAATACGACTTCTTTTGTCCCGGGGTTGGCCGGGGCGCTCATCATAACAGGACGGCACCGCCCAAGACAGCGGCCGTCAAAGGGACGCAAGCCGCCATGCAAGTGAAACACCTGCTGCTGATCGCCATCCTCGGGCTCACCGCGGCCTGTTCCTCCAATAAAGAAGTGATTGACGAGAACCTCAGCGAGGCCGAGCTGTATCAGCAGGCGCAAGCTGACCTGGACAACTCCAGCTACACCAGCGCCGTGAACAAGCTCAAGGCCCTGGAGTCGCGCTACCCGTTCGGCCGCTATGCCGACCAGGCGCAGCTCGAGCTGATCTACGCCAACTACAAGAACTCCGAGCCAGAGGCTGCCAAGTCGGCGGCCGAGCGCTTCATCCGCCTGCACCCGCAGCACCCGAACGTCGACTACGCCTACTACCTCAAGGGCCTGACCTCGTTCGACCAGGACCGTGGCCTGGTGGCGCGCTTCCTGCCGCTGGACATGACCAAGCGTGACCCAGGTGCCGCCCGCGACTCGTACAACGAGTTCGCCCAGCTGACCAGCCGCTTCCCCAACAGCCGCTACGCGCCCGACGCCAAGCAGCGCATGATCTACCTGCGCAACCTGCTGGCCTCGTACGAAATCCATGTTGCCGACTACTACCTGAGCCGCCAGGCCTATGTAGCTGCCGCCAACCGTGGCCGCTACGTGGTGGAGAACTTCCAGGAAACCCCATCGGTCGGCGACGGCCTGGCGGTGATGGTCGAGGCGTACCAGAAGATGCACCTGGACGAACTGGCCGCCACCAGCCTGGAAACCCTCAAGCTCAACTACCCTGACCACCCGAGCCTGGCAGATGGCGAGTTCCAGCCAAAGCAGACCGAGTCTGACGGCCGCGGCTGGCTGTCCAAGGCAACCCTGGGCCTGATCGAAACCGACACCCCGCTGCCGCCGGGCGAAACCCGCGCCAACCAGGATGTGGTCAAGCAGTTCCAGGATGCCCGTGACGAAATGCCGCGCGAGCTGCTGCCGACTGACGAGAACGGTGACCCGATCGTGCCGGAAGGGCCGAAGGAAGCCGAGAAGGACCGCTCCTGGTTCAGCTACATGACCTTTGGTCTGTTCGACTGATACGCAGCGGTACATGAAAGGGAGGCCTTGGGCCTCCCTTTTTTATTGGCCGCGTCCTAGACTGTCGGCTTCTTCAACCGACAAGCTGGACACCATGGTTCGCCTACTTTTCTGGATCGCCCTGATCGCCGCCGCGTTCTGGCTGTGGCGCAAGTTCAAAGCCAGCCAACAGTCGCACCCCGAGGCGAAGCTGGATGCGCCGCTGAAGATGGTGCGTTGCGCCCATTGCGGCGTGCACCTGCCCAATGACCGGGCGCTGCAACAGGGCGACGAGTGGTATTGCAGCCAGGCACACCTGCAACAGGGCCCCGGCCGCCAGAACTGAACACAGTAGCCTGTGGGAGCGGGTTCACCCGCGAATGCGTCGGTAGCTTTACTGCAGCATTCGCGGGTAAACCCGCTCCCACAGGTGGTGCGGTGAATCCCAACATCACTTATCCCTCCCCGACCCTTTCGCACCATTTGCGACCCCTCCCCCGCCGCCAGCATTGACCCACCCCGGCAAAACTCGCTAAATCCTATTTATCCGCATAAATATGAAAAATAGCGAAATGCTCAAACCCAAACGCAAGCGCCAGAAGCTGTCCGATGTGATCGTCGAATCGGTAAAGCGCTCGATCGTCACCGAAGCGCTGCACCCCGGCGACCGCCTGCCCACCGAGCGTGAGCTGATGGAGCATTTCGAGTGCTCCAAGGGTACCGCCCGCGAAGCGCTCAAGGCCCTGGAGGTCGAGGGCCTGGTCAGCACCCGCACCGGCCCGAGCGGTGGCGCCTACCTCAACGAAGTCGGCACCGAACCTGCCAGCCGCGCACTGCGCAACTACCTGCACTTCCAGCACCTGGACGGCGAACAGGTGTACCAGTTGCGTAAGGTCATCGAGGTGGAACTGGCGGTGTCGGTGATGGGCAAGCTGAGCGAAGCCGACTACGCCGCGCTGCAGGCCAACATCGACTTCTGCAGCGCACCGGAGGACAGCGAGGAAGGCCAGCGCGAACAGCGCCTGGCCGAGCTGGAGTTCCACACCCTGCTGGCCGACCGCTGCTCCAACCCGCTACTGCGTTTCATGGCGGTGTTCCTCAACGACCTGCTGCGTGACCTGGTGGTGCTGAAAAAAGCCTACCTGCCCAAGCGCCAGCAATTCGCCGCTGCCAACATCGCCTACCACAAGCAACTGCTCACCGCCCTGCGCGCCAGCGACGAGCCCGCCGTGCGCCGGCTGATGCACGAACACATGTGCGACGCCGAACACCACATGACCGCGCTGGAAGGCGAGGTTGCCCGTAACTTCCTGCTGGAGTTCGAACACCACCACTGATCCGCCTGGAAAGAGGCCTGCACACAGGCCCGACCGTACCCGCTTTGTCATTGCCACTCCTGCCTAATAACCACAACCAAGGAGTTACTCATGCAAAGACGTACCCTGCTCAAGGCAGGCCTTGCCCTGGGTGCCTTAGGTAGCCTCCCCCTGGGGGCGCACCGGGCATTCGCCGACCAACCGTTGACCTTCTATGGGCTCAAGTCGATGTCTGGCGCCTTCGCCAGCTACGGCAAGTACGCCGACATGGGCTCGCGCCTGGCTATCGCCGAACACCCGCAACTGCTCGGCCACCCGCTCAAGTACAAGGTCATCGACACCGAAGGCAACGCCGGCAAGGCGGTGCGCAAGGTGCAGGAAGCCATCGGCCAGGATGGCGCACGCTTCTTCCAGGGCTGCACGCTGTCGTCCTCGGCACTGGCGGTGTCGAAGGAAATCCACAAGGCCGGCGGCGTGTTCATGACCCCTGTCGGCGCCGATGAAATTACCGGCAAGGACTGCAATGCCTCGACCTTCCGCTGGTCGGTGCCCACCTACGGCGCCATCCGCGAAACGCTGGTGCCGATGAGCCGCCAACTGCCCCAGGCCAAGCGCTGGTACACCATCACCCCGCAGTACGTGTTCGGCGATGCCCTGCTGGACAATGCCCGCAAGGTGTTCGCCGAGCTCGGCGTGGAACACATCGGCAACAGCTACCACTCGCTGCAGGAGCAGGAGTTTTCCGGCTACCTGACCAACGCCATCGCCGCCAAGCCCGATGTGCTGGTGCTGCTCAACTTCGGCAGCCAGGCGTCCAACGCCCTGCGCCAGGCAGTGAACTTCGGCATCAAGGAGCGCATGAAAGTGCTGATGGTGTGGTCCGCCGGCCTCGACCAGTTCCAGGAGCTGGGCAGCGACGTGCTCGAAGGCGTGTACCTGGGCGCGCAGTACTGGCACCAGGTCGATACCCCATTGAACAAACAGCTGGTCGCCGCCACCCGCAAGGCCTATGGCATCAACCCCAACTACCCGCTGGCGGCCGACTACATCGGCACCAAGGTCATGCTCGAAGCCATCATCAAGGCCGGCAGCCTGGATGGCGCCGCGGTGTCCGCGGCGTTGCAGGGCATGCGCTTCCAGGGCCCCACCGGCGAAGAACTGATCCGCCCGGGCGACCACCAGGTGCTCAAGGACTACTACCTGCTGCGCGGCAAGCCCCAGGGGCAGATGCGCGACGAGGACGACCTGGCCGAAGTCATCAGCTCGGGCCGCTCGTTCGTCGAAGTCGACCACACCGGTTGCGCCCTGGCCTGAAGCCACGGCGTCAGTCACACACACTCGTACAGGCAGCCGCACCGCGCGCTGTCGAGGGCACGCTCATGCTCGATTTGTACCTGTTCCAACTGCTCAACGGCCTGGGCCTGGGGATGATCTACTTCCTCATCGCCGTGGGCCTGACGATCATTTTCGGCCTGCTCAACTTCGTCAACTTCGCCCACGGCGCGTTTTTCTTGCTGGGCGCCTACCTGTGCTACACCGCCGTGGCCATTACCGGTAATTTCTGGCTTGCCCTGCTGATCGCACCACTGGTGGTGGCGGCGCTGGCCTGGGCGGTCGAGCGCCTGCTGATCAAGCGCATCTACCACCTGCCGCACACTTTCCAGATCCTCGTCACCCTTGGTATCGCGCTGATCATCCAGGAAGCCTCGGTACTGATCTGGGGCCCGGTGGGCAAGAACATCGCGGTGCCACCGGAGCTGCGCGGGGTGCTGATCGTCGGCGACTTCATCTACCCCTACTACCGGCTGTTCCTGATCGGTTTCGCCGCGCTGATCGGCCTTGGCCTGTGGCTGCTGCTGGAGCGCACCCGCTTCGGCGCCCTGGTGCGGGCCGGCAGCGAAAGCACCGAAACCGTGTCGCTGCTGGGCACCAACATCTTCCGCCTGTTCTCCCTGACCTTCGCCCTGGGCGTGGGCCTGGCCGGCGTGGCGGGCGTGCTGTTCGCACCGCTGCGTGGCGCCCAGCCCTTCGTCGGCCCGGAAATCCTCGGCATCGCCTTCGTGGTGGTGGTGATCGGCGGCATGGGCTCGTTCGGCGGTGCCCTGGTCGGCGGCCTGCTGGTGGGTGTGGTGCAAAGCATGATGACCAGCCTCTGGCCGCAAGGCGCCAGCCTGATGATCTACGGCGCCATGGCCGCAGTGATCCTGGTCCGTCCCTATGGCCTGTTCGGGAGAGCCTGAGATGAGCAAGAAAAACCCATTGCCGGTCGCCAAGGGCCGCGCCCCGGCCCTGCTGTTGCTGGTGGTCGCCAGCCTGGTGGCGCTGCCGCTGCTGCTGCCATCGGCCACCCTGGCCACCGAGATCCTGATCTTTGCCCTGGCGGCGCTGGCCTGCAACCTGCTGCTCGGCTACACCGGCCTGCTGTCGTTCGGCCAGGGCATCTTCTTTGGCGTGGGCGCCTATGGCGCGGCGCTGCTGATGATCCACCTGCAGTGGGGCATGTTCGCCGCGCTGCTTGGCGCCGCCGTGTTCGGTGCCTTCCTGGCGCTGCTGGTAGGTGCCCTGGCGATCCGCCGCACGGGTATCTACTTCGTCATGCTGACCCTGGCCTTCAGCCAGATGGCCTACTTCCTGGCCTACACCCTCAGCGGCTGGACCGGCGGTGACAACGGCCTGCTCGATGTGCCCCGGCCCAATATCGAAATCGCCGGCCATGTGCTGGTCGACCTGGCCGACCCAAGGCACTTTTATGTATTCGTCGCGGTGCTGTTCCTGCTGATCTTTGCCGGCGCCCTGCGGGTGATCCGCTCACCATTCGGCAGCACCCTGCTGGCCATCCGCGAAAACGAGACACGCGCCGCAGCCATCGGCTACGACACCCGTCACTTCAAGATCCTGGTGTTCATGCTGTCGGGTGCCATCACCGGTATTGCCGGGGCGCTGTACGCCATGCTGCTGCACTTTGCGCCGCTGTCGAACATCGACCTGATGATGAGCGAGAACATCCTGATCATGACCATCGTCGGTGGCACCGGCTCGCTGTTCGGCTCGCTGCTGGGGGCCGGCGCCATCGTGTTGCTGGGTGACGTGCTGTCGGAGCTGTGGCCGCGCTGGCTGATGCTGCTTGGGGTGATCCTGATCCTGGTGGTGGTGTTCATGCGTGGCGGCCTGTGGGGCGGCCTGGCAGAACTGGGCAAGCGCCTGCTGGCTAACCGCAATGCCGATGACAAACCCCAGGCCAAGACCAAGGAGACCCTGTGATGAGTGACTACCTCCTGGAAACCCGCCAGCTGGAGCTGGCCTACGGCCCGTTCAAGGCGGTTGCGGGCGTCGACCTCAAGGTCCGCGCCGGCTCCATCCACACCATCATCGGCCCCAACGGCGCCGGCAAGACCAGCCTGTTCCACTGCCTGACCGGCGAGCGCCAGGCCACCGCGGGCAAGATCCTGTTCAACGGCCAGGACATCATCCGCAAACCGTCCCACGGGCGCGTGGCGCTGGGCATGGCCCGTTCGTTCCAGCTCACCAGCCTGTTCCAGAACCTGTCGGTGCGCGAAAACCTGCGCCTGGCCGCCCAGGGCCGCGACGGCCTGGGTGCGCTGAACTTCTGGCGTAGCGTCGAGCACAAGCGCAGCCACTGGAACACTGCCGACCAGGTGCTGGAGCGCCTGAAGCTGACTGCCCGCGCCGAGACCCTGGCCGGCGAGTTGTCGCACGGCCAGCAACGGGTGCTGGAAGTGGGCATGTCGATCTGCGCCAAACCTGCACTGCTGATGCTCGACGAGCCCACTTCGGGCATGGGCATCGACGATATCCCGGTGATGACCGACCTGATCAGCGACCTCGGCCGCGACCACACCGTGCTGCTGATCGAGCACAACATGAGCATCGTCATGTCAATCAGCCAGCGCATCACGGTGATGAGCCACGGCCAGATCCTGGTCGAGGGTACCCCTGAACAGGTGCGCAACGACGAGCGTGTCCGCACCGCCTACCTTGGAGAGACCGCCTGATGCTCAACGTCGATTCGATCCATTCCTACTACGACAAGAGCCATGTGCTCGAAGGCGTCTCGCTCAAGGTCGAGGCTGGCGAACTGGTGACCCTGCTGGGGCGCAACGGCGCGGGCAAGACCACCACCCTGCGCAGCATCCTCGGCATCGTCCGCCCACGGCAGGGGCAGATCAGCTTCAACGGCCAGCAGCTGGTCGGCCGCGAAATCTTCGATATCGCCCGGCTCGGCATTGCCCTGGTACCGGAGCACCGCGGCATCTTTCGCCAGCTCAGCGTTGAGGAAAACCTGAGGATTGCCGCACGCAAGGACAGCCGCTGGCAGCTGGAAGACGTGTACAGCATGTTCCCACGGCTGAAGGAGCGGCGCCGCAACGGCGGTTTCGCCCTTTCCGGCGGCGAACAGCAGATGCTGGCCATCGCCCGCGCCCTGCTCAACGGGCCGAAGCTGCTGATCCTCGACGAACCGACTGAAGGCCTGGCCCCGGTGATTGTCGACGAGCTGGTGAAGATTTTGCGGCGGATCAAGGACGAAGGCCTGTCGATCCTGCTGGTGGAGCAGAACCTGATGGTCTGCGACGCCCTGGCTGACCGCCATTACGTGCTGGAGCAGGGTCGGGTTGCCTACCAGGGCAGTGCGGCGCAGTTCCGCGAGGACCCGAGTGTCAAGAACCGGTATCTGGCCCTGAGCGCCTGACCCAGACCTTGTTTACCTGTGCCGGCCTCTTCGCGGGTAAACCCGCTCCCACAGAGACCTCACTGTCTTCAGGCCGGTGATATCCCTGTGGGAGCGGGTTCACCCGCGAAGAGGCCGGTACACGCAACCCAGTCATTTCAGGAGAGATGAACCATGAACACCCGCATCGATCCCTCGCAACACCTGCTCGGCCAGGGCCCGCTGGTCAGCCGCGAACGCCTCTGGCGATCGCTGATGGACCTGGCCCGGCTCGGCGCCACCGCCAAAGGCGGCGTATGCCGCCTGGCCCTGACCGACCTCGACCGCCAGGCCCGCGACCTGTTCGTGCGCTGGTGCGAAGAAGCCGGTTGTACGGTCAGCATCGACGCCATCGGCAACATCTTCGCCCGCCGCCCCGGCCGCAACCCGGCACTGCAACCGGTGATGACCGGCAGCCACATCGACACCCAACCCACCGGCGGCAAGTTCGATGGCTGCTACGGCGTCATGGCCGGCCTCGAGGTGCTGCGCACCCTGAACGACCTGAACCTGACCACCGAAGCCCCGCTGGAAGTGGTGGTATGGACCAACGAGGAAGGCTCGCGCTTCCCGCCATGCATGATGGGCTCGGGGGTGTTCGCCGGTAAGTTCGGCCTGCAGGAGACCCTGGCCAAGGTCGACGACCAGGGCCTGTCGGTAGGCGCGGAACTCCAGCGCATTGGTTACGCCGGCCCGCGCGTGCCCACCGGGCATGCCGTCGGCGCCTACTTCGAGGCGCATATAGAACAGGGCCCGGTGCTGGAAGACCAGCGCACCACCATTGGCGTGGTCCAGGGCTGCCTTGGGCAGAAATGGTTCGACCTGGTACTGACCGGCGTAGAGGCCCATGCCGGCCCTACTCCGATGCACCTGCGCAAGGATGCCCTGGTCGGTGCCGCCGAGGTGGTGGCTGCGGTCAACCGCGTGGCGCACGCCCACCAGCCGCATGCCTGCGGCACCGTCGGCTGCCTGAACCTGCACCCGGGCTCGCGCAATGTCATCCCCGGCCAGGTGCAGATGACCATCGACCTGCGCCACCTCGACCCCGAGCACCTCGCCACCATGGTCAGCGAAGTACGCGCAGCCATTGAAACCAGCACGGCAAGGCACGGATTGAGTTTTGAACTGACGCCAACCGCCGACTTCCCGCCGCTGTACTTCGCCGAGCAGTGCGTTGACGCCGTGCGCCAAGGCGCGCGGGAGCTGGGCCTGAGCCACATGGATATCGTCAGCGGCGCCGGCCACGACGCAATCTTCCTCGCCGAACTGGGCCCGGCCGGGATGATCTTCGTGCCCTGCGAGGGCGGCATCAGCCACAACGAAATCGAAAATGCCGCGCCACAGGACCTGGCCGATGGCTGCGATGTTCTGCTGCGCGCCATGTTCCAGGCCGCCAACCCGGGAGCCCGTTGAAATGACCCAGAAAACCGCGATTGGCGAGTTCACCGCCGTCGAACTGCTCGAGTTGTACCAGCGCCGCCAACTGTCACCGGTCGAGGTGATCGACGATGTGCTGGCGCGCATCGACCTGCACAACCCGGCGGTCAACGCCTATTGCCATGTCGACGGCGAAGGTGCCCGCGTCGCCGCCCGCGCCAGCGAACAGCGCTGGCAGCGTGGCGAGCCCTGCGGCCGGCTGGATGGCGTACCCGCCTCGATCAAGGACCTGACCCTGACCCGCGGCATGCCCACACGCAAGGGCTCGCGCACCACCTCGGGCGCCGGCCCGTGGGAAGTCGATGCGCCCTTCACGGCCTTCATGCGCGAAGCCGGCGCTGTATTGGTGGGCAAGACCACCACGCCGGAGTTCGGCTGGAAGGGGGTGACCGACAACCCGCTGTACGGCATCACCCGCAACCCCTGGGATACCCGGCTGACCGCCGGCGGCTCGTCCGGTGGTGCCGCGGCGGCGGCCGCGCTGAACCTGGGCGTTCTGCACCAGGGCAGCGATGCCGGCGGCTCGATTCGCATCCCCTGCGCCTTTACCGGCACGTTCGGCATAAAACCGACCTTCGGCTACGTACCGCAATGGCCCGCCAGTGCCATGACCGTGCTGTCGCACCTGGGGCCGATGACGCGCACCGTCGACGATTCGGTACTGATGCTCGACTGCGTCGCCCGCCCCGATGCCCGTGACGGGCTGGCTGGCGCACCCAGGCAAGCGCCGTGGCTGGGCCAGGAGCAGGACCTGAGCGGCCTGCGCATCGCCTACAGTGCCAACTTCGGCTACGTGCAGGTCGACCGGCAGGTCCAGGCACTGGTGGCCCAGGCCGTGCAGCGCCTGGCACGGCTGGGCGCAAAGGTTGAAGAAGTCGACCCGGGGTTCGGCGACCCGCTGGAGACGTTCAACACCCTGTGGTTTGCCGGTGCGGCGCGGTTGGCCAGTGCGTTCAGCGATGAACAGCGGGCGCTGCTTGACCCAGGGCTGCGCTGGATTGCCGAACAGGGAGCGCGAATCAGCCTTGGCGAATACACCCAGGCCCTGGAGGCACGGGCAGAGTTGATCGCCAGGATGAATGCCTTCCACCGGCGCTATGATGTGCTGGTATCGCCAATGCTACCGCTGGTGGCATTCGAGGCCGGGCACAATGTGCCGCCTGGGTCGGGGATGGCGCAGTGGATGGAGTGGACGCCGTTCAGCTATCCCTTCAACCTGACCCAGCAGCCAGCGGCTTCGGTGCCGTGCGGGTTCACCCGCGAGGGGTTGCCGGTGGGGCTGCAGGTGGTCGCCGGGCGCTTTGCCGATGAGCAGGTGCTGCGAGTGTGCAAGGTGTATGAGCAGCATTACCCGAGCCGGCACTTGCAGGCACCGATTACCGGCTGAAACCCCTACTGCCCTCTCCGGCCCTTTCGCGGGTAAACCCGCTCCCACAGGTACATCGCAGGTTTCGAAAACCGTGCGATCCCTGTGGGAGCGGGTTTACCCGCGAAGAGGCCCTCAGTTCAAACGCCCGACTGGCGCATACGGCGCCGGGTCAATGATCGGCTCTGCCCCGGTCAACAGGTCGGTAAACAGTTGGCATGAAGCCGGCGCCAGCACCAGCCCGTTGCGGTAATGCCCACAGTTCAACCACAACCCCTGATGCCCCGGTACCGGCCCGATATACGGAATACCTTCCGGTGACCCCGGCCGCAGCCCGGCCCAATGCGCCACCACCGGGGCCCCCTCGAGCTCAGGCAGCAACTCCACCGCCGACGCCTTCAGGCTCTCCAACGCCTCCCCGGTCGGGGTCTTGTCGTACCCGGCATGCTCCAGCGTGCTACCGACCAGAATATGCCCGTCACGCCGGGGGATCGCATAGCGCCCCTTGGCCAGCACCATGCTCGGCAGGAAGTCGTCGGCACACTTGAACAAAATCATCTGGCCCTTCACCGGCTCCACCGGCAGCTCCAGGCCTAGCGTACGCAGCAGGTCGCCACTCCAGGCGCCGGCACTCAGCACCACCTCATCCGCTGCCAGCACACCGTCTGCCGTCTGCACACCGGTCACGCGGCCGCCTTGCTCGACGAAGCCGGTAATCTGGCAGTGCTCACGCAAGGTCACGTTGGGCAACGCCAGCAACGCCGCCTTGAGCGACTTCACCAGGCGCGGGTTGCGCACGTTGGCCACGCCGGCCATGTAGATCGCACGCTTGAAGCCTGGGCCCAGCACTGGCACTGCGTCATAGGCCGCCGAGATATCCACGGCACTCAGCGGCCGCTGCTCACGCTCGGCCCAGGCCAGCGCTTCGGCCTCGTCGTCCAGGTCGAGCCAGTACAGGCCGGTAGTGTGCACTTCGGGGTCGACGCCGGTGCTGGCGAACAAGCGCTCGCCCAGCTGTGGATAAAAGTCTTGCGACCAGTGTGCCAAGGCGGTCACCGCAGGGCTGTAGCGCCACGGGTACAGTGGCGAGACGATGCCACCGCCGGCCCAGGACGACTCGCGGCCGACTTCACCCTGATCACACACCACCACCTGCCCGACCTTCGCCGCCAGGTTGAATGCCGTCAGCAGGCCGATCACCCCGCCACCGACCACCACTACTTGCTTGCTCATCTGTCGATCCAACACCTGAAGTAAATCCGCGATGCACCGGGCATCATTCAACCTTCAGCTTCCCCAGCAGTGCACGCTGTCTTCGACGGCCCCCGGATTGCGCTGCACGCCAGCCTGGTCGAGCTGGAAATCGCCGCAGCGGTCCTGTGCCATCAGCCCGTTCGGCAGCCGCCGGGCGCGCAGCGTGAAGGTGTCGCTGTCACGCTGGGCCTGCAGGCTGTAATAGCGGGTACCATCGGGCAAGGCCGGGTCGCCCTCGGCGTATTGGCCAGTGCGTACGCGGTGGCGTTCCAGGCGCAGGGCGGCATCATGCAGCAGGCCAACCACTTCGCTGCGCGCAGCTCGCCGTAACTGGTCGCTGTAACTGGGGTAGGCAATGGCTGCCAGAATGCCGGTCACGGCCAGCACAATCAACAACTCGATCAGGCTCAAGCCTTGCTGCATGTCAGTCTCCTCGCAATCTCTGCCGCCAGGCAATGCGCCGGGTTGTGTCGCCGTCCATGGCATAGACCGCTTCCAGCACATGCCGTGACTGGGTTTGCAGGCTGACGGCGGTGACTCGGTACAGGGTGACCTGCTGCCCTTCCGGCATATGCGCGGCGTAATCGCTGGTACCCAGATTCTGCAAGTGGAAGTAGCCAGTTCGTGTGCGCTGCCACTGCCCGCTCAGATCGTGCGGTCGAACTGGTGGCGGGCACACTTTGCAAGGGTCGGGAGGAGCCCGTTCGAGCTCGCCTGCCCCTGCCAGCAACGTGTCCTCGGCCTGCTCCAGCGCCAGCAGGCCTTCGCTCAGATAACCAGTCATCCGCGTTGCCGCTAGCGCATCACGCAGGGCGGACGCCGCAAGCAACCCCAGCAGCGTGCTCAAGACCAGGGCCACCAACAGGACGATGCCACGCTGACCACTCATGAGGCCGGCACCGGATTGCGGATCGCCACGCTCAGTTCATGGCGTTGTTCGAGTTCGAGCGTGGGTTCGTAAAGCGTCAGGGCAATATCCACCCGCTCACCTTGCGCCACTTGCACACGCTGGAAACGCATGGACCGCACATTCTCAACCAGCGGCTGGAAGTTGCTGTTGTTGCGTTTGAATTTCAGCGTATTGCCCTGGAGCTGGTAGACATATCTGCTGATGGGGTAAACCTGTGGGTAGCCCTCCTTCAACTTGTCATCCACAGACACTTCGCTTGTGCAGTCCGTGTGCAGGAACCACAGCGGCGCCCCGGCTTGCCCAGGCAACTCCGTCACGACCAGGCTCAGGGTGGATGCTTCGACTTCCATCGGCCGGGTAAATGCGTGCTCTGCGCTGGAACTGCTGAAGTGCTGTGGCCGAAGTCGCAGGCAGCCGAACATCCCGGTCATGCGGATATCCTGGGCCATTCGCAGCAATGCCAGGCGTGCCTCATCCTGCATGCGTACTGCCGTGCTTTGCAGCCGCCATGCGTGGTGGGCCGAGGTAAAGAGCTGGCTGGCGGCCGCCAACAGCAGCAACCCGATGGTCAGCGCCAGCATCACCTCAAGCAAGCCGAAACCACGCTGGCCGCGCCTCATGGCCGCCCCCTTTCCTGCTCACTGTGCGCCGCCATCAGCGCCTGCCCATCGCGGCGCGCGTCCTCGGCAGCTTGCAATGCCCGCAGTTGCAAGCCTGCTGCTGCGAACATACCCACGGCCACCACGCCCACCGCCAATAACACTTCCAGAAGCGTCATGCCCCGTTGTATTGCGCGCATCCCTGCACCTCCTGCGACTTTTCCTGCAATTGCATTGAACCCGGGCGACTGGACCGCCGGTCCAACGACCGTGAAGCTATAGCCAAGCACTTCCAGGGAGGAATGCACGGTGAAGCAACGAGGTGTAACACTGATACAAATGTTGTCGGCCCTGGCGGTGGCCATATTGCTGACACAGCTCGGCATGCCGGCCTACGCCAGATTGAGCGACGACCTGCACAGGGCGGCGGCTGCGCGTGACTTGGCGCAGGCGCTGCGCAGTGCGCGCAGCCATGCCATGCTGCAGAGCCAGCCGGTGCTGGTGCAGGCGCTGGATGGTGATTGGGGGAATGGTTGGCGGGTGATGCTGGAGCATAACCAGCAGGTGCTGCGCGAGCAGCGCCTTTCACGGCCGCTGACGATCACCAGCAATGGCGGCGGGCAACTGAAGTTCAGTGCGCAGGGGGTTCCGCTGGGGGCGAACAATAACTGGTTTGGTTCAACGATGGAGGTTTGCGAGCGCTTGACCCCAACTAGCCAGTATCGAGTGGTGATGGCACAGACTGGCAGGGTCAGGGTAGAAATGGGAGAGGCCAGAAACTCCCGGTGCAAAGGCTCCGCCAGCAGATCGACGCAGTCTCTGTAGGAGCGGCCTTGTGTCGCGAACGGGCCGCAAAGCGGCCCCGGCAATGCCAGCTCTAACGCTGAAATCCTGGGGCTGCCTTGCAGCCCGTTCGCGACACAAGGCCGCTCCTACAGGGAGATCGCGCCCGAAAGCGCGGTCAGATCAGCGACCGAACCCGCAGCTCCTTGGGCATGGAGAAGGTGATGTTCTCTTCCCGCCCATCCAGTTCTTCAGCGCCGGTGGCACCCCAGGCCTTGAGCTGTTCGATCACGCCACGCACCAACACTTCAGGGGCAGAAGCACCGGCGGTGATGCCGATCCGCGCCGTCTGGTCGAACCAGCCACGCTGCAGGTCCTCGGCACCGTCGATCAGGTAAGCCGGGGTGCCCATGCGCTCGGCCAGCTCGCGCAGGCGGTTGGAGTTGGAACTGTTCGGGCTGCCGACCACCAGTACCACATCACACTCGTCCGCCAGTTGCTTGACCGCGTCCTGGCGATTCTGGGTGGCGTAGCAGATGTCGTCCTTGCGCGGGCCACCAATGTTCGGGAAACGCGCACGCAGGGCGTCGATGACGCGGCTGGTGTCGTCCATCGACAGCGTGGTCTGGGTAACGAACGCCAAGTGGTCCGGGTCCTTCACCTGCAGGCTGGCAACATCCTCCTCGTCTTCGACGAGGTAGATGGCGCCACCGTTGCTGGCGTCGTACTGGCCCATGGTGCCTTCGACTTCCGGGTGCCCTTCGTGACCGATGAGGATGCACTCACGGCCGTCGCGGCTGTATTTGGCCACTTCGATGTGCACCTTGGTCACCAGCGGGCAGGTGGCATCGAACACTTTCAGGCCACGGCCAGCGGCTTCCTGGCGCACGGCCTGGGAAACGCCGTGGGCACTGAAGATGACGATGACATCGTCCGGTACCTGGTCCAGCTCTTCGACGAAGATGGCGCCACGGTTGCGCAGGTCTTCCACCACGAACTTGTTGTGCACCACTTCGTGACGCACGTAGATCGGCGGGCCGAAGACTTCCAGCGCGCGGTTGACGATCTCGATCGCCCGGTCGACCCCTGCGCAGAAGCCGCGGGGGTTGGCGAGTTTGATTTGCATGCTCGGCTCCAGGCTTACAGGGCCTTCACCTCGAGGATCTCCACCTCGAAGGTCAGGGTCTTGCCAGCCAATGGGTGATTGAAGTCGATGGTCACCTGGTCGTCATCGAACGCTTTGACAACACCTGGCAGCTCGGTGTTGGCGGCGTCGTTGAAGATGATCAACAGCCCTTCGGACAACTCCATGCCCTCGAACTGGGACCGCGGCATGACTTGCACGTTCTGCGGGTTGGGCTGGCCGAAGGCGTTCTCCGGGGCCACCACGACGGTACGCTTGTCACCGCCTTTGAAGCCGAACAGCGCGTTCTCGAAACCTGGCAGCAGGTTGCCATCGCCAACCTTGAAGGTGGCCGGGGCCTTGTCGAACGTGCTGTCGACGGTGTCGCCGTTTTCCAGGTGCAGCGCGAAGTGCAGGGTGACTTCGGTGTTCTGGCCGATACGGGTGTCAGTCATGGACCGGATCCTCGGACTTCTTGCTCTTGAACATATCCAGCGCCAGCATCACCGCACCGACGGTGATGGCGCTGTCGGCCAGGTTGAAGGCCGGGAAGTAATGGCGGTTCTGCCAGTGCACCAGGATGAAGTCGACCACATGGCCGAGCACGACGCGATCGTACAAGTTGCCGATCGCGCCACCCAGCACCAGCGCCAGCGCCACGGCCAGCCAGGTCTCGTTGCGCCCCAGGCGCTTGAGCCACACCACCAGCACGGCACTGACCGCCACGGCGATCAGGGCGAACAGCCAGCGCTGCCAGCCGGAGCTGTCCGCCAGGAAGCTGAACGCCGCGCCGGTGTTGTAGGCCAAGGTCCAGCTGAAGTAGTCGGGGATGACGACGATCTGCTGGTACATGGTCAGGGCGTTGTTGAAATACAGCTTGGTGGCCTGGTCGAGGACCAGTACCACCAGGCTCAGCCAAAGCCATGCAAGGCGCCCGAAGCGCCCCGCTGCAGGGTTAGGCATAGTGGCGCACCTCGCCGGAACCGCTGAGGTTGTCGACGCAACGGCCGCAGATTTCCGGATGCTCCGGGTGGCTGCCGACGTCGGCGCGGAAGTGCCAGCAACGGCCGCACTTGGCGTGGCCGGACTTGACCACTTGCAGCTTGAGGCCTTCGACTTCGGTGGCCACGGCTTCGGCCGGCGCCTGCACGAACGGCACCACACTGGCAGCCGAGGTGATCAGCACAAAGCGCAGTTCGTCGCCCAGCTTGCCCAGGTCGGCGCTCAGGCCTTCGTCGGCGTACAAGGTGACTTCGGCTTGCAGGTTGCCGCCGATGACCTTGGCGGTACGCTGATTTTCCAGTTCCTTGTTGACCGATGCCTTGACGGCCATCACGCGGTCCCAGTAGGCGCGGTCCAGTTCGCTGCCTTCTGGCAGCTCGCTCAGGCCTTGGTACCAGCCGTTGAGCATTACCGACTCGTTGCGCTCGCCTGGCAGGTACTGCCAGATCTCGTCGGCGGTGAACGCCAGGATCGGCGCGATCCAGCGCACCAGCGCCTCGCTGATGTGGTACAGCGCGGTCTGGCAGGAACGGCGGGCGACACTGTTGGCGCCGGTGGTGTACTGGCGGTCCTTGATGATATCGAGGTAGAAGCCGCCCAGTTCCTGCACGCAGAAGTTGTGCACCTTGGAGTAGACGTTCCAGAAACGGTACTCGCTGTAGTGCTCTTCCAGCTCGCGCTGCAGCAGCAGGGTACGGTCTACGGCCCAGCGGTCCAGCGCCAGCATGTCCTCCGGGGCCAGCAGATCGCGGGCCGGGTCGAAGCCGGACAGGTTGGAGAGCAAGAAGCGTGCAGTGTTGCGGATACGCCGGTAGGCGTCGGCGCTGCGCTGCAGGATCTGCTCGGAAACAGCCATTTCACCGGAATAGTCGGTAGCGGCGACCCAAAGGCGGAGGATATCGGCACCCAGGGTGTTGTTGACCTTCTCCGGCTCGATGGTGTTGCCCAGCGACTTGGACATCTTGCGGCCGTTCTCGTCCACGGTGAAGCCGTGGGTCAGCAGCTCGCGGTACGGCGCGTGGCCATCGATGGCGCAACCGGTCAGCAAGGACGAGTGGAACCAGCCGCGGTGCTGGTCGGAACCTTCCAGGTACAGGTCGGCACGCGGGCCAGTGGCGTGGCCGATGTCGTGCGAGCCACGCAACACATGCCAGTGGGTGGTACCCGAGTCGAACCACACATCGAGGGTGTCGGTGATCTTGTCGTACTGCTCGGCTTCAGCGCCCAGCAGTTCGGCGGCGTCCAGCTTGAACCAGGCCTCGATGCCTTCCTGTTCGACGCGCTTGGCCACTGCTTCCATCAGCTCGACGGTGCGCGGGTGCAGCTCGCCGGTCTGCTTGTGCAGGAAGAATGGGATCGGTACGCCCCAGTTGCGCTGACGCGAGATGCACCAGTCCGGGCGGTTGGCGATCATCGAATGCAGGCGCGCCTGGCCCCAGGCCGGGACGAACTTGGTGTCCTCGATGGCTTTCAGTGCACGCTCACGCAGCGGCTCGCCGGTGGTCGGCTGCTTGTCCATACCCACGAACCACTGCGCGGTGGCGCGGTAGATCAGCGGGGTTTTGTGGCGCCAGCAGTGCATGTAGCTGTGGCTGATGGTTTCGGTGTGCATCAGCGCACCGACTTCGCTCAGCTTCTCGACGATGGCCGGGTTGGCCTTCCAGATGAATTGACCGCCGAAGAATGGCAGGGAGTCGACATACACGCCGTTGCTCTGCACCGGGGTGAGGATATCGTCGTTGACCATGCCGTAGCGCTTGCAGGTGACGAAGTCGTCTTCACCGTAGGCTGGCGAGGAGTGCACCACGCCGGTACCGGCGCCCAGTTCGACGTAGTCGGCCAGGTAGACTGGCGACAGGCGGTCGTAGAACGGGTGGCGGAAGTTGATCAGTTCCAGCGCCGAACCCTGGGCGGTGGCGATGACCGAGCCCTCCAGGCTGTAGCGCTTGAGGCACGACTCGACCAGCTCTTCGGCCAGTACCAGCAGGCGCTCGCCGGTGTCGACCAGGGCGTACTTGAACTCGGGGTGGATGTTCAGCGCCTGGTTGGCCGGGATGGTCCACGGGGTGGTGGTCCAGATCACGATGGCGGCCGGCTTGGCCAGCGAAGCCAGGCCGAAGGCAGCGGCCAGCTTGGCCTCGTCGGCTACCGGGAAGGCAACGTCGATGGTCTGCGATTTCTTGTCGGCGTACTCGACTTCGGCCTCGGCCAGGGCCGAACCGCAATCGAAGCACCAGTTCACCGGCTTCAGGCCCTTGAACACGAAGCCTTGCTTGACCATTTCGGCCAGGGCGCGGATTTCACCGGCCTCGTTGGCGAAGTTCATGGTCTTGTACGGGTTGTCCCAGTCACCCAGCACGCCCAGGCGGATGAACTCGGTCTTCTGCCCTTCGATCTGCTCGGCGGCATATTCGCGGCACAGCTCGCGGGTGCGGTCGGCGGACAGGTGCTTGCCGTGGGTGACCTCGACCTTGTGCTCGATCGGCAGGCCATGGCAGTCCCAGCCCGGCACGTACGGCGCATCGAAGCCGGCCAGGGTCTTGGAACGGACGATCATGTCCTTGAGGATCTTGTTCAGCGCATGACCGATGTGAATCTTGCCGTTGGCATAGGGCGGGCCGTCGTGCAGGACGAACTTGGGACGATCCTTGCCAATTTCGCGCAGCTTCTGGTACAGGCCAATGCTGTCCCAGCGCTGCAGGATCTGCGGTTCGCGCTGAGGCAGGCCGGCCTTCATGGGGAAGGCGGTGTCCGGAAGGTTAAGCGTGGCTTTGTAGTCGGTCATTTCAGGCTCTTCGTTAACGGTTGAGCGTGCCAATGTGCACGTGCGGCGGCGATATCCGCATCGATCGCCGACTTCAGCGCCTCCAGGGAGGCGAAACGCTGCTCTTCACGCAGCTTGTGGTGGAACTCCACCGTCAGGCGCCGGCCATACAGGTCGCCGGCATAATCCAGCAGATGAATCTCCAGGTGCGGGCGCCCGTCACCGGCAACGGTGGGGCGCACGCCGATATTGCCGACACCCGGCCAGGCCTTGCCGTCGATTTCGATGCTGGCCAGGTAGACCCCGGACAGCGGTACGCGGCGGCGCTTGAGCTGGATGTTGGCGGTAGGTGTGCCGAGCTGGCGGGCCAGCTTCTGGCCATGCAGCACGCGGCCGCTGATGCGGTACGGGCGGCCCAACAGGTGCTCGGCCAGCTCGAAGTTGCCTTCGGACAGGGCCTTGCGCACTTCGGTGCTGCTGACACGCAGGCCGTCCTGGATCACCGTGTTGGCGGCCTCGACGGTGAAGCCGTACTGCTTGCCGGCCTCGACCAGGAAGGCGAAGTCGCCGGCGCGGTCGCAGCCGAAGCGGAAGTCATCGCCCACTTCGAGGTGGCGTACACCCAGGCCGTCGACCAGGATGGCCTTGACGAAGTCATCGGCACCGAGCTTGCTCAGGCGCTGGTTGAATGCCAGACACAGCACCCGGTCGATACCCTCGCCCGCCAGCAGTTCGATCTTGTCGCGCAGGCGGGCCAGGCGGGCCGGCGCGGTGTCGGGGGCGAAGTACTCGCGTGGTTGCGGTTCGAAGATTACCACGCAGGTCGGCAGGCCCAAGGCCTGGCCGCGCTCGCGCAGGCGCGCCAGGATCGCCTGGTGGCCGCGGTGAACCCCGTCGAAGTTGCCAATGGTGGCGACACAGCCCCGGTGCTCGGGGCGCAGGTTGTGAAGACCTCGAACCAGCTGCATAACGCGCTTCTTGCTCATAAAGTGGCCGATTATAACCACACCCGGGCGCCGGTGACAGGCAGCAGCGCCCAAGGGCGGCGTGGAATGCGAAAAACCGACGCCTGACCCGCCCGAAGCCTCAGTGCAAGGCCTTGCGAGCGAAATGCCGAGGGCGGAAGCCGCACAGGTACAGGCAGCCGAAATAGGTCACGACGCCCGCCAGAACCAGAGCCCCCAAACGCACCAGGCGCTCGAGCATGTTGCCCTGCTCCCAGGCCGGCAGATAATGCATGCCGGCCAGCAACACCGCCGACATCAGCCCCACCGCCAGCACCAGCTTGAACAGGAACATCCCCCAGCCTGGCTGCGGCTGGAACAGCTGCTTGCTGCGCAGCTTCCAGAACAGCAAGCCGGCGTTCAGGCAGGCCCCCAGGCTGATCGCCAGGGCCAGGCCGGCATGCGCCAGCGGGCCGATCAGGGCCAGGTTGAACAGTTGGGTGCAGACCAGCGTGAATACCGCGATCTTCACCGGTGTACGGATATTCTGCTGCGCATAGAAGCCGGGTGCCAGTACCTTGACCAGGATGATTGCCAGCAAGCCTACGGAATAGGCAATCAGCGCCCGCTGGGTCATGGCCGCATCGGTCGCGGTGAACTTGCCGTACTGGAACAGCGCCACGGTCAGTGGCTCGGCGAGGAGGGCCAGGGCCAGGGTGCAGGGCAGCACCAGCAGGAAGCACAGGCGCAGGCCCCAGTCGAGGATCCGCGAGTACTCCTCGCGGTCCTTGTTGGCGTAGGTCTTGGCCAGGGTCGGCAACAGTATGGTGCCCAGGGCCACGCCCAGTACGCCGGAAGGCAGCTCCATGAGGCGGTCGGCGTAGTACATCCACGACACCGAGCCGGCTACCAGGAAGGAGGCGAAAATGGTGTTGATGATCAGCGAGATCTGGCTCACCGACACCCCGAGGATCGCCGGCAGCATCTGCTTGAGCACCCGCCACACACCAGCATCACCCAGGTTCAGGCGCGGCAGCACGAGCATGCCGATCTTCTTCAGCGCTGGCAGCTGGTACAGCAACTGTGCCAGGCCACCGGCCAGCACGCCCCATGCCAAGGCCATGATCGGCGGGTCGAAATACGGCGTGAGCAGCACCGCGAAGGCGATCATCGCCACGTTCAGCAGGGTCGGGGTAAAGGCCGGCACCGAGAAGCGGTTCCAGGTATTGAGGATCGCACCGGCCAGGGAGGACAGCGAGATCAGCAATATATAAGGAAAAGTCACCCGCAACAGGGCGGTGGTCAGCTCGTATTTTTCGGCACTGTCGACAAAGCCTGGCGCAGTCGCCCACACCACCCACGGCGCCGCCAGGATGCCGATGGCTGTCACCAGCGCCAGAACCAGGGTCAGCAGGCCGCTGACATAGGCAACGAAGGTGCGGGTCGCCTCCTCGCCTTGCTGGGTCTTGTATTCAGCCAGAATCGGCACGAAGGCCTGGGAAAACGCGCCCTCGGCGAAGATGCGCCGCAGCAGGTTGGGCAGTTTGAAGGCAATGAAGAAGGCATCGGTGGCGATGCCGGCGCCGAATACACGCGCCAGGATGGTGTCGCGGACAAAGCCCAGCACCCGCGAAATCATGGTGATCGAGCTTACCGCAGCCAGGGATTTGAGCAGGTTCATCGAAAAGATTCACGCCAAGGGCAGAGGACGCTGCCAGACAGCGTCCGAATGTGCGATACTCCCGCGCCTTCGCAGGGGAGCCAAAAAATCCCGAGTTTACAGGTCGCGCAGCAGAAAGGAATATTTCCCTCTTGTTGGCGCACCGCTCGGCGGAACCTTGCAGGTGGCCTTGACATCCGTTCGACTGATCGGCATGATTCGCGGCCTATTTTGTTTGCTATTTACCTAAAGTCTTTCGAGGAGCTCGACGGTGGCCAACACACCTTCCGCCAAGAAACGTGCAAAACAGGCTGAGAAGCGTCGCAGCCACAACGCCAGCCTGCGTTCCATGGTCCGCACCTACATCAAGAATGTAGTCAAGGCCATCGACGCAAAAGACGCCGAAAAAGCGCAAGCCGCTTACGTTCTGGCTGTACCTGTAATCGACCGTATGGCCGACAAGGGCATCATCCACAAGAACAAGGCTGCTCGTCACAAAGGCCGTCTGAATGGCCACATCAAGGCGCTGAAAGAAGCTGCAGCTGCCTAAGCGACGTGCTAGTCGAAAAGCCGACCCTAGGGTCGGCTTTTTGTTGCCTGCGATTTGTGTTTGCGCCCCCTCTGCGGGAACAGCCTTCTGTGGGAGCGGCCTTGTGTCGCGAAAGGGTCGCAAAGCGGCCCCCAGCAATTTCAGCATCTGCGCTGAGATAAGGGGGCCGCTGCGCGCCCCTTTCGCGACACAAGGCCGCTCCCACACAAAAAAAGCAGGGCCATGTTTGGTAGCCCTGCCATATGCTACTTCGCTATCTGAATCTTCGGCGCCCACTGCAGCCATTCATCCTCGGCCTTGTCGAACAAGGCAAAGGTCTGCTGCGGCCGTGCCGGGTTGCCCATCTGCTCGCCATCCGGCGTGGCAAAGGCGATACCGCCGTCGATCATGGTCTCCACCGACTCGGTACGCACCGTAGCCCCCTTGAACAGCCCCCAGTCGAAACCGAAGCCACTGCTGTTCCAGAAGCGGCTGCCGCTGCGCACCAGGGCCGCATAGCGCGGCTCGATCAGGATGTGGATCAGTACACGGTCAGCGCTCTGGCCCAACTCGAAGCCCGTCACCTTGCCCACCGCAACCTCACGGTAGGTTACCGGCACGCCCGGCTTGATCGAGCCACGGCGCGGGGCGCTTAGTGTCAAAGGCAGACCAACCTCCGGCCCTGCCACCTGCGGGGCGTCGGCCAAGGCGATGAAATCGCGCTGCGGGCCACGGTCCTTGGCAGCCGGCTGCACCTCCAGATACTGCCCACCCACCAACGTGTCGAGGTTCTGCGTGCGCACCAGGCCAAAGGCTGGCTTGACCACCCAGAACTGCGTACCAACGCGGGCGATACGCTCCGCCGCTTCGGTAATGCGCGCCCGCAGCAGCACCGCCTGCAAGTCATCGGTCAGGTCGACGCTCTCGATGCTGCCCACATCCAGGCCGCGGAAGCGAATCGCCGTGCCCGGCTTGAGGCCATCGGCACGGTCCACGCGAATGGTGATCAACGTACCCGCGCGATTGACCGCTTCCTGGCTGTCATGCAGGCGGAAGCGTGGGATGTGGCGCTTGAGCGGCACATCGGGCCGTGGCGTGTCGAACGCAATACCACCAGCCATCAGGGTTTGCAGTGATTCACTCTTGATCTTGATGCCCGACAGGCCGCCCGTCAGGGTGATACCGCTGACATTCCAGAAGCGCGACGAACCATTGACCAGTTTTTCGTATTCCTTCTCGATATGCACACCGATCAGGATGCGGTTGCTGTTGCGGGCGAACTGGTAGCTCTGCACGCTACCCACCTTCACCTGGCGGTACATGACCGGGCTACCGACTTCCAGCGAACCCAGGGTGTCGGCGAACAACACCATGTGCAGGCCTGGTGCCTTGAGGTCGAGCGGCGGCGCCTTGGCACGGGCTTCGAACTCACGCTCGGGCCGCGCCCCCTTGTCACCAGGGCGAATGGCGATGTAGTTACCCTTTACCAGCGCCTCCAGGCCGGTGATACCCGCCAGGGAAATCGATGGCTTGACCACCCAGAACTGCGTGCCCTCGACCAGATAGTCCTCGGCCAACGGGTCCAGCGTAAGCTCGGCCGATGCACTGGCCAGGTTGTCTGCCATTGTCAGGGATTTCAGCGAGCCCACCTGGATGCCCTTGTACATGACCGGTGTACGGCCCGCCTGCAGGCCCTCGTAATCGCTCAATTTCACCTTTACCCGGATACCTGCCTGGGCCGCATCGAAGTCCTCATACAGACGGAACGGCAGGTTCGAGTCGGTGGGTGGGCTGTCCTTGCGGTGTTCCGGTGTGGCAAAGGCGATACCACCGGCAACAATGCTCGACAGCGATTCGCTACGCACTTTCACGCCCGAGAGCGAGGCGTCGATGCTGACGCCGCTGGCATTCCAGAAACGCGTATGCTTGCGCACCAGGCTGGCATAGGCCGGCTCGATGAAGACTTTGATCTCGACGGTGCTCTGGTCTTCGGACAGGCGGTAGCTTTTAACCCGGCCAACCTGGATCTGCTTGTAGAACACCGGGCTGTCACGGTTGAGCGACCCCAGCCGCTCGGCCTTCAGGGTAAGGTGCAGGCCCGGCTCGGTATCCGACAGTGGCGGCGCCACCTTCAAGGCGGTAAAACGCTTGGTGCGCTCCCCCTCCCCCGGGCTGACGGCGATGTAGTTGCCTGATACCAGTGTTTCCAGGCCGGAAATACCCGCCAGGCTGACACTCGGCTTCACCAGCCAGAAACGCGTACCCTTGGTCAGATGAGGCTCGGCAGCCTTGTTCATCTCGATGGTGGCGATCACCCCCTGGTTCTCACCCTTGGCGTCTAGCACCAGGCTTTTGACCTTGCCAACCGGCATGCCCTTGTAGATCACCTCGGTCTTGTTGGCGACGATACCCTCGCCCGACTCGAAGCGGACTTCAATTTCCACCCCGGCATCACGGTAAGCCTGCCACGCAAGCCAGCCACCGATCATCAAGGCGATCAAAGGCAGGATCCAGATGGCCGACCAGTTCGAGGCTGGGCGGGTTTTAGCCGTTGGCAGGTCACTCATGGTCGTCATCCGACTCCGTGTTATCCCAAATCAGTCGGGGATCGAAAGTTAAAGCGGCAAGCATTGTCAGGATCACCACAGTTGCAAAGGCGACAGCGCCCAGGTTGGCTTCGACACTGGCTATTCGGCCGAAATTCACCACCGCCACCAGGATGGCGATAACGAAGATATCGAGCATGGACCAGCGTCCAATGAATTCGATGAAGCGGTACATCAATATCCGTTGCCGCGCCGAAAGCGGCTGGCGACGCTGAACGGAGTACAACAGCAAGCCGATGCCCACCAGCTTGAACGTGGGCACCAGGATACTGGCAATGAACACCACGGCAGCAATGGGCACCATGCCATGCTTGAGCAAGGTGATGACGCCGGACATGATCGTGTCGGGGCTGCCTTGGCCCAAGGTACTCACGGTCATGATCGGTAGCATGTTGGCCGGGATGTACAGGATCGACGCAGCAATCAGCAGCGCCCAAGTGCGTGCGATGCTGTTCGGCCGACGGGCATGCACTATGGCGCCGCAGCGCGTACAGGTCTGTGAAGTGCTGTCTGGCTGTTGCCTGTTCAGCTCGTGACATTCATTGCAGACGAGAATGCCTGCATCAATCGCCCGCATGCAGGTCCTCTCCTGATAGTGCACTCCAGATCTGGTGCGGTGACATCACCACCTCGAGCCACACCTGGATCAACAACAGGCTGATGAAGCAGAACAGCCCCAGCCCCACGGTCAGTTCGGCCAGGTCCACCAGCTTGACGATGGCCACCAGCACGCCCATGAAATAGACCTCGAGCATGCCCCAGTCACGCAAGTGGTGATAGATGCGATAGAACAGCAGGCCGAAACTACGCCCCACGTTCAGGCGGATACTCAAGAGCACCAGCAGCTGACAGAGCAGTTTTGCCAGAGGGATGGCCATGCTGCACAGGAACACTACCACGGCCACGCCGCGCATTCCCGAGTTGTACAGACCCAGCACGCCGCTCCAGACGGTATCGTCCGATGTCTGGCCCAGCAGGTGCAGCTGCATGATCGGCAGGAAATTGGCAGGCACAAACAGTAGCAAGGCAGTAAGTACCAGAGCCAGGCTGCGGTTGACCACATTGTGCCGATGAGCGTAGAGCTCATAGCCACAGCGTGGGCATTGGGCCTTCTCGTCATGCTGGAGCATGGGCTTGCGCAGCAGCAGGTCGCATTCATGGCAGGCGACAAGCTCGTCCAGCGGCAACTGGGCCAAGGTTTCAGGTTCGACAGGTTTGGGCATATAGCGCTTCTGAATAGGTGCGTGGGCCTATTCTAGTGTTCTGGCTCGAATTGTGGGAGGCGACATAACAGCGGGCCTGCGCGATCTTTGTAGGAGCGGCCTTGTGTCGCGACCGGGCGCGCAGCGGCCGCAATCCGGGCGACGCGGTTTACCTGGGAGATCGAGGAGGCAGGTTTGGCGGCCGCTGCGCGCCCGATCGCGACACAAGGCCGCTCCTACAGGGGCCGCGTATGCCTGGAAGTTTTTGCGCCAGAAAGACAAAACCCCTACCTGCACGCGCAGATAGGGGTTTTGCGAAATGAATCTTGACGATGACCTACTCTCACATGGGGAAACCCCACACTACCATCGGCGATGCATCGTTTCACTGCTGAGTTCGGGATGGGATCAGGTGGTTCCAATGCTCTATGGTCGTCAAGAAATTCTGTTGCCAGAATGTCCAGATGGACAGCCCAGCGAATTCGGATATGCGATATTTGTGGTGCTTTTGTGAGCAGTGCGAACTTTCGGTTCGTTTCGTCTTCACCACCGCAATCTGCGTCAGCAAATTGCTTGGGTGTTATATGGTCAAGCCTCACGGGCAATTAGTATTGGTTAGCTCAACGCCTCACAGCGCTTACACACCCAACCTATCAACGTCGTAGTCTTCGACGGCCCTTTAGGGGATTCAAGATCCCAGTGAGATCTCATCTTGAGGCAAGTTTCCCGCTTAGATGCTTTCAGCGGTTATCTCTTCCGAACATAGCTACCCGGCAATGCCACTGGCGTGACAACCGGAACACCAGAGGTTCGTCCACTCCGGTCCTCTCGTACTAGGAGCAGCCCCTCTCAAATCTCAAACGTCCACGGCAGATAGGGACCGAACTGTCTCACGACGTTCTAAACCCAGCTCGCGTACCACTTTAAATGGCGAACAGCCATACCCTTGGGACCGGCTTCAGCCCCAGGATGTGATGAGCCGACATCGAGGTGCCAAACACCGCCGTCGATATGAACTCTTGGGCGGTATCAGCCTGTTATCCCCGGAGTACCTTTTATCCGTTGAGCGATGGCCCTTCCATACAGAACCACCGGATCACTAAGACCTACTTTCGTACCTGCTCGACGTGTTTGTCTCGCAGTCAAGCGCGCTTTTGCCTTTATACTCTACGACCGATTTCCGACCGGTCTGAGCGCACCTTCGTACTCCTCCGTTACTCTTTGGGAGGAGACCGCCCCAGTCAAACTACCCACCATACACTGTCCTCGATCCGGATAACGGACCTGAGTTAGAACCTCAAAGTTGCCAGGGTGGTATTTCAAGGATGGCTCCATGAGAACTGGCGTCCCCACTTCAAAGCCTCCCACCTATCCTACACAAGCAAATTCAAAGTCCAGTGCAAAGCTATAGTAAAGGTTCACGGGGTCTTTCCGTCTAGCCGCGGATACACTGCATCTTCACAGCGATTTCAATTTCACTGAGTCTCGGGTGGAGACAGCGCCGCCATCGTTACGCCATTCGTGCAGGTCGGAACTTACCCGACAAGGAATTTCGCTACCTTAGGACCGTTATAGTTACGGCCGCCGTTTACCGGGGCTTCGATCAAGAGCTTCGCTTGCGCTAACCCCATCAATTAACCTTCCGGCACCGGGCAGGCGTCACACCCTATACGTCCACTTTCGTGTTTGCAGAGTGCTGTGTTTTTAATAAACAGTCGCAGCGGCCTGGTATCTTCGACCGGCATGGGCTTACGAAGCAAGTCCTTCACCCTCGCCGGCGCACCTTCTCCCGAAGTTACGGTGCCATTTTGCCTAGTTCCTTCACCCGAGTTCTCTCAAGCGCCTTGGTATTCTCTACCTAACCACCTGTGTCGGTTTGGGGTACGGTTCCCAGTTATCTGAAGCTTAGGAGCTTTTCTTGGAAGCATGGTATCAACCACTTCGTCGCCTAAAGGCAACTCGTCATCAGCTCTCGGCCTTGAAATCCCGGATTTGCCTAAGATTTCAGCCTACCACCTTAAACCTGGACAACCAACGCCAGGCTGGCCTAACCTTCTCCGTCCCTCCATCGCAATAACTGGAAGTACAGGAATATTAACCTGTTTTCCATCGACTACGCTTTTCAGCCTCGCCTTAGGGACCGACTAACCCTGCGTCGATTAACGTTGCGCAGGAAACCTTGGTCTTTCGGCGTGCGAGTTTTTCACTCGCATTGTCGTTACTCATGTCAGCATTCGCACTTCTGATACCTCCAGCAAGCTTCTCAACTCACCTTCACAGGCTTACAGAACGCTCCTCTACCGCGTCATCAAAGATGACACCCGTAGCTTCGGTGCATGGTTTGAGCCCCGTTACATCTTCCGCGCAGGCCGACTCGACTAGTGAGCTATTACGCTTTCTTTAAAGGGTGGCTGCTTCTAAGCCAACCTCCTAGCTGTCTAAGCCTTCCCACATCGTTTCCCACTTAACCATGACTTTGGGACCTTAGCTGACGGTCTGGGTTGTTTCCCTTTTCACGACGGACGTTAGCACCCGCCGTGTGTCTCCCATGCTCGGCACTTGTAGGTATTCGGAGTTTGCATCGGTTTGGTAAGTCGGGATGACCCCCTAGCCGAAACAGTGCTCTACCCCCTACAGTGATACATGAGG
>NZ_CP137735.1:2940000-3480000 GCF_049486705.1 Pseudomonas sp. NLJ1 | reverse complement strand
TCGACGATGTTCTTGGTGCCTTTCACGCCATGCAGCAGCTTCTCGAAGTGCGGCGCCAGCTCGGCGGCGGCCTGTACCAGGTTTTCCTTCTGCAGCAGGTCCAGCGCGGCGATACCGGCGGCACAGGCTACCGGGTGGGCCGAGTAGGTATACCCGTGCGGGAATTCCACGGCGTATTCCGGGGTCGGCTGGTTCATGAAGGTCTGGTAGATCTCGCTGCTGGCGATCACCGCGCCCATCGGGATGGCGCCGTTGGTCACCTGCTTGGCGATGCACATCAGGTCCGGGGTCACGCCGAAGGCTTCGGCGCCAGTCATTGCGCCCATGCGGCCGAAGCCGGTGATCACTTCGTCGAAGATCAGCAGGATGTTGTGCTGGGTGCAGATTTCACGCAGGCGCTTCAGGTAACCCTTCGGCGGCGGCAGTACACCAGCCGAACCCGCCAGCGGCTCGACGATCACGGCAGCGATGTTGGAGGCGTCGTGCAGCTCGATCAGCTTGAGCATCTCGTCAGCCAGGGCGATACCGCCCTCTTCCGGCATGCCTTTGGAGAAGGCGTTCACCGGCAGCACGGTGTGAGGCAGGTGGTCGACATCCAGCAACTGACCGAACAGCTTGCGGTTACCGTTGACACCACCGAGGCTGGTGCCGGCGATGTTCACGCCGTGGTAGCCACGGGCACGGCCGATGATCTTGGTCTTGGTCGCCTGGCCTTTCAGGCGCCAGTAGGCACGCACCATCTTCAGCGCGGTGTCGGCACACTCGGAACCGGAGTTGGTATAGAACACATGGTTCAGGTCGCCCGGGGTCAGCTCGGTGATCTTCTCGGCCAGCTGGAACGACAGCGGGTGGCCGAACTGGAAGGCCGGGGAATAGTCCAGAGTGCCGATCTGGCGAGCCACCGCCTCGGTGATTTCCTTGCGGGTATGCCCGGCGCCACAGGTCCACAAGCCGGACAGGGCATCGAAGATCTTGCGCCCCTGGTCGTCGAATAGGTAGCTGCCTTCGGCCGCCACAATCAGGCGTGGGTCGCGCTGGAAGTTGCGGTTGGCGGTGTAGGGCATCCAGTGGGCATCCAGCTTGAGCTGGCTGGCGATACCGGCGGTAGCGGTTTCGGGCATGTTCATCGGCGGTTCCTCGGAAGACGATTAAGCAACGATGGATGTTGTTGCAGCTAAATTGGCACGGCGATAAAGTCTGAAAAAGCCAACATTTCTAATCTTCAGACAGGCCCTGACTAAACTAATGAGCCGACGCCCCGATCCACTCGCCCAAGTCAGCGATTTCGACATCCGCCTGCTGAAGATCTACCGCAGTGTCGTCGAGTGCGGCGGCTTCTCGGCCGCGGAAAACGTGCTGGGCATTGGCCGTTCGGCCATCAGCCAGCAGATGAACGACCTCGAACAGCGGCTCGGCCTGCGTTTATGCCAACGCGGGCGCGCCGGCTTCTCGCTGACCGAAGAAGGCCGCGAGGTCTACCACTCAGCCCTGCAACTGCTCAGCGCCCTGGAAAGCTTCCGCACAGAGGTCAATGGCCTGCACCAGCATTTGCGTGGCGAGCTGAACATTGGCCTGACCGACAACCTGGTGACCTTGCCGCACATGCGCATTACCCACGCGCTGGCCGAACTCAAGGACCGCGGGCCCGATGTGCGAATCCAGATCCGCATGATCGCACCCAGTCAGGTCGAGCACGGCGTGCTCGATGGCAGCCTGCATGTCGGGGTAGTGCCGCAGACCAGCCCGCTTTCGGGCCTCGAGTACCAACCGTTGTACAGCGAGCGCTCGCTGCTGTACTGCGCGGTCGGCCACCCGCTGTTCTATGCCGACGACCAGCAGATCGACGACGACCGCCTGAATAGCCAGGAAGCCATCACTCCCACCTTCCGCCTGCCGGCTGAAATCCAGGCGCATTACCAGGCGCTGAACTGCACGGCCAGCGCTTCGGACCGCGAAGGCATGGCGTTTCTCATTCTTACCGGGCGCTACATCGGCTACCTGCCAGACCACTACGCCACGTTCTGGGTGCAGCAAGGTCGCTTGCGTGCTCTCAAGCCCCGGCAACGCTTCTATGACCTGAGCCTCAGCTGGGTCACGCGCAAGGGCCGGCGGCCGAACCTGGTGCTGGAAAGCTTCCTCGAAAGCCTGGCTGCGACACGCTGATGCCAGTCTGTGCCGCAAACGCTTGTCACTTCGGCACAGGCAGGTAATCTTGTCCGACAGCCGCAGCCACTGACCCGTACGGAATCGTCCATGACCCTAGAAGTCCCTGCGCATCGCCTCTCCGCCTCGGGCAAGCCCGCGGGCCGCATCCGCCAGAAGAACGAACAGGCCATTATCCAGGCCGCCGAAGACGAGTTTGCCCGCCATGGTTTCAAGGGCACCAGCATGAACACCATCGCCCTCAAGGCGGGGTTGCCCAAGGCCAACCTGCATTACTACTTCACCAACAAGCTGGGCCTGTACATTGCCGTGCTCAGCAACATCATCGAATTGTGGGATAGCACCTTCAACGCTTTGAGCGTCGACGACGACCCTGGCGAAGCCCTGAGCCAGTACATCCGCACCAAGATGGAGTTCTCGCGGCGCAACCCGCAAGCTTCGCGGATCTTCGCCATGGAGGTGATCAGCGGCGGCACCTGCCTCAGTGAGTACTTCAGTGCCGACTACCGCGAATGGTTCCGCGGCCGGGCCGCAGTGTTCCAAGCCTGGATCGAAGCCGGCAAGATGGACCCGGTCGACCCGGTACACCTGATCTTCCTGCTGTGGGGCAGTACCCAGCATTACGCCGACTTCGCCACCCAGATCTGCCAGGTAACCGGCCGCAGCCGCCTGACCAAACAGGACATGGAAGACGCGAGCAACAATCTTATCCACATCATTCTGAAGGGCTGCGGCATCAAGCCGGTTGCCTGATCGTCATTTATGCCTTCTACCCTGCTCGACCTCTGCGAATACCGCGAGGAAATCCGCAAAAGCCGCTTCATCACCCTGGCCGGGCCGATCAGCAGTGCCGCCGATGCGATGAGTTTCATCGAACGCCACAGCGACCTGGCCGCCACCCACAACTGCTGGGCCTGGAAGCTTGGCGCCCAATACCGCAGCAGCGATGACGGCGAACCTGGCGGTACCGCGGGGCGGCCGATCCTCGCGGCCATCGAAGCGCAGGACTGCGACCAAGTGGTGGTGCTGGTGATCCGCTGGTACGGCGGCATCCAGCTGGGCACCGGCGGCCTGGCCAGGGCCTATGGCGGCGGCGCCAACAAGTGCCTGCAACAGGCCCCCAAGCGGCTGCTGGTGCAGCGCAGCGAATTCACCTGCAGTTGCAGTTTCAGCGAACTGGCACTGGTGAAGCTGCGCCTGGCGGAGGTTGACGGCCTGGTCCTGGATGAACAATTCACCGCCAATGGCGTGGACCTGCTGATTGCACTCGGCGACACCCACCTTGCGCCACTGCAGCAGCAGTTGGCCGACTTGAGCCGCGGGCGCATTCTGCTCGAAGCACGTTGAACATTGCCCACAGCAACTGTGGGCCGGCCTGTGGATAAGCTTGGGGCACTCGCTTGCAGGCTAATGTTTTCAAGGCCCGCAGAGCTTTGATCATATTTTGATCACTGTTTGATGACAGCCGCAACGTGCTGAATGCGCGGGAGTTATCCCCAGCGCAAGGCCGCAAGCGCCAGTCTGCGGCTCCTCAGCTTGCACACAATAACTGTGGAACAGCCTGTGGATAACCCGTGCGTCAACAGGCGAAGCTCCCGGCCACGCAAGGCTACGGGGCGACTGATCGTTTTTTAACCAGCTAGCGGGCAAGGCTTGAGATTGCCGGGGCTGCTTTGCAGCCCTTTCGCGACACAAGGCCGCTCCTACAGGGGATCGCATACTCCTGTAAGAGCGGCCTTGTGTCGCGATGGGCCGCAAAGCGGCCCCGGTGCATTATCCTCAATACCTTTCCTCGCCAACCGATCACGGAGCGCATCCACATGGCTAACGCAAAAACCGCACTTATCGTCGGCGCCTCGCGCGGGCTGGGCCTGGGCCTGGTGCAACGCCTGCACGAAGACGGCTGGAACATTACCGCCACCGTGCGCAACCCGCAGCAGCCCGGCGCCCTGGCGGATGTGCCAGGCGTGCGCATCGAACAGCTGGAAATGAACGACACAGCCCAGCTCGATGGCCTGAAGCAACGCCTGCAAGGCCAGGTGTTCGATCTGGTGTTCGTCAACGCGGGCGTCATGGGCCCCCTGCCACAAGACCTGGAGACGGTGCAGAACAAGGACATCGGCGACCTGTTCATGACCAACGCCGTGGCGCCTATCCGCGTGGCCCGCCGCCTGGTCGGTCAGGTACGCGAAGGCAGCGGCGTGCTGGCCTTCATGAGCTCGATCCTGGGCAGCGTGACTATCCCCGACGGCGGCGAAATCTGCCTGTACAAGGCCAGCAAGGCGGCCCTGAACTCGATGATCAACAGCTTTGTCGTGGAACAGCAACGGCCCGACCTGTGCGTGCTGGCCATGCACCCGGGCTGGGTGAAAACCGACATGGGTGGCGAAAACGCCGAGATCGACGTACTGACCAGTACCCGCGGCATGCTCGAACAGATCAAGGCACAAAGCGGCAACGCTGGCCTTCGCTTCATCAACTACAAGGGCGAACCCTTGGTCTGGTGATTCACCAGGTCGCAGCCTGGCCGGGCGCAATGCCCGGCCAGGCTCTGTAGAATGGCGGCAACCGTACCTGATCGAGATGACCCACTATGTATGACTGGTTGAACGCCCTGCCCAAGGCCGAACTGCACCTGCACCTGGAAGGCTCGCTGGAGCCCGAGCTGCTGTTCGCCCTGGCCGAGCGCAACAAGATCGCCTTGCCCTGGGCCGATGTGGAGACCTTGCGCGGTGCCTATGCTTTCAACAACCTGCAGGAGTTCCTCGACCTGTATTACCAGGGCGCCGACGTGCTGCGCACCGAGCAGGACTTCTACGACCTGACCTGGGCCTACCTGCAACGCTGCAAGGCGCAGAACGTCATCCACAGCGAACCGTTCTTCGACCCTCAGACCCACACCGACCGCGGCATCCCCTTCGAAGTGGTGCTCAACGGCATCAACCAGGCGCTGAAGGACGGCCGTGAACAGCTCGGCATCAGCAGTGGCCTGATCCTCAGCTTCCTGCGCCACCTCAGTGAAGAGCAGGCGCAGAAAACCCTCGACCAGGCGCTGCCGTTCCGCGACGCGTTCATCGCCGTTGGCCTGGACAGCTCGGAAATGGGCCACCCGCCGAGCAAGTTCCAGCGTGTGTTCGATCGCGCCCGCAGCGAAGGCTTCGTCGCCGTGGCGCATGCTGGCGAGGAAGGCCCACCCGAATACATCTGGGAGGCCCTGGACCTGCTGAAGATCAAACGCATCGACCACGGCGTGCGCGCCATTGAGGACGAGCGGCTGATGCAGCGCATCATCGACGAGCAGATCCCGCTCACGGTGTGCCCACTGTCGAACACCAAGCTCTGCGTGTTCGACCACATGAGCCAGCACAACATCCTCGACATGCTCGAGCGCGGCGTGAAGGTAACCGTCAACTCGGATGACCCGGCCTACTTCGGTGGCTACGTCACCGAAAACTTCATGGCCCTGCACACCCACCTGGGCATGACCGAAGACCAGGCCCGCCGACTGGCGCAGAACAGCCTGGACGCGCGGTTGGTATGACTGGAACGGCGACGTTGCGCTCAACCGACCTGTAACGTCGCCACGCGGGCAATGCGATTGATCTGCTGGATACCCAGCGCAGAAATATGCAATGCCCGCGAATCCTCGGCCTCGCGCATCCAGCCAGATTGCAGGAACAGCCGGAACAAGGCCTGCCCCAGCACGCCGCCCAGGTGCGGCCCCTGGTCGTTCCACTCGGTGCAGCGGCAGATCACACAGCCACGTTGCTGATGCGGCGCCAAGGCGTCGATGTAGACCCCGACCAAAGCCAATTGCGTCCGCCCCTCCTCGCTTACCATCAGCTGTCGACCACTACCCTCCAGCCAGCCGGCCACCACCAGACGGTGATACAGCTCACCGGCCAGTTCCCCGCCCAGGTGATCGCCACAGCGACGCGCCCTGCGTATCGACATGGGCAGCGATGATACCGGCGCCTTGGCCCGTTCCCCCCTGGCGCTCTCCAACTGGACACTGGCCAAGGCCTCCACCGCTGCCCCGACTTGCGGGGTGGCCAGCCGGAAATAGCGCTTGCGGCCCCGTGCTTCATGCCGGAGCAAGCCGGCCGACGACAACAACGAAAGGTGAGCGCAGGCCGATGACGAGGTCAGGCCTGTCATTACCGCGAGTTCGTTGGCCAGCCGCGGCGTGCCATCGATCAATGCCCACAACATGGCACTGCGCTTGGGGTCGGCCATCAGGCTGGCAATCTGGCTGATACTGCTGGCTGCGTTCATGTCCCTGTAACTCCCTGCAAGTTCACTTTGTGGATGCGATGGCCACCCCTGGCAGGGAAGCGCCTCTCGCTGGCACTGGCCTGGTTCGCCAGTATAAGCCGCAAAAAACGCCATTCAGGCAGCGCCACGCAGTGGCACCACCGGCAAAAAACCACTGGGTATACCTACCCATGGCAAGCAGCGAAACTGTGCGCGAAACCTGCCTGGACCGCGCGGGCAAGCAGCCCGGCACACATGGCAGGAGCAAGGAAACGACAGGCGGAAAAAACACCGGATGCAACTTCGGACGCGGCCGACAACCAATTTCCACAAGTAGCGCAAGCTAAAGCGAAGGTTCCACGGGCTTGCGGGCATTGCGTCCCAAGCAGGGAAAAACATGTAGAAAACGTTTCCGCCGACCGTCAGTCAGGTCACTGATGCAGGTCATGGCAGGCAGAAGGTGTAACGCTACACTTCATCCGCTCTCCCCCTTTGGAGGTATGCCGCGATGAAAATTGTCGTCAGCGCGTCGAGCCGAAACCCAGCCTGCCCCTGGCAGGTCCAGCTCGATCAACACGTGGTCAGTTTCCGCAGCGAGGCCGAGGCGCGTGCCTTCGTCGCCACGCTGGAGAACCGCCTGCAGGCACCTCACCCGCTTATGCGGGAGCCTTGGCCGACAGGCGTCGGGTCAGCAGCGCGACACTGACCACCAGCGCCCCGCACAGGCTGATCACCAGCGCCATCGGCACCGCACTGCCATCATGCAGCAGCCCGACCAGCGCCGCTGCGCCGGCGGCGACGCTGAACTGCAGGCAGCCCATCAGCGCCGAGGCACTGCCGGCCCGTGCGCCCTGCCCGCTCATGGCACAGGCAGAGGCGTTGGGGATGATGCAGCCGAGGCTGGAGATGCAGACGAAAAGCGGTACCAGCAGTGGCCACAGCTGTGTTGGATGCATTGCCGCCACGCCCAGCAACACCAGGCCCGCAGCCAGGTACAGCCACACTGCACGCGCCAGCAGGAACGCCGGCCCGCGTTTGGCCAGCAAGCGTGCATTCACCTGCGCCACAAGGATAAAGCCGGCGGCATTGGTGCCGAACAACCAGCCGTAATGCTCGGCCGGCACGCCGTAGAGCTTGATGAACACGAAAGGTGAACCGGCGATGTAGGCAAACATGCCGGCGATGGCGATACCACCGGTCAGGGCATGGCCGATGAACACCCGGTCAGCGAACAGGCGCAAGTACTGGCGCAAGGCGCCAGACAGCGGTTGCCGCGGTATGTGCTCGGGCAGGCTTTCCGGCAGGCCCAGGCTGACCGCCAACAGGCAGCCGGCGCTGAACAGGCTCAGGGCGAGGAAGATCGATTGCCAGCCGGCCACGTTCACCAGCACCCCGCCCAGCATCGGTGCCAGGATTGGCGCCAGGCCCATGACCAGCATCAGTTGCGAGAACACCTTGGCCGAGGCCACCGGGTCGCACTTGTCACTGACGATGGCCCGCGACAGCACCATCCCGGCGCAACCGCCCAACGCCTGGACGAAACGCGCCAGCACCAGGGTGTCGAGGTTGGGGGCATAGGCACAGGCCAGGGATGCCAGGGTGAACAGGGTCACCCCGAACATCAGCGGCTTGCGTCGGCCAAAGCGGTCAGCCACCGGTCCGTAGGCCAGTTGCCCGATGGACAGGCCAAGGAAGTAGGCGGCCAAGGTGGCCTGGACATGTTTTTCGTCGGTGGCGAACGCCTGCGCCATGGCCGGGAAGGCGGGCAGGTAGAAGTCGATCGCCAAGGGCCCGAACGCACTGAGTGCGCCCAGGATGAGCACCATTCGCAGGTTCATCAGGAATCCATAGCAGGCTAAGCAAGTGCTCGATTCTACCTGCTGTGGACCCCTTCAGTACGAAAACATTTGCAACAAACTGACCCCTGCAAGGGCAACTGCCTTGCTCACAACCCACGGGCTGGCGAGGTCCCTGTGGGAGCGGGCGTGCCCGCGAAGCAGGCGCCGCGGTGGATGGCACCGGCTGCGCCGGTGTTCGCGGGCGCGCCCGCTCCCACAGGTAAGTGTTCAGGCAAGTTCGGCCTGATAGCCTTCATCGCGAATGGCCGTGAGGATCTGCTCCTGCGCCAATTCACTCTGCACCCGCACCTGCCTGGCCGCCAGGTCGACCTCCACCTTGGCCGCAGCATCCTGCTCCTGCACCGCCCGGGTCACGGCCTTCACGCAATGGCCGCAGGTCATGCCTTGTACATTGAACACTTGCATGGGGTTATCTCCTTCAGGTTTTCCAAGAGTTTCAAGCTTGCCATCGGGGCAAGGTCAAGACTTGCCGACTACAGCCGGGGTGGAAATCCGCGCTCGCGTCGGCCAAGCTGCGCCTTTGATGATCAGGCAAGCAGGAGATTCTTCATGTTCAGGGCAGCATTGGGCGTCGTCGGGCTATTGAGCACGCTGGCTGCAGTGCCACCGGCCAGTGCCGAGGGCAACTCGGACTACAGCGTGCTGATCATTTCCCGGGAGCGCCTGGAGGTGGCCACCAGTTGCGAAATCGGCATCTACCTCAACGATCAGCTCTCCGGGCGCGTGTTCCAGGAGCAGTCCACTTCGTTCAACCTGCCGCCCGGCCCGGTGGACGTGCGCCTGCGCCTGCTTCCCGGGCAAATGCCCGGCTGCGCCCCCGGTGTGGAGGACCAACGCAGCACGCGACTGAACCTGCAGGCGGGCCAGATCAACAAATACCGGATCGCCATGGGGCAACATGGGCTGGAGTTGAAGCGAGCCGGCCTGGGCTATTGACCTTACCTGCGTGGCAAGGTTGATGCTGGAGGCCTGTCCAAGGAGGAGAGCCATGCCCGCATCCACCACATACGACCTGCCGATCTCCGGCATGACCTGCGCCAGCTGTGCTGGCCGGGTCGAACGCGCCCTGCGCAAGGTCACCGGCGCTGAACAGGTCAGCGTCAACCTCGCCACCGAACAGGCCCGGGTCCAGGCCCCGGCCAACAGCCTGCCCGCACTGGTCGATGCCGTACGCGAAGCCGGCTACGGCGTGCCCACCCGCACCGTCGAACTGCAGATTGGCGGCATGACCTGCGCCAGTTGCGTCGGCCGCGTAGAGCGCGCCCTCGGCAAGCTGCCGGGAGTTGAACAGGTCAGCGTCAACCTGGCCAGCGAACGCGCGCACCTCGAAGTGCTCGCTGCCCTCGACGACAACCAGCTGATCGACACCGTGCAAAAGGCCGGTTACAGCGCCAGCCTGCCGCAAACCGCCAGGGACGACCAAAACGCTGCCCAACGCCGCCTGCGTAACGAACGCCTGGCGGTCGGCGCAGCTTTGCTGCTCGCCCTGCCGCTGGTAGTGCCAATGGTGGTGCAGCCGTTTGGCATGCACTGGATGTTGCCAGCATGGGTGCAGTTCCTGCTGGCCACACCGGTGCAGTTCATTCTCGGCGCGCGGTTCTACGTGGCCGCCTGGAAGGCCGTGCGCGCCGGTACCGGCAACATGGACCTGCTGGTGGCCCTGGGCACCAGCGCCGGCTACGGCCTGAGCCTTTACCAGTGGGCGCAAGCCCCCGCCGGCATGGCCCCTCATCTGTACTTCGAAGCCTCGGCCGTGGTGATTGCCCTGGTACTGCTGGGCAAGTACCTGGAAAGCCGTGCCAAGCGCCAGACTGCCAGCGCCATCCGTGCCCTCGAGGCCCTGCGCCCGGAACGGGCCTTGCGCCTGGTCGATGGCCGGGAAGAAGACGTGGCCATTGCCCAACTGCGCCTCGGCGATCTGGTGCTGGTCAAACCCGGCGAGCGCTTCCCGGTCGATGGCGTAGTGGAAGACGGCAGCAGCCATGCCGATGAAGCCCTGATCAGCGGCGAGAGCCTGCCAGTGCCCAAGCAGCCAGGGGACAGCGTCACCGGTGGGGCCATCAACGGCGAAGGCCGGCTGCTGGTACGTACCCAGGCACTGGGTACCGAAACCGTGCTGGCACGCATCATCCGCCTGGTGGAAGACGCCCAGGCGGCCAAGGCTCCGATCCAGAAGCTGGTCGACCGGGTCAGCCAGGTATTCGTCCCGGCCGTGCTGGTACTGGCGCTGATCACCCTGGTCGGCTGGTGGCTGGCCGGCGCACCGCTGGAAACCGCGCTGATCAATGCCGTCGCCGTGCTGGTCATCGCCTGCCCGTGTGCACTCGGCCTGGCCACGCCCGCAGCAATCATGGCCGGCACCGGGGTCGCCGCCCGCCACGGCATTCTGATCAAGGACGCCGAAGCCCTGGAGCGTGCCCATGCGGTCAACCGGGTGGTGTTCGACAAGACCGGCACCCTCACCTCCGGCAGCCCACGAGTGGTCCACAGCGAGGCGCAGGTGGGCAGCAACGCCGACCTGCACCGCCTGGCCGGCGCCCTGCAGCGCGGCAGTGAACACCCGCTGGCCAAGGCGGTGCTGGATGCCTGTGCCGAACAGGGTCTGGAGGTACCCACCGTCGCCGACAGCCAGTCGCTGACCGGGCGTGGCATCGCCGGGCGCGTGGAAGGCCGTGAACTGGCGCTGGGCAACCGCCGCCTGCTCGACGAAAGCGCATTGCCACCCGGTGACCTGGCCGCCAAGGCCCAGGCCTGGGAAGCCGAGGGGCGCACCCTTTCATGGCTGATAGAACGCGGCGCGCAGTCGCGGGTGCTGGGCCTGTTCGCCTTTGGTGACAGCCTCAAGCCCGGCGCCGCGCAGGCAATCGATACCCTGCACGCGCAACACATCAGCAGCCACCTGCTGACCGGTGACAACCGCGGCAGCGCCAAAGTGGTGGCTGAAGCGCTCGGCATCGACGACGTGCATGCCGAAGTGCTGCCAGCCGACAAGGCCGCGACCGTGGCCGCGCTCAAGCAGGATGGTGTGGTCGCCATGGTTGGCGATGGCATCAACGATGCGCCGGCTCTGGCCGCCGCCGATATCGGCATTGCCATGGGCGGCGGTACCGATGTGGCCATGCAGGCCGCCGGCATCACCCTGATGCGCGGCGACCCCCGCCTGGTACCGGCCGCCCTGGAAATCAGCCGCAAGACCTATGCGAAGATCCGCCAGAACCTGTTCTGGGCGTTCATCTATAACCTGATCGGCATCCCGCTGGCCGCGCTGGGTTATCTCAACCCGGTACTGGCCGGCGCCGCCATGGCCCTGTCCAGCGTCAGCGTGGTGAGCAACGCGCTGTGGCTCAAGGCTTGGAAACCCATCAGCAACAACCAGGAGGCCCCATGAACATAGGCCAGGCCGCCCGTCGCAGCGGGCTCAGCACCAAGATGATCCGTTACTACGAGTCCATCGGCCTGCTCAAGCCCGCCACGCGCAGCGACAGCGGCTACCGCCTGTACCAGGCGGAAGACTTGCACAGCCTGGCCTTCATCAAGCGCTCCCGCGACCTGGGCTTTTCCCTCGAGGAGGTCGGCAAGCTGCTGACCTTGTGGCAGGACCGCCAGCGCGCCAGCGCCGATGTGAAGGCGCTGGCCATGCAGCACATCGATGACCTGAACCGGCGCATCGAAGAGCTGGTGAGCCTGCGCGATACCCTTGGCGAACTGGTATCGCACTGCCAGGGAGACGAGCGCCCGGACTGCCCGATCCTCAAAGACCTGGCCAATGGCGCTGCGGGTGGCTGCTGTCACTGAGCCAGCCCGCAATCCTTTGGTATGCCATATACGTCCAAACACGACCGAATAGTCACCAACTGCGACTTTCTCCAATAAATACGGGCGTTTTCCTACATTAAACCCGGATGCTGCCGATGCAATTGATACCTGCCTCGTGTATCGAAAACAAAAAATCCGGGAGCGTCGATGAGCATCAAACAGAAACTGACCTGGGCATTCGCGGTCATCGCCGGCTTGCCCATCGTACTTGTAGCCACTTTGGTGGTCCTCAACCTGCGTGGCGAAGCCCGCGACGGATTCCTCGATGGCAGCAGCCGGGAAATCCGCCAGGTCAGCAACGCGATGAACATCTTCTTCCAGGGCATCAACCAGAACGTCGAGTACATGGCCGCGCAGCCCCTGGTCGCCGCCACGGGCAGCGAACTGAACAAGTACATGAGCGCAACCCCGTCCTATGAGCTGGGCGAACAGGCCAGCAAAGTGCTGGAGTTCATGACTCGCCTGGCCACTACCCATCCCAGCTATGCGTACCTCTCCTACGGGGTGAGTGATGGTGGTTACGTCGGCTGGCCGGCCGGGCAGAAGTTCGTCAATTACGACCCGCGCACCCGTCCCTGGTACCAATTGGCAATGGCCAACCCTGGCAAGACCTTGCGTACCGGCGCCTACTACTGGGCTGCCGACGACGCCGTGCTGGTCAGTACCGTGCGCACCGTCGCCAACCAACTGGGCAACCCTGGTGGCGTGGTCAACGTCGACGTGTCGCTCAAAGGCCTCACCGAGATCGTCCAGCAGATCAAGCTGGGTGAAAGCGGCTACGTGCTACTGGTGGAAAACAACGGCAACGTGCTGGTCGACCCCCGTGACGCCAAGCACAACTTCAAGCAACTGGCGAGCTTTGGCGACGGCTACGCCGAGCTGGCCAAGCACGGCAAGGGGCTGGCCGAAGTGGAGCTCAATGGCGTGCGCTACATGGCCAACATCTACCCGGACGAACAGCTGGGCTGGACCCTGATCGGCCTGATCGAGCAGAGCGAAGTGATGCAGACCACCACCCGCCTGACCTGGTTGATCGGCGTAGTGGCCCTGGTACTGGCTGCGCTGTTCGCCGTGGTCGGTGCCACCTTTGCCAAGCTGATCGTGCGCCCGATCAACAGCGTTACCAGCGGCCTTGAAGACATCGCCCAGGGCGAGGGCGACCTGACCCGCAACCTGGAAATCCGTGGCCGCGATGAAACCGCGCAACTGGCCAGCTGGTTCAACCAATTCCTCGGTGCCATTCGCAGCCTGATCCAGCATATCGGTGCTGCCGCCAACAAGATCCTCAGCACCTCCAGCAGCTCGACCCGGGTTTCCAGCGACATGGCCGAAGCCGCAGGCCGCCAGCGCGAAGCGGTGGACATGGTCTCTACTGCTTTCCACGAAATGGTCGCCACCGCCAACGAAGTGGCACGTTCATGCAGCCAGGCGGCGCAGTCGGCCGACAGCGGCCAGCAACAGGCGCGCGAAGGCCAGCAGCAGATTGATGCGGCGGTACATAGCGTTGACCGCCTGAGCCAGGAGATCGAGCAGTCGGCGCAGTCGATCCAGCAGCTGGAGCGTGACAGCAACGCCATACAGTCGATCCTCGGCACCATCCGCTCGATTGCCGAGCAGACCAACCTGCTGGCGCTCAACGCCGCCATCGAAGCCGCCCGTGCCGGCGAGCAGGGCCGTGGCTTTGCCGTGGTTGCTGACGAAGTGCGGGCGCTGGCCAAGCGTACTGCCGACTCCACCGCCGAGATCGACGGCCTGCTGGGCAACCTGGCCAGCCGCACTGCCGAAGTGGCCGCACAGATGCACGCCAGCCTGGAGGTTTCACAGCAGTCGGTGAGCCGCATCGGCCTGGCCCGTGACAGCTTCGGGCAGATCCGCGAGTCGGTGGATGTGATCCGCGACATGAACACCCAGATTGCCACGGCGGCCGAAGAGCAACACCAGGTAGCGGAGGACATCAACCGCCACATCAGCCAGATTCACGGCGATGCGCAACTGGTGGCCGAACTGGCCCAGGCGGCGCGGGTGGATTCGGAGAGCCTGGCCGGGTTGTCCAATGAGCTGGATGCGCTGGTGCGCAGGTTCCGTACCTGATGTATTGCTTTTGCTGGTCTCTTCGCGGGTGAACCCGCTCCCACAGGTACAGCGCTAGTCTCAAGGGCAGCGCAATACCTGTGGGAGCGGGTTCACCCGCGAAGGGGCCCGCACAAGCAACACTACAACTTGAGCTCCCCCGGGGTAGCCCCAAACAACTGCTTGAACGCCGCAATGTAAGCCGAGGTGGAGTCATACCCACATCCCAGCGCCGCCTCGGTAACGTTCTGCCCCGCCTCCAGCAACGCCAGCGATGACAACAGCCGCATGCGCTGCCGCCAGTTGCGAAAGCTCAGCCCCGTCTCCCGCTGGAACAGCCGCATCAGCGTCTTCTCCGAACAGCCCAGCTCCCGCGCCCATTGCTGCAGGGTCTGCGGCTGATCCGGCGCCGCAATCAACCCATTGCACAGTGCCAACAACCCCGGGTGCCGCGGCAGTGGCAGCGAAAAGCCGACCTCGGGGAGCATGCGCAACTGGTCGAGCAGCACCGCCACCAGCCGCGCTTCGGCGCTGTCACCCTCCGGGTAGTCTGCCGGGAACAGGCAGAACTGCTTGATCAGTTCGCGCGCAAGTGGGGTCACTTCCAGTACCCGGCATTGCTCCGGTGCCCACGGGCAGGCATCCCGGCGCACATAAAGGCTACGCATTTCGGCCTGCATCGAGGTGACCACCTCGTGTTCGGCATCGGCTGGTATCCACACGCCCCACTGGGGTGGGGCGAAGTAGCTGCCTTCGCGGGTATACACCCCGAGAACGCCGCTGATGGCGTAGGAGAACTGCACCCAGTCGTGCTGGTGGCGGGTGGTCCACGAGCCGGCGCCGAGGCTTTCGGCTCGTGCATAGAGCGGCCTGGGCAGGTGGTCCAGCGCCGGAATGGGGCGGGGATGTCCGATGATGGGCATGGTGGCTTCTTGTAGTTCTGACCAGACAAGCCTAACAGCTCAGCGCTCGACGATGACGGTCACCCCCTGCCCACCCGCTGCGCAGATCGAAATCAGCCCCCGTCCCTTCCCCGCCTTCGCCAGCAACTTGGCCAGGTTGGCCAATATCCGGCCCCCGGTCGCGGCAAACGGGTGCCCGGCCGCCAGCGAACTGCCCTTGACGTTGAGCTTGCTGCGGTCAATTGCCCCGAGCGGCACATCCAGCCCCAACCGCTCACGGCAATAATCGGCATCTTCCCAGGCCTTGAGCGTGCACAGCACCTGGGCGGCGAAGGCTTCGTGTATCTCGTAATAGTCAAAGTCCTGCAGCGTCAGGCCATTGCGCGCCAGCAGCCGCGGCACCGCATACACCGGTGCCATCAGCAAGCCTTCGCGACCAGTAACGAAATCCACCGCAGCGGTTTCGCCATCGACCAGATAGGCCAGCACCGACAGCCCCTGCTGCTCGGCCCACTCCTCGCTGCCCAGCAATACCAACGAAGCACCATCGGTCAGCGGTGTGGAATTGCCCGCCGTCAATGTCCCCTGCCCGCTGCGGTCGAAGGCTGGCTTTAGCCTGGCCAGTTGCTCAAGGGTCAGGTCGGGGCGCAGGTTGTTATCACGGGTCAACGACAGAAACGGCGTCAGCAGGTCATCCTGCCAGCCTTCGGCGTACGCTGCAGCCAGCGCCTGGTGGCTGAGCAACGCCAGTTCGTCCTGTTCGGCACGGCCAATGCGCCACGCCTGGGCCATGCGTTCGCAATGCTCACCCATCGACAACCCGGTGCGCGGTTCGCCGTTGCGCGGCAATTCAGGCTTCAGGTGGTGAGGGCGCAGCTTGAGAAATGGCTTGAGCCGCTCGCCCAGGCTTTTGCCACGGTTGGCCTGCAGCAAGATATGGCGCAGGCCTTCATTGACCGCGATCGGCGCATCGGAGGTGGTGTCCACGCCGCCGGCAATGCCGCAGTCGATCTGCCCCAGGGCAATCTTGTTGGCCACCAGCAACGCCGCCTCCAGCCCGGTGCCGCAAGCTTGCTGGATATCGTAGGCCGGCGTCTGCGGCGACAGGCGCGAGCCCAACACGCACTCCCGGGTCAGGTTCATGTCTCGCGAGTGCTTGAGCACCGTACCAGCCACCACTTCCCCCATGCGCAACCCATGCAAGCGGTACCGTTCGATCAGCCCCTCAAGGGCGACGGTAAGCATCGCCTGGTTGCTGGCCGTGGCGTAGGCACCATTGGAGCGGGCAAAGGGAATTCGGTTGCCGCCCAGGATCGCGACCCGGCGAAGTGAACGCATGCGCTTGTTCCTCCTGAAACAATTTGATCCGTACAGCCTAGGTGTTTTTACCGCATTCGAACGACCTTGCCACAAAGTTGGTCCACACTTTCAAGCTTGCCTTCCGGGAGACCACTCATGAGCGATCGCTACCTCGGCTTTGCCAACTCCAACCTCGGCCGCCGTCTCGTGGATGCCCTTGGCCTGCCACGCCCAGCGCCGCTGGAGCGCTGGCAGGCCGGCCGCCTGCGCCCGGTCGAAGGTGCCCTGGTACTGGGTGGCGGGCCACTGGCGAGCCAGGTCGAAGCCATTGCCCCGCGCCTGACCGACACGCTTTACAGCTTCAATACCGACCACCTCCAGGCCGAGCCGTGGGTGGCTGGCCTGGGGCCGAAGATCAAGGCCGTGGTATTCGATGCCAGTCACCTGTCCGACAGCGACGCGTTGAAGCAGTTGCGCGAATTTTTCCAGCCACTGCTGCGCAGCCTGGCGCCGTGCGCCCATGTGCTGCTGCTGGGCCGCGCACCAGAAAGCCTCGACAACCCGTTGGCCAGCATTGCCCAACGGGCCCTGGAAGGCTTCAGCCGCTCGCTGGCCAAGGAACTGCGCAACGGTGCGACCGCGCAGTTGCTGTATGTCGGCCCCGGCGCGGAAGACCAGCTGGAAGGCGCCCTGCGTTTCTTCCTTTCGCCCAAAAGTGCCTTTATTTCCGGCCAGGTGCTGCGCCTGCATGCCTGCGCCAGCCAGGTCGAGGACTGGACCCGGCCGCTGGCTGGCAGACGCGCCCTGGTGACCGGCGCCGCGCGCGGCATCGGTGCGGCCATTGCCGAAACCCTGGCGCGCGATGGTGCCGACGTGCTGCTGCTGGATGTGCCGCAAGCCAGCCAGGACCTCGACGCCCTGGCCGCACGTTTGGGCGGCAAGGCGCTGCCCTTGGACATCTGCGCCAGCGACGCCGCAACACAACTGCTTGCGGCCCTGCCCGACGGCATCGACATCGTGGTGCACAACGCCGGCATCACCCGCGACAAGACCCTGGCCAACATGACCCCGGAATACTGGGACGCGGTGCTGGCGGTCAACCTCAAGGCACCGCAGGTACTGACACAGGCGCTGTACGACAACGGTGCCCTGGGTGAAAACGCGCGCATCACCCTGCTGGCCTCGGTCAGTGGCATCGCCGGCAACCGCGGGCAAGCCAACTATGCCGCGAGCAAGGCCGGGCTGATCGGCCTGGCCCAGGCGTGGGCGCCCCGGCTCGCCGAGCGCGGCGGCAGCATCAATGCCGTGGCACCCGGTTTCATCGAAACCCACATGACCGCCGCCATGCCCATGGGCCTGCGCGAGGCCGGGCGACGCTTGAGTTCGCTTGGCCAGGGCGGCCGCCCGCAGGATGTCGCCGAAGCCATCGCCTGGCTCAGCCAGCCGGGCTCCGGTGCAGTCAACGGCCAGGTGCTGCGGGTATGCGGCCAGGCCTTGATGGGGGCTTGATCATGAGCCGACACTGGCATGACCTGCACAGCCCGGCTTCGCGCGCCAGCCTGTACCTGCGCGCGGCCAGCAAGCGCACCATCAGCGGCGACCAACTGCCGGACGACGGCCTGCGCTGTTTAATCCGCGTCCAGCCGGGCAACCTGGCCGCCTATCGACGGCTGTGCCACTTCACCGACGATGGCCGCCTGCCAGGCACTTATCCACATGTCATGGCGTTCACGCTGCAGTTGCAGTTGATGACCGCGCCTAACTTCCCCTTCCCGCTGCTTGGCCTGGTGCACCTGCACAACCGCATCGAAGTGGTACGCCCACTGGGCGGTATCGAAGGGCTGCGCTTTGCGGTGCATGCAGGCAACCTGCAAGCGCATGCCAAGGGTGGCACCTTCGATCTGGTCACCGAAGCCGAGGACGGCATCGGCCTGCTCTGGCGCGAGACCAGCCGCATGCTGGTGCGCGGGCTGAAGCTGGAAGGCGCGGCAGGTGAGCCTGCCGAGGACGAGCCACAAGTGCTGCCAGAGGTGACCCGCTGGTACGCCGACAGCGATATCGGCCGGCGCTATGCCAAGGTCTGCGGGGACTACAACCCGATCCATCTCAGCGCAGCCAGTGCACGGCTGTTCGGCTTTCCCACGGCCATTGCCCATGGCATGTGGAGCCAGGCCATGGCCCTGGCGGCACTGCGCGGTCACCTGCCCCACAGTGGCTATGCCTTCGAGGTGGATTTCCGCAAACCGGTGCGGTTGCCGTCGGAGGTGGTGCTCGGTGCCAGTGAGGCCGGGGTTGCAGGTGAGCTGCGGCTGGACGGGCATGGCGGGGTGCTGCATATGGTCGGGCGCTGGGCCCCCCTTTAAATCGTGAGGCTGCTTCGCAGCCTTTTCGCGACACAAGGCCGCTCCCACAGCTACCGCGTTCGGTTTGATGCCAGTGACCTCTTGTGGGAGCGGCCTTGCGTCGCGATGGGCCGCATAGCGGCCCCCTTGCTTTGCATCGGGCCTGCGCAGAAGCTATGCAGCATTAGGAGACCCCCGATGAACCTGCAAGAACTCACCCAACGCCTGCACCAGATCCGCGACAACAACGACTGGCGCGGCTTCCACAGCCCGAAGAACCTGGCCATGGCCGCCAGCGTCGAAATGGCCGAACTGGTGGAAATCTTCCAGTGGCTGAGCGAAGACCAATCGCGCCAGCTGCCCGCCGACAAGTTGGCCCATGCCGGCCAGGAAATCGGCGATGTGGTGCTGTACCTGTTGCTGCTGTGCAGCGAGCTAGGCCTGGACATGGACCAGGTGGTGCGGGCCAAGCTGGCCGACAGCGAGAGGCGCTTCGCCCGATGAACGACCGTCACTTCGATGAGCTGGCCACCCGCTTTGCCGAGAAGATCTACGGCGGCGCCAAGGGCGCCATCCGCCTGGCCGTGCTGCAGGCCGACCTGGCCGAAGCCTTGCCCGACCGCCCGCTGCGTATCCTCGACATCGGCGCCGGCTTGGGTCACATGGCCTTGTGGCTGGCTCAGCGCGGTCACCAGCTGACCCTGGCCGAACCCGCCGCGCCGATGCTCGACGGCGCACGGGCGCGCTTTGCCGAGGCTGGCCAACCGGCCACCTTCATCCAGGCCCCATGGCAGGACCTGCTCGGCCAGCTGACCGAGCCCTACGACCTGGTGCTGTGCCACGCCGTCCTCGAATGGTTGGCCGAGCCCGAAAGCATCCTGCCGGTGCTGCACCAGCTCACGGCCCCTTCCGGGTGGCTGTCGCTGGCCTTCTACAACCGCGACGCCCTGGTCTATCGCAACCTGCTCAAGGGCCACTTCCGCAAGTTGCGCAGCAACCGTCTGGAAGGTGAAAAGCAGAGCCTGACCCCGCAAAAACCACTTGATCCGCGCGAACTCAGGGCGCAACTTGAACCTATGTGGCAGGTTGAAAGCGAAAGCGGCGTGCGGGTGTTCCACGACTACATGCCCAAGGAATTCCAGGGCAAGGCCGAGCTGCTCGACCTGCTGGAAATGGAACTGGCCTACCGTCGACACCCCAGCTTCGCCGGGCTCGGCCGCTACCTGCACTGGGTCTGCCGCCCCCGTTGACCTGCCCGCCGGGAGGAATACATGCCGTACCGTCTGTTGTGCCTGGCCGTGCTGCCGCTTGCCCTGGCTGGCTGCCAGGGCAGCAACCCCTATGTGGCCAGCAGCCGCCCGTTACCACCGGCACCGGCCCAGGCGGCCAGCACCTTCGACGCCAGTGCCTACCCCACACCGGCCCGTGATTACGGGCACTACCGCAGCTGGAGCTGGCGTAACGGCCAGTTGCCCAGTGGCTCGGTCGATACCGACCCGGCGCAACTGGCCGATGCTGTCAGCGGCGCGCTGGACCAGCATGGCCTGCGTCCCGCCCGGGGCGGCACCGTCGACTTGCTGGTCAGCGCCGACATACGCCTGGAAAAACGCTTGCGCCAAGTACGCGACTACGATGCCTACGACCCTTACTACGGCCCGTACCCCTACGGTGGCGTCGGCTATGGCGGCTACCGCCATGGCTATGGTGGCTATGCCAGCGTGCCCATCGTGCGCACCTACGAGGTGCAGGTGATGGTGGTGCGTATCGACCTGTACGACGCCCGCAGCGGCCAGCCGGTATGGAGTGCCAGCGCCGAGAGCGGCAGCGACAAGGACTCGCCGCGTGAACGCGAAAGCGCCCTGCGCGATTCTGTGCACAAGGCGCTCAACGGCTATCCTCCCAGTTGATATCCAACGGAGAACCATCATGTTGCGCCGCCTTGTTCTACTGTCATTCGCGTTATTGCTCGCCGCCTGTTCCAGCAATAACGTCCAGCAGGATTTCGATGCCAGCCGTGACTTTGCCGCCTACCGCAGCTGGGCATGGCAGGAACCGGGCCTGCAGTACCGCCCGGACGACCCACGAATCAAGAGCGACCTGACCGAGCAGCGCATTCGCCAGGCAGTCGCAAGCCAACTCGACCAGCGCGGCCTGCGCCCGGTACAAGGTGGCGCGCGGCCGGACCTGACAGTGCGCGCTTACCTGATCGTCGAGCAGCGCCAGCAACAGATCACCACCAATTACGGCGGTGGCTGGGGAGGCTACTGGGGCGGCTACTGGGGTGGCCCGATGTACAACGAAACCCGCAGCGTCGACTACAAGGTCGCGACCATCCAGATCGACCTGTTCGATGGGCGTGACGGCAAGCTGGTGTGGCGCGGCAGTGCCGAGCAGATCATGAACAACTACCCGCCAAGCCCGGAAGAGCGCAACAGCGCGATCCAGAACACCGTGGCCAAAGTGCTGGGCAACTATCCGCCGGGTAGCAGGAAATAACTCCGAACGCGTTCATGCATGCGCCAAAGCCCCTGTGGGAGCGGGTTTACCCGCGAAGAGAACGACGCGGTGCATGGCACCGGCTTTGCCGGTGTTCGCGGGTGAACCCGCTCCCACAAGGGTCGCCTGCAAGGCCTGTTTCAACAGCGACAATACCCTTCCCGGCCACGCCTTTTTCCCTCTCCCGCTCCACTCCCCGCAGGTTCTTGTCTATCTTCACTTAAGGAAACCTGACTGACCGGGTAGATGCGTTCAACATTTGGGAAAGGCGACCTGCCAATGCAAAGCATTGTTCTCCTGCTGTGGCTTGCCTTGTGCTGCGAACAGGATGTGCGTCAACGCCAGATATCCAACATGCTCACCCTTGGCGTGGCTACCTGCGCACTGGCCTGGCTTTTCGCCACCGGGCACAGCTGGATCGGCGCGGATGCCAGCGATGCCGGCTGGGCGCTGGCCATCGTCATGCTGCTGACCCTGCCCGGCTACATGCTAGGCCGTTTCGGCGCCGATGACGTCAAGCTGATGGGCGCGCTGGCCCTGGCAACCAGCCCGCAATACGTGCTTGGCACCTTCATCGGCGCCGGAGTCAGCGTGTTGCTGTGGCTGCTCACCCGTCGGCGACTCTGGACATTGCTCAACCCCAAGGTGAAAAAACGTTTGCACGCGCTGACCGAGGAAATGGGCGACAAGCAGGCGTTCGTCCCCTATGTGCTGGCCGGCTTTCTTTTGACAGCGGTATGGGTCCAATGAGCTGGCCTGCGGCCCTACACCTTGTACAAAACTTGTACATATTCGCTTGGTGCGACTATTTTTAAACTGCCAGAGCGTCTGGCCCAGGAGCAGGGCCGTATACGAACAGGGAGTGGATCGTGTCCAGACAAGTGAGTGAGTTGAAGGTTTTGGTGGTGGATGACCAATCGGTCATTGTCGAACAACTCTGTGATTTCCTCGAAACAAAGGGTTACCTCTGCGTGCCGGCCCATTCTACTGACGAAGCCATCGAGCGCTATATGGCAGACCCGGGCATCGGCCTGCTCATCTGCGACCTGCACATGCCGGGACGGGATGGCATCGAACTGATGCGCACCTTGAAGCAGGCCAACGGCAACCAGCGCATGTTCGAGGCAATCATGTTGACCGGGCGTGCCGAAAAACAGGATGTAATTCGCGCGCTACGTGAAGGTTTTGCCGACTACTACCAGAAGCCAGTGGACTTCGATGAACTGCTCGAAGGCGTACGTCGGCAGGAAGAAGCGTTGCTGGAACGCCAGCGCAACTTCCGCGACCTCGGCGGATTGAACCAGCGCCTGCAGGATCTGGCCGAATCGATTGACGAGCTCTACCAGGATCTGGAAAAAGCCCGCGGCCAGGGAACCCATCGGCGTGCCACGGATGTGGAAGAAAGTGAAAGCGAGCTGCCAGCGGCGTTCGGGAAGCTGTCGCCACGCCAGTTGGAAGTGGCCCGCCTGGTGGGCAAGGGCAAGACCAACTACCAGATCGCCTGTGAGCTGGGCATTACCGAAAATACCGTGAAACTGTATGTGTCCCAGGTGCTACGCCTGACCCACATGCACAACCGCACCCAGCTGGCACTGGCAATGACCCCCAGTTCGTCGCCGGTGCATCAGCGGTTTACTACCCACTAAACAGGTAGCTTCAGGATCTTGGCGGCTGCGATGCAGCCACATCGCGACACCCGTGGGAGCGGGCGCGCCCGCGAACACCGGCGCAGCCGGTGCCATGCACCGCGTTGGATTCTTCGCGGGCGCGCCCGCTCCCACAGCAGCCCCTTACAATTGAATGCCAATACTCAAGGTAAGCCGAGGCCCGCGGTCCAGGCTATCCAGTGCGATATCCGCCAAAGGCTTGGCCACCTCCAGCGCCACATTGAACAAGCGACTATCACCCAACCGCAGACCAAGCGCCGCCGACGCTAAGTGAGCATCCTCCACAGGCCCCCGGTTATGCCAGGCCTGCGCCGTATCCAGCACCACATAGGGCCGCACCAACGCCAGCCAGGCGCCGTGCATGCTGTAGTTCACCTCGTAAGCCACACCCCAGCCCTTGTCCCCGTCCGCCTGGTCGCGTGGGTAGCCACGGCCGAAATTCTGCCCGCCAAACCCCGCACGCTCGCTGTCGGGCAAGCGGTCATCACTCCAGTACAACGCCCCGGCGACCACCCCCTGCCAGTTACCGGGCAACGTGTCGCTCTGCAAGCCGGACAGCCGCAACCGCAGAAAATCCAGATCGTAGTCGGCATCGCTGCGCGCCCCCAGGTAATCCAGGCCCTGATAGACGCCGGCACTGACGATACGCAAACGGCCCCCTTCCACCTTGCGCCAGTCGCCCTCGAATGACAGCGCACGCACGTAGGTGTCGTAGTCCCGTGCCGTTGGCAGTCCGTCCACTTGGTCTTCGAAGTGCTCACTGACCGAATACACCTGCCCCTGCACCGCCATCCATTCATCCGGCCTGACGATCACCGGCTGGCGCAGGCCGATCGCGTAGTGATCGCTGTCGCGCTTGCGGGTGATGTCACGGCCATCGTCCAGCCGAGTTCGCGTGCCCGGTTCGCTGCGGTAGCGCGAGGCCGACACCAGCAGCTGGCTGCCACCCGCGTCCAGGTACTGGCTGTAGGCCAGACGCTGGTAATGCACCTGGTCATTCCCCGGTGGCAGCAACAAGCTGGCCTCGATCTGTTCGGCAAAGCGGGTCTGGGCGTGGCTGATTGCCGTCAGCAGCGCCTGCGCATCGTCGCGGTTGCCATCAGTCACGGTAACAGCAGCGCTGAACGGCTTACGTCGCGCATGCACGGTCAACCGCGCGGCACCATCAGCGGTTTGCGCCACGGCCAGCTGCGGCTCTAACGTCACCCCTGGCAGGCGCTCGGCCAGGCCCAGGTAGCGCTCCAGCGTTTCCCGGGTCAGCGGGCGCTCGGCTGCAAGCCGTTGCAGGAGCTGCTGCAGATAGGCGCTGGCCGGGCCGATATCGCCGTCTACGTGGTAATCACGGATATAACCTTCGACCAGTACCACATTGACCCGGCCCTCGGTCACCTCCTGCGGCGGCAGGTAGGCGTACGACAACAGGTAGCCTTCCTGCCGATAGCGCTGGGTCAGGCGCGCGGTGTATTGCTGCAGCTCGCCCAACGTGGTCTGGTGCCCGATCAGCGGTTGGTAGTGTTCGCGCAGCTCGCTCAGGGGGAACACCGTGCCGCCCTCGAAGCGCACTTTATGCAGCACCAGCCGGGTATCGGCAGGCGCCCAGGCGGCGCTGCCGCCATCCACCGCGGCGATCTGCAGGTGAGCGCTGACCGGGCGGTAGGCGTCTATCGGCAGGTTGGCGGCGGGCAGGCGACGTTCGTACTCATGGCTGTCGAGAAAACCCGGCAAAGGCTCGGCATGGGCCGCAAGCGCCCAAGGCAGCAACAACAGGGGCACGGCCAGAGGACGCATAGGGCGCTCCATGTTCCCTGGGGCTGCGTTGCAGCCCTTCGCGGGCGCGCCCGCTCCCACAGAGATCGCGCATTTCCTGAACTGTGGGAGCGGGTGTGCCCGCGAAGGGCCGCAAAGCGGCCCCAAATTGCTTGACTGACAGGCATCAGGGGCGCCAGCCGGTCACACCCGTTACCTGCAAGCGTAGGTGCTGCCTCGGCCCTCGTCGAACGGCTACTCACTGACCTGGAATGCCACGCGCGCGGTCTCGCCGCTTTCATCCAGCGCGCTGATTTCGGCCTGGCCTACCTGCTGGAAGCGCACCAGCAGGCTGTCCTGCCCCTGGGTTTCGCCCAATGGCTGGCCGTTGAGGAACCACCAGCGCCGACCGCCGCCCCCCAGCGCCGACACATATAGCTGCAACGGTTCGCTGCTGGTGGCCGGGCGCCGCAGGTTGTCGCCCGGGCGCACGCCCACGATCGAAAGCGGTGGAGCGCTGGCCGGCACCTGCGGCGGGCAGGCCGGGTCGATGGCCGGCAGGCGCGCCGCACGCCGCTCCGCGCGTGGCAGCCAAGGCTCCAGCGGCGCGGGCCATAGAGCGATGTCGCGGGCCTTGGCGCCCGGGCAACTGCCATCGACGCGCAGCCCCTGGCCGTTGACCCATACGCTTTCACGCAGGCCCAGGCCGAGTGGCTGGTCGGCGGCCTGCAGGGTTGGCGGCGTAGTGCCGTCCAGAGTCCAGGCGAAACGCTGTCGCCGGCAATTGGGGTCCTGCTTGTTCATTGGCTGGCCCAGCGGCCAACAGATCGCCGCCACACCGACATTCGCCGGCACCCGCTCCACCGGCACGCTGATGCCACGCTGGCTGTCACGGTTGCTCAGCAGGTCGTGCACCTGCAGCATCAGCGGCGCTGCCGAAGCCAGCCCGAATTGGCCGGGTACCGGTGTGCCGTCGGGGCGGCCGATCCATACGCCGATCAGGTAGCGCGGGCCCACGCCGATCGACCAGGCGTCGCGAAAGCCATAGCTGGTGCCGGTTTTCCAGGCCAGTTGCGGGCGTTGCACCAGCTCGGCATGCGGGTCGCGGTCGGGGCGCGCCTGGCCGCTGAGGATGCGCCGGATGATCCACGCAGCCCCCGGTGACAACAGGCGCCGCTCCAGCAACGGATCCTGCGGTTGCAGGCGCACCCGCGCACTGTTGCCACCCCGCGCCAGCGCAGCGTAGCCACCCACCAGATCCTCCAGGCGGCTACCCGCGCCACCCAGGATCAACGACAGGTTGGGCTCGGCCAGGGGCGGCAGTATCAGCGGCATGCCCGCCGTGCGCAGTTGCGCGGCAAAGCGTTTCGGGCCGTAGGCCTCCAGCAGCTGCACCGCCGGCAGGTTGAGCGACAGCGCCAGCGCCGAACTGGCCGACACCGGCCCGCTGAAGCCCATGGAGAAGTTGCCGGGGCGGTAGTCGCCATAGCGTCGCGGCACATCCTGCAGCAGCGACTCGGAATGGATCAGGCCGTCATCCAGTGCCATGCCGTAGAGGAACGGCTTGAGGGTAGAGCCCGGCGAGCGCAAAGAACGCACCATGTCGACATGCCCGAAGCGGCGCTCGTCGGCCAGGTCGATCGAGCCGAGGTAGGCACGCACCGCCATGGTTTGCGCATCGACCACCAGTATGGCGGCGGAGGTGCGCTCCGGCAGCCGCGCGCGCCAGCCCAGCAGCAGGTCTTCAAGGCGCCGCTGCAACGCGGCGTCGAGCGTGGTGCGGATCAGCGGCGGGCTGTCGGCGCTGTTCAGGCGCCGGGCCAGCAGCGGCGCCAGGGTTGGTTCCTGACGTGGCGCCAGCACCAGCGGTTCTTCGCCAGCCTCACGGATTTGCCGAGCCGGCCACACCTGGTATTCGGCCAGGCGTTGCAGCACTTTGTCCCGGGCGCGCTGGGCTCGTTCGGGGTGGCGGTCCGGGCGCAGGCGGCTGGGCGCCTGGGGCAGCACGGCCAGCAGCGCCGCTTCGGACGGGGTCAGGTGCATGGGCGACTTGCCCAGGTAGGCCCAGCTGGCGGCTGCCACGCCCTGCAGGGTGCCGCCGAAGGGCGCACGGTCCAGGTAGATCTGCAGGATTTCGCGCTTGGACAGATGCCATTCCAGCTGCGCCGTGCGCCACAACTGGCGCAGCTTGCCGGCCAAGGTGCGCTCATGCGGGTCGAGCAGGCGCGCGACCTGCATCGACAGCGTGCTGCCACCCGACACCACACGCCCGCCACGCAGGTTCAGCCAGGCAGCGCGGGCCAGGGCCAGCGGATTGACCCCGGGGTGGCTGTAGAACCAGCGGTCCTCGTAGGTGAGCAACGCCTGCAGATACAGCGGCGAAACCTCGTCGGGGCTGACCGGGTAGCGCCACACGCCATCGGCATCGGCGAAGCGCCACAGCGGCGTGCCGTCCTCGGCCAGCACCACCCGGGCCAGGTCGTCGCCGGGCATGGGCAGCGGCCAGAGGCGGTCGGCCAGCCACAACAGGCCGAACAGCACCACCAAGCCGATCACTGTGGCGCGCAACAGCCTGCCCGCACGGGTACGCGGCCGCGTTAAGCTTGGCATCGGGAACCGACCTGGCCAGGTGATGGCCAAAGGCTTGGGAACGGCAACATCGCCGATTCGTTCATCAGGAAGCAACTATGCATGTAGAAGGTTTTTTCGAGTGGCTGGGCCAGGCGCTGGGGTCGTTGATCCGCTTCATCGTCGACGCATTGAGCGGGCTGTTCAACCTGCTGGCCAATGCCGGTGGCAATTTCATCGATGGCCTGGCGCGCACCTTGGGCATGGACACCTCGCTGCTCAGCATCCTCGCCCTGATCGTCGGGTTGGCGCTGCTGTATTCGGCCATCCGTGCGTTCATGCGCGCCTCGATCATCCTCGGGATCATCTGGCTGCTGCTGGGGTTGTGGGTTATGAGCTGGGTGATTCACTGACATTGAACTGCCCGGCGCAGACCTGTGGGAGCGGCCTTGTGTCGCGAAAGGGCTGCGCAGCAGCCCCAGGATCTCAGCTCCGCCGCTTGAAATGCCGGGGCCGCTTTGCGGCCCTTTCGCGACACAAGGCCGCTCCCACATAGTGCGCGCAAGGCAGGTGCTTAGCGGGCTTTTACGGTCATCTCCCCTTGCCCATCCCCCACGGCCTGCAGGTTTGGCCGGTACATCGATTCGACCTGCGGCGGCGGCACGCGGTAGGTGCCCGGGGTCACCGCCCGTGCCAGGTAAAGCAGGTGGGTGGTGCCGTAGCTGTCCAGCTTGAGCGCCGCGACGTAACGGTCATCGCGATATTCCTGGTGCACAACGCTGGCGTTCTGCATCGACTCGCGCCATTCCTTCACCGCACTGCTGGCGTTGTCCAGGCTGGCGGCACTCTGCGCCAGGTTCTGGTTTTCCAGCTCCAGGCCTGCCGGTAGCAAGTCCACCACCAGCGCATCCGGCACCCTGTCTTCAGCCTTGAGCGCCAGGTGCACCAACACCAGGTCGCCGCTGCGCAGGTTGTGCAGGTCCAACGGCTGGCCATTCATGCCCAGGTACTCACGGCGGATCTGCATGCCGTTGCCGCTGGCAGCAGGCGCCTGGCGTGGGTAACCCGACAAGGTCAGTTGCTGGTACAGCGTCTCGCTGCCTTGGTTCTGCACGCTCAGCGGCGAAGCCAGCAACGGGCCTTCGAGCTTCATGCCGGACTCGGCATTGTTGAACTCGCGAACTTCGCCCGCGCTGTCCAGGCGCGCCTGCCACTGGCCTTCCGGCTTGCCCAGCAGGCCACGGCCGGCCAGGAACAGCGCATTGCGCTCCTGGGTCGACAGCCAGCGGTTGGCCGCCAGCTCATCCGACAGGGCGAACAGGCGCTGGTCGACCTGACGGCTGGCCAGGTTGCTTTCCTGCAGCAGCGCCAGGATCAGTGCCTGGTCGCGCAGAGCGCTACCATAGTCGGCCATCCAGCCTTTACCGCGGCTGATGCCCAGGCCCGCCTGCAGGGCCTGCTCGGCACGCGGCTTGTCGCCCATCTTGTCCAGCGCCACCGCCAGTTGCACCAGCGGCAGGCCAGAGCGGGCGTCGGCGCGGCGTTCGAACAGGCCACGCAAAGCGCCCAACGGCGCCTGCTGACTGCGCGACAGCACCAACGCCGCATAAGCCTGCACGGCGAACCGGGTGTGTTCGGCGTTCTCGCTGTAGTCGACTTCGATCAGGTTGCGCTCCTGCAGGTAGCGCAACAGGCGTTCGCTGGCCTTCTTCAGCGCTTCGGCCGGCACACCATAGCCTTGGTCACGGGCGCGCAGCAGGAAGTCGGTGACATAGGCGGTCAGCCAGTACTCTTCTTCGCTGTCCGAGCTCCACAGGCCGAAGCTGCCGTTGTAGCGCTGCATGCCCAGCAGGTGCTCGATACCCATCTCGATCTTGCGCTTGCGCACATCGGCAGGCTCGCCCTTGATGCCCAGGCGCTTCAGGCTGTCGGCATCGGCATACAGCGACGGGTAGAGGCCGCTGGTGGTCTGCTCCAGGCAACCGTAAGGGTAGGCTTCGAGGGCACGGATCTGCTCGGCCAGGTTCAGCGGCGGCCGGCTCGACAAGGCCAGGCTGGCTTCAAGCCCGGCGGGTTCGAAGGCGGCCAGGTCTGCTTCAGGCAGGGTCCATGGCTGGTCCTTCAAGGCCACGCGGTAGTGCTTGAGCATCGCCGGGTAGGCCGGGCGCACGCCCAGCGTCCACTCGCGCTCGAACGCGCCGGTCGGCTCGTTGGGCAGCTGCAGGCCAGTGACCCGCACATGCACCTTGCCTTGCCCCAGGCCACCCTGGGCCTGTACCGGGATCATCAACGTCGAGCGCTGGCCTTCAGCCAGGGCAACGTTCTGCACGGCGTTGGCCGCCAGACTCAGCTGACCTTCGGTACCGATTTCGACGTTCAGCTGCTGGGCACGCCCTGACAGGTTGGCGAGGTCCAGCGCCAGGCTGGTGCGGTCGCCACCGGCCAGGAAACGCGGCGCCGAGAGCTCGGCGATCAGCGGCGCGGCGACCACGGTCTTGCCTTCGGCCATGCCGAACTGTTCCTCGGTCCAGGCCTGGGCCATGAGCCGCAGTTCGCCATTGAAGTCAGGGATATCGACCGTGGCCTGGCCCTCGCCCTTGTCGTCCAGGGTCACCGGCAGGCTCTGCTGGGCGACGATGGTCACAGTGGTGTTGGGGCGCTTGCCACCCTTGGCCATCGCCGCGTCACCGCCAAATGCCAGGCTGGCCAGGCGGCCCTGGCCGGCTTCGATCAACTGGCCGTAGATATCCAGCTGGTCAGCACCGTAGGCCTTGCGCCCGAACAGGCTGGCGAACGGGTCGGGGGTCTTGAAATCGGTAATGTTGAGGATGCCCACATCCACCGCCGACAACAGCACATGCACCTGTTTGGGCACGCTGCCATCGGCATTTGCAGCCTTGATCTTCACGGTCAGCGGCTGTTTCGGACGCATTTTCTCCGGTGCCTGCAGGCTCACCGCCAACTTGCGTTCGGCGCGGTTCAGCGGCAGGTGCAGCACGCCTACCGCGCGTTTCGGCGTGGCGTTGGCCTTGCGCTCACCCGGGCGGATCACCAGCGCGCTGATGTACAGGTCGTGGCGTGCCCACTGCTTGTCCAGCTCCACGTCGAACGTCTTGCCCTCGGCGGGTACGTCAATCTCCTGCCACCACAGCGGGCCATCGCTGGACTCGATCATCAGGTAGCCACTGCCGGCTGCGGGCGGGGTGACGGTAACCTTGGCGGTAGCGCCGTCGGCGTAGGCCGGTTTGTCTAGCGCCAGCTTGACCTGGTCCGGCCGCACCGCACCGCCTTCGGCGTTGTCCTGGGCGCGATAGCCGGCCCAGAAGCGCGCGCTGGACACCAGGCCAGTCTGCGGGTCTTCCACCTCGACACGGTACGGGCCCCATTCCACCTGGAAGCTCAGCTTGGCAGTGGAGCCGGCCTTGACGCTGACGGTCTCTTCGCTCTGGGTGAGGAACTTCTCGTTGTAGGCGTAGCTCCAGCCATCGCTCTGCGAGTAGTTCCAGTAGTAGTCACGGCGCTCGCGTACCAGCCGCACCTTGAGGTCGTTGGCCGCCAGCTTCTTGCCGTTGCGGTCGGCCACCAGGAACTCGAACTCCACCGGCCCGTCACTGTCGGTTTCCTCGCCGTCGAACAGGCCGCGCAGGCCCGGCAGTCGCTCGGCCGGCCAGATGGGTTGTTCCAGGCGCCGGGTGATCGGCCGGCCACCCGACTCCTGCAGGCTGGCCTGCACGGTCAGTTGCAGCGGCGAGCGGGCTTCGGCCCAGCGGCTTTCGATGTCGACCACGGCCTTACCGGCCTGGTCGAGGGTGACTTCGTCCAGCTCCAGGTCCTGGTTCAGCTCGGTTTCGGTGACCGAGCCGAACTGGTAGCCAGGCAGCGCCGGTACCGCCTCGCGCAGCGGGCGAACATAGGCCTGGCCGCTCAGGCGGTTGCCGGCAGCCGGGGCGCCGTAGAGGTAACGGCCATTGACCTGGATGCGCGCATCCTGATCCGGAGACAACGGTTTGCTGCTGCCCTTGAGTTCCAGCGCCAGGCGCTCGGGCAGGAAATCTTCGACGAGGAATTCATACACCTGCTTGCGCCCGCCACCCAGGTCGAGCAGCAGTTGCCAGCGGCCGGTCGGGGCCTCGCTGGCCAGCTGCAGCTGGTATTGGTACAGGCCATTGCCGTCGGCTTCCCAGACGAACTTGCGGCTGACCTGCTCGTCCGGGCGACGCACTTCCACGCTCACCGGCTGAGCCTTGACCGGCTTGCCGTCCTGGTCGCGCAGCAGGCCGTTGAGCAACACCGTTTCACCGGGGCGATACAGGTCACGCGGGCCGAAGATGAAGAACTGCAGCGGGTTGGCCTGCGGGCCGGTGATGTCGAACTCGGCCAGGTCCAGCGCCGCGCTGCTCAGGCGCAGCAGAGTAGTGTGCACACCCTGGGTGGCGATCAGGGTGTCGGCCTTTGGCGTGATCGGCAGCTGGGCGTGGCCATCGCTATCGGTGCTGGCCTGGGCCAGCAGCTTGCCCTTGTCGTCATGGATTTCCAGGTTGACGCCGTTCATTGCCTTGCCACCTTCCAGGGCCTGGGCGAACACGTCGAGGCGGTCGCGGTAGCGATGCGCGGACACACCGATGTCGCTGAGGGTGAATAGCGTCGCTGGCTGCGAGTAGTCGTAGGTGCCCGAGGCACGCATCACCGCCAGGTACACGCCCGGCTCTTGCAACGGCTTGATGCCGGCGATCGGCAGCAGCACGGTCTCGCGGGTGTTGCGGGCAGGGTTGAGGTCGAAGCGGCCGCTGTAGACCAGCTCGGCCATGTCCAGGGTTTCCTTGGACTGGTAGTAGTACAGGCTGCTGTTGCGCCCCCAGTTGACCAGGAAGGTCGAGAGCATGTCCGGCTTCACGCGGAAGAACTCGACATCGACCTTGTCAACGTTGAGCGCGATCACCGGCAAGCCTTCGGCCAGGCGCGTGGGCAGCAGCGAACCGCGGCTGGCGAAGCCGATGGTCGGCTGCATGTCGCGGGTTTCCAGGCGGGTTATCGACTCGCTGTCCAGCTGCTTGCCGTTGACCGCCAGCAGGCCCTTGTCGACGGTCAGCACCAGCTTGCGCTGCGGCTCCAGGTGGCGCAGGCGCAGCTCCATCTGGTTGTCGGTAAGCTCCCAGGCGCCGTCGAGCTTGCCTTTGACGGTATCGACCAGATGCACTTTGCTGGCGAAATCCTGCTTGGCATCAAGCGGCGCGGAGAAATTGATCGACAGCGTTGCAGCGCCATCGAGCTGCACTTCGGAAACATCCAGCACCGTCAGCTCGCGGCCCTCGTAGCGTTTGGCGAGTACAGCCGGGTCTTCGCGCTGGGGAGCCGGGGTGGCGGCGGGCGCTGTGGCCGCCGGTTTTTCGGATGGCGCCGGCTTGTCCGGCGTCGAAGAGTCACAGGCACTGAGCAAAGCCAGCGCGCAGGCCAGCAACAATCCTTTGTTGAACATGGAGTAGAACTCTTAGGCAGCGTGTACGTGAGGGCAGCAACTATAGCGCAACGGCGAGTGCAGTACCCGGCGTTGCGCGTCAAGTGTGACTGTGGTCGCGCGAATTGGCTGCATGGCCGGTACACTGCTGGCTATTCAGAAAAGCGGGGGGCGCTTTGCGCCCCTTTCGCGACACAAGGCCGCTCCTACAGGGACCGCGGCAACCTGGAAGGCCTTGCAGTTCCTGTGGGAGCGGCCTTGTGTCGCGAAAGGGCTGCGCAGCAGCCCCAGAATTTCCCAGGACACCCGATGACCTCACTGACCACCGACTGGCACCACCGCCCCACCCACCACAAGGTCTGGGCCCTGGCCGCGCCGATGATCCTGTCCAACATCTCCGTGCCGCTGGTAGCCCTGGTCGACAGCACGGTCATCGGCCACCTCCCTCACGCCCACCAGTTGGGTGCCGTGGCCGTGGGTGCCACGCTGTTCACCTTCATGGTCGGCCTGATGGGCTTCCTGCGCATGGGCTCCACCGGTTTCGCTGCTCAGGCCGCCGGCCGTGGCGACGGTGCAGCGTTGCGCCAAGTGCTGGTACAAGGGCTTTTGCTGGCAGTCGGCTTCGCCCTGCTGATCGGCCTGCTGGCGCTGCCCTTCAGCCAGCTGGCGTTGCACGCGATGCAACCCAGCGCGGCTCTGCAGCACGCCACCGAAGACTTCTTCCATACCCGCCTGCTCGGCCTGCCGGCGGCACTGGCCAGCTACGCCCTGGTCGGCTGGTTCCTCGGCACCCAGAACGCGCGGGCGCCGCTGGCCATCCTGCTGACCACCAACCTGCTGAACATCGCCTTGAACCTGTGGTTCGTGCTTGGCCTGAACTGGGGCGTGCTGGGTTCGGCGCGGGCGTCGGTGATTGCCGAATGGAGCGCTGCCCTGCTCGGCCTGGCCCTGACACGCCCGGCCTTGCGTGCCTACCCAGGGCAGATCGTATGGGCGGCGCTCAAGCGCTGGCAGGCCTGGCGGCCGCTGCTGGCGGTGAACCGCGACATCTTCCTGCGCAGCCTGGCGCTGCAACTGGTGTTCCTGCTGATAACCGTGCAGGGCGCACGCCTCGGTGAGGCTACCGTGGCGGCCAATGCCCTGCTGCTTAACGGCCTGCTGCTGACTGCCTATGCGCTCGACGGGTTGGCGCATGCGGTGGAGGCCCTGTGCGGCCATGCCATTGGCGCCCGCGACCGCGACACCCTGCGCCGCTCGCTGGTGGTGGCCTGTGGTTGGTCGATGATCACCAGCGTGGGGTTTGCCGGGTTGTTCCTGCTGGGTGGGCACCTGTTCATCGATTTGCAGACCGACATCGAGAGCGTTCGGGCAGCGGCTTATCCGTACCTGCCGTACCTGGCATTGCTGCCGTTGATTGCGGTATGGAGCTACTTGCTGGATGGGCTGTTCATTGGCGCGACCCGGGCGCGGGAGATGCGCAATGCGATGTTGCTGTCGGTGCTGATTGCGCTTCCGTTGGGCGTGCTCATGGGTGGGTTTGGCAACCATGGGTTGTGGTTGGCCTTCCTCGGGTTCATGGCGTTGCGGGCGGTGACGCTGGGGTGGGTGGGGTGGAAATTGAACCTGCAAGACAAGTGGGTGGCGGAGCAGGAGAACACAATATGAAAGAATTGCTCAGTTGACTGCATTAGATGGCTCAAGGCAAAAAAAGAGCTCTGCCCACGGAGGGGGCGTCATCTTCCATGCCATGAGCAAGGAGCCATCATGTACCCACCACCTGCACCTTCTGGCGTCTGTGTAATGAGCAACATGCATGCTGCCAGCCGAGAGCGTGATTACTTCAAAAATGGCGGCACCGGCTTTTTAATATCGTGGTTCTATTCCATGGTTCGAAATGGAGGTAAGTGGGACTACAAGCAACAAGGAAGGAAGTATGAGGCCTTGGGAAATTTCAATTACGGCGCAACCGGAACTGCTGCTGGTCTCTCGGAAGAATTCTTGTTGAGAGGCGCCGGGTGGGCGCAAAGCCGTGCTGGCACCAGTAACTCTACATTTGGCTCATGGTGGGGGGACCCGCCTTATGGTGACGATCCCGAAGATCAGGAATGGATCAAGGCAGGTATCAGATATGCGAAGACGTTCGGCTACTAAATGGCTGATAGCCGCCCTGCTTCTGCTCGCCCTCGGACAAGCCCTATGGATTCTCACCTCAGGCTCCAAACCTGTGTTGACCAAGGTTGTTTCTGTCACCCCTATTGGCAAACACAGCGCAGTCTATGAAGTGCTAAGCAATGACGGTGGGGCGACGGTGCCGCTGATTTATTTGTACTTTGTGGCTGAACAAACCCAGCGAGATGAGCAGGTACTACCGAATCTAGAGAGACTTAAACCTTTTCTGGTGACACGGCAATCTGGCGCGATAGAGCACGTGGAGGGTTTGAAAATAGCGGCCCGAACTCAGGATACGGTGTACAGCTATTCGAGCACATCGATTCTCAAAGAGAATGGTGCTGTTGTGCCAATCACTATCGAGCTCACGGCAACAGCTCACCCAAAGTAGAAAAAGAAGGGGCCGCATAGCGGCCCCTCTTGCAGTCAGGAAGACAGGTACGAAGACCGGGTCAGACCAAGGCGCAGGGCATCCAGGTACTGGGTCCGCTCACGCGCGGTGATCCTGGCGCTGGCCACCTTGTCACGGTAGTGCGTCATCAATTCCTCCGGCGACAGGTGCACGTAGCGCAGCATGTCTTCGATGGTATCGTGGGTCTCGATACCGGCGTGGTACACACTACCGTCGGCGTTCTGGTAGATGTTCACCGAGTCGGTGTCACCGAACAGGTTGTGCATGTCACCGAGGATCTCCTGGTAGGCACCGACCAGGAACACACCCAGCAGGTAATCCTCGCCCTCCTTCACCGCATGCACCGGCATGCTGGTCTCGATGCTCTGCTCGTCCACGTACTGGTTGATCTTGCCGTCGGAGTCGCAGGTCAGGTCCTGCAGCACGGCACGACGCATCGGCTCTTCGTCCAGGCGGTGCAGCGGGATGATCGGCAGTACCTGGCCGATGGCCCAGGTGTCCGGCAGGCTCTGGAACACCGAGAAGTTGCAGATGTACTTGTCGGCCAGCTTGTCGTTCAGCTCGTCCAGCACCTGACGGTGCGAGCGCTGGCGGGCTTTCAGCGAGTTGTGCAGGCGGCGGCACACGGCAAAGTAACACTGCTCGGCCAGGGCTTTCTCGGCCAGGCTGATCTTGCCATCGGCATACTGCGCAGCCACGTCACCCATGTAGTGGGTGGCGCGCCAGTAGGTCTCGGTCACCATCTCTATGTCGGTCGGGCCGAGCAGGTCGACCAGCCACTGCACGGTCTCGGGCAGGGCTTCCTTGTTCTCGATGGTCGGCACGTCGTCGTTGTGCTTCTCGACGTCGGTCACCTGGATGACCAGCATGGCGTGGTGCGCGGTCAGCGAACGGCCGCTCTCGGAGAAGATGTGCGGGTGCGGCAGGCCCTGCGCGTCGCAGAACTCCTTGAGCATGCCCACCACCACGCCGGCGTAGTCGTCCATGTCGTAGTTGATCGAGCTGGCATTGCGCGAGTGGGTACCGTCGTAGTCCACGCCCAAACCGCCGCCCACATCGATATGGTCGACCGGCAGGCCCAGCGCACGCAGCTCACCGTAGTAACGGATGGCTTCCTTGAAGCCGTGCTGGTAGTCGGCCAGGTTGGCAATCTGCGAACCCATGTGGAAGTGCAGCAGGCGGATACCCTGGTCCAGGCCGGCATCGCGGAAGCGCTGAACCACCGAAATCAGCTGGGCGGCGGACAAGCCGAACTTGGACTTCTCGCCGCCAGTGTCGGCCCACTTGCTCGAAGCCAGCGACGACAGCCGTACACGCAGGCCGACCTGTGGCTTGACCTTGAGCTCGGCGGCCTCCTCGATCACCAGAGCCACTTCCGACTCTTTCTCGATGACGATGAACACGTTGTGGCCAAGCTTCTGGCCCATCAGCGCCAGGCGGATGAACTCGCGGTCCTTGTAGCCGTTGCAGACGATGGTGCCGCCCTTCGGTGCCAGCGCCAGCACGGCCAGCAGCTCTGGCTTGGAGCCGGCTTCCAGGCCAATGGAGACGTTCTGCGTGGCGATGATATTTTCCACCACCGCTTCCTGCTGGTTGACCTTGATCGGGTACAGCGCGGTGTACTTACTCTGGTATTCCAGGCGCGCGATGTTGGCATCGAAGGCGCCGGTCAGCTGGCGCACGCGGTCCTGCAGAATGTCGGGGAAGCGCACCAGCAATGGCAGCGACAAGCCGCTCTGGCGCAATTCGTCGACCTGTTCGAACAGGTCGATCGGTGCGCTTTTCGGGCCGTTGGGGCGCACTTCGACGCGCCCGGCTTCATTGATGGCGAAATAACCAGCGCCCCAATGGCGGATACCATAAACACTGCGGCTGTCGGCCACGGTCCATTGGCTACCATCGTCTTTGCGTGTGCGTCGTACGGACATTCAAGTCCCCTATAGATAAGTCGAAGACACTGCCCCGCAAGGTGGCGGGCGCAGTGTAAAAGCCAAAAATGACGATTCGTCCGTGCCCTGGGGTAGACCCTGGTCATGGCAACGAGTTTAGAAAGCACTGGGCAAAAAATCGCGTGGCCGCATCAGCCGCCGGACTTTTTCGCCTTGAAGCCCTGTTTGGTCAGCTCACCGATCAGCAGCTCGACATGGTCGCCCTGGATTTCGATGACCCCATCCTTCAGGGCGCCACCGGTACCGCAACGGCGCTTGAGGGTAGCGGCCAGCTCCTTGAGCTGGTCGAGCGGCAGCGGCACGCCGGTGACGGTGGTCACGGTCTTGCCGCCGCGGCCCTTGCTTTCGCGGCGCACACGGGCAATGCCATCGCCTTCGGGGATGACCTGCTGCTTGCAGGTACAGGCATCCACCGGCTGGCCACAGTCGGGGCAGTGCCGACCGGCGTCGGTGGAGTAAACGAGACCGCCAAGGGCGGCGAAGGAAGAAGCTTTCTTGGCCACTTTTGTTCCTCTGTGCTGAGGACAAAAACTGGTCGGCCCCAGGGGGTTGAGCCCGACCGCGAAGCCCCACTCTGGCAGGGGCGGCGCTACCACCGCAAGACCTGCGGCAGCCCGAAAAGGGCGCGCAGTGTAACGATAAATCCGGCTGTTGCTAAGTACCGGAATGCGGCATTTTGCGAATGTTTTGCGACCCCTTCGCGGGTAAACCCGCTCCCACAGGTATTGCGCAGGTTTCACGGCCTGTGAAATCCCTGTGGGAGCGGGTTTACCCGCGAAGGGGCCGGCATGGCCCACGCATCTATTTGAGGCTGGCTTTATAGCGCTGCAACGCCGCCAACGAGTCCGGGCAATACGGCTTCGTCAGGCTTTCTTGCTCAGCCTGCTCCAGACCAATGAAGCGCGCCTCGATCACCTCTTCCGGCTGCAAGCGCAACGGCGCATTCGACACCGCCGAATACACCGCACACCACAAGTGGTTATCCGGCTGGTCAAAGTAGAACCGCTCATGAAAACGCAGCTCCACACCGTCGATCCCCAGCTCCTCGGCCAGCTCTCGCGCTGCCGAATCGGCATACGCCTCCCCGGCCGTCACCATGCCGCCTGCCGCCACATCCCAGTACCCCGGGTACAGCGCCTTGCTCAGGGTGCGCCGGTGCACGCACAGTTCACCGGCACTGTTGAACAGCAGAATGAACGTGCAACGCCCGATCAGGCCGCGCTCGCGCAGTTCGGCACGGGGCAAGGCCCCCAGCACCTGGTCGGCTTCGTCCACCCAGGTGACCAGTTCTCGGTCGGAAGCTGCCCGGTGGGCGGCCTCGTTCGGGCTGATAGCCATCATCAACCTTGCGACAGCAGCTGACGCAGGTCGATGACCGCCGCGTTGGCGCGGGAAATGTAGTTGGCCATGACCAGCGAGTGGTTGGCCCACATGCCGAAGCCGCTGCCATTGAGCACCATCGGGCTCCACAGTGCTTCCTGCGAGGCTTCCAGCTCACGGATGATCTGGCGCACGCTGACCGTGGCGTTCTTCTTCGCCAGCACGTCGGCAAAGTCCACCTCGATGGCGCGCAGCAGGTGCGACAGCGCCCAGGCCTGGCCACGGGCTTCGTAGAACACGTTGTCGATCTGCAGCCATGGGGTTTCCACCAGTTCCTCGTCCACCTGCGGCGCCTGGCCGGCGACCACCGACTCGGTCTTCAGCGTGGTGTTGAGCTTGACCCGGCCAACGCTGGCCGACAGGCGCTGCGACAGCGAGCCCAGGCGGGTGGCCACATCACCCAGCCAGTTGTTCAGGTTGTCGGCACGGGTGTAGAAGATCGCACCCTTGTCGCCGGCAGCCAGACGGGTCTGGTAGCGGGTAAGCGACTTGATGCCCTCTTCGAACTCCGACTCGCTCGACGGCAGGATCCAGCTCTTGTTGTCGAAGTTGAACCGCGGCTCGGCCTTGGCCAGGTCGGCGTCTTCGGTGGACTGCGACTGCGAACGTGCGAAGTCCTTGCGCAGGGCGCGGGACAGGTCGCGCACCTGGACCAATACGCCATATTCCCAGCTCGGCATGTTGTCCATCCACAGCCCTGGCGGGAAGCGGTCGTTGGAAATGTAGCCACCCGGCTTGTTCAGCAAGGTGCCGGCCACGGTCTTGAGGGTTTCGATAGTGGTGTAGCCCACCACCATCTGCTGGCCAGTGCGCTCGGCTGCAGCCTGGGCGCTCTGCTGCACCGGGAACAGCTCCGGCTCCTGGCTCCAGTACCAGCCAAGGCCGATACACACCAGCAGGTACAACCCGATCAGGGTCCCCAGGGCACGGCTCCAGAGGCCGCCAAGGTAGCTACGGGCAGCGGCGCCACGGCCGTCGACACGCTCGCGGGGCTCGGCTTTGGCCTCACGGTTTTTCCAGTCCAGCATGGCTTTGTCCTTAATCAGTCACGACGGTTCAGGGGCTTGGACCACAGGCCTGCGCCAGGGTGCCACGGCAAGCCCGCGTGGCAGCACTATAAAGCAGACACCGCCTTACGCATAAGCGACCAATCGGTCAGCAACTGAATAATCGTTCTGGCCGCTTTGTTGATGCAGGGCAGTCACGCGCCTGAAAAGAACTGCTAGCATAGAGCCATCATTGCCCCTGCACACCCCAACCTACAAGTAGCCAGGACATGAGCCAAGCAGCCGAGCCGAGCCCGCTGTGCCCCGCCCAACAGCTGACGCGTAGCGGCCTGCGCAAGGACGACCCGCTCGACCAGGTGCTGCTGCCGCCCCTGCGCAGGCCGGTGTACATCCTGCTGCAGGACCACGAGCGAGCCCAGCGCCTGGCCCAGCAACTGGAATTCTTTGGCCTGGTGGTGCAGACGCTTGCCAGCGCCGCAGCTTTTCTGGCCTCGATCAGCGAATATCCGCCCTCGGCCATCATCATGGATGTCGACTTCAATGGTGCCGGCCAAGGCCTGCTGCTGGCTGCCCAGGTGCAGCAGGGGCTGGCCCGGCATATACCGCTGCTGTTCTTCAGCCACCACGAAACCGACACCCCGACCCGCCTGGCAGCAGTGCGCGCCGGTGGCCAGGACTTCCTCACCGGCACCCTGGAAGCCTCCAGCCTGCTGGAAAAGGTCGAACTGCTGACCAATGCCACCCCGCACGACCCGTTGCGCGTGCTGATCATCGACGACTCGCGCACCCAAGCCCTGTACACCGAGCGTGTGCTGGCCAGCGCCGGCATGATCACCCGCAGCCTGACCGACCCGATCCGCACCATGGCCGAGCTGGCCGACTTCCAGCCCGACCTGATCATCCTCGACCTGTACATGCCAGCCTGCACCGGCCCTGAGCTGGCCAAGGTGATCCGTCACAGCGACCGTTATGTCAGCGTGCCGATCATCTACCTGTCTGCCGAGGACGACCTGGACAAGCAGCTGGATGCCATGAGCGAAGGCGGTGATGACTTCCTGACCAAACCGTTTCGCTCACGCCACCTGATCACCACCGTGCGCAACCGCGCCGCCCGTGCCCGGCACCTGAAGGCGCGCATGGTGCGCGACAGCCTGACCGGGTTGTACAACCACACCCACATCCTGCAACTGCTGGAAGACTGCAGCTTCCGCGCCCGTCGCGAGCAGCAGCCGTTGAGTTTTGCGATGCTCGACATCGACCACTTCAAGAAGATCAACGACCGCCACGGCCACCCCATGGGCGACCGAGTGATCAAAAGCCTGGCGCTGTTTCTCAAGCAGCGCTTGCGCAAGACCGATTTCATTGGCCGTTACGGTGGTGAAGAGTTCGCCATTGTCATGCCCAATACCGCACTGGACGCAGCGCACAAGGTGCTGGACGAAATCCGCCGGCGCTTTGCCGAGATACTCTACCCGGCGCAGCCGCGGGACTTGCAGTGCACCTTCAGTGCAGGGGTGGTGCAGCTGGATGAGGGGCTGGACGCGCTGACCATGGCCAGTGCGGCGGACGAGGCGCTGTATCGGGCCAAGCATGCCGGGCGTAATTGTGTGGTGCGTGTAGAGCCCTGAATCAAACTTTGCCTGTGCCGGCCTCTTCGCGGCTAAAGCCGCTCCCACAGGGATTGCGCAGTCCCTGTGGGAGCGGCTTTAGCCGCGAAGAGGCCGGCACAGGTTAGAATAGAGGCACTGTGCCACTTTTTTATGGCGCCAACCGCCTGTCGTCATCACCCCGTCACAAAATCGCAATAACTTCAGCCACCGACCTCTCCCCTCCCCCGCAGGAAGCTCGCGGCTATGCGCCTGAAGTGGCTGACCAATTTCAACACCCTGTTGCTGGTAACCGTGTGTATCGCCCTGGGCGCCACCTTGTGGTGGTCGCAGCGGGCCCTGGAGCGCCCCTACCAACTGATGGAGCGCTACCTGGGCCTGTCCCAGCAGTTCCAGAACCAGGCGGCCCGCAACATTCAGGCCTACCTGGGCAGCGGCGATGCCCTGCGCCACGCTGCGGCGATGGAGGCCAACCAGCAGCTGCAGGCCGCGCTGGCCGCATGGCCTGGCGAACTGGCCGACAAACTGCGCCCCAGCCTGGACAACCTGCAAGCCTTTACCGCCGAAGAGCTGCTGGCCGCGGGCAAGCTGGCCGGCGACCCGCAAGCGCTGCTGCTGCAGGCCGAGCGGGAACTGGGCGCCAACTTCGAACAACTGGCCGGCTACGCCCGCGACAGCGGCAGCGCCGACGCCAACCGCTACCTGGTGCCACTGCTCGACGCCACCGTGCACCTCGGTCGCCTGTCGCTGGCCCGGGACAAGTTGGTCAGCAGCGGCCGCCCGGAGCTGGCCGACGAAGTGGAGCGCGAGCTGCAACTGATCCGCGCCCAGGCCCAGGCGATCGATGCCTTGCCCTTGCTGGGCGTAACCCGCACCGCTGAATCCGGTGCCGACGACTTCGCCGCTTTGATGGGCCTGGAAACCCAGGCCAGCACCCAACAGGAAGACATTGCCGTTGGCCTCAAGCGCGAGCTGCAGAGCCTGCTCGGCCGCTACCCGTCCGAACTGCAGCGCACCCGCGAACAGATCGAGCGCCGCGTCGCCCTGGCCGCCAGCGCCGGCCAGCGCCTGGAGGCCGTGCAGCAGGCCATTGCGGCGCTGGAGCCCGAGGTACGCGCCCTGCATGCGAAAATTGCCGCCGAAGTACGCATCATCCAGGGCCTGATGATCGGCCTGATCCTGCTTATCGCCCTGCTTATCGACACCTTGCAACGCCGCCTGGCGCGTACCCTTACCGGCCTGGCCCCAGCCCTGTCGCGCTGGGCCGAGGGTAACTTCGCCGAGGTCATTGCCCTGGGCAGGACCAACCGCGAACTGCGCGACATCCAGGAATCGCTCAACCGCCTGCGCCAGTACCTTGTGGAGCTGGTCGGCACCATCCGCCACAACGCCGAGCAGGTGGCTGGCAGCAGCCATGCCCTGGCCGGCATGAGCGCCGCCCTGCATGACGGCGCCGAACGCCAGGCCGGCGACACCGGGCAGATCCGCGATGCCCTGGGCGAACTGGAAGCGACCATCCAGCAAGTGGCCGGCGACGCCAGCGCCGCAGCCGATGCCAGCCGCGATGCAGGGCGTGCAGTGGAGCAGGGCCAGGCGGTGATCGGCCAGAGCCTGTCGGGTTTGCGTGAGCTGGTCGACGAGGTGCAGGGCAACGCCCGCATGATCGAACAACTGGCGGAGGAGTCTGCAACCATCGGCGGCGTGCTGACGGTGATCCGCTCGATCGCCGAGCAGACCAACCTGCTGGCGCTGAATGCCGCGATCGAAGCGGCCCGCGCCGGTGAAATGGGCCGTGGCTTTGCCGTGGTTGCCGATGAGGTGCGTTCGCTGGCACAGCGCACCACCGGGGCTACCGGCGAAATTCAGGCCCTGATCGACCGCTTGCAGCAGGCAGCCAGAAGTTCGGTGGCCGGGATGCGTGCGCAGCTTGAGCATGCCGAGGCCACGGCCAACCAGGCCCAGGCGGCGGATGGGGCGCTGGACGAGATTGTCTGCGCCATTCGCACCATTTCGGACACTGCGGTGCGGATTGCCGATGTCACGGCGCAGCAGAGTGGAGCCGTGAGCGAGATCCGCGACCACAGCGAGCGGATTCATGAGTTGGGTGAGGACAACCTGCAGCGCATTGGCGAGGGGCGCGAGCAAGGGGAGCAGTTGCTGAGCCTGGGGGGTGAGCTGAACCGGGCGGTGCGGGCATTCAGAGTCTAGGTTGGCCTGTGCTGGCCTCTTCGCGGGTAAACCCGCTCCCACAGGGTCAGCGCAGGGCTTGAAGCCCATGCGGTCGAGGTGGGAGCGGGTTTACCCGCGAAGAGGCCGGCACAGGCAGCACATGAGCCAGCGGCCATGTGTCGCCCCCGATACCAGCATGGCCCCAACCCGCACCAACTCCGCTATCATGCCCAGCACGTTCCACCTCGCGAGTCCGCCATGCGCCGCCTGTTTTTCCTGCTGTTCCTGCTGCTGGCCAGCCCTGTCTTCGCCGCGGGCCTGCTCGACAACCGCCCCAGCGCCACCCTCGGCGCAGCCTCGCTGGCCAACAACGCCGACTTCCTGCCGGTACACGAGGCCTTCAAGCTCAGCCTGGTCCAGGCCGATGCGCAAACCATCAAGCTGCGCTTCGTCGCTACCGACGGCTACTACCTTTACCGGCACCGTTTCCAGTTCCGCACCGAACCGGCCGACATTGCCCTGGGCACACCAAGCATCCCCGAGGGCGAAGCCAAGCACGATGAATTCTTCGGCGATGTCGAGGTGTACCACGGCGTGCTCGATATCGAGCTGCCGCGCAACGACCCGCGTGCCTTCACCCTGCTGGTGGGCTACCAGGGCTGCGCTGACAAAGGCCTGTGCTACCCACCGGAAACCGCACGCCTGAGCATTGATGGCGAAGGCCGCGCAAGCACCCCGGCCAGCGCTGAACACGCCTGGAGCTGGAAGTCGCTGCTGCTGTTCTTCATTGCCGGGGTCGGCCTGACGTTCACCCCCTGCGTGCTGCCGATGCTGCCGATCCTCTCCGGCGTGGTGCTGCGTGGCCAGGCCGGCGGCCTGCGCGGGCTGGCGTTGTCACTGGCCTACGTGCTGCCGATGGCAGCCAGCTTCGCGGTACTCGGAGCCCTGATGGGGTTGTTCGGCGCCGGCCTGAACCTGCAGGCGCGCCTGCAGTCGGCCTGGGTGCTGGTGCCCTTCGCGCTGTTCTTCGTGGTGTTCGCCCTGGCCATGTTCGGCCTGTTCGAACTGAAACTGCCGCAAGCCCTGAACAACCGACTGAACAATGTCGCCAGCCACACCCGAGGCGGCTCGCTGCTGGGCGCGGCAATACTGGGCGTACTCTCCAGCCTGCTGGTTTCGCCCTGTGTGTCGGCGCCGCTGGCCGGTGCGCTGCTGTACATCAGCGCCAGCGGCGATGCTCTGGGTGGCGCACTCAAGCTGTTCGCCCTGGGCCTGGGCATGGGCGCACCATTGCTGCTGGTGGCCACCGGCGGCGCAGCCTGGCTGCCGAAGAGCGGCCCTTGGCTGAACACGGTGAAAAACGCCATCGGCGTCCTGCTGCTGGGCTTGGCCATCGGCTTGCTCAGCCGAGTGCTGCCAGGCCCGCTGACCTTGCTGCTGGTCGGTTTCCTCGCCGCTGGCATGGCGCTGTTCCTCGGCGCCCTCGAATTCGTGGTCAAGCCCGCGCGCCAGCGCCTGGCCCAACTGCTCGGTCTGGCCCTGCTGGTGTACGCCCTGGCCTGCTGGTACGGCGCCCTCAGCGGCCAGGGCGACCCGCTGCGCCCGCTGCCGCCGGCAACCCTGGTGGCCACCGGCAACGGGCCGGCGGTGCAGGCGGATAGCTGGCAGACCATCATTACCCCCGCCGCACTGGAAGCTGCGTTGGCCCAGGCCAAGGCCGCCGGCCAGCCAGTGCTGCTGGACTGGTACGCCGACTGGTGCATCAGCTGCAAGGTGATCGAACGTGAGGTGCTGACTGCCCCGCAGGTGCAAGCGCAACTGGCCGGCTTCAAACTGCTGCGTTTCGACATCACCGAAAGCAATGCCGAACAACGCAGCCTGCTCGACCGCTACCAGCTGTTCGGCCCACCCGCCCTGTTGTTCTTTGCCGCGAACGGTAGCGAAATAACCGCTGATCGGGTCATTGGCGAGATAAATACCGGTGAATTTGCGCAAACGTTGACACGCGTGCGCGGCAAAGTCGGTCTATAACTTCCCGCGTGCTGTGAAAAAACCTCAAATCAGTGACCGAATTTAAATATTTGGTCACATACTTCGCGCGAACCTCGGACATCGTGCTGGCTATTGCCGGGAACTGGACACTTGCCGTCGCTTTACGGCACACTCGCCGCGCTGTGTCGAATTGCCCTACAAATCCAAGGAATCCGCAGATGGCAACGCTACTGGTGCTTCACGGCCCCAACCTCAACCTGCTCGGTACCCGCGAGCCTGGCCACTACGGCGCCGTGACCCTGGCCCAGATCAACCAGGACCTGGAGCAACGTGCCCGCGCCGCAGGCCACCATCTGCAGTACCTGCAGAGCAACGCCGAGTATGAACTGATCGACCGCATTCACGCCGCACGCAACGAGGGTGTGGACTTCATCCTGATCAATCCGGCTGCTTTCACCCACACAAGCGTCGCATTACGTGACGCATTGCTTGCGGTGAGCATCCCATTCATCGAAGTGCATCTGTCCAACGTGCACAAACGCGAACCGTTCCGCCACCACTCCTACTTTTCCGATGTTGCCGTAGGAGTGATCTGCGGCCTGGGCGCCAGCGGTTATCGCCTGGCCCTGGAGTCCGCGCTGGAACAACTGGCTGCCAACGCACAGCCCAAATGATGAAAACCCTGGCCTCAGTGGGCCAGGGTTCGAGAGAAACGTTTCAGATACGTTTTTTGTATTTCGCCCCCTGACCGAACCTTTGGGAGTTGATGATTAATGGATATCCGTAAAGTCAAGAAACTGATCGAGCTGCTGGAAGAGTCTGGCATCGACGAGCTGGAGATCAAGGAAGGCGAAGAGTCGGTCCGTATCAGCCGTCACAGCAAGACCCCGGCTGCCCAGCAGTTCTACGCACCTGCCCCGATGGCTGCCGCTCCTGCTGCTGCCCCGGTTGCCGCTGCTGCCCCTGCCGCCGAAGCCGCTGCCGCCGCCCCGGCTCTGAAAGGCACCGTGATCCGCTCGCCAATGGTAGGTACCTTCTACCGCAAGCCTTCGCCGACCTCGCCGAACTTCGCTGAAGTTGGCCAGACCGTGAAGAAAGGCGACACCCTGTGCATCGTCGAAGCCATGAAGATGATGAACCACATCGAAGCCGATGTTGGCGGTGTCATCGACGCCATCCTGGTAGAAGACGGCCAGCCGGTTGAGTTCGACCAGCCGCTGTTCACCGTCGTTTGAATCGCGGAGAGCCAACGATGTCTGGGAAGCTCGAAAAAGTCCTGATCGCCAACCGCGGGGAAATTGCCCTGCGGATCCTGCGTGCCTGCAAAGAGCTGGGTATCAAGACAGTCGCCGTGCACTCCACCGCCGACCGTGAACTGATGCACCTGGGGCTGGCAGACGAGTCGGTCTGCATCGGCCCTGCATCGTCCAAGGATTCCTACCTGCATATCCCGGCGATCATCGCTGCCGCCGAAGTGACCGGCGCCACCGCGATTCACCCGGGCTACGGCTTCCTGGCGGAAAACGCCGATTTCGCCGAGCAGGTGGAAAAATCCGGTTTCGCCTTCATCGGCCCGAAAGCCGACACCATTCGCCTGATGGGCGACAAGGTTTCGGCCAAGGACGCGATGATCAAGTCGGGCGTACCGACCGTGCCGGGCTCCGATGGCCCACTGCCGGAAGACGAAGAGGTCGCCCTGGCGATCGCTCGTGACGTCGGCTACCCGGTGATCATCAAGGCCGCCGGTGGCGGTGGTGGTCGCGGCATGCGCGTGGTGCACAAGGAAGAGGACCTGATTGCCTCGGCCAAGCTCACCCGTACCGAAGCCGGCGCCGCCTTCGGCAACCCGATGGTCTACCTGGAGAAGTTCCTGACCAACCCACGCCACGTGGAAGTACAGGTACTGTCCGACGGCCAGGGCAACGCCATCCACCTGGGCGACCGTGATTGCTCGCTGCAGCGCCGTCACCAGAAGGTACTGGAAGAAGCGCCAGCCCCGGGCATCGACGAAAAAGCCCGTCAGGAAGTGTTCAAGCGCTGCGTCGATGCGTGCATCGAGATCGGCTACCGTGGTGCGGGTACTTTCGAGTTCCTGTACGAGAACGGCCGCTTCTACTTCATCGAGATGAACACCCGCGTGCAGGTTGAGCACCCGGTGTCGGAGATGGTGACCGGTATCGACATCGTCAAGGAGATGCTGAGCATCGCCGCTGGCAACAAGCTGTCGTTCCGCCAGGAAGACGTGGTCATCCGTGGCCATGCGCTGGAATGCCGTATCAACGCCGAAGACCCGAAGAAGTTCATCCCGAGCCCAGGCAAGGTGAAGCACTTCCACGCCCCGGGCGGCAACGGCGTACGTGTGGATTCGCACCTGTACAGCGGTTACTCGGTTCCGCCGAACTACGACTCGCTGATCGGCAAGCTGATCACCTACGGCAAGGACCGCGACGAAGCCATGGCGCGCATGCGCAATGCCTTGGACGAGATCGTCGTCGACGGCATCAAGACCAACATCCCGCTGCACCGCGACCTGGTGCGTGATGAAGGTTTCTGCAAAGGCGGCGTCAACATTCACTACCTCGAGCACAAACTGGCTAACGAAGAGTGATCGAGTAGTGTGATGTACCGAAAACCCCGGACTTGTGCCGGGGTTTTTTATTGCCTGCCAGGGCCTCGTCGCGGTCCTACAGGATGCATGCTGCCCTTGAGGTTTGTGCGGTAGCTGTGGGAGCGGGTTTACCCGCGAAGAATGCGACGCGGTGCATGGCACCGGCTTCGCCGGTGTTCGCGGGTGAACCCGCTCCCACAGGTATCGCGCATACCTCAGGAGCGACGCCGTTCTTGTAGGAGCGGCCTTGTGTCGCGAAAGGGGCGCACAGCGCCCCCAGGGCCCTACCCCTTCATCCGCGGCATCTCGATGTGATGCTCATGCACCCGCCGGTACAAGGTCGCCCGCGAGATCCCCAGAGCCCGCGCCGCATCAGCCGGCTTCCAGCGATGGCGGATCAGCGCATCCAGCAACAACTGCCGGGCCGGACAAGACGTGCTGCTTTCAGCCGAAGCGACCACCTCGCCGCGTACTTCCTGCGGCAGGTCCTGCACCTGCACCCGACCGCCCTCACTCACCGCACAGGCATAGCGCAACACCTGCCGCAGCTGGCGCAAATTCCCCGGCCAGCGATAAACCAGCAGCGCCTGCAGCGCATCATCCGTCAACACCACCTCGACCCCGCAGGCATCTGCCTCTTCGGCCAGCAACTGGTGAATCAGCCCCAAACGGTCCTCACGCTCGCGCAGCGGTGGCAACTCGAAGCGGGCATTGGCCAGGCGGAAGTACAGGTCCTCACGAAAACGCCCATCCTCCACCATCGCCGCCAAATCGCGATGGGTCGCGCAAATCACCTGGATATCCACCTGCTCCCGCCGCGCCGCGCCCAGCGGCGCCACTTCACCCTCGGCCAGCACACGCAGCAACCTGGTTTGCAGGTTCAGCGGCATGTCACCGATTTCGTCAAGGAACAGCGTGCCGCCATCGGCCTGCTGCAACAGCCCCTGCATGCCTTTGCTGGAAGCCCCGGTGAAGGCCCCGGCCACATAGCCGAACAGTTCACTCTCGATCAGGCTTTCCGGGATGGCCGCGCAGTTCAGGGTGACGAACGGGCCATCGCGACGCAGGCTTTGCTGATGCAGTTGGCGAGCGAATACTTCTTTGCCGGCCCCCGTCTCGCCTTGCACCAGCACCGCCAGGTTGCAGTCCTTGACCCGCGTGGCCAGGCGCAGATGCTGCTCGATGCGGGCGTCCTGGGCCTGGCGCAACGGCTGCGCACGCTGGCGCTGGCTGGGTGCGCTGACCCGGCCGTACAGCCCACCCAGGCCCGGCAGGCGTTGAGCGGACGATGCATTCACGCGGCGCAGCTGGTCCATGTCGAACAGTTCGCCAATGTGCTCGGGCAAACGCCCCAGGCGTTCCACCAGGCGCTGCCGAGCCAGGCTGTTGATCGCCTGCAGGCGGCCATCAGCGTCCCAGGCCAGCAGGTAGTCGGGCTGGCTTTCCACATAGCCCGGCGTGCCATGGGCACGCATCACCCAATGGCCCTGGGCACTGTGCATGAAGAAGGCATTTTCGATCTCGCGAGCAGTCTGCTCGACCAGTTGGCGGATCAGGTGCTGGCTGCGGCGGTCATCCGGCGATTGCAAGGCCGAGACATCCACCACGCCCAGCAACTCGCCCAACGGGTCGAACACCGGTGCCGCCGTACAGGTCAGGCCAATGAACGCAGCGCGGAAGTGATCGCGCTTGTGCACCGTGACCGGCGCTTTGCTGGTCAACACCGCCGCCACGCCGCAGGTGCCCTCCTCGCCCTCCGACCAGCAGGTGCCCAGGTACAACCCGGCCTTGCGGCAGTCGTTGCGGATGGCCGACTCGACCCGGTAATCGATGGTGCGCCCCAGGGCATCGGTAAGCAGCACGCAGTAATCGGCACCGCGTACCCGCTCATGCAGGCGGGCCACGGCATCGCTGGCGATGCGCAGGAACAGTTCGGCGCGTTCGCGGCATTCGTTGAGCAGGCTTTGAGACAGGATGCGCGGCCCCTGCTGGGAACCGGGGTCGAGGCGGTACAGCTCCATGGAACGGCGCCATGAATCGAGGATCAGCGGCGGCACCGGCGCCTGCGGCAGGCGGTCGGCATTCTTCAGCACCCTGCTGACACAGTCGACATGGGCTCGGGAGTTCGCGGCAAGCATTCGGGCCCTCCGGTTCTCGTTGCTGTTTTTATCGTTGTCCGGCCATTAAGCGCCTCCTGGCATGCCTCGACAAGCACTGCGTGATTACCGGCCGGCTTGAGACGCAGCGTCTCAGCGTCTCGGTCATGCCGGCCCGGCGTTGGCACCCTGCGTCTCGCCGGCGCCGCCCTGGCTGCGCGCCTGAATGCCAACCAACCCCTCTAACGCGCCATTTTCGGCCACCCGAAAGAAAGCTGGCACCGGGCTTGCTCCTGCCTTGGCAAACAAGAATACGAGGTGCGCCATGCCGCTGCCCGCCCCGACCGTCGGGATCATTGCCAACCCTGCCTCTGGCCGCGACCTGCGCCGCCTGACCGCCAATGCCGGGCTCTATTCGAGCACCGACAAGGCCTCGGCGATCCAGCGCCTGCTGGCCGCCTTCGGTGCCACCGGCATCGGCCAGGTGCTGCTGCCCAGCGACATGACCGGCATTGCCGCCGCCGTGCTCAAGGCCGGCCAGGGCCCGATCGCCCGTGACCAGCACTGGCCAGCCATCGAGATACTTGACCTGCCGCTGACCCAGACTGTTGCCGATACCCGCCTGGCCACCCGCCTCATGGTCGAGCGCGGTGTGGCGATGATCGCCGTGCTCGGTGGCGACGGCACCCACAAGGCAGTCGCCGCCGAGGCCGGTGACGTACCGCTGCTGACCTTGTCCACCGGCACCAACAATGCCTTCCCCGAACTGCGCGAAGCCACCAGTGCCGGCCTGGCTGGCGGCCTGCTTGCCAGCGGCCGGGTACCGGCCAGCATCGGCCTGCGCCGCAACAAGCGCTTGCTGGTTAAGGTGCCCGAACAACATCTTGCCGAATGGGCCCTGGTGGAGGTGGCGGTGTCGCCCCAACGCTTCATCGGCGCTCGGGCCCTTAGCCGCAGCGAGGACCTTTGCGAAGTCTTCGCCTGTTTCGCCGAACCCCATGCCATCGGCCTGTCGGCCCTGTGCGGCCTGTGGTGCCCGGTGTCGCGCCAGGACCCGCACGGCGCCTGGGTACGCCTGAACCCCGGTGCCGAACAAGCACTGTTGGCACCGCTGGCACCCGGCCTGCTGCAAGGCTGCGGCATCACCGCCAGCGGCCCGCTGACGCCTGGCGTTGCCCATCGCCTGAGCCTGGCCAGCGGCACGCTGGCGCTGGACGGTGAACGCGAAATCGAATTCGCCGAACACGACACCCCCACCATCACCCTCGACCACCAAGGCCCGTTGAGCGTGGACGTCGAGGCCGTGCTGGCGCATGCCGCTCGCCATCACCTGCTGGCGGTACCTCGCGGCCACCGGTTGCACCCTGCAAACCCGTGTTGAGACAACCCTGGAGAACAACAAGATGTCCAATCAACTCAGTACCGAACAATTGCTGCATGCCTATGAAGTGATGCGCACCATCCGCGCCTTCGAAGAACGCCTGCACGTGGAGTTCGCCACCGGCGAGATCCCCGGCTTCGTCCACCTGTATGCCGGCGAAGAAGCTTCCGCCGCCGGGGTCATGGCCCACCTGCGTGACAGCGACTGCATCGCCTCGACCCACCGCGGTCATGGACACTGCATCGCCAAGGGCGTGGATGTGTACGGCATGATGGCCGAAATCTACGGCAAGAAGACCGGCGTGTGCGGGGGCAAAGGCGGCTCGATGCATATTGCCGACCTGGAAAAAGGCATGCTCGGCGCCAACGGCATCGTCGGTGCCGGTGCCCCCCTGGTGGCCGGGGCCGCACTTGCAGCCAAGATCAAGGGCCGTGACGACGTGTCGGTGGCCTTCTTCGGCGATGGCGCTTCCAACGAAGGCGCGGTGTTCGAAGCCATGAACATGGCGTCGATCATGAACCTGCCGTGCATCTTCGTCGCCGAGAACAACGGTTACGCCGAAGCCACCGCCTCGACCTGGTCGGTGGCCTGCGACCATATCGCCGACCGCGCTGCGGGTTTCGGCATGCCCGGTGTCACCATCGACGGTTTCGACTTCTTTGCCGTGTACGAGGCCGCCGGCGCTGCCATCGAACGCGCACGTTCCGGGCAAGGCCCGTCGCTGATCGAGGTCAAGCTCAGCCGCTATTACGGCCATTTCGAAGGCGATGCACAAACCTACCGCGCCCCTGATGAAGTGAAGAACCTGCGTGAATCCCGCGACTGCCTCATGCAGTTCCGCAACAAGACCACCCGCGCCGGCCTGCTCACGGCTGCGCAACTGGACGCCATCGATGCCCGCGTAGAGGACCTGATCGAAGACGCCGTGCGCCGCGCCAAATCCGATCCCAAGCCACAGCCCGCCGACCTGCTCACCGACGTCTACGTCGCCTACCCCTGAGCCGCGGATTACAAGAACAACAGGAGAACCACCATGGCAAGAAAGATCAGCTACCAGCAGGCCATCAACGAAGCCCTGGCCCAGGAAATGCGCCGCGACAACACGGTATTCATCATTGGCGAAGACGTTGCCGGCGGTGCCGGTGCCCCTGGCGAGGATGACGCCTGGGGTGGCGTGCTGGGCGTGACCAAGGGCCTTTACCACCAGTTCCCGGGGCGTGTACTCGACGCGCCGCTGTCGGAAATCGGCTACGTCGGCGCCGCCGTCGGTGCTGCCACCCAGGGCCTGCGCCCAGTGTGCGAGCTGATGTTCGTCGACTTCGCCGGCTGCTGTCTGGACCAGATCCTCAACCAGGCCGCCAAATTCCGCTACATGTTCGGCGGCAAGGCGGTCACCCCGCTGGTGATGCGCACCATGTACGGTGCCGGCCTGCGCGCGGCGGCCCAGCACTCGCAGATGCTCACCTCGCTGTGGACGCACATTCCAGGCCTGAAGGTGGTGTGCCCCTCCTCGCCGTACGATGCCAAGGGCCTGTTGATCCAGGCAATCCGCGACAACGACCCGGTGATCTTCTGCGAGCACAAGCTGTTGTACAGCATGCAAGGCGAGGTGCCGGAAGAGGTCTACACCGTGCCGTTCGGTGAAGCCAACTTCCTGCGCGATGGTGACGATGTGACCCTGGTCACCTATGGCCGCATGGTGCATGTGGCGCTGGACGCAGCCAACAACCTGGCCCGCCAGGGTATCGACTGCGAAGTGCTGGACCTGCGCACCACCAGCCCGCTGGATGAGGACAGTATCCTGGAAAGCGTGGGAAAGACCGGCCGCCTGGTGGTGATCGACGAAGCCAACCCGCGTTGCTCCATGGCCACCGACATCAGCGCGCTGGTGGCACAGAAGGCCTTCGGCGCGCTCAGGGGCCCGATCGAAATGGTCACCGCCCCGCATACTCCTGTGCCGTTCTCCGATGCCCTGGAAGACCTGTACATCCCCGACGCGGCAAAGATCGAGGCTGCGGTACGCAAAGTGATCGAAGCCGCAAGGAGTGCCGCATGAGCCAGATCCATACCCTGACCATGCCCAAGTGGGGCCTGTCGATGACCGAAGGCCGGGTGGACACCTGGCTCAAGCAGGAAGGTGACGAAATCAACAAGGGCGACGAGGTGCTGGACGTCGAGACCGACAAGATCAGCAGCAGCGTCGAAGCCCCGTTCAGCGGTGTGCTGCGTCGCCAGGTGGCCAAACCGGATGAAACCCTGCCGGTCGGTGCGCTGCTGGCGGTGGTGGTGGAAGGTGAAGCCGAAGAAGCTGAAATCGATGCCGTGGTGCAGCGTTTCCAGGCCGAGTTCGTCGCCGAAGGTGGTGCCGACCAGGCCCAAGGCCCAGCCCCGCAGAAGGCGGAAGTGGGCGGTCGCCTGCTGCGCTGGTTCGAACTGGGCGAAGGCGGAACGCCGCTGGTGCTGGTGCACGGTTTTGGTGGCGACCTGAACAACTGGCTGTTCAACCACCCGGCACTGGCTGCTGAACGACGGGTAATCGCCCTCGATCTGCCGGGCCATGGCGAGTCGGCCAAGGCCCTGCAACGAGGGGACCTGGATGAGTTGAGCGAAACCGTGCTGGCCCTGCTCGACCACCTGGATATCGCCAAGGCCCACCTGGCCGGCCACTCCATGGGTGGCGCGGTCAGCCTGAACGTGGCGCGCCTGGCACCGCAGCGGGTTGCCAGCCTGAGCCTGGTGGCCAGTGCCGGGTTGGGCGAGGCGATCAACGGGCAGTACCTGCAAGGCTTCGTCGCTGCCGCCAACCGCAATGCCCTCAAGCCGCAGATGGTGCAGCTGTTTGCCGACCCGGCACTGGTCACCCGGCAGATGCTGGAGGACATGCTCAAGTTCAAGCGCCTGGAAGGGGTAGACGAGGCGTTGCGACTGCTGGCATCGGCCATCGCCGACGGCGACCGGCAGTGCCATGACCTGCGCGGGATACTGGGGCAACACCCGGCCCTGGTGGTGTGGGGCGGCAAGGACGCGATCATCCCGGCCAGCCATGCCGAAGCGCTGGAGGCTGAGGTGCTGGTGCTGCCCGAGGCTGGGCACATGGTGCAGATGGAGGCGGCCGAACAGGTCAACCAGCAACTGCTCGCGTTCCTGCGCAAGCACTAAGCCCTTTCCGTGAGCCTGGAGAACAACAATGAATGACCTGAGCCACACCCACATGCGCGCCGCCGTCTGGCATGGCCGCAATGACATTCGCGTCGAACAGGTGCCCCTGCCGGCCGACCCTGCGCCCGGATGGGTGCAGATCAAGGTGGACTGGTGCGGCATCTGCGGCTCCGACCTGCACGAATACGTCGCCGGCCCGGTATTCATCCCGGTAGAGGCACCACACCCGCTGACCGGCATCCAGGGCCAGTGCATCCTCGGCCACGAGTTCTGCGGCCAAATTGCCAAGCTGGGTGAAGGCGTGCAAGGTTTTGCCGTCGGTGACCCGGTGGCTGCGGACGCCTGCCAGCATTGCGGCACTTGCTACTACTGCACCCACGGCCTGTACAACATCTGCGAGCGCCTGGCCTTCACCGGCCTGATGAACAACGGCGCCTTTGCCGAACTGGTCAACGTGCCCGCCAACCTGCTGTACAAGCTGCCGCAGGGGTTTCCGGCGGAGGCCGGGGCGCTGATCGAGCCGCTGGCAGTGGGCATGCATGCGGTAAAGAAGGCCGGCAGCCTGCTTGGCCAGACAGTGGTGGTGGTCGGTGCCGGCACTATCGGCTTGTGCACCATCATGTGTGCCAAGGCGGCAGGCGCGGCGCAGGTGATCGCCCTGGAAATGTCCTCGGCGCGCAAGGCCAAGGCCAAAGAGGTGGGCGCCAGCGTGGTGCTGGACCCCAGCCAGTGCGACGCCCTGGCGGAAATCCGCAAGCTGACTGCCGGGCTGGGGGCGGATGTAAGTTTTGAATGCATCGGCAACAAGCACACGGCCAAGCTGGCCATCGACACCATCCGCAAGGCCGGCAAGTGCGTGCTGGTGGGGATATTCGAGGAGCCTAGCGAGTTCAACTTCTTCGAGCTGGTTTCCACCGAAAAGCAGGTACTGGGGGCGTTGGCCTACAACGGCGAGTTCGCCGATGTGATCGCTTTCATCGCTGACGGCAGGCTGGACATTCGCCCGCTGGTGACCGGGCGGATCGGGCTGGAGCAGATTGTCGAGCTGGGCTTCGAGGAATTGGTCAACAACAAGGAGGAGAATGTAAAGATCATCGTTTCGCCGGGCGTGCGCTGAGCCGCACAGGCAGCGCACAACCCTGTGGGAGCGGGCGCGCCCGCGAAGCAGGCAACTCGGTGCATGGCACCGGCTTCGCCGGTGTTCGCGGCTAAAGCCGCTCCCACAGGTATTGCGCAAAGCTGAAGTCCCACAAGGATCGCGTTCGCTGTTTCAGGATCCCATTCTGCGGCATACTCGGCAAACCTATTGCCCGGTTCTCGCCATGCGTCCACTGCTCCCCATCACCCTGGTCCTGCTGCTCGCCGCCTGCGGCGATGGCGAATCGCTGCTCCCGCCGGACGCGCGCCTGCCTGACGGCGGGCGGTACCGGGGGCAGGTGGTCGATGGCCTGCTGCAAGGCGAGGGGCGGATCGACTACCCCAACGGCAGCTGGTACGCCGGTACGTTCAAGGACGGCCAATGGCACGGCCAGGGCGAATGGCACGGCCGCAACGGCGAGGTGTACCGCGGCCAGTTCGCCGCAGGGCTGTTCCAGGGGCTGGGTGAGCTGACCACCCCAGGCAGCCACTATGCCGGCACCTTCAGCCACGGCCGCCGCGACGGCGAAGGCACCCTCAAGCAAGCCGACCAGACCTACCGCGGCCAGTTCAAGGACGACCTGTACGAAGGCGCCGGCGAGCTGGAGCTGGCAGACGGCAGCCGCTACCAGGGCCTGTTCGCCAAGGGCAAGCCCAACGGTGCCGGGGTGCGCAGCGATGCCAGCGGCAACCAGTTCAGCGGCCACTTCATCAATGGCCAGCTGGAAGGCAGCGGCACCTACGACAGCGTCGACGGCGAGCAATACATCGGCGAGTTCAAGGACAACCGCCTCGAAGGCCGTGGCCGCTACGAAAATGCCGATGGTGATGTGTGGATCGGCGAATTCAAGGACGGCTCGCTGGTCGGCGAAGGCGAACTGCTGGGCAGCGATGGCAGCCACTACAAGGGCACCTTCGCCGACTGGCGCCTGTCGGGCCAGGGCAGCCTGCAGCTGGCAGACGGCAGCAAATACATCGGTGGCTTCCTCAACGATGCCTACCACGGTCAGGGCCGGCTGATTCTGGCCAACGGTAAGGTCGAAAGCGGCACCTGGAGCAACGGCGTGCGCGTGCGCGACCAGAACGGCAAGCTGTTGCCCGACCCGCTGGACCTGGCGTTGCTCAACCAGGGCCGTTTGCTCGACGAAGCGCTGGCCCGGGTACCGCGCTCGGCGCCACCGGTCCAGTTGTACAGCCTGGTAGTGGCCGGCGATGGCCAGCAGAGCGTGTTCCTGCGCGAAGCCGATTACGTCAGCAACATGCTCAAGGTACGCTTTGGCGCCCGCGGCCAAGTGACCTTGGTCAACCACCGCGACCACATGACCACCCGCCCCATGGCCACGCGTGAAAACCTTACTCGCGCCGCCCGCACTCTGGCCGAGCGCAGCGGCCCCGAAGACCTGGTGTTCATCTACCTCACCAGCCATGGCAGCCACGACCATCAGCTGGTGTTCGACCAGCCGCGCCTGCAGCTGGCCGACCTGTCCGCCGACGAACTGGCCAGTGCCCTGGCGCCGCTGAAGGACCGCGACAAGGTCATTGTCATATCCGCGTGCTATTCCGGGGGCTATATCGCCCCGCTCAAGGATGAGCGCACGCTGATCATGACCGCCGCCCGGGCCGACCGCGTGTCCTTCGGTTGCTCTGAAGAAGCCGACTTCACCTACTTTGGCGACGCCCTGTTCGCCGAAGCGCTGAATCAGACCGACGACCTTAAACAAGCGTTTGAACTGGCGCGCGCCAGCGTTGCCGAAAGAGAACAAAGGGAAGGTTTCGAGGCCTCCGAACCGCAGCTGTGGGCGCCGCCAAGCGTGCTGGAGCACTGGCAGCACCTGCGCCGGCAACAGGCCGAAGAAGCATTGCGTAACGCCGCACAGGCCGATGTGGGGGAACAGGCGCAAACGCCACCCAGCCACTAAGCTTGTGTGTAACAAGGGAGAGACATCATGTATTTGACGCCTCAGCATGTCCTGCTTGCCGGTGCCACGGGTCTGACAGGTGAACACCTGCTCGACCGCCTGCTCAACGAGCCCACCATCACCCGCGTCCTGGCGCCTACCCGCCGGCCACTGGCCGAGCACCCGCACCTGGAAAATCCGGTGGGTGACCCGGCGGTATTCCTGCCGCAGCTGGCCGGGCGGGTCGATATCGCCTATTGCTGCCTGGGTACCACGCTGAAGCAGGCTGGCTCCGAATCGGCTTTCCGCGCGGTGGATCTGGACATGGTCGTGGCATTCAGCAAGCGGGCCCGGGAGTTGGGCGCGCGGCATCTGCTGGTGGTCAGTGCGTTGGGCGCCGACCCGAAATCATCGATTTTCTACAACCGGGTCAAGGGCGAGATGGAAGAGGCACTCAAGGCGCAGGATTGGCCGCAGCTGACCATCGTGCGGCCGTCGTTGTTGCTGGGCGAACGGATTCAGCCACGGCTCAGTGAACGGCTGGCTTCGCCGTTTGCCAAGCTGATACCTGGGAAATATCGGGGGATCGAGGCTTGTACCCTGGCCCGGGCGCTGTGGCGGCTGGCGCTGGAGGAAGAGGACGGGGTGCGGATTGTGGAGTCGGATGAGTTGCGCAGGTTGGGCAAGAAGTAGGCTTTACCTGCCAGGGCCTCTTCGCGGGTAAACCCGCTCCCACAGGAGTTGCACCGATCTCAGGCCTGGTGCAGTACCTGTGGGAGCGGGTTTACCCGCGAAAGGGCCCTTACAGGCCACCGGTGGCCTGGAAGCCTACACCGGCTGCCGTGAGCAACGACAACGGCAACAACAGAGTATCGAGCAACATGCTCCCCGGCAGGTCCAGCCCCGGATACGCCGGCGCTTCAGCCCCATAATGATCCCGCGGGCAGCAGCCGCCATTGATCACATACAAGTCCAACCGGGTACCGGCATATACCACCGGCGCCCCGGGTTTGTTAGCATCCAGCGTGCGCACAGTGGCGCAGCCACCGAGCACCACCAGCGCCAGCAAGCCCGCCAGCGCTCGCTTCAATCATCCACCCCGAAGTGGTGCTCACCCCAGCGCGGCAACATGTCCTGGGGAATGTTCAGCAGGTTGAGAATGCGCGCCACCACGAAGTCGACCAGGTCGTCGATGGTCTGCGGCTGGTGGTAAAAGCCGGGCGCCGCCGGCAGGATCACCGCGCCCATCTGCGACAGCTTGAGCATGTTTTCCAGGTGGATGGTGGAGAACGGCGCCTCGCGCGGCACCAGGATCAACTGGCGACGTTCCTTGAGGGTAACGTCGGCAGCACGTTCGATCAGGTTGTTGCAGGCACCGGTGGCAATCGCCGACAAGGTGCCGGTGGAACAGGGCACCACCACCATCGCCGCCGGGGCGCCGGAGCCCGAGGCCACCGGCGACATCCAGTCTTCCTTGCCATACACGCGGATCTGCCCGTCGGCAGCGCCGGTATATTCGGTGAGGAAGGCCTGCATCGCCTGTGGCTTGGCCGGCAGCACCACGTCGGTCTCCGTGGCCATCACCAGTTGCGCGGCCTTGGAGATCAGGAAGTGCACCTCGCGGTCCTCACGCACCAGGCAGTCGAGCAGGCGCAGGCCATACTGGGCGCCAGAGGCACCCGTCATGGCCAGGGTGATGCGTTCCGGCCCGCTCACTTCAGTGCCTCGGCCAGCTTGCCGTGCAGGCCGCCGAAGCCGCCGTTGCTCATGATCACTACATGAGTGCCTGGGCGGGCCTGGCCCTTGACCCGCTCGATGATCGCTTCGAGGCTGTCGGCCACCACGCTGGGCACTTTGCATTGCGCGGCGGTGGCAGCCAGGTCCCAGCCAAGGTTGGCCGGGGCGTACCAGATCACCTGGTCGGCGTCGTTGACGCTTTCCGGCAGGCCGTCGCGGTGGGCACCGAGTTTCATCGAGTTGGAGCGCGGCTCGATCACGGCGATCACCGGGGCCTCGCCGACTCGCTTGCGCAGGCCGTCGAGGGTAGTGGCAATTGCGGTCGGGTGGTGGGCGAAGTCATCGTAGATGGTCACGCCCTGCACTTCGGCAACCTTCTCCATGCGCCGCTTGACGCTCTTGAAGGCGCTCAGGCCTTCGATGCCCATGGCTGGCACAACGCCTACATGACGCGCCGCTGCCAGGGTGGCCAGGGCGTTGGCGACGTTGTGCTGGCCAGTGAGTGCCCAATCCACCACGCCCTGCGCTTCGCCGTCGAACAGCACTTCGAAGCGCGAGCCGTCAGGGCTGAGCAGGCGAGCTTGCCACTGGCCACCTGCGCCGGTGGTTTGCACCGGGGTCCAGCAACCCATGCCGATCACCCGTTCCAGCGCCTGCTCGGTGGTGGGGTGGATGACCAGGCCTTCGCTGGGGATGGTGCGCACCAGGTGGTGGAACTGCCGTTCGATCGAGGACAGGTCGGGGAAGATGTCCGCATGGTCGAACTCAAGGTTGTTGAGAATCGCCGTGCGCGGGTGGTAGTGGACGAACTTCGAGCGCTTGTCGAAGAAGGCGCTGTCGTACTCGTCGGCTTCGACCACGAAGAACGGCGTATCGCCCAGGCGCGCCGAAACCGAGAAGTTCTGCGGTACACCGCCGATCAGGAAGCCCGGGCTCATGCCGGCATGTTCAAGCACCCAGGCCAGCATGCTGCTGGTAGTGGTCTTGCCGTGGGTACCGGCAACGGCCAGCACCCAGCGGCCCTGCAACACGTGGTCGGCCAGCCACTGCGGGCCGGAAACATAAGGCAGGCCCTTGTTCAGCACGTACTCTACCGCCGGGTTGCCACGCGACATGGCGTTGCCGATTACCACCAGGTCTGGCGCCGGGTCCAGCTGGGCCGGGTCATAGCCTTGGGTCAGCTCGATGCCCTGGGCTTCGAGCTGGGTGCTCATCGGGGGATAGACGTTGGCGTCCGAGCCGGTGACGCGGTGGCCAAGTTCCTTGGCCAGCACCGCCAGCGAGCCCATGAAAGTGCCGCAAATACCGAGAATGTGAATATGCATGGTCGACCTCGCAAAACATCGAGGCAGGGTAGCCCAGGGCGCGACAAATCGCACCAGATGTTTCGCTCAGTCGGCCCTGGTAATGCCGTGTTTGCGCAGTTTTCGATACAAGGTATTGCGGCTGATGCCCAAGTGCTCGGCGACACGGGTGAGGTGCCAGTGTTTTGCCTGCAAGGTCGCCAGCAGTGCATGACGCTCGGCATCCTCCAACGCAGCTGGCCCTATCGCCGGCAAGCCGGCTCCCACAGGGTTTGCACAGGGCTTGAAGCCAGTGCCGTCAAGGTGGGAGCTGGCTTGCCGGCGATCGAGGGCGCAGCCCTCGCGAACAATGGCGGGGAGATCAGGGAACATGATCCGGGAGTCTTCGCAAAGTGCCACCAGGGTACGCAGCACGTTGCGCATCTGCCGCACGTTGCCCGGCCAGGCGAAGTCGAGCAGTGCCTGGCGCGCCCTCGGCTCGATATCGATCGGTTCTCCCTGTGCCTCCTGACGCAGCAGAAAGTCCAGCAACTGTGCCTTGTCACTGCGCTCGCGCACCGCCGGCAATGCTACCTCCAGGCCATTGAGGCGGTAATACAGGTCCTCGCGGAAACTACCCTGCTCCACCCGTTCCAGCAGGTCACGGTGGGTAGCGCTGACGATGCGCACGTCAACCGCCTGCGGCTCGCCACCGATGGGCACCACCTGGCGTTCCTCCAGCACGCGCAGCAGGCGGGTTTGCAGGGCCAGTGGCATGTCGCCAATCTCGTCCAGCAGCAAGGTGCCGCCGTCGGCCTGCAGCAGCTTGCCGCGCATGCCCTCCTTGCGCGCACCGGTAAAGCTGCCGCCGCGGTAGCCGAACAGTTCGCTCTCGATCAGGCTCTCCGGTATCGAGGCACAGTTGATGGCGACGAACGGCTTGCCGCGCCGCTCGCTGGCCTGGTGCACGGCCTGGGCAAAGGCCTCCTTGCCGCAGCCGGTCTCGCCGCGCAGCAGCAGCGGCACATCGCGCTCGAACACCCGCACGCTGCGGCGGAAGTCGTTCTGCAAGGCCGGGTCGAGCAGGCAGACAAGCGGCTCCACTTCCCGCGCGGGTCGCGGCTGGGCAGCCGGCACCGACCACACCGGGGCGCGCGCCTGGCCACGCAGGCTGGCGAACACCTGGCGCCCGTCCAGGGTATGCAGCGGCCAGGCCGTGCTGCCGCCGGGCGTGGCGCGGCTGAACAGTTCGTCGTGGCTGCAAGCGAAAAAGCGTTCCAGCGGTTTGCCTAGCACGCCACCACGCACCGTGCCCAGCAGGTTCAGCGCGCTCTGGTTCGCGGCGCAGATGCGCCCGTCACCGTCGAACGCCAGCAGGCCTTCGCTGAACAGGCCGACCGACTCGGCCTGCAGGTGAAAACGCAGCAGCCATTGCTGTTCGAAATGGCGCAGGAAGTAGCAGCTTTCGATCATCTTCGCCGACAGGTTGACCAGGGCCATGGTGTGGAACTGGCTCTGCCGGGAAACGTCGGGCCGTGCCGAAGACACATCCAGCACTGCCAGCAACTCGCCATGCGGGTCGAACACCGGGCTGGCCGAGCAGGTCAGGCCGGTGTGGCGACCACGGAAGTGCTCGTTCTGGTGAATGGTCAGCGCCTGGCGCTCGACCAGGCAAGTGCCAATGCCGTTGGTGCCCTCGCGCGCCTCGCTCCAGTCAGCGCCCAGCCACAGCCCGGCACGCTCGAAGCTGCGCCGTTCGGTCGGCGCGCTGACACAATTGAGGATCACCCCCCGGGCATCGGTCAGCAGCACCGCATGGCCGGCCCCGGAAAGCTGCTGGTGCAGGCTGTTCATTTCATGGTCGGCAATCTGCAGCACCTGGCGCAGGCGCTCGCGGCTTTCCAGCAGGCGCCCATGCTCGAGCACCACCGGGGCCTCGATCACCGACGGGTCGAGGTGGTAGTCCTCCAGGCAGCGCAGCCAGGAGCGGGCGATGGACGGGTCACTGCCGCCCTCCCCGGCGCCACCATGGGCGACGGTATGGACTTGCTGGGCATGGCGACTGAAATGATTGCTCTGCATTGTTGTAGTTCTCCGCAGATAGAGAGTCCCGCCAGCATCCTCCACCCGGGAGGGCTTTGCAATGCACCCTCCGGTTACGTGTCGCAAATGGCACAAAGTGTCACCCCCGCGCGTACCGGCGCTGGCACAGCGACGGTGGGCCAGGCCCCGGCAACCGAGCCAAGTCATTGATTTGCCTGGTGCTCGCAACGCTGGCCCAACCTTTGCTCTACGCTTTCCAACTCCCTAACAAACACAATAGCCAGGAGACACCCCATGCGTTACGCACATCCCGGTACCGAAGGCGCGAAGGTTTCCTTCAAGAGCCGCTACGGCAACTACATCGGTGGTGAGTTCGTTCCTCCGGTAAAGGGGCAGTACTTCGAAAATACCTCCCCGGTGAATGGCAAGCTGATCGCTGAATTCCCTCGCTCCACTGCCGAAGACATCGATAAAGCCCTGGATGCCGCCCACGCTGCGGCCGATGCCTGGGGCCGCACTTCAGTGCAGGACCGCTCCAACGTTCTGCTGAAGATCGCCGACCGTATCGAGCAGAACCTCGAACTGCTGGCCATTACCGAAACCTGGGACAACGGCAAGCCGATCCGCGAAACCCTCAATGCCGACATTCCGCTGGCGGTCGACCACTTCCGTTACTTCGCCGGCTGCATCCGCGCCCAGGAAGGCGGCGCCGCGGAAATCAACGAAGGCACCGTGGCCTATCACATCCACGAGCCGCTGGGCGTGGTCGGGCAGATCATCCCGTGGAACTTCCCGATCCTGATGGCCGCCTGGAAGCTCGCCCCGGCACTGGCCGCAGGCAACTGCGTGGTGCTCAAGCCGGCCGAACAGACCCCGCTGGGCATCACCGTGCTGCTGGAGGTGATCGGTGACCTGCTGCCAAAAGGCGTGCTCAACGTGGTGCAAGGCTATGGCCGCGAAGCCGGTGAAGCACTGGCCACCAGCAAGCGCATCGCCAAGATCGCCTTCACCGGCTCGACCCCGGTCGGCTCGCACATCATGAAATGCGCCGCCGAGAACATCATCCCTTCAACCGTCGAACTGGGCGGCAAATCGCCGAACGTGTATTTCGAAGACATCATGCAAGCCGAGCCAAGCTTCATCGAGAAGGCGGCAGAAGGCATGGTGCTGGCGTTCTTCAACCAGGGCGAGGTATGCACCTGCCCTTCCCGGGCACTGGTACAGGAGTCGATCTACCCGCAGTTCATGGAAGTGGTGATGAAGAAGGTGCTGCAGATCAAGCGCGGCGACCCGCTGGACACCGACACCATGGTCGGCGCCCAGGCCTCGCAACAGCAGTTCGAGAAGATCCTGTCGTACCTCGACATCGCCCAGAAAGAAGGCGCCGAGCTGCTGACTGGCGGCAAGGTCGAGAAACTGGAAGGCTCGCTGGCCACCGGTTACTACATCCAGCCGACCCTGCTCAAGGGCAACAACAAGATGCGCGTGTTCCAGGAAGAAATTTTCGGCCCGGTGGTCAGCGTCACCACCTTCAAGGACGAAGCCGAAGCCCTGGCAATCGCCAACGACACCGAGTTCGGCCTGGGTGCCGGCGTGTGGACGCGCGACATCAACCGTGCCTACCGCATGGGCCGGGGGATCAAGGCCGGGCGCGTGTGGACCAACTGCTACCACCTGTACCCGGCGCATGCCGCGTTCGGTGGCTACAAGAAGTCGGGGGTCGGGCGTGAGACGCACAAGATGATGCTCGACCACTATCAGCAGACCAAGAACCTGCTGGTGAGCTACGACATCAATCCGTTGGGCTTCTTCTAAACCGCGTCGCCTTCTTCGCGGGTAAACCCGCTCCCACAGGTACTGCGCCTGCTTAAGGTGCTGTACACCCCCTGTGGGAGCGGGTTCACCCGCGAAGAGGCCAGGCCTGCTTACACAAAACCCAGAGCGGCAACCGTGCACCAACCGCTCTGGCTCGCTTCCTGCAGTAACCATCACCATCGGCCCGGAACCCGTCCGGCCACCAAGAAAAACAACAGGTGAATCTATGCCAAGCGATCACTCCGCCGGCTCGCCGGCAGGCTCTTCCGTCGACTTCGAAAAGGTCGGCTCGGACTATTTCCAGCAACGTGAACTGAAAAAAGGCGCCGCCGGCTGGGTCCTGCTGGTCGGCCTGGGCGTGGCCTACGTCATCTCTGGCGACTATGCCGGCTGGAACTTCGGCCTGGCCCAGGGCGGATGGGGCGGCATGTTCCTCGCCACGCTGCTGATGGCCACCATGTACCTGTGCATGTGCTTCTCGCTGGCCGAGCTGTCGTCGATGATCCCCACCGCAGGCGGCGGTTACGGCTTTGCCCGCAGCGCCTTCGGCCCTTGGGGCGGCTTCCTCACCGGGACGGCGATCCTCATCGAATACGCCATCGCCCCCGCCGCCATCGCAGTGTTCATCGGTGCCTACTGCCAGTCACTGTTCGGCATCGGCGGCTGGATGATCTACCTGGCGTTCTACATCGTGTTCATCGGCATCCACATCTTTGGCGTGGGAGAGGCGTTGAAGCTGATGTTCATCATCACCGCCATCGCCGCCATCGCCCTGGCCGTGTTCCTGGTGAGCATGGTGCCCCATTTTGATGCAGCCAACCTGTTCGACATCGCCAAAACGGACGCCGTGGGCGCCAGCAGCTTCCTGCCGTTCGGCTATGTCGGCGTGTGGGCGGCCATCCCCTACGCCATCTGGTTCTTCCTCGCCGTCGAGGGCGTGCCGCTGGCTGCCGAAGAGACCAAGAACCCCAAGCGTGACCTGCCACGCGGCCTGATCGGCGCCATGCTGGTGCTGCTGGCCTTCGCCCTGCTGATCCTGGTGGTCGGCCCTGGCGGCGCAGGCTCCGAAGCACTGAAAGCGTCCGGCAACCCACTGGTGGAAGCCTTGTCCAAGGCCTACGGCGGTAGCACCTGGATGGGCGGCTTCGTCAACCTGGTCGGCCTGGCCGGGCTGATCGCCAGCTTCTTCTCGATCATCTACGCCTACTCCCGGCAAATCTTCGCCCTGTCCCGCGCCGGTTACCTGCCGCGCAAACTGTCGGAAACCAACAAGAGCAAGGCCCCGGTACTGGCCCTGGTCATCCCCGGGATCATCGGCTTTGCCCTGTCGCTGACCGGCCAGGGTGACCTGCTGATCCTTGTGGCGGTGTTCGGCGCTACCCTGTCCTACGTGCTGATGATGGCCGCGCACATCACCCTACGCATCCGCCGACCGAAGATGGAGCGCCCATACCGTACCCCCGGTGGCATCTTCACTTCGGGCCTGGCCCTGGTACTGGCTTGCATCGCTGTGGTCGCCGGTTTCCTGGTCGACCCAAGGGTGGTGATTGGCGCCGCAGTGATCTATGCGGTATTAATTGCCTACTTTGCTTTCTACAGCCGCCACCACTTGGTCGCGGGCACACCGGAAGAGGAATTCGCCGCGATCCAGAAGGCCGAAGAGGCCTTGCACTGATCGCCGCCACCCGCCGCGGGGCAACCCGCGGCTCTGGAGAGTCTGTATGGCAAGTTTCGTACACACGGTCGGCCATCTGGTCTACCGCTTCGACAGCCTCAAGGAAGTGATGGCCAAGGCCAGCCCCGCCCGCTCGGGGGACTACCTGGCGGGCGTGGCGGCCAGCAACGACGGCGAACGCGTCGCCGCGCAGATGGCCCTGGCCAATATCCCGCTGTCCCATTTTCTCAACGAAGCGCTGATTCCTTACGAAGAGGATGAAGTCACCCGCCTGATCCTCGACACTCACGATGCCCAGGCCTTCGCCCCGGTCAGCCACCTGACCGTAGGTGGCCTGCGCGACTGGCTGCTGAGCGAAGAGGCCGACGAGGCCAGCCTGCGCAGCCTGGCGCCCGGGCTGACGCCGGAAATGGCCGCAGCGGTGTCGAAGATCATGCGCGTGCAGGACCTGGTGCTGGTGGCACAAAAGATTCGCGTGGTCACCCGGTTCCGCGGCACCATGGGCCTGCGCGGGCGCCTGTCGACCCGGCTGCAGCCCAACCACCCGACCGACGAGCCGGCCGGCATCGCCGCCAGCATTCTCGACGGCCTGCTGTACGGCAACGGCGATGCCATGATCGGCATCAACCCGGCCACCGACAGCATCGCTTCGATCTGCGCCTTGCTGGAAATGCTCGACGCCATCATCCAGCGCTACGACATCCCCACCCAGGCCTGCGTGCTGACCCATGTCACCACCTCGATCGAGGCGATCAACCGTGGCGTGCCACTGGACCTGGTGTTCCAGTCCATCGCCGGCACCGAAGCGGCCAACGCCGGGTTCGGCATCAACCTGAACGTGCTGCAGGAAGGCTACGAAGCGGGCCTGTCGCTGCAACGCGGCAGCCTCGGGCAAAACCTGATGTACTTCGAAACCGGCCAGGGCAGCGCCCTGTCGGCCAACGCCCACCACGGCGTCGACCAGCAGACCTGTGAAACCCGCGCCTATGCCGTGGCCCGCCACTTCAAGCCGTTCCTGGTCAACACGGTGGTAGGTTTCATCGGCCCGGAGTACCTGTACAACGGCAAGCAGATCATCCGCGCCGGCCTCGAAGACCACTTCTGCGGCAAGCTGCTGGGCGTGCCGATGGGTTGCGACATCTGCTACACCAACCACGCCGAAGCCGACCAGGACGACATGGACACCCTGCTGACCCTGCTGGGCGTGGCCGGGATCAACTTCATCATGGGCATCCCCGGCTCCGACGACATCATGCTCAACTACCAGACCACCTCCTTCCACGACGCGCTGTACGCACGTCAGACCCTGGGCCTGAAGCCCGGGCCGGAATTCGAGGCATGGCTGGCCCGCACCGGCATCTTCACCCAGGCCGATGGCCGGGTGCGCTTTGGTGACAACCTGCCGCCGGCCTTCCGCCAGGCCTTGGCACAGCTTGCATAGGGATGACCATGGACCACCGCACGCCTACCCCCGACAACCCTTGGCTGGCCCTGCGCAACCTGACCCCGGCACGCATCGCCCTGGGCCGCACCGGCACCAGCCTTCCGACCGGGGCGCAACTGGACTTCCAGTTCGCCCATGCCCAGGCTCGCGACGCCGTGCACCTGGCCTTCGACCATGCTGGCCTGGCTACCCAGCTGAGTGACCGCGGGCGCGAAAGCCTGGTGTTGCACAGCGCCGCCAGCGACCGCAACCAGTACCTGCAACGCCCGGACCTGGGGCGACGGCTGAACGAAGATTCGGTTGCTGCGCTGCGCCAGCACGCCCAAGCCAACCCCGGCGGAATCGACCTGGCCATCGTCGTCGCTGACGGCCTCTCGGCACTGGCCGTGCACCGTCACACCCTGCCCTTCCTGGCGCGCTTCGAGGAACAGGCCGCCGCCGACGGCTGGACCAGCGCCCCGGTGGTGCTGGTGCAGCAGGGCCGCGTGGCAGTGGCTGACGAGGTCGGTGAACTGCTGGGCGCACGGATGACAGTGATGCTGATCGGCGAACGCCCGGGGCTCAGTTCGCCCGACAGCCTTGGCCTGTATTTCACCTATGCACCGAAGGTCGGCCTGACCGATGCCTATCGCAACTGCATTTCCAATATCCGCCTGGAGGGGCTGAGCTATGGCATGGCGGCGCACCGCTTGCTGTACTTGATGCGCGAAGCCTGCCGGCGCCAGCTATCCGGAGTGAATCTGAAGGACGAAGCCGAGGTCCATAGCCTGGAAAGTGAACACAGCACCGGTCAGAAAGGTAACTTCCTGCTCGGCAAAGGGTAAAAAACATGTCACGGAAGGCGGATTTGCACTCGCATCGCGCATTGGGCAGCATGCCCTTGAAAGCTGCAGGCAATCCGCTGTTTCCCCTAATGGACTCTGAGGGCCGCACATGCGCATCATCAAGGCAACCCTGGAACACCTCGACCTGCTCACGCCGATGTTCGTCAAATACCGTGAGTTCTATGGGCAGCTACCCTACCCCGACAGCTCGCGCAGCTTCCTGGAAAAGCGCCTGAAGCGGGATGAGTCGGTGATCTACCTGGCGCTACCCGATGATGATGACGGCAAACTGCTGGGCTTCTGCCAGCTGTACCCGAGTTACTCGTCGCTGTCGCTGAAGCGGGTATGGATTCTCAACGATATCTACGTGGCCGAGGACTCGCGGCGCATGCTGGTGGCCGACCACCTGATGCGCGAGGCGAAGAAAATGGCCAAGGAAACCAACGCCGTGCGCATGCGGGTGTCGACCAGCGCGGACAATGAAGTAGCGCACAAGACTTACGAATCCATCGGGTTTCGTGAGGATAACGAGTTCAAGAGCTACATCCTGCCGATCAGCCAGGATTGACCGTTCCGACCTCTTCGCGGGTAAACCCGCTCCCACAGTGATAGCAACGCATCTGAAGGTGCTGTACCTGTGGGAGCGGGTTCACCCGCGAAGAGGCCGGCACAGGAATACCCCTCCCGTAACCCCCCGCTACAAACTCCCCGGGCATGTTCCTGACTTAGCCGTATAATGGCCCACCTGTCATGTGTGAAAATTTACCCATCGCCAGGTAACCGAGCCTACGCCCAAGAACACAGGTGCTGTACATGGATTTCAACCCGCTGGACCTTATCCTGCATCTCGATGCCTACCTCGATCTGCTGGTCACCAACTACGGTCCCTGGATCTACGCCATCCTCTTCACCGTGATCTTCTGTGAAACCGGGCTGGTGGTCATGCCCTTCCTGCCCGGCGATTCGCTGCTGTTCATTGCCGGCGCCGTGGCCGCCGGTGGCGGCATGGACCCGTTGCTGCTGGCCGGACTGCTGATGGCCGCCGCAATCCTCGGCGACAGCACCAACTACGTGATCGGCCGCACGGCCGGCGAGCGGTTGTTCAACAACCCCAACTCGAAGATCTTCCGTCGCGATTACCTGCAACGCACCCACGACTTCTATGAACGCCACGGCGGCAAGACCGTGACCATGGCGCGCTTCCTGCCCATCCTGCGCACCTTTGCGCCCTTCGTCGCCGGCATCGCCCACATGCACTACCCGCGCTTCCTCGGCTTCAGCGTCGCCGGTTCGCTGCTGTGGGTCGGCGGCCTGGTGACCCTGGGCTACTTCTTCGGCAACGTGCCATTCATCAAGCAGCACCTGTCGCTGATGGTGGTGGGCATCATCATCCTGTCGCTGGTGCCGATGATCCTCGGCCTGCTGCGTGGCCGCCTGGGCCGCACGGCCAAGGCGCACTGAAACCTGCCGATGTGGTCGTTCAGCGCCTGGCGGCGCAAGCGCACCCTGGCGCGCTACCCCATCGCCCCCCAGCAATGGCAGGCCGCGCGCGAGCGCCTGCCGATGCTGGACGGCATCACCGACGAAGAGGACCGCTGGCTGCGTGAAGCCTGCATCCTGTTCCTGCTCGACAAGCACCTCACCTGCCTGCCCGGCGTCGACCCGGACGACGAGCAGCGCCTGGTGCTGGCCGCCCAGGCGCAGTTGCCGCTGCTGCACCTGGGCGAGCTGAACTGGTACCAGGGTTTCCACGAAATCATCCTCTACCCCGACGACTTCAAGAGCCCCCAGCGCCACCGCGATGCCAGTGGCGTGGAGCACGTATGGGACGGCGAGCACAGCGGCGAGGCCTGGCAGCAGGGCCCGATCATCCTTGCCTGGAACGGCGTGCTGGCCAGTGGCGGCTGGGAAGCCTACAACCTGGTCATCCATGAACTGGCGCACAAGCTCGACATGCTCAATGGCGACGCCAACGGCCTGCCGCCGCTGCACAGCGGCATGCCTGTGGATGAATGGGCAACCGCCATGCAACAGGCCTATGACGACCTCAACCGCCAGCTGGACGCCAACCCCGACGCCGAAACCGCCATCGACCCGTATGCTGCGGAGAACCCCGCGGAGTTCTTTGCCGTAACCAGCGAGTACTTCTTTAGTGCTCCCGACCTGCTGCAACAGGCTTATCCACAGGTCTACCGCCAGTTGTCGCTGTTCTACCGCCAGGACCCGCTGGCGCGCCTGTGCCGGCTGCAGGCCGAACACCCGCAATACCGCGAAAGCCACGCCTGACGGGGCCGCACATCAGGCCAGGCGTGGCATGCCCATGCAGAATGTGCCTATAATCGCCGCCACTTTTTTGGTCAAACACGGGGGCACTGCCCAATGAGCTACAGCAAGATTCCGGCGGGCAAAGACCTGCCGAACGACATCTACGTCGCCATCGAGATCCCGGCCAACCACGCGCCGATCAAATACGAGATCGACAAGGACAGCGATACCCTGTTCGTCGACCGTTTCATGGCTACCCCGATGTTCTACCCAGCCAACTACGGCTTCATCCCGAACACCCTGGCCGATGACGGTGATCCGCTGGACGTGCTGGTCGTTACCCCTTACCCGGTAGCCCCAGGTTCGGTTATCCGCGCCCGTCCGGTCGGCGTACTGAACATGACCGACGACGGCGGCGGCGACGCCAAGGTCATCGCTGTTCCTCACGACAAGCTGTCGCAGCTGTACGTCGACGTGAAGGAATACACCGACCTGCCAGCCCTGCTGATCCAGCAGATCGAACACTTCTTTGCCAACTACAAAGATCTCGAGAAGGGCAAGTGGGTCAAGATCGAAGGCTGGGAAGGCGCTGATGCCGCCCGTGCCGCGATCACCAAATCGGTTGCCGCCTACAAGGGCTGATACCGGTTGCATGAAGAACCCCGCCTTGGCGGGGTTTTTTTATGCCTGATGGATGGCGGGTCGCCCTGGCACTGGATGACCTGCCTGCGCAGAAGCAACTGCCTTGCTCAAATTCTAATTGCTGGCGCGATCCCTGTGGGAGTGGGCGTGCCCGCGAACACCGGCGCAGCCGGTGCCAGCCACCGCGTTGACCTCTTCGCGGGCACGCCCGCTCCCACAGGAACCGTGCACTTGCTTGGGAGAGTAAAAAATCCTACGCAATCCTACTCCAACGCCCTACAAACAGGCGCTTTTCACACAACGCCCGTCAACATCCGGTTCATATCCTTGCTGGCACACCGCCGCTACACTCGCCGCCATGAACACATCTGGCGACCGACTCAAAGCCCTCCTCCACGAATGTGGCCTGACCCCTTCCGATTTCGCCGCCCAGCGCCGCGTTACTCCCCAGCACGTCAACAACTGGTTCAAGCGCGGCGTACCCCTGGCCCGGCTGGACGAAATGGCCGACTTGTTCTGCGTGCATCGCCGCTGGTTGCGCACCGGCGAAGGCCCCAAACACCACAGCCCGATCCTGCGCAACAGCCCGCCAGGGCCGCCGCCCGCCAACCCACACACGCCGCTGTCGGCGCAAGGCGGCCGGGCACGCAAGGTGCCGTTTTACGAAATGCACAACGGCCTGCTGTCGCCCGTGGTCGGCAAACACCTGTGCCTGCCCGCAAAATCCCTGAAAGGGTTGGGTGTGCAGGCCTGTAACGCCATATGCCTGGCCATGCCCGCCAGCAACATGACCCCGCTGATTCCGCTCCAGGCCATCCTCGCCGTCGACCTGGGCATGACCCAGGTGGTCGAGGGCGAAACCTATGCCCTGTTGCACAACGGTGTGCTGAGGGTGAACAACCTCAGCCTCGGCCAGCACGACACGCTGTACCTGCACAGCCATGATCGGCGCAACTACGCGGTCGAACGTTACACCGCCGCCCAGCGCCAGACACAGGGGCTGGAAATCCTGGGCTGGGTGTTCCACTGGTCACATTTCCGCCAGCAACGGCCTGGCTGAAACAACCTGTGCCATTTTTTGCTGGGCATCCTGCGCGCGCCCTTGTATGCTACGCCGCACATTCAGCCCCGGCCGGCGCAAGCCGCGTTCCAGAGGGCTCGGCGATATCCCACACGGGCATCTGCCATCTCTTTCAGGCCCTTGATGGCCACACAGTTAAGGCGATTGCGGCTTACCATAAATTAGTCGGAAGCGTCCCCGAGAAGCCGGCCACAAGCCGGCTTTTTAATGCCCGCCATTCTCATCCCCTGAAACTTTCTGCAGTCTTCCCATGGCCGGAAATCGCCGCTGCGTGAGTGAAAAAAATCTCATTCGCCATTTATATGACACTAGACTAACGATCATCCGTAAATCGTCGGATAAATGACGTTTCGCATGGTGCTTTCACCCTCCTGGATCTAGGCTCAAGCCATATGGGAGGAGGTGTAGTCCATGCGCAAATTATTGATTGGCTCGTCGATCCTGGCTTGTCTCGTAGTGTTGGGCGGCTGGTTGAGTCGACCGCAGCCGTTGCCGGTCAGACTACTGGAGGTCGAGCGAGGGCCGGTGGAGACGGTGGTAGCCAACACGCGCGCGGGTACGCTGAAGTCCTGTCGACGCTCGCACCTGTCCTTCAATGTCGGAGGTCAGGTTGCCGAGTTGCTGGTCAGCGAGGGCCAACGGGTCCAGCCGGATCAGGTGCTCATGCGCCTGCGGCAGGACGAGCAACAAGCCAGGCTACAGGAGGCCGAAGCGCGGCTGGAGGCCCAGCGCAACACCCGCGAACAGCGCTGCCAGCAAGCTCTTCTGGACCGGCGCGACCTTGATCGCCTGGGCCAGTTGGCCGACCGCAAGTTGATTGCCGCCGATCGCCTCGACCAGGCCGCAACCAAGGCCAACCTGGCGAAGCTGATGTGCAGTGCCAGTGCCGTGCTGATCCGCGAGGCCGACGCCAGCCTGCAGTTGCAGCGTTCGCTGCTGGAACAGACAACCCTGCGTGCGCCATTCGCCGGCATCGTCGCAGAAATCAACGGCGAGCTCGGCGAGTTCGTCACCCCTTCACCGCCGGGTATTCCCACGCCGCCGGCAGTCGACCTGATCGACGACAGCTGCCTGTATGTAGAGGCACCGATCGATGAGGTGGACGCTGCCCGCGTTCACCCCGGCACAGCCGTACGGATCAGCCTGGATGCCTTCCGTGGCCAGCATTTCACCGGGCGCGTCAGCCGCATCGCGCCCTATGTGCGCGAACTGGAGAAGCAGGCGCGCACCGTCGATGTCGAGGTGCGCTTCGACAAGCCGCCAGCAGACCTGGCCCTGCTGACCGGCTATAGCGCCGATGTCGAGATCCTTCTGGAGCAGCACGCAGGGGCCCTGCGCATCCCCACCGAGACCCTGCTGGAGGGGCAGCGTGTGCTGCGTTATGACCCGAGCGCCCGGGTGTTGCGCGAGGTGCAGGTGCAAACCGGGCTGAGCAACTGGCGCTGGACCGAGGTACTAGCAGGGCTGGACGAGGACGCACGTATAGTCGCCAGCCACGAACAGGAAGGGCTCAAGGATACCGTGGCGGTGATCCCGGTGGATGCTGCGGAGACCGAGAAATGATCCGCCTGCGCGGCGGTAGCCGCAGCTTCCAGCTGGGCGAACAGCAGGTGATGGGCCTGGACGGCCTGGACCTGGACATCGCCGCTGGCGACTACATGGCGGTGATGGGCCCGTCGGGCTCGGGCAAGTCGACCTTGCTCAACATCCTCGGCCTGCTCGACGCGCCGAGCGCCGGCGAATACTGGCTGCAAGGCGAGGCCACGGCGGCGCTGAGCGAGGCGCGCCGCGCCCAGTTGCGCAGCCGGCTGATAGGTTTCGTGTTCCAGTCCTACCACCTGATCGCACGGCTGACGGTGCTGGAAAACATCGAGCTGCCGATGGTTCTCGCCGGCATCGGTGCGGCACAACGGCGCAAGCGCAGCAGCCAGTTGGTGGCACGCCTGGGGCTGGGCGAGCGCATTGCCCATCGCCCGGCCGAGCTGTCCGGTGGCCAGCGCCAGCGCGTCGCGATCGCCCGGGCGATGGCCATGCAACCGGCGCTGCTGTTGGCCGACGAGCCCACCGGCAATCTCGATAGCCAGGCCGGCGCAGAGGTTTTCAGCCTGCTGGAAGAGCTCAATGGCGAGGGCCTGACCCTTATAGTGGTGACCCACGACGCCAGCCTGGGCGCCCGCGCACAGCGCCAGCTACACATGCGTGACGGGCGCATCCACAGTATTGCGCCGCAGCGGGCGCTGGCCTGATGCGCGCTGCCGATGCCCTGGGCTTCTGGCTCGGCGCCTTGCGTGGGCATCGCTCGCGCAGCCTGATGCTACTGCTGGCCATCGCTATCGGGGTGGTCGCGGTCAACCTTCTCACCGGTCTCGGCGCGGGGGCACGGGCCTTCGTCCTGAACGAGTTCTCGCTGCTCGGGCGCGACATACTCATTGTTTTCCCGGGGCGCAAGGAAACCACGGGGCGAATGCCGCCGCTCACCGGGCTGACGCCGCACGAGTTGACCTTGCAGGATGTCCAGGCCATCACCCGGTTGCCGGGCATACGCCGGGTCGCGCCGCAGCAGGCCGGGCAGCTGGAGGTGATAGTCGGCAACCGCAACCGTGAGGTACTGGCTCTGGGCACCACCCGGGACTTCTTCGCCATTCGTCAATTGACGGTCGTCCAGGGCCAACCCCTGCCGACGCTGGACCCGGGGCAGGCCGAAGCCGTCTGTGTGATCGGCGGCAAACTCCGACGCGAACTGTTCGGGGCTCGCCCGGCCTTGGGTGAATGGTTGCGCGCCGGTGACCGGCGCTTCCGGGTGGTTGGCATTCTCGGTGAGCGGGGCGAATCGCTGGGGATGGATTTCGCCGAAATGGTGATCATCCCGGTGGCCAGTGCCCAGGCCTTGTTCAATAGCGAGGGGTTGTCGCGGGTGTTTGTCGAAGTGCATGGTCCGAGCTTTCTCGACCGTAGCAAGCGGCTGATACTCGCCGCGCTCAAGGAGCGCCACGAGGGTGAGGAGGACATTACCCTGGTCAGCCAGGACAGCCTGCTCAGCGCCTTCGACCAGATACTCGCGGTGCTGACCCTGGCGGTAGCCGGCATCGCCGCGATCAGCCTGCTGGTGGCTGGCATCCTGATCATGAACGTGACCTGGATTGCAGTGAGCCAGCGCAGCGCCGAGATCGGCCTGCTCAAAGCCATAGGCGTGACGGCGGCGCAACTGCGCCTGCTGTTCCTTGGCGAGGCAGCGCTGCTGGCCCTGACAGGGGCGCTGGCAGGGCTGCTGCTGGCCGAAACCTTGCTCTGGCTGGGGCGCCTGGCGTTCGATCTGCCGCTCTATGCCCCCTGGTGGGCGCGGGCGGGTGCCGTGCTGCTGGCACTCGGCACGGCGCTGCTGTTCGCCTGGCTGCCGGCCGCTCGGGCCTCGGCACTGGAGCCGGTGGCAGCGCTACGCCCACCGGGGGCGCACTGATGCGCTGGCAAGATGGTTTGCGGCTGACCAGCTCGGCGCTGACCTGCCGCCCGCTGCGCAGCCTGCTGACCCTGCTCGGGGTAGCGATCGGCATAGCCGCCGTGGCGCTGCTCACGGCCATAGGCGAAGGCGTGCGCGGCTATGTGCTGGAGAACTTCTCGCAGTTTGGCACGCGGATCATCACCGTGCGCCCGGGCAAGACCCAGACCAGCGGCCTCGGCGGCCTGCTTGGCAGCGTGCGGCCACTGACCATCAGTGACACCGACGCCCTGCGGCGCTTGCCGCATGTCGAGGCGGCGGTGCCGATCATTCAGGGCAGCGGGAATATCCAGTTCGGTCAACTGAGCCGGCGCAGCGACATTCTCGGTGGCGGCCATCAGATGGCGCAGGCCTGGCGCATGCAACTGAGCCTGGGCGAGTTCCTGCCCCCGGCGCGTGACGGCCGTTCGCCGCCCTATGTGGTGCTCGGCCATCAGCTGCGTACCGAGCTGTTCGGGGCGCGCAACCCGCTGGGTGAGCTGATCCGTGTCGGCGGCGTGCGTTTCCGGGTGATCGGCGTGATGGCGGAGAAAGGCCAGTTGCTCGGCTTCAACCTCGACGATGTCGCCTACATCCCGGTTGACTGGGCGCAAAGCCTGTTCAACCGCACCGGTGTGGTCAAAGCCCATGTGGTGTTTGGCGCAGGTACCACTTCACGGGCGTTGAGCCGGCAGATTCGCGAAGTGCTCGGCGAACGACACGGCGTTGAGGACTTCAGCCTGACCACCCAGGACGACATGCTGCGCAGCTTCAACCGCGTTCTCGGCACCCTGAGCCTGGCCATTGGTGCCTTGGGGGGCATTTCGCTGCTGGTCGGCGCCGTCGGCATTCTCACCATCATGACAACCACTGTGGGCGAGCGCACGGCAGAAATCGGCCTGTTGCGGGCGATTGGCGCCAGCCCGCGGCAGGTACTTGGGTTGTTTCTGGCTGAAGCGACGCTGCTGTCCCTGGCTGGTGGCTTGCTCGGCCTGCTGTTAATGGGCCTGCTGCTGGGGCTACTGCACCTGGCCATGCCGAGCCTGCCCCTGGCGCTGCAACCGCTGTTTCTGCTGCTGGCACTCCTGCTGGCGGCGGTGCTCGGCATTCTCGCCGGCCTGGCCCCGGCCGTGCGGGCGGCCCGCTTGCATCCGGTGGCGGCGCTGCGCATCGAGTAGCGGCCAGGCCAAATAGCCCCTTGATGGGGCTGCTTTGCAGCCCTTCGCGGGCACGCCCGCTCCCACAGAATACATAACCCAAAGATTTCGCAGGGCACTGTGGGAGCGGGTTTATCGAAGCGTCGAACCGCCGCGAACACCGGCAAAGCCGGTGCCATACACCGCATCGCATTCTTCGCGGGTGAACCCGCTCCCACAGGGTGCGCGGCGTGCTTGCTGAACTCGACCCACCGCAAGCTGACAGAAAAGTAATCTGAACCTCAGCCAGCTGACAGCGCAGACCCGCTAGCGTTAAGGAAGATGGTGGGGCTTCTCGCCCCCCGAGCTGGCATTCAACCGCCCGAACAACAGCAACTTTTCGACTGACTGGACGCAACGGCATGCAAAGCAAAACCACCAGACGCTCCTTCGTCAAAGGCCTGGCCGCTACCGGACTGCTTGGCGGGCTGGGCATGTGGCGCGCACCGGTCTGGGCCGTGACCAGCCCCGGCCAACCGAACGTGCTGAGCGGCACCGACTTCGACCTCTACATCGGTGAGCTGCCGGTCAACATTACCGGCGCTGCGCGCACAGCAATGGCAATCAATGGCTCCATTCCCGGGCCCATCCTGCGCTGGCGCGAAGGCGACACCGTCACGCTGCGTGTGCGCAACCGCTTGCAGCAGGACACCTCCATCCACTGGCACGGCATCATCCTGCCGGCGAACATGGACGGCGTGCCGGGCCTGAGCTTCCATGGCATCGCGCCCGACGGCATGTACGAGTACAAGTTCAAGGTCCAGCAGAATGGCACCTACTGGTACCACAGCCACTCCGGTTTCCAGGAGCAGGTCGGGGTGTATGGTGCTCTGGTCATCGATGCGAAAGAGCCTGAGCCGTTCACCTATGACCGCGATTACGTGGTCATGCTCAGCGACTGGACGGATGAAGGCCCTGCACGGGTGCTGTCCAAGCTCAAGAAGCAGTCCGACTACTACAACTACCACAAGCGCACGGTGGGTGATTTCGTCAACGATGTGAGCGAGATGGGCTGGTCCGCCGCGGTAGCCGACCGCAAGATGTGGGCCGAGATGAAAATGAGCCCCACCGATCTCGCCGATGTGAGCGGCTACACCTACACCTACCTGATGAACGGCCAGGCCCCGGACGGTAACTGGACGGGGGTGTTCAAGCCGGGCGAGAAAATTCGTCTGCGCTTCATCAACGGCTCGGCAATGACGTATTTCGATGTGCGAATTCCCGGCCTGAAGATGACCGTTGTCGCAGCGGACGGGCAGCATGTCAAACCCGTTGCGGTCGACGAGTTCCGCATCGCCGTCGCCGAAACCTACGATGTCATCGTCGAGCCCGAAAGCGAGCAGGCTTACACCATCTTCGCTCAATCCATGGACCGTACCGGGTATTCCAGGGGCACCCTGGCCGTTCGCGAAGGCTTGCAAGCCCCTGTTCCAGCTGTTGACCCACGGCCGACCATTTCCATGAGCGATATGGGCATGGACCATGGCGGCATGAGCGGCATGGACCACGGCAGCATGGCTGGCATGGATCACGGTGACATGGCCGGCATGGACCATGGCGACATGGCTGGCACCAGCGCGCCCATGCAGAGCCACCCAGCCTCCGAGACGGACAACCCCCTGGTCGACATGCAGACGATGACCCCGACGCCAAAACTGGGCGATCCGGGCATCGGCCTGCGCGACAACGGCCGCCGTGTACTGACCTATGCAGACCTGCGCAGCACCTTCCCGGACCCGGACGGCCGCGCGCCAGGTCGCACAATCGAACTGCACCTCACCGGTCACATGGAAAAGTTCGCCTGGTCGTTTGACGGCATCAAGTTTTCCGATGCCGAGCCTCTGCGCCTCAAGTATGGCGAGCGCCTGCGCATCACCCTGGTCAACGACACCATGATGACTCACCCCATCCACCTACATGGCATGTGGAGCGACCTGGAGGATGAGAACGGCAACTTCATGGTGCGCAAACACACAATCGACATGCCGCCTGGCTCGAAACGAAGCTATCGCGTCACGGCAGACGCCTTGGGGCGTTGGGCCTATCACTGTCACCTGCTGTTCCACATGGAAATGGGCATGTTCCGCGAAGTTCGTGTGGACGAATGAACTGGAGATCCGAGATGAACAAACCAATGAAACGAAGCGCGTTTTTCCTTTCTGCAGTAATGGCGGGCCTGTTCACCGTTTATGCCCCGTCGTCGTGGTCCGGCGACAACAATCAGCAGCCTGCCGATGCCGCAAAAGCCAAGAGCACCCAAGGCATGGACCATGGTGCGATGAAGGGCATGGATCACGGCGCCATGAAAGGGATGGATCACGGCTCGATGAAAGGTATGGACCATGGCGCCATGAAGGGTATGGACCATGGCTCGATGCAAGGCATGGACCACGACAAGATGATGGAATCGCATGGCCGCGACAAAGCTAAGGCAGGGAAAGATGCTCAATAGCCTGGCACGACCATCGCTGCTGGCATTGACCGTGTCGCTCAGCGCGCTGGGTGCCACGCCCAGCTTCGCTGCTGAAGAAATGGACCATTCGATGATGGACCACGGCAAGATGAATCATGGCAGCATGCAGGGCATGGAACATGGCGCCATGGATCATGGAGCTATGGATCATGGAGCTATGGACCATGGCGCTATGGATCACTCGACAATGAACCACGGCTCGGCGGATACGCCGACGACCAGCCGTACCCCGATCCCGGTGCTGACCGATGCCGACCGCCAGGCGGCCTTCCCCCCGCTGGGCGGGCATCATGTGCATGACAGCGCGATCAACAGCTTCTTTCTGCTGGATCAGCTCGAGTACCAGGATGCCGATGAAGGCAGCACGCTGGCCTGGGATGCCTCTGGCTGGATAGGCGGCGATATCAACCGGCTGTGGATCCGCTCCGAAGGCGAACGTACCAACGGTGTCACTGAGGATGCCGAATTGCAGTTGCTGTACGGCCGCTCGATCAGCCCGTGGTGGGATGTGGTTGCCGGGGTGCGCCAGGACCTCAAGCCTGAATCCCCACAGACCTGGGCGGCGTTCGGTATCCAGGGCATGGCGCTTTACGACTTCGAAGCCGAGGCTACCGCGTTCATTGGCGAAAACGGCCAGACTGCCGCCCGCCTGGAAGGCGACTACGACATTCTGCTGACCAACCGCCTGATCCTGCAGCCGACCGCTGAAGCCAATTTCTATGGCAAGAACGACCCGGAGCGCGGTGTGGGCTCGGGCCTTGCCAATACCGAAGTCGGGCTGCGCCTGCGCTACGAAATTGTCCGCCAGTTCGCCCCCTACATCGGCATCACCTGGAACCGCTCCTACGGCAAAACCGCCGATTTCATCCGCGACGAGGGTGGTGATGTGGATGAAGCGCGTTTCGTTGCCGGTATCCGCATGTGGTTTTGAGAACCAGACATGAAAAGAACAATAACAACGCTTGTTGCAGCAGGCGCAGTGGCCAGCGTGGCCGTGCTTGGCGCTGCATACTCCGGCTTGGTCAACGTCGGCGCCGATGATCCCCATTTCCCCGCCGTGCATGCCTTTCTGGCCATGGCACGGGACCGCTCGATCGCCGTGCGGGCCAGGGACATCGAGGTACCAGACCTGAAGGATGAAGCGCTGATTCGTACCGGCGCCGGTAACTACAACGCCATGTGCATCGGTTGCCACCTTGCCCCAGGCGTCGAGAAGACCGAGCTCAGCCAGGCGCTGTATCCATCGCCCCCCAACCTGACCAAAAGCGGGATCGGTGACGACCCCGCTGCGGCGTTCTGGATCATCAAGCACGGCATCAAGGCCTCTGGCATGCCGGCCTGGGGCAAGAGCATGGGCGATGAGTACATCTGGGGCATCGTCGCTTTCCTGGATCAGCTACCCCAGTTGAACGCCCAGCAGTACCAAACGATGGTCGCGGCCAGTGGCGGCCACCAGCATGGTGGTGGCGAAAGTGAAATGCATGACCATGAAGGCCAGCATGGCGACAACATGCCTGGTCACCAGGGTGAGCGGGCCTCGGGCGCAGGCCAGCATGATGAGGGGCATTCAAAGGCGCATACTCATCGCGATGGCAAGCAGCACATGCATAAAAACTGAAGGCAGGATACGTATGCCGACAGGTTTGCAGCGCCTATGAGACCGAGCGCCGCCCGCGCGGCGCTTCGCGGGGCAAGCCCGCTCCCACATTTGTTGCAACGTACCAAACCTGTCAGGCCATGGTTGCCCGCTTTGTTGGACTGGCGATATCTCCCCGTTGGCGCTGCTGCCGCCCCACCGATCTTGAATCTTGCGCCAAGGCTGACAACCATGGCCTCCCAGGCATGGCCACGTTGCAACAAATGTGGGAGCGGGCTTGTCCCGCGAAGCGCCGCGCGGGCGGCGCTCGGTCTCATAGGCGCTGAAATTGCTAAGGCGAACACCTTGCGGCCCTCATGCGAACTGAAGGCAAGCCTCACTGCTTCATGCCCAGCTCAGCATCGTCCATCAGCGCCTTGGCCATTGCACTCAGGTAGTGGGCAGCCCAGATCATCATCGGTTTCTCGTCCATAAGGCCGGTGATGGTCAGTTCGCGGACATAGCCCATCAGTTCCGAGGACTGCTCGCGGGCGTCCTTGCACGGGATACCGGGTTCGATGCGGAACAGTGGGTGGGTGCCGTTTTCGCCTTGGTAGAAGGTGGTTTTGCCGACGGTGAATTGAGTGTCTTCTGTGGTCATTTTTGAATCCCCTGAAAATTCTCGACTGCCTGGACGGGCCCTTTCGCGGGTGAACCCGCTCCCACAGGTATTGCATCTACCTCATGGCTTGTGGAGATCCTGCGGGAGCGGGTTTACCAGCTCCCCACAGGTACTGCATCTACCTCATGGCTTGTGGAGATCCTGTGGGAGCGGGTTTACCCGCGAAGAGGCCAGCCCAGACAAAGCAACACTAAAACCTCAGTGCAAAGTCCGAGGCCCAGTGGGCATCTGCACCTGAATCAGTGCCGACTCCAGCAAAGCCCGCAACGTCTCCAGTTCATGCATCGACGTCATCATCAAAACCGACGCCGGCGATTTGGGCTGCAGCAGCATGGCCTGATGCACAACGGTCGCAGCGCACAGCGCGTAGTCCGTGGCCTGGATCAGGGTGTCTTCAAGGGAATGGGTAGCGTGGGGCGGATCGGGGACAATTTTTAGCATAGTGACATTCTCTGTAGGTTAATCAGAGACCGGCACTCATGACTTGCAGTGTGATGGGTGGCGGCCACGTACGGGTCTGCAAGACCGGACAGAGAACGAAACCGGCAGGTTCGAAAACCTCCCGTACGCAGCCACCATAAAGCGCGCGCAATGGCATGCCATTGGCTATCGGTGATCGGTAATCGTTCTCTGAGCGGGCTTGCAGGCCCGGTCGCTGATTTGGCAACGACAGGGCCACACTAGGCCGCCAGGAACAACACCGCAATGGCTCAAGGGCGCTAGGAAGCTATTTCAGAAATGGCCTACGCGCAACGGGAAAAATCTGATTATCAGAAGTCATACCGCGCCCCAACCATCATGCTCCGCGACGGCCCGTAGAAGTTGAACGTCGAGGTCGACCCCACCCGCGACAGGTAGTCCCGGTCGAACAGGTTGTTGACGTTGAAGGTGGCCGTCAGCTTCGAGGTAACCGGATACGACAGCATTGCATCCACGGTCGCATAGCCTGGCGCGTCGATGCGCACACCGCCGTTCTCGGAATAGAAGTTGCTCATCGCCGAGATACCGCCACCAATCGCCAGGCCGTTCAGCGGCCCTTGGCTGATGGTGTACTTGCTCCACAGCGATGCCTGGTTGCGCGGCATGATGAAGAAGGTGGTTTCGGCATCGCCCTTGAGGGTTTCGGTTTCCATCCAGGTGTAGCCGGCCAGCACTTCCCAGTTCGGCGCCAGCTTGCCGCTCACTTCCACTTCGGCGCCTTTCACACGGGTCTTGCCGGATGCAACAGAGTCAGTGGTAGCCACACCGTCGGCGTCATACACGGTGGTCGCGCGGTTCTTGTCGGTCAGGCGGAACACCGAGAAGCGGGTATTCAGGTCGCCACCGAAGTAGCTGCTCTTGAGGCCAAACTCGTACTGCTCGCCCTCACGCGGCTTGAGTACCCGGCCATTGCTGTCGGTGTCGGACTGCGGCTTGAACACCTGCGAATAGCTGGCGTACAGCGCATGGTTCTCGGTCAGGTCGTAGACCAGGCCGCCATACGGGGTGAAGTGGCCATCCACGCGCTTGCTGTCGTTGGTGGTGGCGCCGCTGCTGAGAGTAGTGGTGTAGAAATCACCGCGATACCAGCTGAAGCGGCCCCCGGCGATAAGCGCCAGACGCTCGACCGGGCGGAAGGTGACCTTGGAGTACAGCCCGTATTCCTCTTCCTGCATACCAGTCTCGGTGCTGTAATTGGGCGATGGCTTGGCGAACTGCTTCGGCGAGTATGTATTGACGTTGATGGCGCCAAGGTTGGTTGTGCCGTTGAGGTACTCGGTGTCGTAGTTCTTGTAGTCGCTGCCGACCACGAATTCGCTGACCTGGCCGAAGGTTTCGAACGGCTGGCTGTAGCTGGCGTCCAGCGAGTAGGTGTCCTGGGTGAAATCGCGGGCGCTGGCGCGCTCGGAGTTCGCGCCAGTGGTGGCGTTGGTCGCGGTGAAGGCGTACAGGTAATTGGTGTCGCGATGCGAACCACGTGCTGCGACACGGCCATAGCCCCCGTTGTCGAAGCGGTGGGTCAGCTCAGCGACCAGGTCGGTGGTCTTGCCGTCGAAGTAATTCCAGTCAGCCCCCAGGAACTTCGAATGGCTGAAGTCGGGCACTTCGCCGGACAGCGTTGCCGGGTAGCCATTGTGCGGGGTGATGTTCTTCACTTCATGAATCAGGCCGAACGACAGGGTGGTGGCGTCGTCCAGGTCGACGTCCAGCGCACCGTAGTAGCTGTTGCTGGTGTTGGCGTTGTAGTCGACCTCGCCATTGGTGTCGTCCCGCGAGGCGATGAATCGCCCGCGCACGCGGCCGGCATCATCCAGCGGCCCGCTCAGGTCGATTTCTTCGTGGTTGGTGTCCCAGGTGCCATAGCTGCCTTCGACGTGCCCCTGGAACTCGGCGGTCGGGCGCTTGCGCACCATGTTGACGATGCCGCCCAGTTCGCTGGTACTGCTGAACAACCCGGCCGGGCCACGCATGATCTCGACACGGTCGAATGCCGCCAGCGATGGTACTGTACCGAAGATGCTGGCCATGGGCGCCGGCAGGCCGTCGATATTGAACTCACTGTACTCGTAGCCACGGGCGTAGATCGACGAACGGCCACTGTCGTTGGTCAGGGTTCGCAGGCCGGCGGTGTACTTGGCCAGGTCATCGAGGTGCACGAACCGGCGGTCCTTGACGTAGTCCTGGGTGTAGACGGTGATCGATTGCGGAATGTCCTTGAGCGCTGCGGGGGTCTTGGTACCCACGGTGGCGGCGTCCACGCTGTAGCCGCCGGTGTCTTCCGACGGCAGCATGTCGTACAGGCGGTTGCCTTCGATGGTCAATGCTGGCAAGTCAAGCGCGTTGTCCTCGACAGACGCCTGGGTCGCTACCGTTTCGGCAAGTGCCGACAACGAAAACGGCGCCAGCACCCCCAGTACCAGCCAGCCCCGCCCCCTTCGCGAGTCCCCCAAACTTTTGAAACTGCTCATGACACCCTTTCCCCAAATGGTAGTAATTCGCAAACGAAACAAGTTGCTTTTTGCGAACGATACCGAAGGGAAATCGGGGGTGCAGCAGGATTAACCTTCTTAACACATCAAGGCGTTGCCCTCGCCCTGCCGGCAATGGGATGATTCGTAACTGATACGAATTCTCATTCAAGGCTCGCCGTGCCCACCTCACTCCTCCTCGCCGAAGACGACGCACGCCTGCGTCAGGACCTGGAACGTCATTTCCTCAACCGGGGTTTCCGGGTGCACGCATGCGCCACCGGCGCCCAGGCCCTGAATGTCATACAGCAATCACAGTTCGAGCTGGTGCTGCTGGATATCATGCTGCCGGGCATCGATGGCCTCAGCCTGCTCGACGAGTTGCGCCGGCAGCAGGCGGTGCCGGTCATGCTGATGTCGGCGCTGGGGGCCGAGCAGGATCGCATCAGTGGCTTTACCCGGGGCGCGGACGATTACTTGCCCAAGCCCTTCAGCCTGGCCGAGCTGGATGCCCGGGTCGATGCGTTGCTGCGGCGTGTGGCGTTCGATCGTGGTACGGCGCTGCGTGCCGACGTCGGCGAGGTGATGCTCGACCATGACCGCCAGGACGTTATCCACAAAGGCAAGGCTGCCGGCCTCACCGCCTCCGAATTCCGCTTGCTGGCCACCCTGCGGGCCCACCCCGGCGAAGCCTTGAGCAAACCGTTTCTCTACCAGACCGTGCTGCACCGGGCCTACACCCGCCTGGACCGCGGCCTGGATGTGCATGTATGCAACCTTCGCCGCAAGCTGGCCGACATCGCTGCCCAGCACCTGCAGATCCAGGCCGTACGCGGCCAAGGGTACATCCTGGTCGACACGGAACAAGCCTGATGCGCCGTCATCCCTTGCTATGGAAGCTGGCCGTACTGCAGGTCGGCTTCTGCCTGTTGCTGACCTGGCTGATCTGGACCTGGGGCCTGTCGGTGGAGCGCAGTACCTACTTCCTGTCCCAAGCCGACCAGGACTACCTGGCGCGCTTTGCACAGCAAGCCGAACAGGCCTGGGAGCAAGGCGGCGCGGCGGGTGCCGAGGCCTGGCGCAGGCAACTGGAACAGGCCGAGGGCACTTGGGTGGCGCTGGTCGGGCCGCATCTGCAGAGCCTTGGCAGCACCCCACTGAGCGCTGAGGAAGCCAGCCACCTGACCTTCATGCGCAAGCTCGACTGGCCGATGAGCCGGCGCCTGCAGGATGAACTGCCCTACGTCAGCATCGAGTTCCCGCAGCACCCCGAACATGGTCGCCTGGTAATGCAACTGCCCGAACACCTGTTGCCTACCGGCCTGACCCCATGGACCCATGTGATCACCCATGGCGTTGCCCCCACGCTGCTCGCCCTGCTGCTGGTTCTGGCGCTGTACCGCCACCTTGTGGTGCCACTGAACCGTCTGCGCGACCGTGCCGACGCCCTGCGTGCCGATGACCTCGACAGCCCGGCCCTGCCCCTGCAGGAGCGGCACGATGAGCTTGGTGAACTGGCGCAGGCCTTCGAGCACATGGCCGGGCGCCTGCGCCAGAGCCTGGAGCAGCAACGCCTGTTGCTGCGCACGCTGTCCCACGAACTGCGCACGCCGCTGGCGCGGCTGCGCATCGCCCATGACAGCAGCTTGCCGCCAGCCCAGTTGCGCGAGCGCCTGGACCGCGAGGTCGCCGACATGCAGAAGCTGCTGGAGGACACGCTGGACCTGGCCTGGATGGACACCGAACAGCCCAGCTTGCCGACCGAACCGGTGTTGATAGTTTCGGTGTGGGAAGCCTTGTGCCAGGACATCTGCTTCGAAAGCGGCTGGGACCGCGCCCGCCTGCCCTGCTCGCTCGGCCCCGACTGCGTGGTGCAAGCCCACTTGGACAGCCTGGCCCAAGCCTTGGAAAACCTGATGCGCAATGCCATCCGCCACTCGCCGGCCGAGGGCCGGGTCAATCTGGATGGCTGGCTGGAGGGCGATTGCTGGCACCTGCGCCTGAGTGACCAGGGCCCCGGGGTGCCGCACGCCGAGCTCGAACGCATCTTCAAGCCCTACCAGCGGCTGGCCGACAGCGGCGCGGGCTTCGGCCTGGGCCTGGCCATCGCCCGCCGCGCCATCGAACTGCAAGGCGGGCGCTTGTGGGCCAGCAATGGTCACCCGGGCCTGTGCCTGCACATGACTTTGCCAATGGCCCAGGACTGTTTAGAAAGTTAATGCGCTTTACGCTCAATCAGGACTGATTATCATCTGGACGTTCCTGCCTTGCGCTCCTTGCAAAGCCCTGATGAGACACCTGATGAGCAAGATGACCCTGACGCTGGCTTTGGTGCTGGCCCTTGCGGCCCCTGCTGCCCTGGCGCAGCCCGAGCATCAACAGAAGATGGATACCTCGCTGCTGCAGCGCCAGGACCTGGCCTACCGCTTCAGCCAGCTCGACCTGGACTCGGCCGATGGCCAGCGTCATTACCGCTTGTGGGTCGGCCAACCAGACCGCCCGGCGCCAGCGGCAGGTTACCCGGTGCTGTGGATGCTCGATGGCAATGCCGCGCTGGGGACGCTGGACAGCCTGCTGCTGGGCAAGCTTGCCGCCGGCCAGGCGCCATTGCTGGTGGCCGTGGGGTACCAGACCGATCAGCGGATCGAGCGGGTCGGGCGTACCTATGACTACACCCCGGCGCTGCCTGGGCAGGCTGAGCAGCTGGACCCGTTGACCGGGCAACCGAGCGGTGGCGTGGACGAGTTCCTCGATCTGCTGAGCGAGCGCATGCGGCCGCTGGTGGCGGGTGTGGCACCGATCGACCTGCAGCGGCAGACTTTGTGGGGACATTCCTACGGTGGGTTGGCCGTGCTGCATGCGCTGTTCACCCGGCCTGGGGCTTTCAGTGACTATGTGGCGGCCAGCCCTTCGCTGTGGTGGCATGATGGTGCGATCGTGCGTGAGGCGCAGGGGCTTGGACAGCGCTTGGGTAGCAGCCGGCCTCGATTGTTACTGATGCGCGGGAGTGAGGAGCCGGCTAACCCCCGCATGCCGGTGCAAGGCGATGGAGAACGGGCGGCGCGAGAGCTGGCGGCAGACCTGGCCAAGGTGCCGGGGTTGCAGGTACGGTTCGAACGATTTGACGGGCTGGGGCATGGGCCGATGTTACCGGCCTCGCTGAAGCGGGTGATTGAAGGGATGTCTCGATAATCCTGCACTGGTCTCTTCGCGGGTAAACCCGCTCCCACAATGCCTCTTCAGCCCTTCACACATACCACCTGCCGCAAGGTGTGCACCACCTCCACCAGCTCCTGCTGCGCGCGCATCACCGCATCGATGTCCTTGTAGGCCATGGGGATCTCGTCGATCACCTCCTTGTCCTTGCGGCATTCCACATGCGCCGTGGCCCGCCGCTGATCTTCCCCGGTGAAGCGGCTCTTGGCCTTGGTCCGGCTCATCAGGCGACCGGCACCATGGCTGCAGGAACAGAACGACTCCTCGTTGCCCAGCCCTCGAACGATAAAGCTCCTGGCCCCCATTGAGCCGGGAATGATCCCCAACTGCCCTTTCTGCGCCGACACCGCCCCCTTGCGCGTCACCAGCACTTCCCGGCCAAAATGCTGCTCGCGCTGCACATAGTTGTGGTGGCAGTTCACCGCTTCCAGGCTGGCCTCGAACGGCTTGCCCAGCGCCTTGCGAGCCGCACCGACCACCGCCAGCATCATCAGCTCGCGGTTCTGCCTGGCGTAATCCTCATGCCGTAGCCGATATCCACCCCCACTGCGGCGGGGATGATCGCGCCAACTGTGGGGATCACACTGCCAATGGTCGAGCCCTTGTCCAGGTGCACATCCGGCATCACCGCCAGGTGCTTGAAGATGAACGGCATCCTGGCCGTGTTGAGCAGTTGCTTGCGGGCATCGTCTTCCACCGGTACGCCGTCGGTCCACAACTTTACCGGCTTGCCGTCGGCGACCTGGAGAATATCCATGGGGCTGTTCCTCGAATGCATAACCGCATGATACCGCCAAAGGTCGTAGAGCCGTGGATTGCCTGCGGGGTGGCAATGTGCTGTATGCTTGGCCGGTCTTCAGGGCGGGGTGAAAGTCCCCACCGGCGGTAAATCGAAAGATGAGCCCGCGAGCGCCCCGGCCATGCCGGGGGTCAGCAGATCTGGTGAGACTCCAGAGCCGACGGTCATAGTCCGGATGAAAGAAGGCGTCAGGCAGGGGCCATACGGGCGCCCCTGCGCGCGCATTTTGTTCGCCCCGAGACGTTCATCGATCATTCACGAGGAGCGTTTCATGTCCACCATGCACCACCCGCAATTCCCCAATGTCAGCGCCGCCATCGCCGCCTTCCAGGCCGGGCGCCCTGTGCTGCTGCTCGACGACGACGACCGCGAGGACGAAGCGGACATCATCGCCGCCGCCGAGAACATCTCGCTGCAGACCATGGCCATGATGATTCGCGATTGCAGCGGCATCGTCTGCCTGTGCCTGGACGAGGCCACCGTCGACGAACTGCAACTGGCACCCATGGTGCAGAACAACCAGGCCCGCCACGGCACCGGCTTCACCGTCACCATCGAGGCGGCGGAAGGCATTACCACCGGAGTGTCGGCCCAGGACCGCATCACCACCGTTGGCGCGGCACTGCGCTCCACTGCCGACCAACGCCATATCGTCAGCCCGGGGCATGTGTTCCCGCTGCGCGCCCGCAATGGCGGGGTGCTGACCCGCCGTGGCCACACCGAAGGCTCGGTAGACCTGGCACGCCTGGCCGGGTTGCGCCCGGCGGCGGTGCTGTGCGAGCTGATGAACCCCGATGGCACGATGGCCCGTGGCGAGCAGGTGGCGGTGTATGCGCGGCAGTACAATCTGCCGGTGCTGACCATCGAAGAACTGGCGCGGTACCGTGAGGCCATGCTGGAGCTGGAAGCAGAGCCAGCCTGATCCACCGCACGGGGCCGCTTTGCGGCCCATTCGCGGGTAAACCCGCTCCCACAGGGACCGCGCAGACTCGGAACCGGTGCAGTACCTGTGGGAGCGGGTTTACCCGCGAAGAGGCCGGCAAGTGCAACCTCAGGCTGCCGGAAGTTTGCTCCCCCCGCCCCGCTCTGCTAGTGTCGCGCCGTTCTGAATGCCACCGAGACAGTCGCCATGGCCCGCAAAAAAGCCTCCCTCGATTTCGAGCAATCCCTCGCAGACCTGCAAGCACTGGTCGAGCGCCTGGAGAACGGCGAGTTGTCGCTGGAAGAGTCGCTGGCCGCCTTCGAGCAAGGCATCGCCCTGACCCGCGATTGCCAGGGCGCCCTGGCCCAGGCCGAACAGAAGGTGCAGATCCTGCTGGAACGCGATGGCGAGCTGGCTGCCCAGCCCTTCGACGCGGAGCCGGAAGCATGATCGGCACCTACCAGGCCAGCTGCCAGGCCCGGGTCGACGCCGCCCTCGAGCCGTTGTTCGTCGCCCCGACCAAGGAACTCGAACGCCTTTACGCCGCCATGCGCTACAGCGTGATGAACGGTGGCAAACGTGTTCGTCCGCTGCTGGCCTACGCGGCCTGCGAAGCCTTGGGCGCCCCGGCCGAACAGGCCAACGGCGCAGCCTGCGCCGTGGAACTGATCCACGCCTACTCGCTGGTGCATGACGACCTGCCGGCCATGGATGACGACGACCTGCGCCGCGGCCAGCCGACCACCCACAAAGCCTTCGATGAGGCCTGCGCGATCCTCGCCGGCGACGGCTTGCAGAGCCTGGCCTTCAGCGCCCTGCTCGACCCGCGCCTGAGCCCGCAGGCTGACAGCATTCGCCTGGCCATGGTCCAGGCTTTGGCCAAGGCGGCCGGCCCGGCAGGTATGGTTGGTGGCCAGGCCATCGACCTGGGCTCGGTTGGCCTGAAGCTGGACCAGCAGGCGCTGGAGTTCATGCACCGGCACAAGACCGGTGCGCTGATCGAAGCCAGCGTGCGCCTCGGCGCCCTGGCCAGCGCCCGCGCCGAACAGGCGCAACTGGCTGCCCTGCAGACCTATGCACAGGCCATCGGCCTGGCATTCCAGGTGCAGGACGACATCCTCGATGTGGAAAGCGACACCGCGACCCTGGGCAAACGCCAAGGGGCTGATATCGCCCGAGACAAACCGACCTACCCGGCGCTGCTGGGCCTGGAAGCGGCCAAGGCCTATGCGGTCGAACTGCGCGACCAGGCGCTGGTCGCACTGAGTGGGTTCGGCGACAAGGCCGAGCCGCTGCGAGCGCTGGCACGCTACATCGTCGAACGCCGCAACTGATTTGATTGGGGCCGCTGGGCGGCCCATCGCCGGCAAGCCAGCTCCCACAGAGCCCCCACAGGCCTTGAGCATTGTGAACAACCTGTGGGAGCTGGCTTGCCGGCGATGGGCTGCAAAGCAGCCCCCATGCGACACCCGTCTGAATGGGCAGTATTTCCTACAATGGGGTAAACTGCCGCGTCTTCACACACCTATAACGACTCGCCTGATGCCCACGACGTTTCAAGAGATCCCCCGCGAACGCCCGGTCACGCCGTTGCTCGACCGCGCTGACACGCCTGCCGGCCTGCGCCGGCTGGCTGAAGCCGACCTGGAGACCCTGGCCGACGAACTGCGCCAGGAGTTGCTCTACACCGTGGGTCAGACCGGTGGGCATTTTGGTGCCGGCCTGGGCGTCATCGAGCTGACCATCGCCCTGCACTACGTCTTCGACACCCCCGACGACCGGCTGGTGTGGGACGTGGGCCACCAGGCGTACCCGCACAAGATCCTCACCGGGCGCCGTAACCGCATGCTCAGCCTGCGCCAGAAGGACGGCATTGCCGCCTTCCCGCGCCGCAGCGAGAGCGAGTACGACACCTTCGGCGTCGGCCACTCCAGCACATCGATCAGCGCTGCACTGGGCATGGCCATTGCCGCCCGCCTGCAGCACAGCGAACGCAAGTCGATCGCGGTGATCGGTGACGGCGCGCTGACCGCCGGCATGGCCTTCGAGGCGTTGAACCACGCCCAGGAAGTCAACGCCGACATGCTGGTTATCCTCAACGATAACGACATGTCGATTTCGCGCAACGTCGGCGGCCTGTCCAACTACCTGGCCAAGATCCTCTCCAGCCGCACCTACGCGAGCATGCGCGAAGGCAGCAAGAAAGTGCTGTCGCGCCTGCCGGGCGCCTGGGAAATCGCCCGCCGCACCGAGGAGTACGCCAAAGGCATGCTGGTGCCGGGCACGCTGTTCGAAGAACTGGGCTGGAACTACATCGGCCCGATCGATGGCCACGACCTGCCGACCATGATCGCTACCCTGCGCAACATGCGTGACCTCAAGGGCCCGCAGTTCCTGCACGTGGTGACCAAGAAGGGCAAGGGCTTCGCCCCGGCCGAGATCGACCCGATCGGCTACCACGCCATCACCAAGCTGGAGCCGGCCGACAAACCCGCCGCACCAAAGAAAGCCAGCGGCCCGAAGTACTCCGCAGTGTTCGGCCAGTGGCTGTGCGACATGGCTGCCGCCGACAACCGCCTGGTGGGCATTACCCCGGCGATGAAGGAAGGCTCCGACCTGGTCGACTTCAGCGAGCGCTACCCGGAGCGTTATTTCGATGTGGCGATCGCCGAGCAGCATGCCGTGACCCTTGCGGCCGGCATGGCCTGCGAGGGCAGCAAGCCGGTGGTGGCGATCTACTCCACCTTCCTGCAGCGCGCCTACGACCAGCTGATCCACGACGTGGCGGTACAGAACCTCGACGTGCTGTTCGCCATCGACCGCGCCGGCCTGGTCGGCGAAGACGGCCCGACCCATGCGGGCAGCTACGACCTGTCGTACCTGCGCTGCATCCCGGGCATGCTGGTGATGACCCCAAGCGACGAGAACGAATTGCGCAAGATGCTCAGCACCGGCCACTTGTACAACGGCCCGGCGGCTGTGCGCTACCCACGTGGCACCGGCCCGAACGCGCCGATCAGTGGTGACCTGGAGCCGCTGGAAATCGGCAAGGGCGTGGTCCGTCGCCAGGGCGAGAAAGTCGCCTTGCTGGTGTTCGGCGTACAACTGGCCGAGGCCATGCAGGTGGCTGAGCAGATCAACGCCACCGTGGTCGACATGCGCTTCGTCAAACCGCTGGATGAGGCGCTGGTGCTGGAACTGGCTGCAAGCCATGAGCTGCTGGTGACCATCGAAGAAAACGCCATCATGGGCGGTGCCGGTGCGGCTGTTGGTGAGTTCCTGGCCAATGAGGCGATCGTGAAACCGCTGCTGCACCTGGGGTTGCCGGACATTTATGTCGAGCATGCCAAGCCTGCGCAGATGCTGGCTGAGTGTGGGCTGGATGCGGCCGGGATCGGGGCTTCGGTGAAGGCTCGGATGGCCAGGCTAGGCCTGTAAACCCTGGGGCCGCTTTGCGGCCCATTCGCCGGCAAGCCAGCTCCACCTCGACCGCGCCAGCCTCAAGACATGCGCTATCCCTGTGGGAGCCTGGCTTGCCAGCGATCGAGGGCGCAGCCCTCGCAGAAGCTCACTTGGCCGCCGGCGCTTTAGCCTTGAGCAGCGCACACAACCGCGCCGTAGCTTCGACCATCTGCCCACTGGGCCGCTCCAGGCCTTTGTCTGGCACCACCAGTAAACGATCATCAGCCACCGCACGCAATTGCGGCCACGCCTTCCAACTCGCCAGCTGCGCTTCATTACCCGCCAGAATGACCTGCGGGTTGCGCAGCAGCACAGATTCCACATTTACCTGCGGCGCCGGCTGGGTAAGATCGGCGAAAACATTACGCGCCCCGCAAACGGCCAGAGCATCGCTGACCACCTGCTGGCCACCGAGCGTATACAGCGGCCGGTCCCAGACCTGGTAGAACACCTGCAACGGCTCGTCCCGTCGGTACTGCTGGCGTAGCTGACGCAACCGCTCACGCAAGGCTTGTGCATACCGATGGCCCTGTTCGGCACGGCCGATACGTTCGGCGATGGCTTCGATCTGCTCGATCAGCTGGTCGATATCATGGGGTTCTGCGCTGAAGGTGGCGATGCCCAGGCGCTTGAGCTGGTCACTTTGGGCCGGCGGCACGCTGCCCGGCCACAGCAGCAACAGGTCGGGGCGAAGGCTGAGCAGGCGTTCGAGGTTCAGTTGGCCCAGGCGCCCCACCGAGGGCAACTCGCGCAGCGCCGCCGGCCGTTCGCCACCGTCGAGCACACCTACCAGCAGGTCATCGGCCTGCAGTTCGAGCATGATCTCGCTCATCGACGGGGCCAGGCTGACCACCCGCAGGGGTTCGCCGGCCAGTGCGGCGCAGGCGAACAGCGCCAACAGACCGGGCAGCAGGCGCATCAGCCGAGCTGGCGTGGAATGCGATAGAGGTAAAGCACCACTGCGGTGGACAACGCCAACAGGATCTGTGGCACCGCCTCGAGGCCGACCAGTACCGACAAAGCGGCGACCCAGGCCGGGAAGCAGGCATACAGCATGGCCAGGCGCCGCACCCGCGCCAGCTCGATCCAGGCGGCGGGCTCTTCGCCAGTGCCGAGCACCTTTGAAGTTGCGATGAGGGCGCGCTTGTAGGCACCGAAGCGCGGCAGGCTGAGGAACATGGTCGCCGCGCCGGCAATGAACAGTGGCATGGCCAGCACCGAGGCCAGCGCATCACCACCACCGAAAGCCCAGGCCATCACTGGCAGCGGCACCAGGCCGACCGCCAGGTATTGCCACCAGGCCAGCGCCAGGCGCCGCTTTACCTCGGCGCGGGTCACGCCTGGGGCACCTCGCCCTGATGCTCGTTACCCAGCATGTGGCCCAGCTTGCCGGCCTTCGTCGCCAGGTAGTAGCGGTTGTGCGGGTTGTGCCCGGTATGCAGCGGCACGCGCTCGGCGACGACGATGTTCATGTCGGTCAGGGCTTTGACCTTGCGCGGGTTGTTGGTCATCAGGCGCAGCGACTTCACGCCCAGGTGTTCCAGCATCGGCAGGCACATGGCGTAGTCGCGCTGGTCGGCGGCAAAGCCCAGGCGCTCGTTGGCCTCGACGGTATCGGCGCCACCATCCTGCAGCTCGTAGGCGCGAATCTTGTTCAGCAGGCCGATGCCACGGCCTTCCTGACGCAGGTACAGGAGCACGCCACGGCCTTCACGGGCGATGGCTTGTAGCGCGGCTTCCAGCTGCGAGCCGCAGTCGCAACGCTGGCTGAACAGGGCATCGCCGGTCAGGCACTCGGAGTGCAGGCGCCCCAGCACCGGCTGGCCGTCCGCGATGTCACCCAGGCTGAGCACCACGTGCTCACGGCCGGTGGCTTCGTCGAGGAAGCCATGCATGGTGAAGGTCGCGAAAGGAGTCGGGAGTTTAGAGGCGGCAACAAAGACGACGGGCACGTTGTGCTCCTGGATAAGTAGGAAATTTCTCGTGAGCCGATTGTATCAGCAGGTTGGGGGATGTGGGCTGGCTGAATACCGTGGCTTAAGATCGAAAAGTTCGATGCTTATTAGGCCACCAATCAACCGTGCCCCACGCGGTTTCTGTGGGAGCGGGTTTACCCGCGAAGAAGCCAGCGCGGTGCCTGGCACCGGCTTCGCCGGTGTTCGCGGGTAAACCCGCTCCCACAGGGACCGCACATGCCTTGGCGCTCTGCGTCTCAATGCGGTTTGCTATCCGGGCTGAACGGATACGGCTGCTGCCAGTGCTCGAAGATCGGCTTCAGCTCGCCACTGCGCACCAGCTCGGCCATGCGCTTGTCGAACAGGTCGCGCAGGGCCTTGGCCTGGTCGTTGCGGGCAAAGGCCAGGTACAGCGGCAGTTCGGCCAAATGGCTGCGGCGGAAGCGCTCGGGGTGAGAGGCCTGGCCAAGCACGTAGTCGACCTCGGTCAGTGCATCGATGTAGTAGTCCACGCGGTCATGCTCGAGCATCGGTAAAATGCCTTCGCGGCGCTGGACTTCGCGAAACTCATGCACATTGGGCAGGTAGCTGCCGAAGTCGTAGCCACGCACCCAGGCCAGGCGGTGCTGACCTATGGTCTGCTGGGTAGGCACAGGCTTGTTGACCAGCCCCAAGGCGTAGATGTGGTCCATGTCGAAATGCCAGCGCGGGTACAGGTTGTCGTCGTTCTCTTCCTTGTACGAGCCTACCCAGGCGTCAGCCTCGCCACGCTTCACCAGCCCGATCGCACGGCTGTAGGGCGCGCTCTGGGTCACCACCTTGACCCCGGCCGGCTCGAATACCTTGCGCAGCACATCCCAGGCCACCCCGGTACCGTCGGCGTTGGTGTAGTCGAGCCACTCTTCGCTGACCAGGTGGATCTGCTTCGGCACACCTTCGGCAGCCGCCGCCCACGGGGCAAGGCTCAGCAGCATTGCCAGCAGCACCGTCCTCATGGCCATCCACACGCTCCCTGTATCAGGCAACCGCCCACACCAGAACCTGCATCCCCAGCCAGGCAAACACGCCGGCCAGGATATCGTCGAGCATGATTCCGACGCCCCCATGCACATGGCGGTCGACCCAGCGGATCGGCCACGGCTTGAGGATGTCGAAGAAGCGGAACATCAGGAACCCCGCCAGCAGCCACTGCCAGCCTTCCGGCACCAGCCAGAGGGTTATCCACATGCCGACGATCTCGTCCCAGACAATGCCTTCATGGTCGTGCACGCGCAGGTCATTGGCGACCTTGCCACAGAGCCAGAAGCCGAACAGCATGCTTACGCCAAGCAGCAGCCAGTAGCCCCAGTCGGGCAGCATCTGCCACAGCGGAATGAACGGTATGGCCACCAGCGAGCCCCAGGTGCCCGGCGCCTTGGGCAAGGTGCCGGAACCGAAGCCGAAGGCGATGAAGTGCCACGGGTTGCGCCAGACCGAAGGCGGAACGAACTCCGCAGGCACCTGGTTGGGGTGATCGGTCACGGTGTCTCCCTAAAATGTTGATAGCCCCGCTGCTCGGGGGTGATGTCCCGGCCTTGTGCATCACGCAGGGTCACACCCTGCCCTTCGAGCACACGACCAATGGTATGCACCTCGATGAAACCGAGGTTCGCCAGAGGCGCCAGCGCTTCGGGCGGCAAGGTGAAGGCCAGTACATAATCGTCGCCACCGCTGAGCGCTGCCTGCAATGCCGCTTCGCGACCGAGGAACGCCACTAGAGCAGGAGACACTGGTACCTGGGCCAGGTTCACCTCAAGCGCCACACCGGACGCCTTGGCGATATGCCCGCAATCGGCCAGCAGGCCGTCGGAGATGTCCAGCGCCGCCGTTGCACGCCCACGTAGCCACTCGCCCAGGGTAAGCTGCGGCATCGGCGACCAGTAATGGGCCAGCAGCGGCTCGGCCTGGGCAGCAGGCGCCTCGCGCTCACCCAGCACCAGCGGCAAGGCACCGGCGGCCTTGCCCAGCGTGCCGCCAACACACAGCAGGTCGCCTGGCCGAGCGCCGCTGCGGCGCAATGCCTGGCCAGCCGGCACGCGGCCGAACACGGTGACGGTGATGCTCAGCGGACCACGGGTGGTATCCCCGCCAATCAGGCTCATACGGCAGCGGTGGGCCATGCGGCTGAGGCCATTGGCGTAGGCCGCCAGCCAGTCCGGGCCTACATCAGGCAGGGTCAGGGCGAGGGTAAAGCCGATGGCAGTTGCGCCCATGGCTGCCAGGTCACTGGCCGCCACGGCCAGGGAACGCTGGCCCAGCAGTAGCGGGTCGCAGACAGCAGGGAAATGCACCCCGGCGACCAGCGTGTCGGTCGACACTGCCAGGTGTTCACCGGGGGGAAGCGCCAGCAGGGCGCAGTCATCGCCGATACCCAGGGCCACGCCTTCGCCGCCCTGCGCACAGGGCGCGGCGGCGAAGTAATGGTTGATCAGCTCGAACTCACCCATGGTTCGCAAGCGCCAGGATCAGCGCTTGTTCGCCTTGACTTCTGCTTCGCGCAGGTTCGGCGCCAGCTTGTCCAGTACGCCGTTGACGAACTTGTGACCGTCGGTGGCACCGAAGACCTTGGCCAGCTCGACACCTTCGTTGATCACCACGCGGTACGGTACGTCGACGCGCTTGATGAACTCCCAGGTGGACAGACGCAGCACGGCCAGCTCGACCGGGTCGAGTTCTTCCAGTGCCAGGTCCAGGCATGGCTTCAGGGCGCTGTCGATTTCGCTCTTGATCGCCGGGACCCCGTGCAGGATCTCGCGGAAATAAGCGCCATCGACATCGGAGAAATCGTTATCGACCCGGAACTGCGCTTCGATCTCGTTCAGCGAATGCTGCGCCATGTGCCACTGGTACAGCGCCTGGGTCGCGAGCTTGCGGGCTTCGCGGCGCTTGGCGCTCTTCGAGGGCTTGCCGGCATCCGCAGGTTTTGGATCGCGCGGGTTGAAACGATCGCTTTCGTCGCTAATCACTTGGCCTCCAACTGCGCCAGCAGGCTGACCATTTCCAGAGCGGACAGGGCAGCTTCAGCACCTTTGTTGCCGGCCTTGGTGCCGGAACGCTCGATGGCTTGTTCGATGGAGTCGACGGTCAGTACGCCGAAGGCCACCGGAACACCGAACTCCATGGACACCTGGGCCAGGCCCTTGGTGCATTCGCCCGCCACGTATTCGAAATGCGGGGTACCACCACGGATCACGGCGCCCAGGGCAATGATCGCGTCGTAGGCGCCTTGCTGGGCGACCTTCTGTGCCACCAGCGGGATTTCGAATGCACCCGGGGCACGGATGATGGTGATGTCGCTTTCGCTGACACCGTGGCGTACCAGGGCATCAACTGCACCGCTTACCAGGCTTTCGACGACGAAGCTGTTGAAGCGGCCAACCACCAAAGCATAGCGACCTTTGGGGGCGATGAAGGTACCTTCGATGGTCTTCAGGGTCATTCCGATATTCTCATCTTCAAGAGCGAGGCCGCATACAAGCGGCCTCGACAGGGGTCTGGACTCGAGCAGAGGGCGTCATTGCCGCCTCAAGTCACTCGGAGGGCACGTATTCTACAACTTCCAGATCGAATCCGGATATCGCGTTGAACTTCATCGGCGAACTCATCAGGCGCATCTTGCGCACACCAAGGTCACGCAGGATCTGCGAACCGGCACCCACGGTGCTGTAGGTGGTCGGTGCCTTGGTGGGTGCATCGCCCGCGCTTTCGCGGATGTGCGCCAGCAGCACGTCACCGTCCAGCGGGTGGCCCAGCAGCAATACCACGCCGCTGCCGGCCTCGGCCACGGCGGCCATGGCGGCGCGCAGGCTCCAGCGGCCCGGCTGCTTGACCAGCAGCAGATCGCGCAGCGGGTCCATGTTGTGCACGCGCACCAGGGTCGGCTCTTCGGCGCAGATCTTGCCCAGGGTCAGGGCCATGTGCACGTCGCCTTCCACCGCGTCGCGGTAGGTGACCAGGTTGAACTCGCCCAGCTCGCTCTCGACCGATTGCTCGGAGACGCGCTGCACGGTGCGCTCGTGGATCATGCGGTAGTGGATCAGGTCGGCGATGGTGCCGATCTTCAGGCCGTGCTCGGCGGCGAACACTTCCAGCTCGGCGCGGCGCGACATGGTGCCGTCGTCGTTCATCACTTCGCAGATCACGCCGCTCGGCTCGAAACCGGCCATGCGCGCCAGGTCGCATGCGGCCTCGGTGTGGCCGGCACGGGCCAGGGTACCGCCAGGCTGGGCCATCAGCGGGAAGATGTGGCCAGGGCTGACGATGTCTTCGGCCTTGGCATCCTTGGCGGCGGCCGCCTGCACGGTGCGCGCGCGGTCAGCGGCGGAGATGCCGGTGGTGACACCTTCGGCGGCTTCGATCGACACGGTGAACTTGGTGCCGAAGCCCGAGCCGTTGCGCGGCGCCATCAGCGGCAGCTTCAGCGTTTCGCAACGCTCGCGGGTCATGGGCATGCAGATCAGGCCACGGGCGTGCTTGGCCATGAAGTTGATGTGCTCAGGCAGGCAGCACTCGGCTGCCATGATGATGTCGCCTTCGTTTTCGCGGTCTTCGTCATCCATGAGGATGACCATTTTGCCCTGGCGGATGTCTTCGACCAGTTCTTCGATGCTGTTGAGCGCCACGCGGCACCCCCTTCTCAATCAGGATTTCAAGAAGCCGTTGGCGGCCAGGAAGCTTTCGGTAATGCCACTGCCCTTGTTCGGTTCGGCAGCCTTGTCACCCAGCAGCAGACGCTCCAGGTAACGGGCCAGCAGGTCGACCTCAAGGTTTACCCGACGCCCTGCACGGTAGTCGGCCATGATGGTTTCGGACAGGGTGTGCGGGACAATGGTCAGCTCGAACTCGGCGCCATTGACCTCGTTGACCGTCAGGCTGGTGCCGTCGACGGTGATCGAACCCTTGTGGGCGATGTACTTGGCCAGTTCCTTCGGTGCACGCACGCGGAACTGGATGGCGCGGGCGTTATCGCTGCGCGAGATGATTTCGCCGACCCCGTCGACGTGGCCGCTGACCAGGTGCCCGCCCAGCCGGGTGGTGGGAGTCAGGGCCTTTTCCAGGTTGACCTTGCTGCCGCTCTTGAGGTCAATGAAGGCGGTGCGCTTGAGGGTTTCGACGCTGACGTCGGCCCAGAAGCCGTCGCCCGGCAGTTCGACGGCGGTCAGGCACACGCCGTTGACGGCGATGCTGTCGCCGAGCTTGACGTCACCCAGGTCGAGCTTGCCGGTTTCGACGTAGACGCGCACGTCGCCACCCTTGGGGGTCAGGCTGCGGATGGTGCCGATGGATTCGATGATGCCGGTGAACATGGGGTCTTCCTCAAAAACGGTTTGCGCGGGGCAAGCCCGGCATTATACGCCGGGCGCCGGCAGGGGGATGGCCGTGACCCGCCAGTCATCGCCCACTGCACGCATTTCGGTAATTTTCAGCCGCGGCGCTTCGCTCATCTTGTCCAGTGGCCAGTCCAGCAGCGGGCGGGCCTGGGAACCGAGGAAAGTGCCGGCGACGAACAACAGATACTCGTCGATCAGACCTTGCCGGGCGAAGGCGCCGACCAGGCCGGCACCGGCTTCCAGCAGGATTTCGTTGATGCCACGGGTCGCCAGGGCCTGCAGCAGCGCCGGCAGGTCTACCTGGCCATTGTCACCCGGCAGGCTGAGCAGTTCGTGGCCGGCAGCGGCATAGCGCGGGTCATCTGCGACAGCAGTCACCACCAGCGCCGGGCCAGCCTGGAAGAACGGGGCATCCAGCGGCAGGCGCAGGCGGCCATCGACCAGCACGCGCAGCGGTGTGCGGCTGAGTGCCAGGGCGGTGGTTTCGGCATCCAGGCCCAGCTCTGTGCCGCGCACGGTCATCCGCGCGTTATCGGCCAACACGCTGGCGGCGCTGGTCAGTACCACGCTGGAGCGGGCACGCAGGCGCTGCACCGCCGAGCGGGCGGCCGGCCCAGTGATCCACTGGCTTTCGCCACTGGCCATGGCGGTGCGGCCATCCAGGCTCATGGCCAGTTTGGCGCGAACGAACGGCAGGCCGTGCTCCATGCGCTTGAGGAAACCGGGGTTGAGTGCACGGGCCTCGGCCTCGAGCACGCCGCTGGCCACTTCGATACCAGCCTCGGCCAGGCGCCGCAGGCCCTGCCCCGCCACTTGCGGGTTGGGGTCCTGCATGGCGGCCACCACCCGTGCCACGCCGGCCTTGACCAGCGCTTCGGCGCACGGCGGCGTGCGGCCATGGTGGCTGCACGGCTCGAGAGTGACATAGGCACAGGCGCCACGGGCACGCTCACCGGCCTGGCGCAGGGCATGCACTTCGGCATGCGGCTCGCCGGCGCGCACATGCCAGCCTTCGCCGACCACCTCGCCATCGCGCACGATCACGCAGCCAACGCGCGGGTTAGGGTGGCTGGTGTACAGGCCCTTGCGCGCCAGCTCCAGCGCGCGGGCCATGTAGTGGGCGTCGAGGATGGCAGCTTGGCTGGGCATGGTCACTCTTTAGCTGGCTCGCGAGCCAGGCGGTCGATTTCTTCGCGGAACTCGTCGAGGTCCTGGAAGCGACGGTAAACCGAGGCAAAACGGATATAGGCCACTTCGTCCAGCTTGCGCAGCTCGGCCATGACCATCTCGCCCACCACCAGCGATTTGACTTCACGCTCACCGGTGGCACGCAGGCGGCTCTTGATATGCGCCAACGCAGCTTCCAGGCGCTCGACGCTGACCGGGCGCTTTTCCAGTGCCCGCTGCATCCCGGCACGCAGTTTTTCTTCGTCGAAGGGTTGGCGCGTGCCGTCCTGCTTGATCAGCCGGGGCAGCACCAGCTCGGCGGTTTCGAAGGTGGTGAAGCGCTCGCCGCAGGCGACGCATTCGCGGCGGCGGCGCACCTGCTCGCCCTCGGCGACGAGGCGAGAGTCGATGACCTTGGTGTCGTTGGCACCGCAAAAGGGACAGTGCATGGTGGCAGGCAACAAAAAAAGGGAGGGCCATGGTAGCGCATCCCACTGGCAAGACAAGCCAAAGGGGTTAACATCCATGGGAAATCTGCCCGTGAAGGACTACCCCATGCACTACCGAGCGCTCGTCGTGCTGTGCTGCGCCGCCCTGCTCGCCGCCTGCGGCAGCGACAGGCCGAAGCCCGACACCCCTCCGGCACCCACGCCAGCCCGCACGGCCAAGCCGGCCGCAGTACTGGGCCCGCTGCCGGCCTACCAGCGCGAGCTGAGCGGCACCTTGCTGGAAATCCCGGCCGGTGCCGACGTGGAGCTGGCCTTGCTGGTCATCGACGAACGCGACCGCCCGCAGCGCCTGCTGGCCAGCAGCAACCTCACAGGCACCGGTCAGGCCCTGCCCTACCAGCTGCGCTTCAACCCCGAGGCCTTCCCCGCCGGTGCCCGGGTAGAGTTGCGCGGCCGCGCCAGCAGCTCTGGCCAACTGATCATGCACCTGCCGCCGGTACGCATTACCCAGGCCCAGACCCAGGCCGTCGGCCCGCTGCGTTTCGAGAAGGCGCCGTAAGTGGCGCCAGTGTCCCTGCAACAGTCTCTGCAACAGGCCCTCAGCGGCCTGATCGGCGAAGCGCGTCTTGTCGTCAGCGAGCTGCCCGGCTGCGACCTCAAGCTTTGGCTGATCGACGACCAGAACATGGACCGTGCCTTCAGCAGCGAAGAGACCCGGCGCATTCTTGAAGAACCGCCCTACTGGAGCTTCTGCTGGGCAAGCGGCCTGGCCATGGCCCGTTACCTGGCCGAGCACCCGGAATGGGTAGCCGGCAAGCGCGTGCTGGATTTTGGCGCCGGCTCCGGTATTGCCGGTATTGCCGCCGCCCGCGCCGGTGCGCTGGAAGTGGTGGCCTGCGACCTCGACCCGCTGGCACTCGATGCCTGCCGCGCAAATGCCGCGCTGAACGGAGTGGAACTGGGTTACAGCAGCGATTTCTTTACCGAGGACGACCGCTTCGACCTGATCCTGGTGGCCGATGTGCTGTACGACCGCGCCAACCTGCCGCTGCTGGATGCCTTCCTCGGCCGCGGGCGGCAGGCGCTGGTGGCCGACTCGCGAGTGCGCGACTTCAGCCACCCGCTGTACCAGCAGCTGGGCGTGCTGGAAGCGCTGACCCTGCCGGACCTGGCCGAGCCGCACGAATTCCGCCGGGTCAGCCTGTACCACGCCAGCCGCGACACCTTATAGTGGTGGCATTAACGAGTTTGCGAGAGTCGCGATGACCCAAGACACGTCCTACATTTTCGACGCTACCGATGCCACCTTCCAGCAACTGGTTATCGAGAACTCCTTCCACAAACCGGTGCTGGTGGACTTCTGGGCCGAGTGGTGCGCGCCGTGCAAGGCATTGATGCCGCTGCTGGCGAAGATCGCCGAGGGGTACCAGGGCGAACTGCTGCTGGCCAAGATCAACTGTGATGTGGAGCAACAGGTGGTTGCCCAGTTCGGCATCCGCAGCCTGCCGACCGTGGTGCTGTTCAAGGACGGCCAGCCGGTGGACGGTTTTGCCGGTGCCCAGCCGGAATCGGCTATCCGCGCCATGCTCGAGCCGCACGTGCAACTGCCCGCCGCCCCGAGCGCATCGCCGCTGGAGCAGGCCAAGGGGCTGTTTGCCGAAAGCCGTTTTGCCGAGGCCGAAGCACTGTTGCAGGCCTTGCTGGGTGAGGACAACAGCAATGCCGAGGCACTGATCCTGTATGCCCGTTGCCTGGCCGAGCGTGGGGAGCTGGGGGAAGCCCAGGTGGTGCTGGATGCGGTCAAGACCGACGAGCACAAGGCTGCGCTGGCCGGCGCCAAGGCCCAGCTGACCTTCCTGCGCCAGGCCGCCAGCCTGCCGGAAGTGGCCGACCTGAAAAGCCGCCTGGCACAGAACCCGCAGGATGACGAGGCGGCTTATCAGCTGAGCATCCAGCAACTCGCGCGCCAGCAGTATGAAGCGGCGCTGGAAGGGTTGTTGAAACTGTTCCAGCGTAACCGTGGCTATGAGAACGGGTTGCCGCAGAAGGCGATGCTGCAAGTGTTCGAGCTGCTGGGCGGTGATCACCCGCTGGTCGGCGTGTATCGTCGCAAGTTGTCGGCGGCGATGTTCTGACCTGAGGCTCATTGCGAGGGCTTCGCCCTCGTTCGCGGCTAAACCCGCTCCCACAGGAACTGCACAGGCCCCAAGTGCTGTGAAATCCTGTGGGAGCGGGTTTACCCGCGAATAGGCCAGCACAGGCAATACAGATTTATCCCACCCAGTGATACACCGGCGCGTCCACGCCACTTTCCACCTTAACTTCACTGCTATGCCGCAAGCGCACCAGCAGCCGCTTACCCGCCGCCGTACTCCCCGCCAGCCCTTCCAACCGATCCAGCAATTCCGGCCCGCTCATCTGCCCTGCCAGGCGCAACACCTCACGTGCCGCAATCCATTGCCCGTCATCCTGGCGAGTTGTCGCCACGGTTTCCGTTGCTGCGGTCTGCGCCACCGCGGGCAATTCGACCTGCCGCCCCAGTTGCGCCCACTCTTCAGGCGCCAACTCGATGGTCAGATCCACAGGCCAGTCACCAATCTGTCCACGAATTCTCATGCTGCATTCCCTGAAGCCAAGTCAATGCCGCCATCCTACCGCAACATGAAACCTGCGTGATGCAGGCTGGCGGCGCGCAGAAAAGTTGTTATAACATAACTCAACCTTCCCGCCCGCTCCGGAGTCGTCCATGCGTCGCCTGTTGCTCGCCCTGCCCTTCGCCTTGCTGCCCCTGGCCGTGGCCCATGCCCACGATGATGACCATGATCACGACCACGCCCACGGCACCCTTGGCGCCCACGAGCATGGCGTGGCCAAGCTCAATGCCGTGCTCGATGGCAATACCCTTGAGCTGGAGCTGGACAGCCCGGCAATGAACCTGGTCGGCTTCGAACATGCTGCGAGCAGCGACGCCGACAAGGCCAAGGTCGCGGCGGTGCGCCAGCAACTGGAGCAGCCACTGAAGCTGTTCGGCCTGCCCGCTGCCGCCGGCTGCAAGGAAGACCAGCAGGAACTGGAAAGCCCGCTGTTCGGTGATGCCCCGAAAGCCGACGACGAGGGTGACGAGCACGAGCATGGCCACCAGCACAGCGACATTGGCGCCCATTACCAGCTGACTTGCGCCAACCCCGACAAACTGGCGCAGCTGGACCTCGCTCCGCTGTTCAAGGCCTTCCCGGCCACGCAGAAGATAAACGTTCAACTGATTGGCCCCAATGGCCAGAAAGGCGTGGAAACCACGCCGGCCAAGGCCGCGGTCGCGTTCTGAATGCGCCAGCCGTTGATCGAACTGCATGACCTGGTGTTCGCCTGGCCCGGCCAGCCGGCGCTGCTGGATATTCCGGCATTCCGCCTTGAGGCTGGCGAGGCCCTGTTTCTCAAGGGCCCCAGCGGCAGTGGCAAAACCACATTGCTGGGCCTGCTGGGTGGGGTGAACGTGCCGGGCCAGGGCCGCATCCAGCTGCTCGGCGAGGACCTCGGCAGCCTGGGCCAAGGCTCCCGTGACCGCTTCCGGGTCGACCACACCGGTTATATCTTCCAGCAGTTCAACCTGCTGCCGTTCCTCTCGGTACGCGAAAATGTCGAGCTGCCCTGCCGCTTCTCGCGCAGTCGCAAGGCCCGCGCCGAGCAGCGCCATGGCAGTGTCGACCAGGCAGCCAGCACGCTGCTGGCCCACCTGGGTCTGGACGACCCCGCCATGCTGGCCCGGCGCGCCGACAGCCTGTCGATCGGCCAGCAGCAACGGGTTGCCGCCGCCCGCGCACTGATCGGCCAACCCGAACTGGTGATCGCCGACGAACCGACCTCGGCGCTGGATGCCGACACCCGCGAAGCGTTCATCCGCCTGCTGTTCGATGAATGCCGCGCCGCCGGTGCCAGCCTGCTGTTCGTCAGCCACGACCAGAGCCTGGCGCCATTGTTCGACCGCCACCTGTCGCTGGCCGAACTCAACCGTGCCGCCAAGCCCCGGGAGGCCTGATGTACCTGCTCCGCCTTGCCCTGGCCAGCCTGGCCAACCGCCGCTTCACCGCATTCCTCACCGCCTTCGCCATCGCCCTGTCGGTGTGCCTGCTGCTGGCCGTGGAGCGGGTCCGTACCGAAGCCCGGGCCAGCTTCGCCAGCACCATCAGCGGTACCGACCTGATCGTCGGCGCCCGCTCCGGCTCGGTGAACCTGCTGCTGTACTCGGTGTTCCGCATCGGTAACGCCACCAACAACATCCGCTGGGACAGCTATGAGCACTACGCCAAAGACCCGCGGGTGAAATGGGCTATCCCCATCTCGCTGGGCGACTCGCACCGCGGTTATCGGGTAATGGGCACTACCGGCGACTACTTCAGCCATTACCAGTACGGCCGCCGCCAGCACCTGGAATTGAGCCAGGGTCGCGCGTTTGCCGATGATCCGTTCGAGGTGGTGCTCGGTGCCGAAGTGGCCGAGGCATTGCACTACAAGTTGGGCGACAAGCTGGTGCTGGCGCATGGTGTCGCAGCTATCAGCCTGGTCAAGCACGACGACAAGCCGTTCACCGTGGTCGGTGTGCTCAAGCGCACCGGCACGCCGGTAGACCGTACGCTGCATATCAGCCTGGGCGGCATGGAAGCCATCCACATCGACTGGCACAACGGCGTGCCGGCCCGTGGCGCCGGGCGTATCAGCGCCGAGCAGGCGAGGACCATGGACCTGCAACCTGCCGCCATCACTGCATTCATGCTCGGCCTGAACAGCAAGATCGCGACCTTCAGCCTGCAGCGGGAAATCAATGAATACCGCAACGAGCCGTTGCTGGCGATCCTGCCAGGGGTAGCCCTGCAGGAGCTGTGGAGCCTGATGGGCACTGCGGAGCAGGCATTGTTCGTGGTGTCGCTGTTCGTGGTACTGACCGGCCTGATCGGCATGCTTACGGCAATTCTCACCAGCCTCAATGAACGCCGCAGGGAGATGGCGATATTACGCTCGGTTGGCGCCAGGCCGTGGCATATCGCGGGGCTGCTGGTGCTGGAGGCGCTGTCGCTGGCGGCGGTCGGGATCGCTGCCGGGCTTGGTTTGCTGTATGCGGGTATCGCCCTGGCACAGGGGTATGTGCAGGCCAACTATGGTTTGTATTTGCCGCTGGCCATGCCGAGCGCTCATGAGTGGACTTTGCTGGCTATCATCCTGGGAGCCGCGCTGCTGATGGGCAGCGTGCCGGCGTGGCGGGCCTATCGGCAGTCGCTGGCCGATGGCTTGTCCATTCACCTCTGAGGGCGTGCAATGATCCAATATCTCATTGGCCTCTTCGCGGGTGAACCCGCTCCCACAGGGTCCACCAAAAGCTTCAAGGCCTGCGCAAGACCTGTGGGAGCGGGTTTACCCGCGAAGAGGCCAGCACAGGCAGTACAACTTCTACTGGTTGTGCTGCTTTCAATGGCATCGCCTGCCTGGGCCTCGGAGCCCCGCGAACTGGACTGGCCCGCCCTCATCCCCGAAGGCGCCCCGCTCATCCAGCCCCAACTCGCCCCGCTGCACGATATGTCGCAACTCAGCAACGCGCTGTCCGCCGAGTCCGCCCCACCGGCGCGCCAGCAGGCCCCCGATGCCCCGGTAGTAAAAAGCCTCGACGGCCAGCAGATCAAACTGCCCGGCTACATCGTGCCTCTGGAAGTGAGCGAAGAAGGCCGCACCACCGAGTTCCTGCTGGTCCCCTACTACGGCGCGTGCATCCACGTGCCACCACCACCTTCGAACCAGATCGTGCATATTTTCAGTGAAATGGGCGTGCGCGTAGAAGACCTCTACCAACCCTACTGGATCGAGGGAAAGCTGCAGGTCAGAGCCTCCAGCAGCGAACTGGCAGACGCCGGCTACCAGATGGAAGCCGAAAAAATATACGCTTATGAGCTGAGATGAGAACTGTTTCGAATTCGTGACGACGCTTCTTTGAGCTGGGTCAAACTTTCTGTTTAACCGCATCCGTACCATTGGACTACTCGATTACTCACGTCCTTTGGGAGCTTCCATGAACAAGTCCTTGCTCAGCGCCGCCCTCGCGGCCCTGGCGCTCGCTGCCCCCGTCGCCCACGCCCACCAGGCAGGCGATGTCATCGTCCGCGCCGGTGCCATCACCACCGCTCCCAACGAAAGTAGCGGCGACCTGAAATTCGACGGCAACAAAGTCTCGGGCACCAAGGCGACCCTGGACAGCGACACCCAGCTGGGCCTGACCTTCGCCTACATGCTCACCGACCACATCGGCCTGGAGCTGCTGGCAGCCACCCCGTTCAAGCACACCGTCGGCGTCAAAGGCCTGGGCGGCGGCCTGGACGGCAAGCTGGCCGACATCAAGCAACTGCCACCGACCCTGTCGCTGCAGTACTACCCGATGGAGCCGACTTCCAAGTTCCAGCCGTATGCCGGCGTCGGCATCAACTACACCCTGTTCTTCGATGAAGACCTCAGCAGTGCACGCAAGCAGCAGGGTTTCAGCAACCTGAAGCTGCAGGACTCGGTCGGCATCGCCGGTCAGCTGGGCATGGACTACATGATCACCGACAACCTGCTGGTCAACGCCTCGGTCTGGTACGTCGACATCGACACCAAGGCCAGCGTCAACGGCCCGTCCGCACTGGGCTACAGCAAGACCAAGGTCGACGTCGAGGTCGACCCATGGGTGTACATGGTCGGCCTTGGCTACAAGTTCTGACCTGAACACGGCAGGGCGGCTTCGGCCGCCCTCGCGCGTTGCAGCCATAGCCAGTACCCCAGCGCGACCGCGCTGATGCCCATCCCAAGCCCACACACCGCTGCCCAACCCCAATGGGCATACACCCAGCTCGCCAGCACCGCCCCCGCTCCACTTCCAAGCGAATAACAACACATGTAGGCGCCGATCAACCGGCTGGCCATTGCGCCACGCCCGGCGAGCAGCATGCTCTGGTTGGTGACATGCACCGCCTGCACGGCAAAGTCCAGCATCAGCACACCCAACCCGAACGCCACCAGTGAATGCCCGACGAAGGCCGTAGGCAGCCATGACAGCAGCAGCAGAGCCAACGCCACCCCGGTGGTCCGTTCCCCCATCCCCTGGTCGGCCAGGCGACCGGCGCGCGCTGCCGCCAATGTGCCGGCAACACCCGCCAGGCCGAACAGGCCGATCTCGGTATGGCTCAGCGCCAGTGGCGCAGCACTCAGGGGCATGACCATGGCACTCCAGAGCACGCTGAACGCCGCGAAGATCAACACGCCGAACAGCCCGCGCTGACGCAGCAACCGGTCGTTCCGGTACAGCCTGAACTGGGCAACGATCAGCGCCCGGTAGCCAGACCGCAGCGCCACTGGTTGCCCTGTGGGCAGGCTGCGCCACAGCACCAGGGCCAGCAACAACAACAGCCCTGCGGCGATCAGGTACACGCTGCGCCAGCCAGCCAGGTCGGCAAGGCCACCCGAGACCAGCCGTGCCAGCAGAATGCCCAGCACTATGCCGCTGGTGACGGTACCCACGGCCTGCCCCTGCTGGCCGGGAGCGGCAAGGCTCGCTGCATGCGCCACCATTACCTGCACCATGACCGCCATCAGCCCGGTGATGGCCAGGGCCAGCAGCAATAGTGCCCAGTTCGGTGCCATGCCTACACCAATCAGCGCCACGGCCGAGAACAGCAACTGCCCGAGCAACAGGCGCTTGCGGTCGATCAGGTCCCCCAGCGGCACAATCAGCAACAACCCCAGGGCATAGCCCGCCTGGGTCGCGCCAACAACCCAACCGATCTGCTGCTGTGCCACGCCCAGGTCAGCGGCCATCGACTCGAGCAGAGGCTGGGCGAAATACACTGTCGCCACGGCCATGGCGCTGGTGATGGCCAGCAACAGGGTTATCCAGCGTGTCAGCGTAGGGTTCATCGGGCTGGCCTCGTCAATCTGGTTTCGAATTGAAACCACATACTGGCTATTTAGCAAATGTGGTTTTAATCTGCAACCAGATGATCACAGAAGGCTCCCACACATGCTCGATGAAAATAATGCGCAATGCCCTGTAGCCAGGGCCCTGGAGGTACTGGGAGACCGTTGGGCGCTAATGATCCTGCGCGACGCTTTCGATGGCTTGCGGCGCTTCAGTGAGTTCCAGAAGAACCTGGGGCTGGCGAAGAATATCCTCGCCTCACGGCTGAAGTGGCTGGTGGAAAGCGGGCTGCTGACGCTGCAGCCGGCGTCGGATGGCAGTGCCTACAAGGAGTATGTGCTGACCGAGAAAGGGCGATCGGTGTTTCCGGTGGTGGTTGGCTTGAGGCAATGGGGGGAGCGGTTTCTGTTCGAGGCGGGTGAGTTGCGTTCGGAGTTGGTGGATGGTGATACGGGGCAGGCGCTGGAAACACTGCAGGTGCGGGCCCGGGATGGGCGGGTGCTGGCGGCAGGGGATTGCCTGCGAAAAGTGGTGCGGCATGAGTGATTCTGGGGCTGCTGTGCAGCCCAATCGCCGGCAAGCCAGCTCCCACAGGGACCGCGGACTCGCTCTTGTGGGAGCTGGCTTGCCGGCGATTGGGGCGCAAAGCGCCCCCAGGGATTTCAGCCCTTGCCCAACAGCCGCGCCAGCCCTTCGACCATCGGCGTCGCCTGCGGAAACTCGAACCGCGCCAACAAGCGCTGGTTATCCGCCCGCGAATGGCGAATGTCACCCGAACGTGCTGCCACATAGCTGACCGCCGGCAAACTGCCCACCACCTTCTCCAGCGCCGCCAGCAACTGGTTCAGCGATGTGGCCTGGTCGAGGCCGATATTCACCGCCCCCTCCTCGACCTGCGGTTGCTCCAGCGCCTGCACCATCACCTGCACCAGGTCGCCCACGTAGAGAAAGTCCCGGGTCTGTTCGCCATCACCGAACACCGTGATCGGCAAGCCCTTCACGGCGCGCTCGGAGAAGATGCTGATCACCCCGGAATACGGCGAGGACGGGTCCTGGCGCGGCCCGAAAATATTGAAGAAGCGGAACACCACCGGCTCCAGGCCATGCTGGCGACGGTAGAAGTCCAGGTACTGTTCACTGGCCAGCTTGTCCACCGCATAAGGGGTCAGCGGCGCCTTGGGGGTGTCTTCGGCGATCGACTCGCCTTCGCCATTGTTGCCATACACCGCCGCACTGGAGGCGAACAGCACCCGACGCAGGCCATGCACGCGCATGGCTTCGCACACGTTGAGGGTACCGATGAAATTGCTCTGGTGGGTCCGCACCGGGTCATCCACCGAGGCCTGCACCGAGGCCACCGCTGCAAGGTGCACCACGGCACTGCAGCCAGCCGCAACCTGCGTGACCAACTCGGCATCGGCGACATCGCCTTCAACCAGCTCCAGCCGTGGGTGGCCGACCTGCAGGTTGCCCCGCTTCCCAGTGGAGAAGTCGTCGAGAATGCGTACGGCGTAGCCTTTGTCCAACAACGCATCGCACAGGTGGGAGCCAATGAAGCCGGCACCGCCGGTGATCAGGATGGGGGCGTCAGCCATGGCGGTAGAAACGGTCCAGTAGAGGCGGCAAGCCGGCGCGCCAGGCACGCGGCTTGATGCCGAAGGTATGAAGGATTTTCTTGCAGGCCAGTACCGCGTGCTGCGGCTCTTCGCTGGCATCCGGCCGTGCGGCATGGGCCTGCGGCGTCGGCGCCTGCACGGCCAGCTGGCGGTACTGGCCTGCTTCAGCAAGGATCGCCTGGCCCAGCGCCAACGGTGTGGTCGCTTCATTGCCGGCGTAATGGTAGGTGCCCCACAGCGGCGCACTGCAATCGAGTTGCTTGAGCACCGACAGGATCACCCGGGCGGCGTCGTCGACCGGCGTCGGGTTGCCACGCCGGTCATCGGCCAGCAGCAGCTCCTGAGGTTGCTCGGCGCGGGTCAGGAAGCGGCCCAGCGCCCCGTCGATGCTTTCGTCGAGCAGCCAACCAAAGCGCAACAGCACGTGTTGCGGGCAAGCCGCGCGCACGCTCTGCTCGATGCGCCACAGCGCCTGGCCACGCAGGCCCAGCGGTACCGGCTCGTCCTTTTCGCTGTAGGCCGTGGCCCGCGAACCATCGAACACCCGGTAGCTGGAAGGCTGCACCAGGGTGATCTGGTGGTGCTGGCAAAGCTCCGCCAAGCGCTCCACAGCCCGCTCCTGCTGGGCCAGGCGCTGCTCGCTGACCGACTCGGCCTGGAACCAGTCGAAGTAATAGGCCAGGTTGACCAGGGCATCGGGACGATGATCGTCGAGCAACTGGGTGAGGCTGGCCGGCGTCCAGCCGTTCTCAGGCGGGCGCGGCGCCAGGAATGCAATGTCCTCCTCGGCCCCAAGACGAATCAGCGCTTGCCCGAGGGCATTGCCACCACCCAACAGCATTAGGCGCATACGCATAGAGTCAGCAGATCCGGAGAGGTTGATTGAAGGAAAGTGGCCATTTTGCGGTTTCCGGGCGGGGAAGTCCAACACCGGACCCGTTCGATGCCACAGCCGGTAGTGATTCCAAAGTTCCCCGTTCAATACCACCACAGGCAGAAATCTCCTACGAAATACCAGGAACGAGCTGACTTCCATGCAGCAGCACAACCGCATTGAATAGTCGACGCCCCACTTGCCAGCCGGGGAGCTTCACAAAAACAAGTACAGGGAACGTTCAATGCCTCATTCGGAAGTTGCATACCTGGATTTCAGCCCGGAGCAAAGCAAGGCCATAACCTTTGCAAGCCAGACCATTGCTGACCTGGGTGGACCGGAGGCCAAAGGCGTAGCACTTCAAGCTCGTATATTCGCCCATCAACTCGAGCAAGCCTTGAGTGAGGATCAGCGTGCGCTGCTCCAGCGCTTCAACGAAGGCCAACTATCTGCCTTGATGAACCCCGCCAATGAACCTACGAATGTCTTCCCGCTCCGGGAAATCATCGAACGCCTGGGTAGCCTGGACACACTTGCGCTGACTTCAACGTCTTTCGACTTCACCCGCAGTGACTGCTTCGCTCACGGACAGGGCAATGCAGGCTAAGCCGTTTCAGTGCTGCAATTCGAACCCAATGGTGGTTTTTCTGTTCGCTACAACAGCTATCGCTTTAGCCTGAATGAACGCGCCTGCAGCGCAGCGGCGCGCGCTTTCGACGCCTTTCAGAAAGCACTGGATAGCGCACGACCACTGGCGTTTGTCCTGCAGCCTGACAGCGCACTGTTGATCAACAACAGCCGAGCCTTGCACGGCCGCGACATGGTCCAGGACAACCGGCGCCTGCTCATCCGTCAATTCGGATACTCCCCCTTCGCAGTACCGTTGGTGCTCGCTGAAGACCCGCTGCTGGTGCGTGGCTGATCACAGGAAAACTCTCAATGATCGAATTTGACTTGACGCTTGTTCTGACACTTGCGCTGGTGGCACTGATGGCCGGCTTTTTCGATGCTATCGCCGGGGGCGGGGGCCTGATCACACTTCCGGTCTTGTTCATTGCCGGTATCGAACCCTTGGCGGCAATTGCCACCAACAAGTTCCAGGCGGCTTCGGCTACGGTTTCGGCCACGTGCGCCTTCGCCCGCAAAGGCATGATCGACTGGCGACGAGGCAGCCCAATGGCTGCCATGTCGTTTATCGGAGGGGCGTTGGGTGCCTTGTCGATAACCTATGTGCCCAAAAGTGTTCTGCAGGCGTGCGTCCCACCCCTGCTGATCCTGATAGCCGCCTACTTTGCCTTCAGCCCAAAGCCGAATGAACAAGCGCGCAAGGCAAAGGTATCGACCAGCCTGTTCTGCGTGACGGCAGCACCGATCATTGGCTTTTATGACGGTATCTTCGGCCCCGGTGTCGGCTCGTTCTTCATGCTGGCCTGCGTGATCCTCCTGGGCCAGCACCTGATACAAGCCGTGTGCACCAGCAAGCTTTTGAACGCAGCCTGCAACCTGGGCGCATTGTCAGTCTTTTCACTCAGCGGGGCGATCATCTGGCCACTGGCGCTGGCAATGGCGTTCGCGGCTTTTGTGGGGGCTCAACTGGGCGCACGCTGCGCAGTGCACTTTGGCCCCCGGCTGATCAAGCCATTGCTGGTCTGTGTTTGCTGCATCATGGCAACCAAGTTGCTGCTCGACCCAGGCAACCCGATTGGCGAGTGGTTACGTCAACTCGTTCTCTGACGATACATCACTCGATCTCGAACAGACTGTTACGCAACGGCCCTACGCTCAGGCGCTCACGCACATCGTCATCTATGCGTGGATCATCCGGCCGATACAGTTTTACCTGCCGGTAGGCATTGATGCGATTGATCTCCTCGCCCAGGTACTCCCACACCACCCGGGTGCAGGCAGGGTTGCGCCGGTCGCCGCTGGATACGCCGGCCTTCAGGCCGTTCAGGCGGGTGATGCGGCTTTTGAAACTGGGGATGAGGATGGTCTGGCTCATCTCGTTGTAGGTCAGCGACTCGTAGTCGACCAGAAACATCCTGTCCTGCAACTGGAACGCCGCCCCCAGGTAGCGGCAACGCACCTCGGCATGGGGGTCGGTGGCGCTGGAGCGTTCCTGGCGCTCCTGGCGCTCGAACAGAAAGCGCCCGCGCTCTTCCCACAGGTGCACCAGCGACACCAGGATCGTGCCCGGCACCGACATGCAGTTGGAATACTCCAGGTAATAGCCGCAATAGCGCGACAGGTTCCCCGCGTGGTCGTGCAACGGGCGGAACAGTTCGCTGATCGGATCGCCGTGCTGCTCGGCCGGGGTTGATACGCGGGCACCGATCAGGCGGCTGAACTGTTCGGGTGGCAAATTCAGTTCGTAATCCTCGACGCCGAAGAAATCACCAATGCGCTTGAGGTTGTAAGCCGTCGGGCGGCTCTGCCCGCTCAGGTACTTGTTGAATTGCGCACGGTTTATCGAAAGCTGGCGGCAAACTTCGGAGATAGAGCGGTAGTGGCTGCAGGCCAGTTTGAGGTTGGTAGCGAAATGATCGCTCATGACAGGGGACTCAGGTGACGCGAATGGCGCAAGTGTAGCATCAAGTTGCACCAAAACAGAGCAAGCCGCGAAATTGTAACCACTCTTGTCATAGCCAACCATGCGCCCCAACGAATAGCGGTGCGCCTGCCGTCCGCTGGTCTTTCCACACGAACAATAAGAATCGAGGTCATTTTCCAATGCTCGAAGTACTCAACGATTTCCTCTCGGGGAAACTTCTCATTGTGCTGATCGTAGGGCTGGGTAGCTACTTCACCATCCGTTCCCGGTTCGTCCAGTTCCGTCATTTTGGCCACATGTTCGGTGTGTTCAAAGAATCGCTGCGTGGCCAGGCAGGCCAGCTGAGTTCCTTCCAGGCCCTGATGCTGAGCCTGGCCGGCCGCGTGGGCGCCGGTAACATCGCTGGTGTCGGCATTGCCGTGACCCTGGGTGGACCAGGTGCGGTGTTCTGGATGTGGGTTACCGCACTGGTGGGCATGTCCAGCAGCTTCTTCGAATGCACCCTGGCCCAGGTCTACAAGCGCGCCGATGGCGACGGCCTGTACCGTGGTGGCCCGGCCTACTACATCCAGCACGGCCTGAAGCTGAAAAGCATGGCCATCGTGTTCTCGATCCTACTGCTGGTCACCTACGGCTTCGCCTTCATCGGCCTGCAGTCGTACACCGTGACCCATTCGCTGCAGAACGCCTTTGCCTTCGACCCCAAGCACACCGGCATCGTCCTCGCCGTACTGCTGGCCATCACCTTCATCGGCGGCATCAAGCGCATCGCCGCGGTGTCCGACCTGCTGGTACCGGTCAAGACCCTGGCCTACATCGGCGTGACCCTGTACGTGATCGGCACCCAGATCGAGCACGTGCCAGCCATGCTGGAAACCATCTTCAAGAGCGCCTTCGGCCTCGACCCGGCATTCGGCGGCCTGCTCGGCAGCGCCATCGTCATGGGCGTGAAACGTGGCGTGTTCGCCAACGAAGCGGGCCTGGGCAGTGCGCCGAACGTCGCTGCCGTGGCCGCGGTGAAACACCCGGGTGCCCAGGGCGTGGTCCAGGCCTTCAGCGTGTTCCTCGACACCTTCGTGATCTGCACCTGCACCGCGTTGCTGATCCTGCTGTCGGGCTTCTACACCCCGGGCTTCGAAGGTGACGGCATCGTCCTGACCCAGAACTCGCTGGCCGCCGTAGTGGGTGACTGGGGCCGTGTGTTCGTCAGCGTGGCGCTGTCGCTGTTCGTGTTCACCTGCATCCTCTACAACTACTACCTGGGCGAGAACAGCCTGCAGTTCCTCAGCCGCAATCGCGTGGTCCTGATGGTGTTCCGTGGCCTGGTGCTGGCGCTGGTGGTATGGGGTTCGATGCAGGACCTGTCGACCGTGTTCGCCTTTGCCGACATCACCATGACCTGCCTGGCCTTCGTCAACCTGATTGCCCTGGCCCTGCTGTTCAAGGTCGGCCTGCGGGTGATGCGCGACTACGACGAGCAGCGCAAGGCCGGTGTCAACCAGCCGGTGTTCGACTCGAGCAAGTTCGCCGACCTGGACCTGGACCGCAATGCCTGGCCTGCCAATCCTCAGGCGGAAACAGCAACTCACAAAGCAGTCGGCGAAGTCCAGACGCAGCGCTGATATTCTCCCCTGCCAGCCGCCCCGTCCGTGGGCGGCTTACCTTTCTCCGCTCACCGCTACGGATACTTCCCATGCGAGCAGTAAAGAATCTCCTCGTACTCTATACCGGGGGCACCATCGGCATGCTCGAAACCCCCGAAGGCCTGGCGCCGGCAGGTGGTTTCGAAGCGCGCATGCGTGAACACTTCGCCCACATGAGCGATGCGCCACAGCTGCGCTGGACCTTGCAGGAACTGGACCCGCTGCTGGACAGCGCCAACATGCAGCAGCACAACTGGCTGGCGATGCGCGATGCCATCGTCGCAGCGGTAGAAGTGGCTGGCCATGATGGCGTGCTGGTGCTGCATGGCACTGACAGCATGGCCTACAGCGCGGCGGCATTGTCGTTCCTGCTGCTGGGCCTGCCGGTACCGGTGCTGCTGACTGGCTCGATGCTGCCGGCAGGCGCTGCAGACAGCGATGCCTGGGGTAACCTGTGCGGCGCCCTGCGCCAGTTCGAACAGGGATTGGAAGATGGCGTGCAGCTGTACTTCCATGGCCAGCTGTTGCATGGCAGCCGGGCGACCAAACTGCGCAGCGAGGCATTCGACGCCTTTGTCGCGCTGCCGCGTCATCGTGACAGCGAGCGCGCCACGGCGATCCCTGCCGAGCTTGGCTACAAGCACCCGCGCCAACCGGTGAACCTGGCGGTAGTGCCGGTGTTCCCGGGCTTGCAGGCCGCGCACTTGCAGGCACTGCTGGGCAGTGGCGTGCAAGGGTTGCTGCTTGAGTGCTACGGCAGCGGTACCGGGCCGTCAGATGACCAGGCATTGCTCGATGTACTGAGCGCGGCACGCCAGCGCGGCGTGATGCTGGCGGCGATCAGCCAGTGCCCTGAAGGGTCCGTGGTATTCGATACCTATGCAGCCGGTAACCGCTTGCGCGGGGCCGGGCTGGTCAGCGGTGGCGGCATGACCCGCGAGGCGGCGCTGGCCAAGATGGTTGCGCTGCTGGGGGCCGGGCTGGATGTCGATAGCGCGGAGCGTTGGTTTGCGCTGGATCTGTGTGGGGAGCGGGCCTGACTGCTGCCTGCTCTGGCCTCTTCGCGGGTGAACCCGCACCCACAGGGATAGCATCAGCCTGAGGGTTATGCAGGCTCTGTGGGAGCGGGTTTACCCGCGAAGAGGCCCTGAGAGGCAAAAGAAAATGGCGGAAGGCAGCGGGAGTCGAACCTGCCCGGGAACGGCTGCCGTCCCCAACCGGGTTTGAAGCCCGGCCGCGCCACCGGGCGCGATTGCCTTCCTTGAACTCAGTGCCTGGCCTGCTGCTGGGCCAGGGCGCTGTCGGCGCGAATGTGACGCTGATCGGCCACCCTCCGGGTCAGGCCGATGCGGTCGAAGTATTCCAGAATCTGTACACTGCGCTTGCGACCGATGCCCAACATATCGCGAAACGCGGCAACCTGCACTATCGGCGTTTCACTTGCCTGCCCCAGCAGCAGCTCTGCCATGCGCTGTAGCGTCGCCTCGGGGTAGAACAGATCGCGCACCACCTGGTGCACCATGCCCAACCGGGCCAGCTTGCGCAGCAACAGGCGCACATCGGCCTCGGCACAATTTTCCTCACTCGCCAGCGTCCTGACCCAGGGCGGATCGTATTGCCCCGCCAGCAACTTCGGTTGCAGGCTCGCCCATAACGCACTGTCGGCTTCGCTCAACTGCACCTTGTGATCGGGCAGGTGCAGCCAAGGCCCGCTGCTGGCAATTGCGCCGTCCCCGAGCAACTCATCCAGCAGGCTGACAAAAGCGGGCCGCTCCAGCGGCAAGGTAGCAAAGCGGCGCAGGCGATCGCGGTCCGGGCCGAGCTGGTCGGGCTCCTGTTCATGGAACCGCGCCAGCTGCTCCAACACCTGACGCTTGAGCGCCTGCCACCGGGCGCTGGCAAACAACAGTTGGCCCTGCCGCGTGGCCACCACCAGTACATGTTCCGGCAACTGCCAGGTTTCGCGCAGGCGATTGAATTGCCGCTCCAGGCGCTGCGGGTCGATACCCCCTGGTGCGCTAGCGAGCAGTGCAGGCAGGGCCTGCTCAAGGTCCTCGGCATCACGCAGCACCTGCAATTGGTGCAGGCGCTCATCACTGCGACGCTGACGGCTTGGCGCGAACGGGTCGAGCACCTTGCCACCACCCAAAGTGCGCTGGGCACGCTGGTCGCGCAGCACCAGGCGATCGCCGTGTACCGCCTGCAGCGGCGCGTTGAGCAGCAACTGGGCGAACATGCGCTGGCCCGCAGCCAGGGTTTCACCCTCGAGCAAGGCCACCCGCGCGGTTACGTCCTGGGTGCCGAGGTGCACGTGCACAGCACTGAAATGCTCGAAGGTCCGGGGCTCGCCCGGCAACAGGTTCAGCTCGATATCCACCCGCACGCTGGGCGCATGCAGCCACTCGGGCACCAGCCAGTCACCCCGGCGCACCTGCTCTACCGCCAGGCGTTCTGCTGCGATGTTCAGTGCCACCCGCTGGCCCGCCCCGGCCACCAGCGCGGCCTGGTTCTGCGCATGCAGGCCACGCACCCGCACCGGTTTGCCGGCCTTGCCCAGCAACAAGGTGTCGCCGGCACTGACCCGCCCAGCCAGCGCCGTGCCCGTGACCACCACACCCGCACCGGTAACGGCGAAGGCGCGGTCGACGGCCAGACGGAAACCGCCGCGCACGCTGCGCTGACGCACACACTGTTGAGCGGCCAGCAAGGCCTGGCGCAAGGCATCGATACCTTCGCCGGTCACACTCGACAACGGAAACTGCCGCGCTCCGGCATATGGGCCCGGCGCCAGTAGTTCGCTGACTTGTGCCTGCACTTCGGCCAGGCGGGCAGGCTCTACCCGGTCGCATTTGCTGATCGCCACAAGAGCCTGTGGGATGCCCAGCAGCTCGATGATCGCCAGGTGCTCGCGGGTTTGCGGCATCACTCCGTCGTCGGCCGCCACCACCAATAGCACCAGGTCGATGCCGTGGGCGCCCGCCAGCATGTTGTGGATAAAGCGCTCATGGCCCGGTACGTCGATGAAACCAGTCAGCGCTGCCCCCTCGGTCAGCGCCGCATAGCGGTAGCCGAGGTCGATGGTCATGCCACGGGCGCGCTCCTCCTGGCGATGGTCACCGGCCTGGCCGGTCAGGGCCTGGAGCAGTGCGGTCTTGCCATGGTCGATGTGGCCGGCGGTACCAACGATCACTGTACCGGCCCCAGTTGCAGGGCGGGCAACTGCGCCAGCCACTGGGCCTCATCATCCAGCTGGCGCAGGTCCAGCCACAAGGCGTCGTCGGCGATGCGGCCGAGCACCGGCACCGGCAAGTCACGCAAGGCCCGCTCCAGCACATGCAGGCTGCGCCCGCGCAGTTTCTTCGACACCTGCGGGCGCAGGCACAACGCTGCACTCGGCAGGCGAGCCACCGGTTGGCTGCCGCTGCCGATCATGCCCAGCGCTGGCTCCACGCTGAGCGCCCATTGCTCCCCGAGGCGGGCCTTGAGTTCTGGCGCCAGGCGCTCGGCCTGGGCCTGGATTTCGGCTTGGCTGCGGGTCAGCAGGCGCAGGCTGGGCAGGCGCTCGGCCAGGCGGTCGGGGTTGCGGTACAGCGCCAGCACCGCTTCGAGTGCGGCAAGGGTGATCTTGTCGACCCGCAGCGCGCGCTTGAGCGGGTTCTTCTTGATCCTGGCGATCAGCTCCTTGCGCCCGACGATGATCCCGGCTTGCGGCCCACCGAGTAGTTTGTCGCCGCTGAAGGTGACGATATCGGCGCCGTCAGCCAGGGCCTGGCGCACGGTCGGCTCGGCGGGCAGGCCCCAGCGAGTAAGGTCGAGCAGGCTGCCACTGCCCAGGTCTTCAAGCAGCGGCAAGTCCTGTTGGTGGGCGATGCGCGCCAGCTCGGCGGTGGGCACCTGGGTAGTGAAGCCCTGGATGCTGTAGTTGCTGCAATGCACTCGCATCAGCAGGCCGGTACGTGGGTTGATGGCAGCCTCGTAGTCGCGGGCATGGGTGCGGTTGGTGGTGCCGACTTCGTGCAGCTTCACGCCGGCGCGGGCCATGATGTCGGGAATGCGGAAGGCACCGCCGATCTCGATCAGTTCACCGCGCGAGATGATGCCTTCCTTGCGCGCGCCCAGGCTGTTGAGCGCCAGCAGCACGGCGGCGGCGTTGTTGTTGACCACGGTGACGGCTTCGGCGCCGGTCAGCTCGCGGATCAGGCCTTCGATCAGGTCGTCACGGTCGCCGCGCTTGCCGGTGGCCAGGTCGAATTCCAGGTTGAGCGGGTAGCGGGCGGCGGTCTGCATGGCCTCGATGGCCTCTTCTGGCAACAGGGCGCGGCCGAGGTTGGTGTGCAGCACGGTGCCGGTGAGGTTGAACACACGGCGGACCTGGCTGCGTTGCTGGGTGGCCAAGCGCTCGCCGGTGCGGCCCAGCAGCACTTCTGCGGCCAGTTCGGCGGCACTGAGCTGGCCGTTGCGGGTGGGGTCGCGCAGGTCGTCGAGCAGTTGGCGCAGGGTGGCCAGGACTGCGTCACGGCCGTGGCGGTCGATCAGCGGAAGACAGGCTGGGTGGCGCAAAAGGGTGTCGATGGAGGGCAGGCGTGGGGTGTCGCTGGCTAGATTGGAGGACATGCGGTACTACCTTGGACTATTCCGTTGTCTGTACTGGCCTCTTCGCGGGTAAACCCGCTCCTACAGGGGCCGCGCAAGCCTAAAAAGCTGCGAGGGCCCTGTGGGAGCGGGTTTACCCGCGAAGAAGGCGACTCGGTCTTACAGTGTAGACACTCAGCCACTATCCGGGCGCGAGCATCAGGTTCGGTGCCAGGCGATGAAAGCCCTCCTCGTCCAGGCGAATGTCCAGCGCCAGGCTGGCCAGGTCGTCGGCCAGCGGCTCGGCCGCCGCATCGTTTTCCAGGTAGTTCTGTTTCAGGTAGCTGTCGCACCCCGGGCAACACTCGGCGCGCAGCGGCGCCTTGCCCGGCGCATGGCGGTCATCGTCGAGGCTGGTGTAGCGCAGGTCCTTGCTCGACTCGCAGTACACGCACTTGACCCGCACCACATGCCACTCGCAGGCACACAGTGAACAGGCCAGGTAGCGCAGGCCATTGTGCTTGCCACGGTTGCGCACCACCCCGGCCATCGCCGGCGAACCGCAGGCCGGGCACTGGGCAAGGCTGCCAGCAGGCTTGAGTTCGGGCGCGGGCAATGCCAACAGCCAGCTGGACCACGCCGCCTGCAAGGCCGCGCCAATGAACGGGACCAGCGCTGCGGGTACCGCGTCGTACTGGCCGCCGAGCAAGGCGATGCCCCAGCCCTTGCGCTGCTCGCCATCACTGCCGCGCAGCACCTGCAACGTATCACCCAGCGGACCGCCGGTTTCACCCTCAAAGCGTTCGAGCAAGGCCTGCAACCAGACCAGCCACGGCCCTTCACGCACCAGACTGTCCGCGGCCAACGGCGGCAAGCCATGACTTATGCACAGGCGCTGACGCTCCTCGGCCACCGGCATGCCAGCGGGCGGGTTATCCACAAGCTGCTGCTGGATACGGCACAAACGAGCCACCAGCTTCAGGTATTGGCCAAGGGCATTGCCCTCGGCCAGCTGCTCCAGGCGCGCGGCGCGCAGTTCGAACAGGTTGGCGGGGGGCAGGTGCAGAAACGGCGGCATCACCGCCGACGCTTCGATCTGCCCGGGTTCGAGTATCGTGCTCAAGCGCTCATCCTTCTTTTCGTCCGTGATTGCCCGGCGTCTTGTCACCGGTCACTTCCCGGTACCACAACTCATGGTGCTTGCGCGCCCAGGCGCGGCTGACCCAGCCATGCAGCATGGCGCCGATCGAGCCCTTGATCCAGATGCCGGCGTAGATGTGCACGATGATGCTGAGGATCAGCACGAACGCCGCCAGGGCGTGAAGCAAAGTGGCGAGGCGAATGGCGCCGATGTCGAAGTAATGACTGAACCAGGCACGCCAGATCACCACGCCGCTGATCAACAGCACCAGCATGCACAGCAACAAGGTCCAGAACAGCAGCTTCTGACCGGCGTTGTACTTGCCGATCGGTGGCACGCCGTCCTCCCTGTTCAGCATGACCCGATCGATACGCCGCAGCCATAGCCGATCATTGGCAGTGATGAAGTTCGCGCGCCAGAACCGCAACACCAGGCCGAGGAAGAACACGAACATCGCCACACCCAGGAACGGATGCAGAATACGCGTCCACGGCCCACCGCCGAACAGGTGGCTGAGCCAGAACAGCGCCGGATGGAACAGCGCCAGCCCCGACAGGCCAGCCAGGATGAACAGGATCGCGACGACCCAGTGGTTGCTGCGCTCGTTGGCGTTGTAGCGCAGGATGGGTTTGTTGTCGTTCATGGTCGCTGCTCCCCTTGCCCACCGGGCTTGGTCGGATCATAGACATGGACCGACGGGTCCACCTGTTGCACGCTTTCATCCGCAGGTGTCGGGTGTTCGTCCTCCTCCACCCGCTGTGGCCCGACCCGCACATAGTGGAAGAACCCGGCCAGCACCGCCGCGCCCATGGCCAGCAGCGCCAGCGGCTTGGTGATGCCCTTCCACAGCCCGACCAGCGGGCTGATCACCGGCTGATCCGGCAGGCCGGCATACAGCTTCGGCGTGTCGGCATGGTGCAGCACATACATCACGTGGGTGCCACCGACGCCATCCGGGTCGTACAGCCCGGCATTGTCGTAGCCTCGCGACTTGAGATCGACGATGCGCTCGGCAGCATGCACCTTCATTTCGTCCTTGGTGCCGAACACGATTGCGCCGGTCGGGCAGGTTTTCACGCAGGCCGGCTCCAGGCCCACGGTCACGCGGTCGGAACACAGGGTGCACTTGTATGCCTTGTGGTCCTTCTGCGAGATGCGCGGGATGTTGAACGGGCAACCGGTGATGCAGTAACCGCAACCGATGCAGTGGTCCTGGTTGAAGTCGACGATGCCGTTGGCGTGCTTGATGATCGCCCCCGGGCTCGGGCAGGCCTTCAGGCAACCTGGCTCGGCGCAGTGCATGCAGCCGTCCTTGCGAATCAGCCACTCCAGGTTGCCGTCGTCGCGCTCGTGCTCAGTGAAGCGCATCAGGGTCCAGGTCTCGGCAGTGAGGTCCTGGGGGTTGTCGTAAGTGCCGTGGTTGTGGCCGACCTCGTCACGCAGTTCGTTCCACTCCGAACACGCCACCTGGCAGGCCTTGCAGCCGATGCACTTGGTGGTGTCGATCAGCTTGGCGACTTCCTGCTGCTGGCGTACCGAAGGCGGTACGGTGGTGGTGGCCGAGCGGGCGATGATGTCTTGGCTGGCCATCAGAGTTTCTCCACTTTGACGAGGAACGACTTGGACTCTGGCGTCTGGGTATTGCCGTCACCCAGGAAAGGCACCAGGGTGTTGGTCAGGTAGCCATGCCGCGTAGTCCCGGTGAAGCCCCAGTGCAGCGGGATGCCGATCTGGTGCACGGTCTGGTTGTTGACCTTGAGCGGGCGAATCCGCTTGGTCACCACCGCCACCGCATCGATATGCCCGCGTTTGCTCGACACACGCACCCGGTCACCGGCCTTGATACCTTTCTCGTTGGCCAGGACCTCGCCGATTTCGACGAACTGCTCCGGCTGGGCGATAGCGTTGAGCCGGCAATGCTTGCTCCAGAAGTGGAAGTGCTCGGTCAGCCGGTAGGTGGTCGCCGCGTAAGGGAACTCGTCGTGCTTGCCGAGGGTGTCCCACACCGAGTCGAAAATCCGTCCGGCCGGGTTGCTGGTAGCCTTCTTGTTCTGCGGATGCAGCGGGTTGATGCCAATCGGCGTCTCGAACGGCTCGTAGTGCTCGGGGAACGGGCCTTCGGCCATCTTGTCGATGGCGAAGAACCGCGCCACGCCTTCAGGGTTCATGATGAACGGGTTCATCCCCGCCTCAGGTGGCGAGTCGACCTTGAAGTCGGGCACATCGGTGCCGGTCCAGGCCTTGCCATTCCACCATACCAGGCGCTTCTTCTCCGGGTCCCACGGCTTGCCTTGCGGGTCGCTGGATGCACGGTTGTAAAGGATGCGGCGGTTGGCAGGCCAGGCCCAGGCCCAGTTCTGCACCTGGTGCATGCCGTACGGGTCGCTGTTGTCACGGCGAGCCATCTGGTTGCCCTGCTCGGTCCAGCTGCCGGCGAAGATCCAGCAGCCGGACGCGGTGCTGCCGTCGTCCTTGAGCTGGCCGAAGCCCGCGAGTTGCTGGCCAGCCTTGAGCACTGCGCCAGTCGGGTCGGTGACGTCGGTCACCGCCCAGCCGTTCATTTCCTTGGCAAGCTCCTCCGGGGATGGCTCTTCAGGGACCTTGTATGGCCAGTTGATGTTCATCAGCGCATCTGGGTAGGCGCCGCCCTCGGCCTGGTAGCGTTGGCGCAAGCGCAGGAACAGCTCGCTCATGATGTGAACGTCGGTGCGGGTCTCGCCCGGACCGTCGGCACCTTTCCAGTGCCACTGCAGCCAGCGGCTGCTGTTGACCAGCGAGCCGTCTTCTTCAGCGAAGCAGGTGGTGGGCAGGCGGATCACTTCGGTCTGGATATTGGCCGTATCGACATCGTTGAACGGCCCGGCGTTGCGCCAGAACTCCGAGGTCTCGGTGGCCAGCGGGTCCATGATCACCAGCCACTTGAGCTTGGCCAGCGCCGCGGTGACGCGGTTCTTGTCCGGCAACGCGGCAATCGGGTTGAAGCCTTGGCACATGTAGCCGTTGACCTTGCCCTGGCCCATCATCTCGAACATGCGCAGCACGTCGTAGGCCGGCACATCGAGCTTGGGCAGCCAGTCGTAGCCCCAGTTGTTCTCCGCCGTGGCATTGGCGCCGTACCAGGCTTTCATCAGGCTGACATGGAACTTGCCGTAGTTCTGCCAGTACGACAGTTGCCCAGGGCGCAGCGGCTTGGAGGCGCGCTTGTCGATGTACGCGGCGTAGTCCTGCTCGGCATCGCCGGCCAGGGTCAGGTAACCCGGCAGCGAGTTGGACAGCAGGCCGAGGTCGGTCAGGCCCTGGATGTTGGAGTGACCACGTAAGGCGTTGACCCCGCCACCCGGCATGCCGACGTTGCCCAGCAGCAACTGGACCATGGCCGCACTGCGGATGATCTGTGCGCCGATCGAGTGCTGGGTCCAGCCAAGCGCGTAGAGGATCGTCATGGTCTTGCCCGGAATCGAGCAGGTGGCGATCTCTTCCCAGATCTTCAGCATGGCGTCTTGCGGCATGCCACAGGTCATGCTGGCCAGTTCCGGGGTATAGCGGCTGTAGTGCTGCTTCATCAGCTGGAACACGCAGCGCGGGTGCTGCAGGGTCGGGTCGACCTTGGCAAAACCGTCCTCACCCAGCTCGTACCCCCAGCCGGACTTGTCGGCATACACGCGCTTGGCCTCGTCGTAACCGCTGAACAGGCCATCCTCGAAGCCATAGTTCTCTTTGACGATGAACGACACGTCGGTGTAGTTGCGCACGTACTCGTGCTGGATCTTGTCGTTGCTCAGCAGGTAATTGATCAGCCCGCCCATGAAGGCGATGTCGGTACCGGTACGGATCGGTGCGTAGTAGTCCGCCACCGAAGCGGTACGGGTAAACCGTGGGTCGACCACGATCAGCCGCGCCTTGTTGTGCGCCTTGGCCTCGGTCACCCACTTGAAGCCGCAAGGATGCGCTTCTGCTGCGTTGCCACCCATCACCAGGACCAGATTCGCGTTGGCGATATCGGACCAGTGGTTGGTCATGGCGCCACGGCCGTACGTCGGGGCAAGACTTGCCACCGTCGGGCCATGTCAGACACGAGCCTGGTTATCGAACCCCAGCATGCCTGTTGCGCGGACGACCTTGTGGGTCAGGTAACCAGCCTCGCTGGAAGCGGCGGAGGCAGCGAGAAAACCGGTGGTGAGCCAGCGGTTGACCGTTTGCCCCTGGGCGTTCTTTTCGATGAAGTTGGCGTCGCGGTCCTGCTTCATCAGGTCGGCGACGCGATCGAGCGCCTCGTCCCAGCTGACCCGCACCCACTCCTTGCTGCCCGGCTTGCGTACCTCGGGGTACTGCAGGCGGCTCGGGCTGTGGATGAAATCCAGCAGGCCGGCGCCTTTAGGGCAGAGGGTGCCGCGGTTGACCGGGTGATCTGCGTCACCTTCGATATGGATGATGTTCTGTTTGACGTTCTTGCCCGCATCGCCCTGGCTGTACATGATCAGGCCGCAGCCGACCGAGCAGTAGGGGCAGGTGTTACGGGTTTCCTTGGTATGCGCCAGCTTGAAGTGACGCACCTGCTCGGCGAATGCTGGTGTCGGGGCCATGCCCAACGCCGCAAGGCTCGAGCCTCCAAGGCCGACGGCGGCGACCTTGAAGAACTGCCGACGGTTCAGGTCCATCGTGCACTCCTGATCAGATGGTGGACGCACGGAACATGGCCGGCGCCTCTTGGTAGTCACGGTGGCGGCCGGTTGATGGCCGCCAACAGGTAAGACTAGCCAAGAATCAGGAAGGTGCGATGACATGGGTCAGCTGAGGGCGCTGTGTTGCCTGATTCGCGGGTGAACCCGCTCCCACAGGTACTGCACATGCCCAAGCCGTCGCGCTTTCCTGTGGGAGCGGGTTCACCCGCGAACACCGGCAACGCCGGTGCCATCCACCACCGGCCGATCAGCAGCGCGGCAGGTTGCGCACCACGTTCAGCGCTGCACTGCTCTGGGCCACCGGCATGATTTCGATGGTATTGATGTTCACATGTGCCGGCTGTTCGGCAATCCAGGCCACCGTGGCCGCAATGTCCTCGGGCAGGATCGCTTGCACGTCCCGGTACAGGGCCTGCACGGCATCCAGATCACCGTTCAGGCGCACCACCGAGAAATCGGTGCCCGAGCACAGCCCCGGCTCGATATTGCTCACCCGCACGCGAGTGCCTGCCAGGTCGGCGCGCAGGTTGAGGCTGAACTGGCGGACAAAGGCCTTGCTGGCGCCATACACATTACCGCCCGGGTAGGGGTAGGTGCCGGCGATCGAGCCGATGTTGATGATCATGCCGCTGTCGGCTTCCACCATCTGCGGCAGGACCTTGTGGGTGACCATGGCCAGGCCGGTAATGTTGGTGTCGATCATCCGCTGCCAGTTTTCTGCGCTGCTGGCCTGGGCACGGTCTACGCCCAGCGCCAGCCCGGCGTTGTTGACCAGCAGGTCGATCTGCAGCGAAGCATCGCGGATTTGCCCGACTGCCGCCTCGAGCGACGCCGGGTCGGTCACATCGAGTGTCAGCGGAATGAAGTTGACGCCCAGTTCGGCTTCCAGCGCCTGCAACTTGTCCATGCGCCGGGCGCCACCGATCACGCGGTAGCCTTTGCCGATCAGGGTACGGCAGATGGCGCGGCCAAAGCCCGAGGAGGCGCCGGTTACGAATGCGGTTTTCATCAGTTTTCTCCTATGGATGGGGTCAGGCCAGGTACTTCACGCCCAGGCTGGTGAACAGGCAGAGCATCGAGAACACCAGCACCTTGCGTACCACTTCGTTGCCCTTGCGCAGGGCCAGGGCGCTGCCCAAGTGGTTGCCGAGGATGTTGCAGGCCACCAGCGGCAACGCCAGCAGGTAGACGACCTTGCCGGCCATGATGAAGGCCACCAGGGCGCCGATGTTGGATGCGAAGTTGAAGGTCTTGGAGTTGGCCGAGCTGGAGACCAGGTCCATGCGCAGCAGGTAATGGAAGGCGATGATGAACATGCTGCCGGTACCAGGGCCGAAGAAGCCGTCATAGAAGCCGATGGCCAGGCAGGTCAGCGGGACCACGGTGAACAGCATCCGCGATGACAGTTCGCGCTCCTCGACCGGGCGATCCTTGGGCGTGAGGAAGATGAGGATGCCCAGCGGGATCAGCGCCAGGATGATCTTGCCCACGGTTTCCTGGGAGATCGACACGATCAGGTGTGCGCCCAGGTAGGCACCGAGCAGCGAAAACGGCACGCCGACCAGCGCCACCTGCCAGACCATCTTGCTGTTGGCCAGGAAGTTGCGGATGGCCGCCAGGGTGCCAAGGGTACTGACCAGTTTTTCCTGGCCGAGCGCCATTTGCGGCGGCATGCCGACCAGCAGGAAGCCCGGCACCAGGAACAGCCCACCGCCCCCGGCGATGCTATCGACGAAGCCGGCGACGAAGGCGATCGCGCCCAACATGAAAAGTGCCAGCAACCAGTGCTCCGCCCAGAAAGCGCCTAACAGCTCCATAACGGTATTTCCCTTACCTTGGCGATTGAATCGATTCAATGATTGTATTTATAGAAATAACATCGATTCAATTGGTTTTTTTGCGCGATCACGCAGCCCATTTCAAATAAAGTCTTAACTTATTGGATCTAATGAATTTTCTGATAATTGTTTGACCGGGCGCTTCGAGATCAAGCGGTACAGATTGCGGAGCAGTACACCTACCTGGGGAACGTGGCCGATGTAATCAAGGTAATTTATGCACAGCGGCTGAGAATTACACCCCTCAGTCCTTTCATGCTAGGCTTCGGCGTTCTCGCAGATTCTGGTGCTTTCCATGTGGGTTCCTCACTACAGCGACCTGGCGCAGCCGGTCTACCTGATGATCGCCGATGCCTTGGAGCAAGACATTGGCAGCGGCCGGCTGGTGGCTGGCGAACGTTTGCCGACGCTCAAGGACTTGGCCGAATCCCTTGATGTGACCCCTGGCACCATTGGGCGAGCCTATGACGAAGCCGCCAAGCGCGGCTTGGTAGTGGGCGAAGTGGGCCGCGGTACCTTCGTACTGCCGCAACCACACTTGCAAAACCGTGCCCCGGTCATCCAGGCAAAACCCGTGGTTTCCGAGCACGCGAGCGACCAGATTGACCTGTCGATCATCAAGCCCAACGATGCCCACATGACCGACTGGCTGCGCGAAGCCATAATCGAGCTGGCTGCGTCGTCCGACCTGGCGCAGGTACTCGACTACGTCACCGATGGCGGCCATGCGACCCACAAGCAGGCCGGTGCCACCTGGATCCAGCGCTGGCTGCCCGAGGCGCGTTGGCAGCAGGTGGTGCTGACTTCCGGGGCCCAGCACGGCCTGCTGGTGGCCATCAGCAGCCTGTCGAAGAGCGACGATGTGGTGCTGTGCGAGTCGTTCTGCTACCCGGGCATCATCTCCCTGGCGCACAGCATGGGCCGCCGACTGCGCGGCGTGGCCATGGACGAGCACGGCCTGATTCCCGAGGCATTGCGCGCGGCGTGCCTGGAGCACCGCCCTTCCCTGCTGGTGTGCGTCACCACCCACCAGAACCCGACCAACTCGATCATGCCCCACGCACGACGCCAGGCCATCGCCGAGATCGCCCGCGAGTTCGACCTGTTCATCGTCGATGACGATATCTACGGTTTTCTCGAACCCGCACCGGCTTACCAGCCACTGGCGGCGTATGCGCCCGAGCGCTCGGTGTACCTCACCAGTCTGTCCAAAAGTGTGCTGCCGGCGCTGCGCATCGGCTATCTGTACGCCCCACCGCAAACCCTCTCGCGGCTGTCGTCGATGGTACGCAGCAGTGTCTGGATGCCGTCACCGTTGATGGCGCAGCTGGCCAGTAACCTGATCAACAGTGGCATGGCCGACCAGCTTGTGCGGGAACAACAGGAGGAGGCGGCCGCGCGCCAGCAAATGGCCCGGGAGATTCTTGGCAAGTACAAGATCCGCAGCCAGCCGAACAGCTTCCACATCTGGCTGGAATTGCCGGAGCCGTGGACCAGCGACGAGTTCGCCAACCTGGCACGCAACAACGGCGTCACGGTAGTCAGTGGCAGCCAGTTCCTGCCAGAACGCAGCCACGCCACCTGCGGCGTGCGCATCGCCTTGATGGCGCCCAAGCGCGAGGAACTGGGGTTTGCCTTGACCAAGTTGGCCAGCTTGCTTGATTCCCCGGAGCCGCGGTTGTTCTATTGAAGCGTTGGCTGATTGGACCCGCCCTCACAGGATTGCGCCATAGCAGAAACCCACGCAGCGCTGTGGGAGCGGGCACGCCCGCGAACACCGGCGTAGCCGGTGCCATCCATCGCGTCGCCTGCTTCGCGGGCTTGCCCGCTCCCACAGGGCACGTCCCATGAAAAAGCTTCATCACCAAATGCTGAAATTAGCAACCGGTGATGTACTCGCCGGGAGATGAGCACCTGGCAGCCCTCACCTCCTCTTCTGCATTCCCCACAAATGAAAAAACCCAGGGCAACTGCCCTGGGTTTCTGGTCCTGCTAGACGCTCAAACGCTCTGATCAGAACGGAATATCGTCATCGAAGCTGTCGAAGTCAGCCGCCGGCTGCGGGGCTGGCTGCTGCGGTGCCGGGCGCTGAGGAGCCTGCTGCGGGCGCTGGGCCTGCTGGCGTGGCGGAGCCTGGTTGTACTGTTGCTGCTGGCCGCCACCGTAGTTGCCGCCACCCTGGTTGTATGGGTCACCGCCCTGCTGCTGGCCCTGCGGACGACCGCCGAGCAGCTGCATGGTGCCATTGATGTCGACGATGATTTCGGTGGTGTAGCGCTTGATACCGTCTTTTTCCCACTCGCGGGTCTGCAGCTTGCCTTCGATGTAGCACTGCGAACCCTTGCGCAGGTATTCGCCGGCAATTTCGGCAACCTTGCCGAACAGCGACACACGGTGCCACTCGGTACGCTCGACCTTCTGGCCCGATTGCTTGTCGGTCCACTGCTCGCTGGTGGCCAGGCTCAGATTGGTCACGGCGTTACCGTTGGGCAGGTAGCGGACTTCGGGATCCTGGCCACAAGTGCCGACCAGAATGACTTTGTTAACCCCACGGGCCATAACGTTCTCCTAGGCTTCGCACGCCGAAGAGGCCGGGTTCACCAGGCGCTCGAGGGTCGTACGGTCCAAAATTTTCGTATCCAGTTTGATATAGATGGCAGCTTCTTCCGCCACCACGACGGCGTCGGTCACACCCGGCACGGCCATCAGGCGCTCGATCAGGCCGGCTTCCCGGACCGCCTCTGGCGTCAGCGGCATGCGCAGGCTGGTCACATAGGGCGGCTCGTTCATGCGCAAGGCGACGACCAACCAGATGGCACACAGTACCGCACAACCGAGGAACACCATGTTCAGCCCGCCGTGCTGGAACAACCAGCCACCGAGGATTCCTCCCAGGGCAGCGCCGAGGAACTGGCTGGTGGAGTAGACCCCCATTGCCGTCCCCTTGCCACCTGCAGGCGACACCTTGCTCACCAGCGAAGGCAGCGATGCCTCCAGCAGGTTGAATGCAGTAAAGAATACCACGGTGCCGATCACCAGTCCGCGCAAACCGTCAGCCCACTGCCAGAAGAACACCTCCACCAGCAGCAACACACTGACCGCCCCGGCCAGCACGCGTTTCATCTTGCGCTTTTTTTCGCCATAGATGATGAATGGGACCATTGCAAAAAATGAGATGAACAACGCGGTCAGGTACACCCACCAGTGCTGTTCCTTCGGCAGGCCGCCGCGCTCGACGAAGGCCAGTGGCAATGCAACGAAGCTGGCCATGAGGATGGCGTGGAGGATGAAAATACCCACGTCCAGGCGCAGAAGGTCCGGATGGCGCAGGGTCGGGCCGATGGCCTGGCGCGCCACACCTGACTCGCGGTGCTGCAGAATGCTGTGGGCATTGGGCACGACAAAGGCGATCAGCAGGATGCCGACCAGGGCAAGTCCTGCCGTGGCGAGGAACAATCCTGACAACCCGAAGGCGCTGGTCAACAATGGGCCGACGACCATGGCGACAGCAAACGACAGGCCGATGCTCATGCCGATCATGGCCATGGCCTTGGTCCGGTGCTGCTCGCGAGTGAGGTCGGACAGCAGCGCCATGACCGCAGCGGAAATCGCCCCGGCGCCCTGCAGGATACGCCCGGCAATCACCCCCCAGATGGAGTCGGCCTGGGCCGCCAATACGCTGCCCAGGGCAAAGATGACCAGCCCCAGGTAGATCACCGGCCGGCGGCCGATGCGATCGGAAATCATCCCGAACGGGATCTGCAATACGGCCTGGGTCAGGCCATAGGCGCCAATGGCCAGGCCGATCAGCGCTGGCGTGGCACCGGCCAGGTCCATGCCGTAGGTAGCCAGCACCGGCAAGACCATGAACATGCCCAGCATACGAAAGGCAAAGACCAGGGCCAGGCCGCCAGCGGCGCGGGTTTCGCCGCCACTCATGCGCTCGTTGTGGGTGTCGTGCATGGATTAACCTCGTGTGAACCGGCGGCGATTCTATCAGTCCGACAGCTTGACGGCATCTACGCGACGCTTTGCCGCGTACTGGCAGGGGGCCGTATAATTCTTTGTTTATGCCCGCCAAGCGAGGCCGCAGTGGACAAGATCCTGATTCGTGGGGCACGCACCCACAACCTGAAGAACATCGACCTGACCCTGCCCCGGGACAAGCTGATCGTGATCACCGGCCTGTCCGGTTCCGGCAAGTCGTCCCTGGCGTTCGACACCCTGTACGCCGAAGGCCAGCGTCGCTATGTGGAATCGCTGTCGGCCTACGCCCGGCAGTTCCTGTCGATGATGGAAAAGCCCGACGTCGATACCATCGAAGGCCTGTCGCCAGCCATTTCCATCGAGCAGAAGTCGACCTCGCACAACCCCCGCTCCACGGTCGGCACCATCACCGAAATCTACGACTACCTGCGCCTGCTGTATGCCCGCGTCGGCACCCCACGCTGCCCGGACCACGATATCCCGCTGGAGGCGCAAACGATCAGCCAGATGGTCGACCTGGTACTCGAGCGACCGGAAGGCAGCAAGCTGATGCTGCTGGCGCCGGTGGTACGCGAGCGCAAGGGCGAGCACCTGGCGGTATTCGACGAGCTGCGCGCCCAGGGCTTCGTGCGCGCCCGGGTCAACGGCAAGCTCTACGAGCTCGACGAACTACCCAAGCTGGACAAGCAAAAAAAACACAGCATCGATGTGGTGGTGGACCGTTTCAAGGTCCGCGCCGACTTGCAACAACGCCTGGCCGAGTCGTTCGAGACCGCGCTCAAGCTGGCCGACGGCATCGCCCTGGTGGCACCGATGGATGACGAGCAAGGCGAAGAGACGATCTTCTCCGCGCGCTTTGCCTGCCCGGTCTGTGGCCATGCCATCAGCGAGCTGGAGCCGAAGCTGTTCTCCTTCAACAACCCCGCCGGCGCCTGCCCGACCTGCGACGGCCTGGGAGTGAAGCAGTTCTTCGACACCAAGCGCCTGGTCAATACCGAGCTCACCCTGGCCGAAGGCGCGATCCGCGGCTGGGACCGACGCAACGTGTACTACTTCCAGATGCTCGGTTCACTGGCCGCGCATTACGGCTTCAGCCTCGAGGAACCATTCGGCCAACTGTCGGCCGAGCACCAGAAGGTGATCCTGCAGGGCAGCGGCAAGCAGAGCGTCGACTTCAAGTACCTGAACGACCGAGGCGACATCGTCAAGCGCTCGCACCCGTTCGAAGGCATCGTGCCGAACCTGGAGCGTCGCTACCGCGAGACCGAGTCAGCCACCGTGCGCGAAGAACTGGCCAAGTTCCTCGGCACCCAGCCCTGCCCGGATTGCCGCGGCACCCGCCTGCGCCGTGAGGCAAGGCATGTGTGGGTGGGCGAAAAAACGCTGCCGGCAGTGACCAACCTGCCGATCGGTGAAGCCAGCAACTACTTCGGCAAGCTGACCCTGACCGGTCGCCGTGGCGAGATTGCGGCGAAGATCCTCAAGGAAATCTGCGAGCGCCTGCAGTTTCTGGTCAACGTCGGTCTCGACTATCTCACCCTCGACCGCAGCGCCGACACCCTGTCCGGTGGTGAAGCACAACGTATCCGCCTGGCCAGCCAGATCGGCGCCGGCCTGGTAGGGGTGATGTACATCCTCGATGAACCGTCCATCGGCCTTCATCAGCGCGACAACGACCGCCTGCTGGCCACCCTCAACCACCTGCGCGACCTGGGCAATACGGTGATCGTGGTAGAACACGATGAGGACGCCATCCGCTTGGCCGACTACGTGGTGGACATCGGCCCTGGGGCCGGCGTGCACGGCGGGCAGATCGTCGCCGAGGGGTCGCCGCAGGAGGTCATGGACCACCCCGACTCGCTGACCGGCAAGTACCTGTCCGGGCGCAAGAAGATCGTCGTGCCGGCCAAGCGCACGCCGCGCAACAAGAAGCTGCAACTCAAGCTGAAGGGCGCGCGAGGCAACAACCTGCAAAACGTCGATCTGGAAGTCCCGATCGGCCTGCTGACCTGCGTGACCGGGGTGTCCGGCTCGGGCAAGTCGACGCTTATCAACAACACCCTGTTCCCACTGGCCGCCACCGCCCTGAATGGTGCAAGCAGCCTGGAAGCGGCGCCGCATGCCAGCATGGATGGCCTGCAGCACCTGGACAAGGTGGTGGATATCGACCAGAGCCCGATCGGCCGCACCCCTCGCTCGAACCCGGCGACCTACACCGGCATCTTCACGCCGATCCGCGAACTGTTCTCCGGTGTGCCGGAGTCGCGTTCACGCGGCTATGGTCCGGGGCGTTTCTCGTTCAACGTCAAGGGTGGCCGTTGCGAAGCCTGCCAGGGCGATGGCCTGATCAAGGTGGAGATGCACTTCCTGCCGGACATCTACGTGCCGTGCGATGTGTGCAAGAGCAAGCGTTACAACCGCGAAACCCTGGAGATCAAGTACAAGGGCAAGAACATCCACGAGGTGCTGGAGATGACCATCGAGGATGCCCGCGAGTTCTTCGACGCCGTGCCGGCGCTGGCGCGCAAGCTGCAGACGTTGATGGATGTGGGGCTGTCCTACATCAAGCTGGGGCAGTCGGCGACCACCCTGTCGGGCGGTGAGGCACAGCGGGTGAAACTGTCGCGTGAACTGTCCAAACGTGACACCGGCAAGACCTTGTACATCCTCGACGAACCGACCACGGGTCTGCACTTTGCCGATATCCAGCAGTTGCTGGACGTACTGCATCGCCTGCGTGATCACGGCAATACGGTGGTGGTGATCGAGCACAACCTGGATGTGATCAAGACCGCGGACTGGCTGGTGGATCTGGGGCCGGAGGGTGGCTCGAAAGGTGGGCAGATCATTGCCTGCGGTACGCCGGAAGAACTGAGCGAGATGAAGCAGTCCTATACCGGGCATTACCTGAAACCGCTGCTGGAGCGGGATCGGGCTTAACAGTAATGGGGGCTGGTTTGCAGCCCTATCGCGACACAAGGCCGCTCCTACAAGCGATCGCGCAAATCCAAATATTTGCGATCGCCTGTAGGAGCGGCCTTGTGTCGCGATAGGGGCGCAAAGCGCCCCCAACATTTACATCTGCGATTGCAGGTAGTTTTCCAGGCCAATTGCCTTGATCAACCCCTGCTGCTTCTCCAGCCAGTAGGTGTGATCTTCTTCGGTATCAGCCAACTGAGCGCGCAGGATGTCGCGGCTGATGTAGTCCTTGTGCAGCTCGCACAGCTCAATGCCTTTGCACAGCGCGCCGCGTACCTTGTACTCGAGCTTGAGGTCGGCCTCGATCATTTCCGGCACGGTGCTGCCCACTTCCAGGTCGTCCGCGCGCATGTCAGGGGTGCCTTCGAGCATGAGGATGCGACGCATCAGAGCATCGGCATGCTGCGTCTCTTCTTCCATTTCATGGTTGATGCGCTCGTAGAGCTTGGACAGGCCCCAGTCTTCGTACATACGCGAGTGAATGAAGTACTGGTCGCGCGCCGCCAGTTCGCCCTTCAGCAGCGTAACGAGGTAGTTGATTACGTCCGGGTGACCTTGCATCGCCCTGCTTCTCCATGTGAAAACGTCTATGCCACATAGTGTGAACCAGCTTTTGCCTGCGGTCACTGAGAACCGCGCAATAAGAAGCAAAAAAACGGTTAAACAGTAGTGATATTCATTGAAAAACCGCCCAAATGAGGGCGGTTCTTCTTATCACTTCGACTTAGGCGAGATTGATGCCCAAAGCCTTGGCAACCCCTTCGCCATAAGCCGGATCGGCCTTGAAGAAGTATTGCAGCTGACGCTGAATCACGTCTTCGCTTACGCCTGCCATGGTGCCGGCAATATTGCTTATCAGCAGGGCTTTCTGCTCATCATTCATCAGCCGGAACAGCGCGCCGGCGTGGCTGTAGTAGTCGGTGTCCTCGCGATGGTCGTAGCGGTCTGCGGAACCCTTCAGGGCCAGTGCGGGCTCGGCATGGCGTGGCGACTGCTTCGGTGCATCGCTGTAGCTGTTAGGCTCATAGTTCGGCGCGCTACCGTAACTGCCGGTAGCCATGGAACCATCACGCTGATAGCTGTTGACCGGGCAACGTGGCGCGTTGACTGGCAGCTGCTGGTGGTTGGTACCGACCCGATAGCGGTGCGCATCTGCGTAGGCGAATACCCGCCCTTGCAGCATGCGGTCTGGCGACAGGCCGACGCCCGGCACCATGTTGCTCGGGCCAAACGCGGCCTGCTCTACCTCTGCAAAGTAGTTGAGCGGGTTACGGTTGAGTTCCAGCACGCCCACTTCAATCAGCGGGTAGTCCTTCTGCGACCAGGTCTTGGTCACGTCAAACGGGTTCTCGTCGCGGCTGGCGGCCTCGGCCTCGCTCATCACTTGAATGCATACGGTCCAGCGTGGGTAATCGCCTCGCTCGATGGCTTCGAACAGGTCACGCTGGGCGTAGTCCGGGTCAGTACCTGCCAGGCGTGCGGCTTCTGCCGGTGCGAGGTTCTTGATGCCTTGCTGGGTCTTGAAGTGCCATTTGACCCAGGTGCGCTCACCTTTGGCATTGATCAGGCTGTAGGTATGGCTACCGAAGCCGTGCATGTGGCGGTAACCGTCCGGGATGCCGCGATCGGAGAACAGAATGGTCACCTGGTGCAGCGCCTCGGGAGAGTGCGACCAGAAGTCCCACATCATCTGGGCGTTCTTCAGGTTCGATTGCGGATGACGCTTCTGCGTATGGATAAAGTCTGGGAATTTCAGCGGGTCGCGGATGAAGAACACAGGCGTGTTGTTGCCGACGATGTCCCAGTTGCCTTCCTCGGTGTAGAACTTGACGGCAAAACCACGAGGATCGCGCTCGGTATCAGCGGAGCCACGCTCGCCACCAACGGTGGAGAAACGCAGGAAGGTTTCGGTCTGCTTGCCAACCTGTTCAAACAACTTGGCACTGGTGTAACCGGTGATATCGCGGGTAACGGTAAAGGTGCCGTAGGCACCCGAGCCTTTTGCGTGTACGCGGCGCTCAGGAATGTTCTCGCGGTTGAAATGGGCGAGCTTCTCGATCAGGTGGAAGTCGTCGAGCAGCAGCGGGCCGCGCGGGCCGGCGGAACGGGAATTCTGGTTGTCTGCTACGGGTGCACCGCTGGCGGTGGTGAGAATCTTGCTCATGGGCTCTCCTTATCGGTCTTCAAGCGCCGGCTAATCGGCTATGGAGAGAGTATTGACGAGCAAGGTTACAAGAACAAATGCATTACATGACTTGTATCAATAGAAATAAACAATGTACCTAGATACAAAAAACCGGGCACTAGGCCCGGTTCTCTGTAGCAGACAGAACGTCTTACTCAGCAGCTTCTACAGCACCGCCGACCGGACGATCAACCAGCTCGACGTACGCCATAGGGGCGTTGTCGCCAGCGCGGAAACCGCACTTCAGGATGCGCAGGTAGCCGCCCTGACGGGTGGCGTAACGCTTGCCCAGGTCGTTGAACAGCTTGCCAACAGCGGACTTCGAACGGGTACGATCGAAGGCCAGACGACGGTTAGCTACGCTGTCTTCCTTGGCCAGGGTGATCAGCGGCTCGGCAACGCGGCGCAGTTCCTTGGCTTTCGGCAGGGTGGTTTTGATCAGCTCGTGCTCGATCAGCGACACTGCCATGTTCTGGAACATAGCCTTGCGGTGAGAGCTGGTGCGGCTCAGGTGACGTCCACTTTTACGATGACGCATGATTCATTCCTTACCAAACACTACGTTCGGTGATTACGACGATCAGGCGGTCGCCTTGTCGTCTTTCTTAAGACTTGCAGGCGGCCAGTTGTCGAGGCGCATGCCGAGAGACAGACCACGAGAGGCCAGGACGTCCTTGATTTCAGTCAGGGACTTCTTGCCCAGGTTAGGAGTCTTCAACAGCTCTACTTCGGTACGCTGAATCAGGTCGCCGATGTAGTAGATGTTCTCCGCCTTGAGGCAGTTGGCCGAACGTACAGTCAGTTCCAGGTCGTCAACCGGACGCAGCAGGATCGGATCGATCTCGTCTTCCTGCTCGACTACGACAGGCTCGCTGTCACCTTTGAGGTCGACGAACGCGGCCAGCTGCTGTTGCAGGATGGTCGCAGCGCGGCGGATAGCCTCTTCAGGATCCAGGGTGCCGTTGGTTTCCAGATCAATGACCAGCTTGTCCAGGTTGGTACGCTGTTCAACACGGGCGTTCTCGACCACATAGGCGATACGACGCACCGGGCTGAACGAAGCGTCCAACTGCAGACGGCCAATGCTACGGCTTTCGTCTTCGTCGGTTTGACGGGAGTCGGCCGGCTCGTAACCACGACCACGAGCTACGGTGAGCTTCATGTTCAGGGCGCCGTTCGACGCCAGGTTCGCGATTACGTGATCGGGGTTGACGATCTCGACATCGTGATCCAGCTGAATATCGGCAGCGGTAACCACCCCCGAACCCTTTTTCGACAAGGTCAGCGTAACTTCGTCACGACCGTGCAGTTTGATAGCCAGGCCTTTCAGGTTCAACAGGATTTCAATGACGTCTTCCTGAACACCTTCGATCGCGGAGTACTCATGGAGTACGCCGTCGATCTCGGCCTCGACTACTGCACAGCCAGGCATGGAGGACAACAGGATGCGGCGCAGCGCGTTGCCCAGGGTATGGCCGAAACCACGCTCGAGAGGCTCGAGCGTGATCTTGGCGCGGGTCGGACTGACTACCTGCACATCAATGTGGCGGGGAGTCAGGAACTCATTTACCGAAATCTGCATGGATGCACCTATTTTCTAGCCCTTACTTGGAGTAGAGCTCGACAATCAGGTTCTCGTTGATGTCGGCAGACAGGTCGCTGCGAGCAGGAACGTTCTTGAAAACGCCCGACTTTTTAGCAGCATCCACGTCAACCCACTCAACGCGGCCACGCTGGGCGCACAGTTCAAGGGCTTGAACAATGCGCAGCTGGTTCAGCGACTTCTCACGAACCGCGACCACGTCACCCGGACGAACTTGGTAGGATGGAATGTTTACAGTCTTACCGTTGACGCTGATCGCTTTGTGCGAAACCAGCTGACGGGACTCGGAACGAGTCGAGCCGAAGCCCATACGGTAGACGACGTTATCCAGACGGCACTCGAGCAGTTGCAGCAGGTTCTCACCGGTTGCGCCTTTTTTCGAGGCTGCAGCCTGGTAGTAACCGCGGAACTGACGCTCCAGAACACCGTAGATACGACGAACTTTTTGCTTCTCGCGCAGCTGGGTACCGTAGTCGGACTGACGGCCACGGCGCTGGCCGTGGATACCTGGGGCTGCTTCGATGTTGCACTTCGATTCCAGAGCGCGAACGCCGCTCTTCAGGAACAGGTCAGTGCCTTCACGACGAGACAGTTTGCATTTTGGACCAATGTAACGTGCCATTTATCTGTCTCCTGATTACACGCGACGCTTCTTCGGCGGACGGCACCCGTTATGCGGGATTGGCGTCACGTCGGTGATGCTGGCGATCTTGTAGCCGCAGCTGTTCAGTGCACGAACGGCGGACTCACGACCTGGACCTGGACCCTTGACGTTAACGTCGAGGTTCTTCAGACCGTATTCCAGCGCAGCTTGACCAGCACGCTCAGCAGCGATCTGGGCTGCGAACGGGGTGGATTTGCGCGAACCACGGAAACCCGAACCACCGGAGGTCGCCCAGGACAAAGCGTTGCCCTGACGGTCGGTGATGGTCACGATGGTGTTGTTGAAAGAGGCATGGATGTGGGCGATGCCATCAACCACTGTCTTTTTGACTTTCTTACGAGGACGAGCAGCAGGTTTTGCCATGTCTATATTCCTGGGCGATTACTTGCGGATCGGCTTACGCGGGCCCTTACGGGTGCGTGCGTTGGTCTTGGTGCGCTGACCGCGAACCGGCAGACCTTTACGATGACGCAGGCCGCGGTAGCAACCCAGGTCCATCAAGCGCTTGATCTTCATGTTGATGTCACGACGCAGGTCACCTTCGGTGGTGAACTTCGCGACTTCGCCACGCAGGGTTTCGATTTGCTCGTCGCTCAGATCCTTGATCTTAGCGGCTGGGTTTACACCAGCGTCTGCACAGATCTTCTGTGCAGTAGTGCGACCGACACCATAGATGTAGGTCAGCGAGATAACAGCATGCTTGTTATCTGGAATGTTGACGCCTGCAATACGGGCCATTCAGTGGGACTCCAATTGACAGCTACCTACGCCCCGGAAGCCAAGAAATAGGGCGCGAGATAATATCGCTGTAGAAACGAATAATCAACCCAGCAGCACACTAGCTGCTGGGTTTGAAGCGCAGATCACACTCAGCCTTGGCGCTGTTTGTGACGCGGTTCCGCGCTGCAGATCACTCGTACGACGCCTTCGCGACGGATGATCTTGCAGTTACGGCACAGCTTTTTCACCGATGCACGAACTTTCATTACCGACTCCTCGAACCTTAGGGGCGTATCAGCGCAGCAGACCGCTGCCACCGTAGCCTTTCAGGTTGGCTTTCTTCATCAGGGATTCGTACTGGTGCGAAACGAGGTGCGATTGTACTTGGGACATGAAGTCCATCACAACCACTACCACAATCAGCAACGAGGTCCCGCCAAGGTAGAACGGCACATTTGCTGCCACCACCAGGAACTGGGGCAGAAGGCAGACGGCCATCATGTAAAGAGCACCGAACATGGTCAGACGGGTCAGAACGCCATCAATGTAGCGCGCCGACTGCTCACCAGGACGGATACCCGGAATAAAGGCACCGGACTTCTTCAGGTTTTCCGCTACGTCTTTCGGGTTGAACATCAACGCTGTGTAGAAGAAGCAGAAGAAAATGATCCCTGCACTAAACAGCAGAATGTTCAACGGCTGACCAGGAGCGATCGACTGCGAGATGTCCTGCAGCCAGCCCATACCTTCGGACTGACCGAACCAGGCACCCAGCGAAGCCGGGAACAGCAGAATGCTGCTCGCGAAAATGGCCGGGATAACCCCCGCCATGTTCACCTTAAGCGGCAGGTGGCTGGTCTGCGCAGCGAAGACCTTGCGGCCCTGCTGACGCTTGGCGTAGTGAACGGCGATACGACGCTGACCACGCTCAATGAACACCACGAAACCGATAATCGCTACTGCCAGCAAACCGATAGCGACCAGGGCGAAAATGTTGATATCGCCTGTGCGCGCAGACTCGAAAGACTGCCCGATTGCTCTCGGAAGACCGGCAACGATACCTGCGAAGATCAACATCGAGATACCGTTGCCCACACCGCGCTCGGTGATCTGCTCGCCCAGCCACATCATGAACATCGCGCCCGCCACGAAGGTGGAGACGGCGACGACATGGAAGCCCAGCCCTACAGAAAACGCCACGCCCTGGTTGGCCAGGCCAATGGACATGCCAATGGCTTGAACCAGTGCCAGGATAACGGTGCCGTAGCGGGTGTACTGGCTGATCTTGCGACGGCCAGCTTCACCTTCCTTCTTCAACTGCTCCAGTTGCGGGCTGACCGCCGTCATCAGCTGCATGATGATCGATGCCGAGATGTACGGCATGATCCCCAGTGCAAAGATGCTCATGCGCTCGAGCGCGCCACCGGAAAACATGTTGAACAAGCTAAGAATGGTCCCCTCATTCTGCCGAAACAGATCCGCCAGACGGTCTGGATTGATGCCAGGAACCGGGATATGCGCACCTATCCGATAGACGATGATCGCCATGAACAGAAAGCGCAGACGAGCCCAGAGTTCCGACATCCCGCCCTTACCGAGCGAAGAGAGAGCACCTTGCTTAGCCATTTATTCCTCGAACTTGCCGCCAGCTGCTTCGATAGCCGCACGCGCACCCTTGGTGGCTGCGATACCCTTGATGGTGACTGCGCGAGTGACTTCGCCAGACAGCATGATTTTCACGCGCTGTACGTTCTGGCCGATCACGTTGGCATCCTTCAGGGATTGCACGGAGATCACGTCGCCTTCCACCTTGGCCAGCTCGGACAGACGCACTTCGGCGCGGTCCATGGCTTTCAGGGAAACGAAGCCGAACTTCGGCAGACGACGGTGCAGCGGCTGTTGACCGCCTTCGAAGCCAGGAGCGATCGAACCACCCGAACGGGAAGTCTGACCTTTGTGGCCACGGCCGCCGGTCTTGCCCAGACCGCTACCGATACCACGACCTGGACGATGCTTCTCGCGACGGGAACCCGGCGCTGGACTCAGATCATTGAGTTTCATCGATTAACCCTCGACCTTCAGCATGTAGTAAGCCTTGTTGATCATCCCGCGGTTCTCGGGAGTATCCTGGACTTCTACAGTGTGACCGATGCGACGCAGACCCAGGCCTTTAACGCACAGCTTGTGGTTAGGCAGACGGCCCGAGACGCTCTTGATCAGCGTTACTTTTACGGTTGCCATGATCAGAAGATCTCCTCGACGCTCTTGCCGCGCTTGGCAGCAATGGATTCAGGAGATTGCATGGCTTTCAGACCCTTGAAGGTGGCGTAAACCACGTTCACAGGGTTGGTCGAACCGTAGCACTTGGCCAGAACGTTCTGAACACCAGCAACTTCCAGGACAGCACGCATTGCGCCACCGGCGATGATACCGGTACCTTCCGAGGCAGGCTGCATGTAAACCTTCGAGGCGCCGTGGGCGGCCTTGGTGGCGTACTGCAGGGTGGTGCCCTTCAGGTCAACCTGGATCATGTTGCGGCGAGCAGCTTCCATGGCTTTCTGGATCGCGGCAGGTACTTCGCGCGACTTGCCACGGCCGAAGCCAACACGACCTTTACCATCACCTACCACGGTCAGCGCGGTGAAGGTGAAGATACGGCCGCCTTTTACGGTTTTGGCAACGCGGTTAACTTGAACCAGCTTCTCGATGTAGCCTTCGTCGCGCTTTTGATCGTTATTTGCCATAACTTAGAACTCCAGCCCGCCTTCACGAGCAGCATCAGCCAGCGCTTTGACGCGGCCATGGTACTTGAAGCCGGAACGGTCAAAGGCAACTTGAGATACACCGGCGGCTTTCGCACGCTCAGCTACCAGCTTGCCAACCTTAGTGGCCGCGTCGATGTTGCCAGTGGCGCCATCACGCAGTTCTTTGTCCAAGGTCGAGGCGCTTGCCAGAACCTTGCTGCCGTCGGCCGAAATGACCTGGGCATAGATGTGCTGCGAGGAGCGGAACACGCACAGGCGCACGACTTCGAGTTCGTGCATCTTGAGGCGTGCTTTGCGAGCGCGACGCAGTCGGATAACTTTTTTGTCGGTCATTTGCTAGGCCCTACTTCTTCTTGGCTTCTTTACGACGGACTACTTCGTCCGCGTAACGCACACCCTTGCCCTTGTAAGGCTCTGGCGGACGGAAGTCGCGGATTTCAGCGGCCACCTGACCCACCAGCTGCTTGTCGATACCCTTGATCAGGATGTCGGTCTGGCTTGGGGTTTCAGCGGTGATGCCGGCTGGCAGTTCGTAGTCCACTGGGTGCGAGAAGCCCAGGGCCAGGTTCAGGACGGTGCCCTTGGCCTGTGCCTTGTAACCAACACCGACCAGCTGGAGCTTGCGCTCGAAGCCTTGGCTTACGCCCTGGACCATGTTGTTCACCAGAGCACGGGTAGTACCGGCCATGGCGCGAGCTTGCTGGTCACCGTTGCGAGCGACGAAACGCAGCTCGCCAGATTCTTCGGTAACTTCAACAGACGAGTGAACGTTCAGTTCGAGAGTGCCTTTGGCACCCTTCACCGAAAGCTGCTGGCCGGCGAATTTGACTTCGACGCCTGCTGGCAGCTTAACGGGGTTCTTAGCGACGCGAGACATGCCTATCTCCCCTTAGAACACTGTGCACAGAACTTCGCCGCCGACACCGGCAGCGCGCGCAGCGCGATCAGTCATCACACCTTTGTTGGTGGAGACGATAGACACGCCCAGGCCGCCACGTACTTTCGGCAGTTCTGCGACGGACTTGTACTGGCGCAGGCCTGGACGGCTGGAGCGCTTCAGTTCCTCGATGACCGGACGGCCTTCGAAGTACTTCAGTTCGATCGACAGGGAAGGCTTGGCCTCACCAGTAACCTGGTAGCCAGCGATGTAACCTTCGTCTTTCAGAACTTTGGCAACCGCGACCTTCAGGGTGGAGGAAGGCATGCTTACGACGGACTTTTCAGCCATCTGGGCATTACGGATGCGAGTTAGCATGTCCGCTAACGGGTCCTGCATACTCATGGGCTAGATGCTCCTGATACAAGAATTATTAGCCTTGCGGCTATCACAACCACCTGAGCGGACAGGGCAAAAAACCCAGGCTCAGGTGAGCCGGTCATTCTAGACACAAGGTAGAAACGAAACAAGCCCCATATAGGGGCTTGTTTGTTGGCGAGGTCACCGGCGGTCGGAAGATTGCTCCCCTTCCGCCGGGATCCAGCCTGCAGTGATTACCAGGAGGCCTTGACCAGACCTGGTACGTCACCGCGCATTGCAGCTTGACGCAGCATGTTACGGCCCAGGCCGAACTTACGGTATACACCGTGAGGACGACCGGTCAGGCGGCAACGGTTGCGCAGGCGCGAGGCGCTAGCGTCACGTGGCTGCTTCTGCAGAGCGACAACGGCAGCGAAACGCTCTTCTGGAGAGGCGTTCTGGTTGACGATGGTCGCTTTCAGCTCAGCACGCTTCTTAGCGAACTTGGCTACCGTGAGCTGACGCTTCAGCTCGCGGTTCTTCATGCTCTTCTTGGCCATTTTCCTACTCCAATCAGTTGCGGAACGGGAACTTGAAAGCACGCAGCAGAGCGCGGCCTTCGTCGTCCGAACGAGCAGTGGTGGTCAGGGTGATGTCCAAACCGCGCAGAGCATCGATCTTGTCGTAGTCGATTTCCGGGAAGATGATCTGCTCTTTCACGCCCATGCTGTAGTTGCCACGACCATCGAAGGACTTGGCATTCAGGCCGCGGAAGTCGCGAACCCGAGGCAGGGAGATCGCCAGCAGGCGGTCCAGGAATTCGTACATCTTGTCGCTACGCAGGGTCACCTTGACGCCGATCGGCCAGCCTTCGCGGACTTTGAAGCCAGCGATGGATTTGCGAGCGAAAGTCACGACCGGCTTTTGACCGGTGATCTTTTCCAGGTCAGCTACTGCGTGCTCGATGACTTTCTTGTCGCCGATCGCTTCGCCCAGACCCATGTTCAGGGTGATCTTGGTAACGCGAGGAACTTCCATCACGTTCGACAGCTTAAGTTCTTCCTTAAGCTTAGGAGCGATTTCGTTCCGGTAAATCTCTTTCAGTCGTGCCATGGTCTTCTACCTAGCAGTGTTCAAGCATCAACCGCTTTTTGGGTCGACTTGAAGACACGAATTTTCTTACCGTCTTCTACTTTGAAACCAACGCGGTCAGCCTTGTTGGTTTCGCCGTTGAAGATGGCAACGTTGGAAGCGTGCAGAGGCGCTTCTTTCTCGACGATACCGCCCTGAACGCCCGCCATCGGGTTAGGCTTGGTATGACGCTTGACCAGGTTCACACCACCAACGACCAGACGGTCATCAGCCAGAACCTTCAGCACCTTACCGCGCTTACCTTTGTCTTTGCCGGCGATCACGATGATCTCGTCGTCACGACGAATCTTTTGCATGTCGGATCTCCTTACAGCACTTCAGGGGCGAGCGAGACGATCTTCATGAACTTCTCGGTACGAAGTTCACGGGTCACTGGCCCGAAGATGCGAGTGCCGATCGGCTCTTGCTTGTTGTTCAGCAGAACAGCAGCGTTGCCGTCGAAACGAATGATGGAACCGTCAGCGCGACGTACACCGTGACGGGTACGGACGACAACAGCGGTCATCACCTGGCCTTTCTTGACCTTACCGCGCGGAATTGCTTCCTTGACGGTTACTTTGATGATGTCACCGATGCCGGCGTAACGGCGGTGCGAACCGCCGAGAACCTTGATGCACATGACGCGACGAGCGCCGCTGTTATCGGCCACATCGAGCATGGATTGAGTCTGAATCATAAAATTTCTCCGACCCCTAGCCCTTAGACTTCAACAGCGCGTTCGAGGACTTCAACCAGTGCCCAGGACTTGGTCTTGGCCAGCGGACGGGTTTCACGGATGGAAACCTTGTCGCCGATCTTGCACTGGTTGGATTCGTCGTGCGCGTGCAGCTTAGTCGAACGCTTAACGTATTTACCGTAGATCGGGTGCTTTACGCGACGCTCGATCAGAACGGTGATGGTCTTGTCCATTTTGTCGCTGACGACACGGCCAGTCAGCGTACGGACGGTTTTTTCAGCTTCAGCCATGATCACTTACCTGCCTGCTGGTTGAGCACAGTTTTCACGCGAGCGATGTCACGCTTAACTTGCGAGAGCAGGTGCGACTGCCCCAACTGGCCAGTTGCTTTCTGCATACGCAGATTGAACTGGTCGCGCAGCAAGCCGAGCAGTTGCTCATTCAGTTGCTGTGCAGATTTTTCACGAAGTTCATTCGCTTTCATCACATCACCGTCCGCTTAACAAAGGAGGTGGCGAGAGGCAGCTTTGCAGCAGCCAGGGCGAAAGCTTCGCGCGCCAGCTCTTCAGAAACACCTTCGATTTCATACAGGACTTTGCCTGGCTGAATCTGGGCAACCCAGTATTCCACGGAGCCCTTACCTTTACCCATACGAACCTCGAGAGGCTTCTTGGAGATCGGCTTGTCCGGGAACACACGGATCCAGATCTTACCGCCACGCTTGACGTGACGGGTCAGCGCACGACGTGCGGACTCGATCTGGCGAGCGGTGAGGCGACCGCGAGCAACAGCTTTCAGGGCGAATTCGCCGAAGCTGACTTTGCTACCGCGCAGTGCCAGACCACGGTTGTGGCCAGTCATCTGCTTGCGGAATTTTGTACGCTTTGGTTGCAACATTTGGCGTACCCCTTACTTAGCAGCTTTTTTACGAGGCGCTGGTGCTTGTGGTTTCAGTTCTTCTTGGCGACCACCAATAACTTCGCCTTTGAAGATCCAAACCTTCACACCGATCACACCGTAGGTGGTGTGAGCTTCGTAGGTGTTGTAGTCGATATCGGCACGCAGGGTGTGCAGAGGCACACGACCTTCGCGATACCACTCGGTACGAGCAATCTCAGCACCGCCGAGACGACCGCTCACCTGGATCTTGATGCCCTTGGCACCAATACGCATGGCGTTCTGTACGGCGCGCTTCATGGCGCGACGGAACATTACGCGGCGTTCCAGCTGCTGAGCTACGCTCTGCGCAACCAGCATAGCGTCGAGTTCCGGCTTGCGGATCTCTTCGATGTTGATGTGCACAGGCACACCCATCTGCTTGGTCAGGTCCTGACGCAGCTTCTCGACATCTTCACCTTTCTTACCGATAACGATACCGGGACGAGCGGTGTGGATGGTGATGCGTGCAGTTTGAGCCGGACGATGAATATCGATACGGCTTACGGACGCGCTTTTTAGTTTGTCTTGGAGGTACTCACGCGTTTTCAGATCCTTCAACAGGTAATCTGCGTAAGTAGCACCGTCTGCGTACCAGACGGAGGTGTGCTCCTTGACGATTCCCAGGCGAATGCCAGTGGGATGTACTTTCTGACCCATCTGATCGACTCCGTTACTTGTCCGCAACCTTGACAGTGATATGGCAAGACCGCTTGACGATGCGATCAGCACGGCCTTTGGCACGTGGCATGATGCGCTTCAGCGAACGCCCTTCGTTGACGAAGACGGTGGAGACCTTCAGGTCATCAACGTCTGCGCCTTCGTTGTGTTCGGCGTTGGCAACGGCCGACTCGAGGACTTTCTTCATGATTTCAGCGGCTTTTTTGCTGCTGAAGGCCAACAGGTTGAGCGCTTCGCCCACCTTCTTCCCGCGGATCTGGTCGGCGACCAAGCGGGCTTTCTGGGCGGAGATGCGAGCGCCCGACAACTTAGCGGCTACTTCCATTTCCTTACCCCTTAACGCTTGGCTTTCTTGTCAGCCACGTGCCCGCGGTAGGTGCGGGTACCGGCGAACTCGCCCAGTTTGTGGCCGACCATGTCTTCGTTCACCAGAACTGGGACATGTTGACGACCGTTGTGTACCGCGATGGTCAGACCGACCATTTGTGGCAGGATCATCGAACGGCGCGACCAGGTTTTAACTGGCTTGCGATCGTTCTTCTCCACCGCCACTTCGACCTTCTTCAGCAGGTGAAGATCGATAAAAGGACCTTTTTTCAGAGAACGTGGCACTGTCGTATCCCTCTAGTTACTTGCGACGACGGACGATCATGTTGTCGGTACGCTTATTACCACGGGTTTTAGCACCCTTGGTTGGGAAGCCCCATGGCGATACCGGATGACGACCACCGGAGGTACGACCTTCACCACCACCGTGTGGGTGGTCAACCGGGTTCATGGCAACACCACGAACGGTTGGGCGAACGCCGCGCCAGCGTTTGGCACCAGCTTTACCCAGCGAACGCAGGCTGTGCTCGGAGTTCGAGACTTCGCCCAGGGTCGCACGGCACTCAGCCAGGACTTTACGCATTTCACCAGAGCGCAGACGCAGGGTCACGTAGACACCTTCGCGAGCGATCAGCTGAGCCGAAGCACCAGCGGAACGAGCGATCTGAGCACCTTTACCCGGCTTCAGTTCGATGCCGTGAATGGTGCTACCTACTGGAATGTTGCGCAGCTGCAGGGAGTTACCGGCCTTGATTGGGGCCAGGGCACCTGCGATCAGCTGGTCGCCAGCGCTCACGCCTTTAGGGGCGATGATGTAGCGACGCTCACCGTCTGCGTAGCACAGCAGGGCGATGTGAGCAGTACGGTTCGGGTCGTATTCGATACGCTCGACAGTGGCTGGAATGCCATCTTTGTCGTTGCGACGGAAGTCGACCAGACGGTAATGCTGCTTGTGACCACCACCAACGTGACGAGTGGTAATGCGGCCATTGTTGTTACGACCACCAGACTTCGATTTTTTCTCGATCAGCGGTGCGTGAGGAGCGCCTTTGTGCAGCTCCTTGTTGACCACCTTGACCACGAAACGGCGGCCAGGGGAAGTCGGTTTGCATTTAACGATTGCCATGATGCACCCCTTCCTTACTCAGCACTGCTGCTGAAATCGAGATCTTGGCCTGGCTGAAGGGAGACGATCGCCTTCTTCCAGTCATTACGCTTGCCCAGACCACGTGCGGTACGCTTGGTTTTACCCAGGACGTTAACAGTCGACACGTTTTCAACTTTTACGTTGAACAGGCCTTCGACAGCTTTCTTGATTTCCAGCTTGGTTGCATCGGTAGCAACCTTGAATACGAACTGGCCTTTTTTCTCAGCCAGAACGGTAGCCTTCTCGGAAACGTGCGGGCCAAGGAGGACTTTGAATACGCGTTCCTGGTTCATCCCAGCAGCTCCTCGAATTTCTTCACGGCCGAGACAGTGATCAACACTTTCTCGTATGCGATCAGACTGACCGGGTCGGAACCTTGTACGTCACGTACATCGACGTGCGGCAGGTTGCGAGCAGCCAGGTACAGGTTCTGATCAACAGCGTCGGAAACGATCAGTACGTCGTTCAGACCCATGCCGTTCAGCTTGTTCAGCAGATCTTTGGTTTTCGGCGCTTCAACAGCGAAGTCCTGAACCACGACCAGACGGTCGCTACGCACCAGCTCAGCGAGGATGGAGCGCAGGGCTGCGCGGTACATCTTCTTGTTGAGCTTCTGCGAGTGATCTTGAGGGCGAGCTGCGAAGGTTACACCACCGCCACGCCAGATCGGACCACGAGTGGTACCAGCACGAGCACGGCCAGTACCCTTCTGACGCCATGGGCGCTTACCGCCACCAGCCACGTCGGAACGGGTCTTCTGCTGCTTGGTGCCCTGACGGCCGCCGGCCATGTAGGCCACGACTGCTTGGTGTACCAGCGTCTCGTTGAATTCGCCACCGAAAGTCAGTTCGGAAACTTCGATCGCCTGAGCGTCATTTACATTGAGTTGCATGTCAGTTTCCCCTTAACCGCGAGCCTTGACAGCTGGACGTACAACCACGTCGCCGCCAGTAGCGCCTGGAACGGCACCCTTGACCAGCAGCAGGTTGCGTTCAGCGTCTACGCGAACAACTTCCAGGGACTGAACAGTCACGCGCTCGGCGCCCATGTGACCGGACATTTTCTTGCCCTTGAACACACGACCAGGAGTCTGGCACTGGCCGATGGAACCTGGGACACGGTGCGACACGGAGTTACCGTGGGTGTTGTCCTGGCCACGGAAGTTCCAGCGCTTGATGGTACCGGCGAAGCCTTTACCTTTGGACTGACCAGTAACGTCTACCAGCTGGCCTGCAGTGAAGAGTTCAGCTTTGATCAGATCGCCAGCCTGGAAATCGCCTTCTTCAAGACGGAACTCCCAGACACCGCGACCAGCGGCAACGTTGGCCTTGGCGAAGTGACCTGCCTGAGCGGCAGTCACACGCGAAGCACGACGCTCGCCGACAGTGACTTGCACTGCACGGTAGCCATCGGTTTCTTCAGTTTTGAACTGGGTGACGCGATTCGGCTCGATCTCAATGACCGTGACCGGAATGGAGACACCTTCTTCGGTGAAAATGCGGGTCATACCGCACTTGCGACCGATTACACCAATAGTCATGTTGTAAACCTCATGAGTGTACGGGGCTTTCACCCGCTATGGCCGCCCATTTCAGAGCGTTACACGACTAGACCGAAGTCTTAGCCGAGGCTGATCTGTACTTCCACACCTGCCGCCAGATCAAGCTTCATCAGCGCGTCAACGGTTTTATCCGTTGGCTGGACGATGTCCAGAACACGCTTATGAGTGCGGATCTCGTACTGGTCGCGCGCGTCTTTGTTGACGTGCGGGGAAACCAGAACGGTGAAACGCTCTTTGCGGGTAGGCAGTGGAATTGGACCACGCACTTGTGCACCAGTACGTTTCGCGGTTTCCACGATTTCCTGGGTGGATTGGTCGATCAGGCGATGGTCGAAAGCCTTCAACCTGATACGGATTTGCTGATTTTGCATTGGATTTCAGACTCCAGGCTGTTCCCAACGGACGCACTACGCCCGCTAAAAGGAGGCGTGATTCTATAGACGCCCCCATTTAGTGTCAACCCAATAAAAAAAACCCCCGCTGAGCGGGGGTTTTTTCAATCGGTCGAGTGATTACTCGATGATTTTGGCTACGACGCCGGCGCCGACGGTACGACCGCCTTCACGGATAGCGAAGCGCAGACCGTCTTCCATTGCGATGGTCTTGATCAGGGTAACAGTCATCTGAATGTTGTCACCTGGCATTACCATTTCAACGCCTTCCGGCAGTTCGCAGTTACCGGTCACGTCAGTGGTACGGAAGTAGAACTGAGGACGGTAGCCTTTGAAGAACGGAGTGTGACGACCGCCTTCTTCCTTCGACAGAACGTAGACTTCTGCGGTGAACTTGGTGTGCGGCTTGACCGAACCTGGCTTGACCAGAACCTGGCCACGCTCAACGTCGTCACGCTTGGTACCACGCAGCAGAACGCCGCAGTTCTCGCCAGCACGGCCTTCGTCCAGCAGCTTGCGGAACATCTCAACACCGGTGCAGGTGGTGGTGGTGGTGTCACGCAGACCAACGATTTCCAGCGGATCCTGAACGCGGACGATACCACGCTCGATACGACCGGTAACAACGGTACCACGACCCGAGATCGAGAATACGTCTTCGATCGGCATCAGGAACGGCTGGTCAACGGCACGAACTGGCTCAGGGATGTAGGCATCCAGAGTTTCTACCAGCTTCTTGACAGCGGTAGTACCCATTTCGTTGTCGTCTTTGCCTTCCAGCGCCATACGAGCCGAACCGATGATGATCGGGGTGTCGTCGCCTGGGAAGTCGTAGGTGGACAGCAGGTCGCGAACTTCCATCTCGACCAGTTCCAGCAGCTCGGCGTCGTCTACCAGGTCAGCCTTGTTCAGGAAGACCACGATGTAAGGAACGCCTACCTGACGGGACAGCAGGATGTGCTCACGGGTTTGTGGCATCGGACCATCGGCGGCCGAGCAAACCAGGATCGCGCCGTCCATCTGGGCAGCACCGGTGATCATGTTCTTCACGTAGTCAGCGTGACCTGGGCAGTCAACGTGAGCGTAGTGACGAATGTTCGAGTTGTACTCGACGTGAGCGGTGTTGATGGTGATACCGCGCGCTTTTTCTTCCGGAGCCGAGTCGATCTTGTCGAACTCAACGACTGCCGAACCGAAAACTTCGGAGCAGACGCGAGTCAGAGCTGCGGTCAGAGTGGTCTTACCGTGGTCAACGTGGCCGATAGTGCCGACGTTAACGTGGGGAAGGGAACGATCAAATTTTTCTTTAGCCACGACAGTGAACCTCTTGCCTAAAGGGGATTAGCCTTGTTTTTTAACGAGTGCTTCGACGATGTTCGACGGAGCTTCGGCGTATTTGGAGAATTCCATGGAGTAGCTTGCGCGACCCTGAGACATGGAACGAACGTCGGTTGCGTAACCGAACATCTCTCCGAGCGGAACTTCAGCGCGGACGACGCGGCCAGAGACCGACTCATCCATACCCTGGACCAGACCACGACGACGGTTCAGGTCACCCATCACGTCACCCAGGTAGTCTTCCGGGGTTACAACTTCGACCTTCATGATCGGCTCGAGAACCACGCCACCGCCTTTCTGGGCCAGTTGCTTGGTTGCCATCGAAGCAGCGATCTTGAACGCCATTTCGTTGGAGTCGACGTCGTGGTACGAACCGTCGAATACCGCGGCCTTCAGGCCGATCAGAGGATAACCGGCAACAACGCCGTTTTTCATCTGCTCTTCGATACCCTTCTGGATCGCAGGGATGTATTCCTTAGGAATCACACCGCCAACGACTTCGTTGGAGAACACCAGACCTTCGGTGATGTTGCCCTTGTCGTCCTGATCCGGCTCCGAGAAACGGATCCAGCAGTGACCGAACTGACCACGACCGCCCGACTGACGAACGAACTTGCCTTCGATCTCGACGTTGGACTTGGTGATCTTCTCGCGGTACGAAACCTGCGGCTTGCCGATGTTGGCCTCGACGTTGAACTCGCGCTTCATGCGGTCAACGAGGATGTCCAGGTGCAGCTCACCCATACCGGAGATGATGGTCTGACCAGTTTCTTCGTCGGTCTTGACGCGGAACGACGGGTCTTCCTGAGCCAGCTTGCCCAGTGCGATACCCATCTTCTCCTGGTCGGCCTTGGTTTTCGGCTCTACGGAGAGCGAAATCACAGGCTCAGGGAAGTCCATACGCTCGAGGATGATCGGCTTGTCGGCGTTGCACAGGGTGTCACCGGTGGTGACGTCCTTCATGCCGATCAGAGCAGCGATGTCGCCTGCACGTACTTCCTTGATTTCTTCACGCTGGTTGGCGTGCATCTGCACCATACGACCAACGCGTTCTTTCTTGCCCTTGACCGAGTTGATGACGGAGTCACCGGAGGTCAGGAAGCCCGAGTAAACACGAACGAAGGTCAGAGTACCAACGAACGGGTCGGTGGCAATCTTGAACGCCAGGGCCGAGAACGGCTCGTTGTCGTCAGCGTGACGCTCGTCGAACTGCTCAGGCTTGACTTCGTCCTTCGGCACGTCGATCAGGTCAGGGTGGATACCCTTGATCGCCGGGATTTCGGTCGGAGCAGGCAGGAAGTCGATAACGGCGTCGAGAACCAGGGGAACGCCCTTGTTCTTGAACGACGAACCGCAGACAGCCGGAACGATCTCGCTGGCCAGGGTGCGCGCGCGCAGGCCTGCCTTGATCTCTTCGACGGTCAGCTCACCTTCTTCAAGGTACTTGTTCATCAGCTCTTCGTTGGCTTCGGCGGCGGCTTCAACCATGTTGTTGCGCCATTCGTTAGCCAGCTCGACCATATCCGCAGGAATTTCTTCCTCGCGGTAGGTAGTGCCCTTGTCGTCGTCGTTCCAGTAGATGGCTTTCATCTTGATCAGGTCGACCTGACCCTGGAAGTCGTCTTCTGCACCGATAGCCAGCTGGACCGGAACCGGGGTGTGACCCAGGCGGTTCTTGATCTGGCCGACAACGCGCAGGAAGTTGGCACCGGCACGGTCCATCTTGTTCACGTAGACAACACGTGGAACGCCGTACTTGTTGGCCTGACGCCATACGGTTTCGGACTGCGGCTCAACGCCGGAGGTGCCGCAGAACACAACGACCGCGCCGTCGAGTACACGCAGCGAACGCTCTACTTCAATGGTGAAGTCAACGTGGCCGGGGGTATCGATGACGTTTACGCGGTAGTTGTCGTACTGACCACGGGAACCTTTCCAGAAGGTGGTAACGGCAGCGGAGGTAATGGTGATACCGCGCTCCTGCTCCTGCACCATCCAGTCGGTGGTCGCGGCGCCGTCGTGCACCTCGCCCATCTTGTGGCTCAGACCTGTGTAGAACAGGATCCGCTCGGTAGTGGTAGTCTTGCCCGCGTCAACGTGGGCACAGATACCGATGTTACGGTAGCGGTTAATTGCTGTAGTACGAGCCATAAAGCCCTCGCAAAATAATTGATGCTTGAATTAGAAGCGGTAGTGCGAGAACGCTTTGTTGGCTTCGGCCATACGGTGCACGTCTTCACGCTTCTTGACTGCAGCACCCTTGCCTTCAGCAGCATCCAGCAGTTCGCCGGCCAGGCGCAGGGCCATCGACTTCTCGCCGCGCTTGCGGGCGTAGTCTACGAGCCAGCGCATTGCCAGAGCGTTACGACGGGATGGACGAACTTCAACCGGAACCTGGTAAGTGGCACCGCCGACACGGCGGGACTTTACTTCGACCAGCGGAGCGATGGCGTCGAGAGCTTTCTCGAAGATTTCCAGGGGGTCGCTGTTCTTGCGTGCTTTGACGGTATCCAGGGCACCGTAAACGATGCGCTCGGCTACGGCCTTCTTGCCGCTTTCCATCACGTGGTTCATGAACTTGGCGAGAATCTGGGATCCGTACTTCGGATCGTCAAGGATCTCACGTTTTGCTGCTACACGACGTCTTGGCATGATAAGCCCTCAAACGGTCTTCAGGTTAGCCCGGGACGTGGGTCTTCGACCCCTGCCCGACCTTACTCTTATCGACTCAAATAAATGGATGTCTGCAAACGACCGATTACTTCGGACGCTTGGTACCGTACTTCGAACGACCCTGGTTACGGCCTTTGACGCCCGAAGTATCCAGAGAGCCGCGAACGGTGTGGTAACGAACACCTGGCAAGTCTTTTACACGGCCGCCACGAATCAGGACGACGCTGTGCTCTTGCAGGTTGTGGCCTTCACCACCGATGTACGAGGAAACCTCGAAACCGTTGGTCAGACGCACACGGCATACTTTACGCAGTGCCGAGTTAGGTTTTTTCGGCGTGGTGGTGTACACGCGGGTGCACACGCCACGACGCTGCGGGCAGTTCTGCAGCGCAGGAACGTCGGACTTCTCGACCGAACGCTTACGCGGCTGACGTACCAGCTGGTTGATAGTTGCCATCTACTAGCTCCACTGATTGTCTTGCGACTCTATTGTCTTGCAAGAAAGCCAAAAATTGGCGAGACGGAGCCTCACCAAATTTAAGGGTACAAAAGTCTAAAGAGGATCTTGCACCCAGTCAAGACGAGGCCCCGGCCCTCCCCGCCCGATCATCGGCAACATTTCATGTCGTCGATGACCGTTCGAGGCTTGCCGGGGCCCTGCCCTGTACTTAGTTACCGCTGGAGTTCAGCGCTTCGGTCAGTGCGGCTTCCACCTCACTGGCGCTCACACGCAGCGGCTTGTCGGCATCACGGCGACGCTTGCGCTCGCTGTGGTAGGCCAGACCAGTACCGGCCGGGATCAGACGACCCACGACCACGTTCTCTTTCAGGCCGCGCAGGTAATCGCGCTTGCCGGTTACCGCCGCTTCGGTCAGTACGCGGGTGGTTTCCTGGAAGGAAGCCGCGGAGATGAACGACTCGGTCGACAGCGACGCCTTGGTGATACCCAGCAGCACGCGGGTGAACTTGGAGACGAACTTGTCCTCGGCGGCGAGACGCTCGTTCTCTACCAGTACCTGGGTCAGTTCCATCTGGTCGCCCTTGATGAAGCTGGAATCGCCCGACTCGGAGATCTCGACCTTGCGCAGCATCTGACGCAGGATGGTCTCGATGTGCTTGTCGTTGATCTTAACGCCTTGCAGACGGTAAACGTCCTGGATCTCGTTGACGATGTACTTCGCCAGCGCGCTCACACCCAGCAGACGCAGGATGTCGTGCGGATCGCTCGGGCCGTCGGAGATAACTTCGCCGCGGTTTACCTGTTCGCCTTCGAAGACGTTCAGGTGGCGCCACTTCGGAATCAGCTCTTCGTACGGATCGCTACCGTCGGTCGGAGTGATGACCAGACGACGCTTGCCCTTGGTCTCTTTACCGAACGCGATGGTGCCGCTGACTTCAGCCAGAATCGAGGCTTCTTTCGGACGGCGCGCTTCGAACAGGTCGGCAACGCGCGGCAGACCACCGGTGATGTCACGGGTCTTCGACGTTTCTTGCGGGATACGCGCGATAACGTCACCAACGCCGATCTGGGCACCGTCAGCCACACCGACAAGGGCGTTGGCCGGCAGGAAGTACTGGGCAGGTACGTCGGTACCTGGCAGATACAGATCCTTGCCAGAAGCATCGACCATCTTGATTGCCGGACGGATTTCCTTGCCAGCGGCAGGGCGATCCTTGACGTCCAGGACTTCGATGTTGGTCAAACCGGTCAGTTCGTCGGTCTGACGCTTGATGGTGATGTTTTCTTCCATGCCCACGAAGGTCACGGTACCTTTCAGCTCGGTAACGATCGGGTGGGTGTGCGGGTCCCACTTGGCGACGATGGCGCCAGCTTCGACCTTGTCACCTTCCTTGACCGAAATCACCGCACCGTAAGGCAGCTTGTAGCGCTCACGCTCACGACCGAACTCGTCGGCAATCGCCAACTCGCCCGAACGCGATACAGCAACCAGGTTGCCATCGGCACGCTCTACCTGCTTCAGGTTGTGCAGACGCACCATACCGCCGTTCTTCACCTGGACGCTGTCGGCAGCCGAGGTACGGCTTGCAGCACCACCGATGTGGAACGTACGCATGGTCAGCTGGGTACCCGGCTCACCGATCGACTGTGCAGCGATAACACCGACAGCTTCACCGATGTTCACCTGGTGACCGCGAGCCAGGTCACGACCGTAGCACTTGGCGCAGATACCGTAGCGGGTTTCGCAGTTGATCGGCGAACGCACGACTACTTCGTCGATGCTGTTCAGCTCGATGAACTCTACCCACTTCTCGTCGACCAAGGTGCCGGCCGGAACGATGACGTCCTCGGTGCCTGGCTTGAACACGTCACGGGCGATGACACGACCCAGTACACGCTCACCCAGCGGCTCTACAACATCGCCACCTTCGATGTGCGGGGTCATCAGCAGGCCCTGGTCGGTGCCGCAGTCGATCTCGGTAACCACCAGATCCTGGGCAACGTCTACCAGACGACGAGTCAGGTAACCGGAGTTAGCAGTCTTCAGTGCGGTATCCGCCAGACCCTTACGAGCACCGTGGGTCGAAATGAAGTACTGCAGAACGCTCAGGCCTTCACGGAAGTTCGCCGTGATCGGCGTCTCGATGATGGAGCCGTCCGGCTTGGCCATCAGGCCACGCATACCGGCCAGCTGACGGATCTGGGCTGCGGAACCCCGCGCACCGGAGTCAGCCATCATGTACATCGAGTTGAAGGACTCTTGCTCGACTTCCTTGCCTTCGCGGTCGATGACCTTCTCTTTCGAGAGGTTGGCCATCATCGCCTTGGACACTTCGTCGTTCGCCTTCGACCACAAGTCGATGACCTTGTTGTACTTCTCGCCCTGGGTTACGAGGCCGGAGGCGTACTGGCTCTCGATCTCCTTCACTTCGTCGGTAGCGGTACCGATGATGCGGGCTTTTTCATCCGGGATAACGAAGTCGTTAACACCGATGGAAACGCCGGAAATGGTCGAGTAAGCGAAACCGGTGTACATCAGCTGGTCAGCGAAGATCACGGTCTCTTTCAGACCAACCACGCGATAGCACTGGTTGATCAGCTTGGAGATCGCCTTCTTCTTCATAGGCTGGTTGACCACGTCGTACGGCAGACCTGCCGGTACAACCTGGAACAGCAGCGCACGGCCGACGGTGGTGTCGACGATACGGGTGTTCTTGACCACGGAACCATCACGCTCTTTCACGGTTTCGTTGATACGAACCTTGATTTTCGCGTGCAGGGCAGCCTCGCCGGCGCGGAATACGCGGTCGACTTCCTGCAGGTCGGCGAATACGCGACCTTCGCCCTTGGCATTGATGGCTTCACGGGTCATGTAGTACAGACCCAGTACCACGTCCTGCGACGGAACGATGATTGGCTCACCGTTGGCTGGCGACAAGATGTTGTTGGTCGACATCATCAGCGCGCGCGCTTCGAGCTGGGCTTCCAGGGTCAGCGGCACGTGAACGGCCATCTGGTCACCGTCGAAGTCGGCGTTGTACGCGGCGCAGACCAGTGGGTGCAGCTGGATGGCCTTACCTTCGATCAGAACCGGTTCAAAGGCCTGGATACCCAGACGGTGCAGGGTCGGTGCACGGTTGAGCAGCACGGGGTGTTCGCGGATCACCTCGGCGAGCACGTCCCACACCTCTGGCAGCTCGCGCTCGACCATCTTCTTGGCAGCCTTGATGGTGGTCGCCAGACCACGCATTTCCAGCTTGCCGAAAATGAACGGCTTGAACAGCTCGAGAGCCATTTTCTTCGGCAGACCGCACTGGTGCAGACGCAGGGTCGGGCCTACGGTAATTACCGAACGGCCGGAGTAGTCCACACGCTTACCGAGCAGGTTCTGACGGAAGCGACCTTGCTTACCTTTGATCATGTCGGCCAGGGACTTCAGCGGACGCTTGTTCGAGCCAGTGATGGCGCGACCGCGACGGCCGTTGTCCAGCAGGGCGTCGACCGCTTCCTGCAACATGCGCTTTTCGTTGCGCACGATGATGTCCGGCGCCGACAGATCCAGCAGGCGCTTCAGACGGTTGTTACGGTTGATCACCCGACGATACAGGTCGTTCAGGTCGGAGGTCGCGAAGCGGCCACCATCCAGCGGTACCAGCGGACGCAGGTCCGGCGGCAGCACTGGCAAGACGGTCAGGACCATCCACTCAGGCAGGTTGCCCGAGCCCTGGAAAGCTTCCATCAGCTTCAGGCGCTTGGACAGCTTCTTGATCTTGGTTTCCGAGTTGGTCTGCGGAATCTCTTCGCGCAGGCGACCGATCTCGTGCTCCAGGTCGATAGCGTGCAGCAGCTCGCGGACAGCTTCGGCACCCATGCGGGCGTCGAAGTCGTCACCGAACTCTTCCAGCGCTTCGAAGTACTGCTCGTCGTTCAGCAGCTGACCCTTTTCCAGAGTGGTCATGCCCGGGTCGATAACGACGTAGCTCTCGAAGTAGAGCACGCGCTCGATGTCACGCAGGGTCATGTCCATCAGCAGGCCGATACGGGACGGCAGCGACTTCAGGAACCAGATGTGGGCAACAGGCGAGGCCAGTTCGATGTGCGCCATGCGCTCACGACGAACTTTTGCCAAGGCAACTTCAACGCCGCACTTCTCGCAGATCACGCCGCGGTGCTTGAGGCGCTTGTACTTGCCGCACAGGCACTCGTAGTCCTTGACTGGGCCAAAGATCTTGGCGCAGAACAGGCCGTCACGCTCAGGTTTGAACGTACGGTAGTTGATGGTTTCCGGCTTCTTAACTTCACCGAACGACCACGAACGGATCATTTCAGGCGACGCCAGACCGATGCGGATGGCGTCGAACTCTTCGACTTGACCCTGGTTTTTCAGCAAATTCAGTAGGTCTTTCAAGGCCTTTCCTCCTGGCGGAGCAGGGAGCGGGCATTACCTGCCCCACTCCCCTTCGCGTCACGTGTTATTCGGTTTCCAGATCGATATCGATACCGAGCGAACGGATCTCTTTGATCAACACGTTGAAGGACTCGGGCATGCCCGGCTCCATACGGTGATCGCCATCCACGATGTTCTTGTACATCTTGGTACGGCCGTTCACGTCGTCCGACTTCACTGTGAGCATTTCTTGCAGGGTGTATGCCGCGCCGTATGCTTCCAGCGCCCACACTTCCATCTCCCCGAAACGCTGACCACCGAACTGCGCCTTACCACCCAGCGGCTGCTGGGTAACCAGGCTGTAGGAACCAGTGGAACGCGCGTGCATCTTGTCGTCCACCAAGTGGTTCAGCTTAAGCATGTACATGTAACCAACGGTCACAGGACGCTCGAACTTGTTGCCGGTACGGCCATCGAACAGCACCATCTGGCCGCTCTCTGGCAGGTCGGCCAGCTTCAGCATGGCCTTGATCTCGCGCTCCTTGGCACCGTCGAAGACCGGGGTAGCCATTGGCACGCCCTTCTTCAGGTTGTGGGCCAGGGCCAGGATCTCTTCGTCGGTGAACTCGTCGAGGTTTTCCTGACGACCGCCGATCTCGTTGTAGACCTCGGTCAGGAACACGCGCAGTTCAGCGGCCTTGCGCTGCTCTTCGATCATGCGATCGATCTTCTCGCCCAGCCCTTTGGCTGCGAGGCCCAGGTGGGTTTCGAGGATCTGACCGACGTTCATACGCGAAGGTACGCCCAACGGGTTCAGTACGACATCGACCGGAGTACCGTTGGCGTCGTGCGGCATGTCTTCGACCGGCATGATTACCGAGACAACACCCTTGTTACCGTGACGACCGGCCATCTTGTCACCCGGCTGGATGCGACGGCGGATTGCCAGGTAAACCTTGACGATCTTCAGTACGCCCGGTGCCAGGTCATCGCCCTGCTGCAGCTTGCGCTTCTTGTCTTCGAACTTGTCGTCCAGCAGACGGCGACGGTCGACGATGTACTGCTGAGCCTTTTCCAGCTGCTCGTTCAGTGCATCTTCAGCCATGCGCAGTTTGAACCACTGGCCGTGCTCCAGACCGTCCAGCACTTCGTCAGTGATCACGGTGCCTTTCTTCAGGCCCGCGCCACCGTCGACCACCTGGCCGTTCAGGGCGGAACGCAGACGCTCGAAGGTTGCGCCTTCGACGATGCGGAACTCTTCGTTGAGGTCCTTGCGGATCTCGTCCAGCTGCATCTTCTCGATGGCCAGGGCGCGGCTGTCGCGCTCGACGCCATCACGGGTGAAGACCTGTACGTCGATGACGGTACCCTTGGTGCCGGTCGGCACGCGCAGGGAGGTGTCCTTAACGTCGCTGGCCTTCTCACCGAAGATTGCGCGCAGCAGTTTTTCTTCCGGAGTCAGCTGGGTTTCGCCTTTTGGCGTGACCTTGCCGACCAGGATGTCGCCAGCGCCGACTTCGGCACCCACGTAGACGATACCGGCTTCGTCCAGCTTGTTCAGTGCGGCTTCACCCACGTTCGGGATGTCCGCAGTGATTTCCTCTGGGCCAAGCTTGGTGTCACGCGCCACACAGGTCAGTTCCTGGATGTGGATGGTGGTGAAGCGGTCTTCCTGGACCACACGCTCGGACAGGCAGATGGAGTCTTCGAAGTTGAAGCCGTTCCACGCCATGAACGCGATGCGCATGTTCTGACCCAGTGCCAGTTCACCCATATCGGTGGACGGGCCGTCGGCCATGATGTCGCCACGCTGAACCTTGTCACCCTTGCTCACCAGCGGACGCTGGTTGATGCAGGTGTTCTGGTTCGAACGGGTGTACTTGGTCAGGTTGTAGATATCCACACCTGCTTCGCCGGTTTCCACTTCGTCGTCGGCAACGCGAACAACGATACGGCTGGCATCGACCGAGTCGATCACACCACCGCGGCGAGCAACCACGCAGACACCGGAGTCACGAGCAACGTTGCGCTCCATGCCGGTACCTACCAGCGGCTTGTCGGCGCGCAGGGTCGGTACAGCCTGACGCTGCATGTTCGAACCCATCAACGCACGGTTGGCGTCGTCGTGCTCGAGGAACGGAATCAGCGACGCAGCGACCGAAACAACCTGCTTCGGCGAAACGTCCATCAGGGTGACGTCTTCCGGCGCCTTGACGGTGAATTCGTTCAGGTGACGAACAGCTACCAGCTCATCGATCAGTTGCTTCTTCTCGTTCATCGCGGCCGAAGCCTGGGCGATGACATGATCCGCTTCTTCAATGGCCGACAGGAACACGATGTCGTCGCTGACCACGCCTTCCTTCACCACGCGGTACGGGCTTTCCAGGAAGCCGTACTGGTTGGTGCGGGCGTAGGCTGCCAGGGAGTTGATCAGACCGATGTTCGGACCTTCAGGGGTCTCGATCGGGCACACACGGCCGTAGTGGGTCGGGTGTACGTCACGGACTTCGAAGCCGGCACGCTCACGGGTCAGACCGCCAGGGCCGAGCGCGGAGACGCGGCGCTTGTGGGTGATCTCGGAGAGCGGGTTGTTCTGGTCCATGAACTGGGACAGCTGGCTGGAACCGAAGAACTCTTTCACTGCCGCCGCTACCGGCTTGGCATTGATCAGGTCCTGCGGCATCAGGCCTTCGCTTTCCGCCATCGACAGGCGTTCCTTGACCGCGCGCTCGACGCGCACCAGGCCAACGCGGAACTGGTTCTCGGCCATCTCGCCGACGCAACGTACGCGACGGTTACCCAGGTGGTCGATGTCGTCGACGATGCCTTTGCCGTTACGGATGTCGACCAGGGTCTTCAGAACCTCGACGATATCTTCCTTGCTCAGCACGCCCGAACCTTCGATCTCGGTACGACCGATACGACGGTTGAACTTCATGCGGCCAACGGCGGACAGGTCGTAACGCTCGGCGCTGAAGAACAGGTTGTTGAACAGGGTCTCGGCAGCGTCCTTGGTTGGCGGCTCGCCAGGACGCATCATGCGGTAGATCTCGACCAGGGCTTCCAGCTGGTTGCTGGTAGTGTCGATCTTCAGGGTATCGGAGATGAACGGACCGCAGTCGATGTCGTTGGTGTACAGGGTCTCGATACGGACGACCTGTGCCTTGGCGACCTTGATCAGCAGTTCGGTGGTCATCTCGGTATTGCATTCGGCCAGGATCTCGCCGGTAGCCGGATGCACGATGGCCTTGGCGGTAGTGCGGCCCAGGACGTATTCCATAGGAACGTCCAGCTGCTTGACGCCGGCCTTCTCGAGCTGGTTGATGTGGCGCGCGGTAATACGGCGGCCCTGCTCGACGATGACTTTGCCGGTTTCGTCATGGATATCCATGACTGCAACCTCACCACGCAGACGCTGCGGTACCAGTTCCAGGCTGAGTTTCTCGCCGGAAATGTGGAACACGTTGGTGGTGTAGAAGGTGTTCAGCACTTCTTCAGTGCTGTAGCCCAGGGCACGCAGCAGCACCGAGGCCGGCAGTTTGCGGCGACGGTCGATACGTACGAACACGCAGTCCTTCGGGTCGAACTCGAAGTCCAGCCAGGAGCCGCGGTAAGGGATGATGCGAGCGGAGTACAGCAGCTTGCCGGAGCTGTGAGTCTTGCCACGGTCGTGGTCGAAGAACACACCAGGCGAACGGTGCAGCTGGGAAACGATCACACGCTCGGTACCGTTGATAACGAAGGTACCGTTCTCAGTCATCAGGGGGATTTCACCCATGTAGACTTCTTGCTCTTTGATGTCCTTGATCGCTTTGTTCGACGATTCCTTGTCGAAGATGATCAGGCGCACCTTGACCCGCAGTGGGACTGCAAAGGTCACGCCACGCAGGACACATTCCTTCACATCGAAGGCGGGTTCGCCCAGGCGATAGCCTACGTACTCCAGGGCAGCATTGCCGGAGTAGCTGATGATCGGAAATACCGATTTGAAGGCCGCGTGCAGGCCGACGTCGCGGAACTGATCCTTGGATGCTCCCGCTTGCAGGAATTCGCGATACGAATCCAGCTGGATGGCCAGGAGGTAAGGCACATCCATGACGTCCGGCAACTTGCTAAAGTCCTTGCGGATACGTTTTTTCTCAGTGTATGAGTAAGCCATCAGCGTTCCCCAGCTTGGTCACCTGCTTGTTTGGCTTCTCCCGGCGGGAGCAGCCAGAAAATCGTGCAAACCCCTTGGTTTGCGCCACCCACATGGGTGTCTTGCAGCTTGTTATCGGGGCCGGCCTGACCGGCCACCAATAACGGAAAAAGGCCGGTGGCATAAGCCACCAGCCATCAGCCCTTCGCTCAACGCTCGGACTGGAGTCGCAAGGTCGAGATTACTTCAGCTCGACTTTAGCGCCAGCTTCTTCCAGCTTCTTCTTAGCGTCTTCAGCGGCTTCTTTCGAAACGCCTTCAGCTACAACCTGAGGAGCGCCATCGACTTTCTCTTTGGCTTCTTTCAGGCCCAGACCGGTCAGTTCGCGAACGGCTTTGATCACGTTCACTTTCTTGTCGCCGGCTTCAACCAGAACAACGTTGAACTCGGTCTGCTCTTCAACAACGGCAGCAGCAGCAGCTGGGCCAGCAGCGGCAACAGCAGCGGTAACGCCGAAGGTTTCTTCCATAGCTTTGATCAGCTCAACAACTTCCAGAACGGTTTTCTGGCCGATTGCTTCGATGATTTGTTCGTTAGTCAGAGACATGACTTAAATCCTGTATTGGGGTGACAGCCTACGCAGCCATCAAATTAAACGTATGATTTTGAAAGAGTTCGCACGCGTTAGGCGGCGGTAGCTTCTTTCTGGTCGCGAATGGCTGCCAGAGTACGAGCCAGCTTGCTGGTGGCGCCTTGAATAACGCTCATCAGTTTTGCGATAGCTTCGTCGCGGGTCGGCAGGGTAGCCAACACGTCGATCTGGTTCGCTGCAATGAAATTGCCGTCAAACGCAGCTGCCTTGATCTCGAACTTGTCCTGACCCTTGGCGAACTCTTTGAACAGACGAGCAGCAGCGCCCGGGTGTTCGTTGGAGAAAGCAATCAGGGTCGGGCCTTTGAACGCGTCGTTGAGGATCGAGAATTCGGTGCCTTCAACAGCGCGCTTGAGCAGGGTGTTACGTACGACACGTACGTAAACGCCAGCTTCGCGGGCCTCTTTACGGAGTCCGGTCATTGCGCTTACAGTCACACCACGGGCATCAGCCACGACAGCGGACAGAGCGACTTTGGCAGCCTCGTTGACTTCAGCGACGATGGCCTTCTTGTCTTCGAGTTTAATTGCCACGGGTTTACTCCTGGTTTTTACCGTTTCATCTGGCCGAAGCCGGATGTCGTTTTGGTGTCTGATTCGGTAACGAATCGGGAGCACCATCTGCGTGGGCTGGTGTTTTAAGGCTCGCGCCGCCTACGGTCTTGGATAGCCCCCGCCAGGCAGGGACCCCAATTTTTGCAGGTGGCGCGACAAGTCGCGCCACCATGTTCTTACACGTTCAGCGAGCTCTGATCGATGACCAGACCTGGGCCCATGGTGGTGCTCAGGGTAACGCGCTTGACGTAGATACCTTTCGAGGAAGCTGGCTTGATACGCTTCAGATCAGCGATCAGGGCTTCAACGTTTTCCTTCAGCTTGCCGGCTTCGAAGCCGATCTTGCCAACGGAGGTGTGGATGATACCGTTCTTGTCGGTACGGTAGCGAACCTGACCAGCCTTGGCGTTCTTGACGGCGCCGGCTACGTCTGGGGTTACGGTACCAACTTTCGGGTTAGGCATCAGGCCGCGAGGACCCAGAACCTGACCCAGCTGACCTACAACGCGCATGGCATCAGGCGATGCGATGACGACGTCATAGTTCAGGTCGCCGCCTTTCATTTCGGCAGCCAGATCGTCCATACCTACGCGGTCAGCGCCGGCAGCCAGAGCGGCTTCAGCAGCTGGACCCTGGGTGAAGACAGCAACGCGAACGGTCTTGCCAGTGCCGTGTGGCAGCACGGTAGCGCTACGTACGACCTGGTCGGATTTACGCGGGTCAACACCGAGGTTAACGGCGATGTCGTAGGACTCTACGAACTTGGCAGCCGGCAGCGAAGCCAGCAGAGTGGCCGCTTCTTCGAAGTTGTAGGCCTTGCCTGCTTCGATTTTCTCGGCGATTGCCTTTTGGCGTTTGGTCAGCTTAGCCATTACACACCCTCCACGTTCAGGCCCATGCTGCGGGCAGAGCCAGCGATGGTGCGTACAGCAGCGTCCAGGTCAGCGGCAGTCAGATCAGCCTGTTTAGCCTTGGCGATGTCTTCCAGCTGAGCACGGGTAACGGTACCGACTTTAACGGTGTTCGGACGAGCCGAACCACTGGTCAGGCCAGCAGCTTTCTTCAGCAGAACCGAGGCAGGGGTGCTCTTGGTCTCGAAGGTGAAGCTACGGTCGCTGTAGACAGTGATGATCACAGGAGTCGGCAGGCCGGCTTCTTGACCCTGAGTACGGGCGTTGAAGGCCTTGCAGAATTCCATGATGTTCACACCGTGTTGACCCAGTGCTGGACCAACGGGTGGGCTTGGGTTGGCCTGGCCGGCCTTAACTTGCAGCTTGATGTAAGCCTGAATCTTCTTAGCCATGAGCTACTCCAAAATCGGGTACGAACGCCTGATGGCTCCCCGGATGACTTGCGTTTTATCCCAGTGACGACAAAACCCCGCAGCACACAGGGCTGCGGGGTATGGGATGCTTCGTCCGCCTAGACCTTTTCGACCTGGCTGAACTCGAGCTCTACCGGAGTAGAGCGACCGAAAATGAGCACTGCAACCTGCAGGCGGCTCTTCTCGTAGTTAACCTCTTCGACACTACCATTGAAGTCAGCGAACGGACCGTCAATGACTCGAACCACTTCACCCGGCTCGAACAGTGTCTTCGGCTTCGGCTTGTCGCTACCGTCGGCTACGCGACGCAGGATGGCCTCAGCTTCTTTATCAGTGATCGGCGCAGGCTTGTCTGCGGTACCACCAATAAAGCCCATCACACGAGGGGTATCCTTGACCAAGTGCCAAGTCCCTTCGTTCATCTCCATCTGGACCAATACATAGCCAGGGAAGAATTTACGCTCACTCTTGCGCTTCTGGCCGTTGCGCATTTCGACGACTTCTTCGGTCGGGACCAGGATCTCGCCGAAACCGTCTTCCATGCCAGCCAGCTTGACGCGCTCGATCAGGGAGCGCATTACATGCTTCTCGTAACCCGAGTAAGCATGCACAACATACCAACGCTTAGCCACGGATCACCTTTAGCCAACGATCAAGGAGACCGCCCAGCCGAGCAGGGAATCAAGACCCCACAGCAGCAGTGCCATAACCAGCACGACAGCCACGACAATCAGCGTGGTCTGGGTGGTTTCCTGGCGGGTCGGCCACACGACTTTACGAATCTCGGTACGAGCTTCCTTCGCCAGCGTAAAGAACGACTTGCCCTTCGCAGTCTGCAAGGCAACAAAGCCCGCGACAGCAGCCAGGACGAGAAGTGCAAGGACGCGATACAGGATCGGGGACGCGGAGTAATACTGGTTACCCACTACGCCGACAACCACCAAAGCCACTACAGCCAGCCACTTGAACAGATCAAAACGCGATTCTTGGGCTTCAGTTTTGGGAGTCATCGAGGAGGATCCTGTAAGAAGAAAGCCATCACACCGAAGTGAAATGGCAGGTCAGGAGGGAATCGAACCCCCAACCTACGGTTTTGGAGACCGTCGCTCTGCCAATTGAGCTACTGACCTGTAACGCTGTATCAGGCCGGCCATTATACCGGCCTGATCAAGTAAATCAACTACTTATTCAATAATTTTTGCTACGACGCCGGCGCCGACGGTACGACCGCCTTCACGGATAGCGAAGCGCAGACCGTCTTCCATTGCGATGGTCTTGATCAGGGTAACAGTCATCTGAATGTTGTCACCTGGCATTACCATTTCAACGCCTTCCGGCAGTTCGCAGTTACCGGTCACGTCAGTGGTACGGAAGTAGAACTGAGGACGGTAGCCTTTGAAGAACGGAGTGTGACGACCGCCTTCTTCCTTCGACAGAACGTAGACTTCTGCGGTGAACTTGGTGTGCGGCTTGACCGAACCTGGCTTGACCAGAACCTGGCCACGCTCAACGTCGTCACGCTTGGTACCACGCAGCAGAACGCCGCAGTTCTCGCCAGCACGGCCTTCGTCCAGCAGCTTGCGGAACATCTCAACACCGGTGCAGGTGGTGGTGGTGGTGTCACGCAGACCAACGATTTCCAGCGGATCCTGAACGCGGACGATACCACGCTCGATACGACCGGTAACAACGGTACCACGACCCGAGATCGAGAATACGTCTTCGATCGGCATCAGGAACGGCTGGTCAACGGCACGAACTGGCTCAGGGATGTAGGCATCCAGAGTTTCTACCAGCTTCTTGACAGCGGTAGTACCCATTTCGTTGTCGTCTTTGCCTTCCAGCGCCATACGAGCCGAACCGATGATGATCGGGGTGTCGTCGCCTGGGAAGTCGTAGGTGGACAGCAGGTCGCGAACTTCCATCTCGACCAGTTCCAGCAGCTCGGCGTCGTCTACCAGGTCAGCCTTGTTCAGGAAGACCACGATGTAAGGAACGCCTACCTGACGGGACAGCAGGATGTGCTCACGGGTTTGTGGCATCGGACCATCGGCGGCCGAGCAAACCAGGATCGCGCCGTCCATCTGGGCAGCACCGGTGATCATGTTCTTCACGTAGTCAGCGTGACCTGGGCAGTCAACGTGAGCGTAGTGACGAATGTTCGAGTTGTACTCGACGTGAGCGGTGTTGATGGTGATACCGCGCGCTTTTTCTTCCGGAGCCGAGTCGATCTTGTCGAACTCAACGACTGCCGAACCGAAAACTTCGGAGCAGACGCGAGTCAGAGCTGCGGTCAGAGTGGTCTTACCGTGGTCAACGTGGCCGATAGTGCCGACGTTAACGTGGGGAAGGGAACGATCAAACTTTTCCTTAGCCATCGATACAATCCTCCGCAGAAGAAATAGTCTTGCGCTGATAAAACAAAGGCAGATATTTTCATATCTGCCTTGTTTATATGGAGCTCTTGAGCGGACTTGAACCGCTGACCTCACCCTTACCAAGGGTGTGCTCTACCAACTGAGCTACAAGAGCGAAACACTTTGTGCAAAATCCAGCAAACTTGGAGCGGGTAGCGGGAATCGAACCCGCATCATCAGCTTGGAAGGCTGAGGTTCTACCACTAAACTATACCCGCGGAGCTTGCGGCTCTCGCTAAAACTGGTGGAGGGAGAAGGATTCGAACCTTCGAAGCTCTCGCAACGGATTTACAGTCCGTCCCCTTTGACCGCTCGGGAATCCCTCCAGATGTGGCCGGCATTCTATTTGTCTGCCGTCCTAGTGTCAAGCGTTTTTTCAAATTTTTTCAATCAAATCTGAAACTTAGCTGCTTTGACACCGCTTCCAGCTCTACCACCTGAGTGGTGTTCCCTGTGAAGCGGGCGCCATTCTATCAAGCTATTCGCCAGTTGCAATACCCTGGCAGAAAATAATTTTGTGTTTTAAGTCTTTGAAATCGTTGGAAAGAATTGCGATGACGGTTTGGTCCAGCAAACGCTCGCTTTCAGCGGCAACCTTGAGCCAACGACCCTCCGCTCCCGCTAGCTGGCCCGCCACCGGTAGCGTGGAAATATCCAGGCTTAACAGACGCTGACGCAGTGCATCGAGCTCCCCCTGACCCATAACGCCGCCGACTACCAGGCACTCATCCCGACGTTTGGGTGGCGCCGACACACCTGTTTCACGCAACAGACGGATTTCTTGCTGATTCCCCTTGTACAGCGAAAGGGGTGCCACTTCCTTGACCTTCAGCGGGGCTTCCTGCTGGTGCCACACGTAATAAAAGACGTTGAGCACCAGTAACAGCAGAAACAACCAACGCATAGGCACCTCAATCCAATGGGCAGGCCATGGCCAAGCCAACGAAAACCAGGTCAGGCACGACGCGCGCCTGCGGCACGGCCTCTTTTACCAACGGCGCATCACCGCCGGTGAGAAAGACTGCAAAATCGTCCCCCCACAGCGCCCGCGCCTGTTCGAGCTGGGTACGCGCGAAACCCTGGAGCATCAAAACGCATCCGCGCTCGACCGCCTCGACAGTCGAACGCCCTGGCGCCAGGCTGGCCAATGCACGCTCAGCCGAGGCATCGTCATAACGGATACGCCGGGTGTGCGTACGCAACTGGCTACGCATCAATGGCATACCCGGGCAGATGTAGCCACCCAGGTGCTCGCCGTCCGCTGCAACGAAATCCGCTTTTGCAGCGGTGCCCAGATCAATGACCAGGCATGAGCGCCCGGCCAGGTGAAAGGCTCCCAACGCCGCCAACCAACGGTCCATGCCCAGGCGCTGGTAGTCGTCATAGCCATTGCGCACACCCGCCAGTTCCTGGGCCGGGTGCGCCACTCGCGCTTGCACGGCAAACGCCTGGGCAATCAGCGCGCAAAGCGCGTCGGTTTCTTCTTCACTGCGCACACTGACAATGCGGCAGCCGGTAAGACGCACGGAAGCAAGTGCAGCCACCTCGGCCACCAGCGCCTGATCGGAGTCGACGATACCGCCGCTTTCGATCGCTGCATCAGCGACATGGATTACCCGCCACTTGATGAAACTGTTACCGCAATCGAGCTCAAGAATCATCGCGCAACCTCAAACTGAGCTCACCACCACTAAAGCTCTTTTCCACCCCGTCCACCTCAAGGCGCAAACCGCCCTGCCCGTCGACACCAAGAACCACACCATCGATATGTGTGTTACCGGCAATCAGAGAAACCTTGCGCCCCTGCCAGAGGTGCGCCTGCTCCCATTCTTCCTGGAATGCAGCAAACCCGTAGCGACGATGCCGCGCCAATTCGTGCTGCAACTGCTGGCTGAGCAACGCTACCAGCCGGTTACGGTCGACTGCCGCCCCTGCTTCGCGGCGCATCGAGGTCCACAGCTGGTCGACCTGATCGTTGAGCTGCATGTTCACATTGATGCCGATACCCAGCACCACATGGCATACATCTGCCGGGTCGCCCACCAATTCCAAGAGGATACCGGTGATCTTCTGTCCGCGAACGAGGACATCATTGGGCCATTTGAGCCCTACATCCTTCACCCCAAACGCCTGCAGGGTACGCATAACCGCCAACCCCACCACTAGACTCAAGCCCTCGAGCTGGCGCATGCCGCCATCCACACGGAGTACCAGGCTGTAATACAGGTTTTCGGCAAACGGGCTGACCCACTGCCGACCGCGCCGACCACGGCCGGCGCTCTGGCGCTCAGCCAGGATCAGGAATGGAGCAATCTGCCCTTCCGCGGCGAGCCGCAGGCCTTCGGCATTGGTCGAATCGATGGTGTCGTGGATAAAAACAGGCCACTGCTCGCCTTCGGTAAACTCGGCAATCGCTTGTGCATCGAGCAAAGCCAGTGGCGCCGATAGCTGATAGCCGCGCCCACGAACCTTGTGAATAGTGAGGTTCAGTTCGCTCTCCAGGTGCTGCAGCTGCTTCCAAACAGCGCTGCGACTTACCCCGAGGGCGGCCCCCAGAGCTTCTCCGGAATGGAACCGTCCATCCTTGAGGAGATTCAACAACTTCAGCATGCCAGTCTCGACTTGGAATAAGGCAGGCATGATAGCTATGGGCTGTTGGCTTGCATAGGAAAAGGGCCTGCCGGCAGGATGGAGGCCACCCCCCGCAGCCCCCCCCCCCCTCGAAGACCGCGCCGCACTTGAGGGCTTTAACCGCGAAGCAGACAGCGCGGTGGATGGCACCGGCTTTGCCGGTGTTCGCGGGTGAACCCACTCCCACAGAGAAGGGTTGTGCAGGCCTGTGGCTTCCGGGCCACAAAGACAAAACCCCTACCTGCATGCGCAGATAGGGGTTTTGCGAAATGAATCTTGACGATGACCTACTCTCACATGGGGAAACCCCACACTACCATCGGCGATGCATCGTTTCACTGCTGAGTTCGGGATGGGATCAGGTGGTTCCAATGCTCTATGGTCGTCAAGAAATTCTGTTGCCAGAATGTCCAGATGGACAGCCCAGCGAATTCGGATATGCGATATTTGTGGTGCTTTTGTGAGCAGTGCGAACTTTCGGTTCGTTTCGTCTTCACCACCGCAATTCGCGCTAGCAAATTGCTTGGGTGTTATATGGTCAAGCCTCACGGGCAATTAGTATTGGTTAGCTCAACGCCTCACAGCGCTTACACACCCAACCTATCAACGTCGTAGTCTTCGACGGCCCTTCAGGGGATTCAAGATCCCAGTGAGATCTCATCTTGAGGCAAGTTTCCCGCTTAGATGCTTTCAGCGGTTATCTCTTCCGAACATAGCTACCCGGCAATGCCACTGGCGTGACAACCGGAACACCAGAGGTTCGTCCACTCCGGTCCTCTCGTACTAGGAGCAGCCCCTCTCAAATCTCAAACGTCCACGGCAGATAGGGACCGAACTGTCTCACGACGTTCTAAACCCAGCTCGCGTACCACTTTAAATGGCGAACAGCCATACCCTTGGGACCGGCTTCAGCCCCAGGATGTGATGAGCCGACATCGAGGTGCCAAACACCGCCGTCGATATGAACTCTTGGGCGGTATCAGCCTGTTATCCCCGGAGTACCTTTTATCCGTTGAGCGATGGCCCTTCCATACAGAACCACCGGATCACTAAGACCTACTTTCGTACCTGCTCGACGTGTTTGTCTCGCAGTCAAGCGCGCTTTTGCCTTTATACTCTACGACCGATTTCCGACCGGTCTGAGCGCACCTTCGTACTCCTCCGTTACTCTTTGGGAGGAGACCGCCCCAGTCAAACTACCCACCATACACTGTCCTCGATCCGGATAACGGACCTGAGTTAGAACCTCAAAGTTGCCAGGGTGGTATTTCAAGGATGGCTCCATGAGAACTGGCGTCCCCACTTCAAAGCCTCCCACCTATCCTACACAAGCAAATTCAAAGTCCAGTGCAAAGCTATAGTAAAGGTTCACGGGGTCTTTCCGTCTAGCCGCGGATACACTGCATCTTCACAGCGATTTCAATTTCACTGAGTCTCGGGTGGAGACAGCGCCGCCATCGTTACGCCATTCGTGCAGGTCGGAACTTACCCGACAAGGAATTTCGCTACCTTAGGACCGTTATAGTTACGGCCGCCGTTTACCGGGGCTTCGATCAAGAGCTTCGCTTGCGCTAACCCCATCAATTAACCTTCCGGCACCGGGCAGGCGTCACACCCTATACGTCCACTTTCGTGTTTGCAGAGTGCTGTGTTTTTAATAAACAGTCGCAGCGGCCTGGTATCTTCGACCGGCATGGGCTTACGGAGCAAGTCCTTCACCCTCGCCGGCGCACCTTCTCCCGAAGTTACGGTGCCATTTTGCCTAGTTCCTTCACCCGAGTTCTCTCAAGCGCCTTGGTATTCTCTACCTAACCACCTGTGTCGGTTTGGGGTACGGTTCCCAGTTATCTGAAGCTTAGGAGCTTTTCTTGGAAGCATGGTATCAACCACTTCGTCGCCTAACGGCAACTCGTCATCAGCTCTCGGCCTTGAAATCCCGGATTTGCCTAAGATTTCAGCCTACCACCTTAAACCTGGACAACCAACGCCAGGCTGGCCTAACCTTCTCCGTCCCTCCATCGCAATAACTGGAAGTACAGGAATATTAACCTGTTTTCCATCGACTACGCTTTTCAGCCTCGCCTTAGGGACCGACTAACCCTGCGTCGATTAACGTTGCGCAGGAAACCTTGGTCTTTCGGCGTGCGAGTTTTTCACTCGCATTGTCGTTACTCATGTCAGCATTCGCACTTCTGATACCTCCAGCAAGCTTCTCAACTCACCTTCACAGGCTTACAGAACGCTCCTCTACCGCGTCATCAAAGATGACACCCGTAGCTTCGGTGCATGGTTTGAGCCCCGTTACATCTTCCGCGCAGGCCGACTCGACTAGTGAGCTATTACGCTTTCTTTAAAGGGTGGCTGCTTCTAAGCCAACCTCCTAGCTGTCTAAGCCTTCCCACATCGTTTCCCACTTAACCATGACTTTGGGACCTTAGCTGACGGTCTGGGTTGTTTCCCTTTTCACGACGGACGTTAGCACCCGCCGTGTGTCTCCCATGCTCGGCACTTGTAGGTATTCGGAGTTTGCATCGGTTTGGTAAGTCGGGATGACCCCCTAGCCGAAACAGTGCTCTACCCCCTACAGTGATACATGAGGCGCTACCTAAATAGCTTTCGAGGAGAACCAGCTATCTCCGAGCTTGATTAGCCTTTCACTCCGATCCACAGGTCATCCGCTAACTTTTCAACGGTAGTCGGTTCGGTCCTCCAGTCAGTGTTACCTAACCTTCAACCTGCCCATGGATAGATCGCCCGGTTTCGGGTCTATACCCAGCGACTAAACGCCCTATTAAGACTCGCTTTCGCTACGCCTCCCCTATTCGGTTAAGCTCGCCACTGAATATAAGTCGCTGACCCATTATACAAAAGGTACGCAGTCACCTAACAAAGTAGGCTCCCACTGCTTGTACGCATACGGTTTCAGGTTCTATTTCACTCCCCTCTCCGGGGTTCTTTTCGCCTTTCCCTCACGGTACTGGTTCACTATCGGTCAGTCAGTAGTATTTAGCCTTGGAGGATGGTCCCCCCATATTCAGACAAAGTTTCTCGTGCTCCGTCCTACTCGATTTCATTGACAAGAGATTTTCGTGTACGGGGCTATCACCCACTATGGCCGCACTTTCCAGAGCGTTCCACTAATCTCAAATCAACTTAAGGGCTGGTCCCCGTTCGCTCGCCACTACTAAGGGAATCTCGGTTGATTTCTTTTCCTCAGGGTACTTAGATGTTTCAGTTCCCCTGGTTCGCCTCTTGCACCTATGTATTCAGTACAAGATACTCAGCTTATGCTGAGTGGGTTCCCCCATTCAGAGATCTCTGGATCACAGTCTGTTTGCCGACTCCCCAAAGCTTATCGCAGGCTACCACGTCTTTCATCGCCTCTGACTGCCAAGGCATCCACCGTATGCGCTTCTTCACTTGACCATATAACCCCAAGCAATCTGGTTATACTGTGAAGACGACATTCGCCGAAAATTCGCATGTTGCTCTTTCGAGCAGAACTCACAAATTTTACCTTAGCCTGATTAACCAGCAGTGAAACTGGTTATCAGTCTATATCTATCACATATCCGAATTTTTAAAGAACGATCTGACAAAAGTCAGAAATCAACATTCGATCTGAATGCTCATTTCTAAGTTCTGACAAGTTACTGTGTACTGCGGAAGTGGTGGAGCCAAGCGGGATCGAACCGCTGACCTCCTGCGTGCAAGGCAGGCGCTCTCCCAGCTGAGCTATGGCCCCGTATTCTACGGCTGAACCATGTAATGGTAGGTCTGGGCAGATTTGAACTGCCGACCTCACCCTTATCAGGGGTGCGCTCTAACCAACTGAGCTACAGACCTATAACAGGGTCGCGTTACAGCATCGTCTTTTACAATGAATCAAGCAATTCGTGTGGGAGCTCATCAGCAGGCTGATGTCGTCGATTAAGGAGGTGATCCAGCCGCAGGTTCCCCTACGGCTACCTTGTTACGACTTCACCCCAGTCATGAATCACACCGTGGTAACCGTCCTCCCGAAGGTTAGACTAGCTACTTCTGGTGCAACCCACTCCCATGGTGTGACGGGCGGTGTGTACAAGGCCCGGGAACGTATTCACCGCGACATTCTGATTCGCGATTACTAGCGATTCCGACTTCACGCAGTCGAGTTGCAGACTGCGATCCGGACTACGATCGGTTTTGTGAGATTAGCTCCACCTCGCGGCTTGGCAACCCTCTGTACCGACCATTGTAGCACGTGTGTAGCCCAGGCCGTAAGGGCCATGATGACTTGACGTCATCCCCACCTTCCTCCGGTTTGTCACCGGCAGTCTCCTTAGAGTGCCCACCATAACGTGCTGGTAACTAAGGACAAGGGTTGCGCTCGTTACGGGACTTAACCCAACATCTCACGACACGAGCTGACGACAGCCATGCAGCACCTGTGTCAGAGTTCCCGAAGGCACCAATCCATCTCTGGAAAGTTCTCTGCATGTCAAGGCCTGGTAAGGTTCTTCGCGTTGCTTCGAATTAAACCACATGCTCCACCGCTTGTGCGGGCCCCCGTCAATTCATTTGAGTTTTAACCTTGCGGCCGTACTCCCCAGGCGGTCAACTTAATGCGTTAGCTGCGCCACTAAAATCTCAAGGATTCCAACGGCTAGTTGACATCGTTTACGGCGTGGACTACCAGGGTATCTAATCCTGTTTGCTCCCCACGCTTTCGCACCTCAGTGTCAGTATCAGTCCAGGTGGTCGCCTTCGCCACTGGTGTTCCTTCCTATATCTACGCATTTCACCGCTACACAGGAAATTCCACCACCCTCTACCGTACTCTAGCTCGCCAGTTTTGGATGCAGTTCCCAGGTTGAGCCCGGGGCTTTCACATCCAACTTAACGAACCACCTACGCGCGCTTTACGCCCAGTAATTCCGATTAACGCTTGCACCCTCTGTATTACCGCGGCTGCTGGCACAGAGTTAGCCGGTGCTTATTCTGTCGGTAACGTCAAAACAGCAAGGTATTAGCTTACTGCCCTTCCTCCCAACTTAAAGTGCTTTACAATCCGAAGACCTTCTTCACACACGCGGCATGGCTGGATCAGGCTTTCGCCCATTGTCCAATATTCCCCACTGCTGCCTCCCGTAGGAGTCTGGACCGTGTCTCAGTTCCAGTGTGACTGATCATCCTCTCAGACCAGTTACGGATCGTCGCCTTGGTGAGCCATTACCCCACCAACTAGCTAATCCGACCTAGGCTCATCTGATAGCGCAAGGCCCGAAGGTCCCCTGCTTTCTCCCGTAGGACGTATGCGGTATTAGCGTTCCTTTCGAAACGTTGTCCCCCACTACCAGGCAGATTCCTAGGCATTACTCACCCGTCCGCCGCTGAATCAAGGAGCAAGCTCCCGTCATCCGCTCGACTTGCATGTGTTAGGCCTGCCGCCAGCGTTCAATCTGAGCCATGATCAAACTCTTCAGTTCAATACTGCTTGGGTTTTTAAGAAACCCTAAACTTGGCTCAGCAATCTCAAATGACTATGTGATTTCTCGCATGGCCACTTGTGATGCTGATAATCTTTGTGACTATCAGTCCGTACTCACAAGCACCCACACGAATTGCTTGATTCGATTTGTTAAAGAGCGTTTGGTTAAGAGCCTTTCGTCTCAACCGAGGCGCGCATTCTACGCTTTCCTCATTTGCTGTCAAGCGTTTATTTTGAAGTTTTTTGCGAGAAACTCGTTTAGCTTCAAACACTTGACTCGCTGCGATCTCTCGTAGCGGGAGGCGAATCATACAGCGTTTAAAAGCGCTGTCAACCATCATCTCAACCGCTTTTGATCATTCGATCGTAGCGCTTCCGGCTTCTTCTTGACTACTTAACTCGTTGATTAACAAGGAGTTTTTCGTTCCGATGTCGCTGGAAGTGGGGCGCATTATAAGGGGATTCGGAGGGGCGTCAACCTTTAATTTCATATATTTGAAATATTCCAGGCGAAGACCTTATCGAGGCCACCAGGTGCTCGCAGGCGCCAGAAAACCCAAGGCAGGCAGATCTCAAAACCAATGCCATCCCAAGACAGGCCCATAACCCCCACCTGACACCCGCTACAGCAACAACCAAAACCCAAACCCCAAAAACAAAGCGGGGAGGCCTACCGGCCTCCCCGCTTCTATATAGCTACACCCCAAGACAATCACTCAGCCTTCAAGGTTACCCGCGCAAAGGATTTTTTGCCCGCCTGGCACACATGGGTGGCACCCAGCGCAAACATGAAGTCACGATCGACCACTGCGCCATCAACCTTGACCGCACCGCCGCTCAGCAAATCCCGCGCCTGAGCCGAGTTCTTCACCAGGCCAGCCCGGTTCAGCACGGCAGCAATCGGCAGGCTTTCCGCCGCAGCCACTTCAACTTCCGGCAGGTCTTCCGGCAGCTCGCCTTCCTTCATACGGTTGCCCGCGGCACGGTGAGCGTTGGCCGCGGCCTCCTCGCCATGGAAGCGCGCGACGATTTCTTCCGCCAGCTTGATCTTGATGTCGCGCGGGTTGGCACCATTGGCGACATCGGCACGGAACTGCTCGATCTCGTCCATCGAACGGAAGCTCAGCAGCTCGAAGTAGCGCCACATCAGGGTATCCGGGATCGACACCAGCTTGCTGTACATCACCCCCGGCGCTTCCTGGATACCTACATAGTTGCCCAGCGACTTGGACATCTTCTTCACGCCGTCGAGCCCTTCGAGCAGCGGCATGGTCACGATGTTCTGCGCTTCCTGGCCATAGGCGCGCTGCAGTTCCCGCCCCATCAGCAGGTTGAATTTCTGGTCAGTACCACCCAGCTCGACATCAGCCTTCAGCGCCACCGAGTCATAGCCCTGCACCAGCGGGTACAGGAATTCGTGTATGGCAATAGGCTGGTTGGTGGTGTAGCGCTTGTCGAAGTCATCACGCTCCAGCATGCGCGCCACGGTGTACTGCGACGCCAGGCGAATGAAGTCGGCCGGGGTCAGCTTGTCCATCCAGGTGGAGTTGAACGCAACCTCGGTCTTGGCCGGGTCGAGGATCTTGAACACCTGCTGTTTGTAGGTCTCGGCGTTTTCCAGCACCTGCTCGCGGGTCAACGGCGGGCGAGTGGCGCTCTTGCCGCTCGGGTCGCCGATCATGCCGGTGAAGTCACCGATCAGGAAGATGACCTGGTGCCCCAGGTCCTGGAACTGGCGCAGCTTGTTGATCAGCACCGTGTGCCCAAGGTGCAGGTCGGGGGCGGTCGGGTCGAAGCCGGCCTTGATGCGCAGAGGCTGGCCGCGCTTGAGCTTCTCCACCAGTTCCGACTCGACCAGTACTTCTTCCGCACCGCGCTTGATAAGCGCCAGCTGCTCTTCAACCGACTTCATAGACAAACCCGCAAGGCTCAGATTCAGGGGGAGCCAACCATACAAGATCGGCCGTCAATTACAAGTTTCGCAAAGGAATGTGACCCGAACACGGGCTTCCGGCGTCTACGCGCCCTTGCGTGAAAATGGATTTGGTTATATTTTATACAGTTATTTCATCTTCATCATGTCATTCATCTTTTCCATTTCACCTTTTTCAAAGTCACCTTGCCCATGACCAACGAACCGCCTAAAGCGCCCCCGCTTTATCCGAAAAGCCATCTGTTGGCCGCCAGCGGCATCGCCGCCCTGCTCAGCCTGGCCCTGCTGGTGTTCCCTTCCAGCGAAGTGGAAGCCAAGAAAACCACCCTCAACCTCGAGCTGGAGAGCCCTGCCGAACAGTTGAAGGACGAATCCCGCGCTGCCCCCCTGGTGCAGGCAGAAGGTGAGCAAAGCTCGCCATTCGCCCAGATAGAGGATGCAGCCCCCGAAACCCAGAAGGCCGAACAGGAAGCCCCTGGCGCCGCGCCGGTCGTCGAAGCCACCAAGGAACCCAGCCACCGCGAAGTCACCGTGGCTCGTGGTGACACCCTGTCCACTCTGTTCGCCAAGGTCGGCCTGCCAAGCAATGCGGTGCACGACCTGTTGGCCAGCAACAAGCAGGCCAAGCAGTTCAGCCAGCTCAAGCATGGCCAGGTGCTGCAGTTCGAACTCGACAAGGACGGCCAGCTGGCCAGCCTGCACAGCAAGGTCAGCAACCTCGAAACCATTCGCCTGACCAAGACCGACAAGGGCTACACCTTCAATCGCGAAATCAGCAAGCCGGTAGTGCGTACCGCCTACGCCCACGGCGTGATCAAAAGCTCGCTGTCAGCTTCGGCCCAGCGCGCCGGCCTGTCCCACAGCATGACCATGGACATGGCACGCGTGCTGGGTTACGACATCGATTTCGCCCAGGACATTCGTCCGGGCGATGAATTCGATGTGGTCTACGAGCAGAAGGTGATGGACGGCAAGGTCGTCGGCACAGGCAACATCCTGTCCGCGCGCTTCACCAACCGCGGCAAGACCTACACCGCCGTGCGCTATACCAACAAGCAGGGCAACACCAGCTACTACACCGCCGATGGCAACAGCCTGCGCAAGGCCTTCATCCGCACCCCGGTCGACTTCGCCCGCATCAGCTCGCGCTTTTCCGCCGGCCGCAAGCACCCGATCCTGAACAAGATCCGCGCCCACAAAGGCGTCGACTATGCCGCCCCACGCGGCACTCCGATCAAGGCAGCCGGTGACGGCCGCATCGAGCTGGCCGGGCGTCGCGGTGGTTACGGCAACACCGTGATCATCCAGCATGGCAACCGCTACAAGACGCTGTACGGCCACATGCAGGGCTTTGCCAAGGGCATCAAGACCGGCAGCTCGGTCAAGCAGGGCCAGATCATCGGCTACATCGGCACCACCGGCCTGTCCACCGGCCCGCACCTGCACTACGAGTTCCAGGTCAACGGTGTGCACGTCGACCCGCTAAGCCAGAAAGTGCCGATGGCCGACCCGATAGCCAGGAACGAGCGCCAGCGTTTCCTGCAGCAGAGCCAGCCCCTGATCGCCCGCATGGATCAGGAAAAGGCCACCCTGCTCGCAGCGAACAAGCGTTAATCCAATGGCGCTCTACCTGGGAGTGATGTCCGGCACCAGCCTCGATGGCGTGGACATTGCCTTGATCAAGCAAGGCGAGCAGCTAGAACTGCTCGCCACCCACTACCTGCCGATGCCCGGCGACCTGCGCCAGGAGCTGCTGAGCCTTTGCAGCAGCGGCCCTGACGAGATCGCCCGCGCCGCACTGGCAGAAAACCGCTGGGCCAGCCTGGCAGGCGAAGGTATCCGCCAACTGCTGGTCAGGCAGGGGCTGCAGGCCGAAGCCATCCGCGCCATCGGCAGCCACGGCCAGACCATCCGCCACGAGCCTGCACGCGGTTTTACCGTGCAGATCGGCAACCCGGCGCTGCTGGCCGAGCTTACCGGTATCAGCGTGGTCGCCGACTTCCGCCGTCGCGATGTGGCCGCCGGTGGGCAAGGTGCACCCCTGGTGCCGGCCTTCCATGAAACCCTGTTCAGCCACTTGGGCCAACGCCTGGCCATTCTCAATGTGGGTGGTTTCAGCAACCTCAGCCTGATCGAACACGACAAGCCGGTCCATGGCTTCGACTGCGGTCCGGGCAACGTGCTGCTGGATGCCTGGGTCGAACGCAAGCGCGGCCAGGCCTACGATGCGGATGGGGCTTGGGCTGCCTCGGGCGTGGTGCAGGCCGACTTGCTCGACGCATTGCTGGCCGACCCGTTCTTCGCCGGCAGCGGCCCGAAGAGCACCGGCCGCGAAGTGTTCAACCTCCCCTGGCTGGATGGTCACCTGGCCCGCCTGCCCGCTTACCGCGACGAGGACGTACAGGCTACCTTGCTGGAACTGACCGCACGCAGCATCATCGACTCGTTGAGCAACGCCCAGCAAGGCACCGAAGCGCTGCTGGTTTGCGGTGGCGGTGCGCGCAACGGCGCCCTGATGACGCGCCTCAGCCAGTTGCTGCCCGACACCCGTGTCGCCAGCACCGGCGCCCATGGCGTGGACCCGGACTGGGTCGAAGCCATGGCTTTCGCCTGGCTGGCCCACTGCTGCCTGGAGGGCATAGCCGCCAACCGCCCAAGCGTGACAGCGGCCAAGGGCCTGCGCGTACTCGGCGCAATCTACCCGGCCTGAACTAAGCCAGAAAGCAAAACGCCGCGCAATTGCACGGCGTTTTCGTATGGCCAGGCCTCAGATCGAGAACGAGGAACCGCAGCCACAGGTGGTAGCAGCGTTCGGGTTCTTGATCACGAAGCGCGAGCCTTCCAGGCCTTCCTGGTAATCCACTTCGGCACCGGCCAGGTACTGGAAGCTCATCGGGTCGACCACAAGGGAAACACCCTCGCGCTCGACGATGGTGTCGTCTTCAGCCACGTCTTCATCGAAGGTGAAGCCATACTGGAAGCCCGAGCAACCGCCACCGGTGACGAACACGCGCAGTTTCAGACGATCGTTGCCTTCTTCGGAAACCAGGTTCTTCACCTTTTGCGCAGCGCCGTGGGTGAATTCCAAAGCGGTAGGGGTGAAGGTTTCGACGCTCATGTTGATTCTCCCGGCGTGGTAGCCGCCATAAAACTCGATGACGCGCATTATCCGCTTTCCCGAGAAAATCGGTCAAGAATTGTGCGGCTTTAGTCGCGACATACAAAAAGGCCCGCACGACGCGGGCCTTTTCGAACGCTGGCTGCTTACGGCAGCAGGCCCGCGTGGGAGAGGCCCATGCGCTCGTCCAGGCCAAACAGGATGTTGAGGTTCTGCACCGCCTGGCCAGACGCGCCCTTGACCAGGTTGTCGATCACCGACAGCACCACCACCAAGTCGCCACCCTGCGGGCGATGAACGGCAATACGGCAGACGTTGGCACCGCGCACGCTGCGGGTTTCCGGATGGCTGCCAGCTGGCATCACATCGACGAACGGTTCAGCGGCATAGCGTTTCTCGAACAGCGCCTGCAGGTCGATCGAAGTGTCGGCAACGGTAGCGTACAGGGTGGCGTGGATGCCACGGATCATTGGCGTCAGGTGCGGCACGAAAGTCAGGCCGATATCCTTGCCAGCGGCCAGGCGCAAGCCCTGGCTGATTTCCGGCAGGTGGCGATGGCCCTTCACTGCGTACGCTTTCATGCTTTCGCCGGCTTCGCAGAACAGCGAGCCCACCGCCGCACCACGGCCAGCACCGCTGACACCCGACTTGCAGTCGGCGATCAGGCGCGACGGGTCGGCCAGGCCAGCTTCCAGCAGCGGCAGGAAGCCCAGTTGGGTGGCGGTCGGGTAGCAACCTGGAACAGCAATCAGGCGCGCCTGGCGAATCTTCTCGCGGTTGACTTCAGGCAGGCCGTATACCGCGTCCTTGAGCAGCTCTGGCGCACCGTGCGGCTGGCCGTACCACTTGCCCCACTCGGCGGCGTCCTGCAAGCGGAAGTCGGCAGACAGGTCGATCACCTTGGTACCCGCCGCCAGCAGCTCGCCGGCCAGGGCGTGGGCAACACCGTGCGGGGTGGCGAAGAACACCACATCGCAGGCGGCCAAGGTCTTGCTATCTGGCACGCTGAACGCCAGCCCGTCATAGTGGCCGCGCAGGTTCGGGTACATGTCCGCCACCGCAACGCCCGCCTCGGAGCGCGAAGTGATGACCGCCACTTCGGCCTGTGGATGCTGTGCCAGCAGACGCAACAGTTCGACGCCGGTGTAACCCGTGCCGCCGACGATACCGACCTTGATCATAACGCTTGCCCCTTATCAACGAGCCGTCTGGAAAGCGCACGATAATAGGGGCGCAAGGCGCCTGTAACAACTCTTCGGGTGACCCTTCGGGCGCTTGACCACTACTATCTGACGACCGTGAATCCCTGAAGGAACTCCCCCCATGCTTTACCTATGGATCAAAGCGCTGCATATCGTCAGCGTGGTCTGCTGGTTCGCCGGCCTGTTCTACCTGCCGCGGTTGTTCGTCTACCACGCCCAGAGCCAGGACAGCATCAGCCAGGACCGCTTCGTGACCATGGAGCGCAAGCTGTACCGCGGCATCATGAACCCGGCAATGATCGCCACCTACGTGTTCGGCGCCTGGATGCTCTATCTCAACCCGGGCTGGCTGAGTCAGGGCTGGCTGCATGCCAAGCTGACCCTGGTCATCCTGCTGACCGGCTACCATCACGTGTGCGGCGCCCAGCGCAAGCGCTTCGCCAGCGGTAGCAACACCCGCAGCCACGTCTACTATCGCTGGTTCAACGAAGTGCCCGTGCTGTTCCTGCTGGGTATCGTAATTCTGGTGGTGGTCAAACCGTTCTGACATAGCCACCCGCTCAAGGAGCCTTGCCATGTCGTTACCTGCCTCCCTCGAACAACGCCTGCGCCTGCCCGTGGTTGCCGCACCGATGTTCCTGATCTCCAACCCCAGGCTGGTTCTGGCTTGCTGCTCCAGCGGCGTGGTCGGCAGCTTCCCGGCCCTCAACCAGCGCGACAGCGCCGGCTTCAAGGCCTGGTTAGAGGAAATCGAGGCGGGCCTGGCGCAACTGCAGGCGCCAGCGCCCTATGCCGTCAACCTGATCGTCCACCCGACCAACCCGCGCCTGCAGGCCGACCTGGCGTTGTGCGTGGAGCACCGCGTACCAATCGTCATCACCAGCCTCGGCGCGGTGAAGGAAGTGGTCGATGCCGTGCATGGCTACGGCGGCCTGGTGTTCCATGATGTCACCACCCGCCGCCATGCCGAGAAAGCCGCCGAAGCCGGTGTCGACGGCCTGATCGCCGTCGCCGCAGGAGCAGGCGGCCATGCCGGCACCTGGAGCCCGTTCGCCCTGGCCGCGGAAATTCGTCAGTTCTTCGACAAGACCTTGCTGCTGGCCGGCTGCCTCAACCACGGCCACGAGATCCTCGCCGCGCAAATGCTGGGGGCGGATCTTGCGTACATGGGCACCCGCTTCATCGCCACCGCAGAAAGCCAGGCTCCGGGCGCCTACAAGCAGATGCTGCTCGATTCCCATGCCGCCGACATCATTCACACCCCGGCGGTGTCCGGCGTCCCTGCCAGCTTCCTGCGCCCGAGCCTGGAGCAGGCTGGCTACGACATGGAAGCCCTGAAGGGAGGCCACGAGCAAGGCAAACTCAAGCCGATCGACGACGAAGCCAAGGCCTGGAAGACCGTGTGGTCGGCGGGCCAGGGCGTCGGCGGTATCGACGACCTGCCCAGCGCCAGCGCGCTGATCGAGCGGCTGCATCACGAGTACCGGGACGCCCTGGAACGCTGTCAGGCCCTGCGCACCCGTACCCCGTAGCAAAAGGCAACACCTTGCCTGGCCAAGCTGTACACTAGGCGCCCTCTTCAGCCCCCAGGAGCCTTGCATGACCCGTTACGCCATGATCACTGGTGCTTCCAGCGGCCTGGGCCTGGCCCTGGCGGAAGCCCTGGCGCGGCGCGGGCGCAACCTGATCCTGGTGGCACGCCAGCGTGAAACGCTGGAGCCGGTGGCCATCGAATTGACCCAACGTTTCGGGGTGGAGGTGCTGTTCCGTGCCTGCGACCTCAGCCAACCGTTGCGCCTGTCGGGCTTCGTGCTGGAACTGGAAGAAGGCGAGCGGCGCATCGACCTGCTGGTCAATTGTGCCGGCCTGCGCACCTACGGGCCATTCCTGGCCCATGAGTGGGCCGACGAGCAGGACCTGCTGGAAGTCAACGTGCTGGCCCTGAGCCGCCTGTGCCACGCCATCGGCAACCTGATGGCCGTGCAGGGCGGCGGGCAAATCCTCAATGTCGCCGGCCTGGCCGGGGTGGCGCCTGGCCCGTGGATGGCCGCCTATTCCGCCAGCAAGGCCTATGTGCTGAGCTTCTCCCAGGCCTTGCGCGAAGAACTCAAACGCACCGGCATCAAGGTCTCGGTACTGTGCCCCGGCCCGGTGCGTTCCTCGCGCCGGCGCATTCCACGGCTGGATGGCAAGCCGCGCTGCCTCAGCCCTGAGGAGGTGGCCCTGTATACCGTGCGCGCGCTGGACAAGAACCGCGCACTTATCCTGCCCGGCCGGCGCAACCGTTGGCTGGCGTTCGCCCCACGCCTGCTGCCGCGTTGGCTGGTGCGCAAGCTGGCCGGGGCCATCCACCGCCGCTATTGCCCGGTCGGCATGGAATAGCTACTGGGCGAGCGGCGCCCGGCTGAGTACACTCGGCCCGACCCTCACCATGGAGCAAGTGCTGTGGACGATTTATTCATCAAGATCATCAACCGGGAAATCCCGGCGAAGATCATCTACGAAGACGACCAGGTCCTGGCGTTCCACGATATCGCCCCCCAGGCGCCCGTGCATTTTCTGGTCATCCCGAAAAAGCACATCCGCACCCTCAATGACTTGACCGAAGAAGACAAAGGCCTGGCTGGCCACATCTTGTTCACCGCCCAGCGCCTGGCCAAGGAACTTGGCTGCGAGGACGGCTTCCGCGTGGTCATGAACTGTAACGAGCAAGGCGGCCAGACCGTCTACCACATCCACATGCACGTGCTTGGCCAGCGCCAGATGCACTGGCCGCCGGGCTGATCCACGGCAAGCGACCCTGCCACTATTGCGGTAAACTATCGGGCACATTCTTGCGGAGGTGCCCGATGGCTACCGAACGTCACTACTCGCCGCTTGACCGCTTGTTGCTGCAGGCCGATACGGCCATGCGTACCTTGCTGCCCTTCAGCGGCCAACCCGCCCGCCCATCGCCGGCCATCGTCCAGCCGGACGTCGACCTGGACGAACAACAGGCCCGCCATGTTGCCGGGCTGATGCGTATCAACCACACCGGTGAAGTCTGCGCCCAGGCGCTGTACCAAGGCCAGGCCCTGACCGCCAAGCTGCCCGAAGTGCGCAAGGCCATGGAGCACGCCGCCGAGGAAGAAGTGGACCACCTGGCCTGGTGCGAACAGCGTATTCGCCAGCTGAACAGCCACCCCAGCGTGCTCAACCCATTGTTCTACGGCATGTCGTTCGGCATCGGCGCACTCGCCGGGCTGGTCAGCGACAAGGTCAGCCTGGGCTTCGTCGCCGCTACCGAGCACCAGGTGTGCAAGCACCTCGACGAACACCTGGAGCAGATCCCGCAGGAAGACGAAAAGTCCCGGGCCATCCTCGAACAGATGCGCGTCGATGAGGAGCAACACGCCGAGTCCGCACTGGAAGCCGGCGGCTATCGTTTCCCTGCCCCTGTCCGCTTTGGCATGAGCCTGTTGGCCAAGGTCATGACCAAGAGCACCTACCGTATCTGAAGGCATCGCCATGACGGACCGTTTCGACGCCAAGGACCTGGCGCGCGCCGTGCAAGCCGGCATTCTCCAGCCGGGCCAGGACCAGGCCCTGCTGGCCTTCCTGCGCCAGCAACCAGCACAACGTGGTAGCTTCCAGCTGGCCCATGTCGCCTTTTACTTTGGCGCCATGCTGATCATGGCTGCAATGGGCTGGTTGCTCACCGAAGCCTGGATGCGCATCGGCGACTGGGCGCTGCTGGTCATCGCCAGCCTCTATTTCCTTTTGCTCACGCTGTTCGCCGTTAACCTGCAACGGCGCGCACAACCCGTCGCGGCCGGGGTACTGGCGGCGGTCGCGGTCAGCATCGTGCCGCTGGTGGTATTCGCCATCGAACGGCTGGCCGGCTGGTGGCCGATGGATGATGCGCAGGCCGACTACCACCAGTACTACACCTACGTGCAGGGCGGCTGGCTGGCAATGGAAGCGGCCACGGTGCTCGCCGGGTTGCTGATGCTGAGGTTGATTCCCTACCCGTTCATCGTCATGCCGATTGCCGTGGCTTTGTGGTTCATGTCGATGGACCTGAGCGAATGGTTCTTCGGTTCGCCATTCAGCTGGGAGCAACGCCGCGAGGTTTCGTTGTGGTTCGGGCTGGGGTTGCTTGTAGTATTCCTGGTGGTGGACGGGCGCACTCGCGACGATTACGCCCGCTGGGGTTACCTGGCCGGGTTGGCGGCATTCTGGGGTGGGCTGACGCTGATGGACAGCGGCAGTGAGCTGGGCAAGGCCCTGTACTGCCTGATCAACATTGCCCTGATGGGCATGGCGGTGCTGCTGCGCCGGCCGGTGTTCATGGTGTTCGGGGCGTTGGGCGTGGCGGCTTACCTGGGGTACCTGTCGTACGAGGTATTTGCCGAGTCGCTGCTGTTCCCAGTGGTGGTAACCCTGATCGGACTGGGGGTTATCGGGTTAGGGCTGGTTTACCAGAAGCGGCGAGAGCGGTTGAGCCGGGTGATGCGTGGATACTTGCCAGGATGGGTGAGGGCCGCACTGCCGGCGCTTCGCAGCTGAAATTGCCAGGGCCGTATGTGGGAGCGGGTTTACCCGCGAACACCGGCGCAGCCGGTGCCACCCACCGCGTCGCCTGCTTCGCGGGTAAACCCGCTCCCACATGGGCTGCGCAGCAGCCCAACAATCATGGCTTTAACCCAGTTCTACGATTTCATGGCCGTGGGTAATCTCAACCCCGGCACGCTCGAGCATGATCGAAGCCGAGCAATATTTCTCCGCCGACAGCTCTACCGCACGCTTGACTTGGGCCTCCTTCAGCCCACGCCCCTTCACCACGAAGTTCATGTGGATCTTGGTAAACACCTTCGGGTCTTCGCTGGCACGCTCGGCCTCCAGGAACGCCTCGCAGCTTTCCACCGCCTGGCGGGACTTCTTCAGAATGCTGACCACATCAAAGCTGCTGCAGCCACCCAGGCCCAGCAACAGCATTTCCATCGGGCGCACGCCCAGGTTGCGGCCGCCGGCCTCGGGCGGGCCGTCCATCACAACGACATGGCCGCTCCCCGATTCGCCGAGGAACATCGCCTCACCGGCCCACTGGATACGTGCCTTCATCTACCCGGACTCCTGATTTACGGAAAAGGGTGTCAGCTTAGACCTTGTGCGGCTGTGGGAAAAGTACGAGTCGTGTCGGTTTAGTACCGAAACATCCTGTAGTGTCTGATAAGCTGGCGCCAAATGACTGGCGCGCACCGCCAGCCAACCTTTATAAAAAAGCCTATGCGTCATATCGAACAGGATTTCGTGATGGTTGCTTCTGCCCTACCCGCCAAGATCAAGAACATCGACAAGCTGCTGGTGCACTGCCAGCGCCGTCGCTATACCGCCAAAAGCAATATCATCTGCGCCGGCGACCGGGCCGAGACACTGTCGTTCATCATCAAGGGCTCGGTCACCATTCTCATCGAGGACGACAACGGCCATGAAATGATCATCGCCTACCTGAACAGTGGCGACTTCTTCGGCGAGCTGGGCCTGTTCGAACCGGCCGAAGGCGATCAGCAACGCAGTGCCTGGGTGCGCGCCAAGACCGAATGCGAAGTAGCCGAAATCAGTTATGAGAAGTTTCGCGAACTCGCGCGCCAGGACCCGGAAATCCTCTACGCCCTGGGCAGCCAGATGGCCCAGCGCCTGCGTAATACAACGCGCAAGGTCGGCGACCTGGCGTTCTTCGACGTTACCGGGCGTGTCGCCCGTTGCCTGCTGGAGCTGTGCAAGCAACCCGACGCCATGACCCACCCCGATGGCATGCAGATCAAGATCACCCGCCAGGAAATCGGCCGCATCGTCGGTTGCTCGCGGGAAATGGTCGGCCGCGTCCTCAAGGACCTTGAAGAGCGCAGCCTGGTGCAGGTCAAAGGCAAGACCATGGTGGTGTACGGTACCCGCTAGTCCCTGGGCAGGTCAGCCAGTACCTTGGCATAGGCCTGCGACAGACGCTCGAACCATGGGGCCGCGGGCGCTACCTCATGCAGGGCGATGTGCGCATCGGCGCGGCAGCGCTGTTCAAGGTCGCAGCACTCGTTGAAACGGTTGACCGCCGCCACCATCGATTCACGCTCGTTGTCCAGCAGCAGCGCACCGTGCACCAGCACCACCGGGCGCTTGCCGCCCAGCCCTTGGCGCCAGCGCTGGGCAGTGCCCACCAGCTTGCGGCCATTAAGGTTGACGTTATAGCGACCATCGCAGAAAGCGCCGTCGATTTCGCCCACCGACGCCACCCCGCCCCACTCGCGCAGCACATCGCACAGCGGCAGGCACAAGCGCTCGTAGGCATTTTCGATACGGCCGTGATCGCCTTCGCTGCGGGGGGCAACATAGACCAGGGCAACGTTCACCGTGGCGTGTGACTGCGGCACCGGCTCGCCGCCGGTTTCGCGCAGCAGCACCGGCCAGCCGGCAATTGCCAGCTCCGCGCAGGCGGCTTCGAAATTGCCCAGGCGGCTCATGCGCCGGGGCATGACCAGTGCTTGGTCGGTCGGGCGCCAGAACAGCACGCCACTGTCGCGCTCGCCGCGGCAGACAGCGGCCAGCAGTTCCTGTTCGGCGTGCAGGCCTTGTTCGACGGTCAGGGCCAGGGGGTGATCGGTCATTGATCCACCTTTGATATTGTTTTCGAGGGCCTCTTCGCGGGTGAACCCGCTCCCACAGGATAACCACGGTGTTCAAGACCTGTGGAGTACCCGCGAATGGGACCATGGCAGGAGTACAAAAAAGCCGACAAAAACGCCGGCTTCATTTGATCAGTCCAGTTGCTGAACAGTCTTCTTCACCTGTTCCGGGAAGAACAACCGCTGCAGTTCCAGCCCTGGCTGCTCGGCGCGCATGAACGCTTCACCCACCAGGAACGAATAGACTTCGTTGATCGTCATCAGCTCCACATCGACCCGGTTCAAGATGCCGCTCTCGGTAATCGCCAGGCGATCACGCGGAATACGTGGCAGCAGGTCGAGGGTGGTTTCCAGGCTGACCTCGAAGGTGTGCAGGTTGCGGTTGTTCACCCCCACCAGCGGGGTATCCAGGGTTTTCAACGCGCGCTCCAGTTCATCGCCGTCGTGCACTTCCACCAGCACGTCGAGGCCGACATCCTTGGCCGTAGCCGCCAGTTCGGCCATTTTCACATCATCCAGCGCCGACACGATCAGCAACACACAGTCCGCGGCCAGGGCCCGGGCCTCGACGATCTGGTACGGGTCAACCATGAAGTCCTTGCGGATCACCGGCAGCGACACCGCCGCACGGGCCTGCTGCAGGTACTCGTCGGCGCCCTGGAAGTAATCCACATCGGTCAGCACCGACAGGCAAGTTGCCCCGCCCTTCTCGTAGCTGACGGCGATTTCCGCCGGCACGAAATGGTCGCGAATCACGCCCTTGCTCGGCGACGCCTTCTTGATTTCGGCAATTACCGCCGGCTGCTTGCGCGCAGCTTGCTCGATCAGGGCCTTGGCAAAGCCACGCGGAGCGTCGGCAGCCTTGGCCAGGCCCTCCAGTTCGGCGAGGCTGACGCGCGCGCTGCGCTCGGCCACTTCCTGAAACTTGCGGGCAATGATCCTTTCCAGCACCGTCGGCACACTCATGCTTCGTTCTCCACCTTGAATACTGCAGTAAAGGCACCCAGCTCCTGCAGCTTCTCCCAGGCCAGCCCGGTGTGCAGTACGTCGTGGGCCAGTTCCACACCGGCTTTCAGGCTCATGGCATGGTCAGCGGCATACAGCGCCGCGCCCGCATTGAGCACGATCATCTCGGCAGCCTTCTGGCCGTTTTCGGTCTTGCGCCGGCCCAACGCATCGCGGATCAGCTCCAGCGACGCCTGCGGGTTCTCGACGGCCAGGCCGTGCAAGCTCTGGCTCTTCATGCCGAGGTCTTCCGGCTCTACCCAGTATTCGGTGATCTCGCCATTCTTCAATTCGGCGACAAAGGTAGGCGCAGCCAGGCTGAACTCGTCCAGGCCGTCCTTCGAGTGCACCACCAATACATGCTTGCTGCCCAGGCGCTGCAGCACCTCGGCCAGCGGGCGGCACAGGGCCTGGGCGAACACGCCGACCACCTGGTGCTTCACCCCGGCCGGATTCGTAAGCGGGCCGAGCATGTTGAACAGGGTACGCAGCCCCAGGTCGCGACGCGGGCCGGCAGCGTGCTTCATGGCCGAATGATGGCTTTGCGCGAACATGAAGCCGATGCCCAGGCTATCGATGCAGCGGGCCACCTGGGTTGGCGTCAGGTTAAGGTAAATGCCGGCGGCTTCCAGCAGGTCGGCACTGCCGCTCTTGCCCGACACCGCGCGGTTGCCATGCTTGGCAACGGTGCAACCCGCCGCCGCCAGGACGAACGACGAGGCGGTGGACACGTTGAAGATGTTGGCGCCATCACCGCCGGTACCGACGATATCGACCACGCCATCGAGGCTTTGCAGTTCGACCTTTTCGGCCAGCTCGCGCATTACCGACACCGCACCAACGATCTCGTCGATGCTTTCGCTCTTCATGCGCATGCCCATCAGGAAGGCGCCGATCTGCGCTTCGCTGCACTGGCCGGTCATGATCTGGCGCATGACGTCGCGCATTTCTTCGGTTGAAAGGTCCAGTTGGCCGACGATACGGCTCAACGCGCTCTTGATATCCATGTTCGATCCTTAGCGGCGGCCGCCGGTCTGCTTGAGGAAGTTGGCGAACAGTTCGTGGCCCTGTTCGGTCAGGATCGACTCGGGATGGAATTGCACCCCTTCGATATTCAGCGTCTTGTGGCGCAGGCCCATGATCTCGTCGACCGAACCGTCAGCATGGGCGGTCCAGGCGGTCACTTCCAGGCACTCTGGCAAGGTTTCGCGCTTTACCACCAAGGAGTGGTAACGGGTCACGGTCAAAGGGTTGTTGAGGCCAGCGAACACGCCCAGGTCACGATGATGTACCGGGCTGGTCTTGCCGTGCATCACCTGGCGGGCACGAACCACATCACCGCCAAAGGCCTGGCCGATGGACTGATGGCCCAGGCATACACCGAGAATCGGCAGCTTGCCGGCAAAGTGCAGGATGGCCTCGATGGATACGCCCGCCTCGCTCGGCGTGCATGGGCCAGGGGACACGACGATGCGCTCGGGGGCGAGGGCTTCGATCTGGGCGATGGTCATTTCGTCATTGCGAATGACCTTTACCTCGGCACCCAGCTCGCCAAGGTACTGAACGACGTTGTAAGTGAATGAGTCGTAATTGTCGATCATCAGTAACATCGGGTTAAACCTCTTGAATCTACTGACTTCAGAATTCGAACCTTTCTGCACCAGCCAACAGGCGCGGCTTTGCCACAAGGGGCGGTAGACAGGAAGGCAAACGGGGGCGGGCCGGACGGGCCGGCAGGGGATAAAGTCAGGCGCGCCAACGCCAACGGGCGTGGGCCTTGATTACGCGCATCAAGAGTTTGCTGACGATCAACACAGGATAGGTCTCGCTCATACGTCCCGGCACAGTAGCCTACCGGCGCGGCGGGCGCAATATGCCCGTAAACACGGGGAAACGAATGGACTTGGGAGGGATGCACCGCGATTTGCTAAGGTCGATCGGGCAATCCTTCATAAATACAAGGAAAAGGATGTTCACCGATGCGAAAAGCACCATTCCTGCGCTTTACCCTCGCCTCACTGGCGCTGGCCTGCAGCCAGGCGTTCGCGGCACCGTCGCCCTACTCCAGCATGATCGTGTTCGGCGACAGCCTCAGCGACTCGGGGCAGTTTGGCGGCATACGTTTCACCAACCGCGATGCCAATGGCAATTATGCGCCCGTGTCACCCATGATCCTGGGCGGACGACTGGGCGTGAACCCGGCTGAACTTGGCCCCTCCACCTCGCCGATCAACCCCATCCTTGGGGTGCCTGATGGCAACAACTGGGCAGTTGGCGGTTACACCACCCAGCAGATTCTGGATTCGATCACCACCACCTCCGAAACCATCATCCCACCAGGGCGCCCCGGGGCCGGGCTGGTACTGCGTGACAGACCGGGCTACCTGGCCAACGGCCTGCGTGCCGACCCCAACGCACTGTACTACCTGACCGGCGGCGGCAACGACTTCCTGCAAGGCCTGGTCAACAGCCCGGCCGACGCCGTGGCCGCCGGTTCCCGCCTGGCCGCCAGCGCGCAGGCCCTGCAGCAAGGCGGCGCCCGCTACATCATGGTCTGGCTGCTGCCCGACCTCGGGCAAACACCGAACTTCAGCGGTACACCGCAACAAGACCCGCTATCGCTGCTATCCGGCGCGTTCAACCAGTCGCTGCTCAGCCAGCTGGGGCAGATCGATGCCGAAATCATTCCGCTTAATATCCCCGTGCTGCTGAGCGAGGCATTGGCCAGCCCCGAGCAGTTCGGCCTGGCCAGCGGCCAGAACCTGGTCGGCACCTGCTACAGCGGTGAGGGATGCGTGGAAAACCCGGAGTATGGTGCCAACGGCGCCACGCCGGACCCGACCAAGCTGCTGTTCAACGACTCGGTGCACCCGACCATCGCCGGCCAGCAATTGATCGCCGATTACGCCTACTCGATCCTTTCCGCCCCATGGGAACTGACGCTGCTGCCCGAAATGGCCCACGCCAGCGTACGCGCCCACCAGGACGAACTGCGCAACCAGTGGCAGACACCCTGGCAGGCGGTGGGCCAGTGGCAAGCCTTTGTCGCCAGCGGCGCCCAAGACCTGGATTACGACGGCCAACGCAGCGCGGCCAGCGGTGACGGCCGGGGCTACAACCTGACCCTGGGCGGCAGCTACCGCCTGAATGACGCCTGGCGCCTGGGCCTGGCCGGCGGCGTGTACCGGCAGAAGCTGGAAGCCGGCGAGCAGGACTCGGACTACAAGCTGGACAGCTACCTTGCCAGCGTCTTCGCCCAATACCGCCAGGACCGCTGGTGGGCCGACGCGGCGCTGACCGCCGGGCACCTGGACTACAGCGACCTCAAGCGCACCTTCGCCCTTGGCGTGAACGACCGCAGCGAAAAGGGTGATACCGATGGCGAAGCCTGGGCGATGTCGGGGCGGCTGGGCTACAACCTGGCGGCCGAGAGCAGCAGCTGGCAGCTGGCGCCGTTCATCAGCGCCGACTATGCGCGGGTGAAGGTGGATGGCTATGACGAGAAAAGCGGGCGCTCGACGGCGCTGGGCTTCGATGATCAGGAACGTACATCACGCCGTTTGGGCGTGGGATTGCTGGGCAGTGTGCAGGTGCTGCCGAGTACCCGACTGTTCGCCGAAGTGGCGCAGGAGCATGAGTTCGAGGATGACCAGCAGGATGTGACGATGCACCTGACCAGCCTGCCGGCGAATGACTTCACCCTGACTGGGTATACGCCGCACAGCGACCTGACCCGGGCGAGCCTGGGGGTCAACCATGAAGTGGTGGCGGGGGTGCATTTGCGCGGTAACTACAACTGGCGCAAGAGTGATGAGTTGACGCAGCAGGGGGTGAGTTTGGGGGTTAGTGTGGACTTCTGAATCTTGGGGCCGCTTTGCGGCCCATCGCGACACAAGGCCGCTCCTACAGGGGAATGCGATTGCCGAAAAAAAAGCGATCCCCTGTAGGAGCGGCCTTGTGTCGCGATGGGCTGCACAGCAGCCCCAATCAATTTATTTGGCGGAAGTCTGCTCAGCCAGCGCCACCGCGCGGAACATCGCCCGGCGCTTGTTGATGGTCTCTTCCCACTCCAGCGCCGGCACCGAGTCGGCGACGATGCCGCCCCCGGCCTGCACATGCAGTTCACCGTCCTTGATCACCGCAGTACGGATGGCAATCGCGGTATCCATGTTGCCGTTCCACGCGAAGTAACCGACGGCACCGCCGTAAACCCCACGCTTGACCGGCTCCAGCTCGTCGATGATCTCCATCGCACGAATCTTCGGCGCACCCGACAAGGTACCGGCCGGCAGGATCGCCCGCAGTGCGTCCATCGCCGTCAGCCCTTCGCGCAGCTGGCCGGTGACGTTGGACACAATGTGCATCACGTTGGAGTAACGCTCGATTACCATCTTCTCGGTCAGGCGCACGCTGCCGGTCGAGGACACGCGCCCGACGTCGTTACGGCCCAGGTCGATCAGCATCAGGTGCTCGGCAATTTCCTTGTCATCCGACAGCAGGTCGTCTTCCAGCGCGCGGTCGGCCTCTTCGGTAGCACCACGCGGGCGGGTGCCGGCAATCGGGCGCACGGTGACCAGGTTGTCCTCGACGCGCACCAGCACCTCGGGCGAGCTGCCGACCACATGAAAATCGCCAAAATTGAAGAAGTACATGTACGGCGTCGGGTTGAAGCAGCGCAGCGCACGGTACAGGTCGATTGGCGCAGCCTTGAAGTCGATCGACATGCGCTGCGACGGCACCACCTGCATGCAGTCACCGGCCAGGATGTATTCCTTGATACGGCCGACAGCGTTCTCGTAATCCTCGCGGGTATAGCTGGAGCGGAATTCCGGCTCGGCAGCCTGCGGGCCACTCAGGTCCAGGCCACGGCGTGGGGTGATCGGCTGACGCAGGGTTTCCAGCAGGCCTTGCAGGCGTGCCTGGCCCTGTTCGAAAGCCTGCTCTTCAGCCGGGTCGACCAGCACGATCGCGTGCATCTTCCCCGCCAGGTTGTCGAACACCACCACTGCATCGGACACCATCAACAGGATATCCGGCACACCCAGCGGGTCCGGGTTGGGGCTGGCGCCCAGGCGCTTTTCCACATAGCGCACGCAGTCGTAGCCGAAGTAGCCGACCAGGCCGCCGTTGAAGCGCGGCAGGCCAGGGATATCGGCGACCTTGTAACGGTCCTTGAAGGTTTCGACGAAGGCCAGCGGGTCTTCGACGTCGTGGCTTTCCACCTCAACGCCATCCTGCAGGATGCTGACGTGGTAACCGTGCACACGCATCACGGTACGCGACGGCAGGCCGATCATCGAGTAACGGCCCCACTTCTCGCCGCCCTGCACCGATTCGAGCAGATACGAGTTGGGCTGGTCGGCCAGTTTCAGGTAGATCGACAGCGGCGTGTCGAAGTCGGCCAGGGTTTCGCAGGCCAGGGGAATGCGGTTGTAGCCGGCAGCGGCCAGGCGCAGGAATTCTTCGCGGGTCATGGGTAGCCTCGTGGCAAGCAGCAATAGGTCAGGCAAACGGACGGGCCGGCACGCGCCGGCAGGCGGAAGTCAGGCGCGCCAACGCCAACGGGCCAGGGCCTTGATGACTTTCATCCAGAATTTGCCGGTAACCGCCACGGTGGACTCTCTGTCTTGTGAGGCTTGAAGGTCCGCCAACGTTATCCCAGTGGCCGGGTCTGCGCAACCGGGCAGCAGTGCGCGCAGGTCGTCGATCACCAGGCTGGGGGATTCGTCGTGGATCGGCCGGCCGTGGTTGTAGCCGTAGGTCAGGCCCACGCACTGTACGCCAGCCGCCTTGGCCGCCAGCACGTCGCTGCGCGAATCGCCGACGAACAGCGACTGCTGCGGGGTAACACCGGCCATCTGCATGACGAACAGCAGCGCCGCAGGGTCTGGCTTTTTCTGCGGCAGGGTGTCGCCACCAATGATCCAGCGGAAGTAGTTGCCAATCTTCATCTGGTCCAGCAGCGGGCCAACGAAGCGCTCGGGCTTGTTGGTGATCAGGGCCATTTCCACGCCCTGCTTGCGCAGCCAGCGCAGGGTATCCTGCACACCGGGGTAGACCACGGTCAGTTCGTGGCTTTCGGCATAGGCGTCCATGAACAGCGCCAGTGCCTGGTCGGCCAGCGCATCGTCCACGGCAGCGTGGTCGATGCTGCCGGCCAGGGCCCGGCGTACCAGGACCTGGGCACCATTGCCGACCCAGTGGCGCACGGCCTCGAGGCCAGCAGGCGGACGGCCCAGTTCGAGCAGCATGCGGTCCACGGCGGCGGCCAGGTCCGGTACCGAGTCGATCAGGGTACCGTCCAGATCGAACATCACCAGCCTGGGCAGCGTCCCGGGGAACAGCTGCTCGAAGCCACTCATGGGCGGGCCTGGGCCAGTTCGGCGCGCATCTTGGCGATGACTTCCTGATAGTCCGGGGCATTGAAGATCGCCGAGCCGGCAACGAACGTATCGGCGCCAGCGGCAGCGATCTCGCGGATGTTGTTGACGTTGACGCCACCGTCGATTTCCAGACGGATATCACGGCCGCTGGCGTCGATCAGCGCACGCGCTTCGCGCAGCTTGTCGAGGGTGCCAGGGATGAACTTCTGCCCGCCAAAGCCCGGGTTGACGCTCATCAGCAGTACCATGTCGACCTTGTCCATCACGTACTTCAGGGCGTCCAGGCTGGTGGCCGGGTTGAACACCAGGCCGGCCTTGCAACCACCATCCTTGATCAGCTGCAGCGAACGGTCGATGTGCTGCGAGGCTTCCGGGTGGAAGGTGATGTAGGTGGCGCCAGCTTCGATGAAGTCGCCGATGATGCGGTCGACCGGGCTGACCATCAGGTGCACGTCGATCGGGGCGGTGACACCGTACTTGCGCAGGGCGGTGCAGACCATCGGGCCGATGGTCAGGTTGGGGACGTAATGGTTGTCCATGACATCGAAGTGGACGATGTCGGCACCCGCAGCCAATACCTTGTCGACGTCCTCGCCCAGGCGGGCGAAATCGGCGGAGAGAATGGAGGGGGCAATAGCGTAGGGCTGCATGGCGCACCTGTTGGCAGAATCACGGTGGCGCGCATTGTAACCCAGGGAAGCGGATGAAGGCTGATTAGCATCAACCTGTGCCGGCCTCTTCGCGGCTAAAGCCGCTCCCACAGGGACCGCGCAGGCCTCGAAAGCCGCACAAATCCTGTGGGAGCGGCTTTAGCCGCGAAGAGGCCGGTACAGGCAACACCCCTTCAACCAGGCTGCTGGGTCCTCAGCTTCTCGCTACGCCCACGCAACCACTCCAGGGTCAGCAGCAACACCACCGAGAAGGCAATCAGCAAGGTCGCCGCCGCGGCAATGGTCGGGCTCAGGTTCTCGCGAATACCGCTGAACATCTGCCGCGGCAGGGTCGCCTGCTCCGGCCCGGCCAGGAACAGTGTCACCACGACTTCGTCAAACGACGTGGCAAAGGCGAACAACGCACCCGAAATTACCCCCGGCGCGATCAGCGGCAGGGTCACCCGGCGGAACGTCAGCAGTGGCGAGGCGCCCAGGCTGGCCGCGGCGCGCACCAGGTTGTAGTTGAAGCCCTGCAAGGTCGCCGACACGGTAATGATGACGAACGGCACGCCCAGTACCGCATGCACCAGGATCAGCGAGGTGAAGCTGTTGCCCATGCCCAGGGGGGCAAAGAACAGGTAGCTGGCCACGCCGATGATCACCACCGGCACCACCATCGGCGAAATCACCAGCGCCATCACCAGCGACTTGCCCGGGAAGTCGCCACGGGTCAGGCCGATTGCCGCCAGGGTGCCGAACACCATGGCCAGCACCGTGGCTGCCGGGGCGACGATGATGCTGTTCTTCAGGGCCCGCATCCACTCGGCCGAGCCGAAGAAGTCCTGGTACCACTGCAGCGAGAAGCCCTGCAGCGGGTACACCAGGAAACTGCCACTGTTGAACGACAGCGGCACGATCACCAGCACCGGCAGTATGAGGAACAGCAGGATCAAACCGCAAAGAATGCGCAGGCTGTAGAACCACACCCGCTCCACGGGCGACATGTAAGGGCTCATCATGACAAGGCTCCTCAGCTCAGGCGCAGGCGGCTGGCGCCGACCAGCCAGCTATAGATCAAGTACAACAGCACGGTCGCCAGCAGCAACAGCCCGCCCAGCGCGGTGGCCATGCCCCAGTTGATGCTGGTGTTGGTATAGAAGGCCACGAAGTAGCTGACCATCTGGTCATTCGGGCTGCCCAGCAATGCCGGGGTAATGTAGTAGCCGATGGCCAGGATGAACACCAGCAGGCAGCCAGCGCCAACCCCGGCGTAGGTCTGCGGGAAGTACACCCGCCAGAAGCTGGCGAACGGGTGGCAGCCCAGCGAGATCGCCGCACGCATGTAGCTGGGCGAAATACCCTTCATCACGCTGTAGAGCGGCAGGATCATGAACGGCAACAGGATGTGCACCATCGAGATGTACACGCCGGTGCGGTTGAACACCAGTTCCAGCGGCTGGTCGATGATGCCCATGGCCATCAGCGCGCTGTTGATCAGGCCACCCGACTGCAGCAGCACGATCCACGCTGCTACCCGCACCAGGATCGAGGTCCAGAATGGCAGCAGCACCAGGATCATCAGCAGGTTGCTCTGCCGGGTCGGCAGGTTGGCCAGCAGGTAGGCCAGCGGGTAGGCCAGTACCAGGCAGATGGCGGTAATCACCACACCCATCCACAGGGTGCGGGCGAAGATGTCCAGGTAGATGGCCTGGTCCGGGGTGGCCTTGGCCAGTTCGCCAAGGTCATCGATACGGTGGTCGAGCGAAGCCAGCAGGTAGAACGAGGTGACCGTGCTGGTGTTGCGGCGGATCGCCTGCCAGTAGGCCGGGTCGCCCCAACGCTCGTCGAGGGCCTGCAAGGCATCTTTATAGGAAGCGGGTTCGCTCTTGAACGGCAGCGCCCGCGCGGTCTTGGCCAACAGGCTGCGGTAACCGGCCAGCTCCATGTTCAGGCGCTTGGAAAGGTCGCCCAGGGTCTGGTTCTTGCGCGATTCGGCCAGGTCCTGGCTCAACGCCTTGTACACGTCTTCGCCCGGCAGGCTCTTGCCGTCCCACTGGGTGATGACGCCCACGGTGCGCGGCAGGCCGCCGACCACTTCCGGGTTGCCGACGCTCTTGTACAGCAGCGCCGCGATCGGCACCAGGAACACCAGCAAAAGGAACAGCGCCAGCGGCGCGATCAACGCCTGCGCCTTCCAGCGGTTGACCCGCTCGGCGTGCTTGAGGCGCTGCTTGAGGCTTGGACCTGCGCCTTCTTTGAGGGGCACTGCAATGGCCATGGCGAACTCCGCGATACAAACTGAAAGATGGGGCTGCTGCGCAGCCCCCTACGCTGGTCCTTTACTTCTTCGCCGCCCAGGCATTGAAGCGTTGCTCCAGCTGCTCGCTGTTGTCAGCCCAGAAGGCCACGTCGATCTGCACCTGGTTGGCAATGTTTTCAGGCGTGGTCGGCATGTCCTTCTTCACATCATCCGACAACAGGCTCACGGCCTTGGAATTGGCCGGGCCGTACGCAATGTTCTCGGAGTAGGTCTTCTGCTGCTCAGGCTGCACGCTGAAGGCGATGAATTTCTTCGCTTCTTCGATATCCTTGGCACCTTTCGGGATGGCCCAGGCGTCGAAGTCATAGATGCCGCCATTCCACACAACCTTCAGGTTGCTCTCTTTCTGCACTGCAGCAATGCGACCGTTGTAGGCCGAGCTCATGACCACGTCACCCGAGGCCAGGTACTGTGGCGGCTGGGCGCCGGCTTCCCACCACTGGATGCTTGGCTTGAGTTCGTCGAGCTTCTTGAAGGCGCGGTCCACGCCCTCTTTGGTGCCCAGCACCTGGTACACATCCTTCGGCGCCACACCATCGGCCATCAGGGCGAATTCCAGGGTGTACTTGGCACCCTTGCGCAGGCCGCGTTTGCCCGGGAATTTCTTGGTGTCCCAGAAGTCGGCCCAGCTGGTCGGTGCAGTCTTCAGCTTGTCGGCGTTGTAGGCCAGCACCGTGGACCATACGAAGAAGCCCACGCCGCATGGCTGGATGGCACCCGGCACATAGTCGGCCTCATTGCCGAACAGGGCCGGGTCGAGTTCTTCGAACATGCCCTCGTCACAGCCGCGGGCCAGTTCTGGCGACTCCACTTCCACCAGATTCCACGACACGCTCTTGGTGTCGACCATGGCTTTGACCTTGGCCATTTCGCCGTTGTACTCACCCGCGACGATCTTGCCCTTGCCGGCCTTTTCCCACGGCTCGTAGAACGCCTTGACCTGGGCCGCCTTGTTGGCGCCACCGAACGAGACCACGGTAAGGTCTGCGGCCATGGTTTGGCCGGCGGCGAACAGCCCCAGGGCCAGGGCGGTCAGTTTCAACTGCTTGCGCATTATTATTCTCTCCACAGTACAGGGTTGGTGAAGCAATCCATCAATGGGCTTCGGCAATCGGATCGAGCGCGCGGGCGTGCTCCACCTCCCAGCCCAGCGGTACCACATCGCCCACGGCCAGGGCCGGGTCGAGTTCGGCAATCGGCTGTTTCACGAAGAAGTCGCCCTTGCCGCAAACTTCCAGGCGCACCCGCACGTGGTCACCCAGGTAAATGAATTCGGCCACCCGGCCCGAGAAGCGGTTCACGCAGCTTTCGCTATGGCCGTTCAGGCGCACGCGCTCCGGGCGGATCGACAGGGTCACCGGCTCGCCGGCCTGGCCGACATTCACCGCCAGCGCCTCGACCCGCTCGCCGCGCGGCAACTGCACCTGGCAGCGCTTGCCGTCACTGGCGAGCAAGGTGCCGTTGATGCGGTTGTTCTCGCCGATGAAGTTGGCGACAAAGGTGTTGCAGGGTTCTTCATACAGCGTGCGCGGGTCGGCGATCTGCTGGATTTCGCCCTGGTGGAACACGGCCACCCGGTCGGACATGGTCAGCGCTTCGCCCTGGTCATGGGTCACGTACACCACGGTCACGCCCAGGCGCTGGTGGATGTGCTTGATCTCCATCTGCATGTGCTCGCGCAGCTGCTTGTCCAGCGCGCCCAGCGGTTCGTCCATCAGCACCAGCTGCGGCTCGAACACCAGTGCCCGGGCCAGGGCCACACGCTGCTGCTGGCCGCCTGACAGCTGGCCGGGGTAACGCTTGGCGAAGGCGTCGAGCTGGACCATGTTCAGCACCCGCTTGACCCGCTCACTGATGTCGGTCTTGCTCAGGTTGCGCACGGTCAGCGGAAAGGCCAGGTTCTCGGCCACGGTCATGTGCGGGAACAGCGCGTAGTTCTGGAACACCATGCCGATGTCGCGCTTGTGCGGCGGCACGTTGTTGATAGAACGCCCGGCCAACTGGATTTCACCGGCGGTGGGGGTTTCGAAGCCGGCCAGCATCATCAGGCTGGTGGTCTTGCCCGAGCCGGACGGGCCAAGCAGGGTAAGGAACTCGCCCTTGCGAATATCCAGGTTGAGGTTTTTGACGATCAGCGACTCGCCGTCGTAGCTCTTCTGCACACCACGGAAGCTGACCAGCGTTTCGCTGGTTGCAGCGTTCGACTTCGCCTCGCTCATGCCTGCACCTTCTTGTTGGATGACTGCGTAGACAAAGACTAGACAAGCGGCAAGCGCCGGAAAATCGGGGGTGCTGAGAGAATGCCATCATCCGGATGGAAGATTTGTTGTAGGGATTCCCCTACAAAGATGGCGGGTTTGGAATGCCTCCCCTCAGGCCTGCGGCGCCCCCTGTGGGAGCGGGTTCACCCGCGAAGAGGCCGGCCCAGGCACCGCGCATGGCAGGTCGGGCCCTTTCGCGGGTGAACCCGCTCCCACAGGGGACACGTTGCAGGCGCAGGAAGTGCATGTCGCAATCAGACCAGCTTGTGCTCCATGGCGTACTTCACCAGCTCCGCCAGCGAGTTCACTTTCAGCTTCTGCATCAGGCGCGCCTTGTGGGTGCTGATGGTCTTGCTCGACAGCGCCAGCTGCTGGGCGATGTCGTTGACGTTGGCGCCCTGGGCCAGGCGTTCGAACACCGAAAACTCCCGCTCCGACAGCAGCGTGTGCAACGGCCTCGACTCGGTAAGGCCCACCTCGAAGACCATACGGTCGGCCAACGCCGGGTCGATATAGCGCCCGCCAGCGGCAACCCGGCGAATCGCGGTCAGCAACAGCGCCGGGTCGCTGTCCTTGGTGGCATAGCCCGCCGCCCCGGCCTTCAGCGCCCGCGCCGCCATCTGCGCTTCATCGTGCATCGACAGCATCAGGATCGCCGGGGCGTCGTGCAGCGCGCGAATCCGTGGGATAGCCTCCAGGCCATTCACACCCGGCATCGAGATATCCAGCAGTACCACCTCGCACGGCGTATGGCGCAAGGTTTCCAGCAACTGCTCGCCGTTACCGGCCTCCCCCGCCACCTGCATGTCCTTGGCCAGGCCAATCAACTGCTTGATGCCCTCACGGACAATGGTGTGGTCTTCGGCCACCAACACTCGAATCACGATCGCTCTCCTACTCCAACGGTATGGCTACGCTCAGGCTGGTGCCTTCGCCCGGTTCACTGTCCAGCGCCATGCTGCCGCCCAGCATCAGCACCCGCTCACGCACCCCTACCAGGCCGAACGAGGTGGGCCGGGGCTGGTCGCGGCAAAAGCCCTGGCCATCGTCGCTGACAGTCATGCGCAATTGCCCGTGCTCACGCACCAGTTCGATTTCCACGCTGTGCGCCTGGGCATGGCGCATCACGTTGGTCAGCGCCTCCTGGAGAATACGGAACAGCCCGGTGGCCTTGGCGTCGCTCAATGCTGGCAGATTATCCGGTACTTGCACCAGGCAGGGGATTTGCGTGCGTGTTTCAAAACGCCGCGCCTGCCATTCGATCGCCGAAGCGATGCCGGCATCGAGAATCGGCGGACGCAGAGCGGTGGCCACGTCGCGTACCAACTGGAACAGTTGGGCGATCAGGCGCTTCATGCTGGCCAGCCGCTCGTTCAAGCCCGGGTCCAGCTCGGCGAAGGCCAGCTCGCACATCGACACCTCCAGCTTGAGCACAGTCAACATCTGCCCCAGTTCATCGTGCACTTCCCGGGCGATGCGGGCCTTTTCCTCTTCACGCACGCTCTCCAGGTGGGCCGACAGTTCGCGCAACTGCTCCTGGGACTTGGCCAGCGCCAGCTCGGCCCGCTTGCCCTGGGTGATATCCCACACCACTCCGTCCCACACTACCTGGCCATTGCCCAGGCGCCGGGTACTGGCCTTGATGTCGGCCCAGCGCTGCTCACCCTGGCGGGTGAGGATGCGCCCTTGCCAGGACCAGTCCTGGTCGCTGGCCAGGGCCAGGTCCTGTACCCGGTGGTAATCGGCGCGGTCGTCGGGATGTACCAGATTGCGCAGGCCCATCTGCGGGTGCTGGATCTCGCTGGGCGAATAGCCTACCAAGGCCTCGCTGCCCTCGCTGATGTAAGGGAATTCCAGGTCGCCCTCAGCCGGGTCGCGCTCCAGGCGGAACACCAGCCCCGGCACGTTGCCGGCAATGCCCTTGAGCCGCGCCTCGCTTTCGCGCAGGGCCGCCAGGGCGCGGTGGCGCTCGGTGACATCGGCGAGGTACACCACCAGGTATTCGGAGTCACGAAAGCGCAGAAAGCTCAGCGACAGCTCGACCGGCAGCAGGCTGTGGTCAGCCCGCCGGCACTGCGTTTCGAACTGGCCGACACCGCCCGCACCGGTGCGCGCGCCCTTCCACAGCTCCAGCCAGCGGTCCATGGTCAGGCTGGGTTCAAAGTCGCTCAGCGGCCGCTCCAGCAGCGCGCCTTCGCCGTAGCCCAGCATGCGTTCGGCGGCATGGTTGGCGTAGCGTACGTGGCTGTCCCAGTTGACCCAGAGGATACCCACAGTGCTCTGGTCGATGGCGAATTGGCTCAGGCGCAATGCTTCTTCACGCACTTGCCGCTCCACCAGGCTTTCGCGCGTCGCCAGCAGGCTGCGCTCCAGCTGGCGCTGCTGCCGACGTTGCCACACCAGGGTGGCCAGCGCGCACAACAGCAGCATGGCGGACAGCAAGGCCAGGTTCTGCCAGAAACCCGTCGACTCACTCAGACGTGGGTACTTTGGCTGCAGCCAACGCTGGTGCAGTTGCTCCAGCTCCTTGGCCGGCAGCGCCTGCAGGCCACGCTCGAGCACATCGGCCAGCAGCGGCCAGTCGCGCCTCGAACCGATACGCAACAGTTGCGGCAGGCCGATATCGCCGACCACAGCCAGCTCGCCGAACTCGCTTTCGCGCGACAGGCGGCTGAGCTGGGCTTCATCCAGCACCGCGAAACTGGCCTGGCCGCCCACCACCAGTTGCAGGGCCTCGCGCTCGTTGGGCACCCCTTGCAGGTTGAGGTTGCCGTAGTTGCCGCGCAGGTAGTCCGCCAGTTGGCTGGGCATGCGCACCGCCACCCGCTGCTCGGCCTCGAGCGTTTCCAGTTCCACGGCCATGTTCCCGGTGCGCGGCCCCACCACCAGTTGCGGCACGCGCATGTACGGGTCGCTGAACAGCCACAGACGCAGGCTGGCGGGGGTCTGGGTAAGCCCCGGGGCAAAGTCGATTTCACCGGCCTGCAGGGCATGCTCGAGGCTGGCCTGGTCAGCGAAGTTGCGCCAGGTAAGGTCCAGTCGCAGCGCCCGCGCCAGGCTGCTCACCAGTTCCACATTGGCCCCGTACAGCTGCTGCAGGCGCCGGTCGAACTGAGCGTAAGGCGCCTGCAACACCAGGCCGACACGCAGGCTGCGGTGTGTATCCAGCCATTGCTGCTGGGCAGGTTCCAGGGCAACCGTGGGCACGGCCTCGGGCCTGGCTAATGCAATCAAGGGCAGCCACAAGCAGCCGATAACCAACAGGCGACGCACTCGCTTCATCTACACGCTCGTCTTGGCAAAGCGGCCATGCAGCATGGCCGTCACGGGCAAATACTATTAGGCTGCCGGTATCATTCTGGCCCTGGGTTGACTCATGTCCACACTTTATCGCACGACGCTGGCAATGTGCTGCCTGGCCTCGATCCTTCCAATCGGCGCCCTGGCCGCCGATGCCGAAAAACCATCCACCAGCACCGAGGCACCCGCTGTCCAAGCCCCTCGCCCACCGCTGCTGGAGCGTAGCCAGGAGGATGCCCAGGCGCTCGAGCGGCTGGTGCCCAAGGCCGAACAGCAGACGCTGCAAGCCGGCGCTGACAGCTTCCTGGCCCTGTGGAAGCCGGCCAACGACAGCGATCCACAGGGGGCGGTCATCATCGTCCCGGGGGCTGGCGAAACAGCTGACTGGCCAAACGCGGTCGGCCCGCTGCGGCAGAAGTTCCCCGATGTCGGCTGGCACAGCCTGAGCATCAGCCTGCCCGACCTGCTGGCCGACAGCCCGCAGGCGCGGGTCGAGGCCAAGCCGGCTGCCGAGCCGGAGCCAGACAAGGGCGAAAGCGCCCCGGCCAAGGATGTGCCGGCCGATGCCAATGCCAACGTCGCCCAGGCTACGGCAGCCGATGCAGACACCGCAGAGAGCACTGACGCCAAACAGGCCAGCGAGCAAACCGACCCGGCCGATGCCGAGCGCGTTTTTGCCCGACTGGATGCTGCGGTGGCCTTTGCCCAGCAGCACAACGCCCGCAGCATCGTGCTGATTGGCCATGGCAGCGGCGCATATTGGGCGGCCCGCTACCTGAGCGAGAAACAGCCACCGCAGGTGCAGAAACTGGTGATGGTCGCCGCGCAGACGCCAGCGCGGGTGGAGCATGACCTGGAAAGCCTGGCGCCGACCTTGAAAGTGCCGACTGCCGACATCTACTACGCCACCCGCAGCGCGGACCGCAATGCAGCCGCGCAGCGCCTGCAGGCCAGCAAGCGGCAGAAGGACAGCCAGTACCGGCAGTTGTCGCTGATTGCCATGCCGGGGAACAAGGCGGCCGAGCAAGAGCAACTGTTCCGCCGGGTGCGGGGGTGGATGAGCCTGTAGGAGCGGCCTTGTGTCGCGATGGGCCGCAAAGCGGCCCCAGCGGTATCTGTTGGGAAGCTGACTACTTGGGGCCGCTACGCGCCCCATCGCGACACAAGGCCGCTCCTACAGCTACCGCGCAGGCCATCAAAGCCCCCGCCGCTTGCGGATCATGGCATAAGCCTGATGCAGCTCACGGGTCCGCTCGGTCGCTTCACGCACCTGCGCCTCGCTGGCACCAGTGCCCGCCAGCTTGTCCGGGTGGTGCCGGCTGACCAGCCGACGATACGCCTGCTTGACCTTGTCGCCATCGGTATCCGCCTCTACCGCCAGCAAGCGCAAGGCCGCCGCATAGGTCATGGCGACCCCTTCCGGAACCGCCGCCTTGCGTGGCTCGTACTCCAGCGACATGGCCTGTACCTGCCGCCGGCTCAGGCCCAGTTTCTGCCCCCAGTCCAGCAGCAGTTCTCGCTCCTTGTTGCCCATCTTGCCGTCGGCCCAGACCATGCGCCAACAGGCACGCAGGGTGCCCTCGGCCGCATGCGGCTGCTGGCGAATGCGCCGTAGGTGCCCACCCAGCCGGTCCTTGCCCGCCTTGCCACGGTTGAACGCGGCAATCGCGCGCAGCCGGGCCGCTTCGGCCAGGTCCAGGCGCACCATCTCCTGACGCGCCTGCTGGATATGCTGCTCGCCCACCCGGCCATCGCACTTGGCCAGGCGGCCGAGCATCACGAACAGCAACTCGTCATCCTGCAAGGCCGGGCGCCCGCCAAGGCGCTCACGCATGTCCTCCCAGCCCTGCAAACGCAGGCGGCGGTCCATGGCCTGCCCAAGCAACGCGCCGAGCAAGGCCCCGGGAATGCTGGCAACCGCAAAGCCGGCACCGGCACCAATCACCGTGCTTGGCCACCACATGTCAGGCGCGCTCGCCGATCAGGCGCTCGGCCTCGGCCAGGCGTTCGAGCGTACCGACATCCACCCAGTGCCCACGGTAGTGCTCACCACTGACCTGCCCCGCAGCCATGGCCTGGCGCAGCAACGGCGCCAGCTTGAAGGCGCCAGGCTGGCAGCCTTCGAACAGCGCCGGGTGCAGCACCGAAAGGCCGCTGAAGGTCAGCGTGCCAGGCGCATCGTCACCATCGACCACCCGCTCGCCCACCAGGCGGAAGTCGCCACGGCCGTGATGGCCAGGGTTATCGACCAGCACCAGGTGGGCCAGGCCTTGCAGTGGGGCCAGCAGTCGCGCGAAGTCGTAGTCGGTCCAGACATCGCCGTTCACCAGCAGAAACGGCGCATCACCCAGCAATGGCAGGGCCTTGAAGATGCCACCGCCGGTTTCCAGCGGCTCGCCTTCGGGCGAATAGCGGATGCTCAAGCCGAAACGGCTGCCGTCACCCAGGTGGTCCTCGATCTGCTGGCCGAGCCAGGCGTGGTTGATCACCACCTCGGTCACGCCTGCTGCAGCCAGGGCCCGCAGGTGGTACTCGATCAGTGGCTGACCGGCGACCGGGACCAGCGGTTTAGGGGTGTGCAGAGTCAGCGGGCGCATGCGCTCGCCTTTGCCCGCAGCCAAAATCATTGCCTTCATGCACGCGCTCCGGCCTGCAACTCGGCAATCAGCTCACCCAGCTCCGCCAATTCGGGCCGGCGGCTGATCACTTCTTCTATATAGGCGAAGAAGCGCGGCACGTCGCCCAGGTAACGGGGTTTGCCGTCGCGGTGGCAGATACGGGCGAAAATACCGATCACCTTCAGGTGGCGCTGCACACCCATCAGGTCACTGGCACGCTGGAACGCCTCGAAGTCGGCCTGCACCGGGATGCCGGCAGCCTGTGCCTTCTGCCAGTAGTCGCGCAGCCAGCCTTCGACCCGCGCCTGCGGCCAGCTGAGGAAGGCGTCCTTGAACAGGCAGGTGATGTCGTAGGTGACAGGGCCATATACGGCATCCTGGAAGTCCAGCACGCCTGGGTTGGGTGTGCTCTGCATCAGGTTGCGCGGCATGTAGTCGCGGTGCACCAGCACCTTGGGCTGGGCCAGCGCGCTGTCGATCAGCAGCTGACTGACTCGTTGCCAGGTGGCTTTCTGGGCATCGCTGAAGGCCAGGCCAAGCTCACGACCCACGTACCACTCGGGGAATAGTTCGACTTCACGGCGCAGCAGCGCATCGTCGTAGCTGGGCAACGGTGCGTCCATCGGCAGGCGCTGGAACGCCAGCAGCGCGTCGATGGCATCGGCGAACAGGCCGTCGGCGTTGTCTGCATCAATGATATCAAGGTATGTCTGGTGGCCCAGGTCACCCAGCAGCAGGAAGCCACGCTCCAGGTCCTGGGCGTGGATCAGCGGCACGTGCACGTCGGCGCTGGCCAGCAGGTGGTCGATGGCGACGAACGGTCGGCAGTTTTCCTGCGGCGGTGGCGCATCCATGATCACGAAGCTGTGGCCGGCGCCCTGCCAGCGGAAATAACGACGGAAGCTGGCATCGCTGCTGGCCGCGGTCAGGCTGCCTGCGGGGACATCGCCCCAGGCGTTTTTCCGGAAAAGATCATTGAGCTGCTCATCGAGCCAGACCGTCAGTTGTTGCAGGCGTACATCGTGTTCAGGCATTACAAGGGTCTCCGACGGCCCTAGCCGTCAAGCGGGTCATGCTTTATTATCCAGCATCTTTTTCAGACCATCGAGAGGCGTGCGGCCCCACACGCGGGCAGATGGCACGCAGGAAGCCCGGACTAATAAGATGGCATTGAAATCCCCCGCGTTTCGTAGAAAGTTTCCGTTGCTGGTAACCGGCGGTCTGCTGGCCCTGCAACCTCTGGCCACGTCTTACGTGGTGGCAGCCGAACAGTTTGACTGCCAAGTGTCCGCCTCCGGTGGTTGGGACTGCAAGCCCAAGACCCCAGCCAACAACCTGCCGCCGCGCCCGGTGCACGAGGGTGCTGCTGTCAGCACCGGCACCGAAGCCGCAAGCGAAGGCGAAACCGCGGACCGGCCTATGCTGGTCACCGAGGCCAAAGGCCGTGGCCTGAAGTCGCGTAGCGAAGACTACAGCCACCTGGACTGGGTTCCGCGTGAAAAGCTCACCGCCGCACAGCTGGCCGAAACCGGCCCGTACTGCGGTGGCGCGTACATCGAGCCAACCCGCCCAGGCATGGCCGACACCACGCCGAAGGACGAGTCGCCGACCTACATCAACGCCAAGGTATCCAAGTACCAGCAGGAGCAGCAGATCGCTACCCTCGCCGGTGATGTGGTAATGCGCCAAGGCAGCATGCAGGCCGAGGCCGACGAGGCCAACCTCTACCAGACCGAAAACCGTGGCGAGCTCAAGGGCAACGTCAAGATCCGTGACAACGGTTCGCTGGTGGTCGGTGACGAGGCACAGATCCAGCTCGACACGGGCGAAGCCCAGGTCGACAACGCCGAATACGTGATGCACAAGTCGCACATCCGCGGCAGTGCCCTGTACGCCAAGCGTGGCGAGAACGCCATCATCCGCCTCAAGGACGGTACGTACACCACCTGCGAACCGGGCAGCAACGCCTGGCAGCTGAAGGGCAACAACATCACCCTGAACCCGGCCACCGGTTTCGGTACCGCGACCAACGTCACGCTGCGGGTCAAGGATTTCCCGGTGTTCTACACACCGTACATCTACTTCCCGATCGACGACCGTCGCCAGTCCGGCTTCCTGCCGCCATCGTTCAGCAGCACCAGCGATACCGGCTTCATGCTGGTCACGCCGTACTACTTCAACCTGGCACCGAACTACGATGCCACGTTGTACCCGCGCTACATGACCAAGCGCGGCCTGCTGATGGAAGGCGAGTTCCGCTACCTGACGCCTTCCAGCGAAGGCCAGTTCGGTGCTGCGTACCTCAACGACAAGAACGACGACCGCAAAGACCAGACTGACTACAAAGAACAGCGCTGGATGACCAACTGGCAGCACAAAGGCGGGTTGAACGAGCGGTTGATGACCGAGGTGGATTACACCGACATCAGCGACCCGTTCTACTTCCAGGACCTGGAATCCGACCAGATTGGTGTTGAAACCCAGGACCTGCTGAACCAGCAGGGTGCACTGACCTATCGTGGTGACAACTACACCGCGCGGTTGAACGTGCATGCCTACGAGATGGCGACCATCTCGAAGATCACGCCGTATGACCGTCTGCCGCAGATTACCTTCAATGGCAAACTGCCGTACGAGCCGGGTGGGCTCAATATTGCCTACGAAACCGAGGCAGTCCGTTTCGATCGTGACCTGAAAGACGACTTCGTATTGAATGAAGACGGGCTTCCAGACACCTCGGCTGGTGCGCCTGGTCGTCGCCTGGACCAGAACGTCAGTGGCATCGCTCGCGCCAACGGCAACCGTTTCAACGTTGCACCGTCGATCAGCCTGCCGATGGAAGCCAGCTACGGCTTCCTGACCCCCAAGCTGAAGTATGCGTATACCCACTACGATCTGGATTTGGACAGCCAGGGCAAAACCCAGGCTATCGCGCAATCGGCCAACCCAGCGTACGGCAGCTATAACAGCTCGCTGAACCGCGACGTCCCGATCTTCAGCGTCGACAGCGGCCTGTACTTCGACCGTAAAACGTCGCTGTTCGGCACCGACTACAAGCAAACCCTCGAGCCGCGTCTGTTCTACCTCTACGTCCCATACAAGGACCAGAAGGACATCCCGCTGTTCGACTCGGGTGAAACCCTGTTCAGCTACGATTCGCTGTTCCGCGACAACCGCTTCAGCGGCACCGACCGTATCGGTGACGAGAACAAGCTGTCGCTGGGCGTGACCACCCGCTGGATCGAAGAAAACGGTTTCGAGCGTCAGAACTTCAGTATCGGTCAGGCTTACTACTTCAAGGATCGCAAGGTCCAGCTGCCAGGCATCAATTACAAAGAGCGCGCGGACTCGCAGTCCGACGTGTCCCCGTACGCCCTGGTGTACAACTACTTCTTCAACCGCGACTGGCGCTTCAATTCGGACTTCAACTGGGACCCGGACAGCCGCAGCACCCGCTCGGGTAGCGCGATGTTCCACTACCAGCCTGAAGACAACCCGAACAAAGTGGTCAACCTCGGTTATCGCTACCGAAACGACACCATCTCCTACGACTCCACGACCGGTACCTGGAAAGTGGGCGGTGGCGACTATGGCGTCCCAGGCAGCGAGAACTACATCAAGGACTACTACAAGATCCAGCAGCATGACTTCTCGGTCATCTGGCCGATCGTCCCGCAGTGGAGCGTCATCGCTCGCTGGCAGCATGACTACAACCGCAACCGCACCCTGGAAGCCATGGGCGGTTTCGAGTACGACAACTGCTGCTGGAAGCTGCGCCTGATTAACCGCTACTGGATCGATTACGACGACTTCAGCCAAGCCCTTCCGGCAAACGAAAAAGGCGACCACGGCATCTTCCTTCAGATCGTCCTGAAAGGCCTCGGTGGTGTAGTCGGCAACAAGGTCGAATCTTTCCTCGACCAAGGCATTCAAGGTTATCGTGAACGTGAAGACCAAGCTTATTGATCGACTGCGCCCGGCGTTGCTGGGCGTTGCATTGCTGAGTGGCGCGGTGCATGCCGCGGTGCAACCTCTTGATCGCGTGGTGGCCATCGTCGACAACGACGTGGTCATGCAAAGCCAGCTGGACCAGCGTGTCCGCGAGGTCCAGCAAACCATCGCCAAGCGCGGCGGCGGCATGCCGCCTGCCGGTGCGCTGGACCAGCAGGTACTGGAACGCCTGATCGTCGAGAACCTGCAGCTGCAGATCGGCGAGCGCTCCGGCATCCGCATCACCGACGAGGAACTGAACCAGGCCATGGGCACCATTGCCCAGCGCAACGGCATGTCGCTGGAGCAGTTCCGCGCCGCCCTGGCCCGTGACGGCATGTCGTTCGACGACGCCCGCGAGCAGATCAAGCGCGAGATGATCATCAGCCGCGTGCGCCAGCGCCGTGTGGCCGAGCGCATCCAGGTCTCCGAGCAGGAAGTGAAGAACTTCCTCAACTCGGACCTGGGCAAGATGCAGATGTCGGAAGAGTACCGTCTGGCCAACATCCTCATCCCAACCCCGGAAGCGGCCAACTCGGACGACATCCAGAAGGCTGCGCGCAAGGTCGGCGATGTCTACCAGCAGCTCAAGCAAGGCGCTGACTTCGGCCAGATGGCGATTGCCAACTCGGCCAGCGAGAACGCCCTGGAAGGCGGCGAAATGGGTTGGCGTAAAGCCGGCCAGCTGCCACCGGACTTCGCCAAGATGCTCAGCAGCATGCCGGTAGGTGAAATCACCCAGCCGATCCGCATCCCCAACGGCTTCATCATCCTCAAACTGGAAGAGAAGCGCGGTGGCAGCGAGAACGTGCTGCGTGACGAAGTGCACGTGCGCCACATCCTGATCAAGCCGAGCGAAATCCGCAGCGAGGCGGCCACCGAGCAACTGGCTGAGCGCCTGTACGAGCGCATCAAGAACGGCGAAGACTTCGGCGAGTTGGCCAAGAGCTTCTCGGAAGACCCGGGTTCGGCGCTCAACGGCGGTGACCTCAACTGGGTTGACCCGAACAGCCTGGTACCGGAGTTCCGCGAGCAGATGGCCAACGCCGCCCAAGGCGAAGTCACCCGTCCGTTCAAGACCCAGTACGGCTGGCATGTCCTGGAAGTGCTGGGCCGTCGCGCCACCGACAGCACCGAGCAGGCGCGTGAGCAACAGGCCATGAACGTACTGCGCAACCGCAAGTACGACGAAGAGCTGCAGACCTGGCTGCGCCAGATCCGCGACGAAGCCTACGTTGAAATCAAGCTGCCTGGCGCTGACCAGGCCGCCCAGTGAAGCCCCTGCGCTTCGCCGTCACCCCCGGCGAGCCGGCCGGCATAGGCCCCGACCTGTGCCTGCTGCTCGCCGCAGACGCCCAGCCCCACCCCCTGATCGCCATCACCAGCCGTGACCTGCTCGCCGAGCGGGCCACGCAGCTGGGGCTGGCCGTCAACCTGCTGCCGGTAGCGCCGGGCCAATGGCCCGAGCAGCCGGCACCAGCGGGTAGCCTGTACGTCTGGGATACCGCTCTGGCGGCCCCGGTAGTGCCAGGCCAGCTCGACAAGGCCAATGCGTCGTTCGTGCTGGAAACCCTGACCCGTGCCGGGCAAGGTTGCCTGGACGGGCATTTCGCCGGGATGATCACCGCCCCGGTACACAAGGGCGTGATCAACGAAAGCGGTATCGCCTTCTCCGGGCATACCGAATTCCTTGCCGAACTGACCCACACCGCGCAAGTGGTGATGATGCTGGCTACCCGGGGCCTGCGCGTGGCCCTGGTAACCACGCACCTGCCGCTGCGCGACATTGCCGACGCCATCACTGCCGAACGCGTCGAGCGTGTAACCCGTATCCTGCATGCCGACATGCGCGACAAGTTCGGCATTGCCAACCCGCGCATCCTGGTGTGCGGCCTCAACCCGCACGCGGGCGAGGGTGGCCATCTGGGCCGCGAAGAAATCGACATCATCGAGCCGACACTGGCCCGCCTGCGCACCGAAGGCATGGACCTGCGCGGGCCGCTGCCGGCCGATACCCTGTTTACCCCCAAATATCTGGAGCACTGCGATGCGGTGCTGGCGATGTACCACGACCAGGGCCTGCCCGTACTCAAGTACAAAGGCTTCGGCGCTGCGGTCAACGTTACCCTGGGCCTGCCGATCATCCGCACGTCGGTAGACCACGGCACCGCCCTGGACCTGGCCGGCACCGGCAAGGTCGACACCGGCAGCCTGCGCGTCGCGCTGGAAACCGCCTACCAGATGGCCGAGAACCGACCATGAACGAGCAATACCAACACCGGGCGCGCAAGCGCTTCGGCCAGAACTTCCTGCACGACGCCGGCATCATCGACCGCATCCTGCGTGCCATCAATGCCAAGTCCGGCGAACATCTGCTGGAAATCGGCCCCGGCCAGGGCGCCCTGACAGAAGGCCTGCTGGGCAGCGGGGCACAGCTGGACGTGGTGGAACTGGACAAGGACCTGGTGCCGATCCTGCAGCACAAGTTCGCCGACCGCAGCAATTTCCGCCTGCACCAGGGCGACGCCCTGAAGTTCGACTTCAACCAGCTGGGCGTGCCACCGCGCAGCCTCAAGGTGGTGGGCAACCTGCCCTACAACATCTCCACCCCACTGATCTTCCACCTGCTCAGCCATGCCGGGCTGATCCGCGACATGCACTTCATGTTGCAGAAGGAAGTGGTCGAGCGCATGGCCGCCGGCCCGGGTGGTGGTGACTGGGGGCGTTTGTCGATCATGGTGCAGTACCACTGCCGGGTCGAGCACCTGTTCAACGTTGGCCCCGGCGCCTTCAACCCGCCGCCGAAAGTGGACTCGGCCATCGTCCGCCTGGTGCCGCACGAAGTGCTGCCACACCCGGCCAAAGATGCAAAACTGCTGGAGCAGGTGGTACGCGAAGCCTTCAACCAGCGCCGCAAGACCCTGCGCAACACCATGAAAGGGCTGCTCGACAGTGCGGCCATCGAAGCTGCCGGCGTGGACGGCAGCCTGCGCCCTGAACAGCTGGACCTGGCCGCATTCGTGCGCCTGGCTGACCAGTTGGCCGATCAGCAAGCCTGATTCGCCTGTACCGGCCTCTTCGCGGGTAATCCCGCTCCCACAGGAATTGCACAATCCTTGAAATCTGTGTGGTCCCTTGTAGGAGCGGCCTTGTGTCGCGAAAGGGCCGCACAGCGGCCCCAGACTTTCAGCCTCGCTGCAGATATCGCCGGGGCCGCTCAGCGGCCCTTTCGCGACACAAGGCCGCTCCTACAACTGACCGCGCCAGCCGATCAGGATGGCGCTGGCCCTCCCCCCTCCCAATGGCCTAGACTGCATTATTGCGTCAGTTCGCCCAAGGCCCTTGCATGTCCGACCCCCGCTATCAGATCGACGTCAGCGTCGTGACCCGCTACCTCAAAGAACAATCCGACCCCGAAAACAGTCGTTTCGCTTTCGCCTACACCATCACCGTGCAGAACAATGGCTCGCTCAAGGCCAAGCTGCTGTCGCGCCACTGGCTGATCACCAACGGTGACGGTGAGGTCGAGGAGGTGCGTGGCGCCGGCGTGGTCGGCCAGCAGCCCAATATCGACCCAGGCCAGAGCCATACCTATAGCAGCGGCGCGGTCATCAGCACCCGCGTGGGCACCATGCAGGGCAGCTACCAGATGTTCGCCGAAGACGGCAAACGCTTCGATGCCGAGATCGCCCCCTTCCGCCTGGCGGTGCCCGGGGCGCTGCACTGATGGCTACCTACGCCGTCGGTGACCTGCAGGGCTGCCTGCAACCACTCAAGTGCCTGCTCGAACGGGTCAAATTCAACCCCGCCGTCGATCGTCTATGGCTGGTCGGTGACCTGGTCAACCGCGGCCCCGAGTCGCTGGAAACCCTGCGCTTCCTTTATTCGATCCGCCAGTCGCTGGTGTGCGTGCTGGGCAACCATGACCTGCACCTGCTGGCCGCCTGGCACAATGTCGAACGCCTGAAGAAAAGCGACACACTGCGCGAAATCATCGAAGCGCCGGACGCCGACCAGCTGTTCGACTGGCTGCGCCAGCAAAAACTGCTGCATTACGACGAACCTCGTGGCATTGCCCTGGTTCACGCCGGCATTCCACCGCAATGGACCTTGGGCAAAGCCCTGGAGCTGGCCGCCGAGGTCGAGGAAGTGCTGCGCGACGACGAGCGCCTGAAACTGTACCTGGACGGCATGTACGGCAACGAGCCGAACAAGTGGAGCAAGAACCTCAGCGGTATCGAGCGCCTGCGGGTCATCACCAACTACCTCACGCGCATGCGCTTCTGCACCGCCGAGGGCAAGCTCGACCTCAAGAGCAAGGAAGGCCTGGATACCGCCCCCAAAGGCTACAAGCCGTGGTATGCACACAAGGGTCGCCGCTCACGCCACGTGAAAATCATCTTTGGCCACTGGGCCGCCCTGCAAGGGCAGGTCGACGAGCCTGGCATCATTGCCCTGGACACCGGTTGCGTGTGGGGCGGTGCCATGACCCTGTACAACGTCGACAGCGGCGAATACCACCGCTGTGACTGCAGCGACGACGGCAACTTACGCCTCCCCAGCCAAACGCCTACACTGAACGATCAAAACTGAAGGAAGCCGTACCCATGAGCGAATTCAAGCGCATCCCTCCCGATCAGGCCCTGGCCCTGCGCGCGCAAGGTGCGGTAGTCGTCGACATTCGCGACCCGCAGGCCTTTGCCGCCGGCCACATCACCGGTGCCAAGCATCTGGATAACCATTCGGTCGCCGAGTTCATCCGCAATGCCGACCTTGATGCCCCGACCCTGGTGGTGTGCTATCACGGCAATTCCAGCCAGAGCGCCGCGGCCTATCTGGTGAACCAGGGCTTCTCGGACGTATACAGCGTCGACGGCGGCTTTGAGCTGTGGCGCGCCACTTACCCGGCCGAGACTGCCCAAGGCACTGCCGAATAATTTTTTCATTTTTACTGCAGCCCGCGCCCCGTGCGGGCTTGCGGCTTATCTGACGAACGGTCGTTCGCAACTTCTCCGCCCCTCGCCCTTGACCTTGCGGATAACCAACTATTCTTAAGCGCAGGCCATCCAGAAAAAGGGGAGAGCCGGTACACCGGCGTGCGGGTCATCGGTAGCGTTACAGGGTGTTCTGGGGGGTATACAGCAGCCGGCAAACCCGGTTGCATGCCAGCATCAGCTGACTGATCCGGCGTCGTCTCCACGTATCGAGCGAGGTGACGTCATGAGTATTTTTAGCCACTTCCAACAACGTTTCGAGTCTACGCGCCAGGAAGAACTCTCGCTGCAGGAGTACCTCGAGCTGTGCAAAGAGGATCGCAGTGCCTACGCATCGGCGGCCGAACGGCTGTTGCTGGCCATCGGTGAGCCGGAGCTGATCGACACCTCAACCAACTCCAGACTGTCGCGAATCTTCTCCAACAAGGTTATCCGCCGCTATCCGGCCTTTGCCGACTTCCATGGCATGGAAGAGTGCATCGACCAGATCGTGTCCTACTTCCGCCACGCCGCTCAAGGCCTGGAGGAAAAGAAACAGATCCTCTACCTGCTGGGCCCGGTGGGCGGCGGCAAGTCGTCGCTGGCCGAAAAACTCAAGCAGCTGATGGAAAAGGTACCGTTTTACGCCATCAAGGGCTCGCCGGTATTCGAGTCGCCCCTGGGGCTGTTCAACGCCACCGAAGACGGGGCCATTCTCGAGGAAGAGTTCGGCATCCCGCGGCGCTACCTGAACACCATCATGTCGCCCTGGGCCACCAAACGCCTGCAGGAGTTCGGCGGCGACATCAGCAAGTTCAAGGTGGTGAAACTGTACCCGTCGATTCTCAACCAGATCGCCATCGCCAAGACCGAACCCGGCGACGAGAACAACCAGGACATTTCGGCCCTGGTCGGCAAGGTCGATATCCGCAAGCTCGAAGAATTCCCGCAGAACGACGCCGACGCCTATGCCTATTCGGGTGCGCTGTGCCGGGCCAACCAGGGCCTGATGGAATTCGTCGAGATGTTCAAGGCCCCGATCAAGGTCCTGCACCCGCTGCTCACTGCCACCCAGGAAGGCAACTACAACAGTACCGAAGGCCTCGGCGCCATCCCCTACTCCGGGATCTTGCTGGCCCACTCCAACGAATCGGAGTGGCACACCTTCCGCAACAACAAGAACAACGAGGCGTTCATCGACCGGATCTACATCGTCAAGGTGCCGTACTGCCTGCGCGTCAGCGACGAAATCAAGATCTACGACAAGCTACTGATCAACAGCTCGCTGGCCAAGGCCCACTGCGCGCCAGACACGCTGAAGATGCTCGCCCAGTTCACCGTGCTGTCGCGCCTGAAAGAGCCGGAAAACTCCAACATCTATTCGAAGATGCGGGTGTACGACGGGGAAAACCTCAAGGACACCGATCCGAAGGCCAAGTCGATCCAGGAGTACCGCGATTCCGCCGGCGTCGACGAAGGCATGAACGGCCTGTCGACCCGCTTTGCGTTCAAGATCCTGTCCAAGGTGTTCAACTTCGACCCGCATGAAGTGGCCGCCAACCCGGTGCACCTGCTGTATGTGCTGGAGCAGCAGATCGAGCAGGAACAGTTCCCGGCCGAAGTGCGCGAACGCTACCTGCGCTACCTGAAGGAGTACCTGGCCCCACGCTACATCGAGTTCATCGGCAAGGAAATCCAGACCGCCTACCTGGAGTCCTACAGCGAATACGGCCAGAACATTTTCGACCGCTACGTGCTGTACGCCGATTTCTGGATCCAGGACCAGGAATACCGCGATCCGGAAACCGGCGAAATTCTCAACCGTATCGCTCTCAACGAAGAACTGGAGAAGATCGAGAAGCCGGCCGGCATCAGCAACCCGAAAGATTTCCGCAACGAAATCGTCAACTTCGTGCTGCGTGCCCGTGCCAACAACAACGGCAAGAATCCGAGCTGGCTGAGCTACGAAAAGCTGCGGGTGGTGATCGAGAAGAAAATGTTCTCCAACACCGAGGACCTGCTGCCGGTCATCAGCTTCAACGCCAAGGCAAGCAAGGAGGACCAACAGAAACACAACGACTTCGTCACGCGCATGGTGGAGCGTGGCTACACCGACAAACAGGTTCGTCTGCTGTCGGAATGGTACCTGCGGGTCAGGAAATCGCAATAAAGCGACAAGCTACCCACCGCGCGCCCAGGGCTGCTATGCCAGCCCTGGGCGGCGGCAGCTGCTTTGCTGCCATTGCTTGCAGCAGCTCGTAGCTTGAAGCGTGCAGCTGTTCCCAGCTACCGGAGGGACCATGAGCTACGTTATAGATCGACGCCTGAACGGCAAGAACAAGAGCACGGTGAACCGCCAGCGCTTCCTGCGGCGGTACCGCGAACATATCAAGAAAGCCGTCGAAGAGGCGGTAAGCCGCCGTTCCATCATGGACATGGAACATGGCGAGCAGATCAGCATCCCGGGGCGCGACATCGACGAACCGGTGCTGCACCATGGTCGCGGGGGCAAGCAGACCATCGTGCACCCAGGCAACAAGGAATTCACCGCCGGTGAACACATCCCCAGGCCACAGGGTGGCGGCGGTGGCGGCGGCCGTGGCAAGGCCGGCAATTCCGGCGAGGGCATGGACGACTTCGTCTTCCAGATCACCCAGGAAGAATTCCTCGAGTTCATGTTCGAGGACCTCGAGCTGCCCAACCTGGTCAAACGTCACCTGACCGGGGCCGACACCTTCAAGACCGTGCGCGCCGGTATCGCCAACGAAGGCAACCCGTCACGCATCAACATCGTGCGCACCCTGCGTTCGGCCCATGCCCGGCGCATCGCCCTGACCGGCAGCAGCCGCGCACTGCTGCGCGAAGCGCAGAAGGAACTCGCCCGCCTGAAGGTTGAGGAACCGGATAATTTCACCGATATCCAGGAAGTCGAACACGAGATCGAACGCCTGAAGGCACGTATCAATCGCCTGCCCTTCCTCGACACTTTCGACCTCAAGTACAACCTGCTGGTCAAGCAACCCAACCCCAGCTCCAAGGCGGTGATGTTCTGTCTGATGGACGTGTCCGGCTCGATGACCCAGGCCACCAAGGACATCGCCAAGCGCTTTTTCATCCTGCTGTACCTGTTCCTCAAGCGAAACTACGACCGCATCGAAGTGGTATTCATCCGCCACCACACCAGCGCCCGTGAAGTCGACGAGGAAGAATTCTTCTATTCGCGGGAAACCGGCGGCACCATCGTTTCCAGCGCGCTGAAGCTGATGCAGGAGGTCATGGCCGAACGCTACCCGGCCAGCGACTGGAACATCTACGCCGCCCAGGCTTCCGACGGCGACAATTGGAACGACGACTCGCCGATCTGCCGCGACATCCTGGCCAAGCAGATCATGCCGCATGTGCAGTACTACACTTACGTTGAAATCACTCCTCGTGAACACCAGGCGCTGTGGTACGAATACGAGCGCATAGGCGAAGCCTTCCCCGACACGTTCGCCCAGCAGCAGTTGGTATCGGCCGGCGATATCTACCCGGTCTTCCGTGAACTCTTCCAGCGCAGGTTAGCCACATGACCGCCAGAGCACAGAGACGCCAACCTATTTCCACCGGGTCCGAGTGGACGTTCGAACTGATCCAGACCTACGACCGGGAAATCAGCCGCCTGGCCGAGCGTTACGCCCTGGACACCTACCCCAACCAGATCGAGGTGATTACCGCCGAGCAGATGATGGACGCCTATGCCTCGGTCGGCATGCCGCTGGGTTATCACCATTGGTCCTACGGCAAGCAGTTCCTCAGCACGGAGAAGTCCTACAGCCGTGGCCAGATGGGCCTGGCCTACGAGATCGTGATCAACTCCGACCCGTGCATCGCCTACCTGATGGAAGAAAACACCATGTGCATGCAGGCACTGGTGATCGCCCATGCCTGCTACGGCCATAACAGTTTCTTCAAGGGCAACTACCTGTTCCGCACCTGGACCGACGCCAGCTCGATCATTGACTACCTGGTGTTCGCCAAGCAGTACATCGCCCAGTGCGAAGAGCGCCATGGCATCGATGCCGTGGAAGACCTGATCGACTCCTGTCATGCCCTGATGAACTACGGTGTCGACCGTTACAAGCGGCCTTATCCGATTTCCGCCGAAGAGGAGCGGCGGCGGCAGAAGGAGCGCGAGGAACACCTGCAGCGGCAGATCAATGACCTGTGGCGAACCATTCCGAAGAGCGCCGACAAGGGTAACGATCGAGATGATGCGCGCTTCCCCGCCGAACCGCAGGAAAACATCCTCTATTTCATCGAGAAGAACGCCCCGCTGCTGGAGCCCTGGCAGCGTGAAGTGGTGCGCATCGTGCGCAAGATCGCCCAGTATTTCTACCCGCAGCGCCAGACCCAGGTGATGAACGAAGGCTGGGCGACATTCTGGCACTACACGCTGATGAACGACCTGTATGACGAGGGGCTTATCACCGAAGGCTTCATGATGGAGTTCCTGCAGTCGCACACCAGCGTAGTGTTCCAGCCCGGCTTCGACAGCCCCTACTACAACGGCATCAACCCCTACGCACTGGGCTTTGCGATGTACACCGACATCCGCCGCATGTGCGAAAACCCGACCGAAGAAGATCGCCGCTGGTTCCCCGACATTGCCGGCAGTGACTGGCTTTCTACCATCAAGTTCGCCATGAGCAGCTTCAAGGACGAGAGCTTCATCCTGCAGTACCTGTCGCCAAAGGTCATGCGCGATCTCAAGCTGTTCAGCATCCTCGATGACGACCAGCGCGACGACCTGTATGTACCTGCCATCCACGACGAGGCCGGCTACCGGACCATTCGCGAACTACTGGCGGCGCAGTACAACCTGGGCAACCGCGAGCCAAACGTACAGATCTGGAGCGTCGACCGCCGCGGTGACCGCTCGCTGACCTTGCGTCACCAGCAACACAACCGCAAACCGCTGGGCGACTCGACCGAGGAAGTGCTCAAGCACCTGCACCGCCTGTGGGGCTTCGACATCCATCTGGAGACCGTCCAGGGCGAGCAGGTGATGAAGACGCACCATATGCCACCACGCGGCGAGCACGGCGAAAACGCCGATTACGGGCGCATGGACCTGGCGGTCATCCACCACCTCTGATGCTACCCCATGGCTGCCGACGGGTTATCCTGTCGGCAGTTATGGAGAGTTGCACATGCACATCTACAAAGTCGGCGGCGCGGTACGCGACCGCCTGCTCGGCCGCCCTGTCAGCGATATCGACTGGCTGGTGGTCGGCGCTAGCGTCGAAGAAATGCTTGCCAAAGGTTATCGCCCGGTCGGGGCTGATTTCCCGGTGTTCCTGCACCCGAAAACTGGCGAGGAATACGCCCTGGCGCGTACCGAACGCAAGAGCGGCCGCGGCTACGGCGGGTTCACGTTTCACGCCAGCCCAGATGTGACCTTGGAAGAAGACCTGATCCGCCGCGACCTCACGATCAATGCAATGGCCGAGGATGAAGCCGGCACGGTTTATGACCCGTACAACGGTCAGCAAGATCTCGATCAGCGCCTTTTGCGGCATGTTTCCCCGGCATTCGCCGAAGATCCATTGCGCGTGCTGCGTGTCGCGCGCTTTGCTGCCCGCTATGCACCGCTGGGTTTCAGGGTTGCCGACCAGACCCTGGAGTTGATGCGCCTGATCAGTGCCTCGGGCGAGTTGCAGGCACTGACCGCCGAGCGCAGCTGGAAAGAAATCGAGCGCGCGCTGATGGAGGCGCAGCCGCAGGTGTTCTTCCAGGTGCTGCGCGTTTGCGGGGCCTTGCCAGAGCTGCTGCCTGAGCTCGATGACGATACCCAAGGCCTGGCAGCGCTGGAGCAGGCCGCGCTGCACGAACAGGCTCTGCACGTGCGCTGGGCCTGCCTGTTGCACACGCTGCCCCCCGCCTCGATCAAGGCGGTTAACCAGCGCCTCAAGGCGCCGCGGGAATGCCAGGAACTGGCGTTGCTGACCGGTGAGTGCCTGGCGAAAGCTGGCCAGGCGCCGGAGTTGCCTGCCACGGCAGTGCTGGAGTTGTTGCACCAGTTCGATGTGTATCGACGGCCGCAGCGATTCGAGGACTTCCTGATCGTTTGCGAGATGACAGCACTGGGCGAGGGCAAATCGGTTTATCCACAGGCCGACTATCTGCGAGGGGCAGCAGCGGCGGCGCGGGCAGTGGATGTGAAGCCGTTGGTGCAGGCAGGGCTGACTGGCCAGGGCTTGGGTGAAGCGCTCAAAAGTGAGCGGCTGAAAGCGCTCGAGGCTTACAAGCTCGGTTGAACATACCGGCCCTTTCGCGGCTAAAGCCGCTCCCACAGGAACCGCGCATTTTCTGAACCTCGCACCTAAACCTGTGGGAGCGGCTTTAGCCGCGAAAGGGCCAGTACAGGCTCATGCTGGAGTCAGCTGCAGCCCCCGCCACTCGAAGGCAACCGGAGCCAACACCTGATCAATCCGCGCCTCCTGCCACAACTGCGCCATTGTCTTGCCTACCCCCGGATGCAACAACTCGGGCGCCAGCAGCGACAGCGGCCACAGCACAAAGGCGTTCTTCAGGATCTCGGCACGAGGCAACACCAGCCCATCGAAGGTGCCGTTCAAGTCGTCATACATCAGCACATCGATATCCAGCGGCAGCCCCTTGCGGTCCGGCGCATAGCGGCCATTGTCGGCCTCGATGAACTTCAACCGGCGGTCCAGTTCGATCAACGGCAACGCGGTCTGCCCGGTCACCACGAAGTTGATGAACGGCCCGCTCTTGATCCCCACCGCCTGGCTTTCGAACGCCGGCGAACAGCGCATGTCGGTCAGGATGCCCGCCAACGCATCGAGCCCGGCGCACAAGTGCACCTCGCGGTCGACATTGCTGCCAAGGCCCAGGTAAACCGTGCTCAGAGACATCCGCGCTCGATCTCCACGCCAACACCACCACGGGCCGCCGGCACCGCACCTGGCTTGGTCAGCTTCAACCGCACCCATGGGATGTGGAACTCCTCCATCAACGTCGCCACCAGGCGCTCGGCGAAGGTTTCCACCAGCTCGAAACGGGCCTGTTCGGCAAACGCCTGGATGCGCGCCGATACACTGGCATAGTCCAGCGCCAGGTTCAGGTCGTCACCGGCCGCAGCCGGGCGGTTGTCCCAGGCAAAGCTCAGGTCCAGGCGCAAGCACTGGCGAATATCCCGCTCCCAGTCATAGGCACCGATAACGGTATCGACTTCCAGGCCTTCGATGAACACTCTGTCCAAGCACTTCTCTCCACAGCACGACAAGGGCGACTGGCGCCGTTAGAATCAGGGCGTCCTCGCCCGGAATAGTTAGCATGTTTTGGTTACTGGCGTTGCTCGCCTACCTGCTCGGCTCGCTGTCCTTCGCCATCGTCCTCAGCCGCCTTACAGGCAGCCCGGACCCGCGTTCCAGCGGTTCAGGCAATGCCGGCGCCACCAACATGCTACGCCTGGCAGGCCGTAAACTGGCGATCCTGACCCTGCTTGGCGACCTGTGCAAGGGCCTGTTGCCGGTATTGCTCGCCCGCGGTACCGGGCTGGACCTGCACGCGCAGGCCTGGGTTGGCGTGTGCGCAGTGCTGGGCCACCTGTTCCCGCTGTACTTCCGCTTCCAGGGCGGCAAGGGCGTGGCAACAGCCGCCGGCATGCTCATGGCCCTGTACTTCCCGGCCGCGCTGCTGGCCATTGGCGCCTGGCTGCTGACCTTCTACCTCACCCGCACCAGTTCGCTGGCGGCGCTGATCGCCACACCCCTGACCCTGCCATTGCTGGCCTGGCGCGAGCCAGAGGCCCTGCTACCGATAACCGTACTGACGGCGATGATCGTATGGCGCCACCGCAGCAACCTGCGCGACCTGTTCGCGGGCCGTGAACGGCACTTCTAACGCTCAAACCGGCGGCAGCTGCTCCATTGGCCAGCGTGCCTGCACGCTGATTGCCAGGTCCTGCTGCTGCCCGGCCAACAACCGCTGGCAGCCGGCATAGGCAATCATTGCGCCGTTGTCGGTGCAGAACTGCGGACGCGCGTAGTACACGTTGCCCTTGATGCTGCCGAGCATGTCCTCGAGGGACGCACGCAGGGCCTTGTTGGCGCTGACGCCACCGGCAATGACCAGGCGCTTGAGGCCGGTCTGCTTCAACGCCCGCTTGCACTTGATGGTCAAAGTCTCCACCACCGCCTGCTGGAATGCCAGGGACAGGTCGCAACGGGTTTGCTCACTGTCGTCGCCGGCATCGCGGCACTGCTGCCAGGTATTCAGGGCAAAGGTTTTCAGGCCGCTGAAGCTGAACTCCAGGCCCGGGCGGTCGGTCATCGGCCGCGGGAACACGAAGCGGCCGGGCACGCCGCGCTCGGCCAGGCGGGCGATTTCCGGGCCACCGGGGTAGTTCAGGCCGATCAGCTTGGCGGTCTTGTCGAACGCTTCGCCGGCAGCGTCGTCCAGGCTCTCGCCCAGCAGCTCGTAGTGACCGATACCATCGACCCGCACCAGCTGGGTGTGGCCACCGGAAACCAACAAAGCGACGAACGGAAACTCCGGAGGGTTTTCTTCCAGCATGGGTGCCAGCAGGTGGCCTTCCATGTGGTGTACGCCAATAGCCGGAATGTCCCAGGCAAAGGCCAGCGCCTGGGCGCAGGAGGCCCCCACCAGCAGGGCACCGACCAGGCCAGGGCCCGCGGTGTAGGCGATGGCGTCGATCTCGGTGGCGACGCAGCCGGCCTCGTCCAGCACCTGGCGGATGAGCGGCAGCATGCGCTTGACGTGGTCACGCGAGGCAAGCTCCGGCACCACACCGCCGAACACGCGGTGCAGGTCGATCTGGCTGAACAGCGCGTCGGCCAACAAACCGCGCTCGCTGTCGTATAATGCGACGCCAGTTTCGTCGCAGGATGTTTCCAATCCCAGTACTAGCATGGGTTCGTCCCTTGTGGGGGCTGAATTCGAAGCCGCGCATGATAGTCCCCGTGTTGGATGCCGACCAGCGGTTTTCGATCAGAGGCTTTGCATTCCGGCTTGCTAAGGGTTAACATCCGCAACCCTTGAAAACCGACGTTCTCCAGCACACCTTTGTTTTGCCAGGAGCACGTCTACCCCGGTAATGAATTAAGGTAGCCCTGGATGCCAGCCGTCAAAGTTAAAGAGAACGAACCCTTCGACGTAGCTCTGCGTCGTTTCAAGCGCTCCTGCGAAAAAGCCGGTGTACTGGCTGAAGTTCGTAGCCGCGAGTTTTACGAGAAGCCGACCGCCGAGCGTAAGCGCAAAGCAGCTGCTGCTGTTAAGCGTCACGCCAAGAAAGTTCAGCGCGAACAGCGCCGCGCCGTTCGTCTGTACTAATACAGACGTTCTACGCAAAGCTTCTGCCCTGCCCGGCTAACCGCCGGGCGATGGCAGTGGCAGTTTCAAACTTGAGCAGCTAGCTCAAGGCCCTGCACGAGCGTCATGCGAACTGCACATGGGCAACCTGCCTGAAACGTCAGAGCTGGTCCTCCTTGTTGTATGACCAGACGTGCACGTCCGACTGACGGGCCCTCAGGGGCTGGCGACGAGCACACATTCCCTCGCACTTCCCCAAACGGCACTCGCCCCATTCGGCGCGTGAGCGATTAGACTTGCCAGTTGCCAGATGACGAGACTGCCATGGCCGGGCTGATTCCCCAGAGTTTCATTGACGACCTTATCAACCGCCTCGACATCGTCGATGTGGTGAGTTCGCGCGTCCAGCTGAAAAAAACCGGCAAGAACTACTCCGCATGCTGCCCGTTCCACAAGGAAAAGACCCCTTCCTTCACGGTCAGCCCCGACAAGCAGTTCTACTACTGCTTCGGTTGCGGCGCCGGCGGCAACGCCCTGGGTTTCGTCATGGACCACGACAACCTGGACTTCCCCCAGGCCGTCGAGGAACTGGCTCGCGCCGCCGGCATGGAAGTACCCCGCGAGCAAGGCCGCCGCGACCACAAGCCGCGCCAGCCAACTGATTCGCCGCTGTACCCGCTGCTGGACGCCGCCTCGGAGTTCTACCGCCAGGCCCTGCGCAGCCACCCGACCCGCAAGGCGGCGGTGGATTACCTCAAGGGCCGCGGCCTGTCCGGGGAGATCGCCCGTGACTTCGGCCTGGGTTTCGCCCCGCCAGGCTGGGACAATCTGCTCAAGCACCTGGGTGCCGACACCCTGCAGCAGAAGGTGATGATCGATGCTGGCTTGCTGATCGAGAACGCCGAAAGCGGCAAGCGCTACGACCGCTTCCGCGACCGGGTGATGTTCCCGATCCGCGACAGCCGCGGGCGCATCATCGCCTTCGGTGGCCGGGTGCTTGGCGACGACAAGCCCAAGTACCTGAACTCCCCGGAAACCCCGGTGTTCCACAAGGGCCAGGAACTGTATGGCCTGTACGAGGCGCGCAAGCACAACCGCAACCTTGACGAAATCATCGTCGTCGAAGGCTACATGGACGTCATTGCCCTGGCCCAGCAGGGCCTGCGCAACGCCGTGGCCACCCTCGGCACCGCCACCAGCGAAGAGCACCTCAAGCGCCTGTTCCGCGTGGTACCCAGCGTGCTGTTCTGCTTCGACGGCGACCAGGCCGGGCGCAAGGCCGCATGGCGCGCCTTGGAATCGACCCTGTCGAACCTGCAGGACGGCCGCCGCGCGCGCTTCCTGTTCCTGCCCGAAGGCGAAGACCCGGACAGCCTGGTGCGCGCCGAAGGCACCGATGCCTTCATGGCCCGCATCAACCAGCACGCCCAGCCGCTGGCCGATTACTTCTTCGAGCAACTAGGCGTCGAAGCCGACCCGCGCTCGCTGGAAGGCAAGGCGCACATGGCGACCCTGGCCGCACCGCTGATCGAAAAGATCCCCGGTGCCAACCTGCGCCAGCTGATGCGCAACCGCCTGAAGGAAATCACCGGCCTCGACCCACAGCAGGTCGAACAACTGGCACAACACGCTCCGGCCACCAGCAGCGTGCCGGACTACGACCCTGGCTACGACTACGATGCCATGGCCAGTTACACCCCCGATTACGGCGACATGCCGCAGCACGACTTCGCCCCCGTTCATCAGGAACAGGAATGGAAGCCGAGCAAGGGCGCCGGCAAGAAGCAGTGGAGCGACAAACCCTGGGACAAGAACCGCAAGGGCGGCAAGCCATGGCAGCAACGCGACGAAGCGCCGCCGCGCGTGCCGGCCCCGGTCGAGCCGCCTACCCTGGCCGCCCTGCGCACCCTGCTGCACCACCCGCTGCTGGCCGGCAAGGTGGAGGATGCCAGCCACTTCGCCGACGAAGAACACCTCTACAGCCAGCTGTTGGTCGCACTGATCGAAGCCGCGCAGAAAAATCCTGGGCTAAGCTCAATGCAGCTGATCGCACGATGGCACGGCACCGAACAGGGGCGCCTGCTGCGGGCCCTGGCGGAAAAGGAATGGCTGATCGTTGCCGACAACCTTGAACAACAGTTTTTCGACACTATAACTAGCTTGTCCGCCCGCCAACGCGAGCGCAGCCTGGAACAACTGCTCAGGAAATCACGTCAAAGCGAATTGACCAGCGAGGAAAAAACCCAGCTCCTCGCCCTGCTGAGCCGGAATGTTCCCGCACAAACGCCGACCTCATCTGGCGCGTGAGGCCCATGCTCGGGTATAATCCTCGGCTTGTTTTTTGCCCGCCAAGACCTTCAGTGGATAGGGTGTTATGTCCGGAAAAGCGCAACAGCAGTCTCGTATCAAAGAGTTGATCACCCGCGGTCGTGAGCAGGGCTACCTGACTTACGCGGAGGTCAACGACCACCTGCCTGAGGATATTTCAGATCCTGAACAGGTGGAAGACATCATCCGCATGATCAACGACATGGGGATCAACGTATTCGAGAGTGCTCCGGATGCGGATGCCCTTCTGTTGGCGGAAGCCGACACCGACGAAGCCGCGGCCGAAGAAGCCGCTGCTGCGTTGGCGGCAGTTGAAACCGATATCGGCCGCACGACCGACCCGGTGCGCATGTACATGCGCGAAATGGGTACCGTCGAGCTGCTGACCCGCGAAGGCGAAATCGAAATCGCCAAGCGTATCGAGGAAGGCATTCGTGAAGTCATGGGCGCCATCGCCCACTTCCCGGGCACTGTCGACTACATTCTCGGCGAATATGACCGTGTCACCACCGAAGGTGGCCGTCTGTCCGACGTTCTCAGCGGTTACATCGACCCTGACGACAATATCGCCGCGCCGACCGAAGAAGTGCCGATCCCAGGCGCCAAGGCCGCCGCCGCGAAGGAAGAGTCCGACGACGAAGAGGAAGAATCCGAAAGCGGTGACGACGAGGAAGAGGCCGAGAGCGGCCCGGACCCGGAAGTCGCGCGCCAGCGTTTCGGTGCGGTCAACGACCAGCTGCAGGCCACCAACAAGGTTCTGAAGAAAAATGGTCGTGCCCACAAGGAAAGCGTCGAGGCCCTGCAGGCTCTGGCCGACCTGTTCATGCCGATCAAGCTGGTACCGAAGCAGTTCGAGGTACTGGTAGAGCGTGTTCGTGACGCCTTGAACCGCCTGCGTCAGCAGGAACGCGCCATCATGCAGCTGTGCGTGCGTGACGCCCGCATGCCGCGTGCCGACTTCCTGCGCATGTTCCCGAGCAACGAAACCGACCAGACCTGGAGCGGTGACCTGGCCAAGCGCAACACCAAGTGGGCTGCCGCCCTGGGTGAAAAGGACGCTGCCATCGTCGCTTGCCAACAGAAGCTGATCGACCTTGAGACCGAAACCGGCCTGACCGTTGCCGAGATCAAGGAAATCAACCGTCGCATGTCGATCGGTGAAGCCAAGGCCCGCCGCGCCAAGAAAGAAATGGTCGAGGCGAACCTGCGTCTGGTTATCTCCATCGCCAAGAAGTACACCAACCGTGGCCTGCAGTTCCTCGACCTGATCCAGGAAGGCAACATCGGCTTGATGAAAGCGGTGGACAAGTTCGAATACCGTCGCGGCTACAAGTTCTCGACCTACGCCACCTGGTGGATTCGCCAGGCGATCACCCGTTCGATCGCCGACCAGGCACGCACCATCCGTATTCCGGTGCACATGATCGAGACGATCAACAAGCTCAACCGTATTTCCCGCCAGATGCTGCAGGAAATGGGTCGCGAACCGACCCCGGAAGAGCTTGGCGAGCGCATGGAAATGCCTGAGGACAAGATCCGCAAGGTACTGAAGATCGCCAAAGAGCCGATCTCCATGGAAACCCCGATCGGTGATGACGAAGATTCGCACCTGGGCGACTTCATCGAGGACTCGACCATGCAGTCCCCGATCGATGTGGCCACGGTCGAAAGCCTCAAGGAAGCCACCCGTGACGTGCTCTCGGGCCTGACCGCACGCGAAGCCAAGGTGCTGCGCATGCGTTTCGGTATCGACATGAACACCGACCACACCCTCGAAGAGGTAGGCAAGCAGTTCGATGTGACCCGCGAGCGGATCCGTCAGATCGAAGCGAAGGCGTTGCGCAAACTGCGCCACCCGACTCGCAGCGAGCATCTGCGCTCCTTCCTCGACGAGTGATGACAAAACCCCGGCCCAGGCCGGGGTTTTTCTTTCCACCTTGCACTGCCTGTTCTGGCGATGGGCTGCGCAGCAGCCCCTTTTACCCCTTCCGACAGCCAGAACACAAAGCCCGCCCTTCCACTGCACAGCTGCAGCAATGCCGGTCTACACTCGACTTCATACCATTTGAATGCGAGGCCGCTATGCACCCGATGCCGGCCATCCTGTTGCTGCTCCTGATTTTGTGGAACACAACGGCCGGCGCCCTGACCCTGACAGACGAGGAGAAAGCCTGGTTGGCTGCCCATCCGCAGCTGAGCCTGGGTGTAGACGCCTCTTGGCCACCGTTCGAGTTTCGCGACCAGGAGGGCCGGTACCAGGGATTGGCCGCCGATTACATCGCCACGATCCAGCAACGCCTGGGTGTGACGCTCAAACCGGTCGAACCCAGTAGCTGGACCGAGGTACTGGCGCAAGCCCGCGAAAGCCGCATCGACCTGCTGCCCGGCATCATGTCCACCCCCGAACGCCAAGGCTACCTGGCCTTCACCCGACCGTACCTCGACTTCCCCATCGTCATTCTCGCCCACAAAGGCGGCGCACAGCCGCGCAACCTGGACGACCTTTACGGCCTGAAGATTGCCGTGGTCGAAAACTACGCCCCGCACGAACTGCTGCGCACCCACCATCCAGACCTCAACCTGGTGGCCCTGCCCAACGTCAGTTCTACCCTGCAGGCCTTGGCCACCGATGAAGTGGATGCGGTGGTCGGCGACCTCGCTTCAAGCATCTGGAGCCTGCGCCAGCTCAAGCTCGACGGCCTCTACGTCAGCGGCGAAACGCCCTATCGCTACCAGCTGGCCATGGCCACCCCCCGCGACAAGAAGGAACTGGTCGGCATTCTCGACAAAGTGATAGCCGACATGAGCAGCGCCGAGGTCAGCCAGATCCAGCAACGCTGGGTGGGCAATGTGGTCGACCAACGCATGTTCTGGTCGGACCTGCTGGTATATGGCCTGCCCGCAGTGCTGGTATTGATGGCAGTGCTGGCAGTGGTCATCCGCATCAACCGCCGGCTCAGTTCGGAAATTTCCCGGCGCATCGCCCTGGAACAGGAACTGCGCAGCAGCGAGTACCACTATCGCAGCCTGGTCGAGAGCCTGTCCGCCATCGCCTGGGAGGCCGACGCCAACGACTTCACCTACAGCTACGTCTCACCCCATGCCGAAGGCCTGCTCGGCTACCCACTGGCTGACTGGCTCAAACCCGGCTTCTGGCGCAGCATCCTGCACCCGGATGATGCGCTCTGGGCCCAGGCCTACTGCGACAGCGAAACGGCTGCCGGGCGCGACCACAGCCTCGACTACCGCGTGATCAGGGCCGATGGCCAGCCACTGTGGGTACGCAACATCGTCAGCATGATCGAGCATGGCCACCGGCCAGTGATGCGTGGCCTGATGATCGATATCAGCGAAACCAAGCGCACCGAGGACGCTCTGCGCCTGTCCGAGCAGAAGTTCGCCTCGGTGTTCCAGCAGTGCCCCGACATTCTGCTGATCGCCCGCCACAGCGACGGCTGCCTGCTGGAAGTGAACGAAGCCTTCGAAGAGCAGATTGGCCTCACCCCTGGCCAGGTAATCGGCCGCACCGCCACCGAGCTCAACCTGTGGGGCGTCGAAGGCACCGGCCCGCGGTTGCTCGAACGCCTGCACCGGGGCGGTATCCGCAATCTGGAAATGAGCTTCCGTCGCAGCAACGGCCAACTGTTCACCGGCCTGACCTCAGCCGAAACCTTCGAACTCGACGGCAACCTCGCGCTGGTGGTGGCTGTACGTGACATCAGCCAGCTCAAGGAAACCCAGGAGCAGTTGCAGACCTCCGAAGAAAAGTTCGCCAAGGCCTTCCACGCCTCGCCCGACGGCCTGCTGCTGTCGCGCCAGAGCGACGGCTTGCTGCTCGAAGTCAATGAAGGCTTCTGCCGCCTCACCGGCTATGACCTTAGCCCGACCCTCGACCAGACCTCGCTGGACCTGGGCATCTGGGTCGACCTCAACGAGCGCAAGCGCCTGGTCGAACAGCTCAACCGCGACGGTTTCGTTCGCGACTTCACCTGCCACCTGCGCCGCAGCGATGGGCAGATTCGCCTCTGCGAGCTCTCTGCACGGCCGCTGCCGATTGCTGGCGACGACTGCATGCTGACCATCGCCCGCGACATCACCGAGCGCCACTTGATGCAGGAAAAGCTGCAGCTGGCCGCCACAGTGTTCGAGAACACCGCCGAAGGTGTGCTGATCACCGACATCGACCAGCGCATCAGTGCCGTCAACCGCGCCTTCAGCGAAATCACCGGTTACAGCGAGATCGAAGCCCTCGGCCAGACCCCGCGCCTGCTCGCTTCCGGCCAGCACGACAGCGCGTTCTATGTCGCCATGTGGCACCAGCTGACCGATGAGGGCCACTGGCAAGGCGAGATCTACAACAAACGCAAGAACGGCGAGCTGTACCCCGGCTGGCTGACCATCAGCGCCGTGCGCAACAGAGAGCGCGAAATCACCCATTTCGTCGCCGTGTTCGCCGACATTTCCAGCCTCAAGCACGCCCAGGCCAAGCTCGACTACCAAGCCCACCACGACCCGCTGACCGGCCTGCCCAACCGCGCCCTGTTCGAGAACCGCCTGCAGGCCGCACTGACCTGCTCGCAGCTGTCCAACCGCAAGGGCGCGGTGCTGTTCCTTGACCTGGACCGTTTCAAGCACATCAATGACAGCCTCGGTCACCCGGTCGGCGACCTGCTGCTCAAGGGCATCGCCCAACGCCTGAAGGAGCAGGTGCGTGATGTCGACACCGTGGCCCGCCTGGGTGGCGACGAGTTCATCATCCTGCTGCCCGGCCTGCACAAACCCAGCGACGCCAGCGCCATTGCCAACAAGCTGCTGACCTGCTTCAACGCGCCGTTCCAGGCCGGCGAGCACGAGTTCTTCACCAGCGCCAGCATCGGCATCAGCCTTTATCCACAGGACGGCACCGACGTTGCCACACTGATTCGCAACGCCGACGCCGCCATGTACCGCTCCAAGGCCAAGGGCCGCAACCGCGTCGAAACCTACACCCTCGACCTCACCGCCCAGGCCAGCGAACGCATCGCCCTGGAGCACGAACTGCGCCGCGCCATCGAACGCAACGAACTGAGCCTGTGCTTCCAGCCCAAGCTCAGCCTCAAGACCCAAAGCCTGGTCGGCGCCGAAGCACTGATCCGCTGGAGCCACCCGAGCTTTGGTGAAGTGCCGCCAGAGCACTTCATCCACCTGGCTGAAGAGAACGGCACCATCCTCCAGATCGGCGACTGGGTACTGGAACAGGCCTGCCGGCAGATGCAGGCCTGGAAGCTGCACTACGAACCGTTCGGCCCATTGTCGATCAACCTCGCCGGCGCCCAGCTGCGCCAACCTCACCTCGCCCGGCGCATCGAACAGTTGCTGAAGCACTACCAGCTCAAGGCCGGCGACCTGCAGCTGGAAATCACCGAAAACTTCATCATGAGCCAGGCAGAGGAAGCCCTGGCCGTGCTGTACCAGCTGAAGAAACTGGGCGTGCAACTGGCCATCGACGACTTCGGCACCGGTTATTCATCGCTGAGCTACCTCAAGCGCCTGCCGCTGGACATCCTCAAGATCGACAAGTCGTTCATCCGCGGCCTGCCCGACGATCCCCACGACGCTGCCATCGCCCGAGCGATCATCGCCCTGGGCCGCAGCATGCAGCTGACCATCATTGCCGAGGGTGTGGAGAACCAGGCCCAGCAACGGTTCCTGGCGGCTGAAGGCTGTGAGCAGATCCAGGGCTACATCGTCAGCCTGCCCCTGCCGCCGGAGGAGTTCGCGGCGACGTTTCTTCGCATAGCACTATCGGATCTTTCAGATGGCACTGGTGCGAAACCCTCGTTATAATCCGGCGACTTACTGAGGGCCTATAGCTCAGTTGGTTAGAGCAGAGGACTCATAATCCTTTGGTCCACGGTTCGAGTCCGTGTGGGCCCACCAACCTTGAAGCCGCGTATTACGCGGCTTTCGGCTTTTTGGGTTTGTGGCAGCCGGATCAGTCCTATGGTCCGAAGGTACAAATTAGGTACAGTGCGGCTTCGCTTGCACGCCTTTGGAGTCCTTCAGATGGCCACAATCGTCAAAACCCCTGCCGGCACCTGGAAGGCCGTCATCCGCAAGACCGGATGGCCGACCAACGCCAAAACCTTCCGCACCAAACGCGACGCCGAAGATTGGTCACGACGCACCGAAGATGAAATGGTGCGGGGTGTCTATATCCAGCGCAGCGGGTCCGAGCGACTGACACTCGAAAGTGCGCTGCAGCGATATCTGCGTGAAGTCAGCCCTACCAAAAAGCCCACCACGCAGAAGGCTGAGGCAACCAAGGCTCAGCAGTTGATCAAGCACCTGGGGAAATACTCGCTGGCAGCCCTGTCGTCAGAGGTGATTGCGAGCTATCGCGATACTCGACTTGGTTCGTTGACCAGCCGCGGTAAACCAGTGAGCAACAATACCGTTCGGCTGGAGTTGGCTTTGCTCAGCCATCTGTTCACGGTAGCCATTCAGGAATGGGGCCTTGGGCTCACATTCAACCCAGTGCTAAACATTCGGAAGCCGAGCCCAGGGGAGGGCCGAAATCGTCGCCTCACGGCAGACGAGGAGCGTCGCTTACTAACAGCTGTAAACAAGCACAGCAACCCTATGCTCGGGTGGATCGTCAGCATCGCTTTGGAGACCGGTATGCGATCCTCCGAAATCACAGGGCTACGTCGGCATCAGGTCGATGTCAAAAAGCGCGTTGCGCGCCTTGTGACAACGAAGAACGACAGCGCCCGGACCGTCCCCCTTAGCAAGCTCGCTGCTGCCGCATTCCAAGCAGCGCTTCAAAACCCTGTGCGACCCATCGATTGTGATCTGATCTTCTTTGGCGAACCCGGAAAAGACGGAAAACGACGCCCCTATGCATTCACGAAAATCTGGGGGTTGCTCAAATCTAAGCTGGGCATGCCAGATTTCCGATTCCATGACCTTCGCCATGAAGCAGTCAGTCGATTGGTGGAAGGTGGGCTTTCAGATCAAGAGGTTTCCAGCATCAGCGGCCATAAATCAATGCAAATGTTGAAGCGATATACGCATCTTCGTGCGGAAGATCTTGTGGTGAGGCTTGATAGCTTGAAAGTCAGAAAAATAAATAAAAAATAATTTCTATCAATTTTGCTCCAGCGATAGATATCGATCCACCCCCTGTATTCATTGGCTATCTCAGACGCACCCGCTACCAAAGTTACATAATTTGGCAAATACAGATAAGTAAACCCAACAATCCAAACTCATGCGCCTTGGTCGAAAACCAAGGCGTAGCCATTTGACGATTTCCTGTAAGAACCCAAAGATACGCCTAACTATTGGCAACTATGGTTGATTGATGATGACGACCGAACAGTATTTGCTTGGGCGCTTTGGTCCGCTTATGAGCATCGTAGACATCGCTGCGATACTGGGACGCTCTCCAGAAGGGGTTAGAGTCGCCATGTACACCGATTCCGACCTGTCGCGAAAATTGAAGCCAACGGTAGTCCGTATTGGACGCCGAGTGTTTTTCCGCACAATTCAAGTAAACGACGCCCTAGGCTTAGATGGAAGTCTGGAATGACCAACGCTTTGGACCGGGGCTGGGCAAAGCTCTCGGTTAGTGAAAACACTAGGCCCAGCGGCCGAAATTACACCAAATTACTATCACTAACCGAACGGTATGAAGCTCTTCCTGATATCAGACATGCCGTTAAACCAAACTACAGCGACCACGTAGCAAATACCAAAAAGCCCGGTGTGGCAACCGGGCTCCTCGGATTTTTCAGAACAAGTTTTCTCTTTCGACGGTAGAAACCTGTTCGTGAACCTACTCGATTTACATAAGAAGGTGAGCCGATTATGGCTAGCACTTCGGCTTCGCACAAGTCAAAGAATGCGGCTTTTATCACTCACCGCCGAATGGCGGGATTATGGATTCAATCTCCGTAGCTCAATCAGGAAGACGCAGCAGGCCCTATGTCCAACGTGTGAATCACGGCGGTAACTATTGCGGCCACTCGCCAGAAAACCCGCGTCTGGAGCTGGTGTATGACGCTGTGAGCCCTGGAAAAGCTCTGCCCGGCATTTTGACCGAACTCAAAGAACGGGTTAAACGCTACTACATCAAACCCGCCATCCTGCCCTCTCTCCGCAATGCAAACCACAACCCCGGTGGCCGTCAGCAGCGCAGCGAACGCCGCGAAGCGTGTCTTCTGATGCTGGCAGTCATCGTTTCCTATACAGACCTTGTGTCGCTACGCTGCGGCGTGCCGACGAAGCAAGGTTTTATGTCACTGACCCTAGATTATCTAGTCGAATACACAGGCTTGCACATGCGCCGCGCAGAACGCGCCATAGCCGACTTAAAGCGTGCGAACCTCATCACCTGCAGCCAGCCGCGAAAGCTGAATGAAGACGGCACTTATCGCGGCCTGGCGGCAGTAAAGGCGGTGAACAAAATGTTATTCACCGCCTTTGGCCTCGGTAAGCGCTTGGAAAGGGAAACGGAGCGCGCTAAAGATCGACTGGCCAAGAAGGTCAAGAAGGCGGGCGGCACCATGACCAGTTGGGCCCGCAACAGGCTGGTAATTGGGGGCATCAAAAACACGAAGCCTGTGAAGGCATCAGCAAGTGACCACTCCCAGCCAACGATAGCCAAGGCCACCACGGGGCTTGCAGCGGCCGTTAGGTCACCACAAATTCCCCAGGCCATACCTGCGGGGGCTGACGCTCAAACATATTCCCTAGCACGCACCGAACTGGCGATAGCGATCTTGAAAGCGAACCCAGGTAAGACAGCGGCAGAGGTAAACGCCGAAGCTGACCAGATCCTCAGGCAACGCTACACAGCCAAGACAGCTAAAGCAGGACGACTCACCGCCTAGCCTTATCTGGCAGGCCTCCCCACGCCCGCAAGGCGTCAAAGAGGCAAGAAACAGCCTCAAAACAGGGTTCTCCGGCCGAAACCAACCCCCTCCCTCTCTGGCTATCCCCATAACTCACCCGACTTCGAAGTTATCCACAGGCACGTGGCCGCGCCGTCATGAAGCGTTACCGTTAAGTGTCGGCAAGCGGTTTCTTAGGTGTCGGACCTTAACCAGTAGGTCTTAAAAGAATCAGAAGGCGGGGATTGCTACCATCCTGTGCGGTAGCCAACTAAACACAAAACACAGCACTCCGCGCTTCGCTTGGGCAACCCCTTCGGTTGCATCCCGCGTCCTATCCTTGCCGGACGGGCGGCAGGGGCAGGTCCGGCGGCTTCGCCTTGTTCCTCCCCCTGTCGTTAGGCTTGGTCGCTTACAGCTGCATCAAGGGTACGGCTACGCCCATCATCCTCACCCGTTCGGTGCTCGCCCTCCGGGCTGCGCTCCGCTGCGGCTTGCGGTGATGCCCTTGACCCAGCTTCCAGCTATTCGTGGATGCTGGCTGAAACAAATTCGGTCAAGGTTAGCTTCCCGTCCACAAAAGCTTGAGCGCGTCGCTTTTCTTCAGCGCTCAATACAAAGCCCTCGAGCCCGATTGACGCGCAAGCATACTCGACAGCCTTCCGACGCCGCTCCCGCTCAGCACTCGTGATGATGATGCTCTCCGAAGTATTCATAGGCTTCCCCTCGTGTCGGTGACTGAAGCAAGACAATTTCAGCGCTGAGCAGATAAACGAGGGTCAAGGGCGTCACCGGAGGCCGCAGCCCGTGAAACGGGACCGGGCGAGGATGACGGCGAAGCGCACCCTTGACGCTGCGCCCCCCCAATCCTATTTGCGGGGCTGCTGGGTGTTTTTCCCAGCAGCCCCTGCTACCGGCGAGGGCGGGAAGTCCAGAGGGGCAGAGCCCCTTTGGGCAAGCCCGCCAGGGCGCGCAGCAGGGTCCACAATACTGATATCCGGCCGCTAACTACCGACCTTCCCTCCTCTCGCCCTACCCCAGTTCTTGCCTAGGTTCTGCATGACATGCTGCCGGTAGGCTGGGTTCCAAACGCTGTTTCCTGCGATCACATGATTCAAACCTCTTGCAGTGGTCATCATGCCCGACTGCAGGTCTCGGCGCGTTGACATCGGGTTAACGGTGTTGAAGACCGCCTTGGCTGGGTTTAACGCAGCCTGAGTCATCTGCCGCAATGTGATCGCACTGGACGACAGACCACCTGCAAGCTGACCTCCCAATGAGTAAGCCTGATAAACCATGTAGAGCACGATCCCACTCAACGCGAGGATCTCCAGCATGTCGGTCGTTGGACCGTTTCCAGCAGTGGGCTGCACATCAGCCAGCATTGTCGAGAAGAACTTCATCCCCAGCGTAAGCACTGAAGTGATCGCGGCGCACTGAATGATGTATGTCATCACTTGGGCGAACCATTGATCGAACAATTTGCTGGTCATTTGACCGAACAGCAGTAGTGCGATGAATAGCGGGCCGCACCCCAGCAAAAATGCCAACAGCACCTTGGCTGTGATGATCATCGCTCCAGCGGGTAGCGTAATCAGAAATGTTGCGATGAGCATCGTTCCAGCGATAAGCCAGTCATAAAGAATCATGCCTATCTCGGTCATGCCACGACGTCCTGCGCGAGCAATCAGATCGGAAGCGATATCAAATCCGTCGGTCATGGCTCTATCAATCACCTGATACACCGACGTTGCAGCTACACCTTTGCCGTTTGGCGAGAACGCATCTGCCAAGCCAACCTCCAGGCCGCGAATCGCTTCCACGACCCAACCAAGGTACGTATCGGCATTGAGTGCCAAGGCGCCGATGAATACCCATTTCAACATGAGCTTGAAGACATGCGGGAGAGGATGCTCGATGAAGCCACCGACTGACAAAAGGCCCAGGATCATGAAGAAAAGGCCGCCGCCAGCAACGAACAAGCCCGAGGAATTATCAATGACACCATGTGCCATGAGTTGCACATAGCCGTTTAATACCAAGTCGATTGAGCCACCTACCCATTCGTAAAAATTGGACTGCATGGTCATTGCCCCTCCAGATTCAGCATTTCACGCTTCCGATAGCCGCGCTGATCAAGCTGCTGCTCATTCCTGGCTTGCTTGGCATTAACGCAGTTCGGCGTAAGAGCCAGAGTCCCGGCATGTCGCTCGCACTCCGATATATGGATATCCCTTTCCGAGCTGTGGGCTTTGTACCAATCGACAGAATGGACCGGTTCATCCGCCCCGCAGCCCGTGAGCAGAAACAAAACGACAATTGAGAAACGAGAGGCTGTCATTTCCGGCCCTCCCGATTCTGATCCGCCCCATTCACATCACAAGGCAGCACATGCTCCGCCTCCGTGCGGAATTCCCCAGCAAATTTCAGCGAATAGGCCAGCTCAGCAGCGTTGATAATCTGAAGTGCTGCAAGCGTTCTCAACGCGCTTTCCCTTGTCCCTGCCCAACTACCCGCGATGCGATATTCGGACCTCGAAATCAATAGCGACGAACCCAGTGCACATGCGAACGAGATCAAAACGGCGAGCGCTGGGGAGATTGGCCCAGCTGCTCGGGGTGGCACTACCTGCAGCCAATCGGCAAGCGCCAATAAAAAAGGCATGATCGCGGCCGATGCCGCCAGGAGATCGCTCTGGATCAACTCAGGTGCACGTCGTGACACCTCTTTCAAAGCCCCGAACCGGCCAATGCAAATCCAGAATCGTCGTAAGGAAGTGAGGATGAAGAAGCACACGACCAAGGGGAGGATATGAGCGTATGAGATCATTTCAGTTGCCTCCCAGGTTCAGCAATTCGCGATTCTTGTAGCCTCTCTTGTCGAGCACCTGGGCATTCAATTCCCGTTGTCGCTGCTCCTGGATCTTGCCCTCAGCCTCAGCGACCATTTGGAACATCTGCAATTTGGTCTGCTCGTTCTGGATCATCGCTTGCTCAGCAGCGATGCGACCCTGCAGCTCTGCGATCCCTTTGGGATCTTGCGTTTGATTGATCTGCCCCATGAGCTGGTCAATCTGGCGCAGTCGGGCTTCGGCCTGGTCATAGGCCTCCAGAGCAAACGCTTTATCCTGTGACGGCTTCACCGCCTGTGCTCGGCAAGCATCGCGCTGCTGATCCTGAACCAGGCTTTCGCAGGCATCGAACACCTTGTTGTCCGCATAGATCGAACCAGCACGACCATTCAGGCCTGAATAGCCGCCATGCTTCACTGCGTCATACACTGCCTGCCAGTCTTGAGGCAGATAGGCTCGCAGCTGCGGATCATCAAATACTCGACCGAGCCCACGCGACCCCGTGAGCGCACCGTACTGCTGTTTCATCTGGTCAATCTGGGACGCCATCTGCTGAACCTGTTGGGCCCAGCGAGTCGTGTTAGACGCGAACTCGGCAACAGTCATAGGAGAATCCGTAACTTGAGTAGTAACGGTTACGGGAATTTGCGCGAAACTCTGCTGTGAACACATCAGCGACGCAGATATTGTCGCGAAACCAAATGATCGGACACCTTTCCAGGCTGGACGCATAAACAGATCCATAGTCATCTCTCCATTGAACAATGGTGAACACTGGGCCGTCTGTCCGGCCTGTCGATCTGTTTAGGAATCGCACCCGGCACGGTTATACCGTTCTTGGGGTGACTATGCGCCAGTCTTACCCGGTGTAGGCCCCGTCTTTTAAGGGCCGCGCCCATAATGCGTTAGGCATCAGCGAAGCGGTTGCAGTGTTCATCTAACAAACCAAAACATTACATTTTGGCGAAATGCATTATCTCATTTTGACTCCATATCTAGAAGTGCCATACATCCCATTTCTTCGTCATGACTAAATCCTCATTGCAACGAATGACTACTGCAGGATAGGCTAACCGCCGGTAAACTACGCGCGTATGCGCTTGTTTGCTCGCCCTAAATGGGCGTCGCTAGTGTTATTGGAGGGTAATGTGGAGAAGAAGAACGCCTATTTGAACGTCTATCTGGGGCCGGTTAAGGAACCTTGGGCTAACTACTGCAAGACGCTTGGGAAGAAACCCGGCGCAGCCATTAAAGAGGCTATCGAGCAGCAGCTAGCCAAAGCAGAAGCTAACCCGCAGCCAAAGACCTATCGGCAAACCGAGACTGATAAGGAGACTAAAGAGCGTTTCGAAATCCTGCTAACCATCTCAGAAAAAGCGGCCGTCAAAGACCGTGCAACCACTGAACGCTGTTCAATGCGCCGGTGGATTGTGGATGCCATTCGGGCTGGGCTTACCAACGAACCGCAATTATCCATGCTCGAAATCGATGCACTGGGGGAGTCTAACTACCAGTTGCTAGCCCTGGGTCGAAACCTCAATCAAATTGCTCGACGATTGAATGAAGGTCACTACGAACCGATAACTATCGAGCGCATAGAAGCTCTGAGTCGTTTAATAGATAAGCATACGGATGCCGTGAGCGATGCGATTAGGGCGAGCCTAGAACGCTGGAGCATAGTTAAAAAACTTTGATTTCAAGACTTCCAGTTCATGCTAGGACCAGCATTATGCATAGATCAATGTCCATGCATTTCGCGGCCTGCTGCCCTTAGCCATTTCGTCATGACGAAATCATATCGAGCCCCGGATGATGGAGCCTCGTAGACCCCTTGCGCAGTCGTCGAGCACTTTCGGCCATCCCGGAGCCTCGTGCGCTTACACGTACATGCTGTGAATAGGCGAAAAATCTACCAATGTCACATAACATATGTTACATTACATGGAAATTTTTTGGAGCAAAGGCATGGCAAAGGGAAGCTCAGGCCGTATCGTCATTGAGGTAGAGGTAGAACTTAAAAATCGCCTCTATTCGGCACTAGCAGCTCAAGGAATGACGCTGAAAGATTGGTTTATAAAGTCTGCTGAAGAGCACATGCTTGAGTTTGGTTCAAACCAATATTCTTCGCTACCAGACTCCTTGAAGAGCAAAAAACCAGCATGAATTTCATGGCTAATGAAAGCGCACAAAAGCTGCGCGGTGGTTATTACACACCTATAAAGATTGCAACCTTCATCACTAGGTGGATGAAAGAATCAAATGCAAAGGTATTTCTAGAGCCTAGCTGCGGGGATGGGGCTTTTTTGGCCGCGCTAGCTGATACTGGCTTTGATGACTCAATTACGGTTAACGCTTTCGAACTTGACCCCATTGAGGCTAAGAAGGCGGCCGCCCTTGCAGATCAAAAGAAGATTCATGCCCGCATCAAAAATACTGACTTCCTGAGAGTAGCACTTGACGATCTCACGATGAAAAATCAGGAATATGATGCCGTCATTGGAAATCCGCCATTCATCCGATATCAGTATCTACCATCCGAGTTTCAAAATTTAGCCGAAGCGATTTTCAAACAGCTTGGCTGTAAATTTACCAAGCATACGAATGCTTGGGTGCCATTTATAATGGCAGCCATAGCAATGCTAAAGCCCGGTGGACGTCTAGGGATGGTCATCCCTTCGGAAATCATCCACGTTCTACACGCACAGTCTCTGCGCACGCTGCTTGGGCATCTTTGCAAAAAAATAGTCATCATTGACCCTGAGGAAATTTGGTTCGAGGGGACATTGCAGGGCGCGGTCATTATCATGGCCGAAAAAAAGTGGTCTGAGTCAGACTATGGTCACGGTTTAGGAATTGTTCAAGTTAAGGGTGATCAGTTCTTGACGCAGAGCCCAACGGCATTATTTGATTCAGTCGCCGCAATAAATGGTCGCACTGTTGAGGGAAAGTGGACTAAAGCATTTCTCAGCAAGTCCTCTTTAGAGCTACTTGACGCCGCGGAGCAACTAGAGACGGTTCACCGCTTCAAAAGTATTGCAAAGGTAGACGTGGGCATTGTCACCGGAGCTAACAGTTTCTTCCTCGTAAATGATGAGACCGTTAGAACTCATAGACTAAGTAGCTGGTCGCACCCTATGTTCGGCAGAAGCGAACATTGCCCAGGAGTAATCTACGACGACAGGCAGCATGCGGAAAATAGCAGTAAAGGCCTACCATCCAATTTTCTTTGGTTTCCCGAAGGAAGCGCAGACATATACAAAGAGGTGGCAGACTACATAAAAATTGGTGTTGAACAGGATCTGCACACCAGATACAAAACTCGTATCAGAAAGTGCTGGTATACCGTACCGTCCGTTTCAAGCAGCCAAATCGGAATGTTAAAACGATCCCATGACGTTCCAAGATTAATCTTAAATGCTGCAGAGGCATACACTACCGATACCGCATACCGAATTTCATCGAAAATCGTAGACTCCAGTGCATTAGTGACAGCCTTTTTAAATCCATTGACAGCGCTCTCCGCAGAGCTTGAGGGCAGGACCTATGGAGGCGGAGTTTTAGAACTCGTGCCATCAGAGATTGAAAAGCTGTTGATCCCGCTACCTAAACATAGCAATTTAGATATAAAACAGCTTGATACTTTTGTTCGAACCAAGAACATGACTGAGGTATTAACGGGACACGGCCTAAAAGTTCTTGAGCTAGCAGGCTTCACCAAGCACCAATCGCAGGAGCTCCTTGATGCTTGGGTATCGCTAAAAAATCGCCGGCAGCGAAAGGGATCTGACGATAATTAGTCCCTAATATCAATTAGGTAATCAGCTTCATCCCCTACAGTTTCGTACAGGCGCAAGATTTTCCCGGTGATATTTCGCTCCTGTATGAAACCGTTCAGGTCTCGGCCCCACCGTAAAATTGTTGTGTAATTATCCTGCCCAGCTTCACCATCAGGCTTGTGGCTGATTTCAAAATTTCTCACCCCATAATTCACATCATCGATAACCAATCGCATTGCAATAAATGTATGCTCTTGGTCCGCTTTCCTATGCCGCCCCTCTTCCCGTTCCCATTTGTATCCGTCGAATAACTCTCGGAAATAAGTGGTTTGATCGATTACCTCACCGTCCGTCCCCCGGAATTTTGCCTGCACCAAACGCACGCCGCCCACATGTTTAGTACCTGGCTTCACCTGTAAGGAGTCTGTGGCGGGCAGTTTTTTCTGCCATACTAGTGATTTAGCCACCGTTGAAAGATCAACCGGAGGCAAACCTTCGCCCTCGCCATTAACTTCCGGAGCCACAGCTACCACGTCATTTTCACTACGAAGCGCTTTGTCTAAAAGCGGTGCCCTAGGGGTGGGTACGGATGGGAATGGGTTTTCTGGAACATCACTGCCTCGGCGTACAACTATACGCTGGCGCTTGCGCAACTCACCAATTTCTTGTTGAGTTGGTATCTGACTCCGTCGTACTAGCGCGGCAATCAATTCGACTGTCAGCTCTTGCATTATATCTTCCGCAGGGGAAGTTATAGGTGAAAGCTGCCGTAAGAAATCATTATAAGCCCCTGAATCTGCAGGCAGTGAAAATTTATACTCGGCAGCAACCTCATAGTTACTGTACATACCACCATCAGTTAAATTGTTAGACCCTACAAAAGCAACTGCATTATTCTCACCCTCAAAAATATAACACTTAGGATGGAATGTAGCTCTCGGGACAGCATTATGCGCAACATAAACTTTACAACCCCACCTTAGAAGCTCTTCCAGAACTTCTTTCGTGGTTCCCCCGAGATCAATCCCAACAATGATAACAACCTCGGCACCGTTTTCCTTTTGCTCGATAATCGCGTCTCGTAGACGCAAAATTGCTCGTAGCCCCACGAAAGCGGAAACCAAACACAAACGCTTCAGCTGACGCGCTTCTAGCAGATTGCCGATCTCAGTACCTAGCTGTCGCTGAGGTTGTACAACTGTTGAAAATTCCAAGCTCGCTCCCACCACCAAGTGTTACCACTGCCGTTTTCGTGGAGACCTTTCACCGGTACAGCTTAGGTACAGTGGTAGGTTCCTTCCCATTTCGCAAATTTACGCTAAACTCCGCTTTGCCCGCTAGTATGGCCTTGCTGTACTTACGCTTACGATGGTACGGTTTCGCTTAGTTATCGGCATTCATGCCGAACTCATAATCCTTTGGTCCACGGTTCGAGTCCGTGTGGGCCCACCAGAAAACTCAAAGGCCTACGTTGCAGAACGTAGGCCTTTTTCTTTTCGGCAGTTCTGCCGGATGAAAAAGCTACGGCTGATGTTTACATCCTGGGCCAGGCCGCCGCGGTAGCTGTAGGAGCGGCCTTGTGTCGCGAAAGGGCCGCAAAGCGGCCCCAGCAATATCTGCATCGACGCTGAAATCCTGAGGCCGCTTTGCGGCCCTTTCGCGACACAAGGCCGCTCCTACAAAGGGACCGCGATGGCGCGGCCAGCTGTGACTGCCCTTGCTCTGGCCATCACTGGCTGGCTAGGCTAGCAGGCCAACCGTAGAGACTCGCCATGTCGGACTCCCGCTCCATCACGCTGGATGAAATCGATCGCCAGCTGATCGCCCTGCTGCAGATCAACGCCCGCGAAAGCGTCGCCACCCTCGCCCGCCAGTTGGGCATCGCCCGCACCACCGTGAACTCGCGCCTTGAACGGCTGGAGAAGAACAAGGTCATCTCCGGCTATGGCGTGCGCCTGGGCCAGCGGGTGCTGGGCGGTGGGCTGCAGGCGTATGTGGGGATCAAGGTGCAGCCGCGCTCGGGCAAGGAGGTGGTGCGGCGCCTGAGTGCGATGGGCCAGGTGCAGCAGTTGTGCGCCGTGAGCGGTGAGTTCGACTATGTGGCCTGGCTGCGTACGGATTCGCCCGAGCAACTGGACCAGTTGCTCGATCAGATCGGCAGTGTCGACGGGGTGGAGAAGACCACCACATCGATCATTCTCAGCAGCAAGGTGGACCGCGGGCAGCCGCTCTGAACCTGGCTGGCGGTCAGGCTTCCTGGCCGTCGAGCAGGCTTTCCAGAATCGCCGAAAGGCTTTCGGCGGAATGCTGCATCGACCAGACGATGTCGCGGCTGCGTTCGGGGGCGTGATGCTGGGCGTAGTCGGTGGCGATCTGATCGAGGCCACGGGCCAGCAGGCAGGCGTGGACCAAGGCGTCTGCGGCGTCGATGCCGGGGCGGATGGCGAATAATGGCGGGTGGCTGGATTCGCAGTTGCAGAAGGTTTTTTCTGCGGTGGGTTTAAGCTTTTCGGGTTGGTTGGAATCAGTCTTCTTCATGATGCAATTTCCAAATTGAGTCTTGAGGAAACCGCTCACCAACTCCTTCTCACGGGAAATGGGTGGCAGCCATGCACGGGGTGAGAACCGGCCAACTTGGAAATCCGGCCAGGCGAAAGCCTGCCCGCGACGGCTGCCATGACATAAGCCTTGGTACGAAGTTGGAGATGGGTTCTCACACCCAGTCGCCCGAACAGCGGCGACCCAGTGAAGTTAACAATGAGGCTTTTCCCACGCAGCCAGACCGAGGCTATAGCGGGCGTAGGGTAATTCTTTAATTCCCGCCATGGGTGTAGGAATTTGCTGATCATCCACGATCCCAAGCACAACACAGCCCCCTGTGGGAGCGGGTTTACCCGCGAACGCGTCGGTAGATTCACTGCAGCATTCGCGGGTAAACCCGCTCCCACAGAGACCGGTGCTGCCCCTGGAGATCTCTACATTCGTCATAAAAGATGAAAAATCATTTATTTAGACGAAACAAGCGACATTCAGACAACACTCTGCATCTTAATAACGAACATCCCACTCCCTAAAATGGCCCCCAGGCATCTCCTATACTCAGGCTCCGCCCGCTGCGCAGCCTCTCTGGCAAGGTCACTTCATGAACAAGAAAAACCGCCACCCCGCCGACGGCAAAAAGCCCATCACCATCTTCGGCCCGGACTTCCCCTTCGCCTTCGACGACTGGTTGGAGCACCCCGCAGGCCTGGGCAGCATCCCGGCCGAGCACCATGGTGCGGAAGTGGCAATCGTGGGCGCCGGTATCGCCGGCCTGGTAGCGGCCTACGAACTGATGAAGCTGGGCCTCAAGCCGGTGGTGTACGAAGCCTCCAAACTGGGTGGCCGGCTGCGCTCGCAAACCTTCAACGGCACCGACGGGGTCATCGCCGAACTGGGTGGCATGCGCTTCCCGGTGTCGTCCACCGCCTTCTACCACTACGTGGACAAGCTGGGCCTGGAGACCAAACCGTTCCCCAACCCGCTGACTCCGGCTTCGGGCAGCACGGTGATTGACCTGGAAGGCCAGACCTACTACGCCGAAAAACCCACCGACCTGCCCAAGCTGTTCCACGAAGTGGCCGACGCCTGGGCCGACGCGCTGGAAAGCGGTGCCCAGTTCGCCGACATCCAGCAGGCCATCCGCGACCGTGACGTACCGCGCCTGAAAGAGCTGTGGAACAAACTGGTACCGCTTTGGGACGACCGCACCTTCTACGATTTCGTCGCCACCTCGCGCTCGTTCGCCAAGTTGAGCTTCCAGCACCGCGAAGTGTTCGGCCAGGTCGGTTTCGGCACCGGCGGCTGGGACTCGGACTTCCCCAACTCGATGCTGGAAATCTTCCGCGTGGTGATGACCAACTGCGACGACCACCAGCATCTGGTAGTCGGCGGTGTCGAGCAGGTACCGCAAGGCATCTGGCGCCATGTACCGGAGCGCTGCGTGCATTGGCCGGAAGGCACCAGCCTGAGCGCTCTGCATGGCGGCGCGCCGCGTACCGGGGTCAAGCGCATCGCCCGCGCCGCCGATGGCCGCCTGGCGGTCACCGACAACTGGGGCGACACTCGTCACTACAGTGCCGTGCTCGCCACCTGCCAAACCTGGCTGCTGACCACCCAGATCGACTGCGAGGAATCGCTGTTCTCGCAAAAGATGTGGATGGCTCTGGACCGCACCCGCTACATGCAGTCGTCAAAGACCTTCGTCATGGTCGACCGGCCGTTCTGGAAGGACAAGGATCCGGAAACCGGCCGCGACCTGATGAGCATGACCCTTACCGATCGCCTCACCCGCGGCACCTACCTATTCGACAACGGCAACGACAAGCCGGGAGTGATCTGCCTGTCGTACTCGTGGATGAGCGACGCGCTGAAGATGCTGCCGCACCCGGTGGAAAAACGCGTGCAACTGGCCCTGGACGCACTGAAGAAGATCTACCCGAAGACCGACATCGCCGGGCACATCATCGGCGACCCGATCACCGTTTCCTGGGAAGCCGACCCGCACTTCCTCGGCGCCTTCAAGGGCGCCCTGCCGGGTCACTACCGCTACAACCAGCGCATGTACGCGCACTTCATGCAGCAGGACATGCCTGCCGAGCAGCGCGGCATGTTCATCGCCGGTGACGACGTGTCGTGGACGCCGGCCTGGGTGGAAGGCGCGGTACAGACATCGCTGAATGCGGTGTGGGGTATCATGAACCACTTCGGTGGCCGCACTCACCCGGACAACCCCGGCCCAGGCGACGTGTTCGACGAGATCGGCCCGATCGCTCTGCCGGACTGAGACAAGGAGGCAGCATGCGCATTGCTCTGTTCCAGGGCGCACCCAAGCCACTGGACGTGCCCGGCAACCTGCAACGGTTGCGTCATCAGGCGCAACTGGCGGCCGAACGCGGCGCCCGGTTGCTGGTGTGCCCGGAGATGTTCCTGACCGGCTACAACATCGGCCTGGCCCAGGCCGAGCGGCTGGCGGAGGCCGTCGATGGCCCTGCGGCCATGGAGGTGGTGGAGATCGCCCAGGCACACCGCATCGCCATCGTCTACGGCTACCCGGAGCGTGGTGATGATGGCGCGATCTACAACAGTGTGCAGTTGATCGATGCGCACGGCCGCTGCCTGAGCAACTATCGCAAGACCCACCTGTTCGGCGAGCTGGACCGCTCGATGTTCAGCGCGGGCTCCGACCATTTCCCGGTGGTGGAGCTCGATGGCTGGAAGGTCGGCCTGCTGATCTGCTACGACATCGAGTTCCCGGAAAACGCCCGGCGCCTGGCGCTGGACGGTGCCGAGCTGATCCTGGTGCCGACGGCGAACATGTCGCCGTACGACTTCATCTGCCAGGTGACCGTGAGGGCCCGGGCGCAGGAGAACCAGTGCTACCTGGTGTATGCCAACTATTGCGGCTCGGAAGGCGAGATCCAGTATTGCGGGCAGAGCAGCATCATCGGCCCGGATGGCAGCCTGCTGGCCATGGCCGGGCGGGACGAGTGCCAGTTGCTGGCGGAGCTGGAGCATGAGCGGGTGGTGCAGGGGCGGGCGGCGTTTCCTTACCTGAGCGATCTGCGCCAGGAACTGCACCTGCGTTAAGGCTGACAGGGGCCGCTGTGCGGCCCATTCGCGGGTAAACCCGCTCCCACAGGTTAAATTACAGGTCTGAAAGCTGTGCAGTGCCTGTGGGAGCGGGCGTGCCCGCGAAGAGGCCGAGCCTGCAAACAAATGGGTTAGCATGGACAGCAGTTACCGGAGCTCCCATGCCTGACGCCACCCGCCACCTCACCCTCGCCAACGGCCTGCAGCTAACCCTGCGCCACGCCCCGCGCCTGAAGCGCTCGGCCGCCGCACTGCGGGTACATGCGGGCAGCCACGATGCGCCGAGCAGATGGCCCGGCCTGGCCCACTTCCTGGAGCACCTGTTCTTCCTCGGCACCTCGCGCTTCCCTCTGGACGACGGCCTGATGCGTTACGTGCAGGCCCTCGGCGGCCAGGTCAATGCCAGCACCCGCGAACGCACCACCGACTTTTTCTTCGAGGTCCCGCCCGGCGCCCTGGCCGGGGGGCTGGAGCGCCTGTGCCAGATGTTGGCCGAGCCAGACCTGGGCATCGAGCGCCAACGGCGCGAACGTGAAGTAATCCATGCCGAATTCATTGCCTGGTCGCGTAACCCTCAGGCCCAGCAGCAGTTCGCCTTGCTGCAATCCGCAGCACCAGGCCATCCACTGGGCGCTTTTCATGCCGGTAACCGGCACACCCTGGCCTTGCAGGATCCTGCCTTCCAGCAAGCGCTCGGTGGCTTTCACCAGCGCTTCTACCAAGGCGGCCAGATCACCTTGAGCCTGTGCGGCCCGCAACCGCTGGATGAACTGGAATCGCTGGGCCGGCAGCATGCCAAACTGTTCGCAACGGGTGAACGGGTGCCACAAGCTCTGCCACCGCCTTTATCGGCGACCGACACGCACCTGCTGTTCAGCCACGAAAACCTGCCGGCAGGTGCCGAGCAGGCCCTTGAGTTGCTGATCGCCTGCCTCGGCGATAGCCGCCCGGGCACCTGGCTGGATGGGCTTCGCCAGCGTGGCTGGCTGCAAGGCTTCAAGGCCGAGGCGCTGTACGCCTTCGCCGGGCAGTTGCTGTGGCACATTGAACTGAAGCTCAGCGAGGACGCCTGTGTAGAGGAAGCCGGTGCCCTGTTGCAGGGCTGGTTCGGCTTTATCCGCCAGTCCGACCCTGGGCAATTGAATACCGAATTCGAACTGCTGCAGCAAAGCCGCGAACGCAGTGCCAGTGCGCTTGAGCTGGCCCGCCGGGACAGCGCCGGCCAGCCGTTCAGCGGTTTGGACACACAAGGCTTGCAGGCCCTTCGTGCCCTGCTGGAAGGACTGCCGGGCCGCGAGCATGGGCACTGGCAACTGCCGGCGGTCGACCCCTTGCTCCTGGCCGATTTGCCTGCTGCCAGGCCGCAGCCGCTGCCAGCGGCACTGAAGGTCAGCGACCAACTGCCTGGCGCTCGTCAGTATGCGGCGCTGTACCTGCGCTGGCATGTTCCTTCACCCTTGCGCCAGCGCCTGCATGCGCAGCTCGAACGTGCCCTGCAGCCCCTGCAGGAGCGCTGCGAGCGGGTATCGGTGCAGTTGCAGTTCAGTGCCGCTGGCGAATACTGGCAACTGCGCTGCGCCGGGCTACCGGCAGCGGTGCTGCGCACTGTGGAACAGGCCTTGGCACCGATGCTCGAGCCCCCGGCAGGCAGCTGGCTACCCTGTTCGACGCAGCCTCCGGCACTGATCCCCATCCGGGCACTGCTCAAGCAGTTGCCCGACGCTGTGCTGGGCGCCAGGCCTGCACCTGTTCCGGCCTGCAACCTGACACAAACGCATCTCGACAACCTGTGGCAGCAAACACGCTGGCACGGCCTGGCTACCGGCTTCGACGATGCCGCCCTGAACGCATTGGGCAGTGTGTTGCAGCACTGCCCTGGCCAAGGCTCGGCGCCTGGCCCTCTACCCGCATGGGCCAGCCGCCGTTGGCAACATGCCGAAGTACCCGGCAGCGAGCATGCCCTGCTGCTGTTCTGCCCACTGCCGGCGGCCATGGAAGCCCCTGGCCGTCTGCTCGCCCAATTGCTGCAAGGGCCGGTTTATCAACGGCTGCGGGTAGAATTGCAACTCGGCTATGCGGTGTTCAGTACCTTTCGTCAGGTGGAGGGGGTCGGCGGCCTGCTGTTCGGGGTCCAGTCGCCTCATGCCAGCCAGGTACAGATCCTCGACCACCTGCTCACCTTGCTGCGCCGGGGCGTTACCCTGGCCCCTGCCGCTCGTCAGGCCCTGGCCGGGCAATTCGATGAAGCGGCGATGGGCAACGCCGAAGTCGCCGAATGGGCGTGGCAGACATACCTGGCCACACAACCCGGCAGGCTGGATGCATTGCGCAGGTCTATCCTGAAAACGCGGCAGACGGATCTGGACCACCTGCTGAGCCATCTGCTCGATACAGGTTCCCCTTGGCTATGCCTTGCCAACGCTGCCGCACCAGATGCTTCCTGGCTGGGCTCGACCCCATGATTGTTACGAAAACCGCAAGGGAGTTTTCGAATAATTAACCTTTCGGTACAAATTTTTCTTGTAAGATAGCGCAATCCCAGCCAGGGGAACCTCCAGCCAATGGCGGTACCCAAGTAGTAGCTGACAAACCCACCCCCTCATCCGGAAGGAGTAATTCCATGTGGACCAAACCTGCATACACTGATCTGCGCATCGGCTTCGAAGTCACCATGTACTTCGCCAACCGCTAAGCCCGGCTTACGGTTCAACGCCTCGGCCTGCCGGGGCGTTTTCGTTTTTTCGCTACGGTTTCTGCAGAGAGAGTGGCCATGTACATCCAGGTTCTCGGTTCCGCCGCCGGCGGCGGGTTCCCACAGTGGAACTGCAACTGCGTCAACTGCAAGGGCTTGCGTGACGGTACCCTGCGGGCCACGCCGCGCACCCAGTCGTCCATCGCCCTGTCCGACGATGGCGTGCACTGGGTGCTGTGCAATGCCTCGCCCGACATTCGCGCGCAGCTTCAAGCCTTTGCCCCGATGCAGCCGGCCCGCGCCCTGCGCGACACCGGCATCAACGCCATCATTCTGCTGGACAGCCAGATCGACCACACCACCGGCCTGCTCAGCCTGCGCGAAGGCTGCCCACATCAGGTATGGTGCACCGACATGGTCCATCAGGACCTGACCACCGGCTTCCCGCTGTTCAACATGCTCAGCCACTGGAACGGCGGCCTGCAGTGGAACCGCATCGAGCTGGAAGGCAGCTTCGTCATCGACGCCTGCCCCAACCTGCGCTTCACCCCGTTCCCCCTGCGCAGCGCCGCCCCGCCCTATTCGCCGCACCGCTTCGACCCGCACCCGGGCGACAACCTTGGCCTGCTGGTCGAGGACACCCGCACCGGCGGCAAGCTGTTCTACGCTCCGGGCCTGGGCCAGGTGGACGACAAGCTGCTGACGATGATGGACGGCGCCGACTGCCTGCTGGTCGACGGCACCCTGTGGGAAGATGATGAAATGCAGCGCCGTGGCGTGGGTACCCGTACCGGCCGCGAGATGGGCCACCTGGCGCAGAACGGCCCCGGCGGCATGCTGGAGGTGCTGGATGGCTTCCCGCGCCAGCGCAAGGTACTTATCCACATCAACAACACCAACCCGATTCTCGACGAAGACTCGCCCGAGCGTGCCGAAGTGCTGCGCCGGGGTGTGGAAGTGGCCTTTGATGGCATGAGTATCGAGTTGTAACAGCCAGATCGCACAAAGCAACACAGGCCCTGTGGGAGCGGGTTCACCCGCGAAGACTCCCACACAGTGTATGGCACCGGCTTCGCCGGTGTTCGCGGGTAAACCCGCTCCCACAGGGTGCGTGCCAGCTAACAAGTTTGTCGTACAGGAGCCAGCCGAATGAGCGACGCACTGCCAATGTCCCCTGCCGAATTCGAGCAGGCCCTGCGCGCCAAGGGCGCCTACTATCACATTCATCACCCGTACCACGTGGCGATGTACCAAGGCCGCGCCACCCGCGAACAGATCCAGGGCTGGGTGGCCAACCGCTTCTACTACCAGGTCAACATCCCGATGAAGGATGCCGCGATCCTGGCCAACTGCCCCGACCGCGAAGTGCGCCGCGAGTGGATCCAGCGCCTGCTCGACCACGATGGCGCACCCGGCGAGGACGGTGGTATCGAAGCCTGGCTGCGCCTGGGCCAGGCCGTCGGGCTGGACCCGGATCAGTTGCGCTCACAGGAGCTGGTACTGCCCGGCGTGCGCTTCGCCGTGGACGCCTACGTCAACTTCGTCCGCCGGGCCAGCTGGCAGGAAGCAGCCAGCAGTTCGCTGACCGAGCTGTTCGCCCCGCAGATCCACCAGTCGCGCCTGGACAGCTGGCCGCAGCATTACCCGTGGATCGACCCCGCGGGCTATGAATACTTCCGCACCCGCCTGGGCCAGGCCCGACGTGACGTGGAGCACGGCCTGGCGATTACCCTGCAGCACTACACCACCCGCGCGGGCCAGGAGCGTATGCTGGAGATACTGCAGTTCAAGCTGGATATCCTGTGGAGCATGCTCGACGCGATGAGCATGGCCTACGAGCTGAACCGCCCGCCCTATCACTCCGTCACCCAGGAACGGGTGTGGCACAAAGGGATCACCCTATGAGTTTCAACCGTAATCAAGTGCCGAACTGGCGCCCCGGTTATCGCTTCCAGTACGAACCGGCGCAAAAGGGCCATGTGCTGCTGTACCCAGAGGGCATGATCAAGCTCAACGACAGCGCGGCCCTGATCGGTGGCCTGATCGACGGCCAACGCGACGTTGCCGCGATCATCAGCGAACTCGAACAACAGTTCCCCGGTGTCCCGGAAGTGGCCGATGACATCGAGCAGTTCATGGAGGTGGCCCGTGCCGAACACTGGATCGTCCTCGCCTGAGTTACCGCCCACGCCAGCAGTCGGCCTGCCGCTTTGGCTGCTGGCCGAGCTGACCTACCGTTGCCCGCTGCAGTGCCCGTACTGCTCCAACCCGCTGGACTTCGCAGCCCAGGGCCAGGAGCTGAGCACCGCGCAGTGGTTCAAGGTAATGGCCGAAGCCCGGGAAATGGGTGCCGCGCAAATCGGCTTTTCCGGCGGAGAACCGCTGGTACGCCAGGACCTCGCCGAACTGATCGGCGAGGCCCGCCGGCTGGGCTACTACACCAACCTGATCACCTCGGGCATCGGCCTGACCGAAGCGCGCATCGCCGACTTCAAGAAAGCCGGCCTGGACCATATCCAGATCAGCTTCCAGGCCAGCGACGAGCAGGTGAACAACCTGCTGGCCGGCTCGAAGAAGGCCTTTGCGCAAAAGCTGGAAATGGCCCGTGCGGTGAAGGCCCATGGCTACCCAATGGTGCTCAACTTCGTCACCCACCGGCACAACATCGACAAGATCGACCGCATCATCGAGCTGTGTATCGCCCTTGAGGCCGACTTCGTCGAGCTCGCCACCTGCCAGTTCTACGGCTGGGCCCACCTCAACCGGCTGGGCCTGCTGCCGACCCGCGCGCAGCTGGAACGGGCCGAACGCATCACCAACGAGTATCGGGACAAGCTCAAGGCCGAGGGCAACCCGTGCAAGCTGATCTTCGTCACCCCGGACTACTATGAGGAGCGCCCCAAGGCCTGCATGAACGGCTGGGGCAGCCTGTTCCTCACCATCACCCCGGACGGCACCGCCCTGCCCTGCCACGGCGCGCGTCAGTTGCCGGTGCGGTTTCCCAACGTGCGCGACCACGACCTGCACCACATCTGGTACGACTCGTTCGGCTTCAACCGCTTCCGTGGCTATGAGTGGATGCCCGAACCCTGCCGCTCCTGCGACGAGAAGGAAAAGGACTTCGGCGGCTGCCGCTGCCAGGCCTTCATGCTCACCGGCGATGCCAGCAACGCCGACCCGGTGTGCGCCAAGTCGGCCGACCACGGCATCATCCTCAAGGCCCGCGAAGAGGCGGAAAGCGCCCAGCTCACCATTGAACAGATGACCTTCCGCAATGAACGAAACTCCCGTGTCATCGTCCGCGGCTGAGTTCAGTGCTGCCCAGGCTGTTGCCGCAGGCACCGACTTCGCCGAACTCAAGGTCAGCGACGCGGGGCTGTTCTGGAACGAATTCCGCCCGGCCGATGGCGCCTGTCGCATCTGGCACTGGCAGCATCAGCAGGCCCGCTGCCTGACACCGGATGGTTTCAGTGTGCGTAGCCGGGTCTACGAATATGGCGGTGGCAGTTTTTGCCTGGGTGGTGACGGGTTGGTGTTCGTCAACGAAAAAGACCAGCAGGTCTATACCCAGGCCCTGGAAGGCGCGGTACCGCGTGCCCTGACCGAAGATGCCAGCTGCCGCTACGGCGATGTGCAGTGGCACGACGGCCGGGTGCTGGCAGTCGAGGAGCAGCATGGCGAACGGGTCGAGCATCGTCTGGTCGCCCTGGGTGAACATGCCCGCGAAGTGCTTGCCGAGGGTGCCGACTTCTATGCTTCGCCTACGGTGAGTGCCGATGGCCAGCGCCTGGCGTGGGTCGAATGGGATCGCCCGGCACAACCCTGGACCATCACCAGGCTGATGTGCCGCGCACGTGATGCAAGTGGCCACTGGGGCCCGGTGCAATGTATTGCCAGTGCTGACGAGTCGCTACAGCAGCCGCGCTTCGATAGCGAAGGCCGACTCTATTGCCTGTCCGACCGCGATGGCTTCTGGCAACCCTGGGGCGAGGTCGATGGCTGCTGGCAGGCCTTGCCTGCCGAGCCCGCGGACCACGCTGCAGCCCCCTGGCAACTGGGCTCCAGTACCTGGTTGGCGCTGGGGCAGCAAAGTTATCTGGCCAGCTGGTTCGAAGACGGCTTCGGGCAACTGGGGCTGCGCACTGCCGATGGCCGCGTGGAGCGTTTCGCCAGCGCCTACACGCGCTTTCGCAGCCTGGCCATGGATGCAGAACACCTGTACGCCATTGCCGCCTCGCCGATCAGCCCGCCGACGGTCATCGCCATCGCCCGTAGCAACCACGAAGTCAGTGTGCTCGCTGGTGGCGCCGAAGTGCTGCCGGCAAGCCATATCAGCCTGCCGCAGTCGATCCACTACGGCAGTGACGGTCACCGCGCCCACGGCTTCTTCTACCCGGCAGCCCGCTCGCAAGGTGCCTCGCCGCTGGTGGTGTTCATCCATGGCGGGCCAACCTCGGCCTGTTATCCCGTACTCGATCCGCGCATCCAGTACTGGACCCAACGCGGTTTCGCCGTCGCCGACCTGAACTACCGGGGCAGCACCGGCTATGGCCGTGAATACCGTCAGGCCTTGCATCTGCGCTGGGGCGAAAGCGATGTGGCCGATGCTTGCGCGGCGGTGGAATACCTGGCCGGACGTGGGCTGGTCGACAGCCGCAAGGCGTTCATCCGCGGCGGTAGCGCGGGCGGCTACACCACACTGTGCGCCCTGGCGTTCCATGATGTGTTCCGCGCCGGCGCCAGCCTGTACGGGGTCAGCGACCCAGTTGCCCTGGGCAGGGCCACCCACAAGTTCGAAGGGGACTACCTGGACTGGCTGATCGGCGACCCGCTGCAGGACGCCGAGCGCTATCGCCAGCGTACGCCGCTACTGCATGCGGGGCAGATCAAGGTGCCGGTGATTTTCTTCCAGGGCGAACTGGATGCGGTGGTGGTGCCGGAGCAGACGCGGTCGATGTTGGCGGCGCTGCAGGCTAACGGGATAAAGGCCGAAGGGCACTTCTATGCGGGGGAGCGGCATGGCTTCCGCAAGGCGGAGAACCTGGCGCATGCCTTGGAAGAAGAGTGGAAGTTCTATTGCCGGGTGTTGGGGGGCTGAGATTCTGGGGCCGCTTTGCGGCCCATCGCGACACAAGGCCGCTCCTACAGGGATCGCACAAGCCCGAATGTGGCGCTGTACCTGTAGGAGCGGCCTTGTGTCGCGATGGGCTGCAAAGCAGCCCCAAAAATCTCAGCGCTTGGCGATGATATACACCGCATGCACGATCCCCGGAATGTACCCCAGCAGGGTCAGCAAAATATTCAGCCAGAACGCCCCGCCAAATCCCACCTGCAGGAACACGCCCAGCGGCGGCAGGATGATGGCGATGATGATGCGTATGAAGTCCATGCGAGTCTCTCCTGAAGGGGTTACATCAGAGACTAGCTGCCCGCCACAGAGGTTCAACAGGCAAAAAAAAACGCCCCGGGCCGAATGAAACAGGCCAGGGGCGATGCGCAGGAACGCCAGACGGTTCGTAAAATTCGGATCAGGCCGGTACTTCCCGGCGGGCCTGCTGCCGGGTGTGCAAGCGGGCAAAGGCGCGGGCCAGGCGCAGCAGCATTTCGTCGATGTTGCCCTTGCTCACCGTCAGCGCCGGCGAAAAACGCACCACATCCGCCTGCGGTGCGTTGAGCAACAGGCCTTCGTGCAAGGCAGCCGCCACCAGTTCGCGAGCCAGGCTTTCCTGCATCTGCAGGGCCCACAGCAGGCCTTGCCCGCGCACTTCGCCCTGGCCATAACGCCCGGCCAGCCGGCTCAGGCCGTCACGCAGGTGGCGGCCGTTGTCCTGCACCTGGGCGAAGAAGCCAGGCTCCAGCACGGTATCCAGCACGGCCAGGCCAGCGGCGCACATCAGCGCGTTGCCATGGTGGCTGCCTTCCAGTTCGCCAGGCTCTGCGCAGCACGCCGTACCCCGAGCCAGCAACGCCGCCAGCGGCACGCCCCCGCCCAGCCCCTTGCCCAGGGTGATGATGTCGGCGCGCACGCCATAGGTTTCTTCAGCCAGCAGCGCGCCACAGCGGCCGATGCCGGTCTGCACCTCATCAAGGATCAGCAGGATGCCCAGCTCGCGGCACAGCGTTTCCACACCCTTGAGATACTCCTGCGTGGCCGGAATGACACCCGCCTCGCCCTGGATCGGCTCAAGCATGATCGCCACGGTGCGCGAGTCCACCTCGGCGTGCAGCGCCCCCAGGTCGTTGAACGGCACCTTGCTGAAGCCCGGCAGGCCTGGCTCGCAGCGGTTGCACGGCAGCGGGTCGGACGCCGACAACGCGCCCAGGCTGCGACCATGGCAGGCCTGGGTGGCGGTGATGATGTGATAGGCGCCGTTGCGGTGCAGTTGGCCCCATTTGCGGGCCAGTTTGATCGCACCTTCGCAGGCTTCGGCACCACTGTTGAGCAGGTACGCCTGGTCGCTGCCGGTGCTCTGGCACAGGCGATTGGCCAGCCCCAGCAGGCCACGACTGTGAAAGCCCGAACCCGGGTTGATCAGCGCCTGGGCCTGGTTGCCCAGCGCCTTCACCAGCACGCTGGGGCTGTGGCCGAGGCTGTTGACTGCGCCCCCTTGGGTGAAGTCCAGGTAGGCATGCCCTTCGTTATCCCACAACCAGGAGCCCTGGCCACGCACGAACACCTGTGCTGCGCGTTCGGTGCTGGGCATCAGGCGCTCGCGCGAAAGCTGCGGCGCTTCCGGCAGGATCACCGGCGCACGCTTGGGCTCGGCGACGGCAGCAGGGGCCGGGCGGCGCAGGTTGAACAGGTTCATCAGGGCTCCAACCAATCACGACAGGGGCGGCCACGGTGCGGTCTGGGTACCGGCACTCGATATTTTGCCTTTCCTATCAAAAGTGTTTTTCATCCGGGGTAACAATCGACCGTTTCATCGCTGTAACCCATTGGAATACGGCGATAGACTAGGCCTCACGAGGGTTTTCGACCATTTCGTTTTTCCAGCATTTTCGATAAGTAGTACTTATGGATTTCCGCCAACTGCGTTATTTCGTCGCGGTGTATGAAGAAGGTCACGTGGGCCGCGCCGCCGAGCGCCTGTCGCTGTCCCAGCCAGCGCTTTCCCAGCAGATCCGCCAGCTGGAGCACAGCCTTGACCTGAGCCTGTTCGAACGCAGCAACAAGCGCCTGCTGCCAACGCTGGCCGCCCATACCCTGTACAACCACGCCCTGCCGCTGCTCGACGGCCTGCAGCGCGCCCATGAGGCCATGCGCAATTTCAAGGGCCAGTCGTTGCGTACCTTGGCCATCGGCGTGCTGCAGACCGTGCGGCCGAGCCTGGTACCGCAGTTGCTCGAGCGCCTGCGCAGGGCACAGCCGCACCTTGTGGTGCAGATCTACGAATTGTCGGGGCTGGAGATAGAACGGCGCCTGCTCAATGGCAGCCTGGACATCGGCATCAGCTACCTGCCGCCACGCCAGCCAGGGCTGCATGGTCTGCTGCTGTACGAAGATGAGTTGCAACTGGTCATCCCCGCTACCCACCCGCTGAAGGACTTCAAGAAGGTGTCCATCCGCCAGGCCGCCGAGCTGCCCATGCTGATGCTGGGCGAGGAATTCCAGATCCGCCAGATCTGGCAGGCGCAGCTGGCCAGCCAGGGGCGTCGGCCGCAGGTACAGGCAGAGATGAACAACATGGCAGGGATTCTCGACAGCCTTGCCCATACCGCGCTGGCCACCATCCTGCCAGGGCGGGCCAAGGAGGCCGCCGAGGATGACCAAGGGCTGCTGTGGAAGCCGTTGAGCGAGCCGCGAGTACCGCTGAAGGTTGGTTTGGTATTCCGCGACGCCCAGCGCCAGCAGGCTTCTGTGGAGCTGCTGCGCACGCTGTTGGAGGAAGAGACGGACGCACGCCTGTCGGGCGCATCACCGCTGGATGTGCTGGGTTGAAAACACGCGCACAAAGAAAACCCCGCCGAAGCGGGGTTTTCCAGACTGTTTCCCTGTGACATCCGTATCGCCCCGCCATCCTGGCAGGTGGTCCTTCGTCGTCGTCCTTGATCTGTCCTTTGCGCTTCCTGCGCAACGTCCATGTGGTAAAGATTAGCCCTGGATCCAATCTGAGAACAGTGGCGAAAAGTCACCACGTTGTGTAGGAAAAAGCTTACAAAGGGGGATTCATTCCCAGATTTGCCTGGATTGGAGCCGCTTTGCGGCCCATCGCGACACAAGGCCGCTCCTACACAGGGACCGCAACACCCTAAGGGCCTGCGCTGTACCTGTAGGAGCGGCCTTGTGTCGCGATGGGCTGCAAAGCAGCCCCCAAAAACCCCTCAGAACTGCTCGGCATCCAGCAAGTACAGCGACTCACTCCCCGCCTTCACCGAAGCCACCAGCGAATCCACCCTCGGCAGCAACCGCGCAAAGAAGAACCGCGCCGTGCCCAGCTTGCCCGAGTAGAACGCCTCGTCCCCTTCACCCGCCCTGGCCGCCTGCGCCATCAACGCCCACATGTAGGCATAGGCGACATAACCAAAGGCATGCAGGTACTCGACCGAAGCCGCGCCAATTTCGTTCGGGTTGCCCTTGGCCTGCTCCAGCACCCACTCGGTCAGCCCGTCGAGTTGATCGAGATAAGCACCCAACGGCTTGGCAAATTCATCCAGCTCGCTGCCCGCGCTGGCGATGAACTGGCGAATCTCGTCGGAGAACAGTCGGTAGTACGCCCCACCACTGGCCACCACCTTGCGCCCCATCAGGTCGAGGGCCTGGATACCGTTGGTGCCTTCATAAATCTGCGTAATACGCACATCGCGCACCAGTTGCTCCTGCCCCCATTCGCGAATGTAGCCATGCCCGCCGAACACCTGCTGGCCGTGCACCGTGCACTCCAGGCCCAGGTCGGTGAGGAAGGCCTTGGCCACCGGTGTCAGCAGTGCCACCAGCTCTTCGCTGCGCTTGCGCACGGCGGCGTCTTCGCTGTACTTGGCACTGTCCAGTTGCATGGCCACGTAGCTGGAGAAGGCACGGCCACCCTCGATCAGCGACTTCATGGTCAGCAGCATGCGGCGAACATCAGGGTGAACGATGATCGGGTCAGCGGCCTTGTCCTTGGCTTGTGGCCCGGTCGGGGCGCGGCTCTGCAGGCGGTCGCGGGCGTACTCCACGGCATTCTGGTAGGAGCGCTCGGCCGAGGCCAGGCCCTGGATACCAACGCCCAGGCGCTCGTAGTTCATCATGGTGAACATGGCCGCCAGGCCTTTGTTCGGTTCACCGACGATGTAACCGACCGCCTCGTCGAAGTTCATCACACAGGTGGCCGAAGCCTGGATGCCCATCTTGTGCTCGATCGAGCCACAGGTGGCCGCGTTGCGGGCGCCCAGGCTGCCGTCTTCATTTACCAGGAACTTCGGCACCAGGAACAGCGAAATGCCTTTCGGCCCTGCCGGTGCGTCCGGCAGCTTGGCCAGCACCAGGTGGATGATGTTCTCCGTCAGGTCGTGCTCGCCACCAGTGATGAAGATCTTGGTGCCGCTGACCTTGTAGCTGCCGTCGGCCTGGGGCTCGGCCTTGGTGCGGATGATGCCCAGGTCGGTACCGGCGTGCGGCTCGGTCAGGCACATGGAACCGGCCCACACGCCGGCGTACATGTTCGGCAGGTACTTTTCCTTCAGCGCTTCACTGGCGTGGGCATTGATCGACAGGCAGGCGCCGGCAGTCAGCATCGGGTACAGGCCAAAGGACAGGCTGGAGGCATTGACCATTTCCTCGACCTGGGCCGAGATGACCTTGGGCATGCCCATGCCGCCGAACAGCGGGTCACCGCCCACGCCCACCCACCCGCCTTCGGCGTAGGTGTTGTAGGCCTCGATGAAACCGGCCGGCGTGCGCACCGCGCCGTTGTCCCAGTGGCAGCCCTCTTCATCGGCAGCGCGGCTGAGCGGCGCGATGGACCGGGCAGTGACCTTGCCGGCTTCTTCCAGCACCGCCATGGCCGTGTCGGTGTCGACAACATCGGCCAGCCCGGGCAGTTGCGCCCATTGCTCGGTCACGTTGAAGACTTCATTCAGTACGAAGCGCATGTCGCGCAGGGGCGCTTTATATTCAGCCATGACAACCTCTCGCTAGTCGGGTCGGGGCGGTCTCGGGGAACCGCGACACTGGGTTGCAGGCAGTGTAACCGAACAACTTTTACGAGACATAGGGTCATCACTAGACCGCATAGTCTATTTCGGTCACGCCGTGCGCACTGCCCCTCGCTGCGATTGTTGCCCATGCACCATGACACAATTGCGCCCCGCGCCCTTGGCGCTGTACAGCGCCTGGTCGGCAGATTTCAACACTGCCTCGGGGTTGCGATGATCGGCCTGGCGCTCGGCCACGCCGATGCTGATGGTGACCGACACCGAGCCGCCACTGCTGCCCGCCCGTCGCTGGCGCCCGGCGGTATCGTCCTGCGGGCGGTTGTGCTGGTCGCGCAGGTGCATCACGTAGTTGGCGATCACTTCGCGCACGGCTTCCACATGCGGCACGCATTCCTCGGCGGTCTTGCCGGCAAACACCAGGGCGAACTCCTCGCCGCCATAGCGGTAGGCGCGGCCACCCCCGGTGACCTTGGACAGGCGGCTGGCAACCAGGCGCAGCACCTGGTCGCCGACATCGTGGCCGTGGGTGTCGTTGAATTTCTTGAAGTGGTCGACATCGGTCATGGCGATCACATAGTTGCGCCCCAGGCGCTGCATGCGCTCGTTCAGCGCACGGCGCCCCGGCAGCCCGGTCAGTTCGTCGCGGAAGGCCATCTGGTAGGCCTCGTGCGCCACCGCTGCGGCGATCATCAGCATTACCTGGCTGCACATGATATTCAGGGTAAACGGCAAGATGAAGGTTTGCGGCAGCATCCAGAAGATACCCAGCAGGCCCATCACCTGCGCAGCATGCAGCGGCCGTGGCGCACGCAGGTATTGCACCACCAGCAGGATGAACACGCCGAGGAACAGCGGGTAGACCATCTGGATAAGACTCATCCACTGGCCATGCAAGGTTGGCCAGCGGATTTCTGCCAACCAGGTCAGCAGTGCTTCCGGGTAGCTTTGCTCCAGGGCCACTGCCACGCTGCCCACGGCGAACAGCACCGCGCCACGGGCGAGCAGGTCCTGCAGCAGGTGGGTACGCTCCTGCCAGGCACCATACAGCCCGAACAGGGCGGGCAGCAGCAGGCACACGAGGTGGAAGATCACCGCCGCGTCCTCGCGCACGCGGCCATGGTCACGGTAGAAGTCGGTCTGGGTGTCGAGCAGGTAGTAGGCGATGTACACCGTGAGCATCAGGAACAGCTCGCGCTGGCGACGGTACACCGCACAGTAGGCACCGCCCAGCAGCAGGACCAAGGTGGGCAGGACATTGAACAGCGATGTGAAAAAGACACTGAGGTCTCTCACATAGGCCGCGGCGAGGCCTGCCAGCAAAAGAATCAGCGACGGCAGGAAGTGGCTCGCGCGAACAGCGTTAAGACGAAACAAGGGTAATCTCCGACCCGGCAGATCAATAATGGCATTGTGCCCTTACTTCATCGGCAGTGCACATGAACAGTTGAATATGCGGATGGAATGAACAGCAAATTCCGGCGTGCACTCGATCATTGTGGGAGCGGGTTTACCCGCGAACACCGGCAAAGCCGGTGCCATATACCGCGTCGCATTCTTCGCGGGTAAACCCGCTCCCACAAGGATCGTGTAAAACACAGGGATCGCGTGCAGCCCCAAAATGCAAAAACCCGCCTGCCGGTGAAGGCAGGCGGGTTTGCTTTACAGCGGCAGGATCAGTACGACAGGCCGAAGTGTTCTTCGTCCATCGCCATCAGGTTGTTGGCACCCGAGAGCATGGTCGCCACATGAGTACGGGTACGCGGCAGGATGCGCTGGAAGTAGAAGCGCGCGGTCTGCAGCTTGGCGGTGTAGAACGCTTCTTCGCTGGTGCCGGCAGCCAGTTTTTCGGCCGCCAGGCGGGCGATGTCGGCCCAGAAGTAGGCCAGGCAGGCGTAGCCGGAATACATCAGGTAATCGACCGAGGCCGCACCCACTTCCTCGCGGTCCTTCATGGCGGCCATACCCACTTTCATGGTCAGCTCGCCCCATTCCTTGTTCAGCGCCGCCAGCGGTTCGACGAACTCCTTGACCGCTTCGTTGCCTTCCTGCGCCTGGCAGAACTTGTGCACGATCTTGGTGAAGCCCTTCAGCGCTTCGCCCTGGGTCATCAGCACCTTGCGACCGAGCAGGTCCAGGGCCTGAATACCAGTGGTGCCTTCGTACAGCATGGAAATACGGCTGTCGCGTACGTTCTGCTCCATGCCCCACTCGGCGATGAAGCCGTGGCCGCCGTAGATCTGCACGCCATGATTGGCGGCTTCGAAGCCGACTTCGGTCATGAACGCCTTGGCGATCGGGGTCAGGAACGCCAGCAGGGCATCGGCCTTCTTGCGTTCTTCTTCATCCTGGCTGTACTTGACGATGTCCACCTGCTTGGCAGTGAAGTACACCATCGCGCGGTTGCCTTCGGCGAAGGCCTTCATGGTCAGCAGCATGCGACGCACGTCCGGGTGGACGATGATCGGGTCAGCAGCCTTGTCCGGTGCCTTCGGGCCAGTCAGCGAACGCATCTGCAGGCGCTCACGGGCGTACTTCAGGCCACCCTGGAACGCCACCTCGGCGTGGGCCAGGCCTTGCAGCGCGGTACCCAGGCGAGCGGTGTTCATGAAGGTGAACATGCAGTTCAGGCCTTTGTTGGCTGGGCCGATCAGGTAGCCGGTAGCGCCGTCGAAGTTCATCACGCAGGTGGCGTTGCCGTGGATACCCATCTTGTGTTCGATCGAGCCGCAGCTCACGCCGTTGCGCTCGCCTACACCGCCTTCGGCGTTGGGCAGGAACTTCGGCACGATGAACAGCGAGATGCCCTTGGTGCCAGCCGGTGCGTCCGGCAGGCGGGCCAGGACGATATGGACGATGTTGTCGGCCATGTCGTGCTCACCGGCCGAAATGAAGATCTTGGTGCCCGACACCTTGTAGCTGCCGTCGGCCTGTGGCTCGGCCTTGGTGCGCAGCATGCCCAGGTCGGTACCGCAGTGCGGCTCGGTCAGGCACATGGTGCCGGTCCACTCGCCGGATACCAGCTTGGTCAGGTAGGTGTGCTGCTGCTCGGCAGTACCGTGCGCGGAGATGGTGTTCATCGCGCCGTGCGACAGGCCCGGGTACATGCCCCAGGACCAGTTCGAACCGCCGACCATCTCGCTCAGTGCCAGGCCCAGCGACTCCGGAAGGCCTTGGCCGCCGTGCTCGACGTCATGCGCCAGGCTGGGCCAGCCGCCTTCGACGAACTGCTGGTAGGCCTCTTTGAAGCCGGTCGGGGTTTTCACGCCCGATTCGCTCCAGGTGCAGCCTTCCTGATCACCCACACGGTTCAGCGGCGACAGCACCTGCTCACAGAACTTCGCGCCTTCTTCGAGGATCGCGTCGACCATGTCGGGCGTGGCGTCCTGGCAACCCGGCAGGCTCTGATAGTGCGCCTCATAACCGAGCAGCTCGTCGCGAACGAAGCGGATATCACGCAAGGGGGCTTTGTAATCAGGCATTGCGATGAACCTCTAGGTGAGTTCTGTGGGGTGACACGCGCTTGGCGGCCGTCAATCAAACAGTTGTTTGAAACTTACGTTTAGCTCCGCCTTATGTCAAGGATGGACTATGGTGTCATTTACGCCACGAAAAATGGCAAAGCCGCCAAAGCATGGCGTGATACCTGTGGGAGCGGGTTTACCCGCGAAGAGGCCGGCCCGGAAAACAAAGTTGTCCGGGCTGACGCATTCGCGGGTAAACCCGCTCCCACAGGTTGAGGGCGCTGGTATTGGGGAAGACGCCAAAGATCAGGCGTAGGTATCGATGAACCGGCCGAGCATTTCGTCGGATGCCTTGGCGACCTTTGCGCCAAGCTCGACCTCAAGTTTGCCCACGGCCAGCTGCACGGTGCTGGTGGCCAGGTCCATCTGCTGGCTGCGGTCGACCGCGCGCAGGCGTTCGGCCTGATAATCGCTGGACTGGCTGGTGGCGCTACGTTCGGCGGTGGTGCTGGCGATCTGGCTGGCAGCCTGATCGACGCGGTTCTGGCCGGTCTGGATTGCGCTCAGGCCCGCGTAATAGGCGGAGCTACCGGTGATTTCCATGTCAGGACTCCATTGACGCTGGATGACGAACAGGCCCAATTAAAGCAGGCCAGGGGCGAAAAGGCCCGTTTAAATCCCTAATGGCCCGGTGCCAGTTGATAGGCCTTGGGTATTCCTGCACTGGCCTCTTCGCGGGTAAACCCGCTCCCACAGGTACTGCACAAGTCTCCAAAACTGTGGAGATCCTGTGGGAGCGGGTTTACCCGCGAAAAGGCCAAGCCTGGAAACGGCTAATCCAGCAGATCCAGCTGCAAATGTTCAGCCACCATGTCGGCACTGGCCTGCTTCAATTTGGGCACCCGCCCCAGGCATGGCGCCGGCAAGCGCTCGGCCAGGCTGGCCAGGTTCTCTTCCAGCCGCGAAGTACGCGGCTCTATGATGTTCGCCACCCACCCCGCCAATTGCAGGCCGTCACGGGCAATCGCCTCGGCGCTGAGCAAGGCGTGGCTGATGCACCCCAGCCGCACTCCCACCACCAGGATCACCGGCAGCTTGAGGGCAATGGCCAGATCGGACAAGTTGTCTTGCCCCGACAACGGCACGCGCCAGCCACCAGCCCCTTCGATCAGGGTAAAGTCGGCATTCTGTTGCAGCACATTGCGCATCGCCGCCAACAGCTCCGACACGGCAAGCGTTACCCCCGCCTCGCGCGCTGCCACATGGGGTGCGATAGCCGGTTCGAAGGCAAACGGGTTGACCTGCTCGTAGGGCAGCTTGATCGTGCTCTCATCGATCAACGCCTGAGCGTCGCTGTTGCGCAAGCCTTTCGATGTCATCGTGCAACCGGAGGCCACCGGCTTGGCCCCCAGCGTACTCATGCCCTGCAACCGTGCCGCATGCAACAGCCCGGCAGCGATGGTGGTCTTGCCAACATCGGTATCGGTACCGGCAATGAAATAGGCCTGGTTCATCTCGCCTCCCTTACGCCTGTGGCTTGCGCAACAAACCATAGACCACCTGATAGGTGGCGGGCAGCCCCTCGGGCTGGCGAAACGCCTCATAAGCCTGCAGCAAGCCCTGCATGCGCGCCCGGCCGGTAAGCCCGGAAGGTCGGCCGGGGTTCAGGTTGTGGGCGCCGAGGGCCTTGAGCTCATGGGTCAAGCTGCGTACATCCGGGTAGTGCAGCACGTGTGGGCAGCGCTGCAGCCCAAGCTGTTCGAAGCCGCTGGCGGCGCACAGGCGCTGATAATCCTCGAAACGGCGGAAGCGGTTCACATGCACCAGGCCATCCACCGCCTGCCAACTGGCGCGCAGTTCATCGAGGGTGCCCACACACAGGCTGCTGAAGGCCAAAACGCCGCCCGGGCGCAGCACTCGCAGCGCTTCTGCCAGCACGCTGGCGAACTGATCGCACCACTGCACGGCCAGGCTGGTGAACACCAGGTCGACGCTGGCATCGCGCAGCGGCAAACGCTCGGCGTCACCGGCCACGTGATAGAGAGCCCCGCCCTGTTCGTTGCGGGCATGGCACAACATACCCTCGGCGATATCCACCGCCACGCCGCTGGCCTGGGGGAAACGCTCGGCCAGCGCCCGGCTGAAATGACCGGTGCCGCTGCCCAGATCCAGCCAGCGTGACGGCTGCAGGCCTTCTGGCAACTGCTCCAGCAAGCTCGAACCCACCGCACGCTGCAAGGCTGCCACGCTGTCGTAGCTGGCGGCGGCGCGGGAGAACGAGGCCGCTACCTGGCGCTTGTCGGGCAGCGCGCCGGGCAGGGTCGGACGGGAAAGGTCAGTCATCGCCACTCTCATGCAGGAAACTCTTGATGCCCGCCGCCAGTTCCTGCGGGTACTCCAGCAGGAACGCGTGGGAACTGTCTTCAACCAGGCCCACTTCCACATCGGGCAGCAGCTCACTCAGCGCTTTTGCCGCGTCTGCCGGCACCAGCGCATCGCTGCCGGCGAACAGGTGCAGCTGCGGGCCACCGTAGGCCTGCAGTGCTTCGCGGGTATCCAGCTTGGCCAGCACCTCAAGGCCGGTGGCCAGATACAGCGGGTCGGTGTCCGGCACGCCGACACCCAGCTGGCGCAGCAGGGTACGCGACTGCTGGGCACCGTCGCTGCACAAGGTACGGAAGCGCTTCAGGGTGACCTGGGTATGGCTGCGGCAGCCGTCGAGGAAGGTGCCGAAAGTGTCTTCGGCCATGCCGTGGGGCCAGTCGGGGCGAGCCACGAAACTGGGGTTGCTGGCCAAGGTCAGCAGGCCACAGCAATGGTCGCCGCGCTTGTGCGCCAGCGCGCTGGCCAGCATGCCGCCTAACGACCAGCCACCCAGCCAGACATCGCTCGGCAGCTTGCGGTCGAGGTGGTCGACCCAGGCCTGCACATCGCTGTCGGCCAGCTCCGGCAAGGGCATCAGCTCCACCTGCAGGCGGGCGTCCTGGGCGCGCAGGCTGGCGGCCAGCGGCTCCAGGGAAGCAGTGCCCAGGCCCCAGCCAGGCAACAGAACAAGTCGATTACGCATCGGCGCTCTCCAATTGTGGATAACACTCGGCCAATGCATTCAACAATAGCTGCACCTGCGCCTCGCTGTGTGCGGCGCTCAAAGTCACCCGCAGGCGTGCGCTGCCCGCCGGCACAGTGGGCGGGCGGATGGCCGTCACCAGCAAGCCGCGCTCGCGCAGCATGCGTGACAGGCGCAGGGCCTGCGCGCTGTCGCCGATGACGATGGGCTGGATCGGGGTCGGGCTGTCCATCAATTCCAGGCCGATCTGCTGCGCGCCTTCACGGAACTGGCGGACCAGCGCGGCCAGATGCTCGCGGCGCCAGGTCTCGCGGCGCAGCAACTCCAGGCTCTTGAGGGTGGCGCAGGCCAGCGCCGGTGGCTGGCTGGTGGTGTAGATGTACGGGCGGGCGAACTGCACCAGCGCCTCGATCAACTCTTCGCTGCCGGCCACAAAGGCACCAGCGGTACCACAGGCCTTGCCCAGCGTACCGATCAACACCGGCACATCTTCAACGCCCAGGCCGAAGTGTTCGACGATACCGCCGCCCTGGGTGCCGAGGGTGCCCAGGCCATGGGCATCGTCAACCATCAGCCAGGCACCGCGCGCGCGGGCGACATCGGCCAGCGCCGGCAGGTCGGCCAGGTCGCCGTCCATGCTGAACACGCCGTCGGTCACCACAAGGGTATTGCCGACGGCCTTGTCCAGGCGGCTGGCCAGGCTGGCCGGGTCGTTGTGCAGGTAGCGGTTGAAACGGGCGCCGCTGAGCAGCCCGCCATCCAGCAGGGAGGCATGATTCAAACGGTCTTGCAGCACTGTGTCACCCTGCCCCACCAGCGCGGTGATGGCGCCCAGGTTGGCCATGTAGCCGGTGGAGAACAGCAGCGCACGCGGGCGCCCGGTGAGCTCGGCCAAGGCCTCTTCCACCTGGTGGTGCGGCGTACTGTGGCCGATCACCAGGTGCGAGGCACCGCCGCCGACACCCCAGCGCTCGGCGCCGGCCTGCCAGGCGGCAATCACCTCAGGATGGTTGGCCAGGCCCAGATAGTCATTGCTGCAGAAAGCCAGCAAGCGCTGGCCATCGACAACCACTTCCGGCCCCTGCGGGCTCTGCAGCAGCGGCCGCTGCCGATACAGGTCTGCGGCGCGCCGTTCGGCCAGGCGCGCCGCCAGGTCGAAGGCCATCTCAGGCCGTCGCGGCGTTGTAGAACATCTCGCTGCTGCGCTGTTCGACCAGCGCCTGCTCGATGGCCGCCTGGTGCACTTCGTCGGCGTGTTCTTCACGCGCTTCGGGCTTGATGCCCAGGCGTGCGAACAGTTGCATGTCCTTGTCGGCCTGCGGGTTGGCGGTGGTCAGCAGTTTTTCGCCGTAGAAGATCGAGTTGGCGCCAGCCATGAAGGCCAGGGCCTGCATCTGTTCGTTCATCTGCTCGCGGCCAGCGGACAGGCGCACGTGCGACTTGGGCATGAGGATACGAGCCACGGCCAGCATGCGGATGAAGTCGAACGGGTCGACGTCCTCTTCCTCGGCCAGCGGCGTGCCGGCCACCTTGACCAGCATGTTGATCGGTACCGATTCCGGGTGCTCGGGCAGGTTGGCCAGCTGGATCAGCAGGCCGGCGCGGTCGTCCAGCGACTCACCCATGCCGAGGATACCGCCGGAGCAGATCTTCATCCCGGCATCGCGCACATAAGCCAAGGTCTGCAGGCGCTCGCTGTAGGTGCGGGTGGTGATGATGCTGCCGTAGAACTCCGGCGAGGTGTCGAGGTTGTGGTTGTAGTAGTCCAGGCCGGCCTGGGCCAGGGCCTTGGTCTGCTCCTGGTCGAGCTTGCCGAGGGTCATGCAGGTTTCCAGGCCCATGGCCTTCACGCCTTTGACCATCTCCAGCACGTAGGGCATGTCTTTGGCCGATGGGTGCTTCCACGCCGCACCCATGCAGAAGCGGGTAGAACCAATGGCTTTGGCGCGGGCTGCTTCTTCCAGCACCTTTTGCACTTCCATCAGCTTCTGTTTTTCCAGCCCGGTGTTGTAGTGGCCGGACTGTGGACAATATTTGCAATCTTCCGGGCAGGCGCCGGTCTTGATCGACAGCAGGGTCGAAACCTGTACGCGGTTCGGGTCGAAATGCGCGCGATGCACGGTCTGCGCCTGGAACAACAGGTCATTGAACGGTTGCTGGAACAGCGCCTTGACCTCGGCCAGGGACCAGTCGTGACGTGTTGTTGCAGTTGTGCTGGCGCTCATTGGCGTTTCCTTGTTTAGGCTCAAGCAGGCGCCGGGACAGGAAAGCCCTCCAGCGCATCACGGATAGCTCGCATAGTCATGGAAGGCCTATGAACTGTCAACCACACTGGAAAACACTGGTTTACAAGTGCTCACTTATTAATCAATCGTGCTTGCTGTGCGATGAACCCGCCGAGCAGGCCTACCCGCTGTGCGTCGCCTGCGAGCAGGAACTGCCCTGGCTGGGCGATCAGTGTCTGCGCTGCGCCCTGCCATTGCCGATGGCCGGCCTGGTTTGCGCCCCGTGTCGCCGCCACGCACCGGCCTTCGAGCAGGTGCTTGCACTGTGGCATTTCGGCTTTCCGGTGGACACGCTGATCAGCCGTTTCAAGCACAACCGCCAATGGCCTTTGGGGCGCCTGATGGCCGAATTGCTCGGACATGGGCTGCTTTACCGCTTTGCAGAGGGGCTACCCCGCCCCGATCTGTTGTTGCCTGTACCCTTGGCTAAACGTCGACTACGCGAGCGTGGGTTCAACCAGGCGGCGATGCTCGGGCGCTGGCTGTCGTCGCACCTGGGGGTACATTGCGACGAGCGGTTGCTGCTGCGCACACGGGAGACACCTGCGCAGCAACAACTGGACGCGAAGGCCAGGCGACGCAATTTGCGCCAGGCGTTTGCGGTCACGGGCGAGCTGACAGGCAAGCACGTCGCCATTGTCGATGACGTGTTGACCACCGGTGCTACCGCACAGGCGGTTGCCGAAGTGCTGCGCCAGGCCGGTGCGCGACGGGTGGATGTGTATTGCCTGGCGCGTACGCCCAAGCCGGGGTACGTATGAGCAAGTGCGGATCGCCCGGTGTCGGAGCGGCCTTGTGTCGCGATCGGGCTGCGCAGCAGCCCCAGCGATATTTGCCAAGGCATGAATCTTGGGGCCGCTTCGCGCCCCTTTCGCGACACAAGGCCGCTCCTACACACTATCCACCCTCAGGCCCCCACAAGACCAAATACCCATGCCCCTGCCCCCCCACCTCACCCAGCACATCGCCCGCCGCCCCCAGCGCATCGCGCTGCTGCAGCACATTGCCGAACAAGGATCGATCACCCGCGCCGCCAAGGCTGCGGGCATCAGCTACAAGGCCGCCTGGGACGCCATCGACGAACTCAACAACCTGGCCAGCCAGCCCCTGGTGGAGCGCAGTACCGGGGGGCGTGGTGGCGGTGGTGCCCGCCTGTCGCCGGAAGGCCAGCGGGTGCTGCGCCTGTATCAGAGGCTGCAGGCCCTTCAGGCGCAAATTCTCGAAGCGGCCGAGGAGTCCAGCGACCTCGACTTGCTCGGCCGGCTTATGTTGCGTACCAGCGCACGCAACCAGTTGCAGGGCCAAGTCAGCGGCCTGCGCCGTGAGGGCCGGCATGATCGCGTCAGCCTGGCGTTGGGCGGTGGGCTGCAGATCGAGGCGTTGATCACCCACGACAGCACTGCGCGGCTTGAGCTGACGCTGGGGACGATGGTGGTGGCGCTGCTCAAGGCGGGGTGGGTGCGGTTGTTGGCCGACGAGGAAGAGGCCGAAGCGGGTAGCAATTGCCTGCTGGCGACGGTGGAAGAAGTGCTGGCAGAGGCTGATGGGCCTGGAGAGGTCAGGTTGGCGCTGGGTAATGGGCAGACGTTGTGTGCGTTTGCCGAGGCGGATTGGTTGGCTGGGCAGCGGGTGGCAGAAGGCAGTTCGGTGCGGGTTCAGTTTCATCCCTCCTATGTATTGCTCGGGGTTCCTGCATAGCCTGGCCGCGCTTTGCGCGGTTCGCGGGTAAACCCGCTCCCACAGGTGCATCGTTTCCCTGGCGGCTGCGCCGTACCTGTGGGAGCGGGTTCACCCGCGAAGAGGCCGGTACAGGCATTAACGCGCTACCATGGCCCCCACGCCGCCTACCCCCGGAGCCACCATGTCCCACCCCTTCGACACCCTCACCCCCGACCTGGTCCTGGACGCAGTGGAAAGCATTGGCTTTCTCAGCGATGCCCGGGTGATGGCACTGAACAGCTACGAGAACCGCGTCTACCAAGTGGGCATCGAAGATGCACAACCGCTGATTGCCAAGTTCTACCGCCCAGGCCGCTGGAGCGACGCGGCCATCCTCGAAGAGCACAGCTTCACCGCCGAACTGGCCGACTGCGAAGTGCCGGTGGTCGCCCCGCTGCACCACGACGGTCGCACCTTGTTCGAGCACCAGGGCTTCCGTTTCACCCTGTTCCCCCGCCGCGGCGGCCACGCGCCAGAGCCGGGCAACCTCGACCAGCTCTACCGCCTCGGCCAGTTGCTCGGCCGCCTGCATGCCGTGGGCGCCAGCAAACCGTTCGAGCACCGCGAGGCGCTGGCTGTGGACAACTTCGGCCACGCCTCGCTCAATACCCTGCTGCAAGGTGACTTCGTACCCCGCGAACTGCTGCCGGCTTTCGAATCGGTAGCCCGCGACCTGCTAAAGCGAGTGGAGGACATCTACGCCCGCTCGCCGCACCAGCTCATTCGCCTGCATGGCGACCTGCACCCCGGCAACCTGATGCACCGCGACGAGGTGTACCACGTGGTCGACCTCGACGACTGCCGCATGGGCCCGGCGGTGCAGGACCTGTGGATGATGCTGGCCGGCAGCCGCGAGGAGCGCCTGGGGCAGCTGGCCGAACTGATCGACGGCTACAACGAGTTCCACGACTTCGACCCGCGCGAGCTGGCCCTGATCGAACCCCTGCGCGCCCTGCGCCAGTTGCACTACAGCGCCTGGCTGGCGCGGCGCTGGGACGACCCGGCATTCCCGCCCAGCTTCCCCTGGTTTGGCCAGCCACGCTACTGGGGAGACCAGATCCTCGCCCTGCGCGAGCAAATGGCAGCACTGGATGAAGCGCCGCTGAAATTGTTCTAGAAGCGCGCCCGCCTCTGTCTACAATAGGCGTCGCTTTATTTAGCTACCTAAGCAAGGATTCTGCATGCATGCCGCAAACCCGCGTCGCGGGTATTTACTAGGCCTCAGCGCCTACATCATCTGGGGCTTGTTCCCCCTGTACTTCAAGGCAATCCAGAGCGTCCCGGCGGTGGAGATCATTGTCCACCGGGTGCTGTGGTCGGCTTTGTTCGGCTCGTTGCTGCTACTGGTGTGGAAACACCCCGGCTGGTGGCGTGAACTGCGGGAAAACCCGCGCCGGCTGGGCATCCTGGCCCTGAGCGGGGCACTGATCGCCGGCAACTGGCTGACCTACGTATGGTCGGTGAACAACGGGCGCATGCTCGAGGCCAGCCTGGGTTACTACATCAACCCGCTGATCAATGTGCTGCTGGGCATGCTGATTCTCGGCGAGCGCCTGCGCCGTATGCAGTGGCTTGCGGTAGCCATGGCCACCGTGGGTGTTGCCCAGCAGGTGTGGCAGGTAGGCAGCCTGCCGTGGGTGTCGCTGGTACTGGCGCTGAGCTTCGGCTTCTATGGGCTGATTCGCAAACAGGCACCGGTAGCGGCACTGCCGGGCCTGGTGGTGGAAACCTGGATGCTGGTACCGCTGGCCCTTGGCTGGCTGTTGCTGCACCCGGCGGCAACAAGTGCCCAGGGCGCGTTCTACACCAGCAGCGAAGCTTTGTGGCTGATGGCTGCGGGGCCGGTGACCCTGGTGCCGCTGGTGTGCTTCAACGCTGCCGCGCGGCACTTGCCGTACACCACGCTGGGCTTCCTGCAGTACCTGGCGCCGACGCTGGTGTTGCTGCAGGCGGTGCTGCTTTTCGATGAGCACTTGTCGTCAAGCACTTTGGTGGCGTTCATGTTCATCTGGGCGGGTTTGGCGATTTATAGCGTCGATGCGTGGGTCAGTTTGCGCAAGCGTAGCTGATCAAAAAATGATCATAACCCTGCAGGCCTTGTGCTTCGTGGCCTGCAGAGACATCTCCAAAGGTTATCCACACCCTCGTCCCCGTGCTTTGTGCACAAGCTGCTGATTATTGGCTGTTTTTTGAGCAAATCCTCGGAGGGCCTGATTTGCCTGGCCTGGAGAGGTGAGCCCCCAGGTTATCCACAAGGCCTTCCCCGTGATATCGGGATAACCGAGGGCCGCAAAGCGGCCCCCGGCGATTCCGGATCACTCCTCCGGCCGCAGTTTCAACTCGACCATCAGATCGTCCGCCAAGCTTTCCAGCTTCTGCTGCAAATCCTCCAGCGACAGGGTCAACGGCAATGCCAGCAAGGCATCGGCATGGAATAGCGGCTCGCTGCTCATGGGCGCCGGCCGCACCTCCGTGGTAAACCGCTCAAGGTTCACCCCCAGGTCCGCCAGCAAGCGGGTGATGTCACGCACGATCCCCGGCCGGTCATTCCCTACCAGCTCCATGGCAATCGGCTTCCAAGTACAAGACGGCTCGATTCCGCTCTCGGCGATCAGCACACGAATGTCATATCGGGCCAACCCCTGCAGCGAAGCCACCAGCTCGTCGTAGTTTTCCGCCGGCACCGCCACCCGCAGGATGCCGGCAAACTGCCCGGCCATACGCGACATGCGGCTTTCCAGCCAGTTGCCACTGTGGTCAGCGATGCACTGGGCAATGCGCTCGACCTGGCCGGCCTTGTCAGGGGCAATTACAGTCAGTACAAGATGATCCACAAGCCCTTCCTCGTGTCGGACCGCGCCGTGCGGCAGAAAATCGGGGGATCGACTCAGTATAGGCAAGGCGCGGCAACCTGCCGCAGGGCAATCTGCACAACGAATCGTGTACTGTTTCAAGATTTATCTGGAACAATCCACCTGTTTTTTGCGAACATACCCACTCCCAGCGTGACCATACGCGACCAACGGGTCGCATAACGGCGCTTTTAGTCTGATTTTGCCCCGCCTACTGCTTCATGTAGTATCCCGTGGCGCGGACTACAAAACGTCGTTTGGATGTCTGCCAAGGCGCCTGTGAAAATACGCACACTGTCTGCCAGCCAGTCTGGCAGGCCGCACCCAGCCGCGCTCGGGCTCTACTCGGGGGCATGCACTGGTGCCGTGTTTAGAGAAGCGCTACAGGCTTAATACAGAAGAGCGAAATAGCTGAGCAGAGTGAGGCAAGCAATGACTGGATACGTTCAAGTCGGTGGCCTTCAGGTCGCCAAGGTCCTGTACGACTTCGTGAACAACGAAGCGATCCCAGGGACCGGCATCGTCGCCGAGCAGTTCTGGGCGGGTGCAGAGAAGATCATCAATGACCTCGCTCCAAAGAACAAAGCCCTGCTCGCCAAACGCGACGAGCTGCAAGCCAAGATCGACGCCTGGCACCAGGCACGCAAAGGCCAGGCCCATGACGCCGTAGCCTACAAAGCATTCCTCCAGGAAATCGGCTACCTGCTGCCACAAGCCGACGATTTCCAGGCCACCACCCAGAACGTCGACGAAGAAATCGCCCACATGGCCGGCCCGCAGCTGGTCGTACCGGTGATGAACGCCCGCTTCGCCCTGAACGCCGCCAACGCCCGTTGGGGTTCGCTGTACGACGCGCTGTATGGCACCGATGCCATCAGCGATGAAGGCGGCGCAGAGAAAGGCCAAGGCTACAACAAGGTGCGTGGCGACAAGGTCATCGCCTTCGCCCGCGCCTTCCTCGACGAAGCCGCGCCACTGGCAGCCGGCTCGCACGTCGATTCCACCGGCTACCGCATCGAAGGCGGCAAGCTGGTAGTTGCCCTGAAAGGCGGCAGCAACAGCGGCCTGCGTGACGACGCCCAGCTGATCGGCTTCCATGGCGATGCCGCCGCGCCGACTGCCGTGCTGCTCAAGCACAACGGCCTGCACTTCGAAATCCAGGTCGATGCCAGCACCCCGGTCGGCAGCACCGACGCCGCCGGCGTGAAAGACATCCTGATGGAATCGGCGCTGACCACCATCATGGACTGCGAAGACTCGGTTGCCGCCGTCGACGCCGACGACAAGGTGGTCGTCTACCGCAACTGGCTGGGCCTGATGAAAGGCGACCTGGCCGAAAGCGTCAGCAAGGGTGGCAAGACCTTCACCCGCACCATGAACCCGGACCGCGAGTACGCCGCGCCCAACGGCGGCAGCGTGACCCTGCACGGCCGTTCGTTGCTGTTCGTGCGCAACGTTGGCCACCTGATGACCAACCCGGCGATCCTCGACGCCCAGGGCAACGAAATCCCCGAGGGCATCCAGGACGGGCTGTTCACCAACCTGATCGCCCTGCACAACCTCAATGGCAACACCAGCCGCAAGAACACCCGCAGCGGCAGCGTGTACATCGTCAAGCCGAAGATGCACGGCCCGGAAGAAGTAGCCTTCGCAGCCGAGATCTTCAGCCAGGTCGAAGACCTGCTGGGCATGAAGCGCAACACCGTCAAGGTCGGCATCATGGACGAGGAGCGCCGTACCACGGTCAACCTCAAGTCGTGCATCAAGGCCGCAGCCGAGCGCGTGGTGTTCATCAATACCGGCTTCCTCGACCGCACCGGCGATGAAATCCACACCTCGATGGAAGCCGGCGCCGTGGTGCGCAAGGGTGCCATGAAGAACGAGAAGTGGATCGGTGCCTACGAGAACAACAACGTCGACGTCGGCCTGGCCACCGGCCTGCAAGGCCGTGCGCAGATCGGCAAGGGCATGTGGGCCATGCCCGACCTGATGGCGGCCATGCTCGAGCAGAAGATCGCCCACCCGCTGGCCGGTGCCAACACCGCCTGGGTGCCGTCGCCGACTGCAGCCACCCTGCATGCCCTGCACTACCACAAGGTGGACGTACAGGCACGTCAGCGTGAACTGGCTTCGCGCACCCCGGCGTCGGTAGACGACATCCTGACCATCCCGCTGGCCGCCGACACCAACTGGTCGGCCGAAGAGATCCGCAACGAACTGGACAACAACGCCCAAGGCATCCTCGGCTACGTGGTGCGCTGGATCGACCAGGGTGTGGGTTGCTCGAAGGTGCCAGACATCAACAACGTCGGCCTGATGGAAGACCGCGCCACCCTGCGCATTTCGGCCCAGTTGCTGGCCAACTGGCTGCGCCATGGCGTGGTCAGCCAGGAGCAGGTACTGGAAAGCCTCAAGCGCATGGCGGTGGTGGTTGACCAGCAGAACGCCGGTGATGCCCTGTATCGCCCGATGGCACCTGACTTCGACGACAACATCGCATTCCAGGCCGCTGTGGAGTTGGTACTGGAAGGTGGAAAGCAGCCGAACGGTTACACCGAGCCGGTACTGCACCGCCGTCGCCGCGAGTTCAAGGCGCGTAACGGGTTGTAAGCGACATCTGCGACAGGGGGCCGCTTTGCGGCCCTTTCGCGACACAAGGCCGCTCCTACAGGTACCGCGCAAGGCTGAAGTCTGGCGCGGTACTTGTGGGAGCGGCCTTGTGTCGCGAAAGGGCTGCAAAGCAGCCCCACTCCTGCACTACTGGATCTTCAGTTCTTTCTTCACCAGCTCCAGCAGCCTGTCCAGATCCACCGGCTTCAGCAGAAAATCCACCACCCCAAGGTGCATCACGTCCACCGCCTCTTCCACATCGGTGTCGCCTGACACCACGATGATCGACAACGCCGCCCGCTCCGACTCGCGAATCTGCCGGATCAGCTCCAGGCCATCCTCGGGCTGCATGCGCAAATCCGTGATCATCAAGCCGATCCGCTGCTGGTAATGCAGGTAAAGCCTGGCTTCCTCGGCCCCATCCGCGCCTACGCAGTCAATGCCCCGGCTTTTCAGGTACAGGATCAGCGCCTCACGGTTCACTGCATTGTCATCCACCACCAGCACCAGCGGCTTGGCTGCCACAGGCGCACTCACGACGGCCAATGCCTCGCGCTCGGCGTCGCTCAGGATGTCGTGTTGCTCAGGCATGCTCATCTCGTCAAAAAAATTCCGCTTCAGCATTAGGACCGCAGAACTTGCGTAACCCGGCTGGCCTTTCGTCGGGTCTTTGACAGGGCGCTCATAGACTTACGTCCAATGGGCACCACCTCGCCGCAAGCCGACCATGGAGGCAGAGAACAACATGGCCGGCACCTATATATATATAGATATATAGTTCGGCATAGCGATACGGTCAGTTTCATGAGCAAAAAGGACGCCTACAGCCAGGCGGGCAGGACGGCAGTGCTGCAGAACATCCAGGGTACCCTGCAGTTCCTGCAGCGTTTTCCGCCATTCAACCAGATGGAACACAGCCACCTGGCCTACCTGGTCGAACAGTGCCAGCTGCGCTTCTATGCCAGCGGCGAAAGCATCGTCAAACCTGCCGACGGGCCGGTCGAGCACTTCTACGTCGTCAAGCAAGGCCGCGTGGTGGGTGAGCGCCAGCACCTGGTCAAGCCTGGTGTGGAGACCACCTTCGAAATCACCAGCGGCGAATGCTTCCCGCTGGCGGCCCTGCTCGGCGAGCGAGCGACTCGAACCGAGCACCTCGCGGGTGAGGACACCTTCTGCCTGCAACTGAACAAGCCCGCGTTCATCCGCGTATTCTCCATGTCGGAAGTGTTTCGGGATTTTGCCCTGCGCGGGGTCAGCAGCCTGCTCGACCAGGTCAACCAGCAGGTACGCCAGCGCGCGGTGGAAACCCTCGGCACCCAGTATTCGCTGAATACGCCACTGGGAGAACTGGCCATGCGCCACCCGGTAGTGTGCAACCCCGAGACGCCCCTGCGCGACGCCGTGCGGCTGATGCACGAGCAGCAGGTCGGCAGCATCGTGGTGGTCGACCCGCAGCGCTACCCCACCGGTATCTTCACCCTGCGCGACCTGCGCCAGGTGGTGGCCGCCGCCGATGCCGACCTGGGTGCGCCCATCGCGCGCCACATGACCGCCCAGCCGTTCTACCTCAGCCCCCAGGCCAGCGCCTTCGACGCAGCTATGGCCATGACCGAACGGCATATCGCCCATGTCTGCCTGGTGGAAAACCAGCGCCTGTGCGGTGTGGTTTCGGAGCGCGACCTGTTCTCCCTGCAACGGGTCGACCTGGTGCACCTGGCACGCACCATCCGCCACGCGCCGCGCCTGGATACCCTGGTCTCGCTGCGTGGCGAAATCAGCCAGTTGGTCGAGCGCATGCTGGCCCATGGCGCGTCCTCCACGCAGATCACCCAGATCATCACCCTGCTCAACGACCACACCGTGTGCCGGGTGATCGAGCTGGCGCTGGCCGAGCGCGGTGACCCGGGCGTGCCGTTCAGCTGGCTGTGCTTTGGCAGCGAAGGGCGACGTGAACAAACCCTGCATACCGACCAGGACAACGGCATCCTCTTCGAAGCCGCCGACAGCGACGAGGCCGACGCCATCCGCGCGCGCCTGCTCCCGCTGGCGCAATACATCAACCAGTGCCTGGCCCAGTGTGGCTTCACCCTGTGCAAGGGCAACGTCATGGCCGGCAACCCCGAGCTGTGCCTGTCCCGCAGTGAGTGGGCGCGGCGTTTTGCCGGTTTTGTCCGCGAGGCCAGCCCGGAGAACCTGCTGGGCTCGAGCATCTATTTCGACCTGCGCGTGGTGTGGGGCGACGAGCAAGGCTGTGAGCAGCTGCGCCAAGGCCTGCTGGACCAGGTGGCTGACAACCGCATCTTCCAGCGCATGCTGGCTGACAACGCCCTGCGCCAGCGCCCGCCGGTAGGCCGCCTGCGCGAGTTCGTGCTGACCCGCCAAGGCAACGACAAGGCCGCCACCCTCGACCTCAAGGTCCAGGGCCTGACGCCCTTCGTCGATGGTGCCAGGCTGCTGGCCCTGGCCAACGGCATCGGTGCCTGCAATACCCTGGAACGTCTACGTCAGCTGGTGGCCAAGGGCGTGATCGAGGCACTGGACGGCGCAGCATATGAAGAGGCCTACCACTTCATCCAGCAAACCCGCATGCAGCAGCACCAGCGCCAGACCCGCGACAACCTGCCGTATTCCAACCGCCTGGACCCGGACAGCCTCAACCACCTGGACCGGCGCATCCTGCGCGAGTCCCTGCGTCAGGCCCAGCGCCTGCAAAGCAGCCTGGCCTTGCGGTACCAGCTATGAGCCTGTTCGCCTGGCTGCGCCCCAGTGCGCCCGAACTGGACCATGCCATGCGCCAGCGCCTGGCCCGGCTGCCCAAGGCCGCACCACTGGGGGTGTGTACCCTGCGCGAGCAGCGCTGGGTGGTGCTGGACCTGGAGACCAGCGGCCTGAACCCCAACCGTGACCAGGTACTGTCGGTTGGCGCCGTGGCCATCGAGGATGGCGCCATCGACTTTGCCCAGCAGTTCGAACGCACCCTGCACCGGCCTTTGCAGAAGACCAACGCCAGCGTGCTGATCCACGGCCTGGGCCCGAGTGCCCTGGCTGCCGGTTGCGACCCTGCCGAGGCCTTGCTCGATCTGCTCGACTTCATTGGCAATAGCCCGGTGCTGGCATTCCATGCGCCATTCGACCAGCGCATGCTGGCCCGCGCGCTGAAGGAAAGCCTGGGCCACCGCTTGCAGTCGCACTTCCTGGATGTTGCCGAGCTGGCGCCGATGCTCAACCCCGACACAGTGCTGCGCGAGGCCGGGCTGGATGACTGGGTGGCGCGGTTTGGCCTGCACGTGGAAGAGCGCCATCATGCCAGCGCCGATGCCTTGGTGACCGCCGAACTGGCGCTGATCCTGTTCAGCCAGGCCCGGCGCCAGCAACTGGACAGCCCGCTGCAGCTGGAGCAGCGGTTGCGCGGCTGGCGGCGGCGCAAGGTGCAAAGCCACGGCCTGTAGCCTTGCATTGCCCTTGCAGACCTCTTCGCGGGTAAACCCGCTCCCACAGGTACTGTGCAATGCTCAGGCCTGCGCCGTACCTGTGGGAGCGGGTTTACCCGCGAAGAGGCCTGTACAGGTGATGCACCTTCCATGATGGCCATCCGATAAGCGTCCATTGCACCCACCCCCTCCCCTCTGCAACAATCGCGAATAATTATCGTTAGTTAATGCATTCGTTCCGGGGGGACGCTGCTTGTCTTCTGCACAGAGCCCACACGCCGATCTGGTCGGTGCGCTGTACCGCGACCACCGCGGCTGGCTGCTCGCCTGGCTGCAACGCAGCATGGCCTGCCGCCAACGTGCCGAAGACCTGAGCCAGGACACCTTCGTGCGCCTGCTCGGCCGTGCGCAACTGGATACGCCCCGCGAACCCCGCGCATTCCTGGCCGCCGTGGCCAAAGGCCTGATGTTCGACCACTTCCGCCGCGCCGCGCTGGAACAGGCCTACCTGGCCGAACTGGCCCTGATGCCGGAAGCCGAACAACCTTCCCCGGAAGTGCAGCATCTGATCCTCGAGGACCTCAAGGCCATCGACCGCCTGCTCGGCAAGCTGTCGAGCAAGGCCCGCGCAGCATTCCTGCACAATCGCCTGGACGGTATGAGCCATGCCGAAATCGCCGAGCGCATGGGGGTTTCGGTGTCGCGGGTGCGCCAGTACATCGCCCAGGGTATGCGCCAGTGCTACGTGGCTCTGTACGGGGAGCCGACGTGAGCAGTGCACCGGTTTCGTCTCGGGTGCTGGAAGCCGCCATTGCCTGGAAACTCAGCCTCGACAACGGCAGCGGCACACCCGACGAGCGCAGCGAATTCATGCGCTGGCATGCCGCCAGCGAGGAGCACGCCCGCGCCTGGCGCCAACTCGGTGCCATGGACCAGCGGGTGAACGCCGCTGCCGGCCCGGCACGCCAGGCCCTGCTGCAATCGCGCGCCGGCCTGCGCCGACGTATCGGCAAGGTCGGCGGCGGGCTGGCCGGCATGTTTCTTCTGGGCTCGCTGCTGGCCTGGGTCGGCGCGCCATCGCTGGCACCGAGCTACTGGCTGGCCGACCAGCGCACCGCTACCGGCGAACTGCGCACCCTGCGCCTGGAAGACGGCACCTTGCTGAGCCTGAACAGCCACACTGCCGTGGACATCGACTACGCCGGCGAGCAACGGGTGATCGTGCTGCACCAGGGCGAGATCTCGGTCGAAACCGGCCATCAGGACCCGCGTCCGCTGCTGGTGCGCACCGACGATGGCCGCCTGCGCCCACTGGGCACGCGCTTCCTGGTGCGCCGCGAGGATGACGGCACCCGCCTGGAAGTGCTGCAAGCCTCGGTCGCCGCCATGCCGCTGAACAGCGGCGACGAACAGGTGCTGCGCGAAGGCCAGCAGGTGCTGATGAACGCCAACGGCCTTGGCCGGGTCGGCACGGTGCCAGCCGGAGCCGACGCCTGGACCCGCGGCATGCTGGTGGTGGACAACGTGCGCCTGGCCGACCTGCTGGCCGCGCTTGGCCAGTACCGCAGCGGTTACCTCGGGGTAGACGACAAGGTCGCCGATCTGCGGGTGACCGGCAGCTTCCCGCTGACCGACACCGACCTGGCGCTTTCGTCGCTGGTGCCGGCACTGCCGGTGAAGGTCGAGCGGCATACCCAGTGGTGGGTGACCGTCGGTCCCAAGTAGGCCTGCACCGGCCTCTTCGCGGGTAAACCCGCTTCCACAGGATTGCACCAGCCTCAAAGCCCCCGCGATCCCTGTGGGAGCGGGTTTACCCGCGAAAAGGCCGGTACAAGCAGAAACCAACTTCAAATAATTCTCAATTTTTTTCAGATTCGCCCTGTCACTTTTCAAATCTCGCTCGGCAAGGAAGCAGAAAGCACTTATCCGTCGAGGAGCCGCTGCATGTCCCGTGCTGTTGATCGTATCTTGCGCCCCAGCCTGATGGCCCTGGCCATCGCCGTGGCCGCGCCATTGGCCAGCCCTGCCCTGTTCGCCGCCGAGCAATCCGCTCAGCGTGCCTACGACCTGCCCAGCGCCCCGCTGGCCACCACCCTCAACCAGATCGCCAGCCAGGCCGGCATTACCCTGGCCATCGACCCGGCACTGGTCAGCGGTCGTACCTCGGCCCCGGTGAGTGGGCAGTACGATGGCCTTGGTGCCCTGCAGGCTGCCCTGCGCGGCACCGGCCTGCAGCTGCAGCAAAGCAGCGTGGGCAGCTACAGCCTGGTGGCTACGCCGGAAGGGACACTGGCGTTGCCGGAGACTGCGATCAATGCGACTTCAACCTATGAAAGCGCCTGGGGACCGGTAGAGGGTTACACCGCCACCCGGACAGCAGCTGGCACCAAGACCGACACCGCCATCGCCGAACTCCCCCGCTCGGTAAGTGTGATCACCCGCCAGCAGATGGAAGATCGCCCGGTGCTCAGCCTGAACGATGCCCTTCGCTACACCGCTGGCGTGCAGAGCAGCGGCTATGGCTCCGACTCGCGCAGCGACTGGTTGCTGGTACGTGGTTTTGTGCCTACCCAGTTCCTCGATGGCCTGCCATTGCCCAGGGGCAACTACGCCACCCCCAAGATCGAGCCCTGGAACCTGGAGCGCATCGCCGTGCTGCGTGGCCCGGCTTCTTCGGTCTACGGCCAGACGCCACCAGGTGGTCTGCTCGACATGACCAGCCGTCGGCCGCAGCTGGAAAGCAGCCACGAAGTCGAAGCCCAGGTTGGCAGCAACAACCACAAGCAGATCAACTTCGACAGCACCGGCAAGCTCGACGATGCAGGCCAGTTCCTGTACCGAGTGAGCGGTACCGTGCGAGACAGCGGTTCGCCAGTCGACCACATCCCGGACAAGCGCTACAACATAGCGCCCAGCCTGACCTGGAATATCAACGACGACACCAAGCTGACTTTCATCAGCCAGTACACCCGCGATGATACCGGCATCACCGGGCAGTTCCTGCCACTGCAAGGCACCAAGCTGGATAGCCCCGCAGGCAAGATTTCGCACCACAAGAACCTCGGCGACCCGGATTGGGAATCCTACGACCGCACCTACTACCACCTGGGCTATGCGTTCGAGACCCGCCTGAACGATACCTGGCAGTTCCGTCAGAACCTGCGCTATGCGCGTAACGAACTGGACTTCAAGGGCATTACCGCCGGTGGTTCCATCTGGCCAGCCGGCCCGGACGAAGCTGTCAGCGCCGATGGCACCGTGCAGCGCACCGCCGGCATCGTGGAAGAGGACATCTCCCAGTTCGCCCTGGACAACAACTTCCAGGCCGACTTCCAGACCGGCCAGGTTGCCCACACCCTGCTGCTGGGTCTCGACCACCAGCGCTCGGACAGCAATGCCCGCTGGCGCTGGGGCTCGGCTGGTGTGCCACCAAGCAATATCCACAACCCGATCTACGGTCAGGATTTCTCGAACGTCGATTACTTCGACATGTACGACTACGACCAGAAAACCCAACAGACCGGCCTGTATATCCAGGACCAGATGGCCCTGGACAACTGGCGTCTGACTCTTGGTGGCCGTGAGGACTGGGTGCACACCGGCACCACCTTCCACAACCAGGGCGACGCCACCAACACCCAACGCGACAAGAAATTCAGTGGCAACGCAGCGCTCAGCTATGTGTTCGACAACGGCCTGACGCCTTACATCTCCTATGCCGAGTCGTTCCAGGCTGCTACCGGCTCCACCGTCAACAGCACCGATGCCTTCAAACCTACCGAAGGGAAACAGTACGAACTGGGCATCAAGTACCAGCCTCCAGGCAGCAACAGCTTGTTCACCGCGGCTGTGTTCGACCTGACGCAGGAGAACATGTCGGTGACCGAGGGTGGTGTGACCCGCCAGGTTGGCGAAGTGCGCGTCAAAGGCCTGGAGCTGGAGGCTACTTCGGATGTAACCGAGAATCTCAAGCTGGTGGGCTCGTACACCTACAACGACAGCGAGATCATCAAGGGCACCAGTGACGAGAAAGGCAAGCGCATGGCGCAGGTGCCGCGCAACCAGGCCACTGCCTGGGCCGACTACACCTGGCACAGCGGGCCACTGGATGGGTTTGGGGTCGGCGTTGGCGTGCGCTACGTGGGCGACACCTACGGTAATACCACTAACACCGATTGGGGCCATGTGGGGTCCTACACCGTCTACGACGCTTCGGTGCACTACGACCTGGGCCGCCTGAACAGCACCCTCAAGGGCGTGACCGTAGCCGTGGATGCGAAGAACCTGTTCAACAAGGACTACCTGTCTACCTGTGACGGCTACTACTGCTACTACGGCGACGAGCGCAACGTGGTGGCCAGTGTCAATTACAAGTTCTGAGTGAACGGGGGCCGCTTTGCGGCCCTTTCGCGACACAAGGCCGCTCCTACAGGAAAACGTGCTCCCCTGTAGGAGCGGCCTTGTGTCGCAAAAGGGCTGCGCAGCAGCCCCAGCTTCCAACAGGCAAAAAATCGGTACCGTGATGAAAAGCCCAACCATTCGCCGCTGGTCGGTGATCCACACCTGGAGCAGCCTGGTCTGCACCCTTTTCCTGCTGTTGCTGGCAGTCACCGGCCTGCCGCTGATCTTCCACCACGAACTCGAACACCTGCTCGGCGACGCGCCCGAACTGCGAGAAATGCCGGCAGGCACCCCACACCTCGACCTGCAGCAGTTGGTGATCAAGGCCGAGCAGCACCGCCCCGGCGAGGTCATGCAGTACTTTGGCTACGACGAGGACGAAGCCAACGGTGTGGTGGCCATCACCGCCGCCACCGCCGGCACCGAACCTAATTCGTCGCACACCTTCATGCTTGACGCCCGCACCGGCGAAGCCGTGGCCATGCCGGCCGCCAACGGCGGCTTCATGATGACCATGCTGCGCCTGCACGTGGACATGTTCGCCGGCCTGCCCGGCAAGCTGCTGCTGGCCTTCATGGGCGTGCTGTTCGTCGTGGCAATCATCTCCGGCACCGTGCTCTATGCACCATTCATGCGCCGCCTGGACTTCGCCACGGTACGCCACGGCAAATCCCGCCGCCTGCGCTGGCTCGACCTGCACAACCTGATCGGCGTGGTCACCCTGGCCTGGGCACTGACGGTAGGCGTGACCGGTGTGATCAGCGCCCTGTCCGACCTGGTCATCGCCGCCTGGCGCAATGACAGCCTGGCCGCCATGGTCGCGCCCTACCGTGATGCCCCACCGCTCATCGAGCGCGCCCCGGCCACCCGCCTGCTAGGCATCGCCGAACAGGCCGCACCCGGCATGCGCCCGGACTTCATCGCCTTCCCCGGCACCCGCTTCTCCAGCGAACACCACTACGCGGTGTTCATGAAAGGCGCCACGCACCTGACCTCGCACCTGCTCACCCCGGTGCTGATCGATGCACGCACGCTGGAAGTTACTGCGGTCGGTGAACGCCCCTGGTACATGGACGCCATGGGCCTGTCGCAACCGCTGCACTTCGGCGATTACGGAGGGCGGCCGATGCAGGTCCTCTGGGCCGTGCTCGACGTGCTGACCATCATCGTGCTCGGCAGTGGCCTGTACCTGTGGTGGGGCAAGCAGCGCAAGCCCAAGGGGGCAACCGCATGAGCCACAAGTCGCGGTCAACCCGGCGCATCTACGCCTGGCCGGCGCTTATCGCCCTGCTCAGTGCCGGCGGGTTATTCGCAGCCCTGCTGGGCGACGGCATCTGGGACAGCCTCGCCTGGCTAGGCCTGGGCGTTTCGGCCGTGCTGGGCCTGCGTGGCTTGTGGCCCCGGCGCCGGCAATAACCGGCTACCACCCACCTCGCACATTGCCTCGACATGGTGTGGCTCCCTTAACCCACGGAACTACACCATGACCCCGCTACAACGCCTCGAAGCCCTGGACACCCAGATCACTGCCCTGCAACGAGGGCAGCCCGCCCCGGTCGACGGCCTGGCGCACTTGCAGCTGCGCCAGCGCTTTTTCGGTGACCTGGCACTGTTCTGGAAGGAAGCCCCTGCCGGGGGCCAAAGCCGCTTCCAGCGCTTGCTGCAACTGCGTCACGAGCAGCTGCTTGCGGAGCTTGAGCTGCGTCTGGCCGACCAGACCCTCGGCTACGATGCTATCGTGTTGCTACGCACCTGCCTGGCTTCGCCACGGGCCTGGCAGCGCCGACATCTGCCCACCATGCAGCGCGCACAGCTGTACCGCCCGGTTTTCAGCAGCCTGAGCCCCAACCGCCGGCTGCATCTGCGGGGCGCACTGGTGCTGGTGGCCGGTAGCCCGGAGGGCAGCGCTGCATTACCCGGCACAGCCAGCGGCCTGGCCTTGCTGTGCAGCCTTTCACATGGCATCGAGGCATTCGCCAACCTCGCCGAACTGCACACCGAGCTGTGCGAACGTCTCGACGACCCGCTGCAAAGCCAACCCATGCTGCAGTTGCTGCCTCGCATTGAAGACCAGCAACTGATTCAGCAAGCAGACCAGCTGCGTTACGAGTGGTTTGCCGAGGACATGGTCGAGCAGCAGGTTCAAGACCTGATCGATATGCAGCGCGAACGCCTGGCAATTACCTGGCAAACCGCCTGGCAGCATGAGCATGCGCCCGACCTGGCAGACTTCAGCGCCATGCTGGCCAACCAGCAAGGCTTGCTGAGCCTCATGGGTTGCAAGCATGCCCTGGCCACGCGTTATGCACTGCTGCTGGAAAAACATTTGCCCAGCTGGCTGCGCAATGCTTCCGCACAAGGTTTGGCGCACATCATGCAAACCATGCAGGAGCTCGCCGGAGCCATCACCCAGGCCGCCGCGCCCGGGCTGCTGACCCTGGAGCAGTTCAGCCAGCATAATCACTTGCTGGCATGGGTCCGTGACCGCCTGGGCGAACAGCTGCGCCGGGAACACGGCATCCACACGCCTGCCGAGCAGATCCTCGTCAAGGTCACCATGGCCCGGCGCAAAGGCCCGCTGCTCAATCCGCTGGCACCCTCCAGCTACATCGCAGCAGCAAGCCGCCCACAGGTGGGCGATACCATCGAAATGGTACCGCTCAGCTACCGCCTGGACGAGTTGGCTCTGCTCAACATCGCCTGGTTCGATGTCGAATACTGGCTGACCGCACGAGTCCAGCGCGCTGACGGAAGCGCCTTGCCCAGGCTCACGCCTGCGCATGTCAAACGACTGGTGCGCAACCTGGATGCTGGCAGTGGCTACCTTCGCTACCTGCGCCACCACCTGCTCGACTCCGCCGCCGGTCGCTGGCGCATGCAGGCCCATGGCGCCATAAACCGTGCGCGCATGCACGCCGAAGCGGCCAAGGCCCGCTACGCCGGGCACTTCCTGAACGACCCGCTGGAGCAGGGCTATCGCTGGGTCAGGGCAATCATTCACTACCCAGACAGCGGCTGGCGGCCGACCATCGAGGAACACCGCATCGTGGTCCGCCAGTTGCTCATCGACGGCCATACCCTGCACGGTGTACTGCTGCTCAATGCCGAGGTCGCCAGTGTCCAGTCGTTGGTGGTCTACACCCCGGATGCGCCCGACCGCCGTGCCTGGCGCGAATTCCGCAACACCCGCGACCTGTTACGGACCTTGCGCAATACCCCGGCGCTGCGCGAATACGTGATTCAACGGGCGCCCCAAGCCAACCGCAAACGGCTGGACAAACTGCTGCGCATGGGGCGCCTGGGGCCCTACGTGCAACGACCGATCATTACCGGCAACCTGTACCAAGCCTGCTACCGGGCAGAGGTGCAAATGCTGATGGCCGAGGCCGACAGCAACAGCCGCAGCAACAACGAAGTGCTGGGCGAGTTCAGCCTGGCCACCCTGCGCCTTATCCTCGACCTGATCAGCTTGGTGCTGCCTGCACCCGCCATGTCGGCACTGGCCTTCGGGCGCATGGCCATTTCCATCTGGGATGGCGTGGAAGCGATGCATCGGGACGACTACGAAGCCACCCTGCACCACGCCATTGCCGCGCTCAGCCACACCGCCGACGGGCTAAACAGTTTTGCCGGCTCAACCTTGATGCGCCGGGCACTGCGTGGCTTGCCACCGCAGCCACCGCGGCCGCTACCGAAAAGCCACGAAGCCGCGGTCGACATCAGCAAGCTGCGCTACCGGATCGACGGTATTCACGGGGAGAAGGTCTACGAACAGATCAGTGCTACAGCAGGGCCGGACCGCTATTTCGTCAAGGACAGCCATGGGCGCATGTACAGCGTAAACTTCGACGGCCAGCGCTGGCGGGCACTGGACCCCAGGCAGCCGGACGCCTACGTGCAACTGCCGCTAAAGCGCCTTCGCGATGGTACCTGGGTGGTCGACTCGCCCGTGCTCTGGCACGACGGTTTGCCCGACCTCAGCCACCTGTTCGAAACCTGCCGCCTGCAACCCGAACGCGAAGGCCTGGCGCTAGCGACCGAGGACGACCTGTACGAGGCCGATGGGCAACTTTACCTGCTGCTGGCGGGCAAGCAGCTACCGGTGCGCCGGCACCTGCTCCCAGGCCATTACCATCTAGGCATCCCGCAACACGCGCTCGGCGCTGTGCACGCCTGGGCGGTGCTGCGCCGCCAGGACGGCCAGTGGCGCATTCGCGTGCGCCAGCCAGGCCGCAGCAGCGACTGGCTGACACTGCCGGCGGATTACTCGGCCAGCCTGGGCAGCAGCCGGTCCAGCCGCTGATGCAGGGCACTGCCACTCGGCCAGTTGCGCAGCAACCGCGCCCGGTCACGGGCGTAGGCCGGGGCGAAGCTGAGCTGGGTGGCGTGCTGGCACATGGCATCGAGGTCGATCAGCGACCACTGGCCGTTGTCCCAGAACAGGTTATGGCCCTTGAAATCGCCATGGCTGATACGCTCGCGAATCAGCTGCTGCATCACATGTACCAGGGCATCGACCTGCTCTTCGGGTGCATCGCCGTTTTCCACATAGGGTGCGAAGCACTCGGCCAAGTCCGGGCCATCGACATACTCGGTGACCAGGTAGGCACGGCTGCGCAGGCCCATGACCCGCTGCTCCAGCACCGCCAACGGGCGCGGCGTGGCGATGTCGAGGAACTCCAGGCGATGCCCTTCGATCCACGAATGCCAGGCCCGGCTCGGCCGCCAGAAGCGCTTGAACCAGTGTGCGGTGTTCTTGATGTTGTAGCGCTTGAGCACCAGTGTGCGGCCGCCAACCTCGATGCGCGCCACACTGGCAGCGCCACCGGTCTTGTACAGGTGGCCCTGGTCGATCAACGCGTCGGCCTGCTCCAACACCGGCAGCATGGCTTCAACCTCGTTGCGGCGGACCGCCCGCAAGCCCGAAAGGCTGCGCTCGACACTGAACAGGCTGCATTCACGGCCAGCCTTTTCCAGGTAATCCTTCTGGCGCCAGCTGCGCACCTTGTCCACCTGCTTCTGCAAGGCTTCCAGCGGCAACGCATGCTCGGCGTTGGCCAGCAGATAGTGCACCAGCAGCTCTTCGATGAACGGTTCCAGGCGCTTGGGTAGCTGGGCGAAGAATACCCCAAGGTTTTCCAGCACACGCGGGCGCGACAGCTGCTGGCCAGGTGTTTCCGCCTTGATGCCGGCGCCGTCGATCAGGTAAAGCTTGCCCCCATGGCGCAGCAGGTTGTCCAGGTGCAGGTCTTCCTGCCACAGGCCTTGGGCGTGCATGTGCGCCACTGCGGTGAGCGCCTCGCCCAGCACCAGATGCTGCTCATCGGCCAGCACCGGCAAGCTCTCCACTGCCGCCCAGGCATCGGCCAGGCTTTCGGCCCCGTCGAGGAACTCGAACAGCAGCCAGCCACCCTCGCCTTCCTTGAGGCCATCGGCCAGCAGCTTCGGCGTGGTCAGGCCCTGCTCGGCCAGCAGCTTCACGCCTTGCAGTTCGCGCTGGAAATGCCGTGCAGCGTTACCACCGACCAGCAGTTTGGCCAACACCGGTGTACCGCGCCACACGCCGGCGCCCACATAGCGCTGGCCCGGCAGCACGCGCAGCAGGCTGAGCAATTGCAGGTCGGCCGTGCCGGCGGCATCGGCCAGGGTGATACTCAGGGGCAACGAAGGGCTGCGCCCGGCCTCTTTCAATTCAGACAAACGCATCAGCGGGCCTCTTTTTCACGACGGCGTTGCGTCAGGCGTTGCAGCCAGGTATCGACCAGCGTGCCGTCGGCAGGCTGCGCCAGGTAGCTGGCCAGCAAGCTACGTACATCGCGCCCGCTCCAGACAGGGGCGCGACGCAGCAGCGGCTCCAGATCCTTGAGACGGTCACGCATGCCGAACAGCAGGGGGCGGGTCTTCTCCAGGTCGATCAGTTGCGCGTCCCAGCCTTCGCGGCGCTGGCGCAGGAAGATGTGCTTGGGGTAGAAGCAGCCGTGCACCTGGCCGGCGCTGTGCAGGGTACGCGCCAGCTGGCCGCAAGCCTGCAGGATGCCGTTGCGTTCAGCATCGCTCAGTTGTGGCCACCGGGCCAGCAGGCTGTCGAGGTCGGCCCATTCGTCCAGAGCGCGAGTCATCAGAATCGCCCGGTGCGTGCCGCCTTGCTTGCGCTCGCCATAGAACACCGCCTGCAAGGCCGGGATCTGCAGCTTCTGGTAACGGCTGATGTTGCGGAATTCGCGGGCGAAGGTCGGTTCGCCAAATGGCCGGTGCAGGGTACGGGTCAGGTAGTCGCTCTGGCGCTTGAGGTAGTAGCCCTTGCCTTCGAGCTCCAGGCGGAACACGCTGCTCCAGCCACCGCGGCCGGTGTTCGGTTCGTCCACGGCATCCAGTTGCAGTGCCCACAGCGCCTCGAAGTCGTCCAGGCCATGGCGTTTGAGCAGCGCGATGTCCGCGCTGGCCAGATAATCGGTCATTCCCTTCCCTCGAAAAAGCTCACCACCTGGCGAATGCGTTTCTTGTCACGCACATTCAGCCGGTCGCGGCCACGGTATTGCAGGTAGAAACGCAGGCGCTGGGTTGCCGACAGGTGGTATTTGGCCACTTTGTCCAGGCACGCCAGGTCCTTGATCATCCGGTGCCGCCACATGAAGCCGCGCCAGAAATCACCGGTGGGGCAGTCGATGAAGAATAGCGTGCCATGGTCGTCGACCAGCAGGTTGCGCCACTTCAGGTCGTTATGCGCGAAGTGGTGCTGGTGCATGACCCGAGTATGGCGCGCCAGCTGGCTGCTGACATGCCCTACCCAGGCGCGATCGGCCAAGCGTGCATCGTTGCGCTCGGCCAGCGCCGACAGGTCTTCGGTGCGTGGCAGTTCGCGGGTGATCATCGCCCCCCGACCAAACGCCAGGCCATTGCGCTCCAGGCCCCAGGCCACCACTTCGGCAGTGGGGATGCCCCATTTGTCGAACTGTTTGAGGTTCTGCCATTCGGCCTTGATCCGCGGCCGGCCCAGGTAACGGCGCATGTGCTTGCCGGCCCCGGTGTAACGCTTGACGTAGTAGTTGACCCCGCCACGTTCGACGCGCACCACCTCGCTGATCGGGTCGCGGGTCAGGCGCTCGCCTTGCAAGGCGAATACCGCTTCCAGGCTGCCGAAGTCCGCCGCCAGGTGTTCATAGCCCGGCGCCAGTGTCCACCCCGCCATCAGAGTGCATCTCCATAGCGTTGCTTGCGATCGTAGAGTTTCTGCGCCTTGCGCTCCAGCCAGGCGAGCAGCGCGGCTTCGTCCTTCAGGATCTGCCGCAGCGGGCGCTGGAAGTAACCGCGCAGGAAGCGCAGCTTGTCGCGCTGAGTCAGGCCGATGTCCAGCGCCGAGAAGTACAGCGCGGCCAGGTCCTTGTCGCGCCAGCGGCGGCTGATTCTCGCCCGGGTCTGCGCGCGGTGCAGGTCGATCACCGACAGTTTGAAGTCGTCCGCCGTCACCGGGCGGTCGGTGTGCAGCAGGAAGTGGCAGATGTAGCAGTCGCGGTGGTTGACCCCGGCGCGGTGCATGCCGCCGGTCATCTTCGCCACTTCGGCGATCAGCGCACGCTTGAGGCGCGGCTCGGGCGGCTGCCTGACCCAGTCGATGCTGAAGTCTTCCAGGCTGATGGTCGGCGCCAGTTCTTCGGTGATGATGAACGAGTGCTGCGCGGCCGGGTTGCTGCCACGCTCGCCATAGGCGACGGCAGTCATGGTCGGCACGCCAACCTGGTGCAGGCGCTGGATGGCCTGCCATTCCTGGCCGGCGCCGAGCACCGGCAGCTTGGCGGTGAGCAGGTTCTTGAAGATCTCGCCCCAGCCGATGCCGCGGTGGATCTTGACGAAGAAGCCCTCGCCAGCGACTTCGGTGCGTAGCGTGCGGCGCCCTTCCAGTTCGCGATAGACCTCGCCTTGCAGCGCCTCAACGGCATCGAAGGCATCACGCCCGGCCCACAGGCGCTTGAACGGTTCGGCCAGTATCAGCTTCATGCGGACTCCTGCCCCAGGATCACATCAGCGGCATGCTGCGGCATGCTGTACAGGTCGGCGGTTTCAGCAAACGCCAGGCCGTTGCGCGACCAGCTGGCGCGGGCCTGTTGGTCCTCGAGCATGCGCTGCAGGTAGCCATTGAGCTGTTCCTGCTCGAACGGCTCGTCCAGCACCAGCCCGCTGTCGGCTTCGGCAATGTAGTGGGCGTAGCCGCACACTTTGGAGACCAGCACCGGCAGGCCGGCCACCAGCGCCTCGAGCAGCACCGTGCCGGTGTTCTCGTTGTACGCCGGGTGGATCAGCAGGTCGGCGCCCAGCAGGAAGCGCGGGATGTCGCTGCGGCCCTTGAGGAACTGCACCTGATCGCCCAGGCCCAAGGTAGCGCTTTGCAGCTGGAACACCTTGGGGTCATCCTGGCCGATCACCATCAGCCTGGTGCGCTTGCGCAGGGCCGAAGGCAGTGCGGCCAGGGCCTTGAGGCTGCGGTCGACGCCCTTGGTCTTGAAGCCCGAGCCAATCTGCACCAGCAGCAGGTCGTCGTCGCCCAGGTTGAATTCCTTGCGGAACTCCGCGCGGATCTCGCTGGCATTGGCCGGCGCGCGGCGGTCCTGGGAAATGCCCGGCGGCAGCAGGTGGAAACGCTCCACCGGGGTGCCGTAGTGCTTGATGAACAGCGGCTGCTGAACTTCGGAAATCATCAGCACTTCGGTATGGGCATCCTTGGCGAACACCGCACGTTCGTACTCGGCAAAGTGCCGGTAGCGGCCCCAGCGGCGGTACAGGCCGCCACGCAGGGTCTGCGCCTTGTCCTCGAAGCAGCCATCGGCGGCGTAGTACACATCCAGCCCAGGCATCTTGTTGAAGCCGATCAGGCGGTCGACCGGGCGCTTGGCCAGGTCGGCGGCCATCCAGGCGCTGAGCTTCTCGTTGCGGCGGTGGTTGAAAATCGCCTTCACCGGCGCCACCAGCACTTCGAAGCCCGGCGGAATGTCACCCTCCCAGATCAGCGTGTACACACGGATCTGATGGCCCCGCTTCTGGCATTCCAGGGCAATGCGCATGAAGTCGCGCTGCAGCCCGCCGAAGGGGAAATATTTGTAAAGTACGAAAGCCAGTTGCATCAACGGACATCCTCAGCCAGCAGCAACGCGCTCAAGCGGCTCGCCACATGCTCGGGATTCAGGCGAGTGAAGCACAGCGGCCACTCGCGTTTCAGATCGAACCGGCGCAGGTCGTCGGCGCTCGGTTTATAGGTGCACTTTTTCTGCAGGCAGGGCGCGCAGGGCCAGTCACTGGCCTGGTGAATCTGGGTCCGTCCGTAGGCGCCGGTCAGGCCCGGGTTGGTCGGGCCGAACAGCGAAATGGTGGGCACATCAAGTGCCGCCGCCAGGTGGCCAAGGCCGGTATCGACCGCCACACAGGCTTTTGCCGCCGCCAACACGCGGGCGACGCCGGCAAGGTTCAATTTGGGGAGTACCTGGCAATTGTTCAACCCCTGGGCGATGCGCTCGGCCCGCGCCTTCTCGGCAGGGTTGCCCCACGGCAGGCGCACCTCCAGCTTGCGCCGGCCCATGCGCTCGGCCAGTTCGCGCCAGTAGGCTTCGGGCCAGTGCTTGGTCGCCCAGGTGGTGCCATGCAGGAACACCACATAGGGGGCGGCAGGCGGCAGTTGCAGGCGCTCGAGGTCGAGGCCGTAATTGCCGATGCCTTCCGGCAGGTCATAGGCCAGGGCCATGGCGAACAGCTGGCGCACCCGCTCAACCGCGTGCTGGCCGGTAGCAACCGACAGGCGCCGGTCATAGAAGCGGCTGGCCCAGCCTTCGCGGGCCGAGTAGCGGTCCAGGCCAGCCACCGGCGCCTTCACATAGCGGGTCAGCCAGGCCGACTTGACCAGGCCCTGGGCGTCGATCACCAGGTCGTACTTGCGCTCGCGTACACGTTGCTTGAACGCCTTCCACTCGCCACTCTTGATGGTTTGCCAGAGGTTCTTGCGCCAGCGGCGGATGGCCACCGGGATCACCTGGTCGACCGCCGGGTGCCAGCTGGGGATTTCGGCGAAGCCTTCTTCCACCACCCAGTCGAAGCGGATGCCCGGGATGGCGTGGGCCGCATCGGTAAGCGCCGGCAAGGTGTGGATCACATCCCCCAGCGACGAAGTCTTGATGATCAGTACCCGCACTTAGTCGACCTCGGCCACGGTATCGATCAGGTCCGGCCCGCTCAGGCTGTGCAGGGCGGCAATGACTTTGCCAGGTTCCAGCAGGCGCAGGCAGTTGTAGTGGCCGAAGCGGCAGGTGCGGTCGAAGCACGGGCTGCACTCGATGCCGGTGCGCACCACTTCCACGTGCTCGGCCAGCGGCGGGGTGAAGCCCGGCGAAGTCGAGCCGTACACCGCCACCAACGGGCGGTTCAGCGCGGCGGCCACGTGCATCAGGCCCGAGTCGTTGGACACCACGGCATGGGCGCAGGACATCAGGTCGATGGCCTCGGCCAACGAGGTTTCGCCGGCCAGGTTGGACGATTCTTCACGCAGCCCCGGGATCAGCCGGTCGCGGACCTGCTCACCGACCGGGTGATCGTTCTTCGAGCCGAACAGCCACACCTGCCAGCCCTGGCGGATCATCGCATCGGCCACGCTGGCGTAGTGCTCGGCCGGCCAGCGCTTGGCCTCGCCGAACTCGGCACCGGGGCACAGCGCCAGCACCGGGCGGTCCAGCTCCAGGCCGAACTTGGCCAGGGCGGCGTCACGGCTTTGCGCTTCGATCTGCAGGCTGGGCCGCGGGTACGGCTGCGGCAGCTCGGCGCCGGGTGCGTAGGCCAGGGCCATGAAGCGCTCGATCATCAGCGGGTAGCGGGCCTTGTCCAGCTTGCGCACGTCGTTGAGCAGGCCGAAGCGCATTTCGCCGCGCCAGCCGGTGCGCTTGGGGATACCGGCAAAGAACGGCACCAGCGCCGACTTGAGCGAGTTGGGCAGCAGGATGGCCTGGTCGTACTGGCCGGCCAGGGACTTGCCGATGCGTCGCCGCGTGGCCAGTTCCAGTGCGCCGTGGCCGAGCGGGAAGCTCAGGGCCTGACGGACCTCGGGCATGCGCTCCAGGATCGGCCGGCTCCACTCGGGGGCCAACACATCGATCACGCAGTCGGGGTGCTGCTGTTTCAGGCACTGGAACAGGGTCTGCGCCATCACCATGTCGCCGACCCAGCTGGGGCCAATGATCAGTATTCTCATGCTTAGTCCAGAAACGCTCGGGGAGGCTACAGGCTGCGGTACAGCCTGGCCTCCCCTCTTTATATTCAGGCTATGTGGCGGACAGTGTACCACTCAGGCATATCCGTCGCTGACTGCAGACCCTGTGGGAGCGGGTTTACCCGCGAACACCGGCGAAGCCGGTGCCATGCACCGCGTGGCCTTTTCGCGGGTGAACCCGCTCCCACAGGGTTGGCGAGGCCTTCAAGTCAGACCCAATTCACCCCAGATCCGCCGCACCTCACGGCGTTCATCGGCAAACTGCGCTGCATCGATCACCCCAGCCTCCTTTTGCAGAGCCTGGCGGTGCGAGGCCGAGCGGAACGCCTTGTACACTTCACGCAACAGCACCGCGTCACTGGCCGGCATCAAACCCGCCTGCTCCAGCTCTTCCAGAATGCGGATGTTATCGGTCCATCGGAGTATGGCCGGGTGGTCGTGGGACCAGGCCAAAGCGGCGTATTGCACCATAAATTCGATATCGACGATACCGCCGGCATCCTGCTTGATATCGAACGGCACACCGGCCTCGAAAGCGTTGGCTGCGGTACCGGCAGCGGTGGCCTTGGTGCCGAGGTTATCGCGCATCTTGGCGCGCATTTCGCTCACTTCGCTGCGCAGTTTTTCCAGGTCGCGGGCCTGGCCCAGAACCTTGGCGCGCACACCTTCGAATGCCGTGCCCACCTGCTTGCAGCCCCCCAGCACCCGGGCCCGCACCAAGGCCTGGTGCTCCCAGGTCCAGGCCTCGTTCTGCTGGTAGCGCTCGAACGCACCCAGCGAGCTCACCAGCAGGCCCGAGGCACCCGACGGGCGCAGGCGCATGTCCACGTCATACAGCTGGCCCGAGTTGGTCTGGGTAGTCAGCAGGTGAATGATGCGTTGGCCCAGGCGGGTGAAGAACTGCGCACTGTCGATCGGCTTGGCGCCGTCGGTTTCCGCCTGCGGGTCGCCGTCATGGATGAATACCAGGTCCAGGTCCGAGCCGTGACCCAGCTCCAGGCCACCTACCTTGCCGTAGCCGATGATGATGAAGCCCGGGTCGCACAGGCTGCCGTCGCTGCGCTTGGGCTGGCCGTGGCGGGCCACGGTCTGGCGCCAGGCCAGGGCCAGTACCTGGTCGAGGATGGCCTCAGCCAGCCAGGTCAGGTAGTCGCTGACCTTCATCAGCGGCAGGTTGCCGCTGATTTCCGAGGCGGCCACGCGCAGGCTGTGGGCCAGCTTGAAGTGGCGCAGCGCCTCCATTTGCTGTTCCAGGTCGTCCTCGGGGATGCGCGTCAGGCGTTCGCGCAATTCGCTGGCCAGCTCCGGCGCCAGTGGCGGGCTGAACAGGCGGCCTTCATTGAGCAGCTCGTCGAGCAGCAGCGGGTAGCGGGCAATCTGCTCGGCAATCCATGGGCTGGCGGCGCACAGGGTCAGCAGGCGGCGCAAGGCGCCGGGGTTTTCGGTGAGCAACACCAGGTAGGCAGAACGCCGCGCCACGGCCTCGACCAGCGGCAACACGCGCTCGAGCACCAGGTCGGGGTTGTCATGCTCCACAGCCTGGGCCAGCAACCGCGGGATAAAGGCGTCCAGGCGCTCACGGCCAATCCGCTGCATCGAACGCAGCTGCGGGCTGGAGCGCAGCGCGGCCAGGCGCCGCAGGGCTTCGGCGGGCTGCTGGAAGCCGGCCTCCTGCAGCTGACGGCCAGCGGCCTCTTCATCCTGCGCCTGCTCCCACAGCGGCGACCATTCGCCACCCACCACCAGCTCGCCTTCGCCGTCTTCATCATCCGGGTCGGCGATCACCTGACGGAAATGCCAGTCAATGCGGCCACGCCAGTGCGTCAGTTGGTCATGGAAGCTTTGCCAGTCGGCATAACCGAGCATGTAGGCCACCCGCGCCTGATCGGTCTCGCTGTCCGGCAGCATCTGCGTCTGGCGGTCGGCGATGGCCTGGATGGCGTGCTCGGTATAGCGCAGGAATTCATAACCCTCGCGCAGCTCGGCGACCACGGCTGGCGGCAGGTAGCCCTGGCCCTCGAGGGTGGCCAGCACTTTCAGCAGCGGCCGCTGTTGCAGGCTGAGGTCGCGCCCGCCGTGGATCAGCTGGAAGGCCTGGGCGATGAATTCCACCTCGCGAATGCCCCCGGCACCCAGCTTGATATTGTCGGCCATGCCCTTGCGCCGCACTTCCTGCTGGATCAGCTGCTTCATGGTGCGCAGCGCTTCGATCGCGGAAAAATCCAGGTAGCGGCGGTACACGAACGGCCGCAGCATCTCCTGCAGCTGCGCGCCGGCCGCCTGGTCGCCGGCCACCACCCGCGCCTTGATCATCGCGTAGCGTTCCCAGTCGCGGCCCTGGTCCTGGTAGTACTGCTCCAGGGCATTGAAGCTGAGCACCAGCGCACCGGCCGATCCGTAGGGGCGCAGGCGCATGTCGACGCGGAACACGAAACCGTCGACGGTGACCGGGTCCAGGGCCTTGATCAGGCGCTGGCCCAGACGGGTGAAGAACTCCTGGTTGTCTAGCGAGCGCTTCACCCCTTCGGTTTCGCCACCTTCGGGGAAGGCGAAGATCAGGTCGATGTCCGACGACAGGTTCAGCTCCACCGCGCCCAGCTTGCCCATGCCCAGCACCACCATGTGCTGCGGCTGGCCGCTGCGGTTACCGACAGGCGTACCGAACTGCTGGCAGTGGCGCGGGTACAGCCACTGGTAGGCTTCGTCGATGGCGGCATCGGCCAGGTCGGACAGGTCGCGGCAGGTTTCGCCCAACTCGGCCTGGCGAGTGATATCGCGCCAGATGATGCGCAGCTGTTGACGGTTGCGCTCGCGGCGCAGGTTGCGCGCCAGCTCGTCTTCGCTCTGCGCCGCCTGGGCCGTGGCGGCGATGTGCCCGCGCAGTTCACCGGCAGCGTAGCGCCGGTCCAGCTCGCCGCTGGCCAGCAGGCCGAACAGCATGGCCGGCTCGCGCCGGGCCAGGCCGAGGACGAAGTCGCTGGCGGCGGCTACCTGGTCGAACTGTTGCCGATGCAGCGGGCTCCAGATGTGCAGGTCGAGTTCCGGGTGGGCAGCCACCGCATCGCTGAGGAATTGCTGGTTGCGAATGATCAGCGGCTGCAAGGTGGCGGGCAGATCGGACGGCAAAGGTAGGCGCATGGTCTATCCTTGATCGGCGTGAAAGAGAGGGGAACAAGCGGCCAAGGGGAAGCCGGACCACGGTTGGACTGTCGTACAAAAGTTGGAAATAGCTGAAAAAAACGGAAAATTGGTAGCAAACATCAAGAATTACCCGCTCGCGACACAACGCCAACCAACATGAACGTTTTTCCTCACAAGCCAACATGCGACGAAACGTCGCACAAATGTAGTTTTACTACTACTCGTGTCGTGTAAAAGCATGAAATGCGAAAGCAAATGTAGTAAAACTACACGGCGCCGGAGGACACCCCGGTAATCCAAGAATTCACGACGTCTGCCCATAAGGCCAGTCGCAACTTCAGGCAATCGATTCTGGTTGCCTTTCCGCCCTGGAGCAAGCCATGCAAGACCTCGATCCAATCGAAACCCAGGAATGGCTGGATGCCCTGGAGTCGGTCCTCGACAAAGAAGGCGAAGACCGCGCTCATTACCTGATGACCCGTATGGGCGAGCTGGCCACCCGTAGTGGCTCCCAGCTGCCGTATGCGATCACCACGCCATACCGCAACACCATCCCTGTCACCCACGAAGCACGCATGCCTGGCGACCTGTTCATGGAACGCCGCATTCGCTCGATGGTGCGTTGGAACGCCCTGGCCATGGTCATGCGTACCAACCTGAAAGACTCGGACCTGGGCGGACACATCTCCAGCTTCGCCTCCAGCGCCACCCTGTACGACATCGGCTTCAACTACTTCTTCCAGGCCCCGACCGAAGAACACGGCGGCGACCTGATCTTCTTCCAGGGCCATGCTTCGCCAGGCGTCTACGCCCGTGCCTTCATGGAAGGCCGCATCAGCGAAGACCAGATGAACAACTTCCGTCAGGAAGTGGACGGCAACGGCCTGTCTTCGTACCCGCACCCATGGCTGATGCCTGACTTCTGGCAGTTCCCGACCGTATCGATGGGTCTGGGCCCGATCCAGGCCATCTACCAGGCACGTTTCATGAAGTACCTTGAAGCCCGTGGCTTCATCCCGGCCGGCAAGCAGAAGGTCTGGTGCTTCATGGGCGACGGCGAGTGCGACGAGCCGGAATCCCTGGGCGCAATCGCCCTGGCCGGCCGCGAGAAGCTGGACAACCTGATCTTCGTCATCAACTGCAACCTGCAGCGCCTCGACGGCCCGGTTCGCGGCAATGGCAAGATCATCCAGGAACTCGAAGGCGTGTTCCGTGGCGGTGGCTGGAACGTCAACAAGGTCGTCTGGGGCCGTTTCTGGGACCCACTGTTCGCCAAGGACACCAACGGTGCCCTGCAGCGCCGCATGGACGAAGTCATCGACGGCGAGTACCAGAACTACAAAGCCAAAGACGGCGCGTACGTTCGTGAGAACTTCTTCAACACCCCAGAGCTCAAGGCCATGGTCGAAGACCTGTCCGACGAAGAGATCTGGAAGCTCAACCGTGGCGGCCACGACCCGTACAAGGTCTACGCGGCGTACCACCAGGCGGTCAACCACAAGGACCAGCCTACCGTCATCCTGGCCAAGACCATCAAGGGTTACGGTACCGGTGCCGGCGAAGCCAAGAACACCGCGCACAATACCAAGAAGGTCGACGTCGACAGCCTGCGTCACTTCCGTGACCGCTTCGACATCCCGGTCAAGGATGCCGACCTTGAGAACCTGCCGTTCTTCAAGCCGGAAGAAGGTTCTGCCGAAGCCAAGTACCTGGCCGAGCGCCGTGCTGCCCTGGGCGGTTTCGTACCTCAGCGCCGTGCCAAGAGCTTCAGCGTGCCGACCCCGCCACTGGAAACGCTGAAAGCGATCCTGGACGGCTCGGGTGACCGCGAAATCTCCACCACCATGGCCTTCGTGCGTATTCTGGCGCAGCTGGTCAAGGACAAGGAAATCGGCCAGCGCATCGTCCCGATCATCCCGGACGAAGCCCGTACCTTCGGTATGGAAGGCATGTTCCGCCAGCTGGGCATCTACTCGTCGGTCGGCCAGCTCTACGAGCCAGTCGATAAAGACCAGGTGATGTTCTACCGCGAAGACAAGAAGGGCCAGATCCTCGAGGAAGGCATCAACGAAGCCGGCGCCATGTCGTCGTTCATCGCTGCCGGTACCTCGTACAGCTGCCACAACCAGCCGATGCTGCCGTTCTACATCTTCTACTCGATGTTCGGCTTCCAGCGTATTGGCGACCTGGCCTGGGCTGCCGGCGACAGCCGCACCCGTGGTTTCCTGATCGGCGGTACCGCCGGCCGTACCACCCTGAACGGTGAAGGCCTGCAGCACGAAGACGGTCACAGCCACATGATGGCGGGCACCATCCCGAACTGCCGCACCTACGATCCGACCTACGGCTACGAGCTGGCGGTGATCATCCAGGACGGCATGAAGAAGATGACCGAAGAGCAACAGGACATCTTCTACTACATCACCGTGATGAACGAATCCTACCAGCAGCCAGCCATGCCGGCCGGTGTCGAGGAAGGCATCATCAAGGGCATGTACCTGCTGGAAGAAGACACCCGCGATGCCGCGCATCACGTACAGCTGATGGGCTCCGGCACCATCCTGCGCGAAGTCCGCGAAGCCGCGAAGATCCTGCGTGAAGAGTTCAACGTCGGTGCCGACGTATGGAGCGTCACCAGCTTCAACGAACTGCGTCGTGACGGCCTGGCCGTGGAACGCGCCAACCGCCTGAAGCCTGGCCAGAAGCCACAGCAGACCTACGTCGAGCAGTGCCTGAACGGTCGCAAGGGCCCGGTCATCGCCTCCACCGACTACATGAAGCTGTTCGCCGAGCAGATTCGCCAGTGGGTACCGAGCAAAGAGTTCAAGGTCCTGGGTACCGACGGTTACGGTCGCAGCGACAGCCGCAAGAAGCTGCGCCACTTCTTCGAAGTCGACCGCCACTTCGTGGTGCTGGCTGCCCTGGAAGCCCTGGCTGACCGTGGCGAGATCGAACCAAAGGTTGTTGCAGACGCTATCGTCAAGTTCGGTATCGACCCGGACAAGCGCAACCCACTGGACTGCTGAGGAGTATTTTTAAGTGAGCGAACTCATTCGCGTACCTGACATCGGCAGCGGTGAAGGTGAAATCATCGAGCTGTTCGTCAAGGTCGGTGATCGTATCGAGGCTGACCAGAGCCTGCTGACCCTGGAGTCCGACAAGGCCTCCATGGAGATCCCGGCTCCCAAGGCCGGCGTGATCAAGGAACTGAAGGTCAAGCTGGGCGACCGCCTGAAAGAAGGCGACGAGCTGCTGGTCCTGGAAGCCGAGGGCGCCGCTGCTGCGGCCCCTGAGGCCCCGGCCGCTGCTCCGGCCCAGGCTGCTGCGCCGGCTCCTGCCGCCGAAGCCGCCCCTGCCCCTGCTCCGGCCGCAGCCCCGGCTGCCGCCAGCGTGCAGGACATCCACGTGCCGGACATCGGTTCGTCGGGCAAGGCCAAGATCATCGAAGTGCTGGTCAAGGTCGGCGACACCGTCGAAGCCGACCAGTCGCTGATTACCCTGGAGTCCGATAAGGCCTCCATGGAAATCCCGTCGCCGGCTGCCGGCGTGGTCGAAGAAGTCCTGTGCAAGCTGGAAGACGAAGTCGGCACTGGCGACCTGATCTTCAAGCTGAAAGTCGCCGGCGCTGCCCCGGCTGCTGCTCCGGCACCTGCCGCTGCTGCTGCCCCGGCCAAGGCTGAGGCGGCTCCAGCCGCCGCACCTGCCGCTGCTGCCTCGGCTGCTGCCCCTGCACCGGTTGCTACCGCACCGGCTGCCGGCAGCAACGCCAAGGTTCACGCAGGCCCGGCGGTTCGTCAGCTGGCCCGTGAATTCGGCGTCGACCTGGGCGCGGTTGCCGCGACCGGTCCGCACGGCCGCATCCTGAAAGAAGACGTGCAGGTCTACGTCAAGGCGATGATGCAGAAGGCATCGGCCGCACCGGCAGCCGCTGGTGCAACCGGTGGCGCCGGCATCCCGCCGATCCCTGCCGTGGACTTCAGCAAGTTCGGTGAAGTGGAAGAAGTGGCCCTGACCCGCCTGATGCAGGTCGGTGCTGCCAACCTGCACCGCAGCTGGCTGAACGTGCCGCACGTGACCCAGTTCGACTCTGCCGACATCACCGAGCTGGAAGCCTTCCGCGTTGCGCAGAAGGCCGTGGCCGAGAAGGCTGGCGTGAAGCTGACCGTGCTGCCACTGCTGCTCAAGGCCTGCGCCTTCCTGCTCAAGGAACTGCCGGACTTCAACAGCTCGCTGGCGCCAAGCGGCAAGGCCATCATCCGCAAGAAGTACGTGCACATCGGCTTTGCCGTGGACACCCCGGACGGCCTGCTGGTCCCTGTGATCAAGAACGTCGACCAGAAGAGCCTGCTGCAACTGGCTGCCGAAGCGGCTGCGCTGGCCGAAAAAGCCCGCACCAAGAAGCTCTCGGCCGACGAGATGCAAGGCGCCTGCTTCACCATCTCCAGCCTCGGCCACATTGGCGGCACCGGCTTCACGCCGATCGTCAACGCGCCGGAAGTGGCTATCCTGGGCGTCTCCAAGGCGACCATGCAGCCGGTCTGGGATGGCAAGGCCTTCCAGCCGAAGCTGATGCTGCCGCTGTCGCTGTCCTACGATCACCGTGTGATCAACGGCGCTGCCGCCGCGCGCTTCACCAAGCGCCTGGGCGACGTGCTGGGCGATATCCGCACCATGCTGCTGTAAGGCAGCACACTGCCCCTCTCTGCGAGGGGCAGTACCCTTTTCGAGCTGCCACGCTCGTACCTCAACCCCGTCGATTGGCGGGGCTTTTTTTTGCCTTGATTTTCCCGGTGGGCTGCACCCTCTGTGGGAGCGGGTTCACCCGCGAACACCGGCGCAGCCGGTGCCATGTACTGTGTTGGATTCATCGCGGGTAAACCCGCTCCCACAGGCCGCAAAGCGGCCCCAGGATCTCCAGTCAACCTACAGATTCCGACCAAACAGCCGATAACCCATCCACAGCATCAAGCTCGGCCGCTTGCCAGCCCCCGGGACATGATGCAACCTTGCCAGACCTGCCGCCCCAAAGGCCGCGTTCCCTCTTCAAGCGAGTCTTCGATGAAAAGCCAACCCGATGCCGCCAGCCGTGTGGCGGCCGAGGTCGTCACGCAGTTACCCGTGCCCTCGCGGCTCGGCATGCTGCGTTTCGAAAGGCTCAACGAAGCCACCTGGACCATGCTCTACCTCGACCCGGCCTGCGAGCGCCAGTTCGGCCTGCACGCCGGCGACCTTTGCGCCCTGGTAGACGCACCCTACGCCAGCTTGATGGAACCCGAAGCCCGCTACCGGCTGCACGACGAGATCCAGTCGCAACTGGCCCAGCGCGGCTACTTCCGCGTGCGATACACCTTGCACACGCCAACTGCATCGCTACGCCTGCTGGAAACCGGGGAAGCCTACAAGCAGCACAACCGCCACCTGTTGCGCGGCTACCTGAGTGTGCTCGACGACCACGCCGAAGATACCGGCGAGGCCGGTGCCAGCGACCTGGAATCGCGCAACAACCGCCTGCAATTGGCGCTGCAACTGAACCAGCGCACGCAGCAGGAACAACTCGAGCACCTGGAACGGGTTCGTGGCCAGCAAGACCTGATCCTGCGCCTGGCCCGCCAGCGCTACAGCGCCGGGAATTCGCTGCGCGAAGCCGCCCAGCTGATTACCCAGAGCGCCTGCGAGATCTACAAGGTCGACAGCGCCAGCATCTGGCATCTGGAAGACCAGCGCCTGGAGCCGATCATCGCCTGGTACCGGGACGCGCAGGAGCACCGCCAGCCCGAAGCCATCGATGCCAGTCGCTTCCCCGACTACCTCGACGCGCTGCACGCCAGCCGTGCCATCGACGCCCACAATGCCGGCCATGACCCGCGTACCCGCGCCCTGGCGCAAAGCATGTGTCCGGAAAACAAGGCCATGCTCGATGCCAGCATCCGTGTCGATGGCCAGGTAGTCGGCGTGCTGTGCCTGGAGCAGACCGGCCAGACACGCGCCTGGCAATCGGACGAAATAGCCTTTGCCGGCGAACTGGCCGACCAGTTCGCCCAGGTCATCACCAACCACAACCGGCGCACCGCCGCCAGCGCCCTGCACCTGTTCCAGCGTGCGGTCGAGCAGAGCGCCAGCGCCTTCCTGCTGGTGAACCGTGACGGCGTGGTGGAGTACGTCAACCCCAGCTTTACCGCGATCACCCAGTACAGCACCGAGGAAGTGCAAGGCCGCCACCTGGGCGAGCTGCCGGCGCTGGAGAACCTGAGCGAGCTGCTGTTCGACTCGCCCTCGAGCCTGGCCATGGGCAACAGCTGGCAGGGCGAGTTCAAGAGCCGGCGCAAGAACCTCGAGCCCTATTGGGGCCAGCTGTCGATTTCCAAGGTATACGGCGACAACCGTGAGCTGACCCATTACATCGGCATCTACGAAGACGTCACCCAGACCAAGCTGGCCCAGCAACGCATCGAGCGCCTGGCCTACACCGACAACCTGACCAACCTGGGCAACCGCCCGGCGTTCATCCGCAGCCTGGACGAGCGCTTTGCCCGTGATGGCGAGCACTCGATGTGCCTGCTGCTGGTGGACATCGACAACTTCAAGCGCATCAACGACAGCCTCGGCCACCAGACCGGCGACAAGCTGCTGATCAGCCTGGCCCGGCGCTTGCGCAACAGCCTGCACACCGGCGGTATCCTGGCGCGCTTTGCCAGTAACGAGTTCGCCGTACTGCTCGACGACACCAGCCTGGAAGATGGCCAGGGCGTCGCCCAGCAATTGCTGCGCACCCTCGACAAGCCGATGTTCGTCGACAACCAGCTGATCAACGTGACCGCCTCGGTGGGCCTGGCCTGCGCTCCGCTGCACGGCGCCGACCCGGCCAGCCTGATGAAAAACGCCGGCCTGGCACTGCACAAGGCCAAGGCCAACGGCAAGCACCAGGTGCAGGTGTTTACCGAAGTGCTCAATGCCGAAGCCAGCTACAAGCTGTTCGTCGAGAACAACCTGCGGCGCGCCCTGACTCAGAACGAGCTGGAGGTGTTCTACCAGCCCAAGCTGTGCCTGCGCAGCGGCCGCCTGCTGGGGCTGGAAGCACTGCTGCGCTGGAACCACCCCGAGCGCGGCATGATCCGCCCGGACCAGTTCATCAGCGTGGCGGAAGAAACCGGCCTGATCATCCCCATCGGCAAATGGGTGGTGCGCCAGTCGTGCCGCATGAGCCAGCAACTGCGCGAGGCCGGCATGGGCAACCTGCATGTGGCCATCAACCTGTCCCCCAAGCAGTTCTCCGACCCGGACCTGGTGGCATCGATCAGCACCATCCTCGAGGAAGAAGCCCTGCCCCCGCACCTGCTGGAGCTGGAGCTGACCGAAGGCCTGCTGCTGGAAGCCAGCGAAGATACCCACCGCCAGCTGGATGAGCTGAAGGCCCTGGGCCTGACCCTGGCCATGGACGATTTCGGCACCGGTTATTCGTCGCTGAGCTACCTGAAGAAGTTTCCGATCGACATCCTCAAGATCGACCGCAGCTTCATCAACGAGATCCCGGACAACCAGGACGACATGGAAATCACCTCGGCGGTGGTGGCCATGGCGCATAACCTGAAATTGAAGGTGGTGGCCGAAGGGATCGAGACGCCGGAGCAACTGGCGTTCCTGCGTCGGCACCGCTGCGATGTGGGCCAGGGCTACCTGTTCGACCGGCCGATTCCGGGGCGCGAGCTGGCTGAACGGCTGAAGCGCTATCCGCGTGGCCCACTGGCCTGACAGCCGGGTAAACCTCGGGCACTATAGAACCTATACGGGTCCCTTCGCGGGTAAACCCGCTCCCACAGGTACACCACAATATTCGAAATCTGTGGGGTATCTGTGGGAGCGGGTTTACCCGCGAATGCCCCAACACCTATTCAACTGACATTCAGAGGAACGGCCATGGTCCTGCGTTCGGAAATCCTGGTGAACAAAAACGTCATGCCAACAGCGGAGCAGGCCCTGCCTGGCCGCGAAACGCCAATGAAGCTGCCCGAGTTCCACTACGTGTTCAAGGACACGCCGCTGCTCGGCCCCTTCTTCGAAGGCGCCATCGACTTCGCCATCTTCGGCCTGGGTTGCTTCTGGGGCGCCGAGCGCCGCTTCTGGCAGCGTGAAGGCGTGGTCAGCACCGTGGTCGGCTACGCCGGCGGCTTCACCCCCCACCCCACCTACGAAGAGGTCTGCTCGGGCCTGACCGGCCACACCGAGGTGGTGCTGGTGGTGTTTGACAAGGACAAGGTCAGCTACCGCGAGCTGCTGGCGATGTTCTGGGAGCTGCACAACCCGACCCAGGGCATGCGCCAGGGCAACGATATCGGCACCCAGTACCGCTCGGCCATCTACTGCACCAGCCCAGAACAGCTGGAACAGGCCAAGGCCAGCCGCGACGCCTTCCAGGCCGAACTGAGCAAGGCCGGCTTCGGCGAGATCACCACCGAAATCGACCAGGCACCAACCGTGTATTTCGCCGAGGCCTACCACCAGCAGTACCTGGCCAAGAACCCGGACGGCTACTGCGGCATCGGCGGCACCGGTGTGTGCCTGCCACCCAGCCTGCAGGGTAACTGACGCATGAGCACGATGACCCTGTTCCACTCGCCGTTGTCGCCTTTCGTGCGCAAGGTCATGGTGGTGTTGCACGAGACCGGCCAGCTTGAACGCGTGCAAGTGCAGCCGGTAAACATCAGCCCGGTCAGCGGCGACCCAAACCTGAACCAGGACAACCCGATCGGCAAGATCCCGGCCCTGCGCCTGGAGGACGGCACCGTGCTGCATGACAGCCGGGTGATCTGCGAGTACCTCGACCTGCAGCATGTCGGCCTGCCGCTGCTGCCGCGCGAAGGCTCGGCACGTTGGCGCCGCTTGACGCTGGTGTCACAGGCCGATGCGATCATGGATGCGGCGGTGTCGTCGCGCTATGAGAGCTTCCTGCGGCCTGAAGACAAGCGCTGGGACGGCTGGCTGCAGGCACAGGGCGACAAGATTCGCCGTAGCCTGGCCAACCTGGAGCAGGCGCATTTGCCTGAGCTGATGTCCGGGTTCGACCTGGCAGCGATTGGAGTGGCCTGTGCGCTGGGGTATCTGGATTTGCGCCAGCCCGAGTTCGGCTGGCGTGAGCAGCAGCCTGGGTTGGCGGCGTGGTATGCCGAGGTGATCAAGCGGCCTTCTATGGTTGCCACCGCGCCGGTAGCCTGAAGGGCCTCTTCGCGGGCACGCCCGCTCCCACAGGGTATGCGCCCTACCTGTAGGAGCGGGCGTGCCCGCGAAAGGGCCGCTACAGGCGCCTCGCCATCAGCAGCCCGGCTTGCCAGCGGTAAACTTCTTGGCCGGGTTGACCGCTGCCTTGAACTCGCGTAACGCCTTGGAGCCCACCAGCAGGGGGTAGTTGAAGCTGCTGCGGTCGACCAGGTTGACCTCCACGGTGCGCTTCACGTCACCCAGGCACAGCTCCAGGTCGACCACCGGGCGCTTGGAGATTTCCGGCGCATCGCCTTCCTCCTCTTCATCGGCCCGGCCCTTGATCTTGCTGATGCGCGAGACCTTGTGCTCGTACACCTTGCCGTCCGAGTCCTTGGTTGCCAGGCGGAAGCGTACCCACTCGTCACCATCGCGGGTAAATAGCTCGATATCCTTGGCCGACAGCGACGCGGTAAAGGCACCGGTATCCATCTTGGCTTTCAGGGTTTCGCCCAGTTCGGGCAGGGCTATGTTCTCGTAACGGCCGTAGATAGTGGGTTCAGCGGCCATGACCGGCAGTGCCAACAACGACAACAGGGCAAGCAGAGGTTTCACAGGCAGGCTTCCTTGAGGAGTGTCAGTGCTTAGACTGCACTGGCAGGATAGGTTCGCTGTCACAAGCCTAACCAACATAATGTGAAACATTTGTCCTCGCCGCAGCGCACTGGAAATTTGGCGTAGGCCGCGGCCCTGCTTATCATTGCCAACCGTTTATCTCCTACAACAAGAGTCTCTTTATGCGTCGCCTGCTGACCGGCATCCTCACTACCATCCTGCTGCTGCTCAATACCCTGGTGTTGATCTGCCCGCTGCTGGTCTTCGCGCTGCTCAAACTGGTGCTGCCGGGGCGTGGCCGTGATTATGCCTCGTGGGCGGTGATGTGGGTGGCCGAGACCTGGTCGGAGATCGACAAGGCCATCTTTGCCCTGTGCATTCCGACCCAGTGGGACATCCGCGGCGTCGAGAACCTGCGCAAGGACACTTCGTATCTGGCCGTCAGCAACCACCAGACCTGGGTCGATATTCCGGCGCTGATCGAGAGCCTCAACCGCCGTACACCGTTCTTCAAGTTCTTCCTGAAGAAGGAGCTGATCTGGGTACCTCTGCTGGGTCTGGCCTGGTGGGGGCTGGACTACCCGTTCATGAAGCGCTACAGCAAGGCCTTCCTGGAGAAGCACCCCGAGCTGAAAGGCAAGGACCTGGAAATCACCAAGGCTGCTTGCGAACTGTTCAAGCGCCAGCCGGTGACCGTGGTCAACTACCTGGAAGGCACACGCTTCACCGAAGCCAAGCGTCAGCAGCAGCAATCGCCGTATCGCTACCTGCTCAAGCCCAAGGCGGGTGGCGTGGCGTTCGTGCTGGCGGCATTGGGCGAACAACTGGATGCCTTGCTGGACGTGACCATCGTCTACCCCGGCAACAAGGCGCCGGGGTTCTGGGATTTGCTCAATGGCAGCATCAACCGGGTGATTATCGACATTCGCGTGCGTGAACTGGACCCGATGCTGTGGGCGGGGGATTACGAGAATGATCCTGAGTTCAGGCAGACCGTGCAGGCTTGGGTGAACCAGTTGTGGGTGGACAAGGACCAGCGGATCGAGCAATTGCGGGGGGAGATGGGCTGAGGTCTTTTTCGCCTGCCCAGGCCTCTTCGCGGGTAAACCCGCTCCCACAGGGATCACGCCACCTTCAACGCCTGTGGTAATCCTGTGGGAGCGGGTTCACCCGCGAAGAGGCCAGACCAGGCACTACAGAAAACTGATTAGAACCCAGGCTAATAATCAGCATAAGGATTACTTTTTTGTCATCCCCCACCTAAGTGGATAAAAATCGACCAAAGCACAACTACAAAAATGCTCTGGATCGAACGATGGCCAACCCACCCAGCTCTACCCCCGTCCAGCTTCGCCGTGTTCTCGGCCTACCCGCCCTGGTGTTCTTCGGCCTGGTGTACATGGTCCCGCTGACCATCTTCACCACCTACGGCATCGTCACCGAACTTACTGGTGGCCGTACGGCTGGCGCCTACATCGTCACACTGGTGGCCATGCTGTTCACCGCCACCTCCTACAGCTTCATGGTCAAACGCTTCCCGGTCGCTGGCTCTGCGTACTCCTACACCAACATGGCCTTCGGCCCGAACGTTGGCTTCCTGGCCGGCTGGTCGCTGCTGCTCGACTACCTGTTCCTGCCGATGATCAACTATCTGCTGATCGGCCTGTTCCTCAACCTCGCCTTCCCGGCCATCCCGGCCTGGTCCATTGCACTGGCATCGATCGCCCTGGTTACCGTGCTCAACGTGGTCGGCATTCACTCTGTTGCCAAGACCAGCAACTTGATCGTCGGCGCACAGATCGTCTTCATCGTGGTGTTCGTCGCCCTGTCCTGCCAGTCCCTGGCCGGCCAGCCGCTCGACCTGCTGTCGCCACTGCTGGGCGACGGCTCGCAGCCTGGCTTTGGTGCGCTGATGGCTGGTGCAGCGGTGCTTTGCCTGTCGTTCCTCGGCTTTGACGCTGTCTCGACCTTGGCCGAAGAATGCCGCGATGCCCGCCGCGATGTGCCACGGGCAATCATCCTCACCACCCTGTTCGCCGGTTTGCTGTTCACCGTGCTGGCCTATGTAAGCCAACTGGTACTGCCGGGCACTACCTTTGCCAATGCCGATGCGGCGGCCAACGAGGTGATGTTCAAGGCGGGCGGGCAGTTTCTGGCCAACTTCTTCACTGCTGCGTATGTCGCCGGCAGCCTGGGCTCGGCGCTGGCCTCGCAGGCGGCGGTGTCGCGCATCCTGTTCACCATGGGGCGCGATAACGTACTGCCGCGGCGAACATTCGGCTACCTGTCACCGCATTTTGGCACGCCGGTGTTCGCCATTCTGCTGGTTTCGGCGTTCTCGTTGCTGGCGTTGGTGATCGACCTGGCGACCCTTGCCTCACTGATCAGCTTCGGGGCGCTGGTAGCGTTTTCGGCGGTGAACCTGGCGGTAGTGAAAACCCACCTGATGGATGATGGCGCCCAGCGTAACCTCAAGGAGTTGCTGAGCTATGGCCTGGTGCCGCTGGTGGGGTTGGGGTTGACACTTTGGCTGTGGACCAGCCTGTCGGCGCTTACCTTGGTGATTGGCTTGTGCTGGTTCGCTCTGGGTCTTGCGTACCTGGCAGTACTGACCGCCGGCTTCCGCCGCCCGGTGCGCCTGGTGGACTTCACTGAAGCTGCCTGACTGCCGGCCCGACGCAGATCTGCTTTTGTTTTGTGGGAGCGGGCGCGCCCGCGAAGAATTCAGCGCGGTGTCTGGCACCGGCTTCGCCGGAGTTCGCGGGCATGCCCGCTCCCACAAAAACAGCGCAGGCTCTTGAACTTTGATCAAGACAGATGCCCCACAGGTACAGCGCCAGTCCTTGAGGCCTGTGATAACCCCGTGGGAGCTGCTTGCCGGCGATAGGGCCAGCACTGCCCCTACAAAACCTTCAGACCGAAGGCTGGGCCAACGGCGCCGGCGTCGGCGTAGTCCACAAGCTCCCCAGGTTCTGCAACAAAGCCCCGGCAATACCCTGCTGCCCCAGGTACTGCAGCAGCAACGGCGCAAACTGCCCGATCATCCCGGTATCCATGCCCAGTGCCTTGAACGCATTGTCCAGGTCACTGCGGTTCTGCACATTGCTACCCAGCGCATTGCTCAACGCCGACGGGTTCTCACTGTTCTTGCCCAGCAAATCACCCAACCCACTCAACCCACCCAGCGCACTGGCGCCAGCCAGCAGGTCCAGCCCCGGCACCGCCTTGGTCAGCTGGCCATAGTCCTCGCTGCTGAGGTTGTTACGCGCCAACCCCAACATCGCCCCTGCCCCACCCACGGCTTGTTCGGGGGTGATCTTCAATTCGCTGCCCAAGGTGTTGAGCAGATTGGCCTGCGCCTCGGGCGCCTGCACCTGGCCTTGCTGGCTTTGATTCTGGTTCTGCATGGCCGACACGGCGTTGGCGGCGTCGCTGAGGTTGAAGGCGAACACCGGGCTTGCGGCCAGGGTCATCAGGGTTGCCAGGGTGACTGCTTTCATCGGGAGGGACCTCGTTGGCCGGGATGGCCTGGGAAACGAGGGGTTTGACTCGTGGGTTGGGGGTTTGTTCCGACCATTCGTTACCTGACAAAACTGCTAGTTGTAGCGGTCGAAAATGTTGGGCACAGTCAAATCAACATCGCACAGTTCCTTGGGTGACAAACCATGACCAACAACGTCGAACCCAGCAACGGAGATGCAGCGGCTACCATCAAGGTGCAGCCAAGCAAGGAGAAAAATGTTAGCCATATGCATTTTTACCAAAATGACTTGCTGACTACCAAAGTTTCTGCGCAGAGGAGTTTTCAACTTCTCCGGATGCAAGACGTGGCATTGGCTCAGCTTGAGCAAAAACAAGCGCCAAAAATGCTGCTCACTGACAGCTCCAAATCTGTTATGGGCATGCCTCCGAACTCGATGACCTATTCGCCCTATGGCTATCTGCACGCAATACATTCAAATGCGCTTCTCGCTTACAACGGGTACGAGTACGACCCAATAACACAGGGGTATTTACTAGGTAGCGGCTATAGACTATTTAATTCGTGCCTAATGCGGTTTTGCTGCCAGGATTCTATGAGCCCCTTCGGTAGAGGCGGCTTGAATGCCTACGCATACTGCATAGGCGACCCGGTAAATAACACTGATGCTAATGGGCATTTCAGGATCCCTTTCCTTAAACGGAGCCCAATTTCGAAACTTAGCCACTACACCACCAAAAAACAATTACTGGCAGACAAAGAAATAAAGATCAAAAATAAAATTTCACATTACGAGACGAAAATTCAGGAACTTACCGGCGAGAGAAACCAGTGGCGAACAGCGGCCTTAGACAATAATTACCCTGATCGGCGCGGCAATCGACCCTCAGAGCAAGTAGCAACCCTAAATCACGATATAGGCAGAAATGAAGCCAAACTTAACAAACAGGACAACAAACTGACAAAACTAGAAGCATACATTGAGCGCACCCACGAAAAATTTCTCAACGCCCAGCAATTAGTTGCATCTCAAACACCAGCGACTAATAATGAGCTACCTGGCTATGCAACGCTTACTCAACAGCAGACACAAGTTAGAGCGTCCCCCTAACATCTACTGATTTAGCTATTGCGGCGCGGATCCCATGTCGCTTCTTGATTTACTAGCTGATCTACCTGCTGAAGGCCGTTGCTCCGCAAGGGGCACTAATATTGAGGCTCGGGTGCTCAGCACAACAATCGCTCTCAGAATTTCGGAATTTCCCCCTTACTTGCTGGACGCTTCTGAATTACAGTCCCAAGCCGCTTAAGCCATTGCGATGATCTGGACTGGGCTCTAGTCTCGGACGGTCGCTGCGAAATCAGTGACCGGCTTTGACAGGCCACCTTCGTCAACCACATGACTTTTGCCGCTATCTGGTCGCGCTGGCCAAGGCGCTGATGGATGATGCCGAACTGGGAATGATGCGCTGAGCCTTGTGCTGGCCTCATCGCCGGCAAGCCAGCTCCCACAGAGCCCGCGTGAGCGTCGAAAACTGTTATTTCTGCCAGTATCAAAATCCCTGCGGCTGTTCAGAATGGGCTGCAAGCAGCCCCCATTCATCCAGCACCGCAGGGACTTGAACCATGAGCAAAGCAACGAACGGTACGCTTTTCTTCTACCAGGGCGACAAGCTGATCACTGTGAAACAAGGCGACCAGCAACGCGCCATTTTCCGCAACGGGGCACAACCGCTGGCAGAGCTGAGTACAGACGAAACCCACACCGGAGGCTTGTTGGCCACCGATGACAAAGGCTCTGTCCTTGTCGTGCAGGACGCCGGCGAGCAGCCATAAAAAAGCCCCTCATATCGAGGGGCTCGTTATTACATCACGCGATCACGCCGCGCCCCACATCTTGTGCGGGTCGATCACGAATTTCTTCGGCACACCTGCATCGAACTCGCCATAACCTTCCGGCGCCTGATCCAGGTTGATCACCTGCACACCCACCACTTCAGCGATGTTGATGCGGTCCCACATGATCGCCTGCATCAGCTGGCGGTTGTACTTCATGGTCGGGGTCTGACCAGTGTGGAAGCTGTGCGACTTGGCCCAGCCCAGGCCGAAGCGGATGCTCAGCGCGCCGATCTTGGCGGCGGCATCCACCGCGCCCGGGTCTTCGGTCACGTACAGGCCCGGGATACCGATGTTGCCGGCAACGCGGGTCACCTGCATCAGCGAGTTCAGCACGGTGGCTGGCGCTTCGTGCTTGGCACCTTCGTGGCCATGGCCGCGGGCTTCGAAGCCTACGGCGTCGACGGCACAGTCCACTTCCGGTTCACCGAGGATGTCGACGATCTGCTCGTGCAGCGGGGTGTCCTTGGACAGGTCGACCACTTCGAAGCCCTGGGACTTGGCGTGGGCCAGGCGGGCCGGGTTCAAGTCGCCGACGATGACGCAGGCAGCGCCCAGCAGGCGCGCCGAGGCAGCGGCGGCCAGGCCGACCGGACCAGCGCCAGCCACGTAGACGGTGCTGCCTGGGCCGACGCCAGCAGTCACGGCACCGTGGTAGCCGGTCGGCAAGATGTCGGACAGGCAGGTAAGGTCACGGATCTTCTCCATGGCCTTGTCGCGCTCGGGCAGTTTCAGCAGGTTGAAGTCGGCGTAAGGCACCAGCACGTATTCGGCCTGGCCGCCGGTCCAGTCGCCCATGTCGACGTAACCGTAGGCACCGCCGGCGCGGGCCGGGTTGACGGTGAGGCAGACACCGGTGTGCATTTCCTTGCAGGAGCGGCAGCGGCCACAGGCGACGTTGAATGGCACCGAGACCAGGTCGCCAATCTGCATGCGCTCGACGTCACGGCCCTTCTCGACGATCTCGCCAGTGATTTCGTGGCCCAGGACCAGGCCGACCTGGGCAGTGGTGCGGCCACGGACCATGTGCTGGTCGGAGCCGCAGATGTTGGTGGAGACCACCTTCAGGATCACGCCGTGCTCGATCTTCTTGCCGCGTGGGTCCTGCATTTTCGGGTAGTCGATCTTCTGCACCTCGACCTTGCCGGCGCCGAGATATACCACTCCACGATTGCCAGACATGCTCTTACCTCGCTTGATTTTTATTTATGCAGCGGTGGTTGAACGCGCCGCCTTCCGTGGGCGGCATGTGTTTCTGGAATGAGGGGAATTGTGGGCCTGATAGGGCGGGATGCACTGACTGGGAGCGACAGGGAGATGCCATTTAGCGGCAGGATTGTCGTTGGAAGATATGGGGGCAAACAAAGGTGGCGGCGTGTGCTGGCCTCTTCGCGGCTGAAGCCGCTCCCACAGGTACTGCGCCAGTCTTTAAACCTGCACAAACTCTGTGGGAGCGGCTTTAGCCGCGAAGAGGCCGGTACAGGTTGTTACAGAACAACGGTCCGGTTGGCGTTGAGGAACACCCGCCGCTCGATGTGATAACCGACAGCCCGCGCCAGGGTCAGGCATTCGATGTCGCGCCCTTTGGCAATCAGGTCTTCGGGGTAATGGCTGTGGTCGACCACTTCCACACCCTGGGCAATGATCGGCCCTTCGTCGAGGTCGTTGTTGATGTAGTGCGCCGTGGCACCGACCATCTTCACGCCTTTGTTGTATGCCTGGTGATAAGGCTTGGCGCCCTTGAACCCTGGCAGCAACGAGTGGTGAATGTTGATCGCCCAACCATCCAGTCGCCGGCACAGCTCTGGCGACAGCACCTGCATATAGCGCGCAAGAATCACCAGCTCGGCGCCGGTTTCCTCGATCACCTGAAGCACCTTGCGCTCTTGCCCAGGCTTGTCCTTGGGGTCGAGGGCGAAGTGGTAGTAAGGGATCTTGTGCCAGTGCGCCAGGGGTTCGAGATCGGCGTGGTTGGACACCACCGCGACCACGTCCATGGCCAGCTGACCGATACGCTGGCGATACAGCAGGTCGTTAAGGCAATGGTCGGCCTTGGACACCATGATCACCACCTTGGGGCGGTGGTTAGGGGCGGTCAGCTCGAAGGTCATGCCGAACGCATTGCTGCGCTCGGCGAGGCCGGCCCGGAAACCTGCCTCGTCGAAATCGTCCGGCTGGCGGAACTCCACGCGAATGAAGAAACGCCCCGACAGCCGGTCATCGAAGGAATGGTGCTCCGTCACGTAGCAGCGCTGCTCGAAGAGGTAACGCGTCACCACGTCGACGGTGCCGAGCATGCTCGGGCAGTCGGCGGTGAGAATCCAGGTATCCGGTGCCCGACTCATGTTCTGCTCTCCTTAAGCCTCGATGCTCAGGCCGTACTCGGCCGAAGCGTCCTGCAGCCACAGCCACCAGTAGTCGGCGAAGCTGCGGCGAATCACCAGCTCCCAGGTGTCTTCGGCGGTACGGCGGATCACCAGTTGCGACTTGGCGAACACGGTGCCGACTGCCTTGCCAACCGGGAAGTTGTTCGGGTGAACATCATAGCTGGTGGACTTCATCAGCACTTCACGCACGTTGGGGCCGCGCAGTTCCAGCAGGCTCTGCCCACCGCTGACATTGACCACCTGGATGTGCTGGCCTTCGAGGGCGGCGCGCAGTTTCTGCTCGACCGCCAGCTCCTGGCCGCCTGGCACGATCAGCAGCCACTCGTCTGGGCCGACCCATTGCAGCGACATTTCGTTGTTGGCGACCACGGTCAGGGCCACTGGCAGCTCCAGGCCCAGGGCCTTGTGCACGCCGGCGGCGAATTCCGGGTCGTGGCCGTCGCCACGGAGGGTCAGGTGGCCGAGGAACTTGCGTTCACGCAGGGTCACGCCTGCGTTCTTGCGGCCTTTGCCAACCAGGCTGGCCAGGTCGGCGTGGTGCAGTGGCGACTGGGCCTTGGCCTCGGCGCCGGGGTTTTGCTGGAAGACGTTGATAGCGCTCATTTCTTACCTGCCTTGAATTCTGTAGGTCGCATGCGGTGCTGTGGCTGTTGGTGCACTCTGTGGGAGCGGGTTTACCCGCAAATGCGATGGTGGATTCACCGCCCTCTTCGCGGGTGAACCCGCTCCCACAGGGACCTCATTACCAGCCAGGCACCGTGTGCCATCCGGGGCCTTAGACGTTCTGCCGCTCACCCTTCGGATCGAAGAACACCGAAGACACGATCTCCGCCTCGATCACGCTGCCATCCGCCTGCGGCGAGTAGACGCGCTCGCCCATGCGTTTGAGGCCGCCCTTGACCACACCCATGGCGAACGAATAGCCCAGGGAGTTGGAGGCGTAGCTGGAGGTGACGTGGCCAACCATGTCCATCGGGATCGGTTGCTTCGGATCGAACACCAGCTGGGCGCCTTCCGGCAGCCATTTGGTCGGGTCGATCGGCTTCAGGCCTACCAGCTGCTTGCGGTTCTCGCGCAGGCAGTCTTCGCGGTTCATGCCACGCAGGCCGATCCACGAGAATGGCTTGTTGCGGCCTACGCACCAGCTCATGTTCAGGTCGTCCGGGTTCATCGAGCCGTCGGTGTCCTGGCCAACGATGATGAAGCCCTTCTCGGCACGCAGTACGTGCATGGTCTCGGTGCCATACGGGGTCAGGTTGTATTTCTTGCCTGCCTCGATGATCTGTTCCAGCACGCCCATGGCGTAGTTGGCCTGCACGTTGACTTCGTACGACAGCTCGCCGGTGAACGAGATACGGAACACCCGGGCCGGTACGCCGCCGACGTTGCCTTCCTTCCAGGTCATGAACGGGAAGGCTTCCTTGTCCATGTCGATGTCGGTCAGCTCGCTCAGCAGCTTGCGGCTGTTGGGGCCGGACAGGGTCATGGTGGCCCAGTGGTCGGTGACCGAGGTGAAGTACACCTTCAGTTCCGGCCATTCGGTCTGGTGGTACAGCTCCATCCACTGCAGCACGCGGGCGGCGCCGCCGGTGGTGGTGGTCATGATGAAGTGGTTGTCGCCGACGCAGGCGGTTACGCCGTCGTCGAAGACCATGCCGTCTTCCTTGCACATCAGGCCATAGCGGGCCTTGCCCACGTCGAGCTTGGTCCAGGCGTTGGTGTAGATGCGGTTGAGGAACTCACGCGCATCGGGGCCCTGGATGTCGATCTTGCCCAGGGTCGAAGCGTCCAGCAGGCCCACGCTGTCGCGCACGGCCTTGCATTCACGGGTCACGGCGGCGTGGATGTCTTCACCGGCTTTCGGGAAGTACCAGGGGCGCTTCCACTGGCCGACGTCTTCGAACTCGGCGCCGTTCTTCACGTGCCAGGCATGCAGGGCAGTGAAGCGTACGGGCTCGAACAGGTGACCACAGTGACGGCCCGCTACCGCGCCGAAGGTTACCGGCGTGTAGTTGGGGCGGAACATGGTGGTGCCCATTTCCGGGATGGTGATGCCGATCGAACGGGCGGCGATGGCCAGGCCATTGATGTTGCCCAGTTTGCCCTGGTCGGTACCGAAGCCCAGCGCGGTGTAGCGTTTTACGTGCTCGACCGACTCGAAGCCTTCGCGGGTGGCCAGTTCGATGGCGGCTGCGGTGACGTCGTTCTGCTGGTCGACGAACTGCTTGGGTGCGCGGGCAGTGCCCTTGTCGTGCGGCACCTGGAACAGCGCCACGGTGGCCTCTTCCTTGCGCGCAACGGTTTTCGGCAGGCTGCCGACGGTGGCCTTGAAGCCCGCTTCGGTGGCTGCGCGAACGCCGCCTTCGAAGCCATCGGCGATCACGTCGCCCAGGGCGTAGACGCCGTTGATGCCACCCACGCATTCGCGTTTCTGCGGAGCATCGCCCGGTACGAAGCCGAGGATGTCTTCACGCCATACCGGGCGACCACCCAGGTGCGAAGCCAGGTGCACGATCGGGCTGTAACCACCGGAGGTAGCGATGAGGTCGCAGTCGAGGGTTTCGCCCGGGCTGGTGACCTTGTGTGCCTGCACGTCGATGGCGGCCACACGGGCGCCGGTAACGTGCTTGGTGCCCTTGGCCTCGATCACGGCGCTGGATGTGAGGATGCGGATGCCTTTGGCACGTGCTTCTTCAACCAGCGAGCCACGCGGGTTGTGGCGAGCGTCGGCAATGGCGACCACTTGCAGGCCGGCATCGTGCCAGTCCAGCGCGGCGCGGTAGGCGTGGTCGTTGTTGGTCGACAGCACCAGCTTGCGGCCCGGGGCCACGCCGTAGCGGCGCACGTAGGTGGAAACTGCACCGGCCAGCATGTTGCCCGGCACGTCGTTGTTGCCGTACACCAGCGGGCGCTCGTGGGCGCCGGCAGCCAGCACCACGCGCTTGGCGCGGACGCGGTGCACGCGGTGGCGCACCTGGCCGATCGGGGCGCGGTCGCCGAGGTGGTCGGTGAGGCGCTCGTGAATGGTCAGGAAGTTATGGTCGTGGTAGCCGTTGACCGTGGCGCGTGGCAGCAGGGTCACTTCCGGCAGGCTTTCCAGCTCCTTGACCACGGCGTTGACCCAGTCGGTGGCAGGCTTGCCGTCGAGGGTTTCGCGGGTGTCGAGCAGGCTGCCGCCGAACTCTTCCTGTTCGTCAGCCAGGATCACGCGGGCACCGCTGCGGGCAGCGGCCAGCGCGGCGGCCAGGCCAGCAGGGCCGGCGCCGACGATCAGCACGTCGCAGTGCTGGTTCATGTAGTCGTAGCTGTCCGGGTCGTTCTGCAGCGGCGCGCGGCCAAGGCCTGCCGCTTTACGGATGTACTTCTCGTAAGTCATCCAGAACGATTTCGGGTACATGAAGGTTTTGTAGTAGAAGCCCGGCGGCATCATGCTGCCGCCAACCTTGCCAAGGATGCCCATGACGTCGTTGTTGACGTTCGGCCAGCCATTGGTGCTGGTGGCTACAAGCCCGGCGTACAGCGCCTGCTGGGTGGCACGCACGTTGGGGATCTGGGTGGCTTCGCTGGAGCCGATCTGCAGGATGGCATTCGGCTCTTCGGTACCGGCGGCGATGATGCCGCGCGGACGCGAGTACTTGAAGCTGCGGCCGACAATGTCGACGCCGTTGGCCAGCAACGCGGCGGCCAGGCTGTCACCGGCATAACCCTGGTAGGTCTTGCCGTTGAAAGTGAAGTTCAGGACCTTGCTGCGGTCGATACGGCCGCCGCTGGCGAGGCGATAGGTCTGGCTCATACTTTTTCCCCTTGGCCTTTGACGGTCGACGCGGCGCTGCTTTGCTTGCCGCTGGCGGTCACTTGCGGCTTCTCGCCAATCTTGTAGGTTTCCAGAATCTCGTAGGTCACGGTGTCACGGGTGACGTTGAAGTACTGGCGGCAGCCGGCAACGTGGTCCCACAGTTCGTGGTGAATACCGCGCGGGTTGTCACGGTAGAACATGTAGGTACCCCACTCCTCGTCGGAGCAGGCGTTGGGGTCCAGCGGGCGGGCGATGTGGGCCTGGCCAGAGGCGTGGAACTCTTCTTCGGAGCGCAGCTCGCCGCAGTGGGGACAGAAAATATGCAACATGACGGTGTCTCCGGTTAGTGGGCGACGGCGGCGGCGCCGTGTTCGTCGATCAGTGCGCCGTTGTAGAAGCGGTCCATGGAGAACGGCGCGGCCAGTGGGTGCATTTCGCCCTTGGCCAGGCTCGCGGCGAAGACGTTGCCCGAACCCGGGGTCGCCTTGAAGCCGCCAGTACCCCAGCCGCAGTTGAAGAACATGTTCTTGACCGGGGTCTTGGTGATGATCGGGCAAGCGTCCGGCGAGGTATCGACGATGCCGCCCCACTGACGGTTCATGCGCACGCGCGAGAGGTTGGGGAACATCTCGACGATGGCCTGCAGGGTGTGCTCGATCACCGGGTACGAACCGCGCTGGCCGTAGCCGACCCAACCGTCGATACCGGCACCGATCACCAGGTCGCCCTTGTCGGACTGGCTGATATAGCCGTGCACGGCGTTGGACATGATCACGCTGTCGATGATCGGCTTGATCGGCTCGGATACCAGTGCTTGCAGCGGGTGCGATTCCAGCGGCAGGCGGAAGCCGGCCAGCTTGGCCATGTGCCCGGAGTTACCGGCGGTGACCACGCCGACGCGCTTGGCGCCGATGAAGCCTTTGTTGGTTTCCACGCCGATGACCGCGCCGTTTTCCTTGCGGAAGCCGATTACTTCGGTCTGCTGGATCAGGTCCACGCCCAGGGCGTCGGCGGCACGGGCGAAGCCCCAGGCTACGGCGTCGTGACGGGCCACGCCGCCACGGCGCTGCACGGTGGCACCGAGGATCGGGTAGCGGGTGTTCTTCGAGCAATCCAGGTACGGGATCTCGGCTGCGACCTGGGCGGTGTTGAGCAGCTCGCCGTCCACGCCGTTCAGGCGGTTGGCGCTGACCCGGCGCTCGGAGTCACGCATGTCCTGCAGGGTGTGGCACAGGTTGTACACGCCGCGCTGGGAGAACATCACGTTGTAGTTGAGGTCCTGGGACAGGCCCTCCCACAGCTTCATGGCGTGCTCATACAGGTGCGCCGACTCGTCCCACAGGTAGTTGGAACGCACGATGGTGGTGTTACGGGCGGTGTTGCCGCCGCCCAGGTAGCCTTTCTCGATCACGGCAACGTTGGTGATGCCGTGTTCTTTGGCCAGGTAGTAGGCGGTTGCCAGGCCATGGCCGCCACCGCCGACGATGACCACGTCGTAGACCTTTTTAGGGGTTGGCGTGCGCCACATGCGCTGCCAGTTCTCGTGGTGGCTGAGGGAGTGCTTGAAAAGGCCGAAGCCCGAGTAACGTTGCATGGTGTGTGACTCCACTCAGCGGTAAACAGGGAAATCTGCGCACAGGGCCGCGACGTTCTTCGCCACATCGGCTTCGACGTCTGCGTCACCGAGGTTGTCGAGGATGTCGCAGATCCAGCCGGCCAGGGCTACACATTGCGCGACCTTGAAGCCACGGGTGGTAACGGCCGGGGTGCCGATGCGCAGGCCCGAAGTGACGAATGGCGACTGTGGGTCATTCGGCACGGCGTTCTTGTTGACGGTGATGTGCGCGCGGCCCAGGGCGGCGTCGGCATCTTTGCCGGTGAGGCCCTGGCGGATCAGGCTGACCAGGAACAGGTGGTTGTCGGTGCCACCGGAAACCACGTCGTAGCCGCGGTCGATGAACACCTGGGCCATGGCCTGGGCGTTTTCGATCACTTGTTGCTGGTAGGCCTTGAATCCAGGCTCCAGCGCTTCCTTGAAGCACACGGCCTTGGCGGCGATCACGTGCATCAGCGGCCCGCCCTGGGCACCAGGGAACACCGCAGCGTTCAGCTTCTTCTCGATCTCTTCGTTCGACTTGGCCAGGATCAGGCCGCCACGTGGGCCGCGCAGGGTCTTGTGGGTGGTGGTGGTAACCACATCGGCGAACGGGATCGGGTTCGGGTACAGGCCAGCGGCAACCAGGCCGGCTACGTGGGCCATGTCGACGAACAGCAGCGCACCGACCTTGTCGGCGATGGCGCGGAAGCGTGGGAAGTCGAGGGTCTTGGAGTAGGCCGAGAAGCCGGCAACGATCATTTTCGGCTTGTGCTCGACAGCCAGGCGCTCGACTTCGTCGTAGTCGATCAGGCCAGTGTTGGTGTCGATGCCGTATTGCACAGCGTTGTACAGTTTGCCCGAGGACGACACCTTGGCGCCGTGGGTCAGGTGGCCGCCGTGAGCCAGGCTCATGCCGAGGATGGTGTCACCAGCCTGCAGCAGGGCCAGGTAGACAGCGCCGTTGGCCGAGGAGCCGGAGTGCGGCTGGACGTTGGCGTAGTCGGCACCGAACAGCTGCTTGGCGCGCTCGATGGCCAGGGCCTCGACCTTGTCCACGTGCTCGCAGCCACCGTAGTAGCGCTTGCCCGGGTAGCCTTCGGCGTACTTGTTGGTCAGGCCGCTGCCTTGGGCCTGCATCACGCGCTTGGAGGTGTAGTTTTCCGAGGCGATCAGCTCGATGTGGTCTTCCTGGCGCTGTTCTTCGGCATTCATCGCCGCCAGCAGTGCATCGTCGTAACCCTGGATCTGGTCTTGCTTGCTGAACATCGTGTATCTCCCGGCAGCGATCATTTCTTGTCTTGGGGCACTGTGGCCCTTTGTGGCGATGTTATGACTGGCCGGGACGGGTCAGATGCCTGCGCACGCCTTGCAATGGCGCGTTTACGACATTGGCATTTGTGTTGACCATGCCGGCCCTTTCGCGGGTGAACCCGCTCCCACAGGTACGGCGATGCTTTAATGCTTGTAATGTCCCTGTGGGAGCGGCTTTAGCCGCGAAGAGGCGAGTACAGGCAATGCCGAAATCAAACGATCCACAGCTTGTATAGGCAACCGCTGAATCGATGGTTTACAGTGCTGTTCTGCGTCGTTCACAGGACAGTGCCATGACAGACAAGAGCCAACAATTCGCCAGCGACAACTATTCCGGTATCTGCCCCGAAGCCTGGGCGGCGATGGAAAAAGCCAACCATGGCCACGACCGCGCCTACGGCGACGACCAGTGGACCGAACGCGCCGCGGAATACTTCCGCAAGCTGTTCGAAACCGACTGCGAGGTGTTCTTCGCCTTCAATGGCACCGCCGCCAACTCCCTGGCCCTGGCCTCGCTGTGCCAGAGCTACCACAGTGTGATCTGCTCCGAGACCGCCCACGTCGAAACCGATGAGTGCGGCGCGCCAGAGTTCTTCTCCAACGGCTCCAAGCTGCTGACCGCGCCCAGCGTCAACGGCAAGCTGACGCCGCAGTCGATCCGCGAAGTGGCGCTGAAGCGCCAGGACATCCACTACCCCAAGCCACGGGTGGTGACCCTGACCCAGGCCACCGAGGTCGGGACCATCTACCGCCCCGATGAGCTCAAGGCGATCAGCGCCACCTGCAAGGAGCTGGGCCTGAACCTGCACATGGACGGCGCACGCTTCAGCAATGCCTGCTCGTTCCTGGGCTGCAGCCCGGCAGAGCTGACCTGGAAGGCCGGCGTCGACGTGCTGTGCTTCGGTGGCACCAAGAACGGCATGGCGGTGGGCGAGGCGATCCTGTTCTTCAACCGCCAGCTGGCCGAGGACTTCGACTACCGCTGCAAGCAGGCCGGGCAACTGGCATCGAAGATGCGCTTCCTGTCGGCGCCTTGGGTAGGCCTGCTGGAAGATGGCGCCTGGCTGCGCCATGGCGCGCATGCCAACCATTGTGCGCAGCTGCTCGCCTCGCTGGTGAGTGACTTGCCGGGGGTGGAGCTGATGTTCCCGGTGGAGGCCAACGGGGTGTTCTTGCAGATGCCGGAGCACGCGATCGAAGCGCTGCGCGGCAGAGGGTGGCGGTTCTATACCTTCATTGGTAGCGGCGGGGCGCGGTTCATGTGCTCGTGGGATACCGAGGAAGAGCGGGTGCGCGAACTGGCGGCGGATATCCGCGCCATCATCGGCGCCTGACAGGCCGCATTCGCGGGTAAACCCGCTCCCACAGGGATCGCGCAGGTTTCAAGGCCTGAGGTGAGCCTGTGGGAGCTACAGATACAGCTCTGCCCTCAAGAGCAATGATGAACCTGTGGGAGCGGGTTTACCCGCGAAGAAGCCAACACTGATCTAAAGCCTGAACCCGCCCATCTGCCGCGCCAGGTCATCCGCCAGGCCACGCAGCGCCTGGCACTCTTCGCGGCACCCCTGCACCTCTGCCGCCGTCTCCCGCGCCAGGTCGGAAATCCCCTGCACCGTAAGGTTGATCTCCTCGGTCACCGCCGATTGCTCTTCGGTCGCAGTAGCCACCTGATGGTTCATGTCGCTGATGTGCTCCACCTGGTCGGTAATCGCGCCCAACGACGCCCCGGTACGCTGGCTCGACTCCACGCCACTGCCGGTAGCCTGCTGCCCCGCCTGCATCGAACTCACCGCCGAACCCGCGCCCTGCTTCAAGCGCTGGATCATCTGCTGCACTTCGTCGGTGGACAGCTGCGTGCGCCGGGCCAAAGTACGCACCTCATCAGCCACCACGGCAAATCCACGCCCCATCTCCCCTGCCCTGGCCGCCTCGATGGCGGCATTCAGCGCCAGCAGGTTGGTCTGTTCGGAAATACTACGAATCACCGCGAGAACTTCGTCGATCGAGGCCACTTCATCAGCCAACTGGCTGACTGCATCGGCCGCCTTGCCGATATCACCCGACATCCCCTCGATACCCCGGATCGAGCGTTGCACCACTTCACGCGCCTGCAAGGCTTCCTCCCGCGCCGACTGCGAGGCCTGGGCCGCATCGCCGGCATTGCGGGCAATGTCCTGCACGGTCAAACCCATTTCGTGCACGGCGGTAGCGACCATTTCGGTCATTTCCTGCTGGCGTCCGGAACGCTCGGCGGTGTTGTCCACCACCTGTGTCACCTGCTCGACCGCCAGGTGCAGCCGCTCGGAAGTGTGCAGTACCTCGCCGATCAAGCGGCGCTGGCTGTCGAGGAAACGGTTGAAGCCACGCGCCAGGTCACCCAGTTCGTCCTGGCGTGAATCGTCCAGCCGGTGGCTGAGGTCACCCGCGCCGCTGCCAATCTGCACCAGCGCCGCTGTGACGCGGCGGATCGGCCGCACCAAGCCACGCGCCAGCAGCACCACCAGCAGCAGCGACACCAGGGCCACGGCTCCACCGATCAGACTTGTCAGCCATACCGCCTGATGCATTTGCGCGTAGATTTCCTCCTCGGGCACCTCGGCCACCAAGGTCCAGTTGAGGTCGCGCAGCGGCAGGCCGAGCGCCAGGTAGCTTTCGTCGTCACGGCTGAAGCGGCTGCTGCGCAGGCCTTCGCCGCCGGTCATCAGCGCCTTGGCGGCATCCGCGCCAAGCTGTTCCGTGAGCTGGCGTTTGCCGCTGAAGGCAGCATCCGGATGAACCTGGATCAGGCCATCGTTACGCACCAGGAACACCTTGCCGTGCTCGCCAAACTTAAAGTCATGGATCAGTTTCGACAGCTCGGTCATGCGCAGGCCCATGCCGGCCACACCGACCAGTTGGCCGTTCTTTTCCACGCGATAGTCGATGAACAGGGCGAGCTCGCCGGTAGCACCGTCGATATCGATGTTGATCAGGCGTTCGGCGCCGCTGTCGATGTAGCCGTAGAACCATTTGTCCTTGGGATTGCTGCGGCTGAGGGTACGGTCCAGGCCATTCTCGTTGTAGTAGCGGCCGGTTTCGGTCGAGACGAATAAAGTGGTGAAGGCCTGGTTGCGCTGCTTGGCGGCGGTCAGGTATTCGATGAATGGTGCGACCTGCGCGGGGTCTTCGCCGGCGGCTAGCCAGTCGCGCAGCAGGGTGTTGCCGGCGATGTCCGCCGCCGCCACCAGCGGCTGGCCAAACATGCGCTCGATGTCGTTGCGGATGGCCTCGATGCTGGCGGGCAGGGCCGTGTCGACCAGGTAGCGCTCGGTGAGGCGGTTGAGCGCCACCGTGAAAATGATGACCACCACCAGGATACTCGCCAGCAGGGCAGCGCCCATGCTGGTGATCAACTGCCACTGGATGCTCTTGCGCCAGATACGCATGCCCTACTCCCCGCATAATTATTGTTTTGCGGAAAGTGTATACACTTGCGTATCCAGTTAATCCAGTGATCTGAAGCAATCATATGCCCTGTGGGAGCGGGTTTACCCGCGAATGCGATGCTGAATGCACTGACGCATTCGCGGGTGAACCCGCTCCCACAGAGGTCGATGCAAGGCCTTATTGTTCGGCTATGGTCCGCACGATGGCGTCCACCGTGGCGTCGATCTGCGCCTGGGTACGCTCCAACGTCTTGCGGTGCTCATCCTGTAGTTCGATCTGCCGCGAACACAGGTTCAGCGCGGCCAGTACCAGCAACTTGTCGCCGATCAGGGTCGGGTACTGACGCTTGGTCTGGGCCAGGGCGGTGTTGAGCATCTGCACCGCCTGGGCCAGGGTCGCTTCCTGGCCTTCAGGCGCCTTGATCGAATAGTCGTTGCCGAGGATCGACACGACATTGATCGGCTGCGCTTGCAGTGTCATGCGCCTACGACGCCGGCGTTGGCGCGCTCGAGCAGGGCCTGCAGGCGTGCGGCGGTGCTGCCGTTCTTCTCTTCCTGCTCCATCAGCGACAGCTGCAGGGTTTCGTTCTCTTCCTTGGCCTGGGCCAGTTCCTGGCCGAGGGCGGTGTTCTGCTCGGTGAGTTGAGCGTTCTTCTGCATCAGGTCGCTGACCAGTTGCTCGATTTGGTTAAGGGAAGCTTCCAGCATGGGTCTATCTCAGGTTGTTGCGAGGGGCGCACACGATAAAGAAAAGTGCGGCCCATCGCCATTAAATATCGGATTCACGAGGTGTCTAACCCGCAGATTGACAGAGGAACCACCCCCTTGTTCCGACCTGGGTCAACCGCCGGTCAGGAAAAGGTTAGCAACCTCACAATTTTCGCCAATAGCACTCAAGACTGAGCAGTCACAACCGATAGCCCGGCAAGTCATGTTTTGTCGCACTTGCGCACCATTTTTCCCTTGCCTGGATCGTCCCCTCCATGTCTCTACGCAATATGAACATCGCCCCGCGCGCGCTGCTCGGCTTCGCGCTCATCGGCCTGCTGATGCTTGGCCTCGGTATTTTCTCGCTCATCCAGATGGGCAACATCCGCCAGGCCGGCGTCGTAATCGAACAGGTCAGCGTGCCCAGCATCAAGATCCTCGACGAGCTCACCGCCCTGAACCTGCGCATGCGCACCCTCTCCTATCGCCTGCTGCTCAACCGCGAGCCGGCAACCCAGCGCGAGACCCTTAGCCTGCTGGACGAGCGCAACAGCCAGATCGACCGTGCACGCCAGGCCTACCTGCCGATGATCGGCGCCGCCGACGAGCAAGCTGCGTTCGACCAGTACGGCCTGTTGCTCAACCAGTACCGCCAGCTTGAGTCGCGCTTGCGCAGCCTGAGCCAGGCCGACCGCGTCGACGAACTGCGCGACCTGCTCAACCGCGACCTGCTGGCCAACTCCGAACAGATCAACAAGGTCATGGACACCTTGGTGCGCATCAACACCGACCAGACCCGCGCCACCAACGAGAAGGCTGCCAACCAGTATGCCGCTGCCTTCGCCCTGGTGATCGGCCTGCTGGTCGCCGCCACCGTGCTGACTTTCGTCTGCGCCTTCCTGCTGACCCGCAGCATCGTCAAACCGATTGAAGAAGCACTCAAAAGCGCCGAACAGGTCGCCGACGGAGACCTGACCCACATCATCCGCGCCGAAGGCACCGATGAAGCCGCGCGCCTGCTGCGCGCCATGGCCCGCATGCAGGACAAGCTGCGCGACACCCTGCAACAGATCGCGGGCTCCGCTACCCAGCTGGCCTCGGCGGCCGAAGAATTGAATGCCGTCACCGACGAAAGTGCCCGTGGCCTGCAGCAGCAGAACAACGAGATCGAGCAGGCTGCCACTGCGGTGACTGAAATGACCAGCGCTGTGGAAGAAGTGGCGCGCAATGCCGTAAGCACCTCGGAAGCGTCCAGTGAAGCCAGCCGCTCCACCGGCGATGGGCGTGACCTGGTAATGGAGACCGTGGGTGCCATCGAGCGCATGAGCGGCGATGTGCAGGCCACTGCCAAACTGATTACTCACCTGGCCGAACAGTCGCGCGATATTGGCAAGGTGCTGGACGTGATCCGTGGCCTGGCCGACCAGACCAACCTGCTGGCGCTGAACGCCGCCATCGAGGCGGCACGTGCCGGTGAGGCGGGCCGTGGGTTTGCCGTGGTGGCCGATGAGGTGCGGGCGCTGGCTCATCGTACCCAGCAGTCGACCAGTGAGATCGAGCGGATGATCGGCAGTATTCAGGGGGGCACGGAAGAAGCGGTGGAATCGATGCGCACCAGCACCGAGCGCGCCGAATCCACCCTGAACATTGCACGTGGCGCAGGTATGGCGCTGGACACCATCGCCGGGGCGGTGGCGCAGATCAACGAGCGTAACCTGGTGATTGCCAGCGCGGCGGAAGAGCAGGCGCAGGTGGCGCGGGAAGTGGACCGCAACCTGGTGAACATCAATGATCTGTCGGTGCAAAGTGCTACCGGGGCGCATCAGACCAGTGCGGCGAGTGCGGAGTTGTCGCGCCTTGCTGTAGACCTCAACGGCCTCGTAGCCCGTTTCCGCACCTGAAGAAGCTGGGGCCGCTTTGCGGCCCATCGCCGGCAAGCGCGGCTCCCACACCGGCCGCAAGCGCAGTACCTGTGGGAGCCGCGCTTGCCGGCGATGGGCTGCAAGGCAGCCCCCTGCATAGCCGGATCAGTAATCGATCCGCACATCCCCTTTCGGCACGCTGCAGCACGACAGGATGTAGCCCTCGGCTTCGTCCTCTTCGGTAATGCCGCCGTTGTGTTCCATCTCCACTTCGCCGCCCAGCTTGAGTACCTTGCAGGTGCCGCAGATACCCATGCCGCAGGCTTTCGGGATCATCAGGCCTACCTTGGCAGCCGCCGCGTGCACGGTCTCGCCCGGGGCGATGCGGATGCTCTTCTCGCTGCCGATGAACTCCACCAGGTTGAGATCGGCCGCATCCAGCTCCGGTGCGTCGGCCGCCTGCTCGGCATGCTCCACCGCATCGGCCTTGGCCTCGGGCGGCGTCGCACCGAACGATTCCTCGTGATAGTTCTTCATGTCGAAGCCGACCGCTTCGAGCATGCGCTTGACCGCGCTCATGTAGGGCGTCGGGCCGCAGCAGAACACCGTGCGCTCCATGTAGTCCGGCGCGATCAGCTCCATCAGGCGCTGGTTGAGGTAGCCGCGATAACCCGCCCAAGGCTCACCCAGGCCGTGCTTTTCACAAATGATGTGCAGGCTGAAGTTGGGGATGCGCGAGGCCATCTGCTCCAGCTCGCGGTGGTAGATGATGTCCTTCGGCGAACGGGCGCTGTGCACGAAGACCATGTCGACATTGCCGTTGGTATCGTAGAACCAGCGGGCCATCGACATCACTGGCGTAATACCGACACCGCCGGAAAGGTACAGCACCTTCTGCGCCGGGAAATCGATGGCGTTGAACAGCCCCACCGGGCCGTGCACCGGCAGCTCGGCACCTTCGTGCATGGTGTCGTGCAGGAAGTTGGAAACCAGGCCACCCGGCACGCGCTTGACGGTGATCGAGAAGCTGTACGGCACCGACGGCGAACTGGAAATGGTGTAGGAGCGCATCACCGGCTTGCCTTCGATCTCAAGCTCCAGGGTGACGAACTGCCCTGGCTTGAAGAAGAACATGATCGGTTGGTCGGCCATGAAGCAGAACGTGCGCACGTCCCAGGTCTCCTGGATGACCTTGACGCAGCGCACGATGTGGCGGCCGTTGGCCCAGGTCTGGGTAGTGACCGGATTGAGGAAGGTATCGGACATGTTCATCTCCAGCAGCCGACTATTGGCCTTTTTATGGCTTGGATAATGCGCAAGCTGAAGACGACGTACATTCCTGCCTGCGACATCGGCGTGCTTATCGCGACCAGCCCCGCGCTGCAAGGGCTGGCGCGTCGTAATTCAAATCGGCCATGTCGCCCATGGATACGGTTCATGACGCCTTCGGACGCACACTCCACGGCAAAACAACCAGCCTGCTGTTGAAACAAAGAGCCGTGAGAACAGCCTTGCGGCACAACAACGATTAGCCACCTTTTGCCGGCCGCACACGGCCCCGAGGAATACACGATGGACGTCACCGCAACCCTGAGCCTGGGCGATCCACTGGAACCTGCACGCAAGGCCACCGCCGAAATGCTGCAGACCCGCGAACGCACCTATTCGCTGCCCCAGCCTTTCTACACCGACGAGCGTCTGTTCCAGATCGACATGCAGGAGATCTTCCACAAGGAGTGGTTGATCGCCGGCATGACCTGCGAGATCCCGGCCAAGGGCAACTACATCACCCTGCAGATCGGCAAGAACCCGATCATCGTGGTGCGTGGCGCCGAAGGTAAGGTGCATGCCTTCCACAACGTCTGCCGCCACCGTGGTTCGCGCCTGTGCGTCAGCGAAAAGGGCAAAGTGGCCAAGCTGGTCTGCCCATACCACCAGTGGACCTACGAGCTGGACGGCCGCCTGCTGTTCGCCGGCACCGAAATGGGTGCCGACTTCGACATGAACCAGTATGGCCTGAAGCCAGTGAACGTGAAGGTTGCCGGCGGCTACATCTTCATCAGCCTGGCGGAAAACCCGCCTGCCATCGACGAGTTCCTGGCCACTCTGGACCACTACATGGAACCGTACGACATGGAAAACACCAAGGTGGCGGTACAGACCACCTTGATGGAAAAGGCCAACTGGAAGCTGGTACTGGAAAACAACCGCGAGTGCTACCACTGCAACGGTTCGCACCCGGAGCTGCTGCAAACCCTGCTGGAATGGGACGACACCAACGACCCACGCGCCAGCCAGGAATTCAAGGACCACGTGGCCGCCTCCGCTGCCGCCTGGGAAGCCGAGAAGATCCCGTACCTGCACAAGAGCCATGGCCTGCGTAACCGTATCGTGCGCATGCCGCTGCTCAAGGGCACCGTGTCGATGACCATGGACGGCAAGCAGGCCTGCCAGAAGCTGATGGGCCGCATCAAGAACCCGGACCTGGGCTCGATGCGCATCCTGCACCTGCCGCACTCCTGGAACCACTGCATGGGCGACCACATGATCGTGTTCACCGTGTGGCCGATCAGCGCCCAGGAAACCATGGTCACCACCAAGTGGCTGGTGCACAAGGACGCCGTGGAAGGCGTGGATTACAACCCGGAAAACATGCGCAAGGTGTGGGACGCCACCAACGACCAGGACCGTCGTCTGGCCGAAGAGAACCAGCGCGGGATCAACTCCACTGCTTACCAGCCAGGGCCGTACTCGAAGACTTATGAGTTTGGCGTGGTGAACTTCATTGACTGGTACAGCCAGCGAGTGTTGAACAACCTGGGGGCGGAGCCGGCGGCGTATTTGAAGGAAGTGCAGGCGCAGTAATACATACACACCCGCCATGCTTCGGCAGCAGGCCGAAGCATGGCGCTTTTACACCGCTGTATCTGGCCGCTGTGCGTCTGTACGCACATGATAAGCCATCGGTTGTATCGGATAGCGCCGTTCGGCAGACGACGTTGCCAACCCATAAAGCTCATAAGCTGACAGGGCCGTAGCAACTGAGGACATCCCAAAATCAACCCAGGCCAACCCCTCTGCCGCCGGTGTGAACAGCCGTCCGATAGCCGTGCCAATACTCATCGAGGCGATGACGCCTCCAGCGACCGAAAGCGCCTTATCCTGCTTAGTCCATGGTGCGACGGGTTGCTCTGCCGTGTTGTAAGTCAAAACCCCAGAGCGGCTTGCCGGGTAACCACTATTCAGGGCGAAGTCTCGCTCGACACGGTAGTTCCGGTACGCTTTCACGGCACTGATTGCCAGGTTGATCACCCCCGTGACGATGTTCCTGATCGGCGCCATGATGGCGGGGAAACGACCACTTGGGTCAACAAAGTTGACAGGGTCGCCTTGGCAGTAGGCATAAGCATTGAGCCCCCCCTTGCCGAACGGGCTTAACGCGTCAGGGCCAATGAACCGCCCCAGGCTCGGGCTGTAGACGCGGTGGCCATTGCCCAACGGGTAGCCACCCGTCAGTGGATCACGATACTGACCACAGAACGCCAGACCCGGCACAGCGGCAGCTGCCATAACGCCATAGGGTGAATATGCATTCACTTGAAAAGGAATGCCGCTCAAAATCGAATGCTGCCGATCGGTCCCCAACAAACGTCTGGCCATGATTTATCCACAATTAGGCGCTTTCGTGGATACGCTAACCAGCGCCTGCAAGTTTTGATACTGGCAAAAATATCAGGCCGTACATTGATCATTATTTGATCATAACGGCCAACGCGGTGTCATTCCTGGGCTACAGCGGAGTTCGTACACCTTGTCCACAGAGCCACCAACAGAGTTTGTGAGCAACCCATAAGTGTTTTGCGATCGCCCTGTTGATAAGTCACCCAAGAGCTTGATTTTCAGGCATTCCGGAGGATCCTGGCGGAATTGATCAATTTTTGAGCAAGTCTGTCAAACCCTTTCACTACGCCGCTTACAGGAGATACCGAACAGATTATCCACAGACCGGCTAACAGCGATTGTGGGCAAAATCAGGAGGGTGCTGCCGCGCGTTGCATGCGAAGGCAGGATAAGACTGATCGTTTTTTGATCAAAAGCTTGGAAACCCCGTCATACAAGGGCTGCGGCTATGCGCCAACACTTTATCCACATGTTGGCGAACAGATTTGGTGGGCAAAATACGCAGTGGTTCTGGATATTGAGTGGGAGCTAATGTGTTGGGTTGTCTGTAAGGGCCTCATCGCTGGCAAGCCAGGCTCCTACAGGGACTGCGCATGGCTTGAGGCAATGCGATCTATGTGGGAGCGGCCTTGTGTCGCGAAAGGGCTGCGTAGCAGCCCGGCAATTTCTGCGATATTGCAGAAACCTGGGGCCGCTATGCGGCCCTTTCGCGACACAAGGCCGCTCCCACAAAGAGTTACATGACGCTTCAGGCTCTAGCGCAGCACGCCCTCTTCCACCAGCAGCTTGAGGATGGCCTCGGCGCCTTCCTGAGGCGAAACATCCTTCAGCACCTTGCCACCGCCGCCACTGGCCTTGGCCGTCGCTGCCTTCATGCGGTCGGCGCCGCTCTTGGCCTTGATCACCTTAAGCCGCTTGGGCCGCGGGCGAGCTGGTTGCAGTTCGGCTTCGGCCAGCAGTTCATCTTCGACAATCGCTACGTTGCGCGCCGCCAGTACACCCCGGCGCGCCGGCCCGAAAGCGCTCTGGCGCGGCTTGGGCGCAGCGTTATCCACAGTCGCCAGCAACGGCAGGCGCACCTTCAGCCGACGCCGCTGACCACGCGGCAACGCCTGCAGCACCTGGGCGGTGTCGTTGTCGATCGACTCCACTTCAGCCAACCCGACAATCAGCGGCCAACCAAGCTTTTCCGCCAGCAGGAAGGGCAGCATGCCCGAGCCTTCGCCGGTTTCGGCCTGGCTGCCGGTCAGCACCAGCTGTGCCCCGGCGTCGCGCAGGTAATCGCCGAGGACGCCCAGTACGTCGGCACCGGCGGGCTGCTCCAGCACATCCAGATGGTCCAGGCCCATGCCCAGGTAGGCGCGCAGTGCTTCCTCCCGAGGGTCGCCGGCATGCACCACCTGCAAGTTATCTCCAGCCAGCTGCAAACCCAGCTCCACAGCGCGTGCATCCTGCTCGGCGCGGCGAGCGCGGCCCGAGCTGGGGTGGGCACCGATGGAAACCAGGCTGATCACTTTCGTACTCATGCTCGTGCCCTTATGCCGCGTCGCGCTGGCCGCCGCTGCGGTAGTTGTCCACAGCCTCGATCAGTGCCTGGAGAATCGCCGAACTGTCGCCAATCACCGACAGGTCAGCCCGTTTGATCATGTCGCAGCCCGGGTCCATGTTGATCGCCACCACCTTGTCGCAGGCACCGATGCCCTGCAGATGCTGGATCGCGCCCGAGATACCCACAGCCACGTAGACCCGCGCGGTAACCCAGGTGCCGGTGGCGCCCACCTGGCGATTGCGCGGCATGAAGCCGTCGTCCACCGCCACCCGCGAGGCGCCTTCGGTGGCACCCAGGGCCGCGGTGGCCCTGTGGTACAGGTCCCAGTCCTTGACGCCGTTGCCGCCCGAGACGATGAACTCGGCCTCGGCCATGGCAATGGTGGCCGGGTCCACGGCCACCGAACCAAGGTCTTCGATGCGCGACAGGCTGCGCGCCACGCTTGTGGACAACTCCACGGGCAGCGCTTCGTGACGGGTCTCGCTGACTGGCTCGGCGCACTCGGCCGCCGCCAGGATCAGGCGTGGGACGGCGCGCTGCAGGTCTTGCTGGCCGGCACCGGCACGGCCGATGCACTGGCCGTCCTTGACCTGCCAAACCCGCGTCGCCGGGCGCTCGCCCAGTGCCGCGCCCAGGCGCCGGCCCAGTTCGCCGCCACCGGTGCGGCTGTCGGGCAGCAGCCAGTGACGTGGCGTGAACTGGTTATCCACAGCACGCAGGCCCTGCACCAGTTGCTCCGGTGCATAACCTTCGAAGGCTTCGCCCTCGATAACCAGCAGGCGGTCAACCCCGGCTGTGGAAAAGTTGCTTTCCTTGTGCTCGCCAAACACCACTGCCAGCACCGCACCGTCGCTGCCGGCCAGGCTGTGGGCCAGGCCGAGCAGGTCACGGTCGTGGCTGCTCAGGCGGCCACCGACCATGTCCGGTACAACGGCGATGTAGAACGCCGGCGCCGGCACCTGATGCAGGGGCAGCTTGACCTCGGTCGCCGCTGTGCGTCGCCCGCCCACAGCGGTGCCCTGCTGGGCGCCGCTGCGGTCGATGCGCTTGAGCCCGGCCGGGCCGATGAAACCTGCGGCAATCGCATGGGGGTTCTTGCGGATGAGGCCGTTGGGCCCCATCCAGCTGGTCTGCTGCGTCTGCATCGCTGCATGCAGCGGGTGCAGACGGTTACGGGCGATCCACTCGGCGCGCGGGTCGCGGCGGATAATGTCGCTCATCAGTGCACCTCCGCAGGTTCACGTTTGGCCGTTTGCGGCTTTGCGGTGGCCGGCGCATCCTCTTCGATCAATACGTCGGCAACCAGCTCGGCCAGGTCCTTGATCTGTGGGCGCGGTTCGACCACGCCTTCGAGCATCGCGGTGCACTGTGGGCAACCCACGGCTACCAGCTCGGCCTCGGTCTGGCGAATGTCGTCCATGCGCATGTCCGGGATACGCTGCTTGCCAGGGATATCGGTGATCGGCGCACCGCCGCCACCACCGCAGCAGCGGGAGCGGAAGCCCGAGCGCTCCATTTCGCGCACTTCGATGCCCAGCGCCTTGAGTACTTCACGCGGGGCTTCGTATTCGCCGTTGTAACGGCCCAGGTAGCAAGGGTCGTGGTAGGTGACGCTGCCACCCTTGTGCTGGCCCAGGTTGAGTTTTTTCGCTGCGATCAATTCGGCGATGTAGGTGCTGTGGTGCTGCACCTGATAGTCGCCGCCCAGGGCGCCATACTCGTTCTTCAGCACATGGAAGCTGTGCGGGTCGCAGGTGACGATGCGCTGGAACTTGTACTTGGCCAGTGTCTGGATATTGCGTTTGGCCAATTGCTGGAAGGTCGCTTCATCGCCCAGACGACGCGCCACGTCGCCGCTGTCGCGCTCTTCCAGGCCGAGCACGGCAAAGTCCACGCCAGAAGCCTTGAGCACTTTGACGAACGAGCGCAGGGTGCGCTGGTTGCGCATGTCGAACGCACCGTCACCGACCCAGAACAGCACTTCGGTGGATTTCACCTCCGACAGCAGTTGCAGGTTGAGGTCGGCGGCCCAGTTCATGCGCCCGCCAGGAGCGAAGCCGCCCGGGTTGTCGGTGGCGATCAGGTTGTCCAGCACTTCGGCGCCCTTGTTCGGGGTGGCGCCTTTTTCCAGGGTGAGGTGACGGCGCATGTCGACGATGGCATCGACGTGCTCGATCATCATCGGGCATTCCTCGACGCAGGCACGGCAGGTGGTGCACGACCAGAGTGTTTCGGCGTCGACCAGGCCATTGACGATCGGCTGGTGCGGATGGCCGCCATGCTCACCGATCGGTTTGCCCGGGTATGGGCTGCCGGCGAACTGCGCGTCGGTGCCACCGGCCAGGCCGATGACCATGTCCTGAATGAGCTTTTTCGGGTTCAGCGGCTGGCCGGCAGCAAAGGCCGGGCACATGGCTTCGCATTTACCGCACTGCACGCAGGCGTCGAAGCCCAGCAGCTGGTTCCAGGTGAAGTCCACCGGCTTTTCCACGCCCAACGGCGCGTTCGGGTCTTCCAGGTCCAGCGGCTTGAGGCCGGTGGAACGGCCGCCGCCGAAGCGTTCGGCGCGGCGGTGCCAGGCCAGGTGCAGGGCACCGGCGAAGGCGTGTTTCATCGGGCCGCCCCAGGTCATGCCGAAGAACAGCTCCGACACGCCCCACAGCACGCCCAGGCCGAGAATGCCCACCATCACCCAACCGCCGGTGTTGGCCGGCAGGATGCCGGCGACTGGCAAGGTGGCGATGAAGAAGCTCACGGCAAACGCCAGCAGGCTCTTCGGCAGGCGCATCCACGGGCCTTTGGACAGGCGCGAAGGCGGGTTGAGGCGGCGCTTGAAGACGAAGATGGCGCCGCTGAACATGATCACGGTGGCCACCAGCAACGCGTAGCCGAGGATCTTGCTCTGCAGGCCGAAACCGTGCACCAGGATCGCCAGCACGGCTGACAGCACGAAGCCGCCAGCAGTGGCCACGTGAGTCTTGGACATGTACTTGTCGCGTTCGACCACATGGTGCAAGTCCACCAGGTAGCGGCGCGGCATGGCCAGCAGGCCGCCGATCAGGTTGACCTTGGAAGGCCGGCCACGCCGCCACATGCGCACCCGGCGCAGGGCGCCGAGCGCCGCCAGGCCAAGGGCAGCGAACAGCAGGATGGGTAGAAGGGTGTTCAACATGGGAGGCTCCCACAACAGCTGGATTCTTGCGCCACTCTCAAGGGCGGCGCGGACCCTGTGGGAGCGGGTTCACCCGCGAATGCGTCCGATCAGGCAACGATGTTGTCAGTGCTGACGCATTCGCGGGTGAACCCGCTCCCACAGGGGGCCAATCCCGCCCTCGGGGGCGGTGTTCATGCCAGTGCGATCAGAAGTCCTTGCACAGGCGCAAGGCGTCGTAGATCGCCGCATGCACGTTGCGCTGGGCCACGCAGTCGCCGATGCGGTACAGCAGGTAGCCTTCGCCCGGCTGGCTGAGGATCGGCTGTGGCTTGATGGCGAACAGCGCCTCCACGTCGATCTGGCCTTTGTTGCGCGAACCTTCCTTCAGCGCGTAATACAGCTGCTCGTCAGGACGCACGCCGTTCTCTACAACCACCTGGTCGACCACGCGCTCTTCCTTGGCGCCGGTGTATTCGTTCTCCAGCACCGCCACCAGCTTGTCGCCTTCGCGGTAGACCTTTTCCAGCATCATGTCGCCGGTCATGATCACTTCTTTCGGGTACATGCTGCGGTAGTAGGTCGGGAAGGTAGTACCGCCCATGGCCACACCCGGTTTGATGTCGTCGGTGACGATCTCGACCTGGCTGCCCTTGTCGGCAATGAAGTCCGCCACCGACATACCGGTGAACTCGCAGATGGTGTCGTACACCAGCACGTTCTTGCCCGGCGCAACCTTGCCGTCGAGCACGTCCCAGCTGCTGACCACCAGCCCTTCGGCAGCGCCCCAGTGCTCGTTCTGCTCCAGGAAGGAATGCCCACCCACCGCCAGCACGATGATGTCCGGGCGCAGGTCCTGGATGGCGGCCACGTCGGCGGCGGTGCCCAGGCGCAGGTCGACCTTCAGGCGCGCCAGCTCCAGCTGATACCAGCGGGTGATACCGGCGATCTGGTCACGCTGCGGCGCCTTGGCGGCGATGGTGATCTGCCCGCCGATCTGCTCCTTCTTCTCGAACAGGGTCACGTCATGGCCACGTTCGGCAGCCACGCGGGCCGCTTCCATGCCGGCCGGGCCGGCGCCAACCACCACCACCTTGCGCTTGGCGCCAGTGGTCTTCTCGATGATGTGCGGCACGCCCATGTATTCACGGGAGGTCGCGGCGTTCTGGATGCACAGCACATCCAGGCCCTGATACTGGCGGTCGATGCAGTAGTTGGCACCGACGCACTGCTTGATCTGGTCGATCTGGCCCATCTTGATCTTGGCGATCAGGTGCGGGTCGGCCATGTGCGCACGGGTCATGCCGACCATGTCCACGTAGCCGCCTTCGAGGATACGCGTGGCCTGGTTCGGGTCCTTGATGTTCTGCGCGTGCAGCACCGGGACCTTGACCACTTCCTTGATGCCGGCCGCCAGGTGCAGGAACGGCTCCGGCGGGTAGCTCATGTTCGGGATGACGTTGGCCAGGGTGTTGTGGGTGTCGCAACCCGAACCGACCACGCCGATGAAGTCGAGCATGCCAGTGGCGTCGTAATAGGCAGCGATCTGCTTCATGTCCTCGTGGCTGAGGCCATCGGGGTGGAACTCGTCACCACAGATACGCATGCCCACGCAGAAGTCGTCACCGACTTCGGCACGCACGGCTTTCAATACTTCCAGGCCGAACTTCATGCGGCCTTCGAAGGTACCGCCCCACTCGTCGGTACGCTTGTTGACCCGCGGGCTCCAGAACTGGTCGATCATGTGCTGGTGCACGGCCGACAGTTCAACGCCGTCCAGGCCGCCTTCCTTGGCGCGACGCGCAGCTTGGGCGTAGTTGCCGATCACGCGCCAGATCTCTTCCACCTCGATGGTCTTGCAGGTGGCGCGGTGCACGGGTTCACGGATACCCGACGGCGACATCAGGGTCGGCCAATTGAAACCGTCCCAGCGCGAGCGACGGCCCATGTGGGTAATCTGGATCATGATCTTGGCGCCATGCTTGTGCATGGCGTCGGCCAGGTTCTGGAAGTGCGGGATGATGCGGTCGGTCGACAGGTTGACCGATGCCCACCACTCCTGCGGGCTGTCGATGGCCACCACCGACGAACCGCCGCAGATCGCCAGGCCGATACCGCCCTTGGCCTTTTCTTCGTAGTACTTCACATAGCGGTCGGTAGTCATGCCGCCGTCAGTGGCGTAGACCTCCGCGTGCGCGGTGCTGAGCACACGGTTGCGGATGGTCAGTTTGCCGATCTGGATCGGCTGGAACATTGCTTCGAATGCCATGACGCTATCTCCGGCTTACAACGGCTTTGTAACGAACAGGCCATCTTCGTGGCCTTCTTCCGACCCGCCATAGACCTGTTCGGCCACGGTGCGGATCGAGCTGCCGCGGGCAGCGAGAATCTGGTCCATGGCGCCGGCAAACCAGCCGGTGAACATGTAGTCGACCTTGCGGCCGCACTTGCCATAGACGTACACGAACGCAGAGTGCTTGAGCTTGACGCTACAGGTGCCCTTGTCGAGGTCGATGTCCTGGATTTCGAACAGGCCCCAGCCACGCTGGCTCAGGCGCTTCATGTAGTGCTCGAACACCGCCACGCCTTCCAGGCCGTGGCACTCGGCTTCTTTTTCACACCAGTGCCAGGCGGACTTGTAGCCGGCCTTGTAGAGAATCTCGGCGTACTTGTCAGCGCCCAGGACTTCTTCGATACCCATGTGGTTGTTGACGAAGAAATGGCGCGGCACATACAGCATCGGCAAGGCGTCGCTGGTCCAGACACCGGTCTCGCTGTCTACTTCGATTGGCAATTGCGGGGCGATCTTGGCCATGGAAACTCAACTCCATAAAATTTTTTATTGGGATGCCCCGGCGTTGCTGGCAGGGGCTTTCAGGCTTGGAGAGCGGCTTACTCGCCCCACACGTCCTTGAGGACGTTGACCCAGTTCTCACCCATGATCTTGCGTACCACGCGCTCGGAGTGGCCGCGCTTGAGCAAGGTTTCGGTGAGGTTGGGGAATTCGCCCACGGTGCGGATGCCCAGCGGGTTGATGATCTTGCCGAAGTTGGTCAGGCGACGGGCGTAACCCTTGTCATGGGTCAGGTACTCGAAGAAGTCCTGGCCGTGGCCCTGGGTGAAGTCGGTACCGATACCGATGGCGTCTTCACCGACGATGTTCATGGTGTACTCGATGGCTTCGGCGTAGTCGTCGATGGTCGAGTCGATGCCCTTGGCCAGGAACGGCGCGAACATGGTCACGCCGACGAAGCCGCCGTGGTCGGCGATGAACTTCAGCTCTTCGTCCGACTTGTTGCGCGGGTGCTCTTTCAGGCCAGATGGCAGGCAGTGCGAATAGCAGACCGGCTTTTTCGACTCGAGGATGACTTCTTCGGAGGTCTTGGAGCCTACGTGGGACAAGTCGCACATGATGCCGACGCGGTTCATTTCGGCAACGATCTCGCGGCCGAAGCCCGACAGGCCGCCGTCACGCTCGTAGCAGCCGGTGCCGACCAGGTTCTGGGTGTTGTAGCACATCTGCACGATGCCCACGCCCAGCTGCTTGAACACGTCGACGTAGGCGATCTGGTCTTCGAAGGCATGGGCGTTCTGGAAGCCGAAGAGGATACCGGTCTTGCCCAGCTCCTTGGCCTTGCGGATGTCGGCAGTGGTGCGTACCGGCATCACCAGGTCGCTGTTGTCGCGGATCAGCTTCTGGCTGGCGGCGATATTGTCGACAGTTGCCTTGAAGCCTTCCCAGACCGATACCGTGCAGTTGGCCGCAGTCAAACCGCCTTTGCGCATGTCCTCGAACAGCTCGCGGTTCCATTTGGCAATGATCAGGCCGTCGATGACGATGCTGTCGGCGTGAAGTTCGGCTGGGCTCATCAGGCTGTCCCCTTTTATTGAATGGGTTTGCGCCAAACCTTGTGTCGGCGCTTTGGGGCCAGCATATGCCTGTGCCCAAAGGCGCCCCGATGCAAAAACGACAGGGGGTTTGCCGAAAGCGTCAATGCGCGACATCGCGCCCTCTGGCACGCTGTCTGGCGATGAGAGACAGTCTCGATAACGACATTTCCGGCCGTTTCATGAACATTTCTTCAGGGAGCTATCGTCTTGTCTGCGGCTGAGCGAGAATCCAGCCGATTCGTCAGCCTTGTTGAGGAGAAAACGGATGAAATCAATGGCATGGCTGGTATTACTGGCTGTGGTATCGGGCGCCCAGGCCGGCGAGGAAGAAAGCACCCCGTGCGACAACGTTGAGAGCGACCAGCAGACATTCGCTTGCGCGGCGTTCAACAAGCAGACGGCCGAGCGTGAACTGAAATCCGCGTATGACGACCTGATCCAGCGCATTCGCGACCAGTACGCCGACGAAGGCGACAAGGCCGCGGCCTTGGCCGGGCGCATGGAGGCGGCCGAGAAACTGTGGACGCAACTGCGCGATGCCGACTGCAAGGTCGAAACCTACGCCGAGAAGCCCGGCAGCAAGGCGTTCGAAGCGGCGTGGAACACCTGCGTGGCACAGCGCAGCGATGATCGCTCGGAGTACCTGCAGTCCATCGGCCAGCAGTAGGGGGCCTTCCTCCGCAGGAAAGGCTTTCGGCTTATCTGTCTTGACGACCCGAACCAAAGTACGTCCCAGGCGCCTCGCCCGAGGCGCCGATGATGAACTTGATCGGAAACCAAGACATGACCACCACTATCAGCAAGACCGACATGAACAGCGCCATCGCCGCCCTGAAGAAAGAAGGCGAAGAACGCGCCGTCATGGTTGCCAACACCATCTGCATCTTTGCCCCGGATGTACCCGCCAGCGTTGCTGAAGACGTGCTCGATGGCATGCGCCTGATGAACCTGTCGGCGAACAAGAAGTTCGACAAGGAAACCCAGCAGCGCGAGTGGTACAACTTCTACAACGACGGCCTGGGCAAGTTCGGCTGGACGCTGACCGGCGCCGCCCATGTCGAGGAAGCAATCGACAAGGACACCCACACGCTGGCCACCCTGGTGCCTCAGATCGTCACCGTCCAGATCGGCGCCGGCCACCGCCTGAGCCGCTGTGTAAAACGCTCCTTCGAAGTGATCGTGAAAACACCGAAGGCGCAGCAACTGCTTGAAGAAAGCAGCGTGAGCGTTTCGGGCAAATCCAGCACCATTCAGATTTCCGCCTGCGAGATGACTCCGCAAGGCCTGCCGATCATGCACATGACCAGCGTTCAGCTGAGCTATGACAAGGCCGAGAAAACCGCAGGGTCCGCTGGCCGCATCATCGACAAGTCGAACACCCGGGTATACCGGGCCTCGCAACAGGGCTCGTTCAGTGTTCGCCACTTCGACGCCATGCGCGAAGCCGTCAGGCTGAAACTGGCCAGCCAGGCGTTCGACATCCTGGCGCTGGACATCTGACCTGGACTTGGCGCCGCCCTGCGGCGCCAGGCTCCCCTTCCTCCTCCTGCCGCGAGGCCAGAAGCATGCCCACCAAACCTGCCAACCAACCCTGGGAAGACCTTCATGCCTGCCTGCGCCTGGCGCAACTGGAGGCCAACCAGGTTCACGATCGCCAACAGGATGGCCAGCGCTGGTTCAGCCGTTTTCTGCAGGGCCTGGAAGACAGCGGTGTCAAACTGATCGAACGGACGACGAAAAGCCTAGACTACGTACCCACGGATGCCGTGTTCGAAGACGTCTTCAGCGGCTGGATTCCAGCGCCCCAGAGGCGCAACCTCAAATTCGAGCGGGCTGCCAAGGACATACTCCATGGCTTGCAACAGCCAGACCTCGCCCTGCTGCGCAGCACCTCGGCCAGCTCGCACCTGCGCATCGAATTTGACCTGGATGACAGCGGTAGCCCGGTAGCGATCGTCTTTAACCTTTGCTGTTCGACCGACCCGGATACCCCGCGGACGCGCCTTGCCCTGCAGCTGGACCACATGGGCGCGAAGCTCGACGCCCGGGCTTTCGAGACGCGGCGAGAACAGGTCGAAAACCGCCTCCAGGCGCTATCCGATCTCGATCAGTTCTAGCCAGGCGGCATTGCACGCTGCGCGGGGTCCCACCTCGTCTAACCAAACAGGTTTTCCAGTAACGCGAGAGTTGAACCTCGAAGACTAACGAGGACCAGTCACACCACTCGGACCAACCGATCCTCCCGCGGACACCGCTCGAACCGTGCCCGGTAACTCCGTGTGAAATACGACGCCGACTCGAACCCGCACGCCACCGCCACCTCCAGCACACTCATGTCGGTCTGGCGCAATAGCTGCCGAGCCTTGTCCAGTCGCAATCGCAGATAGAAGCCACTGGGCGTGTCGTCCAGATGCAAGCGGAACAGGCGCTCCAGCTGCCGCCGGGTCACCTGCACTGCATCGGCCAGCACCTGGGTATTGAGCGGCTGCTCGATATTTCGCTCCATCTCGCCGATCACCTTCACGAGCTTCTTGTTGCTGATGCCGTAACGGCTGGCGATCTGCATGCGCTGGTGGTCCTGGCGTTGGCGAATGCGCCCGAGCACGAACTGCTCGGATACCTGCACAGCCAGCTCGCTGCCATGGGCCTGGCCGATCAGGTCAAGCATCAGGTCGATTGACGCGGTACCGCCTGCGCAGGTAATGCGCCGCCGATCGATCTCGAATAGCTCCTGGGTCACCTGCAAGCGTGGATAGCGCTCCTTGAATGCCTCCAGCGCCTCCCAGTGCACGGTGGCGCGGTGGCCGTCGAGCAGGCCGGCCTCGGCCAGCACCACCGCGCCGGTATCGATGCCACCCAGAACAACTCCCTCATGGTCCAGGCGGCGTAGCGCCTGCTGCAGTGCCGGCCCGTAACAGGCCAACGGCTCGAAGCCCGCGACGATCAGCAGGATGCCGCCAGGTTCGCCCGCCGCCAGCGCTGCATCGGCGTTTACCGACATGCCATTGCTGGCCAGCACCGGCCCGCCGTCCAGGCTCAACACCTGCCAGCGATACAACGGGCCCTTGAAACGATTGGCCACCCGCAGTGGTTCCAGAGCACTGATGAAACCCATGGCCGAGAAACCGGGTAACAACAGGAAATGAATGATTTGCGGCATTGCATGCTCCACGGCAAAGGTGGTCGCCTCCGTGCAAATGTTGGTCGCCAGGGTGCGATTTACCACCCTGGCAGCAGCGTAGCGTGTTCACACGGCCCAGAGAGGCCGGCCCCTATAAAAAATGCCCTGCCGATGGAGAGCCACCATGCAACGCTTGATCCGCCGCAGCCTGTTATCCGTAGCCCTGACCACTATCGTCGCTTCCCCGCTGTATGCCGCGGAACCCGCGGCCTGCAAGAACGTCCGTCTGGGCGTGGTCAACTGGACCGATGTCATCGCCACCAGCGCCATGGCGCAGGTGCTGCTCGATGGCCTTGGCTACCAGACCAAGCAGACCAGCGCTTCGCAGCAGATCATCTTCGCCGGCATCCGCGACAAACGCCTGGACATGTTCCTGGGTTACTGGAACCCGATCATGACCCAGACCATCACCCCGTTCGTCGATGCCAAGCAGGTCAAGGTGCTCGACAAGCCCAGCCTGGAAGACGCCCGCGCCACCCTGGCGGTGCCCAAGTACCTGGCCGACAAGGGCCTGAAGACGTTCGCCGATATTCACAAGTTCGAAAAGGAACTGGGCGGGAAAATCTACGGCATCGAACCAGGCTCCGGCGCCAACACCCAGATCAAGGCGATGATCACCAAGAACCAGTTTGGCCTTGGCAAGTTCCAGCTGGTCGAATCCAGCGAGGCCGGCATGCTCGCCGCCGTCGACCGCGCGGTGCGGCGCAACGAAGCTGTGGTGTTCTTTGGCTGGGCACCGCACCCGATGAACGTGAATATCGACATGGTCTATCTGGGCGACAGCCAGGACGCCCTGGGCCCTGACGAAGGCCGCGCGACAGTGTGGACGGTGACTGCGCCGGACTATGCCGAACGCTGCCCCAACGCCCACCGCCTGCTGGCCAACCTGAACTTCAGCGCCGAGGACGAGAGCCGCATGATGCAGCCGCTGCTCGACCACAAGGACGCGCTGGAATCGGCCCGCCAGTGGCTCAAGGACCACCCCGAGGACAAGGCCCGCTGGCTGGAGGGTGTGACCACCTTCGATGGCAAGCCGGCTGCGGACAACCTCAAGCTCGGCGCCAACTGATCCGGCCCCTTCGCGGGTAAACCCGCTCCCACAGGTTACGCGCATGCCAGGAACACCACGGTGCTCCTGTGGGAGCGGGTTCACCCGCGAAAAGGCCACCACAGACACCACAAGGACCCCCGCCATGAACCACGACGTCATCATCACCTGCGCCCTCACCGGCGCTGGCGACACCGCCTCGAAAAGCCACCTTGTTCCAGTCACCCCCAAGCAGATCGCCGAGTCTGCCGTAGAGGCCGCCAAAGCCGGCGCCACCGTAGTCCACTGCCACGTGCGCGACCCGCAAACCGGCCGCTTCAGCCGTGACGTGGCGCTGTATCGCGAAGTCATGGAACGCATCCGCGAAGCTGACGTGGACATCATCGTCAACCTTACCGCCGGTATGGGTGGCGACCTGGAAATCGGCCCGGGTGAAACACCACTGGAATTCGGCCCGGGCACCGACCTGATCGGCCCACTGGAACGTCTGGCCCATGTCGAAGCGCTGCTGCCGGAAATTTGCACCCTCGACTGCGGCACCCTCAATTTCGGCGATGGCAACTCGATCTACGTCTCTACCCCGGCGCAACTGCGCGCCGGTGCCAAGCGCATCACCGAGCTGGGAGTGAAAGCCGAGCTGGAAATCTTCGACACCGGCCACCTTTGGTTCGCCAAGCAGATGATCAAGGAAGGCCTGCTCAACGACCCGCTGTTCCAGCTGTGCCTGGGCATCCCGTGGGGTGCGCCGGCCGATACCACCACCATGAAGGCCATGGTCGACAACCTGCCAGCCAACGTCACCTGGGCCGGCTTCGGCATTGGCCGCATGCAGATGCCGATGGCCGCCCAAGCGGTGCTGCTGGGTGGCAACGTGCGGGTGGGCCTGGAAGACAACCTGTACCTGGACCGTGGCGTACTGGCCAGCAACGGTCAGCTGGTCGAGCGGGCGGCAGAGATCATCACCCGCATGGGTGGCCGCGTGCTCAGCCCGGCAGAAGGCCGGGAAAAAATGAACCTCAAGCGCCGCTGATTCCCTTTCAGGAGACCGATATGCCCTTCATCACCGAGATCAAGTCCTTCGCCGCCCTGGGTAGTGGCGTGATCGGCAGCGGCTGGGTCGCCCGCGCCCTGGCCCATGGCCTGGACGTGGTCGCTTGGGACCCGGCGCCCGGCGCCGAGCACGCCCTGCGCAAACGCATCGCCAACGCCTGGCCTGCACTGGAGAAACAAGGCCTGGCGCCAGGTGCAGCGCAAGACCGGCTGAAATTCGTGGCCACCATCGAGGAATGCGTGCGCGACGCCGATTTCATCCAGGAAAGCGCACCCGAGCGCCTGGACCTCAAGCTCGACCTGCACGCGAAGATCAGCGCTGCCGCCAAGCCCAATGCAATCATCGGCTCCAGTACCTCGGGTCTGCTGCCCAGCGAGTTCTACGAGTCATCCACTCACCCTGAGCGTTGCGTGGTCGGTCACCCGTTCAACCCGGTTTACCTGCTGCCGCTGGTGGAGATCGTCGGCGGCAACCGCACGGCACCCGAAGCTATCGAGGCCGCGAAAACCATCTACACCGCACTCGGCATGCGCCCGCTGCATGTGCGCAAGGAAGTCCCTGGCTTCATCGCCGACCGCCTGCTCGAAGCGCTGTGGCGCGAGGCCCTGCACCTGGTCAACGACGGCGTGGCCAGCACTGGCGAGATCGACGACGCGATCCGCTTCGGCGCCGGCCTGCGCTGGTCGTTCATGGGCACCTTCCTCACCTACACCCTGGCCGGTGGCGACGCCGGCATGCGCCACTTCATGGCCCAGTTCGGCCCGGCGCTGAAGCTGCCCTGGACCTACCTGCCGGCACCGGAGTTGACCGACAAGCTGATCGACGATGTGGTCGAAGGCACTTCGGAACAGCTGGGCGAACGCAGCATCGCGGCGCTGGAGCGCTATCGTGATGACACGCTGCTGGCAGTGCTGGAGGCGGTGAAGACCAGCAAGGCCAGGCACGGTATGGCTTTCGGCGATTGAGGAGACCGCGATGCCCGCACTGATCACCTACCGCACCCCGGTCCAGGAGGACTGGGTCGACTACAACGGGCATCTGCGCGATGCCTTCTACCTGCTGATCTTCAGCTACGCCACCGATGCGCTGATGGAGCGCATCGGCCTGGATGCCGACAGCCGCGGCCAGAGCGGTAACTCGCTGTTCACCCTGGAGGCGCACATCAACTACCTGCACGAAGTGAAGCTGGGTACCGAAGTGTGGGCGCAGACGCAGATCATCGGCTTCGACCGCAAGCGCCTGCATGTCTATCACAGCCTGCACCGGGCAGGCTTCGACGAAGCACTGGCGGCCAGTGAGCAGATGCTGCTGCATGTGGACCTGGCGGGGCCGAAGTCGGCGCCGTTCAGTGAGCGTAGCGTCGGGTTGCTGCAAGGGTTGGTGGATGAGCAGCAGGGCCTGCCGTCGGCTGAATTCTTGGGCAGGGTAATAGGCCTGAACACAAAATCCTGAAGGTGACTGCGCGCCCTGTGGGAGCGGGTTCACCCGCGAATGCTTTGGTAACTTCACCATCGCATTCGCGGGTAAACCCGCTCCCACAGGGATTTGTGCATGCCTTCAAGTGTTGCTTCGGAAAAAAAATAACCCCGGAAAGCCGTGAGCATCCGGGGCCAAGAGCGAGCAACATCCACTGTGCATGAACGAGGGTGACCAAACCCTCAGGTACCGTGAATGGCTTCAGTGTGCGGCCTTCCAAGGTGCTCGATTTAGCCGGAAACGACCTGTTCTTAGCCAATGCAGCCATGGCGCCATTCTGTTGTTGCGGGCATGTCGCCGGCGTCACAGAATCGGTCGTAAATCACAGCAGCACTCTCTTAGCGATAAAAGGGACAACAGCCATGATGCATGCGGATTTGATTGACCAGGACGATCTGGCAGGCCACCTGCGCGCGCGCGGGTTCGAGATTCCGGCCGGCGCTACTGCCGAGCAGGCGTGCGAAGCGGTGGTGCGCGGGCTGACCGAGCCCAATGCACGGGCGCTGAAGGGGATGGTGGAGCAGATGTATACCGGTAGTGCGACGATCCTGCCGGCGGTGCGCCAAGCCATCGACAAACAGCTGTTGCCGGCGTTGGCGCAGTTCAACAAGCGCGCCTGAATCGTTTTCCTGTACTGGCCTCTTCGCGGGTGAACCCGCTCCCACAGGTTCTGCACTGAACTCGAAAGCAGTGCAGTACCTGTGGGAGCGGATTCACCCGCGAAGAGGCCAGTGCCATTTCAGAGCCTCACACTGGCAAAGGTCGACTCGTTGCGCGCCTGGCTCAGGGCCGCCATCGGCCCGCTGTGCGGCGACAGAGTCATGGCCTGCGGGATCGGCATCATCGCCACCTGCTGCGCGGTGTTGGAGCCCACGCGCTCATCACGCGGCGGAATGCCGAAGTACTCGCGGTAGCACTTGGAGAAGTGCGGGGTCGACACGAAGCCGCATACCGACGCCACCTCGATGATCGACATCGGCGTCTGCTTCAGCAACTGCCGGGCGCGGATCAGGCGCAGCTTCAGGTAGTAACGCGACGGCGAACAGTGCAGATACTTCTGGAACAGGCGCTCGAGCTGCCGGCGCGATACCGACACGTATACCGCCAGTTCGTCCAGGTCGATCGGCTCTTCGAGGTTGGCCTCCATCAGCGCGACGATTTCCTGCAGCTTCGGCTGGTTGGTGCCAAGCATGTGCTTGAGCGGCACGCGCTGGTGATCCTGCTCGTTGCGGATGCGTTCGTAGACGAACATTTCGGAGATTGCCGCCGACAGTTCACGGCCGTGATCGCGGCTGATCAGGTGCAGCATCATGTCCAGCGGCGCAGTGCCGCCGGAGCTGGTGAAGCGGTTACGGTCGAGGGTGAACAGGCGGGTGCTCATGTTGACCCGCGGGTAGGCCTCCTGCATGGCAGCCAGGCATTCCCAGTGCACGCTGCAATCAAAGCCATCGAGCAGGCCGGCGCAGGCCAGGGCCCAGCTGCCGGTGCACACTGCACCCAGGCGTCGCGACTGGCGAGCCTGGGCCTGCAGCCAGGTGACATGCTCACGGGTAACGGTGCGCTGGATGCCGACACCGCCACAAACAATCACTGTATCCATCGGCGGGGCGCTGTGCATGGCCGCGTCGGGAGTGATCTGCAGGCCGTCGCTGGCCCACACCTGGCCGCCATCGACGGTCAGGGTGTGCCAGCGGTACAGCTCGCGGCCGGAAAGCTGGTTGGCCATGCGCAGCGGCTCGACGGCCGACGCCAGGGAAATGAGAGTGAAATTGTCCAGTAGGAGAAACCCGATGGACTGGGGGGCTGTGCGGTTCTGGGTTGGGGTCCCGGAGGTGTACGACGTCATCGCGATTTCTCCTCACACAAATGCAGGGTGTGCCTCAGGCGAGCACTGATTTCTTGTTATGTATGGCCCCGGTTTCATGTGCAGGGGCCTTGGTGCCAATCTCAACGCAAACGCCGTGCCTGAAATTGAACGGCTATCCAAAAAAACCTGAAAACGACGCCTTTATCAGGCAAATCAAGCGCTTTGATCGAGCTGGCCAATCTTCGTGGAACGGGCGTGCTAGGCGCTGTGCCTGTAACGGCTGAGCAATTTGGTGACACGCGCAGTGTAGGATGCCCAGAAACGACACTCTTGAGTGTCACCGACAACGCCCACACTGATAACGACACCCGACGATCGGTATGCGTCGCGCTGCACCATAAAGAGACATTTGTGGCTGTGCTGCACCTGTTTCAATCTCAAGGGCCCCTTCGCGGGTGAACCCGCTCCCACAAGGATGATGCAGTCCCTGTGGGAGCGGGTTCACCCGCGAAGAGGCCCTTAAGGTCAGATCAAGAGTCAGCATTCAATGGCGCTGACCGCCAGGCCACCACGCGAGGTCTCTTTGTACTTGTCGTGCATGTCGGCCCCGGTATCGCGCATGGTGCGGATAACCTGGTCGAGGGAAATGAAGTGCTCGCCGTCACCACGCAGGGCCATCTGCACCGCGTTGATGGCCTTGACCGCGGCAATCGCGTTGCGCTCGATGCACGGCACCTGCACCAACCCGCCGACCGGGTCGCAGGTCAGGCCCAGGTTGTGCTCCAGTGCAATCTCGGCAGCGTTCTCCACCTGCGGTGGGGTCGCGCCCAGCACCTCAGCGAGGCCCGCCGCGGCCATGGCGCAAGCCGAACCGACTTCCCCCTGGCAACCCACTTCGGCACCAGAGATCGACGCGTTCTTCTTGCACAGAATGCCCACCGCGGCGGCAGCGAGGAAGAAATCGACCACGCTGGACTCGTCCACCGCATCACTGAAGCGCATGTAGTAGTGCAACACCGCCGGGATGATGCCCGCCGCGCCGTTGGTCGGCGCGGTAACCATGCGCCCGCCGGCGGCGTTTTCTTCGTTGACCGCCAGGGCGAACAGGTTGACCCACTCCATGGCGCTCATGGTCGAGCCGATCACGTTGGGCTTGCCGATTTCCTGCAGGCTGCGGTGCAGCTTGGCGGCGCGACGGCGTACGTTCAGCCCGCCGGGCAGCGTGCCTTCGTATTTCAGGCCATTGTTGACGCATTCCTGCATGGCTTCCCAGAGCTTGTGCAGGCCGGCGCGGATCTCTTCCTCGCTGCGCCAGACCTTCTCGTTGGCCATCATCAATTGCGACACGCTGAGGTCGTTTTGCTTGCACAGGCGCAGCAGCTCGGCGGCGCTGTCGAAGTCGTACGGCAGCACCGTCTGGTCGGCATCCAGCACGCCGCTGGCGGCCTGGGCGGCATCGACCACAAAGCCGCCACCCACCGAGTAATAGGTGTCGCGGTGCAGCTCGCCCTGCTCGCCTTCGGCAATCAGGGTCATGGCGTTGGGGTGGTACGGCAGGTTCTCGTCCAGCAGCAGCATGTCGCGGGCCCAGACGAATTCGATGGGCAGGCGGCGGTCCAGCTGCAGGGTATTGGTTTCGCGCAGGTCGGCGATACGCGGCGCGATCTGGGTCGGGTCGATGGCGTCCGGCCATTCGCCCATCAGGCCCATGATGGTGGCATTGTCGGTGCCATGCCCCACACCCGTGGCCGACAGCGAGCCATACAGGCGCACTTCGATCCGCTTCACACGTTCCAGCTCGCCACGCTCGCGCAGGCCCTGGACGAACAGGGCGCCAGCACGCATGGGGCCGACGGTGTGGGAGCTGGAGGGCCCGACACCGATCTTGAACAGGTCGAACACGCTGATGGCCATTGTTGAATCACCTCTTGCTGGGCTTGTCTCTGCGCGCCATGCGCAGGGCGGGGCAGCTGCTAGGCTGAAGCAGCGGGCCGCCTTGAATGCACGCATCATCGGGCTTTTACCGCACCCCTCGCCGTCTGCAACCGACGTACTTTTGTCCAGCAGCGCCGCGCTGTTTTCTACCGGGGAGTAGCCCTCACCAGGCCGCTTTCCGGCGGCCTGGCGACGTAAAAATGCGGCTGAGGGGGTGGAAAAACCCATAAACGACATCGCCCATACTGGATACGACCCGTTCCGTACTGGTTACGACCCCACCAGTAGGCGATTGCCCGGCGCTGGAGGATTATCGAAAGCGACTCGTAAAGCACGGCCACGCATCCTGCCCTCTGCAGGCCTGGTCGACCGGACCCTGAGAAAGCCCGGCGACCCACGCGAACCCGAAGACAAAATCACAGGAGTCCATCCATGAAAGGTTCACCCTCGCTGTTGCTGGTTGCGATGCTGTCCGCGCCTTTGCTGGCCCAGGCCGCCGAACCCGAGCAATGCAAGACGGTACGGTTCTCGGATGTCGGCTGGACCGACATCACGGTCACCACCGCGACCACCAGCGTTGTGCTCGAAGCACTGGGTTACAAGACCCACACCACCATGATCTCGGTACCGGTGACCTACAAGTCGCTGGCCACCGGCAAGGACCTGGACGTGTTTCTCGGCAACTGGATGCCGACCATGGAGAACGACATCAAGCAGTACCGCGACGCAGGTACTGTGGAAACCGTGCGCGCCAACCTGGAAAACGCCAAGTACACCTTGGCTGTGCCCCAGGCGCTGTATGACAAGGGCCTGAAGGACTTCAGCGACATTCCCAAGTTCAAGCAGGAACTGGGCGGCAAGATCTACGGCATCGAGCCTGGCAACGATGGCAACCGCACCATCCAGAGCATGATCGACAAGAACGCCTTCGGCCTGAAGGACGCCGGCTTCAAGATCGTCCAGTCCAGCGAGGCCGGCATGCTGTCGCAGGTCGACCGCGCGCAGAAACGCGGCGAGGCGCTGGTGTTCCTCGGCTGGGAACCGCACCCGATGAACACCCGCTTCAAGATGCAGTACCTGACCGGTGGGGACGAGTTCTTCGGCCCCGACTTCGGCAAGGCGACCGTATTGACCAACACCCGCAAGGGCTATGTGCAGGAATGCAGCAACGTTGGCCAGCTGTTGAAGAACCTGTCGTTCGAGCTCAAGGATGAAAGCACCATGATGGGCTATGTCCTGGACGACAAGATGAAACCCGAGGCGGCTGCCAAGAAGTGGCTCAAGGACAACCCTGGCAAGCTGGATGCCTGGCTGGCCGGTGTCACCACCGTTGATGGCAAACCAGGCCTGGAGGCGGCCAAGGCCAAGCTGACGCAATAACGCAATACGCCATAGCGCTACCTCGGGGCAGGCCGTGCCTGCCCCGGGTTGATTTCAATCTATGCAGGTGGAAGCTCGCTATCATGCTTATCGATCAGAAAATACCCCTGGGTGAGTACATCGCGTCGTTCGTCGAGTGGCTGACCCAGAACGGCGCGAACTACTTCGACGCCATCGCGCAGGGCCTGGAGTTCATGATCCATGGCGTCACCAGTGCCCTGACCTTCTTCAATCCGTTCGTGCTCATCGCTCTGTTCGCCGCCCTGGCGCATTTCATCCAGCGCAAGTGGGCGCTGACCGCATTCGTCGCCCTGTCGTTCCTGCTGATCCTCAACCTGGGTTACTGGCAGGAAACCATGGAAACCCTGGCGCAGGTCACCTTCGCCACCGTGGTTTGCGTGGCCATCGGCGTGCCACTGGGCATCGTCGCCGCGCACAAACCGATGTTCTATACCGCCATGCGCCCGGTACTCGACCTGATGCAGACGGTACCTACATTCGTCTACCTGATCCCCACCCTGACCCTGTTCGGCCTGGGTGTGGTGCCGGGGCTGATCTCGACGGTGGTGTTCGCCATCGCCGCGCCGATCCGCCTCACCTATCTGGGCATCTGCGATGTCCCGCAGGAGCTGATGGACGCCGGCAAGGCCTTTGGCTGCTCGCGGCGCCAGCTGCTCACCCGTATCGAACTGCCGCACGCGATGCCGAGCATCGCCGCCGGCGTTACCCAGTGCATCATGCTGTCGCTGTCGATGGTAGTGATTGCCGCCCTGGTCGGTGCTGACGGCCTGGGCAAACCTGTGGTCAACGCACTGAACACCGCCGATATTTCCCTGGGCTTCGAAGCGGGCCTGGCGATCGTGCTGCTGGCGATCATGCTCGACCGTATCTGCAAGCAACCGGACCTGCCGGTAAGGGGTGAAGCATGAGCATCATTCGTTTCGAAGACGTCGACGTCATCTTCTCCAACAAGCCGCGCGAAGCGCTGGCCCTGCTCGACCAAGGCCAGACCCGCGAGCAGATTCTCAAGCAGACCGGCCTGGTTGTGGGGGTCGAGAAGGCCAACCTGGATATCCAGAAGGGCGAAATCTGCGTGCTGATGGGCCTGTCCGGTTCGGGCAAGTCGAGTTTGCTGCGCTGCATCAACGGCCTCAACACCGTCAGCCGCGGCAAGCTGTTTGTCGAGCACGAAGGCAAGCACATCGACATTGCCCACTGTACCCCCGCCGAACTGAAGATGATGCGCACCAAGCGCATTGCCATGGTGTTCCAGAAATTCGCCCTGATGCCCTGGCTGACGGTACGCGAGAACATCAGCTTTGGCCTGGAAATGCAGGGCCGCCCCGAGAAGGAACGGCGCAAGCTGGTCGACGAAAAGCTCGAGCTGGTGGGCCTGACCCAGTGGCGCAACAAGAAGCCGGACGAACTGTCAGGCGGCATGCAGCAGCGCGTGGGCCTGGCCCGGGCGCTGGCGATGGATGCCGACATCCTGCTGATGGACGAACCGTTCTCGGCACTGGACCCGCTGATCCGCCAGGGCCTGCAAGACGAGTTGCTTGGCCTGCAGGCCAAGCTGAGCAAGACCATCGTGTTCGTCAGCCACGACCTGGACGAAGCGCTGAAGCTGGGTAGTCGCATCGCCATCATGAAGGACGGGCGGATCATCCAGTACAGCAAGCCGGAAGAGATCGTGCTCAACCCGGCCGACGAGTATGTGCGTACCTTCGTCGCCCATACCAACCCGCTGAACGTGCTGTGCGGGCGCAGCCTGATGCGCAGCCTGGACAACTGCAAGCGGGTGAATGGCTCGGTGTGCCTGGACCCGGGTGGCGATTCGTGGCTGGACCTGGGCGAAGGCAACTCGATCAAGCGTGCGCGCCAGGGGCAGAACGGGCTGGAGATGCAGAACTGGGCACCGGGGCAGTCGGTGGAAGGGCTGGGCCGCAAACCGACCCTGGTGCATGCGGATATCGGCATGCGCGATGCGCTGCAGATTCGCTACCAGACCGGGAACAAGCTGGTGCTGCAGGAGAATGACAAGGTGGTGGGGATTCTGGGCGACAGCGAGCTATATCACGCGCTGCTCGGCAAGAACCACGGTTGATGCCATTGGGGCCGCGTTGCGGCCCTTTCGCGACACAAGGCCGCTCCTACAGGGGAACGCATATCCCTGTAGGAGCGGCCTTGTGTCGCGAAAGGAGGGCAAAGCCCTCCCAACAATGGGTCAGCGAACGACGATCCCGCGCGAAGCCATGTAGGCCTTGGCCTCCGGCACCGTGTACTCGCCAAAGTGGAAGATACTGGCCGCCAGCACCGCACTGGCATGCCCTTCCAGAATGCCGTCAGCCAGGTGCTGCAGGTTACCCACCCCGCCCGAGGCAATCACCGGAATACCCAGCGCATCACTGATCGCGCGGGTAACGCCAAGATCGAAGCCGTTCTTCATGCCGTCCTGGTCCATGCTGGTCAGCAGAATCTCGCCGGCCCCCAGGCCTTCCATCTTCTTCGCCCATTCAACGGCATCCAGCCCGGTCGGCTTGCGCCCGCCGTGAGTGAAAATCTCCCAACGCGGCTGCTCACCCGGGCCGGATACCTTCTTGGCGTCGATGGCCACAACGATGCACTGCGAACCGAAACGGTCCGCGGCCTCGCCAACAAACTCCGGGTTGAACACCGCGGCCGTGTTGATCGAGACCTTGTCGGCACCGGCATTGAGCAGGTTGCGGATGTCCTGTACGGTGCGCACGCCACCGCCCACGGTCAGCGGGATGAACACCTGGCTGGCCATACGCTCGACGGTATGCAGGGTGGTGTCACGGCCATCGACGCTGGCAGTAATGTCGAGGAAGGTGATTTCGTCGGCACCTTGCTCGTCGTAGCGACGGGCGATTTCCACCGGGTCGCCAGCATCACGGATGTTCTCGAACTTGACGCCCTTGACCACCCGGCCGTTGTCCACGTCCAGGCAAGGGATGATGCGCTTGGCCAGTGCCATGGTTCAGTCCTCAGCCTTGGTAGTTGTCGCAGAAGGCCTGGGCCTCGGCGACATCGAGAGTGCCTTCGTAGATGGCACGGCCGGTGATGGCGCCGATGATGCCCGGGGCCTTGGCGTCCAGCAGGGCCTTGATGTCACCCAGGTTGTGGATGCCGCCCGAGGCGATCACCGGGATCGAGGTGGCTTCTGCCAGCGCCTTGGTGAACGGCACGTTGCAGCCCTGCATCATGCCGTCCTTGGCGATGTCGGTGTAGACGATCGCCGAGACGCCATCGGCCTCGAAACGCTTGGCCAGGTCGATGACCTGCACCGAGCTCACTTCAGCCCAGCCGTCGGTGGCGACGAAGCCGTCCTTGGCGTCCAGGCCAACGATGACCTTGCCCGGGAAGGCCTTGCACGCTTCGGCGACGAACTCCGGCTGCTTGACCGCCTTGGTACCGATGATCACGTAGCTGACGCCAGCCTTGACGTAGTGCTCGATGGTTTCTAGCGAGCGGATGCCACCGCCGATCTGGATCGGCAGGGTCGGGTAGCGCTTGGCGATGGCAGTGACCACTTCACCGTTGACCGGCTGGCCTTCGAAGGCGCCGTTGAGGTCGACCAGGTGCAGGCGGCGGCAGCCACCCTCGACCCACTTGGCGGCCATGCTCACCGGGTCGTCGGAAAATACCGTGGAGTCTTCCATGCGGCCTTGGCGCAGGCGCACGCAGGCACCGTCCTTCAGATCGATAGCGGGGATAATCAGCATCTTGGGAACCTGTCTGTTCTTGGGGTTTCAGGGCTTTTCGAGCGCCCACAGATCGCTTTCGATGCTCTCGAACCGCTCCTTGAGGTGCAGCTGAACATCGGCAATCGCCCTGTTGTAGTAATGGGGTGCAATTTCTTTGCTGAACAGCTCGAGGACCTCGGCCACTTCGAACGACCCCAGCTCCAGCTCGAAACGGTCTTCGAGGAAGCGCTTGAGCGTGTGCAGCGCTTCGCGCTCCTGCTCGGGGGCCAGGGTGATGACCGGGGCCTTGGTCTTCGACCTGCTCATTTACCAGCGCCCGTCCCAGGCGACGAAGTTCTGCAGCAGCTGCAGGCCATGGGTATGGCTCTTCTCCGGGTGGAACTGCACGGCAAAGCGCGAGCCATCGGCCAGCGCAGCGGCGAAATCGACACCGTAATGGCCGCGGCCGACCACCTGGGCCGGCTTGCCGGCATTGATGTAGTAGCTGTGCACGAAGTAGAACCGCGCGCGGTCGGGGATGTCGTGCCACAGCGGGTGGTCGTTGGTCTGGCCGACTTCGTTCCAGCCCATGTGCGGCACCTTCAGGTGCTCGCCGTCTTCCTGCAGGTCTTTGCCGAAGAAGCGCACCTGGCCCGGGAACAGGCCGATGCAGTCGACACCGTCGTTTTCTTCGCTGTGGTCGAGCAATGCCTGCATGCCCACGCAAATGCCGAGGAACGGGCGGTCCTGGCTGACTTCGCGCACCAGGCTGTCGAAGCCCAGGCGGCGGATTTCTGCCATGCAGTCGCGAATTGCGCCCACGCCTGGGAATACCACGCGGTCGGCTTCGCGGATGACCGTGGCATCGCTGGTGACCAGCACCTTACCGGCACCTACATGCTCGAGTGCCTTGGCCACCGAGTGCAGGTTACCCATGCCATAGTCGATTACGGCTACCGTCTGCATTTACAGGCACCCTTTGGTGGAAGGCATCTGCCCGGCCATGCGCTCGTCGAGGGTGATGGCCATGCGCAGGGCGCGGCCGAAAGCCTTGAACACGGTTTCGATCTGGTGGTGGGTGTTGTGGCCACGCAGGTTGTCGATGTGCAGGGTCACCAGGGCGTGGTTGACGAAGCCCTGGAAGAACTCCTGGAACAGGTCGACATCGAAGCCACCGACGCTGGCGCGGGTGTACGGCACGTGCATCTGCAGGCCCGGGCGACCGGAGAAGTCGATGACCACGCGCGACAGCGCTTCGTCCAGAGGCACGTAGGCGTGGCCGTAGCGGAAGATGCCCTTCTTGTCACCGATGGCCTGGGCGAATGCCATGCCCAGGGTGATGCCGACGTCTTCGACGGTATGGTGATCGTCGATATGCGTGTCACCCTTGCACTCGATATCCAGATCGATCAGCCCATGGCGGGCGATCTGGTCCAGCATGTGTTCAAGGAAAGGCACACCGATATCGAATCGGGCCTTGCCACTGCCATCGAGGTTGATCGAGCACTTGACCTGGGTTTCCAGGGTATTGCGCTCGACGGAAGCCTTACGTTCGACCATCACCAGCTCCGCAAAATCATTAGGCGAAAAGGGCTTCATTATAGGCCTAGAACGCGCCGGCTTGAAACGCGGATGACATATGGCAAAGCACGTAATTACGGGGACTGGATGCCGTTACCGGTCTATACAACCAGGTGGTTCGGGAGGGTATGGGGCTGCTTTGCAGCCCATCGCGACACAAGGCCGCTCCTACAGGGGACCGCGCTCGAAGATGAAACGGGGACCAATGTAGGAGCGGCCTTGTGTCGCGATGGGGCGCAAAGCGCCCCAAATCAATGGAACAGCACAGCCGTCTTCTGCAGGGTAATCCAAACGCCCCAAGCCAACGGCACGACCACCACAGCCCAGGCCAGCAGCACCAGGGGCAGGCTGCCCGGTGCCGCCTTCCACTCCAGCGAGCGCGCCCCATCGGCGCCCTTGTCATGGCTCAACGCCCGCTCGGCAGCCAGTTCGGCATCGCTCATGAAATGCCTGTCGGCCACCGGTCGCACCAGCATGTTGCAGACAAAGCCCAGCACCAGCAGGCCGGCGAGGATGTACAAGGTCATGTCATAGGCAGCCGCACGCTCCACCCCGGCTGCCAACTGGTACTCGCGCAGGTAGGTGATAAGCACCGGCCCCAGCACTCCCGCCGCCGCCCAGGCGGTCAGCAGGCGGCCATGAATGGCACCGACCATCTGCGTGCCGAACAGGTCGGCCAGGTAGGCCGGTACCGTGGCAAAGCCACCGCCGTACATCGACAGGATGATGCAGAACGCCGCCACGAACAGCGCCACGTTACCCAGGTGCCCCATGTTCGGTACCAGGCTGTACAAGCCCACGCCCAGGGCGAAGAAGGCGAAATAGGTGTTCTTGCGGCCAATGTAGTCCGAGAACGACGCCCAGAAGAACCGCCCGCCGATGTTGAACAGGCTCAGCAGGCCGGTGAAGCCGGCGGCGATCGCGGCAATCTGCGCCAGCTGGGTGCTGTTCAGCTCGCTGAAGCTCAACCCGTTGCCCAGCAGCTTGCCGGCGAACACTTCCTGCAGCAACGGCGAAGCCATGCCGAGGATGCCGATACCCGCCGACACGTTCAGGCACAGCACCAGCCAGATCAGGGCGAACTGCGGGGTCTTCCAGGCCACGCTGACGTGCACGTGGCGGTCGGTGACCATGGTGTTACCAGCTTTCTTCACCGGGGCGCTCCAGCCTTCGGGCTTCCAGCCGGTTGGCGGTACGCGATACGCCAGGGCACCGGCGGTCATGAACACGAAGTAGATCGCCGCCATGACGACGAAGCTCTGCCACACGCCCACTTCCTGCGCATTGCCGAAATGGCCCATCAGCGCGGTGGCCAGCGGTGCACCGACCATGGCCCCGCCACCGAAGCCCATGATCGCCATGCCGGTGGCCATGCCGCGCTTGTCCGGGAACCATTTGATCAGGGTCGAAACCGGCGAGATGTAGCCCAGGCCCAGGCCGATACCGCCGATTACGCCGGAGCCCAGCCACATCAGCCACAGCTGGTGGGTCTTCACGCCAATGGCTGAAATAAGCATGCCGCCGCACCAGCACAACGCCGACACCAAGCCGGCCTTGCGCGGGCCGGCGTGTTCCAGCCAACCACCCAGCACGGCTGCCGAGCAACCGAGGAAGACGAAGAACAGGGTGTAGATCCAGCTCAGCATGGAAATCGGCCAATCGCATTCGGCGCTGAACATTCGGGCCATGAAGCCCATGTCCGCTGCGCAGGCGACCGGGGCGGTGATGCCGAGGGCTTGCGACAGTGGCAGCCAGAACACCGAGAAGCCATAGGCCATGCCGATGCACAGGTGGATGGCCAGGGCGGCTGGCGGGACCAGCCAGCGGTTGAAGCCCGGGCGGGCGATGATGCGCTCCTTCGACAGGAAGCCTGGCGCACTGGCCAAGGTCCCCGCCGCGACGGTACTGCTCATAGGATTAGATCCTTCTTATAGGGAGGGTGCAGGCAAAGCGGCGCAAGGGTAGCAGCATCAAGTGGCGTGAAAGCAATCTGATATCGTTAATTTTTGCTCGGCTGAAACGGTCATGTGGCCTGTACCGGCCCTATCGCCGGCAAGCCAGCTCCCACAAGTACCCCACCGACCTCGGGAACAGCGGGATCCCTGTGGGAGCTGGCTTGCCGGCGATAGGGCCAGTACAGGCCACACATTCGGAACTGACAAAATCGTGGCTGTCGAAAGCCGTACCATCTGCTGTACACGTAGGAAATGCCCCGTATCTCTGGTCGAATACGCAGGGGCAACCACTGCGGCGCTATACTCTGCCGCCTGAATTTCAAAAACGGACTACAAGGACTCGCCCATGAAAGCGTTCGGCAAAATCCTGGGACTTGGGCTTCTCGGGTTGCTGCTGATCATCGTGGCACTGGGCTTCGCCCTGACCCACCTCTTCGATCCCAACGACTACAAAGACGAGATTCGCCAGCTGGCACGTGACAAGGCTCACGTCGAGCTGACCCTCAACGGTGACATTGGCTGGAGCCTGTTCCCGTGGCTGGGCCTGGAGCTGCACGAGGCGAGCATCGCCACCTTGAACAAACCCAAGGAGCCATTCGCCGACCTGCAGATGCTCGGCCTGTCGGTACGTGTGCTGCCACTGCTGCGCCGCGAAGTGCAGATGAGCGACGTGCGCGTGGAGGGCCTGAACCTGACCCTGGCTCGTGACGAACACGGCCATGGCAACTGGGAAGACATCGGCAAGCCGCTGCCTGCGCAGAACGGTGCCAGCGCCGATACGCAGGCCGGTGCCCCGGCCCAGGCGCCGGCCGAACAGCCGTCGGCACCGGTCGCCAGCAACGAGCGCGCCGTCAAGCTGGACATCGACAGCCTGACCGTAAACAACGCCCGCGTGCAGTACACCGATGCCAAGACCGGCCAGAGCTACAGCGCCGAAAGCATCCAGCTGAGCACCGGCCCGGTCCACGAAGGGGCGAACATTCCGCTCAAGGCCAGCGCCTTCCTCAGTGCCAGCCAGCCGAACATCAAGGCTCGCACCGAACTGGCCGGCGAACTGCGCTTTGACCGCAAGCTCAAGCGCTACAACTTCGAAGACATGCGCCTGTCGGGCGAAACCTCGGGTGAGCCCACCGGCGGCAAGACCGTGACCTTCGCCGCCCAAGGCCAGTTGCTGGTCGACCTGGCCGCCAATGTCGCCTCGTGGAACGGCCTGAAAGTCTCGGCCAACCAGCTGCGCGCCCTGGGCGAACTGAACCTGCGGGACCTGGACAAGGCGCCACAGCTGAGCGGCGGCCTGTCCATCGCCCAGTTCGACCTGCGCACCTTCCTCGACAGCATCGGCCGCCCGCTGCCGGCCACCAACGACCCGGCGGCCTTCGCCAAGCTGGAACTGGTCACCCGCCTGCAGGGCACGCCGAACAGCCTGGCCCTGGAAGACCTGGCGGTGAAGCTGGACGACAGCACCTTCAGTGGCCGCGTGGCCATCGATGACTTCGCCAAGCAGGCCCTGCGCCTGCAGCTCAAAGGCGACACCTTCAACGCCGACCGCTACCTGCCGGCCAAGAGTGAAGAAGCCAAGGGCGCCACCGCCGCGCGTCAGGCCGAGGTCAAGCAACAGGAAGCCAGCGCGGTCGCCGGCCCTGGTACCACGCCGCTTCCCAACGCCCCGACCCAGGTCGCCTGGAGCGACGACAAGCTGCTGCCGGTCGACCGCCTGCGCGCCCTCGACTTGCAGGCCGACCTGGCCTTCGGCTCGCTGACCCTGGACAAACTGCCGATCGAAGACGCCCAGCTCAAGGCTATCGGCCAGGGCGGCCTGCTGACCTTGCAAACCCTTCGCGGTGAACTGTACAACGGCACCTTCGAGGCCAAGGGCACCGTCGACGTGCGCCCTGCCGTGCCGCAACTGGGCGTCAACACCAGCATCCAGCGGGTGCCGGTGGAACATTTCATCAAGACCGAGGGCAAGGAACAGACGCCACCGGTCAAAGGCCTGCTGACGCTGACCAGCGACCTGACCGCCACCGGCAACAGCCAGAAGGCCCTGGTCGATACCTTGAACGGCAACGCCAACTTCGTCATCAACGACGGCGTGCTGGTCAATGCCAACCTGGAACAGCAGCTGTGCAAGGCCATCGCCACGCTGAACCGCAAATCGCTCACCGGCGAGCCACGCGGCAAGGACACCCCGTTCCAGGAACTGCGCGGCAGCCTGGTGGTGCGTAATGGCGTCGCCAGCAACCCGGACCTCAAGGCGCGCATTCCGGGCCTGACCGCCAATGGCCATGGTGACCTCGACCTGCGTGTACTGGGCATGGACTACAACGTTGGCGTGGTCGTCGAAGGCGACCAGCGCGCCATGCCGGACCCGGCCTGCCAGGTCAACGAACGCTATGTCGGTGTCGAAATACCGCTGCGCTGCCGCGGCCCGCTGGAGCTGGGCGCCAAGGCCTGCCGCCTGGACCAGGACGGCCTGGGCAAGGTAGCTGCCAAACTGGCCGGCAACCGCCTGCAAGACAAGATCGATGAAAAACTCGGAGACAAAGTGAGCCCGGAACTGAAAGACGCGCTCAAGGGGCTGTTCAAGCGATGAGCCCCGAGCAGTTCTCCAGCGCAGTGCTGGACTGGTATGACGAACACGGCCGGCACGACCTGCCCTGGCAACAGGGCATCAACCCGTACCGGGTGTGGGTGTCGGAAATCATGTTGCAGCAGACCCAGGTCAGCACCGTGCTCAACTACTTCGACCGCTTCATGCAGGCCCTGCCGACCGTGCAAGCCCTGGCCGAAGCGCCGGAGGACGAAGTGCTGCACCTGTGGACGGGCCTGGGCTACTACACCCGGGCACGTAACCTGCAAAAGGCCGCGAAGATCGTGGTCGAACAGCATGGCGGCGAATTCCCGCGCAGTGTCGAGCAGCTCACCGAGCTGCCCGGCATCGGCCGCTCGACTGCCGGTGCCATCGCCAGCATCAGCATGGGCATCCGCGCACCGATCCTCGACGGCAACGTCAAACGCGTACTGGCCCGCTACACCGCCCAGGCCGGCTACCCCGGTGAGCCCAAGGTGGCCAACCAACTGTGGGCCACGGCCGAGCGCTTTACCCCGCAACAGCGGGCCAACCACTACACCCAGGCAATGATGGACATGGGCGCCACGCTGTGCACCCGCAGCAAACCCAGTTGCCTGATCTGCCCGCTGCAGCGCGGCTGCGAAGCGCACCTGCACGGTGAAGAAACCCGTTACCCAGAGCCAAAGCCGCGCAAGGCACTGCCGCAACGCCGCACACTGATGCCGCTGCTGGCCAACCACGAAGGCGCCATCCTGCTTTACCGCCGCCCGTCCAGCGGCCTTTGGGGTGGCTTGTGGAGCCTGCCGGAGCTGGACGACATCGCCCAGCTCGACGACCTGGCCTACCAGCACGGCCTGCGCCTGGCTGGCAGCCGCGCCATGGACGGCCTGACCCATACCTTCAGCCACTTCCAGCTGGCGATCGAGCCCTGGCTGGTGCGCGTCGACCCGGTCGGCCAGCCCGTGGCCGAGGCCGACTGGCTCTGGTATAACCTCGCCACCCCGCCGCGCCTGGGCCTCGCCGCCCCGGTGAAAAAGCTGCTCAAACGCGCGGCCGACGAACTGACTGCAGGAGACGCCCGATGACCCGCACCGTGATGTGCCGCAAGTACAAAGAAGAACTGCCAGGCCTGGAGCGCCCGCCCTACCCCGGCGCCAAGGGCCAGGACATCTTCGAACACATCTCGCAGAAGGCCTGGGCCGACTGGCAGAAGCACCAGACCATGCTGATCAACGAAAAGCGCCTGAACATGATGAACGCCGAGGACCGCAAGTTCCTCCAGGGCGAGATGGACAAGTTTTTCGCCGGCGAAGAATACGCCCAGGCGGAAGGCTACGTTCCACCGTCGGAATGACCCCACGGAACGTAAGCGACGGAATTAATTTAAAATTTTTTCAAAAAGTCGTTGACGAGCGGTCTGAAAGTCTATTTAATTCACCTCGTCGCCCAGATAGCTCAGTCGGTAGAGCAGAGGATTGAAAATCCTCGTGTCGGCGGTTCGACTCCGTCTCTGGGCACCACCTTCAAGCTTCTGGTGGTTGCAAAGTTACCCGAAGCGACAACAAAAAACCCGCCTAGTGCGGGTTTTTTGTTGTCTGTCATTTTTGCTGAAAGAATGGCAGCCTACCGGCCTTGCTATCCATCCCAAGCACCAACCTTATCCCGCTGCGCGCGGGAGCACCTCGGCATGAAGCCTTACCCCCAGCGCCGCCATCACTTTCATGATGGTCGCCAGACTCGGGTTACCTTCCGCAGACAACGCCTTGTACAGCCCTTCCCGTGTCAGCCCGGTGTCACGTGCCAACTGAGCCATACCTCGGGCCCGGGCGATGTCGCCCAAGGCAGCAGCAAGCAGTGCCGGGTCGTTTTCCTCCAGACACGCCTCAAGGTACAAGGCCATGTCTTCCTCTGTCTTCAAATGGTCAACGACGTCCCATTTGCTCAGCTTGATATTTGTCATGGTGGCCTCCTAAAGGTCGCGTGCCAGCTTGAGGGCAGATTTGATATCTCTGGATTGGCTGGCCTTATCGCCACCCGCCAAGAGGATGATCACCTCATAGCCTCGTTGAACGAAATACACCCGATAGCCCGGACCATAATCGATCCGCAGTTCGAATACTCCCTCAGCAACCGGCTTACAGTCACCCATCACTCCTAGCTCCGCTCGACGCAACCTGACGTTGATGCGAGCCTTTGCCCGCGGATCACGCAAAGCAGCGAACCACCGTCGGTAAGTTTCGGTTTGGATTAGTGTATGCATGAGCAAAATGTAAACCGTAGTTCACACTACATTCAATTTGCAGCTGTTTCAAACTGTTTATCGACACACTGTTGACCAGCATCAAAAGGCCATTAATCGCTGGGCCTAAAATGCCGGAGGCTACCCGACTCGACCAGCAAGGACCTCCATGAGCGAAGAATCCCCCCTCCTGCTCCCCGCCCCCAGCGAGCCCGCCATCACCACAGCCCGCACGCGCCGCCCCCGCCAGCGCAAGCCGGAGCCGACGATCACCAGCATCAGCCAGCAACCCGCAGCACTGGAAGTTGCCACCGCCCCCAAGGGCAGCAACGAAGACAGCACATCAGCCCGTCTGCCAGGCAGCTACCCCTACCGCACCCGTATGCGACGCCAAGACTACGAAAAGGCCAAGCATGCGTTGCAGATCGAGCTGCTGAAGGTGCAGAGCTGGGTGAAGGAAACCGGCCAGCGCGTGGTGATCCTGTTCGAGGGGCGCGATGCTGCGGGCAAGGGCGGCACCATCAAGCGCTTCATGGAACACCTGAACCCGCGTGGCGCGCGCATCGTCGCCCTGGAAAAGCCTTCCGAGCAGGAAAAAGGCCAGTGGTACTTCCAGCGCTACATCCAGCACCTGCCCACGGCGGGCGAAATGGTGTTCTTCGACCGCTCCTGGTACAACCGCGCCGGGGTCGAGAAGGTGATGGATTTCTGCACGCCGCTGCAGTACCTGGAATTCATGCGCCAGGCCCCGGACCTGGAACGGATGCTGTGCAACAGCGGTATCCTGCTGTTCAAGTACTGGTTCTCGGTGAACCGCGAAGAGCAGCTGCGCCGTTTCATCTCGCGCCGGGACGACCCGCTCAAGCACTGGAAGCTGTCACCCATCGACATCAAGTCGCTGGACAAGTGGGACGACTACACCGCCGCCAAGGAGGCAATGTTCTTCCATACCGACACGGCCGATGCACCGTGGACGGTGATCAAGTCCGATGACAAGAAACGGGCGCGGATCAACTGCATACGCCATTTCCTGCATTCGCTGGACTACCCGGGCAAAGACCCACAGGTGGCACACGCCCCGGACCCGCAGCTGGTAGGCCGGGCTTCACGTGGTTTCGAAGAAGACGAGACACCACAGCCAGCAGGCTGACGCCCGACCTGCCATCGACAAACGCCGCAGCCCGAGACGGGCTGCCGGCGCATCTTAGTCGCCTGACATGGAGCGAAGATGCTCGAAAGCATCTTGGGTCATGCAGCCCATATAGGAGATTCCGTGCAGACCAAGCGGAAACTCACTGTCTTTCTCGGCTTTTTCGCTAATTGCAAGAACGTCAGCCTTTGTGATCGACTGTCGGTCGCACTCGGCGAAACCGGTGGCATAAAAAAGCTTACCCTCCTCGTCATAGCCATACAGGGTTACAAGATAATAATGCTTCATGGCTCTCTCCTTACGCGCAGCTGCGCGCATTTTGCAAACGCCGATTGACATAGCAGTGAGCCGCCATCCAGACATGGATGACGGTGCAGAGACGTTATGCAGTTCAGGCAGCGGGCATAAGCAGGAGGCATGTCCATAGCAGAATGCATCAGCCCAGTGTCGGCACACGGCTTGGGTTTATCGGGCAATTGCGCTTCAATACGCGCAATTTTCAGCAGCCTCAGGATTGCCCCATGGCCACCCCAACCAAGCAACAGAAACGCGCCAAGCGCGCCGCCAGCAAGGCCAAGCAGAACCGCATGGTGCGCAGCGGCCAGGCGGTCAAGGCCAGTGCCGGTGACAGCGCCAGCGTCGAGCAGGTGTACAACAAGGCCATGGAGTCGGGCAGCTACGACCCGCTGTTCAAGAAAATGAAGGAAGCCCAGGAAGGCGGCCTGGTGCCGATGATTTCGGTATTCCTGGTGGACCCGCTGTTGGCCCTGGTGCTCAAGGGGCACAAGGAAGAACACGCCACCGACTACATCGTGCTGGTGTTCAACGCCTACCGTAAATGGCTGGATGGGGCCGATGAAGAAGCCACCATGGCCTGGCTGGAAAGCGATGAGTTCCAGGCAGCCTATGTGGCGGCTTCGGAGGCGGTGGCCAAGCAGCAGCAACAGCAGAAGCAGTTTGGCTGATATGGCTGCGTGAACTGTGTCGGCCTTTTCGCGGGTAAGCCCGCTCCCACAAGGATCCCACTGGCATCCAGGCCTGTGATGAACCTGTGGGAGCGGGTTCACCCGCGAAAGGGCCGGTACAGGCAACAAAAAAGGCCGCGCCCTGCACAGGACGCGGCCTTTTCATTTCAACCAGCGCGGATCAGTTATCCAACGCCACCCGCCCGGCAGCTTCGCGCTTGCGGTGCACCAGCAAGCCAGCCGCCACCACACCAATGCTCAGCAGTGCGGTCGCGATGATTTCGGCGCGGTGGTCCTCACGCAGCGCCATTACCACCAGGATGGCAACGATGAAGGCAATGGTTGCCCAGGTCAGGCCCGGGAACAGCCACATCTTGAAGGTGATCTTCTCGCCACGGGCCTCGCGCTGGGCACGCATGCGCAGCTGCGACACGGCAATCACCAGGTAAACCAGCAGGGCAATGGCGCCCGAGCTGGCCAGCAGGAACTCGAACACCTGGGCCGGGGCCACGAAGTTGGCGAACACACAGAGGAACGCCGCTGCAGTGGACAGCAGAACCGCCACATGCGGGGTAGCCGACTTGGTGGTGCGCTGGGCAATGGCCGGGGCGTCACCACGCTTGCTCAGCGAGAACAGCATGCGCGACGAGGTGTACAGCGCCGAGTTCAGGCAGCTGGTCACGGCAATCAGCACGACGATGTCGACGATCAGCTTGGCATTCGGCACGCCAATGCGGCTCAGCACGGTCTGGTAGGAACCGGTCTCGGCCAGCGCCGGGTCGTTCCACGGTACCAACGCCACGACCAGGAAGATCGACACCAGGTAGAACAGGCAGATACGCCAGATTACCGAGTTGGTGGCGCGGCTGATCTGCTTGCCCGGGTCTTTCGACTCGGCAGCGGCGATGGTGACGATTTCGGTACCCATGAACGAGAACATGGTGGTCAGCATGGCTGCCAACACCGCGCCCAGGCCGTTAGGCATGAAGCCCTGGGTGTCGAACAGGTGGCTGGCACCGCTCACTTGGCTGCTAGGCACAAAGCCGAACATGGCCGCACAACCCACAGCAATGAAGCCAATGATTGCCAGCACCTTGAGCAGGGCGAACCAGAACTCGAACTCGCCGTAGTTCTTCACGCTGCACAGGTTGGTCAAGGTCAGCGCCAGGGTGATGACCAGCGAGAACGCCCAGAGGTCTACCGCAGGGAACCAGGCATGCAGGATGGCCGCGGCGGCGTTGGCCTCCAGCGGAATCACCAGCACCCAGAACCACCAGTACAGCCAGCCAATGGTGAAACCGGCCCAGCGCCCGATGGCGCGGTCGGCATATGTAGAGAACGAACCGGTGTCAGGCGAGGCGACTGCCATTTCACCCAACATGCGCATGACCAGCACGACCAGCGTACCGGCGGCAGCGTAAGCCAGCAGAACGGCAGGACCGGCAGCAGCGATGGCGTGGCCGGAGCCAACGAACAGGCCGGCACCGATGACGCCAGCGATGGACAGCATGGTCACATGCCGTTGTTTGAGCCCCTGAGCGAGGTCATTGGAATTGTTACCGCTCATTGAAACTACCTTTGTAAGGAGTGGACCACTCCGACTGCGTTTACAGAGCGCGCCCGGGGTTGACCTGGGCGTCGCTGCAATCGGCGGTTTCCTACTGGCAATAAGCGCGCCATGTGCTGAATGCATTCGTCAGAAAAGTCGGCGGCCCTTTTGGCATGCGGTTTGGAGGGCTTTCGGCCAGTGGCTGACCGAAAGGCCGCCAAATCATCGGATTACTGAAATACCCACTTACAAACGCACCAAAGGTGCTCCACGGTAACACCTGTGCACCAGCGCAATGCAGAAAAGTGCAACCGCGGGGTACAACTTCGAGATCTGGGCGGCCCCTTCGCGGGCGCGCCCGCTCCCACAGGTAAGGTGCAACCATTTCGGCTATTTACAGATGCAGTGGGAGCGGGCATGCCCGCGAATGGTCTAAAACCGCTTCCATGAGCGGGCCAAAGCTGGCACCATCGCGCCTTTTTTCATCAAGGCTCTGGTGCTGGGCGACACCTGCGCGGACATCCGCGCGACGTTGCGCTGCAGCGATGCGACAAACTGCCCCACCAGCGCCCCGAGTCCCCAGCAACCCTGTTGGCCGTGATAATGCCGCTATGCTAGCTTGGCGCACGCCAGGAAGGCCGCCAACAGCTGGGAACGCACCCGTACACATGAGGACCGCACATGGCTCAGGCCACGCCCGCGCTGGAAATCCGCAATCTGCACAAACGCTACGGCGAGCAGGAAATTCTCAAGGGCATTTCGCTGACCGCGCGCGACGGTGACGTGATCTCTATCCTGGGGTCGTCCGGCTCCGGCAAGTCCACCCTGCTGCGCTGCATCAACCTGCTCGAAAACCCGCACCAGGGCGAAATCCTGGTCGCCGGTGAAGCCCTCAAGCTCAAGGCCGCCAAGAACGGCGACCTGATCGCCGCCGACAACCGCCAGATCAACCGCCTGCGCAGCGAGATCGGTTTCGTCTTCCAGAACTTCAACCTGTGGCCGCACATGTCGATTCTCGACAACATCATCGAGGCGCCACGCCGCGTGCTCGGCCAGAGCAAGGCCGAGGCCATCGAAGCCGCCGAAGCCCTGCTGAACAAGGTGGGCATCTACGACAAGCGCCACAGCTACCCCGCCCAGCTTTCCGGTGGCCAGCAACAGCGCGCCGCCATTGCCCGTACCCTGGCCATGAAGCCCAAGGTCATCCTGTTCGACGAGCCAACTTCGGCGCTCGACCCGGAAATGGTCCAGGAAGTGCTAAACGTTATCCGCGCATTGGCCGAAGAAGGCCGTACCATGCTGCTGGTGACGCACGAGATGAGCTTTGCCCGCCATGTGTCCAGTGAAGTCGTCTTCCTGCACCAGGGCCTGGTAGAAGAGCAGGGATCGCCGCAGCAGGTCTTCGAGAACCCGACCTCGGCGCGTTGCAAGCAATTCATGTCCAGCCACCGCTAACGGAGCAATACATGCACACTTACAAGAAGTTCCTCCTGGCAGCTGCTGCCACGCTGGTGATGTCGGCCAACGCCCTGGCCGCAGAAAAACTGCGCATGGGTATCGAAGCTGCCTACCCACCGTTCAACAACAAGGATGCCAGCGGTAACGTGGTCGGCTTCGACAAAGACATCGGCGACGCCCTGTGCGCCAAGATGAAAGTCGAGTGCTCGGTCGTCACCTCCGACTGGGACGGCATCATCCCGGCCCTGAACGCCAAGAAGTTCGACTTCCTGGTGTCGTCGCTGTCGATCACCGACGAGCGCAAGCAGGCCGTGGACTTCACCGAACCGTACTACTCCAACAAGCTGCAGTTCATCGCGCCGAAAAACGTCGACTTCAAGACCGACAAGGCCTCGCTCAAAGGCAAGGTGATCGGCACCCAGCGCGCCACCCTGGCTGGCACCTGGCTGGAAGACAACTACGGTGACGACGTAGAGATCAAGCTGTACGACACCCAGGAAAACGCCTACCTCGACCTGGTTTCCGGCCGCATCGACGGCATCCTGGCCGACAAGTACGTGCAGTACGAGTGGCTGAAGAGCAAAGACGGTTCGAACTTCGAGTTCAAGGGCGAGCCGGTGATGGACAGCGACAAGATCGGCATTGCCGTGCGCAAGGGTGACACCAAGCTGCGCGACGACCTGAACAAGGCCCTGGCAGAGATCAAGGCCGACGGCACGTACAAGAAGATCAACGACAAGTACTTCCCGTTCAGCATCGAATGATCCGCCCCGACCGGCGCGCCCTTGCGGCGCGCCAGTCCCTAGAATGACCTGCCCATGAATATCGACCTGCACGGATTCGGTCCGGCCATGATGGCCGGCACCCTGATGACCGTAAAACTGGCGCTTTGCGCCTTGCTGCTGGGCCTGGTCCTGGGCCTGCTCGGCGCCCTGGCCAAGACTTCCACGATCAAGCCGCTGCAATGGCTTGGTGGCTTCTATTCCACCCTGGTTCGCGGCGTGCCCGAACTGCTCTGGGTACTGCTTATCTATTTCGGCACCGTGGGCTTGATGAATGCCCTGGGTGAAGCCCTTAACCTGCCTGGCCTGGAACTCAGCGCCTTCGCTGCGGGTGTGATTGCCTTGGGCCTGTGCTTCGGCGCCTATGCCACCGAGGTGTTCCGTGGCGCCATCCTGGCAATCCCCAAGGGCCACCGCGAAGCCGGCTTGGCGCTGGGCCTGTCCAAGGGCCGCATCCTGTCGCGGATCATCCTGCCGCAGATGTGGCGCATCGCCCTGCCCGGCCTTGGCAACCTGTTCATGATCCTGATGAAGGACACCGCCCTGGTGTCGGTGATCGGCCTGGAAGAAATCATGCGCCACGCACAAATCGGCGTGACCGTGACCAAAGAGCCGTTCACCTTCTACATGGTCGCGGCCTGCATCTACCTGAGCCTGACCGTCATTGCCATGACCGGCATGCACTTCATGGAAAAACGCGCCGCTCGCGGCTTTGCGAGGGCCGAATAATGAATTGGGAAGTCATCATCAAGTGGCTGCCACGCCTGGCCCAGGGCGCCACCTTGACCCTGGAGCTGGTGGCCATCGCGGTAGTTGCCGGGTTGATCCTGGCCATCCCGCTGGGCATCGCCCGCTCCTCGCGCCACTGGTACGTGCGCGCGGTGCCGTTCAGCTACATCTTCTTCTTCCGTGGCACGCCGCTGCTGGTGCAGCTGTTCCTGGTCTACTACGGCCTGGCGCAGTTCGACGCGGTGCGTTCGAGTTCGCTGTGGCCGTACCTGCGCGACCCGTTCTGGTGCACCGTGCTGACCATGACCCTGCACACTGCTGCCTACATCGCCGAGATCCTGCGCGGCGCGTTGCAGTCGATCCCCAAGGGTGAGATCGAGGCGGCACGGGCGCTGGGCATGTCGCGGGGCAAGGCGCTGTTCTACATCATGCTGCCACGCGCCGCGCGCATCGGCCTGCCCGCGTACAGCAACGAAGTGATCCTGATGCTCAAGGCCAGCGCCCTGGCCAGTACCGTGACCCTGCTGGAACTGACCGGCATGGCCCGTACCATCATTGCCCGCACCTACCTGCCGGTGGAGATCTTCTTTGCCGCCGGGGTGTTCTACCTGGTGATCTCGTTCGTGCTGGTGCAAGGCTTCAAGTTGCTGGAGCGCTGGTTGCGCGTGGATGCGTGCCAGGGCCGCTGACACTACTTAGCCTTCTTCGCGGGTAAACCCGCTCCCACAGTGTCTCCACAGCCCTCAAGCTGTGCACTATACCTGTGGGAGCGGGTTCACCCGCGAAGAGGCCCTAAAACCCAACACACTTCCCCCCATGCCCAACCACCTCCACAGCCCCCACCTAAGCACCCGCTTCCAGGCCCTCGACCAGTTCCTGATCGAGCACCAGCAGCTGTGGAAACCCCGCCCCTTCACCACCCTGCAGCTGGCCTGGGAAACCGCCCACCCCGAGCTTGCCGCCCACCTGCGCCAATGCTCCCTGGCAGACGCCGAAACCGACACCCCCGCTGCCCCGTTGCCCGCCCCATTCCCGCAACTGGCCCAGCAAGCCCGACAGCTTTCGGCCGTCGGCAGCCTCCCGGCAACCGACCTGCCCCCCGCCGCCCACCGCCTCGACGTCGCCGTCCCCGGCCGTAAATGGCAACAGATCGAAGCCTTCGCCAGCCACCTGGCCTTTCGCGAACAGCCCCATCATTGGCTGGACTGGTGCTCCGGCAAAGGCCACCTCGGCCGCCGCCTTCTGCAACCCGGTCAACACCTGACCTGCCTGGAATACGACGCCGAACTGGTCGTCGCCGGCCAGGCCCTGAGCGCGCACCACCACCTGCCGGCGCAACACGTGCACCAGGATGTGATGGCCAACGACAGCGCCCGCCACCTGGCTGGCGACAAAAGCGTGGTCGCCCTGCACGCCTGTGGCGACCTGCATGTGCGCCTGATGCAACTGGCCAGCCAGCAAGGTTGCCGGCAACTGGCCGTGGCGCCCTGCTGCTACAACCGCATCGGGGCGCAGCAATACCAGCCTTTATCCACAGCCGCCCAAGCCTCCAGCCTACGGCTGTCACTGGACGACTTGGGCCTGCCCTTGAGCGAAACCGTTACCGCCGGCGCCCGCGTGCGGCGCCAGCGCGACACCTCGATGGCTCGGCGCCTGGGCTTCGACCTGCTACAACGCCAGCAGCGCCAAACCGACGCGTACCTGCCGACCCCGTCACTACCCGTGGCCTGGCTGGAGAAGCCCTTCGAGCAGTACTGCGGCGACCTGGCCGACCTCAAGCAATTGCAGCTGACTGGCAACCCGGACTGGGCCGCCCTGGAAGCCGCCGGTTGGCAGCGCCTGGCCGAGGTCCGCAACCTGGAGCGGGTGCGCAACCTGTTCCGCCGGCCGCTGGAGCTGTGGTTGGTACTCGATCGTGCCCTGTTCCTCGAAGAACAAGGCTACAACGTGCGCCTTGGCCTGTTCTGCGACTACCCACTCACTCCACGCAACCTGCTCATCCTCGCCGAACGCGACTGTTAGCCGCAGCACAACCTGTGGATAACTCTGTGAACAAGCTTGTGATTACCTGTTGGATCCAAGCGCTATTTCAAGCGTTCGGCTTATTCCCGCTTGCACGCCAAGGCCAGTAAAAACAGGCGTTTGCGCAAAGACCAGCGGTGTAGCGGTCCGGCATGCCTTTCGCGCAAGTCGCCGATGCCACTTGTGCATAAACATTTCTTGTGGTTGGAGTTAGAGCTGCATACACGGTCTTTTGTAGGAGCGGCCTTGCGTCGCGAAAGGGCTGCAACGCAGCCCCGGCGATTCCTGAAACTGCATCGAAAATGGGGGCCGCCTTGCGGCCCATCGCGACACAAGGCCGCTCCTACACTGACCGCGTGAGCCTTCAGTGCGTCTTGTTCTTGGCAATCTCGATATCGTTCATCAGCGCCTTGGCCATGTCGCACAGATAATCGGCAGCGCCCAGGAATTTATGGTCATCCTCCATATCCCCCTCGCGCACCAGATGCTTGATGTAGCCCATCAGGATCGAGACATGCTCATAGGCAGCATCGACGGGGACACCAGGCTCCACGCGTAGCAGATTGAGGGATGGGTTACCGGCTGCGAGGAAGGTTTCAACGCCTGCGGTGGTGATGGGTTCGATGATGGTTTTCTTCATGGCATAAATCCTTACTCGGGGAGGGGACTGCCAGAAATCTTTCTCACGGATTTGGGTGGCAGCCGTACGCGGGGTGAGAAACCGGTCGAATAAGGAAGCCCGGCCAGACCGAAGTCTGCCCGCGTACGGCCACCATAAATGGGTAGCGCTTATTCGATCAGGGTTCTCACACCCGGTCGCCAGAGCGACCCGAAAACGGTATCCGTGAGCCATTTCCCCGACAACAGCGATACTTCGGCGGCGCCCGTAGGATAGTTCCGAAGCATCCAAACGCTGAAGCCATTAGCCCCCTAGTTCAGAATCTTCGTACAGCTGATGGCCCTTTCGCGGGTAAACCCGCTCCCACAGGAATCTCACAAGGCTTGAGAACAGTGATATACCTGTGGGAGCGGGTTCACCCGCGAAGAGGCCTGAACAGGCAACAATAAAGCTAAAGCTTCACCGCTGATCCCGCCCTACGGTGTATCATCCGCCCCCCAAATCATTAAAAAGTGACGTCGCGCGCTGCCCGCCAGCCCCGCGACCTTCTGGCGTTGCGCCAGAACCGACATGGACTAACGGACCCGACCATCGTGACCCAGACCAAGCCCCTCGCCCTGCTGACCCTTGCCCTGGCCCTGACCGGCTGCGCCAGCGGCACCGCGCCCCACCCCACCAGCAGCCTGGGCTGGAACCACCCCGCCATGCAGCTGGGCGGCGACAACGGCCTGCCCCTGCGCACCGAAAGCCCCTGCCGCAAGCGTGGCTGCGACAACGACAAGCTGTTCTTCAACCCGGGCAAAACCGAGCCGAGCGTCACCACCATCCATCGCGGCTGGTAGGAAAATTCTTCTTTCAGGTCGGTGACTTAGGTCATTTGCGAACATTCGCAACGAAGTGGTTTACAGGCGCCAACCGATCGTTATAATGACGCCCCATTGCCGGTATAGCTCAGATGGTAGAGCAACTGACTTGTAATCAGTAGGTCCCGGGTTCGATTCCTGGTGCCGGCACCATACGCAGTATCAAAAAAGGCTCACCGAAAGGTGGGCCTTTTTTGCTTTCTGTGTCCCGTCCCAGCGCCCCTACCGATTTCAAACCACCCCATGCATGAAAAATTCAACCGGTACGCTGAAAAACTCAGCAAAGCCCTTTATCTGGGCAACCGTCATCTTCCGCTTGTTGTTCAGAATCTCTGAAACCGCACTCTGGGTCGCTATCGAGGCAAGGTCCTTCTGCTTCACGCCCCTGTCCGACAGCAGGAAGGCCAACGCTTCGGCCTGGCTCGCAAACGGCACGAGTACCGACTCACTCTCATACTCGTAGACACGATCCGCCACCATCTCCGCAAAGCGCGCTGCTGCGTGACCTTCGCTGTCGGCATGCGAGTAGAGCTCATCGATCAATGCCATCCGCGCCTGGAGCTCAGCATCGTCCTTGATGGGGTCATGGCAGGCAGCAAGAAGCTGGGCCATGGTTGCCATCTGGGCGTTCAGGCCATCCAGCATGGGTGAAATATTAGCGATGAAGGCATCTAGTCCATTGGCTTCGATTTTATCCCGCTTCATGGTTGTCACCTGTCGAATCGGTAGGTTTTGGGCAAGTGCCAGGCGGCTACCTGACATCGCTCTTGCACCACTTGTCGTACTCCGCGTGCGACAGAATGGCCTTGATATAGAGGGTGCCCGTTCGTGTGTTGAGCCATGCGATCAGACGGCATTCGTTTTTCTTGATATCGAACACATAGACATCAAGCGGCCCTTTTCGGCTGGAGGGCCTGAGTTTTGAACAAGGAATGCGGTCAACGTTCCAGCCAGAGGCGGTAGACCACGTATCCCTTAGCTGCTCAAAAGACTCGAAGCGCAGCGTCCCCCTATCAAAGGTCGTGAGCCACAGGCTCAGGGGGGCTTTCCACTGGGCGTGAGCTTCGATGGCTTTGGTAACCGCCGCTTTCGTAATCACTCGCATCGTGTTGTCTCGGCGTACCAAGGTGCCTACAAATTATTCCGGATCCAGATATCTGTCAAGCAGATATCTGGATCCGGAATATGCGCTCCGCTGAGGGTCACCTGGATATTGATGTCGATCAAGCTGAATAGCGGGCCGAGGTATAGGTTTGGGACATAGTCCTGAGGGAAGCTGACCATGGCCAAGAAGTTCCCCACAAACCCCAGCCACCCGGAGCGCATCTGCTGGGGCTGCGACCTGTATTGCCCGGCCAAGGCATTGGCCTGTGGCAATGGGGCGAGTCGCACCATGCACCCGGTGGAACTGTTTGGTGAGGACTGGGACAGTTTCGAGGATCGGCTGGAGAAGCCGGTTGATCGCGAGCAAGGGACTGGCCCTAGGTGAAATAGGGCAGCTTTACGGCCCATAGCCGGCAAGCCGGGCTCTCATAGAACTGCACATAACTCATTGAATTAGCAGGGGCCTTGTGGGAGCGGCTTTAGCCGCGAACAGCGGCGCAGCCGGTGGCATGCACCGCGTTGGATTCTTCGCGGCTAAAGCCGCTCCCACAGGGTACGCGGATTGCTTGCAATTTCAGTTATCTACGCGACAGCGCAGCCCAAAGGGCTGGGCCATCTACCACAGGTACAGCGCATGGTTTGAGCCTGGCGCCGCCCCAGCGAATCAGGTGCTGTGGTGGATGGCACGGGCTTCGCCCGTGTTCGCGGGCGCGCCCGCTCCCACAGGGATCGCGCCACCTGTTAGAAATTGAGCAAGGCAGTTGCTCCCAAAGTAGCGGTGGGAGCCCGGCTTGCCGGCGATGGGCTGCGCAGCAGCCCCAGGTGCGTTTGATCAGAACGCTGTGCTGACCGTCAGCGACAGGTTGCGTGGGTCACCATAAATCGCCCCGGCATAGAACCCATAGCGGGTGTAGTAATGCTTGTCGAAGAGGTTGTTGGCGTTGAGGCTGACGCTGGTGTCGTCGGTCAGCTGGTATTTGGCCATGGCATTCCAGATGGCATAACCGGACCAGTTCACATCAGTGGCACCGGTGCTCACACCATTGCTCGGCTGGCCCGCCGGGCTGGAGATTGCGCGGATGTTGCTCTGCGCAGTCACCCCGGCGCCCAGGGTCAGGCGGTCGAGCGGGCCGGAAAGGCGGTAGGTGGTCGAGGCCTTGAACAGGTGCGATGGGTCGCTGCGGCCGTCGCTGTCGACGCGGCGGAAGTGCAGGTAGGTGTAGCCGGCGTACACGTTCCAGCTGGGGGTCAGGGCGCCGGCGATTTCCAGGTCGATACCGTCGGTTTCCTGGCCGGAACCGGCTTTGTAGGCGTCGCCACCGGTGGGCGTGGTCAGGTCGCCGTCGAGCACTGCCTTGTTTTCCTGCTTGGTGCGGAAGTACGCCGCCGAGGCGTTCAAGCGGCCATCGAACCACTCTCCCTTGATACCCGTCTCGTAGCTTTGCCCGCGAATCGGCTCGACCTTGCTGCCGCTGCTGGTTTCAGCGGTTTGCGGGGTGAAGATGTCGGTGTAGCTGGCGTACAGCGAGTAGTTGTCGTTGAGGTCGTACACCGCGCCCAGGTACGGGGTGACGATGCCGTTTTCTTCCTGGCTGGTACGTGCGCCAGCCACGCTGCGGGTGGTGGCCGAGTAGTTGCTGGTGCGCACGCCGAGGATGACCGACAGTGGGTCGGTGATGCTCAGGCGGGTTGCCGCGTACATGCCCTGCAGGCGGGTGGTGGTCTTGCTGTGGCGGCCGGTGCGCGAGGCGATGATGTTGTAGTCGTCATCCACGCCATTGTGCCAGTCGGTCAGCGGGAAGCCGTTGTTGGCGCGGAACTGGCACCCCAGCGCAGGCGAACTGGCCATGCCGTCGCCAACCATGGTGCAGGTGTATTCCGGCGACCAGGCCACGGTGCGGCTGTCGTTGTAGCCGACCATCGCCTGGTGGCTACGGCCGAACAGCTGGAACGGGCCGGACAGGTCGATCTGCGCCGACTGCTGGGTGGTGTCGGTGGAGCTGTGCAGGCCGTTGAGCACGGCACCGCTGCCATCCTGGTCCCAGTAGCCGCCGTAACTGCCTCGGCCCGCCGAGTTGACCTTGGCCAGGCCGCGGTGGTTGAGGGTTTCGGCGGTGCTCTGGGCGGCTTTCAGGTCCAGCGTCCAATCGTTGTCGAAGCGGTGCTCCAGCGAGCCGAACGCGGTGCGGGTGGTGTACTCGCCAAAGCTCCAGCTGGGTACCACGTTGGTGCTGCGCGGCAGGTCGGTCTTGCTGCCATCGCGGTACCAGATCGGGATGTTCGCGCCCCAGCCACCGCCGACAATCTTGTTGTACTCGTACTGGTAGCCGGCACCGAGGGTGGTGGCGTCGTCCAGGTCGAACTCGAAGTTGGCCAACGCGGCGCGGGAGCGCTCGGACTGGTTGTCGCGGAATGAGTTGGCGTCCTGCTGGGTCATCACGAAGCGCGAACGCAGGCGGCCGTCTTCGGACAGCGGCAGGTTGAGGTCGGCGCCCAGGCGGCGTTTGTCCCAGCTGCCGTAGGTGGCATAGGCGCTGCCGCCGAACGTCCTGGTCGGCGCCTTGCGGATCAGGTTGACGGTGGCCGACGGGTCGCCGGTACCGCCCAGCAGGCCATTGGCGCCGCGCACGATGTCGATGCGCTCGTAAAGGTCCATGTTCAGCGCGTTGCCGCCACCACTGAAGTCGGAGCCACCCTGGAACTGCAGGCCATCGACCTTCCAGTTGCTGATCGAGTAACCACGGGCACGGTAGTCGGTACGCCCGCCCACTTCGGACTTGCTCGCGGTCACACCTGGGGTGGTTTCCAGCGCTTGCTCGATGGTGTGGATGTCGCGGTCATCCATCTGCTGGCGGGTAATGGTGGTGACCGACTGCGGCGTCTGGCGCGGCGTCAGCGCCAGGCCGGTGGAGCTGCGGGTGCTTTCGACCGTGTAACCCAGCTGGCCGGCTTCGTCGGCAGGCAGCAGGGCGCTGTCTTCGATCTGCGTGGCGTCCAGCTCCAGGGGCTTGCTGTCGGCAGCCATCGCGCCACCGCTGACGGCCACGGCAATGAACAGGGCCAGCGGTTTGAGGCGCGTGCCGCCTCGGCTGATGGAGGAGAAGGCGTTCGGGGTGCTCTCGGAGTTCATTTGGGAAGGCTTCGTATTTGCAGATGATTTTTTGTTAGGATTCTAGGGATCGGCCCCCCGGGCTCCAGACCCGGCTTGTACGGGGATGTAATCGAACGTAACGAGCGCCACCGGCCCTCACCGAACAGGTGTTTTTCTGCATGAGCACAACTTTGCTTGTTGTCGATGATGACGACGAGATCCGCGAACTTCTTTGTGATTACCTGACAGATGCCGGCTATAACGTGCTGGCAGCAGCTGACGGCGAGCAGATGCGCGAGCAACTGGCCCGGCACAAGGTGGAGCTGGTGGTGCTCGACCTGATGCTGCCGGGCGAGGACGGCCTCAGCCTGTGCCGCCAGCTGCAAGCCACGCCCGGGCTGGCGGTAATCATGCTGTCGGCCAAGGGCAGCACGCTGGACCGCATCATCGGCCTGGAAGTGGGTGCCGATGACTACCTGGCCAAGCCGTTCGAGCCACGCGAGCTGATCGCCCGGATCAAGGCCGTGCTGCGCCGTCCGCAACGCCTGGATGCACCCGCCGCAGAGCCGGTAGAAGATGCCCAGCTGTTCGCCGGCTTCCGCCTGGAACACATGAAGCGCCTGCTCACCCGCCCTGATGGCCAGACCCTGACCTTGCCCCGCTCCGACCACCGCGTACTGCGCGAACTGCTGGAAGCCAACAACCGCGTGGTGTCGCGCGACCAGTTGACGCGCAGCGCGTTCGGCCGCGACCACCTGCCCGACGACCGTTCGGTGGACATGTGCGTCAGCCGCCTGCGCCAGCACCTGCGCCACGCTCCGGCGGGTGCCGCGCAAATTCTCACCATCCGCAACGAAGGCTATTTGCTGAGCATCGCCGCCAACGGGGCCGATGCCTGACATGCGCTGGCTGCGCCGGCTATGGCCACGCACATTGTTCGGCCAGCTGCTGCTGATAATGGTCAGCGGCACCGTGCTGGTCCAGTTGATGTCCAGCAGCATCTGGTTCGATGTGCGTTTTGCCCAGGTACTCGAGGCCCCTGTCCGGCTCATCGCCGCACGCAGCGCGCCGTTGATCGCCCAGGCTGACTGCCGCGCCGGTGCACTGCAGGCGCCAGCGCATTACCAACTGCGTTGCAGCGAAACCCTACCCACGCCGGTGCAGGACGAGCGCCGCGGGCGCAGGCGCGTCGAGCTGTTGCTGCACCAGGCCCTCGAGTACGAGTTGGGGCATGCCCAGGACGTGCGCCTGATCAAGGTGCAATTGACCGATGAACAGGGCCAGGCGATCGTCTGGCGCAGCCTGTTCGGCCTGCGCACCGCCCAGGCGCATCTGCAGTTCGCGGTGCCGTTGGCCGATGGGCACTGGCTGACCATCGAGGGCCAGGAACTGCAAGGCTGGAGCGGCGAGTCGGCCTGGGTGCTGATCAGCGATTATCTGTTGCGGGTGTACGCGCTGCGCATCGTCGCGGTATTGCTGGTGTGCCTGATCGCCGTGCGCCTGTGCCTGCGCCCGTTGCGACGCCTGGCCGATGCCGCGCGCGGTCTTGGTAGCAACCTCGAGCAGCCGCCTTTGGCGCTGGATGGCCCGGAGGAAGTACGCCAGGCGGCCCAGGCCTTCAATGCCATGCAGCAGCGGCTGATCGCGATGGTCAATGACAAGGCCTACTTCCTGGCCGCCGTGTCCCACGACCTGCGCACCCCGCTGACGCGCATGCGCCTGCGCCTGGAGCGCCTGCCGGACGACGAACACCGGCAGCGCCTGCGGCAGAACATCACGCAGATGGACGACATGATCGGCCAGGTACTCGATTACCTGCGCGCGGGGGAGCAGCAGAACTTGCAGCAGGTAGACCTGAACCGGCTGGTGGTGCGCCAGTGCGCGGAGCTGGCCACTGCCGAAGAGCCGCTGCCGGTGCATGGCCGGGCGGGCAGCCTGCGGGTCGATGCCCTGCTGCTGCAGCGCTGCCTGCAGAACCTGCTGGTCAATGCGTTGCGTTATGCCAAAGAGGTTTCGGTCACGCTGGAACAGGCGACCACGGGGGTGTTCATCCATGTCGATGACCGCGGGCCGGGGATTGCGCCGAGCCTGCTGGCGACCATCATCGACCCGTTCGTGCGCGGTGAGGGGTCACGCAACCAGGCTTCCGGGGGGTATGGGCTGGGGTTGAGTATTGCTCAGCGGATTGCCACCAGCCATGGGGGCGAGTTGCTGCTGGCGAACCGCGAGGGGGGTGGGTTGCGGGTTAGCGTGTTATTGCCTCGCTAACACCTTTTTGTGGGAGCGGCCTTGTGTCGCGAAAAGGCTGCGTAGCAGACCCAGCGATCTTCGCTATGGCTGCGAATTCTGGGGCTGCTGCGCAGCCCTTTCGCGACACAAGGCCGCTCCCACATGGACCGCATCGGCCTTGAGCCATGTACAGAGCCCTACATTCAAGTAACAGTCTTTTACCGATTACCCAGGTTTTCCCCTCCCCACCTTTGCCTATCCTAGGCCCGGTCATCCTGCCTGCGATGGACCCATGAAACACTCTCTACCCAGCCGCTACGCCTGCCTCGCCCTCTGCCTGCTGTTCACCTTCGCCAGCCTGCCGCTGCTACCCCAGCATGCCTGGCTGTGGCCGTTGACGCTGATCACCGCGCTGCTCAGCCTGGTCGGCCTGAACGACCTGCGGCAAAGCCACCACGCCGTGCGCCGCAACTATCCGATCCTGGGCAACATCCGCTACCTGATCGAAACCATCCGCCCGGAAATCCGCCAGTACCTGATCGAGGGCGACGACGACAAGCTACCGTTCTCCCGTTCGCAGCGTTCGCTGGTTTATGCCCGGGCCAAGAACGAAAGCGCCGAGAAAGCCTTTGGCACCCTCAACGATGCCTACAAGCCCGGCTTCGAGTTCATCAGCCATTCCATGCTGCCAGTGGCCACGCCAGACCCGGCGTCGTTCCGCATCGCCATTGGCGGGCCGCAATGCCGCCTGCCCTATTCGGCGTCGATCTTCAACATCTCGGCCATGAGCTTCGGTGCCCTCAGTGCCAACGCTATCGCTGCCCTGAACCGCGGTGCACGCATGGGCCGCTTTGCCCATGACACCGGCGAAGGCAGCATCAGCCCGTACCACCGCGAACATGGCGGTGACCTGATCTGGGAAATCGGCAGTGGTTACTTCGGCTGCCGCACCGAGGACGGGCGCTTCGACCCGCAGCGCTTCGCCGAGCAGGCACGCTCGCCACAGGTGAAGATGATCGAGATCAAGCTCAGCCAGGGCGCCAAGCCGGGCCACGGCGGCATCCTGCCAGGGCACAAGGTCAGCCCCGAGATTGCCGCAACCCGTGGCGTGCGCGAGGGCGAGGATTGCATCTCGCCGGCGGCGCACAGTGCCTTCCGCACCCCGGTCGAGTTGCTGCAGTTCGTTGCCAGCCTGCGCGAGCTGTCGGGCGGCAAGCCGGTGGGGTTCAAATTCTGCCTGGGCCACCCTTGGGAATTCATGGGCATTGCCAAGGCTATGCTGGCCACTGGCATCACTCCGGACTTCATCGTCGTCGATGGCAAGGAAGGCGGCACTGGGGCGGCGCCACGCGAGTTCAGCGACAACATGGGCGTGCCGATGCGCGAGGGCCTGATGTTCGTGCACAACACTCTGGTCGGCCTGAACCTGCGCGCCGGCATCCGCATTGGCGCAGCGGGCAAGATCGTCAGCGCCTTCGACATCGCCAGCGTGCTGGCCATCGGGGCGGACTGGGTCAACTCCGCGCGTGGCTTCATGTTCGCCATTGGCTGCATCCAGTCGCAGAGCTGCCATACCAACAAATGCCCGACCGGCGTGGCTACGCAAGACCCGTTGCGCCAGCGCGCCCTGGTGGTGCCAGACAAGGCCGAACGGGTAGCCAGTTTCCACCGCAACACGCTGCATGCGCTGGCCGAAATGTTGGCTGCTGCGGGCCTGGAACATCCTGCGGAGCTCAAGCCCAAGCATCTGGCACGGCGTATCAGCTCCAGCGAAATCGGGCTGTTCTCGGACCTGCACACGTTCCTCAAGCCTGGCGAATTGCTCAGTGGCTCGATTGAAAGCGAGTTTTATGCGCGGATGTGGCGGATGGCGCGTAGTGACAGCTTTGCGCCGGAGACTGGGGAGGGAGAGGTGAAGGTTGCCGGGGTGCGGCGCAAGGAAGTGGTGGAGACGGCATGAAAGCCTGGGGCCGCGTTGCGGCCCTTTCGCGACACAAGGCCGCTCCCACAATGGTCCTGCGCATGCCGGTCAATGTGGGAGCGGCCTTGTGTCGCGATGGGCTGCAAAGCAGCCCCTAGGCCATCAGATCAGGATCAGAAGATGCTGATCGGGTACTCGACGAATACGCGAACTTCGTTGCCGTCGTCGTTGTAACCGTTCTGCTGCACGGCGTTGTTGGTACGCACGAACGAGCTACGCAGCTTGATCGACAGGTCCTTGGCCGGGCCGTCCTGCACCACGTAACGGATCTGGTTGAAGATCTCGCGCTCTTTACCTTCACCGAAGCCCTGCGGGTTGGCGACGTTGCGGGTGTTGATGTTGTCGCCCACCACGTAGGCCAGCTTGTAGGTCAGGCCCGGGATGCCGTAGGCACCGAAGTCCAGGCCGTAGCCCAGCTGCCAGGAGCGCTCGTCTTCGGCGTTGAAGTCGGACCAGTACGAGTTGGCCAGGTAGATAGTCGAACCACCGTCACCCACGCCACCCGCGTTCTGGTACCAGCCGTAGTTGTAGCCGGTGCTGCCGGTGCTGCGCTGGTGGGCGATGGTGAACGAGTGCGCACCATACGCGTAGGTGGCTGCCAGGCTCCAGATGGTGTTGGAGTCGCCGTTGAGTTCGGCGCTCTTGACGAACTTGTTGTCGATGTCCGACTTGTAGCCGTTGAAGTCCAAGGTCAGGGACTGGTCGTTGGCGATCGGGAAGACGTAGTTCAAGCCCAGGTAGTGCTTTTTCATCACATCTTCGTTGTCGGCGGTGTACAACGAAGCGGTGAAGTTGTCGGTGAACTTGTAGCTACCGCCGAAGACGTTGATCGACTTCAGGCCGCCGCCGTCACGGCGCTCGGCGCTCTTGCGCGCTTCCTGGGTGAAGCGACCGGCGTTCAGTTCCAGGCCCTGGATCTCTTTGGAGGTGATCAGGGTACCGGTGAAGCTTTCTGGCAGCAGACGGGCGTCGTCGTACTGCAGTACTGGCAGTGCCGGCATCTGGTCACCGTACTTGAGCACGGTGTTGGAGATGCGGAACTTCACTGCAGCGCCACCACGGGCCAGGTTGTGCGGCGAGTTGGCGTTGCCGTTCTCGTCCTTGAAGTCCGAAGGCTTGAAGAAGTCGACACCGGCGCCACCGTTGTGGCCCTTGCCGCCGTCAAGACGCACGGCGTACAGGCCGAATGCATCGACGCCGACACCGACGGTGCCTTGGGTGAAGCCGGAGGAGAAGTTGGCGATGACACCCTGGCCCCATTCGATCTGGTCGTCGGTGCCGTGTTTCTTGTCGCGGTTGATGTAGGCGTTACGCAGCAGGACGTTGGCGTGGCTGTCCTCGATGAAGCCTTTGCTGTCGGCCTGATCATTGGCCTGTGCCTGGGTCGCGGCGATCATCGCCAGGGCGACCAGGCTGATCCTGGTTTTCAACATGTTGTTTTCCTTATTTCCTAATCAAAAACGCTCTGCAATATGACGCCAGGAACCAACGCCCCTTCGTAGGTTCGACGCTATGCGGATCCAGACTGGAAGGCCTGCCGATAACAACACGGCGGCCTCTGGCAGCAGCATGGCCAAAATCATGGCCAGCAGGCGTTGGCCGAATCCTAGCCGTGTGCGATTACAAATGTCAAAAACTCGTGAAATGCAGGTTGATATAACCAAAATCGCCGGCGGCTCTGGTGCATTTCCATGCAGGTTCGCGCTATCAGCGGAGAATTTATCTTGTGTAGGAAATAGCCTTTTGATCGAACGGACAATTTTCCTGTCAGGGCGCCTTCGCAGCGCAAGGCTGCTCCTACAGGGAAAGGCGACAGGGCAGGAGCTGTAACAACCTGACACAGATGTAATGACAACCCTTTACAAACACTCGGGCAATAGCAAATGGCAAGCATTACCATCCGCATCTCTTTTTCACCTGCTCGATCCGGATGTCCCCATGCTTGTACCCTGCCGTCTTTCACCCCTGGCGCTTGGCCTGTCGCTGCTGTTCAGCGCCAGCCTGGCCAGTGCCGCCACCACCACCCTGCCGGAACTGTCGGTTAACGCCGACAGCGATCGCGAAAAGGACAACCCGCAGGTCAAGGAGGTAAGCACCGCGACCCGCACCTCGACGCCGGTGCGCTACGTGCCGCAGGCCATCGACACGGTGAAGACCGTCAACGTGCTGGACTACGGCAGCCATACCCTGGGCAAAGCGCTGGAAGGCATTCCCAACGTCAGCAGCGGTGCCGACACCCGCTTCGACAGCGTGCGCATTCGCGGCTTCGAAGCCAGCAACGACTTCTACCTGGACGGCATTCGCGACGACAGCCAGTACATCCGCGACCTGAATAACATCGAGCGGGTCGAAGTACTCAAGGGGCCGGCAGCGGTGCTGTATGGCCGTGGCAGCCAGGGCGGTATCGTCAACCGGGTGAGCAAGGCGCCGGAGCCCGGCCGCCGTTCAAGCATCGAGGCGCAGGCCGGCAGCGAAGACCTGCGCAGCCTGTATGCCGACCTCAGTGCCGACCCCAGCGACACCGTCAGCCTGCGCCTGAACATGGGCAACCAGGACAACAACAGCTTCCGCGACGGTATCGATGGCAGCCGCCAACTGTTCGCCCCGTCGATCATGTGGCAGGTCAGCCCCGACCTGAACTGGCTGGTGCAATACGAGTACAGCCGCTACAACCGCACCCCGGATCGTGGCGTCCCGGGGGTCAACGGTCGCCCGGCCGATGTCAGCCGCAGCACCACTTATGGCGACCAGCGCGACTACATCGACGACCGTGCCCAGTCGCTGCGCTCGCGCCTGAACTATCAGCTGAACGAAACCTGGCAGCTGCGCCATACCTTGGGCCTGTTCAAGCTGGACAGTGAGTTCGACAACACCTACGTCACAGGCTACAACGCCAACACAGACACCTTGACCCGCCAGCGCTGGCAGCAGGACCTGAACACCCGCAACCTGTTCAACACCTTGGAGGCCGAGGGCGACTTCGACACCCTGGGCCTGGAGCACAAGCTGTTGCTGGGCCTGGAATTCGGCAACCAGAAGCGCGACCCGGTGCTGTATAAAGCGGTCGACCAGAAGCTGCAGGGCCTGGGCAAGCCCGGCCGCGACCAGCAGCTCAATGGCCCAATGACGTTGTTTAGTGACAACCATACCGTGGTCGATAGCCGCGGCCTTTATCTGCAAGACCAGATCCGCTTGGACGATCAGTGGCAAATCCTGGCTGGCGTACGCTTCGACCAGTTCAAAGTGGAAACCACCAACAAGGATGGCGTGCGCGAAACACAGGACAGCAACAGCACCAGCCCACGCCTGGGTGTGGTCTACACACCGTGGCGCGACCATTCGTTCTACGCCTCGTGGAGCAAGACTTTCTCGCCGGTTGGCGGCGGTCTGATCGGCATCATTCCGGGCGCAAAGGGCAACGGTAACGACGCCAAGCCGGAAGAAACCCGCCAGAAGGAAATCGGCGTGAAGAGCGACTGGCTCGACCAACGCCTGACCACCACCCTTGCCATCTACGAGCTGGAGCTGTACAACCGCCGCACCCGCGATCCGCTGGTCCCGGAAAACATCTTGCTCAGCGGCATGCAGCGTTCACGCGGCATCGAGCTGACCGCCACCGGCAACATCGTCGGCAACTGGTATGTACGTGGTGGTATCGGCCTGCAGGACGCGACCATCGTCAAGGACAACAACGGCCAGGAAGGCAACCGCATCAATGACGTGGCAAAGCGCAACGGCAGCCTGTTCGTGACCTGGAAACCGGAGCTGGGCTGGTACGCCGAAACCGGCCTGACGCTGGTGGGCGAGCGTTATGCGGACAACCAGAACACCACGGTGCTGCCGGGGTATGGCCGCTGGGATGCATTGGCCGGGTACCGCACGCATGACTGGGATGTGCGGGCGGCACTGAGCAACATTGCCGACAAGACCTATTACAGCTCGGCGACCAGTGCGGCACAGATCCAGGTGGGTGACCCGCGTAGCCTGGTGGTGACTGGCAGCTACAGCTTCTGATCTCTAGCGCCTGTGCCGGCCTCTTCGCGGCTAAAGCCGCTCCCACAGGTACCCCACATGTATCGAGCCCAGTTGGGTACTTGTGGGAGCGGCTTTAGCCGCGAAGAGGCCGGTACAGGTAATACCGATTCGATCAGTGCCAAACCGCCATCAGCGCCTGCATTTCTGCTTCGCTGATCAGCCCTTGGGGATATCGTCCGGCAAGCAGACGTCGTGGGTCGGTCGTCCTGACCCTGATGCTTCCATGGTGTTTCAACCACTTCGCCACAAGCCTGAGCGATTGGTGATTCACTGCCGATGGGCGCAAAGCCGACTCACTTGCTGCGTTCATTTCTACACGTACTCCCTGGCCCGTGAGCGGCTAATCTACGTAAGGATTGTTACAGATCCGAGAGCGCGGCATGGCCGAGCTATCTGACTGAAAACAATACAAAACATATGCCAGCACAGGCCTGCGGACAGCCCCGGAAACAAAAAGGCCCGTCATGTGACGGGCCCCTTCATTCACCGAGCGCTCAACGCTTGACCGGCGCCGGCTGCTGCTGGGTCAGGCAGTGGATGTTGCCACCGCCCAACAACAGCTCGCGACCAGGGATCATCACCACTTCGTGGTCGGGGAAGATCTTCGACAGGATCGCTCTGGCCTCGGCATCTGCCGGGTCGTCGAAGCTTGGCGCGATGATGCCGCCGTTGACGATCAGGAAGTTAACGTACGAGCCGGCCAGGCGCACCGATGGGTCACGCTCCTGGCTGCCGGCCACCTGATCGACACCGGCACACTCTTCGGCAGTGGCGAACAGCGGGCCCGGGATCGGCATCTTGTGCACGATGAACTCACGCCCCTTGGCATCGCGGGTGCTCTTCAGCACCTCCATGGCAGCATGGCAGCGGGCATAGTTGGGGTCGTTGGAATCATCGGTCCAGGCCAGTAACACTTCACCCGGGCGCACGTAACAGCAGAAGTTGTCGACGTGGCCGTCGGTCTCGTCGTTGTACAGGCCATCCGGCAGCCAGACCACGGTGTCCACCGCCAGATGATCGCGCAGCACCGCTTCGATCTGCTCGCGGTTCAGGTGCGGGTTGCGGTTGCGATTGAGCAGGCATTCTTCAGTGGTGATCACGGTGCCTTCGCCGTCCACATGGATCGAGCCGCCCTCGAGTACGAAGCCTTCGGTGTGGTAGCGCTGGCATCGCTCCATTTCCAGCACCTTGGCCGCCAGTTCCTCGTCGCGGTTCCACGGTGCGTACAGGCCGCCGTCAAAGCCGCCCCAGGCATTGAAGCCCCAGTCCACGCCACGCACTTCACCCTGGTCGTTGATGACGAAGGTCGGGCCGGTGTCGCGCACCCAGGCGTCGTCGTTGCTGATCTCGACCACACGGATGTTCGGCTGGTCGAGCTGGCGGCGGGCATTTTCGTACTGGCCAGCCGAAACCGCGACGGTTACTGGCTCGAAACGGGCAATGGCCTTCGCCAGGGTCACATGGGCAGCTTGCGCTGGCTTGCCACCCAGGCGCCAGTTGTCCGGGCGCTCCGGCCAGACCATCCACACCTGGGTTTGCGGGGCCCACTCGGCGGGCATGTGGAAACCATCGGCACGGGGAGTGGAGTTGAGGGTTTTCATGGTTGACCTCTGTGATGGCCCTGAGCCGGACTGTGCTGGGGCGTTTGTCAATTTATAACCGATATATATCGATATTAGAAGCCCGAAAATCGGGAAAACAGTAAAGCCTGAGGCAAATAAATCGATAACAATCGATACAGACGCATCGCTGGCCGCGAACCACTGCGGCACGACATCAACCATAGCCAGCCCTGGTGCATGCCGTTGAAGCCCTAGGCGGAAAAAACGGGCCAGACCGGCTAGGGTCAATACATGAGCAAAACGGGCAAGCGCACCACCATGAACATCATCCCCACCGCAATTCCTGATGTACTGATCATCGAGCCGAAGGTGTTCTGTGACAGCCGTGGTTTTTTCTTCGAGGCGTTCAACGCCCGCGAGTTCGCCCGGCAAACCGGCGTGAATGTCGAGTTCGTCCAGGACAACCACTCGCGCTCGATCAAGGGTGTGCTGCGTGGTCTGCACTATCAGGTGGCAAACACCCAAGGCAAGCTGGTGCGCGTGGTGCACGGGGAAATCCGTGATATTGCCGTGGATGTGCGCAAGAGCTCGCCAACCTTCGGCCAATGGGTCGCGGTACAGCTGTCGGCCGACAACCATCGCCAGTTGTGGATCCCACCCGGCTTCGCCCATGGCTTTGCGGTGATGAGCGAGTCGGCCGAGTTCCTCTACAAGACTACCGACTACTACAACCCGAGCGCCGACCGCTGCATCCGCTGGGATGACCCGACACTGACCATCGACTGGGGGCTGCAGCAGCCACCGGTGCTGTCGGACAAGGACAAGCTCGGCCTGCCGCTGGCAGAGGCGGAACTGCTGCCTTAACTAGCGCATAATTGCGGCAGACTTTTCTGGCGCCTTTACGTGATGATTGCAAAACCCACGCCCCCACGCCGTCCCCGCTGGCGCAGCCTGGCCCTGTTGGCCCTGTGCCTGGCCCCGTTACTGTGGCCCCTGCATCACCTGGCCGAACGCTACTACCAGGAAGAACTGGCCTCGCAGAACCGCCAGACTCTCGACCTGTACGTCGCCAACCTGCTCGGTACCCTGCACCGCTACGAAACCTTGCCGCAGATACTTGGTGACCTGCCGGCGCTGCGCGGGGTACTGGCCGACCCGTTGCGCCTGGAAGCAGTGACCAACGCCAACCGCCTGCTCAAGGACATCGTCCAGCAGACTGGCGCCGAGGTGATGTACCTGATGGACGTCAGCGGCAACACCCTGGCGGCCTCCAACTGGGACAAGCGCGACAGCTTCGTCGGCCGCAACTTCGCGTTCCGCCCCTACTTCAACGAAGCCATGGCCGGCCGCCTGGGGCGCTTCTTCGGCCAGGGCACCACATCGGCCAAGCGCGGCTACTTCTTTGCCGCCGCCGTGCATGACCGCGAGCGCATCGTTGGCGTACTGGTGGTCAAGGTCGATCTCGACCACACCGAAACCCTGTGGGGCCGCACCCCCGAGCAGCTGTTGCTGACCGACCACAATGGCGTGGTCATCCTGACCTCGCAGCCGGACTGGCGCTTCCGCGCGACCCGCGCGCTGACCGAGGCCGAGCGCCAAGCCATCATCGCCATCCAGCCCTACCCGACCCAAGCCCCGCAGCCGCTGGTGCTCAACCAGGACGCCTGGATCACCCAAACCCGCGACATCAAGGAAACCGGCTGGCAGGTCAGCATCCTCGCACCCCGCACGCTGGTCGACCGTTCGGTGCAAACCGTGATGGCCATCGGCGCTGGCACCCTGCTGGTGCTGATGCTGCTGGCCGGCCTGGTGATGCAGCGGCGCCGCCACTACATCGACCGCATCGACTTCGAGGCGCGCGGCCGCCAGGAACTGGAAAAGCGCGTGGCCGAGCGCACCGCCGACCTCGAAGGCCTGAACACCCGGCTCAAGAGCGCCGTGCTGGAGCGCGAGAACGCCCAACAGGAGGCCGTGCGCGCCCAGGACGAACTGGTGCAGGCCGGCAAGCTGTCAGTGCTTGGCACCATGTCGGCCAGCATCAGCCACGAGCTCAATCAGCCGCTGGCCGCCATCCGCAGCTACGCGGAAAACGCCGAGATCCTGCTCGACCACCAGCGTATCGAAGACGCCCGCGGCAACCTCAAGCTGATCGGCGAGCTGACCGGACGCATGGCCTCGATCATCGCTCACCTGCGCGCCTTCGCCCGCCGTGACCGCCATGCCCCGGAGAGCGTGGCCCTGCAGCCGGCCCTGGACGATGCCCTGGCGCTGCTGGCCAAGCGCCGTCGGGCAATGGCCGTCGAGCTGATTCGCGACCTGCCGGAAGCCACCTTGTGGGTACAGGCCGGCGAAACCCGCCTGCGCCAGGTGCTCGGCAACCTGCTGGCCAATGCCCTCGACGCCCTGACCGAAAAGGCCAACCCGCGCCGCCTGTGGCTAAGTGCCGAGCAGCGCGATGACTGCGTCTACCTGTACATTCGCGACAACGGCCCCGGCTTCAGCCGCCAGGCCCTGGAGCACGCCAAGGAGCCGTTCTTCACCACCAAGACCCGCACCCAGGGCCTGGGCCTGGGCCTGGCCATCTGCGAGAGCCTGATGCGCGCCCTGGGTGGTGAACTGCTGCTGGCCAACCACCCGGAAGGTGGCGCACTGCTGACCCTGCAGCTGCGTGTGGCCGCACCTGGCGCTACTTTGCCCAATTCGGAGGACCCCTCGGCATGACCACCGAGACACTGATCGACAGCCGAGCCCAGGTCATCCTGGTCGATGATGACCCGCACCTGCGCCAGGCCCTGAGCCAGACCCTGGACCTGGCCGGGCTCAAGGTGGTCGCCCTGGCCGATGCCCAGGGCCTGGCCGAACGCATCGAGGCTGACTGGCCGGGGGTGGTGGTCAGCGACATCCGCATGCCAGGCATCGATGGCCTGCAACTGCTGGAACAACTGCACGGCCGTGACAACGAGCTGCCGGTACTGCTGATTACCGGCCACGGCGATGTGCCGCTGGCGGTGCAGGCAATGCGCGCCGGCGCCTATGACTTCCTGGAAAAACCCTTTGCCAGCGACGCCCTGCTGGACAGCGTGCGCCGCGCCCTGGCCCTGCGCCGCCTGGTGCTGGACAACCGCAGCTTGCGCCTGGCCCTGAGCGACCGCCAGCAACTGGCCACCCGCCTGGTGGGCCAGTCGCCGTCCATGCAGCGCCTGCGCGAGCAGATCGGCGCCCTGGCCGGCACCCGCGCCGACGTGCTGATCCTGGGTGAGACCGGTGCCGGCAAAGAGGTGGTGGCTCGTGCCCTGCACGACCTGTCCAGCCGCCGCGACGGGCCGTTCGTGGCGATCAACGCCGGCGCACTGGCCGAGTCGGTGGTCGAAAGCGAGCTGTTCGGCCACGAGCCCGGGGCGTTCACCGGCGCGCAAAAACGCCGCATCGGCAAGTTCGAGTTCGCCAACGGCGGCACGCTGTTCCTCGACGAAATCGAAAGCATGAGCCTGGACGTGCAGGTGAAACTGCTGCGCATGCTGCAGGAACGGGTAGTCGAGCGCCTGGGCGGCAACCAGCTGATCCCGCTGGACATCCGCATCATCGCCGCGACCAAGGAGGACCTGCGCCAGTCGGCCGACCAGGGGCGTTTCCGCGCCGACCTGTATTACCGCCTGAACGTGGCACCGCTGCGTATTCCGCCGTTGCGCGAACGCGGCGATGACATCCTGGTGCTTTTCCAGCACTTCGCCGACGCCGCCAGCCAGCGCCATGGCCTGCCGCCGCACGCCCTGCAGCCGGTCCAGCGCGCCATGCTGCTGCGCCATGACTGGCCCGGTAACGTACGCGAGTTGCAGAACGCCGCCGAGCGTTTCGCCCTTGGCCTGGAGCTGGCACTGGACGGCCAGGCGCCACCTGCGGCAATGCCTGCGGTACCGATGCCGAGCGGCAACCTCAGCGAACAGGTCGAGCAGTTCGAACGCTCGCTGATCGCTGCCGAACTGGCCCAGCCACACAGCTCCATGCGCAGCCTTGCCGAGGCGCTGGGCATCCCCCGCAAGACCCTGCACGACAAGCTGCGCAAGCATGGCTTGAGCTTCGACGGCGGTAGCGGCGGGCATGATGATCAAGAGGACAATCGTTAATGAACACCGATAGCCAGTACCTGCAGTCCGTACTGCACGGCGACATCCCCCTGACCCGCGAGATGGGCCTGGAAGTGCTCGATTGGCAGCAGCACACCCTGCGCCTGCAATTGCCGCTGGCGGCCAACGTCAACCACAAGAGCACCATGTTCGGCGGCAGCCTGTACTGCGCCGCGGTGCTGGTGGGTTGGGGCTGGCTGCACCTGCGCCTGCGCGAGTCGGGTATCGATGACGGGCATATTGTCATCCAGGAAGGGCAGATCAGTTATCCGTTGCCAGTTACCGGGGCAGCGGTGGCGCGCTGTGCGGCGCCGGATGAGAAGACCTGGGAGCGGTTCTTGGCCCTGTACCAGCGCCGTGGGCGGGCGCGGCTGACGCTGGAGACCACGGTGAGCAATGCCGGTAGTGACGAGCCTGCGGTGAAATTCAGCGGCCAGTACGTGCTGCACCGCTGACACGGACCACTTGGTAACAGGCTGGCACGATCCCTGTGGGAGCGGCCTTGTGTCGCGAAAGGGCCGCAAAGCGGCCCCAGAAAAATAGGCGGCGAACTATGAACACTGGGGCCGCGCTGCGGCCCTTTCGCGACACAAGGCCGCTCCCACAAGATCGTGCCGAAGCGGCGATCAGATCAGGTTCAGGAAAGCTTGGCGCCACGCAGCTTTTGCCGGCAACGCCAGGAAATGCGGATTGAGCAACGAATCCCGCGCCGGGTACCGGAACGGCAGGCCATCCAGCCCGATCACTTCACCACCAGCCCCTTCCACCACCCCCTGTGCCGCCGCAGTATCCCACTGCGAAGTCGGCGCCAGGCGCGGGTAACAATCGGCGCTACCCTCAGCCAACAGGCAGAACTTCAACGAACTGCCGATATTGGCCAGCTCAAGGTCACCCACCGCAGCCCCCAACCCGGCCAACAGCGCTTCCTGTTCCGGGCTGGAATGGCGACGGCTGGCAACCACGGTGAAACGCCCCCCCGCCGGCGGTGCGCTGCGAACCTGGATCGGCTGGGCAGTCTCACCCGTTTCCGCACGCCAGGCGCCCAACCCGCGACCGCCGAAGTAGCAGCGCCCCTTGGTCGGCATGGACACCACGCCAAACACCACCTCACCGTTTTCGACCAGGGCGATGTTGACCGTGAACTCCTCGCTGCCGGCAATGAATTCCTTGGTGCCATCCAGCGGATCGACCAGCCACCAGCGGCTCCAGCCCTGGCGCTCGGCCAGCGGAATGTTGCTGTCCTCTTCGGACAGCACCGGGATCTGCGGCGCCAGCGCCAGCAGGCCATCGGCTATCACCCGGTGCGCCGCCAGGTCAGCGGCGGTAACCGGCGAATCGTCGGCCTTGTTGGTCACGGCCACATCGGCGCGCCAGAACGGCAGGATCGCCTCGCCAGCCGCAAGGGCCAGCCTGACCACTTCGTGCATCAGTTGCAGGTCGTTCATGCTTCCAGCAGCCCCCGCTGAATCAGCAGGTCACGGGCCAGGTACAGCGCTGCCAGCGCCCGACCTTCGGTGAACTGCGGGTGCATGGCCAAGGCCGAGAGTTCGCGCAGGTTGACCTTGTCGACCCGCATCGGCTCCGGCTCGTCGCCCTCCAGGCGCTCCTCGTAAAGATCGCTGGCCAGCACCACCTGAATCTTCTGGCTCATGTAGCCCGGCGACAGCGACAGCTCGGTCAGGTGCTCCAACTGGCGCGCGCCAAAACCGGCTTCTTCCTTGAGCTCCCGGTCGGCTGCCGCCAGCACATCCTCGCCCGGCTCGATCAGGCCCTTGGGCAACGACAGCTCGTATTCGTCGGTGCCGCCGCAGTATTCCTCCACCAGCACCGCGTGCTCGGCATCGAGCATGGCCACGATCATGACCGCGCCGTAGCCATTACCCCGGCCCACCAGGCGCTCGTAGGTACGCTCGTTGCCATTGCTGAAGCGCAATTGCACGGCTTCGACGCGAAACAGGCGGCTGCTGGCGACGATTTCGCGGCTGAGGACGGTGGGTTTCTGGCGCATGGGGCGGCTCCTTGGCGTGAACGGGTTACTATACCGTGGCTTGCCGACTGATCGAGAGTTTCCCATGCCTGTTCTTCCCTGGTCTGCCATCGATACCGTCCTGCTGGACATGGATGGCACCTTGCTTGACCTGCATTACGACAACCGCTTCTGGCTGGACCACCTGCCCCAGCGCTATGCCGAGCTGCACGGGGTAAGCCGGGCCATGGCGGAAATGGAGCTGCAGCCGCTGTTCGAACGCAATGCCGGCACGCTGAACTGGTATTGCCTGGACTTCTGGAGCCGCGAACTGCGGCTGCCCATCCGCGAGCTGAAACAGGAAATCGCCGACCTGATCGCCCTGCGACCGGATGCCGATACCTTCCTGGCAGCTATCCGCAACGCGGGCAAGCGCGTGGTGATGATCACCAATGCGCATCGGGATTCGCTGTCGCTGAAGCTGGAGCGGGTGGAGTTGGCGCCGTATTTCGAACGGCTGATCAGCTCGCATGACTATGGCTACCCGAAGGAAAGCCCGCAATTCTGGGACGCATTGCAGGCGGACATCGGCTTTGAACCGGAGCGCAGCCTGTTCATCGATGACACCCTGGCGATTCTGCGCAGTGCGCGGCGGTTTGGCGTGGGGCACCTGCTGGCGGTGCGCCAGCCGGATAGCCAGGCCGGGCCGCGGGATACCGAAGAGTTTGAGGCGGTCGAGGATTACCGGGAATTGTTGGTAGGCCTGCACGGGCCTCTTCGCGGGTAAACCCGCTCCCACAGGCTCACCACAGGTTTGAACTGTGTGTGATCCCTGTGGGAGCGGGCGAGCCCGCGAATAGGCTGCAGAGATCAGTCAGGAATACGCAACACCTGCCCCGGGTAGATCTTGTCCGGGTGCTTGAGCATCGGCTTGTTGGCCTCGAAGATCTTCTGGTACTTGTTGGGGTCGCCATACACCTTCTTCGAAATGGCGCTCAACGTATCGCCCTTCTCCACCGTCACGAACCGCGCGGCCTGGGCTACCGGGCCAGTCACGGTGATCTGGTCATCGACACTGGCAACCCCGGCGATGTTGCCCGCCGCCAGGATGATCTTCTCCTTCTCCTCCTGGCTGGTCACCTCACCCTTGAGGATGATCGTGTCACCCTCTACAGTGGCCGTGATGTTCGGGTTGCCCAGGCCGACACTTTCCACGTGTTTCTTCAGCTGCTCTTCGGCATTGGCATTGCCGGGGGTCAGCAGGTCGATCAACTTCTCGCCCGCTTCCTTGACGAAACTGAACAAGCTCATAGCGCTCTCCTTGTTGACGAAACCTTGGACACAGCAGTCTAGGCCAGCTTTTCCCCTTGCGCCCCCGTGCGACCAATCGACGCGGTCTATCAAGGCATAGACCCTAGCGATTAGACGCCGCCGGCCCACACGCCTAGGCTTGTGCTATCAAAGAGCTGCCGATAGCCCGATATCGCCCCGATGAAAAGCAAGCCTCCGGTCTGCGCGGCCTCATCGCCCTTGTCCATGCCCGCCGCCAGCAACACCTACGATTACGTCCAGCTCAGCGACGCCAGGCGCGACAGCACGCCCTTGGCCGAAGAAGTGGCCCTGGCCATTGTCTACAACGGCCTGAACCAGGCGGTGATGCTGGTCAGCCCCACCGACCTGGAAGACTTCGCCGTTGGTTTCAGTGTCGGCAGCGGCATAGTGGAAGGCACCACGGAAATCTACGACCTGAAACTCTCCGGCAGCGGCTCGGCAATGTATGCCGACCTGGAGATTTCCAGCCGTGCGTTCTGGAACCTGAAAAACCAGCGCCGTCAACTGGCCGGCACCAGTGGTTGCGGCCTGTGCGGGGTCGAAGCGCTGGAGCAGGCACTGCCAGAGCTGGCCAAACTGCCTGGCGCACCCTTGCCACCGGCGCAGTGGCTGGTCGGCCTGCGTGAGCGCATCGATGCCTTCCAGCCCCTCGGCCAGCACTGCGGCGCGGTGCATGCGGCGCTGTTCATGGACCGCCATGGCGAACTGCTGCTCGGCCGCGAAGACATCGGCCGGCACAACGCCCTCGACAAGCTGATCGGCGCCTTGCTGCGCCAGGGCATCGACAGCCAGGGCGGCCTGGCCATCGTCACCAGCCGCTGCAGCCTGGAGCTGATCCAGAAGGTGCTGCGGGCCGGTATCCAGACCCTTGTCAGCCTGTCGGCGCCCACCGGCCTTGCCCTGCAATGGGCGCGCAAGCACAACCTCAACCTTATCCATCTGCCCAAGCACAGCGTACCGCGGGTCTACAGCCCAGCGGCGGAGTCGTAACTGTCGTGACCTCGTACCAACACCTCCCGGAAAACGCCCCAGCCTCCTCCCCTCGCTACAAGCCCTACCACGGCCCCGCCGGTGGCTGGGGTGCGTTGCGCAGCGTGGCCAAGGCCTGGGTCGGCAGCGATAACGCGCTGAAGAACATTCGCGCGCTGCTCAAGACCAATCAGAACGGCGGTTTCGATTGCCCCGGCTGTGCCTGGGGCGACTCGCCGGAAAGCGGCATGGTCAAGTTCTGCGAGAACGGTGCAAAGGCAGTGAACTGGGAGGCGACCAAGCGCCGCGTCGATGCCGCCTTTTTCGCCCGCTACAGCGTCACTTCGCTACTGCAGCAGAGCGACTACTGGCTGGAGTACCAGGGGCGCCTGACCGAGCCGATGGTCTATGACGCACTCAGCGACCGCTACCAGCCGATCAGTTGGGACGCCGCCTTCACCCTGATCGCTCGCGAGCTGAACAAGCTGGCCAGCCCTGACCAGGCCGAGTTCTACACTTCGGGGCGCGCCAGTAACGAAGCAGCGTACCTGTACCAGTTGTTCGTGCGAGCCTACGGCACCAACAACTTCCCGGACTGCTCGAACATGTGCCACGAGGCGAGTGGCGTGGCCTTGGGGCAAAGCATCGGGGTCGGCAAGGGCACCGTCACCTTCGACGACTTCGAGCACGCCGACGCGATTTTCGTCTGGGGCCAGAACCCCGGTACCAACCACCCGCGCATGCTCGACCCGCTGCGCGATGCGGTAAAACGCGGTGCCCAGGTGGTGTGCATCAACCCGCTCAAGGAGCGTGGCCTGGAGCGCTTCCAGCACCCGCAAAACCCGCTGGAAATGCTGACCAACAGCGACCGGCCGACCAACACCGCATTCTTCCGCCCGGCCTTGGGCGGCGACATGGCGATGCTGCGCGGCATGGCCAAGTTCGTCCTGCAATGGGAACGCGAAGCCCAGGCCAACGGCGAACCGGCAGTCTTCGACCACGCCTTCATCGCTGAACATGGCCACGGCATCAACGACTACCTGGCGGTAGTGGACGCCACGCCATGGGAGCACATCCAGGCCCAGTCCGGCCTGGCGCTGGCAGACATCGAACTGGCCGCGCGCATGTACTGCCGTGGCAAGCGGGTGATCATGTGCTGGGCGATGGGCATTACCCAGCACCGCCACTCGGTGCCGACCATTCAGGAAATCGTCAACCTGCAGATGCTGCGCGGCAATATTGGCGCACCAGGTGCCGGCCTGTGCCCGGTGCGTGGCCACAGCAACGTGCAGGGTGACCGCACCATGGGCATCAACGAGCGCCCGCCGGTGGCCCTGCTGGATGCCATCGAGCAGCGCTTCGGCTTCCCCGTGCCTCGGCATAACGGCCACAACACCGTCGAGGCAATCCACGCCATGCTCGACGGCCGGGCCAAGGTATTCATCGGCCTGGGCGGCAACTTCGCCCAGGCTACGCCAGACACCGAGCGCACCGCCCAGGCACTGCGCAACTGCGAGCTGACCGTGCACATCAGCACCAAGCTCAACCGCAGCCACCTGGTGCATGGCAAGCAGGCACTGATCCTGCCGTGCCTGGGGCGCACCGACATCGACCTGCAGGCCGAAGGGCCACAGGCGGTAACGGTAGAAGACTCGTTCAGCATGGTTCACGCCTCCAATGGCCAGCTGAAGCCGCTGTCGACGCAGATGCGCTCGGAGCCGGCGGTCATCGCCGGTATCGCCGCCGCCACCCTGGGCAAGAAGCCTGTGGACTGGCACTGGCTGGTGGCTGACTACGACCGTATTCGCGAGCTGATCGGCGACACCATCGCCGGCTTCAGCGGCTTCAACCAGCGCCTGCGCGAGCCGGGCGGTTTCTACCTGGGCAACAGCGCCGCCAGCCGCGAATGGAAGACCAGCACCGGCCGCGCCAACTTCAAGGCCAACCTGCTGCCCGACACGCTGCTTGACGAACGTGTACGCGCCAGCGGCCAGGTGCCGGACCTGATCATGCAGTCGATGCGCTCGCACGATCAGTACAACACCACCATCTACGGCCTGGACGACCGCTACCGTGGCGTGCGTGGCCAGCGCGAGGTGCTGTTCGTCAACGAAGCCGACATCATCCGCCTGGGTTTCCAACCGGGGCAGCAGGTCGACATCGTGTCGTTGTGGGGGGATGGGCATGTACGCCGTGTGCACGGTTTCACCCTGCTGGCGTTCGACATCCCGGCCGGGCAGGCGGCGGCGTACTACCCGGAAGTGAACCCGCTGGTGCCGCTGGAAAGCATTGGCGATGGCAGCCATACGCCGACGTCGAAGTTCATTGCCATCAAGCTGGAGCGGGCGCGGGACGACGGGCGTATCCTCTAGAAATGCGCCGGCCTCTTCGCGGCTAAAGCCGCTCCCACAGGGAAATCACAAGGCCTGAGAGCAGTGGTATCCCTGTGGGAGCGGCTTTAGCCGCGAAGAGGCCAGAAGCCGTGCCGCCAAAAACGAAAAAAGCCCTGTTCCAATGTGGTTCAGGGCTTCGTCATAAAGGTTTAAGACAGCGAAAAAACGATAAAGTTTCACAGTAAATACAGTAAGTTAGAGAATTGTGTACAACTCGTGTTACTCGTCGGATTTCCGTTGCCAGGCGCGCCTGTAAGGCTCAAAAATCGCCTCGTCATCCTTATGAGGCTTTCTTGATGAAGAAGTACTCCTCGATACTGTTGTTGTCTTTCAGCTTGCTCAGCGGCGTTGCCATGGCAGGCGGCACCACCGAGGCCGGCATTGGCGGCGCATTGGGTGGGGTACTGGGCTCTGTCGTGGGCCAGTCCATTGGTGGTAGCACAGGCGGCGCGATCGGTGCTGGCCTGGGCGGCGCAGCTGGCAGTGCGGTCGGTGCCGACAAGCACCAGCGTGGTGAGGCAGCCATCGGTGGCGCATTGGGCGCCGCAGGCGGCAACGTGGTCGGCCGCTCCGTGGGCGGTACTACCGGTAGCTACATTGGCGCGGCAGCCGGCGGTGGCGCCGGTGGCGCACTGGGTAACTACATGGGTAAAGAGGCCGACAGAGACGATTACCACGAAGGCCGCCGCTACCGTCGTGGTTATGACGACGACCGTCGCCACTGGGACCGTGGCCACCACTACGGCCATCGCAAGCACAAGCGCCACTGGCGCGACTAACGCCTGAGGGCCTTGCCCCGGCAACAAAAGCCCCGCCCCTGCCAGCGGGGCTTTTTCATGCCTGCTGTTCCTGCAGTACACCAGACAGGATCACCTGCAGCGTCTGTGGCAAGGCCACTGGCCGGCCGCTGGCCCGTTCGATGAACACCTGCACCACCGTGCCTGCTGCACACGCCTCCGGCTCCCCTGGGCGGAACAGGGCCAGGCGGTACTCCACCGTGCTGCCCGCCAGGCGCGCCACCCCCAGCCCCACTTCCAGCACATCCGGGAAGCCTGGCAGCGCGTAGAAATCCGCCGCCGAACTGACCACGAAGGCCGCGAGCTCGCCGTCACGCAGGTCCAGGTCGGCCTGTTCGACAAGAAACGCCTGGATGGCGGTTTCGAAGAAGCCGTGCACGGTGGCACCGGCAATGTGGCCGTTCAGGTCGTTGTCCTGGGGACGGGTGAGGATGGGGTGGAAGTGGGAGAAGGCAGTGCGCTGAGGGGATTCGGTCATCTGGCTGGCTCTTGTCTTCGCAATGGATGCTGACAGTGAAACAGAAAAACCGGATTTTCGCTGCCTGTGCGGGCCTCTTCGCGGGTAAACCCGCTCCCACAGGTGTGGCGTGAGTCTTGAGGGCGGCGGAGAACCTGTGGGAGCGGGTTTACCCGCGAAGAGGCCCGCACAGGCTTGTAGAAAAAACAAAAAAGCCGCCCGAAGGGGGCGGCTTTCTCGTTGCGGACGGGTCAGCTTACAGCTGCGGGCCAGCGGCCTTGATGGCGTCGGAAACTTCGAACTTCTTGAAGTTTTCGATGAACAGCTTGGCCAGGCCTTTGGCGGCCTCGTCGTAGGCAGCCTTGTCAGCCCAGTTGGTGCGCGGGTTGAGCAGCTCGGTATCAACGCCCGGAACGGCCTTGGGCACATCCAGGTTGATGATGTCCAGGTGTTCGGTTTCAGCGCCGATCAGCGCGCCGCTCTGGATCGCAGCGATCACGGCACGGGTGGTCGGGATGCTGAAGCGCTTGCCAACGCCGTAGCCACCGCCGGTCCAACCGGTGTTGACCAGGTAGACCTTGGAGTCGAAGCCCTTGATACGCTTGATCAGCAGTTCGGCGTACTCGCCAGCCGGGCGCGGGAAGAACGGGGCGCCGAAGCAGGTGGAGAAGGTCGACTTGATGCCGCTGCCCGAACCCATTTCGGTGGAACCGACCAGCGCGGTGTAGCCGGACAGGAAGTGATAGGCCGCCTGTTCGTTGTTCAGGATCGAAACCGGAGGCAGAACGCCAGTCAGGTCGCAGGTCAGGAAGATGACTGCGTTAGGCTCGCCGCCCAGGTTCGCTTCGGAACGCTTGGCAACGTGCTCCAGCGGGTAGGCCGCACGGCTGTTCTGGGTCAGGCTGACGTCGCTGTAGTCGGCGTGCTTGTTGGCGTCGAGAACGACGTTTTCCAGCACGGCGCCATGCTTGATGGCTTTCCAAATGACCGGCTCGTTCTTTTCGGACAAGTCGATGCACTTGGCGTAGCAGCCGCCTTCGATGTTGAAGACCACGCCCTCGCCCCAGCCGTGCTCGTCGTCACCGATCAGGTAACGGCTTTCGTCGGCCGACAGGGTAGTCTTGCCGGTACCGGAAAGGCCGAAGAACAGGGTCACATCGCCTGCTTCGCCGATGTTGGCGGCGCAGTGCATCGGCAGTACGTCGGCAGCCGGCAGCAGGAAGTTCTGCACCGAGAACATGGCTTTCTTCATTTCGCCGGCGTAGCGCATGCCAGCGATCAGCACCTTCTTCTGGGCGAAGTTGATGATCACGCAGCCATCGGAGTTGGTGCCGTCACGCTCAGGCTCGCACACGAAGTTGGCGACGTTGAGGACCTGCCACTCGCCACGGCCAGCCGGGTTGTACTGCTCCGGATTGATGAACAGGCAACGACCGAACAGGTTCTGCCAGGCAGTCTGGGTGGTCATCTTCACCGGCAGGTAGTGCTCGGCGGCCGCCCCTACGTGAACGTAGGAAACGAAGTGATCCTGGGCGTTGTTGAACGCCTCGACGCGAGCCCACAGGGCATCGAACTTGTCGGCCGGGAACTTGCGGTTGATCGGGCCCCAGGCGATGGCGTCCTGGGTGGAAGGCTCTTCGACGATGAAACGGTCAGCCGGCGAACGGCCAGTACGGTGACCAGTCTCCACGACCAGTGCGCCAGTATCGGCTAGTACGCCTTCACCGCGTTGCAGCGCTTCTTTTACCAGCTCATCGACGCTCAGGTCGGTGTACACGGTGTTGTTGGCTTGCGTCATGAGATACCCCATCCGGCCCGAGGCCGAGTGCTCCAAACGTTTTGTAGTTGTCTCAAAAAAACTACTACAGCGAAAAAAGTGGCCGGATTATGCCAGAAACGCCCAAAAAAAGTAGGCCCCTCCTGTCAGAACTGCGCTTTTGCGCAATTCGACAGGAGATTGTCCTGTAGTTAAACGTTTCAGTGACGAGTTTCTGAGGCTACGTCAGTACCGCCACCGGCAAACAATTGCGCCACATCACTGGCGTCGAAGAAATAGCGCTCGTTGCAGAACTGGCAATCGATCTCCACCTGCCCGCCGCACTCTTCCACCAGCGCCTTGGCATCGTGCTCGCCCAAACTGACCAGCGCATTGCCGGAACGTTCGCGCGAGCAGCTGCAATTGAAGCGCAGCGGCTGGATATCGAACAGGCGTACGGCATCTTCGTGGTACAGGCGGTGCAGCAGTGTTTCGTTGTCCAGCGCCCACTCATCAGCCTTGAGCGTGGTGGCCAATGCCACAACGTGCTGCCAGCTTTCTTCACGCTCTTCATCGTCCGGCTGGCGGTCGCGCGGCAGTTGCTGCAGCAGCAGGCCACGTGCCTTGCCGCCTTCGGCGTTGAGCCAGAAGCGCGTGTTGAGCTGTTGCGACTGGACGAAGTAGTTGGTGAAGCACTCCGACAGCGTGGCGCCATCGAGGTCGACGGTGCCCTGGTAGCGCTGGCCCTTGACCGGATCGATGGTCAAGGTCAGGTGGCCGTCGGGCATCAGCTGCGACAGGGTTGCATCCGCCGGAATCTGGTCCGCTTCGTAACGTGCCATGCCGCGGATATCGCGGTCGCCGGAGCATTCGACCATCAGCAGCGGGATCGGCCCGGCAGAGCGCGCCTGCAGAATCAGCAGGCCGTCGAACTTCAGCGCCCCGACCAGCAAGGCGGTGGCGGCCATCAGCTCGCCCAGCAGTGCCTGCACCGGCTGCGGGTACTCATGACGCGCCAGCACCGCGGCGTAGCTGTCATCGAGAGACACCCACTCGCCGCGCACATCGCGCTCGTCGAAGATGAAACGTTGGGTGAAATCGGTATCAGGCAAATCGCTCATAGGTTTTGGCTATCTGAAAATGATGACAAAATGGTTACAAGGGTTGTCGAAAACAAGCGAGAACCCCATGACAGAGCGCTCACAAGGCGCTCCGATTCCTGTTTGCAATAGAGGTATTTTATGGACAATCGACCACTGTTCCAAGCAAGGTGGTCCTGGGGGCCATTGGCAGCCTGTACGCTGCTTCCCATCGCTCTACTGTGTTTCTGGTTATGGCCCATTGGCCAGATCTTGTGCCTGACTTTCGACGAGTGGCTGTTCCACAGCCTGAATGCGCCGCTAGCCGACAACACTACCTGGCGCTATATCTGGACTGTCGGCAGCTTGCGCCCGTTCGACATCGTCGTCGGCCTGATCCTTCTGGCAGTGCTTATCCGAGGCGACTGGGTGTTCAAGGCAACCCAGGTGCGCCAGGCCTTTTTCGGCTTCCTGGTCACGCTAATCCTCTTAGTGGTGATTCGCGCGCTGTTTTCCAAGTGGGTGGATGCAGCCGGCTGGCAGCACAAGAGCCCGTCGATGATGTTCGACGAGGTGGTGCACCTCAGCGACTACTATCCGGACCTGGAGGCGGCCTGGGAGCTCAAGGACCGTTCCAGCAAGAGTTTCCCGGGGGATCATGCCTCGGTGCTGCTGGTCTGGGCGCTGTTCATGAGCGTGTTCAGCCGCCGCCTGGTGCAGTACCTGGTGGTCTGGGGGTTGGCGGTATTGTTCATGTTGCCGCGCCTGGTGGCCGGTGCCCACTGGGGGCAAGATGACTACATCGGCGGGCTGCTGATGGCGGTGCTGGCGCTGGGCTGGAGCTGCTACACGCCGCTGGCGGCCAAGGGAAGTGCGGTGCTGCTGCGCTGGACGGCGCCGTTGTTCAACCTGCTGGCCCGGTTACCGCTGGTCGGACGGATGGCTGTCACCCGTTAGGGCCATGGGGCTACTGCGTAGCCCATCGCGACACAAGGCCGCTCCTACAGGGGGCCGCGATTTCCTGTAGGAGCGGCCTTGTGTCGCGAAAGGGCCGCAAAGCGGCCCCGGCTATTCGAAGCTCCCATGCAACTGGTGAATCTGCCGCCGCTGCTTCTTGGTCGGCCGGCCATCGGTTGTAACGCCCATCGCCCCGGCCTTGCGCAATTCCGCCGCCTGCTCACGCCGGCGCACGCTGTCTTCGGTCTCTTCGTACAACGTCTGCGCCTCTGGCGCACCACGCCGCACCACCGACAAGGCCTTCACCACCACGGTGCGCTCATCGAACCCGGTGCGCAGCACGAACTCGTCCCCCACCCGCGGTTCCTTGCCCGGCTTGCAGCGCTCACCCCGGCAATGCACCTTGCCACTCTCGATCGCCGCCTTGGCCAGCGCACGGGTCTTGTAGAAGCGTGCCGCCCACAGCCATTTGTCCAGGCGGACCTTGTCGTCGTCTTCGGCTTTTTGTGCCATCCCGTTACCTCGAACGCTGTGTTTCATCGAACTGTACTACCGTAACGATCGGATGCAAAAAATCCCCGCCGTGCTTACAGTTCATCACCTCATTCGCAGGGTGCGTTTCGTGAAGACATTTGACCATTTGACTGTGATCGGCCTGCGCGAGTGGGTCGCCCTGCCCGACCTTGGCGTGGCCGGGCTGCGCGCCAAGATCGACACCGGCGCCAGCACCTCCAGCCTGCACGCCACCGAGGTGGAACCGTTCGAGCGCGACGGCCAGCCCTGGGTCCGCTTCACCGCACACCTTGGCTCGGTGGTGCAGTTGCGCCACCGTCGCTGCGAGGCACCGCTGGTGACCATGAAAACCATCAAGAGCTCCAATGGCCAGGCCCAGACCCGCTATGTCATCCGCACGTCACTGGCCCTGGGCGATGGTGTGTGGGAGGTGGAGTTCACCCTGGCCTGTCGCAAGAACATGCGTTATCGCCTGTTGCTGGGGTCCAAGGCCCTGATCCATGGCCAGTTGGTGGTCAACCCGGGTCTCAAATACGTACAAGACAAACCGGCCTTCCCGGCCACCCTTTCTCCTGTAACAGGTGCTGCATGAAGATCGCTGTGCTGTCGCGCAATCCGCGTCTGTATTCCACCCGCCGCCTGGTCGAGGCCGGTACCCAGCGGGGCCACGAAATGGTGGTGATCGACACCCTGCGGGCCTACATGAACATTGCCAGCCACAAGCCTCAGATCCACTACCGCGGCAAGCCGCTGGAAGGCTTCGACGCGGTGATCCCGCGCATCGGCGCATCGGTGACTTTCTATGGCTGCGCGGTGCTGCGCCAGTTCGAGATGATGGGTGTGTACCCGCTCAACGAGTCGGTAGCGATCGCCCGCTCCCGCGACAAGCTGCGTTCGCTGCAACTGCTGTCGCGGCGCGGCATCGGCCTGCCGATCACCGGCTTTGCCCACTCGCCGGACGACATCCCCGACCTGATCCAGATGGTCAACGGCGCCCCGCTGGTGATCAAGGTGCTGGAAGGCACCCAGGGCATCGGCGTGGTGCTGTGCGAAACCACCAAGGCCGCCGAATCGGTGATCGAGGCGTTCATGGGGTTGAAGCAGAACATCATGGTGCAGGAATACATCAAGGAAGCTGGTGGCGCGGATATCCGCTGCTTCGTGGTCGGCGACAAGGTCATCGCCTCGATGAAGCGCCAGGCCAAACCGGGTGAATTCCGCTCCAACCTGCACCGCGGTGGTGTGGCCAGCCTGATCAAGATCACCCCGGAAGAACGCATGACTGCCATTCGCGCGGCCAAGGTGATGGGCCTGAGCGTGGCGGGTGTGGATATCCTGCGCTCCAACCATGGGCCGCTGGTGATGGAGGTGAATTCGTCGCCGGGGCTGGAAGGCATCGAAGTGACCACTGGCAAGAACGTGGCCGGGATGATCATCGAGCATCTGGAGAAAAATGGCGGGCCTAATCAGACTCGGACCAAGGGTAAGGGCTGAGATTTTGGGGCTGCTGCGCAGCCCATCGCGACACAAGGCCGCTCCTACAGGATTACGCGATCCTCTGTAGGAGCGGCCTTGTGTCGCGAAAGGGCCGCAAAGCGGCCCCGGCAATCACACGGCATTACGCGGCAGCAACAACCCCAAAGGCAACCGTACCCGCGCCTCGATCCCTCCACCAGAGCGATTGCGCAACTCCACATTCCCACCATGCTGCGCCGCGATCCGCTTGACGATCGCCAGCCCCAGTCCGGTGCCCTTGCCCCCCCGGGCCCGGTCACCACGAATGAACGGGTTGAAGATGGTCTCAAGCTCCGACTCGTCTATCCCCGTTCCACGGTCCAGCACGCTCAGCACCACGTACGGCGCACTCTCGTCGCCCGACACATAGGCGGCCACCTCCACCCCCTTGCCGGCGTGGTGCAAGGCATTGCCGATCAGGTTGCCCAGCATGCGCTTGAGCGAAACCCGGCGCAGCGGGAACGGCGGAATCGGCTCCAGGCACAGGCGCACCCGTTCTTCCGGCTGGTTGTACGGCGCCACCACCTCGCGCACCAGGTCGGCCAGGTCGACCTCTTCAACCGGCTCGTCACGGCCATCACGGATAAAGGCCAGGAACTGGTCGAGGATCGCATCCATGTCCTCGATATCGCGGACCATGTCGTCGCTCAGTTCGTTGTCGCTGTCCAGCAACGACAACGACAGGCGCAGGCGCGTCAGCGGTGTGCGCAGGTCGTGGGAAACCCCCGCCAGCATCAGCTCGCGCTCGCGCCCGGCCTGCTCGACATCCTCTGCCATCTGATTGAAGGCCTTGTACACCTCGGTCATTTCGCTGGGCGTGTCGCTGATCGGCAGGCGCACGCTGCGCCCCTGGCCCAGCTGCCGGGCAGCAAACACCAGGCGCTTGAGCGGCTGGTTCAGCTGGCGCACGAAGATCCAGGCCGAGGCGGTGGACAACAGGCCGATGGCCAGGAACCAACCCAACACGTTCCAGATCTTCTGCCCACGCAGCGGGTGCGGGTACAGCGGTACCTTCAACCAGCCCGGGCCCAGGCTTGGCGCATTGACCCACAACGCTGGCGGCGCATGAATGCGCAGCCGTACCTCGGTGTCCTCGCCCAACTCGGCCTGCATCTGCCGTTGGTAGATTTCACTGTAGGGCCAGTGCTGCTCGCCCTCGGGCACGCCCGAACCGGTGACCCGGATAAGGCCTGCCGCTTCGGCGATCTTGTCGCGGTTTTCTTCGTCGGCCGCCCAATAGGCGCGCAGGGTCAGCGCCACACCGTGGCTGTACTGACGGTCGACCAGCACGTCCTCGTTCATCAACAGGTAGACCAGGGTCAAGGCCTTGGAGAACAGGACGACGATCAACACCAGCCACAGGGTGCGGGCGAAGAAACTTTGCGGAAACCAGAGCGGTGTCTTCATCGATGGCGCGGCATCATTTACCGGCGATTCCGTCCGGCACGAACACGTAGCCCACGCCCCAGACGGTCTGGATATAACGCGGCTTGGACGGGTCCGGCTCGATCATGCGGCGCAGACGCGAGATCTGCACATCGATGGAGCGTTCCAGCGCATCCCATTCACGGCCACGCGCCAGGTTCATCAGCTTGTCGCGGGTCAGCGGCTCGCGCGCGTGCATCACCAGCGCCTTGAGCACGGCGAACTCACCGGTGGTGAGCATGTGCACTTCGTCGCCACGCTTGAGTTCGCGGGTAGCCAGCGACAACTCGTAGTCGCCGAAGGTGACCGACTCGTCTTCGCTGCCAGGCGCACCCGGCACGCTCGGTGCCTGGCGGCGCAGCACGGCCTTGACCCGGGCCATCAGCTCGTCCGGGTTGAACGGTTTGCCCAGGTAGTCGTCGGCGCCCAGCTCCAGGCCCTTGATACGGCTGAACTCGTCGCCCTTGGCAGTGAGCATGATGATCGGGATCTGGTTGTTCTGCTGACGCAGGCGCTTGCACGCCGACAGGCCATCCTCGCCGGGCAGCATCAGGTCGAGCACCACCAGATTGAACACCTCACGCTGCAGCAGGCGGTCCATCTGCTCGGTGTTGGGTACTGCGCGGGCACGGTAGCCCTTGCTGGTGAAGAAACGTTCCAGCAGGCTGCTCAGCCCCGGGTCGTCGTCGACGATGAGAATCTTGTCACCTTCAGCGGTGTTTGGCGTGCCGGTCATGAATAACTCCTCTGATATCGCCGCGCATTATGGCGTAGCCATTGCTGCACGTAGCGTGAGCATTGTTAGCAGATTTTTCCCCCGGCGCCAGTTCCGACTGGCCGGGCGCCATCACCGCAAGCCGTTTGCGATGGGTATAATGCGCGGCTTTCATCCAGCGCCGCCGGGCGAAAGACCCACAGGCGACCCCCGTATTCACAAATGTCAGGTGGTTTACATGGACAGCATCAACAGCCGTATCGCCGAGGAACTGGGCGTACGCCCCCAGCAGGTCGAGGCGGCCGTGGGCCTGTTGGACGAAGGCTCGACCGTGCCCTTCATCGCCCGTTACCGCAAGGAAGTGACCGGTAGCCTGGACGATACCCAGCTGCGCCATCTGGAAGAGCGCCTGCGCTACCTGCGCGAACTCGACGAACGCCGCGCCAGCATCCTGGCCAGCATCGAGGAGCAGGGCAAGCTGACCCCGGAACTGGCCCGCGAAATCAAGCTGGCCGATACCAAGACCCGCCTCGAAGACCTGTACTTGCCGTACAAGCAGAAGCGCCGCACCAAGGGCCAGATCGCCCTGGAAGCCGGCCTCGGCGAGCTGGCCGACGGCCTGTTCAACAACCCCGACCTGGCCCCGGAAAGCGAAGCCGCACGCTTCGTCAACGCCGAAAAGGGCGTGGCCGACGTCAAGGCCGCGCTGGAAGGCGCAAAGTACATCCTCATGGAGCGCTTCGCCGAAGACGCCGCCCTGCTCGACAAGCTGCGCAGTTTCCTCAAGCAGGAATCGGTGCTCAGCGCCCGTGTCGTGCCTGGCAAGGAAGAAGAAGGCGCCAAGTTCCGCGACTACTTCGCCCATGACGAACTGCTGCGCAACGCCCCGTCGCACCGCGCCCTGGCAATTTTCCGCGGGCGTAACGAAGGCGTGCTGAGCGCCTCGCTGAAAGTCGGTGAGGAACTGCCCGGCACCCTGCACCCGTGCGAACTCATGATCAGCAACCATGTCGGCATCGAGAACCGCAACCGCCCTGCCGACAAGTGGCTGGGTGAAGTGGTGCGCTGGACCTGGAAGGTCAAGCTGTACACCCATCTGGAAACCGACCTGTTCGGCGAGCTGCGCGACAACGCCGAAGGCGAGGCGATCAATGTGTTCGCCCACAACCTGCACGACCTGCTGCTGGCCGCCCCGGCCGGCCCTCGCGCCACCCTGGGCTTCGACCCGGGCCTGCGTACCGGCTGCAAGATCGCCGTGGTCGATGCCACAGGCAAGTTGCTGGACCACACCACGGTCTACCCGCACGCGCCAAAGAACGACTGGGACCGCACCATTTCGATCATGGCCGCGCTGTGCGCCAAGCACTCGGTGGAACTGATCGCCATCGGCAATGGCACCGCCAGCCGCGAAAGCGACAAGCTGGTGACCGAACTGGTCAAGAAGTACCCGGCCTTGAAGATCACCAAGGTCATGGTCTCCGAAGCCGGCGCTTCGGTGTACTCCGCCTCGGAGCTGGCCGCCCGTGAATTCCCGGACCTGGACGTGTCGATCCGTGGTGCCGTGTCGATTGCCCGCCGTCTGCAGGACCCGCTGGCCGAACTGGTGAAGATCGACCCGAAATCCATCGGTGTCGGCCAGTACCAGCACGACGTGTCCCAGCTGAAACTGGCGCGTGGCCTGGACGCCGTGGTCGAGGACTGCGTGAACGCCGTGGGCGTCGACGTCAACACAGCGTCGGTGGCGCTGCTGACGCGCATCTCCGGCCTCAACGCCACCCTGGCGCAGAACATCGTCGCCCATCGCGATGCCAACGGCCCGTTCGCCACGCGTGCGGCACTGAAAAAGGTCAGCCGCCTGGGTGAGAAAACCTTCGAACAGGCCGCCGGCTTCCTGCGCGTGATGAACGGCGACAACCCGCTGGACGCCTCCGCAGTACACCCCGAGGCCTACCCGCTGGTGCAGCGTATTGCCGCCGACACCGACCGCGACATTCGTTCGCTGATCGGTGACAGCAGCTTCCTCAAGCGCCTGGACCCGAAGAAGTTCACCGATGAAACCTTCGGCCTGCCGACCGTCACCGACATCCTGCAGGAACTGGACAAGCCTGGCCGCGACCCACGCCCCGAGTTCAAGACCGCCACCTTCCAGGACGGCGTCGAAGACCTCAAGGACCTGGAACCGGGCATGATCCTCGAAGGCGTGGTGACCAACGTCACCAACTTCGGTGCCTTCGTCGACATCGGCGTGCACCAGGACGGCCTGGTACATATCTCGGCGCTGTCGGAGAAGTTCATCAAGGACCCACGTGAAGCGGTCAAGGCCGGCGACGTGGTCAAGGTCAAGGTCATGGAAGTGGACATCCCGCGCAAACGCGTCGGCCTGTCCATGCGCATGAGCGACACCCCGGGCGAAAAGGTCGAAGGCAACCGCGGCGGTAACCGTGGCAATGGCGGCAACCGTCAGCAGCAGGCGCCGCGCCAGCGCGAAACCGCCACTGCTGCCCCGGCCAATAACGCCATGGCCGCGCTGTTCGCCAACGCCAAGCAGCTGAAGAAGAAGTGATGGACGTACCAAGCGAGTACGTCGAAAGCGCCTTCAGCCAGCTTTTGGGCTGCCGCCTGCAACGCCTGGAAACAGGTGTTGCCGAGGTAGCCCTGGCGCTCGAACCACACTTGCGCAACCGTGGCCAGAAGCTGCACGGCGGGGCGATCTTCAGCCTGGTGGACATCGCCATGGGCCTGGCCTGCTCGGCCAGCCATGGCTTCGACCAGCAAAGCGTCACCATCGAGTGCAAGATCAACTACATGCGCGCCGTCAGTGACGGTGAGGTGCTGTGCACCGCCCGTGTGCTGCACGCCGGGCGGCGCACCCTGGTGGTCGACGCCGACGTAGTTCAGGGCGACAAGCTGGTGGCGAAAGCGCAAGGAACCTTTGCCGTTCTCTAGCCCACCAGGCGGTATCTGCGGTATTTTCGGCAACAGCAAGGGGCCGCTTCGCGCCCCATCGCCGGCAAGCCGGGCTCTCACAGGTAATCCACAAGCCTGAAATCGTGGTGCACCTGTGGGAGCCCGGCTTGCCGGCAATGGGCTGCGAAGCGGCCCCCGAAGTCGGCGCTGCGCAATGCCGGAACCGCGTAAACCAGGCGACAACGCCAGTTCCTTTTCCCACTACCCTTGTAGACCGTCTTTTCTACCCCCATATTGGGGCGACCGACGCGTGAAGGAATACATCTTGAGCGACCTCCTCAACCGCCGCCTGAGCCTGCTCGGCGCCAATCTCCCCCTGCTCAAGCAGTGCCTGCACGGTATTGAGCGCGAATGCCTGCGCGTGACCAACGAAGGTCGCCTGGCCCAGACCCCGCATCCGCAAGCCCTGGGATCGGCGCTGACCAACGAGCAGATCACCACCGATTATTCCGAGTCGCTGCTGGAGTTCATCACCCCGGCCCTGCCCGACCCGGCCAAGGTGCTGGAAAGCCTCGAAGAGACCCACCGTTTCGTCTACAGCAAGCTGGGCGACGAATACCTGTGGAGCCCGTCGATGCCCTGCACGCTGCCGGCCGAGGAGGACATCCCGATCGCCGAGTACGGCAGCTCGAACATCGGCAAGCTCAAGCACGTCTACCGCAAGGGCCTGGCCCTGCGCTATGGCCGCACCATGCAGTGCATCGCCGGTATCCATTACAACTTCTCGCTGCCCGAAGCTTTGTGGCCGTTGCTGCGCGCCGCAGAAGGCGGCAGCGAGAGCGACCGCGACTACCAGTCGTCGGCCTATATCGCGCTGATCCGCAATTTCCGCCGCTACAGCTGGCTGCTGATGTACCTGTTCGGCGCCTCGCCGGCACTGGACAAAGGCTTCCTGCGTGGCCGCCCGCACCAGCTCGAAGAGCTGGACGCCGAAACCCTGTACCTGCCCTACGCCACCAGCCTGCGCATGAGCGACCTGGGCTACCAGAGCAACGCCCAGGCCGGCCTCACGCCGTGCTACAACAACCTGGCCAGCTATACCGACAGCCTGCGCAAGGCGGTGGGCACGCCCTACCCGCCTTACGTCGAAGTCGGCACGCACGTGGATGGCGAGTGGGTACAGCTGAACACCAACATCCTGCAGATCGAGAACGAGTACTACTCGAACATTCGCCCCAAGCGCGTCACCTACACCGGCGAGCGGCCGATCCAGGCCCTGACCTCGCGCGGCGTGCAGTACGTGGAAGTGCGTTGCCTGGACATCAACCCGTTCCTGCCGGTGGGCATCGACCTGACCGAGGCACGCTTCCTCGACGCGTTCCTGCTGTTCTGCGCGCTGGAAGACAGCCCGCAACTGGATAACGGCGAATGCGGCCAGTGCACCAGCAACTTCCTGACCGTGGTCAAGGAAGGCCGTCGCCCGGGCCTGGAACTGCGCCGCAATGGCCAGCCGATTGGCCTGAAGGCCTGGGCCAGCGAGCTGATCGAGCATATCCGCCCACTGGCCGAGCTGCTCGACCAGGCGCAAGGCAGTGCAGAACACGGCAAGGCCCTGGATGCCCAACAGGCCAAGGTCGACGATGCCTCGCTGACGCCTTCGGCCCAGGTGCTGGCACGCATGACCGAGCATGACGAGAGCTTCGTCCAGTTTTCCCTGCGCCAAAGCCGTATCCACGCCGAAACCTTCCGCGAGCAGCCACTGCCGGTCGAGCGCCAGCAGGCTTTCGAAACCCTCGCCCGCGACTCGCTGGCCGAGCAGTCGCGCCTGGAACAGCAGGAGGTCGGCGACTTCGATCTGTTCGTCGGCGCCTACCAGGCCAGCATCCTGGCGATCAGCAACTGATGACCCGCACTGCTTCCCCGCGCAGGCCGCGCGCCAGCAGCCAGGCCAGGATCGAGGCGATTCTGGCGGCTGCACGCGAGTTGCTGGCCGAGCTGGGGGTGGCAAGCCTGTCGATCTACAGCGTGGCCGAGCGCGCGCAGATTCCACCGTCTTCGGTGTACCACTTTTTCGCCAGCGTGCCGGCGCTGCTGGAGGCGTTGACGACCGATGTACACCGGGCCTTCCGTGAAGCGCTGAGCGCGCCTATCGACAGCAGTGCGGTCAACACCTGGCACGAACTGTCACGGCTGATCGAGCAGCGCATGCTGGATATCTACAACGAGGACGCGGCGGCGCGGCAGCTGATCCTGGCCCAGCATGGCCTGAGCGAAGTGGTGCAGGCCGATCGGCAGCACGACATGGAACTGGGCGACTTGATGCACAAGTTGTTCGACCAGCACTTTCATCTGCCGGTGATGCCGGCGGATGTGGACGTGTTTGCCCTGGCCATGGAGCTGAGCGACCGGGTTTATGCACGGTCGGTGCAGCTGCATGAGGCGATCACACCGCGCATGGCCGAGGAAGGCAAGCGGGTGTTCGAGGCGTACCTGGGGTTGTATCTGCCGCCGTTTCTGGCCAAGCGTTGAATTTGATGGCCTCATCGCCGGCAAGCCAGCTCCCACAGGTACAGCACAAGGCCTGAAGCTTGTGGGGTACCTGTGGGAGCTGGCTTGCCGGCGATTGGGCTGCAAAGCAGCCCCATGGCCCACATCCATCACAGCTTGGCGATGGACACTTCGGTCGACTTCACAAAGGCAATAACCTCACTGCCCACCTGCAGCTCCAGCTCACGCACGGAGCGGGTAGTGATGACCGAAGTGACGATGCCCGAGGCAGTCTGCACGTCGATTTCCGACAGTACCGGGCCTTCGAGGATTTCCTTCACGGTGCCTTTGAACTGGTTGCGAACGTTGATGGCTTTGATAGTCATGATTTGCTTCCTTTTGGCTTCTGGGGTTCAGTGCGCCCAACGCAGTTGCGTGGGCAAAGGGGCTACAGGATCCGGCTCGGGCGCAGCGCCCGGGGCCGACAGAACACGGTTGAGCACTTCGCTTTCCAGCGCGGCCAGGCGGTGCGAACCACGCGCCCGAGGCCGTGCAAGGTCGACAGTGAGGTCGAGCCCGACCTCGCCATCCTTGATCAGGATCACCCGGTCAGCCACGGCGACTGCCTCGCTGACATCGTGGGTAACCAGCAACACGGTGAAGCCGTGCTGACGCCACAGGCGCTCGATCAGTTGCTGCATCTCGATACGAGTCAATGCATCCAGCGCACCGAGCGGCTCGTCCAGCAGCAGCAGGCGCGGCTGATGAATCAGCGCCCGGGCCAAGGCCACGCGCTGCTTCTGGCCACCCGACAGAGCCGCCGGCCATTCATTGGCGCGGTCGGCCAGGCCAACCGACTCCAAAGCTTCCCGCGCACGCGGGCGCCAGTCGCCAGACAGGCCCAGGCCAACGTTGTCGATTACCTTCTTCCACGGCAGCAGGCGTGCGTCCTGGAACATCAGGCGGGTTTCTTCGCGGGCCTGTTCCAGCGGCGCCGCACCGGCCAGCAACTGGCCTGCAGTGGGCTGGTCGAGACCAGCCAGCAGGCGCAGCAAGGTACTCTTGCCGCAACCACTGCGGCCGACGATGGCGACAAACTGACCGGCAGGAATGTGTAGCTCGATGCCCTTGAGCACTTCGCGCTGGCCAAAGGTCTTGCGCAGGCCGCTGGAAGCCAGCGGGATGCCACGCAGCAAGCGCGGCGGCTGTTCCTTGAGTACGGTCATGCGCCCTCCTTCTTCGCCACTTGATAGGCCGGGTGCCAGCGCAGCCACACACGTTCCAGGCCGCGGGCGGCGAGGTCGGCGAGTTTGCCGAGCACGGCATACAGGACGATGGCCAGCACCACCACGTCGGTCTGCAGGAACTCACGAGCGTTCATTGCCAGGTAGCCGATGCCGGAACTGGCCGAAATGGTTTCGGCAACGATCAGGGTCAGCCACATGAAGCCCAGAGCGAAACGCACGCCTACCAGGATCGAAGGCAGCGCCCCAGGCAGGATCACCTGGCGGAACAGGCTGAAGCCGGACAGGCCGTAGCTGCGCGCCATTTCCACCAGCGCCGGGTCGACGTTGCGGATGCCGTGGTAAGTGTTCAGGTAGATCGGGAACAGCGTGCCCAGCGCGACCAGGAAGATCTTTGCCGACTCGTCGATACCGAACCACAGGATCACCAGCGGGATCAGCGCCAGGTGCGGCACGTTGCGGATCATCTGCACCGAGCTGTCGAGCAGGCGTTCGCCCCAATTCGACAGGCCGGTGATGAAGCCCAGCACCAGGCCGATGCTGCCACCGATGAGGAAGCCCAGCCCGGCACGCCAGCCACTGATGGCCAGGTGGGTCCAGATCTCGCCGCTGCGCACCAGCTCGACGCCGGCACTGAGCACGGCGCTGGGCGCCGGCAGGATGCGCGTCGACAGCCAGCCGGCGCTGACCGCCAGCTGCCAGACGGCCAGCAGCAGTACCGGCAGCGCCCATGGTGCCAGGCGCTGGCCAAGGTTGTTGGAGGTTGCACGACTCATGGCCTGGCCCTCAGCTCTGCGCAACGGACTTGGGCAGGATATCGTTGGCCACCATTTCACCAAACGGGCTCACATAACCACCGGTCTTGGCTTGCTCCGGGCGTTGCACATCCAGGTGCGGGAACAGCAGCTCGGCCACCCGGTACGACTCTTCCAGGTGCGGGTAGCCGGAGAAGATGAAGGTATCGATACCCAGCTCGGCGTACTCCTTGACCCGCGCCGCGACGGTCGGGCCGTCACCCACCAGCGCGGTGCCGGCACCACCACGCACCAGGCCGACACCAGCCCACAGGTTGGGGCTGACCTCCAGCTTGTCACGGTTGCCGTTGTGCAGGGCTGCCATGCGTTGCTGGCCGACCGAGTCGAAGCGCGCCAGCGAGGCCTGGGCGCGAGCGATGGTGTCGTCGTCCAGGTGCGAAATGAGTTTGTCGGCAGCGGCCCAGGCTTCTTCGTTGGTTTCCCGCACGATCACGTGCAGGCGGATGCCGAAGCGCACTTCGCGGCCCTGGGCGGCAGCTTTCTCACGCACCTGGGCGATTTTTTCAGCGACCGCACTCGGCGGCTCGCCCCAGGTCAGGTACAGCTCGACCTGCTCCGCAGCCAAATCCTGTGCGGCTTCGGAGGAACCGCCGAAATACAGTGGCGGGCGTGGTTGCTGGATTGGCGGGTAGAGCAGCTTGGCGCCCTTCACCTGGATGTGCTTGCCGTCGTAGTCGACCACTTCGCCTTCCAGCACCTTGCGCCAGATACGGGTGAACTCCACAGAGGCTTCATAACGTTCCTGATGGTTCAGGTGCAGGCCGTCACCGGCCAACTCGTCCGGGTCGCCACCGGTCACCAGGTTGAACAGCGCGCGGCCATTGGACAGGCGATCAAGGGTTGCGGCCTGGCGTGCCGCCACGGTCGGCGAAATGATCCCGGGGCGCAGGGCGACCAGGAACTTCAGGCGCTGGGTCACCGGTATCAGCGATGCCGCGACCAGCCAGGAGTCCTCGCAGGAACGCCCGGTAGGGATCAGCACGCCACCAAAGCCAAGCCGGTCGGCCGCCTGGGCGATCTGCTGCAGGTAGCCATGGTCGACGGCGCGCGCGCCATCGGAGGTGCCCAGGTACTTGCCGTCACCGTGGGTAGGAAGAAACCAGAAGATGTTCAGGCTCATTGGAGTTGTCTCCTCAAGGGGGCTCAGCCAGGGCGACGCCCCGGCGCAGGCAAATCAATCAAGGCGCACTGGCGACCTTGGCCGGGGGTGTCCAGATCACGTCCTTGATGCTCAGCGGCTTGGGAATCAGCTTCAGTGCCTGGAACGTGTCAGCGATCTTCTGTTGCGCAGCCACCACTTCCGGGGTGAGCGGCGCGGCACCGTAGCCTTGGCGCTTGACCGAGGTCAGGGTGATGTCGGCGGGCAGGCCGAGCAGTGGTGCGACCTGGTCGGTCACTTCCTGCGGGTTGGCCCGGGACCATTCACCCACGGCGCGCACTTCTTCGATCAGGGTGTTGATCACCGCCGGGTGCTGGGTCGCGTAGTTGCGAGTGGCCAGGTAGAACTGATGGTTGTCGACCAGGCCCTTGCCGTCGCGCAAGGCATGAGCCTGCAGCTGTTTCTCGGCGGCAGCCTGGTACGGGTCCCAGATCACCCAGGCATCCACGCTGCCGCGCTCGAAGGCGGCCCGGGCATCGGCCGGGGGCAGGTACACCGGCTGGATATCGCTGTATTTCAGGCCTGCGTCGTCCAGGGCGCGAACCAGCAGGTAGTGGACGTTGGAGCCTTTGTTGAGAGCGACTTTCTTGCCCTTGAGGTCTTTGACCGACTGGATGGGCGAGCCCTTCGGCACCAGGATCGCCTCGCTGTGCGGCGCTGGCGGCTCGTAGGCGACGTACAGCAGGTCGGCACCGGCAGCCTGGGCGAACACCGGTGGGGTTTCGCCGGTCACGCCAAAATCGATGGAGCCAACGTTCAGCCCTTCAAGCAGTTGCGGGCCGCCGGGGAACTCGGTCCATTGCACCTGCACGCCCTGCTCGGCCAGGCGCTTTTCCAGCGTGCCCTTGGCCTTGAGCAGCACCAGGGTGCCGTATTTCTGGTAACCGATACGCAGGCTCTCGGCCTGGGCTTGGGTAATGGCGCCGAAGGACACAGCCGCCGCAAACAGGGCGACCAGACCGCGACGCAAGAAGACTGTGCGCATGGCGCTCTCCTGTGCGAGTGGGTTCGGGTTGCACCTGCTTGCCTCGTTGTCGGGCGAGTAAGGTGGTGAAGCGGGTCAAGCCAGTCAGATGCTCCAGCGAGCGCTGATCAGGCGTTCGTTCAATACGCCGGGAGCCACGGGGCGCGGCCGGCGGGCCAGCGCAACATGGAAGGTTTCCAGCGCGTCCTGCAGGCGTTCTTCCAGCGCCGCTGCCAGCTGCGCGGGTCTGCTGCCTTCTGCGTAGGCGACCTGGCTGTCGTCGGCGAAGATCCCTTGCAGGGTCTCTTGCGCCTTGAGTGCCGACAGCACGGGTTTCAGTGCGTAATCCACCGCCAGCATGTGGGCGATGCTGCCGCCGGTGGCGATTGGCAACACGATCTTGTGTGCCAGGGCGCGTTCGGGCAGCAGGTCGAGCAAGGTTTTCAGGGCACCGGCGAACGAGGCCTTGTACACCGGAGTGGCGACGATCAGGCCATCGGCCTGGGCCACCAGCTGCTGGAAGTGCTGCACCTGCGGGCTGTCGAAACGGGCGTGCAGCAGGTCTTCGGCGGGAAAGTCACGTACCTGGAACGTCACTACCTCGACGCCCTGGTCCTGCAGCCACTGGCGAGAACGCTCCAGCAGCACGCCGGAGCGTGAACGGGTACTGGGGCTTCCACCGATTGATACGACCAGCATTGCAGCGCTTCCTTGTGTTCTGTTGGAGGTGACATTAACAGCCGACGCATATATCTAGAAATCATATTTTTTCATTTGTTTATTCCATTTTTATCAATTTCCTATTTTGGCCCTTTCGCGGGTAAACCCGCTCCCACAGGGACCGCACCAGGCCTGGGGCTTCCGTTATCCCTGTGGGAGCGGGTTTACCCGCGAAGAAGCCCATGCAGTTTCAGCAGGCATAAAAAAGGGCCGTCGAAACGGCCCGAATATCCCTGCTATGGCTAAGAGCAATGCAACGAGGAATCCTTTAACGATTGGGCTGCGGGGTCAGCCGCAAATAGGGTTTGACCGCCCGGTAACCTTTGGGGAAGCGCTGCCTGATCTCTTCCTCATCCTTCAGCGACGGCACGATCACCACATCGTCACCGTCCTGCCAGTTCCCTGGCGTGGCGACCTTGTGGTTGTCGGTCAGCTGCAGCGAGTCGATCACCCGCAAGATTTCGTTGAAGTTGCGCCCGGTACTGGCCGGATAGGTGATGGTCAGGCGCACCTTCTTGTTCGGGTCGATGACGAACAGCGAGCGCACGGTCAGGGTGTCGCTGGCGTTCGGGTGGATGAGGTCGTACAGGTCGGACACCTTGCGGTCGGCGTCGGCGATGATCGGGAAGTTGACCACGGTGTTCTGGGTTTCGTTGATGTCATCGATCCAGCGGTGGTGCGAATCGACCGGGTCTACCGACAGGGCAATGGCCTTGACACCGCGTTTGGCGAAATCGTCCTTCAGCTTGGCGGTCAGGCCCAGCTCGGTGGTGCAAACCGGGGTGAAGTCGGCCGGGTGGGAGAACAGAACCCCCCAGCTGTTGCCCAGCCACTCATGGAAGCGGATCTTGCCTTCGCTGGAATCCTGTTCGAAATCGGGGGCGATATCGCCGAGTTTTAGGCTCATGGGCTGCGGCTCCTGTGCTGGGTTCTGTACCGTATGGGTTCAATGTGCCTGCATTCGATTAAAAATAAAAAGAATAAATACTGATTTATTTATAACCTGCAGGAATTTAGAATTTCAGACATAAAAAAGCCTCGCACTAGGCGAGGCTTCTTGTTCAGCTACTGCTTACATGAAGTTGTAAGTGTAGTTCACGATGAAGCGAGTCTGATCTTTGTCGACTGGCGCTTCACCCTCACCACGGTAGACACCGTGACGCAGGCTAGCGCCCAGGCCCTTGAGGGTGCCTTCCTGGATGACATAGTCGATACGAGCGTCACGTTCCCACTCGTGGTAAGTACCGTTACCGGAGAAGTTACGGATATCGGTACCGCGCAGGTAGGCGACCGAAGCCTTCAGGCCAGGCACGCCAACGCGGGCGAAGTCATAACTGTACTGGCCGAAGGTGGTGTTGGTACCAGCACGGGCGAACTGGTTGATCATACTATCGGTGAACAGGTAGAAGCTCGCGCCACCTGCACCTTCTGGTCGGCCATTGCCATCGGTCACCGAACCTTGGTTCAACCAGACGAAACCACCGTCATCGCTAACTTGCTGATGACCCAGCATCAAGGCATGGCCACCCAAGCTGTAGGTAAACATGGCAGACCAGGTCTTGTTGTCGACCTCGCCATTGTTCTTGCGATAGCCGCCGTTGTTGTTGAAGCTGTATTCGCCAGGCCCGTTCTTGCCATCGCTACTGCTGTCGAAGTATCGCAGATCTGTCTTGAACGATTGGTCATCGGAAATCTTGAAGATGTGGGTAGCACCCAGGAAGTGCTGCTTGTAGAAGTCTTTCAGATTCGAGTAGTAGTACTGCAGCGTCAGGTCAGGGGTGAGCTTGTAGTCCAGGCCACCGTAGATGAACTTGTTGCTGTCGGCAGTAGCACCGTTGACCGACAGCCCAGTGCGGTTGCTCGAAGCACGCCCCATAGCGTGGGTCAGCTGACCGGCGTTGATGGTCAAGTTGTCGATTTCTTTCGACTGGATGGTGCCGCCTTCGAAGGTTTGCGGCAGCAAACGACCATCGTTGGAGACCAGAATCGGCAGGTTCGGCGCCAGGGCGCTACCGAAGTGGGCCTCGGTTTTGGAGAAACGAGCCTTGGCGTTGCCACCAATACGAGCCCACTGGCTCACGGCGGAACCATCGGTGTCGCTCGGGAAGAAGGTGCTGCTATTCGGGTGCTTGCCGCGACCGCCGTCGAGGTGGATCCCCCACAGAGCTTGTACGTCTACGCCGAAGCCTACGGTGCCCTCGGTGAAACCGGAAAGGTAGTCGAGCTTGAAGCCCTGACCCGACTCACGGTTGTCAGCACCACCTTCGCGGTTGTCATCGTTGAAGTACATGGTGCGCGAGCTGAGCGACAGTTTGCTGTCTTCAACGAAACCGGCAGCGCCTGCTTGTTGGGCGAGAACCCCCAGTGCCACGGCCAGGGCCAGGCTGGACTTGTACATGTTTTGCTCCTCTACGTTCTAATTTTTGTGTATCTCTGGCGGTGGGATCTGCTGCCCCGCTCACCGTGGATTGGCGATTTAGTCCCAAAGCGTGACCATGAAGTCAATCGTTTCTAAACGTTTCGCGACTTTGGTCTAAGACGCCAGCTGCGCTACAGGATAATGACAATCCTATAAATCCAAAATGACCGTTTTATGAATTGCTAAGATTTTTACGGAATATGTTAGGAACTGTTACTGCATTTCGTTGTATCAACGGCCATTGTCATAACTAAAGGTTATTTGCAAACGTTTGCTCATAACCTAATTCCGGATCGTTCTATCGGGACGGAAAAGCCTAGCAGCGGTCTCTGGTTTCGCCATTGAGCGAAATCACCCCGAGTCGCGCCGTAATGCGATCGATGTGGGAGCGGGCATGCCCGCGAAGCAGGCGACGCGGTGGATGGCACCGGCGTCGCCGGTGTTCGCGGGCACGCCCGCTCCCACATCGGTCGCACTACGGTGGCATGGATTAGCAATTGGCTCCTAAGCTAATGCAAAAAAGTTATTTATTTTAGTTTTCTTAGATCATTTAGCCTTCTCGCCATCCATCACACCCGATTGCCTGACGAGAGGTTCACCATGATCCCGCACGCTCCGCTGCGCCTGTTCGCCGCCCTGACCCTCGCCAGCGCCAGCTGGTTGGCCCAGGCCGCAGACCTCACCGTGGCCTACCAGACCACCGTCGACCCAGCCAAGGTGGCGCAGGTCGATGGCAACTACGAAAAAGCCAGCAAGGCCAGCATCGACTGGCGCAAGTTCGACAACGGCGCCGACGTGATCACCGCCGTAGCCAGCGGCGATGTGCAGATCGGCTACCTGGGCTCCAGCCCGTTGGCCGCCGCAGCCACCCGCAAGCTGCCGGTCGAGACCTTCCTGATTGCCACGCAGATTGGCGCCGGTGAAGCACTGGTCGCCCGCGACAGCATCAAGACTCCGCAAGACCTGGTCGGCAAGAAGGTCGCCGTGCCGTTCGTCTCCACCGGCCACTACAGCCTGCTGGCTGCGCTGAAGACCTGGAACATCGACCCGTCCAAGGTGCAGATCCTCAACCTGGCGCCGCCGGCAATCATTGCTGCCTGGAAGCGCGGCGATATCGACGCCACCTACGTCTGGGACCCGGCCCTGGGCGTGGCCAAGGAAAACGGCAAGGTGCTGATCACCTCCGGCGAGCTGGCCAAGAAAGGTGCGCCGACCTTCGACGCATGGATCGTGCGCAAGGACTTCGCCGCCAAGCACCCCGACGTGGTCAAGGCCTTTGCCAAGGTCACCCTTGACGCCTACGCCGACTACCGCAAAAACCCGCAAGCCTGGCTGGCCAACCCCGACAACGTGAGCAAGCTGGCCAAACTGTCGGGCGCCAAGCCTGCTGACATCCCGGTGCTGCTGCAGGGCAACGTCTACCCGCTGGCCGCCGACCAGGCCAACGCACTGGGCGCGCCGACCACCCAGGCGCTGACCGACACGGCCACCTTCCTCAAGCAGCAAGGCAAGGTCGACGCGGTACTGCCGGACTACTCACCGTACGTCAGCGCCCAGTACCTCCCCAACTAAGCCTGTAGAAAACCGACCGGAGCCTGCCATGGCCTTGCTCGAACTGGAGCGCATCAGCGCACAGTACCCCGGTGCCGAAACCCCGGTACTGGCCGACATCAACCTGAGCCTGGGGCCACGCCAACTGCTGGTGGCCCTGGGGCCTTCCGGCAGCGGCAAGACCTCGCTGCTCAACCTGATCGCCGGCTTCGTCGCCCCCAGCGGCGGGCGCATCACCCTGGACGGCGTGCCCGTCCAGGGCCCCGGTGCCGAGCGCGGCGTAGTGTTCCAGGACGATGCGCTGCTGCCCTGGCAGAACGTGCTGGGCAACGTCGCATTCGGCCTGGAACTGGCCGGCGTGCCGCGCGCCGAGCGTGAAGCCAAGGCCCGTGAAATGCTGGCCCTGGTCGACCTCGAAGGCTTTGGCGAACGGCGTATCTGGCAATTGTCCGGTGGCCAGAAGCAGCGCGTCGGCCTGGCTCGGGCGTTGGCAGCCAACCCACGGGTGCTGCTGATGGACGAACCGTTCGGCGCACTTGATGCCTTCACCCGCGAGCAGATGCAGGAGCTGTTGCTGCAGGTATGGCAGCGCACCGCCAAGCCGGTGTTCCTGATTACCCACGACATCGAAGAAGCAGTGTTCCTTGCCAGCGAGCTGGTGCTGCTGGCGCCCAACCCGGGGCGCGTGGTGGAGCGCCTGCAACTGGACTTCGGCCAGCGGTATGCAGCCGGTGAACCGGCGCGGGCGATCAAGTCCGACCCGGCCTTCATCGAAACTCGCGAACACGTACTGGCGCGGGTGTTCTCCCAACGTCAAAACCTGCAGGAGCGCGCATGAGCAGCCTGGACCTGCCGGTCGCCGGCAAACACAACCCCCAACCCCGGCCAGCCACCAAGCTGCGCCGCACCCTGCCCACCCGCTGGATCAGCACCCTGACCCTGGCCAGCTTGCTGTTGGCCTGGTGGCTGGTGACAGCGGCCGGCTGGATCGAGCCGCTGTTCCTGCCCTCGCCCGCCGACATCCTGGCCAAGGCCGGGACCTTGCTGACCCAAGGCTACATGGATGCCAGCCTGTGGCAGCACCTGGGTGCCAGCCTGGGGCGCATCGGCGTGGCCCTGCTGGCGGCCACCCTCACCGCCATCCCGGTGGGTATCGCCATCGGCTACAACCGCGTGGCCCGCGGCATTCTCGACCCGCTGATCGAGTTCTACCGGCCGATCCCGCCGTTGGCCTACTTGCCGCTGATCGTCATCTGGTGCGGCATCGGCGAGCTGTCCAAGGTGCTGCTGATCTACCTGGCAATCTTCGCCCCCATCGCCATTGCCACCGCCACCGGTGTGCGCACGGTCGACCCGGCCAAGCTGCGTGCCGCGCAGTCGCTGGGCGCGACCAAGGCCCAGCTGATCCGTCATGTGATCCTGCCCAGCGCCCTGCCCGACATCCTCACCGGCATCCGAATTGGCCTTGGGGTCGGCTGGTCGACCCTGGTGGCCGCCGAACTGATCGCCGCCACCAGCGGCCTGGGCTTCATGGTGCAGTCGGCGGCACAGTTCCTGGTTACCGATGTGGTGGTGCTGGGCATCCTGCTGATCGCCCTGATCGCCTTCGCCCTGGAAATGGGCCTGCGTGCCCTGCAACGCAAGCTGGTGCCTTGGCACGGGCAGAGCCACTGAACCCTGTTGACCACGCCAGCAGCCTGGCGCCTGATTGAAGAGACCGACATGAGCCTGACCATCACCCCCCTCAGCCCGGCGCTTGGCGCCCAGATCAGCGGCGTGGACATCAGCCGTGATATCACCGTCGAAGAACGTGACGCCATCGAGCAGGCACTGCTGCAACACCAGGTGCTGTTCTTCCGCGACCAGCCGATCAACCCGCAGCAGCAGGCGCGTTTTGCCGCCCGCTTCGGCGACCTGCATATCCACCCGATCTACCCCAACGTTCCGGAAACCCCGCAGGTACTGATCCTCGACACAGCGGTGACCGATGTGCGCGACAACGCGGTGTGGCACACCGATGTGACCTTCCTGCCGACCCCGGCCCTGGGCGCGGTGCTCAGCGCCAAGCAGTTGCCGGCCTACGGTGGCGATACCTTGTGGGCCAGCGGCATCGCTGCCTTCGAAGCCTTGTCGGCACCGCTGCGCGAGATGCTCGACGGGCTGACCGCCACCCATGACTTCACCAAGTCGTTCCCGCTGGAGCGCTTTGGTACCACGCCGGAAGACCTGGCGCGCTGGGAAGCAACCCGGCGCAACAACCCGCCGCTGTCGCACCCGGTGGTGCGCACGCATCCGGTGAGCGGGCGCAAGGCGCTGTTCGTCAATGAGGGGTTCACCACGCGCATCAATGAGCTGAGCGAGCTGGAAAGCGAGGCGCTGCTGAAACTGCTGTTCGCCCATGCGACGCGGCCGGAGTTCAGCATTCGCTGGCGGTGGCAGGAGAATGACGTGGCGTTCTGGGACAACCGCGTGACCCAGCATTTTGCCGTGGATGACTACCGACCGAACCGGCGGGTGATGCATCGGGCGACCATCCTCGGGGATGCGCCCTTCTAGTTTTTGCCTGTACCGGCCTCTTCGCGGGTAAACCCGCTCCCACAGGTGCTACACAGGCTTCAAAACCAGCGCCGTACCTGTGGGAGCGGGTTTACCCGCGAAGAGGCCGGTACAGGTTATTACCTGACCAGATGCAGGAACTGCATGTGCCGCTCGTACTGGTCGAGGATGTCGTTGATGATCTGCTCTTTGCTGTAGCCCACCAGGTCATAGTTCTGGCTGCCTTCGCTCAGGTGCACCTCCGCCCGGTAGTAACGGCGGTTCTTCAACTCCTGCGTACCCAGCCCACCCAGGGCGAACGATGGCGTGAAGTAGCCACGCATCTGCACCTGGTAAATGAACGGCTGTTCCTCGCCATGGCCAATCTTCAGGCTGACGTTGTCATGGCTCGGGTCGTCCTGGGTAATCAGCACCAGGCCCTTCTGTTCGAACACTTCACGCACATCGGCAATTGCCGGGCGCACCACGTCGTCCATGAAGCGGTACACCTCATCACGCGACGGGAAGTGCACCGCCTGGCTCAGGCGCTGGCGCCAGCCGCCACGGCCGCGGCGTGACTGGGCGAACGGGGCCAGCGAATGCATCTGTGCGATCTGCCGTTGCGACTCCAGGTAGAACGCCTTGTGCAGCCCCCACATCATGCACAGCAAGATAAGCGAGAACGGCAATGAGGTCAGCACCACCGCCGATTTCAGCGAATCGATGCTGCCAGCGAACAGCAGCGCACTGGTGATCAGCGCCGTCATCGCCCCCCAGAAGATACGCAGCCAGTTCGGCCCGTCCTCGTCGGCATCGCCACCCTTGGCCGACAAGGTCGACAGCACCACGGTACCCGAGTCGGCAGAGGTGACGAAGAACACGAAACTGATGAACACCGTCATGGCGATCACCGTCTTGCTCCAGGGGTAGGTCTCCAGCAGCAGGTACAGGCTCATCGACGGATTATCCAGCGCCGACTGGCCCAGCGCTGTCATGCCGTGGTTGATGACCTGGTCCAGGGCGCTGTTGCCGAAGATGGACATCCACGCCAAGGTGAAGCCCAGCGGAATCAACAGCACGCCAAAGACGAACTCGCGGATTGTGCGGCCACGGGAGATGCGGGCGATGAACAGGCCCACGAACGGCGCCCAGGCAATCCACCAGGCCCAGTAGAACACCGTCCAGCCGCCCAGCCAGTCGCGATTTTCGCCATAGGCATAGACGTCGAAGCTCTTGCGCGGCAAGGCACCCAGGTAGTCGCCGAGGTTCTGGATCAGCGTGTTGAACAAATGCTGGGTAGGCCCGGCGAACAACACGAACAGCAACAGCGCGCAGGCCAGGAACAGGTTGATGTCGCTCATCACCCGCACGCCCTTCTCCACCCCGGCGACGGCCACGGCCACCGCCGCGCCCATCATCAGGGTGATGAGCAGCACCTGCACCCACTGGCTGTGGTCGATGCCGAACAGGTAGTCGAGGCCGGCGTTCAGGTGCAGCACGCCAAACCCCATGTCGGCACCCAGGCCGAACACCGTGGCGATGATGCCGAAGCCGTCCACCGCATAGCCGATCGGCCCGTTGATGCGCTTGCCGATCAGCGGGTACAACGCCGAACGCAAGGCCAGCGGCAGGTTGTGCCGGTAGGCGAAATAGGCGAGGGCCATGCCGACGAAGGCGAACACGCCCCAGCCATGCAGGCCCCAGTGCAGGAACAGGATCTGCATCGCCTGGCGCCCGGCCTCGGCCGTGCCCGCTTCGCCCTGGGGCGGCTGCAGCATGTGCGTCAGGGGTTCGGAGACGCAGAAGAAGAACAAGGTGATGCTGATACCGGCGGCGAACAGCATGCCGGCCCACGACAGGTAACTGAACTCGGGCTCGTCGTGGTCGGCACCGAGCTTGATCTTGCCGTAGCCGGACAAGGCGGTGACCACCACGAAGACCAGGTACAGCGTCATCGCCAGCATGTAGTACCAGCCGACCGTGTTGGCAGCCCAGTTCTGCGCCGCCAGCAACCAGTCACCTGCTGCTTGCGGAAAGGAAATGACCACCAGGCCGAAGATGAGGATGAAACTTGCCGCGAAATAGAACACCGGAGGGTTCATGCGGATCTTGCCATTGGCAAGGGAAGGGGTCGGTGCACTCATTGGGGGCGCACCTCGTCGAATGACGTAAGGCTCGGAATGAACGGGTTCAGCAAAGGAATCCTCCTGTTGAACACCGGCAGCGGACCAGCGTTTTTCATTGAACAAGCGTTCAAGTTAAACATGGATCGGATTTCAATGCGAATTGGGGCGCTGATTGGTGTCCTCCTGTTCCGGCCCTTTCGCGGGTAAACCCGCTCCCACAGATACTGCACAGAATTCAAAATCTGTGGGGGTTCTGTGGGAGCGGGCAAGCCCGCGAAGAGGCCGGTACAGGCTGAAGAGATGCTAGATCAATTCTTGTCCTGGCAATCCAGCTGCAGGTTGGCCTGGGTGATGTTGCTCTCGGCCGGCACGCTGCGGGTCAGCCACACATTACCGCCAATGGTCGAGCCTTTGCCGATGGTGATTCGCCCCAGCACCGTGGCCCCGGCATAGATAACCACATCGTCCTCGACGATCGGGTGGCGTGGCAAGCCCTTGTGCAGGGTGCCCGACTCATCGCTGGGGAAGCGCTTGGCGCCCAGGGTCACCGCCTGATAGATGCGCACGCGCTCGCCGATGATCGCGGTTTCGCCGATCACCACGCCGGTACCGTGGTCGATGAAGAAACTCGGGCCGATCTGCGCCCCGGGGTGGATGTCGATCCCCGTGGCCGAATGCGCCAGCTCCGAGCTGATCCGCGCCAGCAGCGGCAGGCCGGCCTGGTACAGGTGGTGCGCCAGGCGGTGATGAATGATCGCCAGGATGCCCGGGTAGCACAGCAGCACTTCATCGACACTGCGCGCCGCCGGGTCGCCGTGGTAGGCGGCCAGCACGTCGGTGTCGAGCAGCACGCGCAGGCCCGGCAGAGCGGCGGCGAAGCCCTGCACCAAGCTCAGCGCATGGGCATCGACGCCGGCCAGCTCGCCTTTGCTTTGCCGTGCGGCGTAGCGCAGCTCCAGGCGGGCCTGGGCCAGCAAGGCGGTCAGCGCGGCATCCAGGGTATGGCCGACGTAGAAGTCTTCGCTTTCTTCGCGCAGGTCGACCGGGCCAAGGCGCATCGGGAACAGCGCGCCGCACAGTTGCTCCAGAACCTGCCGCATCGCCTCGCGCGAAGGCAGCTCACGCCCGCCTTGCTCGCCAATGCTGCGGCCGTTGCGGGTACGCCATTGTTCACGCGCGCCGCGCAGGCCGGTGACGATGCTCTGCAACTGCCAGTGCCCGGATGAAGGTTGTTCGCTCACGGTTTTCTCCTGCCTGAAGAGGCCAACTATTTTTATCGGCAGGGCCGGCCCTTTCGCGGGTAAACCCGCTCCCACAGGGACCCCAGGAGGCACAAGATCTGTGGAGTCCCTGTGGGAGCGGGTTTACCCGCGAAAGGGCCATGCCTGCCTACATAAAACCACTCTACGGCAATCCGTCCCTTGGAAAAAACAACGCTTTATTCCATCCTGCGCTAAGTCAGGCATAAGCCGCGATGACGAAGCAGGCAACCTCGCCTACCCTCAAAGCAGCCAGCACCTGGCAAAAACAAAAAAGGGAATAACAAAATAATTTTTTAGTATTTCCTGGCCTAAGCAGCCGCACCTATAGTCGCCACCCACTACTTCCACAACAAGCGCGGGGCTCTGAAATGTCGAAATTCGCCAAACCGCTACTCAACGCCAGCCTGGCTCTCTTGCTGGGTGCCGGCCTGCTCAGCCAGGCCTTCGCCGGCGAGCAACTGAAGACCATCCAGGAAAAAGGCGTGATCAACGTCGGCCTCGAAGGCACCTACCCACCGTTCAGCTTCCAGGACGAAAACGGCAAGCTGACCGGCTTCGAAGTGGAACTGTCCGAACTGCTGGCCAAGGAACTCGGGGTAAAGGCCAAGGTGCAGCCGACCAAGTGGGACGGCATCCTCGCCGCACTGGAGTCCAAGCGCCTGGACGTAGTGATCAACCAGGTGACCATTTCCGAAGAGCGCAAGAAGAAGTATGACTTCTCCGAGCCTTACACCATCTCCGGCATCCAGGCGCTGATCCTGAAGAAGAAGGCCGAGCAGCTGAATATCCACAAGGCCGCAGACCTGGCAGGCAAGAAGGTCGGTGTAGGCCTGGGCACCAACTACGAGCAATGGGTCAAGCAGGATGTGCCGCAAGCCGATGTGCGCACCTATGAAGACGACCCTAGCAAGTTTGCCGACCTGCGCAACGGCCGCATCGACGCCATCCTGATCGACCGCCTTGCTGCGCTGGAATACGCGCAAAAAGCCAAGGACACCGAACTGGCCGGCGATGCCTTCTCGCGCCTGGAAAGCGGCGTGGCCCTGCGCAAGGGCGAGCCAGAACTGCTGGCGGCGATCAACAAGGCGCTGGACAAGCTCAAGGCTGACGGCACGCTGGCCAAGCTGTCCACGAAATACTTCGGTGCCGATGTCACCAAATGATTGCTGAAAGCCTGCAACTCGTTGTCGACTCCACGCCCTTCTTGCTGAAGGGCGCGGGTTATACAGTGCTGCTCAGTGTTGGCGGCATGTTCTTCGGCCTGCTGCTGGGTTTTGCCCTGGCACTGATGCGGCTGTCGAAGATCTTGCCGCTGAACTGGCTGGCGCGGGTCTACGTGTCGTTCTTCCGCGGCACGCCGCTGCTGGTGCAGCTGTTCGTCATCTACTTCGGCATGCCGCAGATCGGCATCGAGCTCGACCCGATCCCGGCATCGCTGATCGGCCTGTCGCTGAACATGGCCGCCTACATCTGCGAAATCCTGCGTGCGGCGATTTCCTCGATCGACCGTGGCCAGTGGGAGGCTGCCGCCAGTATCGGCATGACCCGCGTCCAGGCCATGCGCCGGGCGATCCTTCCCCAGGCATTGCGCACCGCACTGCCGCCGTTGGGCAACAGCTTCATCTCGCTGGTCAAGGACACCGCCCTGGCGGCGACCATCCAGGTGCCCGAACTGTTCCGCCAGGCCCAGCTGATTACCGCGCGCACCTTCGAAGTGTTCACCATGTACGTGGCGGTGGCGGTCATCTACTGGGTGCTGTGCAGCATCCTCGCGCACTTCCAGAACCGCATGGAAGCGCGAGTCAACCAGCATGACCAGGAGCACTGAGCATGATTGAAGTCAAAGGCCTGACCAAGCAGTTCAAGGGCCAGACCGTGCTCGACGGTATCGACCTGACCGTGCAACCCGGCGAAGTGGTGGCCATCATCGGCCCCAGCGGCTCGGGCAAGACCACCTTCCTGCGTTGCCTGAACCTGCTGGAAACACCCGATGCCGGGCAGATCCAGATCGGCGACATCAGCATCGACGCCAACCGCCCGCTGGGAGGGCAGCAAAGTGCGATTCGCCGCTTGCGCCAGCAGGCCGGGTTCGTGTTCCAGAACTTCAACCTGTTCCCTCATCGCACCGCCCTGGAAAACGTGATCGAGGGGCCTGTTATCGTCAAGAAGACGCCCCGCGAGCAGGCCATGGAACTGGGCCGGCGCCTGCTGGCCAAGGTCGGCCTGGCGGGCAAGGAAGACGCCTACCCGCGGCGCCTGTCCGGTGGCCAGCAGCAACGGGTGGCCATCGCCCGCGCCCTGGCCATGGAGCCGGAGGTGATCCTGTTCGACGAGCCAACCTCGGCGCTGGACCCCGAACTGGTAGGTGAAGTGCTGGCGACCATCCGCGGCCTGGCCGAGGAAAAGCGCACCATGATCATCGTTACCCACGAGATGAGCTTTGCCCGGGATGTGGCGAACAGGGTGATCTTCTTCGACAAGGGCGTGATCGTGGAACAGGGCGAGGCCAAGGCGCTGTTTGCGGCGCCGAAGCAAGAGCGTACCCGGCAGTTCCTGCGCAAGTTCCTCGGTACTGCTGCCTCCGAGTAAGCCTGCACTGGCCTCTTCGCGGGTAAACCCGCTCCCACAGAGAACCTCCACAGCTCTCAAAACCTGTGGAGGCCCCTGTGGGAGCGGGTTTACCCGCGAAGAGGCCGGCACATCTGTAGCAAATCCCTCCTTCTATACATATTCCAAAGTGTTAGTTCATAAACTTTTTATAAAGCATTAGGGTATATGAACCGGACCACCGGACCAGCACATATCTGTCGCGATCAGCTGTAGCGGCATTCATTTTTTGTGAGGTCAGGAATGGTCAGGATCACAATCACCCCAGTGCGTAACGCCAGGGCATTGAGTGCAGCCAAGGAGCGGTACTGATGTCCAGCCAACCCAATACCCAACTCCACAGCGATCTCGACAGTTCGCCACTGCTGCTGCCGGCCAAGGTACTGCGCAACGACGCCGAAGCCCTGCAAGCAGCCCGCGAACTGGCCGAGGTCGCTCGCGAGCAGGCCGCCCGCCGCGACCAGCAACGCAAACTGCCATGGGCCGAGATCGAACTGTTCACCCGCAGCGGCCTGGGCAGCATCAGCGTACCCAAGGCCCATGGCGGCCCGGATGTTTCGTTCGAGACCGTGGCCGAAGTATTCCGCGTGATCAGCGCCGCCGACCCGGCCTTGGGGCAGATCCCGCAGAACCAGTTCGGCATGCTGCAACTGCTGCGCCTGACCGCCACAGAGGCACAGCAGGCGGTTATCTTCCGCAGCGTGCTCGACGGCTGGCGCATCGGCAATGCAGGCCCAGAACGCGGCACCAAGGACACCCTGACCCTCAAGGCCAGGATCACCCGCGTCGGCGACAGCTATCGCATCAGCGGCGAGAAGTTCTATTCCACCGGCGCCCTGTTCGCCCACTGGGTGGCGGTCAAGGCACTCGACGACGAAGGTCGCCAGCGCCTGGCATTCGTACGCCGAGGCAGCCCGGGGCTGCGCATCGTCGATGACTGGTCCGGGTTCGGCCAGCGCACCACTGCCAGCGGCACCGTGCTGCTCGACCAGGTACCGGTGGATGCCGACCTGGTGATCGACAACTGGCGCCAGCGCGACACTCCCAACATCCAGGGCGCGGCCTCGCAGCTGATCCAGGCGGCGATCGATGCCGGCATTGCCGAAGCGGCGATCGAAGACGCCATCAGCTTCGTGCGCGAAAAAGCCCGGCCATGGATCGAGGCCAAGGTCGACCGCGCCAGCGACGACCCCTATGTGATCGCCGATATCGGCCGCCTGAAGCTCGAACTGCACGCCGCCGAAGCCCTGCTGCGCAAGGCCGCGCGGGTGCTCGACGAGGTCAATGCAGCACCGGTGGATGCCGCCAGCGCAGCACGGGCGTCGATCGCGGTGGCCGAGGCCAAGGTACTAACGACCGAAATTGCCCTGCAGGCCAGCGAAAAGCTGTTCGAACTGGCCGGCAGCCGCGCCACCCTTGCCGAGTTCAACCTCGACCGCCACTGGCGCAATGCCCGGGTGCACACCCTGCATGACCCGGTGCGCTGGAAATACCACGCGGTTGGCGCTTACCACCTCAACGGCACCTTGCCCGCGCGGCATTCCTGGATCTGATTTGTAGCCTTTGGGGCTGCTGCGCAGCCCTTTCGCGACACAAGGCCGCTCCCAAAAGTAGTGCGCGGTTCCCTGTGGGAGCGGCCTTGTGTCGCGAAAGGGCCGCAAAGCGGCCCCAAGGCCCCGGAGACACACCATGACTACAAACATCATCACCAGCGACACCGAAGCCCTGGCGGTCGCCGAAGAAGTCGCCCAACAACTACGCCGCGACAGCGCCCTGCGCGACCGCGAGCGCCGCCTGCCGCACGCCGAACTGGAACTGTTCACCCGCTCCGGCCTGTGGGCCATCAGCGTGCCCAAGGCCTTTGGCGGGGCCGGCGTGTCCAACATCACCCTGGCCAAGGTCATCGCCCGCATCGCTCAGGCCGACGGCTCGCTCGGGCAGATCCCGCAAAACCATTTCTATGCACTGGAAGTGCTGCGGGTAAACGGCACGCCTGAACAGCAACAACGCCTGTACGCCGAAGTACTGGCGGGCAAGCGCTTCGGCAACGCCCTGGCCGAACTGGGCACCAAGACCGCCAACGAGCGCACCACCCGCCTGACCCGCGACGGCGATGGCTTTCGCATCAACGGCCGCAAGTTCTACTCCACCGGCGCCATCTACGCCCAGCGCATTCCCACTTCGGTAGTCGATGAACAGGGCGTGCAGCAGCTGGCCTTCGTCCCGGCCGACAGCCAGGGCCTGAAGGTTATCGACGACTGGAGCGGTTTTGGCCAGCGCACCACAGGCAGCGGCTCGGTGGTGTTCGACAACGTTTATGTCAACGCCAACGATGTGGTGCCGTTCCAGAGCGCCTTCGAACGCCCCACCCCGGTCGGCCCGCTGGCGCAGATCCTTCATGCGGCCATCGACACCGGCATCGCTCGCGCCGCATACGAAGATGCCCTGCACTTCGTGCGCACCCGCAGCCGCCCTTGGGTCGACTCCGGCCTGGACGAGGCCAGCGATGACCCGCTGACGCTGAAGAGCTTCGGCCACCTGGCGATCCGCCTGCACGCCGCCGAAGCCTTGCTGGAGCGCGCCGGCGAATACCTGGACCGCGCCCGTGACGACAGCACTGCCGACAACGTGGCTGCCGCATCCATCGCGGTGGCCGAGGCCCGCGCCATCAGCACCGAGATTTCCCTCGCGGCCGGCACCACGCTGTTCGAACTGGGCGGTAGCCAGGCCACCCTGGCCGAACACAACCTCGACCGCCACTGGCGCAACGCCCGCGTGCACACTTTGCACGACCCGGTGCGCTGGAAGTACCACGCCATCGGCAACTACTACCTGAACGATGCCAACCCACCACGTCGGGGGACCATCTGATGGCCAAGCAGATCCTGCTCAATGCCTTCAACATGAACTGCATCGGGCACATCAACCACGGCCTGTGGACCCACCCACGGGACACCTCGACCCAGTACAAGACCCTGGACTACTGGACCAGCCTGGCGCGCCTGCTGGAGCGCGGCCTGTTCGACGGGCTGTTCATCGCCGACATCGTCGGCACCTACGACATCTACGGTCAGTCGCTGGACGTCACCCTCAAGGAGTCCATCCAGCTGCCGGTAAACGACCCGCTGCTGCTGGTCTCGGCCATGGCCGCCGTTACCCGCCACCTGGGCTTCGGCCTTACCGCCAACCTCACCTACGAGGCGCCATACCTGTTCGCCCGGCGCCTTTCCACCCTGGACCACCTGAGCAATGGCCGGGTGGGCTGGAACATCGTCACCGGCTACCTCGACAGCGCCGCTCGAGCCATGGGCCTGACGCAGCAACCCGAGCATGACCGTCGCTACGACCAGGCCGACGAATACCTGCAGGTGCTGTACAAACTGCTGGAAGGCAGCTGGGCCGACGATGCCGTGGTCGCCGACCGCCAGCAGCGCGTCTATGCCAGGCCCGAAAAGGTGCGCAAGGTCAACCACCAGGGCGAGTTCTACAAGGTCGACGGCTACCACCTGTGCGAGCCCTCGCCACAGCGTACACCGGTACTGTTCCAGGCCGGCAGCTCGCAGCGTGGCCTGGCCTTCGCCGGTAACCATGCCGAATGCGTGTTCATCAGTGGCCAGGACAAGGCCGCCACGCGCGCCCAGGTCGACAAGGTGCGCGCCGCCACCCAGGCCGCTGGCCGCAACCCGCAGGCGGTCAAGGTGTTCATGGGTATCACGGTGATCGTCGCCGCCACCGAGCAGCAGGCCCAGGCCAAGCATGCCGAGTACCTGCGCCATGCCAGCGCCGAGGCCGGGGTCGCGCATTTCGCAGCGTCCACCGGTATCGATTTCGCCGCCTACGCCCTGGACGAGCCTATTGCCTTCAGCCAGGGCAACGCCATTCAGTCGGCCACGCGCCAGTTGCAGGACAACGCGTGGACCCGCCGGCGCCTGCTGCAGCAGCACGCCCTGGGTGGCCGTTACGTGACCCTGGTCGGCGCGCCCGAGCAGGTGGCCGAGCAGCTGATCGCCTGGATCGATGAAACCGGCCTGGACGGTTTCAACCTGACCCGCACCGTAACCCCGGAAAGCTTCGAGGACTTCATCGACCTGGTCATCCCGCAGTTGCAACAGCGTGGCCGCTACAAGACCGCCTACGCCGAAGGCACCCTGCGCGAAAAACTGTTCCAGGCCGACCACCCGCACCTGCCCGCCGACCACCCTGGCTCGGCTTACCGCTTTGCCTCTACCCCTGCCCCGACTGGAGCCCTGCACCATGCTTGATAAACTGTTCCGGCCCGTCGCGGCCATTGCTCTCACCCTTGGCCTGTCCGCCAGCGCGTTGGCTGCCGAACCGCTGAAGATCGGCACCACCTCGGCCTTTGCCATCCCGCTGGAAGCCGCAGTGGAAGAAGCGCACAAGCAAGGCCTGGAAGTGAAGCTGGTCGAGTTCAGCGACTGGATCGCCCCCAATGTCAGCCTCAACAGCGGCGACATCGACGTGAACTACTTCCAGCACATCCCGTTCCTGGAGAACGCCAAGGCAGCTGCAGGCTTCAACCTGGTGCCTTACGCCCCCGGTATCATCAACAACGTCGGCCTGTACTCGAAAAAGTACAAGAGCTTCGCCGACCTGCCCGAAGGCGCCAGCGTGGCCATCGCCAACGACCCGATCAACAGCGGCCGTGGCCTGCAGCTGCTGGCCAAGGCCGGGCTGATCACCCTCAAGCCTGGAGTGGGCTACAAGGCCACCGAGGACGACATCGTCGCCAACCCGAAAAAACTGAAGATCCTTCAGGTAGAGGCTGTGCAGCTGGTACGTGCCTATGACGACGCCGACCTGGTGCAGGGCTACCCGGCCTACATCCGCCTGGCCAACAGCTTCGACGCCGGCTCCGCACTGCTGTTCGACGGCCTGGAGAACAAGGAATACGTGATCCAGTTCGTCATTCGCCCGCAAAGCAAGGATGACCCTCGCCTGGCCAGGTTCGTCGACATCTACCAGCACTCGCCGGTGGTGCGCGCAGCCCTGGACAAAGCCCACGGCAAGCTCTACCAGGCCGGTTGGGAGGGCTGACATGAACCAGGCCAGCGCGCTCCGGGCGCCTACCATACAACCACTGCCGCCAACGGCCAGGGAGCAGGCCTTGCGCCCGGAGGTCAATGAAGCCCATGTGCGCTTCATCGGCCTGGGCAAGACCTACCCGGGCCAGGCGCAACCGGCCTTGCAAGGCATCGACCTGAACATCCGCCATGGCGAAATCTTCGGCATCATCGGCCGCAGTGGCGCCGGCAAGTCATCGCTGCTGCGCACCATCAACCGTCTGGAGCAACCCAGCCAGGGCCGGGTGCTGATAGATCAGGTGGACATCGCGCCCTTCGACGAGGACCACCTGGTAGCCCTGCGCCGGCGCATCGGCATGATCTTCCAGCACTTCAACCTGATGTCGGCCAAGACCGTGTGGCAGAACGTCGAGCTGCCCCTGAAGGTGGCCAGCGTGGCCAAGGCCGAACGCCAGCGCAAGGTGCGCGAACTGCTGGAGCTGGTCGGCCTGCAGGAAAAGCACCACGTGTACCCGGCGCAGCTGTCCGGCGGGCAGAAGCAGCGCGTGGGCATTGCCCGGGCATTGGTGCATGACCCCGAGATCCTGCTGTGCGACGAGGCCACCTCGGCGCTGGACCCGGAAACCACCGCTTCCATTCTGGAACTGCTGCGCGATATCAACCAGCGCCTGGGCCTGACCATCGTGCTGATCACCCACGAGATGGCGGTAATTCGCGATATCTGCCACCGGGTGGTGGTGCTGGAACGTGGCGAAGTGGTGGAGCAAGGTGAAGTCTGGCGGGTATTTGGCTCACCACGCCACGAGGTCACCCGTACCCTGCTGGCACCGTTGCAAGCCAGGTTGCCAGCTGCGCTGCAAGCCAGCCTGCGGGCCAGCCCGGCAAGCCGCGACAGTGCCGTGGTGCTGAGGCTGACCCTGCTCGGCGAGCCCGAACTGTCTGCCCTGTTCAACGACCTTGGCGGCCGCGTGCGCCTGCTGCAGGGCGGTGTGGAGACCATAGGCGAGCATGCTCTGGGGCAGTTGATCCTGTCAGTGCAGCACTCGTCGCACGACACCCATCAATTGCTGGAACGCGCCCGCCGCTGGGCCGAGGACGTGGAGGTACTGGGCCATGTGGTTTGATCGCCTGCTGGAAGGCTTGCTCGATACCCTGCTGATGGTTGGCGTGTCGTCGCTGATCGCGCTGCTGGTGGGGGTACCGATGGCGGTGCTGCTGGTCACCAGCGACAAGGGCGGGATTTTCGAGGCGCCGCTGTTGAACCGGGTGCTGGGTGCCTTCGTCAACCTGTTCCGCTCGATTCCGTTCCTGATCCTGATGGTCGCGCTGATCCCCTTCACCCGCCTGGTGGTGGGTACCACCTATGGCGTGTGGGCCGCGGTGGTGCCGCTGACCATTGCCGCCACGCCGTTCTTCGCGAGGATTGCCGAGGTCAGCCTGCGCGAAGTCGACCACGGTCTGGTGGAAGCTGCGCAGGCCATGGGTTGCCGACGCTGGCACATCGTCTGGCATGTGCTGCTGCCGGAGGCGCTGCCGGGGATAGTGGGGGGCTTCACCATTACCCTGGTGACCCTGATCAACTCCTCGGCCATGGCCGGAGCGATCGGTGCCGGGGGCTTGGGGGATATTGCCTACCGGTATGGCTACCAGCGTTTCGATAGCCAGATCATGCTGACCGTGATTGCCATGCTGGTGGCGCTGGTGGCGTTGATCCAGCTGGGTGGGGACCGCTTGGCGAAAGGCTTGAACAAGCGTTGAATTCTTCGCGGGTAAACCCGCTCCCACAGGGATATCACAGCCATCAAACCCTGTGCAGTACCTGTGGGAGCGGGTTTACCCGCGAAGAGGCCCTCAACCCCAGTGCAGATCCTCGGCAGGCACCGGCCGCCCGAACCAGTACCCCTGCCCCAGCTGACACAGCTCCTGCAGCAGGAAGCTGGCCTGCTCCGCCTGCTCGATACCTTCGGCATGCACCTGCATGCCCATGCTACGGGCCAGGGCTATGATCACCCGGACTATCGCGATGTCGTCCTCATCCAGCGGCAACCCGGCAACGAAGCCCTGGTCGATCTTCAGCTTCTGCACCGGCAAGCGTTTCAGCCGCAGCAGCGATGAATAACCGGTGCCGAAGTCGTCGATAGCCAGGGTCACCCCCAGCTCGCGCAAGCGGTGCAGCTGCTCCAGCGCCACCTCCGGGTCCTCCATCACCGCACTCTCGGTCACCTCCAGTTCCAGCACGGCCGGGTCCAGGCCGGTGTCGTGCAGCACCTCGGCCACCTGCTGGTACAGCTCGGGCTGGCCAAACAGGCGGCTGGAGATGTTCACCGCCACGAACGCCAACTGCCGCCCTTCACCCTGCCATCGCACCATCTGCCGACATGCCTGGCGCAGTACCCAAGCGTCGATCTCGGCAATCAGCCCGGTGCGCTCGGCAATCGGGATGAACTCACCCGGTGGCACCAGGCCGCGCTGGGGATGCTGCCAACGCACCAGGGCTTCGACGCCGACCTGGCGGCCGCTCGCCAGGTCGTGCACCGGCTGGTAGAACACCCGCAATTCGTCCTGCTCCAGGGCCCGGCGCAGCTCGCCGGCGGTTTCGACCCGGTGCTGGGCGTGAGCGGTCAGCTCTTCGGTATACAGCGCATAGCAGGCTCGCCCGTTGCTCTTGGCTTTGTACAACGCCGAGTCGGCATTGCGCAGCAACTGCTCGGCACTCAAGGCATCGCTGGGGAACAGGCTGATGCCCACACTGACGCTGATGAACAGGCGGTGGCCGTCGAACACGAACGGCTCGCGCATGCGCTCGATGATGCCCTGCGCCAGCTTGCCCGCCTGGCCGACCTCATGGCAGTTTTCCGCCAGCACGCCGAATTCGTCGCCCCCCAGGCGCGCCAGGGTCACGCCGCTGCCCAGCACCTCGCCCAGACGCTCGCCAACCAGCTTCAGCAACTGGTCGCCGATGGTGTGGCCAAGGCCGTCGTTGATGCTCTGGAAGTGATCCAGGTCCAGCAGCAGCAAGGCGCAACCGCGCTTGTTGGCCTGGGCTGCGGCCAGGGCCTGCTCGGCCCGGTCGTTGAACAGCAAGCGGTTGGGCAGGCCGGTCAGTGGGTCGTGGTGGGCCAGGTAGGCCAGTTCCTGTTCCGAATGCTTGATCGCGCTGATGTCGCTGAACACCGCCACGTAGTGGCTGAGCTCGCCTTCATCGTCACGGATGGCGCAAATGGTCTGCCACTGCGGGTAGATTTCACCGCTCTTGCGCCGGTTCCAGATTTCGCCGCTCCACTCGCCCTTTTCCGCCAGGGTGGCGAAGATCTGCTGGTAGAACGCCAGGCCATGGCGACCCGACTTGAACTTGTTCGGGCGCTGGCCGATGACCTCGTCCTGCTGGTAGCCGGTGATGCGCATGAAGGCACGGTTGACGTGCACGATCAGGCCATCGCGATCGGTCACCAGCACGCCTTCGAGGGTGCTGTCGAACACCGCCGCAGCCATGCGCAGGCGTTCACGGTCTTCGCCACGCATACGCGCGCCAACCCCGATGAAGTCGAGCAGCCGTACCCGCGACACATAGATCAGCACAGCGCTGAGCAGCACCCAGACCACCAGGTTGATCTGCCGGCCCACGTTCAGTGCAAGAGGGTCGTCGGTCATACCGTGCAACACCACCTCGGCCAGCGTCAGGCAGAGGACCGAGAGCACCACATACAGCGCAGCCATGCGCAAGGCGTCGCGAACTGAAACAGACATGTCGGGTGCAATTGCCCATAGAAAATGATGGGGCATTATAAAGGCTGAAACATGCCGTGACTTCCTATCTGAACGGTTGACTGGTTTTATTTCCCGGTCAAGGGATAATCGGCCCTTCCCCCTGCATTTCGAGGGTATCTACACCTATGTGGTACAACGGCCTGCTCGACTTGTCGGCCTGGCAACTGGTCGGCATCACTTTGTTGATGACCCACGTGACCATTGTCAGCGTCACGGTCTACCTGCATCGCTACTCCGCGCACCGGGCCCTTGAGCTCAATGGCGCGCTCAAGCACTTCTTCCGTTTCTGGCTGTGGCTGACCACGGCGCAGAACACGCGCGAGTGGACTGCCGTCCACCGCAAGCATCACGCCAAGTGTGAAACCCCCGAGGACCCGCACAGCCCCGTACACAAGGGCCTCAGTACAGTGCTGCGCAAAGGTGCCGAGCTCTATCGTGAGGAGGCGCGCAACCCGGAAACCCTGCGCATCTACGGCAAGAACTGCCCGGATGACTGGATCGAGCGCAACCTCTACTCCCGCTACAAGCTGGGCGGCATCGCGCTGATGGCGGTGATCGACCTGCTGCTGTTCGGCACCATCGGCATCACCATCTGGGCAGTGCAGATGATGTGGATTCCGTTCTGGGCCGCCGGGGTGGTCAACGGCCTGGGCCACGCGCTCGGCTACCGCAACTTCGAATGCCGCGATGCCGCCACCAACCTGGTGCCGTGGGGCATCGTCATCGGTGGCGAAGAGCTGCACAACAACCACCATACCTACCCCAACTCGGCCAAGCTGTCGGTCAGGCGCTGGGAGTTCGACATGGGTTGGGCGTGGATCCGCCTGTTCTGCCTGCTGCGCCTGGCCAAGGTGCAGCGCGTGGCGCCGATCGCCCACCGGGTCGAAGGCAAAGGCAACCTGGACATGGACACCGCCATGGCCATTCTCAACAACCGCTTCCAGATCATGGCCCAGTACCGCAAGCTGGTGATCGGCCCGCTGGTCACCCAGGAACTGGCCCGCGTCGATGCCTCGCTGCGCCACCACTTCCGCCGTGCCAAGCGCCTGTTGTCGCGCGAGACCAGCCTGCTGGAAGACCGCCACCACGTGCGCATCGAGTCGATGCTCGCCCACAGCCAGGCGCTGAAGACCATCTACGAAAAACGCCTGGCCCTGCAGCAGATCTGGGCGCGCACCAGCGCCAACGGCCACGACATGCTGGCCGCCATGAAGGACTGGGTACACGACGCGGAAACCAGCGGCATCCAGGCTCTGCGCGACTTCGCGGCACAGCTCAAGACCTACTCCCTGCGCCCGACCGGCGCCTGACCGCCGTTGATCGGCACGCCCCTCTGGCGGGGCGTGCCGACCGGAACTTCGCCCTCTCGTTTACACTCATATCTGGCACATCGCCCGCGTGGCGGGCCAGATGCTGGCCGCACGCTTTCACGCCGAGATCTGCTCCGTGCACATGGCCAAGAACATTCCAACGATACTGCCCGGCACCCCGCCTCCCGAAGCCGCCCAGACCTTGCTTGCGCTGTTCCACGCCCAGGGTGAGGTTGCCCGCCTGAGCGAGCGCGAGCAGCTGTTCAGCTCGCTGCTCGACAGCGTCAACGCGGTGCTATGGGCCTTCGACTGGGAAACCCGTCAGGTGCTGTACGTCAGCCCCGCTTACGAGCGCATCTTCGGCCGCCCGGCCAGCCTGGTGCTGGCCGACTACAACGAGTGGCGCGACAGCATCTACCCCGACGACCTGGAGTTCGCCGAGCGCAGCCTGGCCCAGGTACTGCTCAAGGGCTCGGTGGAAGACCGCGAGTACCGCATCCTCAATGCCGACGGCCAGCTACGCTGGCTGAGCGACAAGTGCTACATCAACCAGCAACGCGATGGCGACCGGGTGATCATCGTTGGCATCGCCGAAGACATCACCGAGAAGAAGCAGCTCGAAGGCGAGCTGCAGCGCCTGGCCACCACCGACGTGCTGACCCAGAGCAGCAACCGCCGGCACTTCTTCGAATGCGCCCAGCAAGCTTTCGACAGCGCCCGCGAAGACGGTACGCCACTGGCCTTCCTGCTCTTGGACATCGACGATTTCAAGCGCATCAACGACAGCTATGGCCACCAGGAAGGCGACCAGGTGTTGCAGCAGATCGCCGACAGCGGCAAGGCCGTGCTACGCCGGGGCGACGTGTTCGGGCGTATTGGCGGTGAGGAGTTCGCGGCGGTGTTTCCGGGCTGTACTGCCCAGGTGGCGGAACAGATTGCCGAGCGCTTGCAGCGGCATATCCAGCGGCTGAGCTTCAGCCATGGGGAGCAGACCTACGGCGTGACGGTAAGCCAGGGAGTGACCGGGCTGACTGACGAGGATGCGGCGCTGGACAGCCTGTATGCCAGGGCCGATGCGGCGATGTACCAGGCCAAGCGCCAGGGCAAGAACCAGATCGTCCGCGGCTGAGCCTTTGGGGGGGCTTTGCCCCCCTTTCGCGACACAAGGCCGCTCCTACAGGCAACCGCGTACCCGTGTAGGAGCGGCCTTGTGTCGCGATGGGCTGCAAAGCGGCCCCAAGATCTCAGCCCGAAACTTCACCCTCAGCTAAAGGCGGTTCTTCCTGCTGCGGCTTCACCTCCGGGTTCTCCACCTTGCGCAACCGCCTCAGTTCCGGCAGGCCAAGCTTGAGCAGCCGCGCAGTCTTGCTGCTGGCCACCTTCTCCAGCCCCTGCTCGGCCGGCAGCCGCGACAACTGCCCGGCCAGGTTCATGGCCAGGATCTCCCGCGAATACACCCCGCCGCCCAGTTGGTAGATTGCCGCGATCAACTCGCGCAACCCCAGCGGCAACCGCCAGCGCGTACGCAGCGCCGAGCCGAACGCCGCACCGAACTCATTGAGCGACAGCTGCACCTGGTCCTCATCCAGCTCGCCCCCGGCCAGCCGCCACTCCTGCAGGCAGCGCAGCACCGCCAGGTCGCCCAGGCAATGCAGCAACCCCGCGCAATAACAAAGCCCTTCGTCCAGCTCGAGCATGCGTGCCAAGGTGCGGCCATATTCGGCAGCGTGCAGCGACAAATCCCAGTAACGGGCTGCATGCTCCGCCAGCAGCGGGTCACTGAGACGCGCACTGCGCTTGAGGGTCATGCCCAGGATAAGGTTCATGCTCTGGGTGCTGCCAAGCTTGTTCAAGGCCTGCAGCAACGTCTGCACCGGTGCTTCGCGGTGCAGTGCTGCGCTGTTGGCCGCAGCGATCAGCACGGCGGTGATCTGCGGGTCGCCCTGCACTTGCTCTTCAAGCACTCTCAGGTTCAGGCCATGGGGGTTGAGCGCGCGCTTGATCGCCACCTGCACATCGGCCAGCAACGGCCCGCCATCGGCGGTAGCGCGACGCTGCTCGAGGTAGGCCGGCAGGCTCGCACCTGCCTGCAAGGCCGGCACTGGGCAGGCGATTTCTTCGCCAACCGCCAGCAGCAGCTCTTCCAGGCGCTTGCGCAGGGTGTCCAGGTTCAGCGGCTTGCTCAGGTAGGCCGTGGGGTGCAGGGGCAATGCTTCGCGCACACTGGCACTGTCGCTGCGGTTGCTCATGAGGATGAACGGCAACCCCGAGCCTTTGGCGCGCACCTTGCGCAACAGGTCGAGGCCATCGACACCAGCCAGTTCGCGCGCGGCGATGATCAGGTCGGGCTTGCTGGACAGCGCGCTCAAGGCCTGCGAGCCGTCGGCGCAGACCTGCAGGCGGGCATCACAGCGCACGCTCAGCAGCATTTCGCTGAGCATGTCGCGTACCCAGGGGTCGCCCTCGACAATCAGCACGCTTGGTGGGGTGGGGTCTGCAGCGTTCATCGCCAACTCCTGAATAGCCCTGACACACAGTCCATCGCAGCTTCCTGAGCAAATCCTCCGACAACGATAGCGCTCCATGGCTTTCCTGGGCACAAAAAAAAACCCGCCGAAGCGGGTTTTTTCTGAAGCGCGTCACATCAGGCGAGTTCAGCGAAGCACTCTTCGATGATAGCCAGGCCTTTGTCCAGCAGTGCGTCTTCGGCGGTCAGCGGAACCAGGATACGCAGGACGTTGCCGTAGGTACCGCAGGACAGCAGGATCAGGCCCTTCTCGCGGGCCTTGGCGACAACCTGGCCAACGGCAGCAGCGTTCGGGGTGTGAGTGCCTTTCTCGAAGACTTCGACAGCGATCATCGAGCCCAGACCACGGACGTCGCCGATGATCGGGTACTTCTTCTGGATTTCGCGCAGGCCAGTGGTCAGGCGCTCACCCACAGCTTTGCTGCGGTCCAGCAGTTTCTCTTCTTCGAACACTTCGATCACGGCCAGGGCCGCGGCGCAAGCGATTGGCGAGCCGGCGTAGGTGCCGCCCAGGCCGCCAGGAGCGATGGCGTCCATGTACTCGGCCTTGCCGCACACACCGGCCAGCGGGAAGCCGCCAGCGATGGATTTGGCGAAGGTGGTCAGGTCAGGCGCAACGCCCATCTGCTCCATGGCGAAGAAGGTGCCAGTACGGCCAGCGCCGGTCTGTACTTCGTCGGCGATCAGCAGGATGCCGTGCTGGTCGCACAGGGCGCGCAGGCGCTTCATCAGCTCTTTCGGCGCTGGCAGGAAGCCGCCTTCGCCCTGTACCGGCTCGAGGATGATCGCGGCGATGTCACGCGGCTCGGCGTCGTTCTTGAAGATGCGCTCGACCGAGGCGATGGCGTCGTCAACGCTGATGCCGTGCAGTTCGCTCGGGAACAGGGCGCGGAAGATGCCACCTGGCATCAGGCCCATGCCAGCGGAGTACGGCACGACCTTGCCGGTCAGGCCCAGGGTCATCATGGTACGGCCGTGGTAGCCGCCGGTGAAGGCGATGACACCAGCGCGGCCAGTGGCGGCACGGGCGATCTTGACGGCGTTTTCAACGGCTTCGGAGCCGGTGGTGACCAGCAGGGTCTTCTTGTCGAAGTCGCCTGGGACCAGCTTGTTGATCTTCTCGCACAGCTCTACGTAAGGCTCGTAGGCCAGCACCTGGAAGCAGGTGTGGCTGACCTTGGTCAGCTGCTCTTGCACGGCCGCAACCACTTTCGGGTGCAGGTGGCCGGTGTTCAATACTGCGATGCCGCCGGCGAAGTCGATCAGTTCGCGGCCTTCAACGTCGATCACGGTCGAGTTCTTCGCGGTATCGACGAAGATCGGGTGGATCTGGCCAACGCCACGTGGGACGGCGGCTACACGACGTTGCATCAAGGATTCGTTGGTCTTGCTCATAATGCCCTCATTGCGCCGGTCTGGAGTGGCGCTTTTATTCGGGGGTGGCTGGGAGTGCTCGCGAACAGTATTCGTTGATCGACTGCCATGAACGCCCTGGCCACCAGGTACTGCGATGTAAAAAAGGCCAGCGAGACGTCGCTCTCGCGCCCCGCTGGCAGAGGTAAAGCCGTTACCGTGCGATCAGACGCTGATGCACAGGTATTTGATTTCGAGGTAGTCCTCGATACCGTACTTGGAACCTTCGCGGCCCAGGCCCGAGGCCTTGATGCCACCGAACGGTGCCACTTCGTTGGAGATCAGGCCGGTGTTGATACCTACCATGCCGTATTCCAGGGCTTCGGCAACACGGAACACACGGCTCATGTCGCGGGCGTAGAAGTACGAGGCCAGGCCGAACTCGGTGTCGTTGGACATGGCGATGACTTCGGCCTCGTCCTTGAAGCGGAACAGCGGCGCCAGTGGGCCGAAGGTCTCTTCCTTGGCGACGGCAGCGGTCTTCGGTACGTCGACCAGAATGGTCGGTTCGAAGAAGTTGCCTTCGATGATCTTGCCACCGGACAGTACCTTGGCGCCTTTGCCAACGGCGTCTTCGATGTGTTCCTGGACCTTGGCGACAGCCTTGCCGTCGATCAGCGGACCAGTGGTGGTGCCTTCTTCCAGGCCGTTACCGATCTTCAGCTTGGCAACAGCGGCGGCCAGCTTCTGGGCGAACGCGTCGTAAACGCCGTCCTGCACGTAGATACGGTTGGCGCAGACGCAGGTCTGGCCGTTGTTGCGGTACTTGGAGATGATCGCGCCCTCGACCGCCTTGTCCAGGTCGGCGTCGTCGAACACGATGAACGGGGCGTTGCCACCCAGCTCCAGAGAAACCTTCTTGATGTCCTTGGCGCATTCTTCCATCAGCTGGCGACCGATTTCGGTCGAGCCGGTGAAGGACAGCTTGCGGACCAGGGAGTTGCCGGTCAGTTCGCCGCCAACTTCGCCAGCGCTGCCGGTAACCACGCTCAGCACGCCAGCCGGGATGCCGGCACGGTGAGCCAGTTCGACCAGGGCCAGGGCGGAGTAAGGGGTCTGCGAGGCAGGCTTGAGCACCATGGTGCAGCCAGCGGCCAGGGCCGGGCCGGCTTTACGGGTGATCATGGCGGCCGGGAAGTTCCACGGGGTGATGGCCGCGGTAACGCCGATTGGCTGCTTGATGACGATCAGGCGCTTGTCTGGCTGGTGGCCCGGGATGGTGTCGCCATAGACGCGCTTGGCTTCTTCGGCGAACCACTCGATGAACGAGGCAGCGTAGGCGATTTCGCCCTTGGCTTCGGCCAGCGGCTTGCCTTGTTCGGTGGTCATCAGGCGAGCCAGGTCGTCCTGGTTCTCGATCATCAGTTCGAACCAGCGACGCAGCTTGGCCGAACGCTCCTTGGCGGTCAGGGCACGCCAGGCCGGCAGGGCCTTGTCGGCGGCTTCGATGGCGCGGCGGGTTTCCGCGGTGCCCATCTTCGGCACGGTACCGATGACTTCACCAGTGGCCGGGTTGGTGACCTTGATGGTCTGGCCGTTGTCCGCATCCAGCCACTCACCATTGATGTAGGCTTGCTGGCGGAACAACTGAGCGTCTTTGAGCTGCATGTCGGCTTCCCGAATTGTTGATTGTTGAAAAGCGCCCAAGGCAGGGCATCGAGCGTTTGAAATCTCAAACGAATGCTAAGCGGCTGCTGGGGTGTTGGACAATAGGCTGTTCGAAAAAAAGAACGAATGGTTGAACACCCTGGCGGAAAATTCATGATTTGCATAATGGCAACCGGCCTCTTCGCGGGTAAACCCGCTCCCACAGGATCTGCACAGCATCCAGAATTTGTGCAGTACCTGTGGGAGCGGGTTTACCCGCGAAGAGGCCAGTACAGGTTAGACGAAGGAGCTGAAGGAAATGTGATGGGAGGACCGACGGCCCTCCCGGAAGGGGTTGATCAGAACGCCTTGGCCAGGTCGATCACCAGGGCCCGGTAACCCACGCTGCCCGGCTGCCGGCTGTGCACCTTCAGCTCCACCAGCACCTCCTGGGTCCCGCGCCGCACCTCGTTGAGCACGGTGGTTGTCAGTTTCTCCGGGGTCAGGAAGTTCACCGACGCCGAGTAGATGAACTGGGTGTCGGTCTCTGGCCGGTAGGCCACCACCGAAGTCACCGGGCTGTACCACTCGTCGCCGCGCTCCTTGCCGTATTCCCACACCTGCTCGACCGTGCCCTTGGCCTCGTCGATGCGGTACTCCACCGCCCGGCTGTAGTTGCCGGTCAGCCTGGTTGGCGCAAAGTCGCGGCCCCAGCCGTTGTCGAACACGGTCAGCGTGCCTTTGCCGGTCAGCCAGGCGGTGTGCTGGGTCCACGACCAGTCGAAGCCTTCGCTCGCCACCGGCTTCAGCACTTTTTCGCGCAGGCGCTCAGGCCAGCCTTGGGGCGAGGCGAGAATCCATTTCACCTGTTTGTCGCGGCCTATCTTCACCACGCCCTGGTGCCGTGCTGAAACGATGATGCTGTCGTCTTCGGCGTCGTAGTCGATGGCATTTACGTGTGCCCAGTTACGCCCGGTGCCCACTCCCGGGGTGTCACCAAAGGGCAGTTCACCCTCGGCCAACTCGTTGGCCAGCCGCTCGTCCTGTTTCTGCACCCCGGGCGGCAACTGGATGGCTGCCTTGCCCAGGGTTTCCAGCAGGTCGCCACGGTACGGGTCGAGGATCTGGTTGAGGTCCCAAAAGTCCAGTACATCACCGGCCTCGTTGACCTCGATGATGTGGTCGCGAATCGAGCGCACGCGCTTGCCGTCGGGCCGGCGATAGTCGCTGGTGCCCACCCGCAGCAGGTAGGTGCCATTGGCGGTTTCGCGGATTTCATGGGAGAAATCGGCAAACTTGTCGGGCAGCGTGCGTTGCCAGATGCGCCGGCCCAGCAGGTCGTATTTGGAATAGGTCTGGCCCTGGCCCCAGATCAGCTTGCCGTCGCGGGTCTGCTGGAAGCCCATGGTGCCGCCCAGGCCATCGCGGCGGTTGGAGTCGTGGATCTGCTCGATGTCCAGGTACCAGCGCACGTCACCATTGCTGTCGGCGATCCAGTTGTTGCCCACCTGGTCCCATTCTGCCGCGCCGCCCAAGGCATTCCACTTGAAGGCGCGCCCGCCCGGGATGTCACCCTGCAGGTGGTTGAACAGGTACAGGCGCTTTTCAAAACCTGGCGCTACCTTGACCGGCTGTACTTCAGGCAAGGCAGCGGTCTGCTTGGCCACCACCGGCAAGCGCACGGCCGGGGCGTAGATCTGGTACTGCTCGCGGATGCGCTCGCCGTCAAGCTTGTAGGTCACTTCCACCTGGTTGACGTGATCCGGGTACAGGCCGAATACCGGGATGCCGCCGTAGGTCCACAACGAGCGGTCGGATACCTCGTAGGCGATGTCCACACCCCGCTCGCCCCGCCCCAGCACGCGCACGTGCGCGGCACTCAGGCTGCGCCCACCGTCGCGAATGATCGCGGTCAGCGGCGCCAGGCGATACGGGTTGACCACCACGTCGCCGAGCAGGGCACCGTCAGGTTCGGGGACCTTGGCGGTCAGGCAGGCGCCTTCAGGCAATGCAGGGGTTTCGGTCTTGGCATTCATGGCATAGCTCCTTGTGCTCAGAAGTCGTAACGGGCGGTGGCGCCAAAGGTGCGCGGGGTGCCGAGCACGCCGGCATAGCCACCGTTGGCGGAGTTCCAAAGGCTGGTGAAGTAGGTCTTGTCGCCGGCGTTCTTCACCCACAGCGACAGGTCGACCACGCCGTCGCCCTGGTCCAGGCGCACACCGGCGGAAAGGTTGACCAGCGCGTAGCTGGGGATCTGGCCGAAATCGGAGTCGTCGATGGTGCCCACCGCCTTGGAGCGGAAGGCGTAGCTGGCGGTGACATAGGGTTCGATGTGCTCGCTGGCCTGCCACTTGTACTGGGTGTTGAGGTTGGCGATGTACTTGGAGGCGCCGACAACCTGGTGGCCGGACAAGTCGCAAGTGGCGGTGGCGTTGGCCAGGCTCACCTCCGGCGGGCATGGGGCGTCCTTGTACTCGGTGTAGCGCACATCGTTCCACGAGCCGTTGAAGTTGACCGTGAGGCCGCGCAGCGGCAGCGCCGTGGCTTCGAACTCCAGGCCACGCGAGCGCACCTTGCCGGCGTTGGCCAGGTACTGCACGCGGTTGACCTGGTCGTAGACGTTGGCCTGGTAGCCATGCACTTCGGCCCAGAACAGGTTGGTATTGAGCTGCAGGCGGTCGTCGAACAGCGAGCTTTTCAAGCCGACTTCGGCGTTGTTGACCCGCTCGGTGCCAACCAGCAGCGAGTCGGTGCCCAACCGAGGCGCAGCGCCAACGGTAAGGTTGATGCCGCCAGACTTCTCGCCGTGGGTCAGGGTGGCGTAGCCCAGCAACTGCTCGTTGAAGCGGTAGCTCAGGCCCAGCAGGCCAGAGGGGCTGAAGCTGTACTGGTTGAGGTCGCCTGAATCGTAGGCGCCTACCCGAGCCTGGCGCGCTGCTGCGGCGGCCCCGGTTACTGCTGCGCCGCCGGTTGGTGCATCGCGGGTCACCCAGGCGCTCTTTTCTTCATAGGTGCCGCGAACGCCGGCGGTGAAGTCCAGGCGGTCGGTGATGTGCCAGGTACCCTGGGCGAACAGCGCGTAGCTGTCCGTGTCGATGTGCCCGTTGCCAATGGTGTCGACGTTGGCCAGGGCGCCAGCCGGGGTGAGGTTCCAGATATCCGCCTGCGGCCCGTAGTAAGTGAAGGATTTGTTGTCCAGGTCCTGCTTGAAGTAGTACGCGCCAAGCACGTAGTCGAAGGCGCCCCCGGTGGGCGAAGCCAGGCGGATTTCCTGCGAGTACTGCTTGTCGCGCACCGATACCCCGGCGCTGTAGAACACCGGCACGTTGAGGCCGTCGTCATTGCGCGGGGTGAAGTCCCACCAGCGGTAGGCGGTGATCGAGGTCAGGGTGAAGTCGTTGGGCAGGGTCCAGTTGGCCTCCACCGAGGTACCGCCCTGGAACACCGTCACTTGCTGGTCGGCGTCGAAGTTGACCTTGCGGTCCTTGCCCGACACCAACGTCGCGCCGGCCTGCGCGGCCAGGCTTTCGTAGCGGTTGACGCCATTGATGGTCGGGCCGGTGCTGTACAGGCTGAGGATGCCGTTGTCGGAGTCTTCTTCGTTGTATTCGCCGATCCAGCGCAGGTTGAAGGTTTCGCTCGGCTTGAACAGCAGCTGGGTACGAAAGCCTTGGCGCTTGCCGCCATTGAGGTCGTCGCCGTTGTGGATGTTCTTCACATAGCCGTCGTCCTCGGTGCGGTAGGCGCTGATGCGCCCGGCCAGTGTGTCGCTGATCGGCCCGGAGAAGCTGCCTTGGGTCTGCAGGTAGCCGTCTTCACCTATCGACTGCTGGATGCTGCCTTCGCGGTGGAAGGTGGGCTTGCGCGTGGTGATGTTGAGCACGCCGGCGGTGGTGTTCTTGCCGAACAGCGTACCTTGCGGGCCGCGCAGCACCTCCAGCTGCTCCACGTCCAGCAGGTCGAACACGGCCATGCCGGGGCGGCCGAGGTAGACGTTGTCGAGGTAGATGCCGACGCTGCCTTCCAGGCCATCGCTGGCGGGGTTGTTGCCCAGGCCACGGATCGAAATGCTCGACTGGCGGGCATGAACGTAGGCGACGTTGGTGCTTGGCACCAGTTGCTGCAGGTCCTGCACGCGGTAGATGCGTTGGCTTTCCAGGGTTTCGCTGTCGAGCACGCTGATCGGCGTGGGCACGCTTTGCGCGGTTTCTTCGCGGCGGCGTGCATTGACCGTGACGGTACCGAGCTTGGCTTCCTGCTCCACCGCCGGGGTGGCGTTGACTGGCTCTTCGGCGAAGCTGGTAGAGGATGCGGCCAGCAGCACGCCAGCAGCCAAGGGTTGCAAGGTGAAACGCGACGCGCGCGCAGGCCAACGGGAAACTCCGGACATGCAAATGCTCCTTGAGGCATGGGCCCTGGCGAGCATTTCCGTTGGCGGAACCGAATCGCGGTCAGTCGGGCTTATATTCTTTTAAGTGATATAAATATTTGCAATTCATATTTTGTGGAATAAGTGACACCCTTTATAAGGTGGCTAACCCTTGTCAGCAATTGCATTCGACCGAAAGTTTCAATGTAAAAAATGCATATCGATCTCCGTCAGCTGCGCCACTACATTGCCCTTGTCGAGCACCGCAGCTTCGTTGCTGCGGCGGCTGCGGTGAACCTGTCGCAATCAGCATTCAGCCGCAGCATCCAGACCCTCGAACACAACATCGGCTGCCGCCTGGTGGACCGCGCCAGCAAGGAGCTGGCGCCGACTCGCCAGGGCCTGTTGGTGCTGGAACATTCGCGGCGGCTGGTGCATGGGGCACACAACCTGGTTAACGAGATTCACCAGTTCAACGGTGCCACTACCGGCGTGGTGCGCTTCGGCTCCGGCCCCGCGCCGGCAGGGGGTTTGGTACCGCGGGCGGTGGCACGCTTCGTCGCCGAATACCCCGCGGCCCGTACCTGCTTCCAGGTAGATAACTGGCAGGCGCTGAACCGCAAGCTGGTTGCCGAGGAGATCGAGTTCTTCGTCGCCGACACCCGCCAGTTCGAATCTGATCCGGACTATCAGGTGCACAAGCTGGCGCCGCAGCGCTGGCATTTCTGCTGCCGCGTCGGGCACCCTTTGACCGAGCGCGAGAATGTGCAGGCGCGTGACCTGTTCGACTATCCCCTGGCCACCACCTTCCGCCCGCCGAATATCCGCAAGATCCTCAGCGACCTCAGCGGGCGGCAGGATTTTCTGCCGACGGTGGAGTGCGAGCATGGCTATGCGCTGCTGAATGTGGTGATGCATTCGGACACCATCGGCATTGCCTGCAATGCCAACTTGCGGCCGTATCAGCGTGACGGGGGATTGGTGGCATTGCAGCTGGCCGACCTGACAGTGGAGCAGGAGGAAGCGTTCTACACCCGTTATGGGGTGGTGAGCCGGGTGGGGTATGGGCTATCGCCGCTGGCTCAGGGGCTGGTCAGGCAACTGATTGCCTGCGATACCGAGTTGTAGCTGGCGGGGGCTGTGCCCCCGAATCGCCGGCAAGCCAGCTCCCACACCGACCGCGCCGAGTTCAAGCCATGTGCAGTACCTGTGGGAGCTGGCTTGCCGGCGATGGGCCGCAAAGCGGCCCCGGCAATATCAGCCTTTACGCGTAGTACGGCTGAGTTGCCCATCCACCCCGACCGGCACCTCACCCGCCAGGGTCACCCGCCGCACCACCCGCGGCTGGGTCCCGTAATCATCCACCGCATAATGCTGCGTCGCGCGGTTATCCCAGATGGCCACATCCCCAGCCTGCCAGCGCCAGCGAACGGTGTTCTCCAGGCGTGTCACATGCCCTTGCAGCACTGCGAACAGGTGTTGCGAATCCGCCAGCGAATAACCTTTGATGCGCTTCACGAAATGCCCCAACTGCAGCACCCGCTCGCCACTGATCGGGTGCACGCGCACCACCGGGTGCTCGGTCTCGTACACGGTGGAGGTGAACACCTTGCGGTAACGCTCAAGCTTCGCCGGGTCGACATCGGGCTTGAGGCTCGCGTAGTCATATTCGTTGCTGTGCACCGCCCACAACTTGTCGGCCAGCTCGCGCAACGGCTCGGGCAGCTCCTGGTAGGCCGTGGCGGTGTTGGCCCACACGGTGTCGCCACCGGATGCCGGCGCCACCACGCTACGCAGGATCGAGGCTTTGGGGTAGGCGTCGACGAAGGTCACGTCGGTGTGCCAGGAGTTGGCCCGCTGGCCTTCGGCACCATCGAGCTGCAACAGGTAGCTGGTGCCATCCACCACTGGCACGGTGGGGTGGGCGACCGGCTCGCCGAGCAACTTGGCGAAGGCTTCCTGGCTTTGGTCATCCAGGTGGGTCTGGCCACGGAAGAAGATCACCTTGTGCTTCACCAGCGCGGCCTGGATGGCGTCGAGGGTGGCGGCATCAAGGTCGGCGGACAATTGCACCCCGCGAATTTCGGCGCCGATGCGGCCGGCAACCGGGTGTATGTCGAGTTCGAGGGTTTGTGGCGCAGTGGCCAGGGCGGCGTTGCTCATGGTCGTGTCCTTGCGGTCATTGTCGGGTTTTCGGGTTTCAGCGGGCGGCCTGCACGGCCTGTTTCTGTTGCAGGGCGGCTTCGAGGAAGCGTGGTTCGATCCAGTCGGCCACCTGGAAGCCACGGCGGATCAGGCGCTCCTTGGCAGCCAGGTCCACGCCCTGCTGCAGCTGGCCGACAAATTCGGCGTCCAGCCGTGGATCGAAGTAATGGGCCAGGCCTTCCTTGGCCAGGTCGTCGGTAAGGATGCTGCGCGGCCAGTTGGCATTGCTGGCCACCAGCTCGACGTAGGCCTCGCGGTTGTGTTCGTCGCGCAGCCAGGCGCTGGCCTGTTGCTGGGCATTGACCAGGCGCTGCACCAGCTCGGGGTATTTGCGGATGAAGTTGCCAGTGCCCAGCAGCACCGCCTGGGTACTGCCGGCGCCTTCCAGGTCACGTGAGTTGACCGGTAGTTCGACCAGCCCGCGTTCGCGCAGCGACAGCAGGTTGGACAGGCCCCAGGTGGCGTCGATCTGCTTGGCGGCCAGTGCGGCGTTGGCGGCGTTGAAGTCCAGGTTGATCACCTTCAGATCGCGCTCGCTCAGCCCCTGGCTGGCCAGGGCGCTGGCGAACGACAGCTGGTTGGCGGTGCCACGGAACACCGCCACGCGCTTGCCCTTGAGGTCGTGCAGGGTCTTGATGCCGGAACCGGGCACCACGCCCAGGTAGCTCTTCACCCCACGTACGCCCGCCGACAGTACGCGGGTGTCCAGGCCATTGGCCTTGCCGACAATGGCGGCCAGGTCGCCGAGGTAGGCGAAATCGGCCTGGCCGTTGGCCAACGCTTCGTTCACCACCGGCCCGGCGCCCTTGAAGAAGTGCCAATCGATGCGAATGTTGTCTTTGGCGAATTCCTTCTCCAGCAGTTGCTGGTCACGCAGCACATCGACCACGCCACCGGCGCTGGGCTTGCTGCCCGCGCTGAGGTCGGGTACGGCGATGCGGATGCTTGCTGGCTTGGCCGGTTCAGCTGCGTGGGCGCTGAGGGTAAAGGCCAGCCCAAGGGCGGTGATCAGGTGACGCAGCGGGGTTTTCATGGCAAGGCTCCTTGGCAGGCTGCCACCGGCGATGGCCGGCGCTTTGGCCAGAAGCTAGGCAGGTCTTGTTAGAACCTACAAAGATCAAAACTTCATTCTTCAGTAACTGGAAAGCATAAATCAGGCGACATGCGGGCCTGCGGCGGGCTTGCGGAAAACGCATGGAAAATATGAGGAAAACGCAACGGCGAGGGGCTTCCGTATGCAGGAAGTGCATGCTCTTATCTCTTGAGAGTCGTTTTTGAGAATTTTTAATTCCATAAATGAATAATCTAACAATGCTTCGAGAGATGGCCGATGAATGGAATTCTGAGCAGAGGTCGGGATTGGTTTCGAGGGCCGCTGCGCGGCCCATTCGCGACGCAAGGCCGCTCCCACAAAGATCGCGCCAGCTTGCTGCCCTGGTTGTTGCCTGTGGTTATTGCGCTGCTGTGGGTAGTGGCCAGCCGGGAGCACTGGATGAGCGAGCAGATCCTGCCAGCGCCGGCATTGGTGTGGCAGAGCGCGGTGGAGTTTGGCTCCGGCGAGCTGTGGGGGCACCTGTGGATAAGCTTGCAGCGGTTGTTCTGGGGGTTGGCGGTCGGCATCGGCAGCGGCTTGCTGCTGGGAGTCTGGCTGGGGGCTTCGCGGCGGGCGCAGACGCTGGTGCTGCCTACTTTCGTGGCGCTGGCACAGATTCCTACCCTGGCCTGGATCCCGTTGTTCATGCTGTTCTTCGGGATCGGCGAATTGCTCAAGCTGGTGGTGCTGGTAAAAGCCGTGGTGGTCCCCGTTACCTTGCACACGCTGGTCGGTGTACGTGATGCCCAGCCCAAGCTGCGAGAGGCCGCTGCAGTGCTGCGCCTGCCTCGCCATCTGCTTTTTCTGCGGCTGCTGCTGCCGGCTGCACTGCCCGCCTTTCTAACTGGCGTACGCCTGGCCCTGGCCACCGGCTGGACCTCGCTGCTGGCGGTCGAACTGCTGGCCTCCAGCGAAGGGATTGGCTACCTGATGGTGTGGGGGCGGCAACTGTTCATGCTCGACCTGGTGCTGCTGTGCATCCTGGTGATCGGCCTGGTCGGCGCACTGCTGGAGCGCGGCTTCTCGGCCCTGGAAAAGCGCTTGCTGTACTGGCCGCAAGCGGCCACAGGGGAGCAGCACCGTGGCCCCGTGCCGCGGGGTTGGCAAAGCCTGCTGCTGCCACTGGCACTGTTGGCACTGTGGCAGGCCAGCAGCAGCTTTGGCTGGGTCGACAGCAACATCCTGACCTCGCCACTTGAAGTGTTGCGCACCCTGCTGACCGGCCTGGCCGATGGTTCGCTGCCTCAGGCCTTGCTGCTGAGCCTGCAGCGCGCCCTGGCCGGCTTGCTACTCGGCGGTGGCGCTGGCCTGCTGGTCGGTTTGCTGTTGGGGCTTTCGGCCAATGCCGAACGTATCTTCGGGCCAAGCCTGTCGGCCCTGCGTCAGGTGGCGCTGTTTGCCTGGGTGCCGCTGCTCACAGCCTGGTTCGGCCTTGGTGAAGGGGCCAAGCAGGTATTCGTCGGCATGGCCGCGTTCTTCCCGCTGCTGATCGCCACCCAGCGCGGTATCGCCAGCCTGTCGCCGCAGCTGGGCGAAGCGGCGCGCACCCTGCGCCTGAACCTGTGGCAACGCCTGCGCCTGCTGGTGCTGCCCGGCGCAGCCCCGGCCATTTTCGCCGGCCTGCGCCTGTCGCTGATCTACGCCTGGCTGGGCACCATTGGTGCCGAATACTTCATGCCCTCGGACGGCGGTATCGCCAGCCTGATGGTCGGCGCGCAGCAACTGTTCCGCATGGACCAGGTAATGGCCGCCATGCTGTTGATCGGCCTGGTCGGCGCCCTGCTCGGCACCCTTGGACAACGCCTCGAATCGCGCGCCACGCGCTGGAGAACCGCATGAACGCCTTCAATACCTCACACCTGCACGCGGCCAACCAGCCCGACGTCACTCCTCCCCTGGTCAGCTTCGAGGGGGTCGGCAAAGTGTTCAGCGTCGATGGCCAGCCGCTGGAAGCCATCCGCAACTTCAACCTGTCGATCAACCAAGGCGAATTCATCGCCATCGTCGGTGCTTCCGGCTGCGGCAAATCCACCCTGCTGCGCCTGCTGGTCGGGCTGGATACCGACTACAGCGGCAGTATCCGCGTCGACGGCCACACTGTCAGCGGCATTGGTAGCGAGCGCGGCATCGTGTTTCAGGAACACCGGCTGTTCCCTTGGCTGAGCGTGGAACAGAACATTGCTCTGGGCCTGGTCAACGAGCCGCTCATCCAGGGTGAACGCGCGCGACGGGTACACGAGTTCGTGCAACTGGTGGGGCTGGTCGGTTTCGAGTCGGCCTACCCACACCAGCTGTCCGGCGGCATGGCCCAGCGCGTGGCGATCGCCCGAGGCCTGGTAGCCAGCCCGCGTATCCTGCTGCTCGACGAGCCGTTCGGCGCGCTGGATGCGCTGACCCGCCAGCAACTGCAGGACGAGCTGCTGGCCATTCGCGAACGTGCCGGCATCACCACATTACTGGTCACCCATGACGCCGAAGAGGCTACCTACCTGGCCGACCGGGTGGTGGTTCTGGAGCCACGCCCGGGGCGGATCAAGTCGGTGGTGGAAATCGACCTGCCACACCCACGGTTGCGTACGGGCGTAGCACTTCACGGGCTGCGCGAGAAGGTACTGCACCAGATCACTGGGGATGGCGGCTACCTGACACCGCCGGTGCGACGGGTCGAAGGGCTGAGGCCGGAGCTGATTGCGCTCTGAGCCTGTGGGAGCGGGCGTGCCCGCTCTCACAGGACTGCACATGACTTTTGAATTAACAGGAACCCTGTGGGAGCGGCTTCAGCCGCGAACACCGGCGCAGCCGGTGCCATGCACCGCGTTGGATTTTTCGCGGCTAAAACCGCTCCCACAGGGTACGCGGACCGCCTGCGAATTCAGGTCTCCATGCGACAGCGAATGCCCGCGAAGAAAACTCACCGGGCACTCAGGTCTCGCAGGTAAGCCCAAGGGTAGATACCCCGTTCATGCCCATCGCTGAACACCAGTTGCACGCCATATCCTTGCGGCTCGATGTGCACCACGCGCACATCATCGCGAACCAGGCTGATGTTCCCCTGCAGCCGTGCCGCTCGGCATTGCGAGCAGGGGCAAGCACCGCGCAGGCGGGCATGGCTGAGGCTATGTTCGCCGTCTTGCCATTGCAGCATCAGTTGCCCGGGGCCGCGCATGTTGCGAAGAGCTTGCGGGGCGTTCATCAGGAGGCCCCGCGCAGTTGTGCCATGGCAATCCGCACAGCCTTGCGCACCTCGGGGTCGCTATCGGCCTCGGCAGCCTGCAGCACCGGCAAGGCACGCGCCTGGCCCAGCTCCCCCAGGGCCAGAGCGGCCTCCTTGCGCAGGTTGGCCATGCCGTGGCCAAGCAACTCGCCAAGCGCGTCCAGTGCCGCAGCATGACGTAGCCGCCCCAGAGACCGCGCCGCACGCAGACGTACTTGCCAGAAGTCATCGGCAAGGGCATTTACCAGTGCCGGGCCTGCAGGGGCCAAGCCCACCTTGCCTAGCGTGGTGGCGGCTTCTTCGCGCACTTGCCAGGCCTTGTCACTCAATGCCGCCACCAAGGCTGGCACCACCGCGCTGTCGCGCGCGAGCCCCAGCGCACCGATGGCCGCGCGGCGCACCTCGGTGTCCGGCTCGTCTTCGGCAAGCTTTGCCAAAGCTGGCAAAGCCGGCTGGTGCTTGAGCCAGCCAAGAATACCCACGGCCTCACGCCGGACCGCAGCGTCGTCATCGGCCAGGGCAAGCAGTGCAGGCTCCGCGGCATCTTCCAGGCGCAGCTCGCGCAAGGCGCGCAGGGCGCTGGCACGGACGAAGGCATCGGCATGCTTGACCCATGGCAGGATCAACTGCCCGGCTTCCAGGCTCTTGAGCTCGCTGAGGCTCTGGGCGGCCGCCAGCCGTACCGGCTCGGCAGCATCGGCCAGCGCAGCGCACAGGGCCTGCACGACTTCGGGCTCTTCCCAGGCCTCGAGCAGGCGCGCGGCCTCGGCGCGCACCTCGTCGGCGGCATCCACCAGCAGCGCATCGGTGAGCCATGGCAAGCCATCGGGGTCTTCCAGGTCGGCCAGTTCGATCAGGCCGATACGGCGTACCCCCGCGTCAGCGGCCCCAAGGCGAGGCAGGAGGGCAAGGATGTCGGGGTTGTCAGTCGTTCGTTCAGTCATAGCGCGATCCGTAGCGGTGGGTGCTCAGTGTCCGGCAGGCCCAGCGGGGTCAGGCGCGGAAGTTCGCGGCCCTCCTCGTGACGGAGCAAGGCCAGACAGTGACGCTTGAGGTGAGTGAATTCAGGGCTGGTCAGCAGGCTGGCGCGGCGTGGGCGCGGAAAGTCCAGGTGCAGGTCTTCGATAAAGCGGCCAGGTCGCGGGCTCATCACCAAGATACGGTCGGCCAGGAACAGCGCCTCGTCGATGTCGTGTGTGACGAATACCACGGTGGTGCGGATACTTGCCCAGATATCCAGCAACAGCTCCTGCATGCGTGCACGGGTTTGCGCATCCAGGGCACCGAAAGGTTCGTCCATCAGCAAAAGGCGCGGGCGGTTGATCAGCACCCGGGCAATCTCGGCCCGTTGCTGCATACCGCCGGAAAGCTGGCTGGGCCAGCGCCCGGCAAAGTCATCCAGCCCCACCAGTTGCAGCATTTCGCGAGCCTGCCGGCGACGTTCGGCGCGGCCCTGGCCCTGCATCTTCAGGCCGAAGGCCACGTTGTCGAGCACGCTACGCCAGGGCAGCAAGGTATGGTGCTGAAACACCATGCCACGCTGCGGTGACGGCCCGGCAACAGCCTGGCCGTCCACGCTCAACTGGCCGCTGCTGGGTACCAGGTGCCCGGCCAGGGCACCGAGCAACGTCGACTTGCCACAACCGGAAGGGCCAAGGATGCAGACGAACTCGCCAGGCTCTACGGCAAAGTCCAGCCGCTGCACCGCTTCGAATGCTTCGCTACCGTGCCCCAGGCGTATCGACAGGCCACGCCCGTCAATACGCCCTGGGGCTGGTTGATAACTGTTCATCAGCTGGCCCTCCGCGTGCGGTACCAAGGCGTGGCCAACTCCCCAAGGCGCTTGACCAGGGCACTGCTACCCATGCCCAGCACGCCGATCAGCAGCATGCCGACGATGATGTCGGGGTAGTTTTGCAAGGTGTACGACTCCCAGGTGTAGTAGCCGATACCGAACTGCCCGGAAATCATCTCGGCGGTGACCAGGCAGAACCATGATGTACCCATGCCGATGGCCAGGCCCGTGACGATGCTTGGCAACGCTCCCGGCAACACCACTTCACGCAGAATCGACCACCGCTCTGCCCCGAGGCTGCGCGCCGATGCAACCAGGCGCGGGTCGACGGCCTCGACGCCGTGCACGGTGTTCAGCAGGATCGGGAACAACGCGCCAGTGAACGTTATGAACACCATCGACAGCTCCGACGACGGGAACATCAGGATCGCCAGCGGGATCCACGCCACCGCCGGAATCGGCCGCAGTACTTCCAGTGGCGGCAGCAGGGTGTCCTCGGCCCATTGCGAGCGGCCGATCAACAACCCCAGGGCCACGCCAGTCAGCGCTGCGGCGGCATAACCGGCAAACACCCGCGACAGGCTGCTGCCCAGGTGCGCCAGCAGGGCGCTGGAGGTCAGCAACTGCCAGGCAGCTTCCAGCACCGCCTTGGGTGTGGGGACATAGGTGAACGTCAGCAGCCCGAGGTCCAGCTTCACGCTCGCCGCTGCCTGCCAGAACAGCAGGCAGGCCAGCAGCGAAGCCAGGCGCACCGGCCAGCGCTTGAGGTTACGGGTCATGTCGGTGCCTCCCGGTCAGCGCTGGGCGACCAGCTTCTGGTTGGCGCTGACAAAGTCCAGCGCTTCACCGCCGTGGGCCTTGGCATACTGCTCGGCCTGGTCCTTGAGCAGGAACGCCGCGAGTTCACCCTTGGCGTTGCGCACGAACCAGGCCTGGTTCGCCAGCAACTTGATTCCGCTGTCGGCGGCCTGGGCGTAGATGGCGCGGATGTCCTTGCCCTCCTGCTCCAGCTGGGCCAAGGCGCCAAGCGCGGCCTCCGGCGAAGCGTAGTGGCGGACCTTGCCTTCACCGCGCACCCAGATCTGTGCCAGGCGGCTGAAGTCGGTAATCGGTTTGCCTGTCAGCGCGTCATTGGCCTTGAGTGGCTGCGGGTCGTAGTCTTTCAGCGCCTTGTCGTAGTCCAGGCCAGCCTCCTTGAAGGCCGCACGGATGTACTGGTCGTCGATGAACTTGTCGGTGTCGAGACCGCGATCGGTCTTTTTGAGCAGCTTGAGCGTATCGATGGAGGTTGCGACTGCCTGACGGTATTCAGGCTTCCAGGTCAGGTCGCGGGTCTGCAGGCCGAGCGGGCCGTGGAACAGGTAATTGACCTCGGCTTCGATGCCGGTGACTTTCTCGATCAACTCGCTGTACTTCTCAGGTTCCGCAGCGATCAGCCGATCGGCTTCGAGGCTGGCGCGCAGGTAGGCGGTGACCACTTCCGGGTACTTCTTCGCATATTCGGCATCGACCAAGGCGCCATGGAAGGTCGGTGCGTTGGCCTGGGCGCCGTCATAGATCTTGCGGGCGAAGCCGCGGTTGGGGAACAGTTCGGCGAACGGCACAAAGTCGGCATGGGCTTCGATGCGGTTGCTACGCAGGGCGGAACCGGCGATTTCCGGCGCCTGGGCGATGATGCGCACATCCTTCTGCGGGTCCCAGCCCTGGGCTGCCACGGCACGTAGCAGCATGCCATGGGCGGTGGAGGCGAACGGCACGGAAATGGTCCTGCCCTTGAGTTCAGCCAACGATTGCACGCTGGACGCCGCAGGTACGACGATGCCATTGCCGCTGCCGTGCACGCTGCCCGACAGCACGCTTATGAACAGGCTGCGTTTGCCGGCATCCAGGTGAGCAACGCCGTTGAACGAGCCGGGGAAGTCGGCCATGGCGCCGAAGTCGAGCTTGCCAGCGACCATTTCGTTGGTCAGTGGCGCACCGCTGGTGAAGTTCTTCCACTCAACCTGATACTTGGCATCTTTGTATTTGCCGTCATGCGGCAGGTACTTGTCCAACAGGCCAAGCTCGCGTATCAGCAGGCCGCCGGTGGCGCAGTTGATGGTGGTGTCCTGGGTGCCGATGGCGATGCGGATGGTTTCGGCACTGGCATTCAGGCCAGTGAGCGCCAGCGCGAGGCCGGCCACGGTTGCAACAAGGCGCATGGGTGTTTCCCCTCGAGTCGTTATAAGAATTGGGTCGTCTCCGCCGCCCGGCTTGGGTGGTGGGAAACGAGGGGCAAAGCAGGAGGGCGTCCGGTGGTGCGCCGGATGGCGGGATGAATCAGCGCAGCAGGTACGGGATATCGACCTTCACCGCACCAGTGGGGCAGTCCTTTTCGCAGGGCATGCAGTACCAGCATTCGTCGAAGGCCATGTAGGCCTTCTGCGTGGCCGGGTTGATCGCCAGCAGGTCCATGGGGCAAACCTCGACGCATACGGTGCAGCCTTTGTCGGCGATGCACTTGTCTTCGTCGATGGTGACGGGGGCACTGCTGCGGAAGAAGATTTCTTGCGGCTGGTAGGCCATTTCACGGAGTCCTCGGGGCCTTCATTGGCTCCCTTCTATCTAGAGGCTTGCACGTTTCCCTGTGGGAGCGGGTTTACCCGCGAAGAATCCAACACGGTGGATGGCACCGGCTTCGCCGGTGTTCGCGAGTAAACCCGCTCCCACAAGGTGAGGTGTCGCTTAGGCGGCATCGGCTTTGACACGCAACCGGTCATAAGCGGTCTGCTCTTCTGTATCCAGGGCGACCAGGTAGGGTTCGACGGCCTTCTTGAAGCTGGTCATTTCACCGTTCTCGCCCTTTTTCAGATGGCAATGGCAGAACCACTCGCCATCGTTGCGCTCGGGGAAGTCCACTCGGTGGTGGTACAACCCCCAACGGCTTTCCTCGCGGAACAGCGAGGCCCGCGCCGCCATCTCGGCGCAATCGCGAATCACCGAAACTTCCATCGCACGCATCAGTTCATGAGGGTTGCTGGCTTTCATCTGGTCCAGGTCACGTTCGATCTCGGCAAAGCGCTCCAGGCCGATTTCCATTTTCCTGGTCACCTTCGGCGGCTGCAGGTAATCGTTGACCATGCGTCTGAGCTTGTACTCGACCTGCGCTGGCGGCAGGCCATGCTGACGCTGCAGCGGAGCAAACACCCGCGCGCGCTCGCGCTCGACCTGTTCGGCATCAACCTCGGCGAATTCGCGCCCGGTCACGTAATGCGCAGCGTTCACACCGGCAAACCAGCCGTAGGTGAAGGCCCCCAGCATGTAGTTGTGCGGCACCGCTGCCATATCGCCTGCGGCATACAGCCCTTTGACGCTGGTCTCGGCCTTTTCATTGACCCACACCCCCGACGCCGAATGCCCCGAGCAGAAACCGATCTCCGAGATATGCATCTCGACCATGTGCTGGCGATAATCGGTGCCACGCCCGGCGTGGAACTGGCCACGACTGGGGCGCTCGTTGCTGTGCAAGATTTCTTCGATGTTCTGGATGGTTTCCTCGGCCAAGTGATCGAGCTTGAGGAACACCGGGCCATTGCCGCCCTCGAGTTCCTGATGGAACTCCCACATCATCTGGCCGCTCCAGTAGTCGCACTCGATAAAGCGCTCACCCTTGCTGTTGGCGGTATATCCACCCAGTGGGCCGGTGACGTAGGCGCAGGCCGGGCCGTTGTAGTCCTTGATCAGCGGGTTGATCTGGAAGCACTCGAGGTTGGCCAGTTCGGCACCGGCATGGTAGGCCATGGCGTATCCATCACCGGCGTTGGTCGGGTTCTCGTAGGTGCCCATCAAGTAACCCGACGACGGCAAGCCCAGGCGCCCGGCCGCGCCGCAGGCAAGGATCACCGCCTTGGCCCGCACCACCCGGAACTCGCCGCTACGGCAGTCGAAACCCAGCACGCCAGCGGCCGCGCCTTCACCATCGAGCAGCACACGGGTGCAGACCATACGGTTGCTGATCTCGACCCGGGCACGCTTGAGCTGGCGGTACAACACCTTCTTGATGTCGTGGCCTTCGGGCATGGGCAGCACGTAGGCGCCCATGTGGTGAACCTTTTTCACGGCGTAGTCGCCGGTCTCGTCCTTCTCGAATTTCACGCCCCAGCGGTCGAGTTGCTCGATGGTTTCGAAGCTGTGGGTAGCGTAGGCATGCACCGTGGCCTGGTTGACGATACCGTCATTGGCCACGGTGATTTCCTTGGTGTACTGCTCGGGGGTGGCGTGGCCTGGGATGATCGCGTTGTTCAGGCCATCCATGCCCATGCTGATGGCACCGCTGCGCTTGACGTTGGCCTTGTCCAGCAGCAGCACGCGCAGGCTTTTGTCCTGCTCCTTGGCCTTGATCGCAGCCATCGGCCCGGCGGTACCGCCACCGATAACGATGATGTCGTAGTCCTGAGTCTGGATGCTCATGCCTTGCTCCCCTTCTGGCGGTCGATGCGCAGGCGGTACTGGAAAGCATCGCCGCGGTAGTAAAGGTGTTCGAAGTCCAACGGAGTACCGTCAGCGGCATGGGTCAGGCGCTCGATGCGCATGATCGGCGAGCCTTCTTCAACATCCAGGGTCTGGGTCAGGTCGCTGTCGGCCAGCACGGCATCGATGGCCAGGTCGGCGTGGCCAAGGGCAATGCCGCAGTCGTTTTCCAGAAGCAGGAAAATGTCGCGGGTGACGAGGTCGGCCTTTTCCAGCTTCTCGCCGACGGCCTTGGGCAACCAGGTCAGCTCCAGCGACACCGGCTCGCGGTTGATCAACCGCACCCGGCGGATCTCGGTGACCAAGCTGCCCTCCCCAACCTGCAGCCGCGCGGCCACCAGTGCATTGGCCGGCACATGGCGGAAGCTGCGCAGGCGGTTGATCACCTCGTAACCCATTTGCGTCATCGACTCGCCCAACCCCTGCAGGGTGCTGACGTTCTGGAACGCCTTGGGCTTGGCGACAAAGGTGCCCTTGCCATGGATCTTGAAAATCAGCCCTTCCTTCTGCAGGTCGCCCAGCGCCTGGCGCACGGTGATGCGGCTGACTTCGAAAGCCTTGCCCAGTTCGCTTTCAGAGGGCATGCGGCTATGCGATGGATAAGTGCCGTCGAGGATGCGCTCGCGCAGCAATTCCTTGAGCTGGGTGTAAAGCGGTACCGGGGAAAGGGGAAGCAGTTCGGCCATGGGATCTCTTCGCTGATCGAGTACTTGTTATAACAAGTTGTGACCAGAGGATAGAGGGCATAATAACTGCCATGGAAATATCGATATCGCATATGAATAGATGCGTTTTGTGATTGTCTCTGCCCGCCTCCCCTGTAGAGGAGTAAAAACGGCTACAGATCAAGGCGATGGACGCCATCGGATCAGATGGGTATCATGCGTGCGCGTTGCACTCGTAGCTCAGCTGGATAGAGTACTGCCCTCCGAAGGCAGGGGTCGTGGGTTCGAATCCCGCCGAGTGCGCCATACCTCTTACAAAGCCCGCCTTGCGCGGGCTTTGTCGTTTCTGCAACCCAGTGGCGGCCTGCTCGCGTTATTTCGTTTGGCGCTTATTGCAGCCGGCTTTAGTCCTGATGGCTTTACCTGATTGGATCCATCTGTCTAGAATAGTGGCATTATGCCTCATCCTTCAGATGGATCGTCGCAAGGTTAACCATACCCTCCAGGGAATCAGGAATGAAAACGCTGAAACACTGTCTGGCCTTGACTATCGCCGCCACCCTCGTGGGTTGCCAGGCGACCGGTGAGCAATACCAATCCGATGTGTTCGATGCCAGCCAGGTAAACACCCAGCAGGAAGCCAAGACCGTGAAAATCATCACGGTCTCGCCGACCAGGATCAAGGTCAGCAACGAGAAGAACCAGAAAGCCGCAATGATGGTAGGCGGTGTACTGGGTGCCCTGGGTGGCGCGGCGCTGGGTGCAGGCCACAACAAGGACACCGCGATCATTGGCGGCGTGGCAGGCGGTGGCGCCGGCGCCCTGGCCGGCTCCTTGGTCAGCGATACCTCGCTGGTGCCTGGTGTGCTGATCGGCTACTCGGAAAACGGCAAGATCTACACCTCCGCCCAGGTTGGCCGCCCGTGCGATTTCGAAGTGGGTGGCATCTCGCTGATGGTCATGACCATCTCCAACGAAACACGCATCCAGCCAAATGCGACCTGCCCAGATCCGAAAAAGAGCTGAGGCCTGAGCACATGAAACACTTTGTTCTGGGCACCGCCCTCGCATTGTCTGCGGCCACTGCCACTGCGGGCCAGTTCGATCAGCTCTACCAGATCGAACAGCAGACCAAGCAATCCGAAGCGGCACTGGAAGCCGAACGCCTGCGCCAGGCCGCCGCCGCCGAGCAGCGCGCCGAAGCCCGTGAAGCTGCTGCCCGCCAGCAGCGCGCAGCGGCCCAACGTGCCTCCGCGCAGCGTGCCGCCGAGAAACAACAGGCGCAAGCAGCCGAGCGCAAGCGCGTGCAGACCCGTGAAGAAGCCTACGAGGACGACCTTCGCGCGCTGGAGCTGGAAGAGCGTCGCCTGGCCCTGCAAGCGAAAAAGGCAAAGGTCGCCCGCGCCAACGACTACATCGACGCCGAACTGCGCGACAGCGCAGCACGCACCGATGTGATCCAGTCCAATGCCGACTCCGCACGCAACGTCACCTCGGGCGCCAAGTCGCTGCTCGAAGATGCCGGCAAGGCAGAAGTGAAACGCGCCGGCAGCCTGTTCGGCGAGTAACCATCCAGGTGCAGTCCCGGCCCGCCGGCCGGGGCCGCCCGTTGCAGAGACAACATCATGCTACGTCTGATCATGCTGGCCACGGCCGGCCTGCTGCTGAGCGGCTGCCTGCAGGAAGAAGCCAAGTTCCCCACCGTCGACCTGCACGGTCGCCTGGTCGTCGATCAGGAAATGACCGCCTCGCGTCAGGCGCAGGGCATACAGGGCGAGTACTTCAAGCGCGTCCTCAACGTGAATGGCCAGGACATGGCCTTCAACGATTTCGTCCAGCAGTACTGCCCGGACAGCAACACCCGCAACGAAACCTGCATCAAGGCCTTCCGCATCAAGAAGATCGATGATGTCAGCGGTGCCACGAGGTTCCTGCCCAACGGGCTGTAATCACCGTTCGAAGCACTGAAAAGGCCCCGGCAACTTGCCCGGGGCTTTTTCGTTTGTGCGACATGTCGCGTTTCTGGCACTCCCGTGCCACGGGTCATTGGTGTTAGCGTGGGCGTCTTCCCGTTTCCCGACGGGTAACCCACAACAATGACTGGCGAAGGAATGCGCACAACCATGCACCTGAAAAAACTCACCGCCACCACCCTGCTGCTGGCCAGCATCGGCCTGTTCACCCAACCGGCCCAGGCCAACCTTACCCAGCAGCAGTCCGCGGCCATCGTCAAAGCGTTCGACGGCAGCGACCCAAGCGACTTCAAGCAGTTCCTCGGCAAGCTCAAAGGCAGCGACCTGGCCAAGGCCGACAACCTTGCGGCAACCCTGGATGCCTACCTGGGCGGCAAGCCATTGGCGGCCGAGCAGCAGAACGAGATCAACCGCCTGCTCGGCCTGTATACCCGCATCAAGTACGGCAAGGCTGCCAGCGAAACCCTGCGTGAGCTGGTGGCCATCCCCACCTTCAATGTCGAGGGCACGCCGCAGCACGAGAACCCCGAGTTCCTCAGGATCGCCGACAAGATCAAGGCCTTGGCTGACAGCTTCGGCCTGGCTTTCCGCAATATCGACAACCGGGTGTACGAGATCTCGCTGGGCAGCGGCAAGGAAGTGGTCGGCATCCATGCTCACGCCGACGTAGTGCCAGTCAACCCGGACAACTGGAAGCTGGCCGATGGCACGCGCCTGGACCCGTTCAAGGTCACCCTGGTCGGTGACCGCATGTATGGCCGCGGCACCGAAGACGACAAGAACGGCATTGTCGTGGCGATGTACGCGCTGAAAGTGGCCAAGGACGAGAACCTGCCGCTGGCCCGCCAGTTCAAGCTGCTGATCGACACCACTGAAGAAACCAGCGGCGATGCCATCCCCTACTACTTCGAGCGCAACCCCACGCCCGACTACAACCTGGCCCTCGATGGCGGCTACCCGGTGGTCATCGCCGAGAAAGGCTACGGCACGATCATGGCAAGCTTCAGCAAGCGCCCGGCCAGTGGCAAGGGTGCCGAGATCGTCAACCTGACTGGCGGCCTGGCCACCAACCAGATTCCGACTACCTCGGTTGCGACCCTGGTCACCGACAACCCGGCGAAGCTGGCCAGCCAGCTGGAAAAAGCCGGTGCCGATTACGTGAAGCGCAATGGCGGCGACTTCAGCATCGTGGCCAAAGCCGATGGCAAGCAGGTATTGCTCACCGTGACCGGCGTTTCCGCCCACTCTTCGGAGCCGGAATCCGGGGTCAACCCGGTAGCGCGCATGCTCGGCTTCATCAACGGCCTGGGCCAGGATGTGCCGCTCAAGCACAACCACTTCACCGACGCCGCCCGCTACGCCGCCGACAACTGGGGCCTGGACTACCTGGGCAACAAGCTCGGCGTGGCCTTCAAGGACCCGTTCATGGGCCCGCTGACCGCCTCGCTGACCTTTGTCGGGGTGGATGAAAAAGGCCTGAAGCTGGCGGTGAACCTGCGCATTCCGAAAGGCAAGCCAATTGCCACGATCAAGGACGAACTGGCCGACAAGCTGGGCAAATGGACCCGGCAGAGCCATACCTCGGTGGCCTTCGACTACAGCCTGGACGAGCCGATGTACCGCAACCCCGAGGGCGAATGGGTCAAAGCCTTGCTTGATGTGGCCACCGAGAACCTGGGCATGAAGCACGAGTTCGGTACCTCGGCGGGCGCCACCTCGGTACACGACCTGCCTAACGGCGTGCAGTTCGGCCTGGCCATGCCGGATGTGAAGTACACCGGGCACAACGACAACGAGTTCAAGACCGTGGAGCAGTTCATGCTGGACTTGCAGGTAGTGAGCGAGATGGTGGCGCGGATCGGGCAGATGCCGAAGCTCTGAGCCAACTCTGCTGGCCTCTTCGCGGCTGAAGCCGCTCCCACAGGGACTGCACCGCCTTTGAAAGCTGTGCGCTCCCTGTGGGAGCGGCTTCAGCCGCGAAGAGGCCAGCACAGGCGACCACTCATGACGTTTTTCAATCGACTCGATGCCGTTTCCTGCATTGCCGTGCAGAGCGCCGTGCCGGATGCTTTATTTACTCCGAGACATCGCTTTTTCCACCCGCAGAGGCCCGTATGAAGACCGTCGAACAAATCCTCAAGACCAAGTCCCAGCACCAGACCGTGTACACCATCGGCCCGGATGACTCGGTACTCGACGCACTGAAGCTGCTGGCGGAGAAAAACGTCGGTGCGCTACCGGTGGTCGAGGGTAACCAGGTCGTGGGTATCGTCAGTGAACGGGACTATGCGCGCAAGCTGGTGCTCAAGGGCCGTTCGTCCGCCGCTACCCCCGTGCGCGACATCATGAGTGCGCCGGTGGTTACCGTGGAACCGAAGCAGAACCTCGAGTACTGCATGAACCTGATGACCAACCGCCACCTGCGCCACCTACCGGTGGTCAGCAATGGCGAACTGCTTGGCCTGCTGTCGATCGGTGACCTGGTCAAGGAAACCATCGCAGAACAGGCAAACCTGATCCTGAAACTGGAGCAATACATCCGCGGTGAATAAAGCGTCTCAATGGTAGGCGCGCTCCAGTTCGTCCAGCTGATGGTCAAAGCTGCGCAGGCGCGCCGACCAGGTGTACACCAGCACTTCCAGGTCCCGGTTGAGCACAGCGGTGTTGCCATGGCCGCTGCGGGTCGGCTCACCCAGGTCCAGCTGGTAGCGTTCACGAGCCATGGCCTGGGCCACGCTGGACAGGTCGCGGGCATTGGCCAGCCAGTGGTGATGGTGGTCATGAATTTCGCGGTCGAGCAAGCGGCACTGGCGTTTCAACGCATCCAGGCTCTGCTCCAGCGGCGTGCCCTTGAGTTCGCCCATGACCTCTTCGAAGGTGCGCCCCGAATGCCAGTAGCTGCCCCAGAAATAGCGGTCGAACACCGTCTCGACGCGGCGTAGCGCAACCTTGGTGTTCCAGATGGTCAGCAACGTTCGCCCCTGCACCACCTCACGCTTGTTCAGGTGCAGCTGCTGCCAGGCGATCCAGGTCAGCGCCACCAGTGCAACTGCCACAGTGACGGCGGCAGCGGCATACAGGAAGTGCACTGCCTGGTTCATCTGTTGCGTTTGCCTGATGCCGTAGAAATAACTGGCCGTCAACGTGCCCAGGATCGTCACGGAGCACCAGAAACCCGGTGCGTAGGGATCTTTCATCGCGCTATCCCCTTGTTGTTTTCCTGAGCATAGCAACGGCCAATCACTCGTCAGGCACCACTCGGCGCTTTATTTTTTGCGTGGGTGCAGCGCCTCGTTCAGTTGGTCGATCATCGGAATCCAGTCGTCATCGGCAATGTACTTCTCTTTCAGGAAGGCACGCTGGGAATCGTTCCAGAAAGGTGCATCAACCAGCTTTATATCGTCGTCGAGCGGCGAATGGGTGGTGATGAAACGGTCGATTTCGACCGGATCGTCTGGCAACCCCAGCTGTTGGAAAATCTCGGACAAAGGATGAATCGGCTTATCCATGGTTCCTCCTCGTCGCCAGACCGGTCGTCGACGATGCCGGCCCGGCATGGGTTGAGAGCATCAGCTGAGCTCACGCACTTCGGCGCGCGGCACCAGCTTCAGGTACTGCTCCATGCTCATGTGAATCAGATGATCGTGATCACCCGCCTCCAGATAGACATCGCCTTGGCGGGTAAGACTCGAATCAAGCAGCATCTTTATCTGATAGGCATCGCCCAGCGCCGGTACGGCACCGCGCTCGCAGTCGCCGAACAGGCTCGGCAGGCCGCTTTCACGGGTCAGTTGCCATGCCCCGGACATGCGCACCTTGGTCATGTCCAGATGCCGGTTGGCCGGTAGTACGGCCATGATGTAGTTGCCATGACGGTCATCGAGCATCACCGACTTGGCGACCCGCTCGGCGGGCACGCCGGCCGTGCGGGCCGACTCCAGGCTGGTGGCCGAATGTGGATGGGGAATGATGTCGTAGTCGCAGTTGGCCTTGTCCAGGCGATCCTGCAGGGTCTTTGCCATACGCATGATGCACCTCCGGTTTCGTCCCCCAATTTCCAATTTTAGGCCGGGTACCAGCAGGCAGGGCTAAACTTGTGCAATAGAGGCAAACGAGGTGACGACAGGTGATCGCCCGCTGCTGGCGCTGGCTGTTGCTGCTGTTGCTGCTTGGTATGACGCCAGGCGGTCAGGCAGCGCCCGGTGCAGTGTGGGTGCTGGGCATCGATGATGCCATCGGCCCTGCCAGCGCCGACTACCTGGTGCGCAGCCTCAGCCAGGCCCAGGCGCAGGGCGCGCAACTGGTGGTGATCCGCATGGACACCCCGGGCGGGCTGGACAGCGCCATGCGCCAGATGATCAAGGCGATTCTCGCCAGCCCCGTGCCGGTCGCCACCTTCGTCGCCCCCAGTGGTGCCCGCGCCGCCAGCGCCGGCACTTATATCCTCTATGCCAGCCATGTCGCAGCCATGGCGCCCGGTACCAACCTGGGTGCCGCAACCCCCGTGCAGATAGGCACCACGCCAGGCACGCCCAAGGACGACAAGGCCGAAGGCAGCGATGACGAAACCCTTGCGCGCAAACAGGTCAACGATGCGGCGGCCTACATACGTGGCCTGGCGCTGCTGCGCGGGCGCAATGCCGACTGGGCGGAAAAGGCTGTGCGCGAGGCGGTCAGCCTGTCCGCCAGCGAGGCCTTGCAGCTCGATGTGATCGACCTGGTGGCCGATGACGTACCCGACCTGTTGCGCAAGCTCGATGGCAAAACGCTCAATGTCGCTGGCCAGCCCCGGCAGCTGCAGACTGCCGGTGCCAGCCTGGTCGAGCACCTGCCGGACTGGCGCACCCGGGTGCTGGCGGTCATCACCAACCCCAGCGTGGCGCTGATCCTGATCATGATCGGTGTGTACGGCCTGCTGTTCGAGTTCATGAACCCCGGCTCGACGGTGGGCGGCGTGGTCGGCGGCATCTGCCTGCTGCTGGCGCTGTATGCCCTGCAGCTGTTGCCGGTGAGCTTCGCCGGGGTGGCGCTGATATTGCTCGGCATCGCCTTCATGATCGCCGAAGCCTTCCTGCCCAGTTTCGGCGTGGTCGGCTTTGGCGGCATTGTCGCTTTCGTGGTCGGCGCGCTGATCCTGATCGACACCGATGCCCCCGGTTTCGGCATCCCGCTGGCCCTGATCGGCACCCTGGCGCTGCTCTCGGCGCTGCTGATCGGCGGTGTGCTGGGCATGGCCCTCAAGGCCCGCCGACGGGCCCTGGTCAGCGGTGACGCCGGCCTGGTCGGCAGCCTGGTCACCGTCACCCAGGTGAAGGCGGGCAACCCGTTCTGTGGCTTTGTGCTAGCCCAGGGCGAGCAATGGCAGGCGCAGTGTGCAACGCCACTGCAAGCGGGCCAGAACGTGCGGGTGACCGCGCGCCATGGCGTCATGCTGGAAGTGAGCGCCGCCGCGCCCGCGGCGCAAGGAGAATGACCATGTTCATGCAATTGGGCTTCGGCGCGGTACTGATCGTGCTGGCGATGCTGTTGCTGTCGGCGTTTCGCATCCTGCGTGAATACGAGCGCGGCGTGGTGTTCCAGCTGGGGCGCTTCTGGCAGGTGAAGGGGCCGGGGCTGATCCTGTTGATCCCGGTGATCCAGCAAATGGTGCGGGTCGACCTGCGCACCGTGGTGCTGGATGTACCACCACAGGATGTGATCACCCGCGACAACGTCTCGGTCAAGGTCAACGCCGTGGTCTACTTCCGCGTGCTCGACCCGCAGAAGGCGATCATCCAGGTCGAGGATTTCCTCGTGGCGACCAGCCAGCTGGCCCAGACCACGCTGCGCGCAGTGCTCGGCAAGCACGAGCTGGATGAACTGTTGGCCGAACGCGAGCAGCTGAACTCGGACATTCGCCAGGTGCTGGATGCACAGACCGATGCCTGGGGCATCAAGGTGGCCAACGTCGAGATCAAGCACGTCGACCTCAACGAATCGATGGTGCGCGCCATTGCCCGCCAGGCCGAGGCCGAGCGTGAACGGCGGGCCAAGGTGATCCATGCCGAGGGTGAGTTGCAGGCGTCGGAGAAGCTGATGCAGGCGGCGCAGATGCTGAGCAAGGAGCCGGGGGCGATGCAGTTGCGTTATATGCAGACGCTGGGGACGATTGCCGGGGACAAGAGCTCGACCATCGTCTTTCCGCTGCCGGTGGATTTGCTCAAGGGGTTGGTGGACAAGCAAAAATAGCGGTGGCCGCTACACAATCCCTGTAGGAGCGGCCTTGTGTCGCGATGGGCTGCAAAGCAGCCCCCGGACCTATCAGACAGGCGCGCGGCGCAGAGTCGCCAGGAAGGTAGCCGCACCAATGAACAACCCGGCGAACGTCCGATTCAAACGCTTCTGCTGCTTGGGCGTACGCAGCAAGCGCAAAACCCGCGCCGCCAACCCGGTGTACCCCGCCATTACCAGCATGTCCACGGTGACCATGGTCACGGTGATCGCCACATACTGCGGCAACAGCGGTTCATGCGGGTTGATGAACTGCGGCAGCACCGCCAGCATGAACACCAGCGCCTTGGGGTTGCTGACGTTGACCAGGAAGCCACGGAACACCAGGCTCAGCGGTTTGCCAATCGGGCGCACGGCGGATTCGTCGCTCATGTCCATCGGCAAGGCGCGCCATTGCTTGTAGGCCAGATAGACAAGGTAGGCGACGCCGAACCATTTGATGACCTGGAAGGCCGTGGCCGAGGCGGCAAGGACGGCGCCGACACCGGCGGCGATGATGGCGATCTGCAGGATCAGACCCAGTTGCAGGCCCAGGGCGTTCCAGTAGCCACGCCAGAAGCCGTATTGCAGGCCGCTGGACATCGAGGCAATCGCCCCGGCACCGGGTGAAAGGCTGATAACCCAACAGGCGGCAAAGAAGCCCAGCCACACTTCCATCGACATCACACACCTCGCTCGAACATATGTTGCAAAACGTTAAGCTAAGGTTTTGGTGAAAAAATAACCAGTAAATTCTGCAGGATTTGTTCTGCCTGTACCGGCCTCTTCGCGGGTAAACCCGCTCCCACAGGTATCGCGCTGTCCCCAAGGGCTGTGGAATTCCTGTGGGAGCGGGTTTACCCGCGAAGAGGCCGGTGCAGGTTCAGTCAGCCTCGGCGGACGACTCTTTGTGCATGGACTGCACCTCAGCCCCCCGCCAGCGCCGCACCGACTTCTGGAAGAACTGGCTATTGGGCACCTGCACCAGCGCCCCGCCCGTCTCGGGCATTTCCATCAACGTGGTGAACAGCAGGTTGATGGCAATCACCCGGCCTTTCACGCCCGGCTTGTCCAGGGTGTCGACCAGTTCGACCACGTCACCGATGCGAAACGGCCCGACGGTGAAGATCAGCACCGCGCACAGCAGGTTGGACAGCACGCTCCACATGGCGAAGAAGGCCACTGCCGCCACCGCGACGAAGCCGGACAGTGCTGTCCACAGCACTGTCGCCGAGACACCCAGGCGTTCCAGCACGAACAGCAACGCGCTGCCCATGATCAGCCAGCGCAAGCCGCCACGCACCGGCACCAGCAGCTCCGCTGGCAACGGGTAACGCTGGCCCAGGCGGCTCAACCCGCGCGCAACGATGCGCTGCAGGACGAAGGCCGCGACCAGGATCAACAGGATCTGCAAGCCCAGCCAGAAGGTGTCCATCCATTGCCCTGGCAGCAGCGAACGCAGTTCCTCCATCAGGACAGCGCCTCGAGCTCGGCCTGCATGCTTTCAAGAGTTTCCAGCGCTTCCATCCAGGCCTCTTCCAGTTCCCCTTCGCGCTGCTTCAGCTTGGTCTGGCGCGCCAGCAGATCACGCAACTCGTCCTTGCGCGACGCGTCGTAGAGGCCACCATCACCTAGCGCGGTCTCGATCTCGGCCAGTTGCGCATGCACCTGGTTGAGCTCGGCTTCCAGCTTGTCGGCGGCCTTCTTGTGCGGGGCCAGTTGCTGGCGCAAGGCTGCGGCGGCCTGGCGCTGGGCTTTCTTGTCGGTCTTGTCCGGGTTGACCGGGGCGGTACTGGCCGGCGCGCTGCGCTGGCGGTACTCGACCAGCCAGCGGCTGTAGTCGTCCAGGTCACCATCGAAGATGTCGACCTTGCCGTCGGCCACCAACAAGAAGTCGTCGGTGGTGCTCTTGAGCAGGTGACGGTCGTGCGACACCACCACCACGGCACCGGCAAACTCCTGCAGGGCCATGGTCAGCGCCAGGCGCATTTCCAGGTCGAGGTGGTTGGTCGGTTCGTCGAGCAGCAGCAGGTTCGGCCGCTCCCAGGCAATCAGGGCCAGCGCCAGGCGTGCCTTTTCACCACCAGAGAAGTTCACCACCGGCTCGTCGACGCGGTCGCCATGGAAGTCGAAACCGCCCAGGAAGTCGCGCAGGGTCTGCTCACGCTCGGTGGGGGCAATGCGCTGCAGATGCAGCAGCGGGCTGGCCTTGTCGTCCAGCGAGTCCAGCTGGTGCTGGGCAAAGTAGCCCACGGCCAGGTTCTCTCCCCGCACCAGGCGGCCCGACAGTGGCTCGAGCTCGCCTGCGAGGTTCTTGATCAGGGTCGACTTGCCGGCACCGTTGGGGCCGAGCAGGCCAATGCGCGCACCGGGGGTGAGCTGCAGCTTTACCTTGTCGAGAATTGCCTTGTCACCGTAGCCCAGGCGGCCTTCGGACAGGCTCAGCAGCGGGCTGGAGATTTTCTGCGACTCGCGGAAGACGAAATCGAACGGCGAATCGACATGCGCCGCCGACAGTTCTTCCATGCGCTCCAGGGCCTTGATCCGGCTCTGGGCCTGGCGGGCCTTGGTGGCCTGGGCCTTGAAGCGGGCAATGTACTTTTCCATGTGCGCACGCTGGGCCTGCTGCTTCTCGTAGGCCTGCTGCTGTTGCGCCAGGCGCTCGGCACGGGTGCGCTCGAAGGCGGTGTAACCGCCCTTGTACAGGTTCAGCTTGCGTTGCTCGACATGCAGCACATGGTCGACCACGGCATCGAGGAAGTCGCGGTCGTGGGAGATCAGCAACAGCGTGCCGGGGTAGCCCTTGAGCCAGTCCTCCAGCCACAGGATAGCGTCCAGGTCCAGGTGGTTGGTGGGCTCGTCGAGCAGCAGCAGATCGGACGGGCACATCAGGGCCTGGGCCAGGTTCAGGCGCATCCGCCAGCCACCGGAGAAGTCGCCGACGCGACGGCCCATCTGTTCGTTGGTGAAGCCAAGGCCGGCCAGCAACTTGCGTGCGCGGGCGTCGGCGGTATAGCCGTCGGCGCTATCCAGCTCAATGTGCAGGCGCGCCAGGGCGGTACCGTCGTGAGCCTGCTCGGCTGCGGCCAGTTCAGCCTGGACCTTGCGCAGGCGCACGTCACCGTCGAGCACATAGTCCACGGCCAGGCGGTCAAGGGTGTCGACCTCCTGGCGCATGTGGGCGATGCGCCAGTCACCAGGCAACTGACAATCGCCGGCATCGGGCGACAGCTCACCGCGCAGCAAGGCGAACAGGCTGGATTTTCCGGCGCCGTTGGCGCCGATCAGGCCGGCCTTGTGACCGGTGTGCAGGGTCATCTCGGCGCCTTCTAGCAAGCGCTGCGGACCACGCTGTAAAGTGAGGTTGGATAGTCTGATCATGATGGTCGCGGAGTCTACCAGCTTCCTCGGCCCATAGCGCGAGTGGAACCATGCACACCGACCTGTGGAATCACGCCCTGGCCCTGTACGCCAGGCCCGGCGTGGAAGCCGCCTGCCTTGACCTGCAGACACTGGGTGGCGATGTCTGTCTGCTGCTGTGCGCAACCTGGCTGCAGGCGCGTGGCGTGGCCGTGCGAGAGGGACGCGTAACAGCATTGCGCGAGATTGCCGAGCCCTGGCAGCGCGACGTGGTCAACCCGTTGCGCAGCTTGCGCCAACAGTGGCGAGCAGCAGCGCAAGGTGATGCGCAGCTGGCGGTGCTGCGGGAGCAAGTGAAGGGATTGGAATTGCAGGCTGAGAAGGCCTTGCTGGAACGCTTGCAGGAGCGTTCGCGACAGTGGCCGGTGGGCGCCCATGAACCCATGGAAGACTGGCTGGACCGGCTGGCGCCGGACCAGGCCCGCCACCACGACGCGCTAGTTAATTTGCGCGTCGCGGCGGCAGCACTTCAGGACGCCGAAGACGGTGCCTGAGCCGGGGTGCTGGCAGGTGCCGATGATGCTACCGAGGCTGCCGGGGTGGCCGAGTTGGTCGCGGCGGCCGGAGTGCTGGCGGCTGGCGTAGCCGGTTTGGCTTCGGCTGGCTTGCTGGCAACAGGCTTGGCAGCTGCGGGCTTGACGGCCGCACGTGTTGGAGCCTTGGCGGCAGCTGGCTTGGCAGCGGTAGTGGCCTTGGCGGCTGGCTTGGCTGCAGGCTTGGCAGCGGTAGTGGCCTTGGCGGCTGGCTTGGCTGCAGGTTTGGCAGCAGCAGTGGCCTTGGCGGCTGGCTTGGCTGCAGGTTTGGCAGCAGCAGTGGCTTTGGCGGCTGGCTTGGCTGCAGGTTTAGCAGCAGTGGCTTTGGCAGCTGGTTTGGCTGCAGGCTTGGCAGCAGCAGTGCCCTTGGCAGCCGGCTTGGCTGCAGCAGTGGCCTTGGCGGCTGGCTTGGCTGCAGCAGTGGCCTTGGCGGCTGGCTTGGCTGCAGGTTTAGCAGCAGCAGTGGCTTTGGCAGCTGGTTTGGCCGCAGGTTTGGCAGCAGCAGTGCCCTTGGCAGCCGGCTTGGCAGCAGCAGTGGCTTTGGCAACTGGTTTGGCCGCAGGCTTGGCTGCAGGCTTGGCTGCAGCGGTGGCCTTGGCAACTGGCTTGGCTGCAGCAGCCTTGGTGACGAGTTTGGCGGCTGCCGGTTTGGAAGTCTTGGCAGCACGCTGGTCAAGCGCCTTGGCTGCAGCTTCACGAACCTTGCCTACACCTTGGGCCAGCTTGAGGCTGTCCTGGGCATCGCGCTTGAGTTGCTGGATATAAGAACGGGTCTGGGTTTGACGTTCCTTGAGGGAGTCGAGCAGCTCTTCAAGTTCGCCAATGGCTTTTTGCGCCTTGGTCTGCGCCTTGGCTTTACCTGCCTTGGCCGCGTCTTGCAGTTTCAGGCGACCGTTGTGCAGTTTCTCCTGAGCCTTGCCACGCTGCTTTTCCAACTTGGCCAGCAGTTTTTCCGCATCAGCCAGCGCTTGCGAGCAGGCATCTTCCAAGTGTTCGAGCAAGCTGCCCGAAAGTTGCTGGAGCAGGTGTAACGGCGTGCTTACTGGCTTCTTTTTAGCCGACATGGTTTACCTCCTGGCTGACGAGTTTGCGGCTCATACTATGCTTCTGCTGCTACCGCCGCTAGGGCATGTTGACAGTATTATTTACGCCGCGTTGCATGCCTGGGCAAAGTTGTTATCTTGCAGCTCCGAGCAAGTGTAGTTGCTGAATAAATCATTGCTGATATTTGGCAGTTATCTGTACTGCACAGCCCCTCTGTAGGAGCGGCCTTGTGTCGCGATGGGGCGCGGAGCGGCCCCCGGTTTCAGCGCCAGGGCAAATATCGCCGGGGCTGCTCTGCAGCCCTTTCGCGACACAAGGCCGCTCCCACAAGGACCATGAAAAGGCCAATACAAGTAGTGAACACTGGCATACTTCCCCGCTCATTGGCGCAGGAACTGACCATGTCTCGATATCTTGTTTTAGGTTTATGCCTGCTGGCACCCATCGCCTTGGCCGACAGCAAAGAACATGACCTTGCCTACAGCATCGGCGCCAGCCTGGGTGAGCGACTGCGCCAGGATGTGCCTGACCTGCAGCTGGATGCGCTGATAGAAGGCCTGCGCCATTCCTATGAGGGACAACCGCTGAAACTCGACAAGGCACGCATGCAGGCCTTGCTCCAACAGCAGGAAGCGCAGGAAGGCGATGCCGCCATGCAAAAGCTGCAAGTTGCTGAAACACGCTTCATGGCCAACGAGCGTGGTCGTTATGGCGTACGCGAACTACCGGAGGGCGTGCTCTACAGCGAACTGCAAGCAGGTACGGGCGCGCAGCCCAAAGCCGGTGGCAAGGTGCAGGTGCGTTATGTGGGCAGGCTGCCAGATGGCTCGGTGTTCGACCAGAACCAGACGCCCCAGTGGTTCAGCCTGGATTCGGTGATCGAAGGGTGGCAGGTAGCCTTGCCAAAGATGCACGCTGGCGCCAAATGGCGCCTGGTGATTCCCTCAGCGCAAGCCTATGGCGCCGAGGGCGCAGGGGACCTGATCGCACCCTACACACCCCTGGTGTTCGAGATCGAGCTGCTGGCGGTTGGCGATTGACGCCAACCCTCAGGCCTGGACCGCGCCTTCTTCCTTGTGCGCGTTGTGCAACACTTCGATCAGGCAGTCTTCCAGCTCGAAGCGCTCGTGCAGCAGGCCACCCAGCTTGCCCAGCTTTTCGGCAAAGCGTTCGGTGTCCTTGCACTCACCCTTGGCGCAATGGTCATTGAAGGCCAGTGCGATCTGAGTACTGTCATTGATCCGTGGGTTGATCTCTTCGGCCAGCTTCAACGCCTTCTCGTCTCCGAAGGCCTTGGCCTCACTGACCAGCTGCTCGCAGACCTCGAAATGCCACGCCGAAACGTAGTCGACAAGGAGCGCACAAAACTCCCCGTTCGTGTCCTTGTCGGCGAAGGCCGGCTTCGCATCGCGCAATGCGCGGAAAGCCTGCACCAGTTCCTGGCGCTCCTCCAGCCAGCGGTCGATCAGTTTATGAACCCCACCCCAGCGTTCCTGAGCGTTCTGGCAACTATCGAGCATGGCTATCTCTTCCCTTCTGGGTAGATGCCGCTGCACCTCGCACCACGACCATGCAGCACAAAGGTGACATCAGCAGGCGGCATCGAGCAGTTGTGTTTTCGGTATGCGTGCTGGGAGATTATTCCCGCACGGGCTGGCCTTCAAGGTACGCAGCGGACAAAGTTCATACAAGTGTTTAATACCCTGTTACACGGCCATTGGTCGTACCAATGGCGCAACCTTGCGCCAGGTCATGTTCTCGCCAGGCTGCGGAAACGATACGCCAGCAGGCAGCTCAAGGGCAGCAACGCCAACAGCAGGAAAGCCAGCAGGCTCCACTCGGGCAGGGTCAGGTCGAGAAAGCTCCAGGTCAGAGAGCTGCAATCCGGGCCGCCGAACAACAACTGCCGGGCCGCCTCGCCCCAGGATTGTTCGAACAGCCGACCGAGCGGCACCGGGCAGACAGGGATGGCCCCGTCATCCCCTTGCAACCAGACATGTCGCGCTGCCAGCAACGCCCCGGCCAGCGAACAGCCCAGCGTTGCCCGCGCGTAACAGCGAATGCCCGCCGTACCCGGCGCCTGCAGCACTGCCGCCAGGCACAGCAGCGCGTACACGCCAAGCAGCAGCCGCTGGCTGAAACACAACGGGCAGGGCACCAGCCCGAGGACGCTTTCCAGGTGGACGGACGCGGCCAGTACCGCCAGTGCAGCAAGGCAGGCAGGTAGGAAAAAGGTGCGCAAACGGGCCGGCAGCATGGGCGGTGAAGGTCCCGGGATAATGAAGTGGCTTGAAACGGTAGAGGAAAGACGCGCTTTGTTTCAAGGCGCGACGGCAATGACAAGTCGCTGAATCGCGAAGGAAATTTCCAACCATGCGGTAGGAAACGTCTGAAGAAATGGACTGCAGATCTAACTTACATCGAAAGGAAAGTTACCTGCCCCCCGGAGCCCGCACCTTTGCGCGGGCCCTGGGGTAGGTCAGGCGCGTACGCCTTCGGGCAATGGCAGGGCTAGCAGGCGCTCGTCAAGCAGGCCGAGGCCCTCCTGGAACAGCTGGTTGCTGCGCTCGGTCTCGCCAAGGCCGGCGAGCAGGCGCGCCAGCTCGGCACAGGCCTCGGGGTTGCGCTCCATGCGCAGGCTGCTTTCGAGGTAGTCGCGCGCCTTGCCCCACAGGCGGTTCTGCAGGCTCAGGCGGCCCAGGGTAAGCAGCAGGCTTGCATCTTGGGGGTGGGCCTTGAGCCAACCTTCGGCCGTTTGCAGCTGGCGCGCCGGGTCATCGCCACGCACCAGGCCGTACAGGCGGGCCAGGTGGCTTTCGTAGTCACGCTTGAGGGCAGTGCGCAGCACCTGTTCGGCTTCGCTCTGGGCGCCCACTTGGCGCAGTTGCTCGGCATAGGCCAGCACCAGTTGTGGCTCCTGGCGCTGGGCTGCGGTCAGTTGCTGCCAGGCGCGCTCCAGCGCCTGACGGGCACTTTGCGCATCCTCGCCACGGGTGCTGGCCAAGCTCAGGTTCTGGCCCCAGGCACGTTGCTCGAGGGCCGCCAGTTCGGTAGCTGGCAGCACCTTGTGCTTGCGCAGGTCGGGCAGCAGGCGGATCAGTGCCGACCAGTCGCCGCGCTCCAGATACAGGCGCTGCAACAGGCGCAGCACCTGGCTGTTGTGCGGGTGGCGCTCCTGCATGGCCAGCAGGGTTTCCAGCGCACCATCGCTTTCGCCACGGTCCATCTGTAACTGCGCATGGGTCAGGGCGATGGCCAGTTCCGCTTGCGGCTGGCGCTCCAGGGCACGCTCCAGCAGGTTGTCGCTGTCTTCGGTACGGCCTTGCTCGTTGGCCGCACGCGCGGCACCGAGGTAGAACAGCAGCGGCTGTCGCTCGGCCTCGGCAGCCCGGTGCAGGTGGCGCTGGGCGCTGGCCCAGCGGCCCTCGGCGAGGTCCAGCTGGCCCTGCTCGATGGCCAGGCGAATACGCCGGCTGCGGTTACGCCGCGACCACGGGTTGACCACGCCGCTGGAGGTCAGCACCAGGCCGACCAGGTAGCGCACCAGCCACAGCAGCAGCACGACGGCCAGCAAACCCGCCAGGGCCGCCCACAGCCCCGACTGGTAACGGAAGCTGCCATACGAGATCAGCACGTAGCCGCTGTGCTTGGCGACCGCAATACCCAGCGCCGCGGCGACCACGATCGCCAGCACGGCCAGCAGGTAGACACGTTTCATGGTTTGCCCCCTTCTGCCTCGGCCGGCAGGTGGCGGCGCTGGATATAGGCCTGCACTGCAGCCAGGCTTTCGCTGAGGTCAGGGGTAACCACCGACACCGGCTGCTCGGCCAGGGCATTGAGGCTGTCAAGCATGGCCTTGCTTTGCGGGTTGTCGGCGTTGAAGTTGGCCAACAGTACGCTGCGGGCGTCGTCCAGCGCCTGGGTGTAAACCTTGCTATCGCCATTGAGCGCTGCCCACTGGGCCTGCTCGATGGTCAGGCTCAGGGCCAGGCGCAGCTGGTTCAGTTGCTGCCCGGCCAGTAGCGGACGCACGTTGTCATCGGCGTTGAAGTCGATCTGGAAGTACTTGGAGATCTCGGCCCACCACTGGGACAGGCGACTGGCGCCGTCACCATCGGCGGTGAGCGCGCCCAGGGCATCGGCATTGGTGTCGAACTCCGGCGACTGGGCGCTGAGTTGCTGCACCAGCTCGCGCTGAGCGGCCAGTTTCAGGAACAGGCCGGTACGGTCCGGTTGCTGGGTGCTGTTGAGCGTGGCCAGGCTGCGCGCCAGTTGCTCACGGGCGGCGAAGGCACCCGGATCGCTCTGCTCGCGCAGGATCTCGTCGGCACCCTCTACCAAGGCCTTGGCACTGGTAATGTCCTGCAGCGCAGACAGCCGCAGGGTGGCCAGGCGCAGCAGGTGCTCGGCCTCGGCCAGGCGCCATTCCTTGCGGCTTTCGCCCAACACGGTTTCCAGACGCTGGCTGAGGCGTTGCTGGTCGCCTTGCAGCTGTGCCACCAGGCGGCGGCGGTCTTCCAGCTCGCTGGCCGCCGGCAGGCTGGCCAGCTGTGCGCTGATCTGCTGTTCGCGCTGCTGCAGGGCCTCGGCGCGCTGGTTCAGCGCCTCGATGTGCTGGCCCTGGTTGAATTCGCTGCCTTGCAGCTGACGCACCTGCCAGACACCCCAGCCACCTACCGCCACTCCGGCCGCGCCCAACAGCAGGGCCAGCGTTGCCAGGCCACTGCCGGAGCGCTTGGCAGGTGGGGCGGTGACGGGTTCCGCCGGCGCCTGTGCCGACGGCTGATCGTTATTGGACAAGACAGTCTCGCTCACGTATCCATCCTTTGCATGGGGGCGCATCGCGTTCAGCTTAGCGCCTTAAGAGGCAGGTGCAGCGCTGCGCTGCACGGCTACCAGCAAGGCCGTGGCACTGGCGCCACGGCAATCCACAACCTGTTGGGCCCCGGCGGCCCTGGCCTGGTCTGCAACCCGAGGGCTGGGCACGAACAGCGGCAGACGCGCCAGCTGCGGCCAATCGGCGCCGGCCATCTGCTGCAAGTGTTCAAAACCCTGCCCACTGCTGACCACCAGGCCATTGAGGCGTTCCGCTTCGATGCGGCGCATCAGGGTGCCCGCCGGGTAAGCCGGCAGGCAGCGACGATACAGTTCCAGATAATCGACACTAGCACCTTGCTCTGCAAGACGCTCTGCCAGCAGTTCGCGACCTCCGACACCACGAACGATCAAGATCCGCGGTGCCGGCGTGGCAACTGCCTGGCGCAGGACCGGCAGTGCCAGCAAAGCTTCGCTGTCATCGCCACTTGGCGGGAAGCTCACCGTCAGGCCCGCCCGCTGCAGCACGGCGGCGGTCGCCTCGCCCACAGTGAACCAGCCTTGCACGGGTGGCTGCAGGCCGGCATCGGCCAGTTGCTCAAGCAACAACCGGGCTGCCGGCTTGCTGACCACAATGATCGCCTGGAAGCCCTGCAGGCCTTCCAGCAACAGGCGTTGCTGGTTATCCATAGCGACGGGCTCGATTGCCAGCAGCGGCAGGCAGCTGCTGGCTACCCCCGCCGCTGCCAGGCTTTGCGCCAGTGCCGCACAATCCTCGGCAGGCCGGGTCAGCAACAGGCGCCAGGAGCTCACGGGTGGCCGGCCTCGCCGTAGACTTCCTTGAGGATGGCCTCGGCGCCCTGCCCCAGCAGGTCCTCGGCCACCTGCACGCCCAAGGTTTCGGCGGCAGTACGGGGTGCGCGGGCATCGGCCACCAGCAGTGTACCGCCGCTGGGCTGGCCTACCAGGCCACGCAGCCAAAGCTGGTCACCTTCCAGCACCGCATAGCAGGCGATCGGTACCTGGCAGCCGCCATTCAGGCGTTTGTTCAGGGCACGTTCGGCCACCACCCGGTCGGCGGTATCGGCATGATGCAGCGGCGCCAGCAGCGCATGGATTTCCTGGTCGGCGCTACGGCACTCGATGCCCACCGCGCCCTGGCCGCCAGCCGGCAGGCTGTCATCGACGCTGATGGTGGAGGTGATTCGTTCTTCGAAGCCCAGGCGGATCAGGCCGGCGGCGGCGAGGATGATGGCGTCGTACTCACCGGCATCCAGCTTGGCCAGGCGAGTGTTGACATTGCCGCGCAGGAAGCGGATTTGCAGGTCCGGGCGACGCGCCAGCAGCTGGGCCTGGCGACGCAGGCTGGAGGTGCCGACGATACTGCCGGCAGGCAGCGCTTCGAGGCTGTCGAAGGTATTGGAAACGAAGGCATCGCGCGGGTCTTCGCGCTCGCAGATGCAGTACAGGCCCAGGCCTTCGGGGAAGTCCATGGGCACGTCCTTCATCGAATGCACGGCGATGTCGGCTTCATTGTCCAGCAGGGCAGTTTCCAGTTCCTTGACGAACAGGCCTTTGCCGCCGATCTTCGCCAGCGGCGCGTCGAGCAGCTTGTCGCCACGGCTGACCATGGGAACCAAGGTCACCAGCAGACCGGGGTGAGCCTGCTCGAGGCGGGCTTTGACGTATTCGGCCTGCCACAGGGCCAAGGCACTTTTACGGGTGGCAATGCGGATTTCGCGAGTGGACATGGAACGCCCCGATCCAGATAAATGCTGCCGATGATAACAGCATCGCCGGTATCGCTAGCAGATGTGGATCAGCTGAGGGCCTCTTCGCGGCTAAAGCCGCTCCCACAGGTTCATCACTGCCTTCAGAGCGGCACCATACCTGTGGGAGCGGCTTCAGCCGCGAACAAGGGCGCAGCCCTTACCATGCGGGCGCCGTATCAGAGGGTCTGCATCATCTTGCGCACACCGGCCACATGCCGGCGGCTTACGGTCAGGGCGTCGCCGTCAAGGCCTTTCAGGTACAGCTGGAAATGCCCCAGCGGCGTGCGCTGCAGGCGCTCGATACGCTCACGGGCGACCAGCGCATTGCGGTGGATACGCACGAAGCGTTCGCCAAACTCGTCTTCCAGGGCCTTGAGCGGCTCGTCGAGCAGCACCTCCCCGGCCTCGTGGCGCAAGGTCACGTACTTGTGGTCGGCAATGAAATAGATCACCTGGGGCAAAGGGATCAGCTCGATGCCTTTGCGCGTGCGGGCACTGATGTGGCTGCGCGGGCCGCCGCCTTCGTTGGCCGGCCTGGTGAGCGCCGCCAACTGGGCGCGGTTGGGTTTTTCGGCCTTGCGCAAGGCATCGCGCAAGGCCTGGGCCTGGAAAGGTTTGGTCACATGGCTGAGGGTACTGTCCTTGAAAGCCTCGGCACCGTATTCATCGTCCCCGGTGCAAAACACCACCGCCGGCGGCGCCTCGCGCTCGCACAGGCGAGCAGCAACCTGCAGGCCGTCCAGGCCTGGCATGCCGATGTCCAGCAGGACCACATCGGGCTTGAGGCTTTCGATCAGCGCCAAGGCCTCCTCGCCGTTGGTGGCGCTAGGCTCCAGCACGGTGTAACCCTCCAGTTCGCCGAGCAGCCGGCTAAGGCGCTCACGGCCTTGGGGTTCGTCATCAACGATCAGGACATTCATAATTGCGCTGGATTCCTGAATGAGTCTCGCACAGGTATAGCGTAGACAGGTATGGTTCGAGCGACACAAGGTCACGCTCTAGACCGGTGCGATGGCCAAAGATTCACTCGGCCGGCAGATTCACTGCCAGTCCTCTGTCCAACTGTAGACGGTCCGTGGAACACTGCCGTTCATTCCTTGAAATCCTTCTCAGCCATTTTCCGGGCATTTCTCTCGACCGGCGCCCTGCGGCAGCCAGTCCAACCCTGCTATTATCGGCGCCACTTTTTCGTTCACGCCTGCAATGAGTGAATCCATGAGCACCGACAAGACCAATCAGTCCTGGGGCGGCCGCTTCAGTGAGCCCGTCGACGCCTTCGTCGCCCGTTTCACCGCCTCGGTCGATTTCGACAAGCGCCTGTACCGCCACGACATCATGGGTTCGATCGCCCATGCCACCATGCTGGCGCAGGTCGGCGTGCTCAGCGATGTCGAGCGCGACACCATCATCGATGGCCTGAAGACCATCCAGGGCGAGATCGAGGCTGGCACCTTCGACTGGCGTGTCGACCTCGAAGACGTGCACATGAACATCGAGGCACGCCTGACCGACCGTATCGGCATCACTGGCAAGAAGCTGCACACCGGCCGTAGCCGCAACGACCAGGTGGCCACCGACATTCGCCTTTGGCTGCGCGACGAAATCGATCTGATCCTGGCCGAAATCACCCGCCTGCAGCAGGGCCTGCTGGAGCAGGCCGAGCGTGAAGCCGAAACCATCATGCCCGGCTTCACCCACCTGCAAACTGCCCAGCCGGTCACCTTCGGCCACCACCTGCTGGCCTGGTTCGAAATGCTCAGCCGCGACTACGAGCGCCTGGTCGACTGCCGCAAGCGTGCCAACCGCATGCCCCTGGGCAGCGCCGCGCTGGCAGGCACCACCTACCCGATCGACCGCGAACTTACCTGCAAGCTGCTGGGCTTCGAAGCCGTGGCCGGCAACTCGCTGGACGGCGTGTCGGACCGCGACTTCGCCATCGAATTCTGCGCCGCCGCCAGCGTGGCGATGATGCACCTGTCGCGCTTCTCCGAAGAGCTGGTGCTGTGGACCAGCGCGCAGTTCCAGTTCATTGACCTGCCAGACCGCTTCTGCACCGGCAGTTCCATCATGCCGCAGAAAAAGAACCCGGATGTGCCGGAACTGGTACGCGGCAAGAGCGGCCGTGTATTCGGCGCCCTGACCGGCCTGCTGACCCTGATGAAAGGCCAGCCGCTGGCCTACAACAAGGACAACCAGGAAGACAAGGAACCGCTGTTCGACGCCGCCGACACCCTGCGCGACTCGCTGCGTGCCTTTGCCGACATGATCCCGGCAATCAAGCCCAAGCACGCCATCATGCGTGAAGCGGCCCTGCGCGGTTTCTCCACCGCTACCGACCTGGCCGACTACCTGGTACGCCGTGGCCTGCCGTTCCGTGATTGCCACGAGATCGTGGGGCACGCGGTGAAGTATGGCGTCGACACCGGCAAGGACCTGGCCGAGATGAGCTTGGACGAACTGCGCCAGTTCAGTGACCAGATCGAGCAGGACGTGTTTGCCGTGCTGACCCTGGAAGGCTCGGTGAATGCTCGTAACCACATTGGTGGTACTGCACCGGCGCAGGTGCGTGCGGCGGTTGCCCGCGGCAAGGCGCTGCTGGCTTCGCGTTAAGGCCCATTGCGAGGGCTTCGCCCTCGTTCGCGGGTGAACCCGCTCCCACAGGTATTGCACAGGCTTCAAAAGCAGTGCTGTACCTGTGGGAGCGGGTTTACCCGCGAATGCCCCAACACTATTCTTAGCGTTTACCGCTACGAATCATCTCCATGAAGGCCGGCATCGCCGCCTCCTTGTCCGCCACGATCCGCGCCATGTGCGGGTTGTCGCCCATCAGCTGCAACAACGCCTTGGCCTGCGGGAAGTCCGCCAGGAAGTCGATGTTCAGCACTTTCTTGCCCACGGCACAGGCCAGGTCGACCGAGAAGCAGAACATCAGGTCTGCCAGGGTCAGTTGTTCACCCGCTACATAGGGTGCGAAGCGGCCGTTGCGCTTGAGCGTGGCAAAACCTGCCAGCAGGTCGGTACGGGCTTTTTCCTTTATCAGCGGCTCGACCTGCATGCCAAAGAAAGACTCGGCATAGCAGGTACGCGCCGGCAGCTCGATGTACAGCTCGATTTCCTTGAGCAGTTCGCGCACCTTGGCCTGCCCGAACGGGTCGGCCGGCAGCAGCGCCTTGCCGCTCTGGGTCTGCTCGATATAGTCGAGGATCACACTGGTTTCGCTGAGGAAGCCATGTTCGGTCTGCAGCACCGGAACCTTGCCTCGCGGGCTCACTTCCAGCGCCTGTGGCGCCTGGCCGCCATAGAAAGTGACTTCCTCGAAGGGCAAGCCTTTTTCCAGCAGGGCCAGCTTGACCATGTTGTAGTAGTTGCTGACAGAGAATCCATGAAGCTTGAGCATGAGGTAACAGCCTCCAGGCCGTAAGGGGTTGGCCCGGCTTTTATAGACCGTACGCCCGCCGCTGACCAGCGTCATGCGCCCCGTCAATGCCCGGGCATTGCCGCCACGGGCGTGGCACACTGTGCATCCCATCACAGGAGTACCGCCATGAGCGAGCCCACCGAAATCGACAATGACGACGACGAAGCCTTCGCCGAGGCAACGCTGACCCAGGCCATCGAGAACCAGATCGAAAGCGGCGACCCGGCGGCGGCGAAAGCCACGTTCAACAAACTGACCCTGGTCGGTTACGAGCGCGAAGACATTCTCAACCTGATGGCCCATGTACTGGCCTTCGAAATTGACAACATGCTGGTGGAAGACCGCGAGTTCGACCGCGAGTGGTACGAGAGCGCCCTGCGTGCGCTGCCCGAGCTGCCACCTGAGATGGATCAAGGCGAGGACGAATAACCCGGCTACACTCGAAGATCAGGCACCGTAGAACGGTGCCGTCATCCTTGTCTGGAAGTCAGGAGTCGCCATGCCTTTTACCCCCGATCTGATCGCTGAACTGGAAGTACTTTCGCTGTTCAAGCACGACAGCAGCCAGGAAGGCATCAAGATTCACAAGAACGCTTCCCCTGCCCTGGTAGCCGCCGCGCAACGCCTGCATGAAAAAGGGCTGACCGATCAACCTGATGGCGGCTATCTGACCAGCCTGGGTCATGACGCTGTCGAGAGTGTCCAGTTGCTGCAGAACATTCTCAAGGCGCCACAGCCGGCCTGAATGGCGGACTTGGTCAAACTTTGAAACTTGCGCGGTCCCTGTGGGAGCGGCTTCAGCCGCGAACACCGGCGCAGCCGGTGCCATACACCGCGTCGCCTGATTCGCGGGTAAACCCGCTCCCACAGGGACCGAGCAGGCCGGTCAGTGAGCTGTCGCCCTGCGCCTTTCCGCCAGGCGCGAGCGCCCGTACAGGAACACGATGGCCAGCAAGGCCAGCGCCTGCGCCGAAAGCGAGTAGGCGTCAGCGTGAACCCCCAGCCAGTCGAACTCGAAGAACGCCACCGGCCGCGTGCCAAGTACCCCGGCCTCTTGCAACGCCTTCACGCCATGCCCGGCGAACACCACCGACAAGGCACATAGCAGCGCGGCGTTGATGCTGAAGAACAGCGACAGCGGCAGCTTGGCCGAGCCACGCAGGATCACCCAGGCCAACCCCACCAGCAGCACCAGCGCCGTGGCACCACCCGCCAGCACCGCCTGGTGCCCGGCTGGGCCGGCCTGCAGCCACAGGGTTTCGTAGAACAGGATCACTTCGAACAGTTCGCGGTAAACCGAGAAGAACGCCAGCACGGCAAAACCGAAACGTCCGCCACCACTGACCAGGCTGCTCTTGATGTAATCCTGCCAGGCGGCAGCATGGCGGCGGTCGTGCATCCACACGCCAAGCCACAGCACCATCACCGCGGCGAAAAGCGCCGTGCAGCCTTCCAGCAGCTCGCGCTGGGCGCCACCAACGTCGATCACGTAGGCTGCCAGCGCCCAGGTTGCGAAACCGGCCACCAGCGCCAGGCCCCAGCCGATGTTGACGCTGCGCACCGCCGACTGCTGGCCGGTATTGCGCAGGAAAGCCAGGATCGCCGCCAGCACCAGAATCGCCTCCAGGCCTTCGCGCAGCAGGATCAGCAAGCCGGATACAAAGCTCAGCGACCAGCTCAGGCCATCGCTGCCCAGCAGTTTGGAAGCCTGCTCGAGCTTGGCCTTGGCTTCGCTCAGGCGTTGCTCGGCCTGGGCCACGGGCAAGCCGTCCTGCAGCGACTGACGGTAGGCCATCAGCGATTTTTCGGTGTCCTTGCGCGCCTGGGTGTCGATGTTGTCCAGCGAGCTTTCCACCAGCTCGAAGCCTTCCAGGTAGGCCGCTACTGACAGGTCATAGGCCTGGTCGTGATCACCTGCGCGGTAGGCCGCCAGGCTCTTGTCCAAGGTGCTCGCGGTGTATTCGAGCAATTGCGCCGGGCCACGTTTGACCTGCGGCGGCTGCGCGCGCTGGGCGCGGAACGCCTCCACGGCCGTGGCACCTTCGCTGGCGGCGACTTCGGCCGGGGTCTGGCGGGCCAGGTCGGCGATGTTCCAGGCCTTGTCGCCTTTGCCGGCTTCTGGCTTGGCGGTGAAGCTGGCGATGTAGGCAGCCACATCCCAACGCTGGCGGTCGTCCAGCTGGTCGGCAAACGAAGGCATCTCGGTGCCATCGATGCCCAGGGCCAGGGTGTTGTAGAGGTCGAACAGGCTCAACTGGTCGAGGCGCGAAACATCGCGCAGGTTGGCGGGTGCAGGCTCCAGGCCCACGCCGGCCGGGCCGTCGCCGGCGCCAGTTTCGCCGTGGCAGATCGAGCAGTTTTGCGCATACAGCGAAGCGCCGCGGGCCGGGTCCGGAGTAATTACCGGAGCCTGGCTGACCTCGTAGGCCACCGCCAGGCGCGCACCCAGCTGGCGGGCCTGCCTGGCAACAGCCGGGCCGTCCTGGCGCTGGTCGATGGCCTGGCGCAGCGCCTGGACGCCCTGCTCCAGGGCTGCTTGTTCAGCATGCGCAGGCAGGCCTTTGACCAAGTCGGCCAATACCGCGCTGAACTCCTGCTGCTCGCGGTATTCACCATCGTCGATCACCTTGCCGTCTTGCACGGTGGGCGGGTAGTCGGCGCCAATGTAGTCCAGCAGGTGCAGGGCCTTGGTGGCCTCGGCGGGGGCTTCGGCCAGCGCCAGGGTGCTGCACAGCGCCAGCACCGGGCCGAGCAAAATAACCGGCAGCCAAGCAAGCAGACGGGAACGGGTTTTCATGGCCAGTCTCGAAGGGAATGCGAAAGAGAACATTGTTCACTCCCACTTTGCTTCACTCAAGGGTGCTGGGCGGATTTCATGAAAAATCTTGCTACAAATCAGATGAAGAGGGGAATGCGCTGAACCTGTGGGAGATTCTGTCTTGTGTTGCCTGCCCACAGGTATTGCACATGGCTTGAGGGAGATGCGGTCGAGGTGGGAGCTGGTTTGCCGGCGATGAAGGCTGCGCCGATGTCACTGGAAACACCGGGTACCAATTGATTGGTTATTCGCAGATCCATAGCCACTAGCCTGAGGAGCAAACCATCAGGAGACAGGGAACATGGATCGTCCCCACTCAGACCAGTTACGGCTTGGCCGTTTTTCGGAAACCAGTCGATTGTATCTGCTTACCAGCACAACCCTTGACCGGGCCCCAATATTCAATGACCTTCACTCGGCCCGCTTGCTGGTTGCCGAGTTGCGCCAGGCTGAGGAGGAAGGTGCCGTAAGATCGCTGGCCTGGGTGGTGATGCCTGATCACTTTCATTGGCTGGTCGAGCTTGGACCGGGCAGCCTGAAGCGCTTGATGCGCAGGGTGAAATCTCGCAGCACCATGATGATCAACAGGTATCAAGGGCGAAGCGGCCAGCTCTGGCAGAAGGGATTTCATGACCGGGCATTGCGCCGGGAGGAGAATGTGCAGGCGGTGGCGCGGTACATTGTCATGAATCCGAAGCGGGCAGGATTGGTCGCGAGGGTTGGGGATTATCCGCATTGGGATGCAATTTGGCTTTGATGGGGCTTTGCCTGTCAGGGCCCTATCGCCGGCAAGCCAGCTCCCACAGAGTACTCATCAGGCCTGTGGCAGGCGCTGACCTGTCTGGGCCTCATCGCCGGCAAGCCACACAGGTAAGTCACAGGACTCGATAGCAGTGGCGTACAGGTGTGGGAGCTGGCTTGCCGGCGATGGGCCGCATAGCGGCCCCGGGGTCTTTAGGGTTATTGAAGAACCTTGTTCATCCCCCGCTCCATATCATCGTTCAAGGCCTTGGCCATCTCGCTTAGTATCCGCGCAGCGCTACCTGCAATGCGGTCGTTTTCCATTTCCGCTTCGGTGGTCAGGTGGCGTATACAGCCCAGCAGCACAGATAGCTGCGAGAAAGCATGGCTGAACGGCACATTTGGCTGCAGGCGGAACAAGTCGAAGGTTTCCACACCTGCGGTTGCAGAGTCTCTTGGATCATCGCTCATCGGGTCGCTCCTTGATCGTGGCGGGTTGCATGGGTGCGGTCGCACACGGCATTGATCAGGCGGCAGAGCAATCGAATATTCATGCCCATGGCATTGCGCGTGTCGCCGGGAGGGTTGTCGAGCAGGACTATGGTGGTGTGGTCGATCGTCAGGGTGAGAGCGCTGATCAGCTCTTCGCAGTCTTTGGGGCTGAGAGGATCGATTAGTGAGAGCGCGGGAGGGTCGAGCAGAAGCAGATCGGTAACTGGTGGATCGGGGACGAGCTTGTTCATGGCAGAACTCCGTATGGGGGATTGAACTGCTCTCCTCCTTGTCTCACGAAGTTGGGTGGCAGTCGTGCACGGTGTGAGACACGGGACATACGGTAACCCCGGCCAGGCCGAAGCCTGTCCGCACACGACCGCCATAAAGCGGTGCTACCGAATGAAATCCGGGTGTCTCACGCCCGATCGCCTTGCGAGGCGACCCGACGACAGTATTCCGGGAACACTTTCCAGCCAAGACAGCACCTTCCGACAGGCGCTGTAGGATAATTCGACAGGGCATCCGAACTGAAGCATTTGGTTTCAGGTTCGGAAATGTCTTACGACGCCTCAGTTCGGTGCGGGTTGAAAACGGCAAGGCCTGGCCCTCATGGTCCAGCCACCGATTCAGGCGAGCTTTTCCTTCACCGTGAAATCCACTTCCAGATCGGCATTGGCCAGCAGATTTACCAGGGCATCCAGGGAAAACTTGTCAATCTTCCCATTCAAAAGCTCACTCAAGCGCGGTTGAGTGACATGTAGCCGACGCGCCGCATCCTTCTGAGGTAGATCCCAGGCACGCACCGTCTTGACCAAAATACGCATCAACTGCGAGCGCAGCCGAAGGTTGTCGGCCTCTTCTGGCGTATCAGCCAACGCGTCCCATACAGATGCCGAGCGTTCATTCGCCATTGTTGATCACCTCTCAGTCCAGCGACTTGAAACGGGCTTTCGCCACATCAATATCGCGCTTATCCGTCTTTTCAGTTGTCTTGCGGAATGCATGCAGGACATAGACAGCCTCCGGGCGGTTCACAACATAGAACACGCGAAAAGCACCGTCTTGACACTTGATGCGGATCTCCCGCACACCCTGCCCCACATTCTCCATCGGCTTCCAGTCGGTAGGTTCTTCACCGGACTGGATCAAGTCCAGCTGATACCCAGCCCGCTGCCTCGCCGCTGGTGGAAACCTGCGCACATCATCCTTGCTGCCGCCTACCCATTCGATAGGCTTCTGACCGTCCCACATGCCGCATACCCCTTCGCCATCGCTCCAATCGCCAGCTGCGCTTGCGCCTCATGCCTCACCCGTGTGTTTGGTCATGCCGCTGCACCTTTCTGGCGTACATGGCAATGCACAGATTTCAGGAGCCTGCACACAAATTATATCGATACCGATATAACATCAAGCCTGTAAATGTCCTTTATCGACAACGAATAAACAGAAAGGAATGGGCAACAGAAGTGAGGCAACTCACCTGAAAAGGCGAGCCAAGGACATTAAACCTGGTGTGCTTCCCAGCCAAGACAGCACCTTCCGAGAGGTGCTGTAGGATAATTCGACAGGGCGTTCGAACTGAAGCATTTGGTTTCTGGTTCGGAAATGTCTTCCAGCTCTAGAACCTGGGCGAGGGCTTTGCCCTCGATCGCCGGCAAGCCAGCTCTCCCATGGTCCGTACCAATTTCAAGGCATGCACAAGCCGGCTATCACAGGTGAACCACAGGTCTCAAAAGCGGTGGAGTACCTGTGGGAGCTGGCTTGCCGGCGATTGGGCCTCAAGGCTTGGCGGTGTCCTTCCACCCCCCACCCAACGCCAGGAACACACCAATCTGCCCCTGAGCCACCTGACTATTGGCCGCTGCCAGCTGCGCGCGCATGTCGGTGTAGGTGCGCGTCGCCTGCAGGTCGGCCAGGAACGATTCACGCCCCGCCTGGTAATACCGGTGCGTCTGGTCCGCCGCTTCCTTGGCCGACTTCTCCGCCTCGGCCAGCGCGTCACGCCGGTCCAGCAGGGCGCTGTACTGCGCCAGGCGGGTCTGGGTCTCGCGAATGGCGTTCAGCACCACCCCATCAAAATTCGCCAGGGCTGCCTGGGTCGAGGCTTCGGCCATGCGAATGCGGGCACGGGTGCCGTTGGTGGGAATGGTCCAGCTGATCTGCGGGCCAAAGCCCCAGCGGTTGGTCGCCGGCTCGCCAAGGTTTTCGAGGATACCAATGGTGCCAACCTGGGCGCCGATGCTGATGTCGGGGTACAGGGCGCCGGTGGCCACGCCGATGTAGGCAGTGGCAGCGGCCAGCTGCCGTTCGGCCTGGCGCACGTCTGGACGGCGCTTGAGCAACGCCGCGCCATCGCCCACCGGCACCAGCTGGTTCAGGTGCGGCAGCTCGGCACAATCGGCAGTGCCGGCAGGCAGCTGATCAACCGGTTTTGCCAACAAGGCAGCCAGTGTGTACATACCGGTCTCGCGCTCCGCCTTGAAGCGTGGCAGTTCGGCGCGCAAGGATTTGAACTGGGTCTGCGAGCGGGTGACCTGGAGTTCGTCGCCACGCCCGGCATCACGCAGGCGCTGGTTGAGCTTCACGCTCTGCTCCTGCAGGTCGAGCGACTCGCGGGCAATGTGGTATTCCTCGTTGGCCGAGCACACCTGGGTGTAGGCCTTGACCACATCCGCCACCAGGGTGATGCGGGCGGTATCGGCGGCGGCCTGCACTGCGTCGGCATTGGCCTTGGCCGCCTCGGTGCCACGCTTGAAAGTACCCCACAGGTCGAACTGGTACGAGGCACTGATGATGGCCTCGCCGATGTTGGCCACCGGCACTTTCTCTGGCAGCAGGAAGGCCTCGCCCGATTCCTGCAGGCGCTGGGCGCCAAGTTTGACGCCGCCGTTGAAGCCACCTTGCGACTCAGCCACTTCGACCTGGGCGCGCGCCTTGGCAATGTTGGCGGCAGCCACGCGCAGGTCGGTGTTGGCACTCAGGGCCTGGCGCACCAGCTCGTTCAGCCGTTGATCCTGATACAGCTGCCACCAGTCCTCAGGCACCGGTGCCGATACCACGCTGTCGGCATCCTGGCGCAGCGGGCCGTTGAGCTCGCTGCGTTGCACCGCCGCGTCCTTCGGCACCTCATAGTCGGGGCCGACCATCATGCAGGCCCCCAACGACAGGCACAGCCCCGCCAGGATCAGCTGTTTCATGGGCGCTGGCCCTCGATGATCGACACCGTGGCGGTTCGCCCGGCAATCATGCGGAAGTCTTGCGGCACTTCATCAAAGGCGATGCGCACCGGAATACGCTGGGCCAGGCGCACCCAGCTGAATGCCGGGTTGACGTTGGGCAACAGGTTGGCACCACTGCTGCGGTCGCGGTCTTCGATGCCGGCGGCAAAGCTTTGCACATGGCCACGCAGGCGGGTGTTGTCGCCCATGACGCGAATGTCCACGGCATCGCCGATGTGGATACCGCCAAGCTTGGTTTCCTCGAAGTAGCCATCGACATGGTACGAGGCGCTGTCGACCACCGACAGCACCGGGCGGCCGGCGGTGACGAATTCGTGATTACGCGGTGCTCGGTCGTTCAGGTAACCGTCCACCGGGCTGCGCACCACCGAGCGGTCGAGGTTGAGCTGGGCGGTATCGACGGCCACCTGTGCTTCGCTGACGGCCGAACGGGCACGGGCCTCGCGGGACTGGCTTTCTTCCACCTGTTCGGCGGCCACCAGATTGCCAAGCTTGCGGTTGCGCTGCGCTTCGCGGGTGGCCTGGGCCAGGGTTTCCTGGCGTTCACCCAGGGTCGCCTTGGCTTGGCGCAGGGCCAGGGTGAAGCGGTCCTGATCGATGGTGAACAGCACATCGCCGCGCTTGACGGTCTGGTTGTCACGTACCTCGACCTTCTGGATCAGCCCGGACACGTCCGGGGCGATCTGGATAACATCGGCGCGGATGTGGCCGTCGCGGGTCCAAGGGGCAAACATGTAGTAGACCACCATCTGCCAGACGAGCACGGCGGCGAAGGTCACTACCAGCAAGGTCAGGACCACACGGCCCAGGGTCAGCAAAGGTTTTTTCATGGCAGCATCAGGTTTCGGCAAAAGTGGTCCACCGCACCAAGCAGCACGGCATACAGGGCAACGTTGAACAACGCCCGGTGCCAGACCAGGCGGTAGAAATGCAGGCGCACCAGCACCGCGTGCACCCCGAGGAACAGCAGGTAGGTGCCAAACATCATCACCAGCAGCGTGGGCAGGAATACCCCGCTGATATCCAGTTCACCAATCACAGGGGTGCTCCGTCGAGGCCGGGGGGCAGTTGCGGTTGTTCGGCTGGCTCGAGCATCACCTCCACGCCCGGCAGCAGTGCCAGGCGCAGGCCGCTCAGTGCGTGCAGCAGGTGGGTGCGGGCATCGCCGCGCTCGTACAGCTCATCCAGGTTCAGCGCCAGGCGCGCGCGCTCCATGTTGCGCAGCAGCGCGGCCGGGGCGTGCAGGCGCTCGCCGGCGCGCAGGCAGGCAGCGTAGTGCGCGCCGACTTCCTCGACTACCGTGTTCAGCCGCTCACGAGCCTGCTGCCCGGCACGCGGCATGTAGGCCAGCAGGTCGAGCAGGTTCAACCCCACCCGCAGGTCGCGCAGTGCCACGCCGCTGTCCTGCCCGGTTTGCGACAAGCGCGGCAGGTGCTGCATCAGGCGGTCGAGCATCTGCACACCGACCTGGCGGTGCTCGGCCAGGGTGGCCGGCTCGGTCATTTCAACGATGTCGCGCCAGGCGAAGCGGGTCATGCGCTTTGCCGCCAGCTCCACGCCGAACGGGCGCATCACCAAGGTCCAGATGAAGGCGAACAGCAGCCCCACGGGGCCGGCGAGGTTGGAATTGAGGAAAGTGAAGAAGTCAGCATCGTAGGCGCCCTGGATGCTGATGAAGGTCGAGGTGTTGACGATGGTCAGCAAGGTACCCAGGTAGAAACGCGGCTGCACGGTCAGGGTGCCAACGCAGATGAACGGCACGGCGAAGGCAAGCACCAGCATCGGGAAATCGTGCAGGTTGGGCAGCACCAGGAACAGGTACAGGCTGGAGAAGATGACCGACATCAGCGTCCAGAAGAAAAACCGGTAGATCTGCGGCGCCGGGTCGTCCATGGCGGCGAAGAAGCTGCACGACACGGCGGCGAGGATCACTGCGCTGGCGCCGTCGTTCCAGCCCAGACCGATCCAAAGGCCACAGGCGACAACGATCGCCAGCACGGTGGAGGCCACCGAATACAGCATCAGGCCACGGTCGAAGAACGCCGTCAGGCGACCCAGGCGCCAGTGGCGATACACCGCGCGCCAGGGTTTGGAATCGTCGCTGCGCAGGGCATGTTGCAGGCTGCAGCAGTCCTGCCACAGATCAACCCATTCGGTCAGGCGATACAGGGCGTTGGACAATAGCAGTTCGGCGCGCTGATCGAGGGCCGCGGCGCCCGGCTGCAGGCGCTCGATCTGTTCGTGCAGGGCGGCCCAGCGGGCGACCGAGGCGCTGTCGAGGGTGCCCTTGAGCCATTCGCGGGCGGCATCGAGCAACGGTTGCAACTGGGCGAACTGTGCTGGGGCGCGGCCTTCGAGGGCGACCAGGGCGTCGTCGAGGGCGTCGATTACCGGCAGCAGGTGGATCATGCGCCCGCGCAACTCGCGGGCGTTCTTCAGGGTGTGCGGACCTGCGCCTTCATGGCCGAGCTGGCCAATCATCAGCTCCAACGAGTTGAAGGTGGTGACCATCGTCCCGCGCATGCCGCCAACCTGGTCTGCGCTGGCCTGGCGGGCCAGGTAGGTGTCGCTGTAGCGGATCGCCTCGGTGAACCAGCTACCAGTGGCACCGACTACTACCGGCGCCAGCCGCCGTGGCCAGAAGATTGCCCCGACCACCGCCGCGCAGACGATTCCCAGGCAGATTTCCTGCGCGCGGGAAGACGCTACATCGAACACCGCAAGCGGGTTGTCGACCACCGCCAGGGCAATCATCGGCAAGGTGTAGCCAGCCAGCATCAGCACGTAGTTGTTGGCAGTGCGCAGGTTCAGCGAAAGGAACAGCAAGGTGCCAGTCCACAGGGCGATGGCGATGCTCAGCAGCAACGGCGACTGCACCAGCGGTGGTACCAGGAAAATCGCCCCGCCGGCGCCGAGCAGCGTGCCCACGGCACGGTACAGAGCCTTGGAGCTGGTGGGGCCAAGGAACGGGCTGGAGACGATGTACACCGTGGCCATGGCCCAATAGGGGCGCGGCAACTGCATGAGCAGGGCGATGTACAGGGCGATCATGGAAGCGGCAAAGGTACGCACGCCATAGAACCAATCGCGGGCGGGTGGTACCGAGCTGAAGAAACCGCTCATGCTACCGCGCCTGTGTTGCCCAGGCCGGCGGCTTCGAAGGCACGCAGCACGCGCAAGGCGGCCTCCAGGTCGGCCTGGTCGATGCCATGCAGCACTTCGCGGCGCAGGCGCACCAGTTCGGCTTCGATGGATTCGGCCAGGGTGCGGCCTTCGGCGGTCAGGCTCAGGGCCTTGGCGCGGCGGTCCAGCGGGTCCTCGCTGCGGCATACCAGGCCAGCCTTGCACAACTGGTCGAGCAGGCGCACCAACGACGGGCTTTCCAGGCCGGCGGCCTGGGCCACGGCCACCTGATGCACACCGTCACCCAGGCGCACGATCATCAGCAGCGGCGCGGCACAGGCCTCGGAAATGCCGTAACCGGTCAGCGCGGCATGGCAGATGCGCCGCCAATGGCGAGCGGCAACCACCATGCCACTGCTGACTTGCAGGCGCAGGAGATCAAGGGACATGACAGGAACCAAGGATATTCATAGTTTGCTAACTATCAATATACGCCTGTGCCTCCCCCTGTCGTCAACCGGAGGCATGGATGAATTGTTGTTCATGCTGGGGTTATGGCCTGACTGTGCCGGCCTCTTCGCGGGTGAACCCGCTCCCACAGATGCTGAACAGGATTCAAGCCATGCACAGTACCTGTGGGAGCGGGTTTACCCGCGAAGAGGCCCGGACAGACAACAAAGAATTCAAGGCTGTATCTGGTCTTCCAGCTTCATGGTCAAGGCCAGTGTGCTGCCCATCTGCACCGCCCGGTCACGCCACTCCTGATAGCGGCCCTCGTCACGGCTGCTGAAATGCACCGCCAGCTCTTCGGCCGCCTGCACTACCCCCGCCGCAGCCGCCAGCTCCAGCCAGTACAACGCGGCCTTGAGATCAGCCTCCACGTACAGCCCGTGCATCAACCGGTAACCTACCTCGAAACGGCAGCGTGCCTCACCCCGCTCGGCCCCGCGCAAGAACCACTGGTAAGCCTCCACCAGGTCGACCTGCCACTGCAGGCCGCCATCACACACCTCTTCCTCGTACAGGTCACCCAGCGCGGCAGCGGCATGCAGCATGCCCCGCTCGAAAGCCTGCCGGTAGCACTCCGCCGCCTGCAGGTAAGAGGGCTCGATGCCTTTGCCGAAGTAATGTTGCTGCCCAAGGTTGAACCATGCCGCGGCATGGCCTTGCAGGGCCGCCATGCGCAACAGGTGGCCAGCCAATACGGTGTCGGCGCGCCAATACTTGCCATTGAGCCAGATCCAGCCAAGGTCGTTGAGCGCTGCCACGTTGCCTTGCAAGGCCTGGCGGCGCAGGTCGCTGTACACCGCCTGCAAGTCGCTGGCTTCGTCCAGGCGGCTGACCAGCAGCGAGCGCTGGCTGGGCAAGCCTATCCCGGCAAACAGCCGCTGTCGCCTTCCGACAGCGGCCGGTGGGGCGATCACCCGCTCGGGCAGAAGGCGGGCAAGCAGCGAATGGATATTGCTGGCAGCAGACATGTTCATCCTCATTGAACGACACACAACCCCAACCTTCGGCTGTGATGAGGCGTGATTCTGCGTGACGTAACGTCAAAACCTGTCGCGAACGATTCGGCACCAGGCAACCAAATGCGACTTCCTTGATCTGAGCAGGCTGTGGCCAATTGCCATGCCCCACGCCTGCCGCCATCCTGTTGCGGCAAGCCTAGACAAGGACGTTACCTTTTGCCGTTCGCCACCACTCGCGCCACCCTCAGCCGACAGTGGGCGCTGTTGCGCCAGCTGCCCAGCCGTTCCCCAGGCATTACCAGCGCCGAACTGGTCTGGCGCCTGCGTGACGTGGGCTTCACTGTCAGCAAACGCACTGTCGAACGTGATCTCAATGAACTGTCGTTGATATTTCCGCTGGAGCGCAATGACAAGAGCATCCCGTTTGGCTGGCATTGGTCGGCGAGCGCAGTGGGCGACTTGCGCGGCAATTTCGATTTGTTGACGCACCTGCGCGGTGATGCGCTGCAACCGGCTCGGGGTGAGGGGGTGGAGTTGGTGGCGCGGATCAGCGATACGCTGGCACGGCAGTTGCGGGTTGCGCCGTTGAGTAGCGACATGCAGCTGACGGCGTTGGAGCACGGGCATCGGTTGCAGGCCACGGTGAGCGACGGCTGGCCTTTGCGCTGGTGGCTGTTGAGCCATGGGGATGGGGTGGTGGTGGAACAGCCAGCCGGATTGCGCGAGGAAATTGGCAAGATCCTGAGCAATGCGGCTGCGCAGTATTTGAATTTTTAGCCTGTACCGGCCTCTTCGCGGGTAAACCCGCTCCCACAAGGTACTGCACCGCTCTCAAGGCCGATGGAAATCCTGTGGGAGCGGGTTTACCCGCGAAGAGGCCGGTGCAGGCTTACTGGCTAGCGCTGCATCCCCCAGCGCCGTACCGTCAGCCGCTCCAGGGTATTGAACACCAGCCCTTCCACCAGCAAGCCGATCAGGATCACCACCGCCAACCCGGCAAACACCTTGTCGGTGTACAGCTCGTTGCGGTTCTGGAAGATGTACCAGCCCAACCCGCCTTTACCACTGCTGGCCCCGAACACCAGCTCGGCAGCGATCAGTGTGCGCCAGGCAAACGCCCAGCCGATCTTCAGCCCCGACAGGATCGACGGTAGCGCTGCGGGGACAAGGATATGCAGCACCAGCCGCAGCCCCTTCAGGCCGTAGTTGCGTCCCGCCATGCGTAGGGTCTCGGACACCCCGAGAAAGCCCGCATAGGTGTTCAGCGCCAACGCCCAAAGTACCGAGTGCACCAGCACGAAGATCAGGCTGTTGTCACCCAGCCCGAACCACAGCAAGGCCAAGGGCAACAGGGCAATCGCCGGCAACGGATTGAACATCGAGGTCAGGGTGCCCAGCAGATCGCGCCCAAGCTGGGTCGACACTGCCAGGCTGGTGAGGCCGAAGGCCAGGATGATCCCCAGCAAATAACCCTTGAGCAGAATCACCAGCGACACGCCAACCTTGTCCGGCAACTCACCGCTGAGCAGGCTGTCCCACAGCGCCGTGGCCGTCTGCACGAAGGTCGGCAGCAGCAGATCGTTGCCCTGGTAGCGGGCGATGGCCTCCCATAGCGCTGCGATCGCCAGCAGGATGACCGCCTTGCGCAGCCAGCCGTGCTGCCACAGGCGCTGAGCCAACGGCAGGTTGCGTTCCACAGGCACACTGAGCAAAGGCTCCAGCTGCACCTCGTATTCCTGGCGTACAGGTGTAGTGGTCATGGCTGAAGCTCCTGTCAGTAGGCGATACGGATATCGTTGAAACCAAGATCGTCGGGCTGTTCGGGGCTGTCCGCCTCATCGAACAGCAAGCGATGGATGCGCCGGGCACTGGCCTGGAAGTCGCTGCCACCCAGGCTGCCCAGGTCGTACTGGTGGCTGTGCACTTCGGCACGCACCCGCCCTGGGTGGGGCGACAGCAGCAGGATGCGGTTGCCGACCACCAGTGCTTCTTCGATGGAGTGGGTAACGAACAGCAGCGTAAAACGCACTTCTTCCCACAGCAGCAGCAACTCTTCCTGCATCTTGCGCCGGGTTAGCGCATCAAGTGCCGCGAACGGTTCGTCCATCAGCAGGATCTTCGGCTGCGTGGCCAGGGCACGAGCGATCGCCACGCGCGCCTTCATCCCGCCCGACAGGGTATGCGGGTAGGCATCGGCAAAGGCTGCCAGGCCGACTTTTTCCAGGTAATGCAGCGCTCGCTCTTCGGCTTCGGCGCGTTTCAGCTGGCCCGACACCAGCAGAGGGAACATGACGTTCTGCTTCACCGTCTTCCACGGCGGCAGCTGGTCGAACTCCTGGAACACCACGATGCGGTCGGGGCCTGGGCCGCTGACTGGCTGACCTTGCAGCAGAATCTGCCCTTCCTGGGGCGAGATGAACCCGGCCACGGCCTTTAGCAAAGTGGACTTGCCGCACCCGGAGGGGCCGAGCAGCACGAAGCGGTCGGCACGGTCGACTTCGAAGCTGACCTGGTGAGTGGCCCGTACTACGCGTTGCGCGGTGCGGTATTCGAGGCTGAGATTATCCACCTTGAGCAAAGGTGGCGTTGCGACACGGCTCAGGTTGCTGGCCGTGTGGCCTGGCAATGGGGCGGTCATGATCGGTCAGCTCCCCTGCAGCGGGCGTTCATCCTGGAAGAAGTAGTCCTTCCACGATTCCGGCTTGTGCTTGATGGCGCCTACCCGATAGAGAAAGTCGGCCAGCTTGTAGGTGTTCTTTGGCGTGATGGTGAATTCGTACTGCGGGTTGTCGATCAGCTTGATCAACGTGTCGCGGTCGATCTTGGCCTTGGTCACGCGGATGTAGGTGTCGGCGGCGGCTGCCTTGTCCTTCTGGGCGAAGTCTGCGGCTTCGGTCAGCGCATCGACGAAGGCCTTGTAGGTCTTGGGGTTGTCCTTGCGGAATTTCTCGGTGGCGAACAGCAAGGTCGGCGAGTTGGGGCCAAGCAGGTCGTAGCTGTTGAGCACCACATGCACGTTCTTGTTGGCCAGCACCTGGTCCTGGAACGGCGGGTTGGAGAAGTGCCCGTTGAGTTCGGTGCCGCCGGCCAGCAGCGCGGCAGTGGCATCCGGATGCGGCACGGCCAGGGTGTACTTGTCGAGGCGGTTGTATTCCTTGTCGCCCCATTGCTGGGCGGCGGCATACTGCAGGAAGCGCGACTGCACCGAAACGCCTACCGCCGGCACGGCGATGCGGTCTTTGTCGGAGAGGTCGGCAATGGTCTTCACGTTGGGGTTGCTGCTGACCAGGTAGTACGGGAAGTTGCCCAGCGAAGCCACGGCCTTGACGTTCTGTCGGCCCTTGGTGCGGTCCCACACGGTCAACAGTGGGCCGACGCCAGCGCCGGCGATGTCCACCGAACCGGACAGCAGGGCGTCGTTGATGGCCGAACCACCCGACAGCTGGGCCCAATCGACTTCGATGTCGATGCCCTGCTCCTTGCCATGCTTTTCGATCAGATGCTGGTCACGTACTACGTTCAGCAGCAGGTAGACAATGCCGAACTGCTCGGCGATACGAATCTTGCCTTCTGCTTGGGCCGCGGCGGGGGCCGCCAGGCTGCCGACAACCAGGCTTGCGCCCAGGCCGATGCTTGCCGCCAGGCGGCTGATGGATTTACGCATGATGGGTTTCCTCAGTCGTCAGAACGGGGCATCGCCCTGGATGGTGGTGCGGTAAAGCTTGCGCCGCAGGTGTGCGGGGCAGCCGGTGGCCAGGTGGATCAGCGAGCGGTTGTCCCAGAACACCAGGTCGTGGGGCTGCCACTGGTGGCGGTAAATGTTCTGCTCCAGCACGCTCAGGGCGTACAGCTGTTGCAGCACGTCGCGGCTTTCGTCGTCTGGCAGGCCGACGATGCGGGTGGTGAAGCCCTCGCTGACGAACAGCGCCTTGCGGCCGTTTTCCGGGTGGGTACGAACCACCGGGTGGATGACTTCCTGTACCTGCGCCAGCTGCTCGGCGGTCAGGGACGGACGCCAGTTGCCTTCGAACTTGGTCTCGGCGTAGCGGGCGGTGTAAGAGTGCGCAGCACTGCGGCCTTCGACAACCTTGCGCAGGGCCGCGGGTACGGCATCCCAGGCTTTGTGCATGTCGGCGAACAGCGTATCGCCGCCCTCGTCGGGCAGCTCCTGGGCATGCAGCATGGAGCCGAGGCTGGGCAGTTCCTTGTACGACAGGTCCGAGTGCCAGAACTTGCCGGCATCACCCAGGCCGATGTTCTGGCCGTTTTCAATGATGTTGGAAACGATCAGGATCTCGGGGTGGCCGGCGAGCAGGAACTGCTTGAGCACGTGGATCTGCAACGGACCAAAACGGCGGCTGAAGGCGATCTGCTGGTCGGGGCTGATGCGCTGGTCGCGGAACACCAGCACATGGTGGTCGAGGTGGGCGCGATGGATACGGGCGAAATCCTCGGCGTTGACTGGTATGGCCAGGTCCAGGCCGATGATCTCGGCGCCTACGGCGCCGGAGAACGGGCGGATTTCGAAGTGTTGCGGCTGGGCGCTGTCGATGATCGACAAGGCGTTCGAGGCGGCTGACATTTTTCACTCCCACGCAGTGCGCGACTTCAATGGCGCGCAACGATCAGAAACGCACGGGGATTTCCCGTGTGGGTTCAAGTCGTGCGGCGCATCGATTGGTCGACGGGTACGCAGTGGCAGTGACTATAAAGTCATAAGAGCAATAATTTAAATACCTTTAGAGAATAACCATAGCACCGGTATTTGCTCGCCGGTGATCAGATCAACCCGCCGTGCTCTTCTTCTTCAATGAGGTTGGTCAGGCTGCTGAGCGCCTTGCGCGCCTTGGAGCGGTTGAGCAGCTTGGCCTGCGCGCCAGCGGGCAGATCGGTGATGTTGAACACACCCTTGGCGGTCAGTACATCGATCAGGTCCTCGAGCACGCGGATCATGTCGAGGTCGCTTTGCTTGAGCTGGTTGAGGCTGTTTTCCACGACATCATCGGCAAACCATTCCTGGATATCGGCATGGTCGGCGGGGAGCATTTCGGTGAACTCGTCGAAAGCGGCCGCTTCTACCCGCCGCAACTGGCCGGCGGCATCGCGTTGCACGTAGAACATGGCGGTGTCCCTCGTCACGTTGGTTCCTTGGTGGTAGACAGCAGCATAGGCAAAGATCGCCGGTCACGCAGGCCCGGCGCCAGAGTATGCGCTGTCATGGAGTTGCGGGAAAGGCCGGCTACATCAAGAAGGCTCGTGCCAGCCTGACGCTTGTGATGGCGATGGGCTGCAGGGCAGCCCATTGGCGTCAGCTGTCCTTGTTGTGGATGATGATGGTCGGGTCAGCTCCGCTGATCAACGAGTTGATCGTGGTGTTGGACCAGTTCACCCCTTCCAGCTTGATGGTCACGTCGGCGTTGGCGATCCCACCGGTGGCATTGAGCTTGCCTTCGCTGCTGACCTGCAGCGTGGTCGTGCCTTCCACCGTAGTGAGCTTCAGGTAATTGTCGATGGTGCTGCCCTTCTCGCCCTGGAGCAGGTCCTTCAGGTCGATACGGTCGCCTTCGGCTACCTTGAAGTCCTTGATAACGTCTTTGCCGATATCGCCAGCCTTCCATACGAAGGTGTCGGCACCGCTGCCACCGGTCATGGTGTCATCGCCCTTGCCGCCAAGCAGGATGTCATTGCCTTCACCACCGAGCAGGGTGTCCTTGCCCACGCCGCCGATCAGGATGTCATTGCCCTTGCCACCGTCGAGGGTGTCGTCGCCGCCCTGGCCGAACAGGAGGTCATTGCCCGTGCCACCGTTGAGGATGTCATTGCCATCGTTGCTGCGCGAGACATCGAATTCGCTGACGTGCTCGACGATGTACTTGTGCAGCACGCGACCGTCGACATCACCCAGGGCTACACCCAGCTGGCCTGCGACATAGCCCTGTATGGCTTCGACACCGTTGCCGGCGACCGAACCGAAACTCACCAGGTCACCGAAGATGATGTCGTTGCCATCACCACCGTTGACGGTGTCATTGCCAGGCACGGTGGCTTCGGTGTGGCCCAGGATCGCTTCCGCCAGTTTGCTCGGGTCGATATTGGTCTGCGGCTTGCTATCGGTGTCGTAAGGCTTCAGGTCGTTGACATTGACCGCGCTGTTGAGGCCAATGGCCTCCACGCCAGACAGCTTGGACAACAACAGGAAGCTCTGCTGGGAATTGAGGTCTGCATAGTAGTCGGTCCAGCGGTCGGAAGTAGCGTAGGAAAACTCATAGGTACCATCTCCCTGAGCGTGCAACTGTCCGCTTGCGTCACTGTCGTCACGCCAATTGTTGTTATTTGCGGTCCTGTACTGGGCGGTCATGTTACCAGCGGCATCAATGCTGACGCGGTTGTAGTTGCCCACCAGCTTGTTGATGACCACATCGCCCAACTTGTAGTTGATCGACTTCAGCGCGGCATCCAGTGTGTAGCTGGAATTCATGAGCGTGACCTCATGCTCGCCGGCCTGATACACGTTCGGCTGGCCGTCGGTGATGAAGAACGTCTGGCGGCTGCCGGTGTTGCCCGCGTCCATCAATTGCTTGAACCAGTTGGCGGTAGTCTTGAAGGCATCCTCGTAGTTGGTCGAGCCGCTGGAATAGAGCGTATTGAGTGCAGTGTAGAGCGAGCTCAACGCGTTCTTGTCGCCCAGGTTGACCGAAACCGTACTGTTCACCTGGGTGGAGAAGTCCACCAGCAGGATGTTCACTGTGCCGGACTGCGCACCCTTGACGCTGTTGGCCAAGGTATCGAACACCGACTTCAGCGAGTTGCGCGCGGCATCCACCGCACTGCCCATGCTGCCTGAGGTATCGACGATGAACGCAATGTTGTAGTCCTGACCCGGCGTCACGTGCAGGCCACTGATGTCGGCAACGATAACGTCGCTGGTTGCGGTGCCGGTGAAACTGTCGCTGTCGGTGGTCAGGTTGCTGGCGGTGTAGGTGTCCGGATAGACGGTTACCTTGATCGTGCCTTCGGTGGAGGCTTTGCTGCCGCCCACGTTCTCGGTGGCGGTCGAGGTTACCTTCACATCGAAACTGCCCTGGTAGTACGCCGGCGGCTTGATGCTCAGGCCGTTGAGGTTCCAGCCGGTGACGTCAACCGAAGTGGCGCCGATGGTTACGGTATGACCGGCGCCATCGCTGAGCACCGAACCTGCCGGAATGCCGTCCAGCTTGACGCTCAGGGTCTCGGAGCCGTCGGTGTCGGTCAGGTTGGCGGAAATGCCAACCAGCTTGACGGTGCCGTTCTCCGGCCCTTCATTGAGCTTGTAACCGTCGTAGTAGCCCTGGCCATCACTGCCATGGAGGTCGGACACGGAAAGCCCGGCGTTACCCATCGCCGCAACGTTCGGGTACATCGGGATGGCCGAGCTGCTCAGGTCGGTCACCGGGCCGTTACCGACCTTGACGTTGATATCCAGGCTACCCGGGCCGGACTGGTTGGCGTGGTAGATCTCCAGTGTGTAGTAGCCGCTGACAGGCGGCGAGAAGCTGCCTGAGATCGTACCGCCCCCACCCCAGGTGGCACCGACCACGCTGGTTTTGCCGATATAGACCTGCAGGCTGTCATCGGCGGTACCGCTGAAGGTGTAGGTCTGGCCGGCTTCCAGGTAGATCAGGCCGGAGGTCTTGGAGCCAGTGCCGGCGGCAACGCTGCCGCCCGAGTCGGCACTGGTAACCTGCTCGCTCTTGCTGGCACTGCCAGAGTTGGCGAACACGCTCTTCAGCGCTGTACCGCTGATACCGTTGCCGTTGGTGCCCAGGCCCGTGAGGCTGTTCCAGGTTTCCTTGGTCAGGCCAAGCGAATCGGGGGTGTTGCTGCCGATGTTCAGGCCAGGCTTGTCGGCTACAGGCGTGATATCGACCTTCAGTGTGGCCTCGCTGCCAGCAGCGGTACCGTCGGTAGGCTTGTACTTGATCTGGGCATAGTCGGCCTGCTTGTTGCCGACGCCCGTTCCGCCATATCCGTCGATACCCGACTCGTTGGGTTTCGGCACGAACCGCAGGTTGCCGGCAGCGATGTCGGCCTGGCTGACGGTCTGGTTCTGGGCGACGTTGACCCAGGCGGTGCCGTTGAAGAGCTGCAGCGAGCCTGCTGGCAGCTGGGTGAAGGTCACACCCAGGCTCGACAGGGCGCTGTCGACGTCGGAAATATTGAGGTCACTCCAGGTCAGCACCAGCGGCGTATCTTCGACCCCGGTGACGGCGCCGCCGGTGGCGACCGGTGCGTCGTTGACTGCGATCACGTTCACCGTGGTCGTGGCGGTGTTCGAGGTATTCACGCCGTCGGTCACCGTCACGGTGATGACGCGAGGCGTGGTGCTCGGGTTCTCGCTGCTGTTGATGAAGGTGATGTTCTTGATCGCCTGGATATAGTCGGCCAGCGATGCAGCGCCGCTCAGGGTCAGGACTACCTTGCCGTCTGTGCTGTTGGCGTTGACCGTGATGCCGTTGACACTGTTGCCCAGGTTCAGCGCGTCACCCGGCTGGCGGTTGGTCAGGGTGACCGTCGCGCCCGTCAGCTTCGAGCTGTCGAAGTCGGTGATGGTGACGTCCACATCGCCGATCGACACACCACTGCCTGGCTGGTTCTCGGTGAAGGTGGTCTGGTAGTCGGCACCGGTCTTGCCGCTGGAGTCGTTGCCATCCAGGTCCAGAACCGGGGCCGGCTCGAAGATCTGGGTGGTCACGCTGCCGGCGCTGGAGCTTATGTCGAGCTTCTCGAAGTTGCCGCCAGTGGCCGAATCGATCTTGACCGTGAAGTGCTCGGTACCCTCGGTGATGCTGTCCTTGAGGGTCGGGATGGTGAACGTTGCCTGCGTGGTGTTGGCCTTGATCACCACCGTGGCGACGCCGGTGTAGTCCGTGCCATCGGCTGCGGTGCCGGTGTAGCTCAGTTTGACGGTGACGTCGGTCTCGGCCTTGTTGGTCAGGTTCAGGACGTATGTGGCGTTGCCACCTTCAGCGACGGCAGTGGTACCGCTGAGGCTCAGGGTGGTGGTCTGGATGGTGTCCGAGACCGCGGTGACCGCCGCCGTATCGCTGACGTTCAGCTTCTCGAAGTTGCCACCGTTGGTTTCGGTGATCTTCGCCGAAACATTGCCAGCATCGATATAGACGTCATCGGCGGGCGCCGGAACGGTAACGGAGCCGGAGAACTTGCCCGCCTCAATGCTGATCACAGCACCGTTGCTGAGCTTGATCGTCATGTCGGTGCCAGCCTTGTTGGTCAGGGTGGCGACGTAGGTGATCTGGCCACCTTCTGCGACGGTCGGCGTGGCGCTCAGGCTCAGGCCGGTCTGGTCGATGGTGTCGGTGACCTTGGTAACCGCATAGGCACCGTTGGTTGCCAGCAGCTCGAAGTCGCCGCCAGTGGTACCGTCGATCTTGGCCTGAACGTTCCCTGCATCAACGTACACATCGTCGCCCGGGGCGTCGATGGTGATCGAACCCTGCTTCTGACCCGCCGCGATGGTGATGCTCTCGCCGTTGCTCAGCCTGACCACCAGATCGGTGCCGGCCTGGTTGCTCAGGGTAGCGGTGTAGGTGATCTTGCCGCCTTCGGCCACGGTGTCGGTCGCAGTCAGCGAGAGCGTGGTGATATCAGGGGTCGCAGGGTTGTCGGTGACGGTGGTCACTGGCTCGCCAACCGCCACGGTCTTCTCGTAGTTGCCGCCCGAAATGCTGGTGATCTTGTTGCTCAGGTCCAGGTTTGTGTTGTGGACGTTGTTCGGTGCGGTGAACGGCACCGATGCCGACGATTCGCCAACCGGGATGGTGATGGTCTGGCCGTTGGCCAGTTTCACCACCAGGTCGGAACCGGTGACTTTGTGGTTGACCGACGCGGTGTAGGTGACCACGCCACCTTCAGCGACAGTCGAAGTCGCCGTCAGGGTGACGGTGGTGGTGTCGATGGTGTCGGTGACCTTGGTCACAGCCGCCGTGCTGCTGACGTCCAGCTTCTCGAAGTCACCACCGGTGGTGCCGGTGACGGTCACGCTGAGGTCTTTCGCATCGACGTACACATCGTCGCTCGGTGCGTCGATGGTGATCGAAGCTTCTTTCTGACCCGCGGCAATAGTGATGCTCTCGCCGTTGCTCAGTTTGACCACCAGATCGGTGCCGGCCTTGTTGCTCAAGGTGGCGGTGTAGGTGATCTTGCCACCCTCGGCCACGGTATCGGTCGCGGTGAGCGAGAGCGTGGTGATGTCCGGAGTCGCCGGGTTGTCGGTGACGGTAGTCACTGGCTCGCCAACCGCCACGGTCTTCTCGTAGTTACCACCCGAGATATTGGTGATCTTGTTGGTGAGGTCCAGGTTGGTATTGTGGACGTTGTTCGGTGCGGTGAACGGCACCGATGCCGACGATTCGCCAACCGGGATGGTGATGGTCTGGCCGTTGGCCAGTTTCACCACCAGGTCGGAACCGGTGACTTTGTGGTTGACCGACGCGGTGTAGGTGACCACGCCACCTTCAGCGACAGTCGAAGTCGCCGTCAGGGTGACGGTGGTGGTGTCGATGGTGTCGGTGACCTTGGTCACAGCCGCCGTGCTGCTGACGTCCAGCTTCTCGAAGTCACCACCGGTGGTGCCGGTGACGGTCACGCTGAGGTCTTTCGCATCGACGTACACATCGTCGCTCGGTGCATCGATGGTGATCGACGCCTCCTTCGAGCCGGCCGCAATGGTGATGGTCTCGCCGTTGCTCAGTTTGATCACCAGATCGGTACCCGCCTTGTTGCTCAAGGTGGCGGTGTAAGTGATCTTGCCACCTTCGGCCACGGTGTCGGTCGCAGTCAGCGAGAGCGTGGTGATGTCCGGGGTCGCAGGGTTGTCGGTGACGGTGGTCACTGGCTCGCCAACCGCCACGGTCTTCTCGTAGTTGCCGCCCGAAATGCTGGTGATCTTGTTGCTCAGGTCCAGGTTTGTGTTGTGGACGTTGTTCGGTGCGGTGAACGGCACCGATGCCGACGATTCGCCAACCGGGATGGTGATGGTCTGGCCGTTGGCCAGTTTCACCACCAGGTCGGAACCGGTGACTTTGTGGTTGACCGACGCGGTGTAGGTGACCACGCCACCTTCAGCGACAGTCGAAGTCGCCGTCAGGGTGACGGTGGTGGTGTCGATGGTGTCGGTGACCTTGGTCACAGCCGCCGTGCTGCTGACGTCCAGCTTCTCGAAGTCACCACCGGTGGTGCCGGTGACGGTCACGCTGAGATCTTTCGCATCGACGTACACGTCGTCGCTCGGCGCATCGATGATGATCGACGCTTCCTTCGAGCCGGCCGCAATGGTGATGGTCTCGCCGTTGCTCAGTTTGATCACCAGATCGGTACCCGCCTTGTTGCTCAAGGTGGCGGTGTAAGTGATCTTGCCACCTTCGGCCACGGTGTCGGTCGCAGTCAGCGAGAGCGTGGTGATGTCCGGGGTCGCCGGGTTGTCGGTGACGGTGGTCACTGGCTCGCCAACCGCCACGGTCTTCTCGTAGTTACCACCCGAGATATTGGTGATCTTGTTGGTGAGGTCCAGGTTGGTATTGTGGACGTTGTTCGGTGCGGTGAACGGCACCGATGCCGACGATTCGCCAACCGGGATGGTGATGGTCTGGCCGTTGGCCAGTTTCACCACCAGGTCGGAACCGGTGACTTTGTGGTTGACCGACGCGGTGTAGGTGACCACGCCACCTTCAGCGACAGTCGAAGTCGCCGTCAGGGTGACGGTGGTGGTGTCGATGGTGTCGGTGACCTTGGTCACAGCCGCCGTGCTGCTGACGTCCAGCTTCTCGAAGTCACCACCGGTGGTGCCGGTGACGGTCACGCTGAGATCTTTCGCATCGACGTACACGTCGTCGCTCGGCGCATCGATGATGATCGACGCTTCCTTCGAGCCGGCCGCAATGGTGATGGTCTCGCCGTTGCTCAGTTTGATCACCAGATCGGTACCCGCCTTGTTGCTCAAGGTGGCGGTGTAAGTGATCTTGCCACCTTCGGCCACGGTGTCGGTCGCAGTCAGCGAGAGCGTGGTGATGTCCGGGGTCGCCGGGTTGTCGGTGACGGTGGTCACTGGCTCGCCAACCGCCACGGTCTTCTCGTAGTTGCCGCCCGAGATGCTGGTGATCTTGTTGCTCAGGTCCAGGTTGGTGTTGTGGACGTTGTTCGGTGCAGTGAACGGCATCGAAGCAGACGACTCGCCTACCGGGATGGTGATGGTCTGGCCGTTGGCGAGCTTCACCACCAGATCGGAACCGGTGACCTTGTGGTTGACCGACGCGGTGTAGGTCACCACGCCACCTTCGACCACGCTTTGCGTGGCGGTCAGGGTCACGGTGGTGGTGTCGATGGTGTCGGTGACCTTGGTCACAGCCGCAGTGCTGCTGACGTCCAGCTTCTCGAAGTCGCCGCCGGTGGTGCCGGTGACGGTCACGCTGAGATCTTTCGCATCGACGTACACGTCGTCGCTCGGCGCATCGATGATGATCGACGCTTCCTTCGAGCCGGCCGCAATGGTGATGGTCTCGCCGTTGCTCAGCTTGATCACCAGATCGGTGCCCGCCTTGTTGCTCAAGGTGGCGGTGTAGGTGATCTTGCCGCCTTCGGCCACGGTATCCGTCGCGGTCAAGGTGAGCGTGGTGATGTCCGGGCTAGCGGGGTTGTCGGTGACAGTGGTCACTGGCTCGCCAACCGCCACGGTCTTCTCGTAGTTACCACCCGATATATTGGTGATCTTGTTGGTGAGGTCCAAGTTGGTGTTGTGGACGTTGTTCGGTGCAGTGAACGGCACCGAAGCAGACGACTCGCCCACCGGGATGGTGATGGTCTGGCCGTTGGCCAGTTTCACTACCAGATCCGAACCAGTGACCTTGTGGTTGACCGAAGCGGTGTAAGTCACCACGCCACCTTCAGCGACAGTCGAAGTCGCGGTCAAGGTCACGGTGGTGGTGTCGATGGTGTCAGTGACCTTGGTCACAGCCGCAGTGCTGCTGACGTCCAGCTTCTCGAAGTCACCACCGGTGGTGCCGGTGACGGTCACGCTCAGGTTGGCGGCATCGACATACACATCGTCGCTCGGTGCGTCGATGGTGACCGACGCTTCCTTCGAGCCGGCGGCAATGGTGATGCTCTCACCGTTGCTCAGTTTGACCACCAGGTCGGTACCGGCCTTGTTGCTCAAGGTGGCGGTGTAGGTGATCTTGCCGCCTTCGGCCACGGTATCGGTCGCAGTCAGCGAGAGCGTGGTGATGTCCGGGGCCGCAGGGTTGTCGGTGACAGTGGTCACTGGCTCGCCAACCGCCACGGTCTTCTCGTAGTTGCCGCCCGAGATGCTGGTGATCTTGTTGCTCAGGTCCAGGTTGGTGTTGTGGACGTTGTTCGGTGCGGTGAATGGCACCGATGCCGACGATTCGCCAACCGGGATGGTGATGGTCTGGCCGTTGGCGAGCTTCACCACCAGATCGGAACCGGTGACTTTGTGGTTGACCGACGCGGTGTAAGTCACCACGCCGCCCTCGACCACGCTTTGAGTGGCGGTCAGAGTCACGGTGGTGGTGTCGATGGTATCGGTCACCTTGGTCACAGCCGCTGTGCTGCTGACGTCCAGCTTCTCGAAGTCACCACCGGTGGTGCCGGTGACGGTCACGCTGAGATCTTTCGCATCGACGTACACGTCGTCGCTCGGCGCATCGATGGTGATCGAAGCTTCCTTCGAGCCGGCCGCGATGGTGATGGTCTCGCCGTTGCTCAGCTTGATCACCAGGTCGGTGCCCGCCTTGTTGCTCAAGGTAGCCGTGTAGGTGATCTTGCCGCCTTCGGCCACGGTATCGGTCGCAGTCAGCGAGAGCGTGGTGATGTCCGGGGTCGCCGGGTTGTCGGTGACAGTGGTCACTGGCTCGCCAACGGCTACGGTCTTCTCGTAATTGCCACCCGAGATGCTGGTGATCTTGTTGCTCAGGTCCAGATTGGTGTTGTGCACGTTGTTCGGCGCGGTGAACGGTACCGATGCCGACGATTCGCCAACCGGGATGGTGATGGTCTGGCCGTTGGCCAATTTCACTACCAGATCCGAACCGGTGACCTTGTGGTTGACCGACGCGGTGTAGGTGACCACGCCGCCTTCGGCGACAGTCGAAGTCGCGGTCAAGGTCACGGTGGTGGTGTCGATGGTATCGGTCACCTTGGTCACGGCTGCCGTCTTGCTGACTTCCAGTTTCTCAAAGTCGCCGCCGCTGGCGCTATCGATCTTGGCCTGCACGTTACCCGAATCGAGGTACACATCGTCGCTAGGCGCGTCGATGGTAACCGAGCCTTCCTTCTGACCCGCCGCGATGGTGATGGTCTCGCCGTTGCTCAGCTTGACGGTCAGAGCAGTACCCGCCGGGTTGGACAGCGTAGCGGTGTAGGTGATCTTGCCACCTTCGGCCACGGTGTCGGTCGCAGTCAGCGTCAGCGTGGTGACGTCTGGCGTCGCCGGGTTGTCGGTGACAGTCGTGACTGGCTCGCCAACGGCTACAGTCTTCTCGTAATTGCCACCCGAGATGCTGGTGATCTTGTTGGTCAGGTCCAGGTTGGTGTTGTGGACGTTGTTCGGCGCGGTGAACGGTACCGATGCCGACGATTCGCCAACCGGGATGGTGATGGTCTGGCCGTTGGCCAATTTCACTACCAGATCCGAACCGGTGACCTTGTGGTTGACCGACGCGGTGTAGGTGACCACGCCGCCTTCGGCGACAGTCGAAGTCGCGGTCAAGGTCACGGTGGTGGTGTCGATGGTATCGGTCACCTTGGTCACGGCTGCCGTCTTGCTGACTTCCAGTTTCTCGAAGTCGCCGCCGCTGGCGCTATCGATCTTGGCCTGCACGTTACCCGAATCGAGGTACACATCGTCGCTAGGCGCGTCGATGGTAACCGAGCCTTCCTTCTGACCCGCCGCGATGGTGATGGTCTCGCCGTTGCTCAGCTTGACGGTCAGAGCAGTACCCGCCGGGTTGGACAGCGTAGCGGTGTAGGTGATCTTGCCGCCTTCGGCCACGGTGTCGGTCGCAGTCAGCGAGAGCGTGGTGATGTCCGGGGTCGCCGGGTTGTCGGTGACAGTGGTCACTGGCTCGCCAACGGCTACGGTCTTCTCGTAATTGCCACCCGAGATGCTGGTGATCTTGTTGCTCAGGTCCAGATTGGTGTTGTGCACGTTGTTCGGCGCGGTGAACGGTACCGATGCCGACGATTCGCCAACCGGGATGGTGATGGTCTGGCCGTTGGCCAATTTCACTACCAGATCCGAACCAGTGACCTTGTGGTTGACCGATGCGGTGTAGGTGACCACGCCGCCTTCTGCTACGGTCGAAGTCGCCGTCAGCGTCACGGTAGTGGTGTCGATGGTGTCGGTGACCTTGGTCACGGCTGCGCCGCTGTTTACATTCAGTTTCTCGAAATCACCACCCGAGGTTCCGGTCACTTTGACCTGAAGCACTTCAGCATCGATGTAGACGTCGTCGCCCGGGGCATCGACAGTGACCGAGGCCTCCTTCGAGCCGGCAGCAATTGTGATGGTCTCGCCATTGCTCAGTTTGATGACCAGATCGGTGCCCGCCTTATTGGTCAAGGTCGCGGTGTAAGTGATCTTCCCACCCTCGGCAACCGTCGGTGTCGCGCTCAGGGTCAGGTGGGTCATGTCCTTGGTGCCTGGCCCGTCGGTCACGGTCGTTACCGGCTCGCCCACAGCTACGGTCTTCTCGTAGTTGCCGCCCGAGATGTCGGTGATCTTGTTGGTCAGGTCCAGGTTGGTGTTGTAGGCATTGTCTGGCGCGGTGAACGGTACCGACGCAGACGACTCGCCAACCGGGATGGTGATGGTCTGGCCGTTGGCCAGTTTCACCACCAGGTCGGAACCGGTGACCTTGTGGTTGACCGACGCGGTGTAGGTGACAACGCCGCCTTCAGCGACAGTCGAAGTCGCCGTCAGGGTGACGGTGGTGGTGTCGATGGTGTCGGTGACCTTGGTCACAGCCGCCGTGCTGCTGACCTCCAGCTTCTCGAAGTCGCCCCCGGTGGTGCCGGTGACGGTCACGCTCAGGTCTTTCGCATCGACATACACATCGTCACTCGGTGCGTCGATGGTGATCGAAGCTTCTTTCTGACCCGCGGCAATAGTGATGCTCTCGCCGTTGCTCAGTTTGACCACCAGATCGGTGCCGGCCTTGTTGCTCAAGGTGGCGGTGTAGGTGATCTTGCCGCCTTCGGCCACGGTGTCGGTCGCAGTCAGCGAGAGCGTGGTGATGTCCGGGGTCGCCGGGTTGTCGGTGACAGTGGTCACTGGCTCGCCAACGGCTACGGTCTTCTCGTAGTTACCACCCGATATATTGGTGATCTTGTTGGTGAGGTCCAGGTTGGTGTTGTGGACGTTGTTCGGCGCGGTGAACGGCACCGATGCCGACGATTCGCCAACCGGGATGGTGATGGTCTGGCCGTTGGCCAATTTCACTACCAGATCGGAACCGGTGACCTTGTGGTTGACCGACGCGGTGTAGGTGACCACGCCGCCTTCGGCGACAGTCGAAGTCGCGGTCAAGGTCACGGTGGTGGTGTCGATGGTATCGGTCACCTTGGTCACAGCCGCAATGCTGCTGACGTCGAGTTTCTCGAAGTCACCACCGGTGGTGCCAGTGATCGTTACGCTGAGGTCTTCGGCATCGCGGTACACGTCGTCGCTCGGCGCATCGATGGTGATCGACGCTTCCTTCGAGCCGGCCGCGATGGTGATGGTCTCGCCGTTGCTCAGCTTGATGACCAGGTCAGTGCCAGCCTTGTTGCTCAAAGTGGCGGTGTAGGTGATCTTGCCGCCTTCGGCCACGGTATCGGTCGCAGTCAGCGAAAGCGTGGTGATATCCGGGGTCGCAGGGTTGTCGGTGACGGTAGTCACTGGCTCGCCTACAGCCACGGTCTTCTCGTAGTTGCCACCCGAGATGCTGGTGATCTTGTTGCTCAGGTCCAGATTGGTGTTGTGAACGTTGTTCGGTGCGGTGAACGGCACCGAAGCAGACGACTCGCCAACCGGGATGGTGATGGTCTGGCCGTTGGCCAGTTTCACCACCAGGTCCGAACCGGTGACTTTGTGATTGACCGATGCGGTGTAGGTGACAACGCCGCCCTCGACCACGCTTTGCGTGGCGGTCAGGGTTACGGTGGTGGTGTCGATGGTGTCGGTGACCTTGGTCACAGCCGCAGTGCTGCTGACGTCCAGCTTCTCGAAGTCACCACCGGTGGTGCCGGCGACGGTCACGCTCAGGTCTTCAGCATCGAGGTAGACGTCGTCGCTCGGCGCATCGATGGTGATCGAGGCTTCTTTCTGACCTGCCGCGATGGTGATGCTCTCGCCGTTGCTCAGCTTGACGGTCAGAGCAGTACCCGCCGGGTTGGACAGCGTAGCGGTGTAGGTGATCTTGCCACCTTCGGCCACGGTGTCGGTCGCAGTCAGCGAGAGCGTGGTGATGTCCGGGTTCGCAGGGTTGTCGGTGACGGTGGTCACTGGCTCGCCAACCGCCACGGTCTTCTCGTAGTTGCCACCCGAGATGCTGGTGATCTTGTTGCTCAGGTCCAGGTTGGTGTGGTGGACATTGTTCGGCGCGGTGAACGGTACCGAAGCAGACGACTCGCCCACCGGGATGGTGATGGTCTGGCCGTTGGCCAGTTTCACCACCAGGTCGGAACCGGTGACCTTGTGGTTGACCGACGCGGTGTAGGTGACAACGCCGCCTTCAGCGACAGTCGAAGTCGCCGTCAGGGTGACGGTGGTGGTGTCGATGGTGTCGGTCACCTTGGTCACAGCTGCCGTGCTGCTGACATCCAGCTTCTCGAAATCACCACCGGTGGTACCGGTGACGGTCACGCTCAGGTTGGCGGCATCGACATATACGTCGTCGCTCGGTGCGTCGATGGTGATCGAAGCTTCCTTTTGGCCCGCAGCAATGGTGATGCTTTCACCGTTGCTCAGTTTGATCACCAGGTCGGTGCCTGCCTTGTTGGTCAAGGTGGCGGTGTAGGTGATCTTGCCGCCTTCGGCCACTGTCGGCGTCGCAGACAGCGTCAGGCTGGTAGTGTCCTCGGAGCCTGGGCCATCAGTGACCGTTGTGCTGACTGGAGCCTTGTCCAAGGTCAGCTTTTCAAACTTCCAGGCGTCTGCGCCGCTGACCGCGTCGATCGCGTTCACTACGGGCTGAGCGCCTACATAGACATCATTCGGCGCGGTTACGGTGATCGAGCCAGTGTTGCTGTTGGCTGGCACCTCAATAACGGTCTTGCCGTCGCTGAGGGTGAAGTACAGCGGCTGATGGTTGTTGATCGGCAGGCCGTCCTGGCTGGTCAGCGTGACGGTGTAGGTGATCTGGCCGCCTTCGGTGACGGAATCGGTAGCCGTCAGCCTGGCCACCACTTCGTTGATGGTGTCAGTCACTTTCACCGACGCGTCGCCGCCAAACTGCAGGTTCTCGAAAGTGCTGCCTGCGCTATCGGTCGCCGCTTTGATCCCAACACCGATGGTGCCGGCATCCTGGTAGACGTCGTCACCCTGTTCGGTGTGGGTGTACTGCGCGCTGGTTTGCCCCGCCTTGATCGTGACCTGGGCATTGTTGCTCAACGTCACGACAAGATCGTGCGCCAGAACGGTGTTGACCCTCACGGTAAAGGTCGGGTTCTGGTTCTCGGGGACCGACACCTGGTCGGCCTCGATGCTGACCAGGACGAGATCGCCCCCAGTGCCGGGGGTGCCGGGCTCGTCAGTCACTGTGGTACTGACCTCGGTCTTGTCCAGGGTCAGTTTCTCGAATTTCCACACATCCGCACCGCTGACCGAGTCGATCGCGTTGACCACCGACGGATTGGCGCCCATGTAGACGTTGTCTGGCGCGGTAACGGTGATCGAACCGGTTGTGCTGTTGGCCGGTACCTCAACAACGGTCTTGCCATCGCTGAGGGTGAAATACAGCGGCGACTGGTTGTTGAGCGGCAGGCCATCCTTGCTGGTCAGCGTAACGGTGTAGGTAATTTCTCCACCTTCGGTGACGGACTCGGTAGCAGTCAGTTTGGCGACGACTTCACTGATGGTGTCCGAGATCTCAACGGTAGCCGGGCCTCCGAAGGTCAGCTTCTCGAAGGTGGCACCCGAGACGGTGGCATCCGTGACGCTGAGCGTGACGGAGCCGGCATCCTGGATGACGTCATCCCCCTGGGCGGCGGTCTTGTATTCCACTTCGGTCTTGCCGGCCTCGATGGTCACGGTGTCGCCGTTCAACAAGGTAACCGTCAACGGACGGTCCAGTGCCTGGCTTACTTTCACCGTGAAGGACGGCTGCTGGTCCTCGGTCACGTTGCCATTACTGACGATGCTAACGGTGACGGTATCGATGCTGTCATTGATGACAGTCGATGCTGGCGTCGGGTCTGGCGTCAGTTGCTCGAAATTGCCGCCGGTGGCGCTATCGATGGTGACATTGACGGTCGAGCCGTTGTTGTAGACGTCGTTGCCCGGGGTCTGGAAATCGACGCTGCCCTGGGTCTTGCCGGCTTCAACGGTGATGGTCTGGCCATTGGACAGGGTCACGGTCACCGGGGTCTGGGCTGGGTTGCTCAGGGTCACGGTGTAGGTGATCACACCGCCTTCGGTCACCGACGGAGTCGCCGTCAGGGTCGCGGTGGTGGTGTCGACCGAGTCGTTGATCGTGGTTTGAGCCGGGGTCGGATTCGGCGTCAGTTGCTCGAAGTTGCCACCGGTCGCACCGGTAATCGTGGTGCTGACGGTCGAGCCGTTGTTGTAGACGTCGTTGCCCGGGGTCTGGAAGTCGACACTGCCCTGGGTCTTGCCGGCTTCGACGGTGATGGTCTGGCCGTTGGACAGGGTCACGGTCACCGGACTCTGGGCTGGGTTGCTCAGGGTCACGGTGTAGGTGATAACACCGCCTTCGGTCACGCTTGGCGAAGCGGTCAGCGTCGCGGTGGTGTTGTCGACCGAGTCGTTGATCGTGGTCTGAGCCGGGGTCGGATTCGGGGTCAGCTGCTCGAAGTTGCCACCGGTCGCACCGGTAATCGTGGTGCTGACGGTCGAGCCGTTGTTGTAGACGTCGTTGCCCGGGGTCTGGAAGTCGACACTGCCCTGGGTCTTGCCGGCTTCGACGGTGATGGTCTGGCCGTTGGACAGGGTCACGGTCACCGGACTCTGGGCTGGGTTGCTCAGGGTCACGGTGTAGGTGATAACACCGCCTTCGGTCACGCTTGGCGAAGCGGTCAGCGTCGCGGTGGTGTTGTCGACCGAGTCGTTGATCGTGGTCTGAGCCGGGGTCGGATTCGGGGTCAGCTGCTCGAAGTTGCCACCGGTCGCACCGGTAATCGTGGTGCTGACGGTCGAGCCGTTGTTGTAGACGTCGTTGCCCGGGGTCTGGAAGTCGACACTGCCCTGGGTCTTGCCGGCTTCGACGGTGATGGTCTGGCCGTTGGACAGAGTCACGGTCACCGGCGTCTGGGCTGGGTTGCTCAGGGTCACGGTGTAAGTGATAACACCGCCTTCGGTCACGCTTGGCGAAGCGGTCAGCGTCGCGGTGGTGGTGTCGACCGAGTCGTTGATCGTTGTTTGAGCCGGAGTCGGGTTCGGCGTCAGCTGCTCGAAGTTGCCACCGGTCGCACCGGTAATCGTGGTGCTGACGGTCGAGCCGTTGTTGTAGACGTCGTTGGCCGGGGTCTGGAAATCGACGCTGCCCTGGGTCTTGCCGGCTTCGACGGTGATGGTCTGGCCGTTGGACAGGGTCACTGTCACCGGGGTCTGCGCCGGGTTGCTCAGGGTCACGGTGTAGGTGATCACACCGCCTTCGGTCACCGACGGAGTCGCCGTCAGCGTCGCGGTGGTGGTGTCGACCGAGTCGTTGATCGTGGTTTGAGCCGGGGTCGGATTCGGGGTCAGCTGCTCGAAGTTCCCGCCGGTAGCACCGGTAATCGTCGTGCTGACAGTCGAGCCGTTGTTGTAGACGTCGTTGCCCGGGGTCTGGAAGTCGACACTGCCCTGGGTCTTGCCGGCTTCGACGGTGATGGTCTGGCCGTTGGACAGGGTCACGGTCACCGGAGTCTGGGCTGGGTTGCTCAGGGTCACGGTGTAGGTGATCACACCGCCTTCGGTCACCGACGGAGTCGCCGTCAGCGTCGCGGTGGTGGTGTCGACCGAGTCGTTGATCGTGGTTTGAGCCGGGGTCGGATTCGGGGTCAGCTGCTCGAAGTTCCCGCCGGTAGCACCGGTAATCGTCGTGCTGACAGTCGAGCCGTTGTTGTAGACGTCGTTGCCCGGGGTCTGGAAGTCGACACTGCCCTGGGTCTTGCCGGCTTCAACGGTGATGGTCTGGCCATTGGACAGGGTCACGGTCACCGGCGTCTGCGCCGGATTGCTCAGGGTCACGGTGTAAGTGATGACACCGCCTTCAGTCACGCTTGGCGAAGCGGTCAGAGTCGCAGTCGTGGTGTCGACGGTATCGGTAACCTGGGTAATCGCTGGCGTTTGCGGCACAGTCACCGTCAGCCCGCCGCCCCCGGTGGTGCCCGTTACGGTCGCCGAAATCTGGCCGCCGTCGATATATGGGGTATCGTTTGCCGGGACCACGACGTTGACGCTACCCGAGGTCTGCCCGGCCGGAATGACTATTACGGCCCCGTTGGAAAGGGTGATGACCAGGTTGGTACTCGGCGCTTGACCAACCGTAGCGGTATAAACGATTACGCCACCCGCTTCGCTGATGGAAGGGGTAGCGCCAAGAACCAGGTCGGTAGCAACGTTGGTGTCCGCCGCCGGTGTAGTCACCTGGTTGTTGCTGGTGGTATCCAGCACGCCAACCTCTTCTCCATCGAGCACGGCAGCAAAGCCCAGCCCGTCGGTCGGGAAGCCGACGGTAGGGTCGACCCGGCCCGCGGTTTCTTCGAGCATGACAAAGCTGTGGCCACCGCCCAGTGCGCCACCACCGCCCGCCGACGATGGGCCAGCCGCGGGCGCTTCAAGCTCGGTAGTCGGGTCGACACCGGCAGCGATCGCCTGTTGCAGTTCCTCCACCGACGGTGCGGCCTGCGCGGTAGCCTGGCTCAGGTCGGTGCTGCTTTCCGGCGCATCAGCGCTCCACTGGCTGTCTCGCCCAAGGTCGAGCACACGGCCATCGGCCAGTTCCAAAGTGACTGCACCGCCCGGGCCGGTGAGTACTTCCTCACCAGCCAGCAGGCGGTCCCCTTCGATCAGAACACGTCGAATGCCCTCTGGGGATACCGCAATAACCTGGCCGACAATACTTTTGACGATGGCTACAACGCTGCTCATTGGACTCTCCGTGTGACCCGATGGGTACTTCCCTGCCAGAGCGGCGCTCGCAGACCACTTCAGGCGGAACTATGTCGATGATCTCTGGCCGCTTACTGGCGTCAATATCCCGTCTATAACTTTTTGGAATTGACCAAATGCCAAACAATTGACCTTATATAATGCAATCCTAAACAATCAACAATGTAATGTCACATTGATATTTGGATCCTAGCCACGCGTTTTGTAAATAAGTGCCGTACATCATCGAAAGCGCGTTCAGTGGGTACTTTTCAGCATCTTCTCCCGACCTGAGTATCGTAAAGACCGCGCCAGGACAACCGCTCATCGGCAGCTAACAAAGATTCAAGCGTCAAGTTACTTTCGCTAGCTCGGGCCATTGCTTGGACACAAGCACAAACCTTGCCTAAAGGTGGTACCGCTGCGTAACTTGCTGTAGATCAAGGAGATAGAGGCACTGTGCAAATACTGCAAGCTCGAAAATGAGAAAGCGTTGCCGATTGTCCAGCCAAGTCTGTTGGCGACCTGCTTGCCAACAAATATATCTTGCGCACTTACTTACTGAGCACCGTCAATAAATAAGCGCCTACTTATTGACGTGGCATGAGTCGATACCGACTACACCTCTGTCGTCAGCCAGATGGCAGGCTATGCTGAAACTGATTCGGCTTGGAGCTGACTGGATCAAAAATGAAACATCCACCTCCCAGCATCGTCTGCCAGGAATGAAGACCGTAGAATTGTTTACTCAATACCGATTCAAGGCGACCATTGGCCCGTACGCCTAGGTGCCGTAGCCTCATGATCATTGCCTGGCAGCACCGTTGAAAGCCAGGGTGAGCCAGCCTGAACGGCGGAACACCCACCCCACCTACCCAAGGATGAAGAGAGCGCCGCGTGGAATCCGAAGTCAGTCGAGTCCAACTCAGCCACGATCCACGCAGTCAGCATGACGATCCCCTGCTGGATAGTCTGTTGAGCCTGTGTGTCCTGCATCAGAAGCCCGCCAGCCGGGTCATGCTGACTACCGGCCTACCGCTGCCGGCCCAGCGCCTGAGCCCCGAGCTGCTGCCCCGCGCCGCCGCCAGGGCCGGCCTGCAGGGGCGCCTGCTGCAGCGTAAGCTGGAGCAGATCCCGAGCATCGCCATGCCAGCCATGTTGCTGCTCAAGGAAGGCCGCAGCGCCGTCCTGCTGGGCTGGGAGAACGAAGACACCGCACGCCTGCTGCTCAGCGAGAGCGATGGTGGCGAGGTGCATGTCAGCCGCGAAGCCCTGCAGAGCGATTACAGTGGCCGGGTATTCTTTGCCCAGCCGCAGCACAAGTTCGACGTCAACCACGGCAACCTCATCCCCCGGGCCAAGTCGTGGTTCCGCGATACCTTGCTGCGCAGCAAATGGCTGTATATCGACGCCATTGCTGCCAGCCTGGTGATCAACCTGATCGCCCTGGCCGCGCCACTGTTCGTGATGAACGTATATGACCGGGTGGTACCAAACCAGGCCACCTCGACCCTCTGGGTCCTGGCCATCGGCATCGCCGGCGCCTACATCTTCGACCTGATCCTCAAGGGCCTGCGCGGCTTGTGCCTGGACCTGGCTGGCAAGAAGACCGACCTGATCATTTCGGCAACGCTGTTCGAACGTATCGTCGGCATGTCGATGAAGTACCGCCCAGCCAGAGTCGGCAGCTTCGCCCAGAACATTCACGAGTTCCAGGGCCTGCGTGATTTCCTCGCCTCGCTGACCCTGACCAGCCTGATCGACTTGCCGTTCACCGTCCTGATCCTGATCGTCATTGCTGTCATCGGCGGGCACCTGGTGTGGATCCCGATCATCGCCTTCCCGCTGGCCCTGGGCATCGGTTACGCACTGCAAAGGCCACTGATGGCGACCATGGAGCGGACCATGGCCCTGGCCTCGGAGCGCCAGTCCAGCCTGATCGAGACCCTTGCCGGCCTGGATGCGGTAAAGGTCAACAATGCCGAAAGCGAACGCCAGTACATGTGGGAGCAGACACTCGGCACCCTCAGCCGCCTGGAACTGCGGGTGAAGGTGCTGTCGAGCCTGGCAATGAACATCACCCTGCTGATCCAGCAACTGGCAGGCGTGGCAATGATCTGCGTTGGCGTGTACCTGATCATCGACGGCAACCTGAGCATGGGCGGCCTGGTGGCGTGCTACATGCTCAGCGGTCGCGCCCTCGGCCCGCTGGGCCAGCTCAACGGGCTGCTCGCTCGCTATCAGCAAGCCAAGGTGACCATGGTCTCCACCGATCACATGATGGAACTGCCGCAAGAGCGCAACTTCGAAGAACGCCCGCTGAGCCGCAAGGTGCTACAGGGCAGCGTAGAGTTCCGCGGGGTCGATTTCACCTACCCGAACCAACAGAACCAGGCGCTGAAGAACATCAACCTCACCATCCGCCCCGGCGAGAAAGTGGGCATTATCGGTCGCAGCGGCTCGGGCAAGAGCTCGCTGGCCAAGCTCATCGTCGGCCTGTACGAGGCCGATGGCGGCTCGCTGCTGGTCGATGGCGTGGACATTCGCCAGATCGACGTCAGCGAGCTGCGCCACAACATCGGCTACGTGCCTCAGGACATCCAGCTGCTGGCCGGTACCCTGCGCGATAACCTGGTAAGCGGGGCCCGCTACATCGAGGATGAGCTGATTCTGCAGGCTGCCGAACTGGCAGGCGTGCACGAGTTCGCCCGGTTGCACCCGGACGGCTACGAGCTGCAGGTGGGTGAGCGTGGGCAGAACCTGTCCGGCGGCCAGCGACAGAACGTCGCCCTGGGCCGTGCACTGTTGCTCAACCCGCAGATTCTGCTGCTGGACGAACCGACCAGCGCCATGGACAACACCGGCGAAGAACGCCTCAAGCAACGGCTGCAGGCGGTAGTGGAAAGCAAGACGATGCTGCTGGTCACGCACCGTGCCTCGCTGCTGTCACTGGTGGACCGACTGATCGTGATCGATCGCGGGCAGATTGTCGCCGACGGCCCGAAAGCCGCGGTCATGGATGCGCTGAAGAAGGGGCAGATCAGTGTTGCATAAGCTGGATGTAGGGCAATTCAAGGACGGCCTGCGGCGTTATTTCAAAGGTTCCGATTCATTGGGTGGCCAGCCGCTGCCAGAGGTCAACAAGGCCCTGATCGAGGATGCGCCACGAGTCGTGCGGCTGACCATCTGGGGCGTGATCCTGTTCTTCGTGTTCTTGATCGTGTGGGCCAGCGTCGCGCCCATCGACGAAGTTACGCGGGGTGAAGGCAAGGCCATTCCGTCGTCCAAGGTGCAGAAGATCCAGAACCTGGAGGGCGGTATCGTCGCCGAGATCTTCGCCAAGGAAGGGCAGATCGTCGAAGTGGGCCAGCCATTGCTGCGCCTGGATGAAACCCGCTTCGCCTCCAACGTGGGTGAAACCGAGGCCGACCGCCTGGCCATGGCCTTGCGCGTCGAGCGCCTGAGTGCCGAAGTGGGTGACACCCCGTTGAAGATTGATGAGGAACTGCGCAAAGCCGCGCCAAGCCAGGCAGCAAACGAAGAATCGCTGTATCAGAGCCGGCGCCAGCAACTGCAGGACGAAATTGGTGGCTTGCAACAACAGCTGGTCCAGCGCCAGCAGGAACTGCGTGAGTTCAGCTCGAAGCGCGCCCAGTACGCCAACAGCCTGCAATTGTTGCGCAAGGAGATCAGCATGTCCGAGCCCCTGGTGGCCACCGGCGCGATCTCCCAGGTTGAGGTGCTGCGCCTGCGCCGTGCCGAAGTGGAGAACCGCGGTCAGCTGGATTCCACGGCGCTGGCCATCCCGCGTGCCGAGGCGGCCATTCGCGAGGTGCAAAGCAAGATCGAAGAGACCCGTGGCAAATTCCGCAGCGAAGCACTGACCCAACTGAACGAAGCGCGCACCGAGCTGAGCAAGGCCACGGCGACCAGCAAGGCGCTGGATGATCGCGTGCACCGGACCATGGTCACTTCGCCGGTACGCGGTATCGTCAAGCAGCTGTTGGTGAACACCATTGGCGGGGTGATCCAGCCCGGCAGCGACATCATAGAAATCGTGCCGCTGGACGACTCACTGGTCATCGAGGCGAAGATCCTGCCCAAGGACATCGCCTTCCTCCACCCGGGGCAAGAGGCGACGGTCAAGTTCACGGCCTATGACTACACCATCTACGGTGGGCTGAAGGCCAAGCTGGAGCAGATCGGTGCCGATACCATCACCGATGAAGACAAGAAGACCACCTACTACCTGATCAAGCTGCGCACCGACCGCAGCCACCTGGGCACTGACGAGAAGCCACTGCTGATCATTCCGGGGATGGTGGCGACGGTCGATATCATGACCGGCAAGAAAACCATCATGAGCTACCTGCTCAAGCCGATCATGAAAGCGCGTTCGGAAGCGTTGCGCGAGCGTTGATCGCCATCCCTACCGTGATCGCGGCAGGAGCGGCCTCGTGTCGCGAAAGGGCTGCACAGCAGCCCCAGCGATTTATGCATATTTGCTGAAATCCTGGGGCCGCTGTGCGGCCCTTTCGCGACACAAGGCCGCTCCTACAAGGGACTGCATACCTCGTCGATACTTGCAAGTTGTCAGCGCCAGGGGGCAGGCTCACCAACCAACTGCCCCTGAATCCCGCCCACACCCATTTCCCTCAACACCAACCGCTCACCTTCCGTCTCGACCCGCTCGGCAATCAGCGGCAGATCGATGCTGTGTGCGGCGCGCTGGATCGCTTCGATGAACAGCCGCTTGTGCTGCTCCTGGTCAATGTTGCGGATGTAGCTGCCATCGATTTTCAGGTACGCCAGGCCCAGGTGCGCCAGGTTGCCGATCATGCTGAAACGCCCACCAAAGCGTTGCAGCGCCAGGCCGAAGCCAAGCGCGTGCAGGCGCCGGGTGAGTTGCTCCAGGGCCGCCTGCTCAGGCAACTGTTCCTCGCCAATTTCGAAAACCAGCCTAGGGCCGAGGGCCGTGTTCTGGCCCAGTAGCTCGAAGACACGCTGAAGGGCCTTGGGATCGGCCAGGGTGGCGGCGGACAGGTTCAGTGCCAGCACCTGATCATGCCCTCGAAGGTGCGCCAGCACCTTCTCCAACACCAGCACATCAAGCCGCGGCATCCACCCGAAGCGCTCCAGCCAGGGCAGGAAGCGGCCTGCCGGCAGCGCCTCGCCCTGGCCATCCTGCAAACGCGAAATCACTTTGTGATGCAGTACCCGTTGCGCAGAGGCGCAATCCACCACTGGCTGGAAGAACAGTTCGAAATGCCCGTTGTTGAACGCCTGGTCCAGCCGCTCGTGCCAGACATGCTGGCTATCCGCAGCAACTGCTGCCACACCTTGTTCAAGGCACACCCAGCCCGGCGTTGGCTGGTTCTCGGCGCGGGCCAGCGCCTCGTCGGCAAGCTTCAGCAATGCCTGTGGTGAATCACCGGGACTGAACGGCGCCAGGCCGATACAAGCCACCGGGTCGATATCACTGGCACCCGTTTCGTGCAGGCTGTGCAGTGTTGCTTCCAAGGCCTGGGCAAGCTGCACCGCCTCTTCATGCACCATGCCCGGCGCCAGCACGGCGAACTCGCCCCCGCGGCTGCGGGAAATCAGGTCGTTGGTCTCCGGGTAGCTGGCACAGGTGCGACGCAACTGCTCACCCACGGCCTGCAATAACTGGTCGGTGCGCTGGCCGCCAAGGCGGGCGTTCAATCCTGCCAGCCCCTGGACCCGCAACAACAGCAGGTACCCAGCACGCGCTTCTTCCAGGTTGCTCACCCGGGTGTTCAGCTGCATCTCGAAATAACGGCGGTTGGACAGCCCGGTCAGGCTGTCCTGGTAGGACTCGGTACGTAGCCGCTCACTGCGCTCGGCCTGCTCGGTGAACAATGCCATGAGCTTCTCTACCATCTGGTTCATCGCCTGCACTACCCGACGCAGCTCCGGCGTGCGGGGCAACTCGGGCAGGCTGAGGAACTCGCGGCGGGCAATGGCGTGGGACTGCTCGACCATGTAGTCCAGCGGCCGCAACTGGCGACGCAGGAGCAAGGCGCCGAGTACCGCACTGGCCGCGCCACACAACAGCAGCCAACCCAGGCTGCCCAAGGCGCTTTGCCAGAGTTTGGCAACAGCGAACATCGGGTGGCTGATCACTTCAACGCGTGCGGCCTGCTGCCAGCCGCGGCTGACGATGGCATCGCCACCGGCGGCTTCCAGGCCGATCAGGTGCACGAACCAGCGCGGCACACCGCCGGGGTCCGGCTCGGCGTGGCGCTCCACCAGCACAGCATTGGAGCCCAGGTCGACAACCTTGATGCTCGAGTAGTAACCACTGTCGAAGATCGAACTGACCATCAGCTCGACCATCGCCGGGTCATCGATATTCGGCGTCAGCGACAGCGCCAGCGCTGTCGCCGCATCCTGGGCGTGCGAGCGCAACTGGTTGACGTACTGGCTGCGCGAGCTTTCCAGGCTGACCATGAAACTGCCACTGAAGGCGACTACCAGGAACAGGCAAATGGCCAACAGCAATTGTTTGAACAGTGACATCTGTGCTCCTTCAGTAAACCGGCTCGGCCGGGAACCCTTCGGCCTGCATTTTCTTCAGCAAATCCTGCCAGCGAGACAGCCGCTTGGTATCGCCGACCTTCTTGTTGCCTGCGGCGCCTGTCAGCCACAAACCCTCACCATTGAAGGCGTATACCGGCAGCAGGTCGGTACGCTGGCTGGCCGGCTTGATGGCATCCATCAGGCTGTCGAGCACCAATGGCTGTGCCTGTGGGCTTGAATAATAGGTCAGGACCATGTGTGCCCGGTTCTGTCGCAGCGCCTTGACGTAGGTGATGCGCAGCTTTTCGCTGGGGATGCCCATGCGCCGCAGGCTGAAATACTTGGCGATGGCGTAGTCTTCGCAGTCCCCTGCGCCCTTGATCAGTGCCTGCACCGGCGTGGCCCAATAATCGACCTCGCGCCACAGGTCGATATCCTCGACATAGCGCAATTGCTGGTTGAAGAAGCGGTTGACCACCTGCAGCCGCTCAAGCTCCGTACCCTGCTTCTGTGTTGCCATCAGGTTCTGCCAGGCATCGATACGGCCTTGCCCGGCACCCAAGGGGCCATACAGGGCCTGCGACTTGCGGCTGATCTGGGAAAAGTCCCAATCCGCGTGCAAGCCGCCCAGCAGCAGGCTGCCCAACAGCGCAGCAAGGCCGACACGTTGCACAACGGTTTTGAGCATCCAGGATATCGCCACTGCGTAGCCCTGTTCAGGCCAGTCGAAAGCAGCGATGGTGCGGCTTGCCAGGGCAAAAAACAATGGCACCCTGCAATCATGCACCCGCCGGTCAGTCGACCTACACTTTCTGGTTATAACCTTCTATAGGTCGCTTCCTTTGCCCGGCGACTTCATCCACCATAGCCGCGCTTTGGGGCGCCTGTTCCATCACAAGTACAGGTTTGACACCCCGAAGAGCTGTTACTAGTGTCATTGGATCCAACTTTAGTCATCGTTGAGGCAGGCGTCGCGTGGCCGAGAAAATCAAATTGAGCAATGTGCTGGCCAGCGAGCAGCTGTTGCCGCACCAGGCCCGTGGCGTGATTGAAGAACGCCTGCGCAGCGCCATTCTTGATGGCCGCTTGCCCCCAGGTACTGCCATACGCCAGCAAGAGCTCGCTACCTTGTTCGGTGTCAGCCGCATGCCCGTTCGTGAAGCCCTGCGCCAGCTCGAAGCGCAATCGCTGCTGAAGGTTGAGATGCACAAGGGCGCGGTTGTTGCGCCGTTGATCGGCGAGGACGCGGTGGACACCTATGCCCTGCGCGTATTGCTCGAGACCGAGGCGCTGCGCCAGTCCATTCCGTTGCTCGATGCCAACGACATCGCCAGCGCGCGCGGGTATATCCAGCAACTGGAAAACGAAACCCGTCACGCTGAAATCGGCCGCCTCAATCGCCTGTTCCACATGTCGCTGTACAACAAAGCGCCGAACAAGAAGCTGCTGCGCCTGATCGAGGACGAACTGAACGAGGAAGAGCGCTTCCTGCGGTTTCATCTTTCGTCCATGGGCCTGGGCAAGCTCACCCAGGATGATCACAACGCACTGGCGGATGCCGCTGGCGACAAGCTGGTGGATGAAGCGGTAACGGTGCTGGAACGGCACCTGAATAACGCATCGCGGGTAATCCGCAAGTACCTGGATACTCAACTGCGCCGCTAGCAAGTAGTGATTGCATCATGGGCGGTCGGATGGGTTGCAAATTGATCGGCACTTGTCAACAATGAGACTAATTATCATTCATGTCCATTGGTGGCAGCGCCCTCCCCATGCCCAGCAACGATTCCGTGCAAACGCTCTACAGTGACCACCACGGCTGGTTGCATGCCTGGCTACGCAGCAAGCTGGGCAACGCCGCCGATGCCGCAGACCTGGCCCAGGATACCTTCGTGCGCCTGCTGCAGCGTCGCGAACACTTGCAGCTGAACACTCCTCGGGCTTTCCTGCGAACTGTTGCGCGTGGGTTGGTGATCGATCACTGGCGGCGCGAGGAACTGCACAAGGCCTACCTCGAGGCACTTGCCCAGGTGCCGGAAGCACAGGCCCCCTCGGCCGAAACCCGTGAGCTGCTGCTGGAATTGCTGGAGCGCATCGCGCGCATGCTCGACGGCCTCAAGCCCAAAGTACGCCGCGCATTCCTGCTGGCCCAATGCGAGGGGCTAAAGCACCAGGCCATTGCCGACCAGATGGGGATCTCGGTACGTACCGTGGAGCGCTACATTGCCGACGCGCTCTACCATTGCTACCTGCTGCGTTACGCCGACGAGTGCTGACGCGATGACCGCCGCACAGCCTGGCGCAACAGCGGTAAAGCAGGCCATTCAGTGGATGCTGAGGCTGCGCGAGAGCGGGCATGACCCTGCCCTGCAGCAAGAGTGCAGGCAATGGCGCACAGCCCACCACCAACACGAACAGGCCTGGCAACGGGTGACTCACCTGCATCAGGACCTCGACCTGCGTGCCGTCCCTGGCGCCGGGCTGGCTTTGCAGACCCTGGAAACCAGCCAGCGCCGCCTGTACCGTCGGCAGGCACTGAAGCTGCTTGGCGGCGCTGCCATGGTGGGGACGGCGGCATGGGTGGGAAAAGACCTTGATACGGTCAACGCCTGGACATCGGACTACGCCACCGGCACGGGCGAACGACGCAGCTTTACGCTTCCCGATGGTTCGCTGATGCAACTCAATACCCGCAGTGCCGTCGACCTGGTCTTCAATAACCAGCAGCGCATGGTCCGCCTGAAGCAAGGGGAATTGATGATTGCCTGCAACCCGCAGCGTTCCTTGCTTGTAGAAACTCGAGACGCGTTACTGGAAGGGTTCGAAGGGCGCTTTGTGGTACGCCAGGACAGCGACTGCACGCAGGTCAGTGTCAGCCATGGCAGAGTGGCGATACACCGGCCTGGCCAGTTGCAATGGATCGAAAGCGGCCAGAACTGGCGCCTGGATGCGCTAGGTACACACCGACTAGAGCAGGTGGCGATGGATGCGATGGCCTGGACCGAGGGCCTGATCGTCACCCGGGACATGCGCCTGCTCGACTTCCTCGCGCAGGTCAGCCGTTATCGCCACGGTTACCTGGGCTGCAGCGACGACATTGCCGATTTACGCCTGTCCGGTGTATTCCGCCTCGAAGACCCGGAGCAACTGCTGCAGCTGCTGCCACGGACGCTGCCCATTCGGCTTCGCCAACGTACACGCTGGTGGGTTCGCGTGGAGGGGCTGGCCTGAACTGAAGGCGGCTATTGCGTTCAGGGCCGCTTCGCGCCGCAACAACTTTTTTGACGGGTTTTGAATGCCGGTCCGGCTAGGAGAGTAAGCGACACCTCCTGCCCTCACACCTCAACGGACCCCTCATGCCTACCGACTCCGCGCACACATTTAACGCGAATGATTTTCGACCTGTCTTGCAATCAGCGCCACTGCGCAAAGCAGTCCGTGCTGCCCTGTTCGGCACCGCGTTGGGCCTGACAGCCGCACCGCAACTTTCCATGGCAGCTGAAACGGCCCAGGTGAGCCACTACTATGCGATCCCGGCCGGCCAACTGGATGACGTGCTCAACCAGTTCGCCCGAAAGGCTGGCATTACCTTGTCCAGTACACCTCAGCTCACCCAAGGCTTGCAGTCGAACGGCCTGCAGGGGCAGTACCCAACCGATCAGGCACTGCGCCAGTTGCTCAATGGCAGCGGCCTGGAAGCCGTCAGTCAGGATGGCCGCAGCTACGTGCTGCAGGCACAACCCCAGGGCGCTGCATTGTCATTGCCAGACACCGATGTCCGTAGCTTCACCCTTGGCAATGCGTTGGGCAGCATGGAGGGTTACAACGCTACCCACAGCCAGGTTGCGACCAAGACCAGCATGCCACTGGTAGAGACATCGCAATCGGTCTCGGTGGTCACCCGTCAGCAGATGGACGACCAAGGCTCCCAAACCGTCGCCCAAGCCATGCGCTACACACCGGGGGTGCTGACCAACCCCTACGGTGCGACCCATCGTTATGACTATGTGGCCATGCGTGGTTTCAACGACGGTTCGGTAGACAACATCTACGTCGACGGGCTCAAGTCGATGGGCGATAACGGAACCTACAGCACCATGCAGGTGGACCCGTACTTCCTTGAGCGCATCGATATTCTCAAGGGACCGTCTTCGGTACTGTACGGCCGTAGCTCCCCAGGAGGCCTGGTGGCACTGACTACCAAGAAGCCGCTGTTTACCCCCTACCATCAAGTCCAGGCTACCCTAGGTACACAGGGCCAACGTGGCACGGGTTTCGACTTCAGCGGCCCTTTGGATGACGACAAGCGTATCGCTTATCGCCTGACAGGCCTGGCGGATGCTTCCGACACGCAGTTCGACCACAACAAGGAAGAACGCTACGCCATCGCGCCGGCCGTCAGTATCGACTTCAACGAAGACACCTCGCTGACCCTGCAGGCCTACCTGCAACACGATCCAAACGGCGGCTACCACGGCGGTAACCCTGCAGACGGCATGCTGCACAAGCGCAACGGCTTGCGTCTGTCGGACCACTTCTTCGAAGGCGAGCCAGGTATCGACAACTACGAGCGCACCCAACAATCCTTCAGCTACCAGTTCGAGCATCGCTTGAACGATGTGTTCACTGCGCGACAGAACTTCCGCTACCAGGATTCTGACGTGTCGATGGACCAGGTGTATTCCGCCGGTTGGGCGGACGCCAACAGCAATATCCTCAACCGCGCCTATACCGGCGGCGACGAACGCCTGCATTCGTACATCATCGACAACATGCTGCAGGCCGAATTCTTCACCGGGGCCGCCAAACATACCCTGCTGCTGGGCGCCGACTACCAGCGACGCAAGGCCGACGTGGCCTGGCGTTATGGCACAGTCGACCCGCTGGATGCCGGCAACCCGCAGTACGGCAATGGCAACCTTCAGGTACTTGGCGAGAACCGCTACCAGCGGCGCCTGCAGCAAACGGGCGTTTACCTGCAGGACCTGGTGGAGCTGGACCAATGGCGCTTCTCGTTGGGGCTGCGCCAGGACTGGGTGAAGGTGTCCGAGGAGAATCGCGACAGCAACACAAAGATCAGTGACCAGCGCTCCAGGTTCACTACCCGCGCGGGTGTGCTCTATCTGTTCGAGAACGGTATTGCGCCCTATGCCAGCTACTCGGAGTCGTTCAACCCCAATACCGTATCCGACCAGCAAGGCCGCCCTCTGGCACCGACCGAGGGCACTCAATGGGAGGCTGGTATCAAGTATCAGCCGCCGGGTAGCGACAACCTGTTCACCGCATCGGTGTTCCGCATCGAGCAGGAGAACCTGGCCTCGAAGCAGCCTGACGAGGACTTCTATCGCCCTGTAGGGCAAGTGCGCTCACAAGGGCTAGAGCTGGAGGCCCATGTGCAGCTGACCGATAGCCTGAAACTGCTTGGCGGCTATACCTTTACCGATATCGAGTACGCAAAGTCGATGCCCAGCCTGGTGTCGGCCAGTCTTGATAACAAGGGCAATTCACCAACCCAGGCACCGAAACAGATGTTCTCGCTTTGGGCTGACTACAACTTCCACCAGGGGGCACTGGATGGCCTGCGCTTGGGCGGTGGGGTGCGGTACGTGGGGTACAGCTGGGTGGATGCGGAAAACAGCATGAAGGTACCTTCCTATACCTTGTTCGACGCCTCGATCGGCTATGACCTGGGCAAGGTCGGCCTCCGGGGGATGGATGTGCGCCTGAACGCCAACAACCTTACCAATGAAAGCTACATCGCCTCTTGTGCAAGCCTGAACTACTGCTACATGGGTGAAGAGCGCAATGTCAGCGCTACGGTCAGCTATCAGTTCTGAGTCTATGGCGGCCGCTGCGCTTCCGATCGCGACACAAGGCCGCTCCTACACGGGAAGCGCGCTCGCCTGATGCCCCACCGGAAAAGACAAAGCCCCTGTCTGCATCGCAGACAGGGGCTTTGGATTTGAATCTTGACGATGACCTACTCTCACATGGGGAAACCCCACACTACCATCGGCGATGCATCGTTTCACTGCTGAGTTCGGGATGGGATCAGGTGGTTCCAATGCTCTATGGTCGTCAAGAAATTCTGTGTGCTGGACCGTCCCTCGGACGTGCCTGCAAATCTCTGTAGTTCCTACTTAAAGACAAAACCCCTACCTGCGTGCGCAGATAGGGGTTTTGCGAAATGAATCTTGACGATGACCTACTCTCACATGGGGAAACCCCACACTACCATCGGCGATGCATCGTTTCACTGCTGAGTTCGGGATGGGATCAGGTGGTTCCAATGCTCTATGGTCGTCAAGAAATTCTGTTGCCAGAATGTCCAGATGGACAGCCCAGCGAATTCGGATATGCGATATCTGTGGTGCTTTTGTGAGCAGTGCGAACTTTCGGTTCGTTTCGTCTTCACCACGGCAATCTGCGTCAGCAAATTGCTTGGGTGTTATATGGTCAAGCCTCACGGGCAATTAGTATTGGTTAGCTCAACGCCTCACAGCGCTTACACACCCAACCTATCAACGTCGTAGTCTTCGACGGCCCTTTAGGGGATTCAAGATCCCAGTGAGATCTCATCTTGAGGCAAGTTTCCCGCTTAGATGCTTTCAGCGGTTATCTCTTCCGAACATAGCTACCCGGCAATGCCACTGGCGTGACAACCGGAACACCAGAGGTTCGTCCACTCCGGTCCTCTCGTACTAGGAGCAGCCCCTCTCAAATCTCAAACGTCCACGGCAGATAGGGACCGAACTGTCTCACGACGTTCTAAACCCAGCTCGCGTACCACTTTAAATGGCGAACAGCCATACCCTTGGGACCGGC
>NZ_CP137735.1:1975000-2935000 GCF_049486705.1 Pseudomonas sp. NLJ1 | reverse complement strand
GTTCGTTTCGTCTTCACCACCGCAATCTGCGTCAGCAAATTGCTTGGGTGTTATATGGTCAAGCCTCACGGGCAATTAGTATTGGTTAGCTCAACGCCTCACAGCGCTTACACACCCAACCTATCAACGTCGTAGTCTTCGACGGCCCTTTAGGGGATTCAAGATCCCAGTGAGATCTCATCTTGAGGCAAGTTTCCCGCTTAGATGCTTTCAGCGGTTATCTCTTCCGAACATAGCTACCCGGCAATGCCACTGGCGTGACAACCGGAACACCAGAGGTTCGTCCACTCCGGTCCTCTCGTACTAGGAGCAGCCCCTCTCAAATCTCAAACGTCCACGGCAGATAGGGACCGAACTGTCTCACGACGTTCTAAACCCAGCTCGCGTACCACTTTAAATGGCGAACAGCCATACCCTTGGGACCGGCTTCAGCCCCAGGATGTGATGAGCCGACATCGAGGTGCCAAACACCGCCGTCGATATGAACTCTTGGGCGGTATCAGCCTGTTATCCCCGGAGTACCTTTTATCCGTTGAGCGATGGCCCTTCCATACAGAACCACCGGATCACTAAGACCTACTTTCGTACCTGCTCGACGTGTTTGTCTCGCAGTCAAGCGCGCTTTTGCCTTTATACTCTACGACCGATTTCCGACCGGTCTGAGCGCACCTTCGTACTCCTCCGTTACTCTTTGGGAGGAGACCGCCCCAGTCAAACTACCCACCATACACTGTCCTCGATCCGGATAACGGACCTGAGTTAGAACCTCAAAGTTGCCAGGGTGGTATTTCAAGGATGGCTCCATGAGAACTGGCGTCCCCACTTCAAAGCCTCCCACCTATCCTACACAAGCAAATTCAAAGTCCAGTGCAAAGCTATAGTAAAGGTTCACGGGGTCTTTCCGTCTAGCCGCGGATACACTGCATCTTCACAGCGATTTCAATTTCACTGAGTCTCGGGTGGAGACAGCGCCGCCATCGTTACGCCATTCGTGCAGGTCGGAACTTACCCGACAAGGAATTTCGCTACCTTAGGACCGTTATAGTTACGGCCGCCGTTTACCGGGGCTTCGATCAAGAGCTTCGCTTGCGCTAACCCCATCAATTAACCTTCCGGCACCGGGCAGGCGTCACACCCTATACGTCCACTTTCGTGTTTGCAGAGTGCTGTGTTTTTAATAAACAGTCGCAGCGGCCTGGTATCTTCGACCGGCATGGGCTTACGGAGCAAGTCCTTCACCCTCGCCGGCGCACCTTCTCCCGAAGTTACGGTGCCATTTTGCCTAGTTCCTTCACCCGAGTTCTCTCAAGCGCCTTGGTATTCTCTACCTAACCACCTGTGTCGGTTTGGGGTACGGTTCCCAGTTATCTGAAGCTTAGGAGCTTTTCTTGGAAGCATGGTATCAACCACTTCGTCGCCTAAAGGCAACTCGTCATCAGCTCTCGGCCTTGAAATCCCGGATTTGCCTAAGATTTCAGCCTACCACCTTAAACCTGGACAACCAACGCCAGGCTGGCCTAACCTTCTCCGTCCCTCCATCGCAATAACTGGAAGTACAGGAATATTAACCTGTTTTCCATCGACTACGCTTTTCAGCCTCGCCTTAGGGACCGACTAACCCTGCGTCGATTAACGTTGCGCAGGAAACCTTGGTCTTTCGGCGTGCGAGTTTTTCACTCGCATTGTCGTTACTCATGTCAGCATTCGCACTTCTGATACCTCCAGCAAGCTTCTCAACTCACCTTCACAGGCTTACAGAACGCTCCTCTACCGCGTCATCAAAGATGACACCCGTAGCTTCGGTGCATGGTTTGAGCCCCGTTACATCTTCCGCGCAGGCCGACTCGACTAGTGAGCTATTACGCTTTCTTTAAAGGGTGGCTGCTTCTAAGCCAACCTCCTAGCTGTCTAAGCCTTCCCACATCGTTTCCCACTTAACCATGACTTTGGGACCTTAGCTGACGGTCTGGGTTGTTTCCCTTTTCACGACGGACGTTAGCACCCGCCGTGTGTCTCCCATGCTCGGCACTTGTAGGTATTCGGAGTTTGCATCGGTTTGGTAAGTCGGGATGACCCCCTAGCCGAAACAGTGCTCTACCCCCTACAGTGATACATGAGGCGCTACCTAAATAGCTTTCGAGGAGAACCAGCTATCTCCGAGCTTGATTAGCCTTTCACTCCGATCCACAGGTCATCCGCTAACTTTTCAACGGTAGTCGGTTCGGTCCTCCAGTCAGTGTTACCTAACCTTCAACCTGCCCATGGATAGATCGCCCGGTTTCGGGTCTATACCCAGCGACTAAACGCCCTATTAAGACTCGCTTTCGCTACGCCTCCCCTATTCGGTTAAGCTCGCCACTGAATATAAGTCGCTGACCCATTATACAAAAGGTACGCAGTCACCTAACAAAGTAGGCTCCCACTGCTTGTACGCATACGGTTTCAGGTTCTATTTCACTCCCCTCTCCGGGGTTCTTTTCGCCTTTCCCTCACGGTACTGGTTCACTATCGGTCAGTCAGTAGTATTTAGCCTTGGAGGATGGTCCCCCCATATTCAGACAAAGTTTCTCGTGCTCCGTCCTACTCGATTTCATTGACAAGAGATTTTCGTGTACGGGGCTATCACCCACTATGGCCGCACTTTCCAGAGCGTTCCACTAATCTCAAACCAACTTAAGGGCTGGTCCCCGTTCGCTCGCCACTACTAAGGGAATCTCGGTTGATTTCTTTTCCTCAGGGTACTTAGATGTTTCAGTTCCCCTGGTTCGCCTCTTGCACCTATGTATTCAGTACAAGATACTCAGCTTATGCTGAGTGGGTTCCCCCATTCAGAGATCTCTGGATCACAGTCTGTTTGCCGACTCCCCAAAGCTTATCGCAGGCTACCACGTCTTTCATCGCCTCTGACTGCCAAGGCATCCACCGTATGCGCTTCTTCACTTGACCATATAACCCCAAGCAATCTGGTTATACTGTGAAGACGACATTCGCCGAAAATTCGCATGTTGCTCTTTCGAGCAGAACTCACAAATTTTACCTTAGCCTGATTAACCAGCAGTGAAACTGGTCATCAGTCTATATCTATCACATATCCGAATTTTTAAAGAACGATCTGACAAAAGTCAGAAATCAACATTCGAAGCGAATGCTCATTTCCGAGCTCTGACCAGGAACAACGTCTTCAACCATGAATCAAGCAATTCGTGTGGGAGCTCATCAGTAGGCTGATGTCGTCGATTAAGGAGGTGATCCAGCCGCAGGTTCCCCTACGGCTACCTTGTTACGACTTCACCCCAGTCATGAATCACACCGTGGTAACCGTCCTCCCGAAGGTTAGACTAGCTACTTCTGGTGCAACCCACTCCCATGGTGTGACGGGCGGTGTGTACAAGGCCCGGGAACGTATTCACCGCGACATTCTGATTCGCGATTACTAGCGATTCCGACTTCACGCAGTCGAGTTGCAGACTGCGATCCGGACTACGATCGGTTTTGTGAGATTAGCTCCACCTCGCGGCTTGGCAACCCTCTGTACCGACCATTGTAGCACGTGTGTAGCCCAGGCCGTAAGGGCCATGATGACTTGACGTCATCCCCACCTTCCTCCGGTTTGTCACCGGCAGTCTCCTTAGAGTGCCCACCATAACGTGCTGGTAACTAAGGACAAGGGTTGCGCTCGTTACGGGACTTAACCCAACATCTCACGACACGAGCTGACGACAGCCATGCAGCACCTGTGTCAGAGCTCCCGAAGGCACCAATCCATCTCTGGAAAGTTCTCTGCATGTCAAGGCCTGGTAAGGTTCTTCGCGTTGCTTCGAATTAAACCACATGCTCCACCGCTTGTGCGGGCCCCCGTCAATTCATTTGAGTTTTAACCTTGCGGCCGTACTCCCCAGGCGGTCAACTTAATGCGTTAGCTGCGCCACTAAAATCTCAAGGATTCCAACGGCTAGTTGACATCGTTTACGGCGTGGACTACCAGGGTATCTAATCCTGTTTGCTCCCCACGCTTTCGCACCTCAGTGTCAGTATCAGTCCAGGTGGTCGCCTTCGCCACTGGTGTTCCTTCCTATATCTACGCATTTCACCGCTACACAGGAAATTCCACCACCCTCTACCGTACTCTAGCTCGCCAGTTTTGGATGCAGTTCCCAGGTTGAGCCCGGGGCTTTCACATCCAACTTAACGAACCACCTACGCGCGCTTTACGCCCAGTAATTCCGATTAACGCTTGCACCCTCTGTATTACCGCGGCTGCTGGCACAGAGTTAGCCGGTGCTTATTCTGTCGGTAACGTCAAAACAGCAAGGTATTAGCTTACTGCCCTTCCTCCCAACTTAAAGTGCTTTACAATCCGAAGACCTTCTTCACACACGCGGCATGGCTGGATCAGGCTTTCGCCCATTGTCCAATATTCCCCACTGCTGCCTCCCGTAGGAGTCTGGACCGTGTCTCAGTTCCAGTGTGACTGATCATCCTCTCAGACCAGTTACGGATCGTCGCCTTGGTGAGCCATTACCCCACCAACTAGCTAATCCGACCTAGGCTCATCTGATAGCGCAAGGCCCGAAGGTCCCCTGCTTTCTCCCGTAGGACGTATGCGGTATTAGCGTTCCTTTCGAAACGTTGTCCCCCACTACCAGGCAGATTCCTAGGCATTACTCACCCGTCCGCCGCTGAATCAAGGAGCAAGCTCCCGTCATCCGCTCGACTTGCATGTGTTAGGCCTGCCGCCAGCGTTCAATCTGAGCCATGATCAAACTCTTCAGTTCAATACTGCTTGGGTTTTTAAGAAACCCTAAACTTGGCTCAGCAATCTCAAATGACTATGTGATTTCTCGCATGGCCACTTGTGATGCTGATAATCTTTGTGACTATCAGTCCGTACTCACAAGCACCCACACGAATTGCTTGATTCGATTTGTTAAAGAGCGTTTGGTTAAGAGCTTTTCGTCTCAACCGAGGCGTGCATTCTACGCTTTCCTCATTTGCTGTCAAGCGTTTATTTTGAAGTTTTTTGCGAGAAACTCGTTTAGCTTCAAACACTTGACTCGCTGCGATCTCTCGTAGCGGGAGGCGAACCATACAGCGTTTAAAAGCGCTGTCAACCATCATCTCAACCACTGCGATCTAGCGACCGAAGCACTTCCGATACTACCTGAACCACCTAACCAATTGATTTTCAAGAAGTTTTGCGCTTCGACTACGTCGGAAGTGGGGCGCATTATAAGGGGATTCGAAACCGCGTCAACCCTTAATTTCGAGAAACCCCGATATCGCTGAAAAGCAAAACGGGGAGGCCTGACGGCCTCCCCGCTTTTCATCAAGGCCAAACGCCCTTAAAGCACACCAGTACTGCGCAGCCGCTGCACCTCACCTGCATCCAGCCCCAATACGCCCTCCAGCACAGCCTCGGTATGCTCACCCAGCAGCGGTGGCGCGCGACGGTACTCAACCGGCGTCTCCGACAGCCGTATCGGGCTCGCCACCTGCGGCACACTCCCCGCCAACGGATGCGGAATACTTACCGCCAATCCGCGCGCCAGCACCTGCGGGTCCTGGAACATCTGCGCCAGGTCATTGATAGGGCCGCACGGCACCCCTGCTGCCTCCAGTTGGCTCACCCACTCCGCCGTGGTCTTGAAGACCGTGGCCTGGCGAATCAAAGGAATCAGCTCGGCCCGGTTGGCCACCCGCATCTTGTTGGTAACGAAACGCGGGTCGTCCGCCCATTGCGGCTGCCCGGCCACCTCGGCGAACTTGCGAAACTGGCTGTCGTTGCCCACGGTAAGGATGAAGTCGCCATCCGCGGTCGGAAAATCCTGATAAGGCACGATATTGGGGTGCGCATTACCCAGGCGACGAGGAGGGTTGCCCGTGGTCAGATAATTCATCGCCTGGTTCGCAAGGCAGGCCACCTGCACATCCAGCAACGCCATGTCGACATGCTGGCCCACCCCAGTCTGCTCGCGATGGGCGAGGGCAGCGAGGATTGCCACAGTTGAATACAACCCGGTAAGGATATCAGTCAGCGCCACCCCGACCTTGACCGGCCCCGCACCCTCTTCACCCTCCGGGCGGCCGGTCAGGCTCATCAGCCCGCCCAGCCCCTGGATCATGAAGTCATAACCCGCGCGCTTGGCATAAGGCCCGGTCTGGCCAAACCCCGTAATGGAACAATAGATAAGCCGCGGGTTGATCGCCTTCAGGCTCTGGTAGTCCAGGCCATAGGCAGCCAATCCGCCTACCTTGAAGTTCTCGATGACGATATCGGACTTCGCCGCCAGTTCACGCACCAGGCGCTGCCCCTCGGCCTGGGTGAAGTCGATGGTCACCGAGCGCTTGTTGCGGTTGGCCGACAGGTAATAGGCCGCCTCACTGGTGTTCTCACCCTCGGCATCCTTGAGGAAGGGCGGCCCCCACGAACGGGTATCGTCTCCACTGCCAGGGCGCTCGACCTTTATCACATCGGCCCCAAGGTCAGCGAGAATCTGGCCAGACCATGGGCCGGCCAACACGCGAGAAAGGTCCAGCACCCGCAGATGTGATAGCGCGCCCATGGGCTGGCTCCTTATCAATAGAAGGCCTGGATACCAGTCTGCGCACGCCCCAGGATCAGCGCATGCACATCGTGGGTACCTTCATAGGTGTTGACCACTTCTAGGTTGACCAGGTGGCGGGCCACGCCGAACTCATCGGAAATACCATTGCCACCCAGCATGTCACGCGCCATACGGGCAATATCTAGCGCCTTGCCGCAGGAGTTGCGCTTCATGATCGATGTGATCTCCACCGCAGCCGTGCCTTCGTCCTTCATCCGCCCCAGACGCAGGCAGCCCTGCAGCGCCAGGGTAATCTCGGTCTGCATGTCGGCCAGTTTCTTCTGGATCAGCTGGTTGGCAGCCAATGGACGGCCGAACTGCTGACGGTCCAGGGTGTATTGACGCGCGGTGTGCCAGCAGGCTTCCGCGGCGCCCAGCGCCCCCCACGAGATGCCATAGCGGGCGGAGTTCAGGCAGGTGAACGGGCCTTTGAGGCCGCGTACATCCGGGAAGATGTTTTCCTCTGGCACGAAGACGTTGTCCATGACGATTTCGCCAGTGATCGAGGCGCGCAGGCCGACCTTGCCGTGGATCGCCGGCGCACTGAGGCCCTCCCAACCCTTTTCCAGGACAAAGCCGCGGATATCACCCGCATCGTCCTTGGCCCATACCACGAATACATCGGCGATCGGGCTGTTGGTGATCCACATCTTGCTGCCGGTCAGGCGGTAGCCGCCCTCGACCTTCCGGGCACGAGTGATCATCGAACCCGGGTCGGAGCCGTGGTTAGGCTCGGTCAGGCCGAAGCAACCGATCCATTCACCGCTAGCCAGTTTGGGCAGGTACTTCTGCTTTTGTGCCTCGGTACCGAACTCGTTGATTGGCACCATCACCAGCGACGACTGCACGCTCATCATCGAACGGTAGCCGGAGTCGATACGCTCTACCTCGCGAGCAATCAGGCCATAGCACACGTAGTTCAGGCCACTGCCACCGTATTGCTCGGGAATGGTGGCGCCCAGCAACCCGACCTCGCCCATTTCACGGAAGATCGCCGGGTCGGTCTGCTCATGACGGAAGGCCTCGAGCACGCGCGGGGCCAGCTTGTCCTGGGCGAACTGATAAGCGCTGTCACGCACCATGCGCTCTTCTTCAGTGAGCTGCTGATCTAGCAGCAGCGGGTCGATCCAGTTGAAGCTTGCTTTACCGGCCATGAGCGAAATCCTCGAAATAGTGGGCAGTTTCTTGTGCCTTTGAGCCTAGGCCTGATCGTCCGCCGGGACAAACGAGGATTGCGCACCAATTAGTGATAATTTGTCACTTCGTAAATCGGCAAAACGCCATATTGACAGCCTGACGAGTGAGGTTGACGTACATGCGTCGCAAGATACCCAGCACCGCCGCCCTGGTATGCTTCGAGGCAGCGGCGCGCAACGAGAGCTTTACCAAAGCCGCCCAGGAACTTGCCCTGACCCAAGGCGCCGTCTGTCGGCAGATAGGTGGCCTGGAAGCTTTCCTTAATGTGGAACTGTTCCGTCGCTCGCGCCGCGGCGTGAAGCTGACCGAAGCCGGCCTGTCCTATAGCCGGCAGGTGGCCGCCCAACTGGACGCGGTAGAGCGCGATACCTTGTCGGTAATGCGCCAGCAGGGCGCCAACGTGATCGAGCTGGCCGTCGTGCCCACCTTCGGTACCCAATGGCTGCTACCGCGCCTCAAGGACTTCCAGCAGCGCCACCCGGAGGTCACCGTCAACCTCACCAACCGCACCCGGCCATTCCTGTTTGCTGACACCACCTTCGATGCCGCTATCTATTTCGGCGATGCCGACTGGTCCGGCACGCAGTCGCACCGGCTGATGGGGGAAAACCCGGTACCGGTGTGCAGCCCAGCGCTGCTGGCCGGGCAGGGCGAACTCGACGCGCTGCGCATTGCCCAATTGCCACTGCTGCAGCAGAGCACGCGCCCCTATGCCTGGCGGCAATGGTTCGGCAGCGTCGGCATGAATGTGGAACGCGACATGACAGGCCCGCGCTATGAACTATTCTCGATGCTCGCCCAGGCGGCCATGCATGAGATGGGCATCGCCCTGATTCCGCCGTTCCTGATACAGCGCGAGTTGGAGGAGGGTAGGTTGGTGGTCGCTAACAGGCATGCCCTGAGTAGTGACACGGCCTACTATCTGATGATTCCGGAGCGCAAGGTTGAGTCGGCTTCGCTGCGCGCCTTCCGCGACTGGCTGGTAAGCCAGGCGCAGGCGTACACGGCCAAGACATGACAGAGCACGACAAAGCTGACCTCGTAGTCAATTATTTTTAACACCTACAGATATATGTATTTGTCGCATCCACATAAACTGTTATGCAGATGCAAAAATCCCCTTTAACCCTGCTTACGGCGCGGCTTTGCCGGTTATTTTGCGACATTCACAAAGCCATAAGCGAATTGACCGCAAATTTTTTGTTTTTTTCTCCTAATCTGCCAATAGCCCATGTTTGACGGGCCGCAGCCCGACTGTTGCGACATACGGTCACAGGGTGACTTGTAGTTTTAACTTCGTTTCGCTTCAGAACTGGTTGAAGGCCCCTGGCTTCGTCTGCAAAATGCTTCGCCCGCCCGGGATTCGGCGGGTCGGCGCTCCACAGCCGCCCCAGCGCACCATCCGAAGTGTGCTGGCTTTTACAAAGACAAAAGGTCACCGCAGGAGAAATAGTCGTGCACATTGGTGTTCCTCTCGAGACGCAGACCGGTGAGACAAGGGTCGCTGCGACCCCGGAAACCATCAAGAAACTGATTGGCCAGGGCCATCAGGTCACCGTCCAACGGGGGGCAGGGCTCAACGCCAGCATTCCGGACAGTGCCTATGAGGCCGTGGGCGCTTCCCTGGGGAGTGCAGCCGATGCCTACGGTGCCCAATTGGTGCTTAAAGTGGTCGCCCCCAGCGACCAGGAACTGGCCCTGATCAACAGTGGCAGCCTCCTGGTGGGCATGCTCAACCCCTTTAACAGTGAGCTGATCGGCAAGATGGCCGAGCGCGGCATTACCGCATTCGCCCTGGAAGCCGCGCCGCGCACCTCGCGGGCGCAGAGCCTGGACGTGCTGTCGTCGCAGGCCAATATCGCCGGCTACAAGGCGGTGTTGCTGGCTGCTCATCACTACCCACGATTCATGCCCATGCTGATGACCGCCGCCGGCACCGTAAAAGCCGCGCGCGTGCTGATCCTGGGCGCGGGCGTTGCCGGCCTGCAGGCCATTGCCACGGCCAAGCGCCTGGGCGCGGTGATCGAGGCGTCCGACGTACGCCCGGCCGTGAAGGAGCAGATCGAATCGCTGGGTGCCAAGTTCATCGACGTACCCTACGAAACCGATGAAGAGCGCGAGTGCGCCGAAGGTGTCGGCGGTTACGCCCGGCCGATGCCGGCAAGCTGGATGCAGCGCCAGGCCCAGGCCGTGCACGAGCGCGCCAAGCAGGCGGATATCGTCATTACCACTGCTCTGATCCCGGGGCGCAAGGCACCGACCTTGCTCAGCGCCGAAACCGTAGCGCAGATGAAGCCTGGCTCGGTGGTCATCGACCTCGCAGCAGCCCAAGGCGGCAACTGTCCACTGACTGTCGCCGACCAGGTGGTACAGGAGAACGGCGTGATCATCGTCGGCCCGACCAACCTGCCGGCCCAGGTGGGCGCCGATGCCTCGGCGCTGTATGCACGCAACCTGCTGGACTTCATGAAGCTGCTGTTCGACAAGGACGGCGCGCTGGTCATCAACCTCGAAGACGATATCGTCGCGGCCTGCCTGATGTGCCGTGATGGTCAGGTCGTCCGTAAGAACGGCTAAGGAGCACGACAATGGAAGACATGCTGATATCCCATGGCATCTACAACCTGATCATCTTCGTGCTGGCCATTTATGTGGGCTACCACGTGGTGTGGAACGTTACCCCGGCGCTGCACACGCCGCTCATGGCCGTGACCAACGCCATCTCCGCGATCGTCATCGTCGGCGCCATGCTGGCCGCCGCCCTGACGGTGACACCGGCCGGCAAGCTCATGGGCACCCTCGCAGTGGCGCTGGCCGCGGTCAACGTGTTCGGTGGCTTCCTGGTCACCCGTCGCATGCTCGAGATGTTCAAGAAGAAAACCAAGAACGAGGCGCAGAAGTAAGCATGAGCATGAATCTGGTAACGCTCCTCTACCTCGTCGCCTCGGTGTGCTTCATCCAGGCGCTCAAGGGCCTGTCGCACCCGACTACCTCGCGGCGCGGCAACCTGTTCGGCATGATCGGCATGGGTATTGCCATCGTCACTACGGTCGGCCTCATTTACAAGCTTGGGGCCGAGCTTGCTACCGCCGGTATCGGCTACGTTCTCGTGGGCCTGCTGGTCGGCGGCACCGCCGGATCGATCATGGCCAAGCGGGTCGAGATGACCAAGATGCCGGAACTGGTCGCCTTCATGCACAGCATGATCGGCCTGGCTGCGGTGTTCATCGCCATAGCCGCGGTGCTGGAGCCGCAATCGATGGGCATCGTTGCCGCCATGAGCGACCCGATCCCCACCGGCAACCGCCTGGAACTGTTCCTCGGCGCAGCCATCGGTGCCATTACCTTCTCCGGCTCGGTCATCGCCTTCGGCAAGCTGTCGGGCAAGTACAAGTTCCGACTGTTCCAGGGCGCACCGGTACAGTTCGCCGGCCAGCACAAGCTGAACCTGATCCTCGGCCTTACCACTATCGCCCTGGGCCTGCTGTTCACCTTTACCGGCCACTACAGCGCCTTCACCCTGATGCTGGTTTTGGCCTTCATCATGGGCGTGCTGATCATTATTCCGATCGGGGGCGCCGACATGCCGGTGGTGGTGTCAATGCTCAACAGCTATTCGGGCTGGGCAGCAGCCGGTATCGGCTTCTCGCTGAACAACTCGATGCTGATCATCGCAGGCTCCCTGGTCGGATCGTCCGGTGCCATCCTTTCGTACATCATGTGCAAGGCGATGAACCGTTCGTTCTTCAACGTCATCCTCGGTGGCTTCGGTGGTGATACCGATGCTGGCGCGGCGCAGGGCTCCAAAGAACAGCGCCCGGTGAAGTCCGGCTCGGCCGACGATGCCACCTTCCTGCTCAGCAACGCCGACAGCGTGATCATCGTCCCAGGCTATGGCTTGGCGGTGGCTCGCGCCCAGCATGCGCTCAAGGAACTGACCGAGAAGCTGAGCCACAACGGCGTGACCGTGAAGTACGCGATCCACCCGGTGGCGGGCCGCATGCCCGGGCACATGAACGTGCTGCTGGCGGAGGCAGAAGTGCCATACGACCAGGTGTTCGAGATGGAAGACATCAACGCCGAGTTCGGCCAGGCCGATGTGGTGCTGGTACTGGGCGCCAACGACGTGGTCAACCCGGCGGCAAAGAACGATCCGAAGTCGCCGATCGCAGGCATGCCGATCCTCGAAGCGTTCAAGGCCAAGACCATCATCGTCAACAAACGCTCGATGGCCAGCGGCTATGCCGGCCTGGACAACGAACTGTTCTACCTCGACAAGACCATGATGGTGTTCGGCGACGCCAAGAAGGTCATCGAAGACATGGTGAAGGCGGTGGAGTGACAACGGCCGCTGCAAACCAGCAGATATGAAGGAAGCCCCGGTCAGAATCTGCCGGGGCTTTTCTTTTATTGATCCGGATCAACGGCGCTATTCCAAGGCTCCTCATACGACCATGGTCGTGGGACGGCAGGGGGCGAAGTCTCTAGACTGCGCTGCAGTAGTTTCAGTAGCCCGAGATAACAATCCATGTACCGTGATCGTATCCGCTTGTCCTCCCTGCACAGCAAGGTAATGAGTGCGGCTGATGCCGCTGGTCTGATCGAGGACGGCATGACCGTCGGCATGAGCGGTTTCACCCGCGCCGGCGAAGCCAAGGCCGTACCACATGCACTGGCCGAACGTGCCAAGCAGTCGCCACTGAAAATCAGCCTGATGACCGGCGCCAGCCTGGGCAACGACCTGGACAAGCAACTGACCGAGGCTGGCGTACTGGCTCGCCGCATGCCGTTCCAGGTCGACAGCACCCTGCGCAAGGCCATCAACGACGGCCAGGTGATGTTCATCGACCAGCACCTGTCGGAAACCGTCGAGCAGCTGCGCAACCAGCAGCTGAAGCTGCCGGACATCGCGGTCATCGAAGCCGTGGCCATCACCGAGCAGGGCCACATCGTGCCAACCACCTCGGTGGGCAACTCGGCCAGCTTCGCGATCTTCGCCAAGCAGGTAATTGTCGAGATCAACCTCTCGCACAACACCAACCTCGAAGGCCTGCACGACATCTATATCCCGACTTACCGCCCGACCCGCACGCCAATCCCGCTGGTCAAGGTCGACGACCGTATCGGCAGCACCGCCATCCCGATCGACCCGGCCAAGATCGTCGGCATCGTCATCAGCGACCAGCCAGATTCGCCGTCCACCGTATTGCCGCCGGATGACGAAACCCAGGGCATTGCCGACCACCTGATCAACTTCCTCAAGAAAGAAGTCGAAGCTGGCCGCATGACCAACAAGCTTGGCCCGCTGCAGGCCGGTATCGGCAGCATCGCCAACGCAGTGATGTGCGGCCTGATCGAGTCGCCGTTCGAAGACCTGACCATGTACTCCGAAGTACTGCAGGACTCCACCTTCGACCTGATCGATGCCGGCAAACTGAGCTTCGCCTCGGGCAGCTCGATCACCTTGTCGACGCGCCGCAACGCCGACGTGTTCGGCAACCTGGAACGTTACAAGGACAAGCTGGTACTGCGCCCGCAAGAAATTTCCAACCATCCGGAAGTGGTCCGTCGCCTGGGCATCATCGGTATCAACACCGCGCTGGAGTTCGATATCTACGGCAACGTCAACTCCACCCATGTCTGCGGCACCAGGATGATGAACGGCATCGGCGGCTCGGGTGACTTCGCCCGTAACGCACACCTGGCTGTGTTCGTCACCAAGTCGATTGCCAAGGGTGGCGCGATTTCCAGCGTGGTGCCGATGGTCAGCCATGTCGACCATACCGAGCACGACGTTGACATCCTGGTCACCGAGCAAGGCCTGGCCGACCTGCGTGGCCTGGCGCCACGTGAGCGCGCCCGGGCGATCATCGACAACTGTGTGCACCCGGACTATCGCGCAGCGCTGAATGACTACTTCGATCGCGCCTGCCAGCGTGGCGGCCATACCCCGCACATCCTGCGTGAAGCCCTGAGCTGGCACGAGAATCTGGAAGAAACCGGGCGCATGCTGGCTAGCTGATCCAGTTGTGGTACGGAACGGCGGCCCTGCTTCCGCTGTTCCGGTCTTTATCCTTGTGATCCTGGGGCCGCTTTGCGGCCCTTTCGCGACGCAAGGCCGCTCCTACAGGCCAGCATTACAGTGTTTTGTAAAAAACTGTACTACTGTACTGGTTGCTTTTAGCTCTTCCGCCCGAAAAATCTCTTCACCGAAGCCATAACGCACCAAACAAGTGCGGACCAGTACAGTTGCGCCTATTTCGAGTGCAACAGTAGGGTTACACAGTTAACTGGACCATCGTCTTTCAACCGAACTGTATCTACTGTTATGGACGACAGAGGAGGATCATTGGCATCAGTTAAATCACTACCTAATCCCGCCATAAGCGGAAGGATGAAGCATCATGGAACGTACCCTCAGTTCCGGTCTGGTTTTCGAAAGCAACGCCCAGCAGTCCAACACTTCGCTGCCGCTGCGCGCCCTGTCTACCCTGCTGCTGTGGCAGCGCCGTATGGCCAGCCGCCGTCAACTGGCTCGCCTGGACGCCCGCCTGCTGGCTGACGCTGGTATCAGCGAGTCGCAGCGTTACGAAGAGCTGAGCAAGCCTTTCTGGCGCTAAGCTCCGGCTTGCCGGCTTCGGCCGGCACCGCGAATTCCCAAAACCCGTTGCAGGTGACTGCGACGGGTTTTTTGTTTGCAGACGGCACGCCAGAGCCTTTCGCAGGTACACGTGTACAGTTTCTAAAATCTAAAAAACGGCCAGAACAGTTTATTAGCGCGCTGTTCATTAACATCCAGAAACACCGGCGCGTGATACGCTTGGCGTAACAGTCTGGTAGAACGCACTGTTGAAAAGTACCGCGACGAGCTGTGCGAGCGTCCGATAAAGCAGAACCACCCGACCCTAGTCCAGGAGTCCACGATCATGTCCCGTAAATACCTGATTGGCGCCGCCCTGTTGCTGAGCCTGGCCGGCACCGCAAACGCCACCAGCTTCGTTGTCACCACCGACGCCGTCGTTGGCGCGGTAGCCGCGTCCACCGATGCAACATCCGATATTTCCTCCTCGTTCCGTGACGACAAGATCGTCCAGGCCGCCCGTGACGACGCCGCCAGCTTCGTTGGCAGCCAGGGCGACATCCGTGGTGCCAAGCTGGAAAGTGCTTTCCTGCACATCCGCTCGCAGATGCCAGCCCTGCAGGCCAGCGACGCACAACTGGCCCAGGCCATCCTGGCGCTTTGACACTGGCTGAGCAGTTCGGCTGTGCTGGCCACCAGCACAGCCTTATCCACCTTTGCCACTCACGCTTACAGCTGTTGTAGAGCCCATGCGTTATCTGTTGCCGTTGCTGTTCTCCGTTGTTGGCATGGCCAGCGCCCATGCCATGGATACCACTACGCAAAGCCTGGTCATCACAGGCTATGTCACCAGCCAGGTCACCACCGCACCGTTCGACCGCAAACTGGTCCGCCAGGCCCAGGACGATGCCGCGGCCTTCGTCGCCAGCGACGGCCAGATCCGCGGTGCGCGGCTGGAGGCGGCGCTGGAATCATTACGCCACAATTACGCTCGGCATACCGTCGGCGATCTGGAACTGGCGCAGGCAATTCTCGTCCAATAACTACATCTGACTCCCTGTATTTTTTCGGAGATGCTCCATGCGTAAACCGCTGATTGCCGCTACCCTCGGCATGTTGCTGCTGGCCGACCTGGCCCAGGCACAGACCCTGGTGGCCACCAGCAATATCATCGTGCGGGCCTTTGGCCGTTCGATCGATTTCACCTCTGACACCACCACCTCGATCCGCGATTCCAAAGTGGTGCGCGAAGCCCATGACGACGCCGCCAGCTTTGTCGCCAGCAACGGTGACATCCGTGGCGCCCAGCTCGAGGCCGCCTTCAACACCCTGCGCGAGCGCGTGCCGCAAGCGCGCGACGCCAGCGACCAGGTACTGGCTGAAGCCATCCTCGCGCTGTGAACCGCGTGCGCGCCTGGCTGCTCGGCTGCGCCCTGACGCTGCTCGGCACGCCCGCCCTGGCCGACCTGCAGCTCGAGCTGCAGGCGTCCGGCCTTGACTCGCAGCAGGCCCAAGCCACTCAGGCTCTGCTCGACGAAGCCATGGGCAAGCTGCCCCCTGGCTTCAAGCAACAGCTGAATCGCCGCGTGCGGGTCAGCTGGAACGACAACATGCCGGCCGACGCCTATGGCCAGGCATCGCTGGTATCTACCCTCGAACTCAATCGCCGCCTGCTGCCCAGCCTCACCGATGGCAGTGCTGCCACCAAGCGCACCAACCGCCCACATGGCACGGTGCGAGAAGAACTGCTGGCCACCGTGCTGCACGAACTCACCCATATCTACGACCGTGCCCGGCTGTGGCCCAGCGCCGAGAACGCGCTGATCGCCCGCTGCAAGCGCCAGCAAGGTACGTTGGGCAAAGTCGGCCTGCCAGAAGCCTGCCGTGGCCAGGCCGAACGCCGCTTCACCCTCAGCGACGACCCGCGCCTGCTCGACCTGGCCGGCTGGCAGCAGTACGTGGGCCGACGCGGCGAGCGCGAGCAGCACAACGGCCAGTTCGTGCGCAGCCCCGACAGCTATGAACTGAGCAGCCCCAAGGAGTACATCGCGGTCAACATGGAGTACTTCCTCCTCGACCCGAGCTACGGCTGCCGCCGTCCGGCGCTGAACCAGTACCTGCGCGAACACTTCGGCTGGGCACCGCAGCAGGACAGCTGCGCCAAGGGCCTGCCGTTCATCAATGCCGGCAGCGACTTCGCCCGCCAGCCTCTGGGCGAAATCGACCCCGAGCGGGTCTATGAGGTGGACTACCTGCTGGCCGAAGCCAACCAGAACCTGGTCAGCCGCTGGGGCCACAGCATGCTGCGCCTGGTGATCTGCAAGCCGGGCCGCCCACGCGGGCCGGACTGCCGCCTGGACCTCGACCAGAGCCTGGTGCTGTCGTACCGAGCCTTTGTCAACGATGTGCAGCTTTCCAGCTGGGACGGCCTGGTCGGCGCCTATCCCTCGCGCCTGTTCGTGCTGCCGCTGGGCCAGGTGATCGACGAATACACCAAGACCGAATTGCGCAGCCTGGCCTCGGTGCCCTTGCGGCTCAACCGCGAGGAGATCGAGAACCTGGTGCGGCAGGCCGCCGAAATGCACTGGAGCTACGACGGCAACTACTGGTTCCTGTCCAACAACTGCGCAGTAGAGTCGTTGAAGCTGCTGCGCAGCGGCACCGCCAACCCACGCCTGAACGACCTCGACAGCATCATGCCCAATGGCCTGCTGGCCGTGCTCAAGGGCAGGGGCCTGGCCGACACCAGCGTGCTCGACGACCCCCGCGAGGCGCTGCGCCTGGGTTATCGCTTCGATTCTTACCGCGACCGTTACCAGGCCATGTTCGAGGTATTGAAGAAGCAGTTGCCAATCAAGCAGGCCAAGGTCGAAGACTGGCTGGCCCTGGATGCCGAACAACGGCGGGGCTGGTTCGCCCAGGCCGACCTGCGCACCAGCGCCGCCTTGCTGCTGCTTGAGCAGGCCAGCTTGCGCCGGCAACTGCTGCTGGCCCAGGACGAGGTCAAGCAGCGCTACCTGAACGCCGCTGCGCTGAACGATGGCAGCGTCAGCAAGGCCGATGCGACCCTCAGGCAGATGCTTGCCAACAGTGGCTTCCTCAGCCGCCCGGCAGAGTTGCTCGACAGCAAGGGCTACGGGCTGCCTCAGCCGCAGGAGCGCAAGCACCTGGAGCAGGTCAGCAGCGAGCGGCAAGCGCAGTTGCTGCGCTTGAGCACCAGCCTGGACAAAGAGGTGAGGGCACTGCTGGAGCCGTCGCGGGCCAGGGAGATTGCAGCGGTGGAAGCCAATGTGAAGCAGGTGGGCGAGCATCTGCGGGCATTGCACAAGGCTGCAGGAGGCCTGCAGTTGTAAGTACGGCTGTACCGGCCCTATCGCCGGCAAGCCAGCTCCCACAAGACCACCACAGGTCTGAAGGTGGTGGGACACCTGTGGGAGCTGGCTTGCCGGCGATAGGGCCAGCAGCACCAACACAATCTCTTACAGGTTCTCCTCCGCCTCCGAAGGCAGATTTTCATCCAGGTGAAGCCAAGGCAACCGGCTACCCACCCAGATATGCCGGCTGGCCCGCACCCGTTCCGGGTAGTCCAGCGTCGCTACCGTCACATCCACCGTCTCCGGGCTGTGCGTTGTCACCAGCGCCACATGCGCCCCGCAATGCCCACAGAAGTACCGGCTGCAGCTGGCCGGTGCCACATAGCAGTTCGGCTCGCCTGCCAGCCACCGGAACCCCGAGCGGGGCAGGGTGAGCCAGGTCACCACCAGCCCGCCGCTGACCCGCCGGCAGATCGAACAATGGCAATGGGCAATGTCCGTCAGGTCGCCCTCCAACCGATAACGCAAGGCGCCACAATGGCAGCCACCCTCGGTCACATCCTGCATCACCTACCTCTCGTCGCCTTTGCTTCGGCGAAAGCTGGCTGAAAGCTTGCCCTCATAGGATAGCCCCCACTACCGGCACAAGACCGGTCAGCCAGGGCACCCGGTAACCACCGCGCCCGGCCCAATCAACAACAACAATGGTGATTCTGATGTATTCCTGTGCCCGATTTTCCGTAGCCTCCCTCCGCATGCTCCACGCACAGCGCCAAACGCGCTGATCCGCCCGAATCGACGTTCCTTTCGCCGCGCCACGCCTGGAGTATTGCCATGCTGACCTTCCTCGGCTTTGCCATGGTCATCACCTTCATGTACCTGATCATGACCAAGCGCCTGTCGGCCTTGATCGCGCTGATCCTGGTACCGATCCTGTTCGCCCTGTTCGGCGGTTTTTCCGCCAAGATCGGCCCGATGATGCTCGAGGGCATCAGCAAGCTCGCACCTACCGGCGTGATGCTGATGTTCGCCATCCTCTACTTCGCCCTGATGATCGACTCCGGCCTGTTCGACCCGGCCGTGCGCAAGATCCTCAAGCTGGTCAAGGGTGACCCGCTGAAAGTCTCGGTCGGTACCGCAGTACTGGCCCTGGTGGTCTCGCTCGACGGTGACGGCGCCACCACCTACATGATCTGCTGCGCCGCCATGCTGCCGATGTACAGCCGCCTGGGCATGAGCCCGCGGATCATGGCCGGCCTGATCATTCTCGCCGGCGGGGTGATGAACATGACCCCCTGGGGTGGCCCGACCGCCCGCGCCGCCAGCGCACTGCACGTGGACCCGTCGGACATCTTCGTGCCGATGATCCCGGCCATGCTGTTCGGCGTGCTGGCGATCCTGGCCATCGCCTACATGTACGGAAAGCGCGAACGTGCCCGCCTGGGCGAACTGCACCTGCCCACCGACGACATCGACCACAGCGAAATCACCGTTTCGCAGTACCCGGACGCACGCCGGCCAAAGCTGCTGTACTTCAACGGTGCCCTGACCGCAGCCCTGATGGTCGCGCTGATCGCCGGCGTGCTGCCGTTGCCGGTGCTGTTCATGATCGCCTTCAGCATCGCCATGATCGTCAACTACCCGTGCCTGCAGCAGCAGAAAGACCGCATCGCCGCCCACGCAGGTAGCGTGCTGGCGGTCACCGGGCTGATCTTCGCCGCTGGCATCTTCACCGGCATCCTGTCGGGCACCGGCATGGTCGACGCCATGTCCAAGAGCCTGCTGTCGGTCATCCCCGAGGCGCTGGGCCCATACCTGGCGGTGATCACCGCGATCGTGAGCATGCCGTTCACCTTCTTCATGTCCAACGACGCCTTCTACTACGGCGTGCTGCCGGTGCTGGCCGAAGCTGCCAGCCACTACGGCATCAGCCCGGTGGAAATGGCCCGTGCGTCGATCGTCGGGCAGCCGGTACACCTGCTCAGCCCCCTGGTACCCTCCACCTACCTGCTGGTGGCCCTGGCCGGCATCGAGTTCGGCGATCATCAGCGCTTCACCTTGAAGTGGGCAGTGCTGGTGTGCCTGTGCATAATGCTCGCCGCGCTGCTGATGGGCATTTTTCCGCTGTTCAGTAGTCTTTAATAAACGCGTATTTCCCTAACGCAACGCGCCCTGATACGGGCGCGTCGCCTTTACCGTTCGAAGGAAAACAAATGGAATGGCTGACCAGCCCGGAAATCTGGGTTGCCTTTTTTACCCTTACCGCGCTTGAGATCGTCCTCGGTATCGACAACATCATCATGATCTCGATTCTGGTCAGCCGCATGCCCAAGCACATGCAGCCGCGCACCCGGATCTTCGGCCTGGCCCTGGCCATGGTCACCCGTATCATGCTGCTGCTCTCGATCACCTGGGTCATGCGCCTTACCGCCGACCTGTTCGTGGTCCTTGGCCAGGGCATCTCCGGGCGTGACCTGATCCTGTTCTTTGGTGGCCTTTTCCTGCTGTGGAAAAGCTCGCAAGAGATCTACCACGGCCTGGAAGGCGAGGACGAGAACGCGGAAGAACCCAAAGGCGCAGGTGGCAAGTTCTTCTATACCATCATCCAGATCGCCATCATCGACATCGTGTTCTCGCTGGACTCGGTGATCACTGCAGTGGGCATGGTGTCCCACGTACCGGTAATGATCGCCGCGATCATCGTCGCCGTGCTGGTGATGATGCTGTGCGCAGGCGCCATCAGTGACTTCATCGACAAGCACCCGTCGCTGAAGATGCTCGCACTTTCTTTCCTGATCGTGGTCGGTACCGTGCTGATCGCCGAAGCTTTCGACGTGCATGTGCCGAAAGGCTACGTCTACTTCGCCATGGCGTTCTCGCTGGCAGTGGAAGCCATCAACATTCGCATGCGCACTGCCTTGGCCCGCAAGAACGGCAAAGAGCATGACCCAGTGAAACTGCGCAAGGACATTCCGGGTCAATAAGATCAGGAAGTGCAGGATATAAAGGGCCCTTCGCAGGGCCCTTTTCATTTTTGGATGACTGGAATGCAGCTTTTCTGTGCCGACCTCTTCGCGGGTAAACCCGCTCCCACAGGCCGCACAGAAATCATTCATTTCCCGTGTGTTTCAAATAAATGGCAGCCATGCGAAGCTGGCGACAGCTGCGCAAAACAACTAAAGCTTTGAGTGAGCACTGAAAATTCTTCAAACGCTCACGCTTCGTCTCTTGGCCCTCTGGGCCAATGCATCAGGGGGCCGTCGCCATGCTGACCCTGCTCAACCTGCTCTCGGCCGTTACGCTTCTGGTCTGGGGCACCCACATCGTGCGTACCGGCATCCTTCGGGTATTCGGCTCGAGTCTGCGGCGCATCATCAGCCAGAACATGAGCAAACGCCCGCTGGCGTTCGTCGCCGGCATTCTGGTCACTGCCATGGTGCAAAGCAGCAATGCCACAGCCATGTTGGTCACCTCATTCGTCGGCCAGGGGCTGATGGCCATGACTCCGGCCTTGGCGATCATGCTCGGCGCCGATGTGGGTACCGCCCTGATGGCCCGGGTGCTGACCTTGGACCTGTCCTGGCTGTCGCCTCTGCTGATCTTCCTGGGTGTGATCTTCTTCCTCTCGCGCAAACAGACGCGGGCCGGCCAGCTGGGCAGGGTAGGCATCGGGCTTGGCCTGATCATCCTGGCGTTGGAGCTGATCGTGCAAGCAGCTACGCCGATTACCCACGCCCAGGGCGTGAAGGTGCTGTTCGCTTCGCTGACCGGCGACATCATGCTCGACGCCCTGGTCGGCGCACTGTTCGCCATGATTTCCTATTCCAGCCTGGCCGCCGTGCTGCTCACCGCGACGTTGGCCGGTGCCGAAGTGATCAGCCTGCCGGTGGCCATCGGCCTGGTGGTTGGCGCCAACATCGGCAGCGGGCTGCTGGCCTTCATCAGCACCAGCATGCAAAACGCCGCCGGGCGCCGCGTGGCACTGGGCAGCTTGCTGTACAAGCTGATCGGCCTGCTGCTGATCATCCCCGTGCTGCACCCGCTGGTGGGCTGGATGGACTCACTGAGCTTCAGCGCACAGGAGCTGGTCATCGGCTTCCATCTGCTCTACAACACGCTGCGTTGCCTGATCATGCTGCCCACGGTCAAACCCATGGGCCGGCTGTGCAACAGCCTGCTGCCCGAACGGGAAAACGGCAACGGCCAGATCCGCCCGCGCCATCTCGACACCTCGGCGCTGGAAACCCCCAGCCTGGCCTTGGCCAACGCCTCCCGCGAAACCCTGCGCCTTGGAGATATCGTCGACAGCCTGCTCGAAGCCATGCTCGCGGCCCTGCGCGGCACCCAGGCCGCCCTGCCGCAACAGGTGCGCGCCTTGGGCGAGGATGCCGAAGCCCTGTATAGCGCGATCAAGCTTTACCTGGCGCAGATGACGCGTGAAGACCTTAGCGAGCTGGACAACCGCCGCTGGGCAGAAATTATCGAACTGGCGATCAACCTCAAGCTGGCCTGCGACCTGATCGAGCGCATGCTGCGCAAGGTGCAGCAGCAGAAAACCAGCCAGCGCCGGGAGTTTTCCCAGGTGGGCCTGGAAGAGCTGACCGGCTTGCAGGAACAGCTGCTGGCCAACCTGCGCCTGGGCTTGTCGGTGTTCCTCAGTGCCGACCCGGAAAGCGCCCGCCTGCTGCTGCGGGAAAAACGCCGTTTTCGCGCCCAGGAACGGCGCCTTGCCCACGCCCATGTCAGCCGCCTGCAGCGCAAGGTAGTGCAAAGTATCGAGACCAGTTCGCTACACTTGGAGCTGATCGCCGACATGAAACGGTTGAACTCTTTGTTCTGTAGCAGTGCCTATGTGGTACTGGGCGGCTCGGACACGGGCGGGCTGATGCTCGACAGCGTGCCGGACGAAGCCCGTTTGCCGTGATTTCGCCTACCTGAGGACCCAAGCTCGCCCATGCGTTGCCTGATGTTCGTTTGCCTGCTGATCTGCAGCCTGCCCTCGTTCGCCCTCGACCGCTCGCGGGTTGAAGGCTACCTGTTGCCCAATGGCCTTCAGGTCATCCTGAAAAACGGCTATGAACGTGACCATGTGGCGATTCGCCTGGTGGTCGGCGTCGGCCTGGATGACTTCAATTGCGAGCAGAAAGAGCTGCCGCACCTGCTCGAACACCTGCTGTTCAGCGGCATCGACGCAACCGGCGAGGGGGGCCTGGAAGAGCGCCTGCAATCGTTGGGCGGCGAGTGGAACGCCTATACCAGCAGCGCCGACACCACCTTCGTCATCGAAGCCCCGGCGCGCAACCAGCGCAAGGTTCTCGACCTGCTGCTGGCAGTGATCCATGACACCCGCATCGATGCCAAGGCCCTGGCCACTGCCAAGCGCATCATCGAGCGTGAGGATGGCGGCCACTATGGCCATCTGCAGCGCTGGCTCGACCGCCAGGACATCGGCCACCCCGCCAGTGACCAGTTGGCCACCGAACTGGGCCTGAAATGCCCGGAGCGCTCCAACCTCGACGACATGACCCTGGAGCAGGTGAACACCTTGCGTGACCGCTGGTACGCGGCCAACAACATGACCCTGATCGTGGTCGGCGGACTCGACCGCCTGCTGCCGGCCTATCTGGAACGCACCTTTGGCGAACTGCCCGCCACCGAGCCGGAGGAACGCCGCACCCTGGAAAGCATCGGCCAGCAAGCTGAACAGCGCCGCGACCTGACCCGCGGCTGGTTAGGTGACAGCGTCAAGCTGCACTGGTTGTTCGTCGAGCCAGTGCTGGACAACGACCACCAGGCCACCCTCGACCTGCTGTCGCACTACCTGGACTGGGCGCTATACGACCAACTGCGCCTGCGCAACGGGTTGTCCTACGGCCCCTCGGCAAAACGCGAGAGCTTTGGCGACACCGGTCTGCTGAGCCTCAATGCCGACCTGGAGCGCGAGGACATCGACCAGGCGGTCGAGGTGATGCAGAAGTTGTTCGACCACCTGCGCAAGGAAGGACTCGACCCGGACATCTTCGAGCGCATCAAGTACGCCAGCGTCGCCAAGGAAAGCTGGAGCACCCAGGGCAACAGTGCCTTGGCCGACTACTACTGGGGCGCGTTGAACGACTATAGCGACGGGCGCTTCGCCAACCCGGTGCGCAAGTTGCGCCAGGTAAGCCTGGCGCAGGCCAACGAGGCGCTCAAGGAACTGCTCAAGGAAGATGGCTATGTGCGGATCGAGAAGCCGTTCCTTGGCTATGATGAGCTCTACGGGCTGGTTGCCTTGCTGTTGGGGCTGATCCTGGCGGCGGGGCTGTTGCGCTGGCGGCGGCATGGTCCGGAAAAGCCGGGCGGTGCTACACGCTAGCGGTGAATCGGCGGTATCCTTTTGCCAGTACCGGCCCCTTCGCGGGTAAACCCGCTCCCACAGGGTTAGTGCAATTCCTGAAAGCTGCACTAACCCTGTGGGAGCGGGTTTACCCGCGAAGAGGCCGGCACAGCCACCCATCCTTTCTGTTGTAGCTCCCAATGCCCCAAATCCCCCACATCGTCCAGCGCATCATCGAACTGCTCAAACGCTACCCCGGCATCATCGCGCTCGGCGGTTTCCTATCCGGCATCGGCAGCTTCATCCTGGTCGACCGCCAGGCTGGCCTGGCCAGCTGGATAGCCGTGCTCATGCTGGTCAGCTGGCTCTGGCTGATGCTGGAAAACACCCTCACCGGCCTGTTCGCGCGCACCTTCAACCGCGAAATACCACAGCCATTGCTGCGCTACGCGACGCAGATGATCCACCAGGAATCATTGTTCTTCGTACTGCCGTTTTTCTTCATCACCACCACCTGGAACAGCGGCCAGCTGGTGTTCACCGGCCTGCTCGGTGCCGCCGGGCTGATTTCGATCATCGACCCGCTGTACTACAAATGGCTGGCACCGAGGCGCTGGCTGTTCCTGGCGCTGCATACCCTGACCCTGTTCGCCGCCCTGCTGACTGCACTGCCAATCATCCTGCACCTGACCACTGCGCAAAGCTTCAAGCTGGCCCTTATCGCAGCCATGGCCCTGTCGTTCCCCAGCCTTGTCAGCAGTTTCCCGATCAACAACTGGCGCCGCGCCGTGGCCCTGGTGGTGGTCACCCTGTCGGTCGGCGGCGGGGGCTGGCTGCTGCGCTCCTGGGTGCCACCAGCGACCTTGTGGATGACCGAAGTGGCGGTCAGCACCGAAGTACTGAACCGCCAGCCGGGCGACTCGCTGGACGAGATTGCCGCCAGCCGCATCCGTAGCAGCGGCCTGTACGCCTACACCGCGATCAACGCACCACGCGGCCTGAATGAGCGGATCTATCACGTGTGGCAAAAGGACGGCCAGGAAGTCGACCGTATTGCCCTGGACATCCACGGCGGGCGCAAGGAAGGCTACCGGGCCTGGACCCACAAGCAGAACTTCCCGCCGAACCCGGTGGGCAAGTGGCAGGTGAGGGTGCTGACCGAGGATGGCCAGGTCATCGGCGTGCTGCGCTTCAAGGTGGTCGACGAAGCGCCCGCGGGGTGAGTGAAAGGGGGCCGCTTTGCGGCCCCCAAGGTCCGTGAAGACAGCACATAATCACCAAACAGCCCATGCCCGCTGCGCTATGATCAGCCCCTAAGCCTTAGCGCCGAGTCAGTAGCATGGAGCCGATGACCACCCCCAGCGCCACCCTGGACACCAGTAGCCAACCGGCCTGCCTGCGCATTACCGGTGACTGGACCTTGGCGCATTACACCAGCCTCAAGCGTGAGAGCGAGCGCCTGCGCGCGCAATACGCTGCCGATACCGTCGCCGACCTCAGCCAACTGGGCCGCCTGGATACCGCCGGCGCCTCGCTGCTGGCCGAACTGCTCGGCTCCGAGCGCCTGTCTCGCTGCACCCACGAACTGCCCGAAGCCAGCCGCGCGCTACTAAAGAACGTCTACTGCTCTGTGCAGGACTACTGCATCCCGGTCAAGGAACCCGAGCGCAACGTGCTGCTGTTGCTGCTGGAACGCATCGGCTGCGCCGTCGGTACCCTGTGGCAAGACACCATGCAGGTACTCGGCTTCGTTGGCCTGATCCTCGAAACCCTGCTGCGCCGGGCCCTGCAACCCCATCGCTGGCGCTTCACCCCGGTCGTGGCGCACATCGAACAGACCGGCCTGGACGCCGCGCCAATCGTCGCCCTGCTGACCTTTCTGGTGGGCGCAGTGGTGGCCTTCCTCGGCGCCACGGTACTGGCCGATTTCGGCGCGACCATCTTCACCGTCGACCTGGTGGCATTCTCGTTCCTGCGCGAGTTCGCCGTGCTGCTGACCGCCATTCTCATGGCCGGCCGCACTGCCAGCGCGTTCACCGCGCAGATCGGCTCGATGAAAGCCAACGAGGAAATCGACGCCATACGCACCCTGGGCCTGAACCCCATGGAGCTGCTGGTGGTGCCGCGAGTACTGGCGCTGTTGATTTCGCTACCCTTGCTGACCTTCATCGCGATGATCTGCGGCATCGTTGGCGGCGCGGTGGTATGCGCGCTGACACTGGACATCTCGCCAGCCATGTTCCTGTCGCTGCTGCAAAGCGACATCGGCGTGCAGCATTTCCTGGTCGGCCTGGCCAAGGCACCGTTCTTCGCCTTCCTGATCGCCGCCATTGGCTGCCTGGAGGGCTTCAAGGTCAGCGGCAGCGCCGAATCGGTGGGCGCGCACACCACCTCGGCGGTGGTGCAGTCGATATTCGTGGTCATCGTGCTGGATGCGGTGGCTGCACTGTTCTTCATGGAGATGGGCTGGTGAATGGCCAGGAACGCGTGATCGAGGCCCGCGGCATCTGCAACCGCTTCGGCCGCCAGAGCGTGCACGAAAACCTCGACCTCGACCTGTATCGCGGCGAGATCCTCGCCGTGGTCGGTGGCTCGGGCAGCGGCAAGTCGGTGCTGCTGCGCAGCATCATTGGCCTGCGGCGGCCCGACGAAGGGCAGATCAAGGTGTTCGGCCAGGACTTGGCCGGCCTGCGCGAAGAGCAGCGTTCGCTGGTCGAACGGCGCTTCGGCGTACTGTTCCAGAAAGGCGCGCTGTTCTCTTCGCTTACCGTCACCGAAAACGTGGCATTGCCGCTGATCGAGCACGCCGGTCTGTCCCGTGCCGATGCCGAGCACCTGGCCGGAGTGAAGCTGGCCCTGGCCGGGCTGCCGATCTCGGCCGCCGACAAGTACCCGGCTTCGCTGTCTGGGGGCATGATCAAGCGCGCCGCGCTGGCCCGTGCCCTGGCGCTGGACCCGGACATCCTGTTCCTCGACGAACCCACCGCCGGCCTGGACCCGATCGGCGCCGCCGCCTTCGACCAGTTGATCCTGACCCTGCGTGACGCCTTGGGCCTGTCGGTGTTCCTCATCACCCACGACCTCGACACGCTGTACACCATTACCGACCGCATCGCCGTGCTGTCGCAGAAGAAGGTCCTGGTGGCCGGTCCGCTGGCAGAGGTCGAGCAGACCAACGACGCCTGGATTCAAGAATACTTTCATGGCCCACGCGGGCGCGCAGCCGAGCAGGCCGCCACCCGTGCCGGGCAGGAGCGCTGAGCAATGGAAACCCGAGCCCATCACGTTCTTATCGGCCTGGTCACCGTCCTGGTGGTGGCCGGCGCCATGCTGTTCGGCCTGTGGCTGGCCAAGTCGAGTGTCGACGACGCCTTCAAGGACTACGAAGTGGTGTTCAACGAAGCCGTCTCCGGTCTGTCCCGCGGCAGCCCGGTGCAGTACAACGGCATCAAGGTGGGTGATGTGTCCACCCTGCGCCTGGACCCGAAAGACCCGCGCCGGGTATTGGCCCGGGTGCGCCTGAGCGCCGACACCCCGGTGAAGGAAGACACCCAGGCCAAGTTGACCCTGGCCGGCGTGACCGGCAACTCGTTCATCCAGCTCAGCGGCGGCACCCCGCAAAGCCCTGAGCTGAAAGGCAAGGATGGCAAGCTGCCGGTGATCATCGCCTCGCCCTCGCCAATTTCGCGTCTGCTCAATGACAGCAGCGACCTGGTGACCAACATCAACCTGCTGCTGCACAACGCCAACCAGATGTTTTCCGAAGACAACATCGGCCACCTCAGCAACACCCTGTCCAACCTCGACAAGACCACTGGCGCCTTCGCTGGCCAGCACGGCAGCATCACCCAGGCCATCGAGCAACTGGTGCAGGTGGGCAAGCAGGCCAGCGCCACCCTGGCCGAAACCCAGGCACTGATGCGCAATGCCAACGGCCTGCTCGGCAGCGAAGGCAAGCAGGCAATCGGCAGCGCCGAGCAAGCCATGCAGTCACTTGCCGAGAGCACCGCCACCATCAACCGCCTGCTCGAGGACAACCGCGAAGCCATCGGCGACGGCGCACAGGGCCTGAACCAGCTGACCCCGGCGATTCGCGAGCTGCGCGAAACCCTCAACGCACTCAAAGGTATTTCCCGGCAACTGGAGGCCGACCCTAGCGGCTACCTGCTCGGCCGCGACAACAACAAGGAGTTCCAACCATGAAACCGTCGCTGCGCCTGCTGGCCCTGGCGGCCGCATTGAGCCTGGCCAGTGCCTGCTCGATCCTGCCACAGAGCGAGCCCGTCGACCTGTACCGCCTGCCGGTGAACCAGCCCGGCCGGACGGCGCCGGCGCTGGATTGGTCATTGCGCCTGAACAAGCCGCTGGCCAGCGAAGTGCTGGCCGGGCCACGGATTGCCGTGATTCCCCAGGGCGATGTGGTCAGCAGTTACAAAGGCGCGCGCTGGAGCGACGCAGTGCCGGTGCTGCTGCGCAACCGACTGCTTGACGGTTTCCAGCGTGACGGCCAGGTGCAGCGCCTGAGCGCCGATGACAGCAACCTGCAGGCCGACTACGAGCTGGCTGGCGAGCTGCAGGCATTCCAGACCGAGTACCGCACGGACGGGGCGGCGGAGGTGGTGATCCGCTATGACGCACGCCTGGTGCAGGGCCGCACTCAACGGATCCTGGCCAGCAAGCGCTTCGAAATCCGCCAGCCATTGGCCGATAAGCAGGTGTCAGCGGTGGTTGCCGGCTTTGGCAAGGCCTGTGACCAACTGACCGGGCAGGTGGTCAGTTGGACCATTGCGCAAGCAGCCAGCGTTCCTGCTCACTGAGGCCTGCCTGCTTTTTGTGGGGGCGTCAGGCGAAGAACCAGTAGCAGACGAAGATCGCTGCGACGACACCGGAGAATTCGGCCAGCAGCGCACACCCCACCGCATGCCGTACGCGCTGGATACCCACCGCACCGAAGTAAACCGCCAGCACGTAGAAGGTAGTTTCGGTACTTCCCTGAATCGTCGCAGCGACCAGCGCCGGGAAGCTGTCGACGCCTTGGCTCTGCATGGTCTCGATCAGCATCGCCCGCGCCGCGCTGCCGGAGAACGGCTTGACCAGAGCAGTGGGCAGGCCCTCCACGAAGCGGGTGTCCAGGCCCATCCAGTTCACCGCATGGCGAATACCGTCCAGGGCCAGCTCCAGCGCGCCTGAAGCACGCAGCACTCCCACTGCCACCAGCATCGCCACCAGATAGGGCAACAGGTTCTTGGCCACATCGAAGCCTTCCTTGGCGCCTTCGACAAAGGCTTCATAAACCTTCACCCGCTTCAAGGCACCAATCACCAGGAAAAGGATGATCACGCCAAACAGCGTGAGGTTACCCAGAATCGACGACAGGTTGGCCAGCGCCGCTGCCGACAAGGTGCCAAGAAAAGCCATGAAACCACCCAGCAGCAAGGCGCCGGGGATGAAGTAGGCGAGCACAACCGGGTCCCACAGGCGCAGGCGCTGCATCACCGCCACCGACAGCAGGCCGACCAGGGTCGAGACGCTGGTCGCCAGCAGGATGGGCAGAAACACCATGGTCGGGTCCGCCGCGCCTTGCTGGGCCCGGTACATGAAGATGGTTACAGGCAGCAGCGTCAGCGACGAGGCGTTGAGCACCAGGAACAGGATCTGCGCGTTGCTCGCCGTGGTGCTGCTGGGGTTAAGCTCCTGCAGCGCGCGCATGGCCTTCAGGCCGATCGGCGTGGCGGCGTTGTCCAGGCCCAGCCCGTTGGCGGCAAAGTTCATGGTGATAAGGCCCAGCGCCGGGTGACCGGGTGGAACTTCCGGCATCAATCGGGCGAACAACGGGCCGAGCACCTTGGCCAGCCACTCGACGATGCCAGCCTTCTCGGCGATCTTGAGAAAGCCCAGCCACAGGGTCAGCGTGCCGAACAGCAGCACCATCACCTCGACCGACAGCTTGGCCATGGCGAATATGCTCTCGACCATCGCCGCGAAGATGCCGGCGTTGCCGCCTACCAGCCATTGGGCCAGGGCGGACACTGCCGCCACTAGGAAAAAGCCAAGCCAAAGGCCGTTGAGCATCCGAGTGTTCCCCCTGAAAAATGCCCGAATGATAGCGTATCGGGGCTCAAGGCTGGAGACCGCAGCCCGTACACAGGCCCCTGTGGGAGCGGGTTCACCCGCGAACACCGGCAAAGCCGGTGCCATACACCGTGTTGCCTGATTCGCGGGTGAACCCGCTCCCACAATGGCCACTGCTCGGCCCCAGGATCTCACAGGCAACAAAAAGCCCCGACAGGTCGGGGCTTCTTGTTCAGCTCATCAGGCTCAGCGCTTGGCAGCTTCGCCAACCATGGCCGCTTCCTGCTTGCCGGCCATCAGCGAGGCGTAGTACTTCTCGCCCTTGGCGGCGTCGTACATGCCTTCCCAGCGCGCGATGACCAAGGCTGCCAGAGCGTTGCCCACAACGTTCAAGGCAGTACGGGCCATGTCCATGATGCGGTCGACACCGGCGATGAAGGCCAGGCCTTCCAGCGGGATGCCAACGCTGCCCAGAGTGGCCAGCAGCACCACGAAGGAAACACCCGGTACGCCAGCGATACCCTTGGAAGTGACCATCAGGGTCAGCACCAGCAGCAGCTGCTGGCTCCAGGACAGGTCGATACCGTACAGCTGGGCAATGAAGATTGCCGCGATGCTCTGGTACAGGGTCGAACCGTCGAGGTTGAACGAGTAGCCGGTCGGTACCACGAACGAACAGATCGACTTCGGTGCACCGTACTTCTCCATCTTCTCGATCACGCGCGGCAGCACGGTTTCGGAGCTGGAGGTGGAGTAGGCGAGAATCAGCTCATCTTTCATGATGCGCATGATCTTGATCACCGAGAAGCCGAACAGGCGGGCGACCAGGCCCAGCACCATGAAGGCGAAGAAGGCGATGGCGAAGTACACCAGCAGCACCAGCTTGGCCAGCGGCAGCAGCGAGCTGAAACCGAAGTTGGCGACGGTCACGGCGATCAGGGCGAACACGCCGATAGGGGCGTAGTTCATGATCATGTGGGTGACCTTGAACATGGTCTCGGAAACCGCCTGGAAGGTACGTACCAGCGGGTCGCGCAGCTCTGCCTGCAGGCTCGACAGGCCCAGGCCGAACATTACCGAGAAGAAGATGATCGGCAACATTTCGCCACGCATCAGCGCTGCGAAGATGTTCGACGGGATCAGGTTCAGCAGGGTTTCGATGAACGCGTGCTCATGCTGCACTTCGGCCGCGGTGGCTTGGTACTTGGAGATGTCCACGGTCCCCAGGGTGCTCATGTCGATGCCGGCGCCCGGGTGGAACAGGTTGGCCAACACCAGGCCGACGACGATGGCGATGGTGGTCACCACCTCGAAGTAGATGATGGTCTTCAGGCCGATGCTGCCCAGTTTCTTCGCGTCGCCAACCCCGGCGATACCCACGATCAGCGACGAAATCACGATCGGGACGACGATCATCTTGATCAGGCGAATGAAGATGTCACCAGCAGGCTGGAGAACATTGCTGATCCACCATGCCTTTTCTGCACTGAAATGATTCAGTAGCGCGCCGATTGCAACACCCAGGACCAGACCGATGACGATCTGCCAGGCGAGGCTCAGTTTTGCCTTCTTCATGTCTTTACCCTTTGTTCTAGTGGTCATGGGCACCCAACGGAAAGGCCCGTAACAGAGCCGTTGGCTAGGTTACGAGCAATAGCTGCTTCCGTCCGGCGACTTCATGTAAGGACACCGCAGGCGAGCGACAGGGCGCCCGGCCGGCGAAAAAGGCGGCAACTATTGCGATGGCAAAGGGGGAAATCTAATGCCGGAAGCGCATGACCCATGCCGTTTACGCATAACGTTTCTGACCGAAACTGGGGGTTCGCAAGTGCTTGATTTACAACGTTCGGAATCCCGAACAAGACCAAACCGCCATATTTAGGCAGATTTGGCAGGATAGAAAGGACGGGGAAGATGGCCTGTTCGACAATCCGAATGGCTGAAATGCCGCTTGAACAAGCGTCGGGGTGATCGAAAAAAAATGATGTGCGGTCGAGACAAAATGTGTCTCGAAGAGAAAATCGTGCAGGGAAGAGACGTTTCCTACATGGCTCCTCGGAAGCCAGGTCTGGTCAAGTGCCCCTATGACACCGCCGACCTGAAACTTCCGATTCCGCCTTTCCTGACCCGGCCCATTGCTGGAGGTACTCCCTGTACCCCTAGGCCACTCCGATCCTGCAACAATCAGAACGGCCCGGCCCCTTGGTCATGTGCAGCCCCTCCTCGGGGCGGCGCATCATAGAAGGCTGAAATATAGAAAGGTTCAGCTTCTATTATGTGACAGTGCATGACCTTTCATCCGTACCGGGTACAAACGCTCAGTACCAGTTCGGGTCACGCTTGAGCTGCTCCTGCAGCATCGCCTTCATGCCGTCGTCCGGTTCACCCAGCCAGCGGTACTGCGCATGGCGGGTGGGCGACTTGTCGTTCGGCAAACCTTCGGGTACCTCCACGAGCATCCCGTAGGCATCGTCCTTGTCCCAGCTGAACGCCACGATCAGGCGTTTGTAGGTGCAGTTGTCCGGGCCTTCGCATAATGGGCCGACCAGATACTTGTCGCCGTCTTCGGTAACGGCAGACATCTGCTGCTGGGCACTGCCGGTCAGATTGACCACCCAATCAGGCAGGCGTTCCTCGCCTTTGATCGTGTCCTGCCAGGTTTCCCGGTACTCAGGGTCCGAGCCGAGCAACTGGTCGACCCGGACCTGGCCGTCATTGGCCGCCATCGCCGCCGCACTGCCGCCCAGTAACAGGGCGGCAGCCAGGGATGTCCAACGCTTCCTGCCCATCTTCAACCTCGTCCACGTCCAAAGAAGAAGGAGGCTACGAACAGCACCAGGAAGACAATGAACAGAATCTTCGCGATACCGGTGGCAGCGCCCGCGATACCACCGAAGCCCAGTACGGCGGCGACAATGGCGATGATGAGGAAAGTGATAGCCCAACTCAGCATGGTGGTTCTCCTTTCTTTTTCAGAATCGGTCTGGTCGGCGGTCAGAACACCCAGCGGTCCTGGGGTACGACATTTTCCAGCGTGGCCGGTGAAGTAGTGGCCTGGCCGGTTGGCAGCGGGTCGACGGCCTTGACCAGGGTGTTGGCACGGGTTGCCTGAATCTGCGTCAACAGGGCGGTCTGTGCCGCCACTTGCTCGGCCAGGCGCGCGGTCTGCCAGCTGTAATAGAAGAGGCCAGCGGCCAAGGTCAGCAACAACGCCAAGCCGAGTGACAGCATCTGGCGCAGGGGCAGTGCGGCGCTCTGCAAACGGTTGACGGATTGGCGGTTCATGCCGGCTCCTCCTGCTGTAATTCTTGTTCAAACCTGAACAGGTAATTGCAGCCTGCATGCCAGCCTTTTGATTCAGATAAAATTCAATTAAATCAAATAGTTATCCTAATCTACCGAAATCGGCAAGGACGTATCCTGCACGATGCGGTCCGTGCGGCCGTGCGAATTGCACGATCAGCCCTCGACCTTGGTCGCCACCTTGAGCAGGTCGGCATCCACCCCGCGCACGCCGATGATCTGCCGGGCGATCTCCACGGCGATGGTTTTCTGCTCGCTGCTGACCACTTCGCCCGAAAGCCGAACCAGCCCCTCTTCGCTGGCCACCTTCAGGTTCAGACCATCAAGGTTGCGGCTGAAGCGGTAGCTGTTCTGGATCTTGTCGATGATCCAGCTGTCGCTCGGCTGCGGGCCGGTCGGCACCCCCACCGGAGTTTCCCGGGCCTTGGCCATGGCGGCACTATCGAGGCTGACCAGGTTGTTGACCAGGTGCACGCCCTCGGTGGTACGCGCCACCACGCCAGCCAGCTCCTTGGCCTCGGCACTGTCGACCTTGCCGCGCAGGGTCACCACGCCTTCGCTGCTCTGCACATCTATAGGCGCCTTCTCGGTGGTACGGCTCCATAACAGCCGCGCACGGATCACCGCAGCCAGGGTGGCATCCTCCAGGCGCTGGGCGTAGGCACGCAACTCCAGCGGGCGCTCCACGAGCTGGGCATTGACCTGCAGCTGGTTGTCTACTTGCTCGATGCCACGGGTAGCCAGGGCCACATGCTCGGCCAGCTGGCGCTCGACGTCGTTCTCCACCTCCCCGGAAAGCCGCGCCTGCTTGCCGTCCACCTCGACCTGGATACGGAACGGGTCGAGCATGCGGTTCAGCGACAGGGCGGTTTGCAGCGCCCCCTCCAGGCGGGCGTCCTGTACCGGATCGGCGAATACCGGCGTGAACCCTGGTAGCAGGGTGGCTGCCAACATGGCGGCGCGGATGGAAAAGCGCATGACAGTGCCTCCTCTTGTAGGCAAAAACTGAAAATCCTCGCAACCAATGTGCCACCGTGACCCTCTAAGAAAATCATCTGAAAAGCGCGGCCTCCAAGCGCTGATTGGCCAGTGGCTAGCATGCAAAGGACAGGTTCCTTCACAATGGACCATGCAACTTGCCCGATTTTTCCCACACTAAATGAAGATCTTTCCTAAAGGAGCGCAGCACATGGAGTCAGCCCAGGACAACCAAGGCCGCATTCTGCTGGTGGATGACGAGTCCGCGATCCTGCGCACCTTCCGCTATTGCCTGGAAGACGAGGGCTACAATGTGGCAACGGCCAACAGCGCCGCCCAGGCCGAAGCCTTGTTGCAGCGCCAGGTCTTCGACCTTTGCTTCCTCGATTTGCGCCTGGGCGAGGACAACGGCCTCGATGTGCTGGCGCAGATGCGTATCCAGGCCCCTTGGATGCGGGTGGTGATCGTCACCGCGCACTCGGCGATCGATACGGCGGTAGACGCGATCCAGGCCGGTGCCGCCGATTACCTGGTCAAACCGTGCAGCCCCGACCAGCTGCGCCTGGCTACGTCCAAGCAGTTGGAGGTGCGTCAGCTTTCCGCTCGGCTGGAGGCCCTGGAAGGTGAAGTACGCAAACCCAAGGACGGCCTCGACTCGCACAGTCCAGCGATGATGGCAGTGCTGGAAACCGCCCGCCAGGTCGCTACCACCGATGCCAACATCCTCATCCTTGGCGAGTCGGGCACAGGTAAAGGTGAGCTGGCCCGGGCCATCCATGGCTGGAGCAAGCGCGCGCGCAAATCCTGCGTGACCATCAACTGCCCGTCACTGAACGCCGAGTTGATGGAAAGCGAGTTGTTCGGCCATACCCGCGGCGCCTTCACCGGCGCCAGCGAAAGCACCCTGGGGCGTGTCAGCCAGGCAGATGGGGGCACGCTGTTTCTCGACGAGATCGGCGATTTCCCACTGACCTTGCAGCCCAAACTGCTGCGTTTCATCCAGGACAAGGAATACGAGCGCGTCGGCGACCCAGTCACCCGTCGCGCCGATGTGCGTATCCTCGCCGCCACCAACCTCAACCTCGAAGAGATGGTGCGAGAGAGCCGCTTCCGCGAAGACCTGCTGTATCGCCTGAACGTCATCACCCTGCACCTGCCGCCGCTGCGCGAGCGCAGTGAAGACATCCTGACCTTGGCCGACCGCTTTCTCGCCCGCTTCGTCAAGGAATACTCCCGGCCTGCCCGCGGTTTCAGTGACGAAGCCCGCACAGCCCTGCTCAATTACCGCTGGCCCGGCAACATTCGCGAACTGCGCAACGTGGTAGAGCGGGCCAGCATCATCTGCCCGCAGGAACGTGTGGAAATCAGCCACCTGGGCATGGGCGAGCAGCCTGCAGGCAATGCTCCGCGCGTCGGCGCCGCACTGAGCCTCGATGAGCTGGAACGCGCCCATATCGGCGCGGTGCTGGCCGCCAGCGACACCCTTGACCAGGCGGCCAAGACCTTGGGGATCGATGCCTCCACCCTGTACCGCAAGCGCAAGCAGTACAACCTGTGAGGTGGCGTCCCATGAAGCTGCGCACGCGGCTTTTCCTCAGCATTTCGGCATTGGTCACCGTGGCCCTGCTCGGGCTGCTGCTGGGCCTGGTCAGCGTGCTGCAGATGGCCACGGTGCAGCAGAGACTGGTGCGCGATACCACCCACACCCTGGAAACAGGACTGAAGTTGCGCCAGAACCTTGGCGAACAGTTGACCCTGATCCTTGATGAAGACACCGCCCCGGAGAACCTGCGGCTGCTGCAGGAAAACTTCCAGAAACTGCTCGAGCAAGGGCTGGACCAAGGCGGCGAGCGCACCGGCTTCAGCAAGGCCAGCAGCAATTACCAGGCCTTCCTCCAGGCCTACCGCGATAGCCCGGCGCCCTCCCGCAGCATGGGGGTTGAGCAACCACTGGGGGCCGCGTTCAACCAGGTCCGCACCGACCTGATCGATTCCCACAAGCAGGCCCTGGAGTACATCACCCGCAGCGAGGAGCACACCCGCGACCACGCCCTGCTGGTCAGCGGTGTACTTGGCCTGATGGGCCTGGTGGTACTGGTACTGGGCTTCATCACCGCCCACAATATTGCCCGGCGCTTCGGCCAGCCGATCGAAGCCTTGGCCAAAGCAGCCGACCAACTCGGCAAGGGCGATTTCGACGTTACCCTGCCGGTCACACAAGCCACGGAACTGAACCAACTGACCCGACGCTTCGGCCTGATGGCCGATGCCTTGCGCAAGCACCAGGCCACCAACGTCGATGAACTGCTGGCCGGCCAGCAACGCTTGCAGGCCGTACTGGATAGCATTGACGATGGCCTGCTGATCATCGACCGCCAAGGCCGCCTGGAGCACCTCAACCCGGTGGCGCAGCGCCAGCTGGGCTGGACCGATAGCCGCGCTGGCAGCAGCCTGGCCGAAGCCCTGCAGCGCCCGGAGCTGGAACAGCAGCTACGCCAGGTACTGCGCGGCGGCAACCTCGACCGTCAGCCGGACGACCTGAACATGGACGTCGATGACGAAACGCGCCTGCTCGCCTACAGCCTGACCCCGGTCAGCCACCCGCAAGGACCGATACTTGGCGCAGTGATGGTGTTGCACGATGTAACCGAGCAGCGAGCCTTCGAACGCGTGCGCAGCGAATTCGTGCTGCGCGCTTCCCATGAGCTGCGTACGCCGGTAACCGGCATGCACATGGCCTTCGGCCTGTTGCGCGAGCGGCTCAAGTTCCCGCCCGAGTCGCGCGAGCATGACCTGCTGGAGACCATCGGCGAGGAAATGCAGCGCCTGACCCAGTTGATCAACGACCTGCTCAACTTCAGCCGCTACCAGAGTGGGATGCAGAAGCTCGATCTGGCTCCCTGCGCCATCGACGAACTGCTGGAGCGTGCACAACAGCGCTTTGCCGAACCGGCGGCGCACAAGCAGATCGAGCTGATCACGGAACTGGAGCCGCCGCTACCGCGTATCCAGGCAGACGTCACCCAACTTGACCGGGTGCTGGACAACCTGTTGCACAATGCCATCCGCCATACCGCCAGCGGCGGGCGTATCCGCCTGCACGCACGACGGCATGCGGAGCGGGTGATCATCAGTGTCGAAGATAACGGCGAAGGCATTGCCTATGGGCAACAAGGGCGCATCTTCGAGCCCTTCGTACAGGTAGGGCGCAAGAAAGGCGGCGCGGGGCTGGGGCTGGCGTTGTGCAAAGAGATCGTGCAGCTGCATGGCGGGCGCATGGGCGTGTTTTCCCGACCGGGGCAGGGGACCCAGTTCTACATGGCGCTGCCGGTCTGAATGTTGCCTGTCACGGCCCCATCGCCGGTGCAGGATCACTCAATGCTCAACCCGCCGCGGCAACCGTCCGCGGGTCACCAGTTCGGCAAACTGCCGGGCATTCAGTGGCCGGGCAAAAAGCCAGCCTTGGCCATAATTGACCCCTTCGCTGGTCAGCAGTACCGCTTGGTCTTCACACTCGATGCCTTCGGCAATCACCCGCAGGTGCAGGTCGTGGGCCATGCGGATGATATGCGGCGCAACACCGCTGCTGGCGGCGTCGTGCCCCAGGGCATCGATAAAGGCCTTGTCGATCTTCAAGCAGTCCACCGGCAGGGTTTGCAGGTAGGCCAGGCTGCAATAACCCGTACCAAAATCGTCGATCAGCACCTGATGCCCCACCGCGCGCAGCGCCTGCAGGTTGTCGCGCGCCACCACCACATCGATCAGGCCGCGCTCGGTCACCTCGAAGGCAATCTGGCTGGCCGCTACCCGGTGCATGGCCAGCAAGCGTGCCGCCACCCGTCCAATGCGCGGCACCATCACATCGCAAGCCGCCAGGTTCACCGATATGTACAAGTTGGGGTGCGAGCGCAGCAGTTGCCCTAACTGTTCCAGCACACGCTGCAGGACAAAGTCGGTGATCTGGCGGATCTGCCCGGTGTTTTCCGCCAACGGGATGAACAGGTCCGGGCTGGTCAGGGTGCCGTCCGGGCGACGCCAGCGCACCAGGGCCTCCGCCCCGACACAGCGCCGGCTGTCGAGCTCGAAGATCGGCTGGTAGAGCACCTGCAGTTCGCCGCGACGCAGGGCATTCTGCAATTCCGAGCTCATCGACCGCCGCTGCAGGATCAGTTGCAACACCAGCCAGCCGATGCAGCAGGCCGCCAGCACACTGCCGGGGAACAGAAGCCAGAGCATGCCGTTCATTCTCAACGGCAGGCTCGCCCTCGGGGCAATCAACACCAACTGGTAGTCCGGTGACTTGGTCGGCATTCGGTAGATCAGGCGATCGCTGAGTTCGAGCAGCGACTTGTGGCTGGTCGACCAGGCCGAGGGTGGCGGCCATACCTGCGGGGGGCCCAGCACGGGGATAGCCCGGGTGCCGTTGTCCAGCACCACGACCAGGCTACCGCCCGGGGGCAGGTCGACCACATCGGTCAGGTGCCCACGAGAGGTGGACACCACGAACTTGCCCCTCCCCAGCATCAATGCGGCCAGGTTCTCGTTCGGCTCGGTCGTGGTGTTCAGCCAGTAGCTGTAAGTCGGCCCCTGGATGTCGGGGATGCGCAAGGGTTCGAACGCCCGCTCATCACCGCGGTTCGAACAGGCGATATCACCATCCACGTATGCCGCTTCATATATGAAGCGTGAGCTCAGGCCTACCTGCTGCAATGCCGTCAGCATCGCCGGGCTGCAGCCGCGCAAGGGCTGCGCCTGCAACAGGTCGACCCCTTCGCGCAACTGGCCGAACACCTGCTCAAGGCGCTCGAGAAAGCGTTCGCCTTGGGCGTTCATCTGTGCACTCTCGCTTTGCTTCATCTGTTGCAGGGCAATGCCGATACTGGCAGAAAGCAACAGAGCCGCGCTGGCCAGTGCTGCCAATGTGGCCAGCATCCAGGGACGGTAAAAAATTTGGCGCAGCAAGGCGATGAAGGCTGACATCGAAGGCATCCAGTTGATAACTAAGGTATAGCAACTGGATCAGGAATCACCTTTGCCGTTTGGCGCTTCGTTTGCTTGTTGGGAGATGGCCATCTCCCAAGGTTGCGCTGTCGCGCAGAGAACTCGATTTGCAGGCGCTACGCGGACTCTGTGGGAGCGGGCGTGCCCGCGAAGAAGCAAACGCGGTGGCTGGCACCGCGTTGGATTCTTCGCGGCTAAAGCCGCTCCCACAGGGCACGAGGATCGCTTGCGAATTCAGTTATCTGTGCGACAGCGCAGCCCAAAGGGCTGGGCAATCTCCCACAGAACCTCGCTGGCGGCTCAACGCATCCGGTTAAGCACCTGCAGCATCGCCGCCGTCTGCGCATCCGGCATGCCATCGAAGCGCTGCGGGCGGAAACGCATCTGGAACGCGGCGATCACATGGCGGGTGGCAACATCCAGTACCCCGGTTTGCTCGATCGCATAGCCAAACCGGGTCAGCTCCTGCTGATACCAGCCAACGCTCGGCGGGTTGACGCTGAAATAGGCTTGCTGCCGTGCCACGGCATTGGCATCCGGCCAGACACCCAATCCGGCGTCGGCCAGGCGCTTCCACGGGAATAGCGGCCCCGGGTCAAGCTTGCGCAGCGGTGCGATATCGCTGTGGCCAATGATGTGCCGTGGTTCGATATTGTTACGTTTGACGATGTCCTTGAGCAGCGCGATCAGCGATTGGACCTGCGCTTCGCTGTAAGGATGCCAGACCCGGCCATTCGGCGTGTCGGTAAAACCCGGGTTGACGATTTCGATACCGATGGAGGAGGAGTTCAGCCAGGTCCGGCCCTGCCACTGGCTATCACCAGCATGCCAGGCGCGGCGGCTTTCATCCACCAGCTGGTACACCGTCGCCGGGCCGTCACCAATCAGGTAATGGCTGCTCACTTCGCCATGGGTGAGCAACGCCAGGGAACGCTCCAGCGAAGCATTGGTGTAATGCAGGACAACGAACTGGATGCGGTTGTCCTGGTTGACCGAAGGGTGGCTACGGTCGACGCGCAGGCCGGTCGAGCAACCGGCGACAGCCAACAGCAGGAAGGGAATCAGGGTTTTTTTAAGCGTGGAAAGCACGTCAGTGGCCTCAGCGTATGAGCGCTACAGTATAACGTGCTCCCCAAGGGCCGTGCTTGCCGCGAGTCAGCGGCTGCACATCAGCATGAACTCCAGCGCGTTGTCACCGCTTGCGCTTTCAACATCCACCAACTGGGTCATGACGGTCACATGGCTGGTTAGCGGAGCACCGATGACCTTGGCTTGGCCATGCAGTTGCCGCTCATAGCTACTGGCATCGATAGGTGAAGCCACACAGAAACGAGGGTTACCTGACACGGCGGAAGGCTTGAGCAGAATCTTGTACTGGTTGAAGTAGTTGGGCTGTGCCTGCAGTTCGATACTGCTGATCCATTGCGGCGACTGCTGCATCAGCGTGCCATCCGCAGCAATATGCGCTGTCAGGATGGTTTGCTTGGCGTGGGCGCTGGCCTGGAAAGCCAGCCCGATCATGAGCGGCACGTACCATGCTCGAATTTTCATGTTCCGGTTCCTTGTATGGAGCGACGAAGGCCGGCCACCTGCTGGCCAGCCTTGCCAGTTTCGATCCACACGCCACCATTAGCGCGGTAACTATCTACCCCTGCTCGACACGATTGCGCCCCAGTTCCTTGGCCCGGTACAGCGCCGCATCAGCGCGCTTGAGCACCTGGTCGCCGCGCTCGCCGGACCGGAATGCACCCAGGCCGATGGAGGTGGTGATCACCACCCGTTCGCCCTTGAAGTGGAACGGGCACGCCTCGACCGTGGCTCGCAGCACCTCGGCTATCTGGGCAGCGGCGGCCGGCGAGGTCTGCGGCAGTAACAGGACAAACTCCTCGCCGCCAAAACGGGCGATGAAGTCACCGCTGCGCAGGCGCTTGCGCAACTGGTCGGCGACGATCTTCAGTACTTTGTCCCCAGCCAGGTGCCCATAGCTGTCGTTGATACGCTTGAAATGGTCCAGGTCGAGGATCGCCATCGCCAGATGGCCGCCATGTGCCTGCCATTCGAGCATTTCGCGCTCGACCCGCTCGCTCCAGGCCGCTCGGTTGGGCAAGCCGGTGAGGGGATCGAGCAAGGCCTTCTGGCGCTGTTCTTCGAGGTGCTCGCGGTAGCCGAGTGCCTCGTGCTCCATGCTCGCCACCCGCTCCGAAAGCCCTTGCAGGCGCCCAGCCAGCTCCTGCTCGCGGCGATCACGCTCATGCTTGTGCTCGTCCATGGTCACCAACAGGCCTTCCAGGCGGTTTTCCAGGATGTGCTTGAGGCTGTCGACGTCGGCGGCGCCTTGCACACTGCTCTGCAGCCCGTCGACGTGCTCACGCAGCTGGGTATCCAGCTCGCGGGCGGCCGAGCTGTTGTCGGCATGGCCGGCGCTGGCCTCGTGCAGGTGGCTCTGGAAACCTTCCAGGCGTTCGTTGAGCTGCTGCAGATAGGTTTCGAATTCGTGCTGGCCGCTGTCAGTGATTGCCAGCATGAGCACGGCCAGGTCATCCAGCACCGGGATCAGCTCATACCAGTTCAGGCCGCGGGCGACCCGTTCTCGCATCTCGAGCGCCTGGGCCTTGTGTCGCTCCGGCAGGCTGAGGTCATCGAGCAGGCCGATCAGGGTGTGCTCGATGTGCTCGGCAACCTGGCTGTAGGGCGGTTCCACAGCGTAAGGCAGGGCGTAGGTGCCATCTTCGCCGAAGGTTTCTTCGAGTGTTTGTGCCGGTTCTGCTTCAGCCGGAGATTCGCTGGTGACAGCTTCCGGTGCCGGCACATCGTCCGGTAGCGGCTGCGGTAGCGGGGCCGGTGCCAGTTCGGCCGTTTCGATCAGCGCCGGGCCAGGAGCCTCCAGCACGGGCTCCGACGCTACGGGTGCTTCGACAACAGAAGCTGAAGAGGCTGGCAGCGGCTGGAGCGCGTCCACATCGTCGGCCTGCGGGGCATCGACGGCGGCCGGTGCCACCAAGGGCTGCGCCTCGACAACCGGAAGCGCGAGCGGCACAAGCTCTGGCTCGCCTTGCAGATCATCCTCGCGGCTGCCGAACAAGCGCTGCAAGAAGCCGGGCCGGGCGTCCTCAGCCGACTTGCCCAAGGCTGACAGCGCGCGGCCCTGCAAGCCGCTCAACTCGCCCAGCAACGGTGGCAAGTCACGTGACTGGGCCACCCCGCCATCGAGCTTCTTCGCCAGCTTTTTCAACGGCCGCGACACATCGTTTGGCAATGGCAGGCCTTGTAGTTGGCCCACCAGTGCGGCCAGCGCATCGCTGACCTGGTTCATGCGGGCTTCCCGGCGCTGCTCGGAGTCCAGCACCGCCTTCTCAAGACGTGGAATCAACCCTGCAAGGCCGGCGTCCATGTTGTCGCTGCGGATGACCTCGCGCATTTCCTTCATGCACTGGTCCACCACCTTGTCGCTGCCTTCGGCAGCCAGGGTGCTGCGTACCAGGCCGCGACGCAGCAGGTCGAGACGGGCGTCCCAACGGCGCTCGAGCTTTTCCTGCTGCTCGATGCTTTTCAGGTATTTCTCTTTCCAGCGCTCAGCGTCTTCAGTCATGCCCGGGTCCGCAAACGGTGATGGCAATTAGCTCAGGACCGGCAGCGTATCCACAGTCAATGCATCAGGCAATCGAATCTCGACAGCAACGGGAAGGTGGTCGGAAATTGGCTGCGCCAGCACCTCGACACGCTCCAGCGTGAGGCTCGGGCTGAGCAGGATGTGGTCCAGGCACCGCTGTGGGCGCCAACTGGGGAAGGTGGCTTCCACTTGTGGGGCAACCAGGCCGAGGTCGCGCAACGGCGAGTGCTCCAGCAGGTCGGTTGCATGGGTATTCATGTCACCCATCAGCACTTGGTGGCGGTAGCCGCCAATCAGCTCGCGGATGTAGCCCAGCTGCAAGGCGCGGGTCTTGGCTCCCAGGGCCAGGTGCATCATCACCACGATCAGCGCATCTTCACCCTCGCCAAAGCGCACCAGGATCGCACCACGCCCAGACGGGCCGGGCAACGGGTGATCCTCCAGCAGCTGCGGCTTCAGACGGCTGAGCACGCCATTGCTGTGCTGGGCAAAACGCCCGAGGTTGCGGTTGAGTTGCTGGTACCAGTAGGGGAAGGCCCCCAGGTGGGCAAGGTGCTCGACCTGATTGACGTAGCCCGAGCGCAGGCTACCGCCATCGGCCTCCTGCAAGGCCACCAGGTCAAAGTCGCCCAGCAGTTGGCCAATTTTCTGCAGGTTGCCGGCACGCCCGTTGTGCGGCAGCAGGTGCTGCCAGCTGCGGGTCACGTAATGCCGGTAGCGCTCGGTGCTGATGCCCACCTGGATGTTGAAACTGAGCAGCCGCAGGCGACCATCCTCGGGCAGGCCAGGGGCCTGCAGGTGATGCTCGTTGACCTGCGGCTGGTGCAGGCCAATGCCACGCGCGGTTCTGAAGCGGCGCATGGGTTACGCCGCTTACTTAGCGGCGCGCTCCTTGGCGATCAGCTGGTCGGCAACGTTCAGTACGCCTTCCGGCCCGCCGGCAGTACCCAGGTCGAAGCGGTACTTGCCGTTGACCACCATGCTCGGTACGCCGGTGATCTCGTACTTCTTCGCCAGTTCCTTGGCCTGGTTGACCTGACCCTTGATGGCGAACGAGTTGAAGGTGGCGAGGAACTTGTCCTTGTCCACGCCTTGGGTGGCGAGGAAGTCGGCCATGTCCTGCGGGTCGGTCAGGCGCTTGCGCTGGTTTTGAATGGCATCGAACACCGCGGCGTGCACCTTCTGCTCGACGCCCATGGCTTCGAGGGTCAGGAACATCTGGCCGTGCGCGTCCCATGCGCCACCGAACATGGCCGGTACGCGCTTGAAGTTGACGTCCTTCGGCAGTTTTTCGACCCATGGGTTGATGGTCGGCTCGAAGTGGTAGCAGTGTGGGCAGCCGTACCAGAACAGCTCGACCACTTCGATCTTGCCAGGCACGGAAACCGCAACAGGGTTGCTCAGCTCGAGGTATTCCTTGCCGGCGACAGGCTCGGCGGCCTGGACGGCAGTCATACCGAATACGCTGGCAGCGACCAGCGCGGCGCTGAGAATCAGTTTACGCATGCTTTACTCCTGGACAGTCATTGGTCGCCACGACGCGACCTGCACTGAGACAAGCCGCGAAGGGGTCGAGTTCTGTAGTGTAACGGCTGCGGACGGAAAAAAGGGCGGTCCCGCCGCCCTTTAATCATTGGCCTACAACATTAACTGAAAGTTAATACGCCGCCTGTAATGGCCCATCGCCGGCTACCCAAGGCGTCAGTGCAGACCCTGGATGTAGCTGGCCAACGCCTCGATATCGTGGTTGCTCAACTTGCCGGCGATGGTGCGCATGGTCATGGCATCGCCATCGTTGGTGCGGTTGCCTTCGCGGAAGTCGGTAAGCTGCTTGGTCACATACTGCGCGTGCTGCCCGCCCAGGTGCGGGAAGCCGGCCAAGGCGATACCCGCGCCGTTAGGCGAGTGGCAACCGGTGCAGGCAGGCATGCCTTTTTCCAGGTCGCCGCCGTTGAACAGCGCCCGGCCACGTTCGACCAGCTTGGGATCGGCGGCACCCACGCTGCCTTTCTGGCTGGAGAAGTAGGCGGCGATATCGGCCAGGTCCTGGTCGCTGAACGCGGCCAGCATGCCGGTCATCTCCAGCACGGTACGCTTGCCCGACTTGATGTCGTGCAATTGTTTTTCGAGGTAGCGCTGGCCTTGGCCGGCCAGTTTCGGGAAGTTCGGTGCCAGGCTGTTGCCGTCGGGGTTGTGGCAGGCGCCACAGACGGCCGTCTTGGCCTGGCCGGCGGCGGCATCGCCTTTGACGGGTTGCGCAGCAGTGGCCGCACCTGCGACACCCAGGGTCAACAGCAGACTCACGACTAGTTTGTTCATCAGCTAATCCAACACGGCTAAGGGTGAAATGTTATGTATCGGGACTGCCGCTCATCCAAAGGATGACCAAACGGTAGTCCTCGGCACTGCAGTCCATGCACAATCCACGCGGCGGCATAGCCTTGAAACCCTGGGTAACGTGCTTCACCAGTACATCCATGCCTTGCGCCAGCCTTGGCTCCCATGCTGCCCGGTCACCCTGCCTGGGTGCCTGTGGCAACTGCCCGGTGTGACAGGCCGCACACGTGCGGTTGTACAACACCTCGGGATCCTGTGTAGCCTGTGCGCTGAAAAACGGCAGGAACATACCGACAGCAAGCAGCCATTTCGCCATGCGGAACGACCTTCAGGGTTGGGGGCCGCGCTGCGTTCTGTTGCGCGAGCTATTGTTCGACACCCCATGCCCGTTCTCCTTCGCTGGGAGAATGAGCACACAAAAACTGGGGCATTATATACTTCCGCCATCCAAACGGAAACGACACCGCTTGCCAGGCTCGGACCTGAAGAGTCAGGCAACACCCACATCGGATATCCCATGCAAGTCAAGAACCCCATCCTCGGCCTCTGCCAGAAAGCCAAATTCGCCCTCAGCGCTGCCAAGGTCGAACAATGCCCGGACGACCAGGGTTACGAGGTGGCTTTCGCCGGCCGCTCCAACGCCGGCAAATCCAGCGCCCTCAATACCCTGACTCATGCCAGCCTGGCACGCACCTCGAAAACCCCCGGGCGCACCCAGCTGTTGAATTTCTTCAGTCTGGACGATGAACGGCGTTTGGTCGACCTGCCGGGCTACGGTTATGCAAAAGTCCCGATTCCGCTCAAGCAACATTGGCAGAAACACCTGGAAGCCTATTTGGGCAGCCGGGAGTGCCTGCGTGGCGTGATCCTGATGATGGACGTTCGCCACCCGATGACCGACTTCGACAAGATGATGCTCGACTGGGCCAAGGCCAGCAGCATGCCGATGCACATCTTGCTGACCAAGGCCGACAAGCTGACCCACGGCGCGGGCAAGAACACCCTGCTCAAGGTGCAGTCGGAAATCCGCAAGGGCTGGGGCGACGGCGTGACCATCCAGCTGTTCTCGGCGCCCAAGCGCCTGGGCGTGGAAGATGCTTATCGCGTGTTGGCGGACTGGATGGAGCTGGAAGACAAGCCAGTCATTTGAAGGCTTGCTCGTAACCTGTGGGAGCGGGTTTACCCGCGAATGCGGCGGTGCATCCGACATCGCATTCGCGGGTAAACCCGCTCCCACAGGGTTCTCCACTAGCCATAAGTCAAATTCCGGGCAAAAAAAACCCCGGACTTCGTATGGGGAGGGGGAAGTTCGGGGTCCAAGTCCGGACCGCTAGGGCGGGGTCCAGATATCTGCCAACACTTAACACAACATAGGAGCATCGAAAGGCTTCACCAGCCATTCAGTTACTCTGAGTTCCGCTTCACCGGTTTAGTTCCAAAGCCCTGAAAACTATTTGCGATAGTTTCATGAAACCTCAGCACCACTGGCACTGAGCAGTGCCAGGATCCGCATCCCTACGTCACGGATCCTACACAGCTTTGCGCGTCGGATCAGTGAGCTTCGTCCCAATTCGCACCAATTCCTGCCTCGACCAGCAGCGGCACATCCAGTTGCGCGGCCTTGCTCATGTGCAGGCGAATTTCATCTTTAACCTGCTCAACCAAGTCCTCGCGCACTTCAAGTACCAGTTCGTCGTGTACCTGCAGGATCACCCGGGCATCCAGCCCGCTCTCGCTCAGCCAGTTATCCACATTGACCATGGCCCGCTTGATGATGTCGGCCGCAGTGCCCTGCATGGGGGCGTTGATCGCCGTGCGTTCGGCGCCTTTGCGCAGAGCCGGGTTCTTTGCATTGATGTCAGGCAGGTACAAGCGGCGGCCGAACAAGGTTTCAACAAAGCCTTGCTCCGCAGCCTGGGCACGGGTGCGCTCCATATAGGCCAGCACGCCCGGGTAACGGGCGAAGTAGCGGTCGATGTAATCCTGCGACTGTTTGCGGTCGACACCGATCTGCTTGGCCAGGCCAAAGGCGCTCATGCCATAGATCAGGCCGAAGTTGATGGCCTTGGCACTGCGACGCTGGTCGGTGGTGACGTCTTCCAGAGCTACGCCGAATACCTCCGCGGCCGTGGCGCGGTGCACATCCAGGTCGTTACGGAAGGCATGCAGCAAGCCTTCGTCCTTGGCCAGGTGGGCCATGATGCGCAACTCGATCTGCGAGTAGTCCGCCGCCAGCAGCTTGTAGCCCGGGCTGGCGACGAAGGCCTGGCGGATGCGCCGGCCTTCGGCAGTACGGATAGGGATGTTCTGCAGGTTAGGGTCGCTGGACGAAAGCCGGCCGGTGGCCGCAACCGCCTGCTGGTAGGAGGTGTGGATACGCCCGGTGCGCGGGTTGATCTGCCCCGGCAGCTTGTCGGTGTAGGTGCTCTTGAGCTTGCTCAGGCTGCGGTACTGCATCAGTACCTCAGGCAGCGGGTAGCCTTGCTCGGCCAGCTCATCGAGCACTGCTTCTGCCGTGGATGGCTGGCCCTTGGTGGTCTTGCTCAGCACCGGCATGCCCAGTTTGTCGTAGAGAATCGCACCCAGCTGCTTGGGCGAGCCGAGGTTGAACTCCTCACCGGCCAGCTCATAGGCGCGCTGCTCCAGCTCAGCCATCTTCACCCCCAGCTCACCGCTCTGCACCTTCAGCAGCGCGGCATCGACCAGCGCACCCTGGCGCTCGATCCTGGCCAGCACCGGCACCAGCGGCATCTCGATGTCCATCAGTACCGGCTGCACGCTCGGTGTCTGCGCCAGGCGTGCCTGCAGCGCGTGATGCAGGCGCAGGGTGATGTCGGCGTCTTCGGCGGCGTAGGGGCCGGCCTTGTCCAGGTGGATCTGGTTGAAGGTCAGTTGCTTGGCGCCCTTGCCGGCGATGTCCTCGAAGGCGATGGTGGTGTGGTCGAGGTACTTCTGCGCCAGGCTGTCCATGTCGTGACGGGTGGCGGTAGAGTTCAGCACGTACGACTCGAGCATGGTGTCATAGGCCACGCCGCGCATTTCGATGGCGGGTGAGCCGTTGGCGAGGATGTTGATATCGTACTTGGCGTTCTGCCCGACCTTGGCCTTGGCCGGGTCTTCCAGCAGCGGCTTCAGCGCCAGTAGTACGGCTGCGCGGTCCAGCTGAACCGGCGCCCCCTCATAGTCATGGGCCAGCGGCACATAGGCCGCTTCATGCGGCTCGACAGCGAACGACACACCAACCAGTTGCGCCTGCTGGGCGTCCAGGCTGGTGGTTTCGGTGTCGAAGGCGAACAGTGGCGCCTGGCGCAGCTTCTCCAGCCAGAAGTCGAGACGGTCCTGGTCGAGGATGGTTTCATACCTGGGCTCGGCCTTGGCCGCTTGCTCCACGATCGGCGCGATGTCGTCACCGGCCTTGGCCGCGTCACGCTGCACCTCGGCGACCCAGCTCTTGAACTCCATCTCGGTGTACAGCGCCAGCAACGCTTCACGGTCCGGCTCGCCGCACACCAGGGCATCTACTTCGATATCCAGGGGCACATCGACCTTGATGGTAGCCAGCTCATAAGACAGGAACGCGGCGTCGCGGTGCTCTTCCAGCTTGGCCGGCAGGGTCTTGGCGCCGCGAATGGCCAGCGCCGGGACCTTGTCCAGGTTGGCGTACAAGTCGCTGAGGCCACCGCCGATGCCGGTCAGCAAGCCCACTGCGGTTTTTTCGCCCACACCTGGCACGCCGGGAATGTTGTCGACCTTGTCGCCCATCAGGGCCAGGAAATCGATGATGTGTTCCGGGCCGACGCCAAATTTCTCGTGCACGCCAGCTACGTCCAGCACGCTTCCGGTCATGGTGTTGACCAAGGTAATGTGCCCGTCCACCAACTGCGCCATGTCCTTGTCACCGGTCGAGATGATTACCGGCCGGCCCAGGGCTGCACTGCTGCGCGCCAGGGTGCCGATCACGTCATCAGCCTCGACCCCTTCCACGCACAGCAGCGGGTAGCCCAGCGCCTTGACGCTGGCATGCAGCGGCTCGATCTGTACCCGCAGGTCGTCCGGCATGCTCGGGCGGTTGGCCTTGTATTCGGCGAACATGGCATCGCGGAAGGTACCGCCCTTGGCGTCGAACACCACCGCGAACAGGCTGTCGGGGTATTGCTTGCGCAGGCTCTTGAGCATGTTCAGCACCCCCTTCACCGCGCCGGTCGGCATGCCCTTGGAGGTGGTCAGCGGCGGCAGCGCGTGAAAGGCGCGGTACAGGTAGGAGGAACCGTCCACCAGGACGAGGGGCGCTTGGCTCATGAGCAGAATCAACCTTTTCGACGGGTCCGGCGCTAGAATAGCCAGAATCATTGACGACAAAGGGACAAGGTTATCATGCGTACACTCAATCGCCTGTTACTGCTCGGTCTGTTGGCAACCATGCCTGTCGTCACCCTGGCGGCGGACGACGCCCCCTCGGCCGATCCCGAGGTGACCATTCGCACGGAAGGCGACAAAACCATCCAGGAGTACCGGCAGAACGGGTTCCTGTATGCAATCAAGATCACGCCGAAAAACGGCAAGCCTTATTTCCTGGTACGCGCCGATGGCTCTGATGGCAATTTCATTCGATCCGACCAGCCGGACATGCTGATTCCGTCCTGGAAGATCTTCGAGTGGTAATCTGACGCGCACCGTTCACATCAACCCGGCACTTCCCGGCGGAAGTGCCCGTATGGGCAATTCTTCATCATGTCAGTCTTCACCCCCGTGACCCGGCCTGAGCTGGAAACCTTTCTGGCACCGTACGCGCTGGGCCGTCTGCTCGACTTCCAGGGCATCGCCGCCGGCACCGAAAACAGCAATTTCTTCGTCAGCCTCGAACAGGGGGAGTTCGTCCTGACGCTTATCGAGCGCGGGCCCAGCGAGGACATGCCGTTCTTCATCGAGCTGCTGGACACCCTGCACGCGGCCGACATGCCGGTGCCCTATGCGATTCGTGACCGCGACGGCAACGGCCTGCGCGAGCTGTGCGGCAAGCCGGCGCTGCTGCAGCCACGGCTGTCGGGCAAGCACATCAAGGCACCGAACGCCCAGCACTGCGCCCAGGTCGGCGAGCTGCTGGCCCATATTCACCTGGCCACCCGCGAGCACATCATCGAGCGCCGCACCGACCGCGGCCTGGACTGGATGCTGGCCTCGGGTGCCGAGTTGCTGCCGCGCCTCAGCGCCGAGCAAGCCGCGCTGCTGCAGCCGGCGCTGGACGAAATCAGCGCGCACAAGGCTCAGATCCTGGCGCTGCCACGGGCCAACCTGCACGCCGACCTGTTCCGCGACAACGTGATGTTCGAAGGCACACACCTGACCGGTGTGATCGACTTCTACAACGCCTGTTCCGGGCCGATGCTGTATGACATCGCCATCACCGTGAATGACTGGTGCCTGGATGAACACGGCGCGATCGATGTGCCACGCGCCCAGGCGTTGCTGGCAGCCTATGCGGCGCTGCGGCCGTTCACCGCAGCCGAAGCCGAGCTGTGGCCGGAGATGTTGCGGGTAGGCTGCGTGCGCTTCTGGCTGTCGCGCCTGATTGCAGCAGAATCGTTTGCCGGGATGGATGTGATGATCCATGACCCGAGCGAGTTCGAAGTGCGTTTGGCGCAGCGTCAGCAGGTGGCCTTGCACCTGCCGTTTGCCCTCTAGACCGCGTTTGCTTCTTCGCGGGTAAACCCGCTCCCACAGGTATGGTGACAGGCTTGAGATTTGTGCTGTCCCTGTGGGAGCGGGCGTGCCCGCGAAGAGGCCGGCACAGGCTTACAGCTGCTCCAGGCACCCAACCAGGTCGCCACCCAGTTTCTCCAGCAAGCGCTCATAGCCCTTGCCATCCACCGGGTCATTGCCGCCCAGCGCATCCAGCTCGGCCAGACGCACCGGCAAGCCGGCAGTCAAGGTCTCGGCCAGGCGCGGCCGCAACGGCGGCTCGCTGAACACACAGGTCTTGCCCACTTCCTGCAGGCGCTTGCGCATGGCTGCCACGTGCTGCGCGCCGGGCTGCACTTCGGCTGCCACGGTGAACACCCCGGTGTGCTTCAGGCCATACTCGGCCTCGAAATAGTCGAACGCTTCGTGGAACACGAAGTACGGCTTGCCGGCAATCCCGGCCACCCGCGCCTTGATCCGTCCATCCAGCGCGTCCAGGCGTGCGTCGAAGGCCTTGAGATTGCTTTGGTAGCGTGCCGCATTCACCGGATCGACCTGCGCCAGGTCAGCGGCCATTTTCGCTGCAATCACCCGCGCGTTGACCGACGATAGCCACAAATGAGCATCAAGGCTGCCTGGGCGGTGGTCGTGGTCATGGTCGTCGTGGTCTTCCTCTTCATGGGACTGGCTGTCCTCGCCAAAATGGCGCAGCTTCATGCCCGGCAGCGACTGCACGGCCACCGTGGGCTTGCTGCGATTGCTCAGCAACCGTGGCAGAAAGTTCTCCATGTCCGGGCCGATCCAGTACAGCAGGTCGGCGTCCGCCACCCGCCGCACGTCGGACGGGCGCAGCGCATAGTGGTGCGGCGAAGCACCCGGCGGCAGCAATACCTCTGGATTGCCGACACCATCCTGGACGGCGGCGGCGATCTGCTGCAGGGGTTTGATACTGGTCAGCACACGCACGTCAGCCTGGGCGGAAAATGCGATGAAAGCGACAAAAAGGACTAGGAATCGGGACACGGTGAATACTCGAGTCGTCAGAAACAGGTAACATAATAACGTCTCCATCCAGAACCGTCGCTGCCCATGTCCATCACGCCGCTGGCAAACCGTCCTCACGACCATTCCCATTGCGTACACAGCGCACTGGCTGAAGCCGATGCCTTGTGCACCCGCCAGGGCCTGCGCCTGACCGCACTGCGCCGCCGTGTGCTGGAACTGGTGTGGCAAAGCCACAAGCCGCTGGGTGCCTACGACATCCTCGCCGTACTCAGCGAGCAGGACGGCCGCCGCGCTGCACCACCGACGGTGTACCGGGCACTGGACTTCCTGCTGGAAAACGGCCTGGTGCACCGCATCGCCTCGCTCAACGCCTTCATCGGCTGTAGCCACCCCGAGCACGTGCATCAAGGGCAGTTCCTGATCTGCCGGGCCTGCCATGTGGCCATCGAGCTGGAACAGGACAGCATCAGCGAGGCCATCATCAGCAGCGCCAAGGGCGTGGGCTTCACGGTCGAGACCCAGACCGTGGAGGTGGTCGGCCTGTGCAGCAACTGCCGGAGCGCGGCATGAGCGACGCACTGATCCGCCTGGAGCAGGTCGGCGTCACCTTCGGTGGCGAGGCGGTGCTCGACAGCATCGACCTATCGGTCGCACCCGGCCAGATCGTTACCCTGATTGGCCCGAACGGCGCGGGCAAGACTACCCTGGTGCGCGCCGTGCTCGGTCTGCTCAAGCCGCACCGCGGCAGGGTATGGCGCAAGCCGAAACTGCGCATTGGCTACATGCCGCAAAAAATCCAGGTAGATGCCACGCTGCCGCTGTCGGTGCTGCGCTTCTTGCGCCTGGTGCCCGGTGTAGACCGCGCGGCAGCCTTGTCGGCGTTGCAGGAAGTGGGCGCCGAGCAGGTCATCGACAGCCCGATACAGACCATTTCCGGCGGCGAGATGCAGCGCGTGCTGCTGGCCCGCGCCCTGCTGCGCGAACCCCAGTTGCTGGTGCTCGACGAGCCGGTGCAAGGCGTAGACGTGGTCGGCCAGACCGAGCTGTACAACCTCATTACCCGCCTGCGCGACCGCCACGGTTGCGGCGTGCTGATGGTTTCCCACGACCTGCACCTGGTGATGAGTGCAACCGACCAGGTGGTGTGCCTGAACCGCCACGTGTGCTGTTCGGGCCACCCAGAGCAGGTCAGCGGTGACCCGGCATTCGTCGAGCTGTTCGGCCAGACCGCCGCCCCCAGCCTGGCCATCTACCACCACCATCACGACCACAGTCACGACCTGCACGGTTCGGTGGTCGCCCCTGGCACCCATGTTCACGGAGCGCACTGCAAGCATGGCTGATTTTCTTCTCTACGCCTTGCTTGCCGGCTTGTCCCTGGCGCTGGTGGCCGGCCCACTGGGCTCCTTCGTGGTGTGGCGGCGCATGGCCTATTTTGGCGACACCCTGTCCCACGCCGCCCTGCTCGGCGTTGCCCTGGGCTTTGCCCTGGACGTCAGCCCGGCACTGGCGGTAACAGTAGGCTGCCTGTTGCTGGCGATCTTGCTGGTGACCTTGCAGCAACGCCAGCCACTGGCCTCCGACACCCTGCTCGGCATCCTCGCACCCAGTACCTTGTCGCTGGGCCTGGTGGTGCTGAGCTTCATGCACGATGTGCGCATCGACCTGATGGCCTATCTGTTCGGCGATCTGTTGGCCATCAGCACCACCGACCTGGCCTGGATAATTGGCGGCAGCGTGCTGGTGTTGCTGCTGCTCGCTGCGTTGTGGCGGCCGTTGCTGGCAGTCACCGTGCACGAAGAGTTGGCAATGGTCGAAGGCCTGCCGGTGGCCGGGCTGCGCATGGCGCTGATGCTGCTGATCGCGGTGGTGATTGCCGTGGCCATGAAGATCGTCGGCGTGCTGCTGATCACCTCGCTGCTGATCATTCCTGCCGCTGCGGCGCAACGTCACGCCCGCTCTCCCGAGCAGATGGCCCTGGGCGCCAGCCTGCTGGGCGTGACCGCGGTATGCGGCGGCCTGGCCATGTCCTGGTTCAAGGACACCCCCGCCGGCCCGTCGATCGTGGTCTGCGCGGCAGTGCTATTCTTGCTGAGCCTGGCCCTGCCGAAACGCTGAAAAACAGGGCGCGTGAAGGCGCGCCCTGCAACCTTTTCGCACGTAAAGGGTCTGTAAGACTTGTTTTCGAGCGTGCGCACCTGGGTGTAGACTTGCTCGCTTTTTGCGCAAATAGAGAGTCGCAGGAATGAAGCCGTTCGCCTCCCGTTATCTGCTTGTTGCCGCGTTTTCCCTGTTCCTGGCTGCGTGTTCCAACGCGCCGGTCGAACAGGCCACCGCACCTGCTCAAGCCGATGCCTGGCAGCAGTTGCAACAAAACATCGCCAGCAACGAGCTGGCCACCGCCGAAGACCAGCTGGCTGCCCTGCAGGGCCAGGCGCCGGATGACGCGCGCCTGGAGCAATACCAGCGCCAGCTTGCCGAAGCCTACCTGCAACGTAGCCAGATCTTCCTGCAGAAGGGTGATGTGAACGCTGCTGCAACCGCCCTGGCCCGTGCCCGCGCGCTGATGCCACAGGCCCCGGCGGTGACTGGTGGCGACGCCGTGACCCAGGCGCGCAAGGCCGAGCTGGAAAAGGCTGAAGCGGCGTTGAAAGCGGCCGAGGCCAAGCCCAAGGCGCGCATCATCGACCCGGCTGCACCGAGCACCGTCGTGGCCTTGAAGACCACCGATAGCCGCGCCATGCGGCGCCAGCTGGATGACATTGCCGCCGATGTAGTGAGCTATCAATGCGATGTTGTGTTCCAGGTGCCGCGCACCGAGGATGCGCCTTGGCTGAAGACCTTGCTGGAGAAGCGCGTGCGCAAGATCGACAGCGGGTTCGAGCTGAAGCAGAAGCATGAAATCCAGCGGTCGCTGCCGGCGCAGGTAGTTCTGGTTCCGCATCAGCGTTAAGAATCTGGGGGCGCTGCGCGCCCCTTTCGCGACACAAGGCCGCTCCTACAAGGGAATGCGATCTCCTGCAGGAGGGGCCTTGTGTCGCGATGGGCTGCAAAGCAGCCCCTTAGGCCGGCACAGCCTCCGCAGCCGCCTCCCGCTCCCACACCCGATGCCCCTCTACCGCTTTGACGAAGGCATCCACGGTCTTCTGCTCATCTCCCAGCAGCAACCCCTTGTCTTCTTTCAGCCCCAGGCTGCCCAAAAGCTCTTTGGTCAACACCATCGCTTTCAGGTGCTTGTAGCCCTCCAGCAGGAAATGCCTGGCCAACCCGCTGGCCGCCAGCGCATCGGTCGACGCCTTGCCACCCGGCACGACAATTCCGTCGAACATGATCGATGGCATCCCCTCCATGGAAGCATCCACCGGCAGTTGCTTGCCGTCCGCAGCCTTCACCGGTGCTGAGGTTGGCCCCAGAACCAATGGCCGGGCACTGTGTGCTTCCAGGGCCTTGACCAACTTGTCCACGCTGGCAGCGTCTACGCCATCTGCCACCAGCACGGCAATCTTGCGCCCCTTGATGCCCACCGAACCAGGGTGGTTCATCTGGCTGAGGGCAGGCGACTGCGCAAGCTGGCTACCCTTCACTTGCACTGTGCCCGCGCTCGGCGCTGGCAAGCCCAGGTTGGCAGCCACCGCAGCCGCCAGCTTCAGGTCGATGTTGGCAAGAATTTCATTCACTTCCCGAGCACGGATCGTCTCCCGCTCCACCTTGCCCAATTCAAAGCTGTAAGCCTTGATGATGTGCTGCTGCTCGGTCGGGCTCATGCTCTGGAAGAACAACCGCGCTTGCGAGAAATGGTCGCCGAACGACTCGCTGCGCTGGCGGATCTTGTGCGCATCGATACGCTCCTGGTAACTCTCGAAGCCGCCATCCTGCGCGGCAGGTGGCGTTTCCTTCGGCCAGCCGCCGTCGATGGAATTGGGCTCGTAGGATGCACGGCCCCTGTGCACCACATGCTGATGCAGGGCGTCGCGCTGGTTGTTGTGGTTGGGCGCGACGGGGCGGTTGATCGGGATCTGGTGGAAGTTTGGCCCGCCCAGGCGGCTAAGCTGCGTGTCGGTGTAGGAGAACAGCCGGCCCTGCAGCAAAGGGTCGTTGGTAAAGTCGATGCCAGGCACGATATGACCCGGGCAGAACGCCACCTGTTCTACTTCGGCAAAGAAGTTGTCCGGGTTGCGATTCAGGACCATCTTGCCCAAAGGTGTAACCGGCACCAGCTCTTCCGGGATTATCTTGGTCGGGTCCAGCAGGTCGAAATCGAATTTGTGCTCGTCGGCTTCCGGCACGATCTGCACGCCCAGTTCCCACTCCGGGTAATCGCCGGTCTCGATAGCCTCCCACAAGTCGCGACGCTGGAAGTCAGCGTCCTTGCCTGCCAGTTTCTGCGCTTCGTCCCATAGCAGGGAGTGCACACCCTGGCGTGGTTTCCAGTGGAATTTGACGAAGCTGGCTACGCCCTGGGCGTTGATCAGGCGGAAGGTATGCACCCCGAACCCTTCCATCATCCGCAAGCTGCGCGGGATCGCACGGTCCGACATCGCCCACATCACCATATGAGCCGACTCCGGTACCAGCGAGACGAAATCCCAAAAGGTGTCATGGGCCGAGGCGCCGGTCGGGATCTCGTTGTGCGGCTCCGGCTTTACGGCGTGAACGAAATCCGGGAATTTGATCGCATCCTGAATGAAGAACACCGGCATGTTGTTGCCCACCAGGTCGAAGTTGCCTTCGTCGGTGTAGAACTTGACCGCAAAACCCCTCACGTCACGCACGGTGTCGGCAGAGCCGCGCGGGCCCTGTACCGTGGAAAACCGCACAAAGACGGGCGTGACTTTTTCCGGGTCCTGCAGGAAGCCAGCCTTGGTCAGCTCGGCGTGGTTGCCGTAGCTCTGGAAGAAACCATGCGCCCCGGTCCCTCGCGCATGCACGATGCGCTCAGGGATGCGCTCGTGGTCAAAGTGCGTGATCTTCTCGCGCATGATGAAATCTTCGAGCAGCGAGGGGCCTCGATCACCGGCCTTCAGCGTGTTCTGGTTGTCAGCGATGCGCACCCCCTGGTTGGTACGCAGCGCCCGGCCCGTGGCATCGCTGCGGTCAGCCTCCAGGCTCTGCAACTTGGCGTTGGTATTGGCCCGGTCCGGGGTCTGGGTGCCAGCGGCCTCGCTGTGCTTTGGCGCATCCGTGTTCTTGCTGGGCATGGTCGGCTCTCCTCATCACTCTACAGGCGTGCCCGTTCGGGCTTGTTCAGGTAGTGACCGGAGCGCTTTGCCGAGCGTTCAATCAGAATTACCGGTTGTCGCCATATGCCCGAAGGATTGGAGCATTACGAAATAAATGCTAAGAACAGCTATGGGAAAAGGCTAAAATGCGCGACCCCAGCTAACCGCTGACCCAAATTCCATGCGCCCCACAAGGTTCGCTACGTGATCGAGTTCCAACAGGTACACAAGACCTACCGCGTCGCCGGTAGGGAAATCCCCGCACTGAATCCGACCAGCCTGACCATCGAAGATGGCCAGGTGTTCGGCCTGATCGGCCATTCCGGCGCCGGCAAGAGCACCATGCTGCGCCTGATCAACCGCCTGGAAGAACCTTCCGGCGGCAAGATCATCGTCGATGGCGAAGACGTTACCGCGTTCAATGCCAGCCAGCTGCGCGGTTTCCGCCAGCAGGTCGGGATGATTTTCCAGCACTTCAACCTGCTGGCCTCCAAGACCGTCGCCGACAACGTCGCCCTGCCACTGACCCTGGCCGGCGAGTTGTCGCGCAGCGAAATCGACAAGCGCGTGACCGAGCTCCTGGCCCGCGTCGGCCTTTCCGACCATGCCAAAAAGTACCCGGCGCAGCTGTCCGGTGGCCAGAAGCAGCGCGTCGGCATCGCTCGAGCCCTGTCCACCAACCCGAAGATCCTGCTGTGCGACGAGGCCACCAGCGCCCTCGACCCGCAAACCACCGCCTCGGTCCTGCAATTGCTGGCCGAAATCAACCGTGAGCTGAAGCTGACCATCGTCCTGATCACCCACGAAATGGACGTGATCCGCCGGGTCTGTGACCGCGTGGCAGTGATGGACGCCGGCCAGATCGTCGAGCAAGGCTCGGTGGCCGAGGTGTTCCTGCACCCGCAGCACCCCACCACCAAGCGCTTTGTCCAGGAAGACGAGCAGGTCGACGAAGGCGAGCAGCGTGACGACTTCGCCCATGTGCCAGGCCGTATCGTGCGCCTGACCTTCCAGGGCGACGCCACCTACGCGCCACTGCTGGGCACCGTTGCCCGCGAAACCGGCGTGGACTACAGCATCCTTGCCGGGCGTATCGACCGCATCAAGGATGTCCCCTATGGCCAGCTCACCCTCGCCCTGATCGGCGGTGACATGGAAGCGGCGTTCGCCCGCTTCAAGGCAGCTGACGTACATATGGAGGTACTGCGTTGATGGACGCCCTGAGTTTCTTTGCCAACGTCGACTGGGCCGAAATCTGGCTGGCCAGCGTCGATACCATGATCATGCTGTTCGGCTCGCTGTTCTTCACCGTGCTGCTCGGTTTGCCGCTGGGCGTGCTGCTGTTCCTCTGCGGGCCGAAGCAGATGTTCGAGCAGAAGGGTGTGTATGCGCTGCTGTCGCTGATCGTCAACATCCTGCGCTCGCTGCCGTTCATCATCCTGCTGATCGTGATGATTCCGATCACCGTGCTGATCACCGGCACTTCGCTGGGCGTAGCCGGCGCCATTCCGCCGCTGGTGGTGGGTGCCACGCCGTTCTTCGCGCGCCTGGTGGAAACCGCCCTGCGTGAAGTGGACCGCGGCATCATCGAGGCCACCCAGTCGATGGGCGCCACCACACGTCAGATCATCACCAGCGCACTGCTGCCAGAGGCCCGCCCGGGCATCTTCGCCGCCATTACCGTGACCGCCATCACCCTGGTGTCGTACACCGCCATGGCCGGTGTGGTCGGTGCAGGCGGCCTGGGCGACCTGGCCATTCGCTTCGGCTACCAGCGTTTCCAGACCGATGTGATGGTCGTCACCGTGGTGCTGTTGCTGGTACTGGTTCAAGTCCTGCAAAGCGTGGGCGACAAACTGGTCGTACATTTTTCCCGTAAGTAACCCCAATGGGGTCGGCCCGTCCGACCCGTTCGGGGGCCGTCGCGGCCCTCACAAGGAGTGATCAATGAAGAAGCTGCTTGCTGTTGTCGCCGCTGTCGCGGCCTTCTCGGCCCACGCCGAGTCCCTGACCGTCGCCGCTACCCCGGTGCCGCACGCCGAGATCCTCAACTTCGTCAAACCTGCACTGGCGAAAGAGGGCGTGGAGCTGAAGGTCAAGGAATTCACCGACTACATCCAGCCGAACGTGCAGGTTGCCGAAAAGCGCCTGGACGCCAACTTCTTCCAGCACCAGCCTTACCTCGATGAGTTCAACAAAGCCAAGGGCACCAACCTGGTGAGTGTTGCCGGCGTGCACATCGAACCGCTGGGCGTTTACTCGGCCAAGATCAAGAAGCTGGACGAGCTGTCCTCCGGTGCCACCGTGGTCATCCCCAACGACGCCACCAACGGCGGCCGCGCGCTGCTGCTGCTGGACAAGGCCGGCGTGATCAAGCTGAAAGACAACAAGAACATCCTGTCCACCGTGAAGGATGTTGCCGAGAACCCGAAAAGCCTGAAGTTCCGTGAGCTGGAAGCAGCCACCATCCCGCGCGTGCTGACCCAGGTCGATGCTGCCCTGATCAACACCAACTACGCGCTGGAAGCCAAGCTGAACCCAGAGAAAGACGCCCTGGCCATCGAAGGCAGCGACTCGCCTTACGTGAACATCCTGGTTGCCCGCCCGGACAACAAGGACTCGGATGCCATGAAAAAACTGGCTGCTGCACTGCACTCGCCTGAGGTGAAGCAGTTCATCAACGAGAAGTACAAAGGCGCTGTGGTGCCGGCGTTCTAAGCCGAATAATCGCGCTGGGTTCTTCGCGGGTAAACCCGCTCCCACAGGTACAGCGTAAGCCGTGAGTCTGGCGCTATCCCTGTGGGAGCGGGTTTACCCGCGAAGCTTTTGTGGCTAACTCAATCCCGCTTCACAAGCCCCGGCAACTGCGCCACCAGCTTCTGGTTGTTGAACGGCGCCCGAATGAACCCGCGCTGACGCCCATCCGGCCCCACAACCGCCAGGTTGCCGCTGTGATCCACGGTATACCCCGGCTTGCTGGTATCGGCCGGAATGAACGGAATGCTCAAGGCATTGGCCAGCTTCTGGGTATCCTCGATCGACCCCGCCACCCCGACGAAATCCTTGTCGAAATAACCCAGGTACTGCTTCAGCTGGTTCGGTGTGTCGCGGTTCGGATCCACGCTCACCAGCACCACCTGCAGCCGGTCGACGGCTTCCTTGGGCAGCTCGCTCTTCACCTGGCGCAGCTGGGCCAGGGTGGTCGGGCAGATGTCCGGGCAGTAGGTGTAGCCGAAGAACAGCAGCGACCATTTGCCCTTCAGGTCATCCAGTTGCACCGGTTGGCCGTCCTGGTTGGTCATGGTCACGTCGGCCACCGTACGGCTCTGCGGCAGCAGGATGATGCCGGCATCGATCAGCTCGGCGGGGTTCGGCTGGTCGCGGCCATTGAGCACCTTGTTTACGGTCAGGCCCAGGATCAACGCGACCAGGGCAACGAGGATGAAGACGGTTTTCTGGGTTCGGGTCATAGGTTCAGCAACAGGTAATGGTCGAGAAGTAGCGCGATGAACAGCGCGAACAGGTAGCCGATAGAGTACTTGAAGGTACCGATCGCCGCGTGCGGCCGGCTGCCACGGTACAACACCCAGGCCCATTGCAGGAAGCGCAGGCCCAGTACCAGGGCGCAGGCCAGGTACAGCAGGCCGCTCATGTGGATGGTATAGGGCAGCAGGCTTACCGCCAGCAATACCAAGGTGTACAGCAGGATATGCAGCTTGGTGTAGCGCTCGCCGTGGGTCACCGGCAGCATCGGGATATCGGCCTTGGCGTATTCCTCCTTGCGGTGGATGGCCAAGGCCCAGAAGTGGGGTGGGGTCCAGGCGAAGATGATCAGCACCAGCAGCAGGGGCTCGGCGCTGACATGGCCACTGACCGCCACCCAGCCCAGCAATGGCGGGGCGGCGCCAGCCAAGCCACCGATGACGATGTTCTGCGGTGTGGCACGCTTGAGAAAGCCGGTGTAGAGCACCGCATAGCCGAGCAGGGAAGCCAGCGTCAGCCAGGCGGTGAGGGGGTTTGTGAACACCAGCAGCAAGGCCATGCCCAGCAGCGCCAGCACCAGGGCGAACAGCAACGCAGGCAGCGGCCCGACCCGGCCCTGGGCCAGCGGGCGCTTGTGGGTACGCGCCATCAACGCGTCGATGCGTCGGTCCACCACATGGTTGACCACCGCCGCGCCGCCTGCACACAAGCCGATACCCAAGTTACCGAACAGCAGCACGCTCCAGCTGACGCCAGCACGGGTGGCAAGGAACATGCCCGCCAGCGAGGTGATCAGCATGAGCACCACCACCTTGGGTTTGGTCAGCTCCAGGTAATCACGCCAACTTGCCCTCTGTGCGCTCAGAAGCGTCGCCACGAATCATTCCTCATGTGGTGGGAGATACCCACGCCTGCCACAGGCCGCAGGCGCCAGCCATGGCCAACACCCACGCGAACCTTGTCGACCACGCGGATGCGGTAGTTCACAAGCACCATGCTCAGCAGCAACAGCGCACCACCAGCGTTGTGCGCCACGGCCACGGCCAGCGGCAGGTGCAGCAGCACATTGCTGATGCCCAGGCCGACTTGCACCACCAGTACCAGCAGCACCAGCCGCGCCAGGCCAGGGAGCCCGCAACGGTGCAGCTTCCAGCTGAGCATCAGCAGCACGCAGGTCACCAGCAATGCACCCAGGCGGTGGCTGATGTGGATGGCCGTGCGCGCATCACTGTCCAGTTGCCCGCCCAGATAGTTGGGCCCGACGTGCTGGGTCAGGTGGAAACCATTGCTGAAGTCCGCCGCCGGCCACCACTGGCCGTGGCAGGTGGGCAGGTCGACGCAGGCGACGGCCGCGTAATTGGCACTGACCCAGCCGCCCAGGGCGATCTGGCCGATTACCACCAACAAGGCCAGCGCGGCGATCCGGCGCAGGCTCAATGGCAGTTTTGGCAAGGGCGCAAAGGCCCGGGACAGACGCAGGGACAACAGGAACAACAAGCTCAGGGTAGTGAAACCACCGAGTAGATGCGCGGTGACCACCTGCGGCCACAGCTTGAGGGTGACCGTCCACATGCCGAAGGCTGCCTGGGCCAGCACCACGCCCAGCAACAGCAGGGGCAGGCGATAAGGCTGGCCATCGCGGGCATGCCGGCGCAGCGCCTGCAAGGCGAGCAGGGCGATCACCATCGCCAGGGTGCCGGCGAAGTAGCGGTGGACCATCTCGGCCCAGCCCTTGGCGGCTTCCACCGGGTGTTCGGGGAAATGCAGCTCGGCATGAGCCAGCTGCGCTTCGCTCTTGGGCACGCTGATGAAGCCGTAGCAACCCGGCCAGTCCGGGCAGCCGAGGCCGGCGTGGGTCAGGCGGGTATAGGCACCAAGCAGGACGACCAGCAGTGCCAGCAGGGTGGCGAACACAGCAAGGCGGAATCCGGGTCTGGCCATGGCAGGCTCCTAGCCGATGTTGGACAGCTTGAGCAGGTGGCGCAGGTCGTCCAGCACATGCTTGCCGTCGACCTTGGCGTCGTAGCGCAGCACCAGGTTGCCGTGCGGGTCGACGATCCACAGCTGCGGGCCGGCCTCGCCGACCTTTTGCAGGTAGCGTTGCGCATCCAGCGGGTAGCGCTGCAACTGTGGGTATTCGCGACCGAGCAACGCCTGGTAGTCGGCACTTGCCGGCTGGGCGGCTGCCAGGGCATGGCTGGCACGGCTGGCATCACGGCCCAGGCCGACCTGGATCTGCCGGGCCAGGTACACCAGCCGCTGGCAGTCCTCGGCGCAGGCTGTAGGTGTGCTCACCAGCAGCTGCCAGCGCTCGTCCTGGCCCGCAACGCCGAGATCGGAAAGGTTCTCACCGTTGCCAATCATCACGCCGTGGTAGCTGCGGCCGTCCGGCACCCAGAATTTGAGCTTGTACATGCTGGTGGCCAGAACCATCGGCCCGAGCACCACCAGCAGAATCAGCAGCAGCTGCAAACGCCCGCGGGCTCTGGTTTTGCTACGTTCAGGCACTTCCAGTGGAGTGGCGGTGGCCATGGCGTTTCTCCTTGTTGTGGTGCCAGCCGAAGTAGAGGTAGAGCAGTACCAAAGTGGTCGCCAGGGCAAACCACTGCACGGCGTAACCCAGGTGTTTTTCCGGGCCCATGGCAACGACCGGCCAGTCCAGGCGATAGGTCGCCGGGCCGGGTTCCAGGCGCAATTCATGGGCGAAGCCTTCGCGATCGAGCTGCTGCCACAGCTGTGTGGCATCCACGGCGGTCAGCAGGTGCGGCCACTGGCCGCCTGCAGGGTCGGGATGCAGCTGAAAGGTGCTGCCAGGCGCGACATACACCGAAGCGTCCAGCGCCAACGCCTGGGCAGGGGTATCGAATTGCACCGGCGTGCGGCGGTCCGGCCAGGGCAGCCAGCCGCGGTTGACCAGCAACCACACGCCGCTGGCCTGATCATGGAAGGGTTGCAGCAGCTCGACACCGGCCAGGCCATCACGCATGCGATTGTCCAGCAGCAGGCTGTGCTCGGCGTCGAAGCGGCCATAGAGATGCACGCGGCGGAAGGCATTGTCCTGGTTCGCCGTCAGTTGGGCCGTGGCCACTGGCGTTTCGACCCGCCGCTCGGCATACGCGGCCAGCAGCACGCGTTTTTCCTCAGCCCGGCCGAGCTGCCAGCAGCCAAGCGCGATCAGCCCCGGCAGCAGCGCAAGCACCACCAGGGTTGGTACCCAGCCCGGACGAAACGGCCTCATCGGAGCCTCGCCGGGCCGATCGCTATACTTATCCACATCACCGCATCCCCCCGGAGTATCGCCATGCTCAAGGCCGCGATTGTCCTGATGCTGTTGGCCACGATTGCCAGCCTGTTCAGTGGCCTGGTGTTTCTGGTCAAGGACGATGAAAACTCGACCCGTTTGCTGAAAGCGCTGACCGTGCGGGTGACCCTGGCGGCCCTGACCATCGGCCTTGTCGCCTGGGGCTTCATCAGTGGTCAGCTCGTATCTCACGCCCCTTTCTGAAGTTTTCAGCTGACCCTGTGGGGCGGGCATGCCCGCGAATGCGATGTTGAATGTACCGACGCATTCGCGGGCGCGCCCGCTCCCACAGGGTTCTCTATTCACAGCACATAGACAAAGATGAACAACCCCACCCACACCACATCGACGAAGTGCCAGTACCAACTGGCCGCCTCGAAACCAAAGTGTTTCTCCGGGTTGAAATGCCCGCGCAAGATGCGCACGAACATCACGATCAGGATGATCGTGCCCAGGGTCACGTGGGCGCCATGGAAGCCGGTGAGCATGAAGAACGTCGCGCCATATATCCCCGACCCCAGCGTCAGCCCCAGCTTGGTATAGGCCTCGTGGTACTCGTAGGCCTGCAACGCGATGAAGCTGGCGCCCAGGACGATGGTCAGCGCCATCCAGAATTTCAGCGGGCCACGGTGGTCACGGCGCAGGGCATGGTGGGCGATGGTGATGGTCACGCTGGAGCTGACCAGCAAGATGGTGTTGATCAGTGGCAGGTGCCACGGGTCGATCACTTCCTTGGGCGGCGGGAACAGTTTCGGGTCGGGCGTGTGCAGCAGCGGCCAGGTGAATTCGAAGGTCGGCCACAACATGTGCGCAACACCCTTGGCCCCATCACCGCCCAGCCACGGCCCGGCCAGCACGCGCACGTAGAACAGCGCACCGAAAAACGCCAGGAAGAACATCACCTCGGAAAAGATGAACCAGCTCATGCCCCAGCGGAACGAGCGGTCAAGCTGCGGGCTGTACAGCCCCGCGCGGCTTTCCCGCACCACCGAACCGAACCAGCCAAACAACATGTAGGCCAGGAACAACGCGCCGATGAAGAAAATCAGCGGCCCGTGCGAGTCGGGGTGGCCAGCCTTCATGTCGTTGAACCAGGTGCCCAGGCCGAACACCGTGATGAACATGCCGATGGTGGCGATGATCGGCCACTTGCTCTGCGCCGGAACGTAGTAGTGCTCATGACTTGCCATTGCTGTTCTCCTTCCCTTAACGGGCGCCCTGGACGTCCTGGGCCGCGACATGCGCGACCGGCGGGTGGCGAGCGGTGATGTCGAACAAGGTGTAGGCCAGTGTCAGGTGCTTCACGCTGGCCGGCAGGTCGCGGTCGACGATGAAGCGCACCGGCATCTCGATGCGTTCACCGGGCTGCAGCACCTGCTGGGTGAAGCAGAAGCACTCGGTCTTGTGGAAGTACGCCGCGGCCTCGGCCGGGGTGATGCTGGGAATGGCTTGCGCACTCATCGGCCGATCGGTCGGGTTGTGGGCAATGAAGATCATCTGGTTCACCGCGCCCGGGTTGACCTCCAGCTGATCTGCGGTGGAGTAGAAGTCCCAGACCATGTCGCTGGCATTGGTCGACATGAACTGCACCCGCACCGAACGCGTCGTGTCGCTGACCTGGCTGCCTTCATACTGCCCACCGGTCTTGCCGTTGATGCCGAAGGCCTTGCACATCACGTCATAGATAGGCACCAGGGCGAAGCCGAAGGCGAACATCACCACCGTCAGCATCAACAGGCGCAACACCAGGCGTTTCAGCGAAAGGCCATTCATGGCACGGTTCCTATTTCACTTCCGGTGGCGTCTGGAAGGTGTGATACGGCGCAGGCGAAGGGATCGACCACTCCAGGCCCTCGGCGCCATCCCATGGCTTGGCCGGTGCCGGCGCACCGCCGCGGATGCACTTGATGACGATGAACAGGAAGAAGATCTGCGTGGCGCCGAACATGAACGCGCCGATCGACGACACCATGTTGAAGTCGGCGAATTGCAGGTTGTAGTCGGGAATTCGCCGTGGCATGCCCGCCAGCCCCACGAAGTGCATGGGGAAGAAGGCCATGTTCATGCCGATGAACGATAGCCAGAAGTGCAGCTTGCCGAGGGTTTCGTCGTACATGTGGCCGGTCCATTTCGGCAGCCAGTAGTAGGCCGAGGCGAAGATGCCGAAGATCGCCCCAGGCACCAGCACATAGTGGAAGTGCGCCACCACGAAGTAGGTGTCGTGGTACTGGAAGTCCGCCGGGGCGATGGCAAGCATCAGCCCGCTGAAACCGCCGATGGTGAACAGGATGACGAAGGCGATGGCGAACAGCATCGGCGTCTCGAAGGTCAGCGAGCCTTCCCACATGGTGCTGACCCAGTTGAACACCTTCACCCCGGTAGGCACGGCGATCAGCATGGTGGCGTACATGAAGAACAGTTCGCCAACCACCGGGATACCGACCACGAACATGTGGTGGGCCCAGACGATGAACGACAGGAAGGCGATGGCGCCGGTGGCGTAAACCATGGAGGTGTAGCCGAACAGCGGCTTGCGCGAGAACGCCGGGATGATCGAACTGACCGCGCCAAAGGCCGGCAGGATCATGATGTATACCTCGGGGTGGCCGAAGAACCAGAACACGTGCTGGAACAGCACCGGGTCACCGCCACCGGCGGCACTGAAGAAGCTGGTGCCGAAATGGATGTCCATCAGCATCATGGTCACCACACCGGCCAGCACCGGCATCACCGCAATCAGCAGGAACGCGGTAATCAACCAGGTCCAGACGAACAGTGGCATCTTCATCAGGGTCATGCCCGGGGCGCGCAGGTTGAGGATGGTGGCGATCACGTTGATCGCGCCCATGATCGAGCTGATACCCATCAGGTGGATGGCGAAGATGAAGAAGGTGACACTGGCCGGCGCGTAGGTGGTGGACAGCGGAGCGTAGAAGGTCCAGCCAAAGTTGGGCCCGCCGCCCGGGCTGAACAGGGTCGAGACCAGCAACAGGAAAGCCGCCGGCAGCAGCCAGAAGCTGAAGTTGTTCATCCGCGGCAGGGCCATGTCGGGCGCGCCGATCATCAGCGGGATCATCCAGTTGGCGAGGCCGACGAAGGCCGGCATCACCGCACCGAACACCATGATCAGGCCGTGCATGGTGGTCATCTGGTTGAAGAATTCCGGCTGGACGATCTGCAGCCCTGGCTGGAACAGCTCGGCGCGGATCACCATGGCGAACGAGCCACCGAGCAGGAACATGATGAAGCTGAACCACAGGTACATCGTGCCGATGTCCTTGTGGTTGGTGGTCAGTACCCAGCGCATCAGGCCCTTGGCCGGGCCGTGCGCGTGGTCATGGCCGTGGGCGTGGTCGTCGATCACTGCACTCATGTCCTGCCTCCTGCAACCCATTGATTGCCGCGAGTAACCCGGTTCATTGCGCTTCTGCCTGCTTCAGCGCCAGCACGTCCTTCGGCGTGACCATGTCACCCTTGTTGTTGCCCCAGGCGTTGCGCTCGTAGGTGACCACGGCGGCGATGTCGACTTCCGAGAGCTGCTTGCCGAACGCGGCCATGGCAGTACCGGGCTTGCCGTGGAAGACGATGCCCAGGTGGGCTTCCTTCGGCCCGGTGGCGATCTTCGAACCCTTGAGCGCCGGGAACATCGGCGGCAGGCCCTGGCCTTCAGCCTGGTGACAGGCCACGCAGGTGGTGTGGTAGACCTTGTCACCACGTTCCACCAGTTCCTCCAGGGTCCATTCCTTGCTGGTCAGCTCCTTGAGCTTGGCAGCTTCGGCCTTGCGCTCGCCCAGCCAGGTGTCGTAGTCGGCCTTGGACTTGACCTCGACGACCACCGGCATGAAGCCGTGATCCTTGCCGCACAGCTCGGTGCACTGGCCGCGGTAGATGCCGGGTTTCTCGATACGGGTCCAGGCTTCGTTGACGAAGCCGGGGATGGCATCACGCTTGACCGCGAAGGCCGGCACCCACCAGGAGTGGATGACATCGGCAGCAGTCACCAGGAAGCGCACCTTGGCGCCCACCGGCAGCACCAGCGGTTGGTCGACTTCGAGCAGGTAGTGCTCGTCCTTGGGTGCCTTGTTGTGGATCTGCTCTGTGGGGGTGGCCAGGTTGCTGAAGAACTCCACATCCTGGCCCAGGTATTTGTAGTGCCACTTCCACTGGTAGCCGGTAACCTGGATATCGATGTCCGACTCGCTGGCATCGTAGATGTCGATCAGGGTCTTGGTGGCCGGAATGGCCATGGCCACCAGGATCAGGAAGGGGACCACGGTCCAGAGGATTTCCACCCAGGTGTGCTCGTGGAAATGCGCAGCCTGCTGGCCGGTTGAGCGGCGGTGGATGACCATGGACCAGAACATCGCGCCAAAGACAACGATGCCGATGATCACGCAGATCCAGAAGATGGTCATGTGCAGGTCGAAGACGGCGTTGGAGACTTCCGTCGCCCCTGGGTGCATGTTCACGGTCCAGGCGGCGTTGGCCTGACCAAAAACCGACCACAACAGGAGGCCCATCCAGACATGTGGATGTCGCATCATTGCGGGTTCCCCTTCTCGTTCTTGTAGTCCCGGAGGCGTGGCCTGCGGCAAGAGGGAACGGTGGTCAAGACTGCCTGGCTTCGACGACCGAGCCCCTGCTAAAAGCAGTCGGGCCTCATCAACGAATCACGTTCACCGGGAGTATAGACAGCGACCAACGGCACGCAACGAAGGCCGTGAAATGAACTTCATTGAAATGGCTGAACGGCCTGAAAACCGCGCGCTTGACACGGCATGGCGCAATAATGGCATTTCGATATGCCTGAGCATGCACACGTTTTCGCGACTTATAACAAATACGTCTTAGGTATTCTGTATACCGAGCTAATTTAGTGTCTTCCGTTTGAAACGTAATGTCCCTGGAGTTGTCATGAACATCGCTGCTGTACGCGAGCAGGTAAGCCAAGCCCATCAACACGAAGGCCGGACCGGCCAATTGAAACAGCGTCTCGAGCTGCAACTGCCCCATCTGCACCCCTCGATCCAACTGCCTGAGCAGGACGCCCAGGGTACTTTGGCGCGCTTCGTCAGCGCCTACATCGACCAGGTTCCGGAACTGCTGGAGGCCGCCCATGAGGTCGCCCGCGAGGCCGGGATCGAATCGCAGATCAAACCTGTACTGAAAATTGCCGAAGCCTACTTCCTGCAGCCGCCCAGCGTGATGCAAGGCCATGTGGGCCTGGACTGCCTGCTGGATGAGGCCTACCTGGCGCACCGCCTGGTGGAAGAGGTGAACGACCTGTACATCCGTCACTTCCAGCAGCCATTGATCCCGGTCGACACCACCGTCGCCAACCTGATTGCCCACCAGTTGATCGGCGAGGCGTTTGCCAACCAGCTGGATGAAGTGGTGCACCACTCGGTGGATGAAATGTTGAATGACGAAAGCTTCGCGGTGGAGTCGGTAGAGGCTTACCGCGAGAAATTGAGCAGCCCGGAAACTGGCGAGGCCTGGAAGCGCTGGCCTTGCCTGTCACGGCAGCTGGGCGTGGAGCTGGGCCAGCCGGCCTGATCCATTTGTAAAAACTGTTCCGGCCTCTTCGCGGGTAAACCCGCTCCCACAGGTACTGCACAGGGTTCAAAGCCTGCGCAGTACCTGTGGGAGCGGGCGTGCCCGCGAAGAGGCCGGTTCAGGCGGCTTTCAGCTTCAGGCCCCAACCCCCGCCGTAGTCCGCATCCGCCCCTCGATCCGCCGCTTCAACCGTCGCTGCTCGATCAGCAACCGCGAGCCATTCGCCGAATTGCTCCGGCCCCAGTCCTCAAGCAGCTCGAGGCACGAGTGGTCGATATAGCTCAGGTTACCCAGCGGCACATGCAGCGTGGTCCCCGCCGGCACGCTATCCAGTACCTGGGTCAGCGCCGGCACTTTGAGGAAAGTGGCCGCGCCACTCAACCGCAGCTCCATGTGCCCAGCTTTCTCCAGGCTGACCAGGTTGATCTTCAACCGCGCCGCCTTCAGCGCCAGCTTCAGCAAGGTCAGCGCAAACCCCAGCAGCACGCCAGTAAGCAGGTCGGTAAAGATGATCGCCAGCGCCGTCGCCGCGTAGGTGAACATCGGCATGCGGCCATAGCGGCCAAGCCCACGAAACGCCTTGAAATCCACCAGCTTGACCCCGGTGAATACCAGCACACCGGCCAGGCTCGCCACCGGGATCTGCTGCAGCACGCTGCTCAGCGCCACCACGAACGCCAGCAGCCACAAGCCATGGAAGATCGCCGAAGCCCGAGTCTGCGCACCCGCCTGCACGTTGGCCGAGCTACGCACGATTACCCCGGTCATCGGCAACGCGCCGAGCACCCCGCACAGCATGTTGCCGATGCCCTGGGCTGACAGCTCACGGTCGAAGTCCGAGCGCTGGCCGCTGTGCATGCGGTCAACCGCTGCAGCCGACAACAAGGTTTCGGCGCTGGCGATGAAGGCCAGGGCAAAAGCGGCGACCAACAGGGTAGGGTCGGCCAGTTGCATCAGGTCACCAGGGCGGATCCAGTCGATGGCCTCGGACAGGTCGGCCGGCACCTGTACGCGGTTCACCGGCAAAGCCAGCCACATGCTTATGGCCGTCATGGCCGATACGCCCAGCAGGGCACCCGGCACGAAGCGCAGCCGCTGCGGTCGCAGGCGCTCCCAGCCCCACATGATGGCAATGGTGCCCAGGCCCAGTGTGCCAGCCATCCAACCGGAGCCAGCGCTTTCCTGCGGCAGGGCCGCGGCCACGGTCGCCGGGAACTCCAGCAGGTTCTGCATGCCGGATGGCTGCGGCGCAGTGTCGAACATCACATGCAGCTGCGACAGCACGATCAGCACGCCAATCCCCGCCAGCATGCCGTACACCACCGCCGGAGCGGTAACCCGAAACCAGCAGCCCAGGCGCAAGCGCCCGGCCAGCAACTGCAGCAAGCCGGCCAGCAGCAGGATCGGCCCGAGCATGGCTATACCATGCTGGCGTACCAGCTCGAACACCAATACTGCCAGGCCGGCGGCCGGGCCACTGACCTGCAGCGGCGAACCGGCAAGGAAACCTACGACAATACCGCCGATTATGCCGGTAACCAGGCCTTTGGCCGGCGGCATGCCCGAGGCGATCGCAATGCCCATGCACAACGGCAGGGCCACCAGGAAGACCACCACCGACGCCAGCAACTCACGCGGCAGGGCCGCTTTCAACTGTGTAATGTTCACCGTGTTTCTCCTTTCTTTGTCACACAGCCATTCCTCTGGCCGTGGGCACGTTTGTCCCCGACGAGCGCGCAGGCGCGGGCCGCCAGCGGGCGTGCCGGCAGGCAGTCAGGGAATTCAGGGCAGCCGAAGGCCGCGCCACACCCCTACAGGGTGCAGCCGGCTATCAAGGTTTCAGCGGGTGGACGGGTCGCTTAGTAGCGGCCTCTCGGAGTAGCGCAGGGGACCGGCTCGCCAGCAGCCAGGGGCAGGAAGCTGTCGCTGGCGGCGTCGTAGGCTTCGATCTTGCTGGTCTCGATATCGTAGACCCAACCATGAATGAACAGCTCACCGGCTGCCAGGCGCGAAGCCACCGAAGGGTGTGTGCGCAGGTGATGCAGCTGGGCGATGACGTTTTCCTTGGTCAGCACCTGCATCGTTTCGTGTTCGCTACCGCACGAACAGTTGTTCTCGACCACGGTGCGGGCCACTTCGGCGTGGCGCAACCAGGCGGACACGGTCGGCATCTTGGTCAGCGATTGCGGGTTGAGCACCGCACGCATGGCGCCGCAGTCGGAGTGGCCACAGACGATGATGTGGTGCACTTTCAACGCCAGCACGGCGTATTCGATGGCGCTGGAAACGCCGCCGTTCATCTGGCCATAAGGCGGTACCACGTTACCGACGTTACGAGTCACGAACAGGTCGCCAGGCGAACTCTGGGTGATCAGCTCGGGAACGATGCGCGAGTCGGCGCAGGTAATGAACATGGCGCGCGGGGTTTGCGCGGTGGCGAGCTTCTTGAACAGCTCTTGCTGCTCGGGGAAAACGTCATGGTGAAAACGCAGGAAGCCGTCGACGATGTGCTTAAGGGCGGCATCGGCGCTCTCCGCGGGGACCTGCGGTACGACCTTGGATGGGTCCTTGACGGGCATGATTCATCCTCTTGACGGTGTGTAGGTAAATCCATTTTACCGGTGAAAGATTCTGGCTATGCGGAGATTTAGATGACACGCACGGGCCATAGATCACAGTCTTCGTGGACTGGTTGCCTACGCTAGCGGGGAAAACTTAACTGAAACTTAATTCGAAGGCTCTAGAACGGGTGTTCCAGATAGGAAAGGCGGGTATTGGATAATAGCAAAAAAACATCAACTGCCAATATGTATTAGCCTGATTATTGGTTGTCATTAGTAGAATTCTGAGCAGAGCACGGCCTCTGTGGGAGCGGGTTTACCCGCGAATGCGTCATTGAAGCCACCGATGCATTCGCGGGTAAACCCGCTCCCACAGAGACCGTCCAATGGCTCGAACATCAGAACAGCGCCATCTGCCCACCCGGTGGGCAGAACGCCGAACAATCCAGCGCCTGCGCTTCTCGCCCTTCAAACTCCAACCGTTTCATCGCCTTGGCGAAGCGCTGCGCCAGCAACTCGGCAAACACGCCTTCACCGCGCATCCGTGAACCAAACCGGCTGTCATACAGTTCGCCACCGCGGCTCTGGCGAATCAGGCTCAACACATGCGCCGCCCGCTGCGGGTAATGATCCTGAAGCCATTGCTCGAACAACGGTGCCACTTCCAGCGGCAGGCGCAACATCATGTAGGCAGCGCTCTGCGCACCGGCCTCCCTGGCCGCCTCCAGCAGCCGTTCCAGTTCACTGTCGTTGATCATCGGGATCATCGGCGCACACAACACCCCCACCGGCACTCCCGCCTCGCGCAGCACGCGGATCGCCCGCAAACGCGCCTTGGGTGACGCCGCACGCGGCTCCAGCACCCGTTTCAGGTCATCGTCCAGCGTGGTCAAGCTGATCATCACCCGTGCCAGGCGCTGGCGCGCCATCTCGGCCAGCAAGTCGAGGTCGCGAAGCACCAGTGAACCCTTGGTAACGATGGTCACCGGGTGGCGAAAACGCAGCAGCACTTCGAGCAGGCGCCGAGTCAGCAATTGTTCACGCTCGATCGGCTGATACGGGTCGGTATTGCTACCCAGGTTGATCGGTGCGCATACGTAACCCGGTTTGCTCAGTTGTTGCGCAAGCACCTCGGCGGCGTTGGTCTTGGCAATCAGCTTGGTCTCGAAATCCAGACCGGGGGAAAGGTCCCAGTAGGCGTGGGAAGGGCGGGCATAGCAGTAGATGCATCCGTGCTCGCAGCCACGGTAAGGGTTGATGGAGCGGTCGAAGGGCAGGTCGGGTGAGGTGTTGCGGCTGATCATCGACTTGGCCGTCTCTGCCCGCACCTCGGTGCCCTGGGTTTGCGGCACCTCCTGATACCAGCCGTCATCCTCCACCACCGAATGGCTGGAAGCAAAGCGGTTGTGCGGATTGTGCGCCGTGCCACGGCCCTTTTGCGGTGCTGGAGGAATCATGGCTTACCTCGAATACTGTATTCATATACAGTATCGTGTGCGCCTGATGCTTTCCAGCACCTCCGGTCAGCACATCCTCACTTCAAGCCATGCCAACACAGGTAAGGCAACTGGCTGGCCTTCCGGCCAAGGAACTCCTCGATGCCGTCACGTAACGGGCGCGATGCCCCCGGGGCAAGCAATGCCTCCTGCAGCGCCCGTCCTGTGGCCCGGTTCAGCAAGCCTTGGGCCTCGAAGCGGGTGAACAGGTCGAAGGCGTGCACATCCGACCACAGATAGGCGTAATAGCCGGCATCGTAGCCGTTCACCAGATGGTCGAAGGCATGCGCCGGGTGCTCGAAATCGGCCAGGGGCCAGTAGCCACACTGCTCACGGGCATCGTGCAGGCGCTGCTCAAGGGACCGGCCATCATTCGGCGTGCCATGCAGGTCCAGGTCGAACAGCGCCATGCTCAGATCGCGCGCGGTTTCTTCCACGCCTTGTTGCCGCAAGCGGCGCAGGCACTCGTCGACCCGGGTCCGTGAAAGCTTGCTGCCATCCTGGCGGGGCGAAGAAATCGCCACCAGGTAGTCCGCGTCCCAGACCCAGCGCTCGAACAGCTTGCCGAACAGCTCCACGCCATCTGTACCGAGTTCGGTGACGTTGGACATCACGTGGTTGGTAGTGCGCACCAGCAAATGGTGCAAGGCATGGCCAAACTCATGGAACAGCTTGCGCAGTGACAGATGGTCCAGCAACGGCTGGCTACCCGGAAGCGCTGCTGGCACGTCGCTGTAGACCACAACCGAGGCCGCCTGGAAGATTCCCTCGGCATCGACCCGGCGGTTGCGAATGTAGGTGGTGAACACCGAGTCAGGCTGTTTGCCGGCATGCTGTACGGCGTCCAGGTACAGGAAACCGATCAAGGCGTTGTCCTGCCACACCTCGAACGGTTGCACGCTGTCATCCCAGGTCGCCAGCGGTCTGGCCTGCAGCGTCACGCCAAACAGCTTATCCGCCAATTGCTTCAAAGCGCTGACAACGGCGTTCAGCGGGAAGTGTTCGCGCAAGGCTTCGGTGGAAAGCACCTCGCGCGACGAGGCCTGCAGGTAGGCAATGTCCCAAGGTTGGACACTCCCCAGCCCTTCGGCGGCGGCCTGGCGCTGCATATCTGCACGCCACTGCAGCACGGCCGGACTCACATGGCCAGCCAGGTCATGCAGAAAGCTGCGCACCTGGGCGACCGAACCCGCGCTCTTCGTATGCAGGCTCTGCTCCAGATGGCTGGCAAAGCCGAGCAGGTGGGCCTTTTCTTCCAGCAACTTCGCCACTTGCTCCAGGTGCGAGCGATTATCCTGCTGTTGGCCAAGACCGACGCCTCTGGTGTTGTAAGCCCGGTACACGCGCTCACGCAGTTGCCGGTTGTCGGCATGTTTGAGCACGGCGTCGGTGGTAACGCTTTCACAAGCAATCAACCATCCCGGTTCACCCGCTTCCTGTGCCCTTGTAGCCAGCTCGTCACGGATGCGCTGAGGTACACCGCTCAGTTCGGACTCATCCGTGATGCTCAGCCCTGGCCGGTTGATGTTGCTGCGAAACGCCTCACGCGCGGCTCCAATCTGTTTCAGCAGTTCGGCCAGGCGCATCTTGCCGGCTGGGTCGAGCGATGCACCACTGGAGATAAACTTTTGCAGATGCCAGCGCAAAGTGGCGCGTTTCTGTGCATCCAGCTGCTTGCCGATATCGCTGTTGGCCAAGCGCTCATACAGGGCGTGCAGTGCGGAGTTGGTGAATTTCTGTTCGAACCGCTCCGTGGCCTTGGCGAAGAAGTCGAAGATGGCACCAGCCCAGGCTTCATCCCGACCAACCAATGGCGAGGCGGCATACAACACTGCCAGTAGCTGGCTATCCAGCCCGTCCACCGCCAGCACCATGTCATCCCAGGTTGGCAATGCCTGCTGGTCGCGGATGATGCGCTCGATACCTTGCTCGTGCGCCAACAGCACGTAGTCGAAAGCAGCCTGCATGTTTTGAAGCGTGATCGACGGATAATCGATGGGGGTATGGCTGTTTTGCAGAAGGGGGTTGTCCATGGGTGCAACACCTTGCTCGTAGGGAAGAGCAGGCGAGTTTGCATGGCCAGCGTGCGGCAGGCGGCCTGAATATCTACCACCCGGGCATGCAAGCCCGGGTGGCACGACTGCGTTATTCAGCCGGTTTCTTCAGCTTCGGGTTGGGGAAGAACTGCACCGTCTGTACCTTGGCCGGCGCGGCTTTCGGCTCCAGATGGTTGACCCGGGTGCCGAGCTCCTTCGGCACCGACAAGCCCTGCTCGTTGAGGGTGTCGGTAAAGCCGCAGGCCACACACTCGCGGTGCGGTACGCCGTCTTCGTTCCACATCATCAGCTTGTCGGTCTCGCTGCATGCCGGGCATACCGCCCCGGCAATGAAGCGCTTCTTGGTCTTGTTCACGGCTCCCTCACTCATGCCGCAGCGTCCTCGCTCAGGCCGCTGTGGCGCAGCAATGCATCAATGGAAGGTTCACGGCCACGGAAGTCGACGAACAGCTCCATCGGCTCGCGCGAACCACCGCGTGCCAGGATCGCCTCGCGGAAGGCACGGCCGGTATCGGCGTTCAACACGCCTTCTTCCTCGAAGCGCGAGAAGGCGTCAGCCGACAGCACTTCGGCCCATTTGTAGCTGTAGTAGCCCGCCGCATAACCGCCAGCGAAGATGTGCGCAAAGCTGTTGGGGAAGCGGTTGTACGCCGGTGGGCGCATGACCGACACCTCGTCGCGCACGCCTTCGAGCACCTGCAGCACGCTACGGCCGTCGCCATGGGTGGCGTGCAGCTCGAAGTCGAACAGCGAGAACTCCAGTTGGCGCACCATCATCATGCCCGACTGGAAGTTCTTCGCCGCCAGCATCTTGTCCAGCAGGTCCTGGGGCAGGGGGGCACCGGTTTCGTAGTGGGCGGAGATCAATGCCAGGCCTTCCGGCTCCCAGCACCAGTTTTCCATGAACTGGCTCGGCAGTTCGACCGCGTCCCAGGCCACGCCATTGATGCCGGATACACCGGCATGCTCGATGCGGGTCAGCATGTGGTGCAGGCCATGGCCGAACTCGTGGAACAACGTGGTGACTTCATCGTGGGTCAACAGCGCCGGCTTGCCGGGCGCGGCCGGGGTAAAGTTGCACACCAGGTTGGCCACCGGGCTCTGCAACTGGCCAGCAGCTGTGCGGCGACGGTCACGCGCGCCATCCATCCAGGCACCGCCACGCTTGTTGGCGCGGGCGTAGAGGTCGAAGAAGAAGCGGCCGACGTGCTGGCCGTTTTCCTTGATCTCGAACAGGCGCACATCCGGATGCCAGCTGTCGAAGCCCTTGAGCTCGGCGATTTCGATACCGTACAGGCGCTGCACGATGCTGAACAAGCCGCCCAGCACCTTGTCGATCGGGAAGTAGGCGCGCAGGGCTTCCTGCGACACGCTGTAACGCTGCTCGCGCAGCTTCTCGCCGAAGTAGCCGGCGTCCCAGCTGGCCAGCTCAGGGCAGCCCTGCTCGGCGGCATAGGCCTTGAGTTGCAGCAGGTCCTGAGCGGCGAACGGCTTGGAACGCTTGGCCAGGTCACGCAGGAAGCTCAGCACCTGGTCGCTGGACTCGGCCATCTTGGTGGCAAGGCTCAGCTCGGCGTAGTTCTTGTAGCCCAGCAGTTCGGCCAGCTCCTGGCGCAGGCCGAGGATTTCCTGCATCACCGGGCCGTTGTCGAACTGGCCGGCATTCGGGCCCTGGTCCGAGGCACGGGTGCAGTAGGCGGCGTACAGCTCTTCGCGCAGGGCGCGGTCGCTGGCGTAGGTCATCACCGCGTAGTAGCTGGGGAATTCCAGGGTGATCAGCCAGCCGTCAAGGCCCTTGGCCTGGGCGGCGGCGGCCATCTGGGCCTTGGCCGAATCGGTCAGGCCAGCCAGCGCGGCTTCGTCGGTAACGTGCTTGGTCCAGGCCTGGGTGGCATCGAGCAGCTGGTTGGAGAAACGGCTGCCCAGCTCGCTGAGCTTGCTCTGCACTTCGGCGTAGCGCTGCTGTTTATCCGCCGGCAGGTCAATACCCGACAGGCGGAAGTCACGCAGGGCGTGCTCGAGGATAGTCTTTTGCGCCACGTCGAAGCCGGCGGCTTCGGGGCTGTCGATCAGCGCCTGGTAGGCTTCGAACAGCGCGCGGTTCTGGCCCAGTTCGGTAGAGTAGGCGCTTAGCGCCGGCAGGCACGACTCGTAGGCTTCGCGCAGCTGCGCGCTGTTGCACACCGCATTGAGGTGGCTGACCGGGCTCCAGGCGGCGCCCAGGCGGTCGTTCAATTCGTCCATGGCCAGCACCAGGCCAGCCCAGGTAGGGTTCTTGCCCTGCTTTTCGAGGATCTCGGCAATGGCTTTACGGTTGTCGGCCAGGATCGCTTCGATCGCCGGCAACACGTGTTCGGCACGGATTTGCGAGAAGGGCGGCAGATCGTAGGACTGCAGAAGCGGGTTGTTCGCACTCACGGTTTGGATACCTTGGCAGAAGAAACACTGCCCCATCTTAATTACAATCGACGCCGACCGCAGCAGGCAGCCTGCCTATCGGCACAGATGAGAGACGCTATCATGGCCATCCGAAGCTTCCAGCAACACACTCCGAAAGTTGGGCCCAGGGCCTTCGTCGACCGATCGGCGGTAGTGCTGGGCGACGTGGAAATCGGTGAAGACAGCTCGGTCTGGCCATTGACCGTGATACGCGGCGACATGCACCGCATCCGCATAGGCGCGCGTACCAGCGTGCAGGACGGCAGCGTGCTGCACATCACCCATGCCGGCCCGTTCAACCCGGACGGCTTCCCGCTGATCATCGGCGACGAAGTGACCATCGGTCACAAGGTCATGCTGCATGGCTGCACCCTGGGCAATCGCATCCTGGTCGGCATGGGCAGTACCATCATGGACGGCGCCATCGTCGAGGACGAAGTGATTATCGGCGCCGGCAGCCTGGTGCCGCCGGGCAAGCGTCTGGTCAGTGGCTACCTGTACATGGGCAGCCCGGTGAAACAGGCCCGGCTGCTGAACGAGCAGGAACACGCGTTTTTTTCCTATAGCGCCAGCAACTATGTGAAGCTAAAGGACCAGCACCTGGCCGAAGGCTACGACCAACCTGAATGATCGCATTCGCGGGTAAACCCGCTCCCACAGGTACGGCGCCGGCCTCAGGCCCTGTGATACCCCTGTGGGAGCGGGTTTACCCGCGAAGAAGACCACGCAGCACTCAAAGTGGACCCCCGCAAATGCACCAGCAGAACATCCTATTCGACCTCGACGGCACCCTGACCGACCCGCGCCAGGGCATCACCCGCTCGATCCAGTACGCCTTGGCCAAGCTGGGCATCGACGAGCCGGACCTGACCCGCCTCGAGCACTTCATCGGCCCACCCCTGCTGCAGGCTTTCATGCAGTTCTACAGCTTCGACGAAGCCAAGGCCTGGGAGGCGGTGAATTTCTATCGGGAACGCTTCAAGGTCACCGGCCTGTACGAAAACCTGGTGTTCGAAGGTGTACCGGAGCTGCTCGAAGCCCTGACCGGCCAAGGCCGCACGCTGTACATCGCCACCTCAAAGCCGTGGGAGTTCGCCCGTGAAATCGCCCGGCACTTCGCCTTCGACCACCACTTCAAGGTGATCTACGGCAGTGAACTGGACGGCACGCGCACCAACAAGGTGGAGCTGATTCGCCACCTGCTGGATGAAGAAGGGCTGGACCCGGCGCAGACGCTGATGATCGGCGACCGCAAGCATGACCTGATCGGTGCGCGCAGCAATGGCTTGCAGGCGGTGGCGGTGGGGTACGGGTTTGGTAGCCAGGAAGAGTTGATGGCGGAAGAACCGGCCTTCCACTTTGCTACCTTGGCCGAGATGTATCAGGCATTTCTCAGGGCTTGAGGGCCATTGGGGCTGCTTTGCAGCCCATCGCGACGCAAGGCCGCTCCCACATTGATCTACGTATGCAAGACCTTTGTGGGAGCGGCCTTGCGTCGCGATGGGCCGCAAAGCGGCCCCAAATTCTCACAGGTTCACCATCAACCGCTGCAACGCCACTTTCCTCTCTTCAATCGGCAACCGGCCCAGTTGCTCGACCCGCTGATAAAACCGAGCCCAATCCCCGTCAACCTCACGGAATACCGCCGCAAACGCCGGTACCCATTGATCATACAGCCCGAACGGCAACAGCTTGGCATTGCTCATCGGCCCATACATCCAGGCGTCATAGCGCTTGTCGCCACCCCACTGGGCATCACGCACTTGCCGGTATTCCCGCCTAAGCCGCTCGAACTCCGCCTGCTTGGCCGTCCGCTTCTGCGCATCATCCAGAGGCCCGGCATAAATCGCCTGCAACCGCTCGCGGCTGGCCAGCACCAACCGGATGAACTGCTCACGCTGCTGCCCTTGCTCCCCGCCAGAGGCACTCAGGCCCCGCTCCACGCGCCATTGCCGCGTGCCCTCCTGCTCGACGAAGGAGGCAAACGACTCGTTGAACTCGGTGTCGTCCTGCACATAAAAGCGCTGGTGCGCCAGCTCATGGAAGATCAGCGTGGCCAGGCGCTCGTCGCTCCAGCCCACCATCGACGACAGGATCGGGTCGTCGAACCAGCCCAGGGTCGAATAGGCCTCCACGCCGCCCACGTAAACATCCATGCCGTCCTGGCGCATCAACGCCGCCGCACCACGCGCCGCGCCTTGGTGGTAATAGCCGCGATAGGCCACACATCCCGCGATCGGGAAGCAGTGCGTCACTGGCTGCAACGACAGCTCGGGGGTTGCGAACACATTCCATACCACGTAGGGCCTGCCAAGGTCGGCATATACCCGGTAGCTGCGGTTGTCCGGCAGCTTCAGCTGCCGGCTGGCAAATGCCCGCGCCTGCTTGGCGTGTTCCAGGCGCGCGCGCAATTGCGCTGAAGTGGCCGGGTTGGCCACTACCTGCTCCAGTGGCTGACGTGCGCGTAGCAGCTGCCATTGGCCCTCGGCCAACTGCCCATAGTAGGCCGCGCTGCTGCAACCGTTCAGCAGGAGCACCGCCAGCAGGGGAACCAAACGGGTGAAAACAAGGTCGAGTGGCCCAGGGCCTGAGCGCTGCATAAGAATAAGTCGAAGCATCTGCAACTGTCTGACTCGCTCAAGGCCGATTCACTCCAAGACTATCTCGCCAAGGGGGCGTTTCGCCATGCGTGCACTGTTGGTCACCGGCTCACTGTTGCTGATATCCGCCTGTTCGACCTTGCCAGACCCGGACCCGAACCAGGCCTGGATCGACCTCACGCCCTACGACAACACCTCGCTGCACGCCGTGCAGGTAGATGAACGCGACTGGGCCGACAGCCGTTATTTCGAAGTACAGCCCGGCAGCCACGAGCTGACCGTGCGCTACCAGTTTCCGGTTACCCCCAGCAATATCGGCCCGGTCGAGGAGCCGTTGTGGCGGGATTGCCAGGTCAAGCTGACCTTCAAGGATTTCAGTGCCGGCCAGCGCTACCAGCTGCAGGCTGGCAGCATCGGCTTCCGCCCCTGGATCAAACTCTACGACCACCAGCAGAAACTGGTTGGCCAGGGCTTGCCCGCAGGCTGCCAGCGCACCTGAAACGCACAAACGGCGCTATGCTTGTAGTCTATAAGTCGCAAGCGGGAGTCTTGCCATGCGCCAGCCCATGATGCTGATCGCCCTCAGTACACTGGGGGCCTGCGCCAGCCCCTTGCCGCCCGTCGACCCCAAGCAGGCCTGGGTCGACCTGTACACCATGACCCCAGGCAGAATAATCATGGCCGACCGCCTTGATGGCCAGCGCCTGGAGGATGGCCGTTACTTCCAGGTGACGCCGGGCAAGCACGAACTGGTAGTGCGCTTCGATTATGAGGTCAAGGGGGGCGGCCTCACGACCCAGCCCAGGGACCGTACCTGCTACCTGACCGTGCGCTTTGACAACTTCAAGGCCGGTGAACGCTATCGCCTGGAGGCACGGGCGCCGGTGATGGAGCCGCAGGTGCTGCTGTATGACGGCAGCCGCAAGGTGGTGGTGAACGAGCCTAGCGAGGTGTTCTGCATTCCTTGACCTGGGGCCGCAAAGCGGCCCCAGGTCAAGGACTCACCGATCATTTTTCTGATAAATGATCTTTTTGGTCCCACCATCGCAGGTCCCGACGACCATGTTCTGGTCCTTGACCTCGCTGTTCGGCACGATCTCCAAGGTATAGGACGAAACACCCTGGGCCTGGATCTTGGCCTCGATCTCGGCTTTGAGCTCCTCGCACGGCTTGACCGCCGCCAGCGTAGACGTGGCGACCAGGGAAGCCAACACGGCGATTGCGACGCGAATCATGAAACGGCTCCTGAAAGGGCAGCGTGCTGCCGACGCTGTTTAGACTACAACAAACCGCCCTCATTGCACTGTTTCAACCCACCAGTGCCGCATCCAGGCTGATCTTCGCGTTCAGCACCTTGGACACCGGGCAACCAGCCTTGGCCTTGTCGGCGATCTGCAAGAACTGCGCTTCACTCGCCCCAGGCACCTTGGCCCTGAGCACCAGATGCACTGCGGTGATGGCGAAGCCATCAGCTTGCTTGTCGAGTGTCACTTCGGCAGCGGTGTCGATCCTGTCCGGGGTGAGCCCCGCTTCGCCCAGCATCATCGACAGCGCCATCGAGAAGCAGCCGGCGTGTGCCGCGCCGATCAGCTCCTCCGGGTTTGTCCCGGATGAGCCCTCGAAACGGGTGTTGAAGCCGTAGGGGTTCTGCTTGAGTGCGCCACTTTCGGTAGAAAGCAGCCCTTTGCCGTCTTTCAGGCCACCTTGCCAGATCGCCGATGCTGTCTTTTTCATGATGCCTCCTGGTCTCGGGTTACATGCTTATGGCTTCAGAGGTCAGCCGCCTACGGCAAGTTCAGAGCAATCGCACGGCAAGCATTGAATCCTTCGAATATGCCCATACAGAGTTGAAAAGGCCTGTGGCCAAACACCTTTGCGGAGGCTCCATGACGCAGTTGCGTGACCTGAAGATTTCCACCCTCGACCTGGTGCCGGTACGTGCCGACGCCGGCCCGGCGCAGTCACTGCACAACTCGCTGGACCTGGCGCAGCACGTCGAGCGCTTTGGCTACAACCGCTTCTGGGTGGCCGAGCACCACAACATGGACGGCATCGCCAGTTCGGCGACTTCCGTGCTGATCGGCTACCTGGCTGGGGGGACCTCGAGCATTCGCGTGGGCTCTGGCGGGGTCATGCTGCCCAACCATGCGCCGCTGGTGATCGCCGAGCAGTTCGGCACCCTGGCCAGCCTGTATCCGGGGCGCATCGACCTGGGTCTGGGCCGCGCGCCAGGCTCCGACCAGATGACTGCCTACGCCCTGCGTCGCGACCGCGCCGGCGGCCCGGATGACTTCCCGGACGATGTCGAAGAACTGTCACGCTACCTCGGCCCGCGTACCGATGATCAAAAAGTGATCGCCGTGCCTGGGCACGATACCGAGGTACCGATGTGGCTGCTTGGCTCCAGCCTGTTCAGCGCCCAGCTGGCCGGGATGCGCGGCATGCCCTACGCGTTCGCCTCGCACTTTGCGCCGCGCTTGATGCATGAGGCGATCCGCGTGTACCGCAACCACTTCAAGCCTTCGACCACGCTGGACAAGCCGTATGTGATGCTGGGCATCCCCATGGTAGTGGCGGAAACCGATGAAAGGGCCGAGTACCTGGCCACTTCGGTGTACCAGCGCATCCTCGCACTGATTCGCGGGCAGAGCCTGATGCAGAAGCCGCCGGTGGAAAGCATGGATGGGCTGTGGCTGCCCCATGAGCGGGACGCGGTAGGCAGCTTCCTCGGTTTGGCGATGATCGGCAGCCCGCAAAAGGTGCGGGCCAAGGTGGAAGTGCTGCTGGAGCAGACCGGGGCAGATGAGCTGATCTTTACCTGTGATTTGTATGAGCATGCGGACCGGATTCGGTCATATGAACTGATGGCGCAGGCGCTCAAGAGCGGGTGATCCTCTTCGCGGGTAAACCCGCTCCCACAGGGGTATCACAGGCCTGAGAGCGAAGCTGTACCTGTGGGAGCGGGTTTACCCGCGAAGAATCCAATCCGTTAACCGCGGCGGTACACAATCTCCTTGGTACCAGCCTCGCAACTGCCAATCACCTTGCCGGCCGGCTCGCCCTTGTCGACGATCTCCAGCTTGTAGCCGGTGACCCCCTTGGCATCCAGCTTGGCCGCAATCTCTGCCTTGAGCTCCTCGCACGGCTTGCCCGCCGCCAGCGCACCACCGGCCAGGGCCATCAGGCCCAGCGCCAGAATCAGTTTGTTCATCACTCGCTTTCCTTGTGCAGATGAAATCAGAAGGGGCGCCCGCCAAGGCGCGCCCTTCCTGAATACCCCATCATGCCGGGCTCATCCAGCCCGGCAGTGTTTCAGCTGTTGGCTATACGGAAGCCGACCTTCAGCGTGACCTGGAAGTGCGCCGCCTTGTTGTCGCGGATATGGCCTCGGGTATCTATCACTTCGAACCATTCCAGGTGCTTGATGCTCTTGCCGGCTTCGGCCAGGGCATTGTTGATGGCCTCCTCGATGCTGGTGGTCGACGACCCTACCAGTTCGATCTTCTTGTAGGTGTGATGATCGGTCATGAGCGCTCTCCTTGGATAACGGTGAGATTCAGCCTAGCAGCGCAGGCAGGGTTTACCTGCGAACCGTCACCGTTGGTAAAAGTTCGATCGCACTTTCGCTTCGCTTGGCAGTCGCAACCTCTACAGCCCACAACGCGAAGGAGAGTCAACATGCACCGCAATTCGCTGCGTAAAACGTCCCTGGAAAGTATGGAAGCCGAAATCGAGAGCCTTCTGAAGAGCCTGGAGAACCTCAAGCATGACGCGTCGGAAGAATCCCAGAAGTCGGTGAAGGCCATCCGCAGCAACGCCGAAAGCGCCCTTCGGCATTCCCGTAGCCTGCTGAGCGATGCCTACGAGGAAGTGAAGCAGCGGACCCGCCAGACCGGCCTCGCCACCCGTGATTACGCCCAGGAACACCCGTACACCACGGCGGGTGTTGCCATCGGCGCACTGGGCCTGCTGGCGGCCTACCTGCTGTGCAAGCGCAACTAAGCGCTCTGGCGCGCCAGTTCTGCCTTTAGCCACTGCGCCAACTGCTCGGCGCGCCCGTCCGCGGCGCGCCTGGGCACCCAAAGCGCCAATGCTGCAGGGGTAGGTGAAAAACCCCACGGCGCACTCAAACGGCCCGCCCGCAGGTCATCGGCGACCAGCGGCTGCGGCGCAATCGCCACACCCAACCCGGCCACGGCAGCCTCCAGCAGGTAATACAGGTGCTCGAAAGCCTGACCATAGTGAAGGGCCGCCGGCTCCAACCCCTGTTCCAGCGCCCAGGTCGGCCACGCCTGCGGGCGCGAGGTGGTGTGCAGCAAGGCTTCGCCCAGCAACGCCTTGACCGGCGCGCCCTGCAAGCGCTCGAAACCGGCGAAATGCGGGCTGAGCACCGGCCCGATGCGCTCCTCGGCCAGCACATGCACCTGCATGTCCGCCGGCCATGGCGGCTCGGCATATACCAGCAGCGCATCCAGCCCTGGCCGCCGCGGGTCCAGGTCACCTTCACCGGCCGACAGGTGCAAGCGCAGCTCAGGCAAGTCAGCCTGCAGCCGCCCCAGTCGCGGGATAAACCAGCGCGCCAGCAAGCTGCCCGAACAGCCCAGCACGAATGGTGCATCGCTGACATCGTGGCTGAGCTCCGCGCACACGCTACGCAGGCGGTCGAAGGCTTCGCCACTGGCATCGCGCAGGCGTACGCCGGCATCTGTGAGTTTGATGCCACGCCCGTCCTTCACGAACAGCGCTACGCCCAAGTGCTCTTCAAGTACCTTGATCTGCCGGCTGACGGCACCATGGGTGACATGCAACGCTTCGGCCGCCTGGCTGACACTATTGAGCCGTGCGGTGGCCTCGAAGGCCCGCAGGGCGTTCAGGGGAGGGAGGTCGTAAGCCATATTACCTGTGACTTTTTCTGACAAGTTTGCGCAATCTTATCGGTTTTCAGCAGGGCTTGCCGTGGTTAGAGTAAAGCCCATCACTTGTTCATTACGCCTTGGAGCGCCCCGATGACCCAGTCCCAATACCGTCCCGGCCCTGACGCCAATGGCCTGTTCGGCTCGTTCGGCGGCCGCTACGTGGCCGAAACCCTGATGCCACTGGTGCTGGACCTGGCCCGCGAATACGAAGCGGCCAAGGCAGACCCCAAGTTCCTCGAAGACCTGGCCTACTTCCAGCGCGACTACATCGGCCGCCCCAACCCGCTGTACTTCGCCGAGCGCCTGACCGAGCACTGCGGCGGCGCGAAGATTTTCTTCAAGCGTGAAGAACTCAACCACACCGGCGCGCACAAGGTGAACAACTGCATCGGCCAGGTGCTGCTGGCCAAGCGCATGGGCAAGAAGCGCCTGATTGCCGAAACCGGCGCCGGCATGCACGGCGTGGCCACTGCCACGGTCGCTGCCCGCTTCGGCCTGCCTTGCGTGATCTACATGGGCGCCACCGATATCGAGCGCCAGCAGGCCAACGTGTTCCGCATGAAGCTGCTGGGCGCCGAGATCGTGCCGGTCACCGCCGGCACCGGCACCCTGAAGGACGCCATGAACGAGGCCCTGCGCGACTGGGTCACCAACGTCGAAGACACCTTCTACCTGATCGGCACCGTGGCCGGCCCGCACCCGTACCCGGCCATGGTCCGCGACTTCCAGTCGATCATTGGCAAGGAAACCCGCGCCCAGCTGCAAGAGAAGGAAGGCCGCCTGCCAGACAGCCTGGTTGCCTGCGTCGGTGGTGGCTCCAACGCCATGGGCCTGTTCCATGAGTTCCTCGAAGAGCCAAGCGTACAGATCATCGGCGTCGAAGCCGGTGGCCATGGCGTGCACACCGACAAGCACGCCGCCAGCCTGAACGGCGGCGTACCGGGCGTGCTGCACGGCAACCGCACCTACCTGCTGCAGGACGAAGACGGCCAGATCACCGACGCCCACTCGATTTCCGCCGGCCTGGACTACCCGGGCATCGGCCCGGAACACGCCTACCTGCACGAAGTGAAGCGCGTGGAATACGTCAGCATCACTGACGACGAGGCGTTGGACGCGTTCCATGCCTGCTGCCGACTGGAAGGCATCATCCCGGCACTGGAAAGCTCCCACGCCCTGGCCGAAGCGATCAAGCGCGCACCGAAGCTGCCCAAGGACCACCTGATGGTGATCTGCCTGTCGGGCCGTGGTGACAAAGACATGCAAACCGTCATGAGCCACATGGCCGCCCAGGAGAAACAGGCATGAGCCGTCTTGAACAACGTTTCGCCGAGTTGAAAGCCGAAGGCCGCTCGGCACTGGTCACCTTCGTCACCGCGGGCGACCCAGGCTATGACGCCTCGCTGCAGATCCTCAAGGGCCTGCCGGCTGCAGGTGCCGACGTGATCGAACTGGGCATGCCGTTCACCGACCCGATGGCCGATGGCGTGGCGATCCAGCTGGCCACCCTGCGCGCCCTGGAGGCTGGCCAGACCTTGGCCAAGACCCTGCAGATGGTTCGCGAATTCCGTGTGGATAACCAGACCACGCCGATCGTGCTGATGGGTTACTACAACCCGATCCACCGCTTTGGCGTGGAAAAGTTCGTGGCCGAAGCCAAGCAAGCGGGTGTCGATGGCCTGATCATCGTCGACCTGCCGCCAGAGCACGACGCCGAACTGGCGACCCCGGCCCAGGCCGCGGGTATCGACTTCATCCGCCTGACCACCCCGACCACCGACGACGCGCGCCTGCCGCGGGTGCTGGAGCGCAGCTCCGGGTTCGTCTACTACGTATCGGTGGCCGGTGTGACCGGCGCTGGCTCGGCGACCACCGAGCACGTGACCGAAGCCATTGCCCGCCTGCGTCGGCATACCGATCTGCCGATCAGCGTTGGTTTCGGCATTCGTACGCCGGAGCAGGCTGCGGCCATTGCCCGCCTGTCGGACGGCGTGGTGGTGGGCTCGGCGCTGGTCGACAAGATTGCCCAGGCCAAGAGTGCCGAGCAGGCAGTCAACGATGTATTGAGCCTGTGCTCGGCACTGGCTGAAGGGGTGCGCGGCGCTCGTCGCTGAACCGCGTCGCCTGCTTCGCGGGTAAACCCGCTCCCACAGGTTTTTCACAGTTTCCAGTATCTGTGTAGTCCCTGTGGGAGCGGGTTCACCCGCGAAGAGGCCGGCACAGGCTATGCAGCTCTACCCCCCAAAAATCGACAGATCCAGCGGCCTTACAGCCCCCATCCAGATCGCATGATCCCGGTGGTCCGCCAGTTCATCCCCGGTCAGCGGGTGCATGAACACCACCAACCCCTTCCGATACAACGCTAACCACGGCAACACCACCCCCACCACCTCTGGCCCGAACGCCAGCTGGCAGCTCCAGTCCGGATGCGGCCCCACCGGTTTCTGGTGCATGCGCCCCATGGTCACGGGAAACAGCCGCGCCGCCTCCTCACACAGTTCACGGGCCTGGTCCATGGTATCTGCGTCGTAGTAAACGTGGGCGTGATAGCCCTTGATCCTTTGCACGATAACTCCTGATTGCGGTCCAACCATCACCACCTGCAAAGGGAGTGATGCAGTGAAAAACGCCGAAACCCCAGTGTTCAAACTGGTCCTGTTCGGGCCTGAAAGCAGCCTGGGCAATGCCTTGATGGTAGAGCTGCTGTCGCGCCAGCACGAAGTCACCGCCGTGGTCGACGACCTCAACCGCCATGCGCCGCGCCCCGGCCTGCATTTCAAGATAGGCGGGCTGGGCGATGCTGACCAGGCGGAGCAGGGCGCGGCAGGCGGGTCAGCTGTAATAGCCTTGTTGTCGACGCTGGCGTCGGGCGATCTGCCCGCGCAAGCTCGCATGAGCGAGGCGCTGGTGGCGGGGCTGAAGCGTACGACTATACGCCGGCTGTTGTTGGTGGGCGATTTCGATGTGCTGGATGAGCCGGGCAAGTACAGCGAGGTGGAGCGGGAGTGTGTGGACCATGTGGTCGATGGGTTGCAGCGCAGTGCCTTGCACTGGACGTTGATCAATGCGCCGCAGGAGCTGCCCGGGTTGGGGATGGAGCATTTTCGCAGTACCGAGGGCACGCTTGAGCCGGGATTGGCTGAGCCGTTGCGGCACCTGGCCAGGGTCGCGGCGGGGATGGTGGATATGCTGGAGCTGGACTTGCACCGGGGCGAGCATCTGAACTTCGTGGTCTAGATTGCCGGGGCTGCTGCGCAGCCCATCGCGACACAAGGCCGCTCCTACACGGGCCGGCCTTTGTAGGAGCGGCCTTGTGTCGCGATGGGCCGCAAAGCGGCCCGAAAATCTCAAAGGCTGCGCTCTTGCTCCAACCAATCCACAAACCGCTCGATCAACGCCCCACGCCGCTTGCGAGGCGGCAGCACCGCGTAATATCCGCGCGCCGAGCGCAAACTCCCCTCAAGCGGCCGGCATAGCAACCCTTGCTCCACCAACCCATCCACCAGATGTCCCCAACCGATAGCCACTCCCTGCCCAGCGATCGCCGCCTGGATCAGCAACGTATAGTTATCGAACCGCAACTGCCCCGGCGGCGGCGGGCTGGCCACGCCAAACCCGCGAAACACGCCCGCCCAGTCAAACCAGCGGCTAGCCTGCTCGCCCTTCAAGTGCAGCAAGGGCAACCGTTGCAAAGCCACGGCTGACAAGGGTTTGCTATGAGTCAGCCGGGGGCTGCACACCGGGAAAACCTCCTCATCGAATAGCCAACGGCTCTCGCCCTGGTGAAAGCGCCCGTCGCCAAACAGCACAGCAACATCAATGTCCGGCCGCAACATGCCCTGGCTACGCTCACCGGTCACCAGGCTAACGTCCACCTGTGGATAAGCCTCGTGAAAACGCTGCAGCCGTGGCATCAGCCAGAACGCCGCAAAAGCGAAGTCGGTAGCCACCTGCAGCACTTCGCGCTGGCCCCGCCCACTGGCCTGGGCGATACCGTCCTCCATGGCCTGCAGGCCTTGATGAACCTGTTCGAACAGCACCTGGCCAGCCTCGGTCAGCTCGATACCCCGGTAAATGCGGTCGAACAGCCGCGTGCCCAGCTGTGCCTCCAGCCTTTTGACTTGCTGGCTTACCGCTGGCTGCGTGGTCCCCAGCTCCAGCGCCGCAGCGGTAAAGCCACGCAACCGTGCGGCGGCCTCGAACACGCGCAATGTATCCAGCGACAACTTGGCAAGGTGCTCAAACATAAGCAGGGCTAATCCCAGTCATTGCCCGCCATGGGCTTTACCCATGTTATCCACAGTTGCATCTTGATAGGCAAGCGGTCCGCATAACCTTCAAAGATGGAAGCCACCATGACGCGCCCGAATATCCTGTTCATCATGGCCGACCAGATGGCCGCACCCTTGCTGCCGATCTACGCCTCTTCACCGATCCAGATGCCGCACCTGAGCCGCCTTGCCGAACAGGCGGTGGTGTTCGACTCGGCCTACTGCAACAGCCCGTTGTGCGCCCCCTCGCGCTTCACCCTGGTCAGCGGTCAGTTGCCCAGTCGCATCGGCGCCTACGACAACGCCGCCGACTTCCCAGCCGACGTACCGACGTACGCCCATTACCTGCGCCGCCTGGGTTACCGCACCGCGCTTTCGGGCAAGATGCACTTCTGCGGCCCGGACCAGCTGCACGGCTACGAAGAACGACTGACCAGCGATATCTACCCAGCCGACTATGGCTGGACGGTGAATTGGGATGAGCCCAACGTGCGCCCGAGCTGGTACCACAACATGTCCTCAGTGCTGCAGGCAGGCCCGTGCGTGCGTACCAACCAGCTGGATTTCGACGAGGAAGTGGTCTTCAAGGCGCGCCAGTACCTGTACGACCATGTGCGCGAAAACGATGGCCGGCCGTTCTGCCTGACCGTGTCGATGACCCACCCGCACGACCCTTACACCATCCCCAAGCGCTACTGGGATCGCTACGAGGGTGTGGATATCCCCATGCCCCGCGCCGAATTCAGCCAGGCAGAACTCGACCCGCACTCGCAGCGCCTGTTGAAAGTCTACGACTTGTGGAACAAGCCGCTGCCTGTGGACAAAATCCGCGATGCCCGCCGTGCCTACTTCGGCGCCTGCAGCTACATCGACGACAACATCGGCCTGCTACTGCAGACCCTGGAGGAATGCAACCTGGCCGACGACACTCTGATCGTGTTCTCCGGAGACCACGGCGACATGCTTGGCGAACGTGGCCTCTGGTACAAGATGCACTGGTTCGAGATGTCGGCGCGGGTGCCGCTGCTGGTGCACGCGCCGAAACGCTACGCGCCAGCCCGGGTCAGCGCCTCGGTGTCTACCTGCGACCTGCTGCCAACCCTGGTCGAACTGGCTGGCGGCGCTGTGGATAACCACCTGCACCTCGATGGCCGCTCGCTGATCGGCCACCTGCAAGGGCAGGGCGGGCATGACGAGGTGATCGGCGAGTACATGGCCGAAGGTACCGTCGGCCCGCTGATGATGATCCGCCGCGGGCCCTACAAGTTCGTGTACAGCGAAGACGACCCATGCCTACTCTATGACCTGAGCCGCGACCCGCACGAGCGGGAGAACCTCACCGGCAGCCCGGAGCACCAGGCGCTGCTGCAGGCATTTGTCGATGAAGCACAGCAGCGCTGGGATATCCCCAGCCTGCGCCAGCAGGTTCTGGCCAGCCAGCGGCGCCGCCGCCTGGTGGCCGAGGCGCTGGCCATCGGCAAGCTGAAAAGCTGGGACCACCAACCGCTGGTGGATGCCAGCCAACAGTACATGCGCAACCACATCGATCTCGACGACCTCGAGCGCAAGGCACGTTATCCACAGCCCGCACCCCTGGATTGAGAAAAGAGGCCGCCATGCACAAGTTCTCCGCCGCCGTGTTCGCCCTGGCCCTGAGCCTCGGTACCGCCACGGCTCACGCCGCCGACAGCGACGCGCAATGCACCACCGTGAAAATGGCCGACCCCGGCTGGAGCGACATCGCCACGACCAACGCCTTGGCCCGCCTGCTGCTGGAAAGCCTGGGTTACCAGGTGAAAATCGACAGCCTGGCCGTGCCGATCATCTACGGCGGCCTCAAGGATGGCCGCGTCGATGCCTTCCTCGGCAACTGGATGCCGGCACAGCAGGGCTTTCATGACAAGTTCATCGCCAATGGCGATGTGCAGCAGCTCTCGCGCAACCTGGAAGGAACCGAGTTCACCTTGGCGGTGCCCGACTATGTGTGGCATGCCGGGGTGAAGGATTTCGCCGATTTGCAGAAGCACGCCGACCAGTTCGACAAGAAGCTGTACGGGATCGGCTCCGGGGCACCGGCCAACCTGTCGTTGAAGGAAATCATCGACAAGAATGAATTCAACCTTGGACAGTGGAAACTGGTGGAGTCCAGCGAGCAGGCGATGCTGGCGCAGGTTGACCGGGCGGTGAAGAAACAGCAGTTCATCACCTTCCTCGGCTGGACCCCGCACCCGATGAACGTGAAGCTGAAGATGCATTACCTGACCGGCGGGGAGAAATGGTTTGGCAGCAAGGGCGAGGTGTATACCCTGACCCGCAAGGGTTATCCACAAGCCTGCCCGAATGCGGCGAAGCTGTTGGGGAACCTGAAGTTCACCCTGGACATGGAAAACAGCATCATGGCCGAGGTTGTGGACAAGAAGATCAGCTTCGATGATGCGGCAAAGGCTTGGCTGAAGGCGCACCCCGAGGTGCTGGAAGGGTGGTTGGCCGGGGTTACCACCAAAAGTGGCGGGGATGCGAGCGAAGCAGTAAAAACCAAGCTGTAAACCGATCCTGTGGGAGCGGGTTCACCCGCGAATGCGTCGGTAGCCTCACTGTCGCATTCGCGGGTGAACCCGCTCCCACGGGGGGACAGTGCACCTTCGGAAATCTGGATATCTCATGCATCGCCTCACTCACCTGCTGCCCTTCCTTTCCTGGCTCCCCCGCCAATCGGGCCGCAGCCTGCGCCAGGACCTGCTGGTGGGTCTGAGCGGTGCCATCCTCGCCCTGCCGCAATCCATCGCCTACGCCCTGATCGCCGGCCTGCCCGCCGAATACGGCCTGTACGCCGCCATCGTGCCAGTGCTGATCGCCTGCCTGTGGGGCTCGTCCTGGCACCTGATATGCGGCCCGACCGCCGCCATCTCCATCGTCCTCTACGCCAGCATCAGCCCGCTGGCCGTGGCCGGCAGCGCCGACTACGTCACCCTGGTACTGCTACTGACCTTCCTCGGCGGCATCTTCCAGTTGCTGCTCGGGCTTTTGCGGTTCGGCGCACTGGTCAACTTCGTCTCCCATTCGGTGGTGCTTGGCTTTACCTTGGGCGCCGCTGTCGTCATTGCCCTGGGCCAGCTACCCAACCTGCTGGGCATGGACCTGCCAAGCCAGGCCACGGCGTTGAAGACCGTACAGGACCTGGCCAACCATGCCGGCGAGGTCGACCTGCCTTCCTTGATTCTGGGCCTGGCCACAGTGGTGATCGGCGTAGGCTTCAAGCTCTGGCGCCCACGCTGGCCCAGCCTGTTGATAAGCCTGATTCTGGTCAGCCTTCTGGCCTGGCTGCTGCCTGGGTTCTTTGCCCATGTGCCGCGAGTGCCGGCATTCACCGGCCAGCTGCCACCCTTCAGTCCGCTGCCCTTGCTGGATGTGGAACTGATCCTGCGCCTGTTACCGAGCGCCGTCGCGGTGGGCATGCTCGGGCTGGTCACCAGCCTGTCGATTGCCCGCTCGTTGTCCGCACGTTCGGAGCAGTTGATCGACGCTGACCAGGAGATACGCGCACAGGGCTTGTCGAACATTGTCGGTGCGTTTTTCTCCGGTTACCTGTCTTCCGGCTCCTTCACCCGCTCAGGGCTGAGCTACGACGCTGGCGCCCGCTCGCCCATGGCCGGGGTTTTCTCGGCGCTGTGGGTGGCGGTGTTCGCCGTTGCCGGGGCCGGGCTGATCGCGCACCTGCCGATCCCGGCCATGGCCGGCAGCATCTTGCTGATCTGCTGGGGATTGGTGGACCACCGGGGCATTCGTGCGCTGTTTCGGGTCAGTCGCTCGGAGTTCCTGGTGATGGCCCTGACGGCGGCAGCGACCTTGTTGCTGGAGCTGCAGACGGCGATCTATGCCGGAGTGCTGGCATCGCTGTTCTTCTATCTGAAGCGCACCTCGCGCCCCCGGGTGCAGCAGAGCCGTGAAGGGGAGGCGGATGTGCTGCGGGTGGGCGGGTCGATCTTCTTTGGCGCGGCGCATTATCTGCAGGTGCGCTTGCAGCGCTGCCAAGGGCCGCATGTGGTGATCGATGCGCGGCAGGTGAATTTTATCGATTACTCGGGGGTGGATATGTTGCACCGCGAGGCGCGGCGGTTGCGGCGGGCGGGGGGGAGCCTGACGCTGCACCGGGCAAGGCCGCAGGTGATCGAGGAATTACAGAAGCTGGAGGGGGTGGAGCTTTGTCCGATCCGGTTTGAAGAGTGATATTGGGCTGAGATTGGGGCTGCTGCGCAGCCCATCGCGACACAAGGCCGCTCCTACACCGACCGCGCTATGCATGCTGACGCGGTCCCCTGTAGGAGCGGCCTTGTGTCGCGATGGGCCGCAAAGCGGCCCCGACAATCTCAGCCGCGAGCCAGCTGCCGGCGCAACTCTGCCAAAACCGGCGCCGTATCCGGCCGTACCCCACGCCAGATAAAGAACGCCTCAGCCGCCTGCTCAGCCAGCATCCCCAAGCCATCCAGCACCTTCACCGCCCCCAGCTTCTCGGCCCACTGGCAAAACGGCGTAAGCTCCTTGCCATACATCATGTCATAGCAAACCGTGCGCCCCGCCTCGACCAGGCTGTCGGCAATAGGCGGCAATTCCCCGGCCAGGCTCGCCGAGGTGGCATTGATGATCACATCCACCGGCTCCTGCAACCAGGCAAACCCGCTGGCTACCACCGGCCCCAGCTCATCGAACTCACGCGCCAGCTGCTCGGCCTTTTCCACGGTCCGGTTGGCAATCACCAGCGACTGCGGCTTGTGCGCCAGGATCGGCTCTAGCACGCCACGCACCGCACCACCGGCCCCAAGGATCAGAATGCGCTTGCCCGCAAGCTCCACCCCGGCATTCACAGTCAGGTCGCGCACCAGGCCAGCGCCATCGGTGTTGTCGCCCTGCAGAGTGCCATCGGCCAGCTTGCTCAGCGTGTTCACTGCACCCGCGCGCTGGGCACGCGGGGTCAGGCTGTCACACAGGCGGTAAGCTTCTTCCTTGAACGGCACGGTGACGTTGCCGCCGCTGCCTTGCTTGAAGAAACCGCGCGCGCAGTCGCTGAATTCGTCCAGTGGCGCCAGCAGCGTCCTGTACTCCAGGTCCTGGCCGGTCTGCTCGGCAAACAGGCGATGGATCAACGGCGATTTGCTGTGGCCGATGGGGTTACCAAAAACAACGTACTGGTCCATGACGGCTCCTTGGTTATCCACAGGCTTACTGACCGAGCCAGTCGCGGTCCTGCAGGAAGTACTCGGTAAGGCGCGCTTCTTCGCTACCAGGCGCGGCCTTCCAGTCGTAGCCCCAGCGCACCTGCGGCGGCAGCGACATGAGGATGGACTCGGTGCGGCCACCGGACTGCAGGCCGAACAGGGTGCCACGGTCGTAGACCAGATTGAACTCCACGTAGCGGCCACGGCGGTATTCCTGGAACTCGCGCTGCTGCGGGGTGTAAGGGGTGCCCTTGCGACGCTGGATGATCGGCAGGTAGGCGTTGATGTAGGCATCGCCGATTGCGCGGATGAAGGCGAAGCAGGTGTCGAAGTCCCATTCGTTCAGGTCATCGAAGAACAGGCCACCGATACCGCGTGGCTCGCCGCGGTGCTTGAGGTGGAAATAGCGGTCGCACCAGGCCTTGTAGCGCGGGTACACGTCGGCGCCGAACGGCGCGCATGCCTGCTCGGCCACACGGTGCCAGTGGATGCAGTCTTCTTCATTGCCGTAGTACGGGGTGAGGTCGAAGCCGCCGCCGAACCACCAGACAGCCTCTTCACCTTCCTTTTCGGCGATGAAGAAGCGCACGTTGGCGTGAGAAGTGGGTACATGCGGGTTGTGCGGGTGGATCACCAGCGACACACCCAGGGCCTCGAAGCCACGGCCCGCCAGCTCGGGGCGGTGAGCACTGGCAGAGGGTGGCAAGCCTGCACCGAACACGTGGGAGAAGTTGACCCCGCCTTTCTCGATCACTTTGCCATCACCGATCACCCGCGTGCGGCCCCCGCCACCGGCTTCGCGCACCCAGGCGTCCTCGACGAAGCGGGCACCGCCGTCTTCGGTTTCGAGGGCAGAGCAGATGCGGTCTTGCAGGTCGAGCAGGTAGGCTTTCACGGCCTCGGTGCGGCTAGTCATCGGGTCACCAGGAACGGGCAGGGAAGAATTCGCCGGGTAGCATACCACCGCCAGCCCGCGCGCCGCAGTTGACGGCGATCAAGCAAAGGCGTCCGATAGAAGGCCTTTCCCGACCCATACGACAGGAGTGCGAGATGGCCAAGCGTATCCAGTTCAGCCAGCATGGCGGCCCGGAAGTGCTGCAGTTTGTGGAGTTCGAACCAGCCCCGCCAGGGCCGCAGCAGGTACGTGTGCGGAACCATGCGATCGGTCTGAACTTCATTGATACCTACTTCCGCAGCGGGCTGTATGCGCCGCCGTCCCTGCCTTCGGGGCTGGGTACCGAAGCGGCGGGTGTGGTCGAGGCGGTTGGCGAGGGCGTAACCCGGCTGAAAGTGGGTGACCGCGTGGCTCATGCCGGTGGCCCGTTGGGCGCATATAGCGAGGTACATACGCTGCCGGAAGCCAACCTGGTGAAGCTGCCCGACAACATCAGCTTCGAGCAGGCGGCGGCGGTGATGCTCAAGGGTTTGACCGTGCAGTACCTGCTGAAGCAGACCTACCAGGTGAAGGCGGGAGATGTGATTCTGTTCCATGCGGCGGCTGGTGGCGTGGGTTCGTTGGCGTGCCAGTGGGCGAAGGCGCTGGGCGCCAAGCTGATCGGGACCGTGAGCTCTGCCGAAAAGGCCGAGCGGGCCAAAGCGCTGGGGGCTTGGGCAACCATCGATTACAGCCGTGAAGACGTAGCCAAGCGGGTGCTGGAGCTGACCGACGGCAAGAAATGCCCGGTGGTGTATGACGGTGTGGGTGCCGATACTTGGCTGACCTCGCTGGAGTGCCTGCAGCCGCGTGGGTTGATGGTGAGCTTTGGTAATGCCTCGGGGGCAGTGAGCGGGGTGAACCTGGGGATTCTGGCGCAGAAGGGCTCGTTGTATGTGACCCGGCCCACGTTGGCGACCTATGCCAACAATGCCGAGAATACCCAGGCCATGGCCGATGACCTGTTTGCGATGATTGGCAGCGGCAAGCTGGTTGTGGATATCCAGCAGCGGTATCCGCTGAGTGAGGTGGCCAAGGCACAGGCGGAGCTGTCGGCGCGCAGGACTGTGGGGTCGACTGTACTGATCCCCTGAGCCCACTCCCACAGGTTCCCAAGAACTGGGGCCAATCACTTTACCTGTGGGAGCGGGTTTACCCGCGAAGAAGACACCGCGGTGCATGGCACCGGCTTTGCCGGTGTTCGCGGGTGAACCCGCTCCCACAGGTACTGCGTCGGCCTTGAATACGGCGCTATCCCTGTGGGAGCGGGCATGCCCGCGAAGCAGGCACCGCGGTGCATGGCACCGGCTGCGCCGGTGTTCGCGGGCGCGCCGCTCCCACAGGTACTGCGTCGGCCTTGAACAGGGCGCTATGCCTGTGGAGGGCGGCTTGTTGGTATCGACTCGATACCATCGAGAATCGCCTCCACCAATCCCTCCGCAAGTTCAATGGAATGCAGGCTCGACCAATACATGCCACGGCCTTCTTCGCGCAGGTACTCAAGGGCTTTCGAGCCCGTTTCGTAGGCGCCTCGCAGATACAGAGCTACATGAACCAAGGCGTCCTCGGCGGAAATGTTCGGGTTTACGGTGAACAGCGGTTCGTGGCCGGCATCGCAGCGGCCGAAGGGGCGAGTAGAGGTGCAGGGAAGCGGTGGATCGGGGACTATTTTCTTCATCATTGGAAAATGCTCCTCATTGCCGCCACCAATCACTACCACGTGAATGGGTGGCGACTGTACGCGAGGTGGTAGACCCGGGCATTTTCCAATCCAGGCAGGCTCGAAAGCCTCCCACGCACAGTCACCATAGACTGCCATGGAAAAAATGCATCCGGGCTACCACACCCGATCGCCAAGTTATTCGGCGATGGGTGAAGCCTAGGGGCACTGGTTCCCACTGAGAAGGTGATGGCAGAGGACGCGGCTCGTAGGATATTTCCCAAGCCGCAAGCTGGACAGCCCTTCGAGACAAAATCAGAAAAATCTGCGGGGACTTGGCCCTGACCTGTGGGAGCGGGCATGCCCGCGAACACGGGCGAAGCCCGTGCCAGGCACCGCGTTGGATTCTTCGCGGGCTCGCCCGCTCCCACAGGAGGTCCCGGAAAGGCCTGTGGATATGTATCAGCCCGGGCGAACGACTTCGCCTGTGGCCAGGTTGCGAATCACACTCGGGTTCTTCCTTCCACCCAAGGCCCCACCCAACACCAGATCCAGCTGACCATGAAAGTACTGCTCCACCCGCAACCGGGTCTTCGCCGCCGGGCGCCCGCCAGGGTTGCACGAGGTGGAAATCAACGGCCCGACCAACGCGCACAGCTCACGCACCACCGGGTGGTCACTGACCCGCAGCGCCACGGTGTCATGCTCGCCGGTCACCCACTCAGGCAACAGGTCCTGGTGCGGCACCAGCCAGGTATTCGGCCCCGGCCAGGTGCTGCCCATGCGGTCGATCCAGTCTTCGGGGAAGTCCTCGAACAAAAAGTCGAACTGGCGGATGTTGTCGGCGACCAGAATCAGCCCTTTATCCACAGGCCGCGACTTAAGCGCCAGCAGGCGATACACCGCGTCCTCGTTCCACGGGTCACAGCCCAGGCCCCAGACCGCTTCCGTCGGGTAGGCGATCACCGCGCCCGCCCGGATCTCACGTGCGGCTTGTTGCACACGAAAACTGCTCACCATTTCTGTCACTCCGCCTATAAACCTTGCTTGTGAGCAGTGTACTTAGCCCGCGCGGGCAAACCAACGCCCGGCTTCGTTGCTGACCCGGCCTTGCAGCTCCAATTCGGTCAGTTGCGCCAGCACCTCGGCCAAGGGCAGCTCGCTGCAGTGGGCCAGGCTTTCGCTGGTTTGTGGCGCAGCATGCAGCAAGGCGAGCAGAGGATGGTCGAATTTGTCCACAACCGCAGGTGGCAGGTTCTGCCAGCCCTGCAGGCTTTCCAGGATCTGCTCCACGCTCTCCACCAACAGCGCGCCGTCACGGATCAACTGGTGGCACCCCTTGGCCCCAGGGTGGTGAATGGAGCCCGGTATGGCATACACCTCGCGGCCTTGCTCGGCAGCCAGGCGTGCGGTAATCAGCGAACCACTGGCCAGGCTGGCCTCGACCACCAGCACGCCCAGCGACAGGCCACTGATGATGCGATTGCGCCGCGGGAAGTTGCCAGGCAGCGGCCCGGCATCCAGCGGGTACTCGGAAACCAGCGCGCTGCCATTGTCGATCATCGCTTGCGCAAGCGACTTGTGGCGCTGTGGATAAAGTTTTTGCAACCCCGTGCCGAGTACGCCAATCGTGCCCCCACCAGCCTGCAATGCGGCCCGATGAGCGGCACCATCGATGCCCACAGCCAAGCCGCTGGTAATTGTGAAGCCGGCCTGCGCCAGGTAGCGGGAAAATGCCGCAGCGGTATCGAGCGCCGGGGGTGAAGCACGCCTGCTGCCCACAATTGCCAGTTGTGGGCGCTCGAGCAAGGCCGGGTCGCCTGCGACGAAAAGCAGCGGAGGGGCATCGTCGATTTCCGCCAATAGTGGCGGGTAGCCAGGGCTGTCCCACATCAGTAAATACTGGCCCGGGCGCTCTAGCCAGGCCATTGCGGCCAATGCACCCTCACGTACTTCGGCACTGCGCCGGGCATCTATGGTGGCCTGTGGTATGCCCAATGCGCGCCAGGCGCCGGCCGGAGCACACAGCGCCGATGAGGCACTGCCAAAGGCCCCCAGCAAGGTGTTAAAGCGACGCAATCCTGTCTCCGGCAGCCGGTGCAGACGTAATCTCGCCTCCAGTTCGGCAGGTGGAAGAGGCGACGAATGGTAGGTTTGCATGGGGATCATCCTTGATCGAAACGGGGCCAGCAACGTGGCACAAACTGTGGATAACTTTGTTGATAACGCTTTGACAACCTGTCCATCGAATGGGCTATAAGCTGGCCCTGAAAACCCTAGACGAGCTTTCGCAGGTGCTGAAATCCCCGTTTCCCTTTATTATGTGTGCTCAGTTTTCAACCGAACGCACAGTGACTGCCTGACCTTATGGCCATCTTGAACATTCTCGAATTCCCGGACCCGCGCCTGCGCACCATCGCCAAGCCGGTGACGGTGTTCGACGACGCCCTGCGTCAGCTGATCGACGACATGTTTGAAACCATGTACGAAGCCCCTGGCATCGGCCTGGCCGCCACCCAGGTCAACGTGCACCTGCAGGTCGTGGTCATGGACCTCAGTGAAGACCGCAGCGAGCCGCGCGTCTTCATCAACCCCACGGTCGAAGAGCTGACCCACGACATGGGCCAGTACCAGGAAGGTTGCCTGTCGGTACCTGGCTTCTACGAGAACGTCGACCGCCCGCTGCGTGTGCGGGTCAAGGCCCAGGACCGCGACGGCAAGCCATACGAGCTTGAGTGCGAAGGGCTGCTGGCGGTGTGCGTGCAGCACGAATTCGATCACCTCAACGGCAAGCTGTTCGTCGACTACCTGTCGCAGCTCAAGCGCGACCGGATCAAGAAGAAGCTGGAAAAGCAGCACCGCCAGCAAGCCTGACCCCCACCTTCCAGAAGGCTTGCTCCGGCAAGCCTTTTTCTTTTTGAAGCGAGAACTCCATGCGCATCGTCTTTGCAGGCACTCCAGAGTTTGCCGCCGAACACCTCAAGGCCCTGCTCGACAGCCCGTACGAGATCGTGGCCGTCTACACCCAGCCCGACCGCCCCGCCGGCCGTGGCCAGAAGCTGATGCCAAGCCCGGTCAAGCAACTGGCTGTGGCCCATGACATCCCGGTGTTCCAGCCGCCGACCCTGCGCAACGCAGAAGCCCAGGCCGAACTGGCCGCGCTGAAGCCGGACCTGATGGTGGTGGTCGCCTACGGCCTGATCCTGCCACAGGTGGTGCTGGATATCCCGCGCCTGGGCTGTATCAACAGCCATGCTTCCCTGCTGCCACGCTGGCGCGGTGCCGCACCGATCCAGCGCGCCGTGGAAGCCGGAGACGCCGAGAGCGGTGTGACCGTGATGCGTATGGAGGCAGGCCTGGACACCGGCCCGATGCTGCTCAAGGTGGTAACCCCGATCAGCGCCGAAGACACTGGCGGCAGCCTGCATGACCGCTTGGCCGAGATGGGCCCGCCGGCAGTAGTGCAAGCCATCGCCGGCCTGGCCGACGGTTCGCTGCAAGGCGAGGTACAGGACGATGCCCTGGCCACTTATGCACATAAGCTGAACAAGGACGAAGCGCGCATCGACTGGAGCCGCTCGGCCGTCGAGCTGGAGCGCCTGATCCGTGCCTTCAATCCATGGCCGGTCTGCCACAGCACCCTGGATGGCGAAAGCGTGAAGGTGCTCGCCGCCAGCTTGTCCACAGGCAACGGCGCCCCTGGCGAGATCCTTTCCGCCAGCAAGGACGGCCTGGTGGTCGCCTGCGGTGACCAGGCACTGAGCCTGACCCGCCTGCAACTGCCGGGCGGCAAGGCACTGAACTTCAGCGACCTGTTCAACAGCCGTCGCGAGAAATTCGCCAGCGGCAAGGTGCTGGGCCAATGAACCCACGCCTCGCCGCCGCCCGTGCCCTTGCAGCTGTGCTCAGCGGCAAGGCCTCGCTGAACAGCTCGCTGCCGGCGCAACTGGACAAGGTCGATGAACGCGACCGTGGCCTGACCCAGGACCTGGCGTTCGGCACCGCGCGCTGGCAGCCACGCCTCGACCTGCTGGCCGCGCAGCTGCTGCAGAAGCCGTTCAAGGCCGCCGATGCCGATGTGCAGGCGCTGCTGCTGGTCGGCCTGTACCAGCTGTTCTACAGCCGTATCCCGGCCCACGCCGCTATCGGCGAGACCGTCGGCTGTGCCGACAAGCTGAAGAAGCCGTGGGCCAAGGGCCTGCTCAATGCCGTACTGCGCCGCGCCCAACGCGAAGGCGAGGAACTGCTGGCCAGCATGGAGCGCGACCCGGTGGTACGCACTGCCCACCCGCGCTGGCTGCAGAAGTCGCTGAAGGCCTTCTGGCCGGAGCAGTGGGAGGCCATCTGCGCCGCCAACAACGCCCACCCGCCAATGATCCTGCGGGTCAACCGCCGCCACCACAGCCGTGATGCCTATCTGGCACTGCTGGCCGAGGCGGGTATTGGCGCCAGCGCCTGCCAGTACAGCCGTGACGGCATCGTGCTGACCGAAGCCTGCGACGTACGCGGCCTGCCAGGCTTTGCCGAAGGCTGGGTGAGCGTGCAGGACGAAGCCGCGCAGCTGTCCGCCGACCTGCTGGAACTGGCCCCCGGCCAGCGCGTGCTCGATGCCTGCTGTGCACCAGGCGGCAAGACCTGCCACCTGCTGGAAGCCGAAGCCGGCCTGGCCCACGTGGTGGCCATCGACCTCGAAGCCAAGCGCCTGACCCGGGTGCGCGAAAACCTCGACCGCCTGCAACTTGACGCCGAGCTGATCGCCTGTGATGCCCGCGACACCGCCAGCTGGTGGGACGGCAAGCCGTTCCAGCGCATCCTGCTCGACGCACCATGCTCGGCCACCGGCGTGATCCGCCGCCATCCGGACATCAAGCTGACCCGCCAGGCCGACGACATCCCGGCCCTGGCCAACCTGCAAGGCGAGCTGCTCGATGCCCTGTGGCCGACTCTGGAAGTGGGCGGCATGCTGCTGTACGCCACCTGCTCCAGCCTGCCGACCGAGAACACCGAAGTGATCGATGCCTTCCTCGCCCGCACTCCGGGCGCCCGTGAGCTGGACCTGGCCACCGAAGCCGGCCTGCGCCAGCCCCACGGCCGTCAGTTGCTGGCGCAGGAGGGCGGCCACGACGGTTTCTACTATGCCAAGCTGATCAAGATCGCCGCCTCGCGCGGATAAGAACAAAAGGTAGGGAGTAGCGGATGAAGATCATCATCCTCGGCGCAGGGCAGGTAGGCGGTACGCTGGCGGAACACCTGGCCAGCGAAGCCAACGACATCACCGTGGTCGACACTGACGGCGACCGCCTGCGCGACCTTGGCGACCGCCTGGACATCCGCACCGTGCAAGGCCGCGGCTCGCTGCCTACGGTGCTGCGCCAGGCCGGTGCCGACGACGCCGACATGCTGGTTGCGGTAACCAACAGTGACGAGACCAACATGGTCGCCTGCCAGGTGGCCTATTCGCTGTTCCACACCCCGACCAAGATCGCTCGGGTGCGCGAGTCGGCCTACCTGACCCGCGAAGAGCTGTTCGACAACGACCATATCCCGGTCGATGTGCTGATCAGCCCGGAGCAGGTGGTGACCAACTACATCAAACGCCTGATCGAGCACCCGGGTTCGCTGCAGGTGATCGACTTCGCCGAAGGCAAGGCCCAACTGGTTGCAGTAAAGGCGTACTACGGCGGGCCGCTGGTCGGCCAGCAACTGCGCCAGATCCGCGCACACATGCCCAACGTCGACACCCGCGTGGCGGCCATCTTCCGCCGCGACCGCCCCATCACCCCGCGGGGCGACACGGTGATCGAAGCAGACGACGAAGTGTTCTTCATCGCCGCGAAGAAGGACATCCGCGCGGTGATGGGCGAGCTGCGCCGCATCGACGAAACCAACAAGCGTGTGGTCATCGCCGGTGGCGGTCAGATCGGCGAGCGCCTGGCCGAAGCAATCGAAAGCCGCTACCAGGTGAAGATCATCGAGATGAGCCCGGCCCGTTGCCGGCACCTCTCCGATACCCTGGAAAGCACCGTGGTGCTGCAGGGCAGCGCCTCGGACAAGGACCTGATGCTCGAGGAGAACATCGCCGACGCCGACATCTTCCTGGCCCTGACCAACGACGACGAGGCCAACATCATGTCGTCGCTGCTGGCCAAGCGCCTGGGTGCGCGAAAGGTGATGACCATCATCAACAACCCGGCCTATGTCGACCTGGTGCAGGGTGGCGACATCGACATCGCCATCAGCCCGCAGCTGGCCACCATCGGCACCCTGCTGGCGCACGTGCGCCGAGGCGACATCGTCAGCGTGCACTCGCTGCGCCGTGGCGCTGCCGAAGCTATCGAAGCGGTGGCGCACGGCGATTCGAAGTCGAGCAAGGTGGTCGGCAAGGCGATCGAAGACATCGCCCTGCCGCCGGGCACTACCATCGGCGCGATCATTCGTGACGAAGAGGTGATGATTGCCCACGACGACACCATGATCGAATCGGGCGACCATGTGATCCTGTTCGTTGTGGATAAAAAGCATATTCGGGATGTGGAGAAGCTGTTCCACGTCGGCTTGAGTTTCTTCTAGGAATACAGGGCATGCGCGAATCGCTGGAGAAGATGCTGGCCAAGGGTGTGGATAACCCATTGCTCCGGTTCGGGCTGGGTAAAGCCTGGCTGGATGAAGGCAATGGCGCTGAAGCGGCGGTGCATCTGGCGCGCTGCGTGGAACAGGACCCGAAGTACTCGGCGGCATGGAAGCTGCTGGGCAAGGCGCATCAGCTGCAGGGTGACCTGGCGGCGGCGCGCAAGGCCTGGGAGGAGGGGATCGTCGCGGCGCAGGCCCATGGGGACAAGCAAGCCGAGAAAGAGATGACTGTGTTCCTGAAGAAGCTCGACAAAATCTCAAGCTGACGCGGTCCCTGTGGGAGCGGGTTCACCCGCGAATGCGCCGGTGAAGCCAACATTGCATTCGCGGGTAAACCCGCTCCCACAAGGTCCCTGCTACCACAGGCAGAAGTGCATTCAGCCTACTGGAAGAGCAGTGGATAACTCAGTACCAGCGCGCCTCGCCGGCCGGGCGCTTCTTGAAGCGCTTCATGCTCCACATGTACTGGCTCGGGTACTCGCGCACATAGCGCTCGACCACTTTGCTCATCGCCGCCGCCGACACCATCACGTCGGTGCTGTACATCTCTTCCGGCGCCGCCTCCAGGAACACCTTGAAGCCCGAGCCATCCGGCAGCCGCAGGGCATGCAGGAACACCCCCACCGCCTTGCCCCCGGCCAGCATGTTCGGCACGAACTTGCTGGTCAGCGCCTGGGTTCCCAGGAACGGCACGAATACCCCCGCAGACTCCGCCGGCTCCGGATCGGCAGGAATACCCACCTGGCCACCACGGCGCACTTCCTTGATCACGCTGAGGATGCCTTCCTTGGTCGAAGGCGCCACGCGGTTGCCCATCTGCACCCGCTGCTCGCGCAGCAGGTCATCCACCGCCTTCAGCTTCGGCGGGCGGTAGAAGATGATTGGTTTGCACTGGTTGCAGTAGAAGTGGTTCAGCACTTCCCAGTTACCCAGGTGGCTGGTGATGCCAACCACGCCCTTGCCCGAGGCCAGGGCCTGCTCCAGCACTTCCAGGCCGTGCACTTCCTTGACCAGCTCCAGCGAGCGCTGCGGCGGCCAGATCCAGGCACAGGCGCTTTCGACGAAGGATTTACCGATATCCTTCAACGCGCGGCCCACCAGCTGCTCGCGCTCGACCGGGTCCATCTCCGGGAAGCACTTGGCCAGGTTGATACGCACGACATTGCGCGAGCCGTTGGGGATCTTCCACATCAGCCAGCCGATACCGGCGCCGACGCGCTGCACAGCGCCCCAGGGCAGCTTGGCAAACAGACGCAGCACCCCGACCATCAGGGCGCCCTTGAACTTTTCCACAGGCGAATTCCTTATTTCAGCAAGGCGCGCATTGTAACCCCTCAGCGCAACAAGGCGGCGTAGCGATCGCAATCGGTGGTGTGGTCCATGACCATGCCGGTGGCCTGCATGAAGGCGTAGCAGATGGTCGGGCCAACGAACGTGAAGCCGGCTTTCTGCAGGGCCTTGCTCATTGCTTTGGCTTCATCGGTAACCGCAGGTACCTCGCTGCGGCCCGTGAAGTGGTTGATCTTCGGCGCACCACCAACGAACGACCACAGCCAGTCGGCGGGGTTATCCACAGCCAGCCAGGCCTGTGCATTGCGCCTGGCAGCCTTGAGCTTGAGGCGGTTGCGGATGATGCCGGCATCCTGCATCAGCTCCTCTATGCGTTCGTCGCTCATGCCGGCGAGTTTCACCGGATCGAAGCCGTGCAGCACCTCGCGATAACGCTCGCGTTTGCGCAAAACGGTGATCCACGAAAGCCCCGCCTGGAACCCTTCGAGCAAAAGCATCTCGAACAGCAACGCCGGGTCACGCTGGGGCGTTCCCCATTCCTGGTCATGGTAGGCCTGGTACAACGGATCGTCGGTACACCAAAAGCAGCGTGGCATAAGGCTCCAATGAGTAGAGGGCGAGGCGAATCAGGTTATACTCCCGCTCTTTACATCCGCATCCCCAGATACAGGTGAATTTCGTGAGCCAGCCTACGCCAGCCGTGCGTACCTTCCAAGACCTGATCCTCGCCCTGCAGAACTACTGGGCAGCTCAAGGTTGTGTGGTGCTTCAGCCCTACGATATGGAAGTAGGCGCCGGCACTTTCCACACCGCTACATTCCTGCGCGCCGTGGGTCCAGAAACCTGGAACGCCGCCTATGTGCAGCCTAGCCGTCGCCCTGCCGACGGGCGGTATGGCGAAAACCCCAACCGTCTGCAGCACTACTATCAGTTCCAGGTGGTACTGAAGCCCAACCCGGCCAACTTCCAGGAGCTGTACCTCGGCTCGCTGAAAGCCATCGGCCTGGACCCGCTGGTCCACGACATTCGCTTCGTCGAAGACAACTGGGAATCGCCGACCCTCGGCGCCTGGGGCTTGGGCTGGGAAATCTGGCTCAACGGCATGGAAGTCACCCAGTTCACCTACTTCCAGCAGGTAGGCGGCATCGAGTGCTACCCGGTCACCGGTGAAATTACCTACGGCCTTGAGCGCCTGGCCATGTATATCCAGGGCGTCGACTCGGTGTACGACCTGGTGTGGGCCGACGGCCCGTTCGGCAAGGTCACCTACGGTGACGTGTTCCACCAGAACGAGGTGGAGCAGTCGACCTACAATTTCGAGCACGCCAATGTCGAGAAATTGTTCGAGCTGTTCGACTTCTACGAAAGCGAAGCCAACCGCCTGATCAAGCTTGAGCTGCCGCTGCCGACCTATGAAATGGTCCTGAAGGCCTCGCACACCTTCAACCTGCTGGACGCCCGCCGCGCCATCTCGGTAACCGAGCGCCAGCGCTATATCCTGCGTGTACGTACCCTGGCCCGGGACGTGGCGCAAAGCTATCTGCAAGCCCGCGCACGCCTGGGCTTCCCGATGGCCACCCCAGAACTGCGTGACGAAGTGTTGGCTAAGCTGGAGGCTGCACAATGAGTGCTCAAGATTTCCTGGTAGAACTGGGCACCGAAGAGCTGCCACCGAAGGCCCTCGCCAGCCTCGGCGAAGCCTTCCTGGCCGGTATCGAGAAAGGCCTGCAGGCCGCTGGCCTGAACTACACCGGCAAGCAGGTTTACGCCGCGCCGCGTCGCCTGGCCGTGCTGATCCGCCAGCTGGATGTGCAGCAGCCTGACCGCAGCATCAATATCGACGGCCCACCCCTGCAGGCTGCTTTCAAAGACGGCGAGCCGACCCAGGCTGCCTTGGGCTTTGCCAAGAAATGCGGTGTGGATCTGTCGGAAATCGACCAGACCGGCGCCAAGCTGCGCTTCTCCCAGCACATTCCGGGCAAGGCCACTATCGGCCTGCTGCCGACGATCGTCGAAGATTCGCTCAACGACCTGCCGATCCCCAAGCGCATGCGCTGGGCGGCCAGCCGTGAAGAGTTCGTGCGCCCGACGCAATGGCTGGTGATGCTGCTGGGCGACCAGGTGGTCGACTGCACCATCCTGTCGCAGAAGGCCGGCCGTGAATCTCGCGGCCACCGCTTCCATCACCCGGAAAACGTGGTCATCACCACCCCGGCCAACTACGTCGAAGACCTGCGCAAAGCCTACGTGCTGGCCGACTTCGCCGAGCGCCGCGAGCTGATCAGCAAGCGTACCGCCGAACTGGCCATGCAGCAGGAAGGCAGCGCCATCGTGCCGCCGGCACTGCTGGACGAAGTGACCGCTCTGGTCGAGTGGCCGGTGCCGCTGGTGTGTTCGTTCGAGGAGCGTTTCCTCGAAGTGCCGCAGGAAGCCCTGATCACCACCATGCAGGACAACCAGAAGTACTTCTGCTTGCTGGACAGCGAAGGCAAACTGCTGCCGCGCTTCATCACCGTGGCCAACGTCGAGAGCCGCGACCCCAAGCAGATCGTGCAAGGCAACGAGAAGGTCGTGCGCCCACGCCTGACCGACGCCGAGTTCTTCTTCAAGCAGGACAAGAAGCAGCCGCTGGAAACCTTCAACGAGCGCCTGAAGAACGTGGTGTTCCAGGCTCAGCTGGGTACTGTGTACGACAAGGCCGAGCGCGTTTCCAGGCTGGCCGCCTTCATCGCCCCGCTGATCGGCGGCGACGCCCAGCGTGCCGGCCGTGCTGGCCTGCTGTCGAAGTGCGACCTGGCCACCGAGATGGTCGGCGAATTCCCTGAAATGCAGGGTGTTGCCGGTTACTACTACGCGCTCAACGACGGTGAGCCGGAAGACGTAGCCCTGGCCCTGAACGAGCAGTACATGCCGCGCGGTGCTGGTGCCGAGCTGCCGCAGACCCTCACCGGTGCTGCCGTGGCCATCGCCGACAAGCTCGACACCCTGGTCGGCATCTTCGGCATCGGCATGCTGCCTACCGGCAGCAAGGACCCGTACGCCCTGCGCCGTGCCGCCCTGGGCGTGCTGCGCATCCTGATCGAGAAGCAACTGGACCTGGACCTGACCGGCGCGGTCGAGTTCGCGGTCAAGCAGTTCGGCACCAAGGTCAAGGCCGTAGGCCTGGCCGAACAGGTGCTGGAGTTCATCTTCGACCGCCTGCGTGCGCGTTACGAAGATGAAGGCATCGACGTGGCCACCTACCTGTCGGTACGTGCCCTGCAGCCAGGTTCTGCGCTGGACTTCGACCAGCGCGTGCAGGCTGTACAAGCCTTCCGCAAGCTGCCGGAAGCCGAGGCCCTGGCCGCGGTGAACAAGCGTGTGTCGAACCTGCTGAGCAAGGCCGAAGGCGCCATCGCCGACCACGTCGAGCCGAAATACTTCGACAACGCCAACGAGTTCTCCCTGTACTCGGCCATCCAGCAGGCCGACCAGGCTGTGCAACCGATGGCTGCTGCACGCCAGTACAGCGAATCGCTGGCCCGCCTGGCGGCCCTGCGTGACCCGGTCGACGCCTTCTTCGAGGCGGTGATGGTCAACGCCGAGGATGCCAAGGTACGCGCCAACCGTTATGCCCTGCTCAGCCGCCTGCGCGGCCTGTTCCTGGGCGTGGCCGACATTTCGCTGCTGGGGTAAGCCTTGAAACTGCTGATTCTCGACCGTGACGGAGTCATCAACCATGACTCCGACGCCTACATAAAGACGCTGGACGAGTGGGTGCCGATCCCTGGCTCGGTCGAAGCGATCGCGCAGTTGAGCAAAGCAGGCTGGACGGTGGCGGTAGCCACCAACCAGTCCGGCATTGCCCGTGGCTACTATGCGCTGGCAACCCTTGAGACCATGCACGCGCGCCTGCGCGCTCTGGTGGCCGAGCAGGGTGGCGAGGTGGGTTACATCGTGTATTGCCCGCACGGGCCGGACGAAGGCTGCGATTGCCGCAAGCCCAAGCCTGGCATGCTGCGGGCGATCGCCGAGCATTACCAGGTCGGCCTGGAAGGCGTCTGGTTCGTTGGCGACAGCAAAGGTGACCTGGAGGCCGCCCTGGCCGTCGGTGCACAACCCGTGCTGGTGAAAACCGGCAAGGGCGAGCGGACCCTGGAAAAAGGCGTCCCGGAAACTACACTGATTTTCGACGATCTGGCAGCTATCGCCAGAGAACTAATTTAAACAGTGCGCCTTCGGGCGCATTTTTCTCAGGCGGGCATGCCCCGCAATGGTACAAGCCACTATGTCGATCCTGCAGGCGATCAGAATCTTTCTTTTTTACCTGCTGCTGGGCACCAGTTCTCTGCTGTGGTGCTCGCTGAGCTTCTTCGTCGCGCCGTTCCTGTCTTTCCCCAAGCGCTACAAGTTCATCAACGTGTACTGGTGCCGTTGCGCGTTGTTCCTGGTGCGCACCATCCTGGGTATCGACTACAAGGTCACTGGTGCCGAGAACGTGCCTGATGAGCCTTGCGTGATTCTGTCCAATCACCAGAGCACCTGGGAAACCTTCTTCCTTTCCCAGTACTTCTCGCCGCTGAGCCAGGTGCTCAAGCGCGAGTTGCTGTACGTGCCGTTCTTCGGTTGGGCCATGGCCATGCTGCGGCCGATCGCGATCAACCGCGACAACCCCAAGGAAGCCCTGCGCCAGGTAGCCAGCAAGGGCGACGAGTTGCTCAAGCAGAAAACCTGGGTGCTGATCTTCCCGGAAGGCACCCGGGTGCCATTCGGCACAATGGGCAAGTTCTCCCGCGGCGGCACCGCGCTGGCGGTGAATGCCGGGCTGCCGGTGTTGCCGATTGCCCACAACGCCGGCAAGTTCTGGCCGAAGAACGGCTGGGGCAAACGCGCTGGCACCATCGAGGTGGTGATTGGCGAACCGATGTATGCCAACGGCACCGGGCCACGGGCCATCGCCGAGCTCAATGACCGCGCCGCAGCGTGGAACGAAGCGACCCAGCGCGCCATGGGTTCGCTGCCACCAGCAGAGGAGAAGCCCCAGGAGCAGATGGCCTGACCTTCTGTGGATAACTTGTGTGCAATTTCTGGATGAAATGCTCTGAATCGACGCTAAGTCTTTGAATTAGCTGTTTATTTCTGTGTATGACATTTTTCTGAAAATCGTGCATAAGTTTTTTTGGGGCATAAGAAAACCGGCTTTTACAGCCGGTTTTTTTATGGGTTCATGCAGGTGTGGGTGATCTGTGTAGGAGCGGCCTTGTGTCGCGATAGGGCTGCGAAGCAGCCCCGGCAATTTGTGCATCACTGCTGAAACCCCAGGGCCGCTTCGCGGCCCTTTCGCGACACAAGGCCGCTCCTACAGCCAACCGTCAGATCTTGTCGATATCCACATCCTTGGTTTCTTTCAGGCAGAAAATCCCCACCACCAGGCTGACCCCGGTTACCAGCACCGGGTACCACAGCCCATAGAAGATATCCCCGGTATACACCACCAGTGCGAACGACACCGTTGGCAGGAAGCCACCAAACCAGCCGTTGCCAATGTGGTAAGGCAGCGACATCGAGGTGTAGCGGATACGAGTCGGGAACAGCTCGACCATCACCGCCGCCAGCGGGCCATAGGTCATGGTCGCGATCAGGATCATCGCCACGATAAGCACCACCACCATCACCTGGTTGACCTGCCCTGGGTCAGCCTTGGCCGGGTAGCCAGCCTGTTCCACCGCCGCACGCATGGCCGCTTCGTCGAAGCCATTGATGGTCTTGTCACCGATGTTGACCACCACATCGCTGCCCGCCACATCCACCGAGCTGTACGGCAGGCCCTGCTTGACCAGGAATGTCTTGACCTTGTCGCACGGGCTGTCGAAACGCGCCTTGCCCACCGGGTCGAACTGGAAGGTGCAACCTTGTGGGTCGGCGGTGACCACGATCGGCGCCTGGCGGCTGGCCGCGTCGATCTGAGGGTTGGCGTAGTGGCTCAGCGCCTTGAACAACGGGAAGTACAGCACCGTGGCCAGCAGCAGGCCGAGCATCAGGATCGGTTTGCGGCCAATACGGTCGGACAACCAGCCGAAGAACACGAAGAACGGCGCACCAATGACCACGCTGATGATCAGCAGGGTGTTGGCTTGGGCCGGGTCCATCTTCAGCATCTGGGTCATGAAGAACAGCACGTAGAATTGCGCCGTGTAGAAGGTTACGGCCTGCCCTGCGTTGATGCTGAACAGGGCGGTGAGCACCACCTTCAGGTTCGGCCAGGAGGTGAACGACTCACGGATTGGCGACTTGCTGACCTTGCCCTGGGCCTTCATTTTCACGAACGCCGGCGACTCGTGCATGCTCATGCGGATCCAGGTGGAAATCGCCAGCAGCACGATCGACAGCAGGAACGGCAGGCGCCAGCCCCAGGTTTCGAACTGGTCGCCACTGACATAGCGGCTGCCCAGCACCACCAGCAGCGACAACAACAGGCCAAGGGTGGCGGTAGACTGGATGAAACCGGTGTGGAAACCGCGCTTGCCGGGCGGCGCATGCTCGGCCACGTAGGTGGCCGCACCGCCGTATTCACCACCCAGCGCCAGCCCCTGCAGCATACGCAGGACTACCAGGATGATCGGTGCCGCGATGCCGATGCTGGCGTAGGTGGGCAACAACCCCACCGCGAAGGTGGACAGGCCCATCAGCACGATGGTCACCAGGAAGGTGTACTTGCGCCCGATCATGTCGCCCAGGCGGCCGAACACCAGCGCACCGAACGGCCGCACCAGGAAGCCGGCAGCAAAGGCCATGAGGGCGAAGATGAAGGCGGTGGTGTCGTTCACGCCAGCGAAGAACTGCTTGCTGATGACCGCTGCCAGCGCACCATAGAGAAAAAAGTCATACCACTCGAAAACTGTCCCGAGGGATGACGCGAAAATGATCTTGCGTTCTTCACGACGGCTGGAGCTGCTGGCCGCCGCACCCTGCTCTTGGATGTAATCCGACATCGTTGCTGTCCTCGGCCCGCAGGCCACAGTGATTATTCTTGTTGTTCCACTGTCGGCAGCTTCTGACCGCCAGCTGCCGGTACTGCACGCACCCGTGGTCAGGGCGTCGGTATCGCGTCTTCGTTCAGATAGGTCTGGGTGGCAGCTCCTTTGAGAATCAGTTGCGCCGCCTTCTCGGCGATCATCAGGGTGGGTGAACAGGTATTGCCGGAGGTGATCTGCGGCATGATCGAGGCGTCTGCCACGCGCAGACCGGGGATGCCGTGCACGCGCAACTGGTTATCCACAACGTCCAGTTCGCCATTGCCCATGCGGCAGGTGCCGACCGGGTGGAAGATGGTGGTGCCGATCTTGCCGGCAGCTTCGAACAGCTCCTCTTCAGTTTGCAGGGCTGGGCCCGGCAGGTATTCCTTCGGGTCGAACACGGCGAGGGCAGGGGCCTGGACGATACGCCGGGTTAGGCGAATGGAATCGGCGGCAACGCGCAGGTCCTGGGGGTCACTGAGGTAGTTGGGGTCGATCAGCGGCGTGCTGTTCATGTCGCTGCTGCGGATATCGATACGCCCGCGGCTGGCCGGGCGCAGATTGCACACCGAAGCGGTAAAGGCCGGGAACGTGTGCAGTGGCTCGCCGAAGCGCTCAAGTGACAGCGGCTGCACGTGGTACTGCAGGTTGGCGGTGGCCTGCTCAGGGCTTGAACGCACGAATGCCCCCAGCTGGCTCGGCGCCATGGCCAGCGGGCCACTGCGGTCATAGAGGTAGCGCAGGCCCATGCCCATCTTGCCCCACAGGCTGTTGGCCATCTGGTTGAGGGTGCGGGTATTGCGAATCTGATAGACCAGGCGCAGTTGCAGGTGATCCTGCAGGTTGCCGCCAACACCGGGCATGTCGTGACGTACGCCAATGCCCAGGCTTTCCAGTAGCTGTCGTGGGCCGATGCCGGAGCGCTGCAGGATACCAGGAGAGCCCACCGCGCCCGCACAGAGGATGATCTCGCGACGTGCCGCAAACTCGTGCCAGGCACCCTGCCAGAACGCCTTCACCGCCCGTGCGCGGGTGTTGTTGAGCAGCACCTGGTCAACCTGAACGCTGGTCAGCACGGTGAGGTTGGGGCGGTCCTTGATCGGCCGCAGGAAAGCCTTGGACGCGTTCCAGCGTACACCGCTGCGCTGGTTCACCTGAAAGTATCCACAGCCCTGATTGTCGCCAGTATTAAAGTCGTCGACCTTGCTGATGCCGCTCTGCTCGGCGGCATCGCGGAAGGCATCGAGGATCGGCCAGCTGTAGCGCTGGCGCTCGACCCGCCATTCGCCATCACCACCGTGGTGCTCGCTGGCGCCGGCAAAGTGGCTTTCGCTGGCCTTGAACAGCGGCAGTACGTCCTTCCAGGCCCAACCGTCGTTGCCTTGCTCGGCCCAGCGGTCGTAGTCGGCGGCCTGGCCGCGCATGTAGATCATGCCGTTGATCGAGGAGCAGCCACCCAGCACCTTGCCGCGTGGATAGCCCAGCGCACGACCGCCCAGGCCAGGCTGCGCCTCGGTCTTGAAGCACCAGTCGGTGCGCGGGTTGCCGATGCAATAGAGGTAACCAACGGGGATGTGGATCCAGGGATAGTTGTCGCGGCCACCCGCCTCCAGCAGCAGCACGCGGCAGGAAGGGTCGGCGGACAAACGATTGGCCAACAGGCAACCGGCGGGACCGGCCCCTACGACCAGGTAGTCGAAGACAGAATCGGCTGATGGCATGTGCAACCTCGGGCCTGATTATTATTCTTGTCCCGATCCATCTTAGTGAGTAATTTCGTGGAGGAAACACGAGATTTCGCGCAGCCGCTGTGCGTTTTAGCACAGTGGTAAGTCTGTACCGGCCTCTTCGCGGGTGAACCCGCTCCCACAGGTTCGGCGCTGCTTCTGAAGCCTGCGCGATCCCTGTGGGAGCGGGTTTACCCGCGAAGAGGCCGGACGAACAGCCACAAGGATCAGCATGTTCGACTGGAACGATCTGCGGTTTTTCCTCGAGTTGCAGCGCAGCGGCCGTCTGCTTACCGCCGCCAAGCGCCTCAACACTACCCACAGCACCGTGGCCCGGCACATCGAGAGCATCGAGCAAAGCCTGGGTACCGCGCTGTTCGTGCAGCATGCCCAGGGCTATGAACTGACCCCCTCGGGCCAGGCCCTGCTCAAGCATGCCGAAGCCATGGAGAACGTCGCCCTGCTGGCGCAGGAAGAAATCACCCAGGCCATCACACCGCTCGGCAAGATTCGCCTGGGTGTGACCGAAGGCATCGGCATCATGTTCTTCACCCCGCGCATGAATGCGCTGTTCGACCGCTACCCCGGCCTGGAGGTGGAGCTGGTGGCGGTGCCGCGCTTCGTCAGCATCCTCAATCGCGAGGCGGAAATCAGCATCCACCTGGAACGGCCCAACGCAGACCTGCTGATCACCCGCAAGCTCACCGACTATCGCCTGGCCTTGTACGCCAGCCAAGCCTACCTGGATCGTGCCCCTCCGCTGCGCAACCGCGAGGACCTGGCCCGGCACAGCTGGATCGGCTACGTGGACGACTTGTTGTTCAGCCAGGAACTGCTGTTTCTCAACAGCTTCTGTCGCGCCCCCAACGTGGTGTTTCGCAGCACCAGCGTAATCGCCCAGCAAACCGCCGCCCGCGCCGGGCTGGGCATCGCCGTACTGCCCAACTACATGGCGCGCCACGACCCGACGCTGGTGCGCGTGCTGCCTGGCGAAACCATCCAGCGCAGCTACTGGATCTGCACCCGCCGCGAACTGCACAAGTCGGTGCGCCTGCGGGTAGTGTGGGACTACCTGCTGGCGCTGTGCGCGGCAGAACAGAGCGAGCTGCTAGCCCAGTAGCGCCTTGCCGGCCAGCAGCAGAGCCGCAGCCCAACCGGCCACGGCAAACATCTGCTGCAAGCGCGGCCCGGCCAGCCTGGCCGCCAATGGCCGCGCCAGCAGCAGGCCGAGCACCGCACCGACGGCGAACGGGGCGCCAACCTGCCAGTGCATGACCCCTGCCAGGCTGGCGCTGACCACACTGCCGGTGGACACCAGCGCGATCACCGCCAGCGAAGTGGAGACGATGCTGGCCATCCGCAGGTTGGTGTAGCGGTTCAGGGCCGGGATGATGACAAAGCCACCGCCCACGCCGAGCAGGCCGGACAGCAGCCCGGACAGTGCGCCGGTGAAGGCCAGGGCGCGCGCGCAGGGCAGGGTCCAGCGCAAACGGCCCTGCAACGGGTTCAGCACGCAGGGTTCGATGTAGCGATGGGCGTCATTGGCTTCGCCGCGCAGTTCCTTGGCCGCCTTGCGCCAGATGCGCAGGCAGGCGTATACCAACAGCCCGGCGAACACCAACTGCAGTGGCGTATTCGGCAAACGGTGGGCCAGCATCAGCCCGAACGGGGCCGCTGCCACACCGATCAATGCGATGAACAATGCCGCCCGGTAGCGCACCAGGCCCTGACGCAAGCCCAGCACAGCACCCACCGCTGCCGCCATGCCGACAGCCAGCAGGCCGACCGGTGCAGCCTCGACCATCGACAAACCCAGGCCGAACACCAGCAAAGGCACTGCGAGAATGCCACCGCCGGCACCGGTCAACGCCAGCACGGCACCGATGATCGCGCCCAGCCCCGCTCCCAGTATTTGATGTTCGATCACTGCCGACCCTCGGCTACCAACGGCTGTGGCCGTGCCAGCCACTCGCGGCCCTTGAGCATGCCTTTCCAGTACAAGGGTGGCAGCACCTGTGCCTTGAGCAACCAAGCCAGACGTGTCGGTTTGCGGCCATCCAGCAGCCAGTTGGGGAAGCTTGGAGCCAGCTTGCCGCCATAGGTGAACTCGGCCAGGACGATCTTGCCGCGCTCGACGGTGAGCGGGCATGAGCCATAACCATCGTACTGGGCCAGGGTAGGCAATCTGCCCAGGGCCACCAGCACGTTGTTGGCCACGACCGGAGCTTGCTTGCGTGCAGCGGCGGCGGTCTTGGCATTGCTGGTATTGGCTACGTCACCCAGGGCATGCACGTTGGTGTATTTGCGATGGCGCAGGGTGTGCGGGTCGACATCGACCCAGCCGGCGCTGTCGGCCAACGGGCTTTCACGAATGAAGTCCGGTGCCACCTGCGGTGGTACCACGTGCAGCATGTCGAAGGCCTCGACACGGGTTTCGCTGCTGCCATCGGCCAAGGTGCACACGAAGGTGGCGCGCTTGTTCGGGCCGTCCACGGCGACCAGGCGGTGGGAAAAATGCAGGTCCACGGCGTACTTGTCGATGTACTTCATCAGTGCGGGCACGTAGTCCGCCACTCCGAACAACACCGCGCCGGCATTGAAGAAGCTGGCTTTCACAGCCCCCAGATGACCGTGCCGCAGCCAGTGGTCGCAAGACAGGTACAGCGCCTTCTGCGGCGCGCCTGCGCACTTGATCGGCATGGGCGGCTGGCAGAACAGGGCTCGGCCTTGCTTGAGCTTCTGCACAAGTTCCCAGGTGTAGGGCGCCAGGTCGTAGCGGTAGTTGGAGGTGACGCCATTGCGACCCAAGGTCTCGCTGAGGCCATCAATGGCCGCCCAATCCAGCTTGAGGCCGGGGCAGACCACCAACTGTTCATAACTGATGGCGCGGCCACCTTCGAGCAGGACCAGTTGGCCCAACGGGTCGAACCCCTGCACGCGTGCCTTTATCCAGCGCACGCCGCGCGGAATGGTCGAGGCCATGGTGCGAGCAGTGCTTGGCGCCTTGAACACACCGGCACCGACCATGGTCCAGCCGGGCTGGTAGTAATGCACTTCGGCGGGGTCGATCAAGGTCACATCCAGCGACGGGGCACGGCTGATCAGGCTGGAAGCAGTGGCGATTCCGGCGGCGCCGGCACCGACGATGACCACTTTGTGGTGGTCGGTATTGGCAGGGGACAACAAGGCAGGCATGGCGGTAAATCCTGTAAATCTGGTTATGGGGCAGGGCGGTCACAGCTTGTTCAGCGGAATCTTCAGGTAGCTCACACCGTTATCTTCCGGCGCGGGGAACTGGCCGCTGCGCATGTTCACCTGCACCGAAGGCAGGATCAGTACGGGCATGTCGAGGGTCTTGTCGCGGGCTTCACGCATGGCGACGAAGCTGGCCTCGTCGACGCCCTGGTGGATATGAATATTGTTGGCGCGCTGCTCGGCCACGGTGGTGACGTACTGCATGTCACGGCCACCTGGCAGGTAGTCGTGGCACATGAACAGCCGGGTCTGATCGGGGAAGGCCAGCAGGCGACGGATCGAGCGGTACAGGGTGCGGGCATCGGCGCCCGGGAAGTCACAGCGAGCGGTACCGTAGTCGGGCATGAACAAGGTGTCGCCGACGAACACCGCGATCTCGCCGGCGTCCTCGATCATGAAGCTCATGCACGCAGGCGTGTGCCCGGGGGTGTGCAACGCGCGGGCATGCAGGTTGCCAATACGGAAACCTTCCTCATCCTCGAACAGCACATCGAACTGGCTGCCATCGCGGGCGAAGCCAGGCTCGGCGTTGAACAGGGCACCGAACACTTTCTGTACCTGGGTGATGTGCGCGCCGATGGCGGTATGGCCACCTAGCTTTTCCTTCAAATAGGCCGCCGCCGAAAGGTGGTCGGCATGCACATGGGTTTCCAACACCCACTGTACGCTGGCTTCAAGCTCGGTCACGCGCTGGATCAGGCGGTCCGCCGAGGCAGTGCGGGTGCACCCGGACTTGGGGTCGTAATCCAGCACACTGTCGATCAATGCGCATTGGCGGGTTTCACGGTCCATGACCAGATAGCTGATGGTCGAAGTCGCCTTGTCGTAAAAGGCGTCCACGTGCAGGTTGTTGCCGATGATCATCGCGTTCTCCAATTTATCCGCCCGGCCTTGTACAGGCGTAGGCAGTGCCAGGAGATTTATCAAGATGCATGCCAGGCAATTTCCTACGCGTGGGCCAGGGAAACCGGCCCGTTGCTGTCAGTTGCCGATGACAGTGGCAGCGCAGATGGCAGTCGACTGTCAGCTGATGGCAGTGTTTGGCAGTCCTTGTTACCCTGCCCCGGTCATCCAATCGGTGCCGTCATGCCTGAAGCCCATCCCCTCATCCTAGCTTTGGTTTCCTATCTCGAGCACGATGCCCTGCCAACCATCGTGCTGGATACCGACTACAACATCCTGGCGGCCAATGCTGCCTATCGCCGCCAGTTCGGCCGCCATGAGCAGGCACCCCTGGGTGAAAAATGTCACAAGGTCTCGCACCACTACGCAGTGCCTTGCGACCAGGCCGGCGAGCATTGCCCGATGCGCAAGGCGTGGCAAAGCAAGGTGCCGGAGCGTGTGCTGCACATCCATCACACGCCACGCGGCCCCGAACATGTGGATGTCGAGCTGCGGCCAATCCTGGATGAACAGGACAGGGTGGTCGCCTTTGTCGAACGCCTGACCAGCATCACGCTGGCGTCAGCGCAGCCTCAGGAACAAGGGCTGGTCGGCCGAGCACCAGCTTTCAAGGCGGCTCTGGCCAGCCTGCAGCGTGCGGCGCCGGCGCAGATCCCGGTGTTGCTGCAGGGTGAGTCGGGTACCGGCAAGGAACTGTTCGCTCGAGCAGTACACATGGGCAGCCCCAGGGCGAACGGTCCGTTGGTGGTGGTCGACTGTACTGGCCTGACCGAGTCGTTGTTCGAGAGCGAGTTGTTCGGTTACGAGAAGGGCGCGTTCACTGGCGCCAACCAGCGCAAGATCGGCCTGGCTGAAGCGGCGCATGGCGGCACCCTGTTCCTGGACGAGATCGGCGAGGTACCGCTGGCGATGCAGGTGAAGCTGCTGCGCCTGATCGAGTCCGGCAGCTTCCGCCCGGTGGGTAGCCTGCGTACGGTGCATTCGGATTTCCGCCTGGTGTCGGCAACCCATAAACCGCTCAGGCAAATGGTCGCGGACGGCACCTTCCGCGAAGACCTGTACTACCGCATCAGCGGCTTCCCGATCCGTCTTCCTGCTTTGCGCGAACGGGTAGAGGACCTGCCCTTGCTCGCCCAGAGCCTGCTGCAGCGCATGGCAGACAAGCCGACACCGAGGCTGAGCGACGACGCCTTGCAGCAGCTTGGGCTGCATCCATTTCCGGGCAACATTCGCGAGCTGCGCAACATTCTGGAAAGGGCTCGCTTGTTTGCCGATGACGGACTGATCCGGCCAGAGCATTTGCCGGAGGATATTGGGCCGGCGGGGGCGATTACGGCAGGTGGCAGGCGCAATCATCTGGGCGAGCTGGCGCAGGCACTGGAACAGTTCAAGGGCTCACGCAGTGAACTGGCCCGTCACCTTGGCCTGAGCGAGCGCACGCTGTATCGCCGGTTGAAGACGCTTGGCCTGAATTGAAGCGTTGGCTGTGCTGGCCGTATCGCCGGCAAGCCGGCTCCCACAGGTACGTCACAGCACCCGAATACAGCGCCACACCTGTGGGAGCGGGTTACCCGCGAAGAATTCGACGCGGTGGATGGCACCGGCTTCGCTGGTGTTCGCGGGTAAACCCGCTCCCACAGGGGTGGCACTTCACGGACCTTTACCTCTGTGCTGACATTTTGAACGGGGACTATGTGTTGGTGGCCATTGCCAGTGGTGTGATCGTCAACGTCCTCAGCGGTTACTGATTTCTACAGGCACAAAAAAGCCCGCATTTGCGGGCTTTCTTGTGTCTGGTGATCTACACCGGATCAGAAGTCCAGGTTCGATACCGACAGCGCGTTGCTCTCGATGAAATCACGACGTGGCTCGACCGCATCACCCATCAGGGTGTTGAAGATCTGGTCAGCAGCAATCGCATCCTCGATGGTGACCTTGAGCATACGGCGGACGGTCGGGTCCATGGTGGTTTCCCACAGCTGCTCAGGGTTCATCTCGCCCAACCCTTTGTATCGCTGGATGGTGTGGCGCTTGGTGGTTTCGTTCATCAGCCAATCCAGGCCTTCCTTGAACTCGACGATTGCCTTGCGGCGCTCACCGCGCTGCACGTAAGCACCTTCGCCCAACAAGCTGGACAGCTTGGCACCAATGTTGACTACGGTACGGTAGTCATTGCTGCCAAAGAAGTCCCGGTTGAAGGTGACGTAGCTGGCCAGGCCGTGGGAGGTAATTTCCACTTCTGGCAACCATACGTTGCGCTCTTTGTCTTCACGCAGGCTGGCTTTGTAAACCAGGCCGGACTTCTGGCTGCTGTTCAGACGTTCCTGGAACTTAGCCAGCCAGGCTTGCATCACAGCATGGTCACCCAACTGCTCCAGGGTCACCTCCGGCAGGTAGATGAAGTGCTCGGTCAGTTCTTCCGGATACAAGCGCGACAGGCGCTTGAGTGTCTTCATGACACTGCGGAACTCATTCACCAGCGCTTCCAGCTGCACACCAGAAACCGCTGGTGCCGACTCGTCCAGGTGCAGGCTGGCATCTTCGAGGGCCGACTGGGTCATGTACTCTTCCATGGCCTCGTCGTCCTTGATGTACTGCTCCTGCTTGCCTTTCTTTACCTTGTACAGCGGTGGCTGGGCAATGTAGATGTAACCGCGCTCGACCAGCTCCGGCAGCTGACGGAAGAAGAAGGTCAGCAGCAGCGTACGGATGTGCGAACCGTCAACGTCAGCATCGGTCATGATGATGATGTTGTGATAACGCAGCTTGTCGATGTTGTACTCTTCGCGGCCGATACCGCAGCCAAGTGCAGTGATCAGCGTGCCCACTTCCTGGGACGAGATCATCTTGTCGAAGCGCGCTTTCTCGACGTTGAGGATTTTACCCTTCAGCGGCAGGATCGCCTGGGTGCGACGGTTGCGGCCTTGCTTGGCCGAGCCACCCGCAGAGTCACCCTCCACCAGGTACAGTTCGGAAAGGGCAGGGTCCTTTTCCTGGCAGTCCGCAAGTTTGCCTGGCAGGCCAGCAATATCCAGCGCGCCTTTACGGCGAGTCATCTCACGGGCTTTACGTGCCGCTTCACGGGCACGGGCAGCGTCGATCATCTTGCCAACGACGGCCTTGGCCTCGTTGGGGTTTTCCAGCAGGAAGTCGGCGAAGTACTTGTTCATCTCCTGTTCCACGGCGGTTTTCACCTCCGAGGAGACCAGCTTGTCCTTGGTCTGCGAACTGAACTTAGGGTCCGGCACCTTCACCGAGATGATTGCGGTCAGGCCTTCACGGGCGTCGTCACCAGTGGTCGCCACCTTGTTCTTCTTGGCCAGTCCTTCCTGTTCGATGTAGCTGTTCAGGCTACGGGTCAGCGAGGAACGGAAGCCCACCAGGTGAGTACCGCCATCACGCTGCGGAATGTTGTTGGTGAAGCACAACAGGTTTTCGTTGAAGCTGTCATTCCACTGCAGGGCGACTTCAACACCCACGCCATCGTCACGCTGGACGTTGAAGTGGAATACCTGGGAGTTGACCGGGGTCTTGTTGGTGTTCAGGTATTCGACGAAAGCACGCAGGCCACCTTCGTACTTGAAGAACTCTTCCTTACCGCTACGTTCATCCTTCAGCAGAATGCCAACGCCCGAGTTGAGGAACGACAGCTCGCGGATACGCTTGGCCAGGATGTCCCAGCTGAAGTGAATGTTCTTGAATGTTTCAGCCGAAGGCTTGAAGTGGATGTGGGTACCGGTGGTTTCGCTGTCACCGACAACCGCCATCGGCGCCTGTGGAACACCGTGAACGTAGGTCTGTTCCCAGATCTTGCCACTACGGCGAACGGTCAGTACCAGCTTTTCGGACAGGGCGTTCACAACAGAAACACCTACGCCGTGCAGACCGCCGGATACCTTGTAAGAGTTGTCGTCGAACTTACCGCCGGCGTGCAACACGGTCATGATGACCTCGGCTGCGGAAACGCCTTCTTCTTTATGCACGTCGACCGGAATGCCGCGACCGTTGTCGCGCACACTGATGGATTCGTCCGGGTGGATGATGACGGTGATGTCATCGCAGTGACCGGCGAGGGCTTCGTCGATCGAGTTGTCGACTACCTCGAAAACCATGTGGTGCAGGCCGCTACCATCATCGGTGTCGCCAATGTACATGCCGGGGCGCTTGCGCACGGCATCCAAACCTTTCAGCACCTTGATGCTGGAGGAGTCGTACGTTTGATTTTCGCTCATGCATTCACTCCCGATGGTCGTGGGTCTGGGTGATACGGCCTTGTTCCACGTGGAACAAAGCAACTGGCGTTTCCGTCTGCCAGCCTTCCCTCAGTAATTCGTGATCTACACAGGTGATGAACACCTGGCAGCGTAATTCTTCAAGCAAGCGGCACAACGCGCGGCGATGCTGGTCGTCCAGTTCGGACGGCAAGTCATCCACGAGATAAATACAGTGACCGCGGCGAGCCTGACTAACGAGGTGGCCTTGGGCAATGCGCAATGCGCACACCACCAGCTTTTGCTGACCACGCGACAGGATGTCGGCTGCATTGTTGGCAGCCAGACGAAGACGCAGATCAGCGCGCTGCGGACCGGCCTGGGTGTGGCCCATCTGCTGATCGCGAAGGAGAGAGGACGCGAGTACTTCTTGCAGTTCCCGGTCCTTGTCCCAGCCTCGGTAGTAGCTAAGGGTCAACCCGTCCAGCTCGACCAGTTCGCTCAGGGTTCGCTCGAAGACGGGCTTCAAGGCCTTGATGTAGTTGCGACGGTATTCATCTATCTCCGCACTGGCCAGGCATAATTCCCGGTCCCAAGCGGCTTGCGAAGCTGGGTCAAGTGTACCATGCCGCAACCATGAGTTCCGCTGCCGCAGTGCCTTCTGCAGCCGTTGCCAGGCTGGCAGGAAACGTGGTTCCACGTGGAACACTCCCCAATCCAGGAACTGGCGGCGTATTTTTGGAGCGCCTTCCAACAGGCGGAAACTGTCTGGATTGATGAGCTGAAGCGGAAGCAGCTCAGCTAGCTGTGCCGCACTCCGAGCATTCTGCCCATCAATACGAATAGTGAACTCCCCTTGCCGCTCCCGGGATACACCCAGGTTGCTGCTGCCACCCTCGGCCAGTTGCACCTCGCCGAACACGGTACAGGCAGGTTGTTCGTACTGGATAACCGGATTCAGGCGGGTGCTGCGGAACGAACGCGCCAGCCCGAGCAGATGCACGGCTTCAAGCACGCTGGTTTTGCCGCTACCGTTGGCGCCGTAAAGGATGTTGATGCGGGGGGAGGGTGAGAGTGTCACCGGGTGCAGATTGCGCACCGCGGTGACAATGATACGTCGAAGGGACATTTCGCCTGCTACGGGTTACAGGCGCATCGGCATGACAACGTAGGAAGAATCGTCGTTGCCAGCTTCCTGCAGCAGAGCACTGCTGTTGGAGTCGGACAGGATCAGACGAACTTGCTCGGTAGTCATCACGCCCAGCACATCCAGCAAGTAGCTGACGTTGAAGCCGATTTCCAGCGAGCTACCATCGTAGTCCACGCTGATTTCTTCTTCAGCTTCTTCCTGCTCGGGGTTGTTGGCTTGGATCTTCAGTTGGCCAGCGGCCAGTTGCAGGCGGATTCCGCGGTACTTTTCGTTGGAAAGAATTGCAGTACGGCTGAAGGCTTCACGCAGCGCCTGACGGTCACCAATCACCAGTTTGTCACCGCCCTTGGGCAGTACGCGCTCGTAGTCCGGGAATTTGCCGTCTACCAGCTTGGAAGTAAAGGTGAATTCACCGGTGGTAGCGCGGATGTGGTGCTGGCCCAAGACGATGCTGACCATGCCTTCCGGGTCGGTCAGCAGGCGCGCCAGTTCGAGGATACCTTTGCGCGGCACGATGACCTGGTGGCGATCATCCTGCTCGATCGGTGCACTCATGGAGCACAGCGCCAGGCGGTGGCCGTCAGTGGATACAGCTCGCAGGGTGTTGCGGGAAACTTCCAGCAGCATACCGTTGAGGTAGTACCGCACATCCTGCTGGGCCATGGCGAAACTGGTACGCTCGATCAGGCGGCGCAGCTTGCTCTGTTCCAGGTTGCAGGTCAGAGAGCCCGGGCCTTCTTCCACGGTCGGGAAGTCATTGGCAGGCAGGGTCGACAGGGTAAAGCGGCTACGGCCGGCCTTGACCAACAGTTTCTGCTCGTCGACCTTGATATCGATCAGGGCGTCGTTCGGCAAGCTTTTGCAAATGTCCATCAGCTTGCGTGCCGGGACAGTGATTTCGCCAGGCTCGGCCGGCTCTTCGAGTTGCACGCGGCCTACCAGTTCGACTTCCAGGTCGGTACCAGTCAACGACAGTTGCTGGCCTTGTACGACCAGCAATACGTTGGACAGGACCGGCAAGGTCTGGCGGCGCTCGACGACACCGGCGACCAGTTGCAGGGGTTTCAACAGGGCTTCGCGTTGAATGGTGAAATGCATGGTCTAGTCCCTTGCCTTCAATTAGCTGCGCAGACGGCCATCAGGTCGTCAGCGTCCGCAGCAGGTTCTTGTAGTCCTCGCGGATGTCCGCGTCGGATTCCTTCAGTTCGTTGATCTTGCGGCATGCGTGCAGCACCGTCGTATGGTCGCGACCACCGAACATGTCGCCGATTTCCGGCAGACTGTGGTTGGTCAGTTCCTTGGACAGGGCCATGGCCACCTGACGTGGACGCGCTACGGAACGCGAACGACGCTTGGACAAAAGATCGGAGATCTTGATCTTGTAGTACTCGGCGACAGTACGCTGAATGTTATCCACACTGACCAGCTTGTCCTGCAGCGCCAGCAGATCCTTGAGCGACTCACGAATCAGTTCGATGGTTATGTCGCGGCCCATGAAGTGAGAGTGAGCGATCACCCGCTTCAATGCGCCTTCCAGTTCACGGACGTTGGAACGGATACGCTGGGCAATGAAGAAGGCCGCGTCATGCGGTAGTTCGACCTTGGCCTGGTCGGCTTTCTTCATCAGGATCGCCACGCGTGTTTCCAGCTCCGGAGGCTCGACGGCCACCGTCAGGCCCCAACCAAAGCGCGACTTCAGGCGCTCTTCCAGGCCTTCGATCTCCTTGGGGTAGCGGTCAGAGGTAAGGATTACCTGCTGGCCACCCTCGAGCAGGGCGTTGAAGGTGTGGAAAAACTCTTCCTGCGAGCGCTCTTTACGGGCAAAGAACTGGATATCGTCGATCAGCAACGCATCCACCGAGCGGTAGAAACGCTTGAATTCATTGATGGCGTTCAGCTGCAGCGCCTTGACCATGTCCGCGACGAAGCGCTCCGAATGCAGGTACACGACCTTGGCGTTCGGGTTCTTCTTCAGCAGGTGGTTACCCACAGCATGCATGAGGTGGGTTTTACCCAGGCCCACACCACCATAAAGGAAGAGCGGGTTGTAGCCGTGCTTGGGGTTGTCTGCCACCTGCCAGGCAGCTGCGCGCGCCAGCTGGTTCGACTTGCCTTCGACGAAAGTGTCGAACGTGAAGGTGCGGTTCAGGTAACTGGTGTGCTTGAGCGCACCTTCGACCTGCACGGTCCGTTGTTCGGTCCGGGCATTGCCGGCCGACACAGTAGCCGGTTCGGCCATGGCATCGAAGCTATCACGCGAGGATGGCTCGGCCAGTTCATCGACCAGTACAGGTTCGGCCGCCGCCAAGGCGACGGGTTCGACCGCTGCCGGCACGGCCTTCTGTGTCTGGCTCTGCGTCTGGGTCTGGGCCAGCGAGGCGGCCACCGCAGCACTTACTGGCGCGTTGGGCGCGGCACGTGGCGCGGAGCTGCGACGGCTGCCGATCAACAAGGAAAGAGCAGGCGCAATGCCGCTGCCGTTTTCGCCCAACAGCTCGAGCAAACGACCCAGGTACTTTTCATTGACCCAATCGAGAACGAAACGGTTAGGCGCATAGACGCGCAACTCGTCGCCTTCGGCTTCGACCTGTAGCGGACGGATCCAGGTGTTGAATTGCTGGGCAGGCAGTTCATCGCGCAGAAGCTCCACGCACTGCTGCCAAAGTTCCACTGACACGGATATCCCCTGAGTTTGAAAGCCGGATGAGGCAAAAACAAACCGCCATTGTACCGGTCGAGCGTCCAGTTATCCACATGTGGACACGTTAGGAACCATGACAAAACAGCCATTTATCGACCAAAACGGCTTCGTCATGCTGTGAATAAGCCCTGTGGATAACCGACCATGAGCGCTATGCACAACCCTGAGGTCAGAGCTGTTGATAACTCAGCTGTGGATAAGCGGCATTTTAATCCACAGCTTTCGACCATGAAGAAAACAAGCGCAGCACGGGTTGATAACGCACTTGTAAAACTCTGTACAGCCCGATTTCTATGGGTTAGAGATGGTTATCCACAGAAGGTTATCCACTTAAGATTTATAGATTCTTCAGAAAAGCTTTTTATATGTCTCTTCTTTTTTTTCATGTTGTCCCCAATTCGTGTGTCCGATCAAGCACCCGTGAGGGATTGGGCAAGCACGCACCGTCCATCACGTGCTCTATATGGAAAGACTGGTTGGAAATTGACCTACGGGCTTGCTTTCTCTAGAATCGCCGGTCTCTTAAAAAGGGGGCCATCCCGGCCCGTCGTCGACAAACCAGGTAACACGCCATGAAACGTACTTTCCAACCAAGCACCATCAAGCGCGCGCGCACCCACGGCTTCCGTGCCCGTATGGCTACCAAGAACGGCCGCGCTGTTCTGTCGCGTCGTCGTGCCAAAGGCCGTAAGCGTCTGGCCATTTGATTTTTCGGCACAGGTGGTGAGTCAGGACTTCAGTCGGGAAAAGCGACTGCTTACACCCCGACATTTCAAAGCGGTCTTCGACTCCCCAACCGGCAAGGTTCCAGGGAAAAACCTGCTGATCCTTGCTCGCGAGAACGGCCTCGATCACCCACGCCTCGGCCTGGTAATCGGCAAGAAGAGCGTCAAGCTCGCCGTTCAACGCAACCGCCTCAAGCGCTTGATGCGCGATTCCTTTCGCCTGAACCAGCAGTTGCTTGCCGGGTTGGACATTGTGATCGTCGCGCGCAAGGGATTGGGTGAGATAGAAAACCCGGAATTGCACCAACACTTTGGCAAACTCTGGAAACGCCTGGCGCGCAGCCGGCCCACTCCAGCAGTGACCGCCAATTCCGCAGGGGTAGACAGCCAAGATGCGTAAACTGGCGCTCGTTCCGATCCAGTTTTACCGTTATGCCATTAGTCCTCTGATGGCCAGCCACTGTCGTTTCTTCCCCAGTTGCTCCTGTTACGCTTATGAAGCCATCGAAAACCACGGCCTCTGGCGTGGTGGGTGGCTAGCCGTTCGTCGCCTGGGGCGTTGTCATCCGTGGAACGACGGCGGTTTCGATCCCGTTCCTCCCGCTCCTTCATCCCGAACTTCTTCGATAGCCGAGTAATCATGGATATTAAACGCACGATCCTGATCGTCGCCCTGGCAATCGTGTCCTATGTCATGGTCCTCAAGTGGAACCAGGACTACGGCCAGGCTGCCCTGCCGACTCAGAATACTGCTGCCAGCACCGTTGCCCCGGGTTTGCCGGATGGCGTACCGGCCGGTAATGCCGGCGCCAGCGCCGATGTGCCAAGCGCCAACGCCGAAACCAGCGCAGCCGAACTGGCGCCGGTTGCGGTCAGCAAGGACCTGATCCGGGTCAAGACCGATGTCCTGGACCTGGCTATCGATCCGGTCGGTGGTGACATCGTCCAGCTGAACCTGCCGCAGTACCCACGGCGCCAGGACCACCCGGACATTCCGTTCCAGCTGTTCGACAACGGTGGCGAGCGTGTCTACCTGGCACAAAGCGGCCTGACCGGCGTCAACGGTCCGGATGCCCGTCCGGCCGGTCGCCCTCTGTACGCTACCGACAAGAAGGGTTACCAGCTGGCCGATGGCCAGGAACAACTGGTGGTCGACCTGAAGTTCAGCGACAACGGCGTCAACTACATCAAGCGCTTCAGCTTCAAGCGCGGCGAGTACGACCTGACCGTCAGCTACCTGATCGACAACCAGAGCGGCCAGGCCTGGAGCGGCAACATGTTTGCCCAGCTCAAGCGTGATGCCAGCTCCGATCCGTCGTCGAGCACTGCCACCGGCACCGCTACCTACTTGGGCGCGGCCCTGTGGACAGCTTCCGAGCCCTACAAAAAGGTCTCGATGAAGGACATCGACAAAGGTAGTTTGAAAGAAAATGTGTCCGGCGGCTGGGTTGCCTGGCTGCAGCACTACTTCGTGACCGCCTGGATTCCGGCCAAGTCGGACAACAATGTTGTCCAGACCCGCAAGGACAGCCAGGGCAACTACATCATCGGCTACACCGGCCCGGCCATCAGCGTACCTGCTGGCGGCAAGGTCGAGACCAGCGCCATGCTGTACGCCGGCCCGAAAATCCAGTCCAAGCTGAAAGAGTTGTCCCCAGGCCTGGAACTGACCGTCGACTACGGCTTCCTGTGGTTCATCGCCCAGCCGATCTTCTGGCTGTTGCAACATATCCACAGCCTGTTGGGTAACTGGGGCTGGTCGATCATCGTGCTGACCATGCTGATCAAAGGCCTGTTCTTCCCGCTGTCGGCTGCCAGCTACCGTTCGATGGCGCGCATGCGTGCCGTTGCGCCGAAGCTCGCTGCACTGAAGGAACGCTTCGGTGACGATCGCCAGAAGATGTCCCAGGCGATGATGGAGCTGTACAAGAAAGAGAAGATCAACCCGCTGGGCGGCTGCCTGCCGATCCTTGTGCAGATGCCAGTGTTCCTGGCCCTGTACTGGGTGCTGCTGGAAAGTGTGGAAATGCGCCAGGCCCCATGGATGCTGTGGATTACCGACTTGTCGATCAAGGATCCGTTCTTCATCCTGCCGATCATCATGGGCGCCACCATGTTCATCCAGCAGCGCTTGAACCCTACGCCGCCGGATCCGATGCAGGCCAAGGTGATGAAAATGATGCCGATCATCTTCACCTTCTTCTTCCTGTGGTTCCCGGCTGGTCTGGTGCTGTACTGGGTTGTGAACAACTGCCTGTCGATCGCACAGCAGTGGTACATCACCCGCAGCATCGAAGCAGCCAGCAAAAAAGCTGCTGCTTGACAGGCTACTGCGCTAGCCTGTGAATAAAAAACGCCCCCTAGTGGGGCGTTTTTGCTATCTGTCGTTTTTGTCGTAGAGGCTTTCGAGCATGAACACTGTGCGTGAAACCATCGCCGCCATCGCCACCGCCCAGGGCCGCGGCGGTGTGGGTATTGTCAGGTTGTCCGGCCCCTTGGCCGCCCAGGCCGGCCAGTTGATTACCGGCCGTACGCTTACGCCGCGCCATGCCCATTACGGCCCGTTCCGCGACGAGGAAGGGCTGGTGCTGGACGAAGGTATCGCGCTGTTTTTCCCCGGGCCGAATTCGTTCACCGGCGAGGATGTGCTGGAACTGCAAGGCCACGGTGGCCCGGTAGTGCTGGATATGCTGCTGCAGCGCTGTGTACAAGTGGGTTGCCGGCTGGCTCGCCCAGGCGAGTTCAGCGAGCGTGCATTCCTCAACGACAAGCTCGACCTGGCCCAGGCCGAAGCCATCGCCGACCTGATCGAGGCCAGTTCCAGCCAGGCCGCGCGCAATGCACTTCGTTCGCTGCAGGGGGAATTCTCCAAGCGCGTGCATTTCCTGACCGAGGCGTTGATTGCCCTGCGCATATACGTCGAGGCGGCGATCGACTTCCCGGAGGAAGAAATCGACTTCCTTGCCGACGGTCACGTACTGTCGATGCTCGATGTGGTGCGCGATGAGCTGTCCAAGGTGCAGCGTGAAGCCGGGCAGGGTGCCTTGCTGCGTGACGGCATGACCGTGGTCATCGCCGGTCGGCCGAATGCCGGCAAGTCGAGCCTGTTGAACCAACTGGCCGGGCGCGAAGCAGCGATCGTCACCGATATCGCCGGCACCACCCGGGACATCCTGCGCGAACACATCCACATCGACGGCATGCCGCTGCACGTGGTCGATACTGCCGGCCTGCGCGACACCGATGACCATGTGGAAAAGATCGGCGTGGAACGTGCGCTGAAGGCCATTGGCGAGGCAGACCGGGTGCTTTTGGTGGTGGACTCCACCGCACCCGAGGCCAGCGACCCATTCGCCCTGTGGCCGGAATTTCTCGACCAGCGGCCAGACCCAGGCAAGGTCACGCTGATCCGCAACAAGGCCGACCTGAGTGGTGAGCGGATCGCGCTGGAACAGTGCGATGACGGCCATGTGACCATCACCCTCAGTGCCAAAGGGGACGACACAGGCCTGCAGCTGCTGCGTGACCACCTGAAGGCGTGCATGGGTTATGAACAGACAGCCGAGAGTGGTTTCAGCGCCCGTCGGCGCCATCTGGATGCCCTGCGCCAGGCCAGTGAGCACCTGGAACACGGCCGTGCGCAACTGACCCTGGCTGGCGCGGGTGAGCTGCTGGCAGAAGACCTGCGACAGGCGCAGCAGGCCCTGGGAGAAATTACCGGGGCATTCAGCTCAGACGACCTGTTGGGAAGGATTTTCTCCAGTTTCTGCATCGGCAAGTAATCCACAGCCAGGCAAGGCCAAGAGCCGCTCCTTCGGGAGCGGCTTTTTTTTTGCCTGTAATTCGTTACAGGAGATAACCGGGTACCTGTGGGAGCGGGCGTGCCCGCGAAGAGGCCCTTACAAGCCCTGAATCTCTGTGGCTGTACCGACGCTTTCGCGGGCTCGCCCGCTCCCACCTTGTCCGTATCCAGCCCTACCTCGATGTTTTTTTTCATTCACAGGCTCGAATCCGTGCTCAGGAGCCCTGTGGAAAAGTCGCCTTCAGCTCCGTTGATAAGCAGGCTTTTTTTCTGAGGACAAACCCGCCTGTGGGTAAACAGTCATTTAATCCACAGGCTAAATCGTGTTATCCATAGCCCTCATGGCACTCCAGCCACAGGGTTTAATTTTTCTCTATCCTGCATGAACAAAGGCCTAGGTAACCTTATCCACAGAATGGCTTGTGCATAAGAATAAACATAAAAACAAAGCTTTTTTAAATTTCTCCTCTTTGATTTCTGTTACCTGCCACTCATCCACAGGCTGGTCAAATTTTGCTCAGAAGGTTTCTTTAAAGGGGGTGAAGTCCCTATACTTGTCCGCTTACCTTCTCTATTCGCAAAAACAGGCACGAGGTGCGTGGTGGATTTCCCTTCCCGTTTTGAAGTGATCGTCATCGGCGGCGGCCATGCCGGTACCGAGGCTGCGCTTGCGTCTGCACGCATGGGTGTGAAAACCCTGCTGTTGACCCATAACGTGGAAACCCTCGGTCACATGAGCTGCAACCCCGCCATTGGCGGTATTGGCAAAAGCCATCTGGTCAAAGAGATCGATGCTCTCGGCGGCGCCATGGCGCTGGCCACCGACAAGAGCGGCATCCAGTTCCGCGTTCTGAACAACCGCAAGGGGCCGGCGGTACGCGCCACCCGTGCACAGGCCGACCGCGCCATCTACAAGGCAGTGGTGCGTGAAATCCTGGAAAACCAGCCGAACCTGTGGATATTCCAGCAGTCCTGCGACGACCTGATCGTCGAGCAGGACCAGGTCAAAGGCGTGGTGACCCAGATGGGCCTGCGTTTCTTCGCCGAATCTGTGGTACTGACCACCGGTACCTTCCTCGGCGGCCTTATCCACATTGGTTTGCAAAACCATTCCGGTGGTCGCGCCGGCGATCCGCCTTCGATCGCCCTGGCCCACCGCATGCGTGAATTGCCGCTGCGCGTTGGCCGCCTGAAAACCGGTACTCCGCCGCGCATCGATGGCCGTTCGGTGGACTTTTCGGTGATGACCGAACAGCCAGGCGATACGCCGATCCCGGTGATGTCGTTCATGGGCAATGCCCAGATGCACCCGCGCCAGGTGAGCTGCTGGATCACCCACACCAATGCACGCACCCACGAGATCATTGCCTCGAACCTGGACCGTTCGCCGATGTACTCGGGTGTGATCGAAGGTGTCGGCCCTCGCTACTGCCCGTCGATCGAAGACAAGATTCATCGCTTCGCCGACAAGGAAAGCCATCAGGTGTTCATCGAGCCGGAAGGCCTGACCACCCATGAGCTGTACCCCAACGGTATTTCCACTTCACTGCCGTTCGACGTGCAGCTGGAGCTGGTGCGTTCGATCCGCGGCATGGAAAACGCCCACATCGTGCGCCCGGGCTACGCCATCGAATACGACTACTTCGACCCGCGCGACCTCAAGTACAGCCTCGAGACCAAAGTCATCGGCGGCCTGTTCTTTGCCGGGCAGATCAACGGCACCACCGGTTACGAAGAGGCCGGCGCCCAGGGCTTGCTGGCCGGGACCAACGCCGCACTGCGTGCGCAGGGCCGTGATAGCTGGTGTCCGCGCCGCGACGAGGCGTACATTGGCGTACTGGTCGACGACCTGATTACCCTGGGTACCCAGGAGCCGTACCGCATGTTCACTTCGCGCGCCGAGTACCGTCTGATCCTGCGCGAAGACAACGCCGACCTGCGCCTGACCGAAAAGGGCCGCGAGCTCGGCCTGATCGACGACCAGCGCTGGGCCGCCTTCTGCGCCAAGCGCGACGGCATCGAACGCGAGGAGCAGCGCCTGAAGTCGACCTGGGTACGTCCGAACACCGAGCAAGGCCAAGCCATTGTGGATAAGTTCGGCACCCCGCTCAGCCATGAGTACAGCCTGCTCAACCTGCTGGCGCGCCCGGAAATCGACTACGCCGGCCTGATCGAGGCGACCGGCGGCGAAGCGATCGATCCACAGGTCGCCGAGCAGGTCGAAATCCGCACCAAGTACGCCGGTTACATCGATCGCCAGCAGGATGAGATCGCCCGTCTGCGCGCCAGCGAAGACACTCGCCTGCCTGTGGATATCGATTACTCGACGATTTCCGGCCTTTCCAAGGAAATCCAGGGCAAGCTGGGCCAGACCCGTCCGGAGACCCTGGGCCAGGCCTCGCGCATCCCGGGCGTCACCCCGGCGGCGATTTCCCTGTTGCTGATTCACTTGAAAAAACGCGGCGCTGGCCGCGAATTGGAGCAAAGCGCTTGAGTTCCCTGGTCACCCCGCAACACGCAGAAGAGTTGTCCACAGGTGCGCGCCAGCTCGGTGTCGAGCTGACCGCAGAGCATCACGAAAAGCTGCTCGGCTACCTGGGCCTGTTGATCAAGTGGAACAAAGCCTACAACCTCACTGCCGTGCGCGACCCCGACGAGATGGTGTCGCGCCACCTGCTCGACAGCCTCAGTGTCATGCCGTTTATCCACAGCGAGCGTGACAACTGGCTGGATGTCGGCAGCGGCGGTGGCATGCCCGGTATCCCTTTGGCTATCCTGCATCCGCACAAACGCGTGACGGTGCTGGACGCCAATGGCAAGAAGACCCGCTTCCTGACCCAGGTGAAAATGGAACTCAAGCTGGACAACCTCACGGTTATCCACAGCCGGGTCGAGGCCTTCCAGCCAACACAAGCGTTCGACGGAATCATCTCCCGCGCCTTCAGCAGCATGGAGAACTTCACCAACTGGACCCGCCATCTGGGCGACACCGGGACGCAATGGCTTGCAATGAAGGGGCTGCATCCTGCCGATGAACTGGTAGCATTGCCCGCAGACTTCACAGTGGAAAGCGAGCAGGCCCTGACCGTTCCGGGTTGCCAGGGCCAGCGCCATCTGCTGATACTGCGCCGCAAGGCATGACTGGGAACACACGCAACAATGGCTAAGGTATTCGCAATCGCGAACCAGAAAGGTGGTGTGGGCAAGACCACCACCTGTATCAATCTCGCCGCCTCGCTGGCTGCGACCAAGCGTCGTGTGCTGCTGATCGACCTCGATCCGCAGGGCAACGCCACCATGGGCAGCGGTGTGGACAAGCACGAGCTCGAGCACTCGGTCTACGACCTGTTGATCGGGGAATGCGACCTGGCCCAGGCCATGCATTACTCCGAACACGGTGGTTTCCAGTTGTTGCCGGCCAACCGTGACCTGACCGCTGCCGAAGTGGTGCTGCTGGAAATGCAGGTCAAGGAAAGCCGCCTGCGCAATGCCTTGGCACCGATCCGCGACAATTACGATTTCATCCTCATCGACTGCCCGCCGTCGTTGTCGATGCTCACGCTCAATGCCCTGGTCGCCTCCGATGGCGTGATCATCCCGATGCAGTGCGAGTATTACGCACTGGAAGGTCTCAGCGACCTTGTGGATAACATCAAGCGGATTGCCGCCCGGTTGAACCCGGAGCTGAAAATCGAGGGCCTGCTGCGGACCATGTACGATCCGCGCCTGAGCCTGAACAACGATGTCTCGGCGCAGCTGAAAGAGCACTTTGGCCCGCAGCTGTACGACACGGTCATTCCGCGCAACATTCGCCTGGCCGAAGCCCCGAGCTTCGGCATGCCGGCCCTGGCTTACGACAAGCAATCGCGCGGCGCGCTGGCTTATCTGGCCCTGGCCGGGGAACTGGTACGCCGTCAACGCCGTCAATCACGCACTGCACAAACAACTTAAGGAATCCGTATGGCCGTCAAGAAACGGGGTCTCGGACGTGGGTTGGATGCACTGCTCAGTGGTCCTTCCGTCAGCGCGCTCGAAGAGCAGGCTGTGAAGATCGACCAGAAAGAACTGCAACACCTGCCGGTCGAACTGATCCAGCGTGGCAAATACCAGCCGCGCCGGGACATGGACCCGCAGGCGCTGGAAGAGCTCGCGCACTCGATTCGCAACCATGGCGTGATGCAACCGATCGTGGTGCGCCCGATCGATGGCAACCGCTACGAGATCATCGCCGGTGAGCGCCGCTGGCGCGCCACCCAGCAGGCTGGCCTGGACAAGATTCCGGCGATGGTCCGCGAGGTGCCCGACGAAGCCGCCATCGCCATGGCGCTGATCGAGAACATCCAGCGCGAAGACCTCAATCCGCTGGAAGAGGCGTTGGCCCTGCAGCGCCTGCAGCAGGAGTTCGAGCTCACCCAGCAACAGGTGGCCGATGCCGTGGGCAAGTCGCGGGTAACCGTGGCCAACCTGCTGCGCCTGATCACCCTGCCAGACGCGATCAAGACGATGCTCGCCCATGGCGACCTGGAGATGGGCCATGCCCGTGCATTGCTCGGCCTGGAAGAACATCGCCAGGAGGAGGGGGCGCGTCATGTTGTCGCACGTGGCCTCACCGTGCGCCAAACCGAGGCACTGGTTCGTCAGTGGCTCAGCGACAAACCTGATCCGGTCGAACCGAGCAAACCTGATCCGGATATTGCACGCCTTGAACAGCGGCTCGCAGAGCGCCTGGGCTCGGCCGTGCAGATCCGCCATGGCAACAAGGGCAAAGGCCAATTGGTTATTCGCTACAACTCGCTTGACGAGTTGCAAGGCGTGCTTGCTCACATCCGCTGAAACAATTCCCGTTGTAGCGCGCAGTCGGAAATCACTACCGAATAGTTGAATAGGGGTTAATCCACCCCTATACTCTGCGCGCATTTTGTCGGCACAAATTATGCCAAGTCATAGCTGACTTGGTGGTCGACTTCCGAGGAGCAGTTGTGATGGAAATACGCACGCCAAACCGCCTGCCTTTCCATCGCTGGGCGGTTTTCCCGGTACTGCTGGCTCAATTCGTCGTACTGCTGCTGGCAACGTTGGTGTTGTGGCAGTGGAAAGGGGCGGTCAGTGGATATTCAGGCCTTTGCGGAGGTTTGATTGCCTGGCTACCCAACGTGTATTTCGCCTGGAAGGCTTTTCGCTTCAGTGGGGCCCGGGCGGCACAAGCCATCGTCAAGTCGTTCTACGCTGGCGAGGCAGGCAAGATGATTTTGACGGCAGTGCTTTTTGCACTGACCTTCGCAGGAGTGAAGCCACTGGCGCCGTTAGCAGTATTCGGCGTCTTCGTGTTGACCCTTTTGGTCAGCTGGTTCGCGCCCCTGCTGATGAATAAAAGACTTTCGAGACCTTAGGGCGTTTGAGGCAACCATGGCAGCAGAAACCGCTTCGGGCTATATCCAGCACCACTTGCAGAACCTGACCTACGGTCAACTACCAGACGGCAGCTGGGGCTTCGCCCATTCGGCTGCAGAAGCCAAGGCAATGGGCTTCTGGGCGTTCCACCTGGACACCCTGGGTTGGTCCGTCGCGCTGGGTCTGATCTTCCTGTTCATCTTCCGCATGGCGGCCAAGAAGGCGACTTCCGGCCAACCTGGCGGCCTGCAGAACTTCGTTGAAGTGCTGGTGGACTTCGTCAACGGCAGCGTGAAGGACTCCTTCCACGGCCGTAGCCCGGTAATCGCTCCGCTGGCGCTGACCATTTTCGTCTGGGTGTTCCTGATGAACGCCATCGACCTGGTACCGGTCGACTGGATTCCTCAGCTGGCCATCCTGATCTCCGGTGACCCGCACATTCCGTTCCGCGCCGTGTCGACCACCGACCCGAACGCGACCCTGGCCATGGCCTTCTGCGTGTTCGCCCTGATCATCTTCTACAGCATCAAGGTCAAAGGCCTGGGCGGCTTCCTCGGTGAGCTGACCCTGCACCCGTTCGGCAGCAAGAACATCTTCGTGCAGATCCTGCTGATTCCGGTGAACTTCCTGCTGGAATTCGTCACCCTGATCGCCAAGCCGATCTCGCTGGCACTGCGTCTGTTCGGCAACATGTACGCCGGCGAGCTGGTGTTCATCCTGATCGCCGTGATGTTCGGCGCCGGCATCCTCTGGCTCAGCGGCCTGGGTGTGGTGCTGCAGTGGGCGTGGGCTGTGTTCCACATCCTGATCATCACCCTGCAAGCCTTCATCTTCATGATGCTTACCATCGTCTACCTGTCGATGGCTCACGAAGATAACCATTAAGACCGCCTGGCGTGTCTGATAGCCTTCCCCGCTCGTTTGGGGGGAGGGCTTAAAAAGTCCGCAAGGGCATGCTGTACCAAACGATTTGTTTTACCGCTTCAAACTAAAAACCTAACCAATACGACGTAAAAGTCGGGAGGAAAGATGGAAACTGTAGTTGGTCTGACCGCTATCGCTGTTGCTCTGCTGATCGGCCTGGGTGCTCTGGGTACCGCCATTGGTTTCGGCCTGCTGGGCGGCAAGTTCCTGGAAGGCGCTGCTCGTCAGCCTGAAATGGTTCCAATGCTGCAGGTGAAAATGTTCATCGTTGCCGGTCTGCTCGACGCCGTAACCATGATCGGTGTTGGTATCGCTCTGTTCTTCACCTTCGCGAACCCCTTCGTTGGTCAGATCGCCGGCTAATCACTCGTACCCACGAGTTGATGGCTGTGATGAATTAAGACCGAGCGAGGTGTTGGCGTGAACATTAATGCAACCCTGATTGGCCAATCCGTTGCTTTTCTGATTTTTGTACTCTTCTGCATGAAGTACGTATGGCCTCCGGTCATCACTGCTCTGCAAGAGCGTCAAAAGAAGATTGCCGACGGCTTGGACGCTGCCAACCGCGCAGCTCGCGACCTGGAGCTGGCCCAAGAGAAAGTGGGTCAGCAACTGCGTGAAGCTAAAGCACAGGCAGCCGAAATCATTGAGCAAAGCAAGAAGCGCGCTGCTCAGCTTGTCGAGGAAGCCCGTGATCAGGCCCGCGTCGAAGCTGACCGTGTGAAGGCTCAGGCTCTGGCCGAGATCGAACAGGAACTGAACAGCGCTAAAGACGCCCTGCGTGCCCAAGTGGGTGCCCTGGCCGTTGGCGGTGCTGAAAAGATCCTTGGCGCCACAATCGATCAAAACGCGCATGCGGAGCTGGTTAACAAACTGGCCGCTGAAATTTAAGCGAGGGCGATCATGGCAGAACTGACCACGTTGGCCCGACCTTACGCTAAGGCTGCCTTTGAGCATGCCCAGGCCCATCAGCAACTGGCCAATTGGTCAGCCATGCTCGGCCTGGCTGCTGCGGTGTCGCAAGACGACACCATGCAGCGCCTGCTCAAGGCCCCGCGACTGACGAGCGCAGAAAAGGCCGCCACGTTCATTGACGTGTGCGGTGACAAGTTCAATGCACAGGCACAGAATTTCATTCATGTTGCCGCGGAAAACGACCGTCTCCTGCTTCTGCCGGAGATTGCCGCCCTGTTCGACCTGTACAAGGCCGAGCAAGAGAAATCCGTGGACGTGGAAGTCACCAGTGCCTTCGCGTTGAACCAAGAACAGCAAGACAAACTCGCCAAGGTTCTCAGTGCACGGTTAGGCCAGGAAGTGCGCCTGCACGCGTCGGAGGATGCCAGCCTGATTGGCGGCGTCGTCATCCGCGCTGGTGACCTGGTAATCGATGGCTCTGTTCGCGGCAAGATCGCGAAACTGGCCGAAGCATTGAAATCTTGAGTTTGAAGGGGCAGCAGAGCAATGCAGCAACTCAATCCTTCCGAAATTAGTGAAATCATCAAGGGCCGCATCGACAACCTCGATGTGAGCTCCCAAGCCCGTAACGAAGGTACCGTTGTTTCGGTATCCGACGGTATCGTGCGGATCCACGGTCTGGCCGACGTCATGTACGGCGAAATGATCGAGTTCCCTGGCAGCGTTTTCGGCATGGCCCTGAACCTGGAGCAAGACTCCGTAGGTGCAGTGATCCTGGGTGCCTATGACACCCTCGCCGAAGGCATGAGCGCCAAGTGCACCGGTCGCATCCTGGAAGTTCCGGTCGGCAAAGGCCTGCTGGGCCGCGTCGTCGACGCTCTGGGTAACCCGATCGATGGCAAGGGTCCTCTGACCACCACCGAAACCGACGCGGTCGAAAAGGTCGCTCCGGGCGTTATCTGGCGTAAGTCGGTAGATCAGCCTGTACAGACTGGCTACAAGTCCGTCGACGCCATGATCCCTGTCGGCCGTGGCCAGCGCGAGCTGATCATCGGTGACCGTCAGATCGGCAAGACCGCCATGGCCATCGACGCCATCATCAACCAGAAAGACTCCGGTATTTTCTGTGTTTATGTTGCTGTCGGCCAAAAGCGTTCCACCGTTGCCAACATCGTTCGCAAGCTGGAAGAAGCCGGCGCCCTGGCCAACACCATCGTGGTCGTTGCCAGTGCTTCGGAATCCGCCGCACTGCAGTTCCTGGCGCCATACGCCGGCTGCACCATGGGCGAGTTCTTCCGTGACCGCGGTGAAGACGCTCTGATCGTTTACGATGACCTGTCCAAGCAGGCCGTTGCCTATCGTCAGATCTCCCTGCTGCTGCGCCGTCCACCAGGACGCGAAGCGTACCCAGGCGACGTGTTCTATCTCCACTCCCGTCTGCTGGAGCGTGCATCGCGCGTTTCGGAAGAGTACGTCGAGAAGTTCACCAACGGCGCAGTCACTGGCAAGACCGGTTCCCTGACCGCCCTGCCGATCATCGAAACCCAGGCTGGCGACGTTTCCGCGTTCGTTCCGACCAACGTGATTTCCATCACCGACGGTCAGATCTTCCTGGAATCGGCCATGTTCAACTCGGGCATCCGCCCTGCAGTGAACGCCGGTGTTTCGGTATCCCGCGTAGGTGGTGCCGCCCAGACCAAGATCATCAAGAAGCTGTCCGGTGGTATTCGTACCGCTCTGGCTCAGTACCGTGAACTGGCTGCATTCGCCCAGTTCGCTTCCGATCTGGACGAAGCGACCCGCAAGCAGCTGGAGCATGGTCAGCGCGTAACCGAGCTGATGAAGCAGAAGCAGTACGCGCCAATGTCCATCGCGGACATGGCACTGTCGCTGTACGCCGCTGAGCGTGGTTTCCTGACTGACGTGGAAGTCTCCAAGGTCGGCAGCTTCGAGCAAGCTCTGATCGCCTACTTCAACCGTGATCACGCCGAACTGATGGCGAAGATCAACGTGAAGGGTGACTTCAACGACGAAATCGACGCTGGCATGAAAGCCGGTATCGAGAAGTTCAAGGCCACCCAGACCTGGTAAGCCGCAGCGGGGGCTGCGGCCCCCGCTTGCTAACCTGATAGGTGATACATGGCAGGCGCAAAAGAGATTCGCAGTAAGATTGCGAGCATCAAAAGCACGCAAAAAATTACCAGCGCCATGGAGAAAGTGGCGGTCAGCAAGATGCGCAAGGCACAAATGCGCATGGCTGCTAGCCGTCCTTACGCGGAGCGTATCCGCCAGGTGATCGGTCATCTGGCCAACGCCAACCCGGAGTACCGCCACCCGTTCATGATCGAGCGCCCTGTAAAGCGCGCCGGTTATATCGTGGTGAGCAGTGACCGTGGTCTGTGCGGTGGCTTGAACACCAACCTGTTCAAGGCCCTGGTCAAGGACATGAACGCAAACCGCGAACAGGGCGTGGAAATCGACCTGTGCGTGATCGGTAGCAAGGGTGCGACTTTCTTCCGCATCTTTGGCGGCAACGTCGTAGCCGCGATCAGCCACCTGGGCGAAGAGCCATCGATCAACGATCTGATCGGCTCCGTCAAAGTGATGCTGGACGCCTACCTGGACGGCCGTATCGATCGCCTCTCGGTGGTTTCGAACAAGTTCATCAACACCATGACCCAAAAACCGACGGTCGAGCAATTGGTACCGTTGGTGGCAACCCCGGATCAGGATCTCAAGCATCACTGGGATTACCTGTACGAACCCGACGCAAAAGAGCTGCTGGACGGCTTGATGGTGCGTTACGTGGAGTCGCAGGTGTACCAGGCGGTGGTCGAGAACAACGCTGCTGAACAAGCGGCCCGGATGATCGCCATGAAGAACGCCACAGACAACGCCGGTGATTTGATCAAAGAGCTGCAATTGATCTACAACAAGGCGCGTCAGGCTGCGATCACCCAGGAGATCTCGGAAATCGTCGGCGGCGCTGCCGCGGTTTAACGGTTCAAAAATTCAGAGGATCCAGCTATGAGTAGCGGACGTATCGTTCAAATCATCGGCGCCGTCATCGACGTGGAATTCCCACGTGACGTCGTGCCGAGTGTTTACAACGCGCTGAAAGTACAAGGCGCGGAAACCACCCTGGAAGTTCAGCAGCAGCTGGGCGACGGCGTGGTTCGTACCATTGCGATGGGCTCGACCGAAGGCCTGAAGCGCGGTCTGGATGTCGTTGACACCGGCGCTGCCATTTCCGTTCCAGTTGGTAAGGCCACCCTGGGCCGTATCATGGACGTATTGGGCAACCCGATCGACGAAGCCGGCCCGATCGGCGAAGAAGAGCGTCGCGGTATCCACCAGCCAGCGCCTTCGTTCGCTGACCAGGCAGGCGGCAACGACCTGCTGGAAACCGGCATCAAGGTTATCGACCTGGTATGCCCGTTCGCCAAGGGTGGTAAGGTTGGTCTGTTCGGTGGTGCCGGCGTTGGCAAGACCGTGAACATGATGGAACTGATCCGTAACATCGCCATGGAACACAGCGGTTATTCCGTGTTCGCTGGTGTGGGTGAGCGTACTCGTGAGGGTAACGACTTCTACCACGAGATGAAGGACTCCAACGTTCTCGACAAGGTAGCGCTGGTCTACGGTCAGATGAACGAGCCACCAGGAAACCGTCTGCGCGTAGCGCTGACCGGCCTGACCATGGCCGAGAAGTTCCGTGACGAAGGTAACGACGTTCTGCTGTTCGTCGACAACATCTATCGTTACACCCTGGCCGGTACCGAAGTATCCGCACTGCTGGGCCGTATGCCTTCGGCGGTAGGTTACCAGCCGACCCTGGCTGAAGAGATGGGCGTTCTGCAAGAGCGCATCACCTCCACCAAGGAAGGTTCGATCACCTCCGTTCAGGCCGTATACGTACCTGCGGACGACCTGACCGACCCGTCGCCAGCGACCACCTTCGCCCACCTGGACGCCACCGTCGTTCTGTCCCGTGACATCGCTTCCCTGGGTATCTACCCAGCGGTCGACCCACTGGACTCGACTTCGCGCCAGCTGGACCCGAACGTGATCGGCAACGAGCACTACGAGACCGCTCGTGGCGTTCAGTATGTTCTGCAGCGCTACAAAGAGCTGAAGGACATCATCGCCATCCTGGGTATGGACGAACTGTCCGAAGCCGACAAGCAACTGGTAGCCCGCGCTCGTAAGATCCAGCGCTTCCTGTCGCAGCCGTTCTTCGTGGCCGAAGTCTTCACCGGTTCGCCAGGCAAGTACGTTTCCCTGAAAGACACCATCGCTGGCTTCAGCGGCATCCTCAAAGGTGACTACGACCACCTGCCAGAACAAGCGTTCTACATGGTCGGCAGCATCGACGAAGCGATCGAGAAAGCCAAGAAACTGTAATCCCGGCGCCCCGAAAGGGGCGCTAATCAGGTTGAGGCAAGCAGATGGCTATGACAGTCCATTGCGATATCGTCAGCGCGGAAGGAGAGATCTTCTCCGGCCTGGTCGAGATGGTAGTAGCGCACGGCAACCTGGGCGATCTCGGTATCGCTCCAGGCCACGCGCCGCTGATCACCAATCTCAAGCCTGGTCCGATCACGCTGACCAAGCAGGGCGGCGAGCGCGAGGTGTTCTACATCTCCGGTGGCTTCCTGGAAGTGCAGCCGAACATGGTCAAGGTACTCGCCGACACCGTGCAACGTGCAGCCGACCTGGACGAAGCCTCCGCTCAGGATGCCGTCAAGGCAGCTGAGAAGGCCCTGCATGAGAAGGGCGCGGATTTCGACTACAGTGCCGCATCCGCACGTCTGGCCGAGGCCGCAGCCCAGCTGCGTACCGTCCAGCAGATCCGCAAGAAGTTCGGCGGTTAATTCCGCAGGCTTCATGTAGATTGAGAACAAGGGTAGCCATCGGCTACCCTTTTTCTTTTTTGTAACCCCTAAAACCGGTCATTTCACTGACCACCCAGGATTGGTAGCCAGTAATGTCACTCGATATCGTTATTCTCGCCGCCGGCCAAGGCACCCGCATGCGCTCGGCGCTGCCCAAGGTACTGCACCCGGTAGCTGGCAACTCCATGCTTGGCCATGTTATCCACAGCGCGCGTCAGCTGCAGCCGCAAGGTATTCATGTGGTCATTGGCCATGGTGCCGAGCTGGTTCGCGAGCGCCTGGCCGCCGACGACCTGAACTTTGTCATGCAGGACAAGCAGCTGGGTACCGGCCATGCGGTTGCCCAGGCTTTGCCGGCCTTGACTGCCGAAACCGTGTTGGTGCTGTACGGTGATGTGCCGTTGATCGAAGTGGAAACCTTGCAGCGTCTGCTGGCGAAGGCCAACGAGCAGCAGCTGGGCTTGCTCACGGTGACCCTCGACGACCCGACTGGCTATGGCCGCATCGTGCGTGACGAGCAGGGTAAGGTGACTGCCATCGTTGAGCACAAGGATGCCAACGATGCGCAGAAAGCTATCAAGGAAGGCAATACCGGTATTCTGGCCCTGCCAGCCGCGCGCCTGGCCGATTGGATGGGCCGCCTGTCGAACAACAACGCACAGGGCGAGTATTACCTGACCGACGTGATTGCCATGGCTGTGTCCGATGGCCTGGTGGTGGCTACCGAGCAGCCGCACGATCCGATGGAAGTGCAAGGCGCCAACGACCGTCGCCAGCTGTCCGAGCTGGAGCGCCATTACCAGTTGCGTGAAGGCCGTCGCCTGATGGCCCAGGGCGTTACCTTGCGCGACCCGGCGCGATTCGATGTCCGCGGTGAAGTGACTGTTGGCCGTGATGTGCTGATCGATATCAACGTGATTCTCGAAGGCAAGGTTGTCATCGAGGACGATGTGCAGATTGGCCCTAACTGTGTGATCAAGAACACCACCCTACGCAAAGGTGCGGTGGTCAAGGCCAACAGCCACCTTGAAGGCGCCGTGATGGGCGAGGGCAGCGATGCCGGCCCGTTCGCCCGCCTCCGCCCGGGCAGTGTGCTGGACGCCAAGGCCCATGTGGGTAACTTCGTCGAACTGAAAAACGCCCACCTCGGGGAAGGCGCCAAGGCCGGTCACCTGACCTACCTGGGCGATGCCGAAATCGGTGCACGCACCAACATCGGCGCCGGCACCATCACCTGCAACTACGATGGCGCCAACAAGTTCAAGACCGTGATGGGCGAGGACGTGTTCATCGGCTCGAACAACTCGTTGGTGGCGCCTGTGGAAATCAAGGCGGGCGCGACCACTGCAGCCGGTTCGACCATCACCCAGGCCGTAGAGGCAGGTGACCTGGCAGTGGCTCGTGCGCGCCAGCGCAATATCTCGGGTTGGAAGCGGCCTGAGAAGATCAAGAAGAGCTGAGTTATACACAGCTGTTTCGATCGAAAGCCGACTTATGTGAATAAGTCGGCTTTTTTCTTGGTCGATTGGTGCTCCTTGTGGGAGCGGCCTTGTGTCGCGAAAGAGCCGCAAAGCGGCCCCCAATGATTTCAAAGGTAACGCGAATATTGCCGGGGCTGCTTCGCAGCCCTTTCGCGACACAAGGCCGCTCCCACAAGGCATGGCGAGTGCCGTAAGAAATTATCCACAGGGCAGTGACACCTTGACGAATCGCTCATCTTAGGTTTTGATTGCCATCATTATCTTTCGAAACGAAACTTAAGCGCTCATGTCGAAACGAAACACCCCGCAGCGGCGGCACAACATCCTGGCTTTACTCAGCGAGCAGGGCGAGGTGAGTGTGGACGCGTTGGCCAAGCGTTTCGCAACCTCGGAAGTCACCATCCGCAAGGACCTCGCTGCCCTGGAAACCAATGGCCTGTTGCTAAGGCGCTACGGTGGCGCGGTACCGGTGCCGCAAGAACTGCTAGGTGAACCTGCCCAGCCGGTGTCTTCCTATAAAAAGGCCATCGCCCGCGCCGCCGTGGCGCGTATCCGTGAACATGCGCGCATCATCATCGACAGCGGCAGCACCACGGCGGCCATGATCCCCGAACTGGGGCGCCACCCTGGCCTGGTGGTGATGACCAATTCGATGAACGTGGCCCGCGCCATTTGCGACCTCGAACACGAGCCGGTGCTGCTGATGACCGGTGGCACCTGGGACCCGCATTCCGAGTCGTTCCAGGGGCAGGTGGCCGAGCAGGTGTTGCGCTCATACGATTTCGATCAACTGTTCATCGGCGCCGACGGCATCGACCTTGGCCGCGGCACTACCACCTTCAACGAACTTCTCGGGCTAAGCCGGGTAATGGCCGAAGTCGCCCGTGAAGTTATCGTGATGGTCGAATCGGACAAGGTAGGGCGCAAGATCCCCAACCTCGAGCTGCCCTGGAGCAGCGTGCACACCCTTATTACTGACGAACGCCTGCCCGCAGCGGCACGCGAACAAATTCAAGCCCGCGGCATCAACCTGATCTGCGCCGCGATCAGCCAGGAGCAATAAACCATGTGTGGAATCGTTGGTGCCGTCGCCGAACGCAACATCACAGCCATCCTGATCGAAGGCCTCAAGCGTCTTGAGTACCGCGGGTACGACAGCGCCGGCCTGGCCGTCCTGACCCAGAACGGTGAACTGCAGCGCCGCCGCCGTATCGGCAAGGTCAGTGAGCTGGAAGCCGCTGTTGCCGCCGAGCCACTGGCCGGCCAGCTGGGCATCGCCCACACCCGCTGGGCCACCCACGGTGCGCCGACCGAGGGCAACGCCCACCCGCACTTCTCGGGCAATGAAGTGGCCGTGGTGCACAACGGCATCATCGAGAACCACGAAGAACTGCGCGAAGAGCTGAAGGGCCTTGGCTATGTCTTCACTTCGCAAACCGATACCGAAGTCATCGTCCACCTGATCCACCACACCTTGAAGAGCGTTCCGGACCTGACCGATGCCTTGAAGGCTACGGTAAAGCGGCTGCATGGCGCTTATGGCCTGGCTCTGATCAGCACCAAGCAACCTGATCGCCTGGTAGCTGCACGCAGTGGCAGCCCGTTGGTCATTGGCCTTGGCCTGGGCGAGAACTTCCTGGCGTCCGACCAGTTGGCCCTGCGCCAGGTCACCGACCGCTTCATGTACCTGGAAGAAGGCGACATCGCCGAAATCCGCCGCGACCAGGTCGCCATCTGGGACCAGCAAGGCAACAAGGTTCAGCGTGAAACCGTGCAGTACCACGAAGGCGCCGAAGCTGCCGACAAGGGTACCTACCGTCACTTCATGCTCAAGGAAATCCACGAACAGCCAAGCGTAGTGCAGCGCACGCTGGAAGGCCGCCTGGGCAAGGACAACGTGCTGGTCCAGGCCTTCGGCCCGCAGGCTGCTGAACTGTTCGCCAAGGTGCGCAACGTGCAGATCGTTGCCTGCGGTACCAGCTACCACGCCGGCATGGTCGCCCGTTACTGGCTGGAAAGCCTGGCCGGGATCCCGTGCCAGGTCGAAGTGGCCAGCGAATTCCGTTACCGCAAGGTAGTAGTGCAGCCGGACACCCTGTTCGTCTCCATCTCGCAGTCTGGCGAAACCGCCGATACTTTGGCCGCGCTGCGCAACGCCAAGGAACTGGGCTTCCTCGGCAGCCTGGCGATCTGCAACGTCGGTATCAGCTCGCTGGTGCGTGAGTCGGACCTGACCCTGCTGACCCTGGCCGGTCCGGAAATCGGCGTGGCCTCGACCAAAGCTTTCACCACCCAGCTGGTTTCGCTGATGCTGCTGACCCTGGCTCTGGGCCAGGTGCGCGGTACCTTGGAAGCCGGTGTCGAAGCCGAGCTGGTAGAAGAGCTGCGCCGCCTGCCGACCCGCCTGGGCGAAGCCTTGGCCATGGATGCCACTGTCGAGAAAATCGCCGAACTGTTCGCCGACAAGCACCACACCCTGTTCCTCGGCCGTGGTGCGCAGTACCCGGTGGCGATGGAAGGTGCGCTCAAGCTCAAGGAAATCTCCTACATCCACGCCGAAGCCTACCCGGCAGGTGAGCTGAAACACGGCCCACTGGCGTTGGTGGACAACGACATGCCAGTGGTTACTGTGGCGCCGAACAACGAACTGCTGGAGAAGCTTAAGTCCAACCTGCAGGAAGTGCGCGCCCGTGGTGGCGAGCTGGTAGTGTTTGCCGACGAGCAGGCCGGCATGAGCAACGGTGAAGGCACCCATGTGGTCAAGGTGCCGCACATCGCCGACGCCCTGGCGCCGATCCTCTACACCATCCCGCTGCAGCTACTGTCGTACTACGTGGCCGTGCTCAAGGGGACGGATGTGGACCAGCCGCGTAACTTGGCCAAGTCGGTTACGGTCGAGTAAGCCAGAAGCCAGGGGCGCTTTGCTGGTTTTGTTGAATTAAAACTGTTTTCGAACAATTAAAACTGTCGCCGATGGAGGGAAGCTCTCGCTTCCCTCCATCGGACGGCTCACCCTCCTGCCCGGTCCACCCCTCCCTACCTAAATCTGGCGTTTTCTGATGCCCCTCCCCATACAGGTTGATGAATCTCTTCAGTCATACGTGAGAAGAAACTTGCTCCTCTGTTGGGGCGATCCAAAGGCAGCTACATTCGAAACCCTGGCTGCTACTAGCCGTGTGATCAAGGCCGATGCAGTCCGGATTCTCGCTGCAGAATTCGGGTGGCCTGGTTGCTATGGTTTCAATCGGCTTGTTCACTGTCACACGATGCACGCCGCATTTCATGTCATTAAGAATGATTGGGATATTTCATACTCCGGAAGCGACTATATTTCTCCCGGTGTGCAATACAGTGAGCCGGTTGCTTGGTTCTGCCCTGACTGTGTTAGAGAGGACGTAGCAACCAAAGGTTTTTCCTATTGGAGACGCTATGGGAAGGCCAATGTGTCTGTCTGCTACAAGCACAACACTGTATTGCTCAGAAATTGCCCATTTTGCGGGAAAGTATTCACTCGAGCGGACCATTACCTCGATGTAATGTGGCGCACCTGCGAAGGCAGACACCTCGCCGAAGCGGAGGCCATTGCAAACCACGACCCCCTGGCGCTCAAACGAGCTGAGGTCTGCCAGCGATTGTGCACTTCTCCCATTATCATCTCTGGGGCGCATGCTGCTTGGGTCTGAATCGCCCCTGGTTTCGTAGACACCTCCAAGCCTCATAATGAGGCCCAAATAGGAGGTGCCATGAGTCGTCAGCGTTACCCCGAAGAATTCAAGATCGAAGCGGTCAAGCAAGTGACCGAGAAAGGCAAACCTGTCGCCGATGTCGCCCAGCGCCTGGGCATGTCCGTGCACAGTCTTTACGCCTGGATCAAGGTCTACAGCAAGCCCCAAGAGCAGCGTCAGCAAGACGACGATCAGCAGGCCGAACTGCGCAAGCTACGCGCTGAACTCAAGCGCGTGACGGAAGAGCGAGACATCTTAAAAAAGGCCGCCGCGTACTTTGCCAAGGAGTGCGGCTGAAGTACGCCTTCATCAAGAAGCACTCGACTGATTACCCGGTGCGGCGCCTTTGCCAAACCCTCAAGGTGCACCCCAGCGGCTATTACGCCTGGCTGGCCGAGCCTCAATCTGCCCGAGCAAAAGAAGATCAACGTCTGCTTGGCTTGATCAAACACGCTTGGCTGGAAAGCGGAGGTGTATACGGCTACCGCAAAATTCACGATGACCTGCGTGAGCTGGGAGAGGAATGCGGCCGAAATCGAGTCAGGCGCTTGATGCAGGCGGAGGGGCTGCGTTCTCAAACGGGCTATCGGCGGCGTCCAGGGTTCTATGGTGGAAAACCAACAGTGGCCTCGCCCAACCACCTCGCGCGGCAGTTCAAGGTAAGTGAGCCGAACAAGGTCTGGGTGACAGATATCACTTACATCCGCACCTATGAAGGGTGGCTCTACCTCGCGGTAGTGCTGGATCTGTTCTCACGCCAAGTAATTGGTTGGTCAATGAAGCCAAGGATGTGCAGCGACCTGGCTATCGACGCGATGTTGATGGCTGTTTGGCGACGCAAGCCTCAGCAGCAAGTTATGATTCACTCAGATCAAGGCAGTCAGTTCAGTAGCTCGGATTGGAAAAGCTTTTTGAAGGCCAACAATGTAATCAGCAGCATGAGCCGGCGGGGAAACTGCCACGACAATGCCGTAGCCGAGAGCTTTTTCCAGCTTTTGAAGCGAGAGCGAATCCGACGAAAGATCTACACAACCCGTGAAGAAGCCCGAAGTGATATTTTCGATTACATCGAGATGTTCTATAACCCTAAACGCCGACACAGCAGTGCTATGCAGCTGTCTCCAGTAGAGTATGAGAAACGCTATTTCCTGAGCTTGGAGAGTGTCTAGAAAACCAGGGGCGATTCAAACAGACCTGGCTGGCGCTGCATCCTCTCAAGTTTTTCAAGCTCCGCATCAGTCCAGCTTTCGGACGCAGCTTTTCGGATTTCCAAGCCAGTGAACCGCTCAGGTTTTATCAACCCGAGTGTGACGTTGGAGTTCAGCCGTGCCTGTTCGAGAGCGTCAAAACTGTCGTAGATGGGCAGCTTGCTGAGCATTCCCCTCCGTTGACTCCACTCTTTCGAAGTGGGAATGATGTCGCGCAGCTCAATCGTGTCCACGCCTATCTTATGGCTTTCCGGTCGGTGATCGTTGGAGCTTTTTTCGATCAAGGCTTCGATCCACTGCCACTTTGAGAATTGTTGATCATCAGTGACCAGGCGAAATGGTACCGGATAGAGACGGATCAGATTCCCAGCCTCGTCCATTCCAGCGACGCAGGATGTCTCCGTATAAGCTGCACTGGGCGACGGATATGTTTTGCATAGGATGAGTATGCGAGCTTTCCTTCTCATACAGGCACGTCCTTTTTGTATTGGCGACCACTGTAGCGATCAGCGCATAAACTGGCTATATGATATCGCTTTGTTCCGCCCAACCGTCATTGATGGACATCAGCTGTCTTCGGCAGCTAAATCAACAAGAGCGAGTACTCCATGCATAGCCTGCTGCTAGGGAATGGCGTCAACCGGGCTGCACTTCAGAAGGATTGGACGCAGATCCTGCGCGAGCTTGCCGCCCAATTTGAGGCTGATGAGTTAATCCACCACCTAGGGTCCAAGCCCCTTTCGATGTTCATCGAAGAGCTCTGTGCTCGGTCGACGGGGGTTTTCCGGCATACTGAACACGCGGTCAAAGTGGCTTTCGCTAAGCTGCTTGAGCAAATCACTCCCATTGAGGCGCATCAACGGATCTGTGACCCATTCAAGGTCATCCTCACCACCAATTACGACTTTACGATCGAGGAAGCCTTCGCAGGACCGCTCTACAACCCGGCCTTCCTTTATCCAGAATCCCGTTACAGCCTATTCCGCCGCTATCAGGCAGGCTCTAAGGATATTTGGCATATTCATGGTGACTCGGCTAGGGAAACTCCGAACAAGTTGCTCATCAGTCGGAAATGGGCGGCTTAGGGATGCCGAAAAGCCCGCTTTTCAGTCGCTGATTATTGGATAACCAAGGCAAAGCCTTGGTTATCCGGACTCACGGGCGCACCTCTCCCGCAGCAGGCAATAATTGCCGGCGCACCATCCACAGATTCGACAGGGCAAACAGCGTGGTCAGTTGCGCCGTGTTCTTGGCCAAGCCGCGAAAACGAGTCTTTACATAGCCGAACTGGCGTTTGATCACCCGGAACGGGTGCTCCACCTTCGCACGCACTTGCGCCTTGGCCTTTTCGATCTTGCGCTTGGCTTGGTAGAGCACGCTGCGTTTGCTCAAGTGTTTGTAGGTGCTGCGGCGGGCAGCGACCTGCCATATCACCTGCCGTCCCTCGTGTACTGGCCGCTTTTCCACGCCTGTGTAACCCGCATCCGCACACACGACATTCTCTTCGCCATGCAATAGCTGAGCGACCTCCGTCACGTCAGCTACGTTCGCGGCGGTGCCATGAACGTGATGCACCAGACCCGATTCAGCATCCGCGCCGATGTGGGCCTTCATGCCGAAATAGTACTGGTTGCCCTTCTTCGTTTGATGCATTTCAGGATCGCGCTTGCCTTCCTTGTTCTTGGTCGAACTGGGCGCGTGGATGATGGTCGCGTCGACAATGGTGCCCTGGCGCAACGACAGGCCCTTGTCTTGCAGGTAATTGTTGATGGTTTCCAGAATGCCGGCTGCCAACTGATGCTTCTCCAGCAGGTGCCGGAAGTTCATGATCGTCGTGTCTTCGGGGATCGGAGCGCTGAGCGTCAGACGAGCGAACTGGCGCATCGAAGTGATCTCGTACAGCGCCTCTTCCATGGCGGGATCGCTCAAAGAGAACCAATTCTGCAGCAGGTGAATGCGCAGCATGGTTTCCAGAGGATAAGGCTTGCGGCCACCGCCAGCCTTTGGGTAGTGAGGCTCGATCAACGCCACCAGTCCACTCCACGGAACCACCTGTTCCATCTCGGCCAGGAAACGCTCGCGACGGGTTAGCCGATAAGCTGCTGCGCCTTTCCACTGAGGCAGAGACCGCGCTCAAGCGGGGTTCCCTTCGGAGCACCCTGTGTATTGGTACTTTGGAAAGCACCGCTGCAGCAAGGCTACCTCCGCTTTTGTCGAGTTATCACGAGCGCTTTCCTGACGTTCAAATCCAGGTATCGGCGGCAGTAGTGAATTGGCGGCTGGGCATGCTTAGATCGACATCAGGCCATGCTCCAAGGCGTATTTTACGATTGCCGCGGGAGTATCGATGTTGAGCTTGCGTCTAATGCTCAGTCGATAGGTTTCAACTGTTCGTACACTGATATCCAGCTGGCGGGCCATTTCCTTGTTGTTATGGCCCTTGGCGATCATCGAAAGCACTTGCAGCTCACGAGGGGTCAAATCGTGCTCATCGCGGCTACCCCCGGCGAGCTTGCGAGTGATCTCCGAGCTGTAGAAGCTTCCTCCTGCGGCGATGGCTTCAATGGCAGCGATGAGCTCTGCAGACGGCGCGTTCTTCAACACGTAACCGAGTGCTCCTGAACTGATAGAGGTGCGTACATACTCCTGATTGTCATACATGCTCAGCATGAGGATCTTGATATCCGGATAGAGGTCACGCAGCTTGCGCGTGAGCTCCAACCCATTCATGTCCTGAAGCCCTACATCGACCAAGAGGATGTCCAGCTCGGTGTTCGCTACCAATTCAATTGCTTGGGCACCTGACTCGGCCTGACCGACTACCTCGAAATGCGGGATCGCGCCTAGCAGAGCCTTGACGCCATCGCGCACAAGGACGTGGTCGTCGACCAAAGCAATTCTGACCGGGTGGGTTACGCTCATGGAGTTCTCAAGGGTTCGATTGACGAGGCTGCTCAAGTGATCGTAACCGGTATCTGCACCTGCAGTTCGGTACGGCCGTAAGAAGAGGTGATGCTAACGCTACCCAAGTGGTGATCCACTCGTTCGCGAATGTTCCTCAGACCGATGCCGTGGCTTTCGTCGGCTGCCCGAGTGTCAAACCCGACACCGTTGTCCTCAACCCGTAGCACAATCATGCCCTGCTGGAGTGAGACGGAGACGATCGCGGTGTTGGCTTTCGCATGGCGCTCAACGTTCGCCAGTGCCTCTTGGATGATGCGGAACAGTGTCAGTTTAAGCCCCGTATCGATGTCGGTGGCATCCATTCCACATTCATACCGGGTGTGAATCGAGGTGCGCTGCTCGAACTCAATGACATGTTGTTCGATGGCAGGTGACAGTCCCAGCGTGTCCAAAAGCGAGGGGCGCAAATCATGGGAAATGCGACGTATCTCGCCGATGGCGGCTCCGAGTCTCGAAGTTCCTTTGCGAAGATTTTCCAACCCCTCACTTCGACCATTGGCCAGTTCGATGGCGGCCAGTTCGTACTGAAACTTGATTGATACTAGCTCCTGGCTAATTCCATCATGCAGTTCACGCGAAACCCGCGAGCGCTCCTCCTCCTGCAGGTTCACGATCCGTTGGTTGAGTGTGGAAAGCTTTCGGTCGGCTAAGCGATGCTCACTGACGTTCAGCATCAGGCCACCAGCAAAGATTACGAGCACAGCAACCAGCGAGAACGAAGCGATCGCCATCACTGTCGTCAGCACGCCCGAGGCCACCTCCTGGCGCGACTTGAGGGTCGCCACCTCGACATCGTCGATGTAGATGCCTGTGCCGAGCATCCAGCCCCAGCGATCGAGCATCACCACGTATGCCAGCTTGCCGGTGACCTGTCCGGTCGACGGCTTTTGCCAGTCGTACAGTTGGTAACCATCGCCTTCCCGGGCGCTCTTGAGTAGAGCCTGGATTACCGGTAATCCGTTTTTGTCGGTCAGCGTAATGAGGTCCTTGCCAATCAACTCGGCCTGCCTCGGGTGCATTAGATTTTTGCCATGCTGGTCGTACACGAAGAAGTAGCCATCAAGGCCGAAGTTAGCTTGGGACAGGATCTCCAAGGCGCGCTGGCGAGTCGCATCATCGTCGGTACTGCCTTCATACAACGGCGCGATGAGGCTCATCGCCAAGCTCAGGTAGTTTCTCAGCTCTGCCTTCTTCGACGTCATGATGCTGCTTTCCACCAGGCGGGCCTGTTCCTCTTCCAGCTTGCGGCTCTGAGCAAATACGAGGACGCAGATGAACAGCACCGAGAGGATCAGCGGCAGCACACTGAGGGTGACGATCTTGTGCTTGAGTTGCATGGACTTTTCCGAGGCGAGGAGGAGCTGGCGACGCCACTATGCGGGTTGCCAGCCCTGGAACGCGAGAGCGCCACGATGAGCGTGGCGCTCGCTTGCATCAGTAGACGCTCAGCAGCAACGAACGGGGCGTCCGCTGCCACCGCCGTAGCGCGCTTCCTGCCGTTCGCGGAAGAACGCCTCGTAGGACATAACCGGCTTGTCCGGGTGTTTGCCCTGCATGTGTTCCACGTAGGCGTCATAGTCTGGCATGCCGACCAGCATCCGCGCGGCCTGCCCCAGGTATTTGCCCATCTTGCTCAAGTCATTGAACATGCTGGCAGGCTCCTCAGGCATCGGGTTGTGGCTGGAACGGCGACTCCTTGTCGGTACGTTCGGGTATGACCCAGGCCTGGCGGCCGACCTTGATCGCGAACCAGAGAATGCTTAGGACCACCAGCAGGAACAGCGCGGTCAGGGTCGCGTTGGTGTAGGCGTTGAACACAACGTGCTGCATCTGCGCTAGGTCCTTCGCCGGGGCCAGCACCTGGCCCGCGGCGGCGGCGGTGCTGTACTTGTTCGCCAAGGCCAGGAAGCCCATCGCAGGGTTCGGGTCGAGCAGCTTGATCAACCCGGCCGTGGTGGTGCAGATCAGCAACCATACCGCCGGCACCAAGGTCACCCAGACATAGCGCTGACGCTTCATGCGGATCAGCACTACGCAGCCGAGCATAAGCGCGATGCCCGCCAGCATCTGGTTGGAGATGCCAAACAGCGGCCACAGGGTGTTGATGCCGCCCAGCGGGTCGATCACCCCCTGGTACAGCAGCCAGCCCCACATGGCCACGCAACCGGCGGTGGCGGTCAGGTTGGCGGTCCACGAGTCGGTCTTCTTCAGCGCAGGCACGAAATTGCCCAGCAGGTCCTGCAGCATGAAGCGGCCGGCACGGGTACCGGCATCGACCGCGGTGAGGATGAACAGCGCCTCGAACAGGATCGCGAAGTGGTACCAGAACGCCATGGTGTTCTCGCCTGGCAGCGCCTGGTGGAGGATCTGAGCGATGCCCACGGCCAAGGTCGGCGCGCCGCCGGCGCGGGCCAGGATCGTGTGTTCGCCGATGTCCTTGGCCGTCTGTTGCAGGACCTCAGGGGTGATGGTGAAGCCCCAGCTGCTGACGGTAGCCGCGACGCTGGTGACATCCGCACCAACCAATGCGGCCGGGCTGTTCATGGCGAAGTACACGCCCGGCTCGATGACCGAGGCGGCGACGATGGCCATGATGGCGACGAAGGACTCCATCAGCATCGCGCCGTAGCCGATGTAGCGCGCGTGGCTTTCATTGGCCAGCAGCTTCGGCGTGGTGCCCGAGCTGATCAGTGCATGGAAGCCGGACACCGCGCCGCAGGCGACGGTGATGAACAGGAACGGGAACAGCGCGCCCTTCCACACCGGGCCCGTGCCATCGATGAAGTGGGTCACGGCCGGCATTTTCAGGTCAGGAGCGATGACTAGGATACCGATCGCCAGGGCGACGATGGTGCCGATCTTGAGGAAGGTCGACAGGTAGTCCCGCGGAGCCAGGATCAGCCACACTGGCAGCACGGCGGCGACAAAGCCATAGCCGATCAGCATCCAGGTGATCTGCACGCCGGTGAAGGTGAACGCTGGGCCCCAGAAAGGATCGGCGGCGACGATCCCACCGAGCCAGATTGAGGCGAGCAGCAGCACCACGCCGACCACCGAGATCTCGCCGATGCGGCCTGGGCGGATGTAGCGCATGTACACGCCCATGAATACCGCGATCGGCAAGGTGGCCATCACCGTGAACATGCCCCAGGGGCTTTCCGCTAGGGCCTTGACCACGATCAGGGAGAGCACCGCGAGGATGATCACCATGATCAGGAAGGCACCGAAGAGCGCGATGGTACCGGGGATCGGACCCATCTCCTCGCGTACCAGCTCGCCCAGGGAGCGGCCGTTACGGCGGGTGGAGATGAACAGCACCATGAAGTCCTGCACCGCGCCGGCCAGAACGACGCCGGCGATCAGCCAGAGCGTGCCGGGCAGGTAGCCCATCTGCGCAGCGAGCACCGGGCCCACGAGCGGACCTGCGCCGGCGATGGCAGCGAAGTGATGGCCGAAGAGAATGTGCTTGTTAGTCGGGACGTAGTCCAGACCATCGTTGTTGAGCACGGCGGGGGTAGCACGCGTGGCGTCCAGTTGCATCACCTTGTTGGCGATGAACAAGCTGTAGTAGCGGTAGGCAATCAGGTAGATGGCGACGGCAGCGGTCACGATCCAGAGGGCGCTGATGGCTTCGCCTCTGCGCAATGCCAGGGTGCCTAGAGCAAATGCACCCAGCAAGGCGACGGCGAACCAGGCAATTCGGGTAGCCAGTGTGGTCATCGAATATTCTCCTGTCGCGGGTGGTAAACCCGGCGACGGCTTTTGTTGTTTTGTGTGCCCTTATCAGGACGGCGACACTCTCGCCGTCCTGCGTCCACAAGAAAATGCGCAGTACTACGGGCGCAGGCTACGTAGAACTACGTAGTCCGTGCCTCGGGAAAGGGGATGCTGATTCCGCTCCCCGCGCCGGCACCAAGCCTTTAGCCCAACTCACCTGATTCGCTTCCATCCAGCCTCGCCGATCAGCGGTAGCTTGACACTCGTCAGATCGAGGAATAGTCTACCTACTAGTAGGTAGACAAACGAACAGAGGACATCATCATGCAGTTCAAAGGTCGCAAGCTTCTGGTGGTAGGTGGAACGAGCGGTATCGGTCTGGAAACCGCACAGATGGTCGCCGAGCAAGGTGGTTCGGTGGTGATCGTGGGTAACCGCCCTGAGAAAGCCGAAGCAGCACGCCAACAACTGGCTGCCGTTGCTGGCGAAGATAAGGTCGTAGCCTACGCGGTCGACTTGACCGATTTTGTCAGTGTCCAGGCACTGATCGAGAAATTGGCCACCAGCCACAAGGACATTGACCTGATGGTCAATTCCGCGGGTATCTACTACCCGAAAGCTTTCATCGAGCACTCGCTGGAGGATTACGACAACTTCCTCAACCTGAACCGCGCTGTCTTCTTCCTGACCCGTCAGGTGGCAGCACAGCTGGTAGCTCAGGGCAAACCTGGCTCGATCGTGAACGTCACTGCTGTGGCTGCGCGCCAAGCCGTCGAAGGTGTTCCAGCGTCGGCCTACTCCATGGCCAAAATGGGCCTGGATGCCCTGACCACGCACGCGGCAGGCGAGCTGGCGCAGCACGGCATTCGCGTCAACTCGGTCAGCCCAGGCATTGTGGAAACCAAGATCTTCGAGCGTTTCATCCCTGGTGAGCAATTGGCAGGCGCGCTGAATGATTTCAACAACTTCCACCCGCTGGGTCGCAACGGCACCCCACGGGATGTGGCTGAGTCCATTGTGTTCTTGCTCTCTGACAAGGCGTCTTGGGTGACCGGCGCAGTGTGGGACGTGGACGGTGGGGTCATGGCCGCCCGCAAGCAAGGGAAGTAAACTGTCTGAGTAGTGGCCGGAATCGCTCTTTTCTGGTCGGGCGATGAAGGCAGGAGAATGTATGGCACTGGCAACACGGGACGCGTTAATTCAAGCCGCTGAAGGACTGATGCGGACCAAAGGCTATGCGGCGTTCAGCTATGCGGATCTTGCTGATGCGGTCGGTATTCGCAAAGCAAGCATTCATTACCACTTCCCGACAAAGGAAGACCTGGGTATCGCGATCGTCGAAGAGTACGTTTCGCAAGTGCAGGCTGAGTTCGAGCGTATTGAGATCAATCAGAAAGGTGCGGAAGAAAGGCTCAAGGCGTTCTATGTGCTTTTCTACTCCAGCACTGAGGGTGGTCTTTTGCCTTTGTGTGGCGCGCTGGCAGCTGAAATGGCTGCGCTGCCAGATGGGCTTCAGCGCCTGACACGACGCTTCTTCGATGTTCAGTTGTCCTGGTTGACCAGAGTGATGGACGAAGGCATTGCCGCTGGTGAGTTACCCCAGGGGCGAGGGTCCAGAGAGAAGTCTTACTTGTTGCTCAGCATCCTTGAGGGATCGAGCTTCATTAACTGGGCTACCAAGGACGGTGAGATGGTAAATATGGCAGTTCTTCGGATGATCGCAGAGTACTGATATCTGCGAATAAGGGGGCCGATACGCGACCCGTTTCGGCCCATTTTTTGGTAAGTCATACCTATCAACTAGTAGGGTGGTAATCATGTCTAGCATGCCTAACTGGCAACAAACCGTCACCGATGTAAGCGCCCGTCTGAAAGAGTTCGGTGCACATTCGCCTGACACCCTGCGGGGCGTGGCAATGCTTGGTAATGCAGGTAGCAAAACCAATCACCTCGATGCCAAGACCCGTGAGCTGATCTCGCTGGCTGTCGCTGTCACCACGCGCTGCGATGGTTGCATTGCTTTCCACGCTGCAGAAGCCAAGAAGCTCGGCATCACCACCGAGGAAGTTGCCGAGGCACTTGGTGTGGCCGTGAACATGAACGCTGGTGCGGCAGTGGTTTACAGCACGCATGTCCTGGACGCCATGGACAGCAAACCTCAGAGCTGAGTGGCTTTCGCAGCTTATCCAGCAGAGACAGATAGAGAGGAGATTCCATGAAGAAAATTACGGTTGAGGTCTGGTCCGACTTTGTCTGTCCCTGGTGCTGGATAGCAAAGAGGCGCTTGGAGAAGGCCATTGATGATCTCAAGGATGAGGTCGAAGTTGAAATCGTGCCGCGTGCATACCGCTTGGCCAAAGGCATGACCCCGATCTCTTTCAACCAGGCTTTGGTACAGAAAACCGGTAGCCAAGGTCGAGCGGACGTGTTCATGGAAGCCGTGCAAGAAAGTGCTGCACTTGAGGGGCTGGACTACCGGTTTGACGTCATGCGCTTCGGGGATACCTCCGCCGCTCACCAGTACGTGAAGGCGATTTCTGACCCGGCTCTGCAGGCACGCTATGTCGAGCGGCTTTATCTGGCCGGAACGACTGAGGGCAAGAATATCTTCGACGAACGGGTCTTGCGGGACCTGGCGACAGAGGTGGGGGCAACAGACCTCGTTGGTTTCGATTCGGCGGAAGCCGCAATCCTGAGTGATGAAGCAGCAGTGAACGGACTAGGTACCGGCATTCCGTTGTTCGTGATCAACGGCAACCGCTACATCTCCGGTGCACAGGAGCCGGCAGTGTTTATCAAAGTGCTCCGTGCTGCGATGGAAGAGCTTTCGAGTGATGAAGAGGCAATCAGTGCCAACAGCTGTTCAATCACGGGCTGTTCGCACTAACCGAGTGATCGCCTTCGGGTGCGTCGCAATTTTGATCTTTTATCCACGATTTTAAGAGGATTTGAAAATGGACAAGCATCTCAACGGTATCGATGTCGCTGCTCTGCAAGCATTCGCACAGGGCGTCGCTGAAGATCCATCCAAGCGTCACGCACGCTTCAAGATCAACACCAAGTGGGAGCATCAGACCCGCACCGTGGCCACCATCGACCGCTTTCACCTGAGCGGTACCGACTACCCACGAAATGTCCAGATCGCAGCTGATGAGCCGTTGGAACTGCTGGGCACCAACTCTGCCCCCAACCCGCAGGAGCTGCTCATCTCTGGTCTGAACGCCTGCCTCTCTGTTGGCTATGTGGTGAACGCGTCAGTCATGGGTATCACCATCCACAGCCTGGAAATCGAGACCAGTGGTGAACTGGATCTTCGTGGCTTCCTGGGCCTGGACGAAAGCGTCAACCCAGGCTTCGACGAGATGAGCTACGTGGTGCGCATCCACACTGATGCACCTGCCGACAAGGTGGAAGAACTGCATCGCATCGTCACCAAGACCTCCGTGAACCTCGCCAACTTCTCGAAGGCTATCCGCATGGTGCCCAAGCTGGAAGTTATCGCTGGCCAGCCAGCTGCCTGATTCACGTATTCGTTTGCAGAGGTAGATCATGAAAAAGCTGTTTTCTCCATACGACCTGGACGGCCTCAAACTGGCCAACCGCGTAGTGATGGCCCCAATGACCCGTACCCGGACGGAAGACAACGTGCCGTCCGAGCTGACCGCGTTGTATTACGCCCAGCGTGCCTCGGCTGGTCTGATCATCACTGAAGGCTTGCCAATCTCCGACGAGGGGCGCGGTTACCTGTACACGCCTGGTATCTATACCGACGAACAGACCCGCGCTTGGCGCAAAGTCACTGATGCCGTTCATGCCAAAGGCGGCAAGATCTTCGCCCAACTGTGGCATGTGGGCCGCATGTCGCACGTATCCCTCCAGCCAGGCAACGCAGCGCCAGTTTCGGCGAGTGCCGAGCCAGCCGTGGGCACCACAGTTTACGCCTGGACTGGCCCCGGTGTAGCTGGCCCGGTTGCACCGAGCGTCCCGCGTGCGCTGACTGTCGACGAGATTCACCGTGTCACTGACGACTTCGTTGCCGCCGCATTGCGTGCGGTGGACGCGGGCTTCGATGGCGTCGAGCTGATGGCGGCCAACGCATTCCTGTTCGACCAGTTCCTGAGCAGCCAGATCAATACGCGCACTGACGAGTACGGAGGGTCGATCAAGAATCGACAGCGCTTCCTGCTGGAAACGATCGATGCGATCGGCGATGCCATCGGTAGCTTCCGCGTCGGCGTGCGTATCTCTCCGTTCGGGCGTCTGTACGACCTGCGCCCTTATCCGGAAGAAGAAGCAACCTGGATGAGCGTTGCCGCTGAACTGAACGAGCGTGAGTTGGCTTTTGTCCATCTGAACTACCAGCCAACGCTGGCCGCAGTTCCATTCCCTGAAGGCTTCTACAAGCAGTTCCGCTCGCTCTACAAAGGCACGGTCATCGGTGCTGGTGGCTTCACCGCTGAGCTGGCAGAAGCTGAGCTGCAGAATGGCAATCATGACCTGATCGCCTTCGGCACCTCGTATATTGCCAACCCTGATCTGGTTGAGCGGATGCAGAACGGTTGGCCACTTGCACCGAGCGATCACTCCACCTTCTACGGTGTGATTGGAGCGAAGGGCTACACCGACTATGCGACATACCAGGGATAACCGTCCCGGTTGATTCACCACGCTATTCCACTACTGTAGGAGTCCGGACATGCCACTGGTTACTGTAAAAGGCATTGAGGGTGTTTTCTCTTCGGAGCAAAAGGCCGAGATCATCAGCAAGATTACCGACGCCATGGTCTCCGTCGAGGGAGAGAAGATGCGGGCTGTGACTTGGGTGATTTTTGAAGAAGTGAAGAGCGGCGATTGGGGCATCGGTGGTGAGCCTATTACCACTGAGAAAGTCCGAGCCATTCAGAACGGCTGATACTGAAGCTGGCCTGGTCCACGCCATGCGTAGGCTGGGCCAGCTTGCTTTAGATCACTTTTGAAAAAAGTGAGCTAGGCAGGATATGGATGGCTGGTGCTCATAGTGCTTCACTCATGCTATCAGAGGTAAACTGCCTGAGGTCGGCAAGAGTAGACGGCATTATGGGCGGCGGGCGTTTCAACCAAGAGCAGTCTTCGGTAGGTCTGAAAGTGGCGCTGCGCATCATCGCCGGCTGGCAGGCCTCCCCGACCCAAGCCTGCAGAATCCTGCGCATATCGCACTCTACATACCGCCGCGCCTCTCAAGACTGCGGTGCTGGCCGACGGCTCGATCAAGATCAGCAGCAGCGAATTGGCCTGGTGCTAAGCATCCACGCATCGTTGCGGACCACGTTTGCCAATCAGGCTAACGTCAAAGGATTCCCTGGGTTCATAAACGAGAATGAATTCTTCGAGGGACGCTCTCCCTTGGAGATCATGGCGCAAGGCGACATGATCTCGCTCTATGAGACCTGCAAGCGCATTGATCAGTTACAGCGCATCGGCGTGGCGCAGGGATCAAGCTAGCGCTGCAGAGTCTCCATTTACTGTGGTTCCCGCATTGGGATAGAGGACCACTGGGGTGCGCTTCTGCATAACGACCTCGATTAAGGATATCGAGTTGGCTTCAACCTCTACGGTGGGCCAATGACCTGGCTGTCCAAGGATTACGGCGAGCTCGTCAAAGGCCTCCGCTAGAGCCACACGGCCAGACGTAGGTATGCAAACAGCGGCACAAAAAGCCCGGCCTATGCCGGGCTTTTGTCATCCTGCAGTTGTAAGGCCACAGCCAGCTTCATGCGGGCGATACCAGGGTCGAAGTAGTCGTGAATTTGGGACGCATAAAAGAAAACGCCCTGGTTCAAACCGGGGCTTTTCGTTAATAGAAGATCAGGCGACTTCGATCGACGCCATATCAGCAATGATTTTCTCGAAGGCCGCTGAGTCATTGTGGAACGCGCTGTATGCGTCGTAATCGCCCTCCTTGAACTGGTTATAGATCGAGCCTCTTCCCGAACAGCGCAACGAGGCAGCGGTTATGCAGAAGTATGACGGGCCCACCTGCGGTGCAGGAAATACACCAGAGTGAGGAGCGAGCAGCCGAAACCGAACTCGCCGTTACGGTTGTACCTCTCGCCTACTGCGTAGAAGATGATGGCAGAGCCGATACCGACCAGTGTGATGATCAGCAGCGGCATCAACAGGGGATTGATCTTGTTCAAGGGTAATGCGCTCCATGCGGGGGTAAATGGCCTCGGCGGCCTTGCCCCGGGCTGAGACGGAGGTGAGTCTATCTCCGATGGGCCGGTTATCGCAGGACAATCCGCCACTTGCCGCGGATCTGCTGCAGGCTTGCCTTCTTTTGCCTGTGACACTGGCACACCCAACGTTTGTGTAAGAGCCGCGTGGCTTCTGGCTGCGACAGTTTTAATTCTCTAGAAAATATGATTGGACGAGGGATAGTGGAGGCTGCGACAGTTTTGCGTTTTCTCTAAGCAATGCTGAGGGCCCCGGAAAATGAAATCCCTCAGCGACAGTTTTAATTCTCTAATTTCATGCGCCCCGTCGCGACACAAGGCCGCTCCTACAGGAGAACGCAATTTCCTGTAGGAGCGGCCTTGTGTCGCGAAGGGCTGCAAAGCAGCCCCCGGCGATCTCGCATCAGATCTGCATTGCCATCCCGTCCACATTCATAGCTGCCTGGCGCAAGGCCTCGGAGCGGGTCGGGTGGGGGTGGCAGGTGAGGGCGATGTCTTCCGCCGAGGCCGAGAACTCCATGGCCACGCAGAACTCACCAATCATCTCGCTGACGCTCGGGCCGACCAGGTGCACACCCAGCACTTCGTCGGTCTCGGCGTCGGCGATGACCTTGGCGAAGCCTTCGGTCTCGTGGTTGATCTTGGCGCGGCTGTTGGCCGTGAACGGGAATTTGCCGACTTTATAGGCACGCCCTTCGGCCTTGAGCTGTTCTTCGGTCTTGCCCACGGTGGCAAGCTCCGGGCGGGTATAGATCACGCCAGGGATAAGGTTGTAGTTGACCTCGTGGGGCTTGCCGGCAATGCGTTCGATGCAGGCCACCGCTTCGTCTTCGGCTTTATGCGCCAGCATCGGGCCGGAGGTGACGTCACCAATCACCCAGATACCCGGCACGGAAGTGCGGTGGTGGTCGTTGCCGAGCATGCCGCGTTTGTCGGTTTCCAGGCCAACGCTTTCCAGGTTCAGCCCTTTGGTATAGGGGCGGCGGCCGATGGCGACCAGTACGTAATCGGCCTGTAGCGATTCTGCAGTGCCGCCGGCGGCCGGCTCCAGGGTCAGGTTCACGCCATCGGCGCTGGCGCTGGCCTGGGTCACCTTGCTGCCCAGCTTGAACACCATGCCTTGCTTGGCCAAGGCCTTCTGCAGGGTCTTGGCGGTTTCTTCGTCAGTGCCCGGGCAGATACGGTCGAGGTATTCGATGACCGTCACTTGGCTGCCCAGGCGGCGCCATACCGAACCCAGTTCGAGGCCGATCACGCCGGCGCCGATTACGACCAGATGCTTGGGCACCTGTGGCAGCGACAGTGCACCAGTCGAGTCGATGATGCGCTGGTTGTCGATGGTCACGCCCGGCAGGGGGGTAGGTTCGGAGCCGGTGGCAATGACGATGTCTTTGGCCTGCAGTGCGGTTTCGCTGCCGTCCTCGGCCTTGACCAAGACCTTGCCGACGCCATCCAGGCGGCCCCAGCCCTTGATCCAGTCGACCTTGTTCTTGCGGAACAGGTACTCGATGCCCTTGGTCAGGCCGGTCACGCTCTCGTCCTTCTGTTTCATCATCTGGGCGAGGTTGAGGTTAGGTTTGACTTCGATACCGAGGTGGGCGAACTCGTCACCGCTGGCGGCTTCGTAAAGCTCGGAAGCATGTAACAACGCCTTGGAGGGCATGCAGCCCACGTTCAGGCAAGTGCCGCCCAAGGTGGAACGGCCTTCAACGCAAGCTACGCTCAGACCCAGCTGGCCGGCACGGATGGCTGCGTTGTAGCCGCCAGGGCCACCGCCGATGATCACCACGTCATAGGATTTCATGGGTTCAACTCCAGTATGAAGAAGGCAAGAGGGGCACAAGGTTAAGCTGAGATGCCAAAATTGTATACAATCTGCCGTGTGGATAAGATCAGTTGGTTCTAGACCATGGTCTCGTTTAGAGGAAACATCCCACGAATGAACTACTCTGATCCGGCGACGTTCGAAATATCAGGCGTCGTGGCCAAATACGGACAGGAGGGTCGTTCATGCTTGCGCAACTTCCACCGGCACTGCAGAGCCTGCATCTGCCGCTGCGGCTGAAACTGTGGGACGGTAACCAGTTCGATCTGGGGCCTAGCCCGCAGGTCACCATTCTGGTCAAGGAACCACAGCTGATCAGCCAGTTGAGCCACCCGAGCATGGACCAGTTGGGCACGGCGTTCGTCGAAGGCAAGCTGGAGCTCGAAGGCGATATTGGTGAAGCCATCCGGGTATGCGATGAGCTGAGCGAAGCACTGCTGGCCGATGAGGACGAAACCCCACCGCAGCGGCTTGCTCACGACAAGAGCACCGACGCCGAAGCCATTTCCTACCATTACGATGTATCCAACGCGTTCTATCAGCTATGGCTGGATCAGGACATGGCCTACTCGTGCGCCTACTTCCGCGAGCCGGACAACACGCTGGATCAGGCACAGCAGGACAAATTCGATCATCTGTGCCGCAAGCTGCGCCTGGACGCAGGTGACTACCTGCTCGACGTTGGTTGCGGCTGGGGAGGACTGGCGCGTTTTGCTGCTCGCGAATATGGCGCCAAGGTGTTTGGTATCACCTTGAGCAAGGAGCAGCTCAAGCTCGGCCGCGAGCGGGTGAAGGCAGAGGGGCTGACCGAAAAGGTAGACCTGCAGATTCTCGACTACCGTGACCTGCCTCAGGATGGCCGCTTCGACAAGGTTGTCAGCGTTGGCATGTTCGAGCATGTCGGGCATGCCAACCTGGCGCTGTATAGCCAGAAGCTGTTCGGTGCCGTTAGGGAAGGGGGCCTGGTGATGAATCACGGTATCACGGCCAAGCATGTCGATGGTCGGCCGGTCGGGCGTGGTGCTGGCGAGTTCATCGATCGCTACGTGTTTCCTCACGGTGAGCTGCCGCACCTGTCGATGATCAGTGCCAGCATCTGTGAGGCGGGGCTAGAGGTGGTAGACGTGGAAAGCCTGCGTTTGCACTACGCCAAGACCTTGCACCACTGGAGCGAGAACCTGGAGAACCAGCTGCACAAAGCGGCAGCACTGGTGCCCGAGAAGACTTTGCGTATCTGGCGCCTGTACTTGGCCGGGTGTGCTTATGCATTCCAGAAGGGCTGGATCAACCTGCACCAGATTCTGGCCGTGAAGCCCTACGCCGATGGGCATCATGACCTGCCCTGGACGCGTGAAGACCTGTATCGCTGAATTGCGACAAAGCACGCAAGCGCGACACCGAACCTTGTGGGAGCGGGTTTACCCGCGAATGCGTCGGTACAGCCACTGACGTCTTCGCGGGTAAACCCGCTCCCACACGGTCCGCGATACGCATCAGAGAATCGGCGAAATCAGCCGCGCAATCCGCATCCCCAGTTGCTGCAGCCGATGAGTATCGCGGCTGTCCTCCGCAGTAATTTCCCGTGCCTGTTCAAAGTCATTGAGCAGCATGTTCTGGACCTGGTCAGCGAAGCCACGGTCGACCGTCAGCAGGGTGATTTCGAAGTTCAGGCGGAACGAGCGGTTGTCCAGGTTGGCACTACCGATCGCGCTGACATCGTCATCCACCAGCACCACCTTCTGATGCAGGAAGCCCGGTTGGTAGCGGAACATGCGTACCCCCGCACGTACCGCTTCGAAGGCGAAGAGGCTGGAGGCGGCATAGACGATGCGATGGTCTGGGCGCGACGGAATCAGCACTCGCACATCGACCCCACGCAGCACCGCCAAACGCAAAGCGGCGAACACCGCCTCGTCGGGGATGAAATACGGGCTGGTGATCCATACGCGCCGGTTGGCTGAATGGATCGCCTCAAGGAAGAACAATGAGCAGGTTTCCTGTGGGTCTGCCGGGCCGCTGGCCAAGGCTTGGCACAGCACGCCGTTGTCCGGGTAGGTGTCCGGCAGAATCAGCGGTGGTAGCTGGCGCGTGGCCCAATACCAGTCTTCGGCGAACGACTCCTGCAGGCAGGCCAGCACCGGCCCGCTGATCTGCACATGGGTGTCGCGCCAGGGTGAGAGCTGCGGGTGGTCACCGAGGTATTCATCGCCCACGTTGTGCCCGCCGATGAAACCGAGCAGGCCGTCCACCACCACGATCTTGCGGTGGTTGCGGAAGTTCACCTGGAAGCGGTTGAACCAGCCACGACGCGTTGCGAAGGCATGAACCTGTACACCACCGTCGCGCAGCAGCTGGCTGTAGCTGGCCGGCAAGGCATGGCTGCCGACGCGGTCATAAAGCACGAACACCTTCACTCCTTCGGCGGCCTTGCGCAGAAGCAGTTGCTGCAGTGCTTTGCCAAGGCGGTCGTCATGGATGATGAAGAACTGTACCAGCACCACGTCGCGGGCATTCTCAATAGCGGCGAAGATGGCATCGAATGTCGCCTTGCCATCGATCAGCAGCTTCACCTCGTTATTGGCAAGGCAGGGCATGCGCCCGAGCTTGGGCATGGCGCGCAACGCCGCATAGCTTTCCGACTCGCGGGCGGTGAGGGCTTCTTCTACCCAGGGCCGCCAGTTGAGGTTGGCCATGGCCACATGCATTTCCTGGTTGGCCTGGCGTCGGGCCTTGATGTAGGCATAGAACGAGCGTGCGCCGAAGACCAGGTAAGGGATCAAGGTGAGGTAGGGGATGAAGAACAACGGCATGGCCCAGGCGATTGCGCCCTGGGCAGTACGCACGGTGAACAGCGCGTGCAGTGCAGCGACGATACCCAGCAGGTGAATCAGGCCGAGTAGGTAACCGAAGAAGTAGGGGCTGTGGTAGTCCATATGCATCCTGCTGGCCGAGTACACTTGAGTAACAGAACACGTTCCCGGTCCGCGTTGCAACCTGAAGGTGGATTCGGCGTCTAAGGCTCAGCCCGGCCCGCTTGGCCGGTTTTTTCCAGGAGCGTTCGTCCATGAAGATTCGTCTGCCACTGTTGGCGTTGGCCCTAGGTGTGAGCAGCCCGCTGGTGCATGCTCAGATGCTACAGCCGGGTTTGTGGGAGCTGACCACCAGCAACATGCAGGTCGATGGCAAGCCGTTACCCGACATGGAGTTCATGCTCGGCCAGTTGAAGAACCTGCCGCCGGAGCAGCGCGCGATGATGGAGGGTGTGCTGGCCAAGCAGGGGGTGACTGTTGGCGGTAAGGGGGTGCGCTCGTGCCTGACGCCAGAACAGGTCGCCACCAACGATATCCCGCTGCAGGACCCGAAGTCAGGATGTACCCAGAAGATCACCGACCGCACCGGTAATGTGTGGAAGTTTCAGTTCAGCTGCCCTAAAGCGCAGGGCAGTGGCCAGGCGACTTTCCTCAGTGACCGGGAATTCACCACCCAGGTCAATGGAACGTTCAACGCCTCGGGTGTACAGCAGCAAGGCAGCATGAACACCCGTGCCGTGTGGTTGGGCAATGACTGCGGTTCGGTCAAGCCGCGCAGCTGACATCCCATTGCCACTGGCTGGTAGCGACAGCGTCGTGGGCATGCAGGCTTTCTGCATGTTCCACGCGCAGCTTGAAGGCCGTGCTCCATTCTATTTGCCGTAGCGCCTTGTGCAGGCGTCGAGCGGCGTCTTCGCAGAACATGAGGTTCTGGCCGTTGGCCAAGGCAAAGGCTTGTTCGTCTGCGCGCTTTACCGCGGTCTGCACCGCTGTCCCCAGGCTAGCTTCTATGCGGTCGATCAGCTCGGTGATTGGCAGAACCTGCTGCTTGCTGTGCAGCCTTACCTGGATTTGGGCGCTACTGCGTTGGCTATGGGGCGTCGCTACGATGCCTTCGGCGCTGCCAAGCCACTGCAGCACTGCAGACGTGTCGACCTGCTCCTCTCTGAAATCTGCCTGGAACTGCTGCTGAATCAGCTGACGTGCAAGTGCAGCCGAGCAGGGGCAGGTCGAGGAATAAGGAACTGAAACGGATAGTTCCACGTGGAACATTTCATTTTCAATCCTTGCATCGACTGCCACGGCATAGCTTTTCCAGCCCTCCAACGGGCTGATCAAAGCAGGCCTTTTAAGCAGATGCTCAAAGCGCAGACGCAGATAGGCTGCGGAAGAAAGGCCTTCATGGCTGCTGAGGAAGTCAGCCAGCAGTTGCCGGATAGTGAGAGGCGTCAGGGGCTGATGCTCCAACGACTCCAGGGCAAGATAAAGCCGCGACATATGGATACCGCGTGAACAGCCATCTACCAGGCTAACGCCAGCATCGACAGTAGCAGCTGCCGTGCACCCTTCGAACCGCACAGGTTGGGCTATCCCGCACATACCCACCCAGTCCAAAGGTAAGGCGTATTCCTGGGTTTGAGCGGCAATGTCGGGGAGTTTGAGCTGGGTCATCTGGCATTCCATACAAAAAGGGAGATCAGCAGCCACTGCCGATCAAGCTGCAATGCAGGGGAGGATGAACAAGGGCCATTTTCTTCCCGTTAGCTCCTCGTCTGTCACGAACGTCTTGGCGAAATTGTATTGTTACTTTATAACATTGTGCAATGCATCGTTTCGAATGCGCTCGCCTGAAGAGGTTTCGCCATGCCCAACCGTCTCCCTGTCACCGTGCTGTCCGGCTTCCTTGGCGCCGGCAAGAGCACCTTGCTCAACCATGTGCTGCGTAACCGCGAAAACCTGCGGGTTGCGGTTATCGTCAATGACATGAGCGAAATCAACATCGATGCCAGCGAGGTGCAGCGCAACGTCAGCCTCAACCGTGCCGAAGAGAAGCTGGTGGAGATGAGCAATGGCTGCATCTGCTGCACGCTGCGTGAAGACCTGCTTGAGGAAGTGGCGCGTCTGGCCGAGGAAGGGCGTTTCGATTATTTGCTGATCGAGTCCACGGGAATCTCAGAGCCACTGCCTGTGGCCGAGACCTTCACCTTCCGTGCCGAACAGGGCGGCAGCCTGTCCGACATGGCACGCCTGGACACCATGGTCACCGTGGTCGATGGCCTGAACTTCCTGCGGGATTACCAGGCAGCAGACAGCCTGGCCAGCCGTGGCGAAACCCTGGGTGAGGAAGACGAGCGCTCGATCAGTGACTTGCTGATCGAACAGGTCGAGTTCGCCGATGTGCTGTTGCTGAGCAAGATCGACCTGATCAGCCAACACGAGCGCGAAGAGCTAATTGCGATTCTGCGCAGCCTGAATGCCCGGGCGCAGATCGTGCCCATGGTCATGGGCCAGGTACCGCTGGAACGCATCCTCGACACCGGCCTGTTCGACTTCGACCAGGCTGCCCAGGCCCCTGGCTGGCTGCAGGAGTTGCGCGGCGAGCACGTGCCGGAAACCGAAGAGTACGGCATTGCCGCCACCACCTGGCAGGCCCGGCGCCCCCTTCATCCACAACGCTTTTTCGATTTTATCCACACGCCCTGGAGCAATGGGCGGCTCCTGCGTTCGAAGGGTTTTTTCTGGCTGGCCAGCAAGTACCAGGAGGCCGGGAGCTGGTCGCAGGCAGGCGGCATGATGCGCCATGGCCTGGCGGGCCGCTGGTGGCGCTTCGTGCCGCGCGAGCAGTGGCCACAGGATGTGGATAACACCGCCGCGATCTTGAAGAACTGGGTTGCCGAGAGTGGTGACTGCCGCCAGGAACTGGTGTTCATAGGGCAGAATATCGACTTCGAAAAATTATCCACAGCACTCGAAGCATGCCTGTTGACCGAGCAGGAAATGGACTTGGGGCCTATGGGCTGGTTGCGCCTGCCGGATCCGTTCGGTCCATGGCATGAGGAGGCCGCAGCATGAACCCCGCACGCAAACCTGTGGATATTTTCCAGGTATTTGGTGAAACACCGCAGGTGCTGACCGAGGTGTTGCAGGATGGCGTGAACCTGGCGGTATGGCGCCGACGTTTGCCGGCGCAGCTTGAGGATTTTTCCGCACTGGTGGTCAACCTCGGCCAGCCTTTGGCAGACCAGCGCGTCATCGATGTAGACGAGCAGCACATGCCGGTATTGACCGAATTATTGCGCGAAGCGGCGGACTTGCACGGCTACGAGGCATTCGTGGCGGATGTGGCTTGGTTGGTGGCTGCCTATACCTGCCTGGTGGGTGCGCAGCGGGTCGGCTTGCGCCTGCGGGTACTGACAGGCCCCATGTGCCCGCGCTTCCATGTGGATAACGTTCCGCTGCGCCTGCTCACCACCTACGGTGGCGCAGGTAGCGAGTGGCTGAAAGAGGACGCCAGCCCTCGTGGAGACTTACACACAGCGATACCACCTGTGGATAACATCCAGCACCTGCAAGCTGGCGATGTGGCTGTGCTCAAAGGGGAGAAGTGGCAGGGCAACGAAGGCGCGGGGCTGGTGCATCGTTCGCCCTCGGGGCAGCAGGGGCGCCTGCTGCTCAGCCTTGACTGGCTGGCCTGACGGCGCATAGTGAGGCATCACCATCGCCCGAAGCCGCCCCATGCTGCAGAACATTCCTACTCACGTGATTGCCGGCCCGCTGGGGGCCGGCAAGACGACCCTGATCCGTCATCTGCTGGCCCAGCGCCCGGCCAATGAGCGCTGGGCTGTATTGATAAACGAATTTGGCCTGGTAGGTCTGGATGCTGCCTTGCTCAGCCGTGACGAAGACGGCATCGCCATCGGCGAGGTCGCAGGTGGATGCCTTTGCTGCGTCAATGGCATGCCGTTTCAGGTGGGCTTGGGCCAACTGCTGCGCAAATCCCGCCCTGACCGGCTGTTCATCGAGCCGTCCGGGCTGGGTCATCCGTTGCAGTTGCTCGCTCAGTTGCAAAAAGCCCCATGGGCTGGAGTGCTGACAATACAACCATTGCTGATGGTTGTGGATGCGCAGTCGATGGTTCGGTGCGAGCAGCTTCCAGAGGCTCAACAGCAGGCCCTCGAGGCTGCTGAAAGCGTCGTATTGAACAAGTCAGAGGCTGTGGATGAAAAACACAAGCTGTTGATAAAAAACAAATTAATTGGGAAAAGACTGTTCTGGACCGTTCAAGGTAAGCTGCCCTTGTCAGAGCTTCCGGCCGTACCCAATGGCATTGTTGACAGCCCGTTTGTGGATAACAGTATTGTCGACAATCCTGGAAATCCAACGGCGACGCTATGGACGGACCCTGGCCAGCCGATCTGTCTTGCCCAGCAGGGAGAAGGGGGTTGGAGCATTGGCTGGCGCTGGCACCCTGGCCAGCAGTTTTATCCACAGCGGCTGCAGGCGTTCTTGCGGGCTTGGCCGTGGCGACGCGCCAAGGGGGTTATCCACAGCGTGGAGGGCTGGCAATCATTCAATGGCCTGAATGGGGACATGCCCGCCTGGCAGCCCAGCGACTGGCGCAGGGATACGCGCATCGAGCTGATTTTCGACCAGCCGCAATCGCAATCCGCGCTGCAGGCCGGGTTGAGCGAATGTCGTATCAGTTGATCAGTTGCGCCAGCGGTTGTGCTCCTGGCGCCACTGCTGCATTTCGATGACATTGTCGGCGCGCGGTGGGGTCTTGATCTCGAACGGGTAGGGCGCAAGTTCGATTTGCACACTGTGGGCGCCGAACTGCGTCACGGTACCGGGGTGGCGCTGTTCGCCCGTGACGGTGAACTCGAAGGCATAGACGCGCGCCAGGCGCTTGCGGCCGTTGGCGTCACGGACAAAGGCGATGCGCTTGAGTGCGACCGCATCGTCGAGCAGTTCGAGGTCGAGCTTGGTGCAATGCTGTTTGACCCGTTCCAGGGCTTTCTCGCGCAACCCGTGGTTGTGCCACAACCAGGCGCCTGCCGTGGCGACCAGCATCAGGACGAAGAGGTTTTCCAGGGTCAACATTTGCATATGCTCCAAACAGGTCGATCCAGCTTAACTGCGTCCCTGGCCTGTCGTACAGGTGGCAATCGAGTTCATACTGCCTTGCGCACAATCACTGAAACAGCTTTGGAAACCTCCCGCATGAAACGTACCCCGCACTTGCTCGCCATCCAGTCCCATGTGGTGTTCGGCCACGCCGGCAACAGTGCCGCGGTATTTCCCATGCAGCGTATCGGGGTCAATGTGTGGCCGCTCAATACCGTGCAGTTCTCCAATCACACACAGTATGGCCAGTGGGCAGGTGAAGTGCTTGCTCCTGCGCAAATTCCTGCGTTGGTGGAAGGCATTTCCAACATCGGCGAGCTGGGCCATTGCGATGCGGTGTTGTCCGGTTACCTGGGGAGTGCCGAACAAGGCCGGGCGATTCTGGCCGGCGTCGAGCGGATCAAGGCAGTGAACCCAAAGGCTTTGTACCTGTGCGACCCAGTCATGGGGCACCCTGAGAAGGGTTGCATCGTGCCTGCGGAAGTCAGTGAATTCCTGCTCGACGAGGCGGCCGCCAGGGCTGACATCCTGTGCCCCAACCAGCTGGAGCTGGACAGCTTCTGTGGCCGCCGGGCGCAGTCGTTGGAGGACTGCGTGAACATGGCGCGCAGCCTGTTGCAGCGAGGGCCGCAGGTGGTGCTGGTCAAGCACCTGGCCTACCCCGGGCGCGCCGAGGACCAGTTCGAGATGCTGCTGGTGACCGCCGAGCACAGCTGGCACCTGCGTCGCCCGCTATTGGCGTTTCCGCGGCAGCCGGTGGGGGTGGGGGACCTGACCTCAGGCCTGTTCCTGGCTCGCGTCCTGCTCGGCGACAGCTGGGTCCAGGCGTTCGAATTCACCGCTGCGGCCGTACACGAAGTGCTGCTGGAAACTCAGGTATGCGCCAGCTATGAACTGCAGTTGGTGCGGGCCCAGGACCGCATCGCGCACCCAAGGGTGCGCTTCGAGGCACAGCTTCTGGCGCTTTAAATCGAGTCGGTTTTCAGGTCCTGGTAACGCTTTTCCAGCTCCTGGCGGATCTGTCGGCGTTGCTGGCCCTGAAGGAAGCGGCGCTTTTCTTCACTGCTCTGCGGCTGGCGTGGCGGCACCGGCACCGGGCGACGGTTGTCGTCGACCGCGACCATGGTGAAGAAGCAGCTGTTGGAATGACGTACCGAGCGCTCGCGGATGTTTTCGGTCACCACCTTGATGCCCACCTCCATCGAGGTGTTGCCGGTGTAGTTGACCGACGCCAGGAAGGTAACAAGTTCCCCCACGTGCACCGGCTCGCGGAAGATCACCTGATCGACCGACAGGGTGACTACATAGCTGCCGGCATAGCGGCTGGCACACGCATAGGCCACTTCGTCGAGGTACTTGAGCAGGGTGCCGCCATGTACGTTGCCAGAAAAGTTGGCCATGTCCGGGGTCATCAGGACGGTCATGCTCAGCTGGGCGTTTCCAGGTTCCATAGTGTGCTCACGGTGAGGTTGCGCTGAATCGGGCGAACGGGGGGCATTATCTGCAGACACTTGTATTCCCCTCTTTTGAATTTGCCTTCCTGGTACGGGACGTTGGCTGACGCTCCATCGTCACGCCGATCATGCCATCAGCGGCGCTTTTCCAGCCGATCTGTTTCTGCATATTGCACCGCCTATTTGCGGCGGGGTGCGATGTTAACCTGACTACACCCATGCAACATGGGCTTTTCATGCATTCAAAACAGTATGTACTTGCTGCTCGCTCAGGGTTGCCTTGGCAGAGGAGCGGTCTGCCCAGGCATCCAGCAACGGACGAGAAAAGGAGTATCACGCCATGCATGCCATCAGCTTTATCCAGGACCTGGCAGTCATCATGCTGGTCGCCGGCGTGGTCACCGTTCTCTTTCACCGTCTCAAGCAACCTGTGGTGCTGGGCTACATCGTCGCCGGCTTCATCATCGGCCCGCACACCCCACCGTTCGGCCTGATCCACGACGAAGACACCATCAAGATCCTCGCCGAGCTGGGGGTGATCTTCCTGATGTTCTGCCTGGGGCTCGAATTCAGCCTGCGCAAGCTGTTCAAGGTAGGCGCCACGGCGTTCATCGCGGCGTTCCTGGAAATCGTGCTGATGATCTGGATCGGCTTCGAGATCGGCCGCTGGTTCGGCTGGAACACCATGGATTCGCTGTTCCTCGGCGCCATCCTGGCGATTTCTTCGACCACCATCATCGTCAAGGCGCTCAACGACCTGAAGATGAAGAACGAGCGCTTCGCCCAGCTGATCTTTGGCGTACTGATAGTCGAGGACATCCTTGGCATCGGCATCATCGCCCTGCTGTCGGGCATCGCCGTCAGCGGCACGGTCAGCTCGGGCGAGGTGTTCTCCACTGTCGGCAAGCTGTCGCTGTTCATGATCGTCGCGTTGGTCATCGGCATCCTGCTGGTGCCACGCCTGCTGGCCTACGTGGCAAAATTCGAAAGCAACGAGATGTTGCTGATTACCGTATTGGGCCTGTGCTTCGGCTTTTGCCTGCTGGTGGTCAAGCTGGAGTACAGCATGGTGCTCGGTGCCTTCCTGATTGGCGCGATCATGGCCGAATCGCGCCAGTTGCTTAAGATCGAGAGCCTGATCGAACCGGTGCGTGACCTGTTCAGCGCCATTTTCTTCGTCGCCATCGGGCTGATGATCGACCCCCAGGTGCTGATCGACTACGCCTGGCCGATCGTGGTCATTACCCTGGCAGTGGTGTTGGGCAAGATGCTGTCGTGCGGCATGGGCGCGTTCATTGCGGGCAATGACGGGCGTACATCGCTGCGAGTGGGCATGGGGCTTTCGCAGATCGGCGAGTTTTCCTTCATCATCGCCGCGCTGGGCATGACCCTGCAGGTGACCAGCGACTTCCTCTACCCGGTGGCTGTGGCGGTGTCTGCAATCACCACGCTGCTGACACCCTACCTGATCCGTGCCGCCGACCCGCTGTCGCTCAAGCTGGGCAAGGTGGTACCCAGCCGCCTGGCGCGGGTGCTGTCGTTGTATGGCGAATGGTTGCGCAGCATCCAGCCGCAGGGCGAGAGCGCCATGCTCGTGGCGATGATCCGGCGCATCCTGTTGCAGGTTGGGGTGAACCTGGCGCTGGTAATCGCCATCTTCTTCAGTGGTGGCTATTTCGCAGGGCGGATCGGCAACTGGCTCAGCGAGTGGGTCAGCGATGCCAGCCAACAGAAAGCGCTGATATGGGGCGCAGCGTTGTTGCTGTCGTTGCCATTCCTGATTGCTGCCTATCGCAAGCTCAAGGCACTGTCGATGCTACTGGCAGAGATGGGCGTCAAGCCGGAAATGGCCGGGCGGCATACCCAGCGCGTGCGTCGTGTGATTGCCGAGGTGATCCCGCTGTTGTCGCTGCTGGTTATTTTCCTGCTGCTATCGGCGCTGTCGGCGAGCATTCTGCCGACCAGCGAGTTGCTGCTGGTGATTGCCGTGGTGGCTGCGGTAGTGGTGGCCTTGCTGTGGCGCTGGTTTATCCGCGTGCATACGCGCATGCAGATTGCCTTGCTGGAGACGCTGGAGAACAGCCGCGAGAATACGCACTGACTGTGGGAGCGGGCATGCCCGCGAACACCGGCGCGGCTGGGGCCAATCACCGTGCTGGCTTCTTCGCGGGCGCGCCCGCTCCCACAGGTACTGCATGGGTGCTGACCTTTGTGCAGTACAGCATCAAAACAGAGGTTGGAATCAGCTCTCCAGCCAGACATCCCGCGCCCAGTGCCACACCGATTCCCAGCTGTCTTCGCCGACACTTTCCTCTTCGGCATCCCACAGCACCACGGTGCCATCCTCTTCGACGCAGTAGTAGTTGTCGCCGTCCTGACACAATGGAATCAGGTCACGTGGCACGCCGGCATCCCAGGCGTTGGCGGCGACTTCCGGCAGGTAGGTATGCGACTGTGGGTCGGTAACGGTCACCGGCTCCAGTGAACCATACACCACGTCACTGACGGTCAGCAGGAACTCTTTGAACACGAACGGAATGTTGATGAACAGCTCTTCTTCGATCTCGACCAGCTGGTCCTCGTCGGGAAGCTCAAGGGGCACCGGCACTGGCTCGTTGGCTTCACGGAGTTGTTCGATCACTTCTTCCACGGTTCACTTCCTCTGACCTAGATGACAACGCTGCGCGTTATACCCTAGTAGGCCACTCTGGCAAAAGCAAAAACCCCGGGACAGGCCCGGGGTTTTTTGTGCAGCACGCAACGGTTAGCCGTTTTGACGGATACCGGCCACCAGCCAAGGCTGGTTTTCGCCTTGGGCGCGAACCATGTGCCAGCTTTCGCTGAACACTTCGCCCTGGTCGAAGCGCGAGTTCTTCGACATGCCACGGAAGGTCAGGGTGGCATCGGTGCGGTCGGCGCGGTCTTCGACACCGTCCAGCTGCACCTCGAGGTTGTCGATGTAGGTGGACTGGAAGCCATCACCCAGTTCGGCGCGCTCGCGCTTGAGGAACTCCAGCATCTGCGGGGTGACGAACTCGGCGATCTTGTCCATCTCGTTGGCGTCCCAGTGCTGCTGCAGCGCCTGGAAGTGGTTACGGGCAGCAGCCAGGAAGTTCTGCTCGTTGAACCAGGCCGGGGCGTTGATCACCGGGGCGGCTGCGGCGGCAGGTGCGGCCGAACCACCGAAGATCGACGGCTGGGCAGGCTGACCGTGAGCTTCACGCTGCATCGGCGCATGACCTGGCATGGCCATTTGCGGCTGCTGCTGGCGACGGCGCGCGGCGATGAAGCGGAACACCAGGAAGGCGATGAGCGCCACGATCAGGAAGTCCATGATCTGGAAGCCTTCGAAACCGTCACCCATGAACATGGAAGCCAGCAGGCCACCGGCAGCGAGGCCGGCCAGAGGGCCCAACCAGCGCGAAGCACCGCTGGCGGCCGGAGCGGCACGGCCAGGTGCGGTCGGCGCGGCGGCAGGCGTGGTTGGCGTGGCCTGGCGGGTCTGGTGGATAGGCGCGGAGCCCGAGCTCTTGCCGCCGCCAAAACGCTTGGCGTTGGCGTCCAGGCTCAGCGTCAGGCCGACGCAGAGCGCCAGAGCGATGCTAAGAAAACGTTGCATAAGTGGGATATCCCCTGTTGTGGATTGCACGCGCGTCATGGTGCACAGGTTCCCGGGCACATGACCAGCGACATAATGTTTCTAGCTTTTGCCTGAGTGTTACAAACCCGGCTGGACCGGACTTTTTGAATGCTGACCCAATACCTGTGGGAGCGGCCTTGTGTCGCGATAGGGCTGCGAAGCAGCCCTAAGATATCAGCGTCAAAGCCACAATCGTGGGGCCGCTTTGCGGCCCTTTCGCGACACAAGGCCGCTCCCACAAAGGCCGCTCCTACAAGGACCTGCGCAGGCTTTTAGATGGCCTCGAGCTTGGCATACCCCAGCATCAGCCACTTGCTGCCTTCGGCAAAATTCACCTGCACCCGTGCCTGGGCGCCGGAGCCTTCGAAGTTAAGGATCACACCCTCGCCAAACACCGCATGCTGCACACGCTGACCCAGGTTGAACGCGGTCTGCGGAATGCTGGCATTGGCGAACAGGTTGCTGTTCGTCGCCGTCTTGGCCCCGCCGAACGGGCGACTGACGCTGTTGGACAGGCGCACTTCCTGAACCAGGCCCGCCGGAATTTCGCGTACGAAACGTGACACCTTGTTGTAGGTCTCGCTCCCATACAGGCGACGTGTTTCAGCGTAGGTCATGACCAGTTGGCGCATGGCGCGGGTGATGCCCACATAAGCCAGGCGGCGCTCCTCTTCCAGGCGGCCAGGCTCTTCCAGGCTCATCTTGTGCGGGAACAGGCCTTCTTCCATGCCCACCAGGAACACATACGGGAACTCCAGGCCCTTGGCGCTGTGCAAGGTCATCAGCTGGACGCTGTCTTCATGCTCGTCGGCCTGGGCGTCGCCTGCCTCGAGCGAGGCGTGGCCGAGGAACGCCGAGAGTGGCGAGAGGTCGGCGTCTTCTTCGGTGGACTCGAAGTTGCGCGCTGCGCTGACCAGTTCCTCAAGGTTTTCTACCCGTGCCTGGCCCTTTTCACCCTTTTCTTCCTGGTGATAGATGATCAGCCCGGACTGCTCGATGGTGGTCTGGGTCATGGTATGCAGTGGCATGTCCACGACCTTGGCAGCCAACCCCTCGATCAGCTCGATGAACGCACCCAAGGCACTGGCGGCGCGGCCTTTCAGGGCTTTGGCAGCGAGCAGCTGGCACATGGCTTCCCACATCGACAGCTGGCTGTGGCGGGCATGCTCGCGGATGGCTTCGACGGTTTTTTCGCCAATGCCACGTGGCGGCACGTTGATCACCCGTTCCAGGGCAGCATCGTTGCCGCGGCCTTCGATCAGCCGCAGGTAAGCCATGGCGTTCTTGATTTCGGCGCGCTCGAAGAAGCGCTGGCCACCGTAGATGCGGTAGGGGATGCGTTCGCGCAGCAGGGCTTCTTCCAGCACCCGCGACTGGGCGTTGGAACGGTACAGGATGGCGATCTCGCTACGCGCGTTGCCCTGTTTGACCAGGCTTTCGATGGTTTCCACCACGTAGCGCGCTTCGTCGTGCTCGTTGTAGGCCGCATACAGGGTCAACGGTTCGCCTTCGCCCAGGTCGGTCCACAGTTCCTTGCCCAGGCGCCCGCTGTTGTTGGCGATCAGCGCGTTGGCCGCCTTGAGGATGCCGCCGGTGGAGCGGTAGTTCTGCTCCAGGCGGATCATTTCGGCGTCTGGGAAGTCGGCAGTGTACTGGTGAATGTTCTCGATCTTGGCACCGCGCCAGCCGTAGATCGACTGGTCGTCATCGCCCACTGCCATCAGGCTGGCGCCACCGCGTGCCAACAGGCGCAGCCAGGCGTACTGCACGGCGTTGGTATCCTGGAATTCGTCTACCAGCACATGCTGGAAACGCCGCTGATAGTGTTCCAGCAGGCCGGGATGGTCGCGCCACAGGTCAAGGGCGCGCAGCAGCAACTCGGAAAAGTCGATGACCCCGGCGCGCTCGCAGGCCTGTTCGTAGGCGGTATAGACGTCGCGCATGGTCGACAGGAACAGGTCGCCCCCGGCCTGGATATTTTGCGGTCGCAGGCCTTCGTCCTTCTGCCCGTTGATGAACCACTGGGCTTGGCGTGCCGGCCATTTCTGCTCGTCCAGGCCCAGCTCGCGCATCACCCGCTTGATCAGGCGCTGCTGGTCGTCGCTGTCGAGGATCTGGAAGTTCTGCACCAGTCGTGCTTCCTGCCAGTGCGCCCGCAGCAGGCGATGGGCCAGGCCGTGGAAGGTGCCGACCCACATGCCCGCCGGGTTGATGCCCAGCAGTTGCTCGATCCGCTGGCGCATTTCTGCCGCGGCCTTGTTGGTGAAGGTCACCGACAGGATCGAGTGCGGCGATGCCTGCTCCACCTGGATCAGCCAGGCAATGCGGTGCACCAGCACGCGGGTTTTACCGGAACCGGCGCCAGCAAGCACCAGTTGACGCCCGAGCGTGGCCGCTACGGCCTGGCGTTGGGCATCGTTGAGGGAATTCAGCAGGAGGGAGAGGTCGTCTGTGCGCATCGGGCCATTCTAGGGCGCAGCAGGAAATGGGGCAAACTTCTACTGTATGAATATTCACCTGCCGCATGCCCGTTCATCGAGCCGATGGCAGGTGCCAGGCCGCCGTTCAGGCGACCTGGCCGGCAGCGGCTCAGTCAATCGCTTCGATGGTGCGAATTTCGCAGCGCTGAGAACCGTCAGCATGGATGATCTCCACGGTTTTCCAGCCAGTGCCGCCTGCACGTTCGAAAACCACGGTTTTTTCCGTCAGGACCTGCGGGGTGATTGCGCCGCTATCCACCAGCTGAAGCTCCAGCACTTCCCAGCCACCCCTGTGGCGCAGCTTGGGTTCGACCAGCACCGGTTCGATGGCCGGGGTGGCGACCGTAACGGTGCCATGAACCCTGAACACCTGCTTGCCGTGGGCGATGTCATTGACTGCAACGAGGTTGGTAATAATAGCCATTGTCTGTTCCTGTCTCGTGTTGAAAGTAGCGCCAGTGCGCTGGGGCTACTTTCTGCTCTTTCATCTGACACGGGAGCAGGGCAGTGCTTCAGCTATGCCAGTGCCTGCCATGCCTGGCGAGCAAGCTGTTGGCTTGCTCCGGCCCGTTACTGCCTGCCGGGTACGGTCTTGGTGCCTGGAAGTGCTCTTCACAGCCCTTGATGATCGGGTCGATCCAGGCCCAGGCCGCTTCCACTTCGTCGCGGCGCATGAACAACGTCGAGTCGCCCTCAAGCACATCCAGCAACAGCCGCTCGTAGGCGTCCCAGCGGCGGGTCTGGCTGAACACCTGGGCCAGGTTCAGATCCAGGTCCACAGGTTCCAGGCGCATGCCCTTGCCCGGGCTCTTGGTCATCATGCGCAAGCTGATGCGTTCGTCCGGTTGCAGCTGGATCAGCAGCTGGTTGACTTGGCCACCATTGAAAAGCTCGTGGGGCACCGGCTTGAACTGGATGACGATCTGCGATGAGCGGCGTGCCATGCGCTTGCCGGTACGCAGGTAGAAGGGCACGCCCGCCCAGCGCCAGTTGTCGATGTGCGCCTCGATGGCGATGAAGGTTTCGGTGTCGCTGTCGTTGTCGACGTCCTTTTCGAAATAATAGGCCGGCACTTCCTGGCCGCCGATGTGCCCGGCGCCATACTGGCCGCGTACGGTCTTGTCCTGTACGTCCTGACCAGTGATGGGCTTGAGGGCGCGCAGGATCTTCACTTTCTCGTCACGCACCGCTTCGGCCTCGAACTGCGCGGGGGGCTCCATGGCCACCAGGCACAGCAGCTGTAGCAAGTGGTTCTGCAGCATGTCGCGGGTCGCCCCGGCGCGGTCGTAGTAGGCGCCGCGGTTCTCTACCCCCAGGGTCTCGCAAACGCTGATCTGCACGTGGTCGACCTGGCTGTTGCGCCACACTGGCTCCAGCAGGGCGTTGGCAAAACGCAGGGCCATCAGGTTCTGCACGGTTTCCTTGCCCAGGTAGTGGTCGATGCGAAATACCTGGTTTTCCTCAAGCACTGCGCCGATCGCTTCGTTGATGGCGGTAGCCGACTCCAGCGAGTGGCCGATCGGCTTTTCCAGAACGATGCGCGCTTCGGCGTCGGCCAGGCCGGCGTTGTGCAGGTGCTTGGCGATCGGCACGAACAGGTTGGGGGCGGTGGCCAGGTAGAAGATGCGCGTCAAGCCGCCGGGCTCGCCCAGGTAACGCGCCAGGCGGCCGAAATCGGCGCTTTGCGAAGCATCCATGGCGAAATAGTCGACGCGCGCGGAAAAACGCTGCCAGACCTCTTCGTCGAAGTCGTTGCGGGCGATCTGTGCCCGGCAATGGCGTTCGGCGAGCTTGAGATAGTCATTGCGTGGCAAGTTGCGTCGCGCCAGTGCGATGATCCGCACGGCAGGGTCAAGACGGGCCTCGCGAAACAGGTGGTAGAGCGCCGGAAGCAATTTGTGCAGGGCCAGATCGCCGGTGCCGCCGAAGACCAGAATGTCGCAAGGAATAGTCAAACCACCACTCTCCACGTTCGTTTAACTGGGCGGGTTGGCGTCCATGTAGTATAACTACAAGATAGCTACAACCCGGCCAGCCGATCATAACCGAGTCCAGCCTGTGAATCTGTTGCAACATATCGCCCAATCGCGCCACCTGCTGCGCAAATCGGAACTCAAAGTGGCCGACCACGTGCTACTCGACCCGGCTGCCGTCATGCACAGCTCCATGGCCGACCTGGCGCACAGCGTGGGTATCAGCGAACCGACCATCGTGCGTTTCTGCCGTGCGATCGGTTGTTCGGGCTTCCAGGACCTGAAGCTGAAGCTGGCGCAGAGCCTGGCTGCGGGGGCCAGTTTCGGCCAGTTCGCCATTCATGAAGACGACTCGGTCGCCGACTACAGCCTGAAGATCTTCGACACCACGCTGCACACCCTGATGGAAGTGCGCGAGCACCTCGACCCGCAGGCGCTGCAGCAGGCAGTGACCGCCATGGCCCAGGCGCAGCGTGTGGAGTTCTATGGCTTTGGTGCCTCCGGTGCGGTAGCGGCCGATGCCCAGCACAAGTTCTTCCGCCTGCTGCTCAGCGCGGCAGCCTATTCCGACCCGCACATGCAGGCGATGTCGGCGGTGACCCTGAAGCCGGGTGATGTGGCGGTATGCATTTCCCAGTCGGGCCGTTCCAAGGACCTGTTGATTACCGCCAACCTGGTCCGTGAGAGCGGTGCCAACCTGATTACCCTGTGCCCCAGCCAGACACCGCTGGCGGAGCTTTCGACGGTAAACCTGGCAATCGACGTGCATGAAGACACCGAAATCTACACCCCGCTGACCTCGCGTATCGCCCACCTGGTGGTGATTGACGTGCTGGCCATGGGTGTGGCCATGGCGCGCGGGCCGAGCCTGGTCAACCACCTGAAGAGCGTGAAGCGCAGCTTGCGCAGCCTGCGCTTGTCGCCCAAGTCGATCAAGGCTACCGACGACTGATTGTCGTTGCCTGTGCCGGCCCTTTCGCGGGTAAACCCGCTCCCACAGGTACTGCACCGTCCTTGAGGCTGGTGAGCACCTGTGGGAGCGGGTTTACCCGCGAAGAGGTCGGCACAGGTGCTATAAATTTCACTGTTTTGTCACCATTCCACAGCCAAACCGTAAACCGCCAAAGCCAGTCTGAAGTTCCCGCATCTATCTGGGAGACAGGCAATGGCTCGTGACTTCGACGGTACGTACCAACCCAGCGCCAAGGCTCGCAAGCAGCAGGAAAAGGATCAGCGCCGCATGGAATACCGCCGCGCGATCGAGAGCTATTGCGACCAACGTCAACTGCTCCGCGAGCTAGTGGACTACCCGGAGCTGCAAGAGCTCACGGTCTGGCAGGCGTCGGCAGCAGCTTCCCCGAAAAACGCTCAACCAGCGCGCTGATCAACGCACGTTCGCTGCGAATGAACGCCAGGAAAGCCAAGGCCACCGGCGACTGCCGTTTGGCCTTGGACTGCACCACGCACCAGCTGCGGTACAGCGGCAGTTCTTCCACGGGCAGCTCCCTCAACACACCGGTGGCCAGCTCCAGGTTGACCGCATGGCGGGTCAGCATGGCAATGCCCAAGCCGGCGATCACGCACTCTCGCTGGGCGTCTGCCGAAGCCACCTCCAAGGTCTGCGTGAAATGCACGCGCTTGTCCTTGAAGTATTCCTCGCAAGCCTTGCGTGTGCCCGAACCTTGTTCGCGCACCAGCAGGGTATGAGGCTCAAGGTCCTGCAGGCGCAGTTGCTCCAGCTTGCAAAGCGGGTGCTCGGGCGGCGCCACCGCGATGATTGGGTTGTTGAGGAACGGCAGAAACTCCAGGCCCATGTCTTGCGGCACCATGGACATGATGATCAGGTCGTCGCGGTTGTCCGACAAGCGGCGGATGGCTTGGGCGCGATTGACCACGGTCAGGGTCAGGTTGACCTCCGGGTGACGCTGTTTGAAGGCAGCGAACAGGTGTGGCACGAAATACTTGGCGCTGGACTCGATCGCCAGCTTCAACTGCCCCTGCAATGAGCCCTGCATGTCCGACAGCTGCATGTCCAGGCTCTCCAGGCGCCCGAAGATATCGTGGCTGGCGCGTTGCAGGGCCTCGGCAGCTTCGGTCAGGTAGAGCTTCTTGCCCACGTACTCGAACAGCGGTTGGCCGATCAGCTCTTCGAGCTGGCGGATCTGTAGACTAACGGCGGGTTGCGTCAGGGCCATCTCTTCCGCCGCCCGGCTGTACGAACGTAAATCGCATACCTCGTTGAAGATCTGCAATTGACGCAACGTCATACGCATCAAGGACTTACGCATTTTTATCCGCCCTTCGGCAACACCTTGTTACCGCACTATAAGCTTTTGCTAATACAGCCCCTAACAAATATTGATTTTTGTTTATCAACCTACAGCGCTAGGGTGAATGTGCGACTGGCCAGCAACGTCTGGTCACGCGCCGACCGGGAGAACCGGCTCGACTGTTCCTACGGCTTTGGGAAGACTCCAGTGATAAAAAAAATCCTGATCGCCAACCGAGGTGAAATTGCAGTTCGGATCGTGCGCGCCTGCGCCGAGATGGGCATTCGCTCGGTGGCGATCTATTCCGACGCCGACCGCCACGCGTTGCATGTCAAGCGCGCCGACGAAGCCCACAGCATTGGTGCCGAGCCGCTGGCCGGTTACCTGAACCCGCGCAAGCTGGTGAACCTGGCTGTGGAAACCGGTTGTGATGCCCTGCACCCAGGTTATGGTTTCCTGTCGGAAAACGCTGAACTGGCAGAGATCTGCGCCGAGCGCGGGATCAAGTTCATCGGCCCGGCAGCCGAGGTCATTCGCCGCATGGGCGACAAGACCGAAGCGCGTCGCACCATGATCGCCGCCGGCGTACCGGTAACCCCGGGTACCGAAGGCAACGTTGCCGATATTCACGAAGCGCTGAGCGAAGGTGACCGCATCGGTTACCCGGTCATGCTCAAGGCCACCTCTGGTGGTGGCGGCCGTGGTATTCGCCGTTGCAACAGCCGTGAAGAACTGGAACAGAACTTCCCCCGCGTCATCTCCGAGGCTACCAAGGCCTTTGGTTCTGCGGAAGTGTTCCTGGAAAAGTGCATCGTCAATCCCAAGCACATCGAGGCGCAGATCCTCGGTGACAGCTTTGGCAACGTCGTGCACCTGTTCGAGCGCGATTGCTCGATCCAGCGCCGCAACCAGAAGCTCATCGAAATCGCCCCGAGCCCTCAGCTCACCCCCGAGCAGCGCGCCTACATCGGCGACCTGGCGGTGCGTGCGGCCAAGGCAGTGAACTACGAGAACGCCGGTACCGTGGAGTTCCTGCTCGCCGATGGCGAGGTGTACTTCATGGAAATGAACACCCGGGTACAGGTGGAACACACCATCACCGAGGAAATCACCGGTATAGACGTCGTCCGTGAGCAGATTCGCATTGCCTCGGGCCTGCCGCTGTCGGTCAAGCAGGAAGACATCCAGCACCGCGGTTACGCGCTGCAGTTCCGTATCAACGCCGAAGACCCGAAGAACAACTTCTTGCCGAGCTTCGGCAAGATCACCCGCTACTACGCCCCCGGCGGCCCGGGCGTGCGTACCGACACGGCGATCTACACCGGTTACACCATTCCGCCGTTCTACGACTCCATGTGCCTGAAACTGGTGGTGTGGGCGTTGACCTGGGAAGAAGCCATGGACCGCGGCCTGCGGGCCCTGGACGACATGCGCGTGCAAGGGGTGAAGACCACTGCCGCGTACTACCAGGAAATCCTGCGCAATCCGGAATTCCGTAGCGGCCAGTTCAACACCAGCTTCGTCGAAAGCCACCCGGAACTGACCAACTACTCGATCAAGCGCAAACCCGAAGAGCTGGCCCTGGCCATCGCCGCCGCCATCGCCGCCCACGCAGGCCTGTGAGGAACCCAATAATGTCCAAGAAAATTCACGTAACCGACACGATCCTGCGCGACGCCCACCAGTCCCTGCTGGCCACCCGCATGCGTACCGAAGACATGCTGCCGATCTGCGACAAGCTCGACAGGGTCGGCTACTGGTCGCTGGAAGTCTGGGGTGGCGCCACCTTCGACGCCTGCGTGCGCTTCCTCAAGGAAGACCCGTGGGAACGCCTGCGCAAGCTGCGCGCGGCGCTGCCCAACACCCGCCTGCAAATGCTGCTGCGCGGCCAGAACCTGCTGGGCTACCGCCACTACAGCGACGATGTGGTAAAGGCCTTCGTCGCCAAGGCAGCGGTCAACGGTATCGATGTGTTCCGTATCTTCGATGCCATGAACGATGTGCGTAACCTGCGCGTGGCCATTGAAGCGGTCAAGGCTGCCGGCAAGCACGCCCAAGGCACCATCGCCTACACCACCAGCCCGGTACATACCATCGAAGCCTTCGTGAAGCAGGCCAAGCAGATGGAAGCCATGGGTTGCGACTCGGTGGCGATCAAGGACATGGCCGGCCTGCTGACCCCGTTCGCCACCGGTGAACTGGTCAAGGCGCTGAAGGCTGAGCAGTCGCTGCCAGTATTCATCCACTCCCACGACACTGCCGGCCTGGCCGCAATGTGCCAGCTGAAGGCTGTGGAGAACGGCGCCGATCACATCGACACCGCCATCTCCAGCTTCGCCTGGGGCACCAGTCACCCGGGTACCGAGTCGATGGTTGCCGCGCTCAAGGGCAGCGAATTCGATACCGGCCTGGACCTGGAGCTGCTGCAGGAAATCGGTCTGTACTTCTATGCCGTGCGCAAGAAGTACCACCAGTTCGAAAGCGAGTTCACCGCCGTGGACACCCGCGTGCAGGTCAACCAGGTACCGGGCGGCATGATTTCCAACCTGGCCAACCAGCTCAAGGAGCAGGGCGCCCTCAACCGCATGAACGAAGTGCTGGCTGAGATCCCTCGCGTTCGTGAAGACCTCGGCTTCCCGCCGCTGGTGACCCCGACTTCGCAGATCGTCGGTACCCAGGCGTTCTTCAACGTGTTGGCCGGCGAGCGCTACAAGACCATCACCAATGAGGTGAAGCTGTACCTGCAAGGCGGTTACGGCAAGGCCCCGGGCGTGGTCAACGAGCAGCTGCGTCGTCAGGCGATCGGCAGTGAAGAAGTGATCGATGTGCGCCCCGCCGACCTGCTGAAGCCAGAAATGGCCAAGCTGCGTGCCGACATCGGCGCCCTGGCCCGTTGCGAAGAAGACGTGCTGACTTTCGCCATGTTCCCGGACATCGGCCGCAAGTTCCTCGAAGAGCGCGAAGCCGGCACCCTGACCCCGGAAGTCCTGCTGCCAATTCCTGAAGCGGGCGCAGTGGCGTCCCATAGCGGTGAAGGTGTACCGACCGAATTCGTCATCGACGTTCACGGCGAAACCTACCGCGTCGACATCACCGGTGTGGGCGTGAAGGCCGAAGGCAAGCGTCACTTCTACCTGTCGATCGACGGCATGCCGGAAGAAGTGGTGTTCGAGCCGCTCAACGAATTCGTCGGCGGTGGCGGCAGCAAGCGCAAGCAGGCCAGTGCCCCGGGCCATGTCAGCACCACCATGCCAGGCAACATCGTCGATGTGCTGGTCAAGGAAGGCGACATGGTCAAGACCGGCCAGGCCGTGTTGATCACCGAAGCCATGAAGATGGAGACTGAAGTGCAGGCGGGTATCGCCGGCAAGGTCGTGGCCATTCATGTAGCCAAGGGCGACCGTGTGACACCGGGCGAGATCCTGATCGAGATCGAAGGCTGAGATAAGCCCTCATCTACAAGCGGTTAACCTCTGGGGAGCGGATGCTCCCCTTTTTTTGCGTTGAATCTGCCGGCCTCTTCGCGGGCTTGCCCGCTCCCACAGGTACACCACCAGTCTCGAGACCTGTGGAAAACCTGTGGGAGCGGGCAAGCCCGCGAAGAGGCCGGTTGGTCCAGTGCAACTCTCAACCCTTGCGGCACGCCTCCAAGGTCTGCACCTGCCCCTCGGGCTTCTGGTTTTCCTCGCTCAACCACCGCTCGAACCCGGCAGCCACCGCTGGCCACTCATCATCGGTAATCGAATACCACGCCGTATCCCGATTGTGGTCCTTCACCACCAGATGCTTGCGGAACACCCCTTCGAATACAAAGCCAAACCGCTCCGCCGCGCGCTTGGAGCGGGCGTTGGCGTTGTTGCACTTCCACTCCAGCCGGCGGTTGCCCAGCTCGAAGCCCAGCTTGCCCAGCAGGTACACCGCCTCGGTGCCCTTGGGCGTACGCTGCATGGCGGCGCCAAAGGCGACGTGGCCGATTTCGATGCGGCCGTGGTCGGGTACGATCGACATCAGGCTGAGGATGCCCTGCGCCTGGCCGCTCGGGCGGTCGATCACGGTGTAGAACAGCGGGTCGCGGCCGGCGGCGTTGCCCTCCAGCCAACGGTTGAAGGCGGCACGTTCGGTGAACGGGCCATAGGGCAGGTAGTCCCACAGCACCGGGTCGGCAGCCGGACCTTGCAGCGCCTCCCAGAGATCGTCGCCATGGCGCGCCGGGTCGAGCTTTTCCAGGCGGGTGAAGCGGCCGTCGATGGGCTCGGCCTGGGGGACTGCGGCGGGTTTCCAGTTCAATGCGTCGGTCATGTTCGGCTTAGAACTCTTTGCGGAATTGAATGAAGCCCGAGCGCTCGGCAACCTGCTGGTACAGGCTGATGGCGGTGGCGTTGGTCTCGTGGGTCAGCCAGTGCACCTTGCTGCAGTTTTCGGCCTTGGCTGCAGTGTAGACATGCTCGATCAGCTGGCGGCCGATGCCCAGGCCACGCTGCGTGCTGTCCACGTACAGGTCCTGCAGGTAGCAGGCGTTACCGATACTCCAGTTGGTACGATGGTAAATGAAGTTGACCATACCCACGGCCTTGCCATCGACCCAAGCCAGTGCCGAATGAGTCGGTTCGTTCGGGTCGAGCAAGCGTTGCCAGGTGCTGAGGCTGACCCCTTCGGGCAATTCGGATTCATAGAAGTGCAGGTAGGCCTGCCACAGGGCGAGCCAGGCAGCATGGTCCTGGCTGGTGACGGAACGCAGGGTAACGCTGGACATGGGCTATTCCTTCAGAGTTGGCGCATGTGCGCCGCGAGTTGGTTATCCAGGTAGTCGGGGCTGGCGCGCAGGCCTTCACGCACGCCGGCAATGTCTTGCTCGGAGCGGTTCTGGCTGAGCTTGCGCGCGCCTTGCAGGCGGGCGATGGGCAGGCGAACACCGACGATGGCGCGGAGCATGCCATCGAGGTACTCACGCGGAGCGTCGGTGACTTTCCACGGTTCGTCGCGGCCTTGTTCGTGGCGCTCGGTCAGGCGACTGACAATTGCCAGCAATGGTTCTGCGTCGTGGATCACTTCCGCCGGGCCATAGGCGTGCACGGCCAGGTAGTTCCAGGTTGGCACCACCTTGGGGTTGTCGGCCTTGCTCGGATAGTAACCAGGGCTGACATAAGCATCGGCGCCGGGGAACACCAGCAGGGCTTCGCCACCATGCTCCAGGTCGTGCCACTGGCGGTTGGCTCGCGCCAGGTGGGCATAGACGGTGCCGAATTCGCCTTCGCCGGTATCGACCAGCACGGGCAGGTGCGTGGCCAGCAGGCCTTGTTCGCCCTGGCTTACCAGGATGGCCAGGCGGGTGTCGAGCATGTGCTGGTGCAGGTGCCCGAGGTCATGTTCCTGATGGGGTTTGCTGTTGTACATGCTCGGTTTCCTTGTGCGATGGCTTCATCCTAGGCAGGCTATTGGCTCATAGTAAGAGCCATTAACAGCTGTTTTGATAGGTCCAATGCCATGAGCGAGCGCCCCCTCGTGTTGCCTTTCGACCCTGCCGGGATCGCCCTTGATCGCCGCCGCGGGCTCAGCCAGCAGCTGTACCAGGCGCTACGTGCGCGGGTGCTGGATGGGCGCCTGAGCAGTGGCACGCGGCTACCCGCCACGCGTGATCTGGCCGCCATGCTGGCGCTGTCACGCAACAGCGTGGTGCGGGCCTATGACCAGCTATATGCCGAGGGCTACATCGAGAGCCGGGTAGGCGATGGCACCTATGTCAGCCAGCTGCCGAAACTCTCCAATGTAAAACTATCCACACAAGTATCCACAGGGTTATCCAGGGGCTTATCAACAGACTTATCCACATTTTCCCGGGAAAATACTGAGGATTTATCCAGCAAGCGGTGGTCCAGCGAGCCTTTGCAGCGCCTGAAAACTAACCATCTACCGCCCCCAAGAAGCGGTGCCCCGCGTGCATTTCGCGTCGGTATTCCGGCGTTCGACCTGTTCCCGTTCGACGTCTGGGCCAAGCTGCAGGCGGGTTTCTGGCGCAACCCGAATCCGGCGCAGCTGGGTTACGGTGACCCTGCAGGTGAGCCGCTGCTGCGTGAACTGATTGCAGCCTACCTGCGTCGCTCGCGTGGGCTGAGTTGTGCGGCTGAACAAATAGTGATCACCAGTGGTGCGCAGCAGGCCATCAGCCTTTGTGCACAGTTGCTATTGCAGCCGGGCGAAGGTGTGGCTGTGGAAAACCCGGGTTACCGCGCAGCCGGGCATGCCTTTGCGCTGGCCGGTGGCAGGTTGCATGGCGTACCGGTGGACGAGGACGGCATGGACTGTCGCCGGCTCGGGCAGCTGGCGGATTGCCGGCTGGCCTATGTCACGCCGGCCCACCAGTACCCGACCGGGGTGACGATGAGCCTGGCGCGACGCCTGGAGCTACTGGCCTGGGCCGAGCGCAGCGATGGCTGGATCATCGAAGACGACTATGACGGCGAGTACCGCTACAGCGGTGCGCCCTTGGCCCCGCTTGCGGCGCTCGACCAGCACGGGCGGGTGCTGTACGTCGGCACCTTCGGCAAGATCGCCTTTCCGGCATTGCGCCTGGGCTACCTGGTACTGCCGCCGCCGCAACTGGCGCAGGCGTTCAGCCAGGGCAGGGCGCTGGCGGTGCGGCATTCGGAGGTCAGTAGCCAGTGCGTGATGGCAGAGTTCATGGCCCGGGGGCATTTCCAGCGGCATATCCGGCGCATGCGCAAGGCGGCGTTGAGCAGGCGCAATGTGCTCAAGGCTGGTTGGCCTGTGGATATTCCGGGGTTGGGAGGCATGCCGGAGGTGGCGGCGGGGCTGCATGTGAAGGTTGATGTGGATAACTTTGCGCGGGAGCAGGAGCTGGTGGCCAAGGCGGAAGCGGTCGGCGTTGAGGTAACGCCGCTGAGTAATTTCTGGCTGGCGGACAGCGAGCAGCCTGTGGATAAGCGCGCGGGGCTGGTGCTGGGGTTTGCAGCGGTGCCGGAGGGGGAGATTGCCGAGGCGTTGATGCGCTTGCGCAAGGCTTGGAGAAAGTGAATGGGGCTGCAAAGCAGCCCCGGCTCTAAATCAGGTTCCGGACTTGATCCGCGTCCAGGCCCTGGTCCGCGCCCGCTCGGCATCCCGCGCCAGGGGCTTGAGGGTATACAGCTTGGCCATTGCCTCCGCCGTCGGATACAGGTTGGGGTTGTTGCGAATCGCCGGGCTCACCTTGTCGGTCGCGTCCTTGTTCGGGTTTGGGTACCCGACAAAGTCGCTGATCGGCGCAATCACCTCGGGCCGCAGCAGGTAGTTGATGAACGCGTGGGCATCTTCCGGGTTGGCCGCGTTCTTCGGAATCGCCAGCATGTCGAACCAGATCGGTGCACCTTCCTTGGGCAGGCGCATGTCCACCACCACGCCATTCTTCGCCTCGCGGGCCCGGTTGGCGGCCTGCGAGAAGCTGCCGCTGTAGCCCACTGCCACGCAGATATCGCCGTTGGCGATGTCAGCCATGTACTTCGAGGAGTGGAAGTAGGTGATGTGCGGGCGGATCTTCAGCATCAGCGCTTCGGCTTTCTTGTAATCAGCCGGTTTGTCACTATTGGGTGGCAAGCCCAGGTACTGCAGGGCCAGCGGCATGATTTCCGACGGCGAGTCGAGCAGGGCCACGCCGCATTGCTTGAGCTTGGCGATGTTCTCTTCCTTGAAGATCAGGTCCCAGCTGTCCACCGGGGCGTTGTCGCCGAGCGCAGCCTTGACCTTGGCCGGGTTGAAGCCGATCAGTACGGTGCCGTACATGTAGGGCACGGCAAATTTGTTACCGGGGTCGTTGGCCTCGATCAGCTTCATCAGCGCCGGGTCCAGGTGCTGCCAGTTCGGCAGCTTGTTGCGGTCCAGCGGCTGAAACACTCCCGCTTCGATCTGCTTGGCGAGGAACACGTTGGACGGTACTACCACGTCATACCCGGAGTTGCCGGTCAGCAGCTTGGCTTCCAGCGCCTCGTTGGTGTCGAAGATGTCGTAGACCAGCTTCACTCCGCTGTCTTTCTGGAACTCGGTGAGGGTTTGCGGGGTGATGTAGTCGAACCAGTTGTACACCCGCAGGGTGCGCTGTTCGGCCTGGGCCTGCAGGGCACCGGTTAACAAGGTGACGGCGATGAACGGGGCGAGCAGACGCTTGAGTCGGACCATTACCGGGCTCCTGGCTGGGCGTGCTGGAAGCCTTCCAGCACATTGACCGCGTTGATACCGATTTCTTCCACAGCGTAGCCGCCTTCCATCACAAACAGGGTCGGCTTGCCGAGCTGGGCAATGCGCTTGCCCATTTCCAGGTAGTCCGGGCTGTCCAGCTTGAACTGCGAGATCGGGTCGTCCTTGAAGGTGTCCACGCCCAGCGAGACCACCAGCACGTCGGCGTCATAGGCGGCGATGCGCTGGCAGGCGTCATCCAGGGCGGCGCTCCAGGCGGCCCAGTCGCTGCCGGCCGGCAGTGGGTAGTTGATGTTGCAGCCTTCACCGGCACCCTCGCCGGTTTCATCGGCATGGCCGAGGAAGAACGGGAACTCGTCGCGCGGGTCGCCATGGATCGAGGCGAAGAACACATCGTTGCGGTGGTAGAAGATGTCCTGGGTGCCGTTGCCGTGGTGGTAGTCGACGTCGAGGATGGCGACCTTGCGCCGGCCCTGGTCGAGGAAGGCCTGGGCGGCAATGGCGGCGTTGTTCAGGTAGCAATAGCCGCCCATGACTTCGCCAGCGGCGTGGTGCCCTGGCGGGCGGCACAGGGCAAAGGCCGAATGGGCGCCTTGCTGGATCGCCGCCTGGGCGGTAAGGGCGACCTGGGCGGCGCTGTAGGCAGCCTGCCAGGTTCCGGCGGTGATCGGTGCGCCAGCATCAAAGCTGTAGTAGCCCAGTTCGCCGTGCAGGCCGGTGGGTTTTACCTGGCGCAGGGTGCGTGCGGGCCAGGTGAACGGCAGCAAGTCGCCTTCCTGGCCCAGTGCGGCCCAGCGCGCCCAGGCGCCTTCGAAGAAGTCCAGGTAGCTGGCGCTGTGGATGCGCAGCAACGGTGCGCGCCCGAAGTCGGTGGGGCCCTGGATGTCGCCGAGGTTGCGCTTTTTTACCTGGTCGAGCACATGGTCGGCGCGTGACGGCATTTCGAAACAGGGCATCAGCTTGCCGTCGATCAGCTCGCAGCGGCCGTGGTGCAGGCGGTGGTCATCGGAATAGATCGTCAGCATTTTTGTTCTCCGGTGGGTACTGGCGTGGGCCCATTTTCATGGGTGGGCCAGTGAGGGAGAACGACGCAAGTGGCCAAAAGGGGATCGATGTGGCCAAGCTCTTTGGCTGGATTTGTTGGTGGCCTGTACTGGCCCTTTCGCGGGTGAACCCGCTCCCACAGGTACAGTGTTGCACCTGGGTGTGTGCAATCCCTGTGGGAGCGGGTTCACCCGCGAAAGGGCCGGTACAGGTCAACCGCGGAAGTGACTGGGCGCAACGCCACTCCAGCGCTGGAAGGCATGCCGGAAACTGGCGGTCTCGCTGAAACCCAGGGACTCGGCAATCCGATAGATCGGCATCTGCTCATCAGCCAGCAACTGCTTGGCCCGTTCGAACCTCAATTCATCCAGCAGCTGTTGATAACTGCTGCCCAACGCCTGCAAATGCCGGCGCAGGGTGCGCGATGAGCAGTTCATCTGCCGCGCCAGCCCTTCCAGCCCGGGCGCTGCATCCAGTTGTTGCGCCAGCAGTTGGCGAATCCGCCCCAGCCAGGCTTGGCGGCCTGTGAATTCAAGGTTCAGGCGCCGGCAGCGTTCGCTCATGGCCTTGTGGGTAATCGGGTCGGCCAGCGGCAGTGGCGTGTCCAGCCAGCGCCGTTCAAAGGCAAAGGCGTTGTCCTCGGCACTGAACCCGATCGGGCACTGGAAGGCACCGGCATAGAGGGCATGGTAGCCCGGGCGTGGGTGTTCGAAGCGGGCGCCCAGCAGGGGCAGCGGTCGGCCGAGCAGGTCGTCGCAGATGACTTTCAGCGATACCAGGCAGAACTCGGCATTGAAGGCGGTCAGCGTCGGGCTGTCGTGGTAGTCGCTGGCGCTGAACCAGACGCGTTGGCCGTCCTCCAGCAAACGCAGCTTGAAGACTGTTCCCAGCAGTGCCGGATACTGCAGCGCCAAGCGCAAGGCGTCACCCAAAGTGGCACTGGAGAGCAGGGCGTAACCGAGCATGCCGTAGCACGACACATGCATGCGCCGGCCCAGTTCCAGGCCGATATCCTCGCGCCGGGCAACGGCGTTGGCACACACCTGCAGTTCCTGCTGGGTGGTGATGCGTGCATCGGCGTGCCCCAGGTCCGCCGGGCCGATGCCGCTGCCGGCCAGTAGCGCCGACGCTTCGCAACCGTCTGCCTGGAATACGTTGAGGATCAGCGAAACCGCGTTGAGGGTGGTGAGGTGGCTGTGCAGCATGCTGGGTAATCCCGTCGGCCTGGGACGCATTATGGAGCAAGTTGTGTGCCGATGTTCGGGGGCCGCTCTGCGGCCCTATCGCGACACAAGGCCGCTCCCACATTGAGCGGTGAACGCAGGGCTCTTGTGGGAGCGGCCTTGCGTCGCGATGGGCTGCAACGCAGCCCCAAAATCTTGCAGGCAAAAAAAAGGCCCGAAGCATAGGCTCGGGCCTTGGAAAGGTTGAGAGGTGTCTAGTCCCTCGACCTGGTGAGACTGTTTACAGCAGCCTGGTTACGCCTTCAGCGGAACCAGACGGGGAGCGATCATGTTTTCCGGACGCAGGATGTCGTCGAGCATCGCGTCGTCCAGCAGCTTCTCTTCGCGCACCAGTTCCAGTACGCCGCGGCCGGTTTCCAGGGCAACGCGGGCGATACGGGTGGCGTTTTCGTAGCCGATGTATGGGTTCAGGGCGGTGACCAGGCCGATCGAGTGCTCGACCAGTTCACGGCAGCGCTGTTCGTTGGCGGTGATGCCGACGATGCAGTGTTCGCGCAGCATGTCCATGGCACGTTGCAGCAGGCGGATCGAGTCGAAGATCTTGTAGGCGATCAGCGGCTCCATCACGTTCAGCTGCAGCTGGCCACCTTCGGCGGCGACGGTCAGGGCCAGGTCGTTGCCCATGATGGCGAAGGCCACTTGGTTGACGGCTTCAGGGATAACCGGGTTGACCTTGCCTGGCATGATCGAGCTGCCTGGCTGACGCGCTGGCAGGTTGATCTCGTTGATGCCGGTGCGCGGGCCGCTGGACAGCAGGCGCAGGTCGTTGCAGATCTTCGACAGTTTGACTGCGGTACGCTTGAGCATGCCGGAGAACAGTACGAAGGCGCCCATGTCGGAGGTCGCTTCGATCAGGTCGGCAGCCGGTACCAGCGGCTGGCCGCTGATGGTAGCCAGACGCTGTACGGCCAAGGCCTGGTAGCCAGGGTCGGCGTTGATGCCGGTGCCAATGGCGGTACCGCCCAGGTTGATTTCGGTCAGCAGTTCCGGGGCCAGCGAGCGCAGGCGCTGCAGGTCTTCGGTCATGGTGGTGGCGAAAGCGCGGAATTCCTGGCCCAGGGTCATCGGTACGGCGTCCTGCAGCTGGGTACGGCCCATCTTCAGTACGTGATCGAACTCTTTGCCCTTGGCAGCGAAGGCCTGGATCAGGCTGTCGAGGCTGGCCAGCAGGGCGTCGTGGCCCAGCAGCAGGCCCAGACGGATGGCTGTCGGGTAGGCGTCGTTGGTCGACTGCGCCATGTTCACGTCGTTGTTCGGGTGCAGGTACTGGTACTCACCCTTCTGGTGGCCCATGGCCTCCAGCGCGACGTTGGCGATGACTTCGTTGGCGTTCATGTTGGTAGAGGTACCAGCACCGCCCTGGATCATGTCCACCACGAACTGGTCGTGGTAATCGCCTTTGATCAGGCGGGCACAGGCTGCAGTGATGGCAGCGTGCTTGGCATCGCTCAGGTGACCCAGCTCACGGTTGGCGTCGGCAGCAGCCTGCTTGACCATGGCCAGGGCCACGACCAGCTTCGGGTAGTGCGACAGCGGAACACCGGAGAGGTGGAAGTTGTTGGCAGCGCGCAGGGTCTGGATGCCGTAGTAGGCATCTGCAGGAACTTCAAGGGTACCCAACAAATCTTTTTCGACGCGGAACGATGCAGCGGAGGACATGATGTATATCATCTCGAATTTGACCCGGCACATGCCGGAATGGCGCCAATCCTAGGCCTGAAGGTGATTTTGCGGCCAATGCTGTTGCACGCTAACCTATGCACAAACGGCATAGTGTTTCATGTGACGCCAATTGACATTCGAGCGTGTTCCATTTTGGTGCGCGCCGGGAGATGTGCTTCGTGAACCTTGAAAGCAAATGGCTGGAAGACTTCAGCGCGCTGGCAGCAACCCGCAGTTTTTCCCAGGCGGCAGAGCGGCGTTTCGTGACTCAACCTGCCTTCAGCAGGCGTATTCGCAGCCTTGAAGCAGCCTTGGGTCTGCAGTTGGTGAATCGTTCCCGCACGCCAATAGAACTGACTGAAGCCGGCCAGCTTTTTCTTGTCACGGCACGTACCGTTGTCGACCAGTTGAGCGAAATTCTCCGCCATTTGCATCATCTGGAAGGCGGGCAGGGCGAAGTGGTGCAGGTGGCTGCGGCACACTCCCTGGCGTCGGGCTTTTTCCCGCGTTGGGTGGCCCAGTTGCGCAACGATGGGTTGAACATCGCCACCCGTCTGGTTGCGACCAACGTCGGCGATGCCGTGCATGCATTACGCGAAGGAGGCTGCGACCTGATGCTGGCCTTCTATGACCCGGATGCCGCCCTGCAGATGGATGCTGAAATCTTCCCGTCGCTGCACATGGGTACCACCGAAATGTTGCCTGTGTGCGCTGTGGATGCGGAAGGCAAGCCATTGTTCGACCTGGAGGGCGAGGGCAGCGTGCCGCTGCTGGCCTATACCGCCGGAGCCTTCCTTGGCCGTTCGGTGAACTTGCTGCTGCGCCAGCGCAACCTGCGCTATACCACTGTCTATGAAACCGCCATGGCAGACAGCCTCAAGAGCATGGCGCTGGAAGGCATGGGCATCGCCTGGGTACCGCGCCTGTCGATGCGTGGCGAACTGGAACGGGGCGAACTGGCGATCTGCGGCGGCAGCCAGTGGCACGTGCCACTGGAAATCCGCCTGTATCGTTGCGCCCTGGTGCGCAAGGCCAATGTAAGGCTGTTGTGGCGCAAGCTCGAGGGGGCGGCGATGGTTGACCCAAAAGTCAGTCAAAGCCCCGAAAAATAAGGGGCGACAGTTGGTCGCCGGGGTGCCTTAAACGCACCACCTTACGGTATACTGCGCGGCCTTTCGACCGGATGCGTCCGGTCCTGATCAGCAAACAAGCCACGCCGGTCGTCCCGCGTGGCTTGTTGTTTTTTGACGCGCCCAAGGGCGCACAAGCGAAGAGGCTCGACGATGAGTGCACTGGTTGGCGTGATCATGGGCTCCAAGTCCGATTGGTCCACCCTTAGCCACACCGCCGATATGCTGGAAAAACTCGGCATTCCCTACGAAGTGAAGGTGGTTTCCGCCCACCGCACCCCGGATCTGCTGTTCCAGTATGCCGAAGAGGCTGAGGGCCGTGGCATCGAGGTGATCATCGCCGGTGCCGGTGGCGCAGCCCACCTGCCAGGCATGTGCGCCGCCAAGACCCACCTGCCGGTGCTGGGCGTGCCCGTGCAATCGTCGATGCTGTCGGGTGTCGATTCGCTGCTGTCGATCGTGCAGATGCCAGCCGGCGTGCCGGTTGCCACCCTGGCTATCGGTCGTGCCGGTGCGGTCAACGCCGCGCTGCTGTCGGCCAGCATTCTCGGCGCCAAGTACCCGCAATACCACGCGGCGCTCAAGCAGTTCCGCACGGAGCAGACCGACACTGTGCTGGACAACCCAGACCCGCGCCAGGCTTGAGGCTCAACCCATGAAGATCGGTGTAATCGGTGGCGGCCAGCTGGGCCGCATGCTGGCCCTGGCGGGTACCCCGCTGGGCATGAACTTCGCTTTCCTCGACCCGGCGCCGGACGCCTGCGCCGCGCCGCTGGGCGAGCACCTGCGTGCCGACTACGGCGACCAGGACCACCTGCGCCAGCTGGCTGACGAAGTCGACCTGGTCACCTTCGAGTTCGAAAGCGTCCCGGCCGAGACCGTCGCCTTCCTCTCGCAGTTCGTGCCGGTGTACCCCAGCGCCGAGGCGCTGCGCATCGCCCGTGACCGCCTGTTCGAAAAGAGCATGTTCCGCGACCTGGGTATCCCCACCCCGGCCTTCGCCGACATTCTCTCGCAGTCCGACCTGGACGCCGCGGTGGCCAGCATCGGCCTGCCGGCCGTGCTGAAAACCCGCACACTGGGTTACGACGGCAAGGGCCAGAAGGTGCTGCGCACGCCTGAGGACGTGGTCGGTACCTTTGCCGAGTTGGGCAGCGTGCCGTGCCTGCTGGAAGGCTTCGTGCCGTTCACCGGCGAAGTGTCGTTGGTGGCCGTACGTGCCCGTGATGGCGAAACCCGCTTCTACCCCTTGGTGCACAACACCCACGAAAGCGGCATCCTGCGCCTGTCGGTCGCCAGCCAGGCGCACCCGCTGCAGGCTCTGGCTGAAGACTACGTGGGCCGCGTGCTCAAGCAACTGGACTATGTGGGCGTGATGGCCTTCGAGTTCTTCGAAGTCGACGGCGGCCTCAAGGCCAACGAAATCGCCCCGCGTGTACACAACTCCGGGCACTGGACCATTGAAGGCGCCGAGTGCAGCCAGTTCGAGAACCACCTGCGCGCCATCGCCGGCCTGCCGCTGGGCTCGACCGCCAAGGTTGGCGAGAGCGCGATGCTCAACTTCATCGGTGAAGTGCCGGCGGTGGACAAGGTGGTTGCCATCGGTGACTGCCATCTGCACCACTACGGCAAGGCCTTCAAGGTTGGTCGCAAGGTTGGTCACGCCACCCTGCGCTGCCACGACATGGCCACCCTCGAGCGCAAGATTGCCGAAGTAGATGCCCTGATCGGCAACTGATCGAACTTCTACCAGCGGCTTGCCCTCTGAAATGGCAACGAGCCAAAGCGCTGTCTAGGCTTTGGCTTGTTCCATCATCACTGCAGAGGGATTGCCATGGGTATCATTGGGACCATCTTCATCGGCCTTATCGTCGGCCTGCTGGCCCGCTTCATCAAGCCGGGCGACGACAGCATGGGCTGGATCATGACCATCCTGCTGGGTATTGCCGGCTCCCTGCTGGCCACCTACGGCGGCCAGGCGCTGGGCATCTATCAGGCCGGAGAGGCCGCGGGCTTCTTTGGCGCGCTGGTGGGGGCAGTCGTCCTCCTGGTGATCTACGGATTCATCAAGAAACGCTGAATATTGGTTAGAATGCCCGGCAATTCATTCGAGTTGCCGAGCATTTTCATGCGTGCCTTTTTCCTCGCCTCACTGCTGTTGGTCAGTACCCTGGCTCATGCCGAACTGCCTGAAACCGACTGGCTGGAGCTGATGCCAAAGTCGGACCAGCAGGCACTCGAGCAAATGCCTGAAATCGACCACAACTCCCCGGAAGCCATGGGCACCTTTACCGACAAGGGCGGCCTGAAGCAGAGCAAGGGCCTGCCGGCGGTGATGTACTCGACCAAGACTGTGGCTGCCATGAACGGCAAGGATATTCGCCTGGGCGGCTACCCGGTGCCCCTGGAGAGCGACGCCAAGGGCAACAGCACGCTGTTTTTCCTGGTGCCTTACCCAGGAGCGTGCATCCATGTGCCGCCACCACCACCGAACCAGTTGGTGCTGGTGCGCTACCCGAAAGGCCTGAAGATCGATGATATCTACACACCGCTTTGGGTCAGCGGCAAGCTGAAGGTGGAAAAGGTCAGCAACGACCTGGCCGATGCGGCCTATGCGCTGGATGCGGGGAAGGTGAGGGTGGTGGAGGACGCAGACCTCTGATTGCCTGTACCGGCCCTTTCGCGGGTAAACCCGCTCCCACAGGTCGTCACAAACCTTGAATATCGTGGAGACCCTGTGGGAGCGGGTTTACCCGCGAAGGGGCCCGAACAGATACTGCAAAACTCAGATCATTTCACAGCCAATCCTGACCTCCAGCGAACTGCTGGCCCCAGGTTTCAACTCCACCAGGTCATCCCACACATTCGCCGTCTCGATGCACAGCATCCGCTGCCACCCATCATCGGCCATGTCCGGTAGTTCCCTGGCCCGTTCGGTCCAAGGGTTCCAGATCACCGCCGAGCGCGACCCACTGCTGGTCAGAGTAATCCGCCGGTTCCAGTGCGGGTCGACAATGCTCAATTTCGGTGGGGTAGCGAGGTAGATCCGGTCAGTCTCCCCTGCAAACCCCAACGACCCCTGCTGCTGGCGCTGCTCCCAGTCAGCCAGGGTCTCGATGTAGCTCAGCCCCTCGACCCCTTCGACCCGCGCCTGGCGCACGTCACTGACTGCGAAGTAGCTGTGCAGGGCCTGGCTGATGGTGACGGGAGTGTTGCCCATATTGCGGCTGGTCAGGTTCAGCCGCAGGTCCTCGCCCAGCACCACTACCAGTTTCAGCTCGACGTCATGAGGCCAGCCAGGCAGGTCACCCTGCGCTTCCGGTAGTTCGAATTCGATGCGCAGGCCTTCGCCCGTTTCCTCGATACCCAGCAATTGCCAGTCGCGCGCCCGCGCCAGGCCATGCGCGGGTGCCTGTTCGCCGTGGTACATGGCCTGCACGGCCTGGGGGTTGCGCTGCAGGTTGCCGAACCACGGCCAGCACACCGGCACACCGGCGCGTACCGACTTGCCCTGACGGAAGATGGCCTGGTCGCTCAGCCACAGCAGCGGTGGCTGGCCAACGCGCTGGTAGCTGAGGATCTGCGCGCCCTGCTGGGCGACCAGTAGTTCGGCGTGGTCGTTGCTGATACGCCAGCAGCTGAGTTCGCCATGTTGCTCGGTTACGACCTGGTAGGTAGCCATTGCATTCATCTCATTGATTGCCAGTGGGCCTTGGACCCGGGCACATGCAATGAGTTTACCGCCGGCGTGGCTCAGCGACGAGGTACGGAGCGGGTGCGGCCACTGCCGTCGATGGCGACGAAAACGAAGACGGCTTCGGTGACCTTGCGCCATTCGCTGGACAGCGGGTCGTCACTCCACACTTCGACCATCATCTGGATCGAGCTGCGGCCGATTTCCAGAGTCTGGGTATAGAACGACAGTTGAGCGCCGACGGCGACCGGGACCAGAAAGGCCATGCGGTCGATGGCCACGGTGGCCACGCGGCCGCCGGCGACGCGGCTGGCCATGGCGGTACCGGCCAGGTCCATCTGGGCGACCAGCCAGCCGCCGAAGATGTCGCCAAACCCGTTGGTCTCGCGCGGCAGTGCTGTGATCTGCAAGGCCAGGTCACCTTGCGGGATAGGATCTTCTTGTTCGAGCTCAATCATGCGATGGGGCCTCTGACCCGTGACGCTTTCGTTGGGGTGGCGCAAAGGCCGGGTAAACGATTCAGCTTGAAACATACTACGCCGATTTCGTTTCACTGAGCGGCCGTAGGGAAACTCTGCGAAACCGCCTGACATAAAGACCGGCGTTTTCGCACAACATCCCACGCTAGCAGCAACCTTTTCCTACGAACTGCCAGTATATAGAGCATAACGGCCAGCGACGACCGTGCATTCATGAATATGTGTAGGGATTTTGTATCGCTTTCGGCGCAGCTCAGCAATTTGCTATCTTCGCTTGTCTCCCCAATCCAGAAGCCGCGTGCCAAGCGGCCTGCATGCCTACAAAGAGAACAATCAGCGATGACTTCCGTGCCGAGCAGTATCGAGCAGCCCTCGCGGCCGCTGACCCGCAGTGACTACAAGACCCTCTCACTGTCCGCCCTGGGCGGCGCGCTGGAGTTCTACGACTTCATCATCTTCGTGTTCTTCGCCACGGTGGTCGGCAAGCTGTTCTTCCCGGCCGACATGCCCGAATGGCTGCGCCTGATGCAAACCTTCGGCATTTTTGCCGCCGGCTACCTGGCGCGGCCGCTGGGCGGCATCATCATGGCTCACTTCGGTGACCTGCTCGGGCGCAAGAAGATGTTCACCCTGAGCATCTTCATGATGGCCCTGCCAACGCTGATCATGGGCTTGCTGCCGACTTATGCACAGATCGGCATGCTGGCGCCGATCCTGCTACTGCTGATGCGCGTGATCCAGGGCGCTGCAATCGGTGGCGAGGTACCGGGCGCCTGGGTGTTCGTGTCCGAGCACGTGCCAGCGCGCAACACCGGCTACGCCTGCGGCACCCTGACTGCGGGCCTGACCGCGGGCATTCTGCTGGGCTCGCTGGTGGCCACCTTGATCAACAGCGTGTACAGCGCCGAAGAAGTGGCCGATTACGCCTGGCGTATCCCGTTCCTGCTTGGCGGTGTGTTCGGCCTGTTCTCGGTGTACCTGCGCCGTTGGCTGCACGAAACCCCGGTGTTCGCCGAAATGCAGCAGCGCAAGGCGCTGGCCGAGGAGCTGCCGTTGCGCGCGGTGCTGCGTGACCATCGTGGTGCGATCATACTATCGATGCTGCTGACCTGGATGCTGTCTGCTGCCATCGTGGTAGTCATCCTGATGACCCCGGCACTGCTGCAGAGCATCTACCACATCAGCCCTATCGACTCGCTCAAGGCCAACAGCATGGCGATCGTGCTGCTCAGCTTCGGCTGCATCGGTGCTGGCAGCCTGGCAGACCGCTTCGGTGCTGGCCGGGTGTTCGTGATCGGCAGCCTGCTGCTGCTGGCAAGTTCCTGGACCTTCTTCCACAGCCTGCCGACCCGGCCCGAGCTGCTGTTCCCGTTGTATGCGGTGACCGGCCTGTGTGTGGGCGTGATCGGTGCGGTACCTTATGTGATGGTCAAGGCATTCCCGGCGGTGGTGCGCTTCAGCGGGCTGTCGTTCTCGTACAACGTGGCCTACGCGATCTTTGGCGGGCTGACACCGATGGTGGTGACTGCGCTGTTGAAAGTGAGCCCGATGGCGCCTGCCTACTATGTGGCGGGGTTGTGTGCCGTTGGTCTGGCCGTGGGCCTGTACCTGCTCGCCAACAAGCGTTAAGGCTGCTGGCCTCTTCGCGGCTAAAGCCGCTCCCACAGGTGCGGCATTGCCTTGAAGCCGGTGCCATTCCTGTGGGAGCGGCTTTAGCCGCGAAGAGGCCAGGCCTGTTTTGATGATGGCCTTTCATCCAATTGTCATAATCAAGTCATATCGTATTCATGCGGCCTGCAGATACTTGGGCCCGTTCCATCCAACACCCCAATATTCCTGCTAGGAGCAAGGCATGAAACTGAAGCGTTTGATGGCGGCCCTCACCTTTGCCGCCGCTGGCGTTGCAACCGCCAACGCGGTAGCCGCTGTCGATCCTGCGATCCCGACCTACACCAAGACCACCGGTGTTTCGGGCAACCTCTCCAGCGTCGGTTCGGACACCCTCGCCAACCTGATGACTCTGTGGGCCGAGGCCTACAAGAAGGAATATCCGAACGTAAACATCCAGATCCAGGCTGCCGGCTCCTCCACCGCGCCACCTGCGCTGACCGAAGGCACCGCCAACCTTGGCCCGATGAGCCGCAAGATGAAAGACGTCGAGCTGCAGGCCTTCGAGCAGAAGTACGGCTACAAGCCGACCGCCATCCCGGTCGCCGTAGACGCCCTGGCTGTATTCGTGCACAAGGACAACCCGATCAAAGGCCTGACCATGGCCCAGGTCGATGCCATCTTCTCTTCCACCCGCCTGTGCGGTGGCAAGGCCGACGTCAAGACCTGGGGTGACCTGGGCGTGACCGGCGACCTGGCCAACAAGCCAGTGCAGCTGTTCGGCCGTAACTCGGTATCGGGCACCTACGGCTACTTCAAGGAAGAAGCCCTGTGCAAAGGCGACTTCAAGCCTAACGTCAACGAACAACCTGGCTCGGCTTCGGTCGTGCAGTCGATCAGCTCCTCGCTGAACGGCATCGGCTACTCGGGTATCGGCTACAAGACCGCCAGCGTCAAGACTGTGGCCCTGGCCAAGAAGGAAGGCGGTGAGTTCGTTGAAGACAACGAAACCAACGCCCTGAACGGCACTTACCCGCTGTCGCGCTTCCTGTACGTCTACGTCAACAAGGCCCCGAACAAGCCTCTGGCGCCGCTGGAAGCCGAGTTCGTCAAGCTGGTGCTGTCGCAAGCTGGCCAGCAGGTCGTGGTGAAGGACGGCTACATCCCGCTGCCGGCCAAAGTCGTCGACAAGACCTTGGCTGACCTGGGCCTGTCCCACGCGGGTAACGTCGCAAAAAAGTAAGTAACTGAGGAGGAGGCCGGTGCTGCTGCCCGGCCTCTTCCACGAGATTCCCAGTCCGAAGCCAGGTTTACTGAGCGGCGGGCTTTCGTGCGTCACCACTTTGTAATGTTTTTGTCACACGGGACCGCTAGGGTGTGCGCATGAATGATCTGGCCAACTCCAACATGACCCAAAACTCCCCGCCCGTGCGGATTGATTTCAATACGCCGGAGTTGCAACGCAAGCGCCGCATGCGCGCGCTCAAGGATCGCCTGACCCGCTGGTATGTACTGGTGGGCGGGCTTGCCGTTTTGGCGGCGATCACCCTGATCTTCTTCTATCTGGCCTATGTGGTGCTGCCGCTGTTCCAGGGCGCCGAGCTGACCAGCAAGAAAGCCCTGGAGCCGACCTGGCTGCAGCAGGATGCCGGCAAGCCGCTGATGATCGCGCTTGAAGAGCAGAACCTGGTGGGCATGCGCGTTTCGGACAAGGGCCAGGCACTGTTCTTCGATACCAAGACCGGCAACGAGCTCAAGCGTGTCGACCTGCCGCTGCCGGCAGGCACCCAGGTCACTTCGATCAGTGCCGACCAGCCGGGCAGCCCGCTGGTGGTGCTGGGCTTGTCCAACGGCCAGGCGCTGGTGTTCCACCACACCTACAAGGTCACCTATCCGGACAACAAGAAAACCATCGCTCCCAGCATCGACTACCCGTACGGCGAACAGCCGTTCGTGCTCGACGAGCAGGGCCGTGCGCTGGAGCATGTCAGCGTCAACGTCAATGGCGACACCCTGCTTATGGCCGGCTCCACCGGCGCGCATCTGCAGGTGGTCGAGCTGACCCGCACCGAAAACATGATGACCGAAGAGGTCACCACCGAACAGAACCGCATCGAACTGCCGCAGATGACCGAAACGGTGAAGAACATCTTCATCGACCCGCGTCAGCAGTGGCTGTACGTGATCAACGGCCGCGCCACCGCGGACGTGTTCAACCTGCGCGACAAGAGCCTCAACGGGCGCTACAAGCTGTCTGAAAGCGCCGACACCGAAATTACCGCCACCGCCCAGCTGGTCGGCGGCATCTCGCTGATCATCGGCGATTCCAAGGGCGGCCTGGCCCAGTGGTTCATGGCCCGTGATCCTGATGGCGAATCGCGCTTCAAGCTGATTCGCACCTTCCAGATGGGCAAGGCTGCGGTCGTGCAAATCGACGCCGAAGAGCGCCGCAAGGGCTTTGTCGCCCTCGACGCCGCAGGCGAGCTGGGCGTGTTCCACAGCACTGCGCACCGTACCTTGCTGGTCGAGCCGGTCGCCGAAGGCCCTGGCATCCTGGCCCTGTCGCCACGTGCCAATCGCATCATCATCGAAGAGGGCGGCAAGCTGTTGCCGCTGAGCCTGCGCAACCCGCACCCGGAGGTTTCCTTCAGCGCGCTGTGGGGCAAGGTGTGGTACGAGAACTACGACGAGCCGAAATACGTCTGGCAGTCGACCGCTTCGAACACCGACTTCGAGCCCAAGCTGAGTCTGTCGCCGCTGACCTTCGGTACCCTCAAGGCCGCGTTCTACGCCATGATCCTGGCGGCCCCGCTGGCAATTGCCGCGGCCATCTACACCGCTTATTTCATGGCCCCGGGCATGCGCCGCAAGGTCAAGCCGGTGATCGAACTGATGGAAGCGATGCCGACGGTGATCCTCGGCTTCTTCGCCGGCCTGTTCCTCGCCCCGTACCTGGAAGGCCACCTTCCAGGCGTGTTCAGCCTGTTCCTGCTGATGCCGCTCGGTATCCTGCTGGCCGGTTTCGCCTGGACCCGACTGCCCGAGTCGATTCGCCTGCGCATCCCGGATGGCTGGGAAGCGGCGATCCTGATCCCGGTCATCCTGTTCACCGGCTGGTTCGCCCTGACCATGAGCCCGCACCTGGAAACCTGGTTCTTCGGCGGCGACATGCGCCTGTGGATCACCAACGACCTGGGGATCACCTATGACCAGCGCAACGCCCTGGTCGTGGGCATCGCCATGGGTTTCGCGGTCATCCCGAACATCTACTCCATCGCCGAAGACGCCGTGTTCAGCGTGCCGCGCAGCCTGACCCTGGGTTCTCTGGCCCTGGGTGCGACGCCCTGGCAGACCCTGACCCGCGTGGTGATCCTCACCGCCAGCCCAGGTATTTTCTCGGCGCTGATGATCGGCATGGGCCGCGCGGTGGGCGAGACCATGATCGTGCTGATGGCCACCGGCAACACCCCGGTGATGGAGCTGAACCTGTTCGAGGGCATGCGCACGCTGGCCGCCAACGTGGCCGTCGAAATGCCGGAGTCGGAAGTCGGCGGCAGCCACTATCGCGTGCTGTTCCTGGCCGCGCTGGTGCTGCTGATGTTCACCTTCATCATGAACACCTTGGCCGAGCTGATTCGCCAGCGTCTGCGCAAGAAATACTCGTCGCTTTGATAGAAAGGTAGCGATCCGTGAAAAAGGATTCCCTCAAAGGCTGGTTCAAGAGCGGCGCCCCAGGCGTCTGGATGAGCGGCGGCGCGGTGGCCATGGCAGTGATCATGACCGTTGGCCTGCTGGCGGTGATTGCCGTGCGCGGCCTGGGCCACTTCTGGCCGGCCGATCTTGTCCAGGCCACTTACAAGGTGCCGGGCCAGGCCGATCATGTCGTCATCGGCGAAGTGGTGCAAAAGGAGGAAGTACCCCGTGCCCGCCTGAAGGGCGCCGGCCTGCCAGTGCCTGACCAGGGCCCGGAGTTCATGACCCGTGAGCTGATCAAGGTGGGCAACCGCGATCTCAACGGCAGCGACTTCACCTGGGTGGTTGGCGATTGGCTGATCGATGAGAAGCACCCGACCGACCTGATCGCCCTGGAGCGCCGCGAGTGGGGCAACTTCTACGGCTACCTGGTCAGCGTCAAGGAAGAAGGCCGCGTGGTCGCCGAAGGCGCTGCTGCCTGGAACGAACTGCAGGCCCGCCTGAAGCGTGCCAACCAGCTCAACAGCGAACTGCAAAGCCTCGAGAAGAAAGACATCGGTGCCATCAACCATGGCCTCGAGCGCCTGCGCCTGCAGGCCCGCAAGCTGGAGCTGGAGGGCAAGCTGGACGCCGCTGCCCAGGCCGACATGGACGCTGATCGCGCCGAGCTGAACAGCCGCTACAAGGCCATCGAAGACCGTCTGACCGGCCTGCACCAGGCCTTCGCCCGCGACAGCCTGGTGGCCCGCGATGGCAACGGCCGTGAAGTGGAAATCAACCTGAGCAAGGTGGTGCACGCCATCCAGCCGAATGCCATGTCGGGGTTCACCAAGCTGGGCACCTACTTCACCAAGGTCTGGGAGTTCCTCAGCGACGATCCGCGTGAAGCCAACACCGAGGGCGGTATCTTCCCGGCCATCTTCGGTACCGTGATGATGACCCTGATCATGGCCGTGATCGTCACTCCGTTCGGTGTGTTGGCTGCCGTGTACCTTCGCGAATACGCCAGACAGGGCCCGGTGACCCGCCTGATCCGAATCGCGGTGAACAACCTGGCCGGTGTACCGGCGATCGTCTACGGCGTGTTCGGCCTGGGCTTCTTCGTCTACGTGCTGGGTGGCTCGATCGACCGCCTGTTCTTCCCCGAAGCACTGCCGGCGCCAACCCTGGGTACCCCGGGCTTGCTGTGGGCATCGCTGACCCTGGCGCTGCTGGCCGTGCCGGTGGTGATCGTGGCCACCGAGGAAGGCCTGGCGCGTATCCCGCGCACCGTGCGCGAAGGCTCGCTGGCCCTGGGCGCGACCAAGGCCGAAACCCTGTGGAAGATCGTCCTGCCGATGGCCAGCCCGGCGATGATGACCGGCATGATCCTCGCCGTGGCCCGCGCCGCTGGTGAAGTGGCGCCACTTATGCTGGTGGGCGTGGTAAAGCTGGCTCCGTCGCTGCCGGTGGACGGGAACTACCCGTACCTGCATCTGGACCAGAAGATCATGCACCTGGGCTTCCACATCTATGACGTCGGCTTCCAGAGCCCTAACGTCGAGGCCGCGCGGCCGCTGGTTTATGCCACCGCGTTGCTGCTGGTGCTGGTGATCGCGGCCCTCAACCTCTCGGCCGTGTGGATCCGTAACCACCTGCGCGAGAAGTACAAGGCCCTCGACAGCTGAACCTGATTGCAAGCGTGCCGCCCGCGAGCCGGGCGGCCCTTTGAAACGAATTGTTAGCGTATGGAGTTGACCATGCAGCAAGAATCCCATGCCCACGGCATCGACATGTCTGCCCTGGGCCGCGACAAGCAGAGCCTGCGCCTGGCCGAAGAAACCGTAGCCATCGAAGTGCCAGGCCTGAGCCTGTTCTACGGTGACAAGCAAGCGCTGTTCGATGTGCAGATGAACATCCCCAAGCAGCGTGTGACCGCCTTCATCGGCCCGTCCGGCTGCGGCAAGTCGACCCTGCTGCGTACCTTCAACCGCATGAACGACCTGGTTGATGGCTGCCGCGTGGAAGGCGCCATCAATCTGTATGGCAACAACATCTACCGCAAGGGCGAAGACGTGGCCGAGCTGCGCCGCCGTGTGGGCATGGTGTTCCAGAAGCCCAACCCGTTCCCCAAGACCATCTACGAAAACGTGGTCTACGGCCTGCGCATCCAGGGCATCAACAAGAAGCGCGTGCTCGACGAAGCGGTTGAATGGGCGCTGAAGGGTGCGGCCCTGTGGGACGAGGTCAAGGACCGCCTGCACGAGTCGGCACTGGGCCTTTCCGGTGGCCAGCAACAGCGTCTGGTCATTGCCCGCACCATCGCCGTGGAGCCGGAAGTGCTGCTGCTCGACGAACCGTGCTCGGCACTGGACCCGATCTCGACCTTGAAGGTCGAGGAACTGATCTACGAATTGAAATCCAAGTACACCATCGTCATCGTGACCCACAACATGCAGCAGGCGGCCCGTGTTTCGGACTACACCGCGTTCATGTACATGGGCAAACTGGTCGAATTCGGGGATACCGACACCCTGTTCACCAACCCGGCGAAGAAGCAGACCGAAGACTACATCACTGGTCGCTACGGCTGATCGCCGCTCGGGACAGGTACCTGGCCCCTGTGGGAGCGGGTTTACCCGCGAAGCAGTCGCCGCGGTGTCTGGCACCGGCTTCGCCGGTGTTCGCGGGTGAACCCGCTCCCACAGGATGTGTTTGCCAAGGTGGACCAGGGAATGACACGAACTACTTGAAGCTTGCAGCTTCTTCGCGGAGCGAACGATGATCAACAAAGAAAGCCTTACCCATCACATTTCCCAGCAGTTCAACGCCGAGCTCGAAGAGGTGCGCAGCCACCTGCTGGCCATGGGCGGCCTGGTCGAAAAGCAGGTCAACGACGCAGTCACTGCGCTGATCGAAGCCGACTCGGGCCTGGCCCAGCAAGTGCGCGAAGTCGACGAGCAGATCAACCAGATGGAGCGCAACATCGACGAGGAGTGCCTGCGCATCCTCGCCCGTCGTCAGCCGGCGGCCTCCGACCTGCGCCTGATCATCAGCATCTCCAAGTCGGTGATCGACCTGGAGCGCATTGGTGACGAATCGACCAAGATCGCCCGTCGCGCCATCCAGTTGTGCGAGGAAGGCGAGTCGCCGCGCGGCTATGTCGAGGTGCGCCATATCGGCGACCAGGTGCGCAACATGGTCCGCGACGCGCTGGACGCCTTTGCCCGCTTCGACGCCGACCTGGCGCTGTCGGTGGCCCAGTACGACAAGACCATCGACCGTGAATACAAGACCGCCCTGCGTGAGCTGGTGACCTACATGATGGAAGACCCGCGCTCGATCTCGCGGGTACTGAGCGTGATCTGGGTCCTGCGTTCGCTGGAGCGTATCGGCGACCATGCGCGCAACATCTCCGAGCTGGTGATCTACCTGGTGCGCGGCACCGACGTGCGTCACATGGGCCTCAAGCGTATGACGGCAGAAGTGCAGGGCACTGCTGTTTCTGATGGCGAAAACGCTAATGTTCCGGGCGAACCTGACGATAAGTAAGGTTGCTCCCGAGCATCGACGCCCGGCCTTGGCCGGGCGTTTTCGTTTGCGGTCGAGGAGCCGGCAGGCACCCGCGAACGATGTGAAGAAGTCCCGGCGTGACCAAGTTGTAGCAAGTGGCCATTATTCGGCGGTAGGCTAGTCGGGATTCAGAAGGAGTATCGATGAGTAAAGTGAATGTGCTGGTCGTGGATGACGCCCCGTTTATCCGTGATCTGGTCCGCAAATGCCTGCGCAATGCCTTCCCGGGCATGACCATCGACGACGCCGTCAACGGTCGCAAGGCCATGGCCATGCTGGGCAAGGAAGCGTTCGACCTGGTCCTGTGCGACTGGGAGATGCCGGAAATGTCCGGGCTTGAGCTGCTCACCTGGTGCCGCCAGCAGCCAGAGTTGAAGAACCTGCAGTTCATCATGGTGACCAGCCGTGGCGACAAGGAAAACGTCATCCAGGCGATCCAGGCGGGCGTTTCCGATTTTGTCGGCAAACCGTTCACCAACGAGCAGTTGCTGACCAAGGTGAAAAAGGCCCTGACCAGGATCGGCAAGCTCGACAGCCTCATGGCCAGCGGCCCGGCACGGGTCAACTCGGCGTTCGCCAATGACTCGCTGAATGCGCTGACAGCCGGCAAGCCTGAAGCGGTAAAGGTTGCGGCGCCGGCAGCTGCACCGGCTCCCGCCCGGCCAGTGACCAACGCCCCCCGGCCCGCCGCCCCCGCGCCGACCGGCCGTGGCCAGGGCCAGTTGCGCCTGGCAGGCGGCATGCAGCCGTGCGTGATCAAGGCGCTAAGCCTTAAAGAGGCCTTGCTGGTGGTGCGCCGTGGCGACGCGCTGCCCCAGGTCCTGGAAGGCGCGGTGCTGGACCTGGAGCAGGGCGAGAACGCCGAGGTTGCCCGCCTTAACGGCTACCTGCATGCCGTCGCGGCACTGGAACCCAAGCCCGACAGTGACTGGTTGCAACTGACCTTCAAGTTCGTCGACCAGGATGCTCAGAAGCTCGACTACCTGTCGCGGCTGATTGCCCGCGGGACGGCGCAGAAGCATTTCACCCCCGGCGCCTGACTCCAACCTCACACCGCCCTCTTTGTAGGAGCGGCCTTGTGTCGCGAAAGGGCTGCAAAGCAGCCCCAGCAATCGATACGGCGACGCTGAAATCCTGGGGCTGCTGCGCAGCCCTTTCGCGACACAAGGCCGCGCCTACAAAAAACTGTGCAGCCCACGGCCATCCGACCAACTGCAATACCCGCCGCAAAACCCGCTGCTAGTCTTCGACAGATCATAACTGTCAAAAAGCCACTATCATGCCCGCCCGCCTGCTGCTGTTCTGTGCATTGCTCATGGCCTCGGCGTCGAGCCTGGGCATGACCATTTACGAGATCACCGATGATGGCCGTGTGACCTCCTATTCCGACCGGCCCGGCCCCGGTGCCAAAACCTTTGTGCGGCGCGTACCCATGGTGGAAGTGCCCGAAGGCCAGGTGCTGCTGAACGCGATAACCTTCAACGGCGGCGTGAGCTTTTCGGCCCGCAACCAGCTGCATGTGCCAGTGGAGGTTGAGTTGCGCCTGGACAACCTGGTGAACGCACAAGGTGGCAATGCCCCGCGCACGGTGCGCCGGGTGCTGCCGCCGCGCACCACGCAAATGCTCAGCGTGCTCAGGGGGCGGCCCGGGCTGCTGTTGAACTACCGCTCGACTCTGCTGCAGGCCATGGGCGATCCGGGCAAGCGGCCCCAGGGCTTTCGCTATGCATTCCCCTGGATTGGCGGGCCGTTCCGCGTGACCCAGGGCCCCAATGGCCGGGTCAGTCATTTTGGGCCCAAGGGGCGCTATGCCATGGATATCGCCATGCCCGAAGGCACCACCATCATCGCGGCGCGGGAAGGGGTGGTAGTGAAGACGGAGAACAGCCAGAGCGGGCGCGGCCCCAACCCGTCAGGCAATTTCGTCAGGGTCCTGCACCCGGACGGCACCATGGGCGTGTACCTGCACCTGATGCGCGGTTCGGTGGTGGTAGCGGAGGGGCAACGAGTGCGCCAGGGGCAGATGCTGGCCAAGTCGGGCAATACCGGTAACAGCACCGGGCCGCACCTGCATTTCGTGGTGCAGCGCAATGTGGGGTTGGCGCTGGAGTCGATACCTTATCGGTTCGACAGGCCGATCGGTGGATTGCCTGACTTCACTGCGGGTAACCCTTGAGATTTTTGGGGCCGCTTTGCGGCCCTATCGCGACACAAGGCCGCTCCTACAGGGACACGCGAACCCCTGTAGGAGCGGCCTTGTGTCGCGATGGGCTGCAAAGCAGCCCCCTGGCCCTCAATCCAGCTTGAGCACCTTGGCCAGCACGATCTTCGGCCCTTTCATCTTCTTGATGATGATACGCAGCCCTTCAACCTCCAGCACTTCCTCTTCTTCAGGTACGCGCTTGAGTGTCTCGTAGACCAGCCCCGCCAGGGTTTCCGCCTCGATATGGTCAAGGTCGACGCCCAGCAGGCGTTCGACCTTGAACAGCGGCGTGTCGCCACGCACCAGCAGCTTGCCAGGCTGGTAGGCGAGGATGCCGCGCTCGGTCTTGCGGTGTTCGTCCTGGATGTCGCCTACCAGCACTTCCAGCACGTCTTCCATGGTCAGGTAGCCAATTACCTTGCCATCGGCTTCCTCCACCAGCACGAAGTGCGCGCCGCCCTTGCGGAACTGCTCCAGCAACTGCGCCAGCGGCATGTGCCGCGACACGCGCTCCAGTGGCCGGGCAAGGTCGTCGAGGTCGATGGTTTCGGGCAGGTGCTCGAGTTCGGCCAGTTCCAGCAGCAGGTCCTTGATATGCAGCAGGCCGGTGAACTCCTCCCGCTCGGCGTCGTAAACCGGGTAGCGGCTGAACTTGTGACGGCGCACCAGGGCGAGGATCTGCTTCAACGGCGCATGGGCGTCGATGCTGACCATGTCCTCGCGCGAGTTGGCCCAGTCGACCACCTCCAGCTCGCCCATTTCCACGGCCGAGGCCAGCACGCGCATGCCCTGGTCGCTCGGGTCCTGGCCACGGCTGGAGTGCAGGATCAGCTTGAGCTCTTCACGGCTGTAGTGGTGCTCGTGGTGCGGGCCGGGCTCGCCCTGGCCAGCGATGCGCAGGATGGCGTTGGCACTGGCATTGAGCAGGTAGATGGCCGGGTACATCACCCAGTAGAACAGGTACAGCGGCACGGCGGTCCACAGCGACAGCAGTTCGGGCTTGCGGATGGCCCAGGACTTGGGCGCAAGCTCGCCGACCACGATGTGCAGGTACGAGATGACGAAGAAGGCGACGAAGAACGAGATGGCCTTGATCAGCTCGGGCGTGTCCACGCCCAGGTATGCCAGCAGCGGCTCGAGCAGGTGGGCGAACGCCGGTTCACCGACCCAGCCCAGGCCCAGCGAGGCGAGGGTGATGCCCAGCTGGCAGGCCGACAGGTAGGCGTCGAGCTGGTTGTGTACCTTGCGCAGGATGCTGCCACGCCAGCCGTGCAGCTCGGCGATGGACTCGACGCGGGTGGCGCGCAGCTTGACCATGGCGAACTCGGCGGCAACGAAGAAGCCGTTGAGCAGCACCAGGAGCAAGGCAAAGATGATCATGCCGAAATCGGCGAATAACGAGGTGAGGCTGATACCAGGGGAAGGGTCCATGATGGAGTTTTTACGGGGTCCGTCTTCGAGATAGAGAGAAAAAAAGAGCCAGCTCTTGCTGGCACAGGGGGTCCAATGTAGCGGCTGGGGCCGCAAAAGCAAAGTGTGGTGGATTCATTGGGGCCGCTTTGCGGCCCATCGCCGGCAAGCCAGCGCCCACGGGGGAGAGCGGAGCATCTGTGGGAGCTGGCTTGCCGGCGATGGGCTGCAAGGCAGCCCCCCAGGTCCTCAAGCCTTGCCGTTGGCCAATTGTGCCGTCGCGAAGTGACAGGTAAAGGTACTGCCATGCCCCGGCACGCTGCTGATCTCCAGCTTGCCGCGGTGGCGCATCAGCACATGCTTGACGATCGCCAGCCCCAGCCCGGTGCCGCCGGTATTCGACGCACGGCTGGAATCGACCCGGTAGAAGCGCTCGGTCAGGCGCGGCAGGTGCTTGGCATCGATGCCCACCCCCGAGTCCTGCACCGACAGGTGCGCGCCCTGGGCATCGGCCCACCAGCGGATACGGATGCTGCCTTCGTCCTGGGTGTACTTGACCGCGTTGAACACCAGGTTGGAAAAGGCGCTGCGCAGCTCCGACTCGCTTCCCTTCAACTGCACGCCGGGCGCGGCTTCCAGGGTGATGCGCTGGTTGCGCGGCCCGGACAGGGCCTGGGCGTCGTTCTTGATCGCGGCGAGCAAGGCATCGACCGCTACCGGCTGGTTGTCCGACGGGTAGTCGGTGGCCTCCAGCTTGGCCAGCAGCAACAGGTCGTTGAGCAGTGTCTGCATGCGCGAGCCTTGCTGGCTCATCTGCTGCAGGGCTCGGCTCCAGCGCGGGTTCACGTCCTCGACATTGTCCAGCAGGGTTTCCAGGTAGCCGGTGATCACCGTCAGCGGTGTGCGCAGCTCGTGGGAGACGTTGGCGACAAAGTCCTTGCGCATCTGCTCCAGCTGGTGGATGCGGGTAACATCGCGCACCAGCATCAGGTGCTCGTTGTTGCCATAGCGGGTGATGTGCAACTGCACGCGCATGCGGTCGTTGATCGGCGAGGGAATCTCCAGCGGTTCGAGGTAGTTTTCCGCCTCGAAGTATTCCTTGAAGCGCGGGTGGCGCACCAGGTTGGTCACTTGCTGGCCGCCGTCCTGTGGGGTCTTGAAGCCCAGAAGGGTCTCGGCGGCGCGGTTCCACCATTCCAGGTTGCCGTCGCTGTCGAGCATGATCACCGCGTCACGCAGTGCGGCCGTAGACTCCTGCACCCTGTCGATCACCGCTTGCAGGCGGCCGCGCACGCGCTGGTCGCGGCGTTGCAGGTGGTAGATGCTGTCGAACACTTCGCCCCACAGGCCGTAGCCATCGGGCGGTGCTTCGTCGGGCTGGTGGTTGCGTAGCCAGTCATGCAGGCGCAGCAGTTGCTTGAGGGTCCAGCCCAGATAGAGCGCCAGGCCGATGGCCAGGCTCCATCCATAGTAGCCACTGACCAGCCCGCCGATCAGGCAGACGGTAATCAGCAGCAGCAGGTGGCGAATCAGGGTCGCGTGCCAGTTCTGGTTCAATTGACGGTCCTTGTACAACGACGTGCAGCTTGGCGCTTTTCGGCTCGATCAGCTCTTGGTCGAGAAGCGGTAGCCGGTGCCCCGGACGGTTTGTACCAGATTTTCGTAGGCTTCACCCAGCGCCTTGCGCAGCCGGCGGATGTGCACGTCGACGGTGCGTTCTTCGACATAGACATTACCACCCCACACCTGGTCAAGCAGCTGGCCACGGGTGTAGGCGCGCTCCTGGTGGGTCATGAAGAACTGCAGCAGGCGGTATTCGGTAGGGCCCATCTCGGCTGGCTTGCCGTCGATGGTCACGCGGTGGCTGATCGGGTCGAGCAGCAGGCCGCCGACTTCGATCGGTGCCTCGCTGTCGCTCGGGCCGGTGCGGCGCAGCACGGCTTTCAGGCGGGCGACCAGCTCGCGCGGCGAGAACGGCTTGGTGATGTAATCATCGGCGCCTACTTCCAGGCCCTGGATCTTGTTGTCCTCTTCACCCTTGGCAGTGAGCATGATGATCGGGATGTCGCCGGTCAGTTCGTCGCGCTTGAGGCGGCGGGCCAACTCGATGCCGGAGGTGCCCGGCAGCATCCAGTCGAGCAGGATCAGGTCCGGTTTGCGGTCGACGATGATCGCGTGGGCCTGTTGGGAGTTTTCCGCTTCCAGGCAGTCATAGCCGGCCATTTCCAGGGCAACGGCGATCATCTCGCGAATCGGTGCTTCGTCGTCGACGATCAGAATGTTCCTGCCAACCATGCTCAAAACCTCTCCTGGATACGGTGTCTTGGCCCGCATTAGATAACGGAATTATTGCAGCTGTGTGACAGGGTGTTGGCTGTTCTGGCGACATTCCATGACTGAACTAGGCTTGAAAGAGCCGCAATCGCGGCAATTTCAACTCAATCCCCCCGAAACAATGGTGAATCCAATGACACGACAAACGCTGAGCTGGATGGCCCTTTTCACTGCGCTGGCGCTACCGGGGGTGGCCTCTGCCGACCATGCGATGGAGAAGGGCGGCATGTTGGTCGACCATGCCGGCATGACCCTGTACACCTTCGACAAGGATGCGGGCGGCAAGTCGATGTGCAACGGCGAATGCGCCACCAACTGGCCACCACTGATGGTCAAGGCCAATGACGAACCGGCCAAGGACAAGTGGACGGTGGTGATGCGCGATGACGGCAGCAAGCAGTGGGCCTATGACGGCAAGCCGCTGTATACATTCATCAAGGACAAGAAGGCCGGGGACAAGACCGGTGATGGCGTGAAGGATGTCTGGCATATCGCCAAGCCTTGAGAGTGTCCGCTTTCCTTGTGGGAGCGAGTTCAGCCGCGAATGCTGCAGTGCAGCAAGCATTGCATTCGCGGGTAAACCCGCTCCCACAAGGGCGGTGCGTTCAGCGCAATGCGTAATCCAGCACCACCCCGATGAACACCAGCATCCCGGCCCAGTGGTTGTGCAGAAACGCCTTGAAGCACGACTCCCGGTCCAGCTTGCGCGTCGACCAGTACTCCCAGGCAAAGCACGCCGCCGCGCCCAGCAGCCCCAGGTGGAACCAGCCACCCAGCTCGAAGCGGCTGCCGGCCAGCAACAGGCAGCCCAGCGACAGCAGCTGCAAGGTCAGGATGATGGTGCGGTCGGCGTCGCCGAACAGGATAGCGGTCGACTTCACGCCGATCTTCAGGTCGTCATCACGGTCGACCATGGCGTAGTAGGTGTCGTAGCCCACCGTCCACAGCAGGTTGGCGATGTACAGCAGCCAGGCGCTGGCCGGCAGTTCGCCGCCCGCTGCGGTGAAGGCCATGGGAATACCCCAGGAATACGCCGCCCCCAGTACCACCTGCGGGTAATAGGTGTAGCGCTTCATGAACGGGTAGCAGAACGCCAGTGCTACCGCACCGAACGACAGCCACACCGTGCGGCTGTTGGTGCACAGCACCAGCAGGAAGCTCACGCCGACCAGGATGGCGAACAGCGCCAGTGCTTCGCGCGGGCGAACCCGGCCGCTGGCCAGGGGGCGGTCGGCGGTGCGTTTGACATGGCCGTCCACCTTGCGGTCGGCAAAGTCGTTGATGCAGCAACCTGCGGCGCGCATCAGCACCACACCGAGGCCGAAGATCAGCACGTTGGCCAGGGTTGGTGAACCGTTGCCGGCAATCCACACCGCCGACAAGGTCGGCCACAGCAGCAGGTAGATACCAATCGGCCGATCCATGCGGCTGAGCTGGACGAAGTCCCAGGCCCGTGGGTGCAGGTGGTTGAGCGACTTGAGCAGTTGCAGGTACATCAGCGGTTTTCCTCCTTGGCCGCTTGCCACAATGCTGGCAGAAACACCTCTGCTACCAGCAGGTCCAGGCCGCCACGTTCGAAGCGCGAACGGCGGCCCCACAGCGCCACGTGTGCCGCTTCGCTCGGTAGCCAGGCCTGTGGATAACTGCACACCTCGATGGGGTGGCGGATGAACGCCTGGTCACAGAACAGCAACTCGCCCAGCGAACGGCTGCCCAGGGTTTCCAGGTCCAGCCCACCGCGCTCCAGGGCGCTGCGGCTGGCGACGCTGCGGGCGAACACCCAAGGTTGGCCATGGCCGCGCAGGTACACCTCACGCACCCAGCCTTCGGCGCCGGCGGTGGTGCCCAGTGCCTGGCATTCGTCATCGCGCAGCGGTTGCCAGCCCTCGAACAGCGGGGTGACGGAGAAGTGATCGTTGGACAGACGGGTCAGGCGGCGGGTCAGCGAGCCCTCGTCGAACAGCCAGTCAAGGGTGGGCTGGTCGAGATCGGTCGCCAGCTGTGAATACGGCAGCCACGCGACAGCGGCTGCTTGCGGGGATTCGTACGACACGTCGGTCTGCTTGTTACAACCAGAGAGGCGGCGAGCTTAGCATGATTGCCCCGACTGCTTGCATACTGCCGACAGGGCCGCTACAAAGCCCCCACGAATCGCGCGCTGGCTTCTTCGCGGCTAAAGCCGCTCCCACAGGGAACGCACAACCTCTGCTGCTGTGCGGTCCTTGTGGGAGCGGCTTTAGCCGCGAAAGGGCCATCAGCCGCAACACAGCCCCAGCCTGAACCGAGGAATCCCACCCCCATGAAAAAGTGGCAATGTATTGTCTGTGGCCTGATCTACGACGAAGCCGAAGGCTGGCCCGACGACGGCATCGCCCCCGGCACCCGCTGGGAAGATGTGCCTGAAGACTGGCTGTGCCCCGACTGCGGCGTGGGCAAGAGCGACTTTGAAATGATCTCCATCGGCTAATCGAGGAAAGCACGACATGACGTCCCCTGTGGTAATCATCGGTACCGGCCTTGCGGGCTACAACCTGGCCCGTGAATTTCGCAAGCTCGATGCGCAGACGCCACTGCTGCTGATCACCGCCGATGACGGTCGTTCCTACTCCAAGCCCATGCTGTCCACCGGCTTTGCCAAACAGAAGGACGCCGACGGCCTGTGCATGGCCGAGCCGGGCGCCATGGCCGAGCAACTGAATGCCGAGATCCGTACCCATACCCGCATCAGCGGCATCGACCCAGGCCACAAGCGCCTTTGGATTGGGGAGGAGGCGGTGGAATACCGCGACCTGGTGCTGGCCTGGGGTGCGCAGACCGTGCAGGTACCGATCGAAGGCGACGGCGGCGAACAGGTGTTCCCGATCAACGACCTGGAAGATTACGCGCGCTTCCGTGCCGCCGCCGTCGGCAAACAGCGTGTGCTGATCCTCGGTGCCGGCCTGATCGGCTGCGAATTCGCCAACGACATGAGCCAGGGCGGCTTCCAGGTCGATGTGGTGGCGCCGTGCGAGCAAATCATGCCGACCCTGCTGCACCCAGCCGCTGCGACTGCCGTGCAGGCCGGGCTGGAAGGCCTGGGCGTGCGCTTTCACCTGGGCCCGGTACTGACCCGCCTGCAGCAGGTGGCCCAGGGCCTGGAGGCGCACCTGTCCGACGGCAGCGTGATCGCCTGCGACCTGGTGGTTTCGGCCATCGGCCTGCGCCCGCGCACCGACCTGGCCGCCGCCGCTGGCCTGCAGACCAACCGCGGCATTTGCGTGGACCGCCAGTTGCGTACGTCCCACGCCAACATCTTTGCCCTTGGCGACTGTGCCGAAGTCGATGGTATCAACCTGCTCTATGTGATGCCGCTGATGAGCTGTGCCCGGGCCTTGGCGCAAACCTTGGCCGGCAAGCCGACAACGGTCGCCTACGGGCCGATGCCGATCACCGTGAAAACCCCGGCCTGCCCACTGGTGGTCTCGCCGCCGCCCCAGGGCCACGAAGGCACTTGGCAGGTGGAGGGGCAGGGCAGTGACCTCAAGGTGCTTTGCCTTGATGCAGACGGCAAGCTGCTGGGCTACGCCCTCACCGGGGCGGCCGTGATGGAAAAGCTGGCCCTGAATCGCCAGCTGCCGGCCGTGATGGCGTAAATAGCTGGCGTTCTGTCGGATTTATCCTGTTGTTGATTGCACAATGGCCGCCCAGATACTGGCGCGGCCCCGGTGCACGTGCCATCCTCACTTCCGTCTGCCGCAGATTAGAGCCTGCGGTGCCTTGAGCGCTGCTCCAAGGGCAGCACGGCATAACAACAAGAATTCCGTCAAAGAGGCTTCACTATGCGCAAACCAGAACTCGCCGCCGTCATCGCCGAAAAGGCCGATCTGACCAAGGAAAAGGCCAATCAGGTTTTGAACGCGATTCTCGACAGCATCACGGGTGCCCTGGACAAGGACACCGTGACCCTGGTCGGTTTCGGCACCTTCGAAAAACGTCATCGCGGTGCGCGTACCGGCAAGAATCCGCAAACCGGTGAACCGGTCAAGATCAAGGCCAGCAATACCGTGGCTTTCAAGCCAGGCAAGAACCTGCGTGACAGCGTCAACGCCCCCGTCAAGCCGTCCAAGAAAGGCAAGTGATCGCTCCCTGACAACCCCCAGTGTCAGCCAAGCGGGCGCCCCAGGGCGCCCGTTGTGCTTTCTGCAGGCAAAATGTTTCGAACTTGCATAAATAGTTCTGGAAAAGGATAGACTGCGCGCCTTAGTCACTTTTAATTCGAGGCGCGTTGATGAAGTTCCGCTTTCTTCTCTGGGCCATGGGGCTGTTGATGGCCAGGGCCAGCCGCAACAACCCGGCGTTCCAGCAGCAGCTCAAGGGCAAGGACCTGGTGTTCCAGATGCAGACCCTGGACGGCAAGGTCGCCCGGCACTTCATCGTCAGCAACGAACGCGTCAGCAGCAAGGGCGGCGCGCACCCGCAGCCGGCGTTTGCCATTGCCTTCAAGGACGCAGCCTATGGCTTCGCCACCATGCAGGCAGGTAACAAGCAGTTGGCGTTCATGCAGGGGATTCAGGACAAGAGCATCCAGATCAAGGGCAATCCGGCGCTGGTGATGTGGTTCCAGGGGTTGATGAAGTACCTGAAGCCGAAGAAAAAGGGCTGAACGCCTATAGGCCTGCTGACCCATACCCTGTGGGAGCGGGTTTACCCGCGAACACCGGCAAGCCGGTGCCATACACCGCGTCGCGATCTTCGCGGGTAAACCCGCTCCCACAGGGGCCAATCATGTCAGTGCGGTGCGTGGAACTGCGAAGCCAGCTCACGCAACAGGCTCTCTGCCTCGAGCACCTTGTTCACCACATCCTCGGCCTTGTCCCGGGTAATCCCCAGCCGCTCCAGCAACTCGTCCGGAATCTCCTGCTGTGGCCCAGAGCCGATCCCCCGCGAGCGCAGCAGGCGGGTGGCCAGGCATACCAGGTTGGGGAACGCCGAAAACTCGCCTTCATAGGCTGGGTCGTGCTGGAAGCGCAGCGCGGTGGACAGTTCTTCCGGCATGTCCCACAGCTTCATCAACCAGGCACCGATCTGCTCGCGGCTGATGCCCAGCAGGTGTTGTTCCACGTAGGTGTGGCAAACGTGCGGGTTGACCTCCAGGTGGCGACAGATCAGCGAGAAGTGCGGCGGGAACACGTGCGCCAACAGTAAATAGCCGAAGTTGTGCAGGAGCCCGGCCAGGTAGGTCAGGCCGGCCTCGGGGCGCTCGGCTCGTGGCATGGCGCGGGTCAGGCCTTCGATGATCGCGGCGGTGTAGATCGACTGCTGCCAGTACGGCGTGGCCTGCTGCGGGTGGTCTTTCGGCAGGCTCAGGGTCTTGCCCAGCGCCAGGCCAAGGGCCAGGTTGATCACCAGGTCGAAGCCCAGCACGCGCACGATGGCATCTTCCACTGAGCGGATCTTGCCCGGAGAGGCGTAGTAGGGTGATGCCGCCCAGCTCACCACCTGCGCAGCCAGCGCCGGGTCGGTCTCCACCACGCCGGTGATATCGTCGATGCTGGCGTTGGGGTCTACCCGCAGCTTGATGATCTTTTGCGCGGTGTCGGCCAGCGGCGGAATTTCGATGGTTTCTTCCAGGCGCTTGTGGATGCGCCGGGCAGTGAAGGCCTGGACGGCATTGGTGATTTCCCGGGTGTCATCATCGGGGCGATCGAGGTTGGGGCTGATCGCCTCGACTTCCTGACCGAAGCTGCTGGCGCTTGCCTTGGCCAGCATGCGCTTGAAGTGCGCGCGTTCGATTGCCAGCAGCAGGCCGGCTTCGCCAGACTGGATAAAAACGGTTTCGGCGTCGAGCAGGCTTTTTTCGTACTGGCACGGCGAGCTGGTCAGCGCCGGGATACCTGGCAATGCCTTCAGCTGGTGCTTGTCCAGCATCTGCTTCAGGCGCGGCACCGACACCGCGGTGAGCTTGCGCCCAGTCAGTTCCGCCAGGCGATCGAGGTCCAGCAGCTGGCTCTGCGGGAACAGCACCATCATGGCGCCGACCTCGTCGTCGAGCAGCACGGTCTGTACCCGCGCCGCTGCCGGCAGGTGCGGATGTTCGACCACCTCGCGGTAGGCCACGCCGAGTTTGTCGAGCAGCAGCCGGATGACCGAGGGAGCGTGTGGGGTTGCGGTGTCCAGGGCAACTTCAGTCATGGTCCGTATCCACTGATTCTTTTAAACGCGAAGTATAACCAGCCTAGGGGCAAAACTGGATCCATTATGGGACCAGCGTCACACTTGGCCATATTGCTGGCCATGACGCAGCCAGCGGTCAAGCAGTGGGCTGACATGCTCCGGCCAGCGTGCGACCAGGGCCTGGGCGGCGTCGCGCACGGCCGGCAGCAGGTCGGCGTCGCGCATCAGGTCGGCGACCTTGAACTGCAACAGGCCGGTCTGGCGGGTGCCTAGCATCTCGCCCGGGCCACGCAGTTCCAAGTCTTTTTCGGCGATGATGAAGCCATCGTTGGTTTCCCGCATGATCCCTAGCCGCTCGCGGCCGATCTGCGACAGTGGCGGGTGGTACAGCAGCACACAATGGCTGACGGCGCTGCCCCGGCCAACCCGGCCACGCAGCTGGTGCAACTGGGCAAGGCCCAGGCGCTCGGGGTTCTCGATGATCATCAGGCTGGCGTTGGGCACGTCCACACCCACCTCGATGACCGTGGTGGCGACCAGCAACTGCAGGTTGCCGGCTTTGAATTCGGCCATGATCTCAGCCTTTTCCGCCGGTTTCATGCGCCCGTGGATCAGCCCCACCCGCAACTCGCCCAAGGCGCTGCCCAGCTCCTCGTAGGTGCTTTCGGCGGCCTGGCAGGTCAGCTCTTCGGATTCTTCGATCAGGGTGCACACCCAGTAGGCCTGGCGCCCTTCGGCGCAGGCCGCGCGCACCCGCTCGACCACTTCGAAGCGGCGGCTGTCGGCCACCAGCACGGTGTTCACCGGCGTGCGCCCGGGCGGCAGCTCGTCGAGCACCGAGGTGTCCAGGTCGGCATAGGCGCTCATGGCCAGGGTTCGCGGAATTGGCGTGGCGGTCATGATCAGCTGGTGCGGGCACAATTCGCCGGCCACGCCCTTTTTGCGCAGGGCCAGGCGTTGCTGCACGCCAAAACGGTGCTGTTCATCGATGATCGCCAGGGCCAGATGCTTGAACTTCACTTCTTCCTGGAACAGCGCGTGGGTGCCGACCACCATTGGCGCACCGTTGGCGATCTGCTCCAGGGCGGCTGCCCGGGCCTTGCCCTTGAGCTTGCCGGCCAGCCAGGCCACTTCGATGCCCAGCGGTTCGAGCCAGCGCTTGAAGGTGATGTAGTGCTGTTCGGCGAGGATCTCGGTAGGCGCCATCAAGGCCACCTGATAGCCGGCTTCCAGGGCCTGCAGCGCGGCCAGGGCGGCGACCACGGTCTTGCCGGCACCCACATCGCCTTGCACCAGGCGCATCATCGGCTCGTGCTGGCTGAGGTCGTAGGCAATTTCGTTGGCCACCCGCTGCTGCGCGCCGGTCGGTTGGAAGCCCAGGTTGGCCAGGTACTGCGCCTGCAGGCGCTGGGCCTTGGGCAGCACCGGCGCGCGCAGGCTGCGCAGGCTTTCGCGCAGGCGTTGCTGCGACAGCTGGTGGGTCAGCAGTTCTTCGAAGGCCAGGCGGTGCTGGGCCCAGTGCTGGCCTTCGGCAAGCTCGTCGAGGTCGGCGTCGGCCGGCGGGTTGTGCAGGTAGCGGATGGCATCGTCCAGCGGCGCCAGCTGGTAGTCCCGGGCCAGTTCGTCGGGCAGCCAGTCCGGCAGGCTGCGCGGGCCGAGCAGGCCCAGGCTCTGCTGGCACAGCAGGCGCAGGCGTTGCTGGGTGAGGCCTTCGGTGGACGGGTAGATCGGTGTCAGGGTCTGCTCGACCGGTGGCGGCGGTTCGTCGCCGTTCAGCGCGCGGTATTCCGGGTGGTAGATTTCCAGGCCCGAAGCGCCGGGGCGGGCCTCGCCGTAGCAGCGCAGGTGGGTGCCACGCTTGAGGCCTTCCTTCTGCGCGTTGCTGAAGTGGTAGAAGCGCAGGCTCAGTACACCGGTGCCGTCACCCAGGCGCACCACCAGGCTGCGGCGCTTGCCCATGGTCACGTCGGCGCCGCTGACCACCCCCTCGATCACCGCGTCCTGGCCAGGGCGCAGTTGGCCGATCGGCACCACGCGGGTGCGGTCCTGATAGCGCAGGGGCAGGTGGAACAGCACGTCCTGCAGGTTTTCCAGGCCGACCTTGGCGAGTTTCTCCGCCATGGCCTCGCCAACCCCCTTGAGTACCGTGACCGGGACCTTCGACAGCTCACTCATGACTCAGGCCGGTTGTTCCGCTGGGGCTTTGGCGACCGAGCACAGGCGGATCGAATCGGCGAGGATCTCGATGGCCTTCGGCCGCGGGAAGCTGGCGCGCCAAGCAATGGCCACGGTGCGGAATGGAGCCGGTGCAGTCAATGGGCGAACCTCGATGACGCCGGGGGCGTAATGGTGGCTGTGCACCGCCGACAGCGGCAGGATCGACACGCCAAGGCCCGAGGCGACCATGTGGCGGATGGTTTCCAGCGAGCTGGACTCCACCGTGGTGTGCTTGGATCCTTCACCGCCCTTGTTCAGCGTTGGGCAGGCTTCCAGTACCTGGTCGCGGAAGCAGTGGCCTTCACCGAGCAGCAACAGGCTCTTGTCGTTGAGCATGGCGGTGTCGATGGTCTTTTTCGCCGTCCACGGGTGGTCGGCCGGCATCAGGGCGCAGAACGGTTCATCGTACAGCGGCAGGGTCAGCACGTCGGCTTCGTTGAACGGCAGGGCGATGATCACCGCGTCCAGTTCGCCGTTGCGCAGTTTTTCGCGCAGTACGTGGGTGAAGTTCTCTTCGATGTACAGCGGCATCTGCGGCGCCACGCGGTGCAGTTGCGGGATCAGGTGCGGGAACAGGTACGGGCCGACGGTGTAGATGGCACCGACCTTGAGCGGGGCGGTGAGTTGATTCTTGCCGGCCTGGGCCAGCTCGCGAATGCCCTGGGCCTGCTCCAGTACCTTCTGTGCCTGGGCGACGATGCTTTCGCCGACCGGGGTCAGACGGACCGCGCTCTTGCTGCGCTCGAAGATCAACACGCCAAGCTCATCCTCGAGCTTCTTCACACCGACCGACAGGGTCGGCTGGCTCACGTGGCAGCGCTCGGCGGCATGGCCGAAGTGCTGTTCCTGGGCGAGTGTGACGATGTAGCGTAATTCTGTGAGGGTCATAACGTGCGTCCATGAAGTTGCGAGCCCAGCATAGCGGCTGCAATCGATAGACGCACGTTATCAGACTTGCCGATTTGTGACAGAAGCAAAAGTCTCAGCGGCGGTCCAGCGAGTAGACGAACGGTGCCACGACTTCGATCGTGCCATTGTTCAGCAACTCGGGTGGCGGCTTGGGTACCGTGCCGGCCCGACGGATCATTTCCAGGGTCGCCCGGTCCAGGGCGGCACTGCCCGAGCCACCGGCCATGGAGTACGACACCACCTTGCCTTCGGCGTCGACCACGAAGCGCAGGCGGTTGATGCCCTGCAGGCCGCGCCGACGCGCGTCTTCCGGGTAACGCTTGTACTTGGCCAGGTGACGCAGCAGGTCGCTCTGCCAGGTCGGCAGGGCGTTGCTGTTGGACGCAATGCTCGGCGCCGGTGCCGCGGACTTCTGCGGTGGCGTGTTGCTGGGCGGTGCGTCTACCGTTTGTTCGGTCGGCGGTGCTTCCTTCGGCGGCTCAGGCTTTTTCTCGGGCTTTGGCGGCTGCGGCTTGGCCTTCGGCTTGGGCGGCTTGGCAATGGCGATCTTGGGTTTGGGTGCCTCGGCCAGCTTCGGCAGCGGCGGTTCCTCGACCGGTGCCGGTGGCTGCGGCGCCGCTTTAGGGGGCGGTGGTGGCGCAGGCTCTGGCAACGGCGCCAGTTCGACCATCATGGCTGCCGGGGGCAGTTCGATGGCCTGGGGCACCGACCAGTTGAGCGTCAGCAGCACGGCGACCACGTGCACGCCCAGCACGATCGCCAGGCTGCCACCGTAGCGCGCCATGTTAGAGCGCGTTCTTGTCATTTCTTGGCTGCCGTCTCGAGACCTACAAGACCGACTTTGAGGTAGCCGGCCGCGCGCATGTTGTTCATCACGTCCATCAGGTCACCGTAATCCACGCCTTTGTCAGCCTGGAAGAAGATGGTGGTTTCCTTGTCGCCCTTGGTCTTGGCATCGAGCATCGGGCCAAGCTGGTCGGGGGCAGGGACCTGATCGTCACCGACGTACAACTTCTGGTCGGCCTTGACGCTTACGAACACCGGTTTCTCGGGCCTCGGTGCCGGCTTGGCGGTCGAGGCCGGCAGGTCGACCTTGATGTCGACTGTGGCCAAGGGGGCTGCGACCATGAAGATGATCAGCAGCACCAGCATTACGTCGATGAACGGCGTAACGTTGATTTCGTGGTTCTCGGCGAGGTCGTCGCCACCTTCGTTGAGATGCAGGCCCATGGCTTACCCCACTTTCACCATGTGCGGGGCAACGCGATCGCTGCCCTGGTGGTCCAGGTCACGGCTGACCAGCAGCAGCACCTGGGCGGAGGCGTCGGACACCTGGGCCTTGTAGCCGGCGATGGAGCGGGCGAAGACGTTGTAGATGACCACGGCCGGAATTGCTGCGACCAGGCCCAGGGCGGTGGCCAGCAGGGCTTCGGCGATACCCGGGGCAACCACGGCCAGGTTGGTGGTCTGGGTCTTGGCGATGCCGATGAAGCTGTTCATGATGCCCCATACGGTACCGAACAGGCCGACGAATGGCGCAGTAGAGCCGATGGTGGCGAGTACGCCAGTGCCGCTGCTCATGGTGCGGCCGCTGGCGTGTACCAGGCGCTCCAGGCGGAAGCTGACGCGCTCCTTGATGCCTTCTTTTTCGCGGGCGTTGGCCGACAGGCGCATCTCTTCGAGGGCATCGTGGACCAGGGTGTGGGCCAGAGTGCCTTCCTTGTTGGAAACCTCGCTGGCTTCCTTGAGGCTGGCGGACTTCTTCAGCAGGGCGATTTCACCACGCAGGCGACGCTTGGCGCCCATCAGCTCGAAGCCTTTGGCAATCCAGATGGTCCAGGTGATGATGGAGGCGATGGCCAGGCCGATCATTACCGCCTTCACCACCACGTCGGCGTTCTTGTACATGCCCCATGGGGACAGGTCGTGGGCCATGCCCAGCGAGGTGTCTTCAACCAGGGCTTCGACGCTCGGGTCTACCGCGACCGGGGCATCAGCCGGGGTGGCGGCAACTGCGCCGTCAGCCGGTGCTGCGACTGGAGCAGTTGCCGGAGCAGCTGGTGCAGTAGCGGCTGCAGGCGTGGCAGCATTGGCAGTTGGCTCATCGGCCATGGCCGCCGGGGCCAGCACCAGGCTGAGTGTCAGCGCGGCGATGGCGCGCCAGGCGCGCGACGGGGTTGGCGAAGCGGAAGGTTGAGTACGTGTCATGCTGGCCGGACCTGATGAAGAATAAAGTGAACGTTCTCCAAGGCCTCGAGGTAGGCCGAGAACAATTTGGCGGCCATTATTGCAAGTAATTCTTGTTAACAAAAGTAATCTTGTTGCTTTTTTCGCCTATGGTCTAGCCATCCATCGTGTAGCGTGGTCGGGCTGATCAATTGGTCTAGGGAGTTTAGAGATGTCAGGCCTTTCCGTGATGGTGGTGGGATGTGGTGATGTAGGCGGGCGCCTTGCCCGGCAGATGCTTGCGCGCGGTTGGCAGGTGAGCGGCCTGCGTCGGTCGGTCGGGCAGTTGCCGGCGGGGGTCGTGCCGGTGGCTGCGGACTTGTCCGAGCCATCGATTCCCGACGCCTGGCCGCAGCGCGCGCCGGACTACCTGGTGTATTGCGTGGCGGCCAGCCAGCACGACGAGGCGGGTTACCAGGCAGCCTATGTCGACGGTTTGCGCCATGTGCTGGCCTGGCTGACCGAGCGTGGCCAACGCCCACGGCGCCTGCTGTTCGTGTCCAGCAGCAGCGTGTATGCACAGAAGGACGGCGAGTGGATCGAAGAAGGCGCCGCCACCGAGCCTGAAGGTTATTCCGGGCGGTTGATGCTGGAGGCTGAACGGCTGGCACTGGCCAGCGGCATCCCGGCCAGCGTGGTGCGCCTGACCGGCATCTATGGCCCGGGCCGCGAGTGGCTGCTCAGCCAGGTGCGCCAAGGCTACCGCGTGGCCGAGGAGCCACCGCTGTATGGCAACCGCATCCATGCCGAGGATGCTGCCGGCCTGTTGGCGTTCCTGTTGCAGGCGGATGCCGACGGCAAGGTGCTGGACGATTGCTACATCGGCGTCGACGACGACCCGGCGCCGCTGGCCGATGTGGTGGCCTGGCTGCGGGCGTACATGGGGGTAACCGAATGGTCGGATGAGCAGCGCGTGCGGCGCACCGGCAGCAAGCGCTGCAGCAACGCCCGGGCGCGGGCGTTGGGCTGGGCGCCGGCGTATCCGAGCTACAAGGAAGGTTATGCGGCCATCCTGAAAGGCCTGTGCTGAGGCTACTGGCCTCTTCGCGGGTAAACCCGCTCCCACAGATATACCACTGGTTTCAAGCCTGGCGGTGTACCTGTGGGAGCGGGTTTACCCGCGAAGAGGCCGGTGTATTCGGCCGCGATCCAGCAAGTCTCAATCCAGCTCCAGCACCCACTGGCGCTTGCCGGCTGCCAGCACTGGCATTTCATCCGGCTGCGCCCGGTTCACTGCCTGGAAAATCTCCAGCTTGTCGCCATCGCGCTTGAGGATGAACGGCGCGCCACGCTGGTTGCGCTCCAGCCACAGGCTGTCGTTGCTGCCACCCATGGTCGCGCAATCACCCGCCAGGCACAGGGCGAAACGGTCTGGCCCCGGCAGGCCGGTGACGTTGCCGGTGTCGCCGAAGCGCACGCTGGCACCTTTGCCCTGGCCTTCGATGATCTTCCAGTTGCCGCCCAGATAGGCCTGGTACAGGGCTTTCTCGAAGCTGCTGCCCAGTGGCGCATTGGCCGCCGTCGGCGCTTTGGCGCGCACGAAGGTCTGCTTGCCGCCGTTTTGATCGACAGCCTGCAGTTCGTCGCCATCGAGCGACAGCTGTTCAGTCTGGCCGCCCTGGAAGCTGGCCTGCCATTGCTTGTCGGTGGCGCTCAGCTGGCCGTCGGCCGCTTCGAAGCCATTGCTGTAGCTGGCCTGTTGGCTGGCAACGTCGAGCTTCCACTCGAACACCGGCCCGTGCTCATTGAGCGCCTGGCGCAGGCTGCCGCCCTTGACGGCCGCATTGATGGCGTCCTGGTTGATCCAGGTGCCGTTGAAATCTTCGGGTTTGTGGCTGGCGCAGCCGCCCAGAAGCAGGGCTGCCAGCGCTAGGGGCAGTGCTTGACGCATGACGGGGTAACCTTGCAGAGAAGGGAAGGTGACGGGCAGGGCGCCCGTCACCGGGGCATCATTCGATGACCAGGATGGCGTCCATTTCGACCTGGGCGCCTTTCGGCAGCGCGGCAACACCGATGGCGGCGCGGGCCGGGTAAGGCTGCTCGAAGTAGCGGCCCATCACCTCGTTGACCTTGGCGAAGTGGCTCAGGTCGGTGAGGAAGATGTTCAGCTTGACGATGTCCTTGAACGAACCGCCAGCGGCTTCAGCCACGGCCTTGAGGTTCTCGAACACTTGTACGGTCTGGGCTTCGAAGCCATCGACCAGTTCCATGGTCTTCGGGTCCAGCGGGATCTGGCCCGACATGTATACGGTGTTGCCGGCCTTGATCGCCTGCGAGTAGGTGCCGATGGCGGCAGGGGCCTTGTCGCTGTTGATGACGGTCTTGCTCATGATGACTCCTTGCGGTTGGCGGACTACGTACGCATGCGGGTGATGCGGACCACACCGGTCAGGGTACGCAGCTTCTTGATCACACGCGCCAGGTGCACGCGGTCGTGCACGCTGACCACCAGTTGGACCACGCTGATACGGCCGTCGCGTTCGTCCATGCTGATTTTCTCGATGTTGCCGTCGGCAGCGTTGACACTGCTGGCCAGCAAGGCAATCAGGCCGCGCTGGTGCTCCAGTTCGACACGCAGCTCGACATTGAATTCACCGGTGATGTCCTTGGCCCAGGAGAGCTGTACGCACTTCTCGGGGTTGTGGCGGATTTCACTGATGTTGCGGCAGTTTTCCAGGTGCACGACCATGCCCTTGCCGGCTGACAGGTGGCCCACGATCGGGTCGCCCGGGATCGGCGTGCAGCACTTGGCGTAGCTCAGCACCAGGCCTTCGGTACCGCGGATCGCCAGCGGGCCTTCCGGTGCTGGCAACTGCTCGCCTTCGGCCGACAGCAGGCGGCGTGCGACCACGTAGGCCATGCGGTTGCCCAGGCCGATGTCTTCGAGCAGGTCTTCGATCAGTTCCAGGCGGTACTCGGCGAGAATCGCCTGGATACGTTCCTGGGGGATCATCTCCAGGCTGCTGTCGAAGCCGGTGAGCACCTTGTTCAGCAGGCGTTCGCCCAGGCTGATGGACTCGGAGCGACGCTGCTGCTTGAGCGCGTGGCGGATGTGCGTACGCGCCTTGCCGGTAACCACGAAGTTGAGCCAGGCCGGGTTCGGCCGTGCGCCCGGGGCGCTGACGATTTCCACCGTCGAGCCGCTTTGCAGCGGTTCGGACAGCGGCGCCAGGCGGCGGTTGATGCGGCAGGCGATGCAGCTGTTGCCGACGTCGGTGTGCACCGCATAGGCGAAGTCGACGGCCGTGGAGCCTTTGGGCAGCTCCATGATGCGGCCTTTTGGCGTGAACACGTAGACCTCGTCCGGGAACAGGTCGATCTTCACGCTCTCGATGAATTCCAGCGAGTTGCCGGCACGTTGCTGCAGCTCGAGGATGCCCTTGACCCATTGGCGGGCGCGGGCGTGGCTGCCCTTGGGCTGCTCGTCGTCGTTGGACTTGTACAGCCAGTGCGCGGCGATGCCGTTGTTGGCCATCTCCTCCATCTCGCGGGTGCGGATCTGGATTTCGATGGGCACGCCGTGCATGCCGAACAGCGTGGTGTGCAACGACTGGTAGCCGTTGGCCTTTGGGATCGCGATGTAATCCTTGAAACGACCGGGCAGCGGCTTGTACAGATTGTGCACCGCACCGAGTACGCGGTAGCAGGTGTCGACCTTGTCGACGACGATGCGGAAGGCGTACACGTCCATGATCTCGTTGAAGGCGCGGCGCTTGCCGCGCATCTTCTTGTAGATGCCATAGAGGTGTTTCTGCCGGCCGCTGACCTCGCCCTCGATGCCGTCGGCAGCCAGGCAGTTGGCCAGCGAATGCTCGATCTTGGCGACGATTTCCTTGCGGTTGCCGCGAGCGCTTTTCACCGCACGGTGAATCAGCGACGAACGCATCGGATGCATGGCCTTGAAGCCGAGGTCCTCGAACTCCACGCGCACGGTATGCATGCCCAGGCGATTGGCGATGGGGGCGTAGATCTCGAGGGTTTCCTTGGCGATGCGCCGGCGTTTTTCGCCGGACAGCACTTCCAGGGTGCGCATGTTGTGCAGGCGGTCGGCCAGCTTGACCAGGATCACGCGGATATCGCGGGCCATGGCCATGGCCATCTTCTGGAAGTTTTCGGCCTGCGCCTCGGCCTTGGTCTCAAAGTTCATCTGGGTCAGCTTGCTGACCCCGTCGACCAGTTCGGCCACGGTCTCGCCAAACTGCTGGCTGAGGGCTTCCTTGGCGATGCCGGTATCTTCGATCACATCGTGCAGCATGGCCGCCATCAGGCTCTGATGGTCCATGTGCATGTCGGCGAGGATGCTGGCCACGGCCAGCGGGTGGGTCACGTAGGGCTCGCCACTGCGGCGGCGCTGCCCATCGTGGGCCTGTTCGGCGTAGAAATAGGCACGCCGGACCAGGTTGACCTGTTCGGGGCCAAGATAGGTCGACAGCCGTTCGGCCAAGGCTTCTATACCCGGCATGGGTTTACCTCCTGCCGAGGAAGGGGGCCTTGCGCCGTGCGACGTCGACCTGGCATCAATCAGACAGCCTCGTTGTTCTCGTCCTCGAACGCGGCGAACACCGGATCCTCGGTGACGATCTCTTCAGCGGCGATGAATTCGTTGGTGACGATGCCTTCGGCGATTTCACGCAGGGCAACAACGGTCGGCTTGTCGTTTTCCCACGCAACGCGTGGCTCTTTGCCGCCGGTCGCCAGCTGGCGAGCGCGCTTGGTCGAGAGCATGACCAGCTCAAAGCGGTTATCCACGTGTTCCAGGCAGTCTTCAACAGTTACGCGGGCCATGGTCTTCCTCAGTAGCAATTGCGGTGGGCGTGCAGCCCGATAATGGGCAGGCGGACTCGATAGTTTAAAAAATCACCAGCCAATAGGGAAGCGCTGTTTTGTCGGGTGGTTACCTTCAAGCCCTGTGTTGCCTTCTTCGCGGCTGAAGCCGCTCCCACAGGGACCGCATTGTCCTCAGGTCCATCACCGCACCCTGTGGGAGCGGCTTCAGCCGCGAAAGGGCCGCAACAGACACTCTCGATACATGAGCCTGACGATACCCTCAGAGCATCGCGTCACGCAACCGCGGGGTCAGCTCCTCGAACAGGGTCTGCACCGAGCGCAACGCCCGGCAGTCCGGCCGGGTCAGCAGCCACAGCTGGGTGTCGCAACCCGGCAGCGGCCCGCTCAGCGCATCCACCCCGGGCAGCGCGTGCACCATGTAGTCCGGCAACGCTGCCACGCCGAGCCCGGCCGTGACCAGCTGGGCGATGGTCGACATGCCGCTGCACTGGTAGCGCGGGCTCAACCCCGGGTGCTGCTGGTTGCGCCAGACCACCGTGGGGTGGTCCTGCATCGAGTCGTCGGGGGCGATCCACGGCACGCTGGCAGGTGACTCTGCCAGGCGTTCGCGCCATTGCGGCTGGCCGCAGACTACGTAGGAGGTGGACCCCAGGTTGCGGCCCACCAGGTGCTCTGGTGGCGTGTTGGTCAGGCGCAGGGCAATGTCGGCATCGCGCCGGCTGAGATTGGCGAAGGTATTGGAAGTGCCCATCTCCAGCGACAAGGCCGGGTAGTTGGGCATGAACTCGGCCAGAGCCGGCAGCAGCAAGCTATGCATCACCGCCTCGGTACAGGTCAGCCGCACGGTGCCGCTGACCACCTGCTCGCCACTGGTCATGGCGATGCGCGCTGCCTCCAGCGCCTGCTCGGCGCGCTCGGCCTGTTCAGCCAAGGCCTGGGCGGTATCAGTCGGCAGGTAGCCCTTGCGGCTCTTGACGAACAAGGCGGTGCCCAGCGCCGACTCCAGTCGGCGGATCGAGCGGAAGACCGTCGACACGTCGACCTTGAGCAGCTCGGCGGCCTTGGCCAGCGAGCGGCCACGTTCCAGGGCCAGGACCAGGGAGAGGTCGGCATGGGTAATCTGATATTGCATTGGTGCACGCTCTGCTTGCCGAATTGCCAATGTCTGTTGCGTTTTGGCCATTTTATAGTGGAACGGCCCCCGGGAATCAATGCGCCCGGTCGGGTAACCAATCCCCACGATGGGAAAGTGAAAAGAACAACAGCTGCAACCATCGTCGCCCGTGAGGCGCCAGCCGTATCCCCCACATCGCCGCAGCAAATCAAAGGATGTACAGCCATGACGTCGGTAACCCCGTGCGCCAGTTCTTCCAGCGAGATGAATGACTTCCTCCAGGCCCATCCGGACACGCAGTACGTCGACCTGCTGATCTCCGACATGAACGGCGTGGTACGTGGCAAGCGCATCGAGCGGGCCAGCCTGCACAAGGTGTACGAGAAGGGCATCAACCTGCCGGCATCGCTGTTCGCCCTGGACATCAACGGGTCCACCGTCGAGAGCACCGGCCTTGGCCTGGACATCGGCGATGCCGACCGCATCTGCTTCCCGATCCCCGGCACGCTGTCGGACGAGCCATGGCAGAAGCGTCCCACTGCCCAGCTGCTGATGACCATGCATGAGCTCGATGGCCAGCCGTTCTTCGCAAACCCGCGCGAAGTACTGCGCCAGGTGGTGAGCAAGTTCGATGACCTGGGCCTGGATATCTGCGCCGCGTTCGAGCTTGAGTTCTACCTGATCGACCAGGACAACCTCAACGGTCGCCCGCAGCCGCCGCGCTCGCCGATTTCCGGCAAGCGCCCGCAGTCGACCCAGGTGTACCTGATCGACGACCTCGACGAATATGCCGACTGCCTGCAGGACATGCTCGAAGCCGCCAAGGAGCAGGGCCTGCCCGCCGATGCCATCGTGAAGGAAAGCGCCCCGGCACAGTTCGAGGTCAACCTGCACCATGTGGCCGACCCGCTGAAGGCCTGTGACTATGCGATCCTGCTCAAGCGCCTGATCAAGAACGTTGCCTACGACCATGAAATGGACACCACCTTCATGGCCAAGCCTTACCCAGGCCAGGCAGGCAACGGCCTGCACGTGCATATTTCGTTGCTGGACAAGAAAACCGGCAAGAACATCTTCGCCAGCGACGACCCGCTGCAAAGCGACGCGTTGCGCCACGCCATCGGTGGTGTGCTGGAGACCATGCCGGCGTCGATGGCCTTCCTCTGCCCGAACATCAACTCCTACCGCCGCTTCGGCGCGCAATTCTACGTGCCCAATGCGCCAAGCTGGGGCCTGGACAACCGCACCGTGGCCGTGCGCGTGCCCACCGACAGCAGCGACAACGTACGCCTCGAGCACCGCGTGGCCGGCGCCGACGCCAACCCCTACCTGATGCTCGCGGCGATCCTCGCCGGTGTTCACCATGGTCTGACCAATCAGGTCGAACCGCAGGCACCGATCGAAGGCAACTCCTACGAGCAACTGGAGCAGAGCCTGCCGAACAACCTGCGCGATGCCCTGCGCGCGCTGGACGACAGCGAAGTCCTCAACCAATACATCAGCCCGGACTACATCGATATCTTCGTGGCCTGCAAGGAAAGCGAACTGGCCGAGTTCGAAGTGTCGATTTCCGACCTCGAGTACAACTGGTACCTGCACACGGTGTAAGCCCATGAGCGCAAATGCGGTCCCCTTGATCGGTGTCAGCGCCTGCCGCCAGCAGGTGGGGAAGAACTCGTCGCATACGGTAGGCGACAAGTATGTCGAGGCGGCCGGCTTTGCCGGCTTGCCATTGATCTTGCCGGCCCGCGACGGGGGCAGCGACACGCAGGCGCTGCTGGCTCGTCTGCACGGCATTGTTTTTACCGGCTCACCTTCAAATATCGAACCGCATCATTACAATGGCGCCCCCAGCGCGGCGGGTACCCGGCACGATCTGGCACGCGATCGCCTGACCCTGCCGCTGTTGCAGGCGGCCATTGCCGCTGGTGTGCCGGTGTTCTGTATTTGCCGTGGCTACCAGGAATTGAATGTGGCGCTGGGCGGCAGCCTGCACCAGCGCGTGCAGGAACTGCCCGGCTACCTTGACCACCGTGAACCTGAGGACGCACCCCTGGAGGTGCAATACGGCGCTCGTCACCTTGTCGGCATCGAGCCTGGCGGGTTGTTCGAGCGCCTGGGCCTGGCTGCGCAGTTCGAGGTCAACTCGCTGCACAGCCAGGGCATCGACCGCCTGGCCCCGGGCCTGCGCGTCGAGGCACGGGCCCCGGATGGCCTGATCGAAGCGGTGTCCATGCCTGCGGCGCCGGGCTTTGTGCTTGGCGTGCAGTGGCACCCGGAGTGGCGATTTACCGAGAACCCGGTCTCGCGGCGCCTGTTCCAGGCGTTTCGCGAGGCCTGCATTGCTTACGCTACACGGGAGGGCGCACGGCAGGAGGCATTCTGACGTCACCCGAAGGTCTCGGATGACTTGTTCCCGGCAACAAGCTTTCAATGAGTGAAAGCGGGCCTTGTGCGCAAGGCCTGTGAAAACAATTCCAAAATTTACGGCAAATACTCATGAGCAATTACACAGAAGCCGGCCGCCCACCCGATGTGGCGGCCGACGCGGGCAACACCCAGCGCAGCAAGGGCCTGGCCACGGGCCGGCTGGGCTTGCTGGCCAGCGTGGTGCTGGGCATTTCCACCATCGCCCCGGTCTACACCCTGACCGGCGCCCTTGGCCCGACCGTGCGCGAAGTGGGCGCACACCTGCCAGCGGTGTTCATCGTCGGCTTCCTGCCGATGCTGCTGGTGGCCCTGGGCTACCGCGAACTGAATTCGGCGGAGCCGGACAGCGGCACTTCGTTTACCTGGTCGGCGCGTGCCTTCGGCCCGATGATCGGCTGGATCGGCGGCTGGGGCCTGGTGGTCGCCACCACCATCGTGTTGTCGAACCTGGCCGGGGTGGCGGTCGATTTCTTCTACCTGTTCCTTGGCCAGATCACCGGCAAGCATGAGCTGGCGGCATTGGCCGACAACCTGCTCATCAACATAACCACCTGTTGCGTGTTCATCGCCCTGGCGGTGTGGATCTGCTGTCGCGGCATGACCACCACCATGACCGTGCAATACGGCCTGGTGGCCCTGCAGTTGCTGGTGCTGATCGGATTTGCCTTTGCCGCTTTCGGCGAAACCACGGCGCCGCCACCGCTGGAATTCGATTTCGCCTGGTTCAACCCGTTCGGCGTCGAATCGTTCTCGGCCTTTGCCGCCGGGCTGTCGCTGTCGATCTTCATCTTCTGGGGCTGGGACGTGTGCCTGACCGTCAGCGAGGAATCGGTCGGCAGTGACGAGGTGCCGGGCAAGGCGGCCACCTGGACCGTGTTGCTGATCCTCGGCCTGTACCTGTTCACCGCCATTGCCACCCTGCAGTTTGCCGGTATCAGCGAACAAGGCCTGGGCCTGAACAACCCGCGCATCCAGGAAAACGTCTTCGCCCACCTGGCCGGTCCGGTCATGGGGCCGCTGGCGATCCTGATGTCCATCGCTGTGCTGGCCAGTACCGCGGCGTCGCTGCAGTCGACCTTCGTGTCGCCGGCGCGCACCCTGTTGGCCATGGGATACTACGGTGCAGTGCCGCAGAAGTTCGCCAGCGTCTGCCCACGTTCGCAGACCCCGCGTTACGCCACCATCTGCGCTGGTGTGGCTGCGGGCCTGTTCTACGTGACCATGCGCACCCTGAGCGAGAACGTGTTGGCGGATACCATCACTGCACTGGGCATGATGATCTGCTTCTACTATTCGCTGACGGCCTTCGCCTGTGTCTGGTACTTCCGCCACAGCCTGTTCGACAGCCTGCGCCACTTCCTGATGCGCGGCCTGTGCCCGCTGGTGGGTGGGGTAATCCTGTCGGTGATCTTCTTGCGTACCGCCATCGACAGCGCCTCGCCGGACTTCGGCAGCGGCTCGCATGTGGGCGGGCTGGGGCTGGTGTTCGTGATCGCCGCGATCATCTCGGTGCTGGGCATCGTGCTGATGATGCTGTCGCGCCTGCGCGCGCCGGCATACTTCCTGGGGGCAACCCTGCGTCAGCAGGCTACCTTGCCTTTGCAGGAATAAAGCTGGGGGCGCTTTGCGCCCCATTCGCAGCACAAGGCTGCTCCTGCAATGGCGCGATGTACGCTGTCGATGTAGGAGCAGCCTTGTGCTGCGAATGGGCTGCAAAGCAGCCCCGTTCGCTCTTTCAGGAAAGTAGTTCTTTCAGCAGCCCGCTGTTGCGTTGTTGCTGCTTCTTCAGCCGCAGGCGATTGGAGCGGAACACCGCTTTCAAATCCTCCAGCGCCACGTCGAAATCATCGTTGATGATCACGTAGTCGTACTCGTCGTAGTGCACCATCTCGCTGACCGCTTCCTGCATGCGCCCGGCAATGATTTCTTCGCTATCCTGCCCGCGGCCATCCAGGCGCTCGCGCAGGGCCTGCTGGCTTGGCGGCAGGATGAACACCGACAAGGCCTCGGGCATCAGCTTGCGTACCTGCTGGGCGCCTTGCCAGTCGATCTCCAGGATCAGGTCATTGCCCTGGTCGAGCACCTCTTGCAGCGCGCTGCGCGAAGTCCCGTAGAAATTGCCGAACACTTCGGCGTGTTCCAGGAAGTCACCCTTGGCGATCAGCCCCTTGAAGTCGTCATGGCTGACGAAGTGGTAGTTCACGCCGTGCTCTTCGCCTGGGCGCATGGCGCGGGTAGTGTGCGAGACCGAGACGCTTACGCGCTTGTCGGCCTTGATCAGGGCGGTGACCAGGCTGGTCTTGCCGGCGCCCGAAGGGGCCGAAACGATGTAGAGGGTGCCGCTGCTGTGGTTCATGGTCGGGGTGGCCTTACTCGATGTTCTGTACTTGTTCACGCATCTGTTCGATCAATACCTTCAGGTTGACCGCCGCTTGCGTGCTGCGTGGGTCGAAGGCCTTGGAGCCTAGGGTATTGGCCTCGCGGTTGAGTTCCTGCATCAGGAAGTCCAGGCGTCGGCCGGCGGCACCGCCACCCTTGAGCACCCGGCGTACTTCGGTGACGTGAGTGCTGAGGCGGTCGAGTTCCTCGGCCACGTCGCTCTTCTGCGCCAGCAGCACCATCTCCTGCTCCAGGCGCTGCTGGTCGAGTTCGGCCTGCATGTCGCCGAAGCGGTCGAGGATCTTCTGCCGTTGCGCTGCCAGCATCTGCGGCACCAGGGCACGCAGGGTGGTGACTTCGCTGGCCATGTTGTCCAAACGTTCGTTGATCAACCGGGCCAGTTCCTGGCCTTCACGCTGGCGCCCGGCCTTGAGCTCGGCCAGCGCCTGATCGAACAACGCCATGGCTTCTGTATTCAGTGCCTGTGGATCGCTGGCGTCGGCTACCAGCACGCCTGGCCACGACAGCACCTCCAGCGGGTTCAGTGGTGCCGGCTGCTTGATCAGCCCGGCCACTTCCTCGGCGGCGGCAACCAGCTGCGCGGCGCGCTCGCGGTCCACCTTCAGCGGTTTGCCGTTGCTGTCTTCGTTGAGGCGCAAGGTGCATTCCACCTTGCCCCGCGACAGGCCCTGGCGCAGGCCTTCACGCACGGCGCCTTCGAGGTCGCGCAGGGCCTCGGGCAGACGCAGGTGCGGCTCCAGGTAACGGTGGTTGACCGAGCGCAGCTCCCAGACCAGGGTGCCTTGGCTGCCGGCGCGCTCGACACGAGCAAAAGCGGTCATGCTGTGCACCATGGGGAGTACCTCGCGTATATGAATGAACGGTGGGAGCCTCTCGGCTGCAAGGCGCAGGATTGTAGCGCAGTGGGGCCTTGGCGCCCAATCCACCCATGTTACCGACGGGTGGCCTGGCCGGTAGGAAAAGGCGACGGGCTGTGCGGGGCGCGACAATAGGCATGTCTTCCCCTGGCCGTGGGCTCTATAATGCTCGGCAGATTCAAAGTCCCAGTACAGGTATCCCAGATGAAACGTCCAAGTGGTCGCGCCGCCGATCAGCTCCGCTCGATCCGCATCACCCGCAACTACACCAAGCACGCCGAAGGGTCGGTACTGGTCGAGTTCGGTGACACAAAGGTCATCTGCACGGTCAGCGTGGAAAACGGTGTGCCGCGCTTCCTCAAAGGCCAGGGCCAAGGCTGGCTGACCGCCGAATACGGCATGCTGCCGCGCTCCACCGGCGAGCGTAACCAGCGCGAAGCCAGCCGTGGCAAACAGGGTGGCCGCACCCTGGAAATCCAGCGTCTCATCGGTCGTTCGCTGCGCGCCGCGCTGGACATGAGCAAACTCGGTGACATTACTCTGTACGTCGACTGCGACGTGATCCAGGCCGATGGCGGTACCCGTACCGCGTCCATCACCGGTGCCATGGTCGCCCTGTGCGACGCCTTGGCGGTGATCAAGAAGCGCGGTGGCCTGAAGGCCGGCAACCCGCTCAAGCACATGATCGCCGCAGTGTCGGTGGGCATGTACCAGGGCGAAGCGGTGCTTGACCTGGACTACCTGGAAGACTCCGCTGCCGAAACCGACCTGAACGTGGTCATGACCAGCGCCGGTGGTTTCATCGAAGTGCAGGGTACTGCCGAAGGCGCGCCGTTCCAGCCTGAAGACCTCAACGCGATGCTCGCCCTGGCACAGAAGGGCATGACCGAGATCTTCGAACTGCAGCAGGCGGCGCTGGCCGACTGAACCCAGCCAGGGAGGTGCGGGGCATGAGCGAATCCAACCTGTCGATCACCCCGCCCAATGCCGAAATCCGGCAGTGGGCGATGTTCTGCCACCTCTCCGCGCTGCTGGGCCTGGTGGTGCCGCTCGGGCACTTGCTGGGCCCGCTGGTGCTGTGGCACCTCAAACGCGAGCAAGACCCTTTCATCGACGCCCAGGGCAAAGAGGCGCTGAACTTTCAGATCAGCGTGACCATTGCCGGGTTCATCTGCTTCCTGCTGATGTTCGTGTTCATCGGACTGATGCTGTTCGCCATGCTGATGGTCGCGGTGATGATCCTGATCATCATCGCGGCTGTGCGGGCGAATGAGGGCAAGCCGTATCGCTACCCGATGATCTGGCGGCCGATCAAATAATGCTGGGGCTGCTTTGCAGCCCTATCGCGACACAAGGCCGCTCCTGCAAGGGATATGCATTCCCTGTAGGAGCGGCCTTGTGTCGCGATAGGGCCGCAAAGCGGCCCCATGCCTTCAGATGGTCAACGTCCAGTCATAGTCGACGATCAGCGGCGCATGCTGGGAGAAGCGCGGCTGACGCGGCAGGCGGGCGTTGCGCACGAAGCGGCGCAGGCCCGGAGTGAGGATCTGGTAGTCGAACCGATAGCCCAGGTTGAGCATCTCGGCCTGCTCGTTGTCCGGCCACCAGCTGTACTGGTCGCCTTCACGGCTGACTTCGCGCAGGGCATCGACGTAACCCATCTCGCCGGTGATCGCATCCATCCAGGCGCGCTCCGGCGCCAGGAAGCCCGGCGACTGCTGGCTGTCACGCCAGTTCTTGATGTCGAGCTTCTGCTGCGCCACGTAGAACGAGCCGCAGTAGATGTATTCGCGACGCTTGCGACGCTGTTTGTCCAGGTACTTGGCGAAGTCGTCCATCAACTTGAACTTCTGGTTCAAGTCTTCGTCGCCGTTCATGCCCGAAGGCAGCAGCAGGCTGGCGATACTGACTTTGTCGAAATCTGCTTGCAGGTAACGCCCGTAGCGGTCGGCTGTCTCGAAGCCCAGGCCGGTGATGACTGCCTTGGGCTGCATGCGCGAATACAGGGCCACACCACCTTGGGCTGGCACCTCCGCGTCGCAGGCATAAAGGAAATAGCCATCGAGCTGGAAAGCTGGGTCATCGAGTTCAAAGGCCGAGGCGCGGGTATCCTGAAGGCAGATGACGTCGGCATTCTGGGCTTGCAGCCAGCTGAGCAAACCACGCTCGGCCGCAGCCTGAATGCCATTTACGTTCACACTGATGATCCGCATAAATGGCCCCAAAAATCTCGTGCGTGTATGATACCCGAGCTCAACCCATTTAGCTAAATCCGTGGTGTCCGGGACTATCCATGCAGCCGTATCAGCGCGACTTCATCCGTTTTGCCATCGATCGCGGGGTACTGCGTTTCGGTGAATTCACCCTGAAATCGGGGCGTACCAGCCCGTATTTCTTCAATGCCGGCCTGTTCAACAGCGGTTCCGCCCTGGCCGAACTGGGCCGTTGCTATGCCGCAGCCATCGTCGACAGCAAGATCCCGTTCGATGTGCTTTTCGGCCCGGCCTACAAGGGTATCCCGCTGGCAGCGACTACTGCCGTGGCCCTTGCCGATCAGCATCAGCTCGACGTGCCATGGTGCTTCAACCGCAAAGAAGCCAAGGACCACGGTGAAGGTGGCAGCCTGGTCGGTGCACCACTGGCTGGTGATGTGCTGATCATCGACGATGTGATCACTGCCGGTACCGCCATTCGTGAGGTCATGCAGATCATCAAAGCCCAGCAGGCCAAGGCCGCAGGCGTGCTGATCGCGCTGAACCGCGAAGAGCGTGGCAATGGCGAGCTGTCGGCGATTCAGGAAGTGGAGCGCGACTTCGGTATTCCGGTGGTCAGCATCGTTTCGCTGACGCAGGTGCTGGAGTTCCTGGCCGATGACCCGCAGCTGAAGCAGCATCTGCCGGCTGTGGAAGCTTACCGGGCGCAGTACGGGATCTGATCCGGGTCTGGAAATGAAAAAGGCGACCTTCTTGTGAAGGTCGCCTTTTTTGTGTCGCCTGTTCTGGCCTCTTCGCGGGTAAACCCGCTCCCACAGGGTTGGCGCTATCCCTGTGGGAGCGGGCGTGCCCGCGAAGAGGCCTGTGCAGGTTAACCAACCAATCAGCGCGGCTTGCGGTTGGTAATCAGGGTACCCACGCCGCTGTCGGTGAAAATCTCCAGCAGCACCGCATTCGGCACGCGGCCGTCGATGATGTGCGAGCTGTTCACCCCGCCCTGCACCGCATCCAGCGCGCACTTGATCTTCGGCAGCATGCCGCCGTAGATGGTGCCGTCGGCGATCAGTTCGTTGACCTGCTCGGTGGTCAGGCCGGTCAGTACTTCGCCCTGCTTGTCCATCAGGCCGGCGATGTTGGTCAGCAGCATCAGCTTCTCGGCCTTCAGCGCCTCGGCTACCTTGCCTGCCACCAGGTCGGCGTTGATGTTGTACGACTCACCGTTGGCACCCACGCCGATCGGCGCGATCACCGGGATGAAGTCACCCTTCACCAGCATGTTCAGCAGGTCGGTGTTCACGCTTACCACTTCGCCCACGTGGCCGATGTCGATGATTTCCGGGGTGGTCATCTCGGGCGTCTGGCGGCTGACGGTCAGCTTGCGGGCGCGGATCAGCTCCGCGTCCTTGCCAGTCAGGCCGATGGCGCTGCCGCCGTGGCGGTTGATCAGGTTGACGATGTCCTTGTTGACCTGGCCACCCAGCACCATCTCCACCACATCCATGGTCGCCGAGTCGGTGACGCGCATGCCGTCGATGAAGTGGCTTTCGATCGACAGGCGCTTGAGCAGGTCGCCGATCTGTGGGCCACCACCGTGGACCACTACCGGGTTGATGCCCACAGCCTTCATCAGCACGATGTCACGGGCGAAGCCGGTCTTGAGCTCCTCGCTCTCCATCGCGTTGCCGCCGTACTTGATCACCAGGGTCTTGCCGACAAAGCGGCGAATGTAAGGCAGTGCTTCGGACAAAACCTCGGCTACATGGGAAGCGGCATCGCGATCGAGGGTCATGCAGGGCTCCTGTAAGGAACAGATAGTCGGTCAGAACGGCAGTTGCAGCTCAGGCTCAACCCGCAGCAACTGGGTACGGAAAACATCCTTGATACGTTGCAATTCGGCGTCGCTGTCGGCCTCGAAACGCAGCACCAGCACCGGGGTGGTGTTGGAGGCGCGAACCAGGCCCCAGCCGTGGGCGTAATCCACCCGCACACCGTCGATGGTGGTCAGGTTGGCTTCGCCCCAGTCGGCGTCGCGTTGCAGTGCATCAATGATGCTGAATTTACCCTCGTCGGTCACATCAATATTGATTTCCGGCGTGGAAATATCGTTCGGGAAGGCGGCAAACAGGTTTTCGGCGCTCTGATCGGCCTTGCTGAGGATCTCCAGCAGGCGCGCGGCGCTGTAGATGCCGTCGTCGAAACCGTACCAGCGTTCCTTGATGAAGATGTGACCGCTCATCTCGCCGGCCAGCAGCGAGCCGGTCTGCTTCATCTTCTTCTTGATCAGCGAGTGACCAGTCTTCCACATCAGTGCGCGGCCGCCGTGCTGCTTGATCAGCGGGGTCAGGCGACGGGTGCATTTGACGTCGAAGATGATCTCGGCGCCCGGGTTGCGCGACAGTACGTCCTGGGCAAACAGCATCAGCAGGCGGTCGGGGTAGACGATGCTGCCGGTGTTGGTCACCACGCCGACGCGGTCGCCGTCACCGTCGAAGGCCAGGCCGATATCGGCGCCGGTTTCCTTGACCTTGGCGATCAGGTCTTCGAGGTTTTCCGGCTTGCCCGGGTCCGGGTGATGGTTGGGGAAGTTGCCGTCGACTTCGCAGAACAGCGGGATCACTTCGCAGCCCAGGGCTTCGATCAGTTGCGGCGCGACCACGCCGGCGGCACCGTTGCCGCAGTCCACGACCACCTTGAGCTTCCTGGCCAGCTTCACGTCCTCGACGATCTGCTGGAAGTAACGGTCAAGGATCTCGACCTTTTCCACGCGGCCATCGGCGCGGCTAAGGTTGTTGGTTTTCAGGCGGGTCAGCAGTGCCTGGATCTGTTCGTTGGCCAAGGTATCGCCGGCGATGACGATCTTGAAGCCGTTGTAGTCCGACGGGTTGTGGCTGCCGGTCAGCATCACACCGGACTTGCCGGCCAGCACGTTGGCTGCGTAGTACAGCGCCGGGGTGGGCACCAGGCCGACGTCGCTGACCTGGCAGCCGGCATCGACCAGGCCCTTGATCAGCTGTTCGACCAGCATCGGGCCGGACAGGCGGCCATCACGGCCGACCGAAACCTGCGGTTCGCCCTGGGCCAGGCTCTGCGCGCCGATGGCGCGGCCAATCCAGTAGGCGGTTTCGGCGTGAAGGGTCTTGCCGACCACGCCGCGAATGTCATACGCGCGGAAAATGCTGTCTGGCAGCGCGGCGGGTGCCAGGTGGGCCATGTCGTTCATCTCTGGAAGCTCCATTAGTCAAAGGCTTTCTGGGCAGGCGCAAACTGAACGCTTGGACGGTGGTTTCGCCAGAGAGTTCGCCATCCTTGGCCTGAACGGTCATTTCTCGGCTCAGTGGCTGCCGGAATGGCCGAAGCCGCCAGCGCCGCGCTGGCTTTCATCGAACGCTTCGACGATGTCGAAATGGGCTTGTACCACGGGTACCAGCACCAGCTGGGCAATGCGCTCGCCAACGGCGATGGTGAACGGCGTGTTGCCACGGTTCCAGCACGACACCATCAGCTCGCCCTGGTAGTCCGAGTCGATCAGCCCGACCAGGTTGCCCAGCACGATGCCGTGCTTATGGCCCAGGCCCGAGCGCGGCAGAATCACCGCCGCCAGGCTCGGGTCGCCGATGTAGATCGACAGGCCGGTCGGGATCAGCAGGGTCTGGCCTGGCTCGAGGACGGTGTCTTCCTTGAGCAGGGCGCGCAGGTCGAGGCCGGCGGAACCGGGGGTGGCGTAGGTCGGCAGCGGGAATTCGCTACCCAGGCGTGGGTCGAGGATCTTGGCTTGAAGAGCGTGCATGTAACTTATTGAACCTGATTGAGCCGTTCGGCGATGAAGGCGACCAGTTGCCGGGCAATCTTGCCTTTGCTGGTCTGCGCGAAGAGGGTCTGGTGCTGCTGGCGGTCGATCACGGTCAAGGCGTTTTCCTCGCTGTTGAAGCCGATGCTGGGGTTGGCCACATCATTGGCGACGATCAGGTCGAGGTTCTTGTCCTTGAGCTTGCGCGTGGCGTAATCGAGCAAGTGTTCGGTCTCGGCGGCGAAACCGACGCTGAACGGGCGGTCGGCGCGGCCAGCGATGGTGGCAAGGATATCGGGATTGCGCACCATCTGCAGCAGCATGCCGTCGCCGGTCGTAGGATCTTTCTTCAGTTTTTGCGTGGCAACGACTTCCGGGCGGTAGTCCGCAACCGCCGCAGAGGCGATGAACAGGTCGCACGGCATGGCCGCTTCACAGGCCGCGAGCATGTCCCGCGCGCTGACCACGTCGATTCGGCTGACCCGGTCGGGGGTCGGCAGGTGTACCGGGCCGGTGACGAGGGTGACCCGAGCCCCGGCTTCGGCGGCCGCTTCGGCCAGGGCGAAGCCCATCTTGCCGGAGCTATGATTGGTGATGTAGCGCACCGGGTCGATGTTTTCCTGGGTCGGGCCGGCGGTGATCAATACGTGCTTGCCGGTCAGGGCCTGGCGCTTGAAGCTTTCCGCGGCGCACCAGGCCAGGTCGGTGGCTTCAAGCATGCGGCCAAGGCCCACATCGCCACAGGCCTGGCTGCCGGACGCCGGGCCGAACACCTGGATGCCACGGCTCTTGAGCAGTTCGAGGTTGGCCTGGGTCGCCGGGTCGCGCCACATGGCCTGGTTCATGGCCGGGGCCACGGCGACGGTGGCATCGGTAGCCAGCACCAGGGTGGTCAGCAGGTCGTCGGCCATGCCCTGGGCCATGCGCGCCATGAGGTCGGCGGTGGCCGGGGCGATCAGCACCAGGTCGGCCCACTTGGCCAGTTCGATGTGGCCCATGGCCGCTTCGGCGGCAGGGTCGAGCAGGTCCATGTGCACCGGGTGGCCCGACAGCGCCTGCAGGGTCAGCGGGGTGATGAACTCTGCACCACCACGGGTCATGACGACGCGCACCTGCGCGCCGTGCTCCAGGAGTCGGCGAATCAGTTCGGCGCTTTTGTAGGCGGCAATGCCGCCACCCACGCCGAGAACGATGCGCTTGCGATACAGCCGCTGCATAGGCTTGCCTTTTTCCAGTGAGAGCGGGCGTCGACGTTTGAAAATGCCTGCGGCAGAACGTCGCATGTACGAGGCGAAATAGATTAACACAGGGCCGAAATGGGCCGCAGCAAGGGCAGAGGGACGGGATGAATATCAGGGAATGGCCGGCTGAAGAGCGGCCGAGGGAGAAGTTGCTGCAGCGTGGGGCCGGAAGCCTGACGGACGCGGAATTGCTGGCTGTATTTCTCGGCTCAGGTGTGCGTGGGCGCAATGTCGTGGAGCTGGCGCGAGGTCTGCTCGTGAAGTTCGGGGGGTTGCGCCAGTTGCTGGAGGCAGACCGTGAGGCCTTCGTCGGCGAGCTTGGGTTGGGCCCGGTGAGGTACAGCCAGCTGCAGGCGCTGCTAGAGATCGGGCGCAGGCACCTTGCAACTTCGATTGAGCGTGAATCCGCGATGGACAGCCCGGCAACGGTGAGGCGCTATTTGAAAGCGATGCTGCGACATGAAGTCAGCGAGGTGTTCGGATGCCTCTTTCTCGATACCAAGCACAGGCCGTTGGCGTTTGAGATCCTCTTCCGAGGCACGATAGATCGGGCCAATGTCTACCCGCGCGAAGTGGTACGACGGGCGTTGCTGCATAACGCGGCGGCCTTGATCCTGTGCCACAACCACCCCTCGGGCAACAGTGAACCCAGCCAGGACGATGTGCATCTGACCCTGTCGTTGAAGCGGGGGCTGGCGTTGATCGATGTGCGGGTGCTGGATCACATCATCATCGGTGACGGCGAGCCGCTGTCGATGGTCGAGCATGGGTGGATTGTGGCCTGAGGAAAAACTGGAGTTTTGTGCTGCAGTACCGGCCCTTTCGCGGGTAACCCGCTCCCACAGGTACTGCACCCATCTTGAATGTGGTGCAGCACCTGTGGGAGCGGGTTCACCCGCGAAAGGGCCGGCACAGGTTTACTTGGTTACGGAAACCTTGCTGAAGTCCAACCGCCCGAACGGGCTCACCTGATACCCCTCAACCCCCTGACGCAACAGTGTCGCCGCCGTAGGGTGCGCCAGTGGCACCCATAGCGCCTGCTGCTGTATCAGCGTCTGCGCCTGCTGGTAAAGCCGGCTGCGCACGCTCTGGTCGTTGGTGGTGCGCCCGGCGCTGATCAACTGGTCCAGGCGGCTGTCGCAGAAGCGTGCGAAGTTGGTCCCAGACTGCACCGCCGCGCAGGAAAACTGCGGGCTGAGGAAGTTGTCCGGGTCGCCGTTGTCACCCGCCCAGCCCATGAACAGCAGGTCATGCTCGCCCGCCTTGGCGCGGCGGATCAGCTCGCCCCACTCGATAACGCGGATTTCCGCTTTCACGCCAATCTTCGCCAGGTCAGCCTGCAGCATCTGCGCGCCAAGGCTGGGGTTGGGGTTGAGCAGGCTACCTGAAGGACGGGTCCAGATCGTGGTGCTGAAACCTTCGGCCAGGCCGGCCTTGGTCAGCAGGGCCTTGGCTTTCTTCAGGTCCAGCGGGTAGCCGGGCAAGTCCTTGGCGTAGCTCCAGGTGTTGGGCGGGTAGGGGCCGTTGGCAGCCACCGCGGAATCTTCGAACACGGCCTTGAGGTAGGCCTGCTTGTCGAAGGCCAGGTTGATGGCCTGGCGCACCTCCGGCTTGTCCAGCGGCGGGTGCTGGCTGTTGATGGCGACAAAGGCAGTCATGAACGCCGGGGTGCTGGCCACCTTGAGGTTGCCGTCCTTTCCAGCTTCGGCAATGTCCAGCGGTTTGGGCGACAACGCGACCTGGCACTCGCCGCGCTTGAGCTTCTGCAGGCGCACGTTGGCATCGGTGGTGATGGCGAAGATCAGCGGGTCGACCGCCGGCTTCCCGGCGAAGTAGTCGGGGTTGGCGCGGTAGCGCACCACGGCGTCCTTCTGGAAACGCTGGAAGACGAATGGCCCGGTGCCGACCGGCTGGCTGTTGAGCTTCTCCGGCGTGCCGGCCTTGAGCAGTTTGTCTGCGTACTCGGCGGAGTAGATCGAGGCGAAGCCCATGCTCAAGGTAGCCAGGAACGTGGCATCCGGGTGATTGAGGGTGAAGCGCACGGTATTCGGTGCCGGCGCCTCGATCGCCTTGATCAGGCCGCCCAGTTGCAGCGACTGGGCATGCGGGTAGCCGCCCGGTGCAGTCTTGTGCCAGGCATGGGCGGGGTAGAGCATGCGCTGGAAGCTGAACAGCACATCGTCGGCGTTCAGGGCGCGGCTTGGCTTGAAGTAGGCGGTGCTGTGGAATTTCACATCATCGCGCAGGGTGAAGTCGTAGTTCAGGCCGTCGGCCGAAACAGTCCAGCTGGCCGCCAGGCTCGGCACCACCTTGCCTTGCGCCGCGTCGAATTCCACCAGGCGGTTCATCAGCACATCGGCCGTGGCGTTGGTAGTGGTCAGCGAGTTGTACTGCACCACATCGAAGCCTTCGGGGCTGGCCTCGCTGCAGACGCTCAGCGGGGCTGCCTGGGCAACGCCGGCGGCGAACAGGGCGCCTGCGGCGAACAAGGAGTTGAACAATAAGGAAAGGGCGGCGGCACGCATGGTGGCTCCTTGGCTGTCAGTGGCCCATCTGCCAGTGCAGTCTGGAAAAGGCCTACCCTAGTGTGCCCGTCGGGAAATGACCACACCCTTTTTTACAAAACTGTCGACGAGCGGTCGACGGCTGGCGGCGCCTGCCGCTATGCTGGCCCGGCGCGCTTGGTCGGTGCCGGAAACGTATCTTCTGTTGTTGTGGCCGAGTCTTTCTGGTATAAAGCAGCGCTCTTTTCTAGGGGCTCGGCCTGTCGCGTCAGCGTATCCGGTCGGTAAGACCTCCAGAATCACGGCGCCCAGGCGCCAAAGACTGAGAGATTAAGCGGCCAACCCATGCCGGGTTGGGCATGTGGTTTTAGAGGGCTGAGTCATGTCGAGAGTCTGTCAAGTTACTGGTAAGGGTCCAGTAACCGGGAACAACATTTCCCACGCAAACAACAAAACCCGTCGTCGTTTCCTGCCGAACCTGCAGCACCACCGTTTCTGGGTTGAATCCGAGAAGCGTTTCGTGCGTCTGCGCGTTTCCGCCAAAGGCATGCGTATCATCGACAAGCGCGGCATCGACGCCGTTCTGGTTGACATCCGTAAAGCTGGCGCCAAGGTTTAAGGGAGAACATCATGCGTGAATTGATCCGTCTGGTTTCGAGTGCCGGTACCGGCCACTTCTACACCACCGACAAGAACAAGCGCACCACTCCGGACAAAATCGAGATCAAGAAATATGATCCGGTTGTTCGCAAGCACGTGGTGTACAAGGAAGCCAAGATCAAGTAATTGATCGGCGACCTGAAAAAAACCCGCATCCGAAAGGACGCGGGTTTTTTTATGCCTGTCAGGGCCTCTTCGCGGGTGAACCCGCTCCCACAGGTAGAGCGCCATCCTCAACGATTGCGAGGCCCTGTGGGAGCGGGTTTACCCGCGAAGAGGCCGGCACAGCCTCAAATCATTTCTGCTCGAACATCACATAGATCTTGCGGCAAGGCTCCAGCACCTCCCAGGTGCCCTTGAAGCCGGCCGGGATGACAAACCGATCACCGGCACGCAGGGTCTTGGCTCCGCCATCCTGGTCCCGCAGCACCGAAACGCCCTGGACGATCTCGCAGTATTCATGCTCGGTGTAGTTCACCGTCCACTGCCCCACCTCGCCTTCCCACACGCCTGCGGCAAACTGCCCGCACGGGCTGGAATAATGGTTGTAGACCGCCTGGTCTGGCTCGCCCTTGAGGATTTTTTCCGCCGCCGGGCGGTAGCGTTCGGCCTCGGTGATGACCTGCGCGAAGTCGATGATGCTGGCGATACTCATGGTTCGGCTCCTGTTTTTGTTTAATAAAATGCACATCAGTAGGCTTTTGAGCCTTCTGTGTCAAATATATTGATAGTTTACCCGGGCTGGTTTAGGGTATCGCTTGCCAGTGTGCGCTCGTCGCCCGGCCAGAATTCTGACAACGCCTGTGAGTCCTCAGTGCGGCGTTGCACCTAAACAAGAGGAGGAGTTTCGTATGACCACCCTGACTCGTGCGGACTGGGAACAACGTGCCCAGCAACTGAAGATCGAAGGCCGTGCCTTCATCAACGGCGAATACACCGATGCCGCATCCGGTGAAACCTTCGAGTGCCTGAGCCCGGTCGACGGACGCTTCCTGGCCAAGGTTGCCAGCTGCGACCTGGCCGATGCCAACCGCGCTGTGGAAAACGCCCGTGCCACCTTCAACTCCGGCGTTTGGTCGCAGCTGGCCCCGGCCAAGCGCAAAGCCAAGCTGATCCGCTTCGCCGACCTGCTGCGCAAGAACGTCGAAGAGCTGGCGCTGCTAGAAACCCTGGACATGGGCAAGCCGATCGGCGACTCCTCCAGCATCGACATCCCGGGTGCGGCGCAAGCCATTCACTGGACTGCCGAAGCCATCGACAAGGTCTATGACGAAGTCGCTCCGACCCCGCACGACCAGCTTGGCCTGGTTACCCGCGAACCAGTGGGTGTGGTAGGTGCCATCGTACCGTGGAACTTCCCGCTGCTGATGGCCTGCTGGAAGCTCGGCCCAGCCTTGGCCACCGGTAACTCGGTAGTGCTCAAACCGTCCGAAAAATCGCCGCTGACTGCCATTCGCATCGCCCAGCTGGCTATCGAAGCCGGTATCCCGGCTGGCGTGCTGAACGTGCTGCCAGGCTACGGCCACACCGTGGGCAAGGCCCTGGCCCTGCACATGGACGTCGACACCCTGGTATTCACCGGTTCGACCAAGATCGCCAAGCAGCTGATGGTTTACGCGGGCGAATCGAACATGAAGCGCATCTGGCTGGAAGCCGGTGGCAAGAGCCCGAACATAGTCTTCGCCGACGCTCCGGACCTGCAAGCCGCCGCCGAAGCTGCCGCCAGCGCCATCGCCTTCAACCAGGGTGAAGTGTGCACTGCCGGTTCGCGCCTGCTGGTGGAGCGTTCGATCAAGGACAAGTTTCTGCCGATGGTGGTCGAGGCCCTGAAAGGTTGGAAGCCAGGCAACCCGCTGGACCCACAGACCACTGTCGGTGCGCTGGTGGACACTCAGCAGATGAACACCGTGTTGTCGTACATCGAGGCAGGCCACAAGGACGGCGCCAAGCTGCTGGCCGGCGGCAAGCGCACCCTGGAAGAAACCGGTGGCACCTATGTCGAGCCGACCATCTTCGACGGCGTGACCAACGCCATGCGCATTGCCCAGGAAGAAATCTTTGGCCCGGTGTTGTCGGTGATCGCCTTCGATACCGCCGAAGAAGCCATTGCCATTGCCAACGACACGCCGTATGGCCTGGCCGCTGGCATCTGGACCTCGAACATCTCCAAGGCCCACAAGACCGCCCGTGCCGTGCGCGCTGGCAGCGTCTGGGTCAACCAGTACGACGGCGGCGACATGACCGCGCCGTTCGGTGGTTTCAAACAGTCGGGCAACGGCCGTGACAAGTCGCTGCATGCGCTGGAGAAGTACACCGAGCTGAAGGCGACCTGGATCAAGTTGTAATCCCGGGGGGCCGCTTTGCGGCCAATTCGCGGGTGAACCCGCTCCCACAGGTACTGCACCGCTCTCAAGGGCGGTGGTGTACCTGTGGGAGCGGGTTTACCCGCGAATGGCCATGGAAAATTCTTGGCCTGGGAGGCTGCAATGCGTTGGGGTACCTACTTCGCCGTACTGGCATCGGTGCTAAGCGTCGGGCTGGCACTCGGCGTGAGCATGCCGCTGGTATCCCTGCGCCTGGAGGCCTGGGGCTACGGCAGCTTCGCCATCGGCGTGATGGCCGCGATGCCGGCGCTGGGCGTGCTGGTAGGTGCCAGCCTGGCCAGCCGCCTGGCCGGCTGGGTTGGCGTGCCCTCAGCCATGCGCCTGTGCCTGTGGGGCGGGGCGCTGTCGATCGGCCTGGTCGCACTGCTGCCCAGCTACCCATTGTGGTTGCTGCTACGGTTGCTGATCGGCATGTCGCTGACCGTGGTGTTCATACTCGGCGAAAGCTGGATCAACCAGCTGGTGGTCGAGCAATGGCGTGGTCGCCTGGTGGCGCTGTACGGCAGCAGCTATGCCCTCAGCCAGCTGGCCGGGCCGCTGGTGCTGGGCTTTCTCGGTTCGGATGATGACTTCGGCTTCTGGGCCGCTACCGGCTTGTTGCTGGTGGCACCGCTGATTCTCCTCGGCCGTGGCGGGGCACCCAGCACGGAGGCCTGCAGCGTCACCTTCGGCGACCTGTTCTCCTTCTGCCGGCGCTTGCCCGTAATCGCCTGGGCCATTGCCCTGTTCGCCTCGTTCGAGGCGATGATCCTGACCTTGTTGCCGGTGTATTGCCTGCAGCAGGGCTTCAGCACCGAAGTCGCCCTGTTCATGGTCAGTACCGTGGTGGTAGGCGATGCGGTGCTGCAGCTGCCCATCGGGGCGCTGGCCGACCACATGTCGCGACGTTCTCTGTTCACCGGCTGCGCGGTAACGCTGCTGGTGTCCAGCCTGGCGATTCCACTGCTGCTGCATACACCAGCGATCTGGCCGCTATGGGTGCTGTTCGGGGCCAGTGCGGGGGGCTTGTTCACCTTGTCGCTGGTGCTGATTGGCGAACGCTACCGGGATGATGCGCTGGTGCGGGCCAACGCTCATGTGGCGCAGCTGTGGGGTATTGGCTGCTTGCTCGGGCCATTGCTGGCGGGGGCAGGCAGCCAATGGATCAGCGGGCATGCGTTGCCGTTGCTGATGGCGGTGGGCGCGGCGGGGTTGGTGGTGTTGACCCGGCGGCGTGGGGCCTTCGAGCCGGTGTCTGCCTGATGGATTGTGAGGCCTGTAGCTACAACATCTTTTCCAAGCCGACCGCCTTGCTGATCCAGGCATTGAACCGTCGCCATATCCCACCAGGCTCGGCGGTCAGCATGTGCTGGTGGCCATTGTCCTCGGTCGCCCACACCATCTGGTCACCCACCAGCTTCACCTGATAGCTCAATGCAGGCGCCATACCCTGCTGGGCCAGCTCGCGGGTGTATTCAGCCAGCTCCGGGCTATCCACCAGTACGCCTACCTCGGTATTCCACAGCACCGAACGCGGATCGAAGTTGAATGAGCCGATGAATGTCTTGCGCCGGTCGAACACGATCGCCTTGGTATGCAGGCTCGAATCCGAGCTGCCGTGATAACTCAAGCGCCCGGCGCTGGGGTCGCCTGGCTGGCGGCGAAGCTCGTACAGCTGCACGCCGTGCTCGAGCAAGGCCCGGCGATAGGGCGCATAGCCGCCATGCACGGCCGGCACGTCGGTGGCCTCGAGCGAGTTGGTCAGCAGCTTCACCGAAGTGCCGGCATCGGCGCGGCCGGTCAGGTACAGCAAGCCCGGCTCGCGCGGCACGAAGTAGGCCGACATCAGGATCAGCTCGCGCTGCACGCTGGCCAGGTCCGGCGCCAGTTGCTGGCTCAGCAGCAATTGCGGGTCCGGTTCGTCATTGGCCAGTACTTTGCTCGGCGCATCCCACAGCGCCTGGGCATGGGCCCAGATCAGCTCGTTGCGCCACACATCCAGGCGCGGCTGCGACTGGTAGGCCATCAGGCGATCATACAGGGCTTTGCGCTGGGTCCTGGCTTCGGCCAGCGACACTTCCAGGCGGTGGCGGCTGGCGCGCAGGTCGCTGGCATCCGGGTCGTGCCAGAGGAAGTCGGTGATCGGTCGGCTGAGGGCGCTATTCCAGTACTGGTCGAAGCTGTGCCCCAACTGTTCGGCTATCGGGCCTACTCCTAGCAGGTCGATGTCGGTGAAGTTCAGGTTGGGTTCGGCATCGAAATACTCGTCGCCCAGGTTGCGCCCGCCGACGATGGCCATGCTGTTGTCCACCAGGAACAGCTTGTTGTGCATGCGCCGATGCTGGCGCGACAGGTTGAACAGGCGGCCCACGGCGCGTGTCACGCCGGTGCTGCGGCCCAGGTGCAGCGGGTTGAACACGCGGATGTGGATGTTCGGGTGGGCATCGAGGGTGCCCATGATGACGTCCAGGCCATCGCTGGTAGTGTCGTCGAGCAGGATGCGCACGCGCACGCCGCGGTCGGCGGCGCGCAGCAGCTCATGCACCAGGGCACGGGTGCTGAGGCCATCGTGGACGATGTAGTACTGCAGGTCGATGCTCGCCTGGGCGTTGCGGATCAGTTCGGCGCGGGCGCGGAACGCCTCGTTGCTGTTGGGCAACAGGCGAAAGCCCGAGCGGCCGTCGTAGGGCGCGGCCTGGCGCAGCACCGAGCGGCCGAAGGCCGAGTCGTTGGCGGGTAGCGCCTGGCTGGTCTCGCGGGGCGTGCCGACGCTGGCACAGCCGGCAAGGCCAAGCAGCAGCACCAGCAGCAGAGGCAGGGCTCGCTGGAGTCTCAAGGGTAGATCGTCCTGTGCAACGAAGGCTTGAAGGATTGGACCGTGATGGGCGGCGCAAAGTTACGCGCCGGCGTTTTCTTCATCCAGTAGACGAAGGGCGGTTTCACCCACCTTGCGCACGGCAGCTTCGATCTGCGGCGTTGGCCGCGCGGCGAAGTTCATGCGCAGGCAGTGGCGGAATTTGCCCGAGGCCGAAAAGATGCTGCCCACGGCAACCTGCACGCCCTCTTCCAGTAAAGCGCGGTTCAGCCGCAGCGTATCGAAATGTTCAGGCAACTCCACCCACAGCATGAAGCCGCCCTGGGGCCGGCTGACCCGGGTGCCCGCCGGGAAGTAGCGGGTCACCCAGGCGCTCATCAGGTCGCGACCACGCTGGTACTGGCTGCGCATGCGCCGTACGTGGGGCTGGTAGTGCCCGCCAGCGATGAAGTCGGCGATGGCCAGCTGGGGCTGGCTGGCCGTGCTGCCGGTACTGATGTATTTCATGTGCAGCACCCGCTCCAGGTAGCGCCCGGGCGCTACCCAGCCTATCCGCAGGCCGGGGGCGAGGGTCTTGGAGAACGAGCTGCAAAGCAGCACACGACCATCGTCGTCGAATGACTTGAGTGTGCGCGGGCGCGGGTAGGTATAGGCAAGGTCGCCATAAACATCGTCTTCCAGGATGGCCACGTCGTAGCGTTGAGCCAGGCCCAGCAGCGCCTTCTTGCGGGCCTCGGGCATGATGTAGCCGAGCGGGTTGTTGCAGCTGGGGGTGATCTGGATGAGCTTGATCGGCCACTGTTCCAGGGCCAGCTCAAGCGCTTCCAGGCTGATGCCGGTGACCGGGTCGGTGGGGATTTCCAAGGCTTTCATGCCCAGGCCCTTCAGGGTCTGCATGGCGCCGTGGAAGCTTGGGGAATCGACCGCGACGATATCGCCCGGCTCGCACACGGCGCGGATGCTGCATGACAGTGCCTCATGGCAGCCGGTGGTAATTACCAGGTCGGCCGGGCTCAGGCGGCAGCCGGAGTCAAGCATCAGCCGGGCCACCTGTTCGCGCAGGGCCAGGTTGCCGTGGATGTTGTCGTAGTACAGGCCAGGCATGTCTTGCCGCCGGCTCAGCTGGGCGAGGCTGCGCAGCAGTGGCTTGAGGGTGGGGCTGTCAATGTCGGGCATGCCACGGCCGAGCTGCACCACATTCTGGCGCGGGGTGCTGCGTATCAGTTCCAGCACCTGTTCCCACTGCGAGATGTCCACCGGGCGTTGGGCCGGGCGGCTGACAGCGGGCAGTGCCGGCAGCTGGCGGTGGTCGCTGACGAAGTAACCGGACTTGGGTCGGGGCGAGACCATGCCGCTGTCTTCCAGCATGCGGTAGGCCTGTTGCACGGTGCTCAGGCTGACCCCGTGCTCCACACTCAGGGCGCGCACTGACGGCAGGCGCTGGCCGGGGCGATAGAGGCCCTGCTCGATGCGGGCACCAAGCAACTCGGCGAGGTTCAGGTAAAGGGTCACGGCATACTCCTGCCCTGCAATAGGGTAGCGACCGGTACAGTTGCTTGGAAAATACAGCATTCAGTCTGTCTGCGGCCAATTCTGTATGGGAATAATAAGACTGTATTGGATCTGTATTGCCGATGCTGTCGACGCGCATGCTTTCTCCACGGTATCAATCGAATGGAGAATGCAGCGATGGGTGGCATGAGCGATGTGCGCTTGCAACTGTTGGCCAGGGAACTGGAAGCCGGGCAGCAGGCCAAGGTGTTCAACGCGCCGGAAGGGTTGGGGCGTTGGGGGCTGATGCTGCATCGCTGGCACACCCGCAGGGCGCTGCTGCAGCTGACTGACGATGAGTTGCGCGATGTCGGGCTGAGCTGGGAGCAGGCCCGAAGCGAGGGGCGAAAGCCCTTCTGGAAGGACTGACCATACAGATGTCGCGCGGTCGATGTAGATACTCTGTTGGCGGTCAAGCTTTTCTGAGGTGTTCAGAGCTGAAAAGCTTGGCCGTATCAAATGGCTCATCCCCGCGCATGCATGCCCAGATGCCTGTCAGGTACTTGCGCATGACAGCAGCGATAGCCTGCATTTTCTTCTTGCCCCTGTTGACCAACGACTCGTAAAAAGCCTTCGCATAAGGGTCGCAGCGCACTGCGGTCAAGGCAGGCATGTACATGGCTGCCCGTAGATAAGCATTCCCACTTTTGCCGAGTCTGCCGGGCTTATCAATGCTCGTTCCCGATTGGGTCTGTCGAACATCGAGACCCGCGTGGCGAGCTACCTGCGAGGACTTGAGTATTTGAGGAAGGATGGTCAGTTCAGCCAATGCCGCAAGTGCCGAGACTTCTCCCATCCCAGGCCCTGCGAGCAGCTGCTTGTACTGCCGAGTAAGCGTCGGACACTGGGCGACCAGCTCGCGGCCCGCCTTACGAAAGCGCTCAATTCGATTATCCAGTGAAGCAATCGCTTCCTCCTGATCCTCGATCAGCATCGACACGGTTGTAGCGGTCGCCTGCAATGCATGCAGTTCGTTCTTCGCCCTTGTACGATGCCCCACCAAACGATTGATGTGTCGCCCCAGAGCCCTCAGCTCAAGCTGCACAAGGCTTGGAGGTGTCCACAAGCGCGGTGTCATACGCTCGCCGTACTCGGACAGCAGTTGAGCATCTATTGCATCGGTCTTGCTGTTCACCAGCATTAGTTTGGCGAAATTGTGGAAGCTCTTGGGGTTGATCACGGATACAGGGAGGTCAGCCGCATGTAGCTCAAGGGCCAAGTCCAGGTAATAGATTCCGGTCGCCTCCATCACGATCGACTTGGGTTTGAGTGCCAGCAGCTTTTTCACCGCAGCCTTACGGCCTGCAGGGGTTTGAGCGATATCCCACTGTCCGGCCGGACGCCCATCTTTACGCACCCCAACGACCGAAGTACGTGAGCCGATATCGACGCCAACCCAGACACTCATTTCTTCCCTCTCCAAGCGAGTTAGGTAACAATGGCCTCCGGTTCCCCGACCTCGAACTTCATGCTGCTGCAACCTTGTAATGCGAAGTCCGACTTGTCGGCTTCTCGATACTCTTCGCAGTGGGCAATGAGGCGGGGGGCCTCTCTACATACAAGGTCAGGGGCAATGCCTGCCTTCAGGAGCGATCGGCCTCCCCGGAAGTGCTTCTTCAGCCCGACGAGAATAACCTCTCCCGCTAGGCCAGACACAACATACAAGGAGCGGCCTTGTGTCGCGATAGGGCCGCAGAGCGGCCCCAGCGATATTTGCGGCGAAGCTGAAACCTGGGGGTGCTACGCACCCCTTTCGCGACACAAGGCCGCTACTACAGGGGCCGCGCAGCTTTCAGATCAGCTCTTTCAGGCGATGCCACAACATCCCCAACGCCAGCAGCGGCGAGCGCAGGTGCTTGCCGCCGGGGAAGGTGATGTGCGGCACCTTGGCGAACAGGTCGAACCGCCCGCTCTCCTGGCCGCTGATGGCTTCGCCGAGCAGGCGCGCGGCCAAGTGGGTGGCGTTGAGCCCATGGCCGGAGTAGGCCTGGGCGTAATACACGTTCGGCTGGCTGGCCAGGCGGCCGACCTGCGGCAGGCGGTTGGCGCCGATGCCGATCATGCCGCCCCACTGGTAGTCGATGCGTACGTCGGCCAGCTGCGGGAACACCTTGAGCATCTTCGGCCGCATGTAGGCGGCAATGTCCTTCGGATCGCGGCCCGAGTAATGGCAGGCACCGCCGAACAGCAGGCGGTTGTCGGCAGAGAGGCGGTAGTAATCCAGTGCGACACGCTGGTCACACACTGCCATGTTCTGCGGTAGCAGCGCGCGGGCGCGTTCCTCGCCCAGCGGCTCGGTGGCGATGATGTAGCTGCCGGCTGGCAGCACCTTGCCGCCCAGCTCGCGGTTGAGGTCGTTGTGGTAGGCGTTGCAGCACAGCACCAGAGTCTTGGCGCGTACCCGGCCCTGGGCGGTGTGTACCTGTACTTCCGGGCCGTAGTCGATGCGTGTGACCTCGGACTGCTCGAACAGCTTCACGCCCAGGCGGCTGGCCACGGCAGCCTCGCCCAGGGCCAGGTTGAGCGGGTGCAGGTGCCCGGAGCCCATGTCGACCAGCCCGCCGACATAGCAGTCGGCACCGACCACGCTGTGGATATCGTCCTTGCCGACCAGGCGCAGCTCATGTGCGTAGCCGAGGCCGCGCAGTTCTTCGGCATCCTCCGCAAAGCCCAGCAGTTCGGCGGGTTTGTTGGCCAGGTCGCAGTAACCCCAGGTCAGGTCGCAGGCGATGGCATGCCTTTCGACCCGCTCGCGGACAATCTGCACGGCTTCCAGGCCCATCAGCTTCATGCTGCGCACGCCGTCCTCACCGATGACCGGCAGGAACTGCTCCAGGCCATGGCCAACGCCGCGGATCAGCTGGCCGCCATTGCGCCCGCTGGCGCCCCAACCGAGCTTGCGCGCTTCCAGCAGGATGACCGAGAAGCCGCGTTCGGCCAGTTCGATGGCGGTGTTCAGGCCCGAGTAGCCGCCGCCGACGATACACACGTCGGCGCTGTGCTCGCCTTGCAGGAAGGAGTGGTCGGGGTGTGGCGCGCTGCTGGCGGCGTAATAGGAGGCGGCGTGCTGCGCGCTGTGGATCATTGGGCAGGTCCTGAGGCTGGTGGGCTGAGAGGGAGGAGGATAAGCCGGGGTAGGGTGGTGGGCAACAAGGCGAGGGCTGCGCCCTCGTTCGCGGGTAAACCCGCTCCCACAGGGACAGCGCAATGCCTGATGCATCCACAATCCTGTGGGAGCGGGTTTACCCGCGAATGGGCCTATAATCGAACTTATCTATTTAGCTTTGTACCCAGCCATGTCCTGCAACCGCCACAAGATCCACTTCCTGCGCGAACTCATCCCTTCCTTCGAGTGCGAACCCGGCTGCCACGACTGCTGCGGCCCGGTCACCACTTCGGCGGAAGAAATGGCCCGCCTGCCGCGCAAGTCCCAGGCCGAGCAGGATGCCGCGCTGGAGCGCCTGGACTGCGTGCACCTGGGCCCCAACGGCTGCACGGTGTATGAGGAGCGCCCGATGATCTGCCGCCTGTTCGGCACCACGCCGCGCCTGGCCTGCCCGCGTGGTCGTGGCCCTCAACAGATGATCGAGCCTGCTGCCGAGCAGCTGGTCCACCAGTTCATTGCCACCACCCGCCAGGTGCTGGTCTGACTTCAGTCCGGGATCGGCAGGCAAAGGCTTTCCTTCACCTCTTCCATCACGATGTAGCTCTTCGATTCGCGCACGTGCGGCAGCTTCAGCAGGATGTCGCCGAGCAGCTTGCGGTACGAGGCCATCTCGGAAATGCGCGCCTTCACCAGGTAGTCGAAGTCGCCTGAAACCAGGTGGCATTCCAGCACGTGAGGCAGTTTCAGCACCGCGCGGCGGAACTCCTCGAAGGTGTCGCCCGATTTGTAGTCCAGGCTGATTTCCACGAACACCAGCAGGCTGCCCTTGAGGTGCTGCGGGTTCAGGCGGGCGTTGTAGCCCATGATGATGCCCTCGCGCTCCAGGCGGCGGACCCGCTCGGTGCAAGGGGTGGTGGAAAGCCCGACTTTCTCGCCCAGTTCGGTGAAGGAAATACGCCCGTCGTTCTGCAGGATACGCAGGATGTTACGGTCGATCTTGTCCAGTTCACGCTTGCTCTGGTGCTGGGTTCTCATAGGGGATGCCCCTCCGTGAAAGGCGATTTTGCCGAGAATTCTCGCCAATAATAGGCTTTTATATAGTGAATTGCACTGCCTTCAAATTCCTATACTGCGCGCATTCATGCCATTTCAATAAAAGACTGCGGCGCGCCGCGTGCGAGGGATAAAACGATGCGAGTTCTGGTGCTTGGTAGCGGTGTGATCGGAACCGCCAGTGCCTACTATCTGGCCCGGCAAGGTTTCGAAGTAACGGTGGTCGATCGCCAACCGGCGGTGGCCATGGAAACCAGCTTTGCCAACGCCGGCCAGATCTCGCCCGGCTATGCCTCGCCCTGGGCCGCCCCAGGCGTGCCGCTGAAGGCCATCAAGTGGCTGCTGGAGCGTCACGCGCCCCTGGCCATCAAGCTCACCGGCGACGTCGACCAGTACCTGTGGATGGCACAGATGCTGCGCAACTGCACCGCCAGCCGTTACGCGGTGAACAAGGAACGCATGGTGCGCCTGTCCGAGTACAGCCGTGACTGCCTCGACGAACTGCGCGCCGAAACCGGTCTCGCCTACGAAAACCGCAGCCTGGGCACCACCCAGCTGTTCCGTACCCAGGCCCAGGTGGATGCCGCGGCGAAGGACATTGCCGTGCTCGAACAGTCCGGCGTGCCTTACGAGCTGCTCGACCGCGATGGCATTGCCCGCGTCGAACCGGCCCTGGCTGGCGTGAAGGACATCCTGGCCGGCGCCCTGCGCCTGCCCAACGACCAGACCGGCGATTGCCAGTTGTTCACTACCAAGCTTGCCGAAATGGCCGTGAAGCTGGGCGTGGAGTTCCGCTTCGGCCAGGACATCCAGCGCCTGGACTTCGCGGGTGACCGCATCAATGGCGTATGGATCGACGGCAAGCTGGAAACCGCCGACCGTTACGTGCTGGCGCTGGGCAGCTATTCGCCGCAGATGCTCAAGCCGCTGGGCATCAAGGCCCCGGTGTACCCGCTGAAGGGCTACTCGCTGACCGTGCCGATCACCAACGCCGACATGGCCCCGACCTCGACCATTCTCGACGAGACCTACAAGGTTGCCATCACCCGTTTCGACAACCGTATCCGCGTCGGCGGCATGGCTGAAATCGCCGGTTTTGACTTGTCGCTGAACCCGCGTCGGCGCGAAACGCTGGAGATGATCGTCAACGACCTTTATCCTCGCGGCGGTGATCTGAGCCAGGCCAGCTTCTGGACCGGCTTGCGCCCGGCGACCCCGGATGGCACGCCGATCGTCGGTGCCACGGCGTTCCGCAACCTGTTCCTGAACACCGGCCACGGTACCTTGGGCTGGACCATGGCGTGCGGCTCCGGTCGCCTGCTGGCCGACCTGATTGCGCGCAAAAAGCCGCAGATCAGTGCCGAAGGCCTGGACATTTCCCGTTATGGCAATAGCCCGGAAGTGGCCAAGCACGGGCAGACTGCGCCGGCTCACCAGCAGTAATAGCCTGTACCGGCCTATTCGCGGCTAAAGCCGCTCCCACAGGGATCGTATGTTCCCGGACATTTTGTGGTCCCCTGTGGGAGCGGCTTCAGCCGCGAAGAACCCAACACCGATTTCAACCCGAACCACCATAAGGCAGCCGCCATGCGTCCCGCCCGCGCCCTGATCGACCTCCAGGCCCTGCGCCACAACTACCGTCTGGCCCGTGAACTGACCGGTGCCAAAGCCCTGGCCGTGATCAAGGCCGACGCCTACGGCCACGGCGCCGTGCGCTGTGCCCTGGCCCTGGAAGCCGAAGCCGACGGCTTTGCCGTGGCCTGCATCGAAGAAGCGCTGGAGCTGCGCGCTGCCGGCATCAAGGCCCCGGTGCTGCTGCTGGAGGGCTTCTTCGAAGCCAGCGAACTGGCCCTGATCACCGAGCACGGCCTGTGGTGCGTGGTTCACTCGCTGTGGCAGCTGGAAGCGATCGAAAAGACCCAGCTGCACAAGCCGCTCACCGTCTGGCTCAAGCTCGACAGCGGCATGCACCGCGTCGGCCTGCACCCCAAGGACTACCACGAGGCCTACCAGCGCCTGCTGGCCAGCGGCAAGGTCGCGCGCATCGTGCTGATGAGCCACTTCGCTCGCGCCGACGAACTGGATGCCGACGCCACCGCCCAGCAGATCGCCGTGTTCGAGGCTGCCCGCCAGGGCCTGGCCGCCGAATGCAGCCTGCGCAACTCCCCCGGTGTGCTGGGCTGGCCGCAGGCCCCCAGCGACTGGGTGCGCCCGGGCCTGATGCTGTACGGTGCCACGCCGTTCGAGGTGGCCCAGGCCGAGGCCGAGCGCCTGCAGCCGGTGATGACCCTGCAATCGCGGGTGATCAGCGTGCGCGAGCTGCCTGCCGGCGAGCCGGTGGGCTATGGCGCCAAGTTCGTCAGCCCACGGCCAACCCGTGTAGGCGTCGTTGCCATGGGCTACGCCGATGGCTACCCGCGCCAGGCGCCCAACGGTACCCCGGTGCTGGTCGCTGGCAAGCGCACCCAACTGATTGGCCGGGTATCGATGGACATGCTCAGCATCGACCTGACCGATGTGCCGGAAGCCACCGTCGGCAGCCCGGTCGAATTGTGGGGCAAGCATGTTCTTGCCAGTGAAGTGGCCGCACACGCGGGTGCCATTCCGTACCAGATTTTCTGCAACCTGAAGCGGGTACCGCGGGACTACATCGGCGAATGACACGCTGAAGCGGACAGGTTGAGGGGCGGTGTGTTGTAAATACTGAACGGCATTGCCATGATATCGTTCACATCCACCCCCCTTTCCACCGTTTCAGGAGGCTCCAGCTTTGGACGTCGGCGAACGACTGCAAGCCATCCGCAAGCTCAAGGGCCTGTCCCAGCGCGAACTCGCCAAGCGTGCCGGCGTGACCAACAGCACCATCTCGATGATCGAGAAGAACAGCGTGAGCCCGTCGATCAGCTCGCTGCGCAAGGTACTGAGCGGCATTCCCATGTCCATGGTCGAGTTCTTCTCGGTCGAACTGGAACCTGAAAGCCCCACGCAGATCGTCTACAAGGCCCATGAGCTGATCGATATCTCCGACGGTGCCGTGACCATGAAGCTGGTCGGCAAGTCGCACCCCAACCGTGCTATCGCCTTCCTCACCGAGGTATATCCACCGGGTGCCGACACGGGGGCCGAAATGCTTACCCATGACGGCGAAGAAACCGGCATCCTGCTCGAAGGCCGCCTGGAGCTGGTGGTCGGCAACGAGATATTCATCCTTGAAGAGGGTGACAGTTACTACTTCGAAAGCACCCGCCCGCACCGTTTTCGTAACCCGTTCGACCGGCCGGCGCGCTTGATCAGTGCGGCGACACCTTCAAACTTTTGATCCAGCGCAGTGCATTGATTCGGCAATACCCCTTTCCTGTGTGGGGTCGTTTCACGGCCTCTGGGTTCCCGCTATACTTTTCAACGCTCGCCGATCCGTGGCCGCGAGCGTGATTAGCCACCATGAGGGTGTTCGCGTGAACCAAATCAAGAAGATGCTGGCCGTACCAGCAGCCGTATTCGCCCTCTGGGCAATGAGCGCAACCGCTGCGACCAATGATGACATCGCCAAGCGCCTGGAGCCGGTTGGCCAGGTGTGTGTCCAGGGCCAGGAGTGCAAGGGCATGGAAGTGGCCGCCGCCGCAGGTGGCGGTGGTGCCAAGACGCCGGACGAGATCATCGCCAAGCACTGCAATGCCTGCCATGGCTCCGGCCTGCTCGGCGCGCCGAAGATTGGCGATACTGCGGCGTGGAAGGAACGCGCCGACCACCAGGGCGGCCTGGATGGCATCCTGGCCAAGGCCATTACCGGCATCAACGCCATGCCACCCAAAGGCACCTGCGCGGACTGCTCGGATGACGACCTGAAAGGGGCAATCAAGAAGATGTCCGGGCTGTGAGAAACAGCTGAATTGCATGAGGCCCGCCATTGATGGCGGGCTTTGTTTTTGTGGTGCCTGTACCGGCCCTTTCGCGGCTGAAGCCGCTCCCACAGGAATCTCGCAGTTCTTGAATCTTGTGCTGTAACTGTGGGAGCGGCTTCAGCCGCGAAAGGGCCGGTACAGGCAACCAACCCACCAAAGCCCATGTCCAACCCCTGAACCCATGGATGTCTCAGGAGGCCCCGATGCACCTCTGCTCCATCGACCAGGCTGTCGAGCAAGTCCTGTCGCGCCTGCCAGCCCATATCCACATGGGCCTGCCGCTGGGCCTGGGCAAGCCCAACGCCTTCGTCAACGCGCTCTATGCCCGCGTCCGCGAGCTACCGGAGCGGCAGCTGACCATCTACACGGCCTTGTCCCTTGGCCGCCCGCCACTGGGCGATGGCCTGCAACGGCGCTTTCTCGAACCCTTCGTCGAGCGCGTCTTCGCCGACTACGAAGAACTCGCCTACCTTGCTGATCTGCGCAACGACACGTTGCCTCGCAACATCCGCGTCGAGCAGTTCTTCATGCAGCCAGGCAGCTTGCTGCACAGCGCGCCGGCGCAGCAGGACTACATCAGCAGCAACTACAGCCATGCCGCGCGCGACATCAACGCCAAGGGCCTGAACCTGATCGCCCAGCTGGTGGCTGCTACCCCAGAACGGCCTGTCCATCTGAGCCTCGCCTGCAACCCGGATATCACCCTCGACCTGCTGCCGATGATCGCCAAGCGCCGCGCCGCTGGCGAAACGATCCTCATGCTCGGCCAGGTGCATGCCGAGCTGCCTTACATGCCGGGCGACGCCGAGCTGCCCATCGATTCCTTCGACCTGCTGCTCGACGAAGCTGAGCAGCGCCGCCTGTTCTCCACGCCAAACATGCCGGTCAACACCCAGGACCACTGTATCGGCCTGCACGCCAGCAGCCTGGTGCGTGACGGCGGTACGCTGCAGATCGGTATTGGTGCCATGGGCGATGCGGTCGCCGCGGCATTGCTGGCGCGCCAGGGCGACAACGCGGGCTACCGTGCGGTGCTCAATGCGCTGGATGTCGGCTCCTGGCGGGCGCTGATCGAGCGGGAAGGGGGCCTGGATACCTTCGCTCAAGGCCTGTATGGCTGCAGCGAGATGTTCGTCAACGGCCTGCTGGTGCTGGCCGAGGCAGGCCTGTTGCGACGCACGGCGGATAAGGAGGGCGCGTTGTTGCATGGCGGCTTCTTCCTCGGCCCGCAGGCGTTCTACCAGCGCCTGCGCGACATGCCGCTGGAGCAGCGCGCGCGGTTTGCCATGACGCGTATCAGCTTCATCAACGAGCTATATGGGCAGGAAGAACTCAAACGCCGCCAGCGCCGCGATGCGCGCTTCATCAACACCGTGTTCGGCATGACCCTGCTCGGCGCCGGGGTGGCCGACCAGCTGGAGGATGGCCGGGTACTCAGTGGCGTGGGCGGGCAGTACAACTTCGTCGCACAGGGCCATGCGCTGGAGGGCGGACGCTCGATCCTGCTGCTGCGCAGCTGGCGTGAGGCGGGCGGGGAGGTGACCTCGAACCTGTTCTGGAACTATGGCCATTGCACCATCCCCCGGCACCTGCGCGATATCGTGGTGACCGAGTACGGCATTGCTGATTTGCGCGGGCAGACCGACAGCGAGGTGATTGCGCGGTTGCTGGCGGTGTGTGATTCGCGGTTCCAGCAGGGGCTGATCGAGCAGGCGAAAGATGCCGGCAAACTGGCCAGGGATTTTCAACTGGAAGCGCGCTTTACCGACAACACACCGCAGCGGCTGGAAGCGATCAGGGCGCGTCACTCGCAGTTGTTCCCGGAGTATCCGCTGGGCACGGACTTTACGGCCGAAGAGCGGGATTTGCTGCGGGCGCTGAACTGGTTGAAGGGCAAGTTCAAGCTGAGCGAGGTGCTGGAGCTGGGCAAGGCAGCGCTGGATGCGCCGGGGCCGGAGGGGTATGAGCGGCATCTGGCGCGGATGGGGCTGGATCAGCCGCAGGGGCTGAAGGAAGAGCTGTACCAGCGTTTGTTGCTGGCGGGGTTGGCGGCAACCTAATAGATCCCTGGGTGCATCGGTCCCCTGTGGGAGCGGGTTTACCCGCGAATGCGGTAGGGAATGTGCCATCGCATTCGCGGGTAAACCCGCTCCCACAGAGATCGCGTAGCGGCCTTACTCGATGAAGGTCACCACACCACCTTCCAGCGACTTCACCCGGGCCAGCGATTCAACGCGGTAGCCCTGGCTGTCCAGCTCGGCACGGCCGCCCTGGAACGACTTTTCGATCACGATACCCAGGCCGGCGACGGTGGCGCCGGCCTGCTTGATGATCGAGATCAGTGCCTGCGACGCCTTGCCGTTGGCCAGGAAGTCATCGATCACCAGCACGCGGTCGCTGCTGTTGAGGTGGCGCGGCGAGATGGCAACGGTGTTCTCGGTCTGCTTGGTAAAGGAGTACACCGAGGCGGTCAGCAGGTTCTCGGTCAGGGTCAGCGACTGGTGCTTGCGCGCGAAGATCACCGGCACGCCCAGCTTCAGGCCAGTCATCACCGCCGGGGCAATGCCCGAGGCTTCGATGGTGACGATCTTGGTCACGCCCGCGTCGGCGAACAGACGGGCGAACTCGTCACCGATCAGCTGCATCAGTGCAGGGTCGATCTGGTGGTTGAGAAACGCATCGACTTTGAGAACCTGATCGGAAAGCACGATGCCTTCTTCGCGAATCTTCTGATGCAGTGCTTCCACTGTGGTATTCCTCGATGTAACAAAGGTGGCCGCAAATAGCGGCAAAGTTAAAGAGTAATGGTTGATCAGCGTTTGAGCATTGCCCGGATATCGGCCAGGGCGTTGTTGCCCCGTGCGGCCTTCACCTCGACCGGCGCATCGTCCAGGCCTTCCCAGGCCAGGTCGTCCGGTGGCAGTTCGTCGAGGAACCGGCTGGGCGTGCAGTCGATGATTTCACCGTACTGCTTGCGCTTGGCGGCGAAGGTGAAGGCCAGGGTCTGGCGCGCGCGGGTGATGCCCACGTAGGCCAGGCGGCGTTCTTCTTCGATGGTGTCGGCCTCGATGCTGGAGCGGTGCGGGAGGATTTCCTCTTCCATGCCCATGATGAACACGTAGGGGAACTCCAGGCCCTTGGAGGCATGCAGGGTCATCATCTGCACACCTTCGGCGTTCTCTTCCTCTTCCTGCTGGCGCTCGAGCATGTCGCGCAGCACCAGCTTGCCGATGGCGTCCTCGATGGTCATGTCACCCTCTTCGTCCTTCTCGAGGGTGTTCTTCAGCGCTTCGACCAGGAACCAGACGTTGCTGATGCGGAACTCGGCCGCCTTGTCGCTGGCGGTCTGCTGGCGGATCCAGTTCTCGTAGTCGATATCGCGGATCATCTCGTGCAGCGCGGCAATCGGGTCTTCCAGGGCGACCTTGTGGCGCACCCCGTCCAGCCAATGCTTGAAGCGCTGCAAACGCTCGGTGTAGCGGGCGTCCAGATGCTCGCCCAGGCCCAGCTCCTCGCTGGCGGCGTACATCGAAATACCGCGCTCGGTGGCGTAGTTGCCGAGTTTTTCCAGCGTGGTGGAGCCGATTTCGCGGCGCGGTACGTTGATCACCCGCAGGTAGGCGTTGTCATCGTCCGGGTTCACCAGCAGGCGCAGGTAGGCCATCAGGTCCTTGACCTCCTGGCGGCCGAAGAAGCTGTTGCCGCCCGACAGGCGATACGGCACCTGGTGGTGCTGCAGCTTCAGTTCGATCAGCTTGGCCTGGTAGTTGCCGCGGTAGAGGATGGCGAAGTCGCTGTACGGGCGGTTGGTACGCAGGTGCAGGGTGAGGATTTCCATGGCCACGCGTTCGGCCTCGGCTTCCTCGTTCTTGCAGCGGATGACGCGAATCTCGTCGCCCACGCCCATCTCGCTCCACAGTTGCTTCTCGAACGCGTGCGGGTTGTTGGCGATCAGCACGTTGGCGCAGCGCAGGATGCGGCTGGTTGAGCGGTAGTTCTGTTCCAGCATCACCACTTTCAGGGAGGGGTAGTCCTCCTTGAGCAGCATGAGGTTTTCTGGCCGGGCGCCACGCCAGGCATAGATCGACTGGTCGTCGTCGCCTACCACGGTGAACTGGTTGCGCATGCCGATCAGCATCTTCACCAGCAGGTACTGGCTGGCGTTGGTGTCCTGGTATTCGTCCACCAGCAGGTAGCGCACGCGGTTCTGCCAGCGCTCCAGCACATCGGGGTGCTCCTGGAACAGCTTGACCGGCAGCAGGATCAGGTCGTCGAAATCTACCGCGTTGAACGCCTTGAGCGTGCGCTGGTAGTGGGTGTAGACGATGGCGGCGGTCTGCTCGCGCGGGTTGCGCGCTTTCTCCAGGGCCTCGGCGGGCAGAATCAGGTCGTTCTTCCAGGCACCGATCATGTTCTTGATCTCGTCGATGCCGTCGTCGCCAGAGTATTCCTTCTGCATGATGTCCGACAGCAATGCCTTGATGTCGGACTCGTCGAAGATCGAGAACCCCGGCTTGTAGCCCAGGCGCTCGTGCTCCTTGCGGATGATGTTCAGGCCCAGGTTGTGGAAGGTGCACACTGTCAGGCCACGGCCTTCCCCCGGACGCAGCAGGGTGGCGACCCGCTCCTTCATCTCGCGCGCGGCCTTGTTGGTGAAGGTCATCGCCACGATGTACTGGGCACGAATGCCGCAGTTCTGGATGAGGTGGGCAATCTTGCGCGTGATCACGCTGGTCTTGCCCGAGCCTGCACCGGCGAGCACCAAAAGAGGGCCGCCGACATAGTCACGGGCTTCCTGCTGCCGGGGATTGAGTCGGGACATGCTAGAAACCGGGGGTCGCCAGAAAATAGCCGCGCATTCTAACAGGCATGGGGCGTTTGTGGCGCGACCGTCTGACGTCTGAGTCAAATATGTAAACGGGATTTGCCGGCTGGCGCAGTTTCGCGCAGGATGCACGACAAAATACGTCGGGATGCTACACCGGTAAAAACATGCATTAAAGTGAAAATCATTTTCATTAATGCAGTAGCATACCTGGCAGTTTCCGTTGCACCGTGAAACCCTAAGGAGCCCGCTTGTCCACGCCTGTCGAACCATTGCGTTTGCTGCTGTTGGCCGATGAGCCGGAATGGGGCGCGCTGCTACGCGCGTGCATGCCTGCCCTGGGTGGCAGCGTTGTGCTGCTGACAGCGCCGAACTGGGAGTCGGTCGACAGCCTGTTCAACCAGGACCGCCAGGCCGTTGTGCTGACAACCCCGGCCCTGCAGCCCGCACCCGGGCGCTGCGAGCTGCCGAGCATCCTGCTGCTCGACCACGAGCCCCAGGTAGCGCCCAGCGCTGTCAGCGACTGGCTGGTGCGTGACCAGCTCAATGCCGACACCTTGCGCCGCTCGCTGCGCCATGTGCGCGAGCGCGGTGTGCTGGTGGCCACCTTGCAGCGCCTGGCCGAGCAGGACCCGTTGACCGGCATCGCCAACCGCCAGGGCTTCCAGGCCTTGCTGACCGCGCGCCTGGCCGAGAACGACGGCGGTGGCCTTGCCCTTGGCCACCTGGACCTGGACAACTTCCGCCACGTCAACGACGCCCTCGGCCACCAGAGTGGCGACCGCCTGATCCTGCTGGTGGTGGCGCGCCTCAAACAGCAACTGGAGGCGGGCGACCAGCTGGCGCGCCTGGGCAGCGACGAGTTCGCCCTGCTGATCGATACCCGACGCGATCCCAACCGTGCCGAATGGATTGCCGAGCGGATTGTCGAGGCGTTGGCCGAACCCTACTGGGTCGACGGCGAAAGCCTGTTGCTGGGCTGCAGCCTGGGCCTGGCCCATGCCCGTGCCCAAGGTGGTGCCGACCCGTTGATGTGGCACGCGCACATCGCCATGCGCCAGGCCAAGGGCAGCCAGGGTTGCACTTTCCATGTGTTCAACGAGCGCATCAACCGCAATGCCCGCAGCCTTGCCGACCTGGAAAGCGAACTGCGCCGCGCCTTGCGCCGGGACGAGCTGGAGCTGCATTACCAGCCGCGGCTGAACCTGGCCGACGGGCGCATCGTCGGCCTCGAGGCGCTGGTGCGCTGGCGGCATGCCGAGCGCGGCCTGTTGCCGCCCAGCGAGTTCGTGCCGCTGGCCGAGCAGAGTGGCCTGATCGTGCCGCTGGGGTACTGGGTGATATCCCGTGCCCTTCGCGACATGCAGGCGCTGTGCGAGCGCGGCCTGGAACCGCTGCACATGGCGGTCAACCTGAGCTTCCGCCAGTTCCAGGACAGCCAGCTGCTGGCGACCTTGAGCCGCCTGATCCTCGAGCATGGCGTGGATGCCCGCTGGCTGGAATTCGAGCTGACCGAAACGGCGGTCATGCGCCGTAACGAGCTGGTGCGGCAGACCATGGACGCCCTGGGGCGTCTGGGCGTGCGCTTTTCGCTCGATGATTTCGGTACCGGGTTCTCTTCGTTCGTGCACCTCAACAGCTTGCCGATCACCTTGCTGAAGGTGGACCGCAGCTTTGTCGCGGAAATGGAAATGCGCGAGGAGAACCGCAAGCTCGTGCACGCCATGATCAACCTGGCGCACAACCTCAACCTCGAAGTGGTGGCCGAGGGGGTGGAGAGTGAGGAGCAGATGGCGTTGTTGCGCGGGTTTGGTTGTGACCAGGTGCAGGGGTTCCTGGTCAGCAAGCCGCTGCCGGTGGGGGAGCTGATGGAGTTTTTGCTGCAGGCGACCGGCTGCCAGTTGGGCGCAGTCCTTTAGGGCCCTTTCGCGGGTGAACCCGCTCCCACAGGCTTTTGCACAGGATTCTGACTTTGCGCATTCCCTGTGGGAGCGGGTTTACCCGCGAAGAGGCCCGCAAGTCAGGCCGAAGTCGTCGCCGCGCCACCAAACCCGGCTTTGCCCAAAAGCCGCTTCATCCGCCACTCAAAGCCAAAGGTAAGTGCCACCGCCGCACAAGCCAGCCCCAACGCCAGCCCCCACCACACGCCAACCGCGCCACCGCCCAGGGTAAAGGTGAACAGCCAGGCGCTCGGCGCCCCCACCAGCCAGTAGCACACCAGCCCGATCAGGAAGGTGGTCTTGGCATCTTTCAGCCCACGGATCGAGCCCATCGCGATCGTCTGCATGCCATCGAACAGCTCGAACCACGCTGCCACCATCAGCAATTGCACCGCCAGCTGGAAGATCGCCGCAAACGCCGGGTCGTCACGGTCGATGAACAACCCCACCAGTGCATCGGGCAGCAGCCAGAACAGCGCGGCGAAGGCAAACATGATCATTGCCCCGAAGCCGATGCCCACTCGCCCGGCGCTGCGCGCCGCCAGCAGGTTGCCGGCGCCGTAGTACAGCCCCACGCGCATGGTCACCGCATACGACAACCCGGTAGGCACCATGAATGCCGTGGAGACGATCTGCAGGGCGATCTGGTGCGCCGCCAGCTCGGTGCTGCCCAGTACGCCCATGCACAGCGCGGCGAAGGCGAACAGGCCGACTTCCACCATGTAGGTGCCGCCAATCGGCAGGCCCAGCCGCCACAGCTCGCGCAGGGCCGGCAGCGACGGGCGTGACAGGCCCTTGCGCAGCGGGTAGGCGGCATACGCCGTGTGCCAGCGGATATACAGCGCCAAGGCAATGGCCATGCCCATCGACACCACCGCAGTGACCAGGCCGATGCCCATCAGGCCCAGCTTGGGCAGGCCGAACATGCCTTCGATCAGCGCCACGTTGAACAGGTAGTTGAGCACCGTGCCTACCAGGCTGATGACCATCACCGGGGTAGACCGGCCCAGCGCGCTGGTGAAGCCGCGCAAGGCCATGAAGGTCAGGTAGCCGGGCAGGGCCAGTGGCAGCAGGGTGAGGAATTCGGCGGCCGAGGCAACGTTCTCGGGTTTTTGCCCGAACAGCAGCAGTACCGGCTCAAGGTTCCACAGCACCAGCGCAGCGAACAGCGCCAGGCCCCAGGCCAGCCACAGGCCACCCTGCGCCAGGCGGGTGACGCCCTCGATGTCGTTGGCGCCCTTGCGAATCGCCACCAGGGTACCGACCGCAGCGATCACGCCCAGGCAGAAGATCGACACGAACGAGTAGCTTGCCGCGCCCAGACCGCCGCCAGCCAGGGCTTGCGGGCTGATGCGGGCCATCATCAGGGTATCGGTCAGCACCATCAGCATGTGCGCCAACTGCGAGGCGATCAGCGGCCCGGCCAGGCGCAGCAAAGCCTTGAGTTCTGTGGTGGGCGCGACATGCATGGGGCAGTCCTTTTCCTGGGGTGATCAACGAAGGGCGATTCTGAGGCTTTGGTCAACTTTGCACAAAAGGATAAAAGCGATCATTGGCATGAGTCTGACTCATGTATATATGCTTCCCGGTGATTCATTTCACAGCCCCGTATGGCAGGTGCCTCATGTCCCGTCAGCTCCCCCCGCTGTATGCCCTGCGCGCATTCGAAGCCGCCGCGCGGCTAAGCTCCTTCACCCGCGCCGGCGAAGAGCTGTCGATTACCCAGAGCGCGGTCAGCCGGCATATCCGCACACTGGAGGAGCACTTTGCCTGCCGCCTGTTCGTGCGCAGCGGCCGCAGCCTGCAACTGACCGAAGCGGCGCGGGTGCTGCTGCCCGGCGTGCGCGAAGGCTTTGCCGCGCTGGAACGGGCTTGCGATACCTTGCGCGGTGAGGATGACATCTTGCGCATGAAGGCCCCCTCGACCCTGACCATGCGCTGGTTGCTGGCGCGCCTTAGCCGCTTTCGCCACTTGCAGCCTGGCAACGAAGTGCAGCTGACCAGCGCCTGGATGGATGTCGACCACGTGGACTTCAACCAGGAACCTTTCGATTGCGCAGTGTTGCTCAGCGACGGGGTGTTCCCGCCGGAATGGGAAGTGCGCAAGTTGTTCCCGGAGTTGTTGATCCCCGTGGGTGCGCCAGACTTGCTCGACGAGGAACCCTGGGACGAGCGTCGGCTGGCCTGCATCGAGCTGCTGCACCCCACGGTGGACAAGCGCGACTGGCGGGAATGGTTGGAGCGTATGGGGTTGAGTGACAAGGTTTCGCTCAGGGGCGGGCAGGTCTTCGACACGCTGGAGCTGGGCATGATTGCTGCGGCGCGTGGCTACGGCATTTCCATGGGCGATTTGCTGATGGTGGCCGAGGATGTGGCGCAGGGGCGGTTGAGCCTGCCTTGGCCGACGGCCGTGCCCAGCGGCATGGATTACTACCTGGTGTGGCCACGCACCCGGCGCGGCGGCGAGCGCCTGCGGCGGCTGAGCGCATTTCTCGAGCAAGAGGTGGCGGCTATGGATTTACCCGCTGTAGAAGTCCTGCCACGTCTCTGACTTCTGCGACGCGGCCCCTGTGGGAGCGGGCAAGCCCGCGAAAAGGGCATCACAGGAAAGCGCAAAGGTTTGCGAATATCCTTGCCCGACACTCAAGTATTCGCCGGCGACGCCGATTCACTGGCACCAGCGTCCCGGAAGAGGGCGCGCTTCCCGTCGATAACAAGCGGGTGGTCAGCGTGATCAGGATGATCCCGGCCTCTTGCCAGGAGCTTGCCCCATGTCTCAACCGCGTGCCCGTATTGCCTCACAGCTCGGTGTCGCCCTTGCCATCGTGCTGGCGCTGGTGATTTCCGGCAGTACCCTGTTTGCCCTGCGTTCGCTGGACGACGCCAACCTCGCCACACGCCAGGCCCACCTGGCCAGCGAAGCGCGCCTGCTGGCCGACCAGCTCGACAGCTTCCACGGTTCGCTCAAGGACAACACCCAGCGCTTGAGCGGCCTGTTCGAGCGGCGCTTCGCCTCGGGCCTGGCGCTGCATGCGGGCGAGACCGTGCAGGTCGCCGGCCAGACAACGCCTGCCCTGTACCAGGGCGACCACCTGCTGAACAACGATTTCCAGCAAGTGGACGAATTCCAGCAGATGACGGCCGGCATCGCCACGCTGTTCGTGCGCAGCGGCGACGACTTCGTGCGCATCAGCACCAACCTGAAGAAGCAGGACGGCAGCCGCGCCATCGGTACCCAGCTCGATCGCCAGCATCCGGCCTACCTGAAACTGCTGGCCGGGCAGATGTACATCGGCCGTGCCGTGCTGTTCGAGCGCAACTACATGACCCGTTATGTGCCGGTGAGCGACAGCGCAGGGCGGGTGATCGCCGTGTTGTTCGTCGGCTTTGACTACACCGAGGCGCAGAACGCCCAGTTCGCCAACCTCAAGCGCTTTCGCATCGGCCAGACCGGTTCGCTGGCGCTGCAGGACGAGAAGGGTCAGTGGCTGGTGCCGCCGGCCAATGCCGAGCAGCAGCTGTACAGTGCCACCGCGCCGTTTGCCGAGGGCCCGTGGACAGTGGTCGCGAGCATGCCGATGGCAGAAATCCGCGAGGTGACCTGGAGCGTCGGCCTGCGCCTGGCGATCGGCAGCCTGCTGGCGATGCTGCTGGCGGTGGCCGCCACGTTGTGGCTGCTGCGCCGCAAGCTGCGCCCGCTGGATGACCTGGTGCGCCAGGCCGAAGCGCTGGGGGCGGGCGACTTGAGCGCCCGGCTGGCGGTGACCAGCCATGATGAAATCGGGCAGCTGGCGCGCAGCTTCAACAAGATGGGCGAGGCGCTGTCGACCATGGTCGAACACATCCGCAGCGCCTCCGAGCAGGTCAGTAACCGTGCCCGCTCGCTGTCCGGGTTATCGGCCGGCGCCTGCGAAGGCATGGACCAGCAATCCGGCGAAATCACCAGCATGGCCGGCGCAGTCGAGGAATTCAGCGCCACCTCGATGAACATCGCCGACAACATGTCCGGTACCGAACGCATGGCCCGCGACAACGCCCAGCAGACGCGCATCGGCCGCAGCGCCATGGACGAGGCTTCGCGCTCGCTGAAACAAATTGCCGAGGCCCTCGGCGGCACGGCCACGGTGATGGATAGCCTGGGCGCACGTTCGCAGGAAATCGGCGGCATCATCAGCGTGATTACCGCGATTGCCGAACAGACCAACCTGCTGGCATTGAACGCCGCCATCGAAGCGGCCCGTGCTGGGGAGCAGGGCCGTGGCTTTGCCGTGGTGGCGGATGAAGTGCGTGGCCTGGCAGCGCGGACGCGCCAGGCCACGGATGAAATCTCCGGCATGATCACCAGCATCCAGCAGCAGACCGGGCATGCCATCTCGACCCTTGAGCAGGGCAACCAACTGATGCAGGAAGGCCTGGAGCGCAACGACAAGGTGGCGCAGGCGCTGGCGCGTATCGACGAGCAGAGCCGCGCCGCCGGCGAACAGTTTGCCGTGATCAGTACCGCGACCCAGGAGCAGAGTAGCACCGCGACGGTACTCAGCCGCAATCTGCAGAGCATCGCCCAGGCCAACGGCGAGCAACGCGAGGTGGCCAACGAACTGGCGTTTACCGCGCGGGAGCTGGAAGGGTTGGCGGCGCAGTTGCGCCAGGAAGTGGACCGTTTTCGGGGTGGCCGCTAAGCGCTGACATTGTCGTGCCGGTCAGGGCCTTTTCGCGGGCTTGCCCGCTCCCACAGGATTACACCCAGCCGGAAGGCAGCGGTAGACCTGTGGGAGCGGGCGAGCCCGCGAACAGACCACGAAAGACCAAGTACCGTCCGAGCCTTACAGCGAGCCCAGGTTCAACGCCTGCGCACACGCTTGCAGCGAGCGCTGTTCGCTCTGCGCATACAGCGCCAGTTCGTCTTGCACCTTGAGCCCCAGCGCCGCTTCGAACGCGTCGCGGTTGGCGTTGCTGCCATACTCCGCCTGCGCATCGTCACCCAGGTTGGACTGGAAAATCCCCGCCGCACTGACCGGCAGGAAGTCCTCGTACACCAACGCCTCGAAGTGCACATGGCCAGCCTCGATCAAGCCTTGCAGTGTGGTCGGGCGGTCGTCCTGGTCGCGCGCGGCCAGGCCTTTTTCGGTGGCGAAGTAGCGGAAGTAGGCCAGCCCCTGTTCACGCATCTGCGCCAGGTCATCCGGGAATTCGGCAAAGGTGTCCTTCAGCAACGCCATGTAGCGTTCGGCATTGGCCTCGGCCGGGGCGCCACCCAGGGCGGCGCGGGTGGCGTCGAGCAGCTTGTCGTACAGCTGGCGGCCTTTCGGCGTCAGCGCCGCGCCGCGTTGCTCGATTTCGCCAAACCGCGCGGTATGGCTGCCTTCGCTGCCCTGCTGGTCGCTGAAGGCGACCTTTTCCTGCAGGGCCTTGAAGCTGGTCTGGCGCAGCAGGATCGGGTGGCGGCGGGTGGGCGGGCCTTCGACCACGGCCTTCGGCGGGATGCCCTTGGCCGGCATGCCGAGCTGGATCGCATCGATGTCCAGGGTGCGCGGGGTCAGGTGGTTGATGTGCGGGCCCTTGAAGGCCACCACATCGGCGATCAGGCGGTGCTGGTCGTGCAACTGCTGGTACTGCTCGGCAGTGACGGTGGCGTCATGGTGCCAGCGGAAGGTGTGCAGCGCTTCCTGCACGAACGCCTCGGCATCGGCGGCGTTCAGGCCACCATCGCGCTCGCATTGGTCGATCAGTTCAAGGGCGCGGGCGGTAAAGATCTGGCGCTTGGCCAGGATGCTATCTGCCAGCTCGCGCAGCTTCGGGTTGTCGATCAGTTCCAGGCGCAGCAGCGAGGTGAACACGCGGAACGGGCTGACGTGCAGCGACTGCTCGTGCACCGCGCGGAAGGCGGTGGAATGCACCGGCACGCCGGCGGAACTGAGGTCGTAGTAGCCGACTGGCTGCATGCCCATGACCGCGAACAGCCGGGCGATGGTAGCCAGCTCTGCGGCGGTGCCGACACGGATGGCACCATGGCGCTCCTGGTCCAGGCGCTCGATTTCGCCGGTCCAGCGCAGGGCCTCGGCAACCTCGGGTTGCTGGGCCATGACCTGCTGGTTGATTTCGCTCACCAGCTCCAGCAGCGTGCCGTACAGGGGCACTTCCTGTTTGTACATGAGCGACATGGCGGCAGAGAACTGCGCGCGGATGCTGTCGGGGCTGACGAAATCGTGGGCGGGCATCGCTAGCTTCCTGGTTGGGTTCGGACGCTTACATGAAAGCTGGGAATGCACTTGGCTCACAAGCGAAAAAAAGTGAGAGTGTCATTCCTTTTTTGATCGACCTTCAGGGCCCTTTCGCGGGTACCTCACAGGGTTCAGGCCTTGCGTGATACCTGTGGGAGCGGGTTTACCCGCGAAGAGGCCCTCAGGTCGATAGCTGCTCGCGAATCCATTCCACCAATGCCCTTACCTTGGGCACCTCCGCTGCATGCTCGGCATACGCCAGGTAATGCGCCCCGGCGCTGCGCATCGCATGGTTCCACGGCACCACCAAACTCCCCTCGGCCAACTCCTTCGCCGCCAGGTAGCGCGGCACCAACGCCACCCCGCACCCGGCCTGCGCCGCACTTAGGGCCATGTAGAAGGTATCGAAGCGCGGCCCATGGTAGGCACTGACGCTCTGCAAGCCCAACTCCAGGAACCACTCGTGCCAGGCCTCTGGCCGCGAGGTGCTCTGCAATAGCACCAAATCGGCCAGCTCTGCGGCATTGCTCAGCTCACGGCCAGCCAGCAGCTCCGGCGCGCAAACCGGCACCACCTCCTCACCGAACAGCTCCACGCAGGTGGCCCCCGGCCAAGTGCCCTGGCCATAGAAGAACACCACGTCCGCCGAGCCCTGCAGCAGGGCGAACGGCTCCATCTCGTTGCGGATATCCAGGTGGATGTTGTTGTGGCGCTTGCCAAAGCCCTTCAGGTGCGGGATCAACCAGCGCACGCCAAAACTCGGTTGAGTGGCTACCTTCAATATCTCGGTCTGCTCGCCGTAGGTGAGCACGTAGCGGCTGGACATATCCACCTGGGTGAGGATCTTGTTGACCTCGGCCAGGTACAGGCTGCCCGCCGGTGTCAGCTGCAGGCGGCGGCGGATACGCAGGAACAGGTGATGGCGCAGCATGTCTTCAAGCTGCGCCACCTGCTTGCTGACCGCGCTCTGGGTCAGGTGCAGCTCTTCGGCGGCACGGGTAAAGCTCAAATGGCGGGCTGCAGCTTCGAAGCACTGCAGGGCGGTCATGGAGGGCACCAGGCGTTTGGACATAGCGGTCTCTGCGGCTCAAATCATTACCTGACGGAATGATATGCGGAATAAAGGTCGTTTGTTGCACTGGTGTGATCGGATTAATACTGATCCACATCATTTTTCCACCCCATCACCCGATGTAGGAGATGCACAAATGGTTGCTGGACTGCTCGAGCGCCTTGGCGTTGCTGCCGAGGCTTACACCCAGGGCGACTACCCTGTTCACACGCCGATCGACGGCAGCCAGATCGCCTCGGTGAAACTGCTCGGCAAGGCCGAGACCATCGCCCGCATCGATCAGGCCCAGAGCGCCTTCGAAGCCTGGCGCAGCGTACCGGCCCCGCGCCGTGGCGAGCTGGTGCGCCTGTTCGGCGAAGTGCTGCGTGAGCACAAGGGCGACCTTGGCGAACTGGTTTCGATCGAAGCCGGCAAGATCACCCAGGAAGGCCTGGGCGAAGTGCAGGAAATGATCGACATCTGCGACTTCGCCGTTGGCCTGTCGCGCCAGCTGTACGGCCTGACCATCGCTTCCGAGCGCCCTGGCCACCACATGCGTGAAACCTGGCACCCGCTGGGCGTGGTCGGCGTGATCAGCGCCTTCAACTTCCCGGTCGCAGTCTGGGCCTGGAACACCGCCCTGGCCCTGGTCGCCGGTAACTCGGTGGTATGGAAACCGTCCGAGAAGACCCCGTTGACCGCGCTGGCCTGCCAGGCGCTGTTCGACAAAGCCCTGAAAGCCTTCGGTGATGCCCCGGCTGGCTTGGCACAACTGGTGATCGGCGGCCGTGAAGCCGGCGAAGCCATGGTCGACGACCCGCGCGTACCGCTGGTCAGCGCCACCGGCAGCACCCGCATGGGGCGCGAAGTGGGCCCACGTGTGGCTGCCCGCTTCGGCCGCAGCATCCTCGAACTGGGTGGCAACAACGCCATGATCCTGGCCCCCAGCGCCGACCTCGACCTGGCCGTGCGTGGCATCCTGTTCTCCGCAGTCGGCACCGCCGGCCAGCGTTGCACCACCCTGCGCCGCCTGATCGTGCACCGTTCGATCAAGGACGAAGTGGTGGCCCGCGTCAAAGCCGCCTACGGCAAGGTGCGTATCGGTGACCCACGCAAGGACAACCTGGTGGGCCCGCTGATCGACAAGCAGTCGTTCGACGCCATGCAGGGCGCGCTGGCCAAGGCCCGTGACGAAGGTGGCCAGGTATTTGGTGGCGAGCGTCAGCTGGCAGACCAGTACCCCAACGCCTACTACGTATCGCCTGCAATCGCTGAAATGCCGGCGCAAAGCGACGTGGTACGCCACGAAACCTTCGCCCCGATCCTGTACGTGCTGGCCTACGACGACTTCGAAGAGGCCCTGCGCCTGAACAACGAAGTGCCACAAGGCCTGTCGTCTTGCATCTTCACCACCGACATCCGTGAAGCCGAACGCTTCCAGAGCGCCTCGGGCAGCGACTGCGGCATCGCCAACGTCAACATCGGCACCAGCGGCGCCGAGATCGGCGGTGCGTTCGGTGGCGAGAAGGAGACTGGCGGTGGCCGTGAGTCCGGTTCGGATGCCTGGAAAGGTTACATGCGTCGCCAGACCAATACCGTGAACTACTCGCGCGAGCTGCCGCTGGCGCAGGGTATCGTGTTCGACTGATAGCCGCAGGCGGGGGCTTCGCCCCCGTTTCGCCGGCAAGCCAGCTCCCACAGGGATCGCACAAGCTTGGAGTCTGTGCGATCCCCGTGGGAGCTGGCTTGCCGGCGATGGGCTGCAAAGCAGCCCCAACAAGAACAAAATTGCTGGAGCCGGGCCATGTCCGAACTGCGTCAAGAATGCTTGTGGGAATTCGTCAGCAAACCGACCGTCGCCGCCCAGGCCCTGGCCGGTGAGCACAAGGCCGATGTCTGCGTGATCGGTGGCGGCATTACCGGCCTGTCGGCGGCCATCCACCTGCTCGAACAGGGCAAGTCGGTGATCCTGCTGGAGGCCTGGAAGATCGGTCACGGTGGCTCCGGGCGCAACGTCGGCCTGGTCAACGCCGGCACCTGGATCCGCCCCGATGATGTCGAGGCAACTCTCGGCCTGCAGCAGGGCAGCCGCCTGAACAAGGTGCTCGGCGAAGCCCCGGCCGAAGTGTTCGCCATGATCGAACGCCTTGGCATCGACTGCCAGGCCCAGCACAAAGGCACGCTGCACATGGCGCACAACGCCACCGGTATCGCCGACCTCGAGGCCCGCCACGAACAATGGCGCCGCCGTGGTGCCGACGTGGAGCTGCTGACCGGCGCCCAGTGCCAGGAATACTGTGGCACCGACAAGATCTCCGCCGCGCTGCTCGACCGCCGCGCCGGCACCATCAACCCCATGGGCTACACCCAGGGCCTGGCCGCAGCGGTGGCACGCCTGGGTGGCAAGCTGTTTCAGCAGTCTTCGGTCGAAGGCCTGGAGCGTGACGGCGATGCCTGGCGGGTGAAGACAGCGCATGGTTCGGTGCGCGCCGACAAGGTGGTGATATCCACTGGCGCCTACACCGAAGGCGACTGGAGCAACCTGCAGAAGCAGTTCTTCCGTGGCTATTACTACCAGGTGGCGTCCAAGCCGTTGCAGGGGGCTGCAGCCGACAAGGTGCTGCCACATGGCCAAGGCTCCTGGGACACCCGCACCGTGCTCAGCAGCATCCGTCGCGACGACCAGGGCCGCCTGCTGCTAGGCAGCCTGGGCCGGGTCGACAACAAGCCGGCGTGGTTCGTGCGCAGCTGGGCCGACCGCATCCAGAGCCACTATTACCCGGAGCTGGGCAAGGTCGAGTGGGAAATGCACTGGACCGGCTGCATCGATTTCACCCCCGATCACCTGATGCGCCTGTTCGAACCGGCGCCAGGGCTGGTGGCGGTGACCGGGTACAACGGGCGGGGCAATACCACCGGCACCGTGATTGGCCGGGCGTTCGCCGAGTTCTTGCTGAAGGGGGAGGAGGGCAGCCTGCCGATTCCGTTCTCGCCGATGAAGGGGGTGAGTGCACCCTCGCTGCGGACTGCGTTCTACGAGTCCGGGTTCTCGCTGTACCACGCGGGGCAATGCCTGAGAGTTGTGTTGTAAGCACTGGCCCCTTCGCGGGTAAACCCGCTCCCACAGGATCTCCACAGTCCTTGAGACCTGTGTGGTCCCTGTGGGAGCGGGTTTACCCGCGAAGGGGCCGGGCCAGGCTTACTTGTGCAGCCAGCTGAGAAAGCCGCCCTTCTTGATCGAAACCGGCTTCTGCATCAACAACGACTCGCGGCTCTGCCGCCGAAACCGCTGCAACTTGCTCAACGCCGTCTGCACATCACCGCGTTGCACCAGGCAGCTCTTCACCTGTTCCTTGTCGATCCGATACAGCACGCAACCGGTCAACGTGCGGAACTCGGCCAGCGATTCCTCTTCGTCGATGATCCCCTCGATACCCAGCACCTCTCCCGGCCCCATGCGCCCGGCCTCGACCAGCCTGTCGCCATCGCGAATCGACGCCGAAACCACCCCGCTGCCAATCACCAGCAAATGATCGGAATGCTCGCCCACGCCCAGGATTACCTGATCCGCCAGGTATTCCACCGCTGTCATGCGCTGGCTCAGCGCATCGCGCTCTTCAGCGCTCAGCGAGCGGAACACCCGCACCTCGTCCAGCACCTCGCGCTGGCGGCTGCGTGGCGGCATGGCCAGGTCGGCGTTCCACATTACCCCGCTGGCCTCCAGGTGCCGGTGGGCCAGGTCGAACAGCTGGTTGCGCGCGTCGCCCTTCGCGCCCGCGTCGGCCACGAAGCCACTGGCTTCGTACTCCACTGATTCCAGCGTCGAGGCTTTCACCGTCACCTTTGGTTTTGGGGTCGCAAGAATGGCACTGACCCCTTGCAAGGCCTTTTCCAGCGCATCGAACACCCGCTTGGGCCGCACCTTGGCCGGCACCACCACGCTGATCGACACCCCGTGCACATCGGCCGGGCGGCTGTGGTTGAGCAGCCGGGCCTTGGCCGCCACCGAGTTGGGGATTACCGCCAGGCTGCCGGTGCTGGTGAGCAGGCGGGTGGCACGCCAGTCGATTTCCAATACCTTGCCTTCGGTGTTGTCGATGGAGATCGAGTCGCCAATCTGATACGGCCGCGTGGTGTTCAGGATGATGCCACTGAACACGTCGGCCAGTGTGCTCTGCAGCGCCAGGCCGATAACGATGGCCATGACCCCCGATGTGGCCAGCAGGCCTTTTACCGGCAACTGCAACACATAGCCCGCGGCAGCGACCACGGCCGCCAGGAAGATAAGCGCTCCCAGCACATCCTGCAGCAAACGCCCGCCATGGCTGCCGCGGGCAACCAGCAACAGACCGAACACCACCGTCACCGTACGTGCGCCAAACAGCCACCAGCCGATCGCCAGTACCGTGGCGATCAGGTTGCGCGAGACATCATCGGGCCAGGGTGGCGGTTGCAGCGGGCTCATGCCGGCAGCTACCAGCACCGAGCTGAACAGCAGGAACAGCACCAGCCGCGCGCCGATGCGCCAGGCCCTTTGCTGGAGAGGAATCAGTTGCCAGAGCACGAGGTCGAGCAGGATCAGGGCGGTGCCGAGCAACAGCGGGTATGACTGGATGAACGCCAGCATGGTGGTCTCGGGTGAGGGGAGGGCTGTGGGTAGTAATAGAGCAGGTTGGCCGGGCAGGCAATGGGGCCTGTGCCGGCCTCTTCGCGGCTAAAGCCGCTCCCACAGGTACTGCGCACGATTCAAATCCAGCGCAATCCCTGTGGGAGCGGCTTTAGCCGCGAAAGGGCCGGTACGGCCCACACAAAACCATCGTTCACAAAACAGAACGCTAGAGCCAAAAACTGCTATCTACCGCCTGAAAGGTCATGGTTTTAATCTTCTCCCATCAACGCGAAACACCCAACTTACTGAAAAGATCAAAACCCTTAGGAGCAACGACCATGACCAACTTCAAATACAACCGCCTGAACAAAGACGACGCCGCTGTCCTGCTGGTCGACCACCAGGCTGGCCTGCTGTCCCTGGTCCGCGATATCGAGCCGGACGCGTTCAAGAACAACGTATTGGCCCTGGCCGACCTGGCCAAGTTCTTCAACCTGCCGACCATTCTCACCACCAGCTTCGAACAAGGCCCGAACGGCCCGCTGGTACCGGAACTGAAAGCCTTGTTCCCGGACGCCCCGTACATCGCCCGCCCAGGCCAGATCAACGCCTGGGACAACGAAGATTTCGTCAAGGCAGTGAAGGCCACCGGCAAGAAACAGCTGATCATCGCCGGCGTGGTGACCGAAGTGTGCGTAGCCTTCCCGGCACTGTCGGCCCTGGAAGAAGAGTTCGAAGTGTTCGTGGTCACCGATGCCTCCGGCACCTTCAACGCCATGACCCGCGACGCCGCCCACGACCGCATGAGCCAGGCCGGCGCACAACTGATGACCTGGTTCGGCGTGGCCTGTGAGCTGCACCGCGACTGGCGCAACGACATCGAAGGCCTGGCTGCGCTGTGCTCCAACCACATCCCGGACTACCGCAACCTGATCACCAGCTACAACGCCTTCAACGCCAGCAAGTAAACCGATCGCCCCGGGCACCGCCAGTCGGTGCCCGGCAAGGCAGCACACCTGTCCAATCCAGCGCCCGTCCGCCGTTGCACAGTGGATGCGGGCAAGCTCATCCCAAGGAACGCTGATGAACACCGCACTCCAAGACAACCGCGAAGTGGTAACCGTATGCCTGCAACACCAGGTTCTTGATAGCACCCCGGGCACCACGGCAGCGCAACCGCCGCGCTGGAAGCAGGCGCTGCTGACCTACCTGGTGATCTGCCCGATGACCATGGTCATTCCGCAACTGCTGGCGCCGCTGTTCGCACGCTTCCCGCAGCTGGGCGGTGTGATTGCCGGCAACCTGATCGTCAATGTGTTCGTCATCCTGCCCGTGGTGTTCTACATCATGCCTTGGGTAACCCGCCGCTGCGCCAACTGGCTGCGTGGCTGAGCCAGGCCTTTACCTCGACATTTTCAAGGAGATACCGACATGAGCACCTTCGTTACCCGCGATGGCACTTCGATCTACTTCAAGGACTGGGGCAGCGGCAAGCCGGTGCTGTTCAGCCACGGCTGGCCACTGGATGCCGACATGTGGGATTCGCAGATGGAATTCCTGGCCAGCCGCGGCTACCGCGCCATCGCCTTCGACCGCCGTGGTTTCGGCCGTTCGAGCCAGCCGTGGAGCGGTTACGACTACGATACCTTCGCCGATGACATCGCCCAGCTGATCGAGCACCTCGACCTGCGCGATGTGACCTTGGTGGGCTTCTCGATGGGTGGCGGTGACGTCAGCCGCTACATCGCCCGCCACGGCAGCGAGCGGGTGGCCGGGTTGGTGCTGCTGGGCGCGGTGACGCCGGTGTTCGGCAAGCGTGACGACAACCCTGAAGGGGTCGACCTGTCGGTATTCGAGGGTATCCGCGCTGGCTTGCGTGCCGACCGGGCGCAATTCATCGCCGATTTCGCCACGCCGTTCTATGGCATCAACCATGGGCAGCAGGTGTCCCAGGGCGTGCAGACCCAGACCTTGAACATTGCGCTGATGGCATCGATCAAGGGCACCCTGGATTGCGTGACCGCATTCTCCGAAACCGACTTCCGTCCGGATATGGCCAAGGTCGATGTGCCGACCCTGGTGATCCACGGCGACGATGACCAGATCGTGCCGTTCGAGACCACCGGCAAGCAGGCGGCGGAACTGATTCGCGGGGCTGAGCTGAAGGTGTATGCAGGGGCGCCGCACGGGTTTGCGGTGACTCATGCACAGCAGCTGAACGAAGACTTGCTGGCGTTCCTTCAGAAGTAACTGTGCTGGGGCATTCGCGGGTAAACCCGCTCCCACAGGGGATACCACAGTTTTCAAGGCCGGTGGTGTCCCTGTGGGAGCGGGCGTGCCCGCGAAGAGGCCAGCCCAGGCAGCACAAATACTGAACCGGGCTAACCTTCAACAACCCACCGCACATCCATCCAAGCCTTGCCCCTACAGCAAACGGCATGCTCCGCAGTTGCGCCTGCCGCTACCGCACCCAGACGGAGAAGACCATGTCCCAGGACCGCAACGACAAGACCCGTCGCCAGTTCCTCGCCACCAGTACCGTGCTCGGTGCCGCCGGCGCGCTCTGGTCCGCATTGCCCTTTACCGGTTCCGCCGGTTCCGCTCACGCATCCACCCAAGGAGGTTCCATGACCGCCGATCTCATTCTGTTCAACGGCAAATTGCACACCGTTGATCGTGAAAAGCCCACCGCGACCGCCGTCGCCATCAAGGACGGCCGTTTCATCGCGGTAGGCAATGACGCCGAAGCCATGGCCCACAAGGGCGCCACCACGCAGATCATCGACCTCAAGCAGCGCACGGTAATCCCCGGCCTGAACGACTCGCACCTGCACCTGATCCGTGGTGGCCTGAACTACAACCTGGAATTGCGCTGGGAAGGCGTGCCGTCGGTGGCCGATGCCCTGCGTATGCTCAAGGACCAGGCTGCGCGTACGCCCACCCCGCAGTGGGTGCGCGTGGTCGGCGGCTGGAACGAATTCCAGTTCGCCGAAAAACGCATGCCCACCCTGGAAGAAATCAACCAGGCCGCACCGGACACCCCGGTATTTCTGCTGCACCTGTATGACCGGGCGCTGCTCAACCGCGCCGCGCTCAAGGCCGTCGGTTACACCAAGGACACCCCCAACCCGCCGGGTGGCGAGATCCAGCGCGACAAGTTCGGCAACCCGACCGGCATGCTCATCGCCCGCCCCAACGCGATGATCCTCTACGCCACCTTGGCCAAGGGGCCGAAGCTGCCGCTGGAATACCAGGTCAACTCCACCCGCCAGTTCATGCGCGAGCTCAACCGCCTGGGCCTGACCAGCGCGATCGATGCCGGCGGCGGCTACCAGAACTTCCCGGACGACTATCAGGTGATCCAGGAGCTGGCCGACAACAACCAGCTGACCGTGCGCATTGCCTACAACCTGTTCACCCAGAAACCCAAGGAAGAGCTGGACGACTTCCGCAAGTGGACCTCCAGCGTGAAGCTGCACAGTGGCACCGACTTCCTGCGCCACAATGGCGCCGGCGAAATGCTGGTGTTCTCCGCCGCCGACTTCGAGGACTTCCTCGAGCCGCGCCCGGACCTGCCGCAAACCATGGAACAAGAGCTGGAACCGGTGGTGCGCCACCTGGTCGAGCAGCGCTGGCCGTTCCGCCTGCATGCCACCTACAACGAATCGATCACGCGCATGCTCGACGTGTTCGAGAAGGTCAACCGGGACATCCCGTTCAATGGCCTGCCGTGGTTCTTCGACCACGCCGAAACCATCACCCCGCAGAACATCGAGCGAGTGCGTGCGCTGGGCGGCGGTATCGCCATCCAGGACCGCATGGCCTTCCAGGGTGAGTATTTTGTCGACCGCTATGGTGCCAAGGCCGCCGAGCAGACCCCGCCGATCAAGCGCATGCTCGACATGGGCGTGCCGGTGGGCGCCGGTACCGACGCTACCCGCGTGTCCAGCTACAACCCGTGGACCTCGCTGTACTGGCTGGTCAGCGGCAAGACCGTCGGTGGCATGGAGCTGTATCCGGAAGGCCTCAGTCGAGACACTGCGCTGCAGCTGTTCACTCAGGGCAGCGCCTGGTTCTCCAGCGAACAGGGCAAGAAAGGCCAGATCAAGGTGGGCCAACTGGCCGACCTGGCGGCACTGTCGCTGGACTTCTTCAGTGTCGATGAAGAGGCGATCAAGGGCATCGAGTCGGTGCTGACCGTGGTCGATGGCAAGGTGGTGTATGGTGCGGCGGAATTCGACAAGCTCGGCCCGCCCCAGGTGCCAGTGCTGCCGGAATGGTCGCCGGTGACCAAGGTGCCGGGCCACTGGCGCGTGGGCACGCCGTCGCTGGCAGCGGTGGCGCACCAGTGTGTGGGGCCTTGCGGGGTGCATGCGCACAGCCATGAGAAGGCACGGCATTCGAATGTGCCGGTGAATGACTTCCAGGGCTTCTGGGGGGCGTTGGGTTGTTCGTGCTTTGCTTTCTAAGCTGAGCTGATGTGAAGGAGGGGTCAGTATCTGGCCCCTTTTTTTGTTCCTTCAGTGCCGGCCCCTTCGCGGGTAAACCCGCTCCCACAGAGATAACACAAACCTCAAGGTTGTCGTTGTACCTGTGGGAGCGGGTTCACCCGCGAAAGGGCCGGGAAAGCCAGCATCAATGGTGAGCCTTGTGCTCCCCACCCGCCAACAGATGCCGAATCTTCACTTCCACCCCCTCGGTCTGCAACATGCGCACCCGGGCCTCGATCTTCAGCTCACCCCGGGTTACCCGGTGGTGATGCCTCAAATGCTCCAGCCACGATTCCTCGAAGAAGAATTCCAGCCACAACGCCGGGTCCGCACTGTCGCGCATCAACCCCCACGACAACGCGCCATTGCGCTTGCGCATTGCCTCCAGCTCCCGCGCGGCCTGCTGGAACGCCTCCGCCTTGGCCGGCTCGATGTGGTATTCCACGGTGACCATCACCGGCCCGCTTTCCTTGTCCATGTCGTCGCTCAGCAGCGGCACTGGCCAATGCAGTGACGGCGTCAGCTCCTCGGCTGCGGTTTCCGGCAGCGTCACCTTGCAGGTCAGCAGCGTGCCCAGCGCCAGGCCACCTGCGGCCAGCAGCAGGCTCAAGGTGATCGTCGCATGGCTGGCCAGCGTGCCCCACAGCAACCCGCCACTGGCCATGGCACCAAAGAAGATCAGGATGTACACCGACAACGCCCGCGCCCGTACCCAGGCCGGCACCGAGGTCTGCGCCGCCACCTGCAGGTTGGACAACACAGCTATCCACGCCGCGCCGCTGAGCAGCATCGCCGGCAGCAGCACATAGAAGTTGCGCACCAGCGCCAGGGCCAGCAGGAACAGGGCATACAGCAGGCTGGCGAGCAGCACCAGGCGGTCGCGGCTGATGCGTTCGCGCAGGCGTGGCAACAAGGTGGCGCCGGCCACCGCGCCGATGCCGATGGCCGCCAGCAGCAGGCCGAAATCGGCGGCGGTGCCATGCATCTCGCCACGCACGATCAATGGCAGCAGCGAGGTGCCGGCGCTGGCGCAGAAAAAGAACGCCAAGGCGCGCAATATCACGGCTTGCAAGGGCTTGGCGCTGCGTGCGAAACGCAGCCCGGTGCGCATGGCGCCGACGAAGCGCTCGGCCGGCAGCAGCGGCTCCTTCACCTCGCGCTTCCACAGGAACAGCACCAGGATCACCCCGGCGAACGAGATGGCATTCAGGGCGAAGGTCAGCCACGGGCCGACCATGCTCACCACCACGCCCGCCAAAGCCGGGCCGATGGCGCGTGACACGTTGATACCAACACTGGATAGCGCCACCGCGTTGGCCAGGTCGTCCTTGCCCACCAGCTCCGGTGTCAGCGCACTCCAGGCCGGCATCATCAGTGCCGTGCCGATGCCCAGCGCCAGGGTCAGCACCAGCAGCAGGGTGACATTCATCAGCCCGAGCAGGGTCAGGGCCGCCAGCACCACGGCCACCGACGACATCCACAACTGCACCAGCAACAGATATCGGCGCTTGTCGACGATATCCGCCGCCGCGCCGGCCGGCAGGGCGAGGAAGAACATCGGTAGCGAGCCGGCTACCTGGATCAGAGCCACATGCAACGGGCTGGCCGACAGCGTGGTCATCAGCCAGCCGGCGCCCACTTCGTGCATCCAGGTGCCGATGTTGGAAGCGATGGTGGCGATCCACAGCATGCGGAAGGTGGCGTTGCGCAATGGGCTCCAGGCGCCTGAAGGGGACGTGCTCATGTCAGAAGCTGCCTTTGAGTGGGTATTCGATGATCAGGTAGATCCGGTCGATGTCATCGCCGGCCTGGGCCTGGTTGGCGCGGTGGCTGACGTGGGAAAACGACAGGCTCAGGTCCTTGGCGGCGCCGGCCTGCACCACGTATTTCAGGTCGATGTCGCGCTCCCAGTGCTTGCCGCCGTCGCCGTACTGGTCCACATAGGCGCCGCCTGCCGGGGCATGACTGCCGTCGATGCCACGGCCGCTGACGTAGCGGCCCATCAGGCTCAGGCCGGGTGCGCCGAGGGTGGCGAAGTCGAGGTCGTAGCGCAGTTGCCACGAGCGCTCGCCGGGGCCGTTGAAGTCGGCGTACTTGATTGAGTTGGCCAGGTAGATGGAGTCGCCGCCGACGAAGTCGAACGGGGTGTCGCCCTCGACCTTTTGATAGGCCAGGCTCAGCGCCTGGGCGCCGAAGCTGTACCTGGCCAGCAGGCTGTAGGCGAGGGTGTCGATTGCCCCGGCACTGGCATTGCCGGTGTCGCGGGTCTTGTACAGGTTGCCGTCCAGGCGCCAGTTGCCTTCGGCCAGGTTCAGGTTGAGGTAGGCCTGGCGCCAGGTATCTTCCAACTGGCCAGCGTACAGCGCGCCGCCGAATGGGCCGTCGGGAGCAAACGTGGCACCGGCCAGGCTGATGGCGCGGTTGTCGGTGGTAGCGCCGTAGCCGCTGAAGTCATCATGGCTGGAGCTGTTGTCCTGGTTGTTGAAGGCGGTGAAGCGCCCGGCCTGCAGGCGCCAGTCTGGCAGGTCGGTGTTGTCCAGGAACCAGCCGGTGGCGTATTCCGGATGCAGGCGTTTGTCGCTGGTGTCGAACACCGGGGTTTCCACGGTCATTTCGCCATAGCGCAGCTGGGTGTTGCCCAGGCGCAGCTTGAGTGCGGCGCCGGCGCTGGAGTAGTCGGACTCGGCACGGCCATCGCTGTCGCGCGGCAGCAGGCCGGTGCCGGCATGGCCGCGGCCGCCGTCGAGCTTGAGGCCGAGAAAACCATGGGCATCGATGCCGACGCCGAGCGTGCCCTCGGTGAAGCCGGAGCGGATTTCGCCAATGAAGCCCTGGGCCCATTCCTGGCGGTAGTTCTGGCCGCTGCCGGAGGGCGAGCGGAAGTCGCTGTGCAGGAAGTAGTTGCGGCTGAGCAGCGACCAGCCGGGCTCTTCGGCCTGGCTGAGCGCCGGGCACAGGGCGAGGGTGGCGAGCAGGGCGCGGCCTGGTCCGTGAGTGGCGCGGATCATGGGGGCTCCGGGAAGGATGATCCGGGAATGTGGATGAAGGATAGGCCAGGGGTCTTGTATGTGTGTGCTCTGGCTGGTTTTGCCTGTGCCGGCCTCTTCGCGGGTAAACCCGCTCCCACAGGTACTGCACAAACCTTGGAGCTATTGATGACCCTGTGGGAGCGGGTTTACCCGCGAAGAGGCCGGCACAGGCGGCAACCGGCTCAAGCCATGTCGCTGATCGCAAACTCCTCGGCCAGATGGTCGATCAGCGCCCGCACCGACGGCAGCAACCCGCGCCGCGACGGGAAGATCGCATGCACGATGCCGCAGCGCGGGTGCCAGTCCGGCAGCAACTCCACCAGCCGCCCCGCCGCCAGGTCCTCGCGCACCGCCACCCGCGGCAGGTGCGCAATGCCCACTCCGGCCACCACGAAATGGCGCAAGGCGAACAGGTCGTCAGTCACCATGCGTGGCGTGTGCGGGATGACGATGCTGCGGCTGCTGTCCTCGCCCTGGAACAGCTCCCACTGATACTCCCGCTGCGCGCTGCCCCAATGCACACTGGGCAGCGTGCCCAGCAACTGTGGGTCAAACCCCTTGGGCAGTTGCTCCAGGTACTGCGGCTGACCGACCAGGCACTGGGTACTGTTGCTCAGTACCTTCATCACCATGTCGGTGTTCTCCAGCGGTGGAAAGCGCACCCGCAGAGCGACGTCGAAGCCCTCGTGCAGCAGGTCGACGCGGCGGTTGGTGCTCTCTATGAACAGTTCCACTTGCGGGTACTTGAGCATGTAGCGGGTCAGCATCGGCCCGACCCAGGAATTGAGCAGGGTGGTCGGGCAACTGATACGCACCAGACCGCGCGGTTCGCTGCGGTTGCGCTCGATGATCTCCGCCGCGCCCTCGGCCTCCACGCGCATGGCCAGGCAGCGATTGTAGTAGGCCTGGCCGATCTCGGTGAGCGAGCAGTGGCGGCTTGTGCGGTGCAGCAGGCGCACGCCCAGTCGGTCTTCGAGATCGGCAATGCGCCGGCTGAGCTTCGACTTGGGCATGTTCAGCGCCCGGCCAGCCGGGGCGAAGCCGCCGTGCTCGACTACCTGGGTGAAGTAGTAGAGGGAGTTGAGGTCTTCCAATGATCGGTCTCCAGGTACTTGATTGCCTGTGCCGGCCCTTTCGCGGGTAAACCCGCTCCCACAGGTACTGCGCCATCACTGTGGGAGCGGGTTTACCCGCGAAGAGGCCGGCACAGCCCCTGCAAATCTATCGTTCATAAAACAGAACGCTAAAGCCAAATTCTGCTATCTACCGCCACAAAGGTGATGATTTTAATCTGTGCCCATCAACGCGAAACACCCCCGAATGCTGAAAAATTCATAACCCTTAGGAGCACAGACCATGAGCAAATTCACCTACAACCGCCTGAACAAAGACGATGCCGCTGTCCTGCTGGTCGACCACCAGGCTGGCCTGCTGTCCCTGGTCCGTGACATCGAGCCGGACAAGTTCAAGAACAACGTGCTGGCCCTGGCCGACCTGGCCAAGTTCTTCAACCTGCCGACCATCCTCACCACCAGCTTCGAACAAGGCCCCAACGGCCCGCTGGTACCAGAGCTGAAAGCCCTGTTCCCGGACGCCCCGTACATCGCCCGCCCTGGCCAGATCAACGCTTGGGACAACGAAGACTTCGTCAAGGCAGTGAAGGCGACTGGCAAGAAGCAGCTGATCATTGCCGGCGTGGTGACCGAGGTCTGTGTAGCGTTCCCGGCGCTGTCGGCCCTGGAAGAAGAGTTCGAAGTGTTCGTGGTGACCGATGCTTCCGGCACCTTCAACGAAATGACCCGCGATGCTGCCCATGACCGCATGAGCCGCGCCGGCGCGCAAATGATGACCTGGTTCGGCGTGGCCTGTGAGCTGCACCGCGACTGGCGCAACGACATCGAAGGGCTGGCGGCGCTCTGCTCCAACCACATTCCGGATTATCGCAACCTGATTACCAGCTACAACGCGCTGACTGCGGGTAAGTAACACCAAGTAATCTGATGGATGGCTTCTGCAAGGGGGCCATCGTTGACTTGGTCCAGGAGTGTTGTTAGCGTTTCACCTGAGCGCGAAACCAGCTGCCATTCAGCGGCAATAGCTGGCGTAGGAACCCCGTCGATGGCTGAATCATCAGCGTCGGGTGAGACCTCCACACCCCGGCTTGAGGGTGTGTATATGAATATCAAGCACGAGCACAGGGCCACTGGTGACAGTGGCCCTTTTCTTTGCTCGGCAGATAAGCGTACCGCTTGTAAAGCAGTTTTCCGTGGCGATGCTTTCGACTTTCGCGGTGGGGTTGTTGGGGCTCAATGCGATACCTGGCTGCGATCAGTGCGGCCAAGTGAGCCTAGGGAGAAGGGTTTCCTCGAACAATCAGACGGGGATTGACCCGTTTTGTAGGGCGTTTCCTATATTGAGGCGGAGCAGGCCGGTTACCGCAGCCTGCTCTGTGCAAATGCAATGCACTTCAACTTACAGGCTGCGACTCAATCCCATCCAGCAATGCCTCAACCAATCCTTCTGCCATTTCGAGCGCATTCAGGTTGCTCCAGAACAGGCTCTTGCCCGTTTCATCCAGGTGTTCCAGGGCTTTGTAGCCACAGTCGTAGGCGCCGCGCAGGTACTGGGCGACATGCACCAGGGCGTCGTGGGCAGAGACGCCCGGGTTTACTGTGAACAAAGGTGGATGGCCGGCATCGCAGCGGCTGAAAGCGCGCTCTTTGGTGTCGGGAAGAGGTGGATTGGGGACAATTTTTTTCATAGCCAAACTCCGATAGAGGTTGGCCGGCACCATCCGTTTCCACGCGAAGGGTGGCGGCTGCACGCGGGGTGGAAAGCCAGGCTATCGGAACCCCGGCAGGCCATTCGGCCTCCCGCGCGCAGCTGCCATGACAACAGCTATTCCGATTTACCTGCCGGGTTTCCACACCCGATCGCTGAACCGACAGCGACCCGGCAAGCCTAGAGAGCAGGCTTTCCCCGGACAATCAGACGGGCGTCGACACGGTGCGTAGGATAAATCCTCGGGATTGGTGTGACCGTAGGAAATGGTTCGCGGGGAAGTAGGACCTAGCTGAGAATCGGACGATTTTGTGATGGTTTTTTTGTGTTCGCGTAATGGCGGCGCTCGATCTCAAGGGCGCTGCATCTCTACAGTCATGCGCTCGAAATCCTCAATCCGCATCCGAATCAAACAACCGCTCCAACTCAGCCCGGGCCTCCTTGGCCGTCTGCATCACCTTGGCCCGGTCATCACGCACCTGCCCCTGGGCCACCAGCACCTCTTCGTCATGCTGGGTAAACCGCGCAATCCGGTCCGCCGCCTGCGCGTCGCTCAACCCCAACCCCACCAATGCCCGGCGGGTCATCTCCAGGCTGGAGTAGAACGTCTCGCGAATCGGCTCGGCGCCGACATCCGCCAACTTATGCACATGCTGGCGGTTACGCGCGCGGGCCAGCACCTTCAGGTGCGGGTACAGGCGTTTCACCCGTTCCGCCGTGTGAATGGCAGCTTCCGGGTCATCGATAGTGATGATGAAATACTCCGCCTCGCCCACCTTGGCAGCATGCAGCACCTCGGGGCGCAGCGGGTCGCCGTAGAACACTGGTACCTGTTCGAACATGCGGGTCATCTCGATGGTGTCCACCGAGGTTTCCAAGGCAATGAACGGAATCTTCTGTGCCCGCAGGATGCGCGCGACGATTTGGCCCATGCGGCCCATGCCGACAATCACCACCCGTGGCGTGTCAGTCTGGATCTGCTTGTAATGCTCCGGCACCTCACGCGCCGGTTGCGGGCGCTTGAGGGCGCGGGCACAGCCAATCATCAGCAGCGGGGTAATTGCCATCGACAGGGTGATGGTCATCAGCAGCAGGTCGTAGGTCTGGGTATCGAACAGGCCCTGGTCCTTGCCCAGCTTGAACACCACGAAGGCAAATTCGCCACCGGCAGCCAGCACCATGCCCAGGCGCAGGGCGCTGGCGCTGTTCAGGCCACCGGCCAGGCGCCCGACGCCGACCAGCAGTACCAGCTTCACGGCCACCAGCAGCAGGGTCAGGCCCAGCACCACCAACGGCATTTCCAGCAGCAGGTGCAGGTTGGCACCCATGCCGACACTGATGAAGAACAGCCCCAGCAGCAGGCCCTTGAACGGTTCGATCTGCGATTCCAGCTCGTGGCGGTATTCCGAATCGGCCAGCAGCAAGCCGGCGAGGAAGGCACCCAGGGCCATGGAAATGCCGGCTTCTTCCATCAGCCAGGCAGTGCCGATCACCACCAGCAGCGCGGTGGCGGTGGACACTTCCGGCAGGCCGGTGCGGGCCACGGTGCGGAACACCGGGCGCAGCAGGTAGCGGCCACCGACGATGACCACGGCGATGCTGGCGAACACCTTCAGGCCGTGCTCCAGGCTGTCGCCGTGGCTGGTGTCCGGGCCGCTGGCGGCCAGCAGCGGCACCAAGGCAATCAGCGGAATGGCGGCGATGTCCTGGAACAGCAGAATGGCGAACGCCAAACGGCCGTGCGGGGCGTTGAGCTGCTTGCTCTCGGCCAGGCTCTGCAGGCCAAGGGCGGTGGACGACAGCGCCAGGCCCAGGCCGAGCACGATGGCCGCCGGTAGCGTCTGGCTGAAGCCGAACAGGGCGATGGCGCCGATCAGCGCACCGGTCAGCAGCACCTGGGCGGTGCCGACGCCGAACACGGCCTTGCGCATCAGCCACAGGCGCTTGGGCGACAGTTCCAGGCCAATGATGAACAGCAGCAGGACCACGCCCAGCTCGGAAATGTGCGCCACGCTTTCGGTGTCGCGGATCAGGCCCAGCGCCTGCGGGCCGATGATCACGCCGGCGAGCAGGTAGCCGAGCACGGCCCCCAGTTGCAGGCGCTTGGCCAGCGGGACGGCGAGGACAGCGGCAAGCAGGAAGATCACCGCAGTTTGCAGAAGGCTGCCTTCGTGTGGCATTGGCTCGTACTCCATGAGCTGCCGGGGCAGCGTTAGATCAGTTTGACGGACAATTCTGGGGAATTGGGGGGTGCCAGACAATCTGCTGTGGGGAAGACACATTGTCCTGAACAAGGTGACAGTCGTGCTGGCTTCTTCGCGGGTGAACCCGCTCCCACAGGAACAGCGGTGCCTTCAAGCCTGCGCATCCCCTGTGGGAGCGGGTTCACCCGCGAAGAGGCCGGCACAGGAAATCTACATACTCAGCTGCCACCAAACTGCGCCCGATACTGCGCCGGCGTCATGCCAATCCGCTCGCAGAACACCTTGCGCAAATGCCGGTCACTGCCAAACCCGCACTGCGCAGCCACTACCTTCAAGGGCAGGTCGGTGCCTTCCAGCAGCTTGCGCGCCCGGTCGATGCGCGCATTCTGCAGGTACTGCAGCGGCGTGATCCCGACCTCGCGCAGAAACGTCCGGGCAAAGTTGCGCCCGCTCATGGCCACCAGGTCGGCCATTTTCTGCACGGTGAAGGCTTGCTCGATATGGTCGACGATGTACGCCTGCACCCGGGCAATCGGCGAATCGTCCCGTGGTACAGCCGCCAGCAGTGGCCCATAGGGTGTCTGCCCGCCCTGGCGATGGCGGGCGACCAGCAGCACCTTGGCCACTTCCAGGGCCAGTGCCTTGCCATGGTCCTCGGCCACTACCGCCAGTGCCAGGTCGATGCCAGCGGTGATGCCGCCCGAGGTAATCAGGCAACGGTCGATCACATAGATCTGCTCGGTCTCGACCTTGGCCTCGGGAAACGCCTGTGCCAGGCGCTCCACGTAGTTCCAGTGAGTGGTGCAGCGATAGCCATTCAGCAGCCCGGCACGGCCCAGCAGGAATACCCCGGTGCAGATGGCGCCGAAGCGTTTGGCCCGGCGCACGGCTTGGGGCAGCCAGCGTTCGATGCCTGGCAGGGCGATGTCATAGGCCCCTGGGCCGCCTGGTACCAGCAATAGGTCGACGGCGTCCGGCAAATCCTCCAGACGCAGGTCGGCTATCACTTTCAGCCCGCATGAGCCGCGCACCGCCGTTTGCCCCTCGGCCAGCGTCAGCAATCGGTACTGCCGCTCGGCAGGCAAGAACCGGTTGGCGATGGCGAACGCATCCATGGGCCCGGTGACATCCAGCAACAACACATCGTTGAACAGCACCATGGCCACGGTGCGGTGGGCGTTCTGCTGCATGCATCTTGGCTCTATAGCTGAATATGTCATGCATCTTAAGGTATCCAGCCGCACACAATTAAGAACAATTCAGGTTTGCCTCAGGACTTTGTCATGTGCCGAGGGCGAGACTTTCTGCATTGAACAGGAGAGTCGCCATGCACCTCGGGACGCCCCAAGCGCCGCTGCAACCCGCCGGCGCGCTGACGCCTGCGCGGTTGCGCCGGGCCAAGGAACTGATGCTGCACAGCCCGTTGTCGATCATCGAGATCGCCAGCGTGTGCAACCTCACACGCAGCCACTTCTCCCGCGCATTCAAGGTCAACACCGGCCTCTCGCCCCAGGCCTGGCGCCTGCTGGCACGCATGGAAAAGGCCAAGCGGCTGCTCGCCACCGAGGCGCCGATCACCCACGTGAGCCTGGAATGCGGCTTCTGCGACCAGGCCCATTTCACCCGTGCCTTCAGCCGCCTGGTCGGCCAGCCGCCCAAGGCCTGGCGTCAGGCGCAGGCCCATCCTTAAGCCGAAACTATCCGCCGGTATAGCCCCTTGTGGACAGTGCCGGCCCGTTTTCCCAACCCAAGGAGTCACCCCGATGAGCCAACCCGATTACAAGCGCCTGAACAAAGACGACGCCGTGGTGCTGCTGGTCGACCACCAGACCGGCCTGATTTCGCTGGTGCAGGACTTCTCGCCCAACGAGTTCAAGAACAACGTGCTGGCCCTGGGCGACCTGGCCAAGTTCTTCGGCCTGCCGACCATCCTCACCACCAGCTTCGAGCAAGGCCCGAACGGCCCGCTGGTGCCCGAGCTGAAAGAGATGTTCCCGGATGCGCCGTACATTGCCCGCCCAGGCCAGATCAACGCCTGGGACAACGAAGATTTCGTCAAGGCGATCAAGGCCACTGGCCGCAAGCAACTGATCATCGCTGGCGTGGTGACCGATGTGTGCGTGGCGTTCCCGACCTTGTCGGCGCTGGCGGAAGGTTTTGAAGTGTTCGTGGTGACCGATGCTTCGGGCACCTTCAACGAAACCGTGCAGCAGGCGGCCTGGGTGCGCATGACCCAGGCGGGCGCGCAGATGATGAACTGGTTCTCGGTGGCCTGTGAGCTGCACCGCGACTGGCGCAACGACATCGAAGGGCTGGGCAACCTGCTGTCGCAGCGCATCCCCAACTACCGCAACCTGATGAACAGCTATGCGGCCTTGAGCGGCCGTTGATGTAAACCTGTACCGGCCCCTTCGCGGGTAAACCCGCTCCCACAGGAACCGTGCAGTCCTCAGGCTATGCACTTCCCCTGTGGGAGCGGGTTCACCCGCGAAAGGGCCGGTACAGGCTCAAGAATGATTCACAGGCAAAGTGAAGCGAATCCGACACCCCCCCAGCTCCGACACCAGCGCCTGCAACTGCCCGCCATGGGTCTGCACCACCGAGTTGCAGATCGCCAGGCCCATCCCCATGCCGCCGACCTTGGTGGTATGAAACGCCTCGAACACCCGCTCTCTTTCATCCGCTGCAATCCCCGGCCCGTTGTCGTCCACGCAGATTTCCACCCCATCCCCGACCACCGCCGACGCAATCCGCAGCACCCCGTCACTGCGATACCCCGCCAGCGCCTCCAGGGCGTTGGTAATCAGGTTGAACACCAACTGCTGCAATTGCACCGGGTCGGCCATCACGCCTACCCCCGCCTGCAAGCGCATCTGTACATCCACCTTGCCCTTGGCGGCATCGGCCGAGGTCAGGCGCACCACTTCGCGGATCAGCTCGTCCAGCTTCACCACCTTGAGCTGCATCGGCGACTGTTTGGCCAGCGAGCGCAGCGCACGCACGATGTTGGCGGCCCGTTCGCTGTCGTTGCGGATGTCTTCCAGCCCGGCAATCGCCTCTTCCAGGTCGGGTTTGGCGCGTTTCAGCCAGCGCAGGCTGGCAGCGGCGTTGGAGGCGATGCCCAGCAGCGGCTGGCTGATTTCGTGGGCGATGGACGCCGACAGCTCGTTCATCACCTGCAGGTGCGCCGTGCGCGCCAGCTCCGCGCGGGAGCGGCGCAACTCGGCCTCCATCTGCGCACGGGTCTGGTTGTCTTCTGCCAGGCGTGTATAGAACTTGGCGGTCTGCAGCGACACCGCGGCCTGCGAGGCGAGGATCTCCAGCATGGCCAGGCGCTGGCTGCCGAACAGGTTCGGCACCAGGCGGTTTTCCAGGTATACCAGGCCGATCAGCACGCCCTGGATCACCAGCGGCAGGCACAGCACCGAACGGGCGTTGCGCGCCTGTAGCTCCTGGCGGAAAGCCTCCGGGCAATCGCTGAGGGCGTCGTTGAGCACCAGCGGCTTCTTGGTACGCATGGTGGCGTTGATGATCGACAGCGGGGCTTGAGTCATGAACTTCTGGCAGTCGTCCATGCTCACGTGCAGCCCGGCGTCGTCGATGTAGGCGAGGGCAGCCATCTGGAATTCGGCACCGCTGACGATCAGCAGAGCACCGTGGTCGGCGCCGGAATGCTGGGTCAGCTGGCCCATCAGGGTTTCGATCAGGCCCTCGAGCAGCACTTCCTCGGACAGCGCCCGTGCTGCCTCGATGCCGGCTTCCAGGTCGAGCTTGGCCTGGTGGGTGGCGCGGTGTGTTTCCTGGATCGGCTGGGTGCGCAGGAACGGGTGCAGAGCCTCCAGCTGGTGCACCTTGCCGGTCGCGCCCCAGATGTGGAAACAGTCGCGGGCGATGCGCAGGTGCAGGTTGGCGCCGGATATCAGGCCGCTGGGGATACAGACCTCGGCCAGCTGTTCGTGGGCCAGCGCCTGTTCATGGATGAAACCGGCGGCTGTAGCTGCGATCTGTGCCTGGTCGAAGCAGCGGATGGCGGCCAGGCCGTCGCCTTCGAGCTTGGCGATCACGCCTTCGATCAGCAACAGCTTGTTGCGGAAGGTGGCCGGGTTGAAGCCGGCCCAGCGGCCGAAGCGTTCGCGCAGGGCTTGAAGCTCGCGCAGCTTGTCGGCAAGGTTGCCAACGGCTTCGGGGCTGCCCAGGGCCAGGCCGCGGAACAGGTGATAGTCGGCCAGGTTGATGTGCGCCGGTGCCGCCCAGGCGTTGTCGCCGGCCAGTGCCAGATTGCGCATGGCCTGCGGGATGTTGCCCAGGTAGAAGTCGCACATGCCGGCCAGCAGGTACTGAAAGAACCGTGTGGTAGGCGATTTTGAGGCTGCGGCCACGGCCGGGCAGGGCGTGCCGCTCAATTTGGCGACGAACGCTTGCTGGGCCTGCAGGATCTGCTCGACGTCGCCATAACCGTAGCGGCGCACGGTGGCCAGGCCTTGCGCCAGCTCCTCTATAACGTCCGGCAGGTAGCGGCCCATGAACAGCGAATCGGAAACCAGGTGGTTGCAGGCATAGCAGCTCATCGCCAGGTCGCCGCTCAGGCGCCCGGAGTCGACCGCATCCATTGCGGTACGGCGGGCGAACTCCATGGGCGAAGTCCAGGCGCTGACCTGGTCCAGGGCCAGCAGCGCGCTGGTCAGGTCAGCGTCGAAACCGTGCCGCTCTATCAGCTTGAGCGCAGCCAGGCAGCAAGCATGGCCATCATGGTAGGCGCCGAAGCGCTCGGCAATCATCACCCCGTACCAGGCCATGCCGTAGGTGCTGCCCGGGGCGACGCCGTGCAACAGCGACAGCTCCATGAGCTTGGCCAGGTGCAGGAAGCAGATGTCGTCCTTTACGAAAAACGATGACGACAGGGTGGCCAGCAGGCTGATGGCAACTGTCACTTCCTCCGAATCGGTGCGCTGCAGCGACTCCAGGCAGTGCCGGCCTTTCTGTTCCACCAAGGCCTGTACATTGGCATGACTGGCTTCGACCTGTTGCCAGTCGATACCCCGCACCGGGCTTATACCCAGCAAGTCCAGGCCGGATATGGCGCTGTCGATGGCCGCTTGATAGTCGCCGCGCAAGGTGTTCAGCAGTGCCTGCAGGCGGCATACCCGCGCCTGGTCCAACGCCGACCGTGCGCGCTGGCGGCACTCGCTGATGCGGGCCTCGGCCGCGGTCATTCGCGACAGTTGCATGTCGCACTCGGTGGCCATGCAGGCTATGGCAAAGCCATGCGTGGCGCGGCTTTCCAGCGTTGTGCCGCGGTGCAGCAACTGCTCGGCCGTGTGCAGGTAGCCAGCTGCCTGTTCGAAAGCGCCACCGTCGCGTGCACGTGCCGCTGCCTCGCGTAAAAGTTGCAGGAACGCTTCGCAGTCATCTGCTGAAAAGCCGCATGGGCTGGCGCGTTGCAGCTGGTTGGCAAGCTCGAACAGCGCCTCTTGCAGGCGGCCCGGCCCGGCCTGGCGCATGGCCAGGGCAATTCGTGCATGCAGCTGGGCGCGCTCGGGCGCGGGCGTGAGGGCATAGGCGGCTTCCATTACCCGCTCGTGGGCGAAGCCCAGGCCGTTCTGGCCCGATTGCAGGAAACCCGCGCCAATCAAGGCTTTCAACGGTTCGCCGGGCACTTGAAAGAGCACCTGCTGAAGCAGGCGTTCATCGCAGCGGCTGCCCGCCGCGCTGGCCACCCGCAGCAGGTCACGCTGCGGCTCTGGCAGGCGCGCCAGGCGGTGGATCATCAGGTCGGCGACATTGTCGGAATAGCGGTGGCGGGCCACGGCCTTCAGGCACCATGACCAGCGCATGGCCTGGGTGTCGAAGGTGAACAGCTGGTCCTCGACCAGGGCCCGGAGAATCTGATTGATGAAGAACGGGTTGCCCGCCGTCTTTTCGTGCACCAGCTCGGCCACCTGCAATGCGTCCTCGGGGCCGACGTGGTAGCGCTCGCCGATCAGCTCAGCCACCGCGCCCACCGCCAGGGGCCGCAGGTTCAGCGTGGTGCTGCGCACCGCTGTGGGCAGGGCAAGGGGAGTACTGCTGGCTGGCGCATCATTGCGCCGGGCGAAGATCAGCAACAGGTTGCCGGGCGCGTGAGCCAGCAGTTGCGTCAGCAGTTGCTGGCTGGCGTCGTCGACCCACTGCAGGTCATCGAAGAACAGCACCAGCGGCTGGCCGGGGCGGCTGAACACCTGCAGGAATTCGACGATCGCCCGCAGCTCCTTCTGCAGCGCCAGGCGCGTGGGCTTGGCCGGCAATTCGGGCAAGGGGCCGAGGACCAGCTGCAGGTCTGGCGCCAGCTTGCCGAGCAGCCGGCCGTGGCCTTTGATGCGGCGCAGGATCTCGCGGCGCAGGGTGTCGAGGTCCTGGCTGTTCTTGGCCAGCAACTGGGTGGTCAGCGCGCCGAGAATTTCGACCCAGGGTGCGTAGGGCGTGGCCTGGGCAACGCCATTGCACTTGCCGGTGGCCCAGTAACCCTGGGCGTTGGCCTTGAGTGCTGCCTCGACCAGGCTCGATTTGCCCATGCCGGTAGCCCCATTGATGAACAGGGCTTGTGGTTTGCTGTCACGGCTCAGGGGCTTGAGCAGCAGGGCGATGGCCTTCTGCTCGGAGCTGCGGCCATACAGGCGTGCGCGGTCGGGCGTGACCGGGTCGGCACAGCCGGGTTCGAAGGCCTCGATGGACTTGCTGGCGGCCCACTGCCGCTGGCAATGGGCCAGGTCCACCGCCAGGGCGCGGGCAGTCTGGTAGCGGGCGTCCGGTTCTTTTGCCAAGGCCTTGGCCAGGATCCGGCTAAGGGGTTGCGGCACATTGCCGTCCACTTCGCAGGCCGTCCGCGGCTGCACGCCCGCATGCAATTGGCGCCAGTGCTGGGTGTCGCGCCCGGCCAGTGGCAGTTCACCCAGCAGTAGCTGGTAGAGGATCGCGCCCAGGGCATAGATGTCGGTGCGTCGGTCGCTACTGCTGCCGTGCGGGCAGACCTGTTCCGGCGCCAGGTACGCCCAGTTGCCGAGCGGGGTGCCTTGTTCGCTGATCAGCTGCGCCGGGTCGGCGCGAAAGCAGCCCAGCCGCACACGCTGGTTGGCGTGCAGGCACACATGCTCGGGCCGCAGCGCGCCGTGCAGCACATTGCGTTCGTGGGCCTGGGCCAAGGCAGTGGCCGCATTCACCGCAATATCGAGAAACGGCACCAGGGCCGCAGGGCCTTCTGCGATAAGGTCGGCGATGGAGCGGCCGGCCGGATACACCAGGAGCGGGCCTTCGGCCGAACGCACGAACGCAGAGGGGATCACCGCCCACTGCGGGTCGAGTTGCAGGCGGTAGTCACGTTCCAGGCGCTGGCAGGCGGCGGGGGCCTCGCGCGGGGCGCGCACGGCGATCCAGGCCTGATGGGTGGCAGGGTCGCGCAGGCGGAAGTAGCTGAGCTCACCTTCCTGGCCCAGCGCGCGGATGTCGCACCGGTTCAGCCAGCCCTCGTCGATGGACTGGTCGTAATCGATGGGCCTGTGGGCAAGGCGTTCATCGAGCATAAGGTACCCCTGCTAGCGACATCCTGACGCGCGAGTATACGCAGCGGACCCAGCACGGATGCGGGCTGCAGCCTGCTTGGCAGGAACGGGCACGCTGTTGTCCGTTATCGTCCCCTGGGGGCTGACGGGCTTTTGTATAGTCCTCAGGCCAACCTATCCCTCGGGATAATTGTCTGACGGCGTACGCTGGCCTAGGCTGCCCGGGGCTGGGAAACGCCCGTGCCCGCGCGAGGAAGCCATGATCCGAATAGGTAATGCCCATGTGTCGCTGGAGCGGCGCGAAGCCTTTGTTGATGGCAAGCCGATCCTGTTGGGCGGGCGTGCCTTCGAGGTGCTGGCGATGCTGATCAAGGCCAAGGGTCGGGTGGTCGGCAAGGACGAGCTGTTCAGCCAGGTGTGGGCCGGCACGGTGGTCGAGGACAACAACCTGCAGGTGCAGGTGTCCTTGCTACGCAAGGCCTTTGGCGACCGTGGCCTGATCCAGACCGTGCCGCGCCGGGGCTACCGCCTGGCCGCCGAGATCTGCCTCGAGGTGCCTGGCGAGGCGTTGGGCAAATCGCCGCTATGCGACGTGGCCGACGCTGTCGAGCTGTTCGATGAACGCTTGAACGTGCCGGTGCTGGTGGTGGATGACGACCCGTCGGTGCGTGCGGCGTTGGGCCGCCTGCTGCGCTCGCATGACATTCCGCATCATTTGTTCGCCAGTGCCGAGGCGTTGTTCGATGCCCGCCTGGAAACACCCTATGCCTGCCTATTGCTGGACATGCACCTGCCCGATACCAGCGGCCTGGAGGTGCAAGACGCGCTGCGCCGGCTGGCGCTGCCCTGGCCGGTCGTGTTCATGACCGGCTTCGGCACCATCCCGATGACCGTCCAGGCCATGCGTGCCGGGGCCGTGGAATTCCTGACCAAACCGTTCGACGAAGACCAGCTGCTGACACTGCTGCAGGCGGTGCGCAGGCGTGCCGTGGCCGAAGGGCGCAGGTGGCACCATGCGCGGCAGGTCGAGGAAAAGTACCGGCGCCTGACCCAGCGCGAGCGCCAGGTGTTCTCGCTGGTGGTCGGCGGCCTGTCGCACAAGCAGATCGCCAGGCAGATCGGCACCAGCGAGGTGACGACCAAGGTGCACAAGAAGAACATCATGAACAAGATGCAGTCCCGCTCGCTGCTGGAGCTGGTGGCCATGCACAACGTTATCGGGGCGCAGCCTGAGGGCCTGGGCGGCGCATGAGCAGAGCGGTGTGCATCGTCGACGACGATGCGTCGGTGCGCAAAAGCCTGGCAAACCTGCTGCGTTCGGCAGGTTTCGAGACCTTGTCGTTTGCTGCAGGGGACCTGTTCCTGGCCTCGGCACTGGCGCGGCAGGCTGGGTGTGTGCTGCTCGACCTGAGGATGCCGGGGATGGGCGGGCTGGCGGTGCAGCGCGAACTGGCCCGGCTGGAGTGGCATTTGCCGGTGATCTGCATGTCGGCGCATTGGGATGAAGGGGCTGTGCGGGCTGCGATGGCGCTTGGGGCGCTGGCCTGCCTGGGCAAGCCATTTTCCGAAGAGGTGCTGCTGAAGGTTGTTGAAGAGGCTTTGCTGGGCAGCCAGTGATGCCTGTGTCGGCCCTTCGCGGGCTTGCCCGCTCCCACAGGGATCTCCACAACCCTGGAAACTGTGGTGTCTCTTGTGGGAGCGGCCTTGTGTCGCGATGGGCTGCAAGGCAGCCCCGGCAATCTAACTGCTCCCCGGCCGGTACTGCAGGGCCTCGGCCAGATGCGCCCGGCCAATTGCCTGGCTACCTTCCAGATCTGCCAGCGTTCGCGCCACCTTCAGCAACCGGTGTGCCGCGCGCAACGACAGGGTCAGCCGTTCACAGGCCCCCTCCAGCCAAGCCTGGTCCGCCACCGCCAACCCACAATGGCGGCGCAACCCCTGAAGGTCGAGAAACGCATTCGCACACCCTTGCCTCCGTTGTTGCAGTTCACGTGCCTCGGCTACCTTGGCCGCCACATCGGCACTGGTCTCGCCGCAGGGCTGGTTGTTCAGCGTGGTGCTCTCCCGGGCCACGGTCAGGTGCAGGTCGATACGGTCCAGCAATGGCCCGGACAGCTTGTTGCGATACCGCGCGATCTGCTCGGTGCTGCAGCGGCAGCGGCCTGTGGGGTCGCCCAGGTAGCCGCAAGGGCAGGGGTTCATTGCCGCCACCAGCTGGAAGCGTGCGGGGAAACGCACCTTGTCGCGGGCCCGGGCAATCACGATCTCGCCCGATTCCAGCGGCTCGCGCAACACTTCAAGCACACGCCGTTCGAATTCCGGCAATTCATCCAGAAACAGCACGCCATGGTGGGCCAGGGTGATTTCGCCCGGTTGTGGACGGCTGCTGCCGCCGACCAGCGCCGGGCCGGAGGCGGAGTGGTGTGGATGGCGAAAAGGCCGCTGCGGCCAACTGTTCAGAGGCGTATGGCCGCTGACCGACTGGATCGCTGCCACTTCCAGCGCCTCGTGCTCGTCCAGCGGTGGCAGCAGTCCCGGCAGGCGGCTGGCGAGCAAGGTCTTGCCGGTACCGGGAGGCCCGGTGAACAACAGGTTGTGCGCCCCGGCCGCCGCTAGCAGCAGTGCACGCTTGGCCGCCAGTTGCCCCTGCACCTCGCTCAGGTCCGGGTACGGGCGTTGCTGCAGGATCAGGCCGTTGGCGGCATACGGCGGCAACGGCACCTGGCCGTTAAGGTGGGCGACCAGCTCCAGCAGGTGCCCCACCGCATACACCACCAGCCCGCCTGCCAGGCTGGCCTCCTCGGCATTCTCCCGTGGCACCACCAGCGCCCGGCCTGCTTCGCGTGCCGCCAGTGCTGCGGGCAAAACGCCCTGCACCGGGCGCAACTTGCCAGACAGCGCCAGTTCTCCCAGGCATTCGACCTCGGCAAGGGTGGCCGCGGGCACCTGGCCATCGGCGGCGAGGATGCCCAGAGCAATGGCCAAGTCATAGCGCCCGCCATCCTTGGGCAGGTCGGCGGGGGCGAGGTTCTGGGTGATGCGCCGCTGCGGGTAGTTCAAACCGGAGTTGACGATGGCGCTGCGTACCCGGTCCTTGCTCTCTTTGACCGTGGTTTCCGGCAGGCCGACCAGAGTGAGATGGGGCAAACCATTGGCCAGGTGAGTTTCGACGCTGACCGCCGGTGCCTGCACGCCCACCTGGGCGCGGCTGTGGACGAGGGCTAAGGACATGGACGCTCCGTTGTCGCTGAAAAGGGCCGCTTCCTGCGGCTTGGCAAGCATAGCGAGCGCAGCCCGGGCCGGAGCAACAAGTGTGCGTCGTGGTTTTTCAGGCTAGGGCGTTACCCTGTATTTTCATGCCCTTGCGCGCTCATTCATCCTGTGGGGCTGGGTTCAGCCGTGCTTCCAGCTCGGCTAGCTGTTTTTCCAGGGCTTCGAGGCGTGCTCGGGTGCGCGCCAGCACGACCATCTGGCTGTCGAATTCCTCGCGGCTGACCAGGTCGAGCTTGCTGAAGGCACCTTGCATCAGCACCTTGAACTGGCTTTCCAGTTCGGCGCGGGGCTGGGCGGTATCGTTGCTGAACAGGCGCGAGGCCTGGTCGCTCAGGGCGTCGAGAAGGGCTTTGGGCGCGAGCATGGGGCTGTCCATTGATACTGGGAAATGGCCGGCAGTGTAGCACGCATGCATGAGCATCCGGCCTCGTCGCTGGCTGGTGTAGGAGCGGCCTTGTGTCGCGAAAGGGCCGCACAGCGGCCCCAGCGATATCAGTATCCAGGCACAAATCGTCGGGGCGCTTCGCACCCCTATCGCGACACAAGGCCGCTCCTACAGGAAGCAGCGCTCCTCTGAAACTGCACATTTTTCGAGCAATTCGCCAGGTCGGAACGCACCGAAATTGTGCATCTTTCCTATGCTGGCGACTGGCCAATCCCGACTGATTCACATAACTCTCTGTTTTCCCGCGCTTTGACGGAACTGGCAAGGTTTCTGCAAAGACCACTGCGAGCCATGCACTGATGCAGTTCCTTGTGACCAGGCAGTGCGCACGCGGAGCCGGATGCCGACGACGCGTTACAAAGCCAACCGCTGCGCTTAGACTTGAGACGGGTTTGTTTTCCTGGGGCAAGTCCACCAAATCGGGAGAGAGTTTCATGAAGCTAGTCACAGCCATCATCAAGCCGTTCAAGCTGGACGACGTGCGCGAGTCGCTGTCGGAAATCGGCGTGCAGGGCATCACCGTCACTGAAGTCAAAGGCTTCGGTCGGCAGAAGGGCCACACCGAGCTGTATCGCGGTGCTGAATATGTGGTCGATTTCCTGCCCAAGGTGAAGATCGATGTCGCCATCGATGACAAGGACCTTGATCGGGTAATCGAAGCCATCACCAAGGCAGCCAACACCGGCAAGATCGGTGACGGCAAGATTTTCGTGGTGAATCTGGAGCAGGCGATCCGTATCCGTACCGGCGAAACCGATACCGACGCGATCTAAGCAGCAACAAAGCCTCACCAAACCCAACGCCCCAGGAGAAAACAACATGACTCTGCGTAAGATCGCAGGGCTAGGAGCCCTATTGTCCCTCGTAATGCCCGGGCTTGCCCTGGCAGAGGAAGCTGCCCCAGCGCTGAACTCCGGCGACACCGCCTGGATGCTGACCGCAACGGCGCTGGTGCTGTTCATGACCATTCCGGGCCTGGCCCTGTTCTATGGCGGCATGGTGCGTTCCAAGAACGTGCTGTCGGTGATGATGCAGTGCTTTGCAATCACTGGCCTGATGAGCATTCTCTGGGTCGTCTACGGCTACAGCATGGCCTTCGATACCACCGGTATGGAAAAGGGCGTGCTCAACTTCAATTCCTTCGTCGGCGGCTTCTCCAAGGCGTTCCTCAGTGGCGTCACGCCCTCGAACCTGACCTCGGCTGCCGCGCTGTTCCCTGAAGCGGTATTCATCACCTTCCAGATGACCTTCGCCATCATCACCCCGGCACTGATCGTCGGTGCCTTCGCCGAGCGCATGAAGTTCTCTGCGATGCTGGTGTTCATGGGCATCTGGTTCACCCTGGTCTACGCGCCGATCGCGCACATGGTCTGGAGCGGTGACGGCGCACTGATGTGGGACTGGGGCGTGCTGGACTTCGCCGGCGGCACCGTGGTGCACATCAACGCCGGTATCGCGGGCCTGGTCTGCTGCCTGGTTCTGGGCAAGCGCAAGGGCTACCCGACCACCCCTATGGCCCCGCACAACCTGGGCTACACCTTGATGGGCGCTGCCATGCTGTGGGTCGGCTGGTTCGGCTTCAACGCAGGCTCTGCCGCTGCCGCCAACGGCACCGCCGGCATGGCCATGCTGGTGACCCAGATCGCCACCGCCGCTGCGGCCCTTGGCTGGATGTTCGCCGAGTGGATCGGCCACGGTAAACCGAGCGCGCTGGGCATCGCTTCGGGTGTGGTCGCCGGCCTGGTCGCCATCACCCCGGCTGCCGGTACCGTAGGCCCGATGGGTGCCCTGGTGATCGGCCTGGTCTCGGGTGTGGTCTGCTACTTCTGCGCCACCAGCCTCAAGCGCAAGCTCGGCTATGACGACTCGCTGGACGCCTTCGGCGTACACGGCATCGGCGGTATCGTCGGCGCCATCCTCACCGGCGTGTTCGCAGCCCCGGCGCTGGGCGGCTTCGGTGCCGTCACCGACATCGGCATGCAGGTCTGGATCCAGGCCAAGGGCGTGATATTCACCGTGGTCTACACCGCCATCGTCACCTACGTGATCCTCAAGGTGCTGGATGTGGTGATGGGCCTGCGGGTCAGCGAAGAAGAAGAGTCGGTCGGCCTCGACCTGGCTCAGCACAACGAGCGCGGCTACAACCTGTAACTGCGACGCGGTAAAAACTTGCCCGGCTTGCCGGGCATTTTTTTGCCAGATTTTTAGCATTTCCCGCACGGCAAACGGTTTATTCGACACGTTCGCGACGTAGGCGGAAATCTTACAAAACGCAGAGCATTCATGGTGCTTTGCTTTTTCTGCTGGCGCGCTAGAATGCGCGCCGAAGGGTGTTTGACGAGTAGTCCACACGCTTCGCCAGCCTTTGCTAGGCTTGCCAGTAGCGTGTGGCCAGCAGGGGCTAAAGGATTTGTCAGGTCCTGCCAGGAGCAGGGCCTGCTGGGTGCCGCCTCCCATCAGGAGCGCCGACCCTAGGGCAGTGGCCTAACCCACGGCCAGTTGAATTTTCACTGGTGGCTGCCGGTCTACGGCTGCACTGGTCTATAACTAACCTGCTTTTCGCAAGTCATGAGGTAGAACATGAGCGACGACGATCTGGAAAATGATGACCTCGAAGTAGGCGACGAAGACGAGGGTGATGAAGGCCTCGAAGCGGCAGCTGATGACGGCGCCGAAGACGCTGGCGATGACGACAGCAGCCCGGCACCTGCTGCCAAGGGCAAATCCAAGGCCGCAGTCGCGGTAGACGAGATGCCGAGCATGGAAGCCAAGCAGAAGGAGCGTGATGCCCTGGCCAAGGCCATGGAAGAGTTCCTCGCTCGCGGCGGCAAGGTTCAGGAAGTCGAGGCCAACGTGGTCGCAGATCCACCCAAGAAGCCGGACAACAAGTACGGCAGCCGCCCTATCTGAGTGGCTGTTCGCAAGAAAGCCCGCCGTCGCTGCGGGCTTTTTTGTGCCTGCTGGTTTTGTGTTGCCCTTGCCGGCCTCTTCGCGGGTGAACCCGCTCCCACAGGTTCACCACAGGCCTTAGGGCCTGCACGGTCCCTGTGGGAGCGGGTTTACCCGCGAATGGGCCGCGAGGCGGCCCCTGTCAGCGCCAGCGCGCGAGGATGTCGGGTAACTGCGACAGGCGCTGGATCTCGGCGTCCGGCGCCTGTTCGCCTACCCACGCCTTGCCCTGAGGGTTGAACCACACCGCGCGCAGCCCGGCACGTTGGGCGCCGGCGATGTCATCGCCCGGGTGGTCACCGATGTGCACTGCTGCGCTGGCGTCCACGTCACCACGACGCAGGGCTTCGAGGAACGGCGCCGGGTCCGGCTTGCCGATGCCGAGGTCCTCGGCACAGAGGGCAAAGCGAAAATAGTCCGCCAGCCCCAGGCGGCTCACGTCGGCGTTGCCGTTGGTGACCACGCCCAAGGTGTAGTGGTGGCGCAGGATCTCCAGCACCGGCTGCACCTCCGGGAAAATCTCCACCTGGTGGCGGGCATGCAGGAATACTTCGAAGCCTTCGTTGGCCAGTTCCTGCGCGTGTTTTTCGCTGTAGCCGACTTCTTCCAAGGCGTGGAACAGCACTCGTCGGCGCAGGGCGCTGATGCGGTGCTTCAGGCCGGGTTCGGCTTGCACCAGGCGCTCGCGAATGGCGAACAGGTGCTCCACCGGCACGCCGCCGAGAATGGGGGCGTTGGCTTCGAGCCAGTCGCGCAGCACGACTTCCGCGCTGGCAATTACCGGCGCGGTATCCCACAGGGTGTCGTCGAGGTCGAAGGTGATCAGCTTGATGCTCATGAGTCTGTGCCTTTGCTGCGTTTGGCCCGAGGGTGGGCACTGTCGTACACCGCAGCCAGGTGCTGGAAGTCCAGGTGGGTATAGATCTGCGTGGTGCCGATGTCGGCGTGGCCGAGCATCTCCTGCACCGCGCGCAGGTCCTGGGACGATTCCAGCACATGGCTGGCGAAGGAATGGCGAAGCATGTGCGGGTGCAGGTGCTGGCCCAGTTCGCGCTCACCGGCCGCCTTCACCCGTTGCTGAACGGCCCGTGGGCTGATGCGGTTGCCCTGGCGGGTGATGAACACCGCGCGGTCGCGTGGGTTGCCGATGCCGCGCAGGCGGTACCAGGCCTGCAATGCCTCGCGAGCCTTGCGCCCGACCGGCAGCACGCGGGCCTTGCCGCCCTTGCCCAGCACCTGCACCAGGCCGGCGGCAAGGTCGAGGTGATCGAGGTCGAGGTTGGTCAGCTCGGACAGGCGCAGGCCCGACGAATAGAACAGTTCGAGGATGGCCTGGTCGCGACGGGCGATGAAGTCATCGTCGACACCGCCATCGAGCAACTGCAGGGCGCGGTCGGTGTCCAGCACCTTGGGCAGCCGGTGTTCGCCCTTGGGTGCGCTCAGGCCGCTGGCCGGGTCGTGCTGGCACAGGCCTTCGCGGTTCAGGTAGCGGTACAGGCCACGTACCGCCGACAGCAGCCGGGCCAGGCTGCGCGAGGACTGACCGTGGTGGTGCTGACGGGCGATCAGCTGGCGTAGCTGCTGGATCTGCAGCGCCTGCCAACCGGCAATGCCATGTTCCTTGCAGTAGGCGACCACCTTGTCCAGGTCGCGGCGGTAGCCCAGCAGGGTGTGCTCAGACACCTGGCGCTCGTTGCGCAGGTGTGCGCAATAAGCCTCCAGCTGGCGTTCCATCAGCGTACCGGGCGCAAGGTCTGGGTAACGCGAGGCACAACGCGGCCAAGCACCTCGGCAATGTAGCCAAGGAACAGCGTGCCGACGCTGCTCTTGTAGTGTTGCGGGTCGCGGCTGCCGATCGCCAGCACCCCGTGCAAGCCTTGGTATTCCAAGGCTGCCACGGCGCTGGAGCCCACTTCCCGGCGCTGCTCTTCACCGAACAGGAATGCCAGCTCGTGCTCGCGCAAGTTGCCGCTGACCGTCTTGCCGCCGCCCAGCAGGGCACCGATGGCCTGCTGCGCTTCGGCGTTGCTCACCCAGCGCCCGACCGGCGCGACATTTTCGCCGAACAGGATCAGGCTGACGAAGGGCACCTGGAATTCCTGGCGCAGGCTGTCTTCGACCGCCATTACCACTTCTTCCAGGCTGCCAGCATCGAGCAGGTCCAGGATCAGCCGGCGAGTCTTGTCGAACAGCCGGTCGTTGTCGCGGGCCACATCCATCAGTTGCGACAGTCGGTGGCGCATTTCGATGTTGCGGTCGCGCAGCAGCTTGAGCTGGCGCTCGACCAGCGACACGCTGTCGCCACGCTGGTGAGGGATACGCTGTTCGATCAGCAACTCGTCGTGCTCGGCGAAGAAGGTGGGGTGGGCGCGCAGATAGGCGACCACCGCTTCGGCATCGAGCTCGGCGGACTGCTGGGGTACAACCTGGGGCTGATCGGTCATGGCGGTTACTCGCTTAGAGACGAACCTGTCCTTCGTAGACGCGTACGGCTGGGCCGGTCATCAGCACGGGCTTGCCGGGGCCGGCCCATTCGATGTGCAGGCGGCCACCGGGCAGGTCGAGGGACACCGGGGAGTCCATCCAGCCCTGGCTGATCGCCGCTACGGCGGCGGCGCAGGCGCCGGTGCCGCAGGCCTGGGTTTCGCCAGCTCCACGTTCCCAGACGCGCAGGTTGGCGCGGTGGCGGTCGATGACCTGGAGGAAGCCGGCATTCACCCGCTGCGGGAAGCGTGGGTGGTTTTCGATCTTCGGGCCCAGCTGGTGCACAGGGGCGGTGCGCACGTCATCGACACGCAGCACGGCATGCGGGTTACCCATGGACAGGGCGGCAATGGAATGCACCTGGCCGTCGACTTCCAGTGGGTAGTTCAGCGCCTGCTCGTCGGCGACGAAAGGGATTTCGGCAGGGTTGAAGCGCGGTGGGCCCATGTCGACACTGATCTGGCCGTCGTTCTGCACGTCCAGTTCGATGATGCCGCCCTTGGTTTCCACGCGGATGCGCTTTTTCGCGGTCAGGCGCTTGTCCAGCACGAAGCGGGCGAAGCAGCGCGCACCGTTGCCGCACTGCTCGACCTCGGAGCCGTCGGCATTGAAGATGCGGTAACGGAAGTCCACTTCCGGGTTGTTCGGTGCCTCGACGATCAGCAACTGGTCGAAGCCGATGCCGGTGTGGCGGTCACCCCATTGCTTGGCGTGCTTGGGCTGGATGTGCGCGTGCTGGCTGACCAGGTCGAGGACCATGAAGTCGTTGCCCAGCCCATGCATCTTGGTAAAACGCAGCAGCATGGGCTTACTCCGGCAGCAGGCTTTCGCCAGCGTACAATTCGGCGATGGTCTCGCGGCGGCGTACTTCGAAGGCCTGGTCGCCGTCGACCAGGATTTCAGCGCAACGGCCACGGGTGTTGTAGTTGGAGCTCATGACAAAACCATAGGCGCCCGCGGACTGTACGGCCAGCAGGTCACCTTCGGCCAGGTTCAGTACGCGGTCCTTGCCGAGGAAGTCGCCAGTCTCGCAGATCGGGCCGACCAGGTCATAGGCACGGCCTTCCCCTGTGCGTGGCTTGACTGCGCTGACGCCCATCCAGGCCTGGTACAGGGCCGGGCGGATCAGGTCGTTCATCGCCGCATCGATGATGGCGAAATCCTTGTGCTCGGTGTGCTTGAGGTATTCCACGCGGGTCAGCAGGACGCCGGCGTTGGCCACGATGTAGCGGCCCGGCTCGAACACCAAGGCCAGGTCGCGGTCGCCGACGCGCTCGCGGATGGCCTTGATGTAGTCGGCCACCAGCGGCGGCTCCTCATCGCGGTAACGCACGCCGACACCGCCACCCAGGTCCAGGTGGCGCAGGTGGATGCCGCACTCGGCCAAGCGGTCGACCAGCACCAGCAGGCGGTCGAGGGCATCGAGGAAAGGCTCGACGGTGGTCAGTTGCGAACCGATGTGGCAGTCGACACCGACCACTTCCAGGTTCGGCAGCTGCGCGGCGCGCACGTAGATGGCCTCGGCATCGGCGATGGCGATGCCGAACTTGTTCTCTTTCAGGCCGGTGGAGATGTACGGGTGGGTGCCGGCGTCGACATCCGGGTTGACCCGCAGCGAGACCGGGGCAACCTTGCCCATCTCGGCGGCCACCACTTGCAGGCGCTCCAGTTCGTCGGTTGATTCGACGTTGAAGCAGTGCACGCCGACCTCCAGGGCACGGCGCATGTCGTCGCGGGTCTTGCCGACGCCGGAGAACACCACGCGGTCGGCACGGCCGCCAGCGGCCAGCACGCGCTCCAGCTCACCGCCGGAAACGATGTCGAAGCCTGCGCCCAGGCGCGCCAGCACGTTCAGCACGCCGAGGTTGGAGTTGGCCTTTACCGCGAAGCACACCAGGTGCTCGGTGCCTTGCAGGGCGTCGGCGTAGCTGCGGTACTGGGCCTCGATGTGGGCGCGCGAGTACACGTAGGTCGGAGTGCCGTAGCGTTCGGCGATGGCCGACAGGCCCACGCCTTCCGCGAACAGCTCGCCGTCGCGGTAGTTGAAAGCGTTCATCTGGTTTCCTTACTGCGCTGGCGACTGCTCGGGCTCGGACTGCAGCTCGGGCTGCTGCTCCTCTACCGGGGCCGGCTTGGCTTTTGGCTGGTGCTGGTGCGACTTGTGCGCTTTGCCGTTATCGCCGTCTTCAGGCAGATACAGCGGGCCTTTCTGGCCGCAGGCCGAAACGAGGCAGGCAACAGCGACCAGCGCCGCGAAGGAGGAAATCAGGCGCTTCATGGGTGAAATCCTTAGAAAAATGCAGTATTGCGCCCGAGTATACCGAGCGACCGGCGGCTTGCCTATGCAAGGGCCGGCCCGCCGGGCGGGCTATTCTTACCGCCTGCAAGGGGCCCTGTGGGAGCGGGCTTGCCCGCGAACACCGGCAAAGCCGGTGCCACACACCGCGGCGCCTGCTTCGCGGGCATGCCCGCTCCCACAGGCTTTGAGTTCATGCCAGTGAAGGCAACGGCTAAACCTTTGCATTCGGTGGCAAGCGCCCGTATCTTGCCGGGCTTGCCTGTAACGCAGCCAATTTCGAGGTTCCTGCAATGAGTTTGAGTGAAGCGCGTTTCCATGATCTGGTCGACGCTACCCAACAGGCCCTGGAGGACCTGTTCGACGAGAGCGGCCTGGACCTGGACATGGAGAACTCCGCTGGCGTCCTGACCGTCAAGTTCGACAACGGCAGCACGCTGATCTTCAGCCGCCAGGAGCCGCTGCGCCAGCTGTGGCTGGCCGACCGTTCCGGCGGTTTCCACTTCGACTACGACGAAGACAGCGGCAAGTGGGTATGCGAGAAGAGCGAAGAGCTGCTGGGCGAAATGCTCGAGCGCATCGTCTGGGAGCGGGCCGGCGAGAAGCTGGACTTCGACGAGATCTGAACATGAGCAGCCCCCAGGCCCGGCCGCCCAAGCCGCTCTACAGCAACGTCAGCCCCGCAGTGCCGTCGCCCTGCATCAGCGTTTGCCGGCTGGACGAACAGCGGGTCTGCACGGGTTGCCATCGGCATGTCGAGCACATCCGCGAATGGCGTTCGGCCGATGACGAACGGCGCCGGCAGATCTGCCGCGAGGCCCAGGCCCTGCGCGACCAGGCTAAGGCACACTGATCGCAGGGGCTTGAGTATTTACCCGGCTGTGGTAACGTCGAGTTCTGCGTCGGTGACGCCAAAGCCTTCACAAACCCCGCCCTTGGGCGGGGTTTTGCTTTATCTGCACGATGAAAACCGCCTGTTCAAAGGAGTCTGACTGGATCATGAGCACCAAGCCTTCCCTCATCCTCACCCGATTGGACGTACAACGTCTGGAGCGTCTGATCGACAGCCTCGACGAGAGTACGCCGGGTGTGCTCGCCCTGCAGGACGAGCTGGACCGCGCCGAGCAGGTGGTCGGTCACGAGGAAGTTCCGGCAGGCGTAGTGACCATGAACTCGCGCGTGCACTGCCGTGAGGAAGCCAGCGGCAAGGACTACCACCTGACCCTGGTTTACCCGAAGGATGCCGGGCCGGAAGGCAAGGTCTCGATCCTGGCGCCGATCGGTTGTGCCTTGCTCGGGTTGTCGGTGGGCGAGCAGATCGACTGGCCGGCACCGGGGGGCAAGACCCTCAAGCTGAAGCTGCTGGAAGTGGAATACCAGCCGGAAGCGGCGGGCGATTTCGACCTGTAGAATCACGAAGGCATTCACAGGTCCATGACGGACCCTGTGGGAGCGGGTTCACCCGCGAAGCAGGCGACGCGGTGTATGGCACCGGCTTTGCCGGTGTTCGCGGGTGAACCCGCTCCCACAGGTACTGCATTGGGTCATTCGCCCAGGACCTGCTCCAACCCCTCGTTCAAAGCCTGCTCCAGCTCCCGCTTGTAGCGCAGGTACAGCTGCGTCGACCCCAGCTGGTCATCCAGCAACTCGGACAAGTCCAGGTCGGTGATGTAGCAGCGGTACTGCTCTGCACCCCGTCGCTGGCCGATGATCTGCCTGGCCACCACCGCATACAGCTGCTCACCATGCTCCAGTTCGGAAAACTCCTGCTGGTCGCAGTACAGCGTCACGTGCGCCGCACCCGCCACCCCGCCCTGGATGATTGCCTGCACCTCGTAGTAAGGCTGGTCGCTACCCTCGAACGGGGCCTGGCGCGGCTCGATGCTGCGTGCCTTGCCTGGCCCGGAAGGCAACAGTTGCGCGTAGTGGATGTCCAGTGAGGCCGCGCGCTGAGTGTCCAACGGCAGACGGGCATCCCGGCGCATCACCACAGAGCGCAGGAAGCGCTGCAGCGGCAACAGCAGGTGGGCTTCGTCGTGCAGCGGCAGGCGTTGCTGCCACAGGGCGTTGTATTCATCCAGCACGTACAGCTCGGCCCAGCCACCCTGCAGGCGGTAGAACACCTGGATGCAGGCTGGCCGACCTTGCTCCAGCACCAGGTGCAGGTCGTGGTCCTGCAGGGCGTTGGCGTCCAGGTACAACGGGCTGTAGGCACTACGCTCTTGGCCCAGGTGGTCCAGCAGCGCCTCATGTTCGGCCAGGGTGGTAAGGCCGACATGTCCGGCCAGCAGCTCCAGCACATGGGTGTGCTGGGCCACCTGCAGCAGGTAGCGGTGGTTCAGGCCCTGGTCCAGCAGCAGCTGCACGGTGTCGAAGATTTCCTCCACGCGCTGGCCGATGGCCTGGGCGCGGCTCTGGCAGAAGCAGCGCACCCGCACCCTCGGACGGTGGCCGCGCAGCACGGGGCTGTTGAGGAAGTCGCGCAGGCAGCGCACCAGCGCGTGCTCGCCGTCATAGCGCTGGACCAATACCTCGTTCCAGCTGTTGAGGGTGACCTGGTCCAGGGTCAGAACCAGGTTTTCGCGCACGCCTGCATAGCTCAGCGAGTCGGTGCGCTCGGTGGTCATCAGGATGTTCAGGTCGCGGTGGTGGCGCAGTGGGTCGATGGCGACGTTGACCAGCAGCAGCACTTCCTCGGCAACGCTGGGTTGCAGCAAGCGAACTTCGCTGACGGTCGGCAAGGGCAGGGGGATGCTCTGCTGCAGGCAGCCCACCAGGTTGAAGAGTTCGAATTCGCTCAGGTCGCTGACACCTGGGTGTAGCGCCAGGCGCGTGCTGCTGTCGATCACCCCGTTGCGATGGGCCCAGGTCAGCAGTTCGAGCAGCTCGCGGCAGCGCTTTAGCGGGCTGAAGTGGTCCACTTCATGAGGGCTCAGGTTGCCGGTGTAGAGCTCCCAGTGGTAGCTGCCAGGCTCCTTGCGGTTAGGCGCCTGGACCAGGGTCAGGGTGCCTTCGGCCAGGTCCGGGGCGATACCGGGGTTGATCACTTCGACCTTGCCGGCGCGGCGCTCGAAGGCTGCGTAAAGGCGCCGGCCCAGCACGTTGAGATCGCGCTGGTCGGCGCGGCTGCTGGCGTTCTGGGTGCGGGCGAACTGGCTGAGGAAGCGGTAGCTGTGGTTCAGTTCGGCCACCAGTTCACGGCGCTCGACGGCAACCTGCTGCACTTTCCATTGGTTGCGACTGTCCAGCAGGGCCAACTGGCGCTGGTCCCAGCCCCACTCGTCGGCCAGGCGCTGCAACAGCCGGCGCTGCCAGCCATTGGCCCGGGCCGGGTCGCTGAGCTTCTTGTTCACCTTCAGGTACAGGCTGCGCCGCACCAGCTCCAGGCGCGCGTGTTCGCCGCGCTGCAGCAGGTAACGCTCGATGCGCCGGTACACCATCACGTAGGGGTCCAGCTCGTCGAGGTCGAGCTGGTTGGCGAACACTGCCTGCTTGTAGTCCAGGCTCAGGCAGCGGACGGCGGGGTGCTCGCTGGCATAGGCCTCGGTCAGCAGCAGCTTGAGCAGTGACTTGTAGGGCGAGTCGATGCCTTTGAACAGCTGCCACAAGCCGGCGCCGACGAATTCGCCGGGCGGAATGTGCGCGAGGTTGCCGAGGTCGAGGGCGTCCTGGCTGCGGATAAAGCGCTTGGACAGCAGAGTCTGGGTATAAGCGTGGTAATCGTGTTCCTGGTAGACCGGCACCAGCCACCACAGAGGCGTGCGCCCGGCCAGCCAGATAGTGGTGCGGTAGAACTCGTCCAGCAGCAGGTAGTGCTGGGTGGTGCCGCAATCGTCGGAACCGAGTTGGCCCTCGCGCTGGCCCTGGGCGAAACCTTGCGTGTCGATCAGGAAGAAGTGCGCCTCGGCACCCAGGCTTGCTGCCCATGCCTCCAGCAGCTGGCATTTGCGGCGCAACTCGCCCAGCTGCTCGTCGGCCAGGCCGGGCGCGTGGCATACCCACAGGTCCATGTCGCTGTGCTCGGCCTGGGCCAGCGAGCCCAGGCTGCCCATCAGGAACAGGCCGTGGATCGGCCGCGGCGGATTGCCATGGCGGGCTTTGTAGGTGAACGAGCGGGCAAGGCGCTGGGCCTCGACTACCAGGTCGGCGCTCGGCTCGTAGCCCGATACGCCGGCGGGAGTGCTGCCGGAGACATAGCCCGGCAGCAACGGGTGGTTCACATGAAACAGCAGTGGCAGCAGCGTCAGCACCTGTTGCTGGCGCGTCGACAGGCCCTCCAGGGCCCGCTGCAGCCGGCCCTGGTTGAGCCGCAGAAAGCGCGCACGCAATGTCGCCAGGACCTTGCGGTCGATGCCTTCGTCCAGGTCAGGGCGGATTTCGTGGGGGTGGTTCATTGCGCACTCGGGGCAGGCCAGCGGAGCTGTGGCGAGTTTAGCCTGAGTGGCGGGGTCGGATAAGCGGCAATTGAAATATTGGCGCCATTTTCCCAACGTGCGTGGCAGCTGCTCCAGCTTTCGTTGCGCTTGAGGCATGATGGAGGCCTCAAGCTGATTGCGAGGTTTTCCGATGCGTGTGTGGATCGATGCCGACGCCTGCCCCAAGGCGGCCAAGGATCTGATCGTAAAGTTCGCCCTCAAGCGCAAGTTCGAGGTAGTGATGGTGGCGGGCCAGGCTGTGGCCAAGCCGGCGTTCGCGATCGTGCGTTTGATCGTGGTGCCCAGCGGCATGGACGCAGCTGACGATTACCTGGTGGAGCACGCCGTGCCCGGCGAGCTGGTGATCTGCAGTGACGTGCCGTTGGCCGACCGCCTGGTGAAAAAGGGCGTGGCGGCGCTGGACCCGCGCGGTCGCGAGTTCGACGAGCGCAACATGGGTGATCGGCTGGCGGCGCGCAACCTGTTTACCGGCCTGCGCGAGCAGGGTCAGGTGGGGGGAGGGCAGGCGCCTTATGGCGAGCGTGAGAAGCAGGCGTTTGCCAATGCGCTGGACCGGATCATCGCCCGGTTGTCCAAGCCTTGAAACGACCCGGCTGGCGGGATGGGCGCGACGTGTGGGAGCGGCCTTGCGTCGCGAAAGGGCCGCGAAGCGGCCCCAGGATTTCAGCTTCGCCGCATGAATTGCCGGGGCCGCGCTGCGGCCCTTTCGCGACACAAGGCCGCTCCCACAGGGACCGCTTCAGATGCTGATCTTGCACCGGTTACTCGTGCGTCAGCTCCAGCACCCGGTCCACCAGCTTGTAGATGCCTCCAGCCGCTTCACTGATCGACTTGGCCTCCATGTACGCCGGGGTGGTGACCAGCTTGCGCTGGGTGTCTTCGACAATGTCGTGTACATCGCATTCTTCATGGGTAGCACCCATCTTCGTCATGGTCTCCGCAGTGCCCGCGTCGCTACCGATGGTGCAGACCACACCCGGCCCGTAGATCTTCGCCGCCAGCGCCGGCGAGATGCAGATCAGGCCAACCGGCTTGCACGCCGCTGCAAAGGCTTCGGCCAGGGCCAGCACATCCGGGTGGACGCTGCAGTTGGCAGCTTCCACGGCAAAGTTGGACAGGTTTTTCGCCGCTCCGAAACCGCCCGGCACGATCAGCGCATCGAAGTCTTCGGCCCTGGCTTCGCGGATGTCCTTGACCTCGCCGCGGGCAATGCGCGCCGATTCCACCAGCACATTGCGCGACTCGGGCATTTCCTCGCCGGTCAGGTGGTTGATCACATGCATCTGCGCAATGTTCGGCGCGAAGCACTGCACCTGCGCACCACGCTGGTCGAGGCGCAGCAGGGTGATCACGCTTTCGTGGATTTCGGCGCCGTCATAAACGCCACAGCCGGAAAGAATCACCGCTACTTTTTTTGTCATGCTTTTTACTCCAGTGTCGAGGCGCTAAATGTCCTCTAGTTTGGCAGATGTAGCCATAGGGATTCCCGCAAGCGCGGCCTAATCTTGGCGGATAACGTCTGAGGTCGTACCCATGGACCTGATTCTGCTGGCCGTGCCGTTCTTCTTCGTGCTGATCGCCGTCGAGCTGCTGGCCGACCATGTGCGTGGCCAGCGCAACTTCACCCTGGCCGACTCGATCAACAGCCTCAGCACCGGCGCGCTGTCGACCAGTACCGGGTTGCTGACCAAAGGGGTGGGGCTGGTGACCTATGCCATGGCGTTCGAGCACATGGCGTTGCTGCAGCTGCCGCCGCAGGCCTGGTGGGTGTGGCTGCTGGCCTTTGTCCTGTACGACTTCTGCTATTACTGGCTGCACCGTCTTGGCCACGAGCGCAACGTGCTGTGGGCTGCGCACTCGGTGCATCACCAGAGCGAGGAGTACAACCTCACTACGGCGCTGCGCCAGACCAGCAGCGGGTTCATCTTCTCGTGGCTGTTCTACCTGCCGCTGGCGTTGCTCGGTGTGCCGCCGCTGGTGTTCATCACGGTGGCGTCGCTCAACCTGCTTTACCAGTTCTGGGTGCATACCCGGCACATTCCCAAGCTGGGCTGGCTCGAGTGGGTGTTGATCACGCCATCCAACCATCGCGTCCACCATGCGCAAAATCCTGCTTACTTGGATCGCAATTACGGCGGCGTGTTCATTCTCTGGGATCGTCTGTTCGGCACCTTCAAAGAGGAGGACCCGGCCGAACCGGTGGTGTTCGGGGTGACCACGCCGCTGGCCAGCTGGAACCCGCTGTGGGCCAACCTGCAGTTCTATGCCCAGCTCTGGCACGATGCCCGGCGCGCTGACAGCCTGTGGGACAAGCTGCGGATCTGGTTCATGCCCACCGGCTGGCGCCCGGCCGATGTGGCCGCACGCTACCCACAGGCCAAGCAGGACCTGGCGTTGTTCCGCAAGTTCGAGGTTGCCCTGGGCCGCGCGCAGCAGGCCTATGTGGCGGCGCAATTCGTGGTTTACGTGGCGCTGGGCAGCTATCTGATGGAGGTAGCCGAGCGAGTGCCAACCGCCGCCCTGTTGCTCGGCTGGGGGCTGATGGCGTTTGGCTTGTTCGTGCTTGGCGCGCTGCTGGAGAACCGGCCATGGGCCGTGCGCCTGGAGCTGGTACGGTTGCTGGCGAATGCGCCGGCGCTGTACCTGGCCGGCGCACTGGGCCTAGCGGTGGTCGTGCCGCTGGCCTGGTTGCTGCTCGTGGCTTACAGCCTGCTCAGCCTCTGGGGCCTGGGCCTTGCCCGCCGCCTTGCGCTCCGCGCGCAACGTGCGGAAGCGCCGGCGCAGCCATAGCAGGCCGCCCAGCGCCAACAGGCCACCGAGCACCCATAGCTCGTAGCGCTTCACGTTGCCCAGCAGGCCTTCGAGGATGGCGCCGAAATGGTACGCGGCCGCGCCCAGGGCCACTGCCCAGATGGCCGCGCCGATACCGTTCAGCAGCAGATAGCGGCGTGGTGGGTAGCCGGACAGGCCAATGGCCACCGGCATGACCGTGCGCAAGCCATAGACGAAGCGGAAACTCAGTACCCAGATGTCGGGGTGGCGACGGATGTGGTCCAGCGCCCGGTCACCCATCGCCTGCCAGCGCGGTTTGCGTGCCAGGATCCTGCGCCCGTGGCGGCGGCCCATGAAGTACCACAGCTGGTCGCCGGCATAGCTGCCGAAAAACGCCACCAGGCACACCAGGTTGATGTCCATGTAACCGCGGAACGCAAGGAATCCCGCAAGCACCAGGATGGTCTCGCCTTCGAAGAAGGTGCCTAGAAAAAGGGCGAAGTAGCCGAAATCCTGCAGGAATTGTTGAAGCATTTTCTGAGGTGCTGGCGAAATGAACGCGAAGCCTACCCCTTCGCGCGCGTTCGTGAAAGTGTCCAAATGTGTCTCGACATGAACAATTCCCGCTCGGAGAATGCCAGAAGCCACGCGGCATGGCTTGCCCTGGCATGTAACACAGGCGTCATAATGGGCGCTTATCTTGCCGCTCAATAGATGATAGGGCGTTAACGTCCTCAGGAACGCCAGATGAATAATGAAGTGCTAACCCCTGTCGCGATCAAGGATGCTCAGGAACTCCCCGAAGAGATGGTGCAGACCCCGCCAGACCTGCCGCCGGCCCCCCAGCCTGCCGCGGAACCGGTGGCAGAGGCTGCGGCTCCGGCCCCTGCGCCGGCCCCGGCGATCGTCATCCCGGGCCTGGACGACAGCAGCCTGTACATTCATCGCGAACTCTCGCAGCTGCAGTTCAATATCCGTGTGCTGGAACAGGCGCTGGACGAGAGTTACCCGCTGCTCGAACGCCTCAAGTTCCTGTTGATCTTCTCCAGCAACCTCGACGAGTTCTTCGAGATCCGCGTCGCCGGCCTGAAGAAGCAGATCAACTTTGCCCGTGAGCAGGCCGGTGCCGACGGCCTGCAGCCGCACCAGGCGCTGGCGCGCATCAGCGACCTGGTGCACAGCGAAGTGGAGCGCCAGTACGCGATTCTCAACGATGTGCTGCTGCCGGAGCTGGAAAAGCACCATATCCGCTTCATCCGCCGCCGTTACTGGACACCCAAGCTCAAGACCTGGGTGCGCCGCTACTTCCGCGATGAAATCGCCCCGATCATCACCCCGATCGGCCTCGACCCGACTCACCCATTCCCGCTGCTGGTGAACAAGAGCCTCAACTTCATCGTCGAGCTCGAGGGTGTCGATGCCTTCGGCCGCGATTCGGGCCTGGCGATCATCCCGGCCCCGCGCCTGCTACCGCGGGTCATCCGGGTGCCGGAAGATGTGGGTGGCCCCGGCGCCAACTACGTGTTCCTGTCCTCGATGATCCACGCGCACGCCGACGACCTGTTCCAGGGCATGAAGGTGAAGGGCTGCTACCAGTTCCGCCTGACCCGTAACGCCGACCTGGCGTTGGACTCCGAAGAGGTCGACGACCTGGCTCGCGCCCTGCGCGGCGAGCTGTTCTCGCGCCGCTACGGTGACGCCGTGCGCCTGGAAGTAGCCGACACCTGCCCGAAACATCTGTCGGACTACCTGCTCAAGCAGTTCAGCCTCAGCGAAAGCGAGCTGTACCAGGTCAACGGCCCGGTCAACCTTACCCGCCTGTTCAGCATCACCGGCCTGGACAGCCACCCCGAGCTGCAGTACACGCCGTTCACCCCGGCGATCCCCAAGCTGCTGGTCAACGCCGACAACATCTTCAGCGTGATCGGCAAGCAGGACATCCTGCTGATGCACCCGTTCGAGTCCTTCACCCCGGTGATCGACCTGCTGCGCCAGGCCGCCAAGGACCCACATGTGCTTGCCGTGCGCCAGACGCTGTACCGTTCCGGGGCCAACTCGGAAATCGTCGATGCGCTGGTGGACGCGGCGCGTAACGGCAAGGAGGTCACCGCAGTGATCGAGTTGCGGGCACGCTTCGACGAAGAGTCCAACCTGCAGATGGCCAGCCGCCTGCAAGCGGCCGGTGCGGTGGTGATCTACGGCGTGGTCGGCTTCAAGACCCACGCCAAGATGATGCTGATCCTGCGCCGCGAGCAGGGTGAGATCGTGCGTTATGCGCACCTGGGCACCGGTAACTACCACGCCGGCAACGCCCGTCTGTACACCGACTACAGCCTGCTAACCTCCGACGACGCCCTCACCGAGGACGTCGGCAAGTTGTTCAGCCAGCTGATCGGCATGGGCAAGACCCTGCGCATGAAGAAACTGCTGCACGCGCCGTTCACCCTGAAGAAGGGCATGCTCGACATGATCGCGCGCGAAACCCAGTTCGCCCTCGAAGGCAAGCCGGCGCATATCATTGCCAAGTTCAACTCGCTGACCGACGCCAAGGTCATCAAGGCGCTGTACAAGGCCAGCCAGTCGGGCGTGAAGATCGATCTGGTGGTGCGTGGCATGTGCTGCCTGCGCCCAGGTATTCCGGGGGTTTCGCACAATATCCAGGTGCGCTCCATCATCGGCCGCTTCCTCGAGCACACGCGAGTGTTCTACTTCCTCAATGGCGGCGAAGAGCAGATCTACCTGTCCAGTGCCGACTGGATGGAGCGCAACCTCGACAAGCGCGTCGAGACTTGCTTCCCGGTGGAAGGCAAGAAGCTGTTGCTGCGGGTGAAGAAGGAGCTGGAAGGCTACCTGACCGACAACACCCACGCCTGGACCCTGCAGCCGGACGGGCGCTACGTGCGCAGCACGCCAACCGGCAACCAGAACCCGCGTAGTGCCCAGGCGACCCTGCTGGAGCGCCTGAGCAACCCGGTCCTCAACGTACGCTGAGGACGAAGCCGACCCGGGCCAGCCACTCCGCCTCGTTGGCGAAGTCGGCCTGGGTCAGCTGGTTCTGTTCCAGCCAGCCGGCGGGGAACACCACATCCAGGCTGTTATCGCCAGCCTTCAGCTCTACCTTGGGCATCTGCTGGTTGCCACGGATGTGATGGAAAAGGATGGCGAAGCGCAGCAGCACGCACAGGCGCAGCAGCTTGACCCCTTCCTCGCCCAGTTCGGCGATCTTGTCCTTGGGAATGTTGCGGCGGTGGCCGCGCACCAGCAAGGCCATCATCTGTTGGTCCTCGCGGGAGAAGCCTGACAGGTCGGAGTGCTCGATCAGGTAGGCGCCGTGCTTGTGGTAATGGTAGTGGGCGATATCCAGGCCGATTTCGTGCACTTTCGCGGCCCAGCCCAGCAGATCGCGCCAGTTCCCGTCTTTCAGGTCCCACGCGGCGGCCACCTGGTCGAAAGCGTGCAGCGCCTTGCGCTCGACGCGCGCGGCCTGGCCTTGGTCCACGTGGTAGCGCTCCATCAGCGAGTTCAGGGTGCGTTCGCGCACATCTTCGTGGTGGTGGCGGCCCAGCAGGTCGAACAGCACGCCTTCGCGCAGGGCTCCGTCGCAGTGGTCCATGCGCTGCAGTTCCAGGGCATCGAAGATCGCTTCGAGAATTGCCAGGCCCGCGGGGAAGATGGTGCGGCGGTCCGGCTTGACGCCTTCGAAGTCGATCCTGTCGACCTCACCCAGCTTGAACAGCTTGCGCTTGACCCAGGCCAGCCCCTCGGCGTTGACCTCGCCATTGCCCAGGCCACCTGCCTTGATGGCAGCGCCGATGGCACGAATGGTACCGGACGAGCCGATGGCCTCGTCCCAGGTCAGGCGGTGCAGGGCATTCTCGATGCTCATCAGCTCGAGGCGCGCGGCGGTGTAGGCCTGGGCGTAGCGGGCCGGGGTGATCTTGCCATCGCGGAAGTAGCGCTGGGTGAAGCTGACGCAGCCCATCTGCAGGCTTTCGCGCAGCAGCGGCTCGAAGCGCTGGCCGATGATGAACTCGGTACTGCCGCCGCCGATATCGGCCACCAGGCGCTTGCCGGGGGTATCGGCCAGGGTGTGCGACACGCCCAGGTAGATCAGGCGCGCTTCTTCACGGCCGGAAATCACCTCGACCGGGTGGCCAAGGATGGCTTCGGCGCGCTGGATGAATTCGTTGCGGTTGCGCGCTTCGCGCAAGGCGTTGGTACCGACGATGCGCACGGAGCCTGCCGGCATGCCGTTGATCAGTTGGGAAAAGCGCTTGAGGCAATCCAGGCCTCGTTCCATTGCCTCTTCACTGAGCTTGCGGTCTTCGTCGATGCCGGCGGCCAACTGAACCTTCTCGCCGAGCCGCTCGAGAATGCGGATTTCGGTATGGTGGGCCTTGGCCACGACCATGTGGAAACTGTTGGAGCCAAGGTCGATGGCGGCGATCAGGGACAGGTTCTTCGCGATGGTATGCGGCATGATCTGGTTGTTCTCGGTCGTTAACCTGGCAATCGTGCCACGATAGCAGGCTGTCGCCAACGCGTGGTACAAAGCCGTTGAGCTGGCCTTGATGCAAGGCAATGTGCCATTCGATGCTATGACGTTTGTGTGACAGTTTCGATTCGTGGCGTCTTGCACAACTATAGTTACACTCAATCGTCCGCGGCTTCCTGTCGGGCGTGGGTGCGGCTATCATGGGCCACGTTTTTTTGCTTACGACCCTGGAGATATCCATGAGCAGCGATCTGATCAAACATGTCACCGACGCCTCCTTCGAAGCCGATGTCCTTAAGGCCGAAGGCGCCGTACTGGTCGACTACTGGGCTGAATGGTGCGGTCCATGCAAGATGATCGCTCCGGTACTGGACGACATCGCTGCTACCTACGAGGGCAAACTGACCGTCGCCAAGCTGAACATCGACGAGAACCAGGAAACCCCGGCCAAGCACGGCGTGCGTGGTATCCCGACGCTGATGCTGTTCAAGAACGGCAACGTCGAAGCCACCAAGGTCGGCGCCCTGTCCAAATCGCAGCTGGCCGCGTTCCTCGACGCCCACCTGTGATGTGGAAAAGCCCCGCAGATGCGGGGCTTTTCTTTTTCAGAGCACTAGACGCAGAAAAAAGCAAGTGTTACATTCGGCCTCGCACTGCTTCTCCAGTGCCCTCTACATGCCGTCGCCGAAGCATCCCTAATTCGAATCAGTACGCGATCCTGTCGCCATCTAGCGGCGCGGCCTCATTAAGCCAGAAGCTTAATTCTCCCTTCTTACATGATTACGTCACTCCCCTTATGAACCTGACTGAACTCAAGCAAAAGCCGATTACCGATCTTTTGGAAATGGCCGAACAGATGGGCATCGAAAACATGGCCCGTTCGCGCAAACAGGACGTGATTTTCGCCCTGCTGAAGAAGCACGCGAAAAGCGGCGAAGAGATCTCGGGTGACGGCGTGCTGGAGATCCTCCAGGATGGTTTCGGTTTCCTGCGTTCGGCTGATGCGTCCTACCTGGCCGGCCCTGACGATATCTACGTCTCGCCCAGCCAGATCCGCCGTTTCAACCTGCGTACCGGCGACACCATCGTCGGCAAGATCCGCCCGCCGAAGGAAGGAGAGCGTTACTTCGCCCTGCTGAAGGTCGACACCATCAACTTCGACCGCCCGGAAAACGCGAAGAACAAGATCCTGTTCGAAAACCTGACGCCGCTGTTCCCGAACAAGCGCCTGAAGATGGAAGCCGGTAACGGCTCCACCGAAGACCTGACCGGCCGCGTCATCGACCTGTGCGCCCCGATCGGCAAAGGCCAGCGTGGCCTGATCGTTGCCCCGCCGAAAGCGGGCAAGACGATCATGCTGCAGAACATCGCGGCCAACATCACCCGTAACAACCCCGAGTGCCACCTGATCGTCCTGCTGATCGACGAGCGCCCGGAAGAAGTGACCGAAATGCAGCGCACCGTGCGCGGCGAAGTGGTTGCCTCTACCTTCGATGAGCCGCCAACCCGCCACGTGCAAGTTGCCGAAATGGTGATCGAGAAGGCCAAGCGCCTGGTCGAGCACAAGAAGGACGTGGTCATCCTGCTGGACTCCATTACTCGTCTGGCGCGTGCCTACAACACCGTGATCCCGAGCTCCGGCAAGGTACTGACCGGTGGTGTCGATGCCCACGCCCTGGAGAAGCCGAAGCGTTTCTTCGGTGCCGCGCGTAACATCGAGGAAGGCGGTTCGCTGACCATCATCGCCACCGCGCTGGTCGAAACCGGCTCGAAGATGGACGAGGTGATCTACGAAGAGTTCAAGGGCACCGGCAACATGGAGCTGCCGCTGGATCGCCGCATCGCTGAAAAGCGCGTGTTCCCGGCCATCAACATCAACCGTTCCGGCACTCGCCGCGAAGAGCTGCTGACCGCCGACGACGAACTGCAGCGCATGTGGATCCTGCGCAAGCTGCTGCACCCGATGGACGAAATCGCCGCCATCGAGTTCCTGGTCGACAAGCTCAAGCAGACCAAGACCAACGATGAGTTCTTCCTGTCGATGAAGCGCAAGTAAGCGTTTCAGTTCGGGATTGATTGGGGCTGCTTTGCAGCCCATCGCGACACAAGGCCGCTCCTACAGGGAATACGTAACCTGTAGGAGCGGCCTTGTGTCGCGATGGGTCGCGAAGCGGCCCCAATGCATTTTTGCCCCCAAACAGAGCCCGAACGGCGCTACACTCTGCACCCCGACCGATACGGCCAATACGAGGCTCCTGCATGCAGTATCGCGACTTGCGCGACTTCATCCGTGGCCTGGAACAGCGCGGCGAGCTCAAGCGCATCCAGGTTCCGATCTCCCCCGTCCTGGAAATGACCGAGGTCTGCGACCGCACCCTGCGTGCCAAGGGCCCGGCATTGCTGTTCGAAAAACCCACCGGCTTCGACATTCCGGTGCTGGGCAACCTGTTCGGAACCCCGGAGCGCGTGGCCATGGGCATGGGCGCCGAGTCGGTCGATGAACTGCGCGAGATCGGCAAGCTGCTGGCCTTCCTCAAGGAGCCCGAGCCGCCGAAGGGCCTGAAGGATGCCTGGTCCAAGCTGCCGATCTTCAAGAAAGTCGTGTCGATGGCGCCGAAAGTGGTCAAGGATGCAGTGTGTCAGGAAGTGCTGGTCGAGGGGGACGATGTCGACCTCGGCGCTCTGCCGATCCAGCACTGCTGGCCGGGCGATGTGGCGCCGCTGATCACCTGGGGGCTCACAGTCACCCGCGGCCCGAACAAGGACCGCCAGAACCTGGGCATCTACCGCCAGCAGGTGATCGGCCGCAACAAAGTCATCATGCGCTGGCTCAGCCACCGTGGCGGCGCCCTCGACTACCGCGAATGGTGCGAGAAGAACCCTGGCCAGCCGTTCCCGGTGGCCGTGGCCCTGGGCGCTGACCCGGCCACTATCCTCGGCGCCGTGACCCCGGTGCCGGACACCCTCTCCGAGTACGCCTTCGCCGGCCTGCTGCGCGGCAACCGCACCGAACTGGTCAAGTGCCGGGGCAGCAATCTGCAGGTGCCGGCCACCGCCGAAATCATCCTGGAGGGTGTGATCCACCCGGGCGAAATGGCCCCGGAAGGCCCATACGGCGACCACACCGGCTACTACAACGAAGTGGACAGCTTCCCGGTGTTCACCGTCGAGCGCATCACCCATCGGCAGAAACCGATCTACCACAGCACCTACACCGGTCGCCCACCAGACGAACCGGCGATCCTCGGCGTGGCGCTGAACGAAGTGTTCGTGCCGATCCTGCAGAAGCAGTTCCCGGAAATCGTCGATTTCTACCTGCCGCCGGAAGGCTGCTCGTACCGCATGGCGGTGGTGACCATGAAAAAGCAGTACCCGGGCCACGCCAAGCGCGTGATGCTGGGTGTATGGTCGTTCCTGCGACAGTTCATGTACACCAAGTTCGTTATTGTCACCGATGACGATATCAATGCCCGTGACTGGAATGATGTGATCTGGGCCATCACCACGCGCATGGACCCCAAGCGTGATACGGTGATGATCGACAACACCCCGATCGACTACCTGGACTTCGCGTCGCCGGTATCCGGGCTGGGGTCGAAGATGGGCCTGGACGCCACGCACAAGTGGCCGGGCGAGACTACACGCGAATGGGGACGGGTCATCGTCAAGGACGAGGCCGTCACCCGCCGTATCGATGAGCTGTGGGATCAGTTGGGAATAGATTGATGCAGGTAACGTTGCAGCCGTCCGGGGCGGTGCTGGCGCTCGAACCCGGGGAACGGATCCTGGATGGAGCGCGGCGGCTGGGCTATGACTGCCCGAACAGCTGCCGCAATGGCAATTGCCATGTCTGCGCCGCGTTGTTGGTCGAAGGCCGGGTACGCCAGGACGGCGAAGTCCGCGACCATGGCGAGCTGTTCACCTGCATTGCCGAGCCGCTGGAGGATTGCGTGTTGCTCTGGGATGGTGTGCTCGCCCTGGGCGAGCTGCCGGTGCGCAAACTGGCGTGCAGTGTCAGTGAGTGCGTCGAGGTCGGTGGCGACGTCTGGCGCGTGCGGTTGCGCGCGCCGGCTGGCAGGCCGCCGCGCTACCACGCGGGGCAGTACCTGATGATCGAACGCGAAGGCGGCAAGCAGGCGGCATTTTCGCTGGCTTCCGCACCCCATGCCGGGCGCGAGCTGGAGCTGCATGTGCTGGCGCGCGAGCCCAGTGCGCTGCAACTTATCGAGCAGCTCAAGCGCGACGGTCTGGCTCGCATCGAAATGCCGTTCGGCGACACCCACCTGGCCGAGTTGCCCGACGGGCCGCTGGTGCTGATTGCTGCTGGCACCGGCATGGGCCAGATGCACAGCCTGGTCGAGCATTGCCGGGCTCAGGGTTTCAAGCACCCGGTGCACCTGTACTGGGGCGTGCGCCGGCCCGAGGACTTCTACCAGATCGAGCATTGGGACGAATGGCAGCGCCTGCCCAACCTGTTCCTGCACCAGGTGGTCAGCGACCTGTGCGGCTGGGAAGGCCGTTGCGGCATGCTGCATGAGGCTGTTTGCGAGGACATCGCCGACCTCAACAGCGTGCATGTATATGCCAGCGGCTCGCCGAACATGATCTATGCCACTCTCGACGCCTTGGTCGAAGCCGGCATGGATGCGCATCGCATGCGCGCAGATGTTTTTGCCTACGCGCCACGCGGCTAATAACCGAAGTTTGAAAGTATGGGTATAAGGCGGTAATTGTTACCGCCTTGGCCAATAACTTTCGCAGTTGCCGAAACAGTACTTTCCAGTCGTCGGGAGCGCGGATGAAACTCTGGCGCGAGGGCTTGAGTATTCCTGCACTTCTGTCCTATGGTTACTGCAAGCGCCCCTGGTACAGAGGCTTTGGGGTGCATCGTAATCGAATCTCGCTACATCCGTAGTTCACAGGGATAATGGCGGCAGCTTATGTCGGCACTTGAAAGTATGTCCTGGGAAGTTCCATATCCACCGACACTCGACTTCGGTCAGCAACATACTCGCGAACAGTTGTTCAGTTCCATGAAGACAACCATGTCTCGCCATCAGGGTGGGCCGGTGTGGCTGTTCGCCTATGGTTCGTTGATCTGGCGGCCGGAGTGCAACTCGGTGGAACGCCAACGCGCTCGAGTGCATGGTTACCACCGAGGCTTGTACCTGTGGTCGCACGAACACCGCGGCACGCCGGAAACCCCCGGCCTGGTGTTCGGCCTGGACCGTGGTGGCTCCTGCAGTGGTTTTGCCTACCGGCTGGATGAAAGCACCCTGGACGATTCGCTGATGGCCCTGTGGCAGCGCGAGATGCCATACCCGGCGTACCGGCCGCACTGGCTCAGTTGCCGTTTGGGTGATGGCAGCAAGGTGCAGGCTCTGGGCTTCGTGCTGGAGCGGCATTTACCGTGCTACGCCGGGAACCTGCCGGACACACTGCTCAGCCAGATCCTGGCCAGTGCCAAGGGGCGCTATGGCACCACGCGTGATTACGTCGAACAGACCTTGAATGCCCTGCGCAGCCACCAGATGCCCGATCGCAACCTGGAGGCGCGGTTCAGGCGCTGCCATAACCTGCGGGAAGTTTGATTACCTGTGCCGGCCTCTTCGCGGGTGAACTCGCTCCCACAGGTACTGCACATTCCTTGAGGGCGGTGCGGTCCCTGTGGGAGCGGGTTCACCCGCGAAAAGGCCGGAACTGTCTTACCTGGCCAGCACCACCAACTTACCCACAGCCTGCCGCTGCCCCAGCCTCTCAATGGCCGCCCCTGCCTCAGCCAGTGGATAAGTCTGCGACACCAGCGGCTTCAACTTGCCTTCGGCATGCCAGGCAAACAGCTGCCGGAAGTTGGCCGCATTGTCCTCCGGCTGACGCTGGGCAAACGCCCCCCAGAACACCCCGAGCACCGCCGCGCCCTTGAGCAACACCAGGTTGGCCGCCAGCTGCGGGATGGCCCCGCTGGCAAAGCCCACCACCAGCAACCTGCCATTCCAGGCCAGCCCGCGCACCGCCTGCTCGAACAACTCGCCACCCACCGGGTCGTAGATCACGTCGACGCCCTGGCCACCCGTCAAGCGCTTGATCTCCTCACGCAGGCTGGCCTGGCTGTAGTCGATCAGTTCATCTGCCCCGGCTGCCTTGGCCACAGCCAGTTTCTCCGCACTGCTGGCCGCCGCGATCACCCGCGCGCCCAGCGCCTTGCCGATCTCCACCGCCGCCAGCCCGACCCCGCCGGAAGCGCCCAGCACCAGCAGGGTCTCGCCCGCCTGCAACTGGCCGCGCTGGCGCAGGGCGTGCATGGAGGTGCCGTAGGTCATGCCGAACGCTGCAGCAGTGGTGAAGTCCATGCTCGGGGGGATCGGCAGCACATTGTAGAACGGCACCGCCACCTGCTCGGCGAACGCACCCCAGCCGGTCAGCGCCATGACCCGTTCGCCGACCTTGAACGCGCCGGCTTTTTCCCCGACTGCGGCCACCACGCCCGCCGCCTCGCCGCCTGGGGAGAACGGCAACGGTGGCTGGAACTGGTACTTGCCTTCGATGATCAGGGTATCGGGGAAATTGACCCCGGCGGCATGCACATCCAGCAGGATTTCGTTTTTCTTCGGCACCGGGCTGGGTACTTCTTCCAGCACCAGGTTGCGCGCCGGGCCCAGGGTTTTGCACAACACAGCTTTCATCGGGGCTATTCCTTTGCGGGTCGTGGCCGATAAGTGTAGGAAGGCCGCCTGCCGGGTCAACGAGCATGGCCCGCCCTGATGTGCGGGCATAAGTGGCGGCACTAGCCCGGGCTTGGGTTTGAAGGGCATGCTGGGTAAGCTGGCGCCAACTGTATTGAGGAGCGAATTTGTGAAAGCGTGGATCTTGATGGTGCTGGCGCTGCTGCTGCCGGCTGCGGCCATGGCCGAGGAAGCCAAGGAAGGGGCGCCCAAGGTCGCCTACATCAGCCTGAGCCCGCCCTTTGTCGGCAACTATGCGCTCGACGGCAGCCCGCGGCTGCGCGTGTACAAGGCCGATGTGGCCCTGCGAGTGACCGGCGACGAAGCCGCGAAGGCGGTGAAGCACCATGAGCCGCTGATCCGCAACCAGCTGGTGGCGCTGTTCACCCAGCAGTCGGTGGACAGCATGAGCAACGTCGAAGCCAAGGAGCATCTTCGCCAGGAAGCGCTGAAGCAGGTGCAGCAGGTGATGGAAGCCGAAGAGGGCAAGCCGATTGTTGAGGACCTGCTGTTCAACAACCTGATCGTGCAGTGACCGGCAAGCCGGCTCTCTCAGGAGCAGCGCAATCCGCACTGTGGCGCGATCCCGTGGGAGCGGCTTTAGCCGCGAAGAATCCAACGCGGTGCATGGCACCGGCTGCGCCGGTATTCGCGGGTAAACCCGCTCCCACAGGAATCGCGCAAACTTCAGATTTTGAGCCGGGTATGCGCGGGTCAGGACGCCAGGCTACGGCGAAACCGCGCCAGCGCCACGGCGAAGAACACCAGGCCGATCACGGCCAGCGCCAGGATGTCCGGCCACACCACCGTCCACCCGGCATCACGGAACAGGATTGCGGCGCCAAGGCTGACGAAGTGAGTCGACGGCGACCCTTGCATCACCCACTGCAACCACTGCGGCATGCTGTCCAGTGGTGTGCTGCCGCCTGACAGCAACAGCATCGGGATGATCACCGGGATCGCCAGCAGGCCGAACTGCGGCGTCGAGCGTGCCAGAGTGGCGAGGAATATCCCTAGTGCGGTACTGGCGAACAGGTACAGCGCGGTCACTGCCAGGAACAGCCCCATCGAGCCGACCAACGGCACGCCAAGCGCACCCTTGACCACAACCACCAGCGAAATCCAGGTGCAGATCACCACCACCAGCGCATTGCTGGCGATTTTCGCCAGCATGATTTCCAGCGCGGTCAGCGGCAGCACCAGCAGGTGGTCGAGGGTGCCGTGCTCGCGTTCGCGCAGCAGCGCGGTGCCGGTGAGGATGATCGCCAGGATGGTGATGTTGTTGACGATCTGGATCACCGCCAGGAACCAGCCACCCTCCAGGTTGGGGTTGAACAGGGCCTTGGCGTTAATTACCACCGGGCTCTGCGTATTGTTGCGCTGGCTGTAGTCGAGCAACTCGCGTTCGAAGATGCGGCCGATGTAGCCAGCCCCCATGAAGGCCTGGCTCATGGCTGTGGCGTCGACATTGATCTGCAGCTCCGGCGAGCGCCCGGCCAGCAGGTCGCTCTGGAAACTCACCGGCACGTTGATCACGAAGGTGTACTGGCCGCTGTCCATGGCCTGGTCCAGGCGCTCTGCGGCCAGCGGAGCGGCGGGCTGGAACTCGGGCGGTTGCAAGGCTTCGCCGAGTTTGCGCGAGAGCAGGCTGTGGTCTTCGTCCACTATCGCGACACTGGCGTTGTGCACGCCGATTACCGAGCCCGCCGCCGGCATGTAGATGGCCACGCTGAAGGCATACAGCAGGAACAACAGCAGTACGCTGTCATGGCGCAGGCTGGTCAGCTCTTTAAGGCCCAGGCGCAGGGTGTGATTCAGGCGCGACATCTCAGGCCTCCTGCTTCTTCAGCATGGCCAGGCTCAGGCCGGTGAACACGGCAAAGAAGCTCAGCAGGATCAGGCACTGCGGCCACAGTTCGCGCAGGCCCAGCGCCTTGGTGAAGGTGCCGACCGCAATGTCGAGGAAGTAGCCTGCCGGGAACAGTTGGCCCATCACTGCCGCCGCGCCGTCCAGTGACGAACGTGGCACGATCAGCCCGGAAAACTGGATGGTCGGCAGGCTGGTGATGATCATGGTGCCGAGGATGGCGGCGATCTGGGTGCGGGTGAACGCCGAAATCAGCAGGCCCAGGCTGGTGGTCGCCAGCAGGTAGGCAACGCCGCCGCAGGCCAGGGCCAGCACGCTGCCCTTGAGCGGCACGGCGAATAGCCAGCGGTTCATTGCCACCAGCAGAGCGAGGTTGACCAGGCTCACGACCAGATAGGGCATCTGCTTGCCGAGCAGGAACTCCAGGCGGGTGAGGGGCGTGGCGTAGAAGTTGGTGATGGAGCCGAGCTCTTTCTCGCGGACGATGCCCAGCGCGGTGAGCATGGCCGGGATGAAGGCCAGGATCAGCGCCATCACTCCCGGGCCGATGGCGTTCACGCTGACCACATCCTGGTTGTAGCGAAAACGGGTTTCCAGACGCACCAGGTCCTGGCGCGGCTGCGGCAGGGGGCTGGCCTTGGCCAGTTGCTCGAGGTTGGCCTGGTGCACGGCTTCCACGTAGTTGCGGCTGGTTTCCGCGCGGAACGGCATGCCGCCGTCTAGCCAGGCGGCCACCACCGGTTGGCGACCGGCGTACAGGTCGCGGCCAAAGCCGGGCGGAATTTCCAGCGCCAGTTTGATTTCCGAGCGCTGCAGGCGCTGGTGCATTTCGCGGGTATCACGGATGGGCGCCTGTTCGGCGAAATAGCGTGAACCACGAAAGGCTTCGAGGTAGGCCCGGCTTTGCGGGCTTTGGTCCTGATCGTGCACGGCAAAGGCAAGGTTTTCCACATCCAGGGAAATGCCATAGCCGAAGATCACCATCATGAACATCGCCCCCAGCAGGGCGAAGGCCAGGCGTACCTTGTCGCGCAGCAGCTCCTTGCCCTCACGGCTGGCCACGGTCAGCAGGCGGCGCAGGCTGAAGCCTTGACGCAGCGCCGGTGCCGGCGAGGCTGCCTGCTCCAGTACGGTATTGTCGGTGGCCTGCGGGGCCAGTTCCTGGGCCTGTTCCAGGCAACGTACGAACGCGTCTTCCAGGGTGTCGCCCTGGTACTGATGCTGCAAGGCGTCGGGCGTGTCGCAGGCCAGCACCCGGCCGGCATGCATCAGCGAGATGCGGTCGCAGCGCTGGGCTTCGTTCATGAAGTGGGTGGAGAGGAAAATGGTCACGCCCTGCTCGCGTGACAGCTCCACCAGCAGGCGCCAGAAATCGTCGCGGGCGGCCGGGTCGACGCCGGAGGTGGGTTCGTCGAGGATCAGCACCTCCGGGCGGTGCAGCACCGCCACCGCCAGTGACAGGCGCTGGCGTAGGCCGAGGGGCAGGGCGCCGGACGGCTGGTCGGCGATGGCGCTCAGGTCGAAGCGTTCGATCAGCTCATCGATGCGCTGGGCGGTTTCGGCCTTGGGCAGGTCGAACAGGCGGGCATGCAGGGCCAGGTTCTGCCGGGTGCTGAGCTCGCCATACAGCGAAAAACTCTGCGACATGAAACCGACCCGCTTGCGCGTGGCCAGGTCGCTGGCATCCACCGGGCGGCCGAGCAGGCTGGCGCTGCCCTCGCTGGCCGGCATCAGGCCGGTGAGCACTTTCATGGTGGTGGTCTTGCCACAGCCGTTGGAGCCGAGAAAGCCGAAGATCTCCCCGCGGCCAATGGCGAAACTGACCTTGTTGACCGCAGTGAAGTCACCAAAGCGCAGGGTCAGGTCGTGCGCCTCGATGGCGACCGGGCCGTCCATGGCAGGGCGCGGCGGGATGGTCAGGGGTTGATGGTGTGCCTTGCCCGCGCCCTGGTAGTGGGTGAAGGCGTCGTCCAGCTTGCCGCTGCGGGTGACTGCGGCCAGTTCATGGCTGGGGCCTGCCGCCAGCAGGCGGCCGCCGTCGAGCATCAGGCAATGCTCGAACTGCTCGGCTTCTTCCATGTAGGCGGTGGCCACCAGCAGGGTCAGCTGCGGGCGTTGCGCGCGCACCTGCTCGACCAGCTCCCAGAAGCGCCGCCGCGACAGCGGGTCGACGCCGGTGGTCGGTTCGTCGAGGATCAGCAGGTCCGGCTCGTGGATCAGTGCGCAGCACAGGCCCAGCTTCTGCTTCATGCCGCCCGACAGCTTGCCGGCCGGGCGCTCGGCAAAGCGCTGCAGGTCAGTGGCCTGCAGCAGGTTGGCCATGCGTTGCTCGCACTCGCGCCGGCCGAGGCCGAACAGGGTGGCGAAAAAGCGGATGTTCTCGCTGATCGACAGTTCCGGGTACAGATTGTTGCCAAGCCCCTGCGGCATGAACGCCACTTTCGGGTACAGCGCCGCGCGATGGCGGCGCTGGCGAATCGAGCCGCCCAGCACCTGCAGCTCGCCCTGTTGCAGGCGCTTGACGCCGGCGATCAGCCCCAGCAGGGTCGATTTGCCAGCCCCGTCAGGGCCGATCAGCGCGCAGCGGGTGCCCGCCGGCAGGCTGAACCCAAGGGGGTGCAGAGCCACCAGGTGGCCATATCGATGGCTGATGCCCTCGGCCAACAGTGCCGGGGCGTTCATTGCAGGTTGGCCGGCCAGTCCACTTCAGCCGTGCGTACATAGCCGGCGCCTGGCATGCCCGGCTTGGCCTGCGGCACGGCGCCCGGGTCGGTCAGGCGCAACTTGACCCGGAACACCAGCTTCTGCCGCTCGTCGCGGGTTTCCACCTGCTTGGGGGTGAACTGGGCCTTGGCCGCGACAAAGGCCACCTTCGCCGGCAGCGCCCGCTCGGGCAGGGCGTCGAGCACGATCCGCGCCTGGTCGCCGACGGTCAGCCGGCCGCTGGTGGAGGCCGGCAGGTACAGGTTCATGTACTGGTCGCTGGGGTCGATCAACATCAGCACACGGCCACCGGCACCCAGCACTTCACCCGGCTCGGCCAGGCGCAGCTGGATGATGCCGTCGATCGGTGCGCGCAGGCTGCTGTCGTCGATTTCGCTGGTGAGTTGCGCCACCTGGGCCTCGGCGGCGCCGATGGCGGCCTTGATCGCCGCCAGCTGGGCGCGGGCGGCGACCACGGCGGCGTTGGCCGTGTCGAAGCGCGCCTGCTGTTGGTCGAGCAATTGCTGGCTGGCGTACTTGCGCTGGAAGATCTCGCGCACGCGCTTGAGCTCCTGGCTGGCCAGCAGCAGTTCGCTCTGGCGCAGCTGCACACTGGCCTGGGCGGCTGCGTAGTTTTCCCGGGCGCGCAGCACTTCAGCTTCGGCCTGGCTGCGTTGGGCTTCCATGGTGCGGGTGTCGATACGCGCCAGCAGCTGGCCGCGAGTGACCTTGTCACCTTCGTCGACCAGCACCTCGGCCAGGCGGCCGGGGATTTTGCTGGCGATCTGCACTTCGGTGGCTTCGAGGCGGCCGTTGCCCATGCTCAGGCCTTCGGGCAACTGGTCGTGGAGCGATTTCCAGTATCCCAGCCCGCCGGCTGCTGCGAGTAGGGCGATCAGCGCGATGGCGAAGATCCTGGGGGCGTATCGGTTCATCGTTCTGCATCCTTGCGGTCATGCACACTGCATCATGGCCTGCGGCCATTGGCGATGTGTTGATATCAATCAAAGGCCCCCACAGTCCCTGTAGGAGCGGCCTTGTGTCGCGAAAGGGCTGCAAAGCAGCCCCGGCAATTCATGGGGTGACGCTGACATCCCGGGGCCGCTGTGCGCCCCATCGCGACACAAGGCCGCTCCTACAGCGGACCGCGCCGGTCAGCAAGATCTGACCTTAGCTGCAGTTTCAACGCAAAGCGACAATCACCGCCCATTGCTCCGGCGTCACCGGCATCACCGACAGGCGGCTACCCTTTTGCACCAGGGGCAGTTCGGCCAGGCCTGCCTGCTGTTTCAGCCAGCCCAGCTCCAGCACCCGTGGCAGGGTTTGCACATGAGCCACATCCACCGCGCTCCACGGGTTCTTGTCGACCGTGGCCTTGGCATCGTAGTAGTGGCTTTGCGGGTCCAGCGCGGTCGGGTCCGGGTAGGCAGCGCGGGTGATCCTGGCGATGCCGGCGATGCCCGGCTGCGGGCAGCTGGAGTGGTAGAAAAAGAACTCGTCGCCAACGCACATGGCCCGCAGGAAATTGCGCGCCTGGTAGTTGCGCACGCCGTCCCAGCGCGCTTCGCCGAGGCGGCCGAGGGCTTCGATGGAGAGCTCGTCAGGCTCGGATTTCATCAGCCAGTAGGCCATGGGTGCTGCTCCTGAAAAGGTTTGAAATAACCTGTTGCACGAAACCGACAGCCGGTTGACGTCAAGGTTTGCTTGCAGACGCAGGTTGTCGGAAAATGCGCCCCGTTTAAAGCGCGATGCTCCGGTGGTTCCCAGAAAACCGCCGAGCCTGAACAGTTTGCTTGGGGGGCAATCTTCGATGAATCAACGTAAAAAGCCGGATCTGCTGTGGATTCTGGTGTTCATTTTTGGCCTGGGTGTGGTCACTACCGGTTATGCGCAAGGGTTCTGGGAGCGCAAGCTGGACAACGCCTATCAGATGCCGGTCGACGCCAGCCAGCCACAACGTTGATGCCCACGCCGGCGCCGCTCAACGCGGCGCCAGGTACCAGCCACGGTCCGAGACCGTCCCCTGCAGCGGCACATCCCAACTGGCCTGAGCCAGCCGCTCGACCTTCTGGCATTCATGTGCCAGCCCCAACAGCAACGGCTTTTTCCAGGTCTGGCGACGCGCCTGGTAGGCCAGGCTGCGATCATAGAAACCACCGCCCATTCCCAGCCGCCCTCCTACTTCGTCGAAGCCGACCAGCGGTAGCAGGATCAGGTCCAATGCCCAGATCGGCCGCTGGCGCTTGCGGTCGGTAACGGGTTCCGGAATGCGAAAGCGGTTGGGCTTGAGCTTTTCACCGTGCTCGAAGCGCTGGAACACCATGCGCGTGCGCGGCCAGGCGTGCAACACCGGCAGGTAGGTGCGCTTGCCGCGGCGCTGGGCTTCGCGCAGCAGCAGGTATGGGTCGATTTCACCGTCGTTGGGCAGGTACAGGGCAATGTGCCGGGCGCGGCGGAACAGCGGGTGCTGCGCCAGCTGGCGATACAGCCCAAGGGCGGCCTGGCGTTGCTGGGCAGGGGTAAGGGCGCGGCGGGCATTGCGAAGCAGGCGACGAAGCTGGGGGCGGGTGAGCTGCGCGGTGTCGGTCATGGCACGGGCGATCCCAGGTGTGCTGGCCGAGCGCTCGGCCAAAACGAATTGCCCGCCGGAGGGGGCGGGCAAGAGAATTCAGGCTCCCCGATAAGACCGCTATCGGTGTAGCCCTTGAACCCGAAAGTTCAAGGTGGAGATTGCAGGGGGCGTTAAGGCTTTCCGTCGGGCGGACATGCACACCGGCCCCAGCGTGCAACCCCCGTGGTTGTGCGTATCGGCTCAGGGACATAACCGACTGGCGCATCCCCCAGGGAGTGGCGCCAGTATACCAATCTCAGCCGATTTTGGTATCCGCGTCGTCGGACAGTGCCTGGTCGACCCGTTCCAGCAGGTCGCGCACCTGTTCGCGGGTGGTGCCGCCTGCCGGGGCATCGTTGCGGTCTTCCTGGCGGTGCAGCATTTCGTGGGTGATGTTCAACGCTGCCATGACCGCAATGCGGTCGGCGCCGATCACCTTGCCGCTGCTGCGGATCTCGCGCATCTTGCCGTCCAGGTAGCGCGCGGCGCTGACCAGGTTGTTGCGCTCTTCCGGCGGGCAGATGATCGAATATTCCTTGTCGAGGATCTGCACGGTGACGCTATTGCTTGAACTCATGAGTCTTGCTCCAGAGCCTTGAGGCGTAAAATCATCGACTCGACCTTGCGCTTGGCGATCTCGTTCTTTTCGATGAGGTGGGCGCGCTCTTCGCGCCAGGATTTTTCCTGAGCTACTAGGAGTGCATTTTGCCGTTTTAGTTGCTCGACACGTTCGATCAGCAGCTCGAATCGGCTCATCAGTGCCTGCAGGTCGTTCTCTTGCGTGGGTTGCACTCGATTCGCTCCGTCGTTGAGTCACCTGGCGATGATGCCTCTCCCTGGGCGGCGACGGCCAGTGCCGATGGTCTTGGCGCGCCTGCCGGTGCTAGGATACAAGGTCTCCATTCTAGTCATTGCGCCGTCTGGCGCCTAGCTGCCCATGCCCAATACCCAATCGCCCTACATCGCCTTCGCCATGCTGCTGTCCAGCAATGGCCATCCTGTCACCCCGGCCGAACTGCACGGCCTGCTGATCGGCCGCAGCTGCGCCGGTGCCGGCTTCGACGCCGACGGCTGGCTGGCCGATGCGGCCCAGCTGCTGGAAACCGAGCCCGGTGACTCCGTTCGCAACGCCCTGGTCGGCCTGCAGGAAATGGTCAAGGGCGAACTCACCAGCGACGACATGGCGATCGTCCTGCTGCTGCCTTCCGACGCCGCCGCCCTGAGCGACCGCGCCACCGCGCTGGGCCAGTGGTGCCAAGGCTTCATTACCGGTTTTGGCCTGAATGCCGGTGGCAAGGACCTGTCCGACGAGGCCAAGGAAGTGCTGCAGGACCTGGTGGCCATTTCCCAGGTTCAGGAAGCCCTCGAGGAGTCCGAGGATGGCGAGAGCGACTACATGGAAGTCATGGAATACCTGCGCGTGGCGCCATTGCTGCTGTTCTCCGAGCTGGCCAAGCCGGCCGCCCCTGCACCCAAGCCATCGCTGCACTGATCAACCGGGGGTAGTCTGCCCATGAGCCACATTCCCAAGGCCGAGTATGCCCGTCGGCGCAAGGCGCTGATGGCGCAGATGGTACCCAACAGCATCGCCATCCTGCCCGCTGCCGCGGTTGCCATCCGCAACCGCGACGTCGAGCACGTCTACCGCCAGGACAGCGACTTCCAGTACCTCAGTGGTTTCCCCGAGCCGGAAGCGGTGATTGCGCTGATCCCCGGGCGCGAGCATGGCGAATACGTGCTGTTCTGCCGTGAACGCAACCCCGAGCGCGAGCTGTGGGATGGCCTGCGGGCCGGCCAGGAAGGTGCGGTGCGCGATTTCGGCGCAGACGATGCCTTCCCCATCACCGACATCGACGAGATCCTGCCGGGCCTGATCGAAGGCCGTGAGCGGGTGTACAGCGCCATGGGCAGCAACCCCGAGTTCGATCGCCGGCTGATGGACTGGATCAACGTGATCCGCTCCAAGGCCCGCCTGGGCGCCCAGCCGCCGAACGAGTTCGTTGCGTTGGATCATCTGCTGCACGACATGCGCCTGTATAAATCGGCGGCGGAAGTGAAGGTAATGCGCGCTGCCGCAGATATCTCGGCGCGGGCCCACGTGCGGGCCATGCAGGCCTGCCGGGCCGGGCTGCACGAATACAGCCTGGAAGCCGAGCTGGACTACGAATTCCGCAAGGGTGGGGCGAAGATGCCGGCCTACGGTTCTATCGTCGCGGCCGGGCGCAATGGCTGCATCCTGCACTATCAGCAGAACGACGCCCCGCTGAAGGATGGCGACTTGGTGCTGATCGATGCCGGTTGCGAGATCGACTGCTACGCCAGCGACATCACCCGTACCTTCCCGGTCAGCGGGCGCTTTTCGCCGGAGCAAAAGGCCATCTACGAGCTGGTGCTCAAGGCTCAGGCCGCAGCGTTTGCCGAAATCGCCCCCGGCAAGCACTGGAACCATGCCCATGAGGCCACCGTGCGGGTCATCACCGAGGGCCTGGTGGAACTGGGCCTGCTGAAGGGCGAGGTGCAGGCGCTGATCGACAGCGAGGCCTATCGTGCCTTCTACATGCACCGCGCCGGGCACTGGCTGGGCATGGATGTACACGATGTGGGCGAGTACAAGGTGGGTGGCGAGTGGCGGGTGCTTGAACCCGGCATGGCGCTTACCGTCGAACCGGGCATCTACATAGGCGCCGACAATCAGGCCGTGGCGAAGAAATGGCGCGGCATTGGTGTAAGGATCGAGGACGACGTGGTAGTGACCAGGCAAGGCTGTGAAATCCTGACTTCGGGCGTGCCGCGCACGGTCGCCGAGATCGAGGCGTTGATGCAGGCCGCCCGCAAGGACGCGGCATGAACCGGGTAAACCTGGCGATCATCGGCGGCGGCCTGGTGGGCGCGAGCCTGGCCCTGGCGCTACAGGCGGGGGCCAAGGCGCGGGGCTGGAAGATTCTGCTGATCGAGCCGTTCGCCCCGGGTGACAGCTTTCAACCCAGCTACGATGCGCGTTCGTCGGCACTGTCGTTCGGTACCCGGCAGATCTACCAGCAGCTGGGCCTGTGGCAGGCCATCGAGCACCGCGCGGAGCCGATTCGGCAAATTCATGTGTCCGACCGCGGCCGCTTCGGCGCCACCCGCCTGGATGCCCAGGAAGAGGGCGTACCGGCGCTGGGCTACGTGGTGGAAAACGCCTGGTTGGGCCAGTGCCTGTGGCAAGGGCTGGACAGCGAGGTGGTGAGCTGGCGCTGCCCGGCGGAAGTGACCGCGATGCAGGCCATCGAAGGTGGCTACCGTTTGCAACTGAACGACGACACCCAGTTGGAGTGCGACCTGGCGGTACTGGCCGACGGTGGCCGCTCCGGCCTGCGCGAACAGCTGGGCATCCACGTACGCCACACGCCCTATCAACAGAGCGCGTTGATCGCCAATATCACCCCGGGCGAGGCCCACGGCGGCCAGGCTTTCGAGCGTTTCACCGAAGCAGGCCCCATGGCCCTGTTGCCGCTGCCGGATAACCGCTGTGCGCTGGTCTGGACCCGCCAGGGCATGGACGCGCGGCGCCTGGCCGACATCGATGAGCGCAATTTCCTACGCGAGCTGCAGGGTGTGTTCGGCTATCGTCTGGGCGCCTTGCGTCAGGTCGGCGCGCGGCACCTCTACCCACTGTCGCTGATCGAGGCCCAGGAGCAGGTGCGGCCGCATCTGGTGGTGCTGGGCAACGCCGCGCACAGCCTGCACCCCATTGCCGGCCAGGGCTTCAACCTGTCGCTTCGTGACGTGCAGGCGCTGGCCGAGGCACTGCTGGCCGGCCCGCAGCAGCCTGGCGACCTGACCACGTTGCAGGCCTACCACCAGCGCCAGCGCATGGACCAGGCCATGACCATCGGTTTTTCCGACCAGGTCACCCGCCTGTTCGGCAGCAGCCAGCCGTTGCTGGCCGCCGGGCGCAACCTTGGCCTGCTCGGGCTGGACCTGTTGCCACCGGCGAAGAGCTGGTTCGCCAGGCAGGCCATGGGCCTTGGTACCCGCCCCGACCCGCGGGGGCAGGCATGAGCGACGACGCGCGCCGGCTGGCGCGCCGGGCACGCCTGTTGCGCTGGCGGTTGAACCTGTACCCGCCGTATCTGGGGGCCGGTATCCGCGTGCAGCACATCAGCCCGGACCTGCGCAGCGCCAAGGTGGCGATGAAGCTGACCCGCTGGAACCGCAACTATGTCGGTACTCAGTTTGGCGGCAGCCTGTATTCGATGGTCGACCCTTTCTACATGCTGTTGCTGATCGAGCAGCTGGGGCGTGACTACATCGTCTGGGACAAGGCAGCCAGCATCGATTTCATTGCGCCGGGCAAAGGCCCGGTGTATGCCGAACTCCACGTCGATGACGCGCTGCTGGAAGACATCCGCCAGCAGACCGCCACCGGCAAGAAATGCCTGCCACGTTTGCAGGTCGACATCCGCGACGGCACCGGCGAGCTGGTGGCGCGGGTCGATAAAACCCTATATGTGCGGCTCAAGCCGCAAGCGAGGCTGGCGTAAGGCATGGAAATGCGCGCAGATCTGTTGATTGTCGGTGCCGGTATGGTCGGCAGCGCCTTGGCTCTGGCGTTGCGCCACAGTGGCCTGCAAATCCTCTTGCTCGACGGCGGCCCGCTGACGGTCAAGCCGTTCGATGTCCAGGCCCCGTTCGAGCCGCGTGTCAGCGCGCTGTCGGCGGCCAGCCAGCGCATTCTGGAGCGCCTTGGCGCCTGGGATGGCATTGCCCGGCGGCGTGCCACGCCATACTCGGACATGCATGTGTGGGATGGCAGCGGCACCGGGCAGATTCACTTTTCGGCTGCCAGCGTGCACGCCCAGACGCTCGGCCATATCGTCGAGAACCGGGTGGTGCAGGACGGCCTGCTGGAGCGCCTGCATGACAGCGACATCGGCCTGTTGGCGAATGCGCGGCTGGAGCAGCTACGCCGTTCTGGCGATGAATGGCTACTGACCCTGGCAGATGGCCGGCAACTGCGCGCGCCGCTGGTGATCGCGGCCGATGGCGCCAACTCGGCAGTGCGGCGCCTGGCCGGTTGCGAAACCCGCGAGTGGGATTACCTGCACCATGCCATCGTCACCAGCGTGCGTTGCAGTGCCGGGCACCAGGCCACGGCCTGGCAGCGCTTCACCGATGAAGGGCCATTGGCGTTCCTGCCGTTGACCCGCGATGGCCAGCAGGACTGGTGCTCGATCGTGTGGTCGACCACGCCGGAGCATGCCGAGCAATTGATGGCGCTGGATGAAGCTGCCTTCCTGAAGGCCCTTGAGCGGGCTTTCGAGGGGCGCCTGGGTAATGTGCTGCAAGCCGACCCTAGAGTGTGCGTGCCGCTGCGTCAGCGCCACGCCAAGCGCTATGTGGATGAAGGCCTGGCATTGATCGGCGATGCCGCGCACACCATTCACCCGCTGGCCGGGCAGGGCGTCAATCTGGGCTTCCTGGATGCAGCGGTGCTGGCCGAGGTGCTGGTCAATGCCTGCGAGCGTGGCGAGCGGCTGGCTGATGTGAAGGTGCTGAGCCGTTACGAGCGGCGGCGCATGCCGCACAACCTGGCGCTGATGGCGGCGATGGAAGGGTTTGAGCGGTTGTTCCAGGCCAACCCGTTGCCGTTGCGCTGGTTGCGTAACAGCGGGTTGAAGCTGGTGGAGCAGATGCCGGAGGCCAAAGCGATGTTCGTGCGACAGGCGCTGGGTTTGAGCGGCGACCTGCCGGATCTGGCCAAGGCATGAGATTGCTGGAGTCTGTGGGAGCGGGCATGCCCGCGAAACAGGCAACGCGGTGAATGGCACCGGCTTTGCCGGTGTTCGCGGGCTTGCCCGCTCCCACAGGAGCCTTGCAACTGTTATCCCTCTGCAACATCCGGTAACGGCTATGTAGATGAGTCGGAAAATGGGATTCACTACCATTTGCGCCTCTCATACGATCCGAGGAGTGCTTTCCATGTTGCCACGCAAGCCCCTACTGGCCGCCCTGGCCCTGACCCTGTTCGGCGGCGCCGCCCAGGCAGCGGACGAAGTGGTGGTGTACTCCTCGCGCATCGACGAGCTGATCAAGCCGGTTTTCGATGCCTATACCGCCAAGACCGGGGTCAAGATCAAGTTCATCACCGACAAGGAAGCCCCGCTGATGCAGCGCATCAAGGCCGAGGGCGAAAATGGCGTGGCCGACCTGCTGCTGACCGTCGATGCCGGCAACCTGTGGCAGGCCGAGCAGATGGGCATCCTGCAGCCGATCAAGTCCGACATCATCGACCAGAACATCCCACCGCAGTACCGCGCCTCGTCCCACGACTGGACCGGCCTGAGCCTGCGCGCCCGCACCATCATCTACTCCACCGAGCGGGTCAAGCCGCAGGAGCTGAGCACCTACGAAGCCCTGGCCGACAAGCAGTGGGAAGGCCGCCTGTGCCTGCGCACGGCGAAGAAGGTGTACAACCAGTCGCTGACCGCCACCCTGATCGAGACCCACGGCGAGGCGAAGACCGAGCAAATCGTCAAAGGCTGGGTCAACAACCTGTCCACCGATGTGTTCTCCGACGACAACGCCGTGATCCAGGCCATCGAGGCCGGCCAGTGCGACGTGGGCGTGGTCAACACCTACTACTATGGCCGCCTGCACAAGCAGAACCCGAAACTGCCGGTGAAGATCTTCTGGCCCAACCAGGGTGACCGTGGCGTGCACGTGAACCTGTCGGGCATCGGCCTGACCAAGCACGCGCCACACCCGGAGGCAGCGAAGAAGCTGGTGGAATGGATGACCGGTGAAGAGGCGCAGAAGCTGTTCGCCGACATCAACCAGGAGTTCCCGGCCAACCCGAAGGTCAAGCCATCGGAAGAAGTGGCGGCGTGGGGCAGCTTCAAGGCTGACAGCATTCCGGTGGAAATCGCTGGCAAGCGTCAGGCTGAAGCGATTCGCTTGATGGATCGGGCTGGCTGGAACTAAGCGCCAGGCTTTATCCTTCCGGGGCCTGCAAGGGCCTCTTCGCGGGTGAACCCGCTCCCACAGGAATATCACTGCCCCCAAGGGCGGCGCCGAACCCTGTGGGAGCGGGTTCACCCGCGAACGACCGCGCAGCGGTCGCCATCGCACTCGAGACTTCAGCCTTGCCCCACACCCCCCAACGCCGCTGGTACCTCCCGGTCACCCTGGTCGCCGCCCTGGTGCTCCTGCCCCTGAGCGTTCTGCTGTTGTCCTGGCAGTCGATCGACATGCAGATCTGGTCGCACCTGCTCGACACCCAGATGACTCGCCTGCTGGGCAATACCCTGACGCTGGTGGTGGGTGTGGGTATCGGCGTCACCGTGCTGGGCGTCAGCCTGGCCTGGCTGACCAGCCTCTGCGAGTTCCCTGGCCGACGCTGGCTGGACTGGGCGCTGATGCTACCGTTCGCCATCCCGGCCTATGTGCTGGCGTTCGTCTTCGTCGGCCTGCTGGACTTCGCCGGCCCGGTGCAGAGCGCCCTGCGCGAGGTGTTCGGGCCGATGCGCCTGCCGCGGGTGCGTTCCACTGGCGGGGTGATCGTCGTCCTGGTGCTGGTGTTCTACCCCTATGTCTACCTGCTGGCGCGTACTGCATTCCTTGCCCAGGGCAAGGGGCTGATGGAGGCGGCGCGGGTGCTGGGGCTGTCCCCGCTGCAAGCGTTCTGGCGTGTGGCCCTGCCAATGGCACGGCCGGCGATCGGCGCCGGTATCGCCCTGGCCCTGATGGAAACTCTGGCCGACTTTGGCGCGGTGGCAGTTTTCAACTTCGACACCTTCACGACAGCCATCTACAAGACCTGGTACGGCTTCTTCAGCCTGTCCAGCGCGGCCCAGCTGGCCAGCCTGTTGCTGCTGGCAGTAATGCTGGTGCTTTATGGCGAGCGCCGTGCCAGGGGCGCCAGCCGCAGCGGCAACGAGCGGCCGCGCGGGCAGGCGCTGTACCACCTGCGCGGGTTCAAGGCGTTGCTGGCCAGTGGCTGGTGCCTGCTGGTGTTCGCCTGCGCCTTCGTCATCCCGCTGCTGCAACTGCTGGCGTGGTTCTGGCAGCGCGGCCGGCATGACCTGGACGAGCGCTATGTCGGCCTGGTGCTGCACACCCTGTACCTGGGCGGCATGGCGGCGCTGGTCACGGTGTGCGTGGCGTTGCTGCTGGCCTTTGCCCGGCGCCAGGCGCCGACGGGTGGTATCCGCGCCGGGGTAGGCCTGGCCAACCTGGGCTATGCCTTGCCCGGCTCGGTGCTGGCGGTGTCGATCATGCTGGCCTTCAGTTACCTCGACAACCACCTGGTCATCCCGCTGTCCAGCTGGCTGGGCGGTGCCGGCAAGCCGCTGCTGCTGGGCAGCCTGGCGGCCTTGCTGCTGGCCTACCTGGTGCGCTTCATCGCGGTGGCCTACGGGCCGCTGGAGAGCAGCCTGGAGCGCATCCGCCCATCACTGCCCGAGGCATCCCGCAGCCTGGGCGTCGGCGGCGCGAGATTGTTTTTCAAGGTGTATCTGCCACTGCTGGTACCTGGCGCGCTCAGCGCCGCCCTGCTGGTGTTCGTCGACGTGCTCAAAGAAATGCCGGCCACCTTGCTGATGCGCCCGTTCGGCTGGGACACCTTGGCGGTACGTGTGTTCGAGATGACCAGCGAGGGGGAGTGGGCGCGTGCATCGCTGCCGGCACTGACCCTGGTGCTGGTGGGCCTGCTGCCGGTCATCGGCCTGATCCGCCGTTCGGCACGTCGACCCGGTCACAGTCACTGAGGGTGTCAGCCCGCGCCCTTGCGGCTACAATGCGCGGCACTCGCGCGGCGGGTCCTACACAAGAAGAGCTGACGACCCAACGTCATCGACCGCCGCCGCTTCGCCACGCCCGGAAGGAGAAACCCATGGGACAGCGCACGCTTTTGTACGACTTGCACCTGGCGCTGGGCGCCAAGACGGTCGATTTCGGTGGCTGGGACATGCCACTGCACTATGGCTCGCAGGTCGAGGAGCACCATCAGGTGCGCAGCGATTGCGGGGTGTTCGATGTGTCCCACATGACTGTGATCGATGTCGACGGCAGCGACGCCACTGCCTGGTTGCAGCGCCTGCTGGCCAACGATGTGGCCCGTCTCGACGATATCGGCAAGGCGCTGTATAGCCCGTTGCTGCAGGAGCAGGGCAAGGTCATCGACGACCTGATTGTCTACCGCACCGAAACCGGCTACCGCCTGGTCACCAACGCGGCTACCCGGGCCAAGGTACTCGATTGGCTGGCCGCACAGCGTGCCGGTTATGCCGTGGACTTCCGGGTCCGTCCCGACCTGGCCATTCTCGCCATCCAGGGCCCGCATGCACGCGAAAAGGTCGCCGCCCTGCTCAGCCCCGCGCGCGCCGCGCTGATTCGCGAACTGCGCCCATTCGAGGGCATGGCCGAAGGCGACTGGTTCATTGCCCGCACCGGGTATACCGGTGAAGACGGCCTGGAGATCATCCTTCCTGGCGAGCAGGCCGTGGCCTTCTTCAACGACCTGGTCGGCGCCGGTATTGCCCCAAGCGGCCTTGGCGCCCGCGACACCCTGCGCCTGGAAGCCGGCATGAACCTGTACGGCCAGGACATCGACGAAGCACACACACCACTCACTTCCAACCTGGGCTGGAGCATCGCCTGGGAGCCCGCCGAGCGCGACTTCATCGGCCGCGCCGGCCTGCTGAAGGAAATCGAACAAGGTGTACAGAAAAAACTGGTCGGCCTGGTGCTGGAAGAGCGTGGCGTGCTGCGTGCCCACCAGGTGGTGCGTGTAGCCGGGATTGGCGAAGGAGAGATCACCAGTGGTAGTTTCTCGCCTACGCTGAGCAAGTCCATCGCCCTTGCCCGCGTGCCCATGGCCACTGGCGACCGGGCCGAGGTGGAAATCCGCGGCAAGTGGTACCCGGTGCGGGTGGTCAAACCGACCTTCGTGCGCCACGGCAAGATCCTGATCTGAACAATTTTCAACCGGCGGGCGTACCGCTGAGCCAATCGAGGAATTCAAGACATGAGCAATATCCCCGCCGACCTGCGTTTTGCCGAAAGCCACGAGTGGGCTCGCCTGGAAGCCGACGGCACCGTGACCGTGGGTATCAGCGACCACGCCCAGGAAGCCCTGGGTGACGTGGTGTTCGTCGAGCTGTCCGAAGTCGGCAAGGTGTTTGGTGCTGGCGACGCTGCCGGTGTGGTCGAGTCGGTCAAGGCCGCTTCGGACATCTATGCGCCGGTCTCTGGCGAAGTGATCGCGGTCAACGAAGAGCTGGCTGACAGCCCTGAGCTGCTCAACGAGCAGCCTTACGAGTCGTGGATCTTCAAGCTCAAGCCAAGCAACCCGGCCGAGCTGGACAAGCTGCTGGATGCTGCTGGCTACAAGGCTGCCATCGGCGAGTAATACCGCGTCGGCCTCTTCGCGGCTAAAGCCGCTCCCACAGGTACTGCACAGCGTCTGATATCTGTGCGGTCCCTGTGGGAGCGGCTTTAGCCGCGAAGAGGCCGGGCCTGCAAGCAACTTTCCCCGCACAATCGGCAATCCCTTCCTAGACTTGTAAGTCTCCATGAGAGCTGTTTCAGGAAGAGAGCGTCGTCATGTCCCAGTCGCCATCCCTGCATCAACTGCAAGAGCTCAACCCTTTCCTGCGTCGCCACCTGGGCCCGGATGCCACGGAGCAGCAGGCCATGCTCAATGCGCTGGGTGTCGCCAGCCGCAGTGAGCTGATCGAGCAGACCGTACCGCCAGACATCCGCCTCAATCGCCCCCTCGACCTGCCGCCGGCACTGGACGAACAGGCCGCCCTGGCCAAGCTCGCCGGTTACGCCGGGCAGAATCAGGTCTGGACCAGCCTGATCGGCATGGGCTACCACGGCACCATCACCCCCACGGTCATCCTGCGCAACGTGCTGGAGAACCCGGGCTGGTATACCGCCTATACGCCCTATCAACCCGAGATTGCCCAAGGCCGGCTGGAGGCGCTGCTGAACTTCCAGCAGATGGTCATCGACCTCACCGGGTTGGCCCTGGCCAATGCCTCGCTGCTCGACGAAGCCACTGCCGCCGCCGAGGCCATGGCCCTGGCCAAGCGGGTGGCGCGCAACAAGAGCAATGCCTTCTTCGCCGACGAGCACTGTCACCCGCAGACCCTGTCGGTACTCAAGACCCGTGCCGAGGGCTTTGGCTTCGAGCTGATCGTCGACTCTGTGGATAACCTTGGCAAACACGCGGTTTTCGGGGCCTTGCTGCAGTACCCGGATACTCATGGCGAGGTGCGCGACCTGCGTCCGCTGATCGATCATCTGCACAGCCAGCATGCCCTGGCCTGCGTAGCCGCAGACCTGCTCAGCCTGGTGCTGCTGGCACCACCAGGGGAGCTGGGCGCCGATGTGGTGCTGGGCTCGACCCAGCGTTTTGGCGTACCGATGGGCTATGGCGGCCCCCACGCGGCCTATTTCGCTTGCCGCGATGACTACAAGCGAGCCATGCCGGGGCGCATCATCGGCGTGTCGCGCGATGCCCGTGGCAATACCGCGCTGCGCATGGCGCTGCAAACCCGCGAGCAGCATATCCGCCGCGAGAAGGCCAACTCCAACATTTGCACGGCCCAGGTGCTGCTAGCCAACATCGCCGGCTTCTACGCGGTGTACCACGGCCCGGAAGGCCTGCAGCGCATTGCCCAGCGCGTGCACCGGCTGACCTTCATCCTCGCCGCCGGCCTCGAAGCCAAGGGTATCAAGCGCTTCAATCAGCACTTCTTCGACACCCTCACCCTGGATGTCGGCGGTGCCCAGGCGGCCATCATCGAAAGCGCCGAAGCCGCGCAGATCAACTTGCGCATCCTCGGCCGCGGGCACCTGGGCGTGAGCCTGGACGAGACCTGCTCGGAGCACACGGTGCTGCGACTGTTCGACATCTTCCTGGGGGTGGACCATGGCCTCGACATCGCCACACTCGATCAGCTGGCCCTGCCCGAAGGCATCCCCGCCAGCCTGGTGCGGCGCACGCCGTTCCTCGCCCACCCGGTGTTCAACCTGCACCACAGCGAAACCGAGATGCTGCGCTACCTCAAGCAGCTGGAGAACAAGGACCTGGCGCTGAACCAGTCGATGATCCCGCTGGGTTCGTGCACCATGAAGCTCAACGCCACCAGCGAGATGATCCCCATTACCTGGCCTGGCTTTGCCCAACTGCACCCGTTTGCCCCGGCGGCCCAGGCCACCGGCTACAAGGCAATGATCGACGAGCTGGAAAGCTGGCTGTGCGCCATTACCGGCTTCGATGCCATCTGCATGCAGCCCAACTCCGGCGCCCAGGGCGAGTACGCCGGCCTGATGGCCATTACCCGCTACCACCGCAGCCGCCACCAGCCACAACGCACGCTGTGCCTGATCCCGTCGTCGGCCCACGGCACCAACCCGGCGTCGGCGCAAATGGCCGGCATGGAGGTGGTGATCGTCGATTGCGACGATGATGGCAATGTCGACCTGGCCGACCTCAAGGCCAAGGCCAACTCGGCCGGGGATCGGTTGTCGTGCCTGATGATCACTTATCCGTCGACCCACGGCGTGTATGAAGAGGGGATCCGCGAAATCTGCGAGGTGGTCCACCAGCACGGAGGCCAGGTTTACATGGACGGCGCCAACCTCAATGCCCAGGTGGGCCTGGCACGGCCGGCGGATATCGGCGCCGACGTTTCACACATGAACCTGCACAAGACCTTCTGCATCCCCCACGGTGGTGGTGGCCCGGGTATGGGCCCGATCGGCATTCGCGCGCACCTCAAGCCGTTCGTCGCCAGCCACCCGGTGGTGCCGATACCCGGCCTGGACCCGAACAACAGCGCAGTCAGCGCCGCGCCCTGGGGCAGTGCGAGCATCCTGCCGATCAGCTGGATGTACATAGCCATGATGGGGCCGCAGCTGGCAGATGCCAGCGAGGTGGCGATCCTCTCGGCCAATTACCTGGCCAGCCAGCTGGGTGGCGCTTTCCCGGTGCTCTACCGCGGGCGCAACCAGCGGGTGGCGCATGAGTGCATCCTCGACCTGCGGCCGCTGAAGGCGCTGACCGGCATCAGCGAAGAGGACGTGGCCAAGCGCCTGATGGACTATGGCTTCCACGCGCCGACCATGTCGTTCCCGGTGCCGGGCACGTTGATGGTCGAGCCGACCGAGAGTGAGTCGAAGGCCGAACTGGACCGTTTCGTCGAGGCGATGCTGGCGATTCGGGCGGAAATTGGCGAAGTGCAGGAGGGCAACTGGCCGGCGGAGAACAACCCGCTCAAGCATGCGCCGCATACCCTGGCCGATGTGCTGGCGGTGTGGGACAGGCCTTACAGCCTGGAGCAGGCGGTGGCGCCCAGTGCTCACGTGCGCCAGCACAAGTACTGGCCAGCGGTGAACCGGGTCGACAACGTGTATGGGGACAGGAATCTGTTCTGTGCTTGTGTGCCGGTGGAGGCTTATCGCTAATTGTGGTTGCCTGTGCCGGCCTCTTCGCGGGTAAACCCGCTCCCACAGGGCTTCTGCAAGTTTTGAATACTGTGCAGTACCTGTGGGAGCGGGTTCACCCGCGAAGCAGGCGACGCGGTTACTCGGCTACCGCATTTTTGGCCAGGATGGCATTGGCCAGTTCCATGTCGGAAGCCTGCATCTCCGGGTTCTGCGCGCGGGCCTGGCGAATCGCCGCTTCAAGGAACGGGCCGCGGATCGCGCCTTCGCTGGCCACAAAGCTGCCAGCGTCATCCTGCGCCGCCATCACCAGCTTGTGATCCCCGGAAGTCAGGTAGCTCGATGCCGTGGTAGCACCGGTAGTCATCACGTTACGCCAGAAGGTATCGGCCATGGCCGAGCCGATAGGCAGCGAAAGCAAGGCAGCGGCAGCGATGGCGGTTTTGAAACGCATGTTGAAACACCTCGAAGGGTGAGGGTTGAAGATGCGCGGTTTGATCCTGCCACGGGGGTGCAAGTTCCTTGAATACAAAGGATTTTTGCTCAGGAACAGGCCCGTAGCACTTCCTCTTGGCGGGTCTGCCCGCAGGCTACCTTGGCTTCACCGCAGCGGCGCAGATCGAGCAATCCATCGGCCACGGCCTGACGCCGCAAACTGGCCAGGTCGCTGCCCGGGCCTATCAGGGCGCGCAGGCTGTCGCTGGGCACCAGCAGCTCGAACAACCCTGTGCGGCCATGGAACCCGGTGCCACGACAGGTACGGCACGGCTGGCCTTCGGGCAGCGCTGCACCACCCCGGCAATCCGCGCACAGCGTGCGAACCAACCGCTGGGCCATGACCCCCACCAGCGTTGCCTTGATCAGGTAGTCGGCCACACCCAGCTCCTGCAGGCGGGTGATCGCGCCACAGGCGTCGTTGGTGTGCAGGGTCGACAGCACCAGGTGCCCGGTCAGGGCTGCCTGCACCGCCACCAGGGCGGTCTCGCGGTCACGGATTTCACCGATCATGATGATGTCCGGATCCTGGCGCAGCATGGCCCGCACACCGTTGGCGAAACCCAGGTCCAGCGCAGGCTGCACCTGCAGTTGGTTGAAGGCGGGATCCAGGCGCTCGATCGGGTCTTCGATGGTGCACAGGTTGACCTGCGGCGTGGCCAGCAGCTTGAGGCTGGCGTACAGCGTGCTGGTCTTGCCGGACCCGGTGGGGCCGGTGACCAGGATGATGCCCTGGCGCTGGCGCAGCAGGCTTTGCCACTGTTCCAGTTGCGCCCCATCCAGGCCGAGCCGGTCGAAGCCTTCTTGCAACTGTTGCGGGTCGAACAGGCGCAGCACCAGCTTTTCGCCGAACGGGGTCGGCAGAGTCGACAGCCGCAATTCTACCTCGCCACCGCCAGGCAGGCGGCTTTGCAGCCGGCCATCCTGCGGCCGGCGCTTTTCCGCGACGTCCATGCGCCCCAGGTGTTTCAGGCGGCTGACCAGCGCCAGGGTCACTCCGGCGGGGAAGGCATAGACGTTGTGCAGCAGGCCGTCGATGCGGTAGCGCAACTGGCCCTGCTCGCGGCGTGGTTCCAGGTGGATATCGCTGGCGCGTTGCTCGATGGCGTACTGCAGCAGCCAGTCGACGATATGCACGATGTGCGCGTCGTCCGCACTGGCCTCGGCCTGGCGCTTGCCCAGTTCCAGCAGCTGTTCGAGTTCACCCAGGCTTGCTGACTGCTGGTGTTGCGCGCCCTTTACCGATTGGGCCAGGCGATGGAACGACTGCCCTGCCTGGCGAACCTGCTGCGGGTTGGCCAGCACGCGACGGACCGGCCGGCCAAGGCTGCGGGTGAGGTCGGCCAGCCAGTCGTCCTGGTAGGGTTGGGCGCTGGCGACGGTGACGCTGGAGGCGTCGGCGGCAACGATGAGGATGCCATGGCGCTGGGCGAATGCAGGGGATATCAGGCCGGTGACCTGGGGCAGGTCCAGTTGCAGCGGGTCGATGCGCAGGTAGGGCTGGCCGACCTTGTTGGCCAGCCATTGGCAGAGGCGGTCCAGGTCCAGGGGCTGGCCAGGGTGTCGGCGGTCTTCCAGGGCGCAGGCGGCGATCTGTTCCAGCGGGTGAGCGGTGGGGTGAGTGGCGGCGTGCTCGAGTACCTGAAGGGTGTCGTTGGCGTGTAGATGCTGGTCGGCGAGCAGGGCCTGGAGCACGCGCTTGAGGTCGAGTGCCGGGTTGTCGGAGGTGTGCATGGTTGGCGTCCGTGCCTGACAGGGGAGTGCTGATCAAGGCTAGACGGGCGGGGCTGGGTTGATGGGGATGAAGGGTTTCGGGATCTTGCAGTGCCTGTGCTGGCCTCTTCGCGGGTGAACCCGCTCCCACAGGGATCGCACAGGCCTTGAATACTGTGCAGTACCTGTGGGAGCGGGCGCGCCCGCGAAGAGGCCAGCACAGGTACAACTGATCGCTCAGACCACCGCCAGCTCCACCCGCTGCAGATTGGTCAGGCTCACTTCACCCACACACACCAGGTTGCGCAATTTTTGCGCAATCACCTCGGCCCGGTGCCAGCTCAGGCCGCCGATGCCGACCTCGATATCCAGCCAGTCATCCTGCTGGTTGACCTGCACGCTGTGCGGGGTCAGGAACTGCAGGGCAAACAGGTTGAGCACCCGGCACAGGCTGTCAGGCTCGGCCTCGGCCTGCAGGCGATAGTGCACGGTGCTGTGGGCGCTGCTGGCGGCCCAGGCGTCGGTACGGGGCTGTGCGTTCATGCTGGTCTCCGCGAATGTGGGAGAAATTCTTGCACGTTGGTGGCGGTATTTTTTCGCTATGATTTGATCATTTCGCCGTATCGGCGAATTGTTCTATTCATGAAGTGCTGTTCAGGAGAATTATTGATGCACAGCGAGCTGGACGCCTACGACCGCCGTATCCTCGAACTGCTGCAGGAGGACGCTTCGCTGTCCAGCGCGCAGATCGCCGAACGCGTGGGGCTGTCCCAATCGCCGTGCTGGCGGCGTATCCAGCGGTTGAAGGAGGAGGGGGTGATTCGCGGGCAGGTGACCTTGCTGGATCGCAAGAAGGTCGGCCTGAACACGCAGATATTCGCCGAGGTGAAACTGAACGCCCACGGGCGCTCCAACTTCACCGAGTTCACCGACGCGATCCGTGGGTTTCCGGAGGTGCTGGAGTGTTATGTGCTGATGGGCTCGGTGGACTTTCTGTTGCGCATTGTTACCCCGGATATCGAGGCTTATGAGCGGTTCTTCTTCGAAAAGCTGTCGAACGTGCCGGGGATACAGGAGGTGAACTCGATCGTGGCGCTATCGGAGATCAAGTCCACCACCAGCCTGCCACTTTCGCGTTGAGGCCATTCGCGGCGGTTCGGCGCCCCGACTCGCCCGCTCCCACAGGTGCTGTGCAGGCCCAGGCCTTGTGCAGTTCCCTGTGGGAGCGGGCAAGCCCGCGAAGAAGGCTACGCGGTATCAAGCCTTGAGCAGGTGCTTCCAGCCGCGGCTCTGATCTACCGCCCGGGCCTGTTCGATACGCGCTTCCAGCACTTCATCGCTGATCGGCTGTTCAGCCAGCTCATGCAGCTTCTTCAGGTCGCCATACAGGCGGTCCATCTGTGGCGCTTCCAGCACCTGGCGGGCATGGTGCAGCCAGGCCAGTAGCTGTTCGATGCGCGGCAACTGCTCGGCCAGGTCTTCCGGGCGCTGGGTGTACAGCGGCAGTTTCAACGCACGGCCTTCTTCGCCCAGCAGGTGCGCCAGCCAGCTGGCCAGCTGCGCCTTGCCCTGGCGCTCGCCGCGGCCTTTGCGCTCCACGGTCCAGGCGCGGGCCAGCAGCCAGCGCGAGGTTTCCAGCGAGAACTGGCCCCAGCGCACGTCTTCCAGCTCTTCGACGAACTGCTCGGGAGCGGCGCGGCGGATATCTTCGTCCTCATTGCCGGCCTGCACCAGTGGGCGCCAGTCTTCGAGCAGGGCGTCAAGGCTGCTGCGCAGGTCGCGGGTAGTGGCGCGCGGCGCGGCCTGGCCCAGGCTGGCGGTCATGGCACGCAGCTCGCTCAGGCACTCGACCCAGTCCTGCAACAGGCGCCAGTGGCCGTTGTGGCGGTATTGCTCGGCCAGGCGCTGGCTGCTGCCCAGCAGTTGCCAGGCCAGTGCGGCGTAGGCGTCGTCCACGGCCATTTCGCCTTCCAGCTCGGTGTGCGGCAGGCCCAGCTCGTAGCTGTCCGGCTCCAGCAGGCGGTAGCCACGCTCGGCCTTGCTGATGTCGCATGGCATCAGTGGCAGGCTGGCGGCCAGCTCGGCGGCCAGTTCCAAAAGAGCCTGAGGCTCGCCTTCACGCAGTTCCAGTTCCAGCTCGCAGATTTCTTCCTTGCGCTTGCCGGCGATCACGAAACCCTGGTCCAGCGCGGCCTCGATCACCACCTTGCTCTTGCCACGGCCCCAGGCGATTTCGGCGTATTCACGGGTGAAGTCGGTGGTGAACAGCGGCTTGATGGTCTTTTTGTCCAGGTTGGCCAGTTGCGCGGGCCAGCAGCTGTCGTCGAGCTTCTTCAGGTCGAGCTTGACCTTGTCCAGCTGCCATTCGTGCTCGTTGCGTTCGGACAGGCCCGCCACGCTGGTGCCGCGGCACTTGAGGGTCTGGATGATGGCCTCGCCATCGCGGCGCAGGCGCAGGGCCACACGGGCAGCGGAGAGCTCGCGCTCTGGGGTGTCGAAGTACTGGTTGAGCAGTTCGCGGGTCTGCCAGCCGGACTTGTTGCGCTTTTTCAGCAGAGGGTGCTCGCGCAGGGCGGCAAGGGTCTCGCGGCTGGCGCGGAGCTTGAGTTCGGTTTCTTTGTGCATCACAGGCTCGAAGGAGGGGGCGTGGTTGCCCAGCAGTCTACAGGAGTCGGCTCTCGTCTGTTGGATCGTGGTGGGCTTCTTCGCGGGTGAACCCGCTCCCACAGGTACTGTGTTGCCCTCAGGTGTGGCGCTTTCCCTGTGGGAGCGGGTTTACCCGCGAAGAAGGCCACACGGTTGCCCTGCGAACGAGTGGCATTGCTATGATGGGCAACGCTTCCGAGGAGTACGCGCATGCCGTTGCCGACGCTGAAAGACCAGTTCGCCGCCTTGATCGCCGCGCCTTCGGTCAGTTGCACCCAGCCTGCGCTGGACCAGTCCAACCGCCAGGTCATCGACCTGCTGGCCGGCTGGCTGGGCGACCTGGGTTTCAAGTGCGACATCCAGCAGGTCAGCCCCGGCAAGTTCAACCTGCTGGCCAGCCGTGGCACTGGCCCGGGTGGCCTGGTGCTGGCGGGGCACAGCGACACCGTACCCTATGACGAACAGCTGTGGGCCAGTGACCCACTGAAGCTGACCGAAACCGATGGCCGTTGGGTCGGCCTGGGCAGCTGCGACATGAAGGGCTTCTTCGCCCTGGCCATCGAGGCAGTCATCCCGCTGCTGGAGCACGATTTCAAGCAGCCGCTGCTGATCCTCGCCACCTGTGACGAAGAAAGCTCAATGTCCGGCGCGCGCGCTCTGGCCGAGGCCGGGCAGCCACTCGGCCGTGCGGCAGTGATCGGCGAGCCCACCGGGCTGCGGCCGATTCGCATGCACAAGGGCATCCTCATGGACCGCATCGACATCCTCGGGCGCAGCGGCCACTCCTCGGACCCAAGCCTGGGCCGCAGCGCCATGGAGGCCATGCACGCAGTGATGGGCGAGCTGATGGGCCTGCGCCAGCAATGGCAGCAAACCTACCGCAACCCGCAATTCACCGTGCCGACCCCCACCATGAACTTCGGCTGCATCCACGGCGGTGACAACCCCAACCGTATCTGCGGCCAGTGCGCCCTGGAATTCGACCTGCGCCCGCTGCCAGGCATGGATGTGGAGCAACTGCGCGCGGCCATCCGTGCCAAGCTGGTGCCGGTGGCAGAGCGCTTCGAGGTGCGCATCGACCATGCGCCGCTATTCCCGGAGGTGCCGCCATTCGAGCAGGCCGCCGACACCGAGCTGGTGCAGGTGGCGGAGCGCCTGACCGGCCATCGCGCCGAAGCGGTGGCGTTCGGCACCGAAGCGCCTTATCTTCAGCAGCTGGGTTGCCAGACCATCGTGCTGGGCCCCGGCGACATCGCCTGTGCCCACCAGCCCGGCGAATACCTTGAAATGTCACGAATCGAGCCTACCGTGCGTCTATTGCGTGACTTGATCCGGCATTATTGCCTGGACTAAACGTCAATCGAATTGATTCGTTCCTGCCTAGAGGAGACCGCGCGTGACCGCAAGCCTGTTCCGACGATGATCCTGAACGCCCCCTGTATCGCCGTTCTCCGTCCACTTATCCACAGGCCCTGTCATGCCCGACTACGTCAACTGGCTGCGTCATGCCTCCCCGTATATCAATGCCCATCGCGACTGCACCTTCGTGGTCATGCTCCCTGGCGATGGGGTGGAACACCCTAATTTCGGCAACATCGTCCACGACCTGGTGTTGCTGCACAGTCTTGGCGTGCGCCTGGTGCTGGTACATGGCTCGCGCCCGCAGATCGAAAGCCGCCTGGCCGAGCGCGGCCTGACCCCGCACTACCACCGTGGCCTGCGCATCACCGATGCCGCCACCCTGGATTGCGTGATCGATGCTGTCGGCGCCCTGCGCCTGGCAATCGAGGCGCGCCTGTCGATGGACATCGCCGCTTCGCCGATGCAGGGCTCGCGCCTGCGCGTGGCGTCCGGCAACCTGGTCACGGCGCGGCCGATCGGCGTGCTCGAAGGCGTGGACTACCACCACACCGGCGAAGTACGCCGGGTCGACCGCAAGGGCATCAGCCGCCTGCTCGACGAGCGCTCCATCGTGTTGTTGTCACCGCTGGGCTATTCGCCCACGGGCGAAATCTTCAACCTGGCCTGCGAAGACGTGGCCACCCGTGCCGCAATCGAACTGGGTGCCGACAAGCTACTGCTGTTTGGTGCCGAGCCGGGCCTGCTGGATGCAGATGGCAAGCTGGTGCGTGAGCTGCGCCCGCAGCAGGTTGCCCCGCATTTGCAGCGCCTGGGCAGCGATTACCAGGGCGAATTGCTGGATGCCGCGGCCGAAGCCTGCAAAGGCGGCGTGGCGCGCAGTCATATCGTCAGCTATGCCGAAGATGGCGCCTTGCTGACCGAGCTGTTCACCCGTGGCGGTGGCGGCACGCTGGTGTCGCAGGAGCAGTTCGAAGTGGTGCGCGAGGCAACCATCGAGGATGTGGGCGGTTTGCTGGAGCTGATCAGCCCGCTGGAAGAGCAGGGCATCCTGGTGCGCCGTTCGCGTGAGGTGCTGGAGCGGGAGATCGAGCAGTTCAGCGTGGTCGAGCGGGAAGGCATGATCATCGCCTGTGCGGCGTTGTACCCGATTGCCGACTCCGACGCCGGCGAACTGGCGTGCTTGGCGGTGAACCCGGAGTACCGCCATGGCGGGCGTGGCGACGAACTGCTGGAGCGTATCGAAAGCCGGGCGCGGCAGTTGGGGCTGAACACCCTGTTCGTGCTGACGACGCGAACCGCGCACTGGTTCCGCGAACGCGGGTTTGCACCGAGTGGCGTGGAGCGGCTGCCGGCGGCGCGGGCTTCGCTGTACAACTATCAGCGCAATTCGAAGATTTTCGAGAAGCCCTTGTAAACCTGTACTGGCCTCTTCGCGGGTAAACCCGCTCCCACAGGATCCTCACCGGACCTGAGGCCGGCGCGGTCCCTGTGGGAGCGGGTTTACCCGCGAAGCAGGCGACACCGATCTCAAACAAGAACGCCGCCCTTGTGGGCGGCGTTTTCATTTACACGGTATGCAGGTACCAGTTGTACTCGAGGTCGGAGATCGAATGCTCGAACTCCTCCAGCTCGCTCTCCTTGCACGCGACAAAGATGTCGATGTACTTCGGATCGATGTACTTGTTCAGGATCTCGCTGTCGTCCAGCTCGCGCAGGGCATCGCGCAGGTTGTTCGGCAGGCTTTGCTCCAGCTGCTCGTACGAGTTGCCTTCGATCGGCGCACCCGGCTCGACCTTGTTGGTCAGGCCATGGTGCACACCGGCCAGTACGGCGGCCATCATCAGGTACGGGTTGGCGTCGGCACCGGCCACGCGGTGCTCCAGGCGCACGGCGTCCGGCGAGCCGGTCGGAACCCGCAGGGCCACGGTGCGGTTGTCCAGGCCCCAGCTTGGCGCGTTCGGCACATAGAACTGCGCGCCGAAGCGGCGGTACGAGTTGACGTTCGGGCAAAGGAACGCCATGGACGCGGGCAGGGTCTCGAGCACACCGCCGACAGCGTGACGTAGCGCGGCGTTCTGCTCGGGATCCTCGCTGGTGAAGATGTTGTTGCCATCTTTGTCCAGCACGGAAATGTGTACATGCAGGCCGTTGCCTGCCTGGCCCGGGTAGGGCTTGGCCATGAAGGTGGTGTCCATTTCATGGTCGTAGGCGATGTTCTTGATCAACCGCTTGAGCAGTACCGCGTAGTCGCAGGCCTTGAGCGGGTCGGCCACGTGGTGCAGGTTGACTTCGAACTGCGCCGGGGCGCTTTCCTTGACGATGGCGTCGGCCGGGATGCCTTGCTCTTTCGCGCCTTCCAGGATGTCCTGCAGGCAGTCGGCATATTCGTCCAGGTCGTCGATCAGGTACACCTGGGTCGACTGCGGGCGCTTGCCCGAAATTGGCGAACGCGGCGGCTGCGGGCGGCCATTCACGTTCTCCTGGTCGATCAGGTAGAACTCCAGCTCGAACGCGGCGCAGATGGTCAGGCCCAGTTCGTCGAACTTGCTCACCACCTGACGCAGCACTTCACGCGGGTCGGCGAAGAACGGCTCGCCTTCGAGCTCGTGCATGGTCATCAGCAGCTGAGCGGTAGGGCGCTTTTGCCACGGCTCGTTACAGAGGGTGTCAGGGATTGGATAGCAGATGCGGTCAGCATCGCCGATGTCCAGGCCCAGCCCGGTGCTTTCAACGGTGGAACCGTTGATGTCCAGGGCGAAGAGGGAGGCAGGCAGGTTGATGCCTTTCTCGTAAACCTTGTGGAGGCTGGTGCGCTCTATGCGCTTGCCACGCACCACACCATTCATATCTGCAATCAGAAGGTCAACGTAGAGAACCTCAGGATGTTCCTTAAGGAACGCGTTCGCTTCGTTAAGCTGAACGGCACGCGGGGGTACCGACATGATGCAACACCTTTGTTGTTAAAAATATCAATCAAGGGGGGCTTGCAAGACCAGTCAATCGAAAAGACAAACTGATGTCAAGCCAACCCCATGATGCCCTGAAATGGCACATCGACGGCAGATTTGCTGCATCTCGGGGCAAACCATTATCCGCTATTTCCCGCGCAAAGGGCTATCTCCGACCAACCGTGTTTTATTTTTTACGGAGTGGTTGTGTAAAAAAATGAACAAGGCTAAGCTCGGTCTCAACCCAGAACACAATAATACGAGGGTCACATGGTCCGCTTGCCGAGACCTGAAAGCACTGCCTGCGCAGTGCCATCGGGTACATCCGTCATTTTTGCAAGCTTCGTCGATGGCGTGGCCGCCCTGGCCGCAATAATTGACGTTTGGCGCTCACGGACCTGCCCTCATAGCGGCTTGCCGCCCTTCGTTTCGTCTTCCTGCCTTTCGAACTCATTACGGACGCACCTGTTTTCAGTGTATCCACTGTGGCTCTGCGCGGGGGTTTTTGCTTTAGCAATGTACTCCATCCAGAATCAGTGCGCGGACCACCTTACCTCCTGAGGTATTTATGAGTAACAACCTCGACCAGCTCACCGATTGGTTGAAAGAGCACAAGATCACCGAAGTCGAATGCATGATCAGTGACCTGACCGGCATCACGCGCGGCAAGATTTCGCCTACCAACAAATTCATCGCCGAAAAAGGCATGCGCCTGCCCGAGAGCGTGCTGCTGCAGACCGTGACCGGCGACTACGTCGACGACGACATCTATTACGAACTGCTGGACCCGGCGGACATCGACATGATCTGCCGCCCCGACGAGAACGCAGTGTTCCTGGTGCCATGGGCCATCGAGCCGACCGCCCAGGTGATTCACGACACCTACGACAAGAAGGGCAACCCGGTCGAACTGTCGCCGCGCAACGTGCTGAAGAAAGTCCTCAAGCTATACGCCGACAAGGGCTGGCAGCCGATCGTCGCGCCGGAGATGGAGTTCTATCTGACCAAGCGCAGCGAAGACCCTGACTTCCCGCTGCAGCCTCCGGTAGGTCGTTCGGGCCGCCCGGAAACCGGTCGCCAGTCGTTCTCGATCGAAGCCGCCAACGAATTCGACCCGCTGTTCGAAGACGTCTACGACTGGTGCGAACTGCAGCAGCTGGACCTCGACACGCTGATCCATGAAGACGGCACGGCGCAGATGGAGATCAACTTCCGTCATGGCGATGCCCTGCACCTGGCCGACCAGATCCTGGTGTTCAAGCGCACCATGCGCGAGGCTGCGCTCAAGCACAACGTCGCCGCCACCTTCATGGCCAAGCCCATGACCGGCGAGCCAGGCAGTGCCATGCACCTGCACCAGAGCGTGGTCGACGTGGCCACCGGCAAGAACATCTTCAGCAACGACGACGGCAGCATGAGCGAACTGTTCCTGCACCACATTGGTGGCCTGCAGAAGTTCATACCAGAGGCGTTGCCGCTGTTCGCCCCGAACGTCAACTCGTTCCGCCGCTTCCTGCCCGACACCTCGGCGCCGGTGAACGTGGAGTGGGGCGAGGAGAACCGTACCGTCGGCCTGCGCGTGCCGGACGCCGGCCCGCAAAGCCGTCGGGTCGAGAACCGCCTGCCAGGCGCCGACGCCAACCCTTACCTGGCCATTGCCGCCAGCCTGCTGTGTGGCTACATCGGCATGGTCGAAGGCATCGACGCCAGCGCGCCGGTGCAGGGCCGTGGCTACGAACGCCGCAACCTGCGCCTGCCACTGACCATCGAAGATGCCTTGGAACGCATGGAAAACAGCCGTGCACTGGTGCAGTACCTGGGCAAGAAGTTCATCACCGGCTACGTCGCCACCAAGCGCGCCGAGCACGAGAACTTCAAGCGAGTCATCAGTTCCTGGGAGCGTGAGTTCCTGCTGTTTGCTGTCTGATCAAACTTGGTGCCGCAGGACGCGGCTGTCGAACAACGGAGAAGCACATGAGCGTCAACAACCCGCAAACCCGTGAATGGCAAGCCCTGAGCGGGGAGCATCACCTCGCACCCTTCAGTGACTACAAGCAGTTGAAGGAGAAGGGGCCGCGTATCATCACCAAGGCCCAGGGTGTGCATTTGTGGGATAGCGAGGGGCACAAGATCCTCGACGGCATGGCTGGCCTGTGGTGCGTGGCTGTGGGCTATGGCCGTGAAGAACTGGTGCAGGCGGCAGAAAAGCAGATGCGTGAGCTGCCTTACTACAACCTGTTCTTCCAGACTGCCCACCCGCCTGCGCTGGAGCTGGCCAAGGCCATCTCCGACGTGGCGCCACAGGGCATGACCCATGTGTTCTTCACCGGCTCCGGCTCCGAAGGCAACGACACCGTGCTGCGCATGGTCCGCCACTACTGGGCGCTGAAAGGCAAGCCACAGAAGCAGACCATCATCGGCCGCATCAACGGCTACCACGGCTCCACCGTGGCTGGCGCCAGCCTGGGCGGCATGAGCGGCATGCACGAACAAGGCGGCCTGCCGATCCCTGGCATCGTGCATATCCCGCAGCCTTACTGGTTCGGCGAAGGTGGCGACATGACCCCGGATGAGTTCGGGGTGTGGGCAGCCGAGCAGCTGGAGCAGAAAATCCTCGAAGTCGGCGAAGACAACGTCGCCGCCTTCATCGCCGAGCCGATCCAGGGTGCCGGCGGCGTGATCATCCCGCCGGAAACCTACTGGCCGAAGGTGAAGGAGATCCTCGCCAAGTACGACATCCTGTTCGTCGCCGACGAAGTGATCTGCGGTTTTGGCCGTACCGGCGAGTGGTTCGGCTCCGACTACTACGACCTCAAGCCCGACCTGATGACCATCGCCAAGGGCCTGACTTCCGGTTACATCCCCATGGGCGGTGTGATCGTGCGTGACACCGTGGCCCAGGTACTCAGCCAAGGCGGCGACTTCAACCACGGCTTCACCTACTCCGGCCACCCGGTAGCGGCGGCAGTAGGCCTGGAAAACCTGCGCATCCTGCGCGACGAGAAAATTGTCGAGAAGGCCCGTACCGAAGCGGCACCGTATTTGCAAAAGCGTTTGCGTGAACTGCAGGACCACCCTCTGGTGGGCGAGGTACGCGGCCTGGGCCTGCTCGGCGCGATCGAGCTGGTCAAGGACAAGGCCACTCGCAGCCGTTACGAAGGCAAGGGCGTGGGCATGATCTGCCGCACCTTCTGCTTCGACAACGGCCTGATCATGCGCGCGGTGGGTGACACCATGATCATTGCGCCGCCGCTGGTGATCAGCCATGCAGAGATCGACGAACTGGTGGAAAAGGCACGCAAATGCCTGGACCTGACCCTCGAAGCGATTCGTTGACAGTTTGCTAGGCTAGCGATGTGACATTAAGTGGTTACAAGGCCCTGCTTTCCTTGATACAGAGCCTTGTAACTTGCCAGACTAGCGACTGTTTCAGTCGCCGCGCGCTCTGCACCGTAGGTCCTGGCTGCTGAACAGATGGCTAAATAATAAATTCTGGAGCATTACGCATGAATAAAATGGGCAAGACGTTGCTGGCCGCCGCCCTGATGGGCGCCATGGCTACCGCTGTTCAGGCTGAAGACAAGGTGTTGAACGTCTACAACTGGTCGGACTACATCGCTCCGGACACCATCGCCAAGTTCGAGAAGCAGACCGGTATCAAGGTCAAGTACGACGTGTTCGACAGCAACGAAACCCTCGAAGCCAAGCTGCTGGCCGGCAAGTCTGGCTACGACATCGTGGTGCCGTCCAACAACTTCCTGGCCAAGCAGATCAAGGCTGGCGTGTACGAGGAACTGGACCGTTCCAAGCTGCCGAACTGGAAGAACCTCGACCCTGACCTGCTCAAGGCCGTTGGCGATGCCAGCGACAAAGACAACAAGCATGCCTTCCCGTACATGTGGGGCTCGATCGGCATCGGCTACAACCCGGAGAAGGTCAAGGCCGCGCTGGGCGTGGACAAGATCGACTCGTGGGACGTGGTGTTCAAGCCTGAGAACATCGCCAAGCTCAAAAGCTGCGGCGTGAGCTTCCTCGACGCGCCGACCGAAATGCTCCCGGCTGCGCTGCACTACCTCGGCAAGCCGACCGACAGCACCAAGAAGGAAGACCTGAAGGCTGCCGAGGACCTGTTCCTCAAGATCCGTCCTTCGATCACCTACTTCCACTCGTCCAAGTACATCGGCGACATGGCCAACGGCAACATCTGCGTAGCCGTCGGTTACTCGGGTGACCTGGAGCAGTCCAAGGCCCGTGCCCACGAAGCCGGCGACAAGGTCAAGGTCGACTACGTCATTCCGAAGGAAGGTGCCGGTACCTTCTACGACATGGTCGCCATCCCCAAGGACGCCGAGCACAAAGACGCTGCCTACCAGTTCATGAACTTCCTGATGCAGCCGGAAATCATGGCTGAAATCACCAACGCCGTGCGCTTCCCGAACGGCAACGCTGCCGCCACCCAGTTCGTGGACAAGGAAATCACCAGCGACCCAAGCATCTATCCGCCAGCCGAAGTGAAGAAACAGCTGTATGCCATCGCTGCACCTGAAGCGAAGGCCCAGCGTGACATCACCCGTAGCTGGACCAAGATCAAGTCGGGCAAATAACCCCGATGCGGCACCTCTGGGCCGGCGAACCCCGGCCCAGAGCCAGTGAAAGGCAATTGATGATTGCGGCATCGAAGCTGCGAAGGTAAGTTGCGCGCCGGTTTTGCGTGTGCGGCAGCATTGTCGCTACCCAGGCACTGATTGTGAGGACCACCCACTTGTCCATTTCTGTATTCCGCAAAGCCTTGATGGCTGGAGCGGGCCTGACGCTGGCATGCAGCGTCCAAGCGGCGCCTACGGTGCACTTCTACAACTGGTCTGACTATGTCGGGCCGACCACACTCGCGGACTTCGAGAAAGCCACGGGCATCAAGCCCGTGCAAGACGTGTTCGACTCCAACGAAACCCTGGAAGGCAAGCTGCTGGCCGGTAATACCGGCTATGACGTGGTAGTGCCCTCCAACCATTTCCTCGGCAAGCAGATCAAGGCGGGCGCGTTCCAGAAGCTCGACAAGAGCCTGCTGCCCAATTATTCCAACCTGGACCCGGCGCTGATGAAGCGCCTGGAAAGGAACGACCCGGGCAACCAGTACGCCGTGCCTTACCTGTGGGGCACCAACGGTATCGGTTACAACGTCGACAAGGTGAAGGCTGCGCTGGGCGTGGACACCATCGACTCCTGGGCGGTGCTGTTCGAGCCCGAAAACATGAAGAAGCTCGCCAAGTGTGGCGTGGCCTTCCTCGACTCGGCGGACGAAATGCTGCCGGCGGTGCTCAACTACATGGGGCTGGACCCCAACAGCACCAACGCCAAGGACTACCAGGCGGCCGAAAAGAAACTGCTGGCAGTACGCCCGTACGTGACCTACTTCCACTCGTCCAAGTACATCACCGACCTGGCCAACGGCGACATCTGCGTCGCGGCAGGCTTCTCGGGTGATGTGTTCCAGGCCAAGACCCGCGCCGAAGAAGCGAAGAAGGGCGTGAACCTGGCCTACGCAATTCCCAAGGAAGGCGGCAACCTCTGGTTCGATGTGCTGGCGATCCCCAAGGACGCCAAGAACGTCAAAGAGGCGCATGCCTTCATCAACTATTTGCTGAAGCCTGAGGTTATCGCCCAGGTCAGTGATTACGTCGGTTACGCCAACCCGAACCCCAAGGCTGGCGACCTGATGGACCAGGCCGTGAGGACTGACGCCGCGGTTTACCCACCGCAGGAAGTGCTGAACAAGATGTTCGTGAATTCAGAGTTGCCACCCAAGGTGCAACGGCTGATGACCCGTAGCTGGACCAAGGTCAAGTCGGGTAAGTAAAAATCCAGGCCCGTGGCGGTACCTGTAGAACAGGGCTCGCGGGCACAAAAATCTTGTTGGGAGTTTCACTCATGGCAGTTGCCTCCGGTGCCTATAAAAAAGCCCTCGAGGGTGGCCAGCAACCCAAGCAGGTGCTGGTCAAGATCGACCGGGTCACGAAAAAGTTCGACGAAACGGTAGCTGTGGACGATGTGTCCCTGGAAATCCGCAAGGGCGAGATCTTCGCCCTGCTGGGTGGCTCCGGTTCCGGCAAGTCCACCTTGCTGCGCATGCTGGCCGGTTTCGAGCGCCCGACCGAAGGGCGGATCTTCCTCGATGGCGTCGACATCACCGACATGCCGCCCTACGAGCGGCCGATCAACATGATGTTCCAGTCCTACGCGCTGTTCCCGCACATGACCGTGGCGCAGAACATCGCCTTCGGCCTGCAGCAGGACAAGATGCCCAAGGCCGAGATCGACGCCCGCGTGGCCGAGATGCTCAAGCTGGTGCACATGACCCAGTACGCCAAGCGCAAGCCGCATCAGCTGTCCGGTGGCCAGCGCCAGCGCGTGGCCTTGGCCCGCTCGCTGGCCAAGCGCCCCAAGCTGCTGCTGCTCGACGAGCCGATGGGCGCACTGGACAAGAAGCTGCGCTCGCAGATGCAGCTGGAACTGGTGGAGATCATCGAACGAGTGGGCGTGACCTGCGTGATGGTGACCCACGACCAGGAAGAGGCCATGACCATGGCCCAGCGCATCGCCATCATGCACCTGGGCTGGATCGCCCAGATCGGTTCGCCGGTGGACATTTACGAGACGCCTACCAGCCGCCTGGTATGCGAGTTCATCGGTAACGTCAACCTGTTCGAAGGTGAAGTGGTCGACGACGCCGAAGGCCACGCGATCATTGCCAGCCCGGAGCTGGAGCGCAAGATCTACGTCGGCCACGGCATCACCACCTCGGTGGAAGACAAGCACATCACCTACGCCCTGCGCCCGGAAAAGATGCTGGTCACCACCCAGCAGCCTACCTGCGAGCACAACTGGTCGCGCGGCAAGGTCCACGACATCGCCTACCTGGGCGGCCACTCGGTGTTCTATGTCGAGCTGCCGAGCGGCAAGATCGTCCAGTCGTTCGTTGCCAACGCCGAGCGCCAGGGCACTCGCCCAACCTGGGGCGATGAAGTGTACGTGTGGTGGGAAGACGACAGCGGCGTGGTACTGCGGTCATGAAACTGCGCAAGCTCAAGCGAGCCTTCCAGCGCATCACCCCGGAGGGGCGGCACCTGGTGATCGGCGTGCCGTTCATCTGGCTGTTCCTGTTCTTCATGCTGCCGTTCTTCATCGTGCTGAAGATCAGCTTCGCCGAAGCCGATGTGGCGATCCCGCCGTATACCGAGATCTACAGCTACGTCGAAGACAAGATCCAGCTGGTGCTCAACCTGGCCAACTACGGCCTGCTGACCGAGGATGAGCTATACATCTCGGCCTACCTGGGCTCGCTGAAGATGGCCTTCTTCAGCACCTTGCTGTGCCTGCTGATCGGCTACCCGATGGCCTATGCCATTGCCAACGCCAAGAAGGAGACGCAGACGGTCCTGCTGTTGCTGATCATGATGCCGACCTGGACCGCGATCCTGATCCGCGTCTATGCCTGGATGGGCATTCTCAGCAACAACGGCCTGCTCAACGGCTTCCTGCTGTGGATCGGGTTGATCGACCAGCCGCTGCAAATCCTCAACACCAACCTGGCGGTGTACATCGGCGTGGTCTATTCGTACCTGCCGTTCATGATCCTGCCGCTGTTCGCCAACCTGGTGAAGCACGACCAGAGCCTGCTCGAGGCCGCTTCGGACCTGGGTTCGAGTACCTTCAACAGCTTCTGGAAAATCACCGTGCCGCTGTCGAAGAACGGCATCATCGCCGGCTGCATGCTGGTGTTCATCCCGGTGGTGGGCGAGTTCGTGATTCCTGAACTGCTTGGCGGCCCGGAAACCCTGATGATCGGCAAGGTGCTGTGGCAAGAGTTCTTCAACAACCGTGACTGGCCGGTGGCCTCTGCGCTGGCGGTAGTGATGCTGGCGATCCTGATCGTGCCGATCCTGCTGTTCAACCGCAGCCAGGCCAAAGAAATGGAGGGCAGGGCATGAAGCGCTTCGGTTTCTCCAAGCTGATGCTGGTGCTCGGCTTGTTGTTCATCTACCTGCCAATGCTGATTTTGGTGATCTACTCGTTCAACGCCTCCAAGCTGGTGACGGTATGGGGTGGTTGGTCGGTCAAGTGGTACGTCGGCCTGCTCGACAACACCCAACTGATGGGTTCGGTCATGCGCTCGCTGGAAATCGCCTGCTACACGGCGGTGGCGGCGGTGGCGCTGGGTACCCTGGCGGCATTCGTGCTGACCCGGGTCACCCGCTTCAAGGGCCGCACGCTGTTCGGTGGCCTGGTCACCGCACCGCTGGTAATGCCCGAGGTGATCACCGGCCTGTCGCTGTTGCTGCTGTTCGTGGCCATGGCGCAGATGATCGGCTGGCCGCAGGAGCGCGGCATCGTCACCATCTGGATCGCCCATACCACGTTCTGTGCGGCGTATGTGGCGGTAGTGGTGTCGGCCCGCCTGCGTGAGCTGGACCTTTCGATCGAGGAAGCTGCGATGGACCTGGGTGCCAAGCCGTGGAAGGTGTTCTTCCTGATCACTATCCCGATGATCGCGCCGTCGCTGGCGGCGGGCGGCATGATGTCGTTCGCCCTGTCGCTGGATGACCTGGTGCTGGCCAGCTTTGTGTCGGGCCCGGGTTCGACCACCTTGCCGATGGAAGTGTTCTCGGCGGTGCGTTTGGGCGTGAAACCGGAGATCAACGCCGTCGCCAGCCTGATCCTGCTGTCGGTGTCGCTGGTGACCTTCTTCGTCTGGTACTTCAGCCGCCAGGCAGAAGAGCGTCGTCGCAAGGCGATTCAGCAGGCGATCGAAGAAGGCGCGGCGGCCAATGCCTCGCAGCCACAGGTCAAGCGACCGGTGCAGGTTACGGCTTCGGCCTGATCCGGCCTATTCGCGGGTGAACCCGCTCCCACAGGAAAATCACTGCCTCGGGCCTGTGTTAATCCTGTGGGAGCGGGTTTACCCGCGAATGCCTCAACTCTGATTCAAAGCCAGACTGCATCCCAATGTGGATAGTCCCTGACACTTTTGACCAGGCCAGCCCGCAACGGATTGGCAACGATATATCTGGCGAAATGCACCATGCTTTCTTCCCTTCTTAGTGCCCGGTCCTGATACCCGGGTTGCCAAACCGGATCATGCTCAACCCCTGCCCGATGCAACACCAGGCTGGACCTGGATTTGAATCTGCGCATCAAGGTCCCCAGCGTCGTACCTTTCAGCTCAATCAGCCAATGCAGGTGGTCCGGCATCAATACCCAAGCCAGTGACCGACAGGCGTGCTCCTCATCTGACTGGCGCAATTGGTGAATCACCAATCGGGCATGTTGAAAGTCATGGAACAGTGGCTTGCGCTGGTGGGTGACGGTGGTTAGCAGATAGAGCCTGCCATGCTGTGAATAGCGGCCACGGCGCAATAAATGGGATTGGGCCCGAGACATTGTTTTCTTCCTTGAAAAGCAGGTGAGCTCTCAAAGGTAGCGGCTGGGATGCAGGTGCTTTTTGGATCATGGTTTCTGAATATGGCAGACACTCTGGTGGCAATACCGGCCCTTTCGCGGGTGAACCCGCTCCCACAGATATGGTGCACATCTTGAAATCTGGCGCTCCCCCCTGTGGGAGCGGGTTCACCCGCGAAGAGGCCCGCAAGGTGTACGAATTTTCATCAACTCAAACCAAGTGCTTCAGTCAAATCAGCTTGGGAATTATCCTACGAGCCATGTGGAAGCTGCTCTGTTGTAGGGGAAATGCCCCAGGGATAACGTCGTTGGGTCGCCAAGCAAGGTGACCGGGTGTGAGAACCCGCTCGATGTTGAACAGGCTTCCTGTCATGGCGGCCTTGCGTGGGCAGGCTTCGGTCTGGCCGGGTTCAATGTCCTCGGTTTTCTCACCCCACGTACGGCTGCCACCCCTTATCCGTGAGAAAGATGAGCTGGCGGTTCCATAAACGACATTGGATTCCAACCATGACGACGCACGTCCCGAATCACCCAACAAACAGCAGCACCGTCGGTAAAGAAACCTGCATGGACCTCTTCCGCGTCCAGGCCAATATCCCCTTCAACTACGCCTTTTCCGAACTCTCCGTAATGCTCGGCTGCATCAATCACCTGACGACGGAAGCCGAAATGGAAAATGACCGGCTGGCCGGCAGTGCCGCGAGAATTCTCAGTGGCTTTGCCAAAGCTTTGATCGACGACATTGAGTTAGGGCTGAATCGGGCTTCTATTCAGCTCTGACTTGTACAGGCCTCTTCGCAGATATGACTTCGAAGAGGCTTTTGAGCTCAAACTAGCCGGTATTGTCTTGTTCTTCATTTCTTATAGCTTTCGCCTCTGCGTTAAGCATTGTCTTGACTCGTCGGCCAGAATTCCGGAGGGCTATGAATTCTTGTATCTGTGGGTCATCGGCACGCAGAGCCTTTATCTTTGATTTGTTTTCTCTTAACTCGTTTGAAATCATCTTGCTCACAGTTTCCAGCTTGTCCTTGTCGAGGCCTGAAAGATCAAATTCAAACTCCTTTCGCAGAGGTTCAGGTGGCATCTCGATCGGCAGGGTACTGGTTTTTTTCAAGATACTTCGAGGCTGCTGCACGAAATGGGGATCGGGCTTTTTTCGTGGGTACAGAAACGAGTAATTTTCGGAAAGGCTCGCAACAGGCCAGGTTACCCTACGATGGGTGGCAACAGGTCTCTGGGGCATCTCTCCGGTTGGATCAATAAAGTTGATCGGATCTGCCTTGCAATAGGCATAGGCATTGATGCCTCCAGCATTGAATGGGCTTAACGTATCTGGTGATAGGAACCGCATGAGTAAAGTGCTGTAGGCTCTGTAACCTTGGCCCAGGAGGTAGAACCCAGACCAGTCATTTGGCTCGCCGTTGAAGCCGATCAGCGAAATGTCTTGCATCGTCCGCGCAGAATAGCCATAGGGTGAATAGCCAAAATGGCGCTGATGCGCCGAGCAGGATTGCTCCCTAGCCATGTATGCCACCTCTCTGTGAACATCGCCAAGAATGCCGTCTGGAGAGGTTTCTGGTAACTGGCAAATCTGTCAGGCAGCCCTGGCTTGCCCAAACCTCAACTGCACCTTCTGCGCACGTGCTCGGCATCGAAGAGGTCATCACCTCAATGCTCACTGACTCTTGTCAGTGATGTTTATCGAACCCTGAACTACGCTGACAGTCGCATCCCACGAATCATTTGCGCGCAAGCAAGGAGCCTGCATGACGTTGATGCGTCCGCTGTTGGTCGTTTGCCTGGGGCTGGGTACCCTGCTGTCAGGCTGTAGCAAGGAAGAAACCACCGAAACACTGCCACGCGTAGGCGTGCAACAGGTACAGCCGACCGACTTCGCCGCCAGGGTCACCCTGACCGGTGATGTGCAGGCGCGGGTGCAGACCGACCTGTCGTTCCGTGTGGGCGGCAAGATCATTTCGCGCAGCGTCGATGTCGGCGATCACGTCAAGGCCAACCAGGTGCTGGCACGCCTGGACCCGAAAGACTTGCAGAACAACGTCGACTCGGCCAAGGCCGAGGTGTTCGCAGCGCAAGCGCGGGTTACCCAGACCAGCGCGGCCTTCGTCCGCCAGCAGAAACTGCTGCCCAAGGGCTACACCAGCCAGAGCGAATACGACGCCGCCGAAGCCGCCCTGCGCAGCAACCAGAGCGCCCTCAAGGCGGCCCAGGCGCAACTGGCCAACGCCAACGAGCAGTTGAGCTACACCGCACTGGTATCCGAAGCCGATGGTGTGATCACCGAGCGCCAGGCCGAGGTCGGCCAAGTGGTGCAGGCGACCATGCCGATCTTCAGCCTGGCCACCGATGGCGACCGTGACGCGGTATTCAACGTCTACGAATCGCTGCTGGTGGCACCGCCCAGCGATGCCGGGGTGATCGTCAGCCTGCTCGACGACCCCAAGGTTCAGGCCCATGGCTTCGTACGCGAAATCACCCCGACCGTGTCGGAGCAAAGCGGCACAGTGCAGGTCAAGGTAGGGCTCAAGAATGTGCCGCCCGGGATGCAACTGGGCGCGCCGGTCACCGCCACCACCAACGCCCAGGGCCGGCCTAGCGTCGAGCTGCCATGGTCGGCGCTGACCAAGGCTCTGCACGAACCTGCCGTCTGGGTAGTGGGCGAGGGCGACAAGGTAGAACTGCGCAAGGTCGAAGTCAGCCGCTATCTCACCGGCAGGATCGTGGTCGCCAGTGGCCTGAAGGGTGGCGAGACCGTGGTGGTCAATGGCGGGCAGTTGCTGCACCCCGGCATGCAGGTGCAGAAAGTCGACGCCAGGGCCCAAGGGGGTGAGCTATGAAGCGCCTGCTGCTGATGCTGTCGGCCGGTGTGCTGCTGGCCGGTTGCAATAGCGAGGACGAGGCACCAGAGCCGATCCGGCCGGTATTGTCAGTCAAGGTCGAACCCCAGGTGCAGTCGCAGCTGGGCCGCTTTGCCGGCAGTATCCAGGCACGCTTCGAAAGCACACTGGGCTTCCGGGTTTCCGGGCGTATTGCCCGACGCTGGCTGGATGTGGGCGCTCAGGTGAAGCCGGGTGACACCCTGGCCACCCTCGACCCGACCGACCAGCAGAACCAGCTGCGTGCCGCCGAAGGCGACCTGGCCAAGGTGCAGGCGCAGTGGATCAACGCCCAGGCCGATGCCCGCCGCCAGCAACAGCTGTACGACCGTGGCGTAGGCGCCCAGGCCCAGCTGGATATCGCCCAGACCAACCTGAAAACCACCAGCGCGGCACTGGAGCAGGCGCGCTCGGCCGTCAGCCAGGCCCGTGATCAGCTCGACTACAGCACCCTGCGCACCGACCACGCGGCGGTAATCACTGCCTGGCAGGCCGAAGCCGGGCAAACCGTCACCGCCGGCCAGGCCGTGGTAACCCTGGCCAGGCCGGATGTGAAAGAAGCGGTAATCGACCTGCCGATAGGCCTGGCCGAGCAGTTGAGCAAAGGCCTGACCTTCACCGTTGCTTCGCAGTTGGACCCGACCATCAACACCACCGCCAGCCTGCGGGAACTGGAACCCCAGGCGGACGCCACGACTCGTACCCGCCGCGCGCGCCTGACCCTGGCCAGCACCCCGGCGGCCTTCCACCTGGGCACCGCCATCAGCGTGACCCTGAGTTCGGAGGTATCGCCGCGCAGCGAACTGCCCTTGAGTGCTTTGCTCGAGCGCGACGGCAAGACCCAGGTATGGGTGATCGATACGCAGCAGAAGACCGTGGCTACTCGTGACGTGGCCCTGATCGGTCGCACCGCCGACAGCATTGTCCTGACCTCGGGCGTGCAGCCTGGCGAGCGGGTGGTGACTGCAGGCGTGAACAGCCTCAAGCCTGGCCAGAAGGTCACCTTCGACGAGGATGCGCAATGAAAGGAAGCTTCAACCTGTCCGACTGGGCACTCAAGCATCAATCGTTCGTCTGGTACCTGATGTTCGTTGGCCTGCTGATGGGGATCTTCTCCTACTTCAACCTGGGCCGCGAGGAAGACCCGTCGTTCACCATCAAGACCATGGTCATCCAGACCCGCTGGCCCGGCGCGACCCAGGACGAAACCCTGTACCAGGTCACCGACCGCATCGAGAAGAAGCTCGAGGAACTCGATTCCCTCGACTACACCAAAAGCTACACCCGCCCCGGCGAATCCACGGTCTACGTGTACCTGCGCGACACCACCAAGGCCAAGGACATCCCGGACATCTGGTACCAGGTGCGCAAGAAGATCCAGGACATTCGCGGTGAATTCCCTGCGGGTATCCAGGGGCCCGGGTTCAATGATGAGTTCGGCGATGTGTTCGGTTCCATCTATGCCTTCACCGCCGACGGCCTGACCCTGCGCCAGCTGCGCGACTATGTGGAGCAGGCGCGGGCCGAGGTGCGTGATGTGCCCAACATCGGCAAGATCGAGCTGATCGGTACCCAGGACGAAGTGCTGTACCTGAACTTCTCCACCCGCAAGCTGGCAGCCCTGGGCATCGACCAGCGCCAGGTCATGCAGGCCCTGCAATCGCAAAACGCCGTGACCCCTGCCGGCGTGATCGAGGCAGGGCCGGAACGTATCTCGGTGCGTACCTCCGGGCAGTTCACCTCGGAAAAGGACCTGCAAACCGTCAACCTGAAGATCAACGACCGCTTCTTCCGCCTGGCCGACATCGCCGATATCGAGCGCGGCTACGTCGATCCCCCTTCACCGATGTTCCGCTACAACGGCCAGACGGCGTTGGGCCTGGCCATCGGCATGAAGGCTGGCGGCAATATCCAGGTGTTCGGTGCAGCGCTGAAAAAGCGCATGGATCAGGTGGTCGAAGACCTGCCCGTGGGCGTCGGGGTGCATACCGTTTCCGACCAGGCCGTGGTGGTCAAGCAAGCTGTCGGCGGCTTCACCAGTGCGCTGTTCGAGGCGGTGGTGATCGTGCTGGCGGTGAGCTTCGTCAGCCTCGGCGTACGTGCCGGGCTGGTGGTGGCCTGCTCGATCCCGCTGGTGCTGGCCATGGTGTTCGTGTTCATGGAATACAGCGGTATCACCATGCAGCGGATTTCGCTGGGGGCGCTGATCATCGCCCTGGGCCTGTTGGTGGACGATGCGATGATCACCGTGGAGGTAATGGTCACCCGGCTGGAAATGGGCGAAAGCAAGGAACAGGCGGCGACTTTTGCCTATACCTCCACAGCCTTCCCCATGCTCACCGGCACCCTGGTGACGGTGGCCGGCTTCGTGCCGATCGGCCTCAACGCCAGTTCTGCGGGTGAGTACACCTACACCCTGTTTGCGGTAATTGCCGTGGCGCTGATGGTGTCGTGGGTGGTGGCGGTGTTCTTCGCCCCGGTGCTTGGTGTGCACATTCTCAGCAGCGCCAAGCTCAAGGCCCATGAAGCCGAGCCGGGCCGTGTCGGCCGGGCCTTCGAGCATGGTTTGCTGTGGTGCATGCGCAACCGCTGGCTGACCATCATCGGCACCGTGGTGCTGTTCGCCCTGGCGATCTTCTGCGAGCGCTTCGTGCAGAACCAGTTCTTCCCGTCCTCGGACCGGCCGGAAATCCTCGTTGACCTCAACTTGCCGCAGAACGCCTCGATCGAGGAAACGCGCAAGGTGGTCGACCGCTTCGAGGCGCGGATCAAGGACGACCCGGACCTGGTGCACTGGAGCACCTATATCGGCCAGGGCGCGATCCGCTTCTACCTGCCCCTCGACCAGCAGTTGCAGAACCCGTACTACGCGCAGCTGGTGATTGTCAGCAAGGGCTTCGAGGAACGCCAGGCCATGATGGACCGCCTGCAGAAGATCCTGCATGAAGAGTTCGTTGGCGTCGGCACCAACGTGCAATCGCTGGAAATGGGCCCGCCAGTGGGCCGACCCATCCAGTATCGGGTCAGCGGTGCCAATATCGACGAGGTACGCAAGCACGCCATCGAACTGGCCACCTTGCTCGATCAGAACGAGCACATCGGCGAGATGATCTACGACTGGAACGAGCCGGGTAAGGTGCTGCGCGTGGAAATCGCCCAGGACAAGGCGCGCCAGCTGGGCCTGTCGTCGGAGGATGTGGCCAATGTGATGAACAGCATCGTCAGCGGTGTGCAGATCACCCAGGTCAACGACAACATCTATCTGGTCGACGTGGTCGCCCGTGCCGAGGACAGCGAGCGTGGTTCGCCCGACACTCTGCAGAACCTGCAGATCCTGACGCCCAACGGCACCTCGATCCCGCTGCTGGCTTTCGCCACCGTGCGCTACGAGCTGGAGCAGCCGCTGGTGTGGCGGCGTGACCGCAAGCCGACCATCACCATCAAGGCCTCGGTCAACGGCGACATCCAGCCCACCGACCTGGTGGCCCAGCTGAAGCCGAAGATCGACGAGTTCGCCAGCAAGTTGCCGGTGGGCTTCGAAGTGGCCACCGGTGGTACGGTGGAGGAGAGCGCCAAGGCGCAGGGACCGATCCGCAAGGTCATCCCGCTGATGCTGTTCCTGATGGCGACGTTCCTGATGATCCAGCTGCACAGCGTGCAGAAGCTGTTCCTGGTGGTCAGCGTGGCGCCGCTGGGGTTGATTGGCGTGATCATTGCGCTGGTGCCCACAGGTACGCCCATGGGCTTCGTGGCGATTCTCGGCATTCTCGCGCTGGCGGGCATCATCATTCGTAACTCGGTGATCCTGGTGACCCAGATCGACGAGTTCGAAGCCCAGGGCTACTCGCCGTGGGATGCGGTGGTGGAGGCCACCAACCACCGGCGCCGGCCGATTCTGCTGACCGCGGCTGCGGCGAGTCTGGGCATGATCCCGATTGCCCGCGAGGTGTTCTGGGGGCCGATGGCATACGCCATGATTGGCGGGATCATCGTGGCGACCCTGCTGACGCTGCTGTTCCTGCCGGCGTTGTATGTGGCCTGGTACAAGATCCGCGAGCCGCAGAAGCACAACTGAAGCCCTGGTACGGACCCTGTGGGAGCGGGTTTACCCGCGAATGCGATGGTGGAGCCACCGCCGCATTCGCGGGTGAACCCGCTCCCACAGGGCCTTCTGTCGCCTTCAAATTGGTCTTTTTATTTGGTTATATAAACATTCTTAAACAGTATTTTTAAGAATAACCCCGCCTCACTACTATTGCCCTCAAGCCAGGCGCAAATCCCCTTCAAACCTCAGCCCGGCACCCTCACTCCAAGGAGAACGAGCATGAGTGCATCTCTGCGTAGCATCGACGGTCAGGACGAAGCCACCATTCTGCGTGAAATCCAGAGCGCCCTGCGCGACCTGCGATTCGGTGCGGTGGAGATCACCGTGCACAACGCTCAGGTCGTGCAGATCGAGCGCAAGGAGAAGTTCCGCCTGCAGCAGCCCGGCAACAAGACCGGCTGATCGCACCACCCATCCAAAACTAGAAAAATGCCAATCGGGAGCTTCACCATGTCCATCCGCCGTTATGCGCTCGCCGCCCTGGCCAGTGCTGTTTTTGCCGGTTCCGCCATCGCCAAGGACTACGAACTGCTGAACGTGTCCTACGACCCGACCCGCGAGCTGTACCAGCAGTACAACGCCGAGTTCATCAAGCACTGGCAGCAGGCCCACCCGGGCGACAAGGTGAAGATCCAGCAATCCCACGGTGGTTCGGGCAAGCAGGCTCGTGCGGTGATCGACGGCCTGCGTGCCGATGTGGTGACCCTGGCCCTGGCCGGCGACATCGATGAAGTCGCCAAGCTCGGCAAGACCCTGCCGGACAACTGGCAGACCCGCCTGCCGGATGCCAGCACCCCGTACACCTCGACCATCGTGTTCCTGGTACGCAAGGGCAACCCGAAAGGCATCAAGGACTGGGGCGACCTGATCAAGAAGGACGTATCGGTCATCACCCCCAACCCGAAAACCTCCGGTGGCGCCCGTTGGAACTTCCTGGCTGCCTGGGCCTACGGCCTGAAAACCGGGGGTAGCGAAGACAAGGCCAAAGCATACGTGCAGGAGCTGTTCAAGCACGTACCAGTGCTGGATACCGGCGCCCGTGGCTCGACCATCACCTTCGTCAACAACGGCCAGGGCGATGTGCTGCTGGCCTGGGAAAACGAAGCCTTCCTGGCGCTGAAGGAAGACGGTGGTGCCGACAAGTTCGAAATCGTCGTGCCGTCGCTGTCGATCCTCGCCGAGCCGCCGGTGGCCGTTGTGGACAAGAACGCCGAGAAGAAGGGCAATACCGAGATTGCCGGCGAATACCTCAAGCACCTGTACAGCCCGGCCGGGCAGAAGATTGCCGCCGAGAATTTCTACCGCCCTCGTGACGCGAAGGTCGCTGCCGAGTTTGGCAAGCAGTTCCCGAAACTGGAACTGGTAACCATCGACAAGGACTTCGGTGGCTGGAAAACTGCACAACCTAAATTCTTCAACGATGGCGGTGTGTTCGACCAGATCTATCAGGCACAGTAAACGCCAAGGAAAAGCGGGGCTGCGCAGCAGCCCCAGGATTCAGAAGCTAGCACCGGCCCGGGATATGTCCCGGGTTTCGTGCGTTCAACCAGGGATATTTATGTCACGCCGCATTTCCCCCGTCATACCCGGCTTCGGGCTGACGCTGGGCTACACCTTGGTGTACCTCAGCCTGATCGTGCTGATACCGCTGGCCGCCATGTTCGTGCATGCCGCGCAGCTGACCTGGGAGCAGTTCTGGAACGTCATCAGTGCGCCGCGGGTGATCGCCGCGCTCAAGCTGAGTTTCGGCACCGCTCTGTTCGCCGCCATCATCAACGGTGTGATCGGCACCCTGCTGGCCTGGGTGCTGGTGCGCTACACCTTCCCCGGGCGCAAGATCATCGATGCGATGATCGACCTGCCGTTCGCCCTGCCCACGGCCGTAGCCGGTATCGCCCTGACCGCCCTGTACGCGCCCTCGGGCTGGGTCGGCCAGTTCGCCACCGACCTGGGCTTCAAGATCGCCTACACCCCGCTGGGCATTACCCTGGCGCTGACCTTCGTCACCCTGCCCTTCGTGGTGCGCACGGTGCAGCCGGTACTGGCCGATATCCCGCGTGAAGTGGAAGAGGCCGCCGCCTGCCTGGGGGCCAAGCCGCTGCAGGTGTTCCGCCACGTGCTGGCGCCAGCGCTGCTGCCTGCCTGGCTGACAGGCTTTGCCCTGGCCTTCGCCCGTGGCGTGGGCGAGTATGGTTCGGTGATCTTCATTGCCGGCAACATGCCGATGAAGACCGAGATCCTGCCACTGTTGATCATGGTCAAGCTCGACCAGTACGACTACACCGGCGCGACCGCCATCGGCGTGCTGATGCTGGTGGTTTCCTTCATCCTGCTGCTGCTGATCAACCTGCTGCAGCGCCGCATCGAAACCCCTTGAAGGAGGCCGGCATGTCCAGTTCATCCCTGAATGCAACCGCCGCCGCCAACGCCCGCCGGGGCAGTGCCACTTCGCGGCGTATCCTGATCGGCCTTGGCTGGCTGGTGTTCGCGCTGTTCCTGCTGCTGCCACTGGTGATCGTGGTATCGCAGGCGCTGAAGAATGGCTTTGGCACCTTCTTCGAGGCGATCTTCGAGCCTGACGCGTTGTCGGCGCTGAAGCTGACCCTGCTCGCCGTGGTCATTTCGGTGCCGCTGAACTTGGTGTTCGGCGTCAGCGCCGCCTGGTGCGTGAGCAAGTACACCTTCCGTGGCAAGAGTATCCTGGTCACCCTGATCGACCTGCCGTTCTCGGTGTCGCCGGTGATCGCCGGCCTGGTCTACGTGCTGATGTTCGGCGCGCAAGGCCTGTTCGGGCCGTGGCTGCAGGACCACGATATCCAGATCGTGTTCGCCCTGCCGGGCATCGTCCTGGCCACCATATTCGTCACCGTACCGTTCGTGGCCCGTGAGCTGATCCCGCTGATGCAGGAGCAGGGCACGCAGGAAGAGGAGGCCGCGCGCCTGCTCGGCGCCAATGGCTGGCAGATGTTCTGGCACGTGACCCTGCCGAACATCAAATGGGGCCTGATCTACGGCGTGGTGCTGTGCACCGCGCGGGCCATGGGCGAGTTTGGCGCGGTGTCGGTGGTGTCTGGCCACATTCGCGGCGTGACCAACACCTTGCCGCTGCACGTGGAGATCCTCTACAACGAGTACAACCACGTCGCGGCCTTCAGCGTGGCCAGCCTGCTGCTGATCCTGGCGCTCTTCATCCTGCTGCTCAAGCAGTGGAGCGAGAACCGTATTAACCGCCTGCGCCACAGCGCCGCGGAGGAATGATTCATGTCGATCGAAGTTCGTAACGTCAGCAAGCGCTTCAACAGCTTCCAGGCCCTGGACAACATCAACCTGGACATCAACAGCGGCGAGCTGGTGGCCCTGCTTGGCCCGTCCGGCTGCGGCAAGACCACGTTGCTGCGCATCATTGCCGGCCTGGAAACCCCGGACCAAGGCAATATCGTGTTCCATGGCGAAGACGTTTCCGGCCATGACGTGCGCGACCGCAACGTCGGTTTCGTGTTCCAGCACTACGCGTTGTTCCGCCACATGAGCGTGTTCGACAACGTCGCTTTCGGCCTGCGCATGAAGCCCAAGGGCGAGCGCCCGAGCGAGAGCAAGATTGCCGAGAAGGTGCATGAGCTGCTGAACATGGTGCAGCTGGACTGGTTGTCCGACCGCTACCCCGAGCAGTTGTCCGGCGGCCAGCGCCAGCGTATCGCCCTGGCCCGTGCGCTTGCGGTGGAGCCCAAGGTGCTGCTGCTGGATGAGCCTTTCGGTGCACTGGATGCCAAAGTGCGCAAGGAACTGCGCCGCTGGCTGGCGCGCTTGCACGAGGACATCAACCTGACATCGGTGTTCGTTACCCACGACCAGGAAGAGGCCATGGAGGTGGCTGACCGCATCGTGGTGATGAACAAGGGCGTGATCGAGCAGATCGGCTCGCCGGGCGAGGTGTACGAGCACCCGGCCAACGATTTCGTCTATCACTTCCTAGGTGATTCCAACCGTCTTGCCCTGAGCGAAGGGCATCATGTGCTGTTCCGCCCGCACGAAGTGTCGCTGTCGCGGCATGAGACCGAAGGGCACCATGCGGCCGAGGTGCGGGACATCCGGCCGTTGGGCGCGACCACGCGGGTGACCTTGAAGGTGGAAGGGCAGAGCGAGCTGATCGAGGCCGAGGTGGTCAAGGACCATGACAGCCTGACCGGGTTGGCGCGGGGAGAGACATTGTTCTTCCGGCCGAAGGTTTGGCAGAAGGTGGCGGATATCTGAGTCGCCTTTGATGATGAAAAAGCCCGGGGTTGGTCCCGGGCTTTTTTATGCCTGATGGATTGCCGGGGCTGCTTTGCAGCCCATCGCGACACAAGGCCGCTCCTACAGGGGATCGCGTAATGCCTGGGCTTGCGCGGTCCATGTGGGAGCGGCCTTGCGTCGCGATCGAGGGCGCAGCCCTCGCGGCAATCTCATGCCGTGCACGAATATTTTGCATGCCCGCAATGCATCGTCTTAAGGCCCTAAAGCCACAGGCCGCGAATTCCGCGGCTTCGCCACAATCCCTCAAAAAACATATTCATTAAAGTTATAACGATAATTTTAAACATTACTTTAAGAGATAAGCCCCTGCCCCCGATGATTCAGCCACACACCTGAATCGAGACCCCAGGAGTTTGATCAATGGGTAATGTCCAGTCGGCCGTCAGGGCCTACGACCAGCCATGGCGCCCAGCCCCGGGCGACCTGGTCGACCTTGGACGCACGCTTCGCCTCCCGCTTGGCCAGCTGCGCCTGCAACGCACGCCCGTCAGCGGGCTCAAGCGCCGCGACAAGCTGGTGTTGGGCCTGCTAGTGCTGGCCCTGCATGGCGCTGCAGCGTACTGGGTGAGCCAGGCACCAACACCCGAGCTGCCGGTGGTGCCACCGCAGGTACCGCCGATGACCATCGAGTTCGCTGCGCCGGCACCGCCTGTGGTCGAACCACCGCCCCCAGCCCCGGCACCGCCGGTGGTCCAGCCGCCACCACCGCCGGTGGTCGACGAACTGGCGGCCAAGCCCAAACCCAAGCCAAAGCCCGTGCCCAAGCCGGTGGTCAAGCAACAGCCCAAACCCCAGCCCAAGCCGGTCGAAGCCCCGCCGCCAGCCCCTGTGGCCGCCCCAGCCCCGCCTGCGCCACCCGCGCCGGCCCCAGTCACCCCGGCGTCGGCCAACGCGGCGTACCTGAAGAACCCGGCGCCGGAGTACCCGCAGATGGCCCAGCGCCGCGGTTGGGAAGGCACCGTGCTGCTGCGCGTCGAGGTGCTGCCCAGCGGCAAGCCCGGGCAGATCCAGATCCAGAAGAGCAGCGGCCGCGATGCCCTCGACGCCGCCGCACTGGCTGCGGTCAAGCGCTGGAGCTTCGTGCCTGCCAAGCAGGGCGATGTGGCCCAGACCGGCTGGGTCAGCGTGCCGATCGATTTCAAGCTTCGCTAACTTTTTCGCAGAACACAGGAAGACATCATCATGAGCCTGCTGGCATCCCCTCTCGAATCCGTTGAAAGCGCAGTCATCTGGCTGCTGGTCGGTTTTTCTGTCGTCACCTGGGGCCTGGCCCTGGTCAAGGTCGTGCAGTTCGTGCGGCTGAAGAACCAGGACAAGCGCTTCCACCAGCAATTCTGGGCCGCCTCGAGCCTGGACTCGGCTGCCGAGCCCAGCCACGAACTGCCTGGGCCGGCCGCCCGCGTTGCCCAGGCCGGTTACGCCGCCATCGCCGTCGGTGACAGCCAGGCCAATGACCTGAGCCACGCCATCAATCACCAGGACAGGCTGGAACGTGCCCTGCGCCAGCAGATCGTGCGTGAGCGCCGCTCGCTGGAAACCGGCTTGGCAGTGGTCGCCAGTATCGGCAGCACCTCGCCCTTCATCGGCCTGTTCGGCACCGTGTGGGGCATCATGGAAGCGCTCAAGGGCATCAGCGCAGCCGGCTCCGCCAGCCTGGAAACCGTGGCCGGGCCGATTGGCGCGGCACTGGTCGCCACTGGCGTGGGTATCGCCGTCGCGGTGCCGGCAGTGCTGGTCTACAACTACTTCCTGCGCCGCCTCAAGCTCACCGCCGCCGACCTCGATGACTTCGCCCACGACTTCTACAGCCTGGCGCAGAAGAGTGCCTTCCGCGTGCTGGTGCACCCGGCCGTGCACAGGCCCCAGGCCGGTTTTACCCAGCCGGTGAAGGAGGCGTCCTGACATGGCCTTTTCGACCCAGGACAGCGACGAAGTCCTCAGTGAAATCAACGTCACGCCGTTGGTGGACGTCATGCTGGTGCTGCTGGTGGTGTTCATCGTCACCGCGCCGCTGTTGACCAACGCCATCCCCATCAACCTGCCCAAGACCGAGGCCGTGGCCCCGGTGGAGCAGAAGGACCCGCTGGTGGTCAGCATCGATGGTGACGGCAAGTTGTTCATCAACAAGGACGAGATCCAGCCCGACCTGCTGGAAACCAGCCTCAAGACTGCCAAGGACAAGGACGCGGACGTGCGCGTACAGCTGCAGGCCGATGACGGCGTGAACTACGGCGAAGTGGCGCGGGCCATGGCGGCCATCGAACGTGCGGGGATCAGCAAGCTGGCGGTGATTACCGCGCGCTGAACCCGGCAACCCTCTTCAGGCAAGTGCTTATGGGCCATATCTCTTGGCAGGGGATGGCCCTTTTTTTGCCAGGATTTCATGGCTATCAATGCCCCTGTGGGAGCGGGTTCACCCGCGAATGCGATGTAGGCATCACCGACGCATTCGCGGGTAAACCCGCTCCCACAGAAATCGCATTTTGGTTATTAATAAATAGCTTCTTATTCCTTTACTGATATAACTCCCTCCCTATACTTGTCTCCAAGCACGCAAACTCACTGGAGGCGTCCCCATGCGCAATGAGTCGATTCGTTACCTGATTGTGCCGGGCTGGCAAGGATCGCCAGACAACCATTGGCAAAGTCACTGGCAGCGCACCCTGCCCAACAGTGCCCGGGTCGAGCAGCACGACTGGCTGACCCCGCAACGCCAGGACTGGGTGCAGGCACTGGAGCAGGCGATCGTCGCCGAGCGCTCGCCGGTGATTCTGATTGCCCATAGCCTGGGCTGCATAACTGTCGCGCATTGGGCCGCGCAAGCCAGCCCGGCCCTGCTGCGGCGGGTACGTGGCGCGCTGCTGGTGGCACCCGCTGACGTAGAACGGCCGACCTGCGCGCCGGCGCTGCGCAACTTCGCGCCGATCCCGACCGCAGTACTGCCATTCCCCAGCCAGGTGGTCAGCTCGGACAACGACCCGGCCGTGAGCGTGCCGAGGGCACTGTACCTGGCCCAGGCCTGGGGGGCCGAAGCAGGGCTGCTGACCAACGCCGGGCACATCAACGTCAAGTCCGGCCATGAGCGCTGGGAACAAGGTTTCGCCTACCTGTATCGCTTGCAGAGCCGGGTCGAGCAGCGCGCACTGCGCCGTGCCTGATCGCCCTTACTGTTTACCGTTTGCCTGACGCCCGGCCACCGCAGGCCTGGGGCGGGAGTTCGTCATGACTTTTCAAAACCCCTTTGGCCAGCCGTTGCTGACCTTCCCCGAGCTGGACAAGAGCCCGCTGAGCATCCGCGCCAAGGCGCTGGTGTTCATCGACCCGCGTTCGCAGCAGTTGCGCGCAGAGCTGGAGCACCTGGCGCCGCAACCCGTGCCGGTGCTGATCCGTGGCGAAACCGGCACCGGCAAGGAGCTGCTGGCCCGGCAGATCCACCGCGCCAGCGACCGCAGCGGGCTGTTCGTGTCGGTCAACTGCGCGGGCATCAGCCCCACCTACGCCGATGCCGAGCTGTTCGGCTACAGCGCCGGCAGCCAGGGCGGCACAGCCAGCAGCCGCGCCGGCTGGTTCGGTTCGGCCAACGGCGGCACGTTGTACCTGGACGAGATCGCCGACTTGCCGCTGGCCATCCAGGGCAAGCTGCTGGCCGCGCTGGAAAACCGCGAGGTTACCCGGGTGGGCGCGCAGCAGCCGCAACCGGTGGACGTACGCCTGGTGGCCGCTACCAGCATCGACCTGGCGCGTGTGGTGCGTGCAGGGCGCTTCAACGAGCGCCTGTACCAGTACCTGCGCGAGGGGGCGCTGGAGCTGCCGCCGCTGCGCGAGCGGCCCGGCGATATCCTGCCGTTGGCCGAGTACTTCGTGGGCATCTACAGCGTGCGTCTGCAACGGCCTGTGCCGCTGGTGAGCGAGGCGGCGCAGCAGGTGCTGGAAGCACACCCCTGGCCCGGCAACACCCGTGAACTGGAGAACGTCATCCACTTCGCCTTGCTGGTGAATGATGGCGAAGAGATCCTGGCTGAGGACCTCGATCTGGCCAACCCCGCGCGCTAGACACCGCTCATAAGCAAAGTGGCTGATGGCAGTTTGTTTTTGGAATAAGCAGCTAAATAAAAGATATTGTTACGGAATAAAAAATCTCGGTATTGTCGCCCCACGCCCGCTGGTGAACCGGTTGGGCACCCGATTCGCCATCGTCGATGGCCCAGAACCAGAACAAGGACCACCATGAAGAAGACCCTGCTGACCACTGCCCTGGCCGCTGCCCTGTCGTTCGCCGGCCTGGCTACCGCCGCCGAAAAACTGGTGGTTGCTGCCACCCCGGTACCGCACGCCGAAATCCTCGAACTGATCAAGCCGACCCTGGCCAAGGAAGGTGTGGACCTGCAGATCAAGGTCTTCACCGATTACGTGCAGCCGAACGTGCAGGTTGACCAGAAGCGCCTGGACGCCAACTACTTCCAGACCCTGCCGTACCTGCAGAACTTCAACGAAGGCAAGGGCACCCACCTGGATACCGTGATCGGCGTGCATGTCGAACCCTTCGGTGGTTACTCGAAGAAGGTCAAGAGCCTGAGCGAGCTGAAAGAAGGCGCCACCGTTGCCATCCCTAACGAGGGCAGCAACAGCGGCCGCGCCCTGCTGCTGTTGCAGAAGGCTGGCCTGATCACCCTGAAGGATCCGAAGAACGCCCTGGCCACCCCCAAGGACATTGCCGAGAACCCGAAGAAGCTGAAGTTCCGCGAGCTTGAGTCGGCCATGCTGCCGCGCGTGCTGGATCAGGTCGACCTGGACATGATCAACACCAACTACGCCCTGGAAGCCGGCCTGAACCCGGCCAAGGACGCGCTGGTGATCGAAGGCAGCGACTCGCCATACGTGAACTTCCTGGTCGCCCGCCCGGACAACAAGGACAGCGAAGCCATCCAGAAACTGGCCAAGGCCCTGACCAGCCCGGAAGTGAAGGAATTCATCGCCAAGAAGTACCAAGGTGCGGTGCTGCCGGCGTTCTGATGCGCTTGCATTACCTGGCATGACCCAACGCCGACACTCTAGTGTCGGCGTTTTTGTTCGGGGGCATAGTTACCTGTGGGAGCGGGTTTACCCGCGAACACGGGCGAAGCCCGTGCCAGCCACCGCGTTGCGTGCTTCGCGGGTAAACCCGCTCCCACAAGGTTCTGCGTGCGCCGCCAATATATGCCTCCAGCGCGGAACTCTCAGTGATATGTATATGCAATAAAGATATTTATTAAAAAGTTTTTAGATCATTAGAGTCTAGCTATCGTGCCCACGCGCACTCTGCAGACCTGCTTCACCATGACCCTCGACATCGCATTCATCCTCGGCACGCTGCCCGCCTTCCTCAAGGCCGTGGGCGTGACCCTGCAGGTCGGCCTGATCGCCATCGCCATCTCGCTGCTGGTCGCCCTGGTCAATGCCACGCTGCTGGTATTGCGCACCCCATACCTGTGGCGCCTGGTAAAAGCCTACGTGGAGCTGGCCCGCAACACGCCGCTGCTGATCCAGCTGTTCTTCGTCTACTTCGCCTTGCCCAGCCTGGGCCTGAAGATTTCCGGCTTTGCCGCAGCGATCATCACCATGACCTTCATGGGCGGTGCCTATCTCACCGAGGTGCTGCGTGCCGGCATCGAAGCCGTGCCCCGTGCCCAGTTGGAATCCGGGCGTTCCATCGGCCTGTCCGAAGGCCAGCTGCTGCGCCACGTGGTGTTGCCCCAGGCCGGCATCCTCAGCCTGCCGGCACTGTTCGCCAACTTCATCTTCCTGCTCAAGGAAACCACAGTGGTATCGGCGGTGGCCGTGCCGGAAATTCTCTACACCACCAAGAACTACATCGCGCTGTACTACAAGACCTATGAAATGCTCACCGTGCTGACCCTGCTCTGCGTGCTGCTGTTCCTGCCGCTGTCGTTGCTGCTGCGTTATGTCGAAAGGAGGCTGCAACATGGCCAGCTCGGCGTCTGAGCTGCTACTGCAGGCATTGCCGCAGCTGGCTGGCGGCGCGGCGCAGACCCTGGCCATCTCTGCGCTGGGCATCCTCTTCGCGACGCTGGGCGGTGTGCTCTATGGCGTGCTGGCAACCTTGGGCAACCGGGCCTTGAACATTGCCTTGCAGGTGTACCTGGAGCTGTTCCGTGCCATCCCGGTGCTGGTCTGGCTGTACCTGGTGTTCTTCGGCCTGCCGATCTTCCTGGCCTTGAGCATCCCCAGCTTCTGGTGCGCGGTGCTGGTGCTGGGCCTGTGGGGCGCCAGCGAGGTGGGCGAGGTGGTGCGAGGCGCGCTGCGTTCGCTGCCGCGCGGCCAACGCGAGGCGGGGTTGTCGATCGGCCTGGCCGGCTGGCAGCTGTATGGCTATGTGCTGTTGCCACAGGCGCTCAAACGCATGACCCCGCCGACCATCAACATCTACACGCGGATCATCAAGACTAGCTCGCTGGCGGTGCTGATCGGCGTGGTCGAGGTGATCAAGGCCGGCCAGCAGATCATCGAACGCACCTACGAGTCGGTGCTGATCTACGGCGCCTTGTTCCTGTTCTTCTTCATCGTCTGCTATCCGCTGTCCGCCGCTTCACGCGTGCTGGAACGCCGCTGGGCCCACTCATGAGCGCATTGATCGAATTCCAGGGTTTCAACAAGTTCTTTGGCGAGCACCAGGTGCTCAAGGACGTCGACCTCCAGGTGGCGGCCGGCGAGGTGGTGGTCATTCTCGGCCCCAGCGGCTGTGGCAAAAGCACGCTGCTGCGCTGCCTCAACGGCCTGGAGCAGGCCCACAGCGGCCACCTGCGCCTGGCCGGGCAGGAACTGCTCGATTCACGCACCGATTGGCGCGAAGTCCGCCAGCGGGTCGGCATGGTGTTCCAGAGCTATCACCTGTTCGGTCACATGAGCGTGATCGACAACCTGCTGCTTGGCCCGCTCAAGGTGCAAAAGCGCGAGCGCGCCGAAGCCCAGGCCCAGGCCGAGGCGCTGCTGGCGCGGGTCGGCCTGCTGGACAAGCGCGACGCCTTTCCCCGGCAATTGTCCGGGGGCCAGCAACAGCGCATCGCCATCGTGCGTTCGCTGTGCATGAACCCCGAGGTAATGCTGTTCGACGAGGTTACCGCAGCCCTCGACCCAGAAATGGTCAAGGAGGTGCTGCAGGTGATCCAGGGCCTGGCCCGCGACGGCATGACCTTGCTCATCGTTACCCACGAAATGGCCTTCGCTCGCGCGGTGGCCGACCGCATCGTGTTCATGGAGGCCGGCAGGATCCTTGAACAGGGCGACCCCGAGAGCTTCTTCACACGACCGCGGACCGCACGCGCGCAGCAGTTCCTGGAGAAATTCTCCTTCGTAGAAAGCCTGCCGAAGACATTGCACAAGGAACTGTCATGAAAACTGCCAACCTCACCAAACTGCTGGCGCCGTTGTTCGGCCTGGCCCTGCTGGCCGGCTGCAACAAGGCTGAAGAACCACCCAAGCCGGCGGCGGCCTCGCCGGCAACCAGCTACCTGGAGACCATCAAGGCCCGCGACAAGCTGATTGTCGGCGTGTTCACCGACAAGCCACCGTTCGGTTTCGTCGATGAGCAGGGCCGCTACGTGGGCTTTGATACCGATATCGGCCGGCGCCTGGCCAAGGATCTGCTAGGTGATGAAAACAAGGTCGAGTTCGTTGCCGTGGAGCCAGCCAGCCGTATCCCGTTCCTGCAGAGCGACAAGGTCGACCTGATCCTCGCCAACATGACCGTGACCCCGGAGCGCAAGGAGGCGGTGGACTTCACCAACCCCAACCTGCGCGTTGCCGTGCAGGCCATCGTCGCGGATGGCAGCCCGGTGCAGAAGCTCGAAGACCTGGCCGACAAGACCATCATCGTCACCACCGGCACTACCGCTGATATCTGGCTGACCAAGAACCACCCGGACTGGAAACTGCTCAAGTTCGAGAAGAACAGCGAGTCGCTGCAGGCGCTGGCCACCGGGCGTGGCGATGCCTATGCGCAGGACAACCTGATTCTGTTCAGCTGGGCCAAGCAGAACCCGGGGTACCGCGTGCTGCCTGAGCTGCTGGGTGACGAGGCACCGATTGCACCGGCGGTGAAGAAGGGCAACACCGAGCTGCGTGACTGGGTGAATGCCGAGCTGGCCAAGCTGGGGGAGGAGAAGTTTCTGCTGAAGCTGTATGACCAGTATGTGCGCAAGGAACTGAGCGATGACACCAAGCCGGAAAGCGTGATCGTGGAAGGGGGCAAGTGGCAGGGTTAGTCGGATAAATGAGGCCGTTGTGGGAGCGGGTTCACCCGCGAACACCGGCGAAGCCGGTGCCATGCACCGCGTTGCCTGCTTCGCGGGTGAACCCGCTCCCACAAGGGCTGCAAAGCAGCTCCGGCAATCTCACTGGTTACGCGGCAGCCAGTTCAACAGGAACTCATTCACCACCGGCGGGTTCTCCAGGCTAGAGATATGCCCCGCAAACGGAATCTGCGCCGCCAGGCAACCAATGATCCGCGCCATTTCATTGGACTCTTTCGGCGGCCGCGGAATGTCCTGGTCGCCGCACATCAGGATGGTTCTCTCGCTTGCCAGCTGCTTGAGTTGCTCCAGCAGGTCGCGTCGTCCGAAGATTATCCGCCCCATGGGGTCAAGGCTCTCGCGAATGATTTTCGCAGTGCTTGCCTTTAGCTGGGCACGAAACCGCTCGCGGATTTCCGGCACCGTCTCGACGGTTGGGTGGAAAAAAATAGGCACGATGATGTCAAGCAGCGGGTCGGTGAATTCGCCGGCCTCGCTCGCTTGATCCAGCAAGGCAAAGTATTTGAGCCGGGTTTCCTCCGGCTCGGCGCCCAGGTAAGTGTCCATGAGCACCAGGCGGTCAATTCGTTCAGGGTGGGCAGCAGCCAGCGGTGCACCCCACATACCGCCTACCGATAGCCCGACCAGGTGGCATTTGGGAATGTCCAGGGCGTCCAGCAACGCCAGATGCTGGCGGACCAGGCTGTCCATGTCGATGGTCGTGGCAGGCGGAGCATCGGAGCGGCCGTGGCCCCACAGCTCGGGGACGATGACGCGGAAATGTTGCGACAGGGCGTCGATCTGCGGCTGCCACATCTCGGCGTCCCACAGATAGCTGTGGCCGAGCAGGACCGGGAAGCCTTGGCCCTGGTCGATGTAGCTCATGCGGGCGCCGTCGATTTCGATGAATTGTCTTTGCATGGGGTGGGTCTCGGTTTGGAGTGTTGTAGGGATTCGAAATTGTCGGGGGCTGCATGGCAGCCCCTTTACTGAGCTGGCACCAGACGCAAGGTACTCTGCGCCGGAATCACCCCCATCTGCGCCTTCTGGTACTGCCCCTGCACATACCCTTCGGCCTGGTCCGCATAATGCCGGTCGAACGGCACGCCACTCTGCCCGACCGGGTTGCTGGTCAGCGCTTGCCCGGCATCGGCAAAGTCGACCAGCCGCCGCGTCGACGGCCCATAGGTCACCGGCCATGGCGCCGGGCCGATCTTCGCCGAGAGGTTGTTCGGCACTTCATGAGTGCCCGGCGCGGCGAACGGGCCGACGTTGAATAGCAGGTTCAGCGGCTTTTTAACCCCCAGCGGGTGGTTGTGGGTCAAGGTATGCGCCTTGCCCCACTGCCAGCTGGCCGGGTCACTGCCAAAGGTCTCGCGCAGGTGCTTCAGGCTGTTCTGCCAGGCCGTGCGCACCACGAGGGTACGGTCGGTACGCTGGTTGCCTCCGCGGGTATTCCACCACGGCGAATCGGCATCCGCCGCCAGGCGCGGCAGGGCGGCGTCGATGGCGCGGGTGCTGATCAGCACCGGGAACCAGGTGTCGCCCAGTTCGTCATGCAGGGCCGCGAATGCCAGCTCGTAGAGGAACTGGTTGAAAAGCGTGGCGCTGGTCGAGTCGAGCGGGTAATCGCCGCCCCAGGCTGCCAGTTGCTCGACCAGCTCCTTCTCTTCGTCACCTTCGGCCACTGCGCGTAGTGTTGCCAGCAGCGGCGCAAGGGTGCGTGGGCCATGGTCGCTGGCAGTGTCCAGTTGTAGCGCCTGGCTGTTCTGGGTATCCCACTTCACATCGGGGTTGGCCAGGTGGCGGTCGAGCTGGCGGCCTCGGTCCGGCAGGTTGTAGTAACCGGGTATCGGCACCGCCGCCGGAGGCTGGTAATTGGCAGAGACGATGTAACCGCTCGCCGGGTTTTCCTGGTGCGGGTTGACGCTGAAGGGATAGAAGCCGAGCTTGTCCGCCTGCGTACTGGCACCGTCGAGGATGAACGCGGGTTCGACGCCGTCGGGGCGGATCGGCAACTGCGCCGCTGCCCACCAGCCGATATCGCCAAGGGCATTGGCCCACACCAGGTTGAGCCCCGGCGCATGCACCTTGGCCGCAGCCTCGCGCATCTTGCCCAGCGTATCGGCGCGGTTGAGCTGGTAGAAACCGTCGAGGATCGGGTTTTCGGTTTCCAGAAACGCCCACCACATGGCGATGGGCGTAGGCCCGGCAGTGGCGCCCAGCACATCGTTGATGATCGGGCCATGGGGCGAGCGGCGCAGGCTGAGGGTGACCGGTGCTTCGCCTTTGACGGCAATCTGTTGCTCGGTCTTTTCCAGCGCCTGCCATTTGCCATCGACCATCACCTGGTTGGCGTCGGCCGGGTTGGTGCGCTCGGCGATCAGGTCGACGTCGTCGTTCTGGAACATGGTCAGGCTCCAGCCGAAATCGCGGTTGTGGCCGAGCAGGGCGAACGGGTTCAGCGCCTGGAAGTAGCCATACAGGTTGAAGCCCGGCGCCGACAGCTCGGCCTCGTACCACACAGCCGGCACCGCGAAGCCGATGTGCGGGTCGCCGGCCAGCAGCGGCCTGCCACTGCGGGTGTGGCTGCCGGCCACGGCCCAGGCGTTGCTGCCCTCGAATTGCGGGATGCCCGCATCGCCCAGTGCATCATGGCTGAGGCGGGCGAGGGCCTGCAGGCCTTGCCAGTCGGCAGCGGCCAGCGGTGTACCCAAGGCGCCCTCGGGCTGCCAGGCCAGATCGAAGATGTTCAGGTACTCAGGGCCCAGCTGGTCGCGGATGTAGGTGAGCGCGGGCTCGGTCCGGAACGCGGCGGCAAAGCTGTAGGCCAGGTAGCCGGCGATGCTCAGGGTGTCTTCGGCGCTGAACGGGCGCGGGGGGATGCCGAGCAGGTCGAACTCCATGGGCTTGGGGTGGCTGGCCTGCCAGCTGTTCACCCCGTCGAGGTAGGCCTGCAGGGCTTGCCAGGCGGGTGACTGGTGGTCCTGACGCTTGGCCATCAGTGCTGCCTGTTCGCGAATGCGCAGGCTGCGGAACAGGGTGTCGGTGGGCAGCAGCTTGTCGCCCAGCACCTCGGCCAGCTCGCCTCGGGCCAGGCGGCGCAGGATCTCCATCTGGAACAGCCGGTCCTGGGCATGCACGTAGCCGAGGGCACGGTACAGGTCGGGCTCGTTCTGCGCCTGCAGGTGCGGCACGCCGCGGGCATCGTAGCGCACGCTGACCGGCGCCTGCAGGCCGGCGATGGCGACCTCGCCCTCGCGTTGCGGCAGCTTGCCCTGCACGTACCAGTATCCGGCGCCGGCGGCCGCGGCAACCACCACGGCCAACAGGGTCAGGCTGCGCTTCATGCAGGCTCCTTGTGCGTTCAAGCGAAAAATGTGGTCCGATGATCGGCGGATTCGCGAACAGAGCATAGCCCCCAGGAAGGAGTTTCCATGTCCCTCAGCGAAAAACAGAAAATGCTTACAGGCCAGCTCTATCACGCTGGCTGCCCCGAGCTGCAGGCCGAGCAGATCACCAACAAGCACTGGATGCACCGTTACAACAGCAGTGTCGAACTGCTCAACGACGCACGTCATGGGCTTCTGGTCGAGCACTTTGGCCAGGTCGGCGAAGGCGCGGTGATCCGCCCGCCGTTCTATTGCGACTATGGCTATAACATCAGCGTCGGCCGCAACACCTTCATGAACTTCAACTGCGTGATCCTCGATGTGCTGCCGGTGCGTATCGGTGATGACTGCCAGATCGGCCCCAACGTGCAGATCTATACCGCCGACCACCCGCTCGACCCCGAGGTGCGCCGCACAGGGCTGGAGAGCGGTCGGCCGGTGACCATCGGCAACAACGTGTGGATCGGCGGTGCGGCGATCATCCTGCCGGGGGTGATCATTGGCGACAACGCCGTGGTGGGGGCTGGCAGTGTGGTCACCCGTGATGTGCCGGCAGGCGCGGTGGTGGTGGGCAACCCTGCTCGGGTGCGTCAGCCGGCCCAGGGGCAGTAGCAGCCCACCGCCAGGGTATTGGAGGCATTCACCTGGCGGCCGTCGAGTAGTGCCTTGAGGATCGGCTCGATGAAGCTGTTGCTGGCATTGCACACCGTGCCTTCGCTGTAGGGGCCGAAATAGGCCAGGCGACCCTGCCGGTCCCAGATGGCCACGGCTGGGGAGGCGGGCAGCTGCTCGCTGCCGGGCAGGCTGGCGAGCGGCTTGAGGGCAGTGAGGTTCGCGGGCAGCTGGCCATGGCTGCCAGGCTTTTGCAGCACGTGGAAGGTCACGCCCTGGCTGGCGAACTGGCTGACCAGTTCACCTAGGTGCTGCTGGTTGCCGACGTTGCACGGGCAGGCCGGGTCCCAGAAGTGCACCACGCGGATCGGGCCTGGTCCGGCCAGTTCGGAGGGCAGTTGCAGTTGGCTGCCGTCGAACAGCGTTGTCTGGTTGTCGAACGGGCGCAGGTAGCGGGCCTGGAAGGTGGTGTAGGCCTGCCAGAGGGTGACGGCGCCGACCAGGAGGGCGATTGCCGTGCACAGCTGTTTGATGGTCCGAGTCTTCATGAATTTCCCGCGGCCCCTGTAGGAGCGGCCTTGTGTCGCGAAAGGGGTGCGAAGCGCCCCCAAGATGTGTGCATCAAGCTGATATTGCTGGGGCCGCTTTGCGGCCCTATCGCGACACAAGGCCGCTCCTACAAGTTCGAAGGTGAGCAAGCTTGCCACGACGCCAGCCAGAGCTGAATATCCCAGATCAATACTTGCTTCGCTGTGGATGTACCCGATGCCCGCTGCCTTTCACCCTGACCTCCTGCGCACCAGTCTGGCGCCGTTCACCGTTCGCCAGCCGTTGTCGGCCCAGGCGCAGGACTACCAGCGCTTCTATGGCCTGAACCTGTCGGCCAACAGTTGGCTGGGCGGCTTCCAGGCCGCAGGCTTCGAGCTGGTCGGGCAAGCCTGGCTACCCGACCAGCCGAGCGCGACGCTGTTCCTGCTGCACGGTTATTACGACCATATGGGCCTCTACCGGCATGTGATCGATTGGGCGCTCAAACAGGGTTTCGCCGTGATCAGCTGCGATCTGCCCGGCCACGGTCTGTCCAGCGGCGAGCGGGCCAGCATCAGTGATTTCGCGCTGTACCAGCAGGTGCTGGAGGCGTTGTTCGAGCAGGCGCGCACGCTGCAATTGCCGCGCCCCTGGCACCTGTGCGGGCAAAGCACCGGTGGCGCCATCGCCGTGGACCACCTGCTGCACCAGGGCGCGCGCAGCCCCATCGATGGCCAGGTCATCCTGTTGGCGCCGCTGGTGCGGCCCTGCGCCTGGCGCTGGTCGAAGCTGAGCTATCGCGTGTTGCGTCACTTCGTGAACGGCATCGAGCGGCGCTTCAGCGAGAACACCAATGACCCGACCTTCCTGCCGTTCCTCGAAGCCGACCCGCTGCAACCGCGCCGCCTGCCGACGGCCTGGGTGGGTGCCTTGATTGCCTGGGTCAAACGCATCGAGGCCGCGCCGCGCAGCACGCGGCGGCCGTTGATCGTGCAAGGAGAAGCGGATGGCACGGTGGACTGGCCGTACAACCTCGAAGTGCTCAAGGCCAAGTTTGCCGAGCCGCAGATTCTGATGCTGCCCGAGGCCCGTCACCACCTGGCCAACGAGCTGCCGGGCATTCGGCAGCGCTACTTCGACTTCATCGACCAGCGCCTGGGCTGATCACTTCAGGTCGCTGCTGCTCTGGCCAACCGCCAGGCCTGCGCGTACTGCGGCCAGGGCGGCCTGGTAGTAAGCCTTGCCGTCTGGCGACTCGGCAAAGGTGGCGAACTCTTCCAGCTCGGCGTCGGACAGGTCACGGTAGACATACAGCAACGTGTTGTTGAGGTCTTCGCCGATCTGGCTCATCAAACGCTGGCGCTGACCATCGAGCAGGCCCTGGGCCTGGCCGCCGCCGAACAGGCCGGGGATCATCGAGCTGAGGCTGTCGGCGGCCACGCCGGCGATGGCCAGGCTCACTTCGGCGCCGGCTTCGCGCGCTGGCAGGGCCTGGGCCAGGTGCCCGATTATCAGCAGGCGATCATCGCTGGCCTGAATCTTCGGCAAGCCCTTGGCATTCCTGGCCAGCTCGTCCTTGCGTGTGGCCTTGAGCTCGGCAGCCACAACCTTGCGCCCCAGCGGCGACCGGAAGAAGGCCAGCGCCGGTGCCGGGTTGGCCAAGGTTGCGCGCAGCTGCGCCTGGGCGCGACGGTCCACCGCCTGGGCCTGGAAGCGCTGGTTGCTGTTGTTTACCAGTGCCTGGTACACGGCGGGTGGCAAACTGTTGCGGTAGCGCTCCTGGGCGGCGGTCAGGGCATCATTGAAATGGGCGCGCTGGTCGGGCCAGCCGGCGGCCTTGTACAGTTGATCCAGGTTGTCTGCCCAGACAGGCACGGTGCAGATCATCAGCAGAATCAGGGAAAACAGACGGCGCATTCAGGACTCCTGTCGGCAGGTGGCTATTGTCCGTGGCCGGGCGCCAGTTTGTCGAGATATCCGCATGCTTCTCGGCCAAGTGGCGCTGTGCGCCGGCATGGCTAATGGATATGATGCGCGCCATGCACACCTCCCCTGAACACCCGATGCTTGCGGCCGTCGTCGACGATCTGGCCACCCATGGCTGGTCCCAGCAGGCGCTTTTTCTGCCTGCCGACCTGGTGCGCGCGCTTGCGGCCGAGTGCCGCCGCCGTGATGCCGAAGGCGAACTCAACCCGGCAGGGGTTGGGCGCGGGGCTGCCCAGGAGGTGCGCGAGGCCATTCGCGGCGATCAGATCCAGTGGATCGACCCTGGCCAGGCCGAGGCCTGCGACCAGTACCTTGGCGCCATGGACCAGCTGCGCCAGGCCATCAACCAGGGCCTGTTCCTGGGCCTGGAAGACTTCGAGTGCCACTTTGCCTTGTACCCGCCGGGGGCGTTCTATCGCCGGCACCTGGACCGCTTCCGCGACGATGACCGGCGCATGGTGTCGGCAGTCCTGTACCTGAATGAAGGCTGGCAGCCGCAGGACGGTGGCCAGTTGCGCATGTTCCTGGCGGACGGTGTCGAGCATGATGTCGAGCCGGTGGCGGGCTGCCTGGTGGTGTTCCTGTCGGGCGAGGTGCCCCATGAGGTGCTGCCGGCAGGGCGTGAGCGGCTTTCGTTGACCGGCTGGTTCCGGCGCCGTGGCAATGACCCCTTCTGACCTGCCCAAGGTGCTGGTCAGCGCCTGCCTACTGGGGCAGCCGGTGCGCTATGACGGCCGCGCCAGTGGCCACCCCGACCTGTTGCAGCGCTGGCAGGCCGAAGGGCGCGTGGTGCCGTTGTGCCCGGAAGTGGCGGGTGGCTTGCCGACCCCACGGCCGCCTGCCGAGATACCGGGCGGGCAGGGCGCTGAGGTGCTCGACGGTGGCGCGCAGGTGCTGACGGTGACGGGCGAGGATGTCAGCGCCGAGTTCCTGGCCGGGGCACAGCGGGCGCTTGAGCTGGTGCGCCAGCATGGCATTCGCGTGGCGGTGCTGAAGGCGGGTAGCCCTTCGTGTGGCAACCGGCTGACCTACGACGGCACGTTCAGTGGTGTGAAGGTGGCCGGGGAAGGGGTGACCACGGCGTTGCTGCAGCGAGCGGGGGTGCAGGTGTTCAGCGAGCTGGAGCTGGAGCAGGCACAGCGGGCCTTGGAGTAATCCTGTACCGGCCCATTCGCGGGTGAACCCGCTCCCACAGGTTCTCCACAGCCCTCAAGGCTTGTGATGTCCCTGTGGGAGCGGGTTCACCCGCGAAGAGGCCGGTACAGGCAGCAAAAATCCTATTGTTCGGCCGCAGTCTCAGGCACACCCTTGAACCACTTCTGCTCAAGCTCGGCAGTTCGCCCGTTGTCCTTGAGCCGCTGCAGTGCATTGTTCACCGCGCTCTCGAACGCCGGGTTGTCCTTCTGGAACGGGATCACCAGCTGCTTCTCGCTGAACGGCAGGCTCACATCAAGTGGGCCGTCACCCTTGGGCGATTCGCTCGACGGGGTCAGTGCGATGTCGTACTTGCCAGCCTCGACACCCGGCAGCACCTCTGCCGCAGGGGCTTCGATGAATTCGGCGCGCAGGTCCAGTTCCTTGGCCAGCGCCTGGCCGAAGTCGATCTCGAAGCCGCTCAGGTGGTCGTTTTCCTTGAACGCGTACGGCGAGTTGTCGGCCTGCACGGCAATGCGCAGTTCGCCCCGGTCGGCAATATCATCAATCAGCTCGGCCTGAGCCAATGGCGTGATCAGTACCGCCAGCATTACTCCAATGGTCGTCCGCATGAAAAGCCCCTTTATCTTTTTGGCAGATGAATAACCTTCGCCACGGCTTTCTTCCTCGCCATGGTCGAGCGCAGCCTATGACCTTGAAGCCTCGGCATTGTTTAACCCTGACTGAAATATTTCTGCCCGACGATGTGAACATCTGGGCGTACATATCAACTAAGGTGAACCACCGCCGCCACTGGAATACTGGCGGCGGTCAATAAGTGAATCACAGGAGAAGTGAATGAACAGCCTATTTTCGCGTGCTGCCGTTGCTGGTCTGTTGATGGGAGCGTCAATGTTCGCCAGCGCCGCAGATGTCCTGAAAAGCCAGGAGCCGCCCAAGGAGGCCAAGGTCTTCATCGTTTCCCCCGCCGATGGCGCAACGGTCGACAAGACCTTCACCGTCAAGTTCGGCATCGAGGGCATGGCGCTCAAGCCTGCGGGTGACAGCACCCCGCACAGCGGGCACCACCACCTGCTGGTGGATGTGGACAAAGAGCCGGTGGCCGACATGGCGCTGCCGACCAGCCTGATGCCACAGGCCGGCACCGCATTGCCGGACGGCCCGCAAGTGCTGCACTTCGGCAAGGCGCAGACCGAAACCAGCATTACCCTGACCCCGGGCAAGCACACCCTGCAACTGGTGCTGGGTGACCAGTATCACGTGCCGTTCAAGCCGAGCGTCGTGTCGCAGAAGATTACTGTCGATGTGAAATAGGTGTCGGATTCTTCGCGGGTAAACCCGCTCCCACAGGGATCCCACAGGTCTGAAGCTTGTGGTGATTCTGTGGGAGCGGGTTTACCCGCGAAGCAGGCGACGTCGATATCACAGGTAAAAAAAAGGGAGGCCACCAGGGCCTCCCTTTTTCATGCCGCCAGCGAACTTAGAACAGGACGCGGGAACGGATGGTGCCCTTGACCTGTTGCAGCTTCTCTTGCGCCAGGTCGGAATACTCGGCGTCAACGTCGATCACCACGTAACCGACTTTCTCGTTGGTCTGCAGGAACTGACCGGAGATGTTGATGCCGTTCTCGGCGAAGACCTTGTTGATCTCGCTGAGCACGCCCGGGATGTTTTCGTGGATGTGCAGCAGGCGGTGCTTGCCCGGGTGCGCCGGCAGGGCCACTTCCGGGAAGTTGACCGAGGATACCGAGGTACCGTTGTCGCTGTACTTGACCAGCTTCTCGGCCACTTCCAGGCCGATGTTGGCCTGGGCTTCGGCAGTGGAACCACCGATGTGCGGGGTCAGGATCACGTTGTCCAGGCCACGCAGCGGGCTTTCGAACTGCTCGTCGTTGGAGCGCGGTTCGACCGGGAACACGTCGATGGCGGCGCCGATCAGGTGCTGGTCCTTGATGGCGGCGGCCAGGTGGTCCAGCTCGACCACGGTGCCGCGGGCAGCGTTGATCAGGATCGCGCCCTTCTTCATCGCGCGGATTTCCTTCTCGCCGATCATCCACTGGGTGGACGGCAGTTCAGGCACGTGCAGCGAAACGATGTCGGCCAGGCCCAGCAGCTCGTGCAGGCTGGTGACCTGCACGGCATTGCCCAGTGGCAGCTTGGTCAGCGGGTCGTAGAAATACACCTGCATGCCCATGTTCTCGGCCAGGACCGACAGCTGGGTGCCGATCGAGCCATAACCGACGATACCCAGCTTCTTGCCGCGGATTTCGAAGGAGTTGGCCGCGCTCTTGATCCAGCCGCCACGGTGGCAGGAAGCGTTCTTCTCGGGGATGCCGCGCAACAGCAGGATGGCTTCGGCCAGTACCAGTTCGGCTACCGAACGAGTGTTGGAGTATGGCGCGTTGAACACGGCGATACCGCGCTCGCGGGCAGCTTCCAGGTCGACCTGGTTGGTGCCGATGCAGAAGCAGCCAACAGCGACCAGTTTCTTGGCGCAGTCGAAGATCTCTTCGGTCAGCTGAGTGCGCGAACGGATGCCGATGAAGTGGGCATCGGCGATCTTTTCCTTCAGCTCGGCTTCCGGCAGCGAACCAGTGAGGTATTCGATGTTGGTGTAGCCGGCGGCCTTGAGGGTATCGACCGCGTTCTGGTGCACACCTTCAAGAAGAAGGAACCGGATCTTGCTCTTGTCGAGAGAAGTCTTGCTCATCTGCGTAAACCTGTATCCCGGAGAAAAAATGGCGAGGGTGATGCCAGGCGCAAAGGCAGCCTTAGCATGAACAGCGGGAGGGCTATGCTAGCATACGCGACACAATCTGAGCTTATCCCGACAGGTGAAGAGTGCTCAGGGTGACTATGAATAAGTCGAGAGTTCCAGCGATGACCCACCCCGCTGTAATTGATGAACTGATGACCCTTGTCGACCCTGGCAAGGTCCTGACCGACGCAGCTTCCCTGGAAGCCTATGGCAAGGATTGGACCAAGCATTACCCACCGGCGCCCAGCGCCATCGTTTTCCCCAAAACAGTAGAGCAGGTACAGGCGATCGTTCGCTGGGCCAATACGCACAAGGTGGCGCTGGTGCCGTCTGGCGGGCGTACCGGGCTATCCGCAGGCGCCGTGGCGGCCAATGGCGAAGTGGTGGTCGCCTTCGATTACATGAACCAGATACTCGGCTTCAATGCTTTCGATCGCACAGTGGTTTGCCAGCCAGGGGTGATTACCCGCCAGCTGCAAACCTTCGCCGAAGAGCAGGGCCTGTATTACCCGGTGGACTTCGCCTCCAGCGGGTCCAGCCAGATCGGCGGCAATATCGGCACCAATGCCGGCGGGATCAAGGTGATTCGCTACGGCATGACTCGCAACTGGGTGGCCGGGCTGAAAGTGGTCACTGGCAAGGGCGAGCTGCTGGAGCTGAACAAGGACCTGATCAAGAACGCCACCGGCTACGACCTGCGCCAGCTTTTCATCGGTGCCGAAGGCACGCTGGGCTTCGTGGTCGAGGCCACCATGCGTCTGGACCGCGCGCCGCGCAACCTCACCGCGATGGTGCTGGGTACGCCGGACTTCGACTCGATCATGCCGGTGCTGCATGCCTTCCAGGGCAAGCTGGACCTGACCGCCTTCGAGTTCTTCTCCGACAAGGGCCTGGCCAAGATCCTGGCGCGTGGCGACGTGCCGGCGCCGTTCGAGACCGACTGCCCGTTTTACGCGCTGCTGGAGTTCGAGGCCAGCACCGAAGAGGTGGCGAACGAAGCCTTGGCCACCTTCGAGCACTGCGTCGAGCAGGGCTGGGTGCTGGACGGGGTGATGAGCCAGAGCGAGACCCAGCTGAAAAACCTGTGGAAACTGCGTGAGTACCTGTCGGAAACCATCTCGCACTGGACCCCGTACAAGAACGACATTTCTGTCACGGTCTCGAAAGTGCCAGCGTTCCTGCGCGATATCGATGCCATCGTCGCTGAGCATTACCCGGATTACGAAGTGGTGTGGTACGGCCACATCGGTGACGGCAACCTGCACCTGAACATTCTCAAGCCCGAGCACATGAGCAAGGACGACTTCTTCGCCTCGTGCACCAAGGTCAACAAGTGGGTGTTCGAGATCGTCGAGCGCTACAACGGCTCGATCTCCGCCGAGCATGGTGTTGGCATGACCAAGCGTGACTACCTGGGCTACAGCCGCTCGCCCGAAGAAATCGCCTGCATGAAGGCAATAAAGGCCGTGTTCGACCCTAACGGCATCATGAATCCGGGTAAGATCTTCGCACCTGAATAGAAAGCAGCATCCAGAGGAGTCGGCCATGAGTTACCAGCACCAGTACGTAGACGGCACACGCATTCACTTCCCGTTGGGCAAGGTGGTGTGTATCGGCCGTAACTATGCCGAGCATGCCAAGGAGCTGGACAACCCGATCCCCACCGAACCGCTGCTGTTCATCAAGCCGGGTAGCTGCGTGGTGCCGGCCGAGGGCGGTTTCAAGATTCCGGTCGAGCGTGGCTCGGTGCACTACGAGGCGGAAATTGCCGTGCTGCTGGGCAAGCCGCTATCGACTCATCCGAGCGAGGAGGAGGTGCTGGATGCCATTTCCGGTTACGCCCCGGCGCTGGACCTGACCCTGCGCGATGTGCAAGCCAAGCTGAAGGAAAAGGGCCTGCCCTGGGAGCTGGCCAAGTGCTTCGACGGCGCCTGCGTATTGCCGCCGTTCGTGTCGGCTGCCAGTTTCGAGGATGTGACCGACATCCCGGTGCGCCTGACCGTCAACGGCGAAGTTCGCCAGGACGGCAACAGCGCGATGATGCTCAACCCCATCGTGCCGATGATCCAGCACATGGCCGCGCATTTTTCGCTGCAGGCTGGGGATGTGATCCTCACCGGCACCCCGGCTGGCGTAGGGCCGTTCAGTGTCGGTGACGAAGTGGTGCTCGAGCTGCCGGGTGTGAGCCGCTTCGAAAGCCGGGTGCTCTGACTCGAAACCGCGTCGCCTTCTTCGCGGGTAAACCCGCTCCCACAGGAATATCACAAGCTTCAAACCTGTGGAGAGCCCTGTGGGAGCGGGTTTACCCGCGAATAGGCCGGTGCTGTTTACCGATTTTTCACACCTCATCCGGATAATGCGCGGATCTACGCCTATTTCCCAGGAACCCCGCATGCCATCTCCCACCAGCGCCCCGGCAACCCCAAAGCGTCGTTTCTTCCTGCGCTGGCCCTTCGGCCTGGCCGTGGCAGCGGTAATCGGCTATGGCGTGGCCGTGGCCATGCACTGGGATGACCGCGGCGCGCTGTGGGTCAAGGAAAGCTTCGAAAGCACCGCCGAACGCAGCGAAAGCGTATGGCTGCCGGACTACCAGGTGGATATCGATGCCAAACCTTTGCCGGGCATGGACGATGATGAAGCTTCGGATGTGGCCTTCAACCCACGTACCCGCACGCTGTTCGCTGTCATGGGCAAGAACCCGATCCTGGTCGAACTGAGCCTGGATGGCGATGTTCTGCGCAAGATCCCCCTAAACGGCTGGAACAACCCCGAAGGCGTCGCCGTGCTGGAAGACGGCTACCTGGCAATCACCGACGAGCGCCTGCACGACCTGACCGTGGTCAAGGTGGATGCGCAGACCACCGTGTTGAACCATGATGATTTCCAGAGCCACGACCTCGGCCAGTCGGTGAAGAGCAACAAAGGTTTCGAGGCGGTAGCTTGGGACCCGCTGCGCCAGCGCCTGGTCATCGGCGAGGAGCGCCCGCCCAAGCTGTACACCTGGAACACCGATGGCCGCAGCCCGCTCACGGGCGAAAAGCAGCCGTTGCCTAGTGACGAACTGGACCTGCGCAACCTCTCGGCGCTGGGTGTCGACCCGCGTACAGGCCACCTGCTGGTACTTTCGGCCGATTCCAACATGCTCCTGGAGCTGGACGAGCAGGGCCAGCAAGTCAGCTTCATGACCTTGCTCGGCGGTTTCAACGGCCTGCAGGACACCATCCCGCGTGCCGAAGGGGTGGCCATGGACGACAAGGGCAACCTGTACATGGTCAGCGAGCCGGCCCTGTTCTATCGCTTCAGAAAGAACTGAGCCCAATATCCGACTTTTCGGATGCTGGCATTAAGCTTTACTTCAGTTGTTCATGGTTAGATTCGCCACCCCTATGTCGAGTCTGCCCCCATGCGCCGTTTTGTTCGCCCGTTTCCTGTTCTGGCCGTCATCGGCTTGATCCTGCTCGGCTTGGCCGGGCAGGAGTTTCGCCTGTTCGAGCGTGGCTGGTTCAACCTCAAGGCCTGGTGGCAGCCAGCCGAACAGAGCATCGGCCTGGACCGTTACCAGGTAGTGGTTGAGGCGCAGCCGGTTGAAGGGCTGGATGACGACATATCGGCGCTGACCTACGACCCCGATCGCAAGACTCTGTTTACAGTCACCAATGCCCGCTCGGAGCTGATCGAGCTGTCGCTGGACGGCCGCATCCTGCGCCGGGTACCGCTGACCGGCTTCGGCGACCCGGAAGCCGTGGAGTACGTCGGGCCCAACAGCTATGTGATCACCGACGAGCGTCAGCAGCGGCTGATTCGCGTGCGCCTGGAAGACGACACGATGTTCCTTGATGCCGGCGATGCCGAGCAGCTGACCCTGGGCATTGGCCTGAACGGCAACAAGGGCTTCGAGGGGCTGGCCTACGATTCGGCGGGCAAGCGCCTGTTCGTTGCCAAGGAGCGTGACCCGATGTTGATCTACGAGGTGCATGGCTTCCCGCACGACAAACCTGAGCAGCCCTATGCGGTGCATGTGGTACAGGACCGCAAGCGCGATTCGCGGCTGTTCGTGCGGGACCTGTCGAGCTTGCAGTTCGATGAGCGCAGCGGGCATCTGCTGGCGCTGTCGGACGAGTCGCGGCTGGTGCTGGAGCTGGATGTCGAGGGTCGGCCGCTGAGTACCATGTCGCTGCGCAAGGGGTTTCAGGGGTTGCAGGCGACGGTGCCGCAGGCGGAGGGGATTGCGATGGACGAGGCGGGGACCATCTATCTGGTCAGTGAGCCGAACCTGTTCTATGTGTTCAAACAGCCAGCGGAGTGAGTGCCTGTGAGGACCTATTCGCGGGTGAACCCGCTCCCACAGGGATGTCACGGGCCTTGAGGCCAGCGCATTACCTGTGGGAGCGGGTTTACCCGCGAAGGGTTTTACTCGGCCTTCAGGCTTTTCACGCCCTCAGCGGTACCCAGCAGCAGCAAATCCGCCGGCCGCGCCGCGAACAGGCCGTTGGTCACCACGCCAACAATGGCGTTGATCTGCGCTTCCAGCTCCACCGGGTTGGTGATCTGCAGGTTGTGCACATCGAGGATCACGTTGCCGTTGTCGGTAACCACGCCCTCACGGTAAACCGGGTCACCACCCAGCTTGACCAGCTGACGCGCCACGTGACTGCGGGCCATAGGGATCACTTCGACCGGCAGCGGGAAGGCGCCCAGCACCGGTACCAGTTTGCTGGCGTCGGCGATGCAGATGAAGGTCTTGGCCACTGCAGCGACGATTTTCTCGCGGGTCAGGGCTGCGCCGCCGCCCTTGATCAGGTTCAGGTGCGCGTCGCTCTCGTCGGCGCCGTCCACGTAGAACTCCAGTTCGCTGACGCTGTTCAGCTCGTAGACCGGGATGCCATGGCCCTTCAGACGCTGGGCGGTGGCTTCGGAGCTGGCGACCGCGCCGTCGAAGGCGGTCTTGTGCTGAGCCAGGGCGTCGATGAAGAAGTTGGCGGTCGAACCGGTACCGACGCCGACGACGCTCTTTTCATCCAGCTTGGGCAGAATGATGTCGACAGCGGCCTGGGCGACGGCCTGTTTGAGTTGGTCCTGGGTCATGCGGGCTCCGAGAGGGGCAGGTGCGGTTTTGAAAAGAGCCTAGTATAACGGCTCGGGCGGCTTTGCTGTGGTCGCCCGACGTAGCGCTGGGGTAGACTCCCAGCCCTTGTCCCGCGGCCCAGTGATGCTTTCCCGATGCTCGAACAGTACGTCAAGAAGATCCTCACCTCGCGCGTCTACGACGTTGCGGTCGAAACCCCGCTGCAGAGCGCGGGGCAGCTGAGCAAGCGCCTGGGCAACCAGATTCTGCTCAAGCGCGAAGACTTGCAGCCGGTGTTCTCGTTCAAGATCCGCGGGGCCTACAACAAGCTGGCCCAACTGACACCGGATGAGCTAGCCCGTGGCGTGGTCACCGCCTCGGCCGGCAACCACGCCCAGGGCCTGGCCTTGGCCGCACGCGAGATGGGCATCAAGGCCACTATCGTGATGCCCAAGACCACCCCTGAGATCAAGGTCGAAGGCGTGCGTTCGCGGGGCGGCAAGGTGGTGCTGCATGGCGACTCGTTCCCCGAGGCGCTGGCCTATTCGCTGAAACTGGTCGATGAAAAGGGCTTCGTCTACGTACACCCCTACGACGATCCGCACACCATCGCCGGGCAGGGCACGGTGGCCATGGAAATCCTGCGCCAGCACCCTGGCCAGCTGGACGCCATATTCGTGCCGGTGGGTGGCGGTGGCCTGATCGCCGGGATTGCTGCCTACGTGAAGTACCTGCGCCCGGAAATCAAGGTGATAGGCGTCGAGCCGGACGACTCCAACTGCCTGCAGGCGGCCATGGCGGCCGGCGAGCGCGTGGTGCTGCCGCAGGTCGGGCTGTTCGCCGACGGCGTGGCGGTGGCGCAGATCGGCCAGCACACCTTCGATATCTGCCGCCACCATGTGGATGAAGTGGTCACCGTCAGTACCGACGAGATCTGCGCGGCCATCAAGGATATCTACGATGATACCCGCTCGATCACCGAACCTGCCGGTGCCCTGGGCGTGGCGGGCATCAAGAAGTACGTCGAGTTGTACGGCGTGACCGGTCAGACGCTGGTGGCCATCGACTCCGGTGCCAACGTCAACTTTGACCGCCTGCGCCATGTGGCCGAGCGTGCCGAGCTGGGTGAAAAGCGCGAAGCGATCATCGCCGTGACCATTCCCGAGCGCCCGGGCAGCTTCAAGGCCTTCTGCGAGGCTATCGGCAAGCGCCAGATCACCGAGTTCAACTACCGCAAGCACACCTCCGACGAGGCGCATATCTTCGTGGGCGTGCAGACCCACCCGGAAAACGACCCACGAGCGGCGCTGGTGCAGCAGCTGACCGAGCAGGGCTTCCCGGTTACCGACCTGACCGACAACGAGCTGGCCAAGCTGCATATTCGCCACATGGTCGGTGGCCATTCGGCCGGTGCCAGTGACGAGATGGTGCTGCGCTTCGAGTTCCCCGAGCGGCCAGGGGCGCTGTTCAACTTCCTCAACAAGCTGGGCGGGCGCTGGAATATCTCGATGTTCCATTACCGCAACCATGGCGCCGCTGACGGGCGCGTAGTGGCGGGGTTGCAGGTGCCGGAGGACGAGCGCCACCTGGTGCCGGCGGCGCTGGCGAAAATCGGCTACCCGTACTGGGACGAGACTGACAACCCGGCCTACAAGCTGTTCCTGGGCTGAGCAGCTAAGCTGGGGCTGATGGCCCTTTCGCGGGCTTGCCCGCTCCCACAGGTACTGCGCAGGGTTCAGGGCCTGTGATATTCCTGTGGGAGCGGGCAAGCCCGCGAAGAAGCCTGCACAAAATGGCCTGCTTAAGGACAACCGAGACATGGAACACCTGACCACCCTCAAAACCCTGCACATCATCGCCACCGCACTCCTGCTGCTGGGCGCTCTGGGCCTGGCGCTCTGGACCGTGCGCGCCCGCCGTCAGGGCGATGCCGAGGCCTACGCCAAGCTGCTGCGTCGCCCGCTGGTGTTCGTCTGGCTGGTGATGGGTCTGTGCCTGGTGAGCATGCCGTTCACCGGCTGGTGGCTGGTACACCTGGTGGGCTGGCCGCTGGGGCAGACCTGGGTGCTGGCTTCCAGCGTCATCTATACGCTGGGCGCGTTTGCCGTGTGGTGGCTGCTGGTGCGGCTGAACCGGCTGCGCAAGGCCGAGGTGGTGGGGTTGCGCTTGACCTTGGCATTGGCGGTGTTCAGTGGGGTTTGCTTCCTGTCTATCGCCGGGCTGATGGGGGCCAAGCCGGTCTGACAGCCTTGTGCTGTATGTGCTGGCCTCTTCGCGGGTAAACCCGCTCCCACAGGCTATGCGCAAGGCTTGAGGGCTGTGCAGTACCTGTGGGAGCGGGTTTACCCGCGAAGAGGCCGGCACAGGAAAACCTCAATCCCGCAGTGAAACCACCGGCCACCCGCGCTTCTCGGCCTCCGCCCGCAGCTTCGGGTCGGGGTCCACCGCCACCGCATGCGCTACCCGCTGCAGCAACGGCAGGTCATTCATCGAGTCGCTATAGAAATAGCTGTCCTCAAGATCGAAGCCGTTCTCCAGCATCCAGCGCTCCAGCCGCGTCACCTTGCCTTCACGGAAACACGGTATATCGGTACTACGCCCGGTATAGCGGCCATCACGCTTCTCACATTCGGTCGCCAGCAACACGCGAACACCCAGGCGCCGGGCAATCGGTGCAGTGACGAAGCGGTTGGTGGCGGTGATGATCACAAGCTGGTCGCCGGCCTCGCGGTGCTGCTGCAGCAAGCTCAGCGCCTTGGGCAGGATGATCGGCTCGATGCAGTCGCGCATGAAATCGCGGTGCCATTCGTCGAGCTGGGCTACCGGTGTTGCCGCAAGGATTTCCATGGAAAAGGCCAGGTAGGCCTGCAGGTCCAGGGTGCCGTTCAGGTAGTCCTGATAGAAGCCATCGTTGCGTTGCTTGTAGGCAATCGGGTCGAGGATGCCGCGCTGGCAAAGGTAGTCACCCCAGGCATGGTCGCTGTCGCCACCGAGGAGGGTATTGTCCAGGTCGAATAAAGCCAGGCGCATCGCGGTCACTCGCATCAGCCACAGGGTAGGCCCGCAGAATACGGAGTTTTCACGCAGCTGCACATAAGCTTTGCGGGCGCGTTGCTGCGCTCGCAAGCTTTGTGGAACAATGCGGTGACATGCGTTTGCGAGGTTGCTGCCGTGATCGACCCGGATGGTTTTCGCCCCAACGTCGGGATCATTCTCACGAATGATGCCGGGCAGGTGCTATGGGCTCGACGGATCAACCAGGATGCCTGGCAGTTTCCCCAGGGTGGTATCAACCCTGACGAGACGCCGGAAGATGCCCTGTACCGCGAGCTGAACGAAGAAGTTGGCCTTGAACGCGATGATGTGGAAATTCTTGCCTGCACCCGTGGCTGGTTGCGTTATCGTTTACCCCAGCGACTGGTGCGTACGCATAGCCAGCCGCTGTGCATCGGCCAGAAGCAGAAATGGTTCCTGCTGCGCCTGGTCAGCAACGAACAACGGGTGCGGATGGACCTGACCGGCAAGCCGGAATTCGATGGTTGGCGCTGGGTCAGCTATTGGTACCCGCTGGGCCAGGTTGTGACATTCAAGCGCGAGGTCTACCGACGCGCCCTGAAAGAGCTAGCACCGCGTCTGCTGACGCGCGACTGACGACGGAGTTCGACCCCGAGCCATGCTCAATACGCTGCGCAAGATCGTCCAGGAAGTAAACTCCGCCAAAGATCTCAAGTCGGCGTTGGGGATCATTGTCTTGCGTGTCAAGGAGGCCATGGGCAGCCAGGTCTGCTCGGTCTACCTGCTCGACCCGGAAACCAACCGCTTCGTGCTGATGGCCACCGAAGGCCTGAACAAGCGTTCCATCGGCAAGGTCAGCATGGCCCCCAACGAAGGCCTGGTCGGCCTGGTCGGTACCCGGGAAGAGCCGTTGAACCTGGAAAACGCTGCCGACCACCCGCGTTACCGCTACTTTGCCGAAACCGGCGAAGAAAAATTCGCGTCGTTCCTTGGTGCGCCGATCATCCACCACCGCCGCGTGGTCGGGGTACTGGTCATCCAGCAAAAGGAGCGCCGCCAGTTCGACGAAGGCGAAGAAGCCTTCCTGGTCACCATGAGCGCCCAGCTCGCCGGGGTTATCGCCCACGCCGAAGCGACCGGCTCGATCCGCGGCCTGGGCCGCCAGGGCAAGGGCATCCAGGAAGCGCGCTTCGTCGGCGTGCCGGGCTCGCCTGGCGCCGCCGTGGGGCGCGCGGTGGTGATGCTGCCGCCAGCGGATCTGGAAGTGGTACCGGACAAGACTGTCGACGACATCGACGCCGAACTGAAACTGTTCCAGAACGCCCTCGAAGGCGTGCGCGACGATATGCGCAAGCTGTCGGCCAAGCTGGCCACCCAGCTGCGCCCGGAGGAGCGCGCACTGTTCGATGTGTACCTGATGATGCTCGAAGATGCGGCCCTGGGCGGTGAGGTGACCGAGGTCATCAAGACCGGCCAGTGGGCCCAGGGCGCCCTGCGCCAGGTGGTGGGCGAGCACGTCAACCGCTTCGAGCTGATGGACGATGACTACCTGCGCGAGCGCGCCTCCGACGTCAAGGACCTGGGCCGGCGCCTGCTGGCCTACCTGCAGGAAGCCCGCGCGCAGTCGCTGGTGTATGCCGACAACACCATCCTGGTCAGCGAAGAGCTGACCCCGGCGATGCTCGGCGAAGTGCCGGAAGGCAAGCTGGTCGGCCTGGTCTCGGTATTGGGCTCGGGCAACTCCCACGTAGCCATCCTGGCCCGCGCCATGGGCATCCCCACGGTGATGGGCCTGGTCGATTTGCCTTATTCCAAGGTCGACGGCATCGAGATGATCGTCGACGGCTACAAGGGCGAGGTGTTCACCAACCCCAGCGAAGTGCTGCGCAAGCAGTACAGCGACGTGGTCGAGGAGGAGCGCCAGCTGGCCCAGGGCCTGGATGCCCTGCGCGAACTGCCGTGCGTTACCCCGGACGGCCATCGCATGCCGCTGTGGGTCAATACCGGCCTGCTCGCCGATGTGGCCCGTGCCCAGCAGCGCGGCGCCGAAGGGGTGGGGCTGTACCGCACCGAAGTGCCGTTCATGATCAACCAGCGCTTCCCCAGCGAGAAAGAGCAGTTGGCCATCTACCGCGAGCAGCTGGCGGCCTTCCACCCGCTGCCAGTGACCATGCGTACTCTCGACATCGGCGGCGACAAGTCGCTGTCGTACTTTCCGATCAAGGAAGAAAACCCGTTCCTGGGCTGGCGCGGCATCCGCGTCACCCTCGACCACCCGGAAATCTTCCTGGTGCAGACCCGCGCCATGCTCAAGGCCAGCGAGGGGTTGAACAACCTGCGTATCCTGCTGCCGATGATTTCCGGCATCCACGAGCTGGAAGAAGCGTTGCACCTGATCCACCGCGCCTGGGGCGAGGTGCGTGACGAAGGCACCGATGTGCCGATGCCGCCGGTTGGCGTGATGGTGGAAATTCCTGCGGCGGTGTACCAGACCAAGGAGCTGGCGCGGCAGGTGGACTTCCTGTCGGTCGGCTCCAATGACCTGACCCAGTATCTGCTGGCGGTGGACCGCAACAACCCGCGTGTCGCCGACCTGTACGACTACCTGCACCCGGCGGTGTTGCAGGCGCTGAACACGGTAGTGCGCGACGCCCATGGTGAAGGCAAGCCGGTAAGTATCTGCGGTGAGATGGCCGGTGACCCGGCAGCGGCGATCCTGTTGATGGCCATGGGCTTCGACAGCCTGTCGATGAACGCCACCAACCTGCCGAAGGTGAAGTGGATGCTGCGCCAGGTGAATATGAGCAAGGCCAAGGAGCTGCTGGTAGAGGCCTTGAGCCATGACAACCCGCAGGTTATCCACAGCTCGCTGCAACTGGCCCTGAAGAACCTCGGGTTGGCGCGGATGATCGGGCCTGGGGCCAATAAAACCCTGTGAATGTGAGGTAGCCTGTTCCGGCCTCTTCGCGGGTAAACCCGCTCCCACAGGTACTGCGCAGCCTTCAGATGCGGCGCAGTACCTGTGGGAGCGGGTTTACCCGCGAAGAGGCCGGAGCACGCAACAGCAAATTATCAGGCCAGCAATTCAACTTCTCCAAGATGTCCACCAAAGGGCCCAAAACTGCGCTCAATAAGCCGCCTTCTGCCCTGATCATCAACAATTAGCACCGTACTCGCCCGTGTCCCGTAGTTCTGGCTGGCAATGAACACACTCGACAGCAGTTTCTCTGTTGCCAAACCAACGCCCGTCTCCGGCAACTCGCCCTCCGGCGCCGGTTCGGCATCTGCCAGCAACCCCAGCAAGCGCTGTGGCTCCGGCGTTTCCAGTAACCCTTCCAGCCCACTACGCGCCTTCACCAGCTTCGGCCAAGGCGTATCCAGCCCGGCATTGGAAAGCCCGTAAACCCCTGTCTCCAGCAAGCGCGGCGCTGCGTCCCGGGCATGCAGATAACCCAGCTGCCGACTATCGCCGACCAGCAGGTTGAACCCGGAGTACTGAGCGCTGCGGCTGGCCACCTGGTCCAGATAGGCCTCGACCCCCAACTCACCCTGCAGATACGCCGCCACCAGCTCGCCCCGCGAGCGCGGCCCCAGTGGCTGCGCCGGGTCGCGAATATTGGTCAGCGCCGCGAACCGCCCCTGCGGGCCAACGCCCAGCCAGGTGCCACCGGCCTCCAGGTCGCGCCCGGCATATATCCCGGGCGCATCCTCCCAGGCCGCCAGAGCCTGGGTGGGGCGGGCATAGAACTCATCGCGGTTGGCCGCCACGATCAGCGGCAGGGCATGTTCCGGCCGCCAGGCGAATACGATCAGGCACATCGGTCAGGCCTCTGGGTTTTTTGCCACTTTACGCACAGCGGCAGAGACGATCCATCCTGACACACTGTTCACTAGAGCCCCGAGCCCGGCTTCCGTTACCATGCCGCATTGTTTTCTCGGGGAAGACGAATGGAATTCGTGCTCTATCTGCTGTTGGGGGCCTGTGCCGGTGTGCTGGCCGGGCTGTTCGGCGTGGGCGGCGGTATCATCATCGTGCCGGTGCTGGTGTTCAGCTTCACGCTGCAAGGTTTCGATGCCTCGGTGCTGACCCACCTGGCGGTCGGTACCTCGCTGGCAACCATCGTCTTCACCTCGATCAACGCCGTGCTCGAGCACCATCGCAAGGGCGCGGTGCAATGGCCGATCTTTGCCTGGATGACCCTCGGCATCCTCCTTGGGGCTGGTGTCGGGGCAAAGACCGCCTCGCTGATCCAGGGGCCGCTGCTGCAAAAGATCATCGGCGTGTTCGCCCTGGTCATCGCCGTGCAGATGGCCCTGGACATCAAGCCAAAGGCCAGTCGTGGTATCCCCGGCAAGCCCGCGCTGATCGGTGCAGGTGGGGTGATCGGCTGGGCTTCGGCCATTTTCGGCATCGGCGGCGGTTCGCTGACCGTGCCGTTCCTGACCTGGCGCAGCCTGCCCATGCAGCAGGCAGTGGCCACATCTTCGGCCTGTGGCCTGCCGATTGCCTTGGCCAGTGCCTTCAGTTTCATGCTGCTGGGCTGGCATGAGGAGCACCTGCCGGACCACAGCTTGGGTTACGTATACCTGCCGGCGCTGCTCGGCATTGCCGTGACCAGCATGTTTTTCGCCCGCTTCGGCGCGCGCCTGGCGCACAAGCTGTCGCCACGTTTGTTGAAACGCCTGTTCGCAGCCCTGTTGTTCTGTGTCGGCCTCAGCTTTTTGATTTGAATCGAGAGGAAGTTCCATGCTGCCTTACCCGCAGATAGACCCCGTGGCCGTCGCCATCGGGCCGCTGAAAATCCATTGGTACGGCCTGATGTACCTGGTCGGCATCGGCGGTGCCTGGCTGCTCGCCTCGCGCCGGCTGAACCGCTTTGACCCCACCTGGACGCGCGAAAAGCTCTCCGACCTGGTGTTCTGGCTGTCGATGGGCGTGATCGTCGGTGGCCGCCTGGGCTACGTGCTGTTCTACGACCTGCACGCCTACCTGGCCAACCCGACGCTTATCTTCGAGGTATGGAAGGGTGGCATGTCGTTCCATGGCGGCTTCATCGGCGTGATGCTGGCGGCCCTGTGGTTCGGCAAGCGCAACAACAAGTCGTTCTTCGAGCTGATGGACTTCGTCGCGCCGCTGGTGCCGATCGGCCTGGGCGCCGGGCGCATCGGCAACTTCATCAACGCCGAGCTGTGGGGCAAGGCTACCGACGTGCCATGGGCGATGGTCTTCCCGCCGTTCAGCGACCCGGCGCAGCTGCCGCGTCACCCGTCGCAGCTGTACCAGTTCGCACTCGAAGGTGTGGCGCTGTTCCTGATCCTCTGGGCATTCTCGCGCAAACCGCGGCCGACCATGGCGGTTTCCGGCATGTTTGCGTTGTTCTACGGCATCTTCCGCTTCATCGTCGAATTCGTCCGCGTACCGGATGCCCAGCTTGGCTACCTGGCCTGGGGCTGGCTGACCATGGGTCAGATTCTGTGCGTGCCGATGATCCTGGCTGGCCTTGGCCTGATCTGGTGGGCTTATAATCGCAAGCCTACGGCGAAACCCGCCTGATTAATCCCACGGCAGGGGCGATCCTCCTGCCGTTTTTGCTACAGGTAAGCCATGAAACAGTATCTGGACCTGGTCCGCGACGTCATCGACAACGGCACATTGCAGGGGAACCGCACCGGCATCCGCACCATCAGCCTGCCGGGCGCCATGCTGCGTTTCGACTTGCAGAAGGGCTTTCCGGCCATCACCACGCGCAAGCTGGCGTTCAAGTCGGCGATCGGCGAAATGGTCGGCTTTCTGCGTGGCGTGAAGAACGCCGGTGAATTCCGCGAGCTGGGCTGCAAGGTCTGGGACCAGAACGCCAATGAGAACGCCCAGTGGCTGGCCAACCCGTTCCGCCAGGGTCATGACGACCTGGGCGAGATCTACGGCGTGCAATGGCGCCAGTGGCCGGGCTACAAACGCATTCCGCTGAGCAACCCGGCGGCCATTGAAATGGCCGAAAAGGCGGGCTTCCGGCGCATCGCCCAGGACGAGGAGGACGGTGTCGCGTTCGTCATCCTGTACAAGGCCATCGACCAGGTGCGCCAGTGCCTGGACACCATCGCCAACGACCCGGGCAGCCGCCGTATCCTGTTCCACGGCTGGAACTGTGCGCAGCTGGACGAGATGGCCTTGCCGCCGTGCCACCTGCTGTACCAGTTCCACCCGAATGTGGAGACCAGGGAGATTTCCCTGACCCTCTACATCCGCTCCAACGACCTGGGCCTGGGTACGCCGTTCAACCTCACCGAAGGCGCGGCGCTGCTGTCGCTGTTCGGCCGCCTGACCGGCTACACGCCGCGCTGGTTCACCTACTTCATTGGCGATGCCCATGTGTATGAAAACCACCTGGACATGCTCAACGAGCAGCTCAAGCGTGAGCCGCTGGAGGCACCGAAGCTGGTGATCAGCGACCGCGTGCCGGCGTTTGCCGAAACCGGCAAGTACGAGCCGGAGTGGCTGGAAAAGATCGAACCGAGCGATTTCTGGCTGGAAGGGTATGAGCATCATGCGCCGATGACAGCGCCGATGGCGGTCTGACAGATCTCTATTTGCCTGAAATGGCCTATTCGCGGGTAAACCCGCTCCCACAGGTGCTGCACAGGTCTGAGCTTTGTGCGGTCCCTGTGGGAGCGGGTTTACCCGCGAAGCTTTTTGGCTCAATGCCCGTGGCTTCGGCCCACATGAGAATGCTCGGTATCCGGCACTGATACCGCCCCGTTCGTCTCCAGTTGCTGCAAGATCGCGCACTCCGCCCCCTGCGCATTGCAGCGTCGGCGCAGTTCTACCAGCTGCTCCTGCAACGCCACCAGCCCATCGATCCGCGCCTGCACATGCTCGATATGCTCGTCGATCAGCGCATTGACGCTGCCGCACGAATCATCGGGGCTGTCGCGCAGGCGTAGCAGGCTGCGGATCTCATCCAGGGTCATGTCCAGGGTGCGGCAGTTGCGGATGAAGGTCAGCCGCTCGACATGGGCCTGGGTGTACAGCCGGTAGTTGCCGTCGCTGCGCGCCGGCTCCGGCAGCAGCTGTTCGCGCTCGTAGTAGCGGATGGTTTCCACCGCGCAGTCGGTGGCTTTGGCCAGCTCTCCGATCTTCATCACGAAATTCTCCAGCAAGTGGCTTGACCCTATAGTGGCTACAGGGTGTTCACTTGGCAACAGGCTCAAATTAAGGATGACCCCATGAACCAGCCTGTCAGCCACGAACACAAGCACGATCACCACGCTCACAGCTGCTGTGGCAGCGCTGCTGCGCCAGCCTTGGTCCAACTGAGCGAAAAGCCCAGCAGCCATGCTCAGTTCAGCCGTTTCCGCATCGAGGCCATGGACTGCCCTACCGAGCAGACCCTGATTCAGGACAAGCTGGGCAAACTGGCCGGTATCGAGCAGCTGGAATTCAACCTGATCAACCGTGTGCTTGGCGTGCGCCACACCTTGGGCGGCACTGCTGAAATCGAGCAGGCCATCGATAGCCTGGGCATGAAAGCCGAGCCGCTTGGCGCCGAAGACGAAGGCGCCGCCAGCCCACCACAAGTGGCCAAGACCCGCTGGTGGCCGCTGACGCTGTCCGGTATTGCCGCTGTCGCCGCCGAAATCGTGCATTTTGCCGCGCTGGCTCCGGAGTGGGTGGTGGCGGCGTTGGCGCTGGCAGCGATCTTCGGCTGTGGTCTGGGTACCTACAAAAAGGGCTGGATCGCCCTGAAAAACCGCAACCTCAACATCAACGCGCTGATGAGCATTGCCGTGACTGGCGCAGTGCTGATCGGCCAATGGCCGGAAGCGGCCATGGTGATGGTGCTGTTCACCGTCGCCGAGTTGATCGAAGCTCGCTCGTTGGACCGCGCGCGCAACGCCATCGGTGGCCTGATGCAGCTCACCCCCGACATGGCCACCGTGCGCCAGGCCGACGGCCAGTGGCGGGAAGTGGAGGTGCGGGAGGTGGCCATCGGTGCCCTGGTGCGGGTACGCCCAGGCGAACGCATTGGCCTGGACGGTGAAGTGACTAGCGGGCAATCCAGTGTCGATCAGGCGCCGATCACCGGCGAAAGTCTGCCAGTGGAAAAGGCTGTAGGCGACAAACTGTTCGCGGGTACCATCAACCAGGCAGGGGCGCTGGAGTTCCGCGTTACCGCCGCTGCCGGGCAGTCGACCCTGGCCCGGATCATCAAGGCCGTCGAGGAAGCGCAAGGCGCGCGGGCGCCTACCCAGCGTTTCGTCGACCGCTTCTCGCGCATCTATACCCCGGTGGTGTTCGCTATCGCCCTGGCCGTTGCGGTGATACCGCCGCTGTTCATGGCCGGTGCCTGGTTCGACTGGGTCTATCGCGCCCTGGTGCTGCTGGTGGTGGCCTGCCCATGCGCCCTGGTGATCTCGACCCCGGTGACCATCGTCAGCGGCCTGGCCGCCGCCGCGCGCAAGGGCATCCTGATCAAGGGTGGGGTGTACCTGGAAGGCGGGCGCCAGCTGGACTTCCTGGCCTTGGACAAGACCGGCACCATCACCCATGGCAAGCCGGTGCAGACCGACGCCAAGGTGCTGGAGCCGCTGTTCGAAGGCCGCGCGCAAGCCCTGGCCGCCAGCCTGGGCGAGCGTTCGGACCACCCGGTTTCCCGCGCCATTGCCCAGTTCGGCAAGGAGCAAGGCCTGGCGTTGAGCGAGGTCGATGATTTCGCCGCCCTGGCCGGGCGCGGCGTGCGTGGCACCATCGCGGGGGAGGTTTACCACCTGGGTAACCACCGTCTGGTCGAGGAACTGGGGCTGTGCTCGCCCGAGCTCGAGGCCCAGCTGGATGCGCTGGAGCGCCAGGGCAAGACCGTTGTGCTGCTGCTCGACCGCTCCGGCCCGTTGGCGCTGTTCGCGGTTGCCGACACGGTCAAGGAAAGCAGTCGCCAGGCCATCGCCGAGCTGCATGAACTGGGCATCAAGACTGTCATGCTGACCGGTGACAATCCGCATACCGCCCAGGCCATCGCCACCGTGGTGGGTATCGACCGTGCCGAAGGCAACCTGCTGCCAGCCGACAAGCTCAAGAGCATCGAAGCCCTGTACGCCCAGGGCCATCGGGTGGGCATGGTCGGTGACGGCATCAACGACGCCCCGGCGCTGGCCCGCGCCGAGATCGGTTTTGCCATGGCGGCGGCCGGTACCGACACTGCCATCGAGACGGCCGATGTGGCGCTGATGGACGATGACTTGCGGAAAATCCCGGCCTTCGTCAGGCTGTCGCGCCAAAGTGCGGCGATCCTCATGCAGAACATCGTTCTGGCGTTGGGCATCAAGGCGATCTTCCTGGCGATCACCTTTGCCGGCATGGCCACCATGTGGATGGCGGTGTTTGCCGACATGGGCGTGAGCCTGCTGGTGGTATTCAACGGCTTGCGCCTGTTGCGCAAATAGAGGACGTGCATGCTGAGTTCGGAGCTGAAAGCCTTCTACATGGTGGCCCGCCTGGGCAGTATCACCCTGGCGGCGAAGAAGCTCGGGCTCAGCCAGCCCACGGTGACCACGCAGATTCGCAACCTGGAGAGCCAGTACGCGGTGGAGCTGTTCTACCGAGGCGGGCGGCGCCTGGTGCTGAGCGAGGAGGGCGTGCGCCTGCTGCCGATGGTCAAGGCACTGCTGCAGCAGGAGGCCGACATCGAATTCGAGCTGCGCAACAGCGGCCAGGCCCAGGGCAGCTTGCGCATTGCGGCCACGGCGCCGTACTACATTCTCGACCTGGTGAAGATCTACCGCGAACGCCTGCCGCAGGTGGAAGTAGCGGTGGAAATCGGCAACTCGCAGCAGGTGCTGGAGATGCTCGAGGACTACCGGGTGGATATCGCCGCTTCGTCGCAACTGCTGGAAGACTCGCGGTTGGTGCGGCGGGTGCTGGGGATGGACCCATTGGTAGTCGCGGTGCATCGCAACCACCCGTTGGCACACCGCCAGGCGGTGTCCATCGACGTAGTGGCCGGGCATTGCCTGCTGATGCGCGAGAAAGGCTCGACCACGCGCAAGCTGACCGAGCAGATGATGCAGGAGGCCGGGGTGAAGGCCACGGCATTGCTGGAGATTGGCAGCCGCGAATCGATCCGCGAGGCGGTGCTGCGCAATATCGGCATCAGCGTGATTGCCCGGCATGAGGTGCCGCACAACCCTGAATTGCGGGTGCTGGCGCTGGATAACGCGCCGGTGATGCATGAGTACCTGTATTGCCTGAAGGAGCGGCGCCAGGCCCGGTTGCCGGCGGCGTTCCTTGGGGTGGCGCAGGAAGTTGCCGGTTCACACTTCTAGACCTGTGTTGGCCTCTTCGCGGGCTTGCCCGCTCCCACAGGTACTGCACAGCCTTCAGATGCGGCGCGATCCCTGTGGGAGCGGGTTTACCCGCGAAGAGGCCCGCAAAGGCCACTACCAAATCTGCCTATACCACTATCACCCGCTTTTGCCCTAAAGCCACAGAACCTTCGCACAGCCTTCCTAGCATGGCCCCCATCTCTTCGATGAGGCCCTGCCATGAACCACACCACCCCCGGCGCACAGATGAAAGTGCGCAACATCCACAAGCGCTTCGGCGCCTTCACGGCGCTGAACGATGTCTCGCTGGACATCGCCGCCGGCGAACTGGTGTGCCTGCTCGGGCCGTCCGGCTGCGGCAAGACCACATTGCTGCGCTGCATCGCCGGCCTGGAGCGCCAGGACCGCGGTACGTTGTACATCGGCGAGCGCGATATCTCCGAGCTGCCACCCCAGGCCCGTGACTACGGCATCCTGTTCCAGTCCTACGCGCTGTTCCCCAACCTCACCGTCGAAGCCAACATTGCCTATGGCCTGACTGGCAGCGGCCGCGAACAGGCCCGCCTGCGCGTGGCCGAAATGCTCGAACTGGTGGGCTTGGCCGGCAGCGAGAAGAAATACCCCGGTCAGCTTTCAGGTGGCCAGCAGCAGCGTGTGGCCATGGCCCGCGCGCTGGCACCGTCGCCATCGTTGCTGCTGCTGGACGAGCCGATGTCGGCGCTGGACGCCCGGGTGCGCGAGCACCTGTGCACCGAACTGCGTCAGCTGCAGCGTCAGCTGGGTATCACCACGCTGATGGTCACCCACAACCAGGACGAGGCCATGCTGATGGCCGACCGCATTGCGGTGATGAACAACGGCCAGGTCGAGCAGTACGCCACCCCGCAGGAAATCTACGACCAGCCGGCCACGCCGTTCGTTGCCGAGTTCGTCGGCCAGGGCAACTGGTTGCCGTTCCAGCGCAGCAGTGACAGCCATGCCCAGGTCGGTGGCATGAACATGCGTCTGGCACCAGGTTCGGCCCGACCGAGCAGCGGCCGGCTGTTCTGCCGCCCGGAGGCGATCACGGTCAACCCGGCGGTGCACGAAGAAAACCTGTTCCCGGCCATGGTCCGTGAAATTACCTTTCTCGGTAACCGCTGCCGCATGAGCTTCGAGCTCAAGGCCCTGCCTGGTCATGCGCTGCTGGCGGAGCTGGCCCCCGAGGCCATGCCGCGGCTGGGCTCACAGGACATTTGGGTGGCGCTGCCGCCACAGAGCCTGCAGGTGTTTGCCTGAGATGGCCGCGCAAATGACCCTGCCACTGAGCCAGGCCAAGGCCGCGACGCGTGCGGGCGTCGCCCTGGGCGACCGATTGTTCGTCGTCGGTGGCAAGAGCCTGCTGCTGATTCTTCTGGTGCTGGCGGTGCTGATGCCGCTGCTGGCGATCTTCTGGCGCGGCTTCAGTGCCGAAGCGGGCCAAGGTGGTGGCCTGCTGGCGGCCCGCGAGCTGTTCGCCAGCGAAAACTTCCACTGGCTACTGGGCAACAGCCTGTCGGTGGCCTTCACGGTGGCGGCCATCGTGGTGCCGCTGGCCTACCTGTTCGCCTATGCCCTGCAACGCACGCTGATCCCGGCCAAGGGCCTGTGGCGGGGGATTTCGCTGCTGCCGCTTCTGGCGCCGTCGATGCTGCCGGCCATCGCCCTGGTCTACCTGTTCGGTAACCAGGGGCTGCTGCGCGGTTTGCTCAACGACAACATCTACGGCTTCTGGGGCATTGTGTTGGGCGAGGCCATCTACACCTTCCCGCATGCCCTGATGATCCTGCTGTCGGCGCTGTCGCTGGCTGATGCACGCCTGTTCGACGCAGCGTCCAGCATGGGGGCCGGCCCTTGGCGGGCGTTCACCAGCATTACCTGGCCGGCCACGCGCCAGGCAGTGTTCGCGGCGTTCTGCCTGGTATTTACCCTTACCATCACCGACTTCGGTGTGCCGGTCGTGGTCGGTGGCGATTATCAGGTGCTCGCGCTGGAAGCCTACAAGGCGGTGGTCGGCCAGCAACAGTTCGGCCGTGGTGCACTGATCGGCATGGTGCTGCTGGTGCCGGCGCTGCTCAGCTTTACCGTCGATGCCTGGCTGCGCCGGCGCCAGGGCGAGGCCATGAGCGGCCGTGCCCAGGTGTTCGAGCCCAAGCCGTCGCGTGGCCGTGATGCCTGCTTTCTGATGATCGTGCTGCTGGTGTGCGCGGCGTTGCTGCTGGTGATCGGCATGGCGGTCTACTCCTCGCTGGTCACGTTCTGGCCCTACAACCTGTCGTTGTCGCTGCGTCACTACATGTTCGAGGACACCGCTGGTGGCGGTTGGCTGGCCTACCGCAACAGCGTGACCATGGCCATCGGCACCGCGCTGATCGGCAGCATGGTGATCTTCACCGGCGCCTACCTGATGGAGAAGACCCAGGGCCAACGCCTGCTCAACCAGGCGCTGCGCCTGCTCAGCTTCATCCCCATGGCCGTGCCGGGCCTGGTGCTGGGCCTGGGCTACGTATTCTTCTTCAACCTGAACGGCAACCCGCTGCATGTGTTCTACGGCGGCATGGGGCTACTGGTGGTGTGCACCATCGCCCACTACCTGACCACCGCGCAGATGACCGCGACCACCGCCCTGCGCCAGCTAGATGGCGAATTCGAGGCCGCCGCGTTGTCGCTGAAGGCGCCGTTGTACAGGCACTTCCTGCGGGTGACCGTGCCGATCTGCCTGCCGGCGCTGCTGGACATCATTCGCTACTTGTTCGTCTCGGCGATGACCACCGTCTCGGCGGCGATCTTCCTGTACAGCCCCGACACCATCCTGGCAGCCGTCGCCGTGCTGAACATGGACGACGCCGGCAACGTCGGTGGTGCCGCCGCCATGTCCACCCTGATCCTGCTGACCAGTGCCGGCGCTTCACTGCTGCTGGCCGCAGCCTCACGCGGCCTGCTGCGCCGCTCCCAAGCCTGGCGCCAACGCGCCGCGACTGTCTGACCTGTAGGGAACCTACCCATGTACAAGCACCTTGCACTTGCCGCTGCCGTTTCCGCCGTGTTCAGCCTGCAGGCTTCGGCCGCTGGTACCCAGCTGACGGTCTACACCGCCCTGGAAGCCGAACAGCTGAAGAGCTACAAGCAGGCCTTCGAGAAGGCCAACCCGGACATCGAGATCAAGTGGGTCCGTGACTCCACCGGCATCATCACTGCCAAGCTGCTGGCCGAGAAAGACCGCCCGCAAGCCGACGCGGTGTGGGGCCTGGCCGCTTCCAGCCTGGCCATCCTCGACCAGAACGGCATGCTCGAAGCCTATGCACCGAAGGACCTGGGCAAGATTGCCGCCAACTACCGCGATGCTGCCAACCCGCCAGCCTGGGTCGGTATGGACGTGTGGGCCGCCACCATCTGCTTCAATACCATCGAGGCCGAGAAGCAGGGCCTGAGCAAGCCGGTGAGCTGGCAGGACCTGACCAAGCCTGAGTACAAAGGCAAGATCGTCATGCCTAACCCGGCCTCGTCCGGCACCGGCTTCCTGGATGTCAGTGCGTGGTTGCAGACTTTTGGCGAGCCGCAGGGTTGGGCGTACATGGATGCGCTGCACCAGAACATCGGCCAGTACGTTCATTCCGGTTCCAAGCCGTGCAAGCTTGCCGCAGCGGGTGAATTCCCGATCGGTATCTCGTTCGAGTACCCGGCCGTGCAGCTCAAGCGCCAGGGCGCGCCGCTGGATATCGTGCTGCCGAAGGAAGGCCTGGGTTGGGAGATCGAGGCGACTGCGGTGATCAAAGGTTCGCCAAAAGCGGATGCGGCCAAGCGCCTGGCTGATTTCTCGGCAAGCCCGGCGGCCATGGAGCTGTACAAGGAGAACTTTGCCGTGCTGGCTGCGCCGGGTATTGCCAAGCCGCAGACCGAGCTGCCGGCGGACTATGAACAGCGCCTGATCAAGAACGACTTTGCCTGGGCCTCGAAGAACCGTGACCAGATCCTGGCCGAGTGGCGCAAGCGCTATGACGGCAAGTCGGAGAAGGTGGCCCAGCAGTAACCTGCACCGGCCTCTTCGCGGGTGAACCCGCTCCCACAGGTACCACGCAGTCCTTCAGCTGTGTGCGATCCTTGTGGGAGCGGGCATGCCCGCGAAGAAGCCACTGCTGCAATCCCGCCAGGAATAAACAGTGATGCCCAACCCAGCCCAGATCATCGTCAGCACCTTCGCGCTGTACGAACGCCATGGCAGTGACGACTACATTGGCGAAGCCATCACCCAGCTCGAACACATGTCCCAAGCCGCGCAACTGGCCATGGCCGAAGGCTTCGACGACGAAGTGGTGCTGGCGGCGTTCTTCCACGACATCGGCCACCTGTGCGGCGGTGACGCCAGCATGGGCGGCTATGGCGTGGTCAGCCATGAGCGCATCGGCGCCGAGTATTTACGCCGCTGTGGTTTCGGCGAACGCATGGCGCGGCTGGTGCAGTATCACGTGGAGGCCAAGCGCTACCTGACTTTGCGCCAGCCTGGGTATTACCAGCGGTTGAGTGAAGCGAGCCGGCGGACCCTGGAGTATCAGGGGGGCGTGATGAGTGAGGGCGAGGCGGATGTGTTCGAGCGGGATCCGCTGTTCGAGGTGAGCTTGCGGATGAGGGAGTGGGATGAAATGGCCAAGGAGATTGGGGTGCCGGTGGTTGATCTGGGTGGGTTGAAGCAGAGGGCTTTGGCACTGCTTTGAGAGATGGGCTGCCTGTGCCGGCCTCTTCGCGGGTAAACCCGCTCCCACAGGAATAGCGCATATCCCAAGGAATGTGAGATACCTGTGGGAGCGGGTTTACCCGCGAAAGGCCAGACCTGCCCACTCAAAACTGTGAAACCAGCGCCTCCAGCTGCTCCTGCCGCTCGGCCTGATTCAGCTTCGCCCCAGGGTTCAACGTGGACCATTGCGGGTGCGCCCGCGCCTTGCTCAGCGCCTCCGGCAACTTGCCCTCCCGCCAGGCTTTCTCATCCAGTTCCCCCAGCCGAATGCTGTCCTGCGCCGCATGCCCGCGGTTTTCCAGCGCCACCATCAACTGCTGCTGACGCAAGGCCAACAAGCGCAACACCGTATCGTCCACCGTCAGCTCGCGCTTGCCCTTGAGCTTGCCCATCAACCGTGAACCATAGTTGCGCGCCGTTTGCAGCGCGCCGCCGGCAATCGCCCCGGCCAGGGCGGCAGCCCCCAGTGTCAGGCCGCCGACCAGCAGGTCCACCCCGGCACCCGCCGCAGCACCGGCGGCCACACCACTGCCCAGGCGCACGCCCAGCAGCTTCAAGGTTTCGGGGTTGAACAGGTCATCGCCCCAACGGCCATCCAGCAACGGCAGGTCACTGGCATGGGCGTCCTCGCGGCGGAAGGCATATAGCTTGAGCAGTGCTTCGACGCAGCGCTGTTCGCGCTGGCGCACCTCCTGCCGCAATGCCTCGATGGCCCGGGCTTCGGCAGCCGGGTCGGTCTCGACGCTGCGCCGGCAGGCGGCGCAGTCCAGCAGCAGCTCGGCAATCAGGCGCTTGCCGCTGTGCCGGCGCGCCAGGCGCTGTGCCTGCTGGTCATCGATCAGCCGCTGCAGGGCCGGTCGGGCGTCCTCCAGCAGCAGGGCCAGGCTTTCGTACAAACGGCGCTCGCCATCCTCTGGCGGTGCCACGCTGTCAAACCGCACCAACGCGTGAAGCCCAAGCCTGGCAAGGGCTTCACGCCATTGCGGCTCGCGGTGCTGATGGCTGGCGACGAAATTGAGCACCGGTAGCAGCGGCTTGCCGCAGCTGGCCAGCACTTCCAGTTCGTCGCGGTATTTGGCCAGCACCGGTTCACGGGCGTCGATTACATACAAGCCGGCATTGCTGGCCAGCAGCTGGCGTAGCACCTTGGCTTCCTGCTCGAAACGCTGGCGTGCCTCGCTGCCTTGCAGAAAGCGCTCGAGGCGGGCCGGACCATCCAGGCGCTCACCCGGGCGCTCCAGGCGCTCGAGGTAGTCGAGCAGGGCGATGGCGTCTTCCAGGCCCGGGGTGTCGTACAGCTCGAGCAAGGGTTCGCCGTCCACCGACAGCCGCGCACCTTCCACATGGCGGGTGGTGCTGGGGCGGTGGGAGACTTCGCCAAAGCCGACATCGCGCGTCAGGGTGCGCAGCAGCGAGGTCTTGCCGACGTTGGTGTGGCCGACCACGGCCAGTTTCAGCGGCTCAGTCATGGCCATGCTCCAGCCAGGTCAGCGGCGAGGTATCGGCATACGCCAGGCCAAGGCGGTCGAGGGCTTCGTGCCAGTCGCCCAGGCGCTGGGCGTCCAGGGCCTCGCCCGGTGCGGCCTGCAGTAGCCAGATACGGGTGGCACCGGCGTTGCGTGCCAGCTCGGCGAGCAGCGCCAGGCTGCCACGGTCGGGCGAGCGGCGTGGGTCGCAAGCGATGGCCAGGCGTGCCGGTGGAAAACGGCTGAGCTGTTCGAGCAGGCGGTTGCGCGATTCGCGGCTGTCGAGCACGCCAGCACTGGTCACGTTTTTCGGCAGGGCGGGCGGCCAGGGGTGCTGGTCGTCCAGCTCCAGGCCGACCAGCAGGGCACCACTGCTGCCGCTTTCCAGTTGGCCAGCGGCAAACTGCGGCAGTGCTTCGGGCGCGGCATCCTGGACACCGATGCGTTCGCTGCGCGGCATCAGCGCTTCACGCAATTGCGCGTAACCGGGCAGGCTGAGGTCCGGCGCCAGGCGCTGGCGGCCTTGGCGCCAGCGCCACAGGCTCAGCCCGGCCAACAGCAGGCGCGGCAGCAGGCCGTACACCAGCACCACGCCAAGCAGCCAGCTGGCCCAGGCCTGGCGCGCCAGGTCCAGGGCCGGCTGGCTATCGCCGCTGGCGCGGATCATGGCCTCGTCGGGTACCGTGAAGCCCAGCAACGAGGGCAGTGCGCCCAGGGCCCGGGTCAGGTGGATGAACGGGTCGGCGGCGAGCAAGGTGGTCTCCCAGACAAAGCCATAGCGCCGGGTCGCCAGCAGGGCCAGCAGCATGCCCAGCGCGGTGATCATCCCCAGCAGCCACAGGCCATGCACCAGCAGGCCGAGCAGCCAGCGGTTGAGGCGCTGGCGTTGCAGCAGCACCAGCAGCGCCGGTGCCAGGTGCGCGGCCTTGGCGTCGCGGGCAAAGCGTTCGCTCAACCATAGCCACAGGCGGCCCAGCCCCGCGCCATGCTCGCCGCTCAGGGCAAAGCCGATGGCCCAGCCCAGCAGCATCAGCAGGTTCAGCCCGAGCAGGCTGCCCAGGGCCCAGAACACATTCACCGGGCGCTGTCCGTCGCCCAGGGCGGCCAGCGCCAACCCTGCGCCGCTGAGCATGGCCAGCACCAGCAAGGCCAGCAACGCCAGGCGTGCACCCTGTTTCCAGTGGCGCAGGGCGGTGCTGATGCCGTCGCGTTCGGCCAGGAACAGGGCACGGGTTTCGATGCGGGCCGCCAGGTCACCGCCTGCCTGGCGGGCGTGGCGGTTGGCTTCCTGGTCCTCCAGGGGACCGGCATGTTCCTCGCGCAGGCGTATCGCTTCGGTGAGCCAGCGCTTGTCCAGTGAAGTCGGTGCGGTCACAAGGTCTTCCATTGCACAGGTCAGGGCAGAAGCATAACCCACACGCCCGGTGCTATCCTCGCTGGCATGAATACATCACTCCCCCTCAGCCTGATCGCGGCTCACGCCGAGAACCGCGTGATCGGCATCGACAACTCCATGCCCTGGCATCTGCCGGGGGACTTCAAGTACTTCAAGGCCACTACCCTGGGCAAGCCGATCATCATGGGGCGCAAGACCTGGGACTCGCTGGGCAGGCCATTGCCAGGGCGATTGAATATCGTCGTCAGCCGCCAGGCAGGGCTGGAACTGGCGGGGGCCGAGGTGTTTGCATCGCTGGAAGAGGCGCTGCTGCGGGCCGAGCAGTGGGCGCGGGAGAAGGGTGTCGATGAGCTGATGCTGATTGGCGGGGCGCAGCTGTATGGGCAGGCGCTGGAGAAGGGGTTGGTCAGCCGGATGTACCTGACGCGGGTCGAGCTGTCGCCGGAAGGGGATGCGTGGTTCCCGGAGTTTGATCGGGAGCAGTGGAAGCTGGTGTCGAGCGAGGCGCAGGCTGAGGAAGGTAAACCTGCGTACCACTTTGAGGTTTGGGACAGGGTTTGAGATTTTGGGGCTGCTTTGCAGCCTATCGCGACACAAGGCCGCTCAGGGACCAAGTGAGGTCGAGGCCTGCGCGGTCCCTGTGGGAGCGGGTTCACCCGCGAAGAATCCAACGCGGTGCATGGCACCGGCTTCGCCGGTGTTCGCGGCTAAAGCCGCTCCCACAGTGGCTCGGCAATCCGTCAGGTATGGCTCAGCTCGGCATGTTCATCGCCAGCCAGCACATTCTTGTCGGTCTCTTTCAGCAGCTGGCTGGTCACCACCCCTGCGGTCATCGAACCGTTCACGTTCAACGCCGTACGGCCCATGTCGATCAGCGGCTCTACCGAAATCAGCAACGCCACCAGTTCCACCGGCAAGCCCATGGCCGGCAGCACGATCAGCGCGGCGAAAGTTGCACCGCCGCCCACACCGGCAACACCTGCCGAACTCAGGGTGACGATGGCCACCAGGGTGGCGATCCACAGCGGGTCGAAGGTATCGATGCCCACCGCCGGCGCCACCATCACCGCCAGCATGGCGGGATAGAGGCCGGCGCAGCCGTTCTGGCCAATGGTGGTCCCGAACGATGCACTGAAGCTGGCAATCGACTGCGGTACGCCCAGGCGGCGGGTTTGCGCTTCGATGTTCAGCGGAATGCTTGCGGCGCTGGAGCGGCTGGTGAAGGCGAAGGTCAGTACCGGCCACACCTTGCGGAAGAAGCGCAGCGGGCTCACGCCGGTGGCGGCGAGGATAACGCCGTGCACCACGAACATCAGCGCCAGGCCCAAATAGGACACCACCACGAAACTGCCCAGCTTGAGGATGTCTTCCATGTTCGAGCTGGCCACCACCTTGGTCATCAGCGCCAGCACGCCATACGGGGTGAGCTTCATCACCACCCGCACCAGGCGCATCACCCAGGCCTGCAGGGTGTCGATGGCCGTCAGCGCGCGTTCGCCTTTCTCGGCATCGTCCTTGATCAGCTGCAGCGCAGCCAGGCCGAGGAACACGGCAAAGATCACCACGCTGATGATCGAGGTCGGCTTGGCCCGTGCCAGGTCACCTACCGGGTTGCTGGGGATGAACGACAGCAGCAGCTGCGGGATGTTGAGGTCGGCAACCTTGCCAGCGTAGTCGCTGTGGATAACCTGCATGCGCGCGCTTTCCTGCGCGCCAGCTACCAGGCCTTCGGCGCTGAGGCCGAACAGGTTGGTCAGGACGATGCCGATCAACGCAGCGATAGCGGTGGTCAGCAGCAGGGTGCCGATGCTCAGCACGCTGATGCGGCCCAGCGAAGAGGCGTTGTGCAGGCGCGCCACGGCACTCAGGATCGAGGCGAAGATCAGCGGCATGACGATCATCTGCAACAGGCCGACATAGCCGTTGCCGACCAGGTCGAGCCAGGTGATGGTGGCCTTGAGCACAGGGTGGCCAGCGCCATAGATGGTATGCAGGACCAGGCCGAACACCACGCCCAGCACCAGGCCCAGCAATACCTTCTTGGCCAGGCTCCAGTCGGTGCGGCGGGTTTGTGCCAGGCCCAGCAGCAGGGCCAGGAACGCCAGCAGATTAAGGGACAGCGGCAGATTCATTGAAGCTCCAGCGGAAAAAAGCAGAAGAGGCATCGCCTCTGTGAGCGATTGCGAACGGAAATGCTAACAGCCTGAAAACAAACGAATTTATACCTAAATCGAATGTGCATAGTCGTTTATGGAATAACGGCGTGTCGCGGATTGCAATGAACAAGGCGTTTGCAGTTGCATGAGGGTCGTTATCGAGGCCTGTCGACGGGGATTGTTGCACTAGCGTTTCCGGGTCATTTCAGGAGATTCATGCATGAAATTCGCTCCGAAAGCCGTCGCCATCAGCCTGTCCCTGCTGTTCAGTATCGAAACCTTCGCCACCGAGCTCAAACACTGGCCCGCCGAGGCAGCCAGGCAGCTCGACAGCATGATTGCCGCCAATGCCAACAAGGGTAACTACGCGGTGTTCGACATGGACAACACCAGTTACCGCTACGACCTTGAAGAGGCCTTGCTGCCGTTCATGGAAAACAAAGGCCTGCTGAGCCGCGACAAGCTCGACCCCTCGTTGAAGCTGATGCCGTTCAAGGACACCGCCGAGCATAAGGAAAGCCTGTTCAGCTACTACTACCGGCTGTGCGAAGTCGATGACATGGTCTGTTACCCGTGGGTGGCCCAGGTATTCTCCGGCTTTACCCTGCAGGAGCTGAAAGTGCAGGTGGATGAGCTAATGGCCTCGGGCAAGCCGATCCCCGCCACCTATTACGAAGGGGACCAGGTCAAGGCCATCGAGGTACAGCCGCCCAAGGTCTTCAAGGGCCAGGCCGAGCTGTACAACAAGCTGATGGAGAACGGTATCGAGGTCTACGTGATTTCCGCCGCTTCCGAGGAGCTGGTGCGCATGGTCGCGTCGGACCCCAAGTACGGCTACAACGTGAAGCCGCAGAACGTGATTGGCGTCAGCCTGTTGCTGAAGGACCGCGCCAGCGGCCAGTTGACCACCGCACGCAAGCAGATCAGCGCCGGGCAGTATGATGCCAAGGCTAACGTGGGGCTGGAGCTGACCCCGTACCTGTGGACCCCGGCCACCTGGATGGCGGGCAAGCAGGCGGCGATCCTGACCTACATCGATGAGTGGAAGAAGCCGGTGCTGGTGGGGGGCGATACGCCGACCAGCGATGGCTACATGCAGTTTCATGGGGTGGATGTGGGCAAAGGCGGCATCCACTTGTGGATAAACCGCAAGGCCAAGTACATGGACCAGATGAACGGGATGATTGCCAGGAATGCCGCGGCGCAGGCCAAGGAAGGGCTGCCGGTGACGGCGGACAAAAACTGGGTGATCGTGACGCCGGAGCAGATTCAGTAAGCCATGGGTGCCTGTGCTGGCCTCTTCGCGGGCGCGCCCGCTCCCACAGAGACCCCACAGCCTTTGAGCCAGGCACCGTACCTGTGGGAGAGGCCTCTTCGCGGGTAAACCCGCTCCCACAAGGACCCCACTGCCTTTGAGTCAGGCGCTGTACCTGTGGGAGCGGGTTTACCCGCGAAAGGGCCCTTGCAGGCATAAAAAAACCGGCGCTCTGGGCGCCGGTTCTTCTTTCACACCTTCAGAGCCTCACAGCCCTTCGAGCATCGCCTTGTTACGCACAGCACCCTTGTCGGCACTGGTCGCCAGCAGGGCATAGGCCTTCAGCGCGGTGGTCACCTTGCGTGGGCGTACTTCAGCCGGTTTCCAGCCCTTCTTGTCTTGCTCGACTCGGCGCTCGGCCAGCTCTTCGTCGCTGACCTGCAGGTTGATCGAACGGTTCGGGATGTCGATCAGCACCTTGTCGCCGTCGCGCACCAGGCCGATGGCGCCGCCAGCGGCGGCTTCCGGCGAGGCGTGGCCGATCGACAGGCCCGAGGTGCCGCCCGAGAAGCGGCCGTCGGTGAGCAGGGCACAAGCCTTGCCCAGGCCCTTGGACTTCAGGTACGAGGTCGGGTACAGCATTTCCTGCATGCCCGGGCCACCTTTCGGGCCTTCGTAGCGGATGATCACGATGTCGCCGGCCTTCACTTCGTCAGCGAGGATGCCGCGTACGGCGCTGTCCTGGCTCTCGAAGATCTTCGCGGTGCCTTCGAATACGTGGATCGACTCGTCGACGCCGGCAGTTTTCACCACGCAGCCGTCCAGCGCGATGTTGCCGTACAGCACGGCCAGGCCGCCTTCCTGCGAATAGGCGTGCTCGACACTGCGGATGCAGCCTTCGGCACGGTCCAGGTCCAGGCTCGGCCAGCGGGTCGACTGGCTGAACGCGGTCTGGGTCGGGATGCCGGCAGGGCCGGCCTTGAAGAAGGTGTGCACGGCTTCGTCATCGGTCTGGGTGATGTCCCACTTGGCGATGGCTTCTTCCATGCTGCGGCTGTGCACGGTCGGCAGGTCGGTGTGCAGCAGGCCGCCACGGGCCAGCGAGCCGAGGATGCTGAAGATGCCGCCGGCACGGTGCACGTCTTCCATATGATACTTCTGGATGTTCGGCGCAACCTTGCACAGCTGTGGCACCTTGCGCGACAGGCGATCGATGTCGCGCAGGTCGAACGCTACCTCGGCTTCCTGGGCTGCAGCCAGCAGGTGCAGGATGGTGTTGGTCGACCCACCCATGGCGATGTCGAGCATCATGGCGTTCTCGAACGCCTTGAAATTGGCGATGTTGCGCGGCAGTACCGACTCATCGTTCTCGCCGTAGTAACGCTTGCACAGCTCGACGATGGTGCGGCCGGCGGTGAGGAACAGCTGTTCGCGGTCGGCGTGGGTGGCCAGGGTCGAACCGTTGCCGGGCAGGGCCAGGCCCAGGGCTTCGGTCAGGCAGTTCATCGAGTTGGCGGTGAACATGCCGGAGCACGAACCGCAGGTCGGGCAGGCGCTGCGCTCGTATTCGGCGACTTTTTCGTCGGAAGCCGAGGAGTCGGCGGCAATGACCATGGCGTCGACCAGGTCCAGGCCGTGGCTGGCCAGCTTGGTCTTGCCGGCTTCCATCGGGCCGCCGGACACGAAGATTACCGGGATGTTCAGGCGCAGGGCGGCCATCAGCATGCCGGGGGTGATCTTGTCGCAGTTGGAGATGCACACGATGGCGTCGGCGCAGTGGGCGTTGACCATGTACTCCACGGCGTCGGCGATGATCTCGCGGCTTGGCAGCGAGTAGAGCATGCCATCGTGGCCCATGGCGATGCCGTCATCGACCGCGATGGTGTTGAATTCCTTGGCCACGCCACCGGCGCGTTCGATTTCGCGGGCGACCAGCTGGCCCAGGTCCTTCAGGTGCACGTGGCCCGGGACGAACTGGGTGAACGAGTTGGCGATGGCGATGATCGGCTTCTTGAAGTCTTCGTCCTTCATCCCGGTGGCACGCCACAGGGCACGGGCGCCGGCCATGTTGCGGCCTTGGGTGGAAGTCTTGGAACGATAATCAGGCATGAAACACTCCTGGCGGCTTAATCAGGTCACTAAAAGGGGAGTGAGCTTCTCTATGTCCTTTGCGCCGCAGGCCGGTTGCCACTGGCACGGATGGGGGCCGAAGACCGCGCGGGATCGCCGCGTGCTTGGGCAGAGCTCATAAACCCGCCGGGGATGACTGGCGATGAATAGGCCGATTCTACACCGCTGGCGCGGCGAGGGAATGCAGATATGGATAGTTGGCCCTTTTGAAGCCTGAGGGGACTCTGTGGGAGCGGGTTCACCCGCGAAGACGGCGGTAGCCACGCCATCGCATTCGCGGGTAGACCCGCTCCCACAGGGTCAGAGTTGCCTTGTCTGTCAGCTGTTGGGCAGCAACCGACAGGTAATGCTCTTGATGTAGCGGGTTTCGGCGATTGCCGGGTGCACCGGGTGGTCCGGGCCCTGGCCGCCGCGCTCGAGCAATTGCATATTGCGGTCCAGATGGCGGGCGCTGGTCAGCAGGATGTTGTGCAGGTCGTCCTCGGGCAGGTGCATCGAGCACGATGCGCTGACCAGGATGCCGTCCTTGCTCAGCATGCGCATGGCCTGCTCGTTGAGGCGGCGGTAGGCTGCTTCGCCGTTTTTCAGGTCCTTCTTGCGCTTGATGAAGGCGGGTGGGTCGGCAATGATCACGTCGAAGCGCTCTTCGGCGGCCTTCAGTTCGCGCAGGGCCTCGAACACATCACCTTCGATGCAGGTCAGCTTCTCGCTGATGCCGTTCAGCGCGGCGTTGCGCTCGACGCCGTCCAGGGCGAAGCCCGAGGCATCCACGCAGAACACTTCGCTGGCGCCGAAGGCGCCGGCCTGCACGCCCCAGCCACCGATGTAGCTGAACAGGTCGAGCACGCGCTTGCCTTTCACGTACGGCGCCAGGCGTGCACGGTTCATGCGGTGGTCGTAGAACCAGCCGGTCTTCTGGCCTTCGCGTACCGGGGCTTCGAATTTGACGCCGTTCTCTTCCAGCGGCACCCAGTCCGGGACTTCACCGTAGACGGTCTCGACGTAGCGCTGCAGGCCTTCGGCGTCACGCGCGGCGGAATCGTTCTTGAACAGGATGCCGCTGGGCTTGAGCACCTGAACCAGCGCTGCAATCACGTCATCCTTGTGCGCTTCCATGGTGGCGGAGGCCAATTGCACCACGAGGATGTCGAAGAAGCGGTCTACCACCAGGCCTGGCAGCAAGTCGGAGTCGCCGTAGACCAGGCGGTAGCACGGCTGGTCGAACAGGCGCTCGCGCAGCGACAGGGCGACGTTGAGGCGGTGCACCAGCAGCGATTTGTCCAGCGGCAGCTTGATATCACGCGACAGCAGGCGCGCGCAGATCAGGTTGTTCGGGCTCAGCGCGACGATGCCCAGCGGCTTGCCATTGGCTGCCTCGAGAACAGCCTGCTGGCCGGCCTGGAAGCCTTGCAGCGGGGTCGCGCTGACGTCGACTTCGTTGCTGTAGACCCACAGGTGGCCGGCGCGCAGGCGGCGGTCGGCGTTGGCTTTGAGGCGTAGGCTGGGCAGGGACATGACGTCGCTCCGGGAAAAAAGAGCGGGATTATAGCCTGTTGCCTGGGCACGCGTCCCTTGCAGGAGCGGCCTTGCGTCGCGAAAGGGCTGCGCATCGGTCCCCGGAACTTCAGCAGCGGCGCATAAATTGCCGGGGCCGCTTTGCGGCCCTTTCGCGACACAAGGCCGCTCCTACAGGTCTCGCGTAGGCCATGAGATGGCGTCAGGCTGCCAATGCCTTGATCAGTTGCTGGTTGAACGCCGGAATGTCATCGGGTTGGCGGCTGGTGATCAGGTTGCCATCGACCACCACTTCTTCATCCACCCAGTCCCCCCCTGCATTGCGGATGTCGTCCTGCAGGGTCTTGTAGCTGGTCAGCCGCTTGCCCTTGGTTAACCCGCACGACACCAGCAACCAGCCACCATGGCAGATCACCGCCAGCGGCTTGCCAGCCGAATCGTGGCTTTTCACCAGTTTCTGCGCAGCGGGGATCAACCGAATCGTGTCAGAATTTTGCACGCCGCCGGGCAACACCAGGGCATCGTAGAGGTCCAGGTGGGCGCTTTCGAAGGTTGCGTCCACGGCGAATTCATCGGCCGGCTGGTCGTGGTTCCAGCCGCGTACCGTTCCCTCCTTGTCGCTGAGGATGTCCACCACCGCGCCGCTCTGTTCCAGGGCCTCGCGAGGGCCTGTCAGTTCCACTTGCTCGAAGCCGTCGGTGACCAGGAAAGCCACTCGCTTGCCGTTCAGTTCTGCACTCATGGGCCTTGCTCCTTTGCTTGATGAATATGAGAAGGAGGCCTGGATGGATAAGGTAAAGTTCCGGCGCAACGATTCAGTGGTTGGTCCCTTTCCGCTCTGGAGGGTTAGAATCGGCGGTCCCAAACGAGTGTGCACGTATGTCCCAAGAACTCAGCGCCGAACAGATCCAGCAAGCCTTGCAAGGCATCACCATCCCGCCGCAACCGCAGATCATGGTCGACCTGCAGTTCGAGCAGTACATGCCTGACCCTGACCTGGAAACCATCGCCAAGCTGATTTCCCAGGACCCGGGCCTCTCGGGCGCCTTGCTCAAGCTGGTCAACTCCCCGCATTTCGGCCTTTCCAACAAGATCGGTTCGATCCAGCGCGCGGTGAACCTGCTGGGCAGCCGTTCGATCATCAACCTGATCAACGCCCAGTCGATCAAGGGCGAGATGTCCGACGAGACCATCGTTACCCTCAACCGCTTCTGGGACACCGCCCAGGACGTGGCGATGACCTGCCTGACCCTGGCCAAGCGCACCGGCATCCAGGCGGCGGACGAGGCCTACACCCTGGGCCTGTTCCATGACTGTGGCGTGCCGCTTATGCTCAAGCGCTTCCCCGACTACATGGAGGTGCTGGAAGAAGCCTATGCCAAGGCCGACGAGGAAACCCGCGTGGTCGATACCGAAAACCGCGCGTTCAACACCAATCATTCGGTGGTCGGCTATTTCACGGCCAAGTCCTGGCGCCTGCCCGAGCACCTCAGCGCGGCCATTGCCAACCACCACAACGCCCTGGCGGTGTTCCGCGACGAGAGCTCGCGCAATACCCAGAACCAGCTGAAAAACCTGCTGGCGGTGCTGAAGATGGCCGAACACATCTGCGCATCGTACCGGGTGTTGGGCAACCAGACCGTGGACCATGAATGGAATGTGGTCGGCCCGCTGGTGCTCGATTACATTGGCTTGTCGGAATACGATTTCGAAAACCTCAAGCAGAACATTCGCGAGTTGGGCGGGCACTGACACATGCCGGAGTTGCCAGAAGTAGAAACCACCCGGCGCGGTATTGCGCCCCATCTGGAAGGCCAGCGCGTCAGCCGGGTGGTGGTGCGTGACCGGCGCCTGCGCTGGCCGATTCCGGAAGACCTGGATGTGCGCCTGTCGGGGCAGCGCATCGTCAGTGTCGAGCGGCGCGCCAAGTATCTGCTGATCAATGCCGAGGTCGGCACCCTGATCAGCCACCTGGGCATGTCGGGCAACCTGCGCCTGGTCGAGCTGGGCCTGCCGGCGGCCAAGCATGAGCATGTGGATATCGAGCTGGAGTCGGGGTTGATGCTGCGCTACACCGACCCGCGCCGCTTTGGCGCGATGCTGTGGAGCCTGGACCCGCTCAATCACGAGCTATTGCTGCGCCTTGGGCCGGAGCCGTTGACCGACCTGTTCGGCGGTGAGCGCCTGTTCCAGCTGTCACGCGGCCGATCGATGGCGGTCAAGCCGTTCATCATGGACAACGCGGTAGTGGTGGGTGTGGGCAACATCTACGCAACCGAGGCGCTGTTTGCCGCCGGCATCGACCCTCGTCGGGAGGCGGGCGGGATTTCCCGGGCGCGCTACCTGAAGTTGGCGATCGAGATCAAGCGCGTGCTGGCGGCGGCGATCGAGCAGGGTGGCACCACGCTACGCGACTTCATCGGTGGCGACGGGCAGCCTGGGTACTTCCAGCAGGAATTGTTCGTGTACGGGCGGGGCGGGCAGCCGTGCAAGGTATGTGGCACGGAGTTGCGCGAGGTGAAGCTGGGGCAACGGGCCAGCGTGTTCTGCCCGCGCTGTCAGCGCTGAGGCTAGGGGCCGCTGTGCGGCCCAATTCGCGGGTGAACCCGCTCCCACAGGTACAGCGCAGGCCTTGAGGGTAGTGCAATACCTGTGGGAGCGGGTTTACCCGCGAACAAGGGCGAAGCCCTTGCCATACAGCGATCAGGCTTTGCCGGTGATTCGGCGGTACTTGGCCATCAGTTCTTCTTCGGTTTCCGGGTGCGCTTCATCCAGCGGGATGCAGTCGACCGGGCAGACCTGCTGGCACTGCGGCTCGTCGTAATGACCCACGCACTGGGTGCACAGGTTAGGGTCGATCACGTAGATCTCTTCGCCTTGGGAGATGGCCTCGTTCGGGCACTCGGGTTCGCAGACGTCGCAGTTGATGCAATCGTCGGTGATGATCAGGGACATGGGGACTCCGGCCGGGGCTCAGCGCCCGGGCATGTTCAACGCAGTGGGCACAATTGTGCCGCATTCGCGCCCGCAGTGCACGCGGGCGCGATGATCAGCCGCTAAAGATTACTTCTTGAAGCGTTCGGTCAGCGCATCTGCCACCACTGGGTGGACGAACTTGCTGATATCCCCCCCCAGCGCGGCAATTTCCCGGACCAGGGTCGAGGAAATGAACGAGTAGCGCTCCGAAGGCGTGAGGAACAGGCTTTCGACGTCGGGCGCCAGTTGCCGGTTCATGTTCGCCAGCTGGAACTCGTACTCGAAGTCGGACACCGCACGCAGGCCGCGCAGGAAGACGTTGGCGCCCTGTTCCTTGGCGAAATGCGCCAGCAGCGAGGAGAAGCCGATGACTTCGACATTGGGCAGGTGCTTGGTGACCTCACGGGCGAGACCCACCCGTTGTTCCAGCGGGAACAGCGGGTTTTTCTTGGGGCTGGCCGCCACCGCGATGATCACGTGGTCGAACAGCCGCGAGGCGCGCTCGACCAGATCGCCATGGCCTTTGGTAATGGGGTCGAAAGTACCCGGGTACAACACTCGGTTCATCGCGTCATCCTGGCTGGAGTGCGTTGGGGAGTCGGATGGTAGCGCAGCGACGGCGCCCCGGCCAAGTCATGCGGCCGGCTGATGGCACTATAGACAGGGGCCCGGTTGCTTGTCATGCGCTGTGTGCCAGGCGGGCGACCAGCGCTTCGGTGAGCTTGGCGCTGATGGCATACACCGACAGTTGCGGGTTGGCACCGATGCTTGTGGGGAACAGCGAGCCGTCGTGAATCGACAGGTTTTCCAGCTGGTGATGGCGGCCAAGGCTGTCGCACACCGCCTGGCGCGGGTCGTCGCCGAGGGCGCAGCCACCCATCACGTGGGCGCTGCCCAGGCGCGTGCGGAAGGGCTCCAGGTGCAATTTGTCGATCATGGCCAAGGCCTGCTCCAGGCTGGATGCAGCGCTGGCATCGCTGTGCACCGGGGTGACCTGGGTGGCGCCGGCGGCGAACTGGATCTGCGCCATGCTGCGATAGGCGCGGCGCAGACCGTCGCGCAGGTAGTCGGTGATCGGGTAATCGAGCACCGGTGAGCCATCGCCGCGCAGCTCCACGGCGCCGCCCTGGCTTTGCGGGTGGAAGCCGTCACGCAGCAGCGCCAGCATCACGTGGGTGTGTGGCAGTTCGGCCATGCGCCGGGCATTCTCGTGGCCATGCCCGCCCAGCAGCGTGCTGGCCAGGGCAGGGTGCAGCGGAGGTACTTCCAGCTTGTAGCCAACCGGGCCGTCGCTGCCGTCTTGCCACTGGAAGTGGTCACTGTAAATGGACTGCGGCGCGCCGTAGTAAGGGTCGATACGGTCGTTGAAGCGTGCAGCGCTGAAGTTGACCAGGTGCAGGAAGGTGCGTTTGCCAAGGCGTCCGTGCGGGTCGGGCGCGTCGGAGCGCAGCAGCAGGGCCGGGCTGTTGATGCCGCCACCGGCAAGGACGTAGTGACGTGCGCGAACGCGGACCTGCCGGCCTGTGGCGTGTATGCCCTGGCTATCCAGGGCCTGGCATGACAAGCCCTGGATGCGCTCGCCGTTGTGTTCGAAGCGCTCGGCCCGAGCCAGGTACAACAGCTCGCCGCCCCGTTCCAGGGTGGCGGGAATTCGCGTTACCAGCATCGATTGCTTGGCATTGACCGGGCAACCCATGCCGCAGTAGCCCAGGTTCCAGCAGCCGCGCACGTTGCGTGGGATCACTGCCCAGCGATAGCCCAGCTGTTCGCAGCCACGGCGCAGCACGTCATTATTGGCATTCGGTGGCAAGGCCCATGGGGTGATGCCCAGTTCCTGCTCGATGCGTTCGAACCAGGGGCGCATTTGCTCTTCGCCCAGGCCGGTCACGTCATGGGCCGCGGCCCAGTGCGCCAGGGTCTGTGGCGGCGTGCGAAAGCTCGAGGTCCAGTTGACCAGCGTGGTGCCGCCCACGGCACGGCCCTGGAGGATGGTGATGGCGCCATCCTTGCTCATGCGGCCCAGGCCTTCCTGGTACAGGCTGGCATAGGCTTCGTTTTCCAGCAGGTGGAAATCGCTGCTGGTCTTCAGCGGGCCTTCTTCGATCAGCAGCACCTTGAAGCCGGCAGTGCTGAGCATCTGTGCGCTGGTAGCCCCACCGGCGCCGCTGCCGATCACGGCAACGTCGGCCTCCAGCGTGAGGTCGTGCTCCAGGCGCGACGCGTCGTGGGTGATCCAGCCGCGTTCCAGGCCTTGGCGAAAGGGGTCGGGTACAGGCATTGGCGCTGCTCTTGTCGTTTTCAGATTTTCGGTGGCCCCGGGTAACCGCAGTTGGCCCAGGATTCAGGGCGTTCGTACCAGGCCATCTGCAGCAACTGCAGCAGTGAGGCGTGGCCCATGCGCAGCAGGTTCAGCGAGCTGCGCTGCCAACGTTGCAGGAAGGCCGTGACCTGCGCGGCGCTGGCGTATTCCCATGCGCCCCAGACACCGGTCAGTGGGCCGCGGGTGAGCGGCAGGTTGAGCACGTCGAACAACTGCCGGGTGAGCTTGAGCATTTCCGGCGACAGCGCCGCCAACTTGTGGTCGAGGCTGTGCAGCACCAGAGTCTCGGCGGCCTGCGTGCCGGCCAGTACCACCGGGATCAGCGCGTTCAGCAGCGGCAGGTCGTCGTCGCGCAGTACCTGGTAGCCCGTCGCGGCTGTCTGTGCGCTGCAGCCGACCAGGCTGGTACCGGCCAGAAAGACGCTGGCGCCAAGGCTGAAACGCAGCAGGTCGCGGCGGTGCATGGGCCGGCCCTCAGCGGATGAAAAGCTTGAAGACCAGACGCTGCAGGGCTTTGCCATAAGGCGGGTAGATCAACCGGGCAGCGTTGAGGCGTTGCTTGGCCAGCACCGCCTTGGCCTTGCTGAAGGTCAGGAAGCCGTCATGGCCATGGTAATGGCCCATGCCTGAAGGGCCGATGCCACCGAACGGCAAGTCATCCTGAGCCACGTGCAGCAGGGTGTCGTTCAGGCATGCCCCGCCGGAGTGGGTGTGGCGCAACACCTGCTCCTGAGCGGCGCGGTCATAGCCGAAGTAGTACAGCGCCAGAGGGCGCGGGCGCTGGTTGATATAGGCCAGTGCCTGCTCGAGGCTGTCGTAGGGCACCAGCGGCAGCAGCGGGCCGAAGATTTCGTCCTGCATCACCTGCATGCCGTCGTTCACCTCCAGCAGCAGGTGGGGTGGCAGGCGCCGGCCCTGGCGGGTTTCACCGGGGTACAGGTCGAGCACCTGCGCACCTTTGGCGTGGGCATCGTCCAGCAGGTGCTGCAAGCGCTGCAGCTGGCGCGTGTTGATGATGGCGGTGTAGTCGGGGTTGTCGGCGATGCGCGGGAACAGCCGGTGTACGGCACGCTGGTAGGCTTCGCTGAAGGCCTCCAGCCGCTCGCGTGGCACCAGTACGTAATCGGGGGCGACGCAGGTCTGCCCGGCGTTGAGGGTCTTGCCGAAGGCGATGCGCTCGGCGGCGCTGTCCAGCGGTACGTCGGCCGAGACTATGGCTGGCGACTTGCCGCCCAGTTCCAGAGTGACGGGGGTCAGGTTGTGCGCCGCAGCCAGCATTACCTGGCGCCCGACGCTGGTGGCACCGGTGAACAACAGGTGATCGAACGGCAGGCGGGCAAAGGCCTGACCTACCTCGACCTCGCCGAGCACCACGCTGACCAGATCGGTGGGGAACACCTGCTCCAGCAGTCGCTTGAGCGCCTGGCCAGTGGCGGGCGTGGCTTCGCTGAGCTTGAGCATGACCCGGTTGCCGGCGGCCAGGGCACAGGTCAGCGGGCCGATGGCAAGGAACAGCGGGTAGTTCCACGGCACGATGATGCCGACCACGCCCAGGGGTTGGTAGCGCACCTGAGCGCTGGCCGGCTGGAAGGCCAGGCCGACCTTGCGCCGGCTGGCGCGCATCCAGCGCTGCAGGTGCTTTTCGGCGTGGCGCAGGCCTTGCACCGAGGGCAGCAGCTCGGCCAGCAAGGTCTCGTCGGCGCTGCGCCCCTCAAAGTCCTGGCCGATTGCCTCGATCAGTTCGGCCTGGCCGGCCAGCAAGGCTTCCCGCAGGCTTTTCAGCCATTGGCGCCGCTGCGCCGCCGCTGGCAAGGGGTTGCCGGAAAAGGCCTGGCGCTGGGTGGCGAACGTCGCCGCAAGGTCGAGGTCGGATTGCACAGGGGGCAAGGCACTGGGCGAGTTCATGGCGGCTTCGAGTCCGGGCAGGGAATCCCTAGAGCCTATACTCTAATTTGTACCATGGTGCGAATTTTTCCGCGTTGTCGAGCGGTGCATTCCATTGCCAATACGCCGTAAGATGACCCTTTGATGAAGGCCCGCAGACTGGGAGCTGAGCATGGCCCCGCGCATGAAGACCCGAGAGCGCATCGTGCAGAACAGCCTCGAGCTGTTCAACCAGCAGGGCGAACGCAGCGTCAGTACCAACCACATTGCCGCGCACATGGAAATTTCGCCCGGCAACCTGTATTACCACTTCCCCAACAAGCAGGCGATCATCGCTTTGCTGTTCAGCCAGTACGAAGAACTGGTGGACAGCTTCCTGCGCCCGCCGCAAGGCCGCGCGGCGACCGTGGAAGACAAGCGCTTCTACCTCAAGGCCCTGCTGGCGGCGATGTGGAACTACCGTTTTCTGCATCGCGACCTGGAGCACCTGCTGGACAGCGACCCGGAACTGGCCGCCCGTTATCGGCGCTTTTCCGAGCGCTGCCTGCGCCAGGGCCAGGCGATCTACCGCGGCTTCGTCGAGGCGGGCATCCTGGCCATGGCACCAGCGCAGATCGAATCGCTGACCATCAACGCCTGGATCGTGTTGACGTCCTGGGTACGTTTTCTCAGCACCACGCGGGAGCATTCCGCGCACCTGGGTGAAGAAGCCTTCAAGCGCGGCGTCTACCAGGTACTGGTGCTGGAGCTCGGCTTCGTCACCGACAACGCCCGCAATGCGGTGGACGCCCTTTGCCAGGAATTCCATGTACCGTTCAACCAGGCCCTGGAGCACTAGCCCAGGGCCTTAGTGCTATCGATAGTGCCATCGATCAGGAGATTGTCATGCCCCTAGTGCAATTGATCACCCCGCAGCAGTTGGCCGAGCGTCTGGGCTCGCCCAAGTTGGTGATCCTCGACTGCCGCTTTGCCCTCGAGGATGTGGACTATGGCCAACGCAGCTATGCCCAGGGGCATATTGCCGGGGCGCATTTTGCCGACCTGGAGCGTGACCTCAGCGGGCCGGTGAGCAAGGGGCGCACCGGGCGCCACCCGTTGCCGGATGCACGCCGGCTGGTCGAGCGCTTGCGTGAGTGGGGCCTGGACGACGACAGCGAGGTGGTGCTGTACGACGACGGCCCTGGTGCTTTTGCCGCCCGTGCCTGGTGGCTGCTGGCCTGGCTGGGCAAGCGCAGCGGCGTGGCGATCCTCGACGGTGGCCTGAAGGCCTGGCATGCGGCGCACCTGCCGCTCAGCCTGGACCCGCCGCTCAAGCGGGAAGGCACCTTCAACGGTGAGCCGGACGGCAAGCTGCTGATCGATGCCGAGCACCTGGCCAAGCGCTTGGGTAACGCAGACCTGACCTTGATCGATGCGCGTGCCTTGCCGCGTTTCCGTGGCGAAGTGGAGCCGATCGATCCGGTGGCCGGGCATATTCCCGGGGCGCAGTGCGCGGCATTTACCGACAACCTGGGAGCCGATGGGCGTTTCCTGCCGCCGGAGCAGCTAAAACAGCGCTTTGCTGAAAAGCTGGCCGGGCGTGCGCCGGAGCAGTTGGTGGCGTATTGCGGGTCAGGGGTGACGGCGTGTCATAACCTGTTTGCCCTGGCGTTGGCGGGGTATCCGCTGGGCAAGCTGTATGCCGGGTCGTGGAGCGAGTGGATCAATGATCCGGAGCATGGTGTGGCTACTGGCGAATAACAATGTATCTGCGGTTTTAGCAGGGACTCTGTGGGAGCGGGTTCACCCGCGAATACCGGCAGAGCGGGTGCCATCCACCGCGCCGGATTCTTCGCGGGTGAACCCGCTCCCACATGGATCGCGCAGTCTCAGGATATTCGGGACTAGCTACCTTCCACCAACCACTGCGGAATGCGCCGCTCCAGGTAGTACCCCGGGTTGCGCAGGCTGCCATCGACAAAGCCCACATGGCCGCCGCGGCTGTGCAGTTCGAAGCGGGTCTGCGGCGCCAGTTCGCGGGCCGTTGGCAGGCTGTGGCCGGAGACGAAAGGGTCATCGCTGGAGTGGATGATCAGCGTCGGCGTGCGGTTCTGGCCGAGGAAGAAATGACTCGATGAGCGGCGGTAGTAGTCGTGCGCATCGCGAAAACCGTTCAGCGGTGCGGTGACCTTGCCGTCGAAATCCCAAAACGTGCGCAGGTTACCCAACGGCCCCAGCCGTTGCAGCGTCGCCAGCCCTTCATGCTGGCCCTTGTCGTGGAAGTGCCGCTGCTTGAGCTGCACATAAGCCAGCATCTCGCGCATGAAATGCGCCTGGTACACCTTTGAAAAGCCCTGGCCGATGCGGTCGGCGCAGTGGTCCAGGCGAAACGGCACCGACACTGCCACCGCAGCCTGCAACTGGCTGGCGACACCGCTTTCGCCCAGGTACTTCAGCAGCACATTGCCCCCCAGCGAATAACCCACCGCATACAATGGCGCCAAAGGGCGCTGGGCGCGCAGGTGGCTGACGATTTCGGCCAGGTCTTCGCTGGCGCCGGAATGGTAGCTGCGTGGCAGCAGGTTGGGCTCGCCCGAGCAACCGCGCCAGTTCACCGCCACACTGGCCCAGCCGCGGCCTTGCAGCGCTTGTTGCAGGCCTTTGACGTAGGGCGAGTGGGAGGAACCGGTCAGCCCGTGCAGTACAAGCACCAACGGTGCATGCGGCTGGTGCGGGCCGTGCCAGTCCAGGTCTATGAAATCGCCATCGGCCAGCCACAACCGTTCGCGGTTGCGTTGCAGTTCGGGCAACTTGCGCCACAGGGGCCCCCACAGGGTTTGCAGGTGGGGGTTGGACAGGCCGATGGCCGGGCGGAATGTGGCGCTGGGGCTGGGCATGCTGGGCGACTCGTGATGTGCCTGCCTAGAGTGCCATGGAACAGCGCCACTGTACCTGCGCTATTGGTCGACCGGCGGTGCAACCGGCAGCGGCAATTGCTCTGTAACCGGGCCAAGCGTGACGAAAACCTGCGCGTCATGGTTCAACCATACCTGCGCGGCTTCACGCAGGTTCGCAGGCGTGAGTGCCCCGAGCTTCTCAAGGAAGGTGGCCAGGTGGTCTCCCGGTAACCCTTGATGGCTGTATGTCGCCAGCGCTTGGGCAAGTTTCGCGTTGTTTGCCAGATTGTGATGCAGTTTGCCTGCTATCTGGTTCACAGCCACATCGCATTCCGCCTGGCTGGGGCCCCGGTCGCGAAGGCACGCCAGTATGCCCGACACCAGCGCACCGGCCGCGTCTCTGTATTGAGGCGCGGTATCCCAGTGAATTTGCAACAAGCTCGCGGCGTCGAGTGGCTTCAAGTCGGAATAGATGGAGTAGGTCAGGTTTCGCAGGGTGCGTAACTCTTGCGACAACCGTGATTCATAGGTACTGCCGAGAATCACGTTCAGCAATGTCAACGCAGGGAATACCGGGTCGCGTGGTGACGCCTTGGACGAAACCGTCAGTATTGCTCGGGTCGCGCCCCCGGCGGCTTCCAGGTGCTGCACAAGTGGCTGATGTTCGGGCGCCGGTGGCGGGGCTGTTGCGGCCCACTCTTGCGGTAGAGCCCGGACGAGGTCGTTGATGAGTTGCTCTGCTTCTTCGCGGGTGAGGTCTCCCACCAGGCCGATATCGAGGTTGTTGGCCGAGTAGGCGCGTTGGTGGAAAGCCCTTATCTGCTCGTCGCTGATACTGGAGATAGTGTCCGCGGTGAGGCGGGAGGCATATGGGTGGACTCTGAAGACATGTGCGGTTGTCGTGTCTGCTAGCCGTATCAAAGGGTGGTTGCCTAGCTTGGCCCGATTGAAAGCTATACGCTCGCGGATTTTTGCCACGTCAGGTTCACGAAAAGCAGGCCGAGCCAGCATGTCGGCAAGCAACTGCATGACGCTGGCACGTAACGTTGGCAGGCTCAGGCAGCGTAGTGTGATGACAGCACTGTCATCGCTGATTCTTCTGCTCAGGATTGCACTATAACCCTCTATCTGCTGCGCAAACTGCGCTGCATCGAGCTGCTCGGTCCCTTGATCCAGGCTATACAGTACAAGCGCTGCAAGCCCTGGGTTGGTGCCGTCGAGGACGCTGCCCGCGCGAAAGCGCAGTGCCAGGTCGAACATTGGACGGCCATGGGTTTCAATGAAGCTGACTTTCGCGCCTTCAGCGGTTTGCCACAGTTCCGGCGCGGCTTGCAAGGGTGGAACCTGACCAAGCTCGATATCCTGTGTGGACCGCAAATTGGCCATGGCCGCGAGGGCGGTATCGGTAGCGGGGCCGTCGCACAGCAGGGGCCGGGCGGTAAGGGAGTTGTTGTGGTTCATGCTGGCGCTCCTGGCTGAAGGTAGGTGATGGTCAGCCGTTCGCGTCCCAGATAATCCAACGCCACTTGTTGCACCTTCGCGCTCCCGAGATGGCGGATGATGGCGATGTCCTGGTCGATAACCGAGGCTGGAAGGCCGACGGCGGCGGCCGCGCCGATCTGCTCTGCCTGCGAAGCAAGGTCGTCGCGGCTGTATAGACGGCTCGCGAGCATGCGCAGCTTCGCGCGCTCGAGCTCCTCTGCGGACAGAACCTTGCTCCGCAGCTCGTCCACATGCTGGTAAACGGCCTCCGCGGCCTCTTCCGGCGTGGCGTTGGCGGTGTTCACATAGGCTGAAATCGTTAGCAGCGTGTCGCCCCGAACCAGCGGGTCATACGTCGTCCTGACGCCTGTCAGCATGCGTTTGTCCCGTACCAGATCGCTATACAGCCTGGAGCTGAAACCTTCGCCGAGCAGTTCGCTGAGCAGTTCCAGTGTTGGTGCCGTTGCCGTGTCCGGGGCGGTAGCTTTGCCTGGGACGTTGAACGACATGATGAGTCCGTCGCGTAATCCGGGCAGGCTCACAACATGGCTGCGTGCCTGTAGCAGCGTGTCGTGGCGCGGCACCGGCCGGTCGGCGATCGGTGCCTTGGGCAAGCTTGCGAAGTAACGTGTTACCTGTTGCCGAAGTGTTGGCAAATCCACGCTGCCGGCAACCACGAGGGTGGCATTGTTTGGCTGGTACCATGTGCGATACCAGGTACGGAGGGTCTCCAGCTTGATGTTGCCAAGGTCGGCCGGGTAGCCGAAAGTCGGGGCAGCGTAGGGGCTGGCCCCGTGTGCCAGAGCGCTATGCCGATCGAAGGCTTGTTGATCCGGTTGGATATCGAACTTGAGCCGGCGTTCGTCCTCGACCGCCTTGATTTCCCGGTCCATTTCGGGCTGAGCGAAGGTCGCGCTGTCCATGGCGTCGGCCATGATTTCCAGTGCGATTGGCAGGCGGGAGGCCGGTAGCGAGATTTCGTATGAAGTGGCGTCCAGGTGCGTGGTGGCATTGGCCTCGCCACCAATGCGCGCGATCACTCGGGAATACTGGCCGGCCGCAAGCTTGCTGCTACCTTCGAAGATCAAATGCTCCAGAAGGTGTGACAGGTTGGTATGGCCGATTGGTTCATCGCTGGAGCCCACGTGATACCAGAGTTGGACTGCGGCCAGCGAGGTATGGTGATCTTCCCGCAGGTAAACGGACAGGCCGTTTTCCAGGGTGAAATGCTGCAGCGGCGCGGGGGCGGCAGAAGCAAGTGCCGCAAGCCCCGCAGAAACCTTGTCGAGATCGACGGGCAAAGGTGTAGGCAAAGTCATCGTTGAAGTGCTCTGGTTGGGGTGAACCAGAACAGCTTCAGCGAATGAATGAGCCCGCCTGCACTAGATAATTAGCCCCGCTGCCAGAGTGCATAGTGCACCTGGCCGGTCTTTTTCTCGCGGTGCAGGCGCCAGTTGCCCGGCAGTTGCAAGGTCGACGGCGCAGCTTCGCTTTCGGTATAGACCCACGCCTGCTCGCGCAGCCACTGGTTCTGTTCCAGCAGGTTGCAGGTGTCTGCCAGCAGGTCCTGGTGGAACGGTGGGTCGAGGAACACCACGTCGAACTGCTGCTTGGCCGGGCCTTGCAGATAGCGCAGGGCGTCGGTCTGCAGGATTTGCCCGCGCGGGCAGCGCAGGATCTCGAGGTTGTTCTTCAGGTTGGCGATTGCCGCCGGGTTGCTGTCCAGCGCCACGGCGTCTTCGGCCCCGCGGGACAGGGCTTCGAGTACCAGGGCGCCGCTGCCGGTGAAGGCGTCCAGCACGCGGGCGCCCTCGATGTATGGCGCCAGCCAGTTGAATACGGTTTCCCGCACGCGGTCGGGCGTTGGTCGCAGGCCTTCACCTTCGGGCACTGCCAGGCGGCGGCTGCGCCACTCGCCGGCGATGATGCGCAGGTGGCCCTGGCCCTTGCTTTGGCCCGATTGGGGGCGGGCGGGTGGGGTGGATCTTGGCATTAATGCTCCGGTATCCCGAGCGGTTGCTCGGAGGGCTTGTCAGTGGGTGCTGGCAGCGCTTTTTGCGGCACTTTCGGGCCAACGGTGACGATCACCAGTTTATCGGCTGACAGGTGTTTGTTCATGGCCGCCTTGACCTGCTCGACGGTGAGGGCCTGGGATTGCTGCATGAAGTCCTCCAGCCAAGTCAGCGGCAGGTTGTAGAAGCCAATGGCGCCCAATTGGCCGACGATACTGGCGTTGCTGGCATTGGACAGCGGGAAGCTGCCGGCCAGTTCGCGCTTGGCATCGTCCAGTTCCTGCTGGGTGGGGCCGGCCTTGAGGTAGTCGGTGAGAATGTCCTGCACCAGCTTGAGCGTGCCTTCGCTGAGCTCGGCACGGGTCTGCAGGTTGATCATGAACGGGCCACGCACCTGCATCGGGCTGAACACCGAGTACACGCCGTAGGTCAGGCCGCGCTTTTCACGTACCTCGCTCATCAGCCGGGTGCCGAACGCACCACCGCCGAGAATCTGGTTGCCCAGTGACAGGGCCGGCCAGTCCGGGTCCTGGCGGTCGATGCCAAGCTCGGCCAGCATCAGGTGGGTCTGCTTGGACGGGAAGTCGATGTGGGTCAGCCCTGCCTTGGCGTCAGTGGGTTGGGCTGGTGCGGCCAGTGCCGGGCCCTTGGGCAGGCCGGCGGACACCTGGGCGGCGATGGCTTCGGCTTCGGCGCGGCTGAGATCGCCGACCAGGGCGATGACCGCATTGCCGCCGGTGTAGGCCTTGGCATGGAAGGCGCGCAGCTGCGCCAGGGTGATGCCGTTGATGCTTTCGGCAGTGCCGTCGCTCGGGTGGGCGTAGGGGTGGTCGCCATAGAGCTTGCCGAACAAGGCCTTGCCGGCGATTTTGCCGGGGTTCTGCTTTTCGTATTCGAAGCCGGCCAGCATCTGGTTCTTGATGCGCTTGAGAGCGTCTTCCGGGAAGGTCGGCTTGCCAGCAACCTCGGTGAACAGCTTGAGCGCCGGTTCGCGCTTGTCCTTGGCGCTGAGGCTGCGCAGCGAGGCCACGGCCATGTCACGGTAGGAACCGTTGCCAAAGTCCGCGCCCAGGCCTTCGAAGCCTTCGGCGATGGCGGTCACGTCCTTGCCGGCTACGCCCTCGTTGAGCATGGCATTGGTCAGCGCCGCCAGGCCCGGGGTGCCGGCGTCCTGGCTGCTGCCGGCGGCGAAGGTGATGCGCAGGTCGAACATCGGCAATTCGCGGGCCTCGACGAACAGCACCCGGGCACCTTCGGCGGTATTCCAGTGCTGTATGTTCAATTGGCGCCGGCTGGGTGCTTTGCCATCCAGCTCGGCTAGCGACTGCAAGGTATTGGCCGGGCGGGCCGCGCTGCTGTCGACCTTGGTGGCGTTGTCGGCCATGGCCGGAGCGGCCAGTACTGTTGCCAGGGCCAGGGCGCGGATACCCGTGGCCAGCAGGGTTGGGCGTGGCGTGCGGCGATCACTCATGAGCGGACTCCTCGGGCAGTACATGGGCAACGCTCAGGCGTTCGCGAGTGAAGTAGGTGCGCGCGGCGTTCTGGATGTCCTGCGGGGTGATGCGCTTGAGCTCGTCCAGCTCACTGTCGATCAGTTTCCAGGACAGGCCGACGGTTTCCAGCTGGCCGATGGTGGTGGCCTGGCTGCTGATGGAGTCGCGGTCGTAGACCAGGCCGGCTATGACCTGGGCGCGTACGCGCTCCAGCTCTTCGGCGCTGGGTGGGGTGGTCTTGAGTTCGTCCAGCAATTGCCAGACGCCTTTTTCGACATCGGCGAGGGTCTTCTGCTTCTGCACGTTCGGCGTGGCCGAGATCAGGAACAGGCTGTCGCCGCGGGTGAAGGCGTTGTAGCTGGACGAGGCACCGGCCACCAACTCCTGGCCACGCTCCAGGCGTGCCGGCATACGGGCGCTGTAGCCGCCGTCGAGCAGTGCCGAGATCAGGCGCAGGGCATGCACCGTACGCGGGTCCTTGGCGGTGGACAGGCCAGGTACGTTGAAACCGTAGATCAGGCTCGGTAACTGGGTGCGCACGTGCAGGGTCAGCTGGCGCTGGCCTGGTTCGGCCAGTTCGAGGGGCAACTTGGCCGGCGGCACGGCACGCTTGGGGATGCTGCCGAAGTACTTCTGCGCCAGGCCCTTGACCTCTTCGGCGGTGACATCGCCGACCACCACCAGGGTGGCATTGTTGGGGGCGTACCAGGATTCGTACCAGTGGCGCAGTTCCTCGACCTTCATGCGCTCCAGGTCGGCCATCCAGCCGATGGTCGGGGTGTGGTAGCCGCTGGCGGGGTAGGCCATGGCGCGGAACAGCTCGAATGCCTTGGCGTTGGGCTGGTCGTCGGTGCGCAGGCGGCGTTCTTCCTTGATCACCTCGATTTCGCGGCTGAACTCGTCGGCAGGCAGGCGCAGGCTGGCCAGGCGGTCGGCCTCCAGCTCCAGGGCAACCGGCAGGCGGTCGCGGGCCAGCACCTGGTAATAGGCGGTGTAGTCGTCGCTGGTGAAGGCGTTTTCTTCGGCGCCGATGTCACGCAGGATGCGCGAGGCCTCGCCGGGGCCGACCTTGGCGCTGCCCTTGAACATCATGTGTTCCAGCGCGTGGGACAGGCCGGTCTGGCCCGGGGTTTCGTAGCTGGAGCCGACCTTGTACCAGATCTGCGAGACCACTACCGGGGCGCGATGGTCCTCGCGCACGACCACTTTCAGGCCGTTGTCGAGGATGAATTCGTGGGTGGGTTGCACATCGGCGGCGAAAGCCGCGAGCGGCAGGCAGAGCGTGCCGAGCAACAGGCCAGCGGCGCGGCGGGCTAGAGCATTCATACGGTGTTTAACCTGTTCGGCGGCCCGCTGGTTTAGCGTCGGCGGGCCAGGAGGTGCTAGGATACTGATCCGGTTGCCTGGCGACCATGCCTGTCGCCGTTCTGGCCTGCAGGACACTAAGACAAAACGTTGCGCATGAACCAGCCGGCTTCAAGATAGTCTGTTCTGCGTAGAGAGAATTCCCGATGCGCCATAGCTGGCCCATCGCTACCCTGAGATAGCCGTCTTCCATGTTTGGTTCCAACGACGACAAAAAAGCGCCGGCCGAGGCTGGCGAAAAGAAAGGCCTGTTCAGCTGGTTTCGCAAGAAGCCGCAGCAACCTGTGGGAGCGGGCGAGCCCGCGAAGGAAGCCCCTGCCGTCGAGCAACCTGTAGCCGCTCCGGTCGAGGAGACTACCGCCGAAGCGCCACAGGCCCCTGCGGCCCCAGAGCTGACCGAACCGCAGCAGGTCGCCGCACCGGTGCAGTCCCCGTTGGTCGAGGCCCCTGTTCCCGAGCCGGTTGCTTCCCAACCGTTGCAGGCCCCTGAACCCGAGCCGGTTGCGTCTCAGCCGCTGGTAGCACCTGCATCGCAGCCGGTCGCGTCCATGCCTTTGCAGGCAGCCCCGGTCGAACCAGCCCCTGTCGAGGCGGCCCCGGTCGTCGAGCCGGCCCTGCCGGTCAGCAGCCTGGTGCTGCCGGTTGCCGAGGAGCCCGTGGCCCTGGTGCCGGATCTGGAGCCGAAAGCGCCACCCGCGATCCCGGAGCGACCAGCACCAGCGCCAGCTGCCCCCGAGGCTGAAGCCCCGATCGCCGCGCCGGCCGAGCAGGCCAAACCCGGCTTCTTCGCCCGCCTCAAGCAGGGCCTGTCGAAGACCAGCGCCAGCATCGGCGAGGGCATGGCCAGCCTGTTCCTGGGCAAGAAGGTCATCGATGACGACCTGCTCGACGAAATCGAAACCCGCCTGCTGACCGCCGACGTTGGTGTGGAAGCCACTTCCACCATCGTTCAGAACCTGACCCAGAAGGTTGCCCGCAAGCAGCTGGCCGACGCCGATGCCCTGTACAAGTCGCTGCAGGAAGAGCTGGCTGCGCTGCTGCGCCCGGTCGAGCAGCCGCTTGTGGTACAGGCGCAGAACAAGCCCTACGTGATCCTGGTGGTCGGTGTGAACGGCGCCGGCAAGACCACTACCATCGGCAAACTGGCCAAGAAGCTGCAGCTCGAAGGCAAGAAAGTGATGCTGGCTGCTGGCGACACCTTCCGTGCCGCTGCGGTCGAGCAGCTGCAGGTGTGGGGCGAGCGTAACCAGATCCCGGTGATCGCCCAGCACACCGGCGCCGACTCCGCTTCGGTGATCTTCGATGCCGTACAGGCCGCCAAGGCTCGTGGCGTCGATGTGCTGATCGCCGACACCGCTGGCCGCCTGCACACCAAAGACAACCTGATGGAAGAGCTGAAGAAGGTCCGCCGGGTCATCGGCAAGCTCGATGCCGAAGCGCCGCACGAGGTGCTGCTGGTGCTGGACGCCGGCACCGGCCAGAACGCCATCAGCCAGGCCAAGTACTTCAACCAGAGCGTCGAACTGACCGGCCTGGCCCTGACCAAGCTGGATGGCACTGCCAAGGGCGGGGTGATCTTCGCCCTGGCCAAGCAGTTCAAGCTGCCGATCCGCTTCATCGGTGTCGGTGAAGGCATCGACGACCTGCGTACTTTCGAAGCCGAGCCGTTCGTCAAGGCTCTGTTCGCCGAGCGAGACTGAACATGATCCGATTCGAACAGGTTGCCAAGCGCTATCCCAATGGTCATGTGGGTTTGCATGAGCTGAGTTTCCGGGCGCGCCGGGGCGAATTCCTGTTCGTCACCGGCCACTCGGGCGCGGGCAAGAGCACCTTGCTGCGCCTGCTGCTGGCCATGGAGCGCCCGACCAGCGGCAAGTTGATGCTGGCCGGGCAGGACCTGGGCCAGATCAGCAACTCGCAGATCCCGTTCCTGCGCCGGCAGATCGGCGTGGTGTTCCAGAACCACCAGTTGTTGTTCGACCGCACGGTGTTCAACAACATTGCCTTGCCACTGCAGATTCTCGGCCTGTCCAAGGCCGAGGTCGCCAAGCGCGTGGACTCGGCGCTGGAGCGAGTGTCGCTGGCCGACAAGGGCGAGCTGTTCCCGGCCGACCTGTCCACCGGGCAGCAACAGCGGGTGGGTATCGCCCGCGCCATCGTCCACCAGCCAGCCCTGCTGCTGGCCGACGAACCCACCGGTAACCTCGACCCGCGCCTGGCCGCAGAGATCATGGGGGTATTCGAGGACATCAACCGCCTGGGTACCACGGTATTGATCGCCAGCCACGACCTGGCACTGATTGCGCGCATGCGCCACCGCATGCTGACCTTGCAGCGCGGCCGCTTGATCGGCGATGGGGAGGCCGGGCAATGAGCACTACACGTACGCCGAAAGTTTCCGAGCGGGTTGCGCCGAAACCGGCCGACCCGCAACCGGCGAAGAAAAAGCACGACGACGATGATGGCCCGGATTTCCGCACGCTGCTGCATGCCTGGCTGGAAAGCCACCGCGCCAGTATGGCCGACAGCCTGCGCCGGCTGGGCAAGCAGCCGATCGGCAGCTTCTTCACCTGCCTGGTAATGGCTGTGGCACTGAGCATGCCCATGGGCCTGTCGTTGTTGCTGAAGAACGTCGAGAAGCTTGGCGGCTCGTGGCAGCGCGCCGCGCAGATTTCTCTGTACCTCAAGCTCGATGCAGGCAGCCGTGAAGGCGAGGCGCTGCGCGACGAGATCAAGGGCATGCCCGGCGTGGCCGACGCGCAGTATGTCAGCCGCGAGCAGGCGCTGGAGGAGTTCCAGCAGCAGTCCGGCCTGGGCGAAGCGCTGCGTGAACTGCCTGACAACCCGCTGCCTGGCGTGGTGGTGGTGACCCCTACCGAAGTCGACAAACCGGCCCTGGAAGCCTTGCGTCAGCGCCTGTCGGAGCTGCCGCGGGTGGAAGTGGCGCAACTTGATCTGGTATGGGTCGAGCGCTTGGCGGCCATCCTCAAGCTGGGTGACCGCTTCGTCTTCGGCCTGGCCGTAATGCTGATTTCTGCCCTGCTGTTAGTAATCGGTAACACAATTCGTCTACACATTGAAAACCGCCGTACCGAGATCGAAGTGATCAAGCTGGTCGGTGGCACGGACGCCTACGTACGCCGGCCTTTCCTGTACATGGGTGCCCTGTATGGCCTGGGTGCAGGGGTGATCGCATGGGGCATCCTGGCGTTTGGCCTGAACTGGCTGAACGAGGCGGTGGTAGGGCTTTCCGGGTTGTACGGTAGCGACTTCGCCCTGGGCGGGGTGCCGGCGTCCGATGGTCTGTCGCTCTTGATCGGAGCGGTGCTGTTGGGGTATATCGGTGCATGGATCGCAGTGGCCCGCCACCTGAACGAGCTGGCACCGCGATAGTTTTTACGTGCCAGCATTGACAAGTTCTTCACTATGGAACTTGTACCGTCGTTCCAGGTCAATGTTGGCAGCGCCCACAAGGCGTGAGTTCTGTAAGTCGGAGGTTCTTGAATGACCACATCGTTGCAACCTGCCTATGCCCTGGTACCCGGTGCAAACCTGGAAGCCTACGTGCACACGGTCAACAGCATCCCGCTGCTGACTGTCGAGCAGGAGCGTGATCTGGGCGAGCGTCTCTATTATGAGCAGGATGTCGAGGCCGCTCGTCAAATGGTGATGGCCCACCTGCGTTTCGTCGTACATATCGCTCGTAGCTATGCCGGCTACGGGCTGGCCCAGGCCGACCTGATCCAGGAAGGCAACGTCGGGTTGATGAAAGCCGTCAAGCGCTTCAACCCGGAAATGGGCGTGCGCCTGGTTTCGTTCGCCGTGCACTGGATCAAGGCAGAGATCCACGAGTTCATCCTGCGCAACTGGCGCATCGTCAAGGTGGCCACCACCAAGGCCCAGCGCAAGCTGTTCTTCAACCTGCGCAGCCAGAAGAAGCGTCTGGCCTGGCTGAACAACGACGAAGTGCACCGCGTGGCGGAAAGCCTTGGCGTGGAGCCGCGTGAAGTGCGCGAGATGGAAAGCCGCCTCAGCGGCCAGGACATGGCCTTCGATCCGGCAGCGGAAGCTGACGATGACAGTGCCTTCCAGTCGCCTGCACATTACCTGGAAGACCACCGTTACGACCCGGCGGTGCAGCTGGAGGATGCAGACTGGAGCGACAACTCCACCAGCAACCTGCACGAAGCACTGCAAGGGCTGGACGAGCGTAGCCGCGATATTCTCTACCAGCGCTGGTTGGCGGAAGAGAAGGCCACGTTGCATGAGCTGGCGGACAAGTACAGTGTTTCGGCCGAGCGTATTCGCCAGCTGGAGAAGAATGCGATGAACAAGGTCAAGGCATTGATCGCTGCTTGATCAGGCCTTGGTTGCACAGAAAAGCCGCTGGCCCCTGATCGGGTGAGCGGCTTTTTTATTTGTATTGGATTTTCTGGCCTCTTCGCGGGTAAACCCGCTCCCACAGGTGCTGCACAAGTCTAAGGGGCAGTGCAGTACCTGTGGGAGCGGGTTTACCCGCGAAGAGGCCGGCACAGCATTCAAAGCTTTCGAGACGAGTCGAGCTGCATCAGGTAGCTGGGCCCACCCAACTGGCTCATCTGCCGGCGAATCCAGCCGGCCCGGCTGGCCACGTAGGCACTGGGCCGGCTGGCACTCCACTTGATCGGGCTCGGCAGCACCGCTGCCAGCTGCGCCGCCTGCTGGCGGCTAAGCCGGCTGGCATCGACGCCAAAGTGGTAGCGCGCTGCCGCCTGGGCGCCAAACACACCTTTGCCCCATTCGGCACTGTTCAGGTAGACCTCGAGAATCCGCTCCTTCGACCAGAACAACTCGATCAACGCGGTGAACCAGGCCTCCAGCCCTTTGCGGAACCAGCTGCGCCCGGACCACAGGAACAGGTTCTTGGCCACCTGCTGGGTCAGGGTGCTGGCACCGCGAATGCTGCCGCCACGCTCGTTATAGGCCAGCGCCGCCTGGATGGCCGGGATGTCGAAGCCCCAGTGGTTGGCGAACTTCTGGTCTTCGCCAGCGATAACTGCGACCTTGAGGTCGTCGGAGATGTTTTCCCACGGCTCCCAGTCGCGCTGCAGGTCGATCGGCTCGCCATTCACCCAGGACTGTACCTTGCGCTCGACCATCAGCGCCGTACCGGGTGGTGGCACCCAGCGGAACACCAGCACCAGCACGATGCTGCCGGCAGCGAACCAGAGCAGGGCGCGAGAGAGGCGGCGGAGAAGGGTTGGCAGCATGGCGATGGCTTGGCCGTACGGGTGGAAGGGGCCATTATACAGACCCGATCCAAGGAGTCGTCCCATGCTTCGCAGCTTCCTGATGCTTGCCGCCTTTTTCGGCTTCACCGGTGTCGCCCTGGGCGCTTTCGCCGCCCACGGCCTGAAAAGCCGGCTGACGGCCGACTACCTGGCAATCTTCCAGACCGGTGTGACCTACCAGTTGGTGCATGCCCTGGCGATTTTCGGCGTCGCCGTGCTCTCGGTGCACCTGCCAGGGCGCCTGGTCGGCTGGGCTGGTGGCCTGTTTGCCGTGGGGATAGTGCTGTTCTCCGGTAGCCTGTACCTGCTGACCCTCAGCGGCCTGGGCAAGCTGGGCATCATCACCCCTCTTGGTGGCCTGTGCTTCCTCGCCGGCTGGCTGTGCCTGGGCCTGGCAGCCTGGCGGCTCGGTTGACCGAGTGGTCCACAATCGCGACTAATGGCGTGCGGCGCCCTTGGGTTGCAGGGCGGTTCAGCGCTAGAATGCGGGCCCCAAAGAACAATGGTGGCCGTGCGCATGCGCATTCAACTGAACGGTGAACCTTACGAATTGCCTGCTGGCGAAAGCGTCGCGGCCCTGCTGGCCCGCCTGGAGCTGACCGGGCGCCGCGTCGCGGTGGAACTGAACCTGGATATCGTGCCGCGTAGCCAGCACGACAGCACGCTGTTGAACGACGGCGACCAGGTCGAGGTGGTTCACGCCATCGGTGGCGGCTGATTCCGGCCGGCGATTCACCTGCAAGCCCAGCAACCTTTTCCCGAGGAACAACCATGAGCAACGTTCGTAGCGACAAGCCCTTCACCCTGGCCGGGCGTACTTTCCAGTCGCGCCTGCTGGTCGGTACCGGCAAGTACCGTGACATGGAAGAAACCCGCCTGGCCATCGAAGCCTCGGGTGCCGAGATCGTCACCGTTGCCGTGCGCCGCACCAACATCGGCCAGAACCCGGGCGAGCCGAACCTGCTCGATGTGCTGCCGCCGGACCGCTACACCATCCTGCCGAACACCGCTGGCTGCTACGACGCGGTCGAAGCCGTGCGCACCTGCCGCCTGGCCCGCGAACTGCTGGATGGCCACAACCTGGTCAAGCTGGAAGTGCTGGCCGACCAGAAAACCCTGTTCCCCAATGTGATCGAAACCCTCAAGGCCGCCGAAGTGTTGGTCAAGGATGGTTTCGATGTGATGGTCTACACCAGCGACGATCCGATCATCGCCCGCCAGCTGGCCGAAGCCGGCTGCATCGCGGTCATGCCGCTGGCAGGCCTGATCGGTACCGGCCTGGGTATCTGCAACCCCTACAACCTGCAGATCATCCTGGAAGAGTCCAAGGTACCGGTGCTGGTCGATGCCGGCGTGGGTACCGCGTCCGACGCCACCATCGCCATGGAAATGGGCTGCGAAGCGGTGCTGATGAACTCGGCCATTGCCCACGCCCAGCAGCCAGTGCTGATGGCCGAGGCCATGAAGCACGCCATCGTTGCCGGTCGCATGGCCTACCTGGCCGGCCGTATGCCGAAGAAACTCTACGCCAGCGCCTCTTCGCCGCTGGATGGTCTGATCAAGTAAGAGCCCCTGATGACTGAATCGCACGATACGCCGATCACCCCCGACGGCGAAGCCCGCCCGCACCGCCGCATCAAGAGTTTCGTGATGCGCGCCGGGCGCATGACCGAAGGCCAGCAGCGTGGCCTGGAGCAGGGCGGCCCGCTGTACATCCTGCCGCTGGCCGACAGCCCGGTGGACTACGACCAGGTGTTCGGCCGTTCGGCGCCGCGTACCCTGGAGATCGGCTTCGGCATGGGCCATTCCCTGCTGGAAATGGCTGCTGCCGCGCCTGAGCAGGACTTCATCGGTGTGGAAGTGCACCGCCCGGGTGTCGGTGCGCTGCTCAACGGCGTTTTGACCCAAGGCCTGAAGAACCTGCGGGTCTATGACTGCGATGCCATCGAAGTGCTGAACCGCTGCGTGGCGGACAACAGCCTCGACCGCCTCATGCTGTTCTTCCCCGACCCATGGCACAAGGCGCGCCACCACAAGCGCCGCATCGTCCAGCTGGAGTTCGCCGAACTGGTACGGCGCAAGCTCAAGCCGGGTGGCGTGTTCCACATGGCTACCGACTGGGAGCCGTATGCCGAGTACATGCTGGAAGTGATGAGCGCTGCGCCGGGCTATCGCAACCGTGCTGCAGACGGTACCTACGTGCCACGCCCGGAAGAGCGCCCGATCACCAAGTTCGAACGCCGCGGCGAGCGGCTGGGGCATGGGGTTTGGGATTTGAAGTTCGAGAAGGTGGATTGACCGGCTGATACGGCCTTTTGATATGCCGATGCCTGCAGAAATGCAGGCGAAAAAAAACCGCCTTGAGAAAGGCGGTTTTTTTTGGGAGCGACAGGACTGAGTATCCTTCGCTCTGAGGTTTCACAGAAAACCCTCACACAGTTGGCTGATCATAGGCAGCGTGGCGGGGGAACGTCAATGCTCAGAAATATCCGGCATCACGTGTGTCGGAGCGGTTAACAGTCTTGGGTGAGCATTCCAAGTATCATCGCGCTGCTCCTGTGTGAATGAAATCAGTGATGGGCCGGGTAGGAGAAGAATTCTGCTTTCCGGCCCCTTCGACACGGCCTGAGAACCGTGCCGGTGCACCTCTTCGAAGGGCCATTGACCTGGCCACTTCACAGAAGACTCTCACACAGTTTTCGAAGGCATCGAAGTACCGGTTAGATGCTGGAAGATTGGCCCGCCAACACGGAGGCCAAGGCATATGAAGCGTTTGCTTGATGCGCTGAGCCGCGTTTGGACGTTCATCCGGATCTTGACTGTGCTCAAGACCGTTCGGGACTTCATGCGCGACCACTTCGATGATGCCCGCTAAGGGTTAGTCAGGTGGTAGGGCTGCCCTGGTTCTCCGGGGCAGCTTTTGGAACCTATCTCTGTACTCGCCAGATTACGCGGCCCTTGTAGGAGCGGCCTTGTGTCGCGATGGGCCGCATAGCGGCCCCAGGATGTCAGCGGTGAGGCAGCAATTGATGGGGCCGCTTTGCAGCCCATCGCGACACAAGGCCGCTCCTACAAGGGTTCAGTGCAGGGCCGTGGCTCAGCCGCGACGATCCGCCACCACCCCGATCAGCACCAGTACTACCAGCAACACTGGCGCCAGCGCGTAGTTGTTGAACTGGCTCAGCCCTTTAACCACCCAAGGCGTTGCATAGATCAGCGCCGCGCCGCTGCCGATCATCACCAGCAAGGCCATGAACGGTACGCGCAGGGCACCCGCCAGGCCGCCCAGGCGCTGTTCCACCCAGCCCTTGATATCGGTGCCGAACAGCACAAGCAGGCAGCCTACCAAGGCCAGTGAAATCTCCGACAGGTTGCTGCGGCTCCAGCGAGAAACCGTCGCGAGCAGATCAAGTACCAGATCCATGGGTCATCCTTAGGTCAAGAAATACTGCAGCAGGTCATTGAGGAACAACTGGCCCCTCGGCGTGGCCACCAGTCGATCCGGTTCGACCTGTAAAAGGCCTTTTTGTTCGGCCGCGCGGCGTGCCTCGCGCAGCTGTGCCAGCGGCAAACCGGTGCGTTGGGTGAACAGTTCTGCTTCCACCCCATCGGTCAGGCGCAGGGCGTTCATCAGGAACTCGAACGGCAGCTCGTCGACTGGCAGCAGCTTTTCGCCGGCCTTGAACGGCTTGGCAAGGTTCAGGTAGTCCTTGGGCAGGCGGGTCTTCCAGGTGCGCAGGATGCGCCCGTCGGCGAAGGTCAGCTTGCCGTGGGCACCAGCGCCAATGCCGATGAAGTCGCCAAAGCGCCAGTAGTTGAGATTGTGCTGTGCGGCGCGCCCGGCCTGGGCATAAGCCGAGACTTCGTACTGGCGGAAGCCGTGTTCGGCCATCAGTGCCTGGCCGGCCTCCTGGATATCCCAGAGGATGTCGTCCTCGGGCAGCTCGGGAGGCTGGTTCCAGAATACCGTGTTCGGCTCCACGGTCAGCTGGTACCACGACAGGTGCGTCGGCCCCAGGTCGATGGCCTGGCGCAGGTCGCCCAGCGCGTCGTCCAGCGACTGGTCGGGAAGGCCGTGCATCAGGTCCATGTTGAAGTTGTTGAAGCCGGCGGCGCGCGCCATGCCGGCGGCGCGGACTGCTTCATCACCGTTGTGGATACGCCCCAGCGCCTGCAGTTTGGCTGGCTGGAAACTCTGCACACCGATGGACAGGCGGTTGATGCCGGTTTGCCGGTAGGCCTTGAACTTGTCCTGCTCGAACGTACCCGGGTTGGCCTCCAGGGTGATTTCGATGTCCGGCGCAAACGGGATGCGTTGCTCCACGCCACGCAGCAATCGGCCAAGGGCGTCGGCACTGAACAGGCTGGGGGTACCGCCGCCGAAGAAGATCGAGCTGATCGGCCGGCCTTGCACTGCGGCCAGCTCCTGGTCGAGGTCGGTCAGCAGGGCGGCGACATAGGCATCTTCCGGCAGCTCAGGCCCGGCAGCGTGGGAGTTGAAGTCGCAGTAAGGACATTTGCGTACACACCACGGGATGTGGATGTACAGCGCCAGCGGCGGCAGGCTGGTAAAGCCCGTCGCGCCGGGGTTGGACAGCGTTTCGATCATGCCAGGCCCAGACGTTGGCGGAGCAGGGCCATGGCGCGGGCGCGGTGGCTGAGCTGGTTCTTGTCCACAGGGGCCAGGTCGGCGCTGGAGCAGTTGCGCTCCGGTACCCAGAACAGCGGGTCGTAGCCAAAGCCGTGTTCGCCACTTGCCTCGAACATGATGCGCCCGTGCCACAGGCCTTCGCACAAAATCGGCAGCGGGTCGTCGGCATGGCGCACCAGTGCCAGAACGCAGACGAACTGCGCACCGCGCTCGGCTTCAGGCACGTCTTTCAGCGCTTCGAGCAGCTTGGCGTTGTTCGCCGCGTCACCCTTGCCATCGGCATAGCGTGCCGAGTAGATGCCCGGCGCGCCGCCGAGGAAGTCCACCGCCAGGCCCGAATCGTCGGCCAGGGCCGGCAGGCCGGAAATGCGTGCGGCGTTGCGCGCCTTGAGGATGGCGTTCTCGACGAACGACAGGCCGGTTTCTTCCGGTTCGACCTGGCTGAACTCGCCGATCGAGCGCAGTTGCACGGACGCGCCGAGCATGGCCTGGAGTTCCTTGAGTTTGCCGGCGTTGTGGCTGGCCAATACGAGTTGCTGGAAATTCATCATTCGCCTGGGAAAACGTCCTGATTGAAGCTGAGGGAGTTGCTGATGCCGCCGGTTTCGATATTCAGGTCGAAGGTGACGGTTTCTGGCTGGTCGATCTTGAACTGGGCGATGTAGTACACCGCACCCTGTTCGGTGATCTGCTTGAACGAGAGCGGGCTGCTGCGCCCGGTCAGGTCCTTGACCGTGCCGCTGACCACCGCCGTGGCGGGCTTGTTGGCCTTGAGCACGGCGATGTTGAGTACGCCCTGGTTCTTGCTGCGTACCAGGCCGGTGGCTGCGGCCACTTCCGGTGTCAGCATGCTGGAAGTGAACGCGCTGTAGTGCACCGTCACGTCGCCAAACACTTCCTTGCGCTCGGGGCGGGCAGCATCGGCAGCCAGTACCGGCAGGGCCAGGCACAGGCTGATCAGGAACAGGGCTAGGCGACGCATGGGGTGATTCCTCCGCTGGGCGTCAGACCGCGAGCTGATGTTCTTGCAGGCCCGGGCTGCTGACGCGGTAGATGCCGATCTCACCTAGAAGATTAGGCCAAAGCCGGCCACCCCACCCGTTGCGGTGCAAGTGGTCGACCGCCAGGCGGTCTAGCACCTTGGCGCGGCGCTCGTGGCACAGCTCTTCGAAGTCGGCGAAGGTGCAGAAGTGGATGTTCGGCGTGTTGTACCAGGTGTACGGCATGAAGTCCGAAACCGGCATGCGGCCTTTGGTCGCCAGGTACCAGCGGCAACGCCAGTGGCCGAAGTTGGGGAAGGTGATGATGCACTGGCGGCCCACGCGCAGCATCTCGTCGAGGATGCGGTCGGGGTACTCCACGGCCTGCAGGGCCTGGGTCATGATCACCACATCGAAACTGTTGCTGGCGAAGTTGCCCAGGCCCTTGTCCAGGTCCTGTTCGATGACGTTGACGCCCTTGGCCACGCAGGCGGCGATGTTGTCGGGGTCGATCTCCAGGCCATAGCCGGTGACCTGCTTGCGGTCGCGCAGCGAGGCCAGCAGTTCGCCACTGCCGCAGCCCAGGTCGAGTACCCGGCTGCCGGCGGGGATCCAGTCGTGGATGATTTCCAGATCGGCTCTCATGCTGTCCTCAGATGGCAATGCGGTTCATGTAGTTCGAGAAACCCTGCATGTAGCGAGGCGTGGGGATCAGGAAGGCATCGTGCCCGTAAGGCGAGTCGATCTCCAGGTAGCAGACGTTCTTGCGCGCAGCCATCAGAGCGTCGACGATCTCGCGCGAACGGGCCGGGGAGAAGCGCCAGTCGGTGGTGAACGACATGATGCAGTAATCCGCCTTGACGTGGGCCAGGGTGGCCGCCAGGTCGCCGCCCTGGGCGGCGGCGGGGTCGAAGTAGTCCAGCGCCTTGGTCATCAGCAGGTAGGTGTTGGCGTCGAAGCGCCCGGAAAACTCCTCGCCCTGGTAGCGCAGGTAGCTCTCGACCTGGAATTCGACGCTGTGGAAGTCGTAGTTGAGCTTGTCGCTCTTCAGCTCGCGGCCGAATTTTTCACCCATCGAGTCGTCCGACAGATAGGTGATGTGGCCGACCATGCGCGCCAGCATGAGGCCGCGCTTGGGGATCACGCCCTGGTCCTGGAACGAACCACCATGGAATTCCGGATCGGTGAGAATGGCCTGGCGTGCCACTTCGTTGAACGCGATGTTCTGTGCCGACAGCTTGGGCGCCGAGGCGATGTCGACGCAATGGCGCACGCGCTCGGGGTAGCTGATGGTCCACTGCAGTGCCTGCATGCCACCCAGGCTGCCACCGACCACTGCGGCCCACTGCTGGATGCCCAGACGCTCGGCCAGGCGCACCTGGCTGTGCACCCAGTCTTCCACGGTCAGCACCGGGAAGTCGGCACCGTAGGGCTTGCCGGTAGCCGGGTTGACGCTGCTGGGGCCGGTGCTGCCGTTGCAGCCGCCCAGGTTGTTCAGGCTGACCACGAAGAAGCGGTTGGTGTCGATCGGCTTGCCAGGGCCGATGCAGCTGTCCCACCAGCCTGGCTTGCGGTCGGTGGCGGCATGGTAGCCAGCGGCATGGTGGTGGCCGGAGAGGGCATGGCAGATCAGCACGGCGTTGCTCGCGCTGGCGTTCAGGGTGCCATAGGTCTCGTAGACCAGCTCGTAACTGGCCAGGGAGCGGCCACAGGCCAGTGCCAGCGGTTCATCGAACCGGGCGGTTTGCGGTACTACCAGACCGACGGAATCTTCGGGAAAGACAGTGGACATCGACCCTGCTCACGCTTGACGGAGGCGTAAGTCTAAAGAGCGCTACCCCCAGCGGCAAGCAGAGGCTTGTCGCTGGAAGCAACCAAGGGCAGGTGGGGCTCAGATCATCCGCCACAGCTCTTGCGGCATGCCGGCGTAGGCGGCCAGCGGTGGCATGACGAACGACTGGATTACCTGGATCGCGAGGAAGGCGAAGATCGGCGAGATGTCCATGCCGCCCAGGTTTGGCACGATGCGGCGGAACGGTGCCAGCACCGGTTCGCTGATCTGGTAGGCCAGCTCGGCCGCCGGGTTGTGGCTGTTGGGAGCAACCCAGGACACGATCACCATGACGATCATCGCCACCCAGAAAATCTTCAGGAACAGCGAGGTGATACCGATGATGGCCCACATCAGCAGATGCAGGATGTCACCGAAGGTGCCGTAGGTGACCATCAGCACGAAAGCCATCAGCAGCGCCTGGATGACCACCGACAACAGCAGTGACGAGGTATCCAGCCCACCGACGCTGGGGATGACCCGGCGAATCGGCTTGAGCAGCGGCTGTGTGGCGCGCACGGCGAACTGGCACAGCGGGTTGTAGAAGTTGGCCTTGACCAGCTGCAGGACGAAGCGCAGCAGGACGATCACCAAGTACAGGCTGACCAGGGTTTGCACCACGAAGATCGCGGCGCCGGACAGTGCATTCATCTAAGGCTCCTTATTTGCCCAGTTGTTCGGCCAGCTCGGCGGAACGTGTAGCCGCAGCCTGCAGCGCCTGTTCGACGATGGCTTCGAAGCCGCTGGCCTGGAACGACTTTATCGCCGCTTCGGTGGTGCCGGCAGGCGAGGTGACACGGCGGCGCAGTTCGGCGGCATCGACATCGCTGGCAACCGCCATGCGTGCGGCGCCCAGGGCTGTCTGCAGGGTCAGCTGGGAGGCGGTTTCACGTGGCAGGCCAAGCTTTTCGCCCGCCGCGGTCATGGCTTCGATCAGCAAGAAGAAATACGCCGGACCGCTGCCGGAGACGGCGGTCACGGCGTCCAGTTGCTGTTCCTGCTCCAGCCACAGGGCGGTGCCCACGGCCGACAGCAATTGCTCGGCCTGCTGGCGTTGTTCGCTGGATACTTGCGCGGTGGCATACAGGCCGCTGACGCCCTGGCGCAACAGTGCCGGGGTGTTGGGCATGCAGCGCACCACCGGGCGAGCGCCGACCCAGCTCTGCAGGCTGGCGCAGGTGATGCCGGCGGCAATGGAAACGATCAGCTGGCCATCCTGCAGGTTCGGTTGCAGGGCCTGGCACACGGCTTTCATGACCTGCGGCTTGACCGCCAGGACGATGACGTCGGCACCATCGATGGCCTGGGCGTTGTTCTCGAAGGTTTCGATGCCGTGCTCGGCCTGGATGCGGCTGCGGGTCTCGGCGCCCGGGTCGCTGGCGCGGATCTGCGAGGCGTCCAGGCCCTGGGCACGCAGACCACCGACCAGGCTGGCGGCCATGTTGCCGGCGCCGATAAAGGCAATACGAGTCTTGCTCATGTCAGGTCCTTGTGGGAAAGAGTGAGTAAAGCATGGAATCAGGGCTGCCCGTAGTCGCGGGCGCCGAACAGGGCGGTACCGATACGCACCCAGGTCGCACCCTGTGCAATGGCAGCTTCCAGGTCGTGGCTCATGCCCATGGACAGGGTGTCCAGGCCAAGGTCAAGGCCTTCCTGCAACTGGCGCAGGGTGGCGAAGGCGGTTTCCTGGGCGGCGCGGTCATCGGTAGGTTCGGGAATGGCCATCAGCCCGCGCAGGCGCAGGTTGGGCAGTGCGGCTACCGCCTTGGCCAGGGCCGGCAGGTCGGCGGGGGCGCAGCCAGACTTGCTGTCTTCGCCGCTGACGTTCACCTGCAGGCAAATGTTCAGTGGCGCCCCGGCTGGGCGCTGCTCCGACAGGCGTTGGGCGATCTTCAGGCGGTCCACGGAATGTACCCAGTCGAAATGCTCGGCGATGGCTTTGGTCTTGTTCGACTGAATGGGGCCGATGAAGTGCCAGATCAAGGGCAGGTCGCTGAGTACCTGCTGCTTTGTCAGCGCTTCCTGTAGGTAGTTTTCCCCGACATCGCACACGCCGGCGGCGTGGATCTCGCGGATGGCGCTGGCTGGCTTGGTCTTGCTCACGGCCAGCAACTGGACGCTGGCCGGATCACGCCCGGCAGCCTGGGCAGCGCTGGCGATACGGGCGGAAATAGCGGAAAGGTTGTCTGCTAGGGTGGACATGGACTGATGCCGGCGGCTGTGGGGTTTGCGGCATTCTACCTACTTGAAGGCCTTTGGGGAGTCTCATGGATGTGACCGACCTGTTGGTCCGGGCCGTGGATGCGGGGGCTTCCGACCTGCACCTGGCGGCGGGCCAGATACCGATGTTGCGCCTGGATGGCGAGCTGCAGCGCATGGCCCTGCCGACCTTGGGCCCGGCCGCCTTGACCGAAGGCATGGCGCCGATGCTGGATGAAGACCAGCGCCGACAGTGGGCCCAGGGAGATGAGCTGGACCTGGCGCTGGAATTGCCGGCGCTGGGGCGCTTTCGGCTGAACCTGTTTCGCCAGCTGCATGGCCCTGCGGCCACCTTTCGCCTGATCCCGGGGCATATCGCCACGCTCGATGAGCTCGACCTGGGGGATGTGTTTCAAGCTGTTGCGCAGTGCAGCGATGGCCTGATCCTCGTGGGTGGGCCGACCGGCAGCGGCAAGTCCAGCACCTTGGCGACACTGCTGGACCGTCTGAACCGCGATCGGGCTTTGCATATCATCACCCTCGAAGATCCTGTGGAAGTTATCCACAGCAGCCATTGCAGCCTGGTCAACCAGCGTGAGGTTGGCCGCCATTGCGGTGGGTTCGCCCAAGGGCTGCGCAGTGCCCTGCGCCAGGACCCGGATGTGATCATGATCGGTGAGCTGCGCGACCTGGAAACCATTCGCCTGGCCTTGCGCGCGGCCGAGACCGGGCACCTGGTACTGGCGACAGTGCATACGCGATCGGCGGTGAACAGTATCGACCGGCTGGTGGAGGTGTTCGCTGCCGAAGAGAAGCCACTGGTGCGGACGATGCTGGCCGAGTCGTTGCGGCTGGTGGTGGCGCAGGTGCTGGTCAGGCGTGCGGGCGGTGGGCGGGTTGCTGCGCGGGAAGTGCTGGTGGTGACGCCAGCGGTGCGTAACCTTGTTCGGGAAGGGCGGATGGCGCAGTTGTATTCGGTGATGCAGGCGGCTGGTGCGGACGGGATGCGGACGATGGAGGGAGCGATGCGGGGGTTGAGAGAGCGAGGGCTGATCAAGAATTTGTAGCGCCCGTGCCGGCCCTTTCGCGGGTAAACCCGCTCCCACAGGGATAACACTGCCTTCGAATGCTGTGGTGTACCTGTGGGAGCGGGTTTACCCGCGGAGGGGCCAGTACAGGAAAGCGCCGGTCCGCTCAGCGCTTGGCCAGGTTCAGCTGCTGCTGTTCTTTCGGCAGCACTCGCTTGGCCACCACGTAATGCTTCTGCCAGTAAGGCTTGCTCAGGGTGTCGATGCTTACCCGCTTGCCACGGCGTGGTGCATGGATGAAGCGATCGTTGCCCAGATAGATGGCGACGTGGTTCACCCGGCGGCTCTTGATGTTGAAGAAGATCAGGTCACCTGGCTTCAGGTCACCCTTGGCCACCTTGACGCCGTGGCCCTGGGCCATGGCATTGGAGGTGCGCGGCAGGTCGACGTCGGCGACGTCGTTGAAGGCGTACTTGACCAGCCCGCTGCAGTCGAAGCCTTTCTTCGGGCTGCTGCCGCCCCAGACATAAGGGGTGCCGAGCACATTCACCGCACGGCTGAGCACATCGCTGCTCTGCTTTGGCGACATGGCTGCGACCGGTACGCCGGGCACGCTGCGGCTGCTGGCGGCATTGCTTGGACGGCTACGCAGCGCGGCCTGCTTGACCGGTGCGTGTCTTACCGAGGCATTGGAGGTGTAGCCGGTAAACCCATTGGGAAGACGTTGCTCACGATTGGTGGCGTGGGCGGCCAGGGGCAATAATAGGCAGAGGGTCAGCCATGTCTTGAGTAAAGGCGGCATAGATGAAGCTCTTATGAATAGTTATGTGTTGGGCGCGCAACTTTATAACAGCTTTTTGATCAATCTTTGGCCCGTTGGTCGATTGCCCAGATGCCGTACGTCGGGCTGCGACCAGAAAGTCACATTTTTTCTTAGAAAATTTTCGGATAACCCACGGGGGCTATGCATGAACAGTTATCAACAGGGGGCGCCGTTTCACGACACCCACAGCAAGACCATTGGCTACCTGCTATGGATTTTCGGTTTTACCGGGTCGCACCGTTTCTATTACGGCAAGCCCGTAACTGGCACCATCTGGTTCTTCACCCTGGGCCTGCTGGGCATCGGCTGGCTGATCGACCTGTTCCTGATCCCGTCCATGGACCGTGAAGCCGACCTCAGGTTCCAGTCCGGGCGCATTGACTACAACATCGCCTGGATCCTGCTGACCTTCCTCGGCGTGTTTGGGCTGCACCGGCTGTATCAGGGCAAGTGGATCACCGCGATCATCTACTTCTTTACTGGCGGGCTGTTCCTGGTGGGGGTGCTGTATGACTTTTGGACATTGAACAGCCAGGTGTCCGAGCGGAATGCCTTGCGTTGAAATTTTTCGCGGGTAAACCCGCTCCCACAGGGTTTCCGGTGCCTGTGGGAGCGGGTTTACCCGCGAAGAGGCCAGAAGCGTCCATGAAAAAGGCCTTGTCGCACCGAAGCGGCAAGGCCTTCTTTGTTACTGACGGGTCTGCCGCTGCTGCAGCAACAGGTTGCTGAACCCTGCCCCGGCCAGCTGCTTCTGCGCCCCGGTCAGCTGTTCACGGTTGCTGAATGGGCCGACCAGCACGCGGTACCAGGTTTCATCCTTGACCGTGCCCGACTCCACCTTCACCGACTGGCCCAGCAGGATGATCTGCGCGCGCACCTTGTCGGCATCGGCCTGCTTGCGGAACGAACCAGCCTGCAGGAAGAACTGGGTGGTTGCCGCCGGCTTGATCACCGGCGGTGCCGGTGGCGGGGTCTGCCCCATCAGCGCCGCCTGGGCTCGCGCCGTGTCGATCTTCGCCGCTTCGGCCGGCGTCACCGGTGTCACCGGCTGGGCCGGTACAGGTGGCGTTTTCTCTGGCACGGCCTCCGGTGGCACGATTACCTCGGACTCCGGCAGCAGCGTGTAGAAGTCATACTTCGGCTTCACCGGCTGTTGCGCAGTGGCCTGTGCCGGCTTGCCGGCTTCGGCCACTTTCTCCGCCTTCTGCTGCTCGGGCTTGGTGCGCTTGATGTCTTCGCCACCGGGCTCAAGCTTCATCAGGAACACGATGAACGCGCCTACGGTCAGGCCGACCGCCAGCCATACCCAACCGGGGATCGGCTGCTTGGCCGGCGCCGTCTGGCGGCTGGCGCCGCGTTTGGGTGCGGTTTTTTTCTTGGCAGCCAACTTACATGCGCTCCAGGGTTTCCAGGCCGAGCAGTTCCAGACCTTGCTTGAGGGTGCGGCCGGTCAGGGCTGCCAGGCGCAGGCGGCTCTGCTGCTGCTGCGGGGTTTCGGCGGCGAGGATCGGGCAGTTCTCGTAGAAGCTGGAGAACAGGCCGGCCAGGTCGTACAGGTAGCTGCACAGCACGTGCGGCGTGCCCTTTTCGGCGACGTTGTTGAGGATTTCGCCAAACTGCGCCAGGCGCGCGGCGAGGTCCTGCTCGTGGGCAGCCTGCAGCACGATTTTGCCTTCGACTTCATCGAAGCCTTTGCCCAGTTTGCGGAATACGCCGGCCACGCGGGTGTAGGCGTACAGCAGGTAAGGCGCGGTGTTGCCTTCGAAGTTGAGCATCAGCTCGAAGTTGAAGCTGTAGTCGCTGGTGCGGTGTTTGGACAGGTCGGCGTACTTCACCGCGCCGATGCCTACCACTTCACCGATGTGGCGCAGTTCTTCGTCGGCCAGGCTCGGGTTCTTTTCCTTGACCAGCGCATAGGCGCGCTCCTTGGCCTCGGTGAGCAGGTCGATCAGCTTCACTGTACCGCCGTCGCGGGTCTTGAACGGGCGGCCATCGGCGCCGTTCATGGTGCCGAAGCCCATGTGTTCCATCTGCATCGGGTGGCCGACAAAGCCTGCGCGGCGTGCAACTTCGAACACCTGGTTGAAGTGCAGGGCCTGGCGCTGGTCGACGAAGTACAGGGCGCGGTCCGCCTTGAGCACGTTGCTGCGGTAGCGCACGGCGGCCAGGTCGGTGGTGGCGTACAGATAGCCACCGTCAGCCTTCTGCACGATCACCGGCAGTGGTTCGCCTTCGCTGTTCTTGAACTCGTCGAGGAACACGCACTGGGCGCCCTGGTCTTCGACCAGCAGGCCTTTGGCCTTGAGGTCCGCGACCACGTTGGCCAAGTCGTCGTTGTAGGCGCTTTCACCCATCACGTCGGCCATGGTCAGCTTGACGTTGAGCAGCTCGTAGGTCTTCTGGCAGTGCGACAGCGAAATGTCCTTGAAGCGCGTCCACAGGGCCATGCAGTCCGGGTCGCCGGCCTGCAGCTTGACCACCAGGCCACGGGCGCGGGTGGCGAATTCTTCGGATTCGTCGAAGCGCTTCTTGGCGGCGCGGTAGAAGTTTTCCAGGTCCGACAGCTCGTCGCTGGTGATCGGGTTTTCTTCCAGGTAGGCCAGCAGCATGCCGAACTGGGTGCCCCAGTCGCCCACGTGGTTCTGGCGGATCACTTCATCGCCGAGAAATTCCAGCACGCGCGCCACGCTGTCGCCGATGATGGTCGAACGCAGGTGGCCGACATGCATCTCCTTGGCCAGGTTGGGTGCCGACATGTCGATCACCACCTTCTGCGCAGGGCCGGCCTTGCGCGCGCCCAGGTGGGCGTCGGCCAGTGCGGCATCCAGGCGGTTGGCCAGGGCGTCGGTGTTCTGGAAGAAATTGAGGAAGCCGGGGCCGGCGATCTCGACCTTGCTGATGTCGGTGCTGGCCGGCAGGGCATTGATCAGTTTCTCGGCCAGGTCGCGTGGCTTCATGCCGGCCGGCTTGGCCAGCATCATGGCGATGTTGCTGGCGAAGTCGCCGTGGGTCTTGTCCCGGGCGTTTTCCACCTGGATCGCCGGCGACAGCCCTTCAGGCAGCACACCGTCGGTGACGAGTTGGGTGAGGGCTTGCTGGATCAGCTGGCGAATGGTGTCTTTCATGGGGATCTCTTTTCGACCGCAAGCGCGGTGGAGCGCTTGGATGCGCAGGTGGAAAAACTGGGCATTATCCGTTGCCGGGAGCAGGTTGCCAACCTTTGGGGCCGCTTTGCGGCCCATCGCGACACAAGGCCGCTCCTACAGGAGGTACTTGGATAGGAGCGGCCTTGTGTCGCGATGGGCTGCAAAGCAGCCCCAAAAATCAGTACAGGTCTACCGGGTCGACATCCAGCGACCAGCGCACCTGGCGCCCGCTCGGCATCTGCTCCAACACTAGCAACCAGGCGCTGATCAGTCGATGCAAGGGCGCCCGGGTGTTGGCCTGTATCAACAGTTGTGCGCGGAAGCGCCCGGCGCGGCGCTCCATCGGTGCCGGCACGGGGCCCAGCAGCTCGATGCCCGGCAGGCGCTGTTCGGCCACCAGGCGCTCGGCAGCGGCGCAGGCCTCGTCGAGGAAACCTTCGGCCTGCCCGGGCTTGTGCGCTTCGGCGCGCAGCAGCGCCAGGTGCGAGTAAGGCGGCAGCCCGGCGGCGCGGCGTTCGTCCAGGGCTTGTTCGGCGAAGGCGAAGTAGCCCTGCTCGGTAAGCTGCACCAGCAGCGGATGGTCGGCCAGGTGGGTCTGGATGATGACCTTGCCGGGTTCTTCGGCTCGCCCGGCCCGCCCGGCAACCTGCACGATCAGCTGTGCCATGCGTTCGCTGGCGCGGAAGTCGCCGGAGAACAGCCCGCCATCGGCATCGAGGATGGCCACCAGGGTCACCCGCGGGAAATGGTGGCCCTTGGCGAGCATCTGGGTGCCTACGAGGATGCTTGGCTGGCCGCGCTGGATGGTGCTGAACAGGTTGTGCATGGCGTCCTTGCGCGCCGTGCTGTCGCGGTCCACCCGCAGGATCGGGTAATCCGGAAACAGCACTTTCAGGCGCTCCTCGGCGCGCTCGGTGCCGGCGCCGACCGGGCGCAGGTCAACGTGGTTGCACTGCGGGCACTGTTGCGGCAGGCGCTCGTCATAGCCGCAATGGTGGCAGCGCAGCACGCCGGAACGCTGGTGCACGGTCATGCGCGCATCGCAGCGCGGGCATTCGGACAGCCAGCCGCAATCGTGGCACAGCAAGGTCGGGGCGAAGCCGCGGCGGTTGAGGAACACCAGCACTTGCTGGCCTGCCTCCAGGGTTTGGCGGATGGCCTGCTGCAGTGGGCCACTGATGCCGCTGTCCAGCGGCAGGCTCTTCACATCCAGGCGCAGCATGCGCGGCGGGCGAGCGCCGCCAGCGCGCTGGTTCATGCGCAGCAGGCGGTAGCGACCGGTCAGGGCGTTGTGCAGGGTTTCCAGTGATGGCGTGGCGGAACCGAGCAGGATCGGGATGTTTTCCTGGTGGGCACGTACCAATGCCAGGTCGCGGGCGTGGTAGCGCAGGCCTTCCTGCTGTTTATAGGAGCCATCGTGCTCCTCGTCGATGATGATCAGGCCGGGGTTCTTCATCGGCGTAAACAGCGCCGAGCGGGTGCCGATGATGATGTCGGCCTCGCCATCCCGGGCTGCCAGCCAGGCATCCAGGCGTTCGCGGTCATTTACCGCCGAGTGCAGCAGGGCGATGCGGGCGTTGAAGCGTTGCTCGAAGCGGGCCAGGGTCTGTGGGCCGAGGTTGATCTCCGGGATCAGCACCAGTGCCTGCTTGCCGGCTTCGAGTGTTTCGCGTATCAGCTGCAGGTACACCTCGGTCTTGCCGCTGCCGGTGACACCCGCCAGCAGGAAGGCACCAAAACCGCCAAGACCTTCGCGCACGGCGTCGAAGGCGTCGCGTTGCTCTTCGTTGAGCGGCAGTTCCGGCTGTGCCAGCCAGTGTTCGTGGCGCAGCGCCGGCAGATGGCGGCGGACCTCGATCTGCACCAGGTCCTTGGCCAGCAACAGGTCGAGGCTGTCCTTGTTCAGGTTGAGCTTGGCCAGCAGGCTGTGGGCCACGCCGTGCGGGTGCTGGCCCAGAGTCTTGAGGGCATCGCGCTGGCGCGGTGCGCGGGCGATGCGCGGGTCTTCCAGGCGGGCGCCGGGGGCGACGTGCCAGAAGCGCTCCTGGCGCATCTCGGCAGGTTCGCCCTGGCGCAGCAAGGTTGGCAGGGCCCAGCTCAGCGTGTCACCCAGGCTGTGCTGGTAGTACTGGGCGGTCCACAGGCACAACTTGAACAGTGCTGGCGGAATCGGCGATACCGGGTCGAGCAGGGCGCTGGCCGGCTTAAGCTTGTCTGCGGGCACTTCGCTCTGTTCGCACACCTCCACCAGCACGCCGATCATTTCGCGGCGTCCGAATGGTACGCGAATGCGCATGCCCGGGGCCAAGGCCTGGCGCGCCATGCTCGCCGGCGCCTTGTAGTCGAACAGGCGACGCAGCGGAGAGGGCAGGGCAAGGCGCAGGATGACGTCGGACACGCGGAAAGTCTCGGAGGGCGTTTCAAAGACTGGCGAGCCTAGCAGACGACGGTCGGTGCAAGCGACAACTTGCGTTGGCGTGATGCTCTGGTATTATTCGCCGCCTAATTACGTGCGGTATTCAACAATTGGTGTTGGGTGGCGGCACGCAGCTCGAGGAAGTGACCATGAAAGCAGATATTCATCCGAACTACGAAGTAGTTGCAGTCACCTGCAGCTGCGGCAACAAGTTTGAAACCCGTTCGACCCTGGGCAGCACCCTGTCGATCGACGTTTGCAACCTGTGCCACCCGTTCTACACCGGTAAGCAGAAAGTCCTGGACACCGGTGGTCGCGTACAGAAGTTCGCCGATCGCTTCGGTATGTTCGGTACCAAGAAGTAATCATGCGCATGGCGAACCCCTCGGGTTTCGCATTGCTGCAAAAAAAGGCGCCCCTTGTGGGCGCCTTTTTTATGGGCGTCATCTGGCATTTCCCGGCCCTGGCGTTCTGCCCGCTACCGGACAGCCCGCAGCAGGTGGCGGTGCGCCAGGTGGTCGATGGCGATACCTTGCGCCTGGTCGATGGCCGCAGCGTGCGCCTGATCGGCATAAACACCCCGGAGATCGGCCGCAACGGGCGCACCAGCGAACCCTATGCCGAGGCCGCCAGGCAGCGTTTGCAGGCCTTGGTCAAGGCTAGCGACGGGCGTGTAGGGCTGGAGCCAGGTATCGAGGCCAAGGACAAATACGGCCGGACGCTGGCGCATATCTACGGCCGCAATGGCGACAATATCGAAGCACAGTTGCTCAGCGAGGGCCTGGGCTATCGCGTCGCGGTTGCCCCCAACGTGCGCCTCAGTGCATGCCAGCAGCTTGCCGAACACGCTGCGCGCAAGGCTGGCTCCGGCCTGTGGCGCCGTTCGCCGGTGGTGCGCGCGGGGGATGTGAGGCGCTCGGGTTTCGCGGTCATTGCGGGCCGCATCGAAAGCGTGGAGCGCAACCGTGGCGGAATCTGGCTGAACCTGGACGGTGCCGTGGTGCTGCAGGTTCCCGCTCGTCTGCAGCGTAACTTCCCCGCCAGCTTCTTCGATAACCTCAAGGGACGCCAGGTCGAAGCGCGTGGTTGGGTGCTGGATCGTTCCCGCAAGGGCGGCCTCAGGCCCGGGCAGCGACGCTGGGTGTTGCCATTGACCGATCCGAGCATGTTGGAGCGCATTTCAGGCTAAAAGATGTAGACATTTCGCTACTGGATTGTACACACTGTTAGCCGTATGCCCCGTGGGTTATAGCGTAAAGTCGTAGGCTAAAGGCCTTGACACAAGTGACCGACCAGTCTTGTGGCTCCCCGGCTCTTTGCGTATCCTCGGCGGTCCGTCAGAACAGTAAATAGCGGAATGCCCACCATGTCAGACCTGAAAACCGCCGCTCTCGAATATCACGCTCAACCTCGTCCGGGGAAACTGAGCGTCGAACTTTCCAAGCCCACCGCCACCGCCCGTGACCTCGCCCTGGCCTACAGCCCAGGTGTTGCTGAGCCCGTGCGTGAAATCGGCCGTGATCCAGAGCTGGCTTACAAATACACCGGCAAAGGCAACCTGGTTGCGGTGATTTCCGATGGCACCGCCATCCTCGGTCTGGGTGACCTCGGCCCACTGGCTTCCAAGCCGGTCATGGAAGGCAAGGGTGTTCTGTTCAAGCGTTTTGCCGGTATCGACGTGTTCGACATCGAAGTGGAATCGGAAAGCCCGCAGGCGTTCATCGACACCGTTCGCCGCATCTCGATCACCTTTGGTGGCATCAACCTCGAAGACATCAAGGCGCCTGAGTGCTTCGAAATCGAGCGCACCCTGATCGAACAGTGCGACATCCCGGTATTCCACGATGACCAGCACGGTACCGCCATCGTGACTGCGGCCGGCATGATCAACGCCCTGGAAATCGCCGGCAAGAAGCTGGAAGACGCCAAGATCGTCTGCCTGGGTGCCGGCGCTGCCGCCATCTCCTGCATGAAGCTGCTGGTGAGCATGGGCGCCAAGGTCGAGAACATCTACATGATCGACCGCAGTGGCGTGATTCACGCTGGCCGTGACGACCTGAACCAGTACAAGGCGCAGTTCGCCCACGCTACCGACAAGCGCACCCTGGCTGACGCACTCGACGGTGCCGACGTGTTCGTAGGCCTGTCCGGCCCGAACCTGCTGAGCGCCGAAGGCCTGAAGTCGATGGCTGCCAACCCGATCGTGTTCGCCTGCTCGAACCCGGACCCGGAAATCTCGCCAGAGCTGGCGCACGCCACTCGCAACGACGTGATCATGGCTACCGGTCGTTCCGACTACCCGAACCAGGTCAACAACGTACTGGGCTTCCCGTTCATCTTCCGCGGTGCCCTGGACGTTCGCGCCAAGCGCATCAACGAAGAAATGAAGATCGCTGCCGCCATCGCCCTGAAAGACCTGGCCAAGCTGCCAGTGCCGAAGGAAGTCTGCGAAGCCTACGGCGTGGAAGGCCTGGAGTTCGGCCGTGAGTACATCATTCCGAAGCCGCTGGACGCCCGCCTGATCACCGTTGTTTCCGATGCTGTGGCCAAGGCTGCCATCGAATCCGGCGTGGCTACCCTGCCGTATCCGAAGCACTACCCGCTGACCAGCGTGGATGATGTGTTCAACGGCTGATTGCTGCCTGGCGACACAAAAAAGCCCCGGCTCGTATGAGCCGGGGCTTTTTTGTTTGCCGGTGGGGTTGGCGCGGCCTTTGTGGGAGCGGGCGTGCCCGCGAAGAATCCAACGCGGAGGCTGGCACCGGCTACGCCGGTGTTCGCGGGCATGCCCGCTCCCACAGGGTCGGTGTTGCCTTCGAGGGCTCTTAGAACAGATCCATCGGCGCAGCTTCATCCGCCGGCAACGGGCTGCCCGGTGCTGCGCCAGTGCCCAATTCGTCCACCGACGGCGGCGAGTCCTCGGCCTTGAAAAGCTCGAAGTATGCATTCGGCGTGCTCGGCGAAGCGGCGCGGCCGCTGACCGGGTCGACGCGCAGGCTGAGGATGCCTTCCGGCTCTGCCGGCGCATGCGCAGGTTTGTCCTTGAGCGCCGCGCCCATGAAACTCATCCAGATCGGCAGTGCCGCCGTGCCGCCGTACTCGCGGCGCCCGAGGGTTTCAGGCTGGTCGAAACCGACCCACACGGTGGTCACGTAGTCGGCGTTGTAGCCGGAGAACCAGGCGTCCTTGGACTCGTTGGTGGTACCGGTCTTGCCTGCCAGGTCGGTACGGCCCAGGGCCAGCGCCCGGCGGCCGGTACCGCGCTTGATCACATCCTGCAGCATGCTGGTGAGGATGTAGGTGGTGCGCCCGTCGATGATCTGCTCGGCCACGGCCGGCGCCTGCGGTGCAGGCACCACCTGGCTGAAGGCTGCGGGTGCCTCGCCCGGCATGGCAGCGGTGCTGATCGGCTGTTCGGGCGCGGCCACTCCCGCTTGGTCCTCGGCACCTTGCGGTACCCGGGCCGGGTTGGCGATGAACAGCGTCTCGCCGCTGCGGCTTTCGATGCGATCGATCAGGTACGGGGTGATCTTGTAGCCGCCGTTGGCGAAAGTACTCCAGCCTGTGGCGATTTCCATCGGGGTCAGGGTGGCGGTGCCCAGTGCCAGCGACAGGTTGCGCGGCAGGTCCTGCTTGTTGAAGCCGAACTTGGCGATGTAGTCGATGGTGCGGTCCACGCCCATGGCCTGCAGCAGGCGGATCGACACCAGGTTGCGCGACTTGTACAGCGCTTCGCGCATGCGGATCGGGCCAAGGAAGGTGTTGGTGTCGTTCTTCGGTCGCCAGACCTTGTCCAGGTACTCGTCGACGAACACGATCGGTGCGTCGTTGACCAGGCTGGATGCGGTGTAGCCACTGTCCAGGGCGGCGCTGTAGATGAACGGTTTGAAGCTCGAGCCCGGCTGACGCTTGGCCTGCATGGCGCGGTTGTAGTTGCTCTGCTCGAACGAGAAGCCGCCGACCAGGGCGCGGATGGCGCCGTTGTAAGGGTCGAGGGTGACCAGCGCACTCTGCGCGCCAGGTACCTGGCTGAACTTGAACTTGCCATCTTCCAGGCGCTGCAGGCGCACCAGGTCGCCGACCTGGGCCACGTCTGCCGGCGACTGCGGCGCACGGCCCTGGGAGTTGCTATTGATGAACGGGCGCGCCCATTTCATGGTGTCCCAGGCCACCAGCTCTTCCTGGCCACTGCGGGTCAGCACCTTGAGGCCGGTTTTTTCGACCTGGGTGACGATGGCCGGCTCCAGGCCACCAAGGCTGCGCTGCTTGCCCAGTTCCTGCAGCCAGGCCGCCTGGGTGCGGCCCGGGAAGCGTGCTTCGGGGCCGCGGTAGCCGTGGCGCTCGTCGTAGTCGGAGAGGCCGTTGAGGATGGCCTTGTTGGCTATTTCCTGCATGTCGCTGGGCACTGTAGTGGTGACGCGGAAGCCTTCGGTATAGGCGTCGCTGCCGTAGCGGCCGACCATTTCAGCGCGGGCCATTTCGGCGATGTAAGGCGCATTCACTTCAGGCGTGGGCACGTGGTAGCTGGCGTTGAGCGGCTCGGCCAGGGCTGCCTGGTAGCTGGCTTCGTCGATCTTGCCCAGCTTGTACATGCGGCCGAGGATCCAGTCGCGGCGCTCCTTGGCGCGCACCGGGTTGGCCAGCGGGTTGAAGCGCGAGGGTGCCTTGGGCAGGCCGGCGATCATCGCCATCTGCGCCAGGCTCACGTCGCGGATCGACTTGCCGTAGTACACCTGCGCGGCGGCATCGATGCCGTAGGCGCGGTTGCCCAGGTAGATCTTGTTCACGTACAGCTCGAGGATCTCGTCCTTGGTCAGCTCGCGCTCGATCTGCAGGGCCAGCAGGATCTCGTTGGTCTTGCGCGAGAAGCTGCGTTCGCTGGTGAGGAAGAAGTTCTTCGCCACCTGCATGGTGATGGTACTGCCGCCGGTCTGGATATGGCCGGTTTTCACCAGCTGGGTCGCGGCGCGCATCAGGCTGCTGGGGTCGACACCATAGTGGTTGAGGAAATTGTCGTCCTCGGCCGACAGAAGCGCCTGGATGAATTGTGGGGGAATTTCCGCGAAGCGGATCGGCGAGCGACGCATTTCGCCGAACTCGGCAATCAGCTTGCCGTCGCTGCTGTACACCCTGAGGGGGATCTGCAACTGGATGCTTCTGAGCGACTCGACCGAGGGCAGGCTGGGGCTAAGATACAGAAACGCACCGCTCACACCGAGTACGAGCGCGCAGATGACTGCGACGGAAGACCACCAGAAGAACTTCAGCAGACGTATCAAGGCTTTTCGGTGTCCAGGTTGGGAGTGGATTGCACGCAGGTCCGGCGGACCAAAAAACGCTGGGCATTATAAGCATTTTTTCGCCTCTCCGGGTTACCGGCCAGGCTGCCCGTCGCCTCGATGGGCCGGCGCGGCCTAGTGTTGACGCGGGGTTGAGGCAGGTAGCCGCGACAGATGGCGGCGACAGACAACAAGGATGCCACGATGCTAGGACGCTTCGGCAAGGATGCCGGTTCACTCGTGGGGGTGGAAATTGCCCCTGACACCATTCGGATTGTGCAACTGCAGCGGCGTAACCGGCGCTGTCGGGTGCTTGCCTCGGTACAAGAGCCGTTCGAATCACCGCCTGGCAGTGATTGGGCGGCGGAGCCTGGCGCCGTGGCGGCTGCCTTGAAGCGCGCCTACCGACGCAGCGGCCTCAGGCAGCGCCGGGTCGCGCTGGCACTGCCGGGCAACCAGGTGATCTGCAAGCTGTGCCACCTGCCGGCGGAACAGGGCGGGGCAGAAATGGAGGCGCAACTGCTGGCTGACGCCGAACGGCTGTTCCCATTCCCACTGGAAGACCTGGCCCTGGATTTTCAGGTTCTGGGAGGCTCTCGCGTTCAGCCGGGCTGCGCCGAAGTGATGGTGGCGGCGTGTCGGCAGAGTGCACTGGCGCCACTTGAAGGCATCGTCGAGGAGGCCGGGTTGCAACTGGATGCCGTGGAGGTCGACAGCATTGCCTTGGGGCGCATGCTGCCGCGGGGCAGGCATCAGAGCTCGGCGCTGCTGCGTATCGAGACGCACAGCAGCACCCTTTATGGCTGGCAGTCGAGTCGGCCTCAGCAACGGCGTGAGCTGAGCCTGGGGCTGTCGACGATAACGGGGGAGTTGCCGGAGCGCCTGCTGGCCCTGCTCGCCGGTGAGCCTTTGCCCGATTGCCTGTGGATCGCCAGCCGTTCTCCGATCGAACCGGGCCATATGCAGAGCCTCGGCTCCCGGTTGAACTTGCCGTGTCGCCTGATGCCCGATGTGGCGCGCCTGGAACCCGTCGATGGCGCGATGATCCTGGCATGCGCCCTTGCTCTCGGAGGGTTGCGTCGATGATGCGGCTGAACCTTCTGCCCTGGCGCGAACGGCAACGCCAGGCCGTGTTGCGGTGTTTTCGCAGGCAACTGGTTGCCGGTGCGCTGCTGGCCCTGTGTGGCGTGACGTTGGTCGACCAGCTGGCCCGCCAGCGCGGGCAGCAGCAGGCGCTGGCCAATACCCAGCGCCAGGCTGCCCTGGAGGTGGCGGGCGAGCAGTTGCAGCCGCTGGCCGAAGTGCGTGCGCAGCATGAGGCGCTACTGGCACGCGCGGCGGCGCTGGAAGGACTGCGTGCCCACCAGGATGTGCTGGCCGGGGTGTTGGCTGACCTCGAGCGGGCGTTGCCAGTGGGGGTGCAACTGCTCGACCTCAGCCTGGAAGACGGCAGCCTGCAGATGACTGGGCTGGCCACATCCGGTGCCGTAGTCGCGCAGTTCATGCGTGACCTGAGCCGTTCGAGTGCGCTGGTCGGCCTGGAGCTCAAGCGCATCAGGGGCCTGCCGGGCGGCGATGAATTCGTGCTGGGCGCGCGCGTTTCGGCGTTCTGGTCGTGAATGCTGCACAGGTGCTCGGCTGGCTGGCCATGGCCGAGCGCTCCAAACGCTTCAGGCAGCTGGCGCCAGTGCTGTTGGCCCTGACGTTGTTCGGCCTGGGCTGCGCCATGCGTCTGCCTGCAGCGTTGCAGCAGCAGAGGCAGGAGGAGGCCCGCTACGCCGAGTTGCACGAAAAACAGTCAGCCAGCGCGGTGCAGCTGGCCGAGCTGGCGCAAATCCAGGCCTCTGTGAGCATTGCCGAGCAACGCTTGCGGGAGGCGTACTGGCACCTGGCGGCCGGGGAGGGCATGAGTGACCTGCTCGAGCGCCTGGCGGCATCGGGGCATGCTCATGGCTTGCTGATCGAGCGCTTCGACGTACATGACGACGAACAGCAGGGCGGTTTCCGCAAGGTACCGCTGGAACTACAAGTGGTGGGGCGATACGTGGCCCTGCGGCAGTGGCTGGGCGACTGGTTGGGCCAGGCGCGTGTGCTGCGCAGCGGTGACTTGCAGCTGGCTCCGGCCGATGGCAAGCCTGGGCTGCTACGCCTGCAGTTGCGGGTTGATGCCTATCAGGCGCTGGCGCCAGTGCCTGAACCTGCGACGCTTGCGCGAATGCCGGCCAGGGGCGTGACGGCAGCGCCCCAAGTCGACCCGTTTGCGCCCGGAGCGACACGGTTGGCGGGCAGCGGGTTGGGCGGCGTGCCTCTGGCGCAACTGGAGATGGTAGGCAGCCTGTCGCGTGGGGCGGAACACGAAGCACTGCTGATGGCGGCCGGCAGGCTCTATCGCGTGCGCCCTGGGGACCGGGTCGGGCGTGACCAGGGGGTGGTGGCGAGGGTTGATCGAACCCAGGTCGAAGTACGCGAACGGCTGTTCATGGCGGGCGTGTGGCATGAACGCATGGCGTTCATCACGCTCGCAAAGCACCAGGGCAAGGAGGCCCGGGACGACGATGAAAACATTGATGAAATGGGTACTGGCAGCCCTGCTGCCGGTCCCGCTGGCGTGGGCGATGCCTTATCAGGGTGAACCACTGTCGCTGAACTTCCAGGATGTTGAAGTGCGCTCGGTGCTGCAGGTGCTGGCTGACTACGCCGGTGTCAACCTGGTCGTCAGCGATGCCGTGCAGGGTAGCGTCACCTTGCGCCTGGAGGATGTGCCATGGGACCAGGCGCTGGACCTGGTACTGCGCAGCAAGGGCCTGGCCCGGCGACAGGAGGGCAATGTGCTGCTGGTGGCGCCTGCGGCCGAGTTTGCCGCGCAATCTGTCGATGCCCGTGTGGGCCAGGCGCTGGATGCGCAGTTGCAGCCGTTGCGCCGGGAACTGTTGCCCATCCATCACGCCGAGGCTGCCGAGCTGGCGGAATTGCTGCTGGAGAGCCTGGCAGATGACGGCAACCTCGCCGGTCGGGGCAGCCTGAGTGTCGATGAACGCACCAATACGCTGGTGGTGCACCAGCCGGCCGACCGCCTCGCCGAGCTGAGGCAATTGGTGGCGCAGCTGGATGTGCCGGTGCGCCAGGTGGCGATCGAGGCACGTATCGTCGAGGCCAACGTCGATTACGAGAAAAGCCTGGGGGTGCGCTGGGGCGGGCCGCTGTATGTCGAGAGCCCGCGCCCTGGCAAGGATCTGTTCGTCGACCTGGGGGTGGAGCGGGTGGGTGGCAGTATTGGCCTGGGCCTGTTGCGTGGCGACGTGTTGCTCGACCTGGAACTCAGTGCCATGGAAAAGAGCGGCAACGGGGAAATCATCTCGCAGCCCAAGGTGGTCACGGCCGACAAGGAAACGGCCAGGATCCTCAAGGGTACCGAGGTGCCGTACCAGGAAACCAGCAAGAGCGGCGCCACCTCGGTAGCGTTCCGCGAAGCCTCGTTGTCGCTGGAGGTGACTCCGCAGATCACCCCGGACAACAAGGTGATCATGACCGTCAGGGTGACCAAGGACGAGCCGGATTACGTCAATGCCTTGAACAACGTACCGCCGATCCGCAAGAACGAGGTCAATGCCAAGGTTCGCGTGACGGACGGTGAAACGATCGTGATCGGTGGCGTGTACTCGACTTCGCAAAACAATGTGGTCGACAAGGTGCCATTTTTCGGCGATCTGCCGTATGTTGGGCGGCTGTTTCGACGCGATGCATTACAAGAGAAAAAATCCGAGCTGCTGGTCTTCCTGACTCCGCGTATCATGAGTGACCAGGCGATTGCTGTGAGTCGTTGATTCTGTGCGAAATTTGATACTTGTGGGGCCCATGGGCGCTGGTAAAAGCACCATCGGGCGCCTATTGGCCAAAGAGCTGCGCCTGCTGTTCAAGGATTCCGACAAGGAAATCGAACTGCGATGCGGCGCCAACATACCGTGGATTTTCGACAAGGAAGGCGAGCCGGGTTTCCGTGACCGCGAGCAGGCGATGATCGCCGAGCTGTGCGCACTCGACGGCGTGGTCCTGGCGACCGGCGGTGGCGCGGTAATGCGCGAGGCCAACCGCCAGGCCCTGCACCAGGGTGGCCGCGTGATCTATCTGCATGCTTCGGTGGAGCAGCAGGTTGGCCGCACCGCACGTGATCGCAATCGCCCCCTGCTGCGCACCGCCAATCCCGAGGCGACCTTGCGCGCCCTGCTGGAAACCCGCGACCCGCTCTATCGCGAGATCGCCGACCTGGTGGTGGAAACCGACGAGCGGCCGCCTCGCATGGTGGTGATCGATATTCTCGAGCGCTTGCAGCAGTTGCCGCCCCGTTAGCCCGGGACTATTCTCGGCCACCAGCGCCGAGGCTAGGTTCAACGTTACCGCGCGGGCGCCCGAACAGCGCAGCGCTCAAGTACATTGTGGGGATACATGCAGACACTAAAGGTCGACCTGGGCGAGCGTAGCTACCCGATCTACATTGGCGAAGGCCTGCTGGACCAGCCTGAACTGCTGGCGCCGCACATCGCCGGGCGGCAGGTTGCCATCGTTTCCAACGAGACCGTCGCGCCCCTGTATCTCGAACGCCTGAGCAAGACCCTGGGCGCCTATTCGGTGCTGCCGGTGGTATTGCCCGATGGCGAAGCCCACAAGAACTGGGAAACCCTGCAGCTGATCTTCGATGGCCTGCTGACTGCACGGCATGACCGCCGCACCACCGTGGTTGCCCTGGGTGGTGGCGTGATCGGTGACATGGCCGGCTTCGCCGCCGCCTGCTACCAGCGCGGCGTCGACTTCATCCAGGTGCCGACCACGCTGTTGTCCCAGGTCGATTCCTCGGTTGGTGGCAAGACTGGCATCAACCACCCGCTGGGCAAGAACATGGTCGGTGCGTTCTACCAGCCCAACGCGGTGCTGATCGACACCACCACGCTGCAGACCCTGCCGGCGCGCGAGCTGTCTGCCGGGCTGGCGGAAGTGATCAAGTACGGCCTGATCTGCGACAAGCCGTTCCTCACCTGGCTCGAAGATAATATGCAGGCGCTGCGCGCCCTCGATCCGGCGGCGCTGACCGAAGCCATTCGCCGTTCCTGCGCGGCCAAGGCCGCCGTGGTCGGGGCTGACGAGCGCGAATCCGGCGTGCGCGCCACGCTGAACCTGGGGCACACCTTCGGCCATGCCATCGAGACCCACATGGGTTACGGCGTGTGGCTGCACGGCGAAGCCGTGGCGGCGGGTACGGTGATGGCCCTGGAGATGTCCATGCGCCTTGGCTGGATCGACCAGGCCGAGCGCGATCGCGGAATCCGCCTGTTGCAGGACGCAGGTTTGCCGGTGGTGCCACCACAGGAAATGACCCCGGCGCATTTCATGGAGCACATGGCGGTCGACAAGAAGGTGCTCGACGGCCGCCTACGTCTGGTGCTGCTGCGCCAGATGGGCGAGGCCGTGGTGACCGACGACTATCCGAAAGAGATTCTACAGGCCACGTTGTCGGCGGATTACCGCGCGATCGTGGCCCAGCTTTGAGGTTGTGACAGCGCAATGACCAGTTTGCATGCCGATGAGGCCTTTCTCGACCATTACCAGTTGAGCCACGATCCGTTCGCACCCCGCGTGCCCGGCTTCAAGTTCTTCCCGGCCCAGCGCAAGCCCGTGCTCGGCCAATTGCACCACCTGGCGCGCTACAGCCAGCTGATGCTGGTTGTCACCGGCCCGCTGGGCAGTGGCAAGACCCTGCTGCGCCAGGCCCTGGTGGCCAGTACCAACAAGCAGGCAGTGCAGAGCGTGGTGGTTTCCGCTCGTGGCGCCAGCGATGCCGCCAGCGTACTCGGCCAGGTCGCGCAGAACCTGGATGTGGCCGAAGCCGAAATGCAGGCGATCCTGGCCAAGGTGGTGCAATTGGCACTGACTGGCCAGGAAGTGTATTTGCTGGTGGACGATGCGGAACAACTCGACGAGTCGGCACTCCAAGCGTTGCTGGAATTGGCGGCGGGTGTACCGGAAGGGCGCCCGCACGTGTTCCTGTTCGGTGAGCCGTCGCTGATTGCCGGGCTGGACGAGATCAATATCGAGGAAGAACGCTTCCATATCATCGAACTCGCCCCCTACAGTGAAGAAGAAACCCGCGAGTACCTGGAGCAGCGCCTGGAAGGTGCTGGCCGGGGCATCGAGGTGTTCAGCCGTGAACAGATCGTCGATATCCATGAAAACTCCGACGGCTGGCCTGGCAACATCAACCAGGTCGCCCGTGACACTTTGATCGAAGCCATGATCGCCAGCCGCTCGACGGCCAAGCGACCATCCATGGGGTTCAAGATGCCTAAAAAACATGTGCTCGCGCTGTCCGCTGTGGTTGTGGTCGCCGTTGCGGCCGCGGTGTTGATGCCGAAGAAAGGTGACAAGGCGCCTGCCGAAGCGCCGGCCGCCCAGGCCCAGCTGCCGCTTGGCGAAGGCCAGGCCAATGGTGGCAACCCGGCCATCGAGTTCTCGGGTTCTTCCCAGCCGATGCCATTGCCGCTGGTTGGCCAGTCGCAGCCGGTGATGCGCGAGCCGCTGGCCCAGGCCGCGGGCATGGGCGAGGGTGAAGAGGGTAGCCCGGCCGGCGATACCGCCCTGCAGCCAGGCAACCCGCCGCCAACCGTGACCACCATCGCACCACCGCAAGGTGTGCCGGCAGGCCCGGCACCGGTACCTGCCCAGCCAGTAGCCTCGGCGCCGACCCAGCCGGTACAGCCGCAACCGCAGCCGGTTGCACCTGCAGCGAAGCCTGTCGCAACCCAGCCTGCCAAGCCGGTCGCGCCTGCCAAGCCTGCGCCAGCACCGACTCAAGTCGCCGTGGCCAAGCCGGCCGCCAAGCCTGTCGAGAAGCCGGCAGCCGGTGGCAGCGGCAACAGCGGCTGGTACACCGGTCAGAAACCGGGCAATTACGTGGTGCAAATTCTGGGTACCAGCTCCGAGGCTTCGGCCCAGGCGTTCGTCAAGGCCCAGGGTGGCGACTATCGCTACTTCAAGAAAAACCTGCAGGGCAAGCCGCTGTACGTTGTCACTTACGGCAACTTCGCCAACCGCGACGCAGCGGTTGCGGCAATCAAGAACTTGCCAGCGAAGGTCCAGGCTGGTAAACCTTGGCCACGTACCGTCGCCAGCGTCCAACAAGAGCTGGCCTCGGCCCGCTGATACCTTCCGGGCGGCATCACCCCGCTGCCCAGTTGCTGAGCGATTACTGACTTTCGACTAGCCTGCTGCGTTGTCACGCGGCAGGCTTTTCTGTCCCAGACTGCCGGCCACAAGCCTTACTTGCAGTCATGGCTGAAACGCTTCAGACTCGAGCCAAGCCGCTATCACGGCGCATGGCGCAAAAACATTCAAAATTGCGACATAAATTTTCAATGGTGAGACATGAAAATTTGTGGGCATCGCTGTCGCTGTGCAACAATGGTTTTCCATGGCCACCGCAAAAAAGCTGGCGTTTGATCGGCGTGGATGGTAAGTGGTTGTTAAAAAAGAGATTTACCTCCGTTGAGAGGTGAACCTGGTGAGAATGTGTCTATGAAAACAGGTCTGTACCATCCCGAAGAATTCAAGGACAACTGTGGTTTTGGCCTGATCGCCCATATGACGGGCGAACCGAGCCACCACCTTCTGCAAACCGCCATGCAGGCATTGACCTGCATGACCCACCGCGGCGGCATTAACGCCGACGGCAAGACCGGTGACGGTTGCGGTCTGCTCATGCAGAAGCCCGATCAATTCCTGCGTGCCGTGGCCCAGGAGCACTTCGCCGTCGAGCTGCCCAGGCAGTACGCCGTCGGCATGGTGTTCTTCAATCAGGACCCGGTCAAAGCCGAAGCCGCTCGCGCCAACATGGACCGCGAAATCCTTGCCGCTGGCCTGAAGCTGGTCGGCTGGCGCAAGGTGCCGATCGACACCAGCGTGCTCGGCCGCCTGGCGCTCGAGCGCCTGCCACAGATCGAGCAGGTGTTCATCGGCGGTGAAGGCCTGAGCGACCAGGAATTCGCCATCAAGCTGTTCAGTGCTCGTCGCCGTTCTTCCGTGGCCAACGCCCACGACACCGACCACTACATCTGCAGCTTCTCGCACAAGACCATCATCTACAAAGGCCTGATGATGCCGCGCGATCTCGCGGCCTTCTACCCGGACCTGGGTGACGAGCGCCTGCAAACCGCGATCTGCGTGTTCCACCAGCGCTTCTCCACCAACACCCTGCCGAAATGGCCGCTGGCGCAGCCGTTTCGCTTCCTCGCCCACAACGGCGAGATCAACACCATCACCGGCAACCGCAACTGGGCCATGGCCCGTCGCACCAAGTTCGCCAACGACCTGATCCCCGACCTCGAAGAGCTCGGCCCGCTGGTCAACCGCGTCGGTTCCGATTCCTCGAGCATGGACAACATGCTGGAGCTGATGGTCACTGGCGGTATCGACCTGTTCCGTGGCGTGCGCATGCTGGTACCGCCAGCCTGGCAGAACGTCGAGACCATGGACGCCGACCTGCGCGCTTTCTACGAATACAACTCCATGCACATGGAGCCGTGGGATGGCCCGGCCGGTATCGTCATGACCGAAGGCCGCCATGCAGTGTGCCTGCTCGACCGTAACGGCCTGCGCCCGGCGCGCTGGGTAACCACCACCAATGGCTACATCACCATCGCCTCGGAAATCGGCGTATGGGGCTACCAGCCTGAGGATGTATTGGCCAAGGGCCGTGTCGGCCCGGGCCAGATCCTGGCCGTGGACACCGAAACCGGCCAGATCCTCGACACCGACGCCATCGACAACCGCCTGAAGTCGCGCCACCCGTACAAGCGCTGGCTGCGTCAGCATGCCACGCGCATCCAGGCGACGCTGACCGACGATCAGGGCGTGGCCAGCTACGACGCCGACCAGCTCAAGCAATACATGAAGATGTTCCAGGTCACCTTCGAGGAGCGTGACCAGGTACTGCGCCCGCTCGGCGAGCAGGGCCAGGAAGCGGTCGGCTCGATGGGTGACGACACGCCGATGGCCGTGTTGTCGCAGCGTGTGCGTTCGCCGTACGACTTCTTCCGCCAGCAGTTCGCCCAAGTGACCAACCCGCCGATCGACCCGCTGCGCGAAGCGATCGTCATGTCCCTGGAAATCTGCCTGGGTGCCGAGCGCAACATCTTCCAGGAATCCCCGGAGCATGCTTCGCGGGTAATCCTCAGCTCGCCGGTCATCTCGCCCGCCAAGTGGCGTTCGCTGATGAACCTGGAGCGCGAAGGCTTCGACCGCCAGCTGATCGACCTCAACTATGAAGAGAGCGTCGGCCTGGAAGCGGCCATCCGCAACATCGCCGACCAGGCTGAAGAAGCCGTGCGCGCTGGCAAGACCCAGCTGGTGCTGAGCGACCGCTACATCGCCCCGGGCAAGCTGCCGGTGCACGCCTCGCTGGCCGTTGGTGCGGTGCACCACCGCCTGACCGAACAGGGCCTGCGTTGCGACAGCAACATCCTGGTGGAAACCGCCACCGCCCGCGACCCGCACCACTTTGCCGTGCTGCTGGGCTTCGGTGCCTCGGCCGTCTACCCGTACCTGGCTTATGAAGTGCTGGCCGACCTGATCCGTACCGGCGAAGTGCTGGGCGACCTGGACGAAGTCTTCAAGTACTACCGCAAGGGCATCTCCAAGGGCCTGCTGAAGATCCTGTCGAAGATGGGTATCTCCACCATCGCCTCGTACCGTGGCGCGCAGCTGTTCGAAGCCATCGGCCTGGCCGAGGAAGTGGTCGCTCTGAGCTTCAAGGGCGTTTCCAGCCGCATCAAGGGTGCGCGTTTCGCAGACCTGGAAAGCGACCAGAAGCTGCTGGCAGCCGAAGCCTGGAGCGCGCGCAAGCCGATCCAGCAAGGCGGCCTGCTGAAGTTCGTCCATGGTGGTGAATACCACGCCTACAACCCGGATGTGGTCAACACCCTGCAGGCCGCCGTGCAGCAGGGCGACTACGCCAAGTTCAAGGAATACACCACGCTGGTGGACCAGCGTCCGGTGTCGATGATCCGCGACCTGCTGAAGGTGAAAGTGGCCGACCAGCCGCTGGCGCTGGAGCAGATCGAGCCACTGGAGGCGATCCTCAAGCGCTTCGACTCCGCCGGTATCTCGCTGGGCGCACTGTCGCCGGAGGCTCACGAAGCGCTGGCCGAGGCGATGAACCGCCTGGGCGCGCGTTCCAACTCTGGCGAGGGCGGTGAAGACCCGTCGCGCTACGGCACCATCAAGAGCTCGAAGATCAAGCAGGTGGCCACCGGCCGCTTTGGCGTGACCCCGGAATACCTGGTCAACGCCGAAGTGCTGCAGATCAAGGTTGCCCAGGGTGCCAAGCCCGGTGAAGGCGGCCAGCTGCCAGGCGGCAAGGTCAACGGCCTGATCGCCAAGCTGCGTTACGCAGTACCTGGCGTGACCCTGATCTCGCCTCCTCCGCACCACGACATCTACTCGATCGAAGACCTGGCCCAGCTGATCTACGACCTCAAGCAGGTCAACCCGCAGGCCCTGGTTTCGGTCAAGCTGGTGGCAGAAGCCGGCGTCGGCACCATCGCCGCCGGTGTGGCCAAGGCCTATGCCGACCTGATCACCATCTCCGGCTACGACGGTGGTACCGGTGCTTCGCCGCTGACCTCAATCAAGTACGCCGGCGCTCCATGGGAGCTGGGCCTGGCCGAGACCCACCAGACCCTGCGCGGCAACGACCTGCGCGGCAAGGTGCGGGTACAGACCGACGGCGGCCTGAAGACCGGCCTGGACGTGATCAAGGCGGCTATCCTCGGTGCCGAAAGCTTCGGCTTCGGGACCGCGCCAATGATCGCTCTGGGCTGCAAGTACCTGCGCATCTGCCACCTGAACAACTGCGCCACCGGCGTGGCTACCCAGAACGACAAGCTGCGCAAGGACCACTACATCGGCACCGTCGACATGGTGATCAACTTCTTCACCTTCGTCGCCGAAGAGACCCGTGAGTGGCTGGCCAAGCTGGGCGTGCGCAGCCTCGGCGAACTGATCGGCCGTACCGACCTGCTCGACGTGCTGCCAGGCGACACCGAGCGCCAGCAGTACCTGGACCTGACGCCGCTGCTGGGCAGCTCGCATATCCCGGCTGACAAGCCGCAGTTCTGCGAGGTCGACAAGAACCCGCCGTTCGACCAGGGTGAGCTGGCCGAGAAGATGGTGGAAATGGCCATGCCGGCCATCCGTGACCAGGCCGGTGGCGAGTTCAGCCTCGACATCTGCAACTGCGACCGCTCCATCGGTGCGCGCGTGTCGGGTGAAATCGCCCGCCTGCATGGCAACCAGGGTATGGCCGCAGCGCCGATCACCTTCCGCTTCAAGGGCACTGCGGGCCAGAGCTTCGGCGTGTGGAACGCCGGCGGCCTGAACCTGCACCTGGAAGGCGATGCCAACGACTACGTCGGCAAGGGCATGACCGGCGGCAAGGTCACCATCGTGCCGCCAGTCGGCAGCCCGTTCGAAACCCAGCACAGCGCCATCGTCGGCAACACCTGCCTGTACGGCGCCACCGGCGGCAAGCTGTTCGCCGCCGGTACTGCTGGCGAGCGCTTCGCTGTACGTAACTCCGGCGCCCACGCTGTTGTCGAGGGCACTGGCGATCACTGCTGTGAATACATGACCGGCGGCTTTGTCTGCGTGCTGGGCAAGACCGGTTACAACTTCGGTTCTGGCATGACTGGCGGCTTCGCCTACGTGCTCGACATGGACAATACCTTCGTCGACAAGCTCAACCATGAGCTGGTGGAAATCCAGCGTATCAGTGGTGAAGCGATGGAGGCCTACCGCAGCCACCTGGCGCGGGTCCTTGCCGAGTACGTGGAAGAGACCGGCAGCGAGTGGGGGCGTGAGCTCTCGGAGAACCTGGACGACTACGTGCGGCGCTTCTGGCTGGTCAAGCCGAAGGCAGCCAACCTGAAGCAACTGCTGTCCAGCACCCGTGCCAACCCGCAGTAACAACAGCTGCAAGTGACGGCCCCGTACGCGGGGCCTGTCGTGCTCAAGTGATCGTCTTGCAGCTTGCAGCCTGAGGCTGGCAACTGCGGTAAAGAGGTTTTGAAAAATGGCTGAACGTCTGAACAACGACTTCCAGTTCATCGAAGTGGGCCGCAAGGACCCGAAGAAAAAGCTGCTGCGCCAGCGCAAGAAGGAGTTCGTGGAAATCTACGAGCCGTTCAAGCCGCAGCAGTCCGTGGAGCAGGCGCACCGCTGCCTGGGCTGCGGTAACCCCTATTGCGAATGGAAGTGCCCGGTACACAACTTCATCCCCAACTGGTTGAAGCTGGTTTCCGAAGGCAACATCCTGGCCGCGGCGGAACTGTCGCACCAGACCAACACCCTGCCGGAAGTATGCGGCCGGGTATGCCCGCAGGACCGCCTGTGCGAGGGTGCCTGCACCCTGAACGACGGCTTCGGCGCGGTGACTATCGGCTCGGTGGAGAAGTACATCACCGACACCGCCTTCGCCATGGGCTGGCGCCCGGACATGTCCAAGGTCAAGCCAACCGGCAAGCGCGTTGCCATCATCGGCGCCGGCCCGGCTGGCCTGGGCTGTGCCGACGTGCTGGTACGTGCCGGCGTGACCCCGGTGGTGTTCGATCGCAACCCGGAAATCGGCGGCCTGCTGACCTTCGGTATTCCCGAGTTCAAGCTGGAAAAGACCGTGCTCAGCAACCGCCGTGAAGTGTTCACCGGCATGGGCATCGAGTTCCGCCTGAACACCGAGGTGGGCAAGGACGTGACCATGGAGCAACTGCTCGCCGAGTACGACGCGGTGTTCATGGGCATGGGTACCTACACCTACATGAAGGGCGGCTTCCCGGGCGAGGACCTGCCGGGCGTGCATGACGCGCTGGACTTCCTGATCGCCAACGTCAACCGCAACCTGGGCTTCGAGAAGTCGCCGGAAGACTTCGTCGACATGCAGGGCAAGAAGGTGGTGGTACTGGGCGGTGGTGACACCGCGATGGACTGCAACCGCACTTCGATCCGCCAGGGCGCCAAGTCGGTGACCTGCGCCTATCGCCGTGACGAGGCCAACATGCCGGGTTCGCGTCGTGAGGTGAAGAACGCCAAGGAAGAGGGCGTGAAGTTCCTCTACAACCGCCAGCCTATCGCCATTGTCGGCGAGGACAAGGTCGAAGGCGTGAAGGTGGTCGAGACTCGTCTCGGCGAGCCGGATGCCCGTGGCCGCCGCAGCCCGGAGCCGATCCCGGGGTCCGAAGAGATCCTGCCGGCCGATGCCGTGGTCATCGCCTTCGGCTTCCGACCAAGCCCAGCGCCGTGGTTCGAGCAGCATGGCATCCAGCTGGACAGCCAGGGCCGCGTGGTGGCACCGGAGAAGGGCAAGTTCAAGCACCAGACCAGCAACCCGAAAGTGTTTGCCGGTGGCGACATGGTGCGTGGGTCGGACCTGGTGGTGACGGCTATCTTCGAAGGGCGTACTGCTGCTGAAGGTATCCTGGACTACCTGGAAGTCTGATTGATTATGGGGCCGCTTTGCGGCCCGTCGCGACACAAGGCCGCTCCTACAGGGGATCGCGTACTTCCTGTAGGAGCGGCCTTGTGTCGCGACGGGCTGCAAAGTAGCCCCAAAGGCATTTTTGTATACAAAAATCCTTGATCCATGGCATCCAATAGACAAAACGCATGGCCTTGACCGTGCCTTTTGCGCTGGCGTCTGAGAAAATGCCCGCACTTTTTTTCCGGATGCCGACATGACTGCCCTGAAGAACGATCGTTTCCTGCGTGCACTGCTCAAGCAACCCGTAGACGTCACCCCGGTGTGGATGATGCGCCAGGCCGGCCGCTACCTGCCGGAGTACCGCGCCAGCCGCGCCAAGGCCGGTGACTTCATGAGCCTGTGCATGAACCCGCAGTTCGCCTGCGAGGTCACCCTGCAGCCGCTGGACCGCTACCCGCTGGACGCGGCGATCCTGTTCTCGGACATCCTCACCATCCCCGATGCCATGGGCCTGGGCCTGTACTTCGAAAGCGGCGAAGGCCCGCGCTTCAAGAAGGTCATCAGCACCCCGGCCGACATCGAAGCGCTGCCGATCCCCGACCCGCAGAAAGACCTTGGCTACGTGATGGACGCGGTCAGCACCATCCGCCGCGAGCTCAACGGCCGCGTGCCGCTGATCGGCTTCTCCGGCAGCCCGTGGACCCTGGCCACCTACATGGTCGAAGGCGGCTCGTCGAAGGACTTCCGCAAGACCAAGGCCATGGCCTACGACAACCCGCAGGCCCTGCACCTGCTGCTGGACAAGCTGGCCCAGTCGGTCACCAGCTACCTCAACGGCCAGATCCTCGCTGGTGCCCAGGCCGTGCAGATTTTCGACACTTGGGGCGGCAACCTGTCGGCGGCGGCTTACCAGGAGTTCTCCCTGGCCTACATGCGCAAGATCGTCAGCGGCCTGATCCGCGAGCACGAGGGGCGCAAGGTGCCGGTGATCCTGTTCACCAAGAACGGCGGCCTGTGGCTGGAAAGCATCGCCGAAGCCGGCGCCGACGCGCTGGGCCTGGACTGGACCTGCGAGATCGGCGATGCCCGCCGCCGCGTGGGTGACAAGGTGGCGCTGCAGGGCAACATGGACCCGACCGTGCTGTACGCCAAGCCCGAGGCCATCCGCAAGGAAGTGGCGCGTATCCTGGCCAGCTATGGCCACGGCACAGGCCATGTGTTCAACCTTGGCCACGGCATCACACCGGAAGTCGACCCAGAGCACGCCGGCGTGTTCATCAACGCGGTGCATGAGCTGTCGGCGCAATATCACGCTTGATTCGAGGCTCCCCGAGGTTTCGGGTCGGGGAGTCTTTCGCAAGCCTGTTCGCATCAGATTGGGGATATTTCCCTGATGTTGAACAGGCTTGTTCAAGTTACATGTCAGCGTTTCACCAAGAAAGTTGCATGTCGCTGTGAATCTTTCGATGTAGAGGAAGTTCTCGACATTGAAGATCGATAGTAATCCCTTCTCGCGTCTTTAACGCTTTTGTTTCGAAAGTCCCTACATGGAAATTGCCTCAAGGCCGCGAGAAAAGACCGCGGCCTGCCAGGTTTATTCCTACATGAACGCAAAGTTGTTTTCTTTACTCTCCGCGCTCCATTCGCGCTGAAGGTGCATTGCATTTCAATAAATGTGCCTTTACGCATTTAACCAGCAATGCGTTCGGAGTTCGTGATGAATACAAGAAAGACCCTGCGAAAAAGCGTTGTCGCCACCGGTGTGTGGATGGCGATCGTAGGTGCAGGTTTGCAGGCGCAAATTGCCAATGCACATGGTTACCTGGCTGACCCTCCGTCTCGAGCAGCGCTCTGCCATGCAGGTTTTAAAAACCTGAACGTCAACTGCGGAGGTGCCCAGTACGAACCGTGGTCGGTCGGCGAAGTGATAGGGCGCTTTCCAAGCCAAGGTCCCGAGAATGGAAAAATCGCCAGTGGTGGTGTTCGGGGAGACTTTTCCGCACTCGATGAGCAATCAGCCAATCGCTGGCATTTGACCCCGGTCGTGGACCGTAACATGCAGTTCGACTGGCATTATGAAGCCCCGCATCCGGTGCGGTCGTGGGAGTACTTCATTACCAAGGCGGATTGGAACCCCAACGCTGCGCTGACCCGTGACTCATTCGATTCGACCCCGTTCTGTGCGTTGGATGGCAGCAACCAGATACCAGCAAAAGGTACCGGCACCAATCCAAGGCACAGCTGCACATTGCCTGCTGACCGTTCGGGCCAGCACGTGATTCTCGCCGTCTGGAAGGTTGGCGATACCGATAAGGCTTTCCACAGTGTCGCTGACGTCGATATCCAACTGGATGGCGGCCCGGTCCCTGAGTGGCCGCGCCTGGCTGAAATAAGCGCCAGCCGTGACCTAGAAGTAGGGGACAAAGTTACTGCCAGGGCATTCGATGCCAATGGGGAGCGTACTGCAAACCATGTAAGCATCAAGATCGAAAATGCCGAAGAAGCCATCGCTGCCAACTGGGCTTACAAGCTTGCCAAGCAGATCAACGAAACCCAGACGTTGGTACGTGCCGGTAAAATGGATGCGGACGGTAATATCGAGCCCGTGCAGGGTTCCAACAGCATCTTCGCCAAAGCCGAAAGTGGGCTGACCAACTACCTTCTGCACTTTGAAAGCGCCGCTGGCGAGCAGGCCACGATGCACCTGCACGATGTCAAACCCGAATACACGATCACCGATGGCAAAGGTGGTGTGGATTTCACCGTCATGACCAACAAGGCCCTGACAGTGACAGCGCGGTTGTTCGATACCAACAAGAAGCAGGTTTCTTACTCGCGCCAGAGCGTCAACGGCACCGAGCCGTTCGTGCTGAATGTCGAAAGTACCGAAGGCGAGCATACCCTCAAGGTCGTAGGTGTGGACAAGCGTGAGCGGGTGCTGCTGCAGGACGAGAAGACGGTTCAGCTCAAAGCGGCTGGCGATGGGTCTCACGACTTCGTTTTCCCGGAATCGCTGTCGAGCTACAAGGCTGGCACAACAGTGCTGCAGCCTAAGAATGGCAAGGTCTACGAGTGCCAGCCGTTCCCCAACTCGGGTTACTGCTTGCAGTACTCCGCAGATGCCACCCAGTTCGAGCCAGGTGTTGGTTCCCACTGGAACATGGCCTGGACCGAGAAGTAAAGCGTCTGACCTGGCCCCTTCCGGTGGGGCCAGGCTCCTCGAGTACTATCTATGCAAGTACAAAAATATTGCTGGCAGCAGATCCTCCTGCACTGGATCTCTGCCACGGTCATCATTTGGGTCTTGATCAGCGGTTTCTACGTGGCGTACCTGAATGTCTCCCCCGCCACACGCCACTTTGTGGCATTCGTCAATGTGGCCATGACGACGCTGTTCATTCCGATATTCATGCTGCGCTGGCTGTTGCGCCTGACCAGACCCAAACCACGCAGCCCGCATGACCATCTCAAGCACCAGCGCATCGCTCATGTCGCCCATGAGGGCTTGTACTGGACCACGGCTATCGTGCTGTTGTCCGGTGTGCTGATGATGGATCGGGTCATCGATGTGTTCGGTTGGTTCTCAATCGCGCCCATGCTGAGCGACCCGTTCTGGCACAACGTCTGGTTCAAGACTCACATCGCTTCTTGCCTGTTGCTAGGACTCGGCGTTTCGATGCACATCGCCGCCGTGCTCTTGCATGAGCTGTCCGGGCGGCGCGTGCTGAGGCGGATGCTGCCCTGATTACGATGAAGCGCTCGTCGTATCTGATTTGGCTGACGTTCGCGCTGGTAACGCTTGCCTGCCTGGCATGGCGTGAAAGCGTTTATCCCGCAGTTGCGCCCCCGGTCGTCCAGGACCCGCCGGTGACGACAGCGGCTTTGCCGGAAAAACCATTGTCGGCGGCTACCTTGGCCCTGGCGTTCGGCTTTCAGGCGCCGGGTCAACGGCAGTCGAGCCGGGCGGATATCGCCCTCAAGGCCAGCTTCGTTTCCAGCCAGGGCGATGCCCGAGCGTTAGTGAGAAGCGATAGCGGCGAGGCTATCTATCGCGTCGGAGACCGGTTACCTGGCCATGGCGTGCTGCGCCAAATAAATGTGCGTTCCATCGTGCTGTGGATCGACGGCCGCGAGGAAGTCGTGTCGTTGTCCAGCGATACGCCCCCTGTATTTCTGCCTACGGGTGCGGCAACCCGCCCGCGCCCTGTTTCAGACCCCTCAGCCCGCCTGTTGCGGGAGGTGCAATGACTTTGATGCGATATCTGCGCGCCGCCTCGTTCGGCGCCTCTCTAACCCTTGCCTGCGCTCTGGCGCTTGCTGAGGCACCCACCTGGCAACTGGCGATGAGCGATGCCGACGTGCGCGACGTGGTGCGTGAGGTGGGGGCGATCCTTGACCAGCCGATCATTCTCGACCCGCGCGTGCAGGGGCGCATCACCGTCCTTTCGAACGAGGCGCTCGATCGCGAAGGGATACGGCGGCTGTTCTACTCGGTGCTCAATGCCCAGGGCTTTGCCGCCGTGAACGACGGCGAACGCTTGCTGGTGCTGCCTGCAAGCGAAGCCAAGGCCTGGGCAAACCAGCAGGTGGAGGCCATACCGGCAGCGGTCACCACACGGGTTTTCAACCTGTCGGGTAGTGTCGCTGCCGATCTGGCCGGCTTGCTGCGGCCGTTGGTTTCCAGCAATGGCTACATTGGACCGTCCAGCTCCGCCAACGCCCTGGTGATCACCGACTCCGCAGCCAACCTGGACCGCCTGGAAAACCTGGTCCTGCAGCTCGACAGTGGCCAGCGGCATGATCATGAACTGGTGACCTTGCGCAAAGCCCAGGCCGAGGTTGTGTTCCCGGTGGTCGAAGCCGCCGCCGGTGGCCCGGACAGCGGCGTTCGGGTACTGGCTGACATGAACGGTAACCGTCTTCTGATCCTGGGCCCGATCAAGTCCAGGCAACGTCTTGCGCAACTGACCCGCTCGCTGGATGTACCGGTTACGGCCACTTCGCAGAACTGGCGGGTGGTACGCCTGCAACACAGCAGTGCCGAGCAGCTTGCCGAAGTATTGGGTGAGGTGGGCAAGCGGCTCGATGGTACGCCGGGCACCAAGGCTCTGGGCGCGGACCTCCCCGGCGAGGCCATGGTCAAGGCCGATGCCAGCCAGAACGCTCTGGTGATAATGGGCGAGCCGCAGACGCTGAGCCGCGTGGAGCAGATCATCCAACAACTGGACCAGCCCCGGGCGCAAGTGCTGATCCATGCGGCAATCGTCGAAGTCAGTGGCAGCATCGATGAAGCGTTGGGCCTGCAATGGGGCATCGACAAAGGTGGCCTCAAAGGCGGCGTTACCTTCAGCGAAAGTGGTGCTGCCCTGGCCGACCTGCTGGGCAAGGAAACCAAGCTGCCGGGGGGCGTCGCCCTGGCCATTGGCTCGGACCGTTTTGCCGCGCTGGTTTCGGCCTTGGCCAGCAATAGCCGCAGCAACCTGTTGTCGACGCCGAGCCTGCTGACCTTGGACAACCAGGAGGCGCAGATCCTGGTAGGCCAGAACGTGCCGTTCAAGACCGGCTCCTACGTTACCCCCGGTAGTGGTTCGGAGAACCCCTTTACCACAGTCGAGCGTAAGGACATCGGTATCAGCCTGAAGGTGCGCCCGCACATCAATGAAGGGCGCAGCCTGCGCCTCGAGGTCGAGCAGGAGAGCTCGGAAATTGCACCCAGCACGGCCGAGAACGACCTGATCACCAACAAGCGCACGCTCAAAAGCACCATCTTGGCCGCCGATGGCGAGATTATCGTGATCGGCGGCCTGATCAAGGACAGCGTGCGCAAGGTAGAGCGCGGTGTTCCGCTGCTCAGCCGAATCCCATGGGTGGGCGGTCTGTTCCGGTGGCGCAGCGATACTCAGGAAAAGACCAACCTGATGGTCTTCCTGCGCCCGACCATTCTGCGCAGCCAGGCCGAGCTGGTCGAGACGGGACGACGCGCCTACGAAGGGGTACGCGCTGCGGATGATTCGACCCTGCCGGAAGATCCCCGGCAGATGTTCGAGTCGCAGGCTCTGCCCGGCGCGTCAGGGCCACGCTCATGAACAGCGACCTGCCGTTCAGCTTTGCCCGACGTCACGGCATCCTGCTCGACCGCCAGGCGGCTGAGCCTGCCTTGCTGATGCGAGAAGGCACTTCGCTGGCAGCCCTTGCCGAGGCCTGCCGTGTAGTGGGCAGCAACTGGCACCTGCGGCGTGTCAGCGATGCCGACTTCGCCGAGCGCCTGGCCAGTTGCTACGGCCCCGGCCAGGATGCGGCGCAGGCCGTTGTTCAGGGCCTGGACCGGGAAATCGACCTGGCGCAGCTGGCTGAAGCCTTGCCGCAAACCAGCGACCTGTTGGAGCAACAGGACGATGCGCCGATCATCCGCCTGCTCAATGCCTTGTTCAGCGAGGCGGTGAGGGCCCGGGCCTCGGACGTCCACCTGGAAACCTTCGAGCATCAGCTGCGCGTACGCATGCGTATCGACGGCGTCATGCGCGAAGTGCTGGCGCCACCACGGGAGCTATCTGCACTGCTGGTTTCGCGCATCAAGGTCATGGCGCGCCTGGACATCGCCGAGAAGCGCGTGCCTCAGGATGGCCGGATCAGCCTGCGCCTGGCCGGCCACGAAGTGGATGTGCGGGTGTCGACCTTGCCCGCCGCCCATGGCGAGCGGGTGGTACTGCGTTTGCTGGACAAACAGGCAATGCGTCTGGACATCGACCATATGCAGATGCCCGGCTCTGTGCGTGCTGGCTTCATGCGCATGCTGGCGAAACCACATGGCATTTTCCTGGTCACCGGGCCCACCGGTTCCGGCAAGACCACAACGCTGTACACCGCGCTTTCGTACCTCAACCAGGTATCGCGCAATATCCTCACCGTCGAAGACCCGGTCGAGTACTACCTTCCCGGCATCGGCCAGACCCAGGTCAACACCAAGGTCGACATGACCTTCGCCCGGGGGCTGCGTGCCATCTTGCGACAGGACCCCGACGTGGTCATGGTGGGCGAGATCCGCGACCGGGAGACCGCCGAGATTGCGGTGCAGGCCTCGCTGACGGGCCACCTGGTGCTGTCCACCTTGCATACCAACAGCGCTCTGGGCGCAATCACACGCCTTGCCGACATGGGCATCGATACTTGCCTGCTCGCATCTTCGCTGGCCGGGATCATGGCCCAGCGCCTGGTGCGACGGCTTTGCCCCCATTGCCGGGTCGAACATGAAGTGGACGAGGCCACGGCGAGCGTCCTGGGCCACCCGGCCGAATTGCCACCGCGGCTCTACAAGGCGCAGGGCTGTAGCGAATGCCAGCTGGGTTACAGCGGGCGCCTGGCGTTGCACGAGATGCTGGTGGTGAAGCCCGCGCTGGCCCAGGCGATTCATGCCCGGGCGTCTCAGGACGACATGCTCGAATTGATCCGCGTGGATACACCAAGCCTGTTCCAGCATGGCGTCCAGCGTGTCTGCCAGGGGCAGACAAGCGTGGCAGAACTGCTGCGCGTGACGGGGCAGGACTGACATGGCGCTGTTCCGCTATCAGGCCCAGGATGCAAAGGGTGTGCGCCAGCGAGGCACCGTGGAAGCGTCGGGTGCGCGCCAGGCCCGGCAAACATTGCGCGAGCAAGGGTTGCTGGTGCTGAGCATGAGCCCCTTGGGGGCATCCCCTTTGGCCCGGTTGCTGGCACGCAATACCCTGAGTCTGGCCCGGCGCTCGCTGCTGACGCGCCAGCTGGCGACTCTGCTGCATGCCGGGGTGCCGTTGACCGAGGCGTTGCAGGCAGTTGCCGAGCAGAGTACGCCGCGCCACGTACGTCAGGTATTGCGCGGCGTGGCTGAGCGGGTTGCCGAAGGCCATGCGCTGGCGCAGGCCCTGGCGCATTACCCACAGGCATTTCCCATGGTTTATCGGGCCACCGTGGCCGCTGCCGAACGTTCCGGCCACCTGGCAGGTGTGCTCGAGCGTTTGGCCGAGCATGGCGAGAACCATCAGGCCCTGCGGCAGAAGGTACAGCTGGCGATGGTTTACCCGGTGATCCTGCTGGTTGTCTCGTTGCTGGTGGTGGGTTTTCTGCTGGGCTATGTGGTGCCAGACGTGGTGCAGGCCTTTTCGCATGACCATGCACAACTGCCGCTGGCAACGCGAGTGCTGATCACCTTGAGCGATGCCACGAACCATTACGGCTTGGCAGCGCTGGCGCTATTGGCCATGGCCATCGCACTGGTTGCCTGTGCCCTTCGCCAACCGGCACGGCGCAGGCAATGGCATGGCTTTTCACTGCGCCTGCCCGGATATGGCGAGTTCGTCCGGGCCAGTGAAGCGGCCCGTTTCATCAGCACCCTTGCGATCCTGGGGCGCAGCGGCGTGGTATTGGTCGAAGCGATGAACATCAGCGCGGGCGTGATCGGCAACCTGATTCTACGCGAGCGCCTGCTGCGGGCCGCCCGTGAGCTGGGCGAGGGCACCACGCTGGCCAACTGCCTGGCACGCAGCGAAGCCTTGCCACCGCTGATGCTGCACATGATCGCCAGCGGCGAACGCGCCGGTGAGCTGGACACCATGCTCGAACGTGCCGCAGACCTTCAGGCCAAACAACTGGCAGGGCGTATTTCCTTGCTGGTGAGCCTCTGTGAGCCCCTGATGCTGCTGGTGATGGGGGGCATCGTGCTGTTCATCGTGCTCGCCATCCTGCTGCCGATCCTCAACCTCAACCAACTGGTCAACTGACATGTCCATGCGTTCATCACGCCGCGCCGAACGCGGCTTCACTCTCATCGAAATCATGGTGGTGGTCATTATCCTGGGGGTTCTTGGCGCGCTGGTGCTGCCCAACGTCATGAGCCGTCCCGACCATGCCAAGCTGACCGCAGCTCGCACCGATATCCAGTCAATTTCCACCGCACTGGAAATCTACCGTCTGGACAACGGCCGCTACCCGACAACCGCGCAAGGGCTGGACGCCTTGGTGAAACGCCCCACGGTGGCGCCACTGCCACGTCAATGGAGTGCCCAAGGCTATCTGAAGAGCACACCAACCGACCCCTGGGGCTCGCATTACCAGTACGCAAGCCCAGGAACCCGTTCGACCCAGGGCTATGACCTCTACTCCCTGGGCGGCGACGGCCAGCCGGGCGGTGAGGAAATGGATGCTGATATCGGTAACTGGTCTGAATGAAACCGCGCCGCACTCGAGGCTTCACCCTGCTGGAGCTGCTTCTGGTGATGCTGTTGCTGGGCATTGTAATGGGCATGGCCGGGTTTACGTTCGCACGAGATCCGCAGCGTGTGGCCAGCCAGGAGGCCAACCTCTTCCTCCAGTTGGTGCAGTACGCGCGGCAGCAGGCGGTGCTGGAAGGGCTGACGCAAGGAATTCGCATCGATGCCCAGGGCTACCAACTGCTCAAAGCCTCTGAGGATGGCTGGGAGGCAGTCGGCAGGCATCGCGATATTGGCCTGGACCTGCGCTTGGAGATCGATGGGTTGCCTGTGCCGCATGCCCTGGCTGGCGGGGCGCCGCAACTGCTGATGTACGGTAATGACGAGCACACGCCGTTTACCCTGCATTTCGAGGTCGACAATGTGCGCCTTGTTTCCGTGTCGAGTGATGGCCTCAATGACCCCCAGTTCGTGCACTGAACGCGGCTTCACCCTGTTGGAGGTGTTGGTGGCGCTGGCGATTTTCGCGGTGCTGGCCGTGGCGGTGACCACGGCCAGCCAGCATGTACTGGCGCAATCGCAGGGGGTTCGAGAGCGCCTATTGGCTAGCTGGGTGGCCGACAACCACCTGACGGAGCTGGGCCTGCAAGCTGCGCCGGCTCCCGGCCAGCGGAGCCTGGAGGTCATGTTCGGTCAACACCGCTGGACTCTGCACGAAAGCCGCCGTCTGGGCGTGGGTGGCTTGCTGGAAGTGCAGGTACGTGTGGGCCTTGCTGCGGATCGCCAGGTGTTGCATCAGGCCACGGGGTGGCTGGGGATGGCGGATGCGCCGCGCTAGCCCGGGCAGGATGACCCGCCAGGGGGGCTTCACCTTGATCGAGTTGCTGTTGGCGCTCGCTATCTTTGCCGTCCTGGCAATCGGAAGTGCGCGTGTGCTCGATGTGTTCATGCGTGCCGAGTACGCACGCCACGCACAGGCCGATGAGCTGCGTGCGCTGGGCAGGGCCATGAGCTTGATCCAGCGCGACGCCATGCTGGGGTATGCGCCCGCGAGCCTGGGCAAGGGCGGTTACGGCATTCTGCTGAACGGCACTCGGGCCCATTGGTTGGCCAGCGAACAAGGCAGCCAAGCGCTCAAGCGCAGCGAGCTGAGGGTTGTCGAGTACTGGCTCGAAGACGGCGTGCTGTGGCGCCAGCGACGCACGCTGGGGCAAGGTCAGCCACGCCCGCAGCGTTTGCTCGAAGGTGTAGGCGAGCTGCATTGGCGTCTGCACGTGCCCGGTAGCGGCTGGCAGGCGCGCTGGCCAATGGCCCAGCGCCGGCCGGTGCCACCGCAGGCGCTGGAGGTGACACTGTCGACCAGGCGTTTTCAACAGATCCGGCGGGTACTGCCGCTGGGAGGCACCAGCCCATGAGGGGGCAACGTCAAAAGGGGCTGGCGCTAATCACCGTGCTGCTTGTCATGGCGCTGCTCACGTTGCTGTCAGCCGGTATGTTGCGCAGCCATCAACTGCTGATTGGTGGTGTCAGCCAGCAGATCGAAGCGTCGCGCTTGCTGCGTTTGGCTCAGGCCGGCGAGCAGCATGCCCTGGCGAGCTTGCGCCGTGAGGTAGGCGAAGTACTGCAGGTCACTCATGTTCGACAATCCTGGGCCCAGCCCCGAGCGCTCAGCCTTGGTCAGGGGCAACTGAGCCTGCAGCTGGAGGACCTCTCGGGCCGCTTGAACCTCGGCGCCCTGATGGCAGGCAAGGCACCCGACCCGCTGCTGCTCAAGCGCTGGGAGCGCCTGTGCCATTCGTTGCAGGTGGAACCACCCGCTTTGGAAGGGCTCGCTGGCCAGCCGATGCTCGACCCAACCCAGTTGCGTACGTTGCCGGGTGTTTCTGCTGAGGTAATGGCGCGTTTGCAGCCTTGGGTAGTGGTGTTGCCCAAGGAGGCGCGGCTCAACATCAACACGGTCCCGGCGCTACTGCTTGCGGCGTCCGCCGAGGTGTCGCTTACGGTGGCAAGCCAACTGGTAAGCGAGCGCCCCGAAGCGGGTTACCCCACGGTAGAACGTTTTTTGGCTCTGCCCCAACTGGAGGGCGTGGGTCTGGACAGGCGCGGGCTGGCCGTGACCAGCCGCTGGTTTCGCCTGGAGGTGCAGGCAGAGATGGCAGGTAAGCGCATGTACCTGTACAGCGACCTGGAGATCGATTTGGACACGCATCAGGTTCGTGTGGTGCGGCGTGTGTTTTCTGCGATGCGGGAGCAAAGAGCAGATGAGTGAGAATTGGCTGTACCTGTTGCCGGAAGGGGTTGCGGCGGCCGATGCGCGGTGGCCGGTGTGGCTGCGTGCGGCGGATGGCAGCCTGCACAAGGCACGACTGGAGGAGCTGGCTTTGACGCTCACCGGTCCTGCTATCGTGGTGGTACCTATGGAGATGCTGGGCAGTTGCGAGATCGGTCCTGTGCCGGGCAAGCGGCCCAAGCCTGAAACATTGGTCTACGCTGCCGAAGACCATTTGGCAGCGCCGCTGGAAACGCTGCATCTGGTGTTCGGCCCGCCGGATGCGCAGGGGCATCGCCGGGCTCTGGTGATAGAGCGTCAGGTTCTGGCCAGCCTGATGGCCTTGTTGAAAAGCCAGGGAATCGACCCGCTCGGGATCCATGTCGATGCCGACCTGCTGGGCGCCGAGCAGCCCCGTGCACTGTGGCTCGAGGGTCGCTGGTTGTTGGGTGGGCATGGTGGGCCTTGGCTGGTCGCCGGCCCCCAGGCAGCCGAGGTCCTGGTGCGGCAACTGCCGCTGATGGAGCGGCCGGCCGAACCTGCTGATGCAGGGCAGGCGCTCCACAACCAAACCGTCGATAGCGCCTTTCACACCTTCATCCAAGGTCGGGCCAAGGCCTTGGACCTGCGTCAGGGGCCATTTCGGCGACGCAGCCCGATCGTGCCCTGGCCCTCCCTGGCGGGCGGAGCGCTGCTGGCCTTCGCAATGGTGTGCCTGGCGGAACATCTGCGTGCTGAATGGCTGTCGGAACGTACAGCACAGCTACATGCCGAGAATCTTCAGACGTTTCTGCGTTGGGCGCCCGGGCAGTCTGTCGCAGGTGACCTGGCCACACAGATCAGGGCACTGGAATTCCGTCCCCGGGAGAAGACTACCGTCGAGGGGCTGGTTTCTTTCACGGAGCAATTGGTGGAAACCGGGAACATCACGGTTGAACGGGCTGTGTCCAGTCCCAGTGAAGGGTGGCGCATGGAAGTGGTTGCGCAAGGTTTCGATGACCTTGAGCGCTTGCGCCAGCGGGCCCCTGCCGTGCTGATGGATCAAGCCCGGCAGGTCGAGCAGGTTGTGCGCGCGACCCTGACTTTCAGGGAGATTCGCTGATGCGGTGGATTGAGCAGGCCTTGATAGGCCAATGGCAATCGATACCCGGTGATCGAAGGGCCGTGATCCTGGCCGCACTCTGGAGTTTGGCCATGGTCCTGCTCTGGCAGTTTGCCTGGGTACCCGGCAAGCAGCGCTCGCAACAGGCCGAGCTCGCCCATGCGCATGAGCTGAAGCTCAGCGGGCATCTGCAACGGGTTTCGACAGGCCCGGCCTTGGCCGGGGAAGCGGTGACGGTGCTGACACCCGCTGTTCTGAACGAGCGCGCACTGGCCGCCGGTTTGCAAATTACCGGGTTGCAGGCACGGGCCGGTCAGGTGGACGTAAGCCTCGAGGGCGAGCCTGCGCCACTGCTGGGGTGGCTGCATGCGCTGGAGCTTGACGGCGCGCAGGTCCGCAGTTTGCAGTTGCAAGTTGTCGGGGAGCGGCTGCAGGCGCAGTTGGGGTTGGCGCTGGATGAGGCCAGTGCTGATTAAGGTTGGCTTCAGCCAGCAGCGGTAGGCTGTTTCCATCGAAATCGAATCAGGACCTGTCCCATGAAAATCCGTTACCTCGCCTTGATCCTCGCCCCTCTGTTCAGCACTGCCGCCCTGGCTGCCGGCTACACCGGCCCCGGCGCCCAGTCGGTCACCACCGTAGCTGCGGCCAACGATGCTGCCGACGACACCCCAGTGGTGCTGCAAGGCTTCGTGACCAAGAAGATCAACAACGACGACAAGTACGAGTTCAAGGACAGTACCGGCACGATCACCGTTGAAATCGACGACGAAGACCTGCCGCCGACGCCGTTCAACGACAAGACCAAGGTCAAGCTGACCGGTGAGGTAGAGAAACACCTGATGAGCCGGGAGGTTGATGTGGATATGGTTGAGATCATCAACTGAGCCACTGGCCCTCTTCGCGGGTGAACCCGCTCCCACAGGTACAGCGCTGCTCTCATATGTAGCGAGGTCCCTGTGGGAGCGGGTTTACCCGCGAATGGGCCTCAAGCAGTTTTTGGTGGCAGCTTGCTCAGGTGCAACGCCACCAGCAGAGCCACCGCCAGCAGGCTGCCGATGAACAGCCCAATGCCATTCCAGCCCCACTGGTGCCAGAACACCCCGCCCGCCGTCCCGGCCACGCTCGACCCTGCGTAATAACTGAACAGGTACAGCGACGACGCCTGCCCCTTGGCCTTCAGCGCCCGCCGGCCAATCCAGCTGCTGGCCACCGAGTGCGCACCGAAGAAGCCGAAGGTGAACACCAGCATGCCTACGATAACCATCACCAGCGGGCTGGCCAGTGTCATCAGCAAGCCGCCCGCCATTACCACGATACTGGCCCAGAACACCTTGCGCCGGCCCAGTTTGTCAGCCAGTGCGCCGACCTGCGCCGAGCTGTAGATGCCAGACAGGTACACCACTGACAGCAAGCCGACCAGCGCCTGGTTCATGTGATAAGGCTCGGCCAGCAGGCGGTAGCCGATGTAGTTGAACAGGGTGACGAAGGCGCCCATCAGCAGGAAGGCTTCGAGGAACAGCCAGGGCAGGCCGGCATCCCTGAAGTGCATGACGAAGCCATCCAGCAGGCTGCGTGGGTTCATCGCCTGCGGGCGGAAATTGCGCGATTCGGGCAGCACCTTCCAGAACACCAGCGCCGCCACCAGGGCCAGGCCGCCGATGGTCAGCATCGCCGTGTGCCAGCTGACGAAGTCGATCAGCACGCCGGTGATCAGGCGCCCGCTCATGCCGCCAATGGCGTTGCCGCCGATATACAGGCCCATGGCCAGGCCGATGTGCTGCGGGTGGATTTCTTCGCTCAGGTAGGTCATCGCCACAGCCGCAAGGCCGCTCAGCGACAAGCCGACCAGGGCGCGGGTAGCCAGTACCAGCTCCCAGCTCGGCATCACCGCGCTGGCCAGGGTGGAAAGGGCCGCGCAGACCAAGGCAAACACCATCACCGGCTTGCGCCCGATGCGGTCGGAGATAGGGCCGGTGATCAGCAGGCCGAACGCCAGCATGGCTGTGGACACCGACAAAACAAGGCTGCTCTGCGCCGCATTGATGGCAAACTCCTTCGACAGCAACGGCATCATCGGCTGCACGCAGTACAGCAGGGCGAAGGTGGCGAAGCCGCCGCTGAATAGCGCCAGCACGGTCTTCATGAAGGCGGGGGTGCCTTTTTCGATCCACATTTCGTTCAGCGGGGCAGTTTCGGGCTCGTTGGAAAGGGGAGCTACAGCAGTTTTCACGGGCGGGTACCTCTGGCGCAATGAAAAAAGCATATAGCTGGCTAATGATTAGATCCAATATATTGTTCGACCTATTTGAGATGTTTTACGACCTGTTCGGAGCTGATCATGGAACTGCGCCATTTGCGTTACTTCATCGCCGTGGCCGAAGAGCTGCATTTTGGCCGCGCCGCCCAGCAGCTGGGCATTTCGCAGCCACCCTTGAGTCAGCAGATCCAGGCGCTGGAGCAGGAGCTGGGGGCCCGGCTGTTCGAGCGTACCAACCGTCGGGTCGAGCTGAGCGAGGCGGGGCGGTTGTTCCTCGAGGAAGCCCGCCTGGTGCTGGCGCAGGTGGAAAAGGCCGCCGATGTCGCCCGGCGTGCGCAGTTGGGGGAGCTGGGGGAGATGAAGATCGGCTTTACCTCCTCGGCACCGTTCACCTCGAAGATCCCCAAGGCCATCCACGCGTTTCGCCAGCGCTTCCCGGCGGTGCACCTGAACCTCAAGGAAATGAGCAGTCGCGACGTGGCAGAAGGGGTGTTCGACGAGTCCATCGAGGTCGGGCTGATGCGGCCGATGCCGCTGCCAGAAGGGCTGGTGGTCACCGAGCTGTTTCGCGAGCCGCTGGTGGTGGTGATCAATGCCTCGCATCCATTGGCCGAAGGCACGGAGCATGGCGTGCACATGGCCGCCCTGGTCAATGAGCCGTTCGTGTTCTTCCCGCGCAGCTATGGCAGCGGGTTGCACGCGCAGTTGCTGAGCCTGGCGCGCCAGGCGGGTTTCAGCCCGCATTTTGCCCAGGAGGCGGGGGAGGCGATGACCATCATCGGGCTGGTATCTGCAGGGCTTGGGGTATCGGTGCTGCCGGCGTCGTTTCAGCGCATGCGCATCGAGGGGGTGGTTTATCGCACGCTGCTGGATGAAGGGGCGATGTCGGCGGTATGGCTGGTGCAGCGCGAGCGGGGCAATTCGGTGATGGCCAAGGCATTTGCGGAGTTGCTTACGGGGCAGGTGGCTGGCGGGGTAGTGTAGTTGCCCTGATCTGGCCACATCGCCGGCAGCACAAGACTGTCGCTCCCGGTCAAATGGCACTGGCCATTGCCGCAGCGGCGCCACATACTCGGGCATTCGTTGATACACGGAGGTCAATCATGCGGCGCGTGGTGTTCAATCAGAAAGGTGGCGTGGGCAAGTCGAGCATTGCCTGCAACCTGGCGGCGGTCAGTGCCAATGAAGGCTACCGGACACTGCTGATCGACCTGGATGCCCAGGCCAACTCGACCCAGTACCTCACCGGCCTCACCGGCGAGGAGATCCCCATGGGAATTGCCGATTTCTTCAAGCAGAGCCTGTCCAGCGGGCCGTTCAGCAAGAAGAACAAGGTCGATATCTATGAAACCCCGTTCGACAACTTGCACGTGGTCACCGCCACGGCTGAACTGGCCGACCTGCAGCCCAAACTGGAGGCCAAGCACAAGATCAACAAGCTGCGTAAGCTCCTCGACGAACTGGACGAGGACTACGAGCGGATCTATATCGATACCCCGCCGGCACTGAACTTCTATGCGGTTTCCGCGCTGATCGCCGCCGATCGCGTGTTGATTCCTTTCGACTGCGACAGCTTCTCGCGCCAGGCCCTGTACGGCCTGCTGGCTGAGATCGAAGAGCTCAAGGAAGACCACAACGAAGACCTGATGGTCGAAGGCATCGTGGTCAATCAGTTCCAGTCCCGCGCCAGCCTGCCGCAGCAGATGCTTGACGAACTGCTGGAAGAAGGCCTGCCGGTGCTACCGGTGTACCTGGGTAGCTCGGTGAAAATGCGTGAGTCGCACCATGCCAGCCTGCCGCTGATTCACCTGGAGCCCAAGCACAAGCTGACCCAGCAGTTTGTCGAGTTGCATTCGCTGCTCGAAGAGAACGCTTAGACCCCCTGGCTACGCAACCAATCCAGCAACGACTGGAGTGGAAACGCCCCAGCCTGGCGGCTGACTTCACGGCCATTCCTGAACAGCAGCAGGCTGGGGATCGAGCGAATGCCCAGTTGCCCGGCCAGGTTGCGGTTGGCTTCGCTGTCGAGCTTGGCCAGGCGGCAGCGGCCAGACAGCTGGCGGGCGGCCTGTTCGAAGGTGGGGGCGAAGGACTTGCACGGGCCGCACCAGTCGGCCCAGATATCGACCAGCAGCGGCATGTCGCCTTTGATCTGGCTGGCATAGCTGGCTTCGGTAAGTTCGAAGGGGGTGCTCAGCAGCACATCCTGTTTGCAGCGGCCGCATTTCGGCGCGTCGCCCAGGCGCTCGGCGGGCAGGCGGTTGAGGCCGTTGCAGTGGGGGCAGGGGATTACCAGTGGGTCGGACATTTCATCTCCAGTATGGCTTGCACGATTCCTTGTGGGAGCGGGTTCACCCGCGAAGAATAGGACGCGGTGGCTGGCACCGGCTGCGCCGGTGTTCGCGGGTAAACCCGCTCCCACAGGGTTCGGTGTTAATCAGGAAGAGCAGCTGATTTCCAGGTGCTTGCCCCATTCCGGCGGGCGTTCGGCGTAGGCCTGCATCCCGGCTTGCTCTTCAAAGGGTTTGCTCAGCACCTCATGCAGCCGTCGCACTTCACTGTAGTCCCCCGCTTCGGCCGCTTCGATGGCTTTCTGTGCGAGATAATTGCGCAGTACATACAGCGGGTTCACCGCGTGCATCCGTTCCCGCCGACCCTCGGCATTGCCCGTTTCACGTTCGCAGCGGGCCAGGTAGTCCGCCCCCCAAGCGTCGAAACCGGCCAGGTCGATGAAGTCGTCGCGTACCACCTTCAGCGCCTCGGCTAAGGGCTGATCGCCCAGCTTGCGGAAAAACAGGTTGTAGTCCACACCACCGCTCTGCATGCACTGCAACAGGCGCTCTACCAACGCCATGTCGTCCTCTTCCGCGGTGGTCAGGCCCAGGCGCCGGCGCATCAGGTCCAGGTAGTGCGCCTGGTACAGCGGCAGGAACAGGCCCAGCGCTTCCTTGAGCGGTTCTACTTCGATCACCGTGGTCAGCGCCTGGGCCAGTGCACTGAGGTTCCAGTGGGCGATCGGTACCTGGTTGGCGTAGCTGTAGCGGCCACGGTCGTCGGAGTGGTTGCAGATGAAGTTGGCGTCGAAGTCGTCGAGGAAGGCGTATGGGCCGAAGTCGAAGGTGATACCGAGGATCGACATGTTGTCGGTGTTCATCACCCCGTGGCAGAAACCATAGGCCTGCCAGCGGGCGATCAGCTCGGCATTGCGCTCGACGATGGTGCGGAACATGGCCAGATAGGGCTGCTCGGCATCGCGGCATTCGGGGTAGTGCTGTTCCAGTATGTGGTCGATCAGCACGCGCTGCTGTTCTGGCTGCCTGGTGTAGTAGAAGTATTCGAAATGCCCGAAACGCACATGGCTCTGCGCCAGGCGGGTGAGCATGGCCGCGCTCTCGCGGGTTTCGCGCCAAACCGGGGTGCTCGAGCCGATCACGCACAGTGCCCGGCTGCTGGGAATGCCCAGGGCGTGCAGGGCCTCGGAGGCGAGGAACTCGCGGATCGAGGAGCGCAGCACGGCGCGGCCGTCGCCCATGCGCGAGTAGGGCGTCTGTCCGGCGCCCTTGAGGTGCAGGTCCCAGTGCTCGCCTTGGTCATTCAGCACTTCGGCCAGCAGCAGACCGCGGCCATCACCCAGGCGCGGGTTGTAGGAGCCGAACTGATGGCCGGAATAGACCATCGCCCGCGGGTCGGCCTCTTCCCATAGCTTGTGGCCGCTGAACAGTTCGGCAAAAACCGGCAGTTCTGCCTGGGCCGGGTCGAGGTCGAGCAGCGCCATGGCCGACTCGCTCGCTACCACCAGGCGTGGGTCTGCGATGGGTTCGGGCAGGACCTGGGTGGAGAACGCGTCGCCCAGGCGGGCGAAGCGGTTGTCGAAGGTGAGTTGGTCGAGGGCTTTCACGGGCTGCTCCTGGAGGTCGGTGCCTGAGGGCCGCTTTGCGGCCCATCGCCGGCAAGCCAGCTCCCACACCGACCACGCCGACTTCAAGTCGTGTGCAGTACCTGTGGGAGCTGGCTTGCCGGCGATCGAGGGCATAGCCCTCGCAGGCATTCTGGGCGTTCATGCCCTATGGAGTCCACTCACACAGGTTGAGTGCCATCCGGTTTCGGCTGCTCCATCGGAATCAGCTGCTGCTTGCCGCCCTTAGAGTCCATCAGGAACACCTCGACCTGGCGCACCGAGATCTTGATGTTGTGCGCCTTGAACTCGCGGTTGATGTAGCGGTTGATCTCGTCCAGCGTCGGGTTGCGATCGCCCAGGTCGCGTACGTGCATGCGCAGCTCGTGGTCCAGCGAGCTCTCGCCGAAGTTGAGGAAGTACACGATCGGCTCCGGGTCCTTGAGCACGCGTGGGTTCTCCTGGGCGCCCTTGAGCAGCAGATCGCGCACCAGGTCCAGGTCCGAGCCATAGTCGATGCCCAGCTTCAGCGTTACCCGGGTGACCGTGTCGGTCAGCGACCAGTTGATCAGCTGGCCGGTGATGAAGGTCTTGTTGGGGACGATGATGTCCTTGCGGTCGAAGTCGGTGATGGTGGTGGCGCGGATGCGGATCTTGCTCACCGTGCCCGACAGGTTGCCGATGGTGATGGTGTCGCCGATCCGTACCGGGCGCTCGAACAGGATCATGATGCCGGAGATGAAGTTGGCGAAGATCTCCTGCATGCCAAAGCCCAGGCCCACCGACAGCGCGGCCACCAGCCATTGCAGCTTGTCCCAGCTGACCCCCAGGGTCGACAGGGTGCTGACGATGCCGATACCGACAATGGTGTACGACAACAGCGTGGTGGTGGCGTAGGCACTGCCCTGGGCGAGGTTCAGGCGGGACAGCACCAGCACTTCCAGCAGGCCCGGCAAGTTGCCGGCCAGGGCAAAGGTGATGCCGACTATCACCAGTGCGCCCAGCAGGTCGCCGAGGCTGATCGGCACCATGCTGGCGGCGGCGCCGGTGCCGCTGGTGTATTCGTAGAGGACGAAGTTGTTGAGGTAGGCGAACACCGAGATCAGGTCCGACCACACCCAGTACAGGCCAGCGATGAAGCCGCCAAGCAACGCCAGGCGGATAAGGCGCAGCGACTGCTGGTTGACCTGTTCGATGTCCAGCGTGGGTTCTTCGGTGATGACTTCGCCATCCAGCCCTTCCTTGGCCGCCGCCCGCTTGCTCAGTGCGCGCTGGTAGGCCAGGCGCCGTGCCGCCACCGACAGGCCACGCACGAAGGCAGCTTCGATCACCAGCCAGAACAGCAGCAGGTACAAGGTATAGATCAGACGGTCGGTAAGTTTCAGCGCGGTGTAGTAGTAGCCGAAGCACACGGCCACGAACAGGGCGATGGGCAGGGCGGTGAAGGCTACGCCCACGGCCTTGCGGAACAGCGAGGTGTCGCGGTGTGCCGGGCTGCTGAGTAGCAGGCGGCTGAGTAGCCAGGCCATCAGGGCGTAGCAGGCCAGTACTACGCCAATGCCCAGCACATCATCGGCCAGCGCCGAGGGCTGATGTTCGGCCACGGCCACCACCCCGACCAGTGCCAGTACCACGGTGCCCAGGCGGCGCACCCAGCCGCGCAGGAACTCGACCTGCGGCTTGTGCCAGCGGAAGTGGATTTCCGCCACGCCGCCCGGGGCGAGGATGCGGTAGGCGGTGTAGAACACCAGCCAGGCCTGGGCCAGTTGCCAGAGGGCGGCACCGAGGTTGGCATTCTGACCGCGGGCATCGATCTGCAGGGCGTAGCTGCACAGGGCCAGGCCCAGGCTGACCGGCATCGCCAGCAGGATGTTGATGAGAATTGCCTGGGGCGTGTGCCACTGGCTGTCACGGCGGAAGTGGCCGATGTCCTGGTGCACCTTGCCCAGCCGTTGGTACAGGTATTTGCGCCGCCACAGCAGGCCGCCGATCACCAGCAGCAGCGGCAGGAACAGCAACGGGCGCTGGCTCAGGCCGTCGCCCAGCTCCTTCAGGCCCGAGCCCCACGGCAGGTTGGCCACCTGGTCGGCCAGGCGCTCCGGCACATAGCGCAGCCAGTCCCAGTCCAGCGGCTTGTTGCTGGGGATCCAGAACATCTGCTCGTCGAGGGTGGTGCGCAGGCTCTGGGCGGTGTCCAGCAGCTGCTTCTGGTTGAGCTGCAGGGTGATCGATTCGTTGAGCAGCGCCGACAGCTCGCGGTTCAACCGCTCGAGCAGGTCGCTGCGGGTAATCGCCACTTCCAGCAAGGCCTTGCGCAGCTGTGGCGTCACCTCTTCCTGTGGCTGGGCAGCCAGCAGTTTGTCGACGTAGGTGACCGGGCTGCTCATCTGCTCGCGTTGCTGGTTGACTTCGAACTGGTACAGGCGGGTGTCGGCGATCTGGTCGGCCAGGTCGCGATCGACCTTCAGGTGCGGCAGGGTCTGCTTCTGCTTGTAGAGGATTTTCGACAGCAGCAGGCTGCCCTTGAGTACGTTGATCTGCTCGTCAAGCGCCTGGTCGGCCTGGGTCAGGCTGTCCAGCTGCTGCTTGGTGCGCAGGTTCTGCTGGGTCAGTTCGTTGAGGCGGTCGGTGCTTTTCAGCAGGTAGTCGGAGAGCTTGAGGTTGACCGCGCTTTCGGTGGCCAGCAGGCTGCTGCCGCCGGCTTTCTGGGCTTCGATCGACTGCTGGGTGACCGCTTCCTGGGACTGGGCCAGGCGCTTGTCGTTGATCAGGGTCTGCAGGTCCTGGATTTCCTGCTCCAGGCGCGCGGCGCGCTCGATCAGCAGGTCGTGGCGGGCGTTGCCCAGGTCTTGCAGCAGGCTGTTGCCGGCCAACTCCTGGCGGCGCAGCAGGGTCAGCGCGTTCAGCGAGGCCAGTTCGGCATTCAACTGGTTGCGCTGGTCGGCGTTGATCGGTTTGCCGGCGTCCTTGCCAGTCTTGAGAATGTTGTTGATCTGCTGGGTACGCGCCTGGCTGTTGCTGATTTCGGCCTGGGCGCGTTCCGGGCGGGTTTGCGAGTTGATGATCAGGCTGTTGGCTTCGGACAACGCTTTCTGCAGCTCACCCTGCAGGGTGCTGCGCTCGCTGAGCATCTGCTCCAGTTGCGGCACCGACAGGGTGGCGTACCGCTGGGCCACCGGCTGAGGCTTGCTTTCTTTGAGCTTGGCCAGTTCGCGCTGGCTGTCGCTGGTTTCTTTCGGCGCGCCGGTCAGCTGCTGCTTCAGCGCGGCGAGCTTCTTCTCGTTGTCTTCCTTGCTGGCGAGCAGGCTGAGGGTTTGCTCCAGCACCTGCTGCAGGGCTTTCTGCTCGGCCTCGGGCAGCTTGCGCTCGGCGATCTTGTCGAGGCTGTTCTGGATGCTGGCGGTGGTCGGGGCTTCTGCTGCAGTGGCTGCAAAAGAGAGAGACAGACACAGCCCGAGGAGGGCTGTGCGAAGGTACACGCGCAGTGACATAGGCAGGCTACTTGTGGATCCGGCAGAAACGAAGTTTAGAGGAACAATCCTGGTCCGGGTCGCGTTCCTTCGGGGAATCTGACGCCTACTTTCTGGATCTTGTTCCCGTCCATGGTGGCCACGGTCCAGATCGTGCCATGCCATTCGACCTGGTCACCTACTACTGGAGCGCCTCCGACCTTCTGTCGGATGAACTGGGCCAGCGGCATTTTCGCGTCCAGGCCGTCGAGTTTCAGGCCGTACAGAGCTGCCACCGCACCCAGTTCGGCATCGCCTTCGAGCACGAAGTCGCCGAAGAAACGCAGGTCCAGGCCACGTTGTGGCGCCTGGCTGAAGAGTTTGCCCAGGGCCGGCAGGTTGTGCTCGTGGCCGATCACGCAAAGCATGTCACCCACTTCCAGCACGGTGCTGCCCGACGGGTGCAGCAACTGTTCGCCCCGGAACAGCGCCGCGATCCGCGTGCCTTCGGGCATTTTCAACTCGCGCAGGGCGGCGCCGATGCACCATTTTTCGGCACCCAGGCGGTAGACGAACATTTCCCACTCGCTGGTGATGTGTACTTCCAGGGCAGAACGGGAGATTGGTGCCGGGTCTGGCGGAACCGTCACTTTCAGCAGTTTGGCCATCCACGGCAGGCTGGTGCCTTGCACCAGCAGCGACACCAGCACGATGAAGAAGGCCAGGTTGAAGAACAGCTGGGCGTCCGGCAGGCCGGCCATCAACGGGAACACCGCAAGGATGATCGGTACCGCGCCGCGCAGGCCGACCCAGGAGATAAAGCCCTTTTCGCGGCCATGGAAAGCCTTGAACGGCAGCAGTGCGGCGACCACCGACAGCGGCCGTGCCACCAGGATCATCCACAGCGCCAGGCCCAGCGCCGGCAGGGCGATGGGCAGCAGGTCGTGGGGCGTGACCAGCAGCCCCAGCACCAGGAACATGCCGATCTGCGCCAGCCAGGCCATGCCGTCGAGCATGTGCAGGATACCGTGGCGGCTGCGGATCGGCTTGTTGCCAAGCACCAGGCCGCACAGGTACACGGCGAGGAAGCCGCTGCCGTGCAGGGCGTTGGTCAGCGAGAACACCACCAGGCCGCCGGCGATCACCAGGATGGGGTACAGGCCGCCAGCCAGCTTGATGCGGTTGACCAGTTGCAGCATCAGCCAGCCGCCGCCCAGGCCCAGCAGCCCGCCGATGCCGAACTCGCGCAGCAGGTGAGTGAGCAGGCTCCAGTGCAGGCCGGTCTGGCCGCTGGCGATCATGTCGATCAGGGTGACGGTGAGGAACACCGCCATCGGGTCGTTGCTGCCCGACTCGATCTCCAGGGTGGCGGTGACCCGCTCGTTCAGGCCCTTGCCGCCAAGCAGCGAGAACACCGCGGCGGCGTCGGTGGAGCCGACGATGGCGCCGATCAGCAGGCCCTGGATCAGGCTCAGGTTGAACAGCCAGGCGGCGACCAGGCCGGTGAGGGCGGTGGTGATCATCACGCCGATGGTGGCCAGCGACAGCGCCGGCCACAGTGCCACGCGGAAGCTCGCTACCCGCGTGCGCAAGCCGCCGTCGAGCAGGATCACGGCCAGCGCCAGGTTGCCCACCAGGTAGGCGGTCGGGTAGTTGTTGAAGATGATGCCGCCACCATCGACCCCGGCGACCATGCCGACAGCGAGGATGATGACCAGGATAGGGATGCCCAGGCGCGACGACAGCGAACTGACCAGGATACTTGCGCCCACCAGCAATGCGCCGATCAGGAACAGGCTGTTGATGGTGCTTGCATCCAAAGGCAGGTACTCCGGGGTATTGCGGAAAGAGGACTTGACTGGCAAGTCGCGTGCCAATCGATTCTAACCTGATGAATTGGCAGGCTGTAAAGCGTTTCTGCAGATGTGCAAAAGGCACCGCGATGGGTGCCTTTCATTGTATTGCCTGGGTGGGCCTCTTCGCGGGCGCGCCCGCTCCCACAGGTGAATCACAAATCTCAAGTTCTGTGAGAATCCTGTGGGAGCGGCTTTAGCCGCGAAGAGGCCGGGGCAGGCTTACGCCTGCTTCACTTCACGCATCGGCTTGCCCTTCACCGGTGCATCGCCCGCCACATAGTACTTGGCGGTGCTGCGCGGCAGCGGCTTGCGGCCACGGATCTTGTCCGAGATCTTCTCGGCGATCATGATCGTGGTGGCGTTGAGGTTGCCGGTGATGATGATCGGCATGATCGACGCATCGACCACACGCAGGCCCTTCATGCCATGCACGCGGCCTTCGCCATCGACCACCGCCATGTCGTCGGTACCCATCTTGCACGAGCACGACGGGTGGAAGGCGGTTTCTGCGTGCTCGCGGATGAACTTGTCCAGTTCTTCGTCGGTCTGCACGTGCGCGCCCGGGCTGATCTCGCGACCACGGTACGGGTCCAGCGCCGGCTGGGCCATGATTTCGCGGGTCAGGCGGATACCGTCACGGAATTCCTGCCAGTCCTGCTCGGTGGCCATGTAGTTGAACAGGATGCTCGGGTGCTGGCGCGGGTCCTTCGACTTGGCCTGGATACGGCCACGGCTTGGCGAACGCATCGAGCCCATGTGCGCCTGGAAGCCGTGTTCCTTCACACCGTTGGAGCCGTTGTAGTTAATCGCGACCGGCAGGAAGTGGTACTGGATGTTCGGCCATTTGAATTCAGGGCGGGTACGAATGAAACCACCGGCCTCGAACTGGTTGCTGGCGCCGATGCCGGTGCCGTTGAACATCCACTCGGCACCGATGGCCGGCTGGTTCCACCACAGCAGCGACGGGTACAGCGACACCGGCTGGGTGCAGGCGTACTGCAGGTACAGTTCCAGGTGGTCCTGCAGGTTTTCGCCAACGCCCGGCAGGTCGTGCACCACAGGGATGTCGAGGCTTTCCAGCAGGGCGCGCGGGCCAACGCCGGAGCGCTGCAACAGTTGCGGCGAAGCGATTGCGCCGGAGCTGACGATCACTTCCTTGCGGGCACGGGCTTCGACGCGCTCTTCGCTGTCGCCGACCAGGTAGGTCACGCCAATGGCGCGCTTGCCGTCGAACAGCACGCGGTCAGTCAGGGCGTGGGTGACGATGGTCAGGTTCGGGCGCTTCTTGGCCTGGTCCAGGTAGCCGCGAGCGGTGCTGGAACGGCGGCCGTTCTTGGTCACGGTACGGTCCATGGGACCGAAGCCTTCCTGCTGGTAGCCGTTGAGGTCTTCGGTGCGCGGGTAACCGGCCTGGACGCCGGCTTCGACCATGGCGTGGAACAGCGGGTTGTTGCCAGCTTTTGGCGTGGTCACGCTGACCGGACCTTCGCCGCCGTGATAGTCGTTCGGGCCGATGTCACGGGTTTCGGCCTTGCGGAAGTACGGCAGGCAGTCCAGGTAGGTCCAGTCTTCCAGGCCTGGCAGTTCTGCCCAGCCGTCGAAGTCCATGGCGTTACCGCGGATGTAGCACATGCCGTTGATCAGCGACGAGCCGCCCAGGCCCTTGCCGCGACCACACTCCATGCGGCGGCCGTCCATGTGCGGTTCCGGGTCGGTCTCGTAGGCCCAGTTGTAGCGGCGGCCCTGCAGCGGGAAGGCCAGGGCGGCTGGCATCTGGGTGCGGAAGTCGAAGCGGTAGTCGGGGCCACCGGCTTCCAGCAGCAATACGGTGACGCCGGCGTCTTCGGTCAGGCGGGTCGCCAGGGTGTTACCGGCCGAGCCGGCACCGACGATGATGTAATCGAATTCTTGGGACATGAAAGTACCCTCGTGTTGGCGGTGATAAGGGAGCGGGAACGCCCGTGCGCAGCGGCACGGGCGTGGCTAGACAGGGTTTAGAAAACCGAGTTGTAGCCGCCCAGCTCGACCTGGACCGACTTGATGCGAGTGTATTGAGCCAGCGAGCTGATGCCGTTCTCACGGCCGACGCCCGACTGCTTGTAGCCACCGACCGGCATTTCGGCCGGCGATTCGCCCCAGGCGTTGATCCAGCAGATACCGGCTTCCAGCTTGTGGATGATGCGGTGGGCGCGGGTGATGTCGTTGGTGCAGACGCCGGCGGCCAGGCCGTACTCGGTGTCGTTGGCACGACGGATGACTTCTTCTTCGGTTTCGTAGGTGAGGATGCTCATCACCGGGCCGAAGATTTCTTCCTTGACGATGGTCATGTCGTCAGTGCAGTCGGTGAACACGGTCGGGGCCACGAACGCACCCTTGGCGAAATCACCGGCGGTCAGACGCTCGCCACCGCACAGTACGCGGGCACCTTCTTCCTTGCCCTTGGCGATGTAGCCAAGCACGCTTTCCATGTGCTGGAAGCTGACCAGCGGTCCGAAGTTGGTGTTTTCGTCTTCCGGGTTGCCAGCGCGGATGCGGGCAACGCGCTCGACGATCTTGGCCTCGAAGGCAGCCTTCATTTCAGCCGGGATGAACACGCGGGTGCCGTTGGTGCACACCTGGCCCGAGCTGTAGAAGTTGGCCATCATGGCGATGTCGGCGGCCTTGTCCAGGTCGGCGTCGGCGCAGATGATCAGTGGCGACTTGCCGCCCAGTTCCATGGTGACTTCCTTGAGCGACGAGCTCGAGGCGCTGGCCATGACCTTCTTGCCGGTGGTGGTACCGCCGGTGAAGGAGACTTTCTCGATGCGTGGGTGCTCGGTCAGCCAGGTGCCGACTTCGCGGCCGCTGCCGGTCAGTACGTTGAACACGCCATTAGGCAGGCCGGCTTCGGTGTAGATCTCGGCCAGTTTCAGGGTGGTCAGCGAGGTGACTTCCGACGGCTTGAAGATCATCGCGTTGCCGGCGGCCAGGGCCGGGGCGGATTTCCACAGGGCGATCTGGATCGGGTAGTTCCAGGCGCCGATACCGGCGGTCACGCCCAGCGGCTCGCGGCGGGTGTAGACGAAGGACGATTCACGCAGCGGGATCTGCTCGCCTTCGATGGCCGGAACCAGGCCAGCATAGTACTCCAGCACATCGGCGCCGGTGACGATGTCGACGTAGCGGGTTTCCGAGTACGACTTGCCGGTGTCCAGAGTTTCCAGCATGGCCAGCTCGTCGTTGCGCTCGCGCAGGATCTCGACGGCGCGGCGCAGGATGCGCGAACGCTGCATGGCGGTCATCGCGGCCCATACTTTCTGGCCACGCTCGGCGCTTTCGACGGCCTTCTCGACGTCAGCCTCGGTGGCACGTTGCACGTGGGCGAGGACTTCGCCGGTAGCCGGGTTGATGGCTTCGAAGGTGGCATCGCTGCCAGCGTCGACGTAAGCGCCATCAATGTAGAGTTTTTGCGTTCCGAAACGGGCCATAGTGTCCTCGCAAGTGCAGTGTGTGGTTTGGCTTGCGCGTCACGCTCCTGCCGGGTTGGCCAGGGCCGTACGCGCTTGTTCAGCGGCCTGGTCGTTTGTACCCAGGGTGTGCTGTTTAGCCAGTTGTAGATCCATGTATTCGTAAGCAATCCGTATCGCCTGGTCGGTGTCGAATGCATCACCCGACAGGGCGCCACGCAGCCACAAGCCGTCGATCAAAGCCGCCAGGCCGCGGGCTGCCTTGCGCGCATGGTAGAGCGGCAGGGCGCGGCGGAACTGGCAGCACAGGTTGGAATACAAGCGGTGGTCGTTGATCCGCTGCAACCTGTGCAAATCGGGCTGGTGCATGCTGGAAGCCCAGAAGGCCAACCAGGTTTTCATCGCCGGGCCGTTCACCTGGCTGGCATCGAAGTTGCCCTCGATGATCACTTTCAGGTGGGCGCGCGGGCTGTCGTCCGTCAGGGCCTGGCGACGTGCTCTGACGCCTTCGTTGAGCATGTTCATGATGTAACCCATCGTCGCTGCGATCAGGCCGTTCTTGTCCCGAAAGTAGTGACTGATGATGCCGTTCGACACACCGGCCAAACGGGCAATCAGCGCAATGCTGGCGTCACCCAGTCCGACCTGATCGACCGCCAGCAACGTGGCTTCGATCAACTGCTGGCGGCGGATGGGTTGCATACCGACCTTGGGCATCTTGCTATCTCCTCAGGCCTGCGAGCAGACGACGGGCGGCTGACTCGGCGAAGGCCAGTCTATTTTGTTTTGATTGAACGTTCAATCAATAAAGAATAAGCTCTGCGACAATTTGTGCCATTGACAGTTTTTCAAGCGGTCTAGAAAGCACGGATTGACACCCCAGGAAATCGCGTAACCCCCGGAATACAAGGCGTTGACGGGCATGAGCGATGCGAAATGCAGATTCTGCCGTGCGGTCATGGACCCTGCGGCGGGCCCTTGGAGCGGGCGGGGTGATCTGTGACGAATGCGCGCACCTCGGCTGAGGTGTGGCATTTTCAGCAGGCCACCTGTCTGTTTTTTTGCAACGTATCGATTCGGGATCACGGTTTCCAAGGGTGCTTTTATAACACCTGATGCAGTGGGGATATTCCACCAATTGCTCGGGAAAGACTGATTAGCCTCCACAGCTGCACTGCCCGGAGCATTCGTGCAATGAGTTCTGCCTCACTTACCAACCCTCCGGCCGAGAGGGTACGGGTCAACCGCGTGGTGTTCTTCACCTCCGCGCTGATGATCCTCGTTCTGACTGCCTTGCTTATCGCTGTACCCGAAACCGCCGGCCAAGTGCTGGGCGTGGCCCAAAAATGGCTGACGCGCACCTTCGGCTGGTACTACATGCTGGTAATCGGCGGTTACCTGCTGTTCGTCATCTACCTGGCCTTCTCCGACTACGGCAAGCTCAAGCTTGGCGGCAAGGATGACCAGCCCGACTTCAGCTATGGCGCCTGGGCCGGCATGCTGTTCTCCTCTGGTATCGGCATTTCGCTGCTTTACTTCGGCGCCTCCGAGCCGCTGGACCACTACTACAACCCACCGGAAGGCGCCTCTGCCAGCCTCGATGCAGCGCGACAGGGCCTGCAGCTGACCTTCCTGCACTGGGGCCTGCATGGCTGGGCGATCTACGCCCTGGTCGGCCTTGCCGTGGGTTACTTCGCCTACCGCCACAACCAGCCGCTGGCCCTGCGTTCGGCGCTGTACCCGCTGGTCGGTGAGCGTTGGGTCAAGGGCGCTGCCGGCAATGCCGTGGACATCTTCGGCATGTTCGTCACCCTGCTGGGCCTGGTGACCAACCTGGGCATCGGTTCGATGCAGGTGGCCTCCGGCCTGGAATACCTGTTCGGCATGGACCACAGCAAGACCAACCTGCTGGTGGTGATCCTGGTCATGGCCGGCGTTGCCACCGTGGCTGCGGTCTCGGGTGTGGAAAACGGCATCCGCCGCCTGTCCAACCTGAACATCGTGCTGTTCAGCGGCCTGCTGATCTTCGTCCTGCTGGGCGGTGAAACCCTGCACCTGCTCAACGGCTTCGTGCAGAACATCGGCGACTACCTCAACGGCATCGTGCTGAAAACCTTCGACCTCTACGTCTATGAAGGCGAAACCGGCAAGTCCGAGCGCTGGCTGGGCCTGTGGACCGTGTTCTACTGGGCCTGGTGGATCTCCTGGGGTCCGTTCGTCGGCATGTTCATTGCCCGTATCTCCAAGGGCCGCACCGTGCGCCAACTGGTCAGTGGCGTGTTGCTGATCCCACTGGGCTTTACCCTGGCCTGGCTGTCGATCTTCGGCAACACCGCGCTGGACCTGGTGATCAACCAGGGCGCCGTGGAGCTGGGCAAGACCGCCCTGGAGCAGCCGTCGATGTCGATCTACCAGCTGCTGGAGTACTTCCCGGCGGCCAAGATCGTGATCGGTGTAGCGGTGTTCGTCGGCTTCGTGCTGTTCCTCACCCCGGCCGACTCCGGCGCGGTGATGATGGCCAACCTGTCGTGCAAAGGCGGCAAGGTAGACGAAGACGCCCCGCACTGGATGGTGGTGTTCTGGTCGGTGGTCATCACCCTGGTCACCATCGGTTTGCTGTTTGCCGGTAACTTCGAGGCCATGCAGACCATGGTGGTGCTTGCGGGCCTGCCGTTCTCGGTGGTGCTGGTGCTGTTCATGTTCGGCCTGTACAAGGCCATGAAGCAGGATGTGGTGGTCGAGCAAGAGCGTGCCGAGCTGGCCGCCCGCGGTCGTCGCGGCTTCAGTGAGCGCTTGACCCAGCTGGAACTGCAGCCGACCCAGGCCGTGGTGCAGCGTTTCATGGACAAACAAGTCAGCCCCGCGCTGAAGGAAGCGGCCGCTCAGCTGCAGACCCTGGGCTTCGAGGTGGAAACCCGTGTCGGCCAGTCGCGCAACATGATGGGCCTGCGGGTGATGATGGAAGAGGGCAACCCGTTCGTTTATGAAGTGAGCCTGGACGGCTATCTGGCCGCGCCTAGCGAAGCGCCGGTGGAGGGCGAGCCGGAAGTGCGCCAGCGCTTCTACCGCGCCGAGGTGTACCTGCACGATGGTAGCCAGGAGTACGACCTGATGGGCTTTGCTCCGGACCAGATTGTGCGCGATGTGCTGGATCAGTTCGAGAGCCACCGCCAGTTGCTGGGGCGTGTTTACAGCTGATCAGCTATATCCAAAGGGCCTTGCCAAATGCAAGGCCTTTTTTTTGCCCAAGCATTATGTAACCCGCGCGGTTGATACAGCCAAGGCACCTTTCTGGTTTTGCCAAGAGGTGCTTTACATGAAACATCCCGCCTTCGACTTCCAGTACGCAGCCGCCAGGCATTTCTCCGACCGTCCGACGTTACGTCAAGTGGCGAGTCGCCAGTTACTGGAGGTCTTGCTGGCTGAGCTGCCGTGGCTTGCCTATGTGACCCCAGCGCTGTCGGATGCCGACCCCTTGATGCTTGATAGCCCAGACCCTGCCACGCCTTATTGGACCACACAGTCTTTGCTCGACAGGGTGCTCGAAGCCCTGCGTGGTCCTGGCGAGCTGGATCTGGAGCCAATCGGCGAGCGTCATTACAATCTGGGCTTGACGGCAGACTACCGCTTCGCCGGCTCCGACAGCGAATTTGCCACGCGGCAACTGGCCGGTTTGTCGGCCCCGCTCAATGAACTGCTTGAACAGTTGCCGCAACGGTTCTGTGAAGCGCAGCTGGACTACTGGCGGGCCAAGGGTAGCGCTGGCGTTAGCCGGGACAGCTGGTTGCAATTGCTGCTGCGCACCGCCCTGTTGCGCGGGCTACCGTTGCAAGGTCTGGACAAAGAGGAGCAGGCTTGCTTGCGCGGCTTGATCAGCGGTGGCAAGGATCAGCCCCTGGTGTTTGTTGTGCAAGCCAAGTTGGAAAGTGGGTCGCTGCATTTTCAGGAGAAGCTCAGCAGCCTGCTGGTGCTGGGGGAGTCCGATGCCCGTCAGATGGTGTTGTGGTGCGCCCCGTCGGGCATTGTCCGTAGTTTTGCCTCGTTATCAGCGTTCGGCGAAGGCTTGCGCGACGAATTGGCCCAGCGCTACAGCTTCGACAGTCTCAGCTGGGCCCGCTGCAGTGTTGAGGGCAACGTGTTTGCCCAACAGGTATCGCTGCTTCTCGACGGCATGTTCGAACGCTTTGAGCTGTTACGTCACGAAAATTTTGCCGATATCGACGAGCTTGAGCGGTGCTACGCCCGGTTGAGCGATCCAGCCGCCTGGTTCCTCCGTTATGAGGACGAGACGGCAGCAGTTGTACCACCTCCGGGAATTACGGCCAGTGCGCCGCAGGACAGTTTTGCATGGTGTGCTGCTTTGCTGCAGTTGGCGCTGCACCACATGGATGCCGATGGCGTGTCAGCGCTGGATGGCATCCAGCCATTAACGGAGTACGCCAGCCAAAAGTTGAGTGAGCGGATCGCCGAGGACCATGGCGATGACACCTCTCCCGATGACCTGATGCTGGACTTATACCGCGCCAACGGGGTACCGGGCGGGGCGGCGACAGGTGCAGGTGGTGGTGAGCCCTTGGTGTTTGTTGGCAGCAAGACCCTGACACAGTTCGCCATCGGCAACCTTGCTTCGCTCAAGGGGGCTTTCATCAAACAGATTCGTCGCCAGGACGGCAAAGCAAGCCCGGCCTGGCTGACTGCAAAGGCCGCTGCACAGCTGGTGACTGAACTCGATATCGGAGGCCAGTATCCGACCTACGTGGCTGCTCGGCTGAACGATACTAACGGGCGGGCCGAGCGTGTGATGCGCTTTGGCAAGGAATGGCGAAGCGCATTACTGGCGAGCGCCCTGGCTGGGAAGCTGGACGAAAAGGTGTCCGAAACCGGTTTGCAGTGCGTGGTTGATTTCTGCGCGGGCCATGTGGACCCACAGACGCCTAGAATGACCATTTTCCCCCTGGCATTCAGGCGCAGTAGCACCTCTACGCACAAAGACGCGGTACGTGGCATGTATGTCCTGTTCTGTGCCGAGCCGCGTAGGGTGTTGTTGTACCGGCCGCTGTATCGGCAGGACACCGTTCGCGAGTATGCGAGCCTCGCCGCATTGCTTGAACACGTGCAAGAGTCGTCGTTGCTGCAAGCCAGCATCCTCGACTGGATGGAGCCAGACGCCAGGAGCATCTACCAGCAAGGTGGCTTCACCGAGCCGCATATTGTCAGCCTGGGCATCGACCCGTATGCGTTGCCCGAGCGCCCTGCCCCGGCGGTGCTCGACATCAAGCTCTGGCACAACGACCTCGACGAACGTTTGTACAAGGCCAATGCTGATTTGCTGATCGAGCTGGCAGACCTGCAATCCGTTTCCACTGCCGAAAGCCGCTGGGCGCTCCTGACTGAGGGGGCCTGGCTGTTGTTCGATGTAGCGACCTTGGCGGTGCGCGGCCCGGTTGCTACAGCAGCCTGGCTCTTGCAGCTGCTAACGTCGTTGCAGCATGACCTGATGGCGCTGGAGCAGGGCAGCGATTTCGACCGGCCTGCTGCCATTGCCGATCTGTTGCTGAACCTTTCGATGGTATTGCTGCACGCCCATCAACCGAATATTGAAGTATCTCCCGAGGCCTTGCTTGGTACCTTGAGCTTTGAAGGCTCCCGAGCGCAGACAGGGGCGTTCGGCGAAGTGGCTGTCAAACCCGTCGAGCAGGCACTCATCCCCTTGGTCGGCCAGGCGATAGACTTTTCGTGGCGCGGCCAGCACGGCTTCAACTGGTTGCCGCCGGCACAGCGCAAGCAGTTGCAAGCCATGCGCTCGAAGGTGTCGATCAATGGTTTGCAGCCCCTGCCTGAGGGTGTGAACGCGGGGTTGTATCGCATCGATGGCAACTACTATGCCGCCATGTCGGGTGACGTCTACCGCGTGGAGGTTTTATCGCAGGGTGTTCGGGTAGTTGATGGCACAGGCGCACCAGGGCCATGGCTTACCTTCATCAATGGAGTCTGGCGCATCGATAACGGGTTACGCCTTGCCGGGGGCGCCCCGGGCGGCGCAGCTCGGACTGCCGCACGGTTCAACGCCATGCATACGCAAATTGCGCGCCTGGACACTGAAATCGCAAACGTCAGGTTGAACGTGGCAAGCGCAGGCTCTGATGTTGTCGCCGCTGGGCGCGAGCTTGAAACCGTACAGCGCTTGCGCAGTGGTTTGCCGTCGCAGATCGGTTCGGCACCGGCGACCGAGGAACTGTCGGGTTTGCAATCGCTGGCGCTCAAGTATGACGAAAAAATCGCCACGCTAAAGACTCGTATCGTGCAAGCGCGGGAACTGGCGGCGACTTCACTGGAAGAAGCCGTTCGCAAAGGTCAGGATCGGCTAGAGCTTTTATCGGCCATGGCAGAAGCCAAATATGCGACCCAGCGCAGGAAAGGTGACTGGGACCCTGTGCTTGAAGAGCATCAGACCACGAGCCGAGTCGACCTGATTCGCGACAGCCAGTTCGTTTATAACGAGTTCTGGATCCTTGCCGACTACCCTCAGCTGAGCGTGCTGCAAAGTAACGTTGATGGTAAGCCCTTGGCAGAAGTTGGTGAACAATACGCCGCGCTTCGCGATCGTTTGGCGATCGTTGCCGAATACCAGGATCGCATGCTCGCCATGGGCATCGTACTGGATGACTTGCTGGCCAGTTCGCCGGATGATCTGGTCATATCCTCGGTCATTCCCGAGCACCAGAAAACAGTGGGGCAGTTGATCCGTGAACGCAGATTCACCACGATCCAGCTGCGTTTCCACCAGGTTCAAAACCTCGCGGAACTGGCGTTGCACCTGGACGCAGCTTCTGGCCAGCAGACGGTTGCTGCCTATCGGGAAGAACTGGTCGGGCTGTCCCTGCGCAGTGCGGCTGATGCGCACGGTGAGCTGGACATGGCCAATCTTTCGGCAGAAGACCAGGTGGTGATCCTGCAGGAGGCATGGGATGAGTACTCTGCTGCACTACTCAACAGTGCTCGAATCCTGCGTGATGGCGGCGAGCTGATAGAGCCTGCCATGCTTGAGCGGTACCGTCAGCATGTCGAGCAATTGAAGCATGATGCGGGACAGCGCCTGGTCGCCGCGCTGCAGCAGCCAGCCGTTGATGCGGTGGGCAAACGTGTACCGTATCTGGTTTCCACCGAGCAACAGCGGGTGGTGCGCAACCGCGAGGGCCAGCTGATGATCGGCACGCAGGTCGAGATCGACGGCCAGCCTGTCGTCGAGGTGCGCGAAGCGTTCAGTGAGGAGGTGCTGGCGACTTTTGACCTGGTGGAGGGCCAGTGGGTGCAGCGTGTCAGCAAGCACCCATCCTTGGCCGAAGATAGCGCGTCGAGTGACTTGCCGATGTGGGTCCAGGCTTTGCTGGATGATAGTAACACTGTGCGAGCCAAGGCCAGTGACTATGTCGAGAACGATATCAAAGGCACCTTGCTTGCCCAGTTGTTTGACCAGCAGCTGGAGAGACTGGACAAGGCGGTTGATGTGGTGCGCGATGCCGGAGGAAACGATGCGCTGATAAGAAGCCTTGAGCGTGACGCCGATACCCTACGCCACGAGAAGAGGCTGCAACTGACAACACTGTATACCGATACCAAATATCCTTCGGCTGAAGCGTTGCGCTTCCTGCATGGCGAAGGTTTGATCCGGGTCGAATACACCGCAAGGCAGACCATGCAGGATGGTAGCGTCTTTGATGAATACCGTATTGTGCGCCTGCCAAGCAAACGCAACCTCTGGGCTGCGCATTTTCATTTGCCTACACATGATGCCAACGCTGAGGACTTTACCGTGGGCCATCTCAAGACCTGGAGCCAGCGTCGGCTAAGTAGCCGCCTGGCTGCCATTGCGGGTCAGCGGTTGCATCGCGGCAAACTGACCCTTGAGCAGGCCAGAGGCATCATTCCGTTCCGCTGACCTGGCCAGCTGGGGCAATTGCACGGTGCCTGCGATGCGCAGGCATCGTCTGGTTGCCACGTTCGGCAATCATCTGCTCCAGGCTGATCAGTTCGATGCCCTGGCTTTTCAGCCGGGGCAGCTCGCGCGCCAGTACCGCCAGTGTCTGCGGATACGGGTGGCCGATAAGCACTGCCGAGCCCTGCCTGCGGGCAAGGACGATACCCTGGAGCAATTGATGTTCGATTGCCTCGAGCGACCGCTCATTATCCAGAAATACATCGCGTGATACATGGGCCAGGCCCATCTTCTGTGCGTGCGCCGCCGCCACGGTAGCGGCACTGGTGCGACTGTCTACGAAAAACAGGTGACGACGTTGCAGTTCGGCCATCAACCAGGCCATCGCCTCGTCCTGGGCAGTCATGCGGCTACCCATGTGGTTATTGATGCCAACAGCGCACGGGACTTTGCTCAACGCCATGTCCAACCGCTTGGCCAGCGTTTCAATCGGCACACCTGGGTGCCAGGCATAGGGTCCGGTGGCCGGGTCCATGGGCATGTGCAGGATCACCGTCTTGCCAGCCTTGTGTGCCTGACGGGCAAAGTCTGTGGCATGTGGGGTGTCAGGCATGATCGCCATGGTCACCGGGCCGGGCAGGGCCAGGGTACGGCTGTCGCGCTCGCTGCTCTGGCCCAGGTCGTCGATGATGATGCTCATGTAGGCCTTGCCGGCCGGCGCCGCTTGCGCGGCACTGGCCATCAGACCAAACAGCAGACACAACAGAAAACGCATGGGCTGGATCATTCGCCCTTGGTGATGTTCAGGCCCTTGAGCAGGCTCAGGGCCTGGCTCAGCTGGAAGTCGTCATCCTGCGGGCGCTCCTTGCGCTTGCCGCTGCCGGTCGGGCGGTCGGCGCCGCCGTTGCCATTGCCCAGGTGGCCCTGCAGGTCAGCTTCCTTGAAGTTGTCGGTGTCGGCTTCGGCAGTGAGCTTGGCTGGGCGCACTTCGATGTCGGGGACGATGCCCTGGGCCTGGATCGAGCGGCCGTTGGGGGTGAAGTACAGTGCGGTGGTGAGCTTCAGCGCACGGTCGTTGGCCAGTGGCAACACGGTCTGCACCGAGCCTTTGCCGAAGCTGTCGGTGCCCATCAGCACGGCGCGTTTCTGGTCTTGCAGGGCGCCGGCGACAATTTCCGACGCCGAGGCGCTGCCGCCGTTGATCAGCACCACCAGTGGCACGCCGTCGCTGGCGTCGGCCGGGTCGGCCGAGAAGCGCAGCTCGGAGTTGGCAATGCGGCCCTTGGTGTAGACGATCAGGCCCTTGGTCAGGAAGTGGTCGGCCACTTCCACCGCCGACTGCAGCACGCCACCCGGGTTGTTGCGCAGGTCCAGTACCACGCCGCGCAGCTTCTTCCCGTTGTCCTTGCGCAGCTTGGCCAGGGCCTTGCCCACTTCGTCGCCGGTCTTGACCTGGAACTGAGTGATGCGGATGTAGCCGTAGTCGTTCTCCAGCAACTGGCTCTTCACGCTCTTGACCTGGATGACCGCGCGGGCCAGGGTCACGTCGAAGGGGGTGCCGCCGTCGCGCACAAGGGTCAGGGTGATTTTCTCGCCGACCTTGCCGCGCATCTTGTCGACCGCTTCGGTCATGGTCTGGCCGCGGGTCGGGGCGCCGTTGATCTTGACGATCAGGTCGCCGGCCTGCACGCCAGCACGCGAGGCCGGGGTGTCATCGATCGGCGAGACCACCTTGATGAAGCCGTCTTCCTGGCCCACTTCGATGCCCAGCCCGCCGAACTCGCCGCTGGTGCTTTCCTGCAGCTCCTGGAAGTCCTCGGGGCCGAGGTAGGCCGAGTGCGGGTCGAGGTTGCTGAGCATGCCCTTGATGGCATTTTCCAGCAGGGTCTTGTCGTCCACCGGCTCTACATAGGCCGCCTTGATGCGGTCCATTACCTCGGCGAAGGTGCGCAGCTCTTCAAGCGGCAGCGGTGCCTTGGCGGTCACCTCGGTGGCCGGTACTGCGGCCGGCTTGGCCGGCTCTGCGGCAGTGACCAGGGGCGCGCCGACCGCCAGGGCGATGGACAGGGCCAGCTGGGTGAGACGAGGCGAGTGCAGCATGTCGAACGAACTCCTGATCCTGTAAGCGCTCCCTGGGGAGCGTCGGCGCAGCCCAAGGGCTACGCCGTAGAAATTTGACTAGCCCCGGCACCACTGCGAAGGATCGGTAGGCCGACCTTGTTGGCGGATGGCGAAGTACAAGCCGGCAGCGTCCTGGCCGCCGCTGTCGCCAACGGTGGAAATGGCCTCGCCGGCCTTGACGATATCACCGGCGCTCTTGAGCAGGCTCTGGTTATGGCCGTACAGGCTCAGGTAACCGTTACCATGGTCGAGAATGACCAGAAGCCCGGCACCGCGCAACCAGTCGGCGAACACTACGCGCCCGCCATGCACGGCTCGTACCTGGGTGCCCGGGTTGGCGCTGATCATCACCCCGTCCCACTTGGCACGGGCATCGCTGCCGCGGGCATCACCGAAACGTGCCAGCAATCGACCATTGACCGGCCATGGAAGTTTTCCCCGTGCGGCAGAAAATGCGCCGCCGTAGCTCGCGCCATCGCTGGAAACCATCGGACCCAGGGTGGTGCGGGCCTTTTTCGGTGGCTCCACCGGTTCGCCGGCCTGTTCGCGGGCGGCAGCGGCGGCCAAGGCTTCCTGCTGACGGCGTTTTTCCGCTTCCTGCTGGGCCAGCAAGGCCTTCTTGCGCGCTTCTTCGGCCTCGCGGGCCTGGCGGGCGAGGGTTTCTTCGATGGTCTTTAGTACTTTGGAAAGGTCGGCTTGATCCTGCTGGCGCGATTGCAGCTTCTGGTCGCGGTCCTTCATGTCGCTATTGAGCCTGGCCAGTACCTGCTGGCGCTTGCCTCGCTCGGTTTCCAGGGCCTGGCGGCGGGTGTCCAGGTCGGCGCGCTGGGCCAGCAGCTGTTGCTGCTGGGTAGCGATTTCCTGTTCGACGTTGGCCAGTTGGCGCAGGGTCTCGTTGAAGGTGCGCAGTTGCTCCAGGCGCGCCTTGCTCAGATAGTCGTAGTAAGTGAGGGTTCGGGCGAACTTCTCGGGGTTCTGCTGGTTGAGCAGAAGCTTGAGGTATTCCTCGCGGCCGTTCTGGTAGGCCGAACGAGCCTGGATGGCGATCAGTCGCTGTTGTTCAACGCGGGCGCTCTGGAGTTTTTTTTTCTCGGTATCAAGGCGCTCCAGCTCGCCTTCGGTCTTTTTTAGTTCTTGCTGCAGGGCCTCCACCTGCTTTTCGAGGTTGCCGATATCGGTCTCGGTGGCTTTGAGGTCCTTTTGCACACCGGCTTTTTCTTCCTGGAGCTTGCCCAGCGTCTTCTTGAGCTCGGCAATGTCCTGACGGGTGGCGTCCAGTTGCTGCTGGGTCTGCGCACGCTCATCGGCGAAGGCCGGGCTGAGCAGGCAAGACAGGGCTAGGAGAATCAGGGCGCGAAGCATGGGGTTTGGCGTACCAAGGATGGAGACTGGCCTAGTATGCCCGCGCGGGCGGGCAAAAAAAACGCCTCGCTGCGGGTGCAGAGGGGCGTTTGTCTGGAATTCATTTGTAATTGGGGCCGCAAAGCGGCCCCTATAGCTCAGAATCAGGCATCGACCAGGATGGATGTACCGGTCATTTCCACCGGCTTTTCCAACCCCAGCAGCTTCAGCATGGTCGGCGCCACATCGGCCAGCACACCGCCGTCACGCACCTTGACGTTGCGCTTGCCGACATAGATGAACGGCACCGGCTCGGTGGTGTGCGCGGTGTGCGCCTGGCCGGTGCACTCGTCTTCCATTTGCTCGACGTTGCCGTGGTCTGCGGTGATCAGCGCTTCGCCGCCGACCTTGTCCAGAGCCTCGACGATGCGCCCGACGCAACCATCCAGGGCCTCGACGGCCTTCACCGCAGCTTCGAACACGCCGGTATGGCCGACCATGTCGCCGTTGGCGTAGTTGACCACGATCACGTCATAACGCTGCTGCTCGATGGCTTCGACGATGCGGTCGGTAACTTCGGGCGCGCTCATTTCCGGCTGCAGGTCGTAGGTGGCAACCTTCGGCGACGGGATCAGGATGCGCTCTTCGCCTTCGAACGGCTCCTCGCGGCCACCCGAGAAGAAGAAGGTGACGTGTGCATACTTCTCGGTCTCGGCGATGCGCAGCTGGGTCTTGCCGTTCTTCGCCAGGTACTCGCCCAGCACGTTGTTCAGGCTGGCCGGAGCGAAGGCGGCGGGGGCCGGGATTTTCGCCGAGTACTGGGTCAGGCCAATGTAGGCGGCCAGTTTTGGCAGGCGGGCGCGGGGGAATTCATTGAAGTCGGGCTCGACGAACACGCGCGACAATTCCCGGGCGCGGTCGGCGCGGAAGTTCATGAAGATCACCGCGTCGCCGTCTTCGACCTTGACTGCTTCACCGACGCGTGTGGCCTTGACGAACTCGTCACTCTCGTCGCGAGCGTAGGCCGCTTCCAGGCCGGCCAGGGCGGTGTCGGCGGTGTATTCGGCAGCGCTGTCGACGATCAGGTTGTAGGCGGCGCTGACGCGGTCCCAGCGGTTGTCGCGGTCCATGGCATAGTAGCGGCCGATCAGGCTGGCGATGCGGCCCTTGCCCAGCTTGGCAAAGGTGGCATCGAGCAGTTCGATGGACGACTGCGCGCTGCGTGGCGGCGTGTCGCGGCCATCGAGGAAGGCATGCAGGTAGATATTCTGCGCACCGCGCTGCGCGGCAAGCTCGGCCATGGCCACCAGGTGGTCCTGGTGGCTGTGTACGCCGCCATCGGACAACAGGCCCAGGATATGCACCGCCTTGCCGGCACTGGCTGCCTTGTCCACGGCGCCGGTCAGTACCGGGTTCTCGAAGAAATCGCCGTCGCGGATGGCCTTGGTCACCCGGGTGAAATCCTGGTACACGACGCGGCCGGCGCCGAGGTTCATGTGACCGACTTCGGAGTTGCCCATCTGCCCGTCCGGCAGGCCGACATCCATGCCCGAGCCGGAAATGAGGCCATGCGGCTGGCTGGCGCGCAGGCGGTCATAGACCGGAGTGTTGGCGGCATAGATGGCGTTGTATTCGGGGCTTTCGCTGTGGCCGAAGCCATCCAGGATGATCAGGACCAGGGGTTTGGGCGTACTCGTCATCAATCAAACTCACGGTTGTTCAAAGATGATAAAGACACGCATTTTAGGGCAAATGCGCCACCGGCGGCGAATATTCGTCCTGTTCCCTGACCAGCGTGGCCAATGTGGCAACATGAAGGTACCTTTCCGGCCGGCCCGTCGGGCTTTGGTGGCAATAAGGGGCTGTGTATACTGGCCGGCATTTTCAATCGCGTGGAACACCCCAGATGGTTGCTAACCTGATTCAATTTGCGACAAACCACTACATCCTGGTGGCGATCTTCGTTGTCTTGCTGGTCGCGCTGCTGGTCAACGAAATCCGTCGCGGCGGCCAGAGCCTGAGCAACGGCCAGCTGACTGCCCTGGTCAATGCCGAGAAAGCCCTGGTCATCGACATCCGCCCGGCCAAGGAATACTCCGCCGGTCACATTGTCGGTGCGGTGAACATCCCGCAGGACAAGCTGGTCAACCGCATGAGCGAGCTGGACAAGCACAAAGACAAGACCCTCATCGTCGTCGACTCTATGGGCCAGCAGTCCGGCACCATCTGCCGCGAGCTGCTCAAGGCTGGTTACAACGCCGCCAAGCTGAGCGGTGGCGTTTCCAGCTGGAAAGCCGATAACCTGCCCCTGGTGAAGTGATATGAAGCCCGTCATCGTCTATTCCAGCGACTACTGCCCCTACTGCATGCGCGCCAAGTACCTGCTCGAGAGCAAGGGCGTGGCCTTCGAGGAAATCAAGGTCGACGGCAAGCCCCAGGTTCGTGCCGAGATGAGCCAGAAGGCCGGCCGTACATCGGTGCCGCAGATCTGGATCGGCAGCACCCACGTCGGTGGATGCGATGACCTTTATGCCCTGGAGCGCGCCGGCAAGCTCGATGCGCTGCTGGCGGCCTGATTTGCACTGCATTCAAAAACATTAGGATAAGGATCTGCCATGACTGACCAACAGACCAACGGCGCTGCTGCAGAAGACAACAGCCCTCAGTTCTCCATGCAGCGCATCTATGTGCGCGACCTGTCGTTCGAAGCCCCGAAAAGCCCGCAGATCTTCCGCCAGACCTGGGAGCCGAGCGTTGCCCTGGACCTGAACACCAAGCAGAAAGCCCTGGAAGGTGACTTCCACGAGGTGGTGCTGACTCTGTCGGTTACCGTCAAAAATGGTGACGAAGTGGCTTTCATCGCTGAAGTGCAGCAGGCCGGTATCTTCCTGATCAAGAACCTGGACGCGGCTTCGATGAGCCACACCCTGGGCGCGTTCTGCCCGAACATCCTGTTCCCTTACGCCCGCGAGACCTTGGACAGCCTGGTGACTCGTGGTTCGTTCCCGGCCCTGATGCTGTCGCCGGTCAACTTCGACGCCCTGTACGCGCAGGAAATGCAGCGCATGCAGGAAGCTGGCGAAGCGCCGACCGTGCAGTAATAGCTGCTGGTATCAGAAAAGCGCCTTTCGGGGCGCTTTTTTGTTGTCTGTGCCGGCCTCGTCGCGGGTAAACCCGCTCCCACAGGTGTTGCACTGGCTTTGAGTCTGTGCGGCCGCTGTGGGAGCGGGTTTATCCGCGAAGAGGCCGGCACAGGCTATAACTCAGCTCCCCGCAAACCCATTCTGCCGCCACGCCTCATACACCGTCACAGCCACGGTATTGGACAGGTTCAGGCTACGGCACCCCGGCCGCATCGGCAGGCGCAGGCGTTGTTCGGCAGGCAGGTTTTCCAGCACTTCGGTCGGCAAGCCACGGCTTTCTGGCCCGAACAGGAAGGCATCGCCCGGCTGGTACGCCACTTCGTGGAACGGGTGCGAGCCCTTGGTGGTGAAGGCGAACAGCCGTGGGTTGCCCAGGCTTTCCAGGCATCCGGCCAGGCTCTCGTGGCGCTTGAGCGTGGCATACTCGTGGTAATCCAGCCCCGCGCGCCGCAGGCGCTTGTCATCCAGTTCGAAGCTGATGGGCTCGATCAGGTGCAGGTCGCAACCGCTGTTGGCGCAGAGGCGAATGATGTTGCCGGTATTCGGCGGAATTTCTGGTTGAAAAAGGATGACGTGAAACATGCACGGCTCCAAGCGTGAAGATGACGGGCATTCTACCCCCGAACCGGACATGCGTTCGAAGGCGTTCCCGCGGGTGATGCTGTCGCTGGCGATTGTCGGCTTGATGGTGGGGCTGATGATCGGGCGCCTGACTACGCCCGAGGAGCGCGAGCTACTGCAGGTGGAGGTAGTGCAGGACGGCCTGGAGCTGTGGTTCAACGAAGAGCCTCAGCTGCATGGCGAGAATGTGGAAGGTACGGTAGCGCTGTTGTTCCAGGCCCAAGGCAAGGCCCGGCAGGGGCAACTGAGCCTGCAGGGCAAGCCGGTGAGCTGGCGGGTGCAAAGGAGCAAGGAGGGGCTGTTGCTGACGGTGGTAGCCGCGCGCCCCCTGCGCGGCGAGTGGGCCGGTGCAGAGGACGCTGGGCGCTGGCGATTGCAGGTGAAACTGCACGAATAAAAGAGGGGATATCCCGGCCTGCCTGTACCGAGGTCCCCAAAACTGGCGATGTTGCTAATAAAAGAGGGGTTCACCCGGCCTGCCTGTACCAGGGCCCCCGAAACTTGGGATGTATTAGCTGTTGCAGGGGGCGTGCCAGTTTTGAAAAGCCGCTGAATACCGGGGGTTCAGGGCGAATTGGCCGTTTTTTGAGGGGATTTGTGCCTTAGTGAGGTGCATCGGGCACAGGAACGGTGCATCGGAAGACTGAAACGTGTTCTGGCTCTTACAAACGCATTCGCGGGTAAACCCGCTCCCACAAGGGCGGCGCTAACCTTGAGGCTGGCGCTGTACCTGTGGGAGCGGGTTTACCCGCGAATGCGTTGTTGCAGGCAGTCAGGGATTAATGGTCATCACCTTCCTCATCATCCCCCCCAGCCACATTCATCCCCAGCTCCTTGATCTTGCGCGTCAGGGTATTGCGCCCCCAACCGAGCAGCAGCGCCGCATCGCGCCGACGGCCAGCGGTGTGCTTGAGCGCCGTCTCGATCATGATCCGCTCGAAGCTCGGCACTGCGCTGTCCAGCAGGCTGGTTTGCCCACGTGCCAACGCCTGGTCGGCCCATTGACGCAGGGCCTGCTCCCAGTTGGTTACCGGGGCGGCGTCCTGTGGCAGGTTCAGCAACTCGGGCGGCAAGTCGCCGATCAGCACTTCGCGGCTGGAGGCCATCACGGTGATCCAGCGGCAGGTGTTCTCCATCTGCCGTACGTTGCCCGGCCACGGCAGGTTGCGAATGAACTCCTCGGTTTCCGGCTTGAGGATCTTCGGCTCGACCGCCAGTTCCTGCGCGGCGCGGGCGAGGAAGTGGCGGGCGAGGGCGGGGATGTCTTCGCGGCGGTCGGCCAGCCGTGGTATGTGGATGCGAATCACGTTCAGGCGGTGGAACAAGTCCTCGCGGAACTTGCCGGCCTGTACCAGCGACTCCAGGTTCTGGTGGGTGGCGGCGATGATGCGCACGTCTACCTTGACTGGCACGTGCCCGCCCACGCGATAGAACTCGCCATCGGCCAGTACCCGCAGCAGGCGGGTCTGGGTGTCGGCGGGCATGTCACCGATCTCGTCGAGGAACAGGGTGCCGCCATCGGCCTGCTCGAAGCGACCCCGGCGCAGGTTGGCGGCGCCGGTAAAGGCGCCTTTCTCGTGGCCGAACAGCTCGGACTCCATCAGGTCCTTGGGGATGGCGGCCATGTTCAGGGCAATGAATGGCGACGCCGCACGCGGGCTGTGGCGGTGCAGAGCGTGGGCCACCAGTTCCTTGCCGGTACCGGACTCGCCATTGATCAGCACGGTGATGTTGGAGTGGCTGAGGCGGCCGATGGCGCGAAACACTTCCTGCATCGCCGGTGCTTCACCGATGATTTCCGGGGTGCGCGCCAGGCTCTGCGGTACATCCAGCCCTTGTTGCTCCTGGGCGTGCTGGTTGGCGCGCTTGACCAGCGAGACTGCCTCGTCCACATCGAATGGCTTGGGCAGGTACTCGAAGGCACCGCCCTGATACGACGCCACGGCGCTGTCCAGGTCGGAATGGGCGGTCATGATGATGACCGGCAGGCGCGGGTGCTGCTCTCGTATCTGTGCCAACAGGTCGAGGCCGCTGGTGCCCGGCATGCGGATATCGGAAATGATCACATCCGGTTGCTGGCGTGCCAGGCGGCCCATCACGCCATCGGCGCTGTCGAAGCTCTGGGTGGTCATGCCTTCCTGTTGCAGGGCTTTTTCCAGGACCCAGCGGATGGAGCGATCATCGTCGACGATCCATACGGTTTCACTTCGGCTCATGAGGCGGTGGCTCCTTGTTCCAGGGGCAGGTAGATCGAAAAGGCGGTGTGGCCTGCATGGCTTTCACACTCGATCAGGCCCTGGTGCTGGCTGATGATGTTCTGGGTAATGGCCAGGCCCAGCCCGGTACCGTCCGGGCGGCCGCTGACCATGGGATAGAAGAGGGTGTCCTGCAACTCCGGCGGGATGCCCGGGCCGTTGTCGATGATCTCCACCCGCGCTACCAGGCGATGGCGCACGTGGCCGATGGTGAACTGGCGCAGGGCACGGCTGCGCAGGGTGATGCGGCCCAGGCGCAATTCGTTCTGCGAACTTATCGCCTGCATGGCATTGCGCACGATGTTGAGCACGGCCTGGATCATCTGTTCGCGGTCGATCAACACATCCGGCAGGCTGGGGTCGTAGTCGCGCACCAAAGTGATGCAGCCCTGGCTTTCGGCCTCGACCAGGCTGCAGACCCGCTCCAGCACTTCGTGGATATTGGTCATGGCCAACGACGGCAGCTTGTTCGAACCGAGCATGCGGTCGACCAGGTTACGCAGGCGGTCGGCCTCCTCGATGATCACGTTGGTATAGTCGCGCAGGCCTTCTTCAGGCAGCTCGCGGGCCAGCAGCTGGGCTGCGCCGCGGATGCCGCCAAGAGGGTTCTTGATTTCGTGGGCCAGGCCACGCACCAGCATCTTGGTGGTTTCCTGCTTGCTCAGCTGGGCCTCTTCCTTGGTGATGCGCAGCAGCCTGTCACGCGGGTGCACCTCCAGCAGCAGCAGGGTCTGGCCCTGGTGCAGGATCGGCGTTACCGCGTAGTCGACGGTGATGGTCTGCCCGGTCAGCGAGGTGAGCTGCGCTTCGCGCTTGGTGAACGGGTGCGCCTGCTCGACCGCCTGGCGCAGGGAGCTGAGTGCTTCGGTCGACTCGGTGAACAGCTCGCTGATGAACTGCCCATGGCTGCGCTGGCCACTGACCGCCAGCAGCATTTCCGCGGCCGGGTTCATGTACTCCAGGCGCAGCTCGGCGTTGAGCAGCAGCGTGGCGGTGGTCAGGTTGTCCAGAAGCAGACGGTGCTGGGCATCGCTGATGGTCATAGGGCGTCGTCGACCTCTTTTGGCGCGTGTCGGGCATGGGCGCGGCCATGGTCGGGCGCGCGGTGGATCCGCTGATTCCAGTCTTTGGGCAAAAAATGCAAGAACCAAACCAAGGCTCCGAAAAGAAGCGGAATTTGCCGATAAAGCCCTGGAGACGGGACAATTCGCACCAGAATGAACTGATTAAACGGTTCACGTGATCGCTTTTGGGGTGCATTCGGGGGCGTTAGTCCACAGAATGCACCAATATGGAGCATAGGTGGTTTCAGGGTTTATCGCACAGCTGGCGGGCATTCGGCTTCTGGCGTTGAAAATGCAAGGTCTTCCGGTGAAGCACCTGTGACGTTGCCTGGCCTGGCGCGGTGCCATTGCTGGCGCAGCCGGCGAGGAGGGCGGATACGGTAATCATTGCAGGTAGAAGTTTGCGCATGGCGTGATGTCCATTGACTGAAGGGACGCCTACCCTGCGTGCTGAGGGGGCGGCGAAATGTCAGCGGCATCTGCTGGTTCTGTATGAAATCGATGAGGCAGCCACGGAAACGAAAACGGCCTCCCGAAGGAGGCCGTTCGTGATCATGTCATCGGCGCCAGGCGCCGATCAGATCAGCAGCTGTAGTACAGCTCGTATTCCAGCGGGTGAACGAAGGTGCGGACCTTGATTTCTTCTTCGCTCTTCAGCTCGATGAAGGCATCGATGAAGTCGTCGGAGAACACGCCGCCCTTGGTCAGGAACGCACGGCCCTTGTCCAGCTCTTCCAGAGCTTCCTTCAGGCTGCCGCAAACCTGCGGGATGTCCTTGGCCTCTTCAGGCGGCAGGTCGTACAGGTTCTTGTCGGCAGCATCGCCTGGGTGGATCTTGTTCTGGATACCGTCCAGGCCGGCCATCAGCAAGGCCGCGAAGGCCAGGTACGGGTTGGCCGATGGGTCCGGGAAGCGAGCTTCGATACGGCGGGCTTTCGGGCTGCCGACGTAAGGAATACGGATCGAGGCGGAACGGTTGCGAGCCGAGTAGGCCAGCATTACCGGGGCTTCGAAGCCTGGGACCAGACGCTTGTAGGAGTTGGTCGACGGGTTGGTGAAGCCGTTCAGGGCCTTACCGTGCTTGATGATACCGCCGATGAAGTACAGGGCGGTGTCGGACAGGCCGGCATAGCCTTCACCCGAGAAGGTGTTCTTGCCGTCTTTCCAGATCGACATGTGCACGTGCATGCCCGAGCCGTTGTCGCCGTACAGAGGCTTCGGCATGAAGGTGGCGGTACGGCCGTAGGCGTCGGCAACGTTGTGCACGACGTACTTCAGTGCCTGTACTTCGTCAGCCTTCTTCACCAAGGTGTTGAACTTGACGCCGATTTCGTTCTGGCCGGCAGTCGCCACTTCGTGGTGGTGAACTTCGACGGTCTGACCCATTTCTTCCAGTGCGTTGCACATGGCGGTACGGATTTCGTGGTCGTGATCGAACGGCGGAACCGGGAAGTAGCCGCCTTTCACGCCCGGACGGTGGCCTTTGTTGCCGCCTTCCACGTCAGCGCCGGTCATCCACGAGCCTTGCTCGGAGAAGATCTTGAACATCGAGCCGGAGATGTCCGACTGGAACTTCACTTCGTCGAAGATGAAGAACTCTGGCTCCGGGCCTGCGAATACGGTGTCACCGATGCCGGTGCTCTTCAGGTACTCTTCGGCGCGCTTGGCGATGGCGCGAGGGTCACGATCGTAGCCCTGCATGCTCGACGGGTCGACGATGTCGCAGGTGATGATCAGGGTCGGCTCTTCGGTGAACGGGTCCAGTACGGCAGTTTCGTCGACCGGCATCAGGATCATGTCGGAAGCTTCGATGCCTTTCCAGCCAGCGATGGAGGAACCGTCGAACATCTTGCCGACTTCGAAGAAGTCGTCTTCCAGCGCATCACGCGACGGCATGGTCACGTGGTGCTGAATGCCTTTGGTGTCCGTGAAACGCAGATCAATCCACTTGACGTCATGATCTTTGATGAGTTGAACCGACTTCGACATGTTGTCCTCCGGATGGTCTAGAGCGCGGTGGGCCGCTGCCCTGGAAAAAGGGTGTTGCCGGGCGCGGATAGTCGGCCAAGCTTACCTGCCTCACAAGGGAGCAAATTGCATGCCAGTGCCCGAAAATGGCGAGGGCGGGATAAAAGGGGGCGTTTGCGAGCATCTGGTGATGGGTTAATGGTGAAAAGTGCACTCTTAAGATGCGAATTTTGGTAGTAGTGCACCAATAGTGTGCACTGGTTGAATATTGTGCGTTCTTTGAGGGCCTCTTCGCGGGTGAACCCGCTCCCACAGGGACCGCACAGGTTTCGAAGGCTCTGACATTCTTGTGGGAGCGGGTTCACCCGCGAAAGGGGCGGCACAGCCAGCGCAAAACCCACTCCCTCTATTTATCTCAAAGCTTCTGATCAAAAGTTGCTCAAATCCTGAGCAATTTCCGCTATAATTCGCGCCCCTCATTTTCGGCAGGCCCTGCGCGCGCTGTTAACCAATGAAACTTATCGTCAAAGTCTTCCCAGAAATCACCATCAAGAGCCGGCCGGTGCGCAAGCGCTTCATCCGCCAGCTCGGCAAGAACATCCGCAACGTGCTCAAGGACCTCGACCCTGAGCTCGTGGTCGATGGTGTCTGGGACAATCTCGAAGTGGTCACCCGCGTCGAAGACGAAAAAGTCCAGCGCGAGATGATCGAGCGCCTCACCTGCACGCCGGGTATTACCCACTTCCTGCAGGTAGAGGAATACCCGCTAGGGGACTTCGACGACATCGTTGCCAAGTGCAAGCAGCACTTCGGTCACCTGCTGGCCGGCAAGCACTTCGCCGTACGCTGCAAGCGCGGCGGCCACCACGATTTCACCTCGATGGATGTCGACCGATACGTCGGCAGCCAGCTGCGCCAGCAGTGCGGAGCCGCCGGCATCGAACTGAAGAACCCGGAAGTGCTGGTGCGTATCGAAATCCGCGACCAGCGCCTGTACGTGATCCACAACCAGCACCAGGGCATCGGCGGCTACCCGCTGGGCGCCCTGGAGCAGACCCTGGTACTGATGTCCGGCGGCTTCGACTCCACCGTGGCGGCCTACCAGATGATGCGCCGTGGCCTGATGACCCACTTCTGCTTCTTCAACCTCGGCGGCCGCGCCCACGAGCTGGGCGTGATGGAAGTGGCCCACTACCTGTGGAAGAAGTTCGGCAGCAGCCAGCGCGTGCTGTTCATCAGCGTGCCGTTCGAGGAAGTGGTCGGCGAGATCCTCAACAAGGTCGACAACAGCTACATGGGCGTGACCCTCAAGCGCATGATGCTGCGCGGTGCCGCACACATGGCCGACCGCCTGGAGATCGATGCCCTGGTCACCGGCGAAGCGATTTCCCAGGTTTCCAGCCAGACCCTGCCGAACCTGTCGATCATCGATTCGGCCACCGACAAGCTGGTGCTGCGCCCGCTGCTGGCCAGCCACAAGCAGGACATCATCGACCAGGCCAACGCGATCGGCACTGCCGACTTCGCCAAGCACATGCCAGAATACTGCGGCGTGATCTCGGTAAACCCGACCACCCACGCCAAGCGCCACCGCATGGAGCATGAAGAGAAGCAGTTCGACATGGCCGTGCTGGAGCGCGCCCTGGAACGCGCCCGGCTGATCTCCATCGACCATGTGATCGACGAACTGGGCAAGGACATCGAAATCGAGGAAGTGACCGAGGCGCTGCCCGGCCAGATCGTCATCGACATTCGTCACCCCGATGCCCAGGAAGACGAACCTCTGGTGCTCGACGGTATCGAAGTCCAGGCCATGCCGTTTTATGCCATCAACAGCAAGTTCAAGCAGCTGGATGCCAACCGCCAGTACTTGCTGTATTGCGACAAAGGTGTGATGAGCCGTTTGCACGCACACCACCTGCTCAGTGAGGGACATGCCAATGTGCGTGTTTATCGTCCGACATAAGACGCCAGGGCTGTATGGCGGCAGCATCCGCCATCGCCCTCCCGACCATCGGGCCCGCTGAGCCTCAAACCGTACATATTCGCCGCCTACACTGGCGGCAACCGAATCCTCTGATCGAGATACAGTTGTGATCGAAAATCTGCGTAACATCGCCATCATCGCCCACGTTGACCATGGTAAAACCACCCTGGTCGACAAACTCCTGCGCCAGTCCGGCACCCTGGAGCGTAACGAGCTCAACGACGAGCGCGTGATGGACTCCAACGACCAGGAAAAAGAGCGCGGCATTACCATTCTGGCGAAAAACACCGCCATCAACTGGAACGGCTACCACATCAACATCGTCGACACCCCCGGCCACGCCGACTTCGGTGGCGAGGTTGAGCGTGTAATGTCGATGGTCGACTCCGTGCTGCTGCTGGTCGACGCCCAGGACGGCCCGATGCCGCAAACCCGCTTCGTGACCAAGAAGGCTTTCGAAGCTGGCCTGAAGCCGATCGTGGTGATCAACAAGGTTGACCGCCCGGGCGCGCGTCCTGACTGGGTTCTGGACCAGATCTTCGATCTGTTCGACAACCTCGGTGCCACCGATGAGCAGCTGGACTTCAAGGTTGTCTACGCCTCGGCCCTGAACGGCATTGCCGGTCTGGACCACACCGAAATGGGCGAAGACATGACCGCGCTGTACCAGTCGATCGTCGACAACGTACCAGCACCGTCCGTTGACCGTGACGGCCCGTTCCAGATGCAGATCTCCGCACTGGACTACAACAGCTTCCTCGGTGTTATCGGCGTTGGCCGTATCGCCCGTGGTCGCGTCAAGCCGAACACCCCGGTTGTCGCCATCGACACCAACGGCAAGAAGCGTAACGGTCGTATCCTGAAGCTGATGGGTCACCACGGCCTGCACCGCGTGGATGTCGAAGAAGCCCAGGCCGGCGATATCGTCTGCATCAGCGGTTTCGACGAACTGTTCATCTCCGACACCCTGTGCGCACCGGATGCGGTAGAAGCGATGAAGCCGCTGACCGTCGACGAGCCAACCGTTTCGATGACCTTCCAGGTCAACGACTCGCCGTTCTGCGGCAAGGAAGGCAAGTTCGTCACCAGCCGTAACATCAAGGACCGTCTGGACAAAGAGCTGCTGTACAACGTAGCCCTGCGCGTTCAGGAAACCGATTCCCCTGACAAGTTCAAGGTATCGGGCCGCGGTGAACTGCACCTGTCGGTACTGATCGAAACCATGCGTCGTGAAGGCTTCGAGATGGCTGTAGGCCGTCCTGAAGTGATCATCCGCGAAGTCGACGGCGTCAAGCAGGAGCCGTTCGAGAACGTCACCATCGACATCCCTGAAGAATCCCAGGGCAAGGTCATGGAAGAGATGGGCCTGCGTAAGGGCGACCTGACCAACATGGTGCCGGATGGCAAGGGCCGTGTTCGCCTGGAATACAACATTCCAGCCCGTGGTCTGATCGGTTTCCGTAACCAGTTCCTGACCCTGACCAACGGTGCAGGCATCCTGACCTCGATCTTCGATCGCTACGACACCATGAAGTCGGGCCAGATGTCCGGCCGCCTGAACGGCGTTCTGGTATCGGTCGAGACCGGCAAGGCGCTGACCTACTCGCTGGAAACCCTGCAGGCTCGCGGCAAGCTGTTCGTTGAACACGGCCAGGAGATCTACAACGGTCAGATCATCGGCCTGAACAGCCGTGACAACGACCTGGGCGTGAACCCGACCAAGGGCAAGAAGCTCGACAACATGCGTGCTTCGGGCAAAGACGAAGTCATCGCCCTGGTACCGCCAGTTCGCCACACCCTGGAACAGGCCCTGGAATTCATCCAGGACGACGAGCTGTGCGAAGTGACTCCTAAGTCGATCCGTCTGCGCAAGAAGATCCTGGACGAAGGCGAGCGTACCCGCGCTGCCAAGAAAGCCAAGAACTGAGTTAGCTCAGGCTGAATGAAAACGCCCCCGGTCGAAAGACCGGGGGCGTTTTTTTTGCCTGCAGGATTTGTGTTGTCTTTGCGGGCCTCTTCGCGGGTAAACCCGCTCCCACAGGTGCTGCACAGGTCTTGAATGTTGTGGTGTACCTGTGGGAGCGGGTTCACCCGCGAAGAGGCCTGAACAGGCTAATGATCAGCGCCCGACAACCTTGGGCTTATAGGCACAATACCCCGGCCGCGGCCCGACCTTGGGGTGGTTGCGGCAGGTATCCGGCCGCTTGTCATAAATGGTGCACAGCCGGCTTTTACGGTCCAGGTACAGGCAGTCATCATTGCTCATCCGGGTCAGGGTGAAGATCCCCGACTTCTGGTTGAAGCGCTCGATGATGCCGTCCTTCTGCAGGCGCTTGGCGATGTTCTTCGGCGGTTCGTCTTTTTCGAACTCGTCGACCACGCCGATACGGATCAGATCCTTGATCTTCACCTCCACCGGCAGGGTGCAGCAGGTCGAATGGCAGCCATGGCACATGTTGCTGGTATAGCGCTGCCAGGTCTCCAGGCGGTCGACTTCGGCCGCGGCGATCAGGGTCGTTTTCATCGTTATGGGGGTGTATCACGGTCTTGGGGCGCGCGATCATACCGGAATTGTTCAATTTATGAACAACCTTTTGCCGGAATCGCAAAGTGGGCATGAAAACTGCGAACGGTAACTGTCACTCCCTGTCGAAGGGTCTAGGCTCAACAGTCTCCCTCCGTTTTCGTCAACTTGCCCGAGGATGCCGCATGTCCCAGGAACCAAAAGCTCGTGACGCCGAGGTGGCCGAATTTCGCGCCGCTGTACTGGACAAGCTGACCTACGCGGTCGGCAAGGACCCGGAGCACGCCTTCGACCACGACTGGTTCGAAGCCATCGCCCTGGCCGCGCGCGATCACATGGTCGATCACTGGATGGACCACACCCGCCAGGCTTATCGCCGCAGCCAGAAGCGGGTCTATTACCTTTCCCTCGAATTCCTCATCGGCCGCCTGCTGTACGACAGCCTGAGCAACCTGGGCCTGCTGGACATTGCCCGCGACGCCCTGGAAGGGCTGGACGTGGACTTGGAGCGCATCCGCCTGCTTGAACCCGATGCCGCGTTGGGCAACGGTGGCCTGGGGCGCCTGGCAGCGTGCTTCATGGAGAGCATGTCGACCCTGGGCATCGCCGCCCACGGCTATGGCATCCGCTACGAGCACGGGCTGTTCCGCCAGGCCATGGTCGATGGCTGGCAACAGGAGCAGACCGAGAACTGGCTGGACTTCGGCAACCCCTGGGAGTTCGAGCGCGCCGAGGTGATCTACCCCATCAGCTTTGGCGGCAGCGTCGAAACGGTGCACGACACCCACGGCCAGCAGCGCCAGGTGTGGTGGCCGGGCGAGACCGTGCGGGCGGTGGCCTATGACACGCCGGTGGTCGGTTGGCGCGGGGCCAGCGTCAATACCCTGCGCCTGTGGCGTGCGCGGGCGCTGGAAGAGCTGCACCTGGAGCGCTTCAATGCCGGTGACCATCTGGGCGCCGTGGCGGAAGTGGCACGGGCCGAAAGCATTTCGCGAGTGCTGTATCCGGCCGACAGCACCGAGGCGGGCCAGGAACTGCGCCTGCGCCAGGAATACTTCTTCGTCTCGGCCTCGTTGCAGGACCTGCTGCGCCGCCATCTGAACATGCACGACAACCTGCTCAACCTGCCGGACGCGGCGGCCATCCAGCTTAATGACACCCACCCGTCGATCGCCGTGGCCGAGCTTATGCGCCTGCTGGTCGACCAGCATGAAATCCCCTGGGATACCGCCTGGGAGCTGACCGTCGGCACCCTGGCCTACACCAACCACACCTTGCTGCCCGAGGCCCTGGAAACCTGGCCGGTAGCGCTGATGGAGCGCATGCTGCCGCGGCACATGCAGATCATCTACCTGATCAACGCCTACCACATCGACGCGCTGCGGGCGAAAGGCCTGCACGACTTCGATGTGTTGCGGGCCGTGTCGCTGATCGAGGAAGACAACGGCCGTCGGGTGCGTATGGGCAACCTGGCGTTCCTCGGTTCGCACAGTGTCAACGGTGTATCGGCGCTGCACAGCAAGCTGATGAAAAGCACGGTATTCGCCGAACTGCACAAGCTCTACCCGCAGCGGATCAACAACAAGACCAACGGCATTACCTTCCGCCGCTGGCTGTACCAGTCCAATCCGCAGCTGACCGCGATGCTGGTAGAGGCACTGGGCCCCGAGCTGCTGGACGACCCCGAAGGGCGCCTGGCCAATCTGGTGCCGTTCGCCGACAAGAGCGGCTTCCGCAAGCAATTCGCCGCGCAGCGCCTGCACAGCAAGCGGGCCCTGGCCAGCATCATCCAGGACCGTCTGGGCGTTACGGTGAACCCCGAAGCGTTGTTCGATGTGCAGGTCAAGCGCATCCATGAATACAAGCGCCAGTTGCTCAACCTGCTGCATACGGTGGCGCTGTACCAGGCCATGCGCAACGACCCCGGTACCGACTGGGTGCCACGGGTGAAGATCTTCGCCGGCAAGGCCGCGGCCAGCTATCACCAGGCCAAGCTGATCATCAAATTGGCCAACGACATCGCCCGGGTGGTGAACAACGACCCGACCGTGCGCGGCCTGCTGAAGGTGGTGTTCCTGCCCAACTACAACGTCAGCCTGGCTGAAAGCATCATCCCGGCGGCGGACCTTTCCGAGCAGATTTCCACCGCCGGTTACGAAGCTTCCGGCACCAGCAACATGAAGTTCGGCCTCAACGGCGCGCTGACCATCGGCACCCTGGATGGCGCCAACGTGGAAATGAGCGAGCAGGTCGGGGCCGACAACATGTTCATCTTCGGCCTCACCGCGCAGCAGGTTGAAGCGCGGCGCCGCGCCGGGGACTTCGGTGCGACGGCGGCGATTGCCGCATCCAGTCGCCTGAACGATGTGCTGCAAGCCATTCGCAGCGGGGTGTTCTCGCCGGATGACCCGTCGCGCTACACCGCCTTGATCGACGGGTTGGTGGCTTATGACCGCTTCCTGGTGTGTGCCGACTTCGATGCCTACTGGGATGCCCAGCAGCGGGTCGAGGACCTGTGGCACAAGCCGCAGGAATGGTGGCGCATGGCGGTGCTGAACACCGCACGGATGGGCTGGTTTTCTTCGGACCGGACCATTCGGGAATATGCCAGCGAGATCTGGAGGGCCTTGGATTGAGGTAAGCCTGCACCGGCCTCTTCGCGGGTAAACCCGCTCCCACAGGGACTGCACAGGCCCTGAATTTTGTGAAGATCCTGTGAGAGCGGGTTCACCCGCGAATGGGCCTCACTCCGACCACCGGCCTGGCGCACGCTGAACTACCGACCTATTGTGCCGTCTGAGAGCCGTGGCGAGTCTCATCACTCGCTAGCCCGCAACTCTCCCTGTAAACTGCGGGGGTTTTTATTCCCCCCATCCTTTCGGAGCCATACATGTCCCGCGTTACCCTGAGTCGCTATCTGATTGAGCAGACCCGCAGCAACAATACCCCTGCCGATCTGCGCTTCCTGATCGAGGTGGTGGCGCGTGCGTGCAAGGAAATCAGCCATCACGTGTCCAAAGGCGCCCTTGGTGGTGTGCTGGGCAGCATGGGCACTGAAAACGTGCAGGGCGAAGTCCAGAAGAAACTGGACGTGATTTCCAACGATATCCTGCTGGAAGCCAACGAGTGGGGCGGCCACCTGGCCGGCATGGCTTCCGAAGAAATGGACAACGCCTACCAGATCCCGGGCAAGTACCCGAAAGGCGCGTACCTGCTGGTCTTCGACCCGCTGGACGGCTCGTCCAACATCGACGTCAACGTTTCGGTCGGCACCATCTTCTCGGTACTGCGTTGCCCTAACGAATACCTGAGCCAGAACGAAACCCTGAACGAAAATGCCTTCCTGCAGCCAGGCACCCAGCAGGTCGCCGCCGGTTACGCCATCTACGGCCCGCAGACCATGCTGATCCTGACCCTGGGCAACGGCGTCAAGGGCTTCACCCTGGACCGCGAACTGGGCAGCTTCGTCCTCACCCACGAAAACATCCGCGTGCCGGAAAGCACCGCAGAATTCGCCATCAACATGTCCAACCAGCGCCACTGGGAAGCCCCGGTTCAGCGCTACGTGGGCGAACTGCTGGCAGGCGAGACCGGCCCGCTGAAGAAGAACTACAACATGCGCTGGATCGCCTCGATGGTGGCCGACGTACACCGCATCCTGACCCGTGGCGGCCTGTTCATGTACCCACGTGACGCCCGCGAGCCGAGCAAGCCGGGCAAGCTGCGCCTGATGTACGAAGCCAACCCGATGTCGTTCATCATCGAACAGGCCGGCGGCGCTTCTACCAACGGTTACGATCGCATCCTCGACATCCAGCCAGAAAGCCTGCACCAGCGTGTGTCGGTAATCCTCGGCTCGAAGGAAGAGGTCGAGCGCGTCACCGCCTACCACAAGGAGTAAGTCATGCTCGCACCTTGGCAGCCGTTGCTGGAGTGGTGGTTCGGTTGGGGCACCAGTCCCCAGGCCGTGGCTGACGAGAAGAGTACGCTGTGGTTCGGCAAGCATCATGATGCCGAGGCCCATGCGCTGTTTGGCGAGCTGGTCGAGCATGCCCTGGCGGGTGGGCTCGACGAGTGGCAGCAAAGCCCGCAGGGCTGGCTGGGCCTGCTGATTCTGCTGGACCAGCTGCCGCGCATGATCTACCGCGACACGCCGCGCGCCTTCGAGGGCGATCGGCGTGCCCAAGTGGTGGCGATGCAAGGTTTGCAGAAAAACTGGGATTACCAGCTGCTGCCGATCCAGCGGGTGTTCGTGCTGCTGGTGCTGGAGCACGCCGAGGTACTGGACTGGCAGAACCTGTGCGTCGAGCGCTACCAGCTACTGCTGGAGGAGCAGCCCGAGGCCAACCGCCGGTTGTTCGAAGGCTTCCTCGACTATGCCGAGCAGCACCAGCGGGTGATTGCCCGTTTCGGGCGCTTCCCGCACCGCAACCTGGTGCTGGAGCGGCCGAGCACCAGCGAAGAGATGGACTTTTTGCTGGAGCCTGGGTCCAGGTTCTGAGATAGCAGGGGCCTGCTGCGCAGGCCATCGCGACACAAGGCCGCTCCTACAGGGGGCGGCTTTTTTATTGGGCGGATGATCAATGCTTTGTGATTAATCGCACAGTAGTGGCCATCCGACCAATGGCGTAGGGATAGAGGAGGGAGGGTAGGGAACCTGGGAGGGTTTTTACCGTCGAAGGTCACTGCAGGCCACTCGCCTGTATCCCCTCTCCAGGAGTGTCCTTCATGTCGTTGCGTTCCCTCGCCCTGTTGTCGCTGTGCGTCGTCCTGACTGCCTGCAGCAAGATCAATCAGGAAAACTATTCCAAGATCAAGGCCGGTATGAACAAGGCCGAGGTCGAGCAGTTGCTCGGCACGCCGACCGAGTGCTCTGGCGCGCTGGGGATGAGCAGCTGCACCTGGGGGGACGAGAAGAGCTTCATCAGTGTCCAGTATGCGGCTGACAAGGTGCTCATGTATTCAGGGCAGGGTCTCAAATGAGGCACCTGTATCTGCTGATGGGGGTATGCCTGGCATTGCTGCTGGGCGGTTGCGCCGGCTCCGTGCATGACCCGCTGGCACCGAAAACCGCAGGCAACATCGACCTCAAGCGCTACCAGGGCAAGTGGTACGAGCTGGCGCGCCTGCCGATGCGCTACCAGACCGGCTGCGAGCAGTCGGAAGCGCACTACAACCTCAGGCTCGATGGTAGCCTCGGCGTGCTCAACCGCTGCCGCACCATGGGTGACGAATGGCTGCGCGCCGAAGGGCATGCGAACATCCAGGAGCCGGGGCACACCGACAAGTTGTGGGTCGAGTTCGACAACTGGTTCACCAAGCTGGTGCCAGGGGTGGCGAGGGGCGAGTACTGGATTCTGTATGTGGATGATCGCTACCGTACGGCGGTGGTCGGCAGCCCGGACCGCAAGCACTTGTGGATCCTGTCGCGTACGCCGACGCTAGCGGCCTGGGAGCGCGAGAATCTGATGTCCAGGGCCCGGCAGCAGGGGTATGACACCAATCGGCTGATCTGGCGTGCGTCGGACCAGCAGATCGTCAAGAGGCACTGAATTTCTGAGGGTTGCTTTGCAACCCATCGCGACACAAGGCCGCTCCTACAGGGGAACGCATATCCCTGTAGGAGCGGCCTTGTGTCGCGATGGGCCGCAAAGCGGCCCCAAAAACTCAGCCCAAAAGCTGGCGCAACACCTCGGCAAACGCGCGCCCGCTTTCCTCTTGCTGTGCATGTTCCCCCTGGCGCACCACCCACTGCCCATTCACCATCACATCCCGCACCTGGCGATCGCCGCCGGCAAACAGCCAGCGGTTGAGAATCGCATCCCCATCGGCCATGGCGATGTAAGGGTCCTGCCCATCGAGCACCAGCCAGTCGGCGCGCTTGCCCACGGCCAGTTCCCCGACCGCCTGCCCCAGCGCCTGCGCGCCGCCCGCCAGCGCAGTGTCATACAGCGTGCGCCCGACCATCGGCTGGTCGCCGCGATACAGGCGGTTACGCCGCTGGTCGCGCAGCCGCTGGCCGTATTCCAACCAGCGCAGTTCCTCCACCACACTCAACGACACATGGCTGTCCGAACCAATGCCCATGCGCCCACCCTGTGCCAGATAGTCCACTGCCGGGAAAATCCCGTCGCCCAGGTTGGCCTCGGTGGTCAGGCACAGCCCGGCTACCGCGCCGCTGCGGGCCATGGCGGTGACTTCATCCGGCTCGGCATGGGTGGCATGCACCAGGCACCAGCGTGGGTCCACGTCCACGTGCTCGTACAGCCACTGCAGCGGGCGCAGGCCGCTCCAGGCCAGGCAGTCGTCGACTTCCTTCTGCTGCTCGGCGATATGGATATGCACCGGGCACTGCTTGTCGCTGGCTGCCAGCACTTCGGCGATCTGCCCGGGCGTCACGGCGCGCAGCGAATGGAAGCACAGACCCAGTTGCTGCGCGGGTTGCGCGGCCAGCAGCGGGGCCAGCTGCGCTTGCAGTTGCAGGTACTGCTCGGTGGAGTTGATGAAGCGCCGCTGCCCCTCATTCGGGGCCTGGCCGCCGAAGCCTGCGTGGCTGTACAGCACCGGCAGCAAGGTCAGGCCAATGCCGCTGTCGGCTGCAGCCGCGCTGATGCGGCGGGACAGTTCGGCCGGGTCGGCGTAGGCCTTGCCGGCCTGGTCATGGTGTACGTAGTGGAATTCGGCCACCGAGGTGTAGCCGGCCTTGAGCATTTCGATATAGAGCTGGCGGGCGATGACCTGCAGCTGCTCCGGGCTGATCTGGCCGACCAGGCGGTACATCAGGTCGCGCCAGGTCCAGAAACTGTCGTTGGGGTTGCCGGCGACTTCCGCCAGCCCTGCCATGGCGCGCTGGAAGGCATGCGAGTGCAGGTTGGGCATGCCGGGCAGCAGTGGGCCGGCCAGCCGCTCGGCGCCTTCGGCCGAAGCATCCGGTTCGATGCGGGCCACGCGGCCATCGCAGGTGACCTCGATGCGGACATTGCTGGCCCAGCCCGTGGGTAGCAGGGCGCGTTCGGCGAAGTAGGCGGACATCGGTGAAAATCCTGTTATTGTTGACTTGTATATACATATACAGGCGTTTGCCTGCCGGGTAAACTGCGGCAAGCTACCGCTCATTCCATTTGCACAAGGATCCAACGCCGTGCCGACACCTCCTGTCTCCGCGCTGGTTGCCCAGATGGGCGAGGGCCCGGCGCCGCTGTACGCCCGGGTCAAACAGATGATCATCCAGCAGATCGACAACGGCAGCTGGCCACCGCATCACCGAGTACCCTCGGAGAGCGAACTGGTCAGCGAGCTGGGCTTCAGCCGTATGACCATCAACCGCGCCCTGCGCGAACTTACCGCCGAAGGCCTTCTGGTGCGCATGCAAGGGGTCGGGACCTTCGTGGCCGAGCCCAAGGGGCGTTCGGCGCTGTTCGAGGTCAACAACATCGCCGATGAAATTGCCGCTCGTGGCCACCAGCATAGCTGCCAGGTGATCACCCTCACCGAGGAAACGGCCGGTTCCGAGCGGGCCCTGGCCCTGGACATGCGCGAAGGCCAGCGGGTGTTCCACTCGCTGATCGTGCATTTCGAGAACGGCGTGCCGGTGCAGATCGAGGACCGCTACGTCAATGCTGCGATTGCCCCCGACTACCTCAAGCAGGACTTCACCCGGCAGACGCCTTACGCCTACCTGTCGCAGGTGGCGCCGCTGACCGAGGGTGAACACGTGGTCGAGGCAATCCTGGCCGAGCCGGAAGAATGCCGCCTGTTGCAGATCGAGCGGGGCGAGCCCTGCCTGCTGATCCGCCGTCGCACCTGGTCCGGCCGCCAGCCGGTGACCGCCGCGCGGCTGATCCACCCTGGTTCCCGTCATCGCCTGGAAGGACGTTTCAGCAAATGAGTCAGCTGCAGTTGTTGCGTGCGCAGGGCTACCCGCGCATGCCGTGGAAGAACGGTGGCGGTTTCACCGAAGAGATTACTCGCGACAATGGCGAGGGCCTGGACGGCTTTGGCTGGCGCTTGTCGATTGCCGATATCGAGGAGTCCGGTGGGTTTTCCACCTTCGCCGGCTATCAGCGGATCATCACCGTGTTGCAAGGCGACGGCATGCGCCTGTTGGTCGACGGCCAGGCCAGCCGGCCGTTGCTGCCGTTCGATGCCTTTGCCTTCAGTGGCGAGAGCCAGGTCAGCTGCAAGCTGCTGGGCGGCGCGATCCGCGATTTCAACCTGATCTATGCACCGCAGCGCTACCGGGCGCGGTTGCAGTGGTTCGATGGCACCAGCCGTTTGTACAGTTCGGCGTCGACGCTGTTGCTGTTCGCGGCCAGCAGCCAGGTCGAGGTGGGTATTGCCGGGCGCGAGGCGCAGCGGTTGGGGCTGTATGACTGCCTGCGGCTGGAGGGCAATGACCAGTTGCTGGGGTTGGATGTGCAGGGGCGGTTCTGCCTGATCGAACTCGTTTCACGTTGAGATAGCCGGGGGCTGCTGCGCAGCCCTTCGCGGGCTTGCCCGCTCCCACAGGTACAGCGCACGCCTTGAAGGCAGTGGAGCTCTCTGTGGGAGCGGGCAAGCCCGCGAAGGGCCGCGCAGCGGCCCCATTTCTTTTGCCATTCAGCGGGAAAGTCCAATTATTTTGGTTGTCCATGCTTGTACATACAAGTAAAGGTGTGTTTGTATATCTACCACGACATACCCGCCCGCGGACGACCGCAGAGGACCTTTCCCGTGACCGACAACAACAAATACCGTGACGTTGAAATCCGTGCCCCACGTGGCAACAAGCTGACTGCCAAAAGCTGGCTGACCGAAGCGCCGCTGCGCATGCTGATGAACAACCTCGATCCACAGGTCGCGGAAAACCCGAAGGAACTGGTGGTGTACGGCGGTATCGGCCGCGCTGCCCGTAACTGGGCGTGCTACGACAAGATCGTCGAGACCCTGACCCGCCTGGAAGACGACGAAACCCTGCTGGTGCAGTCGGGCAAGCCGGTCGGCGTGTTCAAGACCCACAGCAATGCCCCGCGCGTACTGATCGCCAACTCCAACCTGGTGCCGCACTGGGCCAACTGGGAACACTTCAACGAACTGGACGCCAAGGGCCTGGCCATGTACGGCCAGATGACCGCCGGCAGCTGGATCTACATCGGCAGCCAGGGCATCGTCCAGGGCACCTACGAAACCTTCGTCGAAGCCGGTCGCCAGCATTACGGCGGCAGCCTGAAAGGCAAGTGGGTGCTCACCGCCGGCCTGGGCGGCATGGGTGGCGCCCAGCCACTGGCCGCCACCCTGGCCGGTGCCTGCTCGCTGAACATCGAATGCCAGCAGAGCCGCATCGACTTCCGCCTGGAAACCCGTTACGTCGATGAACAGGCAACCGACCTCGACGACGCCCTGGCACGCATCGCCAAGTACACCGCCGAAGGCAAGGCCATCTCCATCGCCCTGCACGGCAACGCTGCCGAAATCCTGCCAGAGCTGGTCAAGCGTGGCGTGCGCCCGGACATGGTCACCGACCAGACCAGCGCCCACGACCCGCTGAACGGTTACCTGCCAGCCGGCTGGACCTGGGAACAGTACCGCGACCGCGCGCAGACCGAGCCGGCTGCAGTGGTCAAGGCCGCCAAGCAGTCGATGGCCGTGCACGTGCAAGCCATGCTCGATTTCCAGAAGCAGGGTGTCCCGACCTTCGACTATGGCAACAACATCCGCCAGATGGCCAAGGAAGAAGGCGTGGCCAATGCCTTCGACTTCCCGGGCTTCGTGCCGGCCTACATCCGCCCGCTGTTCTGCCGTGGCATCGGCCCGTTCCGCTGGGCGGCGCTGTCCGGTGATGCCGAAGACATCTACAAGACCGACGCCAAGGTCAAGGAACTGATCCCCGACGACGCCCACCTGCACCGCTGGCTGGACATGGCTCGCGAGCGCATCAGCTTCCAGGGCCTGCCGGCACGTATCTGCTGGGTTGGCCTGGGCCTGCGCGCCAAGCTGGGCCTGGCGTTCAACGAAATGGTACGCAGCGGCGAGCTGTCGGCACCGATCGTGATCGGCCGTGACCACCTGGACTCCGGTTCGGTGTCCAGCCCCAACCGTGAAACCGAAGCCATGCGCGACGGTTCCGACGCTGTCTCCGACTGGCCGCTGCTCAACGCCCTGCTGAACACCGCCGGCGGTGCTACCTGGGTTTCGCTGCACCACGGTGGTGGCGTGGGCATGGGCTTCTCCCAGCACTCGGGCATGGTCATCGTCTGCGACGGTACCGATGAAGCCGCCGAGCGTATCGCTCGCGTGCTGACCAACGACCCAGGGACTGGCGTAATGCGTCACGCCGATGCCGGTTACGACATCGCCATCGACTGCGCCAAGGAGCAGGGCCTGGACCTGCCGATGATCACTGGCTGATCGCCACGCTTTGGATCGCACCCCACAAGGGTGATACTGAACAACAAGAAGGAGCGCGCAGGCACCTACAAACGGGTCTGCGGCTCCACGCGATTGGAGTAGTAAAGTGACCGAATTGACCCTCAAGCCTGGCACGCTGACCCTGGCCCAGCTGCGCGCCATCCATGCCGCGCCCGTGCGCCTGAAGCTGGACGCCAGCGCCGCGCCGGCCATCGACGCCAGCGTTGCCTGCGTCGAGCAGATCATTGCCGAAGACCGTACCGCCTACGGCATCAACACCGGTTTCGGCCTGCTGGCCTCGACCCGCATCGCCAGCCACGACCTGGAAAACCTGCAGCGCTCGCTGGTGCTGTCCCACGCCGCCGGTGTCGGCGCGCCGCTGGATGACGACCTGGTGCGGCTGATCATGGTGCTGAAGATCAACAGTCTCAGCCGTGGCTTCTCCGGTATCCGTCGCAAAGTCATCGACGCGCTGATCGCCCTGGTCAACGCCGAAGTCTATCCACACATCCCACTGAAGGGTTCGGTGGGCGCTTCCGGTGACCTCGCCCCGCTGGCGCACATGTCGCTGGTGCTGCTGGGTGAAGGCAAGGCACGCTACAAGGGCCAGTGGCTACCAGCCACCGAAGCCCTGGCCGTGGCCGGCCTCGAGCCGCTGACCCTGGCTGCAAAGGAGGGCCTGGCCCTGCTCAACGGCACCCAGGCTTCCACCGCCTATGCCCTGCGTGGCCTGTTCCAGGGTGAAGACCTGTACGCCGCCGCCATTGCCTGCGGCGGCCTGAGCGTTGAAGCCGCACTGGGCTCGCGCTCGCCGTTCGATGCGCGTATCCACGAAGTGCGAGGCCAGCGTGGCCAGATCGACACTGCTGCCTGCTTCCGTGACCTGCTGGGCGACTCCAGCGAAGTGTCGCTGTCGCACAAGAACTGCGACAAGGTCCAGGATCCGTACTCGTTGCGTTGCCAGCCGCAGGTCATGGGCGCCTGCCTGACCCAGCTGCGCCAGGCTGCCGAGGTACTGGGCATCGAAGCCAACGCCGTGTCGGACAACCCGCTGGTGTTCGCTGCCGAAGGTGACGTGATTTCCGGCGGTAACTTCCACGCCGAGCCGGTGGCCATGGCCGCCGACAACATCGCCCTGGCCATTGCCGAAATCGGTTCGCTGAGCGAGCGCCGTATCTCGCTGATGATGGACAAGCACATGTCCCAGCTGCCGCCGTTCCTGGTGGAAAACGGTGGGGTCAACTCGGGCTTCATGATCGCCCAGGTCACCGCTGCTGCCCTGGCCAGCGAGAACAAGGCCCTGTCGCACCCGCACAGCGTCGACAGCCTGCCGACTTCGGCCAACCAGGAAGACCATGTGTCGATGGCCCCGGCTGCTGGCAAGCGCCTGTGGGAAATGGCCGAAAACACCCGTGGTGTGCTGGCCATCGAATGGCTGGGCGCCTGCCAGGGCCTGGACCTGCGCAAGGGCCTGAAGACCTCGGCCAAGCTGGAGCAGGCGCGCCAGGCGCTGCGCAGCGAAGTGCCGCACTACGACCGTGACCGTTTCTTCGCGCCCGACATCGAAAAGGCCGTGGAACTGTTGGCCAAGGGTCGCCTGACCGGCCTGCTGCCGGCTGGTGTGCTGCCAAGCCTGTAATGCCCCCAGGGGCCGCTGTGCGGCCCATCGCCGGCAAGCCGGCTCCCACAGATGGAGATGCGACACACCATCTCTGTGGGGGCTGGCTTGCCGGCGATTGGGCTGCAAGGCAGCCCCCCTCGATCTCACGACCACAAAAACAATTTAAGGACGTGACATGCAACAAGCTCAAGGTCTAAAGCGCGGGCTAAGTGCCCGCCACATCCGTTTCATGGCCCTCGGTTCCGCCATCGGCACCGGGCTGTTCTACGGTTCCGCCTCGGCCATCCAGATGGCCGGCCCGGCTGTGCTGCTGGCCTACCTGATCGGCGGCGCCGCCGTATTCATGGTCATGCGCGCCCTCGGCGAAATGGCTGTGCACAACCCGGTCGCCGGCTCGTTCGGCCACTACGCCAGCACCTACCTCGGCCCCATGGCCGGCTTCATCCTTGGCTGGACCTACGCCTTCGAGATGGTCATCGTCGCCATCGCCGACGTCACCGCCTTCGGTATCTACATGGGCTTCTGGTTCCCGGAAGTGGCCCGCTGGATCTGGGTGCTGGGCATCGTCTTCCTGATCGGCGGCCTCAACCTGTGCAACGTCAAGGTCTTTGGCGAAATGGAATTCTGGCTGTCGCTGCTCAAGGTCGGCGCCATCGTGGCGATGATCCTGGCCGGCCTCGGCATCATGGCCTTCGGCTTCAGCCAGGTAGGCACCGGGCAGGCCGTGGGTGTCAGCAACCTGTTCGACCACGGCGGCTTCATGCCCAATGGCGTGGGTGGCCTGATCGCCTCCTTTGCCGTGGTGATGTTCGCGTTCGGCGGCATCGAGATCATCGGCGTCACCGCCGGTGAGGCCAAGGACCCGCAGCGGGTCATCCCCAAGGCTATCAACGCCGTGCCGTTGCGCATCCTGCTGTTCTACGTGCTCACCCTGTTCGTGCTGATGTGCCTGTTCCCATGGCCGCAGATCGGCAGCCAGGGCAGCCCGTTCGTGCAGATCTTCAGTAACCTGGGCATCGGCTCTGCCGCCGCGGTGCTGAACATCGTGGTGATTTCTGCCGCGATCTCGGCCATCAACAGCGACATCTTCGGCGCCGGCCGCATGATGTACGGCCTGGCCCAGCAAGGCCACGCACCGCGCGGCTTCAGCAAGCTGTCGAAGCACGGCGTGCCGTGGATGACCGTTGTGGTGATGGGTGCTGCGCTGCTGATCGGCGTGCTGCTCAACTACCTGATCCCGGAGAACGTGTTCCTGCTGATCGCTTCGATCGCTACCTTCGCCACCGTGTGGGTGTGGCTGATGATCCTGCTCACCCAAGTGGCCATGCGCCGCAGCATGAGCCGTGAACAAGTGGCCCAGCTACAGTTCCCGGTACCGTTCTGGCCTTACGGCCCGGCCATGGCCATTGCGTTCATGGTGTTCATCTTTGGCGTGCTCGGTTACTTCCCGGATACCCAGGCGGCACTGCTCGTCGGCGTGGTCTGGGTGGTGTTCCTGGTGGCGTCCTACCTGCTGTGGTGCAAGCCGCGCGCAGGGCAGGGCAACCCGGTAGCGGAACCGGCCGAGCTGCACCGCTAAGTACAGGAGTCAATGTATGAGAACCGTCTGGCAGCACTGCCATGTGGCAACCATGGCCGAAGGCCGTTACTCGGCCATCGAGGACGCGGCCATCGTCACCGACGCCGGGCTGATCGAGTGGATCGGCCCACGCGTCGAGCTGGTGTCGGTCGATGCCGAGCGTACGGTGGACCTGGGCGGCGCCTGGGTCACCCCGGGGCTGATCGACTGCCACACCCACGCGGTGTTCGGTGGCAACCGCAGCGGCGAGTTCGAGCAGCGCCTGCAGGGCGTGAGCTATGCCGAAATCGCCGCACAGGGCGGTGGCATCGCCAGCACCGTGCGGGCCACCCGCGCGGCCAGCGAGGACGAGCTGTTCGCCAGTGCTCGCCAGCGGGTCCAGGCGCTGATGCGCGATGGCGTGACCACCATCGAGATCAAGTCCGGCTACGGCCTGGACCTGGCCAACGAGCGCAAGATGCTGCGCGTGGCCCGGCGCCTGGCTGACGAGTTGCCTTTGGCGGTGCGCGCCACCTGCCTGGCAGCCCATGCCTTGCCGCCGGAATACGTCGGCCGGGCTGACGACTACATCGCGCACATCTGCGATGAAATGCTGCCGGCCCTGGCCGCCGAAGGCCTGGTGGACGCAGTGGATGCCTTCTGCGAACACCTGGCGTTCTCCCCGGCCCAGGTCGAGCGGCTGTTCATCAAGGCGCGCGAGCTGGGCCTGCCGGTCAAGTTGCACGCCGAACAGTTGTCGTCGCTGCACGGTTCCAGCCTGGCGGCGCGCTACCAGGCGCTTTCGGCTGACCATCTGGAATTCATGACCGAGGAAGACGCCATTGCCATGGCAAAAGCCGGCACGGTCGCCGTGCTGCTGCCGGGCGCGTTCTACTTCCTGCGCGAAACCCAGCTGCCGCCGATGGACGCCTTGCGCCGCCACGGCGTGAAGATTGCCCTGGCCAGCGACCTCAACCCCGGCACCTCGCCAGGGCTGTCGCTACGGCTGATGCTGAACATGGGCTGCACCTGCTTCCGCATGACCCCGGAAGAGGCCCTGGCCGGTGTCACCGTGCACGCCGCCACGGCGCTGGGCCTGGGCGACAGCCACGGCTCGCTGGAAGTGGGCAAGGTCGCCGACTTCGTCGCCTGGCAGATCGAACGCCCCGCCGACCTGGCCTACTGGCTGGGCGGCGACCTGCCCAAGCGCGTGGTGCGCAAGGGCCACGAGATTTCCAACTGAGTGAGGCACGATGGACAAGGTACTGAGTTTTCACCAGGGCCGCCTGCCGCTGCTGATCAGCATGCCCCATGCCGGCCTGAAGCTGTCGCCGGCGGTACGAGACGGCCTGGTCGATCAGGCGCGCAGCCTGCCAGACACTGACTGGCATATACCACGGCTGTATGACTTTGCCCGTGAGATGGGCGCCAGTGTGGTGGCAGCGGAGTATTCGCGCTTCGTCATCGACCTGAACCGCCCGGATGACGACAAGCCGCTGTACGTTGGTGCCACCACTGGCCTGTACCCGGCCACGCTGTTCGATGGCGAGCCATTGTTCAAGGACGGGCTGGTGCCGACAGGCGAGGAGCGCAAGCAGTATCTGGAGCAGATCTGGCGCCCCTACCACGACACGATTCGTCGCGAGCTGGCGCGGCTGCGCGAGCAGTTCGGCTACGCCCTGCTGTGGGACGCCCATTCGATCCGTTCACTGATCCCGCACCTGTTCGACGGCAAGCTACCGGATTTCAACCTGGGTACCTTCAACGGCGCCAGTTGCGACCCGGCTCTGGCCGAACGGCTGAAAGAGGTGTGCGCCCAGGCCCAAGGCTACAGCCATGTGCTCAATGGCCGCTTCAAGGGCGGGCATATCACCCGGCATTACGGCGATCCGGCCAATCACATCCATGCGGTGCAGCTGGAGCTGGCGCAGAGCACTTACATGGAAGAAGCCGAGCCGTTCGCTTACCGCGAAGACCTGGCACGGCCGACACAGGAGGTGTTGAAGCAGCTTCTGCAGGCAGTGCTGGACTGGGGCAAGGCGCATTACGGGCGGTGAAGTTCGCCAGTAAGAATGGCGACGCGATGCAGGCCATGCGCGTCGCCAGTCACTACGGGTCAGTTGTTGTTGATCTGCTTGATGGTAAGTTCGCGCAGTAGCTCCTTCTCTTCCTGGTCCTTGTCATCTTGCAGGCCTTGCTGCAAGTTCAACTCGTCCTGAAGCGAGTGGTCCTTGCTGGCCAGCTCGAGTACCCGCAGGCGGAAACGTGCGTCTATTTCGGCGAAGCGGTCGGCACACTCGGCGCGCAGGCGCGTGGTCCAGTCCGTATTCGCCAGCATGTAGTCGACCAGTGCATCGCTCAGTTCACTTTTGCGGACCTTTTCCAACACACTGGATAGCTCATCGCGCGCCAGGTTCGCAGCACCTCGAAAACGCATGCTGTCGGCGATCGGCAGGTCCAGTTCCCTGGCCAGTTCCCGGCGGTAGGCCAGGCGTACCGAGACCAGGTCACCCGAGCCGGTCCGTTGGTTGGCCAGCAGCTCCAGCTGTTCGATCCGGAAAAGCTGCAACAGGCGACGACGCAGTGCTTGCAGGGAATCGCCGGCGTCGACCAACAGGCGTTGGCTCATCAGGTACAGTTCAATATTGTTGAACTCCTGCAGCGCTCCGTCATGGCAGGTCTGCGAGCCGGTTACCGGGTCTGGCAATGCCGCTGCGGCGATGCTCTCCATGATCGGGCGTTCGGTTTCGTTGCTTGCAGCCACCACCAGCATCAAGCGCACCCGTTCGCAGAAGGTGGCTCGCGTATTCGGGTCAACGTATGGGGCGGCATTGTGCAAACGGCCCGCCAGACGCAACAGATCACTGCCTTCGAGCCGTTCCCAGCAGTCCTGCAATGCGGCATTCTGTGCTTCGCTACCCAGCATCCAGTCCTCCAGCCTGGGCGTATCATCGCCCAGCAGTGGGAAGTGAGGGTGGTCGAGAGATCCTTCGCTGGAAGAGTCGAAGAACATCAGGTCGTCGGGGATATCCAGGGCAAAGGAATAGCTGTGCTGGCTGTCCGAGAACGTGCGTACCCGCAGGATGGTTTCAAGAGGCAGCGGGTTGTCGAACAAGGCGATCGACGAGATTGGCATGGGATTGTTCAGGTTCGTCAGGATGTGCTCGGGCAACTGGGTGATGTTGTTCGAGCTCAGGTCCAGAAGTTCCAGTGGCAGCAAACTGTCACACCAGCTGGGCCAGGCTTGCAGGTTCATGTTGGTCAATGCGAGTGACTGCAGGTTGCCGGCCAGCGATGCGGGCACATGGTCGATGCTGCCTGCCCGGTTGCCCGACAGGTCCAGCGAGGTCAGGTTTCGCAGCCCTGCGAAAATGTCCATCATGGCCTGGTCGACCTCCAGACCCATGTTGCGAAACTCCAGGTAGGTGAGTTGGGGAAGGCGAGCCAGGGCGGATGCCAGCGAGGGCATGGCGGCCTGGTGTGCATCGATGGTCAGCCGGCTGATGTTAGGGAACCGGCTGAGTAGTTCATCGAGCTGTGAGGTGCTGCCTCGCAACCGCGTCAGGCTGAGTGCACGTACGCGGGCGCCGAAGAACGCTGGAAGCCGCCTGGGGAAATGCTCGATGGCCACGTCCTCGAGTTGCAGGCGCAGGTATGACTGGCCCTGCTCCTGTTGTTCCCAGAATTGATCGATTGCTGACGCGATACGTTGCCTGTCCGCCAGTGCGGCCTGGGTCAATGGGTTGCTCGAACTGGATGCCTGGGCCCAGCCATCGATCGCATCGCGCATCTGCCGTCGCTCATCGCGAATGCGTGCTAGCTGTTCGGAAAGTGCTGCTGGCTGGTCCGTGGTGATACCCGAGGTGTCGACGTGCTCGTTCAGCAACAAGCGCTGCAGGTGGGATTCATTGATACTGTTGCCTTCCAGCGAGATCACCGGTGGCGTGGTCAGCATGTCCGCTTCATGAAGCAGGAACGTGGGCAACGACCTGAGATTGTTGTGGCGCAATGACAGGTGGGCAATGCGCGCCAAGGCGTCGCTGCCAATCCCGATCGGCCATTGGGCCAATTGCATCTGGTCCAGGCCCAGGTAATCCAGGGTCAATTCATGGAAGCTTGGCCTGTTGCTCTGCGCCAGCCGGTTACCACTCAGGTCGAGGTATCTCAATTGGCGAAGCCCTGACAGCAGGTTCAGGTCGCTTTCGGAGAGCGTCATGTTCTGGTTGGTGAGCACCAGTCGTTGCAACGCTGGCAGGCACTCGGTGATGGTGGGCACGCTGAACAGGAAGGGCGAGGGTGTTGCCCTGGGGTCAAACGGACGGCTGATTTCCAGCGACTCGATCTGCGGCATCTGCCTGAGCAGGCGTTGCAGCAGGCGCTCGTTTTGCGCCCAGCCCGCCAAGGACCCTGACGGTAAGTCGATCAGGCTCAGGCTGCGCACGCGTGCGTTGAAAAAAGCGGGCAAGGTGAGGGGCACGTCGGCAAGGGGGACGCGGGCGATACGCAGTTCGGTGGTGGGCCCGGTGCTGTCCAGCGCAGTGTCGTACCAATGTTGCATGATCGAGTCACGCAGGCTGTCGTAGTCCTGTGCTGCCTGGTCGCTTGCCGGCGAAATGGCTTCGCTCCAATCGTCCAGGCTGCTTTGCAGCTCGTTGCGCTGCTCCAGTAGTGTCTGCAAATGTTCGAATATCTGCAGTTGCGTACGGCCGCGGCTGGCAAGTGCCAGCAGAACCTGATCCGCCGAGCGGCCGGTGCGTTCGGCGAGCCCTGTGGCTTCGATAGCTTCGAACAGCTGCTGGCGGGTGATGCCATGGGTGGCCGGGCCGCCGCCACTGAGTGGGTAGCCCAGGCGGCCATCAGCCAGGCGCATGGGAGAACGGTAGCCTGGGCGTACGGGCTGCATGCCCAGCAGCACCCTCAAGGCCGGGCGAGGCAGCAACGGGCTTTCCTGTACAAGGCGCTGCAGCGCTTGCTGATCGGCGACGTCCATGCTTGCCATGGCCGCTGGCAGTGCCTCGTACAATGCAGCGTAAAGGCTTGAATACACCTTGACCGCCGCGCTGGGCAGGCTTTCGTCGTGGACGATGTACCCTGCCTGGGCATGGGTGATGGTCTTGAATGGGCGGGTGTCCAGTGTGCCTATGGCATGATCCTGGGTCGGCCAGGACATGCGCTGGAGCAGCCGGAGCCTGGTCTGTGCAGGCCAGCCTGGCAAGCGTTCGAGCGTATGCACGATCAACAGGTCGCTATCCCAGTTCGGCACGCTGGACAGGTACAGCCCTTCGCAGGCGTGTGCAAGGCGAATTTGTTGCTGGTAGATGCGGGCCTCTTCGGCAAGGCGCAGTGGTACCTTGCCGTTGTCGAGTATCTGCAGTTCGTTGGCACTGGCCTCGCGCGCCAGCTCATTGGCGACTGCTGACGGCAATTTCGGATACGCCCTCTGGATGGCCTCGGCGCCCGGCGCCAGGTCGCGCGAAAGGCCGGCGTAGGCCCTGGCAAACTCAGCGGGCCGAGTGCTCTCGTCCGCCAGCTGGCGGACCGTTTCGTCCAGCTTGAAACGTTGCAGGGTGTCTTCCAGCAAGGCCGGCAGCCGCTGGCTTTCGGCCAGGGCGCGGCGCAGCTCGTCTTCGTGTACGCCGCTGACGGCGATAATCCGTTGCAGCGTCGGCTCGTCGAAGTGCCCACTCAAGTGGCCGATGCGGCGCAGGAGTGTCATGCCCGACCAACTCAGTGGCTTATCGGTAACGTGCAACCATGCTCCGGCACCGTTGTGCCGCACTGGCGGCTGGTAACGGCGAGGACTTGCAGGGTGTTGCAAACGATATTCACCAGTCGTTGGCGCTTGGCTGACGATGTACTGATTGCCCTGCAGTACCAGCCAGCGTTTGCCTTGGTGATGCCGTAGGCCCAGTTCGTCCGGTACCAGGTCATGGGGCAGTGTCTCGAAGCTCTGGTAGGGCGTGAGGTCGGGTTTCCACAGCCGCATCTGACCATCGGATGTTTCCACGTCTTCCAGTTCTTCGATGAATGAAGGCGTTTCTACAGGAATACGGGCTATCCCTGGTTCCTCGTCCTCTGGCTCTTCTACCGCCGGACCTTCCGAAGGCGTGCCGGTTTCGCTGCCCTGCGAGCCTCTCAATGCTTTGGCTGCTGCGCTGAGGGCGGCCATGACGGCCACGTTTTCGATCACATCGACCAGATAGCCATAGGCAGTATCACGCTCGTCGTTTTCCCAGGCGTCGATCCCTTCATACACCTCATGGGCCAGCTGGGCCAGGCAAACGGCAAGCATTGCCTCGCCAAGCCCCGGCACGAAGAAGCCGGCGATGTTCAAGGCCGTAAGCACACGGCCGGCGATCAGTTCCCGGTGGGCTTGCGTGGTGCGCCGGTCGACGATTTCGGTGGGAGTGGCGTGGAACAGCACATCCTTTTCATGACGCTGGGCCTTCTGGAAAGCCATCACGCCTTGGAAGGCGTAACTGAAAGGCTTCATGACCGGATACAGGGTGGCGTGCGGGTCCGGAACACGTTCATGCAAGCCGCGGACACTCCAGGCGAGGGGCATGAGCCGGTCCTTCAGGCGGGTGGTTATCCGCGCCTTGTCGCGGTCGGCGAGGTGGCTGTCCAGGTAGCCGATATCGGCCTGGAGCCTGTCGCGCAATTCGTCGTGCATGGCTTGCTGGCTGGTGAACTCCTTGAGGGGCGTGGTGCTGTCTTCAGGGATGTACAGCGCCACGGCCTGATGCCCTTCAGCTTGCAGGGTAATGAGCACAACGCCGGTCAGCTCGGCTTCCCACAACTCGAGCAAGCTGAATGTCACCGGCGAAGAGGGCGATGGCGCCTGGTCAAGTGGTGTGGCGAGAGCGGCGGAATATAGCGTTTCGCTGATATCACCCTTGAGGCGGGCGAAATGCAGGGATTGCCGGAATGCCGAGACCTCGGCACGCCCCAAGATTTCATAAACGGCCAGTGCGGCTTCATCGGCGCCGAGTGACGGCGTGGCCACCGGGTAGTAGATGGCATGTACCTGTTCGTGATACTTGCCGCCGATATCCAGCGTGCGACACAAGTCGGCGAAGTCTTCGGCGGCGATACCCAGTGCATTGATGATCGGCACGGTGCCCATGAAGCGCCGGTGATCGACGATGACCGACCTCTTGAGCAGGGAGGCGGGCGCGTCCATGCCGTGTTCGGCAGCGGCGGCCTGGTCGAAGTTGTGCAAGGCGCAGTGCAGCAGCGAACGTGTAGCCCGGTCGACGGCCTGGCGGCTGTCGATGGCGTCGGTCGTTTCGATCAGGCGGGCATCGACGAGGTAGGTGTTGCGCACATCCAGGTCAAACCTGAATCGCTGCTGGATGGCTTCGGTGAGTGCCTTGGCGGCGTAGGTTTCCAGGGTCGGAAGCTGTTCGAACAGCTTGTGCACCTGCACCTGGTGCTCGCGGTGGCGTGCGTGCTCTTCCTGCCATGCCTTGGCGACTTCCGGTTGTTGCTGGAGTGCCGTCACCAGCCAGGCAGGGGGTTGATGCCAGTTGCGCATCGCAAGTCGGGTTTCTGGTGGAGCCTGCTTGAGCCAGGTGGGGATTCTGCGCTCGATGGTGGCGTAATGAACACTAGGCACGGCAGTGACTGCAGTTGGCATGGCGAGGCCCTTGCTTGATTTGGGGCGAGGGACTATCGCGGGCCTGCCTGAACTGCTGGAGGTAGATATATGTGCCCTTGAGGTGCGGCGGCATCAGCGCGGGCAGTGCTCAAAGCGCAATTCAGGTTTATGATGGCCCACGGCCGAATAATCCTCACACGGAGTGCGCAATGCAGACCCTGTACCCGCAGATCAAACCCTACGCCCGGCACGATCTGGCCGTGGAAGCGCCGCATGTGCTGTATGTCGACGAAAGCGGCTCGCCAGAAGGTCTGCCGGTGGTATTCATCCACGGCGGCCCGGGCGCCGGTTGCGACGCCCAGAGCCGCTGCTACTTCGACCCGACCCTGTATCGCATCATCACCTTCGACCAGCGCGGCTGTGGCCGCTCCACGCCGCACGCGAGCCTGGAAAACAACACCACCTGGCACCTGGTCGAGGACCTTGAGCGCATCCGCGAGCACCTTGGCATCGACAAGTGGGTGCTGTTCGGCGGCTCGTGGGGCTCCACCCTGGCCCTGTCCTACGCCCAGACCCACCCCGAGCGGGTGCATGGCCTGATCCTGCGCGGCATCTTCCTGTGCAGGCCCCAGGAAATCCAATGGTTCTACCAGGAAGGCGCCAGCCGCCTGTTCCCCGATTACTGGCAGGACTACATCGCGCCAATCCCGCCGGAGGAGCGCGGTGACCTGGTCACGGCCTTCCACAAGCGCCTGACCGGCAACGACCAGATCGCCCAGATGCACGCGGCCAAGGCCTGGTCTACCTGGGAAGGCCGTACCGCCACCCTGCGTCCCAACCCGCTGGTGGTCGATCGCTTCTCCGAGCCGCAGCGTGCACTGTCGATCGCCCGTATCGAATGCCACTACTTCATGAACAACGCCTTCCTCGAGCCGGACCAGCTGATCCGCGATCTGCCGAAAATCGCCCACCTGCCGGCCGTGATCGTGCATGGCCGCTATGATGTGATCTGCCCGCTGGACAACGCCTGGGCGCTGCACCAGGCCTGGCCGAACAGCGAACTGAAGGTGATCCGTGACGCTGGCCACGCGGCTTCCGAGCCGGGCATCACCGATGCCCTGGTGCGTGCCGCCGACCAGATGGCCCGGCGCCTGCTCGACCTGCCCCTGGAAGAAGCATGAGGGGCCTGCTGCAGCGCGTGCGTGGTGCGCGGGTGGAAGTAGCGGGGGAGGTGGTAGGTGCCATCGACCAGGGTTTGCTGGTGCTGGTGGCTGTCGAGCCTGAAGACTCCCGTGAGCAGGCCGACAAACTGTTGCACAAGCTGTTGAACTACCGGGTGTTCAGCGACGAGCAGGGCAAGATGAACCTGTCGCTCAAGGATGTGGGGGGAGGTTTGTTGCTGGTGTCGCAGTTCACCCTGGCGGCAGACACCCGCAACGGCATGCGCCCGAGCTTCTCGACGGCAGCGCCACCGGCCCTCGGCGCCGAGTTGTTCGACTATCTTTTGCAGCAGGCGAAGGCCCGGCACGCCGATGTGGCAAGCGGGCAATTCGGCGCAGACATGCAGGTGCACCTGGTCAATGATGGCCCCGTAACATTTATGTTACAAATGTGAGTGTAAAAAACCCCTTGTTCACAGGAAAACAAGGGGTTTTGTACGATAAATAGTTGTTCCAGCCTGATGCGTTGTCACGCGACCTGCTGGATAATCGCGCGCTGCATGGACCTGCGTTCGCAGGTTCGTTTCACTCTGACTCGAGCATTGTCTGGATCCGTTTGGGGAATCATTACGCCCTCACGGGGTCCGAACAGTGCTCGCCAACCCGGCATTTGTCGCTGGCCGTTGGTTTCATGATCTGTTTTCGGCGAGGGTTGCTCGTGATTGTTAGTCCCCAAAAAGCATCAAGAATCCCCGGTACCGGGCTGCGCAAGGCCCTGATGGCCAGTGTGGCACTGGTCGGCCTGATGAGCGCGGGCCAGCTGTGGGCATTCAATCTTGACGATGTTGCAGCCAAGGCAAAGGATCTGGCCGGCCAGAAGTACGAAGCACCGAAAAGCAACCTGCCGGCCGTATTCCGCGACATGAAGTTCGCGGACTACCAGAAGATTCATTTCCTGCAGGAAAAGGCCGAGTGGGCCAAGGACAAGACCCCGTTCAAGCTGTCGTTCTATCACCAGGGCATGCACTTCGACACCCCGGTGAAGATCAACCAGGTCACCGCCACCAAGGTCGAGGAAATCAAGTACGACCCGAACCGTTTCGAGTTCGGTGACGTGCCACACGACCCGGAAACCACCAAGAATCTGGGTTACGCCGGTTTCCGCGTGTTGTACCCGATCAACAAGGCCGACAAGCAGGACGAGATCATGACCCTGCTTGGCGCCAGCTACTTCCGCGTGGTCGGCAAGGGCCACGTGTACGGCCTGTCGGCCCGTGGCCTGGCCATCGACACCGCACTGCCGTCGGGCGAGGAGTTCCCGCGCTTCACCGAGTTCTGGGTCGAGAAGCCCAAGCCGGCCGACAAGCACCTGGTGATCTACGCCCTGCTGGACTCGCCACGCTCCACCGGTGCCTACAAGCTGATCCTGCGCCCAGGCAACGACACCGTGGTCGACGTGCAGTCCCGCGTGTTCCTGCGTGACCATGTCAGCCGCCTGGGCATTGCCCCGCTGACCAGCATGTACCTGTTCGGCCCCAACCAGCCGTCCAAGGTCCTCAACTACCGCCCGGCCCTGCACGACTCCGAAGGCCTGTCGATCCATGCCGGCAACGGCGAATGGCTGTGGCGCCCGCTGAACAACCCGAAACACCTGGCCGTGAGCAACTTCAGCGTCGAGAACCCGCGTGGTTTCGGCCTGATGCAGCGCCAGCGCGCCTTCAGCGACTACGAAGACCTCGACGACAACTACCAGAAGCGCCCAAGCGCCTGGATCGAGCCGAAGGGTGACTGGGGCAAGGGCACCGTCGACCTGGTCGAAATCCCGACTGCCGACGAGACCAACGACAACATCGTGGCCTTCTGGAGCCCGGAGAAGCTGCCTGAGCCAGGCAAGCCATTCGAGTATGCCTATCGCCTGCACTGGACCATCGACGAGCCGAAGTTCCAGGCTTCCGAGCTGGGCTGGGTCAAGCAGACCCTGCGTTCCACCGGCGACGTCAAGCAGTCCAACCTGATCCGCCAGCCAGACGGCAGCGTGGCCTTCCTGGTCGACTTCGCCGGCCCGGCGCTGGCCGCCCTGCCGGAAGACACCGCCGTGCGCAGCCAGATCAGCGTGGGCGACAACGCCGAGGTGGTCGAGAACAACCTGCGCTATAACCCTGAGACCAAGGGCTGGCGCCTGACCCTGCGTTTGAAGGTCAAGGAAGCCAACAAATCGACCGAAATGCGTGCCGCGCTGGTGCGTGACGTGCCGGTCGAAGCCGCCAAGCCTGCCAAGGACGCCAAGCAGGACAAGGCTGCTGCCAAGCAAGCCAAGGCCGAGAAAGCTGCCAAGGCCGAACAACCTGCCGCCGATGCGGCGCCCACCAACGGGACCCCGGCCACCACCGAGAAGGTGCTGACCGAGACCTGGAGCTATCAGTTGCCTGCCGATGAGTAACTCAAGCGCAAGGCCGGAATCGCTTCGCGAGTACCTGGCCCACCTACCACTGAGCGACGAGCAACGGGCGGAACTCGCCAGCTGCACGTCATTCAGTGAGCTGCACCAACGCCTGGCGGCCAACCCGGCCGCCAGCTCTGCCGAGGCCGTGCAGGCCTCGGTGGGCCCGCGCCTGACCGTAGGCAGCGCCGCCGAGCTGGAAGACGCCGAAATGCTTGGTGTCGACGGCAGCGGCCGCCTGTGCCTGAAGATCGCTCCGCCGATCAAGCGCACCAAGGTCGTGCCCGAGCCATGGCGTACCAACGTGCTGATCCGCATGTGGCGGCGCATGACCGGCCGCACCAACGCCCCGCAGCCGCCCAAGCGCGAGCTGCCGCCAGCCCGCTGGCGTACGGTCGGCTCGATCCGCCGTTACATCCTGCTGGCGCTGATGATCGGCCAGACCATCGTTGCCGGCTGGTACATGAAGGGCATCCTGCCGTACCAGGGCTGGTCGTTCGTGGACTTTGACGAAGTCGTCAACCAGCCGCTGTGGGACACCGTGGTACAGGTTTGGCCGTATGCCTTGCAGACGTCCATCCTGGTTCTCTTCGGCATCCTGTTCTGCTGGGTATCGGCGGGCTTCTGGACCGCGCTGATGGGCTTCCTCGAGCTGCTCACCGGGCGTGACAAGTACAAGATTTCGGGTAGCAGTGCAGGCAACGAGCCGATCGCGCCCGAGGCGCGTACCGCGCTGGTGATGCCGATCTGCAACGAAGACGTGCCGCGCGTGTTCGCCGGCCTGCGCGCAACGTTCGAGTCGGTGGCCGCCAGCGGCAACCTCGATCGCTTCGACTTCTTCGTGCTCAGCGACACCAACGACACCGACATCGCCGTGGCCGAGCAACAGGCCTGGCTGGACGTGTGCCGCGAAACCAAAGGCTTCGGCCGTATCTTCTACCGCCGCCGTCGGCGCCGGGTGAAGCGCAAGAGCGGCAACCTCGACGACTTCTGCCGTCGCTGGGGCGGTGAGTACAAGTACATGGTCGTGCTCGACGCCGACAGCGTCATGAGCGGCGAATGCCTGAGCAGCCTGGTGCGCCTGATGGAGGCCAACCCGGACGCCGGCATCATCCAGACCGGGCCGAAAGCCTCGGGCATGGATACCTTGTATGCGCGCATGCAGCAGTTCGCCACCCGCGTGTACGGCCCGCTGTTCACCGCTGGCCTGCACTTCTGGCAGCTGGGCGAGTCGCACTACTGGGGCCACAACGCGATCATCCGCATGAAGCCGTTCATCGAGCACTGCGCCTTGGCGCCGTTGCCGGGCAAGGGCGCGTTCGCCGGTGCCATTCTGTCGCACGACTTCGTCGAAGCTGCACTGATGCGCCGTGCCGGCTGGGGCGTGTGGATCGCCTACGACCTGCCGGGCAGCTATGAAGAACTGCCGCCGAACCTGCTCGACGAGCTCAAGCGCGACCGCCGCTGGTGCCATGGCAACCTGATGAACTTCCGCCTGTTCCTGGTCAAGGGCATGCACCCGGTGCACCGCGCGGTGTTCCTGACCGGGGTGATGTCGTACCTGTCGGCGCCGCTGTGGTTCCTGTTCCTGGTGCTGTCGACCGCGCTGCTGGCGACCAACACGCTGATGGAGCCGCAGTACTTCATCGAGCCGTACCAGCTCTACCCGCTGTGGCCGCAGTGGCACCCGGAGAAAGCCGTGGCGCTGTTCTCGACCACCATCGTGCTGCTGTTCCTGCCCAAGCTGCTCAGCGTCATCCTGATCTGGGCCAAGGGCGCGACCGAGTTTGGCGGGCGCATCAAGGTCACCCTGTCGATGCTGATGGAAATGCTGTTCTCCATGCTGCTGGCACCGGTGCGCATGATTTTCCACACCCGTTTCGTACTGGCCGCCTTCCTCGGCTGGGCCGCGACCTGGAACTCGCCGCAGCGTGACGACGACTCCACGCCGTGGGGCGAAGCGGTGCGCCGGCATGGCCCGCAGACCGTGCTGGGCCTTGCCTGGGCGGCGCTGGTGGCCTGGCTGAACCCGAGCTTCCTGTGGTGGCTGGCGCCGATCGTCGGTTCGCTGGTGCTGTCGATTCCGGTTTCGGTGATTTCCAGCCGCACCCGCCTGGGCCTGGCGGCCAAGGACGAGAAGCTGTTCCTCATCCCCGAGGAATACGCCACTCCGCCAGAGCTGCTGGCTACCGACCAGTACACCCACGAAAACCGCTGGCATGCCCTGCATGACGGCTTCGTGCGGGCTGTGGTCGACCCGCGGCAGAACGCCCTGGCCTGCGCCATGGCCACTGCCCGTCATGGTCAGGCGGCACCGATCGAGGCACTGCGCGTGGAGCGCGTGGCCAAGGCGATGGAGGTCGGGCCGCAAGGGCTGGACCTCAATACCCGCCTGGCCCTGCTCAGCGACCCGGTGGCGCTGACCCGCTTGCACGAGCAGGTCTGGGCCGAGCACAATGCGGAATGGATCAACGTGTGGCGCGCATCGATCAAGAACGACCCGCATTCGCCGCTGTTGCCGTTGCACCCGGAGAACGAGGCCCAGCCTTCCCTGGTTGGTGCCTGACAGGGCCTATTCGCGGGTAAACCCGCTCCCACAGGGTTATTCACAGTCCCTGTGGGAGCGGGTTCACCCGCGAAGCTTTTAGGGCCTTGCCTAGATTTTGGCCAACAAAGTCCCCCCCGGCTCTAGGTCCCCGGGCCGCCATGCGTTAGCATCCCTCCCCGATATGACGCATCGGCCGCCACGGCCATGCCAACAATAAGATTCGCTACTTTTCTTGCTAGGGGACTTGGTGATGATCAAGAAATACCTTTCGCGACTGCTGGTCGGTGTCACCGCCCTGGTCGCCGTGACGGCGGCCCAGGCGGGCGCGATCGATGACGCGGTCAAGCGCGGCACCCTGCGTGTGGGCATGGACCCGACCTACATGCCGTTCCAGATGACCAACAAGCGTGGCGAGATCATCGGCTTCGAAGTCGATATCCTCAAAGCCATGGCCAAGTCCATGGGCGTCAAGTTCGAGCCGGTATCCACGGCCTATGACGGCATCATCCCGGCCCTGCTGACCGACAAGTTCGACATGATCGGCAGCGGCATGACCCTCACCCAGGAACGCAACCTGCGCCTGAACTTCAGCGAACCCTTCATCGTGGTTGGCCAGACCCTGCTGATCCGCAAGGAACTGGCGGGCGAGATCAAGTCGTACAAGGACCTGAACAACGAGAAGTACCGCATCACCTCCAAGCTCGGCACCACCGGCGAAATGGTTTCCAAGAAGCTGATCGCCAAAGCCAAGTACCACGGCTACGACAACGAGCAGGAAGCGGTGATGGACGTGGTCAACGGCAAGGCTGACGCCTTCGTCTATGACGCACCGTACAACGTGGTGGCAGTGGACAAGGCCGGTGCCGGCAAGCTGTTGTTCCTCGAAGAACCCTTCACCTACGAGCCGCTGGCCTTTGGCCTGAAGAAGGGCGACTACGACAGCATCAACTTCATCAACAACTTCCTGCACCAGATCAAGCATGACGGGACCTACGATCGTATTCACGACAAGTGGTTCAAGAACAAGGACTGGCTGAAGGAAATGGAATAAGGCCCAGGCCACAAGCCCGGCTTTATGACCTCGACGCGCAGGCAAACCCTGCGCGTTCGCATTTACGGAAGTACCCCACGTGATCAAACACAAGAAAGCCCAGTGGCCCTGGCACGGTTTGACTGCCCTGGTCCTGGTGGGCCTGGCATTCAGCCTGTACATGGCCACCTCGATGATTTCCTACGAGTGGCGCTGGAACCGCGTACCGCAGTACTTCGCCTACAAGGCCGAGGAAGCACAACGTGCAGCCGGTTACGGTACCGTGCAGGAGATCGTCATCTCTGGCGACAATGCCCGTGTCACGCTGAAAGATGAAAATGGTGCCGAGCAGGTGCTCGATGTGGCCAAGGACAGCCTGCAGCTGTCCCGTGGCGATGATGTGTCCGAAGGCGACCAGATTGGCGTCACCCGCCACTGGGCGGCTGGCCCGCTGGCCTGGGGCCTGTGGACAACGCTTTGGATTTCCGTGGTATCCGGTGCCCTGGGCCTGTTGATCGGCCTGTTCGCGGGTCTCTGCCGACTGTCCAGCAACCCAACGCTGCATGACCTTTCGACGGTGTATGTCGAACTGGTGCGCGGTACACCGCTGCTGGTGCAGATATTCATCTTCTACTTCTTCATCGGTACCGTGCTCAACCTGTCCCGCGAGTTTGCCGGGGTGGCTGCACTGGCGCTGTTCACCGGTGCCTACGTGGCTGAAATCGTTCGTGCCGGCGTGCAATCCATCGCCAAGGGCCAGAACGAAGCGGCCCGCTCGCTGGGCCTGAACGCTGGCCAGTCTATGCGCCACGTTATCCTTCCGCAGGCCTTCAAGCGTGTGCTGCCGCCTTTGGCCGGCCAGTTCATCAGCCTGGTCAAGGACACCTCGCTGGTCTCGGTGATCGCCATCACCGAACTGACCAAGAGCGGCCGCGAGGCCATTACCACATCGTTCTCGACCTTCGAGATCTGGTTCTGCGTGGCAGGCCTGTACCTGCTGATCAACCTGCCGCTGTCGCACCTGGCCAGCCGGCTCGAGCGGAGGCTTGCGCAAAGTGATTGAAGTCCGTGACCTGCTGAAAGTCTTCGACACCCGTGGCCACGTGGTACGGGCCGTGGATAACGTCACCACCCAGGTCGCCAAGGGCGAGGTGGTGGTGGTGCTCGGCCCGTCGGGCTCGGGCAAGTCGACCTTCCTGCGCTGCCTGAACGGCCTGGAGCATTTCGACGAAGGCCATGTGGCCATCAACGGGTTGCAACTGGCCGACCCGAAGACCGACATCAACGCCTACCGCCGCGAAGTCGGCATGGTGTTCCAGCACTTCAACCTGTTCCCGCACATGACCGTGCTGGAGAACCTGTGCCTGGCGCAGAAGGTGGTGCGCAAGCGTAACAAGGCTGACCGCGAGGCCAAGGCCCGGGCGTTGCTGGAGAAGGTGGGCATTGCGCAGAAGGCCAACGAATACCCATCGCGCCTGTCTGGTGGCCAGCAGCAGCGGGTTGCGATCGCCCGTGCCTTGGCCATGGACCCGAAAGTGATGCTGTTCGACGAACCGACCTCGGCGCTTGACCCGGAAATGGTCGGCGAGGTGCTGGACGTGATGAAGACCCTGGCTCAGGAAGGCATGACCATGGTCTGCGTTACCCACGAAATGGGCTTTGCCCGCGAAGTGGCGGACCGCGTGCTGTTCTTCGACCATGGCAAGTTGCTGGAAGATTCGGCGCCGGCCGCGTTCTTTGCCTCGCCGAAGGACCCGCGCGCGCAGGCATTCCTGCGCCAGGTGCTTTAGCCGCTGGGGGCGCTCTGCGCCCCTTTCGCGACACAAGGCCGCTCCTACAGGGGAATGCAATCTTTTGTAGGAGCGGCCTTGTGTCGCGATGGGCTGCAAAGCAGCCCAACAATCTCAGATGTTGAACCGCCCGACCATCCCCCGCAACTGTTGCCCCAACTGCTCCAGTTCCCCACTCGAAGCCGCCGTCTGCTCACTGGCCGCACTGGTCTGATCCGACACATCGCGCACATTCAGCACACTACGGTTGATCTGCTCGGCCACCACGCTCTGTTCTTCGCTCGCCGTGGCAATCTGCTGGTTCATGCCCTGGATGCTCGACACCGTGTCGGTGATCTGGCTCAACGCATGCCCGGCCTTGCGGCTCAGCTCCACGCTCTGCTCGGTCAGGTTCTTGCTGTTGTCCAGCAGGCGGGTCACTTCGTCGGTGCCGTTGTGCAGGCTGTCGATCAGTTGGCCAATTTCCTCGGTGGCCGTCGAGGTGCGCTGGGCCAGGCCGCGTACCTCATCGGCCACCACGGCAAAGCCACGCCCGGCTTCGCCCGCCCGCGCCGCTTCGATCGCCGCGTTCAGGGCCAGCAGGTTGGTCTGCTCGGACACTGACTTGATCACATCGAGGATGCTGCCAATGCGCTAGCTCTCGCCCGCCAGGTGCTGCATGGCGGCCAGACAATGGTCCATCTGCCCGGCAAGCTGTTCGATGCGGCCGATAGCTTCGGCCACCACCTGGTCGCCGACCTGGGCCTGCTGGTCGGCGTTGGTCGCTGCCAGCGAGGCCTGTTCAGCGTTCTGCGCCACTTCCTGGACGGTGGCGCTCATCTGGTTCATGGCCGTGGCCACCTGGTCGGTTTCCTCGCGCTGCTGGTTGATGCGCAGCTTGGTGTCTTCGCTGCTGGCCGCCAGTTGCGTGGCGGCCTGTGACAGGCTGCCGACGCCCTGGTCGATGCCACCGATCAGCTCGCGCAGGCTCAAGGTCATTTCGCGCATGCTGGCTTGCAACTGGCCCATCTCGTCGCGGCGTAGCACCGGTTCGACCTGGCTCAGATCGCCCTTGGCAATGCGTGCGGCCACGGCCAGGGTCTGGCGCAAAGGCTGGGTAATCTGCAGGGTGATCAGCCAACCGGCGACGACGCCTACGACCAGCGCCAGCAGGGCTACAGTGGTCAGCACCGAGCGGGCCTCAAGGGCTTCCCTGTCACGCTGCTCGATCTTGCGTTTGCCCAGTTCCAGGCTTACCGCGCGCAGCTCGTTGCCCATGTTCTCCATGTTGTCTTGCAGCTGTTCCACACGCACCGCAGCCCGGCGATAGTCATCCAGGCTGGCGCGGTACTTGGCCAGCTGCTCCCCGGGTTGCTGAGTGAGTGAACGGGGCAAGCCAAGTGGCGCAAGGCCTTTGAGCAGTTGCGCAAGGCTGCTGTCGGCAGCATCCAGGGAGCTGTCGCCGACCTTGGCGAAGCTTTCCACAGGGGAGAAGGTATAGGCCGGAACCAGAATCTGCTGGTTGGCACCGTCGACATGTCGGCTCAGCGTGTCCATCAGCCCCAGCACACCGCCTTGCTGGCTGTCGGCAGGCATCCTCAGCAAGGCCTGGGTCTGGAGATCATCGATCACTTCGCTGAGCTTCTGCTCCTGGGCCTGCATGGCCTGGCGCAGGGCGATACGTTTGGCGACAGTATTCTCCAGCTCGCTGAAGTCGCCGCGCAGGCGCTGCAGCAGCTCCAGCTTTTCAGTCAGCATCTGCCGCGACTCATCCACACTGCTACGTTGTTGCAAGGTGGTCAGCATGCTGTTGAGCTGGTCGAGAATGTTGGCTATCCGCGTTCTGCTGGCGTTGTCGTTGAGGACGCGGTACGTGATGCGCTCTGCGCGCAAGTCCTTGGTCAGGTCGTTGATCAGGCCGATTTCGCTGAGTTGCTGCGAGCGGACAATGGCGTCATCCAGTGCACGCCAACCACTGACGGTGGTTGCCAAGGTAAGTAGCAGGACCACGGCAAAGCCGAGGGCGAGCTTGGCGCCGACACTGATGTTGCCGAGCTTGCGGTTGAGGTAGCCGAGCATGAGGAATCTCCGTGCGATTGGGGGCTAGGATGCAGGCACATTGCTGGCATCACACCTTTGCCAATCGGCAGCGGAGCTGTAGGACTTGACCTGATAATCAGGTAGGAAATTTCACTTCAATAGGTAGGAATATTCCGCCTGCGTCGGCCTCTTCGCGGGTAAACCCGCTCCCACAGGTACTACACAGACATTGAGAACTGTGCGGTACTTGTGGGAGCGGGTTTACCCGCGAAGAGGCCAGTACAGGCGACCTACACATCAACCTAGAGCCTGAACCGCCCCACCAACCCTTGCAAATGGGTACCCAACCGCGCCAGCTCCACACTGGAGCTGGCCGTTTCTTCACTGGCCGCCGAGGTCTGGTCAGAAATATCCCGCACGTTCATCACGCTGCGGTTGATCTCTTCAGCTACTGCGGTCTGCTCTTCCGCAGCGGTGGCAATCTGCTGGTTCATGGCCTGGATCGACGACACGGTCCGGGTAATGGTCTCCAGGGAGCTGCCAGCGCGGCGGGTCAGTTCGACGCTGCTATCGGTCAACTGGCGGCTGCTATCCATCACGCTGGCCACGCGCTGGGTGCCGCTCTGCAGGCCGGCAATCAGTTCCTCGATCTCTTCGGTCGATTGCTGGGTGCGCTGCGCCAGGCTGCGCACCTCATCAGCCACCACGGCAAAGCCACGCCCGGCCTCGCCGGCACGGGCCGCCTCGATCGCCGCGTTGAGGGCCAACAGGTTGGTTTGCTGGGCCACCGACTTGATCACATCGAGCACGCTGCCGATCTTGTCGCTTTCGGCCTTGAGCTGGTTCATCGCTTCGCTGGAGTTGACCACTTCGCCGGCCAGGCGCTCGATCTGCGCCACCGCCTCGCCGACCACACGATCGCCTTCGCGGGCTTGCTGATCGGCCATCAACGCAGCTTCCGAGGCCTGCTCGGCATTGCGCGCCACCTCATGCACGGTGGCGGTCATCTGGTTCATGGCGGTCGCCACCTGATCAGTCTCGACCTTCTGGTTGTTGACCCCGGCACTGGTCTGCTCGGTCACCGCCGACAGCTCCTCAGCAGCGCTGGCGATCTGCGTGACACCATCACCGATGCCGCTGATCAGTTCGCGCAGGCCCTGAGTCATGCGGTGCATGCTGGCTTGCAACTGGCCCAGTTCGTCGCGGCGTTGTGCCTGCAGATCCAGGGACAGGTCGCCACTGGCCACGCGTTCGGCGGCGCGCAAGGTCTGGCGCAGCGGGATGATGATCTGCCGGGTGATGACCCAGGCCGCCAGCAGGCCGAGGGCCAGGGCCAGCACGGTGGCCACGGCGAGCACGGTCTTGGCCTGGGCCGCACCGGCATCGCGCACGGCGGTTTGCGAGGTGGTCATGGCCTGGCTGGTCTGCAGCAGAACCGTGCCGTGCTCGACCATGCTCTGCAGGGCCTGTTCACTGGCGACCTGTGCACTGCCGTATTGGGTGACCGCGTCGCGGTAGCCCCCCAGGGCGGTGGTGGCATCGTCCAGGCTGGCAGCGTGCTCCGCTGGCACTTTGGCCGGTAGCGCGCGCAGTTCGGCCAAGGCCTGGTCGATGGCATTGAGGGCCGTTTGCTGGTAGTCGGCGTTGCCGCTGTAGGTGTACCCGCGTACCTGGAAGCGTGCCTGTTGCAACAGGGCGCTGACTTCCACCGCGTGCTGGTATTGGCTGATGTCGCCACCCTGCAGCAGGCCGCGTTGCACCCGGCCAATCAGCTCCGCAGCCTTGTCGGCAGTGTCGCCAAGCACAGCGCGGCTGGCCTCGCGGCGCTGGCCGGCCTGTTTCAGTTCGTTGAATGCCTGCTGGTAGCCACGCACGGCCTCGCGCTGCTGCTCCAGGCGCTGGCGGTCAGCGGGTTGCTCTATCTGCCCGAGCATAAGCTGCACTTGGCTGTCGAGGTTGCCCAGGGCCTTTTCCAGCTCTGCCACCGAAGCATCGTCAGGCTGGCGCTGGTAATGCTGGCGGGCGATGCGCAGTTCCTGGGTGTACTGCTGGATGACAGAGATGTTTCCCAGCTTGTCGCCACGGTCGATGATGCTGTCCATGCCGTGCCAGCCGGCCAGGGTGATGGCCAGGGTCAGCAGCAGCACGAGGCCGAAGCCCAGCCCCAGTTTGCGATTGACGCTCACATTGCCCAATGATTGGGCGAACCATTGATACATGTACGACTCCCCGGCGGCTTGGCAGCACCATTAATTGTTGTGTTGCCAAGACAATCGGCCTGGGGAAGGGAAACTTTATGGGTAAAAGCTGACTTACGTGTCAGAAAATCCGCGAGAGCAGTGCTGTCACAGCAGTCTCGACCCGCAGGATGCGGTCGCCCAGCTGGACCGGAGCCAGGCCTGCCTTGCCCAGCAGGTCCACCTCGTAGGGGATCCAGCCGCCCTCCGGGCCGATGGCCAGGGTCACGGGCTGCTCCACGGCGCGCGGGCAGGCGGGGTAGGGGCCGGGGTGGCCGACCAGGCCCAGGGTGCCTGCGGCGATGGCCGGCAGGCGGTCTTCGACGAACGGCTTGAAGCGCTTCTCGATGATTACTTCGGGCAGCACGGTGTCGCGCGCTTGTTCCAGACCAAGGATGAGGTTTTCGCGAATGCTTTCCGGTTGCAGGAAGGGTGTTTGCCAGAAGCTTTTCTCGACCTTGTAGCTGTTCAGCAGGATCAGCCGCGGCACGCCGAGGGTAGCCACGGTCTGGAACAGCCGGCGCAGCATTTTCGGCCGAGGTACGGCGAGCACCAGGGTCAGCGGCAGCTTGGCCGGTGGCTGCTGGTCAAAGACGACTTCCAGTTCGGCTTCGTGCTTTTCCAGGCGCAGCACCGTGGCCTTGCCCATCAGGCCGTTGATACGGCCCACGCGCAAATTGTCGCCCACCGCCACACGGTGGATGTCCTGCATGTGGGTGAAACGCCGGTCTGCGAGAACGACGCGGTTGGCCGAGACGAAGTCGGCCTCTTCAAGGAGCAACAGGTTCACGGTTGGGTCGCTGGTGGCTGGTCGTTATGGTCGTTGGCGGCGCTATCGTCGGCTTCGCTGCGTTTGCGGATCAGGCTGCCGCACAGCACGCCGATCTCGAACAGCAGCCACATGGGTACGGCCAGCAGGGTCTGGGAGAAGATGTCCGGTGGGGTAAGGACCATGCCGACCACGAAGCAGCCGATGATCACGTAGGGGCGAATCTTCTTGAGGTACTTCACATCGACCACGCCGATCCATACCAGCAGCACCACCGCCACCGGTATTTCGAAGGCCACGCCAAAGGCGAAGAACAGCGTCATCACGAAGTCGAGGTAGCTGGCGATGTCGGTCATCATCGACACGCCTTCCGGCGTGGCGCTGGCGAAGAAGCCGAAGATCAGCGGGAACACCAGGAAGTAGGCGAAGGCCATGCCGGCGTAGAACAGGAAGATGCTCGACACCAGTAGCGGAATGGCGATGCGCTTTTCATGACGGTAGAGCCCGGGTGCGATGAAACCCCAGATCTGCTGCAGGATGAACGGGATCGCCAGGAACAGCGAGACGATCATGGTCAGCTTGAAGGGCGTGAGGAACGGTGATGCCACATCGGTGGCGATCATCGTGGCATTGGCCGGCAAGTGCTCGCGTAGCGGTGCGGAGACCAGGGTGTAGATCTGCTGGGCGAAGGAGAACAGCCCGGCAAAGATCAGGAAAATGACGGCAACGCAGCGCAGCAGGCGGGTGCGCAGTTCGGTCAGGTGCGAAACCAGCGGCATAGGCTGGTCATGTTCCGGATTTTCGCTCATGGGGCTCGCGGCGGTTGAGGCGGTTCAGAAGGCGTGGCCGGGGTGGCAGCGGTCTCGACCGGCCTGGCTTCGAGCCCGGCGGGCGGCTGCACGGTGGCGGTGGTGACAGGCGGCTGCGCCGGTGGCGTCATCGGGTTGAGGATGCGCTTGGCTTCCTCTTCCATCTGCAGAATGTGCTCATTGTGCAGCTGGCGGCGGATTTCGTCCGCGCCGATCTCGCGCTCCACTTCCATCTTGATGCTGTTGAAACTGCGCTTGAGCCGGCCGATCCACAGGCCTGCCGTGCGCGCGGCACCGGGCAGGCGCTCGGGGCCGAGCACCAGCAGGGCGACCAGGCCGACGAGCAGCAGCTCGCTGAAACTGATGCCGAACATTAGTCAGTCTTTCCGCTGCGGCTCTTGGACCGACTGGGCCTGGCCTTCGATGGTGTGGCCCTGGTTCTGCTGGGCAGTGTTCTGCACCGGTGGAACGGGCTGGGCAGGCGGCGGAGTCTGCTCGGCCGGCTTGTTCTCTTCGTCGCTCATGGCCTTGCGGAAGCCTTTGATCGACTCGCCCAGGTCGCTGCCGAAGTTCTTCAGCTTCTTGGTGCCGAACACCAGGACCACGACGACCAGCAGGACGATCCAGTGTTTCCAGTCAAAGATACCCATTTCGTACTCCTGAAATTTACAGGTACAGCGAATTTTTTCGGCAGCGCGGCCCCTGTGGGAGCGGGTTTACCCGCGAACACCGGCGAAGCCGGTGCCACCGCGTTGCATTCTTCGCGGGTGAACCCGCTCCCACAGGGGGAAAATACATCAGGCCGACGGTTGGCGTGCGGCCTTCTCATCATGCCCGGACAAACCGAAGCGACGTTCCAGCTCATCGAGCACGGCTTGCGGATGCTGGCCCAGCGCACTGAGCATTACCAGGCTATGAAACCACAGGTCGGCGGTTTCGTAGATGACATCGCTGTAATCCTTGCTGACCGCAGCGTCCTTGGCGGCAATGATCGTCTCGACCGACTCTTCGCCAAGCTTTTCGAGGATCTTGTTCAGGCCCTTGTGGTACAGGCTGGCAACGTAGGAGCTGTCGGGGGCCGCTTGCTTGCGTTCTTCAAGCACTTCGGCCAGGCGGTTGAGGGTGTCGCTCATGTCAGTGTCCTGCGCTGTAGATGGCATCCGGGTCTTTCAGGACCGGGTCGACGGTTTTCCACTGGCCGTCTTCGAAGACGCGGTAGAAGCAGCTTTCACGGCCGGTATGGCAGGCAATATGGCCCAGTTGCTCGACCATCAGGATGATCACATCGGCATCGCAGTCCAGGCGCATTTCATGCAGCTTCTGCACATGCCCGGATTCCTCGCCCTTGCGCCACAGCTTGCCACGCGAACGCGACCAGTAGATGGCGCGTTGCTCGGCGGCGGTCAGGGCCAGCGATTCGCGGTTCATCCAGGCCATCATCAGCACGCGTCCGGTCTTGTGGTCCTGGGCGATAGCCGGTACCAGGCCCTCGCTGTTCCACTTGATCTCGTCCAGCCAGTCTTTCATCGTCGACTCCAAAGCGGGCCCGCTCCTGTGCCGGGCCCTTTGCGCTAGTGTGCCAGCCATGGGCGCGGCTGGCTATTGGCGCACGATCAGGTAAAGGCCGGCGGCCAGCATCAGCCAGGCAGGCCAGGCGGCAGGGGCGGTCAGGCTCGCGGCCTCGGCGGCACCAGCAGCCAGTACCGCACCACCGCCCAGCAGGCCGGCACCCAGCAGGCGCAGCGCCCAGCGGTCGCCCTGGCGACGGCGTTCAGGCAGTTGCGGGTCGTGCAGGTGCGGTTGTGACAGGCGTTCGAGGACGTCGCGGGCCATGTCGGCCAGGTGCGGCAACTGCTCGACCTGGCTGTGGATGTTGCCAAGCACGGCTTTCGGGCTCATGCGGTCACGCATCCAGCGTTCGAGGAACGGCTTGGCGGTGCTCCACAGGTCCAGGTCGGGGTACAACTGACGGCCCAGGCCTTCGATGTTGAGCAGGGTTTTCTGCAGCAGGACCAGCTGCGGCTGGACTTCCATGTTGAAACGCCGTGCCGTCTGGAACAGACGCATCAGCACCTGGCCGAAGGAAATATCTTTTAACGGTTTTTCGAAGATCGGCTCGCAGACGGTACGGATCGCTGCTTCGAATTCATTGACCTTGGTGTGCACCGGTACCCAGCCCGAGTCGATGTGCAGTTGCGCGACGCGGCGATAGTCTCGCTTGAAGAAGGCAATCAGGTTACGCGCCAGGTAATCCTGGTCCTCGTCCGTCAGGCTGCCGACGATGCCGCAGTCGATGGCGATGTACTGCGGGCTCCAGGGGCGTACCGTGCTGACGAAGATGTTGCCGGGGTGCATGTCGGCGTGGAAGAAGCTGTCGCGGAACACCTGGGTGAAGAATACTTCCACGCCGCGTTCGGCCAGCATCTTCATGTCGGTGCGCTGATCGGCGAGCGTGGCCATGTCGGTCACCGGCACACCATAGATGCGTTCCATCACCAGTACTTTCGGCCGGCACCAGTCCCAGTACACCTGTGGCACATACATCAGCTCGGAACCTTCGAAATTGCGCCGTAGCTGGCTGGCGTTCGCCGCTTCGCGCAGCAGGTCGAGTTCGTCGTAGATGGTTTTTTCGTAATCGCCGACGATTTCCACCGGGTGCAGGCGGCGAGCATCGGCAGAGACACGCTCGGCGCCTTTGGCGATCAGGAACAGCCAGGCAATATCAGCGGCGATCACCGGCTTGAGGCCTGGCCGGACTACCTTGACCACCACCTCTTCGCCGCTTTTCAGGCGGGCAGCGTGAACCTGAGCCACCGAGGCCGAGGCCAGTGGCTCGACGTCGAAGCGGCTGAAGACCTGGCTGACCGGGGCGCCGAGCTGCTCTTCGATCAGCGCCACGGCCTGTTGCGGGTCGAACGGCGGCACGCGGTCCTGCAGCAACATCAGCTCATCGGCGATGTCGGTTGGCAGCAGGTCGCGGCGGGTAGACAGCAGCTGACCGAACTTGATGAAAATCGGCCCAAGGTCCTGCAGTGCCAGGCGCAGGCGCGCGCCACGGCTGAGCTCGGACGGCTTGCGCGGGAGCCAACGCCACGGCATCAGCAGGCGCAGGCTCATCAGCCACCAGGGCAGCGGGTAGTCGAACAGCAGGTCATCCAGCCGGTAACGGATGACTACACGCTGGATGCGAAAAAGACGGCGGACGGCGAGCAGCTTCATGCGTTATCGCTGATATCAAGGGATCGGGAGAGGCGCTTGAGGCGCGCCTCGAGGCGTTCTGTATCGAGCTTCAGGGCATCGAGCTCGCTGAAGGCGGCTTCGGCTTCGCGTTTGCCGACCAGGGTGCGGGATTCTTCGGCCAGGTACTCGGAAAGGTTCTGGCTGAAGCGCGCCAGGCCCTGGCGGGTCCAGCGTGCGCGCAGGCGGATGTGGCCGGCCAGCAGCGCGGTGGCGACCGGGCCGAGCCAGCGTTGCAGCTCGTGCTCCCAGTCCAGCTCCAGGTCCTGCAGCACGCCGAACAGGTCGAGCAGCACGGCACTGTCGCCATGCAGTTCGACTTGCGGGCTGTGCAGCACGGCAGTCTTGTCCCTGGCCACGGCCAGTTGTGCCAGGCTGCCGGCCGGGGCGCGCAGGCTGCAGTCGACCTCGCCTTGCCAGTGGGCGGCGAGCATCAGGCCCTCTTCATCGGGCAGGATGAACACCTGCAGGGCCGGTTGGCGGCAGTCGATCTCGATGACCTTGCCTTCCAGCGCGGCCAGCCGCGGCAGAGCCGTGCTGTCCATGCGCAGCACGCGGTTCAGGCCATGTTCGACGCTGGCGAGCAGCCCGGCCAGCAGCATCAGGGTTTGATTCCCCGGTGCACGGCGACGATGCCGCTGGTCATGTTGTGGTAGGTGACGCGGTCGAAACCGGCCTCGACCATCATGGCCTTCAACGTTTCCTGATCCGGGTGCATGCGGATCGACTCAGCGAGGTAACGGTAGCTCTCCGAGTCGTTGGTGATCAGCTTGCCGGCCAGCGGCATGAAGGCGAACGAGTAGGCGTCGTAGGCCTTGGACATGAGCTTGTTGGTCGGCTTGGAGAACTCCAGCACCAGCAGGCGACCGCCCGGCTTGAGCACGCGCAGCATCGAGCGGATGGCTTCGTCCTTGTGGGTAACGTTGCGCAGGCCGAAGGCAATGGTCACGCAGTCGAAGTGGTTGTCGGGGAATGGCAGCTTTTCGGCGTCGGCCTGGACGAACTCGATGTTGCCGGCCACGCCACGGTCGAGCAGGCGGTCACGGCCGACCTTGAGCATCGACTCGTTGATGTCGGCCAGCACTACCTGGCCGGTAGGGCCGACCAGCCGCGAGAACTTGGCGGCCAGGTCGCCGGTACCGCCGGCGATGTCCAGCACACGGTTGCCGGCGCGTACGCCCGACAACTCGATGGTGAAGCGCTTCCACAGGCGGTGCATGCCGCCGGAAAGCACGTCGTTCATCAGGTCGTACTTGGCCGCTACCGAGTGGAACACCTCGGCGACTTTCTTCGCCTTCTGGCTTTCAGGGACATCCTGGTAACCGAAATGGGTGGTGGGTTCGGCGTGGTCGCCTTTGCGCTGGTCGTTCATATCGCTTCACCGGAAAAAATTACCGCCATTCTAGGGCGAACGGGCGGATTTGTCTTGGCGGGGTGTGCCAGTGGGCAGGGGCGGGCATAATGCCCATTATGTCTTCATCTTCAGGAACACCTGCATGACTCAGATCAGCGTCGAACGCAAACATTCCCTCGGCCGCGATGCCGCCCGTGCCAAGGCCGAAGCGCTGGTCGACAGGCTGACCCGCGAATACGACCTCAAGGCCACCTGGAACGGTGACCGGGTCGACGTGGCGCGCAGCGGCGCCAACGGTAGCGTGCATATCGGTGAGGACAGCATCCGCGTGGAGCTGAAGCTGGGCATGATGCTGTCGATGATGAGCGGTACCATCAAGGGCGAAATCGAGCGCGCACTGGACAAGGCCCTGGCCTGAGGCCCAGCGCGCGCGGCCTGCTATGGTAACGCGGGCGGAAACGGGATGAGATCGGCAATCTGTGCCAGGCGCAGGTCGCCACGGTAAATCGCTATTCGCTCCCGCGGGTTACTGGCCAGCTCCAGTTCGGCGTCCCGGCCGACAGCGCGGGGCTCGCGGAATTTCAGGTGGCCTTTGACGAAATCATGGGGCTGGGCATCCGCAGTACGGTAATGAAAGTGGGCCTCCCACAGTACCGTTTGCGGCGCTTGGACGTCGCTGATCAGGTAGGTGTCGAGGTAGTCATCGGCGTGGCGAAGCGCCTTGCGCACTATGCCTGGCCTGATCGAGACGCGCTGCTGCCCTACCAGGTAGCGCAAGGCGGCGCTGTCTGGGTGGCGGGAGTTCAGGTAGGCATTGGTGAGCAGCAGCTGCTTGCGCTCGCTGACCCTGGCGATCGCCTGGCGCAGCTGATCGACCAGGCTGCCGTCGGTCCGCTCCAGTTGTCGCGCCAGCGCGCTCATGTCATCGATAGGCCAGTCCAGAAAGTCAGCCAGGCTATTGGGCTGGTTTGCGTAGCGGGCTGCGAAGTCGAGTTTTTCGTCAATTCTTGCCAGCAGGTGCCTGGCTTCCGTGCGCAGCTGGGACAGGTCGGGCTCTGCGGCGCGCGGCTGGGCGACTTGCTCATGCCACTCATTGCCGCGTCGCTCGTAGTTGCCAGCGGGTTGCTGATTCAGCGGGTTGCGTTGAACCGCGCGGTCGCCTTGCGCTTCGACCAGCGCCGGGCGCCCGCGTGCGACGCGGATCACCGTGCGCCTGGCCGGCATCGGGTGCTGGATTGTGCGCTGCGGCGGCGTGGCGATGCCTTTGTCGAGGCTGGCCAACGCCGTGGCCAGCTGGGCTTCGGTCGTGTGTACCAGCGCTTGCATTTCCTGGATATATTCATCGAGGATGGCCTCGTCCAGGGCCGGGTCGCTGAGCGACCTCATGTAGTGGGCCTTGTCGAGTATCGCGCGATACCGGCGTAGCACATCCTCCAGCACGTCGGCCTTGTCTTCGGCAGAGCCGTCGGCCGTGGCGAGGCCGTCATGGCTCCAGATCGTACGGCTCAGTTCATTGTTGCTGAGCACCTCCCGTAACGGCAGCAGGTTGTCGGCTGCTTCGGCGGTTAGCTTGGTCTTGTCCAGTGTCAGGTAGGCCAGGTCGCCGATTAATTGCGCGCGCACCACTAGCGTTGAATAGGTGCGCCGTTTGATGGCGTTTTCGATCTTGGTGGCCTTGTCGGCGAAGTCGATTTTGCTGTTTTCCAATGCTTCGGGTATGGCCCGATCCAGGCGTCGGCTGACCACCAGCAGACGGCGGCTGGCCTGCAGCGAGTCGCGAACGCTGTCACGGTAGCTGAGATAGCTCTGAATCTGCTCGTCGGTCTGCGGCAGCCGCACCATGCGCTTGCCCTGCTCCACCAGCAGTTCACGATCGACTTGTTCCAGCAGACGTTGGCATAACAGCATGTCGTTTTCGATGGCCGCCCCGAACCAGTTGCTGAATTTGCGTGCGTTGTTTTCGGTGGTGTCGAGCCTTAGAAAGCGCGGTTCACTCAGCTCCCTGAAGGTGTTGACGTTCGCTTGCAGAATCTCGCCCTGATTCTCCAGGAACAGCGCAGAAGCCTTGAGCTCGGTGGCATGTAGCCGACGCTGGGCCAGCAGCTGTTGTTTTTGCGCCTGCAGTGCTTCTGGTGGATTGGCGCGCTCATGCGCGGGCAACGCTTGCGACGCGCGGCGGTAGGCTGCGGCGAGCTCGTCATGATCGGCAAGGCGCTGGCTGTTGCGTTCCATGAGAGGGCGCAGCTTGTTCAGCGCGTCGCCATTGCGCATTGCCGCATCGTGCAGTTGTGAGTAGCGCTGCTGGTTGTCGGCGTTGATGGACCTGCTGGTCCTGGGCATGCCACCTGCCAATTTAAGGTTGAGCGCCCATTCTCCGTTCCAGCGCGTCAGCCAAGGGCCTCTGCTACGTTCACGGCCTACGATGTGGTAACCGTCGGGTGCGCCCTGCCATCGTGATTGCCATTCACTGCTGCTCGGGTCCGGGCCGACGATCTGTATGCCGCCCCATGTCTCCTGTACTTCGTACGCTACCCCCTGCAGTGCCACATAGTGGCGGTCGGCGATTTTATACAACCCGCGCAGGCGGCCCTCTACCAACGGTGCATGACCCTCCAGCGACAAGGTGGCCCGAAGCTTGACCAGCGCCTGGCGCTCGGGCGGCGTCAGGTTGCCCATGCGTTGGTTGTTGTGCCAGCTGGAGAGCCGCATTGGCACGGCCTTCTGTTCGGTGGTCAGTGTTTCCCAGGTGCGCTCATGCGGTTTGTCTGCGACCGCTGTCATGGCACCGTCCGGCTCGACGGGCTCGGCGAATCGCAACCTCTCAGCCGGCAAGCCGCTGGCGGGGAGGGGCGCATCTCGGTGTGCCAGAAGCATGGCCAGGTTGGTCAGCAGGTCGACTGTCGCCACGATCCGCGCGTCATCGCTACCGTTGGCCAACACCGATATATCATTCCGGGTGGCCGACAGCGCTTGCACCAGCCAGGTCAGGACGGCCAAGGGGCCGCGCCAGAACACGGTCAGGTTGTTGAACAACGACCAGGCCGCTTGTTGCACCAGTTGCCATTTTTCCTGCGCGTTGGACATGCTGCTGGTGGATGCGGCCAGACGCATGGCGCTGATCCTGGCGTCGAACAGGTGCGTGTCCAGATCGGTGAGCCAGGGGCTGAAAACGCAATCGACCGGTTGTCGAAGCAGCTGCACGAGTTCATCCGCCACCAGGCTGTCCCCACCCAGCAAATGTGCCAGTTGCTCCAGCCTGGGATGGAGGTGAGGGCGTGTGAAGCCGTCGTTTGCATAAACCGCGCGTACGTCTTCATGCAGCCAGTCGAGGACACTTTGTTGCAGCTCACCTTCAGTGCGGATTGCGGCCATCAGCTGATCCAGCTCAGCGAACTCCAGCAGGGCCTGGCTGGCATAGAACGGTCGGTACAGGACCCAGCCGTGCGTGGCGGGTAGCTTGATGAGGAACATGCCGTGGGCGATGTCCGTGGTCGCAGCGCCTGGCGCGCAAAGAAAGGCCAAGGGGGCAATGCGCAGTGGCTGGCCATCGCCGTTACCTTGGCAACAAGCCAGTAGCGCATCGCGCGCGGATTCGCTCAGCTGTTGCTGGATGCTGGCCTGGAGGGTGCTGAACAGCAAGTGGCTACGCCATTCCCGGGCGTATTGCCGGATCCGCTCGGCCCTGCGTGGTTGTTCGGCCACTGTAGTGTCCAGATAGCGAGGGTACTGGCCACCAATATCCACTTCGTGTATCAGCGCGTTGATCTGCTCGATGCTCAGCCAACCGCCGGGCTTGCCGCCAGTGGGCACCGTCACGCCAGTCATTACCTCGCCAGCGCCCAGGCGCAGGCGAGCGATCGCCAGCTCAGTCAAGCTTACCCTGCGCAGGGGCAGCGATTGCCCGCCTTGTATCGTGTTGCCGACGATGCTTTGTGAAACCTCGATCATGACCTCGTCAGGGTCGTGCTGTGCCACCTGCGGGTAGCTGCTTTGCAGTTGTTCGCGCAGGCGGCGTTTGGCGTAGCGCTGAAGGTCGTCGATATCGCTGAGTGAGGTGGAACCTTTGGCCTGCCCTTGCTGAGCCGCCAGGTCGAGCAGCGCCGCATGATAGGCGTAACGGTCGCTGCCCTCGGCGTCGGCCAGCCATGCCGGCAGGCTGACAGCAGGCGAGTCGTGCAGCCGACAGGCCTGGTTCAGAAAGTGCGCACTTGGGTCGGTCAGCCGGTGCAACTGGTTCTGCAGGTCACTCACCGAGGTCAACGAGCCGAGGCGCAAGCGCTCGATGTCTTCAAGCATGGCATTGAGCATTTGCCTGGCCTGAAAGGCGAATGGACTGCCAATCACGGGGGTGTGCGCCCATGACAGTCGCTCAAAGCGATAGCCCCGGGCCAACTCGTCCTGCAGTGCGCTGGCGAAGGCTGCAAGGTCGGTGAACCTGCGCACCCTGCCATCAGGCTTGCAATGCAGAAGCAGGCGCCGCGAGCCGTGCGTCATGCTCAGCAGCAGGCCCGCCAGTGTTACCGGCAGCGTCCCGCCTGCTGTTTTCAGGCTTACGCTCACTGCGCTGATGACCAGGTCTTCATGGGCCTCGGCGAGCAGAGCGTACAGGGCAGCCTTTTCATCGTTGTCCAGGCCCTGATCGTGCATGTTGCTGATCAGCGCGGCCTTGATCGTGTGCTCGAGCCAGCGCATGCGGCAGACCTGGCTGGTTTGGTCGATGCCATTCCAGAAACCGACCTGCGCCTGCTGAAACTTCTCCAGCAGGGCCCCCAGCACGTGGTCCAGGTCCTCGTTGAGCCTGCTCAGGTCCAGGGCAATCGCAGGCTTTTTGCTGCTGCCCGTCCCCTCAACCTGTACCTGAAACGGCTGCGGCGGCGCGATGCTTGGCCGATCGCCAGGGCTCAGCTGCAGATGTTTACCCGTCAGAAAATGCTCAAGCAGTTTATCCAGCAGCGAGCGGTGCGGGTCGGCACCACCTGCAGTGGGCAGGATGACGAATTCATCGAGCGAGGTGAGCTGTGGATGGTTGTTGCGCACCCACGGGTAATGATCAACGAGAACCTGGAACCCTTCATGGGACAGCACCTCACGTACCGTGGGGCGTCCAGCGAAACAGTCTGCGACTTTTTGTTTGAAGGTTTCCCTGGTTGCGTCAGGGGTGTCAGTCATGGCGTCAGCTCCGAACAGGTGAGTGACGTGACGCTAGCGTGGGGTTGCCCTGCACATGCGGTAGATGGTTAAAGCCGGTGGCACCTTAGGGTGAGGATTCTAATTTTCCTGCCTACCGTATGCTCAAGCCCAACCTTCATGGGCGGTTGTTCCCACTCATGAGCATGAGGTACACAGCATGGCCAAAGTGAACGTGAAGAAAAAGGACGACGCCCCGGGCACCCTGGGCGAGGTGCGCGGCTACGCACGCAAGATCTGGCTGGCCGGGATTGGCGCGTACGCACGCGTGGGGCAGGAGGGCTCGGACTACTTCAATGAGCTGGTCAAGGCTGGCGAAGGCGTCGAGAAACGTGGCAAGAAGCGCATCGATCAGGAGCTGGAGGCAGCCAATAACCAGATCGATGAAGCCACCCAGGCTGTCAGCCGTGTGCCAGGCCGGGTAGAAATTCAACTCGACAAGATTGAAAAAGCTTTCGACGCGCGGGTAGGGCGCGCCTTGAATCGCCTCGGCATTCCGTCTAAACATGACGTTGAGGCGTTGTCCATCAAGCTTGAACAGCTGCATGAGCTGCTCGAGCGCGTCGCGCACAAACCATAAGGAGAGCAGGATGGCTGGCAAGAAGAATTCCGAGAAAGAAGGCAGCTCCTGGGTCGGCGGGATCGAGAAGTACTCCCGCAAGATCTGGCTGGCAGGGCTTGGTATCTATTCGAAGATCGACCAGGACGGCCCCAAGCTGTTCGACTCGCTGGTGAAGGATGGCGAGAAGGCCGAGAAGCAGGCGAAGAAGACTGCCGAAGATGTTGCTGAAACTGCCAAGTCGTCGACCACTTCGCGTGTGTCGGGCGTGAAGGACCGTGCACTGGGCAAGTGGAGCGAACTCGAGGAGGCTTTCGACAAGCGCCTGAACAGCGCCATTTCGCGCCTTGGCGTGCCTAGCCGCAATGAGATCAAGGCCCTGCACCAGCAGGTGGACAGCCTGACCAAGCAGATCGAAAAGCTCACCGGCGCTTCGGTTACGCCGATTTCGTCGCGCGCTGCGGCCAAACCGGCTGCGAGCAAGGCGGCCAAGCCACTGGCCAAGACGGCAGCGGCCAAGCCTGCGGCGAAAACCGCGGCAGCCAAGCCCGCAGCCAAGCCAGCAGCAGCCAAGACCGCAGCGGCTAAACCTGCTGCCAAGACTGCGGCGGCCAAACCCGCGGCGAAACCGGCAGCGGCCAAGCCGGCCGTGGCGAAAAAGCCTGCAGTGAAGAAAGCCCCGGCCAAGCCGGCGGCCGCCAAGCCGGCAGCTCCAGCGGCCAGCGCCACTCCGGCCGCTAGCGCAGCTCCGGCACCAACCGCGGCTCCGGCCAGCAACCCGCCTTCGGCACCGACAGGCACCGGCACTCTGATCTGACACCGCGTCGCCTTATTCGCGGGTGAACCCGCTCCCACAGGCACACTACAGACCTTGTGGGAGCGGGTTCACCCGCGAATGCGTCGGTTGCTGCAATACATTCCTGTCAGTCTTACCCCTCCAGATACCGCACCGCCAACTGCTCAGCCGCCCCCCTTGCCTGGGCCTGCAGATGCGGCGCCACCAGCATCATCACCTGGTACACCACTATCCCCACATCCCCCTCGCGCCCCAGTACCCGCTGATAATCCAGCGAGAACATCAGTGTCAAAGTGATCTGCTCCACCAGTTGCCCCAGCGCCTGGGTCTCGCTCTCTATCAGCCCTTGGCCCTTGAGGCTGGCCAGCAACGCCGCCAGCGTGCGCTTGAGCGCGTTGATCAGGCTGCGCATGCCGCGCGCCAGTTTGGGCAGGCGCCCAGTCAGGTTCGACAGGTCCTGGAACAGGAAACGGTACTGCGCCATGCGTTCGACGATCAGGTGCAGGAACAGCCAGTAATCCTCGGCATCCAGGCGTACCTCCAGCGGCGGGTCGAGCAGGGGCATCAGCGCTTCTTCAAAGCGCTCGAACAGCCCCAGCACCAACGGCTCCTTGCCATGGAAGTGGTAGTAGAGGTTGCCGGGGCTGATGCCCAGTTCGTTGGCAATTTCCAGGGTGGACACGTTCGGTTCGCCCTGCTGGTTGAACAGCTGCAGGGCACATTCGAGGATACGATCGCGAGTCTTCATCCAGTCGGCATGCTCATCGGGTCAGCACATAGGTGCCCGGCGCCGGGCCCAGCGGTGGGTAGGTGGCATTACCCAGCTCGTTGCGCGGTGCCTTGAGCGGGCCGGAGCGCGGGGTGATCCACTCCAGCCACAACGGCCACCAGCTGCCTTCGCTGCGCTTGGCATCGTGGAACCAGGCACGCGGGTCGCTGGACAGCTTGGGGTTGGCCAGGTAATAGGCCTTGGGGTTGCCGGGCGGGTTGATGATGCTCTGGATGTGCCCGCTGTTGGCCAGCACGAAGCGCCGGTCGCCACCCAGCAGCAAGGTCGAGCGGTACACTGCATCCCACGGGGTGATGTGGTCGTTGCTGCCGGCAACGGTGAAGCTGTCCAGCTCGACCTTCTTCAGGTCGATGGGTGTACCGCATACCTCCAGCCCGGCGGGGTGGGTAAGCGGGTTGAGCTTGAAGAAGTCCAGCAGGTCGCCATGCAGTGCGGCGGGCAGGCGCGTGCTGTCGGCGTTCCAGTACAGGATGTCGAAGGCTGGTGGTGTCTTGCCGAGCAGGTAGTTGTTGACCCAGTAGTTCCATATCAGGTCGTTGGGCCGCATCCAGGCGAAGATCCGCGCCACTTCGGCGCCATCCAGCACCCCGCGCTGGTAGGAGCGACGCTTGGCGGCCTCGATGGTCTGCTCGTCGGCGAACAGGCTTGCGGGGCTTTCGAACTTGCTGTCCAGCAGGCTGACCAGGTAGGTGGCACTGCGTACCCGGCGCAGCTGGTGCTTGGCCTGCAGGTGGCCCTGCAGCGCGGCCATGGTCAGGCCCCCGGCGCAGGCGCCCATCAGGTTGGGGTCGCGGTTGCCGCTGATGCTGCGGCAAGCGTTGAGCGCTTCTTCCAGGGCCTGCACGTAGCTGGACAGGCCCCATTCGCGGTGGCGCGGGTCGGGGTTGCGCCAGCTGACCATGAACACCTGCAGGCCATTCTTGAGCATGTACTGGACGAAGCTGTTGGTCGAGCTCAGGTCGAAGATGTAGAACTTGTTGATCTGCGGGGGCACCACCAGCAGCGGCCTGGAGTGTTGCTTTTCGCTCATCGGCTTGTACTGGATCAGCTCCAGCAGTTCGTTGCGAAACACCACGGCACCGGCGGTCGCGGCCAGGTTGCCGCCCACTTCGAAGGCGCGCTCGTCGACCTGGCGTGGCAGGCCGTCGTTGTGGCGCAGGTCATCGAGCAGATGGGCCACGCCGCGTACAAGGCTCAGGCCACCGCTGTTGAACAGTTCCTTGACTGCCAGCGGGTTGAGCAGCGAGTTGCTTGGTGCCAGTGCATCGTTGATCAGGTTGAACAGGAAGTGCGCACGGGCCCGGTCATCGTCGTCCAGGTGGCTTTCCTCGATCCACAGGCGGGTCTGCTTCTGCCAGGCCAGGTAGGCCTGCAGGCCGCGCCGGTAGAACGGGTTCTGGCTCCATGTCGGATCGTTGAAGCGCGCATCGCGCGGGTTCGGCTGAAACGGTGTGTCACCCAGCATCACCCGACCCAGCTGGCCACCCAGAGCCAACAGGTGATGCGCGGTATGCAGCGGGTGGCGCAAGCTTTGACGGCTGACATTGCGCAGCGTGGAAATCAGGTCACGGCCACGCAGGCCGAGGATGGCGTTCTGCACGTTCATGCTGGTGGCGGGAAGCGTTGGCGTTCCTTTGGCCGGTTTGTCTTTCATGGCAACACTCCCTCGTCCTGACCTGGTGCTTCATGACTAAACATATTCACTGATTTAGCAGGGGCTCTGTGGGAGCGGGTTCACCCGCGAACACCGGCGAAGCCGGTGCCATGCACCGAGTTGGATTCTTCGCGGGTGAACCCGCTCCCACAGGGCCCCAAATCGCCCTCACACACCCGAAGCCGGGCGGGGATGCATGACAGCGCGCTGACGTTCTTGCTGAAGGAACTTCATGATGATCGGGGCGACGGCCTCGGCCCGGGTGATCAGGAACAGATGACCGTCGTCGATAATGTGTAGCTGGGCATTGGGAATTCGCCAGGCCAGCAGACGCATGTTGATCAATGGGATCAGTGGGTCGTCGTCGCCTGCCAGCACCAGGGTCGGCTGCTGGATCTTGTGCAGCCAGTGGATGCTGGTCCAGCCAAGCCCGGCGAACAGCTGCCAGTAGTAGCCCATCTTGCCGCCGGAGCGCACCTTGGCGGCGTGCTGCATGGCCAGCTCCGGGTCCCGTCGGAAGCCGCCGCCGTAGATCATCGGTGCGATGCGGATGACATGCGACGGCTGTACGTAGCGCCGTGGGCTGGCCATCATCCACAGCACCTTGGGTTTGCCCGGTACCATCACCGCACCGGCGGCAGTGGCGGCCAGCACCAGCTTCTTGCAGCGCTCGGGGTAGTCATGGGCGAACTGCTGGGCCAGGGCGCCGCCCCAGGACACGCCGATGACATTGACCTGGCCGTAATCGAGGTAGTCGAGCATGCGCGCCGTCAGCTTGGCCAAGCCGGGGAAGCGGTACGGGTGGCGCGGCGTGGACGAGCCGCCGACCCCGGGCACATCGAAGGCAATGACTTCCAGGTCCGGGTCCAGTGCTTCGATGAACGGGAACACCAGCTCCAGGTTGGCGCCGATGCCGTTGAAGATCAGCAAGGGCGTCAGGTGCGGTTTGCCCGGGCGGACGGCGGTGCGGATGGACTGGTTGTCCAGCTCGACGGTCCTGAAGATATAGGGTTGCGGCATGCACGTGACTCATGGGGTGAAATGAACACCGTGGCTCCCCGCAGGGGCCACGGCGCTGCAGCTCAACGTTCGTGAACGTAGGTGCCCGGGGCGGCTTCGCCAGCGGCGTAGGCACGGTTGCCCAGGCGGGTCGGCGCCTTCTTCAGCTCGCCGGCACGCTCGGCCAGCCAGCTCTGCCAGTGCAGCCACCAGGAGTCGGCATGCTTGGTGGCGTTTTCCTGCCAGGCCACCGGGTCACCCGGGCGATCTGCACCGGTCATGAAGCGCGCCTTGGGGTTGCCTGGTGGGTTGAGGATGCTCTGGATGTGGCCGCTGTTGGACAACACGAACTCGATCTTGCCGCCGAACAGGTGCGCCGAGCGGTAGCACGACTGCCATGGGGTGATGTGGTCGTTGGTGCCGGCGAGGCTGTAGATATCGCATTTGACCTGTTTCAGGTCGATCGGGGTGCCGCACACTTCCATGGCGTCCGGGCGTGTCAGTGGGTTGCTCTTGAACATCTCGATCAGGTCGCCGTGGAAGGCCGCCGGCAAGCGCGTGGTGTCGTTGTTCCAGAACAGGATGTCGAACACCGGCGGCTCGTTGCCGAGCAGGTAGTTGTTGACCCAGTAGTTCCAGATCAGGTCGTTGGGGCGCATCCAGGCGAACACCTTGGCCATCTCGCTGCCTTCCAGCACGCCAGCCTGATAGGAATGGCGCTTGGCGGCTTCCAGGGTCTGCTCGTCGACGAACAGCGCGACCTGGTTGTCCAGGGTGGTGTCCAGCACGCTCACCAGCAGGGTCAGGGCATTGACCTTGTTCTCGCCGAGGGCGGCATAGTGGCCGACCAACGCCGTGCAGGTGATGCCGCCGGAGCAGGCACCGAGCATGTTCAGGTCCTTGCTGCCGGTAATCGCCAGCACCGCGTCGACCGCCTCCTTGAGCGCATCGATGTAGGTGGACAGGCCCCATTCGCGCTGGGCTTTGGTCGGGTTGCGCCAGCTGATGATGAAGGTCTGTTGCTGCGAGCGCAGGCAGTAGCGCGCCAGGCTCTTTTCCGGGCTCAGATCGAATACGTAGAACTTGTTGATCTGCGGCGGCACCACCAGCAGTGGGCGGGCATGTACCTGCTCGGTGATGGGGCTGTACTGGATCAGCTCGAGCACATCGTTGCGGTATACCACGGCGCCGTCGCTGGTACCCAGGTTCTTGCCCACCTCGAAGGCGTCCATGTTCACCTGGCTGGGCATGCCACCGTTGTTGACCATGTCCTTGGCAAGGTTGGACAGGCCGTCGAGCAGGCTCTTGCCACCGGTTTCGAAGAAGCGTTTGACCGCCGCCGGGTTGGAAAGGGTGTTGGTCGGAGCCATGGCTTCGGTCATCAGGTTGATGACGAACTGGCCGCGGCTGATGTCCTGGGGCGACAGATCGCTGCTGCCGATCCAGTCCTGCAGCTCCTTGCGCCAGGCCAGGTAGGTTTGCAGGTAGCGGCGGTAGAGAGGGTTGTTGCTCCATGCCGGGTCATTGAAGCGACGGTCATCGCTTTCCGGGGCAAGGCTGGACTTGCCCAGCAGCACGTTCTTCAGCTCCAGGCCAAAATGGGCCACATGCTTGGCGCTGTGCAGCGGTTGGCGTACGGCCTGGCGCAGCACGGTGCGTGCCGAGCTCAACAGATCCTTGCGCCGGATACCGATGACCGGGTTCAGCCCCAGGGTGTTTTCCGAGGCCTGCCGCTGCAGCTCATCGTTGTTCTTGTTACTCATCTAAGACGCTCCGTTGTCCTGAGACGAGTACCGGTTGCTGTGACAGGTGCACAGTCCTGAGCCCGGTACTGCTACTCGGGTGACCAGTGATAAGGAACAGCGGTGCTGCGAGGGTTCTGTCTACCTGCAAATGGATGCAGGGAGCTTGCCAGCCTCATTGGTTACCCGACTTTCATGTAATGCGCAAGACAGCCCTTCACTGGGCTGTCTGTAGGCCATTCAAACAGATGAATCTAGAAAATGCGCTCTAAACCTTTCAGGCCTTGCGCTAGAGCATGAGTTTGACCACCGACTCGGCGGGGTCGCGGGATTTTCCGGCCTTGTGCAGTTCGTCGAGGTACTCGGCCCACAGCTGTTCCTGGCGCAGGCACAGCTGCTCGAGGTATTCCCAAGTGAACAGGCCGCTGTCATGGCCGTCGTCGAAGGTCAGTTTCAGTGCATATTGGCCGGCAGGTTCCAGGCCGCTGAGGCCGACGTTGATCTTGCCGAACTGCAGGATTGGGTTACCGTGGCCCTGGACCTCGGCGGAGGGGGAATGCACGCGCAGGAACTCGGCGGGCAGGTGGTAGACCTCGCCGGGGGCGTAGGTGAGGCTGAGGGTTTTCGAGGCTTTGTGCAGGTTGATGGCGGTGGGCAGGCGGGCCATGGGCAGAATCTCTCCGGAGCTGATGAAGCAAGCTTCCAGCTTATGGGCGAGGGATTCAAGGGCCCTTTCGCGGGTAAACCCGCTCCCACAGGGTCATCACATTCCTTGGAATTGTGGTGACCCTGTGGGAGCGGGTTTACCCGCGAAGAAGGTGAAACCAGTCTTACAGGATGTAGCGCGACAGGTCTTCGTTCTGCGCCAGCTCACCCAGGTGGCTGTTCACATACGCCGCGTCGATCTGGATCGGCGCTTCGTCATGGGTGCTGGCCAGGTCGCCAGCGCTGAACGACACCTCTTCGAGCAAACGCTCGAGCAGGGTGTGCAGGCGGCGGGCACCGATGTTCTCGGTCTTCTCGTTGACCTGGTAGGCAATCTCGGCCAGGCGCTTGATACCGTCGGCGAGGAACTCGATGTTCAGGCCTTCGGTCTTGAGCAGGGCCTGGTACTGTTCGGTCAACGACGCGTGCGGCTCCTGCAGGATGCGCTCGAAGTCTTCAGGAGTCAGGGCCTTGAGCTCCACGCGGATCGGCAGGCGGCCTTGCAGCTCGGGCACCAGGTCGCTCGGCTTGCTCAGGTGGAACGCACCCGAGGCAATGAACAGGATGTGGTCGGTCTTGACCATGCCCAGCTTGGTGTTGACAGTGCAGCCTTCGATCAGCGGCAGCAGGTCGCGCTGCACGCCTTCACGGGACACATCGGCACCGCCAACATTGCCACGCTTGGCAACCTTGTCGATTTCGTCGATGAACACGATACCGTGCTGCTCGACCGCTTCCAGGGCCTTGGCCTTGAGCTCTTCCTCGTTGACCAGGCGGCTCGCTTCTTCATCACGAACCATCTTGAGGGCTTCTTTAACCTTCAGCTTGCGCGCCTTGCGCTTGCCTTTGCCCATGTTGGCGAACAGGCTCTGCAGCTGGTTGGTCATTTCTTCCATGCCGGGCGGCGCGGCAATTTCGACGCCCACGGCATCGGCCACTTCGATCTCGATTTCCTTGTCGTCCAGCTGGCCTTCGCGCAGGCGCTTGCGGAACAGCTGGCGGGTGTTGGAATCGCTGCTGGTCTGCGCGGCTTCTTCGCTGAAGCTGGTCACGCGTGCCTGTGGCAGCAGGGCATCGAGGATGCGGTCTTCGGCGGCGTCTTCGGCGCGGTGGCGCACGCGGATGATCTCTTGCTCGCGCAGCATTTTCAGCGCGGCATCGGCCAGGTCACGGATGATCGACTCGACGTCGCGGCCCACATAGCCCACTTCGGTGAACTTGGTGGCTTCGACCTTGAGGAACGGCGCATTGGCCAGCTTGGCCAGGCGGCGGGCGATTTCAGTCTTGCCGACGCCGGTGGGGCCGATCATCAGGATGTTTTTCGGGGTTACTTCGGCGCGCAGCTCGGCGGGGAGCTGCATGCGCCGCCAGCGGTTGCGCAGGGCGATGGCCACGGCGCGCTTGGCGTCGTCCTGGCCGATGATGTGGCGGTTGAGTTCGTGGACGATCTCGCGGGGGGTCATGGACATGATCAATTGGGTCCTGGGGCAGATGAGTCAGCGTGGAAAAGCCCCCGCACCGGGCGGGGGCGCCAGAACAGCTGAATCACTCGGCCAGGTCCTGCTCCTCGATGGTCAGGTTGTGGTTGGTGAACACGCAGATGTCGCCGGCGATGTTCAAGGCGGTTTCGGCGATTTCACGGGCCGAGAGGTCGGTCTTGTTCAGCAGGGCGCGGGCTGCGGCCTGGGCGTAGGCGCCACCGGAACCCATGGCGATCAGGCCGTCTTCGGGTTCGACCACGTCGCCGTTGCCGGTGATGATCAGGGAGGCGTCCTTGTTGGCCACGGCCAGCATGGCCTCCAGGCGGCTCAGGGAGCGGTCGGTACGCCATTCCTTGGCCAGCTCGACGGCGGCACGGACCAGGTGGCCCTGATGTTTCTCGAGCTGGCCTTCAAAGCGCTCGAACAGGGTGAACGCATCGGCGGTGGCACCGGCGAAGCCCGCGATGACCTGGCCGTGGTACAGGCGGCGCACTTTCTTGGCGTTGCCTTTCATCACGGTGTTGCCGAGGGATACCTGGCCGTCGCCGCCCATGACGACTTTGCCGTTACGGCGGACAGAAACGATGGTGGTCAAGGGGAGAGTCTCCACGCAGCGGGGCGAAAGTGCCTGATGCAGACTCATATGGGGGTGGGGGAAAGGATTTCAACCGTGGGGGATGAATGGTCGGGCCGGGCAGGTAGATCTGTGTTGGGTCATTCGCGGGTAAACCCGCTCCCACAGGGATCCCGCTGTTTTCAAGGACAGCGCAATACCTGTGGGGCGGGTTTACCCGCGAATGGCTTTACTCAGGCCTCGTGGCAGATGTGCCCATCGACCAAGGTATAACGCACCGCACCCGGCAGGCAGTGGCCGATGAACGGGCAATTCTCGCCGCGCGAGAACCACTGCTCGCCAGCCACGGTCGAGGCTTGCGGGTCGAACAGCACCAGGTCGGCCGCGCCACCCACTTTCAGCTCACCGGCCGGCAGGCGCAGGGCCGCCGCCGGGCCGCTGCTCAGGCGGGCCAGCAAGGTTGGCAGGTCGAGCAGGCCGTCCTGCACCAGGGTCATGGCCAGCGGCAGCAGCAGTTCGACGCTGCTGATGCCCGGCTCGGTGGCGCCGAACGGGGCCAGCTTGGCGTCGCGCTCGTGTGGCTGGTGGTGGCTGGAAATCGCCTGGATCACCCCCGACTTCACGGCCTCGCGCAGGCCGTCGCGGTCAGCGGCGGTGCGCAGCGGCGGCTGCACGTGGTACAGGCTGGAGAACTCGCGCAGCGATTCGTCGGTGAGAATCAGCTGGTACAGCGCCACATCGGCGGTTACCGGCAGGCCCAGGGCCTGGGCCTGGGCGATCAGCCGCGCGCCACGGGCGCTGGTGATCTGGGTGAAGTGCGCACGCACGCCGGTCTGTTCCACCAGCAGCAGGTTGCGCGCCAGGGCCACGGTCTCGGCGGTTTCCGGAATGCCTGGCAGGCCGAGGAAGCTGGCCATGGCGCCTTCATGGGCCAGGCCACCTTGGGCCAGGTCGCGGTCCTGGGAGTGGAACACCACGGTCAGGTCGAAGGTGGCGGCGTATTCCAGGGCTCGTGCCAGGGTACGGTTGTTGGGAATTTCCTTCAGGCCATTGCCGAAGGCCACGCAACCGGTGTCGCGCAGGGCCACCAGCTCGGCCAGTTGCTCGCCTTCCAGGCCCTTGGTCAGGGCGCCGATCGGGTAGACCTTGCTGTTGGCAGCCTCGCGGGCGCGGTCGAGGATCAGTTCGGCCACGGCCGAGGTGTCCAGCACCGGCTTGGTCTGCGGCGGGCAGCACAGGCTGGTGACGCCGCCGGCGACGGCGGCGCGGGTTTCGCTGGCGATGTTGCCTTTGCGGCTGTAGCCCGGCTCGCGCAGGGACACGCCGAGGTCTACCAGGCCGGGCGCGGCGACCAGGCCATCAGCCTGGATCGTGCGGCTGGCGCTGAACCCGGCCGGGGCGGCGCCGATGGCGGCGATGCGGCCGCCGTCCAGGTGCAGGTCGGTGACCTGGTCCAGGCCGCTGTTGGGGTCGATGACCCGGGCGCCGAGAATACTGATGGTCACTGGGCGTTCTCCTGGTCGAATTGACGTTGCGCGTTCTGCCCGCTCATGGCCATGGACAGCACGGCCATGCGCACGGCGATGCCGTAGGTGACCTGGTTGAGAATCACCGAGTGCTTGCCGTCGGCCACCGCCGACTCGATTTCCACGCCACGGTTGATCGGGCCCGGGTGCATGACGATGGCGTCGGGCTTGGCACCGGCCAGGCGCGCGGTGGTCAGGCCGAACAGGCGGTAGAACTCGCCTTCGCTGGGCAGCAGGCCACCGGCCATGCGCTCACGCTGCAGGCGCAGCATGATCACCACGTCGACGTCCTTGAGGCCTTCGGCGAGGTCGGTGTACACCTTCACGCCGTACTGCTCGATTCCGATCGGAATCAGGGTTTTCGGGCCGATCACGCGGATGTCCGGGCAACCCAGCGCTTTGAGCGCCAGCATGTCGGAACGCGCCACGCGCGAGTGCAGGATGTCGCCGACGATGGCCACCGACAGGTTCTCGAAGCTGCCCTTGTGGCGGCGGATGGTGAGCATGTCGAGCATGCCCTGGGTCGGGTGCGCATGGCGGCCGTCACCGCCGTTGATCACGGCAACTTCCGGGCACACGTGCTCGGCGATGAAGTGCGCGGCACCGGAGTCGGAGTGGCGCACCACGAACATGTCGGCGGCCATGGCTTCGAGGTTGCGCAGGGTGTCGAACAGGGTTTCGCCCTTGCTGGTCGAAGAGGTCGACACGTTCAGGCTGATCACGTCGGCCGACAGGCGCTGGGCCGCCAGTTCGAAGGTAGTACGGGTGCGGGTGGAATTCTCGAAGAACACGTTGCACACGGTCTTGCCGCGCAGCAACGGGACTTTCTTCACGGCCCGGGCACCGACTTCCAGGAAGGAGTCGGCGGTGTCGAGGATCTCGGTGAGCAGTTCGCGGGGCAAACCGTCGAGCGAGAGGAAGTGGCGCAGCTGGCCCTGATCATTGAGCTGCAGCGGGCGCTTGGCGTCGATTGGCGTCATCGCGGGGGACTCTTAAAGGGCGGAAGCGGAGGCGAGGTCCTGGCGCTCGAGGGCGAGCGGTGCGGGTCCGGTCAATTTTACCCGTTCATGGGCGGCCAGCGACAGGGTGGCGCCGAGTACATTCGGGCGGATTGGCAGTTCGCCGGCATCCAGGTCCAGCAGGCAGACCAGGGTGACGCTGGCCGGGCGGCCATAGTCGAACAGTTCGTTGAGCGCGGCGCGCACCGTGCGGCCGCTCATCAGTACGTCATCCACCAGCACCAGGTGCTGGCCTTCGACCTCGAACGGCAGCTCGGACGGGCGCACTTGCGGGTGCAGGCCGTTCTGGCTGAAGTCGTCGCGGTAGAACGAGACGTCCAGGGTGCCCATGGGGCTGGTGTCGCCCATGGCTTCCTGCAGGGCCTGGGCAACCCAGACGCCGCCGGTGCGGATACCGATGTAGCGCGGCTCGGTAATTGCCCGGCGGGCCAGGTGGGCGCGTAGGTCGTCAGCCATCTGCCGGATCAGCTCGGCGGGATTGGGTAGGCTCATTGCGGGCTCCTCGGAAGGGTGCGCCGGGCGCGCCCGGCGGCAAAGATGATCAGGTATTGGCCTCCAGCCATCCTTGCAGCAACAGGGCGGCGGCGATGGCATCGACCGGGTTGTCGCGGTAGCTGCCGCGCTGGCCGCCACGGGCCATGCGCTCACCCTTGGCCTCGAAGGTGGTCAGGCGTTCGTCGTGGGTGTGCACGGGCAGGTTGAAGCGGCCGTTCAGGCGGCGGGCGAACTTTTCCGCGCGGGCGCTCATTTCGCTGGGGGTGCCGTCCATGTTGAGCGGCAGGCCCACGACGATGGCGTCGGGCTTCCATTCGGCAATCAGCTTTTCCACCTGGGCCCAGTCCGGCACGCCGTTCTGGGCCTTCAGCGTGCACAGCTCGCGGGCCTGGCCGGTGACCACCTGGCCGACGGCCACACCAATCTGTTTGCTGCCGTAGTCGAAGCCCAGCAGCAGGCGTAGTTCAGGGTGCAGTTCAGCCATCAGGCGTGGCCCGCCTGGCTGGTCAGCAGGTTCAGGTTGATGCCCAGGCTGGCGGCAGCGGCTTCCAGGCGCAGGTCGCTGGCCTTGCCGAAGATGATTTCCGGGTCGAACGGGCAGTTGAGCCAGGCGTTGTCGGCCAGTTCCTCTTCCAGTTGTCCGGCTTCCCAGCCGGCATAGCCCAGGGTGATCAGGCTCTGTTTCGGGCCGACTCCGGCGGCGATGGCCAATAGAATATCCTGCGACGTGGTCAGCGACAGCCCTTCCAGCGCCACGGTGGCCTGGAAGCTGCACTCGCTGCTGTGCAGCACGAAGCCACGGTCGGTCTGTACCGGGCCACCTTGGTAGATCGGCACCTGCAAGGTGCTGGCCGGAGGCATTTCGTCCGGGCGCAGCTGCTCGAGGATATCGGCCAGGTTCAGCTCCTGCGGCCGGTTTACCACCAGGCCCATGGCGCCATGGGCGTTGTGCTCGACGATGTACGTGAGGGTCTGGGCGAAGTTCGGATCGGCCATGTGCGGCATGGCGATCAGGAACTGATGCTTGAGGTAGCTCGGCGTGAGGGTTTTCATGGGGGATAGTGTGGCGCCAGGTGGCGAGGCTGACAAGGTGCGTAACGAGGCTTGCGCGTTGCCTGTGGGAGCGGGTTTACCCGCGAATGCGCCAGATCAGGCAGCGATGTCGCTTAGTCGGACGCTTTCGCGGGTAAACCCGCTCCCACAGGGACCGCGTAATACCGCAGGTCAGTTACTGGACAAACGGTCCCCACGGGCAAAGCGCCAGGTGCGGATGATCTCCAGCCGGTCGAACTCGGCCAAATCCCCGGTAAACGGCGCAAACGGCGCCGCCAGCCGAACGATGCGCTGCGCCGCCTGGTCCAGCACCGGCTGCCCGGACGACTCCAGCACCAGTACCTCATACAGCGAACCATCGCGGTTGATCGACACCATCATGCGCAGGTTGCCGTAGATCTGCTGCCGACGCGCTTCGTCGGGGTAGTTCAGGTTGCCCACCCGCTCGACCTTCTTGCGCCACTCTTCCTTGTACCAGGCGCCCTTGTCGCGCATGGTCGAGGCGGCATTGAGCCGGTGGATGCGCGGGCGCTTGGCGTACATCTGCTGCTCGTTGGACAGCTCCGCCTCCAGGCTGGCGATCTGGCTGGACAACTGCGAGCTGTCGAAGTCCGGTGCCGGGGCTGCCGGCTTGGGCTGCGGCTTGCTTTCCTTCGGCTTGGGCTCGACTTTCTGCGGCTTGGGCGCCTTGGTCACCACTGCCGACTTCTCGGGCGTAGGCGGCGGTGTTACCTCGGGCCTGGCCGCGGGTGGCGGGGTGATCTTGTTGATCTTGCTGTCCTGGAACGGTGCCAGTTCGGTGGTCTTGGGCACCGCTTTCTTGTCCAGGGTGCCGCTGCCCTGCTGGTTGTCCTGGGCTTGGAAATCGGCCTTCTCCGGCGCTTTCTCGCTCTTGAAGGTGGCCAGGGTGATGTCCATGGTGTGGCGGATTTCGGCAGGCTTGACCACGCTGAAACCGACACCAAGGATCAGCGCCAGGTGCACCAGGGCAGCCAGGAACAGGGTAAAGCCGAGCCGGTCCACTGGGCGAACACGGGGAGGCAGCAGGTCGGCGGGGATGTCAGCGGGCAGCGTCATCGGGTTTCCAGCAACCGCAGGGCGGGGTAGCAGGCCAGGCTAAAAGGACCCGCATCATACCCCACTCTGGGTTGTAGCCGTGCGTCGGCGGTCAGCGCGCCTTCAGCTGGCGATCAATGGCATCCATCAATTGCCCGCCGATGTCGGTGTTGTAGGCGGCATCGATCTCGCGGATGCAGGTGGGGCTGGTGACGTTGATTTCGGTGAGGTAGTCGCCGATCACATCAAGACCCACGAACATCAGGCCCTTCTCGCGCAGGGTCGGGCCGACCTGGGCGGCGATCCAGCGGTCGCGGTCGGTCAGCGGGCGTGCCTCGCCACGGCCGCCGGCGGCCAGGTTGCCACGGGTCTCGCCGCTGGCCGGGATACGCGCCAGGCAGTAGTCCACCGGTTCGCCGTCGATCATCAGGATGCGCTTGTCGCCGTCGACGATCTGCGGCAGGTACTCCTGCGCCATGATCTGCTGGTTGCCATGCTGGGTCAGGGTTTCCAGGATCACCGACAGGTTCGGGTCGTTCTTGCGGTGGCGGAACACCGAGGCGCCGCCCATGCCGTCCAGCGGCTTGAGGATTACGTCACCACGGCTGTTGGCGAACTCGCGCAGGATGTCGACACGGCGGCTGACCAGGGTCGGCGCCATGCACTGCGGGAACTGGGTGGCGAACAGCTTTTCGTTGCAGTCGCGCAGGCTCTGCGGGCGGTTGACCACCAGCACGCCTTCGCGTTCGGCCTGCTCCAGCAGGTAGGTGCTGTAGACGAACTCCATGTCGAAGGGCGGGTCCTTGCGCATCAGGACCACATCCAGCTCGGCCAGCGCACTGTCCTGCTCCTCGCCCAGCTCGAACCAGCGGGCCGGGTCGGCGAACACTTTCAGCGGGCGCATCTGTGCACGGGCCTGGCCGGCGCCCAGGTACATATCGCGCTGCTCCATGTAGAACAGGCTCCAGCCGCGTGCCTGGGCGGCCAGCAGCATGGCCAGCGAGCTGTCCTTCTTGTAGGAGATGGACGCGATGGGGTCCATGACAATGCCGAGGCGAACGCTCATGGGGTGGTTCCTCTTGGCGGCAGGTGGCCGCGATGGATCGAAAGAAAAGTGGCTCAGGGTGGCGCCGTGAACGCCGCCGGTCAAGGGGCGCCGCAGATGGAACGGCCACCCGGAGTGTGCTAAAAATGCCAGGCATAGCGCTATACAACAGGCCTTTGGGGCTGCTGCGCAGCCCTATCGCGACGCAAGGCCGCTCCTACAGGAGATCGCGGTCCCTTGTAGGAGCGGCCTTGTGTCGCGATAGGGGCGCGAAGCGGCCCCGGGAATTCGGCATAAGCAGCGATGGTAGCCCAAGAGATGGAACAACCCCTGAAGGTGATGGTGATCGACGATTCGCGCACGATCCGCCGCACCGCGCAGATGTTGCTCGGTGAAGCGGGCTGCGAGGTGATCACCGCCAGCGATGGCTTCGATGCCCTGGCCAAGATCGTCGACCACCAGCCCAGCATCATCTTTGTCGATGTGTTGATGCCGCGCCTGGACGGCTACCAGACCTGCGCGGTGATCAAGCACAACAGTGCCTTCAAGGACACCCCGGTCATTCTGCTGTCGTCCCGTGACGGCCTGTTCGACAAGGCCCGCGGCCGGGTGGTCGGTTCCGACCAGTTCCTGACCAAACCGTTCAGCAAGGAAGAACTGCTCGACGCGATCCGCGCCCACGTGCCCGGTTTTGCCGCAGCCCAACAACACGCACCCTGACCGCGCCCCGCCATGGCACGGTCTTTCTTTCCTGATGGGGAAACAGCATGGCCCGAGTTCTGATTGTCGACGACTCGCCGACAGAGATGTACCGATTGACCGAATGGCTGGAAAAGCACGGCTACCAGGTGCTCAAGGCCAGCAACGGTGCCGATGGCGTGGCCCTGGCCCGGCAGGACAAGCCCGACGCGGTGCTGATGGACATCGTCATGCCCGGCATGAACGGCTTCCAGGCTACCCGCCAGCTCAGCAAGGACCCGGAAACCAGCGCCATCCCGGTGATCGTGGTCACCACCAAGGACCAGGAAACCGACCGTATCTGGGCCACGCGCCAGGGCGCTCGTGACTTCCTGACCAAACCGGTGGAAGAGGACGCGTTGATCGCCAAGCTCAAAGAGGTGCTTGGGGCTTGACCACCCGCCCGCAGGGCGCGTCGCTGACCGCCTTCGAGTTGTTGCTGGACATCGACCGGCGCTGCCGCCTGCTGGTCGCCGACCAGCCGCCGCAGGATATCCGCCTGCAACAGTGGAGCGGCATCGGCTTTCGCATTGCCGGGCAATGGTTCGTCGCGCCCATGGGCGAGGTGGCCGAGGTGCTGCGCGAACCGCGCAGCAGCCGCGTCCCCGGCGTGCAGCCATGGGTGTGCGGGGTAGCCAACCTGCGCGGCCGGTTGTTGCCGGTGATGGACCTGAGCAGCTTCTTCGGCCTGGGCCACGCCGCCCCTGGCAAGCAGCGGCGGGTGCTGGTGCTGGACCGCGAGGACCTGTTCGTCGGCCTGCTGGTGGACGAGGTGCTGGGCCTGCAGCACTTTGCCCTGGACAGCCTGCAATTGTCGCCACCACAACCCCTGATTCGCGCCGCTGCCCCCTTCGTGCAGGGGCACTTCCCGCGTGAACGCAACTGGGCGATCTTCAGCCCCTTCGCCCTGGCCCAGGCGCCGGGCTTTCTCGATGTGGCGTTATAGGACCTGCGAACGTGAACAAGCCTGCCACCCCCGTCACCAGCGTGACCCCGCGTACCCGCAGCATCGCGCAGATCACCGTGCTGTTCCTGATCCTGATCCTGTCGATCATCCTGCTGTTCGCCAACTTTGCCTACTTGAACACCCAGTCCAACTACGACAAGCAGTACATCGGCCACGCCGGCGAACTGCGGGTGCTGTCGCAGCGCATCGCCAAGAACGCCACCGAAGCCGCCACCGGCAAGGCCCTGGCCTTCAAGCTGCTATCGGACGCGCGCAACGATTTCGAACGGCGCTGGGGCTATTTGCGTGAAGGTGACAAGTCCACCGGCCTGCCACCTGCGCCGCCCACGGTGCGTGACGAGATGGAAGCGGTACGCCGCGACTGGGAAAACCTGCGCAAGAACACCGACACCATCCTGGCCAGCGAGCAGACCGTGCTGTCGCTGCACCAGGTGGCGGCGACCCTGGCCGAGACCGTGCCGCAGTTGCAGGTGGAATACGAGAAAGTGGTCGAGATCCTGCTGCAGAGCGGTGCCCCGGCCAACCAGGTGGCGGTAGCCCAGCGCCAGCTGCTGCTGGCCGAACGCATTCTCGGCTCGGTCAACACAGTGCTGGCCGGTGACGATGCCGCGGCCCAGGCGGCCGACGCCTTTGGCCGCGATGCCGGGCGCTTCGGCCAGGTACTCGAGGGCATGCTCAGTGGCAACGCGGCGATCCAGGTGACCCGCGTAGAGGACGCCGATGCCCGCGCGCGTCTGGCTGAAATTGCCGAGCTGTTCCAGTTCGTTGCAGGCTCGGTGGATGAAATCCTCGAAACATCGCCAGAACTGTTCCGCGTGCGGGAGGCGGCGGGCAACATCTTCAGCCTGTCGCAAACCCTGCTCGACGAGGCCTCGCACCTGGCCAACGGTTTCGAGAACCTGGCCGGCGGGCGCACGCTCGACACCGTCGGCGGTTATGCCCTGGGCCTTCTGGCGCTGGCTTCGATCATCCTCATCGGCCTGGTCATGGTACGCACCACCAACCGCCAGCTGCGCGAGACGGCGGAAAAGAACGAACGCAACCAGCAGGCGATCATGCGCCTGCTCGACGAAATCGAAGAGCTGGCTGACGGCGACCTGACCGTGACCGTATCGGTGACCGAGGACTTCACCGGCGCCATTGCCGATTCGATCAACTATTCCGTGGACCAATTGCGCGACCTGGTCGCCACCATCAACCACAGCGCCGTGCAGGTCGCTGCTGCCGTGCAGGACACACAGAACACCGCACGCCAGCTGGCCAAGGCCTCCGAGCACCAGGCCGAACAGATCAGCGAGGCATCCGAGGCGGTCGGCGACATGGTCGAATCGATCGACCGGGTTTCGGCGCATGCCTACGAGTCGGCCAAGGTGGCCGAGCGCTCCGTGGCAATCGCCAACAAGGGCAACGAGGTGGTGCACAACACCATCAACGGCATGGACAACATTCGCGAACAGATCCAGGACACTGCCAAACGGATCAAGCGCCTCGGTGAGTCTTCCCAGGAAATCGGCGATATCGTCAGCCTGATCGACGACATTGCCGACCAGACCAACATCCTGGCCCTCAACGCGGCGATTCAGGCTTCGCTGGCTGGCGAGGCCGGCCGTGGGTTCGCCGTGGTCGCCGACGAAGTGCAGCGCCTGGCCGAACGTTCGTCGTCGGCCACCCGGCAGATCGAGGCGCTGGTGCGCACCATCCAGGCCGACACCAACGAGGCGGTGATCTCCATGGAGCAGACCACCGCCGAGGTAGTGCGCGGTGCCCGCCTGGCCCAGGATGCCGGGGTGGCGCTGGCCGAGATCGAAGGCGTATCGCAGAACCTCGCCGACCTTATCCACAGCATCTCCGATGCCGCCCAGCTGCAGACTTCGTCTGCCGGGCAGATCTCCCACACCATGGCGGTCATCCAGCAGATTACCGCGCAGACCTCTGCCGGCTCCAGCGCCACTGCCGACAGTATCCGCCACCTGGCGCGCATGGCCAGCGAGATGCGCCGTTCGGTGTCCGGGTTCACCCTGCCGCCACCAGCAGAGCCCAAATGATGAGCTCAACTGATGAGCTCAACTGATGAGCTCAACTGAAAAGCCGCGCCGAGGAGTGCCCATGGCTGTAGCAGCTGTAAGCCCCGAGCGCCACGACACAGTGGCGCTGGCCTGGACCAAGGCCGCCATCCTCGACTGCCTGGGCCAGGCGCGCCAGGCGCTGGAGCGCTTTGCCGGCGAGCCTGGCGACCTGTCGATGCTGGCATTCGTGGTCGACAATCTGCACCAGGTGCACGGTTGCCTGCGCATGCTCGAACTGCGCGGGGCCACGCGCCTGGCCGAAGAACTGGAGCTGTTCGCCAAGGCCCTGGCCGATGGCCAGGTCAGCCCCCGCGGTGATTGCCTGGGCGCATTGTTCCGTGGCCTGGAGCAACTGCCGTCGTATCTGGAGCGCCTGCGCGGCGCTCGCCACGACCTGCCATTGGTGATGCTGCCGCTGCTCAACCAGCTGCGGGCCTGCCGTGGCGAGGAGCCATTGGCGCAGGCCAGCCTGATCAGCGGCGCCACCCAACGCTTTGCCGGTGCCGACGACCTGGCCAACCTCGACCTGTCGCTGGGCAACTGGCGCGAGCAGCTGCAGGCAGGGCCCGGACGCGATGCCCTGCGCTCGGTGGTAACTGCGCTGTGCGACGACCTGGTGCGCATCAAGGAGCGCCTGGACCAGTTCGTGCGCGGCGATCGCCAGCACAGCGAGCAGCTCGATGCCCTGCTGGCACCCCTGCGCCACGTGGCCGACACCCTGGCAGTGCTGGGCTTCCAGCAGCCACGCCGGGTGATCATCGACCAGGTGCTGGCGCTGCAGGCCCTGGCCCAGGGCGAGCGGGCGGTGGACGACGCGGTGTTGATGGATGTAGCAGGGGCCCTGCTGTATGTGGAGGCCACGCTCAATGGCATGGTCGGCCCGCTGGAGGAAAACGGCCAGGGCGGCCTGCCGGGCTCGGACCTGGCCGAAATCCGCCAACTGGTGTTGAACGAATCGCTGAACGTGCTGCAGCAGGCCAAGGATCTGATCGGCGATTGCCTGGAGTCCGGCTGGCCGCGACAACGCCTGCAACCCTTGCCAGGGCTGTTGCAACAGATTCGCGGTGCGCTAGCGATGTTGATGCTACCGGCGGTGGCCGAGCTGTTTGCCGGTTGCGCCAGCTATGTGCAGCGCTGGCTGCAGCATCTGGATGTAGAACCGCCAGCCGACGAGCTGACGCACCTGGCCGAGGCCCTGAGCGCTGCCGAATGCTACCTGCAATGGCGTGTGGCGGACCCATTGGCGGATGGCCAGCCCTTCATCGACATGGCGCGCGCCAGCCTGGCGACGCTGGGTGTGCACTGCGCGCTGGTCGAGGCCACCGTAGGCCACGATGGCAGCGCTGATGGCATTGATGACGAGCTGCGCGAAGTGTTTCTCGACGAGGCTGGTGAACTGCTGCCGGAAATCGAGCGCCATTGGTTGCGCTGGCGTGCCGACAACCAGCAGCGCGAGGCACTGGCAGAAGTGCGCCGCGCCTTGCATACGCTCAAGGGCAGCGGGCGCATGGTACATGCCGAGGCGGTGGCCGAGCTGGCCTGGGGCGCCGAGCACCTGTTGAACCGGGTACTCGAGGGCCGCAGCGTGCTCAGCCCGGAAGGCGTAGTGGCCCTGCAGCAGGTGTTCGTTCACCTGCCCGACCTGCTGGCCGATTTTGCCGCAGGCCAGTTGCCGCAACTGACGGAAATCGAGCAACTGGCCGGGCACCTGCATGCCCTGGCCGAAAACGATGCCCCGGTGGCGGCCGACATCGACGGCCTCGACCCGCAATTGCTGGATATTTTTCGCAGCGAGGCGCAGGGCCACCTGGCCAGCCTGGATGCTTTTCTGCAGGGCACCGACGGCCACGATGCGCAGGTCAGCGATGGCCTGCAGCGCGCCCTTCACACGCTCAAGGGCAGTGCCGCCATGGCCGGGGTGATGCCAGTCGCCGAACTGGCCACCGCCTTCGACCGCCTGGCACGTGAATACAAGGGCCACCAACTGCCCCTGCAAATGGCCGAGATCGAATGGCTGGAAGCTGCGCGCTCGCTGTTCCACCTGGGCCTGGCGCAACTCGACAGCACACCGCTGGCGGCCATCCCCGGCGCCGCAGAGCTGATCGAGCAGGTCGGCCAGGCGGTGGACGGGCACCTGGCCAGCTTGCATGGCGACCCGCAGCATGCGCGGCGTAGCAAGCGCGACCCGCAATTGACTGCCAGTTTCCTGGCCCAGGCAATGGATATCCTGCTGGATGCCGAGTCGTTGCTGTCACGCTGGCAGGAGCAGCCCGGCCAGCGCGATGCGCTGGAAACCCTGCTCGACGAACTGACATCCCTGGGCCACGCCGCACACCTGGCCGACCTGTGGCAGATGGACGACGTGTGCGAGGCCTTGCTCGACCTGTACGGCGCCGTTGAGGAGGGCAGTCTGCCCGCTGATGCACGGTTCTTCGCCCATGTGCAGCGGGCCCATGAGGCCCTGCTCGACATGCTCGACGAAGTGGCGGCTGGGCAGGACATCCCGCCGAGGGCAGAGCTGGTCGACAGCCTGCGCAACCTGCTGGGCCAGGCCCTGGCACCGGAGGCCACTGGCCTGGTGGGCATCGACACGGTCACGCCGCTGCACCCGGACATGGACCTGGCCGATACCCTTGGCCTGGGGCAGGCGCACAACCCTTTGCTGCCGCCCGTGGCCGAGCCGCTGACCGAAGAGCCGGAAAGCCCTGGCGAAGAGCTGCTGGACGTCTTTCTGGAAGAAAGCTCGGACATCGTCGAGAGTGCCGCCGCAGCCCTGGCGCGCTGGCAGGCCGACCCGCGCAGCAGCGTCGAAGTGGACAACCTGATGCGCGACCTGCACACCCTCAAGGGCGTGGCGCGCATGGTCGAAATCGCACCGATCGGCGACCTGGCCCACGAACTGGAGTTCCTCTACGAGCTGCTGGCCGCTGGCCGTATGCCGCCGAGCGCACCACTGTTCGCCTTGCTGCAGAACTGCCATGACCGCCTGGCGCACATGCTCGATGCTGTGCGTCTGCGGCAACCGCTGCATGCCGCCACCGCGCTGATCGACTACATCCGCAACTTCAGCTTCTCGGCCCTGGCCGACAGCGCCGCCGGCCAGGGGCCGGTCGAGGCCGCGATCAGTGAGGCGCCTGCGGCAGCTCCCGAGCGGGCGCCAGGCGACATGGTCAAGGTCGATGCCGAGTTGCTCGACGACCTGGGCAACCTGGCCGGTGAGCACTCGGTCATCCGTGGGCGCATCGAGCAGCAGGTCAACGATGCGCAGTTCACCCTCAACGAGATGGAAACCACCCTCGAGCGCATGCGCGACCAGTTGCTGCGCCTGGACATCGAGACCCAAGGGCGGATCTCCAGCCGGCAGCAGTTCGAAGGCGATGCCTATGACGACTTCGACCCGCTGGAAATGGACCGCCACTCGCAGCTGCAGCAGCTGTCGCGGGCCCTGTTCGAGTCGGCCTCGGACTTGCTCGACCTCAAGGAAACCCTGGCACAGCGGGCCCAGGAGGCCTACAGCCTGTTGCAGCAGCAGGCGCGGGTGAACAGCCAGTTGCAGGAAGGCCTGACCGCTACCCTGATGGTGCCCTTCGAGCGCCTGGTACCGCGCTTGCAGCGTGTGGTGCGGCAGGTGGCCAGCGAGCTGGGCAAGCAAGTGGAGCTGGTGGTCGGCAATGCCGAGGGCGAACTGGACCGTAGCGTGCTCGAACGTATGGTGGCGCCGCTGGAGCACATGCTGCGCAACGCTGTTGACCATGGCCTGGAAAGCCGCGAAATGCGCCTGGCCGCCGGCAAGCCGGAGCAGGGCACCATCCACCTGAATCTGTTGCACGAAGGCGCCGACATCGTTATCGAAATGACCGACGACGGTGCCGGGGTGCCACTGGAAGCGGTGCGCCGCAAGGCCATCAAGCGCGGCCTGCTGGACCCGCAGGCGCAATTGAGCGATCACGAGATCCTCCAGTTCATCCTGCGCCCGGGCTTTTCCACGGCCGAGAAGATCACCCAGATTTCCGGGCGCGGCCTGGGCATGGATGTGGTGCACGAGGAGGTCAAGCAGCTGGGCGGCTCGATGAGTATCGAATCGGCCCAAGGCAAGGGCGCGCGCTTCCTGATCCGCCTGCCGTTTACCGTGTCGGTCAACCGTGCGCTGATGGTGCACCTGGGCGAAGAGCAGTACGCCATTCCGCTGAACACCATCGAGGGTATCGTCCGCGTGCCGCCGGCCGAACTGGCAGCGTGCTACCAGCTGGACGCCCCACGTTATGTGTACGCCGGCCACGAATACGAGCTGCGCTACTTGGGTGAGCTGCTCCAAGGTATGCCGCGCCCGGCATTGCTCGGGCAGAGCGTTCCGCTGCCGGTGCTGCTGGTGCATTCTCAGGAGCAGTCGTTCGCCATCCAGGCCGACAGCCTGTCGCCCAGCCGCGAGATCGTGGTGAAGAGCCTGGGGCCGCAGTTTGCCGCGGTTGCAGGTTTGTCGGGGGCGACGTTGCTGGGCGATGGCCGGGTGGTGCTGATTCTCGACCTGCTGGGCCAGTTGCGTGGCCAGCAGCGGCGCCTGGCGCGCCTGCCGGGCGGCGACGCGGCCCGGCGCCAGGTGTTCGGCCCGGCGCCACGGCGGGCGTTGCTGGTAATGGTAGTGGATGACTCGGTGACCGTGCGCAAAGTCACCAGCCGCCTGCTGGAACGCCATGGCATGAGCGTGCTGACGGCCAAGGACGGAGTCGATGCCATGGCCCTGCTGGAAGAACATCGCCCCGACGTGTTGCTGCTGGATATCGAGATGCCACGCATGGACGGCTTCGAGGTGGCCACACGCATCCGCCGTGACGAGCGGCTGAAAGACTTGCCGATCATCATGATTACCTCGCGCACCGGGCAGAAGCACCGCGACCGTGCCATGGCCATCGGCGTCAACGAATACTTGGGCAAGCCGTACCAGGAGTCGATCCTGTTGCAGAGCATTGCCCATTGGAGCCAGACCCATGCTTGAATTGATCGCCGGCCAGCGCAGCAGCCTGACCGGGCTTTTGCTGCCGTTGGGCGACCGTACCCTGGTGTTGCCCAACGTGGCGGTGGCTGAACTGAGTGGCCAGCGCAACCTGGTGTGCCAGCGCGGCGAGCCGGCCTGGCATCTGGGCTGGATCGACTGGCGCCAGCAGCGCCTGCCGCTGATCGGCTTCGAAGCCGCATGTGGTGGCGAGACACCCTGCGGCGAGCGGGCTCGCGTGGTGGTGCTCAATGCCCTGGGCGATACCGGCCTGCGCTACCTGGCGTTGTTGCTGCAGGACATACCGCGCTCGTGCAAGCTCGACAGCCAGCTGAACTACGTGGATGTGGCGCTGGGCCGGCTGGAGCTGGCGGCGGTGCAGGTAGGTGAACAGGTGGCACGGGTGCCCGACCTGGTGGGGCTGGAGCGGCTGGTGCGTGACGCGCAATTGCAACCTGAGGTTGGGTAGGATGTAAGCCATAGGGCCTCTTCGCGGGTGAACCCGCTCCCACAGATACGGCACCGTCCTCAGGCTTTTTAGGATCCCTGTGGGAGCGGGTTCACCCGCGAAGAGGCCGGAACAGAAGGACGCAGGAACCCAGCCCACCTCAGGAGGTCTGTGTTTGCATGTACTACGGTGAACGCTTCAATGCCTGGACCCACCTGGTCGGTGCCGTCCTGGCCTGTATCGGTGCCATCTGGCTGATCGTGGCTGCGGGCCTGCAGGGCGACCCGTGGAAGATCGTCAGTTTCTCCATCTACGGCAGCACCTTGCTGTTGCTGTACAGCATTTCTACCCTGTACCACAGCACTCGCGGGCGGGCGAAGGTGATCATGCGCAAGCTCGATCACCTGTCGATATACCTGCTGATTGCTGGCAGCTACACGCCGTTCTGCCTGGTCAGCCTGCGCGGGCCCTGGGGCTGGAGCCTGTTCGGGGTGGTCTGGGGGCTGGCGGTGATCGGCATGCTGCAGGAAATCAAGCCGCGCTCCGAGGCGCGCATCCTGTCGATCATCATCTATGCAGTGATGGGCTGGATCGTGCTGGTGGCGGTCAAGCCATTGCTGCATTCACTCGGCAGCGCCGGCTTTGCCTGGCTGGCTGCCGGCGGGGTGTTCTACACCGTCGGCATCATCTTCTTCGCCTTCGACAGCCGCTTCCGCCACTGGCATGGCATCTGGCACTTGTTCGTGATTGCCGGCAGCCTCATGCACTTCGTGGCGGTGTCGTTGTACGTGCGCTAGTTAAAAGTCGCCCCACAGTTGCTGTGCCACCGACAGTGCCACCACTGGGGCGGTTTCGGTGCGCAGCACGCGTGGGCCCAGGCGTGCTGCGTGAAAACCGGCAGTCTTGGCCTGGTCGACCTCCGCCTCGCTCAGGCCGCCTTCGGGGCCGATCAGGAAGGCCAGGGTGGCAGGCTTGGCATGGCTGGTGAGCGGTTCGGCCACTGGGTGCAGGACCAGTTTCAGGTCGGCCTTGGCGCCGTTCAGCCATTCGGCCAGGGTCACCGGTGGGTGGATGACCGGCAAGGTCGAGCGGCCGCATTGTTCGCAGGCACTGATGGCCACCTGGCGCCAGTGGGCCAGGCGTTTGTCGGCGCGTTCGTCCTTCAGCCGCACTTCGCAGCGTTCGCTGACGATCGGGGTGATTTCGTTGGCGCCCAGCTCGGTGGCTTTCTGGATCGCCCAGTCCATGCGCTCGCCACGGGACAGGCCTTGGCCGAGGTGCACGTGCAGTGGTGAGTCGGCTTGGCCGGCGAGGGCCTGGTCGAGGCTGACGCGGACGGTTTTCTTGCCCACTTCGAGCAACTGGCCGCGGTATTCCTGGCCGCTGCCGTCGAACAGCTGCACGGCATCGCCAGGGGCCATGCGCAGTACGCGGCCGATGTAGTGGGCCTGGGCTTCGGGCAGATCGTGCTCGCCAAGGCTCAGGGGGGCGTCGATGAAGAAGCGGGACAGTCTCATGGTTGAGCTCAAGCTAAAGGTAGAAGGTGGTCCCTGTGGGAGCGGGTTCACCCGCGAATGCGGCGGTGACTCCACTATTGCATTCGCGGGTGAACCCGCTCCCACAGAGTACGCGGCGGGCTTTCGGGCTTAGCCCGGGTCACGGAAGTCGGGGTGGAAGTTGGCCGGTACGGCCACGCTGACGCTATCACGGGTGGCAATGTCGATGCCTTCGCTGGCCACTTCTGCCAAAAAGTCGATCTGCTCTGGCGTAATCACATAAGGCGGCAGGAAGTACACCACGCTGCCCAGCGGCCGCAACAGGGCGCCACGAGTCAGGGCATGTTCGAACACTTTCAGGCCACGACGCTCCTGCCATGGGTAGGCGACCTTGCCGGCCTTGTCCTGGACCATCTCGATGGCCAGGGCCATGCCGGTCTGGCGAATCTCGGCCACATGTGCGTGGTCGGCCAGGTGCGCGGTGGCGCTGGCCATGCGTGTGGCCAAGGCCTTGTTGGCCTCGATCACGTTGTCCTGCTCGAAGATGTCCAGGGTCGCCAGCGCCGCGGCGCAGGCCAGCGGGTTGCCGGTGTAGCTGTGCGAGTGGAGGAACGCGCGCAGGGTCGGGTAATCGTCGTAGAACGCCTGGTACACCTTGTCGGTGGTCAGGCAGGCGGCCAGTGGCAGGTAACCGCCGGTCAGGGCCTTGGACAGGCACAGGAAGTCGGGGCGGATGCCGGCCTGTTCGCAGGCGAACATGGTGCCGGTGCGGCCGAAGCCCACGGCGATCTCGTCGTGGATCAGGTGCACGTCGTAGCGGTCGCAGGCCTCGCGCAGCAGCTTGAGGTACACCGGATGGTACATGCGCATGCCGCCAGCACCCTGGATCAGCGGCTCGACGATTACCGCACTGATCGAGGCGTGGTGCTCGGCCAAGGTCTGCTCCATGGCCTGGAACATATTGCGCGAGTGCTCTTCCCAGCTCATGCCTGCGGGCCGCAGGTAGCAGTCGGGGCTGGGCACCTTGAGGGTGTCGAGCAGCAGCGCCTTGTAGGTTTCGGTGAACAGCGGCACATCGCCGACCGACATGGCAGCGATGGTTTCGCCGTGGTAGCTGTTGGTCAGGGTGACGAAGCGCTTCTTGCCCGGCTTGCCGACGTTCTGCCAGTAGTGGAAGCTCATCTTCAGCGCCACTTCGATGCACGACGAACCGTTGTCGGCATAGAACACCCGGTCGAGGCCGGCGGGGGTCATGGCTACAAGACGCTCGGACAGCTCGATCACCGGCTGGTGGCTGAAACCGGCCAGGATCACGTGCTCCAGCTGGTCGACCTGGTCCTTGATGCGCTGGTTGATGCGCGGGTTGGCGTGGCCAAACACGTTGACCCACCAGCTGCTCACCGCATCCAGGTAGCGCTTGCCTTCGAAGTCTTCCAGCCACACGCCTTCGCCGCGCCTGATCGGGATCAGCGGCAGCTGCTCGTGGTCTTTCATCTGGGTGCAGGGGTGCCACAGGACCTTGAGGTCGCGTTGCATCCACTGATCATTGAGGCCCATGGGCACTTCTCCTGGCTTTGCGCCTTGGTTCGACCGCGTAAGCCTAAGCAATGCCGCAGGGCAGAACAACCGCCGCTGTTCATCGGGTTGCCAGCTTCGCTTGCCACCGTTCGAATTCGCCGCAGATAAAAATGTCAGTGGCGAAAAGGACTTGATGTCACTGCGCTGGCAGGGGCGGCGGACCTGACGTATTCTTAACGCATCTCTCCCGGGGCATTCCTGCCTCTCCCCGTTTCTGTAACCCCCTGACTCGGAGTTCGCCGACATGGCTGCTGCTTGGGTGCGCCTGTGCGCGTTGGTATTGATTGGTGTGTCCAGCGGCGCCGCGCTGGCAAAGGACAAGACGCCTTCGGCGATCGTCGTGGGTGGCGGCCTGGCGGGCCTGACGGCCGCCTACGAGCTGCAGAGCAAAGGCTGGCAGGTAACGCTGCTGGAAGCCAAGCCAGGCATGGGCGGGCGCTCGGGCCTGGCCACCAGCGAGTGGATCGGCAACGCGAAGGCGCAGCCGGTGCTCAACCAGTACCTCGACCGTTTCAAACTTGAAACACTGCCGGCACCGGAGTTCGTGCGTACCCCCGGTTACCTGATCGATGGCGAGTATTTCAGTGCCACCGACCTGGCCACCAAGCAGCCGGCCACCGCCGAGGCGCTCAAGCGTTACGAGAAAACCCTCGATGACCTGGCCCGTTCGATCGACGACCCACTGAAACCGCAAGCCAACAGCACGCTGTTTGCCCTTGACCAGATCAACGTCTCCACCTGGCTGGACAAGCTGCAACTGCCGTCCACCGCCCGTCAGCTGGTCAACCAGCAGATCCGTACCCGCTACGATGAGCCATCGCGTCTGTCGCTGTTGTACTTTGCCCAGCAGAACCGCGTGTATCGCGGTGTCAGCGACCGTGACCTGCGTGCCGCGCGCCTGCCCGGCGGCAGCCCGGTACTGGCCCAGGCATTCGTCAAGCAACTGAAGACCATCAAGACCAGTTCGCCGGTGACCTCCATCGTCCAGGACAAGGACGGTGTCACGGTCAAGGTTGGCAGCGTCGGCTACCAGGCGGATTACCTGGTCATGGCCGTCCCTCTGCGTGCCCTGGCCAAGATCCAGATGACCCCGGGCCTGGACAGCCAGCACCTGGCGGCGTTGAAAGGCACCAACTATGGCTGGCGCGACCAGCTGATGCTCAAGTTCAAGAAGCCGGTGTGGGAAAGCCGTGCGCGCATGTCGGGCGAAATCTTCAGTAACGCTGGTTTGGGCATGCTGTGGATCGAGCCTGCGCTCAAGGGTGGGGCCAACGTGGTGATCAACCTGTCGGGTGACAACGCCCGCCTGCTGCAGGCGTTCGGCGACAAGCAGATGGTCGACCAGGTGCTGATCCGCCTGCATGCGTTTTACCCGCAGGCGCGTGGCTCGTTCACCGGCTACGAGGTCAAGCGCTACAGCACCGACGCCGGCACCGGTGGCGCCTACCTGGCCTATGGCCCGGGCCAGATCAGTAAGTACTGGCGCCTGTGGGAGCGCCCGGTGCAGCGCATCACCTTTGCCGGTGAGCATACCGACGCCCTCTACCCAGGCACCCTGGAAGGCGCCCTTCGCAGCGGCCAGCGCGCGGCCAGCCAGGTACAGGACCTGCTGGCCGGCAAATCGTTCGACCCGGCCAAGGCGGCACCGGTGGCGGCAGCAGCAGCTGCAGGTGCCGTGGCGGCCAAGGAGGGCAAGGGTGGGTTCTTCTCCAATATGTTTGGCGGCTCTGACGACAAGGGCGACAAGGCTGACAAGGCCCCTGCCAAGGCCGAGCCGAAAAAGGATGATGAGGCCAGGCAGGACAAGCCGGGCTTCTTCAAGCGCCTGTTTGGCGGGGCGGACAAGCCTGAGGTGAAGGCCGAGCCGATTGCCAAGGCTGAAGAGGTGGCGCCGGTACCTGCGCCAGCGCCACAAGCCGCCCCGGCCCCGGTTGCACCAGCACCTGTGGCCAAGGAAGCGGTGGCCAAGCCTGCTGCGACCAAGGCTGCATCTGGCAAGCGTGTGCCGACGCACAAGCCGGCCCACAAGCCTGCCGAGGCCAAGAAAGCGACTGCCAAGTCCGAACCGGCCAAGAAAGGTGTAACCAATACCCAAGCCAAGGCCGGTTGATTTATTGACAGTGCCGGCCCTTTCGCGGGTAAACCCGCTCTCACAGGTCCGTCACAGGTAGCAGGAACTGCGCCGACCCTGTGGGAGCGGGTTTACCCGCGAAAGGGCCGGCACTGGCAACCGCGAACGCTCCGTCTATCGTTAATGTTTCCTTAATGGCAAGGTTACAGAATACATATCGGATTTCTCGATAATCCAAAGCAATTTTTTCCGCTTTTCTTCGATACGTTACGCGTTAGTCTGTGCACAGCTTTCACGGGGAAACACGTCAACATGCAACTGCGCAATTCACCTTCTCGCTACGGCGTGGTCAGCATCGTCCTGCACTGGGGCGTGGCTCTGGCAGTGTTCGGCCTGTTCGGCCTGGGCCTGTGGATGGTCGGCCTCGACTACTACAGCCCTTGGCGCAAGGCCGGCCCGGACCTGCACAAGAGCATCGGCCTGGTGCTGCTGGCGGTGATGCTGCTGCGGGTGGTCTGGCGCTTCATCAGCCCGCCGCCACCGGCACCGGCCAACCACGGCGCATTCACCCGACTGGCAGCCAAGTTGGGCCACCTGGCCCTGTACGTGGGGCTGTTCGCGGTGATGATCGCCGGTTACCTGATTTCCACCGCCGACGGTGTCGGCATTCCGGTGTTCGGCCTGTTCGAAGTGCCGGCACTGGTCAGCGACCTGCCCGACCAGGCAGACCTGGCTGGCGTGATTCATCTCTGGCTGGCATGGGGCTTGGTGATTTTTGCCGTGCTGCATGGCCTGGCAGCGCTCAAGCATCATTTCATCGACCGTGACGCGACCCTGACCCGCATGCTGGGCCGCAAAGCTTGACTCTCAACCTCAATTGCATAGGAAGGAAGTAAGGATGTTGAAAAAGACTTTTGCCGCTCTGGCGCTCGGTACCGCTCTGCTCTCCGCTGGCCAGGCCATGGCTGCCGAGTACAAGATCGACAAGGAAGGCCAGCACGCGTTCGTTGACTGGAAGATCAGCCACCTGGGCTACAGCTTCATTCACGGTACCTTCAAGGACTTCGACGGCAACTTCACCTGGGACAGTGCCAAGCCTGAAGCCAGCAAGATCAACGTCGACCTGAAAACCGCCAGCCTGTGGTCGAACCACGCCGAGCGTGACAAGCACATTGCCAGCGCCGACTTCCTTGACGTGAAGAAGTACCCGGAGGCCAAGTTCGTCTCCACCAGCGTCAAGTCGACTGGCGACAAGACCGCTGACGTGACTGGCGACCTGACCATGCACGGTGTGACCAAGCCGGTTACCTTCAAGGCCACCTTCAACGGTGAAGGCAAGGACCCATGGGGCGGTGAGCGCGCTGGTTTCAACGCAACCACCACGCTGAACCTGAACGACTTCGGCATCAAGGGCCCGGGCGCTACTTCGCAGACCCTGGACCTGGATATCAGTGTTGAAGGTGTGAAGCAGAAGTAATTTGCTTTAGCTGAAATACCGAGGGGGCTGCTTCGCAGCCCTTTCGCGACACAAGGCCGCTCCCACAGGTATTGCGCAGATTTCACTTGCAGCGCAATACCTGTGGGAGCGGCCTTGTGTCGCGAAAGGGCCGCAAAGCGGCCCTCTCATACTTTCTGTCAGCCCTTGCGGGTCAGCAGCGCCGGGCGCTCACCGCGCGGGCGGCTTGGCAGGTCATCCAGCTGCTCGGGCGTCGGGTAACGGTCGAGCTTGGACTCCTTGCGGATGATTACTGGCTGTTTTTCCGGCTGGCGCGGGTTGCGCACGGCCGGCTCTTGCCGGGCAGCATCGTCACGGGCCGGGCGGCCACGGCCGCCACCATCACGGCGGGCACCGCCACCGTTGTTGGCGCGGGGTGGACGTTTCTCGCCGCCACCGCCACCGCTACCGCCGCTGCGCGGCTGGCCGCTATTGCGAGCTTGGCCACCGGCGTTGCTGCGCTGGCCATTACCCTGACCTTGGCCGGCATTGCTACCCGGGCGGCGATTGCGGCCCTGGTTCTTGCCCTGGTACGGGCTGACATAGTCGGCACGGTTGCCGAAGTTGTCGATATCGTCGTCCAGGAATTCTTCCGGATCACGGTCGACAGGCGCTTTCGGCGCGCTGCTGTTGCTGGCCTGCTGTTGCTGCTGGCGCGGCTTCTTGTCACGCGGCTTGCGTTGCTGCTGTTGCTTGTCGCCGCTCTTTTCCTTGTCGGCCGGCTTGTCCGCAGCCTGTTGCTTGGCCTTGCCTTTATCCTTGCCCTTGTCCTTGCGGCCGCCGTTGGCATCTTTGCCGCCTTCGCCGCGGGCCTGCTGGTTACGGCCACCACGGCCGTTGTTCTGCTGGCGTTCGCGCACTTCAGGCTTTTCGGCTTCTACCTGGCTGGCGTCGAAGCCCATCAGGTCGCCGTCCGGGATCTTCTGCCTGGTCACCCGCTCGATGCTCTTGAGCAGTTTCTCTTCATCCGGCGCAACCATGGAAATGGCCTCGCCCGAACGACCGGCACGGCCGGTACGGCCAATGCGGTGGACGTAGTCTTCCTCGACATTCGGCAGCTCGAAGTTGACCACGTGCGGCAATTGGTCGATGTCCAGGCCACGGGCGGCGATGTCGGTGGCGACCAGCACGCGAACGCTATTGGCCTTGAAGTCGGCCAGCGCCTTGGTACGGGCGTTCTGGCTCTTGTTGCCGTGGATTGCGGCGGCGGTCAGGCCGTGCTTTTCCAGGTACTCGGCCAGGCGGTTGGCGCCGTGCTTGGTGCGGGTGAACACCAGCACCTGTTCCCAGGCACCCTGGGTGATCAGGTGCGCCAGCAGTGCGCGCTTGTGGCTGGCCGGCAGGCGGTAGACGCGCTGTTCGATACGCTCGACGGTAGTGTTCGGCGGGGTGACCTCGATACGCTCCGGGTTGTGCAGGAGCTTGTCGGCGAGGTCGGTGATGTCCTTGGAGAAGGTGGCCGAGAACAACAGGTTCTGGCGCTTGGCCGGCAGGCGGGCGAGGACCTTCTTGACGTCATGGATGAAGCCCATGTCGAGCATGCGGTCGGCTTCGTCCAGCACCAGGATTTCCACGTGGGCCAGGTCAACCTTGCCTTGGCCGGCCAGGTCCAGCAGGCGGCCGGGGCAGGCGACCAGCACGTCCACACCCTTGGCAATGGCCTGGATCTGCGGGTTCATGCCGACGCCGCCGAAAATGCAGGCGCTGACCAGTGGAAGGTCACGGGCATAGACCTTGAAGCTGTCATGCACCTGGGCTGCCAGTTCACGGGTCGGGGTCAGGACCAGCACGCGAGGTTGGCGCGGGCCGTGGCGCTGCGACTTGTCGGGGTGGCCGGCCGGGAACAGGCGCTCGAGGATCGGCAGGGCGAAACCGCCGGTTTTACCAGTACCTGTCTGTGCGGCGACCATCAGGTCGCGGCCTTGCAACACGGCGGGAATCGCCCGCTGTTGCACGGGGGTCGGCTGGGTATAGCCCGCAGCCTCGATAGCGCGGACAAGAGCCTCGGAGAGACCGAGGGAAGCAAAGGACATGGGCAATCCTGTTCTCGTGTGGGCTGGGCCCGTTTGGGATGTTCTGCCTGGCGCGACGGGCATCGGTGGGATGCGATCGCGTCCGGTCCAGCTGGGCTTTCACTGCACATCCGGTTAGCGGAGGGTGGACGCGAAGGCGCGTCGATGCCGATCGGGATGCCTGTTGCGAGGCCGAGCGTCCGGGCGTGAGCCGGGCGGGAAGGCCCGAGTATAACAGAGCTATCGCGCTGTGCTGCTTTCCTGCTGCTCAACGGCGTTGAGAATGTTTCCGATGTCGTCTGTGTAGCGGTTACTTATAGCTGCATAAGCCGGTTCCTGCTTGAAGCGCTGCAGTTCCATGGCGAAGGCCTGGGCCAGTGCCTCCCGCCCCGGCTTGCGCACCAGCCCCAGGTATTGCGCCTGACGGCTGATCACCAGTGGCAGCTCCTCGACCTGCTGTTGCAGGCCCAGATGGCGCAGCAGGTAATGGCCGACCCTGCGGTCGGTGATTGCCAGGTCGATGCGGCCCAGCATCAGCTTGCCGAAATTGGCTTCATGGGTAGGCGCGGCCTCGCGCCTGAAATGTAGGGCCTCGTTGAACGCGGCACCATAGGCGTAGCCGGGTGAGGTGCCGACAGTGAGGCCGGCAAGGTCATCCAGAGCCTTGACGGCATGGCGACGTGCGCTGGCCTGGAACAGGACGAACTCGACTTCCGACATGGGTTCGGGGGCGTATACCAGATAGGGCCGGCGCGACTCGGTCTGGAAAATGTCCATGATGCCGTCGGCCTGGCCTTGCTCGATCATTGCGAGGCAGCGCTTCCATGGCAGGAATTCCCACTGCACTTCGACGCCAAGGCGTTCGAACACGCGGGTGGTGACTTCGTAGTCGATGCCGCGCGGCTGGCCGTCGTGCTGGTACACATAGGGTGCCCAGTCATCAGTCACCAGGCGCAGCCGCTCGCCCAGGGCCAGCGGGCTCAGGCAGGCGAGCAACAGGATCCAGAACAGACGGGCGACGGGTGGCATGGCCGGAGATTACGCGCTCGGCCATTCCAAGGCCAGCGGGCGTGATGTTCTCCTGTGCCGGCCTCTTCGCGGGTGAACCTGCTCCCACAAGTACAGCACGAGCCTGCAAGCCAGCAGAGATCCTGTGGGAGCGGGTTCACCCGCGAAGAGGCCGCCACAGTTCAATCAAGTTTGGGAGGACCTCAGCAGATGCGCCTCGATATCCTTGCGCCGTTCGCCCAGTGACAGGCGCATCCCTGGGTGGCGCAGGCACTGGCGCAGTTGCTCGGGCTCCATGTGGCCATGGCGGGCATTGAGGTTTTCCAGGGCCTTGTCCCACCAGGCTGGTGCGCAGGCGCGGTCGAACTCATTGGGGTAGGGGTAGCAGCCATACAGCAGCTCGCGGGCAAATTGGCGCTCATGGCTGGGCAGGGTCATGCTCAGCGCCTTGTAACCCAGGCGTTGCAGGGCCGGCGGCCGTGGCAGCTGGTCATTGACCAGGGACACGTCGGCCAGCGCCGCGTGGCTCAGCGGGTCATGGCCATGCTTGCGCAGCCAGGCCTGGATCTTGGCGCGAAACTGCGCCTTGCGGCTCCAGTAGTGATGAATGACATCTGTGCATTCGGCCAGCTCCAGCGTGCGGTAGGCCGCCACCGCCAGGCAGAACTCCTCGAGGGTATAGGCCTCGCGAGCCAGGGGGTGGAATTCGTCCATCATGGCGATGGAGCGGTCCAGGGTACTGGCGTCTTTCGCGCTGAGGCCAATCACCCCGGAGTTGATCAGTGGCATCTGGCAATCGGCCAGGCCCCTGGACTCGAGGATGGCCAGCAGGTTCTTGTACAGCAGGCACTTCTGGTTGCTGCCATACCGCGCACCGATGGCATTGCACAGCAGGCGGCCTGGGGCTACCCGGGCAAACAGCTCCAGCGGCGACTTGCGGAAGAAGGTGTCGGTGTCGATCAGCACTGCCAGCGGGTATTGCTGCAGCACCTGACGCAACAGCACATGCTTGCTGCGGAAGTGGTAACCGTGAGGGGCGTTCCATGCCTCGCGCGTGGCTTCGTCCAGCAGGTGAACGGTGACCGGCAGGCCGGCATAAGGTTGTGGGTTGTCGGTGTAGACCTGGATGTCCATGGCTTCGCCTGCTGCCGTACCCAGATGGGCGAGGGCGCTGACGATGCTGAAGCAGGCTTCCTGATGGTAGGTTGCCGGGCCAAAAGCCAGGTAGACGAGCTGTGGACGCGATGGCTGGGGGTGCTGCATGGCAGGCAAGACCTGTTTAACCGGAAAATGAATAAGGCTTTAGTCTATGACCAAAGCCTTAATCAAATCTTAAACAGATTTTGCAAAAAATTTCAGCGCGGCAGCTTCAGGTTGTTCCAGATCGCCAGGCTCGGCTCGGCCTGGTTCAAGGTGTAGAAGTGCAGGCCCGGTGCGCCGCCTTGCAGCAGCTGTTCGCACATGCGAGTGATCACTTCTTCGCCGAACGCCTGGATGCTGGCGGTGTCGTCGGCATAGGCTTCCAGCTGCTTGCGGATCCACCGCGGGATCTCGGCGCCACAGGCATCGGAGAAACGCGCCAGCTTGCTGTAGTTGGTGATCGGCATGATGCCAGGCACCACCGGGATGTCCACGCCCAGCTTCTGCGCGCGCTCGACGAAGTAGAAGTAGCTGTCGGCGTTGAAGAAGTACTGGGTAATGGCGCTATCGGCACCGGCTTTGACCTTGTGCACGAAGTTGGCCAGGTCAGCCTCGAAGTTGCGGGCCTGGGGGTGCATTTCCGGGTAGGCGGCCACTTCCAGGTGGAAATGATCGGCGGTTTCCTGGCGGATGAATTCGACCAGGTCGCTGGCGTAGCGCAGTTCGCCACTGGCCATGCCCATGCCTGACGGCAGGTCACCACGCAGGGCAACGATGCGCTTGATACCAGCAGCCTTGTATTCGGCCAGCAGGGCACGCAGTTCGGCCTTGGTGTCGCCAACGCACGACAGGTGCGGCGCGGCAGGCACCTTCACTTCGCTTTCCAGCTGCAGCACGGTGTTCAGCGTGCGGTCGCGGGTCGAACCACCGGCACCGTAGGTGCAGGAGAAGAAGTCCGGGTTGTATGCGGCAAGCTGGCGGGCCACGCCCATCAGCTTTTCGTGACCGGCATCGGTCTTGGTCGGGAAGAACTCGAAACTGTAACGGCGTTCCTGGGACATCAGGCGTTCCTCTAGCAGCAAGCTTCAAGCGGCAGGCTGCAAGTAAAAGCCAGACCGGTCATGGCCGGCCTGGCTTGGGCATCGTTCAAGATCCTTGATGCTTGAGCTGCAAGCGGCAATGGCACGGTCTGCCTTTGCTTGCCGCTTGAGCCGTCAAGCTTGCCGCTTAGTAGCGGTAGGCGTGCGGCTTGAACGGGCCTTCGACGGTCACACCAATGTAGTCGGCCTGCTGCTTGGTCAGCTGGGTGACCACGCCGCCGAAGCCGCGGACCATTTCCAGGGCCACTTCTTCGTCGAGCTTTTTAGGCAGTACTTCAACAGTCAGGCGCTCGGCTTTCTTCTCGGCCGACAGGTCGGCGAACTTCTGCTCGAACAGGAAGATCTGTGCCAGTACCTGGTTGGCGAACGAGCCGTCCATGATGCGGCTTGGGTGGCCAGTGGCGTTACCCAGGTTGACCAGGCGGCCTTCGGCCAGCAGGATCAGGTAGTCGTCGTTCTGCGGGTCGAAGCTGCCAGCGCCGGTGCGGTGGATCTTGTGCACCTGCGGCTTGACCTCTTCCCAGGCCCAGTTCTTGCGCATGAAGGCGGTGTCGATCTCGTTGTCGAAGTGGCCGATGTTGCACACTACGGCACGCTTCTTCAGCGCCTTGAGCATGTTGGCGTCGCAGACGTTGACGTTACCGGTGGTGGTCACGATCAGGTCGATCTTGCCCAGCAGGGCCTTGTCGATGCTGGCTTCGGTGCCGTTGTTGATACCGTCGATGAACGGCGAAACCACTTCGAAACCGTCCATGCAGGCCTGCATGGCGCAGATCGGGTCGACTTCGGTGACCTTGACGATCATGCCTTCCTGACGCAGCGACTGGGCCGAGCCCTTGCCCACGTCACCGTAGCCGATCACCAGGGCCTGCTTGCCCGACAGCAGGTGGTCGGTACCACGCTTGATGGCGTCGTTCAGGCTGTGACGGCAACCGTACTTGTTGTCGTTCTTGCTCTTGGTAACCGAGTCGTTGACGTTGATCGCCGGGACTTTCAGCTCGCCCTTGGCCAGCATGTCCAGCAGGCGGTGCACGCCGGTGGTGGTTTCTTCGGTCACACCGTGCACGCGCTCCAGCACTTGCGGGTATTTCTTGTGCAGCAGCTCGGTCAGGTCGCCACCGTCGTCGAGGACCATGTTGGCGTCCCATGGCTGGCCATCCTTGAGGATGGTCTGCTCCAGGCACCACTCGTACTCCTGCTCGGTTTCACCTTTCCAGGCGAACACCGGGATACCGGCGGCGGCGATGGACGCGGCGGCCTGGTCCTGGGTGGAGAAGATGTTGCAGGACGACCAGCGCACTTCGGCACCCAGGGCGACCAGGGTTTCGATCAGCACGGCGGTCTGGATGGTCATGTGGATGCAGCCCAGAATCTTCGCACCCTTGAGCGGTTGCTCGGCCAGGTACTTGCGACGCAGGCCCATCAGTGCAGGCATTTCCGATTCGGCGATGATGGTTTCGCGACGACCCCAGGCGGCCAGGGAGATGTCGGCGACTTTGTAATCGGTAAAACCAGCAGGCATGTTTGCAGCGCTCATGAGAGCCTCCATTCGTAGTGTGCGAATGGGCGCCGTTGTGCGTTAAGCGCCCGCGAGAGCGAGCAACGCCCCATCCGAGCCTGACAGGCCTAGCCTGCTGCAGCGCCCCTCGGACGGGTGGCGGGCATGGCGCCGCTGTGGGCGGCCATGTGAAGCGGCAAAGATTATAGCCGCGCCCGGCGGCTTGCCCAAGGTTTTCTGTCGATTAATCGCGACGATAGTCGATGTTCAATGGAGCGACAGCGGCCGCTCTGCCATCATTGCTGTACGTTAGCCAAGCAGGTCAGGAGTACAGATGAACTTTCATACCCGCAAGTGGGTTAAACCCGAAGACCTCAACCCAAACGGCACTTTGTTCGGTGGCAGCCTGCTGCGCTGGATCGACGAAGAGGCGGCGATCTACGCCATCGTCCAGCTGGGCAACCAGCGCGTGGTGACCAAGTACATATCGGAAATCAACTTCGTCAGTGCCTCGCGCCAGGGCGACATCATCGAGCTGGGTATCACCGCCACCGAGTTTGGCCGCACCTCGATCACCCTCAAGTGCGAAGTGCGCAACAAGATCACCCGCAAGGCCATTCTCACGGTCGACAAGATGGTCTTCGTCAACCTTGGCGAGGATGGGTTGCCGGCGCCGCATGGGCGGACCGAGATCAAGTACATTCAAGACCAGTTCCCGGACAGTGCAGTCGAATAGATTTCGGTTGTCGGTGCTTGCCTCTTCGCGGGTAAACCCGCTCCCACAAGGTTTTAACTGCCCGAAAGGTAGCGGAGATTCTGTGGGAGCGGGTTCACCCGCGAAGAGGCAAGCACTATTGCTCAAGGCTGGTCGCTGACCTTGCGCACCACCCGCCCGATGCTCAACCCCTGCACCAGGATCGACGACAGCACCACGATGTAGGTGATCGACAGCAGCAGGTCACGTTCTGCGCCCAATGGCAGCGACAGCGCCAGGGCCACCGACACTCCACCGCGCAGGCCACCCCAGGTCAGTACACGCACCGTGCCTTTTGGCACCGGGCGCCAGCGTCGCAGCAGCACGATCGCCGGGGCCACCGTCAGCAGCCGCGACAGCAGCACCGCCAGCGCCAGCACGCTGCCGGCCGCCAGGTGCATCCAGTTGAATGGCAGCAGCAACAGTTCCAGGCCGATCAATGCGAACAGCAGGGCGTTGAGCATGTCGTCGATCAGTTCCCAGAAGCCATCCATGTAGCGACGGGTCATGTCGTTCATCGCCAGGTTGCGCCCCAGGTTGCCGATGATCAGCCCGGCCACCACCATGGCGATCGGCGCCGAAACGTGCAGCTCGTAGCACATCGCCGAGCCGCCGATGACCAGCGCCAGGGTCAGCATCACTTCCACCTGGTATTGCTCGACACTCTTGATCATGCGGTAGGTGGCGTAGCCGATCAGCCCGCCGAACACTACACCGCCGATGGCCTCGCGGGCGAAGAGAACGGCCGTATCGGCCATGCTTGGCGTTTCGCCCAGCTGGATAATGCCCAGCAACACGGTGAACACCACCACGGCGGTGCCGTCATTGAACAGCGACTCGCCGACGATGGTGGTTTTCAAGGGTTTGGAGGCATTCGCGGTACGCAGCGCGCCCAGTACGGCAATCGGGTCGGTGGGCGAGATCAGCGCACCGAACAGCAGGCAATAGATCAGCGGTACCTGCCAGCCGAACAGGGCAAACACCCAGTGCGACAGGTAGCCGATGACCACGGTGGCGATCAGCACCCCGACGGTGGCCAGCAGGCCGATCGGCCAGCGGTAGCTGCGCAGGTCGGAGAGGTTGACGTGCAAGGCGCCGGCGAACAGCAGGAATGCCAGCATCCAGTGCATCAGCAAGTCGTTGAAGTCGATCTGGTTCATCAGCCCTTCGACGCGCGCTTCCAGGCCAGGGAAGCCGATCAGGCTCAGGCCCTGCAGCATCAGGGAAAACAGCAGCGCCGTTACCATCACGCCAATGGCGGGGGGCAGGCCGATGAAACGGTAATTTACATAGGTGAGGAGGGTGGTAAGGCAGATAAACGCGGCAACTAGTTCAAGCATCCCGAATCCTGTAACAGTGGCTTCCAAGTCGTAACCCGAATGGCTCGGGCAGTTCTTTGATGACCTGGCGCGGGGTTCGGGACACAAGGTTTGACCGGATTCGTTCCAATCGTTCCCGTTAACAGGCTGAACTGCGTACTCAAGCACGCTCAAAACATAAGGGCTGGTGCGATCTCTGTGGCAGCGGGTTCACCCGCGAACACCGGCAGGGCCGGTGCCATACACCGGGTCGCCTTCTTCGCGGGTGAACCCGCTCCCACAACAGTCCCTGCAAACGCTATATATTCACTGCCGTAAAAAAGCCATAAGGACAACAAGGCGTGCTGGCAACATCCCTGGTGCTGGTCGCTGCCCTGCTGCATGCGACCTGGAATACCCTGATCAAATTCAGCGGCGAACGCTTGCTGGTGATTGCCAGCATGGACACGGTGGCGCTGGCCTTCGCGGTGCTGGCAGTGCCCTTCGTCGAGCTGCCGCCAGCCAACATCTGGCCGTGGTTGCTGGCCTCGGCGCTGGCCGAGCAGCTGTACCGCTTCCTGTTGATCCAGGCCTACCGCGTGGGCGACCTGGGGCTGGTCTATCCTCTGATGCGCGGGCTGTCGCCGCTGGTGGTGCTGGGGCTGACCCTGGCTTTTGCCGGTGAGTCGCTGAGCCAGCAGCAGATCATCGGCATCCTGCTGATCCCCTGTGGCATGGCCTGCCTGCTGTGGCAGGGCGGTGGCGGGGACCGGCTGCCCTGGTCGATGCTGCCGGTTGTTGCCCTGATCGGCCTGTGTATTGGTTGCTACACCTGGTTCGACGGCCAGGCCGTGCGCCTGTGGGGCAAGCCCTGGGATTACCTGGTGTGGCTGACTTTGCTCAGTGCCTGGCCCTTCCCGCTGCTGGCCAGCGTGGCGCGGCGTGCGCCGTTCGTATTGTTCTGGCGCCTGCAGTGGCGCCTGGGGCTGGCAGTGGGGCTGTGTGTATTGCTCAGTTACGCGCTGGTGCTGTGGGCCATGCACCTTGGGTCGGTGGCCGAAGCGGCGGCGTTGCGCGAGTTGAGCGTGATTCTGGTGGTGCTGTTGGGGATGCGCTACCTGAAAGAACCTTTTGGCGGGCCGAGACTCCTAGCTTGCGGGCTGGTGTTGGCCGGCATGCTGGTAATGAAGCTTTGACCCGAAGACTGAACAAGGAGTCCTGTCCATGACTGTTGCCCTGTGGTGCATCCTGATCGCGCTGTTCTTGCCCCCACTGTGTGCGTTGATCGCCAAAGTCGGTAGTGGCCGCTTCCGCCTGCGCGACAACCACGACCCGCGCGCCTTCCTGGATACCCTGTCCGGGCTGCCGCGGCGCGCACATGCTGCCCAGCAGAACAGTTTCGAAGCTTTCCCGGCATTTGCCGCGGCGGTGCTGGTGGCGGATATCGTCGGCAATGCCGAGCAGGTGACCCAGGATGTGCTGGGGGTGATGTACATCACCAGCCGGCTGCTCTACATCATCTGTTACCTGGCCGACTGGGCCATGCTGCGATCGCTGGTGTGGTTTGCCGGGATGGCGATTATCGTGGCGTTCTTCGTGGTTTCCATCTGAAAGCTGGTGCGGTTTCTGTGGGAGCGGCTTTAGCCGCGAACACCGGCGAAGCCGGTGCCATATACCGCGTAGTCTTCTTCGCGGGTAAACCCGCTCCCACAGGGGCAGCGTAACGTCAGAGGACTTTCGGCACCTCAGGCAGCGGCTTGCCCTTGGGCCACAGCATCCAGATCTGCCCCTGCTGCTTCATGTTCCCGGCCAGTTCCCCTGCCTCTGGTCCAGTGCCCCAGAACAGGTCCGCCCGCACTTCACCAGTAATTGCACCGCCGGTATCCTGAGCCCCCACCGGGCGTACCACCGGTGTGCCGTCCGGGCGAGTGGTGGACAGCCACAGCAAGCTGCCCAGCGGAATCACCTTGCGGTCGATGGCCACGCTGTAGCCAGCGGTCAGCGGCACGTTCAGCGAACCTCGCGGCCCTTCGTTGCTGTCCGGGCGGGTGCTGAAGAACACGTAGCTGGGGTTGCTGGCGAGCAGTTCCGGTACCCGCTGCGGGTTGGCCTGGGCCCAGGCATGAATGGCACCCATGCTCACTTCTTCCTTCTTCAACTGGCCCTGTTCCACCAGCCAGCGCCCGATCGGCCGGTAGGGGTGGCCGTTCTGGTCGGCGTAACCCAGGCGCAGCTGGCGGCCATCTTCCAGTTGTACCCGGCCGGAGCCCTGGATCTGCAGGAACTGCAGGTCCATCGGGTCGGTCAGCCAGGCCAGCACCGGTGCCTTGACGCCGTCACGGTTGATTACCTCGGCGGTGTCGTAAGGCTTGAGCACCCGGCCATCGAGGCGACCGCGCAGGCGCTTGCCCTTGAGTTCGGGATACACGCTGGCCAGGTCGACCACGATCATGTCGTCGGGGATGCCGTAAACCGCCACATGGTTGGTTGCCGACTGGCTCAGGCTGCCAGGGTAGACCGGTTCGTAGTAACCGGTGATAAGGCCGTTGGCATTGTTTTCGGCCGAACGCAGGCCGTATACCTGCAGGTTCTGTTGCAGGAAGGCGCGCACCTGCAAGGGATTGTCGGGCACGTTGGCGGCTGCTTCGCAGGTGCTGGCCCAGACGGTGTCGCGCTTGAGCTTTTCACAGCCGTTGCGCCAGGCCTGGAAGCCCGCCACCAGGTCGCTGTCGCTGACGGTGGGCAGGTCCTGCCAGGTGGCATTGGCGTAGGTGGCGATGGCATGCGGCTCGGGTTTGGCGCTTTCACCACCATTGCAGCCGGCCAGCAGGGCCAGTACCGGGAGTGTCCAGGCCAGGTGGCGCAGGGCAGATTTCATGAATACATTCCTGTCATGGGTGAATACGGATATTCGCCCCTGTTTTTTATGTGGCTATTGGTCTTTGGCCGTTGGGCAGCGATACTGGCCACCCATTTGCGTAGGCCGAAGTGACCGTGATGTTGAAGCGATTGACCATTGTTCTGCTGGCAGCACTGGCCCTGGGTGGTTGCGACCGGGTTGACCCGAACTCCCCGCTGGGCAAGCGCAAGGTAATCTTCAAGGACATGCTCAAGACCAGCGAAGACCTGGGCGGCATGTTGCGTGGGCGGTTGCCCTTCGACGGGGTGAAGTTTGCCGACGGTGCGCTGAAGCTGGACAACCTTTCGCACCAGCCCTGGCAGCACTTTCCCCAGGCGCGTGATGGCGGCGACAGTAGCGCACGGGCCGAGGTATGGGAACGTCAGGCGCGCTTTCATGACCTGGCCCGGCAGCTGGAAAGCGTCACTGGCGAACTGGTCGATGTCACTCGCGGCCAGCCGCTGGACGCTGCGCAGTTGAAGGCGCCGATGGACAAGGTCGAAGCAGCTTGCAAGGCCTGTCATACCGAATTCCGCAATCATTGATTGCCTGCATTGCTCTGTGTAGGAGCGGCCTTGTGTCGCGATGGGCCGCAAAGCGGCCCCGGCGATTTATGCATCAGCTGAAATCCTGGGGCCGCTGCGCAGCCCTATCGCGACACAAGGCCGCTCCTACAATGATCGCGTTCGCCCGGTCGGAGCTTCAGCGGTCGAGATCCTCTACCGCTTCCTGCAGCTCCTTGCGCGACTCGGCCAGCTTGTCCTTGCGCTTGTTGATCTTCTCCGAATCGCCTTTCTTCTCGGCTTTCTTCAAGTCCCTTTCCCGCTGCGCCACTTCGTGACGGGCGTCGAGCACCTTCTGCTCGCGTTCCTTGCGCAGGCCGGCATCGGTGCAGTTGTCGACCCCTCGCAGCGCCTCTTCGAGCCCTGCGGCCTGGTGGCTGTTGCCTTGATCACGGGCAATCTTCAACTGGTTCTCGATGGCGCTGCGCTTGGCGGCGCAACCGGTCAGGCCGGCATCCGGCTGGGCGGCTTGTGCGGCGCCAGCGGCCAGGCCCAGTGTCGCAAGCAGGAAAAGGGTCGAAATACGTTTCATGAAAAGCCTCCTTGACGGGGCGGGGCAGCAAAAGTTGGGGGAAATCCTGCCTTGGTTTTGCCCATTTAGAAACCCTTGTTGGGCTTTTCCGGCTTAATCTCAGGATTTTCCTACGAGTAAATTGGTAAACAATCATTGCTTGATGCTTTGCCTGTCGGGCCGGAAGCCGTCGATCCCTGCCTTGGCCAGCTGCGTTGCAATGGCTTGCACCTCGGCGGCCGCAAAAAATCCTGCAAGCTGTTGCCCGCGCTTTTCGCCGATACCGGGCATGGCTTGCCATTCAAGGTTGGTGCGGGCAGCAAGCTCCAGCCAGTCGCCTGTCACCTGCATGCCGGTGGGTGTGGGCGCGCCCAGCCCGCGCAGCCATTGGGCAAAGGGCCGTGAGCGGGCTTGGTCGAAAGTGCCGAGCAACTGCGCAGCCGTTGCGTCACTGATACCGGTTACCTGGCCCAAGCGCTCGGCGTCCAGATGCAGCCAGTCGGTCATCGAAGTCACCAGCCCGGCAGCCACCAGCCGGCGCCAGGTGCCAGGGCCGGTGCGCGGCAGGGCCAGCCCCTGCTTGCCGCTGAGCCAGGTGAGGCGGGCAATGAACTGGTCCTCGCAGCCTTCGCTGATCTGCCAGCAACTGTGGGCATGATGTTGGCCGGGCGCTGGTGCGGTCACCGGTTGGCGCTCGGCGGCGCGGTGCACCACTTGCTCCAGGCGTGGGATGGTCAGCCCGGCAAGGCTGACGGCCACCTGGTCACCGGGACGGATGTCGAGCTTGAGCCAACGTGCCAGTGAGCCCAGGCTCACCTGGGTGATTCGCCGGTCATCCAGGGTAACCGGCAGCACCTGCAAGACCGGTGTGACCCTACCGGTGCGGCCGATGCGGAAGCGGACCTCGCGCACTTCGGCCAAGGCCTGTGTGTACGGGTGCTTCCACGCTGCGATCCAATAGGGGGCCTTGGCCTGCCAGCGCTCGGCCGGTGGCCGGCCGCCTTGGCGCAGCACCACGCCATCGGTGGCGAAGGGCAGGGGTGAGCGGTACCAGTACTCACGCCAGTGCGCCGCATCGTCCACTGTTTTTATGGCGACGCTGTAATCCCGGCTGTGCGCAAAGCCCAGTTCCGCCAGCTGCGCGAGGCGTTCGGCCTGCTGCTCGGGGCCGCGCGGCCAGTCCCACACGAACAGGCCAATGCGCTCGCCTTGCTCACGACCCAGCTGCTTGCGAGCCAGCAGCCCGGCTACCGTCCCTCGGGCGTTGGCGCTGCCTGCCTGGGCTTGCACATGCGCGTCCAGACGCAGGTACAGTTCGCCCTGCAGTTGCAGGTCGATGGCCTGGGGCAACTGCCGATTGATGGCGTGGAGCTGGGGAATGTGGCGGCTCCAGTCGTGCCCCTGCACGCCGTCCCCGCGGCTGATCAACTGCTCCAGCCGGCCCTGTCGGTAAATGAGGGAGACCGCTACGCCATCGACCTTTGGCTGCACCCAGACATCGGTCTTGCCGGCCAGCCAGCGTTCTACAGCCAGGCGGTCGGCCAGCTTGTCGACGCCGGTATGTGGCACCGGATGCGGGATCGGCCCGCCAGCGCTGGCCAGCGGAGACTGGATGGTCGCGATGCCAAAGCATTGCTGCAGGTGCGTCAGGCGTTGGCGGCTCTGGTCGTAGAGTTCATCGGGTACGAGCGCAACGCCCTGGCGGTGGTAGTGGTCGTCCCAGTGGGCGAGCGTGGCACTTAGTCGGCTTACTTCAGCCTCGACTTGTTGCGGGTTCCAGGTAGGGCATGTGGCGGCACGTGCCAGGGGGGAACTCAGTGTCAACAACAGGGTGAACAGCAGTATCAACGGCATGGCCAGCATCCTTGCATGGCGGGTGGGAGCCCTCAGCCTAGGCAGGTTGCGTGCAGGTCGCCATGCGGTGTTTGTCAGCCCATATGTCACAAAAAAGCCCCTGCCGATTGCTCGGCAGGGGCTTTCGACCAGCGCAATGGGAAATTTACAGGCCGGCAGCGTCACGCAGCGACTGGGCGCGGTCGGTGCGCTCCCAGGTGAAGGTGGTGAAGGTGTCGTCGCCGACAGTCTTCTGCTGCGGGGTACGGCCGAAGTGGCCGTAGGCAGCGGTTTCCTGGTACATCGGGTGCAGCAGGTCGAGCATGGTGGTGATGGCGTAAGGACGCAGATCGAAGCACTCGCGCACCAGCTGGATGATCTTGTCGTCGGAGACCTTGCCGGTACCGAAGGTATTGATCGAGATGGAGGTCGGCTGGGCCACGCCAATGGCGTACGACACCTGGATCTCGCAACGCTCGGCCAGGCCTGCGGCGACGATGTTCTTGGCCACGTAGCGGCCGGCGTAGGCGGCCGAACGGTCGACCTTGGACGGGTCCTTGCCGGAGAACGCGCCACCACCGTGGCGGGCCATGCCGCCGTAGGAGTCAACGATGATCTTGCGCCCGGTCAGGCCGCAGTCACCCACCGGGCCGCCGATGATGAAGTTGCCGGTCGGGTTGATGTGGTACTGGGTGCCCTTGTGCAGCAGTTCGGCAGGCAGGGTGTGCTTGACGATCAACTCCATCACGGCTTCCTGCAGGTCTTTCTGCGAAACCTCAGGGTTGTGCTGGGTCGACAGCACCACGGCGTCGATGCCGACCACCTTGCCGTTTTCGTAGCGGCAGGTGACTTGCGACTTGGCGTCCGGGCGCAGCCATGGCAGCAGGCCGGACTTGCGTGCTTCGGCCTGGCGCTCGACCAGGCGGTGCGAGAAGCAGATTGGCGCTGGCATCAGCACTTCGGTTTCGTTGCTGGCATAGCCGAACATCAGGCCCTGGTCACCGGCGCCCTGGTCTTCCGGCTTGGAGCGGTCGACGCCTTGGGCGATGTCCACTGACTGCTTGCCGATGATGTTCATCACGGCGCAGGTGGCGCCGTCGAAGCCGACGTCGGAGCTGTTGTAGCCGATGTCGATGATGACCTTGCGCACCAGGTCTTCCAGGTCGACCCAGGCCGATGTGGTAACTTCGCCGGCGATGATGGCGACACCGGTCTTGACCAGGGTTTCGCAGGCTACGCGGGCGTACTTGTCCTGGGCGATGATGGCATCAAGGACGGCGTCCGAAATCTGGTCGGCGATCTTGTCCGGATGCCCTTCGGACACGGACTCGGAGGTGAAAAGGGAGTATTCGCTCATCTCGAAGGTTCCTGAAATTTACCGATGGTGTATGTCGCCAGCCGTCCGCTGGAAATGGCGGACCTGGATCTGGAAACCGTTACGCAAACCCACGTACAGGCTGTCCCCGGGGGCCAGCCCGGCGGCGTTGGCCCAACGGGCCAGGTCGTCCTGCTCGAAGCCAAGCCACAGGTCGCCGCAGGCTTCGCGCGCCCACCCCTGGTCATGGCTGCACAGTTCGGTTACCAGCAGGCTGCCGCCTGCCTTCACCCTTTTGGCCAGCTGGCGCAGGGCCAGGGCCGGGTCGCTGAAATGGTGCAGCACCATGTTCAGCACAACGCAGTCGGCGGCCACATCCGTTGCACCCAGTGCATCGGCCAACTGCAGGTTCACATTGTCGAGCCCTTCGCGCTGGCACACCTGGCGCGCCAGTTCGAGCATGGTCGGGCTGTTGTCCAGGGCAGTGACCTCGGCGAAGCGCCGGGCCAGGTCGGGCAGGAAGCCACCGTCGCCGGGGCCGACCTCCAGGGCGCTGGCGGCCGGATCGAAATTCAGTTTGTCGAGCAACGCCAGCAGGCTTTCGCGGTACTGCGGCAGGCCGGCGATCAGGTCTTGCTGAGCGCGGAACTTCTCTTCCACGCGCAGGAAGAAGTCCTGGCTGGTGGCTGCGCGGCGTTGCTGTACCTGGGCGATGCGCGCCTGCACGTCAGGCGGCAGGGTCAGGTCATCCACCTCTTCGAGCAACGCCGCATGCAGCCGACCGCCCAGGCGCAGGCTGTCGGGAAGGGCGCGGCGGTAGAAAATGGCATTGCCCTCGCGACGGGTTGCCACCAGCTCAGCCTGGGCCAGCACTTTCAGGTGGTGGCTCATGCCTGACTGGCCCACATCGAAGATCTGCGCCAGTTCCAGCACGCCGAACGAGTCGTTGGCCAGGGCGCGCAATACGTTCAGGCGCAACTCGTCGCCACTGGCTTTGCACAGGGCTGCCAATGCTTCGCGTTGCTCGGGGATCGATTGCGCACGGAGGTTCATGGTGCGGCAGTCTAGACAGGCATCGTTGCCCTAGCAAGGGCAATATCAAAAAGTTTTGATATTGGATGATGGGCGGAGTGCGGGGTTGCCCTTTCGGGCCTCTTCGCGGGTGAACCCGCTCCCACAGGTTCAGCACTGCCCTCAGGCTTGGTGCGACCCTGTGGGAGCGGGTTCACCCGCGAAGAAGCCGGCATCGATTTCCAGATTTTGCCCCGAAATGAGTGCCAATCAGAGGAAAATCCCCCGACTGCGACCATACGTCATTGCCCCAAGCCCCCCCAGTGGGCGAAAATGGCCGCCTTTTTTCGTGACACCACCTATTCAAGCCCCTCAGGAGATCAGCGATGCCCAGCCGTCGTGAACGTGCCAACGCCATTCGTGCCCTCAGCATGGATGCCGTGCAAAAGGCCAACAGCGGCCACCCAGGTGCCCCCATGGGCATGGCGGATATCGCCGAAGTGCTTTGGCGCGACTATCTGAAGCACAACCCGAGCAACCCGAGTTTCGCCGACCGTGACCGCTTCGTACTGTCCAACGGCCACGGTTCGATGCTGATCTACTCGCTGCTGCACCTGACCGGCTACGACGTCACCATCGATGACATCAAAGGCTTCCGCCAGCTGCACAGCCGCACCCCGGGCCACCCGGAATACGGCTACACCCCAGGCGTCGAGACCACCACCGGCCCGCTCGGCCAGGGTATCGCCAACGCCGTGGGCTTCGCCCTGGCCGAAAAAGTGCTCGCTGCCCAGTTCAACCGTGACGGCCACACCATCGTCGACCACAACACCTACGTGTTCCTCGGCGACGGCTGCATGATGGAAGGTATCTCCCACGAAGTCGCCTCGCTGGCCGGCACCCTGGGCCTGAACAAGCTGATCGCCTTCTATGACGACAACGGCATTTCCATCGACGGCGAAGTGCACGGCTGGTTCACCGACAACACCCCGGCGCGCTTCGAAGCGTACAACTGGCAGGTGATCCGCAACGTCGACGGCCATGACGCCGACGAGATCAAGACCGCCATCGAAACCGCCCGCAAGAGCGATCGCCCGACCCTGATCTGCTGCAAGACCATCATCGGTTTCGGCTCGCCGAACAAGCAGGGCAAGGAAGACTGCCACGGCGCACCGCTGGGCAACGACGAAATCGCCCTGGCCCGCAAGGAATTGAACTGGAACCACGGCCCGTTCGAAATCCCGGCCGAGATCTACGCCGAGTGGGACGCCAAGGCCGCCGGTGCCAAGGCCGAAGCCGACTGGAACCAGCGCTTCGATGCCTACGCCAAGGCCTACCCGGAGCTGGCTGCCGAGTTCAAGCGCCGTGCCAGCGGCGAGCTGCCGGCCGACTTCAGCGAGAAGGCCCAGGCTTACATCAACGAAGTGGCTGCCAAGGGCGAAACCATTGCCAGCCGCAAGGCCAGCCAGAACGCCCTGAATGCCTTCGGCCCGCTGCTGCCAGAGTTCCTCGGCGGTTCGGCCGACCTGGCCGGTTCCAACCTGACCCTGTGGAAGGGCTGCAAGGGTGTCGAAGCCAACGACGCCAGCGGCAACTACGTGTTCTACGGCGTGCGCGAGTTCGGCATGACCGCCATCATGAACGGCGTTGCCCTGCACGGTGGCCTGGTGCCTTACGGCGCGACCTTCCTGATGTTCATGGAATACGCCCGTAACGCCGTGCGCATGTCGGCGCTGATGAAGCAGCGCGTGATCCACGTCTACACCCACGACTCCATCGGCCTGGGCGAAGACGGCCCGACTCACCAGCCGATCGAGCAGCTGACCAGCCTGCGCAGCACGCCGAACCTGGACACCTGGCGCCCAGCCGACGCGGTGGAATCCGCCGTGTCCTGGAAAAACGCCCTGGAGCGCAAGGACGGCCCTTCGGCGCTGATCTTCTCGCGCCAGAACCTGCAGCACCAGGACCGCGATGCCCAGCAGATCGCCGACATCAGCCGAGGCGGTTACGTGCTCAAGGACTGCGCCGGCGAGCCTGAGCTGATCCTGATCGCCACCGGTTCCGAAGTGGGCCTGGCTGTTCAGGCGTACGCCAAGCTGACCGAACAAGGCCGCAAGGTGCGCGTGGTTTCCATGCCGTGCACCAGCGTGTTCGATGCCCAGGACGCTGCCTACAAGCAGTCCGTGCTGCCGCTGGAAGTAGGTGCGCGTATCGCCATCGAAGCCGCGCACGCCGACTTCTGGTACAAGTACGTCGGCCTGGAAGGTCGTGTCATCGGCATGACCACCTACGGTGAGTCGGCGCCGGCTTCGGCACTGTTCGAAGAGTTCGGCTTCACCGTGGAGAACATCCTCGGTACTGCCGAAGAGCTGCTGGAAGACTGATGTATCAGTGGGGGCAATGACGCCCTCCAGGTCGTGCAAAGGGGAGGGCTTCGCCCTCCATCGCGACACAAGGCCGCTCCTACAGGGTACTGCGCATGCAGCTCCTTGTAGGAGCGGCCTTGTGTCGCGATGGGCCGCAACGCGGCCCCAACAGCCATCATGCGTTAGCGAGCCAACGAATGCCCCACCTGCGTCCCTACAAAGTTGCACTCAACGGTTATGGCCGTATCGGCCGCTGTGTCCTGCGCGCGCTGTTCGAGCGGGGGGCAAAGGCCGGTTTCGAGATCGTCGCGCTGAACGACCTGGCCGACCAGGCCAGCCTGGAATACCTGACACGCTTCGACTCCACCCACGGGCGTTTCCCCGGTGAGGTGAAGGTCGATGGCGACTGTCTGCATATCAATGGCGACTGCGTGAAGGTGATGCGCAGTGCCACCCCCGAAGGCATCGACTGGGCAGCCCTGGACATCGACCTGGTGCTGGAATGCTCCGGCGCCTACCACACCCGTGCCGATGGCCAGCGGTTCCTCGACGCCGGGGCGCCGCGGGTGCTGTTCTCGCAGCCGATGGCCAGCGAGGCCGACGTCGATGCCACGGTGGTCTACGGTGTCAATCAGGCTTGCCTGACCGGCAACGAGCGCCTGGTGTCCAACGCATCGTGCACCACCAACTGCGGCGTACCGCTGCTGCGCGTGCTGGACCAGGCATTCGGCATCGAGTATGTGCAGATCACCACCATCCACTCGGCGATGAACGACCAGCCGGTGATAGACGCCTATCACCATGAAGACCTGCGCCGCACGCGTTCGGCCTTCCAGTCGGTGATCCCGGTGTCCACTGGTCTGGCACGTGGTATCGAGCGCCTGCTTCCGGAACTTGCCGGGCGAATCCAGGCCAAAGCGGTACGCGTACCAACCGTCAACGTCTCGTGTCTGGACATCACCCTGCAGACCGCCCGCGATACCAGCGCGGCCGAAGTCAACCGGGTGCTGCGCGAGGCGGCGCTGGAAGGCCCGCTGAAAGGCTTGCTGGCCTACACCGAGTTGCCCCACGCCAGCTGTGATTTCAACCATGACCCGCATTCGGCGATCGTCGATGCCAGCCAGACCCGTGTTTCCGGCCCCCGCCTGGTGAACCTGCTGGCCTGGTTCGACAACGAGTGGGGGTTCGCCAACCGTATGCTCGACGTTGCCGAACACTATCTGCACGTCGTCCACCCAACCCGCAACAAACAGCCCTGAAGGACTGCATTCATGACCGTGTTGAAGATGACCGACCTCGACCTGCAAGGTAAGCGCGTACTGATCCGCGAAGACCTCAACGTGCCTGTGAAGGACGGTGTGGTAGCCAGCGACGCGCGTATCCTGGCAGCGCTGCCGACCATCAAGCTGGCCCTGGAGAAGGGCGCGGCGGTAATGGTCTGCTCGCACCTGGGCCGCCCGACCGAGGGTGAGTTCTCTGCCGAGAACAGCCTCAAGCCGGTCGCAGACTACCTGAGCAAGGCCCTGGGCCGCGACGTGCCGCTGGTTGCCGATTACCTTGGCGGTGTCGAGGTCAAGGCTGGTGACCTGGTGCTGTTCGAGAACGTGCGCTTCAACAAGGGCGAGAAGAAGAACGCCGACGAACTGGCGCAGAAATACGCCGCCCTGTGCGACGTGTTCGTCATGGACGCTTTCGGCACTGCCCACCGTGCCGAAGGTTCTACCCATGGCGTTGCCAAGTTCGCCAAGGTCGCTGCTGCCGGCCCGCTGCTTGCTGCCGAGCTGGATGCCCTGGGCAAGGCCCTGAAGGCCCCCGCCAAGCCGATGGCGGCCATCGTTGCCGGTTCCAAGGTCTCCACCAAGCTGGACGTGCTGAACAGCCTGAGCTCGGTCTGCGACCAGCTGATCGTCGGTGGCGGCATCGCCAACACCTTCCTGGCCGCAGCCGGCCACCCAGTGGGCAAGTCGCTGTACGAGCCTGACCTGGTCGACACCGCCAAGGCCATCGCCGCCAAGGTCAGCGTGCCTCTGCCGGTCGACGTGGTGGTTGCCAAGGAGTTTGCCGAGAGCGCCGAAGCCACCGTCAAGGCCATTGCCGACGTTGCCGCCGACGACATGATCCTGGATATCGGCCCGCAAACCGCAGCCCACTTCGCCGAGCTGCTGAAGTCGTCGAAGACCATCCTGTGGAACGGCCCGGTAGGCGTGTTCGAGTTCGACCAGTTCGGCAACGGCACCAAGGTGTTGGCCAAGGCCATCGCCGACAGCGCCGCGTTCTCCATTGCCGGCGGCGGGGACACCCTGGCAGCCATCGACAAATATGGCGTTGGCGCCGATATCTCCTACATTTCTACCGGTGGTGGCGCCTTCCTCGAGTTCGTCGAGGGCAAGGTCCTGCCGGCCGTGGCGATTCTGGAAGAGCGGGCCAAGGCCTGATGACGTCGGCGCTTGGCAAAGGGAGCGGCCTGATGGTCAAGCAATTGCCTGTGATGATGCTGGCTGGCCTGCTGAGCGCATGCGCCGGCAGCCCGGCCTCGGATGCCGACCCGACGCGGTCGCCCAAGGGCGGTTGCTACCAGTCCGAGTGGCAGGCCGAGACTGTGCCGGTCATCAGCAAGCGCGTGGGCCCGGAAGGCCTGGAAAAGTACGACGAAGACCACCAGCGCAAGGCGCCAGGTTGCCCTTGATCGGGTAACAGGCAACCTGAAGGCTGATTTGTGGTCTTGAGGTAGGGGCCGCTGAGCGGCCCTTCGCGGGCTTGCCCGCTCCCACATGTGCAGCGCTTGACCTGTGGGAGCGGGCAAGCCCGCGAAGGGCTGCACAGCAGCCCCAAATCGAGGAAACTGAATGAAAGCGCTTTTGGCCGTGACGGCTCTGGCGACACTGGCAGGATGCTCGCTACTGAAGCCGGCGCAACCCGCCCCGGCTGACGAATGGACCCGTTGGGTCTGCGACACCCAGGCTGAAGTGCTGTGGCGCTTCGCCGATGCGCAGCGCGACCAGGTCGATGTGCGCCTTGGTGGCGGCGACCAGGTCTACCGGCTCAAGGCCGAGCAAGGTGCCTCGGGTGCGCTGTACAGCGATGGCATGCTGGCCTTCCATACCAAGGGCGAAGAAGGCCTGGTGTACTGGGTGGCAACCAACGATCTGATTGGGCGGGGCTGCAAGGCACCGTGACTGGCCGGGCCGCTAGGGTGGCCCACACTACTTGAACAGCAACCGCCCCTGCGGCAGGCTTGCACGAAACAAACGACGCTTGTCGGGAGAGAGATACACAATGGCACTCATTAGCATGCGCCAGATGCTGGACCACGCCGCCGAGTTCGGTTACGGCGTACCAGCTTTCAACGTCAACAACCTCGAGCAGATGCGCGCCATCATGGAAGCGGCCGACAAGACTGACTCCCCGGTGATCGTCCAGGCTTCGGCCGGTGCTCGCAAGTACGCCGGTGCGCCGTTCCTGCGTCACCTGATCCTGGCGGCCATCGAAGAATTCCCGCATATCCCGGTGTGCATGCACCAGGACCACGGCACCAGCCCCGACGTCTGCCAGCGCTCGATCCAGCTGGGCTTCAGCTCGGTGATGATGGACGGCTCGCTGGGTGAAGACGGCAAGACTCCGACCGACTACGAATACAACGTCCGCGTTACCCAGCAGACCGTTGCCATGGCACACGCCTGCGGCGTTTCGGTAGAAGGCGAGCTGGGCTGCCTGGGTTCGCTGGAAACCGGCATGGCCGGTGAAGAAGACGGTATTGGCGCCGAAGGCGTGCTGGACCACAGCCAGATGCTGACTGACCCGGAAGAGGCCGCCGACTTCGTCAAGAAGACGCAGGTCGACGCCCTGGCGATCGCCATCGGTACCAGCCACGGTGCCTACAAGTTCACCAAGCCACCAACCGGTGACGTGCTGGCCATCGACCGCATCAAGGAAATCCACAAGCGCATCCCCAATACCCACCTGGTGATGCACGGTTCGTCCTCGGTACCGCAAGAGTGGCTGGCGATCATCAACCAGTACGGCGGCGACATCAAGGAAACCTACGGTGTACCGGTCGAGGAAATCGTCGAAGGTATCAAGCACGGCGTGCGCAAGGTCAACATCGACACCGACCTGCGTCTGGCCTCCACCGGTGCCATGCGCCGCCTGATGGCGCAGAACCCGAGCGAGTTCGACCCGCGCAAGTTCTTCGGTGAAACCGTCAAGGCCATGCGTGACGTTTGTATCGCCCGTTACGAAGCCTTCGGCACCGCTGGCAATGCCTCGAAGATCAAGCCGATCTCCCTGGAAGGCATGTTCCAGCGCTACCTGAAAGGTGAGCTGGCCGCCAAGGTCAACTGATCTTCTGGCATTGATGAAAAAGCCCGCAGCGATGCGGGTTTTTTCATTTCTGGGTGTTGGAATCCTACGCCTGTGCTGGCCTCTTCGCGGGTAAACCCGCTCCCACAGGGAGCATTCAAACCCACCAGGCAGCGCAGTACCTGTGGGAGCGGGTTTACCCGCGAAGAGGCCCGGCACATATTCCCGGCAAACTGACCGTTAGTCGGCTACCGTAGAGTTGAGGCACTGATAGCGTTCTGATTGCATTGCGTGTTATCCGCTCAGGTCTAGAGTACTAGTGGATCCAACCGTATATTGAAGTCGGTCACATAACAGAGAAGCAGCATGGATGTCGCTCACCCTCAACCTCAGCCACTGGATGGCAACTCGGTTCTTCTGGTGGTAGACGATTACCCCGAAAACCTCATCAGCATGCGGGCATTGCTGGCCCGTCAGGATTGGCAGGTGTTGACGGCAAACTCCGGGATGGAAGCCTTGAGTGCGTTGCTCGAGCACGATGTCGACCTGGTTCTGCTGGATGTACAGATGCCGGAGATGGACGGCTTCGAAGTCGCCAGGCTGATGCGCGGCAGCCAGCGCACACGGCTGACCCCGATCATTTTCCTCACCGCCAACGAACAGTCCGAAGCGGCCGTGCTCAAGGGTTACGCCAGCGGCGCCGTGGACTACATGTTCAAACCGTTCGACCCGCAAATTCTAAAGCCCAAGGTTCAGGCGCTGCTCGACCAGCAGCGCAACCGGCGCATGCTGCAGCGCCTGACCCGAGAGCTGGAAGCGGCCAGGGCGTTCAACGCGTCGATCCTGGAGAATGCCGCCGAGGGCATTCTGGTGGTTGACGCCCGAGGCATCATCAGTTTCGCCAACCCGGCCATTTCCCGTTTGTTGTCAGCGCCGGTGCAACAGTTGCAGGGCGCCCATCTGCTCGACCTGGTGCAACTGGCCACTGCCTGCTCGTGGAACGAATCGGACTTCTACCAGGCCTATCTGGGGCGGCGCATCTTCCGCGTGCACGATGCCCAGCTGCGCACCCTTGGCGGCGAGCTGGTGCCGGTGGCGTTGTCGTGTGCGCCACTGCCGGCCGAACAGCAGGGCATGGTGGTCACCGTGCTGGACATGTCAGTGGTACGCAACCTGCACCAGCAGCTGGAGTACCAGGCCGTTACCGACCCGCTTACCGGCCTGCTCAACCGCCGCGGGTTCTACCAGGCCGCCGAAGGTGTGCTGCTGCGCAACGAGCGCTCGGACAAGGCGCAGGCGCTGATGTACATGGACCTGGATGGCTTCAAGCGCATCAACGACTCGCTCGGCCACGACGCGGGCGACCGGGTACTGCACTGGGTGGCCGAACAGCTCAAGGATTGCCTGGGCAGTGAGGCGCTGCTGGCGCGCATGGGCGGGGACGAGTTCACTGCACTGTTCGACAGCCTGCCTTACCCGGAGCAGGCCGGGCGCTATGCCGAGCGGTTGCTGGAACGTATTTCCATCAGCCACCAAGTGGAAGGGCTGGATGTGAGCCTTGGGGTGAGCATCGGCATTGCCACCTATCCGGATTGCGGCGCCAATGTCGAAGGCCTGTTGCGCGCGGCCGATGCGGCGATGTACGCGGCCAAGCAGGCGGGGCGCCAGCAGTATCGCTTCTACGATCAGGAGCTCAATGGCCGGGCGCGTTCGCGGCTGATGCTCGAGGACAGCGTACGCACGGCCGTGGAGCAGCAAGACTTCACGCTGGTTTACCAGCCGCAGGTCGGCTTCCACGATGGCCGCTTGCGTGGCTTCGAGGCCTTGCTGCGCTGGCAGCACCCCAGTGTCGGCGACGTACCGCCGGGGCTGTTCATCCCGTTGCTGGAAGAGGCGCGCTTGATAAACCGCCTGGCCAGCTGGATCTACCGCCAGGGCGCGGCTCAGCGTCAGGCATGGTGCCAGCGTTTCCCGGCGGACCTGGTGCTGGGTATCAGCCTGAGCCGTGCGCAGTTCGTCATGCCAAGCCTGGTCGACGAGCTGCACCGGGTCATCCAGCTTTACCAGCTGGACCCGGCGCAGCTGGAAGTGGAAGTGGCGGAAACCTCGCTGATGTACAACATCGATGCGGCGGTGAAACAGATACACCGCTTGCGCGAGCTGGGTGTACGGGTGGCGCTGGATGATTTTGGTGCCGGCGACTGTTCGTTGCGCATGTTGCGCGACCTGCCGATAGATACACTCAAGCTCGACCGCCATCTGGTGGCGCGCCTGCCTGATTCGGCGGTGGATGCAGCGCTGGTGCGCAGCGTCATCGGCCTGTGCGCCGACTACAGCATCACGGTGATCGCCGAGGGGGTGGAAACCCCGGTCCAGGCTGCCTGGCTCAAGGCCAATGGTTGTGAGTACGTGCAAGGGTTCCTGGTGGCTTACCCGATGACCGCCACCGATGCCAGCAGCTTCCCGGCGATTTTCTCCTGGCCGGGGCCATGATTGGCTAGAATCGGCATTCGTTACACCGAATGCAGCGCCATGACCGTATTACGATACTTGCAAGCCTACCCTCCGCACCTGCAGCAGCAGGTGCGGCAGATGATCGAAAGCGACCGCCTGGGCGAGTACCTGCAGCGCCGCTACCCCGACCGCCATGACGTGCAGAACGACAAGGCGTTGTACGGCTATGCCCAGGATCTGCGCCAGCAATACCTGCGCAGCGCGCCGAACCTGGACAAGGTGCTGTTCGACAATCGTCTCGACCTGACCCATCGGGCCCTGGGCCTGAATACGGCGATATCGAGGGTGCAGGGCGGCAAGCTCAAGGCGAAGAAGGAAATCCGCATCGCCTCGCTGTTCAAGGAGGCTGCGCCGCAATTCTTGCGCATGATCGTGGTACACGAACTGGCGCACCTGCGCGAGCGTGACCACAACAAGGCGTTCTACCAGCTCTGCCAGCATATGGAGCCGGACTACCACCAACTGGAATTCGACCTGCGCGTCTACCTGACCTATCGGGAGCTGCCGGGCAACTGTTAAGGACCACGCAGCATGGAAGTGAGCAAGACCAAGAGCAGCTTCTACCGCCGCCTGTACGTGGCCTGGCTGATCGACAGCCAGACCGCGACCAGCGTGCCGGCCCTGATGGAGGCCACCGGCATGCCCCGGCGCACCGCTCAGGACACCATTGCGGCGCTGGCCGACCTGGATATCGTCTGCGAGTTCGAACAGCAGGAAGGCGCGCGCAACCACGCCGGGCACTACCGCATTCATGACTGGGGAGCGATCGACAAGCAGTGGATCATCCGGCATTTGCGGCAGATTCGCGAAGTGCTGGGCTATCCCTGAATCGAAAAGCTGACGCATTCCCTGTGGGAGCGGGCGTGCCCGCGAACACGGGCGAAGCCCGTGCCATCCACCGCAGTGCCTGATTCGCGGGCAAGCCCGCTCCCACAGGGATAGCGGTTAACTCAGCCTTTGCGCATCCCGATATGCGGAATATCGTCCTCCAGATATTCCTCGCCCACCACCTCGAACCCATGCCGGGCATAGAACCCCTGCAAATGCGCTTGCGCCGACAGGTAAACCGGCACCCCCGGCCAGCAATGCTCTGCTGCTTCCAGCCCCTTGAGCAGCAAGGTATGCCCCAGCTTCAGCTCGCGCGCCGCGGGCGCAGTCACCACCCGCCCGATCACCACATCCCCACCCTGGGATTGCGGGTCGAGCAGGCGCAGGTAGGCCACCAATTTGTCATCCTGCCAGCCCATCAGGTGCAGGGTATCGCCGGTCAGGTCCTGGCCATCGACTTCCTGGTAGGCGCAGCGTTGCTCGACCACGAACACTTCAGTGCGTAATTGCAGAATGGCGTACAGCTGGTCCTTGCTGAGATCGGTGTGGTGCTTGCAGAGCCAGTCGATGGACATTGGCGCGAACTCCTTGAGTGAGCCGTCGATCATCGCATGATGTATGTGTCACGGCCAAAATAGAGGCTAAATGACACTATTGGCCGCTGCCCTCGCCAACGGCTTTGTGTAATCTCGTCGGCAGTGTGTGCCCTCCATTGCGAAAGGACGTGAGCATGCGGCCACTGCTTTGTGTTCTGGGATTGTTGGCAATGATGCTTGCAACGCCCGCCCCGGGTCGTGAGACGCTACGCCTGGTGGCCGACAACTGGCCGCCGTTCACCGATGCCAGCATGCCGGGCGGTGGCCTGGCGACCAGTATCGTCACCGCGGCACTGGCCCGGGCCGGCTACGCCAGTGGGGTAGAAGAGGCGCCGTGGGCGCGGGCCCTGCGGGGGGTGAACGAGGGGCGTTACGACGTGTTGATCAACGCCTGGTACAACGACTCGCGCGCCAGCATCGGGCAGTTTTCCAAAGCCTACCTGGTCAACCGTATTCGCCTGCTGCAGCGCAAGGGCGAGGCGTTTAGCTACAAGCGCCAGTCTGACTTGTACCCCTACAGTATCGCTGTGGTGCGTGATTACGCCTATTCACCCGAGTTCGACCGCGACACCCGCCTGCACAAGGTGGCGGTGCGCAACTTTTCCTCTGCGGTACGCATGCTGGCGGCGGGGCGGGTGGGCCTGGCGGTGGAAGACGAGTACGTGGCCCGTTACAACTTGCAGCGCGAGCTGCCGGAAGTGCGCGATGGGGTGATGCTGGTGGAACCGCCGTTGGCAGAGAACACCCTGCATATCCTGGTCAGCCTGAAGCACCCGGAGCATGCGCGGATCGTCGAGCGGTTCGAACAGGCGATCGCGGCGATGAAGGCGGATGGCAGCTATGCGCGGCTCATGCGTCAGCATGGCTTTTGATCTTGTCGCCTGTTCTGGCCTCTTCGCGGGTGAACCCGCTCCCACAGGTATTACACAGATCTCGAAACTTGTAGGGTTCCTGTGGGAGCGGGTTTACCCGCAAAGAGGCCAGAACAGGTAACAATGCATTCAGGCCGGTGCACCTTCCTTGATCAAATGCGCGGCCAAGGTCCGCAGCGGCCCCAACTGCCGGCAGATCAACGCCAACTGCGTCTGCACCAGCCGCTGATGCTCATCCAGCTCTTCCGGCATCTGCTCCAGGGCATTGGCCAGGGCCTCTTCGGCATCACTGTGAATCGCCACCGGCAGCCGCGCGGCCAGGCCGTTGGCAATCTCGTCCAGGCTGCTGGCCAGGCTTTGCCCGGCACCTTCGATCAACTGCTCCTGCACCTCCGCCGGCAGGGCAGTGTCGCGGTGCGCGCCCAGCCCCGAGAGGTAGCTGAGCAAGGTATGCGACAAAACCAGGAAGCGGAAGCCGACGTCGGCTTCCTTCCGGAAGTGCCCCGGCTCCATCAGCATGTTGGCCAGGGTGGTGGACAGCGCCGCATCGGCGTTGTGGGCGTTGCGTCGGGCCAGGCGGTAGGCCAGGTCGTCGCGCTTGCCGTGGGCATACTGCTGCATGATCTGCCGCAGGTACACGCTGGCGCAGGCCAGGGTATTGGCCAGCGCCTTGTTCAGCCGCCGCCCCTGCCAGTCGGGGAGGAACAGGAACACCGCGAGGATGGCGATCAGGCTACCGACCAGGGTATCGAACAGGCGTGGCAGGAACAGGCCATAACCATCGCCGATCTGGTTGAAGCAGAACAGCACCATCAGGGTGATCGCGGCCGTGGCCAAGGTGTAGCGGGTAGTACGGTTGACGAAGAACACCACCCCGGCGACCACGGCGAACAGCGACTGGATGACCGGATTGGGGAACAGGTCGAACAGTGCCCAGCCCACCGTCAGGCCGACGGCGGTACCGATTATGCGCTGTACCAGCTTGCGCCGGGTTGCACCGTAGTTGGGCTGGCACACGAACAACGTGGTCAGGATTATCCAGTAGCCCTGGGTCGGGTGGATCAGGTGCACCATGCCATAACCGATCGACAACGCCAGCGGCAGGCGCAAGGCATGGCGGAACAGCAGCGAGGTCGGTGTCAGCTGAGTACGCAGACGGCTCCATACATCCTTCAGCGAACGCGGCGAGCGGTCGAGCAGGCTGCTGTCGCTGGCATCGGCCAGGCTGTCCGGGTTGCTGGCAGCGCTGAGCAGGCGGTCCAGCGTCGCCAGGTTGACGGCCAGCGCCCGCAGCGAGCGCAGCAGGCTGCGCCAGGCCGGGTTGTTCTGCATGCGCAGGTGTTCCAGCGAGGCGTTGAGGTCTTCGAGGGCTTCGGGGTAACCGCTGGCCAGCACGAACGGCTGGCGCAGACGGATGGAGCGGGCCAGTTCCTGGCAGGAAGAACCCTGTTTACGCAGCAGGCGCTGGCAGCGGAACATCACGTCGCTGTGGAAAAAAGCCTCGGTCAGCGCGTTGTAGGGATAGTGCGAAGCACTGACCCGTTCATGGATGTCCTGGGCCAGGAAGTACAGCTTGAGGTAGCGGCTGACCTTGGAGTTCGGCTGGCTGTTGCCCACCCGGTGCAGGATGATTTCCTTGGCCGCGTTGAGCGCCGCCACCACCCTGCCGTTCTGCTGGGCCAGTTCCAGGCGCTGGGCTTCGACGTCAAGGGTGCGGATGGGTTCGAACAGGCTGGCCTTGAGCTTGAGGTAGCTGCCTAGCTCGAAGAACAGCTTGGCCAGGCTCTGCTGCACCGGCTGGTTGGAAAACAGCGCCTGCCACAGCACCGACAGTAGCCCGTACCAGGCTGCACCGGTCACCAGCAGCAGCGGTTCGTGCCAGAAGTCGGTGACCTGGCCGCCGCGCTGGTCCACGCCGATCATGGTGTACACCGCAGTGATCAAGGTCGCTGATGCGATGGCGCCATAACGCTCGCCCAGGGCACCGAGCATGGTCAGGCCGAAGGCCGCCAAGGCCAGGGCAATGACGAATACCCATGGGTAGGGGAACAGCAGTTCGACCGCCAGCGCGGCGATGGCAAAACACACCAGGGTGACGGCCAGGGCGCTGAGGCGGCCCTGCCAGCTGTCATCGGTTTCGGCCAGTGCGCTGGCGATGATGCCGAGAAACAGCGGAATCAGCAGGGCCATTTCGTTCTGGTACCAGCACAGGGCCAGGCTGCCGGTGAGGGCGATGGTGACCCGGATGCTGTAGCTGAACTTGTCTTGACCCCACAGGCGACGCAGTGACTGACGGAACGAGCTCGATGACATGATGGCCTGCTAGGCAGTGATCAGAGGAATATCTTTCGAGGCCGTGCAATTGGGGCCGCTGTCGCGGCCCATCGCCGGCAAGCCAGCTCCCACAGGTACTGCACAAGCCTGAAGGCCTGTGGAGACCCTGTGGGAGCTGGCTTGCCGGCGATGGGCTGCACGGCAGCCCCACTGCTTTACCGGCGCTCAAGCACGGGCCAGCAAGAAGCGTTCCGTGCTGCTGAATGGATTCTACTCTACACGAACTGCGCTGCGGCGTTGGCCGATGCCCAGGCCCACTGGAAATTGAAACCGCCCAGGTGGCCGGTCACATCCAGTACCTCGCCAATGAAATACAACCCGGGGCTCTTCAGCGATTCCATGGTCTTGGACGACACCTCGCGGGTATCCACGCCGCCAAGGGTCACTTCGGCAGTGCGGTAACCCTCGGTGCCGGCCGGTACAACCTGCCAGTTCGACAGTTTCTCGGCGATCTGTGACAGTTCCGCCGGGGTGTACTGCTTCATCGGTCTGGACTCGAACCACTGCTCCGCCAACAGGTTGGCCAGCTTGCGGGTAAACACTTCGCCCAGCACTGTCTTCAGTTCGGCGTTGGCGCGCTCGGCCTGCATCTGTTGCAGCCAGGTCAGCGCATCACGGTCAGGCAACAGATTGATCTCGACGGTGTCACCGGCTTCCCAGAACGAGGAGATCTGCAAAATCGCCGGGCCGCTGAGGCCGCGGTGGGTAAACAGCAGGTTCTCGCGGAAGCTGGTGCCGTTGCAGCTGGCGGTGCAATCCAGCGAGGTGCCCGAAAGCTCGGTGCACAGTGCCTTCAGTTGGGGCTCGGTGATGGTGAACGGCACCAGCCCGGCGCGTGTTGGCAGCAGGGTGTGGCCAAACTGGCGGGCCACCTGGTAGCCGAAGCCGGTGGCACCCAGGGTCGGGATCGACAGGCCGCCGGTGGCGATCACCAGCGATTGGCAGGTGAACTGGCCGCCGCTGGTCTGCAGCAGATAGCCGCCTTCGGTCTTCTCGATCTGCTCGATGCTGGTGTGCATGCGGATCTCGGCGCCGGCCTCATCGCACTCGGCCAGCAGCATGTCGAGGATGTCACTGGCCTTGTTGTCGCAGAACAGCTGGCCGAGCTTCTTCTCGTGGTATGCCACGCCATGCTTGCATACCAACTCGATGAAGTCCCATTGGGTGTAGCGGGCCAGGGCCGACTTGCAGAAGTGTGCGTTCTGCGAGAGGAAGTTGCCCGGCTCGGTATACATGTTGGTGAAGTTGCAGCGGCCGCCGCCGGACATGAGGATCTTCTTGCCCGGTTTGTTGGCGTGGTCGAGCACCAATACCCGGCGGCCACGGCGGGCGCTGAGCTGGGCGCACATCAGGCCGGCGGCGCCGGCGCCGAGGATGATCACGTCGGTGGAGTGCACGGTGTAAACCTTATAAGAAAGAAACACAGAACCCTGTGGGAGCGGGTTCACCTGCGAAGGCGGCAGTGAGCCCACTATCGCATTCGCGGGTAAACCCGCTCCCACAGGGACCTTGCATGGCTTTAGATAATGCGGACTTTCAGGGAGCGGCCCTTGATCTTGCCGCTGTTCAGCCGCTGCATGGCCTGCTTGGCCAGCGCCCGCTCGACGGCCACGAACGCCTGGAAGTCGAAGATCGCAATCTTGCCCACCTGCTTGCCCGGGATCCCGGCATCACCGGTCAGCGCCCCGAGGATGTCGCCCGGGCGCAGCTTGTCCTTGCGCCCGGCAGCGATGCACAGGGTACTCATCACCGGCAGCAGCGGCTCGCCACCTTTGCTCTTCAAGCTGTCCAGCTGATCCCAGCGCAGTGGGCTCTTCTGCAGTTGTTCGATGGCCTGGGCACGGTGGCCTTCGGCTGGCGCCACCAGGCTGACCGCAATGCCTTTCTCCCCGGCACGGCCGGTGCGGCCCACACGGTGCACATGAATTTCCGCATCACGCGCCAGCTCGACATTGATGACCATGTCCAGGCCATCGATGTCCAGGCCGCGCGCCGCCACGTCGGTGGCTACCAGCACCGAGCTGCTGCGGTTGGCGAACATGGTCAGCACCTGGTCGCGGTCGCGCTGCTCCAGATCGCCGTGCAGGGCCTGGGCAACGATGCCCTTGGCGGTCAGGTGGGCGACCACATCCTCGCACTGCTGCTTGGTGAAGCAGAACGCCACGCAGGACTGCGGGCGGTAGTGGCCGAGCACGCGGGTGACGGCCTCGAGACGCTGTTGCGGGTCGATCTCGATGAAGCGCTGCTCGATCTGGTTGTCGGCATGCAGGCTCTCGACCTTGACCTGTTGCGGGTTGCGCATGAAGTCGGCGGCCAGTTGCTTGATGCCGGCCGGGTAGGTGGCCGAAAACAGCAGGGTCTGGCGGCGCGACGGGGTCTTGCCGATGATGCTGGCGATGGCATCGAAGAAGCCCATGTCGAGCATGCGGTCTGCTTCGTCCAGCACCAGGGTGTTCAGCCCGTCGAGCACCAGGGTGCCCTTGTCCAGGTGCTGCTGGATGCGCCCCGGGGTGCCGACGATGATGTGCGCGCCGTGCTCCAGCGAAGCGATCTGTGGGCCCAGCGAAACGCCGCCGCACAGGGTCAGGATCTTGATGTTGTCCTCGGCGCGGGCCAGGCGGCGCAGCTCCTTGGCCACTTGGTCGGCGAGCTCGCGGGTGGGGCAGAGCACCAGCGCCTGGCAGCCGAAGTAGCGTGGGTTGATCGGGTTGAGCAGGCCGATGCCGAAGGCGGCGGTCTTGCCGCTGCCGGTCTTGGCCTGGGCGATCAGGTCCTGCCCCTTGAGGATGACCGGCAGGCTCTGGGCCTGGATCGGCGTCATCGAGGCATAGCCGAGGGCGTCCAGGTTGGCCAGCATGGCAGTGGACAGCGGCAAGGTGGCAAAGGCGGTGGATTCGGTGGTCACGAGGCGGGCCTGCGGTGCGAAGCGAAAAATGCCGCACAGTCTACCAGCCTCGTGGCCATTCGCCCTACGACTCCATGTGTTGTTCCGGACGACGGGCACGCCTTCCGTCTGTCGGCGACAGCTGCAGGAAGATCGCCGCGGCCAGCATGGCCATCACACCGATGGTGACGAAGGTCAGCTGGAATGCGCCCAAGGTGGTTTCCACGCCGTCGGCGCTGCCGGCTGCGGTAAAGCCGCCGAGCAATGCACCCGCACACGCCACGCCCAGGCTCAGGGCCAGCTGCGCGACCACTGATAGCAGGCTGTTGCCGCTGCTGGCGCTGGCGTCGTCGAGGTCGATCAGGGTCACCGTGTTCATCGCGGTGAACTGCATGGAGTTCACCGCGCCCAGTAGACCGAGTTGTACCAGCAACAGCCAATAGGGCGTCTGCTCGTCCACCAGCCCCAGGCTGGCCAGCAGAAGGCCCAGCAGCAGGGTGTTGCCGGTGAGGATGATGCGGTAGCCAAAGCGTTCGATCAGTGGCCGGGCAATGGACTTGGCCAGCATCGCCGCAGCCGCCAGCGGGATCATGCTCATGCCGGCCTGGGCCGGCGAGTAGCCCAGCGCCACTTGCAGCAGCAACGGCACCAGGAACGGCAAGGCGCCGCTACCCAGGCGGGCGAACAGGTTGCCGAGAATACCGATGGCAAAGGTGCGTACGCGGAACAGGCTGGGCGAGAACAGCGGCTCTGGGTCGCGCCCGGCGCGCAGCCAGTAGGCCGCCAGGCAGGCCATGCCGGCGAACAGCAGCAACATCACCCGCAAGTGCGGCAGGTGCAGTTCGCCCAGGCCTTCCATGGCGATGGTGATCAATACCATCGCTGCACCAAACAGCAGGAACCCGGGGCCATCGAACGTGGTGCGCTCGGCACCGCGCAGGTCGGGGATGAACTTCCACACGGCGTAGCAGCCGATCAGGCCGACCGGCAGGTTGAGCAGGAAGATCCAGTGCCAGCTCAGAATTTCCACCAGCCAGCCGCCAACCGTAGGGCCCAGTAGTGGCCCGAGCAGGCCGGGGATGGTGATGAAGCTCATGATGCGCACCAGCTCGGTGCGCGGGTAGGCACGCAGGACCACCAGCCGCCCGACTGGCAGCATCAGCGCCCCGCCCAGGCCCTGTACGACGCGGGCGAAGATCAAGAAACCGAGGCTGTTGGCGGCGGCGCACAGCAGCGAGCCGAAGCTGAACAGCAGGATGGCGCTGAAGAAGATGCGCTTGGTGCCGAAGCGGTCGGCGATCCAGCCCGAGGCGGGGATCAGCAGGGCCACGGTGAGCATGTAGGCAATGATCACGCCCTGCATGCGCAGCGGGTCTTCGGCCAGCGAGCGGGCCATGGCCGGCAGCGCAGTGTTGAGGATGGTGCCGTCAAGGGACTGCATGAAGAAGGCGATGGCCACCACCCAGGGGATCCAGCGGGCGGTGACGGGGTCCAGCGGGGTGCGTTCGGGCATGACTTCCTCGTTTGTCTGTACCGGCCTCTTCGCGGGTGAACCCGCTCCCACAGGGATGTCACCACATTCAAGGGCAGTGGAGATCCTGTGGGAGCGGCTTTAGCCGCGAAAGGGCCGGCGAGTCCAATCACAATGTCAGGGTCAACCCTTTGACCAGTGCCCCCGGCAAATGACTCGACCCGGTACTGCGCTGTCCATAGGTACTGGTCGACAGAATCATCTCGCGCTCCTGGGTCAGGTCTTCCAGCTGGCTGCCGAGCAAACTGTACAGGCTGTCATCGAAGCGCATGGTGCTCACCGGGCCCTGGATCTGCCCATCCTCCACCCAGAAGGTGGCGAAGCGGGTCAGCCCGGTCATGCGTGCTGCCGGCAGGTCGGAATAGTTCAGGTACCACAGGTTGCTGATGTACAGCCCGGTACCAAGACGCTCCAGGATCTGCTCGCTGGGCAGGCTACCTGCTGCCAGGCTGAGCGCACACGGCGACTCGTAACTATCGGCGCCATTGGCCAGCAGCTCGAACTCGGCGGCACTGCGCGCACTGATCAATCGCTGCCGGGCCTCGCCTTGCTGGATCAATGGCACATCCAGGCGCGGCGAGCCTTCATCGGAAAACGCCGGGCTCAGCGAGCCGCTGACCTGTTCGGTGAAACTCACCAGCCGGCTCAGCCGCGCATCGCCGTTGTACAGGCGCTGCAGGGCGCTGTTGCCAGTGGCCAGGGCCTGTGCGGAAAAGCCGCCCCAGCACAGCATGCCGGCTATTTCGTCCATGGCCGCCGGGGCCAGGTAGGCACGGTAGCTGCCAGGTTTCAGCGTGACGGCAGGGCGGCCAAGGAAACCCAGCTGTTCCCGCGCCTGGCGCAGGCGTGCGGTGAAGTCGTCGGCGCTCCACACTTGCCCGGCATAATTGGCCTTCACCGCCTCGCCGTTTTCGTGGAACAGGCTCCAGTCGAAGTTGAAGCTGTTGGCCTGGTGCCAGCCGAAGGCCCCGAACGAGCTGGCGAAGCCCCGGCAGATGGGGCCGGCGGCGTAGATGCCGACAAGGTCCAGGTCGCCGGCTTCGCGCTCGAGCAGCGTCAGCACATCGCTCAGTTCGGGCAGCGGCTGCTCCTGCTGGCTGTGGCTGTGCCAGGCGCTTTCGTCCAGGCGAAGGTACGGATCAACCGCCAGCAGAGGCAAGGTCTGGCGCAGTTGCTCCAAGGCCGTGAACAGGCGCTGGCTATCCAGTTGCGTGTCACCACTCAAGGTCACCTGTTGCTCTGCCTGGCGGCCATCGCGGATCAGCCGCAGTTGCACCCCGGCCTGGTTCACGGTGCCGGCCTGGCGGACCTTGGCATGGTTGAAACGCACGAATTGCGACTGTTCGGCGCTGTAGCCCAGGGTGAACTGTTCGCCCGCCTGCAGAGCTTTGCGCACATCCCCGACCAGGGTTTCGAAAGCGTGTTTCATCAGGCGTCTCCTCCGAATACGTCGATCTGGCGGAACACGCAGGCCGGCGAGGCGTGGCCGACCCGCACCACCTGGTTGGGTTCGCCCTTGCCGCAGTTGGGCGTGCCCAGCACCTGGAAGGTACTGCTGTCGCCGACCGCCGCCAGGTTGCGCCAGAACTGCGCGGAGATGCCGCGGTAGTTGGGGTTCTTGACGATGCCCTTGAGCTCGCCGTTTTCGATCAACTGCCCCCATTCACAGCCGAACTGGAACTTGTTGCGCGCATCGTCGATGGACCAGGAACGGTTGGTGCGCATCAGGATGCCGTGCTCGATGCCCTTCACCAGCTGATCCAGGCTCTGGTCGCCCAGCTCGATGTTGAGGTTGGCCATGCGGTCGATCGGCGCACGGTTCCAGCCGCAGGCGCGGCTGTTGGCCACGCCGTCGAGGCCGGAGCGGAACTGCGACAGCGCACCACCCAGCGGGCGCAGCAGCAGGCCATCGCGGATCAGGAACTGCTTGCTGGCCGGGGTGCCGTCATCATCGAAGCTGTAGCTGGCCAGCTCTTCGCCTATGGTCGGGTCGAAGGTCACGTTGAGTAGCGGGGAGCCGTACTGCAGGTGGCCGAAGTCACCGGCCTTGACGAAGCTGGTGCCGGCGTAGTTGCGCTCGTCGCCGAGAATGCGGTCCATCTCCAGCGGGTGGCCGATGGATTCGTGAATCTGCAGCATCATCTGGTCCGGCATCAACAGCAGGTCGCGCGGGCCGCTGGGGGTATTCGGTGCCAGCAGCAGCTGCAGCGCCTCGTCGGCCACCCGGCGGGCAGCGCCGACCAGGCCACAGCGCTCGATGATCTCGAAGCCGCCCTGCTGGCCGAAGTTGTCGCGGCCCAGGCTGCGGCTCTGGCTGTCCTGGCCATCGCTGGCGGTCACGCCCAGGCCCGGGAACAGGAAGCGCTGGGCGTGGCGCAGCTCGGCGCCGGCCGAGTTCAGGTAGGTCTGCTCGACCAGGCTCAGGCCCAGGCTGGCCTGCCAGTCCACCAGGCGGCTGTCCTTGGGCACGCTGGCCGATTCGGCAGCGAGCAGGCCAAGGCAGTCGGCGAGGTTGGGCACGGGTTGGTCGAAGTTGGGCGAAATGTGGTCGTGGCGTGCGCTGGTCACCGGTTGCTCGCGCAGGTCCAGCAGGTTGTACCGGGCGATCTGCCGGGCCAGTGCCTCGGCGTGCTCCAGGGCACGCTGCAGGCCGGCCTGGGACAGGTCGGCGGTGGCGGCATAGGCTTCCACGCCATTCACCCGCACGGTGAGCATGGCGCCCTCGTCCTGGCTGAAGAAGGGTGGTTCCGCGACGTTGCGGCGAACCGACAGCGCCTGGTGCGACTGTTTCACATGGCGCAGGGAAAACAACTCGGCCGTACTGCGCAGCGCGGCAAAGCGCTGGCGCAGCAGGGCGCTGGTATCGAACATGTGGAAGCCTCCGTGTACACGGTGGCTCCCCCTTAGAACCACTCGTCCTGCATGGTGAGGCAAGTGTCGTCGCGCGCCTCGAGCAATGCCAGCTCATTATGGCAGCCAGGTACTTCCCAGGTCAGGAAATAAAGTGCGGTCAGCAAGGGCCCGGTGTTGCAGGTCCATCCTTGCGGATGGTGGCCTTCAACATTTCGTTCAGATGCGACGCAACATGGTGAGTGGTGTCCGTGAGCAGGTAGACGTGATGCTCGGCGAGCGCGGGGAAGCCCATGCCTTCCACGTACGCAAGTGATGTATCACCACTGTCCAGCCCCTCGACAATACCGACTGCCAGGCCGCTCCTCATGCAGGCTAGTACCGCATGCCAGTTGGCGCTTTCCAGCAGGATGCGGTACGCAATGCCATGCGTCTTCAATGCCTGCAATGCCGCCTCTCGGTACGGGCAGCCCTTCAACTGCAGGGCCAGTGGCAAAGGAAGGTCAGGGTCGTGGTGGAACCCTGGGGCTGCGGCCCAACGAGGCCTGGTCGAGCGAAGCCACTCCCCTTGTTCCCATACTTCGCTGCTGACCGCCACTGCCAAGTCCAGGCGCTGTCGTGCAAAAAGGTCGACGAGCTCTGCGCTGGACCGCGCTATGGCCTCCAGTTCCAGCTTCGGATTACTGGCTACGAAAACTGGCAGGAAATCGCTCATGAGGCTGGCTGCATATCCGTCTGGTACCCCAAGGCGGACCTTGCCGGTCATCTGCTGGGGCGACAACGTAGCCAGCAGCCTGTCATGGGCCATCAGAAAACGTGTCGCCTCAACCAGCAGGTGTCGACCCGCCGGGGTCAGTTCTACGGACTGGTTGCTGCGAGCAAACAGCTGTTGCCCGATCTGTTCCTCCAGCTTCTGTATTTGCGTCGTCACCGCCGACGGGCTGCGATGGACATAGTCGGCGGCATCCTTGAAGCGGCCCAGCCGGGCTACTGCCTGGAAGGTTCTGAGTACGTTGATGTCGAGGCCTTTCCCCATTGAACCACCTGATTTAGCCGGATCGAACCAGCGCTTCGATTTAATCAACTGTACAGGCTTTATACCCCCTCTTACTGTGTGGTTGCAGCACGGTTGTCACTCGGAAGTGCAATGGAATGATACGAATGAGCATCAGGTCATGCAGGAGTCGGCATTGATTCAGGTGCAGATGCCTAATGAGTTTCGGACTTTGCACTGAGGTTTGAGTGATGTGTTGTCTGGGTGGGCCTCTTCGCGGGTAAACCCGCTCCTACAACGGTCATCACATGCCATGGCCTGCAGTGGCCTTTGGAGCGGGCTTGTCGAGGCGTCGAACCGCCGCGAAAGGGCCCACCCAGGCAATTGAGAATTATCAGGGGATTGAACAATGACAACAGAAGACACCCAGTTCACCGTTGGCAAGACCACCTTCTACCAGGGTGAGAACGGCACCCATCCATTGTTCCGTATCGAGGCGGGCATCCCATGTAGGGACGCCCGCGAGCAGTCTTCGGAGTTGATGGGCTATGTGCGCGAATTGACCATCACCGGGCTGATGGACGAGAAACCGATGATGATCTGGGCTGCACATTATCTGGGTGCGATGGCCAAAGCGCTGATGGATGATGCTGAGTTGGGGATGAAGCAGTGAGGGATTGTTTTCAGGTCGCTGAAGTCTCCCAGGAATCCGCCAGCGGGGACGGCTCGGTGCGCTATCAAGTCGCGAGTACCTTCAGTAGCGGCTCCACAGGGACAGACGCATCATGAACCACTCCAACACCTTATCCCTGTTCGAGCGCGGCGTAGGCCGCGTGAAGCTGGCGCTCAAGTCAACGTTGAAGCGCACGCCGCGAGCTTCGTCGATCTGCCTGGGCGAGCAGGTTGCCTGGCGGGATGATCTGCTTCGACGACAAGGGCCCACCGTCACGGACACCCGAACGCTGGGGGAACTGGGTTATAGCCAAAGCCCACACTCGAAAGTTGCGGTAGATGCCATCACGGGGGTCGCTGTCGTCCATCGGTTGTTCACGCTCGAGGGCGTCGCGGCCTTGCAAGACATCTGCGCCCGCCTGGAGGAAGGGGCGGGCGACAGCGACTGGATCATTTCCCGGCGCACACGAGGGGTGACGGGGCTGTCGTCGTTCATCAACGACATGATGTGCAGTCGCTCATTCCTGCTGGCCATCTCGCGCATCGCTGGCGTGCCGCTCGTGCCTTACCCCATGCTCAATGCCCGCTCGCAGATCAACTACTACTACCCCAAGCCTGTCGAGCAACAGCAGCAACTGGGTATTTGGCATACGGACGGCACCAATTATGTGCTGAACATCGTGCTGTCGGGGCCGGCCGATTACAGCGGTGGCGAGTTCCTGTTCCACAACGGTACTGTCGATACCTTTGATGCTCTGGATTACCGCACCTTCGAAACCGCACGCCTGGACGAGCCCGGCGATGCCTTGTTCATCTATGGCAGCCGCCTGTTCCACGGCGTTCGCCCGGTGCTCAGCGGGCGGCGCATGTCACTGGTGTTGTCCTTCCATTGCCCTTACTTCGGTGACGACTCCAACCGCTTCTGGCACCTAGCCTCCGACGACGGCATTCCCGCGACCATCCCCAACTGGTTGGGGTTGCGCTGGGCCCTGCACCGATCAGCTGCTTGACAATACGCACGTATAGGCATCCAGCCGATTACGTTCGAGGAATTGCATCACATAGGGGCGTGAATATGCCAAGCAGTGCGCCATACCTGATCCTGCTGCAAGTCATTTTTGTCCTTTCCTGGAGTTCGGGCTTCATTGGCGCCCGGCTGGGCACGGAGGACGCTGGTGCAATAAACCTGCTGTTCTGGCGCTTTTTGCTGGTCTGCATCTGCCTGTTGCCCTTTGTCTTGCACCGACTGCGTGTACTGTCGTGGGCGCAGATACGTTACAACGCCGTGATCGGTTTTCTGGCCCAGTTTGCCTACCTGGTCAGCGTTTACATCGCCATCCGCGGCGGCCTGCCGGCGGGTATTGCTGCCATCATTTGCGCCTTGCAGCCATTGATCACGGCATCGATGAGCAGCAGGGACCACGGTGAACGCAGTGGCCGGCAGGAGTGGCTGGGGCTTGTGCTTGGGTTTGCGGGCGTCAGCGTAGTCATTCTGGGTGAGTACAGCCTGTCGACAGCCCGGCTTGAATTCTGGCTGTACGCTCTGCCGCTGATCGCTGCCATCACGCTGTCCATCGCCACGCTTTACCAGCGACGGCAATCGGTTCTGGAGACAGACCACAGCAAGGACGGTTTGCTGATGCCACTGTTTCTGCAATCGACCGCGACGCTGGTGTTGCTCACCGCTACAGGCTTGCCGTTGGGCTTGATCGAAGTGCCTGCCAGCACCCAGGCCTGGGTGGCTGTCGCCTGGCTGACACTGTTCTCAACGTTCATCGCCTATTTGAGCCTGTGGATATTGCTGACCAAGCTGACCGCGACCCGCGTGTCGGCGCTGGTTTATCTGGAACCGCCAGTGACATTGTTATGGGCTGCGTTGATGTTCGGCGACGCGATTCATTGGGCAGCCTACCTGGGCATTGCGGTAGTCGCTGCAGGAATCGCTATTGCTCGCAACCCCCGCAGCTCGGCATCGCCCGCCAAGTGTACTCAGTGATTCACTTCACAGGTGCTGTCTAGAACCACTCCTCTTGCATGGCGAGGCAGGTGTCGTCGCGCGCCCCGAGCAATGCCAGCTCATTATGGCAGCCCGGTACTTCCCAGGTCAGGAAATAACGCGCGGCCTGTAGCTTGCCGAGGTAGAAGTCGCGGTCGGCAGGGTTGCCCTTGAGCAGGCCAAGCTCGGCATGAATCGCCTGCTCCAGCCAGCGCCAGCCGATCACGCAGTGGCCGAAGGCCTTGAGGTACAGGGCGGAGTTGGCCAGGGTACCGGCGACCTTGCCTTCGGCCAGGTCGCCAAGCAAGGTCAGGGTCACACCTTGCAGGCGGTTGACCAGTTGCTCCAGCGGCTGGCGCAGTGGGTCGAGATTCGGGTGGTGGCTGGCGCTTTCGCCGGTGGCGGCGATCAGGCGGATCAGCTGTTTGAGGCCGGCACCATTGTTCTGCGCCAGTTTGCGGCCGAGCAGGTCGAGCGACTGGATACCCTCGGTACCCTCGTGGATCGGGTTCAGGCGGTTGTCGCGGTAGTACTGCTCCACCGGGTATTCGCGGGTGTAGCCGTGGCCGCCGAGGATCTGGATCGCCAGTTCATTGGCCTTGAGGCAGAAGGCCGAGGGCCAGGACTTGACGATCGGGGTCAGCAGGTCGAGCAGCTCCTGCGCCTGCTTGCGGGCGCTGTCGTCGCTGGCAGTCTGGGTGTCGTCGAACAGGCGCGCGGCATACAGGCCCAGGTCGAAGGCGCCTTCCACGTAGGCCTTCTGTGCCAGCAGCATGCGTTTTACATCAGTGTGTTCGATGATCGGCACTGCCGGGCTGTGCGGGTCCTTGTTGTCCGGCAGCCTGCCCTGCGGGCGCTGGCGGGCGTATTCCAGCGAATACAGGTAGCCGGCGTAGCCGAGCATCACCGCGCCCATGCCGACACCGATGCGTGCCTCGTTCATCATCTGGAACATGCAGGCCAGGCCCTGGTGCGGCTGGCCGACCAGGTAGCCGACGCACCGGCCGTTGTCGCCGAAGTTCAGCGCGGTGGAGGTGGTACCGCGCCAGCCCATCTTGTGGAACAACCCGGCCAGCAGCACATCGTTGCGCGGGCCACGGCTGCCATCTTCGTTGACCAGGTACTTGGGCACGATAAACAGTGAGATGCCCTTCACGCCGGGCGGTGCATCGGGCAGCTTGGCCAGCACCATGTGCACGATGTTTTCCGACAGCTCGTGATCACCGCCGGAGATGAAGATCTTGTTGCCCTTGAGCCGGTAGCTGCCGTCACCGGCAGGTTCGGCGCGGGTGCGAATATCGGCCAGTGACGAGCCGGCGTGAGGTTCGGTCAGGGCCATCGTGCCGAAGTAGCGCCCTTCGATCATCGGCTGCAGGAACAGGCGTTTCTGTTCATCGCTGCCGAAGCTCTCGATCAGGTTGGCCGCGCCCATGGTCAGGAACGGGTAGGCCGTGGTGCCGGCGTTGGCGGCCTGGAAGTGGGCGAAGCAGGCTTGCGAGACCAGGCTGGGCAGCTGCATGCCGCCGACCTCGAAGTCGCGGTTGGCGTTGAGGAAGCCGGCTTCGAGGAAGGCCTCGACAGCAGGTTTCACCTCGGGGATCAGCTCGGCGCGGCCGTTCACGTAGCGCGGCTCGTTTTCGTCGGCCTTGCGGTTGTGCGGGGCGAAGAACTTTTCGGCGATGGTGCGGGCAGTTGATAGCGCCGCATCAAAGGTTTCGCGGCTGTGCTCGGCGAAGCGTGGGCGCTGGGTCAGGGCCTCGGCGTCGAGGACTTCGTAGAGTTCGAAGGCGAGGTTGCGGGGGCTGAGCAGGGTCTCGGGCATGATCGCGGTCCTGAGGCGGGATGCTGCGAGTGTAGGAGGGTGGTGGGGTGGGGAACAGGTTAATAGGTTTGAGTGATATGGGTTGAGAAAGAGTAATTAGACCTGCGGTCTGGCATCCGTACAGATGTTGCTTTTCATGAAAAATGGAGAAATTTCCCACAACGTTATCAGAAGTGGTCCGGCATCAGGTGAGTGGATGCTGATTAAAGATAGGCCATTCAAGCCGATAGATCTCGAAGAGAATTGGTATGCGAGAAATTGTCGTGAGAGCGACGATGGCGATTTTCTGATTAACACCGTTTCTGCGATGAGTGGTCCGGGCAAATGGAAAATAACATCTATACGTGTTAATAAACTTGCTTCGAGTGCTGCCTTTGTTGCGAACTTCCTGACATCAAGAGGAGATGAGGGGCGTGTCTTCTTGTCGTCAGGGAAAGATTTTGCGAATACGACGAGAACAGTTACGCAGGAATGGGTGCCGCTTGATGAAGAGGAACAGTATTTTTCGCCATCCTCCGCAATCCACAGATATGGAATGGAACGTAAAGTAACGCAAATTTATGTGGAGGCCGATGATGCCTGGGATGTGTCGGGAACCTCATGGCATTGGCGACCAATAATAGCAAATGAAGAATATGAGTTGAAAGATAAATGAGCTGGAGCATCGGTTTGATAAGGTCAACGCGTTTGGTCGGTTTGTTTTGGGGTGGTATGGATGCTTTTTACATTTTTTTCGTTGTGGTCAGTAGCCTGAATAGAGGTGTGACCCCCTTTGTCAGTGATCTCAATTCCGCTCTTGCAAACATGGAGCAGTGGGGGGGAGGGCTTGAGGTCATGGTGTGGATGGGGCTGATTGTCCAGGTATCCCTTGTTGCCAGTAGCATATTACTTTGTATGGGGAGAAGATCAGGGCGTTATCTGGCTTTCGTTCAGTTTCCATTTCGTATCTTGTTTATAGTTCCGTCGTTTTCTTTGTTTCTATTATTGCCAGATACCAGTACGTGGGTTTGGTTGAGCCTTTTCGCAGCTTCTGAAGGGGCTAAAATCCTAAGCCTTTGGTGGTTCTGGCGAAGGCCCGGATGAGCGAGGGCATTAAAGGGTGCTTGCTTTGGTTCCTTCTATATCTGTGTGACCGAGCGGCGAGCGGTCACACAGGCGCGCTGCAAAGGGCGAGGTGAAACCTGCCAGCCCTACCGCATTTCAGTCAGCACCCCGGCAGTTTTTTAGGTTTTCGCCTATTCCATGTAGTCCATTTCCCAAACATACTCCCAACCCCTTCCTAGCCATTGCGGTGCTCTGGATCGGGCCATAGTCTCGGGTGGTCGCTGCCAAATCAGTGACCGGCTTTGACAGGCCGACCAGAAAATTCTCATGGCTTTCGCCTTTATGGCGGCTGTGTATGGGGCACCTCGTGTGCGCCGGGTTTTTGGATTTTTCTACCGGTCTGTCAACCCATGCACAGCTGCCACCCTCTTGTTTGACAGCAGGTGGTGATAGCCCTTACCGAGAAAAATACCAATGATGAAGATAGTTCCTGATCCACCCCTGAACGCAGTTTCACTCGAAGATCCTAATCTAGGTCGCGAACTTCGCACTGAGGCTTATTGATGTGTCGCCTGAACCGGCCCTTTCGCGGGCATGCCCGCTCCCAGAGGTACGGTGCAAGTCATGAAGCCTGTGGTGATCCTGTGGGAGCGGGCGCGCCCGCGAATAGGCCCGGCCAGGCACTCGAGAATTATCAGGGGATTGAACAATGACAACAGAAGACACCCAATTCACCGCCGGCAAGACCACCTTCTACCAGGGTGAAAACGGCACTCACCCGCTGTTCCGCATCGAGCCTGGCATCCCGTGCAGGGACGCCCGTGAGCAGTCGTCGGAGTTGATGGGTTATGTCCGTGAATTGACCATTACCGGGCTGATGGATGAGAAGCCGATGATGATCTGGGCTGCCCATTACCTGAGTGCGATGGCCAAGGCACTGATGGATGATGCTGAGTTGGGGATGAGGCAGTGAGGGTTTGGCTTCAGGTTGAATGAAGGCCGCTAGGTGTTTGCCGCAACATTTTCTGCGCCTGTGATATCGAGCGCCGCCCGCGCGGCGCTTCGCGGCACAAGGCCGCTCCCACATTTGTTGCAACGTGGCCATGCCTGTGAGGCCATGGTTGTCAGCCTTGGCGCATGACTAAAGACATGTTGGACGGCAGCCACGCCAACATGGAGATATCGGCGGACCAACAAAGCGGGTAACTATGGCCTGACAGGTTTGGCACGTTGCAACAAATGTGGGAGCGGGCTTGCCCCGCGAAGCGCCGCGCGGGCGGCGCTCGATACCACAGGCGCAGAAAATGTTGTGGCGAACACCTGTCAGCCCAACCCCAACCCCCATAAAAAAAGGAGAGCCGAAGCTCTCCTTTTTTCGTTAACAACCCTCAGCCTCAGCCAATGGTCATCAGGCTGGCATTACCACCGGCAGCAGCAGTGTTCACACTCACCGCCCGCTCAATCACCAAGCGCTCCAGCGCAATCTGGTGGTCGCCGCTGGACAGCCCATGCACACCCACGATCGCCCCGGCGCGCTTGGCCACCTGCTGGCACACGCCGCGCAGCTGGTCCGAGTCGCCGTGGTGGATCACAGCGTCGAACGCCACTTCATCCTTGTTCCAGTCCGCCACCAGCTTGACCTTGGCCTGCAGCTCTCGCGGCAGGCGGGCACGCAGGGCCTTGCCTGGCTCGCCGTCAGCCCATACCGCCGAGCTGCCAACGGCCAGCACTGCGGCGAACTGCGCCAGCAGGTCGGCTTCGTTGTCGGCCAGGCACAGCACGTGCTCGCGTGGCAGGATGGTGTAGCTATTGCGCTCGCCAGTCGGGCCTGGCAACAGGCGGGCGATGCCGCTCTGCGACTGGCTGGCGAACTGGCTGCACAGCGCGGCCAGGTCGGCCAGCTGGTTGCTCTCGGCCCAGGCCTTCAGGCCGTGCAGTGGCTTGATCAGCTGTTCGTGCAGGGCGCGGTCAGGCTTGCCTTCACCGTCCTGCTGCTGGAAGTGGCGGCCAATCGCGTCGGCCGGGCGGGTCGACAGCAGGCGGTACAGGTACAGCGGGCCGCCGGCTTTCGGGCCGGTGCCGGACAGGCCTTCACCACCGAACGGCTGCACACCTACCACCGCACCGACGATGTTGCGGTTGACGTACATGTTGCCGGCGTTGGCAGTTTCCACCACTTTGGCGATGGTCTCGTCGATGCGGGTGTGCACGCCGAGAGTCAGGCCGTAGCCGGAGTTGTTGATCTGCTCGATCAACTGGTCCAGGTTGCGGCGGTTGTAGCGCACCACGTGCAGCACCGGGCCGAAGATTTCACGCTTGAGCTCGTCGAAGCTTTCCAGCTCGATCAGGGTCGGCATGACGAAGGTGCCGCGCTTGATCTCGGCAGCATCGGCAATCGCCACCTGGTAGACCGAGCGGCCTTTCTCACGCATGCCCTGGATATGCTTCTCGATGCCGGCCTTGGCTTCGGCGTCGATCACCGGGCCGATGTCCACGGCCAGGCGGTCCGGGCAGCCCAGGCGGCTTTCGGCCATGGCGCCCTTGAGCATTTCGATCACGCGGTCGGCGGAGTCTTCCTGCAGGCACAGCACGCGCAGTGCCGAGCAACGCTGACCGGCGCTGTCGAAGGCCGAGGACACCACATCGATCACCACCTGCTCGGTCAGTGCCGAGGAATCGACGATCATCGCGTTCTGGCCACCGGTTTCGGCGATCAGCGGGATCGGGCGGCCCTGGTTGTCCAGGCGGCCGGCAACATTGCGCTGCAGCAGGCGGGCCACTTCGGTGGAACCGGTGAACATCACGCCTTTGACGCGCTCGTCACCCACCAGGCCGGCACCGACGGTTTCACCGCGGCCTGGCAGCAGTTGCAGCACGCCTTCAGGGATGCCGGCTTCCAGCAGCAGGCGCACGGCCTGCGCAGCGATCAGCGGGGTCTGCTCGGCCGGCTTGGCCAGGACCGGGTTGCCGGCGGCGAGCGCTGCGGCCACCTGACCGGTGAAGATCGCCAGCGGGAAGTTCCACGGGCTGATGCACACCACAGGGCCCAGCGGGCGGTGGGCGTCGTTGCTGAAATCGTTGCGTGCCTGCACCGCGTAATAGCGCAGGAAATCCACGGCTTCACGCACTTCGGCGATGGCGTTGGCGAAGGTCTTGCCGGCCTCGCGGATGAGCAGGCCCATCAGCGGCTGGATTTCGGCCTCCATCAGGTCGGCGGTGCGCTCCAGAATGGCGGCGCGCTCGGCCGGCGGGGTGGCCTGCCAGATCGGTGCTGCATTCAGTGCGCACTGGATGGCATTGTCGACGTCGGCGACAGTGGCTTCCTGGACATGGCCGACCACGTCGCGGTGGTCCGCCGGGTTCAGCACCGGTGCGACTGCGCCCTCGCTGGCGGCGCAGGCCAGCAGTGGCGCGGCTTTCCAGTCGTTGTGGGCGGTGGCCAGCATGGCGCAGGACAGCGATGCCAGGCGGTGTTCGTTGGCCATGTCGATGCCGGCCGAGTTGGCCCGCTCGCTGCCATACAGTTCACGCGGCAGCGGGATACGTGGGTGCGGCAGGCCGATACTGCCTTCCTGGGTGCCCATGCGCTCGATGCTGGCGACCGGGTCGGCGACCAGTTCCTGGATGGAGATCGAGTGGTCGGCGATGCGGTTGACGAACGAGGTGTTGGCGCCGTTTTCCAGCAGGCGACGCACCAGGTAGGCCAGCAATGTTTCGTGGGTGCCGACCGGTGCATAGACGCGGCACGGGCGGTTCAGCTTGCCTTCGGAAATCTTGCCGACCACCTGCTCGTAAAGCGGCTCGCCCATGCCGTGCAGGCATTGGAACTCGTACTGGCCCGGGTAATAGTTCTGACCGGCAATGTGGTAGATGGCCGACAAGGTGTGGGCGTTGTGGGTGGCGAACTGCGGGTAGATGGCTTCTGGCACTGCCAGCAGCTTGCGGGCGCAGGCGACGTAGGACACGTCGGTGTACACCTTGCGGGTGTAGACCGGGTAGCCTTCCAGGCCTTCGACCTGGGCGCGCTTGATTTCGCTGTCCCAGTAGGCGCCTTTCACCAGGCGAATCATCAGGCGGTGGCGGCTGCGCTTGGCCAGATCGATGACATAGTCGATCACATATGGGCAGCGCTTCTGATAGGCCTGGATGACGAAGCCGATACCGTTCCAGCCGGCCAGCGAAGGCTCGAAGCACAGGCGCTCGAGCAGGTCGAGCGACAGCTCCAGGCGGTCGGCCTCTTCGGCGTCGATGTTCAGGCCGATGTCGTACTGCTTGGCCAGCAGGGTCAGCGACAGCAGGCGCGGGTACAGCTCTTCCATCACGCGCTCGTACTGGGCGCGGCTGTAGCGCGGGTGCAGCGCCGACAGCTTGATCGAGATGCCCGGGCCTTCATAGATGCCACGGCCATGGGAGGCCTTGCCAATCGAGTGGATGGCCTGCTCGTAGGACGCCAGGTACTTCTGTGCGTCGTGCTCGGTCAGTGCGGCTTCGCCAAGCATGTCGTAGGAATAACGGAAGCCCTTGGACTCGAAGCGGCTGGCGTTGGCCAGGGCTTCGGCGATGGTTTCGCCGGTAACGAACTGCTCGCCCATAAGGCGCATGGCCATGTCGACGCCCTTGCGGATCATCGGCTCGCCGCTCTTGCCGATAATGCGAGTGAGCGAAGAGGTGAGGCCGGATTCGTTGTGGGTGGACACCAGCTTGCCAGTCAGCAGCAGGCCCCAGGTGGCGGCATTGACGAACAGCGACGGGCTGTTGCCCAGGTGCGGCTGCCAGTTGCCGGTGCTGATCTTGTCGCGGATCAGCGCGTCACGGGTGCCCTTGTCGGGGATGCGCAGCAAGGCTTCGGCCAGGCACATCAGTGCCACGCCTTCCTGGGACGACAGCGAGAATTCCTGCAGCAGGCCCTGGACGATGCCGGCACGACCGCCAGCGCTCTTCTGGTTACGCAGTTTTTCGGCGATGCCGGCGGCCATCTTGTTGGTCGCTTCGGCCAGCGGGGCGCTCAGGCGCGCCTGCTCCAGCAGCATCGGCACCACTTCCTGCTCGGGGCGGCGGTAGGCGGCGGTGATCGCCGAGCGCAGTACCGACTGCGGCAGGATGCTCTCGGCGAACTCGAGGAAGCACTGGTGGCTGTGTTCGGGCTGGACCTCTCCGGCGTCGTCAGCCAGGTTGCTGGCATGGCCGTTGAGTTCGGTCAGGGTGGCACCACCCTCGAGCTTCTCCAGATAATTGAAGATCGCTTGCTTGATCAACCAGTGCGGGGTGCGGTCAATCGACTGCGCAGCTGCCTTGAGTCGCTCACGGGTCGGGTCATCGAGTTTGACCCCAAGGGTGGTCGTCGCCATTTCTTATCCTCGTTATTGCCACGGTTGTGGCCTAAGCTGACGCCAAGAGTAGCTGTAGGACAATTCGGGTGCAACCAGGTGCAACCCGAATTTTTGACGGAAAAGGTGCAACTCGTCCGACTGCCATTTCCATATTCTGAAAAGGGTCGTTTCTGGTGCGTTTTATTCTTGAAAGCAGGCTTTTTGCTCCAAAAAGGAGCAAGAAATCAGATTTTTCGGAAAATGCACGAGCAGGTGCAACTTGCAAATGAAAAATGGTTGCACCCGCTTTGCGTTGTTGCATACGATTCGCCGCCTGGGTGCAACCGCCATGGCTGCGGTTGTGCATGACATAAAAACAAACGCCAGGGCACACGCATGGGTAATCCACTAACGATCACTTTTGTGGTCTATATCGCCGCAATGGTGCTGATCGGCTTCGCCGCCTATCGCTCCACCAAAAACCTTTCCGACTACATCCTCGGCGGCCGCAGCCTGGGTAGTGTGGTCACCGCGCTTTCCGCCGGCGCTTCCGACATGAGTGGCTGGCTGCTGATGGGCCTGCCGGGCGCCATCTACTTCTCCGGCTTGTCCGAAGCCTGGATTGCCATCGGCCTCACCGTCGGCGCGTACCTGAACTGGCTGTTCGTAGCTGGCCGCCTGCGCGTGCAGACCGAGCACAACGGTGATGCGCTGACGCTGCCGGACTACTTCTCCAGCCGTTTCGAAGACAATAGCGGCCTGCTGCGGATCATCTCGGCCATCGTCATCCTGGTGTTCTTCACCATCTACTGCGCTTCCGGCATCGTTGCCGGTGCCCGCCTGTTCGAGAGCACCTTCGGCATGTCGTACGAAACCGCTCTGTGGGCCGGCGCCGCAGCGACCATCGCCTACACCTTCATCGGTGGTTTCCTGGCGGTGAGCTGGACCGATACCGTGCAGGCGTCGCTGATGATCTTCGCGTTGATCCTCACTCCGGTGATCGTGCTGATCTCCACTGGCGGTTTCGATACCACCTTCGCTGCCATCGAGGCGGTGAACCCGGCCAACTTCGACATGCTCAAGGGCGCCACCTTCATCGGCATCATCTCGCTGATGGGCTGGGGTCTGGGCTACTTCGGCCAGCCGCACATCCTGGCGCGCTTCATGGCTGCCGACTCGGTGAAGTCGATCGCCAATGCCCGCCGCATCTCCATGACCTGGATGATCCTGTGCCTGGCCGGCACCTGCGCCGTGGGCTTCTTCGGCATCGCCTACTTCTCTGCGCACCCTGAACTGGCGGGTCCGGTCACCGAGAACCACGAGCGCGTGTTCATCGAGCTGGCGAAGATCCTGTTCAACCCGTGGGTCGCCGGTGTGCTGCTGTCGGCCATCCTGGCTGCGGTGATGAGCACCTTGAGCTGCCAGCTGTTGGTGTGCTCCAGCGCCCTGACCGAAGACTTCTACAAGGCGTTCCTGCGCAAGAACGCTTCGCAGGTCGAGTTGGTATGGGTGGGCCGCCTGATGGTGCTGGCCGTCGCCCTGATCGCCATCGCCATGGCTGCCAACCCGGAAAACCGCGTGCTGGGCCTGGTGGCTTACGCCTGGGCCGGCTTCGGTGCTGCTTTCGGCCCGGTGGTGCTGATTTCTGTACTGTGGAAAGGCATGACCCGCAACGGCGCACTGGCCGGTATCGTGGTCGGCGCCCTGACCGTGATCCTGTGGAAGAACTTCGACACCCTCGGGCTGTACGAAATCATCCCGGGCTTCCTGTTCGCCAGCATCGCCATCATCGTGGTGAGCAAGCTGGGCAGCCCGTCGCAGGCGATGGTCAAGCGCTTCGAAACTGCTGATGCGGCTTATCACGCTGACAAGTAACACCGGTTGAATCGGCGGCGCCTGCTTCGCGGGTGAACCCGCTCCCACAGGTACCTCGCAGGCTTCGAGTTCTGTGCAATCCCTGTGGGAGCGGGTTTACCCGCGAAGAAGCCCCCGCCGATCAGCAGCCAGGCCTGACTCCGCCTGCAAGGCAAGGTAAACTTGTCACCCCCGCAGGAGTTGCCATGAACTATCGTCACGCCTTCCACGCCGGCAACCACGCCGACGTCCTCAAGCACATCGTGCTGACCCGCCTCATCGCCCTGATGTCGCGCAAGGAACAGCCATTCGCCTATATCGATACCCATGCCGGGCTCGGCCTGTACGACCTGCAGGGCGATCAGGCAAGCCGCACCGGCGAGTATCTGGAAGGTGTCGCCCGTCTGTGGAATCGCGATGACCTGCCGGCCATGGCCGATGACTACTTGCGCATCATCAAGCGCCTGAATGCCGATGGCGAGCTGCGCTACTACCCCGGCTCGCCTGAACTGGCCCGCCGCCTGATGCGCCAGCAGGACCGCGCCCTGCTCAACGAGAAGCACCCAGAAGACGGGCCGCTGCTCAAGGAAAACATGAAGAAAGACCCGCGCGTGACCGTGCACCTGGGTGAAGGCTGGCATGTGCCGCGGGCCTTGCTGCCGGTTCAGGAAAAGCGCGCGATCATGCTGATCGACCCGCCGTTCGAACAGGCTGATGAGCTCAAGCGCTGCACTACCGCCATGAAAGAAGCGATTGGCCGCATGCGCCAGACCGTCGCGGCAATCTGGTACCCGATCAAGGACCAGCGCTCGCTGACCCGCTTTTACCAGGACCTGACCAGCACCGGCGCACCGAAGCTGCTGCGGGTCGAGTTGTATGTGCACCACCAGGACAGCCCGCAGGGGCTCAATGGCTCAGGTCTGGCCATCGCCAACCCGCCGTGGGGGCTGGAGGAAGAGCTCAAGGAACTGCTGCCATGGCTGGCCAAAGAGCTGGCGCAGACTGCCGGTAGCTACCGGATGGACTGGTTGATCGCTGAATAAGCGAACAGCGCAGGCCCATGAAACTCATGCGGTGTGGCTGAAATCCCTGGGGCCGCGGTGCGGCCCTTTCGCGACGCAAGGCCGCTCCCACAAGGGTTGCACTATCCCTGTGGGAGCGGCCTTGTGTCGCGATCGAGGGCGCAGCCCTCGCAGAGGCATGCGCGTACTGCGCTTTGCGTTATAATCCCGCCCTTTAGCCGCCACCCGCCCAAGAGGCCGCTGGCGCATTTCTACCGAATGAAGAGGCTAATCCCTTGGCATTGACGATTCTTGGCCTGTCCGGCGCCCTTAGCCATGACCCTTCCGCGGCCTTGTACATTGACGGCAAACTGATTGCCGCCGCCGAAGAAGAGCGCTTCGTGCGTGACAAGCATGCGAAGAACCGCATGCCCTACGAGTCGGCGAAGTTCTGCCTGGAGCAGGCAGGCATCAAGCCATCCGACGTCGACGTGGTAGCCATCCCGTTCGCCCCGATCAGCCTGTTCGGCAAGGCGCGCTGGCACTATGCCAAGCGCTACTGGTACGCCCCGGACCGCGCCCTTGACGCCATCCTGATGGGCAACCGTCGCTACAAGCGCTACCGCAAGAAGATCGTCTGGTGCCTGGAGCAACTGGGCTTCGACCCGAAAAAGGTCAAGATCGAGCCGGTCGAGCACCACCTCGCCCACGCCTCCAGTGCCTACCACTGCTCGGGCTTCAAGGAAAAAACCGCAATTCTCGGCATCGATGGTAAAGGCGAATACGCCACCACCTTCTTTGGCTATGGTGAAAACGGCAAGATCCACAAGATCAAGGAGTTCTTCGACCCGGACTCGCTGGGCGGCCTGTACGGTGCAATCACCGAGTTCCTCGGCTTCGAGATGCTCGATGGCGAGTTCAAGGTCATGGGCATGGCGCCCTATGGTGACGCCAGCAAGTACGACTTCTCTCGTCTGGCCAGCTTCGAAAACGGCGAACTGGTGATCAACACCGAATACGCCAACGTCATCGGCCTGCGCCGCTATAAAGAGAAGGGCAAGGGCTTCTACTTCTCGCCGAAGCTGATCGAATGGCTGGGCCCCAAGCGCGAAGGCGACATTGCCGACGAGCCGTACATCCATTACGCAGCCAGCATGCAGGCGCTGTTCGAGAAGATCGCCCTGCAGATGATCGACCACTACCTGGGCGACGTTCTGCGTGAAACCGGCAAGCTGGCCTTTGCCGGCGGTTGCGCGCTGAACGTCAAGCTCAACCAGAAGATCATCGCTCGCCCAGACCTGAAAGAGCTGTTCGTCCAGCCGGCTTCCGGTGACGCCGGTACCGCCGTGGGTGCTGCCGCCTATGTTTCCCACGCCCGTGGCGTGCCGGTCGAGAAGATGGAGCACGTCTACCTCGGCCCTTCGTACTCCAACGAAGACGTGATTGCTGCCTGCGCCCGTCATCCGAACGCGCCGAAGTGGCGCAAGCTCGACGACATGCCGCAGCGCATCGCCAAAATCATGGTCGATGGCAACCCGGTGGCCTGGTTCCAGGGTCGCATGGAGTTCGGCCCCCGAGCCCTGGGCGGCCGTTCGATCATCGGTTGCCCGAGCGTGCCGGGCGTAGCCGACCGCATCAACGAGCAGATCAAGTTCCGCGAACGCTGGAGACCTTTCTGCCCGTCGATGCTCGACACCGTCGCCCCGCAAATGATCAAGGTCGACCATCCGGCGCCGTTCATGACCTTCACCTTCGAAGTGGCTGAAGAGTGGAAGACCCGCGTGCCGGAAGTGGTCCACGAGGACGGCACTTCGCGTGCCCAGGTGCTCAAGCGCGAGTACAACCCGCGCTACTACGACATGATGAAGGCGCTGGAAGACCTGACCGGCAACGGCGTGTCGCTGAACACCTCGCTGAACCGCCGTGGTGAACCGATGATCTGCTCGCCGACCGACGCCCTGAACATGTTCTTCGGCTCGGACCTGCAGTACCTGATCATGGAAGACATCCTGGTTGTGAAGGACGGCGCGGCCCTGTATGACCAGCCGCTCTGAACCGCGCATCCTGCAATTTTGCCATGGCTATGACGGGCCGTTCCTGGACTGCGCCCGTCAGTACGCCAGCCTGTTCCAGGGGCGTGGCTACCAGGTGACCACCGTATTCCTCACCGGCGCCGCCGACCCGCAGGTCGCGGCTGGCTGCGCGTCGGACGAGGTGCTGTTCTTGGAATTCAGCTCCAAGGCCGTGCGCGGCCTGAAACTCGGCGCCATCCGTGCATTGCGGCGGATTGCGGCCGAGCGCGATTTCGCCTTCTGCATTGCCCATCGCTTCAAGCCGATCTACGTGGCGTTGCTGGGCACCGGCTTGCCGGTGATCGGCGTGCACCATGCTTTCGGTGACTACGAGCGCAAGGGGCGACGCATCTTCGCCAACCTGTTCAGCAAACGCCTGAGCTTGCTGGGCGTGTCGGACGCAGTACGCGACGACATGCGCCGCTGTCTGCCACAGTGGCCGGCAGAGCGTATCCAGACCCTGTACAACCGCATCGACATCGACGCCCTGCAAGCGGCCCTGGTGCCACGCGCCGAGGCCCGCCAGGCCCTCGGCCTGGATGCGCAGGCGTGGATTGTCGGTAACGTCGGGCGCCTGCACCCGGACAAGGACCAGGCCACTCTGCTGCGTGGCTTTGCCGAAGCGCTGCCGGGGCTGCCAGCCGGCGCCCGCCTGGCAATCCTTGGCCAGGGCCGCCTGGAAGCCAGGCTCAAGGCCCAGGCCGCCGAGCTTGGCATTGCCAGGCAAGTGGACTTCCTTGGCCAGGTGCCGGATGCGCGCCGTTACTTCCAGGCGTTTGATGTGTTCGCCCTGAGCTCCGACCATGAGCCGTTCGGCATGGTCCTGCTTGAAGCCATGGTCGCCGGTGTACCGGTACTGGCCACGGCCTGTGGCGGTGCCCGCGAAGTGGTCGAGGGTGTCGGCGTGCTGTTCCCGCTGGGCGATGCCGGGCAGCTGGCCCAAGGCCTGAAACACATGGCGGTGCTCGATGGGCAGCAGCGCCAGGCCTGTGCCGAGCACATGCTGCAGCGCCTGCGTGAACGCTTCTCCGATCAGGCGGTGCGCGAGGCATTCTGGCAGCTGCCGCAGGTTCGTGCGCTGGTGGGGCAGGCCTGATGCTCAACCGTATCCAGGCCTTCCGCGAGCGCGGTTGGCAAGTTATCGACGCCAAGGCCTATGCCGAGGCATGGGCACGCTTTGGCGGAAGTGTCGCCACGCATCCGCTGGTGGTCGAGCAACTGGCGGACCTGGCGCAGATCCCGGTGCGTTACCTGGGGTGGCACCAGGCCGGCGAGCTGAAGGCCGCCATCCCCACCTGGGGGCGCCACCTCGCGCTGTCCAAGGATGTGCTCAAGCGTGCAGGTAAAAAGGCCCTGTTCGACCTGGGCAACGCCGAGATCATCCTGCCGGCGGCGGCCGATGCCGCTGCACCGCTGCGCCATGCCGCGCGCTACCTGTCCGAACTGAACCAGGGCCGCTTCAGCGGCCTCAAGGCGCAGAAGGAACAGCTGGCCATGGCCCGCGCCCACGAAGACCTGTCGAAGAAGTTCCGCTACAACCAGCGCCGCGAGCTGCGCCTGCTGGAAGAGGCGGGCGGCGTGGTGCGCACGATCAGCGACTTCAGCGCGAAGGAAATCGCCAGCATGTACTGCGACCTGTTCCAGCGCCGCTGGGGCTTCCCGGCTACTGGTGCCGAGCGCATGGCCGAGGTGCTGGAACGCCTGCGTGAGTTGTTGATCGGCTCGGTGCTGCTGTTGGACGGCAAGCCGATTGCCATTCAGCTGGTGTACCGTGTCGAAGCGCCGGAATGGATCAGCGTCGAGTACATCAATGGCGGTGTCGACCCTGAAACCAAGGCCTTCAGCCCTGGTAGCGTGCTGAGCTTCCTCAATACCCAGGCCGCCTGGGAAGACGCCCGTGCGCGCAACAAGCCGCTGCGGTTCTCGTTCGGCCGTGCCGACCGCGAGTACAAGGACCGCTGGTGCAACCCCGTACCGGTGTATCAGGCGTGAGTCGCAAGCAGCAGTTGCTCAAGCGCCACCGGCGCAACAAGCGCCTGGGCCTGCTGGCGGGCCTGGTCGCGCTGGTGGCCGTAGGTGTGTTCAGCTGGTGGTGGTTGCCACTGCTGCTGTTGCCGCTGCTGTGGGCTGCCCATGAGGCCTGGTTTGCCGACCACCTGTTCTACGCGCCAGCCGAGGACTACGCCTACGACTTCGGCGAGCAGACGCGGGAAGCCCCTGTCAGCCTGAACGGCGGCCTGCTCAAGGCTGACTGCGCATTGCAGGGCAACGAAACCCTGATTCTCGAGCTGCAGCTGAAAAGCAGCTGGCTGGGACGCTTCCTCGACCCGCAGGTCGAGCTGGTGGCTGGCGAGCAGGCCGACCGGCAAACCTTCGAGCGCGGCGTCGATGGCCTGCGCTTCCTCAACTTGACCGGCCTCGCCGCACCTCTGCAGGCTGGCGCGTTGCGCCTGCGTGGCCGGCATTGCCGGCTGTCGGGCCAGCCGCGCTTGTGGATAACCCCGGCGGTGGAGTTGCAACGGCGCCGGGTGATGGTGATCGCGCCGCATGCCGATGACGCCGAGCTGGCCGCTTACGGCCTATACAGCCAGGCTGACGAAACCTGGGTAGTGACCCTGACCGCCGGTGAGATCGAGGCCGAACACTATCAGCAGATGGGTCTGGCAAAGGCCGAGGCCGCTCGGCTGAAGGGCCGCCTGCGGGCCTGGGACAGTATTGCCGTGCCACGCTGGGCCGGTGTGGCCGAGTCGCGTTGTGTGCAGCTGGGCTACTTCTGCCTGCAGCTGCCTGCCATGCAGGCCGCGCCAGACCAGCCGATCCCTTCCCGGGAGGCTGACCTCGCCGATATTCGCGTGTTCCGCCAGTTCAACCCGTTCCCGCTGCCGGCCGACGATGATGGCGCGCCGACCTGGCACAACCTGCTGGCCGACCTGCGGGCCTTGCTGGAAATGGCCAGGCCAGAGGTGCTGGTGATGCCGCACCCGCAGCTCGACCCGCACCCCGACCACATCTGTGCCCAGGCAGCGGTGCTGGAGGCCTTGCAAGGCCTGGCCTGGCAGCCGCAAACCCTGCTGTGCTACGCCAACCACCTGCATGACAACGACCGTTGGCCAATGGGCGACAGTGGTGATGGCGTGGCCTTGCCGCCACAGATGAGCATTGCCCAGGCCTGGGCCCCTTGCAGCCTGGTACTGGACCTGGCAACCCAGCGCGACAAGGCCATGGCCCTGGGCATGATGCACGACCTGCAGCCACCGGCGCCGTTCAAGCGTCGCCTGCGCCGCCTGTTGCAGCGCTGGCTGGCCGGGCGACGGCCGTCGCCTTACGGCGAGAATGAATTCTTCCGCAAGGCCGTGCGCCGACATGAACTGTTCTGGCGGCGTGAGCTGTAGCCGCGCCCCATGCTTGACCGCGATGGCGCAGAGCGCCCAAGGAACCCAATGAAAGTCCTATTTCTAGTGCAGAAGGAACAGCGGGCGATTCTCGACCGCCTGTACGATGGCGTCGCGGCCAACTGCGAGTGCGACCTGCGCTGGCTGACCAGCGAAGACCAGCGCAACCTGCGCCGCTATTTCAAGCGTGAAGTGCAGGTCGAGCGCTATGACCGCATTGTCTTCTTCCTGCGTTTCAAGCAGGAAATCCGTCAGGCAGCGTTCATCCGTACCGTGCCGAACCTGGTCATCCTCGAGCACGATGCCTACCAGAACTACATCCCGTGCAAGTACACCGGCAAGTTCAGCGCCCATTACCGCAAGTTGCCCTGGGCGCGGGTGATCAGCTCCGGCTACATGGTCAGCGAGCGCCTGCGCCAGGAAGGTTTCGACGCCGTGTTCGTGCCCAAGGGCTACGACGAGCAGTTGCTTGCCGACCAAGGGCGTGAGCGCGACATCGAACTCGCCTTCGTCGGCAGCACCAACAGCGTGGCCTACAGCGGCCGCAAGGCCTTGCTGGACGAGCTGGGCCGCGTCGAGAACCTGGTAGTCACTCGTACCAAGTCGGGTGAAGACTATTGCAACACGCTCAACCGGATCCGCTTCTTCGTCAGTGCCGACGTCGGCATGGGCGAATACATGATCAAAAACTTCGAAGCCATGGCCTGTGGCTGTGTGTTGCTGGCGTATGACCAGGGCGAGGAAGAGAACCGCGCACTGGGCCTGCAGGACATGCATAACGTGGTGTTCTATGACAGCATCCCGACCCTCCAGGAAAAGCTCCGCCGTTTGCGTGCGGACCCTGAGCTGGCTCGGCAGATTGCAGAAAATGGCCGCCATCTGGCGGTTTCCCGTTTCAGTTTCGGCGCAGTTGGACGTAGCATCGTCGACCACATGCGCCCGGCGCTCAGGCCCCATCCGCCGTTGTCTGCATGGCAGCGGCTGCGCCTGAAGCTGGGCATCTAACATAAGAGCTTTCGCGCCTGCGGAACGGGCGTTGAAAGTCGATAGTCGCAATGCGGAGGGAGTCCGGTGCGCTTTTCAAATGAGAGTGACGTCACGCTCGTCGTGACCAGTTGTGGGCGGTTCGATCTGCTCAAAGATACCCTTGAGAGTTTCGATCGCTACAATACCGCGCCCATTCGCGAAGTGTTCATCACCGAAGATTCCGGTGATGATGCCGTGCATGCCGCTGTGCCTGAGCACTGGAAACCGTACTGCAAGGTGTTCGTCAACCGGCCCAAGCTGGGCCAGTTGCCGTCTATCGACCTGGCCTACAGCCACGTCAGGACGCCCTACATCTTCCATTGCGAAGACGACTGGCACTTCTATCGCCAGGGCTTCGTCGAAGACTCCCGGGCCATCCTGGAGGTCAGCCCCGACCTGTTGCAGGTGTGGCTGCGCAGTCATGCCCATGACCTGGCCATCCACAGCCCGTACATCCACCTGGGCGACCGCCAGGTGATCGCCGGGGTGCCTTGCTACCCGCTGCTGTCCGACAAGGCCGAGTGGCAGGCGTTTTCGCTCAACCCGGGGCTGCGTCGGTTGAGCGATTACCAGCGTTGCGCGCCATTTGCCGCCTATGCTGGAGAAAAGGCACTTTCCCGACGCTACGCTGAGTTAAATCTGACAGCGGTCACCTTGGAGGGTGATGCAGTATTGCACACTGGATTTGGTAATCACGTGACCTTGCCCATCGAAGTGGAGCGCAAGGTAAAGCGTCGTAGACGTGATCGGATAAAGTTGGCATTGACGCTGGTGGCGGGTGCCTTGATTGGCATGGGAATCACCATTTTTGTTCAATGAAGTCGCTGTCCCACCTGACATGAGCGGGAGAGGGCCAATGAACATCGTCAATATGATGTGGGCGGGTGGAACGCCGTACATGTCCATCCACAAGGTGCATCGGCAAATACTGTCGCACGCGGGTGCCGATGCCCGGATCAGTAACTGGCTGTTGCTGGGTAGCGGGCTCTGCTGTGGGCTTGGTTCTACCCGGGAATGGCATATGCCTTCACGAGCGCTGAAAGGGCGGCACTTCTGGCGTCTGTTGCGCCCATGGTTGCGCATGCGCTTGCGCAAGGCGCTGAACGAGGCCCAGGCTGAGGTGGTGCTCCTCGACGGTGTCGGTGTGGCGCGGTTGGTGTTGCCGTTGTTGCAGCAGGTTCCGCAGGTACGTGCCAAGGTGCTGTTCCACGGCAAGACGCGCCTGAATGCCAGTGATGTTCGCCTGCTGCGCATGCTCCCTGCCGATCGGCTGAGCATCGCCGCCGTTTCGCAGACGCTTGCCACATCACTCGAACACGACCTTGGCAGGCCGGTGCAGACGTTGCGCATGGCCCTTGACCCGCTGGCTTTCGCCGAGCCTTTGTTAAGCCGGGAGGCGGCCAGGCGAGCCCTGCAATTGCCAGCGGTAAACGGGGTGATGCTGGGTGCGGTCGGGCGGCTGGTGGAAAGCAAGGGTTTCGAGATGCTGATCGAGGCGTTCGCCAAGGCCTGCGTGCGCCAGCCGAACCTGCAATTGGCGATCATCGGCGAAGGCCCTCAGCGTGAGGTGCTGCAAGCCCGTATCGACGCGCTGGGCCTGGTCGGGCGTGTTCACTTGAGCGGTCACCGCGACGACCTGCAGCAGTTGTACCGGGCATTCGACTGGTTATTGGTGCCTTCGCGCTCCGAAGGCCTGGGGCTGGTGGTGCAGGAGGCGGTAATGGCCGATGTGCCGGTGGTGTGCAGTGACCTGCAGGTGTTCCGCGAGCAGTTGCAGGACACCGGTGGCTACCTGCCTGTGGCCAATGAAAATGCCTGGGCCGAGGCGATCGAGCGGTGCTCGGTGCTCGGTGCCCCGGCAGTAGCTGCCCGGCAGCGTGAGGCGCTGGCGCCGGAGCAGGCCTGGCAAGCTTTCTGTCACGGCTCGCAGAGCCTGCTGCGCAGCTGAGGCTCAGCGTGCCAGCAGGGCTGCCTCGAAGGCGGCAAGGGGGAACCGGTCACCCAGGTTCTCCCGCTCGATATAACGCACCATATGCTGCACGTTGCGCCGAATCATGCGCGCCGACAGTGGCGGGCGCAGGAAGCGCATGTCGGCCACGTCGATCAGCCCCAGGTGCTGGTCGGGAGTGACCACCACATTGCCCAGGTGCAACGAGCGGAAGTACACGCCGCTGCGGTGCAGTTGGCGGATCAGTTCGATCAGGCGCGGCAGGTAGGTGTCCCAGCTGAAACCCTCATCGCGCGACATCTGCAGCAAGGTACGCCCAGGCAGCGGGCGATACAGCACGGCGGTGCGGCCTGGCAGGTCGAGCTTGTGCTGGCTGATTACCTCCAGTGTGGGGATACCCAGTTGTGCAAGGCGTGCGGCGTTGTCGACGAAGCGCTGCGAGTACGGGCGCAGCAGTGCAGATGAAATCAACCGCTTTCTACGAAAAACCTTGAGGAAATTACCATCCGCGAGCAGGTAGACTTTGGCGCCATGGCTATCTGCCTCAAGCACCTGTGCGCCTTGTGTCAGCTGATCGAAGTCGACCTGGGGGAGCCGGGAGCATTGCATGAATAGAGCCTTGTCGTCGGGCGAACAGAATGACCGGCAATAATGCCGAAAATAATGTTGTAGCACCATTGGATGGTGTCTTTGATTCATCGGGGGAAAGGATGTTGTATCAAAAAAACTGGGCGCAAGCCTGGTTGGGGTTTGGTCTGGTCTGGTTCCTGGCAGCGATTGCCCTGGCACCGAGCAACAAGGTCTATCAGCAAGGCCTGGTGCTGTTCCTGTGGTTGCCGACGCTGGTAATGGCGTGGTCCGCGAGGCAGGTCATCGTACAGGCCTGGCGGCGTCAGCCGGCCTTGTGGGGGAGTGTTCTGCTGCTGCTGGTGTGGAGCGGGCTCAGCCTGGTTTGGTCGGCTGCAGAAGACCCGGGGCGCGAGGCCAAGCGCCTGCTCTACATCCTGGTATTCCTGCTGGCGTTCCCGCTGCTGGGCCAGCTTGGTCAGGCCCGCATTCGTCAACTGCTGCTGGCCGGCAGCGCCTTGCTGGCTGTTGCCGCGCTGGTCTCGGTCATCCATTTCTATGGCGTGCTGGGCATGCCTTTGCTGGCCCGCCTGGAGGGCATCGGCGAGATATCGCACCCGATACTGGGCGCCTATGTCATCGGTTCGGCCGTGCTTTTCCTGCTTTACGAGCCGCCGCGGCAACGTGGCCTGCAGTTGTTGTGGCTGGCGGCGCTGGTGTGCCTGGGCTTGTTTGCCATGCTCAGCCAGAGCCGTGGGGCAATCCTGGCCCTGGTCCTCACCGTGATCATTGCGCCACTGTGGTTCCGTGACCGCCACAGCCGGGTGTTCGCCATGCTGGCGGCCATCGCCACTGGCCTGGCCTTCTATCTTGTGTACGATGTGATCGCCCAGCGCGGCTCGTCCTACCGGCCGGAAATCTTCCATGCCGTGGTCGACATGATCGCCGCGCACCCGTGGACCGGCCTTGGCCTGGGGGCTGCGTACGACGTGAGTGCAGTGGGCAAGCACTTCGATCATACCCACAACATGTTCACCCACATCGCCGTGGAGATGGGCCTGCCCGGCATGCTGCTGTGGGTCATGGTGTGGCTGTATACCCTGGGTGAAATCGTACGCGCACGCGGCACGCTGTTCGGCAAGATCCTGCTCGGCTTCTGGGTGTACTCCACCCTGGCGATGCAGTTCGATGCCGCCAGCCTCACCGGTACGCCACGTGCCGAATGGTTCATCAGCTGGCTGCCCGTTGGCCTGGCCATGTTGCTGCCATGGGGGAGTGCCGAAAATGGCGCCTGTGGTAAAATTTCCGGTTCAACCTGAACAGCGAGCTTGATAATGGCCGAAACACCGCGATCGGCGGAGCACACCTCCAGCCTGAAGATCTACTTCCGGCTGCTGAGCTATGTGAAACCCTATGTCGGCATTTTCCTGCTGAGCATCATCGGTTTCGTGATTTTTGCCTCGACCCAGCCGATGCTGGCCGGGATCCTGAAGTATTTCGTCGATGGGCTGAGCAACCCGGAAGCGGTGTTGTTCCCCAACGTCCCCTACCTGCGCGACCTGCAACTGCTGCAGGCGGTACCGCTGCTGATCATCCTGATCGCTGCGTGGCAGGGCCTGGGCTCGTTCCTCGGCAACTACTTCCTGGCCAAGGTTTCCCTGTGCCTGGTGCACGACCTGCGTGTGGAACTGTTCAACAAGTTGCTGGTGCTGCCTAACCGCTACTTCGACAACCACAACTCCGGGCACCTGATCTCGCGCATCACCTTCAACGTGACCATGGTCACCGGTGCGGCCACCGATGCGATCAAGGTGGTGATCCGCGAAGGCCTGACCGTGGTGTTCCTGTTCGGCTACCTGCTGTGGATGAACTGGCACCTGACCCTGGTGATGGTTGCCATCCTTCCGGTGATCGCGGTAATGGTCAGCGTCGCCAGCAAGAAATTCCGCAAGCAGAGCAAGAAGATCCAGGTGGCCATGGGTGACGTCACCCACGTCGCCTCGGAAACCATCCAGGGCTACCGCGTGGTGCGCAGCTTCGGCGGCGAGGCCTATGAGCAGCAGCGGTTCGGCAAGGCCAGCCAGAGCAACACCGACAAGCAGCTGCAGATGACCAAGACCGGCTCGCTGTACACGCCGATGCTGCAGCTGGTGATCTACACCGCCATGGCCGCGCTGATGTTCCTGGTGCTGTTCCTGCGCGGTGATTCCACTGCCGGTGACCTGGTGGCTTACATTACTGCCGCCGGTCTGTTGCCCAAGCCGATTCGTCAGCTTTCGGAAGTCAGCTCCACCATCCAGAAGGGCCTGGCCGGTGCCGAAAGCATCTTCGAACAACTGGACGAAGCACCTGAAGTGGACAGCGGTACCGTCGAGAAGGAGCGGGTGGACGGGCGCCTGGAAGTGCGCAACCTCAGCTTCACCTACCCGGGTACCGATCGTGAGGTGTTGAGCGATATCAGCTTCGTCGCCGAGCCAGGGCAGATGATTGCACTGGTCGGCCGTTCCGGCAGTGGCAAGTCGACCCTGGCAGCGCTGATCCCGCGCTTCTATCACCATGATCAGGGGCAGATCCTGCTCGATGGCGTGGAGATCGAGGACTATCGTCTGCGCAACCTGCGTCGCCACGTTTCGCAGGTGACCCAGCATGTCACCCTGTTCAACGATACCGTGGCCAACAACATCGCCTATGGCGACCTGGCCGGCGCCCCGCGCGCCGACATCGAAGCCGCTGCGGCCGATGCCTACGCCAAGGAGTTCGTCGACCGGCTACCGAAAGGCTTCGATACCGAAGTGGGTGAAAACGGCGTGCTGCTCTCCGGTGGCCAGCGCCAGCGCCTGGCCATCGCCCGGGCGCTGTTGAAGAACGCGCCGCTGCTGATCCTCGACGAAGCCACCTCGGCACTGGATACCGAGTCCGAGCGGCATATCCAGGCTGCACTGGACCATGTGATGCAGGGCCGTACCACGCTGGTGATCGCCCACCGCCTGTCGACCATCGAGAAGGCCGACCAGATCCTGGTCATGGACCAGGGTCGTCTGGTCGAGCGCGGCACCCATGCCGAGCTGCTCGCGGCCAATGGCCATTATGCCCGCCTGCATGCCATGGGCCTGGATGAGCCGGCCAAGGCCGATATCACCTGAACCCTCGTTGATCGGGGCCATCATGGCCCCGATTGTCACGGGAATTTTCCTGGGGTGATCTGGCCGTAAAGCCGTCGTCTACCCTGTGCTAATATCCTGCCCCTGTTCATTATTTCCATATGGGTTGCCCATGAAGTTGTCCATGCCGCGTTTCGATCAAGCCCCGGTACTGGTGGTCGGCGATGTCATGCTCGACCGCTACTGGCATGGCGGTACTTCGCGTATCTCGCCTGAAGCGCCAGTCCCGGTGGTCAAGGTCGATCAGATCGAGGATCGCCCCGGCGGCGCGGCCAACGTTGCCTTGAACATCGCCGCCCTGGGTGCACCGGCTTCGCTGATTGGCGTCACCGGCCAGGACGAAGCCGCCGACAGCCTGGCCAACAGCCTGCATGCTGCAGGCGTGCGCTCGGTGTTCCAGCGCATCGCGCATCAGCCGACCATCGTCAAGCTGCGGGTCATGAGCCGTCACCAGCAGTTGCTGCGCATCGATTTCGAAGAACCGTTCGCCACCGACCCGCTGTCGCTGGGTGCCGAGGTCGACAGCCTGCTCGAGGGCGTCAAGGTGCTGGTCCTGTCCGACTACGGCAAGGGCGCACTGAAAAACCACCAGAGCCTGATCCAGGCGGCGCGTGCCAAAGGCATTCCGGTGCTGGCCGACCCCAAGGGCAAGGACTTTTCCATCTACCGTGGTGCCAGCCTGATCACCCCTAACCTCAGCGAGTTCGAGACCATCGTCGGCCGTTGCGCCGATGAAACCGAGCTGGTCGCCAAGGGCCTGCAGCTGCTGCAGGACCTGGACCTGGGCGCCTTGCTGGTGACACGTGGCGAGCACGGCATGACCCTGCTGCGCAGCGGCCAGCCGGCGCTGCACCTGCCGGCGCGGGCGCGTGAAGTGTTCGACGTGACCGGTGCGGGCGATACTGTCATCTCCACCCTCGCTGCGGCCATCGCTGCCGGCGAGGACCTGCCCCACGCAGTGGCCCTGGCCAACCTGGCAGCGGGCATCGTGGTCGGCAAGCTGGGTACGGCTGCGATCAGCGCCCCCGAGCTGCGCCGGGCGATCCAGCGCGAGGAAGGCTCCGAGCGCGGTGTGCTGGGCCTGGAGCAACTGCTGCTGGCCATCGATGACGCTCGGGCGCACAAAGAGAAGATCGTCTTCACCAACGGCTGCTTCGACATCCTGCATGCCGGGCATGTGACCTACCTGGAGCAGGCGCGGGCCCAGGGCGACCGCCTGATCGTCGCGGTCAACGACGATGCCTCGGTCAGCCGCCTGAAAGGGCCGGGCCGGCCGATCAACAGCGTCGACCGGCGCATGGCCGTACTGGCGGGGCTGGGGGCTGTGGACTGGGTCATCAGCTTCCCCGAGGGCACGCCGGAGAACCTGCTGAGCCAAGTCAAGCCGGACGTCCTGGTCAAGGGTGGCGATTATGGCATCGACCAGGTGGTGGGTGCCGATATCGTCAAGGCCTATGGCGGTACCGTGAAGGTGCTGGGGCTGGTCGAGAACAGCTCGACCACGGCGATCGTCGAGAAGATTCGCAAGAACTGAAAAAACCGGGGGCCGCTTTGCGGCCCATCGCGACACAAGGCCGCTCCTACACCAGGCCGTGCAACTTCAAGGCTTGCGCGATCCCTGTAGGAGCGGCCTTGTGTCGCGACGGGCTGCGCAGCAGACCCAGAGTCTTACTTGTGCAATGAAGTCCGCGCCCGCACCAGCAGTTCCCGCGCCTTGTCGCCAAACCGCTGCAGGTGTGAGGCCCGCACCGGCTTGTTCTCCACCAACCCCTGCTGTTTCACCCAATCCTTCCAGCGCACCCGCTCGTCCGTGACCACCCAGCCCTCCTGCCGGGCAAAACTCTCGGCCAGGTACAGCCCGCGCGTGCTCGCCGGCACCAGTTCATCCTTCTTCACGGTATACAGCTCAGCCAGTGGCTGGCCGTCCTTCAATGGCATCAGGTACAGATCTGGCCGTTTGCGGTTCAGCCGCGCCACCAGTTGGTCGCCCTCCAGCCGTTCATCAACATGGAAAAGGCTGAGCTTCTTGGCGTCCCGGGGTACCTGCAGGCGCATGTCGTAGATCAGTTGCAGCGAGGCGGTGGGCAAGTGCACATACGCCCGTGGCCGTTCCAGCAGCATCAGCTTGCCGCAGTGCACCGGGCGCGCGGCACCGGACTCCGGGGTCAGCACGAAGTGCGGCGTTTCGCGGTAGTGCAGGGCGGCAGCGTAGGGTACCGGCAGCCAGGTGTCGTTGAAGCGCCCGCCCAGCCAGCCTTCCGGTGTTTCCAGCAGGCATTCCTCGGCCACTTCCTGAACAGCCGTGTGCAATGGCAGGTTCAGTTCCTGTGCTGGCACATAGCCGGAAATCAGTTTCAGCACCACATCGCCGCGATCTTGCCGGCGCTGACGCACCAGCACCCAGTAATCGCGGTTCTGCCAATGCAGGGTCAGCCGTACCGACACACCCAGGTTGGCCAGTTCGACCACGAAGCGCTGCACATCGGGCAACTGGATGGCCTTGCGCCGCTGTTGAGTCTGGGCAAAGTTCAGTGGCATGCCGATGCTCTGGTAGATCAGCCCTTCGGGCGTGGCCTCGACATGCAGCGGCAGTGTCTTGAAGTTGCTCGGGTTCTTGCGGATCAGCGTTCGCGCCACGAGGCTCCTCCTTGCGTCGGGTCAGTCCAGGCCCGTGGGCCTGGGGCAACTCAATGCTGGCCCAGGATACGGGCCACGGTGGCCACGTTGTGGGCCAGGTGCAACGGATTGATGGTGCCGACGATAGCACTGCTGACGCCCGGGTGGGCGAATAGCAGCTCGAAGCTGGCTTGCACCGGGTCAACGCCGGGGGCCAGGCAGATATGCCCACTGGCCAGGGCCTTCTTCACCAGGATGGCCTTGCCATGCTCGGCAGCGTAGTCCAGTACCGGGCGTTCTGCTTGTTCGTTGAGGTTGTAGGTGACCATGGCGCAGTCGCCTTGCTCCAGCGCCTTCAAGCCACCGGCGACGGTCTTGCCGGACAGGCCGAAGCCAAGGATCTTGCCCTCCTGCTTGAGCTCGGCAAGGGTCTGGTAGACCTCTTGCTGTTCCAGGATCGCCAGGTCGTTGCCGTCGGAATGTACCAGCACCAGTTCGATGCGGTCGGTTTCCAGGCGCTGCAGGCTGCGTTCCACCGAGCGGCGGGTATGAGTGGCGCTGAAATCGAAGTGTGATTGGCCGTTGTCGAATTCTTCGCCAACCTTGCTGACGATCACCCATTCGTCGCGCTGGCCGCGCAGCAGCGGGCCCAGGCGCTCTTCGCTGCGGCCGTAGGCTGGGGCGGTGTCGATCAGGTTGATGCCCAGCTCGCGGGCCTGGGCCAGCAGCAGGCGGGCTTCGTCGTCGCCGGGAATGGTGAAACCGGTCGGGTACTTCACGCCCTGGTCGCGGCCCAGCTTGACCGTGCCCAGGCCTAGTGGCGAAACCCTGAAACCGGTGCTGCCCAAGGGGCGATGGAAGTCGTGCAGGGTGGGCAGGCTCATGGCAGCAGTTGCTCCCAGGCCGGTACGCCCAGCGGTGGGCGTGGCAAGTCGGCCAGGTCGGCCTGCGCTTGTGGGCGAATGCCGTCGCGCTCCAGGTGGCTGATGACCCGGTCGCTGAAGTCCGGCGCAAGAGCCAGCTTGGTCGGCCAGCCGACCAGCAGGCGGTGCTGGTCGGCGAGGAAGGCGTTGTCCGGGCGTACCAGGCCCGATTGCGCCGGCTCCGCCCGGTCGACCCGCAGGGTGGCCCAGCGCACCAGGCTCTGGTCGACCCATGGCAGCAGGCTGGCGATTTCTTTCTGCGCCGCGGCAATTTGCGCAGCCGGCTCGCGGGCGACGCCATCGGCTTCGGCCAGGTCACCGCCCAGGTACCAGACCCACTGGCCGTCGGCGGCCGGGTGGGTGGTAACCGTCACCCGTGGCTTCGGCCCGCCGCCCAGGCAGTGGGCGTAAAGCGGCTTCAGGTTGGCACCCTTGGCCATCACCATATGCAGCGGACGTGTCTGCATGGCCGGCTGGTTCAGGCCCAGGGCATGCAGCAGGTCTTCGGTACCGGCGCCGGCACTGAGCACGATGCGCTGGGCGCGGATGTCGCGCCCGTCCACGCGCAGGCCGACCAGCTCGTCGCCCTCGCGCAGCGGCTCGATGCGTTCGCCGGCGAGCAGGCTGTCACCCGCCAGCTGGGCCATGTTGGCCAGCAGGCTGGGCACGTCCACGACCAGCTCGGCCAGGCGATAGACCTTGCCCTTGAAGGCGCGGTCCTGCAGCGCGGGCGGCAGTTGTTCGCCCTTAACCTGATCGACCCGGCCGCGCACGGCCTTGCTGGCGAAGAAGCTGGTGAGGTTGCCGGCCAGGGTGCCTGGCGACCACAGGTAGTGGGCGTCGGACAGCAGGCGGGTACTGGTCAGGTCCAGCTCGCCGCTGCCGCTCAGCGCTTCGCGCCACCGGCGTGGCATGTCGGCGATGGCTTCCGAGGCCCCGGTGAGGGCACCGTGGAGGGCGTACTTGGTGCCGCCATGGATGATGCCCTGGGACTTGATGGTCTGCTCGCCGCCAAGGCTGGCGCGTTCCACAAGTACTGTCGAATAGCCCAGGCGGCGTAGGCGGGCATTGAGCCAGAGGCCTGCGACCCCGGCGCCGACGATCAGTACGTCAGTGGAAATAGCGGATGGCATGGCGGTACCTCGAAGACTGGGACAGCTGGCAAGTATACAGGGTCGCGCCTGCGGGGGCTTTGCGATCCTTGGGGCTGCTGTGCAGCCCATCGCGATACAAGGCCGCTCCCACAGGTAGAACGCATGCTTTGTGGGAGCGGCCTTGTGTCGCGAAAGGGCCGCAAAGCGGCCCCGGCAATAGTCAGGCGAACATCAATGCCCAGCAGTCTTCGAAAACAGCTGAATCACCACCACCCCACCCACAATCATGGCCATCCCCAGCATCGCCGGCATATCCAGCTTCTGCCCGTAGATCACCAGCGCCGCCACACTGATCAGTACAATCCCCAGCCCCGACCAGATGGCATAGGCGATCCCCACCGGAATACTGCGCACCACCAGGGTCAGCATCCAGAACGCAATGCCATAGCCAACCACCATCAGCAGCAACGGCAACGGCGTGCTCAGGCCTTTCACTGCTTTCATGGAAGCGGTGGCGATGACTTCGGCGCAGATGGCGATGGCGAGGTAGGTGTAGGCATTCATGGCGGGACCCTCCGGTGACTGGACGGGCATTCTAGACGTTGCCTGGATGGGGTAAAGTCATTACCTATCACTATTGGAGATAGGCTGATGGCCGAGCAGTGGAACCTTGAACAGTTGCGTACCTTTCTGCGTGTTGCAGAACTGCGCTCGTTCTCTGCCGTGGCCCGTGAGCAGCGCAAGGCCCAGTCGGCGATCAGCAGCGCGATCGCCCTGCTCGAAACCGATCTTGGGGTCACCTTGTTCGAGCGCAGCAGTGGTCGGCAACCCAAGCTGACCGAAAACGGCAGCGCCTTGCTGGAAGATGCTCGCGAACTGTTGCGCCAGTGCGAGCGTCTGGATGGCCGTGCGTTGGCGCTGATGCGTGGGCAGGAGGCCTTGTTGCGGGTCGCCCAGGATGAAGCCATGCCTTATCAGCCGGTCATTGACAGCCTCGACGAACTGGCCAGCCGCTATCCGTTCCTGGAGGTGCAACTGGCCAGCGGCGCCCAGGGTGATGTGGCGCGCAAGCTGGTAGAGCGGCGCGCCGATCTTGGCCTGTTCTTCCACCACGAGAGCATCCCGGCCTCGCTGGAGCGGCGCGCTCTGGGTAGCGTGGAAATGGTCACCGTATGCGCGGTCGGCCACCCGCTCGCCGGCGAAGCCCGGGTCACACGCCAGCAACTGGCGCGCCACCGACAATTACTGATCACCCCGCAGCAAAGCGGCTACCCCGGCGGCGAGGCGATCAGCCCGCAGGTGTGGCGCGCCGACAGCTTCTATGCAATGGCCGAACTGCTGATGCGCGGCCTGGGCTGGGCCTGGCTGCCGCGGCACGTGGTGCAGTACCCGACTTACCAGGCGCACATGGTCGAACTGGACAGCGAGTGGCGGCCACCGGCCTTGGTGGCTGAACTGGCCTGGCGCCGCGACGCGCCACTGGGGCCGGCCGCGCAGTGGCTGGCCGAGCGCTTTGCGGTGCACCTGCGTGCGATCGGGTAAACTCCGCGGCCATGAACAGAACTCTCTATACCTTGTTGTTTCACCTGGGCCTGCCGCTGGTTGCGCTGCGCCTGTACCTGCGCGCGCGCAAGGCGCCAGCCTATGGCCAACGCATCGGCGAGCGCTTTGCCTTCAAGCTGCCGGCCATGCGCCGGGGCGGCATCTGGGTGCACGCGGTGTCGGTGGGCGAGAGCATTGCGGCGGCGCCGATGGTGCGAGCCTTGCTCAAGGCCTACCCGGAATTGCCGATCACGCTTACTTGCATGACCCCGACCGGTTCCGAGCGTATTCGCGCCATGTTCGCCGACGAACCACGCGTGCAGCATTGCTACTTGCCTTACGACCTGCCGTGGGCGGCGGGGCGTTTTCTTGATCGAGTGCAGCCGAAGCTGGGCATCATCATGGAAACCGAGCTGTGGCCCAACCACATTCACCAGTGTGCGAAGCGTGGCATTCCGATAGCGCTGGCCAACGCACGCTTGTCTGAGCGTTCGGCCCGTGGCTATGGGCGCTTTGCCAGGCTGACCCGGCCCATGCTGGCCGAGATGAGCCTGATTGCCGTGCAGACCGAAACCGAGGCCCAGCGCTTCCGTAACCTGGGCGCGCGCCCGGAGTGCGTGCAGGTCACCGGCTCGATCAAGTTCGACCTGAAGGTCGACGAGCAACTGTTGCCGCGCGCCAGGGCATTGCGTGAGCAGTGGGACGCTGCACAGCGTCCGGTGTGGATCGCCGCCAGTACCCACGAAGGTGAAGACGCATTGATCCTGCAGGCGCATCGGCAGTTGCTGCAGGTGCATGGCGATGCCCTGCTGATCCTGGTGCCACGCCACCCCGAGCGATTCGCTGCGGTGTATACGCTGTGCAGCGAACAGTTCACCACCGTGCGCCGCTCTGCCGGCACGCCGGTCGATGGGCAGACGCAGGTATTGGTCGGCGACACCATGGGCGAACTGCTGTTCCTCTATGCCTTGGCCGACATCGCCTTTGTCGGTGGCAGCCTGGTGGCAACCGGCGGGCACAACCCGCTGGAGCCCGCAGCGCTGGCCTTGCCGGTACTGATGGGGCCGCATGTGTTCAACTTCCTCGAAATCAGCGCGATGCTGCGCGAGGCGGGGGCGTTGCAGCAGGTGGACGATGCCGACGGGCTGGCCGAAGCGGTGCGGAGGCTGGTCGAGTTACCGCAGGATGCCCAGCGCATGGGTGATGCGGGCAGGGCGGTGATGCGGGCCAATCAAGGGGCTTTGCAGCGGTTGCTCGATGGGTTGGGCAAACTCATCAGCTGACTTCTAAACAGAGTCAGCAATGGTGCGGTCCTTGTAGGAGCGGCCTTGTGTCGCGAAAGGGCCGCATAGCGGCCCCAGCAATCTGTGCATCACTGCTGATTCTCTGGGGCCGCTCTGTGGCCCTTTCGCGACACAAGGCCGCTCCTACAGCGACCGCGCTCGCCTTGGTCCAGTACTTTCAGGGGCGACGCTCGAAGTTCTTGGCCGCTGCAGCCGCCAGGTCCGGCGGCAGGAAGTCCTTGTCCGGGTTGTAGTCCGGCTTCAGGTACCGCTTGAGGTCCTCAAGGTCCTGCGGGCTCAAGGTGCCGGCCGCCTGCTTCAGACTCAGGTTGTCGAGGATGTAGTCATAGCGGCTGTTGTTGTAGTCGCGCACCGAGGTGTACAGCTGACGCTGGGCGTCGAGCACATCGACGATATTGCGGGTACCCACCTGGTAACCGATCTCGGTGGCTTCCAGCGCGCTCTGGTTGGAAATGATCGACTGCTTGCGCGCCTGCACCTGTTCCACATCGGTGTTCACCGCGCGGTGCAGGTTGCGGGTGTTCTCCACCACCTGGCGGCGCAGGCTTTCCCGCTGCTGTTCGCTCTGGCTCAGGCGCTGGTAGGCCTCGCGCACCTGCGAGCTGGTCAGGCCGCCGCTGTAGATCGGGATGTTCAACTGCAGGCCGATGCTGGTCTGCTCGACGTCGCCGCCATAGCGCGTAACGGGGGCCGGTGCGGGGTTGGTGAAACCGAAGTTGTCGTTGTCACCCTTCTGATACTTGGCCACTGCGTCCAGTGTCGGCGCATGGCCGGCCTTGCGCTGGCGCAAGGTTTCCTCGGCAGCGACCACCGCATGGTTGGTGGCCAGCAGGTTGAGGTTCTGGCGCCCGGCGGTTTCGACCCAGGCCTTGGCGTCGTTGGGCGTAGGGACCTGCACCGGCAGGGTGTGGACCACGCCCTGAATCGACGTGTATTCCCGGTTGGTCAGGGTTACCAGGGCCTCGAAGGCATCCTGTACCTGGCGCTCGGCAATGATCCGGTTGGCCCGCGCCGTGTCGTAGCTTGCCTGGGATTGCAGCACATCGGTCTTGTCGGACAGGCCGACGTCGAAGCGTTCGTTGGACTGGTCCAGTTGGCGCTTGAAGGCAGCTTCCTCGGCCTTGGTCGCCGCCAGGTTGTCCTGGGCGCGGAGCACGGCGAAGTAATTCTGCGCGGTTTGCAGGATCAGGTTCTGTTCGGTCGCCGACAGCTCCAGCGCCGCCTGTTCGTTGACCGCTTCGGCCGCCTGCAACTGGAACCAGCGGTCGGCGCGGAAGATAGGTTGCGCCAGGGTAGCGCTCCAGGTATTGCCGCTGCGGTTGCTGGTGGCCGAGGGTTCGTCCAGCTTGGTGCGGGTGTTCAGCATCTCGGCACCGGCCGACAGGTTAGGCAACAACCCGGCGCGAGCCTGTGGCACCACTTCGCGGCGTGCGCCGTAATCGGCGCGGGCCGCAGCCAGGTCAGCGTTGTTGTCGACCGCTTCCTGGTAGACGCTGACCAGGTCGGTCTTGACTGTTTGGGGCACGTCCGCTGCCCAGACCACTCCGTTGGACGCACAAGACACGGCTATCGCCAGTGAAAGTTTGCGCAGCATAGAGGCAATCCTTGTACGAAATTTAATTACTGAACTGTTGAGTATCGAGCGACGGGCCAGTGTAGTGCCATGCGCACCCGGCAACAATCGCTCGGGGTGCCTTTCATCATCCGCGCATTTACCCGCTTGGCTTCACCGACCACTCCAGTCTAGACTGCGCATGTTCTTGTCGGGGTGCCTTGAAGCAAAGGCTGAGATCGCAAAGTTGCGGATCCCGTTGAACCTGATCAGGTTAGCGCCTGCGTAGGGAACAAGATTGCTCGCCTTCCCGGGGAGCCTCTTGTGCCAGGTCCGGGAATGTCACAGCTGCATGCAGCTTCAGGCACCCCCATATCCGGCACTGCACCCATGAAGGGTGCGTCCGCGCCTTTCAGGTTCACCCCGACATTCCACTGCTAGGAAGCCGTCTGGAGAGCCTGTGATGACCAAACAAGAAAAAGCGATCAACCTAAGCGAATCGGCACAAGTCGATCAGCAGTCCGTGCAACCGTTCCCGCGTTCGCGCAAGGTGTATGTCGAAGGCTCGCGCCCGGACATCCGGGTCCCCATGCGTGAAATCAGCCTGGACGACACCCCGACCGACTTCGGTGGCGAGTCCAATGCCCCGGTGCTGGTCTACGATACTTCCGGCCCGTACACCGACCCTAACGTTGTCATCGATGTGCGCAAGGGCCTGGCCGACGTGCGTTCGGCGTGGATCGAGGCGCGTGGTGACACCGAGCGGCTGGCCGGCCTGAGCTCCGACTTCGGCCAGCAGCGCCTTAACGATGCCGAACTGGCCAAGCTGCGTTTCGCCCACGTACGCAACCCGCGCCGTGCCAAGGCTGGCGCAAATGTCTCGCAGATGCACTACGCCCGCCAGGGCATCATCACCGCCGAGATGGAGTACGTGGCCATCCGTGAAAACATGAAGCTGCAAGAGGCACGCGCCGCCGGCCTGCTCGACGAGCAGCACGCCGGCCACAGCTTCGGCGCCAACATCCCGAAAGAAATCACCCCCGAGTTCGTGCGCCAGGAAATCGCCCGTGGCCGCGCGATCATCCCTGCCAACATCAACCACCCGGAAGTGGAGCCGATGATCATCGGCCGCAACTTCCTGGTGAAGATCAACGGCAACATCGGCAACAGCGCCCTGGGTTCCTCGATCGAGGAAGAAGTGGCCAAGCTGACCTGGGGCATCCGCTGGGGTTCGGACACGGTCATGGACCTGTCCACCGGCAAGCACATTCATGAAACCCGCGAGTGGATCATCCGCAACTCGCCGGTGCCGATTGGTACCGTGCCGATCTACCAGGCGCTGGAAAAGGTCAACGGCGTGGCCGAGGACCTGACCTGGGAGCTGTTCCGCGACACCCTGATCGAGCAGGCCGAGCAGGGCGTGGACTACTTCACCATCCACGCCGGCGTACTGCTGCGCTATGTGCCACTGACCGCCAAGCGTGTTACCGGTATCGTCAGCCGTGGTGGCTCGATCATGGCCAAGTGGTGCCTGGCCCACCACAAGGAAAACTTCCTGTACACCCACTTCGACGAAATCTGCGAAATCATGAAGGCCTACGACGTCAGCTTCTCGCTGGGCGATGGCCTGCGCCCCGGCTCGATTGCCGACGCCAACGATGCCGCACAATTCGGTGAACTGGAAACCCTCGGCGAGCTGACCAAGATCGCCTGGAAGCATGATGTGCAGTGCATGATCGAAGGCCCGGGCCACGTGCCGATGCAGCTGATCAAGGAGAACATGGACAAGCAGCTGGAATGCTGCGACGAGGCGCCGTTCTACACCCTTGGCCCGCTGACCACCGATATCGCCCCTGGCTACGACCACATCACCTCGGGCATTGGTGCAGCGATGATCGGCTGGTTCGGTTGCGCCATGCTCTGCTATGTCACGCCCAAGGAGCACCTGGGCCTGCCGAACAAGGATGACGTGAAGACCGGCATCATCACCTACAAGATCGCCGCGCATGCCGCCGACCTTGCCAAGGGCCACCCGGGTGCACAGATTCGTGACAACGCCTTGTCCAAGGCGCGCTTCGAATTCCGTTGGGAAGACCAGTTCAACCTCGGCCTGGACCCGGACACTGCTCGCGCCTACCACGACGAAACCCTGCCGAAGGAATCGGCCAAGGTCGCGCATTTCTGCTCGATGTGCGGGCCGAAGTTCTGCTCGATGAAGATTACCCAGGAAGTGCGTGAGTACGCGGCCAAGATCGAAACCGTGGATGTGACGGTCGAGCAAGGCATGCGCGAGCAGGCCGAGCGGTTCCGCCAGGAAGGCAGCCAGCTGTACCACAAGGTGTAACTGACTTTACATCTGCATTGAACCGGCTGGCCTCTTCGCGGGTAAACCCGCTCCCACAGGTATCCCACTGCCTTGAGCATTGTGCGGTCCCTGTGGGAGCGGGTTTACCCGCGAAGAGGCCAGTCGGTTCAGCACATACCTCAACCCTTTTGGCGATCACAACAATGACCACCCCCAGCCAATTCTCCCCCGACCACCCGGTCCCCATCGCTCAGCGCATCTTCGGCGCCCGCGACCTGTTCTCGCTATGGTTTTCCCTCGGCATCGGCCTGATGGTGCTGCAGGTCGGCGCCATGCTGGCCCCCGGCCTGGGCCTTGCAGGCGCAGTGCTGGCCATTGCCCTTGGCACCGGTGTGGGGGTGCTGCTGCTGGGGGCCGCCGGTGTCATTGGCAGCGACACCGGCCTGTCGGCCATGGGCACGCTTAAACTGAGCCTGGGCGGCCACGGCGCGCGCTTGCCGGCGCTGCTCAACCTGCTGCAACTGGTGGGCTGGGGCGCGTTCGAGATCATCGTCATGCGCGATGCCGCCAGCCTGCTGGGCGCGCGGGCGTTCGGCGAAACCAGTGCCTGGAACAGCCCTGTGCTCTGGACGCTGTGCTTCGGCGCCCTGGCCACCTTGCTCGCGGTCGGTGGGCCGCTGGCGTTCGTGCGCAAGGTGCTGCGCACCTGGGGCATCTGGCTGCTGCTGGGTGCTTGCCTGTGGCTGACCTGGAACCTGTTCGCCAAGGCCGACCTGGCGGCACTGTGGAACCGCGCCGGCGACGGTTCGATGTCGCTGGCCGTTGGCTTCGATATTGCCATTGCCATGCCGCTGTCCTGGTTGCCGCTGATCGCCGACTACTCGCGTTTTGCCCGTAACGGCAAACATGTATTCGGCGGTACGGTACTGGGCTACTTTATCGGCAACACCTGGCTGATGAGCCTGGGCGTGGGCTACACCTTGGCCTTCGCCGGCAGTGGCGAAGCCAACGCCCTGCTGCTGGCCCTGGCGGGCGCTGGCATGGGCATTCCACTGCTGCTGATTCTACTCGACGAGTCGGAAAAGGCATTTGCCGACATTCACTCGGCGGCCGTTTCCACCGGCGTGCTGGTGCGCCTGAAGGTCGAACACCTGGCGCTGGCCATTGGCGTGCTGTGCACGCTGATCGCCCTGCTGGCGCCGCTGGCACAGTACGAGAACTTCCTGCTGCTGATCGGTTCGGTGTTTGCACCGCTGTTCGGTGTGGTCTTGATGGACCACTACGTGATCCGTCGCCGCCGCCTGCCGGCACAGGTACATGGCTTGCACTGGCAGGCATTGCTGGCCTGGGGGGTGGGCGTTACGGCGTACCATGTGATCGCCGCGCAAGCGCCCGATGTGGGGGCGACCCTGCCGGCATTGCTGCTGGCAGGGCTACTGCACGGGCTGCTGAGCTTCAGCCGCGGCCGGGAAACAGTTCGGGCTTGAGCACGCCATTCAGGCGCGGGTAGGGGATCTTCAATTCCACGTGGCCCATGGAATAGGGCGCGATGGTATAGACCTCGTACTTGACCACCACCGCGCCGTACGTCAGGGCGACGTGCGGCGACCGTTTGAACGGCCAGGTCTTGATGAACTCGGCATCCTTGTCCATGCCCACGCTGATCAGCCAGGCGCGGTGCGATTCTTCGACGGTTTTCCAGAAGGTGTCTTCCTGGCCGGGCACCAGCATGTCCTGCAGGGTCAGCACCTTGTCCAGCTTGCGCGAATAGTTGATGAAACCGCGCCCGGGCATGCCGTGGGCGCCGCCGCTGTCCAGGTAGCTGGACAGTTCGATGATCACCAGCCCGTCATGCTGCTCACGTACCTTGGCTTGCAGATAGCTGCTGTTGCGCTTGTCGGCACTGGCCAGGTACTGCTGCTCGTAGGCTTGCAGGGTGGCGGGTGCGTTACCGCGCTGGTTGTCTTCGGTCAGTTGCAGCAGGCGTTTCTCGACAATGCCATCGAGCTTGGGCAAGGCCGGGAAGTGGATCATGTCGATGTTCACCAGCGGGCAGTCGCTTTCGCTGCAGCCGGGTTTGACATGCTCCCAGGCATCGCGCTTGACCTCGAGCGGCGCCCGGTAGTTAGGCGTGAACAGGCTTTGGCAGGCCCCCAGGGCCAGGGCCAGCACAGCCACGGAAGTCAGTTTGACAAGTGTCATGAGGATCCTTGCAGAACAGGGAAAAGTCGGCCTTTGACCGTCTGCGCGGCCTTCAGTTCGCCACTAAGCTAACAGAGAGAAGGCGCGCTGTCCCGAGTGGGCGAACGGTTGCCGGAAAGGGGTGAAACCGGCAGGCGTGCAGAGTAGGATGGCGCGATGCGGTAAGCATGTGGTTGATGTAGCAACGAGGATTTCCATGTCAGACACGTTGAATTCGGTGCCCAAGGCGGTCGAGATCGTCAAGCGGGCCAATTGCTTCCAGGGCTTCTACAAGCTCGACAAGGTGCACCTGCGCCACGAGCTGTTCGCCGGGGGCATGGGCCGTGAGATCAGCCGCGAGTTGTTCGTGCGCCATGATGCGGTGTGCGTGCTGCCCTACGACCCGCAACGCGATGAAGTGGTGCTGATCGAGCAGTTCCGTGTGGGGGCGCTGGGCAAGGTCGACAACCCTTGGCTGATCGAAATGGTGGCCGGGCTGATCGACAAGGATGAGCAACCCGAGGAAGTCGCCCACCGCGAAGCCGAAGAAGAAGCCGGCCTGGCCTTCACCGCCCTGTGGCCGATGACCCGTTACTTCCCGTCGCCCGGCGGTAGTGACGAATACGTTCACCTGTTCCTCGGCCGTTGCAGCAGCGAAGGGGCGGGCGGCCTGCATGGCCTGGAAGAAGAGGGCGAGGACATTCGTGTGCGCGTGTGGTCGTTCGAGAATGCCTTGCAGGCTGTACGCGACGGGCGTATCTGCAACGCGGCGACCATCATCGGCCTGCAATGGCTGGCGCTGAATCGTGACGAAGTAAGAGGTATGTGGAAGTGAACCTGCTGCGCGAGCGTTATCGGGTCGACCTGGTCGGGCTGCAGGCAGCCTGCGAGGCCAACTACGCCCGGCTGATGCGCCTGTTGCCAGACATGCGCACCACCCAGAGCTCGCGCCGCATCGGCATGACCCAGGGCGACCAGATGCTCGGCGTGCTGGTGCTCGATGTGGTACTGGCCTGCCCGTACACCACCACCCTGCACGTGCGCCAGGAGCACAGCCTGCCGTGGTTGCCGGTACCGCACCTGGAAGTGCAGGTGTACCACGATGCGCGCATGGCCGAAGTGGTCAGTGCCGAGCACACCCGGCGCCTGCGCAGCATCTACCCCTATCCGAACGAGGCCATGCACCAGCCGGACGAAAAGGCCCAGCTCAACCTGTTCCTCGGTGAATGGCTGAGTCACTGCCTGGCTTGTGGCCACGAACTGGCGAGCGTTCGCTGAAGTGTGACGCAGGTCGTTCGTGGGTGTTTGCTCGCGACCGTCGCCCAGCCATAATTCCTGCTGAATCCGTTCGAGGAGACGGCCGTTGCCGCAGCCAGACCAATCGCGCCCCGTGCATGTGGTGCAACTGACCGATGCCCACCTGTTCGCCGACCCGGCCGGCAGCATGCTGGGCCTCAATACCCGTGACAGCCTGCGCCATGTAGTGGCCCAGGTGCAGCGGGAGCAGCCGCTTGTCGACCTGCTGCTGTGCACCGGCGACCTGTCCCAGGACGCCAGCGTGGCCTCCTACGAAGCGTTCCGTGAGCTGACCGCGCCGTTTGCCGTGCCCACGCGCTGGTTGCCGGGCAACCACGACGAGGCGCGGGTCATGGCGCAAGTGGCGCCGGAGCTGGTGCAGGCAGTGACCGATATCGGTGCGTGGCGCATCATCACGCTCGACACTGCGGTACCTGGGGCCACCCATGGGCTGCTGGAAGATCACCAGCTGAGCGTGTTGAAGGCAGCCCTGCAAGAGGCGGGCAACCGGCACTGCCTGGTGTGCTTCCACCATCAGCCGGTGGATATCGGATGTGCCTGGATCGCGCCGATCGGCTTGCGCAATGCCCAGGCGCTGTTCGATATCGTCGAGGGTTATCCACAGGTGCGGGCGCTGCTGTGGGGGCATGTGCATCAGGAATGGGATGAAGTGCGCGGTGGTCGGCGCTTGCTGGCCACCCCGTCGACCTGTATCCAGTTTGCGGCGGGTAGCGAAGACTTCAAGGTGAGCGACGAGCAGCCTGGATACCGCTGGCTGCGCCTGCATGCCGACGGGCGGTTGGAGACTGGAGTGGAGCGGGCGCTGGATTTCCAGATGAAGCTCGATTTCGATAGCCCTGGCTATTGAGCTGCGGCTGCAGACGCGGTCAATTGTAGGAGCGGCCTTGTGTCGCGATGGGCCGCAGAGCGGCCCCGGCAATGTCTGTGGCGAAGCTGCAACCCTGGGGCCGCTTCGCGCCCCATCGCGACACAAGGCCGCTCCTACAGGGAACTGTGGTTGCGACTTCGGTGAAGAAATTGTTGCGAAACCCGTGACACTGCGTCAAAACCCGGCGAACGCGCTACACTGCGCGTCCCTGCGCCTATCACCGGGCGCGAAGCCACAGATTCCGGGGGCAGCATGTCGGGTTCCATCCTCTATATCCATGGCTTTAACAGCTCGCCACTTTCGACCAAGGCGCGTCAACTCGAGGCCGTGATGCAGCAACTGGGTCTGTCGGCCCAATTGCGGGTGCCCGCCTTGCACCACCACCCACGCCAGGCCATCGCCCAGCTCGAAGCGGCCATCGCCGAACTTGGCGCGCCATTACTGGTGGGCAGTTCGCTCGGCGGCTACTATGCCACCCATCTGGCCGAGCGCCACGGCCTCAAGGCCCTGCTGGTGAACCCGGCGGTGACCCCGCACAAGCATTTCGACGGCTACCTGGGCATCCAGCACAATCACTACACCGGTGAAGCCTGGGAGTTGACCCACGACCACGTGCAGACCCTGGCCGAACTGGAAGTGCCAGCCCCGGTGGATGCCAGCCGCTATCAAGTGTGGCTGCAGACCGCCGATGAAACCCTGGACTATCGCCATGCCGAGCGCTATTACCGTGCTTGTGCGCTGCGCATCCAGGCCGGCGGCGATCACAGCTTCCAGGGCTTCGCCGAACGCCTGCCGGCACTGCTGGCCTTCGCCGGCATTGCCCGTGGGCAGTATGCAGCGCTCGATTTTTCTGTATTTTGACTTTTTGCATTCACCAGACTGACGACGAGACCCTATGGCCACTCCCAGCGCTAGCGCCTATAACGCAGACGCCATCGAAGTCCTCTCGGGCCTTGACCCGGTCCGCAAGCGGCCGGGCATGTACACCGATACCAGCCGCCCAAACCACCTGGCCCAGGAAGTCATCGACAACAGTGTCGACGAAGCCCTGGCCGGGCATGCCCGTTCGGTGCAGGTCATCCTCCATGCCGACCACTCGCTGGAAGTCAGCGACGATGGCCGCGGCATGCCGGTGGACATCCACCCGGAAGAGGGCGTGTCCGGGGTCGAGCTGATCCTCACCAAGCTGCACGCCGGCGGCAAGTTCTCCAACAAGAACTACCAGTTCTCCGGCGGCCTTCACGGCGTGGGCATTTCGGTGGTCAACGCCCTGTCGACCCAGGTGCGCGTGCGCGTCAAACGTGACGGCAACGAATACCAGATGACCTTCGCCGATGGCTTCAAGGCCAGCGAGCTGGAAGTGGTCGGCTCGGTTGGCAAGCGCAACACCGGTACCAGCGTGTACTTCAGTCCCGACCCCAAGTACTTCGATTCGCCGAAGTTCTCCATCAGCCGCCTCAAGCACGTGCTCAAGGCCAAGGCCGTGCTGTGCCCGGGCCTGCTGGTCAGCTTCGAGGACAAGGCCAGCGGCGAGAAGGTCGAATGGCACTATGAAGACGGCCTGCGCTCCTACCTGGTCGATTCGGTCAACGAGTTCCAGCGCCTGCCCGACGAGCCGTTCTGCGGCAGCCTGGCCGGTAACAAGGAGGCCGTGGACTGGGCCCTGTTGTGGTTGCCCGAAGGCGGTGACAGCATCCAGGAAAGCTACGTCAACCTGATCCCTACCGCCCAGGGCGGCACCCACGTCAACGGCCTACGCCAGGGCCTGCTGGATGCCATGCGCGAATTCTGCGAGTTCCGCAACCTGCTGCCGCGCGGCGTGAAGCTGGCGCCGGAAGACGTCTGGGAGCGCATCACCTTCGTGCTGTCGATGAAGATGCAGGACCCGCAGTTCTCCGGGCAGACCAAGGAGCGCCTGTCGTCGCGCGAGGCGGCTGCCTTCGTTTCCGGCGTGGTCAAGGACGCTTTCAGCCTGTGGCTCAACGCCCACCCCGAGTTGGGCATGCAGCTGGCGGAGCTGGCCATCAGCAACGCCGGGCGTCGCCTGAAGGCCAGCAAGAAGGTCGAGCGCAAGCGCATCACCCAGGGCCCGGCACTCCCCGGCAAACTGGCCGATTGCGCCGGCCAGGACCCGATGCGCGCCGAACTGTTCCTGGTCGAGGGTGACTCGGCCGGTGGCTCGGCCAAGCAGGCACGCGACAAGGAGTTCCAGGCGATCCTGCCGCTGCGTGGCAAGATCCTCAACACCTGGGAAGTGGACGGTGGCGAAGTCCTGGCCAGCCAGGAAGTGCACAACATCGCCGTGGCCATTGGCGTCGACCCGGGGGCCACCGACCTTGCGCAGCTGCGCTATGGCAAGATCTGCATCCTCGCCGACGCCGACTCCGACGGCCTGCACATCGCCACGCTGCTGTGCGCGCTGTTCGTCCAGCACTTCCGCGCGCTGGTCGAGGCCGGGCATGTGTACGTGGCCATGCCGCCGCTGTATCGCATCGACCTGGGCAAGGAAATCTACTACGCCCTCGACGAGGCCGAGCGTGACGGTATCCTCGATCGCCTGGTGGCCGAGAAGAAACGCGGCAAGCCACAGGTCACCCGCTTCAAGGGCCTGGGCGAGATGAACCCGCCACAGCTGCGCGAAACCACCATGGACCCGAACACCCGGCGCCTGGTGCAGCTGACCCTGGACGATGTGCAGGCCACCTGCGAGCTGATGGACAAGCTGCTGGCCAAGAAGCGCGCGGGCGACCGCAAGAGCTGGCTGGAAACCAAGGGCAACCTGGCCGAGGTCATGGTTTGATTCCGCGGCTTCTGACTGCCTGCCTGGCGCTGGTTGCCCTGCCGAGCCTGGCGGGCAACTGGCCAGAGTTGAAGCTGAGCGCCGAGCACCCGATCGAAGGCATGCGCGGTGGCAACCTGTCTGGCCTGGTGGAATGCCGGGGCGGGCTGTGGGGCGTGTCCGACCGCGACGACGACCGCATCTACCGCCTTGACCAGCAGAACGCCACCTGGCGCGCACAACCGCTCACCTTCACGCCGCCGCCGGTGCCGGAAAGCGGCCTGCCGTGGGGGCTGAAGTCGCGCAACTGGGCGGCTTCGTACATTCGCGGTGGTGAGCTGGATTTCGAAGGCATCACCTGTGACCAGGCTGGCAACCTGTACCTGGTCAGCGAGGCCCATGCAGCCGTACTGCAGCTACCGCAGGAGGGCAAGCCGGACTGGTTGAAGATCGACCCGGCGATGGTGCGCCAGGCCCGGGCCAGTGGCATGCTGCTGAACTTCAACGCCTTGTTCGAAGGCCTGGCTATCAACCCGGCGGGCGACCGCCTGTGGCTGGCCGCCGAGCGCGAGCGGCGGGGCCTGGTGGCAATCGAGCGCCAGCAATCGGTGTGGACCTGCGGGCGCAGCTGCGTGCTGCTGAGCGAGGCTGGCGTCGAAATGCAACCGGCGCAGATGCCCAATGCCCAGGCGCTGTCGCGCGACTTCGCCGATCTGGCCTGGTTCGAAGGCAAGCTGTTCACCCTCGAACGCAACGCTTACAGGGTGTGCCGTCGCGATACTGACAGTGGCAAGGTCGAGCGCTGCTGGTCGTTCGCTGCCGATGCCCTGGTCGAGTCGCGCCGTTATCAACAGCCGTTCGGCCTGGCCGAGGCCCTGGTGATCGATGCCAAGGGCGCCTGGATCGGTGTGGACAACAACAACGGCGCCCGCGCCGATGGCGAGACACGCCCGATCGTCTGGCGCTTCGATGCGCCGGAAGGCGGATGGAGCGCCAAGCCATGAGCCAGGCACCGGGCAAGCGGGCTGGCAAGGTATTGATGATCGTCGCCTGGGCGGCGGCGCTGTTCCTTGCCACGCGTTTCTTCGGCCAATGGGAAGACAGCCAGCGCAACCCCAATGCCCAGGTGCAATCGTCGCATGGCGAAGGCTTCATCGAGGTGCGTCTGCTCGGCAACGGCCAGGGCCACTTCGTGGTGGATGGCGCGATCAACGGCCAGGTGGTGCATTTCATGCTCGACACAGGTGCCACCGACGTGGCCATCCCCGAGGCGTTGGGCCGCGAGCTGGGCCTGCAGCGCGGCAGCCCGGTGCAGCTCAGTACCGCCAACGGCCGTACCGAGGGCTACCGCACGCGCCTTGCGAGCCTGCAGTTGGGTGATATCCGCCTGCAGGACGTGCGTGCCATCGTGGTACCGGGCCTGGACGGGCAGACCGTATTACTGGGCATGAGTGCCCTGAAACAACTTGAATTTACCCAGCGCGGCGGCACCATGTTGCTGCGCCAGAACCTGAAATGACGAGGCCCGCATGAGCGACTCACTGGAACTCAGCCTGGACGGCGTGGAACGCCGCTCGCTGGCTGACTTCACCGAACAGGCCTACCTCAACTACTCCATGTACGTGATCATGGACCGCGCCCTGCCGCACATCGGCGATGGCCTGAAGCCGGTGCAGCGTCGCATCGTCTACGCCATGAGCGAGTTGGGGCTCGATGCCGATGCCAAGCACAAGAAGTCGGCGCGTACCGTTGGTGACGTGCTCGGCAAGTTCCACCCCCACGGCGACTCGGCCTGCTACGAGGCCATGGTGCTGATGGCGCAGCCGTTCAGCTACCGCTACACCCTGGTCGACGGCCAGGGCAACTGGGGTGCGCCGGACGATCCGAAGTCGTTCGCCGCCATGCGTTATACCGAAGCGCGTCTTTCGCGCTACGCCGAAGTGCTGCTCAGCGAAGTGGGCCAGGGCACCGTGGACTGGGTGCCCAACTTCGACGGCACCCTGCAGGAGCCGGCCGTTTTGCCTGCGCGCCTGCCCAACATCCTGCTCAACGGCACCACTGGTATCGCCGTGGGCATGGCCACCGATGTGCCGCCGCACAACCTGCGTGAAGTGGCCACGGCGTGTGTGCGCCTGCTCGACGAGCCCAAGGCCACCATCGAGCAGCTGTGCGAGCACATCCAGGGGCCGGACTACCCGACCGAGGCCGAGATCGTCACGCCGCGCGCAGAAATCCTCAAGATGTACGAAAGTGGCCGCGGTTCCATCCGCATGCGTGCCGTGTACCGCGTCGAGGATGGCGACATCGTTGTCACCGCGCTGCCGCACCAGGTCTCCGGGGCCAAGGTGCTGGAGCAGATCGCTGCGCAGATGCAGGCCAAGAAGCTGCCGATGGTCGCCGACCTGCGTGACGAGTCGGACCACGAGAACCCGTGCCGCATCGTCATCATCCCGCGCTCCAACCGGGTGGATGCCGATGAACTGATGCAGCACCTGTTTGCCACCACTGATCTGGAGAGCAGCTACCGGGTCAACATCAACATCATCGGCCTGGATGGCCGCCCGCAGTTGAAGAACCTGCGGACGATCCTGGTGGAATGGCTGGAGTTCCGCACCAATACCGTTCGTCGCCGCCTGCAGCACCGCCTGGACAAGGTGGAGAAGCGTCTGCACCTGTTGGAAGGTTTGCTGACCGCGTTTCTCAACCTGGATGAAGTCATCCACATCATCCGCACCGAGGAGCACCCTAAACAGGCGCTGATTGCCCGCTTCGGCCTGACCGAAATCCAGGCCGACTACATCCTCGAGACCCGCCTGCGTCAATTGGCGCGCCTGGAGGAGATGAAGATTCGCGGCGAGCAGGACGAATTGCTGAAGGAACAGGCCAAACTGCTGGCCCTGCTGGGCAGTGAGGCCAAGCTGCGCAAGCTGGTACGCAGCGAGCTGATCAAGGATGCCGAAACCTATGGCGACGACCGCCGCTCGCCGATCGTCGAGCGCGCCGAGGCCAAGGCCCTGTCGGAAAACGAGCTGATGCCGACCGAGCCGGTCACCGTGGTGCTGTCGGAGAAGGGCTGGGTGCGCTGCGCCAAGGGCCACGACATCGATGCCACCGGCCTGTCGTACAAGGCCGGCGATGGCTTCAAGGCCGCCGCCGCCGGGCGCTCCAACCAGTTTGCCGTACTTATCGACTCCACTGGCCGCAGTTACTCGCTGGCCGCCCATAGCCTGCCGTCGGCGCGTGGTCAGGGCGAACCGCTGACCGGTCGCCTGACGCCACCGCCGGGGGCCACCTTCGAGTGCGTGCTGTTGCCGGACGACGATGCGCTGTACGTGGTGGCTTCGGACGCCGGCTATGGCTTCGTGGTCAAGGGTGAAGACCTGCAGGCCAAGAACAAGGCCGGCAAAGGCTTGCTCAGCCTGCCCAACGGTGCCAAGGTCATGACCCCGCGCCCGGTGGCCAACCGCGAGCAGGACTGGCTGGCGGCGGTCACCACCGAAGGCCGCCTGCTGGTGTTCAAGGTCAGTGACCTGCCTCAGCTTGGCAAAGGCAAGGGCAACAAGATCATCGGGGTGCCGGGCGACCGGGTGGCCAGCCGTGAAGAATTTGTTACCGATCTGGCCGTGATTGCCGATGGCGCGACTCTTGTATTGCAAGCCGGCAAGCGTACCCTATCTCTGAAAGCGGACGACCTGGAGCATTACAAGGGCGAGCGCGGACGGCGCGGCAGCAAGCTGCCACGCGGGTTCCAGCGGGTCGATGGGTTGCAGGTGGAAGTGCCGGCATAACCGGTGAAATGTCTGGAACGGCAATTTCAGCGCCGTTCCGGGCAGAAATGCTGGAGTCGGACGGTTATTTCGCGGATGATATGGCCCTTGCGGTGCCGGCGTGGCCGTGTGCCCGTTTGAACATACATGTATCACTGCGGTTGGCCTGTTGGCGACCGCCTGGATGGGATGATGAAATTTCTGCGCCTTCCATTTGCGCTGTTGATGACTGGCCTGCTGGGCCTTGGCGGGTGCACCATGCACCAGCCGGTTGCCCTGTACCAGCTCGACAGTGGTGATCCTGGCCAGCCTTCGCAGAGTGCGGGCATGGCCGTGGTGCTCGGCCCGGTATCGGTAGCCGATTACCTGCAACGTGAGACGTTCCTGCAGCGTCAGCCTGATGGCAGCCTGAGTTCGGCGACGGACGGTCGTTGGGCCGGTAGCCTTTCGTCGGATATCGACCAGCTGCTGGTGCGCCAGCTTGCCTGGCGCCTGGACAGCCAGCGTGTGGTGCTGGCCCCGGCGGCGGCCGGTTTCAACCCGGATGTACAAGTGCTGTTGTCGATCACGCGCCTGGACTCGGGCAAGGACCAGCCGGCCATCCTGGATGCCCAGTGGCGCCTGCTGGACCGCCGTGGCCACGTGCGTGACAACCGCATCGTTCACCTCGAGCAGCCACATGCGGGCAGCGAGGCGTCGCAGGTGCAGGCCCAGGGGCAATTGCTGCAGAAGCTGGCCGAACAGCTGAGCACGGCGGTCAAGCCGCTGGCAAACCAGCCGGCGATTGCCGAAGAGTCGCCAAAGAAGCAGGCTGCTCCGGTTCAGGTAAAGAAGACGCCGGAGAAATCCAAGATCCCGATGGCTGCGCCGATTCGGACCGATATGGAAGTCTACCGGTTCTGATCGAACTGCCAGATACGAAAAAGCCCGCAACGATGCGGGCTTTTTCGTATCTGCTGTTTGTGTACTGCCTGTACCGGCCCCTTCGCGGGTAAACCCGCTCCCACAGGTATGGGAGCGGGTTTACCCGCGAAGAAGCCACCTCGATATCAGGCTCGGCGTTCGTGCATCCGCGCCAGTTGCCGCTCAAGCATCGACGGGTAGGGCTCCATCAGGCGCTCCACGCAGCAGGCGCCTTCGGGGCTGGCAATCGGGCGAATGCGGGCGCGCTGGCGAATCAGCGTGTCATCGCTGATCTGCCTCTCTACCAGCAACAGGTTGCGGCTGTGCTGCGACAGCGCCAGGGCGTCCTGGGCCTTTTCGGCCATCAGCAGGTCCACCAGCTCCAGCCCTTGCAGGTCATTGCCCAGGGCCAGGCCCAGTTGCAGCTGCAGGGTTATGCCGCTGTCCGCTACCTCGATCTGCAGGGCATGGCCCAGGGCGCGCAATAGCTCGCCGCAGCAGATGGCGTTGGTCAGATAGTCCTCGCCGCAGTCGCGGCTGTGGAACAGCACCAGGGTGCTGCCGTCGTTGAGCGTGTGAGTTTCGCCGTCGTAGAGCGAGGCGGCGTGCTCCAGGCAATCGCGGTAGCGCTCGGTCAGTTCGGTCAGGCGCGTGCGCGGCAGGCGACGCAGCTGCTCCTGCGAACCTAGTTGCACGGCAAGCACGGCGCTGTACTGCGGCTCGTCGGATTCGATCACGGTGGCCTTGGGCGCGCTTTCGTCGTCCAGCAGGCCGGCGAAGGCTTCATCATCATCGTCATCATCGTCCGCCTGGGTGGCAGGCTTGGCGCGTGGTGCGGCCTTGGCTGCCGGAACTGCGTCGTGCAGGTCATCGAACTGCTCGTCGTCCTCTTCTTCAGGCTCCGGCTCAGGTGGCGGTGGCGGGGCCAGGCGCGCATGCAGCTGGCGGGCGATGTCGCCGATCTCGTCCTGCCGGTCGGTGGCCGGGGTATAGGGTTGCGGGTCGCGCAGCCACACCCGCAGCTGCAGCAATGGCAGAGTGATGAAGCGGCCCTGGCGCAGGCTCAAGGTCAGCGCCAGCACCAGCAGGATGGCGGCAAGTATGCCCATGCTCTGCAGGCTGATCAGCATCGGCTGCTGGAACTGGCTCATGTCCAGGCTGATGCGCAGTTGCCCGGCGGTCACATCCTGGAAGGTGATCTTGGTCTGGTACAGGCCTTCGGCCTCGCCCAGCAGGCTGTTGCGCGGGCGCTGCCCGGCTTCGGCGAGGATGCGGTTGTCCACGCTGTAGATCGCCGCATGGGCCACCAGCGGGTTCTTCACCAGGTTGCCGAGCAGCACGTTGAGGCTGAGGATGTCGTTGGCCACCAGCAGCTCGGTCGCCGAGGTGGCGGTCTGGGTAGTCAGGCTCTGGCCCAAGGCATCGGCCTGCTCGTGCATGGCCTGCTTGAACTGCAGGCCCATTACGCAGGCGTAGATCACCAACGCCAGCGCCACCAGGAATATGTTGGTGCAGGCGATGCGCAGTGCCAGCGGCACGCGACGTTGACTCAGGGCGCGATAGATCATCAGGAAGAAGTTGTCTGCTTTGACGGGCGTGGGCCGGTTCACTGAGCTCGGCTCTTAATGGCATGAAAGTGTGGGGCAGTATAGCGAGCCGGGTTTTGTCGGCAAAGTATCGTTGGCGCCCGATGGTCACGGAAAATCGGTAGAATGCGCATTTTTCATCGAAGTCGGAGCCAGGTTGTGCGCGAAATCGTCCTGATCAACATCACCGGTGAGGACCGTCCCGGTCTCACTGCGGCTATCACCGGCGTCCTGCTGCAGGGCGGTGTGAGCATCCTCGACATTGGCCTGGCAGTCATGCACGGTACCTTGTCGTTCGGCATTCTGGTCGATATCCCGGACAACGAAGTGGCAACTTCGCTGCTGCAGAGCGTGCAGGCCAAGGCCCACGAACTGAACCTGCAGGCCCGCTATACGCCGATTTCCGAGGCAGACTACCAGCATTGGGCTGATGGCCAGGGCGAGGCGCGCCACATCGTCACCTTGCTCAGCCGCAAGATCACGCCAGAGCAGCTGCAGCGGGTGAGTGCGGTAATCAGCCAGTACGGCCTGACCATCGAGCGCATCGAGCGCCTGTCGGCACGTGTGGCGCTGGATGCCGAGACCGACAAGGGCAAGGCGGCCATCGAAATCTCCGTGCGCGGCGTGCCGAGCGATGCCCAGGCGCTGCGTGCAGACTTCTTCGCCCTGGCTGAAGAGCTGAGCATCGATATCGCCTTCCAGAAGGACGATCTGTTCCGCCGCAACCGTCGCCTGGCGGTGTTCGACATGGACTCGACGCTGATCGAAGCCGAAGTCATCGACGAACTGGCCAAGGCTGCTGGCGTGGGTGAGCAGGTGGCCGCAATCACCGAGCGCGCCATGCGTGGCGAACTGGACTTCCGCGCCAGCTTCAAGGAGCGCATGGCGCTGCTCCAGGGCCTGGATGTGGGTGTGCTGGACGAGATTGGTGCGTCGCTGCGCCTGACCGAGGGCGCCGAAAACCTGTTCGCCGAGCTCAAGCGCCTGGGTTACAAGACGGCGATCCTGTCCGGTGGCTTCACTTACTTTGCCCGTCAGGTGCAGGCACGCCTGGGCATCGACTATGTGTTCGCCAATGAGCTGGAAGTGGTCGACGGCAAGGTGACCGGTGTGGCGGTGGAGCCGATCGTCGATGCCCAGCGCAAGGCCGAGCTGCTGCAGAAGCTGGCCAGCGAAGAAGGTTTGCAGCTGGAGCAGACCATTGCCGTGGGTGACGGTGCCAATGACCTGCCGATGTTGTCGCTGGCCGGCTTGGGCGTTGCGTTCCGGGCCAAGCCGCTGGTGCGTCAGTCGGCCAAGCAGGCGATTTCCACGCTGGGGCTGGATGGGGTGCTGTACCTGCTGGGCCTGCGCGACCGCGACGCCCGCGGCTGATCTGCAAACTTGGGGCTGCTTCGCAGCCCTTCGCGGGCACGCCCGCTCCCACAGGCTAAGCGCGACCTTTTCTGTGGGAGCGGGCGTGCCCGCGAAGGGCCGCAAAGCGGCCCCAAGTTCTATCAGGTAATCAGGCCTGCACAGGCACCGCCAACTGCTGCCCCATACGCACCGCAGAGCCGGCACCCAGCGTTTCCGCCCATTTCACCTGCTCCGGCCCGAACAGCACGATAGCGGTCGACCCCAGCTTGAAGCGGCCCAGTTCGGCGCCTTTCTCCAGGTGGATCGGCGCGCGGCTGGCTTCGTCGTAGCGGAAGGTTTTCAGTTCACGCTTGGGCGGCGTCACCAGCCCGGCCCATACGGTTTCGATCGAAGCGACGATCATTGCGCCAACCAGCACCACGGCCATCGGCCCGCGCTCGGTATCGAACAGGCAGACCACGCGCTCGTTGCGGGCGAACAGCTCGGGGACGTTCTCTGCGGTTGTCTGGTTGACCGAGAACAGGCGGCCCGGCACGTAGACCATCTCACGCAGGGTACCGGCCAGCGGCATGTGCACGCGGTGGTAGTCCTTGGGCGACAGGTAGATGGTGGCGAACTCGCCGCCCATGAACGGCGCGGCCATGGCCGGGTCACCACCCAGCAGTTCCTGCGCGCTGTAGCCGTGGCCTTTGGCCTGGAAGATGCGGCCGTGCTCGATCGGGCCGAGCTGGCTGACGGCACCGTCGGCGGGGCACAGGATGGCGCCCGGGGTCTCGTCCAGCGGGCGGGCACCTGGCTTCAGGGCGCGAGTGAAGAACGCGTTGAAGTGTTCATAGGCGCTCAGGTCTTCGACCAGCGCTTCGCTCATGTTGACCTGATAACGCTTGGCGAACCAGGCGGTGAAGGCGTTCTTGAACCAGCGCACGCGGCACTCGGCGATGCAGCCGGCCAGCCGCGACAGCAGGTGGTGCGGCAGCAGGTACTGGCTGATGATGAACAAACGGGATTTCATGCAGGTTCCTTAGACTTCTACAGGCGTGTCCGGGTGGTTGCCCCATTCGCTCCACGAGCCGGCGTAGGCCTTGACGCGTGGGTAGCCGAGGGCCTTGGCCACCAGATAGGTGAAACCGGAGCGGCGGTGGGTCTGGCAGTGGGTAATCACTTCCTTGTCGGGGGTGATACCCAGGTTCTGCAGGACTTCGGCGATGTCCTGGCGAATGCGCAGGTGGTCGTTGAGGTCCATGCCGGCGGTCCACTCGAAGTTGATTGCGCCGGGGATGTGGCCGCCCTTGGCTGCCAGTACTTTCTCGCCGCTGAATTCCTGCGGGCCACGGGCGTCCCAGATGACCAGGTCGTTGGCGCCCAGGCGGCTTTGCAGGTACTCGCGGGTGGCGGTGGGCGAACTGTCGATGCGCAGGTGCACCTGTGTGTTGCCGCTGGCGGGTACCTCTGTGGAGAGTTTGTCGGCAGGCCAGGCCTGGATGCCGCCATTGAGGTAGTGGTAACGCTTGTGGCCGATCACGTCGAGCAGCCAGATGAAGCGCCCGGCCCAGCCGCCGCCTTCATCGTCATACACCACATACACGGCATCGTCGCGGTGGCCGAGTTCGCTGAACAGTTTTTCCAGCTCGCCCAGGGCCGGCAGCAGGCCTGGCGCGGGGGGCTGGCCGAGCTGGGTACGCTTGCCTTCGACGAAGCGTGCGCCGGGGATATGCCCGCTGACATAGCGGTTGGCGCTGCTCAGGTCGACCAGGATCAGCTGTGGCGAATCCAGGCGCGGCAGCAGGTCCGCAGCTTCGATCACCAGGGGCAGGCCGGAAAAGTCAGTCATCCACGGTCTCCAGTGTGGAAAGAGGGCCGATTGTAGCGCAAGGCTCAGGCCTTGCGGTTGGCAAACACCGACAGCGCCCGTTCAGTGCACTGTGCGGTCTTGCCGAAGGCTTGCACGCTGACATCGGCCAGCGGCCGACAGCCCTGGTCAGCCACCATCAGCATCAGCACCTGATCGTTCACGGCCAGTGAGCGCAGCAGTACGTGCTCGCTGCGGAACAAGGCACGCAGCGGGGCTGGCAGCAGGGCCGAGAGCTGGCTGTGGTTTTCCGGGGTGATGCGCAATTGCCCAGCCTGGGCCAGCAGCTTCTGCAGCAGTTTGTTCTGCGCCACTGGCAGCACCAGCGCCCCGGCTTCCTTGGGCAGGCCGGCCATCTGCTGCACGCGCAGCTGGTCGTTGGCCCTGTCCAGGCTCAGTAGCAGGATCCGCTGCATGCCAGCGGCCAGAAGGGCCTCGATAACCTGTGTGGCCAGGTGCACGCTGTTGGTAAACGGGCTGGGCTGGGCCAGAAGGTCCTGGCACAGCTTGCGCCAGCGTGCCAGTTCGTCGTTGGTCGGCGGTGGCGGAGCCAGCATGTCCGGGTGCGGGCGGCGCTGGTGCCAGGGCCAGATCAGCGCTTCGGCTGGGTGGAACAGGGCATGCTGGGCATGGCGGCGGGCGCTGGCCGCAGCCTGCTGGTGCACCTGTTGCTGTACGTCTTCCAGCGAGGTCTGCAGGTACAGTGCGGTCAGCAGCTGCCAGCGCAGCAGGTGCGGGTTGTCCCAGCCCACCTGTGCTGCCAGGGCCAGGTTGTTGGCCAGCAGCACGGTGTTGGCCGGCTGGTTGAACCAGCGGCGCAGACCAGGCTCGGCGTCCAGGCGGTGTTGCTGGCTGAGCAGGTCCTGGTCGCGGGCGATGCTGAGCACCTGGGCCAGTTGTTCTCGCTCTTCCAGCAGCAGGCGGTAACCCTGGGTCACCCATTGTGGCAGGCGCCAGTACTCCGCCATGGTCTGGCACAGTTCCATGATGCGCACGCCAAACAGTTCGTCCTCGACATGTGCGGCGTCTTCGCCCTTGTGGATAACCCGCAGTTCCCAGGTATCGAGCAGCTTGGGGTAGGCCAGCGCCAGCGGCCAGAGCGGCGACAGGAACAACAGGCTGCCCCAGTGGATTTCCTGCCACAGCCGTGCCAGACGGCTGGCGAACAGGCCGCTGGCTTGCTGCGAGGCGTGCTGGCTGATCAGCTGGAACTGGCACAGTACCGGCGGGATCTCTTCGACGGGCACTGCCGGGAGGCGCTTGAGCAGCTGCTCGCTGCGCTCCAGGCCCAGGCGGTTGAGGGCGACTTCCAGGCTTTCGGCGGGTTCTGCCAGGCTGGCATTGGTGGGGTGATTGGCTTCGCGCATCACCGACAGCACCAGTGCCGGGCTGTCCTGCATCAGTTCGGCGATATCGCGCAGCGAGCGGCGGCTATCGTGGATGGCCGCCATGACCCGGTCGTAGCTGTGCTTCGGCACGGGGATGCGAACACTCTCGAGCAGCTTTACCCAGGCCTCTAGCGTACGTGGAGCCTGAGCGGGCACCTTGGTTTCAATTGGCATTTTGACATCAGTCCGAACTGGCTTTTCGCATTGAGTGGCTATAGTCTGGCGCAGTTCTGCCGATAAGTAGAAGAAGAGTTTTAAAGCTCCCGTCTCTTCCCCTGACCACGACAGCAAGTGCTTTGAACCTATGGCTAAAATTATCGGCATCATCGTCGTATTCGCGAGCGTGCTCGGCGGATACGTGCTTTCCCACGGCAAGATCGCGGCACTGATCCAGCCGTTCGAAGTACTGATCATCGGCGGTGCGGCCTTTGGTGCATTCCTGCAGGCCAACCCTGGCCACATGACCATGCACGTCATCAAGAAGTCGATGAAGATGTTCGGCTCGCGCTTCACTCATGCCTTCTACCTGGAAGTGCTGGGCCTGGTGTACGAGATCCTCAACAAGAGCCGGCGCGAAGGCATGATGGCCATCGAGGCCGACATCGAGGATGCCGCCGCCAGCCCGATCTTCGCCAAGTACCCGACGGTGCTGGCCGATGAGCGCATGACCGCGTTCGTCTGCGACTACCTGCGCATCATGTCCACCGGCAACATGGCCCCGCACGAACTCGAGGGCCTGTTCGACATGGAACTGCTGAGCATGAAGGAAGAGCTGGAGCACCCTTCCCATGCGGTGAACGGTATCGCCGACGGCATGCCCGGCTTCGGTATCGTTGCGGCGGTACTGGGTATCGTGGTGACCATGGCCTCGCTCGGCGAGGGTGACCAGGCCTCCATCGGCCTCCATGTGGGTGCGGCACTGGTGGGTACCTTCTTCGGTATTCTGGCGGCCTACGGCTTCTTCGGCCCGTTGGCCAAGTGCCTGGAGCACGATGCCAAGGAAGAGCTGAACCTCTACGAATCGATCAAGGCATCGTTGGTGGCCTCGGCCTCGGGCATGCCGCCGTCGCTGGCGGTCGAGTTCGGGCGCAAGGTGCTGTACCCCAAGCACCGCCCAAGCTTCGCCGAGCTGGAACAAGCGGTTCGCGGTCGCTGAGTCATGGAGAACAATCAGCCCATCATCGTCAAGCGCGTCAAGCGCTATGGCGGCGGCCACCACGGCGGCGCCTGGAAAATCGCCTTCGCCGACTTCGCCACGGCGATGATGGCGTTCTTCCTGGTGCTGTGGCTGTTGTCCACGGCCACGCCGGAACAGAAGATCGCCATTGCCGGCTACTTCAAGGACCCGATCGGTTTCTCGGAAAGCGGTACGCCCTACGTCATCGACCTGGGTGGCTCGCCTCAGCTGGCGCCGGAAAAGACCATCAACCCCGAAGCCAAGTCGGAGCCGACGCCTGATACCAGCATCCAGCTGGACAAGGACCAGGTGGAGACCATGGCCGAGCAGGTCGAGCGTGAGCGCCTGGAGTTGCTGCTGCAGGAATTGCAGAACAAGGTGGAAGAGAACCCGCAGCTGCAGAAGTTCAAGGACCAGATCCTGTTCGAGATCACCCAGGACGGCCTGCGCATCCAGATCATGGACGCCGAGAACCGGCCGATGTTCGACATCGGCAGCGCGCGCCTGCAGCCGTACTTCGAGGACATCCTGTTGGCCATGGCCGACACCATCAAGGCGGTGCCGAACAAGATCAGCATCAGTGGCCACACCGATGCCAAGCCGTATGCCGGCACTGGCGAGTTCGGCAACTGGGAACTGTCGGCCAACCGCGCCAACGCCGCACGCCGCGCGCTGGTGGCTGGTGGTTACCCGGACGGCCAGGTGGCACGGGTGGTGGGCTACGCCTCGTCGTCGCTGTTCGACCGCAAGGACCCGTTCAACCCGGTCAACCGCCGTATCGACATCATCGTGCTGACCAAGAAGGCCCAACGCAATATCGAAGGCGAGCAGGGCGCGCCAGAAGCACCGGCTGCCGAGCCCGCGCCGCCGGCTGCTGCGGCACCGGCTGCGCCAGGGGAGGCCGGGCAGGCACCCATGCAGCCGCGTGAACTGCGCCAGAAGCTGAACATCTTCGAAGAGGGGACGCTGAAGATGGATGAGGCCAAGGACCAGTAAACCCTACAGGATTGCGCTGTAGCTGAAGCAAGCGCGGAACCTGTGGGAGCGGGCTTGCCCGCGAACACGGGCGAAGCCCGTGCCAACCACCGCGGTGCCTGCTTCGCGGGCACGCCCGCTCCCACAGGATTGGAGTGGCCCTTGAGCCTTGTCTAGTACCTGCGGGAGCGGGCAGGTCAGTAAGCGTCTTCCGGCAAACTGGCGATGATCGAGCGATAGCTGTTCATTCGTTGCGGCTTGATGCGCCCCTCGTCCAGCGCCTTGAGCAGCGCACAGCCCGGTTCGCGATCATGCTTGCAGTCGCGGAAGCGGCAGGTGCCGAACAAGTCGCGGAACTCGATGAAACCATCCTCCACATCGCTGCGGCTGACATGACCCAGGCCGAACTCGCGGATACCCGGCGAATCGATCAGGTCACCCCCATTGGGGAAGTGGTACAAACGCGCAGTGGTGGTGGTGTGGGTGCCCTGGCCAGACCATTCCGACAGGTCGCCGACACGGGTGCCGGCGTCCGGCAGCAGGCTGTTGACCAAAGACGACTTGCCCACCCCCGACTGGCCGACGAACACGCTGATGTGGCCGTCGAGCATCTGCTGCAGGCGTTGCATGCCGTCACCGTGATGTGCCGAGACTTCCAGCAGCGGGTAGCCCAGCTCGCGGTAAACCTCCAGCAGTGCGTGCAGGCCCGGGCCGTTCTCGTCGTTGATCAGGTCGGCCTTGTTCAGCAGCAACAGCGGGCGAATGCCGGCGTGCTCTGCGGCCACCAGGTAGCGGTCGATCAGGTTGGGGTGCGGTTCGGGCGCAGGGGCGAAGACGATCACGATCAGGTCGACGTTGGCCGCCACCGGCTTCAGCTGGCCGTGGTTGTTAGGCCGGCACAGCTCGGTGCTGCGCGGCATCTGCGCGACGATCACGCCAATGCCCTGGTTGCCCGCCCGCCATACCACGCGGTCGCCGGTAACCAGCGCCGGCAGGTTGGCGCGCAAGTGGCAGCGGAACACCTGGCCAGCGGCTTCGCCGTCCTGGGCTTCCACCTCTACCTGCACACCGAAGTGCGCAATCACCAGGCCCAGCTGCTCCGGCCCCAGGTCGCCACCCTCCAGTTCCTGCAGTGCGTGCTGTTCGCGTTTGGCCGCACGCGCGGCGCGCTCGTTCTGGATTTTTTCGATGCGCCAGTTCTGGCGGCGATTGAGCTGGCGTTTGGCCATGAAGGTTCCGTGCGTGGGGCAGGTTGAAAACGGCAGGCAGTTTAGCACGCCAGGCGCCGGACCATTTGGCTTACCTTCGTGCCGTGAATGGGCGTGCCTTGGCCACTACGCTACTATGACGGCCTATACGAGGAGTCCCCGCATGCAAAACCCACAGAACCTGATCTGGATCGACCTTGAAATGACAGGCCTGGATCCGGACAGCGACGTCATCATCGAGATGGCCACCATCGTCACCGACAGCGAACTGAACACCCTGGCCGAAGGGCCGGTGATCGCCATCCACCACAGTGACGAAGTGCTGGCGCGCATGGACGAATGGAACACCCGCACCCATGGCGCTTCGGGCCTGACCCAGCGCGTACGCGAGAGCAAGGTCGGCATGGCCGAAGCCGAGGCGCAGACCATCGCCTTCCTCGAGCAGTGGGTGCCGAAAGGCAAGTCGCCGATCTGTGGCAACAGCATCTGCCAGGACCGCCGCTTCCTGTACCGGCACATGCGCAACCTGGAAAACTACTTCCACTACCGCAACCTGGACGTTTCGACCCTGAAGGAGCTGGCTGCACGCTGGGCGCCTGACGTGCGCGACAGCTTCAAGAAGGGCAACACCCACCTGGCGCTGGACGACATCCGCGAATCGATCGCCGAACTGCGCCACTATCGCGAGCACTTCATCAAGGTGTGAGCCGAAAAGGCGCAGATATTGTATCTGCGCCCTCTTTTGGTGCCCTGGGCAACTGGTTAGACTGCGCGCCTTTCTCGCACGCCCGCACGGACTCCGCACCATGTTGTTGATGCTCTACCTCATCGCCATCACCGCCGAAGCCATGACCGGCGCGTTGTCTGCCGGCCGCCGCGGCATGGACTGGTTCGGCGTGGTGCTGATTGCCTGTGTCACCGCCCTGGGTGGCGGCTCGGTGCGTGACGTGCTGCTCGGGCACTACCCGCTGACCTGGGTGAAGCACCCTGAATACCTGGTGCTGACCAGCTGTGCGGCGCTGCTGACCATTTTCATCGCGCCGATGATGCGCCGCCTGCGCTCGCTGTTCCTGGTGCTCGATGCCCTGGGGCTGGTGGCCTTTACCCTGATTGGCTGCATGACCGCGCTGGAGATGGGGCAGGGCATGCTGGTGGCGTCGATCAGCGGGGTGATCACCGGGGTATTTGGCGGGATCTTGCGGGATATCTTCTGCAACGACATTCCCCTGGTGTTCCGTCGCGAGCTGTACGCCAGTGTGTCGTTTGCCGCGGCGTGGTTCTACCTGGGTTGCGTGTATTTCAAGGTGCCGGCGGAGCAGGCGATGCTGCTGACCTTGTTTGGCGGGTTCCTGGTGCGGCTGCTGGCCATTCGGTTCCATTGGGAAATGCCCAAGTTCCATTACAACGATCAGCAGTAGCGCAGTCGCGGGCGCAACCTGGCCCCTGTGGGAATTACCCAGCCCTTTGGGCTGCGCTGTCGCTCCGCGTACCCTGTGGGAGCGGCTTTAGCCGCGAAGAATCCAACGCGGAGCATGGCACGGGCTTCGCCCGTGTTCGCGGGTGAACCCGCTCCCACAGGGGTTGTGTGGCTACGAAACGCCGTGCTGCGCCAGCGCCCACTCCACATGCTCCCTCACCAGCTCCGAGGCATCCTCGCGCCGCGCCTTCAGCGCTTCGATCACCGGGATCGTCGATGGCGCATTGCCAAGCCCCACCGCCAGGTTGCGCAACCAGCGCTCATACCCGGCCCGGCGCAACGGCCCACCTTCGGTCTTGCGCAGGAAGGTCCTTTCATCCCACAGGAACATCTCCGCCAACTCGGCATTCTCCAGCCCGTGCCTTGGCTGGAAGTCCTGTTCCTGGCTGTGCCTGGCAAAGCGGTTCCACGGGCAGACGATCTGACAGTCATCGCAACCGAACACCCGATTGCCCATCTTCGAACGCAACTCGACAGGGATGGGCCCGCGCAGTTCGATGGTCAGGTACGAAATGCAGCGCCGCGCATCCAGCACATACGGCCCGACGAAGGCCTGGGTCGGGCAGATGTCCAGGCAGGCCTGGCAGCGCCCGCAGTGTTCGCTGGTGGTGGCTTCGTCCACCGGCAGCGGCAGGTCGACGAACAGCTCGGCGAGGAAGAAGTAGCTGCCCGCCTTGCGGTTGAGCAGCAGGGTGTTCTTGCCGATCCAGCCTAACCCGGCCTGCTCGGCCAAGGCCTTTTCCAGCACCGGAGCGCTGTCGACGAAGGCGCGGTAACCGAACGGGCCGATGGCTTCCTGAATGCGATCGGCCAGAAACTGCACGCGCTTGCGCACCAGCTTGTGGTAATCCCGGCCCAAGGCGTAGCGCGACACGTAGGCTTTCTCCGGCTGTGCCAGGCGCTGCGCCATCTGCGTGTCGCCGGGCAGGTAGTCCATGCGCAGCGATACCACGCGTACCGTGCCGGGGATCAGCTGCTCTGGGTGCGCGCGCTTGCTGCCGTGCGCGCCCAGGTATTCCATCTCGCCCTGATAGCCGGCGTCGAGCCAGCGCTGCAGGTGGTGTTCGTGTTCGCCAAGGTCGACCCCGGCGATGCCAACGTGGGCAAAACCGAGTTCTTGGCCCCAAATCTTGATCGATTGGGCCAGTTGGATGAGGTCAGGCGTACAGGCGGACATGGATGGGCAAGGCAATACGGGCTCAGGTGCGTATAATTCTGCCAGACATTGGAGCCTTTGACCCCATGCCGCAGACCAAACACCCCAGCCACACCCCTCAATTGCTCAGCAGCGTGACTGTCGCGCACCTGCCGGCACGGCATGCGCATGCCCATAAAGGCGACTTCGGCCATGTACTGGTGGTCGGTGGCGACCTTGGCACTGGTGGCGCCGTGCTGCTCAGCGCCGAAGCTGCCCTGCGCTGTGGCGCGGGGCTGGTCAGTGTGGCGACCCGGCCCGAACACGTGACTGCCAGCCTGGCGCGCCTGCCTGAGGTCATGTGCCTGGGCGCCAGCTCGGCCAACCAGCTGATGGGCGTGCTGGAGCGCGCTTCGGTGCTGGTGGTCGGCCCAGGCCTGGGCCAGGCGGCCTGGGGCCGCAGCCTGCTGTCGGCGGTGGCCAATGCCGAGCGCCCGCAGGTGTGGGACGCCGACGCCCTGAACTTGCTGGCGCGCACCCCGTTAGCCCTGCCCAGTGGCAGCATTCTTACCCCGCACCCGGGGGAGGCGGCGCGGCTGCTGGGCATTTCCACCGAGGCTGTGCAGGCGGACCGCCCGGGCGCCGCACGCAAGCTGGCGCGCCGTTACAACAGCGTCTGCGTGCTCAAGGGGGCCGGCACTCTGGTAGCCGACCCGGTCGGGCAGTTGCTGCTGTGCGAACGTGGCCACCCGGCCATGGCCGGTGCCGGCCTGGGCGATGTGCTGACCGGCGTGCTGGCGGCGCTGCTGGCCCAAGGCCTGGATGCCTGGCATGCCGCAGGGCTGGGGGTATGGCTGCACGCCTGCGCGGGCGAGCGTCTGGGCGTAAAAGGTAGGGGCTTGGCTGCCAGCGATCTGGCGCCGGTCATTCGTGAGTTGTTGGAGGAGCATTCTGCGTGTCTGGCTTAAACCTGTTTCTGGCCGATGAAGCGGCCACGGTCAAATTCGGCGCACAACTGGCCGAGGTGACCGGCGGTCACGGCGTGATTTTTCTGGAAGGTGACCTGGGTGCGGGCAAAACCACGCTGTCGCGTGGCCTGATTCGCGGCCTGGGCCATACTGGTGCAGTGAAAAGCCCGACCTTCACTGTGGTCGAGCCTTACGAGATCGGCGAGGTGCGGGCGTTCCATTTCGACCTGTACCGCCTGGTCGATCCGGAAGAGCTGGAGTTCATGGGCATTCGTGACTATTTCGAGGGCGACCCGCTGTGCCTGTTCGAGTGGCCACAAAAGGGTGCGGGCGTTTTGCCAAAGCCCGACCTGACCATTACCATAAGCCCCCAAGCGGGCGGACGCTCGCTGATCCTTTCGCCGCAGGGGGCTCGCGGCGAGGCCTGGTGCGTGGCACTGGCCGAACACTATAAACAGTAAGTGGGGTAGGTATGCGCATACGCGCACTGGTCGCCATCGTTGGGCTGCTGCTGACAACGGTGACCGTTGACGCTCTGGCCGTCACTCAAGTCAAGAGCATGCGCCTGTGGCGCGCGCCGGACAACACGCGGCTGGTCTTCGACCTGTCTGGCCCCGTGCAACACAGCGTCTTCACCCTGAGCGCGCCCGATCGCCTGGTCATCGACATCAATGGCGCGACCCTGGCTGCGCCACTCAACGTGGCCACTTCCAATACGCCGATCAGCAGCGTCCGTTCGGCCCAGCGCACCCCGACCGACCTGCGGGTGGTGGTCGACCTGAAAAAGTCGGTCACCCCAAAAAGCTTCACCCTGGCGCCCAATGCCCAGTACGGCAACCGCCTGGTGGTCGATCTGTACGACCAGGAGGCAGATGCCATCGCGGCCAGCGCGCCGACTCCGGCCCCAGCCCCGGTACCGACGCCTGCAACCACGCCGGCAGTGCCGGTGACCCCGGCCCAGCCTGCCATCAAGCTGCCGCCGGTACCCAACGGCAAGCGTGACATCGTGGTTGCCATCGACGCCGGCCACGGTGGCGAAGACCCGGGTGCGTCCGGCTCGCGTGGTCAGCACGAAAAAGACATCGTGCTGCAGATCGCCAAGGAGCTGCAGCGCCAGATCAACAGCGAAAAAGGCTTCCGGGCCGAGCTGACCCGTACTGGCGATTACTTCATCCCGCTGCGCAAACGTACGGAAATCGCCCGCAAGAAGGGCGCCGACCTGTTCATCTCGATCCACGCCGACGCCGCGCCGTCCCGTGCCGCCTTTGGCGCCTCGGTATTCGCTCTGTCCGATCGCGGCGCTACCTCCGAGACCGCGCGCTGGCTGGCCGACACGGAAAACCGTTCCGACCTGATCGGTGGTGCCGGTAACGTCAGCCTCGACGACAAGGACCGCATGCTGGCCGGCGTGCTGCTCGACCTGTCGATGACCGCCACGCTCAGCTCCAGCCTCAATGTGGGGCAGAAGGTGCTGGGCAACATGGGCCGCATTACCTCGCTGCACAAGCAGCGGGTGGAACAAGCCGGCTTCATGGTGCTGAAGTCGCCGGATATTCCGTCGATCCTCGTTGAAACCGGGTTCATCTCGAACAACAACGAAGCCGCCAAGCTGGCCACCGCCAGCCACCAGCAGGCCCTGGCCCGTTCGATCCACACCGGTGTGCGCCAGTACTTCCAGCAGAACCCGCCGCCCGGCACCTACATCGCCTGGCTGCGCGACACCGGCAAGATCGCCGCTGGCCCGCGTGAGCACACGGTGCGCCCCGGCGAGACCCTGGCGATGCTTGCCGTGCGCTACCAGGTCAGCGTGACCAGCCTGCGCAGCACCAACAGCCTCAAGACCGATGAGCTGAAGGTCGGCCAGCGCCTCGACATCCCTGCTACCACATTGGCCTCGCAATGAGTGGCGGTTCGCGCATCCAGCTGCTCAGCCCGCGGCTGGCCAACCAGATTGCCGCCGGCGAGGTTGTCGAGCGGCCAGCTTCTGTCGCCAAGGAATTGCTGGAGAACAGCCTGGACTCCGGCGCCCGGCGTATCGACGTTGAAGTGGAGCAGGGCGGCGTCAAGCTGCTGCGGGTGCGTGACGATGGCAGCGGCATCTCCGCCGACGACCTGCCGCTGGCCCTGGCCCGTCATGCCACCAGCAAGATCCGCGAGCTGGAAGACCTCGAAGGGGTATTGAGCCTGGGCTTCCGTGGTGAGGCCCTGGCCTCGATCAGTTCGGTGGCGCGCCTGACCCTGACCTCGCGCACCGCCAGCGCTACCGAGGCCTGGCAGGTGGAAACCGAGGGCCGCGACATGACCCCGCGGGTGCAGCCGGCGGCGCACCCGGTGGGTACTTCGGTGGAAGTGCGCGACCTGTTCTTCAACACCCCGGCCCGGCGCAAGTTCCTCAAGGCCGAGAAAACCGAATTCGATCACCTGCAGGAAGTGATCCGGCGCCTGGCGCTGGCGCGCTTCGATGTCGGCTTCCACCTGCGGCACAACGGCAAGAGCATTTTCAGCCTGCATGAGGCTCACGATGAAACCGCCCGTGCGCGGCGGGTGGGCGCCATCTGCGGCCCGGGCTTCATGGAACAGGCGCTGCCGATCGATGTGGAGCGCAACGGCCTGCGTCTGTGGGGCTGGGTCGGCCTGCCGACCTTCTCGCGCAGCCAGGCAGACCTGCAGTATTTCTTCGTCAACGGCCGTGCGGTGCGCGACAAGCTGGTCGCCCACGCCGTGCGCCAGGCCTACCGCGACGTGCTGTTCAATGGTCGGCACCCGACCTTCGTGCTGTTCCTGGAGCTGGAGCCCAACGGCGTCGACGTCAACGTGCACCCGACCAAGCACGAAGTGCGTTTCCGCGAGGGGCGCTCGGTGCACGACTTCTTGTATGGCACCCTGCATCGCGCCCTGGCCGATGTGCGCCCGGAGGACCAGTTGGCGGCGCCTGCTGCCGTGCCCGAAGTGGTCCGCGCCACGGGCCAGCAGGCCGGCGAGTTCGGCCCCCAGGGCGAAATGCGCCTGGCCTCGCCGGTGCTCGAGCAGCCACGTGCCCCGCAGCAGTCGTTTTCCAGTGGTGGCAATGGCGCGGGTTACCAGTACCAGTACACCCCGCGCCCCTCGCAACCGCTACCGGCCGCCGAGGCGCAGGCGGTGTATCGCGAGTTTTACAAGCCGCTGGATGAAGGCGCGGCGCCGACGACGGCGCTGCCTGAAAGCCAGGGTGACATTCCCCCGCTGGGCTATGCGCTGGCGCAGCTCAAGGGCATCTACATCCTGGCCGAGAACGCCATCGGCCTGGTGCTGGTAGACATGCATGCCGCACACGAGCGCATCATGTACGAGCGTCTGAAGGTGGCCATGGCCAGCGAAGGCCTCAGCGGCCAGCCGCTGCTGGTGCCCGAGACCCTTGCCTTGAGCCAGCGTGAAGCAGATTGCGCCGAAGAGCATGCGCAGTGGTTCCAGCGGCTGGGCTTCGAACTGCAGCGCCTGGGCCCCGAGACCCTGGCCATCCGTCAGATCCCGGCTTTGCTCAAGCAGGCCGAGGCCAACCGCCTGGTGCAGGATGTGCTTGCAGACCTGATGGAATACGGCACCAGCGACCGTATCCAGGCGCACCTGAACGAGCTGCTCGGTACAATGGCTTGTCACGGCGCGGTGCGCGCCAACCGGCGCCTGGCGATCCCCGAGATGAACGCGCTGCTGCGTGACATGGAAAACACCGAACGCAGCGGCCAATGCAACCATGGTCGCCCCACCTGGACCCAGATGGGCCTGGACGACCTGGACAAACTCTTCCTGCGCGGTCGATGAAATGAGCGGCAAGCCCCCTGCAATATTCCTGATGGGTCCGACAGCGGCCGGCAAGACGGACCTGGCCATCGAGCTGACCAAAGCACTGCCGTGCGAGCTGATCAGCGTCGATTCGGCGCTGGTCTACCGGGGCATGGACATCGGTTCGGCCAAGCCGTCGAAAGAAGTCCTCGCCGCTCACCCGCACCGGTTGATCGACATTCGCGACCCGGCCGAGAGCTATTCGGCTGCGCAGTTCCGTGCCGATGCCCTGGAGGCCATGGCCGAGATCACCGCACGCGGCAAGATTCCGCTGCTGGTGGGCGGCACCATGCTCTATTACAAGGCGTTGATCGATGGCCTGGCCGACATGCCGGCGGCCGATGCCGCAGTGCGTGCCGAGCTGGAAGCCCAGGCCGAAGCGCTGGGCCTGGCCGAGTTGCACCGCCAGTTGGCCGAGGTTGACCCCGAGTCGGCGGCGCGTATCCACCCCAACGACCCGCAGCGGTTGATCCGGGCATTGGAGGTGTACCGGGTGAGTGGCGAGAGCATGACGGCACATCGACAGCGTCAATTCGCGGAAAGTCGCGGCGCAGACGCAGGCGCTGGCGGACATTTGCCCTATACTGTCGCGAGTTTGGCGATTGCTCCTACAGATCGTCACATTTTGCATCAGCGAATTGCGTTACGATTTTCACAGATGCTGGAACAGGGCTTCGTCGACGAGGTCCGATCGCTGCGAGCCAGAAGTGACTTGCACGCCGGGCTGCCGTCTATACGGGCAGTGGGGTATCGGCAGGTCTGGGATTACCTGGACGGCAAGCTGACTGAGAATGAGATGCGTGAACGCGGTATCATTGCTACCAGGCAGCTGGCCAAGCGGCAGTTCACCTGGTTGCGTGGCTGGCCTGAAGTACACTGGCTTGACAGCCTGGCCTGCGACAATCTGTCCCGCACCTTGAAATACCTTGGGGCCATCTCCATATTGAGCTGAGTCCCTGCTGATTGCCGTCTATTCTTGCGAAGGGGCGGCCTAATTTATCGATTTTCTTGATTTTCTATTATTTATCCTTACAGGAGTGCGGCATATGTCAAAAGGGCATTCGCTACAAGACCCTTACTTGAACACCTTGAGAAAAGAAAAGGTCCCGGTATCCATTTACCTGGTCAACGGCATCAAACTGCAGGGTTCGATCGAGTCTTTCGACCAGTTCGTGGTACTGCTGAAGAACACCGTCAGCCAGATGGTCTACAAGCACGCCATCTCGACCGTGGTCCCTGCCCGTCCGGTTCGTCTGCCAAGCCCGTCCGATTCCGAGCACGGCGACAGCGAGCCAGGCAACGCCTGATAGGAGCCTGCATTGTTCTTTGAGCGCCACGGTGGTGGTGAGCGGGCATTGCTCGTTCACTTGGAAGGTCAGAACCCTGAGGCGCGCGAAGACCCGCAGGAGTTTCAGGAGCTGGCATTGTCGGCCGGTGCCGACATCGTCTCGCTGGTCACGGTGTCAAGGCATCAGCCTTCCGCCAAATACCTGATTGGCAGTGGCAAGGTCGAAGAGTTGCACGACCTGGTCCATGCCGAGCAGGTAGACCTGGTGATTTTCAATCACACCCTCACGCCCAGTCAGGAGCGCAACCTCGAACGCGTGTTCGAGTGCCGTGTGCTCGACCGTACCGGGCTGATCCTCGATATCTTCGCCCAACGGGCGCGTACCCATGAAGGCAAGCTGCAGGTCGAACTGGCCCAGCTCGAGCACATGAGCACGCGGCTGGTGCGCGGCTGGACCCACCTTGAGCGACAGAAAGGTGGTATCGGCCTGCGGGGCCCGGGTGAAACCCAGCTGGAAACCGACCGCCGCCTGTTGCGGGTGCGCATTCGCCAGATCAAGTCACGCTTGGAGAAGGTGCGCAGCCAGCGCGAGCAGGCGCGCCGCGGGCGCAAGCGCGCGGACATCCCGTCGGTGTCGCTGGTGGGTTATACCAACGCCGGCAAGTCCACGCTGTTCAACGCCCTGACAGAGTCCGAGGTGTATGCCGCAGACCAGTTGTTCGCCACCCTCGACCCGACCCTGCGCCGGCTCGAGCTGAACGACCTGGGGCCGATCGTGCTGGCCGATACCGTGGGCTTCATTCGCCACCTGCCGCACAAGCTGGTCGAGGCATTTCGGGCTACGCTCGAAGAGTCGAGCAATTCCGACTTGTTGCTGCATGTGATCGACGCCCATGAGCCGGAGCGCATGGAGCAGATCGAGCAGGTGCTGGCGGTATTGGGCGAGATTGGTGCCGAAGGGTTGCCGATCCTCGAGGTGTATAACAAACTCGACCTGCTCGAAGATGTCGAGCCGCAGATCCAGCGCAATGCCGATGGCAAGCCGGAACGGGTCTGGGTATCGGCACGCGATGGGCGTGGCCTGGAGCTGGTCGGCCAGGCGATTGCCGAGTTGCTGGGGGATGATCTGTTTGTCGGTACCCTGTGCCTGGAGCAGCGTTTTGCCCGCTTGCGCGCGCAATTCTTTGCCCTGGGTGCCGTGCAGAGTGAAGAGCATGATGAAGAAGGGCGCAGCCTGCTGAGCGTGCGACTGCCCATGGTCGAACTGAATCGCCTGGTCAGCCGCGAAGGCATGGAGCCGCAAATGTTTGTCGAGCAACACACTTTGCAATAAATGCTCGTCGAGGTCGCCGGGCAGCAGTGACAGGCATTCTGTAGCATTGGACGGCGCGCCGTGGGCGCGTCTTTGCTTTATCAGATGGAGAGCGCTATGGCTTGGAACGAGCCGGGTGGCAACTCGAACAATCAGGACCCCTGGGGCGGTCGCCGAAATGGCGGTGGCGGCGGTGGTGACAAGAAAGGTCCACCGGACCTGGACGAGGCCTTCCGCAAATTGCAGGACAGCCTGAACGGCATGTTCGGCAGTGGCAAGAAACGTGGCGGCGGTGACCGCAATGTCGGCAAGGGCGGTGGCCTGGGTCTGCTGGGCATCGGCCTGGCGGTACTGGCTGCAATCTGGCTGTACAGCGCCGTGTACGTGGTCGACGAGCAGGAGCAGGCCGTGGTGCTGCGCTTCGGCAAGTACTACGAGACGGTCGGTCCCGGCCTGAACATCTACTTCCCGCCGATCGATCGCAAGTACATGGAGAACGTCACGCGCGAGCGTGCCTATACCAAACAGGGCCAGATGCTGACCGAAGACGAGAACATCGTCGAGGTACCGCTGACCGTCCAGTACAAGATCAGCAACCTGCAGGACTTCGTGCTCAACGTCGACCAGCCTGAGGTCAGCCTGCAGCACGCGACCGACAGTGCCCTGCGCCACGTGGTGGGTTCCACTTCGATGGACCAGGTGCTGACCGAAGGCCGTGAGCAGATGGCCGTGGATATCCGCGAACGCCTGCAGCGCTTCCTCGACACCTACCGTACCGGTATCACCGTTACCCAGGTCAACGTACAGAGCGCGGCAGCCCCGCGTGAAGTGCAGGAAGCCTTCGACGACGTGATCCGCGCCCGCGAAGACGAGCAGCGTGCCCGCAACCAGGCCGAGTCCTACGCCAATGGCGTGGTGCCCGAAGCCCGTGGTCAGGCGCAGCGCATCATCGAGGACGCCAACGGTTACCGCGACGAAGTCATCGCCCGCGCCAAGGGTGAGGCCGACCGCTTCACCAAGCTGGTTGCCGAGTACCGCAAGGCACCTGACGTAACCCGTCAGCGCCTGTACCTGGAGACCATGCAAGAGGTCTACAGCAATTCGAGCAAGGTCATGGTGGCGACCAAGGACGGGCAGAACAACCTGCTCTACCTGCCGCTGGACAAGATGGTCGAAGGCAGCCGCAACCCGTCCGCGCCGACCACCAGCGTGTCGCCATCGGTCAACGATGCGGCCGCCCGTGCGGCGCAGGACCTGCAACAGCAACAGCAGCCGCTGCGTACTAGGGAGAGCCGCTGATGAGCAACAGATCGCTGATCGCCCTGATCGCCGCCGTGGTCCTGGCCCTCGTGGCCTGGAACAGCTTCTACATCGTGTCCCAGACCGAGCGTGCAGTACTGCTGCGCTTCGGTAAGGTGGTCCAGGCGGATGTCCAGCCTGGCATGCACGTGAAGATTCCGTACGTGAACCAGGTGCGCAAGTTCGACGCCCGCCTGATGACTCTCGACGCCCCGACCCAGCGGTTCCTGACCCTGGAGAAGAAAGCGGTGATGGTCGACGCCTACGCCAAGTGGCGCGTCAAGGACGCCGAACGCTTCTACACCGCCACATCCGGCATGAAGCAGATCGCCGACGAGCGTCTGTCGCGTCGTCTGGAAAGCGGCCTGCGCGACCAGTTCGGTAAACGTACCCTGCACGAAGTGGTTTCCGGTGAACGTGACGCGCTGATGGCTGACATCACTGCTTCGCTGAACCGCATGGCCTCCAAGGAGCTGGGCATCGAGGTGGTCGACGTGCGCGTCAAGGCCATCGACCTGCCGAAGGAAGTCAACCGCAGCGTGTTCGACCGCATGAGCACCGAGCGTGAGCGTGAAGCCCGCGAGCACCGCGCCAAGGGTAACGAGCTGGCTGAAGGTATCCGTGCCGATGCCGACCGTCAGCGGCGTGTGCTGCTGGCCGAAGCCTACCGTGAAGCTGAAGAAACCCGCGGTGACGGCGACGCCCAGGCGGCCGCCATCTACGCCAAGGCCTACAGCCAGGACGCTGATTTCTATGCGTTCCATCGTAGCCTGCAGGCGTACCGCGAGAGCTTCTCGAGCAAGAGCGACGTGCTGGTCCTGGACCCGAAGAACGAGTTCTTCCGCTTCCTGGACAAGAGCAAGCCGTGATGCTCAGGCCCTGATTTTCATGCAGCGGCGCCCCGCCTGGCAGCTAAAACACCAGGCGGGGTGCATCCTGAATGAAAAGGGGTGTATGATGAGGCAGCCGGGAAATTTCCCGGCTTTTTTGCGTCTGCAAGGTTGATTGGCAAACCGCCAGTTGACGGTTTGGTCAGGTCGCAAGGCAATTCGAGGGTATCGGGTACGGTGGCTGCGCTGGGATCAGTGCTGCCCGCTGCTGTGCGCGATACCGGCTTTACTGACGGCTCGCCTGCTGGCAAGCCGCCCGGACCAGAGGGGAAATGGCGTAATGGCAACGGTAGACCGCTGGCTGCTGCCAGATGGCATCGAGGAAGTACTGCCACCTGAGGCCGCGCGCATCGAGATCGCGCGCCGCCAGGTGTTGGACCTGTTCCAGAGTTGGGGCTACGAACTGGTCGTCACCCCGCATATCGAGTACCTGGAGTCGCTGCTCACCGGCGCCGGCCAGGACCTGGATCAGCGCACCTTCAAGGTAGTGGACCCGCAGTCCGGCCGCCTGATGGGCTTCCGCGCCGACTTCACCCCGCAGGTAGCGCGCATCGACGCCCACACCCTGCGCCGTGAAGGCCCGAGCCGCCTGTGCTATGCCGGCAGCGTGCTGCATGCCCAGCCGCGTGCCCTGTCCACCTCGCGCAGCCCGATCCAGCTGGGTGCCGAGCTGTACGGCGACGCCAGCCCCACCAGCGATGTCGAAGTCATCAGCCTGATGCTCGCCACGCTGCAACTGACCGATGTGCCGGATGTGCACATGGACTTGGGCCATGTCGGTATCTACCGCGGCCTGGCCCGTGCTGCCGGCCTGTCCGGCGCGGTCGAGCAGCAGCTGTTCGACGCCCTGCAGCGCAAGGCCGTTGATGAAGTGCAGGTGCTCACCGCCGACCTGCCGAAGGACCTGGGCAACATGCTGCGCGCGCTGGTCGAACTGTGTGGTGGCCGCGAAGTGCTGGCCGAAGCCCGCGTGCGCCTGGGCCGTGCCCCGGCCAGTGTGCTGGCGGCGCTGGACGACCTGCTGGCGATCGCCGATCGCCTGGCGTCGCGCTTCCCGGACCTGCCGCTGTACTTCGACCTCGGCGAGCTGCGCGGTTACAACTACCACACCGGCGTGGTGTTCGCCGTGTTCGTCCCGGGCGAAGGTCAATCGATCGCCCAGGGCGGGCGCTATGACGACATCGGCGCCGACTTTGGCCGGGCACGCCCGGCCACCGGTTTCTCCACGGATTTGAAGACCCTGGTCACACTGGGGCGAGCGGAGGTCGTATTGCCAGCTGGCGGCATCTGGATGCCGGACAGTGGCGACGCGGCCCTCTGGCAGCAAGTCTGCCAGTTGCGCAACGAGGGCCAGCGTGTGGTCCAGGCCCTGCCTGGCCAGCCGTTGAGTGCTGCTCTCGAGGCGGATTGTGATCGGCAATTGATTCAGCAAGACGGGCGCTGGCAGGTTCTGCCGCTGGCCCAGTGAGTTTCTGCGTCGGCAACAGGCCGGCAACCAAGTTTGCGTGAATGAGGACCAATGTAATGGGTAAGAATGTCGTCGTCCTGGGCACCCAGTGGGGTGATGAGGGCAAAGGCAAGATCGTCGATCTGCTGACCGAACATGCTGCCGCCGTAGTGCGCTACCAGGGTGGCCACAACGCGGGTCACACCCTGGTGATCAACGGTGAAAAGACCGTTCTGCACCTGATTCCGTCCGGCATCCTGCGTGAAGGCGTACAGTGCCTGATCGGCAACGGCGTGGTCGTTGCCCCGGATGCCCTGATGCGTGAAATCACCAAGCTGGAAGAGAAGGGCGTACCGGTGCGCGAGCGCCTGCGCATCAGCCCGGCTGCGCCGCTGATCCTGTCGTACCACGTTGCCCTGGACCAGGCCCGCGAAAAAGCCCGTGGCGAAGCCAAGATCGGCACCACCGGCCGTGGTATCGGCCCAGCCTACGAAGACAAGGTCGCACGCCGCGGCCTGCGCGTGGGCGACCTGTTCCACCGTGAGCGTTTTGCCGCCAAGCTGGGTGAGCTGCTGGATTACCACAACTTCCAGCTGGTGAATTACTACAAAGAGCCGGCCATCGACTTCCAGCAGACTCTGGACGAGTGCATGGCCTATGCCGAACAGCTCAAGCCGATGATGCTCGACGTCACCGCCGAGCTGCACAACCTGCGTCGCGCCGGCAAGGACATCATGTTCGAAGGCGCCCAGGGCTCGCTGCTGGACATCGACCACGGTACCTACCCGTACGTCACCAGCTCCAACACCACTGCTGGCGGTATCTCCACCGGTTCCGGCGTTGGCCCGATGTACCTGGACTACATCCTGGGTATCACCAAGGCCTACACCACTCGCGTGGGTTCCGGTCCGTTCCCGACCGAACTGTTTGACGAGACTGGCGCTACCCTGGCCAAGCGTGGCCATGAGTTCGGCTCCACCACCGGCCGTGCACGCCGTTGTGGCTGGTTCGATGCCGTCATTCTGCGTCGCGCCATCGACGTCAACAGCATCTCGGGCATCTGCCTGACCAAGCTGGACGTACTGGATGGCCTGGAAACCATCAACATCTGCGTTGGCTACAAGAACGAGAACGGTGCCGTTATCGACGCGCCTTCCGATGCCGACAGCTACATCGGCCTGGAGCCGGTGTACGAAGAGATGCCAGGCTGGAGCGAATCGACCCTGGGCGTGAAAACCCTGGAAGAACTGCCAGCCAACGCTCGCGCCTATATCAAGCGCATCGAAGAGCTGATCGGTGCGCCGATCGACATCATCTCCACCGGGCCGGACCGCAACGAGACCATCGTGCTGCGTCATCCGTTCGCCTGATCTGCCTTCCAGGCTGATCTGACGCCGTGGCCCTGAAAGGGGCTGCGGCGTTTTCATTTGTGGGGTATGGCTGTCCTGGCTCTTTCGCGGGTAAACCCGCTCCCACAGGTACTGCACAGTCCTGGGGACCTGCGCGGTCCATGTGGGAGCGGGTTCCCGCGTGGAGGCCCGTGCGGGCAACCTCATTGCTAGACCTTGGCGTATTTCCCTGCTGCCCCCGGCACAACCCTTGCTGTAAGAAGTTTCTGACGATGCCATCAAAGTAGTGGCGCCAGAAAACACGAGGGTTACACCGTGTCTGCCATCCTTTCACTGTTACGAAGCCGCCTTTTGCGGCCTGTGTTTGTTGCCCTGGGTATCGCGCTTTTGGTGCAGGTACTGGTTGCTGTTGCGCTGACTCGCAGCACGGTCACCGCCCTGGAGGCCGACCTGGGCGAGCGTCTGGGCAATGACAGCCGTCAACTTGCCGGCGAACTGGAGAAGGCCGGGCAGGATGTACGTTCGGGCCTTGACAGTTTGTCCAGCAGCACCCGCCAGCGGCTGAGTGCCGGCTTGTCCGCGCGCCTGCAGAATGAGCAGCAGCAACTGCGCAGCACGCTGGAAAAGAACCTCAAGGACTCCGCCAACGATATGGCCGAGCTGCTGGCTTCGGTCGCCCCGCGGGCGATCTGGGACAACGACGTGCCGGTGCTCTCTGACTTCGCCCGGCGTGCCCAGCGCAACCCCAACGTACTGTTTGTGGTCTACGACGACGCCCAGGGCCAGCACCTGACCCGCTATCTGAATCGGCAAAACCCGATCAACCAGGCGTTGATGGACAAGGGGCAGGGCGAGCGTGCGCTCGACAAAGTGATCGACGCGGCCCGGCGCGACCCGGCGGTGTACTTCGTGGAGGCCTCGATCAACCCCAATGGGGCAGAAATCGGCAAGGTGGTGATGGGTGTTTCCACTGCCGGCATCGATCAGGAACTCAAGGCCCTTGACCAGCGCTTCGCCGCCCTGATCGCCAGTGGTGAACAATTGGTCGGCGACAGCCTGGTCGGTGCGGCAGCTGACAGTGGCAAGACCCTGCGCGAGCGCCTGGAAAAGGCGCAGGGCAGCGCTGCTGCGATGCAGGCCAATACCGCACAGACCGTGCGTGATGCTGCCGCCGAGCTGCGCTGGCGCATCGGCCTGGGCCTGGTGCTGGTCGGCCTCGGCGTGCTGCTGGTGGTGGCTGTGGTGTTGGGCCGTCGGGTGTTGAGCAAGCTGCGCCTGCTGATTGCCGCCTTGAATGACCTGGCGGCGGGCGAGGGCGATCTGACCAAGCGCGTGCCGCTGGACAGTCGCGACGAGATTGGCGACATGGCGTCGGCGGTGAACCGCTTCGTCGACAAGCTGCAACCCATCGTGCGCGAGGCGGGCGAGGTGGCACAACGCACTGGTGTTGAGATTGGTGCCATGGCCCAGCGCAATGCCGGCGCCGATGCTGCCGCTGCACTGCAACGCGATGAAGTGGCTGCCAGCCTGCGCGACCTGTCGAGCATGGCCGACGAGGCCCAGGCTGAAAGCCACGCGATGCAGGCAGCCCTACAGCAGGTGGTGGATATCCGCCAGGCGACTGACGAGAACAGCCGTACCTCGACCCAGCTCGCCGGGTTGATCGAGAACCTGGCCGGGCAGGTGGATGCCGGTTCCCAGGTGATCGAGCGCCTGGCCAAGCAGAGCGAACAGATCGAGGTGGTGCTGACGGTAATTCACGGTATTGCCGAGCAGACCAACCTGCTGGCGTTGAACGCCGCCATCGAAGCGGCCCGGGCTGGGGAAACCGGGCGTGGCTTTGCCGTGGTGGCGGATGAGGTGCGGGCCCTGGCGAGCAAGACGCAAAGCTCCACCGGGGATATCCAGGCGCATATTGCCGCACTGCAGAAAGGCGCCAAGGAAGCTGTGGCCACCATCAGCCAAGCCGGGCTCAAGGCCAGCGAAGGGCTGTTGGTGCTGCGTGACAACGAGCGCCGCCAGCAGTCTGTGCAGGCAGCGGTGGAGCAGGTGCATGCGGCCATCGGCCTCGCTACTCGCGCCGCCGAGCAGCAGGCGAGTGGGGCGCAGGCGGTACGTGGGCGGGTGGAAACCATCCATGCCCAGGCCGAACGCTCGGCTGAAGTGGTGATGCAGACCACTGCCAGCAGCAAGGTGCTGGATGACCTGGCCGCGCAACTGCGCGCCAGCCTGGGGCAGTTCAGGGCATAGACATTCTCGGGAACATCGCTACCCCTGTGGGAGCGGGTTTACCCGCGAAGAAGACAGCGCGTTGGATGGCACCGGCTTCGCCGGTGTTCGCGGGTGAACCCGCTCCCACAGGTACCGCGCAAACCTGGGGAGCGGCGCCGATCAGGCCTTGTTCAGATACATCCGCGTAGTCAGCAGATAAACCGGCAACCCCGACACCACTATCAGCAGAGCCGCATATGGCGCCGCCGCTGCAAACTCGACGTTGGCCGTGTGCGCCCATACCTCGGTGGCCAGGGTAGTCATGCCGGTGGGGCTGAGCAGCAAGGTCGCTGTCAGCTCCTTCATGGCATCCAGGAACACCAGGGCAAAGGCTGCCGCCATGGCCGGGAAAATGATCGGTAGGGTTACCCGGCAGAAAGCTGCAAAGCTGTTTGCGCCCAAGGTTCGCGCGGCTTCTTCCAGCGTCGGCGAAGCCTTGTTCAGCGCGGTGCGCACCGGCGATTGCGCCAGTGGCAGGAACAGCAGCGCATAGGCCAGCAGCAACAGTGCCGTGGTCTGGTACAGCGCCGGCACGTAATGCAGGGCGAAGAACACCAGGGTCAGGGCAATCACCAGGCCGGGCAGGGCGTGCAGAAGGTACGGCAGGCGCTCGGCCCAGATTGCCAGGCGGCCCTTGTAGCGCACCACCAGGAAGCTGATCGGCAGGGCCAGTAGCACGCAGAAACCGGCACCACCCAGCGACACCGACAACGAGGTGAACAGCGCCTTGGAAATGGCTGCCACAGGGAATGCCGCCGACGAACCCACGCTCAGCCAGTAGCCGAGCATGGCCAGCGGAATACCGCTGCCCAATACCGCCAGGCCCACGCAGAACAATTGCGCCGGCACTGACCAGCCACGCAACCGCACCGGTTGCGCACGACGCGCCACACCCTGGCCGATGCGCACATGGCGGGCCTTGCCACGTACCCGCAGTTCAAGCCACAGCATCACCAGGCACATCGCCAACAATACGGCGGACAGCATGGCCGCATTGGCGTTGCTGAACTCCAGTTCGAACTGTTGGTAGATCGCCGTGGTGAAGGTTTGCAGGCCGAGGATCGACAAGGCGCCGAACTCCACCAGCATGTGCAGGGCGATCAGCAGCGCGCCGCCCAGCATCGATGGCCACAGCAGCGGCAGGGTGACCTTGACGAATACGCCCCAGCGGCTGCAACCCAGCGTACGTGCCGACTCCTCCAGCGAGGTATCGAGGTTGCGCAGGGTTGCGGCCACCGGCAGGAACACCAGCGGGTACTTGGACAGGGCCATGACCATGATCGCTCCGCCCAGCCCTTCGAAGCCCGAGCTCAGTGACACCCAGGTGAAGCTGCTGACGAAAGACGGTACGGCAAACGGCAGGCATAGCACCACGCCCCACAATCGGCGGCCGGCCAGATTACTGCGCTCCAGCAGCCAGGCCAGGGCCAGGCCGACTACCATGCAGGTCAGCGTCACCCCGACCATCAGCATCAGGGTGTTGCGCATCAGTCCCCAGACAAACGGCCGCCACAGCAGGTGCAAGGCTTCGCGCCAGCCGGCCTCCCAGGCTTTCATGGCAACGTACAGCAAAGGCAGCAAACTCATCGCTACCAGGAACAGCACAGGCAGCACCACCCAGACGGAGGGGCGCTTGCGGCGTGGTACGAAGCGTACCGGCACTGGTTCGGTCAGGGCGGCAGTCATCAGAGCAGGCCGACCTCGCGCTCAAGCTCGATCGCTTCCTCGGCATTGCCCAGGTCGGCTGGAGAGATCTTCGGCGGGCGCAGGTCTTCAAACGGCTTCAGGCCACGGTCGGAGACCATGCCTTTGTGCAGTGGGTACTCGGCGGTGGTCTGGGTGATCACGCGCTGGCCTTCTTCGCTGGCCATCCAGTTGAGCAGGGCCTGGGCTTCTTTCGGGTGCTTGCTGGCCTTGACCACGGCTGCGCCGGAAATGGTGACCAGGTTGCCGGCATCGCCATCGGCCAGGTAGTAGAGCTTGGTGTCCAGCTTGCCGCGCTCGCGCTCGAGCGCATACCAGTAATAGTTGTTCACCAGTACCGCAGCCACTTCGCCTTTTTCCACGGCTTTGAGGGCGACCATGTTGTTGGTGTAGGTCTTGCCGAATGCCTTCAGGCCGGTCAGCCATTCTTCGGTGGCTTCACGGCCGTGCATCTTCAGGATGGCCACGGCCTGTTCCTGAAAAGCGCCGCTGGTGGGCACATAGCCGACGCGGCCTTCCCACTCGGGGTTGGCGAAGTCCATCACTGTGGTCGGCAAGTCTTTCTCGTCGACTTTCTTCGGGTTGAACACGACGATGCGCGTACGGGCGGTAATGCCCATCCAGGTGCCGTTGGCGCCAACGTACTCCTTGGGCATCATGTTCGCGGTGGCGTCGTCGATCTTCGCCAGCAGGCCCAGTTCGCCCAGGTTGTTCAGGGGAGGGGACTCTTCGGTATAGATGATGTCGGCCGGCGAGCGTTCGCCTTCCTCGATGATCTGGCTGGCCAGCTGGTTGCTGCTGCCCTTGCGGATATTGATGTGGACGCCGGTCTTGGCCTCGTAGGCCTGGGCGATGGCTTCGCCGATTTCCTTGTGCTGACCGTTGTACATGGTCAGGGTGACTGGTGCGTCTGCCATGGCGGCCGGAGCGCCGATGACCAGGCTCAGCGCGGCGGCGGCCAAGGTACGCATCAGCGGTTGCGGGCGGATCGTCATGCGGGTACTTCCTCGCTTACGGCTACATATTTGGAAACAATGGTAAACGAAATCGTTTCTCAAGTGGCCGGGTGACGAGAAATTCATGGTCAGACCATGGTGCAAGAGCCTGAAGGTGGGTTGGCTGTGCTGGCCTCTTCGCGGCTAAAGCCGCTCCCACAGGGGGGGCACAGGTCTGTACCTGTGGCCGAAAGAGGGGAGGGATACAAAAATCGCAGGCAAGAAAAAACCCACTAGCAAGCTAGTGGGTTTTTGTATGGTGCCCAGGAGAAGACTCGAACTTCCACGACCGTTAAGTCACTGATACCTGAAACCAGCGCGTCTACCAATTCCGCCACCTGGGCAAAGCTTTGCATCATCTGGAGAAGGCGACTATCGTTCGCTTTCACACAGTAGTAACAGATCCTTGGTCATCTGTTACTTGAAAATATTTGGTGCCCAGGAGAAGACTCGAACTTCCACGGCCGTTAAGCCACTGATACCTGAAACCAGCGCGTCTACCAATTCCGCCACCTGGGCACACATTCGAGATTACCTGATGCTTTACAGCGTCGCTCATCTCTACTACAACTTCGGGGTTGTCCGTCGTTGTGGTGCGCACTATACGGACGGTCCTGGAGGCTGTAAACCCCCAAAGCAAAAAAAATTTCAAAAAATTCAACTTGTTGATTCCGCAGGCCTATTCCTGCTCGCCGGGTATGCCCGTGGGGCTGTCCAAGGCTGACATTTCCGGTTTCAATACGCCTATGCCAGAATTCATATCTATATACCCCAAGGTGAACCCCTTCTGATGGCCGATTGGCAATCCCTCGATCCCGAGGCCGCTCGCGAAGCGGAAAAATACGACAACCCCATTCCCAGCCGTGAGCTGATCCTGCAGCGCCTTGCCGACCGTGGCGAACCCGCTGCGCGCGAGGAGCTGGCGAAAGAGTTTGGTCTGTATGAAGAAGACCAGATCGAAGCCCTGCGCCGCCGCCTGCGTGCCATGGAGCGCGATGGCCAGCTTATCTATACCCGGCGCGGCACTTATGCCCCGGTAGACAAACTGGACCTGATCTGCGGTCGGGTCTCCGGTCACCGCGACGGCTTCGGCTTCCTTATCCCGGACGACGGCAGCGAAGACCTGTTCCTCAGCCCGTCGCAGATGCGCCTGGTGTTCGACGGCGACCGCGGCCTGGCCCGGGTCTCTGGCGTCGACCGCCGTGGCCGCCGCGAAGGCGTGCTGGTCGAAGTCATCTCCCGTGCCCATGAGAGCGTGGTCGGCCGTTACTTCGAAGAAGGCGGTATCGGCTACGTGACCCCGGATAACCCGAAGATCCAGCAGGAAGTGCTGGTCACCGCCGGGCGCAACGGTGGCGCGAAGATCGGCCAGTTCGTCGAGATCAAGATCACCCACTGGCCCACCCCGCGCTTCCAGCCGCAGGGCGACGTGGTCGAGGTCATCGGCAACTATATGGCGCCGGGCATGGAGATCGACGTTGCCCTGCGCAGCTACGATATCCCGCACATCTGGCCCAAGGATGTGATCAAGGAAGCGCGCAAGTTCCGCTCCGAAGTCGAAGAGAAGGACAAGGAGAAGCGCGTCGACCTGCGCCACCTGCCGTTCGTCACCATCGACGGCGAGGACGCCCGCGACTTCGACGACGCCGTCTATTGCGAGCCGCTGGGCAAGCTGCGGCTGTTCTCGGGTGGCTGGCGCCTGTATGTGGCCATCGCCGATGTGTCCAGCTACGTGCGCCTGGGTTCGGCCCTGGATGTCGAGGCCCAGCAGCGCGGCAACTCGGTGTACTTCCCCGAGCGCGTGGTGCCGATGCTCCCGGAAGAGCTGTCCAACGGCCTGTGTTCGCTGAACCCGCATGTCGATCGCCTGGCAATGGTCTGCGAAATGACCATGAACAAAGCCGGCCAGATGGTCGACTACCAGTTCTACGAAGGCGTAATCCACTCCCACGCCCGCCTGACCTACAACAAGGTCAGCAGCATGCTCGAGCACTCGCGTACCCGTGAGGGCAAGGCGCTGCGCGAAGAGTACAAGGCTGTCGTGCCGGACCTGAAGAACCTGTACAACCTGTACAAGGTGCTGGTGGATGCACGTCACACCCGGGGTGCGATCGACTTCGAGACCCAGGAAACCCGCATCATCTTCGGTGACGAGCGCAAGATCGCGGAGATCCGCCCGACCGTGCGCAACGACGCCCACAAGCTGATCGAGGAATGCATGCTGGCGGCCAACGTTGCCACTGCCGAGTTCTTGCAGAAGCATGGCGTGCCGGCCCTGTACCGTGTGCATGACGGCCCGCCGCCAGAACGCCTGGAAAAACTGCGCGCTTTCCTCGGCGAGCTGGGCCTGAGCCTGCACAAGGGCAAGGACCCGTCGCCGAAGGATTACCAGGCCCTGCTGGCGAGCATCGCCGGGCGCCCGGACTTCCACCTGATCCAGACCGTGATGTTGCGCTCGTTGAGCCAGGCGGTGTACAGCACCGAAAACAACGGCCACTTCGGCCTGAACTACGAGGCGTACACCCACTTCACCTCGCCGATCCGGCGTTACCCGGACCTGCTGGTGCACCGCGCCATCCGCAGCATCATCCGCTCCAGGGTGGATACCCCGCATGTCAAGCGTGCCGGCGCCATGAGCATCCCCAAGGCGCGTATCTACCCGTACGACGAAAACACCCTCGAGCAGCTCGGCGAGCAGTGCTCGATGACCGAGCGCCGGGCCGATGAAGCCACTCGTGATGTGGTCAACTGGCTCAAGTGCGAGTTCATGAAGGACCGCGTGGGCGAGACCTTCCCGGGTGTGATCACTGCGGTGACCGGTTTCGGCCTGTTCGTCGAGCTGACCGACATCTATGTGGAAGGCCTGGTGCATGTCAGTGCGCTGCCGGGCGACTACTACCACTTCGACCCGGTGCACCACCGCCTGTCTGGCGAGCGTACCGGACGCAGCTTCCGCCTGGGCGACACCATCGAAGTCAAGGTCATGCGCGTCGACCTGGACGAGCGCAAGATCGACTTCGAGGTGTCGGAAAAGACCCTGGCCGCACCGATCGGTCGCAAGCAGCGTGGCGCTGCGCCAACCGCCGACAAGGTTGAACAGCAGCAGCCGGTGACCGAAGCGAAAGCCTCGCCGAAGCCGCGCAGCCGCAAGAGCGAAGCGTCCGAGGCGTATTTCCCGAAAGACGCCGTGCAGCGCAACGCCGAAGTGCGCAAGAGCCGCGAAATGAAGAAGGCGCTGATGAGCGAGGCGCGCAGTGGCGGCCATGCCGGCAGCAAGTCGGACAAGGGTGGCAAGGCCTCGGCGTCCGGCAAGCCGACCAAGCACCGTAAAGGCCCGCCGAAGTCCGGCGCGCCCCGCAAGAGCAAGAGCAAGTCATGAGTCAGCTGGAAAAGATCTACGGCGTGCATGCCGTACAGGCATTGCTGCAGCACCATCCGAAGCGGGTCAAGCAGATCTGGCTGTCGGAAGGGCGTAGCGAGCCGCGCCTCCAGGCGCTGCTGGCGTTGGCCGCGGAAAATCGCGTGGCGGTCGGCCAGGCCGAGCGCCGTGAGATGGATGCCTGGGTAGAGGGTGTGCATCAGGGCGTGGTCGCCGAGGTGAGTCCGAGCCAGGTCTGGGGCGAATTGATGCTCGAGGAGTTGCTCGAGCGCACCGAAACACCCCCTCTGATCCTGGTGCTGGACGGCGTGACCGACCCACACAACCTTGGCGCCTGCCTGCGTACCGCCGATGCCGCCGGTGCCACGGCGGTGATCGTGCCCAAGGACAAGTCCGCGACCCTGACCCCGGTTGTGCGCAAGGTGGCCTGCGGCGCGGCGGAGGTGATCCCGCTGGTGGCCGTGACCAACCTGGCGCGCACTCTGGAGAAACTGCAGCAGCGGGGCCTGTGGGTGGTCGGTACCGCCGGCGAGGCCGAGCAGGAGATCTACCAGCAGGACCTGACCGGGCCGCTGGTGATGATCATGGGCGCGGAAGGCAAGGGCATGCGCCGGTTGACCCGCGAGCATTGCGATTTCCTGGTCAAGTTGCCGATGGGCGGTAGTGTCAGCAGCCTGAACGTGTCGGTGGCGACCGGCGTGTGCCTGTTCGAGGCTGTGCGTCAGCGCCAGGCCAAGCGCTGATCTATAGCCTGCACCGGCCTCTTCGCGGGTAAACCCGCTCCCACAGGGATCGCACAAGGCCTGAGTCCTGTGGAGTACCTGTGGGAGCGGGTTTACCCGCGAAAGGGCCGGCAGTCTGTAATGTGTTTCAGGCTGTTCAAATATTCGCCAATTACCTTGCTTGTGCGCCCCGCCTTCTCTACAATTGCGCCCCTTGCCGAGCTGGCAGGCGCACATGTGCCTCCCCTCCGTGCAAGACATACAGTGTCATTCACTCCTTGTCTGACCAGATTCACTGGCAGACTACTAACCCGTAAGGAGCATTCATGCGTCATTACGAAATCATCTTCCTGGTTCACCCGGACCAGAGCGAACAAGTCGGCGGCATGGTTGAGCGTTACACCAAGCTGATCGAAGAAGATGGTGGCAAGATCCACCGCCTGGAAGACTGGGGCCGTCGTCAACTGGCCTACGCAATCAACAATGTTCACAAGGCTCACTACGTGATGCTGAACGTTGAGTGCACCGGCAAGGCCCTGGCCGAGCTGGAAGACAACTTCCGCTACAACGATGCCGTTATCCGTAACCTGGTCATCCGTCGCGACGAAGCCGTTACCGGCCAGTCCGAGATGCTGAAGGCTGAAGAGAACCGCAGCGAGCGCCGTGAGCGTCGCGAGCGTCCTGAGCATGCTGACTCCGCCGAAGGCGACGACAGCAATGACAGCGACTCCAGCGATAACGCTGACGAGTAATCCACGGACCTTTAGAGGAGCCTATTAAATGGCACGTTTCTTCCGTCGTCGTAAATTCTGCCGCTTCACTGCTGAAGACGTGAAAGAGATCGACTTCAAAGATCTCAACACCCTGAAAGCTTACGTATCCGAAACCGGCAAGATCGTTCCAAGCCGTATCACCGGTACCAAAGCTCGTTATCAGCGTCAGCTGGCTACCGCTATCAAGCGCGCCCGCTTCCTGGCCCTGCTGCCCTACACCGACAGCCACGGCCGCTGAGACCGGGTCGTCGACAAGCAGTAAGGGATTAGCATGCGAGCGTTAGCAAGTTTCATCATGCGCGGTCGTGTGCAGGCCACCCTGGTGGTGGTCATCAGCGCGGTACTGCCGCTGCTGTTCTGGTTGAGTGCCGCTGCCGGCAGCCTTGTGCTGCTGCGGCGTGGTTTCAAGGATGCTACAACGGTCATCGCCGGCGGCCTGCTGGCCGGGCTGGCCGTGTGGGTCATGGGCGATCCCATCACCTTTCTGGTGATTGCGGGTGCCCTGGCCCTGGCCGCCATGTTGCGTGCCGAGCATCCCTGGAGCCGGGTGTTGCTCGCCAGTGCCGTGTTCGCCGTGGCGTTTAGCCTCGTGCTTGATCTGGCGCTGGCGCAAACCTTCGATGTGCTGGCCAAGGCGTTTGCCGAAGCCATGCCGAAAATCGAAGGGCAGCCGGTGCTCTCCGGTGAGCTGATCCGCCCTGTGCTGGTCGCTTCCACAGCAGTGACGGTGCAATTGTTCAGTGTGCTGGCGTTGATGCTGGCGCGCTATTGGCAGGCAGCGTTGTACAACCCTGGAGGCTTCGGTCGCGAGTTTCGCGAACTGAAGTTGCCGAAACAGACCATGGCGGTCTTGGTGGCAGTGATGGTGGTGGCCCCGTTCATCGGGTCGCAGTTCATCGTCCTGGCATCGGCCTCGAGCCTGGTACTGGTGCTGGCCGGCATCGCCTTGATGCACGGGCTGGTGGCACAGGGTCGACTGGCCGGTTTCTGGCTGGTGGGCATGTACGTGACGCTCCCGCTGATCATGCAGCTGATTTATCCGTTGTTGATGGTTTTGGCCATTGTCGACAGCCTGATTGATTTTCGCGGTCGCAAGTCCCCCAAGGGGAATGACTCCGCGAACGGTGAAGGTTAAAAGTTAAGAGGTTTTACCAAATGGAACTGATCCTGCTGGAAAAAGTCGCTAACCTGGGCAACCTGGGCGACAAAGTAAAAGTTAAGGCTGGTTACGGCCGTAACTTCCTGCTGCCATTCGGCAAGGCCACCGTTGCCAACGCCGCCAACCTGGCCGCGTTCGAAGAGCGTCGCGCCGAGCTGGAAAAAGCAGCTGCTGACAAGAAAGCTTCGGCTGAAAGCCGCGCTGCCCAACTGGCCGAGCTGGAAGTGACCATCACTGCCACCGCTGGCGACGAAGGCAAGCTGTTCGGTTCGATCGGCACCCACGACATCGCTGACGCCCTGACCGCCTCCGGCGTTGAAGTGGCCAAAGCTGAAGTTCGTCTGCCGAACGGCACCATCCGTCAGGTTGGCGAATACGACGTAGCCGTGCACCTGCACAGCGACGTTGAAGCCACTGTACGCGTGGTCGTCGTAGCTGCCTAAGCTGCGCTGACTGTCTGGCTCCTTGCGGGTCAGGCGGTTAACATCGGGCACGGTCCTGTTTTCGACAGGCCGTGCCCTTTGTCTTTTTCGTCCTCCAGAATTCTTTCGTGGCCATGAACGAGATCACCACCTCCGAACAGCTTGACCTGCAAACCGCAGCCCTGAAGGTGCCGCCGCATTCCATCGAGGCCGAACAGGCCGTGCTCGGTGGCCTGATGCTGGACAACAACGCCTGGGAGCGGGTGCTGGACCAGGTATCGGACGGCGACTTCTACCGGCATGACCACCGCCTGATCTTCCGAGCCGTGCACAAGTTGGCCGACGCCAACCAGCCATTCGACGTGGTGACCCTGCACGAGCAGCTGGACAAGGAAGGCCTGTCCTCGCAAGTCGGTGGCCTGGCGTACCTGGCCGAGCTGGCCAAGAACACCCCGTCGGTGGCCAACATCAAGGCCTACGCTGCGATCATTCGCGAGCGGGCGACGTTGCGTCAGCTGATCAGTATCAGTACCGACATCGCTGACAACGCGTTCAACCCACAGGGGCGCAACGCCGCGGAAATCCTCGATGATGCCGAACGGCAGATCTTCCAGATCGCCGAAGCCCGGCCGAAGACCGGTGGCCCGGTAGGCGTCAACGAACTGTTGACCATGGCCATCGACCGCATCGACACGCTGTTCAACTCCGACAGCGACATCACCGGCGTATCCACCGGCTTTACCGACCTCGACGAGAAGACCAGCGGCCTGCAGCCAGCCGACCTGATCATCGTTGCCGGCCGACCGTCGATGGGCAAGACCACCTTCGCCATGAACCTGGTGGAAAACGCCGTACTGCGTACCGACAAGGCGGTACTGGTGTTCTCCCTCGAGATGCCAGGTGAATCGCTGATCATGCGTATGCTCTCGTCCCTGGGCCGTATCGACCAGACCAAGGTGCGTTCCGGCCAGCTGGACGACGACGACTGGCCACGCCTGACCTCGGCGGTGAACCTGCTAAACGATCGCAAGCTGTTCATCGACGATACCGCCGGCATCAGCCCCTCGGAGATGCGCGCGCGTACCCGCCGCCTGGCCCGCGAGCACGGCGAAATCGCCATGATCATGGTCGACTACCTGCAGCTGATGCAGATCCCGGGTTCGGCCGGTGACAACCGGACCAACGAAATTTCCGAGATCTCCCGCTCGCTCAAGGCACTGGCCAAGGAGTTCAACTGCCCGGTCATCGCCCTGTCGCAGCTGAACCGCTCGCTGGAACAGCGCCCGAACAAACGCCCGGTGAACTCCGACTTGCGTGAATCCGGTGCAATCGAGCAGGACGCCGACGTGATCATGTTCGTGTATCGCGACGAGGTGTACCACCCCGAGACCGAGCACAAGGGGGTGGCGGAAATAATCATCGGTAAGCAGCGTAACGGCCCCATCGGCTTCGTGCGCCTGGCCTTCATCGGCAAGTACACCCGCTTCGAGAACCTTGCGCCGGGCATGTACAACTTCGACGACGACGAATAAGCCCAGGGGCAGAGGCGGTCACTGTGGGAGCGGGTTCACCCGCGAACACGGGCGCAGCCCGTGCCATCCACCGCGTAGCCTTCTTCGCGGGTAAACCCGCTCCCACAGCGGATGGAGTCTCTTTCGTCAAGCAACCATGAATCCGACAACCATCGTCGGATTTGGTCAAATTTTGTGCTATATTCCGCGCCCGCGATTTCCCTGCACACCAGAACCGGTCACTGACATGCAAGCAGCCAAACCACTCTACGACTATCCCAAGTACTGGGCCGAATGCTTCGGGCCAGCACCTTTCCTGCCGATGAGCAGGGAGGAGATGGATCTGCTCGGCTGGGATTCCTGCGACATCATCATCGTGACCGGTGATGCCTACGTCGACCATCCGTCGTTCGGCATGGCCATCATCGGCCGCCTGCTGGAGGCCCAGGGCTTCCGGGTGGGCATCATCGCCCAGCCGAACTGGCAGTCGAAAGACGACTTCATGAAGCTCGGCGAGCCGAACCTGTTCTTCGGCGTGGCCGCGGGCAACATGGACTCGATGATCAACCGCTACACCGCGGACAAGAAGATCCGGTCCGACGATGCCTACACCCCTGGTGGCCAGGCTGGCAGCCGTCCGGACCGCGCCAGCCTGGTGTACAGCCAGCGCTGCAAGGAAGCCTACAAGCATGTGCCGATCGTACTGGGCGGCATCGAGGCCTCGCTGCGCCGCATCGCCCACTACGACTACTGGCAGGACAAGGTCCGCCACTCGATCCTGATCGACGCCAGCGCCGACATCCTGCTGTTCGGCAACGCCGAGCGTGCGGTGGTCGAGGTGGCCCAGCGCCTGTCCAACGGCGAAAAGATCGAGACCATCACCGATGTGCGCGGCACTGCTTTCGTGCGTCGCGACACGCCTCAGGGCTGGTACGAGATCGATTCGACCCGCATCGACCGCCCGGGCCGCGTCGACAAGATCATCAACCCGTACGTGAATACCCAGGACACCCAGGCCTGTGCCATCGAACAGGCCAAGGGCGACCAGGAGGACCCGAACGAAGCCAAGGTCGTGCAGATTCTCGACAGCCCGAGCATGACCCGGGAAAAGTCGGTGATCCGCCTGCCGTCGTTCGAGAAGGTGCGTAACGACCCGGTACTCTATGCCCATGCCAACCGGGTGCTGCACCTGGAGACCAACCCGGGCAACGCCCGCGCCCTGGTGCAGAAACACGGCGAAGTGGATGTGTGGTTCAACCCGCCACCCATCCCCATGAGCACCGAGGAAATGGACTACGTGTTCGGCATGCCCTATGCCCGTGTGCCGCACCCTGCCTACGGCAAGGAGCGCATTCCGGCCTATGAGATGATCCGTTTCTCGGTGAACATCATGCGTGGCTGCTTCGGTGGCTGCACCTTCTGCTCGATCACCGAGCACGAAGGCCGCATCATCCAGAACCGCTCGCACGAGTCGATCCTGCACGAAATCGAAGAGATGCGTGACAAGGTGCCGGGCTTCACCGGCGTGGTCTCCGACCTTGGTGGCCCGACTGCCAACATGTACCGCATCGCCTGCAAGAGCCATGACATCGAGAAGCACTGCCGCAAGCCGTCGTGCGTGTTCCCGGGCATCTGCGAAAACCTCAACACCGACCACAGCTCGCTGATCGAGCTGTACCGCAAGGCTCGTGCCCTGCCGGGTGTGAAGAAGATCCTGATTGCCTCGGGCCTGCGTTATGACCTGGCGGTGGAGTCGCCGGAGTATGTCAAGGAGCTGGTCACCCACCATGTCGGCGGTTACCTGAAGATTGCCCCGGAGCACACCGAGCGTGGCCCGCTGGACAAGATGATGAAGCCGGGCATCGGCACCTATGACCGCTTCAAGCGCATGTTCGAGAAGTTCTCGAAAGAGGCGGGCAAGGAGCAGTACCTGATCCCGTACTTCATCGCCGCGCACCCGGGCACTACCGACGAAGACATGATGAACCTGGCCCTGTGGCTGAAAGGCAACGGCTTCCGAGCCGACCAGGTGCAGGCGTTCTACCCGTCGCCGATGGCCTCGGCCACGGCCATGTATCACTCGGGCAAGAACCCGCTGCGCAAGGTGACCTACAAGAGCGAAGGTGTGGAGATCGTCAAGAGCGAGGAGCAGCGCCGGCTGCACAAGGCGTTCTTGCGTTATCACGACCCGAAGGGCTGGCCGATGCTGCGTGAAGCGCTGCAGCGCATGGGCCGTGCCGACTTGATCGGGCCGGGCAAGCACCAGCTGATCCCGCTGCACCAGCCGCAGAGCGATACCTACCAGAGTGCGCGCCGCAAGAACTCGACCCCGGCGGGTAGCCACAAAGTGGGCAAGGAGCAGAAGGTCCTTACCCAGCACACAGGTCTGCCGCCGCGTGGCAGCGATGGCAGCAAGCCGTGGGACAAGCGTGAAAAGGCCAAGGCCGAAGCGTTTGCGCGTAACCAGCAGGCGGCCAAGGAGCGCAAGGAAGCGGGCAAGGGTGGTGGCGGCAAGAGCAAGAAGCCGCGTCAGCCGGTCATCCCGCGCTGATCTTGAAAGCTACATGGAACCCTGTGGGAGCGGGCGTGCCCGCGAATGCGATGGTGGATTCACTGCCGCATTCGCGGGCACGCCCGCTCCCACAGGTTAGGTGTTCGGCCTGCTGATCGTATCAGTCAGGCTTCCTGTCGACCCACTTCGGCGCCACCGGCGCAACAAAGCTGTCCATCCCGTCCAGCAGCTCATCAGGCTGTTGCCCCAGCAGCAACATCGCCCGATGCTGCGGCCGCACAAAGCCTTCTTCGACGATATGGTCGAGGAACCCGCCCAGCTTGTCGTAGAAGCCATTCACATCGAGCAGTCCCAGCGGCTTGGCGTGATAGCCCAATTGCCCCCAGGTCCATACCTCGAACAACTCTTCCAGCGTACCCAGCCCACCGGGCAGGGCGATGAAGGCATCGCTAAGCTCGGCCATGCGGGCCTTGCGCGCGTGCATGCCATCCACCACTTCCAAGCGAGTCAGGCCCTTATGGCCGACTTCAGCGTCCAGCAGGCTCTGTGGAATGATTCCTACCACTTCGCCACCGGCTGCCATGGCCGCATCGGCCACCACGCCCATCAGGCCGACTGCGCCGCCGCCATAGACCAGTGTCAGGCCGCGACGGGCGATCGCCTGCCCCAGCGCGATGGCTGCTTCACGGTAGGCGGGGTTGGCACCAATGCTGGCGCCGCAGAACACACAAACGGAACGTACGGGCATTGCTCATCTCCAGTCACTCAGGCTGACAGGGTAAGGGCCATGTCCTACAGTTCCAAGGCCGGTTTCACTCCGGCCGGGAGAATTCACATATGGCGCCAGTCGCTCCATGGGCGTAGGCCGCCAGCAGGCTGTTCATCAAGCTACCAAGGGTCATTTCGTATTGCTCCTAAATGAGAGGTTGTCCCATCGTCCAATAAAAGGGCATGATGTGCTCTTAGATTGGTTGTATACAATCGATTGAACAATTCAACTGGCTGGCCGCTTGCCGCCCCTTTGACTCATGTCAGCAGGGGGCTGAACGGTTTCAGGCAGTCTCGCAATTGATAAAACCCTGCCAAGGAGATTCATGATGTTTGCGAAAGCTGTAGCGGTATCCCTGCTGACCCTCGCCAGCGCCTCCGTCTTCGCCGCCGACTGCAAAGTCACTGTCGATTCGACTGACCAGATGTCGTTCAATACCAAAGAGTTCACTGTCGACAAGAGCTGCAAGACCGTTGAAATCGAACTGACCCACGGTGGCAAGCTGCCGAAGAACGTCATGGGCCACAACCTGGTGATCAGCAAGACTGCCGACATGCAGGCCATCGCCACCGAAGGCATGACGCAAGGTCTGGAAAAGGACTACATCAAGGCTGACAACGCAGCGATCATCGGCCACACCAAAATGATCGGTGCCGGTGAAAAATCCAGCATCACCCTGGACACTTCCAAACTGGAAGCGGGCGGCGACTACAGCTTCTTCTGCACCTTCCCGGGCCACATCTCGATGATGAAGGGCAAGGTCGTCGTCAAGTAATCAAAGGCTGACGGTGAACCCTGTGGGAGCGGGTTCACCCGCGAATGCGTCGGTGGCTTCACCATCGTATTCGCGGGTGAACCCGCTCCCACAGGTCCTTCTATAGCCTTATCAAGGGGCGAACGGCAGTTCGCGCTTGTGCTGGGTCTTGCGGTAGGTGGCAACGATGATGTCGAACGCTTCCTGGTCAACCGGCTGCCCGTGCAGGAAGGCATCGATCTGCTGGTAGGTGATGCCATGTGATGCTTCGTCCGGCTTGCATGGCGCAAGGTCTTCCAAGTCCGCAGTTGGTACCTTCTCCACCAGTGACTCCGGCGCGCCAAAGCTGCGCGCAATTGCCCGCACCTGGTTCTTCACCAGGCCGCTCAGCGGCGCCAGGTCGCAAGCGCCATCGCCAAACTTCGTGTAGAAGCCCATCACCGCCTCGGCGGCATGGTCGGTGCCGATCACCAGGCCTGCACGCGCGCCGGCAATGGTGTACTGGGCGACCATGCGCATGCGCGCCTTCACATTACCCACCACGAAGTCCACCAGGCTGGGCGAGCCACCCTTGAGCGCTTCAGTCTCTGCAGCAAGCGCCTTGACCGCTGGCGCGATGTCGATGGTGTGCACTTCATCGGCCTTGATCACATCCAGGCAAGCCTGGGCGTCGTGCTCGTCATGCTGAACGTGATAGGGCAGGCGCACCGCGATGAAGGTGTAGGCCTTGTCGCCGGTTTCGGCGCGCAACTCATTGATGGCACGCTGGGCGAGCAGGGCGGCGGTCAGCGAGTCGACGCCGCCGCTGATGCCCAGCACCAGGGTCTTGAGCCGGGCGTTGGCCAGGCAATCCTTGATGAACGCCACGCGCCGGGCCACTTCGGCCTCGAGCGCGGCGGCGTCGGCGAACGGCGGCTGTACCTTCAGCGCCTGGGCAATCTCTTGCTGAACCGCTTGCATGGGTTACTCCTTGCTGGGGACTTTGAATACATGGCGCATGTAGGCGACGAAGTTCTCGTCGCGGCATTGGGTCTTGGCGGCTTCGTCCGAGATCTTCGCTACCGGCGCGCCGTTGCAGTCGGTCATTTTGAGCACAATGCTCATCGGGGCCACACCCGGGATATCACAGGTCAGGTTGGTGCCGATGCCAAAGCTGACATTGATGCGACCGCGCAAGGCTCGGAAGATTTCCAGCGAGCGGGTCAGGTTGAGACCGTCGGAAAACACCAGGGTCTTGGTCATCGGGTCGATACCCAGTTTCTGGTAATGGGCAATGGCCTTTTCCGCCCAGGCCACCGGTTCGCCGGAGTCGTGGCGCAGGCCGTCGAACAGCTTGGCGAAGTACAGGTCGAAATCGCCGAGGAAGGCATCCATGGTGATGCAGTCGGTCAGGGCGATGCCGAGCAGGCCGCGGTACTCGCGCACCCAGCAGTCCAGTGCGGCGATCTGGCTGTCGATCAGCCGCGGGCCGAGTTGCTGGTGGGCCATGATCCATTCATGGGCCATGGTGCCCAGCGGCTTGATATCCAGTTTCCATGCCAGGTCGACATTGCTGGTGCCGACGAAGCGGCCCGGGAAATCGTCGCGCAGCACGCGCACCACTTCTTCCTGCACACGGCTGGAAAAGCGCCGGCGAGTGCCGAAGTCGGCCACCTGCATTTCGGCCAGTTCATCATCAGTGGCATGTGCGCGTAGCCAGTCGAACTTGCGGTACAGCTGGTCGCGGGCCTCTGCCAGGCGCATGCGCGGGTGCAGATGGCGGTTGCGCACTTCGCTGATGATCGCCAGCAGCGGCACTTCGAACAGGATCACATGTAGCCACGGGCCTTTGAGGCGCAGGAACAGCTGGTCGTTTTCTATCCCCAGGCGTACGTAGCGCAGGTTGAAGCGGAACAGGCGCAGAAAGCGCAGGAAGTCAGGCTTGAGGAAGCTGATGCGTTCGAGGAATGCCAGCTGGCCGTCATCCAGGGTCAGGTCGCTGAGCAGTTCGAGCTGGTTGCGGATCTCGCCGAGGTAGGGGCGCAGGTCCTCGCCGTTGCGACAGCGGAATTCCCATTCGACGTCGGCGTCCGGGTAGTTGTGAAGTACGCCCTGCATCATGGTGAGTTTGTAGAAGTCGGTGTCGAGCAGGTTGTGCACGATGCGCTCGGCGAATGCGCTCTCGCTCATCAATGGGGCTCCGGAAGCGGCGAATGGCGGACATTGTGCCAGCCTTTTGCGGCTTGTTGGGCCTGTACCGGCCTCTTCGCGGGTAAACCCGCTCCCACAGGTACTGCACCGCCCTTGAACCTAGTGGGGGCTCTGTGGGAGCGGGTTTACCCGCGAAGAGGCCGGAACTGCCAAAACCGCGTGTTTTTCCGTGCACCAGCTAGCCTTGAAACGGTGCCGCCTGTAGCAGTCGCGCACCAGCTGTGTGCAGTTCGGTGACGTCCGCTGTTACAGGGCGGTTGCACGTAAACACTTGCCAGGGTTGCAATGATGGCACTCGATGGTTGCTCCTTGTCTGTACGTGTGGTGGCGCCTGCCGCATGGCAGACGGTTGCACGCTCAATAAAGAAAAGGCCGTCGGTCGCCTGGCGCCAACCTGTAACGGGTGTTTTTCCGAAAGACAAAACCTATGGCACGGCCCTTGCTCGGAGCACAGGGCTGAGAAGTTGTAGTGCCAACCAAAAAAAACTCTAGGAGCACCACCTCATGTCGCAGACGTTTTACAAGAAAGGTTTCCTGGCTCTGGCCGTAGCTACGGCACTGGGTGTTTCTTCGTATGTTCAGGCCGACGTCAAGATCGGTGTAGCGGGCCCGATGACCGGAGCCAACGCAGCGTTTGGCGAGCAGTACATGAAAGGTGCGCAGGCAGCGGCCGACAAGATCAACGCCGCCGGTGGCGTGAACGGCGAGAAAATCGTCCTGGTCAAAGGCGATGACGCCTGCGAACCGAAGCAGGCCGTGGCCGTGGCCAACCGCCTGGTCGACCAGGACAAGGTGATCGGTGTGGTCGGCCACTTCTGTTCGTCCAACACCATCCCGGCCTCCGAGGTGTATGACGAGGCTGGCGTCATTGCCATCACCCCGGGCTCCACCAACCCACAGGTCACCGAGCGCGGCCTGGGCGCCATGTTCCGCATGTGCGGCCGTGACGACCAGCAGGGCATCGTCGCCGGCGACTACATCGTCGACGTGCTCAAGGGCAAGAAAGTCGCGGTGTTGCACGACAAGGACACCTACGGCCAGGGCCTGGCCGACGCGACCAAGGCACAGCTGGAGAAACGCGGCGTCAAGCCGGTGCTGTACGAAGGCCTGACTCGCGGCGAGAAGGACTTCAGCGCCGTGGTCACCAAGATCCGTTCCACCGGTGCCGACGTGGTCTACTTCGGCGGCCTCCATCCGGAAGCCGGCCCGCTGGTGCGTCAGCTGCGCGAGCAGGGCCTGAAGGACGTCAAGTTCATGTCCGATGACGGCATCGTCACCGACGAACTGGTGTCCACCGCCGGCGGCGCGCAGTACGTCGATGGCGTGTACATGACCTTCGGTGCCGACCCGCGCCTGCTGCCAGACAGCAAGGCCGTGGTGGAGGAGTTCCGCAAGGCCGGTACCGAACCTGAAGGCTACACCCTGTACGCCTACGCCTCGCTGCAGGCTTTGGCTGCCGCATTCAACGGTGCCAAGTCGAACAAGGGCGAAGCTGCTGCCGAGTGGCTCAAGGCCAACCCGGTGCAGACCGTCATGGGCGAGAAAAAGTGGGACAAGAAGGGTGACCTGACCGTGTCCGACTACGTGGTCTACCAGTGGGATGCCCAAGGCAAGTACCACCAGCTGGAAAAACAAAAATAACAACGGCCCATGGCCCGGGCGCGTCAGCCCCGGGCCAAAGCCCCGCAGTACCTGTCTTTATCCGTAGATCTGCACAGTTCTGCGCTGCGAGGGCCGCCTGTCCCAGGCCCGCCGTGGTCGGCGCTCGTGCAATCTCAATAGGTGAGATTGCGTTATGGATGGTATTTTCCTGCAGCAACTGGTCAACGGCCTGACCCTCGGGTCGGTCTATGGCCTGATCGCCATCGGCTACACAATGGTCTATGGCATCATCGGCATGATCAACTTCGCGCACGGCGAGGTTTACATGATTTCCGCGTACCTCGCGGCGATCAGCCTGGCATTGCTGGCTTATTTTGGTATCGAGTCGTTCCCCCTGTTGATGCTGGGCACCCTGTTGTTCACCATCGTCGTCACCGGCGTATACGGCTTCACCATCGAACGCATCGCCTACAAACCCCTGCGCAACTCTACCCGCCTGGCACCGCTGATCAGTGCCATCGGCATCTCGCTGATCCTGCAGAACTACGCGCAGATCAGCCAGGGTGCGCGCCAGCAAGGCGTGCCGACCCTGCTTGAAGGCGCCTGGCGCGTCGAAGTGGGCACCGGCTTCGTGCAACTGACCTACACCAAGATCTTCATCCTGGTGGCAGCCTTCGTCGGTATGGGCTTGCTCACCTACGTGATCAAGTACACCAAGCTCGGCCGCATGTGCCGTGCCACCCAGCAAGACCGCAAGATGGCCTCGATCCTGGGCATCAACACCGACCGGGTCATCTCCTACGTGTTCGTCATCGGTGCGGTAATGGCTGCCCTGGCCGGCGTGCTGATCACCATGAACTACGGCACCTTCGACTTCTACGCCGGCTTCATCATCGGTATCAAGGCGTTCACTGCCGCAGTACTCGGCGGCATCGGCTCGCTGCCTGGCGCCATGCTCGGCGGGATCATCCTGGGCATTTCCGAGTCGCTGTTCTCTGGCCTGATCAACTCCGATTACAAGGACGTATTCAGCTTCTCGCTGCTGGTGATGATCCTTATCTTCCGCCCACAAGGCCTGCTGGGTCGCCCGCTCGTGGCTAAGGTGTGAACATGTCCATTGCCAAAACTGCCGCTGTAAGCGAAACCAACAAGGGTTTCGACCTTAAACGCAGCTTGCTGGAGACCATCGTCGCCGGCCTGCTGGCACTCATCGTGTTTGGCCCGGTCGTCGGCGTGGTGCTCGACGGCTACACCTTCAATGCCGAGCCGCGGCGTGTGGCGTGGCTGGTCGGCGGGGTGATGCTCGGGCGCTTCCTGCTCAGCCTGTACCTGCAGACAGCCGCCGGACGGCGCATGCTGGAAGGCTTCGATAGCGGCGGCTCGGGCGTGCATGTGCGCGCGCCGAACTACGTGTCGCGCCTGCGCTACATCATCCCGGCGCTGGTGGTGATCGCCATCGTCTTCCCGATCTTCGCCAACAAGTACCTGCTGACCGTGGTCATTCTCGGCCTGATCTACGTGCTGCTGGGCCTGGGCCTGAACATCGTGGTCGGCCTGGCCGGCCTGCTCGACCTGGGCTACGTGGCGTTCTATGCCATTGGCGCGTACGGCCTGGCGCTGGGTTACCAATACCTTGGCCTGGGCTTCTGGAGCGTGCTGCCACTGGCGGCCATCGCTGCGGCGCTGGCGGGGTGCATACTCGGTTTCCCGGTGCTGCGAATGCATGGCGATTACCTGGCGATCGTGACCCTGGGTTTTGGCGAAATCATCCGCCTGGTGCTGAACAACTGGCTGTCGTTCACCGGTGGCCCGAATGGCATGCCGGCGCCGGCACCGACCTTCTTTGGCCTGGAATTCGGCCGCCGGGCCAAGGACGGCGGGGTGCCGATCCATGAGTTCTTCGGCTTCGATTACAACGCCAACCTCAAGTTCGTGTTCATCTACGCGGTGCTGTTCATCGTCGTGCTGGCCGTGCTGTACATCAAGCACCGCCTGACCCGCATGCCGGTCGGCCGTGCCTGGGAAGCGCTGCGCGAAGACGAGATCGCCTGCCGCTCGATGGGCCTGAACCACGTGCTGGTCAAGCTCTCGGCCTTCACCCTGGGTGCCTCTACCGCTGGCCTGGCAGGGGTGTTCTTCGCCACCTACCAGGGCTTCGTCAACCCGTCGTCGTTCACCTTCTTCGAATCGGCGCTGATCCTCGCCATCGTCGTGCTTGGCGGCATGGGCTCGACCGTGGGCGTGGTGATCGCGGCGTTCGTGCTGACCGTGGCGCCGGAGCTGCTGCGCAGCTTCTCCGAATACCGGGTGCTGCTGTTCGGTGTGCTGATGGTGCTGATGATGATCTGGCGACCGCGTGGGCTGATCCGCATCAGCCGTACCGGTGTGACCCCGCGTAAAGGAGTGGCGCCATGAGCGACGATATCATTCTCTCGGTCGACAACCTGATGATGCAGTTCGGTGGCATCAAGGCGCTCAGCGATGTCAGCCTGAAGGTCCGGCGTAACCAGATCTTCGCCCTCATCGGCCCCAACGGCGCCGGCAAGACCACTGTATTCAACTGCCTGACCGGCTTCTACAAAGCCAGTGGCGGGCGCATCGAACTGAACGTGCGCGGCAGCCATACCAATGTCATCCAGCTGCTCGGCGAGCGCTTCCAGGCGGCCGATTTCGTGTCGCCGGCGCGCTTTGCCAACCGCATGTACTACAAGATGTTCGGCGGTACCCACCTGGTCAACCGTGCCGGCCTGGCACGCACCTTCCAGAACATTCGCCTGTTCAAGGAAATGTCGGTGGTGGAGAACCTGCTGGTGGCCCAGCACATGTGGGTCAACCGCAACTTGCTGGCCGGGGTGCTCAACACCAAGGCCTACCGCAAGGCCGAGAGCGACGCACTGGACCATGCGTTCTACTGGCTGGAGGTGGTCGATCTGGTCGATTGCGCCAACCGCCTGGCCGGTGAGCTGTCGTACGGCCAGCAGCGCCGTCTGGAGATTGCCCGGGCCATGTGCACGCGGCCGAAGATCATCTGCCTGGACGAACCGGCGGCTGGCCTGAACCCACAGGAAACCGAGGCCCTAAGCCGCATGATCCGCGTGCTGCGTGACGAGCACGACATCACCGTGGTGCTGATCGAACATGACATGGGCATGGTCATGAGCATTTCCGACCATATCGTGGTGCTCGACCACGGCAACGTGATTGCCGAAGGTGCGCCGCAGGATATCCGCCACAACCCGACGGTGATCGCCGCCTACCTGGGTGCCGATGAAGAGGAGCTGGTATGAGTGCACCCATTCTCGAACTGAAGGACCTGGACGTGTTCTACGGCCCGATCCAGGCGCTGAAAAAGGTCTCGATGCACATCAACGAGGGCGAGACGGTCAGCCTGATCGGCGCCAACGGTGCCGGCAAGTCGACCCTGCTGATGTCGATCTTCGGCCAGCCGCGCGCGGCGTCAGGGCATATCGTGTACCGCGGCACCGACATCACTCGCAAGTCGTCGCACTACATCGCCTCCAACGGTATTGCCCAGTCGCCTGAAGGGCGTCGGGTATTCCCCGACATGACCGTTGAGGAGAACCTGATGATGGGTACCATCCCCATCGGCGACAAGCATGCCGACGAAGACATGCAGCGCATGTACGAGCTGTTCCCACGTTTGAAGGAGCGGCGTAACCAAAGGGCCATGACCATGTCCGGAGGCGAGCAGCAGATGCTGGCCATTGCCCGCGCGCTGATGAGCCGGCCAAAGTTGTTGCTGCTGGATGAGCCATCGCTGGGGCTGGCACCGATCGTGGTCAAGCAGATCTTCTCGACCTTGCGCGAACTGGCCAAGACCGGGATGACCATCTTCCTGGTGGAGCAGAACGCCAACCATGCGCTTAAACTGTCGGACCGGGCTTATGTGATGGTCAACGGGCAGATTCGCATGAGTGGGACGGGGCAGGAGCTGCTGGTCAACGAGGAAGTGCGCAACGCCTATCTCGGCGGGCATTGAGTTGCATTCGGGGGCCGCTTTGCGGCCCATCGCGACACAAGGCCGCTCCTACAGGCGATCTGCGATTCCATGTGGCATCGCGGCCCCTTGTAGGAGCGGCCTTGTGTCCCGATGGGCTGCAAAGCAGCCCCGATTCCAAATGTGGACAACTTGTCGCGGGCCTGCCTCCATACACTCCAGCATCCCATCTCAAGCCCTTGTTTCCACAGGCCCGATCTTTTCCACGGATAATGTGGAACCGCCTGTGGAAAACATGGTGGCATCTCGCTCAAGCCCTTTGATAGCAAGCCCTGCAGCTTCATGATCATTTTTTGATCACAAGCGCCTTGTGGATGATTTTCCCAGGTTTTTCAAAGCCCTGCATTCATTCCAAGGCTCGCGCAAAGCCTGTGGATAACCCTGTGAAAAAACCTTGGACAGACCGCTGCAGGCAGCATGCTTGAAAGCCCTGCGCCATCACCGAAGAGATATCCACCGACCGCAAGTCGCTGAAAGGGTTCCGCACCGTGGACAAGTTGCCCCCAATCCGTGGGGAAAGGCTTGTGGATAACGTGCGCATAGCTGCTGCCGAGCCCTCTGCTGCAAGGCTTTGCTGCATGTGATCAAAAAATGAACAGTGGCGCGGGCGGGTTGCTGCAAGCGCCCGGCGCGGGCATGCTGCAACACTGCCGATGACAACCCACCGTGAGGAACAGAGCATGACGTCCACCGTATTCATCACTGGCGCGACTTCCGGTTTCGGCGAGGCCACAGCCCGCCGCTTCGCCGAAGCCGGCTGGAAGCTGGTGCTCACTGGCCGCCGCAAGGAGCGCCTGGATGCCCTGTGCGCCGAACTGTCGGCCAAGACCGAAGTGCACGGCCTGGTGCTCGACGTACGTGACCGCAAGGCCATGGAGCAGGCCATCGCCAACCTGCCGGCCGGCTTCGACAAGTTGCGCGGCCTGGTCAACAACGCAGGCCTGGCGCTGGGTGTGGACGCGGCGCAGAACTGCAGCCTGGACGACTGGGAAACCATGGTCGACACCAACATCAAGGGCCTGATGTACACCACCCGCCTGCTGCTGCCACGGCTGATCGCCCATGGCCGTGGGGCGTCGATCCTCAACGTGGGTTCGGTGGCGGGCAACTACCCGTACCCGGGCAGCAACGTGTACGGCGGCACCAAGGCCTTCGTCGGCCAGTTCTCGTTGAGCCTGCGCTGCGATCTGCGGGGTACGGGTGTGCGTGTGAGCAACATCGAGCCGGGCCTGTGCGAGAGCGAGTTCTCGCTGGTGCGCTTCGGCGGTGACCAGGCCAAATATGACGCCACCTATGCCGGTGCCGAGCCGATCCAGCCGCAGGACATTGCCGAGACCATCTTCTGGATCCTCAACCAGCCGGCACATATCAACATCAACAGCCTCGAGCTGATGCCGGTGAGCCAGGACTGGGCAGGGTTTTCGATCGACCGGTCGGTCAAGGGCTGATCCGAGGGCCTCTTCGCGGGTAAACCCGCTTCCACAGGTACTGCACCGGTTTCAGAGCAGGCGCTATCCCTGTGGGAGCGGGTTCACCCGCGAATGCGTCAGCCCAGGCGCTGCAGCCCTTCCAGGCAAGTCGCCAAATGGTAGGGCGTAGTCGAAGGCATGTCATGCCGGCTGACACTGCCTTGCCCATCCCGGCACTCATACCAGCCCGCTTCACGCAGGAACCGTATTTCCAGCGCCTGCAGCTGCCCGGCCAGCTTCGCCTCGCCTCCTGTCCGCAAGACCAACGCACGCAGATACTCCGCCTGTGCCCAGATCCGCTGGGTGGCGTCGAGCACCTTGCCGTCTGCATCCAGCATGGCCAGCACCGCCGCATCCTTCACCCCGTACTGCTCGGCAAAGCCAAAGGCCCGGTCGATGGACGCATGCAGCGGCGTATCACGCAGCAATGGCGAGGTATGCAGCAGATAGAACCACTCGAACTGGTGCCCCGGCTCGAACCAGTTATCCACAGCGCCGCGTGGCTTTTCCAGCATCAGGCCGTGGGCCGGTTCGATGAAGTGCGCCTGCAGCGCCTCGCACAGTTGCAGCAGCGATTGCCGAGCGTGCTCGTCCTCACGCACCGCCAGCACTTGCAGGAAGGCTTCGGCCAGGTGCATCTGCGGGTTTTGCAGCGGGCCGCTGCCAAGGTCTGCCCAGTCTGCAGCGAGGCTGGCTTCGTACAGGCCATCGTCGCGGGCGAACTGCTGGTCGATGATGTCCAGCGCGGCGTTCAGCGTGGACTCCACCAGGTTTTCACGCACCTTGCCCCAGTAATGCGCACAGGCGAAGACGATGAAGGCGTGGGTGTAGAGGTCCTTGCGCCGATCCAGCGGTTTGCCCTGGGCGTCGATGCTGTAGAACCAGCCGCCGTGTTCGGCGTCATGGAAGTGCTTTTGCAGCGAGCGGAACAGGGCGGCCGCACGCTCGGCTGCGCCCGGTTGCCCGATGCGGCTGCTGAACAGGTACAGCTGGCGCGCGCAGGCCATGGCCCGGTAGCGCTGCACCGGCAATGGCTGGTGCTGGGCGTCCAGGGCTTCGTAGGGCAGGGCCATGTCGGCGTTCCAGCCCGGGCCTTGCCACAACGGCACGATGCGTTCGGCGAAGTGCTGGTTGAAGCGGGCCAGTTCGGGCAGGGTGGGGCGGGGGTCGGACATTTCGGCGCTCGTCGCTGTCGGGCAGGGCGCCATGGTAGCAGAACTGGGTTGTGGGTAGCCTGTGCCGGCCTCTTCGCGGGCACGCCCGCTCCCACAGGATCACCACAAGGTTCGAGCAATGCGGGGTACCTGTGGGAGCGGGTTCACCCGCGAAGAGGCCGGCACAGGCTACCGATCAGCCCGGGTTGCCAAGCCCCTGCCAATGCCGCGCACCCACGAAGATGAAGCGCAACTGCTGGGTGATCTTTTCCTGCGGTGTCAGCGCCTGTGGGTAACCCGCTTCGGGGCTGTCGATAAGCTCGGGCAGGGTGGCGAACACGGTCTTCACCACCAGGTCGGCCATCACCGCCAGCGCGGCGCTGTCCAGGTGCTGCCAGCGCTTCATCCGCGCAAGGTCGGTGGCCAGGTCGTCGCTGATGTCCTGGCGCAGGCGGGCAATGGCCTGGCGTACGGCATGCGAACCGCCGTACTGCTCACGGGCGAGGAACAGAAACTGCGCACGGTGGGCGGCGACTACGTCGAGGAAGATGCGCACCGAGGCGTCAGTGATACCGCCCAGTTCGAATTCGTTCTGGCGCACCAGGCGGATGGTCTGGCGGAAGGTAGTGTCGACCTCGGCAACCAGGGCCAGGCCAAGGGCGTCCATGTCGGAAAAATGCCGGTAAAAGCCGGTAGGTACGATGCCGGCCGTCTTCGCCACTTCGCGCAGGCTGATACTGCCGAAACCACGGCCACTCTCCATGAGCTGGCAGGCAGCATCGAGCAGGGCCTGGCGGGTCTGTAGCTTCTGTTCGGCGCGCGGCAGCATGGTGCGGGCTTCTGTGGCGGTAAGGCTGGGCACTCTAGTTAAAAAAACAAAGCCCGGTCAATGGACCGGGCTTGGAGGGGAGCAGGCGTTGTGACAGAAGTTGTTGTTTTCGGCCATGGTGATCAGCTCACACGGCTGAGTTCAACCAGGCGATCGGAGCCACCTTCGGCAACGCGGCCACTACGTTCGATCAGGCGATCGGAGCCACCTTCGGCAACGCGGCCACTACGTTCGATCAGGCGATCGGAGCCACCTTCGGCAACGCGGCCACTACGTTCGATCAGGCGATCGGAGCCGCCTTCGGCAACGCGGCCACTACGTTCGATCAGGCGATCGGAGCCACCTTCTGCAACGCGGCCAGTACGTTCGATCAGGCGATCGGAGCCACCTTCGGCAACGCGGCCACTACGTTCGATCAGGCGATCAGCACCGCCTTCGGCAACAGTTTTCAGCGGCTGGGCAATTTCAGCTGCGCTGGAGCGCGATTCGGCGCTCAAATGTTGCTCGTCGGCTGGCAGGGCAAAAGCGTTGGCAGCCAGGATGGACAGGGTCAGGGTCAACAGATGGCGTTTCATGATTCGGTGCTCCTCTCGGGGGCTGGAAAGTGGGTACGGAGCCAATGCTACGCCGGGTAACGCCAGAGAGAAGTTCATACGGGTAATGGTAACAATCGACCGTATTGATAGAGGTCAGAAGCTGCTCTAGATAGTGCTTTTCAGGTCATTTGATGGCAATTTGATAGACTCCTTTCCGAGTAACACGCCTGCTCTGGCGCGACGAATTGCTGAGCAAAAGGCCAGGAAAAACTTCGCTATCATGGCGCCATTGATAAAACCCCACGGGTTTTCATCAGTCCGAGATATTGAGCGCCACCGCTGCGCCTGTTCTGTGCCATACCGCAAGGAGAATCACGCAATGACGCGTCCCGCCAGAATCCTCGTCTGGACCTTCACCAGCCTGCTGACCCTGCTGGCGATCCTGGTGGTGGTGATCGCCACCTTCGACTGGAACCGCGTCAAGCCCCTGCTCAACGAGAAAGTCTCCGAGGCCCTGCAGCGGCCTTTCGCGATCAATGGTAACCTTGCCGTGGACTGGCGCACCGAACCAGAAGAAGGGGGCTGGCGTGCCTGGGTGCCTTGGCCGCACTTCATTGCCGAAGACCTGACCCTGGGCAACCCCGATTGGCTCAAGGAACCGAAGATGGTCGGCCTGGAGCGCGTGGCGTTCCGCCTGGCGCCGCTGCCCCTGCTGTTCCAGCAGATCAGCATCCCGCGCATCGACCTGACCAAGCCCACAGCCAGCCTCACCCGCCTGGCCGACGGCCGCGCCAACTGGACTTTCGACTTCGGTCCCAAGGATGAAAATGCGGAGCCTTCCAAATGGCAGCTGGATATTGGTGCCATCGGCTTCGACCAGGGCAATGTCAGCTTCGATGACCAAACCCTGAAAACCAGCATGAAGGTGCAGATCGACCCGCTGGGCAAGCCTGTCCCATTCAGCGACATCGTCGGCAAGGCCAGCGCCGAGAAGACTGGTGCTGCGCAGGACTATGCCTTCGGGCTCAAGGCCCAGGGCCGCTACAAAGGCCAGCCGGTGTCCGGCACTGGCAAGATCGGCGGCCTGCTGGCCCTGCAGGACGCCAGCCAGCCGTTCCCGCTGCAGGCTGACGTGCGTATCGCCGACACTCATGTGGTACTCGCCGGTACCCTGACCGACCCGCGCAACCTCGGCGCCCTCGACCTGCGCCTGCGCCTGTCCGGGGCCAGCCTGGGCAACCTCTACCCGTTGACCGGCGTAACCTTGCCCGATACCCCGGCCTATTCCACCGACGGCCACCTCAGCGCCAACCTGCACGCGGCGCAAGGGGCCACCTTTAACTACCAGGGTTTCAACGGCAAGATCGGTGACAGCGATATCCATGGCGACCTGGCCTTCGTTGCCAGCCAGCCACGGCCCAAGCTGTCCGGTAACCTGGTATCCAACCAGTTGCTGTTCAAGGACCTGGCGCCGCTGATCGGCGCCGACTCCAACGCCGAGCAGAAGGCCCGTGGTGGTGCCAGCAAGCAGCCGACGGGCAAGGTGCTGCCGGTGGAAGAGTTCCGCACCGAGCGCTGGCGCGCGATGGACGCTGACGTCACCTTCGCCGGCAAGCGCATCGTGCACAGCGCACAACTGCCGTTCAACGACCTTTCGGCCCACGTGATTCTGGAAGACGGCCTGCTGCGCCTGGAGCCCCTGCGTTTTGGCGTCGCTGGCGGCAACCTGGCTTCCAGGATCCGCCTGGATGGCCGCAACGTACCGCTACAGGGTCGTGCCCGGCTGACGGCGCGGGGCTTCAAGCTCAAGCAGTTGTTCCCCTCCTTTGCGCCAATGCAGACCAGCTTCGGTGAGTTGAACGGCGATGCCGATATCACCGGCCGGGGCAACTCGGTGGCCGCCTTGCTGGGCACCGCCAATGGCGACCTGCGCATGCTCATCAACGATGGCGCCATCAGCCGCAGCCTGATGGAGATTGCCGGGTTGAACGTGGGCAACTATGTGGTCGGCAAGCTGTTTGGCGATGAGGATGTGAAGATCAATTGCGCGGCGGCTGATGTTGGTATCAAGGATGGCCTGGCGACAACGCGCCTGTTCATCTTCGATACCGAGAACGCGATCATCTACATCAACGGCACGGCCAATTTCGCCACTGAGCAGCTGGACCTGAAAATTACCCCTGAATCGAAAGGGTTGCGGCTGTTCTCGCTGCGCTCGCCGCTGTATGTGCGCGGGCCGTTCGCCAAACCCAGTGCCGGGGTGCAGGCGGTGCCGTTGGCCTTGCGCGGCGCGGGGATGGTGGCGTTGGGCGTGGTGGCCGGGCCGGCTGCGGGGTTGCTGGCGCTGATTGCGCCTAGCAGCGGGGATGATCCCAACCAGTGCACGCCGCTGTTGCAGCAGATGAAGGCGGGCAAGGCGCCGGCGGTGGTGAAAGAGCGGAAATAGCAGGGGGGACCCTTCGCGGCCCATCGCGACACAAGGCCGCTCCTACAGGGAATCGCGCAAATCTGCCGAGAGGCGCTCCCTCTGTAGGAGCGGCCTAGTGTCGCGATGGGGCGCAAAGCGCCCCCAGCAATCACAAGCCTTGCAACAGGTCGGACATATCGTCCGCGTGCTCTTCTTCCTGCGCCAGGATGTCTTCGAAAATCCGCCGCGTAGTCGGATCCTTGTCACCAATGTACCGAATGATCTCACGATAGCTATCGATGGCGATCCGCTCCGCCACCAGGTCTTCCAGCACCATCTCTTTCAATGAAGTGCCCGCCACATACTGGGCATGAGACCGTTTGCTGAGGTTGTCCGGGTTGAAATCCGGCTCTCCACCTAACTGCACGATCCGTTCGGCAAGCTTGTCGGCGTGCTCGGCTTCCTGGTTGGCATGCTCGAGGAACTCATCGGCAGCCACGCTGGCCTTGATGCCGCTGGCCATGAAGTAGTGGCGTTTGTAGCGCAATGTGCAGACCAGCTCGGTGGCCAGGGCTTCGTTGAGCAGGCTGATGATTTGCTCGCGGTCAGCCTGGTAACCCTCGGTCACGGCCCCGTTCTCGACATGCTGGCGAGCTCGTTCGCGAAGCGTTTGCACATCAGTCAGTTCAGTCGCATTCATGTTCATCTCCGAAAGCATCAGGGTGGTCATGGCAGGTCCTGTGAAAGTTATGCGCCGTGGGCAGCGTCGCTGTCTTCCTGGCGTTGCTTGCAGGTCTTGAAGCCTTTGGCATCGACATGGCCAGTGGCGTCGAAGCGCACGTAGTAGGGCTGCTGGTGGCCGTCATGGTTGAGGATGTAGTCGTTGCAGGTGCCGCCATGGGGAAGGTCGATGACGTTGGACGGGCTGCCGCCGATGGCGATGACTTTCTGCATGGTCATGCCGTTTTCCACCTGCTTGACCAGCGGCTCGTCGCGGTAGGTGACGTAGTCCACCGGGTTTTCCGGGCGGCTGCCGCAGGCGGCGAGGGTGGCGCTTGCCAAAAGGATTGCCAGGGTCTGCTTGTACATGGTCCCGCTCCTTGCAAAGGGTATGTGTGGTTTGGAACCGCAGCGCGCGCCGGGAGTTCGATTGCGATGGTCATCAAGGTCGCTGTAGTGTTGGCCGATCGTCCACGGAAAGGGGCTGGGGCAATGCAGCAGGAATTGGCCACGCGATACCCATTGGTTCTGGTGCCGGGCATGCTCGGTTTTGTCCGCGTCGTGCTCTACCCCTACTGGTTCGGCATCGTGCCGGCCCTGCGCAAGGGTGGGGCGCAGGTGTTCCCGGTGCAGGTTTCGCCGCTGCATTCCAGCGAGGTGCGCGGCGAGCAGTTGCTGGCGATCATCGAAGACATCTGCCAGCGCACCGGTGCGCAAAGGGTCAACCTCATAGGCCACAGTCAGGGCGCCTTGAGCGCGCGCTACGCGGCCGCCAGGCGGCCCGGGCGGGTGGCTTCGGTCACTTCGGTGGCGGGGCCCAACCATGGCTCGGAACTGGCCGACTACCTGGAGCGCACGGCACCGGGCGATTCCCCGCAGGGGCGTATCCTGAAGGCTGTGCTGCATGGCTTGGCCGTGCTGCTGGTGTGGCTGGAAACCGGCTGGCGCCGCGACCCGCTGCCGGTGGATGTACACGCCTCGCACCAGTCGTTGACCAGCGCCGGGGTGGCGCTGTTCAACCAGGCTTATCCACAGGGCTTGCCAGACACCTGGGGCGAGGAAGGGGCCTATGAGGTCGATGGCGTGCGCTATTACTCCTGGTCCGGCACCTTGCAGCCCGGCCTGACCGACCAGCGACGCAACCGTTTTGACGGCAGCAGCCACTTCTGCCGCCTGTTCGCGCGCAGTTTCGTCAAGGAAAAGGGCCATTGCGACGGTATGGTCGGGCGCTTCAGTTCGCACCTGGGGCAGGTGATCGGCGACGATTACCCGCTCGACCACCTGGATATCGTCAACCAGTCGCTTGGTGCGGTGGGCAAGGGTGCCGAACCGGTGCGGCTGTTCATCGAACATGCCGCCCGGCTCAAGGCGGCAGGGCTCTAGCGACGGATCGGCGTTGTCCAGCGCTCGGCCAGCACTACGCCCACCAGGGTCAGCAGGCCACCCACGAGGTGATAGCGGGCCAATTGCTCGTCGAGCACCACGGCGGCGATCAGTGCCGTGACCAGCGGCAGCAGGTTGAAGAACAGCGTGGTGCGGCTGGGCCCCAGGCGTTGCACGGCCTGCATCCACACCAGGGGCGCGATCATCGAGGCCAGCACGCAGGCGTACAGCACCAGGCCGATGTTGCGGCTGTTCAGGCCGGTCTTGTCCGACAGCAGGAACAGCGGCAGCAGCACGACGATGGCTACCAGCACCTGCAGGTACAGCAACTGCATCGGCGGCAGGCGTAGCTGCCATTTCTTCAGCAGGAAGCTGTACAGCGCGTAGGCCAGTGTGGCCACGAGCATCAGCAGGTCGCCGCTGTTCAGGCCTTGTTGCAGCAGGCTGGCGGGGTGGCCGGCGCTTACCACTTCAAGCACACCGAGAAATGACACCAGCGCGCCCAGCAGAGCGCCGTAGCTCAGGCGCTGCCCCAGCCAGGCGATGGACAGTGCCAGTGACATCAGTGGCATCAGCGAGAGGATGATGCCCATGTTGGTGGCGCTGGTGATGCCGGCGGCGAAGTAGGCCAGGCTCTGGTACAGCGCCATGCCCAGCACGCCCAGCACGAAGACCTTGCCCAGGTGCGGGCGGATGGCCGCGCGATTGCGCCACACGGCGGGCAGCAGGAACGGGGTGAACAGGAACGCGGCCAGCAGCCAGCGGTAGAAGCCGATCTCGGCGGGGTGGATGGCACCGGCGGACATCTTGGTGACCACGGTGTTGCCGGCCCAGATCAGGATGGCGGTCAGGGGGAACAGGTAGTTCATGTAGCGGTTTACTCGTTTTGGACTGATTGGGGCTGCTTTGCAGCCCATCGCGACACAAGGCCGCTCCTACAGGTATCGCACTGGCCCGGAAGGCAACGCGGGTCCCTGTAGGCGCGGCCTTGTGTCGCGATGGCCTGCGCAGCAGGCCCCGATGCCAGCCATTATCAACTGTCTGTCAACAAGCCTATACTTCTATCCAGACAACTCACCCCGCAAAGCAGACAGCATGCCGCGCAAATACCTCGACATTCCCCAGTTCAGCCAACTCCCGGCCCCGGTGTACTTCCGCCACGACGAGTTCGGTGCCGACACCCGCAGCGCCCTGCATCGCCACGCCTGGGGCCAGCTCAACTACACCGCCCACGGCGTGATGCACCTGGAGGTCGCCGGCCAGCACTTCCTGTCGCCACCGCAATACGCCGTGTGGGTGCCGCCCGACACCGAGCATGGCTGCTACAACCCACAGGCCATCGTCTACCGCTCGGTCTACCTGGAACGCAGCCTGTGCGCCGCACTGCCGCAGCAACCATGCAGCCTGATGATCAGCGACATCCTCAAGGCTATCCTCGCCGACTTCGCCCGACGCGAACTGCGGGTGGCCGAGGGCGAGCGCGACCAGCGCCTGGTGCAGGTGCTGGTCGACCAGCTGCTGCTGGCGCCCACCCAGGCCTGCTACCTGCCGTTTGCCCACAGCGAAGGCTTGCGCCAGGTGCTCGAGGCCCTCGGTGCCGAGCCGGGCGACAACCGCCCGCTGGCCGGCTGGGCTGCCCAGGTGCATGTCAGCGAACGTACCTTGGCCCGCCAGTTTCTGCGCGAACTGGGTATCGGTTTTGGCGAATGGCGCCTGCGCCTGCGCTTTTTGCGCGCCATCGAAGCGCTTGAGGCCGGCCAGCCGATCCAGGCCATCGCCTTCGACCTGGGCTACAGCAGCGCCTCGGCGTTCATCGCCATGTTCCAGCGCCAGGCCCGGTGCACACCCGAGCATTACCGTCGCCAGGCACGGGCAGGGCGTTGAGAATCTTGGCTACACTCAGCTCGACCCCCGTGCATAGGGCGCGGAGCCAAGGAGACTACTCCATGAAAGTGCTGCAAATCCCCTTACTGGTATTGGCGGTGTTGTTCAGCGCCCAAGGCTTCGCCGCCAATACCGCGCAGCAGGAAAAGATGAAAACCTGCAACGCCGACGCCACCGCCAAGGCCCTCAAGGGCGATGAGCGCAAAGCCTTCATGAGCACCTGCCTGAAGAAGGATGTGCCACAAACCCAGCAAGAGAAGATGAAAACCTGCAACGCTGACGCCACCACCAAGGCACTGAAGGGTGACGAGCGCAAAGCGTTCATGAGCGACTGCCTGAAGAAGAAATGACCTGCGCCTATGCCTGCAGGCGTAAGGCTGGCAGACTGCGGGTCTTTCCCGTTGTCTGCCGTTGAGGCTGTATGACCTTCACCCCCCGCCAGGTCACCCTGGCCAGCTGGATCATCGTGTTTGCCGGCCTGTTGCTGGCGTTGCCCCTGAAGTTGCTGCCAAGCCTGCTGGCCGGCTTGCTGGTGTTCGAGCTGGTCAACATGCTTACGCCGCGGCTGCAGCCGCTGATCGCCGGGCAGCGTGCGCGGTGGCTGGCAGTGGCGCTGCTCGGCACGCTTGTGGTCAGTACCCTGACCCTGCTGTTTGCCGGTGCTTTCAGCTTCCTGCTGCACGAGGCGGAAAACCCCGGTGCCTCGCTGGACAAGTTCATGGCCCTGGTGGAACGTGCCCGCGGGCAGCTGCCGCCGTCCATCGAAAGCTACCTGCCGGCCAGTGCGGCGGAGTTCAAGGTGGCCATCGGTGACTGGATCAAGAGCCACCTGAGCGACCTGCAGCTGGTCGGCAAGGGCATGGCGCACATGTTCGTCACCCTGCTGATCGGCATGATCCTCGGCGCCATCGTCGCCTTGCAGCGCATCCCCGACATCTCCCGGCGCAAGCCGCTGGCGGCGGCGCTGTTCGAGCGCCTGAGCCTGCTGGTACAGGCGTTTCGCAACATCGTCTTCGCGCAGATCAAGATTTCGTTGCTCAACACTACGTTCACCGGCATCTTCCTCGCCGTGGTGCTGCCGATGTTCGATGTGCACCTGCCGCTGACCAAGACGCTGATCGTGCTGACCTTCCTGCTGGGCCTGCTGCCGGTGATCGGCAACCTGATGTCCAATACCCTGATCACCATCGTCGGCCTGTCGCTGTCGATCTGGGTGGCGGCGGCGGCGCTGGGTTACCTGATCGTCATCCACAAGGTCGAGTATTTCCTCAACGCGCGGATCGTCGGCGGGCAGATCAGTGCCAAGTCGTGGGAATTGCTGCTGGCGATGCTGGTGTTCGAGGCGGCGTTCGGGCTGCCTGGGGTGGTGGCAGGGCCGATCTACTATGCCTACCTGAAGAGTGAGCTGAAGCGGGCCGAACTGGTCTGATTGTTTGTTGGCCTGTGCTGGCCCTTTCGCGGGTAAACCCGCTCCCACAGCGATCGCACAAACCTCAAGACTTGTGCAGTACCTGTGGGAGCGGGTTTACCCGCGAAAGGGCCGGCACAGGTTAGACAGTCGGCTCAGGCCAAGCCGTAACGCTTGCGCGCCTCGATGGCCAGCCCGCTACCAATGCTGCCAAAGATGTTGCCTTCCACATGCCGCGCATTCGGCAGCATCGCCGACACACTGTTGCGCAGCGCCGGAATCCCGCTGGAACCGCCGGTGAAGAACACCGTATCGACCTGGGCCTCGCTCACTCCCGCCTTGGCCAGCAGATCGGTCACGCTACCACGCACCCGCTCCAGCAACCCTTCGATCGCCTCTTCGAACAGCGCGCGGGTCAGTTCCGCAGTCAGCTCGGGCTCGACTCGCCCCAGGTCGATGCGGCGGCTGTCCTGCTCGGTCAGCTCGATCTTGCTGGCTTCCACTTCCATCGCCAGCCAGTGCCCGGCGCGCTGCTCGATCAGCTTGAACAGGCGGTCGATACCGAAGCTGTCCTCGATGTCATAGCGCATGCTGCCCAGCGCCAGCTGCGACTTCTGCGAATACAGGGCGTTGATGGTGTGCCAGGTGGCGAGGTTGAGGTGATAGCTGGTCGGCATCAGCGCGCCGCTCTTCATGCGGCTGCCGTAGCCGAACAGTGGCATCACACCCTGCAGGCTCAGTTGCTTGTCGAAGTCGGTACCGCCAATGTGTACACCGCCGGTGGCGAGGATGTCGCTTTGGCGCTCGGCGACCAGGTGGCGCTCGGGCGACAGGCGGATCAGGGTGAAGTCCGAGGTACCACCGCCGATGTCGACGATCAGCACCAGCTCTTCGCGGCTGATGCTTGACTCGTAGTCGAAGGCCGCGGCAATCGGCTCGTACTGGAACGACACGTCCTTGAAGCCGATCTTGCGCGCCACTTCGGCCAGGGTGTCCTCGGCCTCCTGGTCGGCGGCCGGGTCTTCGTCGACGAAGAACACAGGGCGGCCAAGCACTACCTGCTCGAACTCACGCCCCGCAGCGGCCTCGGCGCGTTTTTTCAGCTCGCCGATGAACATGCCCAGCAGGTCCTTGAACGGCAGGGCGCTGCCCAGCACGCTGGTATCGTGCTTGATCAGCTTGGAACCCAGCAGGCTTTTCAGCGAACGCATCAGGCGGCCTTCGTAGCCTTCCAGGTACTCATGCAGTGCCAGGCGGCCATAGACCGGGCGACGCTCCTCGATGTTGAAGAACACCACCGAGGGCAAGGTGATCTTGCCGTCTTCCAGGGCAATCAGCGACTCGGCGCCGGGGCGGTGCCAGCCGACCGTCGAGTTGGAGGTGCCAAAGTCGATGCCCAGGGCGCGGGCCGGGGATACGTCAGACATGGGAAATGAGCTTCCGGAGGCAAAACGGCCGCGCAGTGTATGCCAGTTGGCTACAGAATCAAGACCGGTCGTCTGCCATGGAGCAAACCCAAGGCGGTCTTGAAAGGCTATGCTTGACCCCTATCTTCTCTTGCAACACGCACATTCACATTGGTGATCCATAGATGGACTTCAAAGACTATTACAAGATACTCGGCGTAGAGCCCACGGCGGACGACAAGGCGATCAAGGCCGCGTACCGCAAGCTGGCGCGCAAGTATCACCCCGATGTCAGCAAGGAGCGCGACGCCGAGGAGAAATTCAAGGAGGCCAACGAGGCCTACGAAGTGCTGGGCGACGCGCAGAAACGTGCCGAATTCGACGAAATCCGCAAGTATGGCGGCCAGCATGGCCGGCCGTTCCAGGCACCACCGGGCTGGGAAAGCCGCGGCGGTGGCGGTGGTTTCGAAGGCGGTGATTTTTCCGACTTCTTCAGTTCGATCTTTGGTAGCCGGGGGGGCAACCCGTTCGGTGGTGCCCGGCAGCAGCAACGCAGCGCCGGCAGGCGGGGGCAGGACGTGGAGCTAGAACTGGCGGTATTCCTTGAAGAGACCCTGAGCAAGGAGTCCAAGCAGATCAGTTTCCAGGTGCCGCAGACCAATGCCATGGGCCAGCGCACCGGCTTCACTACCAAGACCCTGAACGTGAAGATCCCGGCCGGGGTGACCGACGGCGAGCGCATCCGCCTCAAAGGCCAGGGCGCGCCGGGCATTGGCGGCGGGGCCAATGGCGACCTGTTCCTGACCATTCGCATGGCACCGCATCCGCTGTTCGATGTCGAAGGTCATGACCTGATCATCACCGTGCCGCTGGCACCGTGGGAGGCAGCACTGGGCGCCAAGGTGGCCGTGCCGACCCTGGACGGCAAGATCAACCTCACCATCCGCCCCGACAGCCAGAGTGGCCAGCGCCTGCGCGTACCGGGCAAGGGCCTGGCCAACAAGAGTGGCGAGCGCGGCAACCTTTACGCGCAACTGAAAGTGGTCATGCCGCCTGCATCCGACGAGTCTGCCCGCGAACTGTGGACCAAGCTTTCCGAGAAGGCTGCGTTCAACCCGAGGACACAATGGAGTAAGTGATCATGAGCAGCACCCTGATCGTTCAACTGGACATGCGTACCTTGTGTCAGGAGGCCGATATCACGGCTGACTGCGTGATCGAAATCGTCGAGCACGGCATTGTCGAACCTTCCGGCCGAACGCCGGAAGACTGGTTGTTCGACGATCAGGCGCCGTTGCTGGCCAAACGTGCGGCGAAGCTGCATCAGGAGCTGGAACTGGAGTGGGAAGGGGTGGCTTTGGCGCTGGAGCTGCTGCAGGAAGTGCAGCAGTTGCGCAGCGAGAACAACATGCTGAGGCAGCGGTTGGGCAGGTTTACCCAGATGTGAGGTTTGCAGGCCCGGCCTCTTCGCGGGTGAACCCGCTCCCACAGGAATCGCACGATTCCTGAGATGTGTGCAGTACCTGTGGGAGCGGGTTTACCCGCGAAGAGGCCAGTACAGGCAAAATCAAATTCAGCTTGGTTCTGCCCCCGGATCCAGCACCAGCTGCATGAAGGTCAGATCCAGCCACCGGCCAAACTTCACCCCCACCTGCGGCATCTGCCCGGTCACCACGAAGCCCAGGCGTTCGTGCAGGCGCACCGACGCTGCATTGCCGCTCTCGATGGCCGCCACCATCACATGCTTGCCACATTCGCGCGCGCGCTCGACCAGCGCCGCCATCAGCACCGGCCCCAGCCCCTTGCCACGCTGGTCGCCACGGATATACACCGAATGCTCGACAGTAAGGCGAAAGCCCTCGAATGGCCGCCAGTCGCCAAACGACGCATAGCCCAGCACCCCACTCTCATCCACCGCCACCAGGATCGGGTAGCCCTGCTGTGCCCTTGCATCGAACCAGGCCTTGCGGTTGGCCAGGTCCACCGGTGTTTCGTTCCAGATCGCCGTGGTGTTGCGCACCGCGTCGTTGTAGATGTCGAGGATGCCCGGCACATCGGAAAGCAGGGCGTCGCGGATTTCATGACTCATGACAGCGTCTCGCAGGGTGGTTGCTCGCAGATTAAATGGTTACCAGCCCGCGCACACCTTCGGCCTGCATGTTTTCACCGCGCCCCCGCTGGATGATCTCGCCACGGGCCATCACCAGGTACTGGTCGGCCAGCTCCTCGGCGAAGTCGTAGAACTGCTCCACCAGCAGGATGGCCATGTCGCCGCGCTCGGCCAGGCGACGGATGACTGCGCCGATCTCCTTGATCACCGAAGGCTGGATGCCCTCGGTGGGCTCGTCGAGGATAAGCAGGCGCGGGCGGCTGGCCAGGGCGCGGCCGATGGCCAGCTGTTGCTGCTGGCCGCCGGACAGGTCACCGCCACGGCGTTGTTTCATCTGTTCCAGCACGGGGAACAGTTCGTAGATGAAGGGCGGTACCTCCCGCGCTTCACGGGCGGGGAAGCGCGAAAGGCCCATCAGCAGGTTTTCCTCGACAGTGAGGCGCGGGAAGATCTCGCGGCCCTGGGGGACGTAGGCGATGCCTGCGTGGACCCGTTGCTGGGGCTTGAGGCTGGTGATCGGCTTGCCTTCCCATTCGATGTTGCCGTCGCGCGCCGGGACCAGGCCCATCAGGCAGCGCAGCAGGGTGGTCTTGCCCACGCCGTTGCGGCCCAGCAGGCAGGTGACTTCGCCGACCTTGGCTTCGAAGGACAGGCCCCGGAGGATGTGGCTGCCGCCGTAGTACTGGTGCAGGGTGTCGATCTTGAGCATGTGTATATTCCTGAAATTGTTGCTGTGCCTGTGCCGGCTCTTTCGCGGGTAAACCCGCTCCCACAAGGACCACGCAGCTCTTCAGGCCTGTGTGGGAGCGGGTTTACCCGCGAAGAGGCCGACACAGGTTTCAATGTCTACCGGCCCAGATACACCTCGACCACCCGCTCATCCGCCTGCACCTGCTCCAGCGACCCTTCCGCCAGCACGCTGCCCTGGTGCAGCACGGTCACATGGTCGGCAATGCTGCCGACAAACCCCATGTCATGCTCCACCACCATCAGCGAATGCTTGCCAGCCAACCCCTTGAACAGTTCGGCGGTGAACTCGGTCTCGGCATCGGTCATGCCCGCCACTGGCTCGTCCAGCAACAGCAATTGCGGCTCCTGCACCAGCAGCATGCCGATCTCCAGAAACTGCTTCTGCCCATGTGACAGCAAGCCTGCCTGGCGCTGGGCCAGCGGCAGCAGGCGCAAGGTACCCAGCACCTCCTCGATGCGCTGGCGCTGCTCACCGCCCAGGCGCGCTGCCAGGCTGGCCCACACCGACTTGTCGGTCTTCAGTGCCAGTTCCAGGTTTTCGAACACCGTCAGCGCCTCGAACACCGTGGGCTTCTGGAACTTGCGGCCTATGCCGGCCTGGGCGATCTGGTATTCGCTCATGCGGGTCAGGTCGAGGGTGTCACCGAAATACGCCGTGCCACTGTCGGGCCTGGTCTTGCCGGTGATCACATCCATCATCGTGGTCTTGCCGGCACCGTTGGGGCCGATGATGCAACGCAGCTCGCCCACGCCGATGTACAGGTTCAGAGCGTTCAGCGCCTTGAAGCCATCAAAGCTGACGCTGATGTCTTCCAGGCTCAGCACCGTACCGTGGCGGGTGTCGAGGCCGGCCTTGCGGCTTTGGCCCAGGCCGATGGCGTCGCGGCCGGCACCGAGGTTGTCGAACACCGGTTCGAGCATGAATTCCGGATGTACCGGGGGCACGCCTCTCATGGCTGGCTCCTTTTCTTCAACAGGCCGACCACGCCCTGAGGCAGGTACAGGGTGACGAGAATGAACAATGCGCCGAGGAAGAACAGCCAGAACTCCGGGAAGGCCACGGTGAACCAGCTTTTCATGCCATTGACCAGGCCGGCGCCGAGCAGGGGGCCGATCAAGGTGCCGCGCCCACCCAGGGCCACCCACACGGCGGCTTCGATGGAGTTGGTCGGTGACATCTCGCCGGGGTTGATGATGCCCACTTGCGGCACATACAGCGCACCGGCCAGGCCGCACAGCACGGCACTGAGCACCCACACCAGCAACTTGAAGCCGCGCGGGTCGTAGCCGCAGAACATCAGGCGGTTCTCGGCGTCGCGCACGGCGGTGAGCAAACGGCCGAACTTGCTGCGGGTCAGGCACCAGCACAGGTACAGGCTGGCCAGGAGCAGGCCGACGGTGAGCAGGAACAGCACCGCGCGGGTGCCTTGGGCGGCAATGTCGAAGCCGAGGATGGTGCGGAAGCTGGTGAAGCCGTTGTTGCCGCCAAAACCGGTTTCGTTGCGGAAGAACAGCAGCATGCCGGCGAAGGTCAGGGCCTGGGTCATGATCGAGAAGTACACGCCCTTGATCCGCGAGCGGAAGGCGAACCAGCCGAACACCAGCGCCAGCAGCCCGGGCGCCAGTACTACCAGGCACAGGGCCCAGGCGAAATGCTGGGTACCAGCCCAATACCAGGGCAGCTCGCTCCACGACAGGAAGGTCATGAACCCTGGCAGGCCGTCACCGGCGGCCTGGCGCATCAGGTACATGCCCATGGCGTAGCCACCGAGGGCGAAGAACAGCCCGTGGCCCAGTGACAACAGCCCGGCGTAGCCCCAGACCAGGTCCAGGGCCAGGGCGACGATGGCGTAGCAAAGGATTTTGCCGACCAGGGTCAGGGTGTAGGCCGACACTTGCAGGGCATGGCCCGCCGGCAGCAGCGACAGCAGTGGCAGGGCCACCAGCAGCAGGACGACGACGGCGCCGATGGCCAGGGTCAGGCGTGGCCCGGCCTTTTGCGTAGCGGTGACAAGCAGTGGCTGGTTCATCAGTCGATTACCCGTCCCTTGAGGGCGAACAGGCCTTGCGGGCGTTTCTGGATGAACAGAATGATCAACGCAAGGATGAGGATCTTGCCGAGCACGGCGCCGATCTGCGGCTCCAGCAGCTTGTTGGCGATGCCAAGGCCAAAGGCTGCCCAGAGGCTGCCGGCCAACTGGCCGACGCCGCCGAGCACCACCACCAGGAACGAGTCGATGATGTAGCTCTGGCCCAGGTCCGGGCCAACGTTGCCGACCTGGCTCAGGGCCACGCCGCCGAGCCCGGCGATGCCCGAGCCGAGGCCGAAGGCGAGCATGTCGACACGCCCGGTAGACACGCCGCAGCAGGCGGCCATGTTGCGGTTCTGGGTGACCGCGCGCACGTTCAGGCCCAGCCGTGTGCGGTTGAGCAGCAGCCAGGTGAGCAGAACCACGGCCAGGGCGAAGCCGATGATCACCAGGCGGTTGTACGGCAGCACCAGGTTGGGCAGCAGCTGTATGCCCCCCGAAAGCCAGGCCGGGTTGCTGACTTCGACGTTCTGCGCGCCGAACAGCAGGCGGATGGCCTGGATCAGGATCAGGCTGATGCCCCAGGTCGCCAGCAGGGTTTCCAGTGGGCGGCCATACAGGTGGCGGATTACCGTGCGCTCCAGCGCCATGCCGACCCCGGCACTGACGGTGAAAGCCACCGGCAGGGCGATCAGCGGGTAGAACTCGATGGCGCCGGGGGCGTAGCGCTGCAGCAGTATCTGGACCATGTAGGTGCTGTAGGCGCCGAACATCAGCATTTCGCCGTGGGCCATGTTGATCACCCCGAGCAGGCCGAAGGTGATGGCCAGGCCAAGGGCTGCCAGCAGCAGGATCGAACCTAGCGACAGGCCGCTGAAGGCCTGGCCGAGCAGTTCGCCCACCAGCAGCTTGCGCTGCACCTGGGCCAGGCTGGTTTCGGCAGCGGTGCGCACGCCCGGGTCGGTTTCCGCGTTGGGTTGCAGCAATGCCTCGAGGCGGGTGCGGGCCAGCGGGTCACCGGTTTCGCCGAGCAGGCGAACGGCTGCCAAACGTACTGCCGGTTCGCTGGCATCCAGTTGCAGGTTGGCCAGGGCCAGGCCGATGGCGGCGTGCACGGCGGGGTCCACTTCGAGGGCAAAGCGCCGGTCGAGGAAGGCCATCTGCGCCGGTTGCGCGCTCTTTTGCAGTTGCTGGGCGGCGGCCAGGCGGGTGGCGCTGTTGTCGCTGAGCAACTGGTGGCTGGCCAGGGCGTTGTCGATCAGGCCGCGCAGGCGGTTGTTCAGGCGCACCTTGCGGGTGTCATTGGCGGCGATGCGGCCTTGGCGCAGGTTGTCCAGCAGCGGCAGGCGTGCGGTATCGGGTTGCGCCGCCCAGCTTTCGAGCAGGCGGGCTTGCTCGGCGGGCTTGGCGGTGAGGAAGAATTCGCCCTCGCTGGCCTGGGTTGCCAGGGGGATCAGCAGGAGCAGGGTGAGCAGCAGTCTGAGCATGCGAGTAATCCTGAAAATCGGCGGTGGATTCTTCGCGGGTGAACCCGCTCCCACAGGGACCGCGCCGGTTTCAGACCTTGCACCGTACCTGTGGGAGCGGGTTTACCCGCGAATGGGCCGCATAGCGGCCCCATGCACTCAGTTACCTTTCACTGCGTAATCGGGGCGCTTGTCGTTGCCGGGAATGAACGGGCTCCACGGCTGCGCCCGTAGCGGTTGCTCGGTTTCCCACACTACGCTGAACTGCCCGTCATCCTGGATCTCGCCGATCATCACTGGCTTGTGCAGGTGGTGGTTGGTCTTGTCCATGGTCAGGGTGAACCCGGACGGCGCCTCGAAGCTTTGCCCGGCCAGTGCTTCACGCACCTTGTCGACATCGGTGGACTTGGCTTTCTCCACCGCCTGCGCCCACATGTGGATGCCTACGTAGGTAGCCTCCATCGGGTCGTTGGTCACCGCCTTGTCGGCGCCTGGCAGGCCCTTGGCCTTGGCATAGGCCTTCCAGTCGGCAACGAACTTCTGGTTGACCGGGTTATCCACCGACTCGAAGTAGTTCCACGCCGCCAGGTGGCCCACCAGCGGCTTCGTGTCGATGCCGCGCAGTTCTTCTTCGCCCACCGAGAACGCCACCACCGGCACGTCGGTGGCCTTCAGGCCCTGGTTGGCCAGCTCCTTGTAGAACGGCACGTTGGAGTCGCCGTTGACCGTGGAGATCACTGCAGTCTTGCCGCCGGCGGAGAACTTCTTGATGTTGGCGACGATGGTCTGGTAATCGCTGTGGCCGAACGGCGTATACACCTCTTCGATGTCCTTGTCGGCCACGCCCTTGCTGTGCAGGAAGGCACGCAGGATCTTGTTGGTGGTGCGCGGGTAGACGTAGTCGGTGCCCAGCAGGAAGAAGCGCCTGGCGCTGCCGCCGTCCTCGCTCATCAGGTACTCCACGGCCGGGATCGCCTGCTGGTTGGGCGCGGCGCCGGTGTAGAACACGTTCGGCGACATCTCCTCACCCTCGTACTGCACCGGGTAGAACAGCAGGCCGTTGAGCTCTTCGAACACCGGCAGTACCGACTTGCGCGACACCGAGGTCCAGCAGCCGAACACTACTGCCACCTTGTCCTGGGTCAGCAGCTGGCGGCTCTTTTCAGCGAACAGCGGCCAGTTGGAGGCCGGGTCGACCACCACCGGTTCGAGCAGCTTGCCGTTCACGCCGCCCTTGGCGTTGATCTGCTCGATGGTCATCAGCGCCATGTCCTTGAGCGAAGTCTCGGAAATGGCCATGGTCCCCGACAGCGAATGCAGGATGCCGACCTTGATGGTCTCGGCGGCCTGGATACTCCAGCTCAGGCCCATTGCGGCAATCGATGCGCTGAGGGTAAGGGCCTTGATCAGACTGCGACGCTTCATGTGCTCTCTCCGCTGAGTTGTTATGTGTTGGGCAAGCGGGGAGGGGTGTTGCAAGGGGTGTGCCTAACGGCGGAAGGTGCGCAATAGAGGGGTTGTGCGAGGTGTTGGGGCGTTGGTCGGATCCAGGTTGGTGCCTGATGGATTTGTGTGCACAGGATTGGGGCCGCTGTGCGGCCCATCGCGACAGATAGGACGGCGTACACCGTGCCTTTTGGGAGCGGCCTTGTGTCGCGAAAGGGCTGCAGAGCAGCCCCCTGGGCCATCAGCCGTTACGCACAGCCGTGCGCGGATGACGCTTGCTGCGCACCCCCTGATAAGTCACCGCCAGCAGCACGAACCAGATCGGCGTCACCAGCAACGCCGCGCGGGTATCGTCCTCCAGGCTCAGCAACACCAGGATGAAGGCAAAGAACACCAGGCACACGTAGCACATGAAGCGCCCGCCCGGCATCTTGTACTTTGAAGCCTGGTGCAGCGCCGAGCGGTGCTTGCGGTACTTCAGGTACGACAGCAGGATCAGCGTCCAGACGAACATGAACAACACCGCCGACACTGTGGTGACCAGGGTGAACGCCTCGACCACGTTCGGCACCAGGTAGATCAGCACTGCGCCCAGCAGCAGGCAGATGCAGGAGAAGTACAGGCCGTTGGCAGGCACCGAGCGGCTCGACAGTTTCTCGAATGCCTTGGGTGCGTCACCTTCCTGCGACAGGCCGTACAGCATGCGGCTGGTGGAGAACACGCCGCTGTTGGCCGACGAGGCCGCCGAGGTCAGCACCACGAAGTTGATGATGCTCGCCGCCGCCGGCAGGCCGGCCAGCACGAACAGCTCCACGAACGGGCTCTTGCCCGGTACCACGTCGCGCCATGGGGTCACGGCCATGATCGCGATCAGTGCCAGCACGTAGAACACGATGATCCGCACCGGGATCGAATTGATCGCCCGTGGCAGGGTGCGTTCCGGGTTCTTCGCTTCGGCGGCGGTGGTGCCAACCAACTCGATGCCGACGAAGGCGAACACGGCGATCTGGAAGCCGGCGAAGAAGCCCATCAGGCCGTTGGGGAACATGCCGCCGTCATTCCACAGGTTGGCCAGTTGCGCGGTGCGCCCGCTGGGCGAGGTGAAGCCGCTGATGACCATGTACAGACCGGTCGCGACCAGGCCCAGGATGGCGACGATCTTGATCAGGGCGAACCAGAACTCCATTTCACCGAACATCTTCACCGTCACCAGGTTCAGCGACAGCAGCAGCCCTACGCAGGTTAGCGCGGGTATCCACTGCGGCAGTTCGGGGAACCAGAACTGCGTATATGCCGCGATGGCGACCACGTCGGCGATGCCGGTGACCACCCAGCAGAACCAGTAGGTCCAACCGGTGAAGTAGCCCGCCCAGGGGCCGAGCAGGTCTGCGGAAAAATCGATGAACGACTTGTAGTTGAGGTTCGACAGCAACAGTTCGCCCATGGCGCGCATGACGAAAAACAGCATGAAGCCGATGATCATGTAGACGAAGATGATCGACGGCCCGGCCAGGCTGATGGTTTTGCCCGAGCCCATGAACAGGCCGGTACCTATCGCGCCGCCAATGGCGATCAGCTGGATGTGGCGGTTGGTCAGGTTGCGCTGCAGATGCTGTTCATCTGGCGCTGCGGGTGAGGTTTGCGTCATAGGCTGCATTCCCTTGGAAGGTCGGTCGTCTTGTCAGAGGTAGCCGGCTAGGCTAACACGCGCGTTCCAGGTTGGGGCGCGACAGATCGACTCGACTTTTGGGGAGCAGTCTCTTGCCTGTGCCGACCTCTTCGCGGGTGAACCCGCTCCCACAGGGACCGCTCTGCCCTCAGGCTTGGCGCAAAAACTGTGGGAGCGGGTTTACCCGCGAAAGGGCCGGCACTGACGAAGCAAGGCTCAAGCGCTGGCCAGCACCCGGCCGCGCCTTACCACCAGGCTATCCACCAGCCACATCACCACCATCGACACCCCCACCAGTGGGAACATCAACCCCAGCATCAGCATCACCCCCACCGCCGCCTTCCAGCGTGGCAGGTCATGGCGCAGCGGCGGCACACCCAGCCCGCCGGCCGGCCTGCGCTTCCACCACATCACCAGCCCGCTCACCGAGCCCAGCAAGATCATCAGGCAAACCAGCAGGATGATGATCTGGTTGAACACCCCGAACATCTTGCCTTCATGCAGCATCACGCCCAACTCGGTGGCACGGGCGACCGGGTTGTAGTCCTGCCAACGCACATCGGCCAGGACCTTGCCGGTGTACTGGTCGACATGCAGGGTGGCGTCGTTGCGCGGGTCGTCGGCGAATACGGCAATGGTGAACACACCATCGGCCGTGGTCGGCGCGGTGATGCTGTAACCCGGTTCGACCTGGCGCGCGTTAGCGATGTCTTCGACCTGCTGCAGGCTTATCCGTGGCGCTGCCGGCGCGCTCGACATCGTGTGATGCCCTGCATGTTCGGCGTGTGCGCCGGACTGCGGCATTGGCGTGTTTTCCAGCGCCCAGGGCACGGTCTGGCGGTGCGCGCTGTTGAGTTCACCCGCCTGCTGGTCCGACTTGGGCACGTCGTTCCACATGGCCGCCGGAAAGCGGTTCCACAAGTCGGCGTACTGCTTGCCCCACAGGCCGGTCCAGGTCATGCCGCTGACCAGCATCAGCAACAACAAGGCCGAGCCCCAGAAGCCGGTCACCGCATGCAGGTCGCGCCAGAGCAGTCGGCCGCGGGCAGACAGCCGTGGCCACAGCACGCCAGCGCCATTGCGCCCGCGTGGCCACCACAAGTACAGGCCCGACACCACCAGTACGATGCCCCAGCCCGCAGCCAGTTCCACCAGGCGGTCGCCGACCGTGCCAACCATCAGTTCGCCATGCAGGGCGCGGGCGATGGCCTGCAGGTTCTGCTTGCCATCCTGTTCGCCAAGAACCTTGCCGCTGTAGGGGTCGACGAACACGTTCAGTTCGCGCCCGGCGTCATGCACCACGAACTGCGCGCTGCGTTCGGCATCCAGCGGTGGCAGGTACTGGCCAACGTGGCCCTCGGGATAGGCCTTGCGCACCTCGGCCAGCATCGTGTCCGCGCCCTGTCGGTGGTGGCCGGCTTCGACCACCATCAGCTCGCGGTACAGCAGCGGGTCGAGCTGCGGCTTGAACAGGTAGATGATCCCGGTGATCGCCAGCAGGATCATGAACGGGGCCACGAACAGCCCCGCATAGAAGTGCCAACGCCAGGCCAGGTTGTAGAAGTTGATGCGTGTTCCTCTCATGGGAACCTCCTGTTTGACCAGCAGATGGGCGCGACCTGCGCCGCGCCCGTTGTTGTTGTCAGAAGCTGAAGTCGACCTTGGTCCAGAAGGTCCTGCCTGGCTCGTTGACCGGCTGTGGATCGGTAGCCGGGTAGCCGAACCCGGCGTTCCCGGCCAGGTTCAAGTGCTCGGCGTAGGTCTTGTCGAACAGGTTGTCGACCCCCGCGCTGAGCTTGAGGTGGTTGCTCACCTTGTAGGCGCCATTGAGCGAGAACACGCCGAAGCCGGCACTCTTGTCGTAGTCCTTGCCGACCACGTTGCCCTGGTTCTCGGCGATGCGGTTCTGCGCCGCCACCAGCCGCCACAGTGCGCCGACGCTCCACACATCGCGGCTGTAGGTCAGGCCCAGGCGGCTTTCCAGCGGCGGCATTTGCGGTAGTGCTGTGCCGTCACTGCTGTTCTTGCCCCAGGCGTAGGCCAGCGTTGCGTCGGCCTTCCAGTTTTCCGTCAGCTGGTAGGCCGCGCCCAGTTCGCCGCCCATGATGCGGGCATCGATGTTCTGCGCCTGCGAGGTGCTCATGCCCATCATGCCGGTGCGGTAGTCGAACAGGATGTAATCCCGGATCTGCCCGACATAGCCCGAGGCCCAGGCTTCCAGGCGCTCGGTGCGGTACTGGATGCCGAAGTCCAGCTGGGTGGTCTTCTCTGGCTTGATGCCGTCGAAGGCGTTGGCCGCACCGGGTGGCGCCAGCTTGGGCGAGAACAGCTCCCAGTAGTCGGGGAAACGTTGGGCATGGCCGAGGCCGATATAGGTGGTGGCCGGAATGGCCGCCAGGTCGTGCTCGTAGCGGATGAAGCCGCTGGGCAGAGTGTCGGCGCGGGTGTCGCCTTCGGTGGCGCTGCCCTGGCGGAAGTCACGGGCCGAAGCACGGTCCAGCCGGGCACCGCTGATCAACCGGTCCTCGCCGCTGACGTACCAGGTCAGCTCGCCAAAGGCACCATAGTTGTGGAAGTCGGCATCCTTGGTCCAGGCCTTGCCCTTGTGCGCGTCCACGCCCATGCCGCCGCGCTTGCGATGTTCGTTGGTCTGCGCGTCGATGCCACTGATCAGTTGCACATCGGCCCAGCGCCAGGTGGCCTTGATGCGGGCGCCCATGGTGCGGCGGTCGACGTTGCTGACCATCGGCATGCCCATCATGCCGCTGCCCGAAGGCGTGCGCAGGCTGTAGTTGTCCATCACGTGGTCGGCGTAGTTGTAGTAGACCTGCGCCTCGACCTTGTCGAGCACCTCGCCAAGGTTGGACTTTTCGAAGCGCAGGCCCAGGCTTTCGCGCTTGAACTGCGAGCCATCCATGCCGCGCCCGGCATAGCGGGCCTCGCCATCGCCCTTGCCGGCGGTGAGCTCGAGCAAGGTGTCCTGGTCCGGGGTCCAACCGAGGGCGACATCGCCGTTCCATTTGTCCCAGCGTGACGGCACGGTGTTGTCATCGCCGTCGTGGTAGTCGTCCGAGCGCGACTGGTTGCCGACGAAGCGGGCGTAGGCCTGGTCGTTGCCGGCGGCGGTGTCCAGCACCTTGTCGAAGCGGCCGTTGGAGCCGGCCAGCAGGCTGGCATTGACCCGGCTGCCGAGGGTGCCGAACTTCTCCGGCTCGCGCTCGAAGAGGATGGTGCCTGCCGAGCCGCCCGGGCCCCAGATCACGCTTTGCGGGCCTTTGATGACGGTCAGGCGGTCATAGGTTTCTGGCGAAATGTACGAGGTGGGGGCGTCCATGCGGTTGGGGCAGGCGCCCAGCATCAGGCCGCCATTGGTGAGAATGTTCAGGCGCGAGCCGAACATGCCGCGCAGTACCGGGTCGCCGTTGGTGCCGCCGGCGCGGATGGCCGAGAAGCCGGGGATGGTCTTCAGGTAGTCGGCGCCGTCGCTGGCCGGCACCGGCTGGCGCGGGTCCTTCGGGTTGGTGACCACGGTCAGCGGCGAGCTCGGGGCCACGGCGGTGATCACCGTCGGGCTCAGCTCGGGGGCGTCGTGTGCATGGCCTTCATGGCCAGGGTCGGCGGCCAGGGCCACGGGCGCGAGCAGCGAGCCGCACACGGCGGCGATGGTCCCACGCAGGGACAAGGCAAAAACAGGGGTGCAGCCGTACATAATGATTCCAGTCGATCAGTCATGAGTCAGCGCGAAGCCTCCTGGCTTCGTGCGCAAGAAATGTGGGTTCAGACGTTGATCGAGGAAGGTGGGGCGCGGCTGCGCGCACCAGGGAATACAGCCTGCCGGGCATGGCCCTGGTGCGTGGGTGCGAACAGGTGAGTGGTGGGTACGACGCTGCCTGCGCTGAGCGGGCTGAGGGCCTGGGGCAGGGCCGGGCAGTTGAACAACAGGCTGCAGTAACCGCACTTTTCCCACATCACATGCAGCTGGCCATCACCAGCCTGGCCGTGATGGGTGTCGCCGCCATGCTGATGGGCGGTCGCCATCGGCATGTCCATCGGCATGCTCATGCCGGCGTGGTGGTCCATCGGCATCGACTGGGAAATCAGCGGGCCGATGAAGATCATCCACATGGCGAACAGGCTCAGCCATCCGCCACCGGCGCGCCTGCGGTCAGGGCGGGTGGTACGGCTGATGCTGTTGCGTGGCAGGCTCATGACGAGTGCCTTTCAGCGGGTGATCAGTGCGCGTGTTCGTGGGCTTGCGGCTGGTCCGTTGGCGCCTGCTTCTGCACGGCCACATCGACGGTGATATCGCCGGCCTTTTCGAAGTGCAGGGTCAACGGGAAGCGCTTGCCGTCGCTGAGCAGGCTGCGGTCCTTGGGCTGCATCAGCATCACATGGTAGGCGCTGGGGGCGAAGGTCAGGTCCTTGCCTGCGGGCACCAGCACGCTGGGCACCTGCTGCATCTTCATGGCACCGCTGGCGCCCATGGCATGCTCGTGCAGTTGTGCGTCATCGCTGATGGGGCTGTCGACACCGAGCAGGCGGTCGTCGGCCTGGCCATTGTTGTGCACCACGAAATACGCCGCGACGTTGGGGGCATTGGGGGGCAGCTGCAGTGACCAGGGGTGGGCGATGTGCAGGTCACCCACGCTGTATTCGTGGGCATTGGCAAAGGCGCCGGGCAGCAGCAGGGCGGCCATGACGAGGGCGTGCTTGAGCATGGTGAATCTCCGTTTCTGTTCAGGTTCAGGCAGACAGCGTGATGAACTCAGGCCAGCGGAGAGGCACGGGGGTTGAGCGCCGGCCAGAGTTGGCGAGGCGTGGCGTGGTAGTCGGCGGGTGGCGGCAGCAGCCCGGCGAGCAGTATCGGCGGGTTGTGCAGCTGCGGCGGGTAGCCGGGCAGGGCCAGCAGTGGCGCGGCACCGGTGCAGCACCAGCAATTCATCATGCTGGCGCTGTCGTCGCTTTGCGGGCCGAGGTCGATCTTGGCCAGGGCCTGGACGTCGACCTTGGCCTTGTTGGCCATGCTGGAACAGAAGGCCCCCCACAGCAGCTGCTCGGCCGGGCCCTTGGGCGCGGCAGAAGACAGCGGCATGGCCAGCAGGTTGAACAGCACTGCAAGGCAGGCTATCCAGGCGATGTGCCGACGTGGGGGCATGGAGAGATCCGGTCAGGAATCGTGGTGGGTATTGTAAGGCGGAGTATAGGTAAAAATGGCGGGGTGCGGTGAAGTGACGCAGGCCAGGTGGCTTCGGGGTCTGCTGTGCAGCCCATCGCGACACAAGGCCGCTCCTACAAGGGATCGCATCATGGCCAGACATGCACGGTTCTTGTAGGAGCGGCCTTGTGTCGCGATGGGGCGCAAAGCGCCCCCAGCATTATCAAGCCTTGCCACGCCCCATCAGCCCGCGGACGGTCTCCTGCAGGTCCGCCGGCAGCACCACCACCTTGGCATTGCTGCTGCCCGCCAGGTTCTCCATCGCCCCCACATAGCGCTCGCCCAGCAGGTACATCGCCGGCACGGTCTCGTTGCCTACCGCGTCCTTTACCAGCGAAATCGCCCGTGCCGAGGCCTCGGCCAGGCTGATCTGCGCTTCGGCATCCAGCCTGGCAGCCTGCAAGCGTGCTTCTGCTTCCAGGATTGCCGCCTGCTTGGCCCCTTCGGCACGGGTCACGTCGGCCTTGCGCTCGCGCTCGGCAGCCGCCTGGCGCTCCATGGCCAGTTGCATGTTCTCCGAGGGCTTGATGTCCTGGATCTCCACCGAGCGCACGGTCACGCCCCAGTCTTCGGTCTGCTCGGACATCGCCTCGCGCAGGCGCGCCTTGATCTGCTCGCGGCTGGACAGCGCTTCGTCCAGGTCCATGGCCCCGACAATGGCGCGCAGCGAGGTCATGGTCAGGCTGGTGACGGCGAACGAGAAGTCCTGTACGCCATAGGCGGCCTTCTGCGGGTCGACCACCTTGGCGAAGCACAAGGCATTGGCGACGATTACCGCGTTGTCCCTGGTGATGATTTCCTGCTGCTGCACATCGAGGATGATGTCCTTGGTCGGCAGGCGGTAGGCGACCACATCCATGTAGGGGATGACGATGTTCAGGCCGGGCTTGAGCGTGCTCTGGTAGCGGCCCAGGCGCTCGACGACCCATTCCTCGCCCTGGGGCACGATGCGCACCCCCTTGAACACGGTGATCAGGACGAACAGGGCGATGGCGATGACGACGATGAGGCTGGTCATGATGCGAAATTCCTTTTAGTGCGGATTCAGGCCCGAATGACCCGGGCAGTGTTCCCTTCGATGGCGGTCAGGCGTACCCGCTCGCCGGCGGCGATCTCGCTGTTGGCGATGCAGACCCATTCCTCGTTGCCGAGGATCGGCTTCTGGAAGCGCACGCGGCCTTTCTGGAACTCCGATACACCAGCAGTCAGCAGCCCCACTTCGCCGATCACGCTTTCGGCGGTCCAGCGCACGTCTGGTTGCTTGCGCCGGAACAGCTTGAACCACAGTGCAGTGGTGACTGACGACATCAGCACCCACAGCAGTACCTGCATATCCAGTTGCAGGCTGGGGGCGGCCAGCGAAATGAGTGATACCAGCACGGCGCCGATGCCGAACCAGAGGATGAAGAACGTCGGCAGGACCAGTTCGAGCAGCATCAGCGCGATGCCGAACACCAGCCAGATCCACCATTGCATTTCCATATGTATAGCGCCTTCCGGGGGGAGTGCCGAGTTTAAGGTAGCAGGGCGGCACAGGGCCACTTCATGGTTTGAAAGAAAAGTCCGAAATGGCTGTAGGAGCAGCTCCCTTGCGCAAATGTATGAAAATTGCCGCGTTCCCTGTGGGAGCGGGTTCACCCGCGAACACCGGCGAAGCCGGTGCCATGCACCGCGTTGATTCTTCGCGGGTGAACCCGCTCCCACCTTACTCGCGCAGGTCGAGCGCTGCAGTCAGATCAGGCAGTGAGTCGAAAGCCCGGTCCACCTCCGGCAACGGCGGGCGCTTGAGGATCAGCACCGGCACGCCCAGCTCCCGCGCCACCTCCAGCTTCGGTTCGGTCGCCACGCTGCCACTGTTCTTGCTTATCAGCACATCGATCTTGCGGCGCAGGAACAACGCCCGCTCATCCTCTATATGGAATGGCCCCCGCGCACCAATCACTTCGCAGCGATCGTTGCCAGGGCACGCCTCCAGCGCCCGCAAGGTCCAGAATTGCTCTGGCGGTATCTCGTCCAGATGTTGCAGCGGTTCACGCCCCAGCGTGAACAATGGCCTGCGAAACGGCTTGAGTGCCCCGATCAAACCTGCCCAGTCCTCGACCTCGCGCCAGTCGTCCCCGGCTTGTGCCTGCCAGGCCGGGCGGCGCAAGGCCCAGCACGGGATACCAGCCATGCGTGCGGCGTTGGCAGCATTGCTGCTGATTTGCGCGGCATAGGGATGGGTGGCATCGATAAGCAACGTGATGCCTGCCTCGCACAGGTAGTGGGCCAACCCTTCGGCGCCACCAAAGCCGCCGACCCGAACCTGGCATTGCAGGTCCTGCGGCACCCGGCCGATGCCCGCCAGGCTGTAGACGTGCTGCGGGCCCAGACGGCGAGCGATGGCCAGGGCTTCAGTGACTCCGCCCAGCAGCAGGATGCGCCCGTTCATTGCACACCCGCCCGGCCGACGATGCCGCCCTGGCGGTCGATGGCGAAGACCTCCACCTGTACCTGCGCCGGCACCACGCTGCGAGCGAAGGCCAGGGCGTGGGCGCACACCGCGTCACCCAGGTGGATGCCGGCGGCATGGGCCAGTGCCAGGGCCTGCTGGCTGGTGTTGGCGGCAATGATCGATGCCTGCAGCGCCTCGTCGGCGCCGATGTCCGCTGCCCAGCCGGCCAGTTGTGGCAGGTCGATGCTGGAGTGGCGGCTGTGCAGGTCCATGTGCCCGGCAGCCAGTTTGCTGATCTTGCCGAAGCCGCCGCAAAGGGTCAGGCGTGGCACCGGCACCTTGCGCAGGTGCTTGAGCACTGCACCGACGAAGTCGCCCATTTCGATCAGGGCTATCTCCGGCAGGCCATAGACGCGGCGCATGGTGTCTTCGCTGGCGTTGCCGGTACAGGCGGCGATATGCGTGTAGCCGTTGGTGTGGGCGACGTCGATGCCCTGGTGGATCGAGGCGATGTAGGCCGCGCAGGAAAACGGCCGCACGATGCCGCTGGTGCCGAGGATCGACAGCCCGCCGAGGATGCCCAGGCGCGGGTTCATGGTCTTCAGGGCCAGTTGCTCGCCGCCCTGCACATTGACCGTGACCTCGAAGCCGCCGGGGTAGCTGCATTCGTCCGCCAGGCGTTGCAGGTGTTCACTGATCATGCGCCGCGGCACCGGGTTTATGGCTGGCTCACCCACCGCCAGCACCAGCCCCGGGCGGGTCACGGTGCCCACGCCGGTACCGGCGACAAAACGGATGCCCGGTTCGGCCAACAGGCGCACCTGGCTGTAGAGCAGGGCGCCGTGGGTCACGTCCGGGTCGTCGCCGGCGTCCTTGAGCGTGCCCGCTTCGGCACCTTGATTGGTGAGACGGCAGAACTCCAGGCGCATCTGCACCACCTTGCCCTTGGGCAGGGTGATGCTGACGGCATCGCTGCTCTCGCCGAGCAGCAGCAAGCGTGCTGCCGCCAGGCTGGTGGCGGTGGCGCAACTGCCGGTGGTCAGGCCGCTGCGCAATGGGGCGGGCTGTTCGCGGGTTTCTTCACGCATGGGCGGGTTTCACCACGTCCAGCAAGGTAATCGGCAGCGCTTGGCGCCAAGTGTCGAACGCGCCCAGTGGCTGGGCATGGGCGACATGGATGCGAGTCAGCTCGCCGCCGTGGCGCTCACGAAAATGGGCCAGGGCCAGCTCGCTTTGCAGGGTCACGGCGTTGGCTACCAGCCGGCCACCCGGGCGCAGGTTTGCCCAGCATAGGTCGAGCACACCTTCGCGGGTGACGCCGCCACCGATGAAGACAGCATCCGGTTGCTCCAGGCCTTCCAGCGCCGCCGGGGCCTTGCCGCGGACCAGTTGCAGGCCGGGTACTCCCAGCGCATCGCGGTTGTGTTCGATGAAACCCTGGCGGCCTTCGTCGGCCTCGATGGCCAAGGCGCGGCAGGCTGGGTGGGCACGCATCCATTCGATGCCGATCGAGCCGCAGCCGGCGCCCACGTCCCACAGCAGCTCGCCGGGCTGCGGTGCCAGGCGGGCCAGGGTGATGGCACGGACATCGCGTTTGGTCAGCTGGCCGTCATGCCGGAAGGCGCTGTCTGGCAACCCGGCCAGGCGGTGCAGGCGCGGGGCCTCGGGCGTGGCCAGGCACTCGATGGCTACCAGGTTGAGCGCGGCGGCTTCGCTGTGCGGCCAGTCCTGGGCGGTGCCGGCCAACTCACGTTCGTTGGCGCCACCCAAGTGTTCGAAGACCCGCAGGCGGCTTGGTCCGAAGCCCCGCTCGCGCAGTTGCGTGGCAATTGCTGCCGGGCTGTCGCCGTCGTTGCTCAGCACCAGCAGGCGCAAGCCGCTGTGCAGGTGGGCATTGAGCGCTGCCAGGGGCCGAGCGACCAGCGATACCACCTGCACATCCTGCAGCGACCAGCCCAGGCGGGCGGCAGCCAGGGCACAGGAGGAGGGCATCGACAGCACGCGCATTTCAGCGGCGGGCAGTTGGCGCGCCAGGCTGGCGCCCACGCCGTAGAACATCGGGTCGCCGCTGGCCAGCACGCACACCGGCTCGCCGCGCAGGGCCAGTAGCGGGGCCAGCGAGAACGGGCTTGGCCAGCCCAGCCGTTCGCCGGCCACGCAGCGTGGCAGCAAGGCCAGCTGGCGCGGGCTGCCGAAGATCCGCGCAGCGCCCAGCAGCGCGCGCCGGGCCTGCTTGCCCAGGCCGCTGAAGCCGTCTTCGCCGATACCTACTACTGTCAGCCAGGGTGCCATGTATTTCATTCCGCCATTTTTGGGGCCGCTGCGCGCCCCTTCGCGGGCTCGCCCGCTCCCACAGGTGCATCGCAGCCGTTGAGGGCAGCGGCGGTCCTGTGGGAGCGGGCGTGCCCGCGAAGAAGGCGACGCGGTCCTGGATTTCCACTCGATCGTCGATGATGCTCGACCACCGGCTTTTCATGCCGCCGGACAAAGCAGGCATAATACCGCGCCTTCTACACTCAAGCGCATTTTCACAGATTGCCGGACGCCCCATTGACCCAGGCCAATGCCCCCCATGTATCGCCCCGCCCCTCGGCCTGCCCGGGGTTGTGGCGTATCGTCAGTGCCCGTGATGGCGGCATCTGCCGCATCAAGCTGCCGGGCGGCCTGCTGCTGGCCGACCAGGCCGATGCGGTGGCGGCGGCTGCCGAGCGTTTCGCCGGTGGCGTGATCGAAGCCACCAACCGCGGCAACCTGCAGATTCGCGGCATCGGCAGCGAGCATCGCGGCCTGGTCGAGACACTGCTCGCTGCTGGCCTGGGGCCACGTGATGCCGCCGGGGACGATGTGCGCAACCTGATGCTCAGCCCGCTGGCCGGGCATGACCCGGCGATGCTGCTGGACGCTCGGCCGCTGGCAGGGCAGATCCTCGACCTGCTGGAAGGCACCCCGCGTTTTCACCAGTTGTCGGCCAAGTTCGCCGTGCAGCTGGATGCCGGCGAAAACCTGGCCATGCTCGAACACCCCCATGACCTGTGGCTGTCGGCCCTGCGCCTGGAGCAGCAGACCTGGCTGGCGTTTGGCCTGGCGGGTTGCCCGGCAGACGGCAAGGTGCTCGGCGCGGTGCCGGCGGAACAAGGCCTTGCCCTGGTGCGTGCGGTGCTGGAGCGCTTCCTCGACCTGGCGACCCCGGCACAGTCGCGCATGCGCCAGTTGCTCGAGGTGTGTTCCGTAACCGATTTCATCGACGGACTCGGCCTGGCCATCCGCCGCGATGCCGGCGTGCTCGCATGGCGACGTGAACCGCGCAGCGTCTCGTGGCTGGGCGTTCTGCCGCAGGCGCAGGGCCTCGCCTTGGGCGTTGCCCCGCCGCAGGGCCGCCTGACCCCGGCCATGCTGCGTGGCGCTGCGCGCGTTGCCCGTGAACATGGCGATGGCAGCCTTCGCCTGAGCCCCTGGCAAAGCCTGGTGCTGACCAACCTGCAAGCGCAACACATCGACCACGCCCAGGCCGAGCTGTCCGCCTTGGGCCTGCTGTGCCACGACCATGAGCCGCTGGCACGCATAAGCGCCTGTACCGGCGCCAGTGGCTGTGCCAAGGCCCTGGGCGAGACCAAGGCCGACGCCGTCACCCTGGCGGCACTGCTCGGCCCTGGCTTGCCCGGCAGCGTGCACTTGTCCGGTTGCCCCCGATCCTGCGCCGTGGCCCATGTTGCCCCGGCCACCCTGCTGGCCCGCGCGCCGGGCCGTTACGACCTGTACCTGCGTGATGCACGCCAGCCGGGCTTCGGCGCCCTGCGCGCCACCGACCTTACCTTGAATGAAGCAGGCGCCATGCTCGACCTGCCGACGGAGCACCTTGATGATTGACTACATCCGCGATGGTCAGGAGATCTATCGCAACTCCTTCCGGATCATCCGCGAAGAAGCCCGACTCGAGCGGATCCCCGCAGACCTCGAAAAGCTCGCCGTGCGCGTGATCCACGCCTGTGGCATGGTTGACGCCATCGACGGCCTGCAGTTCTCCGAAGGTGCCGGCCGGGCCGGGCGCGAGGCGTTGCTGAACGGCGCGCCGATCCTGTGCGACGCGCACATGGTCGCCGAAGGCATCACCCGCGCCCGCCTGCCCGCCGACAACAAGGTCATCTGCACCCTGCGCGACCCGAGCGTACCGGGCCTGGCGAAAGACGCCGGCAACACCCGTTCCGCCGTGGCACTGGAGCTGTGGCGCCCGCATCTGGAAGGCAGTGTGGTGGTGATCGGCAACGCGCCTACCGCACTGTTCTACCTGCTGGAAATGCTCGACGCCGGCGCCCCCAAGCCGGCGTTGATCCTCGGCTTCCCGGTCGGTTTCGTCGGTGCCGCCGAGTCCAAGGCGATGCTCGCCGCCGACAGCCGTGGCGTGCCGTTCGTGATCATGCAGGGCCGCCTGGGCGGCAGCGCGATGGCCGCCGCCGCGGTCAACGCCCTGGCCACGGAGGTGGAATGATGGCGCCGCGTGGACGTCTGCTCGGCCTGGGTGTAGGCCCTGGCGACCCTGAACTGATTACCCTCAAGGCCCTGCGCCTGCTGCGTGAAGCGCCCGTGGTTGGCTACTTCGTGGCCAAGGGCAAGCGCGGTAACGCCTTCGGCATCATCGAGGCGCACCTGCAGCCCGAGCAGACCTTGCTGCCGCTGGTCTACCCGGTAACCACCGAAGCGCTGCCGGCGCCGCTGTCCTATGAGCAGGTAATCAGCGACTTCTACGACGAGGCCAGCGTGCAGGTAGCCGAGCATCTGGATGCCGGCCGCGACGTGGCGGTTATCTGCGAAGGCGACCCGTTCTTTTACGGTTCCTACATGTACCTGCACGACCGACTGGCGCAGCGCTACGAGGCCGAAGTGATCCCGGGCGTCTGCTCGATGCTCGGTGGCGCCTCGGTACTGGGCGCGCCGTTGGTATACCGCAACCAGAGCCTGTCGGTGCTGTCTGGCGTGTTGCCGGCCGAAGAGCTCAAGCGTCGCCTGGCCGACGCCGACGCGGCGGTGATCATGAAACTTGGCCGCAACTTCCCCAAGGTGCGCGAAGTGCTGGCGGAACTGGGCCTGGACGGGCGCGCGCTGTATGTGGAGCGGGCGACCATGGCCAACCAGAAGATTGTGCCGCTGGACCAGGTCGACCCACAGTCGTCACCGTACTTCTCGCTGATCATCGTACCGGGTGAAAAATGGCAGGGCTGAACATGCACCAGGCACCGGCGATCGTCATTCTTGGCCAGGGCAGCCTGGCCACGGCGCAGCGTATCCAGCAGTGTTATCCACAGGCATCGATCCATGGGCTGGAAGGCCGGGTCGAGGGTGCCGACCTTTGCTACACCGCGTTCGGCGATACCCTGCGCGAGCTGTACCAGCAGAACACACCGATCATCGCCCTGTGCGCGGCGGGTATCGTCATCCGTAGCCTGGCCAGCCTGCTCAGCGAGAAAGGTGTCGAGCCGCCGGTACTGGCCGTGGCCGAAGACGGCAGTGCCGTGGTGCCGTTGCTCGGTGGCCTTGGCGGTGTGAACGTGATCGCGCGCCAGATCGCTGAAGCATTGGGTGTTGCTGCGGCGATCACCACCAGCGGCGAGCTGCGTTTCGGCACCTGTCTGCTGAACCCGCCGCAAGGCTATGCGTTGGGGGATATCGAACAAGGCAAGCGCTTCGTCTCCGACCTGCTGGCTGGCGAGGCGGTGCGCATCGAAGGTGACGCGCCGTGGCTGCAGCAGGCGCAGTTGCCTGCCAGCGAGGCGGCCCGGCGTACCATCCATGTGGGGCACCAGGCCCGCCCGGCCAGTCGCGACGAGCTGCTGATCCACCCGCGTTCGGTGGTAGTGGGTGTTGCCGGCGGCAGCCTGGCCAGTATCCGTGCGGCATTGCAGCAGGCCGGCATCGCCGAGCCCGCTGTGGCCTGCCTGCTGGCCGACGAGCAGGCCATGGCCGATGGCTCCTTGCACGAAGCGGCACAGGCCCTGGGTGTCGCCTTGCGCTTCGCCGCCAAGGGGCATGATGTGGCGGGCATGGTTGCTGCGGCATTGCCCGCTGCGCAACTGATCGAGGTGGCAGATATAGTCATCGCGGTGGCGCCTGCCCCGGTCGAGGTGATGCAGGTTGGCCGTCGTCGGGGTCGCCTGGCGGTCATTGGCCTGGGGCCGGGTGCAGCCGAGCTGATGGTGCCGGCGGTCAAGGCCGAACTGGCGCGGGCCGAGGATGTGCTCGGTTACGAAACCTACGTGCGCATGGCCGGTCCGTTCCGTGACGACCAGGTGCTGCACTGCACCGATAACCGTGAAGAGATGCAGCGTGCCCGGCACGCTTTCGAACTGGCGGCCCAAGGGCGTTCGGTGGTGGTGGTTTCGTCTGGCGACCCAGGCGTGTTCGCCATGGCTGCTGCGGTGCTCGAAGCGTTGCACGAGTCGAGCGACCCCGCTTGGCATCGCGTCGATCTCGAGATACTGCCGGGGGTGTCGGCTTCGCTCGCGACGGCCGCCCAGGCAGGCGCGCCGCTGGGGCATGACTTCTGCGTGATGTCGCTGTCGGACAACCTCAAGCCTTGGTCGATCATTGAAAAGCGCCTGGACCTGGCGGCCCAGGCCGACCTGGTGCTGGCGTTCTACAACCCGATTTCCAAGGCCAGGCCACACCAGCTTGGGGTCGCGCTGGAGATCGTGCGCCGACACCGCGAGGGGAACACGCCTGTAGTCCTTGGCCGAGATATCGGTAGGCCGGGGCAGACGCTGAATGTCGTCACATTGGCCGAGCTGCTGCCGGAAATGGTCGACATGCGCACCATGGTGCTGGTGGGCTCCTCGACAACCTGCGTGTTTCCTCGCCTGTCGGGTGGAGTGTGGGCCTACACGCCACGTTGGTATCCCTCGGCCTCCTGAATACGTCGGAAACCCTTCAGCGCGTTGCGTATCGCCCGCGCTGGCTAAGGTGGCTGCCCCTGACTCATGGGGCAACCACCAAGGAGTTTCCAGATGTCCGAAGCAACCCAAGGCACCACCACCAACGACTCCGCCATCCTGGTCGAAGGCAACCTGCTCGCCTGCGGCGCTGGCATGTCTGCGCAAAACCGTCACGATGTGAAAAATGCCTTCCACTTTGCCACGCTGGTGGCCGACAAAGCCTTTGACGCCGAAAAACAGAGCAGGCAGTGGTACGACAAATTCGTCGATGTCATGCGTGATCTCGGCTTTACCATCCCGCGTCGCAGCTTCGAGCTGGAAACTTCGGCCGAGCTGTCTGTCACCGTAGGCGCCGTCGCTATCCGTGCGATAGGGGCTGCCGGCAATGCCATGCTGGGTGGCACGGTGCTGGCTGACCTGGCGAAGAGCGCTTTCGACAAACTGAGCACCGTCAAGAACGACGCCAAGGTGCTCGACCACAAGCGCAAGAACAAGGCCAGGGGCATGGTCGGGCTGGCCGCGTGCATCGAAACCGCAAACAACGATGTGGTGATGGTGGTGAGCTGCATTCAGGCCGGCGCTCCGAAACTGGATGACGATTTGCTGGGCATCCAATGGAAGCTGGACAAGACGCAGTATTACGCCGGTACGGCGGTGCTCACGCTCAATACCTTCGTCTACGACAAAATCCGCGAAACCGTGGAAAACAAACTCGGCGTGCGCAGCGTCGAGAACGTTCTCCAGTACGACATCTGAGTGCAAGGCGGCGTTGGCGCAACGCCGCCTTTTCGACTCCTTGTGACGAGGCAACGCAATGGATAAAAAAGTTGAACAACTGATGTTGATTGGCGGAACGGCGTTGCTGTATCCCGCGGGAACCGGCCCGATTCAACGTCAGGCCGCCTTCGACTCGATACTTTACGCGCAGTTGTTGGCCAACAAGAACGCTGGGTCACGCTTTGAAAACTACGAAGGCTGGTACGCCGCCTACCGAGATGCATACCGCCAACTGGGCTGGATCAAGCTGGCCAGCACGCATGATCTCAAACAGTTGGGGCAACCCGCGCGTAGCGCGCAGGCTCAGCCACTTGAGGCGTGGCTGAAAATACGCTCGATCCGCCACGAGGCCGTGCTGGCCGCGGTAAAGGCGGGCCTGGAACGATCAGCAGCAGGTTGTTGCCATTTGCTGAAATTCAGCGCGCAGGACCAGGCGCAGCGTTCGCAGTTGGTGATCGAGCTTGGCCTGCTCAAGCCAGGACCGGCCCTCGAGCTTTGCAGCATTACCTTGCAAATCGACAAGCCGATGTCGGGCGTCTCGCTGGATGGATTGCTAAGCGAACAATTGCTTCAGGGGGAAGCCGAGTTCAATGCAGTTTCTATGTTGCTGGATAACGGGCGCTTCCAACACCAGCGTGACGAACTGCAGGCATTGATGAAACTGAAGGATGCCCAGGGTGACTACCGATTCGATCCTCATGCGCCAGCAACAGGAGCACATCATGAGTGACGCCACGTCTGCCGTGATCGGTGCAGGAATTGTCTCGTTCCTGCCGGGTATTTCCGCAGCGCAGAAAACCAAGGTGAAACTGGCCCTGGCGATGGCCGAGCGCGCGACCGAGACGGCGTGCAGGGAAGGGCTGGTCAAGGACTGGTTTGCCTATTACCGCAACCAGCTCAAGTACATGGGCTGGGACGCCGTGTCTGCCGAGCAGCTTCATTGGCCCGACCAGCGCCGCGCCCGGCAGGCCGATCAGGTACTGGAAACCATTGCGGTAACCGCCGGCGAACATTTTGCCTCGGCCATTGGCATCTCCATGCAGAAGCTGCTGGCCAACCCGTCGGTTCTGCAGGAGCTTGAGCGGCGCGCCTATGAACGCCAGCACTTCCAGTTGTTGCCGTGTGCGCCGGCCGGTGCCAATCGTGTGGATATGGTGCTTTACCATGAGACCGACACGCGCTCGGCCTTCGGCGCGGGCTTCATCAGCCACAAGCGCAGCTACCGGAACGTGCGTGCGGAGTTGATACGTTTCAACCTGCTGGCTTTCGAGCACAGCTTCTTGCCCAAGGTGCAGGACCGGGTGGTGCAGGTGTCCATGCAGCGTGTTCTGGATTACGCCCTCTAGGAGGTCAGGTAGCCCTTGATTCCGGTGAAGATGATCTGCGCCGCCAGGGCGCAGACGAACAGCCCCATCAGGCGGCTGACGATCTGCAGGCCCTGGTCGCCTAGGATGCGCTCGATACGGTGTGACAGGTACAGCACCAGGCCGACGGTGAAGCTGGCCAGGGCTATGCTGATGATGGCCAACAGCTTGTCGTCCCAATGCGGGTGGCCGACGCCCATTACCAGCAGTGCACCGATGGTGCCGGGGCCAACGGTGAGCGGGATGGTCAGCGGTACGATGGTGACGTCCTGCTGCACGTTGTCGGCCTGTACTGCGGACTTGCCTTGAGCCATGCCCAGTGCCGAAATGAACAGCACGCTGCCCGCGCCGATGCGGAAAGCGTCGGCGGTGATGCCGAAGATGCCGAAGATCGCCCGCCCGAACAGGTACAGCAGGACACTGGCGACGAGCGCGGCAATAGCCACCTTCCATGCCAGCTGCTTGCGCTCTTTGCTGGAGTGGCCGCGGGTCAGGCTGATGAAGCACGACAGCACGAAGAACGGGCTGTAGAGCACGAGCATTTTCAGGTAGACGCTGAACAACTCATGGAGCATGGGGGCTGGTCCAGGCAGTTATGGCTGGGCAGAGTTTATCAGCAGATTCTGTTAATAGCCTGTGCCGTCCTCTTCGCGGGTGAACCCGCTCCCACAGGTACTGCACAAGGCCTGAAGGCAATGCTATCCCTGTGGGAGCGGGTTTACCCGCGAAGAGGACGGCACAGGCGCCTGAGATCAGGAACTATGCACCGGATCCACCTTGGCTTCCCGCTGATTGGCCCAGTACTGGATCAGCTCTCGCAACTGTGACAATTCCACAGGCTTGGCCATGTGCCCGTCCATGCCCGCCAGGCGGGCGCGTTCCTTGTGTTCAGCAAGTATGTGCGCGGTCAGCGCCACCACTGGGGTGCGCTGGCGCTGGTTGGCGGCTTCCCAGGCGCGTAGCTGCTGGGTGGCCGAGAATCCGTCCAGTATCGGCATTTCGCAGTCCATCAGCACCAGGTCATAGTGCTGCGCCTTCATCGCCTGCAAGGCCTCTTCCCCATTGCTGGCAGTGTCGGGCTCGAGGTTGAGCTTGCCGAGCATGCCGCGGATCACCTTGGTCGAAATGCTGTTGTCCTCGGCGACCAGCACGCGGAAGTCGCCGGGCAGGTCCAGTGCCTGGGGGCTGCCGGGCAAACTGGGCGGTACGGCTTGCTCGCGGCCGCGTTGGGCCAGCTCTTCGGCCAGGGTGGTTTTCAGCGTGTAGCCGGCCACCGGCTTGGCGAGGATCCGCTTGACCCCGGCGTTGCGCGCTATGACCTTGCTCGGCGCATTGCTGATGCCAGTGAGCATCACTACCAGGATGTCGTGGTTCAGGCTCGGGTCTTCCTTGATCTTGGCGGCCAGCTGCATGCCGGTCATGCCTGGCATGTTCTGGTCCAGCAGCACGGCATCGAAGTAGTCGCGCAGATGAGCCTTGGTGCGCAGCAGGGCCAGGGCTTCCTTGCCCGACGGGACTGCGCTGACGTTCATGCCCCAGGCGCTGCACTGCTGTACCAGCACCTTGCGGCAGGTGTCGTTGTCGTCCACCACCAGCACGCGGGCATCGCGCAGCGGGCTGTCGAGGTCTGCCGGTGGCTGTTCCAGGCGCGAAGGGTCCAGTGGCAGGGTCAGCCACAGGGTGTTGCCCATGCCGGTGCTGCTCTTGATGCCGAACTCACCCTGCATCAGGCCGATCAACTGCTTGGCGATGACCAGCCCCAGGTGGCCGCCCAGCTTGTTGCTGGAGAGGAAGTGATGGCTGTGCAACTCGGCCTGCAGCAGGGCTTCGCGGTCAGCGGCAGGCAACGGTTCGCCGCTGTCCTGAACGGCGATGCGCAGGCGCGGTACCTCGCCGCGCTGGTCCAATGCCACTACCAGCAGGATCTCGCCCTGGCTGGTGTTTTTCAGGGCATTCTCCAGCAGGCTCGACAAGGCCTGGCGCAGGCGCGTCGGGTCGCCGCTGATCACCCGTGGTACCTGCGGCTGGGTGAAGCTGATCAGTTCGATGTTCTGTTGTTCGGCCTTGGCGCGGAAGATGTTCAGGCAATCCTCGATCAGGGCGTTGAGGTCGAACTGCACATCATCGAGTTCGATCTGCCGGGATTCCAGCTTGGAAATGTCGAGAATCTCGTTGATCAGCGTGAGCAGTTCGTTGCCGGCGCTGTGAATGGTCTGCACGTAGTCGCGCTGCTTGACCGACAGCGGCGTGCCCAGCAGCAGCTCGGTCATGCCCAGAACACCGTTCATGGGGGTGCGGATTTCGTGACTGATCTTGGCCAGGAACTCGGCCTTGGCGTTGATCTCGGCATCGCTGGCGGCCAGGGCGCGGCTGGCGCTGAAGCGCTCCTCGCTCATGCGTCGCAGGCGTTCGCTGACTGCCAGGTTGAGCAGCAGGCCGCTGGCCACGGTCAGGCCCAGCAGGATGCACAGCAGCCAGGGTGTCGAGGTACGAGTCAGGCCCAGCAGCGCCGGCAGCAGCACCAGGCCACCGAGGTTGAACACCACCATGGCCAGGCTGAACAGGCGTGCTGGCGCATAGCCCTTGTACCAGTGGTAGCTGCTGACCAGCAGCATGCTCACGCTGCCCAGGGCCATCAGGGCGTAGGTCATCAGGTTGAGCGGCAGGGTGTCGACGAACAGCAGCACCAATCCGCTCACCCCGGCCACCAGCATCTCGCCCTGCAGCAGGCGGTTGAGCCGTGGCGAGTTGCATGGCGAGAAGAAATGCTGGGTGAAACACAGCCCGGCCAGGCCGGCCAGGACCAGCGTCAGGTATGCGGCGGGTGTTTGCGCGCTATGCCACACGTGCCACCAGGGGCCGCTGAGGTTCAGCAGGATCAGGCCGCTGAGCAGCATCAGGCCATGGTACAGCGCCAGTATCAGGGTGGTGTTGGAGCGGCTGTAGAGGAAGCGGATCAGGTTGTGCAGGATCAGCATCACCAGCCCGCCGAACAGCATGCCGAACAGCAGTGGCTGGCGCTGGTCGGAGGCTGCCACGGCCGCAGGCTCCAGGCTGATGGCCGGGCGTAGCTGGTGTTCGGAAACCAGGCGCAGGTAGATATCCAGGGGTTGCTTGCTGTTGGGCAGGGGCAATACATGGTCGCTGCCGCGCAGGGTCGGGCTGGCATTGCCGGCCTGGCGCCCATGGTGCAGCTGACGCAGAAGCTGGTCGCCCTCGAGGGCGTAGAGGTCCAGGCCGGAAAGGTCTGGGGCGAAAACCCGCAGCAGTTGTTCCTGCTCGCCGGGCTCCAGGCGGTAGTGCAGCCACAGGGCCTGTTCCGCAGGTGCGGCATCCAGTTCGGCAAGTACCAGCGGGCTGAACTGGTTGCGGTAACGCTCGGAACGCACATCGCTCAGTTGCAGGTTGGCCTGTTCGTCGAGCAGAACGGCCCAGCCTCCGTCATGTTCGGCCGCAGCCGGGAACATGCAGAGCAAGGTCAGCAAGCTGACGATCAGAGCTGAGGCAATCCGAAGCCGACGCACTACGAAATCCCTTCTTAGCCAAGGTGCCGGGTATTAACTATGCGCGGCGCGCCAAGTCGAAGGCAAGGCCCCTCGGGGCCCTGTCGACGAGCCGGATGCCGCAGGCGCAAGGTGCTGGGCGCGCTGCGGCACTCCGCTACCACTTACTGCTGGTGCTCACCGCGTTCGCGGGCGATGGCCCGGTAGCCGATGTCGGTGCGGTAGAAGCTGCCGTTCCAGCTTACTTCCTTGGCCAGGCGGTAAGCCTGCTGCTGCGCGTCGGCAACAGTACTGCCCATGGCGGTGGCACACAGCACGCGCCCACCGTTGGTGGTCACCTTGCCGTCCTTGAGTGCGGTACCGGCATGGAACACCTTGCCTTCGATCTTCGCGGCAGCGTCCAGGCCGTTGATCACGTCACCCTTGGCGTAGTCGCCCGGGTAACCGCCGGCAGCCAGCACAACGCCCAGGCTCGGGCGCGGGTCCCACTGTGCTTCGACCTTGTCCAGTGCCTTGGCGAAGGCTGCTTCGACCAGCAGCACCAGGCTCGATTCCAGGCGCAGCATGACCGGCTGGGTCTCCGGGTCGCCGAAGCGGCAGTTGAACTCGATGACCTTGGGGTTGCCCGCCTTGTCGATCATCAGGCCGGCGTAGAGGAAGCCGGTATAGACGTTGCCTTCCTCGGCCATGCCGCGCACGGTCGGCCAGATCACCTGGTCCATCACGCGCTGGTGCACTTCGGCGGTGACTACCGGGGCAGGGGAGTAGGCACCCATGCCGCCGGTGTTCGGGCCGGTATCCTGGTCGCCGACGCGCTTGTGGTCCTGGCTGGTGGCCATGGGCAGCACGTTCTGGCCGTCGACCATGACGATGAAGCTGGCTTCCTCGCCGTCGAGGAACTCCTCGATGACCACGCGGGAGCCCGCATCGCCGAAGGCGTTGCCGGCCAGCATGTCACGCACGGCGGCTTCGGCTTCTTCCAGGGTCATGGCGACGATCACGCCCTTGCCCGCGGCCAGGCCGTCGGCCTTGATCACGATCGGCGCGCCTTTTTCCTGCAGGTAGGCCAGCGCCGGCTCGATTTCGGTGAAGTTCTGGTAGTCGGCGGTCGGGATCTTGTGACGCGCCAGGAAGTCCTTGGTGAAGGCCTTGGAGCCTTCCAGCTGGGCCGCGCCCTTGGTCGGACCGAAGCAGTCCAGGCCGCGGCTGCGGAACAGGTCGACCACGCCGATGACCAGGGGTGCTTCCGGGCCGACGATGGTCAGGTCGACGTTCTTCTCGGCGAAGTCAGCCAGTTGCTCCAGGGCGCAAACGTCGATGGCAACGTTTTCGCACTTGGCTTCAATGGCGGTGCCGGCGTTGCCCGGTGCAACGAAGACTTTCTCGACGCGTGGGTCCTGGGCGACTTTCCAGGCCAGGGCGTGCTCACGGCCGCCGCTGCCGATGATCAAAACTTTCATGTCAAAACCTCTGTTTGGCGGCAGACCTCGTACCCTGTGGGAGCGGGTTCACCCGCGAATACGGCGGTGAACCCAGCATCGCATTCGCGGGTGAACCCGCTCCCACAGGGGCCGAGGGTCGGCCGGCCATCTTGATTAGTGGCGGAAGTGGCGCATGCCGGTGAAGACCATCGCGATACCTGCCTCGTCGGCAGCGGCGATGACTTCAGCATCACGCATCGAACCACCCGGCTGGATCACGGCGCTGATACCTACTTTAGCCGCATTGTCGATGCCATCACGGAACGGGAAGAACGCATCCGACGCCATGACTGCGCCCTGCACTTGCAGGCCGGCATGCTCGGCCTTGATTGCAGCAATGCGCGCGGAGTTGACGCGGCTCATCTGGCCGGCGCCGACGCCGATGGTCTGGCGCTGCTTGGCGTAGACAATGGCGTTGGACTTGACGAACTTGGCCACTTTCCAGGCAAACACCAGGTCGTGGATCTCTTGCTCGGTCGGCGCACGCTTGGTGACGATCTTCAGGTCATCGGCAGTGATCATGCCGATATCGCGGCTTTGGACCAGCAGGCCACCGTTGACACGCTTGAAGTCCCAACCGGCTGCGCGCTCGGCTGGCCACTCGCCGCACTCCAGCAGGCGTACGTTCTGCTTGGCGGCAACCACGTCGCGCGCGGCCTGGGAGATTTTCGGGGCGATGATCACTTCGACGAACTGGCGGTCGACGATGGCCTTGGCGGTTTCGCCGTCCAGTTCGCGGTTGAAGGCGATGATGCCGCCGAACGCCGACTCGGTGTCGGTGGCGTAGGCCAGGTCGTAGGCCTTGCGAATGCCGCCTTCGTCCTCAGGTACCACGGCCACGCCGCATGGGTTGGCGTGCTTGACGATGACGCAGGCCGGCTTGACGAAGCTCTTCACGCACTCCAGTGCGGCGTCGGTGTCGGCAACGTTGTTGAACGACAGTTCCTTGCCCTGCAACTGGATGGCGGTGGAAACGCTGGCCTCGCCTTTCTTCGCTTCTACGTAGAACGCCGCGCTCTGGTGCGGGTTCTCGCCGTAGCGCATTTCCTGGGCCTTGACGAACTGGCTGTTGAAGGTGCGCGGGAACTCGCTGCGGCCTTCGGTGCTCAGGGTTTCTTTGGCCTGGTCGATGGTGCCCATGTAGTTGGCGATCATGCCGTCGTAGGCAGCGGTGTGTTCGAACGCCTTGAGCATCAGGTCGAAGCGCTGGGCGTAGGTCAGGCCACCGGCCTTGAGGCCTTCGACGATGCCGGCGTAGTCGCTGGCGTTGACCACGATGGCCACGTCCTTGTGGTTCTTGGCAGCCGAACGGACCATGGTCGGGCCGCCGATGTCGATGTTCTCGATGGCGGTCGGCAGGTCACAGCCAGGCTTGGAAATGGTCGCTTCGAACGGGTACAGGTTGACCGCTACCAGGTCGATCGGCTTGATGCCGTGCTCGTTCATGATGGCATCGTCGGTGCCGCGACGGCCGAGGATGCCACCGTGGATTTTCGGGTGCAGGGTCTTGACCCGGCCATCCATCATTTCGGCGAAGCCGGTGTAGTCGGCCACTTCCACCGCGTTGACGCCGTTGTCCTTGAGCAGCTTGTAGGTGCCGCCGGTGGACAGGATCTCGACACCGAGCTGCTGCAGCTCACGGGCGAATTCGAGGATACCGGTCTTGTCGGAGACGCTGATCAGGGCGCGGCGGACTGGCAGGCGGGTAGTCTGGTCGGTCATTTCGGGTTCCAATAACGCGGTGGAGTCAGCAAAAAAGGCGCCTCTGTTCAGGGAGCCGCCTTTTCTGGTTGGGATTCTGGCTTACAACAAGTCGTACTGCTTGAGCTTCTTGCGCAGGGTACCTCGGTTCAGCCCGAGCATCTCGCTGGCCTTGGTCTGGTTGCCCTTCACGTAGTTCATCACGCATTCGAGCAGGGGCGCCTCGACTTCGGAGAGCACCAGGTTGTACACGTCCGTCACGGTCGCGCCTTCCAGGTGGGCGAAGTAGTTGTGCAGCGCCTTCTCGACGCTGTCGCGAAGGGTCTGGCCCTCTTCGCTCGGCGTGTTGAGGTGCTGTTTCAGGTTGGCGTTGTCGCTCACGGGCGTTGTTCCACTCACAAATGTCTCGGTCATCATCGTCATGCGGCCACCCCTTGTCCGTCCTCTGTCTCAAGGCTCTGTCGACGTTCGCTGAAAAACGCGCGAACGTTGGCGCACTGCGCTTGTGTGTCTTCCAAAGCGTTGAACCGGGAGCGAAACTCCTTGCCGCCGGGTCGTGTTGCCAGGTACCAGCCAACGTGCTTGCGGGCGATACGTACGCCCATCACATCGCCATAGAAGGCATGCAGCGCGGCCAGGTGCTCCAGCAGGATGCGTTCCACTTCGTCCAGCTGCGGCGCTGGCAGGTGTTCGCCAGTGCGCAGGTAATGCTCGATCTCGCGAAAGATCCATGGCCGCCCCTGGGCGGCACGGCCGATCAACAGGCCATCGACCCCGGTGGCGTCCAGCACCGCCCGGGCCTTTTCTGGCGAGGTGATATCGCCGTTGGCGAAAACCGGGATCGACACCGCCTGCTTGATCGCAGCGATGGTGTCGTATTCGGCTTCGCCGGTGTACAGGTCGGCGCGTGTGCGGCCATGCACCGCCAGCGCCTGGATGCCGGCCTGCTCGGCGATCCTCGCCACGTTCAGGCCGTTCTTGTTCGCCCGGTCCCAACCGGTGCGGATCTTCAGGGTCACCGGAACGTCCACGGCGCCGACCACGGCGTGGAGAATCTCGCTGACCAAGGCTTCATCTCTCAATAAAGCAGAGCCTGCGGCTTTGTTGCAGACTTTTTTTGCCGGGCAGCCCATGTTGATATCAATGATCTGGGCACCCGCTTCGACGTTGGCCTTTGCCGCCGCTGCCATCATCTGCGCATCACCGCCGGCGATCTGCACCGAGCGGGGCTCGGGATCACCTTCATGGATGCGGCGCAGGCTCGACTTGCGGCTGTTCCACAGGCTCATGTCGCTGGAGACCATTTCCGACACCACCATGCCGGCGCCCAGGCGCTGACAAAGCGTACGGAAAGGCTGGTCCGTGACCCCGGCCATGGGCGCGAGGATCAGGTTGTTACGTAGTGTGTATGGGCCGATGCGTACCGCCGACATAGGTGATCCCTGTTGTGGGGCCGAATCTTGGAGTTCGAAAAAGGGTTGGCATGATACCCGCTCTCGATGACCGGATAAAGATGGATTTGGATAAAATCTGAACAGTTGTCGGCTTATGACTTTTGGTACGGACGAGGCCCCAGGACCTTGCGCGGCCCCTGTGGGAGCGGGCGTGCCCGCGAAGCAGGCGGCGCAATGGGTGGCACGGGCTTCGCCCGTGTTCGCGGGCACGCCCGCTCCCACAGGGTCGGTGGCTATTCCGGCGAGCGGAAGCTCAGGCTGTAGTTCACTGCCTTCGGCCCTGGGTCGAGGATGTCCAGGGCGATATGGATTGGGGTCTGGCTGGGCATTTCGCCACGCCCGGCCAGTTCGCCCGACAGGTACTCGCTGGGCTTGAAGCGCCGGCTGGCGATCAGCTGGCCATTGAGATCGGCGAAGCGCAGCTCAAGCAGCGGGAAAGGCTGGGCGAACGGTGCGCGGTTGTAGATGATCGCATCGACGATCAGCGCGCCCTTGAAGTCCGGGTGGCTGCGGACCACCAGGTTGCTGCTCTTGATTCGGGCGATATCGACGCGGGTCGGCACCTCGCAGCCGACCAATGGGCAGACTTGCTGGAAAAGCGGCCGATATTGGTCCTGGCGGGCCATTTCGTCGAAATGGAACCACACGTACTGGAACGCCAGCAAGCCAGCGGCCAGCAGGGTCAGGAAGCCCCACAACAGGCGCTTGCCCCAGTTGGGTGCGGGCTTTTCCCAGCCCAGCTGCAGCGGGTCGTCGACCACATCGACCAGCGGCTCCTTGCGCGCCGGGCGCTCGGCTTTGCCGGCAAGGCCTGGCTCCAGGCGTTCGCCGGGTAGCGGCTCGACAGGCTCGTCATCGCGCGCTGACAGGCGCAGCTCCAGCGGCTCGTCATCGCGGGCGCTCAGGCCCAGTATGGGGGCTTCATCATCGCTGGCTCTCAGCGGGTCGTCGAATTCGGGGTGATCATCGATTTCGGCGGCAGGGTGGACCGGTGGCTCGTCGTCGATGTCCAGGTCCAGATTGCCGCTTAATGTCGGCTCGGTCCGCTCGCCAGGGGCGGGTTGCAGATTCAGCTCCAGGGGCTCCGGCTCCCGCAGCACGGGCGCGGGTTCAATTTCCGGTTGCGGTTCGAACGGCTCATCGGTAGCCGTACCGAACAGGTCGTCGGCATGTTCGTCCGGGTGCAGTTCGTCACGCCGCGCCTGCAGGCCGTCATCCTGGCTTGCCGGGCGAGCCGTGGCCGGTTGGCCGCGGCGTTCCAGGCGCTCCAGCTCCATGTCGAGGTCGAGCGCCTCCAGCGCCTGGGAGGTAAGCGCCCAGTCCTCGTCCGGGGTGATGCCCGGCGCGCTGGCGACAGGCTCGGGTTCGATCGCCGGTTCGATCGCCTCGACCGGCGGCTCGGCAGGGGCAGCTGGCATCGGCGCCGACACCGCAGGGGCGCTGGCTCCGCTGGCGCGGTTCTGCTCCAGCAGCTGCCTGGCGGCGTTGAACACCTGCAGGCAGTGGCCGCAGCGCACTACGCCGCGGGCCACGCTCAACTGGTGATGGGTGACGCGAAAGCTGGTCTGGCAATGCGGGCACTGGGTGACGAAACTGTCGGTCATGCGGCGATCCGGGAGCTATGCAGAAAAGTATTCTAGGCCCGCTTAGCGGCGGCGACCACTGATGCGCACCCAGCCGTCGCGCACGACGATCGGGTCCAGCTCGAAGTCGGCGGCATACGCGGTGGCAACTTCCTCACCTTGCTCGGCGAGGATACCCGACAGTGCCAGCAGGCCACCTGGGCGGACCAGGCCGGACAGTTGCGGTGCCAGCGACACCAGCGGGCCGGCGAGGATGTTGGCGACCAATACATCGGCCTGCATGGCCGGCATGTTCTCGGGCAGGTACAGCGCCAGCTTCTCGTCGGCGATGCCGTTGCGCTGGGCGTTGTCGCGCGAAGCCTCGATCGCCTGCACGTCGATGTCGGTACCGACCGCCTCACGGGCGCCCAGCAGCAGCGCGGCGATGGCCAGGATGCCCGAGCCGCAGCCGAAGTCCAGCACCTGGGTGCCTTCGAGCTGCTGGCCGTCGAGCCATTCCAGGCACAGGGCAGTGGTGGGGTGCGTGCCGGTACCGAACGCCAGGCCCGGGTCGAGCAGCAGGTTCACCGCGTCCTGTTCCGGGGCCTCGTGCCAGCTGGGCACGATCCACAGGCGGCGGCCGAAGCGCATCGGCTGGAAGTTGTCCATCCAGCTACGTTCCCAGTCCTGGTCCTCGATCACCTCGGCCTGGTGCTCGGGCAGCTCGGCGCCGGTCAGCAGGCGCAGGTGGGCGAATACCTGCTCAGGGTCGGCATCGGCCTCGAACAGGGCCAGCAGGTGGGTATGCGACCACAGCGGAGTGGTGTTGAGGTCTGGTTCGAAGATCGGTTGATCCTCGGCATCCATGAACGTGACCGAGACGGCACCCACTTCGAGCAGGGCGTCTTCGTAGGTTTCGGCTTGTTCCGGGCTGATGGCCAGGCGTACTTGCAGCCAGGGCATGGCGGGCACCTTTGGTAAATCGACAGGGGCAGCCCAAGGCTGCGCGAAGGCTGGCAGTTTACGCGAGTGCGGTGGGTTTGTAGAGGAGGCCTGGCGCAGACCCTGTGAGGGCTACTGCCTAGCGCAACATTGAAATCCTGGCATGAACCCTGTGGGAGCGGGCGCGCCCGCGAACACGGGCGAAGCCCGTGCCATCCACCGCGGTGCCTGCTTCGCGGGCATGCCCGCTCCCACAGAATGGGGTGCTTCAGATAAAGCAGAGGGAGAGCGACTCAGCTATATAAGCAGGCTTCTCTTCCCCATCGATCTCCAGCGTGGCAATCGCCTTGAGCAACCACTGCCCCGGCCTTTTTTCCGTCACCTCGGCCAGGTCCACCTTCAGCCGCACCTGGCTGTCGACCTTGACCGGCTGGATGAACCGTACGCTGTCCAGGCCATAGTTCACCACCATCTTCAGCCCTTCGGGAAGGACCAGGATGTCCTCGATCAGCTTGGGAATCAGCGACAACGTCAGGAAACCGTGGGCGATCGTGCTGCCGAACGGGGTTTTCGCCGCCTTTTCCGGGTCGACATGGATGAACTGGAAGTCGCCCGTGGCTTCGGCGAACAGGTTGATGCGCTGCTGGTCGATCTTCAGCCAGGCCGAGTGGCCCAGTTCCTTACCAACGTACTGCGAAAGCTCTGTAACCGGTACATGGGGCATCGCGGACTCTCCGAGTTGTAAGTTGGCACGAAAGTGCAAGATCAGCACGACGAACCGTATCAGTCAAGTTGCGCGCTTTTCGACGAATATCGGTATGTGGCGGCACGTGCTTATAATGACGGCCATGCTCGAGGGAGATGCTTATGCTGTTGCGTGGTTTGACCTGGCTGGTGCTGTTCCAGCTGCTGGGGACGGCGATCAACCACCTGTTGGTGCCGTTTCTGCCGGGGCCGATCATCGGCCTGTTGCTGCTGTTGTTCTTCCTCATGGCCCGTGGTGAGGTGGGCAAGCCGCTGAACGAGGCCGCCAGCAGCCTGCTGCGTTACCTGCCGCTGTTGCTGGTGCCGCCGGCGGTGGGGGTAATGGTGTATGCCAAGGATATTGCCGCCGACTTCTGGGCCATTGCCGGTGCCTTGCTGATCTCCTGCCTTGTCACCCTGGTGTTCGTCGGCGTATTGATGCAAAAGCTCATCCACCGCCAGGGCCGACGCGAGGAGCAGCCATGATGCTCGACTGGCAAGGCGCACTGGATGCGGTCGTTCATCATCCGTTGTTCGGTATTGGCATCACGCTTGGGGCCTACCAGGTGGTACTGGCGGCCTACGAGAAGACCCGCTGGATCTTCCTGCAGCCGGTACTGGTGTCGATGCTGCTGGTGATCGGCGTGTTGCTGGTGTGTGGCATCGACTACAGCGAATACCGCAAGAGCACCGAAATCATGAACATCTTGCTGGGGCCTGCCACCGTGGCCCTGGCCGTGCCGCTCTACCTCAACCTGCGGCGTATCCGGCAGCTGTTCTGGCCCACATTTACTACGCTGGTAGTCGGAGGCCTGTTCGCCACGCTGTGCTGCCTGTTGCTGGGCTGGTGGTTCGGTGCCGAGCACATGATCCTCATGACCATGGCGCCGAAGTCGGTGACCTCGCCGATCGCCATGCTGGTGGCCGAGCAGATTGGCGGCGTGGCGGCCCTGGCTGCGGTGTTCGTGTTGATTACCGGGGTGATCGGAGCAATCTTCGGCCCGGCGCTGCTGAGCCGTTTTGGCGTGCATAGCCCCGAGGCGCGCGGCATGTCGCTGGGCGTAACGGCACACGCGGTGGGCACTTCGGTGGCCCTGCAGGAAAGTGACGAATGCGGCGCCTTTGCCGCGCTGGCGATGAGCCTGATGGGGGTGGCCACGGCGGTGTTCCTGCCGCTGGCGGTCAGCCTGGTGGCTTGAGGACTTGTGATGACGCTACCGCTGTTTCCCCTCAATACCGTGCTGTTTCCTGGTTGTTTCCTCGATTTGCAGATTTTCGAGGCGCGCTACCTGGACATGATCGGGCGCTGCATGAAGCGGGGCGAAGGTTTTGGCGTGGTATGCATCCTGGAAGGCGAGCAGGTTGGCAAGGCGCCGCCAGTGGTCGCCTCGATCGGCTGCGAGGCAGTGATCCGTGACTTCGTGCAGCAGGATAACGGCTTGCTGGGTATCCGCGTGGAAGGTGTGCGACGCTTCAATCTGGACAGCACCGAGGTGCAGAAGGATCAGTTGCTGGTAGGGCAGGTGCAATGGTTGCCGGAGCAGGTGGACAGCCCGTTGCTCGAGGTGGACGAAGACCTGCTGGCGTTGCTGGTGGCCCTGGGCGAGCACCCGATGGTCGAAGCCCTGGACATGCCGCGCCCGGTGGGCGGGCGCCAGGCGTTGGCCAACCAGCTGGCGTATCTGCTGCCGTTCATGGAAGAGGACAAGCTGGATCTGCTCAGCCTCGACTCGCCACAGGAGCGGTTGGGCGAGATCCAGAAGCTGCTGGAGAGGATTCAGGGAGAGCTGTTTGCCTGATAGTGATGTGTTGCCAGTACCGGCCTCTTCGCGGGTAAACCCGCTCCCACAGGTACTGCATCAAGCCTGAGAACGGCGCTATCTCTGGGAGCGGGTTTACCCGCGAAGAGGCCATATCAATACTGATACCGCAGCAAAGCCTGCGGCAGCGCATGCATGGCAAAGAAAGCCAGCAATGCGACACATGCCGGCAACACCAGCCACCACACCCGCAGTGGCAATGCCGGCAGGGTCTGGTGACGCTGCGCCAGTGCCAGGCTGAGCGCGCACACACAGCATGCCAGCAAGGCCCCGGCGAGGATATCAGTCGGCCAGTGCGCGCCCAGATACACCCGTGACAGGGCAATCGCCAGCGCCGGAATGCAGCCCAGCATTACCCAGGTCAGGCGCATCCGCGGCGGCTGCCCGCGCCCGGCCAGCACCGCCATTACCAGGAAGAACGCAAACGACGCCGAGCTGTGTCCGCTGGGCATGCTGTAGCTGGTCAGCGGGTCACTCAGCACTTCCGGGCGGGCCCGCGCGAACAGCCATTTCAGCGTGCCATTGGCAAATGCCGTACCCATCAGCGTGCCCGCGGCGAACATCGCATGCCGCCACTGCCGGGCAAGCAGCAGCAGGCCCGTCAGCAGGCCGCCTAGGAATAACTGGGTGCGGAAGTCGCCCAGCCGGGTCACCAGCACCACGGCGCCGTCGATGGCCTGGCTGCGGTGCTCCTGCACCAGTGTCATCACGCCCTGGTCGAACTCGTGCAGGTAGGGCCAGCCGAGGAATACCCCGGCCAAGGCAAGGAAACTCATGCCGGCGATCAGCCGGGTGCCGTGGCGTTGATCGCGAATGCTGGTGTTCAGGCTCAGCCCGATGATGACTGCCAGGGTGCCGGCGATGATCCCGGCGTCCAGCCAGAAGCCTTCCGGCAAGGGTAGGCGCATGGCTGCGCCGGTAGCCCAGCCGGGCAGCAAATAAGCCACCGCCCAGCCGGCACCGGCCACCAGGCTGACGGCGATGAAGCGCGGCAGCGGCATGTCAAACATGCCGGCGACCATCGGCAGCATCGGCCGCAACGGCCCGATGAAACGCCCTACCAGCAGGCTGGCGATGCCGTAGCGCTGGAAGTAGGCCTCGGCGCTGCCTATCCATTCCGGATGGTGGCGCAGCAGGGGCAGGCGGCGAATGTTCTGATGGAAGTACTTGCCCACCGTGTACGACAAGGCATCGCCAACCAGGCCGCCGAGAAAGCCCAGCAGGAGGGTTTCGCCCAGGCTGAAGGTGCCGCTGCCGGCCAGTACCGCTACCGCGAACAGTAGTACGGTGCCTGGCACGATGATGCCGGCAATGGCCAGGCATTCGATGCAGGCCACCAGGAATATTGCCAGGCCAAGCCACTGCGGGTTGGCGCTGAGCCAGCCAGTCAGGCTGTCGAGCCATTGGCCCATGGTTCAGCTTCCTTGTTCGAGAATGAAGAAGTCGCGGCCTTCGACTTGGCCACGACGTAACGGGTTCCGCGTGCAGAAACGGGCGTACTCGGCATCGACGAAACGGTAGGGCAGGTGCTCGTCGCGGCCATGCGGGATGCCCAGGCGGGCAGCCTGGATCACCCGTGGCACGGCGTTGCCGCAATCCTCCACGTACAGGCGCTCGGCATCGAAACGCTGGGCATCCCAATGCGGCACCTTCAGGCCCAGCGCCCGGCACAGCAAGGTCTGGCCGGCGCACAGGCGCTCGACGGGGCGCAGATTGCCGCTGGCATCGGGGTTGTTCAGTTGCATCTGCGCCAGGCTGTTCGGCCCTGAACGGGCGTCCTGCCAAGGATAGGCCGACTTGATCAGCACGGCGTTGCCTGGCCCGTGGGCGCTGAAGTTCAGCGAGTCGCCGCCGCGCGCGTAGTACATATAGATGTGCCCGCCATCGAGGAACAATGCCTTGCGTTTCTCGGTGTAGCCGAGCGAGGCATGGCTGCCCTTGTCGGTGAGGTAGTAGGCCTCGGTCTCGATGATGCGCGCGGCCAACCACAGGTCGCCGTGGCGATGGCGGATGACCTTGCCCAGCAAGGCCTTGGCCAGGGTTTGGGCATCGCGGTCGAAAAAGCTGTCGGGCAAGGCTGGCATGCGGGCGGTTCGCGGCTGGGAAGGCGGGGATGATAGCAATGAATGGCTTAATCGAGGCTGAATCAAGAGTGATGTTGGCAGGGTCGGCCTCTTCGCGGGTAAACCCGCTCCCACAGGAAACTTACAAGAATCGAGTCATGCAACCCCCTGTGGGAGCGGGTTTACCCGCGAATAGGCCGCAGTAGGAGAAAGAAATTTCGTTAAGCCCAGTTACATCTTTCCTACACAATGCCCCCGGCCATTTTCTACCATCCGCCACCCGCCGCTGGGCGTACACCTGCGCGCCAGTTATAATCAGCCGATTTCCCCTTCGCCAAGACACCGAACCCATGACTGAGTCCGTTCTTGACTACATGACCCGCCTGGGTCGCGCTGCCCGAGAGGCTTCCCGGGTGATCGGTCGTGCCAGCACCGCGCAGAAGAACCGCGCCCTGCAAGCTGCCGCCGACGCACTGGACGCCGCTCGTGCCGAGCTGACTGCTGCCAACGAGCTGGACCTGGCCGCCGGCCGCGCCAACGGCCTGGAGCCTGCGCTGCTCGATCGCCTGGCGCTGACCCCGGCGCGTATCGACGGCATGATCACCGGCCTGCGCCAGGTGGCCAGCCTGCCGGACCCGGTCGGTGCCATCCGCGACATGAGCTACCGCCCATCGGGTATTCAGGTCGGCAAGATGCGCACGCCGCTGGGGGTGATCGGGATCATCTACGAATCGCGCCCGAACGTGACCATCGATGCCGCCAGCCTGTGCCTGAAGTCTGGTAACGCGACCATCCTGCGTGGCGGCTCCGAAGCCATCCACTCCAACCGCGCCATCGCCACCTGCATCCAGCGTGGCCTGGCAGCTGCCGGCCTGCCGGCAGCCGTGGTGCAGGTGGTCGAGACTACCGACCGCGAAGCCGTGGGCGCGCTGATCAGCATGCCGGAATTCGTCGACGTCATCGTGCCGCGCGGTGGCCGTGGCCTGATCGAACGCATCAGCCGCGATGCCCGAGTGCCAGTGATCAAGCACCTGGACGGTATCTGCCATGTCTACGTCAGCCAGCACGCCGACCTGGACAAGGCCTGGCGCGTGGCGTTCAACGCCAAGACGTACCGCTACGGCATCTGTGGCGCCATGGAAACGCTGCTGGTCGACCAGCAGGTGGCCGAGCGCTTCCTGCCGGAAATGGCCCGCCGCTTCCTGGAGAAGGGCGTCGAACTGCGTGGCTGCGAGCGCACCCGGGCGATCATCGACGCCAAGCCGGCTACCGAGGCCGACTGGCACACCGAATACCTGGACGCGATCCTGTCGATCCGCGTGGTCGACGGCCTGGATCAGGCGATCGAGCACATCAACCACTATGGTTCGCACCACACCGATTCGATCATCAGCGAACACCAGGGCGAAGCCCGCCAGTTCATGGCCGAGGTCGACTCGGCGTCGGTCATGCTCAACACCCCGACCTGCTTTGCCGACGGCTTCGAGTACGGCCTGGGTGCGGAAATCGGCATTTCCACCGACAAGCTGCATGCCCGTGGCCCGGTCGGCCTGGAAGGCCTGACTTGCGAGAAGTACGTAGTGATCGGCGATGGCCAGCTGCGCGGCCAGGAGTCCTGCTGAGTTGAGCAAGGCCCAGGCAGTCCGGCGCATCGGCATTCTTGGCGGCACCTTCGACCCCGTGCATATCGGCCACCTGCGCAGCGCGCTGGAAGTGGCGGAGTTCATGGGGCTGGACGAGCTGCGTCTGCTGCCCAACGCCCGGCCGCCGCACCGTGACACCCCGCAGGTGGCCGCGCAGGACCGCCTGGCCATGGTGCAAGGCGCCGTGCAGGGCGTGCCCTGCCTGAGCGTGGATGCCCGTGAGCTGGCGCGCGACAAGCCGTCGTACACCATCGACACGCTGGAATCGATCCGCACCGAACTGGCCGCCAACGACCAGCTGTTCCTGGTGCTGGGCTGGGATGCCTTCTGTGGCTTGCCCGGCTGGCACCGCTGGGAAGAATTGCTGCAACACTGTCACATCCTGGTGCTGCAGCGCCCGGATGCCGACGTAGAACCCCCTGACGAGCTGCGCAACCTGCTGGCTGCGCGCTCGGAGAGCGATCCCACCGCCATGTCCGGCCCGGCGGGAAACATTTCGTTCGTCTGGCAGACGCCGCTTGCGGTGTCGGCTACACAGATCCGACAGCTGCTGGCCAGCGGCAAATCGGTGAGGTTCCTGGTGCCGGACGCCGTACTGGCCTACATCGAGGCGCACGAACTGTATCGTGCACCTAACTGACGGTGCCTCTGGCGCCTCATCCAACGAGTTGAACGAGTTTTATATGACCAAGCAGAAAATTTACGGCGAAGAACTGGTCGCAGTGACCAAGGCCGCGCTGGAAGACGTCAAGGCCCAGGACATCCAGGTCATCGACGTGCGTGAAAAGCACAGCCTGACCGACTACATGATCATTGCCACCGGTACCTCCAACCGCCAGATCAACGCGATGGCCGAAAAGGTCCGCGAAGCGGTCAAGGCCAAGGGTGCCCAGCCACTGGGTGAAGAAGGCAAGGGCGACAGCGACTGGGTGCTGCTGGACCTGAACGACGTCATCGTGCACATGATGACCGCCGCTGCCCGCCAGTTCTACGACCTGGAGCGCCTGTGGCAGGGTGCCGAGCAGAGCCGTGCTGCCGATGGCAAGCACCACAGCCCGGACCATGCCCACGAGTACTCCGACAAACTCAAAGACCGCGAATAAGGAAAGCGCTGTGCGTCTGCGCCTGATCGCGGTCGGCTCGCGCATGCCGAAGTGGGTCGAGGAAGGCTGGCATGAATATGCCAAGCGCCTGCCCGCCGAGCTGTCGCTGGAGCTGGTGGAAATCCCGCTGAACACCCGAGGCAAGAATGCCGACGTCGCCCGTCTGATCCGTCAGGAGGGCGAGGCCATGCTGAGCAAGGTTCAGCCTGGGGAACGCATCGTCACCCTGGAGGTCCATGGCAAGCCCTGGAGTACCGAGCAGTTGGCGACCGAGCTGGACCGCTGGCGCCTGGATGCGCGCACGGTGAACTTGATGGTGGGTGGCCCGGAAGGCCTGGCGCCCGAGGTCTGTGCGCGCGCCGAGCAACGCTGGTCGCTGTCGCCGCTGACCTTGCCGCACCCGTTGGTAAGGATACTCATCGGCGAGCAGATCTACCGGGCCTGGACCGTGCTGTCCGGGCATCCTTACCATAAATGAGCCTGTAAGCAGTCCGATGTCGCAGCCGATCCGTCTCAAGGACCACGAGAAAGACGCCCGCCTGGTGCGCAACCGCGTCGTGGTCGGCGCAGTGGCGATCATGCTGCTCATTTGCGTGTTGATTGCGCGGCTGTATTACCTGCAGGTCATCCAGCACGACTATCACTCGACGCTGTCGGAGAACAACCGGGTGCATGTGCAGCCGATCCCGCCGACCCGCGGGTTGATCTTCGACCGCAACGGGGTGATCGTCGCCGATAACCGGCCCAGCTTCAGCCTGTCGATGACCCGCGAACGTGCGGGTAACTGGCAGGAAGTGCTGGATACCATCGTCGAAGTGCTGGAACTGACGCCCGACGACCGCGCCCTGTTCGAGAAGCGCATGCGCCAGGGTCGCCGGCCGTTCGAGCCGGTGCCGATCCTGTTCGAACTCAACGAAGAGCAGATCGCCCGCGTGGCGGTGAACCAGTTCCGCCTGCCGGGCGTGGAAGTGGTGGCCCAGTTGGTACGCCATTACCCGCAGGGCGCGCACTTTGCCCATTCGGTGGGGTATGTGGGGCGGATCAACGAAAAAGAGCTGAAAACGCTGGACCCGGTGAACTACAGCGGCACCCACCACATCGGCAAGACTGGCATCGAACGCTTCTACGAGGCCGAATTGCATGGCCAGGTGGGCTACGAGGAAGTCGAGACCAACGCCCGCGGCCGTGTGCTGCGGGTGCTCAAGCGCACCGACCCGAAACCGGGCAAGGACATCGTGCTGAGTCTGGACATCAAGCTGCAGGAGGCTGCCGAGGCCGCCCTGGGTGGCCGGCGTGGTGCGGTGGTGGCGCTTGACCCGCGTACCGGCGAGGTGCTGGCGATGGTCAGCCAGCCCAGCTTCGACCCCAACCTGTTCGTCACCGGCATCGGCTTCAAGGCCTATGCCGAACTGCGCGACTCGATCGACCGACCGTTGTTCAACCGCGTGCTGCGCGGCCTGTACCCACCGGGCTCGACCATCAAGCCGGCAGTGGCCATCGCCGGCCTGGACAGCGGTGTGGTCAATGCCGGCAGCCGGGTGTTCGACCCGGGCTACTACCAGCTGCCCAACTACGATCACAAATACCGTAACTGGAACCGCTCGGGCGATGGCTGGGTCGATCTGGACGCCGCGATCATGCGTTCCAACGACACCTACTTCTACGACCTTGCCCACAAGATGGGCATCGATCGGCTGTCCAGCTACATGAACAAGTTCGGCATCGGCCAGCGGGTTTCCCTCGACATGTTCGAGGAATCCGCCGGGCTGATGCCGTCGCGCGAGTGGAAGCGCGCCACCCGTCGCCAGGCCTGGTTCCCCGGCGAAACCCTGATCCTCGGCATCGGCCAGGGCTACATGCAGGCCACGCCGCTGCAACTTGCCCAGGCCACTGCGCTGATCGCCAACAAGGGCGTGTGGAACCGCCCGCACCTGGCCAAGACCATCGAAGGCCAGCCGCCGGTGGACGACAACCCCATGGAAAACATCGTGCTGCGTGACAAGTCCGACTGGGCCAAGGTCACTCATGGCATGGAGCAGGTGATGCACAACGCTCGTGGTACCGCACGCAAGGCGGCCATCGGCTCGCAGTACCGCATTGCCGGCAAGAGTGGCACGGCCCAGGTGGTGGCGATCAAGCAGGGCGAGAAGTACGACCGCAACAAGCTGCAGGAGCGCCACCGCGACCACGCCCTGTTCGTCGCCTTCGCCCCGGCCGAGGACCCGAAGATCGTTGTTTCGGTCATGGTCGAGAACGGTGAGTCCGGCTCGGGCGTCGCCGCCCCGGTGGTGCGCCAGGTGATGGACGCCTGGCTGCTTGACGAAAATGGCCGGCTCAAGCCCGAGTTCGCGCCTGCCACGGTTACCCAGGAATCAGCCCTGTGATGAACAATTTCGATCGCATGCTCTCCAGCGAGGATGTGATGCGTAGGCGCGCCAGCTTTCTGCAGCGCATCCACGTCGACGGCCCTTTGCTGATCATTCTGCTGACCCTTGCGGCCGGCAGCCTGTTTGTCCTGTATTCGGCCAGTGGCAAGAACTGGGACCTGCTGCTCAAGCAGGCCACCTCGTTCGGTATCGGCCTGGTGTCGATGTTCATCATCGCCCAGCTGGAGCCGCGCTTCATGGCCCGTTGGGTGCCGCTGGCTTACCTGGCCGGGGTGCTGCTGCTTGTGGTGGTGGACGTGATGGGCCACAACGCCATGGGCGCCACACGCTGGATCAACATCCCCGGGGTGATCCGCTTCCAGCCCTCGGAGTTCATGAAGATCATCATGCCGGCGACCATCGCCTGGTACCTGTCCAAGCGCACCTTGCCGCCGCATCTGAAACATGTGGCGATCAGCCTGGTGCTGATCGGCGTGCCGTTCATCCTGATCGTGCGCCAGCCCGACCTGGGCACGGCGCTGCTGATCCTTGCCTCCGGGGCTTTCGTGCTGTTCATGGGCGGCCTGCGCTGGCGCTGGATCCTCAGCGTACTGGCGGCTGCGGTGCCAGTGGCGGTGGCGATGTGGTTCTTCGTCATGCACGACTACCAGAAGCAGCGGGTACTGACGTTCCTGGACCCGGAAAGCGATCCGTTGGGCACTGGCTGGAACATCATCCAGTCGAAGGCGGCCATTGGCTCGGGCGGCGTGTTCGGCAAGGGGTGGCTGCTGGGCACCCAGTCGCACCTGGACTTCCTGCCGGAAAGCCACACCGACTTCATCATCGCCGTTCTCGGCGAGGAGTTCGGCCTGGTCGGCATCTGCCTGCTGCTGATCGTCTACTTGCTGCTGATCGGCCGTGGCCTGATGATCACCGCCCAGGCGCAGACCCTGTTCGGCAAGCTGCTGGCGGGCAGCCTGACCATGACCTTCTTTGTATACGTGTTCGTCAATATCGGTATGGTCAGCGGCCTTCTGCCCGTGGTGGGCGTGCCGCTGCCCTTCATCAGCTATGGCGGAACTTCGTTGGTGACGCTGCTGTCAGCGTTTGGCGTTTTGATGTCGATCCACACGCACCGCAAATGGATCGCTCAGGTTTGAATAAGGTGAAGAATTTCATGCAAGCAGTGCGTAACTGGGCTGCCCGTTGTGCGCCGTGGATCGGCGCGGTGGGCCTGTTCGGCGCTGTACAGCTGGCCCATGCCGGCGATTACCAAGGCTCGCCCCAGGTGGCCCAGTTCGTTGGTGAAATGAGCCGCGACTATGGCTTTGCCCCCGAGCAGCTGATGGGTGTGTTCAGTGAGGTGCAGCGCAAACAGTCGATCCTCGACGCCATTTCGCGCCCGGCCGAACGGGTAAAACCGTGGAAGGACTACCGACCGATGTTCATCACCGACGCGCGCATCGCACGTGGTGTGGACTTCTGGCGCCAGCACGAGGCGGTGCTGGCCCGTGCCGAGCAGGAATACGGCGTGCCGGCACAGTACATCGTCGCCATCATCGGCGTGGAAACCTTCTTTGGCCGCAACACCGGCAACTACCGGGTGATCGATGCGTTGTCGACCCTGGGCTTTGACTACCCGCCACGGGCCGAATTCTTCCGCAAGGAGCTGCGCGAATTCCTGCTGCTGGCCCGTGATGAACAGCTCGACCCGCTCACGCTCAAAGGCTCCTACGCCGGTGCCATGGGCCTGCCGCAGTTCATGCCGAGCAGCTTCCGCAACTTCGCGGTGGACTTCGACGGTGATGGCCACATCAATATCTGGAACAACCCGGACGATGCCATCGGCAGCGTGGCCAGCTACTTCAAGCGCCACGGCTGGGTGGCCGGCGAAGGTGTGGTCAGCCGCGCCTGGGTGGACGGTGGGCGCGCCGACGAAGGCCTGACCACCGGCATCGAACCGGTAAAAACCGTTGGGGAGTTGCGCACGCTTGGCTGGTCGGTCCATGATTCGCTGCGCGATGATCTGCCGGTTACCGCCTTCCGTCTCGAGGGCGACAATGGCCCCGAATACTGGATGGGCCTGAAGAACTTCTACGCGATCACTCGCTACAACCGCAGCGTGATGTATGCCATGGCGGTGCATCAGCTATCGGAACAGCTGGTTCAAGCACGGGGCGTCAAGTAATGCGCGCAATCTTCTCTGGCAACACTTTCAAGCTGCTCACCTGCCTCGCCGTCGGCGTGGTGTTGGCCAGCTGTTCGTCCAACCGCCCGCCCAAGCAAAGCAGTGGCAACGTGGTGCGCACCCAGCCGGGCCTGGACATCAACCGGGCGCACAAGGACGGCGCGCCGTGGTGGGACGTGGATGTGAACAAGATCCCCGACGCCACGCCAACCGTGCACACCGGCAACTACAAGGCCAACCCGTACACGGTACTGGGCAAGACCTACTACCCGATGCAGGACTCGCGCAATTATCGCGCGGAGGGTACCGCGTCGTGGTACGGCACCAAGTTCCACGGCCAGAACACCGCCAACGGCGAGCTGTATGACCTGTACGGCATGAGCGCGGCGCACAAGACCCTGCCGCTGCCGGCCTACGTGCGGGTGACCAACCTGGCCAACGGCCGCAGCGTGATCCTGCGGGTGAACGACCGTGGCCCGTTCTATTCGGACCGCATCATCGACCTGTCCTACGCTGCGGCGAAAAAGCTTGGTTATGCCGAGATCGGTACCGCGCACGTGCGCGTCGAAGGCATCGACCCGCAGCAATGGTGGGCCCAGCGTGGCCAGACACCACCGATGGTGCTGAAAGAGCCGCAGGTAGCCCAGACCCAGGCAATCCCGGCCAGTACCGGGCGCGTCGAGCAATGGACCCCGCCGCCCCAGCAGCACGCGGCGCCGGTTGTGCCTGTGCAGGTGGCTGGCAACAACGTGCCGGCCGGCAATGGCGGCAGCTTCCTGCAGGTGGGCGCCTTCGCCAACCCGGACGCCGCCGAACTGCTGCGCTCCAAGCTCAGCAGCATGGTTAGCGCGCCAGTGTTCATCAGCTCGATCGTGCGTAACCAGCAGACCCTGCACCGCGTGCGCCTGGGACCGATCAACAGCCAGGGCGAGATCCAGCAAGCGCAGGACAGCATCCGCCTGGCGAACCTTGGGCAAGCCAAGCTGGTCACAGCTGACTGACCGCGTTGCCTTCTTCGCGGGCACGCCCGCTCCCACAGGGGCATGCGAAACCCTGTGGGAGCGGGCGCGCCCGCGAAGAAGGCAACACCAAACTGTCGGTTTTGTCATGAATTGCCGGGCACGGGCATGTACAATGTCGGCTTTTGCCCGCAGCGACATAAAGCCGCACTTTGCGAGCCTGGCCTACGGCCACAAAAACTAGACTGACTGGCGCTGGGCACATGATCTTGCCCAGGGAACATCAGACCATTAGCGATTTTCGAGAGACGGATGAACATCACCAACCTTGCCAAACGACTTTGCCTGCCCGTACTGCTGATGATCACGCCTGCCGCCTTCGCGGCTGAGCAGATGACGCCGGCGCCACCGCAACTGGCAGCCAAGTCCTACGTACTCATGGACGCGTCCAGCGGCAACGTGCTGGTCGAGAACAACGGTGACGAGCGCCTGCCGCCAGCCAGCCTGACCAAGCTGATGACGGCCTACATCGCCACCCTGGACATCCGCCGTGGCCAGATCGGTGAAAACGACCCGGTTACCGTCAGCGAAAACGCCTGGCGTACCGGTGGTTCGCGCATGTTCATCAAGGTGGGCAGCCAGGTGACCGTCAGCGACCTGCTGCACGGCATCATCATCCAGTCCGGCAACGACGCCTCGGTTGCCCTGGCCGAGCACATCGCCGGCAGCGAAGACGCCTTCGCCGACATGATGAACAAGACCGCTGCCGACCTGGGCATGGCCAACAGCCACTTCATGAACCCGACTGGTCTGCCGCACCCGGAGCACTACTCGTCGGCTCACGACATGGCTACCCTGGCCCGTGCGATCATCAACGTCGACCCGGCCCACTACGCCATCTACTCGCAGAAAGAGTTCTTCTGGAACAACATCAAGCAGCCAAACCGCAACCTGCTGCTGTGGCGTGACAAGACCGTCGATGGCCTGAAGACCGGCCACACCGACGAAGCCGGCTACTGCATGGTGGCTTCGGCCGTTCGCGATGGCCAGCGCCTGATCGCCGTGGTGTTCGGCACCAACAGCGAGCAGTCGCGTGCTGCCGAGACCCAGAAGCTGCTGACCTATGGTTTCCGCTTCTTCGAAACCCAGACCTTCTACCAGAAGGGCACCGAGCTGACCAAGTCGCCGGTCTGGAAAGGTGCGACTGGCGAAGTGAAGGCCGGCCTGGCCAACGACCTGACCCTGACCATGCCTAAAGGCCAATTGAAGCGCCTTCAGGCTTCGATGACCATGAACCCGCAGCTCACCGCGCCAATCGCCAAAGGTGACGTGATCGGCAAAGTGGAAGTCAAACTGGACGAGAAAGTGGTTCACAGCGCCGACCTGATCGCCCTCGATGGCGTCGAGGAAGGTGGTTTCTTCCGCCGTATGTGGGATAGCATCCGTCTATTCTTCTACGGGTTGTTCAACTGATACGTGACCTGCATGCCCCCGCGTATCCTGCGGGGGCATTGTTGTTGCCACGGCTTACGAGGCCGTTTCCGCCATGAGCGAACCAGACGTCAAGTCGCACAAGATCGAATTCCCCTGCGACGATTACCCGATCAAGGTCATCGGTGACACCGTTGTCGGCTTCAAGGACACGGTGATCGAGATCCTGAGCAAGCACGCCAAGGTCGACCTTTCCACCCTGGCCGAGCGCCAGAGCAAGGAAGGCAAGTACACCACCGTGCAATTGCACATCGTTGCCGAAAGCGAGAACCAGCTGCACGATATCAACAGCGCCCTGCGCGCTACCGGCATCGTGAAAATGGTGCTCTGATGTCCGCCTGCCTCGGTTTTCGCGAGCTTGGCCTGCAGCCCTATGAACCGGTGCTGGAGGCCATGCGTCGCTTCACCGAGCAGCGCAACCCGGACAGCCAGGATGAAGTCTGGCTGGTCGAGCACCCTGCGGTCTTCACCCAGGGCCAGGCCGGCAAGGCCGAGCACCTGCTGGTGCCGGGCGACATCCCGGTGGTGCAGACCGATCGCGGTGGCCAGGTGACCTACCATGGCCCCGGGCAGCTGGTGGCCTACCTGCTGCTGGATGTGCGGCGACTGGGCTTTGGCGTGCGTGAGCTGGTCAGCCGTATCGAGCAGACGCTCATCGACCTGCTCGCCAGTTACGATGTCCAGGCCGCGGCCAAGCCCGATGCCCCGGGCGTCTATGTCGACGGAGCGAAAATCGCCTCCCTCGGCCTGCGAATCCGCAACGGCCGTTCGTTCCACGGCCTTGCCCTGAACGTGGACATGGACCTTGCGCCATTCCGCCGAATCAACCCCTGCGGCTATGCGGGGCTGGCGATGACCCAGCTGCGCGACCTGGCAGGTCCGATCGAACTCGACGAGGTCAGGACAAGGCTGCGCGGACAGCTGGTCAAGCACCTCGACTACGCTGAGCAGACGACCCTCACGGGCGGAATCGACTGAATATGACAACTGTGCAAGAAGCCGTGCCGAACCTGACACCCTCCCAGGATGCCACCCCGCGCCCAGCGCCGAAGAAGGTGGAAGCCGGGGTCAAGCTGCGTGGTGCCGAAAAGGTGGCGCGCATCCCGGTGAAGATCATCCCTACCGAAGAGCTGCCGAAGAAGCCCGACTGGATTCGTGTGCGTATCCCGGTGTCGCCAGAGGTAGACCGCATCAAGCAACTGCTGCGCAAGCACAAGCTGCACAGCGTGTGTGAAGAGGCGTCCTGCCCGAACCTGGGCGAGTGCTTCTCCGGTGGTACCGCCACCTTCATGATCATGGGTGACATCTGCACCCGTCGTTGCCCGTTCTGCGACGTTGGCCACGGCCGGCCGAAACCGCTGGACCTCGATGAGCCGAAGAACCTGGCGGTTGCCATCGCCGACCTGCGCCTGAAGTACGTGGTAATCACCTCGGTGGACCGCGACGACCTGCGTGACGGTGGCGCCCAGCACTTTGCCGACTGCATCCGCGAAATCCGTGCGTTGTCGCCGGGCGTACAGCTGGAGACCCTGGTGCCGGACTACCGTGGGCGCATGGATATTGCCCTGGAGATCACCGCGCAAGAGCCGCCGGATGTGTTCAACCACAACCTCGAGACCGTACCGCGCCTGTACAAGGCCGCGCGCCCGGGTTCTGACTACGACTGGTCGCTGGACCTGCTGCAGAAGTTCAAGCAGCTGGTGCCGCACGTACCGACCAAGTCGGGCCTGATGCTCGGCCTGGGCGAGACCGACGAGGAAGTGATCGAAGTGATGCACCGCATGCGCGAACATGACATCGACATGCTCACCCTCGGCCAGTACCTGCAACCGTCGCGCAGCCACCTGCCGGTGCAGCGTTTCGTCCACCCGGACACCTTCGCCTGGTTCGCCGAGGAAGGTTACAAGATGGGCTTCAAGAACGTTGCCTCCGGCCCGCTGGTACGTTCTTCGTACCACGCTGACCAGCAGGCTCACGAAGCCAAGATCAAGCTCTGATCAAAGTTTGGGCCAAATGCCGATGCATGCCGGAAGGCGGCATCGGCATTTTTGTTGAGGGGGTTTCCTTGTGCTCGGGTTTGGCCCACACGAATAGAATCACGCCCTTCGACCTGCAAGGAGTTGCATGTGAATTGCCTTGAGCGTATCCAACCCTATCTGCCGATGGCGTTGCTACACGACGCCTGCTTTGGCATCGTTGCGCCCGCAGGCCCTGCCCGGCTGGATGCTGAGAAGACCACCCGATGGTTTGCCGAGCGCGGCTACCGGTGCCGGATCTACCCAGGGGCACACCAAGCCCAGGGCTACCTGGCGGGGCCGGACCAGCAGCGGTTGCAGGATTTGCATGATGCCTTTGCCGACCCGGCCATCGACGCCATTGTGTGCATGCGTGGGGGGTACGGCAGCATGCGCCTGCTCGACCAGCTCGATTTTGAACTGATCCGGCGCAACCCCAAGCCGCTGGTCGGTTACAGCGACATCACCGCGCTGCACACGGCGATCTACCGGCATACCGGGATGCTCACCTTCCATGGCGGGATGCTCAATGCCGACCTGCTGGGGGGCAAGTTGGCGCCAACCGAGGCTTCGTTGCTGGCGCAGCTGGGTGGGCATGTGCGGGCAGGGGAGCAGATCTTGCACCCTGCTGACTTCGCCTTGAGCAGCGTGCTGCATGGGGTGGCCAGCGGGCCGCTGCTGGGCGGCAACCTGTCGATGCTGGGCGCGACCCTGGGGACGATTGCCGAGCTGGATACGCAGGGCTGCATTCTGTTTATCGAGGACGTCAACGAGCCGCTTTACCGGGTGGACCGCTTGCTAACCCAGCTGCGCCTGGCGGGCAAGCTGGAGGGGGTGAAGGGTGTTCTGGTGGGGGATTTTGCCGGGATTACCACTGTGGCATTGACGCCGTTGCTGGAGGACATCTTCGCGCCGCTGGGTGTGCCGGTGCTGGCCGGGTGGCGCAGTGGCCATTGTGACCCGAATGTGTGCTTGCCGTTGGGGGCTCGGGTCAGGCTGGACAGTGATCGGCAGAGCTTGATGCTGGAGCAGGATCTTTTCCAGGCTTGAGATTGTCGGGGCTGCTTTGCAGCCCATCGCGACACAAGGCCGCTCCTACAGGAGACCGCGTTACCCCGATGGTTGGCGATCGCCTGTAGGAGCGGCCTTGTGTCGCGATGGGCCGCGCAGCGGCCCCAAGATTCTCACGGCTGACGCAGGCTCTCGAGTAGCTTGTGGGTCGGATACCCATCCGCCGGCCACCCCAGCCCCTGCTGGGCATTGCGGATCGCCTTGCGGGTATTGGCGCCAATGATGCCATCGGCATTGCCGGCTTCGTGCCCTTTGCTGTTCAACAGGTTCTGCAGCTCCATGCGCTCGCTGCGGCTGAGCGGCAGGTCTTCTTTAGGCCAGCTGCCGGCAATGAAGCCCCAGCCCGTGAAGCGGTCACCCAGCAGGCTTACCGCCAGCGCGTAGGACGACGAATTGTTGTACTTGAGAATGGCGCGGAAGTTGTCCAGCACCAGGAACGCCGGGCCACGCGCGCCCGCTGGCAGCAGCAGGGCGGCAGACAGCTGGTTGCTGCCCACCGGCAATTGGGTACCGGCAGGCAGTTTCACACCCATCGCCAGCCACTCGCTCACCGGCTTGCGCAGGGCGCCATCGGCCTGCCAGTAATCGAAGCCAGGCGGCACCTGTACTTCGAAGCCCCACGGCTGGCCACGTTTCCAGCCCGAGCTCTGCAAGTAGTGCGCGGTCGAGGCCAGGGCGTCTGCCGTGCTGTTCCAGATGTCACGGCGGCCATCGCCATCGAAGTCTACGGCATGGGTGTTGTAGGTGGTCGGGATGAACTGGGTCTGGCCCATGGCGCCGGCCCACGAGCCACGCATGGCCTCAGGCAGGATATCGCCATGCTGGATGATCTGCAGCGCGGCGATCAGCTGGTCTTGAGCGAACTGCGGGCGGCGGCCCTCATAGGCCAGGGTAGCCAACGAGCGGATCACCGACTTGTTGCCCTGGAACTGACCGAAATTGCTTTCCATGCCCCATACCGCGACCAGCACCTGGCGATCGACGCCATAGCTTTGCTCGATGCGGGTCAGCAGTTCGGCGTTCTGTTCCAGCAGCTTCTTGCCGTTGCGTACGCGCAAAGGCGACAGGGCGCCTTCGAGGTATTCCCATACCGGGCGGGTGAACTCCGGCTGGCTGCGATCGGCCTTGATCACGTCCATGTCGGGGGTGACGCCGAGGAAGGCGCGGTCGAAGGTGTCTTGCGAAATGCCGGCTTGCAGGGCTTGCTGGCGAAAGCCTGCTTGCCATTGCGCGAAGGTTTGCAGAGGCTGGATTTCAGTGCTGGTATCGGGCGTCGTGCCGGGCAGGGTCACCACCGGGGTGGGCTGGGCAGGGGCCAGCGGCAGGGCATCGGCGGCGGTGGGCTTTTCTGCGCAGGCCACTAGCAGGATGAAACTGGAGGCCGCGATCAGCTGACGGGTTTTCCAGCGGGGGAGAAGACTGAGGAGCATTCACAGATCCAGAATTGCAGGTCAGGTGACGACCATACCATGCCTGCGCTTTCGATGCTTTCATGCAGCCAAAAAGTAGGAAGCCTCCCAATCTCTCGATTGGAAGGCTTCGCGGCGGTAGCTGCCTTTGCCTTTGTCTGGCCGTTCCTGGCGGCAGCGGAACAGTGGTTGGGCGATGATCGACTTGGCCTTGTTGGGGATGTGCTTTTTCGGCTTTTTGCTCATGGCGGAGTTCCCGGGTTGGGTGGGTTTCGCGGCGCACTGTAGGGCTTGGGACAGGGTGGGGCCAATTGATTGTGTTTATGGTCGAGATCGTGGCGCTGAGGTTGAGGCGAGCGCCGGCCCTGTGGGAGCGGGTTTACCCGCGAAGCATGCGACGCGGTGCATGGCACCGGCTTTGCCGGTGTTCGCGGGTGAACCCGCTCCCACAGGGGGGGCAGTTATTCGGAAGGGAGGGTGAGACGCTGACCGGCCATCAGCAGCGACAAGCGCGCCAGGCCCGTCCATGGCGAGCCCTCGGCCTGCCCCTTGATCTGTGCATCGATACGCTGGGCATCCTGCAACAACTGCGCCCAGCGCTGCGCCGACAGGCGCTGCAGGGCCTTGCTGACCAATGGCCGGCGTTTGTCCCAGACCGGCGGGCGGGCCTGGCTGAAAGCCTTGTCCAGCGGTACGCCCTGGCTGAACTGCTGGGCCAGCCCCGCCAGCTGGCGCAGCTCTCGGGCCAGGGCCCAGAGAATCACCGGTGGCTCCACGCCTTCACCGCGCAAGCCTTCGAGCATGCGTAACGCATGCGCGGCTTCGCCGTTGAGAATGGCATCGACCAGGCCAAAGACATCGAAACGGGCGCTGTCGGCGACGGCGGCCTGCACGGTCTCGACAGTTATCTGGTTGCCTTCGGCGAGCAGCTTGAGCTTTTCGATTTCCTGCGCGGCCGCCAGCAGGTTACCTTCCACGCGCGCGGCAATCAGGTCGACGGCGTCACGCTGTGCCGACAGGCCGGCCTGCTGCAGGCGCTGATTGATCCACTGTGGCAGCTGGTGTACATCCACCGGCCAGATCTGGATGAACTGGCAGTGGGCACCTTCGATCAGCGCCTTGCCCCACTTGGTCTTCTGTGCGCTGCCGTCGAGCTTGGGCAGGCTGACCAGCAGCAGAGTATCTTCGGCGGGGTTGGCGCAGTATTCCATCAGCGCAGCAGCGCCCTTGTCACCGGGCTTGCCCGAGGGCAGGCGCAATTCCAGCAGGCGGCGCTGGGCGAACAGCGACAGGCTGGCGCCGGCCTGGAGCAGGGTGCCCCAGTCGAAGTTGGCGTCGGCACTGAATACCTGGCGTTCATCGAAGCCCTGCTGGCGCGCGGCGTTGCGGATGGCGTCGGCGGCTTCCTGGCACAGCAGCGGGTCGTCGCCGCTGACCACGTAGACCGGTGCCAGGGCGCCTTGCAGGTGCTTGTTGAGTTGGGCGGGGGCGAGCTTCATGGGAATCAGGCGGGGCACCCGAAGGTACCCCGCTCGGGCTTAGTTGCCCGGTACTTCCAGTGGCGACTGCTGAGGCGTCTCGGCCTGCTGGCGGCGAGCGGCGTCCAGTGCAGCGGCTTCGGCCTTGGCACGCTCGTCGGCCTGACGCTGCAGCTCGTCCAGCTGGGACGGGGTCAGCATCTGCAGGCGAACGACCATGGCGTTGACCAGGTCGCGACGCATTTCTTCGCGGGCGCGGTCGGCTTCCTGCTCGGAGCCGGTGATGTTCGAGCCGTCACGCAAGTAGATCTTGCGCACTTCCAGCTTGTCGCTCATCAGCTCCAGGTTGTTCAGGCCCTGGATGCTGTAGTTCAACACGGTGGTCAGCTCGTACTCGGCAGTACGGTTGCCGCTGTTGTAGGTCGCCGAGCGCTCGCGCTCCTGCTCGTTGGTCAGCACCAGGCGGTACGGTGCGCCAGCGTGCACGTTAACACCGCTACGCTCCAGTACTTCACGCAGCTGAACCACGGTCGGGCCGTAGGCGTTGCGTGCGCTGACGTCCATTTCTTTCACGCTCAGCTCGGTAGAGCCGGTGCCGCGCAGCTGGAAACCGCAGGCGCTGAGCATGACCGCCAGGCCAATTACCAGCAAATTGCGTTTGATCATGTTGTTGCTCCCTTGTGGGCCTGTTCGCCCGCCCGCAGTGGCTGCGGGCGGGCGTTGCCATCAGTTGGCGACGATGTTGACCAGCTTGCCCGGAACCACGATAACCTTGCGGATGGTCAGGCCATCGATGAAGCGCAGGACGTTCTCGTTGCTGCGCGCGGCGGCTTCGATTTCTTCGCGGCTGGCGGCGGCCGGCATTTCGACCTGGCCACGCAGCTTGCCGTTGACCTGCACCACCAGGGTGACGGTGTCCTGTACCAGGGCTGCCTCGTCGACGGCTGGCCAGCTGGCGTCGATGACGGCCTGCTGGTGGCCCAGCTGTTGCCACAGCTCGTGGGAGATGTGCGGGGTGATCGGTGCCAGCAGCAGGGTGACGGCCTCGAGGCCTTCCTGCAGCAGGGCGCGGTCCTGTTCAGTGGCCTGCGGGGCCTTTTCCAGCACGTTCATCACGGTCATCACCTGGGCGATTGCGGTGTTGAACTTGTGGAACTGGCCGACGTCGGTGCTGGCCTGCTTGATGGCTGCGTGGATGGCGCGGCGAATGACCTTTTGTTCGTCGTTCAGGCCGGCGATGTCCAGCTTGCCTGCCGGGCCTTGGGCCACGTGGGCCTGGGCCAGGCGCCAGACACGGCGCAGGAAGCGGCTGGCACCTTCGACGCCGGAGTCGGACCATTCCAGGCTCGCATCAGGTGGCGAGGCGAACATCATGAACAGGCGGCAGGTGTCGGCGCCGTACTGATCGATCATCGATTGCGGGTCGACGCCGTTGTTCTTCGACTTCGACATCTTCTCGGTGCCGCCGATTTCCACCGGCAGGCCGTCGGTCTTCAGGCGGGCGCCAATGATCTTGGCCTTGGCATCACGCTCGATCTCGACATCTGCCGGGTTGAACCAGTCCTTGCCGCCGTTGCTGGCCACACGGTAGTAGGTTTCGGCGACCACCATGCCCTGGGTCAGCAGGTTCTTGAACGGCTCGTTCGAGGTGACCAGGCCTTCGTCACGCATCAGCTTGTGGAAGAAGCGCGCGTACAGCAGGTGCAGGATGGCGTGCTCGATACCGCCGATGTACTGGTCGACCGGCAGCCAGTGGTTGGCCGCTTTCGGGTCGACCATGCCACCTTCATAGTTCGGCGAGGCGTAGCGGGCGAAGTACCAGGACGACTCGACGAAGGTGTCCATGGTGTCGGTTTCGCGCTTGGCCGCGGCGCCGCATTTCGGGCAGCTGCATTCGTAGAATTCAGGCATGCGCGCCAGTGGCGAACCGGCACCGTCCGGCACCACGTTCTCCGGCAGGGTGACCGGCAGCTGGTCTTCCGGCACCGGTACGTCGCCGCAGGACGGGCAGTGGATGATCGGGATCGGGCAGCCCCAGTAGCGCTGGCGGCTGATACCCCAGTCGCGCAGGCGGAACTGGGTACGCGATTTGCCCAGCTCCTTGCGGATCAGGGCGGCTTCGATGGCGTCGAAGGCACCGGCGAAGTCCAGGCCATCGAACTCGCCGGAGTTGATCAGCTGGCCGTGCTCGCCATAGGCGGCCAGCCACTCGCTGCCGACTTCATCACCAGCGCTGGTGCGTACCACGGCCTTGACCGGCAGGTTGTACTTGTGGGCGAACTCGAAGTCGCGCTCGTCGTGGGCAGGCACGGCCATGACGGCGCCATCGCCGTAGTGCATCAGCACGTAGTTGGCGACCCATACCGGCAGCTTCTCGCCGGTCAGCGGGTGCTCGACCAGCAGGGAAGTGGCCATGCCCTTCTTCTCCTGGGTGGCCATGTCGGCTTCGGCAACGCTGCCGCTCTTGCACTCGTCGATGAACGCCTGCAGCGCCGGGTTGCCCTGGGCAGCCTGGGTGGCCAGTGGGTGTTCGGCGGCGACGGCGACGTAGGTGGCGCCCATCAGCGTGTCGGGACGGGTAGTGAAGACCTTGAGGGTGCCTTCGTGGCCGATGCTGGCCAGGTCGTAGGGGAACTGCACTTCCATGCCGCGCGACTTGCCGATCCAGTTGCGCTGCATGGTCTTGACCTGCTCAGGCCAGCCCGGCAGCTCGTCGAGGCTTTCCAGCAACTCGTCGGCGTAGTCGGTGATGCGGAAGTAGTACATCGGGATTTCGCGCTTCTCGATCAGCGCGCCCGAACGCCAGCCACGGCCATCGATGACCTGCTCGTTGGCCAGTACGGTCTGGTCCGCCGGGTCCCAGTTCACGGTACCGTTCTTGCGGTAGATGATGCCTTTCTCGAACAGGCGGGTGAACAGCCACTGCTCCCAGCGGTAGTAGTCGGGCTTGCAGGTGGTGACTTCACGTGCCCAGTCGATGGCCAGGCCCAGGCTCTTGAGCTGGGTCTTCATGTAGTCGATGTTTTCGTACGTCCACTTAGCCGGGGCGACGTTGTTCTTCATCGCCGCGTTTTCCGCGGGCATGCCGAAAGCGTCCCAGCCCATCGGCTGCAGGACGTTCTTGCCCAGCATGCGCTGGTAGCGGGCAATCACGTCACCGATGGTGTAGTTGCGCACGTGGCCCATGTGTAGCTTGCCGCTCGGGTACGGGAACATCGACAGGCAGTAGTAGGTGTCCTTGCCTGGCTGTTCGGTAACAGCGAACGATTGTTGCTCGTCCCAGAACTTCTGGGCGGCGGCTTCGATATCACGGGGCGTGTATTGTTCGTGCATGGCTACTTTTTGCTGAGAGGGAAGAGACCTTGTTCCAGGCAGCGGAACCTCGCTGCGTCCGGCACTCCGGTGTCGTTTAGAGTGAACGCCGTAGCATACAGCAGCGCCGCGCATCGTGGGAAACCTTCGTTGCGAATGCCCGCTGGTCGCGGCACACGGCTGCTTTTTGCAACGACGCTAAGCTCAGGTGTGGGGGGAGATATTCTTATCTTCAATGAGGTGAACGGATGGGAGAGACGCAGCTACCCGCAATCAGACCGGAGCTATACGAACGCCTGATCGACCGGCTTGGCCTGGCACTGGAAGTGGCCAGGACCTCGGTGCGATTGCGCGACGAGATGCCAGCCGAGCTGGAGTTGCGTGGCCTGAGCCACGCAGAGTTCGAAGTGATCAAGGCCTACCTGGATTCCCTCCCGGAGCGCCACAATGCCTGTGTCGGCAGTTACCCACAAGCGGAGCCGACATCGGCCAAGATCATCTGGCTCAAGGACAAGAAACGCCCCGCCAGCACGGCGAGATCCAGGACGCTGCCACATCGCTAGCCGTTCAGGACGCCAGGCGCAGGCTATCGCGCGCCGGTTCTTCAATATCATCACAGCTCAGGATCGACGCCGGCCATCCTCTTGTTGACCGGCGTCGATCCACTTAGGCTGCACGCCTGCCAAGGAGGTGTAGCCGATGCCGATCCGATTCTTCATCAAACAATGGCTGATGCCGCCGGGCGTGCTTTTTCTGCTGCTGCTTCTGGCGTGGTGGTTGCGCGCCCGGCGGCCGCGGCTGGCGGCGCTGTGTTTTGCCGCAGGGCTGGGCGGCATGTGGTTGATGAGCCTGCCGCTGGTGGTGCAGGAAACCGCTCGTGTGCTGGAGACGGAAGCGCCGCTGGCGGTAAGCGATTGGGCCGGGCTGGCCAGCCGTGCAGATGCCATCGTGGTGCTGGGTGCGGGGCGAGAGCGCGGTGACCCAGCCTGGGGCGGTAGCGACCAGCCCACAGCCACAGCGCTGGAGCGCATGCGCTTTGCCGCGCGGCTGGCCAAGGCTTCGGGCTTGCCGGTGCTGACCAGTGGCGGGTTGCACTACGGCACGCCGCCGAGCGAGGCGCGCTTGATGGCTGATCGCCTGCGTGAAGATTTCGGCGTCGAGGTGAAATGGCGGGAGGAGGGCAGCCGCACGACCTGGGAGAATGCCCAGCTGACGGCCAAGGTGCTGCAGCCGTTGGGAATTCGCCGGGTGGTCGTAGTGACCCAGGCGTGGCACATGCAGCGCTCGCGCTGGAGTTTCGAGCAGGCTGGGTTCGAGGTGGTGCCGGCGCCGGTCGGGTTCCTCGGGCGTGATCATGCGCGGCCGTTCGGCGGGTTGCTGCCGGAGAGCCGGGCGATGTGGCAGAGCGGGCAGTTGCTCAATGAAGTGGCGGGGTTGGTGGGGTATCGGCTGTTTTACTGAGCCTTCTACTGCCTGTACCGGACTCTTCGCGGGTGAACCCGCTCCCACAGGATTACCACACGCTACGAGATCGGTGGAGAACCTGTGGGAGCGGGTTTACCCGCGAAGAGGCCGGTGCAGGCTACATCATCAGACAGTCTTGGCAATGCGCCCGGCCAGCAACGCCCAACCCAGCAGCAATGCACAGACAATCGCCAGTGGCCACGACCGCCATTGCAGGTACGGCGTCAGTTGCTGCATCGGCACCACTTCGCCATACAGTACCGCCTGCTGGAACTGTGGTACCTGCGTGGTAATGCGGCCAAACGGGTCGATCAGCGCGGTCACCCCGTTGTTGGTGGCGCGGATCATCCAGCGCCCGGCTTCCAGCGCCCGCATCTGTGCCATCTGCAGGTGCTGCAACGGGCCGATCGAGGTGCCGAACCAGGTGTCGTTGCTGATGGTCAGCAGCAGGTCGCTGCGGGCCGCCAGGCCAGCAGCGAATTCGGGGTAGACCACTTCGTAGCAGATGTAAGGCGCAATCTGGTAGCCCTTGGCCTGCAACAGCGGCTGGTCTTCCGGGCCGCGGGCGAAGTCCGACATGGGCAGGTTGAAGAACTCGATGGCGCCACGCAGCATGTCCTGCAGCGGAACGTACTCGCCAAACGGCACCAGCTTCTGCTTGAGGTAGGTGCCATCGCCTTCACCGGTGACGGTGATGCCGTTGTAGTAGCGGCGCTGGTGGTGCACCACTTCCCGCACCGGCACGCCGGTGATCAGCGCCGAATGCCGCTCGGCGGCGAACCGGCCCATCACATCGATATAGCCCTGGGCCTGGTCCTTGAGCACCGGAACCGCGGTTTCCGGCCACACCAGCAGGTCTACCGGCCTGGAGCTGAAGCTCAGGTCACGGTACAGCGCCAGTTGTGCGTCGATGTGCGCCGGGTCCCATTTCAGGTCCTGCTCTACGTTGCCCTGGATGGCCGCCACTTTCAACGGGTCGCCCGCCGGCTTGGTCCAGGCATGGCCCTTGAGCACCAGGCCCAGCACCCAAGGGGCCAGCAACAGCAGGCAGCCCACCGCCAGGAACGAGGGGCGGGCTTGCAGGCGGTGCAGGTTGCACAGCAGCGCAGCGGTCAGGGCCAGGGCAAAGGAAATCAGCCACACGCCGCCCAGCGGTGCCAGGCCGGCCAGCGGGCCGTCCAGTTGGCTGTAGCCGGCATAGAGCCAGGGGAAACCGGTCAGGAACCAGCCACGGAAGGCCTCTTGCAGCAGCCACAGAGCGGCAAAGCACAAGGCGTCGGCCAGTGGTGCTTCGGTCCGCCGCAACCAGCGTGCCCACAGCCAGGTGGGCAGGGCGAAGAACCAGGCCAGGGCGGCGAAGAACGCCAGCAGCAGCAGGATCGCCAGCAGCGGGGAGGCGCCGCCGTAGGTGTTCATGCTGACGTAGATCCACCAGGTGCCGGCACCGTACAGGCCGAAGCCGAACCACCAGCCACGCCACATGGCCTGGCGCGGGCTGAGCTCGCGCAGGCCGAGGTAGAGCAGGGCGATGGACAACACGGCCAATGGCCAGATGTCGAACGGCGCCAGGGCCAGGAGGGTGGAGGCACCGGCCGCCAGGGCCAGCAGGTTACCGGGCCAGCCGGGGCGGGTGATCCAACGCATGTTTGTCCTTAACGGGTGATCGGTGTCAGGCGCAGCAAGTGTATCCGCCGGCTGTCGGCATTGAGAATACGGAACTTGTAAGGGCCGATCTCGGTGGTTTCGTTGCGCTTGGGCAGGTGACCGAAGGCGCTCATCACCAGGCCGCCGACCGTGTCGAACTCGTCATCGGAGAATTCGCTGTCGAAGAACTCGTTGAAGTTCTCGATCGGGGTCAGCGCCTTGACCAGGAAGTCACCGCTGGGCAGCGGCTTGATGTAGCTGTCTTCCTCGACGTCGTGCTCGTCCTCGATGTCGCCGACGATCTGCTCCAGCACGTCCTCGATGGTGACCAGGCCGGCCACGCCGCCGTACTCGTCGATGACGACGGCCATGTGGTTATGGTTGGCGCGAAATTCGCGCAGCAGCACGTTCAGGCGTTTGGACTCGGGCACGAAAGTGGCTGGGCGCAGCAGGTCCTTGATGTTGAAGCTGTCGCCGTTCTCTTTGAGGATGAGTGGCAGCAGGTCTTTGGCGAGCAGGATACCGAGCACATCGTCGTGGCTTTCGCCGATCACTGGGTAGCGCGAGTGCGCGGCGTCGATCACCGCCGGCAGGAACTCCCGGGGCGACTGGCTGGCCTTGATGCTGATCATCTGTGAACGCGGCACCATGATGTCGCGAACCTGCAGGTCGGCCACCTGGATGGCGCCTTCGACGATGGTCAGCGCTTCGCTGTCCAGCAGTTTGTTCTGATGGGCTTCGCGCAGCAATTCAAGGAGTTGCTGGCGGTTTTTCGGCTCATGGGCAAAAGCCTGGGTCAGTTTACCCAGCCAGGACTTCTGCCCGTTGCTCGATCGATCTTCGCTCATGGCGGTTCTCGTGATCCTTCGTGTATCAGTGTGTGAGGGTGTCGGTTTCATCGTCGGCGTACGGGTCGGGATGACCCAGTTCTGCCAGCAATTCCCGTTCCAGGCTTTCCATTTCCTCGGCTTCCTCATCCTCGATGTGGTCGTAGCCGAGCAGGTGCAGGCAACCGTGGATGACCAGGTGTGCCCAGTGCGCTTCCAGCGACTTGCCCTGTTCGGCGGCTTCGCGCTCGACCACCGGCACGCAGATCACCAGGTCGCCCAGCAGCGGGATATCGAGCAGGTCGTCGGGGACGTCGGCCGGGAACGACAGCACATTGGTCGCGTAGTCCTTGTGCCGGTAGGTGTGGTTCAGCTCGCGGCCTTCGGCCTCGTCGACCAGGCGAATGGTCATTTCCGAATCGGCGCTGCGCTGGCGCAGGGCCAGTTCGCACCAGCGGCGAAAGGCGGTGTCATCCGGGGCGGCAGCATCCGTGGCCCGTTGAATATCGAGTTCAAGCATCTTTGCCGGGCGCCTCGGGCTTGGCCTGGCGGGCATCGAAGCGGTCGTAGGCCTCGACTATGCGCTGCACCAGTGGGTGACGAACCACATCTTTGGGTTGGAAGTGGGTGAAACTGATCCCCGGAACGTCCTTCAGCACCTCGATGACATGCGCCAGGCCCGACTTGGTGCCACGGGGCAGGTCGACCTGGGTGATGTCGCCGGTGATGACCGCGGTGGAGCCGAAGCCGATACGGGTAAGGAACATCTTCATCTGTTCCAGCGTGGTGTTCTGGCTCTCGTCGAGGATGATGAAGCTGTTGTTCAGGGTACGGCCACGCATGTAGGCCAGCGGGGCGATCTCGATCACCTGGCGTTCGATCAGCTTGGCCACGTGTTCGAAGCCCAGCATTTCGTACAGGGCGTCGTAAAGCGGGCGCAGGTACGGGTCGATCTTCTGGGCCAGGTCGCCGGGCAGGAAGCCGAGCTTTTCGCCCGCTTCGACCGCCGGGCGCACCAGCAGGATACGGCGCACCTGTTCGCGCTCCAGCGCGTCCACGGCGCAGGCCACGGCCAGGTAGGTCTTGCCGGTACCGGCCGGGCCGATGCCGAAGTTGATATCGTTGGCCAGGATTTCCTTGACGTAGCGCTGTTGGTTGACCCCGCGCGGGCGAATGTTGCCCTTGCGCGTGCGCAGCGACACGCTGACCTCGTTGACGGCCGGGTTGTCGATGTTCTCGACGGTCGATTCCTGCAGGTACAGGTGCACGGTTTCCGGGGACAGATCGCTGGCCTTGGTCTCGCGGTAGAGACGGCGCAGCAACTGCTCGGCAGCGGAGGTGGTCTTGGGTTCGCCGATCAGCTCGAACTGATTGCCGCGGTTGCGGATCTCGATGGCCAGGCGCTGTTCGATCAGGCGCAGGTGCTCGTCGAACTGGCCGCACAAGTTGGCGAAGCGGTGGGCCTCGAAGGGTTCGAGGATGAAACGATGGGGTTCTATGGGTGCGTTCAAGGTCGTTTTTAGCCGCTCGACGGCAATGGATGTGAGCTCAAGAATAACCCTTGAATGGCAGTGGCGAAAGCACTGAAACGATCAAGGGTATGTGTGGCCTGTTCTGGCCCCTTCGCGGGTAAACCCGCTCCCACAGGGATTGCACGGTTCCTGCGGGCTGCGCAGAACCTGTGGGAGCGAGTTCACCCGCGAAGAGGCCGGCACTGCTATGATGCCGGCCTTTTCTTACGCATGTGTTATCCCCCGAACATGAGCAAACCCGAACCTGCCATCTATAAAGTGATCTTCCTCAACCAGGGGCAGGTCTTCGAGATGTATGCCAAGCAGATCTACCAGAGCGACCTATGGGGGTTCCTGGAGATCGAGGAGTTCGTGTTCGGCGAGCGCTCGCAGCTGGTAGTGGACCCAAGCGAGGAGAAGCTCAAGAGCCAGTTCGAGGGGGTGATCCGCAGTTTCGTGCCGATGCACTCTATCGTGCGCATCGACGAGGTGGAACGCCTGGGCACGGCGAAGATCAGCGAAGCCAAGGGCGGCGGCAACGTGATGCCGTTCCCCATGCCGATGCCGGAAAAGTGACCACTCAGGGCAGTGGCGAGAACGGCGTGCGCCCTTCGGCGTTCTGCAGCTCCAGCAGGTACTTGCGGAAAATCTGGCCGAGCACCTGGGTGGCATGCTCCAGCTCGTCGCGGGGCATTTGCTCGGTCACTTCGTCGGCCATGTCCAGCGCATCCTCGGCGCCGTTGACCGCGGCCATCTTCAGCAGGATGTAGGCCTGCACATTGTTGGCCTTGACCCCTTCGCCACGGAAGAACATGGCGCCCAGGCGATACTGGGCCTCGGCATGGCCTTGCAGCGAGGCCTTTTCGAACCAGTTAAGGGCTTTGCCCAGATTTTTCGGCGTTTGCGTGTAGTAGTACTCGCCCAGTTCGAATTGCGCCTGGGCATCCCCCGTGGTTGCCGTCTGCTCACAAGCCTTGAGGGCGTTTGCCAGGTCTTCGGGCTGGACATTCAAGGTGCAGCGGCCCGTTGCCGGAATCAGCAACGAGTTACCGCCCTCTGCCAGGGCCAGCAGGGGCTGAAGAAGCAACAGGCAGCCCAGGGTCAGGGCGCGGCCGGTGCGGTTCATGGGGATCGACTTACCTCTGCAAAGCTGCGGCCAATGTCTCTGGTGGCACATTATGGGATAAGCAGCGCCAACCTTACAAAGTTTTACTCGATTTTCTGCTTGGTTGGGGAAGTCAGCTGATTGTGCATGGGTATTTGTTGCCTGTGCCGGCCTCTTCGCGGGCGTGCCCGCTCCCACAGGGATCGCACCATCTTCAAGGTTGGTGCAGAACCTGTGGGAGCGGGCGAGCCCGCGAAAGGGCCGGTATGGGCTGACAATTACTTCAGGGCTGCAAAGGCCTTTTCAGCCGCATCCAGGGTGATCTGCAGCTCTTTTTCGCCATGGGCGATAGAGGTGAAGCCAGCCTCGAACGCGCTAGGCGCCAGGTACACGCCACCATCGAGCATCAGGTGGAAGAAGCGCTTGAAGCGCTCGGCGTCGCTGGCCATCACGTCTTCGAAGGTGACGATGTCGTCGGCACCGCTGAAGTACAGGCCGAACATGGCACCGGCCTGGGTGGTGACGAACGGCACGCCAGCGGCATCGGCGCGCTGTTGCAAGCCGTCGAGCATACGGCTGGTGTAGTCGGTCAGCTCGGCGTGGAAGCCCGGGCGGCTGATCAGCTTCAGGGTGGTCAGGCCGGCGGCCATGGCCAGCGGGTTACCCGACAGGGTGCCCGCCTGGTACACCGGGCCGAGCGGGGCGATGCAGCCCATGATTTCACGCTTGCCGCCGAAGCAACCGACCGGCATGCCGCCGCCGACGATCTTGCCGAAGGTCGACAGGTCCGGGTTGATGCCGTAGTGGCCCTGGGCGCCGCCGAGCGAAACGCGGAAACCGGTCATCACTTCGTCGAAGATCAACACCACGCCGTGCTTGTCGCACTGCTCGCGCAGGCCTTCGAGGAAGCCTGGCGCCGGTGGTACGCAGTTCATGTTGCCGGCTACCGGCTCGACAATGATGCAGGCTACGGACTGGCCGACTTCGGCAAGGGTTTTCTCGACGGCGGCGATGTCGTTGAACGGCAGGGTCAGGGTGTGCTTGGCGAAGTCCGCCGGCACGCCTGCCGAGCTCGGTACGCCCTGGGTCAGCAGGCCGGAGCCGGCTTTTACCAGCAGGCTGTCGGAGTGGCCGTGGTAGCAGCCTTCGAACTTGATGATGGCGTCACGGCCGGTGTAGCCACGGGCCAGGCGGATGGCGCTCATGGTGGCTTCGGTGCCCGAGCTGACCATGCGTACCATCTCCATGGACGGCACCAACGAGCAGACCAGATCGGCCATCTCGGTTTCCATGGCGGTCGGGGCACCATAGGACAGGCCGTGCTCCAGCTGCCTGCGTACCGAGTCCAGTACCTGCGGGTGGCCGTGGCCGAGGATCATCGGGCCCCAGGAGCCGACGTAGTCGACGTAGCGCTTGTCATCCTCGTCAACGACGTAGGCGCCTTCGGCATGCTTGAAGAACAGCGGCGTGCCGCCAACGCTCTTGAAAGCGCGGACCGGCGAGTTGACGCCACCGGGGATGTGCTTCTGGGCTTGGGCGAACAGGGCTTCGGAACGGGACATGGGGGTTCTCTCGAATCAGGATGCGAACAAGGCGTTGAAGGCGCGGGCGCGGCGGGTGACTTCCTGCGCGCTGTCGGCACCGAACAGGCCGTGGATCACCGCCAGCAGGTCGGCGCCATGGGCGACCAGCGGGGCGGCGTTGTCGAGGGTAATGCCGCCGATCACCGCGATCGGCAGTTTCACCTGGGCGCGGGCCTGCTCCAGCAGTTCGATGTTGGCAGCGGGTGCCCCCGGCTTGGTGACGGAATTGTAGAAGCGGCCAAAGGCCACGTAGCTGGCGCCTTCGCTGGCAGCCTGGACGGCCAGTTCGAGGCTGGCGTGGCAGGTGGAACCGATGATTGCCTGGCGGCCGAGCAGGGCGCGGGCCGGGGTCAGCGGGCCGTCGGTCTGGCCCAGATGCACGCCGACGCCAAGGCGCGCGGCCAGTTCGGCGTCGTCGTTGATGAGCAGCTGGGTGCCATAGCGCTCGCAAAGCTTCAGCAGCCCTTCGGCTTCACGCAGGCGCCGCGCCGCGTCGTCACTTTTGTCGCGGTACTGCAGCAGGCACACGCCGCCTTCCAGTGCCGCCTCGACATGGGACAGGAAACGGCCAGCGAGCAGCTGGCTGTCGGTGATGGCGTACAGACCGCGTAGCTTCATTGGAGGCCTCGTGTCAGGAACAGAAATCCAGCGGCAGGCGGCGCGGCACGAACTGGCCCTTGCCCAGCTGTTCGGCGTCACGCAGGGTGCGCCAGGTGTAGTCCAGGGCACTGCGGACGGCGCTTTCCAGCTGCTCGCCGAGGGCCAGACGGCCGGCCAGGGCGCTGGCCAGGGTGCAGCCCGAGCCGTGGTAGCTGCCCGGCAGTCGCTGGCAGGTCCAGGTGTGGCGCTGGCCGTCGCGGCTGTACAGGCGGTTGTGAATTTCGTCTTCGTCGCCGTGACCACCGGTAATCAGCAGGTGTCTACAGAACGGCAACAGTTTCTCGGCACACTCGTCGGCGGTGCCTTCGGGCAGTTCGGCAAGGATGCGGGCTTCGGGCAGGTTCGGCGTGGCGATGATTGCCAGCGGCAGCAGGCGTTCGCGCAGGGCATAGCCCACTTCGTCCTTGCCCAGTCGGCCACCACCACCGGCACGCAGCACCGGGTCGCAGACCAGCGGCAGATGCGGGTGGGCGGCCAGCAGTTCGGCGACGGTGTCGACCATCTCGATCGAACCGAGCATGCCCAGCTTGACGGCGGCCACCGTAGAGTCGGCCAGCACGGCGTTGGCCTGGGCCAGCACCCACTCGCGGTCGAGCACGCGGAAGTCGGAAACGTTGACGGTATCCTGCACGGTCAGGGCGGTCACTGCGGGTGCGGCGTGACAGCCTTGGGCGATCAGGGCTTCGATATCTGCCTGCAGGCCGGCGCCGCCACTGGGGTCGTGGCCGGAGAGACAGAGGACAACGGGGCGGGAGCTGTAGGTATTCATGGTCGGCGAGCTTACCACCAATCCCGTTTGGGCGGATCGTCCTACAAACGAGTTTTGTTGATCAATAGGTCAGGTTTCTGTCGGATTTCTTTCTGTAAGCGCCGATTTAGAGCCTTTTCTTTGTGTTTGGATGTGGTCGATTGCCAGGTTGCGAAGCTATGCTAGAGTGCTCGGATAACTCTACAAACGGGTTCTGCCGGATCGTGTCGTCTCAAACGGATGGGAGGCAACCGCGACTCGACTGGACAGGCCATGCTGGGGCTGTATGCGCTATTTGCTGATCGTGCTTCTGGGCTTGCTGCCCATGCTGGCCGGGGCAGTCGATTTCGACGACGCTACCCGGCATCTTCCGCTGGGCAAGGCCATGCAGGTTTATGAAGACCTCGATGGCAGTGCCAGCATCGCCCAGGTCACTGCCCCTGGGTTCGCCAAGCATTTTCGCCCCCACCATGAAGACGTGCTGAACGCCGGTTACTCCACCTCGGTGTTCTGGCTCAAGGTCGAACTGCGCCCTGTCGCCGCACCCGGCGCCGCCCCACGGCAATGGCTGCTGGAGTTGGCCTACCCGCCGCTGGACCACCTCGAGCTGTACCTGCCCGACAGCAGTGGCAGTTACCGCCTGGCCCGGCGCACCGGCGACGCCTTGCCCTACCAAAGCCGGCAGATCCTGCAGAACAACTACCTGTTCGAACTGCAGCTGCCGCCTGGCCAGGTGACCACCGCCTACCTGCGCCTGCACAGCCAGGGCTCGGTGCAGGCGCCGCTGGCGCTGTGGTCCGCCCAGGCCTATATGGAGGAGCAGCCCACGCGCCTGTATGTGCTGGGGATGATCTACGGCGTGTTGCTGGTGATGCTGGTGTACAACCTGTTCATCTACCTCAGCGTGCGCGATGTCAGCTACCTCTACTACATCCTCTATATCGCTTCGTTCGGCTTGTACCAGGTGTCGGTGAATGGCGCCGGTGTGGCCTACTTCTGGCCGGACAGCCCGTGGTGGGCGAATGCTTCGACGCCGTTGTTCATCGGTGCCGCTGGCCTGTTCGGCTGCCAGTTCGCCCGGCACTTCCTGCAACTGGGCAGCATCAGCCGTGGTTTCGACCGGCTGCTGCAACTGCTGATGCTGGGTGGCGCGCTGGTCATGGTGCTGGCGGTGACCATGCCCTACGGTGTCGCTTTGCGCATGGCCACGGTGCTGGCGTTGCTATTTACCGTGAGCATCTTCAGTGCCGGTCTGTATGCCTGGTGGCGTGGCTTGCGCGTGGCACGCTGGTTCATCATCGCCTGGACGGCGTTCTTGCTCGGTGGCCTGGTCAACACCTTGATGGTGCTGGGCTACCTGCCGAACGTGTTCATTACCATGTATGCCAGCCAGCTGGGGTCGGCGCTGGAGGTGGCCTTGCTGTCGCTGGCGCTGGCCGACCGCATCAACAGCCTGCGTGAGCAGCAGGCCCAGACCTTGCGTGACACGGGGCGCACGCTGGAGCAACTGAACTTGCAACTGGCCAGGAGTAATCGTCTGAAAGACGAATTCCTGGCCAGCGTGACTCATGAACTGCGTACGCCGATGAATGGCGTGATCGGCTCGCTGGAGCTGATGCAGACCCTGCCGATGGAGGCCGAGATGGCCCAGTACCACCGCACGGCGGTGGGGTCGGCCCAGGGCATGATGGATATGGTCGATGCCATTCTTACCCTGTCCGAACTACAGGCCGGCCGCCTGCGCGCGCAGCCGGCGCCGTTCAGCCTGCGTGACCTGCTGCAGGGCGTGCGTGCCGGTTATGCCGGGCAGGCTTTGGGCAAAGGCTTGTACTTGAGCCTGGACATCCCGGCCGATGTGCCGGACGGGTTGCTGGGCGATGCTCAGAAGCTGGCCCGCTGCCTGGGGTGCCTGGTGGACAACGGTTTGAAGTTCACCCACCAGGGCGGGGTGATGATCCAGGTGCGCGGGCGCCGGGTGGGGCCTGACGACCTGGCGCTGACCTTCATGGTCAGCGACAGCGGTATCGGCTTCGATGACCTCGACCAGGCGACCCTGTACCAGCGCTTCTTCCAGGTCGATGGCTCGATGACCCGGCGCTATGGCGGGCTGGGGATTGGATTGTCGATTTGCCGGCAGATGGGGGAATTGCTGGGGGCGCGGTTGTCGCATGAGTCGACGCGGGGGTTGGGCAGCCGGTTCGAGTTGAGTTTGAACATGGCTATTGCGCAGGTGCAGATGGCATCGAATGTTCTGCAGGCGCGACGGTTGCTTTAGAGAGTTGGGTTTTATGCGCTAAGTGCTCGCCACGACAATTGCAGCGTCTGGTAGATCCCTCACGGCGAACCCCTCTCAGCCCCGCTGCAACCCAAAGCCATGCCCCCGCCACATGTTTAGTCATTAATGCCACTTTGACTGACTCGTACAGAGTGCTTCACTGGGTCTCTCAAGCTACCCGGATCCAGGAGCCCCCGATGAACCTGCACCAGTACGCTGAAACCCACGAAGTCACCAACCAGCCACCGCCCCTCGACGGTGCCAACCTTTACCGCCTCGACCTGCCGCTACAGGAATGGTCGCGGCGTTTCGGTGCGGGTTGGGCCGAATCGCGGATCGATGCCTACGGTGCCCTGGCCGGCGGCCCGCTGATGCAGGCGGGCTTCCTGGCCAATGCGCACAAGCCGGAGTTCAGCAGCCACGACCGCTACGGCCATCGCATCGACCTGGTCGAGTTCCACCCTGCCTACCACGAACTGATGCGCACCGCCGTCGAGCACGGCCTGCCGTCGCTGCCATGGGCCGAACCCCGCCCAGGCGCCCATGTGGCGCGGGCTTCGATGACCTACCTGCACAGCCAGGCCGAGGCCGGTACCGGCTGCCCGCTGACCATGACCTTCGCTGCCGTGCCAGCGCTGCGGCTGCAACCCGAACTGGCCGAATACTGGCTGCCGAAAATCCTCGCCTGCGAGTACGACCCGCGTAACGTCGGCGACCGTCACAAGGCCGGAGTCACCCTGGGCATGGCCATGACCGAGAAGCAGGGCGGCACCGATGTACGGGCCAACACCACCCGCGCTTATCCGGTCGGCGCCGCTGGCCCGGGGCAGGCCTACGAGCTGGTCGGGCACAAGTGGTTCTGCTCGGCGCCAATGTGCGATGCCTTTCTGACCCTGGCCCAGACCGAAAAAGGCCTGAGCTGCTTTCTGCTGCCGCGTCACCGCCCGGATGACAGCCGCAACCAGTTCTATATCCAGCGCCTGAAGAACAAGCTGGGCAACAGTTCCAACGCCTCCAGCGAGGTGGAATTGCGCGGCGCCCTGGCGTGGATGGTCGGGGAAGAAGGGCGGGGCGTGCCGACCATCATCGAAATGGTGGCCATGACCCGCTTCGACTGCATGGTCGGCTCCAGCGCCCTGATGCGCCAGGCGCTGACCCAGGCGGCCCACCACTGCGCGCACCGCAAGGTTGGCGGGCGGCTGCTGAACGAGCAGCCGTTGATGCAGAACGTGCTGGCCGACCTGGCGTTGGAAAGCGAGGCCGCGCTGGCCCTGAGCCTGCGCATGGGGCAGGCGCTGGAGCAGCTGGAAGACCCGCAGCAGGCGCATTTCGCCCGGCTGGTCACGGCGGTGGGCAAGTACTGGATCTGCAAGCGCGCGCCGGCGATGATCAACGAGGCAGCCGAGTGCCTGGGCGGGGCGGGTTATGTGGAAGACAGCATCCTGCCACGGCTGTACCGCGAAGCGCCGGTGAACTCGACCTGGGAAGGCTCGGGCAATGTGCAGTGCCTGGACGTGCTGCGGGCCTTGTCCAAGGAGCCGGGCGTGCTTGATGCACTGTTCGCCGAGCTGGGCGATGGGCACGGGGACCCGCGCCTGGCGGCGCACATCGGCAACCTCAAGGGGGCGTTTGCCGACACTGGCGACATGCAGTACCGCGCGCGGCAGCTGACCGAGGATATTGCCCTGGCGCTGCAGGCCAAGCTGTTGCTGGAGGCGGGCAATGCGGCGGTCAGTGATGCGTTCATCGACAGCCGCTTGACCGGCGGCGGGCGCGTGTATGGGGCGTTGCCGCGGGGTGTGGATGTGGAGGCATTGGTGGCCAGGGCGACGCCAGCACAGGACCTGTAGGAGCGGCCTTGTGTCGCGATAGGGCTGCGAAGCAGCCCCAGGGGATCAGCGCAGATGCACAAATTGCCGGGGCTGCTTTGCAGCCCTATCGCGACACAAGGCCGCTCCTACAGGGACCAGCGCTGGCCTGCTGATTAACACCGATCAATGGGGGTGTATTTAGCCAAGAAGGCAGGCAAGATGGTTCACATGCATGTCCAGACAGGAAGCACAGTGTGAGCCAAGCTTTTGTAGTCGTTGATACCCCCGAACAGGCCGTCGACCGTCTGGCGGCCCTGCATGACCAGGCCACCGGGGCCCTTAGCCAGGCCCTCAAGCGTTACCTGAAGGACCGTACCGAGCCGGGCGTCGAAGAGCGCGACCTGTTCCGCTACCCGGCGCTGCGCCTGACCTACTACAGCCACGGCGAAGTCGCCGCCACCACGCGGGCCTACGCCAAGGTCCAGGTGGCCGGTACCTACAGCGTCACCATCACCCAGCCGGCTGCTTTCCGTGGCTACCTGCTGGAACAACTGCGCCCGCTGATGCACGACTACACCGTCACGGTAGAGGTCGGCGTCAGCGAACAGAACATCCCTTACCCCTACGTGGTCGACCAGGGCGACGAGCTGGCCGGCAGCGGCATCACCGCCGCGCAGCTGGCGCGGGTGTTCCCCAGCACCGACCTGTCGGCTGCCACCGACAACATCGCCGACGGCCTGTATGACTGGGACAGTACCGAAACCCTGCCACTGGCGCTGTTCGATGCCGCGCGGGTCGACTTCTCGCTGCGCCGCCTGGTGCACTACACCGGCAGCGACTGGCGTCATGTGCAGCCGTGGATCCTGCTGACCAACTATCATCGCTATGTCGACCAGTTCATCAGCCACGGCCTCGACCAGTTGCGTGACGACCCGCGCTTCGTGCGCATGGTGCTGCCGGGCAACGTGGTGATCGAGAAGGGCATGGACCACGGTGAAACCCAGGCCCTGGTGGCCAGCGTGGTCTGGCACCGCTACCAGATGCCGGCATATCACCTGATCGCCGCCGACGGCGACGGCGTCACGCTGGTCAACATCGGCGTCGGCCCGTCCAATGCCAAAAACATCACCGACCACCTGGCCGTGCTGCGCCCGCATTGCTGGCTGATGATCGGCCACTGCGGCGGCCTGCGGCAGTCGCAGACCATCGGCGACTATGTGCTGGCACATGCCTACATGCGCCGTGACGGCATTCTCGACCGGGTGGTGCCGCCGAACATTCCGATTCCGGCCCTGGCCGAAGTGCAGCTGGCCTTGCAGGAAGCCGCCGCGCAGGTCACCGGCGAGCGTGGCGAACAGCTGAAGAAGCGCCTGCGCACCGGCACCGTGCTGACCTACGACGACCGCAACTGGGAGCTGCGCTGGGCCCAGGAGCGGCCGTTGATCAACCTGTCGCGTGCCGTGGCGGTGGATATGGAAAGCGGTACCATTGCCGCCCAGGGTTACCGCTTGCGCGTACCGTACGGCACCTTGCTGTGTGTGTCCGACAAGCCGTTGCACAGCGAGATCAAGCTGCCGGGTTCGGCCAACGCCTTCTATAACCGGGCGGTGAGCCAGCATCTGAAGATCGGCATTGCTGCCCTCGACCTGCTGCGCACCGAGCTCAACTCGCTGCACTCGCGTAAACTGCGCAGTTTCGATGAGCCGCCGTTCCGCTGAGGATCCATGTCACTGCCACCCCGTTCCAAGCCGCGCCGCCCCCAGGCGCGGCCTGCCACCGGCCTGCGTCGCCAGCCCAAGACGCCACCGGCCGAGCCGCGCCTGATCCTGTTCAACAAACCGTTCGATGTGCTTACCCAGTTCAGCGACGGCGACGGGCGCGCGACGCTCAAGGACTACATCGACATCCCCGGCGTGTACCCGGCTGGGCGGCTGGACCGCGACAGTGAAGGCCTGTTGTTGCTGACCAACGATGGCGGCCTGCAGGCGCGCATTGCCGACCCGAAGCACAAGCTCGCCAAGACTTACTGGGTTCAGGTGGAGGGGGAGCCGAGCGAGGAGCAGTTGCAGCGCTTGCGCGATGGTGTGGAACTGAACGATGGGCCGACCTTGCCAGCCGAAGCGCGGCGCCTGGACGAGCCGGCGCTGTGGCCGCGCAACCCGCCAGTGCGTTTTCGCAAAAGCGTGCCGACCAGCTGGCTGGAGCTGGTGATTCGCGAAGGGCGTAACCGCCAGGTGCGGCGGATGACGGCGGCGGTGGGGTTGCCGACCTTGCGCCTGGTGCGGGTGCGGATTGGCGACTGGGCGCTGGATGGGCTGGAGCAGGGCTGCTGGCGCGAAGTCACGGCGAAGTTGCAGCGTTAGCGGGGGCCGCTTTGCGGCCCATCGCGACACAAGGCCGCTCCTACAGGTGCAGCGCAAACTCAGGCATTGTGCGATCCCTGTAGGAGCGGCCTTGTGTCGCGAAAGGAGCGCAAAGCGCTCCCGGCTTTCTTAAGCCTTACACCCCTTCGAGAAACCCCACCACCACGCTCTTGATGATAAAGGCCAGCACCCCCAGCCCCAGCACGAAGAACAGGATCAGCGTCCCGAACCGCCCGGCCTTGGACTTTTTCGCCAGGTCCCAGACGATGAAACCCATGAAACCGATCAACACGGTGACCAGGATGATCATCATCCACTCTTCGAATACGGCGGGATCCATCGGTGTTCTCCAGGCGGGTTGAGCGTCCGATTATACGCCTGCTGGCGCAGGCAATTAACGCAGGTGGGTCAAGGGCAGCTCGGTGCTGGCCAGCACCTGGTTCAGCACGAAGCTCGAACGTACGCTGGTGACGCCTTCAATGCGAGTCAGGCTGCCTAGCAGCAGTTTCTGGTAGTGGTCCATGTCGGGCACCACCACCTTCAACTGGTAGTCGGCATCCATGCCGGTGACCAGGCTGCATTCGAGCACCTGTGGCAGGTTGCGGATGGCCGCCTCGAAGGTTTCGAAACGCTCCGGTGTGTGGCGGTCCATGCCGATCAGCACATAGGCAGTCAGGCTCAGGCCCAGCTTCTTGCGGTCGAGCAGGGCCACCTGGCGCGAAATGTAACCATCGTCCTCCAGTTGCTTGACCCGACGCGAGCATGGCGAAGGCGAGAGGCCGATGCGTTCGGCCAGTTCCTGGTTGGAAATGCGCGCATCGCGCTGCAATTCGGCGAGGATGCTCAGGTCGTAGCGGTCAAGCTTGCTCATGGTTTATGCCTTTTCTGTTCGGATTGCTGCGAATTATCAATCCAGGGTGAAAAATTGCGCAAGTGCTATTTATCCGAGCAATCTTCGCAATCATCTGCCGGACTCTGTCCGGTATCTTTATCCACAGAATCACTGCCCGGACATCAGTCCACGGCGACGCGCCCTAGGCGGGCGGTCGCGGCCAGCCATCCAACAGGATCTGCAGGCCCCCGGGCTACACACCTTCCAGAAGACGGTGTGAGGTGAGCCGGCGCCACAAGTGCCGAGCACGGACGACAATTCCTGAAGGGAGGCCCTGCGGCCTCCCTTTTTTCATGGCTGGAAATTTAATTGGCCTGCGTTCCGGGCGCGGTAGACTGGCTGTGGTTGCCTTATTTCTACCGAGAGGAACAGCATGAAGTCGCGCATCTGGCAGTTGGCAGGTGTTGGTGTGTTGGGGTTGAGCATCAGCCTCGGGGCCGTGGCCGAAGGGCCGGTCGAGGGGGCGCCCGGCCGCTCGCTCAATTCGCGTGACGAAGTGCAGCAGACCCAGCCGCCACGTCAGGGCTATTACCAGGACATCCCCCGCCGCCATGGTGATAACCGCTACTGGGAAGCCGGTGGGCCGGGGCAACGGCCTGGCGGTGACTGGCAGGGGCGCCCGGACGGTCATGGCAATGGTTGGGGGCCGGGGCCGCAGTATCGCCCGGGGCATACCATCGATCATTTCCCGGACCGTTACTGGAAAGTGCCTTATCGTGGCGATGACTACTTCTACTCCGGTGGGTACTGGTATCGCCCCCATGGTGGCCGTTATGTCGTGGTGACCCCGCCCCATGGCGTGCGGGTCGACTACCTGCCGCCTTATGCGCGGGAAGTCTGGCTGGGCGGGGCGCTGTTCTTCCTGGTGGCCGATACCTACTACCAGTACCTGGCCGACAGCCGCGAATACGTGGTGGTCAACCCGCCGGTTGCCACGCCGACACCTGTCGGTGGCGGGTATGATGTGGTGGCCTACCCTATGTCTGGGCAAGGGCAGGAACAGCAGGACCAGGACCGCTACCAGTGCCACCGCTGGGCGGTGAGCCAGTCAGGCTTCGACCCGGCAACGGCAACTTATGCACCGCCGGCCAATGTGGCGGACAACTACCGGCGGGCGCTGGGCGCTTGCTTCAGTGGCCAAGGCTACAGCATCAACTGATGCGGGACACGTCCCTGCGATGGACCTGTATGCCTCACGTATTGATTGAAGCCGGCGCAGAGCCCTGTGGGAGCGGGTTTACCCGCGAAGAATGCGACGCGGTGCATGGCACCGGCTGTGCCGGTGTTCGCGGGTAAACCCGCTCCCACAGTTACGCTCACTGATTCACACCGGATCCGCATGCACCATCACATCCGCCTGTGGATAACGCTGGCGGATCACCCTAGAGGCCTCCACGCACAAGGCGTGCGCTTCATGCAGCGGCAATTGCCCCGGCATCTCCAGATGCAACTGCACGAACCACTGATTGCCCGACACCCGCGTACGCAGGTCGTGCACGCCCTTGACCCCGGGAATGGCCAGCACCAGCGCAGCCATGTCCTCGCCAACATCGCCGGGCAGTTCCTGGTCCATGAGGATGGCCGTACTCTCCCGCGCGATCTGCAGCGCGCTCCAGAGGATATAGACAGCGATGCCCAGGCCGAACAGGGCATCCAGCTGCGGCCAGCCAAAGCGTGCCAGCAGCAGGGCCAGCAGGATGCTGCCGTTGAGCAGCAGGTCCGAGCGGTAGTGCAGGGAGTCGGCCCGCACCGCCGTGGAGCCGGTCAGTCGGATGACCCTGTGTTGCAGTGCCAGCAGGGCAAGGGTCAGCACCAGCGACAGCAGCATTACCCCGATACCGACGGCGGTATCGCCCAAGGGTTGCGGGGTGTGCAGGCGTTCAACCGCCTGCACCCCGATCAGCACCGCACTGACCCCGATGAACAGCGCCTGCGCCATACCGGCCAGGGCCTCGGCCTTGCCATGGCCGAATCGGTGGTCGTTGTCGGCCGGGCGCAGGGCATAGTGCACGGCCAGCAGGTTGAGAAACGAGGCAACGGCATCCAGTGCCGAGTCGGTCAGCCCGGCCAGCAGGCTGACCGAGCCGCTCAGCCACCAGGCCAGCGCCTTGCTCAGGACCAGTATGCTGGCCACTGCCAGCGATGCGCGAGTGGCCAGGCGTAGCAGGCGCTGGTGTTCAGCCGGGGTGGTCATCATCCGTGGGCGGTGTCCTTGTGCTTCAGGCTGCAGGCACCAGGCCCAGGCTGGCCAGCTGCTCGATGCTGCCGCGATGCTGAATGAGCCGTGGGTCGTTCAGCGGCAGGCGCTGGCCCAGTTCGCTTTCCAGAATGGCTTGCAGCTTCAGGTTGTCGACCTTGCCATCGGGGCTCACGGCCTCGCGCAGTTTGACCGGGTCGACCTGAGCCGAGCGCCCGCCTGGGTAATAGATGGCGCCGGTGGCGAAGTCGATACCGAAGGCGATCAGCCCCGGGATTACGTAGAACAGGATGCCGATGGCATCCATTGCGGCAACCACAGGGTCGATCTTGCCGCCGATCTGGCCGCGCCGTTCCGGGTACAGAATGGTGCCGCAGGCCGTCAGTTGGGTCAGCAAGGTGACGATGAGGGCGCCACCGATGACGCGGGATGGGATGCGCATGTGAAAACTCCGAAAAGGTATTCAGCAGGGCAAGCGAAACGCCTGCACCTGAAGCTAAGACCATGATAAGGCAGCTTGGGTTCGCCGTTATACTCGCCGGACTGTTCGAGGACCACCATGATTTCATTACCGATCGATGCTGTCTTGCCCGCCTTGCGCCAGGCCCTGGAAAACCGTGACGAAGTGGTGCTCGAGGCGCCGCCTGGCGCCGGCAAGACCACCCGCGTGCCGCTGGCGCTGCTCGACGAGCCCTGGCTGGCTGGGCAGAGCATTCTCATGCTCGAGCCCCGGCGCCTGGCTGCTCGCGCGGCTGCTGAACGGCTGGCCAGCGAGCTGGGCGAAAAGGTCGGCGAAACCGTGGGCTATCGCATCCGCCTGGACAGCAAGGTCGGGCCGAAAACACGCATCGAGGTGGTGACCGAAGGCATCCTCACCCGCCGCCTGCAGGCCGACCCGGCGCTGGAGGGTGTGGGGCTGGTGATCTTCGACGAATTTCACGAGCGCAGCCTCGATGCCGACCTGGCTTTGGCATTGAGCCTGAATGGTCGGGAACTGCTGCGGGACGATCCGCCACTGAAGGTTTTGCTGATGTCCGCGACCCTGGAGGGCGAGCGCCTTTCGCGGCTGCTGAATGATGCCCCGGTGGTCAGCAGTGAAGGCCGCATGCACCCCGTCGACATCCGTTGGGGGCGGCCTTTCCAGCCGGGCGAGTTCATCGAGCCACGGGTAGTGGACAGCGTGCTGCAGGCACTGGCTGACCAGACCGGCAGTGTGCTGGTGTTCCTGCCGGGTCAGGCCGAGATCCGCCGGGTGCACCAGAGCCTGCAGGAAGCATTGGGCGAGCGCCCCGAGGTCCTGCTCTGCCCGTTGCATGGCGAGCTCGATCTCGACGCCCAGCGTGCGGCCATCGACCCTGCGGCCGAGGGCCTGCGCAAGGTGGTGCTGGCCACCAACATAGCCGAGACCAGCCTGACCATCGACGGCGTGCGCGTGGTGATCGATGCAGGCCTGGCCCGGGTACCGCGCTTCGACCCTGGCAGCGGCATGACCCGCCTGGACACTCAACGCATCTCCCGTGCCAGCGCCACCCAGCGCGCCGGCCGTGCCGGCCGCCTGGAGCCCGGCGTGTGCTATCGCCTGTGGTCCGAGGCCCAGCATGACCAGCTGGCCGCCCACGGCAGCGCCGAAATCATGCAGGCCGACCTGGCCGGCCTGGCCCTGCAACTGGCGCGCTGGGGTGTGACGCCCGAGCAATTGCGCTGGCTCGACCAGCCCCCCACGGCCGCTTTCGCCCAGGCCCAGGACCTGCTGGCGCGGCTCAATGCCTTCAAGCCTGGCAGCCGTGACAACCTTAGCGAACACGGCCAGGCCATGGCCGAGTTGCCGGCGCATCCGCGTATTGCGCATCTACTCTTGCGCGGCCAGGACCTGGGCCTGGCACAGATGGCCTGCGATGTGGCGGCGCTGCTGGGCGAGCGGGATATCCAGCGCGGCGGCGGTGCTGATTTGCACAGCCGCCTGGCGCTGGTCAGTGGCGAGAGCAAGGCCGCCCGTGGCAGCCACGGCGGTGTGCAGCGTGCGCGCCAACTGGCCCGCCAGTACCGTGGCCTGCTGCGTGGCAAACCAGGCTCGCCGGTTGCAGACCCTGATCACCCGCGCTGGCTGGGCGCACTGCTGGCGCTGGCCTACCCCGACCGCGTCGCCCAGCAGCGCCGCGAGGGCGGTGCGGAATATCGGCTGGCCAACGGCCGTGCGGCGCTGTTTGCCGAAGTCGACGCACTGATGAAGTGCCCGTGGCTGGTGATCGCCGACCTGGGCAGCCGCCAGGGCCAGCGCGAAGAACGTATCTACCTGGCTGCCGAGTTCGATCCGGCGCTGCTCGAGGGCGTGCTGGCTGAACAGGTCGAGCGGGTCGATATCCTCGATTGGGACGAGCGCGAGCAGGTGTTGCGCGCCGAACGCCAGGTCAAGGTCGGCGAGCTGGTGCTCAGCCGCGAACCGCTGGCCGGCCTGGATGACGAAGCGCGGGCTCGCGCGTTGCTTGGCCTGGTCCGGCGCAAAGGCCTGAACCTGCTGAGCTGGACTCCCGAGCTTCGGCAATGGCAGGCGCGCGTGGCCTTGCTGCGTCAGCTGGACCTGGCCAAGGACGGCCACAGCGAATGGCCCGACCTTGCAGACGAGGCCTTGCTCGCCAGCCTGGAAGACTGGTTGCAGCCTTACCTGGGCAAGGTGTCGCGCCTCAGCCATTTCGCCGCACTGGACTTGCCGTCGATGCTGCGCAACCTGTTGCCCTGGCCGCTGCCGCAACGCCTGGAAGAGCAGGCCCCTGCGCACCTGACGGTACCGTCCGGCTCGAACATCCGCCTGGACTACAGCGAAAACCCGCCAATCCTCGCGGTGCGCCTGCAAGAGCTGTTCGGCCTGGCCGATACCCCACGCATCGCCAACGGCCGCCAGCAGGTCAAGCTGCACCTGTTGTCACCGGCACGCCGGCCGGTGCAGGTAACTCAGGACCTGGCCAACTTCTGGCGTACGACCTATGCCGAGGTGAAGAAAGATTTGAAGGGGCGTTATCCGAAGCACTATTGGCCGGATGACCCGCTGGTGGCCGAGGCAACGGCACGGGCCAAGCCTCGAGGGACCTGATAACAGTGAGTTCCGGTCAAGCGATGAGCCTGGGCATTACGCCCCGGCTTCGCCTTCCAGCAACATGAACAGGCGGTACAGCACCACGGTGCTGAACAACTGCAGGAAGCCGCTGAGGCTGTCCATGGCCAGCTCCATGCCTGGCGATGGCTCGGGGAAGGCCATCAGCAGCAGCCCGTCAATCAGCCAGATGGGGGCCAGCACACCTACGACACAGATCATGATGCGCATGAAGTGCCCGGTGGTCATGCTTGCACTGTCGCGCATCGACTGCACCACCGGCCGGCCGCGCAGTACCAGCAGGTACTCGGCGAACACCAGGTTGATCATGATCCACACGCCCGGGAAGATGAACAGCGCAAGGCCGGCCATGATCAGCAGCGAGCTGATCAGGATCAGCAGGGCCAGCTGTGGCCACAATTGCAGGGCGCGGGCGAACAGGTCGCGCTTGGCGATTTCCTGGCCGTTGCTGCGGGTGTCGAGGTACAGGATCAGCGCGGCGCTGTACAGCGGGTAGAACAGCAGGCTGACCAGCATGCCGTAGGCCGGCGATGCCTGATCGCCCATCTGTCGGTACAGCAGCTGGGTGAGCAAGGCTTCCAGCACCACCAGCGGCAGGCACAGCTGGAGGATGTTCGGCAGGTGGCGGCGGAAGAAGTACAGGGAGTCGCGCAGGACGCTCAGCGGGTTCATCGGTCTACATCGCATGGCAGTAAAAACAGGGGCATAACTTTAGCCCAAAGCAGGCCTGGGGCTGTCACTTGCTGAAAAAAGTTTCACGCCGCCGGTGATTGAATCCCACGCCTGTACGCCCCATCTTTGACGCTGTCCGTTGTCCGCTACCCCACGAGGTCGCCCCATGAATACTGAAGAACAAACCCTGATCGACGGCCTGTTCGGCCGCCTCAAGCAAGCCGAGGACCCTAGCCAGCCACGCGATGCGCAGGCCCAGGCATGCATCGAGGAACACGTACGCCAGCAGCCGGCGGCGCCTTATTACATGGCCCAGGCGATTCTGGTGCAGGAGGCGGCGATCAAGCGCCTCGACGAGCAGAACAAGCAATTGGAAGCCGAACTGAAGCAGGCTCGTGCCCAGGCCGAGGCCGCCCGTGCCGGCAGCGCGCCGAGCAATGGTGGTGGTGGTTTCCTGTCCAGCATCTTTGGTTCGTCTGGGCGCAATGCGGCCCCGGCCGTGCAACCGCAGCGTCCCGCTGCAGCCCCCGTGGCATCTGGCGGTGGCTGGCGTGAGCCGTCGGCGCCGGGCTTCTCCCAGCCACAAGCGCAGCAGTCTGGCTTTGCCGCTGCACCGGCACGCAGTGGTGCCAGCAGCTTCCTCGGCGGCGCGATGCAGACTGCGGCCGGTGTGGCGGGTGGTGTGTTGCTGGCGCAGGGCATCAGCAGCCTGTTCAACCACAACTCGCAGCCGGAGGAGGTAGTAGAGGTGATCAAGGAAGAGCCGGCGCCGGCCAGCGACAGCGGTGGCTGGAACGACTCGGGGGCGCAGCAGCAGGTGGCTGACAACGGTGGTTGGGGCAGCGACCAGGGTGGTTATGCCGACAGCGATTATGGCAGCGATGATGGCGGGTTCTTCTCGGACGACGATTCGTACGTCTGACAGGTCTGGCATACTGCTCGCAGTTTTGGGGGCGCTTTGCGCCCCTTTCGCGACACAAGGCCGCTCCTACAAGGGTACGCGAACCCCTGTAGGAACGGCCTTGTGTCGCGAAAGGGCTGCAAAGCAGCCCCCAGCATTCCAGGCCGACCAAGGGGTTCCAAGGTGAAAAAGATCGCGCTGTTCGCCGATGTGCAGAACCTCTACTACACCGTGCGCCAGGCCCACGGCTGCCATTTCAACTACACCGCCCTGTGGGCCGATGTCAGCCGCGAAGGCCAGATCGTCGAGGCCGTGGCTTATGCCATCGACCGTGGCGACAGCAAGCAGCAACAGTTCCAGCAGATCCTGCGCAACCTAGGTTTCGATGTGCGCCTCAAACCCTTCATCCAGCGCAGCGATGGCTCGGCCAAAGGTGACTGGGATGTGGGTATCACCCTGGATGTGATCGACGCCGCCAGCCGCGTCGACCAAGTGGTACTGGCCTCCGGCGATGGCGATTTCGACCTGCTGCTGGAGCGGGTGATACAGCGCCATGGCACCGAGGCAGTGGTGTATGGTGTGCCCGGGCTTACCGCACTGTCGCTGATCCGTGCCGCCACCCGCTATGTGCCCATCGAGGGTGCGCTGTTGCTAAAACACTGAGATTTTTCATGGAACGTATCGCTGTCATCGACTTTGAAACCACCGGCATCAGCCCCGGCGCCGGCTGCCGAGCTACCGAGGTGGCGGTGGTGATGCTCGAGGGCGGGCGCATCGTCGAGCGTTACCAGAGCCTGATGAACGCCGGCGTGCCGGTACCGGCCTTCGTCGCCGGGCTCACCGGCATCACCACCGCCATGCTGCGCAGTGCACCGCCGGTGGACAAGGTGATGAACGAAGTGGCCGAGTTCGTCGGTAATACCCCGCTGTTGGCACACAATGCCGCCTTCGACCAGAAGTTCTGGGACTACGAACTGAGCCGCATCGGCCGTAACCGCAGCCAGGCCTTCGCCTGTTCCCTGCTGCTGTCACGGCGCCTGTTGCCGGCGGCGCCGAACCACAAGCTGGGCACTCTGACCCGCTGGGCCGGGCTGCCGGATACCGGTACCGCGCACCGGGCCATGGCCGATGCCGAAATGGCCGCCAACCTGCTGCAACACTTGGCTGGAGTGCTGCGCCAGGGCCATGGTGTACAGCAACTCTCGCACGACCTGCTCTGCCGCCTGCAGAAAACCCCAGCCGCGAAGGTTCGTGAAACCCTGGCCAGGTTCTGTTAGGGCTTCTTCTCCAGTTGCGCCAGCGGCACCCGCCGCTCCACAGCGCTTGAGAGAATGATCGACGTCTTGCTGAAGCCGAACTGCGCGACCCGGTTGATCAGTTCTTCCAGCTCCGGCATCGAACCCACCGCTGCCTGCATGATGACGCAGGGGTCGCCTGTTACCCGGTGGCATTCGGTCAACTGGGGGATCTGGGTCAACGCTTCGTAGGCCTGCTGGTTGCCGTGGCTGGCCAGGCGCAGTTCGATCACACACTGTATCGGCAGGCCGATCTTGCTCATGTCGACCTTGGCCTGGTAACCGGTGATTACTCCGCTGGCCTCGAGCTTGGCCACCCGCTCGGCCACCGCCGGCGCCGACAGGTTCACCTGGCGCGCCAGTTGCGCGAAGGTAGCGCGGCCATTGTCGAGCAGGGCGGCGAGCAGCATGCGGTCGTACTTGTCCATGGGTTGTTCCCGCCTTGTTTCGATTCGATTGAAAAGCATCCGAATAACCATGCAATGCAAAGTGTTCGGGTGATTTAAAGCTGTTTTGTAACTTAAGTTTACCCGGTGGCCTTTCTAAACTAAGCCACCCGTAAACGGATTTCGAGTGTTTCCCATGCCTGCCTCCCGTCGCTTCCCGTTGTTGCTCATTGGCGCTTTCCTGGCCTTGTACCTGGTCTGGGGCTCCACCTACCTGTTCATTCGCATAGGCGTCGAAAGTTGGCCACCGATGCTCATGGCCGGGGTGCGTTTCCTGATTGCCGGGGGCCTTCTGTATGGCTTCTTGCGCTGGCGCGGTGTGCCGGCACCGACCTGGCCGCAGTGGCGGGCTGCGGGGGCGATCGGTTTTCTGCTGCTCAGCTGTGGCAACGGTGGCGTGACCGTGGCCGAGCATGCTGGCGTAGCCTCAGGCGTGGCGGCGTTGGCGGTGGCGACGGTACCGCTGTTCACCTTGCTGTTCGGCCTGCTGTTCGGGCACCGCAATTCGAAGCTGGAGTGGGCAGGGATCGCCTTGGGGCTGGTGGGTATCGGCCTGCTGAACCTGGGCTCCAACCTGCAGGCAAGCCCGATTGGTGCTGCGCTGATCATTTTTGCGGCAGCGTCGTGGGCATTCGGCTCGGTGTGGAGCAAGACCTTGCCGCTGCCCCAGGGGCCCATGGCCAGCGCCGCGGAAATGCTGGTCGGTGGCGCTGTGCTGCTGCTCGGCAGCGTGCTGTCTGGCGAGCGCATGACGCAGATGCCGACCGCTGCCGGCTGGGGGGCACTGGCCTACCTGGTGTTCTTCGGTTCGATCCTGGCGTTCAGTGCCTACATGTACCTGCTCAAGCACGTGCGCCCGGCAGCTGCCACCAGCTATGCCTATGTCAACCCGGCAGTGGCCGTGCTGCTGGGCATCATCTTTGCCGGTGAGCAGATCGGTGCCGAAGAATGTGTGGCCATGGCGGTGATCATCGGCGCGGTGGTGCTGATCGGCCTGCCGCAGTGGCGCAAGGCACCTGAGCCGGCGCAGCCGTTGAAAGGCGAAATCTGCAAGTAGACAGGGGCGATGCGGTAAACTTGCCGCCTTCGCTGAACCCCCTGACGGTATTGCCATGAATTTCGCCAAACTCGGCCTGATCGAACCGTTGCTGCGCACCCTGCAGCAACTGGACTACACCACCCCGACGCCGGTGCAGGCCAAGGCCATCCCCGCCGTACTGGCCGGCCGCGACCTGATGGCCGCGGCCCAGACCGGCACCGGCAAGACCGCGGGCTTTGCCCTGCCTGTGCTGCAGCGCCTGGCGCTGGAAGGCGAGAAGGTGGCCGGCAACTCGATCCGCGCGCTGGTGCTGGTGCCCACTCGTGAGCTGGCCGAGCAGGTGCACAACAACGTACGCGAGTACGCCGAGAACCTGCCACTGAGTACCTATGCGGTGTATGGCGGGGTCAGCATCAACCCGCAGATGATGCGCCTGCGCCGTGGTGTCGACCTGCTGGTGGCCACCCCGGGGCGCTTGCTCGACCTGTTCCGGCAGAACGCCGTGAAGTTCAACCAGGTGCAGACCCTGGTGCTGGACGAAGCCGACCGCATGCTTGACCTGGGCTTTGCCGAAGAGCTGCAGTCCGTGTACGCGGCGCTGCCACGCAAGCGCCAGACGTTGCTGTTCTCCGCCACTTTCTCCGACCAGATTCGCATGCTGGCGGGGCTGGCCCTGAATGACCCGCTGAGCATCGAAGTCAGCCCGCGCAATGCCACGGCCACCAGCGTCAAGCAATGGCTGGTGCCTGTGGATAAAAAGCGCAAAGTCGACCTGTTCTGCCACCTGCTGCGCAAGCAGCGCTGGAAGCAGGTACTGGTGTTCGCCAAGACTCGCAATGGCGTCGATCAACTGGTGGAGCGCTTGCTGGCCGAAGGTGTGAATGCCGACGGTATCCATGGTGACCGCCCGCAAGCCACCCGCCAGCGCGCGCTGGACAGCTTCAAGGCCCGCGAAATCCAGGTGCTGGTGGCAACCGATGTGGCGGCTCGCGGCCTGGATATCGATGACTTGCCGCTGGTGGTCAACCTTGACCTGCCGATCGTTGCCGAGGATTACGTGCACCGCATCGGGCGTACCGGGCGGGCCGGCAACAAGGGTGAGGCGATCTCGCTGGTGTGTGCCGATGAAGTGCAACTGCTGGCGGCGATCGAAGTGCTGACCCGGCAGACCCTGCCCCGTCATGAAGAGCCGGACTTCATCCCTGACCACCGGGTGCCGATGACCGACGCCAGTGGCCAGGTGATCAAGAAACCGAAGAAGCCCAAGAAGCCGAAGGAAAACAGCGCCAAGCGCGGGTTGGGGCGCTGGATGGACAGCGCTGAAACAGGCAGTGCGGAGCCGGCGGTGAAGGCGGTGCGCAAGGTGCCGAGCTTCAATGGTGGGCCGCGCAAGCGTAAGCCGTAGATTCGCGGCCTACACGGTCCCTGTGGGAGCGGGTTGACCCGCGAACACGGGCGAAGCCCGTGCCATACACCGCGTCGCATGTTTCGCGGGTGAACCCGCTCCCACAGGGGAGCGGTGTCAGCCTCGGGATTTGAGCCAGCTTGCCGCCGCCCGCCCGGCGCGCAACCCGCTGGCAAAGCACGCGGTCAGCAAATACCCCCCGGTCGGCGCCTCCCAGTCCAGCATCTCGCCGGCACAGAACAACCCCGGCATGCCCTTGAGCATCAAGCCCTCATCCAGCCCCTCGAAACGCACCCCTCCCGCGCTGCTGATTGCCTCGTCCAGTGGTCGTGTGCGCACCAGCGTTATCGGCAAGGCCTTGATCGCCTTCGCCAAGGCATCAGGGTCGGCAAAGGTCGCCTGATCGGTCAGCTCGCGCAACAGCGCCGCCTTGACCCCATCGATACCCAGCTGGCTGTGCAGGTGCTTGGCCATGGAGCGCGAACCCCGTGGTTTGGCCAGCGCCCGGGCAATCTTGTCCACAGGCTTGTCCGGCAACAGGTCTAACAGCAACACCCCATGGCCCTCACGGTTGATGGCCTCGCGCACCGGCGCTGACCATGCATACACCAGGCTGCCTTCCACACCCTGCGCGGTCAGGATGAACTCCCCCTTGCGCGGCGCGCTGCCGGGAACGCTGAGGGCAATGTTCTTCAACGGCGCACCGGCGAACTTGTCCTTGAGCAACGCGCTCCAGCCTGCCACTTCAAAACCACAGTTGCTGGGCTGCAGGGGCGAGATATCCACAGCTCGTTCGGCCAGCAGCGGCTGCCAGCTACCGTCCGAGCCCAGTCGCGCCCAGCTGCCGCCACCCAGCGCCAGCACCACCACGGCGGCCTTCACCAGCCGCTCGCCTTGTGGATAAGCAATCCGCAATGCACCTTCGGCATTCCAGCCCAGCCAGCGGTGGCGGGTGTGGATAACTACCCCGTTGTCGCGCAGGCGCTTGAGCCAGGCGCGCAGCAGTGGCGCGGCTTTCATGTCGGTGGGGAACACCCGGCCCGAGGTGCCGACGAAGGTTTCGATGCCCAGGCCGTGGATCCACTGGCGCAAGGCGTCGGCATCGAAGTCTTGCAGCAGCGCAGCGATTTCGCCCTGGCGCTCGGCATACCGGCTGACGAACGCCGGGTATGGCTCGGAATGGGTGATGTTCATGCCACCGACACCCGCCAGCAGGAACTTGCGGCCTACCGAAGGCATTGCATCGAACACCTCGACCGGCAGGCCCGCCTGGGCCAGTGCTTCGGCAGCCATCAGGCCGGCTGGGCCGCCGCCGATGACGACAGCGAGAGGAGGGAAGGCGGGGCTCAGATCAGGCATGGTGGGCAGCAGGCTGTGGAAAAGAGGCGCATTCTAGCGCAGCGCGGCCTGTGGAAGCACTGATCAAAAAATGATCACTACTCTGCAGGCCCTGTTTGTAAAGGGCTGCAGCGCCTTTCCCGCAGGTTATCCACAAGCGGTTCCACAGTCATTGTGAACAACCGATGACGCGCGCCGCGCTGTGATGAAGGATGCCATGGCGCCTGGCCAGCGCTGCGCGGTCCTTGCTGTAGCCACCGCCAATCACACCCACCACCGGGATGTCGCGGCCCAGGCAGTGGCGCAGCACCGCTTCGTCACGGGCGGCAACGCCTGCATCGGTCAGTTGCAGATAGCCCAGGGCGTCATCCTTGTGCACATCGACCCCGGCGTCATACAGCACCAGGTCCGGTCGATAGAGGGGCAGCAGGTAGTTGAGGGCGTCGTCCACCACCTTCAGGTAGGCCATGTCGCCCATACCGCGGGGCAGGGGGATGTCCCAATCGCTTTGTGCCTTGCGCGCCGGGAAGTTCTGTTCGCAATGCAGCGACACGGTGATGGCGTCTGGCGTGTCGTGCAGTATGCGCGCGGTGCCGTCACCCTGATGCACATCGCAGTCGAAGATCAGCACCCGGTGTACCCGGCCAGCCTCCAGCAGGTAGTGGCTGATCACGGCCAGGTCGTTGAAGATGCAAAAGCCGGCAGGGTGGTCGTAATGGGCGTGGTGGGTGCCGCCGGCAAGGTGGCAGGCAATGCCGTGCTGCAGCGCCATCTCGGCGCTCAGCAGCGAGCCGCCTACGGCGCGCACGGTACGCCGGGCCAGGGCCTCGCTCCAGGGCAGGCCGAGCCGGCGCTGGTCCTCGCGCGACAGGTCGCCATTCATGTAGCGCTCGATGTAGCTGCGGTCGTGGGCCAGGGCAAGGATGTCGTTGGGGCATATGTCCGGGCGCAGCAGGGCCTGGTCGGTGGTGAGCCCGCTGTCGATCAAGTGGTCGTGCAGCAGGCGGAACTTGTCCATGGGGAAGCGGTGTTCGGCGGGGAACTCCGGGCTGTAGTCTTCGTGGTAGATCAGCGGCAACGGCATGGGTGGGGTCGCAATCGGGGCCAGTGCTGATCTTGCCATGGCTGGAGACTGCTGTGGGAGAACCTGCCTGGCATCAATCTCCTGGCCAGCGCCGCTCCTACAGGGCGTGTTTGCCGCGAGGGGGCGTTATTTCGTGGTACTGGCCAGCACCCGTTGCCAGTCCGGCTCGTTCAGGCGACCGAGGATGCGCGCCTTGCCATTGCCATCCACCGAAACGAACAGCGCACTGGCATAGCCGCTCTCACGCTCGCCCCCCGCAACTTTCTGCTGGCGGGCAAAATGGTCGATGCAGCCGTTGTGGGTCACCAGCACCAGGTTATGTCCCGGTCGTTTGTGTGCCAGCGCTTCACTGGCGAACTGGCTGTCACAGCTTTCCAGCCAGTCCCCACTGGCCACCGCCTGGCCAAGGATGAAATGCGCGGTTTGCCGTGTGCGCAGTTTCGGGCTGCTGAGCATGTCGGCGTTGTCCAGGCCCAACCGGTGCAACCCCTGGCCAACGCGCCCGGCAGCCTGGCTGCCGGCCACGGTGATGCCGGTGGGGTCGTCCAGGCACGGGCCGGGGGCGCTGTCGCAGCGCTCGGCGTGGCGGATCATCACGATCACCGCACCTTCGGCCCAGTCCTGCAGCAGGCCGCTGTCACTCAATTGTCGATCGTTGCCAAGCTCCACGATGTGCGTCCTCGTCGCCAGCCAGGTGCTCAACGCCGCCACGACCATGCACAGGCCAAGGGCGGCACCGAGGGCTTTGCGGGTCATGCGTCGCTTGCGCCGGGCGTGGATGGCAGGGTGCCCCAAGGTGTTGCTCGATAACATGTGTTGCTCCGTTGGCGTGATCGCGGCTGGCGCGACGGTGTTGCTGGCATCCTGCCAACTGGCCTGTCGGGGGGCGGTGAAGGGCGTGTGAAAATTGCATTCGGGCGCGCCGGCTGGGTGAAACCCGCACCCGCGCCTACGCTGTAAACTGCAAGGCGGTAAAACCGGAGCACGCCCCATGACCCCAATCCTGCAACTGGAAAGCGCGCGGCTGGTTCTGCGCCAATGGCACGACGACGACCTGCGCGAGTTCGCCGCCCTGTGTGCCGACCCGCAGGTGATGCGCTACTTCCCGGCACCGCTGACACGCCTGGAGGCAGCCGCGCTGATCGGCCGTGTGCGCGGGCATTTCAATGAGTACGGCTTTGGTTTGTGGGCCCTGGAGCGCAAGGACAGCGGTGCCTTCATCGGCATGACCGGGTTGCTGCACGTGGGGTTCGATGCCGATTTCACGCCGGCGGTGGAGATCGGCTGGCGCCTGGCACGCCGTCACTGGGGCCTGGGTTTCGCCAGCGAGGCGGCGTGGACCTGCCTGCGCTGTGCTTTCGCCCAATTGCGCCTGGACGAGGTGGTGTCGTTCACCAGCGAGAGCAACCTGCCGTCGCAGAAGGTCATGCAGGCCATCGGTATGCAGCAGGACCTGAATGGCAGTTTCGAACACCCCCGCCTGCCTGTGGGCCATCCGCTGCGCCCGCATGTGCTGTACCGCATCGACCGCGCTCACTGGGAGCGTACCCTGCGCGCCTGAATGCATGGCCATGCCCGGCGCCTATGACAAACCCTGTATCATTTGCCTTCATAAGAGTGCTGTAGAGACCTGTTTGCCTTGCTAGGAGAACCCCCGATGAGTCATGTGTTGGACGACCTGGTCGACCTGTTGAGCCTCGAGTCCATCGAGGAGAACCTGTTCCGTGGACGCAGCCAGGACCTGGGCTTCCGCCAGCTGTACGGCGGGCAGGTACTGGGCCAATCGTTGTCGGCGGCCAGCCAGACGGTCGAGGATGCACGCCATGTGCATTCGTTGCACGGCTACTTCCTGCGCCCTGGCGATGCCAGCCTGCCGGTGGTGTATTCGGTGGACCGCGTGCGCGATGGCGGCAGCTTCAGCACCCGGCGGGTGACCGCGATTCAGAAGGGCCAGCCGATCTTCACCTGCAGCGCCTCGTTCCAGTATGACGAGGAAGGTTTCGGGCACCAGGCGCAGATGCCCGAGGTGGTCGGCCCGGAGAACCTGCCAACTGAAGTCGAGCTGGCCTGGGCCATGGCCGACCAGTTGCCCGAGCGCATTCGCGACAAGGTGCTGTGCGCCAAGCCGATCGAGATACGCCCGGTCACCGAGCGCGACCCGTTCAACCCCAAGCCTGGCGACCCGGTGAAGTACGCCTGGTTCCGCGCCGACGGCAACCTGCCCGATATCCCCGCCCTGCACAAATACATGCTGGCCTACGCCTCGGACTTCGGCCTGCTGACCACTGCGTTGCTGCCCCATGGCAAATCGGTGTGGCAGCGTGACATGCAGATCGCCAGCCTCGACCATTCGCTGTGGTTCCATGGCAACCTGCGTGCCGATGAGTGGCTGCTGTACGCCACCGACAGCCCTTGGGCAGGCAATGCCCGCGGCTTCTGCCGCGGCAGCATCTTCAATCAGGCCGGGCAACTGGTGGCGTCGTCGTGCCAGGAAGGCCTGATTCGCCACCGCAAGGACTGGGCATGAGCCTGGGCGAGCTGCGCAACTGGGTGTTCGACATGGACGGCACCCTGACCGTGGCCGTGCACGATTTTGCCGCTATCCGGGTGGCGCTGGATATCCCGGCCGAGCACGACATCCTCACCCACCTGGCAGCCTTGCCAGCGGACGAAGCGGCGGCCAAGCATGCCTGGCTGCTGGAGCATGAGCGTGATCTGGCAATTGCCTCCACAGCGGCCGCCGGGGCGGTGGAGCTGGTGCGCGAACTGGCCGAGCGTGGTTGCCGGCTGGGCATTTTGACCCGCAATGCCCGCGAGCTGGCGCATGTGACGCTGGAGGCCATCGGCCTGGCGGACTGCTTTGCGGTGGAGCACATTCTCGGGCGTGACGAAGCGGCGCCCAAACCAAGCCCGGATGGGCTGCTGAAAATTGCCAATGCCTGGGGTGTGGCACCAGGTGATCTGGTGATGGTGGGGGATTACCGGTTTGACCTTGACTGTGGGCGGGCTGCGGGGGCGCGCACGGTGCTGGTGAACCTGCCGGACAATCCGTGGCCGGAGCTGGTGGATTGGCATGCGGCCGATTGCCGGGCATTGAAGGTGATGCTGGGCTGAGTTTTTGTGTCGCCTGTGCGGGCCTCTTCGCGGGTAAACCCGCTCCCACAGGGACCGCACCGAGCTCAGGTCCAGCACTTAACCTGTGGGAGCGGGTTCAACCCGCGAAGAGGCCGGACCTGTCTATGCTGAACCCCAATCTATTCCTGAACGGAGACCCACCCATGACCAGCAAGGCCATCTACGTACAACCCGGCGGCGGCTACGACAAGGTCGAGGTCGGCACCTGCGAAGCCTCTGCACCCGAGGCCGGCGAGATCACCGTGCGCCTGCACGCCAGCTCCCTCAACTACCACGATTTCGCCGTGGTCAGCGGCATGTGGGGCCCGAGCGAGCGGCGCATCCCCATGGCCGATGGCGCAGGCGAGGTGGTCGCGGTGGGTAGCGGCGTCACCGAGTTCCAGGTTGGCGACAATGTGGTCAGTACCTTCTTCCCCGACTGGCTCGACGGCCAGGCCAATGTGGAAGGCTTTGCCAGGGTGCCCGGCGACGGTATCGATGGTTACGCCCGTGAACAGGTCACCGCTCGCGCCACTGCCTTCACCCTGGCGCCCAAGGGCTTCAGCCATGCTGAAGCTGCCACGCTGACCACGGCCGGTCTCACGGCCTGGCGTGCGTTGATGAGCGACGACCACCTCAAACCTGGCGATACGGTGCTGGTGCAGGGCACTGGCGGTGTGTCGATCTTCGCGCTGCAGTTTGCCAAGCTGGCCGGCGCGACGGTGATCGCCACCTCTTCCAGCGACGCCAAACTGGAGCGCCTGAAGGCCTTGGGTGCCGATCACCTGATCAACTACAAGAGCACTGCGGCCTGGGGTGAGAAAGTGCGCGAGCTGACTGGCAACCGCGGTGTCGACCATGTGATCGAAGTAGGTGGCCCGGCGACGCTGGAGCAATCGATGATTGCCGCGCGCATTGGTGGACATGTGTCGTTGATCGGTATCCTCACCGGCGTGGCCGGGCAGTTGCCGCTGGTGCAGGCGCTGGTACGGCAGATTCGTCTGCAGGGCGTGCTGGTTGGCAGCCGCGCCCAGCAACAGGCGATGGTGCGGGCAATCGATGCCAACGGCCTGCGGCCAGTGGTGGACAAGCATTTCGAGCTGGAGCAGATCGTCGACGCATTCCGTTATCAGGAGAGCAACCGGCATTTCGGCAAGATCTGCCTGACCTGGTAACCAGGGCCCGACGCGGTTCTCTTTGTAGGAGCGGCCTTGTGTCGCGAAAGGGCTGCGAAGCGGCCCCAGCAATTTTTGCATCATCGCTGAAATCCTGGGGCTGCTGTGCAGCCCTTCGCGACACAAGGCCGCTCCTACAGGGGATCGTGTCAGGCCTGTTCGGGCAGTAGTCGGTCGCGGCTATTGGACAGGTGCAGGCACACCGCCGCCCGCGCCGCGTCCGGGTCCCGCCGGCGGATGGCATTGAGGATCGCCTCATGCTCGAGGTTGGCCAGGTATGCCTGCCGCGCCAGCTTCGCCCCGCTGCGTTCGGCCAGGGCCATGCGATTGCGCGGGATCAGGCCGTTGCCCAGCTGCAACAGCATTTCAGTGAAGTACAGGTTGCCAGTGGCCTCGGCAATCAGTAGGTGAAAGCGCCGGTCGGCCTCGATACAGCTGTCACCAGCGGCGGCCAGGTCCTGGTAGTCATCCAGCGCCTGACGCATGCGCGCCAAGTGCCCCTCGTCACGGCGTAGCGCGGCCAGGGCGGCGGCCTGGCCTTCCAGGCCGATGCGCAGTTCCAGCAGGTCGCGCACATTGGCTGCGCTTTCCGCCGCGATGCGCAGGCCGGCCTGGGCCTGGCGCTCCATCACGAACGTACCGATACCGTGGCGTGGCTCAACCAGCCCCGAGGCCTGCAGTTTGGACAAGGCCTCGCGAACCACGGTGCGGCTGACCCCATGCTCGCGCACCAGGCTGTTCTCCGAGGGCAACTTGTCGCCTGGCTTGAAGGTACCCAGCAGGATCTGTTGCGTCAGGCTGGAGACCAGGTCATGGGCGCGGCTGTGGCCGCGTTTGTGAGCTTGTTCGATGGCCATGGCGGGGTCCGATTGTTGTTGTGCTTGTACGACAAGTTAATCGATGAAAATATTTTTTGCCGATTTTTCTGACGCTCAAGCCCACCAGTAGCCTGTAGGTTTTTGCAAGATATGAGCATATAGGCATTGTAGTAGCTTGTATTTTGCGATTTTGCCGATCTTGCTCATCTTGTCGTACAACTAAGCTGCGCATATGCTCCTCCCCACTGCCATGTCAGACAACCTCGACCCGCACAAAAACAATTAGTGGGAGATCCGCAAGTGAACGATACCCTCGCTCCGTCTGCCCGAAATGAAGGCGACGCCCTGGCCAGTGCTGTGGCCAAGGTCAAGCGCCACGTCCTGCCGCTGTTCGTCATCATGTTCATCGTCAACTACCTGGACCGCGTCAACATCGGCTTCGTCCGCCCGCATCTGGAAAGCGACCTGGGCATCAGCGCGGCGGCCTATGGCTTTGGCGCCGGCCTGTTCTTCATCGGCTACGCGTTGTTCGAGGTGCCCTCGAACATGCTGCTGCAGAAGGTCGGTGCACGGCTGTGGCTGACCCGCATCATGTTCACCTGGGGGCTGGTGGCCACGGCCATGGCCTTCGTGCAGAACGAAACCCAGTTCTACGTGCTGCGCTTTCTGCTGGGCGTTGCCGAAGCGGGCTTCTTCCCCGGGGTGATCTACTACTTCACCCGCTGGCTGCCGGCCGCCGAGCGTGGCAAGGCGATTGCCATCTTCCTCAGTGGTTCGGCATTGGCGTCGCTGATTTCCGGGCCGTTGGCCGGTGCACTTATGCAGATTCAAGGCCTGGGCCTGCATGGCTGGCAGTGGATGCTGTTCATCGAAGGCATGGCCTCGGTGGCGCTGTGCTTCTTCGTGTTCTTCTGGCTCGACTCCAGGCCGCAGGACGCCAAGTGGCTGAGTCAGGCCGAGCAGGATGCACTGGTGGCCGCCATCGATCGCGAGCAGCTTGAGCGCGAAGCGGTCGGCGCGGTCAGGCCATCGGCCTGGAGCCTGCTCAAGGACCGCCAGATCCTGCTGTTCTGCCTGATCTACTTCTGCATTCAGCTGACCATCTATGCCGCCACGTTCTGGCTGCCGAGCATCATCAAGCGCATGGGTGACCTGAGCGACCTGCAGGTCGGCTTCTTCAACTCAATCCCGTGGCTGATTTCGATTCTGGCCATGTATGCCTTCGCCGCCGGTTCGGCGCGCTGGAAGTTCCAGCAGGCCTGGGTGGCAGGTGCGCTGGTAATCGCAGCCATCGGCATGTTCATGTCCACCACGGGTGGGCCTGTTTTCGCCTTTGTCGCGGTGTGCTTCGCGGCCATCGGTTTCAAGTCGGCGTCGTCACTGTTCTGGCCGATCCCGCAGGGCTACCTGGATGCCCGCATCGCCGCTGCGGTGATCGCGTTGATCAACTCGGTCGGCAACCTCGGCGGCTTCGTCGCCCCAACCACCTTCGGCCTGCTGGAGCAGCAGACCGGCTCGATCCAGGGCGGCCTGTACGGCCTGGCGGTGACCTCGGTGCTGGCGGCCATTGCCATCTTCTTCGTACGCACTCGCCCAAAGGGCGTCCCTTCCGATGACCTCAAGGCCCCCTCGGCCCTGGGTCAGAGCCATTGATGACCGCGAGACAACAACCATGAACATGCAGACCCTTCACACCAGCACCCCCGTGGTCACCGACCTGCGCGTGATCCCCGTCGCCGGGCACGACAGCATGCTGCTAAATCTCAGTGGTGCCCATGGCCCGTTCTTTACCCGCAACGTGGTGGTGCTGCGCGACAGTGCCGGCAAGACCGGGCTGGGCGAGGTGCCCGGCGGCGAGAAGATCCGCCAGACCCTGGAAGACGCCCGCAGCCTGGTGATCGGCCAGCCGATCGGCCATTACCAGCGCGTGCTCAATGCCATGCGCCAGACCTTCGCCAACCGTGATTCGGCTGGTCGTGGCCTGCAGACCTTCGACCTGCGCATCACCGTGCATGCGGTGACGGCCATCGAGTCGGCGCTGCTCGACCTGCTCGGCCAGCATCTGGATGTGCCGATGGCCGCACTGCTGGGCGAAGGGCAGCAGCGCGAAGCGGTGAAGATGCTCGGTTACCTGTTCTACATCGGCGACCGCCAGCAGACCGACCTGGCCTACCGCAACGAAGCCGATGCCGAGGACGACTGGTTCCGCCTGCGCCACGAAAAGGCCCTGACCGCGGACGCGGTGGTGCGCCTGGCCGAGGCCGCCAAGGCGCGCTATGGCTTCAGCGACTTCAAGCTCAAGGGCGGGGTGTTGCGCGGCGAGGAGGAGATGGAAGCGGTAACGGCACTGGCCGAACGTTTCCCCGAAGCACGCATCACCCTCGACCCGAATGGTGCCTGGTCATTGAAGGAGGCCATTGCCCTGTGCCGCGACAAGCACGATGTGCTGGCCTACGCCGAAGACCCATGCGGTGCCGAGAACGGCTACTCGGGCCGTGAGGTGATGGCCGAGTTCCGTCGCGCCACCGGCCTGCCCACCGCCACCAACATGATCGCCACCGACTGGCGGCAGATGGGCCATGCGATCCAGCTGCAGTCGGTGGACATTCCGCTGGCCGACCCGCACTTCTGGACACTGCAGGGTTCGGTCCGGGTGGCGCAGATGTGCAACGACTGGGGGCTGACCTGGGGCTCGCATTCCAACAACCACTTCGATATCTCGCTGGCGATGTTCACCCAGGTAGCAGCTGCGGCACCGGGTGAAATCACTGCGATCGACACCCACTGGATCTGGCAGGACGGCCAGCGCCTGACCCGCGAACCGCTGCGCATCGTCGACGGGCATGTGCACGTGCCGGCACGGCCGGGGCTGGGGGTGGAACTGGATGAAGACCAATTGGCCAAGGCCCATGAGTGCTACCGCAACATGGGGTTGGGCGCGCGGGACGACAGCGTGGCGATGCAGTTCCTGGTTCCGGGGTGGAGCTTCGATAACAAGCGGCCTTGCCTGGTGCGTTAAGACTGCTGGCCTCTTCGCGGGCTTGCCCGCTCCCACAGGTGCACCACAGGTTTGAGGGGTGTGGAGTACCTGTGGGAGCGGGCGAGCCCGCGAAAGGGCCAGTACAGCCACAGCACACCCAAATGAAAAACAAAAGCTCCAGACGGCCCGGTGGCGCGATCGGGCATGCCATTCGCGACATCCGGCGTTAATGGAAACGCCCTGTCGTGATCGAACAGTTCCGGGGCGTTCTCGTGTAATTTCCCGCAGCCCTGGGGGGCTTAAATGAAGCCCGACCTGCACTGACACGTTGCTCTGTGACGCGTGCCAAATATCAACAACAGAGCGCGAGCAACCTGTCGACTTATTGATTTCAAAGGAGATATTTTCGCCTACGCCTGCCCGTCCATCCTTGTGTCAGCAAAAAGAGAACAACATCAATGAACACCGTGGGATCTGATGGCAACCTTGCACAAGGTTTCAAGCCACGTCATGTAACGATGCTGTCCATCGCCGGCATCATCGGCGCCGGACTTTTCGTCGGCTCTGGCCACGCCATCGCGGCAGCCGGGCCAGCTACCATAATTTCCTATTTCGTGGCCGGGACCCTGGTGGTGCTGGTCATGCGCATGCTCGGCGAAATGGCCGTGGCACACCCGGACACCGGATCGTTTTCCACCTACGCCGAGCAGGCCATCGGCCGCTGGGCCGGCTACACCATCGGCTGGTTGTACTGGTGGTTCTGGGTACTGGTAATCCCGATCGAAGCACTGGCCGCCGGGCATGTTCTGAATGCCTGGTTCCCGCAGGTGGACAGCTGGATCTTCGCCCTGGCCTCGGTGCTGCTGCTGGCCGGTACCAACCTGTTCAGCGTGGCCAAGTACGGTGAGTTCGAGTTCTGGTTCGCCATCCTCAAGGTCACGGCCATTCTCGGCTTCATCGGCCTGGGCTTCGCTGCGCTGATGGGCTGGCTGCCCAACCGCGAGGTCAGCGGCCTGAGCGGCCTGATGGCCGAGCACGGCGGCTTCGCGCCGAAGGGCTGGTCGGCCGTGGTCGGTGCGTTCATTACCGTGATGTTCAGCTTCATCGGCACCGAAGCGGTGACCATCGCAGCTTCCGAATCCAGCGACCCGTCGCGCAACATCGCCAAGGCTACTCGCTCGGTGATCTGGCGCATCAGCACCTTCTACATCCTGTCGATCTTCGTGATCATTTCGGTGGTGCCGTGGAACGACCCGCAGCTGGCGGTGGTGGGCTCCTACCAGCGTGCGCTGGAGATCATGAACATCCCCAACGCTGCCTTCATGGTCGACCTGGTGGTGCTGGTGGCAGTGACCAGCTGCATGAACTCGTCGATCTACATCGCCTCGCGGATGATGTACTCGCTGGCCAAGCGCGGTGATGCGCCGGCCATGCTCAACAAGACCTCCAAGGTGGGTGTACCGCGTGCTGCGGTGTTCGGCAGCACTCTGATCGGCGCGGCCATTGCCATCCTCAACTACTTCGCGCCGAAGGGCGTGTTCGAGTTCCTGCTGGCCAGCTCCGGCGCCATTGCCTTGCTGGTGTACATGGTCATCGCCATTTCGCAGCTGCGCATGCGCCGCCGCCTGGAGCGGGAAAACACCGAGCTGAAGTTCCGCATGTGGCTTTTCCCGTACCTGACCTGGGCGGTGATCCTGTTCATTGGCGGGGCATTGGCGGTAATGATGTACACGCCTGAACACCGGGCAGAAGTGAGTTCGACATTGGGCCTGGCGATCGTGATTTCCTTCCTGGGGATCGTGACCACGCGGGGCAACGCGCAACCGGTGGGGGTGCGCTCGATGGGGTGATTGAGGTCACCTGGCGGTAGGGCAAAGGGCACCAGTGGATGGTGCCCTTTGTTTTTTTGAAACACTTGTTCGGTGTTGTTGACGCTCGAACGGCGGCTCACCGGGCGTAGACTCCCTTTCGAATTCATAAAGGGAGTCGATGCATGAGCGCTGAACAACAAGACCCACAAGCGCCGCCGGCCCTTACTTTGGTAAAGGATGACCGTTTTGAGGAAGTGCTGGCGTTGATTCAAGGCGCCAGGCAGCGGGTGGCGCAGGCGGTCAATACTCAGTTGATCGATTTGTACTGGCAGGTGGGAGCCTACATTGGTCGAAAGCTGGAGAGGGCTGAATGGGGGGATTCGGTGGTAAGCCAGCTGGCTGCTCACCTTGCTCAGACGCAGCCGGGCCTACGTGGTTTTACCAGGCCTAACCTGTTTCGTATGCGTCAATTCTATGAGGCGTATCGCCACGATGAGAAAGTCTCAGCACTGCTGAGACAATTGCCGTGGACTCATAATTTGACGATCCTCAGCCAGAGCAAGCTTCCCCAGGAGCGCGAGTTCTACCTGCGCATGGCAGTACAGGAAAAGTGGTCAAGCCGAGAATTGGAAAGGCAATTCAAGGCCTCGCTTTTTGAGCGCAGCGTCGCAAGCCCAGCGAGGGCTTCGGCAGCACTGCGGCAGGACTACCCGGCAGCCATGGAGGTTTTCCGAGATGCCTACATGGTCGAGTTCCTCGGCCTGCCTAGGGACCATGCCGAAGCAGACCTGCATGGCGCATTGATAGACCGGCTAAAAGAGTTCCTGAGCGAACTGGGCCGGGATTTCTGCTTCGTCGGCTCTCAATATCCACTTCAGGTTGGCGGCCGGGATTTCGCACTGGACTTGCTGTTCTTCCACCGTGGTCTCAACTGCCTGGTAGCGATCGAACTGAAGGTTGGTCGCTTCGAGCCCGAGTACCTGGGCAAGCTCGATTTTTATCTTGAGGCGCTGGATCGCAATGAGCGTAAGCCTCATGAAAACCCTGCCATCGGCGTGTTGCTATGTGCCAGCAGGGACGACGAGGTGGTCGAGTACGCACTTAATCGCAGTTTGTCTCCAGCGCTGATTGCGGAGTATCAAACGCGCTTGCCGGACAAGGCACTGCTGCAAGCCAAGCTGCATGAGTTCTATGCCTTAGGCGCTGCTGAGGAACAGGGCGCATGAGCACCCATCAAATGCCGCACTTCACGCTTTCCACATAACGCATTACTGCCGGCGCTTTCTCGAAGCGCCGGTGGATCAGGCTAAGCCACGAGCTGGCCTGGCAGTCTATAATCCGCCGGTAGTTCACCTGCGGCAGGCTGATGCGTTGCACCACCGACTCTGGTACCACTGCGATGCCTTGGCCGAGTGACACCAGGGTGATCACCGCCACCAGGCTACCTGGCTGGGGGCCGAGCCTCGGGACGAAACCACCTTGTGCGGCCACCTCCAGCGTGCCGGAGATCTGTTCGGGCAGGATGAAGGTTTCATTGGCCAGGCGCGAGGCCGGTATCTGTGGCACTTCATTGATCCGCGAGCTGGCGGGCAGGGCGAGGACGAAACCTTCCTGGTGCAAGGCGATGGTTTCGAGTTCTTCCGGCAGATCCATCGGCGAGCGCACATAGGCAAGGTCGAGCAGGCCATCGCGGACCATGCCGGGCAGTTCGGCCATCGGCAGTTCGCGAATGTTCAGGCGCACGCCGGGGCAGGTTTCGCTGTAGCGGCTGACCTGCTGCTGGAGCATGCCCGAGTACGCGGCCGAGGCCACATAGCCGAGTTCGATACGCCCGCTTTCGCCACGGGCGGCCCGTTGCGCGCCCAGTTGTGCAGCATCGAACTGGCGCACGGCATGTTCGGCCTCGATAAACAGGGCCTGGCCGGCGGCGGTGAGGTTGACCTCGCGCTGGTTGCGCTCGAACAGGCGTACGCCCAGTTCGCGCTCCATATCCTGGATCTGCCGGCTGAGGGTGGGTGGGGCAATGCCCAGTTGCTCGGCGGCGCGGGTGAAGTGACCGTGGCGGGCGACGCAGAGGAAGTAGCGGAAATGGCGGATTTCCATGGGTGTTACCTGCAGGGTAATGACGCGGGTCGCCGGGGCTAACAAAGCTCGGGGTCGGCGGCGTTATGTTGAAGCCAACACTACAAGGCTGGTGGCTTGGCGGCAAAGGCTGCCTGGGGATTGCAGGGGACCACTTCGCGGCCCATCGCAGGCAAGCCAGCCCCCACAGGTGCAGCACAACCTTCGAAAGCGATGCCGTACTTGTGGGAGCTGGCATGCCTGCGATGGGCTGCAAAGCAGCCCCGGCGATATTGCAGCTAAACGGCACTCTCCAAGCCAACCAGCTCAGCTTCCGGAGCCTCACCATGCCCTCTGCGCGTTTCACCCTGCTCACCGCTTCCCTGGTCTGCGCCCTGATCATCCTCGACACCAACATCGTCGCGGTCAGCCTGCCCAGCATCGCCCGCGACCTGTCCGGCTCGTTCGCCGATATCGAATGGGTGGTCAGCGCCTACCTGCTGGCCTTCGCCGCCTGCCTGCTGCCTGCCGGCAGCCTGGCCGACCGCTTCGGCCGGCGGCGCATGCTGCTGCTCGGCCTGGCCCTGTTCGGCGTCGCCTCGCTGGCCTGTGGCGCGGCGCCAAGCCTGCTGTTCCTCGACTTGGCCAGGGCCGCCAAGGGCGTTGGTGCGGCGTTGCTGCTGACCTCGGCCCTGGCCGCGATCGGCAACCGCTTTCACCAGCCCCAGGAACGCATGCGCGCCTGGGCCTTCTGGGGCGCCTGCATGGGCGCCACCATTACCTTTGCGCCGTTGCTGGGCGGGCTGATAGCCAGCACCCTTGGCTGGCGCTGGATCTTCTACATCAACCTGCCGCTGGTGGCAGTGCTCGCAGTGATGGTGCTGCACAGTGTCGAAGAGTCCCGTGACAGCGCTGCGGCCCGGCTCGACCCATGGGGCAGCCTGACTTTCGCCGGCAGCCTGGGTTACCTGATCTGGGCGATGATCGATGCCAACCAGGTAGGCTGGGGCAGTGCGCAAACCTTGGGGCGGCTGGTGATCAGCGCCTTCCTGTTCGGCCTGTTCGTCATGGTCGAGCGCAGCCAGGAACGACCGATGATCGACCTGCGGCTGATGCGTAGCGGGCGTTTCGTCGGCGCCTTGCTGGGCATGTTCGCCTACGCAGCCTGCGCCCAGGTGATGATGACCCTGCTGCCGCTGTATCTGCAGAACGGCCTGCAATTGCCGGCCTTGGCCGCAGGAGCTGGCATGCTGCCGTTTGCCGTGGCCATGCTGCTGACGCCACGCCTGGGCATGCGCCTGGCTGCGCACTTGAGCCCGGCGCAGGTGTTCGCACTTGGCCTGGTATTGGTCGGGGTGGGTAACCTGCTATGTGCCTGGGCCACGCAGCGGGGCGGTTACGGTGCGTTCGCCCTGGCCAGCCTGGTGCTGGGTGCTGGCGCCGGGCTGCTGAATGGCGATACGCAGAAGAACATCATGGCTTGCGTACCGCGTGAGCGTACCGGCATGGCTTCGGGGTTGAGTACAACCACGCGGTTCGGGGCGATCGTGCTGGCCATCGCTGGGCTGGGTGGTGTGCTGGCTGCACGTAGTGAGCAGTTGCTGCATGACTCCGTGGCTGCCGTGGCGCCTGGGCAATCGGGCCAGGTTGCGGCAATGGCTGCGCGGGTTGCCGCTGGTGATTTGCAGGCGGCATTGGCGTTATTTGAGCCCGGGTTGCGGGAAGCGGTGGCACCCTTGGCCCGCCAAGCGTTCATCGGGGGCTTCGAAGCCGTGTTGCAGGTCGCTGGTGTGGCGGCGCTGCTGTTCGCGATGCTGGTTGGCGTGTTGCTGAGCCGACCGCTGCCAGCCATGCCGGAGGCGCTGCTCGCTGAAGGGCAATCATGAAGCGAACGCAGGAGCACTACGATACAGTGACTGGGGGCATCAAGCCCCTGGTCGCGGCATTCGACAATCAGTCATTCAACAGCCATGGCTTCAGTTCCTTGAGGTTGCTCACCACCAGCTGCTGCGCCTCGGGCAGTACTGCAAGGTTGCGGTGGTCGATCTGGTAACGCTGCAACACGTACTTCACCAGTGCCCTGCGGCTGGGCACCACCAATTGCCCCTGCGTCATGCCGAAGTCGGTTTCGATGATTGCCTTCTGCGCCGCGTTCAATCGCCCGTCAGGTTCGAAGATCACGGGCACCTCGACATTCCAGTCTTCATCCTGCTCGCGCGTGTTCGGCGATTGGTCGAGCAGGTCTGGCTGCCCGCGCAGGCGGCTGAGCACGAAATCGCGATACTGGCCGTTCTTTTCGCAGTAAGCCCGCACGTGCCAGCGCATGCCGGTGTAGACCAGCGTGTGCGGAGCGATAAGGCGTACCTCGACGTTAGGGGTGTTGAAGGACACGTATTCGGTTTCCAGGCGCAGGCCTTCACGGCAGGCCTTGAGCAAGGGGCGCAGCACCTCCGGGCGTATAGGCCGGTCTGGCACCTCCAGCACCCGGGTATGCGCATAGGCCAGTGCCAGCCCATCGATGTGCGGAGCTCGCTCATTGTTCTGGTAAAGCAGGTGCAGGTAGGCGCTGGCGCTGTCATCGATGAACAGCGGTTTGAAGTGCTTGCTTGGTACATAGCCCTTGAGCTGCTTGTCATATGTCAAGTTTTTGGGCGCATGTTCGCTGATGTAGGTATTGATGTCCTTCGACGCCTGCTGGCGGCTGATGCCAAAGCTCTGCATCAGGTGGCCGGTGGTCAGCCGGCCTTCCCACCAGGCAACGGTCTCGATCAAACGATAGCGAAGTGCCAGGTCCCAGCGTACCTGTTCGATGGATTGCTTGCGTTTCATGCCCTCTCCATGTGCGCGATTACTTTACCTGTATAAGTCTACATTCTAGACCTGTCGTCAAACACTACATATCGTGATTCTGTCTTTGGAATTAATCGAAGTCACGAAAGGAAGTGGAGATGACTATGTCTGAAGCGGTTTCGACAGGGGCGTTGGTGTTGATCGGGGTAATCCTGGTGGTGCTCCTGGTGCAGTACCTGAGGTTGCGAGAAATCTGGCACCTGGTTCCCGCCTGCCGCCAGGACGCGCGTTGGGCGCGGATATGGGAGATGGAAAATCGGGAGCTACGCTCGGCACAGCGTGCCGACAAAGCGCACATCGCGCAGCTGCAAAACAAGCTGGTGCTTTTGCAGAACCGGGTCTCTGCGGAAGTGTGGAAAGGGGAGGCATGAACACACTGGAACGGATCAAAGGTTGCGCTACTGACCTGGGTAGCTGAGATGCCTATAAAAAGTAGACCGATCCGTCAAGATGCTGTCCAAGTGTTTTTGCAACTTTATGTTGCAGGTGCCAATCAGTATCATTAAGATTTGTACTCCAGGACGCAAGGAGAGCACTGTCCATATAAAAAGAAGGTCAAAAAAGAATGCTGAAAATGCTCCTCGTGTATGTCCATCTGCTCGCCACCTGTATTGCCCTCGGTAGGGTCTTGCTTGCCGATCACAAGCTTTGGAGTTGGCGCAAGGAAGCGTTGGATCAGGCAAAGCATGAGTACCTGGAAGAAACCAGGAAAATTGCCACCCTCGCGTTACTGGCTCTTTGGGGCAGTGGTCTGCTGTTGATACTTCAGGGGTATCTTCTCGAAGGCGCGGCGTATTTGCTCAACCAGAAACTCTGGGCCAAGGTTGCGGTTGTCGCGCTGCTGACGTTGAACGGTGGTCTGTTACATCGCATCGGCTTCCCGTTGTTGCAGAAAGCCCCTTTCGTATTGTTACCAGGTTCCGACCGCGGTCGCCTTGCACTATTGGGGGCTTTCTCTATGAGTGGTTGGCTGTTCGCGGCTTTTTTAGGGGTGGCCCGAGCCTGGAACCATGTCATGCCATGCATGCATGTGATGGCGGTGTTCACGGCATTCGCTTTGCTGGCTTGTATCGTGGCGCTTGTGGTCGCCTGCACGGCAGCTAGCATGGAAACTACGGCTTCATAGAGGCTGTGACGCAACTCAAGCGTCAATAGCATGAAACTTCCCGCAGTGCAGGGACCAGTCGGCGTTTCTACTCTGACCTGCACCTGTTGGCCGGAAGCGCCTGCGATCCGACCAGGTGGAGGACGTTCCATACCGATCAGCCTTTGGCGTCATTGACCGGCTTGGTTTTGCTTGCAGCTACAGCGGCTTGTGCTTTCTGTTTCTCTGCCAGTTGGAAGGCCTGCATCGAGGCCTTTCGGGCTGACTCCATGCGTGCGAAGGTCCGATCACCACCGCCGGAGGCCATCGCCAAAGAAGAAGCGGTAAGAGCGGCGGCAACGAAGAGAACTTTCATGTTTTTCATTTGCGTATCCTCAATTGAAACTTTTAACTGCTCAGCATGATACTCAGCCCGGCTGGGTTGGAGTTTGCCGTTGTTGATGGTGGCTGGAGTTCGGTTATTTATATGTGTTGGTACTCTGCAAAAGGCAATAGAGGTTGTCTCGAATGACTGTTGATCATTCGGTCATGTCCATTTCAGGTAACGGAAATATCATCTGCACCGGGTGCCCATGAATTTCGACTTGCGTTTATGGCGAGGCTTGTAACTTTAACTTTGCTCGGATCAGGCCACGCTAGCAGGGGCGGCGGGGCTTCCACCCCATTCGAGGAAGCGGATTTTATGAATTTCGCCCTTGCTGTCTTCATACACAACGGTCACCGGCACAACGCCGGTCTTGGCTGATGTATCGGTGCGTTGCAATACCCGTTTCACATCGATGTTCATACCGTAATGGTATTCGACAGCAGAAACATGCGCGCCGGAGTCTTGCAGGTTGCTATGGTCAAAGACACTTGGTGCGAGACTGGAAATCACCGCACTTACAATTGTGGCCATGCTCATAAGGCTGTACCTCTACTGAAGTTCGCTCGACAAGGACCTAATCTGACACGCCGGAAAAGTGAAGTTCACTTCGCCAAGACGAATGCGCTTGGTTGAAACGCCTGTAGTGGCAAAAAACTCCCAGCAATTCCCCGTGCCTGACACATTTTGACCATTCGTCTTTTGACCCCCGTATCTGTTGGTCCAAGTCCGTTTTTGAGGTTGGCCGAGCACGGGAGTGGGCAGTGCGGCCTTTAGCGCATCATGCCGAGTTTGGCATCCGGCAAGCCGGGTTTTCATGGGGCTGCACATAACTCAGTGATTTGGCGGGGGCCTGTGGGAGCGGGTTTACCCGCGGACACCCGCGCAACTGATGTCATGCACCGCGTTGCCTTCTTCGCGGGCTTGCCCGCTCCCACAGGTACTTGCGCTGGCTTCGAGTTTTCACGGTACCTGTGGGAGCGGCCGTGGCCGCGAACACCGGCGTAGCCGGTGCCATGCAGCGCGTTGGATTCTTCGCGGGTAAACCCGCTCCCACAGGGTAATGAGCAAACTCTTTGTGAGCTCGGTGCTCCGCGCGACAGCGCAACCCACGGTACGGTGGCTAACGCATCATGCCCAGCTCGGCGTCATCCAGCAGTGCTTTACCTAAGGCGCAAAGGTAATGTGCGGCCCAAATCAGTTTCGGCTTGTCTTCCATCAGGCCGTCGATGGTCAGGTCCCGGGCATAGCCCATCAGTTCCGAAGCTTGCTCGCGGGCGTTCTGGCAGGGGATGCCGGGCTCGATGCGGAACAGCGGGTGAGTCTGGTTTTCACCCTGGTAGAAGATGGTTTTACCGACGGTGCATTTAGTGTCTTCGGTGGTCATTGATCGATCTCCCTGGTGGTGAATCAGTGCACGGCCTGCGGGTCCGCTGGCTTGTGTATGTGTGCCAGCGCTGACTCGAGAAGTTTGCGCAGGGCTTCAAGCTCGTGCATCGACGCCATGATCAACAATGACGCCGGCGATCGCGGCTGCATCAGCATTGCCTGCTGGGCTACGGCTTCGGCACAGAGCGCGTAGTCCGAGGCCAGCATGATGGTGTCTTCGAGGGAAAGGAGATGGTGGGGTGGGTCGGGTACTATCTTCAACATGATTGCTTCCATTTCAGGGCCGTCACCCTCTGCTGTCAAACAGAAGGGTGGCAGCTGTACGCGGGTTGACAGACCGGCGGAAACAACAAGTTCCGGCGCACGCAAGCGTGCCCGCACGTACAGCCGCCATAACGACGAGCCGTTTGTTGTTTACCGTCGCGACCTGTCAAAGTCATGCCGTTGATGAGCAACGACCCGACGAGACTAAAACTCTGAAAAAACGACCGCAACGGAAAACAGGCGCTGGGAGTATCTTTGGGCAACGCCCTACACGAAAGGGGCAAAATCTGATTTTCTGAGCTTGCACACCCCAAAATTCAGACACAAAAAAAGACGCCCGAGGGCGTCTTCTTCTTTGGGATTTGGTGGAGCCGGGGGGATTTGAACCCCCGTCCGCCAGTACTCCGCTGTCGGTACTACATGCTTAGCCGTGTCTACTGAGTTAATCCGCAGCCGCCCGACGGGCAGGGTGCTTTGGACGAGTTGGGTAAGTTTTAGTCGCTTTGCCCCCAACGTGCTACACGACGATCCTGTTCTGTATGACAATCATTTCGGGTTTACAGGCATCCCCTGATGATTGCTGGAGCCGAAGCTACCAGGAGAGCGGGCTCAGCTGCTTACGCAGCGAGAGCGTAGCCCTCGTAGTTTTCGTCATTGGCAACTATAGAAAGTTGCAACAGTGGATTTACGAGTTCTGTTACCAACTCGGCATGCACCTAGAGTTTCGCTACCGGCGTCGAATCCTAATCGGCCCCACACTAGCTCTTGGCTAACGCACCTTACGGCACGTGATGCGGAGTATACGCCATTGTGCGGGCGACGTCGACTGCCGGCCCGGTCGCCCGCTTTTGGGCTCACGCGCCGCTACCGCCACCGCTGGTGCCGCTGCCTTTTTCGGTTTTTTCCAGGCGCTCCAGCACTTTGCTGGTGATGGCGATGCATTCCTTGGTGTCGCCCGATGCCTGGGCTGCCTTGGCTTTGTCGACTTGCTCGGTGATGGCTTTGTCCAGGCCTTCGGAGGTGGCGCCGGCGGTGGCCATGCTGTCGTCGATCTTTTGCAGGTTTGTGGTGCACAGGTCTTCGGCGGCAAACACCGGGGAAGCCAGCAGGGTCGCGGCCGCGAACAGGGCCGAAAGCGCGGTACCTTTCATGGGAGTCTCCTTCTGGGCCTCTGGAGGGTGGGCCTGTAAGGGTGGACTGTGGGGGATTGGCGGGGGTTCAATCGGGATGGTGAAGGGGTGGAATGATGGTGGGGATGGCACCGGCTTTGCCGGTGTTCGCGGGTGAACCCGCTCCCACATGGAATTGGGTTGGCTCGGGGTATGCGCTGAACCGGTGGGAGCGGGCGTGCCCGCTCCCACAGGGTCAGATGCTGCGGGGGCGGGTGACGCGGTCGACCAGGTAGACCAGGCCGTGATAGTCGATGCCGCTGTGGCTGCTCAGGCCTATTTCGCAGGTGCGGCTGGTGGAGATGCCTTCGCTGCAATACTGCACCGCATCCTTCAGGCTACGCAGCGAGTGGGCGTTCAGCTCGGGGGTGGTGAAGCCTTTGTCGCCGGCGAAGCCGCAACAATGGATGCCTTCCGGGATGACCACCTGCTTGCTGCAGCGCCGCGCCAGGTCGATCAGCGCCTGGCTTTCGCCAAGGTGCTGGGTGCTGCAGGTCACATGCACGGCCACCGGCTCGTCCTGGGGGGTGAACTCCAGGCGCTCGACCAGGTGGGTGCGGATGAAGCGCACCGGGTCGTACAGGTCCAGCCGGCTTTCGCCCAGATCCTGCACCAGGCGCAGGGTGCAGGGGCTGGTGTCGCAGTAGATCGGGTCGAGGCCGCCGCGGCTGGCGTGCAACAGAGCGGCGATCAGTTCCTGGCGCTTGTGTTCGGCCTGCTCGGGGTAGCCCTTGGAGGCGAACGGCTGGCCGCAGCACAGGTTGTCGGCGTTGTCGGGGAACACCACTTGGTAACCGGCCTTTTCCAGCAGGGCGCGGGTCTTGTCCAGCAGCGAGCTCTGCTCGCGGTCGGCATAGGCCGGGCCCATCACCCGCGAGACGCAGGCGGCCAGGTACACCACCCGAGGGCGGGCGTCGTTGCTGGCCGGGCCGAAGTCCAGTGGGCGCAAGGGTTGTGGCATCGCCGGGGTCCACTGCGGCAAGCGGCCTTTGCTGGCTTTGTTCAGCGAGGCGCTCAGGCGGCCCAGGCGTGGGGCGCCGAGCAGCTTGCGGGCGGTGTTGGCGGCGGTCAGGGTCAAGCGCGCGCCACCCAGGGCGGTGTGGAAGTGTTCGGCCAGCCAGTCGGCGGTTTTTTCGTGCCCGGCGGCCTGGCTGCGCAGTTTTTTCACCAGTTCGCCGGTATTGATGCCGACCGGGCAGCGCTGGGCGCACAGGCCGGTCGCGGCGCAGGTGTCGATGCCTTGGTACTGGTAGGTCTGGCGCAGTTGGCGGGTATCGATGCCGGCGCGCTGCTTGGCCTGGATGTCACGCCACATGACGATGCGCTGGCGCGGGCTGAGGGTCAGGCCTTTGGACGGGCAAACCGGTTCGCAGAAGCCGCATTCGATGCACTTGTCGACGATCTCGTCGGCAGCGGGCAGCGGCTTGAGGTTCTTCAGGTGAATGTCCGGATCCTCGCTCAGCACCACGTCGGGGTTGAGAATGCCGTTGGGGTCGAGCAGACGCTTGAGCTTCCACATCAGCTGGTAGGCGTCATGGCCCCACTCCAGCTCCACGAACGGTGCCATGTTGCGCCCGGTGCCGTGTTCGGCCTTGAGCGAGCCGCCGAACTCCACCGCCACCAGTTGCGCCACATCGTCCATGAAGGCCTGGTAGCGGGCGACTTCCTCGGCACTGTTGAAGCCCTGGGTGAAGACAAAATGCAGGTTGCCTTCCAGGGCGTGGCCGAAAATGATCGCTTCATCGTAGCGGTGCTTGTCGAACAGCTGGATCAGGCGGTTGACGCCTTCTGCCAGTTGCTCGACGGGGAAGGTGACGTCTTCGATGATGACAGTGGTGCCGGTCTGGCGTACGGCACCGACGGCGGGGAAGGTGTCCTTGCGGATCTTCCACAGCTGGTTGTACACGACCGGGTCTTCGCTGAAGTCCACCTGCTGTTCCAGCGGGAAGTCGGCGATCGAAGCCATCACCTGTGGCAGCTGTTCATGCAGCAGGCTCTGGCTGGCGGCGCGGGACTCGATCAGCAGGGCACAGGCATTGTCCGACAGGCCTTTTACCCACAGCGGCATGCCGGGCATGTCCTGCACTGAGCGCAGGCTGCGGCGGTCGAGCAGTTCTACCGCAGAAACCGGCTGGCGCTTGAGCACGGTCACCGCGCGGCAGCAGCTTTCCACGCTGGGGAACACCAGCAGGGCGCTGGCCTTGTGCGGGTGGTCGGGCACGGTGTCGTAAGTGACGGCGCTGATGAAGCCCAGGGTGCCTTCGGAGCCGACCAGCAGGTGCTGAAGGATATCCAGGGGTTGGTCGTAATCCACCAGCGCATTCAGCGACAGGCCGGTAGTATTCTTCAGCCGGTATTTGTGCCGGATGCGCTCGGCCAGGGCGGTGTTGGCGCGTGTTTCACGGCCCAGCTGGGCCAATGCTGCCAGCAGGTCGGCATGGCTGCGTTCAAAGGCGGCAACGCTGGCCGAGTCTTCGCTGTCCAGGCGCGTGCCGTCGGCCAGCACCAGGCGCAGGCCGGCCAGGGTATGGTAGGTGTTCTGCGCGGTGCCGCAGCACATGCCGCTGGCGTTGTTGGCGACGATGCCGCCGATCTTGCAAGCATTGATCGACGCCGGATCGGGGCCGATCTTGCGCCCGAAGGGGGCCAGCCAGGCGTTGGCCTGGGCGCCGATGACGCCGGGCTGCAGGCGGATCTGCTCGCCTTGGCCGCGGATTTCGCGGCCGTTCCAGTTATCGCCCAGCACGATCAGTACCGAGTCGCTGATGGCCTGGCCGGACAGGCTGGTGCCGGCGGCGCGGAAGGTGACCGGCACCCGCTCGCGCTGGGCCAGTTTGATCAGGCCGACCACCTCGTCCTCGGACTCGACGCGTACCACCAGCTTGGGGATCAGCCGGTAGAAACTGGCGTCGGTGCCGAAGGCCAGGGTGGAGGTCGGGTCGTCGAAGCGGCGTTCGGCGGGGATCAGGCGCTCGGCATCACGCAGGAATGCGGCGGGCAGGCTCATGCAGTCTCCTCGCGGGGCTGTGGCGTCTGTGCGCCACATGCCCCGGGTCAATCAGGCGGTCGTTCTTGCGGGCGCTCAGGCGCCCAGTTCGCGTACCAGCGAGTCGCGGGTGATTTCGCTGATCGACTTGGCGCCGGTCAGCACCATCGCTACGCGCATTTCCTTCTCGAACAGCTCCAGCAGGTTCTTCACCCCGGCCTGGCCGTGCACGGCAAGGGCGTAGAGGAAGGCGCGGCCGATCAGTACGGTATCGGCGCCCAGGGCGATCATGCGCACCACATCGAGGCCGCTGCGGATGCCGGAGTCGGCAAGGATCTTCAGCTCGCCTTTGACCGCGTCGGCAATCGCCGGCAGGGCGCGGGCGCTGGACAGCACGCCGTCGAGCTGGCGGCCGCCGTGGTTGGACACGACGATGCCGTCGGCGCCGAAACGGACCGCATCGCGGGCGTCATCGGCATCAAGGATGCCCTTGATGATCATCGGGCCGTCCCAGAAGTCGCGAATCCATTCCAGGTCTTTCCAGGAAATGGACGGGTCGAAGTTGTTGGCCAGCCAGCCGATGTAGTCGGCAAGGCCGGTGGGGTTGCCACGGTAGGTGGAAATGTTGCCCAGGTCGTGTGGGCGCCCCATCACGCCGACATCCCACGCCCACTCGGGGTGGGTCATGGCTTGCAGCACGCGACGCAGCGGGCCGTTCTTGCCACTCATGCCGGAGTGGGCGTCGCGGTAGCGGGCGCCGGGTGTCGGCATGTCGACGGTGAACACCAGGGTCTTGACCCCGGCGGCCTTGGCCCGCTCCAGGGCGTTGCGCATGAAGCCGCGGTCCTTGAGCACGTACAGCTGGAACCACATCGGCCGGTCGATGGCCGGGGCGACTTCTTCGATCGGGCACACCGACACCGTCGACATGGTGAACGGAATGCCGTGGGCAGCCGCCGCGCGCGCTGCCTGCACTTCGCCACGGCGGGCGTACATGCCGGTGAGGCCGACCGGGGCCAGGGCCACCGGCATGCTCAGGGTTTCGTCGAACAGCTTGGTCTGAAGGCTGAGCTCGGACATGTTCTTCAGCACGCGCTGACGCAGGGCAATGCTGGCCAGGTCCGAGACGTTGTGGCGCAGGGTGTGCTCGGCGTAGGCGCCGCCGTCGGCATAGTGGAACAGGAAGGGAGGCAGCTTGCGTTGGGCCGCGGCGCGATAGTCGGTAGAGGCAGAAATGATCATGGATTCTCGCAGCGTTGCTTGTGGGGATTGCCGGGCGCGCCATGGCGCCCGGCCCCTTTCACTTTAGTGATGAACCAGCATGCCGGTCAGCCAGTAGGCCTGGATCAGGGTGATCAGGCCGACGATGGTGGCGAAGAACAGGCTGTGCTTGACGGTGAAGCGGAACAGGTCGGATTCCTTGCCGACAAGGCCGGTGGCGGCGCAGGCCACGGCGATCGACTGCGGCGAGATCATCTTGCCGGTCACGCCGCCGCTGGTGTTGGCCGCTACCAGCAGGGTGTCGTTGACCCCGATCTGGTGCGCGGTAGTGGCCTGCAGCGAGCTGAACAGGGCGTTGGACGAGGTGTCGGAACCGGTGAGGAACACACCCAGCCAGCCGAGGAACGGCGAGAAGAACGGGAACGCGGCACCGGTACCGGCCAGCACCAGGGCCATGGTCGAGGACATGCCCGAGTAGTTGGTGACGAAGGCAAAGGCCAGCACCATGCCGATCGACAGGATTGGCCAGCGCAGTTCCCAGAAGGTTTCCTTGAAAGTGGTCAGACCAGTTTTGAAGTTGATCTTCAGCACGGCCATGGAGATCAGCGCCGAGAGGAAGATCGCGGTGCCGGTGGCAGAGATCGGGTCGAGCTTGAACACCGCTGGCATGGCGGTTGGCGCGGCGACGATCGGCGCGGTCTTGATCACCAGTTGGTCGAGGTGCGGGATGGCGAAGTTGAACACGAAGTTGTACATCGCGCCGCCTGGGGCGAAGGCCGCCTTGAACGGCTTCAGGGTCCAGATGGTGACCAGCACGGTGAGGATCAGGAACGGCGACCAGGCTTTGAAGATTTCGCCAAAGCTGTAGGGGCTTGGCTGGCTGCCGCTTGGTTGTACCACGGCGGCGCCGACGCTGCCTTTGGCTTCGGCGAACGAGCGCTTGGGCTGCCAGACTTTCAGGAACAGGGTCAGGGCGATCAGGCTGGCCAGGGCCGAGGTGATGTCCGGCAGTTCCGGGCCGATGAAGTTCGAGGTGAAGTACTGGGTCACCGCGAAGCTCAGGCCGGCGACCAGGGCGGCAGGCCAGGTTTCTTTCACGCCACGCAGGCCGTCCATCATGAACACCAGCCAGAACGGCACGAACAGCGACAGCAGCGGCAGCTGGCGACCGGTCATGGCGCCGATGTGGAAGGCGTCGATGCCGGTGACCTGGCCGGCCACGATGATCGGGATGCCCAAGGCGCCGAAGGCCACCGGCGCGGTGTTGGCGATAAGGCACAGGCCGGCGGCGTACAGCGGGTTGAAGCCCAGGCCCACCAGCAGCGCGGCAGTGATTGCCACCGGTGCGCCGAAGCCCGCCGCACCTTCCAGGAAGGCACCGAAGCAGAAGCCGATCAGCAGCACTTGCAGGCGCTGGTCGTCGGTAATCGACAGTACCGAGCTGCGGATCACTTCGAACTGGCCGCTCTTGACCGTGAGTTTGTACAGGAACACCGCGGCAACGATGATCCAGGCAATCGGCCAGAGGCCGTACAGGAAGCCATAACCCGCGGCGGCGAAGGCCATGTCGACAGGCATCTGGAAGGCGAAGATTGCCACCAGGATCGACAATGCGAGGGTGATGCTGCCGGCCACGTGGCCTTTGAGGCGGAACACGGCGAGGGCAAGGAAGAAGAAGACGATGGGAATGACCGCCGCCAGTGCGGACAGGCCAAGACTACCAAGCGGGCTATAGATTTGTTGCCAGGTTTGCATATGGGGTGGCCCCTAATTGTTGTTGGTCAGGCACTGGCATTGGATAATTGGTAAGACCAATTTACAATGACTGGGCGCTAGGTTAAAAGCGTCTTCGTGGGTGTGTCAATTTGTCCCGTGCAAAACTTTGGTCGCGTGCCGATGAGCGGGCGCCTGATGAGCTGGGAAAATCGTCGCCTGGTGGGTGTTTGCGTGACCTGGATCGGCGAGAATAGCCACCCCTGAAATTGCCGGGGGTTTGTGGAGAGCATGTGATGGTTTTTGATCAGGTCCGCCAACGGCGCCTGTCCGACGACATCGTCGATCGGTTGGAAGGGATGATTCTGGAAGGCACGCTGACCTCGGGGCAGCGGTTGCCGGCCGAGCGCGTCCTTGCCGAGCAGTTCGGCGTGTCCCGCCCGTCACTGCGTGAGGCGATCCAGAAGCTGGTGGCCAAGGGGCTGCTGGTCAGCCGCCAGGGTGGGGGCAATTTTGTTGCCGAGTCTCTGGGGTCCACTTTCAGCGACCCGTTGCTGCAGCTGCTCGAGCACAGTGCCGAGGCGCAGCGTGACCTGCTCGAGTTTCGCCATACGCTGGAAGCGTCCTGCGCCTACTACGCGGCCCAGCGCGCCACCCAGCCGGACCGCGCGCGGCTCAAGGCGGCCTTCGATGCGCTGCAGGACTGCTATGCCAGGGCCGACGAAGTGACCCGGGCGGAAGAGGGCGCGGCCGATGCGCGCTTTCACCTGGCGATTGCCGAGGCCAGCCATAATGCCGTGCTGCTGCACACTATTCGGGGCTTGTTCGACCTGCTCAAGCGCAACGTGGTAACCAACATCGGTGGCATGTACCAGCAACGGACCGAGACCCGGGACATGCTGATCAGCCAGCACCGGGAGCTGTACCTGGCGATAGTCGAGGGCCGGGCGGAGGATGCTCGGGAAGTTTCCAGCCGGCACATTCTGTATGTGCAGGAGGTGCTGGAAGAGGCGCACGAAGAAGCGCAGCGAGTGGCGCGGGCGGAGCGGCGTAGCGGGCGCTGAGATTTTTACTGGCAGTGCTGGCCTCTTCGCGGGTAAACCCGCTCCCACAGAGATTGCACCGAATCTGAACTCAGTGTGAATCCTGTGGGAGCGGGTTTACCCGCGAAGAGGCCGGAACAGGCCAAAGAAGAGCTATTACTCTTCCTTGCCCTTGTTCCGCACAGCCCGTTGCAGCTCGCGGTTGGAATCACGCTCGCGCACGGTGTCGCGTTTGTCGAATTCCTTCTTGCCCTTGCCCAGTGCAATTTCGCACTTGATCAGGTGCTTGCTCCAGTACAGCGACAGGGCCACGCAGGTGTAACCCTTTTGCGCCACGGCCGCTTCCAGGCGCTCGAGCTCGCGCTTGTTCAGCAGCAGCTTGCGGGTGCGGATGGGGTCGGCGATGACATGGGTGCTGGCCGTGGTCAGCGGGGTGATGTGGCTGCCGAACAGCCAGGCCTCACCGTCCTTCAGCAGCACGTAGCTGTCAGTCAGGTGAGCCTTGCCGGCCCGCAGGCTTTTTACTTCCCAGCCGGACAGGACCAGCCCGGCCTCGAACTTGTGTTCGATGAAGTAATCGTGTCGCGCTTTCTTGTTCTGCGCGATGGTCCCGGTCGGATGTTTTTTTTGCTTAGCCATAGGGGCGGCATTATAGGCAAGTCGGCGCGTCGTCCGCTATGGGATTTCGGTGTGCTTGAGCCACTGCAATGAATACCGGACAATACCGACGCTGTCATAGCTACAGAAAATGTTTTCGGCGCGCTGCGAAGCGACGCCACCCAGCCCTGGAAGTGACGCCTGGATGACTACCCATATTCAACGCTCCGCCCTGCTGCCATACCCCGCCCAGGCGCTGTATGACCTGGTCAATGATGTCGCCAGCTACCCGGAATTTCTGCCTTGGTGCTCCGATTCCACGGTGCTGGAAGCCAGCGACACGCACATGCGCGCCAAGCTCGAAGTGGCCAAGGGTGGCATGAGCCAGCACTTCGTCACGCGCAACGTGCTGGTGCCGGGGCAGTCCATCGAGATGAACCTGGAAGAGGGGCCGTTCACCCAGCTGCATGGTTTGTGGGTGTTCAAACCGTTGGGTGACAAGGCCTGCAAGATCAGCCTGGACCTGTCGTTCGACTACGCCGGCCCGCTGGTGCGCGCCACCCTGGGCCCGCTGTTCAACCAGGCGGCGAACACGCTGGTGGATGCGTTCTGCCAGCGCGCCAAGCAGCTGAATACCTGACTGAAAAAGCGGCAACAAAAAGCCCGGACCAGGTCCGGGCTTTTTTGTATCTGCTCGCCGCTTATTGAGGCGAGGTTTCCAGCGGAGCCGGAGTCGGGACCGGGGTGGTCTCGATGGTGTCGATCTCGCGCTGGATGGATTCTTCCACCGAGCCTGGCTTGGCCGGTTTTTCTTCAGGCTGAGCGGTTGGCTGCTCTGGCTGGTTGGCCGGGCTGACCGTGGTGTCGCTGCTGCCACCGAGGATTTCCTGGTCGCGGCTGACGCCTGGCATGAAGTCGCCAGACAGGCTGACCAACTGATCGCTTTCGTTGAAGAACACGCTCATGCGTTCTTGCTGGCGTTTACCGCCGCCTGGCTGCAGGCTGTACAGGTAATCCCAACGGTTGGTGTTGAAGGTGTCCTGGATCAGCGGGTTGCCCATGATAAACCTTACTTGCCGGCGGGTCATTCCGGGGCGCAATTGGTCTATCATGTCTTGCGTAACGACATTGCCCTGCTGGATGTCGATTTTGTAAACCCCGGGAAACGAGCAACCGGCGAGTGCGAGCAGTCCCGCGAGGGCGAGGCTGTTTAGCAAGAGCTTGGTGTTTTGCATCGGTGGGCGACTTCCACTATCTTGGCTGGACAACGTAAACCCCGATCATACCCGTATTAAGAGAAGCTGCGAAGCAGCATCGGCGAGAAAGCTGACCATGGTTGAAAATAGCGAATTGCGCAAAGCCGGTCTCAAGGTGACCCTGCCTCGAGTCAAGATCCTTCAGATGCTCGACTCCACCGAGCAGCGTCACATGAGCGCCGAGGATGTCTACAAGGCGCTGATGGAGGCTGGCGAGGACGTGGGCCTGGCCACCGTCTATCGCGTACTGACCCAGTTCGAAGCGGCGGGTCTGGTGGTTCGCCACAACTTCGACGGCGGTCATGCGGTGTTCGAACTGGCCGATGGCGGTCACCACGACCATATGGTCAACGTGGAGACCAGTGAAGTCATCGAGTTCATGGATGCCGAAATCGAGAAGCGCCAGCGCGAAATCGTGGCCGAGCATGGCTACGAGCTGGTGGACCACAATCTGGTCCTGTACGTGCGTAAAAAGAAGTAACGATTTAATCGTTATGGATGACAAAGGCGACCTTCGGGTCGCCTTTGTGCTTTCTGGGGCTGGGAGGTGTGTTGTTTGTTTCGGCCTCTTCGCGGGTAAACCCGCTCCCACAGGTATTGCGAATATCCTGTGGGAGCGGGTTTACCCGCGAATAGCCTGAAAAATTAAGGCTCAGGCCTTGCCGCTCACCACCATCTTTCGCGCATGCGCCAGGGATTCCTTGGTCAGGTCGATGCCGCCGAGCATCCGCGCCACCTCTTCGACCCGCTCGCGTTTGCCCAGGCTGGCCACGGCGGTGTGGGTAGTGTCGCTATTGCGCACCTTGTGCACGAACAGGTGGTGATGCCCCTGTGCCGCCACTTGCGGCAGGTGGGTTACGGTCAGCACCTGGCCGCGCTCGCCCAGGCGGCGTAGCAGTTGGCCGACGATTTCGGCGGTAGGCCCGCCGATGCCGACGTCGACTTCGTCGAACACCAGGGTGGGAATGCGCGAGGTCTGCGCGGTAATCACCTGGACCGCCAGGCTGATGCGCGACAGCTCACCACCTGAAGCGACCTTGGCCAGGCCTTTGAGCGGTTGGCCGGGGTTGGCGCTGACCAGTAGCTCGATCTGCTCCAGGCCATGGGGTGACAGGTCTGCGCTTTCGTTGGGGGTGAGCGCGATGCAGAAGCGCCCGCCGGGCATGCCCAGGCGCTGGATTTCCTGTTCGACGGCCACCGCCAGCTGCTGCGCGGCCTGCTGGCGCAGGGCGCTGAGCTCGCGGGCCTTCTCCTGGTAATGCTGGGCGAAGGCAGCCAGCTCTTCACCCAGCTGCTCGATCGACTCGTCACTGGCGTTCAGGCTTTCCAGCTCTTCCATCAACTGCTGCTGCAGGTGGGGCAGTTCGGCCGGGTGCACACGGTGCTTGCGCGCCAGCGTATAGACAGTGTCGAGGCGTTCTTCCAGCGCCTGTAGGCGCATGGGGTCGGCGTCGAAGTTGTCGAGGAAACGGTTGAGCTCGCCCACGGCTTCCTCGACCTGGATCTGCGCACTGGCGATCAGGTTGGCCGCTTCGCCCAATGCCTTTGGCGAGTTGGTGGCGGCGCCCAGGCGGTTGAGGCTGGAGGTGAGGGCGCTGAGTACGTTGCCCGAATCGCTTTCGCTGCACTGGTCGATGACCTGGCGGCAGATGGCGAACAGCGCTTCGGCGCTGGTCAGGTTCTTGTGTTCCTGCTCCAGCTGCTCCAGCTCGTGTTCGCCCAGGCCGAGGTTGTCCAGCTCCTCCAGCTGATAGCTCAGCAGCTGATGGCGAGCGCGTTGCTCGTCACCGGAATTGGACAGGCGCTCCAGTTCCAGGCGGGTCTGGTTCCAGCGCTTGGCGGCCAGCTGCACCTGGCGAGCCAGGTCGACGGCGCCGGCATACTCGTCAAGCAGGCGGCGGTGGGTGTCGGTCTTGAGCAGCGACTGGTGCTCGTGCTGGCTGTGAATGTCGATCAGCAGCTCGCCGAGCGCCTTGAGGTCACCAAGCGGGCAGGGCGTGCCATTGATGTAGCCACGGCTGCGGCCTTCGGCGGTGATCACTCGGCGCAGGATGCACGGGCCGTCGTTGTCCAGGTCGCGTTCGGCCAGCCAGGTATGCGCTTCGGGGATGTCCACCAGGTCGAAGGTGGCGAGGATGTCTGCCTTGTCCGTACCAGGGCGCACCACGCCGCTGTCGGCCCGGTCACCCAGGGCCAGGCCGAGGGCATCGAGCATGATCGATTTGCCGGCGCCGGTCTCGCCGGTGATGACGGACATGCCACGGGCGATCTCGAGGTCGAGGTGCTCGACGATGGCGTAGTTGTGAATGGACAGGTGCACCAGCATGGGGCCGCTCCCGAAAGTCAGGTCTGGTTATTTATACAGTACTTTTTTCAGGCCTGCCAATGCCCCTCGGCAGATTCTGTTCGGTGCGGAAAATACCTTGCCCCTTGAAGCTGGTTTTTCCGGCCCCATATAGCCGACATCCAAGGCGAGCCTGGCTCGCAGTCCAGAAAATTGCGCAGGAGAGACCCCATGGCTGACGAGCAGCTGAACGAAAAAGACCTTAACGTTGAAGAAACCGGTGCAGAAACCACTGCTGACGCCCGTGTTCTGGAACTCGAGGAACAGCTGGCCGCCGCCAAGGACCAGTCGCTGCGCGCCGTTGCCGACTTGCAGAACGTGCGCCGTCGCGCCGAACAGGATGTCGAGAAAGCCCACAAGTTCGCCCTGGAGAAGTTCTCCAGCGACCTGCTGCCGGTGATCGACAGCCTGGAACTGGCCCTGGCCCATTCGAGTGCCGAAGACGAGCACGTCAAGCAGATCCGCGAAGGTGTCGAGCTGACCCTGAAGATGTTCCAGGACACCCTCAAGCGCTACAACCTCGAAGCGGTCGACCCGCATGGCCAACCGTTCAACCCTGAGCACCATCAGGCCATGGCCATGCAGGAAAACGCCGACGTAGAGCCGAACAGCGTGCTGAACGTGTTCCAGAAGGGCTACCTGCTCAATGGCCGCCTGCTGCGCCCCGCCATGGTGGTGGTCAGCAAGGCGCCGAGCGCGCCACAACCCTCGATCAATGAGAAGGCTTGAAATCCTCCGGGGCATCCCCATCTAGGTGTCAAGCGTTCAAGTATTACCGCAGTTGGCCAAAGTAGTCGCTGCTACCAAATTCAAGTTTCGGGAGAGTTAACATGGGCAAAATCATCGGTATCGACCTGGGGACCACCAACTCGTGCGTCTCCGTTCTGGAAAACGGTAACGTCAAGGTCATCGAAAACGCCGAAGGCGCGCGTACTACCCCTTCGATCGTGGCCTACGCCAACGACGGCGAAATCCTGGTCGGTCAGTCAGCCAAGCGCCAGGCTGTCACCAACCCGCACAACACCCTGTTCGCAGTGAAGCGCCTGATCGGCCGCCGCTTCGAAGAAGACGTCGTGCAGAAAGACATCAAGCTGGTGCCATACAAGATCGTCAAGGCCGGGAACGGCGACGCCTGGGTACAGGCCAGCGGCAAGGACATGGCGCCGCCGCAGATCAGCGCCGAAGTGCTGAAGAAAATGAAGAAAACCGCCGAAGATTACCTCGGCGAGCCAGTTACCGAAGCGGTCATCACCGTTCCGGCCTACTTCAACGACAGCCAGCGTCAGGCCACCAAGGATGCCGGTCGCATCGCTGGCCTGGACGTAAAACGCATCATCAACGAGCCGACTGCCGCTGCACTGGCGTACGGCATGGACAAGGCCAAGGGCGACCACACTGTCATCGTTTATGACCTGGGTGGCGGTACCTTCGACGTTTCGGTCATCGAAATCGCCGAAGTCGACGGTGAGCACCAGTTCGAAGTACTGGCTACCAACGGCGACACCTTCCTGGGTGGCGAAGACTTCGACATGCGCCTGATCGACTACCTCGTCGACGAGTTCAAGAAAGAGTCCGGCATGGACCTGAAGAACGATCCGCTGGCACTGCAGCGTCTGAAAGAAGCCGCTGAAAAGGCCAAGATCGAACTGTCCTCCGCTCAGTCGACCGACGTGAACCTGCCGTACATCACTGCAGACGCTACCGGTCCGAAGCACCTGAACGTGAAGATTTCCCGCGCCAAGCTGGAGTCGCTGGTCGAAGACCTGGTTGCCCGTACCATCGAGCCTTGCCGCATCGCTCTGAAGGACGCCGGCATCGATGCCAGCAAGATCGACGACGTGATCCTGGTCGGTGGCCAGACCCGTATGCCGCTGGTACAGAAAGCCGTTGCCGATTTCTTCGGCAAAGAAGCGCGCAAGGACGTCAACCCGGACGAAGCCGTGGCCATGGGTGCTGCCATCCAGGGCGCCGTACTGGCCGGTGACGTGAAGGACGTACTGCTGCTGGACGTCAGCCCGCTGACCCTGGGTATCGAAACCATGGGTGGCGTGATGACTTCGCTGATCGAGAAGAACACCACCATCCCAACCAAGAAGTCGCAGGTGTTCTCGACTGCTGACGACAACCAGGGTGCCGTGACCATTCACGTGCTGCAGGGTGAGCGCAAGCAGGCTGCCCAGAACAAGTCGCTGGGCAAGTTCGACCTGGCTGACATTCCGCCGGCTCCACGTGGCGTGCCGCAGATCGAAGTAACCTTCGACATCGACGCCAACGGCATCCTGCATGTCAGCGCCAAGGACAAGGCCACCGGCAAGTCGCAGTCGATCGTGATCAAGGCCAACTCCGGCCTGTCGGATGAAGAAATCGAGCGCATGGTGCGTGACGCCGAGGCCAACGCCGAGGAAGACCGCAAGTTCGAAGAACTGGCCGCTGCCCGTAACCAGGGTGACGCGCTGGTTCACTCGACCCGCAAGATGGTCGCTGACGCTGGTGACAAGGTTACCGCTGAAGAGAAAACGGCCATCGAGGCTGCCGTTGTTGCCCTGGAAGCCGCTGTCAAAGGCGACGACAAGGCTGCCATCGACGCCAAGGTCGAAGAGCTGTCCAAGGTCTCGGCACCGGTTGCCCAGAAGATGTACGCCGAGCAGTCGGCCGAACAGCCTCAGGGTGGCGCGCAGCAGGCCGAGCCGGAAGCCAAGCACGATGACGTGGTTGACGCCGAGTTCGAAGAAGTGAAAGACAACAACAAGCAGTAATCCCTGCATGTTGTCGGCCAGTTCACCGTCGTTTGGCGGTGAGCTGGTAGGATGTCACCGCGCGGGGGCTTGCTCCCGCGTTGGCGTATCTGGAATTCGAGAATTTTTACAGCATCTGTCAGTGGCCCTGTGGGCAAAAGGCAGGTGCTGATGGCGCGGCGCAGATGCCAGACGCCCAACAAGGTGCAAATGACCTATGTCCAAGCGTGATTATTATGAGGTTCTGGGTGTCGAGCGCGGCGCCAGCGAAGCTGACCTCAAGAAGGCTTACCGTCGCCTGGCGATGAAGTACCACCCGGACCGCAACCCGGGCGACAAAGAGTCGGAAGACAAGTTCAAGGAGGCCAACGAGGCCTACGAAGTGCTGTCCGATGCCAGCAAGCGTGCTGCGTTCGACCAGTACGGTCATGCCGGTGTGGACCCGAGCATGGGTGGCGGTGGTGCCGGTTTCGGCGGTGCCAACTTCTCCGACATCTTCGGCGATGTGTTCAGCGACTTCTTCGGTGGCGGTCGCGGTGGCGGCCGTGGCGGTGCCCAGCGCGGCAGCGACCTGCGCTACACCCTCGAGCTGAACCTGGAAGAGGCAGTGCGCGGCACCACCGTCAGCATTCGCGTGCCAACGCTGGTCAACTGCCAGCCGTGCGACGGCTCCGGTGCCAAGAAGGGCTCGACCCCGTCCACCTGCCCGACTTGCGGTGGTATCGGCCAGGTGCGCATGCAGCAGGGCTTCTTCTCGGTACAGCAAACCTGCCCGCGCTGCCATGGCCAGGGCAAGATCATTACCGACCCCTGCACCTCGTGCCACGGCGAAGGCCGTGTCGAGGAGTACAAGACACTGTCGGTCAAGGTGCCGGCGGGTGTCGATACCGGTGACCGCATTCGCCTGTCGGGCGAGGGCGAGGCGGGTACCCATGGTGGCCCGACTGGCGACCTGTATGTGGTGATCAACGTGCGCGAGCACGAGATCTTCCAGCGTGATGGCAAGCACCTGTACTGCGAAGTACCGATCAGCTACACCGACGCCGCCCTGGGTGGCGAGCTGGAAGTGCCGACCCTCGATGGTCGGGTGAAGCTGAAGATCCCGGAAGGCACCCAGACCGGCAAGCAGTTCCGCCTGCGCGGCAAGGGTGTTGCCCCGGTGCGCGGTGGTGGTGCGGGTGACCTGCTGTGCCGTGTGGCGGTGGAAACGCCGGTCAATCTCAGCCGCCGTCAGCGCGAGTTGCTCGAAGAGCTGCGTGATTCGCTGGAAGGCGATAGCTCCCACTCGCCCAAGGCCAGTGGCTGGTTCGATGGCGTGAAGCGCTTCTTCGGCGATCTCTGACAAGGAAATGGCTATGCGACGTATTGCAGTGATGGGCGCGGCAGGGCGTATGGGCAAGACCCTCGTCGAAGCCGTGCAGCAACAGGCACCCCAGGCAGGCCTGACGGCAGCGATCGACCGCCCGGACAGCACGTTGGTGGGGGCTGATGCCGGTGAGCTGGCAGCCCTGGGCCGTATCGGTGTGCCGATTTCCGACGACCTGGCCAAGGTGGTCGACGAGTTCGACGTGCTGATCGACTTCACCCACCCTTCGGTGACCCTGAAGAACCTGGCATTCTGCCGCAAGGCGGGCAAGGCCATGGTCATCGGCACAACCGGCTTCACCCCGGAAGAGAAGCAGCAACTGGCCGAAGCCGGCAAGGAAATCCCGATCGTCTTCGCTGCCAACTTCAGCGTCGGCGTCAACCTGTGCCTGAAGCTGCTGGATACCGCGGCGCGCGTGCTGGGTGACGATGTGGATATCGAAATCCTCGAAGCGCACCACCGGCACAAGGTCGATGCGCCGTCGGGCACCGCACTGCGCATGGGTGAAGTGGTTGCCCAGGCGCTGGGCCGTAACCTGCAGGAAGTGGCCGTGTACGGCCGTGAAGGACAGACCGGTGCGCGTGAGCGCCAGACCATCGGCTTCGCCACCGTGCGTGCCGGTGATGTGGTGGGTGACCATACCGTGCTGTTCGCCGCCGAAGGCGAGCGCGTCGAGATCACCCACAAGGCTTCCAGCCGCATGACCTTCGCCAAGGGCGCCGTGCGTGCGGCACTGTGGCTGGACGGGCGCGAGCCTGGGTTGTACGACATGCAGGATGTGCTCGAACTGCGCTGAGCCGTTGGAGCGGTGCTGGCTTCTTCGCGGGTGAACCCGCTCCCACAGGAATTATGCAGGGCTCAGCCTTTGCGCGGTCCCTGTGGGAGCGGGTTTACCCGCGAAGCAGGCGCCGGGGATGTCAGCCTGTCGCATTCATGTGTTTTAGAGACACATCTGCGGTAGACCGAAAACGCACTTTTCTGTAAGCTACAGCTTTAGTGTGTCCACTAAAAGCGCGCAGCGAATTGAATTCAGCACATGAAAGCGGGGTGACGTGTCCATACGTCACTCCGCTTTTTTGCAACCTGCGATCGCCCTTTCATGCTTGATTTACGGGAGGTCTTCTTGACAAAGCCAGCCATACTCGCCCTTGCCGACGGCAGTATTTTCCGCGGTGAAGCTATCGGTGCCGACGGTCAGACCGTTGGTGAGGTGGTATTCAACACCGCTATGACCGGCTACCAGGAAATCCTTACAGACCCTTCCTACGCGCAGCAAATCGTTACCCTGACCTACCCGCACATCGGCAACACCGGTACTACTCCGGAAGATGCCGAGTCGAACCGCGTCTGGTCCGCTGGCCTGGTCATCCGTGACCTGCCGCTGCTGGCCAGCAACTGGCGTAACACCCAGTCGCTGCCTGAGTACCTCAAGGCCAACAACGTCGTCGCCATCGCCGGCATCGACACCCGTCGCCTGACCCGAATCCTGCGTGAAAAGGGCGCTCAGAACGGTTGCATCCTCGCCGGTGACAACATCAGCGAAGAAGCTGCCATCGCCGCTGCTCGCGCCTTCCCGGGCCTGAAGGGCATGGACCTGGCCAAGGTCGTTTCCACCAAGGAACGCTACGAGTGGCGCTCCAGCGTGTGGGAGCTGAAGACCGACAGCCACCCGACCATCGAAGCCGCAGACCTGCCTTACCACGTGGTCGCCTTCGACTACGGTGTCAAGCTGAACATCCTGCGCATGCTGGTTGCCCGTGGCTGCCGCGTGACTGTTGTACCGGCCCAGACCCCGGCCAGCGAAGTACTGGCACTCAACCCGGACGGCGTGTTCCTGTCCAACGGCCCTGGCGACCCCGAGCCGTGCGACTACGCCATCCAGGCGATCAAGGAAATCCTCGAGACCGAGATCCCGGTATTCGGCATCTGCCTCGGCCACCAGCTGCTGGCCCTGGCCTCCGGCGCCAAGACCGTGAAAATGGGCCACGGCCACCACGGTGCCAACCACCCGGTCCAGGACCTGGACACCGGCGTGGTCATGATCACCAGCCAGAACCACGGCTTTGCCGTTGACGAGGCCACCTTGCCGGGCAACGTCCGCGCCATTCACAAGTCGCTGTTCGACGGCACCCTGCAGGGTATCGAGCGTACCGACAAGAGCGCGTTCAGCTTCCAGGGCCACCCTGAAGCGAGCCCAGGCCCGACCGATGTCGCGCCACTGTTCGATCGTTTCACCGATGCCATGGCCAAGCGCCGCTGAGCATCCTGCTTCAAGGCCCCGGGCCGGCTTGCGCCGCGCCCGGAAGCGCCTGACCCAGATTGTTCAAAGCGGCTTGCCGACTGACCCCGGATTTGAGTGACAACCATGCCAAAACGTACAGATATCAAAAGCATCCTGATTCTCGGCGCTGGCCCGATCGTGATCGGCCAGGCCTGCGAATTCGACTACTCCGGCGCCCAGGCCTGTAAAGCCCTGCGCGAGGAAGGTTTCCGCGTCATCCTGGTGAACTCCAACCCGGCCACCATCATGACCGACCCGGCCATGGCCGACGCCACCTACATCGAGCCGATCAAGTGGCAGTCTGTGGCCAAGATCATCGAGAAAGAGCGCCCGGACGCCGTCCTGCCGACCATGGGTGGCCAGACCGCACTGAACTGCGCCCTGGACCTCGAGCGCCACGGCGTTCTGGAAAAGTTCGGCGTAGAGATGATCGGCGCCAACGCCGACACCATCGACAAGGCTGAAGACCGTTCGCGCTTCGACAAGGCCATGAAGGACATCGGCCTGGAGTGCCCGCGCTCCGGGATCGCCCATAGCATGGAAGAGGCCTATGCGGTCCTCGAGAAGCTCGGCTTCCCGTGCATCATCCGCCCGTCGTTCACCATGGGCGGCACTGGCGGTGGTATCGCCTACAACCGTGAAGAATTCGAAGAAATCTGCACCCGTGGCCTGGACCTGTCGCCGACCAAGGAACTGCTGATCGACGAATCGCTGATCGGCTGGAAAGAATACGAGATGGAAGTGGTCCGCGACAAAAAGGACAACTGCATCATCGTCTGCTCGATCGAGAACTTCGACCCGATGGGCGTGCACACCGGTGACTCGATCACTGTTGCCCCGGCGCAGACCCTGACCGACAAGGAATACCAGATCATGCGCAACGCCTCGCTGGCGGTGCTGCGTGAAATTGGTGTGGAAACCGGCGGTTCCAACGTGCAGTTCGGTATCTGCCCGAACACCGGCCGCATGGTCGTGATCGAGATGAACCCGCGCGTTTCGCGTTCCTCGGCGCTGGCTTCCAAGGCTACCGGCTTCCCGATCGCCAAGATCGCCGCCAAGCTGGCCATCGGTTACACCCTCGACGAACTGCAGAACGACATCACCGGCGGTCGTACCCCGGCATCCTTCGAGCCGTCGATCGACTACGTCGTCACCAAGCTGCCACGCTTCGCCTTCGAGAAATTCCCGAAAGCCGACGCCCGCCTGACCACCCAGATGAAATCCGTGGGTGAAGTCATGGCCATCGGTCGTACCTTCCAGGAGTCCCTGCAGAAAGCCCTGCGCGGCCTGGAAGTAGGCGCCTGCGGTCTCGACCCGAAAGTCGACCTGGCCAGCCCGGAAGCTTCCAGCATCCTCAAGCGCGAGCTTACCGTGCCAGGTGCCGAGCGCATCTGGTACGTCGCCGACGCCATGCGTTCGGGCATGACCTGCGAAGAAATCTTCAATCTGACCGGCATCGACATGTGGTTCCTGGTGCAGATGGAAGACCTGATCAAGGAAGAAGAGAAGGTCAAGACCCTGGCCCTGTCGTCGATCGACAAGGACTACATGCTGCGCCTCAAGCGCAAGGGCTTCTCTGACCAGCGCCTGGCCAAGCTGCTGGGTATTACCGACAAGAACCTGCGCCGTCACCGCCACAAGCTGGAAGTGTTCCCGGTGTACAAGCGCGTCGATACCTGCGCTGCCGAATTCGCCACCGACACCGCCTACCTGTACTCCACCTATGAGGAAGAGTGCGAGGCCAACCCGTCGACCCGCGACAAGATCATGATCCTGGGTGGCGGCCCTAACCGTATCGGCCAGGGTATCGAGTTCGACTACTGCTGCGTACACGCTGCACTGGCGCTGCGTGAAGATGGTTACGAGACCATCATGGTCAACTGCAACCCGGAAACCGTCTCCACCGACTACGACACCTCCGACCGCCTGTACTTCGAGCCGCTGACCCTGGAAGACGTGCTGGAAGTATGCCGCGTCGAGAAGCCGAAAGGCGTGATCGTCCACTACGGCGGCCAGACCCCGCTGAAACTGGCCCGTGCCCTGGAAGAAGCCGGCGTACCGATCATCGGTACCAGCCCGGACGCCATTGACCGCGCCGAAGACCGCGAGCGCTTCCAGCAGATGGTGCAGCGCCTGAACCTGCTGCAGCCGCCAAACGCCACCGTGCGCAGCGAAGAAGAAGCCATCAGCGCTGCTGGCGGCATCGGCTACCCGCTGGTCGTGCGTCCGTCCTACGTACTGGGCGGTCGTGCCATGGAAATCGTCTACGAGCTGGACGAGCTCAAGCGCTACCTGCGCGAAGCCGTACAGGTGTCCAACGACAGCCCGGTCCTGCTCGACCACTTCCTCAACTGCGCCATCGAGATGGACGTGGATGCGGTGTGCGACGGCACCGACGTGGTAATCGGCGCGATCATGCAGCACATCGAGCAGGCCGGCGTTCACTCCGGTGATTCGGCGTGCTCGCTGCCACCTTACTCGCTGAGCAAGGAAGTGCAGGACGAAGTCCGCGTACAGGTCAAGAAAATGGCCCTGGAGCTGGGCGTGGTCGGCCTGATGAACGTGCAGCTGGCCCTGCAGGGCGACAAGATCTACGTGATCGAAGTCAACCCGCGCGCTTCGCGTACCGTGCCATTCGTGTCCAAGTGCATCGGCACTTCCCTGGCGATGATCGCGGCCCGCGTCATGGCTGGCAAAACCCTGAAAGAGCTGGGCTTCACCCAGGAGATCATCCCGAACTTCTACAGCGTCAAGGAAGCCGTCTTCCCGTTCGCCAAGTTCCCGGGGGTTGACCCGATCCTCGGCCCTGAGATGAAATCGACCGGTGAAGTCATGGGTGTCGGTGACAGCTTCGGTGAAGCCTTCGCCAAGGCCCAGATGGGAGCCAGCGAAGTGCTGCCGACCGGCGGTACCGCGTTCATCAGCGTGCGTGACGACGACAAGCCGCAAGTGGCTGGTGTTGCCCGCGACCTGATCGCCCTGGGCTTCGAAGTGGTTGCAACTGCCGGCACTGCCAAGGTTATCGAGGCGGCCGGCCTGAAAGTGCGCCGTGTGAACAAGGTGACCGAAGGTCGCCCGCACGTGGTCGACATGATCAAGAACGACGAAGTGTCGCTGATCATCAACACCACCGAAGGCCGCCAGTCGATCGCCGATTCCTACTCGATTCGTCGCAATGCGCTGCAGCACAAGATTTACTGCACCACTACCATTGCGGCCGGTGAAGCCATCTGCGAGGCGCTGAAATTTGGTCCGGAAAAGACCGTTCGCCGCCTGCAGGATCTGCACGCAGGATTGAAAGCATGAGCATTACCAAGTACCCGATGACCGTCCAGGGCGCTCGCGCCCTGGAAGAGGAGCTGCTGTTCCTGAGCAAGACCGAGCGTCCGCGCCTGAGCCAGGCTATTGGCGAAGCGCGCGAGCTGGGTGACCTGAAGGAAAATGCCGAATACCACGCTGCTCGTGAAGAGCAGGGCATGGTCGAGGCGCGTATCCGCGATATCGAAGGTCGCCTGCAGAACTCGGTAGTGATCGACGTGACCACTATCCCTCACACCGGCAAGGTGATTTTCGGTACCACCGTGGTACTGGCCAACACCGAAACCGATGATGAAGTGACCTACCAGATCGTTGGCGAAGATGAAGCCGACGTGAAGAAAGGCAAGCTGTCGAGCAGCGCCCCGATCGCCCGTGCCATCATTGGCAAGGAAGAAGGGGATACCGTTGTCGTGAAGACGCCGAACGGTACGGTCGAGTACGAGATTGTCGAAGTCAAGCACATCTGACCGGCGCCTGCGGGCGCCATCCCTCGAGGGGATCCTCTGGCAGCTGGCCCAGGTTTTCTGGGTCGGTGGCCTGTGGGTGTTCCACGTGGGGCTGGTGCCCGCGCTCAAGGTCAGTGGCCTGGCACCGCTGCTGGTGCAGGACATCGCCGGGCAGATCGACCGCTGGTTGATTGGTGTGGCGATGCTTGGCTTGCTTATCCAGTTGGTCGTGCTGGCCAAAGTGGACGGCCTGCCGGCCTGGTGGCGGCAGTTCCGGGGGCAGATGCTATTGCTCGGCCTTGGCGCCTGCGTGGGGTATTACACCTTGCGCTACGGTATTTCCGTGGGCGAGCGCTGGCAGATGTTCTGCTTCCTGGTACTGGGCTTTTCCGGCATCGTGCTGGTGGCCCAGCCAGTACCGGTCAGGTTGCGCCGCTAAACGGCTCGAGATTACTGGGGCCGCTTTGCGGCCCATCGCCGGCAAGCCGGCTCCCACACCGACCGCATCAGATTCAGGCCATGCGCCGTACCTGTGAGAGCTGGCTTGCCGGCGATGGGCTGCGCAGCAGCCCCTTTGCCGTTACTTGTAACGGTGGATGTTGGACAGCTGCTTGTTCGGCTGTGGGTTCTTGCGGTAGATCAGGGCTTTCTTGCCGATGGTCTGCACCAGCTCGGCACGGCCGGCCTTGCACAGTTCGGCAATGGTCTCGGCACGTTCTTCGCGGTCTTCCGAGCGAATTTCGACCTTGATCAGCTCATGGTCGACCAGAGCACGCTCCAGTTCGGCGATGACGCCTTCATTCAAACCGTTGCCAGCAACGATCAGGACCGGCTTCAGGTCATGACCAATGGACTTGTATTGCTTCTTCTGCTCGTTATTGAGCGGCATAATCTGACCCTTTCCGTCTGATTCTGTAAAATTGACCGGCATTTTACCCGAGGGCCACCGGCTCCGCCCAGTCAATCACGACGCATATCATCGAGGTGCCCCGTGGTACAACGTTCAAAAAGCAGCGCAAACTGGCTGCGAGAGCATTTCAACGATCCTTTTGTGAAACAGGCACAAAAGGATGGCTACCGCTCGCGTGCGAGCTACAAATTGCTGGAGATCCAGGAAAAGGACCGGCTGATCCGCCCAGGCATGAGCGTGATCGACCTCGGCGCGGCTCCTGGGGGCTGGTCGCAGGTGACCAGTCGTCTGATTGGTGGCCAGGGCCGCCTGATCGCTTCCGACATCCTGGAGATGGACTCGATCCCCGATGTGACCTTCATCCAGGGCGATTTCACCCATGATGAAGTGCTGCAGCGCATTCTCGAGGCCGTCGGCGATTCGCACGTAGACCTTGTGATTTCCGACATGGCCCCCAATATGAGTGGTACGCCTGCGGTGGACATGCCGCGGGCCATGTTCCTCTGCGAGCTGGCGCTCGATCTGGCAACCCGCGTGCTAAAGCCCGGCGGCGACTTCCTGATCAAGATTTTCCAGGGCGAAGGTTTCGATGTGTACCTCAAGGACGTGCGCAGCAAGTTCGAAAAGGTACAGATGCGCAAGCCATCGTCGTCGCGTGACCGTTCCCGCGAGCAGTACCTGCTGGGCCGGGGCTTCAAGGGGGCGTGAAAGGCGGCAAGCGGGGTGGCCGATAGTTATTTCCAATCGGCCGCTGCGTCAGGATCGTCCGAACTTCGTGTAGTCTAGCTTTCACAAAGGGTTACAGACGGTGCCTGCGGCTGCGTAGGTAATGTAGTAAGTTAGGGCGATGAATATCATGCGAGGAACGGCTGCGTCGTGCGCCGACCTCAGAGGGTAGCGAATTGAACGACATGGCAAAGAATCTGATCCTGTGGTTGATCATCGCAGCTGTCTTGGTGACGGTGATGAACAACTTCTCCAGCCCTAACGAGCCGCAGACCCTCAACTATTCCGACTTCATCCAGCAGGTCAAGGATGGCAAGGTCGAGCGTGTCACCGTCGACGGCTACATCATTACCGGCAAGCGTGCCGATGGCGACAACTTCAAGACCGTGCGCCCGGCCATTACCGACAATGGCCTGATCGGTGACCTGGTCGACAACCACGTCATCATCGAGGGCAAGCAGCCTGAGCAGCAGAGCATCTGGACCCAGCTGCTAGTCGCGAGCTTCCCGATCCTGGTGATCATCGCCGTGTTCATGTTCTTCATGCGTCAGATGCAGGGCGGTGCGGGCGGCAAGGGCGGGCCGATGAGCTTCGGCAAGAGCAAGGCGCGCCTGCTGTCCGAAGACCAGGTCAAGACTACCCTGGCTGACGTCGCCGGTTGCGACGAGGCCAAGGAAGAGGTTGGCGAGCTGGTCGAGTTCCTGCGCGATCCGGGCAAGTTCCAGCGCCTGGGTGGTCGTATCCCGCGTGGCGTGCTGATGGTCGGCCCGCCTGGTACCGGTAAGACCCTGCTGGCCAAGGCCATCGCCGGTGAGGCGAAAGTGCCGTTCTTCACCATTTCCGGCTCGGACTTCGTGGAAATGTTCGTCGGTGTCGGTGCCAGCCGTGTGCGCGACATGTTCGAACAGGCCAAGAAGCACGCCCCGTGCATCATCTTCATCGACGAGATCGACGCCGTTGGTCGCCATCGTGGTGCCGGCATGGGCGGTGGTCACGACGAACGTGAGCAAACCCTCAACCAGTTGCTGGTGGAGATGGATGGCTTCGAGATGAATGACGGCATCATCGTCATCGCCGCTACCAACCGTCCGGACGTACTCGACCCGGCGCTGCTGCGTCCCGGCCGCTTCGACCGCCAGGTGGTGGTCGGCCTGCCGGACATTCGTGGTCGCGAACAGATTCTCAAGGTGCACATGCGCAAGGTGCCGGTCGGCGAGAACGTCAACCCGGCGGTCATCGCCCGTGGTACCCCCGGTTTCTCCGGTGCCGACCTGGCCAACCTGGTCAACGAAGCCTCGCTGTTTGCTGCGCGCTCCAACAAACGCCTGGTCGAAATGAAAGAGTTCGAACTGGCCAAGGACAAGATCATGATGGGTGCCGAGCGCAAGACCATGGTCATGTCCGAGAAAGAAAAGCAGAACACCGCTTATCACGAAGCTGGCCACGCCATCGTCGGCCGCCTGGTGCCAGAGCACGATCCGGTCTACAAGGTTTCGATCATTCCGCGTGGCCGTGCCTTGGGCGTGACCATGTTCCTGCCGGAAGAAGACCGCTACAGCCTGTCCAAGCGCGCACTGATCAGCCAGATCTGCTCGCTGTACGGTGGTCGTATCGCCGAGGAGATGACTCTGGGCTTCGACGGCGTCACTACCGGTGCATCCAACGACATCATGCGTGCCAGCCAGATCGCCCGAAACATGGTGACCAAGTGGGGCCTTTCGGAAAAACTCGGCCCGCTGATGTACGCCGAGGAAGAAGGCGAGGTGTTCCTGGGCCGCAGTGCTGCCAGCCAGCACGCCAGCGTTTCCGGCGAAACCGCCAAGCTGATCGACTCGGAAGTGCGCAGCATCATCGACCAGTGCTACGCCACAGCCAAGCAGCTGCTCACCGATAACCGTGACAAGCTCGATGCCATGGCCGAAGCGCTGATGAAGTACGAGACCATCGACGCCGAGCAGATTGACGATATCATGGCCGGCCGTACCCCCCGCGAACCGCGCGACTGGGATGATGACTCGGCTTCGGGCAAGCCTGCTGCCCAGGGTGATCGCCCGGAATCGCCGATCGGCGGTCCAGCGGCTCAACACTAAGGGCATCTATGAGCTCAGTGCAGTACCCGACCCGGTTGCCTTGCGGCAACCGGGTTCTTGATTTGTCGCGTACCCATGTCATGGGTATTCTCAACATCACCCCTGATTCCTTCTCCGATGGCGGGCGCTTCAATCAGCGCGACGAGGCGCTGCGTCATGCCGAAGCGATGGTTGCCGCAGGCGCCACGCTTGTCGACATCGGCGGCGAGTCCACGCGGCCGGGTGCGCGCGCGGTATCGGTGACCGAGGAGCTGGAGCGGGTGGCCCCCATGGTCGAGGCTATCAACAGCCGCCTCGATGTGGTCATCTCCGTCGATACCTCCACGCCAGCGGTCATGCGTGAAGCGGCGCGCCTCGGTGCAGGGCTGATCAACGACGTGCGTGCGCTGGAGCGCGATGGGGCCCTGGATGCCGCCGCGGATACCGGCTTGCCGGTGTGCCTCATGCACATGCGTGGCGAGCCGGGTAACATGCAGGACGACCCACATTACGAAGATGTGACCGCCGACGTTACGCGTTATCTTGAACAGCGAATGGCGGCCTGTGTTGCGGCTGGCATCGATGAAAACAGAATCATCCTTGATCCGGGCTTCGGTTTCGCCAAGACACTGGCGCACAACCTGAGCCTGTTCAAGCACATGGAAGCGCTCTATCGCCTTGGGCGCCCGCTGCTGGTGGGTGTTTCACGCAAGAGCATGATCGGCCTGACGCTGGAACGTCCGGTCGGCGAGCGGTTGTACGGCAGCCTTGCGCTGGCGGCGTTGGCCATGACCAAGGGGGCGAGCATTCTTCGTGTCCATGACGTGGCCGAAACCGTTGATGTGGTGCGCATGATCGCTGCGGTGCAAAGCGCCGAATAAGAACATTGGAGTCCCTATGAGCAGAAAATACTTTGGTACCGACGGCATTCGTGGCCGCGTCGGCGAATACCCGATCACGCCGGACTTCATGCTGAAGCTTGGCTGGGCGGCCGGCATGGCCTTCCGCAAGCAGGGCCACTGCCGGGTGCTGGTTGGCAAGGACACGCGTATCTCCGGCTACATGTTCGAGTCCGCACTCGAAGCCGGCCTGTCCGCGGCAGGCGCCGACGTCATGCTGCTCGGGCCGATGCCTACGCCGGCCATCGCCTACCTGACGCGTACCTTCCACGCCGAAGCCGGCATTGTCATCAGCGCCTCGCACAACCCGCACGATGACAACGGCATCAAGTTCTTCTCGGGCCAGGGGACCAAGCTGCCGGACGAAGTCGAGCTGATGATCGAGGAATTGCTCGACCAGCCGATGACCGTCGTCGAGTCGGGCAAGCTGGGCAAGGTTTCGCGCATCAATGATGCCGCCGGCCGCTATATCGAGTTCTGCAAGAGCAGCGTGCCGAGCAGCACCAGCTTCGACGGCCTCAAGCTGGTTGTCGATTGCGCCCACGGTGCCACCTACAAGGTCGCGCCAAGCGTGTTCCGCGAGCTGGGTGCCGACGTGACCGTGCTGCACGCCCAGCCCGACGGGCTGAACATCAACGAAGGCTGCGGCTCGACTCACATCGAATCGTTGCAGGCTGCCGTGCTGGTCGGCCATGCCGATCTGGGTATCGCCTTCGACGGTGACGGCGACCGCGTGCTGATGGTCGACCATACCGGCGCCATCGTCGATGGTGACGAGCTGCTGTTCATCATCGCTCGCGACCTCCAGGAGCGGGGCAAGCTGCAGGGTGGGGTAGTGGGCACGCTGATGAGCAACCTGGGCCTGGAGCTTGCGCTGAAGGACCTGGATATTCCGTTCGTGCGGGCCAAGGTCGGTGACCGTTACGTCATGGCAGAGCTGCAGGAGCGTGAATGGCTGGTCGGTGGTGAAAACTCCGGTCACGTCGTGTGCTGCAACCACACCACCACGGGTGACGCAATCATCGCTGCGCTGCAGGTGCTGATGGCGCTCAAGCGTCGTGGCGAAACCCTGGCGCAGGCCCGTCAGGCCCTGCGCAAGTGCCCGCAGGTGCTGATCAACGTGCGCTATGGCGCCAGCAAGGTCGACCCGCTGGAGCACCCGGCGGTCAAGGACGCCAGTGCCAAGGTGACCGATGCCTTGGCCGGCCGCGGTCGCGTGCTGCTGCGCAAATCCGGTACCGAGCCGTTAGTGCGTGTGATGGTCGAGGGCGAGGACGAAAGCCAGGTGCGCATGCACGCAGAAGCGTTGGCCAAACTGGTTGGCGAAGTTTGTGTCTGATGGCGCTTGCCAGCGCAGATAGGGTTGGGTACTATCTGCGCCCACTTTGACCGACGAGGTAAAGCATGCGTCGCCCTATGGTAGCTGGTAACTGGAAGATGCACGGTACCCGCGCTAGCGTCGCTGAGCTTACCGAAGGCTTGAGAAATCTGGCCTTGCCGAGCGGAGTGGAAGTCGCTGTGTTTCCACCAGCCTTGTTCATCAATCAAGTGATCGATGGCCTGGCAGGTAAGGAAATTACTGTCGGCGCACAGAATTCTGCAGTACTACCCGAACAGGGTGCGTTGACCGGAGAAGTTGCTCCGGAACAGCTGGTTGAAGCAGGTTGCAAGTTGGTGTTGATTGGTCATTCGGAGCGTCGCCAGATCATTGGTGAAACCGACGAAGTGCTTAATCGAAAGTTTGCAGCGGCCCAGGCCAAAGGTTTGAAGCCAGTGCTTTGCATAGGGGAAACCCTGGAAGAGCGCGAGGCCGGCAAAACGCTCGAAGTTGTCGGGCGTCAACTAAGCAGTATCATCGAAGCATTCGGTGTTAAGGCTTTTGCCAATGCAGTAATTGCCTATGAGCCTGTATGGGCCATCGGCACTGGCCTTACGGCCACGCCACAGCAGGCTCAGGATGTGCATGCAGCCATCCGCAGCCAGCTGGCGGCAGAAGATGCTGAAGTGGCTGCGAAGGTGCAGTTGCTCTACGGCGGCAGCGTGAAGGCGGCCAATGCGGCCGAACTGTTCGGCATGCCGGATATCGATGGGGGGCTCATTGGTGGGGCTTCCCTGAACGCAGACGAATTCGGTGCAATTTGTCGCGCCGCAGGAAACTGAACAAATGCTGGAAACAGTCATCGTTGTTTTTCATCTGTTGGCAGCGCTGTCGCTTGTAGTGCTGGTTCTGTTGCAACAGGGTAAAGGTGCGGAAGCAGGTGCATCTTTCGGCGCGGGTGCTTCAAATACCGTGTTCGGGAGCCAGGGCTCTGCAACGTTCCTGAGTAAATTAACTGCTATACTCGCTGCCACTTTCTTTTTGACAGCACTTGGGTTAGGATACTTCGCGAAGCAACAAGCTCACCAGCTTAGCCAAGCAGGTCTTCCAGATCCAGCAGTGCTAGAAGTGAAAGAGCCGCAGAAACCGGCAGTTAATGATGATGTACCGGTGCTCCAGCAGCAGAAGAGCGAAACCACTCCGAATGCGGGTGATGTACCTCCTCCGGCACAAGAGCAGAAGTAACGGGTTTCAAGTAGTATTGCCGAGGTGGTGGAATTGGTAGACACGCAACCTTGAGGTGGTTGTGCCCATAGGGTGTAGGGGTTCGAGTCCCCTTCTCGGTACCAATTAAAGCTTGAGAGCCCGCTTTAGCGGGCTTTCTTGCAGGTGAAGGTTTGGATTTGACCCTCGTGAGGGTTCGGTCTTATACTTTTGCCCCAGCTTTGTCGCGGGGTGGAGCAGCTTGGTAGCTCGTCGGGCTCATAACCCGAAGGTCGTTGGTTCAAATCCAGCCCCCGCAACCAGCTTCAGCGGAGCCCCTTTTCAGGGGCTTTTTGCTAACCGAACAGTTTTCGGCGTCGTTGTCCAACGGCGCTTTCAGGGATGGGCGCTTCGCCCATTTTTTATTTGCACAGCATGCACGAGGGGGTTCAGGTGTCGAGCAAGCTAGAACAGTTGCAGGCCTTGTTGGCCCCGGTTGTCGAGGGTCTGGGCTATCAGTGCTGGGGGATCGAATACGTTTCCCAGGGTAAGCATTCGGTACTGCGCATCTACATCGACAAGGAAGGCGGCATCCTGGTGGACGACTGCGAAGCGGTCAGCCGTCAGGCCAGCGCAATCCTCGATGTGGAAGATCCGATCAGCAGTGAGTACACCCTCGAGGTGTCTTCTCCAGGCATGGATCGCCCACTGTTCACTCTGGAACAGTTTGCCTCGCATGCCGGCGAACAAGTGAAGATCAAGCTGCGCTCACCCTTCGAGGGTCGTCGTAACTTCCAGGGCCTTCTCCGCGGTGTGGAGGAGCAGGATGTGGTGGTCCAGGTGGACAATCAAGAGTTCCTGTTGCCGATCGACTCGATCGACAAGGCCAATATTATTCCCAGTTTTGACTGAGACGTGCCGGGCCCGGCGGACTATCCGGGCCCAATGGCTTGCGCAAGGCGAGGCGTACGATGAGCAAAGAAGTACTGCTGGTTGTTGAATCGGTATCCAACGAAAAAGGTGTACCGCCCGGCGTCATTTTCGAAGCGCTGGAAGTGGCTCTGGCCACTGCAACCAAAAAACGTTTTGAAGACGAAGTCGACCTGCGTGTGGAAATCAACCGCCACACCGGTAGCTACGAGACCTTCCGTCGCTGGACCGTGGTCGATGAAGCCGATCTTGATGATCCGGCGATCGAGACCTGGCTCGACAAGATCAAGGACACCCACCCTGAAGCCAAGGTAGGTGACGTGATCGAAGAGAAGATCGAGTCCATCGAGTTCGGACGTATCGCCGCCCAGACCGCCAAGCAGGTCATCGTGCAGAAGGTCCGTGAGGCCGAGCGTGCCCAGGTGGTCGATGCCTACCGCGAACGCGTCGGCGAGATCATTTCCGGTACCGTGAAAAAGGTTACCCGCGACAACGTCATCGTTGACCTGGGCAACAACGCCGAGGCCTTGCTGGCCCGCGAAGACATCATTCCGCGCGAAACCTTCCGTGTCGGCGTGCGCCTGCGTGCGCTGCTGAAGGAAATTCGCACTGAAAACCGTGGCCCACAGCTGATTCTGTCGCGCACCGCGCCGCAGATGCTGATCGAGCTTTTCCGCATCGAAGTGCCGGAAATTGCCGAGGGCCTGATCGAAGTCATGGCCGCTTCCCGTGATCCGGGTTCGCGAGCCAAGATCGCCGTCCGCTCCAAGGACAAGCGTATCGACCCGCAAGGTGCCTGCATCGGCATGCGTGGTTCGCGCGTCCAGGCCGTATCCGGGGAGCTGGGTGGTGAGCGTGTGGATATCGTCCTGTGGGACGATAACCCGGCGCAGTTCGTCATCAACGCCATGTCGCCGGCTGAAGTCGCGGCGATCATCGTTGATGAAGATGCCCATGCCATGGACATCGCCGTCGCCGAGGACAACCTGGCCCAGGCCATTGGCCGTGGCGGTCAGAACGTTCGCCTGGCCAGTCAGCTGACTGGCTGGACCCTGAACGTGATGACCGAGAAGGACATCCAGGCCAAGCAACAGGCCGAAACCGGTGACATCCTGCGCAATTTCATCGATGAACTGGAAGTCGACGAGGAGCTGGCCCAAGTGCTGGTCGACGAAGGCTTCACCAGCCTCGAAGAAATTGCCTACGTACCGTTGGAAGAAATGCTCAACATCGATGGCTTTGACGAGGATATCGTCAATGAGCTCCGCGCTCGAGCCAAGGACCGTTTGTTGACCAAGGCCATCGCTACCGAAGAAAAACTGGCAGACGCCCACCCGGCCGAAGACCTGCTCTCCCTCGAGGGCATGGACAAGGACCTGGCGGCTGAACTGGCGGTGCGCGGCGTGGTTAACCGCGAAGACCTGGCCGAGCAGTCGATCGACGATCTGCTCGACATCGACGGCATCGACGAAGAGCGTGCCGGCAAGTTGATCATGGCCGCCCGAGCCCACTGGTTCGAGTAATTAGGCGCGGCCTGAGGAGAGAAGTGCATGACGCAAGTCACGGTGAAAGAACTGGCCCAAGAGGTCGAGGCACCGGTAGAGCGCCTGCTGCAGCAGATGCGTGAGGCAGGTCTGCCGCACACCGACGCCGGTCAGGTAGTGACCGACAATGAGAAGCAGACCCTGCTGACTCATTTGAAGAGCAGCCACAAGAGCAAGGCGGAAGAACCGCGCAAGATTACCTTGCAGCGCAAAACCACCAGCACCCTGCGTGTCGCCGGTAGCAAGAGCATCAGCGTAGAAGTACGCAAGAAGAAAGTATTCGTGCAGCGCAGCCCGGAAGAAATCCAGGCTGAGCAGAAGCGTGAGCTGGAAGAGCGCCGCGCGGCTGAAAACGCCGCTCGCGACAAGGTCGACGCTGAAGTTCGCCAGCGCAACGAGGAGCAGGCTCGCCGTCAGGCCGCCGAAGCCCCGGCTGCCGCCCCTGCGCCTGCCGCCAAGCCTGAGGCGGCACCTGCTGCTGCCCCGGCTCCGGTAGTTGCCGACGCTCCGGCGTCCGAAGACGCCGCAGCCCGTGCTGCCGAGCGCAAGAAGGACGAAGCCCGTCGCAACGAAGGCCGCACCCGTGACGAAGACCGTCGCCGTGGCGAGGCCCCGCGCGTGTCGATCAAGGTCAAGGTCAAGGAGAAGGAAAAGGCTCCGACTCCTCGTGCCGCGCCGCGCACCACCGATGAAGAAAGCGATGGCGTACGCCGTGGCCGCGGTGGCAAGAGCAAGCTGAAGAAGCGCAACCAGCATGGCTTCCAGAACCCGACCGGTCCAGTCATTCGTGACGTGACCATCGGTGAGACCATCACCGTCTCGGAACTGGCCCAGCAGATGTCGGTCAAGGCCGCCGAAGTGGTCAAGTTCATGTTCAAGCTGGGTACCCCGGTCACCATCAACCAGGTGCTCGACCAGGAAACCGCTCAGCTGGTCGCAGAAGAACTGGGCCACAAGGTGACGCTGGTCAGCGATACCGCCCTGGAAGACTCCCTGGCCGAATCGCTGAAGTTCGAAGGTGAAGTCGAATCGCGTGCGCCGGTCGTTACCGTCATGGGTCACGTTGACCACGGTAAGACCTCGCTGCTCGACTACATCCGTCGTGCCAAGGTTGCCGCTGGCGAAGCCGGTGGTATCACCCAGCACATCGGTGCTTACCACGTGGAAACCGACCGCGGCATGGTCACCTTCCTCGACACCCCTGGCCACGCTGCGTTCACCGCAATGCGTGCCCGTGGTGCCAAGGCCACCGACATCGTCATCCTGGTGGTGGCGGCGGACGACGGCGTGATGCCGCAGACCCGCGAAGCCGTTCAGCATGCCAAGGCAGCTGGCGTTCCGCTGGTGGTCGCGGTGAACAAGATCGACAAGCCGGGTGCCGACCTCGACCGCATCCGCAACGAGCTGGCCGTCGAAGGCGTGACCTCCGAGGATTGGGGTGGTGACACTCCGTTCGTCAAGGTTTCGGCGAAGATGGGTACCGGCGTCGACGAGCTGCTCGAAGCTGTCCTGCTGCAGGCCGAGATTCTCGAACTGACCGCTACCCCGACCGCTCCGGGTCGTGGTGTGGTTGTCGAATCGCGCCTGGACAAGGGCCGTGGCCCGGTGGCGACCATCCTGGTTCAGGACGGTACCCTGCGTCAGGGCGACATGGTCCTGTGCGGTTCCAACTATGGCCGCGTGCGCGCCATGCTCGACGAGAACGGCAAGCCTGTGAAGGAAGCCGGCCCGTCGATCCCGGTCGAAATCCTCGGCCTGGACGGTACCCCGGAAGCCGGTGACGAGCTGTCCGTGGTTGCCGACGAGAAGAAGGCCCGCGAAGTTGCCATGTTCCGTCAAGGCAAGTACCGCGAGGTCAAGCTGGCCCGCGCTCACGCCGGCAAGCTGGAAAACATCTTCGAGACCATGGGTCAGGAAGAGAAGAAGACCCTCAACATCGTCCTCAAGACCGACGTGCGTGGTTCCCTGGAAGCACTGCAGGGTTCGCTGTCGGGCCTGGGCAACGACGAAGTTCAGGTGCGCGTGATCGGTGGCGGCGTCGGTGGTATCACCGAAAGCGACGCCAACCTGGCGCTGGCTTCGAATGCAGTACTGTTCGGCTTCAACGTGCGTGCCGATGCCGGCGCGCGCAAGATCGTCGAGCAGGAAGGTCTGGATATGCGTTACTACAACGTGATCTACGACATCATCGAAGACGTCAAGAAGGCCCTGACCGGTATGCTCGGCAGCGATGTTCGCGAGAACATCCTGGGTGTTGCCGAAGTCCGTGACGTGTTCCGTTCGCCGAAGTTCGGCGCCATCGCTGGCTGTATGGTCATCGAGGGTACCGTGTACCGCAACCGTCCGATCCGCGTACTGCGCGAAGACGTTGTGATCTTCGAAGGCGAGCTGGAATCGCTGCGTCGCTTCAAGGACGATGCCTCCGAAGTGCGTAACGGCATGGAGTGCGGTATCGGCGTGAAGAGCTACAACGACGTCAAGGTCGGCGACAAGATCGAAGTCTTCGAGAAAGTCCAGGTGGCTCGTACCCTTTAAGGGCGAGCGAGCCGCAAGCGCCCGCTGCAGGGCGGCTTGCGGTACCTCTTCAGGTAGCGCCCGGTCAGGCCATTGGTCTGTCCGGGCGTTTGCCGCTTTAAGTTACAGGTAGCAAGAATGGCCAAAGAATATAGCCGTACCCAACGTATCGGCGATCAGATGCAGCGCGAGCTGGCCGAGCTGATCCGTCGCGAAGTCAAAGACCCGCGTGTCGGTCTGGTTACCATCACTGCCGTCGACGTCAGCCGTGACCTGGGCCATGCCAAGGTGTTCATCACCGTCATGGGCGAGGAAACCCCGGACGCCGTCCAGCAGTCGCTGAAGGCGCTGAACAGCGCTGCAAGCTTCCTGCGTTTGCACCTGGGGCGCTCGATGCAGCTGCGCAGCGTGCCGCAACTGCACTTCCACTTCGATGAAAGTGTCAGCCGCGGTGTACACCTGTCGGCACTGATCGAGCGTGCAGTGGCCGAAGACCGCCTGCACAAGGATGCCGACAAGCCGGACGCCGAGGAGTAAGCGGTGGCCCAGGTCAAACGTATCCGCCGCAACGTCAGCGGCATCATCCTGCTCGACAAGCCGCTGGGCTTCACCTCCAACGCCGCGCTGCAAAAGGTGCGCTGGCTGCTCAATGCGGAAAAGGCCGGCCACACCGGCAGTCTCGACCCGCTGGCAACCGGCGTGCTGCCGCTGTGCTTTGGCGAAGCGACCAAGTTTTCGCAGTACCTGCTCGATTCGGACAAGGGCTACGAAACAGTCATGCAGATGGGGCAGACTACCAACACCGGCGATGCCGAAGGTGAGGTGCTGCAGACCCGCGAGGTGACCGTTGGTCGCGCCGACATCGAGGCCCTGTTGCCGCGTTTTCGTGGCCAGATCAGCCAGATACCGCCGATGTACTCGGCGCTCAAGCGTGACGGCCAGCCGCTGTACAAGCTGGCACGTGCAGGAGAGGTAGTGGAGCGCGAGGCGCGTTCTGTTACTATTGGCCGCTTGGAGTTGCTCGAGTGCGAAGGCACCCGTGCACGGTTGAGCGTAGGATGCAGCAAAGGCACCTATATCCGCACCCTGGTGGAGGATATCGGCGAGGCCCTTGGCTGCGGCGCCTATGTCGCCGAGCTGCGCAGGACCCAGGCCGGGCCCTTCGCGCTGGCACAGACGGTCACCCTCGAGGAACTTGAACAGGCCCACGCCGAAGGCGGTAACGAAGCGCTCGACCGCTTCCTGATGCCCTCGGACAGCGGCCTGCAGGACTGGCCGTTGGTGTGCCTGTCCGAGCACAGTGCGTTCTACTGGCTGCATGGGCAGGCGGTACGCGCGCCGGACGCGCCACAATTTGGCATGGTCCGGGTACAGGATCACAATGCACGCTTCATCGGTATCGGTGAAGTGAGCGAAGACGGGCGCATTGCGCCGCGTCGGCTGATTCGGTCGGAATGACCGAAACCGCGGGGCCAGGCAGTTGCCGAACCCCACGGCATCAAGGGTGGCTGTCAGTAGGCACGGTCACACCTTTTTTATTAATACAGGGATTTGTCCCTGGCCTATTGGACCCCGCATGCGGGATCCGTTATCAGGAGAAGCCAAATGGCCCTCAGCGTTGAAGAAAAAGCTCAGATCGTTGCCGAATACCAGCAAGCCGCCGGCGATACCGGTAGCCCGGAAGTGCAGGTTGCTCTGCTGACCGCCAACATCAACAAGCTGCAAGGCCACTTCAAGGCCAACGACAAAGACCACCACTCCCGTCGTGGTCTGATCCGTATGGTCAACCAGCGTCGTAAGCTGCTGGATTACCTGAAGGGCAAAGACACCACTCGTTACAGCGCCCTGATCGGTCGCCTGGGTCTGCGTCGCTAATAGCGGCCTGGCCAGTGGTGTGCATGGCGTGTCGCAAGCTTCGGCAGGGCTGTTCTGCAGCACTGTCGTTGGACACGCCACGTGTATCTCCGAGGTTGGCAGCCTGGCAATGCTGAGCGGATTTTCCGCTTGGTGCCAGGCTCCCAGCCTCGTGTTGTATCTGGACGGTCAACGGGGCCGATTCCCTGTTCTGCCCAAGAATTCGCAAGAAACCAGTTCCCCCAGAGCCACTGAAAAAAGGTAGGAAACCGTGAACCCGGTAATCAAGACTTTCCAGTTCGGTCAATCGACCGTTACTCTCGAAACGGGCCGTATTGCCCGTCAGGCAACCGGCGCCGTGCTGGTTACCGTCGACAACGACGTCACCGTGCTGGTGACTGTGGTAGGTGCCAAACAGGCTGATCCAGGCAAGGGTTTCTTCCCGCTGTCGGTTCACTACCAGGAAAAGACCTACGCCGCCGGCAAGATCCCGGGTGGCTTCTTCAAGCGTGAAGGCCGTCCTTCCGAGAAAGAGACGCTGACCTCGCGCCTGATCGACCGTCCGATCCGTCCGCTGTTCCCAGAAGGCTTCATGAACGAAGTGCAGGTCGTCTGCACCGTGGTTTCCACCAGCAAGAAGACCGACCCGGACATCGCTGCGATGATCGGTACCTCGGCTGCCCTGGCCATTTCCGGCATTCCGTTCGAAGGCCCGATCGGCGCCGCCCGCGTTGCCTTCCACGAAAGCACCGGCTACCTGCTGAACCCGACCTACGAGCAACTGGCTGCTTCGAGCCTGGACATGGTCGTTGCCGGTACCGAATCGGCTGTACTGATGGTTGAATCGGAAGCCAAAGAGCTGACCGAAGACCAGATGCTGGGCGCCGTGCTGTTCGCCCACGACGAATTCCAGGCCGTGATCCAGGCCGTCAAGGAACTGGCCGCCGAAGCCGCCAAGCCGACCTGGGACTGGCAGCCAGCCCCGGCCAACGTCGAGCTGATGAACCTGGTCCGTGGCGAGTTCGGCGAAGCCGTTTCGCAGGCCTACACCATCACCCAGAAGGCTGACCGCTACAACCGCCTGGGCCAGCTGCGTGACGAGGCCATTGCCCGTCTGAGCAACGAAGAGACCGGCCCGTCCGCCAGCGCCATCAAGGAAATCTTCGGCGAGCTGGAATACCGCACCGTCCGCGAGAACATCGTCAACGGCAAGCCGCGTATCGACGGCCGTGACACCCGCACCGTGCGCCCGCTGAACATCCAAGTCGGCGTACTGCCGAAGACTCACGGTTCGGCGCTGTTCACCCGTGGCGAGACCCAGGCCCTGGTCGTCGCGACCCTGGGTACCGCCCGTGACGCCCAGCTGCTGGACACCCTGGAAGGCGAGAAGAAAGACCCGTTCATGCTGCACTACAACTTCCCGCCATTCTCGGTGGGTGAGTGCGGCCGCATGGGCGGTGCCGGCCGTCGTGAAATCGGCCACGGTCGCCTGGCCCGTCGTGGCGTGCAGGCCATGCTGCCGAGCGACAGCGAATTCCCGTACACCATCCGCGTGGTTTCGGAAATCACCGAATCCAACGGTTCCAGCTCCATGGCTTCGGTCTGCGGTGCTTCCCTGGCGCTGATGGACGCTGGTGTGCCGATGAAGGCACCGGTTGCCGGTATCGCCATGGGCCTGGTCAAGGAAGGTGACAAGTTTGCCGTCCTGACCGACATCCTGGGTGACGAAGACCACCTGGGCGACATGGACTTCAAGGTAGCCGGTACCGCCAAGGGTGTTACCGCGCTGCAGATGGACATCAAGATCAACGGCATCACCGAAGAGATCATGGAAATCGCCCTGGGCCAGGCCCTGGAAGCGCGCCTGAACATCCTCGGCCAGATGAACCAGATCATCGCCCAGTCGCGTAGCGAGCTGTCGGCCAACGCCCCGACCATGATCGCCATGAAGATCGATACGGACAAGATCCGTGACGTCATCGGTAAAGGCGGCGCCACCATTCGCGCCATCTGCGAAGAGACCAAGGCTTCGATCGACATCGAAGACGACGGCTCGATCAAGATCTTCGGCGAAACCAAGGAAGCGGCAGATGCTGCCAAGCAGCGCATCCTGGGCATCACCGCCGAGGCCGAGATCGGCAAGATCTACGTCGGCAAGGTCGAGCGCATCGTCGACTTCGGTGCCTTCGTCAACATCCTGCCTGGCAAGGACGGCCTGGTGCACATTTCCATGCTGAGCGATGCTCGCGTCGAGAAAGTCACCGACATCCTGAAAGAAGGCCAGGAAGTTGAAGTACTGGTACTGGACGTGGACAACCGCGGCCGTATCAAGCTGTCGATCAAGGATGTTGCCGCAGCCAAGGCTTCGGGCGTCTGAGAATTGCCTCGCAGTAGCTCGCAGTAGAAAGAAGGGCCCCGCAAGGGGCCCTTTTTTTATGCCGGTACGGAACCTTTTGCGGACTTGCATCTTGCATGCAGGTTTATCGTGCAGATTGCAGAATGCACGACGCCGCCAGGATGGATGTTTTGCTAACTCCTTGATTTAAAAGGAAACAAGCGAAACGGCAAAGCTGGCACAGCGCATGCAACTATCCTGATACCTGACGCCAGGACATACGGCGCAGACCTTTCGATAAACAGGAGTGACTCACATGAAGAAGTTCGCCATTGCTGCCGCTACTGCTACCGCTCTGACCCTGACCATGGCCAACGGCGCGTTCGCTGCAGAGCCAACCCAGGCTCCAGTCATGTTGGCCGCGAACACCGTCGACAACGCCAAGCAGGAAGGTTCCGACACCTGGATCACCACCAAGGTGAAAGCGGACCTGCTGACTGAAAAAGGTATTCCAGGCAGCGACATCAAAGTCGAGACCAGCCAGGGCGTCGTCTCGCTGTCGTCTGACGTGGCAGTGACTCAGTCCCAGAAAGAAGAAGCCGTTCGCATTACCAAGAACATCAAAGGCGTCAAGAGCGTCATGTCCGACGGCCTGAAAGCCGAGTAAGGAATGTCCCGTCGGCCAAACGGATTTGGCCACCTTTGCTCCAGGCCCCGGCTTATTGCCGGGGCTTTTCATTGTGCGCCTAGTACACCGGATTACGCGCAACCACATCACTTTCGAAGCATTCCTGCTCGGCTATCAGCGGCTCGACCAATGGTCGGCTATCGCGAAAGTGCGCGGTTTGGGTATGCACTTCATACGCCGCGTCGTCGCGGTAGATCTCGTACAGGTAGATCACATCCGGGTCGACGCGATCTTGCGACACATCGAACACCAGGCAGCCAGGTTCGGTGGCGACGGAAGCTGCCGCATTGACCTTGATCGCATTCAGAAAGTCCTCTGCGCAGCCGGGCTTCACCCGAGTCTTGATGAACAGGCTATACACAAGTCGCTCCTTTTGTTTTAAATTCGATTATGAATTGTATACAAAAATGGAGCTTCGCCAATGTCCGAATTGCCTGTCCGCCCTGGTCGCCTGAACGGCCTGCGCCATATCGCCTTGCTGGTACCGAACCTGGAAGAGTGCGAGCGCTTCTACGTCGATGTGCTGGGCATGGAAGTGCTGAACCGCGCCAATGAAGACCTGGTGTACCTGACCTGCGGTAACGACAACCTGTCGTTGGGGCGCGGGGCCGGGGCGGCCAATGGTTTGCAGACTTTGGACCATTATGGGTTCATCGTCGATAGCGTGGAGGAGCTGGAGGCTTGGTACCAGTACTTCAAGGCCCATGGCGTGACCTTGCTGGATCGGCCGTTCAATCATGGTGACGGGGCGCGCAGCTTCCACCTGCTGGACCCGGCAGGGAACAAGGTGCAGCCGCTTTATCACCCGGCGGTGTCGGGGCAGCGGTTGGTGTGAAGCCTGTACCGGCCTCTTCGCGGGTAAACCCGCTCCCACAGGTACTGCACAAACCTTGAGCAGTGCGCGATCCCTGTGGGAGCGGGCAAGCCCGCGAAGGGGCCAGACCTGCTAGTAGAAGTTACTCAGCATCCAGATGCATCGGCGTCACCACCCGCCCATCGCTCTCGGCCTGGCCCAGGCTGGTATCGATGAAGTACACCCGGTCATCTTCCAGCTGGCCCTTGTCGACCAGGTAATCCTTGATGCTGCTGGCCCGCTCCTGGCCAAGTGTACGCAGCAGCGCGGTACTTTCGGCCCAGGACTTGATCACCGCCTCGCGCAGCTTGGCGGTGCGCTCGTCGCGGCCCAGTTGCTCCCACTCGGCAGGCGGTTGCTGTTTCAGGCGGTTACGGTAGATGCCTTCGAGCATCGCCGGTTTGTCGCTGTCGTCGACCACCAGCATCGACGCATTGGCCGGTACTTTGTCGCCGCGACGCTGCAGGATCTTGTACCAGGTGGCCTGGTACTCACGCTCCAGGCGCTGCTGGGCGATCAATGGGCCGTCGCTGGCCTGGGCGCTGGTGCCTTCGATTTCCAGGCGCAGTTCCGGGCGTTCCTTCAAGGCCGACGCCAGCTTGTCCAGCGATGCCTGGGCGTCGCCATTGAGCTCGCTGGAGCCCGGGGCGAAGGACACATTGCCCAGGTCTTCCGAGCCACCGCCGGCAACCAGCCCGCCAATGAACTTGAACGGTGCCTGCGCCGCACGCAACACCAGATTGCGCAGGGTTTGCCAGACGATCGGCATCACGCTGAACTGCGGGTTGTTGAGGTCGCCCGACACCGGCAGCTCGATCGAGATCTTGCCTTCGGTATCCTTCAGCAGCGCCACCGCCAGGCGGATCGGCAGGTCTACTGCGTCCGGGCTGTCGACCTTCTCGCCCAACTGCAACTGCTCTACCACTACCTTGTTCTCGGCCTTCAGCTGGCCATTGGTGATCAGGTAGTGCAGGTCGAGGTTGAGCCGGCCCTTGCGGATACGGAAGCCGGCGAACTTGCCAGAGTAGGGGGTGAGCGTGGTCAGCTCGACCCGCTTGAAGCTGGTGGCGATATCCAGGCTGGCCAGCGGATTGAACGGGTTCAGGGCGCCTTTGATGGTGACCGGCGCATAGCGGTCGACCTTGCCCTTGACGTCGACCTTGGCCGGCACCGGCTTGCGGTTGTCGATGGTGCCGACCCGGCCGTTGAGCTGCTGGATGGCGGTGGCGAAGTTGGGTGTGAGGGACAGGTCGGCGAAGTTGGCCGAGCCGTCGTTGATGTCGATCTGGCCGATGTGGATACCCAGCGGCTTGTCATTGCTGGCCGCGGTCGGCTTCGCCTGGCTGCTCGCCGGGGCGTCGGCCGGCTGCGGGATCAGCAGGTCATTGATGTTGGTGGTGCGGTCTTCGTTGATGATGAAGCGTGCATAGGGTTGCAGCAGTGTCACCTTGTCGATCGACAGCGCATCGCCGTGAACGTAGGACAGGCCGTCGACGTTCACCTGCTGCCATTTGACGAAGTCGCGGCTCTTGATGGTGTCGAGGGTGTGCAGCTGGCTGACCTGGGCCTTGCCGGTGACGCTGAAGGCCAGCGGTGCGGTGTTCTTCAGATCGACCTTGAGATCGCTGGCGAGCATGCCGCTGCGCAGCTCCAGCAGGATGAACGGGCTGATATAGGCCTGGGCCACCCGCAGGTCGATGTCGCGGCTGCTTACGTCCAGCTTGGCCCAGATGGGCGCCAGGTTGACCTGGCCGGCAGCCTGCAGTTTGCCTTGCTTGCCCACGCCAGTATCGAGCTTGAGGGTGAAGGGCGACTTGTTGAGGCTGTCGAAACCTTGCAGGTCGGCATTGAGCGGGCCGACATCGAGGGCCACTGGCTCCTTCTGGGTACGGTCTGCCAGGTGCACCAGGTAGTTACGCAGCTGCACATCCTTGAGCAGTACCTGCCAAGGTTTGCTCGGCTCCTTGACGGCTTGCTGTTCTGGCGTGGGCTCGGCGGTGGCTGGTTCGGCCTTTTCCTTCGGCGTGGCCTTGGCCGGCTGGCTGGCGAACAGCTTCTGCCAGTCGAGTTGGCCGTCCTTTTCCAGCGCGGCCCAGGTTTCAAGTTTTTCGCTACGGATCTTGCCCACGGTGACCAGCTGCTTGACCAGGTCGACCGAGGTTTCGCTCACTTCCAGGCTGGCCAGGCGCGCCAGCGGGCGGCCATCCGGGGCCTTGATGGCGAACGGTGCAATGCGCACCGACGCGTTGTCCAGCAGTAGCTCGGTCTGCTTGGCGAGGTTGAGCTTGTAATGAGTGTCAAGGCTGACCACGCCGTCTTCCAGCACCAGTGGTACCGCATCGCGCACGTAGGGCCAGAATGCCTTCATCCTGCCTTCGGTGATTTTCAGTGTGCCTTCAGAGGCGATCGGCGCCAGGCTCAGCGTGCCTTTCCAGTCGATGCGCCCGCCGTTGGGGCCGATGGCCACCAGGGCCATGTCGGCATTGTCGTTGGGCAGGGTGCTGAGGTTCTTCAACTCCAGGTTCATGTTGTCGTAGAGGAACTCGATCGGCTCGCTCGGGCGCAGGTCCTCGAAGTGCAGATAGCCGTCGCTGAGCTTGATGCTGCCGATGCGTAGCGGGAACGGGTCGCTGGGCGGCTCGTCAGGCTTGGCTTCGCTGGCTGGCAGCTTGAACAGGCGGGTCAGGTTGAGAGTACCGTCCTTGGCGAACAGCACTTCGTTGCGTGGCTTGACCAGTTCCACAGCGTCCAGGTGCAAGGCGCCGCTCCACAGGCTGTCGAGCGAGAGGTTGGCGTAAAGCCGATCGAAGCCGACCTGCTCCTTGCCCGGCTCGCCGATCTGCAGGCCCCACAGCGTCAGCTCGAGGCTGAAGGGGTTGAGCTCGATCCGTTCGAGGTGGGCAGGTACGGTTGCGTACTGGGCCAACTGCTGATTGGCGATGCGCAGCGCGACACCGGGAAGAACGAGAAAGCCGAGAAGGCTGTAGAGGGCTACCAAGGCCAGCAGTGCGCCAGCGGCGCGAGTCAATCCTTTGTACATGTGTCGCTTCGTCTGTCTAAGCAGGAGAGCTTGGAGTATGGCACGTTAAATCAGTTCCGCTGAGGCGACCATTCGACTTCATTCGATGCCCATGCGCCGTTTGGCACGGTGCGCCGAGCCGTCACGCATCGCCCAGCGCAGTACTGGCGCGGTGCGTTGCAGGCCCAGGCGGATCATGCGCCGCTGCAACGGGCCGTGCTGTAGCCCAAGCATGGCCTGGGCCCAGCCCGGCAGCAGGTCGATACCGGCATGCAGCATCAGCTTGCCCACCGGCTGTGCCAGGCGGCTGGGAGCGGGGGCATCGAGCAGGATGCCGACCACCTCATGGCTGCGTGCGTCGCAGTGCAACTGTGGGCGCATGCGCTGCAGGAAGTCCTCGACCTGCTGGCATGAGCGCGGCACGTCGCGGGCGCCAAGGCGCTCGGCAATCAATGCGATTTCTGCGTAGTAGGCATCCTGCTCGGCGCGCGCAAGCTGCGGGTTGCGGTAACGCAGGTGGGCGGCGAGGAAGCTGCTGACTTCCGCCACATGCACCCAGGTCAGCAGGTCCGGGTCGCTGGCCGCATACGGGCGGCCATCCGGCGCGGTGCCGGTCACCTGCAGGTGGATGGTGCGCACCTTGTCGATCAGCCACTCGGCATCGCGGGTGGCGCCGAAGGTGGTGCCGGAGATGAATTGGCTGGTACGGCGCAGGCGGCCGAGCAAGTCTTCACGGAAGTTGGAATGGTCCCACACCCCGGCCAGGGCCAGCGGGTGCAGCAACTGCAGCATGAGGGCACTGATGCCGCCGACCAGCATGCTCGGGAAGTCGCCATGTACCCGCCAGCTGATGCTGTGCGGGCCGAACAGGCCCGGGTCGCCCTTGGGCGACTCCAGGTCGAGCTGGCCGAGGGCCAGCCCGGTAAGGCTCATGACCTGGGTTTCGATGCGGCGGCGAAGGGCTTCCATGGCGACCTGTGGTTCAGGGCGGCCATGAACAGCAGCCGCCGGTTACTGGTTGAGGCGTTTGTCGATCAGGCCCTGCACCACGCTGGGGTCGGCCAGGGTCGAGGTATCGCCCAGGTTGTCCAGCTCGTTGCAGGCGATCTTGCGCAGTATACGCCGCATGATCTTGCCTGAGCGTGTCTTGGGCAATGCCGGGGCCCACTGGATCAGCTCGGGCTTGGCGAAACTGCCGATTTCCTTGCTGACCAGGGCCAGCAACTCGGCTTTGAGCGCGTCGTCCGGCGTTACTCCATTCATGGGCGTGACGAAGGCGTAAACGCCTTGGCCCTTGAGGTCGTGGGGGTAACCGACCACCGCCGCTTCGGCGACACTGTCATGCAGTACCAGCGCGCTTTCCACTTCGGCGGTACCGATGCGGTGGCCGGAAACGTTGATCACGTCGTCGATACGCCCGGTGATCCAGTAGTCGCCATCGGCGTCGCGGCGGGCGCCGTCGCCGGTGAAGTAATAGCCGGGCATCGGTTTGAAATAGGTGTCGACCATGCGCTGATGGTCGCCGTAGACGCTGCGGATCTGCCCTGGCCAACTGGCCTTGATCGCCAGGAGGCCGGCGCCGGGGCCTTCGATGAGTTTGCCCTTTTCGTCCAGCAGCACGGGTTGCACGCCGAACATGGGCTGGGTGGCACAGCCGGGCTTGAGCGACTGCGAGCCGGGCAGCGGGGTGAGCATGATGCCGCCGGTTTCGGTCTGCCACCAGGTATCGACGATGGGGCAGCGCTTTTGCCCGACTTCCTCGAAATACCACTCCCAGGCTTCGGGGTTGATCGGCTCGCCGACGCTGCCCAGCAGGCGCAGGCTCTGGCGTGAAGTGCTCTGCAGTGGCGCGGAGCCTTCGCGCATCAGCGCGCGCAGGGCGGTTGGGGCGGTGTAGAAGATGTTTACCTGGTGCTTGTCCACCACCTGCCAGAAACGTGAGGTGTCCGGGTAGTTGGGCACGCCTTCGAACATCAGCGAGATCGCGCCATTGGCCAGCGGGCCGTAGACAATGTAGCTGTGGCCGGTGACCCAGCCGACATCGGCGGTGCACCAGAACACCTCGCCGTCACGGTAGTCGAACACCACCTTGAAAGTGAGGGTGGCCTGTAGCAGGTAGCCGCCGGTGGTGTGCAGCACGCCCTTGGGTTTGCCTGTGCTGCCGGAGGTATAGAGGATGAACAGCGGGTCTTCGGCGCCCATCGGCTCGGGAACGCAGTCGTCGCCGGCCTTTTCCGTCGCCTCGTGGTACCAGAGGTCACGGTCTTCGGCCCAGGTGACCTCGCCGCCGGTGCGGCGCACCACGAATACGCTGCTGACCGCAGGGCAGCTGGCCAGGGCCTTGTCGACGTTCTGTTTCAGCGGGATACGTTTGCCGCCGCGCACGCCTTCATCGGCGGTGATCACCGTGCGGCAGTCGGCATCGAGGATACGGTCGCGCAGGGCGTCGGGCGAAAAGCCGCCGAACACCACCGAGTGAATGGCACCGATGCGGGTGCAGGCAAGCATGGCGAAGGCGGCCTCGGGGATCATCGGCATGTAGATGCACACCCGGTCGCCTTTCTTCACCCCGCGTGCTTTCAGTGCATTGGCCAGGCGGCAGACCTGACGGTGCAGTTCGCGGTAGGAGATGGCCTTGGAGTCCTTGGGATCATCGCCTTCCCACAGCAGGGCGGTCTGTTCGCCGCGTCGGGCCAGGTGGCGGTCGATGCAGTTGTAGCTGACGTTGAGCTGGGCGCCGTCGAACCAGCGGGCGTTGCCGGTCTTCAGGTCGCATTGCTGCACGCTCGACCAAGGCTTGATCCAGTCCAGGCGCTTGGCCTGTTCGGCCCAGAAGGTGTCGGGGTCATCCACCGACTGGCGGTAGAGGCGGCGGTACTCGTCGGGGGTGAGGGCGGCGGACTGGCTGACGGCCAGGGCCTGGGGGTAGTTGCGGATATCGAACATGGCGGGTGGTCCTGCTCTTGTAAGGGGCGATGGACTGCAACGGCTATTCGATAGGACAGTGTAGCTGGGAGAGGTGTTCAACCTGTACCGGCCCCTTCGCGGGTAAACCCGCTCCCACAGGTACTGTACAGCTCTCAAGAACTGTGCGATCCCTGTGGGAGCGGGTTTACCCGCGAAGAGGCTGGTGCAGGTTTCAGGTTACCCGCGGTGACGGCCGCGGAAGTAGTTGATCAGGCCTTGGGTGGAGCCGTCTTCGGCGCTGTCTTCCAGGCTGCCGACCAGGCGTTGGTAAACGCCCTTGCCCAGCTCCTTGCCCAGCTCCACGCCCCACTGGTCGAAGGCGTTGATGCCCCAGATCACGCTCTGTACGAAGACCTTGTGCTCGTACATCGCCACCAGCGCGCCCAGGCGGCGCGGGCTGATGCGCTCCACCACCAGGGTGTTGCTCGGGCGGTTGCCCGGGATCACCTTGTGCGGTGCCAGCTTCTCGATGTCCGCTTCGTTCAGGCCTTTCCCACGCAGCTCTGCTTCGGCTTCTTCGCGGGTTTTGCCCAGCATCAGCGCCTGGCTCTGCGACAGGCAGTTGGCGTACAGCCACTGATGATGGTCAGCCACCGGGTTGAAGCTCACCACCGGCACGATGAAGTCGGCCGGAATCAGCTGGGTGCCCTGGTGCAGTAGCTGGTGGTAGGCATGCTGGCCGTTGCAGCCGACGCCGCCCCAGATCACCGGGCCGGTGTCGGTTTTCACCGGGGTGCCGTCCTGCAGCACGCTCTTGCCGTTGGACTCCATGTCCAGCTGTTGCAGGTGCTTGGTAATGTTGCGCAGGTAGTGGTCGTACGGCAGGATCGCGTGGCTGCTGGCGCCCCAGAAGTTGCCGTACCACACGCCCAGCAGGGCCAGCAGCACCGGCATGTTCTTTTCGAACGGCGCGGTCTGGAAGTGCTGGTCCATGGTGTAGGCGCCGGACAGCAGTTCCTTGAAGTTGGCGGTACCGATGGCCAGGGCGATCGGCAGGCCGATGGCCGACCACAGCGAGTAACGCCCGCCTACCCAGTCCCACATCGGGAAGATGTTTTCTTCGCGGATGCCGAAGGCCACGGCGGCGGCCTTGTTGCTGGAAACGGCGATGAAGTGGCGGTACAGCTCGGCTTCCGAGCCGCCTTGGGCCAGGTACCAGGTACGCGCGGCCATGGCATTCTTCAGGGTCTCGAGGGTGTTGAACGATTTCGACGAGACGATGAACAGCGTGGTTTCGGCGCGCAGGTTGGCTGACAGCTCGTGGAACTCACTGCCGTCGATGTTCGCCAGGTAGTGGCAGCGCACACCGCGCTGGGCATAGGGCAGCAGCGCCTCGGAGACCAGCTCGGGGCCGAGGAACGAGCCACCGATACCGATGTTGACCACATCGGTGATCGGTTTTTCGCTGTAGCCGCGCCACAGTCCGTCGTGGATACGGCCGACCAGTTCGGTGATCTGGTTGAGCACCTTGTGTACTTCCGGCATGACGTTCACGCCGTTGACGCTGAGCTTGTCGCCTACCGGCCGGCGCAGGGCGGTGTGCAGCACCGGGCGGCCTTCGGAGGCGTTGATGATTTCGCCGGCGAACATCGACTTGATGGCGTCCTGCAAGCCCACTTCGTTGGCCAGGTTCACCAGCAGGTCGCGGCTTTGTTCAGTGATCAGGTTTTTCGAATAGTCGAGGAACAGGCCACAGGAGCTCAGGGAGAACTGGTCGAAGCGCTTGGCATCGGCGGCGAACGCTTCGCGCATGCTGAAGCCTTGCATGGCGTCGCGGTGTTGCTGGAGCGCCTGCCAGGCGGGCAGGGCCGTGACATCGTGGGGTGTACGGTAATACGCCATTGCGCGGGGTTCCCTTGGTGCGTGGTGAGACCTTGGACACGGCACTCATTGCCGGGTTCAGGCTGGCACCATTATAGGCAAAGGCCACTTGCAGGGAATGGGTATGGCGGGGATTTTGGGGGGCGCTTTGCGCCCCATTCGCAGCACAAGGCTGCTCCTGCAGGAGATAGTATTCCTCTGTAGGAGCAGCCTTGTGCTGCGAATGGGCTGCAAAGCAGCCCCGGCCATTACGCGGTCTTCTCTTCCACATGCAGGTACAGGTTGTCGATCAACCGTGTGTTACCCAGGTAAGCCGCCGCTAAAACCACCAGGTCTCGATCATCGATCACTGCCGGGCGCAGGCTCACGGCATGACGCACTTCCAGGTAATCCGGGCGGAAACCAGCGGCGGTCAACTGCGCCTGGCCTTCGGCAACCAGCGCGGCAAAGTCCCGTTGGCCACGGCCGATGCCAGCAGCGATATGCTGCAGCGTGCGATACAACGCTGGCGCCGCAGCACGTTGCTCAGGCGTGAGGTAACCATTGCGCGACGACAGCGCCAGGCCATCCTCGGCCCGCACGGTGGGTTCGCCGATGATCTGGATTGGCATGTTCAGGTCGCGCACCATGGCGCGAATTACCGCCAGCTGCTGGAAGTCCTTTTCGCCGAACACGGCAAGGTCAGGCTGGACCATGTTGAACAGCTTGTTGACCACGGTGGCCACGCCTTCGAAATGCCCGGGCCGGCTGGCGCCGCACAGGCCTTCGGAAAGATGGGGTACGCTGACCCGGGTTTGCACGTTCATGCCGTCGGGGTACATCTCTTCGACGCTGGGCGCGAACAGCAGATTGCAGCCTGCCTGGAGCAGGCGCTCCTGGTCGGCGACCAGGGTGCGCGGGTACTTGTCGAGGTCTTCGTTGACGCCGAACTGCAGCGGGTTGACGAAGATGCTGGCGACCACGAAATCGGCGCGCTGCGTAGCCTTGGTCACCAGGGCGGCATGGCCGCTGTGCAGGTTGCCCATGGTCGGCACGAAGCCGATGCGCTTGCCTTCACCGCGGGCTCGGGCGACTGCGGCGCGCAGTTCGCGGACGGTCTTGACTGTGTTCATGCGTTGAATCCGTGTTCACTCGCCGGGAAAGTGACTGCCTTGACTGCCTGGACGTAGGCGGTGAGGGCGCTCTGGATGTCTGGTTGGCCAGCCATGAAGTTCTTCACGAACTTCGGTACCCGACCGCTCAACGACAGCCCGAGCATGTCATGCAGCACCAGAACTTGGCCGTCGGTAGCACTTCCCGCCCCAATACCGATCACCGGGATGCCCACGGCATTGGTGATTTCCGCGGCCAGTTCGCTGGGCACGCACTCGAGCAGCAGCATTGCCGCACCGGCCTGTTCCAGGGTGATGGCGTCGGCGCGCATCTGCCGGGCCTGGGCTTCCTGGCGGCCCTGGACCTTGTAGCCACCCAGCACGTTGACAGTTTGCGGGGTCAGGCCCATGTGCGCGCATACCGGCACACCACGCTCGGCCAGCAGGCGGATGGTCTCGGCCAGCCAGGCAGCGCCTTCGATCTTGATCATGTGGGCGCCGGCCTGCATCAGTGTGGCGCTGTTGGCGAAGGCCTGCTCCGGGGTGGCATGCGCCATGAACGGCAGGTCGGCGAGGATCAGCGCGCCGTCGTTGCCACGTTTGACGCTGGCCGTATGGTAAGCCATGTCCGCGGTGGTTACCGGCAGTGTGCTGTCGTGGCCTTGCAGGACCATGCCCAGCGAGTCGCCCACCAGCAACACTTCGACACCGGCCTGGCTGGCGGCCTTGGCGAAGGTCGCGTCGTAGCAGGTCAGCATGGTGATTTTTTCACCCTTGGCCTTGAGGCCATTGAGGGTGGTCAGGGTTACTTCAGGCATGTAGGAAATTCCTCGTTCAGGCGCTGTAAGAAACGACTGCATTCAACGCGTGTAGTCATCTTCCGGAGCGGCACATCATCGCGCGTGATGTTCGGGCACAGGTCCGTCCGGGCCTAAATACGGGTATGCGGCACTTTGGTGCCACACGGGACGCCTATAGTCGTGAGCGAGGTGGGGGAAGTCAATGACCCTGTTACCGCATTGTTACGATCAGGGTGTTACTGGCGTTACCGCGCCAGTGCGCAAGGCTGGAACGCCCGGTTTACAGGCGTTCCAGGCCGACGAACGGGCAGTCGGCGAGCAGTTGCGCGAGGGCGCGACCATCGGCCAGGCGGAAATCGCCCGGTACCAGTTCTGCCAGCGGGTACAGCACGAAAGGCCGGGCATGCATGTGGTAATGCGGCACTTTCAGGCGTGGCTCGTCGAGCACCTGGTCGCCGAACAGCAGGATGTCCAGGTCCAGTGTGCGCGGGCCCCAGCGCTCCTTGCGCACGCGGCCCTGTTCGTTCTCGATGGCCTGCAGGGCATCGAGCAGGGCCAGCGGCGCCAGGGCGGTGTCCAGGGCTGCGACGGCGTTGGTGTAGCGCGGCTGGCCGGGCAGCAGCGAATCGCTGGTATACAGCGCCGAGGCCGCCACCAGGCGCGTGGCCTCGACTTGGTCGAGGGCGTGCAAGGCGCTGCGCAACTGTTCGGCAGGTGCGTCCAGGTTGCTGCCCAGGCCGATATAGGCGCGGGTGTTCACTCGAACGCCTCGTCGCCACTGCGCTTGCGTTTGCCACCGCTGCGCTTGCGTTTGCGCGGGCCGGCGCCGGTGCCTTCGTCACGGCTGCCCAGTTCGCGGATCATTTCGCGGCGCTCGCTGTCGTTGGCATCCTGGTAGTCGGTCCACCATTGGCCAAGGTCGTCGGTTTCTTCGCCGGCGCTTTCCCGCAGCAGCAGGAAGTCGTAGCCGGCGCGGAAGCGCGGGTTGTCCAGCAGCATGTCGGCGCGCTTGCCGCTGCGGCGTGGCAGGCGCTCCTGCATGTCCCAGATCTCGCGGATCGGCAGGGTGAAGCGCTTGGGGATGGCGATGCGTGCGCATTGCTCGGCGATCAGGTCGTGGGCCGCACCGTTCATGGCGGGGATCGGCGGCACGCCCTGGTTCTGCAGGTGCAGCACGCGGGCGGGCAGGGCTGGCCACAGCAGCGCGGCGAAGAGGAAGGCCGGGGTTACCGGTTTGCCTTGCTTCACGCGCAGGTCGGTGTTGTTCAGCGCCTGACTGATCAGCGTGTGGGTATAAGTCGGGCGCTCGTCCAGGGCATGCGAACTGGCCGGGAACAGCGGCTCGAACAACTGCAGGTCGACCAGCATTTCGAAGACCATGGCGCCCTGGCCGGAGAGGAACAGCTTGAGGCTCTCTTCGAACAGGCGCGCTGGCGGAATCTCGCGCAGCATCGGGGCCAGCTCGCGGATCGGCTGGACGGTGTGCTTTTCGATGCCGAAGTCGAGCTTGGCGGCGAAGCGCACCGCGCGCAGCATGCGCACCGGGTCTTCCTGATAGCGGTGGGTAGGGTCACCGATCAGACGCAGCAGGCGGTTGCGGATATCGTGCACGCCGTTGGCGTAGTCGAGGATGCGCTCGCTGACCGGGTCGTAGTACAGGGCGTTGATGGTGAAGTCGCGACGTTGCGCGTCTTCTTCCAGGGTGCCGTACACGTTGTCACGCAGGATGCGGCCACTGGCATTGTGCGACGAACGGTGGCTGTCGCCCTGGTCGTCTTCCGAGTGGTGGGCGCGGAAGGTGGCGACCTCGATGATCTCACGGCCGAAATGCACGTGGACCAGCTTGAAGCGGCGGCCAATGATGCGCGCGTTGCGGAACTCGGCGCGGACCTGTTCGGGGGTGGCGCTGGTGGCGACGTCGAAGTCTTTCGGCGTGATGCCCAGCATCAGGTCGCGGACACATCCACCGACCAGGTAAGCCTGGTAACCGGCGCTCTGCAGGCGTTCCACGATGTTCACCGCATGGCGGCTGAACTGGTGGCGTTGCAGCGAGTGCTGGCTCTTGTTGATCACCTCAGGCGTGGTGCGCCTGTGGTGCGGGCCCGGTACGGGCGGGCGGAACGACTGGAACAGCTTCTTCAGCATGGGATGCACTGTTTGAAGGAATGTTCGGCCAAGAATAGGAGAATGGCCGCATGATGGGCGGGGATTCTAGCATTTACTCAAGGAATGGTGTAGGCGGGTAGCAGGATGCCTGCCGGAAGGGTAGAAACGACAAGGGGAGCCTAAGCTCCCCAAGAAGTCGTTGCGTGCTCTTATTGTTTTTCTGCTGGGCTTCTTGTTTTTGTTGAGTGCCCTGTCCACAAATCTCGAAGCTTGTGGACGACCCCCAAGCCAGGGGTTAAGAGCAAACGGATTGCTTTGGTCGCTGATGTCACGTTGATCTGTCGATCCAACCAGTTCAGGCGCTGCTTTTTAGTGCAGTTTTTATTGTTCTCTGCCTGGTTGTGGGGCAAGCCCCAAACACGCATCCTCTCCAAAAGAATCAGTTAGCTGCGCCTCCGCCGTCTTGTTTTTATTGTGCGTGAGCCGTTTCGTCTTGTTCTTATTCTGAGTTGCAGTGCTTGTTATTGTTCTTGTACCAGACATATAGCAGGTGCCGTGCCAACTTTTGCAAACCCAGTAAAATCAAGGACTTGGAGGGGGCTAGCAGTTTTTCAGCGGTCGAAAATGTCGAAATTTCGTTACCGTACGCCTCGGGAACTGTTACGGCGGAAAGCTTGGGTAACAGATTTTTGCGGGGGCTGATGTGTTACCTGGGGTGTGTGCGCTGGCTTTGCCGGCCCTTTCGCGGGCATGCCCGCTCCCACAGGTACTTCACCCTCTCCGAGGGGAGTAATACCTGTGGGAGCGGGTTTACCCGCGAAAGGGCCGGGGAGGCTGTGTAGAGAAGGGGCAGGAGGAACCTCCCGCCCCGGCAGATCGCTTATTCGCTGGTAGCGTTGCTCTTGCGCCGCGGGATGCCCAGGCGCTGGCGGCGTTCCCACAGGCACTTGCGGCTGACCCCGAGCTTGCGAGCCAGCTCGGTTTCGGTCATGTGGTCCTGGTGTTCGAGCACGAAGTGCTGGAAGTAGTCCTCCAGCGACAGGTCCTCTGTCGGCTCATGGCTGGCATTCGTCGCACTGGCCACGACCAAGGCGTTGTCGAGGATTTCATCATCCTCCAGGTCACTCAGCTCGATGTCGATGCCCAGCAGGTCGGCGGAAATTTCTGCGCTCTCGCTGAGGATCACTGCACGCTCCACGGCGTTTTCCAGTTCGCGCACGTTACCCGGCCAGCTGTAGTGACGGATGGCTTGCTCGGCTTCGGCCGAGAAGTGCAGGTCGTCGCGGCCGATGCGCGCGCTCTGGCGGGCGAGGAAGGCGCTGGCGATCTCGTTGACGTCGCTGCCGCGCTCGCGCAGGGCAGGCAGTTTCAGGGCGATCACATGCAGGCGGTAATACAGGTCTTCACGGAACTGGCCGGCCTTGGCCAGGTTCTTCAGGTCACGGTGGGTCGCGGCGATCAGGCGTACATCGACCTTTTGCGACTGTACCGAACCCACCCGGCGAATCTCGCCTTCCTGCAGCACGCGCAACAGGCGGGCCTGGGCTTCCAGCGGCAGTTCGCCGATTTCGTCGAGGAACAGGGTACCGCCATCGGCAGCTTCCACCAGGCCGGCGCGCCCGGCGCTGGCGCCGGTGAACGCGCCTTTCTCGTGGCCGAACAGTTCGGACTCGATCAGTGTCTCGGGGATGGCCGCGCAGTTCACCGAAATCATCGGCGCCTTGGCCCGGCGCGACAGGTTGTGCAGAGCGCGTGCAACCAGCTCTTTACCGGTGCCCGACTCGCCCTGGATCAGCACGTTGGAGTCGGTGGGCGCGACCTTGCGGATCTTGCTGTACATATCCTGCATCGGCGGGCACGAGCCGATGATGCCGATTTCGCCATTGGCGGCTGCCGCGCTGCCTTTGTCGGCCGGGGCGGCCTTGCCGTTGGTGGCCCGTGGCTCGGCCGCTGGAGCAGCAGCCGGGGCGTTCTGGCGGTCACGCAGGATACGCGCCACCGCTTGCAGCATCTCGTCATGGTCGAATGGCTTGGCGATGTAGTCCACCGCGCCCATTTTCATCGAGTCTACTGCCGAGCGCAGGCTGGCGTAGCTGGTCATGATCAGCACCGGGGTGCCTTGGCCGAGCTTGATCAGTTCGGTGCCGGGCGCGCCTGGCAGGCGCAGGTCGCTGACGATCAGGTCGAAGGTGGCAATGCTGAAGCGTTCCTGGGCTTCCTGCACCGAGCCGGCTTCGCTGACCTGGTACTGGTTCCGTTCGAGCAGGCGACGCAAGGCCGAGCGGATGATGGTTTCGTCTTCGACGATCAGAATGTGCGGCATTGATTCAATTCTCTCGACGGTCTCGAATTTCAGGGGACGTCGCTACGACATGCCGGGGCAGGGTCACGCGGATCCGGGTGCCACGTTGCCGTTCGATATCGGCCGGGCTGTCGATGGTGATTTGCCCATAATGCTCTTCCACGATGGAATAGACCAGAGCGAGCCCCAGTCCGGTTCCTTCGCCCGGGTCCTTGGTGGTGAAGAAGGGTTCGAACAGGCGGTCCATGATGCTCTTCGGGATCCCGCTGCCCTCATCCTCGACGATCAGGTCGACGGTGTGTTCGCTGACTTCGCTGCGCACGCGTACGGCGCTACCGGGCGGTGAGGCGTCGCGGGCGTTGGAGAGCAGGTTGATCAGCACCTGGGCCAGGCGCTGCGGGTCCCCTTCGGCCCAGTGCTCCGGGTCGCAGAGGTTGAAGAACTGTACTTCGAAATTGCGCCGGTTCAACGCCAGCAGACCGATGGCATCCTGCGCCACTTCGGCCAGGCATACCGGCTCTTCGCTGTTCTGGTGGCTGCCGCCGGCATGGGCGAAGCTCATCAGCGACTGGACGATACGTGATACCCGCTTGGTCTGTTCGAGAATCTGGCTGGACAGCTCGATGATTTCGCCATCGCCCTCACGCTCCTCGCGCAGGTTCTGCGCCAGGCAGGCGATGCCGGTGATCGGGTTGCCGATCTCGTGGGCCACCCCGGCGGCCAGGCGGCCGATGCTGGCCAGGCGTTCGGAGTGCACCAGCTTGTCTTCCAGCGCCTGGGTTTCGGTAAGGTCCTCTACCAGCAACACCAGGCCGCTGTTACCCGGGGCCAGCGGCTCGTCGATGGCCGCCTTGTGCAGGTTCAGCCAGCGCGGCTGGCCGTCCAGCGCCAGGCGCTGCTTGTGCAGGTGCTCGTCGGGCACATTGATGAAACCTTGCAACAGGCCGCGCCAAGGTTCGCTGATGGTAACCAGGCGTGAGCCGACCACGTGCTTGGCGGCGATGCCGGTGAGCTCTTCCATGGCTTTGTTCCACATCAGGATTTCCTGGTCCTTGGCCAGCGAGCAGACGCCCATGGGCAGCTCCTGCAGGGTCTGGCGGTGGTAGCGGCGCAGGGCGTCGAGCTCGGCGGCCAGGCCAGTCAGGCGCGAGTGGTAGTCTTCCAGGCGGCTTTCGATGAAGTGGATGTCCTCGGTCACGTAGTTTTCGTTACCGGACTTGTACGGCAGGAAGGTCTCGACCATGTCCTGGGCCACGCTCGGCCCCATCAGGCCGGACAGGTTGGCCTCGATGCGGTCGCGCAGCCGACGCAAGGCATAGGGGCGGCGCTCGTCGAAAGGCAGGTAGAGGTCACGCAGGGCCTGTTCCACTTCCTTCTGTGCAGCCTTGGCGCCCAGCGGCTTGGCCAGCTGGGTGGCGAACTCCTGTGGCGAGGCGGCGTGCAGCTCGCGGCGTTGCGGGCGGCGCACGTTGTCCACCGCGCAGGCTTCGGCGGCGCTTACTTCTTCGGTACTGGCGTTGGTGAATAGCGAGATCAGGGTGAACAACAGCACGTTGGCCGCCAGCGAGGCGATGGCCGCCATGTGCCAGCTGGTGTCGTCCAGCACGTAGATCATGTCCAGCAGCGGGATGTAGAAGCCCTGCAGGTTGCCCAGCAGTGGCAGCAGCATGGTCACCATCCACACCAGGGTGCCCGCCAGCAAGCCGGCGATGAAGCCACGGCGGTTCGCAGTTGGCCAGTACAGAACCGACAGCACGCCCGGCAGGAACTGCAATGTGGCGACGAAGGCGACGATGCCAAGGTTGGCCAGGCTCTGGTGGTTGTTCTGGGTCAGGTAGAACATGAACCCGGCGGTGATGATGGCGACGATCAGCGCGCGGCGGGTCCACTTCAGCCAGCGGTAGATGTTGCCTTCGGCCGGCGGCTGGTACAGCGGCAGCACCAGGTGGTTCAGGGCCATGCCCGACAGCGCCAGGGTGGTGACGATGATCAGCCCGCTGGCGGCCGACAAGCCGCCGATGTAGGCCAACAGCGCCAGTGCCTGGTTGTTGGCGGCAAGCCCCAGGCCCAGGGTGAAGTACTCAGGGTTGGTGGTGGCGCCCAGGCGCAGGCCGGCCCACAGCACCAGCGGCACGGCCAGGCTCATCAGCAGCAGGAACAGCGGCAGGCCCCAGCTGGCGCTGACCAGCGAGCGCGGGTTGAGGTTTTCGGTGAAGGCCATGTGGTACATGTGCGGCATGACGATGGCCGAGGCGAAGAACACCAGCAGCAGGGTGCGCCATGGGCCTTCCTGCAGTGGCGTATGCAGAGCGGCCAGGGCGGTCTGGTTCTGCAGCAGCCACACTTCCAGCTCGTGCGGGCCGCCGAACACGCCATACAGGGCGTACAGGCCGATACCGCCCAGGGCAAGCAGCTTTATCACCGACTCGAAGGCGATGGCGAACACCAGCCCTTCGTGCTTTTCGCGTGTGGCGATGTGCCGCGAGCCGAAGAAGATGGTGAACAGGATGATCAGCGTACAGAAGGCGAAGGCAACCCGCGCCTTGACCGGCTCACCGGTGAGGATGCTTATCGAGTCGGCCACGGCCTGGATCTGCAGGGCCAGCAAGGGCAGCACGCCAATCAGCATGAAAATGGTGGTCAGCGCGCCGGCCCAGGTACTGCGGAAGCGGAATGCCAGCAGGTCCGCCAGCGATGACAGCTGGTAGGTGCGGGTAATCTTGAGGATCGGGTAGAGCAGCACCGGCGCCAGCAGGAACGCGCCGGACACCCCCAGATAACAGGCAAGGAAGCCGTAGCCGTACTGGTAGGCCAGGCCCACCGAGCCATAGAAGGCCCAGGCACTGGCGTACACGCCCAGCGACAGGGTGTAGGTGAGCGGGTGGCGAATGATCGAGCGCGGGATCAACCCCCGCTCGCTGATCCAGGCCACGCCGAACAGCACCATGAGGTACGCGGCGCTGATCAGGATCATCTGGGTCAGGCTAAAGCTCATCGGCATCTCGTTGGCTCTGCAGGATGAAGGTGACGACGATCAGGATCAGCCAGAGCAGGTAAGGGCGATACCAGGCTCCGGTCGGTTCGATCCACCAGTCCATGATGGCCGGGGAGAACAGGTAGATCCCCACGACCAGAAGCAGGACCAAACGATAGATGTACATGCTGGCCTCGATGGTTGGGCGCTGCGGGCTTGGACTTATTATTGGCGCAAATGGCTGGGGGGATGCTAGCGGGAATCCATGGTGTTCGCCAAGAGGTTGAATTTATTGGGCTTTTGTTTTTGCGGGGTGGGTTGCCTGTGCCGGCCTCTTCGCGGGTGAACCCGCTCCCACAGGTAATGCGCTTTCCTCAGGTTTGGTTAGGACCCTGTGGGAGCGGGTTTACCCGCGAAGGGGCCGGGCCTGCCTCAGCGCAAATCAGCCTCTGGCACCGTGGTCCGCTGTGCAATCGCCTCGGGCTTCCACTGCTTGCGAGCTACCGCCAGCACCTCAGCCGGCGTTGCCAGCAGCAACTCGGGGTCTGCCTCCTGCCCCAACGCCCGCAGCGCCCGCAGCAACAGCGGTGTCGCCTGGTCCGCCTGCAACGGCGGCGAGCGGTACGACTTGCCCAACTTGTGCCCGTCCGGCTGCACGATCAACGGGATATGCAGGTAGCGCGGCTGCGAAAAGCCCAGCAACTCTTGCAGGTACAGCTGGCGCGGGGTGTTGTCGAGCAGGTCGGCGCCACGCACGATGTCGGTAACACCTTGCCAGGCATCGTCCAGTACCACCGCCAGCTGGTAGGCATACAGCCCGTCGCGACGCTGAATGACGAAGTCGCCCACTTCACGCCCCAGGTGCTGCTGGAACTCGCCCTGCACGCGGTCGGTAAAGCGGTAGATCAGCTCCGGCACGCGCAGGCGGATCGCCGCGCCATTCCGAGCATGCCCGGCATTGCGGCAAAGCCCCGGGTAGATGCCGTTGTAACCCTCCAGCTGCTTGCGCGAGCACGTGCAGGCGTAGGCCAGGCCCATATTGAACAGGCGGTCGACGACCGCAGCATAGGCATCGTGCCGCTGGCTCTGGAACACCACTTCGCCGTCCCACTCCAGGCCGTAACGCTCCAGGGTCTGCAGGATGGCATCGCGGGCGCCGGGCATTTCCCGAGGCGGGTCGGTGTCTTCCATGCGCAGCAGCCAGCGGCCTTTCACGGCGCGGGCATCGAGCCAGGAGGCGAGGGCGGCGACCAGCGAGCCGAAGTGCAGGAAGCCGCTGGGGGTGGGGGCGAAACGCCCGATGTAGCTTGAGTCGGTCATGTTCAGGCTGGGCATATAAATGAAACGGGGCGCATGATGCGCCCCGTTCAGGTGGAAAGAAAGATCAGCCTTTGCCGACTGTCTTTTCCTTTTTCTCGGCTATTTCCTTGCAGTCGAAGCACAGGTCGGCGGTAGGGCGCGCCTCCAGGCGGCGCAGGCCGATCTCGATGCCGCACGATTCGCACCAGCCGTAGTCTTCGTCCTGAATCTTTTGCAGGGTCTTGTCGATCTTCTTGATCAGCTTGCGCTCGCGGTCACGGTTGCGCAGCTCCAGAGCAAATTCTTCTTCCTGGCTGGCGCGGTCGGCCGGGTCCGGGAAGTTCGCAGCTTCATCCTTCATGTGGTCTACGGTGCGATCCACACTCTGCATGAGCTCGCCTTTCCAGGCGTTGAGAAGCTTGGTGAAATGCTTCTTCATGGGCTCACCCATGTACTCTTCGCCCTTGGTCTCTTTATAGGGCTCGACACCGTACATGGTTTGACCGGTTTTTTGCTTTTCTACGGTGGACATGAATAGACCGCCTCTCACTCATCTGATCCAATGCGCAGGATGCTCCATCTCCGGCGACCGCCGGCCCTGCGACTGCGAGCCGCCGAACTTACCAGATAGATCGGGGGTGCGCTAGCCCGCCCGATCCTGCTTATTGACACTGACCTGGGCGGGACGTTCGATCGTTTGCAGGGGTAGAATCTCCAGTTTAGTCGCTATTGAGAGAAGGTCATGGCCCATCCCTACAGCGCGCGCAGCCGCGCCATTGAACCCTTTCATGTAATGGCGCTGCTTGCCCGGGCCAACGAGCTGCAGGCGGCGGGGCACGACGTGATCCACCTGGAAATCGGCGAGCCGGATTTCACCACCGCCGCGCCTATCGTCGCTGCTGGCCAGGCCGCGCTGGCCGCCGGGCATACCCGCTATACTGCCGCACGCGGCCTGCCGGTTCTGCGCGAAGCGATTGCCGGCTTTTATGCCCAGCGCTATGGCCTGGGCATAGACCCTGAGCGCATTCTCATTACCCCAGGCGGCTCCGGTGCGCTGCTGCTGGCCAGCAGCCTGCTGGTCGACCCAGGCAAGCACTGGCTGCTGGCCGACCCGGGCTACCCGTGCAACCGTCACTTCCTGCGCCTGGTCGAGGGCGGGGCGCAGCTGGTGCCGGTGGGCCCGGAGGTGAATTACCAGCTGACCGACGACCTTGTCGACCGCTACTGGGACAAGGACACGGTCGGTGCCCTGGTCGCCTCGCCGGCCAACCCGACTGGCACCGTGCTGGGGCGTGACGAGCTGGCCGGCCTTGCCAAGGCCACCCACGAGCGCCACGGCCATCTGGTGGTGGACGAGATCTACCATGGCCTGACCTACGGCATGGACGCCCCCAGCGTGCTGGAAGTGGACGACTCGGCATTCGTCCTGAATAGTTTTTCCAAGTATTTCGGCATGACCGGTTGGCGCCTTGGCTGGTTGGTGGCACCTCCTGGCGCGGTTGCCGACCTGGAGAAGCTGGCTCAAAACCTGTACATCAGTGCGCCAAGCATGGCCCAGCATGCCGCCCTGGCGTGTTTCCAGCCCGAAACCCTGGCCATTTTCGAGGAGCGCCGCGCCGAGTTCGCCCGCCGCCGCGACTACCTGTTGCCCGCCCTGCGCGAACTGGGCTTCCGCATTGCCGTCGAGCCGCAGGGGGCGTTCTACCTGTATGCCGACATCAGTGCCTTCGGCGGTGACGCCTTTGCCTTCTGCCGGCACTTCCTGGAGACCGAACACCTGGCGTTCACTCCAGGCCTGGATTTTGGCCGTCACCTGGCCGGTCACCATGTGCGCTTTGCCTACACCCAGAGCCTGCCGCGCCTGGAAGAAGCGGTGCAGCGCATTGCCCGCGGCCTGCGGAGCTGGCAAGGCTGATGCAGTTTTATCCTCCACTCGAACAAGGCCGTCTGCTGCGCCGCTACAAACGCTTTCTGGCGGATATCGAACTGACCGGCGGCGAACAACTGACCATCCACTGCCCGAACACCGGCTCCATGCTCAACTGCATGCGTGAAGGCGGGCAGGTGTGGTTCAGCCGCTCCAACGACCCCAAACGCAAGCTGCCGGGCACCTGGGAAATCAGCGAAACCCCGCAGGGGCGGCTGGCCTGTGTGAACACCGGGCGGGCCAATACGCTGGTCGAAGAGGCCCTGCATGCCGGCATTATCGCCGAACTGGCCGGCTTCAGTGCTCTAAGGCGTGAAGTGGCCTACGGCGAGGAAGGCAGCCGCATCGACTTTCGCCTGGAGTTCGACGGTGCCCCGGCCTATGTCGAGGTCAAGAGCGTGACCCTGGGCTACCCAGGCAGCACGGTCGCGGCCTTCCCTGATGCGGTGACCCAGCGCGGTGCCAAGCACCTGCGCGAGCTGGCGAAGCTGGCCAGGCAGGGCGTGCGGGCGGTACAGCTGTATTGCGTGAACCTAACCGGTATCGACGCGGTGCGCCCGGCCGAGGAGATCGATGCGGCCTATGCCCAGGCCCTGCGCGCGGCGGTGGCAGAAGGGGTGGAGGTGCTGGCCTACGGCACACGCCTGGACGCCGAAGGTATCGTCATCGACCGCCGCCTGCCGGTGCTGCTTACCCCTTGAACCAGATGCCCTGGCTGTCCTCATGGCAGCCCAGGGCCTGCAGTTGTTCGCCCTCGCACGGCCCGGCCACGCATTCGCCGCTTTCGATCAGGAACAGCGCGCCATGATGGGCGCAGTGGATCAGGCTGGCGCTGTCATCGAGAAATGCATCTTCCGCCCAGTTCAACGGGATGCCGCGGTGCGGGCAATGGTTGCGGTAGAGATACACTCGGCCTTGGCGGCGCACGCCGAACAGTTCGATGCCGTCTACGCTGAAGGCGCGGCCTTGGCCTTCGGCCAGACCGTGGGAGGTACAAAGGAAGTGCATGGCAAGGACGACTCGTGAAACAAGTGTTGGCTTGACGCTTCAATGCGAATAATTATCAAATTGCCCGCATTCGCTGCGCCCGGCTGCCTATGGTGCGCAGTTCCGTCGCTCGCCACAAGGCGCGCGGCCCGTCTGCAGAAGGAACCCGATGATGCGCCGTCCCGTCGCCTTGCTCGCCCTGTGCGCGAGCCTTGTGCTCTCCACCCAGGCCCTGGCCGCCGAGCTGCCGCAGCGTTGGGTCAGCGCTGGTGGTGCACTGAGCGAATGGATCAGCGCGCTGGGTGGTGAAGCGCGGTTGGTGGGTGTGGACACTACCAGCCAGCATCCGCCATCGCTGAAGTCACTGCCCAGTGTCGGCTACCAGCGGCAGCTGTCTGCGGAAGGCATTCTCAGCCTGCGCCCGGATGTGCTGGTAGGCACCGAGGAAATGGGGCCGCCACCGGTACTGGCGCAAATCCGCAAGGCTGGCGTGCGGGTCGAACTGTTCTCCAGCAAGGCCGAGCTGGCGGCGGTGGATGAAAACCTCAAGCATCTGGGGCAATTGCTGGGCGCAGAGCAGCAGGCCGCCGTGTTGGCATCGGGCTACCACCAGCAGCTCGATGCCATGCAAGCCAAGGTCAGGCAGGCCCAGGCCGGGCAAAAGGCGCCAGGGGTATTGCTGCTGGTCGGGCATGCCGGCGCCAGGCCGCTGATCGCCGGGCAGGGTACCGCCGGTGATTGGCTGCTGAGCCAGGCAGGCGGGCGCAACCTGGCAGAACATCAGGGCTACAAGAATTTCTCCAGCGAAGCACTAGCGGCTCTGGACCCGGATGTGATCGTGTTTTCCGACCGCGCTCTGGCCGATGAGCAGGCCCTGCAGGCGTTGCTGAAAGAAAACCCTGCGCTGGCGGCCTCGCGCGCCGTACGCGAGAAGCGCCTGGTATCGCTTGATCCAACACTGCTGGTCGGCGGGCTCGGGCCACGCTTGCCGGCAACCCTGCAGTCGTTGGCAACCACCTTTTACCCTGCTGCCAAGGCCAGTCTCGCCCAATGAAGCAGCGGGTCCAGCCACGCACGCTGTTCGTTTGCCTGAGCCTGTTGTGCCTGTTGGCGATGTGGTTGTCATTGGCCCTGGGGCCAGTCAGCCTGCCGCTGTTCGATACCCTGCGTGCCGGCCTGCGCCTGCTGGGCCTGCCCATTGCCGCTGATGGCCTGCAGCAGGCCGAGATGATCCTCGGCCAGATTCGCCTGCCGCGCACCTTGCTGGGGCTGGCGGTGGGCGCGGTGCTGGCGTTGTCCGGTGTGGCCATGCAGGGGCTGTTCCGTAATCCGCTGGCCGACCCCGGGCTGGTAGGGGTTGCGGCCGGGGCGGCGGTGGGCGCGGCAGTGGCCATCGTTGGCGGCAGTTGGCTGGGCGGTTTGCCGGATATGCTTGCCCCTTACCTGTTGTCGCTGTGTGCTTTCATCGGCGGGTTGGGTGTGACTGCGCTGGTATATCGCCTGGGCCGGCGTGATGGCCAGACCAACGTCGCCACGATGCTGCTGGCCGGTGTGGCCATGACCGCGCTGGGCGGTGCTGCCGTGGGGCTGTTCTCCTACCTGGCCGACGACGCCACGTTGCGCACGCTGACCTTCTGGAATCTGGGCAGCCTCAATGGCGCCAGTTACCAGCGGCTGTGGCCATTGCTGCTGGTGGCTACGGGCGTGGCGGTGTGGCTGCCACGTCGGGCCAAGGCGTTGAATGCCATGCTGCTGGGAGAGTCGGAAGCGCGTCACTTGGGTATCGATGTGGAGCGGCTCAAGCGCGAGCTGGTGTTCTGCACGGCGCTGGGTGTGGGGGCGGCGGTAGCGGCAGCGGGGCTGATCGGCTTCATCGGCCTGGTGGTGCCGCACCTGGTGCGCCTGCTGGCCGGGCCTGATCACCGGGTGGTGCTGCCAGCTTCCTTGTTGGCGGGCGGCGTGCTGATGCTGTTCGCCGATTTGGCGGCGCGGCTGCTGCTGGCGCCTGCAGAGCTGCCGATTGGCATCGTCACGGCTTTTATCGGTGCGCCGTTCTTCCTGTTCCTGCTGATACGAGGACGCAGCTGATGTTGCAAGCCGAGGGGCTGTACTTGCGGCGGGGCAGCAACGAAGTGCTGCACGGCATTCATCTGCAACTGAGCCCGGGGCAGGTGGTGGGCGTGCTCGGCCCCAACGGTGCCGGCAAGAGCAGCCTGCTGGGTGTACTGTGTGGTGAACTGGTACCCGATCGCGGGCAGGTGAGGTTAGAGGGCAGGCCACTGGCCGACTGGGCCGGACAGGAACGGGCCAGGCGTCTGGCGGTGTTGCCGCAGGTGTCCAGCCTCGGGTTCTCGTTCCGGGTCGAGGAAGTGGTGGGGATGGGGCGCATGCCCCATGGCACCGGGCAGCGGCGCGACGCAGAAATCGTCGAAGCGGCCCTGCGTGCGGCGGATGCCTGGCACCTGGTGGAGCGCAGTTACCTGGCGTTGTCTGGCGGCGAGCGGCAGAGGGTGCACCTGGCTCGGGTGCTGGCGCAGCTTTGGCCGGGCGAGGCGGGCACCACACTGCTGCTCGACGAGCCAACCTCGATGCTCGACCCGTTGCACCAGCACACCACCCTGGAGGCCGTGCGCCGCTTTGCCGAGCGTGGCGCTGCAGTGCTGGTGATCCTGCATGACCTGAACCTGGCGGCGCGCTACTGTGACCGTATCCTGCTGCTGGAGCAGGGGCACTGCCATGCCTTTGCCGCACCTGAAGCCGTGCTGACGCCGGCGGCGTTGAAGGCGGTTTACGGGATCGATGTGCTGGTACAGGCGCACCCGGAGCGTGGGCATCCGCTGATCATCACCCGCTAACGCCGGCGCGATCTTTGTAGGAGCGGCCTTGTGTCGCGAAAGGGCTGCAGAGCAGCCCCGGCAATTTGTGCATCACTGCTAAAAATCTGGGGCCGCTTTGCGGCCCTTTCGCGACACAAGGCCGCTCCTACAAAGGCTCGTGCAGGCCATGAATGGAGGTACTGCCCATGCGCCATCCGCTGCTGTCCGCTTTCTCGCTATGCCTGGCCCTGGTCCTGGGTGGCTGCCAGGCCAGCCTGCCACCGCTGCCCGGCTGGCAGAGCAGTGAGGGGCGTAGCCACGCCGACCTGGGGCATATCGTCGATCTCGCTGATGGCCAGCTGATCAGCCCTGAGCAACTGGTGCAGCGCCTGTCTACCGCCCCCCGGGTACTGGTCGGCGAGAAACACGACAACCCCGACCATCACGCACTGCAGCTGTGGCTGCTGCGCGCCCTGCAAGGCCAACGTGTGCAGGGCAGCCTGCTGCTGGAAATGCTGCAGCCCGAGCAGCAACCGCTACTGGACAAGCTGGCGGGGCAACCTTTGCCGGCAGACCTGCCCAAGGCCCTGGCTTGGCAGGACGGCTGGGACTGGCAGCTGTACGGGCCAATCGTGACTGAGGCTTTGCAGCAGCGGGTGCCTGTGCTGGCCGCCAACCTCTCGCCCGGCGAGATGCGCCAGGCCTATCGACAGCCAGCTTCGTTACCGGGCGAACGCTCCAATGCGCCGACGGTCAAGGCCGCCTTGCTGGAGCATGTGCGTGCCGGGCATTGCGGGATGCTGCCAGAAAGCCAGTTGCCGGCGATGCTGGCCGTGCAGCAGCAGCGCGACCGGCGCATGGCCGAGCGCTTGCTGGCGGCGCCGCAGCCGGCACTGCTGCTGGCTGGGGCTTATCACGTGCGCAAGGACCTGGGTGTACCGTTGCACCTGGCTGACCTGCAAGCGCAGGGGGAGAGCAAGGTACTGCTGTTGGCAGAGGTCGGTGAGCAGGTCGAGGCAGGCGAGGCTGATTTTGTGTGGTACACGGCAGCGATGCCGGAGCAGGACTATTGCGCGCAACTGCGGTGACAGGGCTGCAAAAAGGCAAAAAAAGACCCGGCAAATTGCCGGGTCAATAACCGTGATTAGCCTGATGAGGAGATAATCTGAGAGTCCGAACCAGGGGCTCTTAGGTTATCCAACCAGTCTCGCGACCAGTTGTGATAATCATAACGATTCTCATTACTGCGTCAATCCCCTTCTCGGGATTATTTCTGATTTTTTTGCGCAGGGCTTTTCGCATCCAGTTGTTGGTTGAGCGCTTCTTTGCGCTCTAGCGGCAAATCGTTCCAGTGCATGTCCAGCAGGGCGCCTTCAATGGCATACAACAGCACCTTCGATGCGCGGAACCCTCGTGTCTTCACGGCCTGGTAAGCACCCACCGCGCCCAGGCGGCGCAAATCCGATGCACTGTGGATGCCGGCTGCATGCAGCCACTGCGCAGAGGTCTTGCCAAGGTTCTTCAGATGCTGCAATTCATCGTTCATCGAGCCTCCTTGCGATGGCTGAACGGGGATTGGGGGATAAATCGCGAGCAGGTCAGAGAGGAGTGTAGCGGGGGATGGGAAATGCGCGGCCTTTTGCCATGGGGGGCGACGAGATGTCCTGGGCCGGCCTCTTCGCGGGTGAACCCGCTCCCACAGGTACTGCGTCTGTCGTGAGGCTTGCAGATAACCTTGTGGGAGCGGGTTTACCCGCGAAGAGGCCGGCCCAGGAAAACGCTGAACTTACAGCCCAGGCAAGCGCTGGCGAATCTGCTCGATCACCTGATCCATGCTCCCGGCACTCTGGGTATCGACGCGAGTGCTCTGCACCAGCTCCTGTGCATCCAGCGGCTCACGGCTGGCCTGCTGGGCCTTGACCACTTCCACGGTGGCATCCGACGGGTCGGTGTTTTCTGCCCGGCGCTGCTCCAGCCAGCTGGCGATGACCGCATCCGGCGCGTGGCAGTCGAGGATCAGGAACGGCACGCCGGTCTGGCTGGCGATGTTCGCCGCGGCCTGGCGCTGATCGCGCTTGAGGTAGGTGGCATCCAGCACCACCGGGAAGCCGGCTCGCAGCACGGTTGCCGCCACCTCGTGCAGGCGCTGGTAGGTCGCGACACTGGCGTCCTGGTCATAGATGCCGGTACTCAGCAAGCCAGCGTCAGCCTGCTGCTGTTCGCCGAACAGGCGTTTGCGCTCCACATCCGAACGCACGCGGACGGCGCCCAGGGCCTCGACCATGCGCATGGCCACGTGGCTTTTGCCCACCGCCGAAACACCGTGGGTAATGGCCAGCAGGCGCGACGGGATGGCGCTGTAGCTTTCTGCCAGGTTGGCATAGTTGCGGTAGGTGCGCAGGGTGGTGGCGCGCTGCACGCCATCGGCATCGGCCGGCATGCTGAACAGCGCCACCTTGGCCCGCACCAGTGCTCGGTAGGCTTTGTAGAAGTTGAGCAGTTCCAGGCCTTCGTAGTCGCCGGTCAGTTCCAGGTACTGGCTGATGAAACGCCGGGCCAGGCATTTAAGGCCGCGGTCTTCCAGGTCCATGGCGAGGAAGCCGGTATCGGCGTAAACGTCGGTCAGGCGGAACGGTTCGTTGAACTCGATGCAGTCGAAGATCACCACCTTGCCGTCGATCAGGGTGGCGTTGCCCAGGTGAATGTCACCGTGGCATTCACGGATGAAACCATTGGCCTTGCGCTTTTCCAGCAGGCCATGCAGGCGCTCGAAGCTGCTGCGTGCCCAGGCCTGCAGGGCGTCGAGTTGCTGCAGGTCGGCCTTGTCGCTGAGGAACGGGCGAATCTGCTCGAAGTTCTGCTCCACCGGTGCCATAACGCTGTCCGGCGTGCCCAGTGGGTGCTCCACCGGCACGCGTGGGGCCTGCAGGTGGAACTCGGCGATCTGCCGGGCCATCTGGTCGATGTGCGCGGCGTTCAGTTCGCCGTTGGCCTGCAGGGTGTTGAGCATCTGCCCCTGGGGGAACTGACGCATCTTCAGCACGTATTCAATGGCTTCGCCTTCACCACCGATCTGCGGTGCGTCGACGCTACCGGTGATCGGCAACACTTCCAGGTACAGGCCTTCGGTCAGGCGCTGGTTCAGGCGCAATTCTTCGTTACAGAAATGCTGGCGCTGGTCCAGGCCGGTGAAGTCGAGGAAGCCGAAGTTCATCGGTTTCTTGATCTTGTAGGCATACTCGCCGGTGAGCAGGACCCAGGAGATATGCGTCTCGATGAGCTGGAACCCATCCACGGGGTGAGGGTACAGGGCTGGGTTCTGCAACGCAGTGATAAGGGCTTGGCTCACGGGAAATCCTTCCGGGGGCAGGGAATTCGAATGCGCCATTATGGTCAATGGTGCCGTCCCTGCCTACCGCCGGGGGCGTCTGCCCAGCCTTTATAAAGTGCGTATAATCCGCCGCCATGACCCGAACCCGAAATCCCCGTACCCCTCAGAAACGCCCGACCGGCCGCTCCCGCGCCTGGCTGGGCTGGGCTTTGAAGCTCAGCCTGGTCGGTTTGGTGATCGTCGCCGGCTTCGCGGTTTACCTCGATGCCGTCGTCCAGGAAAAGTTTTCCGGCAAGCGCTGGACCATTCCCGCCAAGGTGTATGCCCGGCCGCTGGAGCTGTTCACCGGCCAGAAACTGAGCAAGAACGACTTCCTCACCGAGCTGGATGCGCTCGGCTACCGGCGTGAAAGCGCGGCCAACGGCCCGGGCGCGGCGGCAGTCAACGGCAATACCGTCGAGCTCAATACCCGTGGCTTCCAGTTCTACGAGGGCATGGAGCCGGCGCAGTTCGTGCGTGTGCGCTTCTCCGGCGATTACGTGGCGGGCCTTTCCGGCGCCAACGGCAAGACGCTCGACGTAGTGCGCCTGGAGCCGTTGATGATCGGCGGCATCTATCCGAAAAACCTCGAAGACCGCATCCTGATCAAGATCGACCAGGTGCCGCCGTACCTGCTCGAAACCCTGGTGGCGACGGAAGACCGCGACTTCTACAGCCACTTCGGGGTGTCTCCGAAGTCCATCGCCCGGGCCATGTGGGTCAACACCTCGGCAGGTTCCATGCGTCAGGGTGGCAGTACCCTGACCCAGCAGCTGGTGAAGAACTTCTACCTCACCAGCGAGCGCAGCCTCAGCCGCAAGCTGACCGAGGCGATGATGGCCGTGCTGCTGGAATTGCACTACGACAAGCGCGAGATCCTCGAGGCCTACCTGAACGAGGTGTTCGTCGGCCAGGATGGCCAGCGTGCGGTGCACGGCTTCGGCCTCGCCAGCCAGTTCTTCTTCAGCCAACCGCTGTCGGAGCTGAAATTGCACCAGATCGCCTTGTTGGTGGGCATGGTCAAGGGGCCGTCCTATTACAACCCGCGTCGCTACCCCGACCGCGCCCTGGCCCGCCGCAACCTGGTACTCGACCTGGTGGCCGAGCAGGGCGTGGCCAGCCAGGCAGAAGTCGATGCAGCGAAGAAGATGCCGCTGGGCGTGACCAAGCGCGGCAGCCTGGCCGACAGCTCGTTCCCGGCGTTCCTCGACCTGGTCAAGCGTCAGCTGCGCCAGGACTACCGCGATGAAGACTTGACCGAAGAAGGCCTGCGCATCTTCACCAGCTTCGACCCGATCCTGCAGATGAAGGCCGAAACCTCGATGAGCGAGACCTTCAAGCGCCTGGCGGGCCGCAAGGGGGCGGACGAGGTTGAGTCGGCGATGGTCGTGACCAACCCGGAAACCGGTGAAGTGCAGGCACTGATCGGCAGCCGCCAGGCCGGCTTTGCCGGCTTCAACCGCGCCATCGATGCCGTGCGGCCGATTGGCTCGCTGGTCAAGCCAGCGGTGTACCTGACCGCGCTGGAGCAGCCGACCAGGTACACCCTGACCAGCCTGGTGCAGGACGAACCGTTCTCGGTCAAAGGTGCCGACGGCCAGGTCTGGCGCCCGCAAAACTACGACCGCCGCCCGCACGGCACCATCTACCTGTACCAGGGGCTGGCCAATTCCTACAACCTGTCGACAGCCAAGATCGGCCTGGATGTGGGCGTGCCCAATGTGATCAAGACCATTGGCCGGCTGGGTGTGAATGTCGACTGGCCAGCCTTCCCGGCCATGCTGCTGGGTGCCGGTGGCATGTCGCCGATGCAGGTCGCGACCATGTACCAGACCATCGCCAATGGCGGCTTCAACACCCCGATGCGCGGTATCCGCAGCGTGCTGACCGCCGAGGGCGAGCCGCTCAAGCGCTACCCGTTCCAGATCCAGCAAACTTTCGACCCGGGGGCTATCTACCTGGTGCAGAACGCCATGCAGCGGGTGATGCGCGAAGGCACAGGCCGCTCGGTGTACAACACGTTGCCGCGCAATCTCACCCTGGCGGGCAAGACCGGTACCAGTAACGATTCGCGTGACAGCTGGTTCTCCGGCTTCAGTCAGGACCTGCTGGCCGTGGTATGGATGGGCCGCGACGATAATGGCAAGACGCCATTTACCGGTGCTACCGGTGCCCTGCAGGTATGGACCAGCTTCATGAAAAAGGCCGACCCGCTGCCGCTGGACATGCCGCAACCGGACAACGTGGTGCAGGCCTGGATCGACCCGTACAGTGGCCACGGGTCTGATGGCAGCTGTCCGGGAGCGGTGCAGATGCCGTATATTCGCGGGAGTGAACCGCCCGCCGGCGCGGCCTGTGGCGGCGAGCAGGATCCAGTTGAATCGGTCATGGACTGGGTCAAGGGCTGGATGAATTAAGCACAGGCTGCATTGATGAGGTGTGACGTGAACAAGTGGCTGTTTCCTGCCGTGACGGCGCTGGCTGTGCTCCAGGGGTGCGCCAGCGTCCCACGCGGCAATATTCCGGTGGTCGACTCGAGCACCCGCGTGTCCAACAGCGAACGCGTGACGGCCAACCGCTCTGCCGGTGGCTATAACGCGGGCACCGCGCAGGCACAAACGCTGCCTGAGGACTCGGGCGTCACCGTGATGATCCCGCAGGGCGCGGGTGCTTCGAGCATCCAGACGTTCCCGGCGGCAAATGGCGCGGCGCCGATCAGCACCTCGCCGATTACCCCGGGGCCGATCACTCCAGGACCGATTACCACCGAACCGGTCAGTTCGGCACCTATGACCACCAACCCCAACCCGATCGCCGACGAACCCTTCGACATCGCGGCGATGACCAGCGCCCCGCAAAGCACCAGCGCGCCAACTGGTATTCCGCGTAGCAGCGCCACTGCAGGTGGCCTGTCGGCCGACGAGCAGCTGGACGGCCCGGTGCTGGCCCTGCTGACCACTGCGAAGACTCAGCAAGGCAGTGGTGACTTCAACGGTGCCGCCTCGAGCCTGGAGCGTGCCCAGCGCATTGCCCCACGCGAGCCGCAGGTGCTGTACCGCCTGGCCCAGGTGCGCCTGTCGCAAGGTGATGCGCCGCAGGCCGAGCAGTTGGCGCGTCGTGCCCTGACTTACGCCAACGGCCGCCCGAGCCTGCAGGCCGAGCTGTGGAACACCATCGCCCAGGCCCGCGAGAAGCAGGGTGACAGCGCTGGTGCCGCCCTGGCCCGGCAAAAGGCACGGGTCAATTCGTGATGATCGAGCAGCGCATTCTGGATATTGCCGACCACCTGCTGCTGATCGAGCGTGAGCTGCAGGTGCAAGGCTGGTGGGATGACGAGCCGCCAAGCGACGAGGCACTGGCCAGTGCTGTGCCTTTCGCTGTCGATACCCTCAGTTTCGAGCAGTGGCTGCAATGGATCTTCCTGCCGCGCATGAAGATCATCATCGAGCTGGGCCACCCGCTGCCCAACGCCTCCGGCATCCTGGTCATGGCCGAAACCGTGTTTACCGACCGGCCAGAGCAAAGTCGTGAGCTACGCCGCCTGTTGGCAGCATTTGATCAATTGATTGCTCCTTCCGCCTGATTTCTTCAGTTTTTCCTTCAAGGGCCGCAGATTGTGGCCCTTTTTTGTGGAAATCTTATTTATTCTGCTGCTGAAGCGATTTTTAGTGGTGGCAGGAATTCATCTTGGGGAAAAATTGGCAATAATTTTTCTTGACTTGTTGGCGCCGAATCAGAAGAATCCAATCTCCGCTGTAGAGGGACTGCCAGAAGCAGACCCGCTAAGCAGATCATGAGGCGCACACCCGCGCCGACCTGTTACACCCCGCAACGCGTTACCTCGCGCTGGGTGGGAAAACCCCGCAACACTCTGGGGCGCTCCCAATACTTGCTCAGTCAGTGCTGACGTTCGCTCATGCTCTGCTTGGCAGTAAACCTATTAAGACCCGTCCAGTGAGGACGGTATTCTGGCGTTTTAGAGGTGAACAACGTGGAGCTTTTATCTGGCGCTGAGATGGTCGTCCGCTTCTTGCGTGACGAAGGCGTTAAGCACATCTACGGGTACCCTGGTGGTGCTCTCCTGCATGTTTACGACGCGCTGTTCAAGGAACCGGAAGTCGAGCACATCCTGGTTCGTCATGAGCAGGCAGCTACCCATATGGCGGACGGCTACGCTCGCGCCACCGGCAAGGCCGGCGTGGTGCTGGTAACCTCCGGCCCGGGCGCGACCAATGCCATTACCGGTATTGCCACCGCCTACATGGACTCGATTCCGATGGTCATCCTGTCCGGCCAGGTGCCTAGCACCATGGTGGGTACCGATGCCTTCCAGGAAACCGACATGATCGGTATTTCGCGGCCGATCGTGAAGCACAGCTTCATGATCAAGCATGCCAGCGAAATCCCCGAAGTCTTGAAAAAAGCATTCTACCTGGCGCAATCCGGTCGCCCAGGCCCGGTCGTGGTCGACATTCCAAAAGATATGACCAACCCGGCAGAGAAGTTCGAATACGTCTACCCGAAAAAGGTCAAGCTGCGCTCCTACAGCCCGGCGGTACGCGGCCACTCCGGCCAGATCCGCAAGGCGGCCGAGATGCTGCTGGCGGCCAAGCGCCCGATCGTCTACTCCGGTGGCGGCGTGATCCTCGGTGGTGGCTCCGAAGCCCTGACCGAAATCGCCAAGTCGCTGAACCTGCCGGTCACCAATACCCTGATGGGGCTGGGTGGCTTCCCGGGTACCGACCGCCAGTTCCTCGGCATGCTGGGCATGCACGGCAGCTTCACTGCCAACATGGCCATGCACAATGCCGACGTCATCTTCGCCGTCGGTGCTCGCTTTGACGATCGCGTGGTCAACGGCCCGGCCAAGTTCTGCCCGAACGCCAAGATCATCCACATCGACATCGACCCGGCGTCTATCTCCAAGATGATCAAGGCCGACGTGCCGATTGTCGGCCCCGTCGACAGCGTGCTCAGCGAAATGCTCGGCATCCTCAAGGAAATCGGCGAGCAGCCTGGCAAGGCGGCGCTGGATGCCTGGTGGAAGCAGATCGACGAATGGCGTGGCGATGGCGAGCTGTTCCCCTACGACAAGGGCGACGGCAATGTCATCAAGCCGCAGAAAGTCATCGAGACCCTGTGCGAAGTGACCAATGGCAATGCCTTCGTCACCTCCGACGTTGGCCAGCACCAGATGTTCGCGGCGCAGTACTACCGCTTCAACAAGCCGAACCGCTGGATCAACTCCGGTGGCCTGGGCACCATGGGCTTCGGCTTCCCGGCGGCGATGGGCGTCAAGCTCAACTTCCCGGATCAGGACGTGGCCTGCGTGACCGGTGAAGGCAGCATCCAGATGAACATCCAGGAGCTGTCCACCTGCATGCAGTACGGCCTGCCGGTGAAGATCGTCAACCTGAACAACGGTGTGCTGGGCATGGTCCGCCAGTGGCAGGACATGGCCTACAACGGTCGTCACTCGCACTCGTACGTCGAGTCGCTGCCTGACTTCATCAAGCTGGCCGAGGCCTATGGCCATGTGGGTATCCGCATCACCAGCCTGAAGGACCTCAAGCCGAAGCTGGAAGAAGCGTTTGCGATGAAGGACCGCCTGGTCTTTATCGACATCGCGGTTGACCGCAGTGAGCACGTCTATCCGATGCAGATCAAGGATGGCTCGATGCGTGACATGTGGCTGAGCAAGACGGAGCGTACCTGATATGCGGCACATCATCTCCCTGCTGCTGGAAAACGAACCAGGTGCGTTGTCCCGCGTGGTCGGCCTGTTCTCCCAGCGAAACTACAACATTGAAAGCCTGACCGTGGCGCCGACCGAAGACCCGACCCTGTCGCGTCTGACGCTGACCACCGTTGGCCATGACGAAGTGATCGAACAGATCACCAAGAACCTGAACAAGCTGGTCGAAGTGGTCAAGCTCGTCGACCTGTCGGAAAGCGCTCACATCGAGCGTGAACTGATGCTGGTCAAGGTCAAGGCCACCGGTGCCCAGCGCGCCGAGATCAAGCGCACCACGGATATCTTCCGTGGCCAGATCGTCGATGTGACCGCCAGCGTGTACACCGTACAGCTGAGCGGCACCAGCGACAAACTGGACAGCTTCATCCAGGCGATCGGCACTGCATCGATTCTCGAAACCGTGCGCAGCGGCGTTACCGGCATTGCCCGTGGCGACAAAGTGCTCAGCATCTAAATTCAAAAATTAGCGATGGCTCCGCAGGGGCCGAGATATAACCAGGGGTATTTTCATGAAAGTTTTCTACGATAAAGACTGCGACCTTTCCATCATCCAGGGTAAGAAAGTCGCCATCATCGGTTACGGTTCCCAGGGCCACGCTCAGGCGTGCAACCTGAAGGACTCCGGTGTAGATGTCACCATCGGTCTGCGTAAAGGTTCGGCCACCGTTGCCAAGGCAGAAGCCCATGGCCTGAAAGTGACCGACGTTGCCTCTGCCGTCGCTGCTGCCGACCTGGTCATGATCCTGACCCCGGACGAGTTCCAGGGCCAGCTGTACAAGCAGGAAATCGAGCCGAACATCAAGAAGGGCGCTACCCTGGCCTTCTCCCACGGCTTCGCGATCCACTACAACCAGGTCGTTCCGCGTGCCGACCTCGACGTGATCATGATCGCGCCGAAGGCACCTGGCCACACCGTGCGCTCCGAGTTCGTCAAAGGCGGCGGTATCCCTGACCTGATCGCCATCTACCAGGACGCTTCCGGCAATGCCAAGAACGTTGCCCTGTCGTACGCTTCGGGCGTAGGCGGCGGCCGTACCGGCATCATCGAAACCACCTTCAAGGACGAAACCGAAACCGACCTGTTCGGTGAGCAGGCCGTTCTGTGCGGCGGTACCGTCGAGCTGGTCAAGGCTGGTTTCGAGACCCTGGTCGAAGCTGGCTACGCGCCGGAAATGGCCTACTTCGAGTGCCTGCACGAGCTGAAGCTGATCGTTGACCTCATGTACGAAGGCGGCATCGCCAACATGAACTACTCGATCTCCAACAACGCCGAGTACGGTGAGTACGTAACCGGTCCGGAAGTCATCAACGAAGAATCCCGCAAGGCCATGCGCAACGCCCTGAAGCGCATCCAGGACGGCGAGTACGCGAAGATGTTCATCTCCGAAGGTGCTACCAACTACCCATCGATGACTGCCAAGCGCCGCAACAACGCCGCTCACGGCATCGAGATCATCGGCGAGCAACTGCGCTCGATGATGCCGTGGATCTCGGCTAACAAAATCGTCGACAAGACCAAGAACTGAGTCTTATCGAAAGATGAAAAACGCGGCTTCGGCCGCGTTTTTTCGTTCTGACTGTCAGCTTCTGGTATAAAGCAGACCAGTGGCCTGCCGTCAGAACCTGTTTTGCAGGCCCGTGTCGAACATTTTCCATCCTGTTGCAAGGTACCCTCCATGAGCGAACGTCCCGAAGAGCCGAACAAGCCCTCCGACGCCGAAAGCCTGCTACCTGTCGATGAGCACGTTGAAGAAGGGCATGACGCCGAAGGGCGCAAGGTGCGCCACCGTGGCATCTACCTGCTGCCCAACCTGTTTACCACCGCCAACCTGTTTGCCGGTTTCTATTCCATCATCAGCTCGATGAGCGCGCAGAGCGCCCTGAGCGCCGGAGACCCGCGCGAGGCGAGCAAGTACTTTGCCTTCGCCGCCATCGCCATCTTCGTGGCCATGGTGCTCGACGGCCTCGATGGCCGTGTTGCGCGTATGACCAACACCCAAAGCGCCTTTGGTGCCGAGTACGACTCGCTGTCGGACATGGTCGCCTTCGGTGTGGCTCCGGCTTTGCTCGCCTTTGGCTGGGCGCTTGGCGACATGGGCAAGGTCGGCTGGATGGTCGCCTTCATCTATGTGGCCGGTGCAGCACTGCGCCTGGCACGTTTCAATACCCAGGTCGGCACCGCCGACAAGCGCTACTTCATCGGCCTGGCCAGCCCGGCTGCCGCGGGTGTGGTCGCTGGTACCGTGTGGGCGTTCAGCGACTACGGCATCCAGGGCTCCAAGCTGTCGTTCCTGGTGGCGCTGCTGGTGGCCGCGGCCGGTATGTTGATGGTCAGCAATATCAAGTACAACAGCTTCAAGGAGCTGGACCTCAAGGGCCGTGTACCGTTTGTAGCGATTCTGGCCGTGGTGCTGGTGTTTGCCGTGGTGTTCAGCGACCCGCCTCGCATCTTGCTGCTGATCTTCCTCGCCTATGCGGCTTCGGGGCCTATCCAGTTCCTGCTGAAGTCGCGCCGTCGCAAAGCGTGACAATCATTTAATGCTGGAATAACCCGCCGGCTCCATAGTCTTACTGGTACATCCGTTATCCAGTGCTGTGGAGCCGCTCATGCTCATCAAGCTACCCAGGTCTTCCGAGTGCAAGGCATCGGAGATCACCCCCGAAGGCATCTACCTCTCCCGTCGTACCCTGCTGGGTGGCTCGTTGGCTGGCTTGGCCCTGGGCGCCTTGCCGAGCATGGCGCGTGCAACTGAAGCCAGCCGTTACGCCGATGTCGAGGTGGGCAGGGCGCCTGGCTGGTTCAATGAAAAGCTTGCGGCCGCCCGATGGCAGGCGGTAACGGTCACGGGCGAAGCAATCACACCGTTCAAGGATGCCACCCACTACAACAACTTCTATGAGTTCGGGCCCGACAAGGGCGACCCGGCAGCCAATGGCGACAGTCTGAAAACCGAGCCGTGGAGTGTTGTTGTCGATGGAGAGGTAGGTAAGCCGGGGCGCTATGCACTGGAAGACTTCGTCAAGCCGTATCAGCTTGAGGAGCGCATCTATCGGCTGCGTTGCGTGGAGGCTTGGTCGATGGTCATTCCGTGGCTGGGCTTCCCGTTGGCGCAGGTGCTCAAGCAGGTCGAACCGACGTCCAAGGCGCGCTATGTGCGCTTCGAAACCCTGAAAGACCCAGAGCACATGCCGGGGCAGCGTTCGGGGTTCGCCTTGATCGACTGGCCTTATAGAGAAGGCTTGCGTCTGGATGAGGCGATGCATCCTTTGGCGATCCTGGCGGTTGGCATGTATGGCCGGGAGCTGCCCAACCAGAATGGCGCTCCGTTGCGGCTGGTGGTGCCGTGGAAGTATGGCTTCAAGAGCATCAAGTCGATCGTGCGTATCAGCCTGGTGGCCGAGCAACCAGGCACCACCTGGGAAGGGTTGGCGCCGGATGAATATGGGTTCTATGCCAATGTGAACCCGACGGTCGACCACCCCCGTTGGAGCCAGGCGCGTGAACGGCGGCTGCCCAGCGGGCTGTTCAGTCCCAATGTGCGGGAAACCCAGATGTTCAATGGCTATGCCGATGAAGTGGCGTCGCTGTATACCGGGCTTGATCTGCGGAAGAACTATTGATGCGTTACCCCTGGTTTCGTCTGGCCATCTTCATCGTGGGGTGCCTGTTCCCGGCGTGGTGGTTGTATGAGGCGGCGATGAATCTGCTGGGGCCTGATCCCGGGAAGATCATGATGGATCGTCTCGGGCTCGGTGCGCTGACCTTCCTGCTGGTTACCTTGGGCATGACGCCGCTGCAGAAGCTGACGGGGTGGTCGGGCTGGATCGTGGTGCGCCGGCAACTGGGGTTATGGGTGTTTGCCTATATCGTGCTGCACATCCTGGCTTACCTGTTCTTTATCCTTGGGCTGGACTGGGGGCAGCTGACGGTTGAGTTGCGCAAGCGGCCTTACATTATTGTGGGTGCGCTTGGGTTTCTTGGGCTGCTGGCCCTGGCGGTTACCTCGAATCGGTATAGCCAGCGGCGGTTGGGTGCGCGTTGGAAGAAGCTGCACCGATTGGTGTACGTGATACTTGGGTTGGGGTTGCTGCATTTCTTGTGGATCGTGCGCTCGGATCTGCGGGAGTGGGCGATCTATGCGTTTATTGGGGCTGTGTTGATGGTGTTGCGGGTTCCCGCGGTTTCGCGGGTGCTGCCCAGGGTTGGACGGAGGCAGGGGAGGGTGGTTTGAGCGGGGTGGGGCTGCTAGGTGCCTGTCTTGGGATAGTATTGGCTTTGAGATGTGCCTGGCTTGAGTTTTCTGGCGCCTGTGAGATCGGGCGCCGCCCGCGCGGCGCATCGCGGGGCAAGCCCGCTCCCACATTTGTTGCAACGTGCCGAACCTGCCAGGCCATGGTTGCCCGCCTTGGTGCTCGTCTTGAGGCAGGTGGGGCGGCATCAATGCCCACCCCCGAGATCCAGCCATGCCAACAAGGCTGACAACCATGCCCTCACAGGCATGGCCACGTTGCAACAAATGTGGGAGCGGGCTTGCCCCGCGAAGCGCCGCGCGGGCGGCGCTCGATCTCACAGGCGCTGAAGG
>NZ_CP137735.1:1490000-1970000 GCF_049486705.1 Pseudomonas sp. NLJ1 | reverse complement strand
TCGCTCAACGGATAAAAGGTACTCCGGGGATAACAGGCTGATACCGCCCAAGAGTTCATATCGACGGCGGTGTTTGGCACCTCGATGTCGGCTCATCACATCCTGGGGCTGAAGCCGGTCCCAAGGGTATGGCTGTTCGCCATTTAAAGTGGTACGCGAGCTGGGTTTAGAACGTCGTGAGACAGTTCGGTCCCTATCTGCCGTGGACGTTTGAGATTTGAGAGGGGCTGCTCCTAGTACGAGAGGACCGGAGTGGACGAACCTCTGGTGTTCCGGTTGTCACGCCAGTGGCATTGCCGGGTAGCTATGTTCGGAAGAGATAACCGCTGAAAGCATCTAAGCGGGAAACTTGCCTCAAGATGAGATCTCACTGGGATCTTGAATCCCCTGAAGGGCCGTCGAAGACTACGACGTTGATAGGTTGGGTGTGTAAGCGCTGTGAGGCGTTGAGCTAACCAATACTAATTGCCCGTGAGGCTTGACCATATAACACCCAAGCAATTTGCTGACGCAGATTGCGGTGGTGAAGACGAAACGAACCGAAAGTTCGCACTGCTCACAAAAGCACCACAAATATCGCATATCCGAATTCGCTGGGCTGTCCATCTGGACATTCTGGCAACAGAATTTCTTGACGACCATAGAGCATTGGAACCACCTGATCCCATCCCGAACTCAGTAGTGAAACGATGCATCGCCGATGGTAGTGTGGGGTTTCCCCATGTGAGAGTAGGTCATCGTCAAGATTCATTTCGCAAAACCCCTATCTGCGCATGCAGGTAGGGGTTTTGTCTTTCTGGCCCAAAAGTTCGGGGCCTGCACAACCCTTCTCTGTGGGAGCGGGTTCACCCGCGAACACCGGCAAAGCCGGTGCCATCCACCGCGCTGCCTGCTTCGCGGCTAAAGCCGCTCCCAGGAGTCGCAGCAATAGTCAGGAATCGCGTCAGCCTGATGGCACTCGGCCCTTTCAGGCATTCGCATGATATCGTTCCCCCTCAGCCACCAGTGCCTGCCAGAGACCTCCCGATGCCCAACACCACTCACCTCCACCCCGGCTTCATGATCGTCCACGGCAACCGCCTCGACGACCTGCGCAGCCTGGTGGTGAGCTGGATGCGTCGTTATCCCCTGGCGCCCCTGGAAAACGAAATCGCCCTGGTGCAAAGCAATGGCATCGCTCAATGGCTCAAGCTGGCCCTTGCCGAAGACCCTCGGGACGATGACCAGGGCGGCTGCGGCATCGCTGCGGCCATCGACGTGCAACTGCCAGGCAGCTTCATGTGGCAGCTGTACCGCAGCGTGCTGGGCCGCGACGAAATTCCCGAAGTCTCCCTGCTCGACAAGGCACCGCTGACCTGGCGCCTGATGCGCCTGCTTCCGGCTCTGATCGAACGCCCGCATTTCGAGCCGCTGCGGCGCTTCCTCACCGACGACAGCGACCTGCGCAAGCGCTACCAGCTCGCCGAGCGCCTGGCCGACCTGTTCGACCAGTATCAGGTCTACCGCGCCGACTGGCTCAAGGATTGGGCCGCTGGCGAGCATATCCTCAATACCGCCCGCGGCGAGCGCAAGGCGCTGCCCGCGGGCAACCGCTGGCAGGCCGAGCTGTGGCGTGCATTGCTGGATGATGTTGGCGAGCAAGGCATGGAGCAAAGCCGCGCCGGGGTACATCAGCGTTTCATCGAACGGATCAACAGCCTGGAGCAGGCACCTGCCGGTCTGCCGGCCCGGGTGATCATATTTGGCATATCCTCGCTGCCAGCCCAGGCCCTTGAGGCACTGGCGGGCCTGGCACGCTTCAGCCAGGTGCTGCTATGTGTGCACAACCCCTGCCGCCACCACTGGGCCGATATCGTTGCCGACAAGGACCTGCTGCGCCACCAGTACAAGCGCCAGCAACGCAAGCAGGGCATGCCCTTGCAGCTGGACGACCAGTCGCTGCACCAGCATGCCCACCCCTTGCTGGCTGCCTGGGGTAAACAAGGCCGCGACTACATCAACCTCCTCGACAGCTACGATGACCCTGGCAGTTACCAGGGCGTATTCAGCGACGGCCGCATTGACCTGTTCAGTGACGGCTCGCCCACCACGCTGCTCAGCCAGTTGCAGGACGACATCCTCGAGCTGCGCCCGCTCGCCGAAACCCGCGAGCGTTGGCAACCAGTCGAGCCGGCGAAGGACCGCTCGATCCGCTTCCACATCGCCCACAGCCCGCAACGTGAAGTGGAGATCCTTCACGACCAGCTGCTGGCCCGGTTCAGCGCCGACCCAACCCTGCGCCCACGTGATGTGATCGTCATGCTGCCGGCCATCGATACCTACGCGCCGCATATTCGCGCCGTATTCGGCCAGTTGCAGCGCAACGATCCGCGCTACATCCCGTTCACCCTGGCCGACCAGGGCCAGCGTGGCCGCGAACCTTTGCTGATTGCTCTCGAGCACCTGCTCAAACTGCCGGACAGCCGCTTCGCGGTCAGCGAAGTGCTCGACCTGCTGGACGTGCCGGCAGTCCGCGCCCGTTTCGGCATTCGTGAAAACGACCTGCCCACCTTGCACCGCTGGATCGAGGGGGCCGGCATCCGCTGGGGCCTCAATGCCGAGCAGCGGGCCAGCTTGGGCCTGCCCGCAGGGCTGGAACAGAACAGCTGGCGGTTCGGCCTGCGGCGCATGCTGCTGGGTTATGCCGTAGGCTTGGGCGAGGCCTGTGACGGCATCGAACCCTACGATGAAATCGGTGGCCTGGATGCGGCACTGATCGGCCCGCTGGTCGCATTGCTCGACGCCCTCGAAGTAGCCAGCCAGGCCTTGTCCGAGCCTGCCACTGTCAGCCAGTGGGGCGAGCGGCTGCATGCCTTGCTGCAAGTGTTTTTCCTGGCCGAAGGCGAGCGCGACGAGTTCCTGCTGATGCAGCTGCAGGATCTGCGTGACAGCTGGCTTGAAGTGTGCGAAGCCGTCGGTCTGCAAGACCCATTGCCGCTGACCGTAGTGCGCGAAGCCTGGCTCTCGGGCCTCGACCAGGGCAAGTTGTCCCAGCGCTTCCTCGCCGGCTCGGTCAACTTCTGTACCCTCATGCCGATGCGCGCCATCCCGTTCCGGGTGGTCTGCCTTCTGGGCATGAACGACGGCGATTATCCCCGCGCCCAGCAGCCGCTGGACTTCGACCTGATGGCCAGCGACTACCGCCCTGGTGACCGCTCGCGCCGTGAGGATGACCGCTACCTGCTGCTCGAAGCGCTGTTATCGGCCCGCGACCAGCTGTATGTCAGCTGGGTCGGGCGCAGCATCCGCGACAACAGCGAACGCCCGGCCTCGGTCCTGATCGGCCAGTTGCGCGACCACCTTGCCGCCGGCTGGCAGCTGGCAACTGTGGAGCCGGGGCAGCCAGCAGAGCCGGGCGAGCAACTGCTGCACGCACTGACCCAGGAGCATCCGCTGCAACCTTTCAGCCCACGTTACTTCCAGAAAGACAGCCCGCTGTTCAGCTTTGCTCACGAATGGCAGGTACTGCACCAGCAAGGCCACGAAGAGGAGCAGGGTGACCCCGGCCTGCCGCCTTATCATGCTGATGAGGCTTTGAGCCTGGCCCAGTTGAGTGATTTCCTGCGCCACCCTGTGCGGCACTTCTTCAGTCAGCGCCTGAAGGTGTACTTCGAAGCGCTGGCAGCACCGACCCCGGACGAGGAACCCTTCGTCCTCGATACGCTGCAACGGTACGGCGCCAGTGAAAGCCTGCTGGGTGCAGCGCTGGCCGAGCCGGACAATGCCGAACAGGCCCTGCAGGCCCAGGCCCGGCGCTTGCAGGCCTGCGGCGTGCTGCCCCTGGCCGGCTTCGGCGAGCTGCTGCAGCGCGAGCTGATCGAACCCCTGCCAGACCTGCTGCAACGCCACCGCCAGTTATTGCAACGCTGGCCACAACTGGTCGAGGGGGCATTGCCTGTGCATTTCGAGCACGGCTCGCACTGCCTCGAAGGCTGGCTTGGGCGGGTGTTCCAGGCAGATGACCAAAGCCTGCTCAGCATAACCACGGTCCCCAACACTATCAGTGCCGGGCGTAACGCCCTCAAGTGGCACCGCCTGATCGCGCCCTGGGTCACGCACCTGGCGGCCTGCGCGGCGGGCTACCCCTACAACAGCGCACTGGTGGCCAGCGATCTGACTCTGCTGCTCGCGCCACTGCCGCAAGCGCAGGCGGCGCAGTTGCTGGGCGACCTGCTGGTAGCCCGCCAGGCGGCGATGAATGCGCCATTGCCGGTCGCGGCCAAGACCGCGTTCGCCTGGCTGGCCCAGGACGATAGCGACAAAGCCCTGGCTGCTGCAGCCCGCGCGTACGAAGGTGACGAGCGCACCAGCTTCGGCGAGCGCAGTGAAAGCATCGCCCTGGCCCGACAGTATCGCGATTTCGCCGCACTCACCGCTGATGAAACCTTCGAAGGTTGGTGCGAAGCCTTGTACCGCCCATTGTTCAACGCCCCGTGGCAGACCCTGGGCAACCCGGAGAAAGGCGCATGACCCAGGACCGTCCCCTGGCACTGAGTTTCCCCCTGCATGGCAGCCAGCTGATCGAGGCCAGCGCCGGCACGGGCAAGACCTTCACCATTTCGGCGCTTTACCTGCGCCTGATCCTCGGTCACGGCGGCGAGCAGGGTTTCGATCGCGAGCTGCTGCCACCGCAGATCCTCGTGGTGACCTTCACCGACGCCGCCACCAAAGAGCTGCGCGAACGTATCCGCGCCCGCCTGGCCGAAGCTGCGCGGTTCTTCCGTGGCGAGCTGGAGGCGGCGGACCCGCTGCTGCACCAGCTGCGTGACGACTACCCGGAAGAAGCCTGGCCACGCTGTGCCGGGCGCCTGGAAATCGCCGTGCAGTGGATGGACGAGGCTGCGGTATCGACCATCCACGGCTGGTGCCAGCGCATGCTGCGCGAACATGCCTTCGACAGCGGCAGCCTGTTCACCCAGACCCTGGAAACCGACCACAGCGAGTTGTTGGGCCAGGTCATGCGCGATTACTGGCGACGCTTCTGCTATGGCATGCAAGGTGATGCGCTGGCCTGGGTGCGCGCCCACTGGGGCAGCCCCGATGCCTTGCTGCCGCGGATACGCCCGCTGTTCGGTCGCGTGCGCGCGCAGCAGGACGGGCCAGAGCCTGCGGCACTGATCAAGGCATCGCTGCAGCAGCGTGGCGAGCAGCTGGCCCGGCTCAAGGCGCCTTGGGCGCAATGGGCCGAAGAACTGCGGCAGATCTGCCGGGATGCGCTGGCCGCCAAACAGGTCGATGGCCGCAAGATGCAGGCTCGTTACTTCGAACCCTGGTTCGACAAGCTTTGCGCCTGGGCCGCGGACGACCAACTGGCGGAACTCGACCTGGGCACCGGCTTCACCCGCCTGACTCCGGCGGGTATGGCCGAAGCCTGGAAGGGCGCACCACCCGAGCACCCGGCCCTCGACGCCATGCAGAGCTTGCAGCAACAGTTGCAGGCTCTGGACAGCCCGGATGCCTCGTTGCTCGAGCACGCCGCCAACTGGGTATCGGCGCGCTTCGAAGTGGAGAAGCGTCGGCGCGCGGAAATGGGTTTCGACGACATGCTCCTGCGCCTGCAGCACGCCTTGGCCAGCGAGGCCGGAGAGCGCCTGGCCAGCCTGATCCGCGAGCAGTTCCCGGTGGCGTTGATCGACGAGTTCCAGGACACCGACCCGGTGCAGTACGGCATCTTCGAGCGCATCTACCAGATCAGCGAAAACCGCGCCGAAACCGGCCTGTTCATGATCGGCGACCCCAAGCAGGCGATCTATGCCTTCCGTGGTGCCGACATCTACACCTACCTCGCCGCCCGCCGTGCCACCAGTGGTCGCCTGCACAGCCTTGGCACCAACTACCGCTCCAGCAAAGCCATGGTCGCGGCGGTCAACCAGGTGTTCCTGCAGGCCGAGGCGCGGGAGGCAGGGCGCGGCGCATTCCTGTTCCGCGAGGCCGATGACAACCCGCTGCCGTTCATCGAGGTGCGCGCCAAAGGCCGTGGCGAGCAGCTGTTGATCGATGGTGAAGCTTGCGCAGCCCTGCAGTGCTGGCAACTGCAAAGCGAAGAGCCGGTCTCCGGCAGCGTATACCGCCAGCAGCTGGCAGCCAGTTGCGCCAGCCATATCGTCGCCTTGCTTAATGGTGGCCAACAGGGCACGGCGGGTTTTCAGAATGCCGAGGGCGAACTGCGCCCGTGCCTGCCATCGGACATCGCCATCCTGGTGCGCGATGGCCATGAAGCGCAAATGATCCGCGCCGAACTGGCCGCGCGCGAGGTGCGTAGTGTGTATCTGTCCGACAAGGACTCGGTATTCGCCGCCCAGGAGGCCCACGACCTGTTGGCCTGGCTCAAAGCCTGCGCCGAGCCCGATTCGGAGCGCCTGCTCAAGGCCGCCCTGGCCAGCCTCACCCTCGATTTGTCGCTGGCTGCGCTGGACCGCCTGAACCAGGACGAGCGGGTCTGGGAAGACTGGGTCATGCGCTTTCGCCGTTACCGCGACACTTGGCAGCGCCAGGGCGTGCTGCCGATGCTTCGGCACCTGCTGCATGACTTCCAGTTGCCGCGTACCCTGATCCGCCGCAGCGATGGCGAGCGGGTGCTGACCAACCTGCTGCACCTGGCCGAACTGTTGCAGCAGGCCGCTGGTGAACTGGACGGCGAACAGGCGCTGATCCGCCACCTGGCCGAACATCTGGCCCGTTCCGGCCAGGCTGGTGAAGAGCAGATACTGCGGCTGGAGAGTGATGAGCAACTGGTAAAGGTGGTGACCATTCACAAGTCCAAGGGCCTGGAATACCCCTTGGTCTACCTGCCGTTCATCTGCACCAGCAAACCGGTGGACGGCAGCCGCCTGCCGCTGGCCTGGCATGATAGCCAGGGCAACGCCCATCTCACCCTCACCCCAGACCAGGAACAGATCGAGCGCGCCGACGATGAGCGCCTGGCCGAAGACTTGCGCCTGCTCTATGTGGCCCTGACCCGTGCCCAGCATGCCTGCTGGCTGGGTGTCGCCGACCTCAAGCGGGGCAACCAGAAGAGCTCGCAACTGCACCGCTCTGCGTTCGGCTACCTGCTGGGAGGTGGCCTCGCCCTGCCGAGCTCGCAACAACTGACGGACTGGTTGCAGGCCTTGGCTGCAACGTGCCCGCACATCAGCTGCCCGGGCCTGCCGCCGGCAGATGAGCAGGTGTATCGCATGCCGCACGCCGAGCGTGAGCTGCTGCCTGCCCGCAAGCCGCGCCGCGCAGCGGGCGCCGAGCATTGGTGGATTGCCTCGTACAGTGCCCTGCGCGTCGGCGACCAGACCCTCGGTGCCGACAGCTCCCAGGCCCAACAGTTACTGGATGATGAAGTGGTCGATACTCAGGTGCTGCGCGAGGTCCCGGCCGACAGTGGCGACATCCACCGCTTCCCGCGCGGGCCAAACCCCGGCACCTTTCTGCATGGCTTGCTGGAATGGGTTGGCCGCGAGGGCTTCAGCCAGGTCAGCAGCAATACACAGCTGATCGAGCGAACCGTTGGCCAGCGCTGCAATCGTCGCGACTGGACCGGCTGGATCTCCACCCTGACCCAATGGCTGCAGCGCCTGCTGGGCGAAGCGTTGCCGTTACCGGGCAGCGACCTTGGCGTGACGCTCGGGCAGTTGCGCCACTACCAGATCGAAATGGAGTTCTGGTTCGCCAGCCATCAGGTCGATGCCGAACAGCTCGACCGCCTGGTGGTACGTCACACCCACCGCGGCCTGGCGCGGCCGGCGGCACAGCCGACCTTGCTCAATGGCATGTTCAAGGGTTTCATCGACCTGGCCTTCGAGCTGGACGGGCGTTACTACGTGACCGACTACAAATCCAACTGGCTGGGGCCGGATATCCAGGCCTACGATGCCCTGGCCATGGAAAAGGCCATCCTCGAACATCGCTACGACCTGCAGTACGTGCTGTACCTGCTGGCCCTGCATCGCCAGTTGCGCGCCCGCCTGCCTGACTACGACTACGACCGCCATGTCGGCGGCGCCCTGTTCATCTTCCTGCGAGGCGCCAGCAGTAGCGGCCACGGCGTTTACCACGCCAAGCCACCGCGTGAGCTGATCGAAAGCCTCGATGCGCTGTTCCGTGGCGAGCACCCGCCCGTACAGCAGGACCTGTTTGCTGGAGCCGTGATATGAGCCGGAGCCTCGTCGACCTGTTGCCCACCCCGCTGCACGCCGAGCACCTGCTCGCACTGGCGCCACAGCATGACAGCGGCGACCTGCTGCAACTGCTCGACCGCTGGGTGGAGCGAGGCTGGCTGCGTGCCCTGGACCGTGCGTTCGTATCTTTCCTGGAAGAGCGAGCCCCCGGTAGCGACCCCCTGTTGTTGCTGGCCGCCGCCCTGGCCAGCCATCAACTGGGCCACGGCCATGTCTGCCTCGACCTGCAGCAAACCCTGGCCGAGCCCGATTTCGCCCTGTCGTTGCCACCTGAAGGCGATGCCTTGACCGGCCCCTTGCTGCTGCCTTCGCAGTTGCTGGCCAACCTCGACCTGCACACCTGGCGCCAGCGCATTGCCGCCAGCCCGCTGGTGGCGGCCGGTGATACCCCGGGCCAGCAAGCGCGGCCTCTGGTGCTCAGCGGCGAGCGCCTGTACCTGCGCCGTTACTGGAGTTACGAGCGGCGCATCGACCATACCCTACGCCAGCGCCTGTCCCAGGTCGAAGCGCCGCCGGGCGACCTGCCTGGCCGTCTGGCGCAGCTGTTCGACGGTGGTGCGCCGGCTGGCCAGGTGGACTGGCAGAAGCTCGCCTGTGCACTGGCCACCCGCGCCGGTTTCAGCATCATCACCGGCGGCCCCGGCACCGGTAAGACGACTACCGTGGTCCGCCTGCTGGCCTTGCTGCAGGCGCCGGCGGTGGAGCAGGGCAGGCCACTGCGCATTCGCCTGGCCGCGCCGACCGGCAAGGCGGCCGCGCGCCTGACCGAATCCATCGGCCAGCAGGTCGAGCGCCTGCAGGTCAGCCCCGAGGTGCGCGGTCAGATCCCCACCGAGGTCAGCACGGTACACCGCTTGCTCGGCAGCCGCCCTGGTTCGCGGCACTTCCGCCACCATGCCGGCAACCCGCTGCCGTTGGACGTGCTGGTGGTCGACGAAGCGTCGATGATCGACCTGGAAATGATGGCCAACCTGCTCGATGCCCTGCCGCCACGGGCACGCCTGGTACTGCTGGGCGACAAGGACCAGCTTGCCTCGGTCGAGGCCGGCGCGGTATTGGGCGACCTGTGCCGGGATGCCGAGGAGGGCTGTTACTCGCCGGCTACCGAGGCATGGCTGGAGCAGACCGGTGGCGAGTCGCTGGCGGGCAGCGGCCTCAAGGCTGGCGATGAGCAGCGCAACCCGCTGGCCCAGCAGGTGGTGATGCTGCGTTTCTCGCGGCGTTTCGGCGAAGGCAGCGGCATTGGCCAGCTGGCCCGGCTGGTCAACCGCCAGGATTCCCATGCGGCGCGCAACCTGCTGGCCGCGCCGCCTCCCGATGTGCACAGCCTGGCCCTGAAGCACGAACAGGATCGCGCCTTCGACCGCCTGCTGCTCGACGGACTCAACCGCGGCAGCGACGGTCCGCAGGGTTACCGCAGTTACCTGCGCACCCTTGGGCGCTTCCGCCCGGCCCTCGATACCGCCATTGACGACCCCGCGTGGGAGCAATGGGCGGGCAAGGTGCTGCACAGCTTCGAGGACTTCCAGTTGCTGTGTGCGGTACGCCGCGGCGCCTGGGGTGTCGAAGGCCTCAACGAGCGGGTGGCCCGGGTGCTGCACAATGCCGGGCTGATCGACAGCCAGCAGCCCTGGTACGAAGGGCGCCCGGTGCTGGTGACCCGCAACGACTACGGCCTGGGCCTGATGAACGGTGACATCGGCATCGCCCTGCGCCTGCCGGATGAGCGCGGCGAACCCTTGCTGCGCGTGGCCTTCCCGCGTAACGACGGCAGTGGCGGCGTGCGCTTCGTCCTGCCCAGCCGCCTGAACGAAGTGGAAACGGTATTCGCCATGACCGTGCACAAGTCCCAGGGCTCGGAGTTCAGCCACACTGCGCTGGTGCTGCCGGATGCGCTCAACCCGGTGCTGACCAAGGAGCTGATATACACCGGCATTACCCGCGCCAAGCACTGCTTCAGCCTGGTCGAGCCTCGCCAGGGTATTTTCGAAGAAGCGGTCGCGCGCAAGGTACGGCGTATTTCCGGGTTGATGCTGGAGCAGGTGTAGGACCGAGAAGGCCCTATCGCCGGCAAGCCAGCTCCCACAGGTACAGCGGCTGTGGAATCCCTGTGGGAGCTGGCTTGCCGGCGATAGGGCCATCAACCCCCATACATAAAGCAGCTCATGCCTACAGTGATGCGGCCATGTGCTATCGTTGCGCCGATATCGGAAAGGGCCTCAAGAGATTCCCCACATGAACGTGGCCGCAAGGCGAGTGACGAGCTGTGCGCTTTCGCTATTGCTGGCCGCCCTGTTCCTTTGCGCAGGCCCGGCCCAGGCAGACCCCGCCATGACTGCCGCCCAGGTGCAGCAACGTGCCAAGGCCGTCACCCAGGTGGTGCTGGGCATCTTCAGCTACGCCCGCTGGCCCGTCGAAATCTCACCGTTGCGCCTGTGCCTGGTCGGCCCGACCGAATACGCCGATGACCTGATCAAAGGCCATGTGCAGGAGTCCGGCCGGCCGCTGCAGGTGCGGCGGCTGCTGGCAGACGATAGCCAGGTCGCCCAGGCCTGCGACGCCATCTACATCGGCAAGCTCGACCAGGGCCAGCGCGACCGGTTGTTCGAGCGCGTCAGCGGCCACCCGGTGCTGAGCATCAGCGAGGCAGACGACCCGTGCACGGTCGGCAGCCTGTTCTGCTTGCGGGTCAGCGACCAGCAGGTCGCCTTTGAAGTCAACCTCGACTCGGTGGCACGCTCCGGCGTACGCATTCACCCCAGCGTGCTGCAGTTGTCGCGGCGGCGGGCGGTGCAACCATGAAACCAAACCGCAAACGGGGCGTGCGACCGACCCTGCGCTCGGTGCTGGGCCGTGGCCACCTCAGCGTCGCTTTGCTCGCTGTGGGCCTGGCCGGCATATCCCTGACCCTGCTGGGCGTGCTCGCCCTGCGCGTCTACGCCAATGACAACCTGCAACTGATCGCCCGCTCGATCAGCTACACCGTGGAAGCGGCGGTGGTGTTTGACGACAGCGCTGCGGCCAATGAATCGCTGGCGCTGATCGCCAGTACCGAGGAAGTCGCCGAGGCCAAGGTCTTCAACAACGAAGGCGAGCAACTGGCGCATTGGCAGCGCAGCGATACCGGCGTGCTCGCGCGGCTGGAAGCCCAGGTCGCCACCGCCTTGCTGGATGAGCCAATCAACCTGCCGATCACGCACCAGCAACAGCAGGTCGGGCGCATCGAACTGGTCGGCCAGGGCCGTAGCCTGTTGCTGTTCCTGCTCAGCGGGCTGGCTGGCATCCTGTTCTGCACGGTGCTCAGCGCTCTGGCTGCCCAATATCTTTCGCGACGTCTGCTCAGCGATATCGTCCGCCCGCTTCGCGGCCTGGCCAGTGTCGCCCACGCCGCCCGCCGCGAGCGCAGTTTCGACCGGCGCGTGCCGGAAGCGCCGATTGCCGAGCTCAACGAGCTGGGCAATGACTTCAACGCCCTGCTGGACGAACTGGAGGTGTGGCAAAGCCACCTGCAGAGCGAAAACCAGACCCTGGCGCACCAGGCCAGCCACGACAGCCTGACCGGCCTGCCCAACCGCGCCTTCTTCGAGGGGCGCCTGAGCCGCAGTGTGCGCAATGCAGAACGGCAGCAAGATCACCTGGCGCTGCTGTTCCTCGACAGCGACCACTTCAAGCAGATCAACGACACCCTCGGCCATGCGGTGGGCGACGAAGTGCTGATCAGCGTGGCCGACCGCGTGCGTGCCCAACTGCGCGAGCACGATCTGGTGGCGCGCCTGGGTGGCGACGAGTTCGCAGTGCTGCTGACGCCGTTGCATTCGCGTCAGGACGCCGAGCACGTTGCCGAGAAGATCGTTGCCAGCATGAAGCTGCCGGTGCAGCTCGACAGTGGCCGCAGTATCGCCACCTCGTTGAGTGTCGGCATTGCCTATTACCCTGATGACGGCGCCGACCCCGCCAGCCTTCTGAATGCCGCCGATGCGGCGATGTACCAGGCCAAGCGCAAGCGCCGTGGCCATTGGCAAGTGGCGCAGACGGAGCGGTCCGCCAGCGAAGTCAAGAACAGGAGTTGACCCCGTGATACAGCGTTTGCGTTTCCCCCTTTGGGCCTTGTTGCTTGCCGTGCTGGCGCTGACCGGCTGCCAGAGCGCTCCGCCCAAAGGCCTGACCGCCGAACAGATTGCCGTGCTCAAGCGCGAAGGCTTTACCCCGACCGATGAAGGCTGGGCCTACGATTTGTCCGGCAAGGTGTTGTTCGGCAGCGACCTGGACAGCCTCAACAGCCAGAGCCAGGCGATTGTCGAGCGCATTGGCAAGGCGCTGCTCGGCGTTGGCATCCAGGGCGTGCGGGTGGATGGGCATGCCGACGCGTCGGGCAAGGCGGCGTATAACCAGCAGTTGTCCGAGCGCCGGGCGCAGAGCGTGGCCAAGGCGCTGGTCGAGGTGGGCATGCAGGCGCAGAACATCCAGTCCCGCGGCCTTGGCAGTAGCCAGCCGGTGGCGGACAACCGCACCAGCGCCGGGCGTACCGAGAACCGGCGTGTGTCCATCGTGGTGGCTTCCTACTGACCACCTGCTCACGGGCTATCCAAAATCTCTGTGGGAGCGGGTTCACCCGCGAACACCGGCGAAGCCGGTGCCATGCACCGAGTTGTCTACTTCGCGGGTAAACCCGCTCCCACATTATCTGTGTTACCCCCGGTGCTTCAGCGCAGATGCACAATTGCCGGGGCTGCTCTGCAGCCCTTTCGCGACACAAGGCCGCTCCTACAGGTACAGCGCATGCCTTGAATCCAGCGCAGACCTTTGTGGGAGCTGGCTTGCCTGCGATCGAGGGCGCAGCCCTCGCCAGGGCCATCTGCCTGTAAGAAATTTCCGAACCTGAAGCCAATTGCTTCAGTTCACCTCACATGGCGAATTATCCTACACGCCAGTCAGAAGCCGCCACATAGGCGGGGAAGCCCTCCTGAGATAACGTCCTTGGGTCGCCTTTCCAGGTGACCGGGCTTGAGACCCCCGGACTACATGTGTTGGCACCGCTTCATGGCGGTCGTGCGCGGGCAGGCTTCGGCCTGGCCGGTATTCATGTGTCCCGGGTCTCAAACCGTGCACGACTGCCACCCAAATCCTTGAGACGAAGAGGGCGGCAGTTCCTGGTCTGTTCAAGGGAGCTCCATCATGAAAAAGCTCGTACCTGATCCACCCGCCTCAGCCCTTCTCCAACTCGACCCACCCAATCTCTTACTTCTAGATCCTCCGGGTATCGAAGAATGTGACCAACTGCTCCGCGCCCTGATCCTGACAGTGGATCACACCACTACCGTACTAATCGATAGCGGTCCTGGGCTTATGCAGGATGCTATGGGCATGAATATTCGCCTTCTGTGTCGAGCGATCCACGCTTTGACAGATCACACTAGCACCCGCATCAAGGAGCAATGATATGAGCGATGATCCAAGGAAATCCTCGACCGCGGGAATAGAAACTTTTGACCTGTTCCGCTTGCAGCCAAACGTTCCCTTCAATCATGCCTTCACGCAGTTATCTGTGTTGCTTGGCTGTATTCGTCACCTCACGAGTGAGGCAGAGATGGAGAATGACCGGATTGCAGGTAGTGCTGCACGAATTCTCAGTGAGATGGCAAAAGCGTTGATTGACGATATGGAGCTAGGGATGTCCAGAAGAATGAGCTGAAGGGATAGGGCCGCGACGCGGCCCTTGCTCAGTGACCGGCACCGGCTGCGCCGGTGTTCGCGGGCACGCCCGCTCCCACAGGTACTGTGCTGGCTCCGAGATTACGCTGTACCTGTGGGAGCTGGCTTGCCGGCGATGGGCTGCGGAGCAGCCCCATCATTCCTGAGCAAACCGCATCTCCCGGGTCTCACCCATCAACAACGGCGCATTCGCCTCCGTCACCCCGCGAATGTAATCCCACAACAGCGTAATCCGCTTCAATTTGCGCAAATCCTCCCGGCAATACATCCAGAACTGCCGTGTCACCTCGATCTCCTCCGGCAACACCGTCACCAGCCGCGGGTCCTGCGCTGCCAGGAAGCACGGCAAGATCGCCAGCCCACGCCCCTGTAACGCTGCCGTGTACTGCGCAATCACGCTGGTACTGCGCAAATGCGCGCTGGCGCTGGGGATCAGGTTGGCCAGGTACAGCAGCTCCGAACTGAACGCCAGGTCGTCCACGTAGCTGATGAACGGGTGCCTGGCCAGGTCCGCGATCTGGTTGATCGGTGCGTGGCTGTCCAGGTAGCCCTGGGTCGCGTACAGCCGCAAGCGGTAGTCGCACAGCTTGCAGCACACATAAGGCCCATGCTCCGGCCGCTCCAGGGCGATGACGATGTCCGCCTCGCGCTTGGACAGGCTGATGAAGTGCGGCAGCGGCAGGATATCCACCGAAATCGCCGGATAGGCATCGACGAAGTGGCTTAGCTGCGGGGTGACGAAGAAGCTGCCGAAACCTTCGGTGCAGCCCATGCGCACATGCCCCGACAACGCCACGCCCGACCCGGACACCTGCTCGCAGGCCATGTGCAGCGTGCTCTCGATCGACTCGGCATAGCCCAGCAGGCGCTGGCCCTCGGCGGTGAGGACAAAGCCGTTGGTCCGGGACTTCTCGAACAGCAAGGTGCCCAGCGCCCCCTCCAGCGAGCTGATGCGCCGCGACACGGTGGTGTAGTCCACGCTCAGGCGCTTGGCGGCGCTGCTGGCCTTGCGGGTACGGGCCACTTCGAGGAAGAACTTCAAATCGTCCCAGTTGAGCGCGCTCAGGGATGTGAGGTCTTTTTGCATGATGATCCGGTTTTTTTGTGCGTTCTTGTTGGATGTTTGCACATCTATACTCGAAACAAGCCTCAGGACGCCACCTCGCGTTTGCCCGGCAATGGCGATCTCGTCCCGACAATAATTCCAAGGAGAACGCAGATGAACGCACCGCAATCCCCTGCCCAGACCAAAATCGAACAGGTCAAACTGCTGATCGACGGCCAATGGGTCGAGTCCAGCACCACCGAATGGCGCGACATCGTCAACCCGGCCACCCAAGAGGTGCTGGCGCGCGTACCGTTCGCCACGGTAGAGGAAGTCGACGCGGCCGTGGCCGCTGCCCACCGCGCCTTCCAGACCTGGCGTAACACGCCGATCGGCGCGCGCATGCGCATCATGCTCAAGCTGCAGGCGCTGATCCGCGAAAACACCAAACGCATCGCCCAGGTCCTCAGTGCCGAACAGGGCAAGACCCTGGCCGACGCCGAAGGCGATATCTTCCGCGGCCTGGAAGTGGTCGAGCACGCTGCGTCCATCGGCACCCTGCAGATGGGCGAATTCGCCGAAAACGTCGCTGGCGGCGTCGATACCTACACCCTGCGCCAGCCTATCGGCGTGTGCGCCGGCATTACCCCGTTCAACTTCCCGGCAATGATCCCGCTGTGGATGTTCCCCATGGCCATCGTCTGCGGCAACACCTTCGTGCTCAAGCCGTCCGAGCAGGACCCACTGTCGACCATGCTGCTGGTCGAGCTGGCGCTGGAAGCCGGCGTACCGGCTGGCGTGCTCAACGTGGTGCACGGTGGCAAGCAGGTGGTGGACGCCATTTGCACCCACCAGGACATCAAGGCGATTTCCTTCGTCGGCTCCACCGAAGTGGGCACCCACGTGTACAACCTGGGCAGCCAGCACGGCAAGCGCGTGCAGTCGATGATGGGCGCCAAGAACCATGCAGTGGTGCTGCCCGATGCCAACCGCACGCAAACCGTCAACGCCCTGGTCGGTGCCGCCTTTGGCGCAGCAGGCCAGCGCTGCATGGCCACCTCGGTGGCGGTGCTGGTGGGCAAGGCCCGCGAATGGCTGCCAGACATCAAGGAAGCGGCCAGCAAGCTCAAGGTCAATGCCGGTTGCGAGCCGGGCACCGATGTTGGCCCGGTGGTTTCCAAGCGCGCCAAGGAGCGTGTGCTGGGCCTGATCGAAAGTGGCATCAAGGAAGGCGCCAAGCTGGAACTCGACGGCCGTGACGTCACGGTGCCGGGCTACGAGCAAGGCAACTTCATTGGCCCGACCCTGTTCTCGGGCGTGAAGACCGACATGCAGGTGTATACCCAGGAAATCTTCGGCCCGGTGCTGGTGACCCTGGAAGTCGATACCCTCGACGAGGCCATCGCCCTGGTCAACGCCAACCCGTTCGGCAACGGCACCGGCCTGTTCACCCAAAGCGGTGCGGCAGCACGCAAGTTCCAGAGCGAAATCGACATCGGCCAGGTCGGCATCAACATTCCGATCCCGGTCCCGGTACCGTTCTTCAGCTTCACCGGCTCGCGTGGCTCCAAGCTCGGCGATCTCGGCCCGTACGGCAAGCAGGTGGTGCAGTTCTACACTCAGACCAAGACCGTCACCGCCCGCTGGTTCGATGACGACAGCGTCAACGACGGTGTGAACACCACCATCAGCCTGCGCTAAGGAGACAGTCATGCGTATCGCATTCATCGGGCTCGGCAACATGGGCGCACCCATGGCCCGCAACCTGATCAAGGCCGGGCACCAACTGAACCTGTTCGACTTGAACAAGGCCGTGCTGGCCGAACTGGCAGAACTGGGCGGGCAGATCAGCCCTTCGCCAAAGGATGCGGCGGCCAACAGCGAACTGGTGATCACCATGCTGCCGGCTGCGGCCCATGTGCGCAGCGTGTACTTGAATGAAGATGGTGTGCTGGCGGGTATTCGCCCCGGCACGCCAACCGTGGATTGCAGCACCATCGACCCGCAGACTGCACGTGATGTGTCCAAGGCCGCAGCGGCCAAGGGCGTGGACCTGGGCGATGCGCCAGTGTCCGGTGGCACCGGCGGCGCGGCTGCAGGCACCCTGACCTTCATGGTCGGTGCCAGCACCGAGCTGTTCGCCACTCTCAAACCGGTACTGGAGCAGATGGGCCGCAACATTGTGCACTGCGGTGAAGTCGGCACGGGGCAGATCGCCAAGATCTGCAACAACCTGCTGCTGGGCATCTCGATGATCGGCGTGTCCGAGGCCATGGCCCTGGGTAATGCGCTGGGCATCGACACCAAGGTGCTGGCCGGCATCATCAACAGTTCGACCGGGCGCTGCTGGAGCTCGGACACCTACAACCCGTGGCCGGGCATCATCGAAACCGCGCCGGCATCGCGTGGCTATACCGGTGGCTTTGGCGCCGAGCTGATGCTCAAGGACCTGGGGCTGGCCACCGAGGCTGCACGCCAGGCGCATCAACCGGTGATCCTGGGGGCCGTGGCCCAGCAGCTGTATCAGGCCATGAGCCTGCGCGGCGAGGGTGGCAAGGACTTCTCGGCGATTGTCGAGAGTTACCGCAAGAAGGATTGACGAGCGAGGACTTCATCGCGGGCCAGGTGGCCTTCCCTCTGTAACTGCGCACCAGAGGGAAGGGCGCCTGATCCGCGATTTTTTTTGCCTGTCCCGGCCCTATCGCCGGCAAGCCGGGCTCCCACAGGCACTGCACCAGGCTTGAGGGCAGTGCAGTACCTGTGGGAGCCCGGCTTGCCGGCGATAGGGCCGGTAAAGTTTACGAATCAGGCGAAGACAAAGTACTTGCGCACAGTCTCGACCACTTCCCAGGTGCCTTTCATCCCCGGCTCGATCACGAACACATCACCCGCTTTCAGGTGCTTCGGCTCTTCGCCTTCCGGGGTGATGATGCAGTAGCCATCGAGGAAGTGGCAGAACTCCCACTTCTCGTAGTTGACCTCGAACTTGCCCGGGGTGCAGATCCAGGTGCCCATGATTTTGCTGCCGTCGGCCGACAGGTAGGCGTTGAGGTTGACGGTGTGCGGATCGCCGCCGATGCGCTTCCACTTGGTGGCGTCCACGACCGGCGTCGGGCAGGTTTCGCGCAGGACGGTGATGAAATCGGACATGGCACAACTCCTGGTGACTGGCTGAATGACTCGTCACCATAGGGCCATTGGCCGAGCCGCAGTTGCCTGGGCTCGACGTCCAGCTGTCTGGTCGCGCTATGCCAGGCGGTTGACCTCGACGGTGATGTGCGCCAGTTCGTCGTGCACGCCCAGGGCCTGGCGCACGCTGTCGGCGCTGAGTACGCCCTGGGTTGCCAGGCCGAGAATGCAAGCGTACTGGTCCTTGCCCACGCGCCATACGTGCAGGTCGGTGATGCTGGCCGGCACCGGCAGCTGCGCGACTACCGCGCGGATTTCCTCCACTACCGGCGCATCCATCTCCGCATCCAGCAGCACCCGGCCGGTATCGCGCAGCAGGCCGCGGGCCCACAGCGCCACCAGTAGCGCACCTACCAGGCCCATGACCGGGTCGAGCCAGCTGGCGCCCCAATACTTGCCGGCCAGCAGGGCGACGATCGCCAGCACCGAGGTCGCGGCGTCGGCCATCACATGCAGGTAGGCCGAGCGCAGGTTCAGGTCGTGATGATGGTGGCCATGGTCATGGTGGTCGTCGTGGCCATGGTGGTGATGATCATGATGGTGATGATCATCACGCAGCAGCCAGGCGCAGATCAGGTTGACGGCCAGGCCCACGGCGGCGATGAATATCGCCTCGTCATAGTGTATCGGCCCCGGTGCCAGCAGGCGCTCCACCGACTGGAATGCCATCAGCCCGGCCACGCCCAGCAACAGCAGGGCGCTGGAGTAGCCGCCGAGAATCTCGATCTTCCAGGTGCCGAAGGCAAAGCGCCGGTCGCCGGCATAACGCCGCGCGGCGGCATAGGCCAGCAGTGACAGGCCCAAGGCCAGGGCATGGGAGCTCATATGCCAGCCGTCGGCCAGCAATGCCATGGAATTGAAGAACCAGCCCCCGGTTATTTCCGCCACCATCATCACCGCGGTCAGCCACACGGCCAGGCGCGTCTTGCGCTCGGCGCCCAGGTTGCTGGTATGGAACTGGTGGCTGTGCTGCCAGCGGTCTGAGGTTTGTGTCGCCATGGTTTATCATGCTTCCGGAACGTCGAGAAATATACTATACCCCAGTATACCTAGTATGGTGTGAAACCCAATGGCACATACCCTGAAGAGCAAGAAGCAGCTGCTGACCCGGGTGCGCAAGATCAAGGGCCAGGCGGCTGCCCTGGAGACAGCGCTGGAGCAGGACAAGGACTGCCTGGCGATACTGCAGCAGATCGCCGCCGTGCGCGGTGCGGTGAACGGGCTTATGGCCGAAGTCATGGAAGGGCATATTCGCGAACACCTGGTGGCGGACGGGCTGAGTGCCGAGGAGCGGCAGGACGAGGCGGACAAGGTGGCGTCGTTGTTGCGGTCTTACCTCAAATGATTGCTCGGGAGTGACGCTATCCCAGGTAGGAGCGGCCTTGTGTCGCGATGGGGCGCGAAGCGGCCCCGGAACTCAGCCCCGCTGCACATATTGCTGGGGCTGCTGCGCAGCCCGTTCGCGACACAAGGCCGCTCCTACAAAAGCGCGTATACGCCTGGGGGGTAAGACTACGCCCACCAATACCGCACAAAATGGAAAAACACCGGCGCGGCAAAGCACACCGAATCCATGCGGTCGAGCATGCCGCCGTGGCCTTCGATCATGTGCCCCCAGTCCTTCACCCCGCGGTCGCGCTTGATCGCCGACATCACCAACCCGCCGAAGAAGCCCATGGCGTTCACCGCCAAGGCCATCAGTGCGGCCTGCCAGAAGGTGAACGGGGTGATCCAGCACAGCAGGGCCCCGATCAGGGTGGCCAGCGCCACGCCGCCGGCCAGGCCTTCAATGGTCTTGGATGGCGACAGGTTGGGTGCCACCTTGTGCTTGCCGAACAGCTTGCCGCACACGTACTGCAGCACGTCGCTGATCTGCACCACCAGGATCAGCCAGGCGATCAGCAGCAGGTTGCGGCCCTCGTAACCCGGGATGTCCAAGGTCATCAATGCCGGTACCGACGACACGCAGTACACCGCGATCATCAACCCCCACTGCACCTTCGAGGCGCGCTCGAGAAAGCGCGTGGTGTCGCCGCCGAAACTGGCCAGGATCGGCAGCAGCAGGAACAGGTACACCGGGATGAAGATGCTGAACAGCCCGTACCAGTCCATGGCGATCAGCACGTACTGCACCGGTAGTGCCACATAGAACGCCGCCACCAGCGCCGGGTAGTCGCTGCGCCGGGTCGGGGTGAGGGTCATGAACTCGCGCAGGGCATAGAACGATACGCCGTAGAACAGCACGATCACGCCGTACTTGCCGAACAGGAAGGCGATGCCGATCACCAGCACCATCACCCACCAGGCGTTGATGCGGGCGTTGAGGTTGTCGATCACCGCGTGCGGTGCCGGGCCGGCGCGCCATTTGAGCAGGCGGCCGATCACGCTGGCGAGCAGCAGCAGGGCGCCGATGCCGGCGAACAGGGAAAGGGTGTTGTCGTCCATCTCAGGCATCCTTGGGGGCCAGGTTCAGCAGGGCCTGGCTGGCCCGCTCGAGAAAGGCTTGCTTGCTTTCATCCGCCTGCAGGTGCAGTGGCTCGCCAAAGCTCAATGTGCACAACAAAGGTAACGGCAGCGCGCGACCCTTGGGCATCACTCGGTTGAGGTTGGCGATCCACACCGGCACCAGCTCGACTTCGGGGTTGGCGGCTGCCAGGTGATACAGCCCGCTCCTGAACGGCATCAGCGGCTCGTCGCCGAGGTTGCGGGTGCCCTCCGGGAAGAAGATCAGCGAGTCGCCCTGGGCCACGGCTTCGAGGATCGGCTGCAACGGGCTGCCCTGGCCGGCGCTGTGCTGCCGGTTGATCAGCACACCATTGAAGACCTTGCGGATGAGAAAATCGCGAATGCCCGGTTTGGCCCAATAGTCGGCACCGGCTACCGGACGGGTACGCTTGCGCAGCGGCTGCGGCAGCGAGGCCCATAGCAGTACGAAGTCGCCATGGCTGCTGTGGTTGGCGAAGTACAGGCGCTGCACCGGCAGCGGCGTACAGCCCAGCCACAGGGCGCGGGCGCCGGTGATCAGGCGGGCGGCGGATGTGATGAGGTAGGCGGTCAGGTTGGCGAGCATGGATCGGTAGTCATCCCTTCAAAGGCAGTGTCAGCAGGGTAGTCAGGGCCAGCGACAGCTGCAGGCCCAGGCACACTGCCTGGCGTCGCAGCAGGGCCAGCGCGGCCTGGCTGCGTGCAGGCCAGGCGCGGGAATCGGTGGCCTGCGGTTTGAGCTTCAGCTCGAACAGGGCGCGATCCAGGGCCTGGGTGTCCGCTGCCAGGTCGCGGCTGGCGGCGAGGCGGGCGAACAGTTCGGCATCCAGGGCCACGCGGATGGCCCAGTACTTGTGCAGCACGCCTAGTACCAGCAGCACAACGCATAGCAGGCTGGCCATTGGTTGCAGCTGGGCTCCCAGCAAGGGCGCCAGGCCGTAGGCCAGGGCCAGCAGGGTGAGGCTGTCCGACAGGCGTTCCAGCTGCTTGCCACGGCCCAGCAGGCTGGCCACCAAGTGCAGGGTCATGGTTGTGCCCCTGGCTGTTGCAAGGCCTGGCGGTGCGCGCTGTGCAGGACCACGCCGGGGCGGGCCTTGCGGATCAGCGCTTCGGCCTGGCGAGCATCACTGCAGCGGCCCGTGAGCACCAGCCAGGCGGCCACGGCGCTGGCGCTGCGCGAATAGCCCAGCGCGCAGCAGACCAGCACCGGGCCTTGGGAGCGCAGGCGTTCGATGGCGGCGGCGGCCTGGTGCAGCAATGGGCTTTCCGGGGCGATCAGGTCCAAGGTAGGAAAACATGCATAACCAACGGCGGACGCGACCTTTGTAGGAGCGGCCTTGTGTCGCGAAAGGGCTGCGAAGCGGCCCCAGGTTTTCAGCTTCGCAGCAGAGATTGCTGGGGCCGCTTCGCAGCCCTTTCGCGACACAAGGCCGCTCCTACAATTGTCCGCGCTGTCCTTAACATGACACGGTAGCTCCGCACACAAATCGACCACCGCAGCGAACCGCACGCCACGCCCTGGAATCCGCCCAAGGTAGACGCCATCACACACTTCATCCGCCTGGGGGTGCCGCCAGGTCCACAACCGCGAGTTGACCCACGCCCCTACCAGGTACGGCGCCAGCAGCCAGCTGGCTGCATTGGACAAGCGCCCATCGGCGCCTTTCTGAAACCCGCCTGCACCGAGCACACCATAGTTCAGCGCCACCAAAGCCAGCGACACGGCCGGCCAGGTCAACCACAGCCAGGCACCGCCCAACGCAACGGCAGGCACTGCGCACAGCAGCCCCCCCCACTGCGTAGAACGACGCCAACCGCCAACGCTTGGCATCCCGTGCAAGGCGCACCTGCTGCCAGGGCAACTGCCCACGATGTGGCCACAACCAGACGCAGACGAACCCCGCCAATGCCCCTGTCGGCACATCGATGAAATGGTGCTGCCAGGTGGTCAGCACCGACACCCCGATCAGTGCCATCCAGCCATGCATCAGCCAACGCCAGGGCTGGCGCTGCACGTGCCGGGCAAACATCGTCCAGATGATCACCAGCAGGGCAATATGCAGCGAAGGCGCCTGGTTGAACGGCTTGTCGAAGCCCATCAGCACATCGAACATCCAGCCGAACACACCGCCCAGCTCCGGCCGTTCGAAGGTGAAGCGCAGCGGCCAGAGCAGGAAGCAGCTGACGCTGATCAGCTGCGCGGTCAGCAACGCCAGCGCGTGCCGGTCCATTTCCTGGCGCGTGCGCGGCAGCAGGAAGGACAAGCCGTAGAGCAGGTCGATCGACCAGTACGGGATGATCGTCCACGGCCACAACGGCATGCGGCTTTCCCAGCCGAACACCAGGCTGCCGACATCACTGCGCCCGGCGGTGTGGTTGTTCGCCAGCCCGTAGCTGAGGAAAAACAGCGGCCCCAGCAACAGAAGCCAGAACACGCCCCGGCGGATCAGCCGGGGCTCGCGTGATGGGCTCATTCAACGCACCCGTTGTGCCAGGCTGACACTGAAAATGCCCCATTCATCGATGCGCTGGGCCAGCTTGCGAAACCCCGCCGCCTCTACCAGCTGGTCCATTTCGGCCTGGCTACGCCGACGCATCACCCAGGCTTCGCCGCCGCGGTGGCTGGTGAGGGCGCGGGCGATCATTTCCAGTTGCGGGTGCCACGGCTGGCCGGTGTAGACCAGGTAGCCGCCATCTTCCACCGCGTCGGCCAGGCCGGCCAGCGAGTTGCCCACCAGCTGGTTGCTGGCGAACAGTTCGTACAGGCCGGAGACCACAGCGAGGGTAGGCGGTTGCTCCAGCGTGGCCAGGCTCTGGCGGTCGAAAGCGTCGCCCTGGACGAAGCGGGCGATGTCAGCCAGGCCTTTTTCCGCGATCAGCGCGCTGCCTTGCTGCACGTTCAGCTCGCTGTAGTCGCGCAGCAGGATCGAGTCAGGCAGTTGCTCCAGCTCTTGCAGGGCTTCGAGGATGTAGCGGCCATGGCCGGCGGCGATATCGACGATGTGCACTGGTCGTTGCTGTTCGCGCAGGCGGGCGATGGCCAGGCGCAGCAGCTCTTCGACGTGCAGCTTGCGCTGGCGAATGCCACGCCAGCCGATGGCATCAAGATAGTTCCGGTCGACCAGGTGGCCGAGCTTGCCCTTGCCGGTCGCCTGGTTACGATATACGTAGTCGAGGGTGCTGCCGGAGTCGAAACCTGTGTCGAAACCCAGCTTGACGCCTTCGGACAGCCCCTTGCCCAGGCGCAGGCCGGCGCGGGTAGCGCGCCAGTAAAGGTCGCGGGGCGAGTTGCGCGGTAGCGGTGCGGCCAGGCTTTCGGCCTCGGCGCAGCTGGCGCCGGTCTTGTCGGCATCGAGCAGTGACGGCAGGGCTGCGGGGCTGGCGAAGCAATGCTCGACGAACCGCTCGATGCGCCGCAAGGCATGGGCCCGATCACGCTCGCCCAGGGTGTCGTGGAAGAAGCCTGGCAGGATGTGCATTTCCTTGCGCGCACTGCCCAGGCGTTCGAAGAAGCGTTCCTGCGGCTGGCGTTCGACCACGAAGTCGGCACCGGACACCAGCAACTGCGTCGGTAGCTGGATGGCCTGGGCATCCGCTACCACCCGGTCGGCGGCTTCGTACAGACCCAGCAGCATGGTCACCGAAATCGGCCGGCTGATCAGCGGGTCGGCCACGTACGACATGACCCGTTCGGGGTCGTGGGTGAGCAGGCGAGGCTTGACGTAGCTGTTGACGAAGAAGTTGCCGCGCAACGCCTTCAGCAGCCTCAGGCCAGGGCGGGCAAATGGCACGTACAGTTTGACCTTGAACGCTGGCGAGGCCAGCACCAGGCAGCGCACCTTGGGTGCGTAGTCGTGGGCCCAGGTGGCGACCAGCACGGCCCCGACGCTCTGCGCCAGCACTACCAGGTCCTGTTCGGCGATGCCATGGCAGGCCTGGATGTGCTCGATGAAGGTCTGCACATCGCGCACGCTGGTGGCGAAGCCCGGGCTGTCGCCGCGCGCGCCCGGCGACTGGCCGTGGCCGCGGGCATCCCAGGCGAAGAAATCGTAGCCTGGCATGTCCAGCTCATCGGCCAGGTGGGCCATGCGCCCGCCGTGTTCGTGGCCGCGGTGGAACATCACCACGGCCCGGCGTGGCTGGTGTTGGTTACGGGTGGCAGGCCAGTGACGGTAGTGCAGCTCGACGCCGTCATGGGTGGAGAAGTGCAGCGCTTGCGCTTGGCGCATGGTCGACATCCTTTTACGACGGCAGTGGGCTCAGCGGGTTTCGGCCAGCCCCTGGCGAACCCGGTTGTAGAGGGTATAGAGCGAGAGTGCGAGGATGACCAGCAACAAGCCGTTGATCCAGGCGCCGCTCAGCAGGCCGAAGGCAACACCGGTACCCAGCACGCCGAAAGCGAACGCCCGGTCGCTCTTGCCCATGGGGCCGTCGTAGCGCCGTGAGGCGCCGGCCAGCGGGCCCATGACACCGGCGTATTCGCTGAAGGTGGCGCTGAGCACCACGAGGACGATCAAGGTTGGCGATACACCGGCCAGCAGGGCAAAGGGCAGGTACAGCGCGGCATCGGCGATCACGTCGCACAGCTCGTTGAGGTAGGCGCCGAGGGTGGATTGCTGGCCGAACTCCCTGGCGAGCATGCCGTCGACGGCGTTCAATGCCATGCGCAGCAGCATCCAGACCGGCACCAGGATGAACAACCAGGTGAGATGCGGCAGGGCAGCCAGCAGCAGGCCCAGCAGGACTGACAGCAGGGCTGCGGCGACGGTGACCTGGTTGGCGGTGATACCGCGGTCGTGGAGGCGCTGCACAGCAGGGCGGAGCAGGGCCTGGAAGCGCGGTTTGAGCTGGTAGATCGATGCCACTGGAAGGTCCTTTTCGGTGGGTCGTTATGGCGCCATTGTGTGCGAGCCTTCTTCGCGGGTAAACCCGCTCCCACAGGCACCGCGTCTACTCGAGAGATATTACATATCCTGTGGGAGCGGGCCCGCCCGCGAACACGGGCGAAGCCCGTGCCATCCATCGCGGTGGCTGCTTCGCGGGCTTGCCCGCTCCCACAGGCACAGCGCCCATCCGAGAGATATCACATATCCTGTGGGGCGGGCTCACCCGCGAACACGGGCGAAGCCCGTGCCATCCACTCAGTCAGCGGGTGAGGGCGGTTACCAACCCTGCGGCATACCCCGGCAGTGCTGCAAAATCGCGTGCACACACCAGCAACCGGCGATTGGCCCATGGTTCCCTCAGCGCCACCCAGTGCAACGGCAACACCCCTTGCCAACGCTTCACTGCAGCCAGCGGCACAATCCCCACTCCGGCTCCGCCCGCAACCATGCGGATCACGCCATCGAACCCTTCGGCACGTACCCGAACCCGCATGCGCCGCCCCTCGCGCAGCGCCTGCTCTTCCAGGTACAACGCCAATGCACTGCCGGCTCCCAGGCCGACATAGCCATGGGCCAGGCTATCGATAAAGCTCGGCGCGACCTCACTGGCCAGCGGGTGGCGCAGCGGCGTTACCAGCACCAACGGGTCTTCGCGAAACGGCCGGGTCTGCAGGTGCGCGCTGGGTGCGGCGGTCGAAACGATGCCCAGGTCTGCCATGCCTTGGGTAATCGATTGCACGATGCGCAGGCTCGGCAACTCCTGCACATCCACGCTGACTCCAGGGTTTTCAGCCAGGTAGCCGGCCAGCAGTTCCGGCAGGTACTCCGTGAGCGCAGCCGTGTTGCACAGCAGGCGCACCTGGCCCTGCTGCCCTTGTGCGTACTGGCCCAGGTCGAACTGCAGGCGTTCGACCTGCTGCGATATCAGCCGGGCATGCTGCAGCAGTGCCTGGCCGGCCGGAGTTGCTTGCACGCCACGGCGGTTGCGTTCCAGCAAAGGGATGCCCAGCGATGCCTCCATGGCGCGGATGCGCGCACTGGCTGCTGCCAGCGACAGATGGCTGCGGCTGGCACCGGCGGTGATGTTGCCGCACTCCAGGGTGTGCTGGAACAGCCTGAGGTCGATCAGGTCGAAATGCATGTGGCTCTGTCCTGGCAAGAGTCTGGCTGAGTATATGGCAGATTTTCACCCCGGCCGGCGCACGCCATCATCGGCCCATGAACACCTTGCTCGCTTTCTACCAGAACATTGGCCCAGCGCTGTCGCTGCTGGTGGTACTGACCTTCCTGCTGGCCGGTGCGGTGAAGGGGGTGATCGGCCTCGGCCTGCCGACCATCGCCATGGGCCTGTTGGGCCTGGCTATGTCACCGGCGCAGGCTGCGGCATTGCTGATCGTGCCGTCGACCCTTACCAACCTGTGGCAGCTGGCCAGCGGTGGGCACCTGCGGGGGTTGCTGGTGCGCCTGTGGCCAATGCTGGCGATGATCTTCGTCGGTACCTTGCTGGGCAGTACCTGGCTGGGGATCAACAGCGGCCCTTGGGCCGTACATGCACTGGGCGCGGCCTTGGTGGTGTATGCGCTGTACGGGCTGGTCGGCCCGGGCTTGCGCCTGGCACCCGGGCGGGAGCGTTGGTCGGGGCCGCTTTGCGGGCTGGTTACGGGCGTGGTCACGGCGGCGACCGGGGTATTCGTGATACCGGCGGTGCCCTACCTGCAGAGCTTGGGTTTGAGCCGGGAACAGATGATCCAGGCCCTGGGCCTGTCGTTCACGGTTTCGACCCTGGCCTTGGCCGTTGGCCTGGCCGGGCAGGATGCCCTGGGTGGCCAGGCACTGGGTGCTTCGCTGCTGATGCTGGCGCCGGCCTTGCTCGGCATGCTGGCCGGCCAGTGGCTGCGTCAGCGCATCAGCGCGCTGCTCTTCAAACGCTGCTTCTTCATCGGCCTGGCCGCACTCGGCGGCCATTTGCTGATCAGCGGTTAGCGCTTGATACGCTGAGCATGTCGATCATCTGGATGTCGAAGTCGCGTTCCAGGTAGTCCATGCGTTTTTCGAAGAACGCGGTCATGTGCGGCAGGGCCGAATGCACATCCAGCGCGGCCTTGTCGGCCCAGACCTCGAAGAACACGAACAGGCTCGGGTCCTGCTTGTCGCGCAGCATGTGGTACTCGATGCAGCCCGGCTCCTGGCGGCTTGGTTCGACGTAGGCGCGGAACAGGGTTTCGAACGCTTCAGCCATTTCCGGGCGGGTCTTGGCTTTGAGGATGAAGGCGTACTGCTCACTCATGGATCGCTACTCGGTGATGGGGAGGGTGATACGATTCTAAGGCAATAATGGGTTATTTATTCGTGACTTCAGGTCAATTGTATTTTGCCCATGCATTACTGTATCCCGCGCCCGCGAGCTCCTAACCTGCTGGCCTGAATTTTCCGGAGGCCCGCATGAAGAAGATCCTTTTGCTCAACGGTGGTAAACAGTTCGCTCACTCTGATGGTCGCCTAAACGCGACCTTGCACGAAGCGGCCATCGCTCACCTGGACCGGGCGGGGTTCGATGTGCGGCAAACCTTCATCGACGGCGGCTACGACGCCAGGGAAGAGGTTGAGAAGTTCCTCTGGGCCGATGTGGTCATCTACCAGATGCCCGGCTGGTGGATGGGCGCGCCATGGACTGTGAAGAAATATATCGATGACGTATTCACCGCAGGCCACGGCAGCCTGTATGCCAACGACGGCCGTACCCGTGCGGACCATTCGCAGAAGTACGGCAGCGGTGGCCTGGTGCATGGCAAGCAGTACATGCTTTCGCTGACCTGGAATGCGCCGCAGCAGGCATTCGACGACCCGAGCGACTTCTTCGAGGGCAAGGGGGTGGACGCGGTGTACTTCCCGTTCCACAAGGCCAACCAGTTCCTTGGCATGACCGGGCTGCCGACGTTCCTGGCGGTGGATGTGATGAAGCGGCCGGATGTGCCGGCTGCTTTGGCGGCCTATGAGGCGCATCTGGACAAGGTGTTCGGCAAGGCGCAGTAAGATTTTTCCTGTGCTGGCCTCTTCGCGGGTTCACCCGCGAAGAGGCCCGTACAAGCACCGCTGGACTTGGCCTCGACAACCGGCTATCTAATCCCAGCAGAGACCAACCACAGGCGCAGATGTGAAAACCCGATCCGAAGAACTGCAGGTATTCGTCGCCGTCATCGACTGCGGCTCGATCTCCGCTGCTGCCGAGCAGATGGGCCAGACCCCGTCCGCCGTCAGTCGTACCCTGTCGCGTCTTGAAGGCAAGCTGGGCACCACGCTGGTCAACCGTACCACCCGGCGCATGGACCTGACCGAGGAGGGCCGCTTCTTCCTGGAACGCGCTCGGTTGATCCTGGAGCAGATGGACGAGATGGAAGAGCGCCTGTCGATGAACCGCCAGACCCCTACCGGGCGCCTGCGCATCAACGCCGCCGCGCCGTTCATGCTGCATGCCATCCTGCCGTGGATCGGCGAATTCCGCCGCCAATACCCTGGCATCGAACTGGAACTCAATACCGACGACCTGATCATCGACCTGCTCGAGCAGAGCACCGATGTGGCGATCCGCATCGGTGAACTGGCCGACTCCAGCCTGCACGCGCGCAGCCTGGGGTGCAGCCCGGTACAGGTGCTGGCCAGCCCGGCCTACCTCGAGCAGCACGGCACGCCGCAGCGGGTCGAGGACCTGGCCAAGCACTGCCTGCTCGGCTTCAGCCAGCCCGAATCGCTCAACCACTGGCCATTGCGCCATGCCCAAGGTGACCGCTGGAGCATCCGCCCGTCGCTGATCGCCTCCAGCGGCGAGACCTTGCGCCAACTGGCGCTGGCCGGCGAGGGCATCGTCAGCCTGTCGCACTTCATGACCCACGAGGACATCCGCACCGGGCGCCTGCAAGTGCTGCTGAGCGAAGCCAACAACGGCTACCGCCAGCCGATCCATGCGGTGTACTACCGCAACACCCAGCTGGCGCTGCGTATCCAGTGCTTCCTCGATTTCATTCAGCGCAAGCTGGCGATGTACGCCAGCTGAGTTGCCTGAACGCGACAGATCCTGTCCACAGGCGGCGAAACTTCCTGCGGTTGTTTGCACAGTCGGAACGCTTCGGCCTTACTGACTGCTCAACAAAAACAACACCAAGGAAGTGTCATGCGTATTGCTCCGTTCCAGTACCTGGCTCTCGCAGCCGCGATCCTGAGCTGTTCCTCGGTTCATGCCGCCAACCTTGAGGGCGGCGCAGTAGCCGCCCCCGATCAATATGGTGCACAGGTGGCCGCCGACATCCTCAAGAAAGGCGGCAACGCGGTGGATGCGGCAGTGGCTACGGCATTCACCCTGGCGGTGACCTATCCCGAGGCTGGCAACATCGGCGGTGGCGGGTTCATGACCCTGTTCGTCGACGGCAAACCCTACTTCCTCGACTACCGCGAAGTCGCGCCCCAGGCCGCCACGCGCAACATGTACCTGGACGAAAAGGGTGAGGTCATCGAGAACCTCAGCCTGGTCGGGGCACGCGCTGCTGGCGTACCGGGCACGGTGATGGGGTTGTGGGAGGCGCACCAGAAGTTCGGCAAGCTGCCCTGGAGCGAACTGCTGACCCCGGCCATCGGCTATGCGAAAAACGGCTTCAAGGTGGCGGCAAAGCAGTACCAGTACCGCAACGATGCCCAGGGCATGTTCAAGACCGCGACCAATTTCAACGACTACTTCGGCAACATGAAGGTCGGCGAGCTGTTCAAGCAACCGGAAATGGCCCAGACCCTGGAGCGCATCGCCGACAAGGGCGTGAGTGAGTTCTACCAGGGCAAGACCGCCGACCTGCTGGTGGCGCAGATGCAGGCCGACAAGGGCCTGATCACCAAACAGGACCTCAAGGACTACAAGGCCGTTTGGCGTGAGCCGATGGCCGTGAGCTGGCGTGGCAACGTGGTCTATACCGCGCCACCGCCAAGCTCCGGTGGCGTCGCCCTGGCCCAGTTGCTGGCCATCAAGGAAAACCGCGCGGCGGACTTCAAGGGTGTGGCGCACAACTCGGCGCAGTACATACACCTGTTGGCCGAGATCGAGAAGCGCGTGTTCGCCGACCGCGCCGACTACCTTGGCGACCCGGCCTTCACCAAAGTGCCGGTGGATCAGCTGGTGGCCAAGGACTACCTGGCCAAGCGCGCCGCGCAGGTCAACCCGAAGGCCATTTCCGATACAGACAAGGTCAAGCCGGGCCTGGAACCGCACCAGACCACGCACTTCTCGATCGTCGACAAGCAGGGCAATGCGGTCAGCAACACCTACACCCTCAACCTCGATTACGGCAGTGGTGTGGTGGTGAAAGGCGCCGGCTTCCTGCTCAACGACGAGATGGACGATTTCAGCGCCAAGCCGGGGGCGGCGAACGCCTTTGGTGTGGTTGGCGGCGATGCCAATGCCATCGCCCCGGGCAAGCGCATGCTGTCGTCCATGAGCCCCAGCCTGATGACCCGTGATGGCAAGGTCGAACTGGTCATCGGTACCCCGGGCGGTTCGCGAATCTTCACCTCGATCTTCCAGGTGATGAACAACCTGTACGATTACGGCATGCCGCTGGACAAGGCAGTGGCGGCGCAGCGCGTGCACCATCAGTTGCTGCCCAAGGACACCATCTACTTCGACAGCTATGCGCCGCTGACCGGGCCGGTGGCTGATGAACTGAAGAAGATGGGCTATGTGCTGGAGGACCAGGGTTGGGAGATGGGTGATATCCAGGCGATCCGGGTTGATGGGACGAAGCTGGAGACCGCTTCGGATCCGCGTGGGCGTGGGGTAGGGATGATCGTCAAATGATTGTATAGGCAGTGCAGACGCATTCGCGGGTAAACCCGCTCCCACAGGATTGGTGCAGCCTTCGAAACTTGCACTGTACCTGTGGGAGCGGGTTTACCCGCGAATCCTATCTATCGGTCAGACGCGGAACTGGCTGACCAACGTCTGCAATTGCCCGCCAAGGCGTGCCAGCTCCACGCTAGACGCCGCCGTCTCGTCACTGGCTGCCGCCGTCTGCTCCGACACATCGCGCACATTCAGGATGCTGCGGCTGATTTCCTCCGCCACCGCACTCTGCTGCTCTGCCGCCGCGGCAATCTGCTGGTTCATCGACTGGATGCTCGACACCGTGCTGGTGATGCTCTCCAGCGAAGCCCCGGCCTTGCGCGCCAGCTCGACGCTGCTGTCGGTCAGGCTACGGCTGCCCTGCATGGCGTTCGCGACTTGCTGGGTGCCATGCTGCAGGCTGGCGATCAGCTCTTCGATCTCTTCGGTGGATTTCTGTGTGCGCTGGGCCAGGCCGCGCACTTCGTCGGCAACCACCGCAAAGCCACGGCCGGCCTCGCCGGCACGCGCCGCCTCGATCGCTGCGTTCAGCGCCAGCAGGTTGGTCTGTTCGGCCACCGACTTGATCACGTCCATCACGCTGCCGATCTTCTGGCTTTCCTGCTGCAGCAGGTTCATGGCTTCGGTGGAGCGGTGCATGTCCTCGGCCAGGCGCTCGATCTGGCCAATGGCTTCGCCCACCACGCGGTCGCCGGCACGGGCTTCGTCATCGGCGCCGGTGGCGGCATGTGAAGCCTGTTCGGCATTGCGCGCCACTTCCTGAACGGTAGCGGCCATTTCATGCATGGCGGTGGCCACCTGGTCGGTCTCGACCTTCTGGCTGTTGGCGCCGGCGCTGGTCTGCTCGGTCACCGCCGAAAGTTCCTCGGCAGCGCTGGCGATCTGGGTGACGCCATCGCGGATGCCGCTGATCAGCTCGCGCAAAGTGGTGCTCATGCGGGCGATGCCTTGTTGCAGCACGCCCAGTTCGTCGCGGCGGGTGACGCGCAGGTGCTGGGTGAGGTCGCCGCTGGCGATCTTTTCCACTGCCACCATGGTGTCGCGCAGCGGGCGGGTGATCTGCCGGGTGATCAGCACTGCCGCCAGCACGCCGACCAGCAGTGCCAGCAGCGTGGCGATGGCCTGCAGGCTGCGGGCCTGGGTGCTCTCGATGTCGCGGCGCTGCAGCTGGATCTGGTACAGCGCGTCGCTGCGCTTGACGATGTCGGCACCTTGTACAGTCATTTCGGCGCGCGCAGTGGTGATGTTGGCGACCGCATCGCGGAACTGGCGCACGGCGTCACGGTAGGCCAGCACCGAGCCTTCGAACTGTTGCAGGCGCGTGTCTTCGGCCGGCAGCTGGCGCTTGAGGTTGTCGATTTCGGCCAGCGCGGCGTCCAGCTGGCGCAGGGCGGCCTGTTCGTTGGCAGCACTGTTTTCGGCAATGTAGCCGCGTACGTCGATGCGTACCTGCAGCAGTTGCTGGCGGGCCTTGCTGATCAGCTGATACTGGGCCAGGCGCACGCTGTCGGCTTCGGGGCGTGCCATGACTTCCTGGCTGAGGGCGTCCATGGCCTGGTCGGCACGGCTGGCCGAGCCGTCCATGGCCGTGCGCGCAGTGCGGGTGGCGTCGTAGCCCTGGCGCATCTTGTTCAGCGACACCTTGTAGGCGCTGATGGTCTCGCCCAGCTCACCCAGCAGCTTGATGTTTTCCGGGCTCTTGAAGGTGCTGGCCAGGTAGGCCTGCTGCTTGCTGAAGGCGTCCAGCTTGGCCTGGGTGTTGGCGGCGGCGGCATCGTCGCCGTTGGCGATCATGTACTGCAGGCGCGCAATGCGCAGGTCGGTCAGGTCCTTGTTGAGCTGGCCAATATCACCCATCCAGTTGCTGCGGTCGATCAGGCTGCCCAGGCTGGTCCAGCCGGTCAGGGCCAGCAGGCCGGTGAGGATCAGTACCAGGCCGAAGCCCAGGCCGAGTTTGAGGTTGACGCTGATGTTGGCGAACCAGCTGTTCATGCACGCTCTCCAGAAGTTGTTTTCGCTCGCTTGATCTTCGATCGCCAGGCGTTGTTGTTCTGGATGCCCGCTGATTCGTGCAGGGGTTATCGGCAGTGATGGAGGAAGCTGAAACGCTTTTTCAGCAAAAAAGCAGAATTGAGGGAGCAAGTGCCTTGCTCAGAATCTAAAAGCTAGCGCAGTCCTCGTGGGAGCGGGCGTGCCCGCGAACACCGGCGGAGCCGGTGCCATCCACCGCGCTGGATTCTTCGCGGGCATGCCCGCTCCCACAGGGATTGCGTCGGCTGTGGCGGCTATTTAAAGGTTGCGCGCACTGAAGGTATCGCAGCGGTTCACCTCACCCTCGGCAAACCCGGCCTTGAACCAGCGTACCCGCTGCGCCGAGGTGCCGTGGGTGAACGAGTCTGGTACCACGCGCCCGCGGCCTTGCTGCTGCAGGCGGTCATCGCCAATGGCATTGGCCGCGTTCAGCGCCTCTTCGACGTCGCCAGGTTCCAGCCAGTTCAGGCGCTTCTGCGCCTGGTAGGCCCATACCCCGGCCAGGCAGTCGGCCTGCAGCTCTTGGCGCACCAGCAGGCCATTGTCGCCTTCCATGCGCTGGCCACTACGACGCGCGGCATCGACCTTGGCCGACACGCCCAGCAGGGTCTGTACGTGATGGCCGATTTCGTGGGCAATCACGTAGGCCTGGGCAAAGTCGCCGGCTGCGGCGAAGCGGGTTTCCATTTCGCGGAAGAACGACATGTCCAGGTAGACCCGCTGGTCTGCCGGGCAGTAGAAGGGCCCCACCGCCGCCGAGGCAAAGCCACAGGCCGAATTGACCTGGCCGCTGAACAGCACCAGCTTGGGGTCGCGGTACTGCTTGCCGCCCTCGGCGAACAGGGCTTTCCAGGTGTCTTCGGTGTCGCCCAGGATCGAGGCGACGAACTCGGCCTGCTGGTCGTTGGCCGGCGGGGCCTTGCCGCCCGCGCTGCTGGGTGCCTGCTGTTGTTGCTGCTCCATCTGGCCGGCGAGCTGGCCAAGAATCTGCAACGGGTCCTGGCCGGTGAGCCAGCCGATGCCGACAATCAGCAGCACCGCACCAAGCCCCAGCCCTTTGCCACCGCCGAAACGCATGCCGCCGCCGCCACCTTCGCCTCGGGCATCGACCACATTGTCGCTGCGTCGGCCTTTTCGCCAATCCATGAATGCTCTCCGAAGCGTGAAACAAGAAGACAAAGATTAGTCCACGAAGGCGGCCAGTGTCAGGCCAAGGTGTTCATACATAACCAAATGGTTATGTTCACTGTGGCTGAATTCAATATTCATTGCGGGTTACCTGCCTGAAACTGCATATGGGAGCGGGCTTGCCCGCGACAGGGTTTCAAGACCCCCCTCGCATTTCCATAATTCCAAGAGAGGAAACCGGCATGCCCGCCCAGGACAACAGCCGCTTCGTGATCCGTGATCGCAACTGGCACCCTAAAGCCCTTACGCCTGATTACAAGACGTCCATTGCCCGCTCGCCACGCCAGGCACTGGTCAGCATCCCGCAGTCGATCAGCGAAACCACCGGTCCGGACTTTTCCCACCTGGGCTTCGGCGCCCATGACCATGACCTGCTGCTGAACTTCAACAACGGCGGCTTGCCGATCGGCGAGCGCATCATCGTCGCCGGCCGTGTCGTCGACCAGTACGGCAAGCCTGTGCCGAACACCCTGGTGGAAATGTGGCAGGCCAACGCCGGCGGCCGCTACCGTCACAAGAATGACCGCTACCTGGCACCGCTGGACCCGAATTTCGGTGGCGTCGGCCGCTGCCTGACCGACCGTGATGGCTACTACAGCTTCCGCACCATCAAGCCGGGCCCGTACCCATGGCGCAACGGCCCGAACGACTGGCGCCCTGCGCACATCCACTTCGCCATCAGCGGTCCGTCGATCGCCACCAAGCTGATCACCCAGTTGTACTTCGAGGGTGACCCGCTGATTCCGATGTGCCCGATCGTCAAGTCGATCGCCAACCCGCAAGCCGTGCAGCAGTTGATCGCCAAGCTCGACATGAGCAACGCCAACCCGATGGACTGCCTGGCCTACCGCTTCGACATCGTGCTGCGCGGCCAGCGCAAGACCCACTTCGAAAACTGCTGAGGACCCCGCCATGCCAATCGAACTGCTGCCGGAAACCCCTTCGCAGACCGCCGGCCCCTACGTGCACATCGGCCTGGCCCTGGAAGCGGCCGGCAACCCGACCCGCGACCAGGAAATCTGGAACCGCCTGGCCAAGCCGGACGCGCCGGGCGAGCACATCCTGCTGATCGGCCAGGTGTATGACGGTAACGGCCACCTGGTGCGCGACTCGTTCCTGGAAGTGTGGCAAGCCGATGCCAACGGCGAGTATCAGGATGCCTACAACCTGGAAAACGCCTTCAACAGCTTCGGCCGCACCGCCACCACCTTCGATGCCGGTGAGTGGACCCTGCACACGGTCAAGCCGGGCGTGGTGAACAACGCTGCGGGCGTGCCGATGGCGCCGCACATCAACATCAGCCTGTTTGCCCGGGGGATCAACATCCACCTGCACACGCGGCTGTATTTCGATGACGAGGCCGAGGCCAATGCCAAGTGCCCGGTGCTCAACCTGATCGAGCAGCCGCAGCGGCGCGAGACCCTGGTGGCCAAGCGTTGCGAGGTGGACGGGAAGACGGCGTATCGCTTCGATATCCGTATTCAGGGGGAAGGGGAGACGGTGTTCTTCGACTTCTGAGTGAAGCCTGGGGCCGCTTTGCGGCCCATCGCCGGCAAGCCGGCTCCCACACCGACCGCGCTGCCCTCAAGGCCTGTGCAATACCTGTGGGAGCTGGCTTGCCGGCGATGGGCTGCAAAGCAGCCCCGGCGATCTGAAGGTCAACGCCGAACCAGCAGCACCCCACTCTCCATATGGTGGGTATACGGAAACTGGTCAAACAACGCACAACGCTCGATGCGGTGAGTGTCCTGCAACTGGGCAATGTTCGCTGCCAGCGTCTCCGGGTTGCACGAGATGTACAGGATCCGCTCGAAACGCCGGGTCAGCTCGCAGGTATCCGGGTCCATCCCCGCCCGTGGCGGGTCGACGAACACCGTACCGAACTCGTAGCTCTTCAGGTCGATGCCTTCCAGCCGACGGAACGGCCGCACTTCATTCAGCGCCTGGGTCAGCTCCTCTGCCGACAGGCGCACCAGCCGCACGTTATCCACAGCGTTCTCGTCGAGGTTGCTCAGCGCGGCATTGACCGAGGTCTTGCTGATTTCCGTGGCCAGCACCTGGCGCACGCGGGTGGCCAGCGGCAGGGTGAAGTTGCCGTTGCCGCAGTACAGCTCCAGCAGGTCGTCGTCGCGCTCGCCGATGGCCTCGAAGGCCCAGCTCAGCATCTTCTGGTTCACTGCGCCGTTGGGCTGGGTGAACGCGCCTTCCGGCTGGCGGTAGCTGAACACACGGCCAGCGACGTCGAGTTTTTCCACCGCGTAGTCACGGCCGATGACCAGTCGCTTGCCCTTGGAGCGGCCGATGATGCTCACGCCCAGCTCTTCGGCCAGCTGCCGTGCGGCCGTTTCCCAGGCCTCGTCCAGCGGGCGGTGGTAGCACAAGGTGATCATGGCATCGCCGGCCAGAGTGGTCAGGAACTCCACCTGGAACAGGCGGTTGCCCAGCTCCTCGCTGGCCTGCCAGGCCGCCTTCAGGCGCGGCATCAGTGCATTGATGCGCTGGCTGGCGATGGGGAAGTCGTCGATCAGGATCGCCTTGTGCTTTTCGCCCGGGGCGAACATGGCGTAGTGGCGCTGGCCATCCTCGCGCCACAGGCGGAACTCGGCGCGCAGGCGGTAATGCTCGCGCGGCGAGTCGAAAACAGCCGGCTCCGGCGCGCCGAACGGTGCCAGCAGCTCGCGCAACCGAGCCACCTTGGCGTCCAGCTGCGTGGTGTAGGAGGAGGGGTCGAAAGCAGCACTCATGCGTTGAACCAGCCCAGCTTGATGACGAACAGGATGGAAAGGATCACCAGGGCCGGGTTCAGGTCGCGATGGCGGCCGGAGATCAGCTTGACGGCGGTCCAGGAAATGAAACCGAAGGCGATGCCGTTGGCGATCGAGTAGGTCAGCGGCATGGCCAGGGCGGTCACTACCACCGGTGCGGCTTCGGTGACGTCGTCCCAGTTTATTTCTGCCAGGCCCGAGGCCATCAGCACCGCGACGAACAGCAGCGCCGGGGCGGTGGCGAAGGCCGGCACGCTACCGGCCAGCGGGGCGAAGAACAGCGCCAGCAGGAACAGCACGGCGACCACGATGGCAGTCAGGCCGGTGCGGCCACCGGCGCTTACGCCCGCGGCGGATTCGATGTAGCTGGTGGTGGTCGAGGTGCCCAGCAGGGAGCCGGCCATGGCTGCGGTACTGTCGGCGATCAGGGCACGGCCCATCTTCGGCATGTGGCCGTCCTTGCCCATCAGCCCGGCGCGCTTGGCCACGCCGATCAGGGTGCCGGAGTTGTCGAACAGGTCGACGAACAGGAAGGCGAAGATCACGCTGACCAGGCCCACGTCCAGCGCGCCGGCAATGTCCAGCTGCAGGAAGGTCGGGGCCAGCGATGGCGGCATCGAGACCACGCCGCCGAAGGGTGTCACGCCCATCAGGATCGAGGCGATGGTCACGGCGAGAATACCGATCAGCACGGCGCCGCGCACTTTCAGCGACTCGAGGCCGACGATCAGGAAGAAGCCCAGGGTGGCGAGGATCGGTGCTGGCTGCTTGAGGTCGCCCAGGCCCACCAGGGTGGCCGGGTTATCGACGACGATGCCTGCGTTATGCAGCGCGATCAGCGCCAGGAACAGACCGATACCCGCGGCAATGGCCGAACGCAGCGGCAGCGGGATGCTGTTCACGATCCATTCGCGGATGCGGAAGATCGACAGCAGGAAGAACATCACCGCCGACAGGAACACCGCGCCCAGTGCCACCTGCCAGGTGTGGCCCATGTGCAGCACCACGGTGTAGGTGAAGAACGCGTTCAGGCCCATGCCCGGCGCCAGGGCGATCGGGTAGTTGGCGATCAGGCCCATGGTCACCGAGCCGATGGCTGCGGCCAGGCAGGTGGCGACGAAGATCGCGCCCTTGTCCATGCCGGTCTCGCCGAGGATGCTCGGGTTGACGAACAGGATGTAGGCCATGGCCAGGAAGGTGGTGACGCCCGCGAGAATCTCGGTGCGCACATTGGTGTTGTGTGCTTTTAGTTGAAACAGCCTTTCCAGCATGCCCGCTCCCCAAGGCGCCCCCGGCGCCATGAATGTATCGACCCCATCAGCAAAGCACAGACCGTACCGGTTGCCGTGGTTTTGTGTGGGGAGGAAAAAAGCCGCGCATCATACCAGCATGCTTGGCGGGGGCCTATGGCCGTTGGGGAATGGTAATTTTTTCCCTGTGCCGGCCTCTTCGCGGGTGAACCCGCTCCCACAGGTACTCCACCAGATCTGAAGGCAGCGCGGTCCTTGTGGGAGCGGGTTTACCCGCGAAAGGGCCGGTACAGGCTACAGATCAACCATTATGCAACCGGTCCCGCTTGGCCAGTGTCGGGAACAGTTTTATCCACACCCCAGTTACCAGCAAAGTGCCCACCCCACCCAGCACCACCGCTGGCACTGTGCCAAACCAGTGCGCGGTCACCCCCGATTCGAACTCGCCGAGCTGGTTCGAGGCACCAATGAACAAGCCGTTCACTGCACTCACCCGTCCGCGCATTTCATCCGGCGTCTCCAGCTGCACGAAGGCGCCACGGATGACCATGCTGATCATGTCCGCCGCGCCCAGTACCACCAGCACTGCCAGCGAAAACCAGAACGAGGTCGACAGGCCGAAGGTGATGGTCGCCACGCCGAACACGCCCACCGCCGTGAACATGGTCCGCCCCACGTTGCGCTCGAACGGGAAGCGCGCCAGCCACAGCGACATCAGCAACGCACCCACCGCTGGCGCCGAGCGCAGCAGGCCCAGGCCCAGCGGGCCGGTGAGCAGGATGTCCTTGGCGAACACCGGCAGCAGCGCGGTGGCCCCGCCCAGCAGTACGGCGAACAGGTCCAGCGAGATGGCGCCGAGGATGTCGGGCCGGCTGCGGATGAAGCGGATGCCGGCCAGCAGCGATTCGAGGCTGGCGCGCCCGCGCTGGGCCACCTGGCCGCGTGCCTGCAGGCTCAGGGTCAGCACGCAGGCGATGGCGTACAGGGCCACGGTGGGGCCGTATACCCAGATGCTGCCGAAGGCATACAGGAAGCCGCCCACCGCCGGCGCCACAATGGTTGCCGACTGGGTGGCCGAGGCCGAAGCCGCCACCGCGCGTGGGAACAGCCCGGCCGGTACCACGTTGGGCAGCAGCGCCTGGGTCGCTGGCATTTCGAAGGAACGCGTGGCACCGAGCAGGAAGGCGAGGGCGAAGATCAGCTCGCGGGTGACGTTGTCGGTGGCACTGCCCAGCGCCAGTGCCAAGGCTATCAACCCCTGCAGGCTCTGGCACAGCGCAGCGACCTTGCGCCGGTCATAGCGGTCGGCGACATGCCCGGTGTGCAGCATGAACAGCACCCGTGGGGCGAACTCGACCAGGCCGACCAGGCCCAGGTCCAGCACATTGCCGGTCAACTGGTAGAGGTGCCAGCCGATGGCCACGGTGAGCATCTGGAAGCCGCTGGCGGTGAATACGCGGGCCAGCCAGAAGGCCAGGAAAGGGCGGTGGTGACGCAACAACTGCGGTGCGGAATCGGACATCGGAAACCAGGGGCCTCGGCGCAGTAGAGGGGGACGCAGCGTATCATCTGTTTGTAACAAACAGTTACTGTTTGCCGAGGTCGGCACTTTTTCACGCGCTGGGAAAGGGGGTGGGGCAACCGGTCACGCGGCAATCAACCACACGGCCCGGCGGCCCATTCAGGACTATGCTTCCTAGCAATCGTTGATCTGGATCAATCGTTCCAGATGTAACGATCGGGCCCTTGGGCTGAAATCCCTGCGATCGAACAGAACAATTCCAACGCGCCGCACTCGACTACCGTGGGGGCAGTGGGCGATTGGGCCAGCGGCCCGGACGCCGGATTATCTGAAGAGGAAGCACCATGTTCGGAATAGAGGCCTTAGAGCTCGCCCGAATGCAGTTTGCCTTTACCGTATCGTTCCATATCCTGTTCCCGGCCATCACCATTGGCCTGGCGAGTTACCTGGCAGTCCTCGAAGGGCTCTGGCTGCGGACCAACAACCAGGTCTACCGTGACCTTTATCACTTCTGGTCGAAAATCTTCGCCGTCAACTTCGGCATGGGCGTGGTTTCCGGCCTGGTCATGGCCTACCAGTTCGGTACCAACTGGAGCCGCTTCTCCGACTTCGCCGGCGCCATTACCGGCCCGTTGCTCACTTACGAGGTGCTGACCGCATTCTTCCTCGAGGCTGGCTTCCTGGGGGTCATGCTGTTTGGCTGGAACCGTGTCGGCCGTGGTCTGCACTTCTTTTCCACGGTGATGGTGGCGCTCGGCACCCTGGTCTCGACCTTCTGGATCCTTGCCTCCAACAGTTGGATGCAGACCCCGCAAGGCCACGAGATCATCGATGGCCGGGTGGTGCCGGTGGACTGGCTGGCGGTGGTATTCAACCCCTCGTTCCCTTACCGCCTGATGCACATGGCCACTGCCGCGTTCGTTGCCACCGCGTTCTTCGTCGGTGCCTCGGCGGCCTGGCACCTGCTGCGCGGGCGTGACAACCCGGCGGTGCGCAAGATGCTGTCGATGGCCATGTGGATGGCGCTGATCGTCGCCCCGATCCAGGCGGTGATCGGTGACTTCCATGGCCTCAACACCCTCAAGCACCAACCGGTGAAAATCGCCGCGATCGAAGGCCACTGGGAGAACGTGCCCGGCGAGCCGACCCCGCTGATCTTGTTCGGCATCCCCGACATGCAGGCCGAAACCACCCGCTTCAAGCTTGAGATCCCGGCGCTCGGCAGCCTGATCCTGACCCACAGCCTGGACAAGCAGGTGCCGGCGATGAAAGAGTTCCCGCCCGAAGACCGGCCTAACTCGACCATCGTCTTCTGGTCGTTCCGGATCATGGTCGGGCTGGGCTTCCTGATGATCTTCGTTGGCCTGTGGAGCCTCTGGCTGCGCAAGCGCGGCACGCTTTACACCTCGCGGCCGTTCCTTTACCTGGCCTTGTGGATGGGCCCTTCCGGGTTGATCGCGTTGCTGGCCGGCTGGTTTACCACTGAAATCGGCCGTCAGCCCTGGGTTGTGTATGGCCTGATGCGCACGGCGGACGGCGTGTCCAACCACAGTTACGCCCAGCTCGGCTTCACCCTTGTGGCTTTCGTGGTGGTGTATTTCGCCCTGTTCGGCACCGGCCTTGGCTACATGATGCGCCTGGTGCGCAAAGGCCCGCAGACCGGTGAGGGTGACGAGCACAACCCGGGTGGCCCTGGCACCAAACGCACGCCGGCGCGGCCGCTGTCCGCCGCCGATGATGGCCATGAGGCCAATTCCGCCAGCCTGAGCAAGGAACACTGAGCCATGGGTATCGACCTTTCGCTGATCTGGGCCGTGATCATCATCTTCGGCGTCATGATGTATGTGGTGATGGATGGTTTCGACCTGGGCATCGGCATGCTCTTCCCGTTCGTCAAGGGCGAGCGGGACCGCGATGTAATGATGAACACCGTCGCCCCCGTATGGGACGGTAACGAAACCTGGCTGGTGCTGGGCGGTGCCGGGTTGTTCGGGGCGTTCCCGATGGCTTACTCGGTAGTGCTGGAGGCGCTGTACCTGCCGTTGATCCTGATGCTGATCGGCCTGATCTTCCGCGGCGTGGCCTTCGAGTTCCGTTTCAAGGCCACCGCCGACAAGCGCCATATCTGGGACAAGGCGTTCATTGGGGGCTCGCTGGTTGCCACTTTCTTCCAGGGGGTGGCGCTGGGTGCTTTCCTCGAAGGCTTCAAGGTGGTCGACCGGCATTTCGCCGGTGGCACCCTTGACTGGCTGACCCCGTTCAGCCTGTTCTGCGGCCTGGGGCTGATCGTTGCCTACACCCTGCTGGGCTGCACCTGGCTGATCATGAAGACCGAAGGGTCGCTGCAGCAGAAGATGCACGACATCGCCCGGCCGCTGGCGTTGGTGCTGCTGGTAGTGATCGGCATCGTCAGCCTGTGGACACCGATCGCCTACCCGCAGATCGCCGACCGCTGGTTCAGCATGCCTAACCTTGTCTGGTTCATGCCGGTGCCGATCCTGGTGCTGGTAACCTTCTACGGGTTGCTCAAGGCGGTGGCGCGCAATGCGCACTACACGCCGTTCCTGCTGACGTTGGTGCTGATCTTCCTCGGTTACAGCGGCCTGGGCATCAGCCTGTGGCCGAACATCATCCCGCCGTCGATCTCGATCTGGGATGCCGCGGCACCACCGCAGAGCCAGGGCTTCATGCTGGTGGGCACACTGTTCATCCTGCCGTTCATCCTCATGTATACCTTCTGGAGCTACTACGTGTTCCGCGGCAAGGTGACCCATGAAGACGGCTATCACTAGGAGGGCAGCATGATGACCGGCAAGCATGGCTTGGACGAGAAGAAACCACTGTGGCAGCGGCTGGGCTGGCTGCTGCTGATCTGGGCGATGAGCGTGGCGGCCCTGGGCGTGGCGGCCTACGTGATGCGCCTGTTCATGGGGGCTGCGGGGCTGACCACCCATTGAGGTAAGCCTGCTCTGGCCCTATCGCCGGCAAGCCAGCTCCCACAGGTAAGTCACTGCCCTTGAATGCAGTGCAGTACCTGTGGGAGCTGGCTTGCCGGCGATAGGGCCGGTACAGGCTTACTTGCGGGCTTTCAGGATAACGAACTTGGGCGTTGCCGCCACCTGCTCCACCCCCCGGAACAACCGCGCCAGCTTGCTGTGATAGCCCAGGTGGCGGTTACCCACGATATACAGCGCCCCGCCCACCACCAACGCCTCACGCGCCTGCTGGAACATGCGCCAGGCGAGGAAATCGCCCACCACCTGCTGCTGGTGAAACGGCGGATTGCACAGCACCACGTCCAGCGACTGCTTCTCTACCCCCGCCAACCCATCGGCTGCCTCGAACACCGCCGGGCGCTCGCCCAGCGCGGCCTGCCAGTTCTCCCGCGCCGATTGCACCGCCATGTACGACTCGTCGACCAGGGTGTATTGGGCATCCGGGTTAGCCAGGGCGCTGGCGATCGCCAGCACGCCGTTGCCACAGCCCAGGTCCGCCACCCGCGCGCGGCCCAGTTCGCGGGGCAGGTGCGGCAGGAACGCCCGCGTGCCGATATCCAGCCCCTCACGGCAGAATACGTTGGCGTGGTTGAGCAACTCCAGCGCCGGCACGTCGAGGCGGTAGCGGCTAGGGTAGGGCGAGCGGGCGACCGGCCGTTCGGCCACCGTCGCGGTCAGCAAGCGGGCCTTTTTCTGCGCCAGCGAGGCCTGCACCGGGCCGATGTATTTCTCCATCAGGTCACCGGCCGCCCGTGGCAGGTGCTTGATCATCGCCCCGGCAATCACCTGCGCACCGGGCGCCAGGTGGCCTTGCAGGCGGATCAGCTGTTCTTCGAGCAGGGCCAGGGTCTTGGGCACGCGCACCAGTACTCGGTCGAACGGGCCTTGCCAGTGTTCGCTGGCCGGTACGAACGGCACGCTGTCGAATGGCAGGCCATTGCGTGCCAGGTTCTTTTCCAGGGCCAGGTGCGCCAGGTGCGAATCGCCACTGCTGACCACCTGCAGCTTGCCCGCCAGGCTGGCGGCCAGGGCGCCGAAGCTGTCATTGAGCACCAGCACCCGGCAGTCGGCCCCTGGAGCCTGTTCGTGCAGTTGCGCAAGCAGGTACTCGTCGGCGGCATCGAAAGCCTGCAGCGGGTCGTTGGCCTGTTCCGGCTGGCGGATCAGGTCGAGTTCGGCGTATGGGGTGGTCAACAGGGGCATGGCGTCTGGCTCGGGTACGAAACTGCCCGTTGCGGTTCGCACCGGGCTTTGCCGGGCGATTCTACAGGGCTTTGCCCAAGGTCGCAGGTTTGAAGGTCAGATCCAGCCACGCATGACGGCGATGGCGATGGCGGCGGCCTTGTTGGCGGCGTTGGTCTTGGTGATGACACTGCGGATATGGAAGTTTACCGTGCTTTGCGACAGTGACAGGATGCAGGCAACGTCGGCGGCGGTCTTGCCGGCGGCCGACCATTTCAGCACTTCCAGCTCCCGCTCGCTCATTTTCGGCTGCGGCGGGCATAGTGCAGTGAGGTGATGTGCGCTGATCACCTCATGCAGTTTGTGGCTCAGCCACTGCACACTGCCGGCCTTTCTGTAGAGTTCGACAATACTGATGGGCTTGGTGGACCTGGCCACGCTTATCTGGCTTTCGTTGTGCTGCTGGTCGTGCAATGACTGCGTCCAGCCATGGCGCAAACCGCTCTGGCAGGCAGCTTCACGAAATTGCGGAGCCTCGCGATACAGGTCATCGGTCCATAGCACAGGCATGGTGGATTTGTGGCTCAAATCGGCAGCCGGGTCCTGCTTGTGCAGGTCATCGCGCTGGTAGCGCTCGATCCATTCACGGGGGTAATTGCTGTACATGAACAGGTGGGGTGTTTGCGTAGCGATCTGGATGCGAATGTTCAGCCCCAGGTACTCCATGCCCAGATCCTGCGCCATATCCACGGCCATGCCGAACAACTTCTGTGGGCAGCGTTCGGCGTCGAACGCTCGAAGATACTCGGGTTTCCAGTGGCGCATCTGAAATACTCCTTGAGCCTCAGGTCCAGTCCGTTTGGGTGCCCGCATGATTGTAGGAAAAGACCTACCAATGTGCTGAGATTTTTTTGTTATAGCGGTCAGGATCCGATGCGACTTCGGCAGGATCGCCGCAGATGAGGCCCTACAAAGCAGTGGTTTTTATCCGCGCCACTTTGCGCGACACTGTGCGCACGCCAAACCTGGAGCCCGATATGACCGCTAGCGCCGAAAAGTTCACCCGCCAGACCCTGCTCGATGTTCAGCCGCTCACGCCGAACCTCTTCAGCCTGCGGGTTACGCGCGATGCGGGATTCCGCTTCCGTTCCGGCCAGTTTGCCCGCCTGGGTGTGACCAAGGCCGATGGCAGCGTGGTGTGGCGCGCCTATTCCATGGTCAGCGCGCCCCATGACGAGCACCTCGATTTTTTCTCGATCGTGGTGCCAGGAGGGGAGTTCACCAGCGAGCTGAGCCGGCTGGGGGCAGGCGATACCCTGCTGATCGACCGCCAGGCCTTCGGCTTCCTGACTCTCGACCGCTTCGTTGGTGGCCGCGACCTGTGGTTGCTGGCGACCGGCACTGGCATTGCGCCATTCATGTCGATCCTGCAGGACTTCGAGGCCTGGGAGCGTTTCGACAACATCAAGCTGGTCTACTCGGTGCGTGAAGCGAAAGAGCTGGCCTATGTGGACGAGATCGCCGGGCTGGAACAGCGTGATTACCTGGCCGAATTCGCCGGCAAGTTGCAGTTCATTCCGGTGGTGACTCGTGAACAGCACCCAGGGGCATTGAACCAGCGTATTACCACGCTGATCGAGAATGGCGGGCTGGAGGCGGCGGCGGGGCTGGAACTGTCGCCGGAGCACTCGCGGGTGATGCTGTGTGGCAACCCGGAGATGATTGATGAAACGCGCAAGGTACTTAAGGCGCGCGACCTGCAGTTGAGCCTGAGCAAGCGGCCGGGGCAGGTGGCTGTGGAAAACTACTGGTAAGGCCGTTGGGGCCGCTTTGCGGCCCATCGCGACACAAGGCCACAGGTACAGCGGTGATTTCGAAATTGTCGCTGTATCTGTGGGAGCGGCCTTGTGTCGCGAAAGGGCTGCAAAGCAGCCCCAGCAATTTCACTGTTGCGCATCAATCCTGGGGCCGCGTTGCGGCCCTTTCGCGACACAAGGCCGCTCCCACAGCGTTCCCTATACAGCCTCAGGGCAAGCGGTTCTGGTTCTGCGTCTTGAGCAAATCGCGAATCTCGGTCAGCAAGGTCTCTTCAGCCGAAGGCACTGGCGGCGTAGACGGCGCCACGGCTTCTTCGCGCTTCAAGCGGTTGATCGCCTTGACCCCCATGAAGATGGCAAAGGCCACGATCACGAAGTCGATCACGGTCTGGATGAACTTGCCATACGCCAGCACCACCGCCGGAATGTCACCTTCGGCAGCCTTCAGGGTAATTGCCAGGTCGCTGAAGTCCACGCCACCGATCAACAGGCCTAGTGGCGGCATGACCACGTCACCGACGAAAGACGAGACGATCTTGCCGAAGGCCGCGCCAATGATGATACCGACCGCCATGTCGACGACATTGCCTTTGACCGCGAAGGCCTTGAACTCACTGATCATGCCCATGTTTGGTTCCTTGTAACAAAAGGTAAGGTTTACGCAGTGTAAGCCACTCAAACGCTTCATGCGTTGTGCTCAGGGCCAGAGACTGCTGTTAGAACGAATAGTTTTGTCGCATCCCAAGGCGTTCGAGGCACATCCAGCTCGGCTATCATGGCGGTTTTTCCCAGGAGACCCCAGCCATGGCCAAGGCCAAGCGCTTGTACGGCTGCACCGAGTGCGGTGCGACCTTTCCCAAATGGGCCGGCCAGTGTGGCGAATGCGGGGCCTGGAACACCCTGGTCGAGACCATGATCGAAAGCGGCGGTGCCGCTGCGCCCAGTAGCGGCCGTGCCGGCTGGACCGGTCAGCAGGCGCAGATCAAGACCCTGGCCGAAGTCAGCGTCGAGGAAATCCCGCGTTTCACCACCAGCAGCACCGAACTGGACCGCGTGCTGGGCGGTGGCCTGGTGGATGGCTCGGTGGTGTTGATCGGTGGTGACCCTGGCATCGGCAAGTCGACCATCCTGCTGCAGACCTTGTGCAACATTGCCGTGGGCATGCCGGCGCTGTATGTCACCGGCGAGGAGTCGCAGCAGCAGGTGGCCATGCGCTCCCGGCGCCTGGGCCTGCCCCAGGACCAGCTCAAGGTGATGACCGAAACCTGTATCGAGACCATCATCGCCACGGCCCGTGTCGAGAAACCGCGAGTCATGGTAATCGACTCGATCCAGACCATTTTCACCGAGCAACTGCAGTCGGCACCCGGCGGCGTGGCCCAGGTGCGCGAAAGCACTGCGTTACTGGTGCGCTACGCCAAGCAGAGCGGCACGGCGATCTTCCTGGTCGGCCATGTGACCAAGGAAGGCTCGCTCGCCGGCCCGAGGGTACTCGAGCACATGGTCGATACCGTGCTGTATTTCGAAGGCGAGTCCGATGGCCGCCTGCGTCTGCTGCGGGCGGTGAAGAACCGTTTTGGCGCGGTCAACGAGCTGGGTGTGTTCGGCATGACCGACCGTGGCCTGAAGGAGGTGTCCAATCCCTCGGCGATCTTCCTCAACCGCACCCAGGAGGAAGTACCGGGCAGCGTGGTGATGGCGACCTGGGAGGGCACTCGGCCGATGCTGGTAGAGGTGCAGGCGCTGGTCGACGATAGCCACCTGGCCAACCCACGGCGGGTGACCCTGGGCCTGGACCAGAACCGCCTGGCCATGTTGCTGGCGGTGCTGCACCGCCACGGTGGTATTCCCACCCATGACCAGGACGTGTTCCTCAACGTGGTGGGCGGGGTGAAGGTGCTGGAAACCGCCTCGGACCTGGCGTTGCTGGCGGCGGTGATGTCCAGCCTGCGCAACCGTCCCCTGGCCCATGGCCTGCTGGTGTTTGGCGAGATCGGCCTGTCCGGCGAGGTGCGGCCGGTGCCCAGTGGTCAGGAGCGTTTGAAGGAAGCCGCCAAGCATGGTTTCAAGCGGGCTATCGTGCCCAAGGGCAATGCGCCTAAAGAGGCCCCGGCAGGGTTGCAGGTGATTGCCGTTACCCGGCTGGAGCAGGCGCTGGATGCGCTGTTCGAGTAATTCGTGGCCTGTACCGGCCTCTTCGCGGGTAAACCCGCTCCCACAGGTACCGCATCAGCTTCGGGATTGCGCAAACCCTGTGGGAGCGGGTTTACCCGCGATAGGGCCGGCACAGGCAAAACGAAAAAGGGGCCGACGATGCGCGTCGGCCCCCCCACCTCACCGCTCAGTCAGCAGTCAATGTTCGGCAACCGGCGTGCGCCTGACCGTCTCATTGCCATGCTCATCCAGCTCCAGCATCGGCACTTCATTACCCTCGGCATCGAACAGCTTGCCATCCTTGAAGTAGTCGCCATCACGCAGCGCTGAAATGTCCGAGTACTGGATGGTGCGCTCGTACGCGGCGGCAAACACCGACTGCTGGTCCGAGTTGCCGGCGGTGAAGTGGTTGAAGATCAGGTTCAGCAGGATGGCCATGATCGCCGCCGAGCTGATGCCCGAATGGAAGATGGTCTCGAACCAGTTCGGGAAGTGGTGGTAGAAGGTCGGTGCGGCAATCGGGATCATGCCGAAGCCCAGCGAGGCAGCGACGATGATCAGGTTGACGTTGTTCTTGTAGCTGACCTTGGACAGGGTGCGGATACCGCTGGCCGCCACGGTGCCGAACAGCACGATGCCTGCGCCACCCAGTACCGGAGTAGGGACAGCGGCAATCACCCGGCCCATGATCGGCAGCAGGCCGAGCACCACCAGGATCACGCCACCGGTGGCCACCACGTAGCGGCTCTTGACCCCGGTCACGGCTACCAGGCCGACGTTCTGGGCGAACGCGCTCTGGGTGAACGAGCCGAAGATCGGCGCCAGGATGCTCGAGGCCATGTCGGCGCGCAGGCCGTTGCCCAGGCGCTTGGAGTCGACCTTGGTATCGATGATCTCACCCACGGCGAGGATGTCCGCCGAGGTTTCCACCAGCGTCACCATGATCACGATGCACATCGAAAGGATCGCGGCGATGTGGAATTCCGGCATGCCGAAATGGAACGGCGTAGGGAAGGCAAACATCGGGCCCTCGGTGACCTTGCTGAAGTCGGCCATGCCCAGCGCCCAGGCGATCAGTGTGCCGACCACCATGGCCAGCAGGATCGACAGGCGCGAGATCGCCGCGCTGCCCAGCTTGCTCAGCAACAGCACGATGGCGAAGGTCAGGGCTGCCAGGCCGATGTTGGCCACGCTGCCGAATTCCGGTGAGGCGCTGTTGCCACCCATCACCCAGCGAGCGGCCACGGGCATCAGGGTCAGGCCGATGGTGGTGATGACGATGCCGGTTACCAGCGGTGGGAAGAACTTGGTGATGCGCGAGAACACCGGAGTGATCAGAAAGCCGATAAGCGACGCTGCCATTACCGCGCCGAGCACGCCCGGCAAGCCACCGCCGCCCTCGCTGCTGAGGATTGCACCCATGGTTGCCACACCGGCGAACGAAACGCCCTGCACCAGCGGCAACTGGCAGCCGAAGAACGGCAGGCCAAGGGTTTGCAGCAGGGTGGCCAAGCCACCGGCAAACAGCGACGCGGCGATCAGCATGCCGATTTCGGCGCCGTTCAGGCCCGCGGCTTGCCCCAGGATCAGGGGTACCGCGACGATCCCCCCGTACATGGTCAGCACATGCTGCAGACCATAGGCCAGGTTGGCACCAAGGCCGAGGTTTTCATCCTCCGGGCGCTTGGCGGGAGACGTGCTAGGGGACGTAGTCATGGAGCAGGCTCTCTGTTTATTGTTGTGGCGCTACTGTAGACACTTCCTACAAATGATTGCCACTAAAATTGTATACAATATTTTGATCGGAGCGCGCACAGGAGCGCCCGCAAGGTGTGCGAGGACCCAATGCAGAAGGCGTACCAACACTACAGAGGCTGTGCTAGAGGGGTGTGTACAAAACGCTGCTACCCAGGCTTAAAGCTGTCTGGGTAGACAAGAAACACGAGGTGGGGAAGCTATTAGCTAGCTAAGAGATTTTATTATTCGATGAGTTCGCGCAGCTCACGCATCATTTCGGTGCTATCGGCGAGGTTCAATTCCACAAGACGGTGCAAATGACTCATCGAATCGACGTCTATATACAGGCAGATAAAGCCCAGGCGGGTAGCTTCTTCATGGCGCAACTCCACCTGCATTTGCACGCGTACATCGCGGTCGAGATGGATGATCGCATCGAAGTCTTGGGTCAGATCGGCGTCCCACGGCTCGGGGCGATTGACCAGAAGGCCTTTTAACGACAGATCCAGCAGCTTTACCGGCCAGCGGCGGTCGCCCTGGCGCAGCTCGGTGGGGGCATCGAAATCGATGCGCTGGAAACGGCGGCGTTCGTCGTGATCGCTCATGGGGTAGATCCTCGCATGGGTCTTCAGGTGACATCCTGACTATAGTTAGAGTGGTATGTACATCAGGTACCGCAATCTGGCTGCAGAGGCTCTAGACCAAAGCAAGTATGGCAATGCGCGATGACTCGCCCTAGACTCGGTGGGCGGTCTTTTCCAATCCACCAGCTGGAAGCAAACCATGAACAACAATAATAGCCTGCTACGCCACATTCCGTAGCTGGCGCTGGCAGTCCTAGGAGCCTGCGCGCTGGGTGTGGTTGCCCTGCGTCGCGGCGAGGCGATCAATGCCTTGTGGATCGTGGTCGCGGCAGTGGCCCTCTACCTGGTCGCCTATCGCTACTACAGCCTGTTCATCGCCACCAAGGTGATGCAACTCGATCCGCGCCGCGCCACCCCGGCGGTGCTCAACAACGACGGCCTGGACTACGTCCCGACCAACAAACACATCCTCTTCGGCCACCACTTCGCCGCCATCGCTGGCGCAGGGCCCTTGGTCGGCCCGGTACTCGCCGCGCAAATGGGCTACCTGCCCGGTACGCTGTGGCTGATAGCCGGCGTGGTGCTGGCCGGTGCGGTGCAGGACTTCATGGTCCTGTTCCTGTCCACCCGCCGCAACGGCCGCTCGCTGGGCGACATGGTGCGTGAGGAGATGGGCCGCATCCCGGGTACCATCGCCCTGTTCGGCTGCTTCCTGATCATGATCATCATCCTTGCGGTGCTGGCGCTGATCGTGGTCAAGGCCCTGGCCGAAAGCCCCTGGGGCATGTTCACGGTGATGGCGACCATCCCGATCGCGATGTTCATGGGCATCTACATGCGCTACATCCGCCCGGGCCATATCGGTGAGATTTCGGTCATCGGCGTGGTGCTGCTGCTGGCTTCGATCTGGCTGGGGGGCCAGATCGCTGCAGATCCGACCTGGGGCCCGGCGTTCACCTTCACCGGCGTGCAGATCACCTGGATGCTGGTGGGCTATGGCTTCGTCGCTGCGGTACTGCCGGTATGGCTGGTACTGGCGCCACGTGACTACCTCTCGACCTTCCTCAAGATCGGCACCATCGTCGGCCTGGCCATCGGTATCCTGATCATTGCCCCCGAGCTGAAGATGCCGGCGCTGACCCAGTTCACCGACGGCACCGGCCCTGTGTGGAAGGGCACCCTGTTCCCGTTCCTGTTCATCACCATCGCCTGTGGCGCGGTATCCGGCTTCCACGCGCTGATCTCCTCGGGGACCACGCCGAAGCTGCTGGACAACGAAACCAACGCCCGCTACATCGGCTACGGCGGCATGCTGATGGAATCGTTCGTTGCCATCATGGCCATGGTCGCCGCCTCGGTGATCGAACCAGGCGTGTACTTCGCCATGAACAGCCCGGCCGCGGTGGTCGGTGCCGATGTGGCGTCTGTGGCGCAAACGGTCAGCAGCTGGGGCTTCCTGATCACCCCTGAGCAGCTCGAGGCTACCGCCCGCGACATTGGCGAGCACACCATCCTGGCCCGTGCCGGTGGTGCACCGACCCTTGCGGTGGGTATTGCGCAGATCCTGCACCAGGTACTGCCGGGTGAAAACACCATGGCCTTCTGGTACCACTTCGCGATCCTGTTCGAGGCCCTGTTCATCCTCACCGCGGTAGACGCCGGCACCCGTGCCGGGCGCTTCATGCTGCAGGACCTGCTGGGCAGCTTCGTGCCGGCGCTCAAGCGCACCGAATCGTGGACTGCCAACCTGATCGGTACCGCCGGCTGCGTGGCCCTGTGGGGCTACCTGCTGTACCAGGGCGTGATCGACCCGCTGGGTGGCATCAACACCCTGTGGCCGCTGTTCGGTATCTCCAACCAGATGCTGGCCGGTATCGCCCTGATGCTCGGCACCGTGGTGCTGATCAAGATGAAGCGCCAGCGCTACGTCTGGGTCACCCTGCTGCCGGCCGTGTGGCTGCTGATCTGCACCACCACCGCAGGCCTGATCAAGCTGTTCGACCCGAACCCGGCAGTCGGCTTCCTGGCCCTGGCCAAGAAGTACAGCACCGCACTGGACGCCGGCCAGGTACTGGCCCCGGCCAAGGATATCGGGCAGATGCAGCACGTGATCTTCAACGCCTACACCAACGCCGGCCTGACCGTGCTGTTCCTGGTGGTGGTGTTCAGCGTGCTGTTCTTCGCTGTCAAGGTCGGTTTCGCCGCCCTCGGCCGCAAGGAGCGCACCGACAAGGAAACCCCGTTCCAGGCCCTGCCTGACGCTTGAGAGGACTGCTGCGATGTTCAACGACCTGGGTCGACTGGGTAAATACCTGGGGCAGGCAGCCCGCCTGATGGTCGGCATGCCCGACTACGACAACTATGTCGAGCACATGCAGAAGACGCACCCGGACAAGCCGGTCATGACGTACGAGGAGTTCTTCCGCGAACGGCAGGAAGCTCGATACGGTGGCAAGTCCGGGCCGAAGTGCTGCTAAGTCCAGGCTAGCGCGGTACTGTGTAGGAGCGGCCTTGTGTCGCGATCGGGCCGCAACGCGGCCCCGGCAATTTTGGCTGCGAAGCTGAAAATCCGGGGCCGCTTTGCGGCCCGATCGCGACACAAGGCCGCTCCTACAGGAATCGCGCTCCCCCCGTCCATTTCACTGCACAGGAGATGTTCTGCGTGCAGACGCCTATTCCCGTAACCGTACTCACTGGCTTCCTCGGTGCCGGCAAGACCACCTTGCTCAAGCACATGCTCAAGGCCGAGCACGGCCTGAAGATCGCCGTGATCGAAAACGAGTTCAGCGAGGCCGGCATCGACAGCCAACTGCTGGGCGACGAGCCGGTGCAGGTGATGACCCTGGCCAATGGCTGCGTGTGCTGCAGCATCCACGGCGACCTGACCCGTGCCTTGTACCTGCTGCTCGAACGCCTGGATGCCGGCGAAATCGCCTTCGACCGCCTGGTAATCGAATGCACCGGCCTGGCCGACCCGGCGCCGGTGGCACAAACCTTCTTCATCGACGAGGAACTGCGTGAGCGCTACATCCTCGACGGCATCATCACCCTGGTCGACGCCGCCCACGCCGAGCTGCACCTGACCCAGACCATCGCCCAGGCCCAGGTCGGCTTTGCCGATCGCTTGCTGCTGAGCAAGACCGACCTGGTCGAGCCCGCTGCAGTCGAGGCCCTGCGCGAGCGCCTGGCCCGCATCAATGGCCGAGCCGCGGCCCGCGTGGTCGAGCATGGTCGCATCGACCTGGCCGAGCTGCTTGATGTGCGTGGTTTCAACCTCAACCCTGATCTGGGCGCGAACCTGAAGCCAGCGCTACGCCCGCTGCTCAAGCCCGCTACGCCGGACCGGATCTCCACCTTGGTGCTGCGCACGGAAAGCCCGCTGGACATCGACCGCCTCAGCGACTTCATGAACGAACTGCTGGAAACCCACGGCAAGCAGTTGCTGCGCTACAAGGGCGTGCTGAACATTGCCGGTGAGGCGCGCAAGCTGGTGTTCCAGGGTGTGCTCAAGCTCTACGGTTTCGACTGGGACGCCGAGTGGGCCGAGGGTGAAACCCGCGAGAGCGTGATGGTGTTCATCGCAGACGAACTGCCCGAAGCTACGATTCGGGCTGGGTTCGAGGCGCTGGCTGCGGGCTGAGCCGGCGTGGGGTCTGGGGCGCGAACCACTGCGGCCATGAGCTGCAGTGGCGTGTTTCGACCTCGATGCACGGGATCAGGCGCTCGGTCAGCAGCGCCGTCTGCCGCACCGCCTTGGCGGTGCGGTACTTGACGCTGTGGATGCACTCGCGGTCGCCGAACTCGCAGCGGTTCAGCGAGGTGCCACCGCAGGGGCCATTGGCCAGGCCCTTGGGGCAGGTTTCCGGGCAGACGTACAGGGTGTCGTCCAGGCGGCAGCGGCCGCAGGTGTCACAGCCTACCAGCGGTTTCTTCACCGCGTGTTCCACCTTGTGCAGCACCTGCGCGCCAAGGCGGGTGGCCCACATCGGCTGGCGTACGGCCCAGCCAAATGCCTTGCTCAGGCCATTGCGGCGGCTGAACAGCAGCGAATGCATGCCATGCATCAGGTGATAGCGCGCTTTCTCCTTGAACGAGGCATCGACCCGTGATTCGCCCAGGCGCCAGCTTGCCTGCGGCGGATTGAAGCTGACTGCCGGCAGGCCGGGCATCTGCCAGCTGGCCTGCCAGGCCGGCGCCCATTGTTCCAGCGTGTGGACTTGCGCCTGCCAGTGCTCGATGCGTGCCTCCAGGGCCAGCAGTTGCTTGAGTTCATGAACCCCCGACAGATGCACGCCGGCGTAGCCCATCAGCTTCACGCCGATGATCTGCAAGGCAAGCCGGTCGACGCTGCGCGCCTGGGCAAAGGCCTTGGACTGCGCCGCTTCCGCTTCCAGCATGTCGCGCATGGACGGCGTGACGGTCACGCCGGCCACGTGCTCGAGCATCGTCGCACGCCCGTGGGTGAGGCTCATCAGGCAGGCCAGCATCGGCCTGGGCGTGGCTTGGCGGCTCATCCAGTGCATGGCTTCCTGGTGTTTGCCGGCATCGAAACCCAGTTGCAGGGTGAAGAAGTCGGCACCCGCCGCCAGTTTTTTCTCGGCCTTGAAGTATTGGGCGCCGCCTTCTTCCTCACAGTACTTGAACGGGTTTAGCGCAGCGCCAAGCAGCCAGTGCGGGCAGGCCAGGCGGGCGATCTGCAGGGCTGCGACCGATTCCAGGTAGCGCACCGGGCGCTGGCCAGGCTGGTGGCCGGGCAGGCGGTCGCCGGTGAGCAACAGCAACTGGTCGAGGCCGGCGGCGTCCATGCGTTGCAGTTGGGCGAGCAGGTGGTGGCGTTCGCGGTCTTTGCCGGAGAAGTGCGGCAGGGCGGGTACCGGCTTGCTGAACGAGGCGAGGGCGTCCAGTGGTGACATGTCCAGCGGGCTGCCGACGCGGTCGCCGATGGCCACGGTCATTGGCCAGCCGCAGAGGTGCGCACGGGCCAGGATCTCGTCCATGGCGGCGAAGCGTTCTGCGGAGGGCTTGGGGACGAACTCCATGACGCAGACGAAGGTGTTTTCGCGCAGCGCGGTTTTCAGCAGGCTCATGGGGCCGGGTACCTGGTTTGGTCAGGATGGCATTGTGCGGCAGAAGGCGGGTGGGGTCATGTCCGGATGCGCAGGGTGATGCTCTGAATGAGACATTCGGGTTTGTCTGTGCCGGCCCTTTCGCGGCTAAAGCCGCTCCCACAGGGATCGCATACTCTTCAGGCTGGCGCGGTACCTGTAGGAGCGGCTTTAGCCGCGAAAGGGCCCGAACAGGCAATACAAAATCACGAACATGAGTAAACCTTGAGTTCATCTCAAATTTAATGAGTTTGTCTCAAGATGCCGGCGCCCGGAAAATCCCCCTCATTCATTTATGCATGCTGAGGGACAAGACATGGCACTGGCACACAACCTGGGCTTTCCGCGTATCGGCCGCGACCGCGAGCTGAAAAAGGCCCAGGAAGCCTACTGGAAGGGTGAACTCGACGAAGCCGGCCTGCGCGCGGTCGGCCGCGAGCTGCGTGCCCGCCACTGGCAGGTGCAGAAAGATGCCGGCATCGAACTGCTGCCGGTCGGCGACTTCGCCTGGTACGACCAGGTGCTCACCCACTCGCTGACCTTCGGTGTGATCCCGCAGCGTTTCCGCAGGCACGACGCTGCCAGGCCCACCCTGCAGACCCTGTTCGCCATGGCCCGTGGCGCCGTGGGTGACAGCTGCTGCGGTGGTGCGCACGCCCAGGAAATGACCAAGTGGTTCGACACCAACTACCACTACCTGGTCCCCGAATTCACTGCCGACCAGCAGTTTGCCCTGAGCTGGGAGCAGCTGTTCGAAGAAGTGGCAGAAGCCCAGGCCCTGGGCCACGCGGTCAAGCCGGTGGTAATCGGCCCGCTGACCTACCTGTGGCTGGGCAAGGCCAAGGGTGGCGATTTCGACAAGCTGGAGCTGCTCGACCGCCTGTTGCCGCTGTATGACCAGATCCTCAACCGCCTGGCTGCCCAAGGCGTGGAATGGGTGCAGATCGATGAGCCGATCCTGGCCCTGGACCTGCCTCAGGATTGGAAGAATGCCTACGAGCGCGTCTACAACATCCTTCAGCGGGCGCCACTGAAGAAGCTGATCGCCACCTACTTCGGCGGCCTGGAAGACAACCTGGGCCTGGCCGCCAACCTGCCGGTCGATGGCCTGCATATCGACCTGGTGCGGGCGCCCGAGCAGTACCCGACCATTCTCGACCGCCTGCCGGCCTACAAGGTGCTGTCGCTTGGCCTGGTCAACGGCCGCAACGTCTGGCGCTGCGATCTGGAAAAGGCGCTGGAGGTATTGCGCCATGCCCATGAGCGCCTGGGGGAACGGCTGTGGGTGGCGCCGTCCTGTTCGCTGTTGCACAGCCCGGTGGACCTGGACCGCGAAGACCAGCTCGATGCCGAACTGCATAGCTGGCTGGCCTTCGCCGTGCAGAAGTGCCAGGAAGTGGCGCTGCTGGCCAAGGCCATCAATGCCCCAAAAGCCGACGACGTGGCCGCCGCATTGGCCCTGAGCCAGGCCGTGCAGGCCAGCCGCGCCGCTTCGCCGCGTATTCACAAGCCGGCCGTGCAGGCCCGCCTGGCGGCCATCAAGCCCGCTGACAGCCAGCGTCGGTCGGCGTTTGCCCAACGTATCGCCAAGCAACGTGCGGGGCTCGACCTTCCGGCGTTCCCGACCACCACCATCGGTTCGTTCCCGCAGACCTCGGCGATCCGCCTGGCACGCCAGGCCTACAGGCAGGGCAAGCTAACCGAGGCCGATTACGCCGAGGCCATGCACAGCGAGATCCGCCATGCGGTGAAAATCCAGGAAGACCTGGGCCTGGATGTACTGGTGCACGGCGAGGCCGAGCGCAACGACATGGTCGAGTACTTCGCCGAGCAGATCGATGGCTATGCGTTCACCCGCTTCGGCTGGGTGCAGAGTTACGGTTCGCGTTGTGTGAAGCCTGCGGTGATCGTTGGCGACCTGAGCCGGACGAAGGCCATGACCGTGGAATGGATCACCTATGCCCAGGGCCTGACCAGCAAGGTGATGAAGGGCATGCTGACCGGCCCGGTGACCATGCTGATGTGGTCGTTCCCGCGTGAAGACGTGAGCCGCGAGGTGCAGGCGCGCCAACTGGCGCTGGCGATCCGCGACGAAGTGGTCGACCTGGAAGCAGCGGGTATCAGGATCGTGCAGATCGACGAAGCGGCATTCCGTGAAGGCCTGCCGCTGCGCCACGGCGCCTGGGCCCATTACCTGGAGTGGGCCACCGAGGCCTTCCGCCTGGCTGCCTCGGGGGTGCGTGACGAAACCCAGATTCACACCCACATGTGCTACAGCGAGTTCAACGACGTGATCGAGTCGATCGCCGCGATGGATGCCGACGTGATCACCATCGAGACCTCGCGGTCGGACATGGAGCTGCTGGCTGCCTTCGAGCGGTTCGCCTATCCCAACGAGATCGGCCCGGGTGTGTATGACATTCATTCGCCACGCGTGCCGACCCGTGAGGAAATGGTCAAGCTGCTGCGCAAGGCTGCCCAGCGTATCCCGGCCGAGCGCTTGTGGGTCAACCCGGATTGCGGGCTGAAGACCCGTGGCTGGCCGGAGACCGAGGCAGCGCTGATCAATATGGTTGCCGCTGCTCGCGAGTTGCGCGCTACCGCCTGATTATTCGCCGCCTGTACCGCGGCCTATTCGCGGGTAAACCCGCTCCCACAGGTACCGTGCACAACTTGAATGCAGTGGTGCTGCTGTGGGAGCGGGTTTACCCGCGAAGAGGCCGGCACAGACACTAAAAACCCCCTAGAATGCCGGCTCCGATTCAAATCGACAGGGAGTGATGCGATGAGAGTTCTGGTAGTCGGCGCCAGCAAAGGCCTGGGCAAGGCCTTCATGGAAGGGCTGGGAAAACCGGGCGATACAGTGATTGGTGTGTCGCGCGCCAAACCTGCTGCAATGAACATCGGCAAGGGCATCGAAACCCGCTGGATCGAAGCCGACCTCGGCCAGCCGGTTACGGCCGTCGAGGCCATCGCCCGGGCACTGGCCGATGGCGGGGTGGACACTCTGATCTACAACCTCGGCTTGTGGGAGGCCGAGGCCTTCGAAGCGCACTACAGCTTCCTCGCCGACCGCGATGCGCAATTGCAGCGCATGGTCGACTGCAACATCACGGCAACCATCCTGCTGATCAAGCGCCTGCTGCCGTTGCTGCTGGAAAGCGAAAAACCACGGATCATCCTTACCGGTTCCACATCGGGCCTGCCCCAGAGCGGTCGCCCGGAAGTCACCTTCGCCGCTTCCAAGTTCGCCCTGCGCGGCATTGCCGAGGCCTTGCGTGAAGGTTATCGGGGGCAGGGGCTTGGGGTGACGTGCCTGAACCTGGGCTACCTGAATACCGAGGATGGTCTGGAGGTGCCGTTGGCCGAGGCTGCAGTGCGGGGGGAAGGAGGGCTGATACCGCTGCACGATGTGGTGCTGATGGTGCGCACGCTGCTGGAGTTGTCGGCGGCGAGTTATGTGCGCGAGCTGACTCTGCCGGCTATTGCCGATGAGCGGTTCTGATATCTGAGGTTTCTTTGCAAGCAGGCCCGGCTTTTCGCAGGCTTGCCCGCTCCCCATAGTTGCAGCACAAATTTCAAGGTGTGTGCAGTACTTGTGGGAGCGGGCAAGCCCGCGAAGAGGCCGGGCCTGCTTAAATCAATCGCTGATTCAACGCTCGATGGCCAAGGCCACCCCTTGTCCGCCACCGATGCACAGGGTCGCCAGGCCTTTCCTGGCATCCCGCTTGATCATTTCGTGCAGCAGGGTCACCAGCACCCGGCAGCCGGAAGCACCAATCGGATGGCCCAAGGCAATCGCCCCGCCATTCACGTTCACCCGCGCAGCATCCCATTCCAGCGCCTTGCCCACCGCCAGCGCCTGCGCGGCAAAGGCTTCGTTGGCTTCGATCAGGTCCAGCTCGGCCAATTGCCAGCCGGCCTTGTCCAGGCAGCGCTGGGTGGCCGAAACCGGGCCTATGCCCATGATCGCCGGGTCTACACCGGCACTGGCATAAGCCGCGATCCTGGCCAGAACCGGCAGGCCCAGGGCCTCGGCCTTGGCAGCGCTCATCAGCAGCACGGCGGCGGCGCCGTCATTCAGGCTCGAGGCGTTGCCGGCGGTGACACTGCCATCCTTCTTGAACGCCGGGCGCAGTTTGCCCAGGGATTCGGCGGTGGTATCCGGGCGTGGCTGCTCGTCCCGCGCGAACACCTTGGGCTCGCCCTTTTTCTGCGGCAGCACGATCGGGGTGATTTCATCATCGAAGCGGCCGGCCTCCATGGCCGCCACGGCCTTGCGCTGCGACTCGGCGGCAAAGGCATCCTGCTGCTCACGGCTGAGAGCGTACTGATCTACCAGGTTTTCGGCAGTGATACCCATGTGGTAGTCGTTGAAGGCATCCCACAGGCCGTCGGTGATCATGCTGTCGATCAGCTGGCCATGGCCCATGCGCTGGCCGGTACGGGCCGAAGGCATCACGTAGGGGGCAAGGCTCATGTTCTCCTGGCCGCCGGCGATTACCACCTCGGCGTCACCGCAGCGGATGGCCTGAGTGGCCAGGTGCAGGGCCTTCAGGCCCGAGCCGCAGACCTTGTTCAGGGTCATTGCCGGCACGCTGAAGGGCAGGCCGGCCTTGATCGCGGCCTGGCGTGCAGGGTTCTGCCCGGCGCCGGCGGTCAGTACCTGGCCCAGGATGACTTCGTCGACCTGCGCCGGGGCCAGCCCGGTCTGCTCCAGCAGGCGCTTGATCACGGCGGCACCGAGGTCTACTGCAGGTACGGTGGCCAAGGCGCCCTGGAAGCTGCCGATGGCGGTACGGGTTGCGGCGACGATGACCACGTCGTTCATGTTGTTGTTCTCCGTGCGATGGGCGTAATGCCTCAAGCATCGGTGGCTTTGGCTCATTTGTTAAGTTTGTTTTTCTTTGCGATTGATGTGGAAAACAAATGAATGGGCGTAAAGCGGCCGGCAGAACTATGCTGATGGATGCGCTACTACACTCATCTGGATGGGAGCACATGCCCATGCGTACATTGATCGCGCTGACCCTTTTGATTGGCAGCAGCACTGCATTAGCCGCCACCGAATGCACCACCGCCGACAAAAGCACCTGGCAGGATCAGGAAAAATTCCAGGCGCAGCTCAAGGAGCAGGGCTACAAGATCAACAAGTTCAAGGTCACCAAGGGTAACTGCTACGAGATCTACGGTTTCGACAAGGATGGCAAGAAGGTCGAGATCTACCATGACCCAGTGACGGGCAAGGCAGTCAAGACCGAGTACCACGATTGAACAGCGACGGCACGGTGCAGCTGTGGGACCCCCTACTGCGGCTGTGCCACTGGTCGATCGCCGTGGTGTTCTTCGCCAATTACTTCTTCAACGAAGAAGGTGACGACTGGCACCAGTGGCTGGGTTACTACGCACTCGCCGTTGTGGTGGTGCGTGTGATCTGGGGCTTTGTCGGGCCACGCAGCGCGCGCTGGGCCGATTTCTGGCCAACCCCGGCAAGCCTGCTCGGGCATGCTCGGGCGTTGCTGCATGGGGAGCTTGACCATCACATGGGGCATTCGCCCATTGGCGCGCTGGTGATGGTGCTGATGCTGACCTGCATCGCCGGTCTTGGCCTTACCGGGTGGGCGTCGGAGGAGGTGGACGCGCTGTTCGGCGTCGATTGGCCGATGGACCTGCACAGCTGGCTGGCCAATGCGCTGCTGGCGCTGGTTTGCGTGCATGTGCTGGCGGCCATCTACGAGAGCGTGCGCATGCGGGAAAACCTGCCTTGGTCGATGATCACAGGGCGCCGTCGGCACCGCGATTGACTGTGGCGGCCTCTTCGCGGGCTTGCCCGCTCCCACAGGTATTGCGCAGCCCTCAGGCTTTGCGCCGTCCCTGTGGGAGCGGGCGAGCCCGCGAAGAGGCCGCCACAGGAAAACCTCGGTTTTGAATCCCTCTGATCACCCCGTAATATGTGTCGGATAACCTGCAGGGGTAGTCTCACCCTCTGATCAACCGGAATCGCCCATGGCGGCGCTTCCCCCGGCATAAACCTGACGAGGTACAGACATTGGCCATCATTCATCCTAAGGTCCGCGGTTTCATCTGCACCACGACTCACCCGAAGGGCTGCGAGCTCAACGTCCGTGACCAGATCGAAGCCACCCGCAAACTGGGCGTGCGCGAGGATGGCCCGAAGAAGGTCCTGGTCATCGGTGCTTCCAGCGGCTACGGCCTGGCAGCACGCATCACCGCGGCGTTCGGCTTCAAGGCCGACACCCTGGGCGTGTTCTTCGAAAAACCAGGCACCGAGACCAAGGCCGGCACCGCTGGCTGGTACAACGCTGCAGCCTTCGACAAGTTCGCCAAGGCCGAAGGCCTGTACAGCAAGTCGATCAATGGTGACGCTTTCTCCGACGAGGCCCGTGCCAAGGTCATCGAGCTGATCAAGAACGAAATGGGCGGCAAGGTCGACCTGGTCATCTACTCGCTGGCCTCGCCAGTGCGCAAGCTGCCGCAAACCGGTGAACTGGTGCGTTCGGCCCTGAAGCCGATCGGCCAGCCATACAAGTCGACCGCCATCGACACCAACAAGGACAGCATCATCGAGGCCAGCATCGAGCCGGCTACCGAGCAGGAAATCGCCGACACCGTCACCGTCATGGGTGGCCAGGACTGGCAGCTGTGGATCGACGCCCTGGCTGGCGCCAACGTGCTGGCCGAAGGCGCCCGCACCGTGGCCTTCAGCTACATCGGCAGCGACATCACCTGGCCGATCTACTGGCACGGTGCGCTGGGCCAGGCCAAGCAGGACCTGGACGAAACCGCCCTGCGCCTGGACAAGAAACTGGCCGGTGAAGTCAAGGGCGGCGCCAACGTGGCGGTGCTGAAGTCGGTGGTTACCCAGGCCAGTTCGGCCATCCCGGTGATGCCGCTGTACCTGTCGATGGTGTTCAAGATCATGCAGGAGAAGGGTGTTCACGAAGGCACCCAGGACCAGCTGGACCGCATGTATCGCGACCGCATGTACCGTGCCGACGGCGCGCCGGCCGAGGTCGACGAGAAGGGCCGCCTGCGTCTGGACGACTGGGAACTGCGTGATGACGTGCAGGACGCCTGCAAGGCGCTGTGGCCACAGGTGACCACCGAGAACCTGTTCGAGCTGACCGACTATGCCGGTTACAAGAAGCAGTTCCTAAACCTGTTTGGCTTCGAGCGCGCTGACGTCAACTACGACGAAGACGTGGCTACCGATGTGAAGTTCGACTGCGTCGAGCTGTAATCGCTGTCGGCCTGTACCGGCCTCTTCGCGGGTAAACCCGCTCCCACAGGGATCTCACCAAGCCTGAAGGCAGTGAGGACCTTGTGGGAGCGGGCAAGCCCGCGAAGAGGCCGGTACAGGCTATGAAAACTTTGCTAGCTTTGGCGCACAACAACAGGGAATGTGCCATGAGCAGCCTCACCCAGCCCGCCACCGCCTTTCGCCACACCGCAGCCGACGGCTACAGCCTCGGCGGCTTCCGCTGGCGCCACGCCCGACCTGACCCCCAGCGCCCGCTGGTGATCATCAACGCTGCCACTTCGGTACGCTGCCGCTACTACTCGCGTTTCGCCGACTACCTGTTTGCCCAAGGCTGCGATGTGCTGACCTACGACTACCGTGGCATCGGCGAATCCCGCCCGGCCTCGCTGCGCGGCTTCCAGGCATCCTGGAGCGACTGGGGCCGGCTGGATTTCGAAGCCATGCTGGTGCATGCCGCAGAACATTTCCCCGGCCAGCCGGTGGATGTGGTGGGGCACAGTTTTGGCGGCTGCGCAGTGGGGCTGGCACCGTCGGCGAGCAAGGTTCGCCGGGTGGTGATGGTTGGCGCACAATTCGCCTACTGGCGCGATTACGCGGCTGGCCAGCGCTGGCAGCTGTTCGGCAAGTGGCATGTGGTAATGCCGCTGCTCACCCGGGTGTTCGGTTATTTTCCCGGCAAGCGCCTGGGTTGGCTGGAGGACACGCCATCCGGCGTGGTGCACGACTGGACCACCCGTACCCCGCGCTATGAGCACCGACCCAGCGGGCGTGCACTGGAGGCACTACCGTTCGCCCAGGTGCGGGCGGCGACGCTGGCCATCAGCCTGACCGATGACCCCTTTGGTACCGTGGCGGCGACCGAGCGTTTGCTGGGCTATCTGCAGGGCGCCGAACGTAAGCACCTGCGCATTGCGCCTGTGGATATCTCGGTCGATGAAATTGGCCACTTCGCGTTCTTCCATGACCGGTTTCGCGAGAGTTTGTGGCCGGTGGCGTTGCAGTGGTTGCGGCAGGGGGGATTGGCGGGTGAGGTGCCGGGAACCATCATCAGGTGAGGTTGGTTTCGAGATTTTGGGGCCGCTCTGCGGCCCTATCGCGACACAAGGCCGCTCTACAAGGAACGCGGTCTTCTGTAGGAGCGGCCTTGTGTCGCGATGGGCTGCAAAGCAGCCCCAGCTATCTCAAGCCTTGCGCGCAAGCGGCAGCTCGGCGAACTTGACGCCCGCCAGCCCATGCTCGATCAGCGCCCGGATATTGCCATGGTCGCTGCCTTCGGGCGTGGCCACCACGTCACGGTAGTGCTCGCCGAAGGCCAGCAGCGCTTCCTGGTCGCTCAGCCCTTCCAGCAGCGCCAGGCCCAGGGTCTTGCACGAACCTTCGTTCTGCCCGGCCGCATTCGCCACGCCGCCATTGTCGAAGGCCTGTGGCTGGTAGCTGTAGTTCTCGGCAATGAACGCCAGGGTATCGGCAAACACGTGTTGGCCGCTGGCCAGGCTGGCGCGCAGGGTGTTCAGGTCAGTCACGGGGTTTTCCTTTTTCGAACGCCGCTTGTTGGTCGGCGCTGGCTTCTTTCTGGTATTGGGCTTTCCACTCGGCGTAGGGCATGCCGTACACCGCTTCGCGGGCGTCATCCAGGCTCAGGTCGAGCTGGCGCTCGTCGGCCGCACCCTTGTACCACTTGGACAGGCAATTGCGGCAGAAGCCGGACAGGTTCATCAAGTCGATGTTCTGCACGTCGGTGCGCTTTTGCAGGTGTTCGACCAGGCGCCGGAACGCGGCGGCCTCGAGTTCGAGCTGTTGCTGTGGGGTCATGGGCTTCTCTCAGGTCATGCGGTTCTTCAGGTGGCGGCCACCGTTGATGACCACCTGGCTGCCGGTGCTGTACTGGCTGGCGAGCAGGTACTTGACCGTCTCGATCAGCGGGCCGGCGCCGGGTTCGAACTCCAGCAGGGCCTTCTTCAGGGTCTGCTGGCGGTAGGTTTCGTCACCCCCTTCCTTGAGGATCAGCAGCCCCGGCAGGATACCGTTCACATGCACCTTGGGCGCATATTTTTCGGCGAATGACAGCACCATGTTCTGCAACGCGGCCTTGGTCGCGGCGTAGCCGATGTGGCTTTTGCTCCCGCGCGAAGAGGTTTCGTCGCAAATGTGAATGATGTCGGCCTTTTCCACCTTGGCCAGCAGGTCGCCCAGGGCCAGGTTGAGATGGTAGGGCGCTTCGACGTGCAGGCGGAACATGGTCTCGAGGTTGTCGAGGCCATCGTCGAGCCAAAGCGAGGCGTTGTGGATGATCGCGCGCAGGCCGTCGTAATGGTTGTGCAGGTGGTCGATCAAAGCCTGGCGGTCGGCTAGCTGGCACAGGTCGGCCTGGAACTGCACGATGTTCGGGTGGGCCGTCTGTGGCTGAATGCTGCGGCTGGCACTGACCACCTTATGGCCGGCCTGCGCCAGTTCAAGAGCCAGGGCCAGCCCGACGCGCTGGCTGGCTCCGGTAACGAGAATGGGGCTGTTCATGTTCGGGGCGGTCAACTTGTCTGTCCTTTGGTTGCCGCCCAGCATACCCGAACTGTCTTCCGCGTGTACGGCCTGGCCTCAGTGGCTGCGCAGGGCGCCAGCGGGGGCCGCAGATGCATGCAGCCAGCCGGCCAGCAGGCGGGTGGACAGGGGGATGAAGAGGTAGACCATCAACGGCGTCAGGCCCAGGGTGCTGAGCAGTACCCGTGGTACCAGGTCCAGGGTTGCCAGCCAATGGCCGAACACCAGGTTGAATACCAGCGAGACCGGGAAGAAGGCCAGCCAGATGGCCACGGCCTGCTTCCAGCGCGGCGGTTTTTGCACCATATTGGTGCCAAACCAGTCATCGATGCCGCTCACGCGCGCCTCTTTGGGGCGTTCGAACAGGCCGTTGCCGCGTTGCAACCAGGCCCGGCGCGAGGCGGAATGCTCCCAGGCATGCAGGGTCGGCTCGTCGCTGAAACGGAATATGATCTGGAATTCGTCGCTGTCGCGGGGTGGCGCGAGGATGCCCGAGCCAAGGTAGCCGGGGAAGTCGGTTGCCAGTTGTTCGCCTTCATGCAGCCAGGCCAGCAGGTCCTTGTAGCGGCCATGGGCGGCGCGGCGCGACACCATCAAGGTAACGGGTGGGGTAGACATCGTGTATCTCCTGGCAACAGGGCTGGCGGGTAGCCGGCCCCTTTGGCTGTGTGGCCCGGGGTGGTGGGCGACGCAGGCGGGCATGCAAGAATCGGGCGCGGATTATCACCCATGCGCGATCTTCCGCAACTGTCAGCCGGCAAACGGTTGCGGCCCAGCGTCTGGTATTGCCGTAGTAGACTAGGTGTTTACTTGGGCAAACAGGTACTCGCGCAGATGAACGAACAGGGACTGAATCCGGTAATCGATGCGGGCCTCGCGCAGCAGGACCTGTTTCCGATCCGTGAGGTTTCCCGCCTGACCGGCGTCAACGCCGTGACCTTGCGCGCCTGGGAGCGCCGCCACGGCCTGATCCAGCCAACCCGCACCGACAGCGGCCACCGCCTGTATTCCCAGGCCGATATCGATGACATCCGCCGCATTCTTGGCTGGCTGGAGCGCGGCGTGGCGGTAAGCAAGGTCGCCAGCATCCTCGCGCGCGACCATGCCCTTGCCGGCCAGGCAGGTGGCGCGGCGGGTGCCTGGGGGCGCTGGCAGCAGCAGACTCGCCAGGCGCTGCAACGTTTTGACCTGGCCAGCCTGGACTGCCTGTTCGACGAGGTGTTTGCCGCCTGCACCCTGGACCAGGTATTTGCTGAAGTGTTCATGCCGGTGTGGCATGACCTGGCGGCCGGGCATGGCGGCTATGGGCAGGCCAGCGAGTGGCTGTTCCTCGATCAGTTCTTGCGTGGCCGGGTGTCTACCCGCTTGCAGCTAGCCCGTGCACCGCGCAGCCGCATGGTGCTGCTGGCGCCGTTGCCGGGGCAGTGTCACGAACTGGAACTGCTGGTGACCAGCCTGACCCTGGGCAGCGATGAAGTTGGCGTAACGCCATTGGCGAGCGGGCAGCCGCTGGAGGAACTGGCACTGGTCTGCGAGCGCCTGACGCCGAATGTCCTGGTGCTGTTTTCCCATCAGCCGCCGACAATGGAGCTCACACGGCGCTTGACGCGCTTGGTGGCAGGGCTGGAATGCCCGTTGTTACTGGCTGGTGAAGCGGCGGAACTGGCACAGGACAGCCTTGCTGGCAGCCCGATTGCCTGCCTGGGCGCGCAGGGTAGCGTGATGCGCCAGCGTTTGCGGCAGTTTCTGGCCGGTCAGCTCGATACCTGAGTGTGAAGCTCGGGGTGGGCCCGGCGATGGGCCTGGAGGATGTAGTCACGCAGGCGTTCGATCTCTTCGGCCGGGCTTTGGCTGAGATCATAGGCGGCAAGGTCCGGGCCGATGCGCCGGCCCAGCACGCCATGCAGTTCGATGGGAGGGATGTTGCCAGGGGCGAAGCGCAGTTCGAAGCGGGCTGGTGCCGCTGGCAGGCCACGGACTTCAAGCAACGTACCCTTGAACGAAATATCGCGAACCCACAGGCCGCTTTCCTGACCATGGGCATCGAGCAGTGCGCTCGGCTGCTCCATCGACAGGCGCCAGGGGCGCAGCATGGGGCCGTCCTCGTAGATTTCCGGCGAGCCCAGTTGCAGGTGCAGGGCGTGGAATTCATCTTCCACCAGTTGCAGCGGGAAGCTGATCTGCTGGTTGTTGAACTGCGCCTGCAGGGTTACCTGTTCGTTGGCCACCAAGCGGGTGAGCAAGCTCTGGATGCGGCGGTCGCCATTGACCAGCAGGCTCGACATGGGGTCGGCCAGGTTCAATTGCGGCGAATGCTGCATGTTCTGTATGAAATCCAGCTCGTCCTGGGTCAGGAGCGCTTCTGCTTGCATGATCGAACTCGATGGCTATTTCTTCAACGGGATTGACCGTGCGTGGCGTACTTGGTTCAGGTGCGTTCGTCGGGTTTCGGACGAACGCGCAGTTGCGCAAGTTCGCGCTCCAGTTCGACCTGGCGAGTGACGTCTTTCTGAATGCCGATGAAGTAGGTGCGCTGTTCGACGTCGTGCCTTACCGGGGTGATCGACAGTTCGTTCCAGAAAGCGCTGCCATCCTTGCGGTAGTTGCGCAGTACTTCGCGGCACGGTCGACCTTCGGCCAGGGCCTTGCGGATGCGGGCGCGGCCAAGCTGGTCGCGGTCGTCTGCCTGCAGGAAGCGGCAGTCCTGATAGAGAATTTCGTCACGGCTGTAGCCGGTCAGGCGTTCGAAGGCCGCGTTCACGTAGATGAGGATGGTGTCGTCGCCTTCCTGTTCGGCGACCACGATGCCGTCATTGGACGCATCGACCATGGATTGCAGCAGTTGCGCGTTGATCATGTTCGGGCCGTTGAGTAAACAAGGGTGCGAAGCAGGGCTGGGGGATGGTGACTTTGGTAGAGGCGGCCTTTTGCCAGCGCCGGATGCTAGTATCCTACGTTTTCACTCAGTTTCGGAATCCTCTACCCGATGAAAGTCGCCATTATTTCCGGATCGGTCTACGGCACCGCCGAAGAAGTCGCCCGTCATGCTGAATCGCTGCTCAAGGCTGCGGGCCTGGAGGCCTGGCACGCGGCACGCGCCACCTTGCAGGACCTTGAAGGTTTTGCCCCCGATGCCTTGCTAGCCGTGACCTCGACCACTGGCATGGGCGAACTGCCGGACAGCCTCATGCCGTTGTACAGCAGTATTCGCGATACCCTGCCTGCGGCCTGGCGTGGCCTGCCTGGTGCGGTGATTGCGTTGGGTGACAGCAGTTATGGCGATACCTATTGCGGTGGTGGCGAGCAGATGCGCGAACTGTTTGCCGAACTGGGCGTGCGGGAAGTGCAGCCTATGCTGCGCCTGGATGCCAGCGAGACGGTGACCCCTGAGGCGGATGCAGAGCCTTGGTTGGCTGAGTTGGCAGCAGCATTGAAAGCCTGACAGGTCTTTTTTTGCCTGTACCGGCCTCTTCGCGGGTAAACCCGCTCCCACAGGGGAACCTCAGCTTCTGAAGCCTGTGTAGTACCTGTGGGAGCGGGTTTACCCGCGAAAAGGCCAGCAAGGGCAGCTCATTCCTTGCTGTCGAGCACCGGCCACTCGTTCACCAACGCCAACCACGCCTGCGCCGCCCGTGACAGATACGCCCCACGCCGCCAGATGAACGCGATATCCCACCGCAAATCCCCTGGCGAGCGCAGCGGCAAACGCACCACCCCGGGGCGCTCCAGCGCTTTCGCCACCACACGGGGCAGCAGCACCACGCCCTGGCCCGCCGCCACAAGCGCCGCGAGGAAGTCCGCCTGGCCACTGCGTCCGCCTTCCCTCGGGGTAAAACCCTCCTGCTGGCACGCCTTCAGTAGCCGATCGTTCAGCACGAAACTGCGCTGGTAAAGCAGGAACGGCGTATCGGCCAACTGCCGCAAGTCCACTCCGCCCTGGCCCGCAAGCTTGTGGCCGGCAGGCAAAACGGCATCCAGCGGTTCGTTGCAGAACGGCTGGTAGTCAAACGCCTCGTCACTGGGCGTCAGGCTGCCACCCAGTTCCAGCTCGCCACTCCTGACCGCCTGTTCGATGCTGCGGCTGCCGCCTTCGAGCAACTGGATCGCAATGTTCGGGTGACGCCGCCGATACTCGGCGAACAACCCGGCGAACAGCGCGTCGCTGCCCAGCATCGGCAAGCCCAGGCGCAGTTCACCGCGGCCCATCTGGCTGAGGTCGTCCAGTTCGCTGAGCAATGCCTGACGCTGGCGCAGCAAGGCTTCGCCGCGCTCCAGCACAATGCGCCCGGCAGCGGTCAGGTGCAGCTGCGAAGCCTGGCGTTCCAGCAGCGGCTGGCCCACATCTTGCTCCAGCTGGGCCACCTGTTTGCTCACCGCCGACTGGCTGATGTGCAGGGTCTGCGCCGCCTGGGTAAAACCGCCGCGGTGGACCACTTCGATAAAGCTGCGCAGCTGTTTGAATTCCATGATCGCAATTCCATTCTGGAATGGCATTCAGTCTAACAATTCGCTTTTGGCCTAGGTAGCCAAATCTTAAAATGAGGGCCTGTCGAGGAACCCCCCATGAAACCCGCGTTGTTGAAAAAAGCCCTGCGCCTGCTCGTCGAGCTGGCGATCCTCTGCGCACTGTTCCTGCTCGGTGGCCAGCTTGCCACTTGGCTGGGCTGGCCGATTCCTGGCGGCGTGATGGGCCTGGCATTGCTGCTGTTGCTGTTTGCCTCGGGTGTGCTCAAGCCGGCCATGCTGCAACTGGGTGCCGGCTGGCTGATGGCTGAGATGCTGTTGTTCTTCATCCCGGCGCTGATGAGCCTGCTCGATTACGGCGCCCTGATCCGTGACGAGGGCTGGCGTATTTTGCTGGTGATTGCCGTGAGCACCTTGATGGTAATGGTGGTGACCGCGTTGACCGTGGAACTGGTGTGCCGCTGGAGGTTGCGCCGTGAGCCTTGAACCCATGCCGCTGTTCTGGCTGGCCCTGACCTTGCTCGCGTACCTGGGCAGCCGCTGGTTGTACCGGCGCAGCGGGCGCTACCTGCTGTCGCCGCTGATCCTGGTGCCGGTTCTGTTGCTGGCGGTGGCCGTGCCGCTGCACACTGCCTATGCCGAATACGCCCGCAACACCCATTGGCTGATGAGCGTGCTTGGCCCGGTGACCGTGGCATTCGCGGTGCCGATCTGGCAGCAACGGGCCATGCTGGCGCGCCATTGGCCAGCTTTGATGGTGGGCATGGTCGCAGGCAGCAGCGCTTCGATTGCCAGTTCCTGGGGGTTGGCTCATATGTTGGCGCTCGACAGCGCGACCAGCCTGTCGCTGGTGCCGCGTTCGATCACCACGCCTTTTGCCATGCCATTGGCCCATGACCTGGGTGGCGTACCGGAGCTCACGGCGGTATTCGTGATGTTCACCGGCGTGCTGGGCGCCATGTTCGGCGGCGTGCTGCTGCGCTGGTTGCCGTTGCGCACGCCGCTGGCGCGGGGTGCGCTGTTCGGCGTCGGCGCCCATGGTGCCGGTGTCAGCCGGGCGCAGGAGGTAGGCCGCGAGGAAGGCTCGGTGGCTGGCCTGGTCATGGTCCTGACCGGGTTGTTGAACCTGTTCGCGGCACCGCTGCTGGCCATGCTGCTCTGACCGTTCGTGCCACTGACTCGCCAAGTCATCAAGCTGGCTGGAAACGCAAGTTCCAGCGCGTGGGCTGCTGGCTAGACTCAGCCTCGACATAGAGAGCACATGTAAGTGCCGAGGTGACATGCAATGACCGCAGCCTTGCTCTATTCCGCCGACACCACTTCACCGGGACCGTTCTGATGCCTATGGCCGAAATTCCATTGTGCGTCTGGCGTACCCGGGGACAGAGTTTCACTTTCCGGGGCCAGAGCATCCGCTACTGGACCGCAGGGCAAGGAGAGCCCCTGCTTCTGTTGCACGGCTTCCCCACTGCCAGCTGGGATTGGCACTACCTGTGGGGGCCTTTGGCCCAGCGCTTCAGGGTGATCGCCTGCGACATGCTCGGCTTTGGCGATTCGGCCAAACCGGTCGATCACGTGTACAGCTTGATGGAGCAAGCCGACCTGCAGCAGGCCTTGCTCGCCGAGCTGAAGGTCGACCAGCCGGTGCACCTGCTGGCTCATGACTACGGCGGCAGTGTGGCCCAGGAAATGCTGGCGCGGCATCATGAACAGCGCGCCAATATCGCCAGCTGCGTATTCCTCAATAGCGGGCTGTTCCCCGAAAGCTGTCGCATGTTGCTGATCCAGAAGCTGCTGCTCAGTCGCCTGGGCTGGCTGGTAGGGCGTTCGTTCGGGCGCGACGATCTGGTGCGCAACGTGACGCAGGTCTACGGCCCGTGCACCCACCCCAGTGAAAGCGCGCTGGATGACTTCTGGAGCCTGATCGCTGCCAACGGTGGCACGCGTATCCTGCACAAGCTGGTGGGTTACATGCCGGAGCGCAGGTTGCACCGCGACCGCTGGGTTGGTGCGATGCAGCACGAAGGCGTGCCGCTGCGCTTCATCAATGGCGTGGTCGACCCGCTGTCCGGCGCGCACATGGTGGAGCGCTACCGGCAACTGGTGCCCGAGCCGGACATAGTGCAGTTGCAGGGCGTCGGCCATTACCCGCATACCGAAGCGCCGGTGCAGGTGCTGCGCCATTACCTGACCTTTCGTGAACAACCTGTGAGCTATTTCCAGCAGAAAGTGGCGTGGTCCTGACAGGGCCCCACAACCATCGCGCTGCGTTATTGCCAGGCATTCAGCCTGCGTGAGCTTGATTGTTCGCCCGCCGCTGGCGGCGGACACTCGGCTGACCTGAACCTGCCTGGAGCCATGAGCATGAGCGAGCCTGTCCGTCTGCAAGATCGCGTGGTGATCGTCACCGGAGCCGGGGGCGGCCTGGGCCGTGCCCATGCGCTGCTGTTCGCCGCGCGTGGCGCCCGGGTGGTGGTCAATGACCTCGGCGGCTCCACCCACGGAGAAGGTGCCAGCGCCTCCGCCGCCGACCGGGTTGTAGAGGAGATCCGCGCCGCTGGTGGCAGTGCCATTGCCAACCATGACTCGGTCAGCCACGGCGCGCGTATTGTCGAGCAGGCCCTGGACAGCTTCGGCCGGGTCGATGTGCTGGTGAACAACGCCGGCATCCTGCGTGACAAGACCTTCCACAAGATGGAAGACAGCGACTGGGAGCAGGTGTATCAGGTGCATGTCGAGGGGGCTTACAAGGTCACCCGCGCCGCCTGGCCGCACCTGCGCGAGCAGAACTGGGGGCGGGTGATCTTCACCGCTTCCACGTCCGGCATCTACGGCAACTTCGGTCAGGCCAACTATGGCATGGCCAAGCTGGGCCTGTATGGGTTGACTCGTACCCTGGCAATCGAAGGGCGCAAGCACGGCATCCTGGTCAACGCCATCGCCCCCACGGGTGGCACCCGCATGACCGAAGGGCTGATCCCGCCCCAGGTGTTCGAGCGGCTCAAGCCTGAGCTGGTCAGCCCACTGGTGGTGTACCTGGGCAGCGAGCAGTGCCAGGGCAGCGGTGAGCTGTTCGAAGTGGGCGGCGGCTGGGTGGGCAAGGTGCGGTGGGAGCGCAGCCTGGGGGTAGGCTTCGATCCTCGCGAAGGCTTTACCCCGGAACAGGTGGCGGAGAACTGGGCACGGATTGGCGACTTCGACGGGGCAGTGCACCCACAGGACAGCTTGCAGGCGTTGCAGCAGATGATGGCGAACTTGCAAAAGTATCCGCTGGGCTGAAATTTTTATGCCTGTGCCGGCCTCTTCGCGGGTAAACCCGCTCCCACAGGTACACCACAAGCCTCTGGGGGAGTGATATCTCTGTGGGAGCGGGTTTACCCGCGAAGAGGCCAGCACAGGCGACGGAAATTTTTCAGGGCAAATAAAAAAGGCCGCTGCAAGCCGCAGCGGCCAATCGAGACGTCAGATCAAGGAGCTTCAAAATCTACGTCGGTGAACCTCGCAGGCCTGAAAGGCGGGGGGGAGAGCCCTTCATGCCGGCCAGTGAGTTAAGAATAAGCGCCTAATCCTGTAGGAAAAATAGCCGCTTATGACATTCACCTTTACGTTTCGGGCAATAGTGCCGCAGGCGCTCAGTCGGCGGGCGAGTACCCCATGCGCCAGCTGGTTTCCCGCGTTGCCGCCAGCAGCCGCTGCGCCGCCGGGCCATGCTCGTCGGCATGGAAGATCGACGTCGGCCCGACCACCGTCATCACCGCGGCGATCTGCCCCATGGCATTGAACACCGGGGCCGACAGCGCATCCACGCCCGGCATCAACAGCCCGTGCACATGGTGCAGGCCACGTTCGCGAATGCCCGCCAACACCGCCTGGTAGTCAGCGGCGTTGTGCTGCAGGGCGGCCAGTTCCCGGTCACGCAACTCCACGGTCTCGCGCTCGGGCAGGTAGGCGGCGAATACCAGCCCGGTGGACGATGTGAGCAGCGGCAGTACCGAGCCGATCTGCGTTACCACGGTGACCGCGCGTACTGCCGGCTCGATACTGACCACTGTCGCGCCCTGGTTGCCCCATACGGCAACGAAACAGCTCTCGTTAAGTTCATCGCGCAGCTGCGACAACGGCAACGCGGCAATCTTCAGCACATCGATGCTGCCCAGCGCCGCCAGCCCCACCCGCAGTGCCTCGCGCCCCAGGCCGTAATGGTTGGTGGCCGCATCCTGTTCGGCAAAACCGCTGGCGATCAATGCTTGCAAATAACGGTGCACCTTGCTCGCTGGCATCTGCACATGTTCCGCCAGGCGCGACAGGGAGGTGGACGGGGAGAGTTCGGCAAGGGCCTTGAGGATGTCGGTGCCGACCTCCGCCGAGCGGACTTTCTGCTTGCCGTTGTCGGCGGGGGAGCTGGCTTTGGCCATGGACATCTTCTTCCGGATTCGTCGAGTCGCGCCTTTATAGCTTGACGCATTGCCCGTAGCAAATTACGTTATTCGTAATCTGATTACGATAAAAACAATGCAGACGCGCTGCCACCCCGCCCCGGGCCAGCAGCCAGCTGCCAGCAACGGCTCGGTCAGAGCCCGGAGGCATCGATGAATCGCGATACGTCACCCGACCTTCACTACCTCAGCGGCTTCGGCAACGAGTTTGCCAGCGAAGCGCTGCCAGGGGCCCTGCCGGTCGGGCAGAACTCGCCGCAGAAGGCACCCTATGGGCTGTATGCCGAGCTGCTCTCGGGCACGGCGTTCACCATGACCCGCAGCGAGCTGCGCCGCACCTGGCTGTACCGTATTCGCCCGTCTGCCCTGCACCCGCGTTTCGAGCGCCTGGCGCGCCAGCCACTTACCGGCCCGCTGGGGGCCATCACCCCCAACCGCCTGCGCTGGAACCCCCAGCCGATCCCCGTCGAACCGACCGATTTCATCGAAGGCTGGCTGCCGATGGTGGCCAACGCCGCTGCGGAAAAACCGGCCGGCGTGAGCATCTACATCTACCGCGCCAACCGTTCCATGGAGCGGGTGTTCTTCAACGCCGACGGTGAACTGCTGCTGGTGCCGCAACAGGGCCGCCTGCGCCTTGCCACCGAGCTGGGGGTGATGGAAGTCGAGCCGCTGGAAATCGCGGTAATCCCGCGTGGCATGAAGTTCCGCGTCGAACTGCTCGACGGCGAGGCCCGCGGCTACATCGCCGAAAACCACGGCGCGCCGCTGCGCATCCCGGACCTGGGCCCGATCGGCAGCAACGGCCTGGCCAACCCGCGCGACTTCCTCACCCCGGTGGCGCACTACGAAGAGGCCAATGGCCCGGTGCAGCTGGTGCAGAAGTTCCTGGGCGAACACTGGGCCTGCGAACTGCAGCACTCGCCACTGGACGTGGTCGCCTGGCACGGCAGCAACGTGCCGTACAAGTACGACCTGCGCCGCTTCAACACCATCGGCACCGTCAGTTTCGACCATCCGGACCCGTCTATCTTCACCGTGCTGACCTCGCCGACCAGCGTGCATGGCCTGGCCAACATGGACTTCGTGATCTTCCCGCCACGCTGGATGGTGGCCGAGAACACCTTCCGTCCACCATGGTTCCACCGCAACCTGATGAACGAGTTCATGGGCCTGATCAACGGTGCCTACGACGCCAAGGCCGAGGGTTTCCTGCCGGGCGGTGCCTCGCTGCACGGGGTGATGAGCGCCCATGGCCCCGACGCCGAAACCTGCGAAAAGGCCATTGCCGCCGACCTGGCGCCGCACAAGATCGATAACACCATGGCCTTCATGTTCGAGACCAGCCAGGTGCTGCGCCCGAGCCTGCAAGCCCTTGAATGCCCGCAGTTGCAGGCCGACTACGATAGTTGCTGGGCCACCTTGCCGAGCACCTTCAACCCGAACCGGAGATAACCCATGAATCACACTGCCATTGCCCGTAGCTGGGTCGAGCACGCCAACGGGCACAGCGACTTCCCGCTGCAGAACCTGCCGCTGGGCATCTTCAGCCGGCCGGGTGAAGCCAGACGCTGTGGTGTGGCCATCGGCGACGCGATCCTCGACCTGGAAGCGGTGCTGGCCGCCGGCCTGTTCGACGGTGCCGCCAAGGCCGCTGTCGAGGCCACCCGCGGTGGGGTCTTGAACGCATTCTTCGCCCTCGGCCGCAATGCCCGCGTTGCCCTGCGCGAGCGCCTGCTGGTACTGCTGGGCGAACACAGCGAGCACCAGGCGGCGCTGCAGGCCGCACTGTATCCGGCTAGCGCTTGCCAGCTACATGTACCGGCGCAGATCGGTGATTACACCGATTTCTACGTGGGCATCGAGCACGCCAAGAACGTGGGCAAGCTGTTCCGCCCCGACAACCCGCTGCTGCCCAACTACAAGTACGTGCCGATCGGTTATCACGGCCGCGCCTCGACCATTCGCCCGTCCGGCACCGACGTGCGCCGGCCCAAGGGCCAGACCCTGCCGGCCGGGCACACCGAGCCAAGCTTCGGTCCCTGCGCGCGCCTGGACTACGAGCTGGAGCTGGGTATCTGGATCGGCCAGGGCAACGACATGGGCCAGGCGATCCCGGTAGGCGATGCCGCCGAGCACGTGGCCGGCCTGTGCCTGCTCAACGACTGGTCGGCGCGCGATATCCAGGCCTGGGAATACCAGCCGCTGGGGCCGTTCCTGTCCAAGAGCTTCATTACCAGCATCTCGCCCTGGGTGGTTACCGCCGAAGCGCTGGAACCGTTCCGCTGTGCGCAGCCGGCACGCCCGGAAGGTGACCCACAGCCACTGTCGTACCTGCTGGACAAGCGCGACCAGGCCGCCGGTGCTTTCGATATCGAGCTTGAGGTACTGCTGCTGACCGAGCGCATGCGCGAGCAAGGCCTTGCCCCGCACCGCCTGGCCCTGAGCAATACCCGCAACATGTACTGGACCGTCGCGCAGCTGGTTGCGCATCACAGCGTCAACGGCTGCCAGCTGCAACCGGGCGACCTGTTCGGTTCGGGCACGCTGTCGGGCGCCACGCCAGGTTCGTTCGGCAGCCTGCTGGAGATCACCGAAGGCGGCAAGCAGCCGGTGGAACTGGCCAGTGGCGAGGTGCGCAAGTTCCTCGAAGACGGCGACGAGATCATCCTGCGTGCCCGCTGCGCGCGTGATGGCGTGGCCAGCATCGGTTTCGGCGAATGCCGCGGCACGGTCATCGCCGCCAACTGAGGAGGCAAGGGCATGGAGCTGTACACCTATTACCGTTCCACCTCGTCCTACCGGGTGCGCATTGCTCTGGCACTGAAGGGGCTGGCCTACCAGTCCTTGCCGGTCAACCTGTTGCAGGGTGAGCAGCGCGGTGCGGGCTATGTCGCAGTCAACCCGCAGGGCCGCGTGCCGGCCTTGCGCACCGATGGCGGTGAGCTGCTGGTGCAGTCGCCGGCGATCATCGAGTACCTGGAAGAGGTTTATCCACAGCCCGCGCTGCTGCCTGCCACGGCCGAGGCGCGCGCCAAGGTGCGGGGCGTGGCGGCGATCATCGGCTGCGACATCCACCCGCTGCACAACGTCAGCGTGCTCAACCGGCTGCGCCAGGCCGGCCAGGACGAGAGCCAGGTCAACCAGTGGATTGGCCACTGGATCAGCCAGGGGCTGGCGGCAGTGGAGCAACTGATTGGCGATCACGGCTTCTGCTTCGGTGATGACCCGGGCCTGGCGGATATCTACCTGATCCCGCAGCTGTACGCGGCTGAACGCTTCAATATCGACCTCGACAGCTACCCGCGGATCCTGCGGGTTGCCGCGCTGGCGGCGGGGCACCCGGCGTTCGTCCAGGCCCATCCTGCCCGGCAGCCGGACAGCCCGGCTCAGTGAATGGAACGGTTCGTCGCCGGAAGCTTGCCGATACGTTCGGACAGTTTCAGGCGCTGGACCGGGTCCTCTGTCAGCAATAACGCATGCTCCAGGTCGAAGCGCTCGGCCTGTGGGCAATCCAGATGCTGGTAGAGCGAAGCACGGGTCACATAGTCACTGACCTGCACCGGGCCAAGTTGCATGACCCGCTCGGCATCGATCAGCGCCGCCAGGTGGTTGTCGTTGCTGATATGCAACTGGCGCAGGTTGCGTGACAGGCGTTGCAGCATCTGCAGCGGGCTGGCACTGCGCATGTGCTCGGCAGTCAGCGCTACGTGCGGGCCAAACTGGCGAGCCAGCAGCTCACGGCAATCGTTGGGGTACAGGCGCCGGCCGCCACAGGGGTCGAGCAGATGATCGGCACCCGGCACGCGCACCAGGAAATGGCCCGGGAAACCTACGCCCTCAAGGGGAATGGACAGGCGCCGGGCCAGTTCCAGGGCGAGGATGGCCAGGGTCAGCGGTTGGCCACGGCGGCGCTGCAGCACTTTGTCCATCATCGCGGCATGCGGGCGTAGCGGGTGGTGTTCATCCTGCTGGAAGCCCAGGGCATTGAGTTGGCGCAGCAGTGGCTGGGCCAGTTCGCACAGCGGCAGCATCGGCAGGTTGGCGCTGATCTCGCGCTGCAGGCCATGCAGCATGGCAAGGCTGTCCGCGGGCTCGACGCTTCGGTCGTGCTCGGCGGCAATCCATAATGCGGCTTCCAGCAGGGCGACGGGCTCGCGTTCCAGGCAGGCCAGGCAGGCTTGACGTGGCTTCATGGGGGCATCTCCACACACGCTTGAGTATTAGCCGCAGCCGGCGGTTTCGTCCAGTGGTCCGGCGGCGGCGCCAGCCCAAGGGCCGCGCCTATACTGGAAGGAGCACCTCGTAGGGGAGCCTGTCGATGTTCGCGCTGATGCAAAGCACCCGAACCCAGTCGCTGCACCTGTTCACCGACCCGCCCACCGGCCTGAAGGCCGTGGTGGCGATCCACAGCGAGCAGTTGGGCCCGGCCATGGGCGGTTGCCGCTACCTGCCTTATGCCGATGATGAAAGCGCCATGATCGATGCCATTCGCCTGGCCCAGGGCATGAGCTACAAGGCGGCGCTGGCCGGCCTGCCACTGGGGGGCGGCAAGGCGGTAATCATGCGCAACCCGCATGTGGAAAACCGGGCCGCGCTGTTCGAAGCCTTTGGCCGCTTCATCGATACCTTGCAAGGGCGCTTCATCATCGCCGTGGACAGCGGCACCTCGACCCTGGACATGGACTGCATTGCTCAGACCACGCCGCATGTGACCAGCACCACGGCCTCGGGAGACCCCTCTGCGCATGCGGCGATGGGAGTTTTTGCCGGCATTCGTGCCACCACTTCGTTCCGCCTTGGCAGTGATGACCTGCAAGGGTTGCGAGTGGCGGTGCAAGGGCTGGGCAATGTCGGTTATGCGCTGGCGGAGCAACTGCATGCGGCGGGTGCAGACCTGCTGGTGAGCGATCTGGACCCTGGGCGGGTGCGGCTGGCGGTGGAGCAGTTCAATGCCCATCCGGTGACCAACGATGCGTTGATCAGCACCCCTTGCGACATCTTTTCTCCTTGCGGCGTGGGGCCGGTGTTGAACGGGCAGAGCGTGATGCAGTTGCGTTGCGCGGCAGTGGCGGGGGCGGCCAACAATCAGCTGACCACTTTGCAGGTAGCCGACCAGCTGGAATCGCGCGGGATACTGTATGCTCCCGATTACGTGATCAATGCCGGCGGGCTGATCTACGTGGCACTTACCCATCGTGGCGAAGACCTGGGTACCATCACTGCGCACCTGGCGCGGATACCTTCACGGCTGACCGAAGTGTTTGGCCATGCCCAGGCAGAGAAGCGCTCGCCGGCGCGGGTTGCGCAGATGCTGGCGGAGCGGTTGCTCTACGGCTGAGGGTTGATACTGGCTTTGCTGGCCTCTTCGCGGGCAAGCCCGCTCCCACAGGTATCGCACAGGTCTTGAACATTGTGGAGTACCTGTGGGAGCGGGTTTACCCGCGAAGCAGGCGCCGCCGACATCACTCGGCAGCGCCACCCTCGAGCAACTCGGCCAACGCATCCGGCTGGCTCTTGAACGCCCGGGCGAACACATCGCGGTTTTTGGCCATGTAGATACCGGCTTCCTCGACCTGTTTCTCGCTCAGCGAAGGCACTGCCTTGTGCAGTACTTCGGCCAGACGCTCGGCCAGTTCGAGCATCTTGTCGTGACGGTCTGCTTCGGCCTTATCCATGAACAAGCGCTCCGGGTCGCGGCTGCTGCGGTATACCACTTCGACGGCCATTCATCACCTCTATGCCTTTTGCTGGTTGCGTTTCGATTTACTGTATCTATATACAGTAATGGCAATGTTGATTGCTTCGCAAGCAGAAATTGTAGCGTGGTGCAGAGGGCTTACTGCTTCATGCCCAACTCAGCATCATCCATCAGCGCCTTGGCCATCGCGCTCAAGTAATGCGCAGCCCAGATCATCATCGGTTTCTCGTCCATCAGGCCGGTGATGGTCAGTTCGCGTACATAGCCCATCAGCTCTGAGGACTGCTCGCGGGCGTCCCGGCAAGGGATGCCTGGCTCGATACGGAAGAGTGGGTGGGTACCGTTTTCACCTTGGAAGAAGATGGTTTTGCCGACGGTGAATTGGGTGTCTTCTGTAGTCATTTTTGAATCCCCTCAAAATTCTCGACTGCCTGAACGGGCCCTTTCGCGGGTGAACCCGCTCCCACAGGTACTGCATCTACCTCAAAGGCCTGTGGAGATCCTGTGGGAGCGGGTTTACCCGCGAAGAGGCCAGCCCAGACAACGCAACACTCAAACCTCAGTGCAAAGTCCGAGGCTCAGCGGGCATCTGCACCTGAACCAGTGCCGACTCAAGCAAAGCCCGCAACGTCTCCAGCTCATGCATTGAGGTCATCATCAAAATCGATGCCGGCGACTTGGGCTGAAGCAACAAGGCCTGATGCACCACGGTGGCTGCGCACAACGCATAGTCCGTATGCCTGGATCAGGGTGTCTTCAAGGAAATGGGGTGTGTGGGGTGGATCGGGGACTACTTTCAGCATGATTAAGGCCTGTTCAAAGTTGGGGCCCCCGCCTCCTGCTGTCAAACAGGAAGGCGGCAGCTGTGCATGGGTTGACAGACCGGTGAACAGAACCAAAAGCCGGCGCACACGAGGTGCCCCATGACAGCTGCCATAAAGGCAAAGCCATGTGGTTAGTTCAGGGCGGCCTGTCAAAGCCGGTCGCTGATTGGCAGCGACGATCCGAGACTAGTGCTCATCCCCGAACACCACAATGGCAGGGAGTATCTTTGGGAAATGCCCTGCAAGGAAGGGGTTAAATCTGATTTTCTCCAGCGCATGGCCGTGTTTCTGGCAACTTGCCACGCCTCAACGTGCCTTGCGGCAATCGGTCGCCTTCCAAGCCAGGGGCCTGGCCCTTTAACTGCATGGCACAAGCGTCACACCGGTGATGCATCATCCTTCAAGACGTATCGGGGAATGGAACATCGTGAACACCAAATGGGCAGAAAAGCTGCGCAAGGGCCTGCATGGCTCCGCCGACTCGCTGGGCAACCTGTGCGTCGAGGCATTCCATTACCTGGCATTGTTCGGGATTGGCGCGATCACTGCCTATGCGGCGGTGATGACCTTCATCGACATGCTCGGCAAGGGCGGGGTCAGTGTCGATGACATCCTGCTGCTGTTCATCTACCTGGAGCTGGGGGCGATGGTCGGGATCTACTTCAAGACCAATCACATGCCGATCCGCTTCCTGCTGTACGTGGCCATCACCGCGCTGACCCGCCTGCTGATCGGCGATGTCTCGCACCACAAGGCGCCGGACGCAGGGCTGCTGTACGTGTGCGGCGGCATCCTGTTGCTGGCGTTCTCGATCCTGGTGGTGCGCTACGCCTCCTACCGCTACCCCTCGACCAAGGCGCTGGACGCCAACGGCAAGGAAGTGGAAGAGGGCAAGTAAGCCTCAGTTGGCGACGAAGTGGCGCGGCTCCTGGCGGGCATCGCGGGTCAGCGCGGCCAGCACCTGCATGGGGTTCTGGCTGTGCTCGATGGCCAGGCCCAGGCGAATGCTGTCGATCACCCGCTGCAGGCGCACCGGGTCATTGCGCTGAGCTTGGGTGATGAGCCGCTTGGCGACCACGCCGGCGTCGTCTGACAGGGTCAGCATGATGCTGCCGTCGAGGTTGGTGATGCTCAGATTGACCCGGTATTCGGGGGCGAATGCAGCACTGATTCGTTCGAATGGGTTGTTCATGGTCTTGCTTCTGCGGTGAATGACTGCAGAGGTTGACCGGCGCGATCGCCAGTTGGTTCAGCGCCATTGATCGACCCAAACGAAAACGCCCGGCACGGGGCCGGGCGTTGTCTGCGGTGCCGATCAGGCGTCTGGGTCACTCAGCTCCAAGGCGCCGCGCTTGCTGCGCAGCTTGCCGTAGAAGTGTTCCAGCGCGTGGTTGAGCTTGGTGGCGGCACCATCGACCGCCTGGTCCAGCGAAGTGGCGGTGTGGGTCACGGAAATCGGTTGGTGGCCTTTGGGGCGAGCCTCCATCTGGCAGCGTTTGTCATGCGGTCCGGGCTTGGCGCCGTTCTCGTCGCGCAGGTGAACCTCGATGCGGGTGAGGTCGTCTTCGTAACGTTCCAGCGAGTTCTGCAGTGTGCTGCGGACCCACTGGTCGAGCCGGGCGTTGCCTTCGAAATGGTTGCTGCTGTTGACCTGGATTTGCATGATTCAATCCTTATTCAGCTTGCTCGCATGGAGACGCGCCTAGGCCTTTGAGACCCTTGGTATTTCTGCGTCTCTTGACTCTAAGGTCAGGCAACGGCGAAACGAATTCAAGCCCTTTTTGAAAATAAATTTCTTGTTGCATTCAGGGCGGCAGGCGGCTCATCGCTCGGCCTTTGCTTATGAGAATTGAAATCATTATTATTGCAGGCCCGAAAACGCCCGGACCTTCGCCATGACGCGCAAAACTGCCGGTCTCTCGCCCAGCTATCGCCTGGCCGTGGCTTCACGCAGCCTGGCCGCGCTGCTGGGCGGCTACCTGCTGGCGTCTGCGGCCAGCGTTTGCATTGCCCTGGTTGCGCCGCTGCCACGGGTCGATGCCACGCTCACCGGCCTGCTGCTGTCATTCGTCTTCTACCTGCTGGCGTTCATCTGGTGCTTTGCCTGCCGCAGCGCTTTGCGCGCCTGGCTGGGCGTGTTGGCGCCAAGCGTGCTGCTGGGGGGGATCAGCGGGTTGGCCTACTGGATGAAAAACCCATGAAAGAAGACTTCCGCCAGGCCATGGCCTGGCTGCACACCTGGACCGGCCTGATCTTCGGCTGGCTGTTGTTTGCCATCTTCCTCACCGGCACGCTGTCGTATTTCAAGGAAGAAATCACCCACTGGTCGCAGCCTGAGGTGCGCAGCCATGCCCTGGAGCCGACCCATAGCCTGGAGGTGGCCCAGCGTTACCTGCAGGACAATGCCGGGCATTCGGGCACCTGGCTGATCCGCATGCCCAACGCGCGCGAGGCCGCCCTGAGCGTGGGCTACCGCGACCCCAATGGCGGGCCACGCGGCTTCGTCACCAAGACCCTCGATACCCAGACCGGCCGACCGGTAGAGGCTCGCGACAGCCGCGGTGGCGAGTTTTTCTACCGCTTCCACTTCCAGCTGCAGATGCCATACCCCTTCGGCCGCTGGCTGTCTACGTTCTGCGCCTTGATCATGCTGCTGGGGCTGGTTACCGGCATCATCACTCACAAGAAAATCTTCAAGGAGTTCTTCACCTTCCGCCCCGGCAAGGGCCAGCGCTCCTGGCTGGATGGGCACAACGCCATTGGCGTGCTGGTGCTGCCGTTCCACCTGATGATCAGCTACAGCAGCCTGGTGCTGTTCATGTACATGGTGATGCCGGCTGGCATCATGGCCGGCTACGGCAATGACACCGGCAAGTACTTCAACGACCTGTTCGGCCGTAACGATGCGCCCAAGGCGGCCCACGTGGCCGCGCCGCTGGTACCGTTGCCGAGCCTGTACGCCAAGGTGCAGGACCTGCAACCGGGCGCGCGTATCGGCCGTATCCAGGTAGAGAACGCCGGCGACAGCAATGCCCGCGTCACCTTCACCCAGTCCGCGGCCGATCATGTGGCCTATCGGCGCAGCGCCAACTGGACCTTCGATGGCGCCAGCGGTGTGCTGCTGAGCCAGGGCAAGCCGGAGAGCGGTGTCATGATGACCGCCTTCAGCTTTGCCGGCCTGCACATGGGCAACTTCGCCGGGCCTTGGCTGCGCTGGCTGTACTTCTTCTTTGGCTTGGCCGGTACCGCGGTGATCGGCACCGGGCTGGTGATGTGGCTGGGCAAACGCCAGCTCAAGCATGCCGGGAGCGAACGCCTGCCGGGCGAACTGCGCCTGGTCGAAGTGCTCAATATCGCCAGCATGAGCGGTCTGCTGCTGGCCGTGGCGGGCTTCTTCTGGGCCAACCGCCTGATCCCGATGGGGGGCGAAGGCCGAGCCGACTGGGAGGTCAACGCCTTCTTCATCGCCTGGGGCCTGTCGCTGGTACACGCTGTGCTGCGTAGCGGGCGCCGGGCCTGGGGCGAGCAACTGGCACTGGGCGCGCTGGCCTTTGCCTTGCTGCCGCTGCTCAACGGCCTGACCACCGGCCAGGGCCTGAATCATTCGCTGCCGGCGGGTGACTGGGCCATGGCCGGCTTCGACCTGACAGCGCTGGGCACCGGCCTGTTCCTGGGCTGGCTGGCCGGCAAGATGTTGCGCAGCCCGAAGCCTGTGGCCAAGCGGGCCCCTCGTGCAGCAAAGAAGCCAAGCACTGAAACGGCGGAGGCGAGCTGATGCTGGGTAATGCGCTGATCGCTTACGCCGGCTTCGTTGCCCTGTGCCTAGCGATGGAGAAACACTTCGTCGACCTGCTCGGGCGCAAGCCGCGCCACGGGCAGTTGCGCCTGTTGCGCAGCGCCGGCTGGCTGCTGCTGGTGCTGTCGCTGGTGCTGAGCGTGCACCTGCGTGGCTGGGCCCATGGCCTGGTGGAGTGGACCGCAGTGATGATGGCCGGGGTGACCCTGTGGGTGTTCGGCCTGCCATACCAGCCCCGCCTGTTGCTGGGCCTGGCCGCCGCCAGCGTGGTGCTGGGGCCGTTACTGGCCGTGTTCGCCGCGTGAGCCGATGAGCGAGCCGGGCGACATGACCGAGGTGGATGCCGAAAGCGGCGGTGGGCGTGCGCGCTTCGTCCAGGTGTTCCAGGCCCAGCGGGCGCGCATGGAGGCGCTGGTGAGCCGCCGGGTCGGCTGCCGGGCCACGGCATCGGACCTGGTCCAGGAACTGTTCCTGCGCTTCTGGCGTCGGCCCGAGGTCAAGGTCGAGGCGCTGGATACCTACCTGCTGCGTTGCGCCGGCAACCTGGCCATCGACCACCTGCGCAGCGAGGGTAGCCGCGAACGCGTGGCCGAAGCTGTGCTGCCGCTGGGCGAGGTGGCGATGGCCCAGGCCCCGGAGCAGGCCGTGGAGGTCGATCACGACTTGCAACGCATCGATGCTGCCTTGCGCGCCTTGCCCGAGCGCACGCGACAGATTTTCCTGCTCAACCGTATCCATGGCTGCAAGTACGGCGAGATCGCCAAGGCCATGCAGCTGTCCCAGAGTGCTGTGGAAAAGCATATGATGCGCGCCCTCGAAGCGTGCAAGGCGAGTGTTGCCGAGCCCGCGACCACCCCACGCCGGCCAGGGAGTGCCCGTCGATGAGCCGTTTACCGCCGATCACCGAGGCGCAATCCCGGGCTGCACTGCAATGGCTTAGCCGCATCAACGAGCAGCCTGCGCAAGCCGAGGGCGCGGCGTTCAAGCGATGGCTGCTGGCTGACCCTGGGCACCGTGAGGCCTACGCCCAGGCCCAGGCGCTGTGGCTGAACAGCGCCGCCCCGGCGGCGCGCCTGGCCGCTGAAGACCAGGCAAACCTGCAACGTTACCTGGATGCGATGGCCAGGCCGCCGGCCGGGCGCCCCTGGCTGCAACGGGTCGCGGCGCTGGCGGTGGCCGCGTGCTTGGTAATGGCCGTTGGCGTAGCCGGTGGTTGGCGCCCGGGCCTGTGGCTGCAGGACCTGCAGGCCGACTACAGCAGTGCTGATCAAGTTCGCCAAGTGACCTTGGCCGACCAGTCACAAGTGACGCTGGATGCAGGGAGCGCGATTGCAGTCGATTTTGTGCAGGGCGAGCGCCGTGTGCGGTTGTTGCATGGCGCGGCATTCTTCCAGGTCACGCATACCGGCGCGCCGTTCCTGGTGGAAGCCGCCGGTGGCGAGGTGCGTGTGCTCGGCACCCTGTTCGAGGTGCGCGAGCGGGGCGAGGGCGCCCAGGTCACGGTGCGCAGCGGGCGGGTGGCGGTGAGCCCGGCACCAGGCGCCGCAGCGCGTGAACTGACGGCCAACCAGCAGGCGGCCTATGCTGCCGGCCGAGTCGGCGACACCCTGGTGGTGGACAGCGACAACCGCCTGGCATGGCGCCAGGGCTGGCTGAATTACTACCAGGTGCCGCTGGCGCAGGTGGTCGAGGACCTGGGGCGTTATTACCCGGGGCGCATCCTGTTGCTCGATGATGAGTTGGGGCAGCGCAAGGTCAGTGGCAGTTTCCCCGTGGCCGAGCCGTTGCTGGCGCTGGATTCGCTGGGCAAGGTGATGGGCTTTTCGCGGCAGACAGTGCTGGGGCGGTTGACTGTCATCCGGTAGTCGCCTGTGCCGGCCTCTTCGCGGGTGAACCCGCTCCCACAGGAAGGGCGCAAGTTTCAAATCCTGTGCAGTACCTGTGGGAGCGGGTTCACCCGCGAAGAGGCCCGCACAGGCAAAAATATTTTCAGATAGCGGGTGAGGTAACAGGACGTGGCATCCGTGTAATGAGTGGAAGTGCGATTCATTCGCAGTCATATCCCTCTCACAGGTCAGCGTCCATGAAGTTCACCCCGCGTTGCGTCCCTCTCTGGCTCGGCCTTTGCGCGCTCCCGGCATTCACTGTTGCCCCCCTGGCCTGCGCCGCCGAGCAACAGCAGGCGTATACCTTCGCCCAGCCGGCGCAACCCTTGGCCCAGGCACTCGATGCCTTCAGCCGCACCACAGGCCAGAGCGTGGTCTACACCTTGGAACTACCTGGCCTGCAGGCGCCAGCGCTGAACGGCAGGTTCAGCGCCGAACACGCTCTGCAACAGCTGCTGGCCACTACCGGGCTGGCCTGGCGCCGCGTCGATGCACGCACCTTCACCGTCGAAGCGGTGGACACCTCCGGTGCCCTCAACCTGCAGGCCATCACCGTGACCTCGCAACTGGACGACTACAGCTACCAGCCACCGGCTACCGCCTCGATCATGCGCGGGCAGGGCCCTAGCCAGGACATCCCCCAGGCGATCAACGTGGTACCGGCCCAGGTCATCCGGGACCAGGCCCCCCGCAACCTCGATGACGCCCTGGCCAATGTCAGCGGCATCACCCAGGGCAACAATTTCGGTGGCACCTCCGACACGGTGATGAAGCGCGGCTTCGGCGACAACCGCGACGGCTCGATCATGCGCGATGGCATGCCCATCGTGCAGGGCCGCAGCCTCAACGCCAGCACCGAGCGGGTCGAAGTGCTCAAGGGCCCGGCCTCGCTGCTGTACGGCATCCAGGACCCGGGCGGGGTGATCAACGTGGTCAGCAAGCGCCCGCAACTCGAGCAGTACAACGCCCTGAACGTGCGCGGGTCCACCTACGGCAGCGGCAAGAACGGCAGCGGTGGCGGCTTCGACAGTACCGGCGCGCTGGGCGACAGCAACTTTGCCTATCGCCTGATCGTCGACCACGAAGATGAGGACTACTGGCGCAACTACGGCGTGCACCGTGAGTCGCTGGTGGCGCCGTCGCTGGCCTGGCTGGGCGAAGACACCCAGGTGGTCCTGGCCTACGAGCACCGCGAGTTTCTCTACCCCTTCGACCGTGGCACGGCGTTCGGCAGCAACGGCCACCCGCTGGACATCCCTGCCACGCGTCGCCTGGACGAGCCTTTCAACGACATGGAAGGGCGTTCCGACCTGTACCGTCTGGAAGTCGACCACCAGCTGGCCGATGACTGGAAGCTGCACTTCGGCTACAGCTTCAACCGCGAAACCTATGATGCCAGCCAGGTGCGGGTGACCGGCGTGAATGAAAAAAGCGGCACGCTGTCGCGCAGCATCGACGGCACCCACAACGCCATGAGCCGTGACCAGTTCGCCACGCTGAGCCTGGCCGGCAATGTGGAACTGGCCGGGATGCAGAACGACCTGCTGTTCGGTGTCGATCATGAAGACCGCAAGATCTTTCGCGGCGACCTGATCCGGCAGACGGCACAATCCACCTTCAGCTATGTGAACCCGGTCTACGGCCAGGAAGTGGAGGGCACAACGGTAAAGGCCAGTGACAGCGACCAGACCGATAAGCTGCGCACTGATGCACTGTTCGTGCAGGACGCGCTGCACCTGGACGAACACTGGATCCTGGTGGCCGGTGCGCGCTTCCAGCAGTACGACCAGTACGCTGGCCGTGGCCGACCGTTCAAGGCCAACACCGACATCAGTGGTCAGGCCTGGGTGCCGCATGCCGGTATCGTCTACAAGGTCGATGACCAGCTGTCCTTCTATGGTAGCTACAGCGAGTCGTTCAAGCCCAACTCGACGATCGCGCCGCTGACCGGCAATGTGGTGCTTGACTCGTCGGTGGCGCCAGAGGAAGGGAAGTCGTGGGAGCTGGGGGCCAAGCTCGACATGCCAGGCCGCGTTACCGGCACTCTGGCGCTGTTCGACATTACCAAGCGCAACGTGCTGGTTTCCGACTTTGATGCCAGCACCCGCGAGACTGTGTACAGCAATGCCGGGGAGGTCAGCTCGCGGGGTGTCGAACTGGACCTGACTGGCCAGCTCAGCGACCGCTGGAGCCTGATTGGCAGCTATGCCTTCACCGATGCCAAGGTGACCAAGGACCCTGATCTACAGGGCAACCGCCTGCAGAACGTAGCCCGGCACAGTGGTTCGCTGTCGGCGGTGTATGACTACGGCAGCCTGTTCGGCGGCGACCGGTTGCGTCTTGGCGCTGGGGCACGCTACGTAGGCGAGCGGGCTGGTAACTCGACCAACACCTTCGACCTGCCGTCCTATACCGTGGCCGATGCCTTTGCCAGCTACGAGACCCGGCTCGATGAGCACAAGGTGCTGTTGCAGCTGAACGTGAAGAACCTGTTCGACAAGGTTTACTACAGCTCGGCGGTGAACCAGTACTTTGTCGCTATCGGGGATGCGCGGCAGGTGAGTTTGTCCAGTACCTTCGAGTTCTAGGCCAGCCTGTACCGGCCTCTTCGCGGCTAAAGCCGCTCCCACAGGTACTGCACTGCCCTTGAGGTTGGCGCGGCCCCTGTGGGAGCGGCTTTAGCCGCGAATGGCCGAACGGTACTCGCCAGGCGTTGCACCGACTGCCTGGCGGAACCGGTTGCTGAAATGGCTGGCACTGGCAAACCCGCACGACAGGGCAATCTCCCCCAGCGGCATCACCCCCAACCGCAACAGCTGACAAGCCCGATGTAGCCGCCGGGCCAGCAGATATTGATGCGGCGGCAGCCCGAAACTGGCGCGGAACATGCGCGCAAAGTGGTATTCGGACAGGTTGCAGCGCACGGCCAGTTCACCCAGGGTGATGGGCTGGTCAAGGTGCGCTTCGATGTAGTCGACCATTTGCCGGCGCAGGCTCGGAGCCAGCCCGCCTTTCAGGCGCAGGCCCTGGCGCAGCCCGACCTGGTTGAGTAGCGCATGGTCGACGATATCGTGCGCCAGGCTGCTGGCCAGCAAGCGTTCACCAGGTTCGTCCCAGTCCAGGGTTATCAGCTGGCGAAAGCGCTTGGCCTGCTGCGGGTCATCAAGAAAGGTCGCTTCCTGCAGTTGCAGCTCACGCGGTTCTCGGTCGAGCAGGCGCACGCAGCCCAGGGCAAATTGGGCCTCGCTGACATACAGGTGTGCCAGGCGGATCGCGCCATTGACCACCCAGTTCGATTCATGCCCGGCCGGCATCACGCACAGCTTGTCGGGTGCCCCTTTGTCGCCGGGACGCTGGCGACGAAAAGTGCCGGTGCCGTCGGCGATGTAGCACGACAGGGTGTGATGGCTCGGTGCCTGGTAATCGCGGGCATCGTCGCGGTTGCTCCACAGCGCCGCTGCCAGCCCGTCGCCCAGGTGCGCGCTCAGCTCCAGCCGGGCGTGGGGCGAGGCGTGCATGGCGTTGAACACTTGCAGCTGGGTAAGTGGGGTCATGGGCGGTTCCTCTTGCCAGCCATCCTACTGCGCCTTGGCCAGGCTTACAGCCATCAGCGGGACAAATGCGCAAGTTTGTGCAAGCGCGTGGGTGTTCGACAGGAGAACACTGAAATGCCTCGGCGAGGGCTGCGCCCTCGATTCGCGGGTGAACCCGCTCCCACAGGGACCGCGCCAGCTTCGAGAGCAGCACGGTCCCTGTGGGAGCGGCTTTAGCCGCGAAGCGCCGGGCACCGAACTTGAAAGGCCCAAGGAACCGCCACCATGAACCTGTCACTCTACCTGCTCACTGTCCTGATCTGGGGCACCACCTGGATCGCCCTGAAACTCCAGTTGGGCGTGGTCGCCATTCCGGTCTCGATTGTCTACCGCTTCGCCCTGGCCGGGCTGATCCTGTTCGCCTTCCTGCTGCTCACCCGGCGCCTGCAGCCGATGAACCGGCGTGGCCACCAGATCTGCCTGGCCCAGGGCCTGTGCCTGTTCTGCGTCAACTTCATCTGCTTCCTCAGCGCCAGCCAGTGGATTGCCAGCGGCCTGATCGCCGTGGTGTTCTCCACCGCAACCCTGTGGAACGCGCTCAACGCGCGGATCTTCTTCGGCCAGAAGATCGCCAGCAATGTGCTTGGCGGTGGCGCCCTGGGGTTACTTGGCCTGGGCCTGCTGTTCTGGCCGGAGCTGGCGCACCATGCGGCCAGCCGCGAAACCCTGTACGGCCTCGGCCTGGCCCTGCTCGGCACGCTGTGCTTCTCTGCCGGCAACATGCTGTCGAGCATGCAGCAGAAGGCCGGGCTCAAACCCATGACCACCAATGCCTGGGGCATGGTCTACGGGGCGGTGATGCTGGCGGTGTTCTGCGTGGTCAGCGGCGTGCCGTTCAGCATGGAATGGAACGTGCGGTACATCGGCTCGTTACTGTACCTGGTGGTGCCGGGCTCGGTGATCGCCTTTACCGCCTACCTTACCCTGGTCGGGCGCATGGGGCCGGAGCGGGCGGCGTACTGCACGGTGCTGTTCCCGTTGGTGGCGCTGAATGTGTCGGCGGTGGCTGAGGGGTATCAGTGGACGGCACCGGCCTTGTTGGGGCTGGTGGCGGTGATGGCGGGGAATGTGCTGGTGTTTCGCAAGCCCAAGGCCAGGGCGGCTGAGGGTGTTGTGGTGGCCAAATAGATATGAAGGGTTGCCTGTGCCGGCCCTTTCGCGGGTAAACCCGCTCCCACAGGTACCCCACAGACCTCAGCGCCTGTGCAATACCTGTGGGAGCGGGTTTACCCGCGAAAGGGCCGGTGCAGGCAGTAAAAGGCTATCAGCCCTTCCACACTTGAGGATTCACCAGGTCCCGCGGCCGCTCACCCAGCAGCGCCGCGCGCAGGTTGTCGATTGCCCGGTTGGCCATGGCCTCGCGGGTTTCGGCAGTGGCCGAGCCAACGTGCGGCAAGGTCAGTGCATTGGGCAGCTTGAACAGCGGCGAGTCGCTCAGCGGCTCTTTCTCGTACACATCCAGGCCCGCACCGCGAATGGTGCCGCTCTGCAGTGCCTCGATCAGCGCCGCCTCGTCCACCACCGGCCCGCGGGCGATGTTGATCAGGAACGCGCTCGGCTTCATCAGTTGCAACTCACGCGCACCGATCAGCTTGCGGGTGGCATCGGACAACGGCACCACGATGCAGACGAAATCGGCTTCTGCCAGCAGTTGCTCCAGGCTGCGGAACTGCGCGCCCAGCTCTTGCTCCAGTGCGGTCTTGCGGCTGTTGCCGGAATAGATCACCTGCATGTTGAAGCCGAACCGGCCGCGGCGGGCAATGGCGGCACCGATGTTGCCCATGCCAACGATGCCCAAGGTCTTGTCGTGCACATCGCTGCCGAAGTGCGCCGGGCCTACGGTAGCTTGCCAGTTGCCGGCCTTGGTCCAGGCATCCAGCTCGGCGGTGCGGCGGGCGCAGCCCATGATCAGCGAGAAGCCCAGGTCGGCGGTGCTTTCGGTCAGCACGTCGGGGGTGTTGGTCAGGGCGATGCCGCGTTCGTTGAGGTAGTCCAGGTCGTAGTTGTCGTAGCCGACCGAAACGCTGGACACCACCTCCAGCCTGGCCGCGCCTTCAAGCTGCGCCCGGCCGAGCTTGCGGCCAACGCCGATCAGGCCGTGGGCCTCGGGCAGGGCTTCGTTGAACTGGGCGCTGATGTCGCCCAGCTTGGGGTTGGGCAGGATCAGGTTGAAGTCTTGCTGCAGGCGCTCGGCCATGGCCGGGGTGATACGGCTGAAGGCCAGGACGGTCTTTTTCATCGGGCAACTTCTCTGCAAGGCGGTGGGGCGGTGATGGTTTCTTCGCGGGTGAACCCGCTCCCACAGGTATTGCACAGGCCTGGAAGGCTGTGGTGTACCTGTGGGAGCGGGTTTACCCGCGAAGAGGCCGGCAATGGTTAGCAACCTACCATTGTCCGCCCCCGCAATGCAGCAGCTTTTTAGTTGGCGATCATCACCTGATGGGTTTTCAGGTCCGCCTCATGGGCCGCCAGAATCTCTGGCAGCGAGTTGCGCAGGTACTCCACCCAGGTCTTGATCTTGGCATCCAGGTACTGCCGCGACGGGTAGATGGCGTACAGGTTCAGCTCCTGCAGCCGGTACTCGGGCAGTACCCGCACCAGGCTGCCATCGCGCAGGCCTTCGATGGCCGAATAGATCGGCAGCACGCCTACGCCCATGCCGCTACGGATCGCAGTCTTCATGGCATCGGCAGTATTGACCATGAACGGCGAGCTGGTGATGTTGACCATTTCCTGGCCTTCCGGCCCGTCGAACAGCCATTTCTCCAACGGGATCACCGGGCTGACCATGCGCAGGCAGGCGTGCTTGAGCAGGTCGGCAGGCTTGTGCGCCACGCCGTGGCGGGCGATGTAGGCAGGCGAGGCGCAGACGATGCTGTAGGTGATGCCCAGGCGCTGGGACACGAACCCCGAATCGGGCAGTTCGGTGGCCAGCACGATGGACACGTCATAGCCCTCGTCGAGCAGGTCGGGCACGCGGTTGGCCATGGTCAGGTCGAAGGTCACGTCCGGGTGTGATTCGCGGTAGCGTGCGATGGCGTCGACCACGAAGTGCTGGCCGACCCCGGTCATCGAGTGCACCTTCAGTTGCCCGGCAGGGCGGGCATGGGCGTCGCTGGCCTCGGCCTCGGCTTCTTCGACATAGGTAAGAATCTGTTCGCAACGCATCAGGTAGCGCTTGCCGGCTTCGGTCAGCGCAATGCGGCGGGTGGTACGGTTGAGCAGCCTTGTTTGCAGATGGGCTTCCAGATTGGAGACCGCCCGCGACACGTTCGCGGTGGTCGTATCCAGCTGCCCGGCGGCAGCGGTGAAGCTGCCGAGTTGGGCTACGCAACTGAAAGCACGCATGTTTTGCAGGGTGTCCATGGGTCACTCTCGATGTAGAGGACAAAATTGTGTCACGAAGTAACGTAAAAGAGATGAAAAGTTGCCTTCGACCAAAGGCGGATTATCGCTGTTTTGGTAACAAAGATTCGCAGGAATCCACGCTTATCGCCAGTGCTGCCGCCCCCTAGAATTGCCCGGCCTCTTACCTCTTCCTCGGGAAATCGCAGCTGTGCCGCGTCGCATCATCAGAACGCTCAATGCGTTCAGTGCCTGTGCCCTTGCCCTCGCCCTGAGCGGCTGTATCGGAACCTGGGGCATCGCCCCGCAAAGCAAGACGCTGCAAGCCAACACCCTGACCACCGACGCGGCCATACGCGAAGCCGCGACCGACGCCCATTGGCCCGATCAGCAATGGTGGCGCGCCTATGGCGACCCGCAGCTGGACCGCTGGGTTGCCCTGGCCGTGGCTGGCAGCCCGAGCCTGGCCATGGCTGCAGCGCGGGTACGCGAAGCCAAGGCCATGGCCGGCGTGGTCGAGTCGGCGGAAAAGCTCCAGGCCAACGGCCAGGCCACGCTCAAGCGCCACAACTGGCCTGAGGACCAGTTCTACGGCCCGGGCGCGCTGTCCGGCGCCAATACCTGGGACAACAACGCCGCAATTGGCTTCAGCTATGCGCTCGACCTGTGGGGCCGCGAACGCAACGCCAGCGAGCAGGCCGTGGACCAGGCGCACATGAGCGTGGCCGAAGCCCGCCAGGCGCAGCTGGAGCTGCAGAACAACGTGGTGCGCGCCTACATCCAGCTGAGCCTGCATTTTGCCCAGCGCGACATCGTCAAGGCCGAGCTGGAACAGCAGGAGCAGATCCTTGCCCTGGCCAAGCGCCGCCTGGATGCCGGTATCGGCACCCACTTCGAGGTCAGCCAGGCCGAAGCACCGCTGCCGGAAACCCACCGCCAGCTCGACAGCCTCGACGAAGAAATTGCCCTGGCCCGCAACCAGCTGGCCGCCCTGGCCGGCAAGGGCCCGGGGGAGGGTGCGCAGTTGCAGCGCCCGAGCCTGGCCCTGGCCGCGCCGCTGAAACTGCCGTCGAACCTGCCGGCCGAACTGGTCGGCCAGCGCCCCGATGTGGTTGCCAGCCGTTGGCAGGTAGCTGCCCAGGCGCGTGGCATCGATGTAGCCCACGCCGGCTTCTTTCCCAACGTAGACCTGGTCGGCAGCCTTGGCTTCATGGCAACCGGTGGTGGCCCGCTGGAATTCCTCACCGGGCGCAAGTTCAACTACAACGTCGGCCCGGCCATCAGCCTGCCGATCTTCGACGGTGGCCGCCTGCGCTCGCAGCTCGGCGTGGCCTCGGCGGGCTATGACGTGGCCGTGGCGCGCTACAACCAGACCGTTGTCGGTGCGCTAAAGAACATCTCCGACCAGCTGATCCGCCGTGAGTCGATGAAGGAGCAGTCGCACTTCGCCGCCGAATCGGTCGCGGCCGCGCAGAAAACCTACGACATCGCCATGGTCGCGTTCCAGCGTGGCCTTACCGACTACCTCAACGTACTCAACGCCCAGACCTTGTTGTTCCGCCAGCAGCAGGTGCAACAGCAGGTGCAGGCCAACCGCCTGATTGCCCATGCCGAGCTGGTCACCGCCCTGGGCGGCGGCTTGCAGGCTGGTCAGGACGTGCCGAAAGAGGAGCGCCAGGCCGCACCGAAAACCCCGGCCACCCTGGCCATTTTCGACAAGAAGCCGGATAACGCTGAATGAGCACTTCCAGTTTGCCCGTGCGCTGGCTGCAGAGCCTGGAATGGCGCCGGGGCTTCTTTGCCTGGGCGCGCACCGACGGGGTGACCTGGGTGTACATTTTCAAGGTGCTGGCCGCTGCGTTCATCACCCTGTGGCTGGCCATGCGCCTGGAACTGCCGCAACCGCGCACGGCGATGATCACCGTGTTCATCGTCATGCAGCCGCAAAGCGGGCATGTGTTCGCCAAGAGCTTCTACCGGGTGCTCGGCACCCTGGCCGGTTCGGCGATGATGGTGGCGCTGATCGCCATCTTCCCGCAAAACACCGAGCTGTTCCTGCCCAGCCTGGCCCTGTGGGTAGGCCTGTGCTCGGCTGGAGCCATGCGCTACCGCACCTTCCGCGCCTATGGTTTCGTGCTGGCCGGCTACACCGCGGCAATGATCGGCCTGCCGGTGCTGGAGCACCCTGACCAGGCGTTCATGGCGGCGGTATGGCGAGTACTGGAAATCGCCCTGGGCATTCTGGTGTCGACCTTCGTCAGCGCCGCGATCCTGCCGCAGTCGGCCAGTGCCGCCATGCGCAACGCTTTGTACCAGCGCTTCGGCGTGTTCGCCGGGGTGGTGGTCGAGGCCCTGCGCGGCGAAAGCCAGCGGGACCGTTTCGAGAGCAGCAACGTGCGCTTCGTCGCTGAAGCAGTGGGCCTCGAGAGCCTGCGCAACGTCACCGCTTTCGAAGACCCGCACATGCGCCGGCGCTCTGGTCGCCTGGTGCGCATGAACGGCGAGTTCATGGCCATCACCACGCGCTTCAATGCCCTGCACCGTTTGCTGGAGCGCTTGCGCGCCCGCGGCCCGCTGCAGATCGTCGGCGCGATCGAGCCGGGCCTGAACACCCTGGTGGAGCTGTTGCAGCCCTATGTGGGCCGGGCGCTGACCGACGCCGATGCGCTGCGCCTGACCCTGGAGCTGGCCGCCTACAAAGAAGGCCTGCAGGCACAGGTGCGCGGCCTGCGCGCCGAGTACCTGGCAACCGAGCCGAGCGAGTCCGACCTGCTCGACTTCCACACCGCCTTCGAGCTGCTCTACCGCTTCGTCGACGAGATGTACAGCTACGCCGAAACCCACGCCTCGCTGGCAGCGCACCGGCACGAACGCGAACAGTGGGATGAGCCCTACGTGGCGCAGACCAGCTGGCTGGTATCGTTGGCCGCCGGTGTGCGCGCCTCGGCGGTGCTGTTGCTGCTGGGCAGCTACTGGCTGTTCAGCGACTGGCCCAGCGGCGCCATGATGACCCTGATCGCCACCGTCACCGTGGGCCTGTCGGCGGCCTCGCCGAACCCCAAGCGCATGTCGTTCCAGATGGCCTGCGGCACGGCGATCGGTGCCTTCGTCGGCTTCTTCGAAACCTTCTTCGTGTTCCCCTGGATCGACGGTTTCCCGCTGCTGTGCATGGTGCTGGCGCCGGTGTTCGTGCTGGGCGCGTTCCTTTCGTCACGGCCGGCCTACGCCGGCTACGGCATCGGCCTGCTGGTGTTCTTCGCCATCGGTTCGGTGCCGAACAACCTCACCGTGTATGACCCGTACACCTTCATCAACGACTACATCGGCATGGTCATCGGCATGTTCGTCTGTGCCGCTGCCGGTGCGATCATCCTGCCGCCCAACAGCCGCTGGCTGTGGAGCCGCCTGGAGCAGGAGCTGCGCGAGCAGGTGCTGTTCGCCATCAGCGGCCGCCTGCGCGGCATCGGCACGGCCTTCGAAAGCCGCACCCGCGACCTGCTGCACCAGGCCTATGGCCTGGCAGCCGGCAAGCCGCAGGTACAGAGCCAGTTGATGGGCTGGATGTTCACCGTGCTGGAAATCGGCCATGCCATCATCGAGCTGCGCAAGGAGCAGGCCCGTGCGCCGGTGCACCCGGCCTACGCCGAATCGCAGCCCTGGCGCCAGGCAATCCGCGTGATGGGCCGTGCCCTGGCCCGGCTGTTCCTGCAGCCCAGCGCCAGCAACCACGAACGCGCGCTGGTGGCCGTGGACCACGCCATCGCCCGCGTGCAGGCCACCGACGAGCCCTTCGCCCGCCACTTCGACACGTCGGTGCTGCGCCGCGCACAAAGCTACCTGCACTTCATCCGTTCTTCCCTGCTCGACCCACAGTCGCCGTTGGCACCGGCGAAAGGACTGCACGATGCTCCGTGAAACCATGCCCCGTGAAATCGCCTTCCATGGCGTGTACATGCCCACCATGACCTTGATGTTCCTGTTCGCCCTGGGCCTGGCCTGGGGCCTGGACCGGTTCATTGCCAGCCATGATGGCTACCGCTTCTTCTGGCACCCGGCGCTGCTGCGTCTGAGCCTGTTCGTCTGCCTGTTCGGCGCCCTGGCGCTGTCGCTCTACTGGTGAGAATCCTTCGATGAAAAAGTTCTTCAGCCTGGTCGCCACCCTGTTGGTGCTTGCCGCTGCCGTGGTGATCGGTCGCCAGTTGTGGCTGCACTACATGACCACGCCATGGACCCGCGACGGCCGTGTGCGTGCCGACATCATCAACGTCGCTGCCGACGTGCCTGGCTATGTGGTGGACGTGCCGGTCAAGGACAACCAGCGGGTGAAGAAGGGCGACCTGCTGATCCAGATCGACCCTGAGCACTACCAGCTGGCGGTCGACCAGGCCAAGGCGCAGGTTGCATCGCGCAAGGCCACCTGGGAGATGCGCAAGGTCAACGCCAAGCGCCGTGCCGACATGGACAACCTGGTGATCTCCAAGGAAAACCGCGACGACGCCAGCAACATCGCCAACTCCGCCCAGGCGGATTACCAGCAGGCCCTTGCCGAACTGGCGGCGGCCGAGCTGAACCTCAAGCGCACGCATATCGTGGCCACGGTGGACGGCTACGTGACCAACCTGAATATCCACAAGGGTGACTATGCGCGTACCGGTGAAGCGGTGATGGCGGTGGTCGACGAGAATTCGTTCTGGGTATACGGGTTCTTCGAGGAGACCAAGTTGCCGCATGTGAAGGTGGGCGACCAGGCCGAGCTGCAGATGATGAGCGGCGAGCGAATCAGGGGCCATGTGGAAAGCATCGCCCGCGGCATCTACGACCGCGACAACCCGCAGAGCCGCGAATTGATCGCGGATGTGAACCCGACCTTCAACTGGGTGCGGCTGGCGCAGCGGGTGCCGGTGCGCATTCATATCGATGAAGTGCCGGACGGGTTCTTGCTGGCGGCGGGTACGACTTGTACGGTGGTGGTGAAGCCGAGCGAGGGATGAGCCGGGGTGAGGAAGTGCGGCTCCTGGCCTCTTCGCGGGCTGCCCGCGAAGAGGCCAGGAGCAATGAACACTTCTCGCAGAGCAGTTAGCTCGCAGCCCCTACCAACACTGGCACCTTCACCCGATCAATCACCTTGGCGCTGATCGACGGGTCCAGCAACCGCCCCAGCCGCGACAGGTGGCGGTGGCCCATGATGATCAGTTCACAATTCAGTTCCTGCGCCTTGGCCACGATCGCCTCGACCGGCTGCCCGGCTACCATGCAGCCCTGGCTGGCGAAGCCGGCTTGCTGCAGCTCGCGCACCGCCTTGGCCACGGCCTGGTCGGCCTGGTGCTGCTCTTCGCAGGCGGCGGGGTATTCTTCCAGTTCCTCGGCGGTGTAGGGCGCGGGCTGGTCGTGGACGGCGAAGGTAGAGTCGATGGTCAGCAGCACGTGCAGTTCGTGCTCGTCGGGGCGGCAGTAGCGGCGGGCGAGGGTGAGCAGGGCGGTGGATGCAGGGGAGGCATCGATGGCGATCAGGACGGGGCTGGGCATGTGGAATCCTTGTTCCAGGCTGGCTGAGGGGTTGTCTGTTCTGGCCTCTTCGCGGGTAAACCCGCTCCCACAGGTGCGCCACAATATTCAGAATCTGTGCAGTCTCTGTGGGAGCGGGTTCACCCGCGAAGAGGCCGAACCTGCCGTTCCTCATTCTTGGCTCAACCCACCCTCAGGATAAATGCCCCACCACGCACGAGCGCATTGCGTCTGGTGCAATCCAGCAACCTGCTACCATCGCCATTCCCCACAGCTGTAACGGAAAACAGCCATGCAACTCCCGGACATGAACCTGCTCGTCGCCCTCGACGCCCTGCTCGATGAAGGCAGCGTGGTCGGCGCGGCGCAGCGCATGAACCTCAGCCCGGCGGCGATGAGCCGGACCCTGGGGCGTATCCGCGATGCATTGGGTGACCCGATCCTGGTGCGCGCCGGTCGCGGCCTGGTGCCGACACCGCGGGCGCTGGCGCTGCGTGAGCAGGTGGCCGCGTTGGTGGAACAGGCGGGCGAGGTGTTCCGCAGTGCCGACGAAGTCGACCTGCCCAAGCTTGACCGGGCCTTCAACATCCGCACCAACGACCTGTTCATCGCCCTGTACGGCGCGCAGCTGCTGCGGCGCATGCACGAGCAGGCACCGCGCACGGTGCTGCGCTTCGTGCCGGAAAGCCCCGGCGGTGATGATGACAGCGTGCTGCGCGACGGGCGTACCGACCTGATCATCAGTTCGACCGTGGACCTGGGGCCGGAGATCAAGGTGCAGAGCCTGTTCCAGACCTACTACGTGGGGCTGGCGCGGCGCGACCACCCGATTTTCGAGCAGCCGATCACGCCGCACAGTTTTGCCAGTTATCCACAGATCAGCGTGTCCCGTCGTGGACGGGCCAATGGGCCGATCGATGTGGAACTGGCCAACTTCAAGGTGCAGCGGCGGGTGGCGCTGATCACCCCGAGTTTCCACTCGGCGCTGTTCTCGTTACCGGATTCCGACCTGATCCTGCCGATGCCGGCCAACATCCTCAACAGCGTGCACAAGCTCGGGCTGCCGCTGCGCTCGTTCGAGATCCCGGTGCCGCTGGAGCGGGTGACCGTGCTGCAGGCATGGCACCCACGGTTTCACAATGACCCGGCGCATCGGTGGTTGCGGCAGACCCTGAAGGCTTGCTGCAGTGTCGACCCTTGAGTGATGGTCTGCCTGGGCCGGCCTTTTCGCGGGTGAACCCGCTCCCACAGGGATATCACAGGTCTTGGGAGAGGCTCTGTACCTGAGGGAGCGGGTTTACCCGCGAAGAGGGCGATGCGGTATTACTCTGGATTGCGCCTGACGCAACATAAACCTACCGATAAGTCAGTTTTCGTCAGCATTCGACCTTCTTAGACTTGCTCCAGTCGCAAATTGTTGCTGGAGATGTCTGCCCATGAGTTCCCTGTCCGCCCCGTCTGCTGTGGTTGCCGCCGCGCCCGCGCCGGCCGCGCCTGCGCAGACTGCGTTCGGCCTGCAGGTAGTGGTCGGGCTGTTCGGTGTGCTGCTGGCCGTGTTGTGCGCGGGTCTCAACGAGTCGGTAACCAAGATCTCCCTGGCCGATATCCGTGGGGCCATGGGCATTGGCGCCGACGAAGGCGCCTGGCTGCTGGCGGTCTACAGCGCCGCCTCGGTCTCGGCCATGGCTTTCGCGCCATGGCTGGCCACCACGTTCTCGCTGCGGCGCTTCACCATGAGCGCCATCGGCCTGTTCGCCGTGCTCGGCCTGCTGCAACCGTTCGCCCCCAACCTGCACAGCCTGATGCTGCTGCGTGTACTCCAGGGCTTCGCCTCTGGCGCCTTGCCACCGATGTTGATGAGCGTGGCCCTGCGCTTCCTGCCACCGGGCATCAAGGTATATGGCCTGGCCTGCTATGCCCTCACCGCCACCTTCGGCCCCAACCTCGGCACGCCGCTGGCAGGGCTGTGGACCGAATACGTCGGCTGGCAGTGGGCATTCTGGCAGATCATCCTGCCCTCGCTGCTGGCCATGTTCTGTGTCGGCTGGGGCCTGCCGCAGGACCCGCTGCGCCTGGAGCGCTTCAAGCAGTTCGACTGGCGCGGCGTGCTGCTCGGCCTGCCCGCCATCAGCTGCATCGTGTTGGGCCTGTCGCTGGGTGACCGCTGGGGCTGGTTCGATTCGCCACTGATCTGCTGGCTGCTTGGCGGTGGCCTGCTGTTGCTGGTGCTGTTCATGTACAACGAATGGTCCGAGCCGCTGCCGTTCTTCCAGTTGCGCATGCTGTCGCGGCGCAACCTGAGTTTCGCCCTGGTGACGCTGGCCGGCGTGCTGATCGTGCTCTCGGGCGTGGGCAGCATTCCGTCGGCCTACCTGGCGCAGATCCAGGGCTACCGGCCGGCGCAGACCAGCCCGCTGATGATGCTGGTAGCCATGCCCCAGCTGATCGCCCTGCCGCTGACGGCGGCGCTGTGCAACATCCGCGCGGTGGACTGCCGTTGGGTGCTGGGCATCGGCCTGGCGATGCTGGCGGTGTCCTGTGTCGGCAGCAGCCTGCTGACCAGCGAGTGGATCCGTGGCGACTTCTACCCGTTCTACCTGCTGCAGGTGTTCGGCCAGCCAATGGCAGTGCTGCCGCTGCTGATGCTGTCCACCAACGGCATGACCCCGCAGGAAGGCCCGTTCGCCTCCAGCTGGTTCAACACCGTCAAGGGCCTGGCCGCGGTGATCGCCGGTGGCCTGCTGGACGCCCTTGGCACCCTGCGCCGGCACTTTCATTCCAACCACCTGGTGGACAGCCTGGGCAACGCCCCGCTGGTCGACGGTAACGCAGCCGGCCTGGCCAGGCGCATCCACGACCAGGCGCTGGTGCTGACCTCAGCCGACCTCTACCTGGTCATGGCCTGCATTGCCGTGGCCCTGATCTGCCTGATTCCTTTCGTGCCTACCCGGGTCTATCCGCCGCGCGCGGTGGCCTGAACCCTGGATGAATTCGAGAACCACTGAAATGACCAACAACCGCAAAACCCTGTTCATCGGCTCGGTGCTTGCCGTGGCTGTCCTGGCCGGCATCGTCGGCCCCTGGATGTTCGGCAGCGACCACCGCCAGAGCACCAACGACGCCTATGTAGTCGCCGACTACACCGTGGTCGCGCCCAAGGTCGCCGGCTTCATCAAGGAGGTGCTGGTGGAGGACAACCAGCAGGTCAAGGCCGGCCAGTTGCTGGCGACCATCGATGCCCGTGACTACCAGGCCGCGCTGGATGCCGCGCAGGCGCAGTTGCTGGTGGCCCAGGCGCAAAGCGCCGATGCCCGCGCCACCCTCGAGCGCCAGGCGTCGCTGATTGCCCAGGCTGAGGCTGCAGTGAAAGCAGCCCAGGCCGAAGCAGCGTTCGCTGATCATGAGGTCAACCGCTACAGCCGCCTGGCCGAGCAGGGTGCCGGCACCGTGCAGAACGCCCAGCAGGCGCGCAGCGGGGTCGACCAGGCCCGCGCACGCCTGGCCAATGCCCAGGCGGCACTGGTAGCGGCGCGCAAGCAGGTGGATATCCTTACCGCCCAGGTGGCCAGTGCCGACGGGCAGTTGAAGCGGGCAGAGGCGGGGCTGGAAAAGGCCCAGCTCGATCTGTCCTATACCCGCATCACCGCGCCCGTGGACGGCATGGTCGGCGAGCGCGCCTTGCGTGTCGGTGCCTACGTCAACCCGGGCGCCCGCCTGCTGTCGGTGGTGCCGTTGCAACAAGCCTATGTGGTCGGCAACTTCCAGGAAACCCAGCTGACCCACGTACAGCCTGGCCAGGCCGTGAGCATCAGCGTCGACACCTTTGCCGGTGAGAAGCTGCAAGGCCATGTGGAAAGCATCGCCCCGGCCACCGGCGTGACCTTCGCCGCGGTCAAGCCGGATAACGCCACCGGCAATTTCACCAAGGTGGTGCAGCGCATTCCGGTGAAGATCGTTTTCGATGACGGCCAGCCGCTGCTTGCCCGCCTGCGCGTGGGCATGTCGGTGGAAGCGACCATCGACACCCGTGGCGACAAGCTGGACGGCAAAGAGGTAAGCGCACGATGAAACCGGCATTACGCTTGAGCCCGTTGCTGCTGGCCGTGTTGATGGCTGGCTGCACCCTGGGCCCAGACTTCCAGCGCCCTGACAGCCAGGCACCGCAACAGTGGGCGCCGCTGCAAGGCGAGGCGGCGGCCAGCCAGCCGCAGGCCGAACCGCTGGAACTGCGCTGGTGGGAGAGCTTCCACGACGCCCGCCTGAGTGCCTTGATCCAGCGTGTAGCCGAGCGCAACCTCGACCTGCAGATGGCCAGTGCCCGCCTGCTGCAAAGCCGCGCCCTGCGCAGCACCGTGGCTGCCGACGAAGTACCAGCGGTGGACGTGAACGCCGGCTACAGCCGCGCGCGCAACAGCGCCGAAGGCCTGAGTGACCCGTCCGGCAAGGCGGGCAAGCAAGCTTTCAACCTCTGGCAGGGCGACTTGGTGGCCGGTTGGGAGCTGGACCTGTGGGGCCGTGTGCGGCGCCAGGTCGAAGCTGCCGATGCCACGGTCGAAGTGGCCGAGAACGACCGCCGCGGCGTGCTGCTGGCATTGCTTTCGGAAACCGCCGGCAACTACATCCAGCTGCGCGCCGTGCAGCACACCATCGATGTGACCCGCGACAACCTCAAGGTCGCCCAGCACAGCCTGAAGTTGTCCGAGAACCGCCAGGCCGAAGGGGTCGCCACGCGCCTGGACGTGGCCCAGGCCAGTGCCCAGGTCGCCTCGATCGAGTCGCGCCTGCCAAGCCTGGAAGCGCGGCGCGATGACTTGATCAACGCCCTCAGCCTGCTCGCCGCCGAACCGCCGCGCAGCCTGCAGGCCGAGTTGCTGCAGGGCGGCGAACTGCCTGCGCCGCAGCAGAAGTTCGCCATTGGCCTGCCGTCCGAACTGGCCGAACGCCGCCCGGACATTCGCCAGGCCGAGGCCCGCCTGCATGCCGCCACCGCCAGCATTGGCGTGGCCAAGGCCGACTTCTACCCCAGCATCCGGCTGTCGGGCAGTGTCGGGTTCCAGGCCATGCAGCTGTCCGATTTCGGCGCCTGGGATTCGCGCCGCTTCGCCTTCGGGCCGCAGCTGTCGCTGCCGATCTTCGAGGGTGGCCGGCTCAAGGGCACCCTGGAACTGCGCGAGGCGCAGCAGCAGGAAGCGGCGCTGAACTACCGCAAGGTGGTGCTGGGGGCCTGGCATGAAATCGACGATGTGCTACGCCTGTACAACGCCAGCCAGTTGCGCCGCGACCATTTGGCCGAGGCGGTGCGGCAGAACCGCATCGCCCTGGAAACTGCCCAGCGCCAGTATGTGGAAGGGGCGGTGGACTTTCTCAATGTGCTGACGGTGCAGGGTGCCCTGCTGGCCAGCGAGGAGCAGTGGATCGACAGTTCGGCGGCGGTGTCGCAGGCGTTGGTGGGGCTGTACAAGGCTCTGGGTGGTGGCTGGCAGGCGTTTGATGAGCAGCCAGCGAAAGCATAAAGACGGGGGCCGCGTTGCGGCCCATCGCCGGCAAGCCAGCTCCCACAGGTACAGCGCTGGCATTCCTGTGGGAGCTGGCTTGCCGGCGATGGGCTGCAAAGCAGACCCCTGCGATTTCCCAGACAGACGAGGAGGCACAGATGCACATTTCCCTGAACGGCAAGCGCGCCATCGTCAGCGGCTCCACCGCGGGCATCGGCCTGGCCATCGCCATCGGCCTGGCCGAGGCGGGGGCCGAAGTGGTCCTCAACGGTCGTACCCAGGCCCGGGTCGACGAAGCCCTCAAAGTTGTGCGCGAGCGTCTGCCACAGGCGCGCATCATCGGCATCGCTGCCAACCTGGGTACCCAGGCCGGGGCGCAGACGCTGTTCGACCAGGTGCCGCATACCGACATCCTGGTCAACAACTTGGGCATCTTCGAGCCCAAGCCGTTCTTCGAGATCGAGGATGAGGACTGGCAGCGTTTCTTCGACGTCAATGTGCTCAGTGCGGTTCGCCTGTCGCGCCACTATGCCCAAGGCATGGCCGAGCGCAATTGGGGACGGGTGGTATTCCTGTCCAGTGAGTCGGCGCTGCAGATCCCGACCGAGATGATTCATTACGGCATGACCAAGACGGCGTTGCTGGCGGTGTCGCGCGGGCTGGCCGAGACCCTGGCAGGCACAGGGGTGACGGTGAATGCGGTGTTGCCGGGGCCTACACGTTCGGAAGGTGTGGGCGACTTCTTTGCCAAGCTGGCCGAGGAGCAGGGGGTGTCGACTGCAGAGCTGGAAGCCAACTTCCTGGCGGAGCACCGGCCGACCTCGCTGATCAAGCGGCTGGCGACGGTGGAGGAGGTGGCGAACATGGTGGTGTATCTGGCGTCGATGCAGGCCAGTGCCACTACCGGGGCTGCCTTGCGGGTTGACGGCGGCGTGCTGCGTTCCATTGCCTGATCTGGTTTGCCTGTACCGGCCTCTTCGCGGGTAAACCCGCTCCCACAGGGATCGCACAGGTGTCAAACTCTGTGGGGTACCTGTGGGGGCGGGTTTACCCGCGAAGAGGCCAGCACAGGCAACCAATCAATCAGAGCGGGCGCATTAATCCAAACCGCTTGCGCAACGCCCAATCCAGCACCCGCCGCGGCAGTAGCCGGGCCATCAACGGCAACGCCGTGCTGCCATTCCCCAACCGCACCACCGCCGGCACCGGCGACCTCCCGACCGCCGCCAACACGCCTTGGGCAAACACCGCCGCCGAGGTCGGCTTGTCCTGCGATGCCCGCGCCCGTGCCTGCACATGCTCGCGCAACGGCCACCATGCCGAATCCGCCGCCAGCACCTGCTCGGCCTGGCGCTGGGCATTGCTGGCGAACTGCGAGGCAATCGCTCCTGGCTGCACTTCCATTACCTGCACACCAAATGGCGCCAGTTCCAGGCGCAAGGCATCGCTCAGGGCATGCACGGCTGCTTTCGAGGCGCAGTAGGCGCCGGCGAACGGGGTGACCAGCACGCCTGATACGCTGCCGATGTTCACCACCAGGCCCCGTGAGCGGCGAAGCAGTGGAAACAATGCGCGGGTAACGCCGACCACGGCGAATACGTTGGTTTCGAACTGCTGGCGCAGGGCATCCACACCGCCATCGAGCAGCGGGCCCATGGCGCCGTAGCCGGCGTTGTTGATCAGGATATCGAGGTTTTCCAGTTCCTCGGCCAGGCGGTCCAGCGCTTCGCTATCGTTCACATCCAGTTGCCGGGCAGTGAAGCCGGCGGCGTTCAGTTGCTCGACATCCTCAGGTTTGCGGGCGGTGGCCCAGACGTGGTGGCCGGCATCTCGGAAGGCGTCGGCCAGGGCGCGGCCGATGCCGCTGGAACAACCGGTGATCAGGACGGTGGGCATGGTTGGGGCCTGTTGTCAGGGGATTGGTTTTTTCCTGTGCTGGCCTATTCGCGGGTGAACCCGCTCCCACAGAGTCCCCACAGAATTTGAAGGCTGTGGAGTATCTGTGGGAGCGGGTTTACCCGCGAAGAGGCCGGCACAGGCGATACATTAATTGGCGAACGCACCTTGCAGGTGCTCTGCGCGAAACTCCAGAGTCTGCGGCCGGTACCCGGAGCGCAGTGGCGGCAATGGCAAACAGTCCTTCCACTCGGCGCCTGGCTGCAGTTCACCCGGCCCACGGTAGCGCGGGGCGTTGTAGGTGTTCTCCGCCAGGTTCACGGTATCGCCCGGCGCATACGCCGCCACCCGCCAGCGCAATTCGGTGAGCGGCACTTCGTTGCCGTTCCTTACGCTTGCTTGCAGGGCTCGGTCGGCAGGGCAGTGTTCGGGGGCATACGTCAGGCGCAGGTCCAGGCGGGCCAGTTGCGAGGTTTCGCGGGTGTCCTGCCAGACCACGAACAGGGCCACCAGGCCCAGGCCACAAACGGCAGCCAGCGAGATCGGCAGGGCCTTGGCCGGGTAGCGCAACAGCAGCACCAGCCAGGTGAGTATGAGGAAGGCACCGATGATCATGGGGCGGGCAGACCTTGATTGCGCGGGGTCTGACCATCGTAGCCCGAAATGGGAGTGGGCTCAAAAGCGGGGAGGGCTTTGTCGTAATGCCTGTCAGATAGCGCTGACAGGGCTGCTACGCAGCCCATCGCCGGCAAGCCAGCTCCCACAGGGATCGCACATTCCTGAGTTCTGCGCGGTACTTGTGGGAGCTGGCTTGCCGGCGATGGGCCGCGAAGCGGCCCCCGGGTCTTGCTTACTGCGCGATGGTCTTCACCGAAACACCACGCTCGATCGGCGTGGAGGTACGGCCGTACACATCCTCGAACCGCTCGATATCATCCTCGCCCAGATAGCTGCCGGACTGTACTTCGATGATCTCCAGCGGGATCTTGCCCGGGTTGCGCAGGCGGTGCACCGACGCGATCGGGATGTAGGTGGACTGGTTCTCGGTCAGCAGGAACACGTTCTCGTCGCAGGTCACCTCGGCAGTGCCGGACACCACGATCCAGTGCTCGGCACGGTGGTGGTGCATCTGCAGCGACAGGCTGGCGCCCGGCTTGACGGTGATGTGCTTGACCTGGAAGCGGCCACCCATGTCCACCGAGTCGTACGAGCCCCACGGGCGATACACTTCCAGGTGGTTCTGGGTTTCGCTGCGGCCCTGCTCGTCGAGGGTCTTGACCATCTGCTTGACGCCCTGGACCTTGTCCTTGTGGGCAATCATCATGGCGTCCTTGGTCTCGACCACCACGATGTTCTCCAGGCCGATCACCGACACCAGCTTGCCGTTGCCGTGGATCATGCAGTTGTGGCTGTCCTGCACCACCACGTCGCCCTTGGTGACGTTGCCGTTGTCGTCCTTCTCGTGCACTTCCCACAGCGACGACCAGCAGCCCACGTCGCTCCAGCCGGCCGACATCGGCACCACGCAGGCGCGCTGGGTCTTTTCCATCACCGCGTAGTCGATGGAGTTGTCCGGGCAGCAGGCGAAGGTGGCTTCGTCGATGCTCAGCACATCACCGTCTTCCTGGCTGCGCTCCAGCGCCAGTACGCAGGTGTCGTAGATGTCGCCGTCGTGCTTCTTCAACTCTTCGAGGAAGCGGCTGGCACGGAACAGGAACATGCCGCTGTTCCAGAAGTAGCCACCGGCCTGGACGAACTCGGCGGCGCGTTTTTCGTCGGGCTTCTCGACGAACTGTGCCACGCGCGCCACGCCTTCAGGCAGCAGGGCGTCCTGGCTGGAACGGATGTAGCCGTAGCCGGTTTCCGGCTTGGTCGCCGGCACGCCGAACAGCACCATCTCGCCGCGCTCGGCGGCCACGGTGGCCAGGGCCAGGGCGCGTTGCAGGGCCTTCTGGTCATCGATCACGTGGTCGGCGGGCAGCACCAGCATCAGCTCGTCGCGGCCTTCGTTGACCAGCTTCATGGCAGCCATGGCCACGGCCGGCGCGGTGTTGCGGCCGAACGGTTCCATCAGGATGCCTTGGGTTTCCAGCTTCAGCGCGGCCAGTTGCTCCTGGACGATGAACTTGTGGTCCTTGTTGCAGACCACGATCGGCGTCTCCATGCCTTCGAATACCAGGCGCTCGAGGGTTTGCTGGAACAGTGTGTGTTCACTGGTCAGGGCCAGGAACTGTTTGGGGAACTGCTTGCGCGACAGAGGCCACAGACGGGAACCGCTACCACCAGAAAGAATTACCGGGATCATCATGTTTCTCCAATAGTCGTTGAGAGGCAGGGGAATCAGTTGCTAGCCACGGGGCGAGTTACCCACACCGGCGACAAGGCGTTGCCGGAACCCGTTACGTACAGCACTGCGGCTTCGCCGCGCTCCAGGGCGACGGGTTTCACGTCACCCACTTTCTTGTCTCCTTGGTACAGCGCCAGGTTGACCTTGACCGGGTTGATTTCGCGTTCGCCACGGCCGTTGGCGGCCACCGGCTTGACCACTTCGGTCTTGCCGTCGGCGGTCTTCAGGGTCAGTTGTTGGTCGCTCAGGTTCTGCACGCGAACCAGGGCTTTCTGCTTGTTCTTGAACGGCGGCTCTTCGATCAGCTGCGGGTTGCCGCTGGCGCTGTTGACCAAGGTGTAGTACTTGTCCGCAGCCAGCTTGACCGGCACGCTCTTGCCGCCGACCTGGGCGGTGTAGTCACCCCCTGGCAGGAAGCTGAAGTCGCTGCTGGCCTGGGCGCCAACCTGCTTGATCTGGGTGTTGCCGACCGACGCTGCGGTCGGTGCGCTGGAGGCGTTGTACAGGCGCACGAAGGTCGAGCCTTTCGGTGCGCTCGGGCCGTACAGCGCGGCGTCGGCGCCGGCGAAGGCCTGCATCGAGGCCAGGGACAGGCCGGCCGCGAGGGTGAGGGCTTTGGCAATGGAAGTCTTGGTAGTCATTTGCGTGTTCCTCTCTTTATCAATGGTTCGTCCGGGTGGACGACAAGGCCAGGTTTTCTTCGGATTTACGGGAGTTCTTCAGCTGCGCGATCCACTGCGGGTCGAAGCTGCTGAGGTCGTTCTTCATTGGCAGATAACGTTCGGGGAATTCCCACACCACCACCTGGGGTGCGGCATTCTTGAAGGCATCGCTTTGCAGGTACTTGAGCATCGGCAGTAGCGGGCCATGGCCGTCTTCGGCGTAGTTGGCCACGTCGCTGCGCAGGGCCTGCTGCAGCGCGCCGAGGAAGTTCCAGTGCGGGTTGGCGCTGTAGCTGGTGCCCACCAGTGCAACCGGGATCTGCGTGTCGGCGAACAGTGCGTCACCGGCTTCACCTTCGGCTTCTACCGGGCGAGTGGTGCGCTGCTGCAGGTTGTCCGGGGCCGGCAGCAGGTTGCTGAACAGCGGGTCCAGTGGCAGGAAGTTGGTCAGGTCGCCCTTGTATGGCGCGGTGCTGCCGGCTTCGGTGATGAACGCCTGCGGGTCGCCGTTGAGCAGGCTCTGGCGGCTGACTGCTTCAGCCAGTGCCTGCGCCGCCACTTCGGCGCCCATCGGCGTCCAGTGGGTGTCGGTGCGCAGGAACACCTGGCCGCGGGCCTTGGCCTGCTCCATGGGGGCCATCAGGTCCGGGGCGAACACGTTGGCCTGGCGTGCCTGGGCATGGAACTGGTTGTACAGGTCGTCATGCAGGCTGGTCGGCAGCTCCTTGCCCAGGTACTCGGCGTACACCCGCGCCTTGGCTGGCACGATCGCCAGCACCAGCTGGCTGCCGTGCTGCTGCAGGGTGTCACGCACGCCACGGATCAGCGCCAGGTTTTCCTGCATCAGCTGCTCGGCACCGGCGGTGGGCTTGAACTCTTCGTCACTGAACAGCCACTGGTCGCGGCCCAGCACCACGCCGGGGCGGCCTTCGTTGAACAGCTTGAAGTCCATTGCCGCCCACAGGTTGGTGCCCAGGCGCTTGATCGGGAACTGCTCGTCGTAATGGGTCTCGGCGGCCTTGGCCAGCTTGCCGTTGAGCAGGGTCATCTGCTCGGTACGCTGGAAGCTTTGCAGGCCACCGGTGGACCAGACGCCCATGCCCACCAGCAGGCCCAGGAACGACAGCGAATAGGTAATGCGTAATGTCCGGGTCATGTCATCAACCTCAGAACTGGAAGTAAAGGAACGGCGAATAGCTCTGCGCCGAAAGCTTGAGGATCGAGGCCACGAACAGCAGCAGCACCAGGGCGCGGGTCATCACCCGGGTCCAGTCCAGGCCGATCGAACCGTCGCTGTTGATCTCCACCGGGGTGGCCTTGGGCGTTGGCCGGGCGTTGCGGTAGAAATCGCGCAGGCCGAAGAACGCCAGGGTGATGTAGGCGACCACCAGGGTGGCTATCTGCAGGCCGGTGAGCTGGGCGCGGTTGAGTTCCGACAGCTGCCAGTCGCCGAAGCTGAACATGGCGCCGTACATGCGACCGGCCACTTCCAGGTTCTCGGCGCGGAAGATCACCCAGCCGACCACCACCAGCAGGAAGGTAAAGGCCCACTTCACCGGGTTGAAGCGCTGCGGGTTGGTGTCCAGGCCCAGCGCGCGCTCGATTGCCAGCCACATGCCGTGCCAGGCACCCCAGATGATGTAGGTGAAGTTGGCGCCGTGCCACAGGCCACCCAGCAGCATGGTCAGGAACAGGTTGCGATAGGTGTTGAAGGTGCCTTTGCGGTTACCGCCCAGGGTGATGTACAGGTAGTCGCGCAGCCAGGTCGACAGGCTGATGTGCCAGCGCCGCCAGAACTCGGTGATCGACTGGCTGATGTACGGCTGCTTGAAGTTCTCCATGAAGCGGAAGCCCATCATCAGGCCCAGGCCGATGGCCATGTCGCTGTAGCCGCTGAAGTCGAAGTACAGCTGCGCGGTGTAGGCCAGGGCGCCGAGCCAGGCATCCCCGGTGGTCGGGTTCTGCAGGGCGAAGCAGTGGTCGGCCACTACCGCCAGGGTATCGGCGATGAACACTTTCTTGATGAAGCCCTGCATGAAGCGGGTGCAGCCTTCGGAGAACTTGTCCAAGGTGTGGGTGCGGTTGTTGAACTGGTCGACCAGGTCCTTGAAGCGCAGCACGGGGCCGGCGATCAGGTGCGGGAAGATCGCCACGAACGCCGCGAAGTCGATCAGGTTGCGGGTGGCCGGGGTGTCGCCGCGGTACACATCGATGATGTAGCTGATCGACTCGAAGATATAGAACGAGATACCGATCGGCAGCAGCACGTGGGTGAGGATGAACGGCTCCAGGCCGAACGAGGAAATGATCGCGTTCAGGCTGTCGACGCCGAAGTTGGCGTACTTGAAGTAGCCGAGGATCGCCAGGTCGACACCGACGCCGAGCAGCAGCCAGCGCTGCGCGGGCTTGGTGCGTACACCGGCGGCGCCGACTTTCAGGCCGATCCAGTAGTTCCACAGGGTGACCCCGGCGAACAGGGCCAGGAAGTCCACCCGCCACCAGGCGTAGAAGATGTAGCTGGCGACCAGCAGCAGCAGGTTGCGATAACGTTGCCCGCTCAAGTAGTACAGGCCGAGGAAGATCGGCAAGAACAGGAACAGGAACACGTTGGACGAGAAGACCATCCCGGTTCTCCTTTTTGTTCACAGCATCCGGGGCAAAGCGCCCCCCAAACCCCCCACACAACAAGTGTGGCGGGCTACCTAGATTCCTGTGGGAGCGGGTTTACCCGCGAAGAGGCCGGCACAGGCACCGCGCATGGCAGGTCTGGCCTTTTCGCGGGTAAACCCGCTCCCACAGGGTTTTGCGTTACTTTTTCGATTCCGCGCTCGGGTCATAGACCCGGGTCAGGTCGCCGCCCAGCCGGAAGCTGTTGAACGGTTGCATGCCGCGCTTGCGTTGCAGGGTGTCGCCATTGCACGCATACAGGCTGCAGTAGGGCTCCATCCACGAGTACTTGCTGTCGATCTTCAGGTCTTTCATGTCCTGTTTCTCGCCATTGCGGGCTTTGAACTCGCTGGGGTCCTTCGACCCGTTCAGCACCCGCTGCGCCAGGCGCTGCAGGGCGTTATTGTTCTCGCCGCGCACATCCACACCATTGACCTGGGCGAAGCTGGCGATCATCGCCAACGGCGGCAGGGCGTAGTTGTGGTAGGCCAGGGCGCGTTGCTTGCGCTTCAGTTCGTTGGGCAGGAAGCCCTGCTCGTCGACCTGGTTGGCGCCAACCCGGTATTCCTTCACGGCCCAGTCGAACAGGTCGCGACGGTCGGTGGCCACGGCGCTGGCCATTACCGCCCAGGCCGCCCAGTAGCTGTGGTTGTTGATCTTCTCCAGTGGCAGGTCGCTCCAGTCGCGCACGGTTTGCTCGGCCAGGCGGGCGAACCATTTTTCGATCAGCTCGGCCTCGGCCTGGTGCGCGGCCAGCGGCTGCGAATTGGAGAACTTCAGGCGCAGCCACGAACCACTCATGCTGCCCAGCGCCCATTTGCGCATCGACTTGCCGGTGTGGTTGTAGTCGGTGGACATCAGCGCATCGGCGCGGGCCCAGCTGCCCAGCCAGGCCAGGGTGCAGTCGAGCTGCGCCGGGCGGCCGTCACGCATGTACTGGCCGATCATCTTGCTCACGCCTTTCTCAAGGGTGGTGATGTCTTCGGTGGACTTGCGAAAGGCCTTTTCCGAGTCGGTATTGAGCGTTGCCCGCGCCTTGTCCGAGCCTTCGTACTTGCTGCGGAACTGCAGGGCACCGGTGTACGGCTTGGGGGCAGCCTCGCAGCGGAAGTTGCCGTCGCCGGTCTTGAGCTTTTCGATCCCCTCGTAGTAACCCTGGGGCGGTACCAGCGCGGCGTGCGCGGCACCGCCGCACAACGCCAGGGCAAGCAGGGCGGGGCGGGAAATTCGCTTGAACGGGATCATGGTCGCCTCACTGGCCGGCCTGCGCAGTCTGCGCGGGCACGGCGAAGTTGTTGCGTTTGCAGAGCTTGGCTTCGACTTTCTGGGTACCGCTTTCCGGCCCCTGTACCTCGAACGCCAGCAGGCTCTGGCTGGCCCAGTCCTCGTCTTCGCGCATCTGGAAGACGAAGCGCCCGTCGGTGTCGGAGGTTTCCGGTTTTTCCAGCTTGATGTCCTCATGGCGGCCGTTGAGGTACCAGAGGGTGGCCTGCAGCACCTTGACCGACGGGTCTTCGAACTTGACGTCCATCTGCATGTTGCGGTTGATCAGGTCTTTGATCACACCGCCCTTGCCGTTGACCATCAGCTCGTTCTTGCCGGGCTTGAGGGTGGCGCTGGCGCTCATCAGGGCCGGGCGGTCATCGCAGCCGTCGTCGAGCAGGCCAAGGATTTGCCGCCAGATGGTTTCCTGGTCCAGGCGATACAGTGGGGAAAATTCCCAGATCAGGATCTTCGGCGGGTTCTTCTGGAATTCCTCGCTGCCCAGATACTGGATCATCGAGCCTTCCAGGCCACCGCCAGGGAAGGCCACGTTCAGGACATCGGCACCAATGTACTGTTGCAGGAAGCCCGCAAAGTTGTAGTTCTTGCCGCTGTGGCTGGTACCTACCAAAGTGATCTGCGCGTTGCCGGCGTCACCGAACAGGTCGTCACCGCCACCGTCGGAGCCTTTCGGCTCGGTGGCGAACTGGTCCATGTACTGAACTGCGTAGCTGGTGCCACAGATTTGGCCGGCGACGTTATGCAAGGTGCCGGTCTTGCCCATGCGCCCGGACTTTTTCGTTTCGAATTCCTTGCGCGGGATGCCTTCGAAGGCCGGCATCTTGTGCACGGTATCGGCCACGATCTTTGCCGCGCGCTCGGCGCCGTAAGGCGTCCAGTGCTGGTCGCCACGGAAGTAGAAGTCCTTGCCCTGATCGGCAGCGGCCAGCTGTTCGTTGGTCAGCGGCGACAGGTCTGGCACGTTGTAGCCCATGCTGGCAAAGCGCTTGAGCATGGCCTGGTAGTTGCCCAGGGCCTTCTGGTAGTCAAAGGCGGCTTTTTCCGCCGGGTTGAGCATGTTGCGGTTTACCAGGCCACGGGTCGGCTGGTACACCACCACCAGTTCCACGCCGCGTTTCTTGAACGCGTCGTGCACTTGCTGCAGGCGCTTGTAGCCGGCCGGGGTGGTATTGAACTCGGTGCGCAGGTCTTCGCGGGTACGGAACAGCCAGTCGCCCTGGGCTTGCACCAGCGTGGTGAAGTTCTGCTGGTAACGGGTGGTGTAGCGGCTGGCGTCATGCGCTTCAGGGCACAGCTGGCAGCAAGGCTCGGCGCTGAAGGTAGGGGCCTTGACGTCTTCGGCGCGCACGCCCTGGCTGATTGCCAGGAGGGCAGCGGACAGGCCCAGCAGTTTCATCAGATGTGGAGTCATGGTCTGGGCTTCCTTAATCGATCATTTCGGTCTGGCGTTCGACCGGGTCGATCAGCACAGCCTTTTGCTGGCGTACCAGCAGGTCGAGGATTTCGTCCTGGCGTTCGCCGAGGATGCCGTTGAGGCTGATGCCGCTGGCCTTGCGCGGGGCGAGCATGCTTACCTTGTACAGCTCGACCGACAGCGGCGAGTCGATGGACAAGGGGCCGGAGCCGTTGGCCGCCAGTTCGCCACCGACCAGGATCAGCGACACCTTGGTGTCGAACGGGTCGAGGGCGATGTCGCGGTCGGTGTCGGACAGGTCCTTGATGTGCCCGTACACGCCGACCAGGCCATTGGCCATGGCGACGTTTTCGTACAGGCGGATGTTCACGCTGTTACGCACGCGGATGCCGTGGCGGCGGTTGTTGATCAGCTTGTTGCCCCAGATCAGGTTGTCGCCACTTTCGTACAGGGTGATACCGTCGGTGTGGTTGCGGTAGATCTCGTTGTAGGCAATCAGGTTGTTGACGCTGTTACGGTCGATCACCACGCCCGAGAGCTTGTTGTCGAAGCTCTTGTTGTTGATGATCCAGCTGTCGTTGACTTCACGCGAGACGATGATGCCGTGCTTCTTCTTGGTGCCGTACACCGTGTTGCCAGCGATGATCAGCCGGTGCGAGCGGTCGTGCGGGTCGATGCCGTAGACGATGTTGTCGCGGTAGGTGCTGTCCTTGACCACGAAGTCCTGGGTTTCGTAGCAGTAGAAGCCGTACCACATGTCGCTGAATTCAGAACCGATGATCCAGCCGGTGGGTTCCGGGCGGCCCATGCGCTTGGCCATGTTCGGCGTGTACTGCGAAATGCTCACGCCGTACGACTTGGACTTGGCGTAGCCGAAGCTGGCCATTTTGGTGTTGACGATGTAGGTCTCGGTGCCGCCCCACGACAACAGGAACGGGCGAAATTCCTTGGGCGAGCGGAAGGTCGCCGGGCCGTTGTCCTTTTCTCTCCAGCCGGTCACCTGGGTGTCGGTGACGAACAGCTTGCCGTCGTTGACCAGGAACGAACCGCCTTCCTGGGACAGGCGCAGCTGCTTGACCTTGCCGTCGATCTCGAGGATGCCCTTCTGCCCGACCACGATCGGCAGACGCGCCAGGTAGACGCCCGGCTCGACTTCGCTGAGGTACTGCTTGGGTACCTTCTTGCTCAGTTCGACCAGGTCGACATGGCCGTCATCGACGAAGATCGCCTGCGGAATGCCATGCTGGCGCTGGACCCATTCGGCCGCCTTGTTGTCGCCGCCGACGAATTCCTTGAGGGTGTCCTCCTGGAACATGCGGCGCAGGCTGACCTTGCCCTTGTGGCGGCGGTCGATTTTCTTCTGCACCGCCTCGGCGGTGTAGCCGGTCAGGTCGGGCAGCTTCGGCGGGTCCATGTGCAGCGGCTCGACCGGTGCGCTGGAGACCGTGTAGGTCTTGGCCTGCTGCAGCTCCTTGGCGATCACCTTGGGCTCTGCTGCAGCCACCAGGCCGCTGGCCAGCAGCAAGGCGCTGGCCAACAGGCTGTGACGTAAGTGCGGGTGAAGGTTCATAACGGTAAGTCCTCTACCGGCCTCAGAAGCGCCAGATCACGTCGACGAAGGCGCGGTGCATGTACGAGTCCGCTTCCTTGCCGTAGGCATCGCCCGGCTTGAACACGCCGGCGCGCAGGCGCACCAGGGCAGATGGCTCGTCGATGGCCTGGCTCATCGAAGCCGGCAGCAGGCCTTGCTTGAAGTACTTGGTCACGACCACGTCCATTTCCTGGCCAAGGTCCTTCTCGCCATCGACCAGCGGGCGGTTCACACCGTTGTCGTTGACCACCGCGTTGATGCCGCTGGAACCGATGTTCTGGTTGCCATCGACACGCCAGAACTTGTGGTAGATGAAGCTGGCGTCGTAGTCGTCGCGCAGCTGCCAGGAGGCGAACAGGGTGGCCGCCTGCAGGTTGCCCAGCTCGCCGCGGAAGGCTTCACCGAAGCGGTGCACGCGCGAACGGGTACCGGTGTAGTTGGAGCGGTTGCTCTCGAGGCCGGTCTGCTCGTAGTTGCTCGAACCGTCGTCGCCACCGCCGCCGCTGCCACGGGCGTAGGCCGCACCGACCTGCCACTGCGGGTCGAGGCGCAGGCGGATGCCGAGGTCGGTGGCCCAGGCGTTGACGTCACCGCTCTGCTTGCCGGTGGCCACAGTTTCGTCACCGACGACCTGGCTGCTGAGAGTGTCGCGATCACCGGTCAGCCAGGTGACGCTGCCCCAGTAGTTGACGGTGTGGTCGTTGCGCCAGTTGTAGGCGTCGCTGTTCGCTTCCAGGCCCAGCCAGGTGAGGTCGCCGGTGCGGGTCTTGTCCAGCGCATCGACGGTTTCGCCCGGGTTCTTCAGGCTGCCGCCGTCGTGGGTGTGGTGGGCGCGTACGCCGACCCAGTGGCCAGGGGTCCATTGCGTGGCAACGTTGCCGTAGAGGTGCGTGCGGTCCTTGTCTTCCGGGGCCAGCTCGGTGAGGTCGGTGCGGTATTCGCTGAAGCGCTGGGCCACGCCCAGGTCGGCCTTGAGCAGGGTGGTATCGAAGGTCCAGTTCAGCGCCTCGATGTTGGTGTCACGCCACATGCCATCATCACTACGCAGGCGCTGGCGGCCGAAACGCAGCTGTTCGCCGGGGTAGGCAGTGAGGCCGCTGTAGCCGACCCAGAATTCACGCATGGCCAGGTAGCTCTTGTCCTGTTCACGGCCGTCGGCAGCGGTGTCGGTGCTGGTGCCGTCGTCGTTCTGGCGCAGGGTGTCGGTTTCGATGGTGTCGGTCGCGGTGACAGCCTGGCCCATGGCATAGGCGCTCCAGTTGCCACGCTCGCCATATACCCAGGGGCGCAGGTCGAGACCCAGGCCGTTGACGTCGCCGCCGGAGCGGGTGCCCAGGTCACGGTCGTCTTCCGACTGGCCGGTGATTTTCACATCCAGGCCGAAGTTCTTTTCAGCGGTCATTTCCGCCAGGGTCGGGCAAGACCACAGCAGGGCGAAGCTCAGGCCGATGCCGGCTTTCACGAAGGGATTGAGCGTCATAGCGAGTCCTCACCGGTTACTTCTTTTTCGTCGTCTTGCAGGGCTTCGATGGCCAGGGTGCTGTTGGCGCCCTGGCTCATGCTGCCGCGGGCCTGCTTCTCTTGCGCGAGCAGGGTTTGCGCCTGGCTGCGCTGGTCAGGCGTGAGTTGCTGGTCGAGCTGCTGCAGCAGTTCAGCGGACTGCGGAGTCGGGTTGACCTGGGCCAGCTGGGCGAATACCCAGGCGTTGCCCGGTTGCGGGCGAATGCCGTGGCCTTCGCTGAACAGCTGGGCCAGGGCATAGTCGGCGCTGTTCTGCCCGCCACGGGCGGCGGCCAGCAGGTGGTCGACGGCCTTCTGCGGCTCGACGTTGCCCAGGTAGCCGCGGCGGTACAGCTGGCCAAGGTAGTAATGGGCGCTGACTTCGCCGGCGTCGGCGGCGGCCTGCAGGTGTTGTTCGGCTTTGGCCGCATCCGCAGGCAGGGTCTTGCCTTCGTAGTACAGGCGGCCCAGCAACAGTTCGGCGCGTGGCTGCTCGGCTTCGCGGCCCTTGTCGATGTAGGCCATCAACTGGTCGGTATCGCCCAGCTCGGGGAAGTCGTACACCAGTTGCGCCAGGCTGACCCAGGACGCAGGGTTGACCGGGGCCACCTGTTCAAGCAGGTCCTTGGCGGTTTTCTCGTCGGTCTGGCCGAGGCTGCGGTCAGCCAGTACCCGGGCAACGCTGTCGACCCTGGTGGCCGGTACTGCGCCACGGGCGTAGGCCGCCTTGAGCTGGCCAAGCAGGGCAGCCTGCTGGTCGGCCTGGCCACGCTTCTGGTACACGGTGGCCAGTTCGACGTAGCAGATGTCGGTGGTGTTCAGTGCGGCCTTGCAGATTTTCTCCACTTCGCCCAGGTGCTGGTCGTAGGTGCCCTGGGTGCGATACAGCAGCACCTGGGCCAGGCCCGCTTCCGGGTTGCCGGCGGCGCGCCACTGGTCGATCTGCTGCTGCGCGTTGACCTTGGGGAAGCTCTGCGGGTAGCTCAGGTAGAGCATCGCCAGCGGGATCAGGGTGTTGCTTTCGCCCTGCTTGGCGGCTTGCTTGAGCAGGGTCTCGGCTTCTTCGCGCTCGGCCTGGGTGCTGTCAGGCTTGGCCACCAGCAGGCGGCCAAGGCGCGCCTGGGCACGCGGCGAAATGGCGGCCGCGGCGCGGTAGGTGGCCTCGGCTTCCTTGATTTTCGCCGGATCGCGGGTGGCGACCTTGATGTCGGCCAGGCCCACTTGCGCTTCGCTGTAGCCCAGGTCGGCCAGCGCCTTGTAGTTGCGCTCGGCCAGTGCCGTGTCACCGCGCTTCATGGCTTCGTTGGCCAGGCGCTGGTCCGGCAGGCCTGCGCAGCCCGCCAGGGTGATGGCTGCAGCCAGGGCACACAGGCCCAGGCTGGCGCTTTTCTTGTGGGGAATCATGTCGTGATCCTCTTACAGCCCACGGGCCATGGCTTTGTCGATCAGCCAGTTCAGCGATGGGCCACGGTCACTGTTGACCGAAGCCGGGCGGCCGGCGAGTTCGGCGGGCAGGGCGCTGTCGGGCTTGATCTGCACGCGGATGTCGGCGGCCAGGTCTTCGCTGTTGAGGCTGGCGCTGCTGACGATCTGGCCGGTACGCACTTCGTCTTCGCCGGCTACCTGGAAGTTGACCTGGGTACCTGGCTTGACCTCGTCGAACTGGCGGTAGGTGAAGCGCGCCTCGATCATCGGGTTGGTGGTGCGTGGGATCAGCTGGAAGATCGGCTGGCCCTTGGCAGCGTACTGGCCGTTGTCCACCAGCTGGCGGGCAACCACGCAATCACAGGGGCTGGTGAGGGTGCCGGACAGCTGCTTGCCGAACAGTTCCTCGATCTTCGCCGGTTCCAGCTGCGCGTCTTCCAGGTTGCCCTTGAGCATGTCCAGCATGCTGGTGGTGAAGCTGGCCAGTGGCGCGCCCTTGGCGATCTGCCCACCGCTTTCGACCAAGCTGTTCACGGTGCCGTCGCGCGGCATGGTGACGTTGGTGGTGGGTACCGCGACCACGCCGGCTTCGGCATGGCTGACGAAGTACATGCCGTACAGCGACTTGGCGATGAAGCCGAAGGCGGCTACACCGACCACGAACACGCCGAGGGTGACGGTGACCGCCTTGAGGCGGCCGAAGGCGCTCAGGCCGGCACCGCCGTCCTTCTGCTTGCGTGCCTTGGTGAAGTTGTCGCGCTGCAAGGTGCTGAGCACATCGCCAGCGGTGATCAGCTCACCCGACAGGTGCGAAGTGATGATGTGGCGCAAGGTGGCGATGTCACGTGGCTCGAGGTTCTGGAACTGCGCGCCGGTGCGGCCACTGTCCGGGTGGAAGGAGCGCACCTGGAACTCGATGTCCATCGACAGGCCGAGGTTGTCGACCGTGAACTGCAGCCGTCCGCGGAGCACGTCGCCAACCGACAGTGGTTGCTTGGTGTGGAAGCTCAGGCCACCGGCGGAGAGGTCGTCGACCTTCACATCGTGGGCCTGGCGCTGAGGGTCTAGGAACCGCAGCTTGGCGGGGATGCGTACCCGGGCATGCTGGCGCTGGGCTTCGGACTCATGCACGACGTTGACGTTCACGGCGGTATTCATGTGTTTTGTTCCTGTTAGTTCCGATCCGGGTTGGGCTCACACGACCATGAACAGCACAGCAACGAAGATGCTGGCAGCCGAGAAGGTCATGGTCCGCGAGGACCAGGTGTTGAACCATTGTTGAAAGCTGGCGAGGTCACGCTTGAGGGCAGTGGGCTGACGCGTCCAGGACTGCTTGTCGAGGCGGAAGAACACGTAGATCTTCATCAGCGCGCCGACGATCTGGTTGTAATAGAGAATCAGCGGGTAGGCCGGGCCGACGTTGTGGCCGGAGCACAGCAGCATGATGGTTAGGATCAGGCGGGTGATGCCGATCCACAGCAGGTACACCAGCAGGAAGCCCAGGCCGAACTTGAGGCTGGCGATCACCGCCACGGTCAGGCCCAGCAGGCTGGTCCACATCGACACGCGCTGGTCGAACAGCACGATGCTGGTGAACAGCCCCAGGCGGCGCAGGCCCAGGCCGAGCGCACGGGAGTTCTGCCGCAGGTTGTTGCCGTACCAGCGGTACATCAGCTTGCGGCTGGCCTTGAGGAAGCTCTTCTCCGGCGGGTGCTCGACGGTGTTGATGGCGGCGTCCGGCACGTAGAAGGTGTCGTAGCCCAGGCGCATCAGGCTGAACCAGCTGGACTTGTCGTCACCGGTGAGGAACTTGAAGCGGCCCAGGCGCCAGTGCATCAGCGAGTCGCTTTCGACGTCGGCGATGAACTCGGGGTTGGTCACCACGCTGGCGCGGAACATCGACATGCGCCCGGTCATGGTCAGCACGCGCTTGGACAGGGCCATCGAGCACATGTTGATGTGGCGCTGGGCAAAGCGCAGCTTGTGCCACTCGCTCATGATGTAGCCGCCACGCACTTCGCAGAACTCGTTGGTGGTCAGGCCGCCGACGTTGGGGAACAGCTTGAACCACGGCACGGTCTTGCGTACCACGCCATCGCCCAGCACGGTGTCGCCGTCGATCACCGCCACCACGGCGTTCTCGTCCGGCAGCATGCGCGAGATCGCACGGAAACCGTAGGCCAGGCCGTCACGCTTGCCGGTACCGGCGATGCGCACGATGTCCAGCTTCACGTGGGCTGGCGGGTTGTACTTGGCCCACAGGCTTTTCACCAGCAGTTCGTCCGACATCTCCACCAGCGAGCAGACCACGGTGGTGGGGAAGCCACAGTTGATCGCCTCGCGGATCACCGAGCTGTACACCTGGGCGGTGGTGAGTGCTTCGATGCGGAAGCTGGTCACCATCAGGTACACGTGGGACGGGTCGGCGTCCTTGCCCATCTTCTGCACCTTGCGGCGCAGGTACGGGTACACGCCGTAGAGGAAGATCATGCCGCGGATGAAATGGGTGGCGCCCATGGAATAGCGCCAGATGCCGACTGCGCCGACCAGGAAGATGAAGTGCTTCGACTGCGAGTCGAAGATATCGGCTGGCAGGGCCAGGGCGATCAGCATGAGCAGACTCATGTAGAGCAGCCAACCGGCGCACTGCAACAGCACTGTCTGGATCCTTTGCATGTTCAGCATCCGTCGAGAATTCGGGAAAAGGTGGGCAGCGGGGGTGGGGAGGCCCCCGCTGCCCGGCCAGCACTTACCAGCAGATGCCTTCGGTACGGCTGGTGGCGCAGGTCGGTTTGCTCATGAAGCCGACCAGGTCGATCACGTGCTTGCCGGCCGGCGCTTGCTGGGCCAGTTCACGGAACTGCTCGTCACGGTTGCCCAGGACGATGATGTCGGCGTTGTCGATCACCTTCTGGAAGTCGGCGTTGAGCAGCGACGACACGTGCGGGATCTTCGACTCGATGTAGTCCTTGTTGGCGCCGTGGACGCGGGCGTACTGGACGTTCTCGTCGTAGATGTCCAGCTGGTAGCCCTTGCCGATCAGGCGTTCGGCCAGCTCCACCAGCGGGCTTTCACGCAGGTCGTCGGTACCGGCCTTGAAGCTCAGGCCGAGCAGTGCGACCTTGCGCTTGTCGTGGGCTTCGATCAGCTCGAAGGCGTTCTGCACCTGCGATTCGTTGCTGCGCATCAGCGAGTCGAGCAGCGGTGCGCGTACATCGAGGCTGGCGGCACGATAGGTGAGGGCACGTACGTCCTTGGGCAGGCACGAGCCGCCGAAGGCGAAGCCAGGGCGCATGTAGTACTGGGACAGGTTCAGCACTTTGTCCTGGCAGACCACGTCCATCACGTCACGACCATCCACGCCTACGGCCTTGGCGATGTTGCCGATCTCGTTGGCGAAGGTGACTTTGGTGGCGTGCCACACGTTGCAGGTGTACTTGATCATCTCGGCCACTTCGATCGGCTTGCGGATGATCGGTGCGTCGAGCTCTTCGTACAGGGCCTGCAGGATGTCGCCGCTGGCGCTGTCCAGTTCGCCGATGACGGTCATCGGTGGCTGGTCGTAGTCCTTGATCGCGGTGCTTTCACGCAGGAATTCCGGGTTGACCGCGACGCCGAAGTCGACACCGGCTTTCTTGCCCGAGCAGTCTTCGAGGATCGGGATGACCACGTTCTTCACGGTGCCCGGCAGCACGGTGCTGCGCACCACGATGGTGTGGCGGCGCTCGCTGTCACGCAGCACGTAGCCGATCTCGCGGCAAACCGACTCGATGTATTCGAGGCCCAGGTCGCCGTTCTTCTTGCTTGGGGTACCCACGCAGATCATCGATACGTCGCTGGCACGGATGGCTTCGGCGAAATCGGTAGTACCGCGCAGGCGGCCGTTGGCGATGCCCTGTTGCAGCAGTGCTTCCAGGCCAGGTTCGACGATGGGCGACTTGCCCTGATTGATCAGGTCGATCTTGGTGCTGGATACGTCCACACCGATCACTTCATGGCCTCGCGCCGTCAGGCAGCCTGCACAGACTGCACCCACATAACCCAAACCAAAGATGCTGATACGCATCGCTATCACCTCATGTGTTTATCACGCCGGCGCCTCCGGAGAGAGCCGAGCTGGGTTGATTAACAACAGTTTTCGGGCGCACGGATCCATGGCGAAATGCACACTTCGCCGAGCGCAGGCAAAATAAATCCGGAGCGCAAAAAGTTATGCACTCAAATGTGGCAGTAAAAAGCCATTAATTAAAAAACGTGCCCTGGAATGCAGCCGTCTTTATTGCAATGCGCTACATGGCGCTTTGCTGTGCTTGTTTTTTCAAGTGGAAAAATCCTTTGAAATCAACCACTAGGACGAATTGTAAGGGACGCGTCTCTCCTGCGTGGACAGGGTCTTCGGGGGTTGCCGTCATACCTGTCGAAGTTGTTGGGGCTGGTAGTGGATACCTGCCGTTGTCATCTGTAAGTCATCTCTCACAGCCCGGAGGCAGGAAAATCGTTACGGCACTATGAGCGATTCGTCGTAGCAGAAGTTCCGGGGTGGGTTCGGCGCGGATGAAAGATTTCTAAATATTTTTTCAGTGGCCGACAATTTCAATCTGATAGCACACGGGTGTTTTGCCCCGATATATAAAGGGCGAAACTGTTGCGAGATATTTTTGTGCCAGCATCAAAAAATATTTTGAAAAATTCGTCAAAAAAGCTACGAACGGTCTTATGGCGTTTGGCTATAAGTTGCGATGTGTCGATTTTTTGGCGTCGGATTTGTGGCGTGATGGCGATATGAGGTGTGCCCCTTTCTGGGGCCAACGCGACGACACATGCAGAAATATACCAAGACCACAAGAAAGCTAAGGCTTTGCCGTTGCCTGCCGTTACCCCATCTGGGCGCTCTATGGAGCCGTCCATGAACGAAGGAGCGTCTTGGGCAGCCTTGGGACCCTAGGTCACCAAGGGCGTCTCATCCATAAACCACATGGAAGAGATGAGAGATAGCTAAAAATGAAGAAGACATCGCAGGTCCTGATGGCCAGTGTTTCGTTGCTGATTGCTGGCATGGTCCAGGCAGGGCCGAAGGTTAACGTGACGTTCAAAAATCTTGGCGCGGAAGACGCCATACTAAAAATCGTCACTTCCAATGAGAGCAGCACCTACCAGATAGCGAGCCCGAAACCTGACAACACGGTGCCATCGACAAAGACAATAAATTTCGATGTGCAACGCATTGTGAGTCCCGATGTGAATGCGGCAATGGTGCGTTATACCCAAGGACGTAAGACTTGCGCATTCGGCACAACTTTTCAGATGAGGTTGATGCCGGGTGGGATCAAAGTGCCTGAGTGGACTAAAACTGCAACACCCAGTGGCGGTGCTACGTGCACGGCCAACATCACCCGTATGAATGCAGATAATTCATGGGCTGTTGAATTTACCATGAAGTAATGATGACGCTTTGAGGTGGGCAACAGCACGATGCCTTTGTTGCGTGCTGTTGTCGGGTCGGTTGTATCGGACGCCGAGGTGAACAGTGCACTTTCCAAAAAGTATGGGCTTCGCAAAAACGGATATCACCGGAACAACACCGGTCAGGCATGTACCAGATGTTGAAGTGAATACGCAGGGCCTCAAGGTTGAAGGCGATCAGAAGCATGAAAATTCGGAGCTTTCCAGCCTATCTCGCCAGCTCAGCGCGGCGGCTCAACGCGCGGCTTTGCGGGATAGCCAACTTTCGCGAAGCGAGTTATCAGCCCTGGCTGCGCGAATCCTGGACCGGCTTTCAGGGGCAAGCTACTCATTTAGCAAATCATCGCATGATGCTTTCTTACCGAATACAGATGATGCTGAATTGCTTGATCGAGCTCGGCGAGCCACGGACTTTACCAATGGTCGAGGCCCAAACCCATTTGCGGGTTTGTCCGCGGATCAATTGAGTTTGATTACCTATGATGAAGGGGGAGATTTTACAGTTAATGAGCGACGGGCGGCGAGGTTTGAATTGGCAGATCGACGCTCGGAGTGGCAGTTCTACATCACCCATAAAATGGATGGCGAGCGTCAGCAAACGGGGCGGGCAGAGCATGGTATTTACGAAATCATGGACTATTACAGGGCGCTCCCACCTATAGAAGAGGCGCAGATTAAAAGTAACTGGGAAATTGACTACATGATGCTGCTTTCCCAGTCCGAAGTTGAATGGCCAGAATTCAATACGTCATTGATCGACATGGTCGCAAAAGAATGGAGGGCGGAGGAAACGTCGTCGGTGCCGTTCGAGCGCAGGGAGGGGGTAGCTATTATGGAGGGCGGAAAAGAGTGAATCCGATTATCGCCATGCAAGGCATTACACGTCTGCTGGGCAACGAAGCAATCTTGTGTGATGTATCGTTTTCGCTCCCCGCAGGCCAGTCATGCGCCATCGTCGGCGCCTCTGGTTCAGGTAAAAGCACGCTACTCAACCTGATCGGCCTGCTCGACCAGCCGTGTCGGGGACGTCTGATACTGGACGGTTGTGACATGACGCAGGCAAATGCGGACCAACGCGCCATCGCCCGCAATCGCTCGCTGGGCTTCGTGTTCCAGAGCTTCAACCTGCTGCCACGCCTGTCCGTTCTGGACAATGTCGCGCTGCCGCTGACTTACCGGGGTATCCGCCTGGCCTCGGCACGGCAGGCCGCGAAGGCTCAACTGGAAAAAGTCCGCCTGGCCCATCGTGCCTTGAGCCGGCCCGCTGATCTGTCCGGCGGCCAGCGCCAGCGTGTGGCGATCGCTCGGGCGCTGGTTACCGGGCCGCGAATACTGCTTGCCGATGAGCCAACGGGAAACCTGGATGGCGATACGGCGCAAGACATCATGGCGCTGCTATCGAGCCTGAACCGCGAGCAAGCAATGACCTTGCTCATGGTCACCCATGACCCGGGCATGGCGCAGTGCCTTGACCGGCGCCTGCGGGTGCGTGACGGTGCCGTGTTCGATGCCTGAAGCCTATGGACCAAGCTGGCCACAACGCATCGGCGAGGCGCTGGGCAGCGTGAGGCAATCAGGCGCTCGGGCCGTGCTGGCGCTGCTTGGCATCGCTGTCGGTTGTGCCGCATTGGTGGCCTTGATGAACATCGGCCACAGTGCGGCGCAGCATACCCGGCAGTTGTTCCAGGGCTTGGGTAGCGAGTTGTTGGTTGCCAACCTTGAGGCGACGGTCGAACGGGGCTTTGAGCCGATGGCGCTGGAGCCTGTCGATCTGCCGCCGGGCATACGTGCCGCAGCGCCGTTGGCGGTCAGCGTGGCCACCGTGCGATTCAACGGGGAGAGCATCGAGACGATGGTCGTCGGCAGCACCACGTACCTGAACGAAGTGCTGCGGTTGCAGGTAGATCAGGGCCGATTGCTGTCCGGTTACGATGAACTGGCCACGCATGTTCTGCTGGGGGCTTCTCTGGCGCGCCAGCTGCGTGTGAGCAGCGGCGATCGCTTGCAGCTGGGCGCCTATGGGTTCGATGTAGTGGGTGTGCTTGCGCCGCAGGGGTACAACCCGATGTTGCCGGTCAATTTCGACGACGCCGTGCTGATGCCACTGCCCGGCGTTCGTCGTCTGAACCCTCCGCCGGATGTCGGGACGCTGGTCGCGCTGGGTGTGGATGCGATGAGCCTGCCCCAGGCCGCTCGTTCGCTGTATCAGTACCTGCAATCACGGTTGCCGAGGCATGAAGTGAATGTTCAACTGCCGCGGCAAATGCTGGAGAGCCTGGCCGGGCAGTCACGGATGATGACCTGGATGTTGGCGAGCACAGCTGTCATCGCGCTGCTGCTTGGTGGTGTCGGCGTGATGAATGTCATGGTGATGAACGTGGTGCAGCGCCGCCGTGAGATCGGCGTACGCATGGCCCTTGGGGCGCGTGGTTGCGATATCGCCTGGCTGTTCGTGCTTGAAGCGCTGTTGCTCTCGGTAGCCGGGGCGCTGCTGGGTGTGCTGCTCGGGTTGGCCGGTGCCTGGCTGTTCACCCTGGCTTCCGGCTGGAGTTTCGCACTCGATGCAGGGTCGCTGCCTGTGAGCATGGGCATTTCATTGGTGCTGGGACTTTTCTTCGGCCTGCAGCCTGCGCTGGCCGCCGCGCGGCTACAGCCGGTAGTGGCATTGCGTGATGACTAGGTGGCTGGCGATGACCTGCGCATTATCGCTACCGTGGGTGGCCATGGCCGAAAACGGCCTGCGGCCGTCCCGTCCGGCTGTGCAGAACCGTTTACCAGTGAGTGCCCTGTCAGCCATGCACGGCGAGCCCATGGATATCGAGCTGGCCGATGCCATTGCCTTGGCTTTGCGCGACAACCGGGCAATTCGCAGTGCCTACCTTGAGCGTATCGCGCAGAAATTCGACTTGCGCGTAGCCCGTGACCAGTTCGCCCCGCAGCTGTCGTTGAAGGCGCGTTACCTGGGCAACCGCAATCACGCGGACCGCTATCGGGAGGCGCAGCTGGCGCCCGCAGCCAGCTTGCTCACACCCTACGGTACACGCTTGAGCCTTGACTGGGCTTACGGCAATACCCGCGCCGATAGCGCGGGCCGGCGCTACCGGGATGGCGCCAACCTGATGGTTATCCAGCCCTTGTTACGTGGCGCCGGGCGCGAGATCGCCGGCGCGCCGCTGCGCCAGGCGCAGCTGGCCGAACAGTTGCACCGCCTGGCGCTCAAGGACAACGTGGCCCATGTCATCACCCGCACCATCCTGCTGTATCGCGGTCTGTTACGTGCTCAGGAGCAGTTGCGCATCGCTGACGATGGTCTGGCTCGTTCACGCAAGCTGGTCGAGGTGAACAGGGCGCTGATTGCTGCCGGGCGTATGGCCGCGTTTGAAATCGTCCAGGCAGAGGCCGAAGTCGCAAGCCAGGAACTGGCCCGCGAAGGCAGCCGCAACCAGTTGCAGCAAAGCCGTCTGGCGCTGGCACAGCTATTGGGGATAGACCTTTCGACGCAACTCAGAGCAGCGGAGTCTTTACGCATCGAGCATGTACAGGTGGACACCGAACAGGCACTGGCTCGGGCGCAGGCGCTTCAACCGGCCTATCTGATGCAGTTGCTGGCTGGTGAACAGGCAGCAATCGACTTGCGGGTGGCGCGCAATGCGCAGTGGTGGGATCTGTCGCTGGTCGGCGGTGCCAGCCAGTTGCGCGAACGACCAGGCGACCAGGCCTCCTGGGAGCATTATCTGGGTCTTGAACTGGATGTGCCGATTGGCGACCTCAGCCGGCGTCAGGCCAAGGTACGTGCGCAGGTGGCGGTGGATAGCCAGGCATTGAGCCTGGCCGAATCCCGTCAGCAACTGCAACGCGAGGTGATCAGCACCGTGCGCGATATCCAGGTGCGCTGGCGGCAACTGGAAATTGCCGAGCGTGCCCTGGCCTTGTCGCAGCGCAAGCTGGATATCGAGCAGGAGAAACTTGCTGCGGGACGCTCCAGCAACTTTCAAGTGTTGAGTTTCGAGGGCGACCTGCGGCATGCGCAAAGTACCCATCTCGATGCCTCCCTCGATTACCTCGATGCCCAGGTGGTTCTGGATCAGGTACTGGGGACCACGCTGGAACGCTGGGATGTGGCACTCAATGACTAGGAGAGGCTGGTTGGCGCTGGGTGGGCTCTTGAGCCTGCTGGGTGTGTCGCTCTGGCAGGTATGGCCCGATGCTGCCGGGCAGGGTACGCAACACTGGGTGCAGGTCCAGCCGCAGCGGCTGGAAAGTCGCCTGGGCTTGGTCGGCAAGGTGCAGTCGGGCCGTCAGGTGATCCTAAGCGCGCCGTTCGATGGCGCGTTGGCGTCGGTTCTGGTGCAGGAGGGGCAGCGGGTTATTGCGGGCCAGCCCCTGATGCGGCTCGATACCAGGCAAATCGACATCCAGTTGCGCCAGGCCGAGGCTGAGCGCCTGAGGACCAGAGCCCTGGTTACTCAGTTGCGAACATGGCCTGCCAGCCCCGAAGTCGCTCGCAGTCTGCGTGTGCTAGGCGCGGCGCGCGCCGCGCTTGCTGCTGGCCAGGCGGCGCTGGATGAAACCCGACGGCTGTTCGAGCGCGGGATCGTTGCGCGCATGGAAGTCGATAGCCTTGAGCAGTTGCAGCAAGCGCAACGTGAAGCGGTGCTGGATGCGCAGCAGGAGCTGCAACTGACCCGGGCACGGGGGCAGGGCGATGTACTGGCTATTGCCGAAATGGAGCTGGAGAACGCCGAAGCGCGGTGGCAGGCATTGGCGGCAATGCGCGAACAGAGAGTGCTCAGGGCGCCGTTCGATGGCCTGCTGGCACGTGTAGGCAATGGTGGTGCGAGCACGGCGCTGCCACTGCAGGAGGGGCAGGCACTGACGCAAGGCATGCCACTGCTGGTCTTGAGCGACCTTGAGCGGTTGCAGGTGAATGCCGGCGTGGAGGAGCGCGATGTGGGAAGCTTGCGTGAAGGCATGGAAGTCGGGGCCATCATCGCTGGTCATCTGCTTGTCGGTCGGCTGAGTCAGATTGGGCAGCAGCCGCGAAACGATACAGGGCAGGGGGCATGGTATGACGTCGTGGTGGACCTGAATTTGCCTGTAGTGTCCTCGGAACTAGGTTTACGGCTGGGCATGGGCGCGCAGCTGGCGCTGTTATTGCAGCGCCGAGAGCAGGCGATAGTGCTTCCACCCGAGGCGCTGCGGCGGGATGAGGCAGGCAGGACTTATGTGGTGTTTCGCGAGGGAGATGAGCAGGCGCCGCGCAAGGTTCCGGTCACTGTTGGTATTACCGTTGCGCAAGGTGTCGAGGTGAACGGGCTGCAGTCGGGGTTCGTGCAATTACCCTGAAGGCCCGCGGGGCAGCCTGTGGGAGCGGGCACGCCGCTCCACAGGTATTGCACTGGCCTCGAGTGCAATGGGGAACTTGCGGGTTTACCCGCGAAGAGGGCGTTCCAGGCTCACTCGGCAGGATGATCGCGCAGGAACACCAGGTGGTCCGGCTTCGACTGCTCGGCACTGTAGTAGTACCCCTGCACATCGAACTGCTTGAGTTGTTCCGGTTCGCTGATGCGCTGCTGGATCACGAAGCGGCTCATCATCCCCCGTGCCTTCTTGGCATAGAAGCTGATGATCTTGTACTGGCCGTTCTTCAAGTCTTTGAAATCGACGTTGATCACCCGAGCCTTCAATGCGCTGCGTTTTACCGCGCTGAAATACTCGTTGCTGGCCAGGTTCAGCAGGACGTCATCGCCCTGCTCGGCCAAGGCCTGGTTCAGCCATTCGCTGATGCGCGTGCCCCAGAAGGCGTACAGGTCCTTGCCGCGGGCGTTGGCCAGCTTGGTGCCCATTTCCAGGCGGTAGGGTTGCATCAGGTCGAGTGGGCGCAGCAGGCCGTACAGGCCCGAAAGCATGCGCAAGTGCTGCTGGGCGTAGCTGAAGTCATCCTCGCTCAAGCTCTCGGCGTCGAGGCCGGTGTACACGTCACCCTTGAACGCCAGCAGCGCCTGCTTGGCATTGGCCGGGGTGAAATCCGGGGTCCAGCTGCCGAAGCGCGCGGCATTCAGGCCGGCGAGCTTGTCGGACAGATGCATCAGTTCGCTGATCTGCGCCGGCGACAGGTCGCGCAGCTGCTGAATCAGCTCCTGGGAGTCGTCCAGGTACTGGGGCAGGGTGAAACGCTCGGTCACAGGCTTGGTGTCGTAGTCGAGGGTCTTGGCGGGTGAAATCACCGTCAGCATCGGGTCGGCTCCTGGCATCGTTGGCCGGGAATTCTACGGGCTGGACAGTTCAACTCCAAACTATGGCGACGATAGTCACAGACCATGGCCGATGCAGAGGCTATAGTGCGCGTTTCGCCGTTGCGGAGCCTTCAACCGTGCGTATTGCCTCTGCCTTGCTGGCCGCTCTGCTGAGCCTGGCCGCGCAAGCCGCCCCTTCACCCCAGCTGAGCCTGGACCGCAGCCTGTGGCCTGAACAGCTGGACAGCCCGGCGTTGTTCGATGTGGCCTCGCGGGCCGAGATCCTCTCGTTCGCCCAGGTACTGCACGAAAGCGAACTGCTTGACGACGCGACGCTGGCGGCACGCTTGGGGCTACGGCAGGTCAACCTGCAGAAGGTGCGCCAGGTGCGGGCGCGCATGTGGCAGCGTTTGTGGGAAGGGTATCAACAGGCGCAGCGCAGTTGCGAACAGGATGCGTCGTTCTGCTATCCGGTTACGTCGATGGCGGAATTGCGTACGCAGGCAGCGACGTTCGCCGCTGATGTCGGCACGTTCTATACGGGCTGGATCGAGCCTAGCCATCAGTTCCATGTCCGTTATCTGGACGACCAACTGCGCAAGGCTGCGTTGCTGCCACAGACCAGCAGCGAGGTGGAGCGGTTGTCCCCGGGCGAGCGCAATGGGGATGAACTGAACGACCGCATGTTCCTGCTGACCTTCGTCGGCGGCCCCGGGCCGGATGGCGGCAGCACAGATCTGCTGGCTGATTACCTGCGTCGGCAAAAGCTTGAAGGTACGTTCTTCGTGCTTGGCAACCGTCTGCAGCAACGCCGCGATGCCGGCTCGGCAGATGCCTTGCGCCAGCTCTATGGCGGGCAGTGCGTGGGGATCCAGGGTTGGGAGTACCGCTCCCATGCGCAGTGGACCGGCTGGCAGGACTCGTTGCGGCGCAGCCAGGCGCTGGTGCAGGCCGACCTGCCGCAGCAATTTGTGCCGTTGTTCCGCCCGCCTTACGGGCAGCGCCGGGCCGATGGCGAAGCGTTCATGGCCAGCCAGCAGTTGCAGGTGTCGTTGTGGGATATCGATGCCCAGGACGATGGCGCACTGAGCGCCGAGGCCTCGGCCCAGCGGGTGCTGACCTTGATGCTGCTGTGGCGCAAGGGGGTGATCCAGTTCCATGACAGCTTGCCCAAGGCGCAGCCAGCGGTGGAGTGGTTGTTGCGCAATACGGCGCAGAGCGGGATTGGTTGGGAAGATTGCCAAGCTTATGGCTTGAGTGGGTAGGGGCCACAAAGCGGCCCCCATCAATGCCAGCCTGAATTTTTACTGTAGCCCCCACGCGCCCCCTCGCCAACCCCTGTTCGTCATTTGGAAAAATAAACTTCACCTGCACGTAAAAAGACTTTTTTTAGTCATCATTTTTGCTGTATGAAGAAACCAGACAGCCGATTCCTGCAGCACAGGTGGCGTCATCCAGGCCCACCTAGCCAGGTTCGCTTCCCGCCCGTAACAACGCGGATACGGGGACAGCGGCAGTCACTCTGCGGCGTAACAGACCACGCCGTGTGGCTTCGACATAAGGTGACCGAGTATGGATGACCAAGGACGCAACCCTTCCTCCAGCAAGCCTATCCTGTATGTGCTCGATACCAACGTCCTGATTCACGACCCCAACGCGTTACTGAACTTCGAGGAGCACCATGTCGCCATCCCGATGACGGTGCTGGAGGAACTCGACAAGCTCAAGACCGGCAAACAGACCATCGCCGCCGAATGCCGCCAGGCCATTCGCCTGATCGATCAGACCCTTGGTGACGCCTCTCCCAGCGATGTCGAGCAGGGCGTGCCGATCCAGCGTGGCAAGAGCGGGCCCAAGGGCTTCCTGTCAATCCTGATGACTCCGCGCAACGAGCCGAACAAGCTGCTGCCGGAAAACCTCAACGACAACATCATCATCAACCAGTTGCTCGAAGTACGGGCCCGGCGCACCGACCTGGACGTTGTGCTGGTCACCAAAGACATCAACATGCGCCTGAAGGCGCGTGCCTGTGGCATCGCGGCCGAGGACTACAGCACCGACCAACTGGTCGATGACGTGTCCTTGCTGTCCAAGGGCTACCATTCGGTCACCGGCTCGTTCTGGGACCGGGTGAGCAAGGTCGATACCCGCCAGGAGCGCGGCCGCACCTGGCATCGCGTGCAATTGATCGACAACCTGCCGGCGGTTCATGTCAACGAGTTCATCATCGATGAACAGGGCTTCGTCGGCTGGATCAAGGGTATCCGCAACGATGAGCTGCTGTTGCTCGACCTGCACCAGGAACCGCTGCTGCACCAGGAAGCCTGGGGCCTGAAACCGCGGGACATCCACCAGAGCCTGGCGCTGTTCGCCCTGCTCGACCCGGATATCCACCTGGTCAACCTGACCGGCGCCGCCGGTTCCGGCAAAACCATCCTGGCCCTGGCCGCAGCCATCGAACAGACCATGGTCAGCAAGCGCTACCGGCGCATCATCGCCACCCGCAGCGTGCAGGGGCTGGACCAGGAGATCGGCTTCCTGCCGGGCACCGAGGCCGAGAAGATGGAGCCCTGGCTGGGCGCCATCACCGACAACCTCGAAGCCTTGCACATGGATGACGAAAGCACCCATGGCAGCGTGGAATACATCCTCGAACGCGTGCCGTTGCAGTTCAAGTCGCTGAACTACATCCGAGGTCGTAGCTTCCAGCAGAGCCTGATCCTGATCGACGAGTGCCAGAACCTGACGCCGCACCAGATGAAAACCATCATCACCCGTGCCGGCTCCGGGTCCAAGGTGGTCTGCCTGGGCAACCTGGCGCAGATCGACACCCCTTACCTGTCCGCGACCAGCTCGGGCCTGACCTACCTGACCGAGCGCTTCAAGGACTTCCCCCATGGCGTGCACATCACCCTGCAGGGCGTGCCACGCTCGGTGCTGGCCGAGTACGCCGAGTCGCATCTGTAACCCTCACCGCCGGGCGGTTCGCCGCCCGGCCTCTTCGCGGGCACGCCCGCTCCCACAGGTAATGCGCTGTCCTCGAGTCCCGTGTTGTACCTGTGGGAGCGGGCGTGCCCGCGAAGTGGCCGAACCTGCCGAAACATACTTCTGCTCAAACCTGACTCACAGGTTTACACTGCGAGTTCCCTTCACAGGAGCAGAGCAGTGCTGACACATCTTGATTCCCAGGGGCGGGCCAACATGGTCGACGTCACTGAAAAGGCCGTGACCGAGCGTGAGGCCACCGCCGAGGCGCGGGTGCGCATGTTGCCGCAGACCTTGCAGATGATCGTCGACGGTGAACACCCCAAGGGCGACGTGTTCGCCGTGGCGCGCATTGCCGGGATCCAGGCGGCGAAGAAGACCAGCGATCTGATCCCGCTGTGCCACCCGTTGATGCTGACCAGCGTCAAGGTCGAGCTCAGCGCCGAGGGGCTGGACGCCGTGCGCATCGTCGCCCGCTGCAAGCTGGCCGGGCAGACCGGCGTGGAGATGGAGGCGCTGACCGCCGCCAGCGTGGCCGCACTGACGATCTATGACATGTGCAAGGCTGTGGATAAGGGCATGGTCATCGAGCAGGTGCGCCTGCTGGAAAAACTCGGCGGCAAGAGCGGTCACTACAAGGTGGAGGCGTGATGAAGGTCAAGGTGATGTACTTCGCCCGTTACCGCGAACTGCTGGGCGTGGATGCCGAGCGGGTGGAGGGCGCGTTCAAGGTGCTCGACGATGTGCGCCAGGCCTTGGTGGCCAAGGGTGGGCATTACGAAGTGCTGGCCGAGCAGAACCTGATGTGTGCGCGCAACGAAGAGCTGTGCAAGCTCGATGAGCCTCTGGAAGAGGGCGATGAAGTGGCGTTCTTCCCACCGGTGACCGGAGGCTGAACATGGCTGTGCGAGTACAGGAGGGCGCGTTCGACCCGGGGGCCGAGACCAATGCCATGCACGCGGCAAATGTCGGCGTGGGCGCGGTGGTCGGTTTTGTCGGCTACGTGCGGGATTTCAATGATGGCCGCGAAGTGGCGGGGATGTTCCTCGAGCACTATCCGGGCATGACCGAAAAGGCCCTGGCCAAGATCGTGGTCGAGGCCGAGCAGCGCTGGCCGCTGCTCAAGGTGGAGGTGCTGCACCGCATCGGTGCGCTGGAACCGGGCGAGCCAATCGTGTTCGTCGGCGTGGCCAGTGCTCATCGGCAGGCGGCGTTCGATGCCTGCAACTTCATCATGGATTACCTGAAGACCCGGGCGCCGTTCTGGAAGAAGGAAAATACCCAGGAAGGGGCGCGGTGGGTAGAAGGGAAGCAGAGTGACCAGGATGCCGCTGGGCGCTGGTGAGTTCTTCGTTTGATGGCCGGGGCTTTGCCCCGGTTCGCGGGTAAACCCGCTCCCACAGGTACTGCACAGGTTTCGAAAGCTGTGGAGTACTTTGTGGGAGCGGGTTTACCCGCGAAGAGGCCGGCACAAGTTAATGGTGCTTGCGCGGCACCGGCTTGAGCAGCTCATCCGGCGGCATTTCACACTTGATCTTGCGCCCCAGCAGCTCTTCGATCGCCGGCAGCTGGTACGAGTCGTCTTCACCGGCAAAGCTGATCGAAACACCACTGGTGCCTGCACGGCCGGTCCGGCCAATGCGGTGCACGTAGTCGTCCGGGTCTTCCGGCAGGGTGAAGTTGATCACGTGGCTGATGCCATCGATGTGAATGCCACGCCCCGCCACGTCGGTGGCCACCAGCACGGTGATGCGCCCTTCGCGGAAGCTCTCCAGGGTACGGATACGCTTGTGCTGCGGCACATCGCCCGACAACTGCGCGGCGTTGATGCCATCGCGCACGAGTTTTTCCTCGATGCGCCGCACTTCGTCCTTGCGGTTGGCGAACACCATCACCCGTTCCCACTTGTTCTGGGTCACCAGGTTGTACAGCAGCTTGTACTTGTCGCTGCCGGCCACCGCATAGACGTGCTGTTCCACCGTTTCGCTGGCAACGTTCTCCGGCTCGATTTCGACGATGGCCGGGTTGGTGGTCCACTGCTTGGCCAGGTTCATCACGTCGTCGGTGAAGGTGGCGGAGAACAGCAGGGTCTGGCGCTCGCTTTTCGGCGGCGTCTGGCGAATGATCTGGCGCACCTGGGGGATGAACCCCATGTCGAGCATGCGGTCGGCTTCGTCCAGCACCATCACCTCGACCATGTCCAGGTGCACCTCACCGCGCTGGTTGAAGTCCAGCAGGCGGCCCGGAGTGGCCACCAGGATGTCGCAATGGCGCGCTTCCAGGGCCTTGAGCTGCTTGTCGAAGTCCATGCCGCCGACGAAGCTCATCACGTTCAGGCCGGTGTACTTGGTCAGGGCGACGGCATCCTTGGCGATCTGTACCACCAGCTCGCGGGTGGGCGCGATGATCAGCGCGCGTGGCTCGCCCATGTAGCGTTCCTTCGGCGGCGGCGTCTGCTGCAGCTGGGAAATGATCGAGATCAGGAACGCCGCAGTCTTGCCGGTACCGGTCTGGGCCCGGCCGATGGCGTCCTGGCCACGCAGGGTGTAACCCAGCACCTGTGCCTGGATCGGCGTGCAGTACGGGAAGCCCAGGTCGTGGATGGCGTGCATCAGTTCGTTGGACAGCTTGAAGTCGTGGAAGCGGGTCTTGCCTTCCTGCGGCTCGACCACGAAGTCTTCCGGTTTCCACAGGCTGGCCTGTGGTTTGGGTTTGCGCTCGCGACGCGGTTTGTCCTTGGCCGGCTTGTCGGCGGCTGGCGTAACGGCGGCAGGCTGTTCGGCCAGGGGAGCGGGGTTGGCGCGTGGCGCGGCCGGTTTTGCCGCAGGCCTGGCATCGCTGGCGGGCGCAGGCGGCGACACGCTGGCAGCAGGAGCGACGGCCTGTGGCGCGGCGTCTCCCTTGCCGAAAATTTTCTTGAGTGCCTTGAGCACGATCGTCTCGTCAACTGGTTAAGGAATGTACGCCGGGCAGTGTAATGCAAGTTTCGGGCGCGGCGTAGTGGAATAGCCTTACAACTACAGGCGGCTGCGGCTTATTGCAGTTGTTCGGCCAGCCAGTGGTGGATGTCGTTCAGCTCTTCCACCACCACTTCATGTTCCATCGGGTATTCATGCCAGCGGGCGGCGACGCCCCAGGTGTTCAGGTACTCGAAGGCGGTGCGGCCCATGGAAGGGATGACCACCGGGTCGTGCACGCCGTGCAGGCACAGGGCCGGGGTGCGTTGCTGGCAGGCGCTCAACTGATGCTGGTCGTTGAAAGTGGGGGCGTAGGTGGACAGGGCGATCACGCCACCCAGCGCTTCCTGCCACTTTATATACGCAGTGTGCAGTACCACCGCGCCACCTTGGGAGAAGCCGGCCAGGAAGATCCGCGACAAGCTGATGCCTTTGGCCTGCTCGGCCTTGATCAGGGCAATGAGCTGCTCGGCCGATTCTTCCAGCTGCGCTTCGTCGATGGCGCGGGCCGGGGTCATGGCCTTGATGTCGTACCAGCTAGGCATGGCGTAGCCGCCGTTGATGGTTACCGGGCGGGTGGGAGCCTGGGGCATGACGAAACGGGTACCAAGCAGGCGCTCCTGCATGAATTCGGCGACTGGTAGGAAGTCGTAACGGTCGGCACCCAGGCCGTGCAACCAGATCACACAGGCATCTGCGGTTTTCTGCGGTTCGAGAATCAGCGGGTTGGTCATGACTGCTCCGAAAGTGTGCGGGTCTTGTTATGGCGTGCGTAAAAAGAAGGCGCTGCAAATGATTGTCGGAAAAAGAATGTCGCAACGATACAACTTTCCCTACTTGACGAGCGCTTAAACGCTACAGCCAGCGAAGCTGGTACGCGCTTTGCAATCCAACCTGTGATGCAAAGGGCAGGCCGCGACGGTAACACCCTTTGCACGCGAAGGCTGTCACAGAACAGTCCATTGCGCCAATTGACCCAATAACAAGCCAATACGGGTCGGATACGCCTCAAAAGGGTGCGGTGCAATTCCGGCTCGATACAACAAGAGCGATTTGGAGGTTGTGAATGAAGATGTTGAAAACCACCCTGGCAGTCCTGACCGCTGCCGCCGCGCTGGGCGCCGTGAGCAACGCCCAGGCCGGCGCCACCCTCGATGCGGTAAAGAAGAAGGGCTTCGTCCAGTGTGGCGTGAGCGATGGTCTTCCAGGCTTCTCGGTACCTGATGCGCAGGGCAAGATCGTGGGTATCGATGCCGACGTGTGCCGCGCCGTGGCCGCCGCCGTGTTCGGCGACGCCAGCAAGGTCAAGTTCAGCCAGCTCAACGCCAAGGAACGCTTCACCGCGCTGCAGTCGGGCGAAGTCGACGTGCTGTCGCGCAACACCACCTGGACCAGCTCGCGTGATGCCGGCATGGGCCTGGTATTCGCCGGTGTTACCTACTATGACGGCGTCGGCTTCCTGGTCAACAAGAAACTGGGGGTCTCCAGCGCCAAGGAGCTCGATGGCGCAACCATCTGCATCCAGGCCGGTACCACCACCGAGCTGAACGTGTCGGACTTCTTCCGCGCCAATGGCCTGAAGTACACCCCGATCACCTTCGATACCTCTGACGAAAGCGCCAAGTCGCTGGAGTCCGGCCGTTGCGACGTGCTGACCTCGGACAAGTCGCAGCTGTTCGCCCAGCGCTCCAAGCTGGCCGCGCCGACCGACTACGTGGTACTGCCGGAAACCATCTCCAAGGAACCGCTGGGCCCGGTAGTACGCAAGGGCGACGAGGAGTGGTTCAGCATCGTCAAGTGGACCCTGTTCGCCATGCTCAACGCCGAAGAGGCAGGCATCACCTCGAAGAACGTCGAGGCCGAGGCCAAAGGCACCAAGAACCCGGACGTCGCCCGCCTGCTGGGTGCGGACGGCGAGTACGGCAAGGACCTCAAGCTGCCCAAGGACTGGGTAGTGCAGATCGTCAAGCAAGTCGGCAACTACGGCGAAGTGTTCGAGAAGAACCTGGGCCAGGGCACCGACCTGAAGATCGACCGTGGCATGAACGCCCTGTGGAACAACGGCGGCATCCAGTACGCGCCACCAGTGCGCTGATGGTTGCACCCTGCGGCGGCATCCCGCCGCCGCAGGCTGTTCGGAACCCTACTTTCCGGGGCACTTCATGCAAAATCGAATCGGCGCACAAAAGGGTTTATCCCTGAGCGATCCACGTGTGCGCGCGTGGCTGTTCCAGATTCTCACGATAGTCTTCGTGGTGGGTCTGGGCTGGTATCTGTTCCACAACACGCAAACCAACCTGCAACACCGGGGCATCACCTCGGGCTTCGACTTCCTCGACCGCAGTGCCGGCTTCGGCATCGCCCAGCATCTGATCCCCTACGTGGAATCCGACAGTTATGCGCGGGTTTTCGTCATCGGCCTGCTCAACACCCTGCTGGTGACCTTCATCGGCGTGGTGCTGGCGACAATCCTCGGCTTCATCATCGGTGTGGCGCGGTTGTCGCCGAACTGGATGATCAACAAGCTGGCGACCGTGTATGTGGAAACCTTCCGCAACATCCCGCCGTTGTTGCAGATCCTGTTCTGGTACTTCGCCGTGTTCCTGACCCTGCCGGGACCGCGGGGCAGCATCAATATCGACGACACCTTCTTCATCAGCAACCGTGGCCTGAACATGCCCGGCGCGTCCATGGCCGAAGGCTTCTGGCCGTTCGTCGTGGCCCTGGCCCTGGCGCTGCTGGCCATCGTGGCGATGGTGCGCTTTGCCAACAAGCGCTTCGACGAGACCGGCGTGCCATTTCACAAGTTCTGGGTGGGGCTGGCGCTGTTCATCGCCATTCCGGGCGTTTGCGCACTGCTGTTCGGCAGCCCGGTGCACTGGGAAGTGCCGCAATTGAAAGGATTCAACTTCGTCGGTGGCTGGGTACTGATCCCCGAGCTGCTGGCGCTGACCCTGGCGTTGACCATCTACACCGCTGCATTCATCGCCGAGATCGTGCGCTCCGGTATCCGTTCGGTCAGCCATGGCCAGACCGAGGCCGCGCGCTCGCTGGGCCTGCGCGAGGGCCCGACCCTGCGCAAGGTGATCATTCCCCAGGCACTGCGGGTGATCATTCCGCCGCTGACCAGCCAGTACCTGAACCTGGCGAAGAACTCGTCGCTGGCAGCCGGTATCGGCTACCCGGAGATGGTCTCGCTGTTCGCCGGTACCGTGCTCAACCAGACCGGTCAGGCCATCGAGGTGATCGCCATCACCATGAGTGTCTATCTCGCCATCAGCATCAGCATTTCGCTGCTGATGAACTGGTACAACAAGCGCATTGCGCTGATCGAGCGGTGAGGATACGCCTGTGAATGCCCATGTTTTCAAACCCGACATGCCGCCACCGGTGAAAACCGTCGGCGTGCTCGCATGGATGCGTGCCAATCTGTTCTCCAGCTGGCTCAATACCCTGCTGACCCTGTTCGCCATCTACCTGGTGTGGCTGATCGTGCCACCGTTGCTGCAGTGGGCGTTGCTTGACGCCAACTGGGTCGGCACCACCCGCGCCGACTGCACAAAGGAAGGCGCCTGCTGGGTGTTCGTGCAGCAGCGCTTCGGCCAGTTCATGTACGGCTACTACCCGGCCGAGTTGCGCTGGCGCGTGGACCTGACCGTGTGGCTTGCCGTGCTTGGCGCCGCGCCGCTGTTCATCAAGCGTTTCCCGCGCAAGGCCTTCTACGGCCTGGGCTTCCTGGTGCTGTACCCGCTGCTGGCCTACACCCTGCTGCACGGGGGCGTACTGGGCCTGGAAAACGTACCGACCAGCCAGTGGGGCGGGCTGATGCTGACCCTGGTGATCGCCACCGTGGGCATTGTCGGCGCGTTGCCGCTGGGCATCCTGCTGGCCCTGGGCCGGCGCTCGAAGATGCCGGCGGTGAAGGTGGTGTGCGTGACCTTCATCGAGTTCTGGCGCGGCGTACCGCTGATCACCGTGCTGTTCATGTCGTCGGTGATGCTGCCGTTGTTCCTGCCTGAGGGCATGAGCTTCGACAAGCTGCTGCGGGCCATGATCGGTGTGATCCTGTTCCAGTCGGCATACATCGCCGAGGTGGTGCGCGGCGGCCTGCAGGCCATCCCCAAGGGCCAGTACGAAGCCGCCGCGGCCATGGGCCTGGGCTACTGGCGTGCGATGGGCCTGGTGATTCTGCCGCAGGCGCTGAAGCTGGTGATCCCCGGCATCGTCAACACCTTCATTGCCCTGTTCAAGGACACCAGCCTGGTGATCATCATCGGCCTGTTCGACCTGCTGAACAGCGTCAAGCAAGCCGCCGCCGACCCGGCCTGGCTGGGCATGGCTACCGAGGGCTACGTGTTCGCCGCCCTGGTGTTCTGGATTTTCTGTTTCGGTATGTCCCGCTACTCCATGCACCTGGAGCGCAAGCTGGACACTGGCCACAAGCGTTAGGAGTTTCGAAATGAGTGAAGCGATCAAGCAGCCTGCCGGCCCCGAAGGCATCATCCAGATGCAGGGCGTGAACAAGTGGTATGGCCAGTTCCATGTGCTCAAGGATATCAACCTGAATGTGCGCCAGGGCGAGCGCATCGTGCTGTGTGGGCCATCCGGCTCGGGCAAGTCCACCACCATCCGTTGCCTCAACCGCCTGGAAGAGCACCAGCAGGGGCGCATAGTGGTCGATGGCGTGGAGCTTACCAACGACCTCAAGCAGATCGAGGCCATTCGCCGCGAAGTGGGCATGGTGTTCCAGCACTTCAACCTGTTCCCGCACCTGAGCATTCTGGAGAACTGCACCTTGGCGCCGATGTGGGTGCGCAAGATGCCACGGCGCAAAGCCGAGGAAATTGCCATGCACTACCTGGAGCGGGTGCGTATCCCTGAGCAGGCGCACAAGTACCCGGGGCAGTTGTCCGGTGGCCAGCAGCAGCGTGTGGCGATTGCCCGCGCGTTGTGCATGAAGCCGAAGATCATGCTGTTCGACGAACCGACCTCGGCGCTGGACCCGGAAATGGTCAAGGAAGTGCTCGATACCATGGTGGGCCTGGCCGAGGATGGCATGACCATGCTCTGCGTGACCCACGAGATGGGCTTTGCCCGGACCGTGGCGAACCGGGTGATCTTCATGGACAAGGGTGAGATCGTCGAGCAGGCGGCGCCGGATGACTTCTTCGACCGGCCACGCAGTGACCGGACCAAGTTGTTCCTGAGTCAGATCCTGCATTGATGCTGTAGGGGCCCCTTCGCGGGCACGCCCGCTCCCACAGGTACTGCACAGGGCTTGAGGCCGGTGTTATCACTGTGGGAGCGGGCGTGCCCGCGAAGGGCCGCAAAGCGGCCCCGTTTTTTACTTCTCTTCCTTGGCGACTGCCGGCGCCGGTGGCGGCCGCAGCCCCACTTCGGCGATCAGCTTCAACTGCTGCCCATTGCGCATCACCTCGATGGTGATCTTCTCGTTGGGCTTGATCCGCGCCACCTGGTTCATCGACTTGCGCCCGTCACCGGCCGGCTCGCCGTTGATGCTCAGGATCACGTCACCCAGCTGCAACCCGGCCTTTGCCGCCGGCCCTTCGCGGAAGATACCCGCCACCACGATGCCCGGGCGGTCCTTCATGCCGAACGATTCGGCCAGTTCCTGGCTCAGCGGCTGTACTTCGATGCCCAGCCAGCCACGGATCACCTGGCCGTGCTCGATGATCGACTTCATCACCTCCAGTGCCAGTTTCACCGGGATGGCGAAACCGATGCCCTGCGAACCGCCGGACTTGGAGAAGATCGCCGTGTTGATGCCGATCAGGTTGCCGTTGGCATCCACCAGCGCACCGCCGGAGTTACCCGGGTTGATCGCCGCATCGGTCTGGATGAAATCCTCGTAGTTGTTCAGGCCCAGCTGGTTGCGGCCAGTGGCGCTGATGATGCCCATGGTCACGGTCTGGCCGACCCCGAACGGGTTGCCGATGGCCAGCGACACGTCGCCGATGTGAATGGTGTCGGAGCGGCCGATGGTGATCGCCGGCAGGCTCTTCAGGTCGATCTTCAGCACCGCCAGGTCGGTTTCCGGGTCGCTGCCGATGACCCGGGCCAAGGTCTCGCGGCCATCCTTCAGAGCCACGACGATCTGGTCGGCGCCGCTGGTGACGTGGTTGTTGGTCAGCAGGTAGCCCTCGGGGCTCATGATCACCGCCGAGCCCAGGCTCGACTCCCAGCGGCGCTGCTTGGGCAGGTTGTCACCGAAAAAGCGGCGGAACTGCGGGTCTTCGAACAGCGGGTGGGCGCTCTTGTTCACCACCTTGGTGGTGTACAGGTTGACCACCGCCGGGGCGGCCAGGGTCACGGCGTCGGCGTAGGATACCGGGCCCTGCATGATCCGCGAGGTCTGCGGCGCCTGCTGCAGGTTGACGTCCTGGCTGGGCAGGCCGACCCATTCCGGGAAGCGCTGGATGATCAGCATGGCGATCAGTACGCCGGTAAGCAGGGGCCAGCCAAAATAACGCAAAGCCTTGAACATGAATGAATCCTGGAAAGAGCCGGGGACGGTGACCGTGCGGTGGGGCATGAGCGCGCGCGATCATACACCGGTTCCCCCAGTGCCGGCGACGGCCCATAATGGCCGGCATTATACGGGCGTTGCATGGGCGTTGTGCCCGAGAAGAACGCAGATTTCGAGGAGATTTTCATGGCTGTCGCTCTGAACACCCTGGTCGAGGAAGCCGAGCGTTACCTGGGCAGCGCGAAGATCCAGGATTATTGCCCCAATGGCTTGCAGGTCGAAGGCCGGCCGCAGGTCAGCCGCATCGTCAGCGGCGTTACCGCCAGCCAGGCGTTGCTGGATGCGGCAGTCGAGGCCGAGGCCGACCTGGTGCTGGTGCACCATGGCTACTTCTGGAAGGGTGAGAACCCGTGCGTCACCGGCATCCGGCAGCGCCGGCTGAAGACCCTGTTGAACAACGACATCAGCCTGCTGGCGTTCCACCTGCCGCTGGATGTGCACCCGGATGTGGGCAACAACGTGCAACTGGCGCGGCAGCTGGACATCACCGTCGAAGGTCCGCTGGATCCGGAGAACCCCAAGGTGGTCGGGCTGGTCGGCTCGCTGGCCGAGCCGATGACCGCCCGCGACTTCGCCCGGCGGGTGCGTGAGGTGCTGGGGCGTGAGCCCCTGTTGGTCGAGGGTGAGCAGATGATCCGTCGGGTCGGCTGGTGCACCGGGGGCGGGCAAGGCTACATCGACACGGCGATCGCGGCCGGAGTGGACCTGTACCTGACGGGCGAGGCATCGGAGCAGACCTACCACAGCGCCCGCGAGAATGGCGTCAGCTTCATTGCCGCCGGGCACCATGCCACCGAGCGCTATGGGGTGCAGGCGCTGGGTGATTACCTTGCACGGCGGTTTGCCGTGGAGCACCTGTTCATCGATTGCCCGAACCCGATCTGACATCGGCGTCGCCTTCTTCGCGGGTAAACCCGCTCCCACAGGGACAGTGTTGATCCCAGGCCTGCGGGATCCCTGTGGGAGCGGGTTTACCCGCGAAGAGGCCAGGCCTGCTGGCCCAAACCCGCAGTCATATCGTTAGACTTTTTCGATCTAGCCAGCCTCCTAAATAGAAGAAGCCGCTGTGATAAAGTGGCTCGCTCGAACACGGCCCGCAGGCCGTCCATAAGATCGTTTTTCGTGAGTAGCCATGGTCGACAAACTGACGCACTTGAAACAGCTGGAGGCGGAGAGCATCCACATCATCCGCGAGGTGGCCGCCGAGTTCGACAACCCGGTGATGCTGTACTCGATCGGCAAGGATTCCGCCGTGATGCTGCACCTGGCGCGCAAGGCCTTCTTCCCGGGCAAGCTGCCGTTCCCGGTGATGCATGTCGACACCCAGTGGAAATTCCAGGAGATGTACAGCTTCCGCGACAAGATGGTCGAGGAAATGGGCCTGGAGCTGATCACCCACGTCAACCCCGAGGGTGTGGCGCAGGGCATCAACCCGTTCACCCATGGCAGCTCCAAGCACACCGACATCATGAAGACCCAGGGCCTGAAGCAGGCGCTGGACAAGCACGGTTTCGATGCTGCCTTCGGTGGTGCGCGCCGCGACGAAGAGAAGTCGCGGGCCAAGGAGCGCGTGTATTCGTTCCGTGACAGCAAGCACCGCTGGGACCCGAAGAACCAGCGCCCCGAGCTGTGGAACGTGTACAACGGCAAGGTCAACAAAGGCGAGTCGATCCGCGTCTTCCCGCTGTCGAACTGGACCGAGCTGGACATCTGGCAGTACATCTACCTCGAAGGCATCCCGATCGTGCCGCTGTACTTCGCCGCCGAGCGTGAAGTGATCGAGAAGAATGGCACCCTGATCATGATCGACGACGAGCGTATTCTCGAGCACCTCTCCGAGGAAGAGAAAGCGCGCATCGTCAAGAAGAAGGTGCGTTTCCGTACCCTCGGCTGCTACCCGTTGACGGGTGCTGTCGAGTCGGAAGCCGAAACGCTCACCGACATCATTCAGGAAATGCTCCTGACGCGCACTTCCGAGCGCCAGGGCCGGGTCATCGACCACGATGGCGCCGGTTCCATGGAAGACAAGAAACGTCAGGGCTACTTCTAATTTTCAGGGCTACTCCATGTCGCACCAATCCGATTTGATCAGCGAAGACATCCTCGCTTATCTGGCTCAGCACGAGCGTAAAGAACTGCTGCGTTTCCTCACCTGCGGTAACGTGGATGACGGCAAGAGCACCCTGATCGGGCGCCTGCTGCATGACTCGAAGATGATCTACGAGGACCACCTCGAGGCCATCACCCGTGATTCGAAGAAAGTCGGCACCACCGGCGAGGAAGTCGACCTGGCGCTGCTGGTCGACGGCCTGCAGGCCGAGCGCGAGCAGGGCATCACCATCGATGTCGCCTACCGCTATTTCTCCACCGCCAAGCGCAAGTTCATCATTGCCGACACCCCGGGCCACGAGCAGTACACCCGCAACATGGCCACTGGCGCGTCCACCTGCGACCTGGCGATCATCCTGGTCGACGCCCGCTACGGCGTGCAGACCCAGACCCGCCGCCACAGCTACATTGCCTCGTTGCTGGGCATCAAGCACATCGTGGTCGCGGTCAACAAGATGGACCTCAAGGGCTTCGATCAGGACGTCTTCGAGTCGATCAAGGCCGACTACCTGAAGTTCGCCGAAGCCATCAACCTGACCCCGAGCAGCCTGCACTTCGTGCCGATGTCGGCGCTCAAGGGTGACAACGTGGTCAACCACAGCGAGCGTTCGCCGTGGTACGCCGGCCCGACGCTGATGGAAATCCTCGAAACCGTCGAAGTGTCGGCCGACCGCAACTTCACCGACCTGCGCTTCCCGGTGCAGTACGTCAACCGTCCGAACCTGAACTTCCGTGGCTTCGCCGGCACCATCGCCAGCGGCGTGGTGCACAAGGGAGACGAAATCGTCGTGCTGCCGTCGGGCAAGAGCAGCCGCGTCAAGTCCATCGTCACCTACGAAGGCGAGCTGGAAAACGCAGGCCCTGGCCAGGCCGTGACCCTGACCATGGAAGACGAGATCGACATCTCCCGTGGCGACCTGCTGGTGCATGCCGACAACGTCCCGCCTGTCACCGACCAGTTCGACGCCATGCTGGTGTGGATGGCCGAAGAGCCGATGCTCCCGGGCAAGAAATACGACATCAAGCGCGCCACCAGCTACGTGCCGGGCTCGATTGCCAGCATCACCCACAAGGTCGATGTGAACACCTTGGAGCAGGGCGCCGCGAGCGCGCTGCAACTGAACGAGATCGGCCGCGTGAAGGTGTCCCTGGACGCCTCGATCGCCCTGGACGGTTACGACAGCAACCGCACCACCGGTGCGTTCATCGTCATCGACCGCCTGACCAACGGCACTGTCGGTGCCGGCATGATCATCGCCCCGCCAGTCCTGCCGCACGGCAGCACCGGCCATCATGGCAAGCTGTGCCATGTGGCCACCGAAGAGCGTGCCCTGCGCTTCGGCCAGCAGCCAGCCACCGTGCTGTTCAGCGGCCTGTCCGGCGCTGGCAAGAGCACCCTGGCCTATGCCGTGGAGCGCAAGCTGTTCGACATGGGCCGTGCGGTGTACGTGCTCGACGGCCAGAACCTGCGCCACGACCTGAACAAGGGCCTGCCACAGGACCGCGCCGGCCGCACCGAGAACTGGCGCCGCGCCGCCCATGTGGCGCGCCAGTTCAACGAAGCCGGCCTGCTGACCCTGGCCGCGTTCGTGGCCCCGGATGCCGAAGGCCGCGAACAGGCCAAGGCGTTGATCGGCAAGGAGCGCCTGGTGACCGTTTACGTCCAGGCCTCGCCGCTGGCTTGCCGTGAGCGCGACCCGCAAGGCCTGTACGCTGCCGGTGGCGACAACATCCCGGGCGAAAGCTTCCCGTACGATGTGCCGCTGGACGCCGACCTTGTGATCGACACCCAGGCCACCAGCGTGGAAGAAGGCGTGAAACAGGTGCTGGATGTGCTGCGTCAGCGCGGCGCGATCTAAGCGTTAGCCTGCAAGAAAAACCCCGCTTCGGCGGGGTTTTTTGTTTCTCGTTCCCGCAGATAGAGCGCATGCTTCGGGCTCACACTGTACCTGTGGGAGCGGGTTCACCCGCGAAGCAGGCGGCGCGATGGATGGCAACGGCTGTGCCGGTGTTCGCGGCTAAAGCCGCTCCCACAGGGACTGCGCAAACTTGTGGATTTTTTAGCAAGACAGTTGCTCCCAAACGGAGCGCGCAAGTTGTTCAGATGTGTTTTTCTGACACCGGTATCACCCGCCGTTCCTTCACCGCCTTGTAGGAAAAACTCGAATAGATCTCCTTCACTCCTGGCAATCGCTGCAGCACCTCCCGGGTGAACTCGCCGAACGACTCCAGGTCCCGCGCGAGGATCTCCAGCAGGAAGTCATAGCGCCCGGAAATATTGTGGCAGGCAACAATCTCGGGAATCTCCATCAGCCGCTGCTCGAATGCCAGCGCCATGTCCTTGGTGTGCGAGTCCATCATGATGCTGACGAACGCGGTCACGCCAAACCCCAGCGACTTGGGCGAGAGGATGGCCTGGTAGCCGGTGATGTAGCCGTTGTCCTCCAGCAACTTGACCCGCCGCCAGCACGGCGAGGTGGTCAGTGCCACCTGGTCGGCGAGTTCGGCAACGGTAAGGCGGGCGTTGTCCTGCAGGGCAGCGAGCAGGGCGCGGTCGGTGCGGTCGAGGCTCGAAGGCATGTTTTGCCCTCCTGATCCGGTAATTATTGTTTTTGTTCCAACAAGCACGCGGATGCGTGGGCCATTTTGGAAAAAATCGGGCAGCTCGGTGGCATAAGCTTATAGCAAACCACAAGAGGCTGTTGCCATGCGCGACTCCCATAACAACACCGGTTTTTCCACGCGGGCCATTCACCATGGCTACGACCCGCTTTCTCACGGTGGCGCCCTGGTGCCGCCGGTGTACCAGACCGCCACCTACGCCTTCCCAACTGTGGAATATGGCGCTGCATGCTTCGCCGGAGAAGAACCGGGGCATTTCTACAGCCGTATCTCCAACCCTACCCTGGCTTTGCTGGAACAGCGCATGGCCTCGCTGGAGGGGGGCGAGGCGGGGTTGGCATTAGCGTCGGGCATGGGCGCCATCACCTCGACGATCTGGACCTTGCTGCGCCCCGGCGATGAGTTGATCGTCGGGCGCACACTGTACGGCTGCACCTTTGCCTTCCTGCACCATGGCATTGGCGAGTTCGGCGTGAAGATTCGCCATGTCGACCTGAACGATGCCAAGGCCTTGAAAGCGGCGATCAACAGCAAAACGCGGATGATCTACTTTGAAACGCCGGCCAATCCCAACATGCAACTGGTGGATATCGCCGCCGTGGCCGAGGCGGTGCGCGGGCATGATGTACATGTGGTGGTCGACAACACCTATTGCACGCCTTACCTGCAGCGGCCGCTGGAGCTGGGGGCGGACCTGGTGGTGCATTCGGCGACCAAGTACCTAAGTGGCCACGGTGATATCACTGCCGGCCTGGTGGTGGGGCGCAAGGCGCTGGTCGACCGCATTCGCCTGGAAGGGCTGAAGGACATGACCGGGGCGGTGCTATCGCCGCATGACGCATCACTGCTGATGCGCGGGATCAAGACCCTGGCCCTGCGCATGGACCGGCATTGTGCCAATGCCCTGCAGGTGGCTGAGTTCCTGGCTCGGCAGCCGCAGGTGGAGCTGATTCACTACCCGGGGTTGCCGTCGTTTGCCCAGTACGAGCTGGCGCAGCGGCAGATGCGTTTGCCGGGCGGGATGATTGGCTTCGAGCTCAAGGGCGGTATCGAGGCTGGCCGGCGTTTCATGAACGCGCTACAGCTGTTCGCCCGCGCGGTGAGCCTGGGCGATGCCGAGTCGCTGGCGCAGCACCCGGCGAGCATGACCCATTCCAGCTATACCCCGCAGGAGCGGGCGCATCACGGGATCTCGGAAGGGCTGGTGCGCCTGTCGGTGGGGCTCGAGGATGTGGAGGACCTGCTGGCGGATGTCGAGCAGGCATTGCAGGCTTGCAGCTAGGTGGCCTGGGCTGGCCTCTTCGCGGGCACGCCCGCTCCCACAGGTACACCACAGCATTTGAAATCTGTGGAATACCTGTGGGAGCGGGCGTGCCCGCGAAGAGGCCAGTGAATTCAGCCCACAAAAAAGGCCTCTAGCGAGGCCTTTTTCATGTTCGGCAGATCAGCGCTTGAGCCCGTAGCTCTCGTCGAGCATGCCCGGCGAGTTCGGCGCTTTCGGCGCATAGTCGCGTGGCACTTCGGCGGTATCCTTCGGCGGGGTCAGGCGGTCGCGCGGGCCTTGCGCGCCCTCGGAGTGCAGGGCAGCCAGCAGGCGTTGGCGAGTAACGTCATCAAGGGCCAGGCTGTTGGCGCCTTCGGCCAGGTGATCCTGGACGTCCTGGTAGCTCTGGGTCAGTTTCTTGACCAGCACGGCGGTGCTGTTGAAGTGGGTGACCACTTCGTTCTGGTAGCTGTCGAAGCGCTTCTGGATGTCATCCAGCTGGCGCTGGGTGCTGCTCGGCGCAGCATTGGGCAGCAGGCGAGCGACGACGAAACCGACCACGACGCCGATGACCAGGGCCAGGGTCGGCAACAACCAAACAAGGAGCGAGAGTTCCACGAGTCCTTCCTCTATAAACGGCTTTGCTTTACGTTAACGGCTCAGACCTGCGCTGTATACCGCGAGCGATCGCAAATCAGAACAGAATTCCTCACCTAGACGAATCGACCCCTCCCGAGGTCACGGAGTAGTGCCTTGCTTGTCCGCGAAACCCCCTTGTTCATCGATGGCCCCAGCGGCCAGCTGGAAGCCTTGTACCTGGACGTGGCCAATGCACGTGGCGCGGTGCTGATCTGCCACCCCAACCCGGTCCATGGTGGCACCATGCTCAACAAGGTAGTCTCGACCCTGCAACGCACCGCCCGCGACGCAGGCTACGTGACCCTGCGGTTCAACTACCGTGGCGTCGGCCAGAGCGCCGGCAGCCATGACATGGGCGCCGGCGAGGTGGCCGATGCCGAGGCCGCTGCGGCCTGGCTGCGCGAAAAACATCTGGGCCTGCCGCTGGTACTGATGGGCTTCTCGTTCGGCGGCTTCGTCGCCACCAGCCTGGCCGGCCGCCTGGAGGCCGCTGGAGTAGAGCTGCAGCAGCTGTTCATGATCGCCCCGGCGGTGATGCGCCTGACGCCGGAATACCCGCTGCCACAGCGCTGCCCGATCACCGTGGTGCAGCCGGACGCTGACGAAGTGGTTGCGCCGCAGCTGGTTTACGAATGGTCCGACAGCCTGTCGCGCCCCCATGAGCTGCTGAAAGTGGCAGAATGCGGACACTTCTTCCATGGCAAGCTGACCGATCTGAAGGATCTGCTGCTGCCGCGCCTTTCGAACTGAGCCAAGCCTGAATAAGCGAACACCCATGACCACGCGCATTCTCACCGGTATCACCACCACCGGCACTCCGCACCTGGGCAACTACGCCGGCGCCATCCGCCCGGCGATCCGTGCCAGCCAGCAGCCCGGTGTCGACTCGTTCTACTTCCTGGCCGACTACCACGCCCTGATCAAGTGCGACGACCCGCTGCGCATCCAGCGTTCGCGCCTGGAAATCGCCGCTACCTGGCTGGCCGGTGGCCTCGATCCGGACAAGGTGACTTTCTATCGCCAGTCCGACATCCCGGAAATCCCCGAGCTGACCTGGCTGCTGACCTGCGTCAGCGCCAAGGGCCTGCTCAACCGCGCACACGCCTACAAGGCCTCGGTGGACAAGAACCTGGAAAACGGCGAAGACCCGGATGCCGGCGTGACCATGGGCCTGTACAGCTACCCGGTGCTGATGGCTGCGGACATCCTGATGTTCAATGCCAACAAGGTGCCGGTCGGCCGTGACCAGATCCAGCACGTGGAAATGGCCCGCGACATCGGCCAGCGCTTCAACCACCTGTTCGGCCAGGGCAAGGACTTCTTCGCCCTGCCGGAAGCGGTGATCGAAGAGAGCGTGGCGACCCTGCCGGGCCTGGACGGGCGCAAGATGTCCAAGAGCTACGACAACACCATCCCGCTGTTCACCAGCGCCAAGGAGATGAAAGACGCGATCTCGCGCATCGTCACCGACTCGCGTGCGCCTGGCGAAGCGAAAGACCCGGACAACGCGCACCTGTTCACCCTGTTCCAGGCCTTCTCGACGCCGGCGCAGTGCGCCGAGTTCCGTGAAGAGCTGCTGCAGGGCCTGGGTTGGGGCGAGGCCAAGCAGCGCCTGTTCCAGCTGCTGGACGGCCAGTTGGCCGAGAAGCGCGAGTACTACCACCAGTTGATCGCCCGCCCGGCGGACCTGGAAGACATCCTGCTGGCTGGCGCCGCCAAGGCCCGCAAGATCGCCACGCCGTTCCTCGAGCAGCTGCGCGAGGCTGTTGGCCTGCGGTCATTCCGCAGCAGCGTGCAGGCCAGCACCGAAGTGAAGAAGAAGGCCGCCAAGAGCGCGCGTTTCGTCAGCTTCCGTGATGAAGACGGCAGCTTCCGCTTCCGTCTGCTGGCCGCTGATGGCGAACAACTGCTGCTGTCGCGCAGCTTCGCCGACGGCAAGAGCGCCGGCGCCGTGAGCAAGCAGCTGCAGCAGGGTGGCGAGGCGGATGTGCGCGTCGAAGGCCTGGGCTTCGGCCTGTGGCTGAACGGCGAGCAGGTTGCCGACGGGCCGCAGTTCGACAGCGCCGAGGCCCGTGATGCGGCCATCGAAAGCCTGCGTGTAGCCCTGGCACCACAGCAGGACTGAAATATCGCACCCGCCTGTACTGGCCTATTCGCGGGTGAACCCGCTCCTACAGGTATTTCTCCTGTGGGAGCGGGTTCACCCGCGAACACCGGCAACGCCGGTGCCATACAGCGTAAATGAGGCATATTGACGCAAGTCGCATTGCCATTAAGCGGGCCTGTCGCTACAGTGACGGCCCGTTTTTTGTTGCCTCGCTAACGAATCATGACGCCCCTAGAACGATATCAAGCAGATCTGAAACGTCCCGACTTCTTCCATGACGCGGCGCAGGAAACTGCTGTGCGTCACCTGCAGCGCCTGTACGACGACCTGGTACATGCGCAGAACAACAAGCCGGGTGTGTTCGGCAAGCTGTTCGGCAAGAAGGAGCAGACCCCGATCAAGGGCCTGTACTTCTGGGGTGGGGTAGGGCGCGGCAAGACCTACCTGGTCGATACCTTCTTCGAGGCGCTGCCGTTCAAGCAGAAGATGCGCACGCACTTCCACCGCTTCATGAAGCGTGTGCACGAGGAAATGAAAACCCTCAAGGGCGAGAAGAACCCGCTGACCATCATCGCCAAGCGCTTCAGCGAAGAAGCCAAGGTGATCTGTTTCGACGAATTCTTCGTGTCGGACATTACCGACGCGATGATCCTCGGCACCCTGATGGAAGAGTTGTTCAAGAACGGCGTATCGCTGGTGGCCACCTCCAACATCGTGCCGGACGGCCTGTACAAGGACGGCCTGCAGCGCGCGCGCTTCCTGCCGGCCATCGCCATGATCAAGCAGTACACCGAGGTGGTGAACGTCGACAGCGGGGTCGACTACCGCCTGCGCCACCTGGAGCAGGCCGAGCTTTACCACTACCCGCTCGATGAAGCAGCGCACCAGAGCCTGCGCGCAAGCTTCAAGGCACTGACCCCCGAGTGCACCCAGGCGGTCGAGAACGATGTGCTGATGATCGAGAATCGACCGATCAATGCCCTGCTTACCTGTGACGACGTGGCCTGGTTCGACTTCCGCGCCCTGTGCGACGGCCCTCGCAGCCAGAACGATTACATCGAACTGGGCAAGATCTTCCATGCCGTGCTGTTGAGCAACGTGGAGCAGATGGGCGTCACCACCGATGACATCGCCCGCCGCTTCATCAACATGGTGGACGAGTTCTACGACCGCAACGTCAAGCTGATCATCTCGGCCGAGGTGGAGCTGAAGGACCTGTATACCGGTGGGCGCCTGGCCTTCGAGTTCCAGCGCACCCTGAGCCGGTTGCTGGAGATGCAGTCGCACGAGTTCCTGGCGCGCGCTCACAAGCCGTAACATTCTGGGGCCGCTTTGCGGCCCATCGCGACACAAGGCCGCTCCTACAGGGGATACGCGATCCCCTGTAGGAGCGGCCTTGTGTCGCGATGGGCTGCAAAGCAGCCCCATTGTCCTCAAGCCTCCTGCATGAACTGCTGCCGATACTGGTTCGGCGACAACTCGGTATGCTGGCGGAACAGCCGCGCAAAGAAACTGGCATCGTCATAGCCGACCTCATAGCTGATGGTCTTGATGCTCTTGCGCGTGCTCGATAGCAGCCCCTTGGCCGTCTCGATCCTCAACCGTTGCAGGTAATGCAGCGGCTTGTCACCCGTGGCGCCCTGGAAGCGGCGCATGAAATTGCGAATGCTCATGCCGTGGTTGCGAGCCACGTCCTCGAAGCGGAACTTGTCGGCGAAGTGTTCCTCCAGCCAATGCTGGATCTGCAGGATGATCAGGTCCTGGTGCAACTTCTGCCCGCCAAAGCCCATGCGCCCCGGGGTGTAGTTGCGCTGCACTTCGTAGAGGATGTCGCGGGACACGGCGCGGGCCACGTTGGCGCCACAGAAGCGTTCGATCAGGTAGATGTACAGATCGCAGGCTGAAGTGGCGCCGCCAGCACAATAGATATTGTCGGCGTCGGTCAGGTGCTTGTCCTGATTCAGCCGGATCTTCGGGAAACGTTCGGCAAAGCTGGTGAAGAAGCGCCAGTAGGTAGTCGCCTCCTTGCCGTCGAGCAGGCCGGACTCGGCCAGCCAGAACACGCCACTGGCCTCGGCGCACAGCACCGCGCCACGCGCATGCTGTTCACGCAGCCACGGCAGCACCTGTGGATAACGTTGCAGCAGGTTGTCGAAGTCGTCCCAGAAGGCCGGGAGGATGATCACATCGGCGTCGTCAAGGCCACCTTCGACCGGCAACTGCACATTGCTGAAGCTGTCAACGGGCTGGCCGTCCGGGCTCACCAGGCGGATCTCGAACATGGGTTGCAGGCCCAGGCCCAGCTGTTTGCTGTAGCGCAAGCTGGCGAGGTGGAAGAAATCCTTGGCCTGCATCAAGGTCGAAGCGAACACCTTGTCAATGGCCAGGATGCTGACACGCCGCAGCGACGTCGAGGGTTGGGTAAACATCATTGTCATTGTTCTTATAGGGTAGAGTGGTCAATCACCGGCTGGATCGTCTTATTTTTTGGTGATTGTGTCTAGCCTGCTGCACCGCGTGGCCTTCTTCGCGGGTAAACCCGCTCCCACAAGTGTCGCGCAGGTCTTGAGGGCTGCGGGGGACCCTGTGGGAGCGGGTTTACCCGCGAAGAGGGCGGTACAATATTATTGCGCTCAAGGCGCCGGGTTCGGCTGCTCCTGGTGAATCGACTCGATCGCCGCCAGCAGTTCATCACTCAGGCTCAGCTCGAGGCTGGCCAGGTTGCTGTCCAGCTGCTCCAGGCTGGTCGCGCCAATGATGTTGCTGGTCACGAACGGCTGCCGGGTGACGAACGCCAGGGCCATCTGCGCCGGGTCCAGGCCGTGCTCGCGAGCCAGCTGCACATAGCGGCTGCACGCCGCCACGGTCTGTGGGTTGGAATAGCGGGCAAAGCGGCTGAACAACGTCAGGCGCGCTTTCTCCGGCCGTGCGCCGTTCTCGTACTTGCCCGAAAGCATGCCGAACGCCAACGGCGAGTAGGCCAGCAGGCCGCATTGCTCGCGGATGGCGACTTCCGCCAGGCCCACCTCGAAGCTGCGGTTGAGCAGGTTGTACGGGTTCTGGATCGACACCGCCCGCGGCCAGCCACGGCTTTCGGCCAGTTGCAGGAACTTCATGGTGCCCCACGGCGTTTCGTTGGACAGGCCGATGTGGCGGATCTTGCCCGCGCGTACCTGCTCGTCCAGCGCTTCGAGGGTTTCTTCCAGCGGGGTGAAGTGGTCCTGTGGCAGGTGCTGGTAGCCCAGCTTGCCGAAGAAGTTGGTGTTGCGCTCCGGCCAGTGCAACTGGTACAGGTCGATGCGGTCGGTCTGCAGGCGCTTGAGGCTCTCGTCCAGCGCCGCGACGATGTGCTGGCGGTTGTGCTTGAGCTGGCCGTCGCGAATGTGGCTGATACCGTTGCCGGGGCCTGCGACCTTGCTCGCCAGCACCCACTCGTCGCGATCACCATTGGCCTTGAACCAGTTGCCGATGATGCGCTCGGTGGCGGCGTAGGTTTCGGGGCGGGGCGGTACCGGGTACATCTCGGCGGTATCGATGAAGTTGACCCCTGCGGCCTTGGCCCGGGCAATCTGCGCGAAGGCCTCGGCCTGGTCATTCTGTTCGCCCCAGGTCATGGTGCCCAGGCACAGGGCGCTGACGTTGAGGTCGGTACGGCCGAGCTGGCGGTATTCCATCGGATAGACACTCCTTGGCAAATGAAAACATCAAAGCAGGTTGAAATTTTTCGCGCAATCTGGATAATTCGGCAGCTCTCCGTGTGGCGGAAGTGATGCACCACCACGCAGGAAGAACCCCGTCGAACATTGGCGTGCCTGACCCGAGCCCCCAAAGCGTCAGCGTTCGGCTGCGCGCTTGCCCTTGGCAAGCTGTGCACTATCCAGTAAGATTCGCCGTCTATTTTTCGCTGGGCGGCCTCTGAGGCTTTAGAGAATGAAAACTTTTACTGCTAAACCGGAAACAGTAAAGCGCGAGTGGTTCGTAGTCGACGCCGCTGGCCAGACCCTGGGTCGTCTGGCTACCGAAATCGCTAGCCGTCTGCGTGGCAAACACAAACCAGAATACACCCCTCACGTTGACACCGGCGACTACATCGTCGTTATCAACGCCGAGCAGGTTCGTGTGACTGGTGCCAAGTCTTCCGACAAGATGTACTACTCCCACTCCGGTTTCCCAGGCGGTATCAAGGAAATCAACTTCGAGAAGTTGATCGCCAAGGCCCCTGAGCGTGTTATCGAAACTGCGGTCAAAGGCATGCTGCCGAAGAACCCGCTGGGTCGCGACATGTACCGCAAGCTGAAAGTGTACGCGGGTGCTGCTCACCCACACACTGCTCAGCAGCCTCAAGAACTGAAGATCTAACGGGATAGTTCATTATGTCGGCGACTCAAAACTACGGCACTGGCCGTCGCAAGACCGCAACCGCTCGCGTATTCCTGCGTCCGGGTACTGGTAACATTTCCATCAACAACCGTTCTCTGGACGTGTTCTTCGGTCGCGAAACCGCTCGCATGGTTGTTCGTCAGCCACTCGAGCTGACCGAAACCGTCGAGAAGTTCGACATCTACGTCACCGTTTCCGGTGGTGGTGTCAGCGGTCAAGCCGGTGCGATCCGTCACGGTATCACCCGCGCTCTGATGGAATACGACGAAACCCTGCGTGGCGCTCTGCGTCGTGCTGGCTACGTCACCCGCGACGCTCGTGAAGTCGAGCGTAAGAAAGTGGGTCTGCGTAAAGCGCGTAAGCGTCCTCAGTACTCCAAGCGTTAATACCGCTTCGGCAGTCGAAAAAAGCCCGGTTCCTTGGAACCGGGCTTTTTTTATGTCTTGAACTAACCTGTCAGCATGTCAGTGACCACTTGTCGCATAGACGCAGATCAAGCAAAGCGCGGGTAGTGCCCCCTGGCTGGGGTATTCACCTTGTCAGTGTGTGGATTTGTTTCTTACCATGGCGACCAATTTTTAGCGCCACTGACACAACCTAAGTACAGGGTCTGGTTCAACAGGCCAAGCAAGCTGATGGGAGAGGACTGAATGAGCAATGACGGCGTCAACGCAGGCCGGCGCCGCTTCCTCGTAGCCGCGACATCTGTAGTCGGGGCAGCGGGGGCAGTGGGGGCTGCGGTACCGTTCGTGGGGTCATGGTTTCCCAGTGCCAAGGCGAAAGCCGCAGGTGCACCGGTGAAGGTCAATATCGCCAAGGTCGAGGCCGGGCAGCAGATGGTGGCCGAGTGGCGTGGCCAGCCGGTGTTCATCGTGCGGCGAACGGACGAGATTCTCGGTAACCTGAAAAAGGTCGTTGGTGATCTGGCTGACCCCGAGTCCAAGGCCTCGGTACAGCCCACCTATGTCGACCCGCAGGTCCGTTCGATCAAGCCGGAAATCCTCATCCTCGTCGGTCTGTGCACGCACCTGGGCTGCTCGCCCACCTTCCGCCCGGAAGTCGCACCCGCCGACCTTGGGCCGAAATGGGTCGGTGGCTATTTCTGCCCGTGCCACGGCTCCCACTACGACCTGGCCGGCCGTGTCTACAAGTCGCAGCCGGCGCCCCTCAACCTGCCCGTGCCACCGCACTCTTACGAGTCGGACGAGATCGTCGTCATCGGCGTTGACCAGGAGAACGCATGATGAGCAAGTTCATGGACTGGATTGATGCTCGCTTCCCCGCCACCAAGATGTGGGAAGACCACCTGAGCAAGTATTACGCGCCCAAGAACTTCAACTTCCTGTACTTCTTCGGCTCCCTGGCGCTGCTGGTGCTGGTCAACCAGATCGTCACCGGTGTGTGGCTGACCATGAGCTTCACGCCCTCGGCAGAAGAGGCGTTCGCCTCGGTCGAGTACATCATGCGTGACGTGGAATACGGCTGGATCCTGCGCTACCTGCACTCCACCGGTGCGTCGGCGTTCTTCATCGTGGTCTACCTGCACATGTTCCGCGGCTTGCTCTACGGCTCGTATCAGAAGCCTCGCGAGCTGGTGTGGCTGTTCGGCATGCTGATCTACCTGGCGCTGATGGCCGAAGCCTTCATGGGTTACCTGCTGCCGTGGGGGCAGATGTCCTACTGGGGCGCCCAGGTGATCATTTCGCTGTTTGGTGCCATCCCGGTGATCGGTGACGACCTCACCCAGTGGATCCGTGGTGACTACCTGATCTCGGGCATCACCCTGAACCGCTTCTTCGCCCTGCACGTGGTGGCCTTGCCGATCGTCATCCTCGGCCTGGTGGTACTGCACATCCTCGCCCTGCACGAAGTGGGTTCGAACAACCCTGACGGCGTCGACATCAAGAAGAAAAAGGACGAAAACGGCATCCCGCTGGACGGCATCCCGTTCCACCCTTACTACACCGTGAAGGACATTGTCGGTGTGGTGGTGTTCCTGTTCGTGTTCTGCGCCGTAGTGTTCTTCTTCCCGGAAATGGGCGGCTACTTCCTGGAGAAACCGAACTTCGAGCAGGCCAACGCCTTCAAGACCCCCGAGCACATTGCGCCTGTGTGGTACTTCACGCCGTTCTACGCGATCCTGCGTGCGGTGCCTGACAAGCTGATGGGCGTCATCGCCATGGGTGCGGCCATTGCCGTGCTGTTCGTGCTGCCCTGGCTCGACCGCAGCCCGGTGCGCTCCATGCGCTACAAGGGCTGGATCAGCAAGCTCTTCCTGCTGGTGTTCTGTGTGGCCTTCGTCATCCTCGGCGTGCTCGGCGTACTGGCGCCGACACCCGGGCGTACCTTGCTGTCCCAAGTGTGCACGGTGTTGTACTTCGCCTACTTCCTGCTGATGCCGTTCTACACAAGGCTCGAGAAGACCAAACCGGTTCCGGAAAGGGTGACTGGCTGATGAAAAAGTTGATTGCAGTATTTTTGCTGGCAGTGATGCCTGCCTTTTCCTTCGCGGCCGAACATGGCCTGGAGCTGGACAAGGTCGACATCGACCTGAGCGACAAGGCCGCCATGCAGGACGGTGCGCGTACCTTTGCCAACTATTGCATGGGTTGCCACAGCGCCAAGTTCCAGCGTTACGAGCGGGTGGCCGATGACCTCGGCATCCCCCACGAGCTGATGCTCGAGAAGCTGGTGTTCACCGGTGCCAAGATCGGTGACCACATGCAGATCGGCATGAAGCCCAGCGATGCCAAGACCTGGTTCGGCGCCGCACCGCCCGACCTGACCCTGGTAGCCCGGGTGCGTGGCACCGACTGGCTGTACACCTATCTGCGCAGCTTCTACGAGGACCCATCGCGGCCTTACGGGGTGAACAACAAGGTGTTCCCGAACGTCGGCATGCCTAACGTACTGGTCGGCCTGCAAGGCAACCAGGTGGTTGGCTGCAAACAGGTGCAGACCGTGATCGATGGCAAGAAGCAATTCGACCCGTTGACCGGTAGCCCCATCACCCATGAAGCCTGCGACCAGCTGACCATTACGCCGAAATCCGGTACCCTGACGACCGAGCAGTTCGACGAGAAGGTCAAGAACCTGGTGACCTTCCTGGCCTATTCGGCCAACCCGGTCAAACTGGAAAGCCAGCGCATCGGTACCTATGTGTTGCTGTACCTGGCTTTCTTCTTCGTATTCGCCTACTTGCTCAAGCGTGAATACTGGAAGGACGTGCACTGATCACGCAGTAGTTTCTGGTTGTTGAACGCGCCCGGGGCGCCCCCGCAGAAATGCGGGGCGCGCCCCGGGCGCGTTTTCATTTACAGTTGCACAAGCATCTCGTGCGAGGAGCCGCTACATGGGCGCAACCAACAGGTTAGCCTGCTATTCCGATCCCGCTGACCACTATTCCCATCGGGTACGCCTGGTGCTGGCGGAGAAGGGCGTCAGCGTGCAGGTCATCGATGTCGACCCCGCCCGCCTGCCGCCCAGGCTGGCCGAGGTCAACCCTTACGGCAGCCTGCCGACTCTGGTCGACCGTGACCTGGCGTTGTATGAGTCGACCGTGGTGATGGAATACCTCGAAGAGCGTTACCCACACCCGCCGCTGATGCCGGTCTACCCGGTTGCGCGTGGCAACAGCCGTCTGCTGATGCACCGCATTCAGCGCGACTGGTGTGTTCTGGCCGATACCGTACTCGATTCGCGCAGCAGCGAGGCTGCCCGCACCGAGGCGCGCAAGGCCCTGCGTGAAAGCCTGACCGGCGTTTCGCCCCTGTTCAATGAATTCGCCTGTTTCATGAGCGATGAGCAAAGCCTGGTCGATTGTTGTCTACTGCCCATACTCTGGCGTTTGCCGGTGTTGGGCATCGAGTTGCCGCGGCAAGCCAAGCCGCTGCTGGATTACATGGAGCGGCAGTTCGCCCGCGAGCCTTTCCAGGCGAGCCTGTCCTCCGTAGAACGTGAAATGCGCAAGCTTTAAGGAGCCGTTGATGAACTCCAGTCGCCCCTATCTGGTTCGAGCACTGTACGAGTGGATCGTCGACAACGATTGCACGCCCCATATGCTGGTCAACGCCGAATTTCCCAAGGTTCAGGTCCCGGACGGTTTCGCCAGTGATGGCCAGATCGTCCTGAACATCTCGCCAAGCGCCGTGCGCAGTTTGCACATGGACAACGATGCGGTCAGCTTCGAGGGCCGTTTCAGTGGTGTGGCCCATTCGCTGTTCGTGCCGGTTGGCGCGATCCTGGGTATCTACGCTCGCGAAAATGGCCAGGGTATGGTCTTCGAGCTGGAGCCGCCACTGATGGATGACGATGAGCAGGAAGATGATGATGTGCAGCCGGATGACGATGGCCCGCCAGGGGGTGGTGGCCAGCCGCCACGCCCGACTGGCCGACCAAGCCTGAAAGTGGTCAAGTAACAAAAAAGGCGATCCAACCGGATCGCCTTTTTCTTTACCGCCAAGCCGGGCTCACAGGTCGCTGATGGTGCGTACCTGGTCCTTGTTGATGCGAGTACGTTTGCCGTCGAGTTGCTGGAACTCGTAGAAGCCGGAATCGGCGTCGTACTGCGGTACGTCGACCGTCTGGATTTCACGGCCGTCGTTGAGGATGATCTGGCTAGGGGTGGAGCAGCCGGCCAGGGTGGCGAAGGTGCCGAACAGCAGGGCAGGCAGCAGAAGCTTTTTCATGCGGTGTTTCCTGGGTATCTGAAAGGATGGAACAGGGTTGTAGCCTGTGCTGGCCTCTTCGCGGGTAAACCCGCTCCCACAGGAATACCACAAGCTCGAAAGCCGTGAGATCACTGTGGGAGCGGGTTTACCCGCGAAGAGGCCGGCTCAGGCAACCAATGAATCAGTCGATGTACTCGAACAGCTTGACGATTTTCTGCACGCCCGACACGCCCTGTACCACGGCAGTGGCCGAGTTGGCCTCCTGCTGCGTCACCAGGCCGAGCAGGTAGACGATGCCGTTCTCGGTAATCACCTTGATGCGCGAGCTTGGCACGGCATTGTCGGTCAGCATCTGGGTCTTGATCTTGGTGGTCAGCCAGGCGTCGTTGTTGCGCGCCAGGATCGAGGAAGGCTGCATCACCTGCAGCTCGTTGTGCACTTTCTTGACCCTCTGTACCTGGCTGGCGGTCTGCTCGGCGAGGCTCTTGAGGTCGGCGCGCGGGGTCTGCCCGGCCAGCAGGACGATGCCGTTGTAGCTGCTGACAACGATGTGCGAACCTTTGTCCAGATCAGGGCTGGCCTTGGCGATGTTGACCGAGGCCTTGGTTTCGATCAGCGAGTCGTCGATCTTGCTGCCGATGGTGCGCGTGCCCCGATCGTCTTCGATCGGCGAATTGCGGGTAGATGTCAATACCGAGCTGCAACCAGTGACGCTCAGGCACAGGGTCAGGGCCATAAGGCCGAGGCGCATAGGGTTCATTCTTCACTCCCGAACAGTTGGCTGTCGATCAGATCACACAGGCAGTGGATCGCCAGCAGGTGGACTTCCTGGATGCGCGCGGTAACCGTCGAAGGCACGCGGATTTCCACGTCTTCGGGCAGCAGCAACGAAGCCATGCCGCCGCCATCGCGACCAGTCAATGCTACGACAATCATTTCGCGGTCATGTGCGGCCTGGATCGCCTGGATGATGTTGGCCGAGTTGCCGCTGGTGGAGATCGCCAGCAGAACGTCACCGGGCTGGCCCAGTGCGCGGATCTGCTTGGAAAAGACTTCGTTGTAGCTGTAGTCGTTGGCGATCGAGGTCAGGGTCGAGCTGTCGGTGGTCAGCGCGATGGCCGGCAGGCTCGGGCGTTCGCGCTCGAAGCGGTTGAGCAGCTCCGAGGAAAAATGCTGGGCATCGCCGGCCGAGCCGCCGTTGCCACAGGCGAGCATCTTGCCCTCGTTGAGCAGTGCGTTGACCATGACCAGGCTGGCCTGCTCGATGTGCGGTGCCAGGATGTCCATTGCCTGTTGCTTGGTATCGATGCTGGCCTGGAACAGCCGGCGAATTCGGGATTGCATGTCCATCTGGTGACCTTAAGTGGGGCGGTGGTCTTTGCTACGCGCAACAACGACCAGCCCGCGAAACATAGAGCAAAAAAATCGGAGTGGGTTCAGCATTCGAAGGCGTTTTTCAGCCATTGAAGCGGTCTGCCTGCATGGTGGCTGCCCTGCAGGGCGACTACGTCGAAGCGGCAGGGGTGGTTGCCCCAGTGGGGCTCCTTCTGCAGGAACAGGCTGGCGGCGAGCACCAGCCGTTTCTGCTTGCGCCCGTCGATACTGCCGAGAGCGCCACCGAAGCCCGCGTGCAACCGGTAGCGGACTTCGACGAATACTACTGTATCGGCGTCGAGCATGACCAGATCAAGCTCACCGCCTTTGCATCGCCAGTTGCGCGCCAGCAGTTGCAGGCCCTTCCCCTGGAGGTACTCGAGGGCCTGGGTTTCTGCTGCCTGCCCGGCGCTGGTGGGCGACGCTGCTGCCATCAGCGAGTGGTGTCAGGCAGGCGCTGGACCTGGCCGCCAACGAACTCGGCCCAAGGCAGCTGACGCTCGACACGCTGGTTGGCGTTCATGCTCAGGCTGCCCGAAAGGCCCAGTACGCGGTTGTCCGGCAGCGCTTTCAGCTGGCCCAGGCGCGGCGCCAGGCTGTAGGCGTCAACGCCCATGGCATACAGGCGGCCCAGGCTGCCGGCGGCTTGTGGCCACTGCTGCACGACCTGCTGGCGCAGGCTGTTGCTGGTGTCGAGCAGCCATGGGGTTTCGCAGAAGCGGATACCGTTCATGTCCTTGTACTGGTTGACGTCACCACTGGCGCTGTACAGGTTCGAGGTGGCGTAGACCGGTACGTCACCGGCGTACTGGAAGTTCAGGGTCGGCTTGATCTGTTGGGCCTGTTGCGGGGTCGAGGCGAGGAAGATGAAGTCGATGTCCTGGCGGCGCGACGGCTGCGCGGCGATGCTGCCGCCTACCGTGCTCTGCAGGCTCTTGGCGCGGCCTTCGCTCTGGCGCAGCTGGAACAGGTCGGCAATCTGCTGGGCCAGGGCGACCGGCTGGGCGATGCGCTCTGCGGCAAGCAGGGTGCCACCGTTGCCTTCCCAGTCCTGGCGGAAGGCGGCAAGCACGCGGTCGCCCCATTCGCCGCTCGGTACCAGGGCCACGGCGCGGACCATGCCATCGGCGCGGGCGCGGCGGGCCACTTCACGGGCTTCGTCTTCGGCAGCCAGGCCGAACTGGAACAGCTGCGGCGGAGCCTTCTGGCCGGCGTCGGCGTAGTTGAGGGCCAGGGTGGTGATCGGCAGTTGTGGCTTGGCAGCCAGTTGCTTGACCAGCGGTTTTTCCAGTGGGCCGATGACCAGCTGTACGCCTGCGGCCTGGGCCTGGCGATAGAAGTCGTCGAGCGAGCCGATGCGCGAGCTGTCGAATACCTGCACGGCTGGCGCCTGCTGGCCGGCTTGCTGGGCCTGGAAGTGTGCAGCCATGAAGCCGTCACGCAGGGCGCGGGCAACACCGGCAAGCGGGCCTTCCTGAGGCAGCAGCAGGGCAATCTTGGTCAGCGGCTGGCTGGCCAGCTCCTTGAGCTTGGTCAGCGCCAGCGGCAGTTGCTGGGCGGCCGGGTGGTCCGGGTGCTGCTTGACCCAGGCGTCGATCGCCGCTTGCTGCTGCTCCAGGGTGCCGGCGCTTTTTACTGCGAAGGCAAGGCTGGTCCAGCCGGCCAGGGTCTGGTCGTTGCCCGGCTGCTGCAGTTGCTCCGCCGGCAGCGAGGCGACCAGGGCCCAGATGGCGTCATTGTTGGTGCTGGCGGCCTGGCCGCTGAGCAGCGGGGCCAGCAGCACGCGCTGTTGCGCGGCGGCCAGGGCCTGGCCATCGGCTTCGAGGGCGGCGGCGTGCACGCTGTAGGTGCGCGCTTGCTGTTCTTCCGGCAGTTCGGCGACGCGCTGCAGGCTAGGGTGGGCCAGTGCGGTCAAGGCAGCCTTGGGCTGGTTGCGGCTCATGGCCAACTCGGCACCCAGGGTGCTGGCGAACACTTGCTGGGCCGGCTTGAGCGTGTCCAGCGGCACCTGCTCGAGGATGCGTGCGGCGCGTGGGAAGTCCTTCTGCCTGTAGGCCAGGTCGGCTGCGCTCAGGCGCAGCAGCGCGGCGTCTTCCGCGGACTTGCTGGAAGCAGCCTTTTCGAGCAGTTGCTCGATGCTGGCGTCCGGGGTGCGTGGCAGTTCGCCCAGGCTGGATGAGGGCGAGCTGGCGCAGGCTGCCAGCAAGGCAGCAAGGCAGAGGGCTGTGAACAGCCGCAGGCAAGCGATCATGTAAAGGTCCTGTTACTCGATCAAGGTGGCCGGCAATTGTACCCAAGCAGTGGCCGGGGCGCGATGTTGCCGTGTCGATCCTTCACTATAGGTGGCCTGCCATCGGTCGTCGGCGAAGTTCTTTGCGCCCTGTTGCAGGCGCTCGGGCTACAATGGCGCCTTTGATCCGAACGACAGGTGTGCGCAGTGACTGATGTGGCAGGGGCTTCGAAATCCACGGTGGGGACGCTGTATGTGGTCGCAACCCCTATCGGCAACCTCGACGACATGAGCGCCCGGGCGCTGAAGGTGCTGGCGGACGTGGCCCTGATCGCGGCGGAAGATACCCGTCATTCGATCCGCCTGCTGCAGCACTTCGGTATCGACACACCACTGGCGGCCTGCCATGAGCACAACGAGCGTGACGAGGGCGGGCGTTTTCTCACCAAGCTGCTGGCGGGCGAGAATGTGGCGTTGGTTTCCGATGCCGGCACGCCGCTGATTTCCGACCCGGGGTACCACCTGGTGCGCCAGGCGCGGGCTGCCGGGGTGAACGTGGTGCCGGTGCCGGGCGCCTGCGCTCTGATCGCCGCGCTGTCGGCAGCTGGCCTGCCGTCGGACCGCTTCATCTTCGAAGGCTTCCTGCCAGCCAAGGCGGCGGGGCGCCGGGCACGCCTGGAGCAGGTAAAGGAAGAGCCGCGCACGCTGATCTTCTACGAAGCCCCGCACCGTATCCTGGAATGCCTTGAAGACATGGAGGCGGTATTCGGTGGCGAGCGCCCGGCGCTTTTGGCGCGCGAGCTGACCAAGACCTTCGAGACCCTCAAGGGCCTGCCCCTGGCCGAGTTGCGTGCGTTCGTTGCCGGTGACAGCAACCAGCAGCGTGGTGAGTGCGTGGTGTTGGTGGGTGGCTGGAGCGCGCCGGAGGGCGAGCAGGCGATCAGTACCGAGGCGCAGCGGGTGCTCGACCTGCTGCTGGCCGAGCTGCCACTCAAGCGGGCGGCGGCGCTGGCTGCGGAAATTACCGGGGTGCGCAAGAACCTGCTGTATCAACTTGCCCTGGAAAAGCAGAAAGCCCAGTAGTGGCATATTGATATAAATGCCGGTATTGCTTGTTCTCGGGCGCGCGTGCCGTTAATCTTGGCGGCGGAGAGTCGATCGGACAGTCGCTGCCTGCTTTTGTTCCGCAACAGCAGGGGGAGGAAAGTCCGGGCTCCATAGGGCAGAGTGCCAGGTAACGCCTGGGAGGCGCGAGCCTACGGAAAGTGCCACAGAAAATAACCGCCTAAGCACTTCGGTGCCGGTAAGGGTGAAAAGGTGCGGTAAGAGCGCACCGCACGGCTGGCAACAGTTCGTGGCTAGGTAAACCCCACTCGGAGCAAGACCAAATAGGGTTCCATCAGGCGTGGCCCGCGTCGGAACCGGGTAGGTTGCTAGAGGCGTCCAGTGATGGCCGTCGTAGAGGAATGACTGTCCTCGACAAAACCCGGCTTACAGATCGACTCTCCACCTTTCCTTCCCTGCTTATTCGATAGCAGATGCCCTCTGGTAATACCGAAAAAATCTTACTCTTGATAAATCACTTTAACTTCGAACTCCATTCGCCTGCGTGGGTTTGATTTTTCTCGCGTTTTTTTCTCCTCGGTAGTCCTTCCGCATTCCTTTATTGCGCTAAATCTCGGTCCTGTAAGGCTTTTCCTTCCGAACGTGCCTTGACGGTGCTGCGGGCGGATTCCTATAGTGTGCGCAAGTGGCAGAAAGTGGGATGAAGTGGGTTTTCTGACACAAAAAAGCTAACATTGTGGGGAATCGCAGCCGTGTTCCGCGGAGCCAACGCCGTCAGCCTCGATGCCAAGGGTCGTCTCGCCATGCCGAGCCGGTACCGTGACGAGCTCGATTCGCGTTGCAATGGTCAGCTGATCGTGACCATCGACGCCGTTGACCCCTGCTTGTGTGTTTATCCCCTCGATGAGTGGGAACAGATAGAAGCCAAGTTGCGTGCCTTGCCATCGTTGCGTGAGGAAAACCGCCGCCTGCAGCGCTTGCTGATCGGTAATGCGGTTGACCTGGAGCTCGATGGCAGTGGGCGTTTCCTGGTGCCGCCCCGTCTGCGTGAGTACGCCAAGCTCGACAAGAAGGCGATGCTGGTGGGGCAACTGAACAAATTCCAGCTGTGGGATGAAGATGCCTGGAACGCGGTTTCGGCAGCCGACCTTGCAGCTATTCAACAACCGGGCGCCATGCCCGACGAATTGCGTGACCTGATCCTGTGACCATAGATAGCGGCTTCAACCACATTACCGTCCTGCTCGACGAAGCTGTCGAGGCATTGGCCCTGCGCGCCGACGGTTGCTATCTGGACGGCACTTTCGGCCGTGGCGGGCACAGCCGGCTGATTCTCAGCAAGCTCGGGCCGCAAGGGCGGCTGCTGGGTTTCGACAAAGATCCACAGGCGATTGCCACGGGGCAAGCGCTGGCGGCCGAAGACGGCCGCTTTGTCATTGTGCAGCGCAGCTTTGCCGAGCTGGGCGCGGAAGTGGCCGAGCGTGGCCTGCACGGCAAGGTCAGCGGCGTGCTGCTGGACCTGGGCGTGTCCTCGCCGCAGCTGGATGACCCCGAGCGTGGTTTCAGCTTCCTCAATGACGGCCCGCTGGACATGCGCATGAACCCGGACCAGGGCATCAGTGCCGCCGAGTTCATTGCCATGGCACCGGTGGAAGAAATCGCCCGCGTATTCAAGGAATACGGCGAAGAGCGTTTTGCCGGGCGCATGGCGCGTGCCGTCGTCGAGCGCCGCGAAAAGCAGCCGTTCACCCGCACTGCCGACCTGGCAGAAGTGCTCAAGGTGGCCAACCCGGCCTGGGAAAAGGGCAAGAACCCGGCTACCCGCGCCTTCCAGGGCCTGCGCATCCACGTCAACAATGAGCTGGGCGACCTTGAAACCGGTCTTGAGGCTGCACTCGATGCGCTCGAAGTCGGCGGTCGCCTGGCGGTCATCAGCTTCCATTCGCTGGAAGACCGCATCGTCAAACTGTTCATGCGCAAGCTGGTGAAAGGTGAGGCGGACAACCTGCCGCGCAACCTGCCGGTACAGCACAAGGTCTTCGAGCCGAAAATCAAGCTCATCGGCAAGGCCCAGTTCGCCTCCGAAGCCGAGCTCAAGGCCAACCCACGTTCGCGCAGCGCCGTGATGCGTGTGGCGGAGAAGCTGCGGTGAGCAGGCTGTTTGCCAAACCCTTGCCAGGCGGAAGCTTCCTGATGCTTCTGCTGTTCGTTGCCGTGCTGGTTTCGGCCATCGCCGTGTCCTACAGCGCGCACTGGAACCGCCAGCTGCTCAACACCCTGTACGGCGAATTGAACGAGCGCGACAAGGCCCAGGCCGAGTGGGGCCGGCTGATCCTCGAGCAAAGCACCTGGACCGCTGCCAGCCGCATCGAAAGCCTGGCTTCCGAGCAACTGAAGATGCGCGTGCCTTCGGCTGACGAAGTGCGGATGGTGGCGCCATGATGAAGCTCGAAGGCGCACTCTACCCGTGGCGCTTCCGCGTGGTGATCGGCTTGCTGGCGCTGATGGTCGGTGCCATCTGCTGGCGTATCATCGACCTGCAGGTGGTCGACCGTGACTTCCTCAAGGGGCAGGGTGATGCGCGCAGCCTGCGTCACATCCCTATCCCGGCTCACCGCGGCCTGATCACCGACCGTAACGGTGAACCGCTGGCGGTCAGTACCCCGGTCACCACCCTGTGGGCCAACCCCAAGGAAATGCAGGCCTCCAAGGAGCGCTGGCCGCAACTGGCCGCGGCGCTTGGGCAGAACCCGCAGCAACTGATCGACCGCCTGACCCAGCAGGCCAACAAGGAATTCATCTACCTGGTCCGTGGCCTGACCCCGGAGCAGGGCCAGCATGTGCTCGACCTGAAAGTGCCGGGCGTGTATGGCCTGGAAGAATTCCGCCGCTTCTACCCGGCCGGTGATGTCACCGCGCACATGGTCGGCTTCACCGACCTCGATGACCACGGTCGCGAAGGGGTGGAACTGGCCTATGACGAGTGGCTGGCCGGCGTACCCGGCAAGCGGCAGGTGATCAAGGACCGGCGCGGCCGGCTGATCAAGGACATCCAGGTAACCAAGAACGCCAAGGCCGGGAAGACCTTGGCGTTGTCGATTGACCTGCGCCTGCAGTACCTGGCCACCCGCGAGCTGCGCAACGCAATTGCCGAGCAGGACGCCAAGGCCGGCAGCCTGGTGATCATGGACGTCAAGACCGGTGAGGTCCTGGCGATGGTCAACCAGCCGACCTACAACCCCAACAACCGCCGCAGCATGTTCCCGGCCGCCATGCGTAACCGCGCGATCATCGACGTGTTCGAGCCGGGCTCCACGGTCAAGCCGATCTCGATGAGCGCGGCACTGGAAAGTGGCCGCTGGAAGCCCACCGACAAGGTCGAGGTGTACCCGGGCAGCCTGCAGATCGGCCGCTACACCATCAAGGACGTATCCAGGAGCGAGGGCCCGGTCCTCGACCTGACCGGCATCCTGATCAACTCCAGTAACGTCGGCATGAGCAAGATCGCCTTCGACATCGGCGGCGAGGCTATCTACCGGGTCATGTCCCAGGTCGGCCTGGGCCAGTACACCGGCCTTGGTTTCCCCGGCGAGCGCGTCGGCAACCTGCCCAACCACCGCGAGTGGCGCAAGGCCGAGACCGCGACCCTGTCCTATGGCTATGGTGTGTCGGTGACCGCCCTGCAGCTGGTGCATGCCTACGCGGCGCTGGCCAACGACGGCAAGATGGTGCCGCTGTCGATCCTCAAGGTCGACAAGGCCCCGGAAGCCGTGCAGGCCATTCCGAAGGAAACCGCCGAAACCGTCCAGGGCATGCTGCAACAGGTGATCGAAGCACCGCGCGGGGTGTTCCGCGCCCAGGTGCCGTTCTATCACGTGGCCGGCAAGTCCGGTACCGCGCGTAAAGCCACCGTGGGCTCCAAGGGCTACACCGAAAACGCCTACCGCTCGCTGTTCGCCGGCTTCGGGCCGATGAGCGACCCGCGCTACGCCATCGTCGTGGTCATCGACGAGCCGGGCAAGGGCGGCTACTTCGGTGGCCTGGTTTCGGCGCCGGTGTTCAGCAAGGTCATGTCCGGCACCCTGCGTTTGATGAACGTGCCGCCAGACAACCTGCCGCCACCCGCACCCGCACCCGTCGAACAGTCGCAAGTCAATGCAGCAGCAACCGCCAAGGGAGGGCGTGGATGATGACAATGCCATTGAGCAAGCTTTTCGCCCACGCCAGCCGTGACCCGCTGATCCGTGAACTGACCCTGGACAGCCGCAACGTGCGCCCGGGTGACCTGTTCCTGGCTGTGCCGGGCGCCAAGGTCGATGGCCGCGAGCATATCGCCGATGCCTTGGCTCGCGGCGCCGCTGCCGTGGCCTATGAAGAACAGGGCGCCACGGTCCTGCCAATCACCGATGTGCCGCTCATCCCGGTCAAGGGCCTGATCGCGCAGCTATCGGATATCGCCGGGCGCTTCTATGGTGAACCGAGCCGCCAGCTGAACCTGGTGGGCGTGACCGGTACCAACGGCAAGACCAGCGTCACCCAGTTGGTGGCCCAGGCGCTGGACCTGCTTGGCCAGCGCTGCGGCCTGATCGGTACCCTGGGTACCGGCTTCTATGGCGAGCTGCAGAGTGGCCGCCTGACCACGCCCGACCCGATCGCCGTGCAGTCGACCCTCAACGACCTCAAGAAGGGTGGCGCCAGGGCCGTGGCCATGGAGGTTTCCTCCCACGCCCTGGAGCAGGGCCGGGTCGCCGCGCTGGAATTCGACATCGCGGTCATGACCAACCTGTCCCGCGACCACCTCGACTACCACGGCAGCATGGAGGCCTACGAGGCCGCCAAGGCCAAGCTGTTCGCCTGGCCGAGCCTGCGCTGCCAGGTGGTCAACCTGGATGACGCTTTCGGCCGCCGTCTGGCCGCCGACTTTGCCCGTCGCCCGAGTGTCGACCTTATCGAAACCCGGTTGCTCAGCTACAGCCTGGAGAACCCGGAGGCCTCGCTGTTCTGCCGCGAAGCCGTGTTCAATGATGATGGCGTGCGCGCCACCCTGGTCACCGCCCAGGGCGAACGTACCTTGCGCAGCCAGTTGCTGGGCCGCTTCAACCTGAGCAACATGCTCGCCGCCGTAGCGACCCTGTTGGCGCTGGACTATGCGCTGGACGAAATCCTTGAGGTCACCCCGCAGCTGCAGGGCCCGATCGGCCGCATGCAGCGCCTGGGTGGCGGCGACAAGCCGTTGGTGGTGGTCGATTACGCACACACACCGGACGCCCTGGAGAAAGTGCTCGAAGCCCTGCGCCCGCACGCGCACGGCAAGCTGCTGTGCCTGTTCGGCTGCGGCGGTGACCGTGATCGCGGCAAGCGCCCGCTGATGGCCGAAGTTGCCGAGCGCCTGGCCGACCGCGTGCTGGTCACCGACGACAACCCGCGTACTGAAGACCCGCTGCGCATCTTTGATGACATCCGCCCGGGTTTCGCCAAGCCTGCCGGGGTCGAGTTCGTTGCCGGTCGTGGCGAAGCCATCGCGCACCTGATCGCCACTGCCGCTGCCGACGATGTGGTCGTGCTGGCCGGCAAGGGGCACGAGGATTACCAGGAGATCAATGGCGAGCGCCATGGCTTCTCCGACCTGATCGAAGCCGAGAAGGCACTTGCAGCCTGGGAGGCTCCACATGCTTAAGCCGCTTTCACTCAGCCAGCTGACCACGGCACTGAGTGGTCGCCAGATCGGTGCCGACGCCACCTTTACTGGTGTCAGCATCGACAGCCGCAGTGTTGGCGCAGGGCAACTGTTCGTCGCCCTGGCCGGCCCGCGCTTCGATGGCCACGACTACTTGGCCGATGTGAAGGCCAAGGGCGCTGTCGCGGCCCTGGTCGAGCGTGAAGTAGCCGATGTCGACCTGCCGCAGCTGCTGGTTGCCGATTGCCGCCTGGCCCTCGGCCAGCTTGGCGCGCTGAACCGTGCTGCCTTCGACAAGCCAGTGGTGGCCATCACCGGTTCCAGCGGCAAGACCACGGTCAAGGAAATGCTCGCCAGCATCCTGCGCACCCGTGGCCTGGTGCACGCCACCCGCGGCAACCTGAACAACGACCTCGGCGCGCCGCTGACCCTGCTGGAAATCGCCCCGGAGCACAGCGCCGCGGTGATCGAGCTGGGCGCTTCGCGCATTGGCGAGATCCGCTACACCGTCGGCCTGACCCAACCGCAGGTGGTCATCATCAACAATGCCGGTACCGCCCATGTTGGCGAGTTCGGTGGCCCGGAAAAGATCGTCGAAGCCAAGGGCGAGATTCTCGAAGGCCTGGGCGAGGGCGGCATCGCCATCCTCAACCTGGACGACAAGGCCTTTGCTGTCTGGAAGGCCCGTGCCGGTGCGCATCAGGTCATCAGCTTCGCCCGTAGCAACGCCAGTGCCGACTTCTACGCCACCGATATCGGTCGCGATGCCCGTGGTTGCCCATCGTTCAAGCTGCATGGCGGCGGTGAAGCGGTAAACGTGCAGCTCAATGTGCTCGGTGAGCACAACGTCAGCAACGCCCTGGCTGCCGCCGCCGCCGCCCATGCCGTTGGTCTGAGCCTGAGCGGCATCGCCGCTGGCCTGGCTGCCATGCAACCGGTCAAGGGCCGTACCGTGGCGCAGATCGCGCCGAACGGTGTGCGGGTGATCGACGACAGTTACAACGCAAATCCCACCTCCATGTGCGCGGCCATTGATATACTCGCCGGCTTTTCCGGGCGCACCGTTCTGGTGCTTGGGGATATCGGCGAACTGGGGCAATGGGCGGAAGAAGGCCACCGTCAGGTGGGTGACTACGCGCGTGGCAAGGTCGACGCCCTGTACGCAGTGGGTTCCAACATGACACATGCGGTCAAGGCGTTCGGCGCCAATGGCCGCCATTTCGCTACTCAAGCTGAGCTGATCGACGCGGTTGGCGCCGAGAATGCCAGCGACACCACTATCTTGATCAAGGGCTCGCGCAGCGCTGCGATGGAAAACGTCGTGGCGGCTTTGTGCGGTGCCAGCGGGGAGAAACATTAATGCTGCTGCTGTTGGCCGAGTATCTGCAACAGTTCCACAAAGGCTTCGCGGTCTTCCAGTACCTGTCCCTGCGCGGGATTCTGGGTGTGCTGACCGCGTTGTCCCTGGCGCTGTGGCTGGGGCCGTGGATGATTCGTACCCTGCAAATCCGCCAGATCGGCCAGGCCGTGCGTAACGACGGCCCGCAATCGCACCTGTCCAAGTCCGGCACCCCGACCATGGGCGGGGCGCTGATCCTGTCCGCCATCGCCATCAGTACCCTGCTGTGGGCCGACCTGACCAACCGCTATGTGTGGGTGGTGCTGATCGTTACCCTGGCATTCGGTGCCATCGGCTGGGTCGACGACTACCGCAAGGTGATCGAAAAGAACTCGCGCGGTCTGCCAAGCCGCTGGAAGTACTTCTGGCAGTCGGTGTTCGGCCTGGCTGCCGCCATCTTCCTGTACAAGACCGCGCCGACCAGCGTCGAAACCACGCTGATCCTGCCGTTCATCAAGGATGTCACCATTCCGCTGGGCATCGGCTTCGTCGTGCTGACCTACTTCGTCATTGTCGGTTCGAGCAATGCGGTCAACCTCACCGATGGCCTCGACGGCCTGGCGATCATGCCGACGGTGATGGTCGGCGGTGCCCTGGGCATCTTCTGCTACCTGTCGGGTAACGTGAAGTTCGCCGAATACCTGCTGATCCCATACGTGCCGGGCTCGGGCGAGCTGATCGTGTTCTGCGGCGCGCTGATCGGTGCCGGCCTGGGCTTCCTGTGGTTCAACACCTACCCGGCGCAGGTATTCATGGGTGACGTCGGCGCGCTGGCGCTGGGCGCCGCGCTGGGCACCATCGCCGTGATCGTCCGCCAGGAAATCGTGCTGTTCATCATGGGTGGCGTGTTCGTCATGGAAACCCTGTCGGTGGTGATCCAGGTCGCCTCCTTCAAGCTGACCGGCAAGCGCGTGTTCCGCATGGCGCCGATCCACCACCACTTTGAACTCAAGGGCTGGCCAGAGCCACGGGTGATCGTCCGCTTCTGGATCATCACCGTGATCCTGGTGCTGATCGGCCTTGCAACCCTGAAACTGAGGTAGATGAGCGTGTCATTGATCGCTTCCGACCAATTCCGCATCGTTGTCGGCCTCGGCAAGAGCGGCATGTCCCTGGTTCGCTTCCTGGCGAGCCGGGGCATTGCCTTTGCGGTCGCCGACACCCGCGAGCAACCGCCGGAACTGGACACCCTGCGCCGTGATTATCCGCAGGTGGAAGTGCGCTGTGGTGAACTGGATGTGGACTTCCTGTGCCGCGCCAGCGAGCTGTACGTGAGCCCCGGCCTGGCCCTGGCCACCCCGGCCCTGCAGCAGGCGGCCGCGCGTGGCGTGAAGCTGTCCGGCGACATCGAGCTGTTCGCCCGCAACGCCAAGGCCCCGATCATTGCCATCAGCGGTTCCAACGCCAAGAGCACCGTCACCACCCTGGTCGGCGAAATGGCCGCCAAGGCGGGCAAGCGCGTGGCGGTGGGCGGCAACCTCGGTACCCCGGCGCTGGATCTGCTGGCTGATGACGTCGAGCTCTACGTGCTGGAACTGTCCAGCTTCCAGCTGGAAACCACCGACCAGCTCAACGCTGAAGTGGCCACCGTGCTGAACATCAGCGAAGACCACATGGACCGCTACAGCGGCCTGCCGGCCTATCACCTGGCCAAGCACCGGATCTTCCGTGGCGCCCGCCAGGTCGTGGTCAACCGCCAGGACGCCCTGAGCCGGCCGCTGCCGGTGGAAGGCCGCGCATGCTGGACCTTCGGCCTCAACCAGCCGGACTTCAAGGCTTTCGGCCTGCGCGAAGTGAACGGCGAAAAATACCTGGCGTTCGAGTTCCAGGCGCTGATGCCGGCACGTGAGCTGAAGGTTCGCGGCGCCCACAACCAGAGCAACGCCCTGGCGGCGCTGGCCCTGGGGCATGCTGCCGGCCTGCCGTTCGAACCGATGCTCGAGGCGCTGCGCGAGTTCGGCGGCCTGGCCCACCGTTGCCAGTGGGTGCGCGAGCGCAATGGCGTGAACTGGTATGACGATTCCAAGGCCACCAACGTCGGTGCTGCCCTGGCGGCCATCGAAGGCCTGGGTGCCGACATCGAAGGCAAGCTGGTGCTGATCGCCGGTGGCGATGGCAAGGGCGCCGACTTCGCCGCGCTGCGCGAGCCGGTCCAGCGCTTCTGCCGCGCCGTGGTGCTGCTTGGCCGTGATGCCGAGCGCCTGGCCGAAGCCCTGGGCGATGGCGTGCAACTGGTCCGCGTCAAGACGCTCGACGACGCCGTACAGCAATGCGCCGAACTGGCCCAGGCGGGTGATGCCGTGCTGCTGTCGCCAGCGTGCGCCAGCCTCGACATGTTCAAGAACTTCGAAGAACGCGGGCGCCTGTTCGCCCAGGCAGCGGGAGGCCTTGCATGATCTTCGGCATCCTCAAGCCCTATCCGTCGCCGCTGATCAGCGGTCGTGGCATCGACCTGGACTTCGCCATGCTCGCCGGCTGCCTGGCACTGCTGGGCCTGGGCCTGGTGATGATCACCTCGGCGTCCTCGGAAGTGGCTGCGGTGCAGTCGGGCAACCCGCTTTACCACATGTTCCGCCACCTGGTGTACGTGTTCCTCGGCCTGGTCGCCTGTGGCGCCACCATGCTGATACCGATCGCCACCTGGCAGCGCATGGGCTTCCTGATGCTGCTGGGCGCCTTCGGCCTGCTGGTGCTGGTGCTGGTGCCCGGTATCGGCCGCGAAGTGAACGGTTCCATGCGCTGGATCGGCTTCAGCTTCTTCAACGTCCAGCCTTCGGAAATCGCCAAGGTGTTCGTGGTCGTCTACCTGGCCGGCTATCTGGTACGCCGGCAGACCGAGGTCCGCGAAACCTGGATGGGCTTCTTCAAGCCGTTCATCGTGCTGCTGCCCATGGCTGCACTGCTGCTGATGGAGCCGGACTTCGGTGCCACCGTGGTGATGATGGGCGCGGCGGCAGCCATGCTGTTCCTCGGCGGGGTGGGGCTGTTCCGCTTCAGCCTGATGGTGGTGTTGGCGGTGGTTGCGGTGTTCGTCCTGGTACAGGCGCAACCCTACCGTATGGCGCGTCTGATTACCTTTACCGACCCGTGGTCCGATCAGTTCGGCTCGGGCTACCAGCTGACCCAGGCGCTGATTGCCTTCGGCCGTGGCGAGTGGCTGGGCGTTGGCCTGGGCAACAGCGTGCAGAAGCAGTTCTACCTGCCTGAAGCGCACACCGACTTCGTGTTCTCGGTACTGGCCGAAGAACTTGGCGTGGTCGGCTCGCTGCTGACGATCGCGCTGTTCGTGTTCGTGACTGTGCGTGCCCTGTACATCGGCCTGTGGGCGGAAAAAGCCAAGCAGTTCTTTGCCGCTTATGTTGCGTTCGGCCTGGCCTTCCTGTGGATCGGCCAGTTCCTGATCAACATTGGAGTGAACGTCGGCCTGCTGCCGACCAAGGGCCTGACCCTGCCGTTCCTCAGCTACGGGGGCAGCTCGCTGGTGATCTGCTGTGCCTGCGTGGGCCTGTTGCTGCGTATCGAGTGGGAAAGCCGCACGCACCTGGGCAGTGAGGAACACGAATTCAGCGAAAGCGATTTTGCCGAGGAGACCAATCATGGCCGCTGACGGCAAGAACGTACTGATCATGGCGGGCGGCACCGGGGGCCACGTGTTCCCGGCCCTGGCTTGCGCCCGTGAATTCCAGACGCGCGGTTACAGCGTGCACTGGCTGGGCACCCCGCGTGGCATCGAGAACGAACTGGTGCCCCAGGCCGGCCTGCCGTTGCACCTGATCCAGGTCAGCGGGCTGCGCGGCAAGGGCAAGCTGTCGTTGCTCAAGGCGCCGTTCACCCTGGTCAAGGCCGTGCTGCAGGCGCGGCGTATCGTGCGTGAGCTCAAGCCGGTATGCGTGGTCGGTTTCGGTGGCTACGTGACTGGCCCTGGCGGCGTGGCCGCACGCCTGTGCGGCGTACCGCTGGTGATCCACGAGCAGAACGCCCGTGCCGGCACCACCAACCGCCTGCTGCTGCCGCTGGCTGCACGCGTGTGCGAAGCCTTCCCGGCCACCTTCGCCGCCAGCGACAAATTGCGCACCACTGGCAACCCGGTGCGCCCGGAACTGTTCATGGACGCCCTGCGCGCGCCCCTGGCCGAGCGCCGTGCGCGCCTGCTGGTGATGGGCGGCAGCCTGGGTGCGGAACCATTGAACAAATTGTTGCCTAAGGCCCTGTCCGAAGTGCCCGCCGCACTGCGGCCAGAGGTATTCCACCAGGCCGGCAAGCAACACGCGCCGGTCACCGCCGAGCGTTATCGCGAGGCGGGCGTCGAGGCTCAGGTAGAGCCCTTCATCAAGGACATGGCCCAAGCCTATGGCTGGGCCGACATTGTGGTGTGCCGGGCCGGCGCCCTGACTGTCAGCGAGCTGGCGGCAGCGGGCCTGCCTTCGATGCTGGTGCCATTGCCCCATGCGATCGACGACCACCAGACCCACAACGCCCAATATCTGGCCCGGGAAGGCGCTGCCTTCCTGATGCCACAAGCGACAACTGGCGCAGCGCAGCTCGCTGAACGCCTGAACGAGGTGCTGATGCAACCCGAGAAACTCAACGTCATGGCAGGCACCGCACGGCGCCTGGCCAAACCTGCCGCAACCAGCACCGTGGTCGATATCTGCCTGGAGGTGGCCCATGGTTGAGAGCCAGAAAGCCATGCCCCAGCCGAAGATGGGCCGTATCCGCCGTATCCACTTCGTCGGTATCGGCGGCGTGGGCATGTGCGGCATTGCCGAAGTGTTGCTGAACCTGGGCTATGAAGTGTCCGGTTCCGACCTGAAGGCCTCGCCGGTCACCGAGCGCCTGGAGTCGTTCGGCGCCGAGATCTTCGTCGGCCACCGCGCCGAGAACGCCGCCACCGCCGATGTGCTGGTGGTGTCCAGCGCCATCAACCCGGCCAACCCGGAAGTCGCCACCGCCCTCGAGCGGCGCATTCCGGTGGTGCCGCGTGCCGAAATGCTCGCCGAGCTGATGCGCTATCGCCATGGCGTGGCCGTTGCCGGCACCCACGGCAAGACCACCACCACCAGCCTGCTGGCCTCGGTGTTCGCCGCTGGCGGCCTGGACCCGACCTTCGTCATCGGTGGCCGCCTGACCGCTGCCGGCACCAATGCCCAGCTGGGTACCAGCCGCTACCTGATTGCCGAAGCAGACGAGAGCGATGCCAGCTTCCTGCACCTGCAGCCGATGGTGGCCGTGGTCACCAACATCGACGCCGACCACATGGCGACCTACGAAGGTGACTTCAACAAACTGAAGAAAACCTTCGTCGAGTTCCTGCACAACCTGCCGTTCTACGGCCTGGCCGTGATGTGCCTGGACGACCCGGTAGTGCGCGAGATCCTGCCTCAGGTCAAGCGCCCGACCGTGACCTATGGCTTCAGCGACGAGGCCGACATCCGCGCCATCAATGTGCGCCAGATGGGCATGCAGACCCACTTTACCGTCCTGCGTCGCGACCGCGAGCCGCTGGAGGTGTCGGTGAACATGCCCGGCAACCACAACGTGCTCAATGCCTTGGCCACCATCGCCATTGCCACCGACGAAGGCATCACTGACGAAGCCATCGTCCAGGGCCTGTCCGGCTTCCAGGGCGTCGGCCGCCGCTTCCAGGTGTACGGTGAACTGCCGGTCGAAGGCGGCAGCGTGATGCTGGTCGACGACTACGGCCACCACCCGACCGAAGTGGCCGCAGTGATCCAGGCCGTGCGCGGCGGTTGGCCAAGCCGTCGCCTGGTGATCGTCTACCAGCCGCACCGCTACAGCCGTACCCGCGACCTGTACGACGATTTCGTCCAGGTGCTGGGCGATGCCAACGTGCTGCTGCTGATGGAAGTCTACCCGGCCGGCGAGGAGCCGATCCCCGGCGCCGACAGCCGCCAGCTGTGCCACAGCATCCGCCAGCGCGGCAAGCTGGACCCGATCTACATCGAACGTGGCGTCGACCTGGCGCCGGTGGTCAAGCCACTGCTGCGCGCTGGCGACATCCTGATCTGCCAAGGTGCCGGTGATGTCGGCGGCCTGGCCCCTCAATTGATGAAAAGCCCGCTGTTCGCTGGCGCCAAGCAGGAGAAGTCGAAATGACCAGCGCCTACGACAAGCTGCACTCGACCCTGGACGCCAAGGCGTTCGGCCGCGTCGCGGTGCTGTACGGCGGCAAGAGCGCCGAGCGCGAAGTGTCGCTCAAGTCCGGCGCCGCGGTGATCGACGCGCTGACCACCGCCGGTGTCGACGTGGTCGCCATCGACGTGGGTGACGACCTGCTCGACCGCCTGCAAAACGAGAAGATCGACCGCGCCTTCATCATCCTCCACGGCCGTGGCGGTGAAGACGGCAGTATGCAAGGCCTGCTCGAGTGCCTGGGCATCCCCTACACCGGCAGTGGCATCCTTGCCTCGGCATTGGCCATGGACAAGCTGCGCACCAAGCAGGTGTGGCAGAGCCTGGGCATTCCGACCCCGCGTCATGCGGTACTGGCGAGCGAAAGCGATTGTTTGCAGGCCAGCACGGAACTGGGCTTCCCGCTTATCGTCAAACCCGCCCATGAAGGTTCCAGCATCGGCATGGCCAAGGTGAACAGCGCCCAGGAACTGGTCGCCGCCTGGCAGGATGCCGCCCGATACGATTCCCAGGTACTGGTGGAACAGTGGATCCACGGGCCGGAGTTCACCGTCGCGGTATTGCGCGGCCAGGTGCTGCCGCCGATCGCCCTGGGTACGCCGCACGTGTTCTACGACTACGACGCCAAGTACATCGCCAACGATACCCAGTACCGCATTCCGTGCGGCCTGGACAGCGTCAAGGAACAGGAACTGATCGACCTGACCGCGCGTGCCTGCGATGCCATCGGCATCGAAGGCTGGGGGCGGCTGGACGTGATGCAGGACGAGCAGGGCCGGTTCTGGCTGCTCGAAGTCAACACCGCACCCGGCATGACCGACCATAGCCTGGTGCCCATGGCGGCCCGCGCGGCCGGCCTGGACTTCCAGCAACTGGTGCTGGCAATCCTGGCCGAGAGCGTGGCGACGCGAGGTTAACAACCATGCAAGGCGCGATGATACGTCAGCAGCAACCCGTTACCGGCCGCAGCAAGCCGGTGCCGCGTGGTGCCAGCCGGCTGGTGGCCGACGAGCCCGTATCGGCGCGCCTGCCGCGGCCAAGCCTGGGAGGGCTCAAGCGCCTGCTGTGGCCGGTGCTGCTGGTGGCGGCCGGGTTTGGCGCCTACGAGGGCGCCATTCGCCTGATGCCTTACGCTGACCGGCCGATTACCAAGATCGACGTTCAGGGTGACCTCAGCTACATCAGCCAGCAGTCGGTGCAGCAGCGTATCGCGCCCTACGTGGCAGCGAGCTTCTTCAGTGTCGACCTGCCGGCGATGCGCGCAGAGCTCGAGCAGATGCCGTGGATTGCCCATGCCGAAGTGCGTCGGGTGTGGCCCGACGAAGTGGTGATCCGCCTGGAAGAACAGTTGCCGGTGGCACGCTGGGGTGACGAAGCCTTGCTCAACAACCAGGGCCAGGCCTTTACCCCGCGCGAACTGGCCAACTACGAGCACCTGCCACAGCTGGCCGGGCCGCAGCGTGCTCAGCAACAAGTGATGCAGCAGTATCAGGTATTGAGCCAGATGCTGCGCCCCCTGGGCTTTTCCATCGCTCGCCTGGAGCTGCGCGAGCGAGGCAGCTGGTTCCTGACCACGGGCGCGAGCAGCGCCGGGCCGGGCATCGAGCTGCTGCTGGGGCGCGACCATCTGGTGGAGAAAATGCGCCGTTTCATTGCCATTTACGACAAGACACTCAAAGACCAGATCACCACTATCGCCCGCATTGATCTGCGTTATTCCAACGGACTTGCCGTTGGTTGGCGGGAACCGATTGCACCGACGACGGCCCAACCCGCCGTTGCGAAGAATTAGAGAGAGGCAGGACCATGGCAAACGCGCATAGCGGCAAAATGATCGTCGGGCTGGACATCGGCACCTCCAAGGTGGTGGCGCTGGTGGGTGAAGTGGGCGAGGACGGCACCCTGGAAATCGTCGGGATCGGTACCCATCCGTCCCGCGGCCTGAAAAAAGGCGTGGTGGTGAACATCGAGTCCACCGTGCAGTCGATCCAGCGCGCGGTGGAAGAAGCGCAGCTGATGGCCGGCTGCCGCATCCACTCGGCCTTCGTCGGCGTGGCCGGCAACCACATCCGCAGCCTGAACTCCCACGGCATCGTCGCCATCCGCGACCGCGAAGTCAGCCTGGCCGACCTGGAGCGCGTACTCGACGCCGCCCAGGCCGTGGCCATCCCGGCCGACCAGCGCGTGCTGCACACCCTGCCGCAGGACTACGTGATCGACAACCAGGAAGGCGTGCGCGAGCCGCTGGGCATGTCTGGCGTACGTCTGGAAGCCAAGGTCCACGTGGTCACCTGCGCCGTCAACGCGGCACAGAACATCGAGAAGTGCGTACGCCGCTGCGGCCTGGAAATCGACGACATCATCCTCGAGCAGCTGGCCTCGGCCTACTCGGTGCTGACCGACGATGAAAAGGAGCTGGGCGTGTGCCTGGTCGACATCGGTGGTGGCACCACCGACATCGCCATCTTCACCGAGGGCGCGATCCGTCACACCGCGGTAATCCCGATTGCCGGCGACCAAGTGACCAACGACATCGCCATGGCCCTGCGTACCCCGACCCAGTACGCCGAAGAAATCAAGATCCGCTACGCCTGCGCCCTGGCCAAACTGGCTGGCGCCGGCGAGACCATCAAGGTGCCGAGCGTGGGTGATCGCCCACCGCGCGAGCTGTCGCGCCAGGCTCTGGCCGAGGTGGTGGAGCCACGTTACGACGAGCTCTTCACCCTGATCCAGGCCGAACTGCGCCGCAGCGGCTACGAGGACCTGGTGCCGGCCGGCATCGTACTCACCGGCGGCACCGCGAAGATGGAAGGCGCCGTGGAACTGGCCGAGGAAATCTTCCACATGCCGGTACGCCTGGGCGTGCCGCACAGCGTTCGGGGGCTCAGCGACGTGGTGCGCAACCCGATCTATTCCACCGGCGTGGGCTTGCTCACCTACGGCCTGCAGAAGCAGACCGAAGACTTGCCCCTGACCGGTAACAGCAGCAACAACAGCTATGGCGATGAACCGAAGGCTCCAGTGCTTGAACGCTTCAAGCGCTGGGTCCAGGGCAACTTCTAAGTTTCAAAGCAGTAGTGGTAGGCGCGACAACTAGAGAACTGTAAGGAGAGGGAAAATGTTCGAGCTCGTAGACAACGTCCCGCAAAGCCCGGTCATCAAAGTGATCGGTGTTGGCGGTGGTGGCGGCAACGCCGTCAACCACATGGTCAAGAGCAGCATCGAAGGCGTGGAATTCATCTGCGCCAACACCGATGCTCAAGCGCTGAAGAACATCGGCGCGCGCACCATCCTGCAATTGGGCACTGGCGTGACCAAGGGCTTGGGTGCCGGTGCCAATCCGGAAGTCGGCCGCCAGGCCGCGCTGGAAGACCGTGAGCGCATCGCTGAAGTGCTGCAGGGCACCAACATGGTGTTCATCACCACTGGCATGGGTGGCGGTACCGGTACCGGTGCAGCGCCGATCATCGCCGAAGTGGCCAAGGAAATGGGCATTCTCACCGTTGCCGTGGTGACCCGTCCGTTCCCGTTCGAAGGCCGCAAGCGCATGCAGATCGCCGATGAAGGCATCCGCATGCTGGCCGAAAGCGTCGACTCATTGATCACCATCCCCAACGAGAAGCTGCTGACCATCCTGGGCAAGGATGCCAGCCTGCTGTCTGCCTTCGCCAAGGCCGACGACGTACTGGCCGGTGCCGTGCGCGGTATCTCCGATATCATCAAGCGCCCGGGCATGATCAACGTCGACTTCGCCGACGTGCGTACCGTGATGGGTGAAATGGGCATGGCCATGATGGGTACTGGCTGCGCCAGCGGCCCGAACCGTGCGCGTGAAGCCACCGAGGCAGCGATCCGCAACCCGCTGCTGGAAGACGTCAACCTGCAGGGCGCCCGCGGCATCCTGGTGAACATCACCGCAGGCCCTGACCTGTCGCTGGGCGAGTACTCCGACGTGGGTAGCATCATCGAAGCCTTCGCCTCCGACCACGCCATGGTCAAGGTCGGCACCGTGATCGACCCGGACATGCGTGACGAGCTGCACGTGACCGTAGTGGCTACTGGCCTGGGCGCGCGCATCGAGAAGCCTGTGAAGGTGGTCGACAACACCCTGCAGACTGCCCAGCAGGCGTACGAGGCTTCCAACCCGGCGCCGGTTCGCCAGGAGCAGCCTGCGGTCAACTACCGTGACCTGGAGCGCCCGACCGTAATGCGCAACCAGGCCCATGCAGGTGCTGCGGCAGCCGCTAAACTGAACCCTCAGGATGACCTGGACTACCTCGATATCCCGGCATTCCTGCGTCGTCAGGCTGATTAATGGAATTTATCAGGGGTATAAAGGTGATTGGTATTCATCAAAGGTTGGGTCTGTTATCATCCCCAGCCTTTGTTGATACCTGTTCGCAATTTGCGCTGAAGCGGCCAATGCCATGATTAAACAACGCACCCTGAAGAATACCATCCGTGCCACAGGTGTCGGTCTGCACTCCGGGGAGAAGGTTTACCTGACCCTCAAGCCTGCACCTGTTGACACCGGCATCGTCTTCCGCCGCGCCGACCTCGACCCTGTGGTCGAAATACCGGCGCGCGCGGCCAACGTCGGCGAGACAACCATGTCGACGACGCTGGTCAACGGTGACGTCAAGGTCGATACGGTCGAGCACCTGCTCTCCGCCATGGCGGGCCTGGGCATCGATAACGCCTACGTCGAGCTCTCCGCCTCGGAAGTGCCGATCATGGATGGCAGCGCCGGACCCTTTGTATTCCTGATTCAGTCTGCAGGCCTGGAAGAACAGGACGCAGCCAAGAAGTTCATCCGCATCCTGCGTGAGGTAACCGTGGAAGAGGGCGACAAGCGCGCCACTTTCCTGCCTTTCGACGGCTTCAAGGTGAGCTTCGAGATCGACTTCGATCACCCGGTGCTTCGCAACCGGACCCAGAGCGCCAGCGTCGACTTTTCCAGCACCTCGTTCGTGAAGGAAGTCAGCCGCGCGCGCACCTTTGGTTTCATGCGTGACATCGAGTACCTGCGCAAGCACAACCTTGCGCTGGGTGGCAGTGTCGAGAACGCCATCGTGGTCGATGAGGACGGCGTGCTGAACGAAGACGGCCTTCGTTACGAAGACGAATTCGTCAAGCACAAGATCCTCGACGCCATCGGCGACCTCTACCTGCTGGGCAACAGCCTGATCGGCGAGTTCAAGGGCTTCAAGTCCGGCCACGCGCTGAACAACCAGCTGTTGCGCAAGCTGATTGCCGAAACCGATGCCTGGGAAGTGGTCACTTTCGAAGATGCCAGCACGGCACCGATCTCGTACATGCGCCCTGTTGCGGCCGTGTAAGTTCGAACACTCTCTAGTTCATTGAGGCCACCTTCGGGTGGCCTTTTTTATTGCTGACACATTTTGCCCGGCAGGTCCGGCCATTCGCGGGCACGCCCGCTCCCACAGGTCCTGCGCCGCTCCAGAGGCAGTGGGCACCCTGTGGGAGCGGGCGTGCCCGCGAATGGACTGCGCAGCAGTCCCGAAGGTGTCAGCGCTTGTCCTGGGCGTGAGCTGCCAGCCTTTCCAGCGCTGCGCGCAGCTTGGGGTCGGTGATGCCCCCGGCGGTATCGCGCAGGCTCTCGGCTGCGTTGCTGGAAAGCTCTGCCGCATGGCCACCACGCTTGGCCGGCACCAGCGGGGGTTGGACCTTGTACAGGATGCGCCTGAGGTTGCCAAAGGCTTCCATGCCCTGCAATGCCGCCAGCAAGCGTTTCTGCTGATAACGCAGGCGGGTTGCCCAGTGGCCGTCGGTTACCACCAGCAACAAGGTGCCATCGCGCCACGACGCCACATGGCAGTGCTCGCGGGCGGCCGGTTGCAGCTGGCTTTCCAGCAGGCGCTGCAGGTGCTCCAGGCGTTCGGCCTGGTTCAGCAGCAGGCGCAACGGGCGGACCTGGCGGAGCAGGGCCGAGGGCGGCTGGGCGGGGGAGGGTTTGTAGGCCATGGGGGTACGCATGAGGTTACATGGTCCGCAGTCTAACATCTCTATAGCCTGCACTGGCCTCTTCGCGGGTGAACCCGCTCCCACAGGGTACGGCACTGCCCTTGATGTGTAGGTGATCCTGTGGGAGCGGGTTTACCCGCGAAGAGGCCGGCGCAGATAACAAAAGACAAGACTCATTCTCGATACGTTTCATCTTCCCGAACCTTGAACTCAGGGAAAATGCCCCTATCTAAGACAAGCCCCCGCCAAAACGCTGTACAAGCATCGTGGCAATCCACCACTTTCCTCACCATCGTTTCCGGGTAGAATGCTCGTTCGCATGCGGCCTCAGGGCTGCACGGGCGACTCATGGGGCCGCCCTCCATCCCTACGTGTGGAAGATCCTGCCGATATGTTTGCGCCTTTGTTAAAGAAACTTTTTGGAAGCAAGAACGAGCGTGAAGTAAAACGCATGCTCAAGACGGTGAACATCGTCAATGCTCTCGAAGAGAAGATGGTGGCCCTCTCCGACGAGCAACTGCGGGGCAAGACCGCAGAGTTCAAGGAGCGCCTGGCCAAAGGCGAGACACTGGACCAGTTGCTGCCTGAAGCCTTCGCCGTGGCCCGTGAGGCCGGCAAGCGCGTGATGGGCATGCGCCACTTCGACGTGCAGCTGATCGGCGGCATGACCCTGCACGAGGGCATGATCGCAGAAATGCGTACCGGTGAAGGCAAGACCTTGGTCGGTACCCTGGCCGTGTACCTCAACGCACTGTCCGGCAAGGGCGTGCACGTGGTCACCGTCAACGACTACCTGGCCCGCCGCGACGCCAACTGGATGCGCCCGCTGTACGAGTTCCTCGGCCTGTCGGTCGGCATCGTCTCGGCCTTCCAGCCGCCGGAAGAAAAGCGCGCCGCCTACGCGTCCGACATCACCTACGGCACCAACAACGAATTCGGTTTCGACTACCTGCGCGACAACATGGCGTTCAGCCAGGAAGAGAAGTTCCAGCGTGAACTCAACTTCGCCGTGATCGACGAAGTCGACTCCATTCTCATCGACGAGGCGCGTACCCCGTTGATCATCTCCGGCCAGGCCGAGGACAGCTCCAAGCTGTACATCGAGATCAACCGCCTGATTCCGCGCCTTACCCAGCACATCGAAGAGGTCGAAGGCCAGGTCACCCAGGAAGGCCACTTCACCATCGACGAGAAGAGCCGTCAGGTCGAGCTGAACGAAGCCGGTCACCAGTTCATCGAAGAGATGCTCACCCAGTCCGGCCTGCTGGCCGAGGGCGAGAGCCTGTACTCGGCGCATAACCTGAGCCTGCTGACCCACGTCTATGCCGGCCTGCGCGCGCACAAGCTGTTCCACCGCAACATCGAATACATCGTCCAGGACGGCCAGGTCCTGCTGATCGACGAGCACACCGGCCGTACCATGCCAGGCCGTCGTCTGTCCGAAGGCCTGCACCAGGCCATCGAAGCCAAAGAGAACCTGAACATCCAGGCCGAGAGCCAGACCCTGGCTTCGACCACCTTCCAGAACTACTTCCGCCTGTACACCAAGCTGTCCGGCATGACCGGTACCGCCGACACCGAAGCGTTCGAGTTCCAGTCGATCTACGGGCTCAACGTGATGGTCATTCCGCCGAACAAGCCGTTGGCGCGTAAAGACTTCAACGACCTGGTGTACCTGACTGCCGACGAGAAGTACGCCGCGATCATCGCCGACATCAAGGAAAGCATGACCCATGGCCGCCCGGTGCTGGTAGGTACGGCGACCATCGAAACGTCCGAGCACATGTCCAACCTCCTGAAGAAGGAAGGTATCGACCACAAGGTGCTCAACGCCAAGTACCACGAGAAAGAAGCCGAGATCATCGCGCAAGCCGGTGCGCCAGGTGCCCTTACCATCGCCACCAACATGGCCGGCCGCGGTACCGACATCCTGCTGGGCGGTAACTGGGAAGCCGAAGTGGCCGCCCTGGAAAACCCGACTGCCGAGCAGATTGCCCAGATCAAGGCCGACTGGCAGAAGCGTCACCAGCAAGTGATCGAGTCGGGTGGCCTGCACGTGATCGCCTCCGAGCGCCACGAATCGCGCCGTATCGACAACCAGCTGCGTGGCCGTTCCGGCCGTCAGGGCGACCCGGGCTCCAGCCGCTTCTACCTGTCGCTGGAAGACAGCCTGATGCGTATCTTCGCCTCTGACCGGGTGAAGAACTTCATGAAGGCGCTGGGCATGCAGTCTGGCGAGGCCATCGAGCACCGCATGGTCACCAACGCCATCGAGAAGGCCCAGCGCAAGGTCGAAGGCCGCAACTTCGACATCCGCAAGCAGTTGCTGGAATACGACGACGTGGCCAACGAGCAGCGCAAGGTGATCTACCACATGCGCAACAGCCTGCTGGCCGCCGAGAACATCGGCGACACCATCGTCGAATTCCGCAAGGAAGTGCTGGACGCTACCATCAGCCAGCACATTCCGCCGCAGTCGCTGCCCGAGCAGTGGGACGTGGCCGGCCTGGAGGCTTCGCTGGCCAGCGATTTCGCCATGAAACTGCCGATCCAGCAGTGGCTCGACGAGGACGATCACCTCTACGAAGAGACCCTGCGCGAGAAGCTGCTGAACGAAATCACCACCGCGTACACCGAGAAGGAAGACCAGGCCGGTATCGAAGCCCTGCGTACCTTCGAGAAGCAGATTCTGCTGCGCGTGCTGGACGACCTGTGGAAAGACCACCTGTCGACCATGGACCACCTGCGTCACGGTATTCACCTGCGTGGTTATGCGCAAAAGAACCCGAAGCAGGAGTACAAGCGCGAATCCTTCAGCCTGTTCCAGGAGCTGCTCGAGTCGATCAAGCGCGACACCATCCGCGTGCTGTCGCACGTTCAGGTACGCCGCGAAGACCCGGTCGAAGAGGAAGCCCGCCTGCGCCGCGAGGCCGAGGAACTGGCCAGCCGCATGCAGTTCCAGCACGCCGCTGCGCCGGGCCTGGAAAGCGAGCAACTGAACGAGGAGGGCGCCGAAGTGGCCGTCGCCTCGGCACCGGTGCGCAACGAGCAGAAGCTGGGCCGCAACGAGCCGTGCTGGTGTGGTTCGGGCAAGAAGTTCAAGCATTGCCACGGGCAGATCGAGTGATCTGACCTGAATGGGGCCGCGTTGCGGCCCTATCGCGACACAAGGCCGCTCCCACAGGGATAGCGCACAGCCGCAACGCTGCGCCGTCCTATGTGGGAGCGGCCTTGTGTCGCGATGGGGCGCGAAGCGGCCCCGCTTTTCGATATCAACCGTATTTTCTAGGAGCGCTCTAATGGCTGTTGGTCTTGGTCCTTTGCCCACCCTGCACCCGGTCCCGGGTTTTGAACTCGGCATCGCTTCTGCCGGCATCAAGCGCCCTGGGCGCAAGGATGTGGTGGTCATGCGCTGCGCCGAAGGCTCCAGCGTGGCTGGCGTGTTCACCCTCAACGCCTTCTGCGCAGCGCCGGTGATCCTGTCCAAGCAGCGCGTGCAGGGCACCGTGCGCTACCTGCTGACCAACACCGGTAACGCCAACGCCGGCACCGGCGCGCCAGGCCTGGCCGCCGCCGAGCGTACCTGCGCCAAGCTGGCCGAACTGGCCGGCGTACCGGCCGAGTCGGTACTGCCGTTCTCCACTGGCGTGATCGGCGAGCCGCTGCCGGTCGAGAAGATCGAAGGCGCGCTGCAGGCCGCCCTCGACAACCTGTCGGAAAACCACTGGGCCGAGGCTGCTACCGGCATCATGACCACCGACACCTTGCCCAAGGGTGCCAGCCGCCAGTTCCAGCATGATGGCGTGACCGTTACCGTCACCGGCATCAGCAAAGGTGCAGGCATGATCCGCCCGAACATGGCCACCATGCTCGGCTACATCGCTACCGACGCCAAGGTTGCCCCGGCGGTGCTCAAGGACCTGATGCTGGATGGCGCCAACAAGTCGTTCAACCGCATTACCATCGATGGCGACACCTCGACCAATGACTGCTGCATGCTGATCGCCACCGGCAAGGCCAACCTGCCGGAAGTCACCGAAGCCAGCGGCGCGCTGTTCGAAGCGTTGAAGAAGGCGGTGTTCGAAGTGTGCATGGAAGTGGCCCAGGCCATCGTCCGTGACGGCGAAGGCGCCACCAAGTTCGTTACCGTGCAGGTCAACGGCGGTGGCAACCACCAGGAGTGCCTGGACGTCGGCTACGCCGTGGCCCACTCGCCGCTGATCAAGACTGCGCTGTTCGCCTCCGACCCCAACTGGGGCCGTATCCTCGCCGCCGTTGGTCGTGCCGGCGTACCGGAGCTGGATGTGAGCCTGATCGATGTGTACCTGGACAACGTGTGCATTGCCAGCAAAGGTGGCCGCAGCCCGAGCTACACCGAAGACCAGGGCGCCAAGGTAATGGCCCAGGAAGAGATCACCATCCGTATCGAGCTGGGCCGTGGCCAGTGCAGCGAAACCATCTGGACCACCGACCTGTCCCACGAGTACGTGAAGATCAACGCCGAGTACCGTACCTGATTCATATGGGGCCGCTTTGCGGCCCTTTCGCGACACAAGGCCGCTCCTACAAGAGCTCGCGAACCCCTGTAGGAGCGGCCTTGTGTCGCGATGGGCTGCAGAGCAGCCCCAAAATTCCCAAACCGATGGAGCCGAACCATGAGCTATCACCTGATCATCGGCGACAAGCTGTATTCCTCCTGGTCGCTGCGTGGCGCCCTGGCCCTCGAACTGGCTGGCGTGCCTTACGAAGAAACACTGATCAAACTCAACCAGCCTGACACCCGTCAGCGCCTCCTCGCTTTCTCCGCAACCGGCAAGGTACCGCTGCTCAAGACCGAGCACGGTGTGATCGCCGACTCGCTGGCCATTGCCGAATACCTCAACGAACGCCACCCCGACGCCCAGCTTTGGCCGGCCGATGTGGCTGCCCGGGCCCAGGCCCGTTCGGCCTGCGCGCAGATGCACAGCGGCTTCTTCGCCCTGCGCGGCGCCATGCCGTTCGATCTGTCGCGTGACCAGGCGCTGGACAGCGTGCCGCTGGAGGTTCAAATCGATATCGACCGTATCGTTGCGCTGTGGTCGGAATGCCGCCTGGCGGCGAAGGACAGTGGCCCGTTCCTGTTCGGCAAGCCGAGCCTGGCCGATGCCTTCTTCGCCCCGGTAGCCGTGCGCCTGCGCACCTATCGCGTGGAAGTGCCTGCCGAGGCGGCGACCTATATCGAAACCATTTACCAGTGGCCGGCCTTCCAGGCCTGGCAGCAGGCTGGCCTGGCGGAGCGTGAAGGGTGAAACGGATTCATGTTGTAGCTGCTGTCATTCGCGGTACCGACGGCCGCGTTCTGATCGCACGGCGTGCCGATACCCAGCACCAGGGCGGCCTGTGGGAATTCCCGGGCGGCAAGGTGGAAGAGGGTGAGGGTGTCGAGGCGGCGCTGGCCCGCGAGCTGCGCGAGGAACTGGGCATCGAGGTAATCCGTTCGCGCGCGCTGATCAAGGTCAGCCACGATTACCCGGACAAGCAGGTGCTGCTGGATGTGCGCGAAGTCGAGGCGTTCACCGGCGAGCCGCATGGCGCCGAAGGCCAGCCGCTGGAATGGGTTGCCCTGCGCGATTTGCCCCTGTACGAATTTCCCGAGGCCAACAAGCCGATCGTTGCGGCCGCGCGCCTGCCGGATCAGTACCTGATCACCCCCGATGGCCTGGAAGTGCCGCAGATGCTCAAGGGCATCCAGAAAGCAGTGGCCAGCGGCATTCGCCTGATCCAGTTGCGTGCCCCGGACATGTACGACCCCAAGTACCGCGATGTGGCGGTAGATGCGGTCGGCCTGTGCGCTGGCAAGGCGCAGCTGATGCTCAAGGGCCCGCTGGAGTGGCTGGGTGACTTCCCTGCCGCAGGTTGGCACCTGACGGCCGCACAACTGCGCAAGTATGCCGCCAACGGCCGGCCGTTCCCCAGGGAGCGCTGGCTGGCGGCGTCCTGCCACAGTGCCGAAGAGCTGGCGCTGGCAGAGCAGATGGGCGTGGATTTCGTTACCTTGTCGCCGGTGCAGGCGACCCGGACTCACCCTGAGGCGGTGCCGCTGGGGTGGAACGAGGCACAGCGGTTGATTGCCGGGTTCAACAAGCCGGTCTACCTGCTGGGTGGGGTAGGCCCGGGTGAGCGCGAGCAGGCCTGGGAAGCGGGGGCACAGGGTGTGGCCGGGATCCGGGCGTTCTGGCCTGAGATCTGAGTTGCCTGTAATTGGGGCCGCTTTGCGGCCCGATCGCGACACAAGGCCGCTCCTACAGGGGTATGCGACACGGTTCTCCTGTAGGAGCGGCCTTGTGTCGCGACGGGCTGCAAAGCAGCCCCAGAAATATCAGCCTTTTGGTTTCTCAGCAGGCTGCCACAAAACCTCAGCCACCCCCTGCCGCCGCCCGATGATCCGCGCCGCCACAAACAGCAGATCGGAAAGCCGGTTGATATACGCCAACCCAACCCCCGCCAACGGCTCCAGCGCATTCAGCTGCTGGCACCGCCGCTCCGCACTGCGCGCCAGGCTGCGGCACACATGCGCCTGAGCCACCAACGCCGAGCCACTGGGCAAGATGAAGTTCTTCAACGGCCCCAGCTCTTCATTCCAAACATCGATCGTCGCTTCCAGGCGTTCCACCTCTGCCAGGTTCAGCGCCTGATAGCTGGGCATCGCCAGCTCACCGCCCAGGTCGAACAAGCGGTGCTGACACGGCGCCAATACCGCGCTCACTTCATCCAGGCCTTGTTCGGCCAGCCCCGCCAGCAGCAGACCCAGCTGGCTGTTCAGGCTGTCCACTTCGCCGATCGCCTCGATCCGTGGGTGGTCCTTGGGTACCCGGCGCCCGTCGCCCAGGCCGGTTTCGCCTTTGTCGCCGGTGCGGGTGTAGATCTTCGACAGGCGGTAGCCCATGTCATTTCTCCGTTTTGGCCGGCGTCACCGCTGCCGGCTGGCCGAGGGGCAGGCGCAGGGTGAAGCAGGTGCCCTGGCCGGGCGTGGACTGTACTTCCATCTGCCCCTTGTGGTTGTTGGTGATGATGAAGTACGAGACCGACAGGCCCAGCCCGGTACCCTGGCCGATTTCCTTGGTGGTGAAGAACGGCTCGAAAGTGCGCTTGCGCACCCCCTCGGGCATGCCGACGCCATTGTCCTCGACCTGGATTTCTGCCCATGGCGGGTTCAAGCGGGTGCGCAGGGTGATGCGCCCGGGCTCGCTTGGCTGCGGCCGTTGATGAATGGCCTGGGCGGCGTTTTTCAGCAGGTTGAGCAGCACCTGCTCCAATTCGTTGGCGGTGCATGGCACCGGCCCCAGTTCGGGGTCGAACTGCCGCACGATGGCCTGGCCCTTGAAGTCGAAGCCGATGGCCAGGTCGAAGTCGTTGCCGGCGATCTCCACCGCCTGGTCGATCAGCGCCGGCAGGTCGCATGGCGCCAGTTGGCGGTTGCTGCGGCGGCTGAAGCTGAGCATGTGGGTGACGATTTTCGCAGCCCGGGCACCAGCCTGCTGGATGCCGTCGAGCAATTGCGGCACTTCGCGGCTCTCCAGGTAGCGGTTGACCGTGGGCAGGTCGATGCCCAGTTCCTCTGCCTGTTCCTGATTGCGCGGCAGCTCTGGTGACAGGCGTCGGCGGATGTTCTGCACGTTATGCAGGATCGCGCCCAGCGGGTTGTTGATCTCGTGGGCCATGCCGGCGGCCAGGCCGCCGACCGAAAGCATCTTCTCCGATTGCACCATCATTTCTTCCAGCGACAGGCGCTGGGTGATGTCGTCTATACGGATGACCACGCCACGGCCGCCGCCACCGGTCAGTGGGTAGAAGGTCAGGGCGTAGTGGCGCAGGTCGTCGCCCTTGGGCCAGGTGACCCGCTCGATCTTCGCCACGCGGTGCTTTTCCACGGTTTCCTTCAGCTGCGGCAGGAACGGCTTGAGTGGTTCGAAGGCAATGAAGATCGGCTGGTTCAGCGCTTCGTCCAGTGGCGTGCCGGAAAGCACCGTGGCTTCGTGGTTCCACTGGGTCACGTAGAGCTGTTCATCGAGGGCGATAAGCGCCGAGGGCATCGAGTCGATGATGCTGTTCAGGTAATTCTGGAAACCGGTCAGTTTTTTCTCGATCTTGCTGCGCACCTGGACTTCCAACTCCAGCTTGCGGTTGGTGTGGCGGGTTTCCTCGGCCAGGCCCTGGGCCTGGTCATAGGCCTCCTGGAACTCGTCGCGGGTGCGCTTGAGCTGCTGTTCGCGGGCCTCGATGCGCGAGAGCATGGTGTTGAACGCTTCGGCCAGGCTACCGATTTCATCGTCGTTGCCGCGCTGCGCACGCAGGGCATAGCTCTCTTCGCGGGTGACCTGGCGGCTGAGTTCTTCGAGCTGGTTGATCGGCTGGGTGATCAGGCGTTTGATCTGCCGGGCGATAACGATCCACAGCAGGATGCTGAACACCAGGATGCCCAGGCTGGCGCTGAGGGTGCCGGTGTAGAAGGCCGTGGGCAGTTCGCTGCTGGCCACCAGCAGCAGGTGCGCCGGTGGGTTGGCGTCACGTGGCATGCGGATCAGCTGGGTACTGCGAAACTCCATCAGGCGCCAGCCGTCGATGTCGCGAAAACGCCTGGGCAGGGCCAGCGGCTCGCCGTGCTGAAGCTGCGCCAGTATGCGGCCATCGCCACCGTAGACGGCGGCGGCGCGCAGCGGTGTGTAGCTGTCCAGTTCCTTGAGCAGGGCGCTGGCGGTGTCCGGTGCATCGCCGGCGCGTGCCGCCAGCTGCGGGTTGGCCACCAGCCGGCCGATGGTGTGCAGTGCCTGTGGCGCCATGCTTTCCTGGGTGATCCAGTAGGCGGCGCTGATGAAGGTGAGGTTGGCCACCAGCAGGATGGTCACCAGCAACACCAGCAGGGCTGCCAGCAGCTTCTGCCCGACCGGGAGGTTTTCCAGGCGTTGGCGCAAGGTCATGGGTTAGGCAATATCCGTATCCGGTTGAAAGGGCCGCGTCAGTCGCAGGGCAAACCACGCGCACGCAGGTTATCGACCAGGCGCTGCAGCAGGCGTTCCAGCTCTGGCAGCTGCAGGCCATGTCGGCCGGCGGCGCGGCAGGCGTGGCCAAGCAGGTAGTGCACCTCGGTGCGCCGGCCTGCGCGTACATCCTGGTACATGGAAGAGTAGTTGGCCGCAGTGGCGAGGATTACCCGCTGTACTTCTTCGTCCAGCCCGTCTGCCGCTTCTGGCTGGCCACAGCGGCGCAGCAGTTGGGCCAGCTCGGCGCACAGGGCGTCCACTTCGCCCAGATGTCCCAGCAGCCCGCCGTTCTGGCAGTCATGCAGCACGGTCAGCGGGTTGATGGCGCAGTTGAGTGCCAGCTTGCGCCACAGGCGGGTGAGGATATCCACCGTCCAGTCGGCGGGGATGCCGGCCTGATGCAGGTCATCGAACCAGGCCGGGGTCGTCGGGTTGCGAGGGTCACCCAGCCAGTTGAAGCCGTGGCCGGCAAAGCGTACCTGCCAGTCACCCTTGCGGAACGCCCCTTCGGTACTTGAGGCGAAGATGCAACGCGCGTGGGGCACCAGGTCGGCGACCTCGTCCTGGCTGCCCAGGCCGTTCTGCAGCAGCACCACTTCGGCGCCCTCGGCCAGACGCGCTGCCACGCCGGCGATGGCCGGGGCGGCGTCGTAGGCCTTGCAGGCCACCAGCAGGCGATGGATCGGGCCGCGTGCCTGCGCGGTTTCGGCGGGGATGGCGTAGTGGCGGGGCTGGTCCTGTTCGACCAGGGTCAGGCCACCGGCCTGCTGGTAGGCCTGCAGCCGTTGCCCGTCACGCAGGATCAGGCGCACTGCCTTGCCCGCGCGCGCCAGGCGGCAAGCCCACAGGCTGCCCAGGCTACCGGCGCCGAGAATATGCCAGGTGCTGCTCATATGCGTTTCGCAACCCGTTATAATGAGCCCGCATTTTAACCGTCAAACCCAGCGCGCTCCATCTTCAGCCTGAGCGCGCTTTTATTTTGGGAGAACAACCATGCCTTCGTTCGACGTGGTATCGGAACTGGACAAGCACGAAGTGCAGAACGCGGTCGACAACGCCATCAAGGACCTGGACCGTCGCTACGACCTCAAGGGCAAGGGCACCTTCGAGTTCAAGGACAAAGAGCAGACCGTGATGCTCACCGCCGAGGAAGAGTTCCAGCTCGAAGCGATGCTGGAAATCCTGCGCCTGGCGCTGGTCAAGCGCAAGATTGACGTAAAGTGCCTGGAAACCAAGGACCCGTACGCCTCGGGCAAGGAAAAGAAACAGGAAGCCAAATTCCGCGAAGGCATCGACAAGGACCTGGCGAAGAAGATCGTCGCCACCATCAAGGATGGCAAGCTGAAAGTGCAGGCCGCCATCCAGGGCGAGCAGGTACGCGTTACCGGTAAAAAGCGTGACGACCTGCAGGAAGCCATTGCCCTGCTGCGTACCAAGGAATTCGACATGCCATTGCAGTTCAACAACTTCCGCGACTGATCGCAGGGTTGTCCGGAACCCCGATGGCGTAATGATGTCCATGGGGGCCAAGGCCGCCGAACCGAGGGCGGCCTGCTATACGTGTACATGCCGTTCGGCATCAGGAGATGAATATGGATTTGAACGCTGAAGTCGATCAGCTGGTCCGCCAATCGCAGACCTGGGTCCCCTTGATCATGGAATACGGCAGCCGCCTGCTGCTGGCACTGCTGACCTTGGCGATTGGCTGGTGGCTTACCAACGTGGTCAGCGATCGACTCGCCAGGCTGGTGGGTTTGCGCGTACAAGACCCGGCGCTGCAGGGCTTCATCCGCACCCTGGCCAACATAATCCTCAAGGTCATGCTGGCGATCAGCGTTGCCTCGATGATCGGCATTGAGACCACTTCGTTCGTGGCGGCGATTGGCGGTGCCACGCTGGCCATCGGCCTGGCCTTGCAAGGAAGCCTGGCGAACTTTGCCGGTGGCGTGTTGATCCTGTTGTTCCGCCCGTTCCGCATCGGTGACTGGATCGAGGCGCAAGGCGTGGCCGGCACCGTCGACAGCATCCAGATCTTCCACACCGTGCTGCGCACCGGTGACAACAAGACCGTGATCATGCCCAACGGCAGCCTGTCCAACGGCATCATCACCAACACCAACCGCCAGCCGACGCGCAAGGTGGTGTTCGATGTGGGCGTGGACTACGAGGCCGACCTGCAGAAGGCGCGCAACGTGCTGCTGGAGCTTGCGCAGGACCCACGCGTGCTGCCCGACCCGGCGCCGCAGGCAGTGGTCGCAACCTTGGGCGACAGTTCGATCACCGTGTCCTTGCGCTTGTGGACCAAGACCGCCGATTACTGGGATGTGATGTTCATGCTCAACGAGCATGCGCGTGACCGGTTGAAGGCCGAAGGGATCGACATTCCGTTCCCGCAGCGTGTGATTCGCGTGGTGCAGGAGACTGCAGCGCAGTAATACCGCGTTGTCATCGGTTGGGGCCGCTTCGCGCCCCTTCGCGACGCAAGGCCGCTCCTACAGGGAATCGCGTAACCCTTGTAGGAGCGGCCTTGCGTCGCGATGGGGCGCGAAGCGGCCCCGGCTTTTTACACTTGTTCACAGCAATACCCCGCCATTTCTGGCATATAGCCTGACCCCACCTGCCACACCTGATACGCCATCATGAAACCACTGCTGTACATCACCCCGCTGCGCGCCTTGCTGTTCGGCCTGACCCTGGCCCTGTTCGAGCTGCTCACCTACCTGGCCAGCGATGCCGTCATGCCGGCCATGTCGGTGGTGGTCGGCGACCTGAACGCCAGCCCCGAGTACATTCCCCATGCCCTCAACCTGTACCTGCTGGGGGGCGTAGTGCTGCAATGGCTGATCGGTCCGCTGGCCGATCGCTATGGCCGGCGTCCGCTGCTGCTGATCGGCTGCGCGTTCTTCGGCCTGGCCTGCCTGGCCACCTTCTGGGTCCATGACATCGGCCTGTTCAACCTGCTGCGCCTGCTGCAGGGCATCGGCCTGGGCTTTGTGGTCACGGTCAGCTACCCGGCCCTGAACGAAGCCTTCAGCGAGGCGGACGCCGTGCGCATGATGGCCCTGCTGGCCAATATCGCCTTGCTCTCGCCATTGCTCGGGCCGCTGGTGGGCACCTTGCTGCTGCAGTGGCTGGATTGGCGCTGGCTGTTCGTGGCCTTTGCCATTGGCGCGGTTCTGGCCTGGCTGCTGCTGTACCGGCTGATGCCGGAAACGCTTGGTGTGGAGCGTCGTGACGGCTCTCGCCTGGCGTTCACGCCGATCCACCTGCTGCCGCTGCTGGCCGGCTACGGCCAGTTGCTGGCCAACCGCCGCTTTGTCGCTGGTAGCGCGGCCCTGGGCCTGGTCGGTCTGCCGCTGATTGGCTGGATCGGCCTGTCACCGGTGCTGCTGATCCACGACGAGGGGTTGAGCACCATGGAATACGCCTTGTGGCAGTTGCCGGTGTTCGGCGGGTTGATCCTTGGCAACCTGATCATCAACCGCATCGCCGACCGCTATCCGCTGCCGGCACTGGTGCGTGGTGCATTGTGGCCATACCTGGCCGGGCTGTGCCTGATGGTGCTGGCGACCTGGTACTGGCCGAGCGTGACCAGCGTGGTGGCGGGCATGTCGCTGTACGCGCTGGGGTTGGGCGTGGCCAACGCGGTGCTGTATCGCATGACGCTGTTCGCCAGCGAGCAGAGCAAGGGCCTGGTCTCGGCCATGTTGGGGATGATCACCATTGCCTTGCTGGGGTTGGGTGGGGCGCTACTGGCGATGATTGGTGCCGGGGCCAGCTTGCTGCACTTTGCCCTGGCGGCGGGGGTGGCGGGGGCCTTGGCGCTGTGGCCATTGTGGTTTGTGGTGGGTGGGCGAGCCGGGGCTGTTACCCAGTAATCTTCATTGCCTGAACCGGCTTCTTCGCGGGTAAACCCGCTCCCACAGGTACAGCACTGCCCTCGAGAGCTGTGCAGTCCCTGTGGGAGCGGGTTTACCCGCGAAGAGGCCGATACAGGCGGTACAGCCTCTTCAGGGCCTTTGCGCTGCTGAACTTTCCTCGCCCACCGGTTTACCCGGCCCCGCCTCCTGGCGCCACTGCAGAGCAATCAGGATCAAGGTGGGCACGCCCAGCAGGGCAGTGATCAGGAAGAAGTCGTGGTAACCGAACTTCTCTACCATGACCCCCGAATAGCCCCCGATCAGCCTTGGCAACAGCAGCATGATCGAGCTGAGCAACGCGTACTGGGTAGCCGAGAACTTCAAGTTGGTCAGGCTCGACAGGTAGGCGACAAAGGCCGAGGTGGCCATGCCGGAGCTGAAGTTGTCCAGCGAGATGGTCACCACCAGCATTTGCAGGTTCGGGCCCATGTCGGCCAGCATCAGGAACAGGATGTTGGTGCCCGCCGAGGCAGCACCGCCGATGAACAGGATCGGCATGATGCCGAAGCGCACGATCAGCAGGCCACCGATCCCGGCGCCGACCAGGGTCATGATCAGGCCGAAGATCTTGCTGACGCTGGCGATCTGGTCCTTGGTGAAGCCCATGTCGATGTAGAACACGTTGGCCATTACGCCCATCACCGTATCCGACATGCGATAGGTGGCGATCAGGCCGAGCAGCAGCAGGGCCTGCCAGCGGTAGCGTGCGATGAAGTCGTTGACCGGGGTCAGCACCGGCGCCAGGCCGCGACGGCCCAGGCTCGACAGGCACGCCCAGGTCAGCAGTACGTAGAGGATCAGGCGCAGGAAGGCGCGGTCTTCCAGCAACAGGTCCAGTGGCGTTGCATCACCGGAGATGACGCTGGACCAGCCGGTGTTGAACATCTGGGTGAAGCTGGCCGGTACCGAAACCAGCAGGATGATCAGCACGAACACCGATGCCAGCTGGTGCACCAGCCCATAGCGCGCTGCCGACAGCTGGGTACGCATGGGTACGGGCGGTTCGCGCATGATCAGGGTGGTGAACACGGCGGGCAGCATCATCACTGCAAACATGACGTAGGTGCCGGCCCAGGCCTTGTGCAGGTAGCTGAAGCCGGTAGAGCCGAACCATTCGGCGAAGAACAGGGCACCGGCCGTGGCCAGCAGGGCCGCCACGCGGTAGCCGGCCATGTAGCTGGCGGCGAGCGCAGCCTGGCGTTGGTCGTCGGCGATTTCCAGGCGGTAGGCATCGACGGCGATGTCCTGGGTAGCGGAGGCGAAGGCCACCAACACCGCCAATGCGATCAGCCATGACAAGTGTTGCTGCGGGTCGCACAGGCTCATGCCTACCAGCCCGACCACCACCAGCGCCTGCGACAGCAGCAGCCACGAACGCCGACGCCCAAGGCTGCCGAGCAGCGGCAGGCGCCATTGGTCGAGTAGCGGCGACCACACCCACTTGAAGGCATAGGCCAGGCCGATCAGGCTGGCGTAACCAATGGTCTCGCGGGCCACGCCCGCTTCGCGCAACCACACCGAAAGGGTGGAGAACACCAGCATGTAGGGCAGACCGGCGGCGAAGCCGAGCAGCAAAAGTACCAAGGTTGACGGGCTGGCATATGCAGCAAGCGCAGCGCGCCAGGTTTTACGGGGCATGGGCCAACATCTGCCTCAAGTTTGCGAAAACAAAGCGCGCACTCTAACCGCTGTGCTCCATCGGGCGCCAGCCATGGCGCGTCATATCCACACGATTGTTGGTTACATTCACACCCTCCGCGCGCAGTCGCGCCCTTTGTTCATCCCCCGAGGGGGTACCCAGTGCCAGGCTCAGCCGGCCACCAGCGCCAAGCACCCGGTGCCAGGGCAGGCGAGTATCTGCAGGTAGTTGCCCAAGGGTGCGCCCGACCCAGCGTGCCGCCCGCCCAAGCCCCGCCAGCTCGGCCAGCTGGCCATAGCTGACGACCTTGCCGGCCGGCACCTGGCCGAGTACCGAATACAGCGCCGTTCGTCGGCCCTCGGCGGATTCCAGGGCGTGCTCATATCCGTCAGACATCAGGCCCCCACTGGGCTGCAGATGAAACCGGACCGGCGGTCTGGCAAATGAGAGTTGAACTCAACGGCATGCTCCCGGTCTTTCCTTGCTCTGGTCGTGGTTATCTGGATAATGCCCGGCTTTTTTCGCCAAATCGAACCCGTAGTCCGCAGATCATAGCCCGCTTATGTATTCTAGATCCCTGTTGTGCCTGCTTGCTGTTTCCCTGTGCGCCTCCCCGGTGTTCGCCGACACCGTGTGGATGAAAAACGGTGACCGGCTCAGCGGCAAGATCAAAGTCTTCGACGGCGGCAAGCTGCTGCTGGAAACCCCCTATGGCGGTTCCATCGCCCTGGACTGGAAAGAGGTCCAGACCCTGGAGAGCGACCAGGAGATGCTGGTCAAGCAGGACGCCTACAGCGGTGAGCGCGCCAAGTCGCTGAAGGCTGCCGAGCCCGGCAAGGTGACCCTGGCCAATGGCGAGGCGCCGAAGACCGTGGAGCTGGCCAGCATCGAGCAGATCATGAAGCCCAAGCCCCTGGTCGAGGATTTCGTGTGGAAAGGCAACGTCGACGTGGCACTGGATTACAAGCGCGCCGAGAATGACACCGACGACTACGACGTCGGCTTCAAGACCAGCGCCCGCCATGGCCGCTGGCGGCACAACGCCGAAGGCGAGTACAACCGCGAGACCAAGGACGACGTCACCACCACCGACAACTGGAGTGCCGAGTACGCCCTGGACCGCTTCCTCACCGAAAAGTGGTTCTGGCAGGGGCGCGTGGAGTACAAGCGTGACCGCATCGAAGACCTCGCCCGCCAGCGCACCGTGGGTACCGGCCCGGGTTACCAGTTCTGGGACAACGAGCTGGGCGCCTTCTCGCTGGGTTCGCTGATCAACCGCACCGACTTCGAATACCAGGATGGCGCCAAGGACAACTTCTATTCCGCGGCGGTGAAGTGGGACTACACCCGCTACCTGATCGGCAAGAACGTGCAGCTGTTCACCAACGGCGAGTTCGCCAAGCCACTGGGTGGCGTGGCCGATTATGCGCTGGATGCCGAGGTTGGCCTGCGCTACAAGGTCACCGAGTGGGCCTCGCTCAACCTCAAGGCGGAGAAGGACATCATCACCGGTACGCGGGACAGTGACCTGGACAAGACCCGCTATACAGCTGGCTTCGGCGTTACCTGGTGAGTCTTTTGGGGCCGCTTTGCGGCCCATCGCGACACAAGGCCGCTCCTACAGGGGATCGCGTAAGTCCTGTAGGAGCGGCCTTGCGTCGCGATGGGCTGCAAAGCAGCCCCATTGGCACTGGATCTGATAATGCTTATCTTGTCCCATCCAGCCCGCCATCAGGAGCCGCCCCCAAGTGAGTACCAACGCCATCCGCCCCGCCCGGGAACTGCTGCTCAAGGAATACCGCGGCGTGCTCTCGACTCATTCCAAGTCGATGCCCGGCTACCCCTTCGGCTCTGTCGTGCCGTACTGCCTGGATGCCCAGGGCAATCCGCTGATCCTCATCAGCCGCATCGCCCAGCACACCCACAACCTGCAGAAAGACCCCAAGTGCTCGCTGCTGGTGGGTGAGCGCGAAGCCGAGGACGTACAGGCGGTGGGGCGCCTGACGGTGATGGCCGAGGCGCACAAGCTGGTGGAGGAGGCCGCCATCGAGGCCGCCGCCGAGCGCTACTACCGCTATTTCCCGGAAGCAGCCAACTACCACAAGGCCCACGACTTCGACTTCTGGGTGCTGCAGCCAGTGCGCCACCGCTACATCGGCGGCTTCGGCGCGATCCACTGGCTCGACCAGGTGACCCTGGCCAACCCGTTCGCCGGCAAAACCGAGGCAAGCATGGTCGAGCACATGAACAACGACCACGCCAACGCCATCGCCCATTATGTGCAGCTGGCCGATTTGCCAAGCCGTGCGCCAGCGCAGATGGTCGGGGTGGACAGCGAAGGCATGCACCTGCGTATCGGCCAAGCGTTGCACTGGCTGCCTTTCCCGAGTATTTGCAACACGCCGACACAAGTCCGCGAAGCCCTGGTTTTGCTGGCTCGCGCCGACCAGTGGCCGGTTGCGACGGAAGTCGAGGGTTGAAAAGCCGAGCGCACGCATCCATCTGTTGGTCTTACAGGAAGGTTCTCTTCCGACGAGGAATGCTTTGATGCGTGCTTTTCTACTGCTGTTTCTCCTGTTTCCCGTGCTGGAGCTGTTCGTCTTCGTGAAGGTCAGTGCCGCCATCGGTTTCTTCCCGGCGCTGTTGCTGATCATTGCCGGCTCCGCCTTGGGTGTGCTGGTGATGCGCGTAGCCGGGCTGGCCACCGCATTGCGCGCCCGTGAAAGCCTGCAGCGTGGCGAGCTGCCCGCCGAGGACATGTTCCAGGGCATGATGCTGGCCGTTGGTGGTGGCCTGCTGTTGCTGCCTGGTTTCATCAGCGACGTGCTGGGCCTGCTGTGCCTGCTGCCCTTCACCCGTCACCTGGCTGCGCGCAAGATGCGCCAGCGTGCCGAGGCCCAGGCCATGCGCCAGCGCGCCTTCCAGGACGACCCGTTCCAGGCACGCCCACAGGATGGCGGCCATCGCCCGAACGTGATCGAGGGCGAGTACGAGCGCCGCGACAAGTAATAGCTGGGGGGCCGCTTTGGGCCCTTTCGCGACACAAGGCCGCTCCCACAGGGAATGCACACCTCCTGTGGGAGCGGCCTTGTGTCGCGAAAGGGGCGCGCAGCGGCCGCAGCTTTTTGCGGGGCCAAGGCGCTAATGAAAAATTTTCTGAAACAAGCCTTGTAATTGAATATGGCGGCCTCATGTAGTGGTCACCGCAAGGTTTCTGGTGGCAACACCAGTCATTACTCAGGCGGTTCGCCTTGGGCGAGCGGCCTTCCGGCAACGCCGGATAGCATTAACCCGCCGGTGTCGACACCGGCCGATGAAAACCACACTTTGGGAGAGATCGACAATGAAGCTTCGTCCTCTGCATGACCGCGTAGTCATCCGTCGCAGCGAAGAAGAATCGAAAACCGCTGGCGGTATCGTCCTGCCGGGTTCGGCCGCTGAAAAACCAAACCGCGGCGAAGTCGTCGCCGTCGGCACCGGTCGCATCCTGGACAACGGCGAAGTTCGCGCGCTGGCCGTGAAAGTGGGTGACAAAGTGGTTTTCGGCCCTTACTCGGGCAGCAACACCGTGAAAGTCGATGGCGAAGACCTGCTGGTCATGGCTGAAAACGAAATCCTCGCCGTTATCGAAGGCTGATTTCCCCCGACTTCCCGTTACTCCAAAGAATTTCCAAGGATTAAACGATCATGGCTGCTAAAGACGTAAAATTCGGCGACTCCGCTCGTAAGAAAATGCTGGTTGGTGTCAACGTTCTGGCTGACGCGGTAAAAGCGACCCTGGGCCCGAAAGGCCGCAACGTGGTGCTGGCCAAGAGCTTCGGCGCGCCGACCATCACCAAGGACGGCGTTTCCGTTGCCAAGGAAATCGAGCTGAAAGACGCTTTCGAAAACATGGGCGCCCAGCTGGTCAAGGAAGTTGCTTCCAAGGCCAACGACGCTGCCGGTGACGGCACCACTACCGCTACCGTTCTGGCTCAGGCCATCGTCAACGAAGGCCTGAAAGCCGTCGCTGCCGGCATGAACCCGATGGACCTGAAGCGCGGCATCGACAAGGCCACCGCTGCCGTCGTCGCCGAGCTGAAGAACCTGTCCAAGCCATGCGCCGACTCCAAGGCCATCGCCCAGGTAGGTACCATCTCCGCCAACTCCGACAACTCCATCGGTGAAATCATCGCCGAAGCCATGGAAAAGGTCGGTAAAGAAGGCGTGATCACCGTTGAAGAAGGCTCGGGCCTGGAAAACGAACTGTCGGTCGTGGAAGGCATGCAGTTCGACCGTGGCTACCTGTCGCCGTACTTCGTCAACAAGCCGGACACCATGGTTGCCGAGCTGGAAGGCCCGCTGCTGCTGCTGGTCGACAAGAAGATCTCCAACATCCGTGAGCTGCTGCCAGTTCTGGAAGCCGTTGCCAAGGCCGGCCGCCCACTGCTGATCGTTGCCGAGGACGTTGAAGGCGAAGCCCTGGCTACCCTGGTAGTCAACAACATGCGCGGCATCGTCAAGGTTGCTGCGGTCAAGGCTCCGGGCTTCGGCGACCGCCGCAAGGCCATGCTGCAGGACATCGCCGTCCTGACTGGCGGCCAGGTCATCTCCGAAGAAATCGGCCTGTCCCTGGAAACCGCTACCCTGGAGCACCTGGGTAACGCCAAGCGCGTCATCCTGTCCAAGGAAAACACCACCATCATCGACGGCGCTGGCGCCGACGGCGAGATCGAAGCACGCGTCAAGCAGATCCGTGCCCAGATCGAAGAAACTTCCTCGGACTACGACCGTGAGAAGCTGCAAGAGCGTCTGGCCAAGCTGGCTGGCGGTGTTGCCGTGATCAAGGTTGGTGCCGGCACCGAAGTTGAAATGAAAGAGAAGAAAGCCCGCGTTGAAGACGCCCTGCACGCTACCCGTGCAGCCGTTGAAGAAGGCGTGGTGCCTGGCGGTGGTGTGGCCCTGGTTCGCTCCCTGGCTGCCATTGTCAACCTCAAAGGTGACAACGAAGACCAGAACGTCGGTATCGCCCTGCTGCGTCGCGCCGTTGAAGCGCCGCTGCGCCAGATCACTGCCAACGCCGGCGATGAGCCAAGCGTTGTCGCTGACAAGGTCAAGCAAGGCTCGGGTAACTTCGGTTACAACGCTGCTACCGGCGAATACGGCGACATGATCGAGATGGGCATCCTGGACCCAGCCAAGGTCACTCGTTCGGCGCTGCAAGCTGCTGCTTCGATCGGCGGTCTGATGATCACCACCGAAGCCATGGTTGCCGACCTGCCGGAAGACAAGCCAGCTGCTGGCATGCCTGACATGGGCGGCATGGGTGGCATGGGCGGCATGATGTAAGCCAGCCTTACCCCCTGCGCCATCAAAAAGCCCCGGTTCGCGAGAGCCGGGGCTTTTTTGTTTTCCTGTTGGGGCCATTGGGGCTGCTGCGCAGCCCATCGCGACGCAAGGCCGCTCCTACAAGGGATCGCGTAATCTGTAGGAGCGGCCTTGTGTCGCGAATGGGCCGCAAAGCGGCCCCCTGGGTCAGGCGACGCTACGCTCAGCGGCAGATACCTCAGCCATCCCCCGCCGATAAAGAACCAGGTAATACGACCCCAACCCGATCAACCAGCAGAACACCGCCGTCCACACGTTATGCGACAGGAAGTGCGCCCCCTGCATCATCCGCCCCAGCGACAGCACCGACCCCGCCACGAAGGCCACCGCCAACGCCACCCGCGCCAGCCTCGGCTTGCGATCGCGCAACATGAAGAACAGCCCGAACAGGCAGAACCCGGTTGCGGCATGCCCGCCCGGCCAGCACAGCCCGGGCTTGTCGGTCGCTGGCCGCGGCTCCAGCAGCTTGCTGTAGGTTTCCTTCCCGCCAAACTGGGTCAGGCTCCACGGGCATTGCACTTGGGTCACTTTCTTCAGCGGTGTGACAAACGCCGTGGACAGGCCCAGTGCCAGCACCAGGCAGCCCAGCTCGCGGCGCCAGCCGAACAGGCGCTTCCAGAAGAAGCTGGCAGCAAAGGTCACCAGCGACATCACTCCCAGCAGGATCACCCCTTGCTTGACCCGGTCATGCAGGATGTTCTCCAGCAAATAGCTGTGGCGGCCGATGAATTGCCCGGCGGCGGGGTCGAAGAACAGGTTGGCAATGTCCATGTCGACCGAGGTCAGTTCCAGCAGGATCAGGCCCAACGCCGTCGCCAGGGGTAGCCCCAGGTACAGCCAGAAATTGATCGGGCGGGGGCGGGTTGGTTGCTGCATGGCGGCTCCAGGGCGCGAAAAAGATCGGGCATTGTCGGCCGCCCGCTATCCTGTGTCCGTGAAGGATCAGTGAAAAAACCGTCAAGTGCGCTGAATTTTCCCTGGGGCTGGCACCCTGCAGGCATAGGCCTTAAGCTGCGCCTGCCGCGCACCACAGCGAGAAGCGCCGCACAGGAGAAACCGATGCGCATTCTTTTGGTTGAAGACAACCGCGATATCCTGGCCAACCTGGCCGACTACCTGGGGATGAAGGGCTACACCGTCGACTGCGCCCAGGATGGCCTGTCCGGCCTGCACCTGGCTGCCACCGAGCACTACGACCTGATAGTGCTCGACATCATGCTGCCGGGCATCGACGGCTATACACTGTGCAAGCGCCTGCGCGAAGACGCCCGCCGCGACACGCCGGTGATCATGCTCACCGCCCGCGACCAACTGGACGACCGCCTGCAGGGCTTCCGCTCCGGTGCCGACGATTACCTGCTCAAGCCCTTCGCCCTGTCGGAGCTGGCCGCCCGCATCGAAGCGGTGCTGCGCCGGGCCCAGGGCGGCGGGCGCCGCACCTTGCAGGTGGCCGACCTCAGCTATGACCTCGACACGCTCGAAGTCACCCGCCAGGGCCGCCTGCTCAAGCTCAACCCGGTCGGCCTCAAGCTGCTGGCGGTGCTGATGCAGAAAAGCCCGCACGTATTGCGTCGCGAAGTGCTGGAAGAAGCCCTTTGGGGGGATGACTGCCCTGACAGCGACAGCCTGCGCAGCCACGTGCACCAGCTGCGCCAGGTAATCGACAAGCCGTTCGAAAAACCGCTGCTGCATACCGTCCATGGCGTCGGCTATCGCCTCGCCGAGGGCCGTGATGGAGTTTAAGCAAAGCCTTGCCCAGCGCATCATCATCGCCTTTGCCCTGATGAGCGCGCTGGTGGCCGGGGCCTTCGCCTTCGGCATCGTCGGCACTGTGCACCTGGTCGAAGAACGGCTGATTTCCACGGTATTGGGGGGCGACCTGCAGCGCCTGCTGCGCATGGACAGCGTCAGTGACTGGAGCCACCGGCCACGCCCCGACCAGCTGTTCTACTTCAGCGGCGGGCGTGACGATTTCGAGCTGCCCAAAGACCTGCGCCACCTCGACCGAGGCTTCCATGAGGTGTTCCGCGACCAGTTGTCGTACCACGCCATGGTCGAGATCGTCGACGGCCGCCGTTACGTACTGCTGCAGGACCAGAGCGACTTCGAGGAACGCGAACGCCTGCTGTTCGCGGTGGTGGTGGTGGGCTTCGTGCTCAGCCTGGTGCTGGCGGTCATTCTTGGCTGGCTGGTGGCGCGTCGGGTGATGGCGCCGGTTATCCGCCTGGCGCGCCAGGTACGCCACCGTGACCAGTTGCTGGGCCTGGCCCCGCCGCTTGCGCCGGACTATGCCGCGGACGAAGTCGGCCAGCTGGCGGTCGCCTTTGACGATACCCTGGGCCGCCTGCGCGATGCGCTGACCCGCGAACGGTTGTTCACCAGCGACGTCAGCCATGAACTGCGTACGCCCTTGATGGTGCTTGCTACCTCATGCGAACTGCTGATGGAAAACCCGACGCTGGATGCCCGCTCGCGCAGCCAGGTGGAGCGCGTGGCCAGAGCCACGGAAGAAATGCGCGAACTGGTCAAGACCTTCCTGATGCTGGCCCGGGCACAGCGCGACGAGGGCGCGGTGGCTTCGCGGGCCACCCTGCGGGAGGTGGCTGATGAACTGGTCGGGGTCTGGCGCGACACTATCGAGCAGAAGGGCCTGGCCCTGTATTTCGATGGCCGCGTCAGTGCCAGCCCAGTGCTGTACAACGCTACCTTCCTGCAGTCGGTGATGGGCAACCTGCTGCGCAATGCCGCGCACTACACCGATAGCGGCTATATCCGCCTGAGCCTGGAAGCCAACGGCTTCAGCGTGGAGGACAGCGGCGTGGGCATCCCGGAGGAGCAGCGCGAGGCGATGTTCCGGCCGTTCGTGCGCGGCGATGAGCGGCGCGGCGAGGGCCTGGGCCTGGGCCTGTCGCTGGTACAGCGGATCTGCGATGACCAGGGCTGGCATGTCACCCTGACCTCGACCTTGCCGCACGGCTGCCGTTTCAGGGTGGACCTGAGCAATACCGCAGCCAAGGGCGACCCAGAGGCTTTGGTCGAGTAATCTGTTGTAACAGGTCATTCGGCGCTCAACATATTTTTCACATCAGCATGACCTGATTCCTACGCTTGCTTACCTAATGTGGGCGGAATGGAGTCAGGAGATGCCCAATGCGTAGCCCCATCAAGCTTGAATTTTCCGAGAAGTACGACAAAGAACATGCGCGTGAGTACTTTCTCAAGCACCAGGATGGCCTGGCGCGACGCCTTTCCCACAAGCGTGATGAGCAGTTGGCGCGCCGCGCCTTGGCATTGGCTGGTGAGCCTGGCCTGGTCCTCGACCTGCCATGCGGCGCCGGCCGCTTCTGGCCATTGCTGGCAGAAAAGCCCAACCGGGTGATCATTGGCGCCGACAACTCCGAAGCGATGATCGAGACAGCCTGTGCCGCGCAAGCGCCAGAGGTGGTGGCACGGGTACGGCCTTTGCAGACATCGGCATTTGCCATCGACTTGCCGGACAACTCGGTGGACAGCATCTTCTGCATGCGCTTGTTCCACCACATCGGCGAAGCAGCGCACAGAAAGACCATTCTGTCGGAATTTCAACGGGTTAGCCGTGATAGTGTGATCCTGTCATTGTGGGTGGATGGTAACTTCAAGGCCTGGCGCCGAAAAAAGCTGGAACAGCGTCGCAGCGCCAGGAAAGGCGACCAGGACAATTACCAGAACCGCTTTGTGTTACCGGCCGACACGGTCGAAGAAGAATTCCGAGCCGCCGGCTTCAGAATCCAGGAACGCCTCGACTTTCTGCCGTTCTATGCCATGTGGCGGGTCTATGTATTGCGTAAGGGGTAGTGTTTGATGGCTGTAGCCCAGAAAGGGGAGTCGCGGTTCGATTTTTACTGGCGCCAGCAGGGCGAGTGGGTCGAGGAGCCTAACCAGCGCCGTGGTGGCGAGAGTGGTGTGCAACGCCTCGACGATGGCAATGGCAAGCTGCTGTATGCCAAGCGCCAGGTCGGGCATATCTACCGCAGCGTGCTGCACCCTTTCGGCCGGCCGACCGTATTGCGTGAGCTCGATGCGTTGAACAGCTTCGAGCAACTGGGCGTGCGTGTACCGCGCATCGTCTTCTGTGGCGCCGAGCGTGGTGCCGACCACCAGTGGCGTGCGCTGCTGGTGAGCGAAGCACTCGACGGTTTCGTCGAACTCGACACCTGGCATGCCGAAGGTGCCCGCGAGCGTTATCCGCAGGTGGTGCATGAGCGCATGCTCAAGGACCTGGCGGACAACCTGGCGCGCATGCATCTGGGGCATTGGCAGCACGGCTGCCTGTATGGCAAGCATGTATTCATCAAGGTGATTGGCGAGGGCGAGCAGGCCCGCGTCGAGGTCGCCCTGCTGGACCTGGAAAAATGCCGGCGGCGCATCAGTTGCCAGCGCGCGGCGGGCAATGACCTGCGCCAACTGCGCCGCCATTCGTCGCTGAATGACGCGGAATGGCAAACACTGCTCTACTTTTACCAGATGGCGTTTGGCAGCGCTGTCAAAGGGTTAGAGCAATGAAACTAGAAATAGCTCGAGCTTTGTTCCTGGTAGCTGGCCTGGCGGTGACCACCGTGGCGGTGGCTGCTTGGGAAGAGCCGAGGCCGACAGTGTTCAGCAAGGCCGAGCTGGCCGACCAGTGCGCGTTGCCGCGGGATGTGAAGCCGCAGCAACAGGCCAAGGCCGCGCCGGATCAGGACCTGTTGCTGTTCCTTTTCGGCTTGCGTCAGGGGTTGCGGCCGTTCGGTTGAACCCGGTGCAGTCAGAAATGCCAGAGGCCTCGCGATTTCGGGGCCTCTGGCATTTTTGCATCTGCCTTGCCGGCCCCTTCGCGGGTGAACCCGCTCCCACAGGAACTGCACAATATCCGAACCTGACGCTGTACCTGTGGGAGCGGGTTCACCCGCGAAGAGGCCGGTTCAGGCTACAGCGGGTTCTTTGACCTGCGCCTTGTGCGCCAGCAGGGTGTAGATACAAGGCAACACAAACAGGGTAAACAGCGTACCAATCGACATCCCCGTGGCAATCACCGTACCGATGTCAAAGCGGCTGACCGCCCCCGCTCCGGTCGCCAGGATCAGCGGCACCATGCCGAACACCATCGCTGCCGTGGTCATCAGCACTGGCCGCAGGCGAATCGCCGCAGCTTCCTCGATCGCCTCGCGCACGCTCAGGCCGCGTTCCTCACGCAGCTGGTTGGCGAACTCGACAATGAGGATCCCGTGCTTGCTGATCAGCCCGATCAGCGTCACCAGCCCTACCTGGGTGTAGATGTTCATGCTCGATATGCCGAGAAACAGCGGCAGCAACGCGCCGCAGATCGACAACGGCACCGTCACCAGAATCACCAGCGGGTCGCGGAAGCTTTCGAACTGGGCCGCCAGCACCAGGAAAATGATCGCCAACGCCAGGCCGAAGGTGACCCACAGTGCGCTGCCTTCCTGCACGTACTGGCGCGCCACGCCGGCATAGTCGAAGGCGAAGCCTTCCGGCGCCTCTTCGCGGGCGATAGCCTGCACGGTCTGCAGCGCCTCGCCGAGGCTGACCATGGGCACCCCCTGGATGATCGCCGAATTCAGCTGCTGGAACTGGTTGAGCTGGCGCGGGCGCGCGCGGTCGCTGAGGGTGATCAGGGTGGATAGCGGTAGCAACTGGCCCTGGTCGTTCTTCACGTAGTAGTTGTTCAGCCAGCCGGGGTTGTCGCGGTACGGCCGCTCGACCTGGGCAATCACCTTGTAGCTGCGGCCTTCGAGGGTGAAGCGGTTGATTTCCGCCTCGCCCAGCAAGGTCGCCAGGGTGCTGCCCAAGGTGTCCATCGACACCCCCATCTGCGCCGCTTTGGCCCGGTCGATATCCACCACCACCTCGGGCTTGTCGAAGGCCAGGTCGATGTCGAGGAAGGCGAACTTGCCGGATTCCTGGGCGCGGGCCTTGATTCGCTGGGCCACATCCAGCAGTGCCGGGTAGTCGCCAGCGCTGTTGATCACGAACTGGAATGGCAGGCCCTCGCCGGTGCCGGGCAGCGACGGCAGGTTGAAGCCGAAGATCTGCAGGCCACTGATTTCCTCGAGCTTGCTCTGCACCAGTGGCAGCAGCTCCATCTGCGTGCGCTCGCGCTCGTTCCAGGGCTTGAGCAGGAAGCCGCCGATGCCGGTCTGCACGCCATTGAAACCGTTGATCTGGAACGATGAGTAGTACTCGGGGAAAGCCTTGAACAGCGGGGTGAATTCGTCGGTATAGGCGTTGAGGTAATCAAGGTTGGCCGGCTGCGGCGAGCTGCTCATCATGAAGATCACGCCCTGGTCTTCGTTGGGCGCCAGTTCGTTCTGGGTGAACTTCAGCAGCACCGGAATCAGGCACAGGATGATCACGGCAAACACCAGCACGACGGGGCGGCTGTCGAGGGTGGTGTGCAGCAGTCGCTGGTAGCGCACCTTCAGGCGTTCGAACAGCATGTCCAGGCGGTGGGCCAGGCCACTGGGGTTCTGCTCCGGGCGCAGCAGCAGCGCGCACATCATCGGTGACAGGGTGAGGGCAACGATGCCGGAGATGATCACCGCACCGGCCAGGGTCAGGGCAAACTCCTTGAACAGTGCGCCGGTAAGCCCGGTAAGGAAGCCGATCGGTGCATACACCGCCGCCAGGGTGATGGTCATCGACACCACTGGCATGGCGATTTCGCGGGCGCCCTCGAGGGCGGCGTCGAACGGCGACTTGCCTTCTTCCATGTGCCGGTGGATGTTCTCCACCACGACAATCGCGTCGTCCACCACCAGCCCGATGGCCAGCACCATGGCCAGCAGGGTCAGCAGGTTGAGCGAGTAACCCATCATCTGCATGAAGAACAGTACACCGATCATTGACAGCGGAATGGTCACCACCGGGATCAGCACCGAACGCAAGGCACCGAGGAACAGGAACACCACCACGATGACGATCAATATCGCTTCGCCGAGGGTCTTGATCACTTCGTCGATGGAGGCCTGGATGAACAGCGTGGCGTCGTAGGCGATCGATACCTTCAGCGCCGAGGGCAGCTGGCTTTCCAGCTCGGGCATGATGCGCCGCACTTCCTTGATGACGTCCAGCGGGTTGGCGGCCGGTGTGGCCTTGATGCCGATGTACACCGATGGGGTACCGTCGAACGAGCTGACCGTGTCGTAGTTTTCCGCCCCCATCTCGACCCTTGCCACATCACCCAGCAGCACGCGGCTGTCGCCACTGGTCTTGACCGGCAGGGCGGCGAACGCCTCTGCCGACTTCAGCTCGGTGCTGGCATTGATGCTGGTGACCACGTATTCGCCCTTCACCTCGCCGGCTGCGGAAAGGAAGTTGTAGCGGCGCACGGCATTGGTCACATCGGTGGCCGACAGGCCATAGCCTGCCAGTTTCACCGGGTCGATCCAGATACGCATGGCGAACACCTGGTTGCCGAGGATTTCCGCTTCGGCCATGCCCGGCAGGGTAGCCAGCTTGGGCTGGATCACTCGCGACAGGTAGTCGGTGATTTGCGGGTTGCTCATCTCCTTGCTGTAGAAACTGATGTACATCAGCGCCGAGGCATCGGCGGCTTCCTTGCTCAGGACCGGGTCTTCCGAGTCCTGGGGCAGCTTGTTGCGCACTTCGTTGGCCTTGGCCAGCAGTTCGGTGAACAACCGGTCGCTGTCGGCGCCGATGCGTGCGTAGATGGAAATGATCGAGAAGTTCTGCCGGCTCACCGAGGTCATGTAGTCGATGCCTTCGGCGCTGGCCAGGCTTTGCTGCAGCGGCTGGGTGATATAGCCCTGGATGGTCTCGGCGTTGGCGCCGGGGTAGGCGGTGGTTACCGTGATCAGGGCGTTTTCCATTTGCGGGTACTGGCGGATCTGCAGCTTGCTCCAGGCCTGGAAGCCCAGCAGCAGAATCAGCAGGCTGACCACACTGGCCAGCACCGGGCGGCGGATGAACGGGTCGGTGAACGCCATGCCAGCCTCCTGTCAGTCCTTGCCCGGCGCGCCCTGTGCGGGCTTGAGGGCTTTGTCCTGGCCGATGCGGATCGCGGCACCGGGGGTGAGCTTCAGTTGGCCGGCGGTGACCACCTGCTCCCCGGCCTGCAGGCCCTTGCGGACCACCACCATACCGTCACGGCGCTCGCCGGTTTGCACCGCGCGCTGTTCGGCGGTGAGCTGCGGCTGGCCCTTGTCATCGTTTTGCGGCTTGCCGTCCTTGTCCTTTTTTGGCGTTGCGACGTACACCGAGTTGCCATACAGCGTGTAGGTGATGGCGCTTTCTGGCACAACCACTTGTGGCTGCGGGTTGGGTAGCAGGATCAGCAGGCTGGCGAACATGCCCGGCAACAGCTTGCCGTCCGGGTTGGCCATGGTCGCGCGCACCAGCAGGTTGCGCGTGGTTTCCTCGACCTTGGGGTTGATGGCGCTGAGGCGGGCGGGGAAAGTCTGGCCCGGGTAGGCGGCCACCTGCACCAGTACCTGTTGGCCCAGGCTCAGGTGCGGCAGGGCCTGTTCCGGTACGTTGAAGTCGACGTAGAGGCTGGAGGTGTCCTGCAGGGTGGCGATCACCGTGCCGGTGGCCAGGTAGTCGCCGACGTCCACCTGGCGAATGCCGATGGTGCCGCTGAACGGGGCGCTGATGCTTTTCTTGGTCTTCGATGCCTTGAGCTGGTCGACCACCGCCTGGTTGCGCCGGTACTGGGCGGTGAGGCGGTCGAACTCGCCGCGGGAGATGGCCGAGTCGCCGACCAACTGGCTGCCGCGGCCGAAATCGACCTTGGCCAGGCCCAGGTCGGCCTGGGCGGTGCCAAGCAGGGCGGTTTCCTGGTCGTCGTTGAGTTGCAGCAGCAGCTGCCCTGCCTTGACCTGCTGGCCCGAGTCGAAATGCAGGGCCTTGACGATGCCTTCCACCTCCAGGCTCAGCTCCACGCCCTGTAGCGCCTTGAGGCTACCGACGGCGGGCAGGCGCTCTTGCCACGAGCGCTGTTCGGCCAAGGCGGCCGCCACGGTGATGGGCGGCTTGGGGGCAGTGAACATCTGGATCTGCTGGTAGATCGAAAAGGCCTTGTAGCCCCCCAGGGCCAGCACGATCAGCAGAACCACGGCCAACATGATGAGCATGCGGCGGCGCAGCATAGGTCCGGTTCCTTGGATATGGTTGTTATTCGCTTGGACACGACAACGGGCGATCCTGCCCACGTGTGGATGGGGGAAGTATTGACTGTTTTTGGGGGGAAGGGGAGTGGAATGCCTGTGTCGGCCCCTTCGCGGCTAAAGCCGCTCCCACAGGGACCGCGCAGTCAACGGGTTGCGCTATTCCTGTGGGAGCGGCTTTAGCCGCGAAGAGGCCAGTACAGCCAACCCGAAAATCAGACGAGATGCAGGTGGTTGTCCCAGAAACCGGACGGCAGGTTCATCGGTTGCCCGACCAGTTCGGCCTTGCGGCAATCATAGAACCGGCAACGGCCCTGCCCGGAGGTGACGACAAAGCCGTCCTGCACCGCACCCACCCCCGCGCAATCGGGCATTGGCGCATCCAGCCGTACCGCGCCGCTGTCCAGGTCCCAGACGAACAGGCGGTTGGCCCGTGGCGCGGTCAGCGCCACCAGGCGCAGCTCGCTGTGGATAGCCACGCTGGCGGTGTACTGGGCCATGGCCTGCAATTGTCGCTCCGGTACCGGGAAGGCCTTGAACGGCTCGCCCGGGCGCTTGATCGCCAGTAGTTCGGCAGTTTCATCGGCATCGCCCATGAACTGCTGGCAGGCGGCGATGGTGCCATCGCTGCCCACCGCCAGGTGGCGCACGCTGTTCATCTGCTGGGCCAGGGTTTCCTTGCTCAGCAGGGTACCGTCGCGCTGCATCAGCACCAGGCTCGGCTCCATGGCGTCGAGGTTCATCTCCACCCGGCTTTCGGCTTCGGTACGGATACCGCCGTTGGCCACCACCAGCGTCTCGCCGTCAGGCAGCCAGGCTACCTCGTGCGGGCCGATGCCGTGGGTCGGAATCTCGCCGGTGTGGACCAGGCGCTCGCCTTCGAAACGGTACACACCGAGCACGCCACGCCCAGGGTCGGTGGTGTCGTTCTCGGTGGCGTACAGCCATTCACCACTTTTGTGAATGACCGCGTGGCCGTAGAAATGCCGGTTCGGCTGCGAGGTGACGGTCTGCAGCAGGCGCCCGTCGCGCAGGTCGACCAGGTAGCTTTCGGTGCCAGGGCGGCGGGCGACGAACAGGGCGATCGGCAGTTGCGGGTGGTGGATGATGGCATGGCAACGCTGGGCGACCTGGGTGCTGAACACCTGGGTGCCGTCCAGGCGGAACCCGACCGCATAGTGCTTGCCGTCGCCGTCGTCACGCGCCGACAGCAGCAGGGGCTCGCTGCCTTTGTTGCGGAACAGGCTCCAGCCGCCCAGGGTGAGGGCGCTGAGCAATACGCTACCGAGTTTGAGGGCCTGGCGTCGCAGCATGATCAGTCACCGTCGTTGGCATTGAAGCCCAGCTGGATGTTCAACGCCTTGGCCAGCTCGCCTTCGTGCAGGCGGTGGACGACGTTGAGGCTGTCGTAGATCTGGTTCAGGGTTTGCTGGCCGGCGTCGTCGGCCAGCAGCTCGCCCAGGGTTTTCTGGTTGTCGGCCAGCAGCTTCAGCGAGGCAGCGTAGGCGGCGTCGATCTTGTCCGCCAGGGCTTTCTGATCGCTGGCCAGCAAGCCGCGCAGGCCTTGGTTGTCGACCCCGAGCCAGACCGCTTCGGCGGCCTTGAGGCTGGCCTCCAGGCTCTTCAGCGAGCTGTGGCTGCGCCAGGCTTCGGCCTGCAGTGGCTGCGGGATACCCTTGCTCTGGCGGCCCATCGGTGCACCGAGCTTTTTCTTCAGGCTGTCCAGGGCGGTGACCTGGGCGCGCAGCAGGTCGGCAATGGCCTCGTGGGAATCGGCGTAGCGCTGGTTGGGGAACTTGGTCATCTGCGAGAGCATGCCGTCGGTGCTGTTCCAGCCCTTGAGGATCTCTTCGGCCAGGGCCTTCTGGTGTTCACCGATGGCCACCAGCAACGGGCAGTAGCGGGCTTTCTGCTCGGCAGTGGCGATGTCCGGCTTGCTGTCGAACAGGATGTACTCATAGGCCGACAGGCCACGTACCACCACGCTGGCCTTGCCCAGGGTGGCGGCATCGACCGGCTTGTCGGCGTTGACCAACTGCTCGACCTGGCGACCGACCAGGTTTTTCTTGTCGGGCCAGAACTGTACCTGCCAGGCGCGGTTGCCTTCGGCCAGCGGGCCGACCAGCAGCGGTTGCAGTTCGGCCCAGGCCTTTTGCGCGTTGAGGAAGTCGGCACGGGCCTTGTCCAGGGTTTCCTTGCCTTCGCAGTAGGCCAGGGCGCTGGCGGCCAGCGTGCGGTCGGCTTCGACCCAGCGGCTGTAGGTGGGCAGGATCACCTGCTTGGCGATGGCAGCGGAGGTCACGGCTTGCGGGTCCTGCGGCGAGCAGGCGCCGAGGGCGAGTGCGGCGAGGCTGGTGAACAACAGTTTGGGTCGGAACATGCCCGGCTCCTTTGCGCTTTTTAAAGTGAGTTCAGGAAAGCCAGCAGCGCGGCACGCTGCTCGGCATTGAAAGTGAGTACGAAATTGCGCGCTGCCTCGGCCTCGCCGCCGTGCCAGAGCACGGCTTCGAGCAAATTGCGGGCGCGGCCGTCGTGCAGGAACTGGCTGTGGCCACTGACCGTCTCGCTCAGGCCAATGCCCCACAATGGCGGGGTGCGCCAGTCCTGGCCGTTGGCGGCGAATTCGGTGCGCTCGTCGGCCAGGCCCGGGCCCATGTCATGCAACAGCAAGTCGCTGTAGGGGCGGATCAACTGGTTGGCCAGCTCCGGCTCGGCGGCATTGGCGGCGGTGGTGAACTGCGGTGTGTGGCAGCCCTGGCAGCCGGCCTGGTAGAACAGGTTCTTGCCCGCCAGCACTTGCGGCGAACCCACGTCGCGGCGGGCCGGCACGGCCAGGTTGCGGGTGTAGAAGGTGACCAGGCGCAGGATGTTGTCGCTGACCTCCTTCTCGCCATCGGCACCGTCACCGTTGGGCGCGGCCAGGCAGTCGGCCTGAGCAGGGGTGCAGTCATCGTTGGGCTGCAGGGTGGTGGTCAGGCCCATGTCGCCGGCAAAGGCGTGCACGTTCTGCTGGTTGACGTTGGGCTGCCCGGCCTTCCAGCCGAAGCGGCCGACCACGGTCTTGCCCTGGGCGTCGTCCCACACCCGGTTGGCCCGGCCACGGATGCCGTCGCGGTTGCGGTCGTCGGGGTCTTCATTGGCCAGCAAGTCGGCTTCGGGGATGGCTTCGAGCAGGCCCAGGCCGATCATCGGCGGCGCCACCCGTGCCGAAAAGCGCGTGTCGGGGTGCATCACGCCATAGCCGAGCTGGGTGATCTGCAGGGCCGGCTTGCGCAGCTCGACCTGGTGGCCATCCTCGAACGACACCGTTTCACGGGTGTAGCTCACCCGCACCTTGCCTTCCGGCGTCACGCCGGGGATGGCCATGTCCTGCAGCTGGGTGCCATAGACCGGCTCTGGCACCACGCCGAGTCGTTCGACCACCTTGGCCAGGTAGGGTTGGTCGGGGATCGACAGGCGTACCAGCATCGATACGGCGTTGCTGTCGCCCGGCTCTGGCGGGTGGCCGCGGCCGTCGCGCACGTGGCAGTTCTGGCAGGCATTGGTGTTGAACAGCGGGCCCAGGCCGTCACGGGCGGTGGTGGTGGACGGGGCGATCACCCAGGGGTTGCGGAAGAAGCTGTTGCCTACGGCGAAGTCCAGGCGCCGCTCGGGCGAGAGGTTGGCCGAAGGCAGGGAATAGGCATTGCGGTCAGTGCGCTGCACGGTGGCTTTGCCGCCCGACAACGCTTCGCCAGGCTCGGCCTGGGTGAAACGCGGGGCGTCGTCACAGGCGGCGAGGGCAAAGGCCAGCAGCAAGGGGGAGAGTCGGGACAGCGACAAGGACATCGAGAATCCTGGGCGTGAGCGAAAAACCGGCGTGCAAGCTTAGCAGGGTGAGGGAGTTTGAATAAGAGCAATTTGCAATTGCTGGATGAAATCGGTGTCAGTTGGCCATGTTCATCTGTTGCCTGTGACGACCTCTTCGCGGGTGAACCCGCTCCCACCTCGACCCGCACAGACCTGTAGGAGCAGCCTTGTGCTGCGAAGAGGCCATTACCGCCATAGAAAACCTTTTGTCATACTGCCCTCTTCGCAGCACAAGGCTGCTCCTACAGCATCATGCAGTCCCTGTGGGAGCGGGTTCACCCGCGAAGAGGCCGGCACAGAAAAAAGGCGACCCGAAGGCCGCCTCTTCCTGCACCGCTACAGCAGGATCAGAACTCGTGATCCGCGGTATCGGGGTTCAGGTTGGCAATGCCCAGCTTGCCGGCGGCCTGCTCGATCGCACCGGTCTGCTTGACCAGGGAAGCGATGGCGTCACGCACGATCTGGTTGCCGGCTGCGTTGTCGGCCGCGATCAGCTGGTCGTAGTGCTCGCCCTTGAGGGCGTGGTCGACGATCACCTGGATCTTGGCTTCGGTGGCTTCCAGGTCGGCCTTGAGGGTGGCGTCGGCGGCCGGGTCTACCTTGGCCACCAGCGACGACAGGCTCGGGCCGGTCACCTTGCTGCCATCTGGGCGGGTGTACTCGCCCAGGTAGACGTTGCGGATGCCCTTGGCGTCGTAGAAGTGCGAGTAGTGGGTGTTGTCGCTGAAGCAATCGTGCTCGTCTTCCGGCGAGTTGGCTTCGAGCGAAACCTTCATGCGCTCGCCAGCCAGTTCGCCCAGCGACAGGCTGCCCATGCCGAACAGCATCTTGCGCAGGCCGTCGTTGACCGATTCGGCCTCCAGCTTGGCGCGGTAGTTGTCGGCGACGTTCGGCGCCCAGTTGCCAACCATTTCTTCGAGGTCCTTGACCAGCAGGTCGGTGACCGCTTTCAGGTAGGCACGGCGGCGGTCGTTGTGGCCACCGGTGGCGCCCTTGCCTTCCAGGTAGTCCGACGCCGGACGGTTGCCCGCGCCCGGGCCGGTGCCGTTCAGGTCCTGGCCCCAGAGCAGGAACTCGATGGCGTGATAGCCGGTGGCGACGTTGGCTTCGGAACCGCCCAGCTCGTTCAGGCTGGCCAGCTTCTCGGGTGTGATGTCCTTGACGTCGACCTTCTCTTCGCCCACCTGGATCTCGGTGTTGGCGATGATGTTGGCGTTGGCCGCCGGGTTGCCCAGGGCGTGCTCATAGCTCTTGTCGACGTAGTCGATCAGGCCTTCGTCCAGCGGCCAGGCGTTCACCTGGCCTTCCCAGTCGTCGATGATGGTGTTGCCGAAGCGGAAGACTTCGCTCTGCAGGTACGGTACGCGCGAGGCGACCCAGGCTTCCCTGGCTGCCTTCAGGGTTTCGTCGTTCGGCTTGGCCAGGAACGCGTCGACTGCGGTCTGCAGGGTTTTGGCGGTGCTCAGCGAATCGCTGTACACGGCGTACACCAGCTCGGCGTAATGTTTGACCACGGCTTTGCCGGCGGCTTCGTCGACAGCCCCGGGCGCCGCAGCGGTGGTGCTGGCGGCAGCAGGTGCCTGGGCTTGCGGCGCGGCGGCCTTGTCGTCCTTGCCTTCACCGCAACCGGCGAGAGCGATGGCAATGGCCAGCAGACTGGCGGAGGCCAGAGGCATTCGAATCATTATTGGTTTTCCTGCGTCGTGTGGTTGGACCAAGGGGTGGACCGTGCGCCGTGGCACGCGAAACGGCAACATCATGCGAAAGATTTGCATTTGCTGTAAAGGGGGCGGGCATGCAATTCGTGTAAATGCCAGTCATGGCCTGTAACCGGTCAGGCGGCTCAGAGCATCGAAACCTGATTTCGCTGCGCCTGTTTGAGGAAATTGGTCAACTCACGGGCCGACAGCGGCTTGCTGTAGTGGTAGCCCTGGCCCTCGTGGCAACCCTGAGCGACGATGTAGGTTTCCTGTTCGGCGGTTTCCACGCCTTCGGCGATCACCTGCATTCCCAGGCTCTTGCCCAACTGGATGATGGCGCGAACGATGGTGGCGTCGTCATCGTCGTCCAGCAGGTCCTGGACGAAGCTCTTGTCGATCTTGATCTTGTCCAGTGGCAGCGATTTCAGGTAGCTGAGCGACGAGTAGCCGGTGCCGAAGTCGTCGATGGCAATCAGTGCTCCGGAGCGGCGCAGGCTCAGCAGGTGCTGGGCGGCGGTGCTGATGTCTTCCATCAGGCCGGTCTCGGTGACTTCCAGCTCCAGGCTGCGTGGTGGCAGGCGGTAGGCCTGCAGCAGGTTGTTGACCACCCGCGGCAGTTCGTTGTGGTGCAGCTGCACGGTGGACAGGTTGACCGCCATGCGCAGGTCACTGAAGCCCATGTCGTGCCATTCGCGCAGTTGCCGGCAGGCCTGGTCGAGCACCCATTCGCCGATGCTGATGATGCTGCCGTTCTGTTCGGCCAGGGGGATGAACTGGTCTGGCGGCACCATGCCCAGCTCCGGGTGCTGCCAGCGCAGCAGTGCTTCGACGCCGACCACGCGGTGGTCGCGGTAGCTGATCTGCGGCTGGTACACCAAGTACAGCTGGTTGCGCGGCAGGGCTTCGCGCAGGTCCTTTTCCAGCTCGCGACGGCGGCGCATCTCGCTGTCGACGCTGGCGATGTAGAACTGGTAGCGGTTGCGCGAACGGGCCTTGGCCAGGGTCATGGTCTGTTCGGCTTTCTGCAGCAGCTTCTCGGTGCTGTCGCCGTCTTCCGGGAACAGGGTGATGCCGATGGTGGCACGCAGGCGGATCTGCTGGTGCTGGTCGAGGTCGAACGGCACTTCCAGGTCGTCGAGGATACTCTGCGCCAGTTCCGCCGCCTCGTAAGGCTGCTCGATATTGGCCTGCACCAGGGCGAACTGGTCACCGCCCAGGCGTGCCAAGGCGCCCAGGCGCCCGCTGTGGGCGCGCAGGCGGTCGGCCAGGGCCAGCAGCAGCTGGTCGCCGACCTGATAGCTGAACTGCTCGTTGATGCCCTTGAAGTCGTCCAGGCCGACGCATAGCACCGCCACACGGTGTTGCAGGCGGCCACCGTCGACGAGGATCTTGTCCAGTTGCTGCTGCAACTGCTGGCGGTTGGGCAGGCCGGTGAGGAAGTCGTACTGGGCCATGCGTTGCAGGCTGTTCTCCGCCTCGTGGCGCAGATGGGTGTTGCGCTCGATCGAGGCCAGCAGCTGGTTGGCAGTATTTACCCACAGGCCCAGCTCGTTCTTCTCATGGCCCTTGAGCAGCGGTAGCTGGTGCTGGCTGGGGCGGTCGGGGTTGATCTGGGTGAGGTGCTCGATGATCTTGGATAACGGTTTGGTCAGCAGCCAGTGGTAGACCAGGTACAGCACCAGGCCCATGGCCAGGGCCCGCAGCACGCCGGAAATGAAGATGATCACGGCGTTGATCAGGAAATCTTCGCCGTAGGACGAGGTGTCCAGCGTGATGCTCAGGTCGCCGTAGTATTCGCTGTAGGGGCCGCGGCCAACCAGTTGCGTGGTGTAGGTGCGTTCCTGGCCGAGGATCAGGTCAGTCAGCCAGCGCATGGACATGTCCTGCAGCGGGCGGGACTTTTCTGCGAGCATGGTTTCGTTGGGGTGGCCGATGGAGGCCATGCGTACCGATTCGTCCTGGAACAGGCCTTCCATCACCTGCATGCCCATTTCGCGGTCCAGGCTATATACCGCTTGGGTCGAGGGGTCGCGGAACATGTCGAGGATGCGTTGGGCATCGTTGTTGACGGCCTGGCGGGTCTTGTAGGTGTCGTAGACGATTTGCGCACAGCTGAGCACGACACCGACCGCTAGCGCCGACAGCAGCACGACCCTGAGCAACTTGACCGACAAGCTGTTCCGCAATTCCAGCTTCAATGGGGTTTCCTTAATCCATGCGCATGGCATCATTTTGCCATCAACGATGACGATACACTATCGGCCGACCATCAGTAGTGTATCGGTTGCCTGACCCCGCAACTTGAGTGCGCTGTATCAATCTTCCAGAGGTTTGATGTTAGCGTGCTATGCGGGCTGAGCAAGCGTTTGCTGGTGGGTTGAAGGTGAAATCTGTGCCGGCCTCTTCGCGGGCACGCCCGCTCCCACAGGGATAGCATCAAGTCAACAAGCGGCGCCGAACCTGTGGGAGCGGGTTCACCCGCGAAGAGGGCCTTACAGGCATAAAAAAACCCGGCACCGGGCCGGGTTTTTCGTTCAGGGCTGAATGACTCAGGCCTTGAAGGTCTTGCCTTCGAACTGTTCGGCAACGAAGGCCCAGTTGACCAGGTTCCAGAACGCCTCGACGTACTTCGGACGCAGGTTGCGGTAGTCGATGTAGTAGGCGTGTTCCCAGACGTCGCAGGTCAGCAGCGGGGTGTCACCGCTGGTCAGCGGGCAGCCGGCGCCGATGGTGCTGGCCAGGGCCAGGGAACCGTCAGCCTTCTTCACCAGCCAGCCCCAGCCGGAACCGAAGGTGCCAACCGAAGTCTTGGTGAACTCTTCCTTGAACTTGTCGAAGGAACCGAAAGCGGCGTTGATGGCGTCAGCCAGGGCACCGGTCGGCTGGCCACCGGCGTTTGGTGCCAGGCAGTTCCAGTAGAAGGTGTGGTTCCAGACTTGAGCGGCGTTGTTGAAGATGCCGCCCGAAGAGCTCTTGACGATCTCTTCCAGGGTCTTGCCTTCGAATTCGGTGCCTGGGACCAGGTTGTTCAGGTTCACGACATAGGTGTTGTGGTGCTTGTCGTGGTGATACTCCAGGGTTTCCTTGGAGATGTGCGGCTGCAGGGCATCGTGGGCGTACGGCAGCGGCGGCAATTCAAAAGCCATGGTGGATCTCCTGATTCAGGTCTGTTTGCGGTTTGCGCAAGGCCGATCACGGGCGGCCCGATGAGCGTCGGCGAGTTTGTACTCTTTGCGACGCAAGGGCTGGATCATAGCACCGGGCCCGGCGCATAACCACGCAACAAAGATAGGGAATAGAGGTTCCAGAGCGGTGGGGGCGTACTGACCGGTGGCGTTCGCCGGAGTGTTTGTGTTGCCTGTGAGATCGAGCGCCGCCCGCGCGGCGCTTCGCGGGGCAAGCCCGCTCCCACATTTGTTGCAACGTGCCGAACCTGTCAGGCCATGGTTGCCTGCCTGGTTGCTCTTACCCGATTTCTCGACTGGCGCTGCTGCCGCCCCATCTGTCTCAAGTCATGCACCAAGGCGGACAACGCCTATCCCACAGGCATGGCCACGTTGCAACAAATGTGGGAGCGGGCTTGCCCCGCGAAGCGCCGCGCGGGCGGCGCTCGATCTCACAGGCAATAAAGATGCTGCGACCAGCCCATCGGTCAGTTGAAGATCAACTGCGCCGCCACCGCAAACATCATCACCGCCACCATCAGGTCGAGCATGCGCCAGGTCGCCGGCCGGGCCAGCCACGGCGCCAGCCAGGCCGCGCCGATCGCCAGGGTCGAGAACCACAGCAGCGAGGCACTGGCGGCGCCGGCCACGTAGGCACCAGGAGCAGTCTGCTGGGCGCCCAGTGAGCCGATCAGCAGCACCGTGTCGAGGTACACGTGCGGGTTCAGCAGGGTCACCGCCAAGGCACTGAGCAGTACCGCGCGGCGTGAGCGGGCACCTTGGCCTTGCTGGTGTTGCAGGCTTTGCTTGGAGCAGGCGCTGCGCAAAGCCTTGGCGCCGTACCAGATCAGGAACACCGCGCCACCCCAGCGGGCGATAGCCAGCAAGGTTGGGTTGTGCGCCAGCACAGTGGCCAGGCCGAACACTCCGGCAGCTACCAGGATGGCGTCACAGACGATGCACAGTGCCGCCACCGGCAAATGATGTTCGCGGCGCAAGCTCTGGGCGAGGACGAAGGCGTTCTGTGCACCGATGGCCATGATCAGGCCGAAGGCCACGAGCATGCCGTTGAGATAGCTTTGCCACATGGCGTGCTCTCCAAAGAAGCTAAAAGATGCTGGTCATTGTGAATCGCCCCTGGTTTTCTAGACACTCTCCAAGCTCAGGAAATAGCGTTTCTCATACTCTACTGGAGACAGCTGCATAGCACTGCTGTGTCGGCGTTTAGGGTTATAGAACATCTCGATGTAATCGAAAATATCACTTCGGGCTTCTTCACGGGTTGTGTAGATCTTTCGTCGGATTCGCTCTCGCTTCAAAAGCTGGAAAAAGCTCTCGGCTACGGCATTGTCGTGGCAGTTTCCCCGCCGGCTCATGCTGCTGATTACATTGTTGGCCTTCAAAAAGCTTTTCCAATCCGAGCTACTGAACTGACTGCCTTGATCTGAGTGAATCATAACTTGCTGCTGAGGCTTGCGTCGCCAAACAGCCATCAACATCGCGTCGATAGCCAGGTCGCTGCACATCCTTGGCTTCATTGACCAACCAATTACTTGGCGTGAGAACAGATCCAGCACTACCGCGAGGTAGAGCCACCCTTCATAGGTGCGGATGTAAGTGATATCTGTCACCCAGACCTTGTTCGGCTCACTTACCTTGAACTGCCGCGCGAGGTGGTTGGGCGAGGCCACTGTTGGTTTTCCACCATAGAACCCTGGACGCCGCCGATAGCCCGTTTGAGAACGCAGCCCCTCCGCCTGCATCAAGCGCCTGACTCGATTTCGGCCGCATTCCTCTCCCAGCTCACGCAGGTCATCGTGAATTTTGCGGTAGCCGTATACACCTCCGCTTTCCAGCCAAGCGTCTTTGATCAAGCCAAGCAGACGTTGATCTTCTTTTGCTCGGGCAGATTGAGGCTCGGCCAGCCAGGCGTAATAGCCGCTGGGGTGCACCTTGAGGGTTTGGCAAAGGCGCCGCACCGGGTAATCAGTCGAGTGCTTCTTGATGAAGGCGTACTTCAGCCGCACTCCTTGGCAAAGTACGCGGCGGCCTTTTTTAAGATGTCTCGCTCTTCCGTCACGCGCTTGAGTTCAGCGCGTAGCTTGCGCAGTTCGGCCTGCTGATCGTCGTCTTGCTGACGCTGCTCTTGGGGCTTGCTGTAGACCTTGATCCAGGCGTAAAGACTGTGCACGGACATGCCCAGGCGCTGGGCGACATCGGCGACAGGTTTGCCTTTCTCGGTCACTTGCTTGACCGCTTCGATCTTGAATTCTTCGGGGTAACGCTGACGACTCATGGCACCTCCTATTTGGGCCTCATTATGAGGCTTGGAGGTGTCTACGAAACCAGGGGCGATTCATTGTGATGAATCACGCTGTATAAGAAAAACAAATAAAGCTGATCCCTCATTAGGAAAATCGATGTTCGACTACAAGCTGCTGGCCGCCCTCGCCGCGGTGATCGAGCAGGGCGGTTTCGAACGCGCGGCGCAGGTGCTGGGCTTGTCGCAGTCGGCCATCTCCCAGCGCATCAAGCTGCTCGAGGCGCGGGTCGGTCAGCCGGTGCTGGTGCGTGCCACGCCGCCAAGCCCGACCGAAGTCGGCCGCCAGTTGCTGAACCATGTGCAGCAGGTGCGCCTGCTCGAACGCGACCTGCAGCGCCAGGTGCCGGCGCTGGACGAAGAGGGCATGCCGGAGCGCCTGCGGATTGCCATCAACGCTGACAGCCTGGCCACCTGGTGGGCCGGCGCAGTGGGCAAGTTCTGCGCACAGCAGAACGTGTTGACCGACCTGGTGGTGGAAGACCAGGAAGTGGGCCTGAAACGCATGCGTGCGGGCGAAGTGGCGGCCTGCCTGTGTGGCAGCGAGCGGCCGGTGGCCGGCGCGCGCAGCCTGCCACTGGGTGCCATGCGCTACCGCGCGCTGGCCAGCCCCGCGTTCATGGCGCGGCATTTTCCGCAGGGTTTCGCTGCCAGCCGCCTGGCCCGTACCCCTGCGATCGTTTACGGCCCGGACGATTTCCTGCAACACCGCTACCTGGCATCGCTGGGCATCGAGGACGGTTTCCTGCACCACTTGTGCCCATCGTCCGAAGGCTTCCTGCGCATGACCGAAGCGGGTCTGGGCTGGGGCCTGGTACCGGAACTGCAGGCACGCGAGCAACTGGCCAGCGGCCAGTTGGTGGAAATCTGCAGCGATACCCCCATCGATGTGCCGCTGTACTGGCATCATTGGCGCAATGGCGGGCAACTGCTCGCGCAACTGACCGACCACCTGCGGCACACCGCACGGCATTGGCTGGTGCCCTTGTAGCCACGGCTGGCGTCAGTTGCATCTGAAATCTGGCAAGACGGAGTCTTACATGCGAATTCTGGTCACCGGCGCGAGCGGCTTCATTGGCGGGCGCTTTGCGCGCTTTGCCCTGGAGCAGGGCCTGGACGTGCGGGTCAGCGGCCGTCGAGCCGAAGGGGTCGAGCACCTGGTCAAGCGCGGCGCCCAGTTCATCTCCGGCGACCTGGGTGATGCCGAACTGGCCCGCCGCCTGTGCCAGGGCGTCGATGCGGTGGTGCATTGTGCTGGCGCAGTGGGCAACTGGGGGCGCTATCAGGATTTCTACCAAGGCAATGTGGTGGTCACCGAAAACGTGGTCGAGGGCTGCTTGAAGGAGCACGTGCGACGCCTGGTACACCTGTCTTCGCCGTCGATCTACTTCAATGGCCGCTCGCGCCTGGACATCCGGGAAGACCAGGTGCCGCGCCGCTTTCACGACCACTACGGGCAAACCAAGCACATGGCCGAGCAGAAGGTATTCGGCGCCCAGGAGTTTGGCCTCGAGGTACTGGCACTGCGCCCACGCTTCGTCACTGGCGCGGGCGATGCCAGTATCTTCCCGCGGCTGATGCAGATGCAGCGCAAGGGGCGTGTGGCAATCATCGGCAACGGCCTTAACAAAGTCGATTTCACCAGCGTGCACAACCTCAACGAAGCGCTGCTCAGTGCCTTGTTCGTCGACGACCGGGCGCTGGGCCAGGCCTACAACATCAGCAACGGCCAGCCGTTGCCGCTGTGGGACGTGGTCAACTACGTGATGCGTCAGATGCAGCTGCCGCAGGTTACCCGTTACCGTTCCTACGGCCTGGGTTACAGCCTGGCCGCGCTGAACGAGGCGGCTTGCATGTTGTGGCCGGGGCGCCCGCAACCGACCCTGTCGCGCCTGGGGATGCAGGTGATGAGCCGCGATTTCACCCTGGATATCAGCCGTGCTCGACAGTACCTGGATTACCAGCCCAAGGTCAGCCTGTGGACGGCGCTGGATGAATTCTGCGCCTGGTGGAAGCATCAGCCGCCGGGGCAGTGAGGCCGCTCGGCCGACAATGGTCATCAACGCGCCGCGCTGGCGGTTTATACTCGTGCCTCTTTGCGACTACCGCGGTTGAATGTATCCATGCGTAACCATGCTCACGATGACTACGATGACGTGCCTACCCTGCGTGCCGGCACCCATGACGATGACGAACTGATGCCGGCGCACGTGGTGCGCAGCCGCCAGAAAGCCGCTCGCGGTGCCAGCACGGCGCCGCTCTGGGCATTGCTCGGCGCCTCGTTCATCGCCTTGGCGGGCCTTGGCTGGTGGAGCTTCCAGCAGATCTCGCTAATGGAGCAGCAGCTGGTGGCGACCCAGGAAAGCTTCGCCCGCATCAGCGAAGAAGCGGCCGGGCGCCTGCAGGCGATCAGTGGCAAGGTGGCGGCCAGCGAATCCGGCGCCACTACCAACAGCGAAGCGCTGAAGCTGCAATTGCGCCAGTTGCAGAAGGGCGTGGCCGGGCAGACCGGCGACCTGGGCAAGCGCCTTGAGCAGGTGCTGGCCGATACCCGTGAACAGCAGAAGGCCGTGACCGAGCTGCAAAGCCAGTTGCAGGCGCAGTTGAAGGCGGTGAATGGCGAACTGGCCGCATTGCGCTCGGGCCAGGTCGATGGGGGCAAGCTGGATACCCAGTTCAAGGGGCTGAACGAACAGGTCGCTGCGCTGAAGGCCGCGCAGGTCGATGGCGCCAAGCTGGATGGGCAGCTCAAGAGCCTGAGCAGCGAGGTGGCGGCGCTGAAGAAGCAGGGTAACCCGAGCGCGGCCATCCAGGGCCTGGAACAGGATATTCTGGTGCTCAAGAGCCAGATCGACAACCGCCCGGCCGCGGCGGCCTCCGGTGGTGCTTCGGTGCAGGAGTTCGATGCCTTCAGGGCACAGACGACCCGTAACCTGAATACCTTGCAGAGCCAGGTTCAGAACCTTCAGCAGCAGATCAATGCCCGGCCCTGAAACCACCTGAGCCTTCTTCGCGGGCACGCCCGCTCCCACAGGTACAGCGACAAGCTTGAAGATTGCGCTGATCCTGTGGGAGCGGGCGTGCCCGCGAATGGCCCTCAATCACAACCGCGGATAGTCGATGTACCCCACCGGCCCTTTGCCATAGAAAGTCTCCGGCCGCGCCTCGTTCAACGGCGCATCCGCCGCCAGCCGCGCCGGCAGGTCGGGGTTGGCGATGAACGGCACGCCAAACGCCACGGCGTCAGCCTTGCCACTGGCCAGGGCCGCATTGGCACTGGCCTTGTCAAACCGCTCATTGACGATGTACGGGCCACCGAACGCTTCCTTGATCAGCGGGCCGATACTGTCATCGGCTTCCTTTTCCCGCGAGCAGATGAAGGCAATACCCCGCTTGCCCAGCTCGCGGGCCACGTAGGTAAAGGTTTCGGCGCGGTCGGCATCGCCCATGTCATGGGCATCGGCACGCGGTGCCAGGTGCACGCCGACGCGGTTGGCGCCCCAAACCTCGATGGCTGCATCGGTCACTTCCAGCAGCAGCCGCGCACGGTTTTCCAGCGAGCCGCCGTAGCGGTCGGTGCGCTGGTTGGTGCTGCTCTGCAGGAACTGGTCGAGCAGGTAGCCGTTGGCACCGTGGATCTCTACGCCATCGAAACCGGCAGCCTTGGCATTCTCGGCGCCGCTGCGGTAGGCCTCGACGATGTCGATGATTTCTTCGGTTTCCAGCGCGCGCGGGGTGGGGTAGTCGCTGAGCGGGCGTACCAGGCTTACATGGCCTTTAGGCTGAATTGCACTGGGGGCTACCGGCAGCTCGCCGTTCAGGTAGCTGGGGTGGGAGATGCGGCCAACATGCCACAGCTGCAGGAAGATGCGCCCGCCGGCGGCATGCACGGCCTTGGTCACATTGTTCCAGCCACGCACCTGCTCGTCGTTCCAGATACCGGGGGTATCCGGGTAGCCGACGCCCATGGCGCTGACCGAGGTCGCCTCGCTGAGGATCAGCCCGGCGCTGGCGCGCTGCACGTAGTACTCGGCCATCAGCGCGTTGGGTACGCGGCCTTCGTCGGCCCGGCAGCGGGTGAGCGGGGCCATGATGATGCGGTTGGGCAGTTGCAGGTCGCCCAGGGTGATCGGATCGAAAAGCGTGGTCATGACGGTTACCTGCCTGTTCAGAGTGCTTGGCGCAGTTGTTCGAGAAACGCCTGGATGGTGGCTTCGTTGCGTTTGAAGAAGTGCCATTGGCCGATCTTCTGGCTGCTGATCAGCCCGGCGCGCTGCAGGGTGGCCAGGTGGGCGGAGACGGTTGACTGCGAGAGGCCGCAGCGTTGGTCGATCTGCCCGGCACACACACCGTTCTCGGTGCTGTGGTACTGGTCGGGGAATTGCGTCGCCGGGTCCTTCAGCCAGCTGAGGATTTCTCGCCTGACCGGGTGGGCCAGCGCTTTTATGATTTCGTCGAGATCGAGAGGCATGGGTTGAGGCTCGTTGTAGCGGTATATCGCGATGGAGCGAAATGTAAATCGCGCTTTGCCGATATACCAATACCAAGAGGTTCTGAGCTCAGTATGAATCGCTATATCGCGTTATAACGATATGCTGGCTGGCGGTGCTAGACTGCGCTGATGAACTACCTCGCACACCTGCACCTGGGCGGCCCGGCGCCGCAACAACTGCTTGGCAGTCTGTATGGCGATTTTGTCAAAGGCTCACTGGAAGGGCGCTTCCCACCTGCGCTGGAGGCGGCCATCCGGCTGCACCGGCATATCGACAGCTATACCGACCAGCACCCGTTGGTGTTGGCGGCGCTGGCGCGTTTTCCACGGGAGCGGCGGCGCTTTGCCGGCATCGTTCTGGATGTGTTTTTCGACCATTGCCTGGCGCGGCATTGGCGGGATTATGCCGAGCAGCCGCTGGAGCAGTTCACTGGGGCCTTTTATCGGGTATTGCTGGCGGAGCCCGAGTTGCCGGGGCGGCTGGCGCGGATTGCGCCGTTCATGGCAGCGGATGACTGGTTGGGGGCATATGGCGACTTTGCCACGCTGGAGCAGGTGTTCAACGGCATCGCCCGGCGCTTGTCGCGGCCGGAAGGGATGGTTGGGGTGATGGGGGAGCTGGAGCGGTTGTATGAGCCATTGTTGGCGGACTTCAGGGCGTTTTATCCACAGTTGCAGGCCTTTGCTGCGGCTGGCCGGTTGTCTGGCAGTTAGTGCCGGGTTGGCATTGCTGGCCTCTTCGCGGGTAAACCCGCTCCCACAGGACACCACAGGCCTCAGGATGAGTGCCATCCCTGTGGCTCCCACAGCTATACCACAGACCTCAGGACTGCTATTGCAGTGGCTCCCACGGGTACACCACAGAACTCAGGATGAGCGCGGTCCCTGTGGGAGCGGGTTCACCCGCGAAAGGGCCAGAACAGGCAGTGCAACAATTCAGGCAGCCCGCGCCTGCCGCCGTGGCGCCAGCTCGACTTCTCCAACCCCGAACAACGCCAGGTGAATCGCCTGCTGCGCCTGCAGCGCCAGCACCGCTCGCTCCTTGCCCACGCTGCCGATCGGCTGCAACAGGTGAATGCACACCTCGCCCCGCGGCAGGGCAAACAGGCGCATCAGGTGCGACACCAGGTCATCGTCACCAATGAACGGCGCAATCGGGTCGATCTGGCCTTCACGCAGGTACTGGATGGCCACCGGCTGCACCGCCACGCCACGGTCGATGGCGCCTGCCAGCAGGCGGCCATGGAAGGTGCGCAGGGTACGGCCGCTGGTGGTGGTGCCTTCCGGGAAGATCAGCAGTGGCCGGGCAAGGCCCAGTTGCCCGGCGATCTGCTCGCGCAGGCGCTGGCTGTCGCCCCCGCCACGGCGGATGAACAGAGTGCCTGCCTTTTCCGCCAGCCAGCCGGCCACCGGCCAATGGCGCACTTCGGCCTTGGACAGGAACGACAGCGGCAGCAGCATGCCGAGCAGGGGGATATCGGTCCAGGACACGTGGTTGCTGACCCACAGCATCGGCCGCTGCGGCAGCTCGCCGATCACCCGCACATCGAAGGGCAAGGTAGTGACCAGGCGCTTCATGAACAGGCAGGTCCAGCGTTGGCGGCGCTCTATGGGCGCCTTGAACCCCAGGCGTTCGCCCAGGGCAATCACGCTGGCCATCAGCATGCCCAGCAGCAGTACCAGCAGCAGTCGAGTCAGGCGGGCCATTACCCGCAGCTTCGGCATCAGACCGCTGCCTTGAAGTGGCGGGCGTAGCGTGGGCACAGTTCGTCGCGCTTGAGCAGGATGAACACGTCGGCCACCTGGAAGTCTTCGTCCCAGCATGGCTCGCCGCAGATCTTCGCGCCCAGGCGCATGTACGCCTTGAGCAGCGGTGGCATTTCGGCAATGACGTTGTTCGGCAGGGGCAAGTTGGGCAACGGGTTCTTTGGCTCGGCGCGCAGGTGCTCGGTGCACAAGTAGCGGTCACGCAGGCGCTGCATCACCGCGTGGGCCTGTACCCCGCCATCCTGCATGGGGATGCTGGCGCAGCCCATCAGGTAGCTGTAGCGGCCTTCGTTGAGCACTTCGGCCAGTTCGCCCCAGAGCACGGCGATGGTGCCGCCGTTGCGGTAGTCGGGGGCTACGCAGGTACGGCCCAGCTCCAGGATCGGGCCCTGCAGCTGCAACAGCCCGTGCAGGCTGAATTCTTCTTCGCTATAGAAGCGGCCCAGGCTGCTGGCGGCCTGATGGTCCAGCAGGCGGGTGGTGGCAACCAGCTCACCGGTGTTCAGGTCGCGTACGCCAATGTGGCGGCAGTGCACGTCGTAGTCGTCCATGTCCAGGCCTTGCTCGGCTCCTTTGAGCTTGGCCTTGAATTCGGCGCTGAACACTTTGTAGCGCAGGGCCTGGGCTTCCTGCAGGGCCGCGGCGCCAACCAGGCGTTCGGCTTGCAGACGGCGTTCGGTGCTGTTGTCGCCAGCGTGAGCGATCCGAGTCATTACGAGTCTCCATAAGCCAGCCATGAAGGGTTGCGGCCGGTCGGCTTTGTTGTGCAAAGTCAGCCTAGGTAGATGGGGTGTCACCCCTGTGAATCTTTGGTGATGCTTGCGTGACATCCCCTGAGCCTCAACTGAAAGCCCTTCAGCAAGGAGCCGACCGATGGCCTGGTTGCAACGACTCAACGACCCGCTTCGCCAAGCGCTGGCGGGCACCCTGGGCGAAACCTATGCCGCCCTGCTCGAACGCCTTGGCCCGGTTGCCCCGTTCGAACTGGCGGTGCTCGGCGGGCGCGCGATGAGCACCCCGGGCCTGGCCTTCCTGGTCGGCTACCAGGCCGCCTTGCGCGTGCTATGGCCCAGTGCCCCACCCAGCCTCGGTGCCCTGTGTGCCACCGAACGGCGCAGCGTGCGGCCGGCGGACATGCACACGCGCCTGGACGGCTTGCGGCTGAGCGGCAGCAAGGATTTCGTCACCGCAGGCCTGGAGGCGGAATGGTTGTTGGTGGCGGCACGCTGCGAGGCGACTGGGGCGGCACCACAATTGAGCCTGGCGGTGGTCTACCCCGGGGAGCCCGGTGTGACGCTGGAAGCGCTGCCTACCCTGCCGCTGATGCCGGAGGTGGGTCATGGGCGACTGGTGCTGGAGCAGGCGGCGTGCGAGTTGCTGGCCGGTGATGGCTGGGATGCCTATGTGAAGCCGTTCCGTTCGCTGGAGGACTTGTATGTGCTTACGGCGTTGACGGCCTGGCTGTATGGCGTGGGGCAGGAGTGCGCCTGGCCACAGGCCCTGCGCCTGCAGTTGCTTGGGCTGCTGGCCGGGTGTGCCGAAGGTAGCCGGCAGTGCGCCGATAGCGTTGGCTGCCATTTGTTGCTGGGGGGATTGTTTGCACAGTTCCAGGCGCTGCGAGGGGAGATCGATGCTGCGTTGGCGGCGGGGCCGGCGCAGTGGGCGCAGATCTGGCAGCGTGACCAGGGGGTAATGGCACTGGCGGCGGCGGCGCGGGAGAAGCGGCTGAACAAGGCCTGGGTTGCTGCGGGATTGTCATGAATGCCTGTCAGATTTGTGTGATTCCATGAATCGTGGGGCCGCTTTGCGGCCCATCGCCGGCAAGCCAGCTCCCACACCGACCGCATCGACCTCAAGGACTGTGCAATATCTGTGGGAGCTGGCTTGCCGGCGATGGGCTGCATAGCAGCCCCCAAAAAAGGCGGACATGATGAAGGCTCTCCTGCTGACACTGGCGATGCTGACGGGTTGCGCCTGGGCCGAGGACTGGCCGCAGCCGGACTGGCCAATCGACAACCCCCCTCTCGACTGGCAAGCCGTCGACGCATACGCCTTCCCCGCCCGCACCACCCCCGAGCGCAGCGGCATCCGCACCGACGCCCTGCTGATCATCCGCGACGGCCGTATCCTCCACGAACGCTACGCCGCCCCCAGCACCGCCGCCACTGCCCATCTCACCTGGTCGATCAGCAAGAGCGTACTCGCCTCGCTATTGGGCGTAGCCCAGGGCGAAGGTCGCTTTCAGCTGCAGGACCCGGTCGCCCGTTTCTACCCGGCCATGCGCACCCATCCTGGCGTACGCATGGCCGACCTGCTGCATTGGGCCAGCGGCCTGGACTGGCAGGAGGACTACGAGTACGCCCCGCTCAAGTCCTCGGTGGTGGCCATGCTGTATACCCGTGGCCGCGAGGACATGGCGGCCTATACGGCAGCGCGGGAAGCGGTGGCCAGCCCGGGCCAGCGGTTTCTCTATTCCAGTGGCGACAGCAACCTGCTGGCCGCCGCGTTGCGTGGCATGCTCGATGCCGGTCAGTACCGCGACTACCCATGGCATGCGCTGTTCACCCCTTTGGGCATCGACAGCGCGGTATGGGAGCGGGACCGCGCGGGAACCTACGTGGGCTCGTCCTACCTGTACCTCAGCGCTCGCGACCTGGCGCGCATCGGCCTGCTGATGCAGCGTGACGGGCGCTGGCAGGGGCGGCAATTGCTGCCCAAGCCCTGGGTGGCCTTCAACCGCACGCCGTTTGCCGGGGCCGAAGCGCTGCCCGGTGAGGCCAACCCCGGTGGCCATTGGTGGCTCAACCAGCCGCTGGCCGACGCTGCACGGCCTTGGCCGAGTGCGCCCGCAGACACCTATGCAGCCCTTGGCCACTGGGGCCAGGCGCTGTACGTGCTGCCCGCGCAAAAGCTGGTGATCGTGCGTTATGCCGATGACCGCGACGGCAGCTACCAGCACGACGAACTGCTCAAGCGGATACTCGCGGTGCTGGCCGGGGAGGGGACATGAAGCGGGTGCTGCTGGTGGTATTGCTGGGGGTGGCGTACTGGGCCTGGCACGAGCGCCAGGCCTTGGCGGACTTCCCCGGCATTCTTTCGGCCTACTCGGCCAAGGAATATTGCTCGTGCCGCTTCGTCATGGGTTTCGAGCCGGCGTATTGCCAAGGCTATGTGAAGCAATGGCTGCCGCTGAGCGTGCTGGAGGAAGACAGCCAACAGCGGCAGGTCACCGCCGAAGGCCTGGGGCGACGCAACCAGGCCGCCTGGCAAGGTCCACGCGAGGGCTGCCGCTTGCTGCCGTGAAGGCGGGCGGGTAAGGTTGGCGGCCTGGTTTCACGAGATCTGTCATGTTCAAGCTGCCCCGCCTGCTGCCCGCCCTGTTGCTGGCTTTTTGCCTACCCGCCCATGCCAACTGGCACCTCGATGGCGAGTCTTCGCGCCTTTCGTTCATTACCGGCAAAAACGGTAACACCGCCGAAGTGCACCGGTTCCTGGTGCTGCATGGCACGGTCGACCGCAAGGGTGTGGCCGGGTTGCGCATCGAGATGGACTCGGTGAGCAGCGGTATTCCGCTGCGTGACGAACGCATGCGCGAGGACCTGTTCGAGGTCGAGCGCTTTGCCGAAGCCAAGGTGCAGGCGCAACTGGACCTGCGGCCGATCAACGACCTGGCCAACGGTGCCCAGATCGAACTGCGCCTGCCGTTGACCGTGACCCTGCATGGCCAGTCGCACAGCTACAACGCCCTGCTGCTGGCCACCCGCCTGGACGAGCGACGCTTCCAGGTGGTGACCCTCGAACCTCTGGTGCTGCGCGCCGAGGATTTCGGCCTGCTGCCGGGGCTGCAACGCCTGCGCAAGTTAGCCGGGCTCAAGTCCATCAACCCGTCGGTGCCGGTTAGCGCGGTGCTGATCTTCACCGCCCGCTGACATGCCGGGGCCGGTCTTTCCCTGGCGGGATGGCAACCAGTTCGAGCTGCTGATCGACGGCCCCGAGTTTTTTCCGCGCATGCTCATGGCGATCGTGCGCGCCGAGTTCCAGGTCGACCTGGAACTGTACCTGGTCGAGGCTGGTGACTGCGCGGATGCGGTGGTCGAAGCGCTGGAGCAGGCTGCCCGACGCGGCGTGCGGGTGCGCTGCCTGTTCGACGACTATGGCTCGCTGGCTTTCAACAGCAAGTTGCGTCAGCGCCTGCTGGACGCAGGTGTGTACCTGCGCTGGTACAACCGCCTGCGCTGGAAGCGTGGCCTGCGCAACCTGTACCGCGATCACCGCAAGTTGCTGCTGGTGGACGAGCGCTGGGCAGTGGTGGGCGGCACGGGTGTCACCGACGAGTTCTGGACGCCGGGTGAGGCGACCAGTGAATGGCACGAGGTGATGGTGCAGATGCAGGGGCCGGTAGTGAGCGACTGGCAGTTGCTGTTCGATCGCCAGTGGCACGCCAACAACCGTCGTACCGCCTGGCGCCCCGCCGAGGGCTTTGGCCTGCCGCGCCTGCCCAAGGTGCCTGCGCAGGGGCAGGGCATGGGCCGGGTGGCTTATGCCGACGCCCGCCAGCACCAGGACATCCTGCATTCGCTGGTGCGGGCGATCAACAGCGGCAAGCAGCGAGTCTGGCTGGCAACGCCTTATTTCCTGCCGACCTGGAGCGTGCGCCGGTCGCTGCGCCGGGCTGCCGGCAAAGGGGTCGATGTGCGGCTGCTGCTGACCGGGCCACGCACCGATCACCCATCGGTACGTTACGCCGGGCACCGCTATTACCCGCGTTTGTTGCGCGCAGGGGTACGCATCTACGAGTACCAGCCGTGTTTCCTGCACCTGAAGATGGTGCTGATCGACGACTGGGTCAGTATCGGCTCGTGCAACTTCGATCACTGGAACCTGCGCTTCAACCTCGAAGCCAATATCGAGGCCCTCGACCCGCCTCTGACGGCAGCCGTGCAGGCCAGTTTCGAGCGTGATTTCGCCTTGAGCGAGGTAGTCGACCTTGGCCACTGGAATGCCCGGCCGCTGTGGCGCCGGATGAAGCAGCGGTTGTGGGGTTGGTTGGACCGGTTGGTGGTCAACCTGCTCGACCGTCGCGACTGAGACCGGCTATCGTGCAGTGACTGTCTCAAGGCAATCGAAGGAGTGGGTGCGATGACGGCGAAGAAAATTCTCATGTTGGTCGGTGACTACGTCGAAGATTACGAGGTCATGGTGCCGTTCCAGGCGCTGAGCATGGTCGGGCACATCGTGCATGCGGTATGCCCGGAAAAGGTCGCGGGGCAGACCGTGCGTACCGCGATTCATGATTTCGAGGGCGAACAGACCTACAGCGAAAAGCCGGGGCACAATTTTGCCCTGAATTACGATTTCGTGCGGGTGCGTGCCGAGGGTTATGACGCGTTGCTGATCCCCGGTGGCCGGGCACCGGAGTACCTGCGTCTGGATGAAAAGGTGCTGGAGCTGGTGCGGGCGTTCGACCAGGCCGGCAAGCCGATTGCGGCGGTGTGCCATGGTGCCCAGTTGTTGGCGGCGGCGGGTGTGCTGGAGGGGCGCGAATGCAGTGCGTACCCGGCGTGTGCGCCGGAAGTGCGGCTGGCGGGCGGCACGTTCATCGATATCGCGGTGGACCAGGCGCATGTGGACGGCAACCTTGTGACGGCACCGGCATGGCCGGCGCATCCGGCGTGGCTGGCGGCATTCCTCAAGGTGCTTGGTACCCGCATCTCCTGATCGGGCCTCTTCGCGGGTAAACCCGCTCCCACAGGGATTGCACAGGTTTTTGGAATTTGTGGCGACCTTGTGGGAGCGGGTTTACCCGCGAAGAGGTGAGTACAGGCAATACACCCCTGCCAGGCTCAACCTACCTGCTCGACCCAGTCATTGAGGTTGTAGTAGTTGGTCACCCGGGCAATCTTCCCGCAATGGATATAGAAGAACGCCCCCGCCGGCAGCACATAGGTCTGCCCGTTGGCCGCCGGCAACCCTTCGTCATCGGCCAGATATTCCCCATGCACGGTGAATTCCGCCGCCGCGCGGCTGCCGTCGGCGTTCTGCATCACCACGATGTCGGCCAGGCGCTCGCGGTAACAGCGGTTCATCTTGTCCATGAACGCTGCAAACCGGGCCTTGCCCATCTGCCGCTCGCCCTGGTTGATGTCGTGGATCACATCCTCGCTGAGCAGGGCGAGAAAGGCCGGCATGTCGCCAGCGTTGAAGGCGGCGTAGTAAGCATTTACCAGTTCGGTAGCGGTCATGGAACAATACCTGTCGTGGAGGGAAAAGGCGGGTCGTTGCTCCGGATGATAGGGTTTCCCCTCAAGCCCGGCTTAGCCGAGCGCGTCATCCACATCGACAAAACGACCGCCAAGCATGGAAATACGCCTGTTGCACGGCGCCGCTATCGCGCCTTACATCGATGACCTCGCTCGCCTGCGCCTTACCGTGTTCCGCGAGTTTCCCTACCTTTATGACGGCACCCCGGAGTACGAGGCCGACTACCTGGCCACCTATGCCCGCTCCGGGCGCAGCCTGGTGGTACTGGCGCTGGACCACGGCAAGGTGGTCGGCGCCTCCACCGGCCTGCCGCTGGTGGATGTCGCCCCCGAGTTCCAGCAGCCGTTCCTGGCCCAGGGGCGCGACCCGGCCAGCGTGTACTACTTCGGTGAATCGGTGGTACTGCCCGAGTACCGTGGCCAAGGCCTGGGGGTGCGCTTTTTCATCGAGCGCGAGTCCTACGCACACAAACTGGCCGAGTTCGATTACTGCGCGTTCTGCGCGGTCGAACGGCCAGGCGTGCATCCACGGCGGCCAGCGGACTACAAGCCATTGCATGGCTTCTGGCGTAACCGCGGCTTCCTGCATGACCCGTCGCTGCGCACCAGCTACGCCTGGCGCGACCTGGACGAGCAGGAGAGTTCTGACAAGCTGATGTCGTTCTGGCTCAAGGAACTGCCGATATGATCCGCCTGGCGGCCTGCCAGTACGCTATCGAGCTGCATGAAACCTGGGAGGCCTACGCCGACCACCTGCAAGGCCTGTGCGCCGAGGCGGTGGAAGCGGGGGCCCGCCTGCTGCTGTTGCCGGAGTACGCCGGGCTGGTACTCAGCGGGCAGCTGAGTGCCGAGCAACGGGGTGACCTGAAGGCCTCCATTGCCGATATCCAGCCGTTGATCGAGCCCTGGAAGGCCTTGTGCGAGGGCCTCGCCCGGCGCTGGGGTATCTACCTGCAACCAGGTAGCGTACCGGTACTGGACAGCGATGGGCGCTACCGCAACCGTGCCTGGCTGTTCGGCCCCAACGGTGTGCTGGGCTTCCAGGACAAACTGATGATGACCCGTTTCGAGCGGGAGCAGTGGGACATAGCCGCGGGCCAGGGGCTGCAGGTGTTTGACACCGAACTGGGGCGCCTGGGGATCCTGATCTGCTACGACAACGAATTCCCGATGCTGGCCCGGTGCCTGGCCGAGGGTGGTGCCGACCTGATCCTTGCACCAAGTTGCACCGACACCGAGGCGGGTTACCACCGGGTGCGCATTGGCGCGCAGGCGCGGGCGCTGGAGAACCAGATTGCGGTGTTGCAGAGCCCTACTGTCGGGCTGGCGCCGTGGTCGCCGGCGCTGGACGAGAATATCGGCCGGGCAGGGTTGTTCGTGCCGCCGGACCATGGGATGCCGGGGGATGGGGTGGTGGCGCTGAGTGAAGAGCTGAGTCCGGTTTGCAGCCAGTGGCTGGTGTGTGAGGTGGATCTGGAAGAGGTGCGGCGGGTGAGGCGGGAAGGGCAGGTGTTTACCCGCAGGGACTGGCCGGAGCAGTTCGAAAGAATTGTGTAGAACAGGGCGGCCTCTTCGCGGGTGAACCCGCTCCCACAGGTATCGCGCAGCCTTGAGGCTTGTGCTGTCCCTGTGGGAGCGGGTTTACCCGCGAAAAAGGCGACGCTGTTACATCAGGCTTACTTCACTTCGACTGCCAGGCTCTGGGCGATCTTGCTCTGCCACAGGGCAGGGCCAGTGATGTGTACCGACTCACCGTTGCTGTCCACGGCGACGGTCACCGGCATGTCCTTGACCTCGAACTCGTAGATCGCTTCCATGCCCAGCTCGGCGAAGGCCAGGACCTTCGACTTGCGGATGGCCTGGGCCACCAGGTAGGCGGCGCCGCCGACGGCCATCAGGTACACGGCCTTGTTGTCCTTGATCGCTTCGATGGCGGTGGGGCCGCGCTCGGACTTGCCGATCATGCCCAGCAGGCCGGTCTGCTCGAGGATCTGGCGGGTGAACTTGTCCATGCGGGTGGCGGTGGTCGGGCCAGCTGGGCCTACCACTTCGTCACCGACCGGGTCGACCGGGCCGACGTAGTAGATGAAGCGGCCTTTCAGGTCCACCGGCAGCTCTTCGCCACGGTTGAGCATTTCGACCATGCGCTTGTGCGCGGCATCGCGGCCGGTCAGCATCTTGCCGTTGAGCAGGATGGTTTCGCCTGGCTTCCAGCTGGCGACTTCTTCCGGGGTGATGGCGTCGAGGTTGACGCGACGGGCGCTCGGGCCGGCTTCCCAGACGATTTCCGGGTAGGCGTCCAGCGACGGCGCTTCCAGCTCGGCCGGGCCGGAGCCATCGAGCACGAAGTGGGCGTGGCGGGTGGCGGCGCAGTTGGGGATCATGCACACCGGCAGCGAAGCGGCGTGGGTCGGGTAGTCCATGATCTTCACGTCGAGCACGGTGGTCAGGCCACCCAGGCCCTGGGCGCCGATGCCCAGCTGGTTGACCTTCTCGAACAGCTCCAGGCGGATTTCTTCCAGACGGTTCTGCGGGCCACGGGCTTTCAGTTCGTGGATGTCGATGGACTCCATCAACACTTCCTTGGCCATCACGGCGGCTTTCTCGGCAGTACCGCCGATGCCGATGCCGAGCATGCCAGGCGGGCACCAGCCAGCGCCCATGGTCGGGACGGTCTTCAGTACCCAGTCGACGATCGAGTCGGACGGGTTGAGCATGGCCATCTTCGACTTGTTCTCCGAGCCGCCGCCCTTGGCTGCGACATCGACCTCGACCTTGTCGCCGGGAACGATGGAGTAGTGGATCACTGCCGGGGTGTTGTCCTTGGTGTTCTTGCGGGCACCGGCCGGGTCGGCCAGGATCGAGGCGCGCAGGACGTTTTCAGGCAGGTTGTAGGCGCGACGCACACCTTCGTTGATCATGTCGTCGACGCTCAGGGTGGCGCCGTCCCAGCGCACGTCCATGCCCACGCGCACGAACACGGTGACGATACCGGTGTCCTGGCAGATCGGGCGGTGGCCGGTGGCGCACATGCGCGAGTTGATCAGGATCTGGGCGATGGAATCGCGGGCAGCGGGCGATTCTTCACGCAGATAGGCCTCGTGCATGGCCTGGATGAAATCGACGGGGTGGTAGTACGAGATGAATTGCAGGGCGTCGGCGACGCTCTGAATCAGGTCGTCTTGCTTGATCACGGTCATGCAGCGCGCTCCTCTTAAAGACGGGAACATTCATAGAGACGCTCGACGGTGCCGACCAGCATGTCGAAACGCCTGGCAAAGGCGCGCCGGCGGCATGGCCGACGCAAAAAGGCGCGGCAGTATAGCGTGCCTCACCGTGTGAAACACCTGCGTGTGGTCTGGACCATGGTCGGCAGGGGGCAGGCATTGTTCTTGCTGGCTCGCTGAAGAGATAGGATGCTTTGGAAGGGGCTGCTCTGCAGCCCATCGCCGGCAAGCCAGCTCCCACAGGATTGCACCATGCCTGAGGTTTGCACATTACCTGTGGGAGCTGGCTTGCCGGCGAATAGGGCGCAAAGCGCCCCCAGAAAATCAACAGCTGGAAGAGATAGCTGACAATGCCCGAACTTTGCGTAGGCGAGCGCCGCTGGGCGGTGCCGACCGGCAGCAACCTGCTCGATGCCTTGAATGATGCCGGGCTCAACGTGCCTTACAGCTGCCGCGCTGGCAGTTGCCATGCCTGCCTGGTGCACTGCCTGGCCGGGCAACCGCTGGACGCCTTGCCCCAGGCCTTGGCGCAGGACAAGCACGCCCAGGGCTGGCGCCTGGCCTGCCAGTGCCAGGTAGTCGAAGACCTGTGCCTGGCGCTGTTCGACCCGCAGCAGGATGGCGTGCCGGCGCAGGTCTGTGCCCTGGACTGGTTCGGCGATGTGCTGCGGGTGCGGTTACGTCCCGAACGGGCAATGCGTTACCAGGCGGGGCAGCATGTGGTGCTGTGGAATGGCACGGTAGCGCGGCCTTACTCCTTGGCCAGCCTGCCGGGCGAAGATGATTTTCTCGAGTTCCATATCGACTGTCAGCGCCCCGGTGCCTTTTGTGACAGGGCCCGTGGCTTGCAACTGGGTGATGTGCTGCGCCTGGGCGAGCTCAGGGGTGGGGCCTTGCATTACGACCCGGACTGGCAGCAGCGGCCGCTGTGGTTGCTGGCGGCGGGGACCGGGCTGGCGCCGTTGTGGGGCATCTTGCGCGAGGCATTGCGGCAGGGGCACCAAGGGGAAATCAGGGTGATGCATGTGGCGCGCGAGGGCGCCGGGCATTATCTGGCCGAGCCGTTGCGAGAGATGGCGGGTGTGAATGTCGAGTTGGTACTGGCAGAGCAGTTGGATGAAGCGTTGGCCGGGCTGCGGCCGTCATCGCGCCAGACGGTAGCGCTGGTGTGCGGGGCACCGGGGACTGTCGAGCGGTTTGCCCGACGGCTGTTCATTGCAGGGGTGCCACGAGGGCAAGTGTTTGCCGATGTGTTTGTCGAGCATGCCTGAGGCATGTGTGTTGCCTGGGCTGGCCTGTTCGCGGGTAAACCCGCTCCCACAGGGTTAGTGGCAGGCCTGGGGCTAGCGCTGTACCTGTGGGAGCGGGTTCACCCGCGAAGGGCCGCAGAGCAGCCCTCTATGGAGCAGATCAACCGACCAGCGGATCACCGACATGCAGGATCTTCATGCCATTGGTGCCACCGATGGTGTGGTAGCTGTCACCCTTGGTCAGGATGACCCAGTCACCTTGCTCAACCAGGCCACGCTTGAGCAGTTCGTCGACGGCCGCCTGGCTCACCTTGTCGGCCGGCAGCGAAGCCGGGTCGAAGGCGATCGGGTAGACGCCACGGAACATGTTGGCGCGTGCCTGGGTGGCGCGGTGCGGCGACAGCGCGAAGATCGGCACGTGCGAACGCAGGCGCGACATGATCAGCGGGGTATAGCCACTTTCGGTCAGGGCGATGATCGCCTTCACGCCCGGGAAGTGGTTGGCGGTGTACATGGCCGCCAGGGCGATGCTTTCGTCGCAACGCTCGAAGGTGGTGTGCAGGCGGTGGCTGGACTTCTGGCTGGTCGGGTGCTTTTCGGCACCCAGGCAGATGCGGGCCATGGCCTGGACGGCTTCGATCGGGTAGGAGCCAGCGGCGCTTTCGGCCGACAGCATCACCGCGTCGGTGTTGTCCAGCACGGCGTTGGCCACGTCGGACACTTCGGCGCGGGTCGGCATCGGGTTCTGGATCATCGACTCCATCATCTGGGTCGCCACGATCACCGCCTTGTTGTTGCGGCGGGCGTGCTGGATGATCTTCTTCTGGATGGCGATCAGCTCGGCGTCACCGATTTCCACGCCCAGGTCGCCACGGGCAACCATCACGGCGTCGGAGGCGAGGATCAGCTTGTCGAGGGTCTCGTCGTCGGCCACCGCTTCGGCGCGTTCGATCTTGGCCACCAGCCAGGCACTGCCGCCAGCTTCGTCACGCAGCTTGCGTGCGTATTCCATGTCGCTGGCGTCACGCGGGAAGGACACGGCCAGGTAGTCCAGGTCCATTTCCGCGGCCAGCTTGATGTCGGCCTTGTCCTTCTCGGTCAGGGCCGGTGCGGTCAGGCCGCCGCCTTTACGGTTGATACCCTTGTGGTCCGACAGCGGGCCACCGATGATCACCATGCAGTGCAGGGCATCCGCGGTGGCGGTTTCGACGCGCATCACCACACGGCCATCGTCGAGCAGCAATTCGTCACCAACGCCGCAGTCCTTGACCAGGTCGGGGTAGTCGATACCGACGATGTCCTGGTTGCCTTCGGTCAGCGGGTGGGCAGTGGAGAAGGTGAACTTGTCACCGATCTTCAATTCGATGCGCTTGTTGGCGAACTTGGCGATGCGGATCTTCGGACCCTGCAGGTCGCCCAGCAGTGCAACATGGCGGCCGTTCTTGGCGGCGATTTCACGGATCAGGCGCGCGCGGGCCTTGTGCTCGTCCGGAGTGCCGTGGGAGAAGTTCAGGCGTGCCACGTCCAGGCCGGCGAGGATCAGCTGTTCGATCACTTCCGGCGAGTTGCTGGCGGGGCCAAGGGTGGCGACGATTTTGGTACGGCGGATGCTCATGCACAGACTCCTATAGTGAAGCGCAGCGAAAGGCTACTCCTGAATCTCGCTGTAGTCATTGTTCCGTTGCACTACCTGCGACCAAGGCAGGGTGGCATTTGAACGGGCAGGGTATCCTTGCAAAAGGGTGTGAAGATTTGCCGGCAAAGGCCGATACACTGGCATCAAAGGAGACCCCCATGCGAGCCCTGATCGTTTTAGCCCTGGCGGCCAGCGCCGTCGGCTGCACCCGCTGGTCCATGGACCACCACCTGAACAATGCCTACCGCGCCTACGACCGTGGCGATTGCGCGCGGGTCATGCTCGAGCTGTCACAGGTCGACCGCACCAGCCGTGCGCGACCGTTCATCCACCCCGAGGTGTCGCTGCTGCGCGGCCAGTGCCTGGAGCGCCAGGCGTTGTACGTGGATGCCGCGCAGACCTACCAGTACCTGATCCAGCAGTACCCGGGCAACGAATACGCCTATCGCGCCCAGGCGCGCCTGCAGACTCTGGATAAACTCGGCCATTTGCGCGGCGCCGAAGCCGCCGTGGCCACCCCGGCAAGCGCCGCACCTTGGCGTTAACACCAAGGTGCATTTTATTTAACAGGATTTGCCGCGTGCACTGGGCTAATCTGTAACTCAGCTGTTACAACAACCGCCAGTTCCACGTATTCCTGGCTCCGGATACGGACTGCAATCGCGATCATGTTCAACAAGCGCCACATCGAACGCCATCAACTGCCTTGTGTCCTGCAGGTGTTCAACCGCTGTACCGGTCAGCTGATCGGCCAGCTGGGCAATGCTTCCGAGGACGGGCTCATGCTGATCAGCCAGTTGCCTGTGCTGGTCGGGCCCGATTACGACTTGCAGTTGCGTCTGCCGCTGGTCGGGGGCGGGCATCAGTTCGTCAACCTCACCGCCAGTTGCCTGTGGTGCCGCGAAGACCAGACGCCGGGGCATTACGATTCCGGCTTCATGCTGCTGCAGACCCCTCGCGAGTACGACGAATTCGTCCGCTCGTTGCGCGACTTTTTCAGCTTCAACCCGGCCAACGCTTCCGTCTGAGTCTGCGCATCCTGGCTCAGGCCAGAATCGCGCTAGAATCGGGTCGACCTCGATACAGGACGACCCCGTGACCTCCAGCATTTTCTGGCACGACTACGAAACCACCGGCATCAACCCGCGCTGTGACCGGCCGCTACAGGTGGCCGGCGTGCGCACCGACTTCGACCTCAACGAAATCGACGAGCCGATCAGCCTTTATTGCCGGCCCTCCGACGATATCCTGCCGCACCCGGCCGCCTGCCTGGTGACCGGTATTACCCCGCAACTGCTGGCCGAGCAGGGCTTGTGCGAAGCCGAGTTCATGACCCGGGTACATGCGCAACTGGCGCACCCTGGCACCTGCGGTGCTGGCTACAACACCCTGCGCTTCGACGACGAAGTGACCCGCTACAGCCTGTACCGCAACTTTTTCGACCCTTACGCGCGCGAGTGGCAGGGCGGCAACAGCCGCTGGGACCTGATCGACATCGTGCGCACGGCCTATGCATTGCGCCCGGACGGCATCGAGTGGCCGCAACAGGACGGGCGCACCAGCCTGCGCCTGGAACTGCTGAGCAAGGCCAATGGCATCGACCACGGGCATGCTCACGAGGCGCTTTCCGACGTGCGGGCAACCATCGCCCTGGCCCGCCTGATCCGTCAAAAACAGCCCAAGTTGTATGATTGGCTGTTCCAGTTGCGCAGCAAGCATAAAGTGATGGAGCAGATCCGTTTGTTGCAGCCTCTGGTGCATATATCCGGGCGCTTCTCGGCGGCACGCAATTACCTTGGTGTCGTATTGCCATTGGCTTGGCACCCGCATAATCGCAATGCACTGATTGTGTGCGACCTGCATCAGGAAGCCCTACCGTTGTTACGGGATAGTGCTGAAGTTCTACGCCAGCGTTTGTATACCCGCCATGAAGAACTGGCCGAAGGCGAATTACCCGTTCCGCTCAAATTGGTGCAGATCAATCGCTGCCCGGTACTGGCACCACTTTCGGTATTGCGCCCGGCCGATCAACGACGGCTGGGTCTGGACTTGACGTTGTTACAATTGCGCGGCGAAGAATTGGCCAAGCAACAGGCGCAATGGCAAGACAAGCTGGAACACATCTATGGCAAGGAAGACTTCGCCTTGAGCGAAGACCCGGAACAACAGTTGTATGACGGTTTTCTGAGGGACCGTGACCGCCGCTTGTGCGAGCAAGTTCGTGCACTGGAACCGGCTCAGTTGGGCCGTGGGCAATGGATGTTCGATGACCCGCGCCTGCCTGAACTGTTGTTCCGCTATCGGGCGCGCAACTTCCCCGAGACCTTGACCGGCGAAGAGCGGCAGCGCTGGTTCAGCTTCTGCCAGCAGCGCCTGAGCGACCCGCGGTGGGGCGCGCCGAATACGTTGGGCGACTTCGAACAGGCGCGGCAGCAGGCCTGGGAGGGCGCCGACGAGGCGGGGCGGCGTGTGCTGGAGGCGTGGCAGGTACATGCTCGGCAGTTGCAGGCACAGTTTGCAATTGGCTGAGCGCTGACACAAAACGCGGGCAAACAAAAACGCCGGCAATATGCCGGCGTTCTTGTTGCGACAAGCAGCAGGCGTGTGCGGACAATCAGTCCAGCAGGGTCGCCCAGCTTTCAACCACATCGCCACCCCACTTGGCTTTCCATTCTTTCAGGGTCTTGTGGTTGCCGCCTTTGGTTTCGATCACTTCATTGTTGTGCGGGTTCTTGTATTGCTTGACCTTGCGCGCACGCTTGGTGGCGGTAGTCTTGACCGCACCACGAGGTGCCTTGCTCAGTTTCGACTCTGGGTCGAGCAGGGCAATCACGTCGCGCAGCGACTTGGAGTATTCGCCCATCAGTGTGCGCAGTTTGCCTTCGAACTCCAGTTCTTTCTTCAGCTTGTCATCCTGCGACAGGTTGGCCAGGCGGGCCTGAAGTTCCTTGATGGCTTCTTCGGTAGCGCGGTACTCGTTGATCAGGGACATGGAGTGTTCCTTAATGCGTGTTCAGAAATGTGTGGGGCAATAATAGACAGGCAATACTCGCAAGTAAACATATTGTTGGGCAATTAACTGTTAACTAAGCTGTGACAACCATTTTCAAGGTGAACAAAAATTTACAATTAACCCTGCATTTCGTCATGTCTGTCAGAGAATGTCCGCAGTGCGTCTCATCAGGATCGCAGGCCACTGCCGCTGCGATCAATACTGCGTTTTTCCTGGCGGGCCGCTAGAATGAGCGCCTTTGCGAAGTTCTGGAGTCTCATTCATGCGCACCTATCGTCTGGTGATCGCCTGCCCCGACCGTGTTGGCATCGTGGCGAAAGTCAGTAATTTCCTGGCCCTGTACAATGGCTGGATCAACGAAGCCAGCCACCACTCCGATGAGCAGAGCGGTTGGTTCTTCATGCGCCATGAAATCCGCGCCGAATCGCTGCCGTTCGGTATCGAAGCCTTCCGCGAGGCGTTTGCGCCGATCGCTGAAGAGTTCTCCATGACCTGGCGCATTACCGACTCGGCGCAGAAAAAGCGCGTGGTGCTGATGGCCAGCCGCGAGTCGCACTGCCTGGCCGACCTGCTGCACCGCTGGCACACCGATGAGCTGGACTGCGAGATCCCTTGCGTGATCTCCAACCACAACGACCTGCGCAGCATGGTCGAGTGGCACGGTATTCCGTTCTTCCATGTACCGGTCGACCCAAAGGACAAGGCCCCGGCCTTTGCCGAGGTTTCGCGCCTGGTGCAGGAGCACGCCGCCGATGTGGTGGTGCTGGCCCGCTACATGCAGATTCTGCCGCCGCAACTGTGCCAGGACTATGCTGAAAAGGTGATCAACATCCACCACAGCTTCCTGCCGTCGTTCGTCGGCGCCAAGCCGTATCACCAGGCTGCGCTGCGTGGTGTGAAGCTGATCGGCGCGACCTGCCACTACGTCACCGAAGAACTGGACGCAGGCCCGATCATCGAGCAGGACGTGGTGCGTGTCAGCCATGCTGACAGCATCGACGACATGGTCCGCTTTGGCCGTGATGTGGAGAAGATGGTGCTGGCCCGTGGCCTGCGTTATCACCTGGAAGACCGGGTGCTGGTACATGGCAACAAGACTGTGGTGTTTGACTGATACAGACTGGTTGCCTGTGAGGTTCTGGGGCTGCTTTGCAGCCCATCGCGACACAAGGCCGCTCCTACAAGGGATCGCGTACCGGCACTGCGTCGCGTAACTCCTGTAGGAGCGGCCTTGTGTCGCGAAAGGGGCGCGAAGCGCCCCCAGCAATCTGAGGGATAAGCCGATGGCCAAGCAGCGCAACCAACCCACCGCCTCACCCCCACCCACCCTCGGTGAAGGCTGCCTGGCCCGCTACGACCCCGAAGCCCTGGCCGACACCGATGGCACCGATTTCCCTGGCGCCGCCGAACTTTGGCAGCAGCTCAACCCGCCTGACGCCGCCAGCGCTCCAGCAGCGGGCGCGCCAGCAGGCACACAAACACCGGCCCACCCGCCAGCAGATAAAAGTAGTAAGTGACTGCCCGCCATATCAGGATCGCCGCAGCTGCGGTCGAACTGCCCACCAGCGGCGTCAGCAGGCTGGCCGAGGTCAGCTCGGCGGCACCGGCGCCGCCAGGCAGCAGGCTGAACTGGCCGGCACTGAGCGACAGCATCTGCACCAGGAAGCTGGGGATCCACGCGAGGTCTACTCCCAACCCCCTCAATACCAGGTACAACACGCTGTAGCGCAGGCCCCAGTGGGCGCAGGTCAGGGTGAACACCAAGGTCAGCGTGCGCTTGGGCAGACGCCAGGTCTGCGCCAGTGCGTCGATGAAGCGCAGCACTTTGCGCGCCCAGCGGCGTTTGCGCTGGCGGCTCACGCCCAGGCGGCGCAGCAATCTGCCGTTCACGCGCATCACCGTGCGCCGGTAACGCAGCAGGCCGATTACCCCGGCCAGAGCCGTGCACAGCATCAGCGCGCTGCCCAGCAACATGCTTTCCTGGCTGCGGCCCAGGCTGTGGAACAGCGCATAGCCGGCAATCGCCAGCATTGCGCAGAAAAAGAACACCAGGTCATTCAGCTGGTCCATGGCAAACACCGCGCCGCTGCGCGCCGGGCCGATACGGTCGCGTGCCAGCAGGGCCATCAGGGTCAAGGGGCCACCGCTGCCGGCTGGAGTGGTGCAGATGGCGAACTCAGTGGCCATCACCACACCCAGGCTGCGCATGCGCCCAAGCCTTGCCCCTTGCTGGCCGAGCAGCAGGCGCAGGCGGATGGCGTTGATGACCCAGCACAGCAGGATCATGCCCAGCAGGGTCAGCATCAGGCTGGGCGCGAAGCGCTGCAGCCTCGGCAGCAACTCGCTGCCGCCTAACAGGGCCGGAACCAGCACGGCGCCGAGCAGTGCCAGGGCCAGCCAGACCAGTCGGTTCATGGGCTGGCCTGGCGGTCGAGCCAGGTGGACTTGGTCAGGGGCTCGCGGCCCTGTGCCAGTAGCGTGTGCAAGGTGTTCAGCCAATAGTCGCGGGACGCGCGATGGCGCATGTCCACCGGGTGCAGGCCCAGGCGCAGGGTCTGGGCGCCGCGCCAGCGCCGGCATTGCCAGTCGCACAGCACCCGTGACAGGCCGCGGCGCCAGCTGCTGCGGGCACTCCAGACCAGCCCCGGAGCCTTGATCGCGGTGAAGTCCGGTAAACGGTACAGGTGCTGTGGCGTGCTGGTGTAGCGCAGCGGCAGACGGCGCAGTGCCTGGCGGGTGCCTTCGCTCATCAGCCAGGCGGGCGCGACGAAGCCGGCCACTGGCCAACCCTGCTGGGCGAACAGAGCCAGGCCGTGCTCCAGGCGTTGCAGGGCCTGCTGCTGGTCGAGGGCGTAGAATTCGCCTTCATGGGTATAGATACGGCGCATGAAGTATTCGCCGGGCGTGCGCGGCGGCGGGCCGTTGTCGGCATGATAAAAGCCGTGCAGGGCAAGCTCGTCGCCCCGGGCCAGGCGCTGCTCGAGCAAGCGGCAGAAGCTGGGCGAGCGCTGCAGCGGGTTGCGGTGGTGAAAGTCCGGTACCACCAGCCAGGTCATGGGAATGCCGCCGATGGCATCGACGGCCTGGACGAAGGGTTGGTAGTCGGGCCAGGTCTCTGGTGCGACATCGTGCAGCACCAGCATCAGGCTGCGCGCTGGCGGCAGTGGCTCAGCCATGGGCGCGGACCTGCGGCTGGTGGCCAAGCACGGCCTGGTAATGTTGCAGCAGGCCGGTGACCACTTGGTCCCACGAATACTGCTGCTCGGCATGGCGACGGGCTTGCGCCCCGAGTTTGCGCACGCCGGCTTCGAACGCTTCTTGCACGGCCCTCGCCATGGCCTGGCCATCGTTGGGACGGCACAGGCGCCCACACTGTTCGTTGACGATTTCGCCGAAAGCACCGGCGCGCACCGCCACCACCGGCGTGGCGCTGGCCATCGCTTCGAGTATGACCAGGCCGAAGGTTTCCTGGTCACCAGCGTGCACCAGCAGGTCGGCGCTGGCCATCAGCCGGGCGACTTCCGGTGCCGGGCAGAAGTGATCGATCACACTCACGTTCTGCGGCACGTTGGCGGGCATGTTCGAACCCACCAGCAGCAAGTGGTAGGGGTGGCCCAGGTGCTGCATGCAGTCGAGCAGCACCGGCAGGTTCTTTTCCCGCGAACCACGGCCGGCGTAGATCAGCAGGCGACTGGTGTCGGCAATGCCCAGCTCGGCACGCAACCGTGGGTCGCGCTGGCTGGGATGGAAGGTAGCCAGGTCCACGCCCAGGCGCTGCACGTGCACATCGCGTACCCCCAGGCGGCGCAACTTGTCGGCCATGACCTGGCTAGGGGCCAGGACCCGGTCGAAATTGCCGTACAGCTTGCTGACATAGGCCTCGACATTGGGGGTGAACCAGTTGCCCATGCGGTTGCTGACCAGCAGCGGCAGATCGGAATGGTAGAAGCCGATTACCGGCACATCGAGCTTGCGTCGCGCCTCCAGCGCAGCCCAGGCGGTCAAGTACGGGTCGCCGACTTCGATCAGGTCGGGCTTGAGCCGGCGCAGCACATTGCACCAGGGGGCCAGGCGCACCGGGAAACGGTAGCCATTGCCGAACGGCAGCGGCGGTGCGGGCACCTGGTAGATGCCGTCGGCGTGCTGGGCGCTGGCACCGGGTATCAGCAAGCTGTGGCGGACGCCCTGGATGGCGCCCAGGCGGTGGTGTTTGGCATCAAGATAGGTACGTACGCCGCCACTGGCGGGGGCGTAGAACATGGTGATGTCGGCGATGTGCACGATCAGCATCCCTCCGGGATCGTCTTCGGGTCTGTCATCCGGCGCTAACGGGCCGGCGATGACGCGCCTAAAGGTTGACCTATCAGAAGGATAGTTTGTTCGATCGGGGTTGGGCGGGGCAGGGGAAAGCGGGAGAGCGGTGTGGGCTTCTTCGCGGGTGAACCCGCTCCCACAGGAGTTACACAGGCCTCAGGGGTGTGCAGTTCCTGTGGGAGCGGGCGACGCGGATTGAGATCAGATGCGGAAGCTACCCACCAGCTGCTTCAGGCGGCCAGCCTGCTGCTCCAAGTCGGAGCAGGCGCGCAGGGTGGCCTGCAGGTTTTCCACGCCTTCCTGGTTGAGCATGTTGATCTCGTTGATGTCCATGTTGATCGCCTCGACCACGGCGGTCTGCTCTTCGGTGGCGGTGGCCACCGACTGGTTCATGCCGTCGATCTCGCCGATGCGCACGGTAACGCTGTCCAGCCGCTCACCGGCCTGGTTGGCGATCTGCATGCTGTCCTGGCTGTGGCGCTGGCTCTGGTCCATGGTCTCGACCGACTCGCGGGCGCCGACCTGGAGTTCTTCGATCATGGTCTGCACCTGTTGCGCCGATTCCTGGGTGCGGTGCGCCAGGTTGCGTACTTCATCGGCGACCACGGCAAAACCACGCCCGGCCTCACCGGCACGGGCTGCTTCGATGGCTGCGTTCAGCGCCAGCAGGTTGGTCTGCTGGGAAATGCTGGTGATCACCTCGAGGATCTGGCCGATGTTGACGGTCTTGCTGTTCAGCGTCTCGATGTGTGCGCTGGAGGTGACGATCAGGTCGGACAGGCGGTTCATTGCCGCAATGTTGCGCTCCACCACCTGCTGCCCTTCTTCGGCCAGCAACCGCGCCGAACTGGCATGCTGCGACGCCTGGGCGGCGTTGCCGGCAATTTCCTGGGCGGCGGCACCCAGTTCGTTGATGGCGGCGGCCACGCTGTTGGTACGGTTGGACTGCTCGTCGGAGTTGGTCATCGACGAGTTCGACGCACTGATGACCCGCAGGGCTACTTCGTTGACCTGCTCGGTGGCCGAAGACACTTCGCGGATCGAGCTGTGAATACGTTCGACGAAACGGTTGAAGGCGCTGCCCAGGATGCCGAATTCGTCGTGGTTGTGAATGCGCAGGCGCTTGGTCAGGTCGCCTTCACCTTCGGCGATGTCTTCCATGGCGCGGGTCATGGTGTGCAGCGGCTGCATCAGCACGCGGATCAGCAGGCCGAGCAGGCCGATGATGATCACCACAGCCACCAGCGTGGCGATCACCGCAGAGGTGCGGAAGGTGCTGAGCATCGAGAAGGCCTTGTCCTTGTCCACCGACAGGCCGATGTACCAGTTGGCCGAAGGCAGGCCTGTGATCGGGGTGAAGGTCAGCAGACGGGCCTGGCCTTCGCTCTGCACTTCGGTCAGTTCACCGGTCAGTTTTGGCGTGTGCTGCGGGAACAGGTCCGACAGCGACTTCATCACCAGGTCTTTTTCCGGGTGTACCAGGATCTTGCCTTGATCGTTGACCAGGAAGGCGTAGCCCATGCCGCCGAAGTTAAGCGAGTTGATGATCTGCACCAGGCCATCCAGGGCCAGGTCGCCACCGACCACGCCGACACTGGTGGAAACCTTGCTGAGGATGCCGATGACCATCTTGTTGGTGGTCATGTCGATGTACGGCTCGGTCAGGGTCGCGCCGGCGGCGTTCATGCCGTCCTTGTACCAGGGGCGGGTGCGTGGGTCGTAGCCGTCGGGCATTTTCGAGTCAGGGCGCACGCTGAAGCCACCATCGACCTTGCCCAGGTAGACGGTGAGGAAACTGGAAACCAGTGCATTCTGGCCCATGAGGGTTTCGGCGTTGGTCGGGTCCTGGGCAATGTTCTGTGCCAGGTTTTCCACCAGCTTGATACGGCCTTCGAACAGGTTGCGGATATTGGTCGAAGTGGAAGCGCCCATTTCAGCCAGATAGTTTTCAAGGTCCTCGCGGATCGCATTACGCTGGAGGTAATCGTTGTAGAGCGTGAAAAGGCTGAAGGCGAGTATCACGATCAGTGACGCTGCCAAAAGAATCTTGTGGCTGAAACGAAGGCTTTTGTTCATGGCGTAATCGGTTCCGCTAAGGTTTCATATCAGGCGTTTGCACGCGTGGAGTCGCAAAGCAGTGCAACATCCCGAAAAGTCCCTTTTCGGTTGTTCCTCTCTATTAAGGCGAATATCACCCACAGGTATCGGCCGAATTACGGTAAAGCTTGAGCAGAGGATTAAAGAGATGTCGGAATTTTCGACCATCGTTGTAGGCGCTGGCCCGGATGGCCAGCCGGTTGGGCAAGCCATGAGGTTGGCTAACCGCCATGGCCTGGTAGCGGGCGCGACGGGTACCGGCAAGACCGTCACCCTGCAGCATCTGGCGGAAGCGTTCAGTGATGCGGGGGTTGCGGTGTTCGCCGCCGATGTCAAAGGCGACCTGTGCGGCCTGGGCGCTGCTGGTGCGCCGCAGGGCAAGGTGGCCGAGCGCATCGCCGGCATGCCCTGGCTGGGGCACAGGCCACAGGCTTACCCGGTGAGCCTGTGGGACATTGCCGGGCAGTCCGGCCACCCGCTGCGCACCACCCTCAGTGAAATGGGGCCGCTGCTGCTGGGCAACCTGCTGGAACTGACCGACAGCCAGCAGGCGGCGCTGTATGCGGCGTTCAAGGTGGCCGACCGAGAAGGCCTGCTGCTGCTCGACCTCAAGGACCTCAAGGCGCTGCTCGCGCACCTGAAGGACAACCCGCAACTGCTGGGCGAAGACAGCGCGCTCATGACCACGGCCTCCACCCAGGCCCTGTTGCGCCGGTTGGCGACCCTGGAGCAGCAGGGCGCCGAGGCGCTGTTCGGTGAGCCCGGGTTGCAGCTCGAGGACCTGCTGCGGCCAGACCCGGATGGCCGTGGGCGTATTCACCTGCTCGACGCCAGCCGCTTGGTTCACGAAGCCCCCAAGGTGTATGCGACCTTCCTGTTGTGGCTGCTGGCCGAGTTGTTCGAGCAACTGCCCGAGCGCGGTGATGCCGACAAGCCGGTGCTGGCGCTGTTCTTCGATGAAGCCCACTTGCTGTTCAACGATACGCCCAAGGCATTGCAGGATCGCTTGGAGCAGGTGGTGCGGCTGATCCGCTCCAAGGGCGTTGGAGTGTACTTCGTCACCCAGTCGCCGGGGGACTTGCCGGATGCGGTGCTGGCCCAGTTGGGCTTGCGCATTCAGCATGGCTTGCGGGCATTTACCGCCAAGGAGCAGAAGTCGCTGCGGGCGGTGGCCGATGGCTTCCGTCCCAACCCGGCGTTCGAAACCTTGGCGGTACTGACTGAACTGGGGATTGGCGAGGCGCTGGTGGGGACGCTGGAAGAAAAGGGCACGCCGGCGATGGTGCAACGGGTACTGATTGCACCACCGCAGTCGCGTATCGGGCCGTTGAGCGCGGCTGAGCGCAGTGCGCTGATTGCCGATTCGCCGCTGGCGGGGCGTTACGACAAGCCGGTGGACCGTGAGTCGGCGTATGAGATGTTGACCCAGCGCAAGGGCGAACCAGTGGAGCCGGCGCCGCAACCCAAGGCGGATGAAGAGAGCTTTGCCGACAAGGCTGGTGAGTTCTTGCAGAGTGCGGCAGGGCAGGCTATCAAGTCGGCGGTGCGCCAGGCGGCCAACCAGTTGGGGCGGCAGTTGGTGCGGGGGTTGATGGGGTCGTTGCTGGGGGGAAAGAAAAGGTAGTTTGCCTGTACCGGCCCCTTCGCGGGTAAACCCGCTCCCACAGGTTCATCACAGATATCAAGAGCTGTGCATTACCTGTGGGAGCGGGTTTACCCGCGAAGAGGCCGTACAGAAAAAAGGCGACCCGAAGGCCGCCTCTTTCAGAACCGTATCACTCAGCCAATGGCTTTGGACGCCAGCCAGAACAGGCCGGCCGCCAGGCCCATCGACGTAGGCAGGGTCAGTACCCAGGCCAGCAGGATGGTCTTCACGGTGCCGCCTTGCAGGCCGCTCTTGTTGGCGACCATGGTGCCGGCCACACCGGACGACAGCACGTGGGTGGTCGATACCGGCAGGGCGAAGACGTTGGCCATACCGATGGCGCAAGCCGCGGTGATCTGCGCCGACATGCCCTGGGCATAGGTCATGCCCTGCTTGCCGATCTTTTCGCCGACGGTCAGTACCACGCGCTTCCAGCCGACCATGGTGCCCAGGCCCAGAGCCAGGGCGACGGCCACGATCACCCAGAACGGGGCGTACTCGGTGGTGGCGGTCAGGTCTTTGCGCAGTTTTTCCAGGTCGGCCTTTTCACGGGCTTCCAGGCCTGGCAGCTTGCCGACCTTCTTCGCCGTGTCGTCCAGGCACAGCAGGTAGCGGCGCACTTCGACACGCTTGTCGGCACTCAGGCTGTGGTAGTCGGTCACGCCCTGCAGTGACGATTGCAGCGCGGCAATGGTCGGCTCGGTCTGCTGCGGGTTGCAGCTGAACTGCTCCGGCAGGTCGCTGGATTTGGCCTTGCCCAGTGCCAGGAACTCACCCAGGGTGGCGGCGTTGCGCTGGTAGAACTGGCTCATGTGCAGAGTGGCGTCTCGGGTACGCTCGATCTGGTAGGTGGTACTGTTCAGGTCGAGGACGAACTTGGCCGGGACGATACCGATCAGCACCAGCATGATCAGGCCGATACCTTTCTGGCCGTCGTTGGAACCGTGCACAAAGCTCACGCCCATTGCCGAAACGACCAGTACCAGGCGGTTCCAGAACGGCGGGTGCTTCTTGTCGTCGAGCTTGCGGCGCTGCTCGGGGGTCTTGTGCATCTTCGACAGCGGGCGCCACCACTTAAGGCCGATCAGCACCAGGGCGGCAACGGCGAAGCCGGCCATTGGCGAGACCACCAGCGACATGGCGATGTCGATCGCCTTCTGCCAGTTGACACCGTCGCCCAGCGGGATGTCGTTGATCAGGGCATTGGCCAGGCCGACGCCGAGGATGGAGCCGATCAGCGTGTGCGAGCTGGAGGCGGGGATACCGAAGTACCAGGTGCCCAGGTTCCAGGTGATGGCCGCAGCCAGCAGCGAGAAGACCATGGCCAGGCCGTGTCCGGTGTTCACGTTGATCAGCAGCTCTACCGGCAACAGGTGCACGATGGCATAGGCCACCCCGACACCGCCGAGCAGAACGCCAAGGAAGTTGAACACGCCGGAGAAGAACACGGCAAGGTGCGGCGGCATGGCCTTGGTATAGATGACGGTAGCTACCGCGTTGGCGGTGTCATGAAAGCCATTGATGAACTCGAAGGCGAGCACGAAGGTCAAGGCGAGCAGCAGGCTCACCAACACCCAGGCATCCAGTCCGCTGAATAATTCGATCATGAAGGTTGTCTGGCGGTCTTAGGGGGGCGGGATTATGCCAGAAAACCTTGGCAATCGATGCATCCGCGACAGACCGACGGCAATCTTCCTGACACGAGCGTGGTGTGCTCGGAGCGACGTTAAGGCAGGGAAATGTCGGCTAAAACGCACAAAAACTGGCGAAAACCGGCAAAACGCTGGTTAAAAAGCCGCCTCGCTACTGTTCAAACGGCCGTATGAAATTTGTGTAATTCCATTTCACCTTCAGCCGGGCAGTAAAGATCGAGCGCGCCCGGGTTGGCCGGGCGACGACGCGCTGGCTTGGTCCTGGAAATCAGGGAGTGTCGCTGCGCAGTTCCTTTTCCATACGTTCCAGTTCCTGGCTGAAGGCTTGGTCGCGCACGCTGGCGCGCTTGCGCCAAGGTTTGCGTTCCGGATCCGGTTGGGCGGCGTAGGTGGTGACTTCGCCACCGTAAACATCCTTGTAACGTTCAGCCTGGCGCTCGAGTTCCGCGCGCAGTTCATCTTTCGTCACAGTAGCACCTGAATTAAGTTTGATGACAGTTGTTAATGGCGTTGTGCAGCGGTGCGCATGCCTTGCTGGCCGCAACGGCTTGATACAGCGGAAGGTTCCATTACCACGGAATCGTTGAGGCCTGCGCAGTCGATTATAGCAATCGATATTTCGCCGAACATCGTTATTTACCCAACCCTGACATCACCGGACGCAAGTAACGGAATGCATCCGACAACAGTTTGGGCCTTTCGTACAAGTTTGAAAGGCAAGACGGACAAAAGTTCGTTGCAACGCCGTAGCGGGGCTGTCGATCGGGAGTGTAATGAAAAACGGCCTCGCCAAAAGACGAGGCCGTTGCCTGGGACTTCTACGGTGGGTACCTGACCAGTCTCTCCAAAGAAGCCACAAGTGGCATGAGAAAGGTATAAGTAAAAGTGTCAGCGGTCAATTGCGATTATCGGCCGTTTGTTCGATAATCGCACGAGTGGGCGTTTTTTTGAGGTGTGCGATGAGTGACGAAACCCTGGCCAACGATTCCGTCAATCCAGAGCCGGCCAACCCGGAGCAGGGGCGACCTACCTCGGCAGCTTTGGCACCGCCGATCGTGGCTTCCCCGGCAAAGCGCATCCAGGCCTTTACCGGCGACCCTGACTTCATGACCTCCCTGGCGCGAGGCCTGGCCGTTATCCAGGCCTTTCAGGAACGCAAGCGCCACCTGACCATCGCCCAGATCAGCCACCGCACCGAAATACCCCGTGCGGCGGTACGCCGTTGCCTGCACACCTTGATCAAGCTGGGTTACGCCACCACCGACGGGCGCACCTATTCGCTGTTGCCCAAAGTGCTGACGCTGGGGCATGCGTATCTGTCGTCGACGCCGCTGGCGATTTCTGCCCAGCCTTACCTGGACCGCATCAGCGACCAGCTGCACGAGGCGGCCAACATGGCCACGCTCGAAGGTGACGACATCCTTTATATAGCCCGTTCGGCCACCGTGGAGCGGCTGATTTCGGTCGACCTGTCGGTGGGTGGGCGCCTGCCGGCCTATTGCACCTCGATGGGGCGTATTCTGTTGGCGGCCATGGACGACACCAGTCTGCGTGAATACCTGGAGCGTGCCGACCTCAAGGCGCGTACCAGCCGTACCTTGCATGACGCCGAGTCGCTGTTCGCCTGTATCCAGCAGGTGCGCGCGCAGGGCTGGTGCGTGGTGGACCAGGAGCTGGAGCAGGGGCTGCGCTCGATTGCGGTGCCGGTGTATGACGCCTCAGGGCAGGTGTTGGCGGCGTTGAATGTGAGTACCCATGTCGGGCGGGTGACGCGCAGTGAGCTGGAGCAGCGGTTCTTGCCGATCCTGCTGGCGGCCAGCCGGGACCTTTGCCATCAGTTGTTTGGCTGAGCTCGCTGGGGGCGCAAAGCGCCCCTTTCAAATTTTGAACAGGCAAAACCCTTTCCTGTGCGATAAACGCACAGTGTCGTTCGCGGCGAATTGCTTCACCCCCGCCCGCTGATTAATGTCTCTCGCAACGGTCGGCTGCGCCGATCGAACAAGAAAAACACAAGAGGCACTTTCCATGATTACTGTCCCCTCGCTGTCGCGGCCGCACCCGCGCGCAGTATTGTTATATCCAGGCTGACGCCGGCCGCAATCTCCCAAATCCTTGTCCTCTGTAACGTTTGATCGCTGCAGCGGCCAGGCTGTGCCCCTCATTCTGGATAACAATAATGAACCAAGCGCAATCCAACGTCGGCAAAAGCCTCGACGTCCAGTCGTTCATCAATCAGCAGCCGCTGTCCCGCTACCAATGGCGGGTGGTGTTGCTGTGCTTTCTGATCGTCTTCCTCGACGGCCTGGATACCGCCGCCATGGGCTTCATCGCCCCGGCCCTGTCACAGGAGTGGGGGATTGACCGCGCCAGCCTCGGCCCGGTGATGAGTGCTGCATTGATCGGCATGGTTTTCGGTGCCCTCGGCTCTGGCCCGCTAGCGGATCGTTTTGGCCGCAAGGGCGTACTGGTGGGGGCGGTGCTCGTATTCGGCGGCTTCAGCCTGGCCTCGGCCTATGCCACCAATGTCGACCAGTTGTTGGTGCTGCGCTTTCTGACCGGCCTGGGCCTTGGCGCAGGCATGCCCAACGCCACCACGCTACTGTCTGAATACACCCCAGAGCGCCTCAAGTCGCTGCTGGTGACCAGCATGTTCTGCGGTTTCAACCTGGGCATGGCCGGTGGTGGTTTCATTTCCGCCAAGATGATTCCGGCTTACGGCTGGCACAGCCTGCTGGTGATCGGTGGCGTGCTGCCGTTGCTGCTGGCGCTGGTGCTGATGGTATGGCTGCCGGAGTCGGCGCGGTTCCTGGTGGTGCGCAACCGGGGCACGGACAAGGTGCGCCAGACCTTGTCGCCCATCGCGCCGCAGGTGGTGGCCGAGGCGGGCAGCTTCTGCGTGCCGGAGCAGAAGGCGGTGGCTGCGCGCAACGTGTTTGCGCTGATCTTCTCTGGTACCTACGGCATGGGCACCATGCTGTTGTGGCTGACCTACTTCATGGGCCTGGTGATCGTCTATCTGCTGACCAGCTGGTTGCCCACCTTGATGCGCGACAGTGGCGCGAGCATGGAGCAGGCTGCCTTCATCGGCGCACTGTTCCAGTTTGGTGGCGTGCTGAGTGCCGTCGGTGTGGGCTGGGCCATGGACCGCTTCAATCCGCACAAGGTGATCGGCATTTTCTATCTGCTGGCCGGGGTGTTCGCCTACGCCGTGGGGCAGAGTCTGGGCAATATCACCGTGTTGGCCACGTTGGTGCTGGTTGCCGGCATGTGCGTGAACGGCGCCCAGTCGGCGATGCCGTCGCTGGCGGCGCGCTTCTATCCGACCCAGGGCCGCGCCACGGGGGTATCGTGGATGCTGGGTATCGGCCGTTTCGGGGCGATTCTCGGGGCCTGGAGTGGCGCGACCCTGCTGGGGCTGGGCTGGAACTTCGAACAGGTGCTGACGGCGTTGCTGGTGCCGGCGGGGCTGGCGACGGTGGGTGTGATCGTGAAGGGGTTGGTGAGCCACGCTGACGCGACCTGAGACGCAGGGGCCGCTTTGCGGCCCGTCGCAGCACAAGGCTGCTCCTGCACAGGCGACGCCGCCCCATGTAGGAGCAGCCTTGTGCTGCGAAGAATTCGACACCGTGGAGAATGAGTAGCAGGATAACAAATAGTTCGATAATCGCACGAATAGTCGATTATCGGATTGTAAGCCACCCGCCAGTCTCCTTAATCTGAGCTCACCGAAGCACCCTGACCAGGAGTCTCCAAATGGCTGCAATTCTCCCGCTTCACGAAGCCGTGAAGCAGTTCATCCAGGATGGCGATACCGTCGCCCTCGAAGGTTTCACCCACCTGATCCCGACTGCCGCCGGCCACGAGATCATCCGTCAGGGCAAGCGCGACCTGACCCTGGTGCGCATGACACCGGACCTGATCTACGATCAGCTGATCGGCGCCGGTTGCGCCAGCAAGCTGATCTTCTCCTGGGGTGGCAACCCAGGTGTCGGTTCGCTGCACCGCCTGCGTGATGCCGTCGAGAAGCAGTGGCCTCACGCCATCGAAATCGAAGAACACAGCCACGCCGACCTGGCCAACGCCTATGTCGCCGGTGCTTCTGGCCTGCCGTTCGCCGTGCTGCGTGCCTACGCCGGCTCCGACCTGCCAAAGGTCAACCCGCTGATCAAGAGCGTCACCTGCCCGTTCACCGGTGAAGTGCTGGCAGCCGTGCCGTCGGTGCGCCCGGACGTGACCGTGATCCACGCGCAAAAGGCCGACCGCAAAGGCAACGTGCTGCTGTGGGGCATTCTCGGTGTACAGAAGGAAGCTGCCCTGGCCGCCAAGCGCTGCATCGTCACCGTCGAGGAAATTGTCGACGACCTGCAGGCCCCGATGAACGCCTGCGTGCTGCCGACCTGGGCGCTGAGCGCGGTATGCCTGGTGCCTGGTGGTGCGCACCCGTCCTATGCCCACGGCTATTACGAGCGTGACAACCGTTTCTACCAGGCCTGGGACCCGATCGCGCGTAGCCGCGAATCGTTCACTGCCTGGATCGACACCTACATCCGTGGCACTGCCGATTTCAACGAATTCAAGGCCAAGCTGGCCAGCACTGCGGAGGCCGCACAATGAGCTACTCCACTTCCGAAATGATGACCGTCGCCGCAGCCCGTCGCCTGCGCAACGGTGCTGTGTGCTTCGTCGGCATCGGCCTGCCATCCAAGGCTGCCAACCTGGCGCGCCTGACCTCTTCGCCAGACGTAGTGCTGATCTACGAATCCGGCCCGATCGGCGCCAAGCCAAGCGTGCTGCCGCTGTCGATCGGCGACGGCGAGCTGGCGGAAACCGCTGACACTGTGGTGCCGACCGGCGAGATCTTCCGCTACTGGCTGCAAGGCGGGCGCATCGATGTCGGCTTTCTCGGCGCCGCCCAGGTCGACCGCTTCGGCAACATCAACACGACTGTGGTCGGTGACTACCACGCGCCGAAAACCCGCCTGCCGGGCGCCGGTGGCGCGCCGGAAATCGCCGGTTCCGCCAAGCAGGTACTGATCATCCTCAAGCAGTCGCCGCGAGCCTTCGTCGACAAGCTGGACTTCATCACCTCGGTTGGCCACGGTGAAGGCGGCGACTCGCGCAAACGCCTTGGCCTGCCAGGCGAGGGCCCGGTCGGCATCATCACCGACCTGTGCATCATGGAGCCGGAAGCCGGCACCCACGAATTCGTGGTCACTGCCATCCACCCGGGCGTGACCCGCGAGCAGATCATCGCCGCCACTGGCTGGGCGATTCGCTTTGCCGACGATGTGCAGACCACTGCCGCACCTACCGAAGTCGAGCTGTCCGCCCTGCGTAACCTCGAAGCCCGTACCGCCGCGGCCCATGGCCAGGTGGCAGGAGAAGCCTGATGCGCGACGTATTCATCTGTGACGCCATCCGCACCCCGATCGGCCGCTTCGGCGGCGCACTGGCCGGCGTGCGGGCCGACGACCTGGCCGCCGTGCCGCTGAAGGCGCTGATCGAGCGTAACCCGAGCGTGCAATGGGATCAGGTTGACGAAGTGTTCTTCGGCTGCGCCAACCAGGCCGGTGAAGACAACCGCAACGTGGCGCGCATGGCGCTACTGTTGGCCGGCCTGCCACAGAGCATCCCGGGCGTTACCCTGAACCGCCTGTGTGCATCGGGCATGGATGCCATCGGTACCGCCTTCCGTGCCATTGCCAGCGGCGAAATGGAGCTGGCGATCGCCGGCGGCGTCGAGTCGATGTCGCGCGCCCCGTTCGTCATGGGCAAGGCCGAAAGCGGCTATTCGCGCAACATGAAGCTCGAAGACACCACCATCGGCTGGCGTTTCATCAACCCCCTGATGAAGAGCCAGTACGGTGTGGACTCCATGCCGGAAACCGCCGACAACGTGGCCGACGATTACCAGGTTTCGCGTGCTGACCAGGACGCCTTCGCCCTGCGCAGCCAGCAGAAGGCAGCTGCCGCCCAGGCCGCCGGTTTCTTCGCCGAAGAGATCGTGCCGGTGCGTATCGCGCACAAGAAGGGCGAGACCATCGTCGAGCGTGACGAGCACCTGCGCCCGGAAACCACGCTGGAAGCCCTGACCAAGCTCAAGCCGGTCAACGGCCCGGACAAGACCGTCACCGCCGGCAACGCCTCGGGCGTGAACGACGGAGCTGCGGCGTTGATCCTGGCTTCGGCCGAGGCAGTGAAGAAGCACGGCCTGACCCCACGTGCCCGGGTGCTGGGCATGGCCAGTGCCGGCGTTGCGCCGCGGGTGATGGGTATTGGCCCGGTGCCGGCGGTGCGCAAGCTCACCGAGCGCCTGGGTGTGGCGGTGAATGATTTCGATGTGATCGAGCTCAACGAAGCCTTTGCCAGCCAGGGGCTTGCGGTGCTGCGTGAGCTGGGTGTGGCCGACGATGCACCGCAGGTGAACCCCAACGGCGGCGCGATTGCCTTGGGCCACCCGCTGGGCATGAGCGGTGCGCGCCTGGTGCTGACCGCGCTTCACCAGCTGGAGAAGAGCGGTGGGCGTAAAGGCCTGGCGACCATGTGTGTAGGGGTTGGCCAAGGTTTGGCATTGGCCATCGAGCGGGTTTGACCTGTACTGGCCTCTTCGCGGGTAAACCCGCTCCCACAGGGAACCACGCATTCCCTGTGGGAGCGGGTTTACCCGCGAAGAGGCCGGCACATGCGTCTCAAGGCCAATTGCCAGGCAAATAGCGGAACGAGGGTGTTACCAGGTGTGTCTAGAATTACCTGCGACCCTCCAGGAGTAAACTCACCATGACCTCAACCTATTACACCGGCGAAGAACGCAGCAAACGCATCTTCGCTATCGTTGGTGCCTCTTCAGGCAACCTGGTGGAATGGTTCGACTTCTACGTCTATGCCTTCTGCGCGATCTACTTTGCCCCGGCGTTCTTCCCCTCCGATGACCCGACCGTGCAGTTGTTGAACACGGCGGGCGTGTTTGCCGCAGGCTTTCTGATGCGCCCGATCGGTGGCTGGATCTTCGGCCGCCTCGCTGACCGCCATGGTCGCAAGAATTCCCTGATGATCTCGGTGCTGATGATGTGCTTCGGCTCTCTGATGATCGCCTGCCTGCCCACCTATGCCAGCATCGGCACCTGGGCCCCGGCGCTGCTGTTGCTGGCCCGGCTGATCCAGGGCCTGTCGGTAGGCGGCGAATACGGCACCACTGCCACTTACATGAGTGAAGTGGCACTTCGCGGCCAGCGCGGCTTCTTCGCTTCGTTCCAGTACGTGACCCTGATCGGCGGCCAGTTGCTGGCGGTGCTGGTGGTGGTGATCCTGCAGCAACTGCTCACCGAAGAAGAGCTGCGCGCCTGGGGCTGGCGCATTCCGTTCGTGGTCGGTGCCATCGCCGCGCTGATCTCGTTGATGCTGCGCCGCTCGCTGCATGAAACCAGCAGCGCCGAAACCCGTCAGGACAAGGACGCCGGTACCATCAAGGGCCTGTTCCGCGACCACGCGGCGGCCTTCATCACCGTGCTCGGCTATACCGCAGGCGGTTCGCTGATCTTCTATACCTTCACCACCTACATGCAGAAGTACCTGGTCAACACCGCCGGCATGACCGCAAAGAACGCCAGCTACGTGATGACTGGCGCGCTGTTCCTGTTCATGGTGCTGCAGCCGTTCTTCGGCATGCTGTCCGACCGCATCGGCCGGCGTAATTCGATGATGCTGTTCGGTGCCTTGGGTACGCTGTTCACCGTGCCGTTGCTGATGGCGCTGAAAACCGTGAGCAGCCCGTTCATGGCCTTCGTGCTGATTAGCCTGGCGTTGTGTATCGTCAGTTTCTACACCTCGATCAGCGGCCTGGTGAAGGCCGAGATGTTCCCGCCGCAGGTGCGTGCGCTGGGTGTGGGCCTGGCCTATGCAGTGGCCAACGCGGCGTTCGGCGGTTCGGCCGAATACGTTGCCCTGGGCCTGAAGACCCTGGGCATGGAAAACACCTTCTACTGGTACGTCACGGCGATGATGGCGATTGCCTTCCTGTTCAGCCTGCGCCTGCCGAAGCAGGCCGCGTACCTGCACCACGATGATTAAGGACGTGGCATGACCAACCAATTGTTCGACGCCTACTTCACCGCACCGGCCATGCGCGAGATCTTCTCCGACCGTGGCCGCCTGCAGGGCATGCTCGATTTCGAAGCAGCGCTGGCGCGGGCCGAGGCGGCTGCCGGGCTGGTCCCGCATAGCGCGGTAGCGGCCATCGAGGCGGCGTGCCACGCCGAGCGCTATGACGTTGGCGCGCTGGCCAACGCCATCGCCACTGCGGGCAACTCAGCGATCCCACTGGTGAAGGCGTTGGGCAAGGTGATTGCCAGTGGCGTGCCCGAGGCCGAGCGCTACGTGCACCTGGGCGCTACCAGCCAGGACGCGATGGACACCGGCTTGGTCCTGCAGCTGCGTGCTGCCCTCGACCTGATCGAGTCCGACCTCGGCAAGCTGTCCGATACCTTGTCGCGTCAGGCCTTGCAGTACGCCGACACACCGCTGGTGGGTCGCACCTGGCTGCAGCACGCCACTCCGGTAACTCTAGGGATGAAACTGGCCGGTGTGCTGGGCGCGTTGACCCGTCACCGCCAGCGCCTGCAGGAGCTGCGCCCTCGCTTGCTGGTGCTGCAGTTCGGCGGTGCCTCGGGCAGCCTGGCGGCCTTGGGCAGCAAGGCGATGCCCGTGGCCGAAGCCTTGGCCGAGCAGCTCAAGCTGACCCTGCCCGAGCAGCCCTGGCACACCCAGCGCGACCGCCTGGTGGAGTTTGCCTCGGTGCTGGGCCTGGTCGCTGGTAGCCTGGGCAAGTTCGGCCGTGATGTCAGCCTGCTGATGCAGACCGAGGCAGGGGAACTGTTCGAGCCTTCCGCGCCGGGCAAGGGTGGTTCTTCGACCATGCCGCACAAGCGCAACCCGGTCGGCGCCGCGGTGCTGATCGGTGCCGCTACCCGCGTGCCGGGGCTGGTCTCGACGCTGTTCGCCGCCATGCCCCAGGAGCACGAGCGCAGCCTTGGCCTGTGGCATGCCGAATGGGAAACCCTGCCTGACATCTGCTGCCTGGTATCCGGGGCGCTGCGCCAGGCCCAGGTGATTGCCGAGGGCATGGAAGTGGATGCCACGCGCATGCGCCGTAACCTCGACCTGACCCAGGGCCTGGTGCTGGCCGAGGCGGTGAGCATCGTCCTCGCCCAGCGCCTGGGCCGCGACCACGCCCACCACCTGCTGGAGCAGTGCTGTCAGCGCGCCGTGGCCGAACAGCGCCATCTGCGCACCGTGCTGGGTGAAGAGCCGCAGGTCAGCGCCGAGCTGTCCGCCGAAGAACTCGATCGCTTGCTCGACCCTGCCCATTACCTGGGCCAGGCCCGCGTCTGGGTGGCGCGTGCCGTGTCCGAACATCAACGTTTCACTGCCTGAAGGAGACCGCTGTGGCGCACTTGCAACTGGCCGATGGCGTTTTGAATTACCAGATCGATGGCCCGGAAAACGCCCCGGTGCTGGTCCTGTCCAACTCGCTGGGCACCGACCTGGGCATGTGGGACACACAGATTCCACTGTGGAGCCAGCACTTGCGTGTGCTGCGCTACGACACCCGTGGCCACGGTGGGTCGCTGGTCACTGAAGGCCCCTACAGCATCGAACAGCTGGGCCGTGACGTGCTGGCCCTGCTCGATGGCCTGGACATCGCCAAGGCGCATTTCGTCGGCCTGTCGATGGGTGGCCTGATCGGCCAGTGGCTGGGCATCAATGCCGGCGAGCGCCTGCGCAGCCTGACCCTGTGCAATACCGCCGCCAAGATCGCCAACGACGAGGTGTGGAACACCCGTATCGACACCGTGCTCAAGGGTGGCCAGCAGGCCATGGTCGACTTGCGCGATGCCTCCATCGCCCGCTGGTTCACCCCGGCCTTCGCCCAGGCCCAGCCAGCGCAGGCCCAGCGCATCTGCCAGATGCTGGCGCAAACCAGCCCGCAAGGTTATGCCGGCAATTGCGCGGCGGTGCGTGATGCCGACTACCGCGAGCAACTGGGCCGTATTCAGGTGCCGGCGCTGATCGTTGCCGGTACCGAGGACGTGGTGACCACTGCGGAGCACGGCCGCTTCATGCAGGCTGGTATCGCGGGTTCCGAATACGTCGACTTCCCGGCGGCGCACCTGTCCAACGTCGAGATCGGCGAGGCGTTCAGCCGCCGCGTGCTCGACTTCCTGCTGGCTCACTGAGGATACCGCCATGGACGAGAAACAACGTTACGACGCCGGCATGCAAGTACGCCGCGCAGTGCTTGGCGATGCCCACGTGGACCGCAGCCTGGAGAAGCTCAACGACTTCAACGGCGAATTCCAGGAGATGATCACCCGCCATGCCTGGGGTGACATCTGGACTCGCCCGGGCCTGCCGCGCCATACCCGTAGCCTGATCACCATCGCCATGCTGATTGGCATGAACCGCAACGACGAGCTGAAACTGCACCTGCGCGCGGCGGCCAACAACGGCGTGACCCGCGACGAGATCAAGGAAGTGCTGATGCAGAGCGCGATCTACTGCGGCATTCCGGCGGCCAATGCCACCTTCCACATGGCTGAGTCGGTGTGGGATGAGCTGGGCGTGGAGTCGCGACAGCAGTAATGCCTGTACCGGCCCTATCGCCGGCAGCCAGCTCCCACAGGGATTGCATCAGGCTTGAGGGCAGTGCAGTCCCTGTGGGAGCTGGCTTGCCGGCGATAGGGCCATGGAATGTTTACATGGCCGCATTCTTCTGCCGCATGGCCACTGGGCCGGCGTTGCTTTCCACGGCTTGCTTCAGGGCCGGGCACAAGCCGAGCATGAATGCCGCTTCTGCCACCACGAACAACGGCCCGATGATCAGGCCGCTGACATCGTCTACAAACGCCGGCTTGCGGCCTTCGTAGTAATGGCCGACGAACTGGATTATCCAGCCCACCACGAATGCCCCCAGCCCGGCGCCTAGCCACAGCGCTGTCGTCTGCATTGCCAGCACCTGGCCGACCCACAGGCATAGCCCCAGCAACAACCCCATCACCAGGCCGAAGCGCAGGTCCAGGCGCAGGTAGAACCAGACCGAGGCTGCCGCCGCCGGCAGGGCAGGGGAAAGCCAAATGCCGGCTACCTCCCAGCCAGGTCGCGACAGCAGGATGGTGACCGCCAGCACGATCATGGGGATGCCGACGAAGTGGGTGGCGATGTTGCGTGGGTCGCGGTGGTAGCTGGCGTATTGGCTCAGGTGGTCGACGAGGGTTTTCATTGTTGTGCCTCCCTGGTTTGCCTGGTCGGGGTGTGTTGCCTGTTCTGGCCTCTTCGCGGGTAAACCCGCTCCCACAGGGTCACCACAACTCCTGAGGGCTGCCCTGTCCCTGTGGGAGCGGGTTTACCCGCGAAAGGGCCAGCACAGGCGACCGATATAGCTCAGGATAGCCCGCAGCCACCACCATCATCAGCTCAGCGAATGGCAGCAGCCCGCACTGGCATATCCAGCCCCACCAGCGTCTCGATCATCGCGCGTGCCGCCGGCGATAGCCGGTAACCGCTGCGGCTGACCACGCCACAGCGCACACTCAGCACTTCCAGCGCGGGTGGCAGGTTGCGCCAGTGCAGGCGCACCAGGCTGCCGCTGGCCAGGTCTTCGGCCACGGCTTCCTCGCTGGCGGTGCCGATGGCATCGGTGGCCTGCACCACGCTGCGCAGCACGGCCAGGTGCTCTGTTTGCAGGTGCGGGGTGAAATCGCTGCGCCCGCTCAGATTGGCCAGGCGCTTGCGCACGCCGGGGGCGAGCAGGGCGCTGGCCAGGGGGTAACTGAACAGGTCGTTGGTCGACAGGCTGTCCTTGGCCAGCAACGGGTGCCCCGGGCGGCAGAAGAACAGGCCGGGGCGCGGTGAAAGGGGTTCGGTGTGGAAGTTGGGGTCGGCTTCGAACGGGCGGATATCGTCGACGAAAAATTCGATCTGCTCGCGGCGCAGGGCCTGGCCGAGGCGTTCTGCATTGTCCACCAGCAGCGAGGTGCGGATGCCCGGGTGGCGTTCGAGGAAGTGGCGCAGGGCATCGGGCACCAGGCGCACGGCCAGCGCCGGGCCGCTGCCAAAATGCAGCTCGCCGGCGTCTAGCTTGGTCATCTGCAGCACTTCGTTGCTCAGCTGTGCGGCACCTTGAACCAGACGCCGGGCATGTTGCAGCACCACCAAGCCTTCGGGGGTGGGCGGCAAGGCTTTGCTGGCGCGGTCGACCAGTGGGCAGCCAAAGCTGTGTTCCAGGCTCTGGATGGCACGGCTGAAGGCAGGTTGGGTGATGCCCATGGCCTCGGCTGCTCGGACGAAGCTGCGGTATTCGGTGAGGGCGATGAAGTAGCGCAGCTGACGGAGGTCCATTTCACGGCTCTGGGGCGGGGATCAGGAGCCTATTCAAGCGGTTGCTGCATATGTCGTCAAAGAAGGTTTATTGATTTGTTTATAGCTTCAGGTTATTTAATGTGACTTCTGGCCTCTTCGCGGGTAAACCCGCTCCCACAGGTTCACCACAGATTCTGAAACTGTGATGAGCCTGTGGGAGCGGGTTTACCCGCGAAGAATTCAAAGAAGATTCAGCGGGTAACTCACGATCAACCGGTTCTCATCGAACGAGTTGGTGCTGAAGTCCCGGCGCATGGTGGAGTTGCGCCACTTCACCGACAGGTCCTTGAAGCTGCCCGACTGCACCACGTATGCCAGTTCCGTTTCCCGTGCCCATTCCTTGCCATCGTCCACGCCACCCGCAGTGACGTTGTCACCCTTGATGTAGCGGTTCATCAGGGTCAGGCCTGGCACGCCGACGGTGGCGAAGTTGAAGTCGTGGCGCACCTGCCAGGAGCGTTCCTTGGCATTGTCGAAGCTGGAGTTGTAGCTGTCGTTTGCCAGGGTGCCGCCGCTGGTGCCATTCACTCGCATCCAGGCGTCGTCGCCGCTGACTTTCTGCAGGCCGACGTAGAAGGTGTGGCCCTGATAGCGCGCCGAGAGCATGGCCGAGGCGGTGCGGTTGTCCAGTTCGCCGGCGCGTTCGGCACCGTCTTCCTTGCCGATGAAGTAGCCCAGGTTGGCGCCGAGGGTCCAGTCGCCCAAGGGTTGGCTGTGCACCAGGTTGAGGTACTGCTGGCGGTAGATGTCCTTGAGCTGGGCATCCCACAGGCCGATCATGGTGCGCTTGTCGTTGAAGGTGTATTCGCCGCCGCCAAAGTTGAAACGGTCGGAGGTGAAGGCAGCCTTACCGTTCAGCGACATGTCTTCCATGCTGGCGTCGTTGCGTGGGCTGTTGCCGCGGAACTGGCCGGCGTACAGGGTCAGGCCAGCGATTTCTTTCGAAGTCAGCTGGCCGCCGCGGAAGGTCTGCGGCAGCGAGCGGCCATCGTCCGAGCGCAAGATCGGTAGTACCGGCATCCATTCACCCACTTTCAGCTCGGTTTCGGACAGCTTGGCTTTCAGTGCCACGCCCAGGCGGCCGAAGTCATCGGCGGGGCGGCCGTCGTCATGCACTGGCAGCAGGTGGGTGTTGGTAGTGCCTTTGCCGCCATCGAGCTTGACCGAGTACAGGCCCAGAACGTCCACGCCGAAACCTACGGTGCCCTGGGTGAAGCCGGAGCGGGCGTCGAGGATGAAGCTCTGCGTCCACTCTTCGGCCTTGGCCTGCGGGTGGGCCGGGTCGACGAAGTTGCGGTTGATGTAGAAGTTGCGCAGGTTGAGGGTGGCCTTGGCGTCCTCCAGGAAACCACCTTCGTCGGCGGCGAACACGGGGAATGCGCAGGACATGGCCAACAGGCCGGGCAGCAGCTGGCGTGCGGGTTGCAAAGTGCTCATCTGTCGTGGATCTCTTGTTTTTATGGGCGAGCCGGTACGCTGCAGGATGCGGCCTGCAGGTGCGGGTCTTTTGGGATGAACCGGGGCAACGTTGCGTGGGGAGGATGGTGCGGGGTCGGGCTGGGGTGAGGCAATTCGCCGCAAACGGAAACGGGCGATAATCGAACGGAATGTTCTGGTTGGTTAATTGTTCTCCTGCACTGGCCTCTTCGCGGGTAAACCCGCTCCCACAGGTACTGCACAGCCTTCAGCATTTATGCAAAACATTGTGGGAGCGGGTTCACCCGCGAAGAGGCCGGTTCAGGCAACAGAAAACAAAAAGCCCACCGCGAGGGTGGGCTTGATGCTTTGGCAGCTTCAATCAGCCCTTCGGCGCTTCCACCGATGCCTGCTGGTTGGCCTGCCCGCTCTGCTCGTACCAGCCACCGCCAAGCGCCTTGTACAGGTTGACCTCGCTGGTCAACTGCGACAGGCGATCGCCAATCAGCGCCTGCTGGGCACTGAACAGGTTGCGCTGGGCGTCGAGGAAGGTCAGGTTGCTGTCGATACCGATGCGATAGCGGCGTTCGGCCAGGCGGTAGTAGTCCTGGTTCGCCTGCACCAGATCGCGTTGCGCCTGCAGCTGCTCTTCGAAGGTCTTGCGCGCCGCCAGGCCATCGGAGACTTCCTGGAAGGCGGTCTGGATGGTCTTTTCGTACTTGGCGACGTTGATGTCCTTCTGGATCTTCGAGTAGTCCAGGCTGGCCTTCAGGCTGCCGGCATTGAAGATCGGCAGGTTGATCTGCGGCTGGAACAACCAGGTGCCCTGGCCACCCGAGAACAGGTGGCCCATGTCGGGGCTCAGGCTGCCGGCATTGGCGGTCAGGCTGATGCTCGGGAAGAACGCTGCGCGGGCCGCGCCAATGTTGGCATTGGCGGCCTTGAGCAGGTGCTCGGCTTCCTGGATGTCCGGGCGACGCTGGAGGATGTCCGACGGCAGGCCGGCCGGTACTTCGGCCAGCTGGTCGGCATCGAGCTCCAGCGGCTTGGCCAGGTCGGCGGGAATGCCGGTGCCCAGCAGCACGGTCAGGCTGTTGACGTCCTGGGCGACCAGGCGCTGGTACTGCGAGTACTTGACCCGGGCGCCTTCCACGGCGGTACGCGCCTGGCTGACGTCGAGTGCCGAGGCTACGCCGACTTCGTTGCTGCGACGGGTGAGGTTGTAGCTTTCCTCGTAGGTCTTCAGCGTTTCTTCGGTCAGCTTGAACAGCGCCTGGTCGGCCTGCCAGGTGTAGTAGGCGTTGGCCACGCTGGCCACCAGACTGATCTGCGTGGAGCGACGCGCCTGCTCGCTGGACAGGTAGGTTTCCAGGGCCTGCTCGGTCAGGCTGCGCACACGGCCGAACAGGTCCAGCTCATAGGCGCTGACGCCCAGGGTGGCCGAGTACTGGCTGGTGATGCCTGCTTCGCCGGTTTGCGACATGTTTGCCGGTACGCGTTGGCGGCTGCCGCTGCCGTTGGCCGAAACCGCAGGGAACAGGTCGGCACGCTGGATGCGGTACTGCGCACGGTAGGCATCGATGTTCAACGCGGCAACGCGCAGGTCGCGGTTGTTGACCAGCGATGTCTGGATCAGTTGCTGCAGTGCCGGGTCGTGGAAGAACTGGCGCCAGCCCTGTTCGGCGGCGGCAACTTCCGCCGATTGCGTCGGCGAGTACGCAGGGCCTTGCGGCCACTGCGCAGCCACCGGCGATTCCGGGGTCTGGTAGTCAGGGATCAGCGAGCAGCCGCCAAGAATGAAAGCGGTTACTGCCAGGGACAACAAAGACTTGGTCATTGCCCAGCCTCATAACGTGGAGTTTCAGGGGTGACGTCTTTTTCCGGCTCTTTGCTGCCGAACAGTGACGACACTGCGACGAAGAACAGTGGTACCCAGAAGATAGCCAGCACGGTCGCACTGATCATGCCGCCGATCACGCCAGTACCGATGGCGTGCTGGCTGCCGGCGCCGGCGCCGCTGGCGATAGTCAACGGTACCACGCCGAGGATGAACGCCAGCGAGGTCATGATGATCGGGCGCAGACGCATGCGGCACGCCTCGATCGCCGCGTCGTACAGGCTGCGGCCTTGCTCGTGCAGCTCCTTGGCGAACTCGACGATCAGAATGGCGTTTTTCGCCGCCAGGCCGATGGTGGTCAACAGGCCGACCAGGAAGTACACATCGTTGGACAACCCGCGCAGGCTGGTGGCGATCAGGGCACCGATGATACCCAGCGGTACTACCAGCACCACGGCGATCGGGATCGACCAGCTTTCGTACAGGGCTGCCAGGCACAGGAACACGAACAGTACCGAGAGGGCAAACAGTGCCGGCATCTGCGAACCGGAGAGTTTTTCCTCGTAGGACATGCCGGTCCAGGAGAAGCCGATGCCGCTTGGCAGTTCGCCAGCAATGCGCTCGACCTCGGCCATGGCTTCACCGGTACTGTAGCCCGGGGCCGGAGCACCGAGGATTTCCATCGCCTCGACGCCGTTGTAACGCGACAGCTTCGGCGAACCGTAGGTCCATTCGCCCTTGGCGAATGAGGAGAACGGCACCATTTCGCCGGCGCCATTGCGCACGTACCACTTCTGCAGGTCTTCCGGGCTCATCCGTGCGTTCGGCTCGCCCTGGATGTACACCTTCTTGACCCGACCACGGTCGATGAAGTCGTTGACGTAGCTGGCACCCAGGGCAATCGACAGGGTGTTGTTGATGTCGGCGATGGTCACGCCCAGGGCGCTGGCACGCTCGTCATCGATGGTCAGCTGGTACTGCGGCTCATCGTTCAGGCCGTTCGGGCGCACGGCGCTGAGGATCTTGCTCTGCGCGGCCTTGGCCAGGAACTGGTTGCGCGCTTCCATCAGCTTGGCATGGCCGACACCGCCGCGGTCCTGCAGGAACACGTCGAAGCCGGTGGCGTTACCCAGTTCGAGCACCGCAGGCGGGGCAAAGGCGAACACCATTGCATCACGGAAGGTGAAGAAGTGCTGCTGGGCTCGCTGGGCAAGGGCGAACACGCTGTTTTCCTTGGAGCGCTCGTCCCACGGCTTGAGCATGATGAACGCCATGCCCGAACTCTGGCCGCGACCGGCAAAGTTGAAGCCGTTGACGGTGAACACCGAAGCCACGGTGTCGGACTCTTCGCTGAGCAGGTACTCACGCATCTGGTCTACCACTACCTGGGTGCGCTCGGCACTGGAGCCGGCTGGGGTCTGTACCTGGGCGAACAGTACGCCCTGGTCTTCTTCCGGCAGGAACGCGGTTGGGATGCGGGCGAACAGCCAGATCATGCCGACCACGATCAGCGCATAGGCCAGCAGGAACGGTGCCTTGTTGCGCAGGATGGTACCCACGCTGCGCTCGTAGCCGGTTACGCTGCGGTCGAAGTTGCGGTTGAACCAGCCAAAGAAGCCACGCTTGGCCACATGGTGCTCGCCCTTCTTCAGCGGCTTGAGCATGGTGGCGCACAAGGCCGGGGTGAAGATGAGCGCCACCAGCACCGACAGGCCCATGGCCGAGACGATGGTGATGGAGAACTGCCGGTAGATCACACCCGTGGAGCCGCCGAAGAACGCCATGGGCAGCAGTACCGCCGACAGCACCAGGGCGATACCCACCAGGGCCCCCTGGATCTGCTCCATCGAGCGCTTGGTCGCTTCCTTGGGCGGCAAGCCTTCCTCGGACATCACCCGCTCGACGTTCTCCACCACGACGATGGCGTCGTCCACCAGCAAGCCGATGGCCAGGACCATGGCGAACATGGTCAAGGTGTTGATACTGAAGCCTGCTGCGGCAAGGATGCCGAAGGTGCCCAGCAACACCACCGGTACGGTCATGGTGGTGATGACGGTGGCACGGAAGTTCTGCAGGAACAGGTACATCACCAGGAACACCAGGACCACGGCTTCGATCAGGGTGTGGATTACGCCGCTGATAGATTCGGTGACCACCGGGGTCGTGTCATACGGGAATACTGCCTTCACCCCAGGCGGGAAGAACGGTTCCAGGTCGGAGATGGTCTTGCGCAAGGCCTTGGCGGTGTCCAGTGCGTTGGCACCGGTGGCCAGTTTTACTGCCAGGCCGGAAGCCGGCTTACCGTTGAACTGAGCGCTGACGGCATAGTTTTCACCACCCAGGCCAACCTGGGCGACATCACCCAGACGCACCTGCGAACCATCGCTGTTGACCTTGAGCAGGATCTTCTCGAACTGCTCGGCAGTCTGCAGGCGGGTCTTGCCGATGATGGTGGCGTTCAGCTGGGTACCCGGCATGGCCGGCAGGCCGCCGAGCTGGCCGGAGGATACCTGCACGTTCTGCGCGGCCACGGCGGTCTTGACGTCGACCGGGGTCAGCTGGAACTTGTTCAGCTTGGCCGGGTCGAGCCAGATACGCATGGCGTACTGCGCACCGAACACCTGGAAGTCACCCACACCTGCGGTGCGCGAGATCGGGTCCTGCATGTTGGAGACGATGTAGTTGGCCAGGTCGTCCTTGGTCATGCTGCCGTCTTCGGACACCAGGCCGATCACCAGCAGGAAGTTCTTCACTGCCTTGGTGACGCGGATACCTTGTTGCTGCACTTCCTGCGGCAGCAGCGGGGTGGCCAGGTTCAGCTTGTTCTGCACCTGCACCTGTGCGGTGTCCGGGTTGGTGCCCTGCTCGAAGGTGGCGGTAATGGTCATGCTGCCATCGGAGTTGCTTTCCGATGACACATAACGCAGGTTGTCGATACCGTTGAGCTGCTGCTCGATCACCTGTACCACGGTGTCCTGCACGGTCTGCGCCGAGGCGCCCGGATAGGTCACGGCGATGGCGATGGCCGGCGGCGCGATGCTGGGGTACTGGTTGATCGGCAGCTTCAGGATCGACAAGGCGCCGACCAGCATGATCACCAAGGCGATCACCCAGGCGAAGATCGGGCGATCGATAAAGAACTTCGACATGGTTTACTCCGCTTTGCCGTCTGCTTTCGCCGCGTTGGCCTGATCAGGGCTGGCCGGCTTCTTGACGTTGGTGGCTTCGCTGACTTTTACCTCTACGCCCGGGCGCACGTACTGCAGCCCTTCGGTGATCAGGCGGTCGCCCGGTTTGAGGCCTTCCTCGATCAGCCAGTCGCTACCCAGGGTACGGTTGGCCTTGAGCTGGCGCAGTTCGACCTTGTTCTCCTGGTTGACCACCAGTGCGGTCGGCGCGCCTTTCAGGTCGCGGGTCACGCCCTGTTGCGGGGCCAGGATGGCATTGGCGTTGACCCCGGCCTTGAGCCGCGCATGCACGAACATGCCGGGCAGCAGGGTGTGATCGGGGTTGGGGAACAGCGCGCGCAGGGTGACCGAGCCGGTGGTCTCGTCGACTGCGACTTCAGAGAACTCCAGGCGGCCTTCCTGCTTGAACAGGCTGCCGTCTTCCAGCACCAGTTGCACCGAGGCGGCGTTGTCGCCGGCCTTTTGCAGCTGGCCGCTTTCCAGGTCACGACGCAGCTTGAGCAGCTCGGCGGTGGACTGGGTGACGTCGACGTAGATCGGGTCGAGTTGCTGGATGGTCGCCATGGCATTGGTCTGGCCGTTGCTCACCAGTGCACCTTCGGTGAACGAAGAACGGCCGATACGGCCGCTGATAGGTGCCAGGACCTTGGTGTAGCGCAGGTCGATCTGTGCGCTCTTGAGCGAAGCCTCTGCCTGCAATCGTTTGGCATTGGCGTCGTCGTATTCCTGTTTGGAAACAGCCTGCTCGTCGATCAGCTGCTTATAGCGTTCGGCCAGCGAGCGGGTAGCTTGCAGGTTGGCCTGGGCATTGGCCAGGTTGGCTTCGTACACGGCAGGGTCGATCTGGTACAGCTGCTGGCCTTCCTTGACCTCGCTGCCTTCCTTGAACAGGCGCTTGAGGATGATGCCGTTGACCTGCGGGCGCACTTCGGCGACGCGGTAGGCAGTGGTACGGCCTGGCAGTTCCGTGGTCAGAGTGAAGGCCTGGGGCTGGATGGTCACGACGCCGACCTGAGGAGCCTGCGCCGCTGGCGCTGCTTCTTCTTTCTTACAGCCACTGAGCAGGGTTGCCAGGGCGACGGCGGAAACCAGAGCGGTAACGGCTGGCTTGAATTGCATGAGGATCCTCGGGTCGTCGGAGCTGGGAGACGCTCAAGAGTAATGGAAGAGTCTTGATCTGGAAAAATTGCTATCCGGTGGATAAATAGCTTGCTAAGGAATATACTTACATTCATGGTTGTTTGTAAATACCGCTGGGTTGTACTTAGGTACTGCCACAGCCCTTGATTAGCTCATCCGCGAGGCGCCCTGCAGAGGTGCCCCCGGAGCGTTCCCCGCCGCGCCGCGCGTTCGGGGCAGATGAGGTTTGTACTGCCATGGTCCGTCGAACCAAAGAGGAAGCCCAGGAAACCCGCGCCCAGATCATCGAGGCGGCGGAAAAGGCCTTCTACAAGCGCGGGGTTGCGCGAACCACCCTGGCCGACATCGCCGAACTGGCGGGTGTGACGCGGGGGGCGATCTACTGGCACTTCAACAACAAGGCCGAGTTGGTGCAGGCGCTGCTCGACAGCCTGCACGAAACACATGACCACCTGGCGCGGGCGAGCGAAAGCGAGGACGAAGTGGACCCGCTTGGCTGCATGCGCAAGCTGCTGCTGCAGGTGTTCAACGAGCTGGTGCTCGATGCCCGAACCCGGCGTATCAATGAAATCCTGCATCACAAGTGCGAGTTCACCGATGACATGTGTGAAATTCGCCAGCAGCGCCAAGGTGCGGTGCTGGATTGCCACCAGGGCATTACCCTGGCGTTGGCCAATGCCGTGCGCCGGGGCCAGTTGCCAGGCGAGCTGGATGTCGAGCGCGCGGCGGTGGCCATGTTTGCCTATGTCGATGGCCTGATCGGGCGCTGGCTGTTGCTGCCTGACAGTGTCGATCTGTTGAAGGATGTCGAAAAATGGGTCGACACCGGGCTGGATATGCTGCGCTTGAGCCCGGCTCTGCGCAAATGACACTTTGTTAAGGATTGTGAGGGAGTGTTGCCCCTTTGTGTTAAGGGGGGATTAATGCTTTCGGATTGCTCGGCTGTTCAGGTTCTGCTGGCGCGCCGAGGTCTCTGTGGGAGCGGGTTTACCCGCGAATCAGGCGCCGCGGTGGATGGCACGGGCTTCGCCCGTGTTCGCGGGTAAACCCGCTCCCACAGGGATCGCGCAAGCTTTAGAAATTGAGCAAGACAGTTGCTCCCGCATTCAACGTCCGCGCAGTTGCCGGTCCGGCAACGCCACTGCTGCTAACAGTCCGAGTACCGCCACCCCGGCACTCCCCATCAGCAACTGCCGGAACGTCTCCAGCAACCTCCCTTGGGTCACCAGGTCCACTTCGCCGGCCTTCAGGCTCCCCAGCAACGGATTACCCAACGACTCGAACCCGCCCTGGTGCAGTAGCGCCAGCAGCAGGCTGGACATGCACGCCACCCCCATGGCCCCGCCCAGCGAGCGGAACAGGTTGGTGGTGCTGGTGGCGACGCCGATGTCCTTGCTGTCCACCGCGCTTTGCGTGCCTACCAGCGAGGTCGGGAACTGCAGCCCGCAAGCGATACCGGTCAGCAGCATGAACAGTGCACTGAGCAAGGCCGATTGCGGCGGGGTCAGCGCCATGGCGAAAATGGCCAGCGGCATCAGCAGCGCACCGGCCAGGATCTGCGGTTTGTAGCGCCCGGTCAGGCTGGTCATGCGCCCGCCGGTAAAGGCACCCATGGGCAGCCCCATCACCAGCGGCAGGAGGTGCAGGGCAGCGCTGTCGGCACCGGCGCCGGTGATGCCTTGGTAGCGCAACGGCATGAGCATGGTCAGGGAGATCGACTGAAAGCTGGCGAAGAAGATCACGCCCCAGCACAGCACCGCCACGCGATTGCCGAACAGGCCGAGTGGCAGTAGCGGTTCCAGGCAGCGGCGCTCATGGACGATGAACAGCATCAGGCCCAGCGTGGCGCAGGCGAACAAGGCCAGCACGGCCGGGTCGACCCAGGCGTGGCCCTGGCCGACCAGGGTAATACCCAACAACAGGCTACCCAGACCGAGGATCAGCAACACGGCGCCCAGGTAGTCCACCCGCGCCTCACGGCGCTGCGCCGGCATGCCGCCGAGGGCGCGGCGGATCGCCCACAGTGCAACCAGCCCCAGTGGCAGGTTGATCCAGAACACCCAACGCCATGACAGGTATTCGGTCAGCCAGCCGCCCAGTACCGGCCCGGCGACACTGGCCACCGCGTACATGCTGCTGAAATAACCCTGGTAGCGGCCGCGCTCCCGAGGTGGCACGAAATCGCCGATGATCGCCTGGCTCACCGAGACCATGCCCCCGGCGCCAATGCCCTGCAGTACCCGGGCCAGCACCAGTTGCTGCATGTCCTGGGCCAGGGCGCAGGCGATCGAGGCCAGGGTGAACAGGCTGATGCCGGTGAGGATCATCCGGCGCCGCCCGTACAAGTCGCCCAGCTTGCCGTAGATCGGTACGGCCACGGTCATCGCCACCATGTAGCCGGAGATGACCCAGGCCAGCAGGCCGACATCGTTGAACTGCGCCGAGATCGCTGGCAGCGAGACAGCGACGATGGTCTGGTCCAGGGCGCCGAGGAAGATCGCCAGCATCAGGGCGGTGAGCACGTTGCGCAGGGTGGTGGGAGGCAGAGCGGCGGTCACGGGGATACCTTATATGGCGGCGGGCCTTCTTCGCGGGTAAACCCGCTCCCACAGGTCCGGTGTCGCTCCTGAGGATGGCGACGTCCCTGTGGGAGCGGGTTTACCCGCGAAGAGGCCAGCATGAAGTACGCGGATTGTAACCTGAGTTAGGTAGCTTCCTATGTACTATCTGCATCCCCTATGCAAGATCGGCATTGGCGCATTCATCCAGTGCTGCATGGCTGCGTGATATCGTTGGTATGCCACAGAGGCTGAAAACCGGGGCTTGCACCAGCTTGGTGCAGCATTATGCCGCAGGGTTTTCACGCCGCTGTCTCCCACACCTTTTATTCCTCTGCCTGCATGTCGAGCATGACCGCCCAAGTGACGACGGTTGGAACAGGCCAGGTAGACCCGATTACAGGGGTCGGTAGTTACCGTTCGAATTTCAACTTATTTTGCGGAGTGATCATGCCCAAGGCTTCCCATCAAGATCTGCGTTTTGCCTTCCGCGAGCTGCTCGCTTCAGGTTCCTGTTATCACACCGCATCGGTGTTCGACCCCATGTCGGCCCGCATCGCCGCGGACCTGGGCTTCGAGGTCGGCATCCTCGGTGGTTCCGTCGCTTCGTTGCAGGTGCTGGCTGCACCGGACTTCGCCCTTATCACCCTCAGCGAGTTCGTCGAGCAGGCCACCCGTATCGGTCGTGTGGCGCAACTGCCCGTGCTGGCGGACGCCGACCACGGCTATGGCAACGCGCTGAACGTCATGCGCACCGTCATCGAACTGGAGCGCGCCGGCGTGGCTGCGCTGACCATCGAGGACACCCTGCTGCCTGCCCAGTTCGGGCGCAAGTCCACCGACCTGATCCCGGTGGATGAGGGCGTCGGCAAGATCCGTGCGGCGCTGGAGGCTCGGGTCGATTCCTCGTTGTCGATCATTGCCCGGACCAACGCTGGCGTGCTCACCACCGAAGAAATCATCGTGCGTACCCAGAGCTACCAGAAGGCCGGAGCGGACGGTATCTGCATGGTGGGGGTGAAGGACTTCGAACAACTCGAGAAGATTGCCGAGCACCTGACGGTGCCGCTGATGCTGGTGACCTACGGCAACCCCAACCTGCGCGACGACGAGCGCCTGGCACGCTTGGGCGTGCGCATCGTGGTCGATGGTCACGCGGCCTACTTTGCCGCTATCAAGGCCACCTATGACTGCCTGCGGCTGCAGCGCGGCCAGCAGAACAAGTCGGAAAACCTCAGCGCCACCGAACTCTCGCACACCTACACCCAGCCCGAGGACTACATCCGCTGGGCCAAGGAATACATGAGCGTCGAGGAGTGACCTGATTCACCGGCAGGCGCAGCACTTGTGGGAGCGGCCTTGCGTCGCGAAAGGGCTGCGTAGCAGCCCCGACAGTATTGGATGTGGCGAAGATCATGGGACCGCTTTGCGGTCCTTTCGCGACACAAGGCCGCTCCTACAAAAGCCTCACAGGTCCCGGTCCCACTCCGGTTCGTCCTTGAACCGCTGCACCAGAAAATCCAGCATGCTGCGCAAGGTCGCCGGCATGTGTTTGCGTGAGGTGTACACCGCATTCAGGTTCAGTTCGCGTGGCCTGGCCTCGGGCAGCAGGCGCACCAGCTCGCCTCGGCGCAGGGCCTGCGCGGCCTGGTAGGTCGGCAGCATGGCGATACCTGCGCCGGCCAGCGCCGCCTTCTGCAGTGTCATCGCCTCGTTGGCACTGATGTTCCCCGCCACCGGCACGGCGACCTGCTGGCCGGCCACCTCGAAATGCCAGAGGCTGTGGCCGAAGTAGGCATGGGTCAGGCAATTGTGCCGGCTCAGTTCCTCGACCCGTTGCGGCGTGCCGTGCTCGCGCAGGTAGGCCGGTGCAGCACACACTGCCGAGCGGCATACGCTCAAGCGCCGGGCGATCAGGTTGGGGTCCAGGTCATTGCTGGTGCGGATTGCCAGGTCGATGCGCTCGTCCACCAGGTTGACCGTGCGATCGAGCATCTGCAGCTCCACCTTTACCCCGGGGTAGCGCCGGACGTAGGCGGCCACTGCATCCACCAGCTGGGCCTGGCCGAATGAGGTGCTGACACTGATGCGCAGCGCGCCTTTGGGCGCGTCATCCGGTTGCTGCACCGCGGCCTGCAAGTCGCCGGCCAGTTCCAGCAGTTGCCGGCAGCGGGGCAGGGTTTCCTGGCCGGCGGCGGTGAGGCTGAGCTTGCGTGTGGTGCGCTGCATCAACCGTGCGCCAACCCAGTCTTCCAGCTCTGCCAGGTAGCGCGACACCACCGGCCGCGACAGTTGCAGATGATCCGCCGCCGCCGACTGGCTGCCCAGGTCGACGACGGTGACGAAAACGCGCATGGCGTTGAGACGATCCATGGATTTGCCCGGTTTCAGAAACAAACTATGTTCGAGCATCGCATTTTTTGTCACGGATTGGGCAACTAAGCTGTTGGGCATTGTTCATCTGACGGGTGTTTGTGATGTCTCTTTTCACTCCCTTGCGTGGCCTGCTGCTGGCCTGTGTGACCCTGGCCGGCCCGGTGCTGGCTGCCGAACCCTTGCAGCTGGAGGTTTACAACCCCGGGCATGAGGCGATCTTCCCGGTCAGTTCGGTGATCGTCAGCGGCGAGCACGACGCCATTCTCGTCGATGCCCAGTTCGGCAAGGCCCAGGCCGAGCAGCTGGTGCAGCGCCTGCGGGCAGGCGGCAAGCAACTGACCAGTATCTACATCAGCCATGGCGACCCGGACTACTACTTCGGCCTGGATACCCTGACCCAGGCCTTCCCCGAGGCCAAGGTGCTGGCGTCGGCCGCCACGGTTGCCCATATCCGCCAGACCATGGATGCCAAACTGGCCTACTGGGGCCCGCAGATGGGCGCGGACAAACCGGCGCGGCTGGTGCTGCCGCAGGTGCTCGAAGGCAACCGCCTGATGCTGGAAGGGCAGGCCCTCGAGGTGGTCGGCCTCGACGGCCCGCAACCTGATCGCAGTTTCGTATGGGTCCCGTCGATCAAGGCGGTGGTCGGTGGCGTAGTGGTGTCGGAGAACATCCATGTGTGGATGGCCGACACGCAAACGGCCAAGTCCCACGCCGACTGGCTCGGCACCCTGGCGAACATCGAGGCGTTGGCGCCGCGCACGGTCATCCCCGGGCATTACCTGGGGGACAGCAGCCGATCGCTCGAGGCCGTGCGCTTCACGGCGAATTACATTGGTGATTTCGATGCCGAGACTGCCAAGACCAAAGACGCCGGTGCGTTGATCGCGGCGATGAAGCGACGTTACCCGAGCCTGGCCGATGAAAGCTCACTGGAGTTGGGGGCCAAGGTCGCCAAGGGCGAGATGAAGTGGTAATTCCGTTCAATTGATGGAGAGTATCCCATGAGCAAGATTGCAATCATCGGTGCCACTGGCCGCGCTGGCAGCCAGTTGCTGGAAGAGGCCCTGCGCCGTGGCCACAGTGTGCTGGCCATCGCCCGCGACCCGTCGCGGTTGCAGGGGCGGGACGGGGTGACCGTCCAGGCGCTGGATGCCAAGGACAGTGCAGCCCTGCAAGCGGCGGTCGCGGGTGTGGATGCGGTGCTGAGTGCGGCGCATTTCTCGACCATCGAGCCACACGCGATCATCGAGCCGGTCAAGCGGGCCGGAGTCAGGCGATTGCTGGTGGTAGGTGGTGCCGGCAGCCTGTTGCTGCCGTCTGGGCATCGGGTAATCGACAGCCCGGACTTCCCCGAGGCATACAAGGCCGAGGCCACTGCCGGGGTGCGTTTTCTGGAAGCGTTGCAGCGGGAGCCGAATCTGGACTGGACCTTCCTGTCGCCGTCGGCGGAGTTCGTTGAAGGTGAGCGCAGCGGGCATTACAAGCTGGGCAAGGATCATCTGCTGATCGGCGCGGATGGCAAGAGCTGGATCACCTTTGCCGATTACGCGATTGCCATGCTGGATGAACTGGAAAAGCCGGCGCATTCGCGGCAGCGTTTTACCGTCGGCTATTGAGTCGCCCTCTTCGCGGGTAAACCCGCTCCCACAGGTACTGCACTGATTTCGATACCGGTGTATTACTTGTGGGAGCGGGTTTACCCGCGAAGGGGCCCTCACTGGCTGGCCTGGCCCTCCAGCCAATCCAGCAATTCCACCAACCCCGGCGGCAAGCTCTTGCTCTGGCTCACCAGGTAATACCCCTTGCCGGTCATCACCTTCAGCGCAAACGGCATGCACAACCGCCCCCCGCGCAAGTCATCACCGATCAGCGACCAGTCGCCGATCGCCACGCCGGTCCCCTGCGAGGCCATGGCCATCGCCATATCCAGCGTCTCGAAATGCTGCTTCGGCCCTGGAGTGCCCAGTGTCACCCCGGCTGCCTGCAGCCATAACTCCCAGTCATGCTCATCTCGCGACGGGTGCAGCAGCATGTGTCGCGCCAGGTCCTCGACCTGCTGCAACGGTACCGGCCCCTGTTGCAGGGACGGTGCGCACACCGGTGTCAGCTGTTCATCGAACAGCTTGCGCACGCGCAGCCCGTGGTTCGGCGCATCGCCATACACCACAGCCGCATCGAAACCCTCGCGGCGAAAGTCCACCCCATGTTGCACCGTGGTGGTCAGTTCTACAGGCACATCCGGGCGTAGCGCCTGCCATTCCATCAGGCGTGGCAGCAGCCAGCGCATCACGCAGGTCGGTGCCTTGAGCTGCAAGGTAGCGGTGCGTCCACCCACCTCGCGCACCCCTTGTTCGATCAGCGCGAACACTTGCTGCACCCTTGGCAGCCAGTCCTGGCCTTCACGGGTCAGGCTCAGCCCACGGGCCTGGCGCTGGAACAAGGCATAACCCAGATGCTCCTCGAGGGCCGCGATCTGTCGGCTGACGGCGCCTTGGGTGATATGCAACTGCTGCCCGGCACGGGTGAAATTGCAGTGCTGGGCGGTGACCAGAAATGTATGCAGGGCGGGTAGGGGCGGGAGGCGTTTCATTGCACCAAGCCATGATTGCAGGACATGGCTAGTATGTGTTTTTTTGCATTGTGGCGATAGCCGTGGCTGGGTCCAATAAGGGCATAACCCAACCAAGATTCATGGTGAAACCCGATGGCAACCTGCGGCGAAGTACTGGTAAAACTCCTTGAAGGCTATGGCGTGGACCATGTCTTCGGCATTCCTGGCGTACATACCGTGGAGCTCTACCGTGGCCTGGCGGGCTCGTCGATCCGCCATGTCACCCCGCGCCACGAGCAGGGTGCCGGGTTCATGGCCGACGGCTATGCGCGCACCCGCGGCAAACCGGGGGTGTGCTTCATCATCACCGGCCCGGGCATGACCAACATCACCACTGCCATGGGCCAGGCCTATGCCGACTCGATCCCGATGCTGGTGATTTCCAGCGTGCAGTCGCGTGATCAGCTGGGCGGCGGCCGCGGCAAGCTGCACGAGTTGCCCAACCAGGCAGCGCTGGTGTCGGGTGTGGCGGCGTTTTCCCACACCCTGATGAGTGCCGATGACCTGCCGCAGGTGCTGGCCCGGGCATTCGCCGTGTTCGAAGGGGGCCGACCGCGCCCGGTGCATATCGAGATCCCGCTCGATGTGCTGGTCGAGCCGGCCGATCACCTGTTGCCGGGGCGCGTGGTGCGCAGCAGCCGCGCAGGGGCAGCGCCGCAGGCCGTGGCGCAGATGGCCGAGCGCCTGGCCAATGCAAGGCGGCCATTGATCCTGGCCGGGGGCGGCGCGTTGGCCGCGGGCGCTGCGCTGGCGCGCCTGGCCGAACACCTGCAGGCGCCGGTGGCGCTGACCATCAATGCCAAGGGGCTGCTGCCGGCCAGCCACCCGCTGCAGATCGGCTCGACCCAGTCTCTGCCTGCTACGCGGGCGCTGGTGGCCGAGGCCGATGTGGTGCTGGCGATCGGTACCGAACTGGCCGAAACCGACTATGACATTACCTTCAAAGGTGGTTTCGAGATCCCGGGCAGCCTGTTGCGCATCGACATCGACCCGGACCAGACCGTGCGCAATTACCTGCCGGCGCTGGCGCTGGTGGCCGATGCCGAACTGGCCGCCGAGGCGCTGCTCGGCGCCTTGCAGCCACTGTCGCAACCCGTGCGTGAAAGCACATGGGGGGCAGCCCGGGTGGCCAAGTTGCGCCAGGCACTGGCGGCGGGTTGGGACCAGCCGACGCTGAGCCAGACGCGTTTGTTGAATGCGATTCTCGAGCGCCTGCCCAATGCCATTCTGGTGGGCGATTCGACCCAGCCGGTGTACACCGGCAACCTGACGCTGGACATGGACCAGCCACGCCGTTGGTTCAATGCCTCGACCGGCTATGGCACCTTGGGTTACGCATTGCCAGCTGCCATGGGCGCCTGGCTGGGCAGCGCGGAACAGGTCGACGAGCGTGCCCCTGCGGTGTGCCTGATTGGTGATGGCGGTTTGCAGTTCACCCTGCCGGAGCTGGCCAGTGCGGTGGAGGCGCAGGTGCCGCTGATCGTGCTGTTGTGGAACAACCAGGGGTACGAGGAAATCAAGAAGTACATGGTCAACCGAGCGATCGAGCCGGTCGGGGTGGATATCCATACGCCGGACTTCATCGGTGTGGCGCGAGCTCTGGGCGCTGCGGCGGAACAGGTGGCAGACGTGGCGCAGCTGCAGGTGGCGTTGGGGCAGGCAGTGGAGCGCAAGGGGCCGACCTTGATCCAGGTTGACCAGAATCAGTGGCAGGGGGCTGTATTGGGTTGAAGTGAAGCTATTGTCTGTACCGGCCTCTTCGCGGGTGAACCCGCTCCCACAGGTACTGCACAGTTTTCAGTATCTGTGCAAAACCTGTGGGAGCGGGTTCACCCGCGAAGAGGCCGGCACAGGCAAAGCCAAACTCAGCCAGCAGTCGCTCGCAACCTGGCCACATCACGAATCGGCGGCGCGCCATACAGCCGGCTGTATTCACGGCTGAACTGTGACGGGCTCTCATACCCCACCCGGTAGGCTGCCACCGCTGCCTCGATCCCGTCATTGAGCATCAACCGCCGCGCCTCCTGCAGGCGCAGTTGCTTCTGGTACTGCAACGGGCTCATCGACGTCACGGCCTTGAACCGGTGGTGCAAGGTCGAGGTGCTGAGGTTGACCTCCCGGGCCAGGTCCTCGATGCGCAAAGGCAGCTGGTAGTTCTGGTTGAGCCAGGTGATGGCCTGGCAAACCCGGTGGGTCTGGCTGTTGGCCAAGGCGATTTCGTACAACCGATAGCCCTGCGGCCCGCGCAGCAGGCGGTACAGAATCTCCCGGCGGAACAGCGGCGCCAGCATCGCGATGTCGCGAGGGGTGTCCAGCAGGCGTATCAGCCGCAGCAAGGCGTCGAGCAACGCGGCATCGGTTCTTTCCACATACAAGCCACGACCGGAAGGCCGGTTGGGCACCAGCATCGGCCCGCTTTCGGCGATCAGCTGGCTGATTTCGGCCGGGTCCAGGTCCAGGCGCAGGCCAAGGCTCGGGTGCTCGGGGCTGGCATCGAGCCTGACGCCGCTAAGCGGCAAGGTTACCGAGACCACCATGTAGTGCAGCGGGTCGTAGGCGTACTGCTCGTCACCGAGGAACAGGCTTTTGCTGCCCTGGGCAAGGATGCACAGCGCGGGTTGCGCCAGGGTCGGTACCGAGCGCACGTTTTCGGTGTAGCGCACCAGGTACAGGTCGTCGATGGCCGATGCCGGGCCGTGAGGCTCACCGGCGTGGCGGCGGATCAGCTCGGCCAGCTCCTGGCGTTGCAGTTCCAGGCTAGGGTCGATGGACGTGGCGGTGGTCATGATGGCTTTCCTCTGCTGACCGACGCAGCATAGGTTTGGGCAATGGCGGGCGCTAGTCAAAAGCTGCACGCCGATTGCCTGATCCTGCCGTGCTGCAGGATCAGGCAATCGGCGTGCAGTAATGGCCTAACGCGTCGCGCGGGTGGGCCCCTAACCTTGGCAGCCTGGCTTTTCCGTCCGCCTGCTTCAAGGAGATTGTGCAATGACCCCGACACAACCGGTCACCCACCTTGCTTTCATCCGTGCCAGCAGCGGGCGCTCGGCGGAGCTGGGCGCGCGCCTGCGTGACCTGCTCGAGCCCTCGCTGCGGGCACCGGGTTGCCTGAGTTTTACCGTGCAGCGCTCGCAGGCTGATGCCGATTTATGGTTGCTCAGTGGCAGCTGGCGGGATCAGCAGGCGATGAGGGGGTACTTTGCTTCGCCGACGCTGGAGGTGTTTGGTGAGCTGGTACAGGCACAGGTGGTCAGCAGCCTGGATCTGCATACCTTTGATTGATCTGTCGCCTGTGCCGGCGATAGGGCCGGAGCAGGCAATAGGGTAAAATGCCGGCCCTCGATCAACGAAGCGGATAGCAACATGGCACGTAGGGAGTTCCCGCATTTCGAAGCGGTTTCGGCGATGGTCCCGGTGGAAGGTGGCGGCTACAACGCAGCCATCGCGGTAAAGGCCCTGGGCATGGGCGGCGCGCCGCGCTTTCACAAGATTCTCGACGGCCAGGTGTTCAAGGGCGCCGTGGCCGCCGATGAAGCGGCCACGTCCGAGCTGCAACGCCTGCAGGGCGTCAGCGAAGAGGGTGAGCTGATCTGGTGATCAGGCCGGCGGGCGGGCCATCTTGAACAGGTTGCCCAGCTCGAAATAATCTGCCGGGCCGCCGCCACGCAGGATCGGCTCGGCGGCAGCGGTATCGTAGATGCCGTTCTTCAGCAGGTGCTCGGCAATGTGCACCGCCACCACTTCACCCAGAATCAGCCAGCTGGGCACCAGTTCCTGGTCGGCCCGCTTGAGCTGGACGATCTGGCTGACCTTGCACTCGAAGGCCACCGGGGTTTCGCCGACACGCGGCACGTTGACGATGCTCGACGAGGTGGCGGTGAGGCCGCTCAATTCGAATTCGCTTATCTCGGCGGCAACCGGTGCGCAGCTCTGGTTCATCTGTTCGGCCAACGGGCGGGTGGCCAGGTTCCAGACGAACTCGCCGGTCTGCTCGATGTTGTTAAGGCTGTCTTTACGCCCGACGCTGCAGAAACCGATGATCGGCGGGATGTAGTTGAAGGCGTTGAAAAAGCTGTAGGGCGCCAGGTTCAGGCGGCCTTCGCGGTCCTGTGAGGAGATCCAGCCGATAGGGCGGGGGCCGACGATGGCATTGAAGGGGTCGTGGGGCAGGCCGTGGCCTTTGGCGGGTTCGTAGTAATACATCTGTGCTGGGCTTGCTGGCCCTACCTCCTGGTGGACAAGGCGCCTAGTGTGCCAAGTCTGTGCCCGCCTGCAAATGATCAAGCCCGGCCGAAGCCGGGCTGGGTGCTCGCATCAGGGATCAGCTGATGCGGTGGGCGTTGGTGCGATCGAAGCCATCTTCGGCGAAACGTTGGCCGCCAGTGCGGTCGAAGCCGTCTTCAGCGAAGCGCTGGCCACCGGTGCGGTCGAAGCCGTCTTCAGCGAAGCGCTGGCCACCGGTGCGGTCGAAGCCGTCTTCGGCGAAGCGTTGACCACCAGTGCGGTCGAAGCCGTCTTCAGCGAAGCGCTGGCCGCCAGTGCGGTCGAAGCCGTCTTCAGCAAAGCGCTGGCCACCGGTGCGGTCGAAGCCATCTTCAGCGAAGCGCTGGCCACCGGTGCGGTCGAAGCCATCTTCAGCGAAGCGCTGGCCACCGGTGCGGTCGAAGCCATCTTCAGCGAAGCGCTGGCCGCCAGTGCGGTCGAAACCATCTTCAGCGTAGGCAGCGGATTGGCTCTGGGTCGCTGCGAAGGTGTGGGCGTTGGTGCGGTTGAAGCCATCTTCGGCGAAGGCGCCAGCAGCGAAAACCGAGAGGGCCAGGGTAAGGATCAGTTTGTTTTTCATGGTCATTGCTCCGGGGGTTCTTGAGGTTGTTTGTTTCTATGGGTTTGATCCTACGCCGATTTATTTGATTAAAAAGCGCAAATAATAGTGCTTGAAAATCGAATAATTCGATATATGTCGGCGCACATCTTGTCGCTCAGGCAGCTGTTCTGGCTCAGGATGTGTCTGCTCATGCGCCGACGTTCTGCCAGCCATTGCAGCTTGGGGGAGTGGAATTAATCGGGCGTTAAGGATGAAAAATCTGTCATTGAAGGCTGCTCAACGCATTTTTCATACATCACCAACCGATTTTTCAAATGCTGCTCAGCACCATCGCCGCACCTCAAACCGGAGCGGCACAACAATGAACAAACTTCCGCAAATCACCTTGGCCTTCTGGGTCATGAAGATCTGCGCTACCACCCTTGGCGAAACGGCGGGTGATTTGCTGTCGATGACCCTGAACATCGGCTATGCCCTCAGCTCGCTGCTGCTGATCAGCGTGTTCCTGCTGACCTTGCTCGGCCAACTGTACTCGCGCCGCTACCACCCGATGCTGTACTGGCTGGTGATCCTCTCCACCAGCACCGCCGGCACCACCATGTCCGACTTCATGGACCGCACCCTGGGCCTGGGCTACGCCGCGGGTTCGGCCATCCTCATCGGCATCCTGCTGCTGACCTTCCTGGTATGGCGCCTGAGCGGCAACCCGCTGGATGTCACCCGCATCAAGAACCGCACGGGCGAATTGTTCTACTGGGTGGCGATCCTGTTTTCCAACACCCTCGGCACCGCGCTGGGCGATTATCTGGCCGATGACTCAGGGCTTGGTTTTGCCGGTGGTGCGTTGTTGATCGGCAGCGCCATTGCCTTGGTCGTGGTGGCCCGCTACTGGACACGCATCCCAGGCGTGGTGTTGTTCTGGGTTGCGTTCGTGCTCACCCGGCCGTTCGGCGCCACCTTGGGCGACTTCCTCACCAAACCCCACGATAAGGGCGGCCTGGACTTCGGCACGATCGGCTCTTCGGCGGTGCTGGGCGGGGTGTTGCTGGTACTGGTGTTGATGGCTACCTGGTACCAGCGCCGTGAACCGCGTCAGGCGTTGGAGATGTCCTGAGTGTTGATGCGGTAGCGGGTACTGCGGCCTCCGCCAGGAAGGCATGATTTGTTCCGTGAGCCGAATAAGCCGGCTATTCGGCTCATCTCGTGAGCCGAATGAGGCCGTCAATCGGCTCACAGGCTACCGCGTATCACAAAAAAGGGTCGCTCCATGCACTGGAGCGACCCTTTTTCAGTATTGCCAGGCCAGCATCACTCAGTGGTAATCCGCGAGTGCTGCTTGGTGTCCTTCATGGTCGCGTAAACCAGCAGCGAACAGGCGATGCAGGCGGTGACGTACCAGTAGAAGCCGCTCTCCATGCCCGCGCTCTTGAACCACAGGGCCACGTACTCGGCAGTGCCGCCGAAGATCGACACGGTCAGGGCATACGGCAGGCCCACGCCCAGGGCGCGGATTTCGGTAGGGAACAGCTCGGCTTTGACCACGGCGTTGATCGAGGTGTAGCCGCTGACGATGATCAGCGCCGCCATGATCAGGAAGAACGCGCCCCACCAGGTCTGGATGGTGTGCAGGGTGCTGAGGATCGGTACGGTGAACAAGGTGCCGAGTACACCGAAGGCGATCAGGATCGGGCGTCGACCGATCTTGTCGGACAGGCCACCGATCACTGGCTGCAGGCACATGAACAGGAACAGCGTGGCGGCCGAGATGGTGGTCGAGTCGCTGATGCTCATGCCTACGGTGTTGACCAGGTACTTCTGCATGTAGGTGGTGTAGGTGTAGAAGGCCAGGGTGCCGCCCATGGTCAGGCCGACTACGGTCATGAGCTCCTTGGGGTGGCGCAGCAGGGTGCGCATCAGGCTTTCCTTGGCCTTTTCCTTCTTGGTGAAGGAGGCGGTTTCTTCCATGCCGCGACGCAGGTACAGGGCCACCACGGCGCACAGCGCACCGATCACGAACGGTACGCGCCAGCCCCAGGCATACAGCTGCTCGGTGGTCAGGGTCTGTTGCAGGACGATCAGTACCGCCAGGGCAATGAGCTGGCCAGAGATCAGGGTCACGTACTGGAAGCTGGAGAAGAAGCCGCGGCGGTCCTTGCTGGCCATTTCGCTGAGGTAGGTGGCCGAGGTGCCATACTCACCACCCACCGACAGGCCCTGCAGCAGGCGTGCGATGACCAGCAGGATTGGCGCGGCGACGCCGATGGTTTCGTAGCCCGGGGTCAGGGCGATGACCAGCGAGCCGGCGCACATCAGCAGCACCGAGGCCATCAATGCGGCCTTGCGGCCTTTGCGGTCGGCGTACAGGCCCATCAGCCAGCCACCGATCGGGCGCATGAGGAAGCCCACGGCGAAGATCGCGGCGGTATTGAGCAGTTGTGCGGTGGAGTCGCCGGCCGGGAAGAAGGCCTTGGCGAAGTACAGCGAGAATGCGGCGTAGACGTACCAGTCGTACCATTCGACCATGTTGCCGATGGACCCGCTGAAGATCGACTTCAGGCGGCTGGCGGTGGTTTTTTCTGTGGCAGGCGCGGTGGCCGCCCCGGCTGGCAGGGAGGTGGCATTATCCATCAGGGATACCTTCTCGTTGTTTTTGTGGAGCGCGCCGTAGCGCAGCTTGCCAAGGCAATTGCAGAAGGTGTGCCAAATGGGTGCGGCGTGACCCAGATGGGGGCGCCTTGCGCCCTTCGCGGACACGCCCGCTCCCACAGGGACCGCGTGACGTCTGACTCTTCGCGTTTCCCTGTGGGAGCGGGCGTGCCCGCGAAGGGCTGCAAGGCAGCCCCAAAAAAATCCTGCTAATGAGCGGTTTTTTGCTTGTCGGCCGAGTGCGATAAGCGGATTTCCGCTCATTCTCGCCCAACAAAATCCTCGCGCACCAACCCATGCCGCTGCATCTTCTCGTTCAGCGTGCGCCGCGGCAGCTGCAACGCTTCCATCACTGCATTGATAGCGCCCCCATGCTGGCGCAGCGCCGCGCGCAGGCATTGCGCCTCGAACGCTTCCATCTGCTCGCTCAACGACTGCCCGGCAGGCGCCACCTCGATGTTCGGCGAGCCCAGCCCCAATGCATGCCGTTCCGCCGCGTTGGCCAGTTCGCGCACGTTGCCCGGCCAGTCATGCGACAGCAACTGCGCCAGTTGCGCGCCCGACAGTGGCGGGGCTGCGCGGCCAAGCTTTTCGCCGGCGGCACGGGTAAAGTGCTCGAACAGCAGTGGAATGTCCTCACGCCGTTCACGCAATGGCGCCAGGCGCAGCTCGGCCACGTTCAGGCGATAGGCAAGGTCTTCGCGGAAGCGCCCGGCGCGGGCTTCTTCGAGCAGGTCGGGCTTGGTCGCGGCGATGATGCGCAGGTCGACGCTGATGCTCTGGTTGGCCCCCAGGCGTTCCAGCTTCTGTTCCTGGATCACCCGCAGCAGCTTGGCCTGTTGGGCCAGTGGCATGCTTTCGATTTCGTCGAGGAACACCGTGCCGCCGTTGGCGTACTCCAGCTTGCCGATGCGCTTGCCCTGGGCACCGGTAAAGGCGCCGCTTTCATGGCCGAACAGCTCGGCTTCGAACAGCGACTCGGGGATGGCAGCACAGTTGAGGGCGACGAACGGCTTGCCAGCGCGCGGGCCAAAGTCGTGCAGGCAGCGGGCCACGCGCTCCTTGCCACTGCCGGTTTCGCCGCGGATCAGCACATTGACCGGAAGGCCGGCCAGGTCCAGCACTTGCCGACGCAGCTGTTGCAGGCCCTGGGACATGCCCAGCAGCGTGCCTTCAAGGCGTGACTTGAGGTCGGCCTGCTCGTGCAGCCGGCGGTTTTCCAGGACCAGCTGGCGCTTTTCCAGGGCCCGGCGCAGGCTGCCTAGCAGGTGCTGAGGGGTGAAGGGTTTTTCAAGGAAGTCGTAGGCACCGCTGCGCATGGCTTCCACTGCCATGGGCACATCCCCGTGGCCGGTCAGCAGAATTACCGGCAAGTCAGGGTCGTCCGCCTGCAAGCGTTCGAGCAACTGCAGGCCATCCATGCCCGGCATGCGTACATCGCTGATGATCACCCCGGGAAAGTGCCGCGGCAGGTGTGCCAGGCATTCTTCGGCGCGGGCGAACAGTTGCACGCTGAAGCCGGACAGACTCAGCCATTGCTCCACCGCGGTGCGGATACTGGCTTCATCATCGACGACGATCACTGAATTCAACATACGGGCTCCAGGTCACGGGGCAGGGTAAGGCTCAGGCGCGCACCGCCAGGCAGGTTTTCGGCCTGCAGCTGGCCACCGGCCTCGTGGACGATGCCGTAGGAAATGGCCAGCCCCAGCCCCAGGCCTTCGCCCACCGGCTTGGTGGTGAAGAACGGGTCGAAGACCTTGGCCAGGTCGGCTTCGGCAATGCCGCCACCCGAATCCAGCACGCTCAGACGCCACAGCTCGCCATCGGGCTCGATGCGGATTTCCAGGCGTTTGTAACGCTTGTCGGCCATGGCGTCGAGGGCATTGCGCAGCAGGTTGATCAGCACCTGCTCCAGGCGAATGGCATCGCCGCGCACCCAGGCCGGGCGCGCCAGGTACAAGGCTACCTCCACTTCTTCGCTGCGAATGCGCGCTTCCAGCAGGTGCAGGGCCTGGTCGACCACGGTGGCCAGGTCGAGGCGCTCGCGCAGGCCGACCGGGCTGTTGCGGGCGAAGGTTTTCAGGTGGCTGGTGAGCGCGGCCATGCGTGTGAGCATCTGTTCCAGCGGTTCCAGTGCCTGGCGCGCTTCGTCATATCGGCCATGGTCGAGCAGCAGGCGCAGGGTTTCCAGCTGCATGCGCTGGGTGGTCAGCGGCTGGTTTATTTCATGGGCCATGGCTGCCGACATCTGCCCCAGTGCGGCCAGCTTGGCCGATTGCACCAGCCCCTCCTGGGCGGTGCGCAGTTCACGGGTGCGCTCCTCGACCTGACGCTTGAGCTCTTCCCGGCTGCGCTGGCGCAGGCGGGCCAGGCGCAGGCGCTGGCTGACGAACAGCGCAGCGAACACCAGGCTCAGCCACACGGCAGCGGCACCGAGGGCGGCATGGCGACCGTCGGCGGCCACCTGCGGCTTGCGCAGCAGATGCAAGGTCCAGTTTTCACCCTCCAGCGGCAGGCTTTCCCACAGGTAGTCGGCGCTGCCTTCCGGGCCTTGCACGCGGCTGAGGGTACTGTTGGCGGCAAAACGGGTCAGCACCTGGTGCTGCAGCGGCACCAGCGGTTGCTTGTCGTACTGACGGGTTTCGGCCAGCTCGGCACGGTCGGCACCCGTGAGTGGCTGCAGCTCGCGGTAACGCCAGCCGTCCTGATTGGCGATGAAGGTGATGCCACGGGCATCGCTGACCAGCAGAATGTCGCTGCCCTGGCGCCACTCGCGCTCCAGTTCGGGGAACTCCAGCTTCACCACCATGGCACCGAGGAAGCGGCCCTGCTCGTCGTCCACCGCGCTGGCGAGAAAGTAGCCCGGCACGCCACTGGTCACACCTACTGCGTAGAAGCGGCCACTACCCTGGCTGCGGGTTTGCTTGAAATAGGGGCGAAAACCATAGTTGGAGCCCACGTAGCTGCTGGGCAGCCGCCAGTTGCTGGCGGCGATGGCCAGGCCGGTGCGGTCGAGCAGTTCGAGGGTGGAGGAATTGGCGGCGCCATTGATGCGTTCGAGCTTGCGGTTCAGGGCGTCCTGCACCGGTTCGCTGACCGGGCCACGCAGGGCGGCGATCAGTTCCGGGTCCAGCGCCAGCACGGCGGGCAGGGCGCGGTAGCGATCGATCAGTGTGTGCAGGGCGTTGGCATACAGGCCCAGCTGCTGGCTGGCACGCTGGGCGTCGGCTTCCATGGCCTGGCGCTTGGCCTGGTGCATGGCCCAACCGGCGCTGAGGGCCGTGCCCAGCACGATCAACAGGGTGATCAGCCCCAGACGCAGGGCGCGAACGGAAAAGGGCATGGGGGCGGATCCGGATGATTGGATATCGGGGCCGGCCTCTTCGCGGGTGAACCCGCTCCCACAGGTATCGCGCAGGTCATCTGCTTGCGGAGTACCTGTGGGAGCGGGTTTACCCGCGAAAGGGCCGGTACAGGCGACGTGTCAGTTACAGCAATTCAAAGCTCTGCTGCTGCACCGCCTGGGAATCCAGCCCGACCTGGACATTGAATTCCCCTGGCTCGGCAACCCGCTGCAGCTGGCCATTGTAGAACTTCAGGTCTTCTTCACTGATGCGGAAGCTCAACGTGCGCGACTCGCCAGGCTTGAGCATCAGCTTCTGGAAGTTCTTCAATTCTTTCACCGGGCGGCTCATCGATGCCGATACATCCTGCAGGTACAACTGCACCACGGTCTCGCCTGCCACCTTGCCGGTGTTCTTCACCGTCACCTTGGCTTCCAGCGTGTCGCCACGCTTGAGGTCCTTGTTCGACAGCTTCAGCCCCGACAGCTCGAAGCTGCTGTAGCTCAGGCCATAGCCGAACGGGTACAGCGGGCCATTGGGTTCCTCGAAGTACTGCGAGGTGTAGTTGCCCGGCTTGCCCGGCGTGAAGGGCCGGCCAATACGGGTGTGGTTGTAGTACATCGGGATCTGCCCGACCGAGCGCGGGAAGGTGATGGCCAGCTTGCCGGACGGGTTGTAATCGCCGAACAGCACATCGGCGATCGCGTTGCCGCCTTCGGTACCGGCGAACCAGGTTTCGAGGATGGCGTCGGCCTGCTCGCGCTCCCAGGCAATCGACAGTGGGCGGCCGTTCATCAGCACCAGCACCAGCGGCTTGCCGGTGGCCTTCAGGGCCTTGATCAGCTCCCGCTGGCTGGCCGGGATTTCCAGGGTGGTACGGCTCGACGACTCATGGGACATGCCGCGGGATTCGCCGACCACTGCAACCACCACATCGGACTGCTTCGCCGCCTTCACTGCCTCGTCGATCAGCACCGCAGGCGGGCGCGGGTCGTCGACGATTTCCGGGGCATCGAAGTTGAGGAAGTTCAGGTAGTCGAACATCGCCTTGTCGCCGGTGACGTTGGAACCTTTGGCGTAGACCAGCTTGGCCTTGCCCTCCACGGCGCGGCGCAGGCCTTCGCGCACGGTCACCGAGTGCGCTGGTTTGCCGTCGGCAGCCCAGCTGCCCATCATGTCGATCGGGGCATCGGCCAGCGGGCCGACCAGGGCGATGGTGCCGGCCTTTTTCAGCGGCAGGGTCTGGTTGCGGTTTTCCAGCAGCACCAGGCTGCGGCGCGCCACGTCACGCGCGGCGTCGCGGTGCAGGCGGTCGTTGCCGTAGTAGTCCTTCAGGTCGGTTTCGGCCTTGCCGATGCGCACGTACGGGTCCTTGAACAGGCCCATGTCGTACTTGGCACCTAGCACTTCGCGCACCGCCTGGTCCAGCTCGCCCTGGGTCACTTCGCCGGACTTCAGCAGGCCTGGCAGCTCTTCGCCATACAGGGTGTCGTTCATGCTCATGTCGATGCCGGCCTTTATCGCCAGCTTGGCGGCTTCGCGGCCATCGCGGGCGACGCCATGGCGGATCAGCTCCTGAATGGCACCGTGGTCGCTGATGGTCACGCCCTTGAAGCCCCACTCCTTGCGCAGCAGGTCGTTCATCAGCCAGGTGTTGGAAGTGGCCGGCACGCCGTTGATCGAGTTCAACGCCACCATCACCCCGCCGGCACCGGCGTCGAGCGCGGCGCGGTAGGGCGGCAGGTAGTCGTTGTACATTTTTGGCAGGCTCATATCGACTGTGTTGTAGTCGCGCCCGCCCTCCACTGCGCCATACAGGGCGAAGTGCTTGACGATGGCCATGATGCTGTCAGGGTTGGCCGGGCTGCTGCCCTGGAACGAGCGGACCATCACCTGACCGATCTTCGAGGTCAGGTAGGTGTCTTCGCCGAAGCCTTCACTGGTACGGCCCCAGCGCGGGTCGCGGGCGATGTCGACCATCGGTGCGAAGGTCATGTCCAGGGCGTCGGCCGCGGCTTCGATGGCGGCGGTGCGGCCGACCTTGGCGACGGCGTCCATGTCCCAGGTCGCGGCCATGCCCAGGCCGATCGGGAAAATGGTGCGTTCGCCGTGGACGGTATCGTAGGCGAAGAACATGGGGATCTTCAGGCGGCTGCGCATGGCCGCGTCCTGCATCGGCCGGTTCTCGGGCGCGGTACGCGAGTTGAAGGTGCCACCGATGCGGCCGGCGGCAATTTCCTCGCGAATCTTGTCGCGGGGCATTTCCGGGCCGATGCTGATCAGGCGCAGCTGGCCGATTTTCTCGGCTTCGGTCATCTGGCTGATCAGATGTTCGATGAACGCCTGCTTGTCCTGCAGGGGCGGGGCGGAGGGGGCGGCGAGGGCCGCCTGACTGGCAAGGCCCATGGCCAGGCCCAGCAAAGACAGTTTCATCATCAATTCCGTTGTGGGGCCTCTGCCGTATCCACGGTGATACGCGCGCGGCCGGAGTTTTCAGGCGGCTATTGTTGTACGATTTGCAGGCATTTCTTCCAGCGGCGGATTATGCCTGAATATGTCGCCTGCGGACGAAGCCCCGAGTGCCGGGACAACAACTATAAGAACGCTCAAGAGACCGACGGCATGACACCCCTCGACGAATACCATCAGCGCCAGATCGCCGAAGCCATTGCCCGTGCCGAACGGCGCACCGATGCCGAACTGGTGACGGTGCTGGCCCGCCGGGCCGACGACTATGCCTACTGGCCTTTGTTCTGGGCCGCCGTGCTGGCGCTGGCCGTGCCGGGCCTGTTGCACTGGCTGCTGGGTTGGCCCAGCGTGCGTGGCTTGCTGGTAGCCAATGTGCTCCTGTTCGTCGGCTTGTGCCTGCTGCTGCGCAGCCCGCGCCTGGCCGGCTGGCTGATCCCCCGGGCCCTGCGCCGCTGGCGCGCCTCGCGCCTGGCCCGCCAGCAGTTTCGCGAACAGAACCTGCAGCGCACTGCTGGTGCCACGGGCGTACTGATCTTCGTCAGCGAGGCGGAGCGGCATGTGGAGATCCTGGTCGACCGTGGTATCGAGCACCATCTGGATGCCACCGCCCGCGCAGCCATCGTCGCCCGCCTTGCCGAACAGGTACGCCAGGGCCGCACCTTACAGGGGTTTGTCGAGTGCATCGAGGCGTGCGGCGAACTGCTCAGCGAGCATGTGCCGCCTACCCATGCACGTAACGAGTTGCCCAACCGGCTGGTGATTCTCGATTGAACCGAACCTCGATGGCTTGACGCGCCCGCTCCTATGGAACTGCACATAACTCATTGAATCAGCAGGGACTCTGTGGGAGCGGCTTTAGCCGGTGCCAGGCACCGCGTTGGATTCTTCGCGGCTAAAGCCGCTCCCACAGGGTACGCGTAGCGCTTGCGAATTCAGTTCTCTACGCGACAGCGCAGCCCAATGGACTGGGCGATCTCCCACAGGAAGTTAGCCACCCTGTAGAATGCGTGCATTGCGCCATGCGCTCCCCGCTATCCGAGGCACCGTTTTTCCATGTCCGCCAGTTCTTCTGCCCCATCCGCGCCGGATGCGCGCACCCAGTTTCTCGACCTGCTGAACGCCGCCCTGCATGGCAATACCCTGGTCAAACTGGTTTTGGCGCGCCATGTCGGTGCCGACCAGACCTTGCAACGGATTATCGCCAAGCCGCTGCAGGTCAAGGGCCAGCCGTGCCTGTCGCTGGTCTACCGCCACCAGACCCGCGACATCACCCGCAACCTGGCGCTGGACCAGGCCCAGGCGCTGGTCGGCGAGCTGCTGCCGGACAGCTTCCGCAACGCCCACCTGTTCGACGCCGACGGTGAGGTGCAGCTGACCTTCAGCAAGAAGGGCAAGCCAATGCTGCAGCGCCACGGCGCACAGGTGCCACGCGAAGCTGCCAGCAGCAGCGGCCATGACCGCGAGAAGAAGCGCTATCTGGAGCTGTCGCGGCCGTTCCTGCGAGACCTGGGCGTGACTGATGCACAAGGCGCGCTGATCCCCTCCATGTCGCGCAAATGGAAGCAGATCAACAAGTTCATCGAAGTCTTCGACCATGCCCTGGCCAGTGCCCCGGTGCCTGCGCAGCAGGCGCTGCGGGTGGCCGATTTCGGCTCTGGCAAGGGCTACCTGACCTTTGCCATGCACGACTACCTGCGCAACAGCCTGGGCCGCGACGCACAGGTAACCGGCGTCGAGCTGCGCCAGGACATGGTCGACCTGTGCAACGCCGCCGCCTTGCGCCTGGAGCACCCAGGCCTGGAATTCCAATGTGGCGATGTGCGCAGCGTGGTGCCCGAGGCCATCGAAGTGATGATCGCCCTGCATGCCTGCGACATCGCCACCGACTACGCCATCCACACCGGCATCCGCTGCAACGCCGCGATCATCATGTGTTCGCCGTGCTGCCACAAGCAGATCCGCCCGCAACTGCACAGTCCGGGGTTGTTGCAACCGATGCTGCAGTACGGCCTGCACCTGGGCCAGCAGGCCGAGATGCTGACCGACAGCCTGCGCGCGCTGTACCTGGAAGCCTGCGGGTACGAAACCAAGGTGTTCGAGTTCATCTCGCTGGAGCACACCAACAAGAACAAGATGATTCTTGCGGTGAAGCGGCGCCAGGCAGGGGACAACGGGGCGTTGCTGGAAAAGATCGGGCAGCTCAAGGCGTTCTATGGGGTGCAGGAGCATTGCCTGGAGACGTTGTTGCGGGCGGATGGGTTGCTGCCTGCCGTGTGATTCTTCAACGGCTCTTGTGAAGCGCCGCACTCGGTAACACGTTATCCAGCAGTGGCGCATTTGAACCCTCCAGGGGCTCGGTTTCGCTGGTCGACGCTCCGAGCTGGCGGGCCTGGCGGTATTCGCTGGGCGTGCAGTTGCTGACCTGCTTGAAGGTGCGGGCGAAGTAGGACGGGTCCTTGAAGCCGGCCTCGTAACCGATGCTGGTAATCGGCATCTGGCTGTTGACGAGCAGGTCCATGGCCAGGTTCATGCGCTTGCTCAGGATGTAGTCCAGAAACCCGACGCCGTTGACCTCTTTGAACAGGCGGCTGAAACGGGCCGTGGTCATGCCGCAGCGCTGCGCGAGGTCCTTTTGATCGACGCATTCGCGAAAGTGCTGGTCGATGTACGGCATCACCTTGCTGAGCGCCTGGTGCTTGTGGTGTTCGCCGGTCAGGCGAATGCTGTCCGGCAAGGAGGGAAGGTGATCGATGCGCTGCGCATTGCCTGAGCTCTTACTGGCGCGGCGGATGTCGCAAAGCTGCTTGAGGACATCGATGTAGCGGCTTTTCTCACCGCTTGTCAGCGGCAATACCAGATACTCCCAGACCCGCGAACGCATGGCCCAGACGGCCAACTCTTCGGAGTGCTGCACGGTGAACATGGTGACCGGGATTGACGGTGAGTTGCGCTTCACTTCCAGCAGCAGGTTGAGGTTGAGGGTGTCGGGGCGATCGAAATGCATGCAGATCATGTCTGCCTGCTGGCGTTCGGATTGCGCGACGGCTTTCGCCAGTTTGCAATCGCAGACATGGCTGAACTGCGCCATCAGCGCTTCGGTGGAATGATCGCGTGTCAGATCGAACCACAACAACAGCGGCTTTGTGCCCGGGTTAGACATCGTGACTTAACCTTATGCTGGGGAGTTCCCTACGAGCAGCAGTATTGTCAAAACACTACTAAGACGACGAGCAATTTGGTTATTAACTTATATCGTTTTCGATTAAGGCGGTCTAAGCGTTTTGTAAAACCCTGATGTTAGACGAGTTCGGCAGTTGGAATGGCCCTTGAGCCTGACGACCGCTTGTCGGCTTTGAACGAGCGTGCCAGGGACCTTTCCCTGATCCAGCTGCAAATGCATACGAAAGTGCTTCTCATATTCGGGTTTTCCGGCCGGTTTTACTGGTGGCCTTGTGCACCTTTCGATACTGGCCAATAGCCGCAAAAAAGTCCTAGCGATTCGCAAAAATCTCCTAACCCCTACCGTCACCCCCTTACTAGGATTCCCATCAGGTAGTGCAAACACCACTGCCCGGGAATAAAAATAATGTCCTTAGCGAGGTGAGCGAAATGAATCTGCAAACAATCAAGACTTCGGTGATGAAGTTCGTCGAAGATGAAAATGGCTTGACCGTTGTTGAATATGCAATAGCAGGTGGCTTGGTTGCCGCCACCCTGGTTACTGCGTTTACTAACTTGGGAACCGCAGTGAAGACAAAGATCAACCTGCTGATTACTGCGCTTGGCGGTACGACTGCTTGAACTAAATTTTTAACTAAGCCCCAAGGGGGATGCAGCAATGTCAGCAGAGTCTCTGTTCGCCATTGTCGTGCTGCTAGGGCTACTGGGTATTGCGGTGGTCGGGGATCTTCGTAACCACCGCATTCCCAATATTTTGATCTTGCTGGGGCTGGGTTTGGGGCTGGCGGGTCAGGTTTATTCCGCAGAACTTACCGGGCTGGGTTATGGCGTGGTGGGTATGTTTATCGGTTTTGCCGTGTTTATTCCGATGTACGCGCTGGGGGGCATGGCAGCCGGAGACGTCAAGCTGATGGCCATGGTCGGTACTTTTCTTAATCCGTATGAAGCACTTGCGGCAGCACTTCTTAGCCTTATTGCCGGTGGCGTGTGCGGGATGTTGATAGTGCTCATGCGCGGGCAGTTGAAACAGACATTACAACGCTACTGGTTGATCTTGACGGCGCAGGCTTATTTTGCGCCGGAGGCGGATGAGGTGGCAGGTAAGCCTTTCCCTTATTCAGTCGCGATCCTGTCCGGAACCCTTGTCAGCCTGTTTGGGCTGCCGCTAGGCCTATAGCCTGGGAGGCTAATAATGTATGCACTCAGAGACAGTGGTGCCTGCGCCTGTGACAAGGACGCAGTGCAGAGCCTGGCACCTCAGCCACGTACAGTCGGTGAGACTGGGCTGGCGGAAAGCTTTCTCGGTGATTTGCTGTGCAAGCACTTGCACGACGCCGGTACGCTGGACCTGTCACGTCTGGTCGAGCGCCTTGCGCTGACCGGTGCGGTAGTGGAAGAAGTGCTGGCCTTTCTGCGCAAGGATGGCCGCGTCGAAGTACTGGGCCAGGTCGGTGTGCAAACGGGGGGGCAGGTGCTGCGCTACGGCCTGACCGAGCGCGGCCGTGCCACCGCCCGCGATGCACTGGCGCGCAGCGGCTATATCGGCGCGGCGCCCTTCCCGGTGAGTGCCTATCGTGACTTGCTCAAGCTGCAGACCATCCACCATGGCCGCATCAATATGCAGGACATGCACACGGCCTTCACTGGCGTCGTGCTCTCGGACAGCATGCTCGATCAGCTGGGCGTAGCGCTGAACTCCGGGCGCGCCATCATGATTTATGGCCCTGCAGGTACCGGCAAGACATACGTCAGCAGCCGGTTGATTCGTCTGTTCGCCGAAGCCATCTGGGTACCGCATGCCATAGAGATCAATGAGTCGGTCATCGAAGTGTATGACCCTCAGGTGCATCAGCGCCTGGAGGAGGAGGGCCAACCCACCAGCCTGTTGCTCAACGAAGGCATCGATCGCCGGCTGGTGCGCTGTAAGCGCCCGGTGGTGATCACGGGCGGCGAACTGGGCATGGAGCAACTGGATGTCCGCTTCGATCCGAATACCCGCCAGTACCAGGCCTCCTTGCAACTCAAGGCCAGCAATGGCCTGTTCATCATCGACGATATGGGGCGCCAGCGCATGGCTCCGGCCGAATTGCTCAACCGCTGGATCGTGCCAATGGAAGAGAAGCGCGACTTCCTCAACCTGGGGGGCGGGCGCCATTGCGAGCTGCCGTTCGATCTGGTGCTGGTGTTCTCCACCAACCTCAACCCGCTGGAGCTGGCCGACGAAGCCTTCTTGCGACGCATCGGCTACAAGCTGCAGTTCAGCTACCTGAAGGTCGATGAATACGAGCGCATCTGGCGTCAGGAATGCGAACGCCTGGGCCTGGCTTACGACCCGTTGTTGTTGCGTTACGCGCTACAGGCGCTGTACGAGGCCGAAGGCGTGCCGCTGGTGCCCTGCCACCCTCGCGACCTGCTGAACATGGCACTTGACCGCCAGCGTTATCTGGGGGGCGAGGGGCCGTTGTCGGAGCAGGAGCTGAAATGGGCCTGGCAAAGCTACTTCGTGCAGATCGACTTCCTTGGATGAGGAGATGCAGACATGAGTGCCCGTACGCTGATCCTGGTTGCCGTTTCCCTGTCCTTGGGGCTTGGCGCCGCCTTGATGGCCAACAACTGGCTCGATGGTCGGCTCAACACCGTCCCGGACAACAACATGAAGAACGTGGTGGTCGCCACGGTGGAGATCCCGTTCGGGCAGATGATCGAGGCCCAGCAGGTCGCCATCGTGCGCATGCCCAAGGACGCGGTACCAGACGATGCCTTCGACAGTAACGAAAAGGTGCTGGGCAAGATCGCCACCTTCGCCCTGTTGCGCGGCGACGTGCTGCGCAGCGCCCGCCTGGCCGAGCACTTGGGTGGCAGCACCCTGGCTTCGTTGATCGCCCCCGACAAACGTGCCATTTCGGTGCGAGTGGATGATGTGGTCGGGGTGGGTGGGTTCCTCTTGCCGGGTAACCGGGTCGATGTACTGGCGACCAGGCAAAGTGACGGCGGCAGTAATGACGCAGAGTCCAGGACTATCCTCCAGGACTTGCGGGTATTGGCCGTGGATCAGACGGCAGGGACGGACAAGACCCAACCGGTGGTAGTGCGGGCGGTGACCCTGGAAATGTCGGCGAAAGAGGCAGAAATCCTGGTCAAGGCGCAATCGGAAGGGAAGTTGCAACTGGCCCTGCGTAATCCGCTGGATGCTCAGAAGCCGGCGCCAACCGTTGCTGCTGCCGAGCCGGTGAAGGCCGTACCGCCAGCAGTCAAACCCCAACCAAAACCGGTGGTAAATCGCAGTAACGACGGTGGCGCGGTCACCATCATCCGCGGGACCGAAATCGAGGTCGCGAAAGCCAGATTCTAAGGCAGAAGACGTCCCGATAGCTAACTTTCGGCAGCAACAAGATCACCTTGCAGGGAGTAGTCAATGAATACTTTGCAGAGACTAGGGCTGTACCTGTTGTGTGGGCTGGGTACGCAGCTGTTGTTCGCTGGCGTGGCGCAGGCTGCAGAACCGGGGGCGGGCTACAGCGCCATGCCGGCGGCCAACACCAACATAGTCCAGGTACCCATCTACAAGTCGCGGACGATCAGCACTCGTACACCGGTCAGGAAAATCTCGGTAGGCAACCCGGATATCGCCGATATCCTGATCACCAGCCCGACCCAGCTCTACCTGCTTGGCCGTTCTCTGGGCGCTACCAACGTATTGCTGTGGGACAGCAACAACCGCTTGATCGAGACCCTGGATGTGGAGGTCGTGCATGACCTCACCGGGCTCAAGACCAAACTGCATCAGTTGTTGCCCGAAGAGAACATCGAGGTGTTCAGTGCCCAGGGCGCACTTGTGCTGCGTGGCCAGGTGCGCAGCGCCGGCGCCATGGACACGGCGATGAAAGTGGCCAAGACCTATGCCGCGCAGACCTCGAGTGTGGTGCAAGGCAAAGGTGAAGCTGCCGAGGCGGCCCCGGCCCAGTCGCTGGAGGTGATCAACCTGCTCAGTGTCGGTGGCAGCCAGCAGGTGATGTTGGAAGTGAAAGTGGCCGAGATGCAGCGCAGCCTGATCAAGAACCTCAACGTGCGCTTCAATGCCCTTGGCTCATCTGGCAACTGGAGCGGTGGCGGGTTCAACAATGGTCAAGGGCTGGGCCTGACTCCAGGTGGCGGCTCGATCCTTTCGCCAGGTTCGCTGATTGGTGGCGGCAAAGGCTTGTTCGCCCAGTTCCTGTCCGACGATTTCCTCTTCAACGTGGTGCTGGAGGCGTCCAAGGACAATGGTTCGGCCAAAGTGCTGGCGGAACCCACCCTCACCACCCTGACCGGGCAGCAGGCGGAGTTCATTTCCGGTGGCGAGTTCCCGATTCCGATCACCGAGGATGATGGCATCACCATCGAATACAAGGAATTCGGTGTCGGCGTGAAGTTTCTGCCGGTGGTGCTCGACTCCGGGCGCATCAACCTCAACCTGAATGTCTCGGTGAGCGAGCTTTCCAACGTCAACTCGCTGGTACTCGACACAGGCCTGAACAGCATTCTGGGCGATGGTGTCACCCAGGTCATTCCGTCGTTGACCAAGCGCAGCGCCGAGTCCACGGTCGAACTTGGCAATGGCCAGACCATCGCCATCGCCGGCTTGATCAGTGAAAACACCCGCGATTTCGTCAGCCGTTTCCCCGGGCTGGGGGACCTGCCGATACTCGGGCACCTGTTCCGCAGCCAGTCGTTCATAAACGGTGAAACCGAACTGGTGATCCTGGTAACGCCGCACCTGGCCAAGCCTGTGGATGCCAAGGCGGTGCGCCTGCCCACCGAGAAGTTCGTCGAGCCCAGCGACCTGGACTTCTACCTGCTCGGCAAGACCAAGGGCAGCGAGCCTGGGCGCGCGGTACCCGTCAGCCTCGGGGTCAGCGGTGGCAACTTTGGCCATGATCTGAATTGATCGGAGAGAACCAGCATGAGAAGCATGATCGTGTGTTGCGCGCTGCTGTCGGGTTTGTCCGGTTGCATGTCGTACGACGAAGGGCGCGTTGGCCCGCTGGGGTACAGCGTCTACCAGACTACCTACCAACAGATTGCCGACAAGCAGGCAGCTGCCAACCCAGGTACTGAACTGCCTGCCGCTGGAGTCGATGGGCCGCTGCTGGAGAAGGTGATCAATGGTTATAGGGGGGTGACTGGCGATGCGCAGCAGGTCGGTCAGCCGATCCAGATCCAGGTCACTGATTCAACTCGCTGATCGAGGGCGTGATCATGACTCATCGAGCCCAACGGATGTTCACCGCGCCGCCAGGCCAACAGCGGGGCGCAGTAACTATCATCATCGTGATCGCCCTGTTGGCGATACTGATGATGGCCGCGTTGGTGCTCGATGGTGGTCACATGTTGTTGAACAAGACCCGACTGCAGAATGCGGTGGATGCCGCCGCCCTCAGTGGTGCCAAGACCCTGAGCCAGGTGATGGGCTCAGGCAATGCCGCCACTACCGCACGCAGTGCCGCGCTTTTTACCCTGAACGAAAATGCCAAGGCCGCAGGCAACAATGAGCTGGCGACGGCAATCGGCGGCAACCCTGGAGCATTCGCTGTGGTGGAGTTGGCAGACAGTGTCTATGGGCCTTTCTCCTTCCCCGGGCCGGCCAATGCCACCTATGTGCGGGTCTCGGTATCGAATTACTCACTGGCGGGCTTTTTCTGGAGCTTCGCCCAGTCAATCGGTATGGGAACCGTGGGGACCAAGAGCGTGGCGGCGATTGCCACCGCCGGGCCGAGCCCGACCAGTCCATGTGATCTTGCACCGCTGCTGGTGTGTGGCGACTCGACCAAATACAACCCGGATACCGGAATGTTCTGGGGCTATCGCTTTGGTGACCTGGAGGTCTTGAAATCAGCCTCCAAGAACAGCGACCCGATCGGCCCGGGCAATTTTCAGCTGCTCGATTTTGGCTCGGGTGGCAAGGAAGTTGGCGAACTCATGGCCGGCGGCGCCTCGGTCTGCCGCAATGTCGGTGAAAACGTCACCACCAAGCCTGGCAACACAGTTGGCCCTTCCGTCAAAGGCCTGAACACGCGCTTTGGCCAGTACACCGGGTCGCTCAATAATTCGGACTATCCGCCGGACCTGGTGACGAACTATAGCGACCCGGTGATGACATACAACGATGCAACCACGCCTCCCCGAGTAGAGCAGCAGGGCCAGGTCGTCACTTCGAGCAATGGCAACCTGTCTGCTGGCGGCACGCCGCTGTTCGACTACAACGATTATTCCGCGCAGACAGCCGCATGTGTTGCAGGCGGCACGGGTTGCCAGTCGGGTGGGGTTTTCGAGCGGCGGATGCTGAAGATCGTGGTAGGCGACTGCTCTGGCAAGAATTCGGGTGCAACGTCGATTCCTGTCATCGGTTTCGGTTGCTTCTATGTAGTGCAGCCAGCCGACAACTCAGGTGGGGATTCGCAGATCTTCGGCCAGTTCGTCAAGCAATGCGAAGGTGACGGTGTACCTGGGCCAACGCCGCAAGACGATTCCGGCCCACAGATCATCCAGCTGTACAAAACCTTTATCAGTGGCAGTGGCACACCGAGCACCGACTCCTAGGAGCGTGTCATGAAAATTCATCGGCTCAAGCGTGCGCAGCATCAGCAAGGGGTGGCAATCGTCGAGTTCACGATCACCCTGCCGCTGTTGCTCCTGACCTTGCTGGCTCTCGGCGAATTTGGCCGCATGCTTTACCAGTACAACAGCTTGCTGCAGGGCAGCCGGGATGCCGCGCGTTTCGTCGCCAGCCAGGCCTGGAACTCGACCCTTGGCAAGGTCGAGGTGGGTGCCGATCTCGAGTGCATGACCAAGTACGTGGCGGTGTACGGAGCACCGTCCACGCCGCCTTGCAGTCTGACCGGGATGCCGGCCAACACCACCGTGCAGGTGGCCAAGGTGGCGGGCACCAACGACCACGTGCAGGTGACCATCAGCTCGGTCTTTTCCCCGGTGGTCGCCAACGGCATTCCGGCCTTTATCGGAGGCAGCACGGCGCTGAACTTCCCGTTGGTCGCCACCACTGTGATGAGGGCACTGTGATGAAACGCAGAGGCATGCAAGGCGTCTACGTGGTGGAGTTCGCCATCGTCAGTGCGTTGATGTTCACGTTGCTGTTCGGAGTGCTGGAAATTGGCCGGTTGTACTACACCGCGAACGTGCTGAACGAGTCCGTTCGGCGTGGTGCGCGGCTGGCAGCGGTATGCAATATCAGCGACCCGGTGGTGCTGCGCCGGGCGATATTCAACAGTGCGGGCGACAGCGGAGCCAGTGGCCTGCTGGCCGACCTGGACACCTCTGACCTGACCCTGCGTTACCTGGACAAGAACGGTGCACAGGTCGCCAACCCCGGTGACCTGGTGAGTGCCACCGGGTTTGCCGCTGTCCGCTATGTGCAACTGACACTGCAGAACTTCCAGTTCAGCCTGTTTATTCCAGGTTTTGGCGTTTCCATTACCTTGCCAGTATTCAAGGCGACCTTACCTCGCGAGAGCCTCGGGCGTCATACCGAGGCGGATGTCGTACCGGAGATCACGCCATGCTGAATCTTAGGGAATCTTCCGTATCCGCTACCTCCATCAAGCCCGGGATGCGTCTGTTGATCAGCAGTTCGGACGCCTTGGCCTTGCGTCAGTTGCAAGAAATCTGTCAGCGCATCTCAGGCCTTGAGGTGAATGTTCGTCAGGTGAGCAATGGGCATTGCGACCCTCTGTACGGTTTGGACCGGATGCCCGACTTCCTGCTGCTGCGCGTTGGCCAGCTGTGGCGTGAGGAACTGGCAGCGCTGATGCAACGCCCGGCCCATGAGCGCCCGCCGCTGTTGGTGTGTGGCCTGCTGGACGATCGGGAAGGCATGCGCCTGGCGATGCAAGCCGGTGCGCGCGATTTTCTGCCAGAGCCTATCGTTGCCATGGAGCTTATTGCAGCCTTGAACCGTATGGTCGTGGAAACCCAGACCAACAGCACGGCAACAGGCAAGCTGATCGCGGTGATGAATGCCAAGGGAGGCTCCGGCGGCACGGTACTGGCCTGCAACCTGGCGCATCAACTGAGCCTCAAGGGCAACACCCTGTTGCTGGACCTGGACCTGCAGTTTGGCAGCGTGTCGCATCATCTGGATGTGGCGCAGTCGCACAGCCAGCTAGATGTGTTGCAGCAGGTAAAAGAAATGGATGGTGTCGCACTGCGAGGCTTCTGCAGCCATTTCAGCCCGTCCTTGCATGTGCTTGGCAGCCGCGCCAATGAGCTGTGCCTACCGCAGGATGTCCAGGCCGAACAGCTCGATGCGCTGCTGCAGCTTGCGCGGGCCAACTATGACTGGGTGGTGGCGGACTTGCCGCGGCAGATCGACCACATCACCGCTTCGGTACTGGAGCAGGCCGACCGGGTGTACGTCGTGGTGCAGCAGAGCGTCAACCACCTGCGCGACGCCAGTTCCCTGGCGCGCATCCTGCGCGATGACCTGGGCGTGCGTGGCAATCAGCTGGAGGTGGTGGTCAACCGCTACGACAAGGCGGCACCGGTCAGCCTCAAGGACATTGGCGAGGCATTGCGCTGCACCAACATCGTGAAGCTGCCCAATGACTTCAGCGTCATCAACCAGAGCCAGAACACGGGCGTGCCACTGGGCCTGCAAGCACCTCGCTCCGCGATCACCCAGGCGCTGCGTGGGCTGGCCGAGGAATTGGTTGGCAAGCAGGTGGACACTGACAGTGGACTGTTCAAACGCGCCTTCAAGCGTGTTTTTCGGGGGTGAACCATGCTTAGCGATTTTCGTAACCGTTTGCGCAAACAGGCAGTCACCGCCGAGGCATCGACACCGTCGAAGCAGGGTGCAGGCGCGAAGGACCCGGCAGAGGCGCTGATGGCGTGGGAGCATTCAGCGCCCGATATTCTGTTTGAAACGAAAAGCCAGGTCACCTCGGTGGAAGCCGAGTGGCGGGAAAAAACCTATCAGCAACTGCTCAAGGTCATGGATCTGTCCTTGCTCGACTCGCTCGAACAGGCCGAGGCCGTGCGGCAGATCCGCGATATCTGCCAGCGTCTGCTCGATGAGCATTCAGCTCCGGTGAGCTCTGCCAGCCGCCAGTTGATCATCAAGCAGATCACCGACGAAGTGCTTGGCCTTGGCCCGCTGGAGCCGCTGTTGGCCGATCACACGGTGTCCGACATCCTGGTCAACGGGCATGACTCGGTGTACGTCGAGCGGTTCGGCAAGCTGCAGCGCACCGATGTGCGTTTTCGCGATGATCAGCACCTGCTGAACATCATCGATCGCATCGTCTCCAGCCTCGGCCGGCGTATCGACGAGTCTTCGCCGTTGGTAGATGCGCGGCTCAAGGATGGTTCACGGGTCAATGCGATCATCCCGCCGCTTGCCATCGACGGGCCAAGTATATCGATTCGCCGCTTTGCGGTGGACCTGCTCAATACCGACAGCCTGATCCAGGCGGGCGCGCTGACGCCGGCCATCGCCTTGCTGCTCAAGGCGATCGTGCGGGGACGGCTGAACGTACTGATCTCCGGCGGCACCGGCTGCGGCAAGACCACCATGCTCAATGTACTGTCCAGTTTCATTCCGCATAACGAGCGCATCGTCACCATCGAAGACTCGGCCGAGCTGCAACTGCAGCAGCCGCATGTGGTGCGCCTGGAAACACGGCCGGCGAACATCGAGGGGCGCGGCGAGGTGGGCCAGCGTGAGCTGGTGCGCAACAGCCTGCGGATGCGCCCGGACCGCATCGTGATCGGTGAGGTGCGCGGCGCCGAGGCGCTGGACATGCTGACGGCGATGAACACCGGCCACGATGGTTCGCTGACTACCATCCATGCCAACACTGCGCGCGATGCGTTGGGCCGGGTCGAGAACATGGTCTTGATGTCTGGCGCCACATTCCCCATCAAGGCCATGCGCCAGCAGATCGCATCAGCCATCGATGTAGTGATCCAGCTGGAGCGGCAGGAAGATGGCAAGCGGCGGTTGGTCAGTGTGCAGGAGATCAACGGCATGGAGGGCGAAATCATCACCATGACCGAGATCTTCTCTTTTGTCCGCAATGGTGTGGGCGAGCAGGGCCAGGTGCTTGGTGACTTCCGGCCAAGTGGCATGGTCCCAGCGTTTCGCGATTCCTTGGCGAAGCGCGGGATCGAGTTGCCGCTGACGATGTTCAGGCCTGAATGGATGGAGGCTCGTCAACCATGAGCCAGATACCTGTTGAATTCATCCTGATTTTTCTTGGCATGGTGTTCGTTGCGGTGTTTCTCCTCAGCCAAGGGTTGGTGGTGCCAGTGTTCGGCGAAGCGGGCAAGGTACGCAAACGTATCCGCAGCCGGCTGGTTATTCTGGAGCGGGCAAGCCATCTGCCGAACATGCAGACCGTGCTGCGGCAGAAGTACCTGACCCGCTTGTCTCCGCTGGAGGCGCGGCTCGAGCAGTTACCCTTCATGGCGTCGCTGACGCAAATGATCGAGCAGGCCGGGCATGAGTACCGGGCCTATCGGGTATTGCTGATGGGATTCGTTCTGGCGGCGGCTGCCGGGATGCTGGCCTGGATGTTCTTTCCCTACTGGTGGTTGGCGCTGGCGGCAGCGTTCGTGGCGTTCTGGCTGCCGCTGCTGAAAATCTCCGCTGATCGTGGCAAGCGTTTCGCCAGGTTCGAGGAGGACTTGCCGGATGCGCTGGAATCCATGTGCCGGGCGTTGCGCGCGGGGCACCCCTTCAATGAAACCTTGCGCCTGGTGGCCGATGAACACAAGGGGCCGGTGGCGCACGAGTTTGGCCTGACGTTCGCCGATATCAACTACGGTAATGATGTGCGCAGGGCCATGCTTGGCTTGCTCGAGCGGGTGCCGAGCATGACCGTGATGATGATGGTGACCTCGATCCTCATTCATCGCGAGACAGGCGGCAACCTGACCGAAGTGCTGGAGCGCCTGAGCCGCCTGATACGCGGGCGTTTCCGCTTTCAGCGCAAGGTCAAGACAATGTCGGCCGAAGGGCGAATGTCGGCCTGGATTCTGGTGGCCGTACCTTTCGTGTTGGCGGCGGCGATCATTGTCACGACCCCGGAGTATTTGACGTTGCTGATCAAGGATCCTACTGGGCACAAGTTGGTCATGGGGGCTTTTGGCTCCATGTTGATGGGGATTTTCTGGATTCGGAAAATCATCCGTATCCAGATTTAGGCAGTTCTCGCAGGGGGGCGTCGGTCATGGACTATTTGCTCGGTTTGTTGAATAGGGTGACGGACAGTGAGGCACTGGCACGCCTGCTGATCGTTGGTGCGATCGGGATGAGCACAGTCATTGCAGTGATCACAGTGACGTTACTGGTGCTGGGCCTGCAGAGCCCTCTGCAACGCCGTCTTGCATTGATCAAGCGTGATCACTCCAGCGCTGCGGCCGGGCGCGAGGCGCCCGGCAACCTGCAGCTGTTACTGGAACGGGTCGGTCGGCGCGTTACTCCCTCTGCGGAGGAGCAGGTGTCGGCCACCCGAATCCTGTTGACCCACGCGGGTTATGGCTCGGCGTCAGCGGTACAAGTGTACTGGGCTGTGCGTTTGCTGCTGCCGTTGATGCTAATGGGTATCTTGCTGTTGACACTGCCACTGGTTCCCAACCTTTCCCCGACCATGATCATTGGTGTGGCGCTGATGGGGGCTGCCGTCGGATGGCTACTGCCGGCAGTGTATGTCGACAAGCGCAAGAAGGCTCGGCAGAGGCGGTTGCGTGCGGCTTTTCCTGATGCCCTGGACTTGATGGTGGTTTGCGTGGAGTCGGGCTTGGCGTTGCCCCAGGCAATCGAGCGGGTGGCCGAAGAAATGGCGGTCAGCCAGGCCGAGCTGGCCGAGGAACTGGCGTTGGTCAATGCGCAGATCCGCGCCGGCATTTCCAGTACCGAAGCGCTCAGGCAACTGGCGGACCGCACCGGCCTGGAAGATATCCAGGGCTTGGTCAGCCTGCTGGCGCAGAGTATCCGCTTCGGCACCAGCGTAGGGGCTACCTTGCGTATCTATGCCGAAGAGTTTCGTGACCGGCGCATGCAGGCTGCCGAGGAAATGGGAGCGAAAATCGGAACCAAGCTGGTCTTTCCGCTAATTTTCTGTCTGTGGCCAAGCTTTTTTCTGGTAGCCATCGGCCCGGTGATCATCGGGATACTTAAAACGTTTGGGAGTCCGTGACATGAACAGGATCAGCTTGCTGTTGACCATGATAGCCGTGCTCTCGGGTTGCCAGAGCACGGGGCCAGACTTGAATGGGGTGCGTTCTGTCTACTCCGCTGGCAATTCGGTGCTCTACCAGGTGCAGTCGCAGAGCAGCTCGCCCGACCAGGCGATGCAGATGGCGGCGATGGCCTACCAGGCCGGTGACCTGGACCAGGCGCTGTACCAGTACTTGCGCGTCCTTGAACTGGCGCCCGAACGTTATGAGGCCCTGGTCTGGGTTGGCCGTATCCACCGCGAACGCGGCAACAACCAACTTGCCGAGATGGCCTTCACCGAGGTACTGAGCAAGGCGCCTGAAAACCCCGATGCTCTGACTGAAATGGGCCTGCTGAACCTGTCCATGCGCAAACATGAGCAGGCCAAGGTGATGCTGTTGAAGGCAGTTGCCGTGGATCAGAAGCGCTTCGTCAAGGAGCCGGCCAACACCCAGACAGGGGCGGCTGCGCTCAGGGTCGACAGCAAGTCCCCGCTCAAGGCTTACAACGGGCTGGGTGTGCTTGCAGACCTGGCCGACAACTTCGCCGAGGCGCAGACCTACTACCGCCTGGCCGAGCTCATCGATCCACGTTCGGCGTTGGTGCAGAACAGCCTTGGGTATTCCTACTACATGGCCGGGCAATGGGCCGATGCCGAGCTCCGGTACAAACGTGGTGTGAGCTACGACGGCACCTACAAACCGCTTTGGCGCAACTATGGGTTGCTGCTGGCTCGCATGGGGCGCTATGAGGAGGCGGTGTCTGCCTTCGAACAGGTCGAAAAGCGTGCCGAGGCCAGCAATGATGTTGGCTATGTCTGCCTGGTGGAGGGCAAGCTGGATGTGGCTGAGCAGTTCTTCCGCAGCGCGATCGAGTTGTCGCCGGGGCACTATCCCGTCGCCTGGGAAAACCTGAACAGGGTCCAGCAGATTCGGCAAATCCGCCAGCTGGGTGGCGATGTAGCGATGCCCGAGCCGGTTGCAGTTGGCCCGGCCGTGCAGGTGACAACGGCATCGGCGCCTTGACGGGGCCGAGAGCTTCAGCGGGCAAACCCTGATGCCTGTGAGATAGCATTAACGGGGGCTGCTTTGCGGCCCCCAGCTGGTCCACTTCACCTGCGGGTAAGCGGTGCTTCAATAGCCAACGCTGCTTGCCCCAACGGATGCGTACTGGCATCAAAGAAGTGCAGTACCGTCCCCGGCATATCCCCGAACCTGTCGACAAAATGCTGCTTCTGGTTGATCACCGATGCCTCGCTCAACGGCCTGATGGCAATCGACAGATGCTTCGGCCGGGCCTGTCGGATGGCTTCGAGCAGGTGCTGATCACTGCTGTCCAGGTGCTGCCCGAACAGGCATAGCCCCTGGCTTTCCCGCGCCAGCTGCCCCAGGCACCAGCTCAGGTAATCCGAGTTGCGGATGGCGCGCAGTTTCTCGTCGCTGCGGTCCTCGTTGACGAACAGCGGCACTTCGCCCGGGATGTTCACGGCAAAACCATCGAGCAGTTCGGCGCTGTCGGCGCTGCGTTGGCGGGTGGTGCCGTCGGGCAGTTTGAGCAGGTGCAGGCCGCCATGCAGGTGCAGCACCCGGGTGCCTTCGGCACTGGTGCGGCGCACGTCGAAGAAACCTTGCTCGTCGAACAGTTCGGCAAAGCCGTGCGGGGCGTGTTGCACGGCCCACGGTAGCAGCAGGTCGTAGTTGCTGGTATAGACGCTGCGGTAGCCGCGCAGGGCCTGGTTGAGGGTTGCCAGGGTGACGGCCGGCATGAGTGGCCACGGCAGGTGCACCGTGCGTATGGCGTGTATCAGCGCTTCCTTGATCGAGTAGTAGCGGTTCAGCGGCGCGGTGGAGTTGATGGCCAGCGCGGCATTGGTGCGCACAGTGGTGTTGAGGGCGCTGAGCACCGGCTCGAACAGCTCCGTACCCAGCGACTTGAACAGTGCCTGGTCGCTGACGGCCAGGCCTTTCTTGCGGCCGGCACGTTGCGCTTGCTCGAACAGCGAGAAGTAGCCGAACGGCTTCCACAGCGCGCGGCTGGCACCGTTGCCCAGCAGCAGTGCGTCGCAAGGGTGGCAGGCGGCGAGTTCTGGCCAAGGGGTGAGGGTGGCGTCTAGTGCGGGCATGCTGGGGTCCATTGGGTGGAGCGGGAACGGGGCGACTTTAGCATGTCATGCAAGGTGTGCGAGGGTTGTATCCAGGCGCCTGCCTTGTGAAGCCTGTACTGGCCCTATCGCCGGCAAGCCAGCTCCCACAGGTTCACCGCAGGTCTTATAGCAGTGCAATATCTGTGGGAGCTGGCTTGCCGGCGATAGGGCCAGCGGCAACAATGCACCTCTTCAACCTTCTCCAGCCACCTGCGCGCTGCGACTCCTGTTACGCCACACCCGATACGCACGGATGCCCGCCCGTACCGAGCCGAACAGCAGTCTGTCTTCCATCTCCCGGGCCATCCCCGAGCGCACCAGCATACGCAGAAAGGTGCCGCGGGCGCGGGAGATGGCGAAGTAGATACCCTGGGCCGCCAGGGTGTCGCGCACTTCGCGCAGGGCGGCGATGCCGCTTACGTCGATGCTGGTTACCGCTTCGGCATCGAACAGCACCGCCTTGGGTTGATCCTGGCTCTGCACGGCTTCGAGCAGGCGCATCTTGAAGTAGTCGGCGTTGAAGAACAGGATCGCGTCGTCGAAGCGGTACACCACCAGGCCTGGCACGGTGCGGGCATCCTTGTGTTTGCGAATGTCCACCTGGCCTTCGGTGCCCGGTAGCCAGCCCAGCACCGCGTCGGTGGGCTGATAGATGCTGTACAGCAGGCGCAGGATCGCCAGGGTCACGGCAAACACGATGCCGGGCAGCACGCCCAGGCTCAGCACGCCGACCGTGGTCAGCAGGCACAGCCAGAACTCGAAGCGGCTCAGGCGGCGAATGTGCCCCAGCGACTTGATGTCGATCAGCCCCCAGCCGGCCATCAACAGCACGGCGCCCAGCGCGGCCTGCGGGATCCACGCCATCGGCGCGGTGAAAAACAGCAAGATCAGGGCGATGACCAGCGCGGCGATGATGCCTACCAGCTGGCTCTTGCCACCGACCATGTCGTTGACCGCAGTGCGCGAATCTGCGCCGCTGATGGCAAAGCCCTGGGAAACGCCGGCAGCCAGGTTGCTTACGCCCAGGGCGACGAACTCGTGGTTGGCGTTGATCGCATAGCCGTGTCGGGCGGCAAAGCTGCGTGCGGTAAGCATGGCGCTGCAGAAACTGACGGTGGCGATACCCAGGGCGTCGCGCAGCAGGCTTTTCATTTCTGCCAGGTTACTGTGTGGCCAGGCCAGCTGCGGGATACCGGCAGGCACCGGACCGAGAATGGCGACGCCGAAGCGGTCGAGGCCGAACAGACCGACCAGCAGCATGAACAGCGCCACAACCATTAGTGCCGCAGGCAGACGCGGGTAGCGCCGTGGCAGCCAGATCAGCAGGCCCAGTGCGGCGAGGCCGATGAGCAGCGTCACCCAGTGGATTTCGCCCAGGCGCTGGAAGAAGTTGATCAGGCTGAGGATGAAGCCGTCACCCTCGATCTTGAACCCGACTACCTTGGACAACTGCCCGGCGATCAGGCTCAGGCCGATACCGTTGAGATAGCCGATCAGGATCGGCCGCGAGAAGAAGCTGGCGATGAACCCGGCCCGGGCCACACCGGCCGCGATCAGCATCACCCCGACCAGCAAGGTGACGATCACCGACAGTTCGGCAATCCGGTGCGGCTCGCCCAGGGCCAACGGCGCCACGGCGCCGGCGATCATCGCGCAGGTGGCGGCGTCTGGGCCGACCATCAGCTGGCGCGAGCTGCCGATCAGGGCGTAGACCATCATCGGCAGCACACAGGCGTACAGGCCGTACTGCGGCGGCAGGCCGACGATCTGCGCGTAGGCGATGGCAATGGGGATCTGGATCGCCGCCACCGAAAGGCCGGCCTGCAGGTCGGCGTGGAACCACTCGCGGCGGTAATGCAGCAGGTTGGCAAGGCCCGGTAGCCAGCGGGAGAGAAACATGCGTCGTCCTTTCGAAATGCTTCACGAATCCATGCAGGCATTGAAGCGGATCGGCAGGCAAATGGCCATGGGGCAGGTCAAAGGGAAGGGGGGAAACGAAAAAAGGAGCCTGGGCTCCTTTTGACAGCGATGACGTTGCGGGAACGCCATGCGGGAATGCGATGTGGAGCGGGTAGAGGGAATCGAACCCTCAACTAAAGCTTGGGAAGCTTTCGTTTTGCCACTAAACTATACCCGCGTTTGCGCAGCACTTTTTACCAGAACCTTCAACGAATTAGAAGCCCAAGTTATAAAAAAGCTTGTCGGCGCCCAATGACTTGCGGGATTCAGTCACAGGACGCCGAGCTGCTCAGATGGCCAATGCATGCTGCCCCTGTTGTACGTGCTGGTAACGTTGACGAGACTCACGCACGGTTGGCTTCAGGAACCCCAGCATGACGCTGCGGGTGTCCTCGCAAGCGGTCTTGTTCTCCATGTCAAGAAAGTGGCCTGCATCGCGGATCACGCTGAAGTGGCTGCGGCCCACATGCTTGCTGAACTGCCGCGCATCCTCGGCCGTGGTGTACTCGTCGCGGTCGCCGTTGATGAACAGCACCGGGATGTCGATATTGCGTGCGCCATTCAGCGCCCGCTCCAAGTCATGTTGCAGCACCTCGTTGATGTGGAAGTGCATCTGCGCGTACTCGTGGCTGTCCAGGCTGCTGACGTGGCGGTAGTTGAAACGCTTGAACAGTGACGGCAGGTGCTTGCCGATGGTGTCGTTGACCAGGTTGCCGACCTGATAACGGTCGCAGGCGGCCAGGTACTGGCAACCGCGGTCCAGGTAGTCGCGCATCGGTTCGTTGATTACCGGCGAGAAAGAACTCACCACTGCCTTCTTCAAGCCACGAGGCTGGTGCGCCAGCGCCAGCAGCGTACTTGCGCCACCCCACGAGAACGACATCACGTGGTCTGCCTGGAAGTGCTCGATCAGCTCCAGGAGAATATGCGCTTCGGTCTCCTTGCTGATAAAGCGTTCCTGGCGATTGTGCGGCTTGGATTTGCCGGCGTATGGCTGGTCGAACAGCACCACGTTGAATTGCGGGTGCAGGTTACGTACCGTCTGGGCGAACGAGGCCGTGGTGGCCAGCGAGCCGTTGATCAGGATGATCGTATTCTCGGCCGCATCCGCGCGATAGAACTCCGTGTAAACCCGATACTGACCTTGGATATCAAGTACAGCGATTTCTGGCCTCATGTCATCGACTCCTGGCGCAAAAAGGGTATTCGCGTCACCTAGGGTGCACGTTCTTTATGACAGGTAGGCATTTGCCTGAAGAGAAACCGGGGGCCCTGTGTCGATCCTTGGCACTTGCGTCGACGGTATTGTTTTTGGCAGGCAATTTGCCGTGCCCCAAGGCATCGAGGCCCCGGGTGGCCGGCAAAAAGTGTCTTCGACCGCAAGTGTGACTTGTTAGTCACATGCGGACTGACGATTTGGATTCAAGCAGTGGGTCGGTTATCCCGCAAGTGCCGTTCGGGGGAAAATGTGACTTTTGTCGCTGAGCGGTCGTATGACAACCCCGAAATGTCTGTTCCGGACTCTTCGCGGGTAAACCCGCTCCCACAGGCACCGTGCCGCTTGCAAGGGCAATGGAGCACCTGTGGGAGCGGGTTCACCCGCGAAGGCGTCGGAACAGCCAATCTAGACTGTCGCTATTTCATCCGCCGTCAGCTCACGGAACGCCCCCGGTGGCAACCCCGGGTCCAGCCGGATCGCCCCCATGCTCTCCCGATGCAACCCCACCACTTTGTTGTCGAAATGGCCGAACATGCGCTTCACCTGGTGATAGCGCCCTTCGACGATCGCCAGCCGCGCCTGGCGCGGCCCGAGGATGTCCAGCTGGGCGGGCAGGGTGGTGAGGTCTTCGAAGGCGAAGTAGAAACCTTCGAGGAACCTGGCCACATAGTGCTCGCCAATCTCGTCCTCGGTTTCCACCAGATAATGCTTCGGCAGCTTGGTCGCGGGCTGGGTAAGCCGCCGTGACCATTGGCCATCGTTGGTCAGGATCATCAGGCCGGTGGTGTTGAAGTCCAGCCGCCCGGCAATGTGCAGGTCCTCACGCAACGCGGCTGGCAGCAGGTCGAGCACGGTGCGGTGTTGCGGGTCCTGGGTGGCGCTGACGCAGCCTGCGGGCTTGTGCAACATCAGGTAGCGCGCCGGGCGGCCTGCCTGCAGCAGCTGGTCGTCCAGCTCCACGCGGCTGAATTCGCGCACTTCGGCCAGTGGGTCGCTGACAACCTGGCCATCCACCCGCACACGGCGTTGCGCGAGCATGAGCCGGACTTGCTGGCGGTTGTGGCTGGGCAGGTTGGCGAGGAAACGGTCGAGGCGCATGACAGACGGTCAGTGGGAAGCGGGGGAGCCAAGTTGTTGTTCGACGGCGGCGCAGCGCGGGCACAGGCAGGCTTTGTCGCGCAGTTCGGCGGGCAGGGCCTTGAGCACGGCAGGGTCGATGGTCACGCTGTAACACCAGCATTCCTGGGTAGCCCGGCGCGGGTCGGCCAAGCTGCACTGGTTGAGGGCGCCACAAGCAGGGCAGTGCTGGTTGTCGGGCATGGCTGCCGCTCACCTGTATCAAATTATTGCGGAAATGGCACTGCACCTTGGCGGCACTGTCTTATTCAATGTCGATGATCGCATTTCACGTCGACGCTCGCCAGCGCCGCTGTTCGGGCACTCCAGCGGTCCAGGAGGCCGCCATGTCCTATCGAATCCTGTTGATCGCCCTGCTGGGGCTGATGACTTCCGCCTGCGTTCCGTACTACGAGAGCGGGGGCTACTACCGATCGGACCACTACTACTCTGACCGTTATGTGTCACCGGATTATTACCGCTATGACCGCTATTACGTAACACCACAACCGCGCTATTACTACCAGCCGGCACCGCGCTACTACTACCGCTCGGCGCCTGCGCCTCACTACCGGTCTCATCCGCAGCCGGGGATGAGGCAGTGGTATGGCAACCCGCGCAATGACTATGGCAACCGTCAGCGGTATGACTATGGGCGCGATCGGGATCGACATGATTATCGCGGTGGTAGCCAGCGTTACCAGAATGACCGTTGGCATTCCAATGGGCGGGGGGATGGTGACCGTCGTGGAGACGGGCGGCGCGGGCACGGGCAAGGGAGGAGTTGGCAGCGGTAGGTGAACTGAAAACCGGGGGCGCTTTGTGCCCCTTTCGCGACGCAAGGCCGCTCCCACAGGTACGGCGCAGCATTGGAAACCATCGCTGTACCTGTGGGAGCGGCCTTGTGTCGCGATGGGCTGCAAAGCAGCCCCAGCTTCTCGAAGCTACCCGAGATCCGCCAGCGGATGCCGCCCCTCCCACACCTTGGCAAAATGCGCCTCGACCACTGCCGCCGGCACTTGCGCCACATCGGGCCAGTGCCAGTGCGGCTGGTTGTCCTTGTCCAGCAAGCGCGCACGCACGCCTTCGCTGAACTCCGGGTGGCGGCAGCAGTTCAGGCTCATGCTGTATTCCATCTGGAACACCTGCGCCAACGACAGGTGCCGTGCCCGGCGGATCTGCTCCCACACCAGGTGTGCGGTCAGCGGGCAACCCTCATGCAACCGTTGACCAGCAGCGGCCAGTAGCGGGTCGCCGTGGTGCTTGAGCCCCTCCAGCGCACGCCAGGCGGCGGCTGCGTCGGCCACGTCGAGCAACTGGTCGATCACCTGTCGCCGTGGCAGCCACTGGGCCTCGGGCAACTCGGCGCAGGCGCGGTGCTGTTCGGCCTTGAGCAGGCTGTTCAGTTGCAGAGCGGTCTGTTCCTGCCAGTTCAGTTGCAGCAGTTCCTCGATCAGCGCCTCTTGTTGGTACTCACCCAGAAAGCGGTCGGCCAGGCCCAGGTCAAGGGCGTCGCGGGCATTGATCGGGGCGCCTGTCAGGCCGAGGAACAACCCCAGCTTGCCCGGTAGCCGGGTAAGAAACCAGCTGGCGCCCACGTCCGGATACAGGCCGATGCTGATTTCCGGCATGGCCAGCCGACTGCTAGGTGTGACGATACGCACATTGGCGCCCTGCAGCAGGCCCATGCCACCGCCCAGCACATGCCCGTGGCCCCAGCACAGCAGCGGCTTGGGATAGGTATGCAGGGCAAAGTCCAGGCGGTATTCGGCGGCGAAAAAGGTGGCGGCCAGCGGGGGGACGCTGCCGGGGTGGTCGCGGCAGGCTTGCACCAGCGCACGTACATCGCCGCCGGCGCAGAAGGCCTTGGCACCGTTGCCGCGCAGCAGTACGCAGACGATTCCCGGGTCGCGACCCCAGGCGTGCAACTGTTCGCCCAATACCTCGATCATCGGCAGGCTAAGGGCATTGAGCGCCTTGGGCGCATCCAGGGTGGCGATGCCGATGCGGGCGCCATCGGCGCCGGTGAGTACCTCGCAATGAATGGCCATGGACTACCTCGCGCAAGTCATCGCACAAGTATGGCTTGCCTGGCCGAACATGCCGGTCGTCGGTCGGATCGTTTGACAAGCGGGAAGGGCTTACCTAGTGTCGCGCCATTGTTTATGGAAGGCCCCATGACTGACGACGATCGCATCAAACTCGAACCCAGCTGGAAGGCCGCCTTGCGCGCCGAATTCGACCAGCCCTACATGCATCAGTTGCGCGAGTTCCTGCGCAGCGAGTACGCCGCCGGCAAAGAGATCTACCCGCCAGGGCCGTTGATCTTCAATGCGCTCAACTCGACGCCGCTGGACCAGGTGAAGGTGGTCATCCTTGGCCAGGACCCTTACCACGGGCCGGGCCAGGCGCATGGCCTGTGCTTCTCGGTGCAGCCGGGCGTGGCCACGCCACCGTCGCTGGTCAACATCTACAAGGAACTGCAGCGCGACCTGAACATTCCGATTGCCAGTCACGGCTACTTGCAGAGCTGGGCCGAGCAGGGCGTGCTGTTGCTCAACACGACCATGACCGTGGAGCGCGCCAATGCCGCGTCGCATGCCAAGAAGGGCTGGGAGTTCTTTACCGACCGGATCATCCAGGTGGTCAGCGAGCAGTGCCCGAACGTGGTGTTCCTGCTGTGGGGCTCGCATGCGCAAAGCAAGCAGAAGCTGATCGACGGGACCAAGCACCTGGTGCTGAAATCGGTGCATCCGTCGCCGTTGTCGGCTTACCGTGGGTTCCTGGGGTGCGGGCATTTCAGCCGGGCCAACAGTTTCCTCGAGCAGCGTGGGCTGGCGCCGATCAACTGGGCGTTGCCACCGTTGTGATGGCCTGACATACCGCGTCGCCTGCTTCGCGGGTGAACCCGCTCCCACAAGTACTGCACCACCTTCAGGGCTTGTGTGGTCTCTGTGGGAGCGGGTTTACCCGCGAAGAGGCCGTCACAGTCATTCCGGGGTTGCATTCCACACCCGGAACAAAGGCTCTGCCAGAAACAGCACGAACAACAAGCGCATCACCTGCAGCGCCGTCACCAGCGGCACTGACAACTGCAAGGTCTCTGCCGTCAGGCTCATCTCGGCAATGCCGCCCGGCATCATCCCCAATGTCAGCGAGCGCAGATCCAGCGCAGTCATCACGCTCAATGCCCACGCCGCGCTGCCGGCAATCGCCATGCACAACGCTGTGGCCACCAGGGTACGCCCCAGAAACGACGGTGCGCGGCGGAAGAACGCGCGGTTGAAGTGGCAGGCCAGGCCACTGCCGATCAACCACTGGCCGATCTGGCTGGCGCCATTGGGCAGGGTTATCTGCAGGTTGCCCGCCAGGCTCACGGTGGCTGCCACCAACAATGGCCCGAACAACCACGGGTTGGGCTGGCGCAAGCGCTGCCAGAGCAGGGCGACGGCAACGCCCAGCGGGGCAATCAGCGCCAGCCAGCCCCAGCTCACACTGCCGGTATGATTCAGCGGTACCCCGTCACCCAGCAGGAACTTGAACAGCGCCGGCACGCACAGTACCACCGCCAGTACGCGCAGGCTCTGCGCCGCTGCCACCTGGCTGAGCACTGCGCCATTGCGCGCGCCAAGGTTGACCATCTCTCCCGAACCGCCTGGCATGCTGGCGAAGAATGCCGTGGCACGGTCTTCCCCGGTGCGCCGCAGCAGCCATACGCTGATCACGCTGGACAGGGTAGTGAACAGGGCGCCGAAGAAGATCAGCGCAAAATGGCTGGCCACTTGTTCGATAACAGCCGGGGTGAAGTGCAAGCCGATGCCGATGCCGATGATCCACTGCCCGCATTTGCGGCCATTGGGGATTTCCGGCAGCTGCCAGGGTGTAAGGCAGCGCACCAGGATGATCGCCAGCAATGAGCCGACCATCCACGGCAAAGGCCAGCCGACCTTGCTGGCGGCAAAACCGCCAGCGAGGCCGACCAGCCCGGTCGCGACAAACAACGGCAACGAGCGATCAGGCATCGGCCATCGCCCGGCGCTGCTGGCTGCGTTTGCGCCAGATGCGCAGCAGCGGCAGGGTCAGCATGCAAATGGTCAGTACCCATACCGACATGCTGATCGGGCTCGACCAGAGGATGCCCAGTTCGCCGTTGGAGATCGACAGCGCCCGGCGCAGGTTCTGCTCCATCAACCCACCGAGGATGAAGCCGAGCAGGATCGGCGACAGCGGGAAGTCCAGCTTGCGCAGGATATAGCCCATGATGCCGATGCCGACCATCAGGAACAGGTCGAAGGTGGTGGCATGCACGGCGTACACGCCGATCGCCGTGATGATGGCGATCACCGGTACCAGCGCCCAGTTCGGCACGGCGAGAATGCGGGTGAAGATGCGGATCATCGGGATGTTGAGGATCACCAGCATGATGTTGGCGACGAACAACGAGGCGATCAGGCCCCAGACGATGTCTGGCTGCTGTTCGAACAACAGTGGGCCCGGGGTGATGTTGTACAAGGTCAGGGCGCCGATCATCACCGCAGTGGTGCCCGAGCCGGGTACCCCCAGAGTCAGCATCGGCACCAGGGCGCCACAGCAGGATGCACCGATGGCGGTTTCCGGGGCGGCCAGGCCGCGGGCGTCGCCCTTGCCGAACTTGCCCTTTTCACCAGCCAGGCGTTTTTCGGTCATGTAGGCCACGGCGCTAGCCAGTGTTGCACCGGCGCCGGGCAGCACACCCATGATGAAGCCCAGCAGGCCGCAGCGGATGTTGACCACGAACACCGAGGCCGCTTCCTTGAAGTTGAACAGCATGCGCCCGGTGGCCTTGACCGCCTGGTGGCCATGGTGGGTCTTTTCCAGCAGCAGGAGGATTTCGCTGATGGAGAACAGGCCCAGCACCAGCACCACGAACTGGATGCCATCGGCCAGATGCACGCTGTCGCCGGTGAACCGGTACACGCCACTGTTGGCATCGATGCCGACTGCCGACAGGAACAGGCCGATCAGTGCGGCAATGAAGGTTTTCAGCGGCTTGTCGCCGGCCATGCCACCGAGAGCGACGATGGCGAACACCATCAGCACGAAGTACTCCGCCGGGCCGAAGGCGATTGCCCATTTCGCCAGCAGCGGGGCGAACAGCACCATGCCGCAGGTGGCGATCAGCGCACCGATGAACGAACTCCAGGCCGACAGCGACAGCGCTACGCCAGCCAGGCCGTTGCGGGCCATCGGGTAGCCATCGAGGGTGGTCATTACGGTCGAGGCTTCGCCGGGAATGTTCAGCAGGATCGAACTGATGCGCCCACCGTATTCGCAGCCCAGATACACCGCCGCCAGCAGGATCAGCGCCGATTCCGGCGGCAGGCCTAGGGCGAAGGCAATGGGAATCAGCAAGGCCACGCCGTTGATCGGGCCCAGGCCCGGCAGCAGGCCGACCACGGTACCGATCAGCGTGCCGGAAAGGGCGGTGACCAGGTTGTAGGGGGAAAGGGCGACGCCGAAGCCCTGGCCCAGGTAGCTCAAGGTATCCATGTGTCAGTTCTCCAGTACGCTCAGCAGGCCAAGGGGCAGGGGCACGTCCATCACGCGGTCGAACAGCCAGTAGAGGAACAGGCTCATGCCAATCACCACGATGGCGCTGTGCAGCCAGCGGCCGCCGTACAGGCGGGCCATGGGCACGCCGATCAGGATGGCGCTGAGGATGAAGCCCAGGGCTTCGAAGGTGCTGGCGAAAACGATCAGCAGGCCGACGCAGGCGGCGATCTTGGTCAGGGTTTCGCGGTCCAGTTCCGGTTCGTCGTCCTTGCGCACGATGGGCGTGGGGCGGAACACCAGGTACAGCAGGCCCAGGCCCAGCAGGCCGAGCATCAACAGCGGGTAGGCGCGCGGGCCCACCGGTTCATAGGAAAACGCCGCCTGGTAAGGCCAGGCCATGACGGCCAGGGCGGCGCACACCGCCAGCAGGGCCAGGGCGAAGATGCGTTGCAGGATCATGAAGGAGTCCTCGTTTGTGGGAGCGGGTTTACCCGCGAAAGCGTCAGGCGCCACAACGGTGCTGTCCGAGCTGAGGCATTCGCGGGTAAACCCGCTCCCACAGGGGGCTGTGACAGGTCGTGGAGGCTTACTGGATCAGGCCAAATTCCTTGGCCAATGCCTTGTAGTCAGCCACTTGCTTCTTCACATAGACGTCCAGCTCGGCGCCGGTCATGGCGAACGGGAACAGCTCGCGCTGGTCACGCAGCTGGGCGAAGTCTTCCGAGGCCAGCATCTTGTCGAACGACTGTTTCCACCAGGCGTAGTCCTCGTCGCTTACCTTTGGCCCCAGGTAGAAGCCGCGTACCACTGGCCAGACAATGTCGTAGCCCTGTTCCTTGGCGGTGGGAATGTCTTTCATCTCGGGCTCGTCCAGGCGGTTTTCCGAGAACACCGCGAGGATGCGCATGTTGCCGCTCTGAATGTGCGGCATGGAGTCGGAGATGTCGGTCGAGCCTACCTGGATATGCCCGCCCAGCAACGCCGTGGCGATTTCGCCGCCGCCTTCCAGGGCCACATAGCGCAGGTCACGCGGGTTGATACCGGCGGCCTTGGCGATCAGGGCGGTTTGCATCCAGTCCTGGCTGCCGACCGTACCGCCGGAGCCGATCACCACCTTGCTCGGGTCTTTCTTCAACGCCGCGACCAGGTCGTCGAGGGTCTTGTAGGGCGAGTCGCTTTTCACCGCGATGGCGCCGTAGCTGGTGCCGACGGCGGCCAGCCATTTCACCGCGTTCTCGTCGAAGCGGCCGAACTTGCCCTGGGCCAGGTTCAGCAGCGAACCGCTGGACCAGGCCACCAGGGTGCCGGCATCGGCCGGGCGCTGGGCGACCACGGCGTTGTAGGCCACCGCGCCGACACCGCCGGGCATGTAGGTGACGCGCATCGGCTTGGTGAGGATCTTTTCCTGCACCAGGGCGCTCTGCACCAGTTTGCAGGTCAGGTCGAAGCCGCCGCCTGGCGAGGCGGGGGCAATGCATTCGGGGCGTTTCGGTTCGGCAGCGAGGGCATTGCCGGCCAACAGCAGGCAGCTGGTAGCGAGGACGAGGCGGCGCAGTGAAAGGGTCATCGTCAATCTCCGTGAGTATTGTTGTTATCGGGTTACTGCTGTTGGCTTACCAAAGGGCCACGCTGTAGCTCACCAGCAGCCGCACTTCGTCGGCATCGCGGGCGAAGTTGGAGCGGAAGGTGGCGTTGCGCAAACGCACGGCGACGTTCTTCAACGGGCCGCTTTGTACCACGTACTTCATCTCGGTATCGCGTTCCCACTCCTTGCCCTCGCCACCGGCGGCGCGGCTGACGTTGTCGCCGCTGATGTAGCGCGTCATGAAGGTCAGGCCGGGCACGCCGAGCGCGGTGAAGTTGTAGTCGTAGCGCGCCTGCCAGGAGCGTTCGTCGGCACCGGCGAAGTCGTTGATCTGGACGAAGTTGACCAGATACGGGTCGGCACCATCGACGTACGGGAAGGCGCTTTCGCCAGACAGCTGCTGCCAGGCGGCGCTGACCTTGTGCCCGCCCAGGGCGTAGCTGAGCATGCCGTTGACGGTGGTGTTGTCGATGTTGCCGGCCTTGGCGGCACCGGCGTCGTCACTCACGGCCAGGCGCAGGTCTGCGCCGAAGGTGCCTGGGCCCCATGGCTGGGTGGCGACCATGCCGATGAAGTGCTGGCGGTAGATGTCGTCTAGTTGGGCAAAGTGGTAGCTGCCGGTGATGCGATCGGTGAACTGGTAATCAAGGCCGCCCAGAGTCAGGTTATCAGCGCTGAACGAGCCACCGAAGCGGCCGTTCTTGTTGTTCAGGGCCAGGTCTTCCCAGTTGGTGTCGTTGCGGTCCTTGGCCTTGTCCAGACGCCCGCCGGTGAAGGTCAGGCCTTTGATTTCCTTCGAGGTAAGCAGGCCGCCCTCGAAGGTTTGCGGCAGGATGCGCCCGTCGTTTGGCTGCAGGGTCGGCAATTCCGGGATCAGCGTGCCGATTTTCAGTTCGGTTTGCGAAATCTTCACCTTGCCGGTCAGGCCAAGCTTGGAATACTCATCGGCAGCCTTGCCGTCATCGTGGGTCGGCAGCAGGCCGGTGTCTGTACGGTCGGGGCTGGAATCGAGCTTGATGCCGAGCATGCCCAGCGCATCCAGGCCGAAGCCTACGGTGCCATCGGTGTAGCCAGACTCGAAATTGAGGATGAAGCCCTGCGCCCACTCGTCGCGCTTGGATTGCTGCGCACTGGTGCCGTCGCGGAAATCGCGGTTGAAGTACATGTTGCGGGTTTCGAAGGTGGCCGTGCTGTCTTCGAAGAAGGCGGCCTGGCTCATCGGGGCGACACCGGCAAGCGCAAGGGCGCTGGCGATGGCGGAGGGGCGTGCGGCAAAGGAACGGGTAGGCGCGAACGCCTGCGGTTGCGATGACAGCATCACTGATGGCTCCGTTTATTGTTCTTATTCGTTGCACCTTGCTGGTGCTTTTTTCGGCGCGAAGGGCAGCCGTAGTGCGATGCTAGGTAACCAACCTTTCGCTAACCTTTCAGCGTGAAAGGTTTGTCGACAGGGCTTCACAGGCCTGCCGACAGCGGTACACTCCGCGCCACCGTCCCACCCGAGCAGGGAGAATCCGATGCGTGTGCTGCTGGTCGAAGACCACCTGCAACTGGCCGAAAGCGTGGCCCAGGCCTTGAAAAGCCATGGCCTTACCGTGGATGTGCTGCATGACGGCGTGGCCGCCGACCTGGCCCTGGCCAGCGAGGAATATGCCGTGGCCGTGCTGGATGTCGGCTTGCCGCGCATGGACGGCTTCGAGGTGCTGGCGCGCCTGCGCGGCCGTGGCAAGACCCTGCCGGTGCTGATGTTGACCGCGCGCAGCGACGTCAAGGACCGGGTCCACGGCCTGAACCTGGGGGCCGACGACTACCTGGCCAAGCCGTTCGAGCTGACCGAACTGGAAGCACGGGTCAAGGCCCTGCTGCGGCGTAGCGTGCTTGGTGGCGAGCGCCAGCAACGCTGCGGGCCGCTGGTGTACGACCTGGACACTCGGCGTTTCACCCTGGGTGGCGACAACCTGACCCTGACCTCGCGCGAACAAAGCGTACTGGAAGCGCTGATCGCCCGTCCGGGCCGGGTGATGAGCAAAGAGCAACTGGCCGCCCAGGTGTTCGGCCTGGCCGAAGAAGCCAGCCCTGACGCCATCGAAATCTACATCCACCGCCTGCGCAAGAAGCTCGACGGCCACCCGGTGGCCATTGTCACCTTCCGTGGCCTGGGCTACCTGCTCGAGCACCGCGATGCGTGACAATGGCAGCCTGCGTGGGCGCTTGCTCGGCAACCTGGCCTTGTTGCTGGTGGTGTTGATGCTGGCCAGCGGCCTGAGCGCCTACTGGAACGGTCGCGAGGCCGCCGATACCGCCTACGACCGGACCTTGCTGGCCTCGGCGCGGACCATTGCCGCAGGCCTGTCCCAGCGCGATGGTTCGCTGAGTGCGGATGTGCCCTATGTGGCCCTGGACACCTTCGCCTACGACAGTGCCGGGCGCATCTACTACCAGGTACTGGATATCCAGCAGCGGCTGATTTCCGGTTATGAAAACCTTCCGCCGCCGCCGCCAGGCACGCCGCGTACCGACGATTACCCGGCGCTGGCCCGCTTCTACAACGGCACCTACCAGGGCCAGGATGTACGTGTGGTCAGCCTGTTGAAGGCGGTCAGCGAACCGAACATGAACGGCATGGCGGAAATCCGTGTGGCCGAGACCGAGGAAGCGCGGGTGCGCATGGCCCGTGACCTGATGACCGACACGCTGCTGCGCCTGGGCATGCTGGCGCTGGGCGCGCTGGTGATGGTGTGGTTTGCCGTGAGTGCCGCATTGCGACCGCTGGAGCGCCTGCGCACGGCGGTAGAAGAGCGCCAGCCGGACGACCTGCGGGCGTTGCCGGTGGTACAGGTGCAGCGTGAGCTGAGCCCACTGGTGCGGGCCTTGAACCATTTCACCGAGCGTTTGCGTGGCCAGTTCGAGCGCCAGGCGCAGTTCATCGCCGATGCCGCCCACGAGTTGCGCACGCCACTGGCCGCGCTGAAGGCGCGTGTCGAGCTGGGCTTGCGTTCAGCCGAGCCGCAGGAGTGGCGGCAGACGCTTGAGTCTGCGGCCCAGGGCACTGATCGGCTGACCCACCTGGCCAACCAGCTGCTATCGCTGGCGCGGGTCGAGAACGGTGCGCGGGCGATTGCCGAAGGCGGGGCGCAACGCCTGGACTTGAGCCAGTTGGCTCGTGAGTTGGGCATGGCCATGGCACCGCTGGCGCACAAGCGCGGGGTGGCACTGGCTCTGGAGGCCGAGGCGCCGGTGTGGCTGAAGGGGGAGCCGACGCTGCTCAACGAGCTGTTGAGCAACCTGGTGGACAATGCACTGGCCCATACGCCAGCGGGTGGCAACGTGATCTTGCGGGTGATGGCGCCGGCGGTGCTGGAGGTAGAGGATGACGGGCCGGGGATTCCCGAGGCCGAGCGTGAACGGGTGTTCGAGCGCTTCTACCGGCGCAGTGCGCAGGGAAGCGGGCTTGGCTTGGCGATTGTCGGCGAGATCTGCCGGGCGCACCTGGCGCAGGTGAGTCTGCATGACGGTGCGAATGGCGGGTTGCGGGTGCGGGTGAGCTTTATCGCGGATTGATGTGTTGCCTGTACCGGCCCTTTCGCGGGTGAACCCGCTCCCACAGGTACAGCGCAGCCTTCAGCAGCGAGGCGGTCCTGTGGGAGCGGGTTTACCCGCGAAAAGGCCGGCACAGGCTGACACCGGTCAGCGCAACATGCTCCGCGCCTCGATCAGTTCACCCACTTCCAGCTCGGTGCCGTACGGCAGGCCCAGATGGCGGTATGCCGGTAGTGCGGCCAGCGGCCGGTGGCGCCCGCGCTGGCTGATGCAGCGGGCGATCTGCACGATGTCGATGTAGTCGATCTTGTCGGTCTGCCGGTCCAGGTCCTGCACCTGGCTCGGCAGGTTGACCAGTTGCTCCGGAAACTCCCAGGCCTTGAGGATCTTGTCGCCCAGCACCGGCTGGATCTGCTCGATCACATAATGCAGGCACACAGGGTCCGACAGCAGTTCGTTGTGCTCTTCGGCATAGATCAGCACTGGCAGCGCGCCAATCTGGTTGACCAGCCCGCCGAGGGTAGCCTGGTCGGGCTTGAGCTGGGTGAAGCGGCGGCATATTTCGTAGCTGATGCCAGCCACATCAAGGCTGTTGGCCCATATATCACGTAACTTCTGCTCCACCGCCGGCGCCCGGGCGTGGAAAATCTGCTCGATCACCAGGCCAATGGCCAGGTTGCAGCTGTAGTTGATGCCCAGCCGCGTGATGGCGGTGTGCAGGTCGGTGACCTCGACCGCCGCGCGCAGCAGCGGGCTGTTGACGACCTTGATCAGGCGCGCTGAAAGGGCCGCGTCGCGACCGATCACCTTGCTCAGGGCCGCTACGCTGATCTCGCTGTCTTCAGCTGCCTCGCGGATGCTCAAGGCAACCTCGGGCAGGGTGGGCAGGACCAGGTCATCCTTTTCGATGGCATCGAGCAATTGTGCTTGAACCATCTCGGCCAGCTTGTTCATGGGCGTGTCTACCGCAGTGGTGGTGCGGCCCCGCCACGTAGGCGGGGCAGGCTGGTCAGCGCTGGATTTCCCGGTCGCGGTCCAGTTCGTAGGGCAGGGTCAGCACCTGCAGGCGCGGGCCTTCCAGGCTGCCCAGATGCAGGTTGTCGTCTTCCACCGCTTCGGCGCTGAGCACCGCCAGCAGTTCGCAGCCTGTGCCGTTGCTGGCAGCAATGACCACTTCACCGACCGACGAACCATGGGTGGGCGAGAAGATCTCGGCGCCCGGGGCCGGAATGGCCTGCTGGTCCAGGGCCAGGCGGTATTGGCGGCGCTTGAGCTTGCCCAGGTATTGCATGCGGGCAACGATTTCCTGGCCGGTGTAGCAGCCTTTCTTGAAGCTGACGCCGTCGACGGCCTGCAGGTTGATCATCTGCGGGATGAACAGCTCGCGGGTCGGCCCCATGACCTGGCCGATACCGGCGCGAATCTGCCCCAGTAGCCAGTCGTTGAGGCTGCCTTCGGGCAGCGTGGCGGCCAGCACCTGGCGAACGCTGTCGGCGTTCTGCGCAGGTACCCACAGTTCCACGCGGCCAGCGGACACGGCAATGGCGATCAAGCCGTCGTGGCGCACGGTGCTGCCGGCTGCCGCAGGCACATCGAGCCCCAGGGCCTGCAGCGCTGCATCGCCGCCTTGCAGGCCGAAGCGTACCCAGGCAGCGCTTTCATCGGTCAGTGTGGCCTTGGAGAACACGGCGTACTTCTTGAGGTCGGCCAGCTGGGCGTCGAGCAGCTCGCTGGCCATGGCCAGCAGATAGCCGTTGCCTTCGGGCAGGATGCGGAAACTCGATTGCATGCGGCCCTTGACCATGCAGCGGGCGCCAAGGCTGGCGTATTCCGGGCTGAGGTAGTTGATGTTGCAGGTCAGCTGGCCTTGCAGGAACTTGCCTGCATCGGAGCCGCGGACGGCGAGGATGCCCTCGTGGGACAGGGGGCAGAAGAAAGCGGAATCGGCCATGGGTCATCGCGGTGGCTAAAGACTGGCGGCCATCATAGAACGCCGGTAACAAAATAGGTAGTTGACTAGACCAACGCCCGGTGCCGCTTCGCTCGCCTGGCTGTATACTGGCGGGCCATTCGAGGAGGGCCCCATGGTCGAACAAACTGAACTCAACCGGCTTTTCTGGCACAGCCGCCGCGGCATGCTGGAACTGGACGTACTGCTGGTGCCTTTCACCCAGGAAGTCTACCCCACTCTCAACGAGACCGACCGTGAACTCTACGTGCGCCTGTTGAGCTGCGAGGATCAGGACATGTTCGGCTGGTTCATGGAACGCACCGAGTCCGAAGACCCGGAGCTGCAGCGCATGGTCCGCATCATCCTGGACCGTGTCCAGCCCAAGTGAGTGCTTCGAGTGCCGCTGGCAAGGCTCGCGCCTGCTGCTGGCGGCCTACCTGGGTTGCCAGGTACTGGCTTGGCTCGCCGTATGGGCGAGCCCGCTGCCCAGGTGGCCGGCCCTTGCTGTTGTCATCGCCTGTATTGCCCACGCTGGCTGGGCCATTCCCCGACGTATTCTGCTGACGCATGAGCATGCCGTTGTCGGCCTGCGCCGTGATGTGCGCGGCTGGCAGGTGTTCAGCCGTGCCCGTGGCTGGCAGCCGGTGCGCTTGTGCCGGGACAGCGTGGCGTTGCCGGGGCTGGTGGTGTTGCGCTTTGTACGGGCGGAGCGATGGATGGGGCAGAGCCAGTGCGTACCGGGGGATGCAATGGGCGCTGATGAGCATCGGCGTTTGCGGGTGCGGCTGAAATTCAGTCGGCGCAGGTGGGGCGAGGTGGGGGCGAGTCAGGGCTGACAGGTGTTCGTCGTGGCAGCTACAGCGCCTGCGAGATCGAGCGCCGCGCGGGCGGCGCTCGATCTCGCAGGCGCTACAACTTTCAGAGCGGACTAAGAATAGTGTCCTTGGCCTCATCCAGCATTCCCGGGTAATCCAGGGTGTAATGCAGCCCGCGGCTTTCCTTGCGCTGCATGGCGGACAGGATCATCAATTCGGCCACCTGCGCCAGGTTGCGCAATTCGATCAGGTCGCGGCTGACCTTGTAGTTGCTGTAGAACTCGTCGATTTCGTCCAGTAGCAGGCGAATACGGTGCTGCGCCCGTTGCAGGCGCTTGCTGGTGCGCACGATGCCGACGTAGTCCCACATGAAACGCCGCAGTTCGTCCCAGTTGTGCGCAATGATCACGTCCTCGTCCGAGTCGGTGACCTGGCTGGCGTCCCAGCCGGGCAGGGCCTTGGGCATGGTTACTTCATCCAGGTGCGCCTGGATGTCGGCCGCAGCGGCACGGCCATAGACGAAGCATTCCAGCAGCGAGTTGCTGGCCATGCGGTTGGCGCCATGCAGGCCGGTGAAGCTGGTTTCGCCGATAGCATAAAGGCCCGGCACATCGGTGTGGCCGCGATCGTCGACCATCACCCCGCCGCAGGTATAGTGCGCTGCCGGTACCACCGGGATCGGCTGGCGGGTGATGTCGATGCCGAAGCCCAGGCAGCGCTCGTACACGGTGGGGAAGTGGCTCTTTATGAAGTCGGCCGGCTTGTGGGTGATGTCCAGGTAAACGCAGTCCACGCCCAGGCGCTTCATTTCGTGGTCGATGGCGCGGGCCACGATGTCGCGCGGGGCCAGTTCTTCGCGGGGGTCGAAGCGTGGCATGAAACGCTCGCCATTGGGCAGGCGCAGCAGGGCGCCTTCGCCGCGCAGGGCTTCGGTGACCAGGAAACTCTTGGCCTGTGGGTGATACAGGCAAGTCGGGTGGAACTGGTTGAACTCCAGGTTCGCCACCCGGCAACCGGCCCGCCAGGCCATGGCGATGCCGTCGCCGCAGGCACCATCGGGGTTGCTGGTATACAGGTAGACCTTGGCCGCACCGCCAGTGGCGAGCACGGTGAAACGCGCGCCGAAGGTGTCCACTTCGCCGGTGTTGCGGTCGAGCACATAGGCACCCAGGCAGCGTTCGCCAGGCAGGCCGAGGCGACGCTCGGTGATCAGGTCGACCGCCACGCGCTGCTCCAGCAACTGGATGTTCGGACGCAGGCGGGCCTGCCCCAGCAGCGTGGTGAAGATAGCGGCGCCGGTGGCATCGGCAGCGTGGATGATGCGCCGGTGGCTATGACCGCCTTCGCGGGTCAGGTGGAACTCGAAGCCGCCGTCGTCGACGCTGTAGTGCTCGTCACGGGTAAAGGGCACACCTTGCTCGATCAGCCACTCGATGGCTTCGCGGCTGTGTTCGACGGTAAAGCGTACTGCCTCTTCATGGCAAAGGCCGCCGCCGGCATTGAGGGTGTCCTCGACATGCGACTGGACGGTATCGGTATTGTCCAGCACTGCCGCGACACCGCCCTGGGCCCAGAAGGTCGAGCCGTTGGCCAGGTCGCCCTTGCTGAGTACGGCGACTCGCAGGTGGCTGGGGAGGTTCAGTGCCAGGCTGAGACCGGCGGCACCGCTGCCGATCACCAGGACATCATGTTGGAATTGTTGGCTCATGTCGGGACACTAGTATTCTTTGGAGGGGGCGCGGCACAATAGTCACGCGCCGATGGCATTGTGAAACTATCGTTAAAGCTGGCCGGGTTGCCTTTATAGCAGCCCCCGGTGGCCAATTTCCATGCCACTTGCCTGGTCGCGACAACCTTTGTGGGAACTTTCCGGCATGGCCGCAAATCCTATGAAGGCTGCCCACGCGCCACAACTTGCCGCGGCGACGCAGGGCGGCAGGCCTGTCCGGGCTGTCCCTGCGTACTCGAAACCTGATTATCGACGTAGCCGGCCGTGACCGTGCCGCGTCTTTCGTGCAAGCCGACCAAGGGCTGCAGGAAACTTGCTTGGAGGGGAGAACTTTTGCGCAAAGCCCGAGTCTATGGTTGCAAGCCTGAACGATGGCTGATGCAGCGCTCCTTCGAGTTCACTGAGGAGTGTTCATGCTAACCCAGGAAGAGGATCAGCAGCTTGTCGAGCGCGTTCAGCGCGGCGACAGGCGAGCGTTCGATCTGTTGGTGCTGAAGTATCAGCACAAGATTCTCGGGTTGATCGTGCGGTTCGTTCACGATACCCACGAGGCCCAGGATGTAGCACAGGAAGCCTTCATCAAGGCCTACCGTGCGCTTGGCAACTTCCGCGGCGACAGTGCGTTCTATACGTGGCTGTACCGCATCGCCATCAACACGGCGAAGAATTACCTGGTGTCCCGTGGAAGACGGCCACCAGATAGTGATGTGAGCTCCGAGGATGCGGAGTTTTACGACGGCGATCATGGTCTCAAGGATCTCGAGTCCCCAGAACGCTCGTTGTTGCGGGATGAAATCGAAGGCACTGTCCATCGCACCATCCAGCAACTGCCCGAAGACCTGCGTACGGCGCTGACCCTGCGCGAGTTCGACGGGCTGAGTTACGAAGACATTGCGAGTGTCATGCAATGTCCGGTGGGTACCGTGCGCTCTCGAATCTTCCGCGCTCGGGAGGCAATAGACAAAGCCCTGCAACCTTTGCTGCAGGAAACCTGAGACAGCGGCGACAGCCAAGAGAGGAACCGCCATGAGTCGTGAAGCTTTGCAGGAATCGCTGTCCGCGGTGATGGATAACGAAGCGGACGAGCTTGAACTGCGTCGTGTGTTGAACGCCGTAGACGATGCTGAAACCCGAGCCACCTGGTCGCGTTACCAGGTTGCCCGCGCAGCCATGCACAAGGAGCTGCTGCTGCCTGACCTGGATATCGCCTCGGCGGTGTCTGCAGCGCTGGCTGACGAAGCCGTGCCGGCCAAGGCCAAGAAAGGGCCATGGCGCAGCATTGGCCGCCTGGCGGTGGCTGCCTCGGTCACCGTAGCGGTGCTGGCCGGTGTGCGCATGTACAACCAGGACGAGATCACTGGCGCCGAGCTTGCTGCCCAGCAACCTGCCCAGCAAGGCCTGAGTGTGCCACAAGCACAAGGCCCCGCCGTTTTGGCAGGCTATAGTGAGAGCAGTGAGCAACCGACCGGGCCGATGGCCAACGGCGTGCTGCAGAACCAGGCCGGCTGGGATCAGCGTCTGCCAGGCTACCTGCGCCAGCATGCCCAGGAATCTGCGCTCAAGGGCACTGAAACCGCATTGCCATATGCCCGCGCCGCCAGCCTGGAAAACCGTTAAGTAAGGAGGATCATGCGCGCGCTACCTCTCCTGTCGCTGCTGATTGGCAGCTGCATGACGGTGCCAGCGTTGGCCGCCAACTCCTCGCCCGAGGCGAGCGAGTGGCTGAGCAAGCTGGCACAGGCCGAGCAAAAGCAGAGCTACCAAGGCTCTTTTGTCTACGAACGCAACGGCAGTTTCTCTTCCCACGAGATCTGGCACAGGGTCGACGACGGCAAGGTCAGCGAGCGGCTGTTGCAGCTCGATGGTACTGCCCAGGAGATCGTGCGCCTGGATGGCAAGGTAGAGTGCGTCAGCGGGGCCTTGGCCAGTGGTGTGACGGCGCCCCCGGACACCGCGCAGCGTGTGCTTGATCCACTGAAACTGATGGGCTGGTATGACTTGAGCGTGGCGGGCAAGTCACGGGTCGCCGGGCGCGATGCCGTGATCGTGACGCTCACCCCGCGCGACCAGCACCGCTATGCCTTCGAATTGCATCTGGACCGTGCTACCGGTCTGCCGCTGCGCTCGTTGATGGTCAACGACAAGGGGCAATTGCTGGAGCGCTTCCAGATGACCCGTCTCGATACTGCAGCGCCCAGCGATGACCAGCTGCGCGCCAGCACTGCGTGCAAGCCGGTGCAGCATGTGGCCGCTAGCGCCCATGACACGGTCGCCGGCTGGCGCTCGGACTGGCTGCCGCCTGGTTTCGAACTGGTCAACAGTTCGGTACGCCGCGATCCGAAGCAGGACAGCACGGTCAGCAGCCTGATGTATGACGATGGCCTGGCACGTTTCTCGGTGTTCCTCGAGCCGGTAAAGGATGAGGGCGGGACCGACATGCGCACTCAGCTAGGCCCGACTTCGGCGGTTTCCCGTCGCCTCAACACCCCCAAGGGTAAGGTCATGGTTACCGTGGTCGGCGAAATTCCGCTGGGTACCGCAGAGCGTGTGGCGCTGTCCATGCGCCCACAGGATGGCCAGGCGCGCCAGTGATGGCGCGCTTTTGCGGGCCTGACGCAAGGCACGCGGGCATGCCGCTGAAATGAAATTAAAGCATTGTCATTTGCAATCCATCGGCAAATTTTCTATAGGTCAGGCTTCTAGGAGCCTGGCCTTTCCTGCTTTGTGCAGGGGCCTTTCTAAACTACCGCTCGTTGTGACGGGAGCCGTATGTCAATACCACGCTTGAAATCCTACCTATCGATGTTCGCCGCCGTGCTGATGCTCGGCCAGGTGCTCAGCGCCCAGGCCGAGGAAGCCCTGCCGGACTTCACTACCCTGGTCGAGCAGGCCTCGCCGGCCGTGGTCAACATCAGTACCAAGCAGAAACTGCCGGACCGCCGCATGGCCGCCGGGCAGATGCCCGACCTGGAAGGCCTGCCGCCGATGTTCCGCGAATTCTTCGAGCGCAATATGCCGCAGCAGCCACGCTCGCCGCGTGGCGACCGCCAGCGCGAAGCCCAGTCGCTGGGTTCGGGCTTCATCATTTCCAGCGATGGCTACGTGCTGACCAACAACCACGTGGTAGCCGATGCCGACGAGATCATCGTCCGCCTGTCGGACCGCAGCGAGCTGCAAGCCAAGCTGGTCGGCACCGACCCGCGCACCGATGTGGCCCTGCTCAAGGTCGAGGGCAAGAACCTGCCGACCGTCAAGCTGGGTGACTCCGAGAAGCTCAAGGTGGGCGAGTGGGTACTGGCCATCGGTTCGCCGTTCGGCTTCGACCATTCGGTGACCAAAGGTATCGTCAGTGCCAAGGGCCGTACCCTGCCCAACGACACCTACGTACCGTTCATCCAGACCGATGTGGCCATCAACCCGGGCAACTCCGGCGGCCCGCTGTTCAACATGAATGGCGAAGTAGTGGGTATCAACTCGCAGATCTTCACCCGTTCCGGCGGTTTCATGGGCCTTTCGTTCGCGATTCCGATCGATGTGGCGATTGATGTCTCCAATCAGCTGAAGAAAGACGGCAAGGTCAGCCGCGGCTGGCTGGGCGTGGTGATCCAGGAAGTCAACAAGGACCTGGCTGAATCGTTCGGCCTGGACAAGCCGGCCGGTGCCCTGGTGGCACAGGTGCTGGAAAACGGCCCGGCAGCCAAGGGCGGCCTGCAGGTGGGTGACGTGATCCTGAGCATGAACGGTCAGCCGATCATCATGTCGGCCGACCTGCCGCATCTGGTCGGCAGCCTCAAGGATGGCGAAAAGGCCAAGCTGGAGATCATCCGCAACGGCAAGCGCCAGAACCTCGACATCAGCGTTGGCGCACTCCCCGACGAAGACGCCGACATCGGTACCGGTGCCGAAGGCAGCGCAGAGCGCAGCAGCAACCGCCTGGGCGTCTCGGTGGCCGACCTGACCGCCGAGCAGAAGAAAGCCCTGGAACTCAAGGGCGGCGTGGTCATCAAGGAAGTCCAGGATGGCCCGGCCGCGATGATCGGCCTGCGCCCAGGTGATGTCATCAGCCACCTGAACAACCAGGCCATCGGTTCGGCGAAGGAATTCACCGAAATCGCCAAGGAACTGCCAAAGAACCGTTCGGTGTCGATGCGCGTGCTGCGTCAGGGCCGTGCCAGCTTCATTACCTTCAAGCTGGCTGAGTAAGCGGGTTCGCAAGGAGAAAAGGGCAGCTTCGGCTGCCCTTTTTCATGAAAATTCACAATTGCCGGGGCGAATGCTGTGCACAGCCCGATAGAGGAATCTCCCATATCCCGGCAGCTTAAGGTACAATTCCCGGCTATTTTTCGGCGGGCGTCCGGCTCGCAGCCTTTTCGAGTGTTGACCCGTGAGTGATTTGAGTCATATCCGCAATTTCTCCATCATCGCCCACATCGACCATGGCAAGTCGACGCTGGCCGACCGTTTCATCCAGATGTGCGGTGGCCTGTCGGCACGCGAAATGGAAGCCCAGGTGCTCGATTCCATGGACCTGGAGCGTGAGCGCGGTATCACCATCAAGGCCCACAGCGTCACGCTTCACTACAAGGCGCAGGACGGCAAGACCTACCAGCTGAACTTCATCGACACCCCCGGCCATGTCGACTTCACCTACGAAGTCTCACGCTCCCTGGCAGCCTGTGAAGGCGCGTTGCTGGTCGTGGACGCCGGCCAGGGTGTCGAGGCCCAGTCCGTGGCCAACTGCTATACCGCCATCGAGCAGGGCCTGGAAGTCATGCCGGTTCTGAACAAGATGGACCTGCCCCAGGCCGACCCGGATCGCGTCAAGGACGAGATCGAGAAGATCATCGGCATCGACGCCACCGACGCCGTGGCCTGCAGCGCCAAGAGCGGCATGGGCGTGGACGAGGTGCTCGAGCGCCTGGTGCATACCATTCCGGCGCCTGAAGGCGAGATCGACGCCCCTCTGCAGGCGCTGATCATCGATTCCTGGTTCGACAACTACCTGGGCGTGGTCTCGCTGGTGCGCGTGCGCCAGGGCCGCGTCAAGAAAGGCGACAAGATCCTGGTCAAGTCCACCGGCAAGGTGCACCTGGTCGACAGCGTGGGCGTGTTCACCCCGAAGCACACCCAGACCGCCGACCTGAAGGCCGGCGAAGTGGGCTTCATTATCGCCAGCATCAAGGACATCCACGGTGCCCCGGTCGGTGACACCCTGACCCTGTCCACGACCCCTGAGGTCGAGGTGCTGCCAGGCTTCAAGAAGATCCAGCCGCAGGTCTATGCCGGCCTGTTCCCGGTAAGCTCCGACGACTTCGAGGACTTCCGCGATGCGCTGCAGAAGCTGACCCTGAACGACTCGTCGCTGCAGTACATGCCGGAAAGCTCCGACGCCCTGGGCTTCGGCTTCCGTTGCGGTTTCCTCGGCATGCTGCACATGGAAATCATCCAGGAGCGCCTGGAGCGCGAATACGACCTGGACCTGATTACCACCGCGCCAAGCGTGATCTACGAGCTGGAACTGAAAACCGGTGAAACCATCACCGTCGACAACCCGTCGAAGCTGCCAGACGTTTCAGCTGTCGCCGATTTCCGCGAGCCGATCGTCACCGCCACCATTCTGGTGCCGCAAGAGCACCTGGGCAACGTCATCACCCTGTGCATCGAGAAGCGTGGCGTGCAGCGCGACATGCAGTTCCTCGGCAGCCAGGTGCAGGTGCGCTACGACCTGCCGATGAACGAAGTGGTGCTGGACTTCTTCGACCGGCTCAAGTCCACCAGCCGCGGCTATGCTTCGCTGGACTATCATTTCGATCGCTACCAGTCGGCCAACCTGGTCAAGCTGGATGTACTGATCAACGGCGACAAGGTCGATGCCCTGGCATTGATCGTGCACCGCGACAACGCGGCCTACAAGGGCCGTGCGTTGACCGAAAAGATGAAGGAACTGATCCCTCGGCAGATGTTCGATGTGGCGATCCAGGCAGCTATCGGCGGCCAGATCATCGCGCGGACAACCGTCAAGGCGCTCAGAAAGAACGTACTGGCCAAGTGCTACGGTGGTGACGTCAGCCGTAAGAAGAAGCTGCTGGAGAAGCAGAAGGCCGGTAAGAAACGCATGAAACAGGTGGGTAACGTGGAGATTCCACAGGAAGCCTTCCTCGCCGTGCTCAGGTTGGATAGCTAGGTCCTATGTCGCTAAATTTCCCGCTGTTGCTAGTCATCGCCGTCTTCGTCTGCGGCCTGCTGGGCTTGATCGACCTGCTGTTCCTGGCCCCGCGCCGGCGTGCGGCAATCGCCAACTACCAGGGCAGCGTCAGCCAGCCCGAGATGGCGGTGGTCGAGCGCCTGGGCAAGGAGCCATTGCTGGTTGAATACGGCAAGTCGTTCTTCCCGGTGCTGTTCATCGTGCTGGTGCTGCGTTCGTTCCTGGTCGAGCCGTTCCAGATTCCGTCGGGGTCGATGAAACCGACCCTGGAAGTGGGCGACTTCATCCTGGTGAACAAGTTCTCCTATGGCATTCGCCTGCCGGTGATCGACAAGAAGGTCATCGAAGTGGGTGACCCGCAACGCGGTGATGTGATGGTGTTCCGCTACCCGAGCGACCCGAACGTCAACTACATCAAACGAGTGGTTGGCTTGCCGGGCGACCAGGTGCGCTACACCAGCGACAAGCGGTTGTTCGTCAACGGCCAGCCAATTGCCGAACAACTGGTGGGCACCGAACCGGGCACCCTGGGCAGCGCCGAGCTGTACAAGGAAAAGCTCGGCGAGGCCGAACACCTGATCCGCAAGGAAATGAGCCGTTACCGCATGCCGCCGGACCAGCAATGGACCGTGCCGGCAGGCCATTACTTCATGATGGGCGACAACCGCGACAACTCCAACGACAGCCGTTACTGGGATGATCCGAACATCCCGAAGGAACTGCACGGCATGGTTCCGGACCGGAACATCGTCGGCAAGGCCTTCGCGGTGTGGATGAGCTGGCCAGAGCCCAAACTCAGCCACCTGCCCAACCTGTCGCGGGTCGGTCTGATCCATTGATACCCATCGGCGCTGGCCAGCAGGCAGCGCCGAATGCATTTCTGACATAGGCTGTGTTCTCAGGGATCGGGAGATTCGCCGCACATCGCGGCGGGCCACAGCCAAACAGTCTTTCAGGATGTTGATTTGAACAACGCGTTGAACAACGAACGGGTGGCCGCATGACTGCTTCCCTTGCCCGTCTGGAGCGAAAGCTCGGCTATACCTTCAAGAACCAGGACCAGATGCTTCTGGCCCTGACCCATCGCAGCTACGCCGGGCGCAACAACGAGCGCCTGGAGTTTCTCGGTGACGCCATTCTCAACTTCGTCGCCGGCGAGGCGCTGTTCGAGCGCTTTCCGCAGGCCCGCGAAGGCCAGCTGTCGCGCCTGCGTGCGCGCCTGGTCAAGGGTGAGACCCTGGCTCGTCTGGCCCGTGGTTTCGACCTGGGTGACTATCTGCGCCTGGGCTCGGGGGAACTCAAGAGCGGTGGCTTCCGCCGCGAGTCGATCCTGGCCGATGCCCTGGAGGCGCTGATTGGCGCCATCTACCTGGACGCCGACATGGAAACTGCCCGTGAGCGCGTGCTGGCCTGGCTGGCCGACGAGTTCGAGGGGCTGACCCTGGTCGATACCAACAAGGACCCGAAAACCCGCCTGCAGGAGTTTCTGCAGTCGCGCAGCTGTGAGCTGCCACGTTACGAAGTGGTGGATATCCAGGGCGAACCTCATTGCCGTACCTTCTTCGTCGAATGCGAGGTAGTGCTGCTGAACAACAAGAGCCGTGGTCAGGGCGTCAGCCGGCGTATTGCCGAGCAAGTCGCCGCCGCGTCTGCATTGATCGCCCTGGGCGTGGAGAATGGCAATGACTGATAGCAACCCGACCCGCTGCGGCTACGTGGCCATCGTCGGCCGCCCCAACGTGGGCAAGTCGACCCTGCTCAACCACATCCTCGGCCAGAAACTGGCGATTACCTCGCGCAAGCCACAAACCACCCGTCACAACATGCTCGGCATCAAGACCGAGGGTGACGTGCAGGCGATCTACGTCGATACCCCAGGTATGCACAAGGCCAACGACAAGGCCTTGAACCGCTACATGAACCGCAATGCCTCGGCGGCCCTGAAAGACGTCGACGTGGTGATCTTCGTAGTCGACCGCACCAAATGGACCGACGAGGACCAACTGGTGCTGGAGCGCGTGCAGTACGTGACGGGCCCACTGATCATCGCGGTCAACAAGACCGATCGCATGGAAGAGAAGGCCGAGCTGATCCCGCACTTGCAGTGGCTGCAGGAGCAATTGCCGAACGCCGAGGTCATGCCGATTTCCGCGCAGCAGGGGCACAACCTCCAGGCGCTGGAAGCACAGATCGCCAAGCACCTGCCCGAGAACGAGCACTTCTTCCCCGAAGACCAGATCACTGACCGCAGCAGCCGCTTCCTGGCCGCCGAACTGGTGCGCGAGAAGATCATGCGCCAGCTGGGTGCGGAATTGCCGTACCAGATCACCGTGGAGATCGAAGAATTCAAGCAGCAGGGCCATGTGCTGCACATTCACGCGCTGATCCTGGTCGAGCGCGACGGCCAGAAGAAAATCATCATTGGCGACAAGGGCGAGCGTATCAAGCGCATTGGCTCCGAGGCGCGCAAGGACATGGAGGTGCTGTTCGACTCCAAGGTCATGCTCAACCTGTGGGTCAAGGTGAAAGGCGGCTGGTCCGACGACGAGCGTGCCCTGCGTTCGCTGGGCTACGGCGACCTGTAAATTCGCCTGACGGCTCAGGTTACTCTGTGGGAGCGGGTTTACCCGCGAATGCGTCAGTGGGTTCACCATCGCATTCGCGGGTAAACCCGCTCCCACAGTTGTCTGGGGCTTTTAGAGAGCGTTTATGGAACAACCTGTTGGCCAGCCAGCTTACGTGCTGCACAGCCGTGCCTACAAGGAAACCAGCGCGCTGGTGGACTTTTTCACCCCGCAGGGCCGCATGCGCGCCGTGCTGCGCCGTGCGCGTGGCAAGGGTGGCAGCCTGGTGCGGCCGTTCGTGCCGCTGGAGCTGGAGCTGCGCGGGCGTGGCGAGCTGAAGAATGTCGGCCGCATGGACAGCGCCGGCATCGCCGCCTGGCTGCACGGCGATGCCCTGTTCAGCGGGTTGTACCTCAACGAACTGCTCATGCGCCTGCTGCCCGCCGAAGCGCCTTTCCCGGCGCTGTTCGAGCACTACACCCTGACCTTGCAGGCCTTGGCCGCCGGTCGCCCGCTAGAGCCGCTGCTGCGCTCATTCGAATGGCGGATGCTGGACGAGCTCGGTTACGCGTTTTCGTTGCATCACGACGTCAATGACCAGCCGATCGCGGTCGACGGCCTGTACCGCTTGCGTGTGGACGCCGGCCTGGAGCGGGTGGAGTTGGCGCAACCCGGCCTGTTCCGCGGCACCGAACTGGTGGCCCTGGCCGAAGCCGACTGGGATGCCCCGGGTGCCTTGCTCGCCGCCAAGCGCCTGATGCGCCAGGCCCTGGCGGTTCACCTGGGGGGAAAACCGCTGGTCAGCCGGGAACTGTTTCGCAAGCGCTGATCACGACGTATGCTGTGGGGCTCAATCTTCAGGAGAGCCTTTCGTGACTCACAGCAATCGCATGCTTCTCGGCGTAAACATCGACCACGTGGCGACCCTGCGTCAGGCCCGGGGCACGCGTTACCCTGATCCGGTCAAGGCTGCCCTGGATGCCGAGGAAGCAGGCGCCGATGGCATCACCGTGCACCTGCGTGAAGACCGCCGGCATATCCAGGAGCGTGACGTGGTGCTGCTCAAGGACGTGCTGCAGACCCGCATGAACTTCGAGATGGGCGTCACCGAAGAGATGATGGCCTTTGCCGAGAAGATTCGCCCGGCGCACATCTGCCTGGTACCCGAAACCCGTCAGGAACTGACCACCGAAGGCGGCCTGGACGTGGCGGGCCAGGAGGCACGGATCAAGGCTGCGGTTGAGCGCCTGTCGCGTACCGGTGCCGAAGTGTCGCTGTTCATCGATGCCGACGAGCGGCAGATCGAGGCATCGCATCGTGTTGGAGCGCCAGCCATCGAACTGCACACCGGGCGGTACGCCGACGCCGAAACCCCGACTGATGTGGCTGAGGAGCTCAAGCGTATCGTCGATGGTGTGGCGTTCGGGGTGGGGCAGGGGCTGATCGTCAATGCTGGTCACGGGTTGCATTACCACAACGTCGAGGCGGTGGCCGCGATCAAGGGCATCAATGAACTGAACATCGGCCATGCGCTGGTGGCGCATGCCTTGTTCGTGGGCTTCAAGGCCGCTGTGGCCGAGATGAAGGCGCTGATCGTGGCGGCTTCGCGCTGATCGTTGGTCGCCTGTACCGGCCCCTTCGCGGGTAAACCCGCTCCCAGAGGGGGCGCACAAGCCCCAGCCCTGTAGGGTACCTGTGGGAGCGGGTTCACCCGCGAAGAGGCCGGCACAGGCGAAAGATCAATCGGCAGGAAACACCAGGGTAAACCGGGTAGGCCCCAATGGGCTGCTGCTGACCTCGACCCGCCCGCCATGCAGCTGCATGATCGACTTGACGATCGCCAGCCCCAACCCGGTCCCGCCTTCCAGCCGCGAGCGCCCCGAGCCAACCCGGTAAAACCGCTCGAACAAGCGCGACTGGTGCTCTGCAGCAATACCAGGCCCCTGGTTTTCCACCGAAAGCCGAATTTCACTACTCAGGCGCTCGATGCGCAACTCTACGGGCTTGCCATCGGGGCAGTGCCGAATCGCATTGCTCAGCAGATTCGACAATGCCCGTTGAAACATCAGCCGATCCCCCAGTGCCGTCCCCCAGCCCTGAACACGCAGCTCAACGTCTTTCAGTTCGGCACTGAACGCGAAAAGTTCGACAACCCGAGCAGTTTCGTCGGCCAATGCCATGGGTTTCAACACCACCTGGGCTTGAGGCTGGCTGACCTGGGCAAGAAACAGCATGTCGTTGATGATGCGGTTGAGCCGGGTCAGCTCTTCGATACTGTCTTCCAGCACTTCGCGGTAATTGGCGTTGTCCCGTTCACGGGCCAGGGTCACCTGGGCCTTGCCCATCAGGTTGCTCAAGGGGGTACGCAGCTCATGGGCGAGGTCGTCGGAAAACTGCGACAGCTGGCTGACCCCCTGATCGAGCCGATCGAGCATCACATTGATGCTGCTGGCCAGCTCTGCCAGTTCCAGCGGCAGGCCGCTCGCTGGCAGGCGATGTTGCAAGTCTTGCGCCGACACCTGCCCGGCAATGCGGCGGAAGTGGCGCAAGGGCTTCAGGCCGCGCCGGGTCAGCCACCTGGCGCCGGCGCCGATCAGCAGCAACAGCAGCGGTAACGCCAGCAAGGTGGAATGCAGGTAAGCCTGTAGCAGGGCGTTGTCGTCGGCGCGGTTGAGCGACATCATCACCCTGACTGGGGTGTCGTCGCGCAGGCGCATCAGCCGGGTCGCGGTAAGGATCTGGTTACCTTTGCTGTCGCGCCAGGCATGAAAGGCCAGGCGGGCATCGGTGCGCAGCTCGCCTACCTGCGATTCAAGCGCTGGTCCCAGGCTGAGCAGGTGCGGGTGGCGGCCTTCCAGGGCCAGCACACTGAGGCTGAGGTTGTCGTGCCCCATCACCAGGTCGAGCAAGGGATGGGCGCGGCTGCCCAGGTCTTCGCTACGCAGGTCGACGCGCAGGTTGTGCTCGACCTGCAGCATCTTGCGCGCCAGGTCCTTGCGTGCGCGGTTGTCCAGTTCGTGATCAAGCGCGAACACGGCCAGGCAAGCCAGCAGCAGCACCAGTGCGGCGCCCATCAGCGTCACGCTCAGGCCCAGGCGCAGTGACAGGCTGGCGTTGTTCAAAAGCGTGCCTCGAGCACGTAGCCGACGCCACGCAGGGTATGGATCAGCTTGTCGTCGAACGGGTCGTCGATCTTTGCCCGCAGGCGCCGGATCGAAACCTCGACCACATTGGTGTCGCAGTCGAAGTTCATGTCCCACACCAGCGAGATGATCTGGGTGCGCGACAGCACCTCGCCGGTCTGGCGCATCAGCAGGTGCAGCAAGGCGAATTCCTTGGCGGTCAGGTCGATACGCTGCCCGGCACGGTAAGCGCGGTGGCGGGCGGGGTCCAGCTCCAGATCGGCGACGCGCAGGGTGCTGGGCTGCACTTGCTGATCGTTGCGACGCAGCAGGCTGCGGATGCGGGCCAGCAGTTCAGGAAACTCGAAGGGTTTGAGCAGGTAGTCGTCGGCCCCCAGGTCCAGGCCCTTGACCCGGTCGGCCAGGCGGCCGTGGGCGGTGAGCATCATGATACGTGTGGTCGATTCGGCACGTAGCCGCTGCAGCACGGTCCAGCCATCGAGTTCGGGCAGATTGACGTCGAGAATGACCAGGCCGTAGGGCTGCTGGCGGGCGAGGTGCAGGCCATCGGTGCCGGTGTGGGCGCAGTCGACCACGTAGCCGTTCTCGCGCAGGCCCTGCTGCAGGTAGTCGGCAGTGCGCAGTTCGTCCTCTATGAGCAGTAGACGCATGGGAGGCTCGGTGTGATGAAAGGGGGGCGATTCTCGACCCTGTAGTGACATCAGGGTCAAGGGGCAGGATGTTACGGCATGAGTAAGGGCGTGCGGCGCAGATAACGGATTTGTAATGCTGGTGTTATCTGGCTGTCTGTTGCGGTCCTTTCGCGGGTAAACCCGCTCCCACAGGGTCTTCACAGACGCTGAAAATCCCCGCAGTTCCTGTGGGAGCGGGTTTACCCGCGAAGCGGCCAGCACTGACAACACAGGGCCACATTGCAAGACTGTAATCCGCGCCTCACCTTGCTGTTAGCTAGCCCTCGCTAGGATGGCCGTGTCTGATCGGTTATCACGAGGCAACCACGATGAACCTGACCAAATACCTGCTGTTGGCCACCCTTGCCCTGGGCAGCGCCAGTGTTTATGCCGAGGGCGGTGCGGAACGTTCGAAACAATTCTGGCAAGCGTTCCGCGAAGACCAGCAGCGCCTGCACGGCGACAAGCAACAGGCCGTTGCCGAACGTGAGCGCAAGGCGCAGGAGAGGGCCCGCGAGTTGGCCAAGGATTGAAGTTACAGCACCTGCGCCGCGTCAGTTCCTCGGCGCAGATGTATTCAGACGCCCATCCGGGCGTCTTTTTTTATTTGCGTGCCAGCAGGGTGGCGCGACGTGGAGCCGGCAGGCCTTCGATGGTCTTGCTGTGGTCGTTCGGGTCAAGGAAGTCGACCAGTGACTGGTAGCGCATCCACTCGGTGCTGCGCTGTTCTTCGACGCTGGTCACGCTTACGTCGACGCACCGCACATCGCTGAAACCGGCCCGGCGCAACCAGCGCTCCAGGGCTGGTACCGACGGCAGATACCAGACGTTGCGCATCTGTGCATAGCGGTCCTCAGGTACCAGTACCTGGTTTTCGTCACCTTCGATCACCAGGGTTTCCAGCACCAGTTCGCCACCTTTGACCAGGCAGTCCTTGAGCGCCAGCAGGTGCTCGATAGGCGAGCGGCGGTGATAGAACACCCCCATGGAAAACACCGTATCGAAACCTTCGAGGTTGGCCGGCAGGTCTTCGAGGGCGAACGGCAGGTGCCATGCGGGCAACTCTGGCAGGTATTGCTGGACGGCCTGGAACTGGCAGAAGAACAGCCAGTTCGGGTCGACGCCAACAACTATGTCGGCACCGGCACCGAGCATGCGCCACTGGTAGTAGCCGTTGCCGCAGCCCACGTCGAGCACACGCTTGCCCTTGAGGTCCAGGTGCGGGCCAACCCGGGACCATTTCCAGTCCGAACGCCACTCGGTGTCCACATGCACCCCGAACAGGTCGAACGGCCCTTTGCGCCAAGGCGACAGGCCCATCAATGCCTGACGCATCTGCGCGCGGGTCGCGTCGTCGCAATCGCAGTCCAGGCGCAGCCCGTTGGCCAGGTCGATTTCGCTCGGCTGCAGGGCGGGAAGGGCTTCCAGCGCACCACGCCAGCGGTCGAGGTCGCCGTGGCCCTTCTCCAGCTTGGCTTCCAGTTGCGCTTGCAGGCCTTGCGACCAGGAAGCCAGGGGCGTGCCCGCCAGGCGGCGGACGAGGGGGGACAGATCGATCATGGCAGGGCAATCAAAGAGGCGAAATTAAGGCATTGGAACCAGGGCACCACCTTCGAGAAACCGGCTGCGCGCAGGCGCGCCTGGTGGGCTTCGAGGGTATCGGGCCTCATCACGTTCTCGATGGCGCTGCGCTTCTGGGCAATCTCCAGTTCGCTGTAGCCATTGGCACGCTTGAAGTCCAGGTGCAGTTCATTGAGCAAGTCCTGCTGTTCATCATCGGCGAAGCGCAGTTTTTCCGAGAGGATCAGCGCACCACCGGGCAACAGCGCCTGGCGGATACGGCCGAGCAGTTCCAGGCGCTGGTCGGGGGCGATGAACTGCAGGGTGAAATTCATCGCCACCACCGAGGCGGGCTCGAAGGGCAGGGCCAGGATGTCGGCTTCCAGCACTTGCACCGGCAGCAGTTCCTGGAACATCGAGTCCTGGGCGGTGAGGTACTGACGGCAACGTTCGACCATGGCCGCTGAGTTGTCCACGGCAACAACCCGGCAGCCGTCACTGCGCACATGGCGGCGCAGCGACTGGGTAACGGCGCCCAGCGACGCACCCAGGTCGTACAGCGTGGTGTGCGGCTGGGCGAAGCGCGCGGCCAGCACGCCGAGGTTCTCGACGATGGTCGGGTAGCCCGGCACCGAGCGCTTGATCATGTCCGGGAACACACGCACCACATCCTCGTTGAAGACGAAGTCGGGCACCTGCTCCAGGGGCTGGGCGAAAAGGCGGTCGGGTTGTTTGCTCACGGAGGGCTCGATACAGGGTGAAACGGAGGCGCATTTTAGCCAAAGGCCGCGATTCTTGCCATGGCAGCGCTTCAGCCTCAGGGTGTTCATGGAGCAGCCGCTGCGGTCAGCGGACGACGATCCTGCAATCGAAAGTCTGTACCGGGGCAACATCTGCAGCCCACGGCTGCTGGTAGATCAGCACCAACTGGCCATCGCCGGTGCCGCTGGCCTGGTAGCGCCAGGTCGAGACACCGGCGCTGCCGACCACATCGTCTTCTTCCGGGGCGCTGTACACCTCCGGGCCGAGGCTTTGCAGCACGTTCGCGGCTGGGTTTTCGACCCGCCAGCGGTAACCGGTGGACGGGTTGCTTGGCAGCGTCAGGGTCAGCGTCTGGCCAACCTGCAGGCGCGTCGGGCATTCGCTTTCGGCATCGAGTGCAACCGGCCGGGTGGGCTGATTGGCGCAGGCAGAAAGCAGGGCGAAGCTCAGGGGAACGAGCAGACGAGGGGCGGTCATGTTGGCTCCGGAGGCTGACGATGGCCTGAGGATAACCGATGATCGAGTAGATTTGTGTTGTCTGTGCCGGCCCTTTCGCGGGTAAACCCGCTCCCACAGTGATCTCACTGGGCTCAAGCCCTGCGCTATCCCTGTGGGAGCGGGTTTACCCGCGAAGAGGCCGGTGCTGGCTAGAACAGCACTTTCGCCACGTCGGCAAAGCGCTTGGCAAAATGCACGGTCAGGCCTTCGCGCAGATAATCCGGCAGTTCTTCATAGTCCCCACGGTTAGGCTCCGGCAAGATCAGTTCGAAGATCTTCTGCCGCCGCGCCGCAATCACCTTCTCGCGCACACCGCCAATCGGCAGCACCTGCCCGGTCAGCGTCAGCTCGCCAGTCATGGCCACGCCTTTCTTGGGCGCCTGGTCACGGGCCAGCGACAACAGGGCGCTGGCCATGGTGATGCCGGCACTCGGGCCGTCCTTTGGCGTGGCGCCTTCGGGCACGTGCAGGTGAATGAACGCTTCGTTGAAGAAACCCGGGTCACCACCGAACTGTTTGAGGTTGGAGCTGACGTAGCTGTAGGCGATTTCGGCTGACTCTTTCATCACATCACCCAGCTTGCCGGTCAGCTTGAAGCCCCGGTTGAGAGTGTGGATGCGGGTGGCTTCGATCGGCAGAGTGGCGCCGCCCATGCTGGTCCAGGCCAGGCCGGTGATCACGCCTTTGCCGGCAAGCACTTGCTCGCTGCGGAACACGGGCATGCCAAGCGCGGCTTCCAGGTCCTTGGTGCCTATCTTCAGCTTGGCCTCGGGGTTATCCAGCAGCTTGACCACTGCCTTGCGCACCAGCTTGCCCAGTTGTTTCTCCAGCTGGCGCACCCCGGCTTCTCGGGCATAGCCTTCGATCACTGCGCGCAGCGCACTGTCGCTGATGCCGAGGCTGGTCTTGGCCACGCCGGCCTTTTCCAGCTGCTTGGGCCACAGGTGGCGCTTGGCGATGGCCAGCTTCTCTTCGGTGATGTAGCCGGACAGGCGGATCACTTCCATGCGGTCGAGCAATGGTCCGGGGATCGAGTCCAGGGTGTTTGCGGTGCACACGAACAGTACCTTGGACAGGTCCAGGCGCAGGTCGAGGTAGTGGTCGAGGAAGTCGACGTTCTGCTCCGGGTCGAGGGTTTCCAGCAGTGCTGAAGCCGGGTCGCCCTGGTAGCTCTGGCCCATCTTGTCGATCTCGTCGAGCATGATCACCGGGTTCATCACTTCGACGTCCTTCAGGGCCTGCACCAGCTTGCCGGGCTGGGCGCCGATGTAGGTGCGGCGGTGGCCCTTGATCTCGGCCTCGTCACGCATGCCGCCGACACTGAAGCGGTAGAACGGCCGGCCGAGCGATTCGGCGATGGACTTGCCGATGCTGGTCTTGCCGACCCCGGGCGGACCAACCAGCAGCACGATCGAGCCGCTGATCTCGCCTTTCCAGGCGCCCACGGCGAGGAATTCGAGAATGCGCTCCTTGATGTCATCGAGGCCGGCGTGGTGCTGGTCGAGGACCTTGCGCGCGTGGTTGAGGTCGAGCTTGTCCTTGCCGTACACGCCCCAGGGCAGGGCGGTTGCCCAGTCCAGGTAGTTGCGGGTGACGGCGTATTCGGGCGAGCCGGTTTCGAGGATGGCCAGCTTGCCCATCTCTTCGTCGATGCGCTTGCGCGCCTGGTCCGGCAGGGTCTTGCCTTCGAGGCGTTGCTCGAACTGCTCGAGGTCGGCGCTGCGGTCGTCCTTGGTCAGGCCCAGTTCCTGCTGGATGACCTTGAGCTGTTCCTTGAGGAAGAACTCGCGCTGGTGCTCGCCGATCTGCCGGTTGACCTCGGCCGAGATCTCGTTCTGCAGGCGCGCGACCTCGACTTCCTTGCGCAGCATCGGCAGGACCTTTTCCATGCGCTTGAGCATGGGCACGCAGTCGAGCACTTCCTGCAACTGGCTGCCGGTAGCCGAGGTGAGGGCGGCGGCGAAGTCGGTGAGTGGCGACGGGTCGTTGGGGCTGAAGCGGTTGAGGTAGTTCTTCAGCTCTTCGCTGTACAGCGGGTTGAGCGGCAGCAGCTCCTTGATCGCGTTGATCAGCGCCATGCCGTAGGCCTTGACCTCGTCGGTCGGCTCGGCGGGCTGGCGCGGGTATTCGACCTCTACCAGGTACGGCGGGCGGTGGTGCTTGAGCCAGGTACGGATGCGTACCCGGGTCAGGCCCTGGGCGACGAACTGCAGCTTGCCGTTTTCGCGGCTGGCGTGGTGCACCTTCACCAGCGTGCCGTACTGGGGCAGCGCCGAGGTGTCGAAATGGCGGTGATCTTCTGGCGGAGTATCCATGAAGAACAGGGCCAGGCTGTGATCTGGCGTCTTGGCTACCAGGTCGAGGGTTTCTGCCCAAGGGTCTTCATTGACGATGACCGGCAGCACCTGGGCCGGGAAGAACGGACGGTTGTGGATCGGGATCACGTAGACCTTGTCCGGCAACTGCTGGCCGGGCAGGGCGAGGGCGTGGCCGGTTTCGGCCTGGGGAGTGGTGTGTTCGACTTCGCTGTGTTCGTCGGGATGTTCCGGGAAATCCTGCTGGTCGCTCATGGGGCACCTGCGTGAATGACTATGGTGCTTAGATGGGGCGCGGGGGGATGGGTTTCAATGGTAGACGAAGGGCGCAGAGAGAAGTGATACCTGTACCGGCCTTTTCGCGGGTAAACCCGCTCCCACAGATACGGCGCCGACCTTGGGGGCAGCGCCGTATCTGTGGGAGCGGGTTTACCCGCGAATGCGGCAGCAGGTTCACTGCCGCATCTCTGGATTACTCAGCCAGTTTGTAGGCGATGATGTAATCGCCCATCCTGGTGCCCAGCGAGCCATGCCCGCCAGCAGTCACCAGCACGTACTGCTTGCCATCCTTGCCGCTGTAGGTCATTGGCGTGGCCTGGCCACCCGCTGGCAGGCGGGCTTTCCACAGTTCCTTGCCGTTGTTCACGTCATAGGCGCGCAGGTACTGGTCCAGGGTGCCGCTGAGGAAGCCGACGCCACCAGCGGTGACGATCGAGCCGCCCATGCTCGGCACGCCAACCGGCAGGCCGATCGGCACCGGGGTGCTGTCGCGGGTGGTGCCGTTCTTGTGCTTCCACACCACCTTGTTGGTGAACAGGTCGATGGCGGCGACATAGCCCCAGGCCGGGGCCTGGCACGGTACGCCCAGTGGCGACATGAACGGGTGCATGGTCACTGCGTACGGCGCGCCGGTGTTCGGCTGCACGCCGCTGGTCTCGCTTTCGCGCTTGCTGCCCTCGGCAACTTGCTCACGCGGGATCATCTTCGACACGAAAGCCATGTAGTTGGGCGAGGTGAACAGCAGTTGGCGCACCGGGTCGACCGACACGCTACCCCAGTTGAACACACCGACGTTGCCCGGGTAGACCAGAGAGCCTTGCTCGGACGGTGGAGTGTACTGGCCTTCGTAACGCAGCTCGCGGAACTGGATGCGGCACAGCATCTGGTCGAACGGCGTGGCACCCCACATGGCCTGTTCGGTCAGCTCGGGGCCAAGCAGGTTGAGGTCGGAGCGGGCCTGGGTCGGCGAGGTGTGATCGCCCTTCACCGCACCTTGCGGGGTGGGGATTTCGCGGATCGGCACGATCGGCGTACCGTCGCGGCGGTCGAGCACGTACAGGCTGCCTTGCTTGGTCGGCACGATGATTGCCGGCTTCACGCCATCGTCGGTCTTCAGGTGGACCAGGGTCGGCTGGCTGCCGACGTCCATGTCCCACAGGTCGTGGTGGGTGAACTGGTAGTTCCAGCGAGCCTTGCCGGTGGCAAGGTCCAGGGCGACAACGCCGGCGCTGTACTTCTCGGCACCCGGGGTGCGGTTCGCGCCCCACTGGTCCGGGGTCTGGTTGCCCAGAGGCAGATAAATCATGCCGAGGTCTTCGTCGACGCTGGCGATCGACCACATGTTGGCCGAGTTGCGGCTGTACATCTTGCCGGGCGCCAGTGGCTGGGTGTCGTCCGGGTTGTTGCTGTCCCAGTTCCACACCAGGTGGCCGTCATGCACGTCGTAGGCGCGGATCACGCCGGATGGCTCGTTGGTCGACTCGTTGTCGGTGACATGGCCACCGATGATCACCAGGTCACGGGTAACCGCGGCTGGCGAGGTGGAGTAGTAGCCGCCAGCGGTGAACGGGCCGATGCCGGTGGTAAGGTCGATCACGCCCTGGTTGGCGAAGCCTTCGCAGACCTTGCCGTTGTCGGCGTTGATGGCGATCAGGCGGGCGTCCGCAGTCGGCAGGTAGAGGCGGCGAGGGCAGGCCTGGGCCACGGCCTGGCCGGCGTCGGTAATTTTCGGTGCCGGGCTGCCGTCGCGGCTGACGTAGCGGTTTTCGTCGTAGTACGAAACGCCACGGCAGGTCATGTGGGCAAAGCCCTTGAAGGTGCCGACCGGGCTCTTGACCTGAGGGTCGTAGCGCCAGATTTCCGCTCCGGTGTCCGGGTCCAGAGCCAGCAGGCGGCTGTGCGCGGTGCAGGCATAGAGCATGCCGTTGACCTTCAGCGGGGTGTTCTGGTTGGTCAGCTCCACCGGGTCGTTTTCGGTTGGCAGGTCACCGGTGCGGATGCGCCATGCCTCCTCCAGGCGGTAGGCGTTCTGCGGGGTGATCTGGCGCAGTGGCGAATAGCGGTCGCCGTGCTCGGTACGCCCGTAGGCCTGCCATTCACCGTCGGGCATGGCCGGGGCGGCGCTGGCCATCTCGCTGCTGTCGCGGCCCAGTTCGCCGAACACTTCACCGGGGTGGGTGAACTGGCTGCCCAGGGCGCAAGCGCCCGAAGCGACCACTGCAACGCCGAGCAGCGCAGTATTGGCCTTGCTGGCCGGGCCGATCAGCGGGCGACGCGCCCAGGGCAGCAGCAGAACCACGCCGATGGCAAACCAGATGGCCAGGCGCGGTACCAGTTGCCACCAGTCCAGGCCCACTTCGAGCAGTGCCCATACGGTACTGCCCAGCAGTACCAGGCCGTAAAGGCCAAGGGCGATGCGGCGCTGGGCAAGCAGCAGGATGCCCGACAGGGCAAAGCCGATACCGGCGATCAGGTAGTACAGCGATCCGCCCAGCTGGCTGAGCTTGATGCCACCGGCCAGCAGGGCCAGGCCCATCAGCAACAGCAGCGCGCCGATCAGGCGCGGTAGCCAGCGGCTTCCATTGTTGGCACCTTCAGTGCTCATCGTAGGTTCTCCGTCAGGTCAAAAAGGGGTTAGAAACTGCTCTGGATCTTCAGGCCGCCGATCAGGGCGCCATCGACCTGCGACACCCCGCCCGGGTGGCGGATGTATTGCAGGTTGGGGCGTACCGTGAGCCAGTCGGCCAGGTGGATGCCGTAATACAGCTCGGCGCTGTACTCGGTGTCCTGCACCGGCAGGAAACCGGGGTTGTCGTAGTCGTCGATACCGCTGGCCTGGTTGGCCAGGCGCGCGTTCTTGCGGTAGGCAGGGTTGACGTGCACGCGGGCGAGGGCGAAACCGATGTCGTCCTTGGCGCGGGCGTCGAAGGGCCCTTTGTATACCAGTCCTGCCTGAACATAGTTGTCGATGGCATTGGTCTTCTTGTCGTGCACCGTGGCGTTGGCGAACAGGCTCAGGCCACGCGACTGGTCGGACGCCAGCGAAGTCACCTGCTGCTGGGCCCCGAGCCACAAGCCGTGCTTGCTCGAACTGCTGCGGTAGGCGGCGCCGCTGAGGGCTGCCGGCTGGCCGTTGCTGTCCTTGAGAACATCCTGTGCCTTGGCATTACTGTAGTAGTAGCCGGCGCGATATTCCCCTTTCAGACCATTGACCCGTGGGCTCCATACCAGTTCTATCGGCATTACCGCGCCCTGGGTGCCACTGCCGCTGAGCTTGAAGCCGTTGCCCGATTCCAGGTTGGAGGGGTTCTGCTCGTACACGCCGACCTGGGCGTAGAGCGCATCGTTGAGGTTGTAGCGCACGCGCAGGGCCCACTGGCTGACCGGCCAGTTGTACCAGATGCCACCCACCCAGTTGCCTACCTGCGAGCCGCAGAAGGCCAGGTTCTGAAAGTCGCAGGGGAAGCTGTTGAAGTCTTCGCCTTCGCCGAAACGGCCGAATTTCACGTCCAGCGCGCCGTCGAAGTACTTCTGCTTGACCCACAGCTGCGTCAGCCGCCAGGTTTCGCCACGGCCCCAGACCTCCTGGGCCGAGGTGAAACCGCCGACACGTGGGTCGTTGATGCGGTCGTTGCTGATGTTGTCGCCATGACGCTCGGTGATGGTCAGCTGGAATTCGGTGTCGTGCCAGCCGAGGATCTTTTCCAGGTCGAGGTGGCTACCGAAGGTGAACTGGTCGCTGTAGCGCGCGGTGCGGTCGTGGTCGTAGCCACCCTGCAGGTTGCTGCCCATCTCGCCGGTGTAGCCGAGGGTGAAGTCGTAGCCTTTTTCCAGCAGTTCGCTGCGGGTACCACCCCAGTCGCCGAGCATCCATGGGGAATCGCTGGCGAACATCTCGCTGGCGCCGGTGGGAGTCGCCAGCGCACTGAGGGCAAGGCCGATGTAACAGGTTTTGGGCAGTTGGAGCATGAGATAGCGCTATCTTCTGATTATTGAATAAACGGCAAGCGCATCGAAGGGCGCGCCCTTCAATGGATATGGCAACAAGATGGTTTCGATGAAGCGATTCAGCTTGCGGCGGGGAGGATATAGAGGAAGTTGTAAGAAAAAAAGACAAATTGTCGCACTGGATTGTTGCTTGTCTGGTAACAGTACAGATGATAGGAGGATAAAGGAGGGACCTTGTGGGAGCGGGTTCACCCGCGAATGCGGCGGTGGCCCTGGCATCGCATTCGCGGGTAAACCCGCTCCCACAGGCATCGCGTCAGGTTAGAAGGTGGTACGCAGGCCCACTTCCACGCTGCGCCCCGGCGCCGGGGCGATATCGCGCAGGATCGAGCTGGCATAGCGCACGGTCTGGTCAGTCAGGTTCTCGCCGCGCACAAACGCCAGCCACTGGCTCTGGCCAACTTCGAAGCGGTAGCCAACGCTGGCCCCCAGCGTGGTGTAGCCGTCGGTGCTGGTTTCGTTGGCAGGTTTGCGATGCTGCGACGAGGCATGCTGCACATCGACCCGCGCCTGCCAGCGGTCCAGCTCCCAGACCAGGCCGCTGTTCATGCGCAGCGGGGCGATACGTGGCAGCGGTTCGCCATTGTCGAGGTTCTTCGCCCGGGTGTAGTCGCCGGAGAGCTCCAGGGCGAAGCTGCCATAACGGTTCTCGACCAGTTGCCAGCGGTCCTGGGCCTCGATGCCATAGAAGCGCGCCCGCACGCCCTGGTACTGGTACTCCGGGAAACCGTCATGGTCGTGATCGTGGTCGTGGTCATCCTCGTTATGGTCGTGGCCATGCCCCTCGCGGATGTTGCCGGTGCCGATCAGGCCGATGTAGTTGCGGAAGTGGCTGTAGAACACCCCGACACTGCCCTTGTGGGTGCCGTTGTCGAAACGCAGGGCCAGGTCGGCAGAAATGGCTTTTTCCTTGTTCAGGCTGGCATCGCCGACTTCAAAGGCTCCGGTGGCCACGTGGGCACCATTGGCATACAGCTCGTAGAAGGTCGGGGCGCGCTCGGTGTAGCCGAGGTTGGCGGCCAGCGCCCAGATCGGGTCGAGCTGGTACACCGCCCCGGAAGACAGGCTGAAGGCGTTGAAACTGCTGGCGCTGTCGGCGTCGGCGAAGTTCTCGTTGCCTTTGGCATCCGGGTCGACCCGGGTGTGCTCCATGCGTGCGCCCAGGCTCAGGTTCAGGCGCTCGGTGGCTTGCCACTGTTCCAGCATGAACAGCGCCAGGCTATCGGTGTCGGTGTGCGGGACGAAGGCTTCCTCGCCCAAGGCGGAGAATTCGTTGCGGCTGACCTGCGCACCGATCACGCCTTCTACCGGCCCGAGCGGTTGGTGGCGGGCTTCGATACGTGCTTCATAGCCCTTGTTCCTGAAGGTTGTGTGAACCTCGCCTTCTTCGATTTCACGGTGCTCGTAGTCGGTGTAGCCGGCATCGACCTTGACCGAAGTGAACGGGCCTTGCAGATCGTGCAGTTCGGAGGCGAAGGCGTAATGGTCCTGCTTCATGTCCAGGCGCACACCTGGCTCGGCTACCGAGCCATAGTTGCTGTCGTAGCGGCTGTACGACAGGCCGGCGTAACCGTGGTCCCAATGGTAGGCGCCACCCACGGCGCCACCGTCCTGGCGACCGTCGCTGTTTTCCAGGCGGTGCTCGCTGCCGGGTTCGTCGGCATCGCGCACCTTGGAACTGCGCGCGTAACCGGGGATGCGCAGGTCGTTGAACTGGCGGCTGTTGGCATCCAGGTGCAGGGCAAAGGCACCGTTGCCGGCTTCCAGCTTGCCAGCACTGCTGCGGGTGGTATCGGCGCCGCCGTAGCGCAGTTCACCGGCACCTTGGATGCCCTCGATGGGGGTATCCGGGATGCGATTGTCGAAGGTGTTGACCACGCCGCCGATGGCGTTGCCGCCGTAGAGCAGGGCAGCGGGGCCACGGACGATCTCGATGCGGTCGACGGTCACCGGGTCCAGCGGCACGGCGTGGTCGTAGGACAGCGATGAAGCATCCAGGGCGCCGACGCCATTGCGCAGGATGCGAATGCGGTCGCCATCCAGGCCACGGATTACCGGGCGACTGGCGCCAGGGCCGAACCAGGTGGAAGCGACCCCCGGCTGCTTGTTCAGGGTTTCACCGAGGCTGCCGTGCTGCTGTTGCAGCAGGTTGTCGCCGTCGAGCACGGTGCTGGGGGCGGCCAGCTGGCTGTTGCCCAAAGGGTTGGCGGTGATGACCTGGGGTTCGAGTTCCACAGCGTGGCTGGGTGATGCGGCCAGCCACAGTGCGACGGCGAGAGGAGAGAGGCGAAGCGGTGTGTACAGCATGGGGATGGGGCGTTCCTTGGCAGATGCTTTTGTATTGTTACAATATAACATCTCTATTTCAGCACAGAGGTTTTGCGCCTGGCCAGCGGTTTTTCTGTCGACTCATCTGATCCCACCCACCACTACACTCGTGTAAGGTGCGCATCTTTCCTACGGAGCACTGGCATGAGCACGGCCCAACACAACGCGCTGCACGGCAAGACCCTCGAACAGATCCTCACCGAGCTGGTTGCGCACTACCAATGGCAGGGCCTGGCCGAGCGCATCGATGTGCGCTGCTTCAAGAGCAACCCGACCATCAAGTCGAGCCTGACTTTCTTGCGCAAGACGCCGTGGGCACGGGAAAAGGTCGAGCAGTTGTACGTGAAGCTGCAGCGCCAGGCCTGACATGCCGCGCCGTCCCTGGCTGACCGGCATGGCCGTGCTGGGCTGGTTCGGCCTGGCCGTGCAGGTGTACCTGGTGCTGTTGGCGCGTTGGCAGGAGCAGGCCAGCCTGGTGGGTGGCCTGATCAATGTGTTCGGGTATTTCACCGTGTTGACCAATACCCTGGTGGCAACGGTGCTCAGTTATGCGGCATTCGGCCGGGAAGGCCGTGCCAAGCGTTTTTTCCTGTCGCCTTCAGTGAGTTCCGCGGTGGCCGCCAGCATCGTGCTGGTGGCATTGGCCTACAGCGTGCTGTTGCGTCACTTGTGGCAACCGCAGGGCTGGCAATGGCTGGCCGACGAGCTGATGCATGATGTGATGCCCGTGCTATATGCCTTGTATTGGTGGTGCGAGGTGCCCAAGGGCAGGTTGCGCCTATGGCAGTTGCCGGTCTGGGCGGTGTATCCGGCAACGTATTTTGCCTACGCGTTGTGGCGGGGGAGCGAGATTGGCGTATATGCCTACCCGTTCATCGATGTGGCGAGCCTGGGGTATGGGCAGGTGATGCTCAATGCCCTGGGGGTGTTGGCGGGGTTCTGGGGAATCGGGCTGGTGCTGCTGGGGCTGGATCGGTGGCGCCCCATTCGCGGGTAAACCCGCTCCCACAAGTACTGCGCTGCCCTCAGGAACAGCGCCGCCCTTGTGGGAGCGGGTTTACCCGCGAAGAGGCCGGGGCAGCAATAAACAATCATTCGTCGTCCGCAGTCCCGTCGGCACGCCAGTACGCTACAGCCTTCAGCGCATCTTCAGGCACCCCTTTCTCCAGCAACAGTGCCTTGGCCTGGCGGGACAGGGCTTTTTCCAGTGCCACCCAGGCGTATAACCGGCCTTGCGGCAAGGTCAGGTTTTTCACCAGCGCCAGCAAGTCTTCCTGTTGGCGACGTACCCAGATCACCTCCACCTGCGCCTTGCTCGGCAGCGGCTGGCGTTCCTGCTCGTCTTCGATCTGGATAACCGCCAGCACCTGGCGCCCCGCAGGCAACTCCTCCAGGCGGCGGCCAATGGCCGGAAGGGCGGTTTCGTCGCCGATCAGCAGATAGCTGTCGAAGATGTCCGGCACCACCATCGAAGCCCGCGGCCCGGCGATGTCCAGAGTTTGCCCGGGTGCCGCCTGCGCGGCCCAGGTGGAGGCAGGGCCATCGCCGTGCAGCACGAAGTCGATGTCCAGCTCATTGGCCACCAGGTCGATGCGCCGTGGCGTGTATTCGCGCATGGTAGGCCGTGCGCCACCCTCTCGGCCCAGGTTGCGAGCCTCGATGGCTTGCTGTTGCTCCGGTGTTTCGGCGAACAGCAGCTTGATATGGTCGTCGCTGCCCACGCTGGTGAAGCCTTGCAGCTCGGCGCCCCCGAGGGTGATGCGGCGCATGCGCGGGGTCAGTTCGGTGACCCGCAGCACCTGCAGGCGGCGTTGGCGGATTTCGTGGTTCACGCGGTGAATGGTGTCACTCATGGGGTGTCTCCCTGACAGGTTCGGCCGGCCCAGAGGCGATGGCCTTGGCGGTATGGTTGAGCAGGTCGCGAACCCGCTCGATTTCTTCCGGTGTCCACCGGCCGCTATGCATGTGCAGCGCGTGGCGCAGGTTGCCGACCGCTTCATGAATTTCTGGTGGGCGGTCGTGGCCGCGCAGGGCGCGCTTGCTGACTTCGATGCGCATACGCACGCCGTCCAGCGCGACAGCCTGTTCGGCCAGGGCGGTGCGACCGGCTTCGGTGATGGCATAAAGGCGTTTGCTGCCCTGCACCTGGCCGCTGATCAGCTCGGCCTCTTCGAGGAAGTTGAGGGTGGGGTAGATCACCCCGGGGCTTGGGCTGTAGCTGCCGTCGAACAGGTTTTCGATCTGGCGGATCAGGTCGTAGCCGTGGCCAGGCTGCTCGGCGAGCAGGTCCAGCATCAGCAGCTTGAGGTCGCCGGGGGCAAAGACGCGTGGTCCGCGCTCGCCACGGCCGGGGCGCCGTTCGAAGGGGTCATGGGGGGTGTGTTCGCGCATGGGGCAAGGCTCCGTCGTTTGCGATATATCGTAAGATATTACTCAAGATATATCTAAAGACAAGCCTTCAATTGCAGATGATTATCATCTACTTTATCGATAGGTATCCAGTAGACGCAGCCTCGTGTCGCGAAAGAGCTGCGCAGCAGCCCCTTTGTTTCAGCTGAGTTGCGCAAAGAACTGGAGTTGTTGCGCAGCCCTTTTGCGACACAAGGCCGCGCCTACAAAAAAAGTTTCCATTCTCTGGCAAGTTGGAAAGCTTCTTGCCGCGCCTCGCCTGGCGTCCATTGGGTCTGAAAATTCTGCATGTAGAGTGGGTTATTTGATTTTTTTGTGTGGCAAGTCATGTTTTAGACCTGGTGCGCCGCTCCTGTGTAAATTGTTTAAGCGAAGAATCAAGTCGTCAAAGGAAATACCATGTTCCAGGCATGCCTTTGGAAATAGGCTGTGACTAGTCAACCCAGGAAGCGTGTTGAGTTCGATTAAATAAGGTGCTGAGTTGTGAATTATGAAGTCTGCCCGAAAGTAATCGAGATCTAGCGCTTGTGCAATGGCAAGGCAATCAATATTAAGTTTTCGGTAGCAATTTTTATCGAGAGTGGCAAGTGTAGCCGTAGTTTTGGTGGATGTGAACTTTGCATCGTATGAGAAAAACTCGCTTTCGAAGTCGAGCGTATAAACGGGAAGTAGACAGCCATAATAGTAGCTTACTGAAAGCTCTGGCCCAGTGATAAACTCTTCGATGAGAATACCGGTTTTGAATTCTTCAGCTCTGTTAATGGCTGTCAAAAAATCAAACGAATTACCACGGATGAGGGATACGCCAAAACTGCAGCCTTCGCGATTTGGTTTGACAATGCATGTATTGCCCAGACGCGCCTGTACTGTTTGGAAATCAACAGTGCATTTGTTTTTGAAGTACATATAGTTTGCGACGCTGATGCCTAAGCCCTGTGCGACATGCTTGGTTAGCAGTTTGTCCATGCATATTGCGCTGGTCTGGGGAGAGGGGCCGTTGTAGGGTATCCCTAGGGCCTCAAGATAGCTCTGAGCCATTCCGTTTTCACCAAAGCCGCCATGGAGAGCCAGGAACACACGTGTGAATTTACTAAGATCTAAATTGAGAAGCTCTTTGAAATCAGTTATCGTGAAAACTTCGTGGCGAATATTTGATCGCTCCAAAGAGTTGGAGACGGCGTCGGCAGTTTGAAGTGAAACATCCCGCTCTGAGGAGACGCCCCCGGTTATGATGGCGATGTTATTAGTCATGTTGATTGCTCCTGTGGATGAACTGGTTCAATGCAAATACAGTTTTGCAGATGATTTCAGCTCCGCTACGGATTAGATTAATGTCCATGTCGCTGGCAAATGATAGTCGAATTGAACTAGCGGCTCTTTCCGCATCATGTCCTATGCCGGTGATGACATGTGAAGGTCTTAAATCATGAGCGTTGCAAGCTGAGCCGGATGAAATGCACACCTTTCCAAGGTGGCTGATCAGTATCTCAGCACGAATTCCGGTGATGGTAATATTGAGGATGTGGGGAGTAGACTTAAAACGAGGGGAGTTGATCAGGTAGGGTATTTTATGAGTGTTAAAAATTTCAAGGATTGCTGCTCTGCGTTGGGAGGCAGCATTCCAAGATTCGCGATGGTTTTGGCGTTGTATGCGGCGCGCAGCAGCACCGAAGCCAGCGATAAGCTGTGTAGGCAAGGTCCCACTTCGAAGTGGGGACTGTCCACCGCCAAATGTCAGTGGCTGCAAGCGTGAAATGGCAGCTTGAGATGCATATAGAACGCCTATACCTTTTGGGCCGCCTATCTTATGCGCGGAAAGCGAGACGCAATCAATTCCAAGTGTTTTGATATTTATGGGGATCTTTCCAAATGCCTGGGCAGCATCAACATGAAATAAAGCATTTGTCTTTTTGGTAAGTGCTTTTTTTATTTCTTTCAGGTTCTGAATTGTTCCAATTTCCGAATTGACGTATGATATTGAAAGTAGAGTCGTGCGTTCATCCAGCAGGCTGTAGAGATGCTCGATGTCTACTCGTCCGTTTGTGGTTACGCGCATTTTGCGTACTTCGACATTTCGCCGCTCTAGTTCTTCTGCCGCGGCAAGGCTGGATTTATGATCGATGGGGCAGACTATGATGTTGCTGGCGTGGCTGATCTTAGCAGACCCAAGAATAACAATATTATTACTTTCGGTTGCTCCGGAGGTAAATATAAGTTCATTTGTTCGGCAGCCAAGCAGAGTGGCGATGGTTGAAGTGCTTTCGCATATGGCGCTTTTTGCAAGTCGACCCATGAGATGGGAGGAAGATGGATTTCCAAAGGTGTTTTTGCTGAATTCATGCATCTCCTTTAAAACTTCATCGTGGCACGGAGTAGTTGACGCGGCGTCTAAGTAGATAACAGGTGATTGCGACATTGTATTTTCCTCATGTTTCATAGGTGACGACTTGAGCACCTTTGCTAAATATCTCCTCGTGTGTAAGTTCTCCAGATCCTCCCAAATCTGCTACCAATATGCTTACAGACTCAAAATCATAGAGTGATAGTGCTACTTCAATGCCCTTCCGGATGGGTGAATGGCATTCGCTTGGTGCAAAAATAACTAGGAGACGTGATCCGGATTTATAGACTTCAGAAATCATTTCCGTTATTTCGCCAGCGCAACCAGTCATGCCGCAACTTATTAGTGGCAATGTTGTGCCTGAAGCATCAGTAAATGTAATTTCTGACATTTCTGGTCTATCCGGTAGATAACGCTTCTCAAGTTTTTTTTGCTTGACCAAGCGCGCAGCCTCATTTTGGAAGCGATTTTTCAGCCAGGTTTCAGGAAAGCATATTGAGTGTCTTCGACTTTCGCATATGTTTTTGGTTGAAATGGTGTTTGACGCCTCCAGTAATGAAAGGTATGAGTCAGGTAGTTTGGTAAAACGTTCGTAGAACTCGGTCCTGTAGTCAGTATCGCTTTGGTCGCCGGGTATGTACTGCCAGTCGTTTATCAGAAGTATGAGCTTTGCCAATTTGTTGTTGGTTATTTTTTGATGCTCAGCGAGCTGGATTGCCAGTTTCCATGTGTATGTAGGGAATATGCCAACTCGAGATTTAACTTGCTCCTGCAGGATAGGGTTGCGGATGTCTTCAAATATGCCCGGCCGTAATTGTTTGTCTTGATGGTCAAAAAACAACATGAAGTGTCCAGCCATGATGTGGAGAGTGCCAAAGCTGTGGAGATTAATGAATTCGTAGATCTTTTCGAGAAGCGCTTTTTCACTGAATGAATATGTTTCTGTTGTGGCTATTGTGCGCATATCATAAAGCCCCATAATAAATGCTGATTGGATTCAGTTCTTAAGCATGTTGTCCAGGTCAATGAGCAGATCGTGCGGGTCTTCCAGCCCTAAGTACAATCTTGCACAAGAAGAACTAAGGTTAAAGCGCTTTGCCGATGGCAGATTGCTTGTTTTAGCAAGATTTATAACGCTTATTGAACCTCCCCATCCATATCCAATTTTGATAAGCCTTAGACGGTTTATCCTGTTTATCAAATTATCACGAGAACATGAGAGTTCAAGGGTCAACAAGCTGTTAAATCCATTTATCCTAAAGTGCCGTAAGGTGTCGTCTGTATATTGAGCTGTAGGGTGTAATATTTTTTTGCACAATGGAGAGGTTTCGAGGTGTTTGACGACTATTCGAGTGGTGTTCATCTGAAAAGATAAGCGAGCGCCCAATGTGCTGAGCGCTCGTAAAGCTGCGGCGCAAGTGTGCGAGCTAACATGATTGCCAGTTAAAGCTGAGATTGTTTTAAGTTTTACAAAAAGATCTCTGCGCCGAGTGATCAGTGCACCCAATGAAATACCTTCTATTGCAGCATGCGTTTTGCTCATTGAAATAAGGCTGATATCAGCACCTAACTCTAGTGGGTGCTGATAAAACGATGCAGCCCAAGTGTTGTCGGTAACGATCAGCGCCGGGTGGTCGCTGCATGAATTAATAATAGTGCAGATATCAACTAGTTCGTATGTAATAGAGCCGGGGTTCTCAATGAAAATTAGTTTTGTTTCACGCCTCAATTTTGCTTCCAGTGTGCTCGCGTCCTTGGGTGTGAAGTACTCGACTGCAACGCCCATGTGTTGACAATGATCAAGTAACCATCTTGTTGAGTATATGACTGTGTCAATGGCAAGTATGTGGTCGCCGGGTTTGAGAAAACTCAGTAGCAATAAGCTGATCGCCGACTGTCCAGAAGGCGTAAGTACTGAAAATTGACCTTTTTCAATGCTTGCTATTTTTGAAGCCAATTGGCGAGTGGTTGGAGTATCTACGCCTCCGTAATAGAGTCCGTTGAAAAGTTGGTTGTTTGTCTTTATAAGGTTTCTTTTGTTTATTTTAGGTAGCAACTGGACCTTATCGGCTAGGAAGGTAGTGCACTCCATGCTTGGTGTATGCGAAGAATATGTGTCACCTACTGGAAAAATTCCTATCTGGGCCAAATTGCTGAGATTAAGGTTAGACACGGATTGCCTCGAATTCTTTTAAGAGGTGAAGAACTTCCCTAACCTCGGTGACTGTAGGTGGCGCAACATTGGGTAGAGGATATTCTAGAGAAGCTTCGCCAAAGCTGTGGAAGCACTCCAGGAGTTCGCCCTCTGGTGTTCCCCAGCGGAGAAAATCTTCACTATCACTTTCGTCGTCATTTCTTAATGGGTGTCGAACAGCCCAGTTTGCACTGATGAGGATCGGTTGTCCTATATCCCTTTTGGAAAGTGTCAGCCGCGTTACTAATTTTTTGCGACTGGTATGCGTTTCGCCTAAGCCGAACAATAGGGCGCATCCGCAGGATATTCCATTGTCTTTGAGTATGTTTAGAACTTGTATGAAACGGTTCTCCCAAGTGTCTTTTTTGCTTCCAAGATCTTTGCTCAATCCACCTATCTCAATTGGCTCTAGAGTTTCTAGGCCGATAAATACATATGTGAGCCCATTCTGTGCAAGGCGCTTAATTATGCCCGACTTATTAATGATCTGATCTATGGTGAATTGGCCTCCAAAAATAATATCTAGGGGTTGTTGCTCTAGTAGGCAACACAGTTGGCTTATTGCATTTTGGCTACCACTAAGAAATATGGAGTCTTCAACGAATGCACTCGCTTTCTTGTATGGGTGGTGTTGCCTCACCGTGTTGACGGTTGCTCTGAACTGTTTGTAGAGTCGCCCGGCGGCGCTCTTAATTTCTTGAATGTTTCCGGTCACGCTCCTGCGCTCACTACAAAAAACGCAGTCGTAGACACATCCTGGTCCAGTGTCACTAAAGACATGTGAGGTCATCCGCCCACCGAAGACCTCAAAGGAGGCTGTGATTCCAAACGTCTCCACAACCGATGGTAGTTCATCGTGCTTTAGGGGAGTGCCAGCGCTTACCAGCGTCTTGTCAAGGTGTGGAAAATCAATAATCCAGCGTCCGGCAATTCGCCGATCCAGATGTTCAGCAATATAGGGTGCCGGTTGTTGCGAAGCCTGTGTAACTAATTCTCCGACCCGCTTTATCAGCAGTTCTGCTTCACCGGAAATTATGATGTCAAAGAGTGGTGGTATTTTTCCGTCTCTGATAAGTCGTCCTGGTGATGCGGTGTGATGCATAACTGATGATCGGAATCGCTGATTCTCTTCAGTTAGGAAAATAGTTTCATTTATGTGGCGGCCGCCGAGCACTATTAATGTGTAGCCCCCCAGTGTTTCTCTAACTAGCTTTGCGCATTCGATAGCGCCGGGCATGCACAAAGTCATTGCACCGATAAAGACTATGTTTGGTTGTTCAGACTGCAAGAGATCTTTGAGTAGATGCATGTCATCTAGTGAGTACATGAGTAGAAAATTATTTCTGAGCTTTTTTCCTGTCTGTGCCCAGTTACTTTCACCCCAAGCGCCATCTCCCCGTACAGCAGCATTGGCAGCGCAGCGGCAAGCGTTGAAAAGGCTAACGGGATCCGGGCTGTTCAGGGCCTTACGCGACTTGGTGCCCCTGATGTAGTCAGGAGCAGAAACTGCGATGGCTCGGATTGTTTGTCTGGTAGAGGTGGCACACACGTTATGAGAAGACGCGTTTGAGCACTTCCCGTTGGAGGATTCGAGCATGGTGTTCGTTACCTCGCTTTCGGCGATTGGCTGTTGTTTTTCTTATTGGATATTGGATACAGTAGCCAAAAATCGATTCAGCGAGGCAGCTAAAATGAAACAAATTGTGATTGCACTGATTTTCGGGGGAAGGAGCACTGAACATTTTGTGTCCCTACGTTCAGCCGCAGCGATTCACACTGCACTCCTGGCGTTAGGTCATCAGGTGCACTGCATAGCGATTGATCAGGAAGGGACTTGGAGGTATCAGGGGCAGCCGAGAGCCTGTCCAGGCGAGGTAAACTGCGCTGCACCAGTAGTGTCACTTTGTCCCGGTCGGCGCTCGCTGACATATGAGGCGAACGGACAACGAGCAGTAGAGGTTGACATCGATCTGCTTTTTCCTGCATTGCACGGGCGGTGGGGTGAGGACGGGACCATCCAGGGACTGGCAGCGATGTGTGGCATTCCATGTGTCGGATCAGGCGTGCTCGGTTCGGCCGTGTCAATGGACAAAGACATTACCAAGCGGTTGCTCAAGTTCTCGGGAGTCGCTGTGGCACCATGGATGGCTATGAGAACCATGCGCTCATGGGACGAGGTTGTCGAATGCCTGGGCAGCACAACTCTTTTTGTAAAACCTGCGACTTCAGGGTCGTCAATAGGAGTGTCAAGAGTTAGCAATGCATCGGAATATGCACAGGCTTACGCTGTCGCGGCGCGGATAGATACCAAGGTGTTGGTGGAAGTGGAGATTTTGGGTAGAGAGGTGGAATGCGGTGTCTTGGAGTCTGCAGGTGGATTACTAGCCTCGGTGGTGGGCGAGATTGTAACCAAGGAGGGACAGAGATTTTATGATTATCAAGCGAAATATGATGTGGCTGATGCCGCGGATATCCGTGTACCTTGTCAGTTGCCACAATCGATAGTCAGCTCCATACAGGAGTTGTCAAAGAAGACCTTTAGGTGCCTTGAGCTTACAGGTTATGCCAGGGTCGATTTTTTTCTGCGGAATGACGGAACGGTTCTCCTGAACGAAGTCAATACGCTGCCGGGTTTTACGAGCACAAGCATGTACCCGAAAATACTTGAGTGTTCCGGTTTTCCCTTGCCTCGGCTTGTAGGCGAAATAGTAGATTATGCAGTTTTATGGAATGCGTGCGATCGACTATAGAAGACCGCTGTTGCGTCGGGCTTCAAGAAATGAAACGATCGAATCCCGGCCCTCTGAAAGGTGCTTGGCCAGGCATCGTTGGGCCGCAACGCGGTCACCCTTCGCACACGCGTTCAGGATATTTCTGTGATCAAGCTGCGACTGCCTGTGATAATCCAGATTGGTCAATAAGAATCGCAGATGACGGTCCACTGAGTCGTGTAGTGACTTGATCAGAGCCAGTAATCGAGGTCGATCTGCCTTCGAGTACAGCATAAAGTGGAACTTCTCATTCAGCTCGCTGAGCTGATGAGGTTCGATAACTGTTTCCATCTCGCTGACAATTTCGTGCAACGTAGTCAAATCGCTTTCAGAGATATTATCAAAGCTGAAATCTAGCGCTGTGCACTCGGCCATGATTCGCATGTCATAGATTTCGGCAATATCTGCAATTGTCATAACCGCAACAGAGGCGCCCTTATGCACTTCATAGGTTACGAGCCCTTCAGCCTCCAGTTGTCTGATGGCATCCCTGATTGGCATACGGCTTAAGCCGAATTTCAATGCTAGCTCTTCTTGACGCAGTGGCGTCCCTTCAGCTATCGCTCCCGACAATATGGCTTCGCGCAGTGACTCCACGACAAATCCCATAGCAGTCTTATGACGATGCTTTTCGGGAACGTTAAAGCTATCGAGAGAGTTGGTCATAATGATCTCCGGGCCAGCGAGGGTGACGGCGGTGGCGAAGGTATCACAGAGTCTTGTAGGCTGCCAGAATCAAAAAGTCAGCTCTTCTACATTGATTGGGGTGGCAACTGCAGGCGGGAATGGTTTGCTGGTGTAGAAAAGCTACTGGTACTCGCGTCCTTTTTAACCATGTGATCCCGAGCATCTATCTGATTGTATATGGCGCGCGCAACTTTTTGCGGCGGTGTTTGGTAACGGACTCATTCCGATAGAGAAGTGACTCAGGTGCTCGCCTATGTATTCCAGGTCCGTCAGCGTCGCAATTTGCACGGCTGCTGAAACCTTTGGGCCGCCTTGCGGCCCTTTTCGCGAATCAAGGTGAACGGGTCAAGGCTGCTTCAAGGAGCGCGTGGCGCGTTAAGCGCCACCTGCGGCGCTTTGCACTCATTCGGATTGCCCGGCTGCAGGTACGGCATGAGGATCGGTGCCATGCCCTTGAGTACCTGCACTGGCAGCGCCGAGGTGAACTTGAAGGCCTCTGCCGAGCGCCCCGGCACGAACGCGGTCAAGGTACCGAAGTGGTTGTCGCCCAGGAAGAACACGAAAGTGGCGGTACGGTTCAGCGAGCGCGAGCCGATCAGCCGGCCCCCAGCCCCAAAGCTTTCGATGCGGTTGTCACCGGTGCCGGTCTTGCCGCCCATCACCAATGGTGTACCGTCCTGCAGCTTGAAACTGCCGGAAATACGCCGCGCAGTGCCCGCATCCACCACCTGCGACATGGCGCCCTTGAGGGCGCGCGCCACTTCGACCGGCAGTATCCGCACACCCCGGTCCGGGTCAGTGACCAGCTTGGTCTCGTAGGGCGTGTTGGCCGCGAAGTGCAGTGTGTCGATGCGCAAGGTCGGCAGGCGCACGCCGTCGTTCTGGATGATGCCGACCAGCTCGGAAAGGGCGGCAGGTCGATCCCCCGAGCTACCGATGGCGGTGGCCAGCGAGGGTACCAGGTGGTCGAACGGATAGCCCACGCGCTTCCAGCGCTGGTGAATGTCGAGGAACGCTTCGATCTCCACCATGGTGCGAATGCGGCTGTCACGGGCGCCCTGATGGCGGCTCTTGAACAGCCAGCCGTATACCTCCTGGCGCTCGAAGCGGCTGGCATTGACCATTTCGGTCAAGGTCGAACCGGGGTTCTTCAGCAGGTAACCGAGCAGCCACAAGTCCAGCGGGTGGACCTTGGCGATATAACCCTGATCGGGCAGGTCGTATTTGCCCGGGCCATAGGCGTCGTACATCTCCGACAGGCGGCCATCGGTCAGTTTGCCCAGCACGATCTTGTCACCCTTGAGGTGGGCACGGACAAACGCGTTGAAGGTTTCCTGGCCTGCCTCGGGGAACAGGTAGCGGTGTACGGCCGCCAACCGTTGCGGGGTCACGCGCATGCTGTCGAGGAAGGTGTCCAGGCGCTGCTGCGAGGTCTTGCGCTGGTACTTCTTCCAGAAGCGCATCAGGTAGTTGGTGCCTTCCTTGTCGGCGAAACGGGCCAGGTATTCCTGGCGGCGCGGGTCGGAGTCGTCCTTGAGCAGCGGCACGCGGTTGTACGGCTGCTGGTAGGTCACGTAGCGCACCAGGTCGCGCATCAGGCGGATGAACGGCAGGTTGATCGATTCGCGCAATGCATCCTTGAGGGTTGGGTTGCGGCTGTTGTCTTCCTTGCGGAAGTTGTTGAACACATGCATGCCGCCGCCGGTGAAGAAGGCTTCGCCGGTGTTGGCTGAATACTTGCGCTCCAACGCGGCATCGAGCATGGCGTCCAGGCTCTGGTTCTTGCTGTTCTGTGCCAGCCATTCCAGCGACCACTGGCTGATGCGGTCGAGTTCGGCGACTTCGACTTTCTTCAACTCGGCGGCAGGCTTGCCGGCGTACTTGTCGTGCAGCTCGGCGATGATTTCCAGGTAGGTGGTGAGCACCCGCAACTTGGCGGTAGAACCCAGTTCCAGCTTGCTGCCTTCGTTGATGTCGAAGGGCTGGTCGGTGCTGTCGGTCTGCACCCGTACCCGCGAGCCGTCGGCGGTGCGCTCGAACAAGGTGAAGCTGTAGCTCACCTGGTCAGTGGTCTTGGCGGTGAGCAGGCGTTCGCCGATCAGGCCGATCTGCGCCGCGAATTCAGGGTCGGCAAGGTTTTTCAGGTACTGGCTGACCTGCAGTTGCAGGTCGGACTGCAGGGTACTGGTGGCGGACACGTCGAGCCGGTCGAGGTCGTACAGCGGGCGATTGAGCATGGCCGCCAGGCGGTTGCGTGCCAGGCTGATGCCCTTGTTGGTGACGATCGGCACGATGGTCGGTTGCGCCACCCAATCGCGATATACCGCCTTGCTGGCCAGTGCCGCGTCGGCCAGTGGCTGCTCGATGACCTTGTTGGCGGCCAGCACACGGATGTGCGCATCGGTCAGTTCGGCCAGTTCGAGCCGACCCTTGGACAGGTAGTGCGAGGGCCGGCGCTGGGCAATCATCAGCGACAGCACCTGGCGCAGGGCCAGGCCGCGTGCGGCCATGCTTTCGGGGTCGCTGGCGGTGGAATTCAGGGTCTGGTTGACCTGGTCGAAATCGGCGCCGTACCACACCCGCAGGCCTTCGGCCATGCCATGCACTTCGCCATGCCCGGGCACTGCCGACAGCGGCACGCTGTTCAGGTAGTCCCGCACGATGCGCTGGCGTGCCTCGGTAGTGTCGGGGCCGCCCTGGTAGGCGCGCACGCTGGCGGAAATCATCTGGCGGATCTTCTCGGCGCCGGAAACGGTCAGGCCGTCCGGTGAATGGCGGTACTTTTCCAGTTGCGTGGCCAGGGTGCTGCCGCCAGCGGACTGGCCGGGCAGGGCCAGGTATTTGGCCACCTGGCTGTAGGCGGCCTTGGCGAAGCGCGGCCAGTCCACGGCCGGGTTGTTTCGCGGGTCCTTGGTGTCGAGCAGGTCGCGGTTCTCGATGAATAGCAGGCTGTTGACGATCACCGGCGGGATCGCAGCGAAGTCCGGGTACAGGTGTTGTGGGTAGTTGTACTGGTACAGTACGTCGCCGCGGCAGTCGGTGATCGACAGGCCTGCCTGGATTTTCTCGATATAGGGGGCGAACAGCCCATGATCGACGTAGTTCATCAACGCCGGCGAGAACCTCACTTGTTCGCTGATCAGGTAGTCGCGCTTGAGCAGGCGCGGCAGGAATTCGCTCAGGGCGCTGTAGCCCAGGCGTTTGTCGAACGGCCCTTCGCCAGGGTAGACGATGGCATCGCTGGGGCCTGGTTGCAGCGAATAGGTGAGGGTGCTGGCCAGCTTGCTGAATTCCCGTGACTGCAGGTTGGAGGTGCGGAATTCGTCATACGCAGCGAAGCCGATGGCCACCAGCGCCACCAGCAGGATAAGGATGATCAGCCGCCACCATAGCCGACGCTGACGGGGGGATTTGGGTTGTGGCGTCTCGGCCGGAGGTATCTCGGGTGCTTCCGTTCTGCTTGGTTCCGATTGCCACAGTGCGCCCATAGTCTTCAATCCGGCCAGGTATTTTCGTCTTGCTTGTCTGAAGCTTAGACGTTGAGCGGGTCAGGTGAAAAATTTGTAAGAGACGGCGAAAAGTGGCGTAGGGCTATGCGGCTTTGGTGTGGGTTTCTTGATACGGCGATGTTGCTATGGTGGCCGGGCGATTTTGGGTCCGCTTCGCGCCCCAGAAATCTAGCTGAATTTTCCTGTTTATACAGCGAAAATCCCTACAACGGTCTTCCTATACTGCTCGCCCCCTTCGCCTTGCCGGGCGCTCTATTCCGGCACACGGGCCGGCCCACGAGGCCAGCCCGGCAAGCCAACGCTTCGCCTATCGGCGTGGCCGGTGCTGCACGAAGGTCAAATCCAATAACAAAATGAGGTTGTATTGCTATGCCAGTCGGCAACCATCCTGCCCACGGCCAGGCCACTGAAGGCGGCCCGCTCAAGCGCGAACTGGGCGAACGGCACATCCGCCTGATGGCGCTGGGCGCCTGTATCGGTGTCGGTCTTTTCCTCGGTTCGGCCAAGGCCATCGAAATGGCCGGCCCCGCTATCATGCTGTCCTACATCATCGGCGGCCTGGCCATTCTGGTGATCATGCGCGCCCTTGGCGAAATGGCCGTGCACAACCCTGTCGCTGGCTCGTTCAGCCGTTATGCCCAGGACTATCTCGGCCCGCTGGCGGGCTTTCTTACTGGCTGGAACTACTGGTTCCTGTGGCTGGTGACCTGCGTTGCCGAAATCACTGCGGTGGCCATCTACATGGGCATCTGGTTCCCCGACGTACCGCGCTGGATCTGGGCCCTGGCGGCGCTGGGCAGCATGGGTGCGGTCAACCTGGTGGCCGTCAAGGCCTTTGGTGAGTTCGAGTTCTGGTTCGCCCTGATCAAGATCGTTACCATCATTGCCATGGTCCTTGGCGGCATCGGCATCATTGCCTTTGGCTTCGGCAATGACGGTGTGGCAATGGGTATCTCCAACCTGTGGAGCAACGGCGGCTTCATGCCCAATGGCGTGACCGGCGTGCTGATGTCGCTGCAGATGGTGATGTTCGCCTACCTGGGCGTGGAAATGATCGGCCTGACCGCCGGTGAAGCACGCAATCCGCAAAAGACCATCCCGCAGGCCATCGGCTCGGTGTTCTGGCGCATCCTGTTGTTCTATGTCGGTGCGCTGTTCGTGATCCTGTCGATCTACCCGTGGAACGAGATCGGCAGCCAGGGCAGCCCGTTCGTCATGACCTTCGAGCGCCTGGGCATCAAGACCGCCGCCGGCATCATCAACTTCGTGGTCATCACTGCAGCACTGTCGTCGTGCAACGGCGGCATCTTCAGCACCGGGCGCATGCTCTACAGCCTGGCGCAGAACGGCCAGGCCCCGGCGGCCTTCGCCCGTACTTCGAAGAACGGCGTGCCGCGCAACGCGCTGCTGTTGTCCATCGGCGCGCTGCTGCTGGGCGTGTTGGCCAACTACCTGGTGCCGGAGAAGGTCTTCGTATGGGTTACTTCGATCGCCACCTTCGGCGCGATCTGGACCTGGGTGATGATCCTGCTGGCGCAGCTGAAGTTCCGCGCCGGCCTGAGCTCCACTGAACGCAAGGCGCTGAAATACCGCATGTGGCTATGGCCGTTGAGCTCGTACCTGGCGCTGGCCTTCCTGGTGCTGGTGGTCGGCCTGATGGCGTACTTCGAGGATACCCGCGTGGCGCTGTACATCGGCCCGGCGTTCCTGGTGCTGCTGACGGTGCTGTACTACGCGTTCCGCCTGGCGCCGAAAGACGCGCAGGGTGTGGCCAGTACTGCTTCCTGATCTGAAATGGCTGGGGCCGCTTTGCGGCCCTTTCGCGACACAAGGCCGCTCCTACAGGCGACCGCGACAGCAGCATGGGTCGCGATTTCCTGTAGGAGCGGCCTTGTGTCGCGAAAGGGTCGCGCAGCGGCCCCAGGGTTCTATCAGGCTGCCACTTCGCTGTTTGGTTCGAAGCTGTCCGCCCGCGCCAGCTGCCACATGCGCGAATAGAACTGGCCATTCACCTCGCCAGTCAGCAGCTCACCCGGCTTCAAGAACACATGCATCTGCGAGAACAGCTTGATCTCGGTGGCCGAGATGCGTCGCACCAGATGCTTGGCTTCCAGCTGCGCCGGGTGTTCCAGCCCCGCAGCAGCCAGCATTTCGGCCAAGGCTCGCAAGGTATTGTGGTGGAAGTTCAACACCCGCTGGGCTTTGTCCGGCACCACCAGCGCACGCTGGCGCAGTGGATCTTGCGTGGCTACACCGGTCGGGCACTTGTTGGTGTGGCAGCTCTGCGACTGGATGCAACCGATGGCGAACATGAAGCCGCGCGCCGAGTTGGCCCAATCAGCGCCAATGGCCAGCACGCTGGCAATGTCGAAGGCGCTGACGATCTTGCCGCTGGCGCCAAGCTTGATCTTGTCACGCAGGTTCAGGCCGACCAGGGTGTTGTGCACGAACAGCAGCCCTTCGCGCAGTGGTACGCCAATGTGGTCGGTGAACTCCACCGGTGCCGCGCCGGTGCCACCTTCCTTGCCGTCGACGACGATGAAGTCGGGCAGGATGCCGGTTTCCAGCATGGCCTTGGCGATGCCCATGAACTCCCACGGGTGGCCCAGGCAGAACTTGAAGCCTACCGGTTTGCCACCAGACAGTTCACGCAGCTGGGCAATGAACTGCATCATCTCGATGGGGGTGGAGAAGGCGCTGTGGCGTGACGGCGAGATACAGTCTTCGCCCATCAGCACGCCACGGGTTTCGGCAATTTCCCGGGTCACCTTGTGCTTGGGCAGGATGCCGCCATGGCCGGGCTTGGCGCCCTGGCTCATCTTGATTTCGATCATCCGCACCTGCGGGCTGCGTGCCTGGGCGGCGAAGCGTTCGGGGTCGAAGCGCCCGTCCGGCGTGCGGCAGCCGAAATAGCCGCTGCCCAGTTCCCAGACCAGGTCGCCGCCATGCTCGCGATGGTAGGGGCTGATGCTGCCCTCGCCGGTGTCATGGTGGAAATTGCCCAGCTTGGCGCCCTGGTTGAGGGCGCGGATGGCGTTGGCGCTGAGTGAGCCAAAGCTCATCGCCGATATGTTGAAGATCGACGCCGAGTATGGCTGGCTGCACTGCGGCCCACCGACGATGACCCGGAAACTTGCCGGGTCGGCCAAAGGCGCCGGGCGCATGGAGTGGCCGATGAATTCGAAGCCGGACTCGTACACATCGATCAGGGTGCCGAAGGGTTTGTCCGAGGCTTCATTCTTCGCCCGGGCATACACCAGCGAGCGCTGGGCGCGGGAGAACGGCAGGGCGTCGCTGTCTGCCTCCAGCAGGTACTGGCGGATTTCCGGGCGAATGGCTTCGACCAGGTAGCGGATGTTGCCCAGGATCGGGTAATTACGGCGTACCGCGTGGCGCTGCTGCAACAGGTCGAAAAGGCCGATCAGGCTGAGGATGGCGGTGCTCAGGGTGAACGGCCACAACCATTCGTGGTGGGTGAAGGGCAGGCTTGCCAAGGTGAACAGTACACAGGCGGCGAAGAGGGCATAGCGACTGAGAAGTGACAGGCTCATACAGGGTCCTTGCGATGGCGCGGTCAGGCTCAGGGCCTGGGGCAAACCCCGACCATAGCCCGGTTTGGGCGGTGCTGAAAATGAAATTCGGGGTAGCGAAAATCATTCTCGCAGAGACCTGGCAACGGTCTTCAGGCCAACGCGGGCTTTTGTAGGAGCAGCCTTGTGCTGCGAAGAGGCCAGCAGGGATACAGATTGTCTTCGGCAATAATGGCCTCTTCGCAGCACAAGGCTGCTCCTACAGGGCCTGTGCATGCCGTGAAGGCATTCAGAAAGTGTCGCGCAGTAGCTTCTGCCGCCAGCTTTCCTGCTCTTGTGCCGGCGCTTCGACCAGGTACGAATAGTGCCCGGCCACCCGCACCGCCACCGGCACTCCGTCGCGATACAACAAACGGTTGCCACTCACCGCTGGCACTTTCGCCCCCGGCAGCAACGACCCGACCAGGTTCAGCGGGTCACTGGCACTTACCACCACCAATGCCCCGTCCAATTCACGCCGCCGCACCTGCCGCAGCAGCCCCACCGCCTCCGGCAAGGCGAATTGTTCGCCGGCGAGCCCGGCAATGAAGCGCCCGCCACGAATCTCGCCACGCGCTTCCAGCCTGTGATAGCAGCGCAGCAGTTCACGCCAGGGCGGCAGCACATCGCTTTCACGCTCCAGCAGGCGCCAGCACACCACGCCATAGCGCCGAAGCAGGGCCCGGGCGATGTGCTCCAGGCGCTGGCTGTCGTCTACAGCGCCCCTGCGCAGCAAGGCCCAGCGCCCGGCATGGGACATGCTGCTGGACAGCGGCGGGTGGCCGCGTCGGCTGTTGCGCGATGTGCGTTTCGCCGCCGGGGTGATCAGGCTGCGCAGGCCGGTGAAGCTGTCGGCTCCCACCAGGCCTGCGCCTACCAGTTCCTGCAAGGCCGTTTCCAACTCGCTGGGCAGCAGGTGGGCGTCGTGTGCCAGCTCGTCGAAGAACAGCGCGCCATATGCGTTCAGCACCTGGTGGACGCGTTGCGCCCGTGCGCCGAGGCTATCCACCGCAGGCACGGGGGCCAGGCTGCGCCACAGGCCAAGGTGCTCGCGCGGCAGCAGTACCAGCGGTGTGCTCGACAGGGTGTTGCTCGACACCGTCGCCGCCAGCCGGCTCCAGGCGAACTGCCCGCTACGGCACGCATCGTCGAGCCAGTGCGGGCTGTAGTCCTTGATACGTGCCGGCAGCAGTTCGGCTTCCCAGGCTCCGGCGGCACTCGGGAACCCTTGCAACTGGCCAAGGACCTCAGCCACCGCTTGCGGGCCACGCAGGTGTGTGTCGTTGGCCAGGTGCTGCCAGTCGAACAGAAAGCGCATGAAGTCCTGCAGGCTGACCGGCTCGATCTCCCGGCGCAGGCGTTTGACCGTGTAGCGATGGATGCGTGCCAGCAAATGGCGCTCGCACCATTGCAGTTCGCTTGCGCCAGGGCTGAAATGCCCACGCAGCACATAGCCTTCGGCCTCCAGGCGGGCCAAGGCCTGTTCGATGGCCTGCGGCGGCTTGCCAAGTGCTGCCGCAATCTGCGCGCGGGTCAGCGGGCCATGGCCGCTCAGGCGGGCTCGTAACAGTTCGACCAGCGCAACGTCCGGCTCGATGACCTGATCGAAGCCAGGCAGTACCTGCAACGCAGGTTCCAGCCGGGAGCCGGGGTACAGTGCCTGCAGCAGGCTCAACCGCTCACGCGCCAGCCACAGCTTTTCATCCACCAGGCGCAGGGCCCGGCCGGCCTTGGCCAACTGCCTGAGCAGCAGCTCCCAGCTGGCATTGCCCTGCACTTCGTCCTGGCTGATGGCACCCAGGCCCATCAACGCTTCATGCATTTCGTCGGCGTTGCCCGGCTGCGGCCAGGCCTCGGCCGCGACGGCGGCAATGGCATCGGCGTCCAGCGCGCCCAGGTCGTCGCCGTTCTGCACCTCGCTCCAGCGCCGGTTGAGCACTGCCTGAGTGCGCCGTTCTTCCAGTGGTGCGTCATCCAGGAAGGCATAAGGCCGTGCGTTGAGGATGGCCGACGCCAGCGGCGAAGGGGCGGGCAGGTCGCGGCACAGCAGGCGCACTGCGCCGCTTTCCATACGCCGCAACAGCGCCAGCCAGCCTTCGCTGTCCATGGCCTCGTGCAGGCAGTCGTCGAGGGTTTGCTCGACCAGCGGATGATCGGGAATCTGCCGCTCGCCGACGATGTTCTCCAGGCAGGCGATCTGCTCGGGGAATACGGCGGCAATCAGGTCTTCGCTCTTCATCCGCTGGATCTGTGGCGCCACCTTGCGTCCGCCGACAAAGCGCGGCAGGGCCATGGTCACGCCGGCATTCCAGCGCCAGCGCACGCCAAACAGCGGCGCATCGAGCAGCGCCTGGACCAGGATCGCCTCGGCGCTGCGGCTATTCAGGTAACGCCACACGTCGTCCAGTTCGAAACTGTGACTGGAGGACAGCGACAGCACGATGGCGTCCTCACTCGCCGCCGCCTGCAGCTCGAAGTTGAAGGTGCGGCAGAAGCGCTTGCGCAGGGCCAGCCCCCAGGCGCGGTTGATGCGGCTGCCGTAGGGTGAATGGATGATCAGCTGGGTACCGCCGGACTCATCGAAGAAGCGCTCCATCACCAGCGTGTCCTGCGAGGGCAGGGCGCCGAGCACTTCGCGGGTGCGGGCCAGGTAGTCGAGCAACTGGCTGGCGGCGCCTTCGCCCAGCTCGAAAGTACCCTGCAACCATGCCAGCACCTCGGCCTGGTCGTTGTCAGCCAGCTGTTGGTCGATCTGCGCCTGCAGCCGGGCCACCGCGGCAGACAGCTCGTCGCTGCGCCCCGGCGCCTCGCCCAGCCAGAACGGGATGGTCGGTGGCAGGCCATGGGCATCCTCCACCCGCACCCGGCCTGGTTCGACCCGCAGGATGCGATAGGAGGCATTGCCCAGCTGGAAGATATCGCCGGCGATGCTTTCCACGGCAAAGTCTTCGTTGACGCTGCCGATGTTCAGCGCCTGCGGTTCGAGCAGCACGGCGTAGTCGGCGTTGTCGGGGATGGTGCCGCCGCTGGTCAGCGCGGTCAGTTGGCTGCCACGACGGCCACGCAGGGTGCCGCTCACCGCATCGCGGTGCAGGTAGGCACTGCGCACGCCCTGGCGGCCGTTGTAGCCCTCGGCGAGCATGCGCAGCAGCGCCTGGTAATGTTGCTGGTCGAGTTCGGCGTAGGGCGTGGCCTGGCGCAGGCAGTCGAACAGGGCCTGTTCGTGCCAGGGCTGGTTGCTGGCCTCGGCTACGATCTGCTGGGCCAGCACATCCAGCGGCGCCCGAGGAATGTGCAGTTCGTCCAGCTCGCCCCGGCGTATGCAGTCGAGCAGGGCCACGCATTCGATCAGGTCATCGCGCGAAGTCGGGAACAGACGCCCCTTGGGCACGCCATCGACCTGGTGGCCAGCGCGGCCGACCCGCTGCAGCAAGGCCGCGATCGAACCTGGCGAAGCGATCTGGCAGACCAGCTCGATGTCGCCGATATCGATGCCCAGCTCCAGCGACGCAGTGGCCACCAGCACCTGCAACTGGCCGTTTTTCAGGCGTTGTTCGGCATCCAGGCGCAGTTCCTTGGCCAGGCTGCCGTGATGCGCGGCAACCGCCTCTTTCCCCAGGCGGTCGCTGAGGTGGCGGGTGATGCGCTCGGCCAGGCGCCGGGTGTTGACGAACACCAGGGTGGTGCGGTGTTCGCGCGCCAGGGTGGCCAGGCGGTCATAGACCAGGCCCCAGACATCGGTAGCCATCACTGCACCCAGCGGCACTGGCGGCACCTCGATGGCCAGGTCGCGCTGCCGAGCATGGCCGACATCGACGATTGCGCAGGGACGGTCGTTGCCGACCAGGAATTGCGCCACTCGCTCGACCGGGCGTTGCGTGGCCGACAGGCCGATACGCCGCAATGGCCGGTTGCACAGGGCCTGCAGGCGCTCCAGGGTCAGTGCCAGGTGGGCGCCGCGCTTGTTGCCGGCCAAGGCATGGATTTCGTCGACGATCACCGTGTGCACGCTGGCCAGGCCTTCACGGCCCGAAGCCGAGCCCATCAGCACGTAGAGCGATTCGGGTGTGGTCACCAGGATGTGCGGCGCCAGCTTGCGCATGGCGGCACGCTCCTTCTGTGGGGTGTCGCCGCTGCGCACGGCCGTGGTGATGCGCGGGGCGTTCAGGCCCTGGTCCGCCAGGGCCTGGCTGATGCCTTCCAGCGGCGCCTGCAGGTTCAGACGGATGTCGTTGGACAACGCCTTGAGTGGCGAAACATAGACCACCTGGGTTCGTGCGGGCAGTTCGCCCTGATGCTCCAGGCCCTGGCGAAACAGTTCGTCGAGCACGGCAAGGAACGCGCTGAGGGTCTTGCCCGAACCGGTCGGCGCGGCCAGCAGCATCGACTGGCCGGCATGGATCAACGGCCACGCCTGGGCCTGGGCATCGGTCACCGTGGCGAAGTGGCGACGGAACCAGGTGCGCACGGCGGGGTGGAACAGCTCGAGCACCGGGTGGTGTTTGGCGGGCAGGTTCATGTGTTGGTTATGGAGGGTGTGGGGCGGGTTGGCAAGGGGCCGTTCGTCTGTGAAATAAGCTTTGACCTGTGCTGGCCTCTTCGCGGGTAAACCCGCTCCCACAGGTACAGCGCCGCTCTCTGGCCCTGTGGGTGCACCTGTGGGAGCGGGCGCGCCCGCGAAGAGGCCGGCACAGGAAACACCGGCCTTGTCAGGCCAATGACCCCCATGGGATCCTCCCCGGCCATTGTTTCAGGTGAGCCCACCCATGCCCAACACCATCCGCATCGCCGCCGCCCTGTTGATCGACCCCCAAGGCCGCACCCTGCTGGTACGCAAACGCGGCACCCAGGCCTTCATGCAGCCCGGCGGCAAGATCGATGCTGGCGAAACCCCGGTGCAGGCGCTGGTGCGCGAGCTGCATGAGGAACTGGGCCTGCACATTGACCCGGCCCAGGCCGTGCACCTGGGCCAGTTCAGTGCCCCGGCCGCCAACGAGCCAGGCTTCGAGGTACAGGCCGAACTGTTTCGTGTCGACAGCGCCGCAGCCGTGCTGCCGGCCGCGGAGATAGAGGAGGTGGTGTGGCTGGCCGCTGACCAGGTACCCGCCATGCAGCTGGCGCCCCTGACCCGCGACCTGATCCTGCCGCTTTACCGCCAGGCCGTCAGCGCACCGCACTGACGCCATCGAGGGTGGCGAACGAGGTGTCCTTGGCCGTCAGCAGGAAGTCGCGCATGTATGGCGCATCGAGCATGTCGGTGCGCACGGCGGCATAAAGCGTGGCGAACAGGCCTTTCTCACCCAGGCGCTTGCCCTTCACATACCCGCGCGAACTGTACTCGTGCAGCGCCCAGTGCGGCATGCCGCACACGCCACGGCCGCTGGCCACCAGTTGCATCATCATCACCGTCAGCTCCGAGGTGCGCACGGCAGCGGGCTCGATGTCGGCCGGTTCCAGGAAGCGGGTGAAGATGTCCAGGCGGTCGCGCTCCACCGGGTAGGTGATCAGGGTCTGGTCGAGCAGGTCCTGCGGCACGATGTAGGGCTTGCTGGCCAACGGATGCTGGTTGGCCACCGCCAGCATCGCCTCGTAGGTGAACAGCGGCACGTAGGTGATGCCCGCCAGGTCCAGCGGGTCGGAAGTCACTACCAGGTCGAGGTCGCCGCGGGCCAAGGCCGGCAGTGGGGCGAAGGCAAAGCCGGAGGCCAGGTCCAGCTCCACCTCCGGCCAGGCGTCACGGAACTGGTCGATGGTCGGCATCAGCCATTGGAAACAACTGTGGCATTCGATGGCCATGTGCAGGCGCCCGGCGGTGCCGCCGGCCAGGCGCGCGATGTCACGTTCGGCGCCGCGCAGCAGCGGCAGGGTGGCATCGGCCAGCTGCAGCAGGCGCAAACCGGCACTGGTGAAGCGGATCGGCTTGGTCTTGCGCACGAACAGCGGCAGGCCCAGGCGTTCTTCCAGCTCCTTGAACTGGTGTGACAGCGCCGACTGGGTAAGGTGCAGGCGCTCGGCGGCCTCTACCAGGCTGTCGGCCTCGCGCAGGGCATGAAGGGTTTTCAGGTGACGGATCTCCAGCACAGCTGACTCCGGTGTGTGGACTTGAGGAAACAGGGAATGAGTTGAGTTTCCCTCATGTTGCCGTGCCTGTCGACTGGGCGTTCGGCCGCACCGCCTGGCGGGAGTCATCAAACTGTCACCGAACTGTGGCAGCGCGCCCGAACAGAATTCATCAGACTCGCGTTCTACTGGGGATCTGCATTCTGGTGTTTCTTTCATGCGGGCTTTTTGGCTTTTTCTTTTCTTTGTATTCGGCGTTCCTGCGGGTTTTGCTGAACAGCGTTGTGACGCCCACGTGCCGGTGCAGCGTGCCGAACTGGGCGCGGTCAGCCTGGTGTACCAGAGCGTCGGCGCGCCACGCGACCCGGTCTTGCTACTGGTGATGGGCCTGGGCGGGCAGTTGATTCACTGGCCGGACGATGTGGTCGAGGCGTTGTGCCGACAGGGCTTTCGGGTGATCCGCTATGACAACCGCGATGTCGGGCTGTCGCGCTGGAACCAGGTGCCGCCGTCGGCCAACCTGACGGTCGAACTGCTGCGCTACAAGCTGGGCCTGCCGATGGCGGCGCCGTACACGCTGACCGACATGGCGGATGATGGCGTGCACCTGATGGATGCATTGGGTGTGCGCCAGTTTCATGTATTGGGTGTGAGCATGGGCGGCATGATTGCTCAGCACCTGGCTGCAATGGCGCCCGAGCGGGTGCGCAGCCTGACCTTGGTCATGTCCAGTTCAGGGGCGGCGGGGCTGCCAGCGCCGGCCCCGGCGCTGGTGCAGTTGCTGGCCCGGCGCAGCGCACCGAACCGCGAAGTGGCCATCGAGCAACAGGCCGACCTGCTGGCTGCGCTGGGTAGCCCCGACGTGCGTGACGACCGTGCGGCGTTGCTGCAGCAGGCGGCGGTGGCCTATGACCGGGCGTTCAACCCTGACGGGGCCAAGCGCCAGATCATGGCGATACTGGCCGAGCCGAGCCGGGTTGAGCTATTGAACCAGCTGAGGGTGCCGACATTGGTGGTGCACGGCACGGCCGACCCTTTGTTGCCAGTCATGCATGGCGTGCATTTGGCGGCGCATATCCAGGGCAGCCAGCTGCGCTTGATACCGGGGTTGGCGCACCGCTTCCAGGAGCCGTTCAAGGCGCCGTTGCTGGGGGCGGTGTTGCCCTATCTGCAGGCACATCGGCAGGATGACACGCATATCGCAGGGCTTTGAACCGGCGCGCCTGCTTCCACAGGTGCAGTACAGGTTTAAGGTTTACGCGGTACCTGTGGGAGCGGCTTTAGCCGCGAACACCGGCAACGCCGGTGCCATACACCGCGCTGGATTCTTCGCGGGTGAACCCGCTCCCACAAAGGCCGGAGTCAGCCGGTCAGTCTCAGTGCATCCGCACCCACAAGGTCACTAGAACCGTCGCGGCCATCAGCCAGGCCACGGTGGCCAACGCCAGCGATACCTCCAGGCGCATGCGGTCGACCAGCACATACAAGGTCGCCAAGTACACGAAGTACGGAATGATCGCCCACATGCCGAACAGGATGGTGGTCTTCAGGTCGGCAATGCTGCGCCCCTTGCCGACTATGTAGTGGGCGATCAGGGCGAAGGTCGGGAACAGCGGCACCAGCCCGGCGATGTAGTAATTGCGCGTCTTCGACAGCACCGCCAGCAGCAATACCACACCAGCGCCCAGGGCCGCTTTGAATACCAGGTCCACGTTGTCTTTCCAGTTGGGATTGAGGTCAGCCGAGGCCGTATTTTTTCACTTTGTCGAACAGCGTGGTCTTGGCCATGCCCAGCTCCTGGCTGGCTTGGCTAAGGTTGCCGCCGGTACGTTGCAGGGCATCGCCGAGCAGGTTGCGCTCGAATGCTTCCACCGCCTCGGCAAAGCCCAAACCTTGGCTGGCACCACCGCTGGGGCCTTTCTTGAAAGCTGGCAGGCCGAGGGCATAGCGTTCGGCGACGTTGCGCAGTTCACGCACATTGCCCGGCCAGTCGTGGGCCATCAGGCGCGACAGGGTCTGGCTGTCCAATGCAGGTGTTTCACGGTCGAAGCGCAGGGCCGACTGCTGCAGGAAGTGCTCGAACAGCTGCAGGATATCTTCGCGGCGCTCGCGCAGCGGTGGCAGCTCCAGGGTTACCACGTTCAGCCGGTAATACAGGTCGCTGCGGAACTGGCCGCTCTGGCCCATGGCATCCAGGTCGGACTTGGTGGCGGCGATCACCCGGCAGTCCACCGCAATGCTCTGGTTCGAGCCCAGCCGCTCCAGAGTGCGCTCCTGCAGCACGCGCAACAGCTTGATCTGCAGGTTGATCGGCATGCTCTCCACTTCGTCGAGGAACAGCGTGCCGCCGTTGGCATGTTCGATCTTGCCGATGCGGCGTTTGCCGGCACCTGTGAAGGCGTTGGCCTCGTGGCCGAAAATCTCGCTTTCGAACAGGTTTTCCGGCAGGCCGCCACAGTTCAGCGCCACGAACGGTTGGCCCTGGCGGCGGCTGAAGTCGTGCAGGCAGCGGGCGACCAGTTCCTTGCCGGTACCGGTTTCGCCTTCGATCAGCACGTTGGCCGAGGTATCGGCGACGTTGGCGATCAGTTCGCGCAGGTGCTCCATGGCCGGCGAACGGCCAATGATGCGCCCCTCCAGGCTGCTCTGCTCGGCCAGCTGGCGGCGCAGGGCCACCACTTCGCGCGACAGCCCGCGCTGTTCGAGGGCACGGCGCACCACGTCGACCAGGCGCTCTGGGGAGAAGGGTTTTTCCATGAAGTCGTAGGCGCCATTGCGCATGGCGCCCACCGCCATGTCGATATCGCCGTGGCCGGTGATCAGCACCACCGGCAGACTGCGGTCGCGGGCCTTGAGGCGGTTGAGCAGCTCCAGGCCATCGATGCCCGGCAGGCGGATATCGCTGACGACGATGCCGGCGAAGTCGTCGCCGATGCGTTCCAGCGCCTGCTCGGCGCTGCCCACGCCTTCACAGGCGATGTCCTCCAGGGCCAGCGCCTGTTGGCAGCCGAGCAGCACATGCGGGTCGTCTTCGACGATCAGGACAGTAAGAGGCGCTTGGGTCATGGGTGCTCTGCCGATTCGCTAGGGGGGGAGGCCAGGGGCAGGGCCAGGACGAACGCCGTGCCGCCACTGGCGGGGTGCTCGACGTTGAGGCTGCCCTTGGCGGCGGCGGCAAGGCTCGCCGACAGGGTCAGGCCCAGGCCCAGGCCATGTTCGCCCGGTTTGGTGGTGAAGAAAGGTTCGAACAGGTGCTTGCGCGCCTCGGCGTCGATGCCATGGCCATTGTCGCGCACTTGCAAACGGTACTTGTCGCCCTGCAGCTCGCCTTCCAGCCACAGTTGCGGCAGCGGCTGGGCGGCCATGGCATCCAGGGCGTTGCCGATCAGGTTGACCAGGATCTGCTCCAACCGGGTCTGGTCGATCGCCAGCTGCTGGTCCTCGAACTGATTGTGCAACTGCAGGTGGCAGGCGCTGATGCGGTTGGCCAGCACCTGCAGGGTAGCGTCAACCGCCTTGGCAAGCGAGGCCTGGCCGCTGTCGTCAGCGCGCCGGGCGAACGAACGCAGGCTGGCGGTGATGCGACCCATGCGGTCGATCAGGTCGTTCATGGTGCGCAGGTTGGTGCTGGCGGTTTCCAGCGCCCCGCGTTCGAGGAAGCGTATGGTATTGCCGGACAACGTGCGCAGCGCGGCCAGCGGCTGATTCAGTTCGTGGGCAATGCTGGTGGACATCTGCCCGATGGCGGCCAGCTTGCCGGCCTGTACCAGTTCATCCTGGGCGTGGCGCAGGGTTTGTTCGGCATGCCGGCGCTCGCGAATCTGGCCCTTAAGACGCTCGTTGCTGGCACGCAGGTCGGCCGTGCGTTCGGTAATCCGTCGCTCCAGTTGGCTGTTGGCTTCCTGCAGGGCCTCGCGGGCTGCCAGGCGGGTGGCGATGACCTTGCGTCGTTCGTTCCAGGCGATACCGAGGATTGCCAGCAAGGCGAAGGCCACGCCCACCAGGACGCCCTGTACCATGGATTCGCGGCGCAGGTCCTGCAGCGGGGTCAGCAAGGTAAAATGCCAGGGCGTGTCGACCAGCCGCCGGGTCTGGGCCAGGTAGGCCATTTCGCGGGCCTTGCCCTGTGCGGTTTCGCTGTTGGCCGGGAAGGTCAGCTTTTCCACACCATCGGCCAGTGTTTCCCGGGCCAGGGGCTGCAGCTCGTTCAGCGGCCACCAGTAGTATTGCAGGCTACGGGCCAGGCGCTCCTTGATTTGCGGGGTCAGCGGGCGTACCGACTTCAGGCGCCGGGCCGGGTCGCTGGAGAGGATGATGATGCCGTTCTCGTCGCTGACGAACGCTTCCAGGCGCGCACGTTGCCAGCGCTCTTCCAGGGTATCCAGCCGCACTTTGATCACCGCCACGCCAATGACCTTGCCGTGTTCCTCCAGGCCATGCGCCAGGTAATAACCGGCCTCGCCAGTGGTGCTGCCGATACCGTAGAAACGCCCGGGTTCGCCGCGCACGGCGGTCTGGAAGTAGGCACGGAACGACAGGTCCTCGCCGAGGAACGAGTCGGCATCGCGCCAGTTGCTGGTGGCCTGGACCCGGCCATTGGTGTCGAGCACGAAGATGGCCCGGCTGCGGCTGCGCCGGTTCAGGCCTTCGAGGTATTCGTTGACGGCCTGCCGCGAGCCGCCGTCAGGGTCGGTGAGCAGGTGCGAGACGCTGTCTTCCAGCTCCAGCAGGCTCGGCAGGTAGGTGTACTTGCTGATTTCGCTCTCGACCGTGCGCGCGTGCAGCTCCAGCTGGCGCTCGCCGTTTTCGCTGAGGGCGCGGATACCGTTGCTCTCGCTGATCAGGTAGCCGGCCGTTCCCAGGCCGACCATCAGCAGGATGATCAGTGGCGGCAACAGCAATTGGCGGAGCAGGCGGGATTTCACGGCAGGCTTGGCAGGGAGAAGAAGCGAAGGATCGCATTTCATCACAGTGGCCTTGTCACGACCAGCGCCTGCTGCCCGAAAGGGCAGCGGCGCCGACCGCTTCAGTGAAGCAAAATCAGTGTTGCAGGATCTTGCTGAGGAAGTGCTGGGTACGCTCGTGGCGGGCGCTCGGGTTGCCAAAGAAGTCTTCCTTCTGGCAATCCTCGATGATGTTGCCCTTGTCCATGAAGATCACGCGGTTGGCCACCTTGCGGGCGAAGCCCATTTCGTGGGTCACGCACATCATGGTCATGCCTTCGTGGGCCAGTTCGACCATCACGTCCAGTACTTCGTTGACCATTTCCGGGTCCAGCGCCGAGGTCGGTTCGTCGAACAGCATGACGATCGGGTCCATCGACAGGGCGCGGGCAATGGCCACGCGCTGCTGCTGGCCGCCGGACAGCTGGCCGGGGTGCTTCTTGGCGTGGGCACCGAGGCCGACGCGGTCGAGCAGGGCCAGGCCCTTCTTGGTCGCTTCCGCTTCGCTGCGGCCAAGCACCTTGCGCTGGGCAATGGTCAGGTTCTCGGTGATGGACAGGTGCGGGAACAGCTCGAAGTGCTGAAACACCATGCCAACGCGCGAGCGCAGCTTGGGCAAGTTGGTCTTGGGGTCGGCGATCGAGGTGCCGTCGACCACGATGTCACCTTTCTGGAACGGCTCCAGGGCGTTGACGCACTTGATCAGGGTGGATTTGCCCGAGCCCGACGGGCCGCACACCACCACCACTTCACCCTTCTTGACCTCGGTGCTGCAGTCGGTCAGTACCTGGAAGTCCCCGTACCACTTGTTGACGTTCTTGATGGAAATCATACGGTGATCCTTTTTTGCAGGCGCTTGACCAGCCACGAAGCGGAGAAGCTGATGAGGAAGTACACGACACCGGCGAAGATCAGGAACTCATGGGAGCGCCCGATGATGTCGCCGTTGGAGCGTGCCGAGTTGAGAAAGTCCACCAGGCCCACGGTGTATACCAGCGAGGTGTCCTGGAACAGAATGATGCTCTGCTGCAACAGCAGCGGGGTCATCTTGCGGAAGGCCTGGGGCAGGATGATCAGGCGCATGGTCTGGCCGTAGGTCATGCCCAGGGCCTGGGCGGCGCCCATCTGGCCCTTGGAGATCGACTGCACGCCGGCGCGGACGATTTCGCAGAAGTACGCGGCCTCGAACATCATGAAGGCCACCACGCAGGAGGTGAAGGCACCCACCGGGGTGTCCTCGCCAGTGATCCAGCGCAGCACGAATGGTACCGCCAGGTAGAACCAGGTGATTACCAGCAGCAGCGGGATCGAGCGGAAGTAGTTGACGTAGGCGCCGGCCACGTTCGACAGCAGCTTGCTCGACGACAGGCGCATCAGGGCCAGGATGGTCCCCAGTACAATGCCGCCGACCACGCCCATGACCATCAGTTGCAGGGTCATGACCATGCCTTCCCACAGGGCGGGCAGGGCCGGGATGATTTCGCTGAAATCCATGTCCATTTATTTGCCCCCTACGGAAATCAGGCCGGGCACCGAGACTTTCTTCTCGACCATGCGCATCAGCAGCATCAGGCCCATGTTCAGGGTGAAGTAGATCAGCGTGGCCAGGGTGAAGGCCTCGAACAGGTTGGCCGAGAATTCGGCGGTCTGCTTGGTTTGTGCCAGCAGTTCCATCAGGCCGATCAGCGACGCCACCGACGAGTTCTTGAACACGTTCAGGAATTCCGAGGTGAGCGGCGGAATGATGATCCGGTAGGCCTGCGGCAGCAGCACGTTGGTGTAGATCTGCGACAGGCTGAAGCCCATGGCGCGGGCGGCGGCTTCCTGGCCGCGGGGCAGCGCCTGGATGCCGGTACGCACCTGTTCGCACACGCGGGCGGCGGTGAACAGGCCCAGGCAGATGACCACGCTGATCAGCGCCGAAGTGGTCGGGTTGAGGTCCTGCTTGAACCATTCCTGCAGGCCTTCGGGCAGCAGGTCCGGCACCAGGAAGTACCAGATGAACAGCTGCACCAGCAGCGGTACGTTGCGGAACAGCTCCACGTAGGCAGTGGCGATACCTGCTACCAGACGGTTCGGCACGGTACGCATGACACCGAGGACCGAGCCCAGCAGCAAGGCGATGATCCAGGCGGAAATGGCGATGGCGATGGTCCAGCCCAGGCCGGTGACGTACCAGTCCAGATAGGTTTCGCTGCCCACGCCGGTGGACTTGAAGAACACGCCCCAGTCCCAGTTGTAATTCATCGGGATTTCCCCTCAGACGATTGTTTCACGGGCACCTTCGAGCATCCGAGAGCGCTTGGCGCCCTCGGATGAAAGGTTAGACACTAATGAGTGGCCTGCAGTATTGATTGGTGCTGTTGAGCACCAGGCCACTATCTGAGAGTCAGGACTTCTTCTCGTCCGCAGCCTTGTCGGTCGGCTCGGCGATCAGTTTCTTCAGCTCGTCGCTCATCGGGAACTGCAGGTTCAGGCCCTTTGGCGGGATTGGCTGCTGGAACCACTTGTCGTAGCTCTTGTTGACTTCACCCGACTTGAAGTAGCCGACGATGGCGTCATCGACCGCTTTCTTGAAGGCCGCGTCATCCTTGCGCACCATGCAGCCGTAGATTTCGTACGACTGTGGGGTACCGGTGATGACCCAGTCCGCCGGCTTGCGAGCCTTGGCCATTTCACCGGCGAGCAGGGCGTCGTCCATCATGAAGGCCACGGCTCGGCCGCTTTCGAGCATGTTGAAGGCTTCACCGTGGTCCTTGGCGGAAATCACGTTCATCTTCATCTGCTTGTCGGCGTTCATCGCCTTGAGGATGCGTTCGGAGGTGGTACCAGCGGTGGTCACCACGTTCTTGCCGGCCAGGTCCGGGAAGTCCTTGTATGCTGGCTGACCGTCCTTGACCTTGGTCAGCAGGCGGGTACCGACTTCGAAGATACCGACCGAGAAGCCGACCTGCTGCTGGCGCTCGACGTTGTTGGTGGTGGAGCCGCACTCCAGGTCCACGGTGCCGTTCTGCACCAGCGGGATGCGGGTCTGCGAGGTGACGAGGTTGTAACGGACCTTGATGTCCGTGCCCAGCTGCTTCTTCAGGGCCTCGACGACGGCCAGCTGGATGTCATGCGAGTAACCCACGGGCTCGGGCTTGCCGGCCAGGTAGGAAAACGGGATGGAGGAGTCGCGGTGGCCCAGGGTGATGGTGCCCGAATCCTTGATCTTCTTCAGGGTGCCGGTCAGTTCTTCGGCCATGGCCGGCGAAGCGATCACAGCGGCCGCGATGGCGGCGCCCAGCAATTGACGAACGATGCGCATCAAATTTTCCTCGACGTGTTTGTTTTTTTTATGGAGCCGTTGGCGGACTCTTTCGTTCAACGAATACCGCTAGAAGCGAGTGCATTCGGCTACCAAGTGTAGAGCATGAGTCGTGCCAAGCTCTGATAACGATCATAACGCCGCGAAAATCCATGGGATTAATCTTTTTTGGCCTAGGTTTTACCGCTTTTTTCGAACGGGTTTCCGAATGAGTTGCTAGTTGCTGTTCGGGAATCCGAACGAAGGTGTCCGGGTGCCTGGCAGGCCGAGGGGCTTTATATACCGCCAGTACGCACCAGCAGCGTGGTGTCCTGAACCTTTCAGGTACGGAGAACACCAACATGGCAACTGCGCAAAGCATCCCCACGACCTCTATCGATCATCTGATCGCGCGGCAACTACCTGCTTGGCTGACAACTGCCGAAAAGCATCACATCAGCGCTTATCACCAGGCGCTGCGGGCGCAGCAACAAAGTGCAAATGACTTGAAGCACTTGCTTGGCAGCATCCCTGGCCTTGAAGACTTCGCCGCCCCGCTGCTGCAGCAGGCTTTGCTGGAGCAGGGGCTTGGTGATATCGACACACGACGGGCGTGCGTGGTCGTTTCCGAAGAATTTCCTCTCCCTTCGGCTGCGGAAAAGCTTTATCAGCCAAGGATCACGTATTCAACGCGGCAGAGCCTTCTTGCGGCCGCGCTGCATAATTTCGAAGAGCATGAAACCCTGCCATGGCTGATGCGCAAGGCCCATCTTGTCGACCCGAACGGGGTAAGGCTGGCCATGACGTATGAGGATTTTGCCAGGCTGACTCGCACGCTGGACATTGGCGGGCAGTATCAGTCGCTCCTGAAGCGGCTCCTGCACCCCAAGGCCGGTCGCAATCAACCTGAGCATCAGGCCGGAAGGCAGATAGAGCAGCTGTTCGAGAGCAGCGTGCGTACCCAGATGCAGGTTTCGCTTTATCAGGGACGGTTAAAGGGTGAACTGGACGAGCGGGATCTGCAGCGGCTGCAAAAGGTCTTCAAGTCGCCCTCACCGACATACCGGGGAGGTACGCTGACACCCAGCCAACTGTATCTGCTGGGCAAATGTATGGTCGGGGTTGTCGCCTTCGAATGGCGGCCTGCGCCGGATGCAGACATTGACGAAATCATTGTCTGGATTCCTGATGACCCAGAAAAAAGCCTGCGTTATTACGACTCATGGGATGAAGTGTACAGCGCTTTTTTCATTCGCCTGCAGCAGCAGTCTTTCCGTCGGTTCTTCGGCCGTTTCATCAAGGCGCAGGACAAAAGCCAGTTCGAGAAGAACCTGATGCGCTTGCTGGCCGCATCGGAGCCCGGCAAGCCAATGGAACTGGACGGACGAAATCGGCCTGTCGACGGCGACATGTTCGCTCATGTACGAGCCTTGCTGATGGCAAAAATATTCGATGACGCTTGCTACCTCGCTGTCCCGACGGGGGTTGAAGATCGAATGACCAGGCACAAGCGTTTGCAGGAAATGGCCAGCGCGGGTCTGGACCTGATGGGTATGGCAGCTTTCTTCGTGCCCGGGCTGGGCGAGCTGATGTTGGCCGTTGGCGCGGTGCAGCTGCTTGATGAGGTGTATGAGGGATATCAGGACTGGCAGTTGGGTGATCGTCAAGGGGCGCTGGACCATCTGTTTGCCGTTGCGCAGGGTCTGGTACTGGCAGGTGTGACCGCAGGGGCGGTCCACATAGCGAGGCGGCTACCTTTTGTCGATGGGTTGGCGCCAAAAGTAACGCCTGAGGGCGGTGTGAAGCTGGGTCGAGCGCCTCGTTATGCACCTGTTGAAGAGCAGGTGTTGGCGTTGCTCGATCAACTGCAAGGAGAGCACTTTGCCGATACCTTGTCGGATGATGCCAGCTTAATGCTCGAAGTTACCGGCATTCAACTTGCTCAGTTGCGGCGCTTGAGCCTGGAAGATGCAGCCCCTCCGGCGCGGTTGCTGGACATCCATGAGCGCATCGAGCTGGGCCGACGGTATCCAGCCCTCACCGGCACTGCGTTCGAGGACGAACTGCAAACGCTGAGTGAAACGCCTTCGGATGACGGGAAGCAATTGATGGAGGCATTCAAGGGCCTGTCGCCCAGAGGGGCTCAGGAAATTCTGGATCACAGCAGTGCTTCCCTTCTGGAAACACTTCGCGCCAGTAACTCACCGAGCTGCGTGAGGCATTGCGACAATGGCAGGCCGGCTGGCGGACACCGATCGATGCCATCCGTCGTCGCCGTGTTGCGGACACACTGCGGCGCAGTTGGCGACGCAAGTTGGTCGATAGCAACGATCAGTACGAACTGACCATCGAAGGCGAGCAGGTAGGGGCGTTGCCGACCTTGCCGGCAGGTGTGGATTTTGTGCATGTGCGCCGTCTGGCTTTGCGCAATATGCAGCTGCCGGCCATCGACGCCCAGTTCCTCAGCCTGTTCCCGAACCTTGTCGATCTCGACCTGAGCGGTAATCAGCTTGTCCAGGTGCCGGACGGAATCGAGCGCCTGACCCAGCTCAGAAGGGTGGACCTGGGCAACAACCGTATCGTCATGGACGAGACGGGCAGCCAGCGCCTGGCCCAGTTACGCCGCCTTGATACGTTGATATTGAGCTACAACCCGCTCAATGGCATGCCGGACCTCTCCGCCTTGCCGCATGTTCGCGATGTGCGGTTACGCTCTACCGGGCAGGTGGATATCCGCCAGGTCCATGAAAACGTGACGTTGCGCGCCCATATCGATTTGCGTGACAACAGGATCAGCGAGTTGCAACGGGAAATGCGCGGCCTGCGCTTGCGTCTTCAGCGCCTGAACCTTCATGACAACCCGTTGACGGAAAGCAGTGTGCAATATCTGGACGAAGCACGTGGTTTCAACGACGCGGCTGCCAGAGGCAGTGCAGCTTATACCCATGAGGTGGTCGATGAGCAGACCCGGGCTAACTGGGTCATGTCCAGGAGCGATCTGCTCAGGAGTCAGCGGGAAGCTACCTGGGATCGCCTGACTGAAGAGCCTGGTTCGGGTGGGTTGTTCAGGTTCCTGGCCGACTTTGCCGAAAGTGAGGATTTCGAATCCCACCCGCGCTATTTCCGTCGCCGCATATGGCGCATCCTTGATGCCTGCGAAAACAACGAAGCATTACGTGAGTTATTGTTCCGCGAAGCCGATGCGCCGCGCAGTTGCGAGGACCGCCTGTTGCTGATGCTCAACCAGCTGGAAGTCGGCATCCTGGCCTACCGGGGTATCGAGGGGATACCCACTGAGCTGAGGGCGAATCGGTTGTTGCGTCTGGGGCGGCAATTGCACCGCCTGGACTTGCTGGACGAGATCGCCAACAGGCATGTACAGCGGTTGCGCCAGGAGGGCTTGCGCAGGGTCGATGAAATCGAGGTGCGGTTGTACTACCGCTCGCGGCTAGCGGGAGCACTCGACTTGCCGGTACCGCCCGATGAAATGCACTTTGCCTCATTCGCCAATGTGACCATGGCCGACCTGAGCCATGCGGAACTTGAGGTACTGCGTTCCAGGACCCCGGTTGCCATGTTGGACGCACTTGTCGAACGCCCCTTCTGGCAGAGCTACCTGCGCGAAACTTTCCCGGAGCGTTTCGAGGTGCTGGGCGCGCCGTACCATGATCGCCTGGAGGTACTCGAAGAACAGGCCAGGGCTGGCCAGGAACACGAGTATGACGAGCGAGCACGGTCCCTGATGCAGCAGCACGCTGCAGAAGAGTCGAACTTGATGCGCATCCTGACCACCGAAGTGTGGGCGCGCTCGCGCTATGCAACCTAGTGTAAACCGCCCCGCGCCTGAAGGCTGCGAGGCGGCACCGATCAGGCCGCTTGGATGCGTGCCTGATCTTGTCCGCGTTGTTGCAGATACTCCCTGAGTACTTGCTGTTCGCTGGCGCTGGTGAACAGCCCCAGCTTGGTGCGGCGCCAGAGAATGTCTTCGGCGTCGCATGCCCATTCTTCGTTGCACAGGTAGTCCACTTCGCGGCTGAACAAGCCACCGCCAATCGACTGGCCGAGATCTTCAGGCCCATGCACGCCATCCAGCAGGCGCCAGACGCGGCTGCCGTAGGTGACTGCCCAGCGTTTGGCGATGTCTACCGGCAACCAGCAACAGCGCGCCAGGATGGCGTCGACCAGGGCATGGACGGTGGTCATGTTTTCACCTCCGGGGAGCGCGGCCTCAGCTGTCCAGCTGCCTCGCATCTGGTTAAAGAACGGCTTCAGCTCGCCCATGGCCGACTCGGCCAGCTTGCGGTAGGTGGTCAGCTTGCCGCCGAATACCGACAGCAAGGGTGCCTGGCCTTCGCCTGCGGACAACGCCAAGGTGTAGTCGCGAGTGACCGCGGAGGGGTTGTCCGACTCATCGTTGCACAGCGGGCGAACGCCTGAGTAGGTGTGCAGGATATCGCTGCGGCTCAACTGGTGATTGAAGTGCTGGTTCACTACATTCAGCAGGTAGTCGGTTTCCTGCTCGGTGATCGCCACCTTGGCCGGGTCGCCGCTGTATTCGCGGTCGGTGGTGCCGATCAGGGTGAAGCGGTCGAGGTAGGGGATGCAGAAAACGATGCGCTGGTCTTCGTTCTGCAGGATGTAGGCATGTTCGCCTTCGTACAGGCGCGGCACGATGATGTGGCTGCCCTGGATCAGGCGGATGCCGTAAGGCGCGTCGAGTTTGAGGTCGTCCTTGATGAAGCTGGCGACCCAGGGGCCGGCGGCGTTGACCAGGGCGCGGGCGCGAATGCTCTGCAAGCTGCCGTCGGCATGCTGCAGTTCAACCTGCCACAGGCCATCTGAACGCTCGGCGCGCAGGCAGCGGGTACGGGTACGAATCTGCGCGCCATGTTCGCGGGCAGCCATGGCGTTGAGCACTACCAGGCGAGCGTCGTCCACGGCACAGTCGGCGTACTCGAAGCCGCGGGTGATCGCCGGCTTGAGCGGGTAGCCCGGGCCGAAGCGCAGGCTGCGCGAGGCGCCCAGGCGCTTGCGCTTGCCCAGGTGGTCATACAGGAACAGGCCGGCGCGGATCATCCAGGCCGGGCGCAGGTGCGGGCGGTGCGGCAGCACGAAGCGCATTGGTTTGACGATATGCGGGGCCTTGGCCAGCAGCACTTCGCGCTCGGCCAGCGCTTCACGCACCAGGCGGAACTCGTAGTGCTCCAGGTAGCGCAGGCCGCCGTGGATCAGTTTGCTGCTGGCCGACGAGGTGTGCCGGGCCAGGTCGTCCTTTTCGCAGAGAAATACCTTGAGGCCACGCCCGGCGGCGTCGGCAGCGATGCCCACGCCATTGATGCCGCCGCCGATCACGACGAGGTCATAGCAGTCGGCGACTGGGGGCTGGGACGAAACGGGCTGGGACACGGGCAAGGCCTCCTGGGGCTGTTCACATCGAATATGAACATTGATGTTCGTTTTCGAAAATACTAGCGCAACAGAAAGCCGGTCGCCAGTCAGTCTTTATAGAAAAAACTGATCAGATGACAATAAAGTGAACATTTACGAAAATGGCGGGCCGCTTACAGCCCGCTGGCGGCTCAAACTACTTCGAGGCGTATCTTGTATTGGTTCAGCAGCTGGGTGAGGGCTGGTGTTGGCGCCTGGTCGGTCACCAGGCAGTCGACCAGGCTGATCGAGCCCATGCGCACCATGGCGTTGCGCCCGAACTTGCTGGAGTCGGCAGCAAGGATCACTTGTCGGGCATTGGCGATGATCGCCTGGGACACCCGCACTTCCTGGTAGTCGAAATCGAGCAGGCTGCCATCTTCATCGATGCCGCTGATGCCCACCAGGGCGAAGTCGACCTTGAACTGGTTGATGAAGTCGACACTGGCCTGGCCGACAACGCCGCCATCACGGCGCACCGTGCCACCCGCCACCAGCACTTCGAAATCGTCCTTGGCGGCAAGGATCGCGGCCACATGCAGGTTGTTGGTGATGACCTTCAGGTGGTTGTGGTTGAGCAGCGCCCGGGCGATGGATTCGGTGGTGGTGCCGATATTGATGAACAGCGAGGCATGGTCGGGAATCTGCCGGGCCACGGCTTCGGCGATGCGTTGCTTTTCGTCACGCATCTGGTCGGCGCGCATGGCGTAGGCGGTGTTCTCGATGCTCGAGTCGTAGGCCGCGCCCCCGTGGTAGCGACGTAGCAGGTTGAGCTCGGCCAACTGGTTGATATCACGGCGGATGGTTTGCGGTGTAACGACGAACAGCTGCGCCATTTCTTCGATACTGACGTAACCGCGTTCGCGCACCAGTTCGAGGATTTGTTGTTGGCGAGGGGGCAGATTCATGGGCGGTCCTTTGGGGCTGCCGGACAAATGCTGCAATGATGCCGTAGGACGGGGATTACGACCAGTAGACTAACAGGCCCGTTGCTTCACGCGGTCCTTGCTGCGGCGCTCGTCATGCACAAAACCCAAAAGCTGTACTGGTCCCTGTGGGAGCGGCTTCAGCCGCGAACACCGGCGTAGCCGGTGCCATCTTCGCGGGTAAACCCGCTCCCACAGGGTTTGGGCAAGCTTTCGCGCCGGGCATCAGGCCTCGTGATCTTCCCAGTCACGGGTACGGTCCACTGCCTTCCTCCAGCCGGCATACAGCTTCTCTTTCTGCGTTTCATCCAGCTGCGGGCTGAACTCGCGCTCGATGATCGCCTTGTCGCGCAGTTCGTCCAGGCCGCTCCAGAAACCGCAGGCCAGGCCTGCCAGGTAGGCCGCACCCAGCGCCGTGGTTTCGCGCATCTTCGGCCGCTCCACGCAGGTGCCCAGGATGTCGGCCTGGAACTGCATGAGGAAGTTGTTAGCCACCGCACCGCCGTCCACGCGCAGCTCGGACAGGCGTTGCCCGCAGTCCTGCTGCATGGCGTCGAGCACATCGCGGGTCTGGAAGGCGATCGATTCCAGTGCGGCGCGGATGATGTGGTCCACCTTCACGCCACGGGTCAGGCCGAACAGTGCGCCACGGGCATACGGGTCCCAGTACGGTGCACCCAGGCCGGTGAAGGCGGGCACCAGGTATACGCCGTTGCTGTCCTTGACCTTGCTGGCGAAGTATTCGGTATCCAGTGCGTCGTTGACGATCTTCAGTTCGTCACGCAGCCACTGCACGGTGGAACCACCGTTGAACACCGCGCCCTCCAGCGCGTAAGCCACTTCGCCTCGGGGGCCGCAGGCAATGGTGGTGAGCAGGCCATGGGACGATTTCACCGCCTGATCGCCGGTGTTCATCAGCAGGAAGCAGCCGGTGCCATAGGTGTTCTTGGCCTGGCCCGGCTCCACGCACATCTGGCCGAAGAGTGCCGACTGCTGGTCACCGGCGATACCGGCAATGGCGATGCCGCTCTTGGTGTGGCCGTATACCTCGGAAGAAGGGCGTACCTCGGGCAGCATCTGCCGTGGGATACCGAGGATTTCCAGAAGCTTGTCGTCCCATTGCAGGCTGTGGATGTTGAACATCAGCGTGCGCGAGGCGTTGGTGTAGTCGGTGACATGTACCTTGCCACCGGAGAACTTCCAGATCAGCCAGGTATCGATGGTGCCGAACAGCAGTTCGCCGCGCTCGGCGCGTTCGCGGGCACCCTCGACATTGTCGAGGATCCACTTCAGCTTGGTGCCGGAGAAGTACGGGTCGGTGACCAGGCCAGTGGCTTCGCGAATGTAGTCTTCATGGCCGTCGCGCTTGAGCTGCGCGCAGATTTCGGTGCTGCGGCGGCACTGCCAGACGATGGCGTTGTACACCGGACGGCCGGTTTCCTTGTCCCACACCACGGTAGTTTCACGCTGGTTGGTGATACCCAGTGCCGCGACTTGGGCATGGCTGATGCCCGCCTGGGCCAGGGCCTCGACCATGGTCGCGCTCTGCGTGGCGAAGATTTCCATCGGGTCGTGCTCGACCCAGCCCGCCTGCGGGTAATGCTGGGCGAACTCGCGCTGGGAGGTGCCCACCACATTGGCGTCGCGGTCGAAAATGATGGCCCGCGAACTGGTGGTGCCCTGGTCCAGGGCGATGATGTAGTTCTTATCCTGGGTGTCTGTCATGGTCGTAGGCCTTGCGAAAATAGGGGGGTCAGGGCTGGGCGTGATGCCGGCGTCAATTGACTTGAGTATCGCCCTGGCGATTGTCATTTGTCTCAGGGTTCACAGCGGCTGCCATTGGCAGGTTGCGGGCGATCAAGCCGCGATAGGTCGCGGCGCCCAGGCAGGCGCCAAGGATCGGTGCGAACACTGGAACCAGGAAATAAGGCATGTCCCGACCGCCAGTGAAGGCGATTTCGCCCCAACCGGCCAGGAAGGTCATGAGTTTTGGCCCGAAATCGCGTGCCGGGTTCATGGCAAAGCCGGTCAACGGGCCCATGGCGCTGCCGATCACGGCGATCAGCAGGCCGATCAGCAGTGGGGCCATGGCGCCGCGCGGCAGACCGTTGTTGTCGTCGGTCAAGGCCATGATCACGGCCATCAGGATGGCGGTGATGATCACTTCGACCAGGAACGCCTGGCCGGTGGATAACGATGGGTGCGGGTAGGTGGAGAACACCGAGGCCAGCTCCAGGCTGGCTTCGCTACCGCGCAACATGGCATGGGCCTGTTCGAAATCGAAGAACAGGTTGCTGTACAGCGTATAGACCAATGCTGCGCCACAGAACGCGCCGCACACCTGGGCCAGCATGTAGAAGGGCAGCTTGCGCTTGTCGAAGCCGGCGAACAGGGTGAGGGCGATGCTCACCGCCGGGTTCAGGTGCGCGCCGGAAATCCCGGCGGTCAGGTAGATCGCCATGCTGACGCCCACGCCCCAGATGATGCTGATTTCCCACAGGCCGAAGCTGGCGCCCGCGACCTTGAGCGCGGCGACGCAGCCGGTACCGAAGAAGATGAGCAGTGCAGTGCCGAGGAACTCGGCCAGGCATTGGCTGGAAAGCGCAGGTTGGCGTAGAGCAGTCGTCATGTATGACCTCGTTTTTTTTGTTGTGAGGCGCGTGGCGCTCGACAGCAAAGCCCGGAGTCTATCCCCGTTGACCCCAGGCAGATGTAGGAATTGCACCTTAAAAGTGCACCATTTATTCAGAAACGAAAAAATATAGACAAGAAACGCTGATGTCAAAGGTCGAAAGTGAACGGTCGGTCACGATCTGGATGCTGATTTCAGGTGCGGATCCGCGTACTAGAGGCGCGCAATTGCGGTGCGCTGGCTGCGGTGTGGGAATTGTCCTAAAGTAGCCGCCGAGCTGTCCCGACCGGAGCCCCTGCATGACCCCCGCCCTAGACCTGTTGAAGAAACACCGTGCCGAGCACCGTGTGCACAGTTACGAACATGACCCAAAATCGGCGTCATATGGCCTTGAGGCGGCGGAAAAGCTCGGTCTCGACCCGCAGCAGGTATTCAAGACCTTGCTGGCGAGCAGCGAGAAGGGAGAATTGCTGGTGGCGGTGGTGCCCGTGGTGGGTACGCTGGACCTCAAGGCCCTGGCCCATGCCGCGGGCGTGAAGAAGTGCGAGATGGCCGACCCGGCGGCGGCACAGCGGGCCACGGGATATCTGGTAGGGGGGATCAGCCCACTGGGGCAGAAGAAGCGCCTGCGCACCTTCATCGATGACTCGGCGCAGAACTTTGCAACCATCCATGTCAGCGCCGGGCGGCGTGGCTTGGAAGTGGAATTGGCGGCCGTAGTGCTGGCCGAGCACACCCAGGGCAAGTTTGCCGGGATCGGTAGAGGCTGAGAATCTTGGGGCTGCTTTGCAGTCCATCGCCGGCAAGCCAGCTCCCACAGGTACAGCGTTGCCTTCAGGGCATGTGGTGATTCTGTGGGAGCTGGCTTGCCGGCGAAAGGGCCGCAAAGCGGCCCCAAAATTTCGAATCAGGTCGCCGAGCTGTACCGGCGCACGCCGTTCTCCTGCCGCGGCAACTGCGCCGCCACGCTGCCCGGGACCGGGAACAGCACCAGGTGATCGGCCTTGACCGCAATTCCCACATCCTCACCGACCTGATGGTCGTTATGGCTAGGGAAGATCGCCTCCAGCTGGCTGCCGGTCGGCAACTGCAGGCGGTACAGGGTCGATGCTCCAAGGAAGCTCTTGCCGACGATGTTCGCCTGCAGTGCGCTGCCCGGTGCGTGGACGATATCGTCAGGGCGCAGCAGCACATCCACCGAGCTGCCCGGCGCCATGATGTAGGCACGGTTGCCGCGCAATTCACCCAGCTCGGTATTGACCGCCTCGTGGCTGATCATCTGCCCACGGATGAAATACCCCTGGCCAATGAAGCTGGCCACGAATGGCGTCTGCGGCTCGTGGTAAAGATTGTAGGGTGTATCCCATTGTTCCAGGCGGCCTTCCTTGAACACGCCGACCTGGTCGCTGACGGCAAAGGCCTCTTCCTGGTCATGGGTCACCAGGATGGCGCTGGTGCCGCGGCTCTTGAGAATGTCGCGAACCTCATGGCTCAGGCGCCGGCGCAGTTCCACGTCGAGGTTGGAGAATGGCTCGTCGAGCAGCAGCAGTTGCGGCTCCGGTGCCAGTGCACGGGCCAGGGCGACCCGTTGCTGTTGGCCGCCGGACAGTTCATGCGGGTAGCGCCCGCCCAGGCCGCCCAGCTTGACCAGCTCGAGCATCTCTTCGATGACCTCGGCCTGGCGCGGGTGCTTGGCGATGCCGAAGGCAATGTTCTGCGCCACGGTCAGGTGCGGGAACAGCGCGTAATCCTGGAACACCATGCCGATGCGGCGCTTTTCCGGGGCCAGGGTGAAGCCGGCCCGGGAAATGACCTCGCCGGCCAGCTGGATCTCGCCGTCGTGCACGGGTTCGAAACCGGCGATGGCGCGCAGGGTAGTGGTTTTGCCGCAACCGGATGAACCCAGCAGGCAACCGATGTCGCCTGCGTTCAGGTGCAGATTGAGGTTCTGGACGATGCGCTGGTCGCCATAGCCGCAGGCGAGGTTGCGCAGGTTGAGCAGTAGGGGTTGACTCATGCGTGGTGGTAAGCCGGTTCTACAAGGAATTCGAGAAGGGCCTTCTGTGCATGCAGGCGGTTTTCAGCCTGGTCCCAGGCGACCGAACGTGGGTCGTCGAGCAGGTCATGGCTGATTTCCTCACCACGGTGGGCTGGCAGACAGTGCATGAACAGGGCGTCGGGTGCCGCCAGGTCGAGCAGTTCGCGGGTGACCTGGTAAGGCGCGAAATGCGCCAGGCGCCGTGCAGTTTCCTCCTCCTGGCCCATGGAAGTCCAGACATCCGTGGTCACCAGATGGGCGCCGCGCACGGCTTCCTTCGGGTCACGCACGATCTGCACGTGCTCACCACCAATGGCCATGAAGCGTGGGTCCGGCTCGTAGCCTTCCGGGCAGGCGATGCGCAGCTGGAAGTCGAACTGCCTGGCTGCCTCGATGTACGAGTTGCACATGTTGAAGCCATCACCGATCCAGGCGACGGTCTTGCCCTGGATCGAGCCGCGATGTTCGAGGAAGGTCTGCATGTCGGCCAGCAGCTGGCATGGGTGCGACTCGTCGGACAGCGCGTTGATCACCGGCACACGCGAATTGGCGGCGAATTCGGTCAGGGTGCTGTGGGCGTGGGTACGGATCATCACCACATCGAGCATGCTCGACAGCACGATGGCGCTGTCGCCGATCGGCTCGCCACGGCCCAGCTGGGTGTCGCGCGGGGACAGGAAGATGGCCTGGCCGCCGAGCTGGATCATGCCGGCCTCGAACGACACGCGGGTACGGGTCGAGGACTTCTCGAAGATCATGCCCAGCACGCGGTTCTTCAGGGGCTCGAACAGCACGCCTCGCTTGCGCAGGTCCTTCAGCTCGATGCCGCGGCGGATCACACCGAGCAATTCGTCGGTGGTGAAGTCCAGCAGGGAGAGAAAGTGCCTAGCGCTCATGATTGACTACCTTATCTGCAACTGTATGCAGGTCGACCGTATGGTTTTTTTTGACAACGGGAGTGACCTGCGGCGTAAGCCGCACGGGGGCGGACGAAATAGGGAAAGGCGCAATACTATAAGTAAATGTCGCCTGAAGCCAAGAGGGGAAACAGCTGCCCAGTATCAAAGGGTGTTGCAAAGGGTGTCTTTACCCGACGGGCAGTGCTGTTTTTTATTTGCTACAGAGGGTTGTACACGGCTTGCCGGCAATTTGGCAAATGGCTGTCGCAAATCGTGTGCCTGATGTCGGTGGATTCACGCCACGAAGCGCGCTGGCCGGTGGCCGGTGCTGGGCGCATAGTCGATGTTCGACAACCCTCTACACATCCTCCATAACAACAAGGCAGAGGCGGCCATGACCAAGACCCTGCATCACCGTGCCTGTCACCTGTGCGAAGCGATCTGTGGGCTGAACATCGAAGTCAGCCATGACGTCGACGGGCGGGCGCTGATCAGTTCGATCAAGGGCGACCCCCAGGACCCGTTCAGCCGTGGCCATGTCTGCCCAAAGGCCGTGGCTTTGCAGGACATCCAGAATGACCCCGACCGCCTGCGCCAACCGCACAAGCGGGTGGGCGAGCATTGGCAGGCCATCGGCTGGGACGAAGCCTTTGCCCTGGCCGCCGACAGGCTGTGGGCGATCCAGCGGGCCCGTGGGCGCAATGCCGTGGCGGTGTACCAAGGCAACCCGAGCGTGCACAACTACGGCCTGATGACCCACAGCAACTACTTCCTGGGCCTGTTGAAAACCCGCAACCGCTTCTCTGCCACCTCGGTGGACCAGTTGCCGCAGCACCTGGTCAGCCACCTGATGTACGGCCATGGCCTGCTGCTGCCGATCCCGGACATCGACCAGACCGGTTTCATGCTGATCCTTGGCGGCAACCCGCTGGCATCCAACGGCAGCATCATGACCGTGCCGGACGTGGAAAAACGACTGAAAGCCCTGCAGGCCCGGGGTGGGCGCCTGGTGGTGGTGGACCCGCGACGCAGCGAAACAGCGGCGATGGCCGACAGTCACCTGTTCATTCGCCCTGGAGGGGATGCGGCCTTGTTGTGTGGCTTGCTCAATACCCTGTTCGCTGAAGGCCTGGCGCGCGGCTCGCACTTGCCGGTCGCCGGCCTGCAGCAGGTGCGCGAAGCGATCGCGCCGTTCAGCGCGGAGGCCATGAGTGGGCACTGTGGCATTGCCGCGACAGACATCCGCCAGCTGGCACGGGACTTCGCCGCGGCCGACAGGGCGGTGTGCTACGGCCGCATGGGGGTTTCGACCCAAGCCTACGGCACCCTTTGCCACTGGCTGGTGCAACTGATCAACCTGGTGACCGGCAACCTTGACCGTGAAGGCGGCGCGTTGTGCACCGAGCCTGCCGTCGACCTGGTGGCGACCACCTCGGGTGGCCATTTCAACGCTTGGCAGAGCCGGGTGTCGGGCTTGCCCGAGTACGGCGGCGAACTGCCCGTGGCGGCCTTGGCCGAGGAAATGCTCACACCCGGCGAAGGGCAGGTGCGCGCGCTGGTGACGGTGGCCGGCAACCCGGTGCTGTCCACGCCGAACGGCCGCCAGCTGGATGTGGCGCTGGAGGGGTTGGAATTCATGCTCAGCATCGACCTGTACATCAACGAAACCACCCGCCATGCCGATCTGATCCTGCCCTCCACCTCGGCGCTGGAAAACGACCATTACGACAGCACGTTCAACTTGCTGGCCGTGCGCAACGTGACACGCTTCAATCGGGCGATCCTGGCCAAGCCCGAAGGCGCATTGCATGACTGGGAGATTTTCGTCGGGCTGGCCCAAGCGTTCGCCAAACGCGCCGAGCTGGAATTGAAGCCGACCTGGGCTCCAGCGCAGATGATCGACCTGGCCTTGCGCAAGGGGCGCTATGGTGAAGCGACGCCCTGGCAGTTGTCGCTGGCAGCGCTGGACAAGCACCCGCATGGCCTCGACCTTGGGCCATTGCGTGCCAATCTCGCTGCACGCCTGACGACTGCCAGCAAGGCAGTCGAAGCGGCGCCCCAGGTACTGCTGGACGACCTCGGCCGGCTGGCGCAACAAGCCCCTCCGGCGCCGGGCGAGCTGCTGCTGATCGGCCGTCGTCATGTACGCAGCAACAATTCGTGGATGCACAATTTTCATCGGCTGGTGAAAGGCAAACCGCGACATCAGTTGTTGATGCACCCGCAGGACCTGCAGCAGCGGCAGCTGCAGGACGGCCAGCGGGTTCGTATCCGCTCGCGTACCGGGGACCTTGAAGTCGAGGTGCAGGCCTGCGAGGACATGATGCCGGGTGTGGTCAGCCTGCCTCATGGCTTCGGTCACTCTCGTCAGGGCGTGCACATGCAGATCGCCCAGGCGCAACCTGGCGTGAGCGCCAACGACCTCACCGATGAGCGCCTGCGTGACCAGGTTTCCGGCAATGCGGCCCTCAATGGCGTACCCGTGCAGGTAGAGGCCGCGTAAGGAATGGTAAGGCCGAGCATGCTGCTCGGCTTTCCGTTACAATGCGTCACCGTGCCGACGACCGCGTCGGAAAGTTCAGCCGAGGTGCTACATGGATATCATCGAAACGATCAAAGAGCAGATTGCCAACAACACCATTCTGCTTTACATGAAAGGCTCGCCGAATGCCCCGCAGTGTGGCTTCTCTGCGCGTGCATCGCAGGCCGTGATGGGTTGTGGCGAGAAGTTCGCCTACGTCGACATCCTGCAGAACCCGGAAATCCGTGCGAATTTGCCAAAATACGCCAACTGGCCGACCTTCCCGCAGCTGTGGGTAGCTGGTGAACTGGTCGGCGGCAGCGACATCATGCTGGAAATGTTCGAGAAGGGTGAGCTGCAGACCCTGATCAAGGAAGCGGCTGCCAAGGCCAAGGCTTCCGAGGCCTGATTTCCGGCAGACATAAAAAAACCCGCACATGGCGGGTTTTTTTATGGGGCGAAATTCTATTCTTCGCCCATCTGCGACTGCAGGTAGTTCTCGATACCGATCTTGTCGATCAGCCCCAGCTGGGTTTCCAGCCAGTCGATGTGTTCTTCCTCGGATTCGAGGATGTCTTCGAGCATGTCACGCGAGCCGAAGTCGCCAGCGGTTTCGCAATGGGCGATGGCTGCTTTGAGGTCGACCAGGCCTTTCTGTTCGATCTTCAGGTCGCACTCGAGCATTTCCTTGGTGTGCTCGCCAATCAGCAGCTTGCCCAGGTCCTGGACGTTGGGGATGCCTTCGAGGAAGAGAATACGCTTGATCAGTTTGTCAGCGTGCTTCATCTCGTCGATGGATTCCTTGTACTCGTGCTTGCCGAGTTTGTTCAGGCCCCAATCTTCGTACATGCGTGCGTGCAGGAAGTACTGGTTGATCGCGACCAGCTCGTTTCCGAGGATCTTGTTGAGATGCTGGATGACGCTTACGTCGCCTTTCATGTCGGGTTCCTGCCCTGTAGAGATGTGCCAATACAGGGAAGTTTGAGCCCGATACTTGGGTGTGTCAAACCTAAGTTCTTGAATAATAAATGAAAATTAATGGAAATAAGAATGTTTGTGAACCGCGTTGAAGCGCTAACTTATTGAATTGCAGACATAAAAAAACCGGACGCAAGGTCCGGTTCTTCGAATTCTGGGTTTTCAGGCCGCGGTAAATTCCACGGGGTAGGGCAGGGCTGCCTGGCTGACCTGAAGCTCGGTCAACGTTTCGCGGACCACCTGCTTGGCCACGCAGGCACATTTGCCACACTGGCTGGCGACGTTGGTCGCGGCTCGCACTTCCTTGTAGCTGCAGCATCCTTCATAGATCGCATCGCGGATCTGTCCGTCGGTAACGCCGACACAAAGACACACATACATAAAGGCTGACCATCGTTGGTGGGCTCGATGGAGTGGAGCTTAATGTTAATGAGAATGCTTGTCAAAGTGGTTTCTGAAATGGCCGTGCTTGAGCGACCGGCGGTTGCTTCGTCGTTGGAGTCGGCCTGTCACCAGAAGCCGTGTATGATGGTCAGCCTTTGTTGGATGTCGGGCAAGCCCGTCTGGCCCGGCAAACGGTTTTTCACCCTCATCAGGAGATTACAATGAGCGTACTCGTTGGTAAGAAAGCCCCCGATTTCACCGTGCCGGCCGTGCTGGGCAATGGCGAGATCGTCGACAGCTTCAACCTGGCTTCGGCCATCAAGGGCAAGTACGGCCTGGTGTTCTTCTACCCGCTGGACTTCACCTTCGTCTGCCCGTCCGAGCTGATCGCCCTGGACAACCGCATCCCTGACTTCCAGGCACGCAACGTGGAAGTGATCGGCGTGTCGATCGACTCGCACTTCACCCACAACGCCTGGCGTAACACCCCGGTCAACAACGGCGGTATCGGCCAGGTCAAATACACCCTGGCTGCCGACATGACCCACGAAATCTGCAAGGCCTACGACGTCGAGTCCGAAGGCGGCGTGGCCTTCCGTGGCGCCTTCCTGATCGACACCAACGGTGTTGTCCGTTCGCAGATCGTCAACGACCTGCCTCTGGGCCGCAACATGGACGAGCTGCTGCGCTTGGTCGACGCCCTGCAGTTCCACGAAGAGCACGGCGAAGTCTGCCCTGCCAACTGGAAAAAAGGCGACAAAGGCATGAACGCTTCGCCGGAAGGCGTTGCTGCCTACCTGAGCGAGAACGCTGGCAAGCTGTAATTGCCGCGAGCATGAAAAAACCGGCCCTGGTGGCCGGTTTTTTTGTGCCTTCCTGTGCCGGCCTCTTCGCGGGTAAACCCGCTCCCACAGGAGAGCCACAGGTCTGAGCCAATGTGGATCCTTGTGGGAGCGGGTTTACCCGCGAATGCGATCCCAACTCAGTCGTTGAAGTCGCGCCAGCCGCCCATCTCTTTCCAGCGGTTGACGATGCCGCAGAACAGCTCGGCCGTCTTCTCGGTGTCATAACGCGCCGAGTGCGCCTCACGTCCGTCGAAGTCGATGTCGGCGCTCTGGCAGGCCCGCGCCAGTACGGTCTGGCCATAAGCCAGGCCGGCCAGCGTAGCGGTGTCGAAGCTGGAGAACGGGTGGAACGGGTTGCGCTTCAGGTCATTGCGTGTCACCGCCGCATTGAGGAAGCCCAGGTCGAAGCTGCTGTTGTGGCCGACCAGGATTGCCCGCTTGCAGCCATTGGCCTTGAGCGCCTTGCGTACGCCACGGAAGATGTCGGTCAGCGCGCTTTCCTCGCTGACCGCCATGCGCAGCGGGTGGTCCAGTTTGATCCCGGTGAACTCCAGCGCAGCCGCCTCGATGTTGGCGCCCTCGAATGGCTCCACCCGGTGGAAGTAGGTGTGCTCGGGGAACAGGAAGCCCTTTTCGTCCATGCCGATGGTGACTGCGGCAATTTCCAGCAGGGCATCGGTAGCGCTGTTGAAGCCGCCGGTTTCAACATCCACCACTACCGGCAGATAGCCGCGGAAGCGCTCGGCCATCGGGTGGCGCGAGCCGCTGCTGCCTTGGGTGTCCAGGTCGTCTTCGTAGAGGTCTTCGCTCACGCGTTTTCCTCCAGCAGGCGCCAGCGCAGTTTTTCGCCGGCGCGCAGCGGGACCACGGTCTGCTCGCCAAAAGGCAGGCTGTCCGGGGCGGTCCATTCTTCGCGAACCAGGGTAATGGTGTCGGTGTTGGCCGGCAGGCCGTAGAACGCCGGACCGTGCAGGCTGGCGAAGCCTTCCAGTTTGTCCAGCGCGTTACGCTGCTCGAATGCTTCGGCGTACATCTCGATGGCTGCGTAGGCGGTGTAGCAACCGGCGCAACCGCAGGCGGCTTCCTTGGCGTGACGGGCGTGCGGGGCAGAGTCGGTACCCAGGAAGAACTTCGGGTTGCCGCTGGTGGCTGCGTCAAGCAGCGCCACCTGATGGGTGTTGCGCTTGAGGATCGGCAGGCAATAGAAGTGCGGGCGAATGCCGCCAACCAGCATGTGGTTGCGGTTGTACAGCAGGTGCTGCGCGGTGATGGTCGCGCCGACGTTGGCCGGGGCCTCGGTGACGAACTGCGCGGCATCGCTGGTGGTGATGTGCTCGAACACCACCTTCAGCGTCGGGAAGCGCTCGACCACACGGCGCATGTGCTCGTCGATGAAGCGCTTCTCGCGGTCGAACACGTCGATCTCGCTGCGGGTCACTTCGCCATGCACCAGTAGCGGCATGCCAACTTCCGCCAACGCTTCGATGGCCGGGAAGATGTTGTCGATGCTGGTCACGCCCGAGTCGGAATTGGTGGTGGCGCCGGCCGGGTACAGCTTGGCGGCGTACACGAAACCGCTGGCCTTGGCCGCGCGGATGTCCTCGGGGCTGGTGCGGTCGGTGAGGTACAGCACCATCAGCGGCTCGAAGCGGCTGCCAGCCGGGCGGGCGGCCAGGATGCGCTCACGGTAGGCGCCGGCCTCGGAGGCATTGCGTACCGGCGGAACCAGGTTGGGCATGATGATGGCACGGGCGAAAGTACGCGCCACGTCGCCAACGGTGTGGGGCAGGACGGCACCATCGCGCAGATGGATGTGCCAGTCGTCGGGACGCAGGAGGGTCAGGCGATCGGACATTGGGGATTCCAGGCGGGTCGAACTCAAGCGCCAATGCTACCGGAAAACCCTGGGTGGAGCACGGCTATCAAGTTTTCAGCCAGGCGTCCGATAGCCTGCAGGTAAGCCGTCAGAATTTGTGGAGCCGCCCGTGCGCCAGCGTTACCTAGCCCTGTTGACCCTGTTCGCCAGCCTGCCGGCCGGTGCACTGACCTTCCAGACGCGCATGGAGAACATTGCCTGGAAGGTCGAGGGTGACCAGTTCGAATGCCGGCTGATCCAGCCTATCGACGGTTTCGGCAGTGGCGAGTTCGTGCGCCGCGCGGGCGAGCAGCCGGTGTTCCAGCTGCGCTCGGACAGCAACGTACTGGGTGCGGGCACGGCCACATTGCTGGCAGCTGCTGCACCGTGGCAACCCGGGCGCAGCGACATCAACCTGGGCAGCGTGCGCATGGCCCGCACCGGGCTGTTGTTCAGTTCCTCCCAGGGCCAGGCCAGTCGCCTGATCAATGGCTTGCTCGATGGGCGCAGCACGGTGATACGCAATTACGCCGGCGAGGCGGGCAGGCCGATGGAAGTGCGGGTACTGCCGGTCAGCTTTGCCAAGGCCTACAACGACTATCAGGCCTGTGCCGGCAAGCTGCTGCCGATGAACTACGATCAGGTGCGTCAGACCCAGGTGGGCTTCCCGGGGGGAGGCTTCGAGCTGGATGCCTCGGCCAAGGCGCGGCTGGATGTGATTCTCGACTACATGAAGGCTGACCCGACGGTGAACCATGTCGAGCTCAACGGCCACTCCGACAACAGTGGCAACCGCCTGACCAATCGCGACATGTCGCGCCGCCGGGCACTGGCGGTGGCCGACTACCTCAAGGCCCATGGCGTTCCGGAGGAGCAGATTACCGTGCGTTTCCATGGCGAACGTTACCCGTTGGCCAAGAACAACAGTGCAGCCAACCGGGCGCGTAACCGGCGGGTGAATATCGAACTGGATCGGGTGACGGTGATCGAGAAGCCGGGTGAAAAACCTGTCGAAAAGGCTCCTGAGCCAACGCCTGCCAAGTCATGAAGTCTGCAGGGCTTTCTGTAGGAGCGGCCTTGTGTCGCGATGGGCTGCGCAGCAGCCCCCGGATCTCAGCCAAGCAGCGAAAATTGCCGGGGCTGCTGCGCAGCCCATCGCGACACAAGGCCGCTCCTACACGGCACTTCATACTTTCCGACGGTAAGTCGCCCTTCCGAAAGTTCCTGTCGCTTTGTCGTCAGAAGCTGTCGCCCCACTGTAAATTTATCCGTAACGTCGTTAGAATCGATCCCTTTCCGTACAACCCCGTGGAGTGATGGCATGGCGGACGTAAAAAAGGTCGTACTGGCGTATTCCGGCGGCCTTGATACTTCGGTGATTCTCAAGTGGCTGCAGGATACCTACAACTGCGAAGTGGTGACCTTCACCGCTGACCTGGGGCAGGGCGAAGAGGTCGAGCCGGCTCGTGCCAAGGCCCAGGCAATGGGCGTTAAAGAGATTTACATCGACGACCTGCGCGAAGAATTCGTGCGTGATTTTGTGTTCCCGATGTTCCGCGCCAACACCGTCTACGAGGGCGAGTACCTGCTGGGTACTTCCATCGCCCGTCCGCTGATCGCCAAGCGCCTGATCGAAATCGCCAACGAAACCGGCGCCGACGCCATTTCCCACGGCGCCACCGGCAAAGGCAACGACCAGGTGCGTTTCGAACTGGGTGCGTACGCCCTGAAGCCAGGCGTCAAGGTCATCGCCCCATGGCGTGAGTGGGACCTGCTGTCCCGCGAGAAGCTGATGGACTACGCCGAGAAGCACGGCATCCCGATCGAGCGCCACGGCAAGAAGAAGTCGCCGTACTCGATGGACGCCAACCTGCTGCACATCTCCTACGAAGGCGGTGTTCTGGAAGATACCTGGACCGAGCACGAAGAAGACATGTGGCGCTGGAGCGTCTCGCCCGAGAACGCCCCGGACCAGGCTACCTACATCGAGCTGACCTACCGCAACGGTGACATCGTAGCCATCGACGGCGTCGAGAAGACCCCGGCCACCGTCCTGGCCGACCTGAACCGTATCGGTGGTGCCAATGGCATCGGCCGTCTGGACATCGTCGAGAACCGTTACGTCGGCATGAAGTCGCGTGGGTGCTACGAGACCCCAGGTGGCACCATCATGCTCAAGGCCCACCGTGCCATCGAGTCGATCACCCTGGACCGCGAAGTCGCTCACCTGAAGGATGAGCTGATGCCGAAGTACGCCAGCCTGATCTACACCGGCTACTGGTGGAGCCCGGAGCGTCTGATGCTGCAGCAGATGATCGACGCGTCGCAGGTCAACGTGAACGGCGTGGTACGCCTGAAGCTGTACAAGGGTAACGTCACCGTTGTCGGCCGCAAGTCGGACGACTCGCTGTTCGACGCCACCATCGCTACCTTCGAAGAAGATGGCGGCGCCTACAACCAGGCGGACGCTGCGGGCTTCATCAAGCTCAACGCCCTGCGTATGCGCATTGCTGCCAACAAGGGCCGCTCGCTGCTCTGATCGCTGGCATGTGCAGCAAGAACCCCGGCGCAGGCCGGGGTTTTTTTTGCCCTGTGGAAAGCCTGGGGCATTCAATGGCCGTCGTTCGCCACCTGTCCATCAAGCGCGCTGATCGATAGTTGCGCGCACTGGCGTCTGTCCAGGTTGCAAAAGCGCCAGGTGCGCGTTGGTTGAGGCGGTTGGGCAAGGGCGGATAGTAGTTGCTGTTCCATCAAGCGACAGGCATCAGGGCCGGAAAACATGAATGTGACAGGCTCGCCCTGCAGCGCTTCGCTGGTATCACCGGGCATCGCATGTTTGGCGACATCGCTCTGTGTCGACGCCTTGCCGTTTGCCTTTGTGTTTGGCGACGGGTCGTAGAACGACTTGTAATTGAAGTTGAGCGTGAGGAAGAACAGTGCCGTCAGGAAGAATGGGAAGCCTACCAGGAACCAGGTGTAGAGCTTTTGGCTGGACTCGCTGAGAAACGGCAATGTGGCAAGGGCCGAGGCTTCGATAATCCCTGCGAAGATGGCAATGATCGTCAGCGGGGCGACAGGTTGTACTTGGTGCATATGGGTCGTCTCCAGCGATTTTGCACATCTTTACCTTTTGACGATGCTCAACTAAAGACTGGATTGTTTCCCGGGTGAGAGTAATCGCTCGAATTGCAGACGAAATGTCTATTCAGCGTATTTGAGTGGTTATTTCATCAGGTATTGGCCGGTTTTCAAGTGAGTGCACTTTCAGGTCGGTGATACTGTTCATTTGGTAACAAGGAATTTGATTGTTACAAGTACATCAATTGAGTGTAGGAAATTTCTGTAAGTGTTGTAGGTTCCATCTGTTCATTTGTTTCGCCGCTAAATCGCCGCGCCAGCAAGCGCTCTGTAGGTTATCTTGGCGTGCCAAAGCAAAAGCAATGAATGGATATCGCATGAATAAAGTGCTTATCGTGGATGATCATCCGGTCATACGCCTGGCCGTACGCATGCTGATGGAGCGGCATGGGTATGACGTCGTGGCGGAAACGGACAACGGAGTGGCTGCGTTGCAACTGACACGGCAACACCTGCCGGATATCGTGGTGCTCGATATCGGTATCCCCAAGCTGGATGGCCTGGAGGTGATCGGCCGCATGACGGCCTTCAGCCCGGGCAGCAAGGTGCTGGTGCTGACATCACAGGCCCCCGGCAACTTTTCGATGCGCTGCATGCAGGCGGGGGCGGCAGGGTATGTGTGCAAGCAGCAGGAACTCACAGAACTGCTGAGCGCCATCAAGGCCGTTTTGTCGGGGTACAGCTATTTCCCCAACCAGGCCCTGCATGTGTCACGAGGAAGGGGCGGAAGCGAGACGGATATGGTCAACCGCCTTTCGGCGCGCGAGATGACAGTGCTGCAACAGCTGGCGCGAGGGCGTTCCAACAAGGAGATTGCCGACAGCATGTTCCTCAGCAACAAGACGGTCAGTACCTACAAGTCACGCCTGTTGCTCAAGCTCAATGCGCGGTCGCTGGTCGACCTGATCGAGCTGGCGCAACGGCAAGGGTTGAACTGACCGCCAAGGCCGTGAAGCCTCCAGCCAGGAGGCTTTGCCCGGGTTACAGATCGTAGTCGAAGTCGGCCAGCTGCTTCTGCAGGCGCCTTTCTTCAAGCATATTGTCGATGGTGCGGCGTTTGCTCAGGTTGGTCTTTGCGGTTTCCAGCTGGGGTTCCGCTTCGTCATCCACGGCAACAAAATCATCTTCGATCGGCAGGTCGTCTTTATCGCTACTCATGAGTCGCTCCAAGCCAAGGGGCCATTGGCCGTCCTTATAACCAGAAAGCAGACGCTGGTAAAAAAGATTTTTTCAATCGCCGCAAGTGGTTTTCAGCTATCGGCTCAATCGTCAGAGGTCTTGTGCTTGTACTCGCACAAATCTTCGATCCGACAGCTGCCACAGCGTGGCTTGCGCGCCTGGCATACATAGCGCCCGTGCAGGATCAGCCAGTGGTGAGCGTCGAGCAGATAATCCTTTGGTACGAACTTGATCAGCTTCTTCTCCACCTCCAGCACTGTCTTGCCTGGCGCGATGCCTGTGCGGTTACTGACCCGGAAGATATGGGTATCCACGGCCATGGTCGGCTGGCGGAACGCTGTGTTGAGCACTACGTTGGCGGTCTTGCGACCCACGCCGGGTAGCGCCTCCAGGGCTTCGCGGGTTTGTGGTACCTGGCTGTCATGGCGTTCGATCAGCAGCCGGCAGGCTTCGATGACGTTCTTGGCCTTGCTGTTGTACAAGCCAATGGTCTTGATGTACTCACTCAGGCCTTCGACGCCCAGCGCATAGATGGTCTCGGGGGTGTTGGCGACCGGGAACAGGCGTGCAGTGGCCTTGTTGACGCCGACATCGGTGGACTGCGCGGACAGCGTCACGGCGACCAGAAGTTCGAACGGGGTGGTGTAGGCCAGTTCGGTCTTCGGGTCGGGGTTGTCTTCGTGCAGCCTGCGAAAGATCTCCAGGCGTTTGGCGGCATTCATGAAATCAGAGCTTTCCTTGACGGTGTGATTGGGCGGGACCCGGACGCAGGCGATTGTACAAGGCCAGCAACAATCCAAGCAGTAGCAAACCACCCGGGGCCAGGGTAGCCAGGTGCAGGCCGGTACCATCGGCCAGCCATTGGCGGCTGGCGCCGAGCAGCAGGCATGTGGCGAGCAGCGCGCAATGGTGGCCAGCGAGCACGCGCCAGCGGCCTTGACCGGGCAACAGGTGGTCAATGGCCAGGCATTGCAGGCACAGCAGTGCGGGGTAGTGGCCGAGGGCGAGTGCCAGTGGCAGCAGCCAGGCACGCAGTGCCAGTTGCAGGCAACTGGCCAGGGCCGCCAATACCAGCAGGCTGGCCAGTACATAGGTCCATGTAGCGAGCCGCTGGCGCAGGGGTGCCAGCAACAGCTGGTGAAGGCTGCTCATCAGCACCGCACACACGCCTATGGTGGCGCCTTCGCTCAATGTTCGGGTGGCACCCAGTAGCGGCACCAGGCTTGCGCCGAGCAGGTAGAACCTAGTCATGCGTGGCGCCCTCGAGCAATACGCTGCGCTGTTCATCGAAGTAACTCAGCGCTTCCTGCAGCGCGCCGATCACTGCCCGTGAGGTCACGGTTGCGCCGGCCAACTGGTCAAAGTCGCCCTGGTCGCGCTTCAGCGCCCAGCGATCGCCCAGCTGGCGGTTGGCAAATTGCCTCAGCCAGTTCAGTTGCGGATCACCCAGGCGTGCACCCAGCCCGGGGCTTTCCTGTTGCTCTACCACCTGGCTGCCGATCAACCGGCCGTCCGCGGCGATGGCCACGCTCAGCATGATCGGCCCAGCATAGCCTTGTGCCTGGGTGACCAGGATGATGGCGACCGGTTTGCCCGCCAGTGTCGCCCGATAAGCGGCCAGGATCCGGCTGTTTGGCCGCTGTGCGGCGGGCCTGGGCAGGGGGCTGTCCAGGGGTTGGTTGTCGTAACTGCCCTCTGGCAGTACCGCCAGCCGCTGCCTGCTGTTGAGTTGTTTCTCTGCGTCGGCGACGGCCGCGCTGGTCCAGTGCCGCCAAGCGAGGGTGGCCGACAGCGCCAGTGCCCCAGTCAGTAGCAGCACGCCCATATCACGTATCAGGCGCTTCATCGGGCAACCCGCTGGCGCTGCAAGGCCAGGCGTTCCAGGCTCGGCGCCGTGAGGTTCATCAGCAGGATGGCGAACGCCGTGCCGTCCGGGTAGCTACCCCAAGTGCGGATCAGGTAGATCAGCAGGCCTGCCCCCAGGCCGAACCCAAGCTTCGCCCACTCCTGCCGGGGCGCGGTCACCGGTTCGGTGGCAATGAAGAACGCCGCCATCATGGTCGAGCCGGAGAACAGGTGCAGCAGGGGGGAGCCGTTGGAGTCCGAACCCGAGCCATTCCAGCCCAGCAGGCTGAACAGGAACAACCCTGCCAGCAGGCCTGCCGGCGCATGCCAGCTGATCACCTTGCGTTGCAGCAGGAACAGGCCGCCCAACAGGAATGCCAGGTTGACCCATTCGCTGCCTCGCCCCCCGATGCTACCGAAGCCCGGGTGGCTGGCGAACAGCTCGTCGATGGTCAGGCTGCGGTTGTGACGCAGGCCGTCGAGCAGTGTCGGCCGGGCCCAGGCATCGATCTGATCGCTGCCGATGAATACCTGTTGCAGGCTGTCGAGCAGGCCAGGTGCTGGCCCTGGCCAATGGTTCATCTGCAACGGGAAGCTCAGCAGCACGAAGGCATAGCCGACCATGGCCGGGTTGAACAGGTTGCGCCCGACTCCGCCAAAGGCCTGCTTGCCGATGCCGATGGCAACGCTGGTAGCGATCACCGGCAACCACCATGGCGTCAGGGGGGGGAGGGCGGCGGCCAGCAGCACGGCAGTGACCAGCGCGCTGCCATCATTCAGCGCCGTGTTCCACGGTTGTGCTCGCAATGTGAGTACCAACCCCTCGCACAGCAGCGCGGCACTGGCGCAAAGCAACAGGTTCAGCAGCAAACTCCAGCCATGCAGCCAGAACAGCGCCAGCAGGCCAGGTACACAAGCCAGCAACACCAGGCCCATGCTGGTACGGAGCCGCGGGTCGGGCTTGGCAGTCATTGGGCGAACAGCCCATTGAAGCCTGAAAACGCCATGGCCATCACCCCGGCACCGAGCAGTTCGATGGGCAGGCCGCGCATTGCCCCGGGGACGTCGGCATGAGCGCTGCGCTGGCGCAGGTCGGCGAACAACACTAGCGCCAGCCAGAAGCCGCTGCCGGACAGCAGGCCTCGCAGCAGGGTAGCGAGCCATGTGCTGTCATCACTTGCCTGTTGCAGGGTCAACCCCAGTACTACCGCGTTGCTCAAAAGCAGCGTGGGCAATTGCGTTGTCGGCCAGGTCGGGCGCCACCTTGTCAGCAGCCATGGCACGCCCCAGGCAAGCATGGCCAGCCAGGGCAACAACAGGAACAGGGCAAGGTCCTGGGCCTGCAGCGGGGCAAGCACCCCGCGCACCAGAAGTTGTGCGCCAATCACGCCCAAGGCAATGCACAGTGCGCAGGCAAGGCCGTGCACATGCAGGTGCAGCCTGGGGATTGGCTGTTGTTGCAGGCACAGGTGATTGACCAGCGCGGCGCTGATCAGCACCAGAAGATAATCGCTCATGAGATGACGATAGCCGGGAATCGGGGCGATTGTCCGGGATTGGTGTGAGGCATTGGGGCCGCTTTGCGGCCCTTTCGCGACACAAGGCCGCTCCTATAGGGAAATGCGATCCCCTGTAGGAGCGGCCTTGTGTCGCGAAAGGGCTGCAGAGCAGCCCCCGGCAAGGTCAGTTACTTGATGCGCTGGCCCGGCTTGGCACCGCTGTCCGGGCTCAACAGGTAGATCTCTTCACCGCCAGGCCCGGCCGCCATTACCATGCCTTCGGACACGCCAAAACGCATCTTCCGTGGCTTGAGGTTGGCCACCATCATGGTCAGGCGGCCTTCCAGCTGGGACGGGTCGGGGTAGGCCGACTTGATGCCGGAGAACACGTTGCGGCGCTCGTCACCGATGTCCAGGGTCAGTTGCAGCAGCTTGTCGGCACCCGCTACGGCCTCGGCCTTGACGATCAGCGCCACGCGCAGGTCGACGGCAGCGAAGGTGTCGAACTCGATTTCCGCTGACAGCGGGTCCTTGGCCAGCTCGCCGTTGCCGGCCGGGGCCTTGGCTTCGGCGGCCAGCAGGTCTTCCTTGCTGGCGGCGACCATGGCTTCGACCTTGGCCGGTTCGATGCGGCTCATCAGTGCCTTGAACGGGTTCAGCTGGTGGTTTTCCAGGCGCGACAGGTGGTCGTTCCAGGTCAGCGGTGCCACGTTGAGGAAAGCCTCGGCGTCGGCGGCCAGCACCGGCAGCACCGGCTTGAGGAAGATCACCAGCTGGCGGAACAGGTTGATGCCCTGGGCGCAGATGGCTTGCACTTCATCCTGCTTGCCTTCCTGTTTGGCCAGCGACCACGGGGCCTTGTCGGCGATCCAAGCGTTGGCGCGGTCAGCCAGCGCCATGATTTCGCGCATGGCACGGCCGAAGTCGCGGCCTTCATAGGCGTCGGCGATCGACGGGGCTGCCGCCAGGAAGGCTTCGGTCAGCTCCGGTGCGGCATCGCCAGCCACCATCACGCCTTCGTTGCCCTTGTGGATGAAGCCGGCGCAGCGGCTGGCGATGTTGACCACCTTGCCGACCAGGTCGGAGTTCACCTTCTGCACGAAGTCTTCAAGGTTCAGGTCCAGGTCATCGACGCCACGACCCAGCTTGGCCGCGTAGTAGTAACGCAGGTATTCCGGCTGCAGGTGGTCGAGGTAGGTGCGGGCCTTGATGAAGGTACCGCGCGACTTGGACATCTTGGCGCCGTTCACGGTCAGGTAGCCGTGGACGTTGACCGCGCTTGGCTTGCGGAAGCCTGCGCCTTCGAGCATGGCTGGCCAGAACAGGGCGTGGAAGTTGACGATGTCCTTGCCGATGAAGTGGTACAGCTCGGCCTTGGAGCCTTCGTTCCAGAACGCGTCAAAGTCCAGCTCCGGGCGGCGTGCGCAGAGGTTCTTGAAGCTGGCCATGTAGCCGATCGGTGCATCCAGCCACACGTAGAAGTACTTGCCTGGCTCGCCCGGGATCTCGAAGCCGAAGTACGGCGCGTCGCGGGAAATGTCCCATTCCTGCAGGCCCGAGTCCAGCCATTCGGCCAGCTTGTTGGCCACCGCGTCCTGCAGCGTGCCGCTGCGGGTCCACTGCTGCAGCATGGCCTGGAAGTCCGGCAACTTGAAGAAGAAGTGCTGGGAATCACGCAGTACCGGGGTGGCACCAGAGATGGCCGACTTGGGGTTCTTCAGCTCGGTAGGCGCATAGGTGGCGCCGCATTTTTCGCAGTTGTCGCCGTACTGGTCTTCGGCCGCGCACTTGGGGCAGGTGCCCTTGATGAAGCGGTCGGCGAGGAACATGCCCTTTTCCGGATCGAAGTACTGGGTCACCGAACGGGTGGCGATGTGCCCGGCGTCACGCAGGCGTGCGTAGATCAGGCCCGACAGCTCGCGGTTCTCTTCGCTGTGGGTCGAATGGAAGTTGTCGAAGTCCACCAGGAAGTCGGCGAAGTCGCTGCTGTGTTCGGCCTGGACGTTGGCGATCAGCTGTTCCGGGGTGATGCCTTCCTTTTCGGCGCGCAGCATGATGGCCGAGCCGTGGGCATCGTCGGCGCAGACGTAGATGCACTGGTTGCCGCGCAGCTTCTGGAAGCGGACCCACATGTCTGTCTGGATGTACTCGAGCATATGGCCAAGGTGGATCGATCCGTTGGCATAGGGCAAGGCGCTGGTGACGAGAATCTGACGTGGCTCGGACATGGTGGCTTGGCTACTTATCTGGCGACGGGGTAAAAATGAGGTTGATCGGCCACTATAAAGGGCTGGCGAAGATATTTCACCCCGCATGCGCATCTGCTGACGATTGACGGGTTAGGATAGGCGCCTGTTTTACATTCAGTTTGCCATTGGGAGTCTCCATGAGTGCCGTCACCCGTGCCGCCGTCGAAGGCGTGCTTCGCCAGTACACCGACCCCTACCTGAACCAGGACCCGGTCAGCGCCGGCTGCGTGCGTGCCATCGATATCCAGGGCGGGCAGGTCAGCGTGCAGTTGCAGCTGGGTTATGCCGCAGGGCTGTTCAAGAACGGCTGGGCCCAGGTGCTGCAGACCGCCATCGGCAACCTCGAGGGCGTCAGCAGTGCCCAGGTGTCGATCGACTGCGTGGTTGCCGCGCACAAGGCTCAGGCCCAGGTGCCGGCCATGGCCAACGTCAAGAACATCGTCGCCGTGGCCTCGGGCAAGGGTGGTGTGGGCAAGTCGACCACGGCGGCCAACCTGGCCCTGGCGCTGGCCCGCGAGGGTGCGCGGGTGGGTATTCTCGATGCGGATATCTATGGCCCCAGCCAAGGCGTGATGTTCGGCATCGCCGAAGGCACCCGCCCGCAGATTCGCGAGCAGAAGTGGTTCGTGCCGATCAAGGCCCATGGCGTGGAAGTCATGTCCATGGCGTTCCTTACCGACGACAACACCCCGATGGTCTGGCGTGGCCCGATGGTTTCCGGCGCGCTGCTGCAGTTGGTGACCCAGACCGCCTGGGACGACCTGGATTACCTGGTGATCGACATGCCGCCGGGCACCGGTGATATCCAGCTGACCCTGGCGCAGAAGGTGCCGGTGGCCGGTTCGGTAATCGTCACCACTCCACAGGACCTGGCCCTGCTGGATGCCAGGAAGGGCGTGGAGATGTTCCGCAAAGTCAACATCCCGGTGCTGGGCGTGGTGGAGAACATGGCCGTGCACATTTGCTCGAACTGCGGCCATGCCGAACACTTGTTCGGCGAAGGCGGTGGCGAGAAGCTGGCGAGCCAGTATGGCGTCGACCTGCTGGCGTCGCTGCCGCTGTCGATGGTGATTCGCCAGCAGGCCGACAATGGCAAGCCGACCGCCATCGCCGAACCGGAAAGCCAGATTGCCATGGTCTATCAGGAACTGGCCCGTCAGGTAGGGGCGCGCATCGTGCTGCAGGAAGCGGCGGCGCCGGCGATGCCGAGCATCACCATCAGCGAAGATTGATCTGTCAGACCGAGTCGCCTGCTTCGCGGGTGAACCCGCTCCCACAGGTATCGCGCAGCCTTCAAATACCGCGCGGACCCTGTGGGAGCGGGTTTACCCGCGAAGAGGTTGACTCGATCTTTCGACCAGGCATAAAAAAACCCGCCGGAAGGCGGGTTTTTTTGAAAGCTAGGAAGCTTCGATCGACTTAGGCGATCTGAACTTCTTCAGCCTGCATGCCTTTCTGGCCGCGGGTAGCGACGAAAGTAACAGCCTGGCCTTCTTTCAGGGTTTTGAAGCCGTCAGCTTGGATGGCTTTGAAGTGCACGAACAGGTCGTCGCCCGACTGAGGGGTGATGAAGCCGTAGCCTTTCTCATCGTTGAACCACTTAACAACGCCTTGTTGACGATTGGACATTTTTCTGTCTCCTTGGACAATTTGATAACGGTCAGGAAAAACCCTGGCCGGGACTGAGCGCAAAGAGAGCAGAAAATTCAGCGATGGGCCGATCAGGATCGTGCATCAAACTAGATATTCTCGGTGTCACGTGCAGCACAGTGGCAACACCTTACCCCACTTTCCGCAACCTGCCAATGGTCAGAAGCCGCTTTATGCAAATTCGGATCGACGGCGGCTGCAGCCCCCGCCCGGCGCGGGATGAGGCATGGAACTTTAACCTGGGCGCCGGGACCGGTAAGATGCGCGTCTCGAATTTTCACCTCGCAACTCTTCAGGACAACCCGCCATGAGCATCAAATCGGACAAGTGGATTCGCCGCATGGCGCAGGAACACGGCATGATCGAACCGTTCGTCGAGCGCCAGGTGCGCGGCGAACAGGACAGCCGGGTGATCTCCTTCGGCGTTTCCAGCTACGGCTACGACGTGCGCTGCGCCGACGAATTCAAGGTGTTCACCAACATCAACTCGGCCACCGTCGACCCGAAGAACTTCGATGCCGGCAGTTTTGTCGACATCAAGAGCGACGTGTGCATCATCCCGCCGAACTCCTTCGCCTTGGCGCGCACCGTCGAGTACTTCCGCATTCCGCGTGACGTGCTGACCATCTGCCTGGGCAAGAGCACCTATGCCCGTTGCGGTATCATCGTCAACGTCACCCCGCTCGAGCCCGAGTGGGAAGGCCACGTGACGCTGGAGTTCTCCAACACCACCACGCTGCCAGCAAAGATCTACGCCAACGAAGGCGTGGCCCAAATGCTGTTCCTGCAGTCCGACGAAGAATGCGAAGTGTCGTACAAGGACCGTGGCGGCAAGTATCAGGGCCAGCGCGGCGTCACCCTGCCGCGTACCTGAGCCGACAAGCGCGGGGAATTCCCCGCGCCTTTGGCACTCCAACTGGATAACGCCGGTACGCATGATGCGTGGCGGCCTTGCCAGGAGCAGCCAATGAAACTCCACCCCACAATCAGTGCCAAGCTGGCAGTTCTGCAGCCTAACCACGTCGGGTTGCTACCATGGTCACTGCTGGCGCACCCGCTGCCGATGCAGGCGGGGGGCGTGCCCCACCAGCCTGACCCGGACACCCCGCAACCGCCGGAACCGGGCGAAACGCCCCCCATGGAACCAGGCGAGCCAACCCTGCCTGACGAGCCGCCTCCTGCGCCTGTCGCCTGAGCGTCGCTACACAGGCCAGACGCGGTCTGCTCCGGCCAGGTACACCCGGCTGCCGTTGGGGGCGATTTCCCAACCCCCGGTAAACTCACCAAACGCCGGCAGCAGGCTGACCTGGACATCGATCAGGAAGCAGGGCAGTCGCAGGCGTTGCCGCGCCTTGCCGCGCAGCACGAACACCGGGTGTACATGGCCCGCCAGCACCGGATGAGTTGGATGGGGGGCGGGTTCGTGCTGTAGGGCGAAGGGTTCCAGCAGCCAAGGTTCGTCCATTACCTCAATGCCGAGCGATGCCGGCGGATCGCCGGCGTTGCGATCGTGATTGCCGCGTATCAGCACGATCCTCAGATTTTCGTGTCGTTCCCGCCACGCTTGCAGCCTGGCCAGCGTTGCCGGCGCCCGTGCTGTGCGCGCATGCAGAAAGTCGCCCAGAACGATCAATTGCTCGCAATCATGCGCCGCCAACAAGGCATCCAGCCGGGCGAGCGTCGCTTCGGTGGTGCCGCGTGGTACTGGTTGGTGCAGGGCACGGTAGCTTGCCGCCTTGCCGATGTGCACATCGGCGACCAGCAGGGCCCGACGTGAGGGCCAATAGAGGGCCTTGTCCGCAAGCAGCCAGAGCACCTGGCCACAGTGCTCGATGGATAAAGACGCGGTCATGCGCAACCCTCCGCCGCGCTTTCCAGTTCCGCGACCATTCGCGCAATCCGGTCCGCCAGTTTCTCGGTGCTCAAGGTTTCTCGCATGCCTTCCACCAGCAGGGCGAACGCCAACGGCCCGGTCCGCTTCAGCTGTCGCAGATCCAGGCGTAATTGCGCCATTTTCAGCAGTTGCCGATGCAGTCGCTCGATTTCCAGCTCCTCGTTCAACACCTCGTCCCGCGCCTGGCCCAGCAGCAGGTTGTCGGCGTCATGCTTGCGGAATACCTCGTAGAACAACCCGCTGGAGGCCTGGATCTGCCGCAGGCTTTTTTGCGCCGCCGGATATCCGCCAAACACCAGGCCGGCAATCTGGGCGATCTCGCGAAAGCGCCGCAACGCCATTTCCCCCGCGTTAAGGCTGGCCAGCACATCGTCCAGCAGATGTTCGGTGGCGAGCGCCTGTGGCAGGTGCGTCGCCCAGTCGACGTTGCCGGGGCTGAGCAGTTCGAACCCATAGTCGTTTACGGCAATCGAGACCGACAGCGGCTGTACCCGGCTCACCCGCCAGGCAATCAGGTTGGCCAGACCAAGGTTGGCCATGCGCCCGGCGAACGGATAGAGGAACAGGTGCCAGCCCTGGCGCGATTTGAGCGTTTCGGCCAGCAGCGTGCCAGGGCCAGGCAGCGCCGACCATTGCGCCTGCAAGGCCAGCAGAGGTTGTACTGCGCGCATCTCCGGGCCGTCGAAACGCCCTTGAGCTGCTGCGCCAAGCTGCTCGATCAGGGCGTCGGCCAGTTCGCTGGAGAGCGGCATGCGGCCACCGTTCCAGCGTGCCACCGCTGCCTTGCGTGCGGTGCTGCGGCGCACATAGGCGGTCATGTTTTCCACGCGCACCAGCTCCAGCACTCGGCCGGCGAAGACCAAGGTATCGCCCGGGCGCAAGCGGGCGATGAACGCCTCCTCGACGCTGCCCAGCGCTTTGCCGCCACCGCCCTTGCTCCAGTACTTGAGTTGCAGGCTGGCGTCGCTGACGATGGTGCCGATGCTCATGCGGTGGCGGCGCGCCAGGCGTTCGCTGGCAACCCGGTAAACGCCGTCGGCATGGCGCTCGACCCGCTGGTAGTCCGGGTAGGCGCTGAGCGAGCTGCCACCATGGCAGACGAAATCCAGCGCCCATTGCCACTGGCTGTCGCGCAACTCACGGAAGGCCCAGGTGCTGCGCACCTCTTCGAGCAACGATTCGGCGCGAAAGCCGCTGCCTAACGCCATGCTGACCAGGTGCTGCACCAGCACGTCCATGCACAGGCGCGGCGACTGCCGGGCCTCGATGTGCCCGGCCGCCAGGGCCTGCCTGGCAGCGGCGGCTTCCACCAGTTCCAGGCTGTGGGTGGGCACCAGGGTAATCCGGGAACGTCGCCCGGGCGCGTGGCCCGAGCGCCCGGCGCGCTGCATGAGGCGGGCGATGCCTTTGGCAGAACCGATCTGCAGCACGCGCTCCACGGGCAGAAAGTCCACGCCCAGGTCCAGGCTGGAGGTACAGATCACCGCTTTCAGGCTGCCCTGCTTGAGGGCGCGCTCGACCCAGTCGCGGGCCTCCCGGGCCAATGAGGCATGGTGCAAGGCAATCAGCCCGGCCCAGTCGGGGCGTGCTTCGAGCAGGGCCTGGTACCAGAGTTCGGCCTGCGCCCGAGTGTTGGTGAATACCAGGCAACTGGTGCTGGCATCGATCTCCCGGCTGACCTGGTCGAGCATCTTCAAGCCCATGTGCCCGGCCCAGGGGAAGCGCTCGATGGCCGCTGGCAGCAGCGTATCGACCAGCAGCGGCTTGTCTTGCCGGCCCTGCACCAGCAAGCCGCCCTGTGGCAGCAGTACATCCCGCGCATGCTCGAGGTTGCCGAGGGTGGCGGACAGGCCCCAGGTGGGCAGGCCCGGGTGCCAGCGGCGCAGGCGCGCCAGGGCCAGTTGCAGTTGCACCCCGCGCTTGTTGCCCAACAGTTCGTGCCATTCGTCCACCACCACCAGGCGCAGCGTGGCGAAGTCTTCGCTGGCCTGTGCCCGGGTCAGCAACAGCGTCAGGCTTTCCGGCGTCGTCACCAGTACGCTGGGCAGGCGCCGTGCCTGCCGGGCGCGTTCGGCACTGCCGGTATCGCCGCTGCGTACGCCCACGTTCCACGGCAGGCCAAGCTCGTCCAGTGGCGCCTGCAGGGCGCGGGCAGTGTCGGTGGCCAAGGCCCGCATAGGCGTGACCCACAGCACCTGCAACGGCGCAGCCTGGCGCCCCTGGCGCTCCTGGCGCTCCTGGCATTGTGCCTTGAACGCGCGCAGTGCGGCGAGCCATACCGCATAGGTCTTGCCGGCGCCGGTACTGGCATGCAACAGGCCGGACTCGCCACGTGCCACGGCGGCCCAGACACGGCGCTGGAACGCGAACGGCTTCCAGCCACGCTTGGCGAACCAGGCCTTGGCGAGGTCGGGGGCAGCGGGCATGAGGCATGAGGTCCTTTGGAGGTTGTGTGTCTAGAGACCACCACCCAGGTGCAATGGTTTTACCGGATCAGTTGGCCAGCAGATAGCCGCTGCGGCACACCTGCTCGCCTGCGATGTGGGCGATGACCATGCCAGCGGTAGCCATGCGCCGTACGTTACGTGCATACAGCAGGCCGGGCTGGCTGTTGTGGATGGCAGTCACCCGGTCGCTGAGCGGGTCGATGACTTCAGCGATCAACTGGCCCGCCTCCAGGTGCTGGCCTGGCCGGGCGTGGTACACCAGCAGCCCGCCCAGTGGCGTTATCACCGGTTCGACGGCGGCCAGCGGCGTGGCCGGGCAGCGCAAGGCGGGCAGGGCGGCTGCGGCTCCTTCGATGACCCCCGCATGGGTCAGGAAGTCAAGGATTGCCTGGCAGTCCTTGCTGGCCAGGTCGTGGCTGACATCTGCCTGGCCGCGCAGCTCGACGGTGACCGAACAGCAGCCCAGCGGAATCGGGAAACGTTTGCCGAAGCGTTGCTGCAACTGCCACCAGACCAGGCTGAAGCATTCATCGAACGACTGCCCGCCCGAATCGGTGGCCAGCAGGCTGGCCTGTGCGCCCAGGTAGCGCGCCAGCGGTTCGATCTGCGGCCAGGCGTCTGGCGTGGTGTACAGGTGCTCGACCGCTTCGAAGTCGCAGTGCAGGTCCAGCACCATGTCGGCATCGCAGGCCAGGCGTTGCAGGATCAGGCGTTGGGCCTGCAGCGGTGTGCGCGCTGGGTGTGCGTCCAGCCCCCGGCGCAGGTATTCGCGGATCAGCGCGAGATTGTGTGCCGGGTCTTCGGTCAGGTGTTCTTCGATCTGGTCGCCGATGCTGTCGGAGAGGTCGACGAAGTTACGGTTGAAGTTCTCGCCGCTTTGCAGTTCGAAACGCCCCAGCGGCGCGTCCAGCAGCACCTGTTCCAGGCCGACCGGGTTGGCCACCGGTACCAGAATTATCTCGCGCTGCAGGCGGCCTTGCTGTTCCAGTTCACCCAGGCGGCGCTTGAGGTGCCAGGCCACCAGCATGCCGGGCAGCTCGTCGGCATGCAGCGAGGCCTGGATATAGACTTTGCCGCCACCGCGAGGTCCGAAGTGGAAGCTGTGCAACTGGCGGGTGATGCCCGGAACGGGAGAGAGCAGGTCATGAGTCGAGTGGTGCATGGTGGTCCTGGGTGCGTGGCGAAAACGGTCTGCGACACGAGGCGGAACACAGATAGAAGCACAAATTTTGGCCTTGCGCCTGCATCGGTGCCCTCCTGACCACCGCGCTGGCTACTTCGCGGGTAAACCCGCTCCCACAGGGGTCGTAAAAAATCCAGCTTTCGTGCATGACCTGTGGGAGCGGGTTTACCCGCGAAGAAGCCAGCGCGGTCCAGAAATTGTTTCAGACCAGCAGTGCCTGCAATGTAGCCAGGTCATCCGCTTCTTCCACCGGCTTGTCCAGCCGCCAGCGCAGCATCCGCGGAAAGCGCACGGCAATGCCGCTCTTGTGCCTCCTGGACAGGGCGATGCCCTCGAAGCCAAGCTCGAACACCAGCGTGGGTGTCACGCTGCGTACCGGCCCGAATGTTTCAACAGTGGTCTTGCGGATGATGGCGTCGACCTTGCGCATCTCTTCGTCACTAAGGCCTGAATAGGCCTTGGCGAAGGGGACCAGTGCCCGCCCCGGCGTACCGGGTGGCGCGTCCCACACGGCGAAGGTGTAGTCGCTGTACAAGCTGGCCCGCCGGCCGTGGCCGCGCTGGGCATAGATCAGCACGGCATCTACGCTGAACGGGTCGATCTTCCACTTCCACCAGGTGCCCATGTCCTTGGTACGCCCCACGCCATACAAGGCCTCGCGCTGTTTCAGCATCAGCCCTTCCACCCCCAGGCTGCGGGACTGTTCGCGCTGGCGGGCAAGGTCGGCCCAGTTCTGGCCTACCAGTAGAGGCGAGAGCAACACCGGGGCCAATGGGTGCTCCTCAAGCACGTGTTCCAGCTGCTGGCGGCGTGCATGCTGCGGCCGGCTGCGCCAGTCCTCGCCTCGCCATTCCAGCAGGTCGTAGGCCTGCAGCACCACTGGCGCGTCGCTCAGCAGCTTTTTGCCCAAGGTCTTGCGACCCAGGCGCTGCTGCAACATGGCAAACGGCTGTACAGCCAGTTCAGCCGCTGAGCCACCAGGTTTCCAAACCAGGATCTCGCCATCGAGCACGATACCGTCGGGTAGGGTCTGCGCCAGGCTGTGCAGTTCGGGGAAGCGCTCGGTGACCAGTTCCTCACCGCGCGACCAGACCCACAGCTGGCCTTCGCGCTTGACCACCTGGGCGCGAATGCCGTCCCATTTCCACTCGATTTGCCATTCGCTCGGCGGCCCGAGCAGTGCATCGAGCTGTTCGGTTGGCACCTGCAGGGGGTGGGCCAGAAAGAACGGATAGGGCTGGCCACCACGCTGGCTATGTTCATCGTCTGATTCCGGGGCTATCAGCCGTTGAAAGCTGGCTGCCGTCGGGCGGTGACTGATGTCGGTGTAGCCAACCAGGCGCTGGGCCACGCGTTTGGCATCCAGCCCGGCCATTTGTGCGAGGGCGCGAGTGACCAACAGCTTCGATACACCCACGCGAAAGCTGCCAGTGATGAGTTTCAGGCAGAGCATCAGGCTGGGGCGGTCCAGCTGGGCCCAAAGTGGCGGCAGGCGTTGCTGGATTTCCTCGACCGGCAGGCTCCGCAATGGCAGCAGATGGGCTTCGACCCAGCGGGCGAGGCCGTCGTCGCCAGGGTTGCGGCTTTCCGGTACCAGCAGTGAAATGGTTTCGGCAAGGTCGCCAACGGCCTGGTAGCATTCCTCGAACAGCCAGTCAGGCAGCCCGGCCAAGCTGCCGGCCAGCTCCCGCAGCACGCGTGTAGGCACCAGTTGGCGAGGGCGGCCACCCGCCAGGAAATACACCGCCCAGGCGGCATCCACAGCCGGGGCGGTGCTGAAGTAGTCGCGTAGCGCCTCGAGCTTTGCAGTGCTGGAGGTGGTCGCATCCAGCCTCAGGTACAGTTCGGCGAATGCTTTCATGCGTCTGCCTCCGTGGCTACAACGTCATCTTCCTCGCCGTACTCGGTCACGAAGGCGCGTGCGTCGAGGCCTTGTTCGATGAGGTAGCGCACCAGCACATTGACCGAGCCATGGGTGACCATCACGCGTTCTGCGCCTGTCTGGCCGATGGCCCAGAGCAACCCCGGCCAATCGGCATGGTCCGAGAGCACGAAACCGCGGTCTACCCCACGCCGGCGGCGGGTGCCGCGCAATAGCATCCAGCCACTGGCAAAGGCATCGCTGTAGTCGCCGAAACGGCGCATCCAGCTGCTGCCACCAGCCGAAGGCGGTGCCAGGACCAGTGCCTGGCGCAGCAGCGGGTCGTTGCGTGGGATATCGCCGACATAACGGGTTTGCGGAAGGTAGACGCCAGCGTCCCGGTACACTCGGTTGAGCGGTTCTACAGCGCCATGCACGAGGACAGGACCAAGGTTGGCGTCCAACCCGTGGAGGATTCGCTGGGCCTTGCCGAAGGCATAGCAGAACAGCACGCTGGCTTTGCCCTGTTCGCTATTGGCGCGCCACCAGGCGTTGATGCCGGCAAATATTTCGCTTTGGCTGGGCCATCGGTAGATCGGCAGACCGAACGTCGATTCGGTGATGAACGTGTGGCAGCGCACCGGTTCGAACGGCGTGCAGGTGCCGTCGGGCTCCACTTTGTAGTCCCCGGAGGCGACCCACACCTCGCCTTGGTACTCCAGGCGTACCTGCGCCGAGCCCAGAACATGCCCGGCCGGGTGCAGGCTCAGGGTCACGCCATGATGCAGCAGGCGTTCGCCATACGGCAGGGTTTGCAGGTCGATGTCCTGGCCCAGACGGCTGCGCAGGATGCCGGCGCCTGGGGCGGCGGTGAGGTAATGGCGGTTGCCGATACGAGCATGGTCGCCATGGCCATGGGTAATTACGGCCCGGTCTACGGGCCGCCACGGGTCGATATAGAAATCACCGGGGGGGCAATAGAGCCCTTCGGGGCGGGCGATGACGAGGTCCATGGCGTGGGCGCTGGTGGCCGAGGTTCTTGTTAGGAGCGCGGAACTGTCACGAGAGTTCGAACGTTTTAACAAGCGAAGTGGACTACTTGCCATTCAGAAATGCCGAACCGCCTTTTGCGGTTAACTGTGTCCTCAGGTCGAAGGGCTGCAACAAAAATGTTGCGGTCTGTCGGCGCGTGATGCACATTGGTTCGACAAAGGCTGATATGAAATACAGTGAATTTCGCCGATGGCTGCGCGGCCAAGGCGCTACGTTTGTCGCTGCCAAGGGTAGTCATTTCAAGGTCTATTTAGGTAATCGCCAGACGATTTTCCCAGATCACGGGGCGAAGGAAATAAGCGAAGGCCTGAGACGGAAGATCCTGAAGGACCTAGGGTTGAAATCATGAACGGTTTAGGGGAGCACGTGATGGTATTCGAATATCCGGTAGTCGTTCATCGGGAAGACGCCAGTGTCTGGGTGAGTTGTCCCGATGTGCCTGAGATGGCCTGCGCGGGTGACACTTCGGAGGAAGCTCTGTTCGATGCCGTGGATGCCTTGGAGTCCGCGCTCTCGTTCTATGTGGATCAAAAAAAAGCTATTCCGCTGCCTGCAACACCAACTGAAGGTCAACCCGTCGTACGTCTGCCAGCCCTGACCGCCGCGAAGGCAGCGTTGTGGAATACGATGGTTGCACAAAAAATCAGCAAGACCGAGATGGCGCGCCGACTTGGAGTGAATCGTCCCCAGGTCGATCGTCTGGTCGATCTGCTGCACCGTTCCAAGATCGAGCAGGTCGAGCATGCGCTGCACGTGTTGGGACAACGGATCGAGCTTTCAGTCGTAGCTGTGTAGTGCATAGCCCAAGCCGCCACAGGTGGCGGCTTGATTGAGAGGTTTACTTGCCGGGCACCAGGGTCAAACGCTGGTTGCCATACGCCCGCCCGAAGTTCTGCTGCTGCAGCGGCAGGCTCATGAAACGCCCTTTGAACCAGGCATCCAGCCCGTCGCTGTAATGCGTGCTGGCCGGGTTGCCGGACTGCCCGCTGCTGGTCAGCACCTGCAACGGCTCGGCCTGGCCGAAGTCGACGATCATCCGCGCCGAGGCCGGCAGGCGGGTGTTGAAGTCGCTGCCCCAGGCGTATGGCGTCAGGGCCAGGGTGGTGAAGTCACCACCGGCAGCCTGCGGTGAGCGTTCAAGGGTATCGCCCAAGCCATGGTAGGCCGGTGCAGGCCAGCGGTACTGGTGCAGCTTGCCCCACTGCCAGGCGCGGCGGTCGGCACCCAGTTGCGCAGTGCCGGCATCCACCGCGCCCGCTAGGCTGCGGGCCAGGATGGCCGGCTTGTCTTCCTTCTGCGGGGTGCTGCGGTCATCCCAGAACGGGCTGTCGTCGCGGCCCAGCAGGTGGTCGGCCTGCGCCGAGAACGACAACCGCGCATTGCTGACGAAAGCCTGCCAGGCCGCGCCGGATTCAGGGCCCAGGTCGTCGAGGAAGGTTTGCCGGGCCACTTCCTGGAGGAACAGTTCGTACAGTGCGGCATCGCTCGACACCGGGCTCAGGCGGCCATCGAAGGCCTTGAGCCGGGCCAGCGCGTCGCGGGCCTTGTCGCGCTGTGCGGCGGGCAGGGCATCGATCGCCTGCTTGAGTGGCTGGGCCATGCCTGGGGCGTCGAACATCTGCTTGAGCTTTTCGGCCAACAGGGTGGTCTGGTCGTTCTGCAGGGCCATCAGGCTGCGGCTGTCGTGGCGGCCATTGCCAGCGAGCTGGGCCAGGCGCTCGGCGCGTTCGGGGTAGTACCAGGTGCTGGACAGCTGCATGCCATAGCCACGCGGCAGGCTGCGCTGGTTGGCGTGGCCGATCCAGCCGGCGGGTGGGTCCTGGTCGTAAGGGTGCAGCATCGGGTCGGCATAGCCGTCCCAGTCGTAGCGCCCGTCCCAGCCCGGCGAGGGCAGCAGGCCCTGGCCTTCGCGGCGGTTGGGGTAGCGGCCACTGACTTGCCAGCCGATGTGCTCGGGTTCGGCGAAGACGAAGTTGAGGGCGGCGGAGGTCACTTCACGGGTACTGTCGAAGGCACGCTCCACGCTCTTGGCACGGGTCAGGTCGAACAGCGCATCCAGGCTGCGGTCGCCCTTGAACTGTGGCAGGTTCAGCGCCAGGCCCAGGCTGGCATTGCCTGGCTGGGCCAGCAGGGTGCCGTGGCGGGTGTCGTACATCACCTCGCGCAGCGGGCGCTGGCCGCGGACGAAGAAGGTTTCGCTACGGGCGCGGGCCGGCAGCCATTTGCCGTCGGCCAGGTAGCTCAGTTGGCTGCCCTGGTGGCGCAGTTGCTCCAGGTACAGGTCCTGGTTGTCGGCCATGACCGCGCTGCTGCTCCAGGCCAGCTTGCCGTTGTAGCCGGCCAGCACGATCGGCAGGCCAGGCAACGACAGGCCGGCGACCTGATACTTGCCGGTATGGATCTGCACCGGGCTCAGGGCCCAGGCGGCTCGGCTGTCGCTGGCCAGCAGGCTTTTGCCGCTGCGGCTGCGCTGCGGCGCCAGGGCCAGGTTGGCCGAGCCCGGGCTGCCCAGAAGGTCAAGGTCGGCCAGCTTCTGACTGGCAGCTGCCAGGGCCGGTAGCCCCGGCAACTGGCTGGCCAGGTTCAGGCCCTTGAGCTTGTCCACTTCGGCCTCGGCCAACGGCTCGTCCGGGGCACCGGGCAGCAGCCAGGCCAGCTTGTCGCTGCCGGCGTTCTGCGCCAGGGTCAGGGCGCTCAGTTCTTCCTGCAGGTTCACCGACTGGCTGAAGGCATACAGGCTGAAGATCAGCGCCGAGTCTTCGGGCTTCCAGTATTCGGGGCGGTAGCCACTGCCAGCCAGGCTGGTAGGCAGTTTGTCGCGGTAGCGGAACAGGTAGGCGTTGACACCGCGCGCATACACTTCGAAGAAGCGCTTGAGCCGTGGCGATGCGTCGGCGTACTGCTGGGCCGCGCTCTGCTTGAGGTTGGCTGCGCGCATCAGGCGGTCGATGTCCAGCGCGTCGCTGCCTGCCAGTTCTGCCAGGCGGCCCTGGGCCAGCAGGCGCATGGCGACCATCTGCTCGATGCGGTCGCCGGCATGCACATAGCCCAGGCTGAACAGGGCGTCATGGAAACTGCTGCTTTCGATCAGTGGTGCGCCCATCGCGTTGCGCCGAACCGAAACGTTCTGCGCGAGGCCTTTGAGTGGCTGCACGCCACTGGTCGGTGGCACGCTGCCCTGGTAGCCGCCCGTCTGGCAGCCGGCCAGCCCGAGCATGCCGAGCAGCGTGGCAGCGGTTGCGAACCGCGGACGGAATGGAGGAAAGGCGGGGGCGGCCATGACGAGGGCTCCTGCAAGGCGTGGCGGGTTTGAAAGGCGCTAAGGTAGTGAGCGCGCAGGCGCCGTGCAAGGTCCTTGGGCGGTTTATTTGCCAGTGCCGACTCAAACCTTGAAATGTTCGGCCACGGCGTCGGAAAAGTGCGTGCAATTGATGCGAGCAAGGCTTTGATAGCCACGGCTGACTGCGAAGGCCGAGCCTGGCATCAATAGCACCTGGTGCTGTTCCAGGCGACGCATGAACGGCTGCAGGTCGGCCAGTTCGGGGTGGTAGACCCACAGGAACATGCCGCCTTGGGGCGTTATGTCGAACTGCCAGCCACGTGCCCGCAACAACTGCTGGGTCTGCGCCTGCTGCCGGACCAGGCGCTGCTGCAGGTCTTGCATGTGCCGGGCATAGGTGCCGTCGGACAAGATGGTGTTGACGAAGCGTTCGCAAAACGCCGGCACCGCCACGCAGGTCAGCAGCTTGAGGCGCGTGAGCGGCTCTATCAGCTCTGCCGAGCAGGCGATGTAGCCCACGCGCAATGAGGCGGACAGGCATTTCGAGAAGCTGCCGATGTAGATGACCCGCTCAAGGTTGTCCAGTTCGGCAAAGGTTTGGCGCACTCCCGGGCTGAAGTCGCCGTAGACATCGTCCTCGACCACGAAGAAGTCGTGTTCCACCGCCAGCCGCAGGACGCTGAAGGCATTGTGCGGGCTGATGTTGCCGCCGGTCGGGTTGTGGAAGGTGCTGTTGCAGAAGAATGCCTTGACCTTGTGCCTGGCCAGGTGCTCCTTCATGTCTTCCACGCTTGGCCCGTCCTGGGTTCGGCGCACCCCGACCACGTGGCCGCCGGCCAACTGGATCAGCTTGATCAGGTTGCCATTGCCGGGTTCGTCGACGAACACGTGATCCCCTGGCTTGATCAACAATCGCGCCACCAGGTCCAGCGCTTGTGTGGCGCCCAGCGTAGTCAGCAACTGGCTTGGCCGGGCATCGACACGGGTCAGGCGTTTCAGGTGCACGCACAGCTGTTTGCGCATGGGCAGGTAACCCTGGATGTCGCCATATTCGGCCAGCGAACTCTGCTCCAGCCGCGCCGTGCGCCGAATCGCCTTGGCCAGCAGCTCGGTGTCACGCCAGGCGGGTGGCAGCCAGCCGCTGCCCAGTTTGGTGTAGTGCTTGCCCCCCTGCAGCAGCTTGAACAACGGGTCTGCGGCCATGCCTGCGGGCGCATCCACCGCGCCGGTTTGCCGTGTGTGGCTGGCGACGAAGTAGCCGCGGCCAGGAATGGCGGTCAACACACCTTCGCTGACCAGCCGGGCATAACTGGAGACGACATCGTGGTAGCTGCAGCCAATTGCCGCCGTCAGCTTACGGATGGAAGGCATGCGCTGGCCGGGCAGCCATTCGCCGGCTTCGAGGCGCTGTTTCAACTGGTCAAGAAGGCTGTGCGGGCGCATGGCGGGTCCAGCAGCTGTTAGAAAAAACAGCCTAACAGTTAACCGAAAAGTGCGTCGACTGTTTGCATCGCTGGGTTCGACAGATGCCACCATGCACCTGTCGGCGCTTTTCCCGTGCCGACAATTACCCTGTCCACCTACCGTGAGCACACGCCATGTCGAGCACACTTCCGCGGCGCACGTACCTGTATTTCACCGCGCAATCGATCAACCTGACGACTGCGGTCATGTCCGTGACCATGGCGGCCATTGTCGGGGCGGCGCTGGCGCCTGCCGCCACCTGGTCCACCGTGCCCTATGGTTTCCAGTTCCTCTGCCTGATGCTGGCCACCTATCCGGTCTCCAGGCTGATGAGCCGTATTGGCCGCAAGCGCGCCTTCATGCTGGGCTCGATCCCGTTGGCGGTGTCTGGCATCTGTGGCTACCTGGCTGTGCAGTACCAGCACTTCCCGACGCTGGTAATCAGCCATTCGGCATTGGGCATCTACATTGCGTTTGCCAACTTCAATCGCTTTGCGGCCACCGATAATCTGGCGCAGGACCTGAAGCCCAAAGCGCTTTCCCTGGTGGTGGCCGGTGGGGTGATCGCTGCCGTGGTCGGGCCGGCACTCACCGAGTGGCTTAGGGACGTTGGTGGCTATCCGCTGTTTTCGCTGTGCTACGCCGCTTTTGTCGGCCTGGCGGTGATGTCCTTGCTGACAGCGGCCTGCCTGCCCGGCGATACCGACACCGCCGGTAACGACCGCGAAGCGAAACCGGCTGGCACGGCCGCCGAACCGCTGAGCCCGGTGGTTGCCGTGGCCATGGCAGTGGCCGCGCTGGGATACGGGATCATGAATCTGCTGATGATCCAGGCGTCCATGCACATGAAACACATGCATGAGGACTTTTCCGACGTTCGCCTGGCGATTCAATGGCATGTGATTGCCATGTTTGCGCCATCGTTTTTCACCGGCGCCATCATCCACAAGCTCGGCATCAGGGCCACCATCTGTCTCGGCCTGGGCCTGCTGATCGGTTGCACGGCCATGAACATGTGGTCGCACAGCTACGCGATGATGACCTTGTCACTGATAGCCCTGGGCCTGGGTTGGAACCTGACCTACGTGGGCGGTGGTGCGCTGTTGGCGCAGACGCTGCAAAACAGCCCGGCAGCGATGCAGATGCAGGGGAAGAACGATCTGGCCATCGCGGTATTCGCGACCGTTGGCGCGTTCAGCCCGGCGCTGTTGCTGGGCACGGTCGGTTGGGAGGGTACCAATGCCATTTGCATGGCCCTGTGCATCGTGCTGCTCATGGCCACCGCCGGGTTGCTGCAGCGCAAGGTTTCAGGGCCTGCCAGGGCCAGCTAGGCCCCGGCTACCCACTGCGCGGCCCACGGCAGGGACGCGCAAGTGCTGTTCAGCTCAGGCGCCGTGGCACTTCTTGAACTTTTTCTGGCTACCGCACGGGCACGGGTCGTTACGGCCAACGTCCTTCAGGGCGTTGCGTACCGGTTCCTGGTGGCCGTGGTTGCAGTGCGGACCGTGTACATGGCCATGGTCGTGGTGGTGATCATGATCGTGGTTGCAGTCAGGGCCATGAACGTGGGGTTGCTGGGACATTGCAGGGTTACTCCGGTTTGTAATCGCCGGGGATTATCTCACCACTGCGCGACAAGTGCAGGTCCCGATGGATGAGCAACCCGGTCGCCAGTTCGCCTTGCAGGCTGTAATGCAGCGGTTGTTCGCTTTTCAGCAGCTTGGCCAGAGGCTTCAGGTGCTGCCACAGGTTGGTCCGCGCGGTGATCTTGAAAGTCCGCCGGGCATGCCCGCCGACACTGCGCCATACGCTGGTTTCATCCTGCACCAGCAACAGGTCGTTGAGGCGTATGGCGTACGACAGGTTGCGGATGAACAGGCGGCTGTCATTGGGGTTGTCGATTCGCAGATGCAGCACGAACTCTTGCCCCAGCAAGCTGGCCTTGACCGTCTCCACCTCGACCAGATGCACCTCGGGTTCGCGCCAGTCGTCACCGCCCCAGCTGGCGCAGCCCGCCAGCAGTGCCAGCCATGCGATCAGGGCGGCGAACAGCAGCGGGCGGGCGCGGGCGATCATGGTCAGCTACCCACGTAACTGGCGCAGCATTTCTTGAACTTCTGGCCGCTGGCGCAGGGGCAGGGGTCGTTGCGCCCGGCCTTGAGTCCGACCGTGGGGTCGATGAAGTACCAGCGCCCGGCATGCTGGACGAATGCCGAGCGCTCGCGGTGCTGATGGTCACCTTCCTGGTCGTGCCAGCGGGCAGTGAAGGTGACAAAGCCGTGCTCCGGCTGGCCGCCCAGCACCTCTGCGCTTTCCACCTCCAGGCCCAGCCAGGTGCTCTGGGCGCTCCAGGCGGCCATGGCAGCACGGTCCAGGCCAGCTTGCTGGGCCGGCAGGGTGGTGGCCACCAGATAGTCGACCAGGCCCAGCACGTAGGCACTGTAGCGTGAGCGCATCAGCGCCTGGGCATCCGGTGCCGGGGTGCCGGCATGGTAATGCCCGCAGCAGGCGTCGAGCAGGTTGCCACTGCCACAAGGGCAGACCGAGACACTCATCATCACCACCAGTACTTGCCGAAGTTTTCAGGGTTGGCCCAGAACTTGGCATTCAGCCAGTCCGGTACCTGCTTGTAGTCATGTAGATCATAGGTGAACAGGCTCAATACCTGCTGGTCACGGCGGAATTTCTCGCTGGCCGACAGGGCCAGGGCAAAGAAATCGGTGTCTTGCCAGCCACAGGCGGCCAGGTCGGCCAGCACCGCGACCCGGCTGGCATTGAGGTTGCGAATGCCGCCGAGCAATTCCAGGCCGGTGCGTTTGGGCAGGTGCTCCAGGCAGTCCACCAGTACCGCCAGGTCAAAGCGCTGGGCGGCCAGTTCGGCCGGCAGCGGGCCTGGGGCGGCCGCGGCGATGGTTGCAAGTGGATGCGCCTGGGCGAAGGCGTCCAGCGCCGGGAAACGCGTGCCCACCAGCAGCAGGCGTTGCGGAGTGAAGCGCTCGAGCAGGGCCGCCAGGGCCTGCTGCGGGGTGCGCTGGGAAAAACCGTCGGTCATTGGCAATCCTCGTTGAAGTCGTCCAAGACTAGCGGGCCGCAGCGTGCGGGCAAAGAGGCATGTGATTGTGTCGTGGCTTATTGCTGGCAGGGATCAAATGCTCGGTCTTTAATCCCTGAGATCGGCCTTATGCCGATTCCCCCTAGGAGAAGCAATGAAATGAGCATAGTACGCACAGCGATACCCCTGGTTCTGCTCACCAGTGTGTTGACTGGTTGTGCAGGTTTGCAAAAGACCGACTGGCCGAAGTGTGCTGCCGTCGGGGGTGTAGGCGGCGCTGCCCTGGGCGCCATCGAGAGCTCCAGCTGGGCTGGTTGGGGCGCGTTGCTGGGCGGTGGCCTGGCGGCGGGCTATTGCTGGGCCCATGGCGATGGCGACGAGGATGGCGACGGCGTACCGGACAGCCGTGACAAGTGCCCTGGCACCCCGCGCGGTGTGCAGGTCGATGCCAACGGCTGCCCGCCGGAGCCGGCCGCGGTGGTTGAGGAAGTGGTGGTGCAGAAGGAAGAAGTCATCGTCATCCGCGATGTGCACTTCGAGTTCGACTCTGCGCGCCTGACCGCCAGCGACAAGGAGCGCCTCAACACCATTGCCACGCGCCTGAAACAGGAGGCGCCGTCCGCCCGCCTGAGCGTCAGCGGCCATACCGACAGCGTTGGCTCCGACAGCTACAACCAGAAACTGTCCGAGCGCCGTGCCCATTCGGTGACCGATTACCTGGTCGAGAGCGGTGTGCCGCGCAGCAGCTTCGTGTCGGTGGTCGGTGCCGGTGAAACCCAACCGGTGGCAGACAACGCCACGGCCGATGGGCGTGCCATGAACCGCCGTACCGAGATCAAGATCCAGCGGTAGAACGGCGTGCGCCCGTGCCTTGAGCAGTGGCACGGGCGTGTCTTCACGGCGCTCAGCCGTTCGTGGCCAATGACACAGGAGCATTCAGCATGAGTGTGACGTCGAAGGCGGCGCTGCCGCTGTTGGTGGCTGCCAGCCTGCTCGCGGGCTGCGCCACCCACAGCGATGGCAGCGCGCCGCTCAACCAGAGGACCTGGCCCATCTGCAGCCTGCTCGGCGGCCTGGTCGGTGGTGGCCTGGGCGCCATCGAAAGTTCGACCTGGGCGGCTGGCGGCGGTGCCCTTGGCGCCATTGCCGGGGGCCTGATCTGTTACGCCCAGGATGGCGACGAAGATGGCGATGGCATTTTCGATCGCCGCGATCGTTGCCCCGATACCCCCGCCAACACTGCGGTCGACCACATGGGTTGCCCGTTGAAGGTGTACCCCGCATCACAGCCCGCCACTGAACCTGAACCCTCGCCAGAGGTGATCATCCTGGATGACAACGGCGCGGTGATGTTCGCCTTCGATTCTGCCGAGCTGACCCCGGCGGCCCAGCAGCGCCTGCAAGGCCTGGTGGCGAAGCTCGATTCACCGACGGTGGCGAAAGTAAGCGTGATCGGGCATACCGACAACGTGGGCTCCGACAGCTACAACCAGGCACTTTCCGAACGCCGCGCCAGCAGCGTGGCCGTTTACCTGATCAGCCAGGGGCTGGAGGCGGGCAAGGTCACCAGCCAAGGGCGCGGCGAGAGTGAACCGCTCACCGACAACGAAAGCGAGGAGGGCCGCGCCCGCAACCGACGGGTGGAACTGCACCTCAACTGAGTGGTGCTGGCGCCTGTCCTGGCATTGCAGTTAATGTTGGTCGCACGGCCCGCTCGAACGGGCCGTCTCGACATAACAACAATTCATGGGGGCGGGATATGAGGTTCATCCTGGGCTTGGGCAAGGTCCTGACTGTCGCTTTCTGGGGGGTGGTGCTGTTCAATCAGTTGATGCCACAACCTTTGCCCTTCAACCTGCTGATCAACGCCGCCGGCATCACCTTGCTGGGCTTGCACCTGCTCGAAGTGCTGTTCTTCAATGGCAGCCTGCGCGGGCGCAGCCACCGCTGGTTCGATCGTCTGCAGATCCTGTTGACGGGTATCTTCCATGTCATGTCCATCCCCCGTGTGCAGGAGGCGCCGCGAAATGCGTAATCTGATGTTAATGGCCATGTTGGCTGCTCCACTGGCCCAGGCCGAAAGCCTGGAAGTCGCTGCCAATTCCATGCTGCGCCTGCCCGACAAGTCGGCCAGCGTGCATCTTGCACAGCTGCGTGTCGCCGATGCTGCAACCCTGCTGCTGCCTGCCACGCTCGCCGAATTGAAGGTCGACCAGCTGGAGCTGGGGCGCGATGCGCGTATCGCCATTGCACCGTCCGATAGCCCGCTGCTGATCGAGGCGCGCAGCGCGCGGCTGGGTGAGGGCAGTGAATTCAGTGCGCCGGGAGCGGCGGGCACTTACCAGCGGGGAGCCCGGTCTGGCCGCAGCCTGGACCTGAAACTGGCGGAAGTGGATGCTGAACGCCTGGCTATCGATGCCCGTGGCGGTGCCGGTGCGCCGGGATACGTGGGGCTCGATGGTGCCAACGGCCAGGCCGGTGGCTGCACTTGGGGCCAGGCCAGCCGCGGCGCCAATGGCGATGACGGCGGCAACGGGCACGATGGTGCACCGGGTGGGCGCGTCCGCGTGAGCCTGCCGCAGGGCTTCCCGCAGGAACGTATCGTGGTGCGCCTGGACGGCGGCGCACCGGGCAAGGCCGGGGCTGCCGGCAAGGCCGGTAAAGGCGGGGCCAGCAAGGGTTGCCTGGTGTACCGCACAGACGCCGGTGCCAACGGCCGGGCGGGGGAGCCGGGCCAGCCTGGGTTGGCGGGGGCTGCAGGTGAGCTGATTCTGCAGCGCTTGTGAAAACCTGTACTGGCCCTATCGCCGGCAAGCCAGCTCCCACTGCGACCGCATCGGCTGCAAGCCATGTGCAGTACCTGTGGGAGCTGGCTTGCCGGCGATAGGGCCGGTGCAGGCAATATCAGAGCATCAGCCGCGAACTGGCCACTGCGACCACGGCCAGGCCCAGCAGCAGGTTGATCCCCACCATCCGCCGAATCCGCCCCAGCACCGCCGCACCTGCCGACCAGTCCTCGGCTTGCACAGCAGCCCTCAGCTCCGGCAACAGCAACGCCTGGATGCGCATGAAAAGGGCAAACATGGCGATGCCCCCACCGATCATCACATGCACGTACTTCGGCGCAGTCTCGAAGCCGCTGAAGCGCATGTGCAACATGCCGATACCACTTATCGCCAAAATCGCCACCGCCAGCCAGACCCAGCCGAAGAAGCGTCGGAAAACTTCCACCCACAGGCGCAGCCGGGCAGGCCCTTCAAGGGCTGCAACCGTTGCCGGGCGCAGTACCAGCCAGGCGAAGAACATGCCGCCGACCCACACCATGGCGGCCAGGACATGCAATGTGTAGGGCAGGGCAAAGGCAAGCATGCGGATCTCCATGCGGCATAAAGGGCAATAGCGGGGTATGATAGCCGCCCCATGCGCAACACTGAAAATATATCCAGCCCTCCGGGCGCCTGCAGACCATGATCAGCAACGAACTCAAAGCCACCATCCAGGGCGCCTATACGCGTTTTCTCGAAGCCAAGAGCCTCAAGCCGCGCTATGGCCAGCGCCTGATGATTGCCGAAGTGGCCAAGGTGCTCGGCGACATTGCCTGCGACGAAGAAGGCCGCCGTGCCGGCGAGCCTGCCGTGGTGGCAGTGGAGGCGGGCACCGGTACCGGCAAGACGGTGGCCTACAGCCTGGCTGCGATTCCGGCCGCCAAGGCCGCCGGCAAGCGCTTGGTGATCGCCACCGCCACCGTGGCGCTGCAGGAGCAGATTGTCTTCAAGGACCTGCCCGACCTTATGCGCAACAGCGGGCTGAACTTCAGCTTCGCTCTGGCCAAGGGCCGTGGCCGCTACCTGTGTCTGTCCAAGCTCGACATCCTGCTGCAGGAGGGCCATGCCCAGTCGGCCACCGCCCAGCTGTTCGAGGAAGAAGGCTTCCACATCGAAGTCGACGAGCGCAGCCAGAAGCTGTTCAACAGCATGATCGAGAAGCTTGCCGGCAACCGCTGGGACGGTGACCGCGACAGCTGGCCCGAAGCCCTGGAGGACCAGGACTGGGCGCGCCTGACCACCGACCATAGCCAGTGCACCGGCCGTCATTGCCCGAACTTCCAGCAGTGCGTGTTCTACAAGGCACGCGAAGGCATGGGCAAGGTCGATGTGATCGTCACCAACCACGACATGGTGCTGGCCGACCTGGCCCTTGGCGGCGGCGCGGTGTTGCCTGACCCGCGCGACACCATGTACGTGTTCGACGAAGGCCACCACCTGCCGGACAAGGCCATCGGCCATTTCGCTCACTATTCGCGCCTGCGCTCCACTGCCGACTGGCTGGAGCAGACAGCCAAGAACCTGACCAAGCTGCTGGCCCAGCACCCGTTGCCCGGCGACCTGGGCAAGTACATCGAGCAGGTGCCGGAGCTTGCGCGGGAAGTGCGCACCCAGCAGCAGTTCATGTTCACCCTGTGCGAGCAGGTTGCCGACTTCCGCCCCAGCGAGGACAACGAAGGCCGTGAGCGCCCGCGCTACCGCTTCGAAGGTGGCGTGGTACCGGAGCAGATTCGTGAAGTGGGCATCGAGCTGAAAAAGGGTTTTGCCCGCCTCAACGACCTGTTCACGCGCCTGGCCGACCTGCTCAAGGAAGGCATGGACGGTGAGGTCAACATCGGCATCGCCAGCCACCAGGCCGAGGAGTGGTACCCGCTGTTCGGGAGCCTGGTCACCCGTGCCCAGGGCAACTGGGAGCTGTGGACGGCCTTTACCGCCGAAGACCCGGAAGACAGCCCGCCCATGGCCCGCTGGCTGACCCTGGCCGAGAGCGGTGCGCTATTCGACATCGAAGTCAATGCCAGCCCCATTTTGGCCGCCGAAATGCTTCGCCGCAGCCTGTGGAGCGTGGCCCATGGCGCGTTGGTGACCTCGGCGACCCTGACCGCGCTGGGCAAGTTCGACCGCTTCCGCATGCGCTCGGGGTTGCCGCGTGACGCGGTCACCTGCGTGGTGCCTAGCCCGTTCGTGCATGGCGATGCCGGCCTGCTGCGGGTCCCCGACCTCAAGGCCGACCCGCGCGATGCGGCGGCGCATACCGCTGCGATCATCCGCGAACTGCCGAACATTGTCGAAGATGCCCGCGGCGCGCTGGTGCTGTTCTCCTCGCGCAAGCAGATGCAGGACGTGTTCGATGGCCTGGACCGTGACTGGCGCAAGCTGGTGCTGATCCAGGGCAACCTGTCCAAGCAGGAAACCCTGAACAAGCACAAGGCGCGGGTCGACGATGGCCAGCACAGCGTGCTGTTCGGCCTGGCCAGCTTTGCCGAGGGGGTCGACCTGCCGGGGGCTTACTGCGAGCATGTGGTGATCGCCAAAATTCCCTTTGCCGTGCCCGATGACCCGGTCGAAGCTGCATTGGCCGAGTGGATCGAGGCTCGCGGCGGCAACCCGTTCATGGAAATTGCCGTGCCCGACGCCTCGCTGCGGCTGATCCAGGCCTGCGGCCGCCTGCTGCGAACCGAACAGGATCGCGGTGTCATCACCTTGCTTGACCGGCGCCTGGTTACCCAGCGCTACGGCAAGGCTATTCTCAATGCGCTGCCGCCGTTCCGGCGGGAGATTTCCTGACCGCCGGAGCACTTGCTCCGGCGCGTTGTCCATTACTCAGTCGCGGGCCATGAGGGCCCTTGAAGGAGAGCCCCAGCCTTATGGTCCGCCGTACCCTGCCCGCCGTTTTCGCCTTGTTGTTCAGCTCGCCCTTGCTGGCTGGGCAGCAGACGCTGTTCAGCTTCGTGCGCCCGGCCTCGGTGGTCAACGTGGCGACCGAAAACGCCGGCATGCCGCAGTACAATGCGGAGCAGACGGCCGAAGGCGAAGTGTTGCGGCGCGTGGTGTTCAACCCGGCCCAGCGGCCGACCCTGCGCCTGAGCCCGCAAAGCGGTGTGTGGGACTGGTCCGGTGGGCAGTTCCTGACCTTGCGCCTGCAAAGCGCGATGGATTGGGCGCTGACGGTGGATGTCACGGTGCAAGGCAGTGATGGGCGCATGTTGACCAGCCGCATTGACCTTCCGGCCGGTCCTGCACAAACCGTGATGGTACCGCTGACGGCCAGCTCGCCGCTGAGTCAGGGCATGCGCGCCGGCCCGCCCATGCCCTGGAACCATGGCGGCCAGCGCCTGCTGCTGACCAGCAGCGCCGGCGCGGTCGACCTCAAGCAGGTGGCGTCGGTCAGCCTGAGTATCCCCAACCCCAACGTGGCGCAGAACCTGCTGATCGAACGTGTGGGCATCCAGGATGACGACCAGCCCTACAAGGCGGCCTATCAGGAGCTGATCGATGCCTATGGCCAGTCCACCCGCGGCCATTGGCCAGAAAAGGTTGCCAATGACGAGCAGCTCAAGGCGGCCGATGCGCGCGAACAGCAACAGCTCAAAGGCTGGCTGGCAGAGCGCGGCAAACAGCAGCTGGACGCATACGGTGGTCTGCTGGCTGGCCCGGCGTTCGAGGCCAAAGGCTTCTTCCGCACCGAAAAGCGTGACGGCCGCTGGTACCTGGTAACGCCCGAGGGGCATCCGTTCTATTCCCTGGGGGTGAATGCAGTGGCTGCGGATGGCGGGCGTACCTACGTTGCCGGGCGTGAGGGGATGTTCAAGGCGTTGCCGGGCGAAGGTGATGCACTGGCAGCATTCTATGGTGATGGCAACAACGACGATGGCAACCCTTCGTCGCAAGGGCGTAACTTCAAGCAAGGGCGCTGGTTCGACTTCTATGCCGCCAACCTGCAACGCACCCATGGCAAATCTTGCCCGCCCGCAGTAGAAGGGCAGCCGGCCAGTTGCCCGCCATTGGCGCTGGATACCGCCCGCTGGCAGGCGCATGCGCTCGACCGCCTGCAGGCCTGGGGTTTCAACACGGTAGGCAACTGGAGCGAGCCGGCTCTGGGCCAGGCCAGGCGCATGCCATACACATTGCCGCTATCGATCGTGGGGGATTACGCCAGCATCAGCACCGGCATGGACTGGTGGGGCCGCATGCCCGACCCGTTCGACCCGCGTTTTGCCATGGCCACCGAGCGCGCCGTGGCAATCGCCGCCCGCGATCACCGCGACGACCCCTGGCTGATCGGCTATTTCGCCGACAACGAACTGGCCTGGGCCGCCCCAGGTAACGACCCAAAGGCGCGTTATGGCCTGGCCTACGGTACCTTGCGCCTGACCACCGATGTACCGGCCAAGCGCGCCTTCCTCAAGCAGTTGCGTGACAAGTACCGCAACCAAGAAGGGCTGTCCAAGGCCTGGGGGATCGAGCTGGCGGCCTGGGAACTGATGGAGGACCCGGGCTTCGAGGCACCGTTGCCCAACCCGGAGCACCCGGAAATCGAGCGTGACTACCAGCACTTCCAGCAGGTGTTCGCCGAAACCTATTTCAAAACCATTGCCGACTCGTTGAAGTGGCATGCGCCCAATCACTTGCTGCTGGGCGGCCGCTTTGCCGTCAGCACGCCGGAGGCGGTCAAGGCCTGCGCCGAATTCTGCGATGTGCTCAGCTTCAACTTCTATACCCTCAAGCCGCAGGACGGCTACGACTTCGCCCGCCTGGCCGAGCTGGACAAGCCGGTGTTGGTGTCCGAGTTCCAGTTCGGCTCGCGCGATCGCGGGCCGTTCTGGCCGGGGCCGCTGGAAGTGGCGCGGGAAGAAGACCGTGGCCCGGCCTACGGCAATTTCCTCAAGGCGGCGCTGGCGCAGCCGATGATCGTTGGCGCGCACTGGTTCCAGTACCTCGACCAGCCGGCCAGCGGCCGCCTGCTCGATGGCGAGAACGGCCACCTCGGGTTGGTGGCGATTACCGATATGCCATACCCAGGGTTTGTCGATGCCGTGCGCAAGAGCAACTTGCAGGCAATGAGCCAGCTGCGCGCCCAGCTGGAAAAGCCGACGCCCTAGCCCAGGTTGACGCGGTCTTTTTGTGGGAGCGGCCTTGCGTCGCGAAAGGACTGCGGAGCAGTCCCCTGATTTCAGCGGCGCTGCATAAATTGCCGGGGCTGCTGCGCAGCCCATCGCGACACAAGGCCGCTCCCACAGTGACCACCCAGCCCAAGCCAGTTTGCAAAACTCGCAACTACTGAAACAATGCACACCATTTTCGGAATTGGTCGTACGGAGAACAGCGGGTGCAGATCCAGGGTCACTATGAGCTGAAGTTCGAAGCAGTGCACGAGGCCTTCGCCGCGCTGTTCGATGATCCCCAGGAGCGTGGCGCCGCGCTGTGCATCCAGGTCGGTGGCGAAACCGTGGTCGACCTGTGGGCCGGCAGTGCCGACAAGGATGGCCAGCAGGCCTGGCACAGCGACACCATCGCCAACCTGTTCTCCTGCACCAAGACCTTCACCGCCGTCACTGCCCTGCAACTGGTTGGCGAGGGCAAGCTGGCCCTGGATGCCCCGGTGGCCAACTACTGGCCCGAGTTTGCCCAAGCAGGCAAACAGGCGATCACCCTGCGCCAGCTGCTCAGCCACCGTGCCGGCTTGCCGGCCATCCGTGAGTTGCTGCCGGCCGAGGCGCTGTATGACTGGCAGACCATGGTCGATGCGCTGGCTGCCGAAACGCCCTGGTGGACACCCGGCACCGAGCACGGCTATGCCGCCATTACCTATGGCTGGCTGATTGGCGAGCTGATCCGCCGTGCCGACGGCCGTGGCCCCGGCGACTCGATCGTGGCCCGTACCGCTCGGCCCCTGGGGCTGGATTTTCATGTCGGCCTGGCAGACGATGAGTTCCATCGCGTAGCGCATATCGCCCGTGGCAAGGGCAACGCCGGCGACGCTGCGGCCCAGCGCCTGCTACAGGTGACCATGCGCGAGCCAGAGGCACTGTCGACCCGTGCCTTCACCAACCCGCCGGCGATCCTGACCAGTACCAACAAGCCGGAGTGGCGGCGCATGCAGCAGCCAGCGGCAAATGGCCATGGCAATGCGCGCAGCCTGGCGGGCTTCTATGCCGGGTTGCTGGACGGTAGCCTGCTCGAATCCGAACTGCTCGACGAACTGACCCGAGAGCACAGCCTCGGCCAGGATCGCACCCTGCTTACCCAGACCCGTTTTGGCCTGGGCTGCATGCTCGACCAACCCGATGTGGCCAACGCCACGTTCGGCCTCGGGGCCCGCGCCTTCGGCCACCCAGGCGCTGGTGGCTCGGTCGGTTTCGCTGACCCGGAGCACGATGTTGCCTTCGGTTTCGTGGTCAATACCCTTGGCCCTTATGTGCTCATGGACCCGCGAGCCCAGAAACTGGTACGTGTCCTTGCCAGTTGCCTTTGATCGGGTAATGCGGGTATTGCCCCATCCCTTTGACTATCCTCAATGCCAACGCCTGAAGTGCGTAGGCAAAATTTCTTTCTATTTCATGGTGTATCGCTGATGTCTTCACACAAAACCTTAGCACTCGCCCTGTGCCTGACCGCCGTTACCGGCTGCGCCAGCCACCCCCAGGACGGCTCGAAGGACAGCGCCTCGAGCTGGTGGCCTTTCGGTTCGGACAAGGTTGCCGAGCAGGAAGTGAAGCAAGCCGTCACGGAAAACGTGGCCAAGGCCGACGCCAAGTCCGACAGCGCCAGCCGTTGGTGGTGGCCGTTCGGCGGTGAAGATAAGCAGGCAAAGGGGCCGGTGGTACCGAAGATCGACCAGAAGGCCACCCAGGCCTGGCTGGACGAGTACGAGCCCAAGCTGCGTGAGGCGATCAAGGGCAGCAAGCTGGAGCTGGAGCGCCGTGACAACGTGCTGGCTGTAACCATCCCGGTGGACAGTTCGTACAACCCCGATCGTCCTAACATGCTGCTGCCGATGACCCTGGGCCCGATTACCCGGGTGGCCAAGACTGTCGAGGGCGATGCCAAGACCGCCGTGCTGGTGCTTGGCCATGCCGACAGCAGCGGTGTCGCTGCCGCCAACCAGAAGCTCAGCCTGGAGCGCGCCGCTTCGGTATCGGCCATCTTCCGCCTCAGCGGCCTGCAGCGTGACCGCCTTAACCTCAAGGGCATGGGCTCGGAAATGCCGCGCGCCGCCAACGACAGCGCCGAGGGCCGCGCCCTTAACCGCCGTGTGGAAATGCTGTTGACCCCGCAGAACACCATGGTCGCCCTGCTGGCCAAGTACCAGCAAGCCGCCCCGGCGCGGGCCCCGATGGTGGCGGCGCAGGATGTCAAGGCGCCTGCCGTCAAGGCTGCCGACAGCAAGCCGGCCACCAAGGCTGCGGCGAAGAAGCCTGTTACAAAAGCCAAGGCCAAGGCGCCCGCCAAGACCACGGCCAAGAAAAAAGCCGCGCCGGCCAAGCCCGTCGCCAAGAAAGCTACCACTGACAAGAAAGTAGCTGCCAACAGCCCTGCGAAGACCAACTGATCGTCAAGGAACGCAGCAATGACCCAATCCCTGGCAGATATGCGCCGCGACTACACCCGTGATGGCCTGGCCGAAGCCCAGGCTCCGGGGGAGCCGTTCGCCCTGTTCCACCAGTGGTTCGCCGATGCGGTGAAAACCGAGCAGGCACCGGTGGAAGCCAACGCCATGACCTTGGCCACTGTCGATGCTGAAGGCCGCCCTCACTGCCGTATCTTGCTGCTGAAGGGGCTCGATGAGCGTGGTTTCACCTTCTTCACCAACTACGATAGTGCCAAGGGCCAGCAACTACTGGTCAATCCTTTCGCCGCCATGACCTTCTTCTGGCCTGCGCTGGAGCGCCAGGTGCGCATCGAAGGGCGGGTGGAAAAGGTCACGCCCCAGGAGTCTGACGCGTACTACCAGGTGCGCCCGCTGGGCAGTCGCCTGGGGGCTTGGGCGTCGCCGCAGAGCCAGGTGATTGCCGGTCGCGAGGAACTGGAGGGGCTGGTCAAGGCCACCGAGGCGCGCTTCTCCGACACCCAGCCGCATTGCCCGGAGCATTGGGGTGGGTATCGGTTGCTGCCTGAGCGTATCGAGTTCTGGCAGGGGCGGGCCAGCCGCCTGCATGACCGACTGAACTACCGCCTGGTGGATGGGCAATGGCTGCGGGAGCGGTTGGCGCCCTGAGATTGTCGGGGCCGCTTTGCGGCCCTTTCGCGACACAAGGCCGCTCCTACAGGGGATCGCGGTCCCGGCAACTGACGCGGCCCCCTGTAGGAGCGGCCTTGTGTCGCGAAAGGGCTGCGCAGCAGCCCCCGCATTCCATCAGCTACCCCGAATACCCCGCAGCCTCCCGCTCCAACCACCCCGCCAACTGCTTGCGCCCCACCTTCTCCACCCGTGCCTGCTCCAGCCGTTGCAGCATATAAGCGCGTTTTCGAGGGTCCGCCCCAGCCAGCGACAATGCCAGATCACGGTCCATCCAGCGGCGCATGCGCACATAAAGCCACCAGTGGAAGTACAGCCCCGCAACGGTGGTGACCACGACGATGAAGTAATCCATGGCTATCCTTGGTCTCACTTGAAAGGCCTCGACACAGCTACGCAGGCTGTCCGTTGGCTGAATGAAAACAATTTTATTACGTTTGTACCGTGACAGCCGTCAACGTGCAGCGTCTAATGAGCACCTGACTTATGGAGACTTTACCCATGCGTAAATCCGCTTTGCTGGTGGCGACCTTTACCACCATGTCGCTGTTGCTGGGTGGCTGTGCCTCGAGCCTGACCGGTGACAGCTACTCCCGTGATGAGGCCCGCCGCGTGCAAACCGTGCGCATGGGCACCATCGAGTCCTTGCGTCCGGTCAAGATCGAGGGCACCAAGACCCCGATCGGTGGTGGCGCGGGCGCCATCGTCGGTGGCGTGGCCGGCAGCGCCGTGGGTGGTGGCCGTGGCAGCATCGTTGCTGCCGTGATCGGTGCTGTTGCCGGTGGCTTGGCCGGTTCCGCCGCCGAAGAAGGCCTGACTCGTACCCAAGGTGTCGAAATCACCGTGCGTGAGGATGATGGCAGCATGCGTGCCTATGTGCAGGCCGTGCAGCAGAACGAGATCTTCCGCGTTGGCGACCGCGTGCGCATCATGACTGTCGATGGCACCAGCCGCGTCACGCGCTGACCGTAGCCCAACAAGAAAAACCCCGACATGGCGCTCGCCAGTCGGGGTTTTTTCATGCTGCGGCAAGGTCAGCCGACGTTGGGCTTGCGGCTGGCCATGGCGGTTACCGCATAGCCGATCACGGCGGCGAAGAACGAGCCGGTGAGAATGCCCATGCGGTCCATCCCGGCGTAATCACTGCTGCCAGGCACAAAGGCGAGCGAGCCAACGAACAGGCTCATGGTGAAGCCGATACCGCAAAGTATCGCCACACCCAGCAATTGCCCCCAACTGGCGCCGGCAGGCAGCGCGGCCAGGCGTAGCTTGATCGCGACCCAGGTCAGGCCGAAGACACCCACGGTCTTGCCCAGCAGCAGCCCGACGGTGATGCCCAGTGGCACCGGGTGGGTGAAGCTTTCTACGGTCATGCCTGCCAGCGATACACCGGCATTGGCAAAAGCGAACAGTGGCAGGATGGCGTAGGCGACCCAGGGATGCAGGGCGTGTTCCAGGGCAAGCAGTGGCGAGCGTTCGGCATGGCGCGTGCGCAGCGGGATGCACAAGGCCAGGGCAACACCGGCCAGAGTGGCATGCACGCCGCTCTTGAGCACGCAGACCCAGAGGATCAGGCCAACGACCATGTACGGCCCAAGCTTGACCACACCAAGCCGGTTCATGGCCACCAGCACTACCAGGCAGGCGGCGGCCAGCAGCAGTGACACGCTCGACAGGGTACCCGAGTAGAACAGGGCAATGACGATGATCGCACCCAGGTCGTCGATGATCGCCAGGGTCATCAGGAACAGTTTCAGCGACACCGGCACGCGCTTGCCCAGCAGGGCCAGTACGCCGAGGGCGAAGGCGATGTCGGTGGCGGTAGGGATCGCCCAGCCGGCCACGGCTGCCGGGTTGTCACGGTTGATGAACCAGTAGAGCAATGCCGGGATCACCATGCCGCCCACGGCGGCGGTGGCAGGCAGGATCACCTGGGAGGGCTTGGACAGGTGGCCGTCGACCACCTCGCGCTTGACCTCCAGGCCGATGAGCAGGAAGAACAGCGCCATCAGGCCGTCGTTGATCCACAGCAGCAGCGGTTTGGCGATTTGCAGCGCGCCGACCTGGACGGCGACGGGCACGTCGAGCAGGCCGCTGTACAGGTAGGAAAGCGGCGAATTGTTGATGACCAGGGCCAGGATGGCTGCAGCGATCAGCAACAGGCCGCTGGCGGCTTCGAGCTGGAAGAAGCGGGTGAACAGGCTACGCACGGGCTATAGGCTCTCCATGAGCAGTTAAGATGGAACGGGCATACACCCTAGCCTGTGACGATATGCTTTCAAACAAAAACTATATTCGTTTTTGTTATATGGTGTTACTGGCTGGGCTGAGGGAAGCCTAGATGCAGATGGGGAAGGAGTGGGGAGGGGAAGTCTGATATTTGCTGTGGATTTTTCTGATGTCTGCAGTGGCCCTTTCGCGGGTAAACCCGCTCCCACAGGTACTTCACAGTCTTCAATACCTGTGAAGTACCTGTGGGAGCGGGTTTACCCGCGAAGAGGCCCTCGCAGGCAACAAAGGATCAGAGGCCGAGCATATCCCGCGCCACCGCCTCGGCAATGCGAATCCCATCGACCCCCGCCGACAGGATCCCGCCTGCATACCCGGCCCCTTCACCCGCCGGGAACAGCCCCTTCAGGTTCAGGCTCTGGAAGTCCTCACCGCGGGTAATGCGCAGCGGCGACGAGGTGCGGGTCTCGATCCCGGTCAGCACTGCATCATGCAGGTTGTAACCCTTGATCTGCCGGTCGAACGCCGGCAGTGCCTCGCGAATGGCCTCGATGGCAAAGTCCGGCAGGCTCGGCGCCAGGTCGCCCAGGGTCACGCCCGGTTTGTAGGACGGCTCGACACTGCCCAGCGCAGTCGACGGTCGGCCGGCGACGAAGTCACCCACCAGCTGCGCCGGGGCCTGGTAGTTGCTGCCGCCCATCACGTAGGCGTGGGCTTCCAGGCGTTCCTGCAGCTCGATGCCGGCCAGCGGGCCGCCCGGGTAATCGCGCTCGGGGTCGATGCCGACGACAATGCCGGAGTTGGCGTTGCGCTCGTTACGCGAGTACTGGCTCATGCCGTTGGTAACCACCCGGCCTGGCTCGCTGGTGGCGGCGACCACAGTGCCGCCCGGGCACATGCAGAAGCTGTACACCGAACGGCCATTCTTGGCGTGGTACACCAGTTTGTAGTCGGCGGCACCGAGTTTCGGGTGGCCGGCGTACTTGCCCAGGCGCGCCTTGTCGATCAGCGTTTGCGGGTGCTCGATACGGAAGCCCACAGAGAAGGGCTTGGCTTCCATGTACACGCCCTTGGCGTGCAGCATGCGGAAAGTGTCGCGAGCACTGTGGCCCAGGGCTAGTACCACATGGCGCGAGTGCAGCTGTTCGCCGCTCTCCAGCACTACGCCGGTCAGTTGCCCATCCTCGATCAGCAGGTCGGTGACCTTCTGCTGGAAGCGCACCTCGGCGCCGAGGGCGATCATGTCCTGACGCATCTGCTCGACCATGCCAGTCAGGCGGAAGGTACCGATGTGCGGCTTGTTGATATACAGGATCTCATCCGGCGCACCGGCCTTGACGAACTCTTCCAGCACCTTGCGGCCGTGGTGCTGCGGGTCCTTGATCTGGCTGTACAGTTTGCCGTCGGAGAAGGTACCGGCGCCGCCTTCGCCGAACTGCACGTTGGATTCCGGGTTGAGCACGCTCTTGCGCCACAGGCCCCAGGTGTCCTTGGTGCGCTGACGCACTTCCTTGCCGCGCTCGAGGATGATCGGCTTGAAGCCCATCTGTGCCAGCAACAGGCCGGCGAAGATGCCGCACGGGCCGAAGCCGACCACGATCGGGCGTTCCTGCAGATCGGCAGGGGCCTGGCCGACGAACTTGTAGGTTACGTCTGGCGCCGGGCCAATGTTGCGATCGTCGGCGAATTTGCTGAGCAGTTCGGCTTCGTTGCTGGCTTCCAGGTCGATGGTGTAGATGAACAGCAGTTCGCTGTTCTTCTTGCGCGCATCGTAGCTGCGCTTGAACAGGTTGAAGCTGAGCAGTTGCTCGTCGCGGATGCCCAGGCGCTGGACGATGGCTTCACGCAGGGCTTCGTCGGGATGGTCCAGGGGCAGCTTCAGTTCGGTGATTCGTAGCATGGCAGGGTCCAGTATCCCGGCCATGGGCGGCCGGCGGCTTTACACAAACCGCCAAGTATAAGCTGTTCGCCGCCCGGACTGGCAGGATAAAAGCGCCCGGCGATCAGTTGTCGCGTGCGCCGCCGTAGTAGCCGCAGCCCTGCAGGGTCTTGCCGTCAATGCGCAGTTCGGCGCGCAGGTGGTGGATGGCACCGGTGGCGGTATCCACGCAGCGTTGTGGCGCGACCCACAGCTCCACGTGCTGGCCGTTGGCTTCGCTGGTCAGGGTCAGGCCGCCGCCGGGCACTTCTTCTTCCAGGAAGGGCAGGGGCAGGGGTTCCTGGCCGACGCGGTTGAGCACCATGCCTTTGCCGCTGGCCTTGATGTCCCATTCCGGTTCGTGGCCGTTGGCGCGCAGGGTCAGCTGCTTGAAGTTGGGGTCTTCACAGGCGCGGGTGGAAGGTTCCAGGCGGTAAAGGCGGCGTACTTCCAGCTGGCCGTCGTTGTTGGCCTGCCTGCTGCCGGTGAGGCGGCCACGGACGTCGGCGAACAGCTTGTCGTTGGCATCCTTGGCGAGGTTGGCGGCTTCCTGCAGGATGCCGGTGGCGGCGACGTCGTTGATCACGAAGGTACGGTTTTCGCTGCACGGCTTGAACAGCAGCTGGCCACCGGCGGCACGCAGCTCGCCCTGCATGCGCGTGGTGCCGATGTTCGGGTCGCTGGGGGCGTCAGCCATCAGCTGGCAGCCGGCGAACAGGGGCAGCAGGGCGGTGAGCAGCAGGGTGGGAGTGAGGCGCATGGGGCGGGCTCCGGGGGAATCTTTTGCCAAGGAGCTGGCCACGTTACTCAGGCTTTGCCGGGATCACAAGTTTTCGGTCAACTGTGCTGGCTTCTTCGCGGGTAAACCCGCTCCCACAGGGGTAGCGCAAGGCTTGAGTGTGGCGCCGTACCTGTGGGAGCGGGTTTACCCGCGAAGAGGGCTGCACAGGCGACACAAAACCGGCAGGCAGAAAAAAGGGCCCGAAGGCCCTTTTCCCGATCACCCCCCCAGGTACGCGTCGCGCACCTTCGGGTCGGTCAGCAGTGCTTCACCTGTCCCTTGCATCACCACCCGGCCGTTCTCCAGCACGTACGCCCGATCAGCAATCTTCAGCGCCTGGTTGGCGTTCTGCTCCACCAGGAACACCGTCACGCCATCACGGCGCAGCTGTTCGATGATGTCGAAGATCTGCTGGATGATGATCGGCGCCAGGCCCAGCGAGGGCTCGTCGAGCAGCAGCAGCTTGGGCTTGCTCATCAGCGCCCGGCCAATGGCGAGCATCTGCTGCTCGCCACCGGACATGGTGCCGCCACGCTGGATATAACGCTCCTTCAGGCGCGGGAACAGCTGCAGCACCTTGTCCAGTTGCTCCTGGTAATCGCCCTTGTCGGTGAAGAAACCACCCATTGCCAGGTTTTCCTCGACGGTCAGGCGGGAGAACACACGGCGGCCTTCCGGCACTACCGCGATGCTCTTGCGCATGATGTGCGAGGACGGCTGGCCGACCAGTTCTTCACCCAGGTACTTGATGCTGCCGCTGTGCGCCTGCGGCGAGCCGCACAGGGTCATCAGCAAGGTCGACTTGCCGGCACCGTTGGCGCCGATCAGGGTAACGATCTCGCCCTGGTTGATCTCCACGTTGACGCTGTGCAGCGCCTGGATCTTGCCGTAGAAGGTGGAAACGTTTTCGAACTTCAGCATTTACGCTTCCCCCAGGTAGGCTTTGATCACGTCAGGGTTGTCGCGGATCTCTTCCGGCGTGCCGTGGGCCAGTGGGGTGCCCTGGTTGATCACCACGATATGGTCGGAAATGCTCATCACCAGCTTCATGTCGTGTTCGATCAGCAGCACGGTGACGTTGTGTGATTCGCGCAGGTAGGCGATCAGCGCCTTGAGGTCTTCGGTCTCCTTCGGGTTCAGGCCGGCTGCCGGTTCGTCGAGCATGATGATGCGCGGCTGGGTCATCATGCAGCGGGCGATTTCCAGGCGGCGCTGTTGGCCGTAGGCGAGGGTGCCGGCGGTACGGTTGGCGAACTCGGTCAGGTTGACCTTCTCCAGCCAGTACTGGGCGCGCTCCATGGCCTCCTTCTCGCTGCGGCGGAAGTTCGGGGTCTTGAACAGGCCGGCGAAGAAGTTGGTGTTCAGGTGGCGATGCTGGGCGATCAGCAGGTTTTCCAGCGCAGTCATTTCCTTGAACAGGCGCACGTTCTGGAAGGTCCGCACCACGCCCTTGCGGGCGATCTGGTGCCCGGCCAGGCCCTGGATCGGCTGGCCATCGAGCAGGATGGTGCCGCCGCTGGGCTTGTAGAAGCCGGTCAGGCAGTTGAACACCGTGGTCTTGCCGGCGCCGTTCGGGCCGATCAGTGCCACCACCTGTTTTTCCTTGACGGTCAGGCCCACGCCGTTGACCGCCAACAAGCCGCCGAAGCGCATGCTCAGGCCGCTGACTTGCAGAATTTCACGGCTCATCGATGCAGCTCCATGTGTGGTCGTTGCATAGGCAGCAGGCCCTGCGGACGCCAGATCATCATCAACACCATCAGCGCACCGAACATCAGCATCCGGTATTCGCTGAACTCACGCATCAGCTCGGGCAGCAGGATCATCACGATGGCCGCGAGAATCACGCCCAGTTGTGAGCCCATGCCGCCAAGCACGACGATGGCGAGGATGATCGCCGACTCGATGAAGGTAAACGACTCCGGCGTCACCAGGCCCTGGCGCGCAGCGAAGAAGCTGCCGGCGAAACCGGCGAAGCAGGCGCCCAGGGTGAATGCCGAGAGCTTGATCACGGTCGGGTTCAGGCCCAGTGCACGGCAGGCGATCTCGTCTTCGCGCAGGGCTTCCCAGGCGCGGCCGATCGGCATGCGCAGCAGGCGGTTGATAACGAACAGCGCCAGCAGGGCCAGCAGCAGAGCCACCAGGTAGAGGAAGATGACCTTGTTGATCGAGTTGTATTCCAGCCCGAAGAACTCGTGGAAGGTCTGCATGCCCTCGGCGGCACGGCGTTCGAAGGTCAGGCCGAAGAGCTCCGGCTTGGGGATGTTGCTGATGCCGTTGGGGCCGCCGGTCCAGTCGGTGAGGTTACGCAGGAACAGGCGGATGATCTCGCCGAAGCCGAGGGTCACGATCGCCAGGTAGTCACCGCGCAGGCGCAGCACCGGGAAGCCGAGCAGGAAGCCGAAGGTAGCGGCCATCAGGCCGGCGATCGGCAGGCATACCCAGAAGCTCCAGCCCAGGTAGTGCGAGAGCATGGCATAGCTGTAGGCGCCGACGGCGTAGAAGCCGACGTAACCGAGGTCGAGCAGGCCTGCCAGACCGACCACGATGTTCAGGCCCAGGCCCAGCAACACGTAGATCAGGATCAGCGTGGCAATGTCGACTGCACCGCGCGAACCGAAGAACGGCCACACCAGTGCCGCGACGATCAGGCCCAGGATCACGTAGCGCTGGGTCTTCGGCAGGGTCAGGTAGTTGCTGACGGCCGGCGGGATCAGCTTGCGATCCGAACGGCGGCCCATCACCGAACTCCACTGCTTGTCGAACAGCACACGCAGGAACATCAGCACCGAACACACGGCAATGATGCTGATAGTGAACGAGCCCTGGCTGTGCACCACTAGGCTGATGCCGTCGATGCTCAGTTTCAGGCCCAGTACCGGGAAGGCCACGGCCCATACCAGCAAGGCGCTGAAGAACGCCTGTTTGAGATTTCTGTTCATACTTTTTCAACCTCCGGGCGGCCCAGGATGCCGGTCGGCCGGAATAGCAGGACAAGAACCAACAAGCCGAATGCCACCACGTCCTTGTACTGGTCGCCGAAGATATCGGCACCGAACGCTTCGGCCACGCCCAGCACCAGCCCGCCGAGCATGGCGCCCGGAATGCTGCCGATGCCACCCAGCACCGCCGCGGTGAAAGCCTTCAGGCCCACCAGGAAACCGGCGTTGGGGTTGATCACCCCGTACTGCATGCTCAGCAGCACGGCCGCCACCGCCGCCAGGGCGGCACCGATGACGAAGGTGAGGGCGATGATGTTGTTGGTGTTGATGCCCAGCAGGTTGGCCATCTTGATGTCCTCGGCACAGGCGCGGCAGGCGCGGCCCAGGCGGGAACGGGAGATGAACAGGGTGAGGCAGGTCATGGCCACCAGGGTGACCACGAACACCAGGATCTGCATGTAGCTGATCAGTACTTCCTCCGCGCCACCCGGCCCGAACGAGAAGCTTCCGGGGATCAAGTTGGGGATGGACTTGTCCTTGGAGTCTTGCGACAGCAAGACGGTGTTCTGCAGGAAGATCGACATGCCGATGGCGGAAATCAGCGGGATCAGGCGGTTGCTGTTGCGCAAGGGGCGGTAGGCAACCCGTTCGATGCTGTAGCCATAGGCACTGGTGACGAAGATCGTCGCGACGAAGGCGACGGTCATCAGGATCGGCAGCGAATGGATACCCATCATGGCCAGGCCCGCCAGGGCGATGAAGGCCACGTAGGAACCGATCATGTACACCTCGCCGTGGGCGAAGTTGATCATGCCAATGATGCCGTACACCATCGTGTAGCCGATGGCGATCAAGGCATAGGTGCTGCCGATGGTCAATCCATTAACCAGTTGTTGGAAGAAATGGTAGATCTCAGGCATTACAGCGCTCCTAAAAACCTGATTTGCATTTCGCTGGCGGGGGTACGGCCAGGAAACCGCGGGTGACGGTTTTAAGATTTTCAGGTGAACCCGCCCCCGGATCGCGGGGATCAGGCCCATGAACCTCGTAAAACAAAGCCCACTGCTCGCACAGTGGGCTTCTACGGTCAGCTATTAGTCACGCAGTTACTGAGGGGAGACTTCGGTCTTCGGCTTGCCGAAGTGCCATTCGTAGACCACGAACTTGAAGTCTTTCAGGTCGCCTTTGACGTCGTAGGACAGATCACCGGTCGGGGTCTTGAAGGTGCCGGCGTGGATGGCCTCGGCCACCTTCTCGGCGTCTTCGGACTTGGCGGCCTTGATGCCCTGGGCGATCAGCTCGACAGCCGAGTAGGCCGGGAACACGAACGGGCCGCTTGGGTCCTTGCCGTCAGCCTTGATGGCGTCGACGATCTTCTTGTTCGCAGGGTCCGCGTCGAACGACTTCGGCAGGGTCACCAGCAGGCCTTCGGAGGCGTTCTGGGCGATCTGCGAGATGGAGTCGTTACCCACGCCTTCCGGGCCCATGAACTTGGCTTTCAGGCCTTTTTCCTGGGCTTGGCGCAGGATCAGGCCCAGCTCTGGGTGGTAGCCGCCGTAGTAGACGAAGTCGACGTTGTTCTGCTTGAGCTTCTGGATGATCGAGGAGAAGTCCTTGTCACCGGCGTTCAGGCCTTCGAACACGGCAACCTTGGTGCCTTTGCCTTCCAGAGTCTGCTTGACCGCGGTAGCGATGCCTTCACCGTACTGCTGCTTGTCGTGCAGGACGGCGACTACCTTCGGCTTGACGTGGTCGGCGATGTAGTTGCCGGCAGCCGGGCCCTGGGCGCTGTCCAGGCCGATGGTACGGAAGATCAGCTTGTAGCCACGGGCGGTGATTTCCGGGGAGGTGGCGGCCGGGGTGATCATGATCACGCCTTCGTCTTCGTAGATGTCGGACGCAGGCTGGGTGGAGCTGGAGCACAGGTGACCGATGACGAACTTGACGCCGTCGTTGACCACTTTGTTGGCGACTGCAACGGCCTGTTTAGGATCGCAGGCGTCGTCGTATTCCTTGGCTTCGAGCATCTTGCCATCCACGCCGCCCGCGGCGTTGATATCCTTGATGGCTTGCTTGGCGCCGATGAACTGCATGTCGCCGTACTGGGTTACAGGGCCGGTCTTGGGGCCTGCAATCCCGATCTTGATGGTATCGGCGGCAAACGAATGGCTGGCTACCCCTGCCAGAACCATTGCGGCGAACAGCTTGGAAATCTTGATCATAGTGCTCCACTCATTCTGTTGTAATTCTTATAGTCCTGGCGGCCAGGGCTACAGACCGGGCGGGATTTGCGGCGTGGCCATGCCAACGCGCAAGCCCACCTTCCCCCGGAACATGTCCCGGAACTGTACCGGTACAGTGTAGAGCGCTGCCCGAGCGCTTGAAAAGCGGTCGAAAAGTGCCTGCTTCCTGGGTTGTCGCATGGTCGACACAAAGATACAGAAAGGCGCCATCAAACTGCCTGCATCTGCGACCCCGCCCCACAAGTTTCGGGATCAATCGACCAAATTACATATTTGAAACCGGGTTTTTCTGCAAAAATGCCGACCTTTTTTATTGGCCGATTTTTGCGGATACCACCCATGACTGATCACACAAGCACCCTCTATGCCAAATTGCTTGGCGAGACGGCAATCATCGAGTGGAAAGCGCTGGAGCGTTTCTGGGCCAAGGGTGACCTGATTTGGGTCGACCCAAGCCTGGACCTGATTGCCGTTGCCGAGGCAATGGCCGAGAATCGCAGCGAGATCTTCGCCAAGTGGCGTAGTGATGGCACTGTTGGGCCGGTGACCGCCGAGCAGGCCCAGGACCTGCAAAGCCGCGATCCAGAGATTTGGGCGGTGGTGGTTTCGCCATTCATCGTGATCCAGGCGAAGCGCCCTCTCGATGCATGATCGCTTTTGGTGCGCGAAAATGCGCAGCCGCCTCGTTTTGGTGCTTGCAGGCGTTCAAGGCGGGTAGAGGTAAGTAACAATTCGGCGTGGCGGTAACAGTTTACGGGATGCGTAATGGGGGCTGCCTTGCAGCCCATCGCCGGCAAGCCAGCTCCCACAGGTGAGGTGCAGCCCTGTAAAGCTGCACCGAACCCTGTGGGAGCTGGCTTGCCGGCGATGGGCCGCACAGCGGCCCCCGGTTATTCGAATAGTCAGGAGTCATCGATGAGCACTGCACTACCTTCGCTTGGATTCGCCGGCATCGGCCTGATGGGCCTGCCCATGTGCCGGCGCCTGTTGGCAGCGGGCTACCCGCTGACGGTGTGGAACCGCAGCCCGGACAAGTGCGCTGCACTGGTCACCGCCGGCGCGCGCCTGGCCAGCAACCCTGCCGAACTGTGCCGCGACAGCGACATGCTGCTGCTGTGCCTGGCCGACACGGCCGTGGTCCGCGAGGTGGTGTTCGGCGAGCAAGGCATTGCCCAGGGCGGGCGTAGTGGTCAGTTGCTGATCGATTTCTCCAGCCTTGAGCCAACCGCCACCCGTGAAATGGCCGCCGAACTGGCAGCGCTGTGCGGTATGGCCTGGCTGGACGCGCCAGTTTCCGGCGGCACGCCCGGGGCCGAAGCCGGCACCCTGGCGATCATGGTCGGTGGCGAGTCGGCCGACCTGGAGCGTGCGCGCCCGGTACTGCAGGTACTTGGCCAGCGCGTGACGCACATGGGGGCGGTGGGCGCAGGCCAGGTGACCAAGGCCTGCAACCAGATGATCGTGGCCTGCAATGCCCTGGTGATCGCCGAAGTGGTGGCCTTGGCTGAACAGTCCGGGGTCGACGCGACGCTGATCGCCGAAGCGCTGGCGGGCGGTTTTGCCGACTCCAAACCGTTGCAGATCCTCGCTCCGCAAATGGCCGAGAGCCGCTTCGAGCCGATCAAGTGGCACGTGCGCACGCTGCTCAAGGACCTCGATGGCGCGGTCAAGTTCTCCCGCGAGCAAGGCTCGGCGACGCCGCTCAGTGGCCTTGCCGCACAATTGATGCGCCTGCACGCAAGCCAGGGGTATCTGCAAAAAGATCCGGCGACACTGGTTGAGCTGTATCGCAGCAAGGGCTGAATAGGCCGCCCTGGTGCTGAAGCCGCTCCAGCAACGAGCGCAGTTCGGCCAGCGGCTCCGGGCGGCCCAGCAGGTAGCCTTGCAGGTAGTCGCAGCCGTGGGCTTCGAGAAACGCCAGCTGTTCGGCGTTTTCCACGCCCTCGCTGACCACCTGCAGATGGAGGGTATGCGCCATGACGATGATCGCCTGGACGATCTCGCGGTCCTTCTGGTTGCCTGGCACATCCTGCAGGAAGCTGCGGTCGATCTTCAGCACATCCAGCGGCAGGCGCTTGAGGTAGGCCAGTGACGAGTAGCCGGTGCCGAAGTCATCGATCGACAGCGCCACGCCCTGGGCGCGCACGCGCTTGAGCAGGTTGACCGTACGCTGGATGTCACCCATCAGGGCGTTCTCGGTCACTTCCAGCTCCAGCTGGCAGGGCGCGAGCCCGGCGTGGAACAGCGCCTTCTCCACCTCGTTGGGCAGTTCGTCGTGGCTGAGGGTGACGGCCGAGCAATTGACCGTGACCTTGAGGTTGCCATGGCCGTGGCGCTGCAGGTAGGCCAGGTCGGCGCAGGCGTGGCGCAGCACCCACAGGTCAAGGTCGATGATCAGGCCGTTGGCTTCGGCGATGGCAATGAAACGATCGGGCCCGAGCAGGCCGTGTTGCGGGTGTCGCCAGCGCACCAGGGCTTCCAGTTTGGCCACTTGCCTGCTGCGCAGGTCGAAGATCGGCTGGTAATGCACGCACAGCCCATGCTCCTCGAGCAGGGCCACCCGCAATTCCTCTTCCAGTTGCAGGGCAATCGAGGCCTGGGTCTTCAGGCTGTCGTTGAAGAAGTTCAGGCTGTTGCGCCCGTTGCCCTTGGACTGGTACAGCGCGAGGTCTGCGTGCTTGAGCAGTTCTTCGGCGGTGGTGCCGTCGTCGGGGAAGATGCTGATGCCGATGCTGGTGGTCATGACCATGCGCCGACCGCCCAGGTCGATGGGCTCCTTCATCCGCTGCATGATGCGCTGGGCCAGGTGGCGGGCTTCGTCGCGGTTGTTGAGGCTGGTGACCACGCAGAACTCGTCGCCGCCAAAGCGCGCGACCAGGTCGTGGTTGCGGGTGGCGGCCTTGATGTGGCTGGCGATCACTTTGAGCAGTTCGTCGCCGGCGTCGTGGCCGAGGCTGTCATTGATGCGCTTGAAATGGTCGATATCGAGGAACATCACTGCCAGGTGGCTTTCCGTGGCCTGGTGTTCGGCCAGGCGTTCGGCGAACACCTGGTTGAAACCTCGGCGGTTGACCAGGTTGGTCAGGGCATCGTAGTGCGCGGCCTGCTGCAGCGAAGCCCGGGCCTGGTCCAGCTGGCTGAGCAACACGCTGACCCGCCGCAGGTCGTGTTCCTTGCTTTGCAGCTTCTTGTCGGCCAGCGCGGTACTGATGCTGGCAGCACTGATCAGCAGGGTGATGAAGCCGATGCCGAGCGCCAGTTGCAGGCTGTTGTCGCCAGAGGGCAGGCGCAGGGCAGTGTCTGCCGGGATGACCAGGGTCATGGCCGACATCGCGCTGAAGTGGGTGGCGACTATGCCGCCGGCCATCAGCAGGCTGGCGCCGTATTTCATGGCGTGGTGCAAGGTGCCGCTGCCATGACGGAAGTAGCGTGCCAGGCACAGCGCCGTCAGGCTGGTCAGCAGGGCAATGGTGGCAGATGCCAGCAGCAGGCCGGTCTGGTAGTACTGGCGGGCTCCGGTTTCCAGGGCGGCCATGCCGACGAAGTGCATGAGGATGATGCCCAGGCCAATCAGCACTGCACTTTGCAGGTAGTGGTGCGTGCGCATCTGGCTGCGGTCGAGGCTGTGCATGGCCAGCCAGGCGACGGCCAGGGCGATGAGCAGCGACAGGATGGTAAGGGAAACGTCATAGTGCACTTCCACTGGCGCCTGGAAAGCCAGCATGCTGATGAAGTGCATGGCCCAGATGCCACCTGCCAGGCAGCAGGCACCGAGCATGTTCCATTGTCGGTGGGCGGTGGGGTCTTCGCTGTGGGATTGGCGCTCGGCCATGTCCAGGGTGGCGAAGCAGGCCGCACAGGCGACGAGGTAGGCGAGCAGAACCAGGAACGGTTCATGCCGGCAATCAATGACGATGCGCCCGGTTGCCGGCAGGTCGGCGAACAGTTGCAGCCCCAGCCACTCCATGGAATGCCTCATGATCGAGTTTTCACTCGTCTGCGCTACAACCCTGTGCAGACTGTCCAGAGGCAGTATAGGAAGAGGTGGTTAAGCCTTCCTGACTAATGGCACATTGATTTCTACGATTTGGTTATGAACCTGATCGCAGCAGGGAATATGTACTTGGTTTCTGAAAATTGGCCCCCTGTGGGAGCGGCCTTGTGTCGCGAAAGGGCTGCAAAGCAGCCCCAGCAATTTCAATTATTGCGCCAATTCTGGGGCCGCGTTGCGGCCCTTTCGCGACACAAGGCCGCTCCCACAAAGGCGGTGGTGTCTGACCGGTATCAGCCAGCCACCAGCACGCGAATGGCCTCCAGGCGCAGGGCGGCCTTTTCCAGCATCGCCAGGCCCTCTTCGCGCTGCTTGCGCAGCGCTTCGATCTCGCTGTCGCGCACACTCGGGTTGACTGCTTGCAGCGCGACCAGGCGGGCCAGCTCCTCGTCGGCCTCCGCTTTCAGGCGACGCTGGGCCTCGGCCACGCGCTCGACGTGGGCCGGTAGGACCTTGGCCTCGCCACTGCCGATACGCTGGGCCAGCATGTCACGCTGGGCCTGGACGAACTTGTTGGCGCTGGCGCGCGGCACGCTTTCCAGCTGGTCGTTGAGGGTTTCGAAGGCCACGCGCGATGCCAGATCGTTGCCATTGGCATCAAGCAGGCAGCGCAATGCTGCCGGTGGCAGGTAACGGCCCAGTTGCAGGCTGCGCGGTGCCACCACCTCGCTGACGAACAGCAGTTCAAGCAGCACGGTACCGGGTTTGAGCGCTTTGTTCTTGATCAGCGCCACGGCGGTGTTGCCCATCGAGCCGGACAGCACCAGGTCCATGCCGCCTTGCACCATCGGGTGTTCCCAGGTGAGGAACTGCATGTCCTCGCGCGACAGCGCCTGGCCACGGTCGTAGGTGATGGTCACGCCTTCGTCGTCGCCCAGCGGGAAGCTGGCGTCGAGCATCTTCTCGCTCGGCTTGAGGATCAGCGCGTTCTCGGAATGGTCTTCGCTGTCGATGCCGAAGGCGTCGAACAGGGTTTCCATGTAGATCGGCAGGGCGAACTGGTCGTCCTGTTCGAGAATGTCCTCGACCAGCGCCTGGCCTTCGCCGGCACCGCCGGAGTTGAGTTCCAGCAGGCGGTCACGGCCGGTATGCAGTTCGGCTTCCAGGCGTTCGCGCTCGCTGCGGGCGTCGGCCACCAGTGCTTCCCAGGCCTTGCTTTCGCCGCTTTCGAGCAGTGGCAGCAGGCGTGGGCCGAACTGATGCTGCAGTGCATTACCAGTAGGGCAGGTGTTGAGGAAGGCGTTGAGCCCTTCGTGGTACCACTGGAACAGGCGCTCTTGCGGGCTGTCCTGCAGGTACGGGATATGCAGCTGGATGGTGTGCTTCTGGCCGATGCGGTCGAGGCGGCCGATGCGCTGTTCGAGCAGGTCCGGGTGCGCTGGCAGGTCGAACATCACCAGATGGTGGGCAAACTGGAAGTTGCGGCCTTCGCTGCCGATCTCGGAGCAGATCAGCACCTGCGCGCCGAACTCTTCGTCGGCGAAGTAGGCGGCGGCACGGTCGCGTTCGAGGATGCTCATGCCTTCATGGAACACCGAGGCCGGGATGCCCGAGCGTACGCGCAGGGCGTCTTCCAGGTCCATTGCGGTTTCGGCATGGGCGCAGATCACCAGCACCTTGGTGCGCTTGAGCATCTTCAGGGTGTCGATCAGCCAGTCGACGCGCGGGTCGAAACGCCACCAGCGCTCGTCGTCGGCCACCTCGCCCTGGGCCTGGAAGGCAACTTCCGGGTACAGCTCGGCATGTTCGCCGGCTGGCAGGTCGCGGTACTGCTCGGGCGTTGCCAGTGGGTAAGGGTGCAGCTGGCGCTCAGGGAAGCCCTGGACCGCCGCGCGGGTGTTACGGAACAGCACGCGGCCGGTGCCGTGGCGGTCGAGCAGCTCACGGATCAGGCGCGCGCTGGCCTGGGTATCGCCGTCGCTGACCGCTGCCAGCAGGGCTTCGCCTTCGGCACCCAGGAAACCCTGGATGGTGGCGTGGGCCTTGGGTGACAGGCGGCCTTCGTCGAGCAGTTCCTGTACGGCTTCGGCCACCGGGCGATAGTGCTCGCTCTCGGCGCGGAAGGCGGCCAGGTCATGGAAACGGTTGGGGTCGAGCAGGCGCAGGCGGGCGAAGTGGCTGTCCTGGCCGAGCTGCTCTGGGGTGGCGGTGAGCAGCAGCACGCCCGGGATCACCTGGGCCAGCTGTTCGACCAGGCCGTATTCGGCGCTGACCTGGTCTTCGTGCCAGACCAGGTGGTGGGCTTCGTCCACTACCATCAGGTCCCAGCCGGCGGCGAACAGCGCGTCCTGGGCCTTTTCGTCTTCGACCAGCCACTCCAGGGCCACCAGCGCCAGCTGGGCATCCTCGAACGGGTTGCTGGCGTCGCTTTCGATGAAGCGCTCGGCGTCGAACAGGGCCACCTGCAGGTTGAAGCGGCGGCGCATTTCCACCAGCCATTGGTGCTGGAGGTTTTCCGGCACCAGGATCAGCACGCGGCTGGCGCGGCCGGACAGCAGCTGGCGGTGGATCACCAGGCCGGCCTCGATGGTTTTGCCCAGGCCCACTTCGTCGGCCAGCAAGACGCGCGGCGCGCTGCGGTCGGCGACTTCGCGAGCGATGTGCAACTGGTGGGCGATGGGTTGGGCGCGGCAGCCGCCCAGGCCCCACAGCGCCGACTGCATCTGCTTGCTGGTGTGCAGCAGGGTGTTGTAGCGCAGGCTGAACCACGACAGCGGGTCGATCTGCCCGGCGAACAGGCGGTCGCTGGCCAGGCGGAACTGGATGAAGTTCGACAGCTGGGTTTCCGGCAGGGTGCGCGGCTGGTTTTGCCCGTCCAGGCCGTGATAGACCATCAGCCCGTCGATATCCTCGACCTCGCGCACAGTCAGCTTCCAGCCTTCGAAGTGGGTGATCTGGTCACCTGGCGAGAAGCGCACGCGGGTCAGCGGCGCATTGCGCAGGGAATACTGGCGGGTGTCGCCAGTGGCCGGGTAGAGCACGGTCAACAGGCGGCCATCCTGCGCCAGGATGGTACCCAGGCCGAGCTCGGCTTCGCTGTCGCTGATCCAGCGTTGCCCCGGTTGATACTGCTGCGCCATACTGCCTGAACTCCCGCGATGAAAAAGCCGATTATGTTAACGGATCGGCCGGTCAGACCAAAGTGCCGAGCGCATCGAAAGGTGCCGAATTGCGATAGCAAGTGCGATAGGTAGCAACAGTCTAGTCGCTTCATCGTCCCCCACCCTGCTGCCGACGAGGGCCCCGGATCAACATGTCTGCCAAGCACCGCTGGATCAGCACTTCGATGGCCGTGGGCAGCCTGTTGCTGCTGGCCGCCTGCGAGCAGAAAAACTTCGAGACCTTGCCCGCCATCCCGATCGAGCAGCTCGAGGTACTGGGCGTGCAAACGCCGATCAAGAGCGTGCACTTTCGTGACCGCGATGGTGAAGGCCTGCTGGTATTGAGCCGCAGCGATGGCCAGACCAGCGACCCGGAAAGCGAGCAGGAAGTGGACAAGGTGGTCCTCAAGGCCACGTTGTACGGGCGCACCGCCGAAAGCGACGCGTTCAAGGCGCGCTGGCAGATCGAACAGGAAACCACCTGCCCGGGCCTGGACCTGGATGTGGACTTCTATAACGATGTCAGCGATGTCGGCGACCTGAACAAGGACGGCGTCGCCGAGGTGACGGTTGCCAGCCACGCCTTCTGCGGCGGTGGCATCGACCCGCACGACATCGCCATCGAGATGCGTGAAGGGCAGGCCAGCTACAGTATCACCGGCCAGTCGCTGATCACCCCGGCGGGTGAGGAGCCGATCGGCGGTGAGCGCGAAGACAGCGCCTCGCTCAAAGCCGCGCCACAGGTGCTGCGCGAACACATGGACGCGGTCTGGCAGCAGGTGTACAAGCGCCCCTGGAGCGAGGCCAGCCCGCCAACCGACGACGAGCCTGACGAAGAAGCCGAATAAGTGTTGTGCCTGCCATCAAGGTAAGCCCGCGCCTGCCGATACAGGGGGCATAGGAGAACGTCCATGCTGCCACCGATCATTCCGCTCAGTGCCGCCCCGGTGACCTCGCAACAGGACCCGGTCAAACCGACACCCGACATCAAGCCGGTGGTGCCGACGCAGCCTGCCTCCGGCGAAAGCACCATCGACCTCAAGCACCAGCGTGACCCGCAGGAGCAGGCACTACTGCTGCGCGACGAGCAGCGCCGCCAGCAGCAACGCCGGCAGAAGGGCGACGACGAACGCTACAGTGCGATGCCGGGTGACGAGGTCAACGCCGACAACACCGTGCCGGTGGCGCCGTTGATGGGCGAGCACGGGCGCCAGGGGCTTCTGGTGGACATCGAAGTCTGACGCGGGGCTGGTCAGCGCCAGCGCCTGGCTTCATCATGCAAGTCTCAGTTGATCGTCGAGCCCACCCATGAGCCAAGACAACCTCATCGATTTCGATGCCGAACGCGCCAAGCGCGTCCACGACCTCAAGGAAAAGCGCCTGAACGAAATGCGCAATGCTTTCGAGCAGGCCCTGCCGTTGAACACCGCCAAGAAAAAGAAACCCAAGAACAAGCCGAAGAAACGCTGAAACTTGACGCAGGTCAACCCAGCACCCGCCTCGCGTGCCCGGCCCCGGGCACCATTGACACCGATCAATTTTCCCCGCCCCCAGTTTGGTTAACTTGCACCCATCGGACAACGGCAAACGAATGGGGAGGCCAGCATGTTCTTCGACAACGTGGTTATCGCCGGAGTGGTAACGGTCGGGTTGATGGTCGTCTTCTTTGCCGGTCTGGGCATTTTCATCTGGAAGGATTCGAACAAGCGCAAGCCGCGCTGACCTTCCGGGTACACGAGCACGCAAGGCATTTAGGGCGACTTCGGTCGCCCATTTTTTTGCCTGCAATTTTTGTGTTGCCTGTGCCGGCCTCTTCGCGGGTAAACCCGCTCCCACAATGACTTCACGAGATTCGGACTGTGCGCGGTCCCATGTGGGAGCGGGCGTGCCCGCGAACAGGGCAGCACAGGAGAGCCTGTCGATAACAAAGATGATTAGCTAGCTAATTAATCCTTTCCGCCTTATCCTTCCCATCATTGTCTATCTTTCTACAAGACCATCCCCGCAAGGTCCGCCTCGTGCCCATCACTCTCCAGGCCCTGTTCGCCCCCAGCAGCCTCGCCCTCAAGTTCGCCATCAAGACCCTGCTCGGTGGCGGCCTGGCGCTGTGGCTGGCGATGCGCTGGGGCCTGGAGCAACCGTCCTGGGCACTGATGACCGCTTTCATCGTCGCCCAGCCTTTATCGGGCATGGTGGTGCAAAAGGGCTTGGCGCGGCTGGCGGGCACTCTTGTCGGCACGATTGTGTCGGTGCTGTTCATCGGCCTGTTCGCCCAGACCCCCGGCCTGTTCCTGCTCACCTTGGCCCTGTGGCTGGCCCTGTGCACCGCCGCCTCCACCCAACTACGCAGCGCCTGGGCCTATGCCTTCGTGCTGGCAGGCTACACCGCGGCGATCATTGCCCTGCCGGCCATCGACCACCCATTGCAGGTGTTCGACCAGGCCGTGGCGCGCTGCACCGAGATCTGCCTGGGTATCTTCTGTGCCACCGCCAGCAGTGCCTTGCTCTGGCCCATGCGGGTAGAGCAGCAACTGGGCGGGCAGGCCCGCCAGGCCTGGCAGAACGGCCTGCAGGCCGCCAGTGCCATGCTGGGCGGGGAAGACGAGGCGCGCAAAGGCTTGCTGGAGAGCCTGGGGCGTATCGTTGCCATCGACAGCCAGCGCGAACACGCCTGGTTCGAAGGCAACCGCGGGCGCCAGCGTGCTCGTGCCATTCGCGGCCTGAGCCAGAAACTGATGGTGCTGCTGCGCATTTCCCGGTCAGTGCGCCGGCAGTGGCGGCAACTGGATGAGCGCGAGGCCCAACGCCTGGCGCCCTGGCTGGAGGAGGTGCGCGCACTGCTGGGCAAGCCCGACCAGCCGGGCCTTCTGTTGCTGCGCCAGCGCATCTGGGATACCGCCCACGATGAGCAGATCAGCCCGGCGGAGCACTTCTGCCTTGCGCGCATGGCTCTGCTGCTGGATTACGCCATGGCTGCCAGCCAGGCGCTGGAAGATGTCGAGGCGGGCAGGGCGCCCAAGGATGTATCCCAAGGCCTGGCCGCGCACCGCGACTGGTCGCTGGCCTTGCTGTTCGGCTCACGCAGTGCGCTGGCCTTTCTGGTAATGAGCGGCTTCTGGCTGGCCACCGCCTGGCCTTCGGCGCCGGGTGGCCTGGTGCTGACCTGTGTGGTCTGCAGCCTGTTCGCCAGCCGCGAGAACGGTGCGCAGATCGGCCTGAGCTTCTTGCGCGGGATCTTCCTGGCGATACCCGCGGCGTTTCTGGTCGGGCAGATTCTGCTGCCGCAATGGAGCAGCTTCGCCATGCTTTGCCTGGGCATGGGCGTGCCGCTGTTTCTTGGTGCACTGGGTATGGCTCACCCGCGGACCGGGGCAACGGCTACCTCTTATTGCCTGCATTTCATCGTGCTGGTGTCGCCGCTCAATGCCATGCAGTTCGGCGTGGCCACCATGCTCAACAGTGCCTTGGCCATGCTGGTAGGTGTGTCGGCAGCGGTGATGGCCTTCCGTTTGCTGGTGTTCCGTCACCCGGCCTGGCTGGGCCGGCGCTTGCGTGCGGCGACCCAGAACGACCTGGTGCGCCTGACCCGACGCGACTTGCGCGGGGCCGACAGCTGGTTTGGCGGGCGCATGGCCGACCGCCTGATGCAACTGGCGCGGCATGCCGGCGAACTGCCCGAGAGCGAACGCAAGCGCTGGGACGACGGCCTGCACGGCCTGGATATCGGCGACGAACTGGTGCATCTGCGCATGTGCCTGGCGGTCGCCCAGGCCCCGTTGGGGCGTGCCGAGCGTGAATACCTGCAGCAGGTAGAGGCCGTGCTGGCCAAGGGGCCGGCGCCCGGGCGCGGGCAGCGCCTGGATGCCGCCAGCGAACAGTTCATTGGCGCCTTGCGCCGTCTACCCTCCAGCGATCCGCTGCGGTTGGCCGAAGGGGCGGTGCTGCAACTGCAAAAAAGCTGGGGCAAGTGGTGCCGCTGGCAGGAGGAAGCTCATGGGGTTGCGTGAGTGGGAAGTGGGCGGCGTGCTGTTCAGTCCCTTCCTTGTTTATGTGTTGCTGGCGCTGGTGCTTACCGGGTTGCTGCGTCTGGTGGTGCAGGCCACGCCGTTGGGGCGCTGGATCTGGCATGAAGCGCTGTTCGACGCGGCGCTGTTCGTTTGTGTGTTGTTCCTGGTGGTGCGACTGCTGGGAACCTTGTAAAGGAGTGTTTCGATGCGTGCGGCCGTACGTACCTTGGTCACCTTGTGTGTGGTGGCCCTTGCCGTGTTCGCCGGCTATCAGTTGTGGCAGTACTACATGCTCACCCCCTGGACCCGAGATGCGCGTGTGCGTGCCGATGTGGTGGTGATCGCCCCCGATGTGTCCGGCTGGGTGCGCGAGCTGAAGGTTCGTGACAACCAGCAGGTCAAGGCCGGCGACCTGCTGATGAGCATTGACCGCGAACGCTTCCAGGCGGCATTCGACCAGGCCAGCGCGGTGACCGAGACCCGCAGCCAGCAACTGCGCCTGCGCGAGCGGGAAGCCGCCCGGCGTACGGCCCTGGGGCCGGAGGCGATCAGTGCCGAACTGCGGGAAAACGCCCAGATCAATGCGGCCATTGCCCGCGGTGAACTGCATGAGGCCGAGGCACAGTTGCAGGTTGCCAGAATCAACCTGGCGCGCAGTGAAGTGCGGGCACCGCGCAGCGGGCAAATCACCAACCTGCGCCTGGCCGAGGGCAACTATGTGAACACCGGGGAATCGGTGATGGCCCTGGTGGACGATTCAACCTTCTATATCCAGGCCTACTTCGAGGAAACCAAGCTGCCGCGCATTCGTGTGGGGGATGCGGTGAAGGTCTGGCTGATGGGCGCGGGCGAGCCGATGCAAGGGCATGTGGAGAGCATCAGCCGTGGTATCACCGACCGCAACAGTAACCCCGACAGCCAGTTGCTGCCGGAGGTTGAGCCGACCTTCAACTGGGTACGCCTGGCGCAGCGGATACCGGTGAGGATCCGCCTGGACCAGGTGCCGGAGGGGGTGACCCTGAGTGCGGGGATGACGGCCAGTGTGCAGGTGCATGAGCAATGAGGCAGGTGGCTACTCTGTGGCCCGATCGCTGGCAACCCAGGCTCATGCGGTGGTGGGAGCAACTGTCCTGTGTTGCCTGTCCTGGCCTCATCGCCGGCAAGTCAGCTCCCACAGGTACTGCACAATGCTTGAGGTCGATGCAGTCGAGGTGGGAGCTGGCTTGCCGGCGATGGGCCGCAAAGCGGCCCCAGAAAACCTGACCTCAGAGGAACATCCCGCCTGAAACCTCCAGCCGTTGCCCGTTGATCCAGCCATTGCCATCTTCCAGCAACAGCGCAATCGCTGCCCCGATATCATCCGGCAAGCCCACCCGCCCCAGCGCCGTGTTGCCGGCAATGTATTCATTCACCTGGCGGTTGTCCCGCACCACGCCGCCGCCAAAGTCCGTCTCGATCGCCCCCGGCGCCAGAATGTTCACGCGAATACCACGCGCGCCCAGTTCCTTGGCCTGGTAGCGGGTAAGCACTTCCATCGCCCCCTTCATCGCGGCATAGGCGGCATACCCCGGCAGCGCAAAGCGCGCCAGGCCAGTGGAAATGTTGACGATGCGGCCATTGTCGACCAGCAGCGGCAGCAGGCGCTGGGTGAGGAAGAACGGCCCTTTCAACTGGATGTTCAGCAACTGGTCGAACTGCGCCTCGCTGGTTTCGGTGTAGGGCACGTTCAAGCCGATCCCGGCGTTGTTCACCAGAAAGTCGAAACGTTCGCGGCCGAAGTGTTGCTGCAAGGTTGCTTTCAGGCGTTCGGCGAAACCGGCAAAGCTGCCGCTGTCGCTGACGTCCAGTTGCAGCATGGTGGCCTTGACCCCGGCCTGCTCCAGCCGGGCGGCCACGGCCTGGGCTTCCTCCGCCTTGCTGTGGTAGGTGCCGATGACATCGATGCCGCGTGCGGCCAGGTGTTCGGCAGTGTTGCGGCCCAGGCCGCGGCTGGCGCCAGTAATCAGGGCAATCTTGCGGGTCATGGTGAAAACCTCATGGTGGGCTGATGAGCACAGGTTATTGGTCGCTGTTCTGCTGTTAAATCCAGCGAATATGGAAATACTGTTCGTTAAAACCGGATAGACGAGGTTCAAGTGAACAAGCTGGAGTTGTTGCGCACCTTTGTGCGGGTCAGCGAGGTCAGCAGTTTCACCCTGGCTGCCGAAAGCCTGGGGCTGCCCCGTTCGACCGTGTCGGAGCAGGTCAGGGCGCTGGAGCGTTTGCTGGGTACGCAGTTGTTCAATCGCACCACCCGCCGGGTGCAGGCGACCCAGGATGGCGCCTTGCTGTACGAACGCAGCAAGGACCTGCTGTCGGGCATGGACGAAATCGAGAGCCTGTTCCGCGCCGACGATGCCGAGCTGGCCGGGCGCCTGCGGGTCGACCTGCCGACCATGATGGCCCGCCGGGTCATCATCCCGGCGCTGCCGCAGTTTCTGCAGCGCTTTCCGCGCCTGGAGGTGGAGCTCAGTTGCACCGACCGCCAGGTCGACCTGCTGCGTGAAGGCTTCGATTGCGTGATGCGCATTGGTGCCCTGCATGACCTGGATGTGGTGGCGCGCCCGGTCGGGCAACTGAGCATGCGCAACTGTGCAAGCCCTGCCTACCTGGCCCGCCATGGCGTGCCGCACACGCTGCAGGACCTGGCCCGGCACCACCTGGTGCATTACGTTCGCACCCTGGGCGCGCGCAGCGCCGGTTTCGAATACCTCCAGGACGGTGAACTGCACTTCCAGGCAATGGCCGGCGTGGTGACAGTCAACAATGCCGAGGCGTATTCGGCGGCATGCCTGGCCGGGCTGGGGCTGATCCAGGTGCCGGCGGTGGGCGTGGCCGAGCACCTGCAGCGCGGTGAGCTGGTTTCGGTACTGGAAGGCTGGCAAGCCCCGGCCATGCCAGTGTCACTGCTGTATGCACGGCAACGGCACGTGCCACGCCGGGTGCAGGCCTTCATGCAGTGGCTGGGCGAGCTGCTGCATTCCCAGGTAGACGGTGGGCGCTGATCGATGAAAACCGTGGCGCCTGTGCGACGGCTTGCGTTAGGCTGCCAGCCACGAGTTGCCCGGCAGAGGCAACCTTTCCCCGCCTGGCGTGCGTATCTTCCGATTTGATTGCGAGGTTACGTCATGGCCATCACTTCCCAGGACATTTGCAACGCTGCCGACCAGCTCAAGGGCTTTGTCGGTTTTCATGGCAAGCGCGGTGTGCACATCGTGCGTTTTTCCGAAGATTCGTTCGGCATGGACGTGGCCGACGCCAGTATCACGCCCTGCAGCGAGTTTGTCTGGCGGCCCGAGCAAGGGCAGCGCATGGCCCTGTGCCGCGAACGGCTGGCGCTGTTGCTGGAACAGCATGTGGATGACCGTTTGAACATTGGTGAACCGCTGCGCACCTACCTGCGTCGGCGCGACCTGCCGGAAATCGTGGCAGAGCGCAGTTTGCAGCGGGATTCAGCTCTGTAATAGCGAAGAAACTTCGAAAAACTGCACTATCCCTGTGGGAGCGGGTTCACCCGCGAACACCGGCGAAGCCGGTGCCATATACCGCGCCGCATTCTTCGCGGGTAAACCCGCTCCCACAGGGATAAGCATTCCAACCTGAGCAAGACAGTTACCTCGACGCGCTACAGGTAAGGTGCCGAACGCTGGGATGCCTGCGTCAACAACGCCTCAAGCCCCGCACTGTCCAGCGGCCTGCTCATGTAATAGCCCTGCACTTCGTGACAACGATCCTTCTGCAGTGCCTTGAGCTGCTGCTCGCTCTCCACCCCTTCGGCCGTCACCGTCAGCCCCATCGCTTCGCCCAGGTTGATGATGGCCTGGACCACGGCGCGGTCGCTGCCACTGGTGTTGTTCAGTCCGCCGATGAAGCGTTTGTCGATCTTGATGCTGTCGAACGGGTAGGTGCGCAGGTAGCCCAGCGACGAGTAGCCGGTGCCGAAGTCGTCCATGTTCAGGCGCACGCCCAACTCCTTAAGCGACAGCATGGTGCCCAGCGCGCCTTCGATGTCATTGAGCATCACGTTCTCGGTAATCTCCAGCTCCAGGCGCTGTGCGGGGAAAGCGGTTTCCAGCAGGATCTCGCGTACATCGGCAACCACGTCGCTGCGCAGGAACTGCGCCGGTGACAGGTTCACCGAAACCAGCACATCGGCGGGCCAGTCATGGGCGGTGCGGCAGGCTTCGCGCAGCACCCAGCGGCCCAGCGCAACAATGATGTCACTCTGTTCGGCCAACGGAATGAAGGTGTCCGGCCCCAGCAACCCCTCCTGCGGATGCTGCCAGCGCAGCAAGGCCTCGACCGCGACGATGCGCAGGTCGCTGAGGCGGTAGCGCGGCTGGTAGTGCAGCTCGAACTCCTGGTTGCGCAAGGCCCGCCGCAGGTCGTTCTCCAGTTGGCGGCGGTACTGGATCTGCTGGCTCATTTCGGCAGCGAAATAGCGCCAGGTGCACTTGCCGTCGGCCTTGGCCTGGTACAGGGCGATATCGGCGCAGCGGATCAGCTCGCCGGCATCGAAGCCTTGGGTGCGGGTTTGGGCGACACCGATGCTGGCGCCCACGTGCAGGGGCTGGCTATCGAACACGATCGGTTGCTGCAGCAGGCTGATCAGGCGCGCGCAGAAGCGGTCGATCTCGTTGCGGTTGTCCATGCCGCCGAGCACCAGGAGGAACTCGTCGCCGCCCAGGCGCGCTACCAGGTCGCCATCGCGGGTGCTGTCGCGCAGACGTGTTGCTACCTCCTGCAGCACGGCGTCACCGGCGGCATGCCCAAGGGAATCGTTGATCGGCTTGAAGTTGTCCAGGTCCAGCAGCAGCAAGGTCAGTGGCGGCGAATCACTGCCGCGCAACAATGCCTGCTCAAGGTGCCGGGCCAGCTTGTTGCGGTTGGCCAGCCCGGTCAGCGGGTCGTGCAGCGACAGATGCTGGATGCGCGCATGAGCGTCGACTTCGTCAGTGATGTCGCTGGCGGTGCCGCGAAAACCGACGGGCCTGCCGTCGTACCAGATGGCTCGGGCTGAAATCCGGCAGTAGCGGTTTTGGCCGTTCTGGTCGCGGTAGGTGCAGCGCAGGTTGGCCAGTTGTTGTGGGTCGGCCGCGGCCAAGGCATCCAGCCATGGCGAGAGCGGCGTGGTATCGCAGGCCAGCAACTGATTGAGCGGGTGGCCGAGCCAGTCGTCCACCGGGTAGCCGGTGACGTTGACAAAGCGTTGCGAAAGGTAGGTCAGGCGCTGTTGCCGATCGGTTTCCCAGATCCAGTCAGAGGCCGACTCCGCTACCGCGCGAAAACGTTGCTCGCTGGCCTCCAGCGCCTGGTTGCTCTGCTGCAGATCGGCGAGCGTGAGGTCGATCGCCCGCGAACTGCGCAAGGCATGGCGGAACAGGTACAGCATGATCAGACCGAGTATCAGCAAGGCACCCGCCAGCGGCGGCAACACCGCCCGCAGCAACTGCTGCCCTGGCAGCGGGCTGCTCCAGGACAGGTGGTAGCCGGTATCGCCGAGGTCGATGCGCAGGTGGTCGTGCTCACCCACATCATTGTTTTCCACGTGCATGCCGGTCAGGCCGGCACTGCTGCTCAGCTGCGCCAGCTTTTCCTCGGTGAGCTGGTCGACGAACAGCATCACCGGCGCCTGGCGCACCTCGCTATCGGTGACATCCCGGTCCGGGCGCACTGCCGCGGCACTGAGCACGGCCGGCCAACCGTTGAACAGGACGAACCGGGTGATCTGTTCACGTGGGATGGCCGCCGCCCGAGCCTGGTCGATGATTGGCTGCAGCGCTGCATCAATATAGGTATTGGCCGCCGCCTGGGTAGGCTGGCCTTTGAACAAACCGTAGGTGGTGCGTGCGTCCTCCACCACGAACACCCCTTCATAGCCGCTGGCGCTGTACAGCGACTCGCCCACGTTCTTTTCTTCGTAGGCCCATTTCCAGTCGACCTGGCCCGCCAGGTGTTCGAAAGCAGCATCCCATACGGCGTAACTGGAAAGGAACTGGCGCGAGGCAAGCAACCGTTGTTCCAGCGCTTTGCTGGCCTGGGAGGCACTGCGCTGGCGCTCCTGATGGTCGAGAGTACCTGCGATGTTGAACAGGGCGCCGACGATGACCAGGCAGGCCAAGCCGAAAACTGCGCTGAAGCCGGCTATCAGGCGACGCACCTGGAAGCGCGGTGTGGGGCTGGCGGGTGGAGGGTTGGCGGTCCTGGCCATGAGCGAGCGGCTCCTTCAGGCAGCCTCCCGCCAGGCAGTCAGGAAGGAGGTTCAATCAGGATAGGCCAGCCTGAGCGCCGCAGCGTCGCTGCGGGCAAAATTGACCTGGTCGCGTCCGGCATGCTTGGCGGTGTACAGCGCTTTGTCCGCCTGTTCGAGCCAGTGCTCGGGTGACTCCAGGTTGGCCTCGAATGCCGAAAGGCCGATGCTCAGGCTTATGCGCAGGTGCGGCAGCTGCGGGTTGCGGTAGCTGGCGACCCGCTCGCGCAGGCGCTCCATGGCCTGGCAGGCTTGGGCTTCACTGGTATCGGGCAAGATCACGCAAAATTCGTCACCGCCGTAGCGCCCGGCCTGGTCACCTTCGCGCAGGTTGTGCCGCAGCTCGGCACCAAGCTGGCGCAGCACACAATCGCCAACCACATGGCCGAAGGTGTCGTTGATGGTCTTGAAGTGGTCGATGTCGATCAGGGCAATCACCGCGTGGCCCTGCTGTTGCTGGCAGGCCTGGAACTTCAACAGCAGCAGGTCTTTCCAGGCACCATGGTTGAGCAGCCCAGTCAGGCTGTCCGTGAGGCTCAGGGTGCTCAGGCGGCGCTTGTGGTCGGCCAGCTTGATCGCCAGTTGGTAGCAGACCCAGCCCAGCGCCAGCGGATAGAGCGTCAGCATCGGCAGGCAGGCATAGACCTGCAGGGGCGTAGCGTTCAATTGCAGGCCGGGGCCCAGCAGCAGGATGGCGACGAGCATGCCCGTCAGCTGGGCCAGGACGCCGCGAACGACCATGCGCTTGCCGCCGGCGGCGACGTTGTTCATGGTCATCATCGACAGCACGGTCACGCTGGGCAAGGGATTGAAATGGATGGCAGCGGTCCAGAACCCACCCATCAGGGAGTCCAGCACCAGGTTGCGCTGTTCTGCCTGGTAAGGCGTGGCCGAACGGGCTGCCCACAGGTAGGCCACATGCGGCCACAGCAGGCCATTGAACAGTAACAGCAGCCATGCCCAGGTGGGCGGGGACAGCGGCGCCATGGCGGCCATGACGCTGAACAGGCCGATCCCCAGGCCGATGACTCGCGGCAGGTAGATGCGTTTGACGAATGAAAGTCCTTTGCCGCTGCGTTTATCCATCTTGGTATCGTTCTTCTGCTGGAGCACCGTTTATCGCATAACTCTCATGAATATTGTTGAACAGTGTTTCATCTATGAAAAATGACCTTACAAGCCAATTCACGGTTGGTCCGATCACTGTGGGGTAACATGAAGGCTTTCCTGTTGCTCGGAGTGTTGCTGATGGTCCCCTTGACCAGCCCTGCCGGCGAGCCGGCGCCCCAGCGGGAAGGGCGTTTTCACAACCAGGCGTCGTTGCCGCAGGATGGCGTATTGCAGAAGCTGCGCATCGGGCTCAAGTATCTGTTCCTGAGCAAACCGCCGGAAACCCGGCCGGCCACACCGGTGAGCCTGCAGCCCATGACTCGCCAGCAGGTGCTCGACGCACCTGACCGCAGCCTGTGGCGCCTTGGCCATTCCACGGTATTGCTCAAGTTGCGCGGGCGCTTCTTTATTACCGACCCGGTATTCGCCGAGCGCGCCTCGCCGGTGCAGTGGGCCGGCCCGCTGCGTTTCCATGCTCCACCCCTGGCGCTGGACCAATTGCCACCGTTGGCTGCGGTGGTACTGTCCCACGATCACTTCGATCATCTGGATGAGCAGGCAATTCGCCAACTGGCCCCGCGCACGAGTGTGTTCCTGGCCCCGCTGGGCGTAGGCAACCTGCTGATGACCTGGGGCGTAGCACCGGCGAAGGTGCGGCAGCTGGACTGGTGGCAGGAAAGCGAGGTCGAGGGCGTACGTTTTGTCGCCACCCCGGCTCAGCACTTTTCCGGGCGTGGGCTGCTGGACAGCAACCGGACCTTGTGGGCGTCGTGGGTGATCGTCGACGAAGATGTGCGGGTATTCTTCAGTGGTGATACCGGCTACTTCGATGGGTTCAAGCAGATTGGCGAGCGCTTCGGGCCGTTCGACCTGACCCTGATCGAGACCGGGGCCTACAACGTCGCCTGGCCCGATGTGCACATGCAGCCGGAGCAGAGCCTACGGGCCCATCTCGATTTACGCGGGCGCTGGTTGTTGCCGATTCACAACGGTACCTTCGACCTGTCCATCCACGGCTGGCAGGAGCCGTTCGAGCGCATTCTGGCGTTGGCCAACCAGGCACAGGTGCGCCTGAGCACGCCGCAGATGGGGGAGCGGGTCAGCCTTGACTCGCCACATGCCGGGCAGAACTGGTGGCAGCCGCTACCTGTGCGTCAGCGCGGGCAGGCGAACGAGCGCGTGGTAGCGGCACGCTGAAGTTCATTTGTTGCCGTTGTCGCGGCGCGGGGAGGGGGGCTGGTGTTCTTTCAGTAGCCGCGAGGGCGGTCTGCCGCTGTCGCTGCGCACCTGAGCATGGCTGATCAAGCCGAAGATGAAGCTGCCGCCGATGATGTTGCCCGCCAGTGTCGGCAAGGCGAACTCCAGCCAGAAGCTGCTCCAGGTTTCATCGCCGGCCCAGACCAGATAGGACACCTCGACCGAGCCGACCACGATATGGGTAAAGTCGCCCAGGGCCATCAGGTAGGTGATCATCAGGATGATCCAGATCTTGGCGTGTTCCATCGACGGAATCATCCACACCATGGTGGCGATCATCCACCCCGATACGATGCCTTTGGCGAACATCTGGCTGACATCGTTCATCATTACCTTGCGGCCCACCTCCAGGAAGGCCACGTCGGTCTTGCTGTCGAAGATCGGCAGCTCCAGCATTACCCAGGCCACCAGCAAGGTCCCGGCGAGGTTGCCAAGCAGTACCACGCTCCAAAGGCGCAGCAGGCGCCCGAAGTTGGCCAGGGTAGGGGTGGTCATTACTGGCAATACGGCGGTCAGGGTGTTTTCGGTGAACAGCTGCTGGCGCGCCAGTATTACTGCAAGGAAGCCTGCGCTGTAGCCGATGCTGGCGATTACCTGGGCACTGTCGCCCTCAGGCAGGCGAGCGTAGAACAGGCCCATGGCCATGAGCGACAGCCCCATGGACAAGCCTGCGGCCAGTGCCGACCACCATAGTGCGGCGAGTGTGCGTTCCAGTTCCTGGTCGCCCTGGTAACGAATGATCTCGTGCAGTACTGCCGCGCGGGGCGGTTGGTTGAGGCTGACTTCCTGCTCCTCGTCCGCGGACAGGCCTGGGGTTTTCTCGCTTTGCGCATCGCTCATGGCCGCTACGCTCCGTTGGGTGGTGTATTTCTACAGATTCGCGGCGCTTTCATTAGTTGCCGACAAAGGTAAAACGGCGGCAGAAAGTTTTTTCAGATCAAGGTGTTGACTCTGATTTCAAAGCGCGTATTATTCGCCTCCTCGCAGCGATGAACGCTTCGAGGCAAGCGGTAAGTTGTTGAGGTTGAAGGGTTTCGAAAGAAACTGGTTGTAAAAAACTTCAAATAAACGCTTGACAGCAAATGAGGAAAGCGTAGAATGCGCGCCTCGGTTGAGACGAAAAGCTCTTAACCAAACGCTCTTTAACAAATCGAATCAAGCAATTCGTGTGGGTGCTTGTGAGTACGGACTGATAGTCACAAAGATTATCAGCATCACAAGTGGCCATGCGAGAAATCACATAGTCATTTGAGATTGCTGAGCCAAGTTTAGGGTTTCTTAAAAACCCAAGCAGTATTGAACTGAAGAGTTTGATCATGGCTCAGATTGAACGCTGGCGGCAGGCCTAACACATGCAAGTCGAGCGGATGACGGGAGCTTGCTCCTTGATTCAGCGGCGGACGGGTGAGTAATGCCTAGGAATCTGCCTGGTAGTGGGGGACAACGTTTCGAAAGGAACGCTAATACCGCATACGTCCTACGGGAGAAAGCAGGGGACCTTCGGGCCTTGCGCTATCAGATGAGCCTAGGTCGGATTAGCTAGTTGGTGGGGTAATGGCTCACCAAGGCGACGATCCGTAACTGGTCTGAGAGGATGATCAGTCACACTGGAACTGAGACACGGTCCAGACTCCTACGGGAGGCAGCAGTGGGGAATATTGGACAATGGGCGAAAGCCTGATCCAGCCATGCCGCGTGTGTGAAGAAGGTCTTCGGATTGTAAAGCACTTTAAGTTGGGAGGAAGGGCAGTAAGCTAATACCTTGCTGTTTTGACGTTACCGACAGAATAAGCACCGGCTAACTCTGTGCCAGCAGCCGCGGTAATACAGAGGGTGCAAGCGTTAATCGGAATTACTGGGCGTAAAGCGCGCGTAGGTGGTTCGTTAAGTTGGATGTGAAAGCCCCGGGCTCAACCTGGGAACTGCATCCAAAACTGGCGAGCTAGAGTACGGTAGAGGGTGGTGGAATTTCCTGTGTAGCGGTGAAATGCGTAGATATAGGAAGGAACACCAGTGGCGAAGGCGACCACCTGGACTGATACTGACACTG
>NZ_CP137735.1:0-1487500 GCF_049486705.1 Pseudomonas sp. NLJ1 | reverse complement strand
TTGAGAAGCTTGCTGGAGGTATCAGAAGTGCGAATGCTGACATGAGTAACGACAATGCGAGTGAAAAACTCGCACGCCGAAAGACCAAGGTTTCCTGCGCAACGTTAATCGACGCAGGGTTAGTCGGTCCCTAAGGCGAGGCTGAAAAGCGTAGTCGATGGAAAACAGGTTAATATTCCTGTACTTCCAGTTATTGCGATGGAGGGACGGAGAAGGTTAGGCCAGCCTGGCGTTGGTTGTCCAGGTTTAAGGTGGTAGGCTGAAATCTTAGGCAAATCCGGGATTTCAAGGCCGAGAGCTGATGACGAGTTGCCTTCAGGCGACGAAGTGGTTGATACCATGCTTCCAAGAAAAGCTCCTAAGCTTCAGATAACTGGGAACCGTACCCCAAACCGACACAGGTGGTTAGGTAGAGAATACCAAGGCGCTTGAGAGAACTCGGGTGAAGGAACTAGGCAAAATGGCACCGTAACTTCGGGAGAAGGTGCGCCGGCGAGGGTGAAGGACTTGCTCCGTAAGCCCATGCCGGTCGAAGATACCAGGCCGCTGCGACTGTTTATTAAAAACACAGCACTCTGCAAACACGAAAGTGGACGTATAGGGTGTGACGCCTGCCCGGTGCCGGAAGGTTAATTGATGGGGTTAGCGCAAGCGAAGCTCTTGATCGAAGCCCCGGTAAACGGCGGCCGTAACTATAACGGTCCTAAGGTAGCGAAATTCCTTGTCGGGTAAGTTCCGACCTGCACGAATGGCGTAACGATGGCGGCGCTGTCTCCACCCGAGACTCAGTGAAATTGAAATCGCTGTGAAGATGCAGTGTATCCGCGGCTAGACGGAAAGACCCCGTGAACCTTTACTATAGCTTTGCACTGGACTTTGAATTTGCTTGTGTAGGATAGGTGGGAGGCTTTGAAGTGGGGACGCCAGTTCTCATGGAGCCATCCTTGAAATACCACCCTGGCAACTTTGAGGTTCTAACTCAGGTCCGTTATCCGGATCGAGGACAGTGTATGGTGGGTAGTTTGACTGGGGCGGTCTCCTCCCAAAGAGTAACGGAGGAGTACGAAGGTGCGCTCAGACCGGTCGGAAATCGGTCGTAGAGTATAAAGGCAAAAGCGCGCTTGACTGCGAGACAAACACGTCGAGCAGGTACGAAAGTAGGTCTTAGTGATCCGGTGGTTCTGTATGGAAGGGCCATCGCTCAACGGATAAAAGGTACTCCGGGGATAACAGGCTGATACCGCCCAAGAGTTCATATCGACGGCGGTGTTTGGCACCTCGATGTCGGCTCATCACATCCTGGGGCTGAAGCCGGTCCCAAGGGTATGGCTGTTCGCCATTTAAAGTGGTACGCGAGCTGGGTTTAGAACGTCGTGAGACAGTTCGGTCCCTATCTGCCGTGGACGTTTGAGATTTGAGAGGGGCTGCTCCTAGTACGAGAGGACCGGAGTGGACGAACCTCTGGTGTTCCGGTTGTCACGCCAGTGGCATTGCCGGGTAGCTATGTTCGGAAGAGATAACCGCTGAAAGCATCTAAGCGGGAAACTTGCCTCAAGATGAGATCTCACTGGGATCTTGAATCCCCTAAAGGGCCGTCGAAGACTACGACGTTGATAGGTTGGGTGTGTAAGCGCTGTGAGGCGTTGAGCTAACCAATACTAATTGCCCGTGAGGCTTGACCATATAACACCCAAGCAATCTGCTACGCAGATTGTGGTGGTGAAGACGAAACGAACCGAAAGTTCGCACTGCTCACAAAAGCACCACAAATATCGCATATCCGAATTCGCTGGGCTGTCCATCTGGACATTCTGGCAACAGAATTTCTTGACGACCATAGAGCATTGGAACCACCTGATCCCATCCCGAACTCAGCAGTGAAACGATGCATCGCCGATGGTAGTGTGGGGTTTCCCCATGTGAGAGTAGGTCATCGTCAAGATTCATTTCGCAAAACCCCTATCTGCTCATGCAGGTAGGGGTTTTGTCTTTGTGGCCCGGAAGCCACAGGCCTGCACAACCCTTCTCTGTGGGAGCGGGTTCACCCGCGAACACCGGCAAAGCCGGTGCCATCCACCGCGCTGCCTTCTTCGGGCGGTTCTAATCTCCGCTGCCCAACGACCGCAAAATACCCCGGCTGCGACAATATTCCCGTCACATTCACGTGACTTTCCCGCGCCCACCCTACGTCAAGACTTTGGTTCGGAGCACTCCTGTCTCCGGGCCGAGCGATGCCAGCGTACCGTGCTGTGCATTTCCGGACTTTCACCGTCCCATCACTTGAGGTAGCAAGCAAGATGGCCAAGGCCGCCGATGTCGTTGTGCAATGCCTGGAAAACGAAGGTGTCGAGTATGTGTTCGGCATTCCCGGTGAAGAAAACCTCGACCTGCTCGAATCCCTGCGCAAGTCGAAGATCAAGCTGGTACTGACCCGTCACGAGCAGTCCGCGGGCTTCATGGCCGCCACTTACGGTCGCCTGACCGGCAAGACCGGCGTCAGCTTGTCGACCCTTGGCCCTGGCGCCACCAACCTGGTCACCGCCAGCGCCTACGCCTACCTGGGCGGCATGCCGATGATGATGATCACCGGCCAGAAGCCGATCAAGAAGTCCAAGCAGGGCCGTTTCCAGATCATCGATGTGTGCGGCATGATGGACCCCATCACCAAGTACACCCACCAGTTCGCCTCCGCCGACAACATCCCGGCGCGTATGCGCGAAGCCTTCCGCCTGGCCGAAGAAGAGAAGCCGGGCGCGGTCCACCTGGAGCTGCCGGAAGACATCGCCGCCGAGCAGACCGAAAGCCTGCCGATCCCGCCTAGCCTGAGCCGCCGTCCGCTGGCCGAGCACAAGGCCATCGAAGCCGCCGTGGAAAAACTGCAGAAAGCCCGCAGCCCTATCCTGGTAATCGGTGCCGGGGCCAATCGCAAGATGACTGCCAAGGTCCTCAAGCAACTGATCGACAAGACCGGCATCCCGTTCATCACCACGCAGATGGGCAAAGGCGTGGTCGACGAGCGCCATCCGCGCTTCCTGGGCAACGCTGCACTGTCGTCCGGTGACTTCGTGCACCGCGCCGTCGAAGCTGCCGACCTGATCGTCAACATTGGCCACGACGTGATCGAGAAACCACCATTCTTCATGGTTCGTGGTGGCACCGAGGTCATCCACATCAACTTCCGCTCCGCCGAAGTCGATGCCGTGTACTTCCCGCAGGTGGAAGTGATCGGCGACATCGCCAACGCCGTATGGCAGATCAGCGAAGCCCTGACCGACATCACCCATTGGGACTTCACCCGCCTGATGGCGATTCGTGAAGCCAACGAAGCGCAGATCGCCGAAGGTGCCGACGACAACCGCTTCCCGGTGTACCCGCAGCGCATGGTTGCCGACATCCGTCGCGTGCTGCCGTCCGAAGGCATCGTCGCCCTGGACAACGGCATCTACAAGATCTGGTTCGCCCGCAACTACAAGGCGCACAAGCCGAACACCGTACTGCTGGACAACGCCCTGGCGACCATGGGCGCCGGCCTGCCATCGGCCATGGCCGCGCACCTGGTGCACCCGGACCGCCCGGTGATTTCGGTGTGCGGCGACGGCGGCTTCATGATGAACAGCCAGGAGCTGGAGACTGCAGTACGCTTGGGCATGCACATCACCGTGGTGATCCTGCGTGACGACGGCTACGGCATGATCCGCTGGAAGCAGGCGAACATGGGCTTCACCGATTTCGGCCTGGATTACGGCAACCCGGACTTCGTCAAGTACGCCGAAGCCTACGGAGCCAACGGCCACCGCGTGGAAAGCGCCGAAGGCCTGCTGCCGTTGCTCGAACACTGCATCAAGACCCCGGGCGTGCACGTGATCGACTGCCCGGTCGATTACAGCGAAAACGACCGCATCCTCAACAGCGAGCTGCGTGAGCGCGCGCTGGCGGTGTAAGGCGTAACGGCTTTATTGACATCAATCCGGCCATCACAGCGATCTCACGATCCTGCGGTGGCCGGTTGGTGCTAATTAACAACCTCTTCACGCATCTCGTGATTGATCATTCTCATGTTCTCAACTCATAGAGAACACGAGACCGATGACCATCGGCTCTACACACAACCATCCTGCTGATCTGACTATCGAGCCATCCCTGCCCGTAAAGCCGTGGGCTGCGCGTTACCCTAATCCTCCTGATCTTTGCTTTGATTATCGGCGTCTACTCGAACAAGAGGGCGGAGTCGCATGCGCCACTCAACCGGATCATCGGATCTGTATTGTCGGTGCTGGTGTTACCGGGCTAACTGCAGCCCGTGAATTGCTACGTTGCGGCTTTACCCGTATCACTTTGATCGAGCAGTCCAGGCGTGTGGGCGGGCGCCATCTCACGCTGGTAAATAACGCAGGAAATCAAAAGCAGCCTGTAACCCCTTTTGAAATGGGCGCCATGCGCATGCCGTTCTTCAACAGGACTGGCGAACCCCCGAAAGATGGGCGCTCGCTTATGGCCTATTACGCCAAGCTGTTCGAGCTACGAATTTCCGATTTTCCAAATCCCGGGACACCTTGGGTGAATGCCACTGGAATATATCTTCGTGACGGGCAATTAGAGGGTAATAGAGACCCTGTGCTGTTGGTCTGGCGCAATCCTGAAGGAAACACACCACCCCCCACTGCGATGCTTCAGCAGGTCTACGATAAATGGCGCCATTTTGCGGAGCAGTTCGCCGAGCGTATTGCAGCGGGTTATGGCACTGAAAGCTGGGAATCGATGTGGTCGGCGATCGTCGAGCGCTACCATCGATTATCGTTTAGAGATCTGGTGCATTTACCAGCTCTTGCGGCTTGGGACCCTGCAAACCCTGGTGATTTTGGTGGTCTAGGTATGAGTGGCGACGAGTCGGCCATCTTCTATTCAATCGGGATTGGAGACGGTAGCTGGGGAGCGTTTTATGATGTCTGCTGCCTGTACCCGCTGCGCACAGCAATCTTTGGCTTTAGCAGTCACCTACAGTTGGTGCATGGGCGTGTTGACCAGGACGGTATGCCTTACGTTGCGCCCCATCTTGAAGCCAGCAGCGTCCCTGACAGTAAAGGGTTGATGTTTCAGGGGCCCGCCTATATCGGGCTTGCGGCGATGGACGAAAGCCTCATGTTTCTGGACGCCGGGATGGGCGGCTCCTCGCTGTGTGACCACCTGCTGCAACGAGATGATGGGTTACTAACCGACACTTCGGTCTGTTCCCTACAAAAGCTGGAGGATGGTCGCATACGGGTCGGATACCGTTGGCATTGCAGTGATCCGGTGCAGGGGAACGTCCAATATGAAGACTTCGACAGTGTGATCTTGACCATCCCTTCCTGGCTGATCGAAACCAACATCCGCCTCGACGGTTTCAGCCGTCAGATGTTGCCGCAGACGATCTTGGATGCCTGGAAGCATGCTCACTGGGAGACGAGCTGTAAGGTCTATGCCCCGCTGAAGAAGAGCTTCCTGGACCGCAACCTAGCTTTTCCGCAAATTCTGGTCACTGACAGTTTCGTTCACGATGTCTATGCCTATCGCTACAACGACCATTACGCTGATGACTGCATCCTGCTCAGTTACACCTGGGAAGACGATGCAACGAAACTGGCCGCGTTCTCAGATGAGGAACTTGCCCACAAGTGCGTGAAGGAACTCGATCGGATCCTCCTTCGCTGCAGCAACGTGGCTGAACCCATATCGCCTTATATCGATACCCGCAACATTCGCATACAGCGTTGGATGACTGATCGAAACGCGCTTGGCTGCGCAAAGTTGTATCGGGCTGGGACCTATTACGATGCAGTGAGCCTGATGAAGTACAACCGTGATCTGAGTGCCAGTTCAGGATTGTATCTGGCTGGAGAGTCCTTCTCTGTTGACGCCGGCTGGACCGAGCCGTGTCTACGCACGGCGCTCGATGCGGTCATCAACCTGTGCAACAGAACATCGGCATCGTTCAACGGTGGCTTTACCCTGAACCACTACCCACATTATCAAGCTGGGAAATAGCTGCATCCGGGAGTTTTTGTGGGGAATTTCCTACTGGAAGACCTCTCTTGTCCTTCGATCCCATAGGAACTCCCCGACTGTCACTCCCCAGCCCAACCCCGCTTTACTGGCGCCCTTCCAAAACAACCATAAAAGGAAGCCGCCATGTCCGAACATTGCACGTCCGTCAGCCCTGTACGTATCGCCGTCATCCAGTACGACCCTCAGGTCGGGCTGGAGAATTGCGATGGCAACCTTAGCAAGGGCCTGGCATTGGCCCGGTGCGCGGCGCGTGAAGGCGCCAACCTGATCGTGCTACCCGAGTTGGCCAATACCGGCTACACCTTCCACACACGGGCAGAGGCCTATGCCCATGCCGAAATGCTGGAGGAGGGTCGCAGCCTGAAAGCCTAGGCGGATTTCGCCCGGGAGTACCAGGTCTACCTGGCTGCGGGTTTTGCCGAACGCGAGGGGCTGAAACTCTACGACAGTGCCGTACTGTTCGGTCCGAAAGGCTTGCTCGGGCATTACCGCAAAGCCCACCTGTGGAACCAGGAAAAGCTCTGGTTCACCCCTGGCGACCTGGGTTTCCCAGTGTTCGAGACACCGATCGGCCGTATCGGCCTGCTGATCTGCTGGGATATCTGGTTCCCGGAAGTGCCGCGGCTGATGGCCGCGCAAGGCGCCGACATCATCTGCAGCCTGAACAACTGGGTATGGACGCCACCACCGCTGTTCGATGAAGCAGGGCGCTGCATGGCGTCCTACCTGACCATGACAGCGGCGCACGCCAACAACCTCTACATCGCTGCCGCCAACCGCATAGGTAGCGAGCGGGGCGGTCGCTTCCTTGGCTGTTCACTGATTGCCGGTACCAATGGCTGGCCCATTGGCGAGGTGGCCAATGCAGAGGAGGAGTGCATTCTTTACGCCGATGTCGACCTCAGCAGCGCCCGCTCGGCGCCGATCTGGAACAGCCTCAACGACCTGCCGCGCGACAGGCGCACCGATCTTTACGATGCGACGCTTGGCTATCGCCTTCATGCACCTATGCCTCGCTGAGGAGTTGCACATGAAAACGCTACTCTTCCCCAACCGGCAGCGTTCGTCGGTGTTGATCCTTGCCTGTCTGCTGGTGCTGCTGGTTGCCAGCCTCGTACAGGGCCAATGGCCGGACTACACGCAACTGGCCGCGACGCTCGATCAGCCGCTCAGCCGCCTGCGCTGGATAGTTGGTGATATCAGCGAAGTGGCCTTCTACAAGCATGAGTTGCCTGCCCTGGGCTTGCTATTGGGAGCTTGCCTGGCGCACTGGGCCCACGTGCGCGGGTATCGCTGGCACGGCTTTGCCATCTGCTACGGCAGCGGATTATGGCCGTGGGTGTTCACCAGTTCGCTGCTGGGCTTGTTGCTCAGTCACGCGTTGTGGGGATGGACATTGGCCAGTGGCACCTGGCAACCGACCTTCGTTGCTTTCGTATCGTTGCCAGCAGCCATGGTGCTGTTGTTTGGTGCGGGTTGGCGGGTGACCATCAGCGGCGCACTGCTGGGAGCGCTGTTGGTAACACCAGCCAGCCTGCTGATGGTCAACTACCTGTGCTATCCCCTGCAGTTGCCGGTGGTAGTCGGCAACGTAAGTGGCATGGCGCTGGCAAGCGTGGTGGCGTTCATGCTGTGCTGGCACTTTCCATCATGGGTACGGCCCAGCCATCCGCCCACCACACATGAACCCGTTGCGGCCCAACCCGACTACGGTGTGTTCTGGACCCTGCGGCGTGTACTGGCCGATTTCAGCGAAGCGCCATTCTTCGGCAATGAACTGGCCAGCCTCGGGCTACTGCTGGGGGTGTTTCTGGCTTACATGCTGGCCCCCGCTGCGCCGGTCTACGGTTCGCTGCTGCTGATTCCGATGGTTGCCGGGCAGGCGCTGGCATCACTGGTAGGTGTCGTGTTCTGGCGTCGCCAATGGCAGGCGCGAGGCTGGTACCCCACTTACATTCCCATCGTCTCGATCGTCCCTGCCGCTGTGCTCACCCACGGTGGAGGCTGGCAAGTGGTCGTAGCCAGTGCAGTGCTGGGTGCGCTGGTAGCGCCACCGTTGGCAGTGGCCATCAGTCAGCGCTTGCCAGCCTACATGCATGGTTACATCGGCAATGTAGTGTCGATGGCCATCAGCACACTGGCGATCGTTCCGCTGGTCGGGCTGCTTGCTGGAGGTGGCGTATGAAAGCGCATGCAAACCTGCCCAGGTTGTCGATCGCCAGCCTGGGAGGGACGGTGAGTATGCGGACAAGTGCAAGCGAATGCGGGGTGATGCCCAAGCTTGACTGCGCTGAGCAACTGGCCGAGTTGCCACAGCTGCGTGAGATGGCCCATCTTGAGGCTGTCACTCTGGGCCTGCTCCCCAGTGCCTCGCTGGGCTTTGCGGCGATGCTCGAGGTGCTGGCCTGGGCCCGGGGCGAGGTGGCTCGTGGAGCACACGCGGTGATACTGACCCAAGGTACCGACAGCCTCGAGGAAACGGCGTATTTCCTTGATCTGCTCTGGCCGTTCGATGTGCCATTGGTAATGACCGGTGCCATGCGCGCGGCCAGCCAGCCGGGCAACGACGGCCCGGCCAATCTGCTGGCTGCGGCGCAGGTGGCATTGGCGCCTGGCAGTCGTGGTCGCGGTGTTCTGGTGCTGATGAATGATCAGGTCCACTGCGCTGCAAGGGTTCGCAAGACGGCAAGCCTCGCGATGGCTGCATTCGAATCGCCCGGGTGCGGAGCACTGGGCGATGTTGTGGAAGGTGTCGTGGTATATCGTCAACCGCCAGTCCCACGAGTGGTGCTGCCGTTACCGCATCGTACCGAGCATCGGGTTGCAATGCTGGAAGCGTGCCTGGACGCAGATACGGCGTTGTTGAAGGCTGTAGCGACACTGGGCTATGAGGGACTGGTCATAGCCGGTTTCGGTGCCGGTCACGTTTCCGCTAGCTGGTCCGAAGTGCTTGGCCATCTCGCGCCCACCTTGCCTGTGATTGTTGCCACCCGCACAGGCAGTGGTCCCACAGCCTCGGCCTCCTACGGTTTTACCGGAGCCGAGATCGACCTGCAGGCCAAGGGGGTACACATGGGCGGGCAGCTCTGCCCGCGCAAATGTCGTATTTTGCTGTGGCTGTTGATCGGCACGGGCAGGCAGCAGCAGCTGCATGGCTGGTTGCCACGTTAGATAATCTGCCCGCGTAGCTGCAAGCGCGGGCAGCCCTTCGGACGTTGCTGTGCTAGGGTGCACACACTTTTGCTTCCCAGGATGTCCACGCCATGCTCCCCCCTCTCAGCGAAAAAGAACTCGACCGCCTTGAAGACCTGCTGATCACCTACGGCAATGACTACTCGGTACTCAACCTGGCCGAGCTCAATGGCTTTTTCACTGCCCTGGCCAGCTCGCCGACTACCGTCATGCCTGAACAGTGGCTGCCTGCGGTGGCCGGCGGCAAGGTGCCGAAATTCAAGAAGCCGGCGCATGAAGAGGCGTATACGGCATTGATGCTGCGCTATGCCAGCCAGGTGGCGGAGGAGTTGGGCGACGATGTCGACCACTTTGAGCCGCTGTTCGAAGAAAGCGAAGGCGAAGAGGGCAATGTAATCATCATGGAGGAGTGGTGCTTTGGCTACATGCGCGGCACCCAGGTCGCCGGCTGGGCCGAGCTGCCGCCGGAGCAGGACCAACTGCTCAAGGCCATTTCGCTGCATGGGCTGGAGGACAACTTCGAGCTATTGGACCAGATGAGCGAAGCGGATATCCAGGCCTGCGTGCCTCAGGTGACCGAGGCGGCACGCAAGCTTTACCGTTACCACCGGCTGCAGGATTGACCTCTATGAGTAACCCCATCACCGACCAGGAGTTGGACGAGCTGGGAGAGCTGCTTTTCAAGTATGGCAATGATGACGCGATACTTGATGTCAGTGAACTCGATGGCTTTGTGAATGCCCTATGCAGCTCGCCGCATCTGCTGCCACCAAGTGAGTGGTTGCCGGAGGTTTCTGGCGGCAAACTGCCTCGGTTCAAAAGCAAGGCCCAGGCTCAGCGCTACACGGATTTGATCATCAAGTTTTACAACACCGTCGCGATTATGCTCAGCGAAGCCACGGATGAGCTGAATCTGTTCTTTGAGGTCAGAGATACTGCGCAGGGCGAAATTGTAGTGCTTGAAGAGTGGTGCTTCGGGTACATGCGGGGTGTTCGTTTGGGACGATGGACAGAATTACCTGCCCATCTTCAAGAATATCTCGACGCTATTGCCTTGCACGGTTCGGAGGAAAATTTTTCCGTCCTGGACAAGATGAGCCTCGAAGAACACCAGGCCACTGTGCCGTTGGTGGTTGATGCTGTGCATGTTCTTTACCTCTACCAACGGCAGCAGCGATTGGGTTGATTTCTCTGATTTAGCAGGGACCTGTGGGAGCGGCTTTAGCCGCGAACACCGGCGCAGCCGGTGCCAGGCACCGTGTTGGATTCTTCGCGGCTAAAGCCGCTTCCACGGGAGGGTGTAATGCTTTTGGAGCGGGCTTGCCCGCGAAGAGGGCAGAAGCCTGAGTGCATTATTCCGCCTCGCGAAATTATGGTTTCCCCGCCACGCGGATTCTGCTGTCAGTCGAACCAGTGCAGCATGTGCTCCACCAGCCCATCCCGGTGCTGACGAGGAGCCAAGCCCATGTCGAACCCGATCAAGCTTTACAACTTCCCCAAGTCCGGCCACGCCCACCGCATCGAGCTGATGCTCTCGCTGCTGAACCTTCCCACCGAGCTGGTGTTCGTCGACTTGGCCAAAGGCGCGCACAAGCAGCCGGACTTCCTCGCCCTCAACCCGTTCGGCCAGGTCCCGGTCATTGATGACAACGGCACGGTGGTCGCCGACTCCAATGCCATCCTGGTGTACCTGGCCAAGAAGTACGATAACGGCACCTGGCTCCCCGAGGAACCCGCTGCCGCCGCCCGCGTCCAGCGCTGGCTTTCGGTCGCTGCCGGCCCGTTGGCCTTCGGCCCTGCTGCTGCGCGTCTGGTCACGGTGTTCGGTGCCTCGTTCAACACCGATGAAGTGATTACCCGCGCCCACACCCTGCTGAAAGTGATCGACGCCGAGCTGGCCAACAGGCCCTTCCTGGCGGGTAGCACACCCACCATCGCCGATATCGCCAACTACTCGTACATCGCCCATGCACCTGAGGGCAATGTGTCGCTGGAGCCCTATGCCAACGTACGCGGCTGGCTGGCGCGGATCGAGGCGCTGCCGCGCTTCGTGCCCATGCCACGCACCGTGATCGGCCTGCAGACCAGCGCCTGACGCTCAGCCACTGCGAGGAACGCCGCCATGCAACAGAACCCGGACCACCACTCCTCCCCCTGGCATGCGGGAGAGAAGACCCTGCAGGAAAAAGCCGGTGTCGCGGAGCGCATGGAGGCGTTCGGGCAGAAGGTCATTCGTGACTACATGCCCGATCAGCATCGTATTTTCTATAACCAGTTGCCATTCATGGTCGCTGCCAGCGTGGACGCACTGGGGCGGCCCTGGGCGACGCTGCTGGAAGGGCCGGAAGGTTTCGTCAGCTCGCCGGACCCGCGCCAGCTGACGATCGACACTCAACTGCCGGCAGACGATCCCGCTACCCCGGGGCTGGCAGCCGGGCAGGCGGTCGGCCTGTTGGGGATCGAACTGCACACTCGCCGGCGCAACCGCCTCAACGGGCAGATTCGCGAGGCCGGCGACAGGCAACTGCAGGTGACTGTGGAGCAGTCGTTCGGCAACTGCCCGCAGTACATCCAGCTGCGTGACTACACCCGCGTCGCAGAACCCGCCCAGGGGCGTGTCGATGCGACGACACTCGATGCCTCGGCTGTCAGCATTATCCAGGCAGCCGATACTTTCTTTGTCGCCAGCTATGTCGAGCATGACGACGGCCAGCGTTCGGTGGATGTCTCCCACCGTGGCGGGCGGCCCGGGTTCGTCAAGGTCGAAGGCAACCGCCTGACCATTCCCGACTATGCTGGCAACCTGCACTTCAACACCTTGGGCAACCTGCTGGTGAACCCGCAAGCAGGGTTGCTGTTCATCGATTTCAGCAACGGCAACGTGTTGCAGCTCTATGGGCATGCCGAGTTGCTGCTGGACAGCCCGGCCATCCAGGCGTTCGAAGGCGCCGAGCGCTTGTGGACGCTGGAGGTAGAGCAGGTGGTATGGCGCCCGGCTGCCGTTTCCCTGCGTTGGGCCTTCAAGGAGTACGCGCCGACCAGCCTGATGACCGGCACCTGGGCCGAGGCCGACATACGCCTGCAGCAACGCCAACAGCAGCGCCAATGGCAGGCCTGGCGTGTGCTGCGGGTGGAGCAGGAAAGCCGCGATATCCGCTCGTTCTACCTTGAGCCTCCTGCAGGTAGTGCGATGGCTTTTGCCCCAGGGCAGCATGTTCCGGTGCAAGTCCAGCTCGACGGCGAGGCAGCACTGATCCGTACCTACAGCCTGTCCAGCGCGCCTTCGGACGGCTACCTGCGCATCAGCGTCAAAGCCCAGGGTCCTGCTTCGCGGCACCTGCATGAGCGTGTCGTGCCCGGCGATGTGCTGAACGTGCGCCCGCCGATGGGCAGCTTCACGCTGGACCAGCAGAGCACACGGCCGCTGGTGCTGATCGGCGCGGGTGTGGGTATCACGCCATTACTGGCCATGCTGCGCGAGCAGTTGAACAAGGGGCGGGCACGGTGCATCCATCTGTTCCATGGTGCGCGCAGCCTGGCCGACCTGCCGTTCCGTGAGGAGCTGGCAAGCTTGCGGCAGCAGGCTGGCGGCCTGCTGCACGTGCACCGCGCCCTTAGCCAGCCGGAAGAGCATGCGCTGGTGGGGCGTGATTACGAGTTTGCCGGTCGGCTGGGTATCGAGCAGGTCAAGACGACGCTTGCGCTGGACGACTACGATTTCTACCTGTGTGGCCCGGGCAGTTTTACCCAGGACCTGTATGAAGGGCTGCGCGGGGTGCATGTGCCGGATGCACGGATCCATGCCGAAGCCTTTGGCCCGTCGACGCTTCGGCGGCACACCGACGATGACCAGCCCACCCTGCAACAGCCGCCGGCGGCCAGCGAGCCGGTGCCGGTATACTTTGCGGCTTCGGCCAAGGAGGCGCGCTGGGCGCCCGGTAGCGGTACGCTGCTGGAGTTGGCCGAGGCGCGTGGGCTGGCGCCGGAGTTCAGTTGCCGAGGTGGATCGTGCGGTACCTGCAAGACCCGGTTGGTCAGTGGCCAGGTGCATTACCCGAACCTGCCGGCCGAGCTGCCGGAGGCGGGGTCGGTGTTGATCTGCTGTGCCGTGCCGGCCCGGTCGGAGGAGGGGGCGCAGGCGTTGGTGCTGGATCTGTAAGTAGCCTGTCCCGGCCCTTCGGGCTTGCCCGCTCCCACAGGTACTCCACTGCCCTCAGGGATGGTGAATGACCTGTGGGAGCGGGCAAGCCCGCGAAAAGGCCGGCACAGGCAACACAAAATGCCCAGATGAAAGATAATCCCGGCACCTCACAATCCCAGGAGCCCGCATGGACCAGATCCACCTGATGAAGGTGTTCGTCGCCGTAGGCGAGCTGGAGAGCTTCGCCGCCGCTGCCCGCCGCCTGGACATCTCCCCAGCTGCGGTCACCCGTGCCGTCAGCGCCCTGGAAGAGCAACTCGGGGTCAAGCTGCTGCTGCGCACCACCCGTAGCGTGCGCCTGACCGAAGCCGGTGGCCGCTACCTGGAAGATACCCGGCATATCCTCGCCAGCATCCACGAGGCCAACGAAGCCGCCGCCGGCATCAACGCTACGCCCAAGGGCGACCTGGCCGTCACTGCGCCCATCCTGTTCGGCAAGAAGTTCGTCATGCCGTGCATCGTCCACTACCTGCAGCAGTACCCTGAGGTTGACGTTTCCGCCTACTTCCTCGACCGCATCGTCAACATGGTAGAGGAGGGCATGGACGTGGCCGTTCGTATCGGCCCCTTGCCCGACTCCGGGCTCAAAGCACTGCGGGTGGGCAGGGTCCGACGCATGTTGTGCGCCTCTCCCGAATACCTGGCGCGTCATGGCGTGCCAAAGCACCCGTCCGACCTGGCGGAACATGCGGTGATCGGTACCACAAACCTGTCGCCGCGAGCCGGCTGGCGTTTCGGAATAACCGATGAACCGACCCTGGTGCGCATGAAACCCCGCTTGATGGTGACCAGCAATGACGGGGCGATCGCTGCGGCCAGCGGCGGGTTGGGCATTGCCCGCCTGCTGTCGTATCAGGTCGCAGATGAATTGGCCAGCGGGCAGCTGCAGGTGATCCTGGCCGATTATGAAGAGGCGCCTTGGCCGATCCATATACTGCACCGGGAGAGCAAGTACGGTTCAGCCAAGGTCCGGGCCTTCATTGACATGCTGGCGCAGGCGCTGAGGGCTCGGCAGCTGGACTGATTCAGGTGAACTGAATGAAGAAGAACCCGGCGTCATCGCCTTCCTTGCCACGGCGCGCCTGCATGTCCACGAACAGGAAGCCGTTACCTTCGCCAAACAGCCCAACATGTTGCGGACTGGCTTTGGCCACGTCGGCGTCCACCAGTTGCATCATGAACATGTAGCGCGGTGGTTCGTAGATCGGATCCTGCAGCCAGCAGGGGCGGCCGCTGGGTTTGCTCAGGCCGATCCCGCTGTCCTCATCCTCATGCTCCTCGTCATGCTCCTCGTCGGTCATCTCTTCGAAATCGATGAACGCTCGCTCCAGCAGCAAGGGCGGGGTGCTGGGCTCCAGGGGCTGGCTGGCGAGTTCATGCAGGATGACCCGGGCAAAGCCACCGCTGATGACGCTCTGCAGTTCAGACTGCTGATTGACCGTATAGCGACGCTGAAGTGGGCGGTTGAAGCTACCGTCCTGCTGTTGCTCGACTGCAAGGAAAACGGTGATAGCCATGCCTGGCGGGACGAACCGGGCCGGTTGGAATTGTTCGGTAAGGGTCATGATGGGCGTCATAAGCCCACCGGTTTGCGGATTGGCCGGCCACAGGGAAAGGTCCTTGAGCAAAGGCGCACCACCGATCTGGCCAAAGCCGCGATCTTGTTGGGACAGCACGATTTTCTTCATGACGCACAGGAAAGCAGGGTGAAGGTAAAGCATCCTGGACATTGCCTTTCCAGCCATTCCTTGGCGCATTCGCTCAGAAAATACCCACGATAAACATCGCCTTTGAAAAAGTCGGCCTGTTCATCGCCGGCGCGCTTGATGCTGTCTATGTCGGTATCTTCATCCCAGGCGATCATCCCCTGAAGCAGTGCCGCGCCCCAGTCTCCCCAAGGGGATGGCAGGTTGTCTAAATAGTAAATGTTCATATCAGAGGCATGTTCTTTCGGCCATTCAGGCGTACTGAACGAAAAAGAACCCGGCTTCGTCGCCTTGGTTTTTTCGTCGGGCTTGCTTGTCCAGATAGATGTAACCGATGCCATCCAGGAAGATCCCTTCCTGCTGTGGGGCCCAGCGGCTGATTTCGTAGTCGGTCAGTTGTAAAAGAAGCAGGTACCGGCTTGGAACATAGATGGGATCTTGCATCCAGGCTGCTCGACCGAGTTGCTTGCTGATGCCAAGACCGGAGTCCTCGTCATCGTGCTCTTCGGCGAATTCCTCTTCGGTCATTGGCTCGAAGTCGATAAAACGGCGCTCCAGCAAGAGCGCTCCAGGCGGGGCTGGTAACTCCTCCTCACACAGCCGGTGGAGAATGAACCGTGCGTAACCATTGTGGATACCGGGTAGCTCCGCTTGCTCATGAAGTGAGTAGTGGCTGACGACGGATTGCTTGAAGCCGCCGGCGCGCTGTTTTCGAGCTGTGATGAATACCGTGGCAGCCATGCCGGGCGGAAAGATTTTAGCCGGCAGGAAGTTTTCCGTGACCGTACACAGAGGCGTCATCGGCTCCTGGGTGTCGGGCGACAAAGGCCACAAGCCTGGGTCGTCCATGCGGACGCTGCCACCCACCTGACCGAAGCCTTTGTCTTCTTCGGTAAACACGATCTTCATTGAATGCACGTCAATAACATCCCTTGCTTTTTGCATATGACCGGGCTAGCCGCCTGGCGGTGCGGAGTTGGTCCTGGGTCACGATATTACGGGTAACCAATGTGTTGTAGATAGCTTCGGACATCAGTCGGATTTCCAGTTTGCCGCGCTTGAGCATCTGGTTTGGCCCCAGTCCTCGTAGTGCTCGCAAGCGGCGCTCCTCGTCGTGAACCATGGTGTGGTTGCTACGCTTGAGCGCCATTGCCGGGTTGCCTTTTACCCGGTTAGTCGTGGCGATACCTTTGTCCTGCATGAACTTGTGACGCATGATTTCATGGGCATCGTGGCCGTCTTTTTTATGAGCATCGGTGCCGAAGCCTGCGGATTCGCCTTCTTTGAGCAGCCCCCATGGGTCGATCCAGGTAAACGGGTTGGGCGCATACTCGTAAAGGTTCAAACCACCGGCCAGACCAATCGGGTCAGGCTGGGTAAAGCGGCCTATCTCCGGATCGTAGAAGCGGAACAGGTTGTAGTGCAGGCCGATTTCGCGGTCCAGGTACTGGCCCTGGAAGCGCAGGTTCTGTTCTTCCGGCAGGCGGGGGGCGCGCTGTTCATCCCAACTTGCGCCCCAGGTCAGGTAGCGCGCCGACCACACGACCTCGCCGGTGTCATCGGTCAACTGCTCCGGCAGGCCGTTGATGTCATTGTGGTAATGCAGCACTTGCTGGTGAGCACCCAGGCCATCCACCCGGGCCAGCGGTTCGTGGCCATCGTCTTCATACAGGTACAACGCCTGCCGGCCGTTGTGCTGCTCACCTAGCAGGCGCAGGCCACTCCAGTTGAAGCGGGTGCGGCCGACCACCTGGCCGTCGAGCGTCGATTCGATCTTCTCCGTGCGCCGGCCCATCGGGTCGTAGCGCATGTCGATGATGCGTTCCCGCCCGGGTTGCAGGTTGCGCACCTGGACCAGCCGGTGCTCGGCGTCGTAGCGAAAATGCTGCGTACCGCGGCGGCGGCTGCGCTTTTCCACCAGGCGACCGAAGCCATCGTAGCGATAGCGCTTGTCCTCGAAAGTGAGCACGCGGTTGTGCCGGACCAGCCCGGCACCTGCCGCCAGCGGGTCGAGCAGGTTGCCGGCCGGGTCGTAGCGGAATGCTTCGCGCTGGCCGGCAGGGCTGTCCTGGCGCCCCAGCACATGGCCGCAGCCATCATGCTGATAAGCCTGCAAATAGCCGCTGCCGGGGTGCTGCACCTCGCGTACGGCCAGTTGGTCGGCCGCGTCGAACTGGTACCGCTGCTGGTCTGGCGCCGGCAGCTGGCTGGGTTGGGTTGCCGGGCGGCGCAGCAGAGTGCGCAGGCGCCCACCACGGTCGTACTGGCGTTGAATCGCCAGGTTGCCCTGCAGACGCAGCGTCTCCCGGTGTACGCGGTCACGCTCGAAATCGCACACCACCTTGCCATCGAGGTTGATCTGGTGCAGGTGCCCGCTGCCGTAGTACAGGCGGTTGATCCAGCGGCCGTCGGGGACTCGCGTGCGGGTGACATTGCCGAGCGGGTCGTACTGGTACTGCACGCTGCCCTGCGCGCTGTGTTCTTCGAGCAACTGGCTCAGTGCATCGAAGGCGAAGCCCAGTTCCTCGACCTGGCCATCCACGGCGGTACGGCGGATCGCAACCACGTTGTCCAATGCGTCGTTGCAGTAGTCGGTGCGTCCCTCATCGGTATGGCGGGTCAGCAGGCGACCGCCGGCGTCATACGCCATGCGATGAATAATGGGCGCTTCTGCGCTGCCCGGTGCAGGCAGGAAGGTCACCTGGACAAGGTTGTCCAGTGGGTCGTACTGGTAGCGCCGCAAGCCGCCGTCCAGGTCGCGTTCGGCGATCAGCCGGTCGCCTGCATCCCATTCGAAACCGTAGGCTTCGCCATTTTCGTTGTACAGCGCGAGCAGGCGCCCATGGTTATCGTACTGGTAGCGTACCTGCCGGCCGAGCGCATCGGTGCGCAGTTCCAGTTGCCCGCGGCGGTTACGCCGGTATTGGGTAACGTGACCTGCCGGATCGAGGTGCTGAACCAACAAGCCGCTGGCATCGAGGGCAAACGCTTCGCTGCGGCCATCGGGCAAGGTCACGCTACGCAAGCGACCCTTGCTGTCATGCTGGTAGTCGGTGCGCTCGCCCTGGGCGTCGGTGATCGATCGCAAGTGGCCCAGGGTGTCGTAGGCGAAGCGGGTCAGGTAGCCGGAGCAGTCCCGCTGTTCGACCAGCAGCCCTTGCTCGTTCCAGCGCAGGTGGCGGCTGGAACCATTGGCATCGATGATTTCGACAGGGTTGCCCTGGCTGTCATGGCGATACCGTGTGTGCTGGCCCAGCGGGTCGGTTTCGCGCGTGCAGTTGCCGCGTTGGTCGTAGGCGAATGTCCAGCGGTGGCCGGCCTGGTCGGTCTGGCTGCGAGGCAGCGACCAATGCTCGAGCCACTCGGTCGACTCGCTACGCCCCAGCGGGTCGACCGTTTCGGCAAGGTTGCCCGACTCATCGTAGAAAAACTGCCAGCGTCCATCCATGGGGTCGCTCGCCGCGAGCAACTGGCGCTCGTCGTTCCATTCGAAGCGCCAGGTCCGCTCGAGTGCATCGGTGTAGGCGGTGATCTGATACTGCGGGTTCCAGTGGCGCACGGCGACGCGGCCAAGGCTGTCGGTCACCCGCGTGATGCCTGCGGCCACATCGTATTCGAAGGCGTAGCTGTCGCCGCCGTTGGTCCAGTGTCGCACCACCCGCCAACCGTCCTCATGCTGCGCCCATTCGTAGTTGCAACACAGGCCGCCGCCAGTACGGTGTTCGATCATGCGTCGGGCGGCGTCGTAGGCAAAGCCGCGCAGCGGCTGGCTTGCGCCATCCAGCACCTGAGCCAGGTCACCGTTGGCGTCATAGCCATAGCTGGCCAAGCGTTGCGATTCGCCGCTCGCCGCGTGGAAGTCGACGTGGCTCACTCGCTGTGGCCATTGCTCGCTGTAGCCGAGCCGGACACGCACCTGGTCGAAGGTATCGCGCAACTGGCAAAGGCGGCCCTGGTTGTCGTAGTCCAGGTAGATCCGGTTGTCGTTGCGATCACCGATCTGGCTAAGGCGCAGTCGGTCAGGCCGCCCCGGGGTCGGCTGGAACAGCCGATACTCGCCTTCGCGGCTTTCGGTCAGCAGCTCGCCGTTGTGCGCCCGGCGTACGCTCAGCCCTTCACCGACGCTGAACACCGCATCACCCAAGGTGATGATGCCCATGTCCACCCGGCGGGCCTGCTCGTCGACCAGCACCAGGTGATCGTCTTCGCTGACCTCTACCGAAACTTCGTAAGGCAGGCTCCAGCCCGCGCCGAACAAGCCATCGACCCGCTCGTCGTGGCTGTTGTAGAGGCGTTGCCAGGCGATCGGCAGGGTGGCCTGCACGGTGAAGTCGAGGTCTTCATCGCCACACAGGACCTTGCCGCCGGTCGCCGCATGTACCGGGTTGGGCGAACCGGCCATGGCCTGGGTGAGGGCGCTGGTCACCTGGCCGGTTACGACGCTGCTCACCCCGCCCACCAGCATGCAGCCGAACTTGCTGTAGAACTTGCCGCCACGCCCGCGCAGCAGCATCAGCGCGGTCACTGCCAGGCCGATGCCCGGCGTCTTGCCGCTGCGGATCTCGCGCACAACGATCGGTTCACCGCCGATGCGCACGTTGCTCGATACCAGGCCACCGTCGACGATCACCGCTTCGCAGGTGCTGCGGTCACCGCTGCGGCAGGCCGGGTGGCCATTGATCAGCACCTTGCTTGACCCTTCGGCCAGGTACTGCGGTGGCATTGGCGGGTGCTTGCTGCACAGTACCTTGTCGTCCGGTGCTGGCAAGGTATTGGCAGCGGGCGTGGCCACGGTCGGCCGCCACATCTGCGAGAAGAAGCCCTTGGCCATGTCCAGGAAACTTTCTTCCTTCGCCTCGCCAGCCTCGGCGCCGGCCTGCTCCAGCGGTGCCGGCGGGCCAGTGACGATGCCGGCAGCACGTGCCGCGCGCATGCCGTTGGTGCGGGTGTTCGGCGAGCCACTGATGATGGTGGCCTGCACCGACGGCGGGAACAGGAAATTGCCGATGCCCTCGCATAATCGGCTCAGGCCGGTATCGGCGCCGGTCTTGGCCATGACCACACCGACCACCAGGCCAACCACCGCGCCCAGCACGAAGCAGCCCAGGCCACCGGTGGCCACGGTCAAGCCGAACGCTGCCGCCACGGCGGCAGTGGCCAGGGCGCCGATGGCCACGGTGGCGGCGATTTCCAGTACACCGCCGACAATGTCCGCCAGCATCGAGGTGTGCATAAGCGCGTCGCCTTCGCGGGCGGCCCACAGGGCGTCGGACATGGTGCGCGATCAGCCCAGGTTGTCGAAGTCGAGCGACTGCTTGATGGTTGCCCAGTGCGCCGCTTCGGCCGCGCCCAGCGGGCTGGCCTTGACGTAGCTCAAGGCAAACATCTTGCGCGTGCCCGGCAGCACCAGGGCCAGCTGGTACTGATAGACCTTTTCCTGGCCCTTGCTGAACTGGCTGCTCAGCTCGATGGCGGCGATCGCCTGCTCGGTGCCTACCCGCACCGCCTGGGCAGGCTGCATGCGCAGGTCTTTGACCTGCTGCTGCAGGCGCTGCAACTGGCCGTCGAAATTGCTCTGCAAGGTCTCGCCTTCGGCCAGCAGGCTGCGGCTGATGATCAGCGAAGTGGCCAGCGCCTCGAAGCGCAGGATGTTGATGCTGCTGTCCTGCACGGCGGCATCGGGCAGGGCCAGGCGGAATTCGTTGACGCGATAACTCATGACAGGTCTCGTTACTGGTCGGAGCCGGAGAAGATCGCCTTCACCGAGTCGTCGATGGTCTTTTTCACACCCTGGTTGTCGGGCGCGGTCTGCGCACCACTGCCGACGTTCAGGTCGAGGGTGCCGTCGGTATTGATCTCGCCGTTCTGCTTGGCATGGAAGCTGAACTGCTCGCAGCTGATGTTGATCTGGCCGCTGGCGTTGAGCTCGATGACGCTCTTGCCGCACACCAGGCGCAGGTTTTCACCCACTTCGATCAGGTAGCTGGTGCTGACGCTATCGGTCTTGCTGGCGCCGACCAGCAACATGTCGTCGCGACGCACGGCGCGGATGCGGTCCTGGCCGATGGTGATGGTTTCCAGCATGCCCACCGTCTGGGTGCGGTTGATGCCGACGGCCAGCGTCTCGCTCTGCTCGACCACGGTGTCCATGTTGCGCTCGGCATGCACGTAGATCTGCTCGGCGCCCTTTTTGTCTTCCATGCGGATTTCATTGAAATTGGCCGGGCTGCCGCCTTTGCTCGAGCGGCTTTTCATGCCGCTTTGCGTAGCATTGGCGGGCAAGTCGTAGGGCACGCTCTGTTCTGCGTTGTAGACGCGACCAGTGATGATAGGCCGGTCGGGGTCGCCTTCGAGGAAGCTGACGATCACCTCCTGGCCGATGCGCGGGATCTGCATCGAGCCCCAGTTCTTGCCGGCCCAGGCTTGTGATACGCGGATCCAGCAGGAGCTGTTCTCGTTGGACTGGTCGTGGCGGTCCCAGTGGAAGTGCACTTTCACCCGGCCATACTGGTCGGTCCAGATCTCCTCGCCGGCGGGGCCGACCACCACGGCGGTCTGCGGGCCCTTGACGATAGGCCGCACGGTGCTGCCCTGCGGGCGGAAGCTCTGCTGTGCGTCGATGCAGCTGAGGTTGCTTTCGAATTGCGCCGCGCCGCTGCCGGTGCCGCTTTCCAGGCGCTCCTGGTGCACGTAGTAGCGTGCGCCGACGATCAGGTATTCGCGGTTCTGGTCCTGGCGGGTGAAACCGCTGAGGCTGAACAAGTGACCGCTGCCCAGGCCACGGGCGTTGCCGCGCAGCTCGACCCGCTCGTGCAGGCTTTGCAGCGATTCCAGGCGCGTACGCGCGTAATGCTCGCCATCCTGGCTTTGCTGGTAGGCGCCGGGGTAGTCGTACAGTGGGTAGTCACCGGCCTGATGCGGGCGTGGCATGGCCGAGCGCACGTCGATACGCGCGCTGGGGCGCTGGAAGTCGTAGTCGTTGAGCTCCAGGGAACCTGGCTGGACTTCCTGGGCCAGGTGCCAGTCGTTGATGTGGTCACGCTCGCGGTGCTGCCCGTCCGGCGGGTAGAAGGGCACGGTTTCGTAACCAGGTACCTGCGGGTGCGCGCCATAGGCGTCGGCCAGCACCAGCACGTGGCGCTGCGCTTCATGGCGGAAGAAGTAGTAGATGCCTTCCTCTTCCATCAGCCGGCTGACGAAGTCGAAGCTGGTCTCGCGGTACTGCACGCAGTATTCGCGTTCGCGGTAGCTGCGGCTCAGGGCATCCTCGAAATCGGAAAAGCCCAGATCGCGAAACACCTGCTTGATGATCTGCGGCGCGCTCTGGTGCTGGAAGATGCGGCAGTCGCTGGTGCGGGTCAGCAGCCACAGCCATGGGCGCAGGGTGACCCGGTAGCTGGCGAACTGGCCCTGGTCCACCGACTGGCTGCAGCGGGCGACGATGCCATGGAAGTAACGTGACGTGCCGAGGCCCTGCTGCACGCTCAGGCTCATCGGCTTGCCCAGCAGGGCGTTGAGGTCGATGGCCGGGTCGTCGCTGGTCAGCTGCAGCTCATAGTCGAACAAGCGGCCGAGCTCGTCGCTGCCGCCCATTTCGGCCAGGATCAGCTTGTCCGGCCCCAACGGGCTGTTGATCTGCGCCAGGCGCGTGAACTGCGTGAACAGCATGGTCGGTCCTGTCAGTCGGCTGCGCCGAAGTCATAGTGCAAGTCGTTGTCGCGGCGGCTGATGCGCACGCTGGCCAGCGGCTTGCCTTCGAGCATGCGGGTGAGGAACTCGCGGCTCATGTCCGGCAGCAGGCCGTTGGTGAGGATGGCGTCGATCATGCGGCCACCGCTTTCGGTTTCGCTGCAGCGCGAGACGATCAGCTCCACCACCCCTTCGTCGTAGGCGAAGCCGACCTTGTGCGTGCCTTCCACGCGCTTGCGGATGCGCTCCAGTTGCAGGCGGGTGATGGCCTTGAGCATGGCGTCGCTGAGCGGGTAGTAGGGGATGGTCACCAGGCGGCCGAGCAGCGCCGGCGGGAAGATTTCCAGCAGCGGCTGGCGCAGCTGGCTGGCCACCGTGTCCGGGTCGGGCAGGGCCTGCGGGTCGCTGCAGGTGCGCGCGATGAGCTCGGTACCGGCGTTGGTGGTGAGCAGAATCAGCGTGTTGCGGAAATCGATCTGGCGGCCTTCGCCGTCCTCCATCACGCCCTTGTCGAAGACCTGGAAGAAAATCTCGTGCACGTCCGGGTGGGCCTTCTCCACCTCGTCCAGCAGCACCACGCTGTACGGCCGGCGGCGCACGGCCTCGGTCAGCACGCCGCCTTCGCCGTAGCCGACGTAGCCAGGTGGGGCGCCCTTGAGGGTCGAGACGGTATGGGCCTCTTGGAACTCGCTCATGTTGATGGTGATCAGGTTCTGTTCACCGCCGTACAACGCCTCGGCCAAGGCCAGTGCAGTCTCGGTCTTGCCCACGCCAGAGGTGCCGGCGAGCATGAACACGCCAATCGGCTTGTTCGGGTTGTCGAGGCCGGCGCGGGAGGTCTGGATGCGCTTGGCGATCATTTTCAGCGCATGGTCCTGGCCAATGATGCGCTTGGCCAACAGGCTGTCGAGGTTGAGCACGGTCTCGATCTCGTTGCGCGCCATGCGCCCCACCGGGATCCCGGTCCAGTCGGCCACCACCGAGGCGACTGCCTGGTAGTCCACGGTCGGCAGGATCAGCGGGCTCTCGCCTTGCAGGGCGCTCAGGCGCCGTTGCAGGTCGGCCAGCGTTTCGCGCAGTTCAGGGTTGCCAGGCACCTGCGCGTCCTGGTCGACCACCCCGGCCTGGTCGCGCAGCTGGGCACGGGTGGCCAGCAACTGGTCGACCAGGGCCTTTTCTTCGGCCCAGCGGCTTTCCAGCGTGGCCAGGCGTTGGCGCTCTTCGGCCAGCAGGGTTTCGGCCTGGGCCTGGCGCTGCGCGGTAGGCACGCCGATGGCGGCTTCACGGGCAATGATCGCCTGCTCGACCTCCAGCGCCTCGATACGCCGGCGGCTGTCGTCGACCTCGGCCGGCACCGCGTGCAGGCTGATGGCCACGCGCGCGCAGGCGGTATCGAGCAGGCTCACCGACTTGTCCGGCAACTGGCGCGCCGGGATGTAGCGGTGCGACAGCTTGACCGCGGCTTCGAGCGCTTCGTCGAGGATCTGCACCTGGTGGTGCTGCTCCATGGTCGATGCCACTCCACGCATCATCAGCAGCGCCTTGGCTTCGCTCGGCTCGTCCACCTGCACCACCTGGAAGCGGCGGGTCAGCGCCGGGTCCTTCTCGATGTGCTTCTTGTACTCGGCCCAGGTGGTTGCCGCCACCGTGCGCAGGCTGCCACGGGCGAGCGCCGGCTTGAGCAGGTTGGCGGCATCGCCGGTGCCGGCAGCGCCACCGGCACCGACCAGGGTGTGCGCTTCATCGATGAACAGGATGATCGGCTTGGGCGAAGCCTGCACATCCTCGATCACCTGGCGCAGGCGCTGCTCGAACTCGCCTTTCATGCTGGCGCCGGCCTGCAGCAGGCCGACGTCCAGGCTGCGCAGCTCGACGTCCTTGAGCGCCGGCGGCACGTCGCCGGCGACGATGCGCAAGGCGAAGCCTTCGACCACGGCGGTCTTGCCGACACCGGCCTCGCCAGTAAGGATCGGGTTGTTCTGCCGGCGGCGCATGAGGATGTCGACCAGCTGGCGGATCTCTTCGTCACGGCCGACGATAGGGTCGAGCTTGCCGCTGCGGGCCTGTTCGGTCAGGTCGACGGTAAAGCGCTTGAGCGCCTCCTGCTTGCCCATCGCCGCGGGCGCCACGGCGCCGCTGGCTTCGCCAGGTTGCGCAGCACTGAAACCGTCGGTGGCGCCCAGGTGGTTCTCCGGCGAGTCGCCCACGTATTCGCTGAAGCGTTCGCTCAACGCCTCGACCTTCAGCTTGGCGAACTCGCTCGACAGCCCCAGCAAGGCGTGGCGCAGGCTCGGGGTCTTGAGAATGCCAACCAGCAGGTAACCGGTGCGCACCTGGCTCTCGCCGAACATCAGGCTGCCGTAAACCCAGCCGCGCTCGACGGCTTCTTCCACCTGCGAGGACAGGTCGGTGATCGACGTCGAACCGCGCGGCAGCCGGTCCAGCGCATCGGTCAGGTCGCGGGCCAGGCGCGCCGGCTCTATATCGCACTGGCGCACGATACGGTGCAAGTCGCTGTCCTGCAGTTGCAGCAACTGGTGCAGCCAGTGCACCAGTTCGACATAGGGGTTGCCCCGCAGCTTGCAGAACACCGTTGCGGCCTCGATGGCCTTGTAGGCGATGCTGTTGAGTTTGCCGAACAGCGCGGCGCGGCTGATTTCACCCATGGTCCTGGTTCCTTGTATGGTGGGCGGCGGCCGGCTGGTCGGCGTAGTACCGGGCCAGCTTCAGGTCGCGTGCATCGTGCGGAGGGCGGCCGAGCCAGGTATCGAAACCGAGGCGCTGGCCGGCATTGAGTTGCAACGCAGGCACCTGGTCCTGCGCGAGAATCAGGTTGAGGTCCCAGTCCAGTTCCTGGCCCAGGTATTCGGCGACCCATGCCGCCAGTTCGACGAAGGCCTGTCCGCCGGGTAGCAGGGCGTGGTACTGGTCGAGGCTGAGCGGGCCGAGGCACAGCCGGAACTTGTGCTGGCGGTCCCAGACGTAGCGGCCCAGGCACAGGTCCACGCCCAGGCGGTTGGCGCGCACGCCGAGCTGGCTGCGTTCGGGCAGTTCAAGCCATTGGCCGACGTATTCTTCAAGCGCCACAGGCACGCCGAAATACCCGCTGAGGATGCTGCACAGGCCGTCCGGGTAACGGGTTTGCGCGCTCAGGTGGCCGGACCAGTGCAGTTTGGCGGTGTCTGCCAACGCGCCCTGGCCTTGCAGTTCTGGTTGGCCACGGCCACTGAGCGCCGCCAGGCGCGCGGCCCAGTAATCATCACCCGGGCGATCGTGGCTGACGGTCGGTCGGGCTTCGGCCCAGGCACGGTAGAACAGGCTCAGCAGGCGGTGATGGAAGACATCGAGGAAGGCCTTGCTGGTCGAGTCGGCATGGTTGCGCTGGCGCTCGCGCATGTATTCGGTCAGGTGCAGTGGCAGTGGCCCGTTGGGCCCACCGAGGCCGAAGAAGAACTGCTCCAGGCGCGCCGGCTGGTTGCCGTCGGCGCTGACAGAGGCCAGGGTCGCCGGGGCGAACCCGCAGTCCAGGCGCTGGCCCAGGCGCACTGGCTCGTCGGCCAGGCGCAGGGAATGGCCGAAGCGTGGCAGCTCGGGGTATTGCGCCTCGAGGCGGCGCAGCGCCTGGAAGAAGTCGTACGCCCAAGGCTCGTCCTGCATGGCCTGCAAGGTGTTCATAAGGTCGGCCTGCGCCCCGGTTTGGCCGCCCAGCGCATGATCTCGCCGCGTTCGCTGGTGCGCAGTACCGTTTCGGTGAAGCTGTTGATCGACACGTAGCGGGTCAGGAAGCGCTCGAACACCGCGCCGAGCAGGAACACGCCGGTCCCGCGGAAGGCGTTTTCGTCGAAGGTCAGGGTGATCTCCAGGCCACGCCCGAAAACGATCGGCCCGGGCATCGGCAGGCGTCGGGTGCAGGGCTTGCTACTGACGTCGCGCAGGCCGTCGATCTGCAGGTTCAGGGCGCTGTCCTGCGGGTCGCCATACAGGCGCAGCAATTCGCGCAGGGCGGCGGCGCCCTGGCCATGCTCGGCCAGCGACAGGTAGTTCAGCGACAGCTGGCTGATCAGGCGCCAGGCGCGGTTGTCATGGGCATGGCTGGCCTTGGGCCGACTCGGGCCGGCCAGGCATCGCACGCCGGCGACCGGCGCGCTGTCGGCCAGGCTGAAGTCGCTGCGCCCGTCGCCAACACTCATGAACAATGGCAGGTCGCGGTTGCTGCACAGGGCGCTGATACCCAACTGGCGCAGGTCGTGGCGGTAGGGCGCCTGCTGGCCATCGACCAGGCTGATGAACGTTTCGCTGCCCATGTAGCTGGAGCGGGTGCCATTGCGTCGCTGGTCGCTGGACAACACCCGCGGCTCGCGGCGCACGATGTAGTAGGCCTGGTCGCGGCCGTAGCGCGACGGGTCGCGCACCGCGTAGAACGGCAGGAATTCCTGATCCGGGCCGGTACCATGGCCGGTGACCCGCTGCAGGGAATGGATCTCGAAATCGGTGGGCCGGGTGCGGTCGGCGATCACGTGGTGTTCATGCACCCGATCGGAAAGGTGCAGGCGGTCGACACGGCGCGGGAACAGGTTGATCGCCGGGGTGCAGAACGGCACGAACTGGCCCGCGCCGACGCTGCCCTCCAGGCTCTGGTCGAAGCGCTCGAACAAAACCAGCACTTCCAGCGTCTGGCCGGTGCAGCGCTGTACGGCCGGCTCCAGCCCGGCAAAATCGACGAACAGGAAGCGCTGCGGCAGGGCGAAGTACTCCTGCAGCAGGCGGTAGCCCTGGAAGGCCTGGGGCACCACCGGCAACGCTGCTTCGCGGTCATCGAAGCCACACGGGCGCAGGGCCTGTTCGACCGGAATACGTTCCACCCAGTCGGCGCCGGGTTGGCGCACGAACACCGCACAGGCGCTGCCCAGCAGTTGCTCGTAGAGGCGGAACGGGGTTTCGTCGGCGCCGTTGAGGTACAGCGGCAGATGGCTGAGCGGCAAGCTGGCGAACGGCACCTCGGCGCCACTGCGCAGGGTCAGGCGCAGGCCGGCGCGGGCTTGCGGCACGCTGCTGGCCAGGCGCCCGAGTACAGCGCCGGGGTTGCCGAAGTACTCGGCGCGGGCTACCTGCAAGGGCCAGAGCGTGACGTCCTGGGTGCTGCGGAACTCGCATGGGGTCTGCGAGTTGCGCCCCAGGTTGGCGCGCAGCACGCTGTCACGCGGCAGGCGGAAACCGGCGGCCAGCGAACCCTCGTCGGGGTCGGTCTGCAGTTGCACCACGGTCATCGATGGGGTCGGCGCCAGGTAGTGCGGGTAGGCGATCTCCAGCAGGTTGTGGGTGAAGGTCGGGTACTCGGCGTCCAGCTTGAGCTGCACCCGTGCGGTGAGGTAGGCGAAGCCTTCGAGCAGGCGCTCGACATAGGGGTCGGCACACTCGACCCCGGACAGCGTCAGGCGCCCGGCGATTTTCGGGTATTCCCGGGCGAACTCCGCCGCACTCTCGCGGATGTGCTGCAGCTCCTGGTTGTACAGCTCGAGCAGGCGCGGGTTCATGCACGCCTCCGGCGTTCGGCAGGGGCCACGCGCACATGGCCGGACTCAAGGTCCACCTCGGTCTGCAGCAGCAACGGCAAGGCCGCCGGCTGGGCCCACAGGTCGCCTTCGATTTCGAAACTCAGGGCGTTGGCATTCATCTCGCCAGGTGCGGCCTGGGCCCGCACCTTGAGGGTATGAGCGAGGATGCGTGGCTCGTAGGTGGTGATGGCCTGGTGGATGATGCGCTCCAGGGCGGCCAGGTCGATGTTCGAGGCGCTGTTGCCGGCCAGGGCCGGCAGGCCGTAGTTGATCACCGAAGCCCCGGCCGGGGTGCCCAAGGTAGTGGCGCTGTCGAGCAGCGAAGTGGTGTTGAGCAGCCAGGCGAGGTCGCGCAGTACCGAGGCCTTGAGCTGGTGCAGGCTGAGCACGCGCTTGTCCGGGGCTTCCTGCGGGTTGCCCGGGTCGTCGTCGGTCAGACGGTCCAGCAGCGAGGGCTGCAGGCGGTCGCGGGCGGCGATTTCGGCTACCACTCGAACAACCCCACGAAGTTCTTCTGGTCTACAGGGCCGTTCCAGCAACTGGCGCCACGCGCCAGGATGGAGGGCTCCAGGCGCTCGCCCAGCTGGCGAACAGCCTGGTACTGGCTGTCGCAACGGCCGGGCTGTGACGGGTCTGGCTGCACATGGCTGACAATAATGATCTGTGCGCCATTGAACTGCTCCACGCGAGGCTTGCCGCCATCTCGCTCCGGGCTGAGCTGGCAGGGCCAGGGCATGTCCAGCTGCAACAGCGAGGCATCGGCCTTGCGCAGCGCGCAGCGGCCTTCGTGGTTCACCAGCGCAAGCGTTTTCCCGGCAAGGGTAACCTCAGGCGCCGCGCTCGACGAGGGGGCGGGGGGCTGGGCACACGCATTCAGGGCGAACGCGACCAGCAGGGCCGGGATGGCTTTGAGCGCACGTTTCATTTCAGCTCCCAGAACCAGACGGCCTTGGAACGATGGGCCTGGTCGGCGAAATAGCCCGTGACCCGGCCTCTGTCCCACAGGTCGATGTGATCGCCGGTACGGTCGTCGAATGCCTGCCCGGCACGGGCGAAGCAGTCCTTGAAGAAAATGATGCCGCGCTTCTGGCCGAGCTTGAGACGGTCGCCTGCACTGCCGCTCAGTTGCAGCGGGGCGCCGAGATGGTGCTTCCACAGCCAGTTGGCCAGCGACTCGGCACCCCGGGCATGGCCATGGGCACAACGTGGTTCGCTGTAGGTACCGGCGTTCACCTTGATGGTGTGCTCGCCGTTGAGCGCGATACTCATGCGAATGGCGCACTGGTTGTCCCAGCCGCCGTCGCAAGGCGAGGAGTCGGTCGGGTAGGCATTCCAGAGGTTGATGAAAGAAGGCTTGGCCATTGGGGTTCACCGTGAGCGGGTGAGGTGGGGAAAGGCGCCCGCGCCAGCCAGGCGGCGCGGGCGCGGTCGGTCAGATCTTGACGTTGGAGCGGATGTTCCAGCCGTACTTGATCGGGCCGCCTTCCTTGGTGCCATCGGCTTTCTGCGGCTGATAGTCGACGGTGACCTTGGCGAAGTTCAGGGTCACGTGCTCGGTCAGGCGGTCGTCGCTGCCCGAGCCACCGGTGCTCAGCGAGCTGATGATGACTTCTTCAAGGTTGATGATCAGGTACTCGACCTGGCTCTCGCCACCGGCCTTGCGCACGGTCAGCTTGACCTTGTCGATGTGCTTGCCGCTGGAGCAGTGGGCCATCAGGTTGGGGCTGGACTTGTCGATGTACTTGGTGATCGACAGATCCTGGATGTTGACCTTGCCCGAGCCGCCGCCGCTGCCCATGTGCATGTTGCCGGACTGGGACATGCCCCAGCTCCAGTTGAGCACGTCGATTTCGTCCTTGTGGCCCTTGTCGTGGGACTCGCCCTTGATGTCGCCGATCTTGATGAAAATATCTACAGCCATGATGTCCTCGGTATTACGCGTCAGGTTGGCGGTTTGGTGCAGTTGGGGCTGTCAGGCAGCCCCGGGGGCGGTCAGGCCCCTTTGGCCGAAGGCAGCTTCGATACCAGGCGCAGCGACACGGTCAGCCCTTCGAGCTGATAGTGCGGGCGCAGGTAGAAGCGCGAGTTGTAGTAGCCCGGGTTGCCTTCGACGTCCTCGACCACTACTTCGGCCGCTGCCAGCGGGTGCTGGGCCTTGGTGGTCTCGGTGGAGTGCGCCGGGTCGCCGTCGACGTAGTTGAGGATCCAGTCCTGCAGCCAGCGCTGCATCTCGTCCTTCTCCTTGAACGAGCCGATCTTGTCGCGAACGATGCACTTGAGGTAGTGAGCGAAGCGGCAGGTAGCGAACAGGTACGGCAGGCGCGCGGCCAGGTTGGCGTTGGCGGTGGCGTCCGGGTCGTCGTATTCGGCCGGCTTCTGCAGCGACTGGGCACCGATGAAGGCAGCGAAGTCGGTGTTCTTCTTGTGCAGCAGCGGCATGAAACCGTTCTTGGCCAGCTCCGCTTCGCGGCGGTCGGAAATGGCGATTTCGGTCGGGCACTTCATGTCCACGCCACCGTCGTCGGTGGGGAAGGTGTGCGCCGGCAGGCCCTGCACTTCGCCACCCGACTCCACGCCACGAATGCGCGAGCACCAGCCGTAATACTTGAACGAACGGTTGATGTTCACGGCCATGGCATAGGCGGCATTGGCCCAGGTGTACTTGCTGCTGTCGGCGCCGTCGGTGTCTTCTTCAAAGGCAAACGCCTCTACCGGGTCGGTCTTGGCGCCATAAGGCAGGCGCGCCAGGAAGCGCGGCATGGTCAGGCCGATGTAGCGCGAGTCTTCGGACTCACGCAGCGAGCGCCAGCCGGCATATTCCGGTGTGGTGAAGATCTTGGTCAGGTCGCGCGGGTTGCTCAGTTCCTGCCAGGAGCCCATGCCCATCACGGTCGGCGAGGCGGCGGCAATGAACGGCGCGTGCATAGAGGCGCAGATCTTCGACATCTCGCCCAGCAGTTCGACGTCGGGTGGCGACTGGTCGAAGTAGTAGTCACCGACCAGGCAGCCATAGGGTTCGCCGCCGAACTGGCCGTACTCTTCCTCGTACAGCTTCTTGAACACCGGGCTCTGGTCCCAGGCGGTGCCCTTGAACTTCTTCAAGGTCTTGTGCAGCTCGGTCTTCGAGACGTTGAGCACGCGAATCTTCAGCTGCTCGTCGCTCTCAGTGTTGTTCACCAGGTAGTGCAGGCCACGCCAGGCGCTTTCCAGCTGCTGGAAGTCGTCGTGATGGATGATCTGGTTGACCTGCGCGGTCAGCTTGGCGTCGATGGCGGCAATGATCTGCTCGATCGAGCCGATGGCATCGTCGGATACCAGGCTGGTCTGCGCCAGGGCCTGCTCGGCCAGCGTGCGCACGGCGCTTTCTACCGCTTCCTTGGCACGTTCGGTCTTGGGCTTGAATTCCTGCAGCAGCAGGTTGGCGAACTCGCTCGGGTCCTGGGTGGCAGCTGCCGGCTGGCCCTGGGCGTCGCGCAATGGATCGTTCATGAGCTGTCTCCTCAGGCCTTGGGCTCGTTGTCGACGGGTTTCGGTGCGCTGGCCAGGGCCTGCAGCAGGGCCGGGTCCTTGATGGCCTTGAGGATGATGTCCTCGGCACCGGTCTTGCCGTCCATGTAGGTCAGCAGGTTGGCCAATTGGGTGCGGGCCTCGAGCAACTGGTTGAGGGCATCGACCTTGCGTGCCACGGCGGCCGGGCTGAAGTCGTCCATGCTCTCGAAGGTGATGTCCAGGCTCAGGTTGCCTTCGCCGGTCAGTTCGTTGGGCACGTTGAAGGCCACGCGTGGCTTCATCGCCTTCAGGCGCGAGTCGAAGTTGTCGACGTCGATTTCCAGGAACTTGCGCTCGGCCACCGCTGGCAGCGGCTCGGCCGGCTTGCCGGCAAGGTCCGACAGCACGCCCATGACGAACGGCAACTGGACTTTCTTCTCGGCGCCGTAGAGCTCGACGTCATATTCGATCTGCACCCGCGGCGCACGGTTGCGCGCGATGAATTTCTGGGAGCTGTCTTTCGCCACGTTGTTCCTCCTGGTCGCCGGTGCGGCGGGGCTGTTTGTTGCGGGCGTCGGTGTTGATGCGGGCCGAGGACGTCAGTTGTCCTCGGGGCCGCGCAGGTTCTCGAATTGCGACCAGCCATCGGGGATCAGGTCGCGCACAATGGTTGCGAAATCGGCATTGACCAGCTTCTTCGCCCGGTGCAGCAGTACCGGCAGCGGGCTGGAGGGTTCGTGGCGTGCGTAGTACTGCAACAGGCGGTCGAGGCTCAGCTGCACGTCTTCGCGGCTGTTGACTTCGCCGGGGCGGGCAGCCGGCCGTGTGTCGGGGGCAGCACCGGCGATCGTCAGCCGGTCGTCATCGCTTTCGGCAGATGGCGCGTTAGCGGCTTCCGGGGCTGGGCCCGCCCCGTCGGGGCAGTAGTCGGCCAGTACCTGCTGCACCTGGCGCAGCGGCTGGCGCAAGGCTGACAAATCGATACCACTGGCCGATCCGACCTGGTCGTTGACCCGGTTCTCGATGGCGTCCACGGCCTCGCGGGCCAGCCGCAACGCCTCTTGGCATTGCTGCAACTGGTCGGCGTCGGCGTCACGCAGGGCGGCGGCCAGTTCCTCGGCGCTGAGCTGTTCGCTGGCGAAATGCTGCACGCCTGCGGCGTGCAGCGCCGCGCGCAGGGTGACCGGGCCGAAGGCACGTGAGCGCACCAGCACGGCGTCACGCAGCAGCGCGATGTTGGTGTCGCAGGTCAGGCCGGCCAGGGCGTTGACCCGTACCGTTGGGTCGTTGTCGTCGGCGGCGTCCAGTTGTGGGTGCAGGTGCAGCCAATACTCGCCGAGCAGGTCGCGGATCAGTTCCAGGCTGGCGGCAAGCCCTGGCAGGCCGTGCAGGGCCAGGTTGGCCTGAAGCAGGAAATGGGTGATGCGAAGGTCCTTGCTGCGTTGCAGCAAGGTCGTGCTTGCCTGCTCGATATCGCGCCACTGCGGTGGCTCTGCAGGCTGCACAGCGTCGCCCATGACGCGCTCGGGGCGGCCCTGGGCGTCACGTTCCAGTTGCAGAAACTCGGCGTCATATTCGAGGTCCTCGCCGCAGGGGAAGTCAGCGGAAACAGCGGCGAGCAACGGCGATGCGTTCACCAGAATTCGATCTCCATATCGGCCCTTGGTGAGGGCGTGTTGTGTGTGCGTAGTTGCAAGTGTGAACTGGCGCACAAACTTTCCAAAGAGTGCCAGGGTGATATCATGGTGATATTATTTTGGCACTTCGAAGTTGCGCATTTATGGTTTATTTATTCGCGAGTGTCAAGGTAAGCTACGCGCTCCCGAGTGCCACATGTGAATTCGTTGGCAGTTACCGGGCACCGCTCGTCCGGTTCCATTCGGTTAGCCTCGGCGTTGGCTTTGAATAGCCCTGGCATGTTCGGTTGTATGTGCAAAGCCCCGTAAATCAAGGGGTTCAGCCATTTTTGAGTGGCTGTGAAAAAGTAACTCAAATGGATGGATCGACGTTTTAAATGGATGCATGGAGGCGTGATGGCACTTTGCCTAAATATCACTAGTTACCACAAGATTACTCCCGGCCAATGCCCGGAGATGCGGTTGGAAACCGGTGCCATCACGCTTGGCCGCGCGACGGATAATGACTGGGTACTTCCTGATCCGGAGCGGTTGGTATCGGCCAGGCATTGTGTGATCCAGTTCAAGGATGGGCGATATTATTTGACCGATGACAGTACGAACGGTGTGGAATTAGTTCGCGCCGGTATTCGCTTGCGTCGCGGTAACAGTGAGCAATTGCTGGATGGCGAAGTTATCCGCATTGGCGAATACGAGATACAGGCGCGCATCGACGCGAACCTGCCCGGCGCCCTGGATGGCGAACCCCAGGCGCACAGTTTCGAGGCGCTGATGGCCAACCAGGTGGCGGCCCCAGCCGCCCCAGCCCCGGCGATTTCCGGTGCGCCGGCTGCGTTCCTGCAAGGTGCGTCGAACCACGACACGCTGCCTGACCTGTTCGACTTCCTCGGCCCCTCGAGCGTGCCGCCGGTCAGCCAGCCCGACCATGTGCCGGCTCAGCAGCACGACTTCCGCCCGCCAACCCCGCTGGTGGCGCCTGCCCCAGCCGTCGAACCGGCTGCGCCGGGGATGATCCCGGAAGACTGGAACCTTTTCGACTCGGCACCGGCATCGGTACAAACACCGACCCCGACCCCGACCCCGGCCCCGACAGCGCCCCCTGCGCCAGCCGTTCCGGCAGTATCTGCACAGCCGGCGGCGAGCGCACCGGTCGCAGCACCGGCCGCTGCGCCTGCGCCGGCTGCAAGCAGCGACGCGTTGCTGCAGGCGTTCCTGCGCGGCGCTGGTATCGAGCACCTGCGCATCGACGCCGCCGACGCTGCCGCGCAGATGGAAGCCATCGGCCATAGCTACCGCCTGATGGTAGAGGGCCTGATCGATGTGTTGCGTGCACGCAGCAGCCTGAAGGGCGAGTTCCGCATGCAGCAGACCACCATTGCCCCGGTGCAGAACAACCCGCTGAAGTTCGCCCCCAATGCCGACGAGGCGTTGCTGCTGTTGCTGCGTCACGGCAACCAGGCGTTCATGGCGCCGGACCAGGCCGTGCGCGAAAGCTTCGATGATGTGCGCGCTCACCAGTTGGCGGTGATGGCGGGTGTGCAGGCCGCAATCAAGCACTTGCTCGAGTGTTTCCAGCCGGCGCGCCTGGAGCAGCGCCTGGCACCCGCGGCCGGGCTGGCCAAGTTGTTCGGTGGTTCGCGTCAGGCCCACTGCTGGCAGCAGTTCACCGAGCTTTACGGGCAGATCTCCCGTGAGGCCGAAGACGATTTCCAGGAACTGTTCGGCCGCGAATTCAGCCGCGCCTACGAGGCCCACAGCAGCCGTTTGCAACGTAGCTGAGCGCCCCCAGGAAGACCACGGTACGTCAAGAGGACAAGGATGAAAGCAATACGACTGGTCGCAGCCCTGAGCCTGGTGCTGCTGGCTGCCTGTAGCAAGGACTCGCCGGTTGCCCCCGCTGCCGACAGTGCCCCGGACAGCGCAGCCGTGACCCTGTATTTCAGTGCCGCCGAGGGGCTGAACCCCGGCCCTGGCGGCACGCCAGCGCCGGTACGCGTGCGCCTGTACGAGTTGAAGAACAGCGCGGCTTTCGCCCGCGCCGACTACTTCGCCCTGGCCGAGCGCGCCCAGGCCACCCTCGGCGCCGACCTGATCGACCAGGACGAAGTGCTGCTGCAGCCCGGTGGGCAATTGCGCCTGGAACGCCCGCTCGATCCTGCCACTCGCCACATCGGCCTGGTGGTCGGTTACCGCGAAATCGACCAGGCCCAGTGGCGCAGCGTGCTGCCGGTGCCGCCGCGGGATTATCAGATCAGCCTCGATGTGCGTGCCGTGCGCAGCGCCGTGGCCACCTCACAACCTGAACCTGCCCGCTAGGCAATCGGAGTCCCCATGTCCTGGAACAATCGCGTGGTGTGGTCGGAAGGCATGTTCATCACGACCCAGCATTTCCAACAGCATGATCGCTACCTCGAACACTTGGTCGATGCCCGCAGCCGCCCGCTTGGCGTGGCTGCTTGGGGGTTCTCCGAGCTGCTGCTCGACCAGGGCCTGCTTGCCCAGGGCAAGGTGGCGATCCTCAGCGCCCGTGGCCTGCTGCCTGACGGCACGCCGTTCGATATCCCCCGTGACGACCTGCCACCTGCGCCGCTGGAAGTGCCCGACGATCTGCGCGATGGCGTTATCCACCTGGGGCTACCACTCAAGCGGGCGGGGGCTCGCGACACCGTCGACGAGGGCGAAGCCGTCGCTGGCGCCCGTTACATCAGCCGAGTCAGCGAAGTGCGTGACGACAACGCGCCGTTCGAAAACCGTGCTCCGCTGGCCCTTGGCAGCCGCGCCCTGCGCCTGCTGCGCAGCGAGGATGGCCTGAGCGACTACGCCGCCCTTGGCATGCTGCGCATCCGCGAAAAGCGCGCCGATCGCGCGCTGGTAGTGGATGACAGCTACATCCCGCCGGTACTCGATGTGGCAGCCAGCCAACAACTGTCTGGCTTCTGCGGCGAGTTGCTGGGCCTGCTGCACCAGCGTGGCGAAGCGCTGGCAGGCAGGGTGGTCGCCTCGGCCAATGGCGGGGCGTCGGAAATTGCCGACTTCATGCTGCTGCAACTGGTCAACCGTGCCCAGCCGCTGGTCGAACACCTCAACCAGCTGAGCCCGCTGCACCCCGAGCGGTTGTACAGCGAGCTGGTGGCCCTGGCTGGCGAGTTCGCTACCTTCACCCGCGATGGCCGCCGCCCGCACAGCTTCCCGGTCTATCAGCACGACGACCTGGCGGCGACCTTCGCCCCCGTGATGGCAGCCTTGCGCGAGGCCTTGTCGACGCTGATCGACAGCAAGGCGGTGGCCATTCCCATCGTCGAAAAGGCCTATGGCATCCACGTTGGCATGCTTGCCGACCGCAGCCTGCTCGACAGCGCCAGTTTCGTCCTGGTGGTGCGTGCCGACGTGCCCAGCGAGACCCTGCGTAGCCGCTTTGGTCAGCAGAGCAAGATCGGCTCGGTGGAACACATCCGCGATCTGGTCAACCTGCAACTGCCGGGCATCGGCCTGCTGCCGTTGCCGGTGGCGCCCCGGCAGATTCCGTTCCATGCCGGCGCCACCTATTTCGAACTCGACCGGGGCAGCGAGCACTGGAAGCAGTTGCAACACTCCGGTGGCTTTGCCTTCTACGTCGCCGGCGAGTTCCCCGGCCTGAGCCTGGCCTTCTGGGCCATTCGAGGATAACCCGTGATGCACCCGGACGATCCGCAGGCCAACGACCGTACCCAGTTCATGCCGCGCCCTGGTGGCCGTGCTGCGCCGCAACCCGCTGCGCCAGCACCGCAGCTGCCGCCGTTGCAGGTACCGGCCGAGCCCCTGGCACCTGGCCAGGGCAAGGGACTCAACCCGCTCGAGCAGGCTGCCGGCCCGTTGCTGGCCTTGCTTACCCGGCTGCGCAACACCATCGCCCACTCGGCACCGGCCAGCCTGCGAGCGCAGTTGCTGGCCTATCTGCGCCAGTTCGAGACCCGTGCCGAAGCCGCCGGGGTGGTGCGCAACGAGGTGCTGCTGGCGCGCTATGCGCTGTGCACCGCGCTGGACGAAGCGGTGCTCAGCACGCCGTGGGGCAGTGCCAGCGACTGGAGCCGGCAGAGCTTGCTGATCACGGTGCACAACGAGGCCTGGGGCGGTGAGAAGGTGTTCCAGCTGATGGAGCATTGCCTGCAGAGCCCGCGCGAACGGCTCAACCTGCTGGAACTGTTGTACCTGTGCACCAGCCTCGGCTTCGAAGGCCGCTACCGGGTCATGAACGATGGCCGCAGCCAGCTCGAAGCGCTGCGCGAGCGCGCCGCTGCGGCGATTCGCAGCGCCCGTGGCGAGCGTGAGCGTGAACTCTCGCCACACTGGCGTGGGGTGGCCGTCAGCCGTGACCGTCTGGCCCAGTTCGTGCCGCCATGGGTGGGCCTGGCGGTGGCCGTGGCGTTGCTGTTGCTGTTGTTGTTCGGCCTGCGCCTGAAGCTGGCGGCCGATGCCGAGCCGGTGTTCCGAGGTATTCACGCGCTGGGCGAAATCCCGGTACAAGCCATGGACCGCCCGGTGTTGCAGCCCAAGCCAGTGGAGCGCCCGCGCCTGGCCGGGTTCCTCGCCGATGACATCAAGGCTGGCCGGGTCGCCGTAGAAGACGCGGTCGACCGCTCGGTGGTGACCATTCGCGGCGACGAGCTGTTTGCCAGTGCCAGCGCCAGCATCAAGGGCGATTTCCAGCCGTTGATGCTGCGCATCGCCGAGGCAGTGGCCAAGGTCAAGGGCAATGTCCGGGTCACCGGGCACAGCGACAACCAGCGCATCGCGACGCTGCGCTTCCCGTCCAACTGGGCGTTGTCGCAGGCACGCGCCGAAGAGGTCAGGAGCATCCTCGCCGCGCGCACCGGGCAACCCGAGCGCTTCAGCGCCCAAGGGTTGAGCGACACCGAACCACTGGCGTCGAACGACACCGCGCAGGGCCGGGCGAAGAATCGCCGGGTTGAAATCACCGTTCTGGCGGAGGGCGTCGAGTGAAGGCGTTTTTCAGTTTTGTCATTCGCTGGGTAATCCCGCTGCTGGGCCTGATCGCCCTGAGCCTGATCATCTGGTTCGTCGGGCCGTTGCTGGAAATGCTGGCGTCGCCCACGCCACGCTGGCTGCTGATTGTCCTGCTGTTCGCGCTGTGGGGCGCTTACCGTGCCTGGCGCATCGTGCAGGCGCGCCAGCAGGCGGCCAAGGTCATGCAAAGCCTGGCGGCCGAGACCGCCGCGGACCCTGCCAGCGTGGCCACCGCCGAAGAACTGTCAGCCCTGCGCCAGCGCATGGACGAAGCACTGGCCCTGCTGAAGAAGGCCCGCCTGGGCGGTGACGAACGGCGCAACCTCTACGAGTTGCCGTGGTACGTGATCATCGGCCCGCCCGGTTCGGGCAAGACCACCGCGCTGGTCAATTCTGGCCTGCACTTCCCGCTGGCCGCGCAACTGGGCGAGGGCGCCATCCGCGGTGTCGGCGGCACGCGCAACTGCGACTGGTGGTTCACCGACCAGGCGGTGCTGCTCGACACTGCCGGCCGTTACACCACCCAGGACAGCCACGCCCAGGTCGACAAGGCGGCCTGGCTGGGCTTCCTCGACCTGCTCAAGACCCAGCGCTCGCGCCGCCCGATCGACGGTGCGTTCATCGCCATCAGCTTGTCTGACCTGCTGCTGGGCAGCGACGCCGAGCGCGCCGCACACGCAGCGGCGATCCGTGCGCGCATCCAGGAGCTGTACAGCCAGCTGGGCGTGCGCTTCCCCGTATACCTGATGCTGACCAAGCTCGACCTGGTACCGGGCTTCATGGAGTTTTTCGACAACCTGGGCAAGGACGAACGCGCCCAGGTGTGGGGCATGACCTTCCCGCTGGATACCCTCGAGCAGGGCGGTGATGGCCCGTTGGCGCAGTTCGACAACGAGTTCGGGCTGCTCGAGCAGCGCCTCGGCGAGCGCCTGGTCGAACGCCTGCAGCAGGAGCGCGACCCGGCCCGGCGCGACCTGATCTACGGCTTCGTGCAACAGTTCGCCGCCCTGCATGGCAACCTCAAGGGGTTCCTCGATGGCATCTTCAAGCCCAACGCCTTCGAGGCGCGGGCGTTGCTGCGCGGGGTATATTTCACCAGCGGCACCCAGGAAGGCAGCCCCATCGACCGGCTGATCGGCAGCATGGCCCAGAGCATGGGCCTGGACCGTGCGCACCTGGCCCGCCAGAGCGGTAGCGGGCGCAGCTATTTCATCGAGCGGCTGTTCACTGCCGTGGCTTTCGCCGAGCGTGGCCTGGTCGGCAGCAACCCGAAGGTGGAGCGGCGGCGCCGGTGGATCGCCCGTGGCGCGCTGGCCCTGAGCGTGGCCCTGGTGCTGCTGGTCGGCACCTTGTGGGCCGTCAGTTACCGGGCCAACCAGCAATACATCGCCGAGGTCGACAGCCGCCTACAGCCGCTGGGCAAAAGTGTGCAAGGCCTGAGCCCTGCGCAGCGCAACGTGGTCGACGTGCTGCCGCTGCTCAACGCCGTGCGCCACCTGGCCGACGACCCACCCAGCTGGGCCGAAGGCCTGGGCCTGTACCAGGGCGACATGCTCGAAAGCGAATCGCAGAGCCTGTACCGCAAGCTGCTGATCGCAATTTTCGCCCCACGCCTGGTCACCCGCATCGAGGAACAGCTGTACGCCGGCGGCCCGTCAGACTACCTCTACGAAGGCCTCAAGGCCTACCTGATGCTGGCCGATGCCGAGCACTACGACCCGGACTTCATCAAGGCCTGGATCACCCTCGACTGGGAACGCCAGTTGCCCCGCGACCTGGCGCCGGATCTGCGCAAGGCCCTGGAGCAGCACCTGGCGGCGCTGTTCGACAAGCGCCCGCCGAATGCCCGCCTGGACCAGCGCCTGATCGACGACACCCGTCGCCAGCTGCAGCAATTGCCGGTGGCCCAGCGGGTGTACGACCGGGTCAAGCGCCAGAAACTGCCAGGCGGGGTCGAGGATTTCCGCGTCAGCGACGCGGCCGGGCGCGATGCAGCCCTGGTGTTTCGCTTCAAGAGCGGCAAGCCGCTGAGCGAGCCGCTGCCGGGGCTGTTCACCGTGCAGGGCTACCGCCAGGCGTTTCTTGCCGCCAGCCTGGCGCAGAGCACCACGCTGGCCGAAGAGCGCTGGGTATTGGGCCGCGCGCCGGGCGAGGCAGGTGATGCCAGGCGCCTGGCCGATGATGTGCAGCAGCTCTATTACCAGGACTACATCCGCCACTGGGATGCCCTGCTCGACGACCTGGACTTTGTGCCGATCACCAGTGTCGGCCAGGCCGCCGATGTACTGCGGGTGCTGTCCGGGCCCACTTCGCCAATGAAGCAGCTGCTGCAGGCGGTAGCCCGGGAAACCAACCTGGCGCAGCCGACCACACTCGACAAGGTCCAGGACAAGGCCGAACAGGCCGGTGTCGACCAGCTGCGCCAGCGCCTTGGCGGGCTGCTCGGCGACGCACCGCTGCCCGTCGACAGCCCTGCTTCCCGCACGCAGGACCCGGTGACGGCGCACTTCGCCGAGTTGGCCGCGCTGGTCGGCAACGGCGAAGGCCAACCTGCCGCCATCGACGGCTTGCTCACCGACCTCAATGCGCTCTACGTGCAGGTCAGCGCCATGGTCGGCGCCAGCGGCGATGCCCTGCTAGGCGAGGCCAAGAACCAGGCCCAGGCGGCGGCGCAACGGGTCGCCCTGGGCGCGGCGCGCCAGCCCAAGGTGGTGCAGAACCTGGTCAGCTCGGTACTCGGCTCGACCCACGGCGTGGTCATGGGTGGGGTGCGCAACCAGCTCAACGCCGCCTGGGCCAGCGAAGTGCTGAATGTCTACCGCCAGTCGCTCAGTGGCCGCTACCCGATGGCGGCCGGCAGCTCGCGCGATGCCACCCTGGAAGACTTCGGCCAGTTCTTCGGGGTCGGCGGGGTGATGGACAGCTACTTCCGCAAGTACCTGCAGCCCTACGTCAACACCTCCAGCACACCCTGGAGCTGGCAGCCGGGTGCGGCGCAGAAGCTTGGGATCAACAGCAGCGTGCTGTACACCTTCCAGCGCGCGGCGACCATTCGCGATGCCTTCTTCCGCAGCGGCAACGGTCTGCAGCCAGGCGTGCGCTTCGAGCTCAAGCCAGTGGCGATGGACGCCAGCATCACCCAGTTCCTGCTCGACCTCGACGGCCAGCAGGTCAGCTACGATCACGGGCCGAGCCGCCCAGTGGCGTTGCAGTGGCCCAACCCCAACAGCATCGGCGTGGTGCGCCTGTCGATTGCGCCGCCAGCGGCCAGCGGCCGGTCGGGGCTGACCGTGGAAGGCCCGTGGGCGTGGTTCCGCCTGCTCGACCAGTCCGACCTGGTGGCCGGCAGCTCGCCGGAGCGCTTCAACCTGCGCTTGCGCGTGGACGGCGCCAGCGTGTCATACGAGCTGCGTGCCAGCAGCGCCTTCAACCCGTTCCGCAGCCGAGTGGTCAGCGGTTTCAGCCTGCCGGAGCACCTGTGAACGACGTGGGTTTCTACGGAAAACTGGCCTGCCGCGGCGACTTCGTCAGCCGTGGCTTGCCGCAGACCTTCATCCAGCCCTGGGACCAGTGGCTGGCCGCCGGTATCCAGGCCAGCCAGCAGGCGCTTGGCGAGGCCTGGCTGCAAGCCTACCTGGTCAGCCCGTTGTGGCGCTTTGCCCTGGCGCCTGGGGTGTGTGGCCCGGATGCGGTGGTCGGCGTGCTGATGCCGAGCATCGACCGGGTGGGGCGGTATTTTCCGCTCAGCGTGGCGCAGGTGCTGGAGCCCGGGGTGGCGATCGCAGGTGTCGTTGGCGGCGCGGATGAGTGGTTCGAGGGGGTTGAGGCGGCGTTGCTGGGCACACTTGAAGCAGAGGCAACCTTCGAGCATTTCGAGGCGGCCCTGCAGCCTTTTCGTCACGACCGGCCATTGTTGCCAGGGCCACGCGTGACCGTGGGCGGCTTGCAACGGCTGGACGGCACCACCCCGCAGGGCCGGGCCCTGGCCCTGGCCGAATGCGCCTGCGAAGGCATGAGTCTGTGGTGGGGGCAGGGCAGCGAACGGATCGCGCCAGGCCTGCTGCGTAGCCAGGGCCTGCCGCGCAGCGAGCAGTTCGCCGCGTTTTTGCTGGGCAGCGAGGCGAGGCCGGCATGAGCAGCGTGCACTACAGCGCGGCCAGCTACAGCCATGTAGGCATGGTCCGCAAGATCAACGAAGACGCCTGCCTGGAGCTGACCTGGGATGGCCTGTGGGCCGTTGCCGATGGCATGGGTGGGCATGCCGCCGGCGACTATGTGAGCAGCCTGGCCGTGGACAGCCTGCGCCAGTTGCCGCTCGTCGATGGGCTTGAGGATTTCACCCAGGTCTTGCGCGACACCCTGACGCGGGTCAACCGCGCCGTGCGCGAGGAAACCTTGCGCCGGGGCGTGGCGATGATGGGCAGCACGGTGGTGGTGCTGGCCGCACGCGGCGACCGCGCCGTAGGCCTGTGGGCCGGGGACAGCCGGCTATATCGGCTGCGCGATGGCCGCATCGAGCGCCTGTCGCATGACCACAGCTACGTCCAGGAGCTGCAGGACAGCGGCCTGCTCAACGAGGCCGAAGCCCGCGTGCACCCGCGCGGCAACATCGTCACCCGCGCCATCGGCGTCGAGGACCAGCTTGAACTGCAGGCGGTGAGCGTGCAGGTGCAGCCCGGCGACACCTACCTGCTGTGCAGCGACGGCTTGAACAAGACCGCCGAAGACCACGAGATCGCCGACGTACTCGGCCATGCCGACCCCTACCAGGTGGTCCGCAGCCTGGTACACCTGGGGCTGACCCGTGGCGCCCCTGACAACATCACCGCCGTGGTGGTGAAGGCGAATTGAAGAGCACCCCGAACATGCAGATCCCCGGATTCGACATCGACAGCGAGATTGGCCAGGGCGCCATGGCCAGTGTCTACCTGGCCACCCAGCGCTCGCTGCAGCGCAAGGTGGCGTTGAAGGTGATGGCCGCGAGCCTGGCCGCCGACCCTACCTTCTGCGAGCGCTTCCTGCGCGAAGGACGCACCCTGGCGCGGCTGTCGCACCCGCACATCGCCACCATCCATGACATCGGCAACGTCGGCGAGCTGTACTACATGGCCATGGAGTACCTGCCCAGCGGCACCCTCAAGGAGCGCATCGCCGCCGGGCTTACGCCCGAGCAGGGCTTGCTGTACGTACGGCAGATCGCCCAGGCGCTGGGGTATGCCCACGACCAGGGGCTGGTGCACCGCGACGTGAAACCGGCCAACATCCTGTTCCGCGCCGACGGCACGGCGGTGCTCTCGGACTTCGGCATCGCCAAGTCGCTGGACGACCGCACCCAGTTCACCCAGGCTGGCTTCGCCGTCGGCACCCCCAGCTACATGAGCCCTGAGCAGGCGCGAGGCATGGACATCGACGGCCGCGCCGACCTGTATGCGCTTGGGGTGGTGCTGTACGAGATCCTTGTCGGCGAGTTGCCCTACCGTGGCACCGATGCGTTGTCGACCGCACTGGCCCACCTGACCGAGCCACTGCCGGAGCTGCCCATCGAGCATGGGCGCTACCAGAGCATCCTGCGCGGGCTGCTGGCCAAGGACCCCGATCAACGCTTCGCCGATGCTGCCGCGTTGCTGGCCGCACTGGATCGCTTGCCTGTCGATGACCAGGACAGCACCGTGATCCGGCCGTTGCCGGTCGCGATGCCGGGCAAGGCTGACCTGGGCGGACTGATGCCGGTATCCATCGAGATCCCGCACGCCGTGGCTGAGCCGGTCGCCAGCCCCGCGCCTGAACCCGAGCCGACCCGGCCGCAACCGAGCGTGCCAGCGAAGGCCAGTACCGGCAAACCGGCCAAAGCCCTGCTGGCCGTGGCCATCGCTGCGGCGCTGGGCCTGGGGGCGACCTGGTTGTGGTGGCCCGCTGATAACGACCAATCGGCTTCGCAGCCACCCCTGGCGCAAGCCGCGAGCGAGCCACAGACGCCAGCTACGCCGCCTCTGGCTGCCAGCGAGGACGGCCGGCCATTGCTGATGCCGGGCAAGAAAACCCTGTTCCAGCGCGTGCTGAGCAAGCCCGAAGCGCAACTGCTGGCCAGGCCCGGTGATAGCGCGGGTGAGCCCCTGCCGGCGTTTTCGGTGTTGTACGTGTACCAGCGCAAGGACATCGACGGCCAGCCATGGCTGGAGGTTGGCGCCTCCAGCAGCGGCCAGCGCGACGGCTGGTTGCCGGCGGCACAAACCAGCGACTGGAAGCAAAGCCTGGTGCTGAAGTTCACCGAGCGTTCCGGCCGTTCACCGGTGATGTTCATGCGCCAGGCCGATGACCTGCAGCAGTTGCTCGATGACACCGGCAAGGCCCGCGCCGACTTGCTCAAGGCGCAGAACGAGCCCGACCAGGTGCCCCAGGTGCTGGCCCTGGAACCGGCCGCCAGCGCGGTGCCGCAGAACCAGTTCTACCTGATGCCGATCTTCGACTACCGCGAGAGCTTTGGCGCCGACGGCCAGCCGGTGCAGTTGCTCAACGTCGCCTCTATCGACCCCGGCAGCAGCGTTCGCAGCCAGGCGGCCACGGCTGCCGGTGCGGCCGTGGCGGCGGACAACCGCTTCCGTACCGGTATCGTCCTGGTGGTCGACACGTCGGTGTCGATGCAACCCTACATCGACCGCGTGCGCCAGGTGGTCAGCGAACTGCAGGCGCAACTGGCCGCGCAGGGCGAGCTGGACAATGTCAGCTTCGGCCTGGTGGGCTTTCGCAACAGCGTCAAGCGCACCCCGGGCCTGGACTACCTGAGCAAGACCCTGGTCAGCCTGGAGGAGGGCCGCGACCCGGCGCGCTTCCTCAAGGCTGCCGCGCAGGTCAAGGCCACCAGCGTCTCCAGCCATTCGTTCAACGAAGATGCCTTTGCCGGCGTGATGCAAGCCGTGGAAGGCATGGACTGGTCGGGCTATGGCGGGCGTATCGTGCTGCTGGTCAGCGATGCCGGTGCCCTGCGCAAGAACGACCCTTACAGCAGCACGCAGATGAACGAGGCCGAGGTGCGCCAGGCTGCGTTGAGCAAGCAGATCAGGATCTACGCCCTGCACCTGCGCACCCCGGCCGGTGTGAAAAACCATGGCGCTGCCGAAAGCCAGTACCGCGTGCTTACCGCCGACAGCAACCCGCAGATCGGTGACCTGTACGTGGGCGTGCCGGGCGGCGATGTGGGCGCCTTTGGCGAGCGCGTGCGCGAGATCGGCTCGACGTTCGCCCAGCTGGTGCACCAGGTGCGTGAACAGCAGCCACAGCCATTGCCCCAGTTGAGCTCGGGCGCGAGCCTGGCGGCGAAGTCCCAGGCGATCGGTTATGCCATGCACATGGACTTCCTCGGCCGTAACGGCGCCAGCCAGGCGCCGCAACTGGTCAGCGCCTGGGCTGCCGACCATGACCTGGCCAACCCGGCGTTACCGAGCCTGCAGGTGTGCGTGATGCTGACCAAGTTGCAGCTCAATGACCTGCAGCAGTCGCTGAAGCTGATTGTCGACGCCGCGCGCAAGACCCGCAGTTCGCCGGGGGATTTCTTCAACGAGATCGCCAGCGCCAGCGCCTACATGAGCCGCGATCCGGGTGCCCTGCGCAAGGGGGCCAACCTGGCCCAGGGCGGGGTGCTGGGCGAATACCTCGAAGGCTTGCCGTACCGCAGCAAGTCCCTGAGCATGACCGAGGACCTGTGGCTGTCGCTGTCGGTGGCCGAACAGGAGGATTTCATCGACGAGCTGGACTCGAAGATCCGCCTGTACGAAACCTTCCACAACGACATGGCCAACTGGGTGCGCTTCGGCAAGGCCGAGCCGGGCGATGCCCTGTACCGTGTCCCGTTGTCGACGCTGCCGTGATGATCAGCCTGCACGGGGTGCGCAAGACGCGCGGGCAGGGCGCCCAGCGCTACAGCCTGCAGGTCGACCAGCTGCAGCTGGCGGCGGGCGCGCGGGTGGCGCTGGTCGGCCCCAGCGGCTGCGGCAAGAGTACCTTGCTCGACCTGTTGGCGCTGGTGCTGGCGCCGGATGCTGCCGAGGGCTTCGTCTTCGCCGGCACCGATGTGGCTGGCCTGTGGCGCCAGCGCCGCCTCGACCAGTTGGCGGCGCTGCGCAGCCGGCAGCTGGGCTACGTGCTGCAGGCTGGCGGATTGCTCGGCTTCCTCGATGTGCGTGGCAATATCCGCCTGCCACGGCAGCTGTTGGGGCTGGGCGAGGACGGCAGCGTCGAACGCCTGGCCGAGGCGCTGGACGTGCATGACCAGCTGGCCAAGAAGCCTGCCGCGTTGTCGCTGGGGCAACGTCAGCGGGTCAGCTGCGCCCGGGCCCTGGCGCATGCGCCGGCCTTGTTGCTGGCCGATGAGCCTACTGCGGCGCTGGACCCGGTGAACGCCGAGCGGGTCATGCAGTTGCTGCTGCGCGAGGCACAGGCGCGCCAGGTGACCTGCGTGCTCGCCACCCATGACGAAGCGCTGGCGCGCCGGGCCGGGTTGAGCGTGCTGCGCATGGCCTGCCGGCGCGATGCCGACGGCGGCGTCACCGCCACTTTGGCGCAGGCGGTCTGATGCGCCCGTGGCTGATCGCCGGCCTGGCCTGGCAGGACTACCGCAACGATGCGCGGCTGTCGGCGTGCAGCGTGCTGGCGCTGGTCGCGGTGATCGCGCCCTTGCTGGTGCTGTTCGGGCTCAAGTTCGGCCTGGTCGGCAGCCTGACCGAGCGCCTGCAACGCGACCCGGCGGTGCGCGAGATCGTGCCGCTGGGCGGTGGTCGGTTCCGCGCCGATTTCATCCATGAGCTGGCGCAGCGACCGGACGTTGCCTTCGCCATCGCCCGTACCCGGCAGATCGCCGCTACCGCCGAGCTGTTGCTGCCGGCACGCGGGCGTGCGGTGACGGCCGAGATGCTGCCGACTGCTGCCGGCGACCCGTTGTTGCAACAGGTGGCGCCGCCGCAGGGGCTGCAGCAGGTGGTATTGAGCTTTACCGCCGCCGAAAAGCTCGGTGCCGCGGCCGGTGATGAACTGCAGGCCAGCTTCAGCCGGCAGCAGGCCGGGCACCTGCAATGGCGCCAGACCCGCCTGCAGGTGGCTGCGGTGCTGCCGCTGGCGGCGTTCGAACGCGATGGCCTGTTCGCCTCCCTGGCCCTGCTCGAGGCGGTCGAAGACTACCGCGACGGGCGCGGCGTGCCAGCACTGGGCTGGCCGGGCAATGCCGCAGGCAGCGATGCCCGGCGGGTGTACCCGGCGTTTCGCCTGTATGCCAAGGAGCTGGCCGATGTCGAGCCGCTGCGCGCCTATTTCGCCGAACGCAAGTGGCTGGTGTCGACCCAGGCGGCGCAGATCGCCCAGGTGCAGGCGCTCAGCCGCAACCTCGACCTGGTGTTCTGGATCATCACCAGCCTGGCCGTGGCCGGTGCCGTGGCCGCCGTCGCCGCTGGCGCGGTCGCGGCGGTACAGCGCAAGCAGCGTGAGCTGGCGGTGCTGCGCCTGCTGGGGTTCGGCACGGCCGCGCTGCTGCTGTTCGTGGTGCTGCAGGCGCTGTACAGCGGCGTACTGGCGGCCGCAGTTGCCGGCGGCCTGTACCTGCTGGCCGAGCAGGGCCTCAACCGGATCTTCACGCAGGTGCCTGGCGAATACGCCAGCCATCTGTTGCCAATGCATTACTTCGTTGCGTTGTCCGCGGTGCTGCTGGCCAGCACAGCCGCTGCTGCCCTGGGTGGCTGGCGGGTGACGCGCATCGACGCCAGTCAAGGAATCCGTGATGTCTGAATATCGCCTCGGGGCTACGGCTCTGCTTCTGACAACGCTGGGCCTGGCGGCCTGTTCGCCGGGCGCCGACGAGCCGCCTGCCAAGCCGGTCAACGCCGCTGCCGCCAGCGCCCCGGCACAGGCGGTCGACACCAGCAAGCTGGACAACCCCAAGCCCTTGCCGGGCGACGTCAGCCTGCCGCTGCCGTGCGGCGGCGAGCTGGTGCTGCGCAGCGTCTACGTGCTGGCCCAGGGCAGCCTGGACGACCGCGAGGTCAACCTCGGCTACCCGTTCAGCGAGGGCGAGGCCGGCTACCAGCAGTCGTTCATTTCCGGTTATCGGCGTGACTTCATCAATGGCCAGTTCAGCCTTCAGGACCTTTCTGCCGATTGGCAGAAGGCCGTCGCCCCCAGCTTGCCCAAGCTCGACCAGGCAGGCCCGCTCAAGCCGATGATGTATTTCATTGGCAAGTACGAGGTCACCGCCCGGCAGTATGCCCAAGTGATGGCTCAGGCCCAGTCGCTGGCCAGCGGCGAGCCGGCGCCGGCCTGCCAGCCCGATACCACGGCGGCGGGGCGTCTGCCCAAAGTCAAGCTGTCGCGCTTCGAAGCCGAGCGCTTTGCCGCGGTCTATAGCGCCTGGTTGCTCAAGTATCACCGCGACCTGCTGCCGGTCAGTGGCCGGGGCAGCAAGGCCGAGGACGGCGGGGTCGGTTTTGTGCGCCTGCCTACCGAAGTGGAGTGGGAGTTCGCTGCCCGTGGCGGTTCTGCGGTGAGCCGCCAGGAACTGGAAGGGCGCCTGTTCCCGCGCAAGGTCCAGGGTAGTGACAGCGACGGGCCGCTCGGCGACTGGGCGGTATTCAACCAGGTGGCGGGCGGCACCGGGCAGGCCGCACGGCTGATGCCGATCGGTACCCGGCTGCCGAACCCGCTGGGGCTGTTCGATGTGATCGGCAATGCTGCCGAAATGGTTCAGGAGTCGTTCCAGCTGGTACATGCCGGCCGCTTGCAAGGCGCCTATGGCGGCTTCGTGGTCAAGGGTGGCAACTACCTGGAAGGCGAGGGCACGCTGTTCACCGGCATGCGCCGCGAGTACCCGCTGTTCGGCGCTGACGGTACCGAGCAGCGCAACGAGACCACGGGCTTCCGGGTGGCCATCGGCGCCCTGTCGGCGCCCCGTTCGCGTTACCAGGAGCTGTTCGAGCAGTGGCAGAAGGTAGGGCGCCTGGCCAGCCTGACCGACGACATCGATGCCGCGCAGGATCCGACCAAGCGCCTGGACAGCATCATCGCCGCCACCGCCGACCCGCGCCAGCAGGCCGAGCTGGGGCTGGTCAACGAAGAGCTCAAGCGCAGCGTTTCGCTGATCGGCCGCCAGCGCGAAGAGGCTGCCGGCAACCTGATCCAGTCCGCCGCGCTGGTGGCCGAGACCATCAACAACTACAACATCCGCCTGACCAACCTGCGCACCACCCAGGCCGAGGCCAAGGCGCGTGGTGACCAGACCACCGTGCGCATGTACGCCGCAGCCATCACCAACGGCCGCGCCGCGCTCGATGGCGCCGTGGCGATCTACATCGACAACCTGGCCAGTGGTACGCGCTACACCGATGCGGTGATCCAGGCGCAGTTCCAGCGGGTCAAGGAAGAACTCAACCGCAAGCCGGTCCTGGGCAAGAGCCTGGTGAGCCGCGCGACCCTGTTCGTTCGCCACGTTGGGGAGTACCGCCAGAACCAGCGGGCCGACCCGGCGACGATCCTCAAGGAGCTCCTGGCATCGGCCGCCGCGCGGCCCTCGTAGTGGCTTCTGCCTGACCAACCGCGGGGTGGCATGAAGCCCCCCGTTTTAACCACCCACGTGAGAAAGTGACATGTTCAAGACCATCTTCACGGCTACCCATGCCCGTTCCGCCCTGCTGATTGCCGCCGGTTTCAGCACTGTCCTGCTGGCGGGCTGCTCCAGCTCTCCGGTGTCCAAGGTTGGTGCCACGACCAAGGTCGAGTACTACCCGAGCTGCTACCAGCCCGTGCAGCACCTGCGTTCCACCGACGGTGACATGACCCGCTCGGTTGCTACAGGCGCCGTCATCGGGGCCCTCGGCGGTGCCCTGACCGGCGCCCTGGTCGATGGCGACAACCGTGGCCGCAACGCTGCCATCGGTGCGGCGGGTGGTGCCCTGGTGGGCGGTGCGGCCGGTTACTACACCGAGCGCCAGAAGCAGATCAGCGACGACAAGCAGCGCATTGCCTCTTACGCCACCGACATCGACAAGAGCGCCGCCGACCTGGACCGCACCACGGCCTATGCCAAGGCTTCGCAAAGCTGCTACCAGCGTGAGTTCACCAGCCTGATCGAAGGCCGCAAGGCCAACCGCATCAACGACACCGAAGGGCGCAAGCGCCTGGCCGAGATCGTCTCGGGCCTGCAGGAGTCGAACAAGCTGCTGGCTACCGTCAATGGCCGCGTTGCGGAAAACCTCGACAACTACACCCAGGCCTACGAGCAGGACCTCAAGCAGGTTGGCGTGGCCCGTACCGACGTAGCGACCGTGGCTGAACCGCCGAAGGCCACCACCGGCAAGAAGAAGACCCAGGCCGTCAAGGTGAACACGAACGTGCCGCAAGAGGCGGTCGCCACCGAGAAGACCCTGCAGAAGGCCACTACCAAGAAAGCCGAGGCCCAGCAGGTGGCCAATGCTGGCGTCGACCAGGTCAACAAGATGTGCCGCAGCCCCGACATGGGTGACTGGGCGCCGGTGCCTTGCCCGAACGTGTAACCCACGCTCCGTTGCGCTTGCGCCGGTGCACGTGCTGCTCTCGGCAGGTCGCCTGACCTGCACGGGGCATGCGTGGGCCGGCGCAGCGGCTTTTCGAAACAAGGAGAGTTGTCGTGACCGATCTGATGTCCGGCGTCCTGGGCGGCTACCAGCAGCAAATGGCCCGTCAACGGCTGCTGTTGACTGTCGACCAACAGAAGCTGTTCAGGGCTATCGATGCCGACCCGGGTATCGTTGGTGCTGGTGTTGTCTATATCGATGCCCAGTACAACGTGATTGTCCTGCGCGAATTCAAGCCTATCTGCAGCATTGCGCCCAAGCGTGTGATTCTGCAGGAGGCACCCCCATACAAGTCGCCTGAACAGTTCATGACCCAGCTGCAAACCGGCGCGCGTGAGCGCAAGGTGATGGCAGAGGCCGTGAACGCCAGTTTGGGTTGCCTTTCCGCCTATCTTGGCTGGGTCGTCATGTTCAGCGGCACCATTGCTGTACCCTTCACTGGCGGCGCCAGCATGGTGTTGACGGCGGTCGGTTATGCCGCCGCAGCTGCGGGTACCGGGCAGTGCATGATGGGCGGGTACCGGGTATTCAACGAAGTGTTCGACCCTGGGCAGAACGACTGGCTCGACAGTAATGACACGGTCCAGACAGTGATGAGCATACTCGACGGCGTAGCGCTGGCAGGTGTGGGTGCATCGAGCCTGAACACCGTGCGTTTCCTGCAGGCTCGCAAAGCGGCGACCGGCAAGGGCTGGAGAGAGCTGTTCCATAGTCTGTCCCGGCAGCAACGCAAGGCCTTGGCCGAGGAACTGCTGCTCATCAAGCATCCGTCGCTCACCGCCAAGCAGCTCAAGCTGAAGCAGGCGGCGGGTACCGCGATCAAGCGTTTCACCCCTACCGAAATTCAGCACGCCACGCGTACCCTGATCAAGGACTCGATAGGCGGCCTATCGGGTTTTGCCAGCAGTAGCTTTGTGCAGTCGGTTGCCGTGGGGCTTTACGAGGAAGTTGACGAATGACCCAGGGCCAGGAACTGAAGGCATTTCTTTCCCGCTACTTCGGCGTGTTCATCGCCGAGTTCATGCTGTCCTGCTTTGCCATTGGCGGCTGTGTTTCACTGGTGTTCTCCACCTGGCTGCGCAGCCCGGACCGATCGCTGTCGGTGCTGGTCCTGGCGCTGGCAGGGGCGCTGAGCGTCGCCTCGCATATCGCCATGGTGCGGGGTTATGCCTGGGGCGTGCGCGGGCTGGTCGGCCTGAACGGGCTGGCCGTGCTGGCCGCGTTGCCCAGCTACGCTTACCGGCCGCACATGGGCGGCTACGTCTCGGTATTGCTGTTCGGGCTGCTGGCCTTGCTGGTGATCAATAGCCAGCGCTACCGGGAAATGCGCGTGCGCCTGGTGGGCTACCGAGAAACGCGCAGGGCCAACCACCAGGCGGCGAAAGCTGGCAAATGATGGCTTGGCTGATGTAACGAGGCTTCTGGATGAATTTGCGCCGAATGCGTAGCGGGTTCGCTGCTTTGCTGTTGCCCTTGCTCGTTGCCTGCAACGGGCACAAGGTCGAACGCGTCGTGGTTTATGAGAACAACGTCCATCACTGGCGCATCGAGCATGTGGTGGAGCAGAACTGGCCGGTGGGGCCTCGACAGTACTATGAGGTGTTTCTCAAGGACCGCTTGCTGATCCTGCCTGCCAGTGTTTTCAATGACGAGCGCGACATTCGCGAATTCGTTGCTGCGGGCGGTTTCGACATCAGCAACTGGCGCAATGACACGATCATCGTGGCGTTCGAGAACGTGCAAAAGCGCGAAGGCGGCAACGAGCATTTTGTCCGCACGCTGATGATCACCCCGGAGTACAAGGAAGGGGAGGTGATACTGACGGATATGGCGAACCATCTGCAGATCGTGGTGCAGCGGGTGGAGCCGGCTGATGAGGGGAAATAGCCTTTGGGCTGCCTGAACAGTAACTAGCTGCGCATGGCACCGGCTCAAACCGCTCCCAGAGGGCACCCCGGTTACAAAGCCCGATATTGAATCCTGAACGCCAGGCTCATCATTTGCCCACGCTGCAACAACCGCAACCCCGGCCGCCCCGGCAGGTGATGCGCATTGACCGGGTGGCTAACCGGCTCAAAGCAGAAAAAACCCTGCCCCTGAGGGCAGAACAGCAAGAAGTGCTCAGCCCCGCTGGCGCTACATGCCAACCGATACCCGGCTCCCGGCTGTTCGATCACACACGTCCCCGGCCAGCCACTGAAGGCGTGATCAACCACCGTTTCGGGCAGGCTGGCCAGCGTTGCAAAACTCCACTGTTCAGGTACTTCGGCCTGGTACGACGGCAAGCGCCCATCCTCGGCCAGCCAGACCTTGCGTGCCGCTGCATACAGCCTGGTATCGGGATAGCGTGGAAAGTAAGGGTGCAGCCCCAGCCCATACCAGTTAGCCGATTCCTCCAGGTGCGTTACATGCAGGCCCAGGTTCAGGCAACCCTCTTGCAAATGCACATCCAGGGTGGCGTGGTAGGCAAACGGTACGGAACTGTCCAGCGTCAGTCGCGCACGCCGTTCACTGTAGTGCACCACCTGCCAGGCCTGCTGCCAGGCGCTGCCATGAATCGGGTAAGGGTCATGCGCGGTATTTGGCGCCAGAGCCTGCCAACCCTCGGGCCGGGCAAAGCCGCCTTCGGCGATACGGTTGGACCACGGCGCCAGCGGGTAGCAGGCTAGCCGTCGCGGCGTACCGCTGGCCAGCGCGTCGTGGTCGGAATGACGCAGCAGAGCCTGCCCGGTCGCCTTGACCTGCCAGTTGACCAGGCTGGCGCCCAGTTCCGGGGCCAGGCTCAGGCGGGTCAGGCGGTCCTGCAGGTGCAGTTCGGTCACAGCCATTCAAGGCTCCTTTGAAAAAGCGTCAGGCGGGGCGCCGGTAAGTGAGCAGCACGATGCCGCACACCACCACGGCACCGCCGAGCAGTTGCAGGGTACCCAGCTGCTGGCCGAGCAGGGCCCAGCCAAGCAGCAAGGTCGCGACAGGTTCGACGTTCATGACCGGCGCGTTCTGTGCCATGTTCAGCCGCGGCACGCAGACAAACAGCAAGGTGAAGGCCAGGCCATACAGCACCACCAGGCTCGCCAGCGCCGCCCAGCCGCTGCTGCTGCCCGGCAGCGACAAGCCGGACGGCATTACGCCGCTTGCGCCTGCGACCAGCATGCTGGAAAACACGATCAGCAGCGTCAGCAGGCTGCGCACCGGGCCGCGCACGGCGGCCAGCTTGTGGTCGGTGATCCACAAGGCGCAGGCAAAGGCACAGGCGGCGCCGAAGGCCAGGCCGACACCCAGCGCCCAGTGCGGGTTGGCATCGCTGCTGTCGGCCAGGCGTGCCGGCACGTCCAGCGCCAGTACCAGGCCGCACAGGATCAGGCCCATGAACAGCACGGTGCGGCCAGTGGGGCGTGCTCCACCCAGCGCCCAGGTGAGCAGTGCCAGCAGCATCGGGAAGGTGTTGCCCACCAGCAGCGCCAGGGCCACCGGAATGCGCGCCACCGCCGAGTACAGGCACAGGCTCTGGGTGGCGATCAGCAGGCCGAGCAACAACTGCCAGCGGCGAGTGCCGGCGGGCAGGGCCAGGGCCTGGCGTTGCCATAGCAGCAGGCTGGCCAGGACCAGAAACGTGATGCCCGAGCGGCAGAGGATGGCCAGCAACACGCCGGTGCCGTCATCGAAGGCGATCCGTGCGGCGATGTGGTTACCGGCGAAGGAGCAGGCCAGCAAAGCCAGCAGGGCGATGGCCAGCTTGCGTGGGAACAGGGGGATAGCAGAGGAGGGGACAGCCATGTGCAGGATCCGTTTGCAGATAGATTTTCCAGCCGCATCACGGTCGTTGTAGGAGCGGCCTTGTGTCGCGATGGGCCGCAAAGCGGCCCCAGCACTATCAGCATCAACGCCGAAATCCTGGGGCCGCTTTGCGGCCCATCGCGACACAAGGCCGCTCCTACAGGGACCGCAAGTGCAGTTACAGCACCACGCTAGGCAGCCACAGCGAGATGGCCGGGATGTAGGTTACCGCCATCAACACCAGGAACAGCGCCAGGTAGAACGGCAGCATCGCCTTCACCGTCGATTCGATGCTCACCTTGCCAATTGCCGAGCCGACGAACAACACAGCCCCCACCGGCGGCGTTACCAGCCCGATCCCCAGGTTCACCAGCATGATCATGCCAAAGTGCACCGGGTCCACGCCGATACCGGTTATCACCGGTAGCAGGATCGGCGTAAGAATCAAGATCAGCGGTGCCATGTCCATGACCGTGCCCAGCAGCAATAGCATGAAGTTGATGCACATCAGGATCACATAGCGGTTGTCCGACAGGGTCAGAAACGCCGTGGTGATCTTCGACGGAATCTGCATCAGCGTCATCACGTAGCCAAAGCTTGCAGCGAAGCCGATCAGGATCATCACGATCGAGATGGTGCGTACCGTGCGGTGCATCAGCTTGGGCAGGTCGCGCCACTTGTAGTCGCGGTAGACGAACATGGTCACGAAGAACGACCACACCACCGCCACGGCTGCCGATTCGGTCGCGGTGAACACCCCGCTGAGGATGCCACCGAGGATGATGACCATGGCCATCAGCCCCCACAGTGCTTCACCGGCGATCTTCAGCGCCTGGCGCATCGGGATCACTTCGCCCTTGGGGTAATTGCGCTTCTTGGCGAACAGCAGGCACAGGCCCATCATCACTGCGCTTAGCAGCAAACCGGGCATCACCCCGGCCATGAACAGCGAGGCAATCGATACCGTGCCGCCTGCCGCCAGCGAGTACAGCACCGAGTTGTGGCTGGGCGGGGTCAGCAGCGCCTGTACCGAGCCGCTGACGGTCACTGCGGTGGAAAACTCGCGCGGGTATCCCCTGCGCTCCATCTCCGGGATCAGTACCGAACCCACCGACGCGGTGTCGGCTACCGACGAGCCGGAAATCGCCCCGAAGAAGGTCGAGGCCATGATGTTGACCAGCGACAGCCCGCCGCGCACGAAGCCCACCAGCACACCGGCAAACGCCACCAACCGGCGTGACATGCCGCCTTCGGCCATGATCGCGCCGGCCAGGACGAAGAACGGAATCGCCAGCAGCGAGAACTTGTTAACCCCACTGGCCACCTGGATCATCATCGCCTGCAGTGGGATGTCGATCCACCAGGCTCCGATCAGCGCCGACAGGCCCAAGGCGTAGGCCACCGGCATGCCCAGCAGGATGAGAGCGATGAAACTGCCCAACAGAATGAACGCATCCATTTATGCCGCCCCCTCGTTTTCTTCCAGCTGGTCGAAGCGCACCACCTTGCGATGGCTCTGGTCGCCCAGCAGCAGTTTCTCCAGCACGAACACCAAAGTCAGCACGCCGCCGACCGGGATCGGCGCGTAGGTCATGCCCACCCGCACCCCCGGCAACGACGCCAGAAACTGGTTCCAGGTGGTGATGCACAGCTTGCTGCCGTAATAGGTCATGAACACGCACACCAGGATCATCAGCAGTTGCACCAGCAGCGCCACCAGTTGGCGCTGCTGCGCTGGCAGGCGGTCGGTGATCATCGCCACCGCCATATGCGCCCCGGCACGGTAACTGGCCGCTGCGCCGACGAAGGTGAACACCACCATCAGCAAGATCGCCACGGGTTCCGGCCAACTGGCGCCAGTGCCGAGCACGTAGCGGGCGAAGATGCCCCAGGGAATGATCAGCGACATGGTCAGGATCGACAGGCCGGCAACCCAGATACAGGCGCGGTACAGCGTGTCGTTGGCACGTAGAAAGAGGTTTTTCATCGGCATCACCAAAGCGGCAGGGCGGCGGGCGCCGCACTGCCGGGGTCGTTCAGGAAGGGGCCGCGATTACTGGACGGCGTCGATACGTTTCATCAGGTCGGCGTACTGCGCACCGTATTTTTCGCGGACCGAAGCGGTAGCTTCGTAGAACGGCTTCTTGTCGACGGTGATGAACTCGACACCGGCGGCCTTGAGCTTCTCTTCGCTGGCGGCGGACTTGGCGTCCCACAGCGCGCGCTCCTCCATCTGCGCCTCACGCGCGACCTTCTTCACCAGCACCTGCTGCTCGGGGGTGAGCTTGTTCCAGGTGGTCTTGGACATCACCACCGGCTCCGGCAGGATCAGGTGGCCGGTCAGGGTGTAGTACTTGGCGCTCTGGAAGTGGTTGTGCTCGAGCAGGGTTGGCGGGTTGTTTTCGGCGCCGTCGATCACCCCGGTCTGCAGGGCGCTGAAGATTTCCCCGGTGTCCATGGCGATGCCATTGCCGCCCATGGCGTTCATCATGTCGATGAACAGCGGGTTGCCCTGCACGCGAATCTTCATGCCCTTGAGGTCTTCCAGGCTGCGCACCGGCTTCTTGGTGTAGATGCTGCGCGAGCCACCATCCATCCAGGCCAGGGCCACCAGGTTGAAGTCGGAGTTGGTGATCTTGTCGAGGATCTCCTGGCCTATCTCGCCGTCGATGATCTTGCGCATGTGGTCATGGTCGCGGAACACGAACGGCATGTTGAACACGTTCACATCCGGTACCACCGGGCCGACGATACCCAGGCTGACGCGGGTCATCTGCACGGCGCCAACCTGCGCCTGTTCGATCACTTCCTTTTCCGAGCCCAGCACGCCGCCCGCGAACATCTTGAAGGTGATATCGCCATTACTGGCATCTTCGAGCTTTTTACCCATGTTCTGCTCGGCGACCACGGTCGGGTAGCCGGCGGGGTGGATTTCGGCGAACTTGATGTCCAGGGCCGAGGCGGGCATGGCCACGCTGAAGGCGAACGGGAGAACGGCAAGAAGCAGCTTGCGTTTGAACGTCATGATGAAACTCCGTGGTTTTTATTATCCGGTTTCGAGCGTGCAAGTGTGGTGGTGGATGGGGGCTTAGCCCCGGTAGACAGGTTCCTCCAGGCCCTTGGTGCCAGGGTTGAGGGCAAATACCCCGCCAGCCAGTGGCTGGTCGCCGAGGTCGATGCCCGAGGGGCGGATCGAGGTGATGTACAGGGTGTCGAGGCAGGCGCCGCCGAAGGCACACATCGCCGGCTTTTTCACCGGCACGCTGAGCGAGCGGTCGAGTCGGCCATCTGGGGTGAATCGGTGGATCTGCCCGGCGTCGTTGCCGCAGACCCAGTAGCAGCCATCCTGGTCCATGGCGGCGCCGTCGGGGCGGCCGGGGTGGCTGCGCATGTCGACGAACAGCCGCTGGTTGTGCGGGGTGCCGCTGTCGATGTCGTAGTCGAACGCCCAGACCTTTTGCACATCGGGGTGTGAATCGGACAGATACATGCGCTTGCCGTCGGGGCTGAAGGCCAGGCCGTTGGGCACGATCATGCCGCCCTGCTGCAGGTGCAGCCGACCTTCGCCGTCATGCCGGTACAGCGCGCCGACATGCGCGCCTTGCTGCATGTCCAGCAACATGGTGCCGGCCCAGAAGCGGCCCTGGCGGTCGCAGCGGCCATCGTTGAAGCGCATGCCAGCCTGGGCATGCTCCACGCTGCTGAGCAAACGGCTATCCAGGCTGCCATCTGCTTTGGCCTGCAGCTGGAAGATGCCACTTTCCATACCCGCCACCCAGCCGTCACCGCTGCGGGCGATGCAGGCTAGCATCTCGTCGCCTTGCCAGACCCGGTGGGTGCCATCGGCCGCCTGCCAGCGGTGCAGCTGGCGGGCGGGAATGTCGACCCAGTACAGGGCCTGTTCGCTTGGGTGCCAGACGGGGCTTTCGCCGGTGCTGTTGCGGGCGTCGACAATCAGTTCGCAGTTCATGGCCGTGCCTCCCCCCAAGGTCAGTTGAACGGGCCGGCCACGGCGAAGGCACCGCCCTGATAGACCATGCTCGGGTCGTCGGCAGCGAGCGCCGGCTGGGCTTCCACGGCGGCGCGGAAGGGTTCGGAGCTGTCCTTTGGCACGTAGCCCAGGTGCTCGGCATGGCGGTTGTCCCACCACACGGTGCGGTTGTCGGAGGCGCCGTAGACGATGGTGTGGCCAACGTCGGGCGTGAACAGCCCGCGCTCGATCAGTTGCACCAGGTCGTCATAGCTCAGCCAGGTGCAAAGCATCCGCCGGTTCTGTGGTTGCGGGAACGACGAGCCAATGCGGATGCTGACGGTCTCGATGCCGTAGCGGTCGAAGTAGAAGCTGGCAACATCCTCGCCGTAGCACTTGGACAGCCCGTAATAGCTGTCCGGGCGGCGTGGTGAATGGGCGTCGATGCGCTCATCCTGGCGGTAGAAACCGATGGTGTGGTTGGAACTGGCGAAGATGATGCGTTTCACGCCATGCTTGCGTGCTGCCTCGTAGATGTGGAACACGCCGCAGATGTTAGGGCCGAGGATCTCTTCGAAGGAGTGCTCGGTGGACACGCCGCCGAAATGGATGATGGCGTCCACGCCTTCGACCAAGGCATGTACTGCAGCCTTGTCGGCCAGGTCGCAGGTGATGACCTCTTCATGCGGACCTGCGGCAGGTGCCATGGGGCTGATGTCAGAAAGGCGCAGGACTTCGGCGTAGCCTTGCAGGCGTTCGCGAAGGACCTTGCCCAGGCCGCCTGCGGCTCCAGTGAGCAGCAGGCGATTGAGGGGAGTAGTGGTCATGGCCAGCTCTTGTTGTAAGTTGTTGTAGGTTGTCGTATGACTGCGGTGAATATTGGCGGTGGTTCTGGTGGTTGTCAATGAGGCATGCACAGCCCTCGACGGGTTACGCGGTCTCTTGTGGGAGCGGGCGCGCCCGCGAACACCGGCGTAGCCGGTGCCATGCACCGAGTTGCCGGCTTCGCGGGCATGCCCGCTCCCACAGGGATCGCGTTCGCCTCGCCCTTGGTTACAGCAACGACAACGGATAGTTGAAGATCAACCGGTTCTCATCAAACTCGTTATTGCTGTAATCCCGACGAATCGAGGAATTGCGCCATTTCACACTCAAATCCTTGAACGCCCCGCTCTGGATCACATACGCCAGTTCCGTCTCACGCACCCACTCCTTGCCATCAGTCACCACCCCGCTGTGCACATCGCGCCCGCTGATATAGCGGTTCATCAAGGTCAGCCCCGGCACCCCGACGGTGACGAAGTTGAAGTCATGGCGCAGCTGCCACGAGCGCTCGTTGGCGTTGTCGAAGCTGGAGTTGTAACTGTCGTTGGCCAGGGTGCCGCCACTGGTGCCGTTGACCCGCATCCAGGTATCGCCATCGACTTTCTGCAGCCCGACCCAGAAGGTGCTGCCACCGTACTTGGCCGAGAACATTCCCGAGTAAGTCTTGTTGTCCAGCTCGCCAGCGCGTCTGGCGCCATCGTCATCGCCATTGAAGTAGCCCAGGTTGGCGCCCAGGGTCCAGCCACCCACCGGCTGACTGTGGCTCAGTTGCAGGTACTGTTGCTGGTACACATCCTTCAGCGCCGCATTCCACAGCCCGACCAGGGTGCGGTCCTGATTGAACTTGTACTCGCCACCAACAAAGTTGAAGCGGTCCGACACGCCACCGGCGTAGCTCATGTCGTCCATGCTGGCGTCGTTGCGCGGGCTGTTGCCGCGGAACTGCCCGCCATACAAGGTCAGCCCGGCAATCTCGTTGGACGTGACCTGCCCGCCACGGAACGTCTGTGGCAACGAACGCCCGTCGTCCGAGCGCAGAATCGGAAGCACCGGCATCCACTCACCGATCTTCAGTTCTGTTCTGGAGATGCGTGCCTTGCCCGCCACTGCCAGGCGCCCATAGTCATCGGCCGGCTTGCCATCGTCATGGCGCGGCAACAACGCCGTGCCGTAGGTACCGCCACCGCCATCCAGCTTGACCGACCACAGCCCCAGCACATCCACGCCGAAGCCGATCGGCCCCTCGGTGAACCCCGAACGGGCGTCGAGGATGAAGCTTTGCGTCCATTCCTCGGCCTTGCTTTGCGGGTTGCTCTGGTTGGTGAAGTTGCGGTTGATGTAGAAGTTGCGCAGGCCGAGGGTGGCCTTGCTGTCCTCGACAAAACCCGCCGCCAGGCTGGTACCTGGCAAGCCGGCGATAACCCCGGCGCCAAGCAGCGCGAAGGGCAAGGTATGGCAGATCTTCATTATTGTTATGCTCCCGAAGGGTATGGCAGCCCGTCCACCGGGCACGCGCAAGCGGCCTGCGGCAGGGGCGGGTAAGTAACGGGCCGGTCAGGGCCAGGGGTGAATGCGCAGTAACCGGGCGCTAGGTACTCGAGGGGGTACGCCAGCAGACCGTGGGAAGAGACAGATGTGGGTGCAGCGGGATGAGTGTCGACATGGGTTCGTCCACTGATTGTTGTTTTTGTTATGTGTTGTCGTACAACTAGGGGCGATTATTAGCAAGGGTGAGAGGGACTGTCAACGCATAATGGCCTGGTGATTAAAGGCAAGATCCCCGTAAATTAACGCGTAGAGGCTCTATCGCGCACTCTGTAAAGAGATACGATGACAACTGCTTTGCAGGTAAACAAATCAACCCTACCTGACAGTGGACCGCGCTGCTCCCCTGCGCTATCTTCAAATCAGGCCTCGCCCTCGACCACTTAGACTGGCATGTCCAGTCCCGGCATCCTCGTTGATGCCGTACCCCCTTGTCGGCGTGGGCGGGGCCCCTTTTTTATGGCGCGCCTGACCGGATGAGATCGAGCGCTCCCTGGCCCCCGCTGTTTTACTAACCCCTTGAAAAAGCGCCCATTGCGCTTTTTTCGTTCAAGGCCCTGGCGGATTCTTGCCGGCAACTGCCACACAAATTCCCAGTGATACGCGATCCCGTGTAGGAGCGGCCTTGCGTCGCGAAAGGGCCGCAAAGCGGCCCCGGCGATGGCCGCTCACACCGATATTGCGCAAGGGAATAAAGCTGGGTGTTCTACCGTTGGGCTTAACTCATGGTTCCCAAACCTGACTCAGGTAGGCATTGATGAACCAGTCCGGCATGTCGTTCTGATGAAACTCCAACGTGGCACCGTCAGTAATTTCTGCCAAGAAAACAGACTCATCGCCGGAATTATCAAAAATGTACGCCCGGTTCGCTGCGGAAATGGCTTCGGGAAGCAGTGAGAGTGTACGGTCGTAACGTTGGGTAATTTTGTCTTTCGGGACATCATGGCCGCCATCTTCGACCCTGTTGGCCACCCGAAGAATATTGATCTCCGGTGAATTTGTGGCCACGAAATACAGGTAAGTTCGGTAGCCCAGCTTCTGGGCTGCCTCCATGAACCTAACCTTTTCCGATGAAGACATCACTGTCTCGAATGTGAAGCTGATCCTACGGTCGAGCAAATGATGACGGATAAAGTCCGCAACCACTGCAGCATGGTAAGAATTGATGTCTACTGCTCGGAGGTCGATTCTTCGACCATCGAGGGCTACCCGTTCTACGTCCTTCTGTAGCCCTGCCTTTATCATCAGTGGGTGCTGGCTGAGATACGAACGCAGAGCCTCCAACGTAAGCTCAAGACCATAGTCATTCAGGTCGATGTAGCCAGTCGATTTGGCTGATTTTTCCAGTTCATCGGCATTGACGTAGAGGTTGATCAGTCGAGGTGGGACCTGATCTTTGATGGTGCTTTTACCCGACCCATTGGGCCCGGCAAAAACGCGAAGCTTAGGCGCGCCCACTGAGCTTTCGCACGGTGAAGCGCTGCCCGGTCTTCACCTTTCGGCCTGGCTTGGTCTCGGCAAGCACTTCAACATGCCCGTCAGCGTGGGTTGCGATGATGTGATTGTTGGCGACGGTGACGACCGTATGTCCTGCTGCGACAGCCCGGAAATATGCAAGGCGTGTGGCAGCTGCGGCCATCTCCGGAATCTGATTTTCCAGATTCTCAATAGTCTCGTCGCTAAGCTGGTTTTCGCTCAAGGTTGCCATAGGTTTTCCTGGTCTGGTCAGACGCATGAATTGGATATCCGTCAGTGTAATAGCCCCTGCAAGTAACCTGAAGGCCATTAGTGAGGTTTCTGCTGACTGGGTTGAGTCAAAACCTTACAGCAGTCATGCGGAAGGGCCCTGGCCGTATCACAAGCGAGACGCGGCCTTTGTGGGAGCGGGCATGTCCGCGAAGAATACGACGCGGTACATGGCACCGGCATTGCCGGTGTTCGCGGGTAACTCCACATGCCAGTGGGGCATACAGATTAGGGCCGCTTTGCGGCCCATCGCCGGCAAGCCAGCTCCCACTGGTGCTGCGCATGGCTTGCCGGCGATGGGCTGCTCTCCAGCCCTATATACCGCACTTTACTGACTAACCAAGTCATTCCAGCAGACTAAGCCCCCTGTGGGAGCGGGTTCACCCGCGAAGAGGCCCGCGCAGGCAAACGCGCTGGTTAAACCCCATGCAACCGCAGCGCTCGCTGCGCACACTCCCGCCAACTCAACTTCCGCTTCTCCACCTGCGGTAGCTGTTCCACCTCCCCAGCCAGCACTACCGGCATCTCCCGCATCCTCACCCAAGGCTCACTCTGCCAATACAACAACGTCGCCGTCCGCCCCCCAGGCCAGCACATCTGCCCCAGCCGCGGCGCATCCTCAACCCCGTCCGTCTGCCCATCACGCAGCACCGCCACCACCTCATGCGTCAACCACCAGCGCAAATGCCGGTTCTCCGGCACATGGTGATGTGCCAACAAGGTATAGGCCCCGGATTCGCTGACCATGGTGGTTTCCTGGTACTTGCCATAGCGCCGCAGCTGCACCGTGCGGTACTGGTCCGGGTCGAGCTTGCGCATGCAGTGCTCATCGAAGAAGTGCCCGCTCAGCCGGCCGAGTTCGTGGGCGCAAAACCAGGCTTGGGACTCGAGCCAAAGGGTGTGAAGAGGACGGTTGTGGCGAAAGAAGAGGGTAGGTGTATTGAGACTGTCCATGTTTGGCCATCCTGATATTGGAGAGCCGTTGCTAACGGGAACGGGGTTCCGCTGCGTGAGCGTTCTTAAGCGCCATGAAACGTTATCGCTATGCGTTCAAAGTGACAACGGTAAAAGTTGTAGGATGCTTCCTGTTCTGCCATTCCCCTGCCAATAAAAAAGGCTGCCAATCGGCAGCCTTCTCGATGCTCAGCCCGGACGATCAATCCCAGCTCAACGCCCCACCAGTCTGATACTCGATCACACGCGTCTCAAAGAAGTTCTTCTCCTTCTTCAAGTCCATGATCTCGCTCATCCACGGGAACGGGTTGGTGGTCCCCGGGTACTCTTCCTTCAGGCCAATCTGGGTCAGGCGACGGTTGGCGATGAACTTGAGGTAGTCCTCCATCATCGCCGCGTTCATGCCCAGTACCCCGCGTGGCATGGTGTCACGGGCGTATTCGATCTCCAGCTGGGTCCCTTGCAGGATCATCTGGGTCGCTTCTTCCTTCATCGCCGCGTCCCACAGGTGCGGGTTCTCGATCTTGATCTGGTTGATCACGTCGATACCGAAGTTCAGGTGCATCGACTCGTCACGCAGGATGTACTGGAACTGCTCGGCGACGCCGGTCATCTTGTTGCGGCGGCCCATGGACAGGATCTGGGTGAAGCCGCAGTAGAAGAAGATGCCTTCCAGCACGCAGTAGTAAGCGATCAGGTTGCGCAGCAGCTCTTTGTCGGTTTCGACGGTGCCGGTGTTGAATTCCGGATCGGAGATGGCGCGGGTGTACTTCAGGCCCCAGGCGGCTTTCTTCGCGACCGACGGGATCTCGTGGTACATGTTGAAGATCTCGCCTTCATCCATGCCCAGCGACTCGATGCAGTACTGGTAGGCGTGGGTGTGGATCGCCTCTTCGAAGGCCTGGCGCAGGATGTACTGGCGGCACTCCGGGTTGGTGATCAGGCGGTACACGGCCAGGGCCAGGTTGTTGGCTACCAGCGAGTCGGCGGTGGAGAAGAAGCCGAGGTTGCGCATGACGATGCGGCGCTCGTCCTCGGTCAGGCCGTCCATGCTCTTCCACAGGGCGATGTCGGCGGTCATGTTGACCTCTTGCGGCATCCAGTGGTTGGCGCAGCCGTCCAGGTACTTCTGCCAGGCCCAGTCGTACTTGAACGGTACCAGCTGGTTGAGGTCGGCGCGGCAGTTGATCATGCGCTTTTCGTCAACACGCACGCGGGCGCCGGAGCCTTCCAGCTCGGCCAGGCCTTCGGCGATGTCGAGGTCGTTCAGGGCAGCCTTGGCGCGCTTGACGGCGTCGGAGTCGTCGGCGGTGGCGGCACGGGCTTCCAGGGCGGCGGCACCACCGGCGCTGTCGAGCTTGTCGAGGGTGGCGGCGGCAGTGGCCTGCGCAGGGGTGTTGCCTTTGGCGGCTACTTCGCCGTCTTCTTTATCGAATTCGTCCCAGCTCAGCATGGTGAGATTCTCCTGCTTGAGGGCCATCTGTGAAGTATGGCCGGTGGATCTTGGTTGCGTTGCTTTGGCCCCGGATGGGGTACAGCAGTGCACGCAATTCTGAGTGCCCTTTGAGGGGCTGGCCTGGGCATTGGCGCCCGGGCCTATTGTGTTTGGCTGTGGGGCAGGAGGCGGCAGTGCCGGCCTCTTCGCGGGTAAACCCGCTCCCACAGGGTTCCGTATGGCTACACGGAAAAGAGGCTTCCCGGGGGAAGCCTCAGCCAAGCCTTACTGGCAGGCTTCGCAGTCAGGCTCGTCGATCGCGCAGGCCTTCGGCACTGGCGCAGGGCCGGCTGCCTGGACCGGGGCGCTGTCGCCACCGCTGGAAACGGCGTTGAGCTTGCCGGTGTTGATGGTCGACTTCTCGGTGCTGGTCGCAGCCAGGGCACGGAGGTAGTAGGTGGTCTTCAGACCACGGTACCAGGCCATGCGGTAGGTCACGTCCAGCTTCTTGCCCGAAGCGCCGGCGATGTACAGGTTCAGCGACTGGGCCTGGTCGATCCACTTCTGGCGACGCGAGGCGGCATCGACGATCCACTTGGTCTCGACTTCGAACGCGGTGGCGTACAGGTCCTTCAGCTCTTGCGGGATACGCTCGATCTGCTGCACCGAACCGTCGTAGTACTTCAGGTCGTTGATCATGACCGAGTCCCACAGGCCACGGGCCTTCAGGTCGCGGACCAGGTACGGGTTGATCACGGTGAACTCGCCCGACAGGTTCGATTTCACGTACAGGTTTTGGTAGGTCGGCTCGATGGACTGCGAAACGCCGGTGATGTTGGCGATGGTCGCGGTCGGCGCGATGGCCATGATGTTCGAGTTGCGAATACCTTTCTTGACGCGCTCGCGCACCGGGGCCCAGTCCAGGGACTCTTCCAGGTTGACGTCGATGTACTTGGCGCCACGGGCCTCGATCAGGATCTGTTGCGAATCCAGCGGCAGGATGCCCTTGGACCACAGCGAACCCTGGAAGGTCTCGTACGCACCGCGCTCGTCAGCCAGGTCGCAGGACGCCTGGATGGCGTAGAAGCTGACCGCTTCCATCGACTTGTCGGCGAACTCGACCGCAGCATCGGAGCCGTACGGAATGTGCTGCAGGTACAGCGCATCCTGGAAGCCCATGATGCCCAGGCCGACCGGGCGGTGCTTGAAGTTCGAGTTACGCGCTTGCGGCACCGAGTAGTAGTTGATGTCGATCACGTTGTCGAGCATGCGCACGGCGGTGTTCACGGTGCGTTGCAGCTTGGCGGTGTCCAGCTTGCCGTCGACGATGTGGTTCGGCAGGTTGATCGAGCCCAGGTTGCAGACCGCGATCTCGTCCTTGTTGGTGTTCAGGGTAATCTCGGTGCACAGGTTCGAGCTGTGGACCACGCCCACGTGCTGCTGCGGCGAACGCAGGTTGCACGGGTCTTTGAAGGTCAGCCATGGGTGGCCGGTCTCGAACAGCATCGACAGCATCTTGCGCCACAGGTCTTTGGCCTGGATGGTCTTGAACACCTTGATCTTGTTGTACTCGGTCAGGGCTTCGTAGTACTCGTAGCGCTCTTCGAAGGCCTTGCCGGTCAGGTCGTGCAGGTCTGGCACTTCCGAAGGCGAGAACAGGGTCCACTTGCCGTCATCGAAGACACGCTTCATGAACAGGTCAGGGATCCAGTTGGCGGTGTTCATGTCGTGGGTACGACGACGGTCATCACCGGTGTTCTTGCGCAGCTCGATGAACTCTTCGATGTCCAGGTGCCAGGTTTCCAGGTAGGCACACACGGCGCCCTTGCGCTTGCCACCCTGGTTGACGGCAACGGCGGTGTCGTTGACCACTTTCAGGAACGGAACCACGCCCTGGGATTTGCCGTTGGTGCCCTTGATGTAGGAGCCCAGTGCACGCACAGGGGTCCAGTCGTTGCCCAGGCCACCGGCGAATTTCGACAGCATGGCGTTGTCGTGGATCGCGTGGTAGATGCCCGACAGGTCGTCCGGCACGGTGGTCAGGTAGCAGCTGGACAGCTGCGGGCGCAGGGTGCCGGCGTTGAACAGGGTCGGGGTCGAGGCCATGTAGTCGAAGGACGACAACAGATTGTAGAACTCGATCGCACGGGCTTCCTTGTCTTTCTCTTCCAGCGCCAGGCCCATGGCCACACGCATGAAGAATACCTGTGGCAGCTCGAAGCGCACGCCATCCTTGTGGATGAAGTAGCGGTCGTACAGGGTCTGCAGGCCCAGGTAGGTGAATTGCTGGTCACGCTCGTGGTCGATGGCCTTGCCCAGACGCTCCAGATCGTAGCCTTTCAGGGCCGGGTCCAGCAGCTCGAACTCGACGCCTTTGTCGACGTAGGCCGGCAGGGCCTTGGCGTACAGGTCGGCCATTTCGTGGTGGGTGGCGCTCTCGGCCACGTTCAGGAAGCCCAGGCCTTCGGCGCGCAGGGTGTCCATCAGCAGGCGGGCGGTGACGAACGAGTAGTTCGGCTCGCGCTCGACCAGGGTACGGGCGGTCATCACCAGGGCGGTGTTGACGTCCTTGATGGCCACGCCGTCGTACAGGTTCTTCAGGGTTTCGCGCTGGATCAGCTCGCCGTCGACTTCGGCCAGGCCTTCACAGGCTTCGCTGATGATGGTGTTCAGGCGGGCCATGTCGAGCGGCGCCAGGCTGCCGTCGGCCAGGGTGATGCGGATGCTCGGGTGCGGCTCGACCACGGCGTCGGCGTTGCTGCGGGTAGCACGCTCCTTGGCACGCTGGTCGCGATAGATCACGTAGTCACGGGCGACTTTCTGCTCGCCGGCGCGCATCAGGGCCAGTTCGACCTGGTCCTGGATTTCTTCGATGTGGATGGTGCCACCCGATGGCATGCGACGCTTGAACGTGGCGGTGACCTGCTCGGTCAGGCGCGCGACGGTGTCGTGGATGCGCGACGAAGCAGCGGCGGTGCCGCCTTCAACTGCGAGGAACGCCTTGGTGATGGCCACGGTGATCTTGTCGTCGGTATAGGGGACGACAGTGCCGTTACGCTTGATCACACGCAGTTGGCCGGGAGCGGTGGCGGCCAGATCCTGGTTGGAATCGGCGGCCTGCGGCACCTTGGCCTGCGGGTTCTCGCGAGTTGTGTCGGTTTGCATGGGTGGGTGTCTCCACAGTTTCTATATTGTTCAGGCGCCTTTTGGGCGCCCACCGTTCCGTCCACTTGCTCGATGGCCTGGCGGGGATGGGCAATGCATGCGCATCCGCCCGCGCGGGCGTACCAACTTCGGGACAGACTCAGGAATAAGGGCAATTGGCTCGCCGCTCCCTGGCCGAAGTCAAAGGTTCTGGGCCGGGCCCAAAAACTGTTGCTGATGGATGCCAGGCCTGGCCTGTAGCACCCATACCCGAACAAGGCCCTGGAAGGGCTTGCCTCGGTCGCCTCCGCAGGAGCGGTTTGGCTGCTGGAATCACTTGAAGTTCACCCGGAAAATCGCTTGATTTTGCGGGTTGACTTTTGTGTGTGATTTTGCACGAACCCCTATATCTAGTGGTTCGCTGCGATCGGGATACAAGATAATGCGGTATCGGGGGCTTTGCAAGGCGGAGCCCCTGTGGATAACTTGTGCGTACTTTGTGAGTGAATGGTGGGTATTCGCTGTAGGCCTTGTGCCAAGTGGTTTGCAGTATTTTTCTGCGTCCTGCTGCCCCTGGGCAGAATTTTTCGGGCGCGAACCCTATCACAAAAAACGGTTCAGTCGAGGGGCTGCCGGGCGGCTTGGCAGTGCCGGGGGCGGGACGTAGTATCCGAAGCAGATGTTGCCTTTTGGTTAACGGGTCATGTTTCCTGCACTGGCCTCTTCGCGGGCACGCCCGCTCCCACAGGTACTGTGCAAGCCTTGAAAGCGGTGCGGTCCTTGTGGGAGCGGGCGAGCCCGCGAAGGGGCCGGTACAGGCCACAGAAAAACAACAAACAAAGGCCAAAGCCATGGACCACCCCGCACCCCGCATCCTCATCGTCGAAGACGACCAGCGCCTGGCCGAGCTCACCGCCGAGTACCTGCAGGCCAACGGCTACGAAGTCAGCGTCGAAGGCGATGGCGCTCGCGCCGCGCGGCGCATCGTCGACAGCCAGCCCGACCTGGTCATTCTCGACCTGATGCTGCCCGGCGAGGACGGCCTGAGCATCTGCCGCCGGGTGCGCAGCCAGTACCCGGGCCCGATCCTCATGCTGACCGCCCGCAGCGATGAACTGGACCAGGTCCAGGGCCTGGACCTGGGGGCCGATGACTATGTCTGCAAACCCGTACGCCCACGCCTGCTGCTGGCACGCATTCAGGCCCTGCTGCGCCGCAGCGAAGCACCGGACAGCAAGCGCCAGGACCTGGCCTTCGGCGCGCTGCGCATCGACAATCGCCTGCGCGAGGCGCGCCTGGGCGAACAGCTGATCGAGCTGACCGGCGCCGAATTCGACCTGCTCTGGCTGCTGGCCAGCAACGCCGGGCGGGTGCTGACGCGCGAGCAGATCTTTACCGCGCTGCGTGGCGTCGGCTACGACGGCCAGGACCGCTCCATCGACATACGCATCTCCAGGATCCGCCCAAAGATCGGCGACGACCCGCTCCAGCCAAGGCTGATCAAGACCCTGCGCAGCAAGGGCTACCTGTTCGTCGGCGAAGCCCCATGAACAACTCGATCTTCCTGCGCATCTATGGCGGCATGCTGGCAGTGCTGGTGCTGGTGGCCCTGCTCGGGGTGCTCAGCCTGCACCTGGTCAACGAAGTGCGTGCCGCGCAGCACCGCGAGGGCCTGGCCCAGGGTACGTTCAGCCTGATGGCCGACAACCTGGCGCTGCAGAACGACACCGAGCGCAAGCGCTCGCTGCTGATCTGGGAGCGCCTGCTCGGTGTGCCGCTGGCGCTGCAACCGATGACTGCGCGCACACTCGATGGCGGCCAGCGGGCGCGCCTGTACCGCGGCCTGGTGGTGGTGGAGAAGACCGGCCCGCATGCAGCCCAGGTGTTGCGCAAGGTCGGCCAGCAAGACCTGATGCTGGTAGCGCAGATCAAACAGATCAGCGAGCAACTGGCGCGGGCCACCCTCTATCTGCTGGCCGACGAACTGGTGCGCTATCCGGTGACCGAACAGCAACAGCGCCTGGCACAGATCAAGAAAGAAAAGGGCTTCGGCTTTGGCGTGGCCCTGCAGCGCATCGAGCGGGTGAGCCTGGATGATGACCAGCGGCGCCGGGTCGAGGAAGGCGACACGGTCATGGCCCTGGGCAAGGATGGTGACTCGATCCGCGTGTTCGCCGGGCTGGCTGGTTCGCCGTGGGTGCTGGAAATCGGCCCGCTGCACCAGCTCAACCCCTATCCGCCGCAGTTGCTGATCCTGATCACCTTTCTTGGCCTGTGCCTGATCGGCTTGGTGGTCTACCTGCTGGTACGCCAACTGGAGCGGCGCGTGTCGGGCCTGGAGATTGCCGCTACGCGCATCGCCCAGGGCAGCCTGGATACCCGTGTGCCGGCCGACGATGCCGACTCGGTGGGGCGCCTGGCCGCGGCTTTCAATGGCATGGCCGAGCACCTGCAACGCTCGCTGACCATGCAGCGCGAGCTGGTGCGGGCGGTTTCCCATGAGCTGCGCACGCCGGTGGCACGCCTGCGCTTTGGCCTGGAGATGATCGAAAGTGCCACCACCGAGCAGGCTCGGGCCAAGCACCTGGCGGGCATGGACGGCGATATCCAGGACCTCGACAAGTTGGTCGACGAGATGCTCACTTACGCCCGCCTGGAGCAGGGCGCACCGGCGCTGAAGTTCGAGCGTGTCGACCTGGATGCCTTGCTCGACCGCGTGATCGAAGAGCTCGCGCCGCTGCGTGCCGAGGTACGGGTTGTGCGCGGTGAGTGCCAGGGTGCCGATGGCGAAGGCGCCTGGGTCGAGGCCGAGCCGCGCTACCTGCACCGGGCCCTGCAGAACCTGGTGGGCAACGCCATGCGCCATGCCGAGGCCGAGGTGCGCCTGAGCTACCAGTTGGGGCAGCAACGCTGCCGCATCGATGTGGAGGATGACGGCCCGGGGATACCCGAGGGTGTCTGGGACCGTATTTTCACACCGTTCACTCGCCTCGACGACAGCCGTACACGCGCCTCGGGCGGGCATGGCCTGGGCCTTTCGATTGTGCGGCGGATCATCTACTGGCACGCGGGCCGGGCCACGGTGGGGCGCAGCGCCGCGCTGGGCGGTGCCTGCTTCAGCCTGAACTGGCCACGGCAGCAAGCGCCGTTGTGACGGTCAGGCGCTGACCAGGCTGAGCAGATGGCCGTCCTGCAGGCAGAACTGGCCCTGCAGCTCGGCGCCATGCCGCCACTGCGGCGACAGGTCGGTGAGCAGGCGCAGGCGGGCCAGGCCTTCGGCAGACCAGTCCAGCACTTCGGCGTGTTCGAAGTAGAAACGCTGGCGGGTCAGCGGGTAGAGCGTCTTGAACAGGCTTTCCTTCAGCGAGAAGGTCAGGGTGACTGCAAGGCCGAGCTGGCGGCGGTCCAGGCGCTCGAGCTCGGGCGGGGTGAGGATTTCACCCATCAGCCGCTCGGCACGCTGGTCATCCAGCAGTGCTTCCTGGTCCAGGCCCAGGCCCTGGCAACTGCCCCCGGCAGCGACTACGGCGGCCGCCCAGCCTTTGCCGTGGGTGATCGAACCGTGGATGCCGGCGGGCCAGATGGGCGAGCGGTCCTCGTGCGTACCCGGTACATAGTCACGGCCGTCCAGGCGCTGCAGCGCGGCACGGGCACATACCCGGCCGGCCAGGTACTCGGCTTGGCGCTTGGCCACCGAGCGTTGCAGGCTGGCAGTGGGCACCACGCCGGTGCGCTGGAAGTCGTCGGGCGCCAGGCGCGTCGGATCGAAGGCGCAACTGACCAGCACCGCGCCAGGTAGTGGGCGGGGTAGGGGCCAGTGGTACTGGAGGGGGGCGCAGCAGGCAGGGAGTGTGTTCATGGGGCTATTGTGCCAGCCGCAGCGGTGGTGTGGGAGGTGGAATAGCTGGGGCTGCTTTGCAGCCCATCGCGACACAAGGCCGCTCCTACACAAAGCGACGCAGTACCTGTAGGAGCGGCCTTGTGTCGCGATGGGCCGCAAAGCGGCCCCGGTAATCCCTACTTGAACACCTTCTTGAAGAACGCCTGCATGTCCGCCCAGGAGCGTTCATCCGCGGCCTTGTTGTAGCCGATATCCGGCCCGCCATGCTCGCCGTGGCTCAAGCGGTCCGCGTCCGGGTTGGTAAATCCGTGCTTGGCACCGTCGATACTGACGAACTGATAGTTGACCTTGGCCGCATCCATCTCGGCCTTGAACGCCTCCACCTGCTGCGGGGTAACCATGCTGTCCGCCGCACCATGTTCGACCAGGATATCCGCGCGAACCACCCCAGGCCTGGCCGGGGTCTGGGTAGCCAGCGCGCCATGGAAGCTCACCACGCCGTCGAGTTTTTCGCCGCGGCGTGCGGCATCCAGCACCACCTTGCCGCCGAAGCAGTAGCCGACAGCGCCCAGTTGATGCTTGTTGGTGTTCGGCTGCATTTTCAGCAGTTCGAGGCCGGCATCGAAGCGCCGCGCAGCCGCTTTCGGGTCTTTCAGCGCTTCTGTCATGAATGCCTGGGCATCGGCAGGGTGTTCGGTTTGCTTGCCGTCGCCATACATGTCGATGGCCAGCGCGTTGTAGCCCAGCGCCGCGAGGTCACGGGCGCGGCGCTTGGCGTAGTCGTTCAGCCCCCACCATTCATGCACCACGACAATGCCGGGGCGTTTGCCTTCGACAGCGTCGTCATAGGCGTAGTAGCCGACCAGGCGATTGCCGTCGGCGTCCTGGTAGGGGATCTCGCGGGTTTGTACCGCCGCTTGGGCGAGGGCGGCGCTGCACATCAGGGTCAAGGCCAGCAGGGCACGCATGGTCACTACTCCTTGTTCTGCAAACGGTTCGTTCAGCCAGGGTTCAGCCAGGGTTCAGGCGCGGTTCAGGGTGCCCTGCTTACTCTAGCTTCCAGACCGAAACAGCGCACCCAACTGGAGTATCCAGCCATGAAAACCTTCAACACCCTGCTTGCCGCCATGGCCGTCTGCGCCGCTGGCATCACCACTGCCCAGGCCGCTGATGACAACTTCGCCAGCCTGACCTACGGCCAGACCAGCGACAAGGTTCGCAAGTCCGGCCTGCTGCAGCGCAACACCGACCACCTCAACGCCGACGGCATCATCGGCAAGGACGACACCTGGGGCGTGCGAGTGGGCAAGATCAATGATCAGGGCCGCTACTACATGACTTACGACAATGTCTCGGGCGACCACAGCGGCCTGAAGCTGCGCCAGGAAAACCTGCTGGGCAGCTACGACCTGTTCCTGCCGGTGGGTGATACCACCAAGCTGTTCGGCGGCGGCAGCCTGGGCGTGACCAAGCTGACCCAGGACTCGCCGGGCGCCAGCCGGGATACCGACTACGGTTACGCGTATGGCCTGCAGGCCGGCGTGATCCAGGACATCACCGACAAGGCTTCGGTGGAGCTGGGCTACCGTTACCTGCGCACCAACGCCGCCACCGAAGTAGGTGCGCACGGCGGGCCGAAGGACGGCACCTTGCGCTTGACCAGCAGCGCGCAGACCTACCTGGCTGCAAGCTACAAGTTCTGACGGGCGAGCCGGGTTATCCTGTACCGGCCTCTTCGCGGCTGAAGCCGCTCCCACAGGTACCGCACAGTTCTTGAAACCTGTGCGATTCCTGTGGGAGCGGCTTTAGCCGCGAAAGGGCCGGTACAGGCAATAAATATCAAGGAGCTGCACATGAAACTGCTGGTGGTCGAGGACGAAGCCCTGCTTCGCCATCACCTCTACACCCGCCTGGGCGAAAGCGGCCATGTGGTCGAGGCGGTGGCCGATGCCGAAGAGGCGCTGTACCAGGCCGGGCAGTACCACTTCGACCTGGCCATCATCGACCTGGGCCTGCCCGGCATCAGCGGGCTGGAACTGATCACGCGCCTGCGCAGCCAGGACAAGACCTTCCCCATTCTCATCCTCACCGCCCGCGGCAACTGGCAGGACAAGGTCGAGGGGCTTGCCGCCGGTGCCGACGACTATCTGGTCAAGCCGTTCCAGTTCGAAGAACTCGAGGCGCGCCTGAACGCCCTGCTGCGCCGCTCCAGCGGCTTCACCCAATCGACCATTGCCGCCGGCCCGCTGGTGCTCGACCTCAACCGCAAGCAGGCGACGCTGGACGAGCAGCCCCTGGCTCTGACGGCCTACGAATACCGCATCCTCGAATACCTCATGCGCCATCACCAGCAGGTGGTGGCCAAGGACCGCCTGATGGAGCAGCTGTACCCGGGTGACGAGGAGCGCGACCCCAATGTCATCGAAGTGCTGGTCGGCCGCCTGCGGCGCAAGCTCGAGGGCGAGCACGGTTTCAAGCCGATCGACACCGTGCGCGGCCTGGGCTACCTGTTCACCGAGCGCTGCCGATGATCCGTTCGCTGCGGGTGCGCCTGATGCTGGCGGCCGCGGTGCTGGCGCTGCTGTTCATGCTGGCGCTGCTGCCGGCCTTGCAGAAAGCCTTCAGCCTGGCCCTGCAGGAGTCGATCGAACAACGCCTGGCTTCGGATGTGACCACGCTGATTTCCGCTGCGCGCATCGAACATGGCCAACTGCAGATGCCGACGCTGCTGCCGGACGAGCGTTACAACCTGCCATACACCGGCCTGCTCGGCTATATCTTCGACCGCGACGGCGAGCTGGTCTGGCAGTCGCGGGCTACCGCCGCGCAGAACATCAACTACCGCCCGCGCTACGACGGCCGTGGCAATGAATTTGCCCGTATTCACCAGGCCGATGGCGAAGAGTTCTTCGTCTATGACGTCGAGATAAAGCTGCTGGGTGGCCAGAGCGCCGCTTACAGCATCGTTGCCCTGCAACCTGTGCGCGAATACCAGCACACCCTCGATGGCCTGCGCGAAAAGCTCTATCTGGGCTTTGGCGCGGCCTTGCTGGCGCTGCTGGCGCTGCTATGGGCCGGTTTGACCTGGGGCCTGCGTTCGTTGCGCCGGCTCAGTCGCGAGCTGGACGATGTGGAATCGGGCGAGCGCGATGGCCTGAGCGGCGAACACCCACGTGAGCTGCTGCGCCTGACCGGCTCGCTGAACCGCCTGTTGCGCAGCGAGCGCGAGCAGCGCCAGCGCTACCGTGATTCGCTCGATGACCTGGCGCACAGCCTGAAGACGCCGCTGGCGGTGTTGCAGGGGGTGGGCGAAAGCCTGCAGCAGCGTAGCGGCGAGCGCGAGCAGGCGCGCGTGCTGCAGAGCCAGATCGAGCGCATGAGCCAGCAGATCGACTACCAGCTGCAACGCGCCAGCTTGCGCAAGAGCGGCCTGGTACGCCACAGCGTGCTGCTGCGACCGCTGCTGGACAGCCTGTGCAGCACCTTGGCCAAGGTGTACCGGGACAAGCGGGTGGGGGTGACCCTGCAACTGCCCGAGGCGGCGCAGGTGCCGATGGAGCAGGGCGCGTTGCTGGAGCTGCTGGGCAACCTGCTGGAGAACGCCTACCGCCTGAGCCTTGGTCAGGTGCGCGTGAGCCTGGAGCAGGCGCCTGGGCTGTTGACCTTGTGCATCGAGGACGACGGGCCGGGGGTGCCGGTGGATCAGCGTGAGCGGATTCTGGAGCGTGGGGAGCGGCTCGACAGCCAGCATCCGGGGCAGGGGATCGGGCTGGCGGTGGTCAAGGATATCGTCGACAGCTATGACGCCGAGTTGAGCCTGGGTGATTCTCCTCTGGGGGGCGCGGCGTTCAGGATTACATTCAACCTGGATTGATTTTTAGCCTGTGCCGGCCTCTTCGCGGGTAAACCCGCTCCCACAAGACCGCAGAGGATCTGAATGCAGCCCGGTCACTGTGGGAGCGGGTTTACCCGCGAAGAGGCCAGCCCAGGCTATTGATGATGGGCGGATTCCCGCCAATGCCCCTGTACAAATCCCGCCATCGGGCGGAAATCCGCCAGCCCACCTCAGGCAAGTCGCCCCGTCGTTGGGCGTTTATCCCTTGCAAATACGGCCCTTGCACCCTTCGTGGGCATTTTGGCACCACCCTTGCTATTGATCCTCGCAGAGGCCTGCCCAGGCAGCTCGAACACAACGACAAATCCCTCCGGGTGCAGGAGGGTTAGCGATTCAGGTGCCCCATCGCCCTGGGAAGGGTGAACCGGCACACTTGAGGAAAATTAGCCATGACGACACGTCAGCCGCTGTACAAATCCCTGTATGTCCAGGTGTTGGTCGCCATCACCATCGGCATCCTGCTCGGCCACTACTACCCGGAGACGGGCGTCGCTCTCAAACCCTTGGGTGACGGCTTCGTCAAACTGATCAAGATGGTCATCGCCCCGATCATCTTCTGCACCGTGGTCAGCGGCATCGCCGGCATGCAGAGCATGAAGTCGGTCGGCAAGACCGGCGGTTACGCGCTGCTGTACTTTGAAATCGTCTCCACCATCGCCCTGATCATCGGCCTCGTCGTCGTCAACGTGGTCAAGCCGGGCGCTGGCATGCACATCGACGTCAGCACCCTGAACGCCAGCAGCGTGGCTGCCTACGCCGCCGCCGGCGCGCAGCAGACCACTGTCGGCTTCCTGCTCAACGTCATTCCCAACACCGTGGTCGGCGCCTTCGCCAACGGCGACATCCTGCAAGTGCTGATGTTCTCCGTGCTGTTCGGCTTCGCCCTGCACCGCCTGGGCAGCTACGGCAAGCCGGTGCTGGACATGATCGACCGCTTCGCCCATGTCATGTTCAACATCATCAACATGATCATGAAGCTGGCCCCGGTCGGTGCATTTGGTGCAATGGCCTTCACCATCGGCCAGTACGGCGTTGGTTCGCTGGTGCAGCTTGGCTACCTGATGGCCTGCTTCTACATCACCTGCCTGCTGTTCGTGCTGGTGGTGCTGGGTGGTATCTGCCGCGCCCACGGCTTCAGCGTCCTCAAGCTGATCCGCTACATCCGTGAAGAACTGCTGATCGTACTGGGCACTTCCTCCTCGGAATCGGCCTTGCCACGCATGCTGGCGAAGATGGAGCGCCTGGGTGCGAAGAAGTCGGTGGTTGGCCTGGTCATCCCGACCGGTTACTCGTTCAACCTCGATGGCACCTCGATCTACCTGACCATGGCTGCGGTGTTCATCGCCCAGGCCACTGACACCACCATGGACATCACTCACCAGATCACCTTGCTGCTGGTGCTGCTGGTGGCATCCAAGGGTGCTGCCGGCGTTACCGGCTCGGGCTTCATCGTGCTGGCCGCCACCCTGTCGGCTGTTGGCCATCTGCCGGTTGCCGGCCTGGCGCTGATCCTCGGCATCGACCGCTTCATGTCCGAAGCCCGCGCCCTGACCAACCTGGTTGGCAACGCCGTTGCCACCGTGGTCGTGGCCAAGTGGGTGAAGGAAATGGACAACGACAAGCTGGCATCGGAGCTGGCCTCCGGTGGTGCGCCGCTGGTCGATACTCGTCCGACCGACGACCTGGGCGTGGCTGAAGGCCCGGCTCGCTGATCGCGGGATGGTGAAAAGAAAAAGGCGACCTCAGGGTCGCCTTTTTCATGTGCCTTCATACCTGTGCGCGCTCCTACAAGGGACCGCGTACAGGCGCGAAGACCGCGCACAGTCCAGAGGTCAGGCCAGCACCACCTCCAGCACCCGGATCACGTCCGGTTGCGGGTAGTGCCAGCGCACCTGCACATCCCAGAACTTCACCCCATACACCCGCTCCGCCGGCGGCACCTGGTAGGCCGGCCGTGGGTCCTGCGCCAGGCATTGCTCGATCAGCTCCACCAGCGGTTCACCCAGGCGCAGTGCATGTTCGCGGGCCTGGAGCAGGGCGTTGTCGCCCCACTGCACGGCGATCGCGGCTGGCGCCTGGCTGGCCATCTGGTTGCTGGCGCCAGCGATGCTATCGGCGTACGGCACATACGGCTTGATGTCCAGCACCGGCGTACCGTCCAGCAGGTCGATACCAGACAGCAGCAGCCGCCCGGGTTCCACGCCTTCCAGGCGTACCACCGACTGACCGATGCCATTGGGCCGGTGGGTGGCGCGGGTGGCGAACACACCCATGCTCTTGTTCCCGCCCAGCCGCGGTGGCCGCACCTTCAGACGGGGTTTGTCTTCCAGTGCCTGGTGAAACAGGAACAGCAGCCAGACATGGCTGACCTGCTCCAGCCCCTCGACCGCATCGCCCTGGTCGAACGGCGGCAGCAGCTCGAGCACTCCGCGTGCGGCGGGCGCCAGTTGCGGCTGGCGCGGGATGGCAAACTTCTCCTTGAAACAGGAGCGGATGACGCCGACCGGGGTAACCGTGTGCTGCATGGCCAATCAGCCGCGCACGCGCAGGGTCAGGCCCTTGAGGAAATTGCGCAGCAACTGGTCGCCGCAGGGGCGGTAGTTGTCATGGCCAGCCTTGCGGAACAACGCACTGAGCTCGGGTTTGCTGACCGGGAAGTTGACCGACTTGAGGATCGCATGCAGGTCATCTTCCTTGAGCTCGAAAGCCACCCGCAGCTTCTTGAGGATGAGGTTGTTGGTCACCGGCAGCTCGATCGGCTGCGGCGGGCGGCTGTCATCCTTGCCGCGACGGTGGATCACCAGGCCGTCGAGAAAGTGCGCGATGACCCGTTCCGGGCAGCGCACGAAGCCTTCCTCGTCTTCCTTCTTCAGGTAGGTGGCCAGTACCAGGGGGTGCACGTCGAGGCCAGATAGCCCGATGATTTCGGCCATCTTGGCGTCATTCACCTTGAGCATGTAGCGCAGGCTGCGCAGGACGTCGTTGTGGTTCATTGTTGCAGAATCCTGTTCAGGTGCCGCGCCTGTGGGCGCGGCGTATTGCTTAGAAACGTTCGGTAGTGGCCAGGTAGCGCCACTGGCCCAGGGGCAACTTGCCCATTGACACGCCACCCAGGCGGATGCGGCGCATGCCGACCAGCTCCAGGCGCAGGTAGGCGCACAGCTCGGCGATCTGCCCTGGCTGCGGGTTTTTCAGGACCATGCGAAGGTGGGTCTCGTTCTGCCAGCTGGCCTTGGCTCTAGGCAGCTCGCGGTCATTGCGGGTGGCACCGCGTGCCAGGCGTTCCAGCGCCTGGGGCGTGGTCTCGCCGCGCACTTCTACGATGAATTCCTGTTCGAGGCGGCGCAGGTCGGCTTCGATCTTGCGGGTTACCCGCCAGTCCTGGGTGAATACCTGCAGGCCGCTGGCACCGCGCTCCAGCGGCGCCACGCAGGCCTGCCGGGCAAAATGCCCGTGCAAGGCGCGCACACCTTCGCGGTGGGCTTCGCTGAGGGTGCTCATGTTCATGCTGGCGCGGGCGGTTTCGCTATCCACGCTGGCCGGTTGGTTCAGCAGCAGGGTTACCGGTTCCAGCGTTTCGGCACGGGCACCCGGCAGCAGTTCGACGCGTTGCTGTTCGACCTTGAACTGCGGTTGCTCGACCACCACGCCATCGACTGTGACCCAGCCGCCTTCAATATACTGCTCGGCCTCGCGGCGGGAGCAGCCAAGCTGCTCGATAAGGCGTTTGGACAGGCGGACGGGTTCGGACATGACGGCAATTCGCAAAGGCAGGGAAAGACCTGCATTGTACCTGCCCGCGCGGCCGAGGGGCTGGGAATCTGTGTCATTTACGCCGTTTTGCGCAGGCGCATGTGCAGCAACGGGTAGGGTTGCCCCAGGCCGTCGGTCTCCGAACGGCCGATCACCTCGAAGCCCTCATGCAGGTAGAAGCCCAAGGCTTGCGGGTTCTGTTCATTGACATCCAGCCGTTCGGCATTCAGTTCGTCTATTGCATAGTGCAGCAGGCGCTTGCCAACCCCTTTGCCACGGTAGTGCGGTGCGACGAACAGCATGTCCACGCGCCCGTTGGCGACCCCGGCGAAACCACAGATGCGCTGGCGGTCCTTGCAGCAGATCAGCATTACGGCGTCGAGGTAGCGACGCAGTACCTGGTCGCGTAGCAGGACGATGTAGCCATCCGGCAGGAAGTCGTGGGTGGCACGTACCGAGTCCTCCCACACCTGTGCCAGTTCGCCGTAGTCACCCAAGCGCGGGGTTTGCAGCGTCAGTACCGAATGCATGCCGGTGTTCCTCCATGACGATAAGGCAAACATAGCAGGCCAACCACTGGTCGGCTTGTCCGTGCGCTGCTTGCACCTCGGTATTCGCCGGTCTATTACTTTTTCGTGGGAAAAATTCCCACGCATCGAAAGGCAACAACCGAACTCAGGATTCCCGGCTCGATTTGGCGTTTCTCATGGCGACAACCTGGAGACGAAATATGCAAATCCATGTGCTGTTCAAAAAGGCTCTATTGGCTGTAGCCGTTGCTGGCGTGCTGTCGACTTCCATCGTTCTGATCCCAGACTCGATATCCAGTGGCTCCAGCGCCTACGCCAAGGATGGCGGTGGAGGTGGCGGTGGCGGTCACGGTGGCGGTCACGGTGGCGGCGGTGGTGGTCATGGCGGTGGCGGGCACGGTGGCGGCGGTGGCGGTCATGGCGGTGGCGGCGGCGGTCACGGTGGCGGCGGTGGCGGTCATGGCGGTGGCGGCGGTGGTCACGGTGGCGGCGGTGGTGGCCATGGCGGTGGCGGCGGTGGTCACGGTGGTGGCGGTGGCCATGGCGGTGAAGGCGGCGGCCACGGCGCTGGCGGGGATGGAGATGGCCATGCCGGCAACAGTGGGCGCGGCCACGACGGTTCCTCGAACTCTGGGCGCAGCGGCAACCACGCTGAAGCAGGTGACGATCATGGCAATCACGTTGGCGGTGAGCCTGGGGACGATCACGGTAATCACGTTGGCGGCGAGCCCGGTGACGATCATGGCAATCACGTTGGCGGTGAGCCCGGGGACGATCATGGCAATCATGTTGGCGGTGAGCCTGGCGATGACCACGGCAATCATGTTGGTGGTGAACCTGGTGATGATCGTGGCGACCATCTGGGTGGCGAACCGGGTGATGACCGCGGTGAGCATGCCGCAGGCGAACCGGGTGATGACAACAGCAGGAGCTGACTGGCTCTGAACGGTCTCATGCAGCGCCTACGGGGCGGGCCTGCGTGAGGCCAGGTTCGGATACACGGCAGCCCCACTCAACGCGAAATGCAATGAGCGCCGACGACTATCCCTCATCTCGTCAGGGATATGGTTACAGTTGGTGTGGGATCTTTTCCCGCGTCGTATACTGGGTTCATCTGTCAAGGAATGCGCTCAATGCAATCGCCTACCATCCCCCCTTCGATGTTAAGCGCACTGCGGCGTGTCATGCGTCCTCTGGTGCGCCTGATGCTGCGCAAAGGGGTCACTTTCCCGATGTTCGCCGACCTGCTCAAGGAAGTGTTCGTCGATGTGGCTCATCGCGAATTTCGCCTGGACGGTACAGTGCCGACCGACAGCCGCATCAGCCTGCTCACGGGCGTGCATCGCAAGGATGTCCGGCGTCTGCGCAGCGAGGGGGGCGAATCGCTCGGCGCGCTGCCGGAAAACATCACGTTAGGTGCGCAGTTGGTCAATATGTGGACCACCGGCAAGCCGTTCTGCTCGGAGCCTGGCCAGGCGCTGCCGTTGCCGCGCCTGGCGAGTGTCGGCGGCGATAGCTCGTTCGATGCCCTGGTGGCGAAAGTCAGCACCGACATCCGCGGGCGGGTGGTGCTGGATGAGTGGTTGCGCCTGGGTATCGTCCGGCTCGATGAGCACGACTGTGTGCACCTGGAAGCCCAGGCATTCGTGCCGCAGAAAGGCTTCGACGAAAAGGCCGCGTACTTTGGCCACAACCTGCATGACCATGCCTGTGCAGCAGTGCACAACCTGAGTGGGGACGGCCAGCCGTTCTTTGAACGCAGCGTGCACTACGACGCCTTGAGCCCGGCCAGCGTCGACCACTTGCGTGCAGCAGTGGAAAAGGATGGCATGCAGATGCTGCTTGCCTTCAGCCGGCTCGCATCAGGCCTGGAAGAGGGCGATGTACCCAGCGCCGAGCAACGTCAGCGCATCACTGTCGGGCTTTATTTCTACACTGAGACTACCGACCCCGATTTGTCGAAGACATCAGAGCCATGACTTCCTTCGCGCGCTGCCTCAGTGTCGTCACGCTGATCCTGGGCTTCGGGCTGAACCTGATGGCGCCTGGCGAGGTGGTCGCAGCGCCGGTGTGTGTCAGCCGTGACGAAGTGGGTATGGCGGGTGCGGCGGGCTTGCAGTTTCCGGGTGGTATTGGAGGTACCGGCGCCAGAACGGGCGGTGTCGGCGGTACCGGTGTGCGTAGCGAAAACGGCGGAGTGGGTGGCACTGGTGCGCCGCTGCCGCAGCGTCCCGGCGGCACGGGCGGGACCGGTGCGGTGGCCGACGGTGTGGACGGCACCTTCATTGATAACGGCGGGGTAGGCGGTACCGGCGCACCGATCCTGCGCCCGGGCGGTACCGGGGGCACGGGCATCGTCGGCACTATCACCGGGTTCGCCTCGATCTGTGTCAATGGGCTGGAAGTACACTTTGGCAAGGATGTACCGGTGAGTGAAAACGGTGCACCTGCCAGTAGCGCTCACTTGGCGATCGGCCAGGTTGTCGCGGTGGAGGCCTTTGCCGGCAAGCGCGGCCTGCAAGCAGGGCGCATCTCGATCCTCAACGTTTACGAAGGGCCGCTGACGGCTCTGCCCAATGCTTCGGCCCCCCTGCGGGTCATGGGCCAACCTGTGCGGCTTGCTGCAGGGGCGCGGGTGGCTGAAGGGCTGCGCCCGGGCGAGCCGGTCAGGGTCAGTGGCCTGCGCGATGCCAGGGGCGAAGTGGTAGCCAGTCGTATCGAACGGGCGCCTGGGCTCAGGGAGGCCAGTGCCATCGGTGCGGTTGATCGTACTGGCAGCCTTCAAGGGCTCAAGCTGGGAACCCGTGTGGCACCCGCGCGGGAAGTGCTGGTGCGTGGGCAGTGGACCGGGCGCCAGCTGGTAGTGGCGCAAACCCGTCCAGACCCGAGCCTGCCTTTTGCTGGCCGTGTGCAGGCGGCGGTGATCGAAGGGCTGGTACAGCGCAGCCACGCTCAACAACTGGTGGTGGCAGGCATCAAGGTGACGCTGGGGCAGGGCACAGTGATCGTCGGCAAGCAGCCCGCGGCATTGGCGCTCGATCAACGTGTGCGGGTGAGCGGGGTGTTCAGTGGCAAGCACGAGCTGCGGGCGACCCGCGTGGAGTTCCATGATGACCGAGTCGACAACCCGGACAGAGGGCATTCGGGGCGTGGCAGCGAGCACGGTGCCAGTGACGTTGAAGGGGTCAGCAATAGCGGGCATGGCGGACGCGATACGACCAGTGACCGCATTGAAAGCAGTGATGACCACAGCGGGCACGGCGGTGTTGACGATTCCAGTGGTCGGGGCAGTGCTGAGGGCGTGGACAGGTCCGGAACGTCGGAACGTGTCGAAACCGTGGAGCAACCCGAGAGCAGCAATAGTGGAAGCTCTGACCGGGTACAGAAGGTCGAGCTTGAAAAGGTGGAAAAGATTGAAAAAGCGGAGAAGATTGAAAAGGTAGAGAAAGTAGAAAAAGCCGAGAAGATCGAGAAGCCCGAAAAGGTCGAGAAGATCGAAAAGCCTGACAAAATCGAGAAAGTAGAAAAAGTAGAGAAGGTCGAGAAAGTAGAGAAGGTCGAAAAGATCGAAAGGCCCGAAACAACAGAGAAAGTCGAAAAAGTGGAACATCCGGAGCGATCTGGGCATTAGGCAACTAGGCTGGGGAAGTGCCATCACCGTTCCCGGCCGGGATACCGAGGTGCAGATGAGACCCACGCTCCCTCTTTTCGCCTGCTTGCTGTCATGCGCCAGCGCCTCGGCCCTGGGCGATACCTTCAGCGCCGCCATAGGCATGGACTATTCAAGTGGCGACTATGGCACGGGTACAACCTCGGAAATCTGGTACGTCCCCGTGGTCGGCAAGTATGAAACCGGCCCGATGACCTACAAGGTCACCGTGCCCTGGCTGCGCATCACCAACCCAGAGGTGGGCCCGAACGGTGACCCCTTGCCCGGTGGCTGCCGGGATGTGGAAAGCGGGTTGGGGGACACGGTTGCCAGCGCCGGTTATGCCCTGCTCGATGGCAGTGGCGGCGGCCTGATGCTGGACCTGATCGGCAAGGTCAAATTCCCCACTGCCGATGAAGACCAGTGCCTGGGCACCGGTGAATACGACTACACCGGCCAGGTCGACATCGCCAAGGCCTTTGGCCCGGTGACCGGCTTCGCGACCCTGGGCTGGAAGAAGTTCGGCGACCCGCCCGACAGCGATTTCGACGACCCGATTTTTGCCAGCCTCGGCTTCGCCATGCCCGTGGCTGCAGGCACTTCGGCGGGCGCTTCCTACGACTGGCGGCAGAAGGTCGTCTCGACGGGCGCGCAGATCAGGGAACTTACCCTGTTCCTGACCCACAAGCTCAACCAGCAGTGGAAAGTGCAACTCTATGCGGTCAAAGGCTTCTCGGATGCCAGCCCGGATGCAGAGGGCGGCCTGATGCTTTTTCATGCGTTCTGACGAAAAAGCCCCTGACCCGGTAATGCCTGTCAGACAGTGTTAACGGGGCCGCTTCGCAGCCCATCGCCGGCAAGCCGGCTCCCACAGGTACCGCGCAGAATTCAGGATTTGCGCGATCCCCTGTGGGAGCCGGCTTGCCGGCGATGGGCCGCGAAGCGGCCCCAAATTACACAACTGCAGGCATTATGTTCCAGCGCGATTAGATGGGTTCGGCCCACATGTCGTATTCGTCGGCATCCACCACGCGGCAACGCACCTTGTCACCCGGCTTGAAACCGTGGTCGCCATCGATGAACACGCTGCCATCGATCTCCGGGGCGTCGAAGAAGCTGCGGCCAACCGAACCTTGCTCTTCCACTTCATCGATCAATACGTCGATTTCCTTGCCGATGCGCAGTTGCAGGCGGGCGGCGCTGATGGCCTGCTGGTGGGCCATGAAGCGGTCCCAACGGTCCTGCTTGACGTCGTCCGGCACTTCTTCCAGGCCCAGGTCGTTGGCCGGGGCGCCTTCCACCGGCGAGTACTGGAAGCAGCCCACGCGGTCCAGCTGGGCTTCGGTCAGCCAGTCCAGCAGGTATTGGAAGTCTTCTTCGGTCTCGCCCGGGAAACCGACGATGAAGGTGGAGCGAATCACCAGCTCCGGGCACTGCTCGCGCCAGTTCTTGATACGCGCCAGGGTGCGGTCTTCGAACGCCGGGCGCTTCATGGCCTTGAGCACTTTCGGGCTGGCGTGCTGGAACGGGATGTCCAGGTACGGCAGGATCTTGCCGGCGGCCATCAGCGGGATCACGTCGTCGACGTTCGGGTATGGGTAAACGTAATGCAGGCGTACCCAGGCACCCAGGCTGCTCAGTGCTTCGCACAGTTCGAGCATGCGGGTCTTGACCGGGCGGCCGTTCCAGAAGTCGGTCTTGTACTTGACGTCGACGCCATAGGCGCTGGTGTCCTGGGAAATCACCAGGATTTCCTTGACCCCGGCCTTGACCAGGCGCTCGGCCTCGCTCAGCACTTCGCCGACCGGGCGGCTGACCAGCTTGCCGCGCATGGACGGGATGATGCAGAAGCTGCAGCTGTGGTTGCAGCCTTCGGAAATCTTCAGGTACGCATAGTGGCGCGGGGTCAGCTTGACGCCCTGCGGCGGCACCAGGTCGATCAGCGGGTTGTGGTCCTGGCGTGGCGGCACCACTTCGTGCACGGCGTTGACCACCTGCTCGTACTGCTGCGGGCCGGTGACCGACAGCACGCTCGGGTGCACGTCACGGATGCTGCCTTCCTCGACACCCATGCAGCCGGTGACGATGACTTTGCCGTTTTCCTTGATCGCTTCGCCGATCACTTCCAGCGACTCGGCCTTGGCGCTGTCGATGAAACCGCAGGTGTTGACCACCACCACGTCGGCGTCCTCGTAGGTGGGCACGACTTCATAGCCTTCCATGCGCAGCTGGGTCAGGATGCGCTCGGAATCGACCAGGGCTTTTGGGCAACCCAGGCTTACGAAACCTACCTTGGGGGTGGCGGGCGTGGTGGACATGACTAACCTCGGTATTGAATGCAGGTCGCCCGACCGGAATCGGGGGCGATCTTGACGGGCGCTTTTGGCGCCTCTGATCAAAAAGTGCGCAATTCTAGCGAGCGCAGGGTCGCTTGACCAGCAGAAATGCGACGAACGCTGCGCTATGCTTCGCGCCATTGCGCCGGGGGTATCGGTATCACCTGGCGCATGGGGAATTCTACTGGCCTTGCAAGGCCGTCTGCGGGAGTGGTCGATGGTTCAGGCAAGCAGTCACGCCGAGGGCGGGCACGAGGGGAAGCAGGGCGCGACGCGGTCGCTGAGCCTGCTCGTGGCAGCGGTCGGGGTAGTTTATGGCGATATCGGTACCAGCCCGTTGTATACCCTCAAGGAAGTCTTCAGCGGCGGGTACGGAGTACCGGTCAACCATGACGGCGTGCTGGGGATCCTGTCGCTGATCCTGTGGTCGCTGCTGTGGGTTGTGTCGTTCAAATACGTGATGTTCATCCTGCGCGCCGACAACCAGGGCGAGGGCGGCACCATGGCGTTGACCGCACTGGCGCGGCGGGCCACGGCGGCCTATCCGAGGTTGCGCACGTTGATGGTGGTTTGCGGGTTGATCGGCGCTTCGTTGTTCTATGGCGACAGCATGATCACCCCGGCGGTGTCGGTGCTCTCGGCGGTAGAGGGCATGGGCCTGGCGTTCGAGGGTATCGACCACTGGGTGGTGCCGATTTCGCTGGTGATATTGGTGGCGCTGTTCCTGGTGCAAAAGCACGGCACCGACAAGATCGGCAAGCTGTTCGGCCCGATCATGGTCATCTGGTTCGTGGCGCTGGGTGCGCTGGGGGTGCATGGCATTTCGCAGAGCCCGGAAGTACTCAAGGCATTCAACCCGATCTGGGCGGTGAACTTCTTCGTGGTTCACCCCGGCATGGGTGTCGCCATTCTCGGTGCGGTGGTGCTGGCGCTGACCGGTGCCGAGGCGTTGTACGCCGACATGGGCCACTTTGGCCGCAAGCCGATCGCCCGGGCCTGGTTTGCCTTGGTACTGCCGGGGCTGGTGCTCAACTACTTTGGCCAGGGCGCGTTACTGCTGCAAGACCCCGAGGCGGCACGTAACCCGTTCTACCTGCTGGCGCCGGGCTGGGCGCTGCTGCCGATGGTCGGTTTGGCTACCATGGCCACGGTGATCGCTTCGCAGGCGGTGATCTCAGGGGCGTTCTCCCTGACCCGCCAGGCCATTCAGCTGGGCTACATTCCCCGGATGCAGATCCAGCATACCTCCAGCGACGAACAGGGGCAGATCTACATCGGCGCAATCAACTGGTCGCTGATGGTCGGCGTGGTACTGCTGGTGGTCGGTTTCGAGTCGTCCGGAGCCCTTGCGGCGGCCTACGGCGTGGCGGTGACCGGTACCATGCTGATGACCACCATCCTGGTCTCGGCGGTGATGCTGCTGCTGTGGAAGTGGCCACCGGTGCTGGCAGTGCCGATCCTGCTGGGCTTCCTGTTCGTCGACGGGCTGTTCTTTGCCGCCAACGTGCCGAAGATCGCCCAGGGCGGTGCCTTCCCGGTATTGGCCGGGGGCGTGCTGTACCTGTTGATGAGCACCTGGAAGCGCGGCAAGCAAATCCTGATGGAGCGTATCGACGAAGGCGCGCTGCCACTGCAGCTGTTCATCAGCAGCATACGCATTCAGCCGCCGCACCGGGTCGAAGGCACGGCGGTGTTCCTCACGGCGCGCTCCGATGCGGTGCCCCATGCGCTGTTGCACAACATGTTGCATAACCAGGTGCTGCACAGTCAGGTCGTGCTGTTGACGGTTGTCAGTGAGGACCGGCCACGGGTACCGGAGCAGGAGCGTTTCGAAGTGGAGGCTTATGGCGACGGGTTCTTCCGCGTGCTGCTGCACTTTGGCTTCATGGACGAACCGGATGTGCCGGCGGCGCTGAAGCTTTGCCACCTGGAAGAGCTGGACTTCAGCCCGATGCGCACCACCTACTTCCTCAGCCGCGAGACCGTGATCGCCTCACGGCTGGAGGGGATGTCGCGCTGGCGGGGCAACCTGTTTGCGTTCCTGCTGAAGAATGCCAACGGCAACTTGCGCTTCTTCAACCTGCCGTTGAACCGGGTGATCGAGCTGGGGACCCAGGTCGAGATCTGAGGTGCAATACAGATTTCAAGGCAGTACCCGCTCCCACATGGACCGCATAGCTTTCAAAGCTTGCGCTGTACCTGTGGGAGCGGGTTTACCCGCGAATGGGTCGCAAGGTCTTATCAGTTCTGCTCAGCCACGCTGGACTTGCCCTGGCGTGTCTCGATCTCGCCGATCAGGCGCTTGGCCAATGCCGGGTAGTTTTCGTCGAAGTGGTGCCCCCCTGGCAGCTTCAGGCGTTCACCCACCGCAGTCTTGTCGGTGCAGCCGCTCTCGTCGGTTTCTTCCACACCATACACGCACACCACCTTGGAAGCCGGCAGCCTGGCCATTTCAGGCCCGGTTGGCGCTTCCTGGCCTTCCTTGCCCAGCCAGCCCTCGACTTCGATCTCGAAGCTGCCACTGCGGGCAAAGGCCAGCAGCATCACCGCGTCGATACGCTGCTGGTCCTCGGCCGGCAGGCGGTTGTAGATCGCCGGCAGCACGTCGGCGCCGAACGAATAGCCGGTCAGCACGAAGCGCTTGGTGCCCCACTTCTGCCGATAGTGCTGCATCAGCTCGGACAGGTCGGCGGCGCTTTGTTCCGGAGTCTTGTGCTGCCAGTAGTAGCGCAACGTATCGATGCCGACCACCGGGTAGCCAAGCTTGGCCATTTCCCCGGCCACGTCGCGGTCCAGGTCCCGCCAGCCACCATCACCGGAAAGGAACAGGGTGACCGTGTCGGTAGTCTGCCCGGCCGGTACCTCGACCACCGGGATGGCCAGGGCGTTGCCATCGTGGCCGACCAGGGCCTGGGTGAGCTGGGCCTTGAGCACTTGTGGCAGGTGGATGTCGTAGTCGCTGATGCTGGTTTCGGCATTGGCCTGGTCGCGCACGAAAGCGGCGCTGGCGTCATCCGGGTTGTCGTTCCAGGCGACGTTCCAGTGGCCATGGGCGGCCGACTTCGGCAGCGGCGCCTGGCAGCCGGGCTGTTCCAGGCTGAAGTCCACGGAAATCGCCCGCGCCTTGTCGTTGTTCTGGCTGGCCAGCCAGCGCCAGGCCTGGGCGGCGCCAGGGCCGATGCCGGCGACCAGGGTCGGCTTCTCCGACAATTGGCCCAGGGCCTGGTCTAGGGCCTGTTGCTGCTTGCTGCAGTCGTTGGGCGGCACGATCACCTGCACCAGTTGCGCTTCGCCGGCCTGTGCCAGGTCCAGCAGTTGCCTGTCGGTCAGCGCCTGGTCCTGAGGGACACCGATGGCCACCCGGGCTTTGGGGTGCACGCCTGGGGTCACGCGGGTGATAGGGGTGCCATTGATGCTCAGTTGTTCCAGGCGCGCCTCGGGGGCCGGGCGCGTCCATAGCCAGAACGCCAGCGCGCCTCCCAGGGCGGCCAACAGCAGGGGAACCAGCAGGTACAGCCAAAAGCGTCGGGTCATCAACGTTTCACCAATCCAGTCAGGCCGCCTGCAATCAGGGCGGCGGTGTCGGCCAGTGCCACCAGCGGGTCGAGCCCGGCCGGCACGGCCATGTAGCGGGGTTCCCAGTCCGGTTGGAACTTGTCCTTGAAGCGTCGAAGCCCCTGGAAGTTGTAAAGCTGCTCGCCACGGCGGAACACCATCGAGCCCAGGCGCTGGGTCAAGGGCGCGCCACGCCGCGGCTGCAGCCCGGAAAGCGGCACCATGCCCAGGCTGAAGCGGGCGTAGTCATGGCTTTTGTAGTGCAGGATCAGGCCGATCATCATGAATTCCATGGTCAGCTTCGGGGCTTCGGGGTGGGCCCGCATCAGGTCAAGGCTGGCCAGTTCATTGCCATGGGTTTCAAGCAGGTTGGCGAAAGCCACCGGGCGGCCCTGAAAGCGGATCAGGGCAATGCGAAAATGCTGCAGGTACTCAGGGCTGAAGCGCCCCAGCGAGAAGCCTTTCTCACGCACGTTCTTGCCGCCGAGCCAGGCGTCGGAAATTTCCTTCAGCTCGGCCAGCGGAGCATGCCCGGGCTCGTGGATCTCCAGGCTCAGGCCGTCACGGCCGCCACGGTTCCAGGTGTAGCGCAGGTCCTTCATCTCCTTGCCCTTGGCTTCGAGGTCGAAGCGGCGCAAGTCGACCCGGGCTTCTTCGCCCAGCTTCAGCGCGGTCAGGCCGATGTCCATGTAGAACGGCAGGTTCTCGGCGCGCACCTGATAGAACACCGGGCGGGCATGGTGCAGGTCGCACAGGTCGCGGAACTGCCAGATCATCTCGGCGCGCTCCTGGGCCGGGCCGATCGGGTCGTACAAGGCCACCAGGCTGCGACCGCGACGGGCGTACATGAGGAAGGCGTTGTCAGCAGGGTGGAACAACAGCGCCTTGTCGCCGGTCAGCGCCAGGCCGCCATCGGGCTGGTCAGAGGCCAGCAGAATGCGGTTGGCCCGCTGCAGTTCCTGTTCATCGGGCAGGTGGATTACCGGTGGTGCCGTGCGCAGCAGCCAGGTCAGGGCCACCGCCGCCAGCAGCAAGGCGCTGCCCATGGCGGCGCGCAGGCCGCGCGGGGCGTCGGCATCGAGGGTGAACTGCCACCACAGCTGATGGCTGTAGGGCACATCCTGGTAGGCGAACAGCAACAGCCACACCGATGCGCCCACCACACAGGCGCTGGCTACCAGAAACACCGGCGAGAACGGCAACTCGAGCAAGCGGCTGGGGCGGTAGAAGGAGCGGCGGAACAGAGCGAGCAGGGTGGCAGTAAGGGTCAGCAGGCAGGCCTCTTCCCAATCGAAGCCCTTGAGCAGCGACAGCAGGGCGCCGACCAGCAACAGCACGGTGGTCAGCAGCCAGGCGGCGGACAGGCGCCGGCGCAGGCCCTGGGCCAGCAGCAGGCACAGCACGCCGATCAGGCTGGCGCCGAAGTGCGAGGCGTCGATCAGGCGGTGCGGTACCAGGAAACCCATGTGCTCCAGGCGGGTGTCGATCTCCGGCGTGGCCCCGGAGAAAAGCAGCACCACCCCGGACAGGAACACCAGGATCGACAGGATCGGCGCAGCCAGCCCGGAAGCGGCCTTGATAGCCTGTTGCGCGAACAGCAGGCGCCGGGCTTCGTTGGCCAACAGCAGCACGCAGGCCAGCAGCAGCGGCAGTACCACGTAGATCAGCCGATACAGCAGCAGTGCTGCTGCCAGCGGCGCCGCGCCGAGTTGGTCGGCAAACGCTGCCAGCAGGATCGCTTCGAACACCCCGACGCCGCCCGGTACGTGGCTGAGCACACCTGCGGCCAAGGCCAGCAAATACACCAGGACAAAGGCACCAAATGGCGGTGCTTCGGGCAGCAGCAGATACAGCACGGTGGCGGCAGCCGCGACATCCAGTGCGGTGATCAGCAGTTGCAGGGCGGTCAGGCGGGCGCTGGGCAGGCGTAGTGTGCGCCGGCCTAGCTGTACCAGCAGGTTATCGGCCAGTGGTTGTTCGGCCAGGCGCCGGCGGTACAGGCCGAACACCAGCACGCTGCACAGCACCAGCACGGCTATGGCGATACCCGCCAGCAAGCCCGTCGCCAGACCCAGTGCGGCCGAGGCCGCCGGCAGGTCGCTCAGGGTCGCCAAGGCGGCCAGGGGCGGTAGCGCACAGCCCAGCGATAGGCTGGCGAACACGCTCATCCGCGCCACTTCGCCTGCGCCGACCCCTTGCCGCGCATACAGGCGGTAGCGCACCGAACCTCCCGACAGCATCGACAGGCCGATGGCGTTGCCGATGGCAAAGGCACTGAAGCCGCCCAGCAGCAGGCTGGGCAGCGGCAGTTTCACACCGGCATAGCGGCTGGCCGACCACTCGTAACCCAGCAGAATCAGGAAGCCGGCCACGGTTGCCAGCAAGGCACCGAGCAGTGCCTGGGTCGGTACGCTGAGCATGGCATCGTGCAAGGCATAGATATCCAACTCGCTCAACAGGTGGCGGCAGGCGATCAAGGCCATGGTGAACAACACCAGGGTCACTGCCAGGCTGATGGGCTGACGGTAGCGGCTCAAGCGCTCGAGCAAGGGCAGGCGTTGCACGGCCCCCGGCAGCGCCGAGGCGAGCGGCGCTGCCGGTTCTGGGTTTGGCGAAGTCATTGGTTGCCTCGGGCATGCAGCGCGAGGAGAGGGGAAGGTGCGGCCAAGTGAAAGTCCCTTAGAAAAACGTATCCCCATGTTACTCCGGGCTCGGGCGCTTGCAGCGGCCTGGCCGGGTTAAAGATAGTTCATCCAAGGCACGCCCTTTCTAGCCAGGGGGTGGCTGAGGGGGCGAGGGAATTCGAGGCGAGGAAAAAGCAGAGGGGCGAAAACGACAAACCCCGCGCTGCTGTTACACAGGCGGGGTTTGTTCTGACGAATATGGTTGCGGGAGCCGGATTTGAACCGACGACCTTCGGGTTATGAGCCCGACGAGCTACCAGGCTGCTCCATCCCGCGTCAGAGGGGCGCATTCTACAGCTTGGCGATTGGTTGTCAAGCTTTTTGAACTTCAGGCTAGCGATGCACATTTTCAGAGGCAAAGAAAAAGGCCACTGTGTATACAGTGGCCTTTTCTTGAATCTGGTTGCGGGAGCCGGATTTGAACCGACGACCTTCGGGTTATGAGCCCGACGAGCTACCAGGCTGCTCCATCCCGCGTCAGTGGGGCGGATTCTACAGCTTGTGGCGGGTGTGTCAAGCGCTAACGTTTGATTTCTCGACACTTTTTGCTGGCAGAGGTTTTCTGCGCACAAAGAAAAAGGCCACTGCGTTAACAGTGGCCTTTTCTCGAATCTGGTTGCGGGAGCCGGATTTGAACCGACGACCTTCGGGTTATGAGCCCGACGAGCTACCAGGCTGCTCCATCCCGCGCCTGTGAGATCGAATTCTACGGATTCTCTTCCCATTGTCAAGCAAATGTTCTGGAAAAACCTTTTTTGTTCAACCCCTTAGCGTATTCAAATGTATGCAGCTCAGGCACGGTGGGGCTTTCAGGCCGATTATCGTGTGCCGAAGCGGGTGAGCTGTTTCACAACAGTACGCATGCGATACTATCTGTATGAATTTACAGTGCTGACGGTCATCCATGTCCTTGCGCAAGATCATCCACGTCGACTGCGATTGCTTCTACGCCGCGATCGAAATGCGTGACGACCCGCGCCTGGCCGGGCGGCCCATGGCGGTGGGGGGCTCGGCCGACCATCGTGGGGTCATCGCCACCTGCAACTATGAGGCGCGTGCCTACGGCGTGCGTTCGGCCATGTCGTCGCGGCACGCGCTGAAACTGTGCCCGGACCTGCTGATCGTCAAGCCGCGCTTCGAGGCCTACCGCGAGGCCTCGCGGGAAATCCACACGATCTTCCGCGACTACACCGAGCTGATCGAGCCGCTGTCACTGGACGAGGCCTATCTGGATGTGAGCGACAGCCAATGGTACTCGGGCAGCGCCACGCGCATTGCCGAAGATATCCGCCGCCGCGTCGCCCGCACCCTGCATATCACTGTCTCGGCCGGCGTGGCGCCTAACAAGTTCCTGGCCAAGATCGCCAGTGACTGGCGCAAGCCCAATGGCCTGTTCGTGATTACCCCGGACGAAGTGGAGGCATTTGTTGCCGCCCTGCCGGTGGCCAGGTTGCACGGGGTGGGCAAGGTAACGGCAGACAAGATGGCGCGGTTGGGTATCGAAACCTGCCTGGAGCTGCGCGAATGGTCGCGTCTGGCGCTGGTGCGCGAGTTCGGCAGCTTTGGCGAGCGGTTGTGGGGGCTGGCGCGGGGTATCGATGAGCGTGCGGTACACAATGACAGCCGCCGGCAGTCAGTCAGCGTGGAAAACACCTACGACACCGACCTGCCGGACCTGGCCAGTTGCCTGGCACGGCTGCCCGAACTGCTGGAAAGCCTGAACCAGCGTATCGCCCGCATGGACAGTAGTTACCGGCCGGAAAAGCCCTTCGTCAAGGTCAAGTTCCATGACTTCAGCCAGACCACCATGGAGCAGGCGGGGGCGGGCAGAGACCTTGAGAGTTATCGCCAGTTGCTGGGGCAGGCGTTTGCCCGTGGTGGCAAGCCGGTACGCTTGTTGGGGGTAGGCGTGAGGTTGCGCGACTTGCGCGGGGCGCATGAGCAGCTGGAGCTGTTCCCGCCTCAATAAATGGCCCGCCAATTTAACGCGGTCCCTGTAGGAGCGGCCTTGTGTCACGATGGGCTGCGAAGCAGCCCCGGCATTTCATGCATCAACGCTGAAATCCTGGGGCTGCTTCGCAGCCCATCGCGACACAAGGCCGCTCCTACAAGATATTGCGTGATGCGGGTTACTGCGCGCCCGGGTCAGCCACCAACCTGCCGGTGGCCTTGGTCAGCGACTGCAGAAATTCCTGCTGCAACTCCGGGTCGTTGCGGGTCAGTTCGATCAGGCTCTGTTCCATTTCACTGGCTTCCTCTTCCAGGCCCAGTTCGGACAAGCGCTTGACCCGGTGTACCCATTGGCCGACATCGTCATCTTCGAGGTCATCGAAGATCAGTTCATGGGCTTCGAGCAGCTTGTTGCGCAGGGTGGCGCTGACCAGCAGGCTGGCATCGCCACGTACCGCGTTGTCCTCGTCCAGCACCTGCAGGTGCAGGGTACCGATGTGGTTGAGGTTCTGCTCGGAGAACGGGCTGTCGAGCAGGTTCAGGCGCAGCACGCCGTTCCTGTCGGTGGTCAGCTCGTGGGTCATCTTGCCAGCCTTCACCTCGACCAGGCGCTCGCTCCAGGGCAGGCTGGTAGATTCCTCGCGCTTGCCTTTCTGCACTTCGCTGATCCCGGCCAGGTTCTGCTGGGCACGGCCGTTGGACGGCACGTTCATGAACGGGTTGAGCCCGTCCACGCCGTAGCTGAGCCAGTCGTGGGTGATGCTTTCCGGCAGGTTGCCCAGGGCGAACACATTGACCACGTTGGCACCCACGCCTGCCACCACAGCCACCGCACCCAGCGGGATCTCGTAGATCTCCCGCCAGGGTTGGTAAGGCGTATAGCGGTCATAGCTGCGGGTGACTTCGAATTCGGTGACTTCGAAGCGCTTCTGCTCATGCACGCGCACACGCCGTTGCGGAAGCTCCATCACCTTCGGCTCGCCGACATCGATCTGCAGGGTGTGCTCGAGCAGTTTGCGCTCGACGCGCTCCTCATGGTCGCTGCGCTGGGACATCTGGTTGGCGCAGCCACTGACGAGCAGGGCGCCGCACAGTGCGGCGCCCCCCAGGGGAAAGGTACTTCGCTTGAACATGATCACTCGTGCATTGGTTATCAGCGGCGAACGCGGGCCTGCAGGAAGGTCAGCACTTCATCGAGCGGCAACGCTTGGGCGTCCTGCTCTGTGCGGTGCTTGTACTCCAGGTTGCCTTCGGCCAGGCCGCGATCGCTGACGACGACGCGGTGCGGGATGCCGATCAGTTCCATGTCGGCAAACTTGATGCCTGGGCTGGTCTTCTTGTCACGGTCGTCCAGCAGCACTTCGTAGCCGGCAGCAGTCAGTTCGGCGTACAGCTTGTCGGTCGCCTCGCGAACCACCTCGGTTTCGTAGCGCAGCGGGACCAGGGCGATCTGGAACGGAGCCAGGGCGTCGTTCCAGATGATGCCCTTGTCGTCATAGCTCTGCTCGATGGCAGCTGCGACCACGCGGGACACACCGATGCCGTAGCAGCCCATGGACAGGGTGACCGGCTTGCCGTTCTCGCCCAGTACCTGGCACTTCAGCGCCTCGCTGTACTTGGTGCCAAGCTGGAAGATGTGGCCCACTTCGATGCCGCGCTTGATCACCAGGGTACCCTGGCCGTCCGGGCTCGGGTCGCCTTCGACCACGTTACGCAGGTCGGCGACCTGTGGAACCGGCAGGTCGCGCTCCCAGTTCACGCCGAAGTAGTGCTTGTCGTCGATGTTGGCGCCGATGCCGAAGTCGCTCATCAGGGCAACCGAACGGTCGATGATGATTTCCAGCGGCAGGTTCAGCGGGCCGAGCGAACCTGCGCCGGCACCGATGGCCTCGCGCAGTTCGGCGTCGCTGGCCATCACCAGCGGGTCGGCAACCTGTTCCAGCTTGGCGGCCTTGATTTCGTTGAGCTCATGGTCGCCACGCACGATCAGTGCAACCAGCTTGCCCTCTTCGGCGCCGCGCACGATCAGGGTCTTGACGGTCTTCTCGATCGGCAGGCCGAAGTTTTCCACCAGCTGGGCGATAGTCTTGGCGTTCGGCGTGTCGACCAGGCGCAGCTCCTCGGTAGGGGCCGGGCGCACGGTTTCACGCGGGATGGCTTCGGCCTTCTCGATGTTGGCGGCGTAGTCGGAGCTGTCGCTGAAGATCACGTCGTCTTCGCCAGACTCGGCCAGCACGTGGAACTCGTGCGAGTAGCTGCCACCGATGGAGCCGGTGTCGGCCTGCACCGGGCGGAAGTCCAGGCCCAGGCGGGTGAAGATATTGGTGTACGCCTGATGCATGCGATCGTAGGTTTCCTGCAGGGAAGCCTGGTCGGCATGGAACGAGTAGGCGTCCTTCATGATGAACTCGCGGCCGCGCATCAAGCCGAAGCGCGGGCGGATCTCGTCACGGAACTTGGTCTGGATCTGGTACATGTTGAGCGGCAGCTGTTTATAGCTGGACAGCTCGTTGCGGGCCAGGTCGGTGATCACTTCTTCGTGGGTCGGGCCGACGCAGAAGTCGCGCTGGTGGCGATCCTTCAGGCGCAGCAGCTCGGGGCCGTACTGTTCCCAGCGGCCGGATTCCTGCCACAGTTCGGCGGGCTGGATGCTGGGCATCAGCACTTCCAGGGCGCCGGCGGCGTTCATTTCCTCGCGCACCACGGCCTCGACCTTGCGCATCACCCGCAAGCCCATCGGCAGCCAGGTGTACAGGCCGGAGGCCAGTTTGCGGATCATGCCGGCACGCAGCATGAGCTGATGGCTGATGACCACTGCGTCGGCAGGGGTTTCTTTCTGGGTGGCGAGCAAATATTGACTGGTGCGCATGGTGAGCCGTGTCGATTGCCTAAGACATTGAAATGACCCCGCATTGTACGGGGGCGAAACGAAGGCGTACAGGATGCCCCAGGGCGTGACACTTGTCAGCCAAGAAAAAGCCCGGCGTGATCGCCGGGCTTTTTCAAGTGCGGGGCACTGCAAGCCAGGCTTACAGGATGCTCAGCGGGTACTCCACGATCAGGCGCAGTTCGTCGATCGATGGGGAATCGTAGTAGGTGCCATCGGAAGAACGGTAGGTAGCCTGACGTACGCGGAAGCTCAGGTCTTTCGCCGGGCCGCTCTGCAGCACGTACTTGATATCGACGTCGCGTTCCCATTCCTTGCCGTTGCTGGTGCCGGTGACGTTGGCATCGGTACCGCGTACATAACGGGTCATGAAGGTCAGGCCCGGGATGCCGTATTCGGCAAAGTTCAGGTCGTAGCGAGCCTGCCAGGACTTCTCGTCTTCGGCGTTGAAGTCGGAACGGGCCACGGAGTTGGCCAGGAAGATGGTGCCGCCACCGTCGATGCCGTAGCCGTAGTCGCCGTCACCGGTAACTTTCTGGTAGGCCAGGGTGAAGGTGTGAGCGCCGATGTTGTAGGCGCCCGACAGGCTGAACGCGCGGTTGTCCAGTTTGTCGCCATCGAATGCGCGGTACTCGGCCGAGCCTTCGCTCTTGGTGTCATAGATGTTGAAGTCGAACACCAGGCCTTGCTTGTCCGAGATCGGCAGCGCCCAGTTGACGTTGGCGTAGTACTTGCGCCAGTAGTCTTCAACCTTCGAGTAGTACAGGCTGGTGCTGAGGTTGTCGGTGAAGGCGTAGGTACCACCTACCACGTTGGCTTCCTTCAGGTGGAAGCTGTCGCGGTCGGTCTGCTCCTGGGCGGTCAGGCTGGTGAAATGACCAGCGTGCAGGGTCAGGCCCTCGATCTCGTTGCTGGTGATCAGGGTGCCCTGGGCGATTTCTGGCAGCAGGCGGCTGTCGTCGGTGGCGAAGACCGGCAGAGCGGTGAACTGGTCACCCACTTTCAGCACGGTGTCGGAGATGCGGAATTTGACCGCGCCGCCGCCCTTGGAGTAGTCATCCTGCGAACGGCCGTCGGAGCCGGTCGGGAACAGGCCGGTACCGGCGCGGCCCTTGCCGCTGTCCAGTTTCAGGCCGAGCATGCCGATGGCATCCACACCCACACCCACGGTGCCCTGGGTGAAGCCGGACTCGAAGGTGCCGAGGAAGCCCAGGCCGGTCTCTTCGCGACGGCTCTGGCCGCCTTCGTTGTTACGGAAGTCACGGCTGAAGTACAGCATGCGGGTCTTGACGTTCAGCTTGCTGTCTTCGATGAAACCTTTGGACTCGTCCTGGGAAGAGGCCAATGCCAACTGCGAGGTCCCTGCCGCAACGGCCAGGGCGATCATGCTCCACTTCATCACGCGCATCGTGATTTGCTCCTTTGGTTTTTAGGAAGAGTACCGCTGCGTCCAAGTGTTTTAGTTATATGGGGCAGCTCTTTCTTGTTATGTCGGCGAAAATGTATAGCACGCTGACTGTTGTTGGCGATATGGGTATAAACATCCTTTGCGGAACTTTTTCACCATGTCGCTTTCAGGTATTTCCATGTCGCAAATCACGCCCGATTCAAGGGCCGTTCAACACCAGCGCTGTTTCTTTCACCGTAATGAATCTGTAACTACCGACTCCGGTTGGGAAACTCCCTGGTAACCAATGCCGCTGTTGTTATTTGTCGCGTACACCTGCCGATGCAGATGTCGTGCCGACTTGGCGTGAAAGGAATGCAACAAGCGTGCTCAAAATTCGCAACGCTTCATGAAATTTTCACAAAACCGGCTACCGGGGGTCGGAAAGTGCCGTAAATACGGGGCGGGAGCCGCCTGGCGAGGTATTACAGTCAAGAATCATTAAAATTTGAAAAGCTGTCATGAAAGTCAATGTGTTACCGCAACTTGTTCATGCAGTGTCACCTGTGGGGTGGCAAGTGGGGTGCCAGGTGTATCGGCAGCCTCATTTTGGTGCGAAAAGTAGCGCTGTGTTACCGGGAACGTGCAGGGTATCCTTGCAGGCCTGTTTTCCGCGTGAAGCGGGTTGGTTCTGCCTGAAGGAGATTTGCCGTGTTCGTCCTCGATTCGCGTTTGCAGCAGGATTCGCTGGTGCTGGGGGAATTTGCGCTGTGCCAGTTGCTGCTGAGCAAGGATGCCAACTATCCATGGTTCATCCTGGTGCCCAAGCGCGCCGGCATCAGCGAACTGTTCGAGCTCGATGTCGCGGAGCAGCAGCAGTTGTGGCAGGAAACCACCCTGCTGGCCGAAGCGCTGAAGGCCAGCTACGGCGCCGACAAGATGAATGTGGCCACCCTGGGCAATGTGGTCAGCCAGTTGCACATGCATGTGATCGTGCGCCAGCGCGACGACGCCGCCTGGCCGGCACCAGTGTGGGGCAAGTGCCCGGCAGTGGCCTACACCGATGAGCAGGTCGAAGCCATTCGCCAACGCCTGCGTGAACTGAAACTCGATGGTTACACAGAGGCCTGATATGTCGTTGGAAATGCGAATGGTCGAGCTGGAAACCCGTCAGGCGTTCCAGGATGACACCATCCAGGCGCTGAATGACGTGGTGGTCGAGCAGGGGCGGGTGATCGAACGGCTGCAGTTGCAGATGGCCGAGCTGATCAAGCGTTACGAAGAGATGGTTGGCCAGTACGGCAGCGAAGGGGACGAGGCGCCGCCGCCTCATTATTAATACCTGAAACTACTGCACCCACGTTGAGCGCACACGAACCCTGTGGGAGCGGGCAAGCCCGCTCCCACAGGGGGGAGTCAGCGGCGGGTTACCGCAACCACATCCTCGGCCTGCAGGCCCTTGTCACGGTGCATAACGGAAAACTCCACGCGCTGGCCTTCCACAAGGATGCGGTGGCCTTCGCCGCGAATGGCGCGAAAGTGCACGAAGATATCATCGCCCGAGTCGCGGGAGATGAAGCCGAAGCCTTTGGATGTGTTGAACCACTTCACGGTACCGGTATCACGATTGCCGGCATCCTGCGCTGCGTGCTGGCTGGCGCGGACCTTGCGAGGGCTGCGGGCAAAGCCCACGGCCAGGTGCACGGCCACGGCCAGTGCTGCGCAGACCAGTGCGGCCAGGTTGCCCATTTCCGGGCGGGCCAGCAGTGTCAGGGTCTGCAGCACCACGGCCACTACCAGCAGGGCGCACGCCAGGTGCTGCAACTGCTGCCGCGCGCCGCGGTAGTACAGTGGCACGACCGGGGCCAGGACGAGGTTGAGCAGGCCGAGCAGGGCCAGGTAGACCGCGTCGGGTTGTTGCAGGAAGGGTGACGCATCGGTTTTCAGGCTGGGTATGAGCGATAGCAGCAAGGCTGCCACGCCCGTCACCAGATGGACGATCTTGAACATGGGGGTTGGCTCACAGTTATAAGGCCGATCACAGGAAGAGCTGGCTGCACGGTGCGCATGAGGTGTAGGGCGCGAAAACGTGACAGGCCAGCCTATGCACCCGGCAATGACAATCTGCACGGGTGGCACCGTGCCTATTTAACAGTAAAGCCGCAGGGTACTCAAACCGCAGGGCGCGCGGAGCGATGTGTTGCGCCATGTCACATGCGGCGGGCGCCAAGTGTTGCTACAGTGGTCGGCACCCGCTTGGGTCTCAAGCCTTATGGAAAGGGGAACTTCATGGCAATCGATATCGGTATCAGTGAAGAAGATCGCAAGTCCATCGTCGATGGGCTGTCCCGGCTGTTGTCGGATACCTACGTGCTGTATCTGAAAACCCATAACTTCCACTGGAACGTCACCGGTCCGTCGTTCCGCACCCTGCACCTGATGTTCGAAGAGCAGTACAACGAACTGGCGCTTGCGGTCGACTCGATCGCCGAGCGCATTCGTGCCCTGGGCTTCCCGGCACCCGGGTCCTATGCATTTTATGCACGGCACTCATCGATCAAGGAGGAGGAAGGAGTACCGCCTGCCGACGAGATGATCCGCCAGCTGGTGCAGGGCCAGGAAGCCGTGGTGCGGACCGCGCGCAGCATCTTCCCGGTGGTGGACAAGGTCAGTGACGAGCCGACCGCCGACCTGCTGACCCAGCGCATGCAGGTGCACGAGAAAACCGCCTGGATGCTGCGGGTGCTGCTCGACGGTAATTAAGTTCACAAATTCGTCCGGTCTGCACTGATCCTTGTGGGAGCGGCCTTGTGTCGCGATGGGCTGCGCAGCAGCCCCAAGATTGCAGCCTTAGCAAAGAATGCCGGGGCTGCTGCGCAGCCCATCGCGACACAAGGCCGCTCCCACAGGTCCTGTTAAGGCCTTATGTATTTTGTGCGGGAAGATTTTGCCGCTGCTTCAAGCTCGCCGATCAGCGCTTCATAGGCCACCTGGTACCTGTGACGAGGAAGTGTGGCGCATGATGCAAGCAAGCAAGCGTGTGGCTGGCCAAGGGCGTTGGCCGGATAAACAGTGCATCGACCCGTTCAAGGCGGATTTCGACATGCTGCAGACCCAGCCGGTGTCGCGCTCGGTGCGGCTCAACGGTTTTTCCACCTGCCTGCGGCTGGAAGCCGTCTACTGGGGTATCCTGGAGCGCATCGCCGCGGCAAACCGCTGCTCGGTCAGCGCGGTGCTGTCCTACGTGGACCGCGAGGTGCATCTGCGACAGGGTGGGGTGCGCAACTTCAGCGGGCTGATCCGTGTTATCTGCGTCGCCTGGCTGCTGGACCCGCCAAGTGCGCGCTGATCGCCTGGCGGGCTGCGCAGTGCTTGCTAACCATATATAATCCCGCTTTTTGCTGCCCCGGCAGCCAGCGTTGTGGTTGACGAGAGACACCCATGCCCCTTTATGACTATCAATGTGCATCCTGCGAGCACCGCATGGAAGTGCTGCAGAAGATCAGCGCCGCGCCGCTGACCGATTGCCCGGCCTGCCAGGCGCCGGCGCTGAAGAAACTGCTGTCGGTGCCAGGCTTCCGCCTGAGTGGTAACGGTTGGTACGAAACCGACTTCAAGACCGGGGCAAAAAAGAATCTGGCAGGCGGCGACAAGGCCGACTGAGTTGAATGCTGTGACCGGGTCTTGCAGTATTAGCCCTCTGCGGGCGGCCAAGGCCTCCACCGAATACACGAATCACGAGAAGCGAAACCACCATCATGATGCGCAGCCATTATTGCGGCCAACTGAACGAGAGCCTGGACGGCCAGGAAGTCACCCTTTGCGGCTGGGTCCATCGTCGCCGCGACCACGGCGGGGTGATCTTCCTCGACATCCGTGACCGCGAAGGCATGGCCCAGGTCGTGTTCGACCCGGATCGCGCCGAAACCTTCGCCGCCGCCGACCGCGTGCGCAGCGAATACGTCGTGCAGATCACCGGCAAGGTTCGCAAGCGCCCTGAAGGTGCGGTGAATGCCAACATGGCTTCCGGCGCCATCGAGATCCTCGGCTACCAGCTGAACGTGCTCAACGAAGCGGAAACCCCGCCGTTCCCGCTGAACGAATACTCCGACGTCGGCGAGGAAACTCGCCTGCGCTACCGTTTCATCGACCTGCGTCGCCCGGAAATGGCCGACAAGCTGCGCCTGCGTTCGCGCATCACCAGCAGCATTCGTCGCTTCCTCGACGAAAACGGCTTCCTCGACGTCGAGACGCCGATCCTGACCCGTGCCACCCCGGAAGGCGCGCGTGACTACCTGGTGCCTAGCCGTACCCACGCCGGCAGCTTCTTCGCCCTGCCGCAGTCGCCGCAGCTGTTCAAGCAGCTGCTGATGGTCGCCGGCTTCGACCGCTACTACCAGATCGCCAAGTGCTTCCGTGACGAAGACCTGCGTGCCGACCGCCAGCCGGAATTCACCCAGATCGACATCGAGACCAGCTTCCTCGATGAAAGCGAGATCATGGGCCTGACCGAAAGCATGATCCGCAAGCTGTTCAAGGAAGTGCTGGACCTGGAATTCGGCGAATTCCCGCACATGACCTTCGAAGAGGCCATGCGCCGCTACGGCTCCGACAAGCCGGACCTGCGTATTCCGCTGGAACTGGTCGACGTTGCCGACCAGCTCAAGGACGTCGACTTCAAGGTGTTCGCCGGCCCGGCCAACGATCCGAAGTGCCGCGTTACCGCCCTGCGCCTGCCAGGCGGCGCCAGCATGCCGCGCAGCAAGATCGACGAGTACACCAAGTTCGTCGGCATCTACGGTGCCAAGGGCCTGGCCTACATCAAGGTCAACGAGCGCGCCAAGGGCGTCGAAGGCCTGCAGTCGCCGATCGTCAAGAACATCCCCGAGGCCAACCTCAACACCATCCTCGACCGCGTTGGCGCCGTTGACGGCGACATCGTGTTCTTCGGTGCCGACAAGTTCAAGGTGGTCAGCGAAGCCCTGGGCGCACTGCGTATCCGCCTGGGCCACGACTTCGAGCTGCTGACCTGCGAGTGGGCACCGATGTGGGTGGTCGACTTCCCGATGTTCGAAGAGAACGAGGACGGCAGCTTCACCGCGCTGCACCATCCGTTCACCGCGCCGAAGTGCACCCCGGAAGAGCTCGAGGCCAACCCGGCCACGGCCCTGTCCCGTGCCTACGACATGGTCCTGAACGGTACCGAGCTGGGTGGCGGTTCGATCCGTATTCACCGTAAAGAGATGCAACAGGCCGTGTTCCGCCTGCTGGGCATCGAAGCGGCAGAACAGGAAGAGAAGTTCGGCTTCCTGCTCGACGCCCTGAAGTTCGGTGCACCGCCGCACGGTGGCCTGGCCTTCGGCCTGGACCGCCTGGTCATGCTGATGACCGGCGCCCAGTCGATTCGTGAAGTGATCGCCTTCCCGAAAACCCAGAGCGCTGCGTGCGTCATGACCCAGGCCCCTGGCATGGTCGACGCCAAGGCCCTGCGCGAGCTGCACATTCGACTGCGCGAACAGACCAAGGTCGAGTAAGCAGTCCCCGGGCGCATCCACATGGATGCGCCTTTGCGTTTCGGCGCAGGCAATTTCCCGTCCCGCCCCGTACAGGGGCGGGGCTGTTTGTGATTCAAAGGATTCGGAGTCGTTATGGCTGGTCATTCCAAGTGGGCGAACATCAAGCACCGCAAAGAGCGCCAGGATGCCAAGAGAGGCAAGATCTTCACCAAGTGGATCCGCGAACTGACGGTCGCTGCCAAGCAGGGTGGTGCTGACCCGGCATCCAACCCGCGCCTGCGTCTGGCGCTGGACAAGGCCCTGGGCGCCAACATGAGTCGCGACATCATCGATCGTGCCGTGGCCCGTGGTGCCGGCACCAACGAAAGCGACAACGTCGAAGAGCTCAGTTACGAAGGTTACGGCCCGGGTGGCGTGGCGATCATGGTCGAGGCCATGACCGACAACCGCAACCGTACCGCCGCCGCCGTGCGTCATGCCTTCTCCAAGTGTGGTGGCAACCTGGGCACCGACGGTTCGGTGGCCTACCTGTTCGAGCGCAAGGGGCAGATCAGCTTTGCCCCGGGCGTGGAAGAAGACGCGCTGATGGAAGCGGCGATGGAAGCCGATGCCGACGACGTGGTGGCCAACGACGACGGCTCGTTCGACGTGTTCACCTCGTTCAACAGCTTCTACGCCGTGCGCAATGCCCTGGAAGAGGCTGGCTTCAAGGCTGCTGACGCGGAAATCATCATGCAGCCGACCACCAGCGCCGAACTCGACCAGGACGGTGCCGAGAAGGTGCTCAAGCTGATCGACATGCTCGAAGACCTGGATGACGTGCAGAACGTCTACTCCAATGCCCAGATTTCCGATGAGATCATGGAAAACCTCGGCTAAGGTGCCCTGGCGACCCCGGCAGGGGCTTTGAATATTTCAGTGCCTGTATCGGCCCTTTCGCGGGTAAACCCGCTCCCAGGTAATGCACCGACCTCGAATGCGGTGCAGTCTCTGTGGGAGCGGGTTTACCCGCGAAAGGGCCGGTACAGTTTGCAAAGAAGCAATAATTTACGACAGGCACTATGACTCTGATTCTTGGTATCGACCCCGGCTCGCGCATCACCGGTTATGGCGTGGTACGCCAGACCGCCCGTGGTTGCGAGTATGTGGCGTCGGGCTGCATTCGTACCGGCAGCGGCGAGCTGCACGAGCGGCTGCAGATCGTTTTTCGTGGCGTGGGTGAAATCATCGCCCTGCACGGCCCGGTAACCATGGGCATCGAGCGGGTATTCATGGCCCGTAACGCCGACTCGGCGCTCAAGCTCGGCCAGGCCCGTGGCGCGGCTATCGTCGCAGCCGCCGAAGCCGGCCTGGAAATCGCCGAATACAGCGCCACCCAGGTCAAGCAGGCAGTAGCTGGTACCGGTGGGGCCAACAAGGAGCAGGTGATGATGATGGTCATGCACCTGCTGAAACTGACGCAGAAGCCGCAGATCGACGCTTCCGACGCACTGGCCATCGCCCTGTGCCACGCCCATACCCGCTCCAGCCTGGTGCCGCATGGCCTGGCCACGGCGCGGCGACGCGGCGGGCGCTTGCGTCTTTAGGGGCTTCATGCGCTGATACACATTTTGTTCGGGTGATGCATTCACCCGCTGCATTTGCTGATAGGGTTGAGCGGTCTTTGACCGGCTCCCCGAGAGGAAGGATCGGAACGTGATTGGACGTTTGCGCGGCACCCTGGCGGAAAAACAGCCGCCGCACCTGATTATCGACGTCAACGGCGTGGGTTACGAACTGGAAGTTCCCATGACCACGCTGTACCGTCTGCCCAAGGTGGGCGAACCCGTAACCGTGCACACCCACCTGGTGGTGCGCGAGGATGCTCACCTGCTCTACGGTTTTGCCGAAAAGCGCGAGCGCGAGCTGTTTCGCGAGCTCATCCGCCTGAACGGCGTAGGGCCGAAGCTGGCCTTGGCGCTCATGTCCGGGCTGGAGGTAGACGAGCTGGTGCGCTGCGTGCAGGCCCAGGACACCTCGGCCCTGGTGCGCGTGCCCGGTGTCGGCAAGAAGACCGCCGAACGCCTGCTGGTCGAGCTCAAGGACCGCTTCAAGGCCTGGGAAACGTCCCCGGCCATGTTTACCCTGGTCTCCGACGGGCCGCTGCCGGCCGCCAGCGCATCCACAGCCGAAGCCGATGCCGTCAGCGCCCTGGTTTCGCTGGGCTACAAGCCGCAGGAAGCCAGCAAGGCAATCGCCGCGATCAAGGACAAGGCCGGCCTGAGCAGTGAGGAACTGATCCGCCGCAGCCTGAAAGGGATGATTACCAAGTGATCGAAGCCGACCGCCTGATCGCCGCCAGTGGCCGCGACCGTGAAGAAGTCCAGGACCGTGCGATCCGTCCGCTGCGGCTGGACGAGTACATCGGCCAGCCGGTGGTGCGCGAGCAGATGGCGCTGTTCATCCAGGCCGCCCGTGGTCGTAGCGAGTCGCTCGACCATACGCTGATCTTCGGTCCGCCGGGCCTGGGCAAGACCACCCTGGCCAACATCATCGCCCAGGAAATGGGCGTGTCGGTCAAGAGCACCTCGGGGCCCATCCTCGAGCGCCCTGGCGACTTGGCGGCCATGCTGACCAACCTCGAACCGCATGACGTGCTGTTCATCGACGAGATCCACCGCTTGTCCCCAGTTGTCGAAGAGGTGCTGTACCCGGCGATGGAGGACTTCCAGCTCGACATCATGATCGGCGAAGGGCCTGCGGCCCGTTCGATCAAGCTCGACCTGCCGCCGTTCACGCTGGTGGGTGCCACCACCCGTGCCGGCATGCTCACCAACCCGCTGCGGGACCGTTTCGGTATCGTCCAGCGCCTGGAGTTCTACAGCGACAAGGACCTGGCCACCATCGTCAGCCGTTCGGCCGGCATCCTCGGCCTGGCCATCGAGGACCAGGGGGCCTACGAGATCGCCCGCCGGGCACGTGGCACGCCACGTATCGCCAACCGCCTGCTGCGCCGCGTGCGCGACTATGCCGAGGTGCGTGGCAAGGGCCAGATCACCAAGGCCGTGGCCGACCTGGCGCTCAACCTGCTGGACGTCGACGAGCGCGGTTTCGACCACTCTGACCGTCGCCTGCTCCTGACCATGATCGAGAAGTTCGACGGTGGCCCGGTTGGCGTGGACAACCTGGCGGCAGCCATCAGTGAAGAGCGTCACACCATCGAGGACGTGCTCGAGCCGTACCTGATCCAGCAAGGCTACATCATGCGCACGCCGCGCGGCCGCGTGGTCACCCGGCATGCTTACCTGCACTTTGGCCTGAACGTGCCCGGGCGCCTGGGGGAGGGTGGGGATTTTTCCGAAACGGGCGATGAGTGACAGATCGAAAACGGCTTTTCGTGGTCCTACCGCTGGCATGCCGAGGGTGCGCTGGCAATAAGACATTAATGAAGAAAAAACAGTTGCCACAGCGGATTGGCAAGCTGAGGAGTAAGCACTAGAGTATGCGCGCGCAAAATGGCCTGGAACCTTTCGCACACCGTTGTCGCGTCTATTACGAGGATACCGATGCCGGTGGCGTGGTGTATTACGTCAATTACCTGAAATTCATGGAGCGCGCGCGTACCGAGCGGCTGCGGCACCTGGGTTTTTCCCAGGCGCAGCTGGCCGAAGACAACCTGCTGTTCGTGGTCCACTCCAGCGAAGCGCGCTATCACGCGCCGGCGCGGCTGGACGACGAACTGCGGGTCACCGCGCAAGTACTTGAACTCAATCGCGCCAGCCTGCGCTTCGTGCAGCAGGTCTGGCGGGAAAAGGATGAAACGCTGCTCTGCGAAGGGCAGTTCCTGGTGGCCGCCGTGCGCGCCGACACTTTCAAACCCCGAGCCATACCCCCGGAGCTGCGTGACGCCTTTGCGGCGGACGGCTCGGGTACTCAATCGATTGCAGGAGAATAAGCGTGGAAGCTAACGTCGTCGACCATACCTCCATGTGGAGTCTGGTCAGCAATGCCAGCGTGTTGGTACAGCTGGTAATGCTGACCCTGGTGGCCGCCTCGGTCACCTCATGGGTCATGATCTTCCAGCGCAGCACCATGCTGCGCGCCGGTCGTCGTGCGCTGGATGCCTTCGAGGAGCGCTTCTGGTCGGGCATCGACCTGTCCAAGCTGTACCGCCAGGCAGGCAGCAACCCAGACCCGGATTCCGGTGTCGAACAGGTTTTCCGTGCCGGCTTCAAGGAATTCTCGCGCCTGCGTCAGCAGCCGGGTGTTGACCCGGACGCGGTCATGGAGGGTGTTGCCCGTGCCATGCGCGTAGCCATCTCGCGCGAGGAAGAAAAGCTCGAGCAGAGCCTGCCGTTCCTGGCCACCGTCGGTTCGACCAGCCCGTATATCGGCCTGTTCGGTACCGTATGGGGCATCATGAACTCCTTCCGCGGCCTGGCCAGCGCCCAGCAGGCTACCCTGGCCACGGTTGCCCCGGGTATCGCCGAAGCGCTGATCGCCACCGCCATCGGCCTGTTCGCGGCAATCCCGGCGGTTATCGCCTACAACCGCTTCTCGGCCCGCAGCGAAGTGCTGATCGGCCGTTACTACACCTTCGCCGACGAGTTCCAGGCGATCCTGCACCGCAAAGTGCACACCAGCGAAGAGTAATCAGGTAGAAGCCCATGGCCCGAGTTCGCCACAAACGCAAGCCCGTCGCCGAGATGAACGTGGTGCCCTACATCGACGTGATGCTGGTACTGCTGGTCATCTTCATGGTGACGGCGCCCATGCTCAACCAGGGCGTGAAGGTAGACCTGCCCAAGGTTTCCAGTGAAGCCTTGCCGCAGGACAACAACGTCCAGATCCTCACCATCTCCATCAAGGCCGACAAGACCTACTACTGGAACCTCGGCAGCGAAGTCGATACCGACAAGCAGATGGACAAGGCCATGACCTTGCCTGCCATGACCGACGCGGTGACCAAGATCATCGCCGCCGGCCGTGACCAGGGCAAGCAGACCCAGGTGTTCATTCGTGGCGACAAGGCTGTCGACTATGGCGCGGTCATGGGTGCCATGGGCGGGTTGCAGAAGGCCGGTGTCGGTAACGTTGGCCTGATTACCGAGGCGCCCTGATGCAACAGCGAGAGCCATCCGCCTCGGAAAGCTACTTCTGGCCCAGTATCTGGGCCATCGGCCTGCATGTGCTGGTGTTCGCCCTGCTGTTCGTCAGTTTTGCCATGACGCCTGAGCTGCCGCCATCCAAGCCGATCGTCCAGGCTACCCTGTACCAGCTCAAGTCCAAGAGCCAGGCGACTACCCAGACCAATCAGAAGATTGCCGGGGAAGCCAAGAAAACCGCTTCGCGCCAGACCGAGGTCGAGCAGCTGGAACAGAAGAAGGTCGAGCAGGAGGCCGTGAAGGCCGCGGAACAAAAGAAAGCCGACGCCGCTCAAAAGGCCGAAGAGGCTCGCGAGGCCGCCGAAGCCAAAAAAGCCGAGGCAGCTGCCGAAGCCGCCGAGGCCAAGAAAGCCGCCGAAGCCAAGAAGGCCGAAGAGGCGAAGAAAGCTGCCGAGAAGCAACAGGCCGACATCGCCAAGAAGAAGGCTGAGGAAGAAAAGAAAAAAGCCGAAGAAGAGGCCAAGAAAGAAGCCGCTGAAGAGGCGAAGAAACAAGCCGCCGAGGACGCCAAGAAAAAGGCGGCCGAAGAGGCCAAGAAGAAAGCAGCCGAGGACGCCAAGAAGAAAGCGGCGGCCGAGGACGCTAAGAAGAAGGCAGCTGAAGAGGCCAAGAAGAAGGCCGCTGCAGACGCCCAGAAGAAAAAGGCACAGGAAGCGGCCCGCAAGGCGGCGGAAGACAAGAAAGCCCAGGCTTTGGCCGAGCTGTTGTCCGACACCACCGAACGGCAGCAGGCCCTGGCCGACGAGCAGGGTGACCAGGTGGCCGGCGACTTCGATGACCTGATCCGCATGCGCGCGGCCGAGGGCTGGGCACGTCCGCCTTCCGCGCGCAAGGGCATGACGGTGGTCCTGCAGATCAACATGCTGCCGGACGGTACCATCACCAGCGTCAGCGTGGCCCGGTCCAGTGGTGACGGCCCGTACGACAGCTCGGCGGTGGCAGCTGTGAAGAACATCGGTCGCTTGACCGAGATGCAGGGTATGAAGCCGAGCGATTTCAACCAATATCGTTCGTTCAAGATGACATTTACACCTGAGGATCTAGCGTTGTGATTAAACGTCTGAGAGGACTGCTGGTCATGCTGTGCTGCGTGGCAGGCATGGCCGTGGCAGAGGAAAAGAACATCCTGGTCACCAGCGGCAGCGACCGGGCCACGCCCATCGCGGTAGTGCCGTTCGGTCTACAGGGCGGCAGCGTGTTGCCGGAAGACATGGCCGATATCATCGGCAATGACCTGCGCAACTCCGGCTACTACTCGCCGATTCCGCGACAGAACATGATCAGCCAGCCGTCGCAGGCCAGCGAAGTGATCTTCCGTGACTGGAAAGCGCTGGGCGCGCAGTACGTGATGGTCGGCAGCATCGTGCCGTCGGGCGGTCGCCTGCAGGTGCAGTACGCGCTGTTCAACGTCGCCACCGAGCAGCAGGTGCTGACCGGTAGCGTGGCCGGCAGCGTCGACCAGCTGCGCGACATGGCGCACTACATTGCCGACCAGTCGTTCGAGAAGCTCACCGGCATCAAGGGTGCGTTCTCCACCCGCATGCTGTACGTGACGGCCGAGCGCTTCTCCACCAACAACACCCGCTATACCCTGCAGCGTTCGGATTACGACGGTGCACGTGCGGTGACCCTGTTGCAATCGCGTGAACCGATCCTGTCGCCACGCTTTGCTCCGGATGGCAAGCGCATTGCCTATGTCTCGTTCGAGCAGAAGCGCCCGCGCATCTTCGTCCAGCACATCGATACCGGCCGCCGCGAGCAGGTCACCAACTTCGAAGGCCTGAACGGTGCGCCAGCCTGGTCGCCGGACGGCACGCGCCTGGCGTTCGTGCTGTCGAAGGACGGCAACCCGGACATCTACGTGATGAATGTGGCTTCGCGTCAGATCAGCCGTGTCACCGCCGGCCCGGGCATCAACACCGAGCCGTTCTGGGGCAAGGATGGCAACACCCTGTACTTCACCTCCGACCGTGGCGGCAAGCCGCAGATCTACAAGCAGTCGGTCAGTGGTGGTGGTGCCGAGCGGGTAACTTTCGTGGGTAACTACAACGCCAACCCGAAACTGTCGGCGGACGAAAAGACCCTGGTGATGATCCATCGCCAGCAGGGCTTCACCAACTTCAAAGTTGCGGCCCAGGATTTGCAGCGCGGAAGTGTAAAGATTCTCTCGGAAACGAGTCTTGATGAGTCTCCCACTGTTGCGCCAAACGGCACCATGCTAATCTACGCCACCCGCCAGCAGGGCCGGGGAGTCTTGATGCTCGTGTCGCTTAATGGCCGCGTGAGGCTCCCACTTCCTACCGCTCAAGGCGAAGTCAGAGAACCGTCCTGGTCCCCTTACCTGAACTGATTGCGGCGTAATACTTTTGCTTAACACACTGGGGTTTCATTAGGAGTTTCACGATGGAAATGCTGAAGTTTGGTAAATTTGCTGCGCTGGCTCTGGCCATGGCCGTAGCTGTAGGTTGCTCCTCGAAGGGCGGTGACAACGCAGGCGAAGGCGCTGCTGTAGACCCGAACGCTGGCTACGGTGCCAACACTGGTGCTGTTGACGGCTCCCTGAGCGAAGAAGCTGCCCTGCGCGCAATCACCACCTTCTACTTCGAATACGACAGCTCGGACCTGAAGCCAGAAGCCATGCGCGCTCTGGACGTTCACGCCAAGGACCTGAAGTCCAACGGCAACCGCGTTGTTCTGGAAGGCAACACCGACGAGCGCGGCACCCGCGAGTACAACATGGCTCTGGGTGAGCGTCGTGCGAAAGCCGTTCAGCGCTACCTGGTTCTGCAGGGCGTTTCCCCTGCTCAGCTGGAACTGGTTTCCTACGGCGAAGAGCGTCCAGTTGCCACCGGCAACGACGAGCAGTCCTGGGCTCAGAACCGTCGCGTAGAACTGCGTAAGTAAGTTCTCATGCGTATGTGCCGCCGTGTAGTAACCGTCCTCGCACTCAGCCTGCCGCTCGCGGCCTGGGCTGAGGTCCCTGTAGTAGATGACAACGCAGGCAGCTATCCGCCTGCGGGTTATGGCACGAGCGGCGCCTATGCCGGGTCAGGGGCTTCGGCCCCTGCCTCTGCACAGGGCCAGCTGTTCATGCAGCTGCAACAGATGCAGGATCAGCTTTCCCGCCAGCAAGGCATCATCGAAGAGCTGCAGAACGATGTGTCGCGCATGAAGCAGGAAAACCTGGAGCGTTACCAGGACCTGGACCGTCGCATCAACAGTGGCGCCGCGCCTGCCGCGACCCCTGACAATTCCTCCGGTGGTGGTGCATCCGGTACCGCCCCCGATGCAGCAGCAGGTGCTGCTGCGCAACAACCGGCCGCCAGTAGCGAGCCCGGTGATCCGGCGAAAGAAAAGCTCTACTACGATGCCGCTTTCGACCTGATCAAGCAGAAAGACTTCGACAAGGCCAGCCAGGCGTTCAACGCCTTCCTGCGCAAGTACCCCAACAGCCAGTACGCCGGCAATGCCCAGTACTGGCTGGGTGAAGTGAACCTGGCCAAGGGCGACCTGCCGGCCGCCAGCCAGGCCTTCGCCCAGGTCAGCCAGAAGTATCCGAAGCACAGTAAGGTGCCGGATTCGCTGTACAAGCTGGCCGACGTCGAGCGCCGCATGGGCCACACCGACAAGGTCAAGGGTATCCTGCAGCAGGTCATCACCCAGTATCCCGGCACCTCGGCCGCGCAACTGGCTCAGCGTGACCTGCAGAAGCTCTAAGTAGCACCGTTTGAAAGAAACCCGCGCCTGTCGCGGGTTTTTTCGTTAGAATCACTGCCCTTTTTTCGTAAACACGCTGCTGCGGATAACGCTATGTCGAGTCCGCAGCAGTGCCTGACGGAGGCGGGCAGCCTGTTTAGCTGTCACGCCCGTGGCGAGCATGCAAGACACATTACGCATTACCGAAGTCTTTTACTCCTTGCAGGGTGAAACGCGAACGGCTGGGTTGCCCACGGTATTCGTGCGCCTCACCGGTTGCCCCCTGCGCTGCCAGTACTGTGACAGTGCCTATGCCTTCAGTGGCGGTACCGTTCGCACCCTCGATTCGATCCTCGAGCAGGTCGCCGGCTTCAAGCCGCGCTACGTCTGCGTCACTGGTGGCGAGCCATTGGCCCAGCCCAACGCCTTGGCGCTGCTGCAGCGGCTGTGTGACGCCGGTTACGAGGTTTCGCTGGAGACCAGCGGCGCATTGGATATTGCCGGCACGGACACCCGCGTCAGCCGCGTGGTCGACCTGAAGACCCCAGGCTCCGAGGAATCGCACCGTAACCGCTACGAGAACATCGAGCAGCTGACCCGCAACGATCAGGTCAAGTTCGTCATCTGTTCCCGTGAGGACTACGACTGGGCGGTCTCCAAGCTGATCCAGTACAACCTGGCCGAGCGTGCTGGCGAGGTGTTGTTCTCGCCCAGCCACCACCAGGTGAACGCCAGCGACCTGGCGGACTGGATCGTCGCCGACAACCTGCCCGTACGCTTCCAGCTGCAGTTGCACAAGCTGCTGTGGAACGACGAACCCGGACGTTGATTGAGGAGCAAGCACACATGACCGACAAACGCGCAGTAATCCTGTTGTCCGGCGGCCTGGACTCGGCCACCGTGGTCGCCATGGCCAAGGCCGAAGGCTACAGCTGCTACACCATGAGTTTCGACTACGGTCAGCGCCACCGCGCCGAACTTGACGCCGCCGCCCGCGTTGCCCGCGACCTGGGCGTGGTCGAGCACAAGGTGATTGGCCTGAACCTGGACGGCATCGGCGGTTCGGCGTTGACCGACAGCAGCATCGATGTGCCGGAAGCCCCAGGTGAAGGCATCCCGGTTACCTACGTGCCGGCGCGCAACACTGTGTTCCTGTCCCTGGCCCTGGGCTGGGCAGAGGTGCTGGAAGCTCGCGACATCTTCATTGGCGTCAATGCCGTTGATTACTCCGGCTACCCCGATTGCCGCCCGGAGTTCGTCGAAGCCTTCGAGCGCATGGCTAATCTGGCGACCAAGGCCGGCGTCGAAGGGCAGGGCTTCCGTATTCAGGCGCCGCTGCAGAACATGAGCAAGGCGCAGATCGTACAGGCTGGCATGGCTCGCGGCGTGGATTACAGCCTGACCGTTTCCTGCTACCAGGCCGACGATGACGGCCGCGCCTGCGGCAAATGCGACAGCTGCCGCCTGCGTGCCGACGGCTTCAAGGCAGCTGGTGTCGAAGACCCGACGCGATACTTTTGAAAAAAGTTTGATGGGGTGTTGATTTCCCGTTAGAAATCAGTATTATACGCGCCATCCAACGGGTCGTTAGCTCAGTTGGTAGAGCAGTTGGCTTTTAACCAATTGGTCGTAGGTTCGAATCCTACACGACCCACCATACTCAGTACGTCAAAGCCCGCTACCGGCAACGGTGGCGGGCTTTTTCGTTTTCCGTTGGCCGAGTTTTATTGCTCGGTTTGCGCGATCGCTTGTAGGAGCGGCCTTGCGTCGCGATCGGGCTGCGCAGCAGCCCCAGGGTTTCAGCAAAAATGCACAAATTGCTGGGGCTGCTGCGCAGCCCGATCGCGACGCAAGGCCGCTCCTACAGGGGCTGCGCAGACTCCAGATGGCTTATTCAGCCCACTCCGGATCCCCGGTAAACACCACCGTCAGCCAGCGGTCCGGCCCTTCACCCCCCACGGCATCACCGATCTCGTTGCGCCACGCATCCCATTCATCGATGGTTTTCGCGGCCATGGCCTTGGGTACGATGAAATACAGTTCGATCTCCCGCGAGCGCCCGACCTTGGCCACATAGGCGCGGTACGACTGCAATCCATGGCGTGCAACGAAGGCCTTGGCGACTTCATCCACGTGCAGCTTGAGGTCGCCGGGGGTCACCAGGAAGATTTCCGAAAGAGCCTGGCGCACCACCGACATCGGCAACGGCACTATCACCAGGCAGACCAGCGCCAGCACCGCTGGGTCGATGTACGGCGACACCCACTCCAGCGACGTGCCCTGCACCGCATATCCAAAGCAGAAGGCGATCAACAGCGCAGCGGTGATGCTGGCCGACATCACCCAGCCCTTGACGTCCATGCGCACGAAATCCGAGCCCAGCTTGCGGTTGGCACGGGCCTCGACAATGGCAATGGTCACGCAGGCGATCACGGTCAGCACCGCGTAGACCATGGCGATACCGAACTCCAGGTGGCGCCCGCCTTGCAGCAGGCTGCTGACGGCGTTAATCAGCGCATAGATGGCCACGCCGCTGAGCAGGATGCCGTTGAGGGCCAGCACCATCGGCTCCAGGTGCCAGAAGCCCATGGTGAAGCGCTCGCGCAGCTTGCGTGACATCTGCACGCTGGTGGTGTGCGCGGTAATCAGCCTGACCACCACCAGTGACAGCCCGCTCATGCTGGCATCGACCAGCGAATAGACGCCGTCGAACACGATGGAGAACGAGCCAGACGCCAGGCCGAAGGCGATGCCGATGACGGCGATGAACAGGGTGACAGCGATCGAGGTGCGTAGCAGGCCCTGTTCGCTGGTGATGTCAAAGAAGGAAGATCTGGTTGGGGTTTGCATGATTGTGCTCGGTAAATAGCCCTGCTGCTGTGTTGTATGTGCTGGCCTCTTCGCGGGTAAACCCGCTCCCACAGCTTTATGCTCTGACCTTGAAGGCGGCGCCGACCTTGTGGGAGCGGGTTTACCCGCGAAGAGGCCCTGACAGGCTAGACGCGGAACTGCTCCATCAACGCCTGCTGCTGGTTGGCCAGCCGGTTCAGGGCCTGGCTGATCCGCGCCGACTCGTCTGCCTGGCCGGCCAGCGATTCGGTCACATCGCGAATGCCGGCCACATTGCGGTTTACCTCCTCTGCCACGGCGCTCTGCTCTTCGGCTGCCGAGGCAATCTGCAGATTCATGTCGCTGATCACCGCCACTGCCTCGCCAATACGTTGCAAGGCTGGCACCGCCTGCTCCATCCGCGCGGCGCTGTCCTGGGCCTGACGCCGGCCTTCGTGCATTGCGCCCACCACATCCTGGGTGCCTTGCTGCAAACCTTCGATGACCTGGCGAATTTCCTCCACCGACACCTGGGTACGCTGGGCCAAGCCGCGCACTTCATCGGCCACTACGGCAAAACCACGCCCGGCTTCGCCTGCGCGGGCAGCTTCGATGGCGGCGTTGAGCGCCAGCAGGTTGGTTTGCTCGGCAATGGTGCGGATCACTTCCAGTACCGAACCGATCTGCCCGCTGCGGCCTTCCAGCGCGTGCGCCTCGTCCATGGCAGCGTTCATGCCGGCATTCAGGCGGTCGATGCCCTGCCGGGTGCTGTCGATCAGTTGCAGGCCCTCGCGGCTGGCCTGGTCGGCAGCGCGTGCGGCCTGGGCCGCCTGCGAGGCGTTGTGGGCGACATCCAGGGCGGTGGCACTCATCTCATTGGCGGCGGTGGCCACCTGTTCGATTTCGCGGTGCTGTTGCTGCATGCCGTTGCTGGTCTGGCTGGCGATGGCTGCCGACTGGTCGGCAGTGCTGCGTGCCTCCCGCAGCGAGCCTTTGACCTGGGCTATGACCGGCTGCAGCTTGTCGAGAAAGCGGTTGAACCAACCGGTAAGCTGGCCCAGTTCGTCCTGGCGGGCGTAGTCCAGGCGGCGGGTGAGGTCGCCTTCGCCGCTGGCGATGTCTTCCAGGCGCGCGGCCACGGCCAGGATTGGCCGGGTCACACCGCGCGCGGTCAGCCACACCAGCAGCAAGCCGACTACCGCAGCGCCCAGACCAACCAGCAGGCTGGTGAGGTTGGCGCTGTGGTTGTGCGTGTCCAGGCGCTGGTTGAGGGCTACGGCAGGCGCCTGCAGCACGCTTTCCGGCAGTTCCAGCAATACCTGCCAAGGGGCGGCGTCAGGGATTGGCGTGAACGGGTGGGCAACCCGCAGCAGGCCGCCGGCTACCGTCTTGTCCATCGGCTCGCCCAGCTTGCTGTCGTCGCGGCTATTGCCGGCCAGCAGGCCGGCCGCGCTGGCGATGCTGGCCTGGCCCTGGCCGTCGAACAGCTCCCGGCGGCCGTCCAGGCTCAACTGCTGTAGGTTGGAAAGGCCGATGTCCAGGCCGACCACGCCGACCACCTTGCCGTGCTCCAGCAGCGGCAGCGCGATGCTGGTCATCAGCACCTGTCGGCCATTCACTTCGTCGAGGTATGGCTCGAGCATGCAGGTTCTGGCGGTGTCCTGCGGACAGGTCAGCCAACGGTTCTTCGCCGCGCCGTTGCTGCCGATGCTGGCGTCACCGAGCATCGATTCCGGCATGGCTTCAAGCTCCAGGGTGCCGGGGCTGGGTTGTGACCAGTACAGCGAGAAACGCCCGGCCTCGTTGCTGCCCATGGCATCCTGGCCGAGGTACTGGCTGTCCGGGTCCAGAGCGTTGGGCTGGAATACCAGGTACAGGCCGATCACATCCGGGTTGCCAGCCAGGCTGGCACGGGCCTGGCGCGTCAGCTCGGCGCGCAGGTCGTTGCCGCCACGGGCCTTGAGCACCTGCACCAGGCGGGCAAAGCCATTGCCGTACTGGTAGGCGTCCATGAAATAGCGCTGAATGCGCAGGGCCTGGGTTTCGGCATGGGCCTCCAGGCGCAGGCGTGCGCTGCTGTCGAGCATTTCGGTGTTGGCCTGGTTGACCAACGCCGCGCTGCGCCGCGCCTGGGCCAGCGATGTGGTTACCAGCAGGGCGACGATGGCCAGCAGGCAGAGGCCGGCGAGCAGGGTGATCTTCCATTGGATGGAGAGGCGACGCAGCGGCATGAGGGCTTTCCTTTTCGATCAAATGCAACGCCCGCGATCAGGCGCGGGCGTTGTCGGCAGCATGGGTCATTCAGCGACGGTCATTCAGCGACGTAGTTGGGCGGCGCGTTCCTGAAAGCCTTGGTCAGCCAGGCCAGGTAGAGCAAGCCGAGCACAGCCCAGACGCCACCGAACATCAGCGAGTGGGCATTCAGGTCCAGCCACAGCGAGACGATGATGCAGAAGCCGATGGTCGGCAGCACCAGGTACTTTAGCTGGTTGGCCAGGCCTTGCCGCTTGCCTTCGCGCAGGTAGCAGTGGTTGATGACCGACAGGTTGACGAAGCTGAACGCGACCAGCGCACCGAAGTTGATGATCGAGGTGGCGGTGACCAGGTCGAAGAAGATCGCCGACAGCGAAATCAGCCCCACCACCGCGATATTCAGCACTGGCGTCTTGTAGCGCGAGTGCAGGCGGGCGAACAGGCTGGCCGGCAGCACGTTGTCACGGCCCATCACGTACAGCAGGCGCGACACGCTGGTCTGCGAAGCCAGGCCCGAGGCGATGGTGTTGATCACGGTGCAGGCGATGAAGATCGACTGGAACAGCTTGCCGCCGACGTACAGGGCGATTTCGGGCAGTGCCGCTTCATGGTCATGGAAGCGCGCCATGGTCGGGAAGTAAGCCTGGATGAAATACGACACAGTGATGAACACCACGCCGCCGATCAGTGCGGTGAGGAAGATCGCCCGTGGGATGGTCTTGCTCGGGTTGTGGGTTTCTTCGGACAGGCAGGTGACAGCGTCGAAACCGAGGAACGAGAAGCACAGGATGGTCGCACCGGCGGCCAGGGCGCTGAACTGAGTCTGGTCGTCGGCGAACGGCAGCAGGCTCCAGGCGGTACCCAGCCCTTCACCTTGGTCCAGGCCGCGTACGCACAGGTAGATGAACACGGCGATGATCGCCACCTGCACGGCCACGAAAAGCAGGTTGAAGTGCGCCACCAGGTTCACACTGCGCATGTTGATCAGGCTGATCAAGGTGACGAAGCCGGCCACCCACATCCACTCCGGTACTTCTGGGAACATGGCCGAAAGGTACAGCTTGGCCAGCAGCGCGTTGACCATTGGCAGCAGCAGGTAGTCCAGCAGCGACGACCAGCCGACCAGGAAGCCCACGTGCGGGTTGATCGCCCGTTGGGTGTAGGTGTAGGCCGAGCCCGACTGCGGGAAGCGTCTTACCAGGGTGCCGTAGCTCACGGCGGTGAACAGGATCCCGGCCAGCGCCAGGATGTAGGCGCTGGGTACGTGGCCGGCAGTTATCCCGGAAACGATGCCGAAGGTGTCGAACACGGTCATCGGGGTCAGGTAGGCCAAGCCGATGATGATCACGTGCCACAGACGCAGGGTTTTACGGAGTTGGCCGTTGCCGGAGGCGCTGTGGTCAGGCTGCATGCTGGCATGGCTCCTGCGGCTGGGCGTAAACGGCGGGCACGGTGTACTGCGCATGCGGCAAGGGCGAGCGGGTGGGCTCCATGTTGTTCACCTTTTATTGTTGGAGCAGCGGGGACGCGGGAGAGCGCGCAAAGTGGTGAAAATAAAAAACGATGGGTAGCTGAGTGTCAAGTTAAACATGACAAGATGTTGCCAGATTGAAATATTTATCGATTAAAGTGGGGTTTTGTTCGGTTTTTGCGCGTTTTTTTGCGGTTTTGATCAATTTTAGTGTTCGCAAAAATTAACGTATGCCCGTCTGCCTTGGAGGGCGTGTCAGGCGCTTCCCAAAAACGGGATTTCTTGAGCCTGGCCAGCGCCAGGGCTGGGCTGCGGTGGTACTCTTGGCGTCCCGTGTGGCCCTTGGCCGCCTACGAAGCCCTTATGGACAGCAATCGGTTCTATTCATGAAGAAATCAGTTGGCATCCTTTCCGGCCTGGCTATCGCCATCGCCGTCGCAACCACCGCTGGCGCCTGGTACACCGGCAAGCAGCTGCCAGCAGAGCTGGACAACGCCCTGGTCCGCAGCAACGCGGAACTCAAGAAGGCCCTGGTGAGCACCGGTGGCAGCATGAGCATCGAACGGGTGTCGCTGGAGCAGCATTTCTTCAGCAGTACCGCCCAGTACCGGCTCAAGGCCCGCGATATCAACCTGGGCGAAGGCGAAGTGGTGAATTTCGACGTGGGCGTGACCGACCAGATCGAGCACGGCCCGTTTCCCTGGTCACGGGTAAAGGCATTGAAGCTGATGCCGGTGCTGGCAGTCAGCAACAGCACGCTGCAGAAGGACGACACCACCGCACCGTGGTTCGCCGCAGCGGGCGAGCAAGCCCCGGTCAGCGCTCAGACCAGCCTGGGCTACGACGGTAATGTGGTCAGCCAGGTACGGCTGGCACCGGTCAAGCTCGACGAAGCGGATGGCAACAGCCTCGACTTCTCGGGCATGCAACTGCAGGTCAGCGGTGACCAGGAAGGCAAGGCCTCGAACTTCCAGGGCCAGGCCGACCGGTTCGTGATGAAACTGGTACGCGATGACCAGCCGCCTGCCACCTTCGAGCTCAACGGCCTGAAAGTCGGCGGCCAGTTGGCGGCCACCGCGCACGAGGCCATCTATGTGGGTAACGTCGACCTGGCGCTGGCCGAAACCAAGGTCACCCTTGGGCCCAAACAACAGGTGCTGGTAATCAAGGCATTGGAGCAGAACGCCCTGCAAACCCTTGACGGCCCGGATACCGTGGGTGGTCGCGTGGAGTACAAGGTCGGGGATATCACCTGGGATGGCCGTGCCGTGGGCAAGGCGCAGATGGCGGTGAGCATCACTTCGGTCAACGCGCCGGCGCTACAGGCGCTGTCGACCTGGTACCAGGCGCACCTGCCGGAATTCGAGGCCGCCGCTGCCGCTGGCCAGCCGGTGCCGGAAATCCAGATGAACGACGAGGAGAAGGCCAGGTTCCAGGGCGAGCTGCAGAAACTGCTGGCTGCCAAGCCCCGGGTGGCGGTGGAAAACCTGTCGTTCAGGACCGCCAATGGCGAAAGCCGCTTTGACCTGTCGATGGGCTTCGCCGCCCCGGCCAGCTTCGACCTGCCGCCAGACCAGTTGAGCAAACAATTGATCACCGAGGTGAAGAGCAAGCTGTCGTTGTCCAAGCCGATGATCGGTGACCTGGCAACCTTGCAGGCACTGCTGGATGGCCAGACCGACGCCCAGGCCATTGCCATGCAATCGAGCCAGGCCGGGGAAATGGTCGGCATGATGGCGCTGCAGAGCGGCATGGCCACCGTGCAGGGCAATGATGTGGTGAGCAGCCTGCACTATGCCGATGGCATGGTCGACTTCAATGGCAAGAAGATGACCGTGGAAGAGTTCGCCATGCTCATCGCGGCGCACCTGGCGGCACTCTCGCCGCAGGGCTGATCGTTTCTCCTGTACCGGCCTCTTCGCGGGTAAACCCGCTCCCACAGGGTCTGCCCAATTCCTGTGGGAGCGGGCGCGCCCGCGAAAGGGCCAGCACAGGCAACACAAAAACCACTTTAGAAATCGCCGGATTGTCTGTAGCCTTCGGCCTCCGATAATAATCCGCGCCCGCAGAGGGCCGTGGCGGCCTGCGAGCCGTCCGGCGCCCTTAGCCGATCTGTCAGGGCCGGGTGATACACTCGATTCGACGCGCGCACGCGCCTGCAGGTCCAGCGATCATGACCCAGATTTCCGAACGCCTGTTGGTTCAGGCCCACCTCGACGCCAAGCAGCCAAACCCGCTGACAGCCGAGCAGGAGGCCGAATACCGTGCGGCCATTGCTGCCGAGCTCAAGGCCCAGAACGCCGTGCTGGTCGCCCACTATTACTGCGACCCGGTCATCCAGGCGCTTGCCGAGGAGACTGGCGGCTGCGTGTCCGACTCGCTGGAAATGGCCCGCTTCGGCAAGAACCACCCGGCCGAAACCGTGATCGTTGCTGGTGTGCGTTTCATGGGCGAGACCGCAAAAATTCTCACCCCGGAAAAGCGCGTGCTGATGCCGACCCTGGAGGCCACCTGCTCGCTCGACCTGGGCTGCCCGGTGGACGAGTTCTCGGCGTTCTGCGACCAGCATCCCGAGCGTACCGTGGTGGTCTACGCCAACACTTCCGCTGCCGTGAAGGCCCGTGCCGACTGGGTGGTGACCTCGAGCTGCGCGCTGGAAATCGTCGAGAGCCTGATGGACAACGGCGAAACCATCATCTGGGGCCCGGACCAGCATCTGGGGCGTTATATCCAGAAGCAGACCGGTGCCGACATGCTGCTGTGGGACGGTGCCTGCATCGTTCACGAAGAGTTCAAGTCGCGCCAGCTGGCCGACATGAAGGCGCTGTACCCGGATGCGGCGATTCTGGTGCACCCCGAGTCGCCAGAAGCGGTGATCGAGCTGGCCGACGCGGTGGGCTCCACCAGCCAGCTGATCAAGGCTGCCCAGACCCTGCCGAACAAGACCTTCATCGTCGCCACCGACCGCGGCATCTTCTACAAGATGCAGCAGCTGTGCCCGGACAAGGAGTTCGTCGAAGCCCCCACCGCCGGTAACGGCGCGGCATGCCGCAGCTGCGCGCACTGCCCTTGGATGGCGATGAACACCCTGGAACGTGTGCTGGATTGCCTGCGTAACGGCACGAACGAGATTTTTGTCGACCCGGCGCTGGTGCCCAAGGCGATCAAACCGTTGAACCGGATGCTGGACTTTACCCAGGCCGCGCGCCTGAAGTTGTCCGGGAACGCCTGACGATATACCGCGTCGCTTTCTTCGCGGGCACGCCCGCTCCCACAGGTACTGCATCGCCTTTGCAAGCGGTGCGGTCCCTGTGGGAGCGGGTTCACCCGCGAAGAGGTCCTCAACGCCCCATCATTTCCTGAACCATGCGCCGCTGCTCCATGATCTCGCGCTGGCGCTGGTCAATCTGTGCTGCCAGCGGGAAGTTGCCACCCGATCGGCGCTTGGCGTAATCCAGCTGCTGGATCGCCTGGTCGAAATCGCCCACCAGGGTGAAATACTCGGCCCGCGCCCGGTGCAAGCCAATGGTATTTCCCGAAAGGCCACGCACTTCGGCCATGTCGTACCACACGTCCGGGTCATCCGGCCGGCTCTTCACCAGTTCGTTCAGCACCTTTTCCGCCTCGGCGGGCTTGTTCTGCTTCACCAGCAGGTCGGCACGCACCTGCTTCAGCGGGTAATTGCCCGGGTACAACCCCTGCATGCGTTCGGCGCGCTGCTGCGCGTCGGCCAGGCGGTTGTTGGTGATGTCCAGGTCGATCTGCGCCAGGTTGTAGGTAATGTCGTTGGGCGCCTTGGCCAGCAGCGGCTTGAGCAGTTCACGTGCTTCGTTCAGTTGGCCGCCCTTGATCTGCGCCAGTGCCAGGCCGTAGCGTGCTGCGTCCAGCTTGGGGTCTTCGTCCAACTGGGCGCGGAAGCGCTTGGCCGCCAGCCCTGGGGTGCCTTCGTAGGTCAGTGCCACCCGGGCGCGGATCAGCTGGTAGCGCATGCTGTCCTCGACGCCGCCCTTGGGGGCCTGCTCGGCACGGTTGCGGGTGTCGGCGATACGCGACTCGGTCACCGGGTGAGTCAACAGGAACTCCGGCGGCTTGGCGTCGTAGCGGTATTGCCGGGCCAGGCGTTCGAACATGGTCGGCATGTTGCGCGGATCGTAGCCGGCCTTTTCCAGGTTCTGGATGCCGATGCGGTCGGCTTCCTGTTCGTTCTGCCGCGAGAAACGCCGCTGTTCCTGGATCGCCGCCGCCTGGGTACCGGCGATCACACCGATACCGGCATCACCGCCGCCACCGGCGGCCAGCACGATACCGGCCAGCAGCGCCGCCATCATCGGCAGCTGCATGCGCTGCTGGGCCTCGACGCCACGGGCAAAGTGGCGCTGCGACAAGTGCGCCAGTTCGTGGGCCAGTACCGAGGCGTACTCGCCTTCGGTCTGGGCGTTGAGGAACAGCCCGCCGTTGACCCCGACGATGCCGCCCGGGGCGGCAAAGGCGTTGAGCTCACGGCTGTCGATGAGGATGAATTCCAGGCGGCGGTCCTGCAGTTGGCTGGTTTCGGCCAGGCGGTACACGCTGGTTTCGACGTAGTCCTTGAGCTGCGGGTCGTTGAGCTGGTTGACCTGGCCACGCAGCAGGCTCAGCCAGGCACGGCCGAGCTGGTGCTCCTGTTGCGGCGAGACGATCGCGGAACTGGCATCTCCCAGTGATGGCAGGTCGTCAGCGTGGCCTGGAAGGGCCAACAGGCAGGCCAGCGTCAGCAGGGTAGGGCGCAGTAGATTCATGCATGAAGCTCGCGTCGGTCAAAGATACCTACTGTAGCGGGCTCACACGTTGGCGACCAGTGGCGCTATCCTAGCCGGCCAAATCCAGATACAGCCTGGCAATGCCTTTTGGAGAGCCCCGCAATGAGTGACACCCTGACCTGTGACGCCGAACTGGACGCCAGCGGGCTGAATTGCCCTTTGCCGCTGCTGAAGGCAAAGATGGAGCTCAACCGCCTGGCCAGCGGCGCGGTGCTCAAGGTAATCGCCACCGACGCCGGTTCCCAGCGCGACTTCCGCACTTTCGCCCAGCTGGCAGGTCATACCCTGCTGCGGGAAACGGCCGAGGCCGGCACCTACACTTACTGGCTGCGCAAGGCCTGAGTCTTTCCAAGGATCGTCAATGTTCAAAGTGCTTCGCGACTGGATGCAGCGCTACTTCTCCGATGAGGAAGCGGTGGTGCTGGCGGTTCTGTTGTTCCTGGCTTTTACTGCGGTACTCACCCTGGGTGGCATGCTTGCGCCGGTGCTGGCGGGCATGGTGCTGGCGTTTCTGATGCAGGGGCTGGTCAACGCCCTGGAGCGTGTACGGGTGCCGACCCGGTTGGCGGTGCTGCTGGTGTTCGCCCTGTTCATGGGCGCGCTGGCGGTGTTCATGCTGGTACTGGTGCCGTTGCTGTGGCACCAGTTGATCACCCTGTTCAACGAACTGCCGGGCATGCTCGGCAAATGGCAGTCGTTGCTGTTGCTGTTGCCTGAGCGCTACCCGCACCTGGTGTCGGACGAGCAGGTGCTGCATGCCATCGAGTCGGTGCGCGGGGAAATCGGCAAGTTCGGCCAGTGGGCACTGACCTTTTCGTTATCGAGCCTGCCGCTGCTGGTCAACGCCATGATCTACCTGGTGCTGGTGCCGATCCTTGTGTTTTTCTTTCTCAAGGACCGCGAACTGATTGGCCGTTGGGTCAGCGGTTACCTGCCACGCCAGCGCACCCTGCTGAACCGGCTGGGCAGCGAGATGAACCGGCAGATCGCCAACTACATTCGCGGCAAGGGCATCGAGATCCTGATCTGCGGCATTGCCACCTACATAGCCTTCATCAGCCTGGGGCTCAACTACGCGGCACTGCTGGCGCTGCTGGTCGGGCTGTCGGTGGTGGTGCCTTACGTGGGCGCGGTTGTGGTCACGGTGCCGGTGACCTTGATAGCGCTGTTCCAGTGGGGCTGGGGCGACCAGTTCATCTACCTGATGACGGTGTACGCGATCATCCAGGCGCTGGACGGCAACGTGCTGGTGCCGCTGCTGTTCTCCGAGGCGGTCAGCTTGCACCCGGTGGCGATCATCTGCGCGGTGCTGCTGTTTGGCGGGTTGTGGGGGTTCTGGGGGATCTTCTTTGCGATCCCGCTGGCGACCTTGATCAAGGCCGTGCTGGATGCCTGGCCGCGGCAGGAGCCTAGCGTTTCACCGATGCTTTGATGTAACTGGGGCCGCTTTGCGGCCCATCGCGACGCAAGACCGTTCCTACAAGGGAACGCGATTCCCTGTAGGAGCGGCCTTGTGTCGCGAAAGGGGCGCAAAGCGCCCCCATACAATCTCAAGCCTTGTTCAGGGCCTGAGCAGCAGCCAATACGGCATCCACATGCCCGGGCACCTTCACCCCACGCCATTCCTGGCGCAGCACACCGTCCTTGTCGATCAGGAAGGTGCTGCGGTCAACGCCCATGTATTCCTTGCCATACAGCTTCTTCAGCTTGATCACGTCGAACAGTTGGCACAGGGCTTCGTCCTTGTCGCTGATCAGCTCGAACGGGAAGCCTTGCTTGGCCTTGAAGTTCTCGTGCGACTTGATGCCATCGCGCGACACGCCGAACACCACGGTGTTGGCCGCGGCAAAGGCGTCATGCTGGTCACGGAAGCCCTGGCCCTCGGTGGTGCAGCCCGGGGTACTGTCCTTCGGGTAGAAGTACACCACCACTTGCCGGCCCTTGAGCTCGGCCAGGCTGACGGTTTGCCCGCTGGTGGCCTGGGCCTGGAAGTCGGCAACGGGTTGGTCGAGTGCTACAGCCATGGTCGGTTTCCTTACATTGGGTTCTGTGGACGCCATGGCTCGATCAGCGCATCGAGGTTCAGGGCATCGGCAAAGTCCAGGAACTGGTCACGCAGCCAGCTGATCTGGGTGCCGGCCGGCAGAATCACGGTGAACTGTGCATTGAGCATGCTGCTGCCGGTCTGCGGCGCCAGGTAGGTATCGCAGGTCATGGCTTCCAGCTCGACGCGGTGGTCGAGGAAGAACTGGCACAGCTCGTTGATGATGTCCGGGCGGTAGGCGGCGCTGACGTAGGCCACGTAGGGCAGGGCCTGCGGGCGCACTTCCTGGTCGGCGCTGCGCACCACGTCCAGGGTCAGGCCGTGCTTCTTGCCCAGGCCCGGCAGCATGGCTTCGAGGCGCGCCAGGGCGTCCCAGCTGCCGCCTACCTGCAGTACCAGGGCGCTGGTCTCGCCGTGGCGGCTCAGGCGCGAGGTGACCACCGCGCAGCGGTTTTCGAAGGCAGCGCGGCTGAGCACGTTGGCCAGCTCCATGGGGTTGGGGCCCAGGGCACTGATGACAAGGAATTGTTCGCGGACGGTGGGGGTGGACATGCAGCATTCCTAAAGCGATGAGCGGTCGGCACAGGACGGGCGAAAGCCTCCTGTCGGCAGGGCCCGGGGCTCGCATGCGAGGTCGTGGACGCTGGCGGGGAGCAAGGTCGACGGCCCGGCGGGCCGCGCTGCACCGATCAAAGCATCAAGGGTAGCGAAATAAGCCGCCGAGGGGAATGCTCCGCCTGCCTGCTTCGCTTGTGCAAGGCCGATGCCCCCAGTACCATTACCGCTCTCTTTTTCCGGCAGGAGCAGTTACATGATTGCGGGCAGTATGGTGGCATTGGTCACACCCATGGATGCACAAGGGCGTGTGGACTGGGGCAGCCTCGACAAACTTGTAGACTTCCATCTGGAAAACGGCACTCATGCGATCGTCGCTGTCGGCACCACCGGTGAGTCGGCCACGCTGGATGTCGAAGAACACATCCTGGTCATCAAGCACGTGGTCGAGCGCGTCAAGCGCAGCAACAAGCCGATCCCGGTCATCGCCGGCACCGGTGCCAACTCCACTGCCGAAGCCGTGCACCTGACCCAGAACGCCAAGAATGCCGGCGCCGACGCCTGCCTGCTGGTGGTGCCGTACTACAACAAGCCGACGCAAGAAGGCCTGTACCAGCACTTCAAGCACATTGCCGAAGCCGTCGACATCCCGCAGATCCTCTATAACGTACCTGGCCGCACCTCCTGCGACATGCAGGCCGATACCGTGATCCGCCTGTCGAAGGTCAACAACATCATCGGTATCAAGGAAGCCACCGGCGACCTGGTACGCGCCAAGGCGATCCTCGATGGCGTCGACAGCGACTTCATCGTCCTGTCCGGCGACGACCCGACTGCCGTCGAACTGATCCTCATGGGCGGCAAGGGCAACATCTCCGTCACTGCCAACGTCGCCCCGCGCGAAATGGCCGACCTGTGCGAGGCCGCCCTTGCGGGCAATGCCGAGAAGGCCCGCGCAATCAACGAAAAACTCATGCCGCTGCACAAAGACCTGTTCTGCGAAGCCAACCCGATCCCGGTGAAATGGGCGCTCGTCGAAATGGGCCTGATGCAAAAGGGCATTCGCCTGCCGCTGACCTGGCTGAGCGAAGGCTGCCACGAAAAAGTCCGTACTGCCTTGCGCCAGTCCGGCGTACTGGTTTAAGAGGAAGTACACCGCATGAAGCGACTGGCTGGTCTTTCTGCCCTTGCCCTGATCATCTCCAGCACCAGTGGGTGTGGCTGGCTGTGGGGCGAGGATGGCTATTTCCGCGACCGCGGCAGCGATTACCTGCAGGCGCGCCCGACTGCGCCGATGCAGCTGCCGCCGGACGCCAGCAACGTCAAGCGCCTTGACCCGCTGCTGCCGATTCCGCGCAACGTCGCCGACGACAGCGCCACCGGTGAGTTCGAGGTGCCGCGCCCGCAACCGTTGACCGGTAGCGGCGCTCAGGTTACCGACTACAGCCTGCAGCGCAGCGGCAGCAGCCGTTGGGTACTGGCCCAGCATTCGCCGGCCGAAGTGTGGCCGGTGGCTCGCCAGTTCTTCGAGGACAACGGCTTCCGCATCGCCGAAGAGCGCCCGCAGACTGGCGAATTCAACACCACCTGGCAGCGTTTCGACGAACTGTCGGCATCGCTCGGCCAGCGCCTGGCCAGCACTGCCAGCAGCGCTGACAGCGAAGTGCGAGTGCGGGTACGCATGGAGCCTGGCGTGCAGCGCAACACCTCCGAGGTGTATGTGGTCAGCGTCGAGCGCCCGGCCGGCAGCACTGCCGAGCCTGATTTCCCGTCCACCTCCAGCAACACCGGCGCCGATGCCCTGCTGGTCGACGAAATGCTTGCCAGCATGAACCGCAGTGCCGAGAAGGGCGGTTCGGTTTCGCTGCTGGCCGCGCGCGATTTCGACGCGCCAAGCCGCGTCAGCCTGAGCGAAGACGGCAGCGGCAACCCGGTGCTGTACCTTGGCGCCGACCTGGACCGCGCCTGGTCCAGCGTGGGCCGTGCCCTGGAGCAGGGCGGCGAGTGGCGTGTCGAGGACATCAACCGCAGCCTGGGCCTGTACTACATCAACCTGTCCGAAAAGCCTGAAGACAAGCAGAACCAGCCTGGTTTCTTTGGCCGCATGTTCGGCAGCGAGCCGACCAAGGAAGAGCGTGAAGCCCGTGCCGAGCGTTATCAGGTTCGCCTGAGCAAGGTTGGCGAGAGCGTGCAGGTCACCGTCGAGAAAAACATCAACACCGTGGCCCCGGCCGATGTCGCCCGCCGCGTGCTGAGCGCCATTCAGGACCACCTGGGCTAAGTGCGCTTCGCGGTACTCGGAAGCGGCAGCCAGGGAAACGGCACGCTGATCGCCCGTGGTGACACGTTCATCCTGGTCGATTGCGGGTTTTCCCTGCGCGAGACCGAGCGGCGCCTGGCGCTGCTCGGCGTGTCGGCGGCCCAGCTCAGTGCGGTACTGGTCACCCACGAACATGCCGACCACGTGCATGGGGTCGGCTTGCTGTCACGGCGCTACAATGTACCGGTCTACCTCAGCCAGGGGACCTTGCGCGGCATGCGCAAGCCGGTGGAGGTGGCCGGTTTTCTCGCTTGTGGCGACAGCCTGCGTATCGGCAGCCTGGAAGTGACGGCGGCGCGGGTCGAGCACGACGCCTACGAGCCGCTGCAGTACGTGGTCAGCGATGGCCAGCGGCGCTTCGGCATGCTGACCGACCTGGGCTCGTACGACGCGCTGCTGCTGGAGCGTTACCAGGGCCTAGATGCACTGCTGATCGAGGCCAACCATTGCCGCGACCTGCTGGCGCGCGGTCACTACCCGGCCTTCCTGAAACAGCGGGTGGGCGGCATGCAAGGGCATTTGAACAATCACCAGGCCGCGCGCCTGGTGCACGAGTTGGGCTGGAGCAACCTGCAACACCTGGTGCTGGCCCACCTCAGCAGCAAGAACAACCTGCCACACTTGGCCCGCCAGTGCTTCGTCGACACCCTTGGGTGCGACCCGGACTGGCTCCAGGTGGCGAATCAGGAACACGGGCTCGACTGGCGCGAAATCGCCTAGCCCAACACCTCAAGCAAGCGGAGCCCAATCATGGAAAAACGCGACGAACTCTACCGCGGCAAGGCCAAATCGGTTTACAAGACCGACGACGCCGACCGCTTGATCCTGCTGTTCCGTAACGACACTTCGGCGTTCGACGGCAAGCGCATCGAACAACTCGACCGCAAAGGCATGGTGAACAACAAGTTCAACGCCTTCATCATGCAGAAACTGGAAGAAGCCGGCGTGCCGACCCAGTTCGACAAGCTGCTGGGCGACAACGAGTGCCTGGTGAAGAAGCTGGACATGATCCCGGTCGAGTGCGTGGTGCGCAACTACGCCGCCGGCAGCCTGGTCAAGCGCCTGGGCGTGGAGGAGGGCATCAAGCTGGAGCCGTCCACCTTCGAGCTGTTCCTGAAGAACGACGAGAAGGGCGACCCCTTCATCAACGAATCCCACGTTGTCGCGTTCGGCTGGGGCACCGCCGAACAGCTGGTGGAAATGAAGAAGCTGTCGCTGAAGGTCAACGAAGTGCTGAGCAAGCTGTTCGATGACGCCGGCCTGCTGCTGGTCGACTTCAAGCTGGAATTCGGCGTATTCCACGGCCAGATCGTGCTGGGCGACGAGTTCAGCCCGGACGGCTGCCGCCTGTGGGACAAAGAGACCCGCAAGAAGATGGACAAGGACCGCTTCCGCCAGGGCCTGGGCGACGTGATCGAAGCCTACGAAGAAGTTGCCAAGCGCCTGGGCGTGCCGCTGTAAGCGCCACGTTCACGCAAGCGCCTGATACCACGCGATTTTTTTGAAAAAAAGATTTGCGTTTTAAAAGAACGCTGGTATGATGCGCGGCATTGGAGAGATGCCGGAGTGGTCGAACGGGACGGATTCGAAATCCGTTGTACTGGCAACAGTACCTAGGGTTCAAATCCCTATCTCTCCGCCATACAAGATGAAGCCCCTAGAAGCGAAAGTTTCCGGGGGCTTTTTCGTTGTTGGACCGGCAATCGATTTGGCGTTCTGCTTGCCTGTTGGGTGGCGTCCTATGAAGAAGCTGGTAGCTTCTGGAGTGGCCTCACTGTCAGCTCAACTCCCAAAGCCAGCATCAGCTTCTGAATAGTTGAGAAGCGTGTCTTATCGCCACCCCTCAAAGTCTTGTAAAGCGATTCACGATTTAAGCCCGCCTCTTGTGCAAATTGGTTCACGCCCTTGGCTTTCGCCACTTCGCCCAACGCATGCATCAGGATTTGAGCGTCGTTAGCTTTCATTGCTTCTGCCAGGAAAGCTGCGATGGTTTCGGGACTGTCTAGAAACCGGGAAGCCTCGAACCGTTTGCTATTGCTCAAGTCCAGCTCAAGGATTGGCATGTCCTCGGAAGTGAATTTGTCGCTCATCGTTGTTTACCTCGTACAGCATCAAGAATTTCCTTGGCTCGCTTGATGCCTCTGGGTTGATCCGTTTTATCGCTGCCATACAGCATCAGGTAGCGGGTCGAGCCCGTTCGTACGAAGTAGATTCGATATCCGGGCCCGACAGACACGCGCATTTCACTGACACCGTCGCCTACCGATTCGATATCGCCGAAGCTGCCATTTTCTGCTCGGGCGATTCTTGAGGTTGTAGCACTTCTGCCGATCGGGTCTTTGATTGTCGATGAGTGAGCGACCGCGTGCTGCGCGATGAGGCTAAGGGGACGAGTGGAGCACAGCAATAGCCTGAGCAGGGTTTGGCTTAGGTTTGGGAAATGGACTACATGGCGTCGAATGGTGCCCCTGGATGGTTATGTCTCCAGAGGCTATCTCGTTGCCTTATTTTTTCATCATCCCCAATTCGGCATCATCCAGCAGCGCCTTGGCCATCGCGCTCAGGTAGTGCGATGCCCAGATCAGTTTCTGGTCGCCGTCCATCAGGCCGGTGATGATCAGGTCGCGGACGTAGCCCATCAGTTCGGAGGCCTGTTCGCGGGCGTCCTGGCAGGGGATGCCAGGTTCGATGCGGAACAGTGGGTGGGTGTTGTTTTCGCCTTGGTAGAAGCAGGTCTTGCCGACTGTGGTGGGTTGTTTTGTGTCGTCGGTGGGCATGGTGAATCTCCCTAGGATTTTGTATGTCTGTACCGGCCTCTTCGCGGGTGAACCCGCTCCCACAGGTACAGCGCAGTACTTGAGGGCAATGATTACCCCCTGTGGGTGGGTTTGAGTTGCACGGATTGGCGGGCCACGAACAGGGCGCAGAGTACGTACTCTGAGGACTGGACCAGGGTGTCTTGCAGAGCCTGGGTGGAATCGAGGGAGAGGGGTGGATCGGGGACCATCTTGCGCATAGTTAGCTCCAGAGTCAGTCGAGCTGCTACGGACTTGCTGTCAAACAAGAGGGTGGCAGCGGTACGCGGGTTGACAGACCGAGGACTCCGGAGACTCGGCGCACACGAGGTGCCCCACGTACTGCCGCCATAACGGGTGTACGTGCACGGAGAAGTTGTCGGCCTGTCAAAGCCGGTCGTTGATTTGCAACGACAAGCCGAGACTAGAGCGCGACCCAATCCGTCGCAACAGTTTGAGCGGTTTGGCAGTATGTTTGGGAAATTGCCTACATGGAAGGGGATTATTCTGAGCTTCAGGTGTAGGACAGGGGCCGCTTTGCGGCCCATCGCGACACAAGGCCGCTCCTACAACTGCATCCCTGCAACTAGCCAATGCACGTTGCTGCTTGGATCCAATGCTCATGTTCTGTATCATCCTGCCGCCATCAGAATGATGGCCGAAGATGATTCATTTAAAGGACTTAGTATGAAAAAGCTGTTCAAGGCTACCGTAGCCGTTGCTGTCGTTTCGGGTGTTGCCCTGCTGTCGGGCTGCACTGGCCAGGTTTACAACCAGCCGAAAAACTGCAGCTACGACTACCTGTTCCACCCTTCGGTTTCCATCTCCAAGATCATCGGTGGCTGCGGCCCGATCGATAAACTGCCTCAGCAGCAGTAATCTTGGCGGTACCCTGATCGCGACGCTTGCGGCGTGATCCAAGGCCCCCGGTCATGTACATGGCCGGGGGTTTTTGTTTGTGGGGCACTTCAGCCTGTGCCGGCCCTTTCGCGGGTGAACCCGCTCCCACAGGAATCTCACCGGACTTGAGTGCGGCATGGCACCTGTGGGAGCGGGTTCACCCGCGAAGAGGCCAATACAGGCGTGAGACAACCCGTCACCTTGACTCCCAGGCCGGCAATTTGTTTGTGCTGGCATTTAAGCTACAATCGGAAAAACGATTCAGCCTTGTCGGTCAATTCGACAAAAGGCCGAGTCGTTTTCTGGTTCTCTGGCTGCTGAACAATGATCAACAACAAGCCTGCGCTGCAGAACACGCTTTACCGGGGCCAGCCACAGGCCCACCCTCTGTTCTCCTGACTGGAATCGATCAATGTTCAAGAAAGCTGGCAAGACCTTGCTGGGTCTGGCTGTCGCTGCAAGCGTCATGCAAGCGCACGCCGCAGAAACCAAGAAAGTAGATGTGCTGCTCGTCGGTGGCGGCATCATGAGCTCCACCCTGGCCGTGTGGCTGCACGAGCTGGAGCCAAGCTGGTCGATGGAAATGGTCGAGCGCCTGGATGGCGTGGCCGAAGAAAGCTCCAACGGCTGGAACAACGCCGGTACCGGCCACTCCGCGCTGGCCGAGCTGAACTACACCCCGGAAGACAAGGACGGCAACGTCAACATCGCCAAGGCCATCGAAATCAACGAGGCCTTCCAGATCTCCCGTCAGTTCTGGTCGTGGCAGGTGCGCCAGGGCGTGCTGAAGAACCCGCACTCGTTCATCAATACCACTCCGCACATGAGCTTCGTGTGGGGCGATGACAACATCAAGTTCCTGAAGAAGCGTTACGAGGCGCTGCAGGCCAGCCCGCTGTTCCGCCCGATGCAGTACTCCGAAGACCACGCGCAGATCGCCAAGTGGGTCCCGCTGATGATGGAAGGCCGCGACCCGAACCAGAAGCTGGCCGTGACCTGGACGCCAATCGGCACCGACGTCAACTTCGGCGAGATCACCCGCCAGTTCGTCGGCCACCTGAAAACCCAGGAAAACTTCGACCTGAAGCTGTCCAGCGAAGTGCAGGACATCACCCGCAACAAGGACGGCTCGTGGCACGTCGAGTACAAGAACCTGAAGGACGGTACCGAGTCGGCCACCGACGCCAAGTTCCTGTTCATCGGTGCCGGCGGCGGCGCACTGAAGCTGCTGCAGAAGTCGGGCATTCCTGAAGCCAAGGAATACGCAGGCTTCCCGGTGGGCGGCTCGTTCCTGGTGACCGAGAACCCGACCGTGGCCATGCAGCACATGGCCAAGGCCTACGGCATCGCCTCGACCGGCGCGCCACCCATGTCGGTTCCGCACCTGGACACCCGCGTGCTGGACGGCAAGCGCGTGATCCTGTTTGGCCCATTCGCCACCTTCTCGACCAAGTTCCTGAAGAACGGCTCGTACCTGGACCTGCTGAGCAGCACCACCACCCACAACGTGTGGCCGATGACCAAGGTCGGCATCGATCAGTACCCGCTGGTGGAGTACCTCGCTGGCCAGCTGATGCTGTCTGACGATGACCGCTTCGAAGCCCTGCGTACCTACTTCCCGAACGCCAAGAAGGAAGACTGGCGCCTGTGGCAGGCGGGCCAGCGCGTGCAGATCATCAAGCGTGATGCCGATAAGGGTGGCGTGCTGAAGCTGGGCACCGAAGTGGTCGCTTCCGAAGACCGCACCATTGCCGGCCTGCTGGGTGCATCGCCAGGTGCGTCGACTGCTGCACCGATCATGCTGAACGTGCTGGAAACCGTGTTCAAGGAGAAGGTCGCTACCCCTGAGTGGCAGGCCAAGATCAAGCAGATCGTGCCGAGCTATGGCACCAAGCTGAACGACTCGGCGGCGGCCACCCAGAAAGAGTGGAACTACACCGCTGAAGTGCTGCAGCTCGAGAAGCCACCGGTGATCGACGAGAGCGTCGGCACCACGGTTGCACCGAGCCAGCCGGTCGAGAGCAAGCCTGAGAATGACATGGCGCTGTAACGGGCCATTGTTGTGACAGAAGCCACGGGGGAGACCTCGTGGCTTTTTTGTTGCCTGTTCGGTCCCTTTCGCGGGTAAACCCGCTCCCACAGGGATAACAAAAAGCCTGAGGCAGCGCGTGTACTTGTGGGAGCGGGTTCACCCGCGAAGAGGCCAGAACAGCAAACCACTGATCTGAAAGCTCACGCAGTAGTCAATAAAAACATATTTTGATGCTTAAATTAATCTTGTCAGTCAATCCCCTCCAGGAGGGTGCTGTCATGAACATCAAGATCGCCGCCTTACTGCTGCTTGCCCTGTGCGCCCAGCCGGCATGGAGCCAAAGCTACTCCTACTCCAGCGAAACCCCCGCCGCCAAACCCGCCGAAGCTGCTGCAACGACCACGCGCATGGCCCTGCGTGACCTTTGGGTCGAGCACATCTTCTGGGTGCGCAACTATGCCATCGCCAACCAGGCCGGCAACGCCAAGGAGGCTGAAGTCGCCGCCAAGGAAGTGGTCACCGACGCCACCCGGATCGCCAACAGCATTGCCCCGCTGTACGGCCAGCCCGCCGCCGATCAGTTGCTGAAACTGCTGGCCGGCCACTGGGGCGCCATCAAGCACTACAGCGACGCCACCGTGGCCAAGGACAAAAAGGGCCAGCAAGCCGCGGTCAATGAGCTGACCAGCAATGCCAAGGCCATCGCCGCGTTCCTGGCCAAGGCCAACCCGAACCTGCCCGAGGCGACCCTGCTGACGCTGCTCAGCGCCCACGGCGGGCACCACGTGGCCCAGATCGACCAGCTGGCGGCTGCTGACTACGTGGGCGAGGCGCGCACCTGGGCGATGATGCGCGAGCATATCCTGACCTTGTCCGATGCGCTGGCTGCGGCATTGGTCAAACAGTTCCCGGACAAATTCTGATGCTCGAAGGCCTGGGCCGTACCCAACAGGACCTGCTCCACGCGTTGTTGCGTCAGCCATCCGGCATGAGCATCGACGACCTGGCGCAGGCCCTGGCCATCACCCGCACTGCCGTGCGCCAGCACCTGGCAGCGCTGGAGCGCGACGGCCTGGTCAGGCGTGGCGCTACCCGGCCCACAGGGCGCCGCCCGGAGCAGCTGCACGAGCTGACCGAACATGCCCGCGAACTGTTCCCACGGCAGTACCCATTGCTGGCCAACTTGCTGATTGCGCAAGTGGCCGGCTTGCTGGGGCAGGAGGCGTTGCTGGCGCTGATGCGCCAGCTGGGGCGCAAGCTGGCGGCGGACCTTGAGCACCAGGTGGTGGATGAGTCGCGCATCGTCGAGCACATGAACTATGCCGGGTACGAGGCGCAGGTGTTCTTCCGCTCGGGGGGCGAGCCGCAGATCGTTGCGCACAATTGCGTGTTTCATCACCTGGCCAAGGCGCATCCGGTGGTGTGCGAGCTGGACCTGGCGCTGATCGGGGCCTTGGGTGGAGGCGAGGTCAGCCATGAGGAGTGCATGCTCAGGGGAGGGCAGGTGTGCCGGTTTGCCCTGGGCAAGAACGAAGATTGATGTTGCCTGTGCTGGCCTCTTCGCGGGTAAACCCGCTCCCACAGGATAATCACTGCCTTCGAGACCTGTGCGCCCCCTGTGGGAGCGGGTTTACCCGCGAAGAGGCCGGGGCAGGAAAAATCAACTCTGTCGCAGAATGCAGTCCAGCAACCCGGGAAACCGCTCCCCCAGCATCTCGCTACGCAACGAGTTCATATGGGTCGTCCCCACATTGCGGGTATGCACCAACCCCGCATCACGCAACACGCGGAAATGATGTGACATGCTCGACTTCGGCCGGCCGCCGTCCAGCTCGCCGCAGCTGGCTTCGGCCACGCCCGCCAGGTGACGCACGATACCCAGGCGCACCGGGTCGCTCAGGGCATAGAGCAGGCGTTCCAGGGTGAGGTCTTCAGAATTGGGATGTTGATAGGTTCGCATGGCCGTCATGATAACGGGGCTATCATTAATTGCCATAGTTCGATTATGATCGAACTATCGTAATCAAACAGCCCGGGAGCTTGCCCATGTCCGCCTTGTTCGAACCCTATACCCTCAAGGACGTCACCCTGCGCAACCGCATTGCCATTCCGCCGATGTGCCAGTACATGGCCGAGGACGGCATGATCAACGACTGGCACCACGTGCACCTGGCCGGCCTGGCCCGTGGCGGTGCCGGCCTGCTGGTGGTCGAGGCCACGGCAGTGGCACCGGAAGGGCGCATCACCCCCGGTTGCGCCGGTATCTGGAGCGATGCCCACGCCCAGGCTTTCGTGCCGGTGGTGCAGGCAATCAAGGCCGCCGGTTCCGTACCGGGTATCCAGATTGCCCACGCCGGGCGCAAGGCCAGCGCCAACCGCCCTTGGGAAGGTGATGACCACATTGCCGCCGACGATGCCCGCGGCTGGGAAACCATCGCCCCGTCCGCCATCGCCTTCGGCGCGCACCTGCCACAAGTGCCGCGCGAGATGACCCTGGACGACATCGCCCGGGTCAAGCAGGACTTCGTCGATGCTGCCCGCCGTGCGCGCGATGCCGGTTTCGAGTGGATCGAGCTGCACTTTGCCCATGGTTACCTGGGCCAGAGCTTCTTCTCCGAGCACTCCAACAAGCGTACCGACGCCTACGGTGGCAGCTTCGACAACCGCAGCCGCTTCCTGCTGGAAACCCTGGCAGCGGTGCGTGAGGTATGGCCAGAGAACCTGCCACTGACCGCGCGGTTTGGTGTGCTGGAATACGATGGCCGTGATGAGCAGACCCTGGAGGAGTCGATCGAGCTGGCGCGCCGTTTCAAGGCTGGCGGCCTCGACCTGCTGAGCGTGAGTGTGGGCTTTACCATTCCCGACACCAATATTCCGTGGGGCCCGGCGTTCATGGGGCCGATTGCCGAGCGAGTGCGTCGTGAGGCGAAGCTGCCGGTGACTTCGGCGTGGGGTTTTGGTACGCCGCAACTGGCGGAAGCGGCGCTGCAGGCCAACCAGCTGGACCTGGTATCGGTAGGGCGTGCGCACCTGGCAGACCCGCACTGGGCTTACTTTGCGGCTAAAGAGTTGGGGGTGGAGAAAGCCTCATGGACCTTGCCCGCGCCTTATGCGCACTGGCTTGAGCGTTATCGCTGAGGTATGGAGGGGCTGCATTGCAGCCCATTCGCGGGTAAACCCGCTCCCACAGGATCACCGCAGGGTTCAGGCCCTGTGCAATAGCTGTGGGAGCGGGTTCACCCGCGAAGAGGCCAGCACTGGCTAAAACCGGTCCAACCGGTAAGCCCCCATCTCCGCGCCACCGGCCCGTTCAGCCAACCGCCCCACCCATTCCGCCGTCACCGCTGCCTGGGTCAACCCCAGGTGCTGATGTCCGAACGCCAACAGCACCCGCCCATCACAAACCCGGTCGATCACCGGCAACGAATCTGGCAACGAAGGCCGGAAGCCCATCCAGGGCGTCGCTCCCTCCACACTCAAATCCCGCCGGAACAACCCCTTGCTCAAGCGGTGCAACTGCCACGCCCGCTGCATGCTCGGCGGCGCGTCCAGCCCGGCGAATTCCACCGTGCCGGCCAGGCGCAAGCCTTCGGCCATGGGCGTCATTATGAACTTGCGCTCCAGCGATGTGACTGCAAACGGCAAACGCTGATGCTCGCCAGGCAACATCAGGTGGTAGCCGCGCTCGGTGTCCAGTGGCACCTGCTTGCCGGTCAGCGCGCCGGTCAACCGCGCAGAATGTGCGCCACAACTGATCAGCACCTGGCGGGCATCGAGCGTGCCCTGGTCGCTGGCCAGGCTGACCCCGCCGCTGTGCAGCCGCCCGCCGTCGACCTGCGCCTGGATAAAACGCACGCCAGTGGCCTTGGCCGCTTCGAACAGTTCGTACACTACTCGGTAGGGGTCGATGAAGTGCCCGGTATGTGGGAAGAACAGCCCACCTTGCAACGACGGGCTCAGTTGCGGCGCCGCCTCGCGCACGGTGTCGGCCGACCAGAAGTCCACCGCCACCGCCTGCTGTTGCATGCGCGCGCGCAAGGCCTCCAGGGCCTGGCGCGACTCCGGCCGCTCGAATACCAGCAGCGAGCCATCTTCCTGGAACAGCTCGCTGCGCCCGATCGAACCCAGCAGCCGCTGCCAGGCACCCAGGCTGCCCTCGTTCAAGGTACGGATGCCGGCCACGCTGCGCTGAAACGGGCCTGGGCGCAGGTTGAGCAGCAGGCGGGTGAACCACGGCATGGCCTTGGGCAGGTACTTCCAGTCCAGGCGCAGCGGGCCCATCGGGTCCAGCAGCATGCGCGGCAGGCGTTTGAGAATCGACAGGTCGGCAATCGGGAATACCTGCTCGGTGGCCAGGTGCCCGGCGTTGCCGTAGGACGCGCCATGGCCGGGTGCCTGGCGGTCGACCAGAGTTACCCGGCGGCCCTGGCGGGCCAGTTGCAGGGCACAGGCGACGCCGACAATGCCGGCGCCGACCACGGCGATATCGGTTTCAGCGGTTTCGACCATGCTCAGCCTTCCCGTTTACCGTCGAGCAGACGCCGCAGTTGCAGCGGGTTACCGTGCTGCAGCGCCTGCGGCAGCAGGGCATCGGGGAAGTCCTGGTAGCACACCGGGCGCAGGAAGCGCAGGATCGCCGCCGTGCCCACCGAGGTGGTGCGGGCGTCGGAGGTGGCCGGGAACGGCCCGCCGTGCACCATCGCGTCGCATACCTCTACACCGGTCGGCCAGCCATTGACCAGGATGCGGCCAGCCTTGCGCTCGAGGGTCGGCAGCAGTGCGCGGGCGCTGGCGATGTCAGCGTCGTCCAGTTGCAGGGTGGCGGTCAGTTGGCCCTCCAGATGCTCGGCCACCTGACGGACTTGCTCATCGTTGGCGCAGGCCACCACCAGCGACGCCGCGCCAAAGACTTCGGCCTGCAGCGCCGGGTCGGCGAGGAACGCTTCGGCCTGGGTCACGAACAGCTGCGCCTGGCACTGGTTGGGGCCTTGCCCGACCAGGCCACTGGCGGCGGCCTGGGCATTGGCGTTTGCGGCCAGGGCGCCGACACCAGCCTGGTAGGCACTGAAAATGCCCGGGGTAAGCATGGTCTGCGCCGCAGCCTGGCGCACATGTTCGCTGGCGGCGTCGATGAAACGCTGCAACGCCGGCCCTTGGCGGGCAATCACCAGGCCGGGGTTGGTGCAGAACTGGCCGGCACCCTGGGTCAGCGAGGCGACGAAGCCTTGTGCCAGTGCCTCGGCGCGGGTCTGCAGGGCGGTGTCGAACAGGAACACAGGGTTGATCGAGCTCATTTCGGCGTACACCGGGATCGGTTCCGGGCGGGCCTGGGCCGCCTGGCACAGCGCAATGCCGCCGCTGCGCGAGCCGGTAAAGCCAACGGCCTTGATGCGCGGGTCGCTGACCAGCGCAATGCCCACTTCACGACCGGAGCCGTACAACAGCGAAAACACACCGGGCGGCAAGCCGCACTGCTTCACGGCCTTTGCCACTGCCAGGCCGACCAGCTCGCTGGTGCCTGGGTGGGCGCCATGGGCCTTGACCACCACCGGGCAACCGGCGGCCAGGGCCGAGGCGGTGTCGCCACCGGCCACCGAGAAGGCCAAAGGGAAATTGCTGGCGCCGAATACCGCCACCGGCCCCAGGGCCACCTGGCGTTGGCGCAGGTCGGCACGCGGCAGGGGCTGGCGCTCGGGCTGCGCGTTGTCGACCCGCACATCCAGCCATTCGCCGGCCCGCACCACACGGGCAAAAGTGCGCAGCTGGGTGCAGGTGCGGCCACGCTCGCCCTGGATGCGCGCCTTGGGCAGGCCGGTTTCGGCCACGGCGCGGTCGATCAGGACATCGCCGAGGGCTTCGATTTGCGTGGCGATGCTTTCGAGAAATTGTGCCCGTTGTTCGAGCGAAGTTTCGCGGTAGGCATCGAACGCCGCCCAGGCCAGGGCGCAGGCCTGGGCAACGTGTTCGCCGGTGCCGCCGTGGTAGGCCGGCTCCAGCGCATGGCCGGTGGTCGGGTCGATGGCACGGATGGCTTCGCGGCTGCCGGTTACCGGCGTCTGGCCGATCAGCAGGTTGCCTGTGAGGGTCATGGAGCCTCCTTTGGAATCAATATCAAGGGAGAGCGCAGCCCTTGTGGGAGCGGGTTTACCCGCGAAGCAGGCAACTCGGTGCCTGGCACCGGCTTCGCCGGTGTTCGCGGGTGAACCCGCTCCCACAGGGGCTGCGGCTCGGCCTGGAATCAGACGATCAGGCCAGGTTCTGCTCAGCCGACCAGCTGGCGTACCAGGTGCGGAACAGCGCGTACTGCTGCTCGGCATAGTTGCGCTGGGCGTCGGTCAGTGCATCGGTCTCGTTGAAGTGCAGGCTGTATTCGCTGTCGCCGTTCAGCACCATCAGGTGCTTGTAGTACAGCACCAGGTCGCAGCCTTCATCGAACGACGACAGCACCGCCAGCGCCGCTTCCAGTTCGCGCGCCAGGCGGCGGGCCTTGGCGTCACCCTTGGCCGCCTGCTTGCTCAGGCTCACCAGGTGCAGCACCTCACGCGGCAGGGCGTTGCCGATGCCGGTGATGGCGCCGGTGGCGTTGCAGTTGACGAAGCCATGCACCACCTGGGTGTCGACGCCGACCATCAAGGTCACGTCATCGTCCTTGGAGGTGATGTGCTCGGCGGCGTAGCGCAGGTCGGCGCCACCGCCGAACTCCTTGAAACCGATCAGGTTGGGGAACTCGCGGCGCAGTTCGAAGAACAGGTCGGCGCGGGTGGCGAAGCCATAGTACGGGCTGTTGTAGATCACCGCCGGCAGCTTCGGTGCGGCTGCCAGGATGGCCGAGAAGTGGTGCTTCTGGGCAATCAGCGAGGCACCGCGGCTGAGCACGCGGGGGATGACCATCAGGCCGGCGGCGCCAACCTTGGCCGCGTGGGCAGCGTGGGCTACCGCCTCACGGGTGTTCACCGCGCCGGTACCGACGATGGTCGGAATACCGGCGGCCACCAGGCGCGCCACGCCTTCCTGGCGCTCGGCCTCGGTCAGCAGTGGCCAGTCACCCATCGAACCGCAGTACACCACGGCGCTCATGCCAGCCTCGATCAGCTCGCGGCCCTTGCGCACCAAGGCGTCGAAGTCCGGCTTGCGCTCGGCGGTGCAGGGGGTCATCAGGGCGGGCATGGTGCCGGTGAAGATGTTGTTGGTCATTGTTGTCACTCCTCGCGATATTCGATTTTTTTGGAAAAAGCCGGGGTCAGATGCCCCAGGCGAACGGGTCCTGTTCGTCGATCAGCAGGGTGCTGTCGGCGGTCATGTAGGCGCGGCCGGTGATGAACGGGCGAATGCGATCGCCGTCATGCTCGTAGCGGCCCTGGAACTGGCTGCCGGTAATGCTGGCCTGTACCCAGGTCTGGCCTTGGTCGAGCTTGCCGTCGGCGGCCAGGCAGGCCAGCTTGGCGCTGGTGCCCGTGCCGCAGGGCGAGCGGTCGTAGGCCTTGCCGGGGCACATCACGAAGTTGCGGCTGTCGGCGTTGGCGTCGTCGGCGAACAGTTCGACGTGGTCGATGGGCGCACCGTTTTCACCGGTGATGCCCTGGGCTTCGAGGGCCTTGAGCATCGCCCAGGTGTACTCGGTCAGCGCCTCGCGGTTGCCCAGCTCGATGCACTGGCCGTGTTCGGAAACAAGGAAAAACCAGTTGCCGCCCCAGGCGATGTCGCCGCGCACCGGGCCATGGCCGGGCACGTCCACCAGCACCTGCTGGCGGTAGCGGTAGGACGGCACGTTGCCGACGGTGACGGCGCCGTCTTCATGCAGGGTGGCGCTGACCTGGCCCACCGGGGTGTCGATCTTGTGCACGCCCGGTGCGATCAAGCCCAGGTGCTGCAGCGAGGCGACCAGGCCGATGGTGCCGTGGCCGCACATGTTCAGGTAGCCAGCGTTGTTGAAGAAGATCACCCCGCAAGTGGCGTCGGCCGATACCGGTGGGCAGTACAGCGCACCGACCAGCACATCGTTGCCACGAGGCTCCAGCAGGCAGGCGCGGCGCCACTGGTCGTGCAGCTCGCGCAGCTCGTCACGCTGCTCGGCCATGCTGCGGCCATGCAGTTGCGGGAAGCCTTTCATCACCAGGCGGGTCGGTTCCCCGCCGGTGTGCGAGTCGATGACATGAACGTGTTTCATGGGCATATCCATTCGAGAGTGGGTCAGGAGGCGACGGCGGCAGGGCGCTGGCCTGGGTAGCTTTCGGAGGAGGCTTCGCTTTCATCCTCGCCCTCCAGACGCACCAGGTGCGCAGGTACGCCGGTGGCAGCGCCCCAGTAGTAGATGCCCAGCGCACAGGCGGCCACGACCACGGTGTCGAACGGGTGGCCGAGCACGCCCAGGCCACCGAAGCTGCCCAGCCACGACAGCAGGATGGTCACGGCGTAGAAGCCGATCAGCCACGCCGACGAGCGCACTTGCTGGGCCAGCGACAGGTGCTGGGTCGGCACGAAGCGGCCGCACAGCAGGTACAGCACGAACATCACGATCTGCAGGGCCAGCAGCCAGGACACGGTCTTCCAGCCCGACCAGTACACGATCAGCGCGGCGATGATGAACGACAGCGGGCCTAGCACACCCATGCCCTTGACCCGGAACGGGCGCGGCATGTCGGGGGCGTTCCGGCGCAGGGCGGCGACGGTGACTGGGGCCACGGCGTAGCTCAGTACCAGGGCGGCGGAAACCACGTTGATCAGCGCTTCCCAGGACGGGAACGGCAGGGTCCAGAACACCGACAGGCCAAAGGTCAGCCACAGTGCCGGGCGCGGGATGCCGGACTCGGCGTCGATGCGGGTGAAGTACTTGAAGAAGGTGCCGGTTTGCGCCCAGCCATAGACCACGCGCGGGGTGGCGTTCATGTAGATGTTGCCGCAGCCGCTGGGCGAGATCACCGCGTCGGCCACCACCAGGTAGGCTAGCCAGCCCACACCCAGGGCCAGGGCGATGTCGCGGTAGGGCAGGGCCAGTTCCTTGGTCACTGCGGCCCAGCCGTTGCTCAGCATCTCGGTCGGCACGCTGCCGAGGAAGGCCAGTTGCAGCAGGGCGTAGATCGCGGTGGACAGCAGTACCGAGAGGATCAGCGCAATAGGGATGGTGCGTTGCGGGTTCTTCACCTCGCTGGCCACCGAAATGATCGGCGTCAGGCCCAGGTAGGCGAAGATGATGCCACCGGCCGATACCGCCATTTCAACGCCGGACAGACCGAACGGGGCAAAGCCCTGGACCTCGAAGTTTTCTGGCTTGAAGAAGGTGAACAGAACGCCGATCACCAGCAGCGGCACGATGAACTTGAACACGCTGACCAGGTTGTTGGCCTTGGCGAAGGTTTTCACGCTGCGGTAGTTGAGGAAGAAGAACAGCCCCAGCAGGGCGAACTGTACCAGCCAGCCGAGCACGGTCGGGTCGCTGGAGCCGGCCTTGGTCAGCCCGGGGAACCAGGCGGCGGCGTATTGGCGCGATGCGACCACTTCGATGGCGATCAGGCTGGAAAAGGCGATCAGGGTGATGAAACCCATCAGGTAGCCCAGCAGCGGGCCGTGAGAGTAAACCGGGTAGCGCACCACGCCCCCGGCACGCGGCAGGGCAGCGCCCAGTTCGCAATAGACGATGCCCAGCAACAGAACGGCGAAGCCGCCAAGGAACCAGGACAGAATGCCGGCCGGGCCGGCGATGGCCGAGACGTGGCTGGCGGCGAACAACCAGCCTGAGCCGAAGATGGCGCCTAAGCCGATGAAGGTGAGGTCCAGCAATGACAACTGTTTTTTGAATTTGCCTGACATGGGTTCGCCTTTTTGTTGGTTATTGGATAGGCAGGTCTGATGTCACGAGATGCGGCTTTTTGGGCCGCGCTCTTGTAGGACTTGGGGCGGCTTGCGTGGGGCATAGAGTGGACCGATCGGGGCGACGGTTCTTGATGGTTTTCTGCAGGGGGGATGACGAAATCGGCACAGTTGCAAAAAAACAGTGGTGGGAGGGAAGGGCGGTGGATAGGCTGTAAGCCATACCGCATAAGGGTTGTAGACATTTACTCGCTGTGCCGGCCTCTTCGCGGGTAAACCCGCTCCCACAGGTATCTCCGCAGCTTTCGAGGGCTGCGTAGTACCTGTGGGAGCGGGTTTACCCGCGAAGAGGCCGACACAGCAAACCGAGCTAGAGCAGATGACCGACACCCCCCTGGCAACCCTGTACCAGTCCCTCGACCAGCACCGCCCCGCCAGCCTCGAGGCCCTGCTCGCCGGCGTATCCCTGCTGTTGCCGATCCTCGACGCCATCCCCAACGCCGCGATCTTCATCAAGGACCCGGCCGCCCGCTATGTGCTGGCCAACAACACCCTGGTCCAGCGCTGTGGCCTCAAGCGCCTGCAACCGCTGCTGGGCAAGACCAGCGCCGAAGTGTTCCCGGCACAGCTGGGCCCCGGCTACACCGAGCAGGACCGTCGCGTTCTCAAGGAAGGCCTGGTGCTGGAAGACCAGCTGGAGCTGCACCTGTACGGTAGCCGCGAGCCTGGCTGGTGCCTGACCCACAAGCGCCCGCTGTACAACCAGACCGGCGAGATCATCGGCCTGGTGGGCATTTCGGTCGACCTGCAGTCAGCCGCCGACAGCCACCCCGCCTACCAGCGCCTGGCGGCGGTGGACGAGCATATCCGCCGGCATTTCCACCAGCCGATCAGCATGGGCGAGCTGACCCGTATCGCCGGCATTTCCGTGGCCCAGCTGGAGCGCTACTGCAAGCGGGTGTTCCACCTGACGCCACGGCAGATGATCCACAAGGCGCGCCTGGAGCACGCCCACCGTTTGCTGCACTCGGACCTGCCGATCACCGAAGTGGCGATGTGCTGCGGCTATACCGACCACAGCGCCTTCAGCCGCCAGTTCAAGCAACTGACCGGCTTCACGCCGAGGCAATACCGCCAGGCTACGGCGTAGTAGACGCGATGAAGCGGCTATAAACGGTTTGCGCGCGCTGCATTCGTGACAGCTTCAGTACCACCAGCACCAGGCCAAGAAACAGTATCGCGGACACAACCGCCAGAAACCGACGCTGGCCCTTCAGGCCCTTTTCAACTTCCACTGCGTAGTCGGTGGCCATGAAGAACGAGCAGATGGTGTCCAGATTTTCTTCCGGCATGTAGCGGGTAAAGGGCGCCAGTCTTTCCGAAGACCGGCACTGGTCCAGCGTCAGCTTGTCATCCGGAAACCACATTTCAAACTTGATGTCCTGTTGCGACAGATAGAAAGCAGGTGAGTCCGGCTCGTTTTTCAGCCAAACCATCATGTATGGCGATTGGCTTGCCATGGGCAGGGGAGCCAGCAGCACGCCCAGTATGGCCAGCAGTGCAATGAAACACCTGAAGCGTTTCGGTGAGAATTTGCCGGTAGCGAACCTGGGGGCGTTGAAGTCGCTCCAGTCGATGTAGGCGCGGTTGCGGCTCAGGTCGCCGGGTGCCAAGCCGTTGTCGACGATCCAGCGATGGGCAAGGTTGGCCTCGTGCAGGTTTTTCGCGGGGATGTTGAACTCATAGCGAAAGTACTCGATTTCCCGTAGCTCCTTGCGCAGGGTGTCGAACTGCGAGTGGTTGTCGAATTCGGTGGTACCACCGAAGATGCGCCAGATGAGGTCTCGAAGAAAGTACAGCGAACCGGCTCGTCTGTAGATAAACCACAACAGGATCCCCAGTAGTATGGGCGCGCCGATCCCGGCCAAGGGCGCCAGGTTTTCTATGCTCCAGAAGGATGAGGCCAGGTTTGTGGAAGTGTTCATGTCAGCTCCTTTAACGAAGTAAGCTGGCCTTGTGCATGCGCTGCCGGCCGGCGGGTCCGATGAAGCGACGATGATAAAGGCGCTTAATCTGACCTGTCGTTAGCGAAGCTTCTGAGTTGCCTGTAGGAAAGTTCTGCTTGCCGAGCCAAGCTCAGGCATTGGCGAACAATAGCCGCGCTTCATCGAAGCACTGCTCGGCAATTGCCGAACGCGGCTCGCTGCGCCGCAGTAGCAGGCCGACCGGGCTGTGGATGGCAGCGTCGGCCACCGGCAGGATACGCAGGTGTTCGCTCAGGTCTTCCAGGCCACAGTCCAGCGGCATGACCGCGCAGCACATGCCGGTGTTGATGGCCTGGATCAGCTGGAAGCTCGAGTCGCTTTCCAGTACCGCGTTCGGCTCAAGGCCACGGCTGCGGAAACTCAGGTCCAGCGACTGGCGGTAGTGCATGCCTTTGCTCAGCAGGCCCAGCGGAATGTCGCCCAGCTCGTCCCAGCGCAGGGTGTCGCTGGCAAACTGGAAGTGCCGGGTATCGTGCAGCAGGCCCATGGTGGTGGTGCCCAGTTCGATCACTTCGAAGAAGCTGGTGTTGACCTGGTCGAGGTAGCAGATACCCAGGTCGAGCTGGTTGCGGCTGAGCCCGTCGATGATCTGTTCCGAACTCAGCGAGCTGAGCTGGAAGTGCAGTTCGGGGTATTTGTCGCGCAGTGGCAGCAGCAGGTGCATGGGGTTGAAGCTGGCCAGCGGCACCGTGCCCAGGCGCAGGCTGCCGACTACCTGGCCACGACAGCTGGCGGCTTCGGCCTGCAGGCCGTCGTGAGCGGCGAGCAAGGTGCGGGCCCAGGCCAGGATGCGCTCGCCGGCCTCGGTGAAGCCTTCGAAGCGCTGGCCACGCTTGACCAGCACCAGGTCCAGCTCGTCCTCCAGGTTGCGCAGGCGCATGGACAGCGTCGGCTGGGTGATATGGCACAGCGCCGCCGCCTGGCCGAAGTGGCGGGTCTGGTCGAGGGCGATGAGGAACTTGAGCTGCTTGATGTCCATGGAAGTGCCTGGTAGCGGGTTGTGCAGACCTTAACCCACGTCTGCGATAGATGTCATTGATCAGTCGGTACGCCATATCGATTGGACGCCTCGGGGCCATGCCTCTAGCGTGGCGGCAATGCCACTCGAGGAGCCCCACCGTGCGCGTCCAACCCGACGCGGTCTTCGTACCGCTCAACATCGCCGTGCTGACTGTCAGCGATACCCGTACCTATGACAACGACACCTCCGGTGAACTGCTGGCCAGCCGTTCGGTGGAGGTCGGCCACCGCCTGGTGGCGCGGGCGTTGCTCAAGGACGACCTTTACAAGATCCGCGCCCAGGTCGCCACCTGGATTGCCGACGAGCAGGTGCAGGTGGTACTGATCACCGGCGGTACCGGTTTTACCGGCCGTGACAGCACGCCGGAAGCGGTCGAGTGCCTGCTGGACAAGCGCATCGATGGCTTTGGCGAACTGTTCCGTGCGTTGTCGATTCTCGATGTCGGCACCTCGACCGTGCAAAGCCGGGCGCTGGCCGGGCTGTCCAACCGGACGTTGGTGTGCTGCCTGCCGGGTTCCACCGGGGCCTGCCGTACGGCGTGGGAGGGCATCCTGGCGGAGCAACTGGATGCGCGGCACCGGCCGTGCAACTTCGTCAAGCACTTGAAACCGATCGAGGCGTGTGCCAGCCGGGGCTGAGTGCTCTCCTGTGCTGGCCCTTTCGCGGGTAAACCCGCTCCCACAGGGACCCCACAGGTTTCGAACCCTGTGGGAGCGGGTTTACCCGCGAAGGGGCCGGCACAGTAAACCCCAACCATTCAGTTCAATACATACCCCACCGGCAGCAACGCCGGCGGTAGCTGTTGTTCCCCCAACCCCGCCAGCACATCGCGCTCCACGGTCCGCACCATGGCATCGGTCGGCAGGTCGTTCTCGTCGCGCCCGAACGGGTCTTCCAGTTCGTTGCCAATCGCATCCAGCCCGAAGAACGTGTACCCCACGATGGTGGTGAACAGCGGCGCCAGCCAGCCCAGCGGTTCGGCCAGGGCAAACGGCAGCAGCAGGCAGAAGATGTAGATGGTGCGGTGCAGCAACAGCGTGTAGGGGAACGGCAACGGTGTGCCCTTGATCCGCTCGCAGGTGGCCTGCACTTCGGTCAGGCCCACCAGCCGCTGTTCCAGCAGGCTGTAGCGCCAGTCGCTGATCTGCTGCTGTGCGGCCAGCCGCGAGCAGTGCCCGCCGATTTCGCGCAGGATGGCGTCGCACACGTTGTGCGGGCTGATCGCTTCGGGCCGGGCCAGCCAGGGCCGGGCGGCGGCCAGTTCGTCCTCATTGCGCAGCCGTGCATTCAGTGCATGGGCAAAGCCGCACAGGCTGCGCAACAGTTCGGCCCGCAGAGGTTCGTCGGTAATCACCAGGCTTTCGCGTACGAACGAACGGGTTTCGATGATCAGCTTGCCCCAGGCCTTGCGCCCCTCCCACCAGCGGTCATAGCAGGCGTTGTTGCGAAAGCTCATGAAAATCGACAGCGACAGGCCCAGCAAGGTGAACGGCGTGGCGCTGACCGGGTAGAAAAACGCCGGGAAATGCCGCTCGACCAACACGATCAGCGCGGCCAGCAGGGTGATTGTCAGGCAACGCAGGGCAATGCGCTTGACGATCGAACCCTTGAGGGTGAACAGCACACGCAGCACATCGGGGGTGGGGTGGACGATCATGGCAATCCAGAGACGGCTGTCTAGCCGCCGGTCATGTTCATGAAGCGCAGGATCTGCACATCGCCACCGACTTCGAAATGATGGCGGTAGGGCTTGAGGTGCAGCGAGTCACGAATGGCCTTTTCCAGGCGTTCGGGGTTGCCGGGGTGGGCGCGCAGCACCTGCTTCAGGTCCACCGAGTGTTCATTGCCCAGGCACAGCAGCAGGCGGCCTTCGACGGTGAGGCGCACGCGGTTGCAGGTGGCACAGAAGTTGTGGCTGTGTGGCGAAATGAAGCCGACCCGAGTGTTGGCGGCTTCGGCCAGGCGCCAGTAGCGGGCCGGGCCCTGGGACGACTCGGTCGATTCGACCAGGGTGAATTGCTCGGCCAGCAGTGCGCGTACTTCATCGCTGGAGCAGAACGACTCGCCGCGTTCATGTTCGCTGATCACGCCCAAGGGCATTTCTTCGATGAAGGTGATGTCCAGCTCGCGGTCGATGGCAAAGCGCACCAGGTCGACCAGTTCGTGGTCGTTGCGGCCCTTGAGGACCACGCAGTTGAGCTTGGTGCGCTTGAAGCCGGCCTGGCGAGCGGCGTCGATGCCGGCGATCACCTGGTGCAGGTCGCCGGTGCGGGTCAGTTGCTTGAAGCGCTCGGCGTCCAGGCTGTCGAGGCTGATGTTCAGGCGCGTGACGCCAGCGTCGAACAGCGGCTGGGCCAGGCGCCCGAGTTGCGAGCCGTTGCTGGTCAGGCACAATTCGCGCAGGCCGGGCAGGGCGGCGATGCGCCCGCACAGGTCGACGATGCCCTGGCGCACCAGCGGCTCGCCGCCAGTCAGGCGGATCTTGCGGGTGCCGAGGGCGACGAAGCGCTCGGCCACCTGGAACAGTTCCTCGAGGCTGAGGATTTGCTGGCGCGGCAGGAACTGCATGTCTTCGGCCATGCAGTACACGCAACGGAAGTCGCAGCGGTCGGTGACCGACATCCGCAGGTAGTCGATTTTCCGGTTGAAGCCGTCGATCAGGGCCCGGCTGTTCTGTTCCACGTTCGCGCTCGAATGGGTTGGGACTTGAGTCCAAGCTATAACCTGGCCGCAGGGCCGTCAAATTGCTTTGTCCGACCGATTGATCGATGGCCTCTATCATGGCTGCAGGCCAGGTATTTCAAAGTGTTGACCGCGTCGCCCAATTCGCGGGTAAACCCGCTCCCACAGGTAAAGCGCAGGACTCGAAACTTGTGGGATCCCTGTGGGAGCGGGTTCACCCGCGAAGGCCACGCCGCGGTTTCAGCCCATGATCGAAACCGCCTATCACCCCGTAAGATCTTTCGATTGGACGGCTCTACCTCACGCTCCATAGGCTGAAAAAAAGCATCGAAGCGTGAGGATTCATCGCATGAGCCAGGACCAACACATCAGGGACTACAAGGGCGCCGCCGCCGGCTGGGGGGCGCTCAAGAGCGTGACCAAGAGCTGGCTGGGCAGCGACAATGCCTTCAAGAACCTGCGGGCCATGCTCAAGACCAACCAGAACGGCGGCTTTGACTGCCCCGGCTGCGCCTGGGGCGAGTCGCCGGAAAACGACATGGTCAAGTTCTGCGAAAACGGCGCCAAGGCGGTCAACTGGGAAGCCACCGGCCGCTCGGTGGACCCGGCGTTCTTCGCCAGGTACAGCGTCAGTGCGCTGGCCGAGCAGACCGACTACTGGCTGGAATACCAGGGCCGCCTGACCCACCCGATGCGCTACGACGCGGCCACCGACCACTATGTAGAAACCAGCTGGGAAGAAGCCTTTGCGCTGGTTGCCCAACACTTGCGCGCACTCGAATCGCCCGACCAGGCCGAGTTCTACACCTCGGGCCGGGCCAGCAACGAGGCGGCGTTCCTCTATCAGCTGTTCGTTCGCGCCTACGGCACCAACAACTTCCCCGACTGCTCGAACATGTGCCACGAGGCCAGCGGCGTGGGCATGTCGGAAACCCTCGGCGTGGGCAAGGGCACCGTGGTGTTCCACGACCTGGAGCTGGCCGACGCCATCTTCGTCATCGGCCAGAACCCCGGCACCAACCATCCGCGCATGCTCGAACCGCTGCGTGAAGCGGTGAAGCGTGGTGCCCAGGTGGTTTGCTTCAACCCGCTCAAGGAGCGCGGCCTGGAGCGCTTCCAGCACCCGCAGCACCCGTTCGAAATGCTCAGCAATGGCTCTGAACCAACCAATACGGCCTACTTCCGCCCGGCCCTGGGCGGCGACATGGCAGTGATGCGCGGCATTGCCAAGTACCTGCTGCAGTGGGAGCGCGAAGCCCAGGCCAATGGCGAACCGGCGGTGTTCGACCATGCCTTCATCGCCGAGCATACCAGTGGCATCGACGCATACCTGGAAGCCGTGGATGCCACACCCTGGCAGCATATCGTCGAGCAATCGGGCCTGACCCAGGCCGAGATCGAACTGGCCGCGCGTATGTACCGCAAGGCCGAACGGGTAATCATGTGCTGGGCCATGGGCGTCACCCAGCATCGCCACTCGGTGCCGACCGTTCAGGAAATCGTCAACTTGCAGCTGTTGCGCGGCAACGTCGGCAAGCCCGGCGCCGGCCTGTCACCGGTGCGTGGCCACAGCAACGTGCAGGGCGACCGCACCATGGGCATCGACGAGAAGCCCGGGTCGGCACTGCTCGATGCCATCGAGAAACGCTTCCGGTTCCGCGTGCCACGTGCCCATGGGCACAACGCGGTGCTGGCGATCAAGGCCATGGAAGAGGGGCGGGCCAAGGTGTTCATCGGCCTGGGTGGTAACTTTGCCCAGGCCACGCCGGATACGCCGCGCACCCATGCGGCCATGCGCAATTGCGCGCTGACCGTGCAGATTTCCACCAAGCTCAACCGCTCGCACCTGGTCACCGGCCGCGATGCGTTGATCCTGCCGTGCCTGGGCCGTACCGAAATCGACATGCAGGCCAACGGGCCGCAAGGCGTGACCGTGGAGGACACCTTCAGCATGGTGCATATTTCCCATGGCCAGCTGCGCCCACGCTCGCCGCACCTGCGCTCGGAGCCGTGGATCATCGCCGGCATGGCCCAGGCGACCTTGGGCAAGCAGCCGATCGACTGGGAATACGCAGTTGCCGACTATGGCCGCATCCGCAGCATGATTGCCGATGTGATCCCCGGCTTTACCGATTTCAACGAGCGCCTGCAGCACCCGGGCGGCTTCCACCTGGGCAACAACGCCGCCGACCGCACCTGGCGCACGGCCACAGGCAAGGCGCGCTTCAGCCCGCACCAGTTGCCGGAGCAACTGGTGAATGCCAAGGTGCTGGCGCGCGGTGACAAGCCTGACCTGATCCTGCAGACCTTGCGCTCGCACGACCAGTACAACACCACCCTGTATGGCCTGGACGACCGTTATCGCGGGGTGTTCGGCCTGCGTGAAGTGGTGTTCGTCAACGAGGTGGACATCCGTCGGATGGGCTTCGAGCCGGGCGAGCATGTGGACCTGGTGTCGCTGTGGGAGGATGGCGTGGAGCGACGGGTGTCGGGCTTCCGCCTGGTGGCGTATGACGTACCCGAGGGGCAGGCGGCGGCCTATTACCCAGAGACCAACCCGCTGGTGCCGCTGGAAAGCTATGGCGAGGGGACCTATACGCCGACCTCGAAGTTTGTGGCGATCAAGGTCGAGAAAGCCAAGGCGGGTAACCGGATTGCGGCGGTGCTTGCTTCGGAATGATGGGTTGCCTGTACCGGCCTCTTCGCGGGTAAACCCGCTCCCACAGGGACCTCACAGGCCTGAGGGCAAGGTGATCCTTGTGGGAGCGGGCAAGCCCGCGAAGAATCCAGCACCGATCAGGAACGATGCACCGGGTAAGCCGTGGTGTATTTCATCTGCTCCATGGCAAAACTGGATGTGATGTTCGACAGCCCGTCAGTACTGGTGATCAGCTTTTTGTAAAACCGGTCATACGCCGCGATGTCCCCGACCACCACCCGTAGCATGTAATCCCAGTCCCCCGACATGCGGTAGAACTCCATCACTTCCTCGAACCCGGTCACGGTCGCGGCAAACTGCTCCAGCCAGGCGCTGTCGTGGCGCTGGGTCTTGAGCTGGACGAATACCGTCAGCCCCAACCCCAGCCGTTCCGGGTCGAGCAGCGCAACACGGCCGACAATGTAGCCGTCTTCCTCCAGGCGCTTGACCCGTTTCCAGCACGGTGTGGTAGACAGGTTGACGGCCTCGGCCAGGTCCTTGAGCGAGATCGAGGCATCGCGCTGAAGCAGGGTGAGAATGTGCTGGTCGAAGCTGTCCATATCGCGCGTGGGCCGTGGCGAAAAATATTTCACAGATTACCCCAAGGCCAGAAGATTTGGGTTGTGCGATAGTGGCAACTTTCACTCTGCCAATGGGCCCGACCATGTCCGACAAGCCGCGCAATTTCGCCACCCGTACCATTCACGCCGGTGAGCAGTTCAGCGTTGCCGATAACGCTATTTTCCCAGCGATCGTCACCGCCAGCTCCTTCACCAAGCGCAGCCTGGACGACAAGCCGGAATACTCCTACAGCCGCGTCGGCAACCCCACCCGGCATGCCTACGAAACCTGTGTCGCCGCCCTGGAAGAGGGCGTTGGCGCTGTCGCCTGCGCTTCGGGTGTGAACGCTACCGCCACCGTGCTGGAGCTGCTGCCCAAGGACGCCCACGTGGTGGTGATGAATGGCGTGTACGGCGGCACCTTCCGCATCATGGAAGACTACCGCAGCCGCACATCGGGCCTGACCACCACCTACGTCGACCTCAACGACCTCGAGGCGGTAGCCGCTGCCATCAAGCCGGAAACCCAGCTTATCTGGATCGAATCGCCGACCAACCCGTTGCTGCACCTGGTCGACATCAAGGCGGTGTGCGACCTGGCCAAGGCGCGGGGTATCCTTACCTGCATCGACAACACCTTCTGCTCGCCGTGGAACCAGCGCCCGATCACCTTGGGCGTGGACCTGGTGATGCACTCGGCCAGCAAGTACATCGGTGGCCACTCCGACCTTACCGGCGGCGTGGTGGTAGCTGCCAATGATGCGCTGTTGGCGCGCCTGCGCCGCATCAGCATGGCGATCGGCGCGGTGCAGGGGCCGTTCGACTGCTACCTGGCCCTGCGCGGCCTGAAGACCTTGGATGTGCGCATGGAGCGCCAGTGTGCCAATGCCTTGCAGGTAGCGCGCTTCCTCGAAAGCCACGCGCAGATCGAGCAGGTGTACTACCCGGGGCTGGAAAGCCACCCACAGCATGAGCTGTGCAAACGGCAGATGCGCAGTGGCGGGGCGGTGGTGGCGATGAAGGTCAAGGGCGACCGGGCCGCGCTCAACCGCCTGGTGGAGGCGCTGCAGATCTTTGTGCTGGCCGACTCGCTGGGCGGGGTGGAAAGCATGATCAACCACTCCTGGAGCATGTCGCATTGCTCGCTGAGCCCGGAGCAGAAAGGCGTGATGGGGATCAGCGAGAACCTGCTGCGGTTGTCGGTGGGGATCGAGGATTATCGCGACCTGATCGAAGACCTGGATGGGGCGTTGAAGGCTGCGGCTGCCATGTGAGGGCTGCTGGCCTCTTCGCGGGTGAACCCGCTCCCACAGGTACTCCACAGGCCTTGAGGGCAGTGGTGACCCTGTGGGAGCGGGTTTACCCGCGAAGAGGCCGGTGGATTCAATTAATTCCTGTCAGGATTTGGGCGGATGGATGATCCGTTCGATCTTGTCCTTGATCAGCAACCGCTCCTTGCGCAGGCGGTTGACGGCTTCGTCGTTGGTGCCGTTGCCTTCGGCGGCTACCACCTCTTTGTCCTTTGCGTTGTATTCCTTGTGCAGTGAGTGCAGCGTCTGGTCCTTGTCGATGAGCGCCTGGAATGCATCAGCGGTAACGTGCAGGTCAGCGAGCAGATCATGCGGAACTGGCATTTCTTCACCTCTGTCAGGGTTGGCGGATGGTTCTGACCATTGAGGATAGTCGTCTTTGCGCAGGTAGGGGACTGGGGTAGGCTGTCGCATCTCCCCTTACCCGGAACCTGCGCCATGCCTCACGTGAATCTGGAATACAGCGACAACCTGGGCGAGCTCAATGTCGACGTCCTGCTGCTGCGTCTGAACCACGCCCTGGTCGGCAGCGGCCAGTTCGCCGACGAGGCCGATATCAAAAGCCGCGCCGAAGCCTTCAAGCACTATCGGGTGGGCACCGCGCCCGGCGAGCGTGCCTTTGCCCATGTGCGCCTTGCCATCCTCAGCGGGCGCTCGCCCGAGGTGAAGACGCAACTGTCCGCCAGCCTGCTGGATGTGCTGCGAGAGGCCATCCCCGAGCAACCCGGGCTGGACATCCAGCTGTGCGTGGAAGTGCTGGACATCGACCGCGAGCCCTACGCCAAGGCTCGCCTGCGCGGCTGAACAAGCGTTGGATGAACTTCTTTTAATGTAGAAAAGGCGCCGGTTCACGAATTTGTTGGCGCCTTTTTCACGAAATATTGATGGCACGCTTTCTAGAGTTCAGCCAAGTTTCCCAGGTGCCGCGCAGGCCCTCGGGCTGATAATCACTCTTGATTGCGAACACCGATGCTCAACTTCAAATCCCTGCGGACTGAATGGGTCACGCTGCTGGCCAGCCTTTACCTGCTGATCGGCTTCAATGTCTTCCTCTGGCAGCATCTTGAACAGGTCGTGCCGCCCGGTTTGCCTGGGCTTTGGCTGAGCCTGGCGTTTGCCGTGCTGATGTTGTTCGCCTTCAACCTGATCCTTACATTGGTTGCCTTCCGTTATATATTGAAACCGGTACTTATCGTGTTGTTCATGAGCGGCGCGGGCGTGGCTTACTTCATGAATCAATACGGTGTACTTATTGATGCGGGCATGTTCCGCAATATGGCGGAAACCAATGTGGCGGAAGTGCGCGACTTGCTCTCGCTGAAGTTCGCCTTGTATATCCTGGGGTTGGGTGTAGTGCCTTCGGTCCTGTTGTGGAAGGCGCCTGTCGCCTATCGCGCCTGGCACCGTGAACTGCTTGGCAAGTTGGTGGTTGGCGGTGCCTGCGTGGTGGCCCTGGGCTCGGTGGCACTGGTCAACTACCAGGGCCTGTCGTCGCTGTTTCGCAACCACCACGAACTGCGCCTGATGCTCACCCCCAGCAATATCGTGGGGGCCTCCATCGGTTATGTCAGCGAGCGTGTCGGCACCGCATCGCACCCCTTCCAGCATTATGGCGAAGATGCCAAGCGTGATGCCGCCTGGCAAAAGCATGAACGCAAGTCGCTGACCGTGCTGGTGGTGGGGGAAAGTGCGCGGGCAGACCACTTCGGCGTGCTTGGCTACAACCGCGATACCACACCGAACCTTGCCAGGGAACAGGGCCTGCTGGCGTTCTCCGATGTGCACTCCTGCGGCACGGAAACCGCTGTCTCGGTGCCGTGCATGTTCTCTGGCATGCAGCGCAAGGACTACGATGCCCGTGTGGCGAAGAACCGCGAAGGGTTGCTGGACATCCTCCAGCGTGCCGGCCTGGCGGTGCAGTGGCGGGACAACCAGTCGGGCTGCAAGGGCACCTGCGACCGCGTGCAATTCATCGATGTCAGCAACCTCAAGGACCCGCAGTTGTGCACTGATGGTGAATGCCATGACCAGATCCTGCTGCAGGGCCTGGCTGAGCTGATCGACAACCTCGACAAGGACACCGTGCTGGTGCTGCACCAGATGGGCAGCCACGGGCCGGAATACTTCAAGCGCTACCCTGGCGCCGACCAGCGCTTTGCACCGGTGTGCCAGAGCAACGCGCTGGACCAGTGCAGCGAGCAGGAAATCGTCAACGGCTACGACAACACCTTGGCCTATACCGACAAGGTACTGGCCTCGCTGATCGACACCCTGCGCAGCAAGCAGGACAAGGTCGACACGGCGATGATCTACCTGTCCGACCATGGCGAGTCGCTGGGTGAATACAACCTGTTCCTGCATGGCACGCCTTACGCCATCGCCCCCGAGCAGCAGAAGCACGTGCCGTTGCTGACCTGGTTCTCCGACAGCTACAAGGAGGACTTCGGCGTCGATACCGACTGCCTGGCCAAGCTCAGCGATGCGCCGCTGTCGCAGGACAACCTGTTCCACTCGATGCTCGGCCTGTTGCAGGTACGCACCGAGGTCTACCAGCAGTCGCTGGACATGTTCGCCAGCTGCCGGCCGTGGATGGCGGCCAAGCGCTGAGGCGAAGCGCGTTCCATACTTGGGCTTGCGCGGTCTTTGTGGGAGCGGGCATGCCCGCGAAGCAGGCGACGCGGTGCATGGCACGGGCTTCGCCCGTGTTCGCGGGCATGCCCGCTCCCACAGGGATTACGCGCACCAGAGTTGCTCCTGCCTGAGCATGCACAACAGCACCATTGATCGATATCAAGGATGGCCCGGGTTTCACCAGCAGTGCCCGCGCCGTATATACTGCGCGCCAATGTTAGTGGGAGAGCCTCGTGGCCATCGAAATACACTGGATCCGTGACGACCAGAGCCTGGCCGAACACTGCCGCGACTGGCACCAGCTGCCCTTTGTCGCCGTCGATACCGAATTCATGCGGGTCGACACCTTCTACCCGAAAGCCGGGCTGATCCAGATCGGCGATGGCCAGCGTGCCTTCCTGATCGACCCGTTGCTGATCGGTAACTGGCAACCCTTGGCTGACCTGCTGGATGACAGCGGCGTGGTCAAGGTGCTGCACGCCTGCAGCGAAGACCTCGAGGTGCTGCTGCGCCTGACTGGCAAGCTGCCACAGCCGCTGTTCGACACCCAGCTGGCCGCTGGCTACCTGAACCTGGGCTTCTCCATGGGCTATTCGCGCCTGGTGCAGGAAGTGCTGGGTATCGACCTGCCCAAGGGCGAAACCCGCTCCGACTGGCTGCAGCGGCCTCTCTCGGAAACCCAGGTCAGCTATGCCGCCGAGGATGCCGTACACCTGGCCGAGCTGTTCACCGTGTTGCGCCCGCGCCTGAGTGACGACAAGTACGCCTGGGTGCTGGAGGACGGCGCCGAGCTGGTGGCTGCATTGCGCCGCGAAGTCGAACCCGAAAGCCTGTACCGCGACGTCAAGCTGGCCTGGAAGCTGGCACCCCAGCAACTGGCGGTGCTGCGCGAGCTGTGCGCCTGGCGCGAGCGTGAAGCGCGCAACCGCGATGTGCCGCGCAACCGCATCCTCAAGGAGCACTCGCTGTGGCCCATGGCCAAGAGCCAGCCGAGCAACCTGTCGGCGCTGGCCAAGATCGACGAGATGCATCCGCGCACCATTCGTCAGGACGGTGAGTTCCTCATCCAGCTGATCAAGCGTGCCGCCAGCCTGCCAGCCGAACAATGGCCACAGGCCTTGCCCGAGCCTTTGCCGATCGAGGCCGCAGGCATCCTCAAGCAGCTGCGTGCCATCGGCCAGGCCGAAGGTGAGCGCCTGGGCATTGCCCCCGAACTGATGCTGCGCAAGAAAGCCCTGGAAGCGCTGCTCAAGAGCGGCTACCCCAATGGCCCCTATCAATTGCCCGATTCGCTGCGCGGCTGGCGCCGTGAGCGCATGGGCCAGGCCCTGCTGGACAGCCTGGCAGGCGCCGGAGAGACCCGATGAAACGCATTTGCTCTATCTACAAGAGCCCCCGCAAGAACGAAATGTACCTGTACGTGCTCAAGGCTGACGGCCTGGAGCGCGTGCCCGAAGGCCTGCTGCCGTTTTTCGGCACCCCCAAGCACGCCTTCGACCTGGTGCTTACCCCCGAGCGCAAGCTGGCCCGCGAGGACATCGCCAAGGTGCTGGAAAACCTCGACAACCAGGGTTACCACCTGCAGATGCCGCCGCCGGAAGACGACTACATCGAGCACCTGCCCGAAGAGTTGCTGCGCCGTAACGACCCTGCCTGATCATGCGAGTACTGATTGCTGAGCATGATCATGCTCGATACGCCGAGATCTTGCGCGCAGCCGCGCCTGAGCTGGAAATCCTGACCAGCGGCGACTCCGCCGAACTGGCCCGCCAGGCGGCACGGTGCCCAGTGTGGCTGGGCCAGCCGGACCTGCTGGCAAGCCTGCTGCGCCAGGGCCACAAGCCGGGCTGGATGCAGTCCACCTGGGCTGGTATTACCCCGCTGCTGGCCGAGGGCCTGCCACGTGACTATCGCCTGACCCGCGCCGTGGGCATCTTTGGCCAGGTGATGGCCGAGTACATGCTCACCTACATGCTCGGCCATGAGCGCGAGGTGCTGTCGCGCCTGGTCAGCCAGGTCGAGCGGCGTTGGGATGACCGCCCGGGGCGTACCCTGGAAGGGCGCAAGGTGCTGATCGTCGGCACTGGCGACATTGGCCAGCGGGTGGCCGAGTTCCTGCAGCCGTTTGGCGTGGTGCTGTATGGCGTTGCCAGCAGCGCCCGCGAGCAGGCGCCCTTCGTCGAGGTAGCGGCGCTGGCCGACCTGCCGCGCATGGTTGGCCAGGTCGACTATGTGCTCAACCTGCTGCCGGATACCCCGGCTACCCACGACCTGTATGACGCGGCACTGTTCAAGTGCTTCCAGCCCACGGCGCTGTTCATCAATGCCGGGCGTGGGGCGGCGGTGGTCGACGCTGATCTGGTCGAGGCGCTGAAGGAAGGGCACCTGGCAGGGGCGGTGATCGACGTCTGTCGACAGGAGCCGTTGCCCAGGCAACACCCGTTCTGGACGGCGTGGGGCTTGCTGCTGACCGGGCACAGCTCGGCGCCCACCTCGCCGGCGGCGATGGTGCGGTTGTTTGTCGAGAATGTGCGGGCGTATGTGGCGGGGCAGGGGTTGCGAGGCGAAGTGGACTTCGCCCGGGGTTATTGATTGTGTAATGCCTGTGCCGGCCTCTTCGCGGGTAAACCCGCTCCCACAGGATCTCCGCTACCCTCAGGTCCTGTGGGAGGCTGGTGTTGGCTGTGCTGGTACAGGATCAACACAGGCCCCATGAGGCAGTGGAGATCCCTGTGGGAGCGGGTTTACCCGCGAAGAGGCCGGTACAGCCAATGCAAGGCTTACAGGCTGAAATCACCCTCGGCAGCCAGCTCGCTCAGTGGCTTGCGCGGGCTCGGTACTTCACGCGCCTGCAGGGCTTCGTTCAGGCTGGCCTTGTCGCCCAGCTTGCCGATTGCCACCATGGCATGCAGCACATAGCCTTCAGGGACCTTCAACTCCTGCCGTGCCAGTTCCTGGTCGAAACCGGCCATGCCATGGGTATGCCAGCCGCTGATGCTGGCCTGCAGGGCCAGGTGACCCCAGGCGGAACCGGTGTCGAAGGTGTGCCACAGCGCCGGTTTTTCTTCCGTGGCGCCCGGGGCGGCGTAGGTGGTCTTGGAAATCACCAGCACCAGCGCCGAAGCCTGTTGCGCCCAGCTGCGGTTGGCCGGCACCAGCAGGTTCAGGTAACGCTCCCAGTTCGGCGTGTCACGGCGGGCATAGAGGAAGCGCCAAGGTTGCGAGTTGTTCGCCGACGGCGCCCAGCGAGCCGCTTCGAGGAAGCTCAGCAAGGTTTCTTCGCTGATCGGCTCGGCGGTGAAGGCACGTGGCGACCAGCGGTTGATGAACTGCTCGTTGATGGCGTAATCGGCAATGCGGGGGGTGGCGCTCATGGCGGCTCCTGCAAAAGGACGGGAAACACGCACGCTACTGCGTCGCGTCGCGACTGACAAGCGGTCTGGCTTTGCCGAAGGCCAGGCTCTAGACTGGCGCCGCCGCGCGCCGTGGCCCCAAGATGAATGCAGGAACCCCGTGTGATGACCGCTGAAAACGCGCCGTTCTGGCGGCGCAAGACCCTCGAACAACTCAGCCCGCAAGAGTGGGAGTCGCTGTGTGACGGCTGCGGCCTGTGCTGCCTGCAAAAGCTCGAGGACGAGGACGACAACAGCGTCTACTACACGCGCATCGCCTGCAAGCTGCTGGATCTGGATACCTGCCAGTGCAGCGATTACCCCAACCGCTTCGCCCAGGTACCAGACTGCATCCAGCTCACCCCGGGCAAGGCCGACCAGTTCAAGTGGCTGCCGAGTACCTGCGGCTACCGCCTGGTCAGCGAGGGCAAGGACCTGCCGGCCTGGCACCACCTGGTCTGCGGTGATCGCCAGCAGGTCCATGAACAGCGCATTTCCCAGTCGGGGCGCATGCTCAGTGAACACGATGTGCACGAAGACGACTGGGAAGACCACCTGATCTTCCGCGCCAGCTGACCGGCGCGGCCCGCTGCCATGGGGAAACAAGGAGTTTCTGTATGCGTTGCCAGCTGTTGTTGCTGTTGGGCCTGATGGCCAGTTCGCCGGCCTGGGCGAAAAAGGTCGACCTCGACTACCAGGTGCGCCTGTTGCCAACCAGTGGCCAGGCGGAAGTCCGCCTCACCTTGGCCGAAGGCAGTGCCGTGCGCAGCCTGGACTTCGACCTGGGCAAGGTCGGGGCCTACAGCGGCTTCCAGGCTGATGGCCAATGGCAACTGCAGGGCCAGCGTGGCGTGTGGCGACCGGCGGCCGGCAAGACCAGCCTCAGCTACCGCGTGCAGCTGGACCAGAAGCGCGCCAGCGGCGCCTATTCGTCGCGCATCACTCCGCATTGGGCACTGTTCCTCGGCGACCAGCTGGTGCCACCTGCACGCCTCGACCAGCAGGATGGCACCGAGCTGGTGGCGCGGCTGGCGTTCGACCTGCCTGAAGGCTGGAAGAGCATCGAAACCTCCTGGCCACGCATCGGCAAGGACAAGTTCCGCATCGACAACGTTTCGCGCCTGTTCGACCGCCCCACCGGCTGGATGCTTGCCGGCGACCTGGGCAGCCGCCGCGCCCGCCTGGGCGAAACCGAGGTCACCGTGGCAGCACCGGTGGGGCAGGGTATGCGGCGCATGGACAACCTGACCATGCTGACCTTTGTCTGGCCGCAATTGCAGGCGGTGTTCCCGCGCAACCCGCCGAAGCTGCTGTTGGTCGGTGCTCGCGATGGCATGTGGCGCGGGGCGATGGCCGCGCAGGGCTCGTTGTACCTGCACAGTGGGCGGCCGATGGTCAGCGAGAATGGCAGCAGCCCGTTGCTGCGCGAAGTGGTGCAACTGTTTGCGCAGATCCATGGGCGTGATGGCAGTGACTGGCTGGTGGAAAGCCTGACTGACTACTACGCCAGCGAGTTGCTGCGCCGCTCGGGCGGGGTAAGTGACGACCGTTACCAGGCCTGGCAGGCGCGCCTGAGCAAGCAGGGCGCCAAGGTCACCCGGCTCAAGGGCGAGCATGCCACCCCGGCGCAGGTGGCGCGGGGGGTGATGTTGTTGCAGGCGCTGGACAAGGAAATCCGCATCCACACCCAGGCCAAACGCTCACTTGACGATGTGGCACGCGGGCTGATGCGCCTGCCCAGTGTCAGCACCGAAGACTTCGTGCAGATCAGCGAGAACGTGCTGGGGCGGCGCTCCGAGGTGTTGCAGAGCAAGGCGTTGCGCTGAGCATCTCTTTCGCCCCTACCGGCCTCTTCGCGGGTGAACCCGCTCCCACAGGTTTTTCGTTGCCTTGTAGGAGCAGCCTTGTGCTGCGAAGAGGCACTTACAGCCACAGACCTCTTTGATCATACCGGCCCTTTCGCAGCACAAGGCTGTTCCTCCAGGTAATGTACTGCCCTCAAGACGGTGCGGTCCCTGTGGGAGCGGGTTCACCCGCGAAGGGGCCAGCACAGGCAGTGAAAAAATCAACTGCCAGCCAACGGATCCTTCCCGGTCACCGTCACCCCCCGCGTTGCCGCGTCGGCACTGGCCTTCAACGTCTCCAGCTCCGCCGCACTGCGCTCGATGTCCGCACGCAACCGCTGGTATTCCTGACGATGGCGCTGCCACCAGGCCTTGGTCGAGCAATGCCCGCTGACCCCGCGCGCCACCGCCAAACCTCCCACCACCATCTGCAGCAAGCCGACCAGGCCGCCATGGCGCAGCCCCTTGCTGAACATAAGCGCTCCCCCGGCCAGCGAGCTGACCCGTTCCAGCCCATGAACATTGTGCTGCGACGATGCAGTCGCGGAATGGATATCGAGCATGGCAAGGCCTCCGTCTGAAGTGTATGCAGGTGACCTGTCGGCCGCCGTCATCGTTCAGTCGGTTACTTGAACCTGGGGCCTGAACGGGTATTCAGCCCTTTGGCCATGCGGTCATACAGCACCACGTTCACCGTCGCTGCCAGATTCATGCAGCCCTCGGTCGGAATGTAGATGGTCTCTTCGCACCACGCCCGCACATCGGCACTGAGGCTGCCGTCTTCCGGCCCGAAGATGTAGATGGCCCGGTCGGGGTGGGTGTATTCCGGCAATGGCCGCGCACCTTCCACCAATTCCACGGCCACCGGTGTGCAGCCCAGCGGGATGATGCGCTGCAGGTCATCGATACCGATCAGCGGGATGTCGTAGTGCACGCGCTTGGTGTCGGTGATGAAGTCACGGGCACGCTCGTAGCGTTTGCCGGTGTAGAACACCGAATTGACGCCATAGCAACCCGCGGCGCGCATCACCGAGCCGACATTTTCTGCCGACTTGGGGTTGAACAGGCCGATGCAGCTGTATCGTTTGTTTGCCACGTACCGGGGCCCTTCGCGAAAAAAGCGCGATTATACGGGCTGCCCGGCAGCAGCGGGGGGCGAATCGATGGTCAGTCTTTCTTCAGCATGCCCGCCAGCCCGGCGAACGGGTTGTGGGTGGCCTTGGCGATGCTCGGGGTGCTGGTTGAGCCTTCGCTGAAGTACTGCTGGTCGGTATAGCGCGAGTGCTCGTTGTCGTGGCAGTACAGGCACAGCAACTCCCAGTTGGAGCCGTCCTGCGGGTTGTTGTCGTGGTTGTGGTCGCGGTGGTGCACGGTCAGCTCGCTCAGACGCTTGCCGGAGAACTCGCGGGCGCAGCGGCCGCAGACGTGCGGGTACATTTTCAGGGCCTTGTCGCGGTAGCCCATTTCCTTGTCGCGCTTGGCATCGGCCAGGATGCGGTCCAGGCGCGCGGTGGCGGCGGCGGAAGAGGTGGAGCTCATGGTGTTTCCTTTGTTCTGATCAGGCAAATGACGGTTATGCCACTGAGTCTAGCGCGCTTGCGGGGCAGGCGGACAGGCGAAAGCTTTGTTTTAGGCGTAGCCTGTAGGAAGGTTCCCGACAGGAGGTTGCTGATGTTTCGCGCGATCCTCGTTGTGCTGTTGTTCGCCGGCCTGCCCATGGCCGAAGCTGCCAGCACGCCACCCCGGCTGAACACGCCGGTGCCCGGTGCACCGGGTACGCCTACGCCTACGCCATATCCGCAGATTACCCCGAGTACGCCGCCCAAGGCCTATGGCAGCCAGCCGGGGGCGCCACTGTTACCGCCGATGCCGGTGCCCGGGCCGCCGAAGGACCAGCCATTGCCGGGGTTGCGGCCGGAGCCGCCGAAGCCGGCGGTGGATGATGATTAAATAAAATCAGCCTGCACCGGATCCTGTGGGAGCGGGCGTGCCCGCGAACACCGGCGAAGCCGGTGCCAACCACCGCGTTGAGTTCTTCGCGGGCATGCCCGCTCCCACAGGGATCGGCGCGGGTGCTCAACCCTGGGTTTTACGCCACACCCAGCTCACCAAACACGAACGCATACTCCAGCGCCACATCCTTCAAGCCCTGGTACCGCCCGCTCATCCCGCCATGCCCAGCCCCCATCTCGGTCTTGAGCAGCAGCAGGTTGTCGTCGGTCTTGCGCGTGCGTAGCCGTGCCACCCATTTGGCCGCTTCCCAGTACTGCACGCGGCTGTCGTTGTAGCCCGCCACCACCAGCATTGCCGGGTAGGCCTGTGCCTTCACGTTCTCGTACGGCGCGTAGGCCTTGATCCGCTCATACACCTGCGGCTCTTCAGGGTTGCCCCATTCGTCGTACTCGGTCACGGTCAGCGGCAGCTCTGGGTCGAGCATGGTGTTGAGCACATCGACGAACGGCACTTCGGCAATCGCACAGCGGAACAGCTCGGGTCGCAGGTTGAGCACTGCACCCATCAGCAGGCCGCCGGCGCTGCCGCCACTGATGGCCAGGCGATCGGCAGCCGTCACACCTTCGGCGATCAGGTGCTCGGCACAGGCGATGAAGTCGCTGAAGGTGTTGTGCTTGTGCTCCTGCTTGCCAGCGCGGTACCAGGCTTCGCCCAGTTCGCCGCCGCCACGCACGTGGGCGATGGCAAAGGCCACGCCGCGCTCCAGCAGGCTCAGGCGCGCATGCGAAAACCACGGGTCGAGGCTTTCGCCATAGGCACCGTAGCCATACAGGTACAACGGCACGGTCCGGCCCAGGTCCTGACGGCGGCGCACCAGGCTGATGGGCACCCGGGTGCCGTCCGCTGCCGTGGCCCACAGGCGCTCGCTGACATAGTCGTCGGCATCGAACGGCCCCAGCACCGGGGTTTGCTTGAGTACCGCCTGGGCACCGCTGGCCAACTCCAGCTGGCGCACCTGGGCCGGGCGGTTGAGTGCTTCGTAGCGCAGGCGCAGGCGCGTGCTGCTGAACTCCAGGCTGTCCTGCACGTACAGGCTGTAGGCGGCATCGGGTAGTTCGACGCGGTAGGCCGCCAGGCCCTGCGGGCGCACTTCGATGATCGGCAGGCCGCCTTCGCGCAGGCTCAGGGTCAGCGCGCCGGCATTCAGGCTGAGGCCCTCGAGCATGATCGCGTCGCGGTGCGGCACCAGCACCTGCCATTGTTCACGGCTGGGCACCGGCGCGACCGGGGCGTGGTACAGGGCGAAGTTGATGCCGTCCTGGTTGGTGCGGATGAACCAGCGCCACTGGCCGTCGAGCTGGCCGTGGTCAGGGAAGTACTCGTGGCCTTCGACGCGTGGCGCCAGGCAGGTGAACGGTGCCAGCGGGGTCTGCGCATCCAGCACCCAGGCTTCGCTGGTGGTCTTGCTGTTGAGCAGCAGCACCAGTTGGCGTTCGGAGCTGGTGCGGTAGCAGTGCAGGAAGAAGCGCCCGTCGGGTTCCTCGAACACGGTCTGCGCACCCGCGTTGCCCAGCGTGTGACGACGCAGGCGCCACGGGCGGTGGGTGTCGTCCAGTTCGGCGAAGAACAGCGTCTGGCTGTCGTTGGCCCAGGTCAGGCTGCCGTCGCAGTCGTCGAAGGGCAGGGCGGTGACGCTGCCACTGGCCAGGTCCTTCACGTACAGGGTGAAGATTTCGTCGCCGCTGGTGTCCAGGCTATACGCCAGCAGGCGGTGGTCGGGGCTGACGTTGAACGCGCCGAGGGACAGGAAACCGCCATTGGCCAGGGCGTTGGGGTCGAGCAGCAGTTCCTCCTGGCCTTCATCGACCGTGTTGGAGTCGTCGGCCGGGCGCGGGCAGCGGTAGTGACGCGGGTACTCGTCGCCCGCGGTGGTACGGGTGTAGTACAGGTAGGGGCCCCAGGGCGCCGGCAGCGAGAGGTCGGTTTCCAGGATGCGACCCTTGATTTCTTCGAACAGTTGTTCGCGCAGCGGCGCCTGGTCGGCCAGGCAGGCTTCCTGGTAGGCGTTCTCGGCCTGCAGGTAGGCAAGCACCTCGGGGGTGTCGCGCTGTTGCAGCCAGGCGTACGGGTCGGCGGTGTTGTCGGCGTGGGCAATCGGGGGTTGGGGCTTGGTTTGCATTGAAGATCTCATGTTTGGGGTCGCCTGTACCGGCCTCTTCGCGGGTAATGCGCATGGCTCGAAGTCTGCAGTGATCCTGTGGGAGCGGGTTTACCCGCGAAGAGGCCGGCACAGGCAAACACTGTCTGCGCCCGGAAAAGTGTTTATCATAGGCATCTCTTTGCCTGGCTTGCACGAACACCATGACCGAGAACGACTACACCCTCGCCTGGGGCCTTTACGCCGTTGCTGCTCTGGGCTGCCTGATGGTGGGCTTCAAGCTCACCGGCTGGATGTGGCGCTGGCTGCGCGAACCGCTGCGGGTGGTGCTGGCAGTGCTGCTGCTGACCCCGACCATCGTCGACCCGGTCAAGGACAGCTTCGCCCCGGCCATTGCCATCACCGCCCTGGATGTCGCTTTCAAGGTTGGCAACAACGCCTGGCGCGCGGTGTCCGACTTCGCCATGTACGGCATGGGCGCCTTCTCCCTGTATTTCCTCTTCGTACTGCTGCGCTTGCCGCTGGAAAAGCGCGCCCGCGAGCGCCGCGCGCAGGCCGAGGCCGCTGCCCAGCGCCAGGCTGCCGAAGATGACCAGCTTGGCGCCCAGGCCCCGCTGGCCGCAGAGCGTCGCGACCGATACCGTGATGCGCCACCCCCTGCCGCCCCGGCCGTCTCCCGAGGCGGCGGCCGGGTCGAGCCCCGTCTGTAAGCGGAGACACGCCTATGTGCGAACTGCTGGGCATGAGTGCCAACGTCCCCACCGACATCGTCTTCAGCTTCACCGGCCTGATGCAGCGCGGCGGCCGTACCGGCCCGCACCGTGACGGCTGGGGCATCGGCTTCTACGAAGGCCGTGGCCTGCGCCTGTTCCAGGACCCGGCTGCCAGCAGCGAGTCGGAAGTGGCCAACCTGGTACAGCGTTATCCGATCAAGAGCGAAGTGGTCATCGGCCACATCCGTCAGGCCAACGTCGGCAAGGTGTGCCTGTCCAACACCCACCCGTTCGTGCGGGAGATGTGGGGTCGCAACTGGTGCTTCGCGCACAATGGCCAGCTGGGCGACTTCAAGGGCCTGGCCAGCTTCTACCGGCCGGTGGGCGACACCGACAGCGAGGCGGCCTTCTGCGACCTGCTCAACCGCATCCGCAGTGCCTTCCCCGAGCCCGTGCCGGTGGAACAGCTGCTGCCGGTGCTGGTCGAAGCCTGTGCCGGCTACCGCAGCCAGGGCGTGTTCAACTGCATGCTCAGCGACGGTGACTGGCTGTTCTGCTTCTGTTCGACCAAGCTGGTGCACATTACCCGCCGTGCACCCTTTGGTGCGGCACGGTTGAAGGATGTCGACCTGATCGTCGATTTTCACACCGAAACCACCCCCAACGACGTGGTCACGGTGATCGCCACCGAGGCCTTGACCGAGAACGAGACCTGGCAGCGCTACGAGCCGGGTCAGTGGGCCCTGTGGCGGCACGGCGAGTGCGTGGCGCACGGCCAGAGCTAAGGATGCGGCATGTTCAGAAGTTACCTGCGGTTGCTGCTGTTCACCTTCGGCCTGCTGGCCGGTATCCAGGTTCCGGGGCTGGTGAAGGACTACAGCCAGCGGGTCGAGGCGCACCTGTTCGAATCACGCGAGGCGCTCGATGGCTTCCGGCAGACTGCCGAACGCTTTTTCAATGGCGACCTGCAGGCGCTGCTGCGGCATTACCGCAGTAGCGACGATCCGGTGTTCCTCAGTGACGCCAACAGCATCGAAAGCCTGATGATCCGCAACCAATTGCTGGAAAACGAATGGCAGGCGCTGCAAGGGGCATGGGCGCAGCGCACCTGGCATGTGCTGGTGCAGGCGGACCCGCAACTGCGGGAAGAGACCCTGAACGGCTATAGCTATCAGATATTGCTAGTGCCCGAGGCGATTGGCTGGGGCGTAGGCGCAGGGTTTGTGCTGGCCTTCGTGGTCGAGAGCCTGCTGCTGGGGATTGGCTGGGTGATTCTGGGTGGGCGGCGCAGGGCGGTGAAAGAGAGCTGGCGCTGATTACTGCTTGCCTGTACTGGCCTCTTCGCGGGTAAACCCGCTCCCACAGGGTTTGCACAGGATTCAAGCTTATGCAGTACCTGTGGGAGCGGGTTTACCCGCGAAAGGGCCAGCACAGGCAGCACAGCTGGTTCACACCAGCACTATCCGCTGAGCCCCCACATCCCGCGCATACCTTTCCAGCACCTGCCGGCATACCCCGACCACTTCATCCACCAACGCCACCCCGGTCTGCCAGGCCACCACCAGTTCCAGGCTCGGCGGCGGTTGCAGCCCCTGCAGCAACACCAGCTCACCTCGGCTCAACTCGGCATCCACCAGCGCCGGCGGCAACGCACCAATGCCGAACCCGTCGCGCAACAACCGGGTAATCGCCGCCACCGAGTTCACGCAATTCAGCCGCGGCGTTTCGGCACCGGCACCCAGTAGCAGGCTCAGCACTTCCTGGTGCGGCCGCGAGTTCTTCGAGAAAGTGATGATGCGTTCCCGTCCAAGCTCGGCCAATGATCCGTAATCGCGGTGCTGGTGCGAGCCGGCGGCCACCACCCAACCCATCGGATAGCGCGCCAGGTCCAGGCTGCGGATCGACTGCTCGCGCAGCAGGTCGGTCTGCAGAATCACGTCGAGAAAGCCCTTCTGCAATTGCTCGCGAAGGTTCAGCGCAGTGTCGGCCACCAGTTCGATCTCTACCTGCGGGTAACGCTCGGTCAGCTCCGCCACCAGCGCGCTCATCCAGGTGTGGATCACCGTGTCCATCACCCCGATACGGATACGCCCGACCTTGGCCCGGTCGCTGTCCAGCGACTGCTTCATGGCCTTGGCGGTTTCCAGCATGCGCTCGGCATATTCCAGTACCTTGCCGCCCTCCGGGGTCAGGCTGACGCCGCGTGAGTCGCGCAGCAGCAGCTTCACGCCCAGGTCGGCCTCCAGCGCGGCAATGCGGCTGGACACCGAGGCCTGGGTGGTGAACAGCTTTTCCGCGGTCAGGCGGAAGCTCTTGAGCCGGGCGACCCAGACGAAGGTTTCGAGGAAGCGAAGGTTCATGATCAGTTTTTCTTGTTCCAGACCGGCGGTTTTTCTCGTTGGACGCAAATGGCGCGGCGTCTGAACAATGGCAGCCAGGCCGCGACTCATTGTCGCCCATAAAACAATACCAACAAGCCGAGGCAAGCATGAACCCCACCGGCGTGCAGCAGCAGGTCAGTTCCCCATCTTCGTCCGGGCCTTTCGCCTGGTATCGCGACATCGACTCACAGCAGCGCCGGACGTTCTGGAGCTGCAAGATCGGCTACGGCCTGGACGGCATGGACACACAGATGCTCAGTTTCGTCATCCCGACGCTGATCATGCTGTGGGGCATCACAACCACCGAAGCCGGGTTGATCCACACCAGCACCTTGATCGCCTCGGCCGTGGGTGGCTGGGTGGCCGGCATTCTCTCCGACCGCATCGGCCGCGTGCGCACCCTGCAACTGACGGTGCTGTGGTTTGCCTTCTTCACCTTCCTCTGCGGTTTCGCCCAGAACTACGAACAGCTGCTGATCGCCCGTACCCTGATGGGCTTCGGCTTTGGCGGTGAGTGGACTGCCGGCGCGGTGCTGATCGGCGAGGTGATCCGTGCCCAGGACCGTGGCAAGGCGGTGGGCATGGTGCAGTCCGGCTGGGCGCTTGGCTGGGGCCTCACCGCCATCCTCTACGCGCTGCTGTTCTCCTGGCTGCCGGCAGAGCAGGCCTGGCGCGCGCTGTTCCTGCTGGGCCTGGTGCCGGCGATTTTCGTGATCTTCGTCCGCCGCCTGGTCAAGGACCCCGAGGTGTACCGCGAGGCCAAGGCGGTGGAAAGCGCCGAGGCTCCTGCGCAGTTCTACGAAATCTTTGCCCCGGGCATGCTCTGGACCACCGTGCGTGCGTCGCTGCTGACCACCGGTGCCCTGGGCGGCTACTACGCCATTACCTCATGGCTGCCGACCTTCCTGAAGAACGAGCGCGGCCTGAGCGTGCTGGGTACCGGTGGCTACCTTGCCATGGTGATCGTAGGCTCCTACGTCGGCTATGTGGTCAGTGCGTACCTGTCCGACCTGTTGGGGCGCAAGAAGAACTTCATCCTGTTCGCCGTGGGCTCGTTCGTCATCGTGCTGTTGTACACGCAAATGCCGGTCAGCGACGGCGTGATGCTGTGGCTGGGCTTCCCGCTGGGCTTCTTCGCCTCGGGCATCTTCAGCGGCATGGGCGCGTTTCTCACCGAACTGTTCCCCACGCGTATCCGCGGTTCGGGGCAGGGTTTCTGCTACAACATCGGCAAGGTCATTGCGGCGCTGTTCCCGCTGCTGATCGGCGTGCTCGGCCAGAAAGTGCCGCTGGGCCTGGGTATCGGCGTGTTTTCGGCCGTGTCCTACGGCGTGGTGATCGTGGCGGCGCTGAGCCTGCCGGAAACCCGCGGCAAACAACTGCAGGCGCGGTAAGGTAGGCATATGAACAACGACAACGGAGGCCGCGCGGTGGAACGCCTGCTACTCAATTGCGACATGGGCGAGAGTTTCGGCAGCTGGCGCATGGGCCTGGATGCCGAGGTCATGCCTTACATCGATTGCGCCAACATCGCCTGCGGCTACCACGCCGGGGACCCCGGCATCATGCGCCGCACCGTGGCCCTGGCGCTGGAGCACGGCGTGACCATCGGCGCGCACCCGGCCTACCCGGACCTGGTCGGCTTCGGCCGCCGCTCCATGGCCTGCAGCCCGGAGGAAATCCGCGACCTGCTGCATTACCAGATCGGTGCGCTGGACGGCATCTGCAAAGTGTTGGGCGGCCGCGTGGCGTACGTGAAACCCCATGGTGCGCTGTACAACGACATGATGGCCGACCCGCTCAAGCTGCGTACCGTACTGGAGGCTGTGGCGGCCTATGGCGGCGGCCTGCCACTGATGCTGATGGCTACCGCCGACAACCGCGCCGCCCAGGCCCTGGGCGATGAAATTGGCGTGCCGCTGTGGTTCGAAGCATTCGCCGACCGCGCCTATACCGCCAGCGGGCACCTGGTGTCGCGGCGCCTGCCCGGCGCGGTGCACCACGACCCGGCGTTGGTGGTGGAGCAGGCCGTGCGCCTGGCCCGTGGCGACACGCTGGTGGCGGACGATGGCAGTGCGTTGAGGCTGGCGGCCAGCACCCTGTGCGTACACGGCGACAATGACAGTTCGGTAGCAGCGGTGCGGCAGATTCGCCAGGCCCTCGATGCCCTGGAGTCGCGATGAAGCCGCGTATTGAAGTTGTGGCCATCGACAGCCTGATGGTGCGCCTGTTCGACTCCATCGACGAGGGCAACATGCCGTGGATGCTTGCCGCCAGCCAGCGCTTGCACGCGGCGTTCGGCGAGCACTTGCTGGACCTGGTGCCGTCCTACACCACGCTGATGGTGCAGTTCGACCTGCCACCGAGTGAGGCGAGGGCGCTGATCATCCGTTCACTGGAGGGCTTGCAGCCAGACACGGGCAGCGGTGGCCGCCGCCATGAGATCCCGGTGTGGTACGACGCCAGCGTCGGCCCGGAGCTGCCGGTGTTGGCGGCCCGCAGTGGCTTGAGTGAAGCAGAGGTGATCCGTTTGCACAGCGAGCGCGAGTACCCGGTGTTCGCCCTGGGTTTCGCCCCCGGTTTCGGCTTCATGGGCCTGGTGGACGAACGCCTGGCCAGCCCGCGCCTTGGCACCCCGCGCAAGCGCGTGGCGGCCGGCAGCGTCGGCATTGCCGAGCGCCAGACGGCGGCCTATCCGGCGGTATCGCCGGGGGGCTGGAACCTGATCGGGCGTACCCCGGTGCGCCTGTTCGACCGTGAACGCGAGGGCTACAGCCTGTTGCAACCCGGTGACCGGGTGCGCTTCGTGCCGGTTTCGCGCAGCGAGTTCGTGGCGTTGGGCGGTGATGTGGAGGCACAAGCATGAAGCAGTTGAAGATCGAGGCCAGTACGCCGCTGTGCCAGTTGCAGGATGCCGGGCGCTTCGGCGTACGCCACCTGGGCGTGACCCAGGGCGGGGCGCTGGACTGGGTGGCGATGCACTGGGCCAACTGGCTGCTGGGCAACCCGTTGACGGCGCCGGTGGTCGAGGTGGCGCTAGGTGGTTTCTGTGTGGTCGCAGAGCAGGATTGTGTGCTGGCCCTGGCCGGTGCCGACCTGGATGCGCGGGTCGATGATCAGCCGCTGGCGCCCTGGCGCAGCTTTGCATTGGCCAAGGGGCAGCGGTTGACCCTGAAGCAGCCGAAGCAGGGCGTGCGGGCGTACCTGGCAGCACCTGGCGGGTTCCTGGGCGAGGATGTGCTGGGCAGTCGTGCCACGGTCGTGCGGGAAGAACTGGGCGGTATCGATGGCCAGGGCTCTGCGCTCGGCAAAGGCCAGCTGCTGGCATTTTCCAGCGCTTCAGCGACCTTGCGTGAGGTACCGGCAGCGCTGCGGCCACAGTACGCACAAAAGCCAGTGCTTGACCTGGTGATCGGCGCACAGATCGGTGACTTCAGCGGTACCAGCCTGTTCGAGGCGTTCAACCGCGAGTGGACGCTGGACAGCCGTGCCGACCGCATGGGCATCCGCCTGCTGGGGCCGCAGCTGGTCTACCAGGGTGCGCCGATGATTTCCGAGGGTATTCCGCTGGGGGCGGTGCAGGTGCCGCCGGATGGGCAGCCGATCGTGTTGCTCAATGACCGGCAGACCATTGGTGGCTATCCGCGGCTTGGGGCATTGACGCCGCTGGCGCTGGCGCAACTGGCGCAGTGCATGCCGGGGGCGGTGGTGCGGTTCAGGGCGGTGGTGCAGGATGAGGCGTGGCGGGAGCAGCAGGTATACCTGGACCGTTGGCGTCAAGGCTGCCGGCCTCTTCGCGGGTGAACCCGCTCCCACATGTACCCCACAGGCCTCAAGGCTTGCGCAATACCTGTGGGAGCGGGTTCACCCGCGAAAGGGCCGGCACTGGCAAAATCACTTGGACAGGTAACGCATCCCTTCCTCCAACCCCTGCAAGGTCAGCGGATACATCTTGTCCTCGATCAGGTCCCGTACCAGATGGGTCGATGCGGTGTAATCCCAGGCCTGCTTCGGGTACGGGTTGATCCAGATGATCTTCCTGAATTTTTCCATGAAACGCTGCATCCACACATACCCGGCTTCTTCGTTCCAGTGCTCCACGCTGCCACCCGGCTGGGTAATTTCGTAGGGCGCCATGGCCGCGTCGCCGACGAACACAACCTTGTAGTCATCGCCGTACTTGTGCAGCAGGTCGAAAGTGGAATAGCGCTCCGAGGTGCGGCGCAGGTTGTTCTTCCACACCGACTCGTACACGAAGTTGTGGAAGTAGTAGTACTCCAGGTGCTTGAACTCGGTCTTGCACGCCGAGAACAGTTCTTCGCAGACCTTGACGTGGGCGTCCATCGAGCCACCGATGTCGAACAGCAACAGCAGCTTCACCGTGTTGCGCCGCTCGGGGCGCATCTGGATGTTCAGCAGCCCGGCATCCCGCGCGGTGTGGTCGATGGTGCCGTCGATGTCCAGCTCTTCGGCGGCGCCTTCACGGGCGAACTTGCGCAGCCGGCGCAAGGCCAGCTTGATGTTGCGCGTGCCCAGCTCCACCTGGTCGTCCAGGTTCTTGTATTCGCGCTGGTCCCACACCTTCACCGCCTTGCCCTGGCGCTTGCCGGCCTCACCCACGCGGATGCCCTCGGGGTTGAAGCCGCCCGAACCGAACGGGCTGGTGCCGCCGGTGCCGATCCACTTGTTGCCGCCGGCGTGACGCTCCTTCTGCTCCTCGAGGCGCTTCTTGAACTCCTCGATCAGCTTGTCCAGGCCACCCAGCGACTGGATCTGCGCGCGCTCCTCATCGGTCAGCGAACGCTCGAACTCCTTGCGCAGCCAGTCTTCGGGGATCAACGCCTCGATGTGCCGGTCGAGGTTCTCCAGGCCCTTGAAGTAGGCAGAGAAGGCGCGGTCGAACTTGTCGAAGTGGCGCTCGTCCTTCACCAGGATGGCGCGGGCGAGGTAGTAGAACTCGTCCATGTCGGCAAACACCACGCGCTTTTGCAGGGCCTGGTGCAGGTCGAGCAGTTCGCGTACCGACACCGGCACCTTGGCCGCGCGCATTTCATTGAACAGGTTGAGCAGCATGGCCCGGCTCCTGTCAGCGGTTGCCGCGCCGGCTCATGAAGGCCAGGCGCTCGAGCAGTTGTACGTCCTGCTCGTTCTTCACCAGCGCGCCGGCCAGCGGTGGAATGGCCTTGGTCGGGTCGCGTTCGCGCAGCACCGCTTCACCGATGTTGTCGGCCATCAGCAGCTTGAGCCAATCGACCAGTTCGGAGGTGGACGGCTTTTTCTTCAGGCCTGGTACCTTGCGCACGTCGAAGAACACGTCCAGCGCCTCGCTGACCAGCGACTGGCTGATGTTCGGGTAGTGCACGTCGACGATCTGCTGCAGGGTAGTGCGGTCGGGGAAGGCGATGTAGTGGAAGAAGCAGCGGCGCAGGAAGGCGTCCGGCAGCTCCTTTTCGTTGTTGGAGGTGATGATGATGATCGGGCGCTGTCTGGCCTTGATGGTCTCGTCGATTTCGTAGACGTAGAATTCCATCTTGTCGAGTTCTTGCAGCAGGTCGTTGGGGAACTCGATGTCGGCCTTGTCGATTTCGTCGATCAGCAGGATGACCCGTTCCTCGGCTTCGAAGGCCTCCCACAGCTTGCCCTTTTTCAGGTAGTTGCGCACATCGTGGACCTTGTCCACGCCCAGCTGCGAGTCACGCAGGCGGCTGACCGCGTCGTACTCGTAGAGGCCCTGGTGGGCCTTGGTGGTGGACTTGATGTGCCAAGTGATCAGGCGCGCACCGAACGAGGCTGCCAGCTGCTCGGCGAGCATGGTCTTGCCGGTGCCGGGTTCGCCCTTGACCAGCAAGGGGCGTTCGAGGGTGATGGCCGCGTTTACCGCCAGTTTCAGGTCGTCTGTGGCGACGTAGTCGCGGGTGCCTTCGAACTTCATGGGTCTGTCCTCTGCGGTAAGCCTGTAGCGGCCCTTTCGCGGGTAAACCCGCTCCCACAAGTACCCCACCTTCCCTGAGGTTTGTCGAATACCTGTGGGAGCGGGTTTACCCGCGAAGGGGCCAGTACAGGCAGCATCTATTTTCGATTTGTCACCGACTATAACGCGGGCTTCGCCGACTGGAAACGCAGACCGGGTATTCAGTCCCTGAATGCCCCGTCACTCGATCCTAGTCGGAATCCGGCGCGTCACGCTCGTACCGGGCATTGAACGCCTGGATGAACCCGTTGCGCAGTATCTGCAGAAACGCCTCGAAGGCGCTGACATCCTGCTTGTGCACGCTACCGCTGAGCTCTACACGGGTCGCGAACTGGTTCTTTGGCTGGTTCTTCAATACCGTCTCGGTCGCGCCCACCAGCGCTTCCCAGACTGAGCGGAAGAAGCCTTTGTCCTTTTCCTGCACATCCTGCTGCCAGTCGAACACATCCACATCCCGCAACAGCGGCTTGATGTACCCGTTCAGTCGGCCGTTGGTCGCCTCGGCCTCTATCACCACATCGCCGTGCCCGGCATTGAAGTCGAACTTGCCGTAGGCGCTGGCGAAGTCATTGAGCTTGCGCAGCTCGATACCCGTGGCGCGCAGGCGGAACTCGAAGTCATCGAAATCGCTGAATGGGTCGAAAGTGGCGCGGCTTTCCACCTTGGCATCGCCTACGATCAGCGCCGTGCCATCAAAGCTTGCATCGCGTCGGCCCTTTTCGTCACGAATGTTGGTGAGGTTGCGAATACTGGCATCGAGCTGGGTGGCCTTGAGGTTGACCGGTGGCCTGGAGTTGAAGTTACGGAATGTCAGCACGCCTTTGTCGATGCGAACCTCGTTCAGGGTGATCGGCAGCAGTTTTTCCAGTTGCTGGCGCCAGTCGGTGCCCTGACCAGTCTGCGAGTTCTGTTTGTTGCCGCCATCGACGAAGTTGAGTTCCGGCCGGTCGAACACCACTTCGGCAACCACTGCGCGGTCGTACCACAGGGCGTGCCAGCTTACCGACAGGTCGATCAGCGGAGCGTCGAGAAACGGCACCGGCACCTTGCCGGTGGTCTTGACGATCTTCAGGCCGTTGATCTGGTACGCGCCGCGCCACCAGGCCAGGTCCACATCAGTCACCTGGCCACGGTAGTCGCCCATGTCGGCCAGTTTGTCGTTGAGGTAGTTGCGCACCAGATAGGGCAGGGCCAGGTGCAGCGCCAGCAACAGCACGATCAGGCTGGCCAGGCCGATCAACGGCCAGCGATAACGGGCTCTCATCGGAGTGTCTCCAAGGCAGGATATGCGGTTGACCGCAACGCGTCCGGGGGAGTTCGAACAGGCTTTACGGGCCACCGGCCCAGGCTTACCCTTGAGGTCTTTCCCTGCTTACTTTCATGCCAAGGACCCCTGCCATGAGCCGTATCTTTGCAGACAACGCCCACTCCATCGGTAACACGCCGCTGGTGCAGATCAACCGCATTGCCCCGCGCGGCGTGACCATCCTGGCCAAGATCGAAGGGCGTAACCCGGGCTATTCGGTCAAATGCCGCATCGGCGCGAACATGGTCTGGGACGCCGAAAGCAGCGGCAAGCTCAAGCCGGGCATGACCATCGTCGAGCCCACCTCGGGCAACACCGGCATCGGCCTGGCCTTCGTCGCCGCAGCCCGTGGCTACAAACTGATGCTGACAATGCCTGCCTCCATGAGCCTGGAGCGCCGCAAGGTGTTGAAGGCGCTGGGTGCCGAGCTGGTGCTGACCGACCCGGCCAAGGGCATGAAGGGCGCCATCGAGAAGGCCAACGAAATCGTCGCCTCCGACCCGGCCCAGTACTTCCTGCCGGGCCAGTTCGAAAACCCGGCCAACCCTGCGATCCACGAAAAAACCACCGGCCCGGAAATCTGGAACGACACCGACGGCGCGGTCGATGTGCTGGTTGCAGGCGTCGGCACCGGCGGCACCATCACCGGTGTTTCGCGCTACATCAAGCATACGCAGGGCAAGGCGATCCTGTCGGTGGCGGTGGAACCCGTGGCATCGCCGCTGATCACTCAGACCCTGGCCGGCGAGGAGCTCAAGCCCAGCCCGCACAAGATCCAGGGCATCGGCGCCGGCTTCGTGCCGAAGAACCTCGACCTGTCGATCGTCGACCAGGTGGAAACGGTGACTGACGAAGAGTCCAAGGCCATGGCCATCCGCCTGATGCAGGAAGAGGGCATCCTCTGTGGCATTTCCTGTGGTGCGGCGATGGCGGTGGCCGTGCGGCTGGCCGAAAAGCCGGAAATGCAGGGCAAGACCATCGTCGTGATTTTGCCGGACTCCGGCGAGCGCTACCTGTCGAGCATGCTGTTCAGCGACATGTTCAGCGAGCAGGAAAACCAGCAGTGATGGCCTTGCCGCTGATCCGGCGCAACGTTTGGCGGCTTGGTTTATTGCAAAATCTTCATGATTGAGTTGCCGCCCAGGCTGTTTTTACCCCGGCGGCATCAGTTTATGATGGCAGGATGATTTATCGGAGAGCAGGGCGCACAGCCCTGTTTCTTCCTCAAGGAGTGAAAGCATGACCTTTTCCTTTGCAGCCAAGGCGGGTGTCTTGCTGGTGTTTTTTGGCAGCGTGCTGTTCGTGCACCTGCGCGGCAAGGCTCGCTTGCCGATGTTGCGCCAGTTCGTCAACCATTCGGCGCTGTTCGCCCCTTATAACAGCCTGATGTACCTGTTCTCCGGCGTACCGTCCAAGCCCTACCTGGACCGCCAGCGCTTCCCCGAGCTGGACGTGCTGAAGGACAACTGGCAGGAGATCCGCGAAGAGGCCATGCGCCTGTTCGACGAGGGCTACATCCGCGCCGCCGAGAAGGATAACGACGCCGGCTTCGGTTCGTTCTTCAAGAAAGGCTGGAAGCGCTTTTACCTGAAGTGGTACGACAAACCGTTGCCGTCGGCCGAAGCCCTGTGCCCGCGTACTGTCGAGCTGGTCAGCAGCATCCCCAACGTCAAGGGTGCGATGTTCGCCCTGCTGCCAGGCGGCAGCCACCTGAACCCGCACCGCGACCCGTTCGCCGGTTCCCTGCGCTACCACCTGGGCCTGTCCACGCCCAACTCCGATGCCTGCCGCATCTACGTCGATGGTGAGCAGTACGCTTGGCGTGACGGCGAGGACGTGATGTTCGATGAAACCTACGTGCACTGGGTCAAGAACGAGACCGACGTTACGCGGGTGATCCTGTTCTGCGATATCGAGCGCCCGCTGAGCAGCCCGCTGATGACCCGCATCAACCGCCAGGTCAGCGCGTTCCTGGGGCGTGCCACCGCGCCGCAGAATACCGATGACGAGCGTGTCGGCGGGATCAACCAGGCGTATGCCTGGAGCAAGCGCTTCAGTAACCGGGTCAGTGGCCAGGTGAAGCAGTTCAAGCGCGCCAACCCCAAGGCTTACCGCGTGCTGCGGCCGGTGCTGGCGGTGGTGGTGGCATATCTGCTGTATCGCTGGTTGTTCTGATTCTGCCTGTTGGGGCTGCTTCGCAGCCCATCGCGACACAAGGCCGCTCCCACAGCTACCGCGCCACCTCTGGAATTGCGCAGAACCTGTGGGAGCGGCCTTGTGTCGCGATAGGGGCGCAAAGCGCCCCCGGCGTCCTCTCAGGAAACCAGTGAGGGGCGCGCAGCCCCCCTTTGCCGTATCAAGCCGGCTCCAATGCCTCGACTACCTTCCCACGGCTCAGGTGCACCACCTTGTCCGCCGTATCGAAGTACCGGTCATCATGCGAAATCACGATGATGGTCTTGCCCATGCGCTTCAGGTCCGGCAGCAGCTCGGTGTAGAACACCCGGCGGAAGGTCGGGTCCTGGTCCGCCGCCCATTCGTCGAACACCAGCACCGGCCGGCCGTCCAGCCAGGCATTGACCAGCGCCAGGCGCTTGCGCTGGCCGGTCGACAGGTCGGTGGTGGTGAAGGCGCCATCGCGCACGCTCACCTTGTGGGCGATCTCCAGCCGTTCCAGGTAGCGCGTGGCATCGCTGGGCAGGCTGTGCTCGTGCTCGGGCAGGTCGTCGAACAGGTAATAGTCGGCGAACACCGTGGTGAACAGCTGGCGATAGTCATCCAGCCCCTCCGGGCCGACCGCCTTGCCGTTCAGGCGCACTTCGCCGCGTTGCGGGGTGTACAGGCCCAGCAGCAGCTTGATCAGCGAAGTCTTGCCGCAGCCGTTCTCGCCGACGATGAACAGGATCTCGCCCGGTTCGATGCTCAGGTTCACCGGCCCGACGCGGAACGGCTCGTTGCCGTCCACCGGCGGGTAGGCGTACTCGACGTCGTGCAGCTCCAGATGCGCGCTGGCCGGGGCGGCGCGCTTGACCGGCGGCTCCAGCAGCAGGTGCGGCTCGGGCGAGGAGAAGCGCTCGGACAGGTCGGCAATGCGGCGGAACGCCACCTGGGCGCGGCCGAGGATCGGCAGGTTGCCGATCAAGGTTTCCAGCGGGCCTTTCATGTACAGCAGCACCAGCACGAAGCCGCTCATCACCGCCGGGTCGTTGCTCGGCCATAGCGATTGCAGGGCCAGGGTCAGGCCGATGACCACGAAGAACAGCATCGACCCCAGGCTCTTGGCCGCGACGAAGATGTTGATGGCGCGGATATGGGTGTTGGCGATGAAGTCGGCGGTGCCCTGGATGTTGCGGGTCAGCATGGCATGGCGGCGGCGGCGGTCGATGCGCAGCTCCTTGGCGCCCTCGGCGATGGCCGAGTAGTGCTTCTGCAGGTTGTCTTCGGCATCGCGGGCGGCGTTGAAGCCGGCCACGCCTTTCTGCCTGGCCACGTACTGGATGCCACTGCCAATGCCGATGGCCGCCAGGGTGATGAGGAAGATCGGCCACGACAGCCAGGCCAGGTAGGCCATGCAGCCAGTCACGGTGGTGAGCGAGATGGCCAGCGGGGCGAAGGCGAAGGCAAAGTCGCTGATGGTATCGACGTCGCGGGTCAGCACCGGGATCAGGCGGTGGGTGCGGTAGCGCTCGATCTGCTCGATCGGCGCCGACAGCACCTTGGCGCCGAGGTCCTTGCGCAGCCTGGCGATGACTTTCTGCCCAACGTAGTTGGTGCCGCTGTCAGCCGCCACGCTGCTGACCAGGGCCAGCACGCACAGGCCGGCGAAGGCCAGGATCACGCCCTGGCTCATGCCGTCAGCGGCATGCAGGCCCTGGTTGACGGTGGCCAGCAGGGCGGTCACGGCCAGGCCGCCGAGCATGCCCAGCAGCACCGAGACGATTACCGCCGGGCGGTAGGGTTTCAGCAGGCCCAGCAATTCGCGGATGGCCCCGGGGGAGGAGGTTTTCATGAAGCGTGATCTCGCTGGTGAGGTGGGGGCGGGGTCAGCTGCCTAGGGTCAGGGAGCCTTTCATCAAGGTGCCGTGGAATGGGAACGAGCAGTAGAAGCTGTACGCGGTACCTGCCTTCAGCGACCGGACGTCGAGGCTGATGCTGTCTGTTTCACCGCCGCCGATCAGGCGGGTGTGGGCGATTACCCGGGGGTCGCCGGGCTTCACGTAGTCCAGCGCTTCGCCGGCTTTCTGGCCGTCGTCGAGCACGCCTTGCATATCGGCCTGGGTACTCAGCACCCAGTTGTGGCCCATCACGTTCTTCGGCATATCGCCAGGGTGGGTGAGCGTGACGGTGAACACGGCGCAGGCCTTGGGCACGGTGATGGCGGCCTTGTCGAAGGTCATCTGGTCGGTGCCATGGATTTCCACGGCGCATGGCTCTGCCGACCACGCGGCAGGGGCCACGGCGAGCAGGGCGAGGAGCAGAAGCTGGCGAGTCATGTACGGTTCCTGGGCGATAGAAGGGTGCACATCGTTCAGACGAACCGGCGCGCGCAGGCTTTACCTGTGTGTGCGGCCCGGGTGAATTTCCCCATCGCCCGCTCGTTCATTCAGGCAGGCGCCCTCATGGCGCATATCCCGATTTCGCCGCCTATGCGGCCCAGGCCTGAGGTGACCGGACATGAGTGAACTGCTGAGCTTTGCGATCGAACCCCTGGACGCCGCGCGCGGCAACCTGCCGCTGCTGGTGCGCGCACCGGAGCCGGGTATCGACCTGCTGGAAGCCTTTGCCGAGTTGCAGCCGCTGGTGGACCGGCACCTGCTGCAGGCCGGCGGCATCCTGTTTCGTGGGTTCGAGGTGGGTGGCGCCGAAGCGTTCCGCCAGTTCGCCGCGTCCTTCGGCCACCCGCTGCTCAACTACGAGTTTGGCTCCACCCCGCGCAGCAACGTGACCAAGGGCGTGTACACCTCCACCGAGTACCCGGCGCACCAGAGCATCCCCCTGCACAACGAGCAGGCCTACACCCTGGAATGGCCGATGAAGATCTGGTTCTACAGCGTGATCCCCGCCGCGACCGGTGGCGAGACGCCGATTGCCGACAGCCGCGAGGTGTACCGGCGCATGCCGGCGCGCATTCGTGAGCGGCTGGTGGAGAAGGGGCTGATGTACGTGCGCAATTATGGCAACGGCCTGGATGTGGAATGGTCGCAGGTGTTCAACACGGAAGACCCGCGCCAGGTCGAGGCCTATTGCCGGGCACATGCCATCGAGTGCATCTGGAAGGATGACGGCGAATTGCGCACCCGCCAGCGCTGCCAGGTGGTGGCGCGCCACCCGGTGACCGGGGAGGATGTGTGGTTCAACCAGGCGCACCTGTTCCATGTTTCGAACCTGCAGCCAGAAGTGCGCGAGTCGTTGATGGACATCGTCGAGGAAGAGGACCTGCCGCGTAACGTGTATTACGGCGACGGTACGACCATCGAGGATTCGCTGCTCGATGAAGTGCGCGGGGTGCTGGACGAATGCACCATCAGCTTTCCGTGGCTGGAGAACGATGTGCTGATGTTGGACAACATGCTTGCGGCACATGCGCGGTCGCCGTTTACCGGCAAGCGCAAGGTGGTGGTGGCGATGGCGCAGGGGTATTCCGAGTTTTTGCGCTGATTAGGGAGTGAGGGCTGCCATGTGCCTGCCTTGAGAGGTGTGGTGTCTGTGAGATCGAGCGCCGCCCGCGCGGCGCTTCGCGGGACAAGCCCGCTCCCACATTTGTTGCAACGTGCCGAACCTGTCAGGCCATGGTTGCCAGCCTTGGTGGGTTGACTGGATTTCTGAGTTGGCATTGCTGCCGCATCACCTGTCTCAAGCCATGCACCCAGGCTGACAACGCCTCTCCCACAGGCATGGCCACGTTGCAACAAATGTGGGAGCGGGCTTGTCCCGCGAAGCGCCGCGCGGGCGGCGCTCGATCTCATAGGCACCGAAAGGGTTGTGGCGAACACCTGTCAGCCCAGATGCATTCCCCAGACATGCCTCCTGCAGCCTTCAAAAATCCCAGACTCTTCCTACGCCTCGGGACTGGCAACTCCACCCCTGCGAAATATCCTACAACCTCTGTCGACATGCGTCTGATTGTTCCTGCAAATCCCGCACTCTAGGCTTTGCCCGTCGCTGACGGTTCAGCGATCGGGTGTGGAAACCTGTAGTAAGCATTTCAGGGTTTGTCGTTACATTCAGGAGAACCCATGACCGACGATACCAAAACCACCCCCGGCGTTACCTACTTCTACCAAGGCGAAGGCCAAACCCATCCACTGTTCCGTATTGCTGAGGGCATCCCCTGCCGCAGCGCCCGCGAGCAAGCCTAGGAGCTGATGGGCTATGCACGCGACTTGTCACTGACCGGTTTGATGGACGGCGATCAGCAGATGCTCTGGGCTTCGCATTACTTTGCAGCCATGGCCAAGGCGTTGTTGGATGATGCCGAGTTGGGGTTGCTGCGCTGATCCTTGTATTGGCTGGGCTGGCCCTTTCGCGGCTAAAGCCGCTCCCACAGGGATTGCGCATGCCAGGCCATGCACGGCCCCTGTGGGAGCGGGTTTACCCGCGAACACCGGCGCAGCCGGTGCCAGCCACCGCGGCGCCTGCTTCGCGGGCACGCCCGCTCCCACGGAGATAGCGCCCCGTCCTGGCTGGCGCCATTCCTGTAGCGGCTATGGCCTTGCCCAGAGCCCTTGAAACCTGCGCGGTCGGTGTGGGAGCTGGCTTGCCGGCGATCACCGGCGCAGCCGGTGCCAGCCACCGCGTCGCCTGATTCGCAGGCACGCCCGCTCCCACGGGGATGGTGCTGGACCTAAGGTTGGCGCCACTAAATCAGCCCCGCATGCCTTCGTCTGACAGTTACCGCTCGACTGCCAGGACACCGCTCGACATGAATGCCGACCAAACGCTCAAGCTCGCCCGCCGCTTCATCGAACTCAGCCCCGACAAGCGCCGCCTGTTCCTCAAGGCGCTGCAGGGCGAGGGCATGGATTTTTCCGTGCTGCCGATCGCGCCCGGGGTTGAGGTGGCCGAGCGTGACCAGTTGTCGTACGCCCAGCGGCGCATGTGGTTCCTCTGGCAGCTCGACCCGCAGGGCGCGGCATACAACCTGCCCATGGCCGTGCGCCTGCATGGCCCGCTGGACCTGACCGCCCTGCAGCACGCCTTCGATGCCCTGGTGGCCCGCCACGAAACCCTGCGCTCCCGCTTTGTCGCCGACGGTGATGACGTGCGCCAGCAGGTCGATGCCGTCGCCGCCCCGTTGCAGCTGCACCAGGATGCCCTGGCCGATCTTGACGAGGACGCCCGTCAGGCCGCCATCGAAACCATCGCCGAAGCCGAAGCCCTCGCCCCCTTCGACTTGGCCTGTGGCCCGCTGCTACGTGTGCGCCTGCTGCGACTGGCCGACCAGGAACACATACTGCTGCTCACCCTGCACCATATCGTCGCTGACGGCTGGTCGATGAACGTGCTGATCGACGAATTCCTGCGCCTGTACGACGCCGCTGTGGCTGGCAGCGATGCCCGCCTGGAACCGCTGCCGATCCAGTACCGCGACTACGCCCTGTGGCAGCGCAGCTGGCTCCAGGCCGGTGAGCAGGAGCGCCAGCTGGCCTACTGGCAGGCGCGCCTGGGCGATGACCATTCGCCGCTGGAATTGCCACTGGACCGCAGCCGCCACGGGCGCCCCAGCTATCGCGGCGCGCGACACGAGTTCCCCGTCGCCGCAGATGTCGCCGAACGCCTGCGCGGCTTGGCGCGCAAGCATAACGTCACCCTGTTCATGCTCCTGCTGGCAGCCTTCAAACTGCTGCTGCAGCGCTACAGCGGCCAGTCGGCGATCCGTGTCGGCGTACCCATCGCCAACCGCAACCGCGCCGAAAGCCAAGGGCTGATCGGCTGCTTCATCAATACCCAGGTACTGCACACCGAAATCGACCCACTGCTGGACATTACCGGCCTGCTCCAGCGCGTGCGCGAAACCGCCGTAGGCGCGCAAAGCCACCAGGACCTACCGTTCGAGCAACTGGTCGAAGCCCTGGACCTGCCGCGAAGCAGCGAGAGCCCGCTGTTCCGTGTGCTGTTCAACCACCAGGCGCAGGTGGCGGATGTGCAGGCCATCGAGACCCGCTCCGGCCTGAGCCTGGCACCGGTCACCCTGGCAAAGCTCAGTGCCCGCTTCGACCTGGCGCTGGACACCCATGAGCGAGCGGGGCAGCTGCACGCAGCGTTCACCTATGCGACCGACGTGTTCGATGCGGTCACAGTCGAAGCCCTTGGCGAGCAGTGGCTGGCCCTGGTACAGGCATTGGCCGACGAAGTGGGTGGGGCAGTCGGCGAGCTGCCATTGCCAGGCCTGGCTGCTGCCATTGGCGCACCTGCGCAGGCTGACGCAACGCTGCTGGTTCACCAGCGCTTTGCCGCCGCCGCCAGCCGCCACCCCGAACGCACGGCGGTGATGGCTGCGGGCGAGCAGGCCAGCTTCGCCGAACTCGATGCCCGCGCTGAAGACATCGCCAGCCGATTGGTCGACGCCGGGGTGGGGCCGGACACACTGGTCGGCTTGCTGGCTGACCGCAGCGTTGGCATGCTCGCCAGTATCCTTGGTGTGCTCAAGGCCGGTGGCGCCTACCTGCCACTGGAGCCCGAGCAGCCGGCGGAACGCTTGGCCTACATGCTTGCCGACAGCGGTACGCGCCTGGTGCTGGCGCCCGGTAACTGGCCGGCCGAACTGCCCGAGGGCGTGCAGCGCCTGGACTGGGTGCAAACCGGCAACGGCAACGTCGCCGGCATCGCACCGGCGCCGGCCAACCTGGCCTATGTGATCTACACCTCCGGCACCACCGGCCAGCCCAAGGGCGTGGCGATCAGCCACGGCGCCCTGGCCAACTACATCGAGGGCATCACCGCGCGCCTGCCGGTCGAGCGTATCCGCAGCATGGCCCAGGTCTCGACCCCGGCTGCCGACCTTGGCCACACCATGCTGTTCGGCGCCCTGTGCGGCGGCCACACCTTGCATTTGCTGCTACGCGAGCAGGTGCTGGATGCCGAAGGCTTCGCCGCCTACCTGGCCGAACACCGGGTAGACGCGCTGAAGATCGTACCGTCGCACCTGGAGGCCATGTTGGTGGCAGGCCGCTCGGCGCTGCCGGCACAGTGCCTGGTGCTCGGCGGCGAGGCCATCAGCCCGAGCCTGCTGGGCAAGGTCCGCAGCCTGGCCCCGGCGCTCAAGGTGTTCAACCACTATGGCCCGACCGAAGCCACAGTCGGTGTGCTGGTCGCCGAACTGAACGGGCAGGCCAGCCTCGGCCAGCCCCTGGCCAACACCCGTGTCGCGGTGCTCGACCGCTGCCTGCAACCCTTGCCGGCCAAAGCCAAGGGCGAGCTGTACATCGGTGGCGCCGGCCTGGCCCGTGGCTACCTGAACCGCCCGGCACTCACCGCCGAGCGCTTCGTTCCCGACCCGAACGGCCAGGGCCAGCGCCTGTACCGCAGCGGTGACTGGGTTCGCCAAGGCAGCGACCTGCAGTTCGCCGGGCGCATGGATGGCCAGGTGAAGATCCGGGGCTATCGCGTGGAACTGGCCGAAATCGAGAACCAGCTGCGTGCCCTGGGCGGTGTCGCCAATGCCCTGGTGCGCGTGCATGGCCAGGCGCCGCAACTGCAACTGGCTGCCTGGCTGGTGCCCAGCCAGATGCCGGCCGATATCCTGACCTGGCAGGAATCGATCCGCGCCAGCCTCAAGAGCCTGCTGCCCGAACACATGGTGCCGACCCACCTGATAGTGCTGGAGCACCTGCCGGTCACGGTCAACGGCAAGGTTGACGTCAAGGCGCTGCCGGAACCCGTCGCCACCCAGGTGGCCTATCAAGCGCCGCAGACCCCGCTGCAAACGCAATTGGCGCAGATCTGGGCGCAAGTCCTGCAAGTACCGCAGGTAGGCCTGGGCGACAACTTCTTTGCCCTTGGCGGCCATTCGCTGCTGGCCACCCAGGCGGTATCGCGGATACGCAAGCAATTGGGCGTGGATATTCCGCTGCGCAGCCTGTTCGACACCGTCGACCTGCAGGCCTTTGCCCAGGCAGTGGCCGAAGGCGAGCAGGGCGCAGGCCTGGACATCGAGATCCTCGACCGCCAGCAACCGCTGCCGGTGTCCCGCTCGCAAAACCGCCAGTGGCTGTTCTGGAAGCTCAACCCTGAAAGCCTGGCCTACAACACGCCGATGGCCGTGCGCATGCAGGGCCACCTCGACCACTGCGCCGTGCAGGCTGCGCTGGATGCCTTGGTAACCCGCCACGAATCGTTGCGCACGGTGTTCGTCGAGGCCGACGGCTTGCCTTGGCAGCGCATCCTGCCGGCTGCCACGGTAGCGATCGGTTTCGAAGACCTCAGCGGCCAGGACCACGCCGCGCAGATGCGCAAGCTGCAAGCCGAAGCCTTCGTCCCGTTCGACCTGGAGCGCGGCCCGCTGCTGCGCGCCCGGCTGTTCAAGGTGCATGCGCAGGAGCACCTGCTGTCTCTGACCCTGCACCATATCGTCTCCGATGGCTGGTCGATGAGCCTGCTGGTGCGCGAGTTCGCCGCCGCCTACAACGCCGCCGCCACGGGCCAGGCGCAAACCGTCGAGCCACTGCCGGTGCAGTACGCCGACTTCGCCGCCTGGCAGCGCAAGTGGCTGGCCGAGGGGCAGATGCAGGCGCAGATCGACTACTGGAAGGCGCGCCTGGAAGACGACTTCGAAGTGCTGGAACTGCCTGCCGACCGCATTCGCCCGCAGGTCAAAAGCTACCAGGGCAGCCGCTTCGACGTGCGCCTGCCACAGGCCCTCACCGAGCGCCTGCGCGCCCTGGCGGTGGCATCCAACGCCACGCTGTTCCATGTGTTCCTGGCGGCCTATGCCATCGTGCTGTCGCGCTACAGCCGCAAGGGCACGCTCAACATCGGCGTGCCGGTCACCAACCGCAACCGCCTGGAACTGGAAGGCCTGATCGGCTTCTTCATCAACGTGGTGGTGGCCCGTATCAGTGTCGATGGCAGCCAGCCCTTTCCGCAGTTGCTGGCGGCGATCAAGGAAACCACCTTACAGGCCCAGGCCAACAAGGATGTGCCGTTCCTCGAGGTAGCCGAGGCGCTGTACCCCGACCGCAGCCAAGGTGTGAACCCGTTCTTCCAGGTGCTGTACAACCACCTGCGCGACCTTGGCGAGCAGGTGTCCAGCGATGCGCTGCACGGCCTGCAGGTCAAGGAAGTGGACCTGCTGGAGCCGGGCGCGCAGTACGACATCTCGCTCAATACCCTGGAGCGCGCCGATGGCGTGACTGCCTCGTTCAACTATTCCACCGACCTGTTCGATGCTGCACGTATCGAGCGCATGGCCGGGCATTGGCAAGCATTGCTGCAAGCCATCTGCGCCGAGCCACGGCGCTGCATTGCCGAGCTGGACTTCCTTGGCAGTGCCGAACGCCAGCAGCTGACCCACGGCTGGAACCCGGCGCCCCAGGCTGGCAGCGGCTTGTGCGCGCACCAGCTGCTGGCGCGCCAGGCCCACGAGCGGCCGGATGCGCTGGCGCTGATCTTCGACGACCAGCAGATGACCTACGCCGAACTGGACCGCAGCAGCAACCAGCTGGCCCACCGCCTTCGGGCGCTGGGCGTGGGGCCGGACTCGCTGGTCGGCGTGGCTGTCGAGCGCGGCCTGGGCATGGCCCTGGCGCTGGTCGCCATCCACAAGGCGGGTGGTGCCTATGTGCCGCTGGACCCGGACTACCCGCAAGAACGCCTGGCCTACATGGTCGAGGACAGCAATATCGGCCTGCTGCTGGCCGATGCGCCCTCGCGTGAGCGCCTGCAACTGGGCAGGCAACTCCCCTGCGTGGTACTGGAACCGGGCACCGAGTGGCTGCACGCCTGGCCCGCCGAACCGCCGGCCAACCTGGCGGCACCGCACAACCTCGCCTATGTCATCTACACCTCCGGCTCCACCGGCATGCCCAAGGGCGTGGCCATCGACCACCACGCCCTGTCGCTGTTCTGCCAGGTGGCAGGCGACTATTCGCGCCTCACCCCGGGCGACCGCGTGCTGCAGTTCGCCACCATCAGCTTCGACGGCTTCATCGAGCAGTTCTTCCCGCCGCTGGCCCAGGGCGCCTGCGTGGTGCTGCGCGACCTGCGACTGTGGGACACCGCCACGCTGCTGGACGAGATCAATCGTCACGGCGTGACCGTTGCCGACCTGCCGGCAGCCTACTGGCGCCTGCTGGCGCTGGAGCGCCGAGCCCCCGAGGCCTATGGCCGGCTGAAGCAGATTCACGTGGGGGGAGAGGCGGTGCCGGAAGATGCCCTGCGCGCCTGGCTGGTCGATGGCCCGCCAGCCGTGCGCCTGCTGAACACCTACGGCCCGACCGAAGCCACCGTGGTCGCCACCACCTACGACTGCTCGCACATGACCGTGGAGCAGGTCAGCCAGGGCGGGGTGCCGATCGGCCGTGCCTTGCCGGGGCGTACCTTGCATGCCCTGGACGATGGCCTGGCGCCGACGCCGGTGGGCGTACCTGGCGAGCTGTTCATCGGCGGGGCAGGGTGCCTGGCGCGCGGTTATCACCAGCGGCCGTCACTCACCGCTGAGCGTTTCATCCCCGACCCGTTCGACCCGGTCGGCGGTGGCCGGCTGTACCGTACCGGCGACCTTGGCTGCTACGACGAAAACGGCCAGCTGGCCTATCGTGGCCGAGTCGACCACCAGGTTAAGGTGCGTGGTTTCCGTATCGAACTGGGCGAGATCGAGCAGTACCTGCGGGCGCACCCGGATGTCCGCGAAGCCGCCGTGCTGGCCATCGACTTGCCCAGTGGCAAGCAGCTGTGCGCCTATGCGGTGCCGGCCGAAGGCTACCGCGGCGATCTGCGCCAGGCCCTGAAGCAGTACCTCAAGGCCAGCTTGCCTGACTACATGATCCCGGCCTACCTGGTGACCCTGCCGAGCATACCGCTGACCCCCAGCGGCAAACTCGATCGCAAGGCGCTGCCGCTGCCCGACCCGAACCAGCCACAGCACGACTACCAGGCGCCGCAGACCGAGCGGCAGCAGCAGCTGGCGAACATCTGGGCGCAGTTGCTGAGCGTTGCCCGGGTCGGCCTGAACGACAACTTCTTCGAGCTGGGCGGCCACTCCCTGCTGGCTGCCCAGGCCGTGTCGCGGATCAACGTCGAACTGGGGCTGGACATACCCCTGCGGCTGATCTTCAGCCACCCCGAGCTATGCGCGTTCGCCCAGGCGCTGGACGAGCAGGGCCTGTCGCTCTCCGACGACGGCCTGAGCGATATCGAACAAATGATGAATGCATTCACAGAGGCCTGACATGGAACTCACCGCCGCACAACGCATCGCCCAACGTTTCGTTGGCCTCCCCGTGGAGCAACGCCAGCAGATCCTGGAAAAGATGCAGGCCACCGGGCAGAGCTTCCGCCTGCTGCCCATCGTGCCCGCGCGCCAGGGCCTGGCGCGTATTCCGCTGTCGTACGCCCAGCAACGCCTGCTGTTTCTCTGGCAGCTGGAGCCCGACAGCCCGGCCTACAACGTGCCGATGGCAGTACGCCTGAAGGGCGCCCTGGACCAGGCGCTGCTGCAACAGGCGCTGGATGCGCTGGTGCAACGCCACGAGTCGCTGCGTACGCGCTTCGCCTCGGAGGAGGGTGAGTTCTACCAGGAAATCCTCGAACACTGCCCGCTGGCGCTGGTGATGCTCGACGCTGCCGCCGATGAGGCAGCGCTGAGCGTGGCCGTGGATGCCGCCCTCAAGCAGCCTTTCGACCTGCTGACCGGCCCGCTGCTGCGGGTGACCCTGCTGCGCGTGGCCGCCGATCACCACGTGCTGGCGCTGAGCATGCACCACATCATCTCCGATGGCTGGTCAAGCGATGTGCTGGTGCGGGAATTCATCCAGCTGTACAGCGCCCTGGCCGAAGGCCGGCAGGCCGAGTTGCCGGCTCTGCCGATCCAGTACGCCGACTACGCCATCTGGCAGCGCGCCTGGCTCGAGGCCGGTGAAGCGCAGCGCCAGTTGGCCTACTGGCAGGCGCAGTTGGGCGATGAGCAGCCGGTGCTGAGCCTGCCGCTGGACTTCGAGCGCCCGGCCACGCCCAGCCAGCGTGGCGCGGTGGTGCGCGTGGATATCGGCACCGAACAGGCCGAGGCCCTGCGCAGCCAGGCGCGCAAAGGTGGCCACACGTTGTTCGTGCTGGTACTGGCGGCCATGGCGGTGGTGCTGTCGCGCTACAGCGGCCAGGCCGACATCCGCATCGGCGCCCCGAACGCAGGGCGCAACCGCAAGGAGCTGGAAGGCCTGATCGGCTTTTTCATCAACACCCAGGTGCTGCGCGTGCAGGTAGACGAGCGCGCCACCTTTGCCGCGCTGCTGGAGCAGGTAAAGGATGTGATCGGCGGCGCCCAATCGCATCAGGAACTGCCGTTCGAGCACCTGGTCGATGCCTTGCTGCCCGAGCGCAACCTGGCCCACAACCCGCTGTTCCAGTTCAAGATCAACCAGCACGTGGCTGCCAGCGATGCGGGGCGCAAGCGCCTGGGCGCGCTGGAGGTGGAGGGCTTTGCCCGTGACGGCGGCGATGCCCGCTTCGACCTGGCGTTCGATTTCTCCGACAAGGCCGACGGCATCGAAGGCTACTTCACTTACGCCACCGACCTGTTCGAGCAGGCCACCATCGAACGCATGGCCGCTTCGCTGCGCCAGGTGCTGGATGCGCTGATCCGCGACCCGCAGCAGGCGATCGTCGACAGCCCGCAAGTGGCGACGCTGCTGCCGGCGACCACGCAGGCCTACCCGCATGGTGACTTCCTCGCCCTGTGGCGCCAGGCAATGGCGCAAGGCCAGGCCCACGGCGGTGTGCGTGCCGGTGACCGGTTCATGACCCAGGCCGGTCTGGAGGCGGCGTCCAACCGCTTGGCCAACTACCTGCGCCAGCGCGGCGTCGGCGTCGGCAACATCGTTGCCCTGTGCCTGCCGCGCTCCATCGAGTGGGTCAGCGCCTTGCTCGCAGTGCTCAAGACCGGCGCTGCCTACCTGCCGCTGGACGCCCAGCAACCGCAGGAGCGCCTGCAACAACTGATTGCCGACAGTAGCGCCGCTGTCCTAGTGCATGCGCCGGACGACCAGCGCTTCGCAAGCCTGGACAGCGTGCAGCTGATTGCCTGCGATCACACCGCCTGGGCAACCTGCAGCGACAGCCCGGTCGAGGTGGCCATCGCCGCCGAACAACCGGCCTATCTGATCTACACCTCGGGCTCGACTGGTCAGCCGAAAGGCGTGGTGATCAGCCACGGGGCGCTGGCCAGCTACACCCAGGCGGTGCTGGAGCGCCTGCAACTGCCGGCCGCAGCGAGCATGGCGATGGTCTCCACCACCGCAGCCGACCTGGGCCACACGGTGCTGTTCGGTGCCCTGGCCTCAGGCCGCCTGCTGCACTTGTTGCCACAGGAACTGGCGTTCGACCCCGATGGCTTCGCCAGCTACATGGCACAGCACCAGGTCGGCGTGCTCAAGCTGGTGCCGAGCCACCTGCAAGGTTTGCTGCAAGCGGCACGCGCCGCCGATGTGCTGCCCGCCGAGGCACTGATCCTGGGCGGTGAGGCATGCAGCTGGAGCCTGTTGGAAAAAATCCGCGAACTGCGCCCGGCCTGCCGGGTCATCAACCACTACGGCCCGACCGAAACCACAGTCGGCGTGCTCACGTTCGAGCCGGGGCAGCCACAGCCAGGCTGCCGCACGGTGCCGGTCGGGCGCCCGCTGGGCAACGCCAGCGCCCAGGTCCTGGATGGCTACCTCAACCCGTTGGCGACGCGGGTGCCCGGTGAGCTTTACCTGGGCGGGCAAGGCGTCGCCCAGGGCTACCTGGGCCAGCCGGCTTTGACCGCCGAACGCTTCGTGCCGACCGAGGGTGGTGCCCGCTTGTACCGCACCGGCGACCGCGCGCGGCTGACGGCCGATGGCCTGGTCGAGTTCATCGGCCGTGCCGATGACCAGGTGAAGATCCGTGGCTATCGCGTGGAGCCTGGTGAAGTCGGCCGGGTGCTGGCTGGCCTGCCCGGTGTCAGCGAGGCCGTCGTACTGGCCTTGCCACTGGAGGGTGACGCCGAGCGCTTGCAACTGGTGGCCTACGGGGTGGCCGATGCGGGTGTGACCGTGCAGCAGCTGCAGGCGCAATTGCAGGCACGCCTGCCAGACTACATGGTGCCGGCGCAGATACTGCTGCTGGAGCGCCTGCCACTGACTGCCAACGGCAAGCTCGACAAGCGCGCATTGCCGTTACCGGGCGCTGTCAGCCGTGGCTATGTGGCGCCGCAAGGCGATATCGAGGAAAAGCTGGCCGCGGTGTGGGCCGATGTGCTCAAGCTGGAGCAGGTTGGCAGCACTGACAACTTCTTCGAACTGGGCGGCGACTCGATCCTCAGCCTGCAAATCATCGCCCGGGCCAAACGCCAGGGCATCAGGATCACCCCCAAGCAGCTGTTCGAACAACAGACCATCGCCCAGCTGGCCCAGGTGGCCAAGCGCATCGAACCGAAGCCAGCGGTAGCCGCCGTGGACATTGCCATCAGCGGCGAGACAGGGTTGTTGCCAGCGCAGGCGCGGTTCTTCGAGATGGAGATCGCCCAGCCGGCGCATTGGAACCAGTCGGTACTGCTCAAGCCGACCAGCCCGGTGCAGGTGCAACATCTGGAGGCAGCCCTGCGCGCCGTGGTCGAGCAGCACGATGCCCTGCGCCTGCGCTTCAGCCGTGGCGAAAGCCAGTGGCAGGCACGCTTCCAGCCGCTGGACAATGCACCACTGCTGCACCAGCGCAGCCTGGCCGTCCTGAATGAACTGGATGCCGCCGGCAACCAGGTGCAGGCGAGCCTGGATCTGGAGCACGGGCCGCTGCTGCGTGCCGAACTGTTCGACTTCGCCGATGGCCAGCAGCGTGTGCTGCTGGTGGTCCATCACCTGGTGGTCGACGGCGTGTCGTGGCGGGTGCTGCTGGAAGATCTGCAAGCGGCCTACCGGCAACTGCTGGGCGGCCAGGCTGTGAGCCTGCCCGCCAAGACCACCTCGGTGAAGACCTGGGCCGAGCGCCTGGCCAGCCATGCCGGCAGCCCGACGCTGCAAGCACAGCGCGACTACTGGCTGCAGGCGCTGGCCGGCGACTCCGGCGAACTGCCGCGGGACAACCCGCAGGGCAGCCTGGCCAACACTCATGCCCGTACCGCCGTCACACGGCTGGATGCCGAGCGCACCGCAAAGCTGCTGAAACAGGCTCCGGCGGCCTACCGCACGCAGATCAATGACCTGCTGCTGACCGCGCTGGCGCGCACCCTGTGCCTGTGGAGCGCACAGGGCAACGTGCAGGTACTGCTGGAAGGCCATGGCCGCGAAGACCTGTTCGACGACCTCGACCTCAGCCGATCCGTGGGCTGGTTCACCAGCCTGTTCCCGGTAAGCCTCACACCCACCCAGGACCTGGGCCAGTCGATCAAGGCGATCAAGGAGCAACTGCGCGGCGTGCCGGACAAAGGCCTCGGCTACGGCTTGCTGCGTTACTTCGGTGATGCTGAAGTGCGTGACCGGCTCGAGCGCGCCACCCAGGCTCGTGTCACCTTCAACTACCTGGGCCAGTTCGATGCCAGTTTCGACTCTGAGGCGGGCGCCCTGTTCACCCCGAGCGGGGAAAGCGCAGGCCGTACCCAATGTACCGGCGCACAGCTGGGCAACTGGCTGAGCATCACCGGCCAGGTGTACGGCGGCGAGCTGTTCCTGGAGTGGACCTACAGCGCCGACGTTCATCATCCGGCCACCCTCGAAAAGCTGGCCCAGGCCTACGGGCAGGCCTTGGCAGAGCTGGTCGAGCACTGCTGCGATGCGCGGCACCAGGGCGTGACGCCGTCGGACTTCCCGCTGGCCGCGCTGACCCAGGCGCAACTGGACAGCCTGCCGCTGGAGGCCGGGCAGATCGCCGATGTATACCCGCTGTCACCCATGCAGCAAGGGATGTTGTTCCACACCCTTTACGACCAGCAGGCCGGCAACTACATCAACCAGCTGCGCGTGGATGTGGATGGGCTGGATGTGCAGCGTTTCCTGCAGGCGTGGCAGGCCACGCTCGATGCCCACGACATCCTGCGCAGCGGTTTTATCCTGCAAGGCGAGCTGGAACAGGCCGTACAAGTGGTACGCAAGGCCGTCGGATTGCCATGCAGCGAGCATGACTGGCGTGGCCAGCCGGCGCTGGAGCAGGCATTGCAGGCCCTTGCCGAGGGCGAGCGCCAGCGCGGCTTCGACCTTGCTGCCGCGCCGCTGCTGCGTCTGGTTCTGGTACGCACAGGCGATACCCGCCACCACCTGATCTACACCAACCACCACATCCTCATGGACGGCTGGAGCACCTCGCGCCTGTTGGGCGAAGTGCTGCAGCGTTACGCCGGCCTGGTGCCGCAGGCCCAGGCCACGCACTATCGCGACTACATTGCCTGGTTGCAGGGCCAGGACGCAGCCGTTGCCGAAGCCTTCTGGAAAGCCCAGCTTGCGGCCTTGGACGAGCCGACCCGCCTGGCTCAGGCCATCGCCGGCAGCGCAGGCGCGGGCGGAAGTGGCCATGGCGACCACCGCGTGGCCTTCGACCCTGAGCAGACCGCCCGTATCGAAGCCTTCGCCCGGGCCAACCGGGTCACGGTCAACACTCTGGTGCAATCGGCCTGGCTGCTGCTGTTGCAGCGCTGCACTGGCCAGGCCAGCGTGTGCTTCGGCGCCACGGTCGCCGGCCGCCCGGCAGACCTGCCGGGGGTAGAGGAGCAGATCGGCCTGTTCATCAATACCTTGCCGGTTATCGGCACCCCGCGTGCCGAGCAGACCGTGGCCGAGTGGATCGGCCAGGTGCAGGCCGGCAACCTAGCCGTGCGCGAATTCGAGCACACCCCGCTGTACGATGTGCAACGCTGGGCGGGGCAGGGCGGTGACGCCTTGTTCGACAGCATCCTGGTGTTCGAGAACTACCCGGTGGCCGAGGCGCTGCAACAGGGCGTGCCCGGTGGCCTGCGCTTCGGCGACGTGGCCGTGCAGGAACAGACCAACTACCCGCTGACCCTGGTGGTGGAGCTGGGCACCACGCTGTCGATGCAGTACAGCCACGACCGTGCGCTGTGGAGCGACGAGAGCGTTGGCCGCCTGGCCGGCTACTTTGCCAACCTGTTGCAGGCGCTGGTGGAGAATGCTGACGCGAGGATTGGCGAGCTGCCAATGCTGGGGCTGGCAGAACAGCAACAGATGGTCGAAGGCTGGAACGAAACCCACGCGGCGTACCCGGACGAGCGCAGCGTCCACCAGTTGATCGAAGCCCAGGTACTCGCCACCCCGGATGCAGCGGCGCTGGCCTTTGGCGAGCAGACCCTGAGCTATGCCGAGCTCAACCGCCGTAGCAACCAGCTGGCGCACAAGCTGCGCGAGCAGGGCGTGGGCCCGGATGTGCTGGTGGGCATCGCCATGGAGCGTAGCCTGGAGATGGTCGTCGGTTTGCTGGGTATTTTGAAGGCCGGTGGCGCCTATGTGCCACTGGACCCGGAGTACCCCCAGGACCGCCTCAGCTACATGTTCGAGGACAGCGGCATCGCCTTGCTGCTGACCCAGTCGCACCTGCACGAAGCCCTGCCGATCCCGGCCGGCCTGCGCCGCCTGGACCTGGATATGGTGGACCTGAGCGGCTACAGCGATGCCAACCCGAACATCGACGTGGCCCCGCTGAACCTCGCCTATGTGATCTACACCTCCGGTTCCACCGGTCGCCCGAAGGGCGCTGGCAACAGCCATCAGGCGCTGGTCAACCGCCTGTGCTGGATGCAGAAGGCCTACGGCCTGGGCGCCAGCGACAGCGTGCTGCAGAAAACCCCGTTCAGCTTCGACGTGTCGGTGTGGGAGTTCTTCTGGCCGCTGTTGACCGGGGCGCGCCTGGTCATGGCCCAGCCCGGGGCGCACCGCGACCCGCAGCTGCTGGTGGAATGCATCAACCATTACGGCATCAGCACGCTGCACTTCGTACCGTCGATGCTGCAGGCGTTCATGACCCACGAAGCGGTCGAGAGCTGCGTCAGCCTCAAGCGCGTGGTGTGCAGCGGCGAAGCGTTGCCGGCCGAACTGGCCCGCCAGACCCTGCAACGCCTGCCGGCGGCGGGCCTGTACAACCTGTATGGCCCGACCGAAGCGGCGATCGACGTCACCCACTGGACCTGCCAACCGGACGAAAGCATCAGCGTGCCGATCGGCCAGCCGATCGACAACCTCAAGACCCACATCCTTGAAGGCAGCCTGCAACCGGCGGTGCGCGGCAGTGCCGGCGAGCTGTACCTCGGTGGCGTGGGCCTGGCGCGTGGTTACCACCAGCGTCCGGCGCTGACCGCCGAACGCTTCGTACCAGACCCGTTCAGCGACAACGGCGGCCGCCTGTACCGCACCGGTGACCTGGCGCGCTACCGCGCCGATGGCGTGATCGACTACGCCGGGCGCATCGACCACCAGGTGAAGATTCGCGGCCTGCGCATCGAATTGGGCGAGATCGAGGCGCGCCTGCTGGAATTGCCGAGTGTGCAGGAGGCCGTGGTGCTGGCCCAGGACGGACCAAGCGGCAAGCAGCTGGTGGGCTATGTGGTGCCTGCCGACAGCACGCAAGACGAAGGCGCCTTGCGCGACAGCCTGCGCGAGGCGCTCAAGGCCGGTTTGCCGGACTACATGGTGCCGGCACACCTGCTGCTGCTCGACAAGCTGCCAGTGACGCCTAACGGCAAGCTTGACCGCAAGGCCCTGCCGCAGCCGGATGCCAGCCAGACGCAGGGCGAGTACATCGCGCCACAGAGAGAGCTGGAGCAGCAGATTGCGGCGATCTGGGCGGATGTGCTGAAGCTGGAGAGGGTCGGCCTGGGTGACAACTTCTTCGAGCTTGGCGGGCACTCGTTGCTGGCCACCTCGGTGATCGTGCGCATCCGGGAGCAGGTGGGGGTAGTGGCCGAATTGAAAGAACTCTTCGAGTTCCCGGTGCTGGCTGACTTCAGTCGCCAGTTGGAGGCCAGGACGCCCTTGGTCGATTCCACCCAGGACCAGCTGGCCAGATCCCTGGCGTTGCTCGATAGCCTGAGCATGGATGAGCTCGATGAGCTGATTTCCTGAGGCCCTGATGTGATCTGTGCGGGCGGGTAAACCCGCATCCACAGGTACAGCGTATTCCTTGAGCTGGCGGGTTCCCTGTGGGAGCGGGCATGCCCGCGAAGCAAGCGACGCGGTAGATGGCACCGGCTGCGCCGGTGTTCGCGGGCGCGCCCGCTCCCACAGGTACAGCGCATTGCTTCAGCTGGCGGGGGGCCTGTGGGAGCGGGTTCACCCGCGAAGCAGGCGACGCGGTGGATGGCACCGGCTGCGCCGGTGTTCGCGGGTAAACCCGCTCCCACAGGTATGGCGCATTGCTTCAGCTGGTGGGGTCCCTGTGGGAGCGGGCATGCCCGCGAAGCAAGCGACGCGGTGGATGGCACCGGCTGTGCCGGTGTTCGCGGGCGCGCCCGCTCCCACAGGTACAGCGCATTGCTTCAGCTGGTGGGGTCTCTGTGGGAGCGGGTTTACCCGCGAAGCAAGCGACGCGGTGGATGGCACCGGCTGTGCCGGTGTTCGCGGGCGCGCCCGCTCCCACAGGTATGGCGCATTGCTTCAGCTGGTGGGGTCCCTGTGGGAGCGGGTTTACCCGCGAAGCAGGCGACGCGGTGGAAGGCACCGGCTGCGCCGGTGTTCGCGGGCGCTACTGCCCTGAATTTCCGTCTAAATCCATGCCACCACTCAACCGTCTAACTACGGAGGAAATTGATGAGCTGATTTCTTAGGAGATTCCCTGTGCAAGAGCTGCTCGATACAGTCGTATCGTTGTCCACCCAAAAACGTAAGGCGTTGGCAGCCTTGCTCAAGAAACAAGGCGTGAACCTGTACGGTGTCACGCCGATCTTCCCGAGGGATCCTGCAGAGCCGGTGCTGCTTTCCTACGCTCAGCAGCGCTTGTGGATACTGTCGCAACTGGGCGAGGTGGGCAGTGCGTACAACCTCTCGTCCGTCTTGCGTTTCAAAGGCCACCTGGATACCCAAGCCCTGCAGCGCAGCTTCGAGGCCCTGATCGAGCGCCACGAAACGCTGCGGACCACCTTCCGCCTGGAAGGCGAGCAGGCGGTTCAGGTGATCCACCCACATGTCCCTTTCGAACTGCCCGTTGAAGTGCTGGCGCAGGCCGATGACAACCACTTGCGCCAGCGCGTCGAAGCCGAAGCCCACCTGCCTTTCGACCTGCAACAGGGCCCGCTGCTGCGTGTGCGCCTGTTGCACCTGGCAGCAGACGAACATGTGCTGGTGCTGACCCTGCACCACATTGTCTCCGACGGCTGGTCGATGCCGGTGATGGTCAACGAGCTGGTGCAGCTCTACCACGGCCACAGCCAGGGCCAACCCGTGGAATTGCCGGCGCTGCCGGTGCAGTACGCCGATTACGCCACCTGGCAGCGCAACTGGATGGAGGCCGGCGAACAGGCAAAGCAACTGGCCTACTGGACCGCGCAACTGGGGGAAGAGCAGCCCGTGCTGGAGCTGCCCGCCGACCGCCCGCGGCCCGCCGTGAGCAGCCATCAGGGCGCACGGGTAAAGGTCGCGCTGGGCCAGGAACTGGCCGAGGCACTCAAGCATCTGGCCCAGCAGCAGGGCGTGACGCCGTTCATGTTGTTGCTGGCCAGCTTCCAGGCGCTGCTGCACCGCTACAGCGGCCAGCCAGACATCCGCGTCGGCGTACCGGTTGCCAACCGCAACCGGGTCGAGACCGAGCGCCTGATCGGCTTTTTCGTCAACACCCAGGTGTTACGCGCCGAGTTCGACTTGCAGATGACTTTCATTGACCTGCTGCAGCAGGTGAAGCAACGTGCATTGGGTGCCCAGGCCCATCAGGACCTGCCATTCGAGCAGTTGGTCGAGACCTTGCAGGTCGAGCGCAACCTTGGCCACAGCCCGCTGTTCCAGGTGATGTACAACCACCAGACCCAGGCCAAGGGCGAGCGCCGTAGCCTGCAAGGGCTGCAGATGGAAGAGCTGGCCTGGGACAACCACACCGCCAAGTTCGACCTGACCCTGGATACCTTCGAGCACGAGCAGGGTATTGGCGCGGCACTGACCTACGCCACCGACCTGTTTGACGCCGCGACCGTCGAGGGCATGGCCCGGCATTGGTTGAGCCTGCTGCAGGGGATCGTGTGCGAACCCGGGCAGCGGGTTGCCGACCTGCCGCTGCTGGACGAGCCTGAGCGGCGCATCATCGTGCGCGACTGGAACGCCACCGAAGCGGACTACCCGGCAGGGCACAGCATCCATCAGCTGATCGAAGCCCAAGTGTTCGCCAACCCGGATGCACCGGCGCTGGCCTTTGGCGAGCAGACCCTGAGCTATGCCGAGCTCAACCGCCGTAGCAACCAGCTGGCGCACAAGCTGCGCGAGCTGGGCGTGGGCCCGGATGTGCTGGTGGGCATCGCCATGGAGCGCAGCCTGGAGATGGTCGTCGGTTTGCTGGGTATTTTGAAGGCCGGTGGCGCCTATGTGCCACTGGACCCGGAGTACCCCCAGGACCGTTTGAGCTACATGTTCGAGGACAGCGGCATCGCCTTGCTGCTGACCCAGTCGCACCTGCACGAAGCCCTGCCGATCCCGGCCGGCCTGCGCAGCCTGGACCTGGATATGGTGGACCTGAGCGGCTACAGCGACGCCAACCCGAACATCGACGTGGCCCCGCTTAACCTCGCCTACGTGATCTACACCTCCGGCTCCACCGGTCGCCCGAAGGGTGCTGGCAACAGCCATCAGGCGCTGGTCAACCGCCTGTGCTGGATGCAGAAGGCCTACGGCCTGGGCGCCAGCGACAGCGTGCTGCAGAAAACCCCGTTCAGCTTCGACGTGTCGGTTTGGGAGTTCTTCTGGCCGCTGCTGACCGGGGCGCGTCTGGTCATGGCCCAGCCGGGTGCGCACCGCGACCCGCAGCTGCTGGTGGAGTGCATCAACCATTACGGCATCAGCACGCTGCACTTCGTGCCGTCGATGCTGCAAGCGTTCATGACCCACGAAGCGGTCGAAAGCTGCGTCAGCCTCAAGCGCGTGGTGTGCAGCGGCGAAGCGTTGCCGGCTGAGCTGGCCCGCCAGACCCTGCAACGCCTGCCTGCTGCTGGCCTGTACAACCTGTATGGCCCGACCGAAGCGGCGATCGACGTCACCCACTGGACCTGCCAACCGGACGAAAGCATCAGCGTGCCGATCGGCCAGCCGATCGACAACCTCAAGACCCACATCCTCGAAGGCAGCCTGCAACCGGCGGTGCGCGGCAGTGCCGGTGAGTTGTACCTCGGTGGCGTGGGCCTGGCCCGTGGTTACCACCAGCGCCCGGCGCTGACTGCCGAACGCTTCGTACCAGACCCGTTCAGCGACAACGGCGGCCGCCTGTACCGCACCGGTGACCTGGCGCGCTACCGCGCCGATGGCGTGATCGACTACGCCGGGCGCATCGACCACCAGGTGAAGATTCGCGGCCTGCGCATTGAACTGGGCGAGATCGAGGCACGCTTGCTGGAACTGCCGAGTGTGCAGGAGGCCGTGGTGCTGGCGCAGGACGGACCAAGCGGCAAGCAGCTGGTGGGCTATGTGGTGCCTGCCGACGGCACGCAAGACGAAAGCGCGTTGCGCGACAGCCTGCGCGAGGCGCTCAAGGCCGGCCTGCCGGACTACATGGTGCCGGCGCACCTGCTGCTGCTCGACAAGCTGCCAGTGACGCCGAACGGCAAGCTGGACCGCAAGGCCCTGCCGCAGCCGGATGCCAGCCAGACGCAGGGCCAGTACATCGCCCCGCAGAGCGAGCTGGAGCAGCAGATTGCCGCGATCTGGGCGGATGTGCTGAAGCTGGAGAGGGTCGGCCTCGACGACCATTTCTTCATGCAGGGAGGGCACTCTCTGCTGGCCGTTTCGGTGATTGCCCGCATTCGTCAGCACCTGGGGCTGGATGTGCAGCTGCTTACCCTGTTCGAGGCTCCGGTGTTGAGGAACTTTGCCAAACGTGCCGAGCTTGGTGAGCGGGCACCGGCTGCTGCCATCGAATGCGTGAGCAGGGCTCGGCCGCTGGCGCTTTCCTACGCCCAGCAACGCCAGTGGTTCCTGTGGCAATGGGCACCGCACAGTGCCACCTACAACATTCCGGCAGCACTGAAGCTGGCCGGGGCGCTGGATATCGCTGCCCTGCAGCAAGCCTTCGGCGCCTTGATCGAGCGTCACGAAACCCTGCGCACCACCTTCCGCCTGGACGGCGAGCAGGCGGTGCAGGTCGTTCATGCCCAGGTGCCGTTCGCGCTGGCCATCGAGGAGCAGGCGCACGCCGATGAGGCCGCTGTGCGTGCCTGGGTCGAAGCCGAAGCCGGGCAACCGTTCGACCTGGAGCAGGGGCCGCTGCTGCGCGCCCGGCTGCTGCGCCTGGCGGCGGACCAGCATGTGCTGGTACTGACCCTGCACCATATCGTCGCCGACGGCTGGTCGATGCCGGTGCTGGTCGATGAGCTGGTGCAACTGTATGCGGGCTACAGCCAGGGCCAGGAGCCGACACTGCCGGTCCTGCCGATCCAGTACGCGGACTTCGCCGTGTGGCAGCGCAACTGGATGGAAGCCGGCGAGCAGGCGCGGCAGCTGGCCTACTGGACCGAACAACTGGGTGATGAGCAGCCGGTGCTGGAACTGCCCTTGGATCATCCGCGCCCGGCTGTACCGAGCCACAGAGGGGCGCGGTTACCGATCGTGCTGGACGATGAGTTGGTCACCAACCTGAAGCGCGTTGCCCAGCAGCAGGGCGTGACGCCGTTCATGCTGTTGCTGGCCAGCTTTCAGACCTTGCTGCATCGCTACTCGGGCCAGGCCGATATCCGTGTTGGTGTGCCCACGGCCAACCGCAACCGGGTCGAGACCGAGCGCCTGATCGGCTTCTTCGTCAACACCCAGGTGCTGCGTGCCGAGTTCGATGTGCAGCTGACTTTCGGCGAGCTGCTGCAACAGGTCAGGCAACGTGTCCTGGGCGCGCAGGCCCATCAGGACCTGCCGTTCGAGCAGTTGGTCGAAGCCTTGCAGCCTGAGCGTAACCTTGGGCACAACCCGTTGTTCCAGGTGCTGTACAACCACCAGACAGAACTCAAGGGTAGCCAGCACCGCTTGCCCGGCCTGGAAATGTCCGGCCTGGACTGGAGCACGAACACAGCCAAGTTCGACTTGAGCCTGGATACCTACGAAGCCGAGCAAGGGATCGGTGCGGCACTGACCTATGCCACTGATCTGTTCGACGCCAGCACCATCGAGCGCATGGCGCGGCACTGGGTCAACCTGCTCGAAGCCATCGTGCGCCAACCGGGCCAGCGTATCAGTGAGCTGCCGTTGCTGGGCGAGGACGAGCAGCAGGCAGTGCTGCATGACTGGAACCGCAACACAGCCGCCTTCCCGGATGAGCACAGCATTCATGAGCTGATCGAGGCCCGGGTGGCCGCTGCCCCCGAGGCGCCGGCGGTCACCTTCGGCGAGCAGACCCTGAGCTATGGTGAGCTGAACCGCAGGGCCAACCAGCTGGCGCACAAGTTGATCGAGCGTGGCGTTGGCCCTGATGTGCTGGTGGGCATCGCCATGGAGCGCAGCCTGGAAATGGTCATCGGCCTGCTGGGTATCCTCAAGGCCGGTGGCGCCTATGTGCCGCTGGACCCGGAATACCCACAAGACCGCCTCAGCTACATGTTCGCCGACAGTGGCATTGCCTTGCTGCTGACCCAGTCGCACCTGCGCGAGGTGCTGCCAATTCCGGCCGCTATCGAGTGCCTGGAGCTGGATGAGCAGGTTCTGGCCAGCTACAGCGATGCCAATCCGAATATCGAAGTGGCCCCGCAGAACCTGGCCTACGTGATCTACACCTCCGGCTCTACCGGCAAGCCCAAGGGCACGCTGCTGCCGCACCAGAACGTGGTCCGGTTGTTCGCGGCGACGCAGGCGTGGTTCCGCTTCGATGCCAGCGATGTGTGGACGGTGTTCCACTCCTACGCCTTCGACTTCTCGGTGTGGGAGCTGTTCGGCGCGCTGCTGTATGGCGGCCGGGCGGTGATGGTGGCCAAGGACGTGGCTCGTTCCAGCGAGGACTTCCATGCGCTGCTGCAGCGTGAGCAGGTCACGGTGCTGAACCAGACGCCGTCGGCGTTCCGCCAGTTGATCCCGGTGGCCTGCGCGGCAGCGCGGCAGGGGCAGGGCCTGGCCCTGCGGCATGTGGTGTTCGGCGGTGAAGCGCTGGACGTGAGCAGCCTCGCTCCCTGGTTCGAGGTATTCGGCGACCAGCAGCCACGGCTGATCAACATGTACGGCATCACCGAAACCACGGTGCATGTGACCTACCGGCCGATCACCAAGGCCGACCTGACCAAGGGCGCGAGCAGCCCGATCGGCGAGGTGATCCCGGACCTGTCGTGGTATCTGCTGGATGCCGCGCTGAACCCGGTGGCCCCGGGCAGCCATGGCGAACTGGTGATCGGCCAGGCCGGCCTGGCGCGGGGCTATCACGGGCGCCCGGGGCTGACCGCCGAGCGCTTCGTGCCGAACCCGTTCGACAGCCAGGGTGGCCGCCTGTATCGCTCGGGCGACCTGGCCCGCTACGGCGGCGCGGGAGTGGTGGAGTACCTGGGACGGATCGACCATCAGGTGAAGATCCGAGGTTTTCGCATCGAGCTGGGCGAGATCGAGGCGCGGCTGCAAGCGCAGGCCAGCGTGGCCCAGGGTGTGGTGCTGGCCCAGGACGGCCCTGGCGGCAAGCAGTTGGTGGGGTATGTGGTGCCTGTCGACAGCACGCAAGACGAAGGCGCATTGCGCAACAGCCTGCGCGAGGCGCTCAAGGCCGGTTTGCCGGACTACATGGTGCCGGCCCACCTGCTGTTCCTGGCCAAGCTGCCGTTGACCGCCAACGGCAAGCTGGACCGCCGTGCGCTGCCGCAGCCGGACGCCAGCCTGCTGCAAGCGGCCTACGTGGCCCCGCAGAGTGAGCTGGAACAACGGATCGCGGCGATCTGGGCCGATGTGCTGAAGCTGGAGCGGGTCGGCCTGGGCGACAACTTCTTCGAACTGGGTGGGCACTCCTTGCTCGCCGTCCAGGTGATCTCCCGGGTACGTCAGAGCCTGGGCGTGGAGCTGCAGTTGCGCGTGCTGTTCGAAACGTCGAGCCTGGCCGACTTCGCCAGGCTTGCAGCGCAAGGTGAGCGAGCTGGCTCTACCGGTATTGCACGGGTTTCTCGGGAGCAACCACTGGCGCTTTCCTACGCCCAGCAACGGCAGTGGTTCCTGTGGCAATGGGCACCGCACAGTGCCACCTACAACATTCCGGCAGCACTGAAGCTGGCCGGGGCGCTGGATATCGCTGCCCTGCAGCAAGCCTTCGGCGCCTTGATCGAGCGTCACGAAACCCTGCGCACCACCTTCCGCCTGGACGGCGAGCAGGCGGTGCAGGTCGTTCATGCCCAGGTGCCGTTCGCGCTGGCCATCGAGGAGCAGGCGCACGCCGATGAGGCCGCTGTGCGTGCCTGGGTCGAAGCCGAAGCCGGGCAACCGTTCGACCTGGAGCAGGGGCCGCTGCTGCGCGCCCGGCTGCTGCGCCTGGCGGCGGACCAGCATGTGCTGGTACTGACACTGCACCATATCGTCGCGGATGGCTGGTCGATGCCGGTGCTGGTCGATGAGCTGGTGCAACTGTATGCGGGTTACAGCCAGGGCCAGGTGCCGCAACTGCCGGCCCTGCCGATCCAGTATGCCGACTTTGCCGTGTGGCAGCGCAACTGGATGGAAGCCGGCGAGCAGGCGCGGCAGATGGCCTACTGGACCGAACAATTGGGGGGTGAGCAGCCGGTGCTGGAACTGCCCCTGGATCATCCGCGCCCGGCTGTACCGAGCCACCAAGGCGCGCGTTGGCCGATTGAGTTGGGTAATGAGCTGGCGGTCAACCTCAAGCGCGTTGCCCAGCAGCAGGGCGTGACGCCGTTCATGCTGCTGCTGGCCAGCTTCCAGACCTTGCTGCATCGCTACTCGGGCCAGGTCGATATCCGTGTTGGTGTGCCCACGGCCAACCGCAACCGGGTCGAGACCGAGCGCCTGATCGGCTTCTTCGTCAACACCCAGGTGCTGCGTGCCGAGTTCGATGTGCAGCTGACTTTCGGCGAGCTGCTGCAACAGGTCAGGCAACGTGTCCTGGGCGCGCAGGCCCATCAGGACCTGCCGTTCGAGCAGTTGGTCGAAGCCTTGCAGCCGGAGCGCAACCTTGGGCACAACCCATTGTTCCAGGTGTTGTACAACCACCAGACAGAACTCAAGGGTAGCCAGCACCGCTTGCCGGGCCTGGAAATGTCCGGCCTGGACTGGAGCACGAACACAGCCAAGTTCGACCTGAGCCTGGATACCTACGAAGCCGAGCAAGGGATCGGTGCGGCGCTGACCTATGCCACTGATCTCTTCGACGCCAGGACCATCGAGCGCATGGCGCGGCATTGGGTCAACCTGCTGGAAGCCATCGTGCGCCAACCGGGCCAGCGTATCAGCGAGCTGCCGTTACTGGGCGAGGAGGAGCAGCAGGCAGTACTGCATGACTGGAATCGCAACACCGTCGCTTTCCCGGATGAACGCAGCATTCACGAGCTGATCGAGGCCCGGGTGGCGGCTGCCCCCGAGGCCCCGGCAGTCACTTTCGGCGAGCAGACCCTGAGCTACGGCGAGCTGAACCGCAGGGCCAACCGGCTGGCGCACAAGTTGATCGAGCGTGGCGTTGGCCCTGACGTGCTGGTGGGCATCGCCATGGAGCGCAGCCTGGAAATGGTCATCGGCCTGCTGGGGATTCTCAAGGCCGGTGGCGCCTATGTGCCGCTGGACCCGGAGTACCCAGAGGACCGCCTCAGCTACATGTTCGCCGACAGTGGCATTGCCTTGCTGCTGACCCAGTCGCACCTGCGCGAGGTGCTGCCAATTCCGGCCGCTATCGAGTGCCTGGAGCTGGATGAGCAGGTTCTGGCCAGCTACAGCGATGCCAATCCGAATATCGAAGTGGCCCCGCAGAACCTGGCCTACGTGATCTACACCTCCGGCTCTACCGGCAAGCCCAAGGGCACGCTGCTGCCGCACCAGAACGTGGTCCGGTTGTTCGCGGCGACGCAGGCGTGGTTCCGCTTCGATGCCAGCGATGTGTGGACGGTGTTCCACTCCTACGCCTTCGACTTCTCGGTGTGGGAGCTGTTCGGCGCGCTGCTGTATGGCGGCCGGGCGGTGATGGTGGCCAAGGACGTGGCTCGTTCCAGCGAGGACTTCCATGCGCTGCTGCAGCGCGAGCAGGTGACGGTGCTGAACCAGACGCCGTCGGCGTTCCGCCAGTTGATCCCGGTGGCCTGCGCGGCAGCGCGGCAGGGGCAGGGGCAGGGCCTGGCCCTGCGGCATGTGGTGTTCGGCGGTGAAGCGCTGGATGTGAGCAGCCTCGCCCCCTGGTTCGAAGCGTTTGGTGATCAGCAGCCACGGCTGATCAACATGTACGGCATCACCGAAACCACGGTACACGTGACCCACCGGCCGATCACCAAGGCCGACCTGGCCAAGGGTGCGAGCAGCCCGATCGGCGAGGTGATCCCGGACCTGTCGTGGTACCTGCTGGATGCCGCGCTGAACCCGGTGGCCCCGGGCAGCCACGGCGAACTGGTGATCGGCCAGGCCGGCCTGGCGCGGGGCTATCACGGGCGCCCGGGGCTGACCGCCGAGCACTTCGTGCCGAACCCGTTCGACAGCCAGGGTGGCCGGCTGTATCGCTCGGGCGACCTGGCCCGCTACGGCGGCGCGGGAGTGGTGGAGTACCTGGGACGGATCGACCATCAGGTGAAGATTCGAGGTTTTCGCATCGAGCTGGGCGAGATCGAGGCGCGGTTGCAGGCGCAGGCCAGCGTGGCCCAAGGAGTGGTGCTGGCCCAGGACGGCCCTGGCGGCAAGCAGCTGGTGGGGTATGTGGTGCCTGCCGATGCAGCCGTGATGGCCAGCATCGAGGCCCAGGCTGCCGAGCGTGAAGCGCTGCGTACTGCGCTGAAGGCGAGCCTGCCGGACTACATGGTGCCGGCCCACCTGCTGTTCCTGGCCAAGCTGCCGTTGACCGCCAACGGCAAGCTGGACCGCCGTGCGCTGCCGCAACCGGATGCCAGCCAGTTGCAGCGTGACTACCTCGCACCACAAAGCGAACTGGAGCAACGGATCGCGGCGATCTGGGCCAATGTGTTGAAGCTGGAGCGGGTCGGCCTGGGCGACAACTTCTTCGAACTGGGCGGGCACTCCTTGCTGGCAACCCAGGTCATGGCGCGGCTACAGGTCGAGCTTGGCACGAGCCTGCCCCTGGCGTTGTTGTTCCAGGCGCAAACGCTGCAGGACTACGCAGCAATGATCAATGGCTTGAATACCCATAGCGATGCAGACCTGGATGAACTCCAGGACTTCATGAGCGAGCTTGAGGCAGTCTGAAATGCAAACGGATAACAGAAACATGGCTCTGGTGCAGCGCTTCATCGGCCTGCCGCTGCCACAGCGCAAACTCTTCCTCGAGAAACTGGCGGCGAAGGGCATGAGCCTGGCCCAGTTGCCGATCCCCGAGGTGCGCGGCGAGCATCCATTGCCGGCGCTTTCATACGCCCAGCAACGGCAGTGGTTCCTGTGGCAATGGGAGCCTGCCAGTGCCACCTACAACATCCCGGCTGCCTTGAAATTCAAGGGGGCTCTGAACACCACAGCTCTGCAACTGGCCTTCGAGGCCCTGATCGAGCGACATGAAACCCTGCGTACCACGTTCCGTCGCGACGGTGAGCAGGCGGTGCAGGTCATTCATGGCCAGATGCCGTTCGACCTGCTCATCGAGGAGCAGGCGCACGCCGACGAGGCCGCGGTGCGGGCCTGGGTCGAGACCGAAGCGGGGATACCGTTCGACCTGGAGCAGGGGCCGCTGCTGCGGGCCCGGCTGCTGCGCCTGGCGGCGGACCAGCATGTGCTGGTACTGACCCTGCACCATATCGTCGCCGATGGCTGGTCGATGCCGGTGCTGGTCAATGAGCTGGTACAGTTCTATCAAGGTTTCAGCCAGGGCCAGGTGCCGCAACTGCCGGCCCTGCCGATCCAGTATGCCGACTATGCCATCTGGCAGCGTAGCTGGATGGAAGCTGGCGAACAGGCACGGCAACTGGCTTACTGGACCGAACAATTGGGTGATGAGCAACCGGTGCTGGAGCTGCCGCTGGACCATCCGCGCCCGGCCATGCCAAGTCACAGAGGGGCACGGTTGCCGATCGTGCTGGACGATGAGCTGGCCACCCACCTGAAACGGGTTGCCCAGCAGCAGGGCGTGACGCCTTTCATGCTGTTGCTGGCCAGCTTCCAGACCCTGCTGCATCGCTACTCGGGCCAGGCGGACATCCGCGTTGGGGTACCGATTGCCAACCGCAACCGGGTCGAGACCGAGCGCCTGATCGGCTTCTTCGTCAACACCCAGGTGCTGCGTGCCGAGTTCGATGTGCAGCTGACCTTCGGCGAGCTGCTGCAACAGGTCAAGCAACGAGCCCTGGGTGCCCAGGCCCACCAGGACCTGCCGTTCGAGCAGTTGGTCGATGCGCTGCAACCGGAGCGCAACCTCAGTTACAACCCGCTGTTTCAAGTGCTGTACAACCACCAGACCCAGGCCAAGGGCGAGCCCCGACGTATAGCAGGGCTGGAGATGGAGGCGTTGGCCTGGGACAACCACACCGCCAAGTTCGACCTGGCTTTGGACACCTCCGAGCATGAACAGGGCATCGGGGCTTCGTTGATCTACGCCACCGACCTGTTCGACGCCAGCACCATCGAGCGCATGGCGCGGCATTGGGTCAACCTGCTGGAAGCTATCGTGCGCCAACCGGGCCAGCGTATCAGCGAGCTGCCGTTGCTCGGCGAAGACGAGCAGCAAGCCGTGCTGCGTGACTGGAACCGCAACACCGTCGCCTTCCCGGATGAGCGAACCATTCATGAACTGATCGAGGCCCGGGTGGCCGCCGCTCCCGAGGCGCCGGCAGTCACTTTCGGCGAGCAGACCCTGAGCTATGGCGAGCTGAACCGTCGGGCCAACCAGCTGGCGCACAAGTTGATCGAGCGTGGCGTTGGCCCTGATGTGCTGGTGGGCATCGCCATGGAGCGCAGCCTGGAAATGGTCATCGGCCTGCTGGGTATCCTCAAGGCCGGTGGCGCCTATGTGCCGCTGGACCCGGAGTACCCAGAGGACCGCCTCAGCTACATGTTCGCCGACAGTGGCATTGCCTTGCTGCTGACTCAGTCGCACCTGCGCCAGGTGCTGCCAATTCCGGCCGCTATCGAGTGCCTGGAGCTGGATGAGCAGGCTCTGGCCAGCTACAGCGACGCCAACCCCGGGGTTGCAGTAGCCCCGCAGAACCTGGCCTACGTGATCTACACCTCCGGCTCCACCGGCAAGCCCAAGGGCACGCTGCTGCCGCACCAGAACGTGGTCCGCCTGTTCGCGGCGACGCAGGACTGGTTCCGCTTCGATGCCAGCGATGTGTGGACGGTGTTCCACTCCTACGCTTTCGACTTCTCGGTATGGGAGCTGTTCGGCGCGCTGCTGTACGGCGGCCGGGCGGTGATGGTGGCCAAGGATGTGGCACGTTCCACCGAGGACTTCCATGCGCTGCTGCAGCGCGAGCAGGTGACGGTCCTGAACCAGACGCCGTCGGCGTTCCGCCAGTTGATCCCGGTGGCTTGCGCGGCAGCGCGGCAGGGGCAGGGCCTGGCCCTGCGGCACGTGGTGTTCGGCGGTGAAGCGCTGGACGTGAGCAGCCTCGCTCCCTGGTTCGAGGTATTCGGCGACCAGCAGCCACGGCTGATCAACATGTACGGCATCACCGAAACCACGGTGCATGTGACCTACCGGCCGATCACCAAGGCCGACCTGACCAAGGGCGCGAGCAGCCCGATCGGCGAGGTGATCCCGGACCTGTCGTGGTATCTGCTGGATGCCGCGCTGAACCCGGTGGCCCCGGGCAGCCATGGCGAACTGGTGATCGGCCAGGCCGGCCTGGCGCGGGGCTATCACGGGCGCCCGGGGCTGACCGCCGAGCGCTTCGTGCCGAACCCGTTCGACAGCCAGGGTGGCCGCCTGTATCGCTCGGGCGACCTGGCCCGCTACGGCGGCGCGGGAGTGGTGGAGTACCTGGGACGGATCGACCATCAGGTGAAGATTCGAGGTTTTCGCATCGAGCTGGGCGAGATCGAGGCGCGGCTGCAAGCGCAGGCCAGCGTGGCCCAGGGTGTGGTGCTGGCCCAGGACGGCCCTGGCGGCAAGCAGTTGGTGGGTTATGTAGTACCTGCCGATGCGGCCGTGATGGCCAGCACCGAGGCCCAGGCTGCCGAGCGTGAAACGCTGCGTACTGCGCTGAAGGCGAGCCTGCCGGACTACATGGTGCCGGCCCACCTGCTGTTCCTGGCCAAGCTGCCGTTGACCGCCAACGGCAAGCTGGACCGCCGTGCGCTGCCGCAGCCGGACGCCAGCCTGCTGCAAGCGGCCTACGTGGCCCCGCAGAGTGAACTGGAACAACAGATCGCGGCGATCTGGGCCGATGTGTTGAAGCTGGACCGGGTGGGCCTGGACGACAACTTTTTCGAACTGGGTGGCGACTCCATCGTTTCCCTGCAGGTCGTGGGCAAGGCCCGTCAGGCCGGCGTACAGTTCACCCCCAAGCAATTGTTCCAGCATCAGACCGTACAAGGCCTGGCCACGGTGGCGCGGCGTGTTGTCGCAGGTGCGAGCGAACAAGGGCCGATCACCGGCAGCACACCGCTGACACCGATTCAGCACTGGTTCTTCGAGGCCGATATTGGCCAGCGCGGGCACTGGAACCAGTCGGTTCTGCTGACACCCAGCGAACCCCTGCAGGCGAACCGCCTGCACGATGCGTTGCTGGCACTGGTCGCCCATCATGATGCACTGCGTCTGGGCTTCGAGCAGCAGGCGGGGGCCTGGCAAGCGGAATACAAGCCACAGCAACAGGCCCGGATACTCTGGGAGCATGCCTGCGCGGACGAGGAGGCGTTGACCGTACTCGCTGACCAGGCCCAACGCAGCCTGGACCTGCAGCAAGGCTCGCTGGTCCGTGCGCTGCTGGCCAGCCTGCCCGATGGCAGCCAGCGTCTGCTGCTGGTCATTCATCACCTGGCGGTGGATGGTGTGTCGTGGCGCCTGTTGCTGGAGGACCTGCAACAGGCCTACCAGGCCCTGGGCAACCGGCAGCCGGTGCAATTGCCAGCCAAGACCAGCGCCTACAAGGCCTGGGCGCAGCAGTTGCAGGCCTATGCCCAAAGTGAGGCGCTGCAAGCGGAACTTGCCTACTGGCAAGCGCAGTTGCAGGGCACCAGCGACCATCTGCCGTGCGCCAATGCGCTGGGCGGCAACCAGCAGCAGCACGCAGCGTCGGTCAGTACGCGGCTGGGCCGCGAGGCCACGCGGCAGTTGTTGCACGATGCCCCGGCGGCCTATCGCACGCAGATCAATGACCTGCTGCTGACAGCCCTGGCTCGAGTGATCGCCCGCTGGACCGAGCAGCCACAGGTGCTGGTCAGGCTGGAAGGCCATGGCCGGGAAGACCTGTTCGATGACATTGACCTGAGCCGCACGGTGGGCTGGTTCACCAGCATGTACCCAGTGAAGTTGAGCCCCTTGGGGGGCATCGGCGAATCGATCAAGGCGGTCAAGGAGCAGCTGCGGGCCGTGCCGAACAAAGGCCTGGGCTATGGCGCGCTGAAGTACATGGGGCCGACTGGCGCGCGTGAGGCCCTGGCTGCGTTGCCTCAGGGCGAGATCGTGTTCAACTACCTCGGGCAGTTCGACGGTAGCTTCGACGAGCAGTCGGGCTTGTTCGCACCCGCCCGGGAATACGGTGGTGCGGCCAAACCGGCCGATGCGCCGCTCGATAGCCAGATCGCCCTGAACGGCCAGGTATATGGCGGCGAGCTGAAACTTGGCTGGACCTTCAGTGCGCAGCGCTACGACACGGCGGTCATGCAGCGGTTGGCAGATGACTATGCCGCAGAGCTTGGCGCGCTCATCGCTCATTGCTGCGAGCCTGGCAACCGTGGTGTAACGCCTTCGGACTTCCCACTGGCCGCGCTGAGCCAACAGCAACTGGATGACCTGCCGGCAGTTGCACGGCAGGTGGCCGATATCTACCCACTGTCGCCGATGCAGCAGGGCATGCTGTTCCATTCGCTACAGGGGCCTGAAGGCGCGCTTTACATCAACCAGACGTCGGTGGAAGTCAAAGGTCTGGAAATCGATCGGTTCGTGGCAGCCTGGCAGCAGGTGATCGGCTGCCACGATATCCTGCGCAGTGCGTTCTGGTCGGCGCCCCACCTGGCCGAGCCTTTGCAGCTTGTCTACCGCAAGGTCGAATTGCCGGTGGTCGTGCATGACTGGCGCGACCGCCCGGTGAGTGCGCAGATGCTGCAGGCGCTGGCCGAGGCCGACGCCGCACAAGGCCTGGACCTGAGTGTCGCGCCGTTGATGCGCCTGACGCTGGTGCGGCTGGACGACGAGCGTCTGCACCTGCTGTGGACCCGTCATCACATTCTGATGGACGGCTGGAGCACTTCACGACTGCTCGGTGAGGTGTTGCAGACCTACCATGGTCACCCTGCACGAGCACCGGCAGGGCGGTTTGGCGATTACATCCGCTGGCTTGCCGGGCAACCCAAGGCGGCGCTGGAGCAGTTCTGGCGAGGCAAGCTGCAAGAGCTGGAAAGCCCTACCTGGCTGGCGGACAGCCTGGCGGCTCGCCCGTCGGCAGACCTGCAGGGGCACGCCGCGCTGTACCTGCGCTGGGATGCCTCGCGTACCCGGCAACTGCGTGAGCAGGCCCAGCGCCTGCGCATCACTGCCAACACCTTGATCCAAGCGACCTGGCTGCTGCTGCTTCAGCGCTATACCGGGCAAGCCACGGTGTGCTTCGGCGCCACCGTGGCCGGCCGGCCGGCCGGCTTGCCCGGCGCCGACGAAATGCTGGGGTTGTTCATCAACACCTTGCCGGTGGTGCAGACGCCTCAACCGCAGCAACGGATTGTCGACTGGCTGCAGCAACTGCAGGCCTACAACCTGGAACTGCGGGACCACGAACATGCAGCCTTGGCCGATGTGCAGCGCTGGGCGGGGCAGGCCGGGCAAGCATTGTTCGACAGCATCGTGGTATTCGAGAACTACCCGGTGGACGAGCGCCTGCAAGAGGGCGGGGGTGGCTCGCTGCAGTTCGGTGAGGTGAGCAACCGCGACGTGACCAACTACGCCATGGACCTGGCGGTGCATCTGGGCGAGACGCTCTCGGTCGAGTTCCTCTACTTGCGCAACCGCTTCACGGAGCAAGCCACCGACAGCATTCGTGGCAGTTTCGAACGGCTGCTCGCGGGCATGCTCGACAACCCTGACGCCACCGTGGGCAGCCTGGACATGCTGACCCCGGCGCAAGCGCAGCAGGCCCAGGCTCGCAATGCCCTGCAGCCACGCGAGCGGGCCATGCCCAGGCTGGCCGAGCTGATCGGCCGGCATGCCCAGGCGCGGCCCGAGGCAATCGCGGTGGCCTGTGGCCAGCGACAGTTGAGCTATGCCCAACTGGATGAGCGTGCCAACCGCCTGGCACACCACCTGATTGCCTTGGGCGCGCGCCCGGAGGTTACGGTCGGCATCGCCCTGGAACGCTCGGTGGAGGTGATCGTGGCTTTCCTGGCAGTGATGAAAACCGGCGCCGCCTATGTGCCGCTGGATATCGACTACCCGCAGGATCGCTTGCAGTGGATTGTCGAGGATTCGGCCATGCACCTGCTGCTGACCAGCAGCGGCTTGCGCCAGCGTTTTGCCGGCGTGGAGCACTGCGTGGAGCTGGACCTTCTGGCTATCGCCAGCCTGCCGTCCGATGCCCCCCAGGTGCTGGTGCACGACGCCAACCTGGCGTACCTGATCTACACCTCCGGCTCCACCGGCAAACCCAAGGGCGTGGCGGTCAGCCATGGGCAGATCGGCATGCACTGCCAGGCAATCGCCCGCCTTTACCAGATGGATGAAAGCACTCGTGAGCTGTTGTTCATGTCGTTCGCTTTCGATGGTGCCCAGGAGCGCTGGCTGTCGACCTTGTCGTCGGGCGGTTGCCTGGTGGTGCGCGATAGCCAGCTGTGGACTGCCGAGCAGACCTGGCAGGTACTGCATGCCGAACGCATCGACATTGCCTGCTTCCCGCCGGCGTACCTGCAGCAACTGGCCGAGTTCGCGCAAACCCGGCAGGAGGTTGCACCGCCGGTGCGTATCTATTGCTTTGGCGGTGACGCGGTGCCCGATGCACTGTTCGAGCTGGTCAAGCGGACCTTGCGCCCGCAGTTCCTGACCAATGGCTACGGGCCTACGGAAACGGTCGTGACCCCCCTGTTGTGGAAAGTATCGGCACAGCAGTCATGCCAGGCGGTGTACGCGCCGATCGGTGAGCGGGTTGGCCAACGCACGCTGCATGTACTGGACCAGGGCCTGAACCCGGTGCCCGATGGCGTGGCCGGGGAGCTCTACATTGGTGGCGAGGGTGTAGCGCGCGGGTATCACCAGCGCCCGTCACTGACCGCCGAGCGCTTTGTCGCCGACCCGTTTGCCCAGGGCGGGCGGCTGTACCGCACCGGTGACCGGGTGCGTCGTCGGGCCGATGGCGTGATCGACTTCATCGGCCGCCTGGACAACCAGTTGAAGGTTCGCGGTTTCCGCATCGAGCCCGGGGAAATCGAAGCACGGCTGCGGAACCTGGCGGATGTGCGGGATGCCGTGGTGGTGGCCCGGGAGGGCGCTACCGGCAAGCAACTGGTGGCTTATCTGGTCACCAGCAATGGGGCGACTTCCGCCACACCATTGCGTGACGCCTTGCGTGCCGACCTGCCGGACTACATGGTACCGACCCAGTGGGTAGTGCTGCCGGCGTTACCACTCACGCCCAACGGCAAGATCGATCGCAATGCGCTGCCGGCCCCGGAGTTGGCCGCGCGACCGGCGCGGGTGGCTCCGCGTGATGACACGGAGAGGGCATTGGCGGCTATCTGGCAGGAAGTGCTGGAAGTGGATGAAGTCGGTGTCGATGACAACTTCTTCGAGTTGGGGGGCGATTCGTTGCGTGTGCTGAAGATGCTGTCGAAGGTACGAGCGCGGCCCGACCTGTCGATCGAGCTGAAACTGCGTGATGTCATGGCCAGGCCCACCATTGGCGAGCTTTCCGGCTATACCGATGCCGAAGTCGCCCTTGATCCGCTGCTGCTGCTCAACAGCCGGGTAGCCGGGGCCAGGCCTCTGTTCTGCCTGCATGCAGGCTTTGGCACGGTGTTCGACTACGAGCCGCTGGCGCGTCGACTGGAAGGGCATTGCAGCGTTTACGGCGTGCAATGCCGCATGCTGCTCGATCGCAACTGGCAGGATGATTCGTTGCAGGCCATGGCGATCGACTATGCCCAGTACATTCGCCAGAAGCAGCCCGAAGGGCCATACCAGCTTGCCGGCTGGTCGCTGGGTGGCACGCTGGCGGTGCTGGTGGCCCAGGAGCTGGAAGCCCAGGGCCAGCAAGTATCGATGCTTGGCCTGGTCGACAGTTTCATCCCCACCGGTGCGTCGGCAACGCCGGCTGCGGACTGGAGTGACGACCTTGGCAGCTTCCTGAGTGTGCTGCTGGGGCTGGCCAAGGAGCAGGTGGCGCTGCCGGCCGTTGCGCCGGGCAGTGGTGTTCCGCTGCTTGAGCGGCTGATCGATGAGGTACGCTCGGGGCTGCGGGCATCGTCGGCCTTCGCCAGTGTAGAAAGCGCCGAACTGGCCCACACCTTTGCCGTGGCGATGCAACTGAAGGCGTTGTCGGAGCGCTTGCCGGCATTGCCGACGACCCGTGCCGCTGCCTTGTGCTGGTGGGCTGGTGACCATGGCCAACGTTTCGCGGTTCACGGAAGCCGCGAGAACCACACGGTTGCAGCGGGTCACTATGACATCCTCAAACATCGGGACGTGATCGAGGGGCTGGCGGCCAGGCTGGTGGCGGAGCCGGTCCCGGGCTGATCCGCCAAGCCCAGCTGAATGACCTGTGGGGCCCACCTTCAACCTGGGCCCCACAGGTTTTTCATGTCGGCAGTGCCGTCACCGAGACGAAAAAAAGCGGCGTCATCCTGTGTGGATGACGCCGCTTCGACTACAACGGTACAGGTGGCTGTCGGCCTAGAAGTCGTAGCGCAGGCTCATGGTGGCATTACGCGGGTCACCGTAATGGCCAACACTGCCGCCGATACCCGAGTAGTACTTCTCGTCGAAGATGTTGTTCAGGTTCAGGGTGGCGGCCAGATGGTCGGTGACCTGATAGCGCGCCATCAGGCTGGCAACCGTGTAGTCATCCTGGGTGGCTCGGGCTTTGAGGCTGTTGTAGTAGAGCGACATGCTGGAGTTCCAGGACACCCCGCCACCCACCGTCAGCCTGTTCCAGTCACCCTGGAAGCGATAGGTGTTCCAGAAGCGGAAGGTGTCCATGGAGTACTGCGTCAGCTGGCGCACGCCATCGGCGTCCTCCGTGCGGGCATGGCTGTAGCTGGTCATGACCTGCCAACCAGGCAGTACCTCACCCGACAGTTCCAGGTCGATACCCTTGGTTTCGGTACCCTTTGCGCCCTTGTAGGCTTGCTGGTCGAGCGTGCCTGGCACGATCGCGTCGCCATCCTGCACCGCCAGGTTGTCACGCTTGACCAGGAACAATGCCGTACTGGCGTTCAGACGCCCGTCGTAGAACGCCCCTTTCCAGCCTACTTCGTAGTTGCTGCCTATGACAGGGCCAATGACCGAACCGTTACGATCGAGGTTGGATTGTGGCTTGAAGATATCGGTATAGCTGGCGTACACCGATTGCTCGGGGGTCAGGTCATAGATGATGCCCGCGTACGGTGTTACTTCACCACGCTCGTGCATTTTGACGTTCGTAGTAGGCCAGTAGTAATAGTCGTAGTCATAGTCGGAGGTGCGCGCGCCCACGATTACGTTGAGGTCGTCCATCAGGTTGAACTTGAATGCCGCGTAGGCGCCTCGCTGGCTGCTCTTGATGTCGAGAATTTCCCCCAGTGCGCCAGTATCGGTAGGCCGAGGCAGGTAGTTGTCCCAGTCATAGAAGTTGACGGTTGTGTTGCCTACGTCATAACCGGTGTGATCGTTCTTGTAATCCTGATAGTTGAAACCGGTGATGAACTCGTGGGTGCGCCCGAACAGGGAAAAAGGCCCCTGCAGCGTCAGGTCCAGGCCGCGCTGGGTCTGGTCGGCTTCAGCGTTGTAACGCAACATTCGCGCAGCGCCGGTTTCTTCATTGATCCACGCTCGGCCCGAAGAGGTCTGATAAGAGCCGTTGTAGTTATCGCGATTGGAATCCATGTAGTTCGCGGCCAGCTTGAGTTGCCAGTCATTGGCGAAAGTGTGCTCGGCGGCCATGAAATAGTTGGTGGTTTCCAGCTCGTCGTACATCCAGCGGGCGCCGGAGCTGGTCGAGCGGGAGAAGTTGGTCTGCTTGCCGTTGGTGAACAACAGCGGCACACCCGGTGAACCGGTGGCCTTGAACTTCTGGTAATCGACGCCGAAACGCACCAGGGTGGCGTCGTTCAGGTCCGCTTCGAGAACACCGTAGAGAATGTCCTTGTCTTCCTTGTACCAGTCGCGAAAGCTGCCGCTTTTCTGCTTGGCCGCCACCATGCGCCCGCGCAGGTTGCCGCCCTCGGTCAAGGGGCCGGAAACATCGACTTCGCTGCGGTAGGAGTCCCAGGAGCCGACAGTGCCCTGGATGTGCGACTGGAATTCGCGGGTCGGGCGTTTGCGAATGAGGTTGACCACACCGCCGGGTTCACCGGCGCCGGTCATCAGGCCGGTGGCGCCGCGGACGATTTCGACGCGGTCGTAAATGGTCATGTCCAGCAAGGTGCTGGGCATGTTGCGGGTCTGGTTTTCCTGGGTGGTGGTCACGCCGTCAAGCTGGTAGGTGTTGATGGCACTGCCGCGGGAGTAGATGTTGTAGCGCAGGCCACCGTCCTGGGACATGGTGATGCCCGGTGTCTGGTTCAGCACCTGGGTCACGCTGTTGAGCTGCTGGTCGTCCATGCGCTGGCGGGTGATCACACTGATCGACTGGGGCGTCTCACGTATCGACAGGTTCATCTTGGTGGCAGTGTTGGTGACACCGGTGGTGTAGGAGCCCGTGCCTTCGGTGGTGGCACCAAGGCCCACGCTATTGACGTTGGTCGCCGAAAGCTCGACCTGGCCGGCCTGTGCGCCCGAACTGGCCGTCACCGTCACGGTGTTGCCATCGATCTGGTAACGCAGCCCGGTGCCTTGCAGCAGTGTCCGCAGCGAAGACTGCAGGTCATGCCGGCCCTTGAGGGCCGTGGAGCGCAGCCCATTGATGTCCTCCGGGCTGTACAGCAACTGGGTATCGGTCTGCCTGGCCAGTGCCTGCAACGCCGAGTTCATCGACTGCGCGGGAATGTCCAGGGTCCACTCCTGTGCCTGCACCTGGGCAACCATCGCAGCGGATATCGCCAGGCCCAGGCCGATGCGGGTTAACGCGCGCTGGGGGCGAAGGGAATGACTAATCAGTAATGCTTTGGCAAGCGGGTTGAGCGGGCCGGGGAGGGACTTGGACATCTATTGCGGTCTCGTTGGCAGAGGGTTTTTTTCTATGTCAGCTATAGGACGCAGCACCTGTGAAAAACCGGAACGATTCTTATTGGCGATTTTTTTGCCCGGTGCTGCGTTAACCGCGTCACAACTTCACAGTTCGCGTGCTACGCGAAAGCCGAGGAAGTCACCGCGGGTGGTCTTGAGGCGGTCGTTGCGGTTGGCCGAGCGGGAGAAGATCGGCGGTTCGCCCCAGTCGTTGCCGCGCATGTGCGCGCGGATGCACTTGGGGTCCTGGATCCAGGCGCTGCCGTCGGTGGGGGCGCCTTCGTAGCTGTCGTGGTAGCAGTCGGCGACCCATTCGTAGACGTTGCCGTGCATGTCGTACATGCCGAAGGCATTGGGCGGGTAGCTGCCCACCGGGGCGGTGAAGGCATGACCATCCTTGGGGCCATAGGTATTGGCGTGCTTGCTGATCTCGTACTTGCCCGGTTCGTCGAAGGGGAAGGGGAACGGGCCGCTGGAGCCACCACGGGCGGCATATTCGCGTTCGGCTTCGCTGACCATGCGGTAGGGTTTGCCGGTGGTTTTTGCCAGCCATCGGGTGTAGGCCTGTACTTCGTCGTAGTCGACGCACACCGCCGGCTGGCGGGGGCCTTGCTTGTAGCTGGGCTTGCTGGCTTCGCACCAGCGGCCTGGGCGGTCGTCGCCGCTCTTGATGACGGTGCCGGTGGCCTTGATGTAGGCGTCCAGTTCGCCGGCGGTGACCTGGTAGCGGCTCATGGCGAAGGGCTTGGCGAAGGTCACGGTGTGCAGCGGGCCCTCGTCGGGCTGGCGGCCCACTTCGTCGTCGGGGGCACCCATCACGTAGCTGCCGGCGGGCAGCACGACCATCTCGGGGCAGTCCTTGCAGTCTTTGAACACGTCGCCGGGCTTGGCGGCGTGGGCGTAGGCGCTGACCAGCAGCAGGCAGGTGACCTGGGCTGGCCGGTGGAGCCAGGCGGATACGTTCATCGGTGGTCCTCGAAACGGGTGAATGCGGGCTGCGTTTCGCATTCAGACGAATCGGGGGGGTGAGAAATTAACCAACATCCATGGTGGCGCGGTCTTTTTGTAGGAGCGGCCTTGTGTCGCGAAAGGGGCGCGCAGCGGCCCCACACACTCAGCTTCGCCGCAGATATTGCTGGGGCCGCTCTGCGGCCCTTTCGCGACACAAGGCCGCTCCCACAAAAGCTGTTTGCAAGGCATGGGGCACCGGGCTATAGTCCAGCCCACTGTTCTCTTCCCGAAGACCTGTTCATGCCAGCCAGCCCTTCCACCACAAGCTTTGCCATCGCGCCAGTCGCGGGCATGGTCGTGCGTGGCTGCCAGCAGCCGGCGATGATCAGTCACTATCCACCACCACCTGTCAGTGGCGTCGTAGGCGGCGTAGCTCCGCCTGCTTGCGTGGTCGTGCTGGGCTGATCGGCTTCTGGCCGCATCCCTTCGTACACGCAACCTACTGAACACGGTCGGCGACTTCCCACGCTGAAGCACACGCCGTCCGTCTGGCTTATTCGCCTTGAATCAGGTGGCAATACATGTCTGTCTTTAGCAAAGCATCCGTGGCCTCGGCGGCCACTACCAGCCTGTTCGTCCTGCTGTGGAGCAGCGGGGCGATCGTTTCCAAACTTGGCCTGGCACACGCCAGCCCGTTCGCCTTCCTGCTGTTGCGCTCGGCGCTGGCCCTGGCCGGCCTGCTGTTGATCGGCCCGTTGCTGGGGCTACGCTGGCCGCGCAGTCGCGGGGCCATCCTGCGAGCCCTGGGTACCGGCTGTGTGTTACTCGGCGCCTATCAGATCTTCTATCTGCTGGCGCTCGATACCCACGTTACCCCCGGCGTCATGGCCACGGTGATGGGGGTACAACCGATCCTGACCGTGGTGCTGATGGAGCGCCAGCGCTCCTGGAGCCGCTTGTTCGGCCTGGGGTTGGGGCTTGGCGGGTTGATCATGGTGGTCTACCAGGGCATCAACCTGGGCGGGGTGTCGCTGGCGGGGATGCTGTTCGCCTTGCTGGCCCTGGTCAGCATGACCTTCGGCTCAATCCTGCAGAAGCGCATCACCGACAACCCCATGGGCACGCTGCCTCTGCAGTATCTGGCCGGCTTTGCCATGTGCGCGCTGTTCGCGCCGCTGCAGCCGTTGCATGTGGAGTGGACTGGTGGTTTCGTCGGCGCGCTGCTGTGGATGGGGTTGGTGGTCTCGTTGCTGGCGACCCTGCTGCTGTACCGGCTGATCGCCAAGGGTAACCTGGTCAATGTCACCAGCCTGTTCTACCTGGTGCCGGCAGTGACCGCGGTGATGGACCTGCTGATCTTCGGCAACCGCCTGGCGCCGCTCAGCCTGCTGGGCATGGGGCTGATCGTGGTGGGCCTGCTGTTCGTGTTTCGCAAGCCCGCCGCGCGCCTGGCCGAGGCGTAGGCCCTAGCGAAATTCTTCGGGGATGGCGTGGCGCAGTACGCCTTCCTCGAAGTCCAGCAGGCCGGCTTCGCGCTGGGTGAGCAGGTAGTAGAGCAAGGTGTCGAGCGAGCGCTGCGGCGGGACCTCGACCGCCAGCATCTTCACCGCCTGCTCGGTTTCGCAGTTGCAGCCGAAGTCGTGCAAGGCCGCGCATACCTGGTCCAGGGTTTCCGGGGGCTTGACGATCACCCGGAACACCGAGCTGCCGCTGCTGCGGCGCAGTTCGGCGAACCAGGTTTCGCCGGCGTCCTCACGGGTGCCGATCACGTCGCCCGGGGCGATGCCGTAGACATGGAAGGGAATGTTGTCGACGGCATAGCCGCCTTCCACGGCCTTGGCCCACAGGCCCTCGACCGAGGCGGGCGGGTAGCCGTTTTCGTCCTGCTCCAGGCGGAACAGCACCTTCTTGTACGCGTCGTTCATCCTGTACCCCGCTTCAGCTTCGTGCCGGGCGCAGCACCAGCCACAATGCCAGGCCAATCAGCAGGCCGCCGTACAGGTGCGCCATCGACAGCGGTTCGTCCAGCAGCCACGCCCCCCACAATACGCCGAATACCGGAATCAGGAAGGTCACGGTGCTGGCCTTGACCGGGCCGATCTCCTCCAGCAGGCGGAAGTACAGGATGTAGGCGAACGCTGTGCACAGCAGGCCCAGCCCCATCAACGACAGCCACACCTGCCAGCCACCCCAGCTGGCAGGCGGCTGGGTCAGCGCGCTCCAGGCGAACAGCGGGCTCAGCATCAGGGTGGCGCCGAGCATGCTGCCCAGTGCCGACAGACGGCTGTCCAGGCCGCTGACCCAGCGGCGGGCGAGGAAGCCGGCAAAGCCGTAGCAGGTGGTGGCCGCCAGGCAGGCAAGTGCGCCTTGCAGCAGGGCCAGGTCCAGGGCCACCGGGCCGGCGCCGCTGAGGATGCCGACGCCGAACAGGCCCAGGAAGATGCCGCAGAGCTTGGCCAGGGTCATTGGTTCGCGGAAGAACAGCACGCCGACCAGCACGCCCATCAACGGCGTGGTGGCGTTGAAGATTGCCGAGTAGCCGGCAGGCAGTACCTGGGCGGCCACGGAGTAGAACGTGGCGGGGATGCCGGAGTTGATCATGCCCAGCACCAGGCAGGCGCCGAGCTTGCCCTGGAAATCCCAGCGCACGCGGGCGGCGGCGAGCAGTGCAACCAGGCCCAGGCAGGCGATGGACACACGGAAGAACGCCGTCGGCACCGTACCCAGTTCGGGGGCGATGATGCGCATGAACAGGAAGCTCGCCCCCCAGACGGCGGCAAGGGTCAGCAGGCGGGCTAGGGCGATGGGGCTCACAGCGGTCTCCGGAGGCGGGGCAGGGGCGCGAGTGTACGTCAGGGGGCCAAGGGATTCTTGTGCTTTCTTGCGGTGTAAATCTGTGCCGGCCTCTTCGCGGGTAAACCCGCTCCCACAGGATTACCACAGGGCCGTGCATTGCACAGAACCTGTGGGAGCGGGTTTACCCGCGAAGAGGTCGGCACAGGCTCCGCAAAAACCAAGAGGCGACTAAGCTCTGTAACTCAACACCGCACCGAGGTCTTCGCATGTCCCAGCCCTGGCCAGCAGTCGAAATCGCCCGGATGATCCTCGCCGGCTTCGATGACTACCGCGATCACTTCCAGCGCATCACCCTCGGTGCCCGCAAACGCTTCGAGCAGGCGCGCTGGCAGGATATCCAGCGTGCTTCCGCCGCCCGCATCAATCTCTATGAAGAAAAGGTCGCCGAGGTCAACGGCTGGCTGCGCCAGGGTTTTGCCGAGGATGTGCTGCTGGATGTGGAGCAATGGCCTTTGGTGAAGAACGCCTATATCCACCTGATCGACCCGCGGCTGGACGACGAGCTGTCCGAGACCTGGTACAACTCGCTGTTCTGCAGCCTGTTCAGCCATGACCTGATCAGCGACGGCTGCATGTTCATCCATACCACCCGGCCCTCGATGCGCGGCCGCGAGCGCGCCGCGCAGACCCGTACCTATCGGCCGGACGGCGGGCTCAAGAGCCTGCTCCGGGCGGTGTTCACCGATTACCCGTTCGATGTGCCATACGGTGACCTGGAGGGCGACCTGACACGCCTGCAAGAGCAATTGCGCGAGTGCCTGCCGGACTGGGTGTGCAAGGACCCAGCGCTGGCGCTGGAGCTGTTCGTGCCGGTGCTGTACCGCAACAAGGGTGCCTACCTGGTTGGCCGGCTGTTCAACAGCGACGAGCAGTGGCCGCTGGTAATCCCGCTGCTGCACCGCGAAGGGCACGGTATCGAGGCCGATGCGCTGATCACCGACGAGGCCGAGGTGTCGATCATCTTTTCCTTCACCCGCTCGTACTTCATGGTCGATGTGCCGGTGCCGGCGGAGTTCGTCAACTTCCTCAAGCGCATCTTGCCGGGCAAGCACGTGGCCGAGCTGTATACCTCCATCGGTTTCTACAAGCACGGCAAGTCGGAGTTCTACCGGGCGCTGATCAACCACCTGGCCAACAGCGACGACCGCTTCGTCATGGCGCCCGGGGTGCGTGGCATGGTCATGAGCGTGTTCACCCTGCCGGGCTTCAACACCGTGTTCAAGATCATCAAGGATCGCTTTTCACCGTCGAAGACGGTCGACCGTGCCACGGTGATCGACAAGTACCGGCTGGTGAAAAGCGTCGACCGCGTTGGGCGGATGGCCGATACCCAGGAGTTTGCCGATTTTCGCTTCCCGCGCAGCAAGTTCGAGCCGGAGTGCCTGGCCGAACTGCTGGAGGTGGCGCCATCGACCGTGGCGCTGGAAGGTGACACGGTGCTGATCCGCCACTGCTGGACCGAGCGGCGCATGACGCCGCTGAACCTGTATCTGGAGCACGCCAGCGAGGGCCAGGTGCTGGAGGCGCTGGAGGATTACGGCCTGGCCATCAAGCAGCTGGCGGCGGCGAATATCTTCCCTGGCGACATGCTGTTGAAGAACTTTGGCGTTACCCGCCATGGCCGGGTGGTGTTCTATGACTATGACGAGATCAGCTTTTTGACCGAGGTGAACTTCCGCCATATCCCGCCGCCGCGTTACCCGGAGGACGAGATGTCGGGCGAGCCGTGGTACTCGATCGGCCCGCATGACGTGTTCCCCGAGGAGTTCCCGCCGTTCCTGTTTGCCGATATCGGCCAGCGGCGGTTGTTCAGCCGCTTGCATGGGGAGTTGTACGATGCGGATTACTGGAAGGGGCTGCAGGCGGCGATTCGTGAAGGGAAGGTGATCGATGTGTTTCCGTATCGGCGCAAGGGGCGGTGATCTTGTTTTATCAGGCCCGGCCTCTTCGCGGGTAAACCCGCTCCCACAGGGACCCCACTGGTTTCAAATCCTGTGCCGTACCTGTGGGAGCGGGTTTACCCGCGAAGAGGCCGGCCCTGCTTTTCCCAGTTAACCCTTCAAACACTTCAACTCACTGAAATCAGTCCGGACCTTGCTCAATTTTTCCTCCAGAAACCGCCGCTGCTGCGGGGTACTCTGCTGCACCAGGTCGACCAGCAAGCTGCGCGCCTGCTGCTCGGTATTCTGATACGCCGCCCGGTACTCCGGCGTCCACAAACTCTCCTTGCGCTGTAACAACGTCGCCAGGCGCGGCTCGAAGCTGGCGTCGTTGCGCTGGTTCATCGCCAGCAGCAATTGCTGCTGCCAGTGCGCTCGATTGGCGATCCATTCGCGGTTCTGGTCGCCCAGCGCCTGGGACCAGGCCTGCACGCGTTGCTTCTGCACCGCGGTCAGCTCGCCGAACCACGGGGTCAGGCGTTTCTCCATGCGTTCGGTACGGCGGGCGATCTGCTTGGCCAACGGCGTATCCACATACTTCTTCTGCCGTTCGCTGATGTCCTCGCGGAACGCCTCGCGCATCTCCGCCACCTGGGCATCGCTCATGCCGCGCAGCAACTCGGTGGCCGAAGGGGTGATTTCCTCGGCCACCCGGCCAATTGCCTCGCGGGCTTCGCGAGTACGCTGCTGCAGGGCCTGGTCGGTCACCTGGTCGTCGGCGACCATGCCGCGTATCCGGTCCAGCCAGTCGAGGTAGCCGGGCAATTGGGTCTTGCAGTGCCAGGCCAGGTGCTCGCGCAGGCGGTCGTCAAGCAGGGCCTTCTGCTCGCTGTTCATGGCCAGGTAGTCGTCCAGCGACCACGGCACCAGGCGGTCGAGGTTGCGGTAGGCCAGGTCGATGCGGCTGCAGGCGGCCAGGGCCAGGGCGAAGCCGATGGCGATGAGCAGGGCTTTGAACAGGCGTAGCGGCATGTGCTGTTCCTTGCTGGGGGCTGGCCAGACGGTAGACGCGACGAGGGGCTGACGGTTCCACCGCATCAGCGGTCGGGCGGCGCGCTGGCTTCAGGTGTAGAATAGCCACCTTGTCTTGAGGAACATCGGAAATGGCTCTGCTTGGGCGTTACAACAGTTTGCAAATCGTGAAACACGTGGACTTCGGCCTGTATCTGGACGGCGGCGCCGACGGCGAGATCCTGCTGCCCGGGCGCTACATCCCGAAAAACGCCGAAACCGAGGTCGATGACTGGCTGAACGTGTTCATCTACCTGGACAGCGAAGACCAGCTGATCGCCACCACCGAGAAGCCCAAGGTGCAGGTCGGCGAATTCGCCAGCCTCAAGGTCAAGGACATCAACGGTGCCGGCATCTTCCTTGACTGGGGCCTGTCCAAGGACCTGCTGATGCCGTACTCGGAAGAGGCGCGGCCGCTGAAGATCGGCGACTACTGCGTGGTGCACGTGTACCTCGACAAGCGCACCCGCCGCATCACTGCCACCTCACGCCTGGACCGCTACCTGGACCGCACCCCGGCGGACTACCAGGTGGGCCAGCCGGTCGAGCTGCTGGTGGCCGGCGAGACGCCTATGGGCTTCAAGGCGATCATCAACAATCGCCACTGGGGCCTGATCCACAAGAACGAAGTTTTCAAGTTCCTGCGCTCGGGCATGCACGAGAAGGGCTTCATCAAGGAAGTGCGCCAGGACGGCAAGATCGCCCTCAGCCTGCAACCGGTCGGCGCGGCCTTGGCCGACAGCCTGCAGGAGCAGATCATGGCGCGCCTGGATGCCGAAGGCGGGGTGCTGAACGTGAGCGACAAGAGCGACCCGGCGCTGATCAGCAAGCTGTTCAACGTCAGCAAGGGCAACTTCAAGAAGGCCATCGGCGGGTTGTTCAAGCAGGGCCGCATCGTCATCCATGACGATCGCATCGAAAAGGCCTGATCAGGCCTGCACGAAGGTACGGAAGTCCAGCTGCTCGCCACCGGGGCGGGTGTCGCGCAGCAGCGAGTCGCGGTCGGCGCTGAGGGCCAGGCTGATGGTCGAGCGGCGCTTGCCCGGGTTGCGCACTTCCATTTGTTCCTGGTGAGCGCGCAGGAAGTTGGTCGGCACCTTCAGGTGCTGCAGCTCGTCGCTTTCCGGGGTGTGCAGCAGCAGGTTGACCCAGTCGGGCTGGCCCTTGCGCAGCAGGGCCACCGGCACCTCGAACCACCACAGGTTGCGCTTGCGGTCGAGGATGGCGAACAGGGTGTTGCTGCTGGTCAGCACCGGGCGGGCCAGTGCTTCGTTGCGCCGGGCGATGGCGGCGGGTTTGTCGAGTTTCATGCAGGTTCCTGCGGGTTGACGCTATGAAGGCCTGCATTGTGAGGGGTGGCGTGTAGCGGAGCAAGGTTTGCCAACCGCCTTGCCGCTCGGTTCGAAGGCAAAAAAACTGTTGGAACGCTTGGCGAAGGCGTCGGGTCCACCGACTGTCGGCACGGTCCTTGTGCCTCCAATTGCAGGAGTTTTGCCATGAGCGGTACCAAAGACAAAGCGAAAGGCCTGGCCAACGAAGCGATCGGCAACGTCAAGCAGGGTGTCGGCAAAGTGACCGACAACGAGCGGCTGCGGGCCGAGGGCGAGGCGCAGGAGCTCAAGGGCGAGGGGCAACAGATCAAGGGCAACGTGAAGGATGCGGTGAAAAAGCCTTGATGTGAGTGACCTGTCCCGGCCATTTCGCGGGTGAACCCGCTCCCACAGGTGCTGCACAGTGCTTGAACTTGCGTAGGACCTGTGGGAGCGGGTTTACCCGCGAAAAGGCCGGTACTGGCGTAAGCAAATTCTTGCAGCATGGCCGGGATCAGCACAGTAACGGCATGGTCTATTAGACTTACCCATGTACTCACGAATCAAGCGGCGAAAGGAGACGCTATGATTTTCCCCGACCTGCGCGGCCTGCCCCTGCACCGCGTGCTGGTACGCACTGTCAAGGAATTTCTCGACGACGAGATGTCGACCTACGCTTCCGCGTTGGCCTACCAGATGCTGTTCTCACTGTTTCCCTTCTTGCTGTTCCTGATCGCCCTGATCGGTTTCCTGCACCTGCCGGACTTCTTTTCCTGGCTGCGCCTGCAATCGGAACTGGTGCTGCCACCCCAGGCACTGGAACAGGTCAACCCGGTGATCGACCAGTTGCAGCAGTCCAAGGGCGGGCTGCTGTCGGTGGGTATCGTGATTGCCCTGTGGACCGCATCGGCCGGTGTGCGCCTGATGATGAGCGCGATGAACGCCGCCTACGATGTGCCCGAGGGCCGCCCGGTATGGAAGCGCATTCCGTTGTCGATCATCTACACAGTCGGCATTGCCGGCATGCTGCTGGTGGCTGCGGCGCTGATGGTGCTGGGGCCGCAGGTGATGGAGTGGATTGCCGCCCAGATCGGCATGCAGGAGGTGATCGTCACCGTGTGGACCATCCTGCGCTGGCCGGCGATCATCATCCTGATGATGGTGGCGGTGGCGCTGATCTATTACGTGATGCCGGATGTGAAGCAGGAATTCCGCTTCATCACACCGGGCTCGGTGCTGGCGGTGGTGGTGTGGATCCTGGCGTCGCTGGGCTTTGCCTACTACGTGAAGACCTTTGCCGATTACAACGCCATGTACGGCAGTATCGGTGCAATCATCGTGCTATTGCTGTATTTCTATATCTCCGCCGCCGTTTTGCTGCTGGGTGCGGAGATGAATGCGGTGATCGAGCACATGTCGAGCGAGGGCAAGAACCCTGGCGAGAAGGACGTCGATGAGCACAAGCCCGGCGAAACCATTACCGTGCTGGGCCATGAGCACCCTGTACCGAGCGAGCATCAATCTTCCGAGCCGAACCCCCGATGATCCGTGACATTCTCAAGATGGGCGACGAACGCCTGCTGCGCATCGCCCCGCCAGTGCCCGAACATATGCTCGGCAGCGCCGAACTGCAGCAACTGATCGACGACATGTTCGAAACCATGCGCCATGTGGGCGGGGTGGGCCTGGCCGCGCCACAGATCGGCATCGACCTGCAGCTTGTCATCTTCGGCTTCGAGCGCAGCGAGCGTTACCCGAATGCCGAACCGGTGCCGCAGACTATCCTGCTCAACCCGGTCATCACGCCGACGTCCAGCGAGATCGAGGACGGTTGGGAAGGTTGCCTGTCGGTGCCTGGCCTGCGCGGCGTGGTGCCGCGTTTCAAGCACATCTGCTATGAAGGCATCGACCCCCAGGGCAACCCGATCAACCGCTTTGCCGACGGCTTCCATGCGCGGGTGGTGCAGCATGAATGCGACCACCTGATCGGCCGGCTGTACCCGTCACGCATCCAGGACTTTTCCCGGTTCGGCTACACCGAGGTGCTGTTCCCCGGGCTCGACGCCAGCGACGACTGACCTCGTTGCATTGCTACCAGGCGCTTGCTGCGCTGGTAGCGCTGCAGGCGGCCAGCCAGGGCTTGCGGCAGCAGCTGGGCCATGTCGAAGCCCAGGCGCTGGTAGAAGGGCGCAAGGTCCGGGTGGCAGAACAGCCAGGTGGGCCCGCCAGCCTGCGCCAGCGCCGCCTCGACCAACCGCCCGGCCACCCCCTGGCTGCGCCGTTGCGGGTCGACGAACAACCCGGTCAGCCAGAAGCCATCGCCTACCGGGCTCAGGCTCAAGCCCGCGATGATGCCAGGGCCTCGCGCTACCCACAGCTCAGCATCGCCCGCAGCACGCATGCGTGAGCCGTGCTGGCGGTAAAAGTGGTCCAGCAGCCGGCGTTCCGGGGCCGAAAGTTTCGAACAATCCAAATTTTCAGAAATCGCGCGCCCTGCCCTGAAAGGTGGCCAGAGGCTCTGGCCCGATATTTTGCGCTGAACTTGTCGCAGATTGTTGCATATCTGGCAAGGGTGAATGTCCGAGTTCGGGGTTCAACTATTCCGGGCCGGGAGTAGACTTTTATCCATCCCCACTGGCAGTACGAAGCGGGATCGGTACTTCGTGCCATCTTCATCGCAGATGGCAACTTCTCCGCGCCGAGCACGGCAATAGAAGTCAATCGATCAGCTTGAATGCTCAAAAGGCAAACTCACATGAAACCATTACTGATTCTTGCATTGGTCGGTATGTCCTCGTTCGCCCTCGCCGATGAGGCCAGACCCGTCTCCAGCGAGCCCGTCGCCCAGCAGTACGACTACTCCATGAACCTGGACATCAAGCGGGTGATCAACCTGTCGACCATCCCCAACGTCTGCGAAGTGGTACCTGCGACCATGACCTACGAGAACCACCAGGGCCAGGTGCACACCATTCAGTACCGGGCCATGGGTGAGGGTTGTCAGCAGGGTTGATCGGACATTTGCCTGGTGTCGATGGCCCTTTCACCAGCCTGCTGGTGTCAGGGCTGTCAACCGTATTGCAGTTCAAGCGCCAGAAAAATCCTGAATGAATATCGAGGAAAAAGTGCTATCTTTGTTTGATAGCATTTTTCGATGAACACTCGATACCGCAAGATCCTCGACGCAATTTTCCGAACGCCGACCACGGCGTCGTTGGCTTTCTCCGAGATCGAGGCATTGGTACTCCATCTGGGCGGTGAGGTGCTGGAGCGGCAAGGCTCCAGAGTCAAACTGGTGCTTGGTGGCCAATTCTGGAGATGCCATCGGCCTCATCCAGGCAAGGAAGCCAAGCGGTATCAGATTGAAGAAGCCCGTGAATTCCTCATGCGGGCAGGAGTCAGGATATGAGTTGCATGCGCTACAAAGGCTACGCCGCCCGTATCGAGTACGACGCGCGTGACGATATTTTCGTCGGCCGAGTGCTTGGTATGCGTGACATCATCAGTTTTCACGCAAGCTCGGTGCCCGAGCTGCATGAGGCATTTCGCGGTGCGCTGGAAGACTACCTGGCCGATTGTGCTGAGCAGGGCATTGCGCCGGAAAAACCTGCTTCGGGCAAAGTAATGTTGCGTATTCGGCCCGAAGTTCATGCCGCCGCGAGTGTTGCTGCCCGTGCTGCCGGCAAAAGCCTCAACCAGTGGGCTGATGAGGTCTTTGAGCAAGCCGCAATGGCCTGAGCCAGCCTGCTTTTCGCTATTTCTCGCAGGTATTCTGCCGTCACCGTGCAGAATTGTTTCCCCTGCCTGTCGATTCCTCCAGTTCCCGTTCGACCATAGGTGAAAGCACGCCGCACCGCGTGCCCAATCACCCATGACCTGTCGGAGGAACCCCCGATGAGCACCGCAGCCGAAACCGAGATCCGCCAATTGATCGAGCGCTGGATGCAGGCCGTGCGCGACCGCGACATCCCCAACATCATCGCTCCCTATGCCGACGACATCGTCGCCTTCGATGCCATCCAGGCCCTGCAGTTCAAAGGCAAGGCAACCTACCAGGCGCACTGGGAAATGTGCATGGGCATGTGCCCCGGCCCGATGGTTTTCGAGTTCGCCGAACTTACCGTGCATGCCGCTGGCGACCTGGCCCTGGCCCACTGGCTGAACCGCTGTGGCCCTGCGGACAATGAAAGCCAGTGCGGCTTCATGCGCGCCACCGTGGGCTATCGTCGTCAAGGTGGCCAGTGGCAGGTCATCCACGAGCACTGGTCGGCGCCGTTCGACATGGAAACCCAGAAAGCCCTGTTCGATCTCAAGCCCTGAGCCGTTATCGCCAAACGCACTTTGCCAAAGCCCTGGAGGCGACCATGAAATACCTGTGCCTGGTCTATTGTGACGAGGGGCTGCTGCACAGCCTGCCCGACAGCCCGGAAGACGCCGAATGCATGGCGTATGCCGAATCCATTCAAGGCTCCGGGCGAATGCTGGCGGCCGAGGCGCTGAAGCCGGTGCAGACCGCCACCACAGTGCGCATGCGCAACGGGCACATGAGCCTGACCGATGGCCCGTTCGCCGAGACCAAGGAGCAACTGGCGGGCTTCTACCTGGTGGAAGCCCGCGACCTGAACGAGGCGCTGAACATCGCCAAGGGCATCCCCGCCGCGCGGGTCGGCAGTGTCGAGGTGCGGCCGGTGCGCGAACTGCAACCCTGACAGCAATGGAGACCTACCAGCATGAGCCTTGCCCACCCCGCGCAAGCGCAACACGAGTTGTCCATCAGCCGCCTGATCGACGCGCCACCGGCCAAGGTGTTCCGCGCCTGGACCGATCCCCAGTGGCTGATGCAGTGGTGGGGGCCGCACGGCATGACCACCCCGGAGTGCGAGATGCAGTTGTGGATCGGTGGCCTGTTCCGCACCCTGATGCGGGCGCCGGATGGCAGCGAGTACCCGAACCAGGGCGTGTTCCTGGAAATCGCCGCGCCTCGGCGGCTGGTGTTCACCGATGCCTTCGGCCCAGGCTGGGTGCCTTCGGACAAGGCTTTCATGACTGCCGTGATCAGTTTTGACGAGGAGCAGGGCAAAACCCGTTACACCGCCAGCGCCTGGCACTGGAACGCCGCCGATTGCCGCGCCCATGAGGAAATGGGCTTTCACCAGGGCTGGGGAGAAAGCCTGGACCGCCTGGTGGAGGTGGTGACCCAGCGGATGCCCGACTGATGACGGCACTGGCGCAAGTGCGTGCTGAGGTCGAGGCGGTCTACCGGAGCGAGTCACGGCGCATCCTGGCGACGCTGATCCGCCTGCTGGGTGATTTCGACCTGGCCGAGGAGGCCATGCACGACGCCTTCTTCATCGCCGTCGAGCGCTGGCAGCGCGACGGTATTCCCGATAACCCGCGGGCGTGGCTGGTCTCCACCGGCCGCTTCAAGGCCATCGATGCGCTGCGCCGGCGCGCCCGTTTCGACCGTTCCCAGGCGGACCTGAGCATGCAGCTCGACGGCCACGCGCAGGACCCAAGCGAAGAAGAGCTGTTGGCCGACGACCGTCTGCGGCTGATCTTCACCTGCTGCCACCCGGCGTTGTCCGCCGATGCCCAGGTACCGCTGACCCTGCGTGAAGTCTGCGACCTGACCACCGAGCAGATCGCTCGCGCTTTCCTGCAGAGCCCGGCCACCATCGCCCAGCGTATCGTGCGTGCCAAGGCCAAGATCCGTGATGCGGGCATCCCTTATCAGGTGCCGGAGCTCAGCGAACTGCCCGAGCGCCTGGAGAGCGTGCTGCGGGTGATCTACCTGGTGTTCAACGAGGGCTATTCGGCGTCGTCAGGCGAGGCGCTGTTGCAGCAGGAACTGAGCGATGAAGCCATTCGCCTGGCGCGGCTGCTGGTGCAATTGTTGCCCGACCCGGAGGCGGTCGGCCTGCTGGCCCTGATGTTGCTGCAGGCATCCCGGCAGCGGGCGCGTACCGATGGCCAGGGCAACCTGGTATTGCTCGAGCAGCAGGACCGTAGCCTGTGGGACCGGCGACGCATTGACGAAGGTTGCGAGCTGGTGCGCCAGGCCCTGCAAAGCCGCGCGTTCGGTGCGTATACCGTGCAGGCGGCGATAGCGGCGGTGCATGCCGAAGCGGCGACGGCGGAAGAGACCGACTGGGTGGAAATTGTCGGGCTGTATGACGTGCTCCAGCGGCATTGGCCGTCGGCGGTGGTGGAACTGAACAGGGCTGTTGCGTTGGCCAAGCGGGATGGGCCGGAGGTTGGCCTGCGGGAAGTCGACGGTATTCTGGCGAGGGGGGAGTTGCTGGACTATCACCTGGCACATGCGACGCGGGGCGAGCTGCATTACCAGCTGGGGCATATTGAAGAGGCCCGTGCGGCCTGGCGGCAGGCGCTGGCGCTGACCCGGCAGGAGCCGGAGCGCAGGCATATCGAGCGGCGGTTGCAGGCGATCGAATGATGTTGGCTGCGCCGGCCTCTTCGCGGGTAAACCCGCTCCCACAGGATTGCGTCACGGCTTGATGCTGTGAGGTCCATGTGGGAGCGGGTTTACCCGCGAAAGGGCCGGTACTGCCTGCATCAATCTTCAGCTAGCCACAAAATTCGGCGGCGACACCAGCTCGACGGTCTGCTGCTTGCGCGGTGCAAGGATCTCGGCCTCACCGGCAACCACCAGCTCATCATTCTGGTTGTACACATTGGTGGCGATGCGCACCTTGAACTTGGGCAGCTTCTCCAGGATTTCCAGGCGCACGGTCAGGGTATCGCCAATTTTCACCGGCTTCTGGAAGCTCATCTGCTGGCCCAGGTAGATAGTGCCAGGGCCAGGCAGGGTGCAGGCCACTGCAGCACTGATCAGCGCGCCGCTGAACATGCCGTGGGCAATGCGCTCGCGGAACATGCTCTTGGCAGCGAACTCGGCGTCCAGGTGTACCGGGTTGTGGTCACCGGACATCGCGGCGAACAACTGGATGTCGCGTTCTTCGACGGACTTCTTGTACTCGGCCTTGTCGCCGACTTCGAGGGCTTCGTAAGGCGTGTTGGTGACCTGGGACATCGGGGCTTCCTTAAGCGGTAGGCGAGGGCGGCTATCATTCACTGCGCACAGGGCGGCCTAGGGCCAGTGCCTGTTCGAGCCAGCCGAGGATATCGGCGGTGACCTCGTCACGGTTGGTTTCGTTGAGTACTTCGTGCCGCGCCTCAGGATAGACGCGCAGCTGTACATGTCGATTGCCGGTCGCGCGCAGGGCGTCGGCCAGAAGGGTGAGACGCTTGCCGGCACTGACCGGATCACATTCACCACCGATTACCAGCAGTGGCAGGTTCGGATCGATCTGCGCGAGGTTACTCGGCTGGCTGATCTGCGCCAAGCCTTGCAGCAGGTCGAGCCACAATTGATTGCTGCAGCGAAAGCCGCACAACGGGTCGTTGACGTACAGGTCGACCTGCGCCGGGTCGCGGCTGAGCCAGTCGAACGCCGTGCGGTTGGGCTTGAAAGCCTTGTTGAACGAGCCGAACGACAACCACTCTATCAACGCGCTCTTGCCCAGCGGCCCCTGGCGCCAGGCCTCCAGCCGGGCAATCAGCCGCGCCACGCGGTACAGCGCCGCCGGCTGGTAGTTGGAGCCGCTGAGGATCGCCCCCTGCAGGCTGCCACTGTGGTGCAGCAGGTAGGCCTGGGCGATGTAGCTGCCCATGCTGTGGCCGAACAGGAACAGCGGCGTGCCCGGGTATTGCTGGCCGATGTGCTGGGCCAGCAGCCCGAGGTCGTTGACTACGGCATTCCAGCCATGACTGCGGGCGAACAGGCCGAGGCTGCCCAGTTCGGCGGTGCGCCCATGGCCGCGCTGGTCGGCGGCGAACAGGGCGAAGCCGGCCTCGCTCAGGGCATGGCCCAGGTGCTGGTAGCGCCCGGCATGCTCGGCCATGCCGTGGGCCAGCAGGACCACGGCTTTTACCGGTTTGGCCGGCAACCATTGGTGCACATACAGGCTGCAGTGCTCGCTGGCGGGCAACCAGAAGGCGTCGTGAGGCATGGCGGGTCCTTGTGCGCACAGGTACCCGAACAGTGTATGCACAACCGACCGGATTGCAGGAAGAGCACAAATAAGATTCACAATGTTAATGGCGGCACTTGGCGTATATGCCGCCTTGGGCTTACCTGCTAACGTCGGGTCAACGCCTTTTCGCTTTCGGGCGGGCAGGTGAAAGGACTACAGGACTCGCAGCAGTCCAGGCAGAGGAACAATAATAAATGCAAGCCGACTTCTGGAATGACAAGCGCCCGGCGGGCGTGCCCTCCACCATCGACATCAATGCCTACACCTCGGTCGTCGAGGTGTTCGAGCGCTCCTGCAAACGTTTCGCCGACCGCCCGGCCTTCAGCAACCTGGGCGTGACCCTGACCTACGCAGAGCTGGAGCGCCAATCGGCGGCCTTCGCCGCCTGGCTGCAGCAGCACACCGACCTCAAGCCGGGCGACCGCATCGCGGTGCAGATGCCCAACGTGCTGCAATACCCCATCGCCGTGTTCGGTGCCCTGCGCGCAGGCCTGATCGTGGTCAACACCAACCCGCTGTATACCGAGCGCGAGATGCGCCACCAGTTCAAGGACAGCGGCGCGCGTGCGCTGGTGTACCTGAACATGTTCGGCAAGCGCGTGCAGGAGGTGTTGCCCGATACCGGCATCGAGTACCTGATCGAGGCCAGGATGGGCGACCTGCTGCCCACCGCCAAGGGCTGGCTGGTCAACACCGTGGTCGACAAAGTGAAGAAGATGGTCCCGGCCTATCAGCTGCCCCAGGCGGTGTCGTTCAAGCAGGTACTGCGTCAGGGCCGCGAGCTGTCGCACAAGCCGGTGCCGCTCAGCCTGGACGACACTGCCGTGCTGCAATACACCGGTGGCACCACCGGCCTGGCCAAGGGCGCCATGCTCACCCACGGCAACCTGGTGGCCAACATGCTGCAGGTGCTGGCCTGCTTCTCGCAGCACGGGCCGGACGGGCAGAAGCTGATCAAGGACGGCCAGGAGGTGATGATCGCGCCGCTGCCGCTTTACCATATCTATGCCTTTACCGCGAACTGCATGTGCATGATGGTCACCGGCAACCACAACGTGCTGATCACCAACCCGCGGGATATCTCCGGCTTCATCAAGGAGCTGGGCAAATGGCGTTTCTCCGCCTTGCTGGGCCTGAACACGCTATTCGTCGCACTGATGGACCACCCGGGCTTCCGCCAGCTCGACTTTTCGGCGCTGAAGGTCACCAACTCTGGCGGCACCGCGCTGGTCAAGGCCACGGCCGAGCGCTGGGAGGCGCTTACCGGTTGCCGCATCGTCGAAGGCTACGGCCTGACCGAAACCTCGCCGGTGGCCAGCACCAACCCCTATGGCCAGCTGGCGCGCCTGGGCACGGTGGGTATCCCGGTGGCGGGCACCGCCTTCAAGGTGATCGACGATGACGGCAACGAGCTACCGCTGGGCGAGCGGGGCGAGCTGTGCATCAAGGGCCCGCAGGTGATGAAAGGCTACTGGCAGCAGCCCGAGGCCACGGCCCAGGCCCTGGATGCGGAGGGCTGGTTCAAGACCGGCGACATCGCAGTGATCGACCCGGACGGCTTTACCCGCATCGTCGACCGCAAGAAGGACATGATCATCGTCTCGGGTTTCAACGTGTACCCCAACGAGATCGAGGATGTAGTGATGGGGCACCCCAAGGTTGCCAACTGTGCGGCCATCGGCGTGCCGGACGAGCGTTCCGGCGAGGCGGTCAAGTTGTTCGTGGTACCGCGTGAGGGCGGGCTGAGCGTGGATGAGCTGAAGGCCTACTGCAAGGCCAACTTCACCGGCTACAAGGTGCCCAAGCACATCGTGCTGCGTGAGTCGTTGCCAATGACGCCGGTGGGCAAGATCCTGCGGCGGGAGCTGCGCGACATAGCTTGAGACCGAGTTGGATTCTTCGCGGGTGAACCCGCTCCCACAGGGGCTTGCAGTTCTCAAGGCCTGTGCAGTACCTGTGTGGGAGCGGGTTCACCCGCGAATGCTTTCAAACCGCTCTAACAGGCTATTTACAGCCCGATCTGCGACATTTTGGATAAATACTCTAAAAATGACCTGTATTGTTCATTGAGTCATTTTTGTGACCGTGAGGCCTGTTTTGGCCTCTAGGCGACCCCTGGCAAAGCTGTTACTCTCGGCCCGCTTTCAGATGATCCGGTTTGCAATGAGCCGTCATCACATATCAATAATAAGCGCATCGACGCGTGAATCGAACTTCGCTGTTGCTGAAGGAGTGGGCTTCCATGATCGAACATTTTTGGAAGGATAAGTACCCAGCCGGGATTACGGCGGAAATCAATCCTGACGAATTCCCCAATATCCAGGCGGTACTCAAGCAATCCTGCCAACGCTTTGCCGACAAACCGGCCTTTAGCAACCTGGGCAAGACTATCACTTATGGCGAGCTGTATGCGCTGTCGGGGGCGTTTGCCGCCTGGCTGCAGCAGCATACCGACCTCAAGCCAGGTGACCGCATTGCCGTGCAACTGCCTAACGTATTGCAATACCCGGTGGCGGTATTCGGTGCCATGCGTGCCGGGCTGATCGTGGTCAATACCAACCCGCTGTACACCGCACGGGAAATGGAACATCAGTTCAACGACTCGGGCGCCAAGGCGCTGGTGTGCCTGGCCAACATGGCCCACCTGGCCGAGAAGGTGGTGCCCAAGACTCAGGTCAGGCATTTCATCGTCACCGAAGTGGCCGACCTGCTGCCGCCGCTCAAGCGCCTGCTGATCAACAGTGTGATCAAGTACGTGAAGAAGATGGTGCCGGCCTATAATCTGCCGCAGGCCGTGCGCTTCAACGACGCACTGGCGCTGGGCAAGGGCCAGCCGGTGACCGAGGCCAACCCGCAGGCCAACGATGTGGCGGTGCTGCAATACACCGGTGGTACCACCGGCGTGGCCAAGGGCGCGATGCTGACCCACCGCAACCTGGTGGCCAACATGCTGCAGTGCCGGGCGCTGATGGGCTCCAACCTGCACGAAGGCTGCGAAATCCTCATCACGCCGCTGCCGCTGTACCACATCTATGCCTTTACCTTCCATTGCATGGCGATGATGCTGATCGGCAACCACAACGTGCTGATCAGCAACCCGCGTGACCTGCCGGCCATGGTCAAGGAGCTGGGCAAGTGGAAGTTCAGTGGCTTCGTCGGCCTCAATACCTTGTTCGTTGCCTTGTGCAACAACGAGGCGTTCCGGGCCCTGGACTTCTCGGCGCTGAAGATCACCCTGTCCGGCGGCATGGCCCTGCAGCTGAGCGTGGCCGAGCGCTGGAAGGCCGTGACCGGTTGCGCCATCTGCGAAGGCTATGGCATGACCGAGACCAGCCCGGTGGCCGCGGTGAACCCGTCGGAGGCCAACCAGGTTGGCACTATCGGTATTCCGGTACCCTCGACCCTGTGCAAGGTGATCGACGACGCCGGCAACGAACTGCCGCTGGGCGAAGTTGGTGAGCTGTGCATCAAGGGCCCTCAGGTGATGAAGGGCTACTGGCAGCGCGAGGATGCCACTGCGGAGATCCTCGACAGCAATGGCTGGCTGAAGACCGGTGACATCGCGGTGATCCAGGCGGATGGCTACATGCGCATTGTCGACCGCAAGAAGGACATGATCCTGGTCTCGGGCTTCAACGTGTACCCCAACGAGCTGGAAGATGTGCTGGCGGCCCTGCCAGGCGTGCTGCAGTGCGCGGCCATCGGCGTACCGGACGAGAAGTCCGGTGAAGTGATCAAGGTGTTCATCGTGGTCAAGCCGGGCATGACCGTGACCAAGGAGCAGGTGATGGAGCACATGCGTGCCAACGTCACCGGCTACAAGGTCCCGCGCCAGATCGAGTTCCGCGACGCGTTGCCGACCACCAACGTTGGCAAGATCCTGCGCCGTGAACTGCGCGATGAAGAGCTGAAGAAGCAGGGCTTGAAGAAGATCGCCTGATCTTCTGAATCACTGCTGGCTTTACCGGCCCCTTCGCGGGTGAACCCGCTCCCACAGGTTCTGTGCAACTCTCAAGGGTTGTGCAATACCTGTGGGAGCGGGTTTACCCGCGAAGAGGCCGGTAAAATCAGCGCAGTTTCTCCAGCATCTGGTAGTACCACATCCCCGCCGCCAGCAGCGGATTCCCCAGCAAGTCCCCCATCGGCACCCGCACATGCTTGCACTGGGCAAAGGTGTCGAACTTCTCCAGCGTCCCGGTCAACGCCTCGGCCATGATCTCGCCCATGATGTGGCTGGTGGCAATCCCGTGCCCCGAATAACCCTGGCAATACCACACGTTCTCCGACAGCTTGCCCAGCTGCGGGATGCGGTTGACCACGATGCCCATGGCGCAGCTCCACTGGAACTCGATCGGCACCCCTTTCAATGCCGGGAAGGTGCGCTCGATGCACGGGCGCAGTTCGCCTTCGATATCCCGTGAATCACGGCCGGAATAGTTGGCGCCACCGCCGAACAGCAGGCGCTTGTCGGCGGTCAGGCGGTAGTAGTCGAGCACGAAGCGGCAGTCGTATACCGCCAGGTCCTGCGGGTTGATCTGGTCGGCCAGCTCCCCCAGCGGTGCGGTGGTGACGATGCCGCCCATGGCCGGGAATATCTTGCCCTTGAGCTGGCGCTTTTCCAGTTTGTGGTACACATCGCCGGCCAGCATCACCTGGCGCGCCTCGACCCGCCCGTGCGCGGTGACCACCGCCGGGCGCGGGCCGTGGACGATCTCCAGCACTTCGGAGTTCTCGAAAATCAGCGCCCCCAGGCCATGGGCAGCACGGGCCTCGCCCAGGCACAGGTTGAGCGGGTGCAGGTGCAGGTTGCGCAGGTTCTTCAGCGCGCCCAGGTACAACGGGCTTTGCAGGTGCTCGGCCATGCCGGCGCGGTCCAGCAGTTGCACCTCCTCGCTCATGCCCCGGCGCTGGGCCTCGGCTTCGAATGCGCGCAGCTCGTCCATGTGCGAGGGCTTCATCGCCGCATGCAGGTGGCCGCGCTTGAGGTCGCAGTCGATGCCGTAGCGCGCCACGCGCTGCTCGATCACCTGGTGGCCGCGCCAACGCAAGTGCCAGATGAAGTCATCGACCTCGGCACCCAGGCGGTTGCGCATCTGCGAGCGCATGGCTTCATCGCCCGACAGGCTGCCGGTAACCTGGCCACCGTTGCGCCCGCTGGCACCCCAGCCGATACGGTTGGTTTCGACGATGGCCACCTTCAGGCCGCGCTCGGCCAGTTCCACCGCCGTGGCGACGCCGGTGAAGCCGCCGCCGATGATCGCCACATCCACCTGTACCGTGCCCTTGAGCTGCGGGTACTCGGTGTGGTCGTTGAGGGTGGCGCTGTAGTAGGACGGCGCGCGCTGCGCCGGGCCCTTGTTCAATGCTGCATTCATGAGGGTTCCTTGTAATCTGGGGCTCAGGCCTGGTGCAGGTACCAGCGCCAGTCCTGCTCGCTGACTTCGGCCATGAACTGGCGGTACTCGGCGCGCTTGACCTTCAGGTACACGCCAAGGAAGTCCTCGCCCAGTGCTTCGCGAGCCCAGCTGGAGTGCTGCAGTGCGTCGAGTGCAGTCAGCCAGTCGGTGGGCAGGTGTTCGGTGGCCTGGGCATAGCCGTTGCCTTCCACCGGTGCCCCCGGGTCCAGCTGTTCGCGGATGCCCCGGTGGCTGGCGGCAAGGATCGCCGCAGCGGCCAGGTAGGGGTTGGCATCGGCGCCGCAGATGCGGTGCTCCACATGCCGGCTGTTGGCCGGGCCGCCAGGTATGCGCAGGCTCACGGTGCGGTTGTCGACGCCCCAGGTTGGCGCCAGCGGGGCATAGCTGTTGGCCTGGAAGCGGCGGAACGAGTTGGCGTTGGGGCAGAACAGCAGCAGCGAGTCGCGCAGGTGGCGCAGCATGCCGGCCACGGCCTGGCGCAGCAGCGGGGTGCCGGCCTTGTCTTCACTGGCGAACAGGTTGTTGCCGGCGCTGTCGGCAAGGCTCAGGTGCATGTGCATGCCGGTACCGGCCAGTTGCGCGAACGGCTTGGCCATGAAGCAGGCCTGCATGCCATGGGCGTGGGCAATACCTTTGACCAGGCGTTTGTAGCGCACGGCCTGGTCCATCGCCTGCAGGGCGTCGCCGTGCTCAAGGGTGATTTCCACCTGGCCGGGGGCGTATTCCGAAATCGCCGTGCGCGCCGGGATGCCCTGGGCCTTGCAGGCGGCGTAGAGGTCGGCGAGGAACGGCTCGATCTGCTCCAGTTCGCGCAGGCCATATACCTGGGTGGTGCGTGGGCGGCCGCCGTCGTTGTCCAGTGCCGGTTGCGGGCGGCCTTGGGCATCAGGTTTCTGGTCGAGCAGGTAGAACTCCAGCTCGCACGCCATCACCGGATGGTAGCCGTCGGCCTTCAATGCTTCGATGGTACGCAGCAGCACGTGGCGCGGGTCGGCGACGCTGGCCGGCAGGCCTTCGTTCGGGTGCATGCTCACCTGCACTGCGGCAGTCGGCACCCGGCGCCAGGGCAGGCGCACCAGGCTGCCTTCAAGCGGGTAGGCGCGGCAGTCGATATCGCCCACGTCCCACACCAGGCCGGAGTTTTCCACGTCGTCGCCGTTCAGGGTCAGGCCGAGAATGGTGCTGGGCAGCGGCCGGCCGGTCTGATACACGGCCAGCAGTTCCTCGCGGTGTAGCAGCTTGCCGCGCGGTACGCCGTTGGCGTCGAGGATGAACAGTTCGAACAGCTCGATATCGGGGTTGTCGGCCAGAAAACGGCTGGCCTGCTCTACGGGTGCAAAGTGCATGTTGGATTCGCTCGCGGATGCACGGGCCACCGCGCATGCAGGCGGCCCGGCTGAGTCAAACGGCCAGACGATGGCCGGGTTTGGTCACAAAGGCGAGAGTGGGAAATCCGGTGGGCGTGCGTGACGGCAGTGCCACAGGGCCCAGAAGGCGAGGATGATGTGGACCAGCGGATTTTCACCGGCACGGCGCCTGGCCTTCGCTTGCGAAGGGCGGGACGACGGTGGGGCGATGGGCTGGACGGGAGTCATGCCTTTGATACTCACATGCGGCGTAAGGTTGATTAAAGCAGTGAATGGCAACCTTTACATCGCATTTGGCTAAACATATGTGCTGTTGCAACTGGCCTCTTCGCGGGTGAACCCGCTCCCACAGGATCGCATCGAGGCTGAGAGCTGTGGGGTACCCGCGAAGAGGCCGGCACAGGCAGCAGAAACCCGGCAAATCTGCGACAATCGCGCATCCTTCGAATGCCGATCATGAAAAAGCAGGCCCACCTGCATCACTAAAAAGCCCCATGACTGACCACGCCATCGACAAACTGCTGCAAAACCTCGACCACGCCATGATCGCCGACCGCCATCGCCTGCGCCGGCAATTGCACGAACTGCGCAAGCGCCCCGACGAGGCCAAGCTGGCGCAGTGGGTGGAAAAGGTCCAGGCGTCCTGTGCCCAGGTCACTGCGCGCCAGCAGAGCGTGCCGACCGTGCGCTACGACGACAGCCTGCCGATCGCTGCCAAGCGTGACGAAATCAAGAAGGCCCTGGCCGAGCACCAGGTGCTGGTGATCGCCGGCGAAACCGGTTCTGGCAAGACCACCCAGCTGCCGAAGATCTGCCTGGAACTGGGCCGTGGCAGCCATGGCCTGATCGCCCACACCCAGCCCCGCCGCATCGCCGCGCGCAGTGTTGCCGCGCGGGTTGCCGAAGAGCTGGGTACGCCCCTGGGCGGGCTGGTCGGCTACCAGGTGCGCTTCGAGGACCAGAGCGACGCCAATACCTTGGTCAAGCTGATGACCGACGGTATCCTGCTGGCCGAAACCCAGCACGACCGCTTCCTCGAGCGCTACGACACGATCATCGTCGACGAAGCCCACGAACGCAGCCTCAACATCGACTTCCTGCTCGGTTACCTGAAGACCCTGCTGCACCGTCGTCCGGACCTGAAACTCATCATCACCTCGGCGACCATCGACCTTGAGCGTTTCTCCCAACACTTCGACGGTGCGCCGATCATCGAGGTGTCCGGGCGTACCTTCCCGGTGGAAACCTGGTACCGCCCGCTGACCAGCGAGCAGGACGAGGAGGGCAACCAGATCGAGGACGACCTCACCGTCGATCAGGCCATTGTCGCGACCCTGGACGAACTGTCGCAGCACGAGCGCAGCGAGGGCAAGGGCCCCGGCGATGTGCTGATCTTCCTCCCGGGCGAGCGCGAGATCCGCGATGCCGCCGAGATCCTGCGCAAGGCGCAACTGCGCCACACCGAGATCCTGCCGCTGTACGCACGCCTGTCGCCGGCCGAGCAGCAGCGCATCTTCCAGCCGCACACCGGGCGCCGTGTGGTGCTGGCCACCAACGTTGCGGAAACCTCGCTGACCGTGCCGGGCATCCGCTATGTGATCGACACCGGTACCGCGCGCATCAGCCGCTACAGCTACCGCGCCAAGGTCCAGCGCCTGCCCATCGAGGCGGTGTCGCAGGCCAGCGCCAACCAGCGTAAAGGCCGCTGTGGCCGGGTCGAGCCGGGCATCTGCGTGCGCCTGTACAGCGAAGAGGATTTCAACAGCCGGCCGGCGTTCACCGACCCGGAAATCCTGCGCACCAACCTGGCGGCAGTGATTCTGCAGATGCTGCACCTGCGCCTGGGCGCAATCGACGCCTTCCCGTTCATCGAGCCGCCGGATGGCAAGGCCATCAGCGACGGGTTCAACCTGTTGCAGGAGCTGTCGGCGGTCAACCGCGAGAACCAGCTGACGCCGATCGGTCGCCAGCTGGCGCGCCTGCCGATCGACCCGCGGCTGGGCCGCATGCTGCTCGAAGGCGCCCGCCTGGGCAGCCTGCAGGAAGTGCTGATCGTCACCAGTGCGCTGTCGGTGCAAGACCCGCGCGAACGCCCGCCGGAGCGCCAGCAGGCCGCTGACCAGGCACACGCGCAATGGAAGGATGTGGACTCCGACTTCGCCGCGCTGGTCAACCTGTGGCGTGGCTTCGAGGAGCAACGTCAGGCGCTGACCGCCAACCCGCTGCGCAACTGGTGCCGCAAGAACTTCCTGAACTACCTGCGCCTGCGCGAATGGCGCGATGCCCATCGCCAGCTTGCGCTGATCTGCCGTGACCTGCAGTTGACGGTGAACAAAGAACCGTGCGACTACCAGAAGATGCACAAGGCCATTCTCAGTGGTCTGCTCAGCCAGATCGGCCAGAAGACCGAAGAAGGCGACTACCAGGGGGCGCGGCAGCGGCGCTTCTGGGTACACCCATCGTCTGGCCTGGGGCGCAAGCGCCCGCAGTGGGTGATGGCCGCCGAACTGGTCGAGACCACCAAGCTGTACGCACGCATGGTGGCCAAGATCGAACCGGACTGGATCGAACCGCTGGCCGGCCACCTGGTCAAGAAGAACCACTTCGAGCCGCACTGGGAGAAGAAGCGCGGGCAAGTGGTGGCCTATGAACAGATCACCCTGTACGGCCTGATCCTGGTTGGTCGCCGCCCGGTGCATTTCGGCCCGATCGACCCGGTCACCTCACGCGAGCTGTTCATCCGCGAAGGCCTGGTGGGTGGCGAAATCCAGTCGCGGGCCAAGTGCCTGGCGGCCAACAAGCGACTGCTGGAAACCCTCGACGAACTCGAAGCCAAGGCCCGTCGGCGCGACATCCTGGCTGACGAAGAAACGCTGTACGCCTTCTACGAAGCGCGCCTGCCAGCGGAAATCCACCAGACCGCGACCTTCGACGCCTGGTACCGCATGGGCAGCCAGAAGGACGCCAACCTGCTGATCATGCGCGAGGAAGACGTTCTGGCGCGTGAGGCCAGCGAAGTGACCGCTGCGCAGTACCCCGACAGCCTGCAAGTGGGTGAATTGCGCCTGCCGCTGAGCTACCACTTCGAGCCCGGCCACCCGCGTGACGGCGTGACCGTGCGGGTGCCAGCGCCGCTGTTGCCGAGCCTGCCGGGCGAGCGCCTGGAGTGGCTGGTGCCAGGCCTGTTGGAAGCCAAGTGCGTGGCGCTGGTGCGCAACCTGCCCAAGGCCTTGCGCAAGAACTTCGTGCCGGTGCCGGACTTCGTCAAGGCCTCGCTGGCGCGCATGACCTTCGGCCAGGGCGCATTGCCGCAGGCCCTGGGGCAGGAGCTGCTGCGCATGACCGGTGCCCGTGTGCCCGATGAGGCCTGGGACGAGTCGGTCAACCTGGTCGAAGGCCACCTGCGCATGAACATCGAAGTGGTCGATGGCCAGGGCAAGTTCCTCGGTGAAGGCCGCGACCTGGCCGAGCTGACCGCGCGCTTTGCCGCCGCCAGCCAGGCAGCGCTGGCCGTGCCGCGTGACGCCAAGAGCGAGCAGCCGGTACAGGCCAAGGCCTTCAGCGAGGTCAAGCAGACCGCGCAGCAGAAGATCGCCGGCCTGTCGATGACCGTGTACCCGGCGCTGGTGGAAGAGGGCGGCACCGTGCGCGAAGGGCGCTTCTCGACCCAGGCCGAAGCCGAGTTCCAGCACCGCCGCGCCTTGCAGCGCCTGTTGCTGCAGCAGCTGGCCGAGCCGGCCAAGTACCTGCGCGGCAAGCTGCCAGGGCTTACCGAACTGGGCCTGCTGTACCGTGAAATGGGCCGGGTCGAGGCGCTGGTCGAGGATATTCTGCTGGCCAGCCTGGACAGCTGCATCCTTGAAGGCGAACAGCCGTTGCCACGTGATGGTGCGGCCCTGGCTGGCCTGGCCGAACGCAAGCGCGGCAGCTGGGCCGAGCATGCCGAGCGCCTGGCACGGCAGACGTTGGAAGTGCTGAAGCTGTGGCATGGGCTGCAGAAGCGCTTCAAGGGCAAGATCGACCTGAGCCAGGCGGTGGCGTTGAACGATATCAAGCAACAGCTCGGCAACCTGGTGTACCCGGGCTTCGTCCGCGAAACCCCGGGGAGCTGGTTCAAGGAGCTGCCGCGTTACCTCAAGGCGGTGGAGCTGCGCCTGGAGAAGCTGGGTTCGCAGGTGCAGAAGGACCGGGTGTGGAGTGGTGAACTGGCCAACCTGTGGGCGCAGTACAAGGCCCGTGCCGACAAGCATGCCCAGGAAGGCAAGCGTGATGAGCAGCTGACCCTGTATCGCTGGTGGCTGGAGGAATACCGGGTTTCGCTGTTTGCCCAGCAGTTGGGGACCAAGGTGCCGATTTCCGACAAGCGATTGAGCAAGCAATGGAGCCAGGTGGAGGGCTAAACTTCCACAGTTGTGGCAATATTGATGCAATTTGGGGCTGCTTGGCGGCCCTTCGCGGGTACCACAGTGTTCTCAGGAGCAACGCGATCCCTGTGGGAGCGGGCGTGCCCGCGAACGAGGGCGCAGCCCTCGCCCTTAAATTGGCACTAAAGTGCCATTAACCTGTCATGTTTCCCAGCCAGCGCCCCGTGGCGATGGCCTTTGACCAGAGGAACGACCGTGCATAACGTCGTGATCAGCGGCACCGGCCTGTACACCCCGGCCCAGAGCATTTCCAACGAAGAACTGGTGGCTTCCTTCAACGCCTGGTCGCAGCAGTTCAACCAGGACAACGCTGCTGCCATCGAGCGCGCTGAAGTCGAAGCAGCGCCGCTGTCCGACGCGGCGTTCATCGAAAAGGCCTCGGGCATCAAGAGCCGCTTCGTCATGGACAAGGCTGGCATCCTCGACCCGCAGCGCATGAAACCACGCCTGCCAGAGCGCTCCAACGACGAGCCGTCGGTGCTTTGCGAAATGGCCGTGGCTGCCGCCCGCCAGGCCCTGGAGCGCGCCGGTCGCACCGCCGCCGATGTCGATGGGGTGATCGTCGCCTGCTCCAACCTGCAGCGCCCGTACCCGGCCATTGCCATCGAAGTGCAGCAGGCGCTGGGCATCCAGGGCTTTGCCTTCGACATGAACGTGGCCTGCTCGTCGGCCACTTTCGGCATCCAGACCGCCGCCAACAGCGTGGCCCTGGGCCAGGCGCGTGCGGTGCTGATGGTCAACCCGGAGGTGTGCACCGGCCACCTGAACTTCCGTGACCGCGACAGCCATTTCATCTTTGGCGATGCTGCCACTGCGGTATTGCTCGAACGTGCCGACAAGGCCACTTCGGCGCACCAGTTCGACATCGTCAGCAGCAAGTTGTGGACCGAGTTCTCCAACAACATCCGCAACAACTTCGGCTTCCTCAACCGCGCGGCGGAAGAGGGCGAGGGTGCAGCGGACAAGCTGTTCATCCAGGAAGGCCGCAAGGTGTTCCGCGAAGTGTGCCCGAAGGTGGCCGAACTGATCGGTGAGCACCTGCAGGAAAACGGGCTGCAGCCCAGCGATGTGAAACGCTTCTGGCTGCACCAGGCCAACCTCAGCATGAACCACCTGATCGTCAAGAAGTTGCTGGGACGTGAAGTGGCCGAGGAGGATGCACCGGTGATTCTCGACCGTTACGCCAACACCAGTTCGGCGGGTTCGGTGATTGCCTTCCACCTGTACCAGGACGACCTGCCCAAGGGCTCGCTGGGGGTGTTGAGCTCGTTTGGTGCGGGGTATTCGATTGGTAGCGTGATTCTGCGCAAGCGCTGATTTATCTGGCGCCTGTACCGGCCTCTTCGCGGGCTTGCCCGCTCCCACAGGGACACCACAGCATTCGAAACTGTGATATCCCCTGTGGGAGCGGGTTTACCCGCGAAGAGGCCGGCGCATTTCTGCCAGGCAAAAAAAGCGGGAAACGCCGGATGGGGTCGGCATTTCCCGCTTCAGGTGACGCAGCGCAGGGTATCGCTTAGAACTTGGCTTCCAGGTCTACCTGCAGGGTATCTACATCGGCATCGCTGTTGGGCAATTGCGACAGATCGGTCTTGGCCATCAGGTAGGCCGCGCCCAGGGAGAAGTTCTTGTCGATTTCATAGCCGACCTTGAACTTGTGCCCGCGCGAACCGGTAAAGCCGTTGCCAAAGTCGGAGTCGGTGAACAGGCTGACCACCGCGTTACGCTGCACGTCGCGGTAGTTGTAGTCCAGGCTCCAGGCGCCGACCTTGGTTTTCAGGCCCGCCAGCCAGGCCTGGTCTTCGCCATCGGTGCTTTCGGTGTTCTTCACGTACTGGCCATACGCAGACAGCGGGATGGCAAAGCCGGTGAAGTCCAGCTGGCCGAAGCCTTCCACCAGGTTGAACTCGTTGGTGGTGTTGCCGAACGACTGCAGAATGGTTGCTTCCTTGTCGTTGTCGTAGCCATAGATACTGGCACCGACGGTCAGCTTGAGCACATCTGCCGGTGCGAACTTGGCGCCCAGCTGGCCGTGATAGACCTGTGCGTCATGCTTGTATTGCACACCGTCGCCATCGACGTTGTCCTTGAGGGTGTACTGACCGGCGCTGGCGAACACTTCGGCCCCGCCCAGGTCGGTCTTGTAGGTGGCTGCCACGCCTTCCGGGTTGATGTCGCTGTCCCAGATGATGTCGCCCATGCTCACCCATGGCTGCGCCATCTTGCCGCCAATCAGGTGCAGGTTGGGAACGGCGGTCGGGTGCCAGTCGAGGTAGGCCTGGTCGACCCACAGTGACTTCTTGTCGAAGTAGTTGTCGAAGCTCTGGTTGGTCGAGCGGCGATCGGCGCTGCTGCCAGTGGCGATACGGATGCCGGCGTCGACCTGCGGGTTGATTTCGCTGTAGAAGCCGACACGGGCACGCACGCGCTGGCGGTCCTGGTTGCCGCTGCTGCTGTTCGGGTTGTCGACGTTGACGTCTTCGTAACGCAGGCGCACATCACCCTTGACCTGGGTCTTGGCGGCCCATGCCACTTTCTGTTCAAAGGAGCTCATCCGGTCGGACTGAGCTTTCTGAGCGGCCTTTTCCTTGGTTTCTTGAGCCAGGTCCGCCTGCAGTTCGTTGTACTGCGCCTGGTTGATCGAGCCGTTGGCGCGGAGCATTTCGAGCAGCTTGGCGTCGACAGCTGCACTGGCCGGAGTACTCAGAGCCAGCATCATGCCGGTGAGGCTCACTCCGGTAAGTGTAGAAACAAGACGCATAAGGTTCTCCCTGTTGAATAAGATGGGGGAGGCTCAAGCGCCCGCCCCTGTATTGGCATGTCTTCGGAAAGGGCCTGAATAGACAGGTTCTGGGGTTCCGGAAAACAGGCGCAAGTATTGCGGGGGCGAGTGACAGATTAATGTCGAATTAGTGGCACTGCTGTTAAGTAATTGAGAATGAAAGGATCTGTCCCGGCTATCGTGATTTGAGTGGCGGGCCTTCCTTGGGGATACTGGGTACCTTGAAACAGCGAGCCAGAACCGTGACCAGCCTGTACAGCCTTGCCCATTTGCGTGATCTTCCGGCGGCCACCTGGGATGCCCTGGTGCCGGCCGGCCAACCGTTCCTGCGCCATGCGTTTCTCAGCGCCATGGAGGACAGCGGCAGCGTCGCGCGCAACACCGGCTGGGCTGCCGAGCACCTGGTGCTGGAACGTGACGGGCAGGTACGGGCGCTGCTGCCGGCGTACCGCAAATGGCACTCGTTTGGCGAATACGTGTTCGACCATGGCTGGGCCGATGCCTGTGAGCGGGCCGGCATTGCCTACTACCCCAAGCTGCTCGGTGCCGTGCCGTTCAGCCCGGTCAGCGGCCCGCGCCTGCTCGCCGCCGACCCAGCCGATGGCCTGCTGGTGCTGCAGGCGTTACCGGAGTACCTGGGCAAGGGCGGGCTGTCTGGCGCGCACATCAATTTCACTGACCCGGCGCTGGACGAACAGCTCGCTGGCCAGCCAGGCTGGATGGAGCGCCTGGGCTGCCAGTTCCATTGGCGCAATCACGGCTACCGCGACTTCCTGGATTTCCTCGACAGCCTCAGTTCACGCAAGCGCAAGCAAATGCGCAAGGAACGTGAACAGGTAGCCGGGCAGGGTATCGATTTTCGTTGGTACCGCGGGGCTGAGCTGGACCAGGCGCAGTGGGATTTCGTCTACCGCTGCTACGCCAACACCTATGCGGTGCGCCGCCGTGCGCCCTACCTGACCCGCGAATTCTTCAGCCTGCTGGCCGAGCGCATGCCCGAGGCGCTACGCGTGGTGATGGCGCGCCAGGGCGGGCGTGATGTGGCCATGGCCTTGAGCCTGGTGGGTGGCGACAGCCTGTTCGGTCGTTACTGGGGTTGCCTGGATGAATTCGACCGGCTGCATTTCGAGACCTGTTTCTACCAGGGCATGGACTTTGCCATTGCCGAGGGTTTGCAGCGTTTCGATGCCGGGGCGCAGGGCGAGCACAAGTTGATTCGCGGGTTCGAGCCGGTGCTGACGCGGTCATGGCACTACCTGCTGCACCCGGGGCTGCGGCGGGCGGTGGAGGATTTTCTGGTGCAGGAGCGGGACGGGGTGCGGGCGTATGCCGAGGAGGCCAGGGGGATGCTGCCCTATCGCCGGGACTGAGGGGTTTGGGTTGCCTTTGCCGGCCTCTTCGCGGGTAAACCCGCTCCCACAGGGATCGCACAAACTTCACGGCCTATGCAGTACCTGTGGGAGCGGGCAAGCCCGCGAAGAGGCCGGCACAGGAAATCAGTCCACTCCGACAAACCCCCCGGTCTGGTGATGCCACAACCGGGCATACAAGCCTTGCTGCTCCAGCAGCTCAGTGTGGCTGCCACTTTCGACAATCCGCCCCTTGTCCAGCACCACCAGCCGGTCCATCCGCGCAATGGTGGAAAGCCGGTGGGCAATGGCGATGACCGTCTTGCCCTGCATCAGCGTCTCCAGGCTTTCCTGGATCGCGGCTTCCACCTCCGAGTCCAGCGCCGAAGTGGCCTCGTCCATGATCAGGATCGGTGCATTCTTCAGCAGCACCCGGGCAATGGCGATGCGCTGGCGCTGGCCACCCGACAGCTTGACCCCGCGCTCCCCCACATGGGCATCGAAACCGGTGCGTCCCTGGGCGTCCGACAGCTGCGGGATGAACTCGTCGGCGCGGGCCCGGCGCACCGCTTCATGTAGCTCCGCCTCGCTGGCACCGGGGCGACCATACAGCAGGTTGTCGCGGATAGAGCGGTGAAGCAGCGAGGTGTCCTGGGTGATCATGCCGATCTGCGCGCGCAGGCTGGCCTGGCTCACTTCGGCAATGTCCTGGCCGTCGATGAGAATGCGCCCACCCTGCACGTCATACAGCCTTAGCAGCAGGTTGACCAGGGTCGACTTGCCTGCCCCGGACGGGCCGATCAGGCCAATCTTCTCGCCCGGGCGGATGTCCAGATTGAGCCCTTCGATCACGTTGGCCGCCTTGCCGTAATGAAAGTCCACGTCATCGAAACGCACCGCACCGCGGCTGACCTTGAGTGCCGGCGCGTTGGGCCGGTCGGTGACGGTGACCGGTTGGGCGATGGTCTGCAGGCCGTCCTGGACCATGCCGATGTTTTCGAAGATGCCGTTGACCACCCACATGATCCAGCCCGACATGTTGACGATGCGGATCACCAGGCCGGTGGCCAGGGCGATGGCGCCCACAGTGATCAGCGACTGGCTCCACAGCCACAGCGCGAGGCCTGTGGTGGTGACCACCAGCAGGCCGTTGAGGGTGGTGATCACCACATCCATGCTGGTGACCACGCGTGCGGCCAGCTGGGTCTTCTCGGTCTGTTCGCTGATCGCTTCGCGGGCGTATTGCTGTTCGTAGTCGGTGTGGGCGAACAGCTTGAGCGTGGCGATGTTGGTGTAGCCGTCGACGATACGGCCCATCAGCTTGGAGCGGGCATCGGAGGAAATCACCGAACGCTCCTTCACCCTGGGGACGAAATAGAACAGCGCGGCAATGTAGCCGGCGATCCATAGCAACAGCGGCAGCATCAGGCGCCAGTCGGCCTCGGCAAACAGCACCAGCGAGGTAATGGCGTAGATCAGTACATGCCACAGCGCATCCACCGCCTGCACGGCGGAGTCGCGCAGCGAGTTGCCGGTCTGCATGATGCGCTGGGCGATGCGCCCGGCAAAGTCGCTCTGGAAGAAATTCAGGCTCTGCTTGAGCACATAGGTGTGGTTCTGCCAGCGGATCAGGCTGGTCATGCCGGGGTTGATGGTCTGGTGCACCAGCAGGTCGTGCAGGCCGAAGAACACCGGCCGCAGCAGCAGGACCACCACCAGCATCCAGATCAGCTCGCCGCTGTGTTCGCTGAAGAAACTGGCATTGGGGGTGCCCTGGGCCAGGTCGATGATGCGGCTGAGGTAGCTGAACATCGCCACCTCGATCAGCGAGGCGACCAGGCCGACCACCAGCAGGGCGAGAAAGCTGGGCCACACTTGGCGCAGGTAATACAGGTAGAACGGCCACACGGTGGTAGGTGGCGATTCAGTGGGTGCTTCGCGAAAGATATCGATCAGTTGTTCAAAACGGCGGTACAGCATGGGTAACGACACTCCTGTTCCATCCGGCCCTCAGGCGGTTTCACGTCCCTGTGAAGCCTGCGGTCAGTCGATGCGTTTGGCCGACTTGATGTAGACCGGGTCGGCCGGTACATCACGCATGCCTTTCTTGATGGTGGTCGGCGAATTGACGATCTGGTCGACCACTTCCATACCTTTGGTCACTTTGCCGAACACGGCGTAGCCGGCGTCGCGGCCCGGGTTGAGGAAATCATTGTCGGCGACGTTGATGAAGAACTGGCTGGTGGCCGAGTTCGGGTTGGAGGTGCGCGCCATCGACAGTGTGCCGCGGGTGTTCTGCAAGCCGTTGCTGGCTTCGTTGCGAATCGGGTCCTTGGTGTCTTTTTGCACCATCTGGTCAGTAAAACCCCCGCCCTGGACCATGAACCCCGGGATTACCCGATGGAAGATGGTGTTGTTGTAGAAGCCACTGTCGACGTACTCGAGGAAATTCTTGGTACTGATCGGTGCCTTCTCGGCATTCAGTTCGATTTCTACCTGGCCGAAGCTGGTGTCCAGCAGTACGTGCGGGGTCTTGTCGGAGGCCATGACGCTGGTGGCGAAGGCGACCGAGCAGGCGGTGAGCAGGAGTTTTTTCAGCATGGGCTCAAAGATCCTTGAGAGGTGGAAGCGGCTGCAAGGAACTGCAGCAGGGTCTGGTTGAAGACCTCGGGTTGGTCGAGGGGTGTAGCGTGCCGGGAATCGTCGATGACCACCAGCCTGGCGTGGGGCATCAGGGCGACGTAGCGTTCTTTCAGTTGTATCGGGGTGTAATCGTGGTCGGCGGCGATGACCAGGGTAGGACAGTGGATCTGCCCGATGCGTTCCTGCACGCCCCAGTCGACGATGGCGTCGAAACTCTTGAGGTAGGCGCGCTTGTCATTGCGCGCCCAGCGCTGGGCCATCTTCTCTCGCAGCTCGGCCTGCCCGGGCTTGGGGAACAGGCGTTCGGCCAGGCCCTTGCCGACGGTTTCGACACTGAGGAGGCGCGCCAGGCTCCAGCGTTTCAGCCACCAGAGCCAGTCACTGCGGGTGCGGCGCTTTACCTCGGGGGCGCTGTTGACGATGCACAGGCTGCGCAGCCATTGCGGGTGGTCGACGGCAAACTGGAAACCGACCATGCCGCCCATGGACAGGCCGACGAAGTGCACCGGGCCGGTGTGCAGGTGTTCGAGCAGGGCCAGCAGGTCGGCACTGAAGGTGGCGATCTGGTAACCGTCGTGGGGCTTGTCTGAGCGGCCGTGGCCGCGGATGTCCATCACGATCACCCGGTAGTGCTGGCTCAGCAGCGGCACCTGCATTTCCCAGTCCTGGCAGCTGGAACCCAGGCCATGCAGCAATACCAGGGGTTCGCCCTGGCCATATTCCGCGTAATGCAGTGCGCATCCTTCGTGTTCGAAATAGGCCATGGGCGCGGTCCTCTCAAGCTTGTGGGGGGGCTGCGAAGGGCACGTCCAGCGGCGCGGTATCGAAATTGCGCAGCAGGTCGATGAGAATCTGCGTGGCCGGGCCCAAGGTCTTCTCTTTGCTCGAGTAAAGGTAGAACAGTGGGTGGCGGCTGCCACCCTGATCCAGCGGCAACGGCTTGAGCACGCCTTCGCGCAGCTCGCGCTCGATCATGTGCCGGGGCAGCCAGGCAAAGCCCAGGCCACTGCTGACGAAGGTAGCGGCGGTGCCCAGGCTGCCGACGGTCCAGCGTTGCTCGGCGCCCAGCCAGCCGACATCGCGTGGCTGGGCGCGGCCGGAGTCGCGGATCACCACCTGCAACTGGCTTTCCAGGTCCTGGAAGGTCAGTTCACGGCCCAGGCGGTGCAGGCTGTGTTCGGGGTGGGCGACGGCGACGAACTCCACCGCGCTCAGTTCGGCGCCCAGGTAGCCGCCGATGCTGTAGCTGCTGATGGCCAGGTCGGCGATGCCTTCGTGCATCACTTCCTCGACGCCAGAAAGCACTTCTTCACGCAGGCGCACCCGGCAGCCGCGGCTCTGCGGCATGAATGCGGCCAAGGCACGAACCAGGCGGGCACTGGGGTAGGCTGCATCGACCACCAGGCGTACCTCGGCCTCCCAGCCTTGTTCCATGTGGTGGGCAAGGTCTTCGAGCTGGCTGGCCTGTTTGACCAGGTGGCGTGAACGGCGCAGCAGGACATTGCCGGCCTCGGTGAGCACTGCCTTGCGACCGTCGATGCGCAGCAGCGGCACGCCCAGTTGCTCCTGCATGCGGGCCACGGTGTAGCTGACCGATGACTGCGAGCGGTGCAATGCCTCGGCGGCCTGGGCAAACCCGCCATGATCGACCACTGCCTGCAGGGTTCGCCACTGGTCAAGGGTTACGCGCGGCGCTTTCATCTTTCGCTCCTGTTGTCCTAAGCTGCGCTCTTTCAAGGAGAGCGGCCCATGAAGAAATGTTGTGCGGCAATACTGATGTGCCTGCCCCTCGGGGCCATGGCTTATCCCATCGATGTGGAGAAGGACCTGACCGGGGTAAAGCTCGACTACACCGCCTATGACACGGCCTATGACATTGGCGCCATCACCCTCAACAACTATGGGCAGGTACCGGCGGCGTGCAAGGTAACCTTTCGCAACGGCCCAGAGGCACCACGGGTGCGCCGGGTGAACGTACCGGCCGGTAAAAGCGTCGATGTCACTGCCAAGTTCAATCGGCAGATCATCAAACTACGGATCGCCTTGAACTGCAGTGCAGAATAAACTGATAAATCGATAGATTGAACCCATTTTTTACGCTTTTTTATCGATAGGTCAAGCCGTAATCTCACCTCCATCGAATCGCAACCCTTTTTGCCGATGGAGGCACCCCATGTCCCGCGTACTGATCATCGAAAGCAGCGCCCGCCAGCAGGATTCCGTTTCCCGTCAGCTGACCCGTGATTTCATCCAGCAGTGGCAGGCCGCCCATCCGGCCGATCAGATCAGTGTGCGCGACCTGGCTGTCAATCCGGTGCCGCACCTGGACGCCAACCTGCTGGGTGGCTGGATGAAGCCCGAAGATCAGCGCAGCGCCGCCGAACTGGACGCCTTGGCCCGCTCAAACGAACTGACCGATGAACTGCTCGCTGCCGACGTGCTGGTGATGGCTGCGCCGATGTACAACTTCACCATCCCGAGCACCCTCAAAGCCTGGCTGGACCACGTGCTGCGCGCCGGCATCACCTTCAAGTACACCCCCACCGGCCCGCAAGGCCTGCTGACCGGCAAGCGCGCCATCGTCCTGACTGCCCGTGGTGGCATCCACGCCGGCGCCACCAGCGACCACCAGGAACCGTACCTGCGCCAGGTAATGGCCTTCATCGGTATTCACGATGTCGACTTCATCCATGCCGAAGGCCTGAACATGAGCCCTGACTTCCATGAGAAGGGCGTCAACCAGGCCAAGGCCAAGCTGGCGGCGGTGGCCTGAGGCTTGGCGAATTCCCAACCCTGACACCTGTTGTTGCTCCTTTGGGTGTACCTGCCCGGCCTGCATGGCCGGGCTTTTTTATGCCAGAAATTCATGGGTGCCTGTGCCGGCCTATTCGCGGGTAAACCCGCTCCCACAGGAATAACACGGCACCTGAGGCCTGTGGTGTCCCTGTGGGAGCGGGTTTACCCGCGAATAGGCCGGCACTGCCCTTACATTCCCCATGGTTGAACTGATTCCCCGCAACCCGCTAAGGTCGCGGCCTTGATCCACGAGAGGCAACCATGGGCTACCTGATAATCGTCGCGCTGATCCAGGCGTTTTCCTTCAGCCTGATCGGCGAGTACCTGGCCGGGCACGTCGACAGCTATTTCGCCGTGCTCGCGCGCGTGGTGCTGGCGGGCCTGGTGTTCCTGCCGCTGACCCGCTGGCGCCAGGTCGAGCCGCGTTTCATGCGTTCGATGCTGCTGATCGGTGCGTTGCAGTACGGCATCACCTACGTCTGCCTGTACCTGAGCTTCCGCGTGCTCACCGTGCCGGAGGTGCTGCTGTTCACCATTCTCACGCCGCTGCACGTGACGCTGATCGAAGATGCCATGAACCGGCGCTTCAACCCGTGGGCGCTGCTGGCGGCGCTGGTGGCAGTGGCCGGCGCGGCGGTGATCCGCTTCGATACCATCAGCGGTGAGTTCTTCATCGGCTTCCTGCTGCTGCAACTGGCCAACTTCACCTACGCCGCCGGCCAGGTGCTGTACCGCCACCTGGTTGCACGCCACCCCAGCGACCTGCCCCACTACAAGCGCTTTGGCTACTTCTACCTCGGCGCGTTGATCGTGGTGTTGCCGGCCTTCCTGCTGTTTGGCAACGCCCAGCACCTGCCGACCACCGATGTGCAGTGGCTGGTGCTGCTGTTCCTGGGCCTGTGCCCGACGGCGCTGGGGCTGTACTGGTGGAACAAAGGCGCGTGCCTGGTATCCGGGGCCACGCTGGCGGTGATGAACAACCTGCATGTACCGGTGGGGCTGCTGTTGAACCTGCTGATCTGGAACCAGCATGAGCCATTGGGCCGGCTGCTCCTCGGCGGGGCGGTGATCCTGGCCTCGGTGTGGATGAGCCGCCTGGGCGGCCTGACGTTATCGGGCAAGGCATGGCGCAGCTAGCTATGACACGTTCGTTACTGGGCCCGTAACCCGTCGGTGACTACCCGATAATCAAAAAAATAAAAATCGGAGTCCGGCGTGAAGCTAGAAACGCGAAGTATCGAATTTGTCCCACACGCTGAGCGTTATGGTACGCCCAAACGATTGTTCACCATCTGGTTCAGCTCCAATTTCCAGATAACCGCCCTGATGGTCGGCACCCTGGGCGTGGCGTCCGGGCTGAGCCTGGGCTGGACCTTGTTGGCCCTGTTGGTCGGCAACCTGATCGGCACCGTGTTCATGGCCGCGCACTCTGCCCAAGGGCCGCACCTGGGCGTGCCACAGATGATCCAGAGCCGGGCGCAGTTCGGTGTCCATGGTGCGGCGCTCCCTCTGCTGGTGATGGTCACGGCCGCAGTCCTGTTCCTCGCCGCCAGCGGCGTGCTGATGCGCAATGCCCTGCAGGCGCTGGTGCCCATGAGCGATGACCAGGCGATCGTGGTGGTCGGTTTGCTGACTTTTGTCATCGGCTTTGTCGGCTACGAGCTGATCCACCGCCTGGGCGCGTGGATGAGCCTGTTGTCCACGCTGGTTTTTGCCGGCGCCCTGGTGCTGATCCTGCTGCACCCCGGCGACATGGCAACCACAACGGCGGTGAGTACCGGCTTCTCGTTCACCGCCTTCAACCTGATCGTGGCCCAGTCGGCCTCCTGGACGCTGGGGTATGGCCCGTATGTGGCCGACTACTCGCGCTATCTCCCCGCCAACGTCAACCCGCGCGCCACGTTCTGGGCCACCTATTGCGGTTGTGCGCTGGGCTCCTTCGCCATGATGGCGCTCGGTGCGCTGGTGGCTGTGGAACTGCCCTCGGCACTGGGACATGACCCGGCCACAGCCATTGCCGCGCTGTTTGGCCCATGGGCGCCGTTGGCGCTGGCAGTTATCGCGCTGGGGGTGATCCAGTACAACGTCCTGTGCCTGTACAGCGCCTACATGTCATCGGTCACGATCTTTGGCGCCTTCAAGACCATCCGGCGCGTGACCGCGACGGCCAAGGCCCTGGTAATGGCTGGGCTGACCGCAGCGGCAACGGTGATCGCCATCGCCACCCAGTACAATTTCGATACGTTCTTTGCCGACATCCTGATCGGCCAGCTGTACCTGCTGATTCCATGGAGCGCGATCAACCTGGTGGATTACTACTGGGTATGCCGAGGGCACTATGATGTGGGGGCGCTGTATGACGCCAAGGGGCGTTATGGTTGCTTCAATCGTCGAAGCCTGGCGGTGTACGCCGTGTCGATCATCGGTACCATCCCGTTCATGAAGCTGTCGTTCTACACGGGCTTCGTGGCCGAGTGGCTGGGGGCGGATATCAGTTGGGCGATGGGGTTGATCCTGGCGGGCGCGCTGTATTGCATGGTCCATGGGCGCGAGAGTAACCGGCTTTCGACAACCATGAATGTGCACACCTGACTCGGCCCTGACACGGAAAGGGGCTACTTAAACACCACCCTAAGGCGTCATGCCTGTCAGTCAAACAATTTGGGGCCGCTTTGCGGCCCATCGCCGGTAAGCCAGCTCTCATTGAACTGCACATAACTCATTGAATTAGCAGGGGCCCTGTGGGAGCGGCTTTAGCCGCGAACACCGGCGCAGCCGGTGCCATGCACCGCGTTGGATTCTTCGCGGCTAAAGCCGCTCCCACAGGTACAACGAAGATCTCACGATCTGCGTGACCTCTGTGTGGCTCGCTGGCGATAGGCGGCAATCTCAAGCCTCGCTCATGTCTTCCAGCCGACGCGGCACAGGCTCTTGCGATACACGCCCGCTCAACCCCACCCGCATGTCATTACCACTCGGCTGTTGATACAGGCTCAAGCCAAACTCCGGCAACACCGCCAGCAGATAATCGAAGATATCCCCCTGAATCCGCTCGTAATCCGCCCACACCGTAGTGGTGGTAAAGCAATAGATCTCCAGCGGCACGCCCTCGGCGGTGGTCTGCATCTGCCGCACCATGCAGGTCATGTTCGGGTGCACGTTGGGGTGGTTCTTCAGGTAGGCCAGGGCGAACGCGCGGAACGTGCCGATGTTGGTCAGCTTGCGGCGGTTGGCCGACAGCTCGGCCACTGGCCCCATGGCCTCGTTCCAGCGCTGCAGCTCCTGACGCTTGCCGGCCAGGTAGTCGGCTAGCAGGTGCACCTGGCTCAGGCGCTGTTCTTCCTCGCGCGTCAGGAATCGCACGCCGGCCGCGTCGATGAACAGGCTGCGCTTGATGCGCCGGCCACCGGACTGCTGCATGCCGCGATAGTTGCGGAACGACTCGCTCATCAGGCGCCAGGTGGGGATGGAGACGATGGTCTTGTCGAAATTCTGCACCTTCACCGTGTGCAGGGTGATGTCCACCACGTCGCCATCGGCGCCGACCTGGGGCATCTCGATCCAGTCGCCCACGTGCAGCATGTCGTTGCTGGTCAGCTGCACGCTGGCGACGAACGACAGCAGGGTGTCCTTGTACACCAACAGCAGCACCGCCGACATGGCGCCCAGACCGGACAGCAGCAACAATGGCGAGCGGTCGATCAGGGTGGCGACGATGACGATGGAGGCGAAGATCCACAGCATCATCTTGGCCAGCTGCACGTAGCCCTTGATCGAGCGGGTGCGGGCGTGTTCGGTGCGGGCATAGATGTCGAGCAGGGCATCCAGCAGGCACGACAGCGCCATGGTCATGAACAGCAGGGTAAAGGCCAGGGCGACATTGCCGAGGAAGTGCTGGGCGGTGTCGGACAGCTCGGGCACCAGTTTCAGGCCGAACTGCAGCACAAGTGACGGCGTGGTCTGCGCCAGGCGGTGGAACACCTTGTTGTTGCGCAGGTCGTCCAGCCACTTCAGCGCTGGCTGGCGGGCCAGCAGGCGGGCGCCATGCAGCACCAGGAAGCGCGCCAGGCGGCCGATGACCAGGGAAACAAGCAGCAGCACCGCCAGGCCGATGGCCGCGTGCAGCATCGGATGTTGGTCAAGGGTGCCCCACAGGTCGAGGGAGTCACGCCAGATTCGTTGAATATCCATGGGCTTGCTTACAGTCTTGTTGCCAAACGAGGCGCCATTAGAGCGCGGATGGCGACAAAGTTGCCAAAAGAAATTCGGCTAAGGCGGCAGAAAACGTTACCCTATGCAACTGAATTTCCCGCACTTGCCTGAGGTTACCTCCGTGTTCTCCCAATTCGCCCTGCACGAACGCCTGCTTAAAGCCGTGGCCGAGCTTAACTTTGTCGAGCCTACCCCGGTGCAGGCTGCGGCCATCCCCCTGGCCCTGCAAGGGCGTGACCTGCGCGTGACCGCACAGACCGGCAGCGGCAAGACCGCGGCCTTCGTGCTGCCGCTGCTCAATCGCCTGGTCGACCTGCGCGAGCGCCGCGTCGAGATCCGCGCGCTGATCCTGCTGCCGACCCGTGAGCTGGCCCAGCAGACCCTCAAGCAGGTGCAGCTGTTTTCGCAGTTCACCTACATCAAGTCGGGCCTGGTCACCGGTGGTGAAGACTTCAAGGAACAGGCAGCCATGCTGCGCAAGGTGCCGGATGTGCTGATCGGCACCCCGGGCCGCCTGCTCGAGCAGCTCAATGCCGGCAACCTCGACCTGTCCCACGTGCAGGTGCTGATCCTCGACGAAGCCGACCGCATGCTCGACATGGGCTTCGCCGAAGACATGGAGCGCCTGTGCAAGGAGTGCGAGAACCGCCAGCAGACTCTGCTGTTCTCCGCCACCACTGGTGGTGCGGTCTTGCGCGACATGATCGGCAAGGTGCTGAAAGACCCTGAGCACCTGATGCTCAACAGCGTTTCGCAGCTGGCAGAAGGCACCCGCCAACAGATCATCACCGCCGACCACGACCAGCACAAAGAGCAGATCGTGCAGTGGCTGCTGGCCAACGAAACCTTCGACAAGGCGATCATCTTCACCAACACCCGCGCCCTGGCCGACCGCATCTACGGCCACCTGGTGGCCAAGGATGTGAAGGCCTTCGTACTGCACGGCGAGAAGGACCAGAAGGACCGCAAGCTGGCCCTGGAACGCTTCAAGCAGGGTAGCTCCAAGGTGCTGGTGGCGACCGACGTCGCGGCCCGTGGCCTGGACATCGACGGCCTGGACCTGGTGATCAACTTCGACATGCCCCGCAGCGGTGACGAGTACGTGCACCGCGTGGGCCGTACCGGCCGTGCCGGTGGCGAAGGCCTGGCGATCTCGCTGATCACTCACAACGACTGGAACCTGATGTCGAGCATCGAGCGCTACCTGAAGCAGCAGTTCGAGCGCCGGGTGATCAAGGAAGTGAAGGGCACCTACAACGGGCCGAAGAAGGTCAAGGCCTCGGGCAAGGCGGCTGGCAGCAAGAAGAAAAAGGTCGAGAAGAAGACCGGTGACAAGAAGGCAGCCGCCAAGCGCAAGCCAACTGCCAAGCCAAAGGCCAACGCACCGCTGGCCAGCGCTGACGGCCTGGCGCCGCTGAAGAAGCGCAAGCCTGCGGCTGAGTAACGCTCGCTAACGGTGTTGGCTGCTTCGCGGGTGAACCCGCTCCCACAGTGACCCTACAGGCTTCCAGGCCTGTGCAATCCCTGTGGGAGCGGGTTTACCCGCGAAGGGGCCAGCACAGGCGACAACTATTCAGCCTTTTTCTCCGCCCCTTTCAATTCCTTGATCCGCGTGTCGATCAGCTGACACTTGTCGGGCAAATCCTTGCTCGCCGTCCCAAGCTCCATCCCTTGAAGCTCGTCATTGATCTCCTTGGCCTTCTGCGGGTTCTGTTCGGTCAACCGGGTGACCAAACCGGCCAGCTCTTCGCGTTTCTGCGTCGCTTCTTCCGGTGTGCAGGCCCAGGCGGGCAGGGCGCAGAACAGGGCAGTGGCGCAGGCAATGGGCAGTAGCAGTTTCATCCTTCCTACCTCCGGCGGTGGTGATGCCCGGTGGAGGCATGCGCCTGGCCGTTAGTTCAGCGCCTTCGACCGATGGGCCTTGCTAGCCGGTTGGCTAGGCCGTTTCCGCTCTAGGCTGTAATCCATTTCCCAAAGCCTCCTGCGGCTATTGAAGGTCGTGCGATCGCCCCCTAGCCTTGGCCTGGATCAGGAGGTATCGTATGTACAGATGTAAATACGGAGCGTCCCAAGGCAGGGTGATGTCATTCGCATCATTTCTGCACGCAAAGCCACCAGATGGGAGGCCAAACATTATGACCAAAGCATCGAAAACTGACTGGAGCCGCCTGGCTCGACAGGACGACCAGGCTATCGATACCTCGGATATTCCTGAACTGGATGAAAATTTCTTCCGCGAGGCCGAGCTGCGAGTTCCAGCCAAGCAGACGGTGACCATTCGCCTGGATTCCGATGTGCTCGCCTGGTTCAAAGAGCAGGGTAGCGGCTACCAGACCCGGATCAATCAGTTGCTGCGCCAGTACATGCAAGCGCAACAACGCCAGCGCTGAGATATTTCGGAACGCCGGGCAACCTCGACAGGTCCCAACCTGTGTACCCCTTCCGTCCACAGCAGGAGCCCGTAGCCATGAGCATCGCCTACGACTGGGACCTGATCGAGCGTTTGCTGCACGAGGTGCAGAACGGCGCCGGTCACAGCTTCACGCCACGCCCCTATGCCGAGCAGCACGCTGCGGCACTGGCCGCCAAAGGTGAGCCGGTGGGCGACCTGGACCACCTGAAAACCCGCGCCTGCGAGTATGAAAGGCTGTTGTTCGAGCGTGGTTTCATCGAAACCCGGCCCGAAGAGGATGGCGGCAATGGCGAGAACTTCGTGTTGACCGAGCGTGGTTCGCGGCTGATGAGCCTGATCGACAGCAGCATCCCGGGCTTCGAGCACCCGCGCCAGGTGCTGGACGAGCAGGAAGATGCGCTGGACGAAACCACCTTCGAGCAGGTGTCGGCGAAGGCACAGATCGCCTGAGGTCGTTTTGAGGGTGGCAAGGGCGGCCATGGAAACCCGATAATCGGTAGTTCATGAACACTGCCGAGACCTCGCCCATGCCAATGACCACCGTCGAGGCCCGCCTATGAGCGCGGTCCGCAAGAACCCTGATGCCTTTGCCTTCCAGGTGATGCTGGGGCTGTGCCTGATCTGGGGTTGCCAGCAGGTTTTGATCAAGACTGCCGCCATCGATATCGCGCCGGTGATGCAGGCGGCGTTGCGCAACGGCATCGCCGCCGTGCTGGTGGGCCTGATGCTGTGCTGGCGCGGGGGTTGGAACCAGGTCGGCAGCACCTGGCGTGCCGGGGTGGTGGCGGGCGGGCTGTTCGGCCTGGAGTTCCTGTTCATTGCAGAGGGGCTGAAGCTGACCTCGGCGGCGCACATGTCGGTGTTCCTCTATACCGCGCCGGTTTTTACCGCGTTGGGCCTGCATTTCAGGTTGCCCAGCGAACGCCTGCGGCTGCTGCAGTGGCTGGGGATCCTGCTGGCGTTCGGCGGCATTGCCATGGCATTTGCCGGCGGTATGTCGTTCGAGCACATGGATGGCCGCACCCTGTTGGGCGATGCCTTTGGCGTGATCGCCGGGCTGGCCTGGGGGGCGACCACAGTGGTGGTGCGCTGCTCGCGGCTGTCGGAGGCGCCGGCGACCCTGACCCTGTTCTATCAGCTGGCGGTGGGCTTTGCCGGGCTGCTGCTGATTGCCTTGCTCAGCGGGCAGATCGGCGCGGTGGCGCTGACGCCGCTGGCGATGGGCAGTGTGCTGTTCCAGGGGATTGTGGTGTCGTTCATCAGCTACCTGACCTGGTTCTGGTTGCTGCGAAAGTACCTGGCGTCGAACCTTGCGGTGTTTTCGTTCATCACCCCGCTGTTCGGGGTGACCTTTGGCGTGTTGCTGCTGGATGAGCCGCTGAGCCTGAACTTTGTGGTTGGCGCGTTGATGGTGCTGCTGGGGGTGGTTCTGGTGAGTGCCGAGCCTTGGGTGAAGCAGCAATTGCGTAAGTTTGTGGGGTAAGGGCTGGCCTGTGCCGGCCTCTTCGCGGGTGAACCCGCTCCCACAAGTTACTGCACAATATTCGAGACCTGTGACATACCCTGTGGGAGCGGGCAAGCCCGCGAAGAGGCCAGATCAGGCAATCTCAATTCAGGATGCGGCCTTGGCCTGACAGGCGCTGCCCTGCTGTACCGAGCTGGCAAACAAGACCAACCCCCCAGCCACCACCAACCCACCCGCCGCCACCATCAGCGCAGGCTGCAGCCCGCCGCTGTAATGGCTGCTGACCGCCGCCAACAATGGCCCGCTCAATTGCCCCAGGGCAAAGCAGGCCGTCAGCAGCCCGGCATTGCGCTGGGTGGCATGCGGCGCGAGCTCCCGCGAACGTTGCATCACCAGCTGCATGCAGGCCAGGAACGGCCCGCCACACAGCACCACGCCCAACGCCAGGCCGACACCCCCGCCCATCAGGCAGGCCAGTACACCCAGCCCCTGCAGCCACAGGGTGGCGGTGAGCCAGATCGAGGTACGGCCGCCGCGCCGCATGCTCACCACCAGCACCCCCAGCGCCGCCGCCAGGCCGAACGCAGGCCAGAACAGGTCGGCAAGCCACTGCCCACGAAACTGCTGGTTGGCCATCTGCGACAGGAAGGTGGCCGGCAGGATGTAGCCCACGCCATACAGCGCATACACCAGCCCCAGGCGGCCGATGCCGACACTGCCCGTCGGGCCCTGGCGTGCAGCCGACGGCACCGGCGCCGCTTGCAGCGCCCCGGGCAGCCAAGGCCGGACCGCCAGCAGCATCACCAGCGCGGCCACGGCATAGATCAGCCACAGTGCTGCCGAGCCCAACCCCCATAAGTGCGCCACCAGTGCCAGCAAACCGGTCAGCGCAATGCCCAGGCCAGGCCCTGCGAACACCAGGGCACCCAGGCGCTGGCGGTTGTTGGCATTGGCTACCTGCTGGCTGAGGCTGGTGATCATCACCAGCACCCAGGCACTGGCTACACCGGTGCCGAAGCGCAGCAGCAGGTGGCTCCAGAATCCGTCGGCGGCCCATGAGACCAAGGTCAGCAGCACGCACAGCCACAGCCCGCCGTGCAGGCGCAGGCGCACCTGGCCCGGCGAGCGGGCGAACATGGCATCGACCGCGCCGATGAAGTAACCCAGGTAGTTGGCCGCTGCGACCAGCCCGGCGACTGTCAGGTCGAGCTGGCCTTCGGCAATCAGTTGCGGCAGCTGCGGAGTCAGGGCGAAACGGCCGATGCCCATGGCCATCATCAGCGCCACGGCGCTGGCCAGCAGTTGAATGAGTGGCGACATGACAAGTCTCCTGCAGGGATGTAAGCGATGGCTGGCAGGTTAGGGCGGTTTCTTTTTCAATAAAATTGAATAATGATGATCAAGTTGTTCTGTTTTGGAGAATGCCGTGGAGTTCAGCCAACTGCGTATCTTCCAGGCCGTGGCCGAGGAAGGTTCGGTCACCCGTGCCGCAGAGCGCCTGCATCGGGTGCCGTCGAACCTGTCGACGCGCTTGCGCCAGCTCGAGGAACAGCTGGGTGTCGAGCTGTTCCTGCGCGAGCGCCAGCGTCTGCAGCTGTCGCCGGCGGGCAAGGTGCTGCTGGACTATGCCAACCGCATGTCTGCCTTGCGCGACGAGGCACTGGCCGCCGTGCGCGGTGGCCAACCGGCCGGGGACTTCGTGCTGGGGACCATGTACAGCACCGCGGCGACCCATTTGCCGAGGTTGCTGGCGCGCTATCACCAGGCCTACCCGGCGGTTAACCTGCAGGTGCGTGCGGCGCCCAGTGGCGAGCTGCTGGAAGGCCTGCTCAACCACACTTTGGACGCGGCCTTGGTGGACGGGCCGCCGAGCCTGTCCGGGCTGGATGGTGTGCCGCTGTGCGATGAGCAACTGGTGCTGATTACCAGCCCCGAGCACCCGGCGGTGCACACTGCCAAGGACGTGGCGGGCAAGGCGGTGTTCACTTTCCGCCAGGGCTGCTCGTACCGCATGCGCCTGGAGGCCTGGTATGCCCATGCCCATACGCCCATGGGCCGGGTGATGGAGATCGAGTCGTACCAGAGCATGCTGGCCTGCGTGATCGCCGGCGCGGGCGTGGCAATGATGGCCAGGTCGATGCTCGACAGCCTGCCCGGGCGCGATCAGGTAAGGGTCCATCCGTTGCAGGCGCCATTCGATCAGGCGGTCACCTGGTTGATGTGGCGCCAGGGCATGCGTGGGGCGAATTTGCAGGCCTGGATCGACCTGCAACAAAGCGAAACGATTAACCAGTCGTCGGAATGCGCCGGTACGGCTTGATCCGTATCAAAATGGCCCTTATCTGTAGCTGTAGAGGCATGCGTAATACAGGACATAGGGCTATGATCTGTATGAAACATCGCAGGATTGAATTGCCGTGAGGCTGACCCGTCAAGGGGGCATTATGAATAAACCACTGTCCAACTGGCTCCACGACCTGGCTGTCGCCTTGGGGCTGATTCCACCACCCTTGCAGCCGGTGCCGATCCCGACTGATGAAGAGCAGCGCAAACGCCAACCGCGTCGTCGCTGATACAGACAAAGGCCGCTGCACCTGGGTGGGTGCAGCGGCCTTTTTGTGCCTGATGAAAATCTGTTGCCTGTACCGGCCTCTTCGCGGGTAAACCCGCTCCCACAGGTCCCCCCACAGCACTCGGCCTGTGATATTCCTGTGGGAGCGGGTTTACCCGCGAAAGGGCCAGTACAGGCAGCCCGGATCTGTCAGGCCAGTTTCACCGCCGCCGCCGGCTTGCGCGACACCAGGCTGACCACAACAAAACTCACCAGGCCAACCGCCAGGCTGTAGTAGATCGGCGTATTGGCCTCCAGCCCATCCTTGAACATGAACAGCAGCGCGGTCGCGAAGCCCAGCGACATGCTGGCGATAGCCCCGGCAGTGGTAGCGCGCTTCCAGAAAATCGCGCCGATCAGCGGGATCAGCATGCCGCCGACCAGCAGGTTGTAGGCCAGGGTCAGGGCATTGATCACATCGTTCACCACCAGGGCGATGCCCAGCACCACCAGGCCGGTGAGCAGGGTGAACAGGCGGCTGACGCCCAGGCTCGACGCCTTGCCGCCACGCAGTTTGGGCAGCAGGTCTTCGGTCAGGGTGGTCGACGCAGCCAGCAGGCCGGCGCTGGCGGTGGACATCATGGCGGCCAGCGCCGCTGCCATCAGCAGGCCACGGATGCCATCGGGCAGGGTGGTCTTGATCATCTCGGCAAAGGCATTGTTCGGGTTGGCCAGGTCGGGCATCAGCACATGCGCGGCCATGCCGATCGCGGCGCAGGCCAGGCCGTACAGCACGCAGTACACACCAGCGGTGGTGCCAGCGCGCTGGCAGACCTTCTCGTCACGGGCAGTGAATACCCGCTGCCAGATGTCCTGGCCGATGAGGATGCCGAAGAAGTAGATCAGGAAGTAGGTGATGATGGTGTCCCAGCCAATGGTAGTCAGCTGGAAGCTGGCCGCCGGCAGCTTGGCCACCAGGGTGTCCCAGCCACCGGCCTTGTACAGGCACACTGGCAGCAGGATGAACATCAGGCCGACGGTCTTGATCACGAACTGGACGATGTCGGTCAGGGTCAGCGACCACATGCCGCCAATGGTCGAGTACAGCACCACCACACCACCACCCAGCAGCAGCGAGGCCCAGAACGGCAGGTCGAGCAGCACCTGCAATACGGTGGCCATGGCCAGGGTCGAGGTGACACCGATCATCAGTGCGTAGGCCAGCATGATCACGGCGCTGGCCTGGCGTGCGGCCGGGTTGTAGCGCTGCTCCAGCACCTGGGTCACGGTGAAGATGCGCAGGCGCAGCAAGGGTTTGGCGAGGAACAGGTTGAGGGCGATGATGCCCAGGCCCAGGGCTGCGCACAGCCAGAAGCCGGAGATGCCGTGGACGTAGCCCAGGCGCACGGTGCCGACGGTGGAAGCACCACCGAGCACGGTGGTGGCCATGGTGCCCATGTACAGGACCGGGCCGAGGTTGCGCCCGGCCACCAGGTAGTCCTCGTGGGTTTTCGCGCGCCGCATGCCATACCAGCCAAGCCCGAGCATGCCGGCGGTATAGATCATTACAACAATGATGTCCAAGGCCATTGGGGGTCTCCCGATTATCTTTATTATGGCGAGATCGACCACCCGGGCGTTTGCACGGCGCCCGGCGGTCATGTCGTGTGTTGGCGGGCCTCAGTGGCCCTCCCATATGGCTCCTGCCGGGGTACAGCGGTATTAGCGACGCACTACGCCCGGTAGCACGCAGAGCATCTCGAACAGCAGGTTGGCACCGAGCAGCGAGGTGTTGCCGGTGGTGTCGTAAGGCGGGGAGACTTCGACGAGGTCACAGCCGATCAGGTCCAGGCCGTGGCAGCCGCGAATGATCTCCATCGCCTGGATGGTGGTCAAGCCGCCGATTTCCGGGGTGCCGGTACCGGGCGCCCAGGCCGGGTCGATGCCATCGATGTCGAACGACAGGTACACCGGACCACCGCCGACCTTTTCGCGCACTTCGGCCATCAACGGTTCCAGCGACTTGTGCCAGCACTCTTCGGCCTGGACCACACGGAAGCCCTGGCGGCGGCTCCAGTTGAAGTCATCGGCGGTGTAGCCCTGGGCGCGCAGGCCAATCTGCACCACGCGGTCGCAATCGAGCAGGCCTTCTTCCACGGCGCGGCGGAAGGTGGTGCCGTGGGCGATCTTCTCGCCGAACATGTGGTCGTTGACGTCGGCATGGGCGTCGATGTGCACCAGGCCGATCTTGCCGTGCTTCTTGTGCAGCGCGCGCAGGATGGGCAGGGTGATGGTGTGGTCGCCACCCAGGGTCAGCGGAATGATGTTGTGCTCGAGGACCTCGTCATACGCTTCTTCGATGATGCGCACGGCGTCCAGCAGGTTGAAGGTGTTGATCGCCACGTCACCGATGTCGGCCACCGACAGCGAGTCGAACGGTGCAGCCCCGGTGGCCATGTTGTACGGGCGGATCATCACCGATTCGGCGCGGATCTGGCGCGGGCCGAAGCGGGTGCCGGAGCGCAGCGAGGTACCGATATCCAGTGGCACGCCGATGAAGGCGGCGTCCAGGCCTTGGGCACTTTGCAGGTGGGGGAGACGGAGCATGGTGGCGATGCCGCCGAAACGCGGCATTTCGTTGCCGCCCAGTGGTTGGTGGAGGATCTTGTCCACGGTGGGCCTCATCAGTCGGTCGATTGTTCTGTTTGTTCGAACCTGTGCCGCCGCGCGCCTTTCAGGTTTGGTCTTGCTGGCGGGCAGGGACATTTCGGCCAAGTCTGCTGAAGGTAGTGCCGGGGAAAAATCGCTACCGGCAAATACTTAGTTCAGGAATTTCTGAACTAATGGCGCAGAGCGGTTAGACTGCGCGCAAATACCCTTGCGGAACCGTTGCACCATGGCCTCGACCTTGCCCGACCTGAAACTGCTGCGCATCTTCGTCAGCGTGGTGCGCCACCAGGGCTTTGCCAATGCCCAGCGCGAACTGAACCTGTCGACCTCGGCCATCAGCACCTACATGAGCCAACTGGAAGGCGCCCTGGGGATTGTGCTGTGCCACCGTGGCCGTGGCGGGTTCAGCCTGACCAGCAAAGGCGAGCTGTTCCACCAGGAAACCCTGCGCCTGCTGGCCGAGCTGGACGGTTTCGAACAGTATGCCGCCGCCCTCAAGGGCGAGTTGCGCGGCACCCTCAACCTGGGGGTGATCGACTCCACGGTCGGTGACCGGGCCTTGCCGCTGGCCGAGGCCATCGGCGCCTATAGCCAGGAACACCCGGCGGTGCATCTTCACCTGTCGGTGTCCAGCCCTTACGAGCTGCAACTGGGCGTGCAGGACAACCGCCTGGACCTGGCCATCGGGGCGTTTTCCTCGCGCATGAGCGGGCTGCTCTACCAGCCGCTGTACCGTGAGCAGCACTGGCTTTACTGCAGTAGCCGCCACCCGTTGTATGCCGAGCGGCGCATTCCCGAGCAAGTGGTGACCCAGCAGCGCATGGTCGGGCGTGGCTACTGGAGCCAGGCCGAGCTGGCCCGGCATGGTTTCAAGCACAGCGCGGCAACCGTGGAGAGCATGGAGGCGCAGTTGATCCTGATCCTGTCCGGGGCCTACATCGGCTACCTGCCCGAGCACTATGCCCAGGCCTGGGTCGACAAGGGCGACTTGCGCGTGCTGTCGCCGTCGACCTTCGGCTACCAGGCACCGTTTTCGCTGATCATTCGCCGCGGGCGCAGTCGCGAGCCATTGATCCAGACCTTCCGCGACCTGCTCAAAAGCCAGCTCATCGTGGGCTGAAGTTCGGCACATGCTGTATTTCGTCGGTGCTCGTTAAATTGTTGGCGCCGCTGACCGACAACATAATGGCGCCCTGCTATATATCAAATCAGCGTGTGCTGCTGACTACCTCCCTTTAATCCTGCAAGGATTGCCCAAGATGCGCATGAATTTGCCCGTCACTGAGCACGAAAGAACCTTTCCCAACGACCAACGCCTGATTTCCACCACTGACCTCAACAGCCGCATCACCTACTGCAACGACGCTTTCGTGGAGATCAGCGGGTTCACCTACGACGAACTGGTCGGCCAACCCCACAACCTGGTGCGCCACCCGGACATGCCACCGGCCGTGTTCGGCCACATGTGGGAAACCATCAAACAAGGCAAACCTTGGATGGGCGTGGTCAAGAACCGAGCGAAGAACGGCGATTACTACTGGGTCAGCGCCTATGTCACGGCCATCTACGAGCAGGGCCGCATCAGTGGCTACGAGTCGGTGCGCTCGGTGCCCACCCGTGAGCAGATCCGCCGTGCCGAGGCGCTGTACGCGCGCTTGCGGGCCGGCCGCGCACCGGTGCCGTGGGTGGCCCGCCTGGGGCATGGCCTGGGCCACGGTTGGCCATTGATCGGTGCTGGCCTGGTGTCGGCAGCGGGCTACCTGTGGCTAGCGCCTTACGCGGCGCTCGGGGTGTTGATGGCCAGCCTGCTGGTGGCCTGGTATCTGGTCGAGCACCGGCAGAACCAGGCCGTCCGCCGCACGCTGGCCGAACATCCCAAGGCCTTCACCAGCCCGCTGGTGGCGCTGACCTACAGCGATAACCCGGGCCTGCAAGGCCAGCTCGACCTGGCCATCATCAGTGAGGAAGCGCGCCTGCAAACGGCGCTGACCCGCCTGGTGGATGCAGGGGTCGGGGTGAAGTCGCGGGCGGCGCAGTCGTCCGACTTGTCCGATGCCCAGGCACAGATGCTCGACCGCCAGCGCAACGAGACCGACCAGTCCGCCGCCGCCATCGCGCAGATGGCGGCGACCATCCAGCAGGTTACCCATAACGTGCAGAGCACGGCGCATGCAGCCGGTGATGCCGACCAGCTGGCGCAGCAGGGCAGCGAGCTGGCCATGCAGAGCTTGCAAGCCATGGGCAGCATGAGCAATGCGGTCAACGATATCGGCCAGGCCGTCAATGCGCTTGCCGAGCAGACTCAGTCGATCGGCAGCGTGGTCGATGTGATTACCTCGATCGCCGAGCAGACCAACCTGCTGGCGCTCAACGCGGCCATCGAGGCGGCGCGTGCCGGCGAACAGGGGCGCGGGTTTGCCGTGGTGGCGGACGAAGTGCGATCACTGGCCCAGCGCACCCGTGCTTCGACCGAAGAGATCCACCAGATCATTGCTTCGTTGCGCGCCGGGGCAGAGCGTGCGGTGAGCACCGCCAGCCGCGGCGAGCAGATCTCGCGGGACAGTGTGCACAGTGTCGAGGCGGTGCAGGCAGCGTTGAGCGGGATTGCCCAGGCGGTCAGCCGCATCACCGGCATGAGCCAGCAGATGGCGACGGCATCGGAGCAGCAGAGCCATGTGGCCGAGGACATCAACCAGCAGATCGTGCGCATAGCCCACCTGTGCGACCAGAGTGCCGGGCAGGCCAGGCAGGGCGCGGAAATCAGCCAGGACCTGGAGCGCATGGCGGAGTACCTGCATAGCCTGGCGGAGCGGTTCAACCGCTGAAATCGCAGGGGCTGCTTTGCAGCCCTTTCGCCGGCAAGCCAGCTCCCACAGGTGTTGCACAAGGCCCAGGTCTGTGGTGATCCTGTGGGAGCTGGCTTGCCGGCGAAAGGCCCGCAAAGCGGGCCCCGGTTCTGTGGCAAACTGTTCCCGCCAAGGAGAACCCCATGCCCAGACCCCGCTGCGAGCGCTGCCAGCGCCCGCTCGACCATTGCCTATGCTCACTGATCCCCGCACTCGACAGCCGCACCCGCGTCATCCTGCTGCAGCATCCCAGTGAAAGCTCCCATGCCCTGAATACCGCCCGCCTGGCCGCCCTTGGCCTGAACAACGCCGAGTTGCGGGTAGGCGAGGTATTCGATGACCTGAATGAATTGCTGGCGACCCCTGGTTACCGGGCAGCCCTGCTGTTCCCGGGCGATGACGCCCAGGAGTTGCTGGCCTATGGCGCGACGGACGACCAACCCTTGCTGTTGATCGTGCCCGACGGCACCTGGCGCAAGGCGCGCAAGCTGCTGTACCTGAACCCGTTGCTGGAAGCATTGCCGCGGGTGACGCTGGGGGCTGTCGCGCCTTCACGCTACCGGTTGCGCAAGGCGCCGCAGGCGGGGGCGTTATCGACTATCGAGGCCGTGGTGGGGGCGTTGAACGCGTTGGAGCAGCCTGCCTGTTTCGATGCGCTGCTGGCACCGTTCGAGGCGTTGATAGAAGGCCAGATCAAGGCCATGGGTTTGGAGACGTTCCAGCGTAACCATGGTAGCGAGTGAGGGCAGGGGGCCGCAAAGCGGCCCCAAAATCTCAAACCTGATCAGCGCATGTCAGGCAAGCGCGCCTCGGTGCGTACTTCGGTGGAAGCCAGCGCTTCCGGCGGCAGCGAAATACGTTGCTTGCTAAGCAGCTCGCCCATGGTCGCCAGCACGCGATAGCGCGAGAACTCCTCGGTGTAACGCACCTCGGTGTAGCGGCGGTCGGCGTTGTACAGCTCGTTCTCACTGTCCAGTACGTCCAGCAGGGTACGTTGGCCCAGGCCGAACTGGTCCTGGTAAGCCGCGCGCACGCGCTTGGTGGTCTCGGCGTATTCACGCGCAGTCGGCAGCTGCTTGCTGGCATTGTTCATGGCGTTCCACGCCAGGCTCAGGTTCTCGGTCAGCTCACGCAGGGCGTTGTTGCGAATGTCCAGGGCCTGGTTGACCTTGTGTGCGTCGGAGTTCAGGCGAGCCTTGTCGCTGCCGCCGCGGAACAGGTTGTAGTTCATCTCGACGCCGGCTTGCCAGTCGTTATTGTTGTGACCTTTCTCGCCGCCGGTGTTGTTGTTGGCACCTGTGGCCAGGATGGCATCGAAGCGAGGATAGAAGGTCGACTTGGCCACTTCGTACTGTTTCTCGGCGGCATTCACGTCAGCCTGGGCCGACTTGATATAAGGGTTGTTCTGGCGCATGCCTTCACGCGCCTGTTCGAGATCGGCCGGCATTTCCACCTTGATCGATTGTGGGCTTTCCAGCTCGTCCGGCATACGGCCGACGACGCTGAAGAAGTTGGCCTCGGCATCGGCCAGGTCGACTTCGGCGGTGTCCAGGTTGTTTTCCGCCAGGGCGCGACGTGCGCGGGACTGGTCGAGGTCGGCGGTGCTGCCGACGCCGCGCTCGTTGCGCAGGCCGATCTGGTCGTTGACCCGCAGGTGGGCTTGCAGGTTGTTCCTGGCCAGGGTCACCAGCTCGCGGCGCTTGAGCACTTCCAGGTACACCTCGACTGCACGCAGCGCGACATCCTGGGCAACAGCCTGGGTGTAGTAGGCGCGGGAGGTGGAGACCGCTTCGGTGCGGCCTACTTCATTCGAGGTGTTGAAGCCGTCGAAGATCATCTGCCGCAGGCGCAGCTCGGACTGGGTGTAGTTGAGGGTTTCCTTGTTGTGGTTGCCCTCGGCACGAGTCGTGGTGTTGTCCGAACGCTGGCGACCATAGCCGGCGACCAGATCCACGGTAGGGTAGTAGCCACCACGCGCAAACTTCACATCTTCATCAGCCGACAGCTTGCTGTTGCGATTGGAGCTGACCTGCGGGTGGTAATCCACGGCGCTCTGGACAGCCTCGGTGATCGACATCGCCTGTACGTTGGCACTCGCCAGGGCCAACAGTAATGCACTGGTGATGGGGTTCAAGACGCGCATGGTACATCTCCCTGATCCTGGAATTGATCCTGCCGATCGCCAAAAAAATGACGATAAAGAAATTACATATAGTGTTGCAGGTTTTTAATAAGACAGCTAAGTACATTCATCGCGATAGCTAAGAAGATTTATTCATATCATATTGCCATTTAATAGAAAAACTGTCTAACAAACTTACGAAAGAACAAGATTCCGGCAGCGGAAAAATCCATGTAAGCCAGGTAATACATGGCTTCCACAGAGTTCCAGAATTATTTCGGATAAGTGGGATAAAAGTTAGGCGAAGTTGATATTTGGCGACAAAATATTGTCACTTTGGCTTGCGCAGGGTTTTCTGGCTGAGGATATACAGGCTTACCAGCACGGCACTGGCCAACATGAAGGTGCGCGCCCAGAACAGGGGGACCAGATAGCACGACAGGCCGATGCTGGCCCACATCAGGCCGATGGCGTAGACCTTGCCCTTGAGGGGGATACCTTCACCACTGAGGTAGTCCCGGATCCATGGCCCGAGCTTCGGGTGATGGACCAGCCAGTGGTGAAAGCGCGGCGAGCTGCGGGCAAAGCAGGCGGCCGCCAACAGCAGGAACGGGGTGGTGGGCAGTACCGGCAGGAATATCCCCAACACCCCCAACGCGACGCTGAGCCAGCCGGTGGCCAGCAGCAGGTAGCGCACAGGCGACTTAGTGGTGGCGTGGCTTGAGCAGCGCCGGCTTTTCGTCAGGGGCATGCAGCAGCAGGAACAGCGCCGTCAGCGCTTCGGGGATCTGTACGATCATGTCGTCCTGCAGGCCAGCGTTGCTGGCGATGTCGGCGAACTCCGGCTGCTCGTCGAACAGGCCCGAGCCGACCATGATCGGCAGCAGCATCTCGCTGACTTCTTCCTCGGCGTTCTCGAACCAGGCCTCTTCACGCAGGAATACGCCTTCCATGAAGCCGATGCACCAGCCGCGCAGGTCGGAATCGTCCGGTTCGTCGGTCAGGTCGAGGTCGCACGGCAGCTCGAACTCGTCGTCGCTGGCCAGCTGGCGGGCGATGTGCGCCTTGAGCGCCACCAGGGTGGCCTCGATCTCGGTGCGCTGAGCGTCGCTGGCGTAGTGCGGCTCTTCGGCGAACAGGGCGTCGATCCACTCGCGCTCGGGCACGTCCTCTGCATTGATCGACAGGGCGGTGAGGTAGCCGTGGGCGGCGACGTAGTCCAGAGCTTCTTCGTGCAGCTCGTCGGCGTCGAGGAAGGCTTGCAGGCGGGTCAGTTGCTCGGCGAAGGACATTACAGGGCTACCTTGGGGAATAAACGATAACGAATTCTAGCACCTTGCGACGGCGGCGGGGCAAAGGGAACGTCTATCGCAGTGGTGCCCTGCGCGGGGCGGTGCTGCGGTATACTCCGCGATTTTTCATCCAGGGGCAGGTTTTGCCGGCTGCCTGGCAAAAACCGCTTACGCATTTGGCGTGTGCGGGGCGGGTTTTTCGTCCAGCCTGTATCCGGGATGGTACGGCGATTTGTGGAGTTGCACATGCTCGAACAGGCTCAGCGCGTTCTCAAGGACGTCTTCGGCTACGACAGTTTCCGCGGGCGCCAGGCAGCGATCATCGACTGCGTGGCCAATGGCGGCGATGCCCTGGTGCTGATGCCCACCGGCGGCGGCAAGTCGTTGTGTTTCCAGGTGCCGGGGCTGCTGCGCCCGGGCCTGACGGTGGTGGTCTCGCCATTGATTGCGCTGATGGACGACCAGGTCGCCACGCTCGATGAACTGGGTGTGCCGGCCGCCGCGCTGAACTCCACGCTGACCCCGGAACAGCAGCGTGACCTGGCCGGGCGCTTGCGCCGTGGCGAAGTGAAGATGCTGTACCTGGCCCCCGAGCGGCTGGTGCAGCCGCGCATGCTCGACTTCCTGCGCGACCTGGATATCTCGCTGTTCGCCATCGACGAGGCCCACTGCGTGTCGCAATGGGGCCACGATTTCCGCCCCGAATACCTGCAACTGGGCCAGTTGGCCGAGCTGTTCCCGCATGTGCCGCGCATCGCGCTGACCGCCACCGCCGACATGCGCACCCGCGAAGAGATCGTCCAGCGCCTGCACCTGCAAGGCGCCGAACGCTTCCTGTCGAGTTTCGACCGGCCCAACATCTTCTACCGCATCGTGCCCAAGGAGGCGCCGCGCAAGCAGCTGATGGCCTTCCTCGGCGAGCGCCGCGGCAACGCCGGCATCGTCTATTGCCTGTCCCGCAAGAAGGTCGACGAAACCGCTGCCTTCCTCTGCGATCAGGGCTTCCCGGCGCTGCCGTATCATGCCGGCCTGGCTGCCGAGACGCGTGCGGCCAACCAGCACCGCTTCCTCAACGAGGAAGGGCTGATCATGGTCGCCACCATCGCCTTCGGCATGGGTATCGACAAGCCCAACGTGCGCTTTGTAGCGCACCTTGACCTGCCCAAGTCGCTCGAGGCGTACTACCAGGAGACTGGCCGCGCCGGCCGTGACGGGCTGCCGTCCGATGCCTGGATGGCCTACGGGCTGCAGGACATGGTCATGCTCAAGCAGATGCTGCAGAACTCCGAAGGTGACGAGCGCCACAAGCGCATCGAGCAGCACAAGCTCGACGCCATGCTGGCCCTGTGCGAAGAAACCCGTTGCCGCCGCCAGTCGCTGCTGGCCTATTTCGACGAAACGCTCGAGCAACCGTGCGGGCACTGTGACAACTGTGTCGACCAGGTACAGACCTGGGACGCCACCGAGCCGGCCCGCCAGGCGCTGTCGGCGGTGTTCCGCACTGGCCAGCGCTACGGTGTCGGTCACCTGGTCGATGTGCTGCTGGGCAAGGACACCGAGAAGGTGCGCAATTTCGGCCACGAAAAACTCTCGGTGTTTGGCGTCGGCAAGGGGCTGGCCGAGGTCGAGTGGCGTTCGCTGTTCCGTCAGCTGGTGGCACGCGGCCTGGTTGACATCGACCTGGAAGGCTACGGTGGCCTGCGCCTGTCCGACAGCTGCCGGCCTCTGTTGCGTGGCGAGGTGACCCTGCAGCTGCGCCGTGACCTCAAGCCACAGACCACCGCCAGGACTTCTTCGTCCAGTGGCGGCAGCCCGGCCAGCCAACTGGTGCGTGCCGAAGAGCGCGAGCTGTGGGAAGCACTGCGTACCCTGCGGCGCAAGCTGGCCGAGGAACACAGTGTGCCGCCCTATGTCATCTTCCCCGACTCGACGCTGCTGGAGATGCTGCGCAGCCAGCCGGCCAGCCTCAGCGACATGGCCCAGGTCAGCGGCGTGGGGGCGCGCAAGCTGGAGCGTTATGGCCAGGCCTTCCTCGAGGTGCTGAACAACAGCGGCGGCACCGACGAAGCACCGAAAGTGGTGCTCGACCTGCGCCACGAACTGGTCAGCCTGGCCCGCGCCGGCATGACTCCGGCGCAGATCGCCGGCCAGCTCAACTGTAGCGAGAAGAATGTCTACAGCCTGCTGGCCGAGGCGCTGGGCCGCCAGGAATTGAGCCTGGAACAGGCCCTGGACCTGCCGGAAGACCTGATGATGGAGGTGCAGGATGCCTTCCTCGATGGCGAGGGCGAGTTGCCACCAGTGTCGGCGATTGCGCCGCTGTTCGGGGCACGGGTGCCGGAGGGCGTGCTGTACTGCGTGCGGGCTGCGCTGGCGGCCGAATTCGAGCTGTAAGTGGCGACAGGTTCGAAGGCAGAACTGCCATCTGCTGACCTTTGTCATGTTTTTTGACGATTATCGGATATTCCAGGGCGCCCGAGCCTTGCCTCGTGGGGCGGGGCATGATTAGCTGCCTAATAATTAGATCTGTTCAATGAGTTGCTTATGCCCCTGACCGACAACCAACACCGCTTCGGCATGCAGCTGGCCCAGATGTCCCGGGGTTGGCGTGCCGAGCTGGACCGCCGCCTGGCCGGGCTCAACCTGTCCCAGGCGCGCTGGCTGGTGTTGCTGCACCTGGCCCGTTTCGAAGAGGCCCCGACCCAGCGTGAGCTGGCCCAGAGCGTGGGCGTCGAAGGCCCGACCCTGGCGCGCCTGCTCGACAGCCTGGAGGCGCAGGGGCTGGTACGCCGGCAGGCAGTGCTGGAGGACCGGCGGGCGAAGAAGATCGTGCTGTGCCCGCCGGCCAAGCCACTGATCGACCAGATCGAGACGATTGCCAATCAGTTGCGGGTCGAGCTGTTCACTGGCGTGGATGAAGCGGAATTGCAGGTGTGCATGCGGGTGCATGCGAAGATCCTGGCCAACCTGGAGAAATCCTGAGGGGCCATTGGGGCTGCAAGGCGGCCCCAGGATTCAGAAGGTATGCCCCAGGTTCAGGTACACCGCCTGCTCATGCGCACTGTTGGCCCCGTAGCTCAGGTTCAACGGCCCCAGCGGCGTCTCCAGCCCCAGGAAGATGCTCGCCGCGTTGATGTAGCCACTGTCGAACTCGTTATCGTTGTTCCATGCCCGCCCTCGCTCCAGCGACCCACCGATGTACAGCGGGAAGTCCAGCGGCACGTAGGCCCGTGGCGTCAGGCGGCGGTAGTAGACCATGCGCATCAGGCTCACGTTCTGGCCCGATACCGAGTCCTGGCGGAAGCCTGAAAGCTCCCGCGCGCCACCCAGCACGAAGCTCGAAGTCACCACCTCGGTATCATCCAGCGTGCGCCCGTAGCGCCCGCCCAGCACGAAGGTGTTCGGCCCGCTGCTGATGGCCTTGTCCAGGTTGAACATCCACTGCCGGTAATCCTGGTCGGAATCCAGCGACTGGTCATACTTGCGCAAGGTCAGGCCGATATCTTCGCCGCGATGCGGGAAGTACACGTTGTCGAGGGTGTCGAACGAGTACTTCAGCTCGTAGAAACCTTCGTTGAAACTGACCTTGGGCAGGTCCTGGTCGCCGATGCGCACCTCGGCTTCGCCCCAGGCCTTGCCCACGCCCAGGCGCACTTCACCGTTGGTGCCGATCTGCCGCCCCAGGTTCAGGCCAAAGCCGTAACGCTCCAGGCGGTACTCGGCCACCGGGTCGTTGTCCAGGGTGGCTTCGATGTTCTGCGAGCCGAAGTCCAGATACGGTGCGATGAAATAGCGCGAGCCCACGTCCAGCGGCTGGTAGAACTCGCTGTACAGCTCCTGCTGGTCGCCTATCTGGCCACGGGTCAGCCATTCGGCGCCGAGGCTGTTGATGCCGTTGACCCGGTAGCTGGCACCCAGGTTGAAGGCGCTGTCGCCGCGCAGGTCGTCCGACAGGTTCAGGCCCAGGCGCAGGTAGTCGGTGCCACCGCGTCGGCCACGGGCATTGATCACCAAGGTGTTGTCGTCGCCCTTGTGCACCACGCGGTACTGCACCCGGTCGAAGTAGTCCAGGCCGTACAGCGTGCCCATGTCGGTCTGCAGGCGGCCGAGCTCCAGCGGCGCATCGATCGGTTGGCGAATGTACGAGCGGATGACCTCGTCGCTGACCTTGGAGTCGTTCTCGATCCTGATCGCGGTGATGGTCGGCGTGCGCTGGCGCGGCGAACGGGCCACGGCCAGACTGCTGTCACCTTCGGGCTGGCGCAGGGCGGCAAGGCGCGGGTCGAGCAGGCGGGTGGCGCGGTAGCCGGCCTCGATCATTTCTTGGGCGCGGCCAAAATCGGTCACGCCGAAGGCAGTCAGCGGTGGCTGGATGAGGATGTCATCGCGGTGCAGGCTGGCCAGTTGTTCTTCCGAGTTGCGCCGGGTCATCAGGGTGATCGACTGGTTGAGCACGTCGACCACCGTGGCCAGCTGCTTGCGGTCACGCAGTGGGGTGCCGATGTCGACCACGATGGCCAGGTCCACACCCATTTCACGGGCGACGTCCACCGGGATGTTGTCGACCATGCCGCCGTCCACCAGTAGCCGGCCGTCCAGCTCGACCGGGGCGAACACCGCGGGGATCGACATGCTGGCGCGGATCACCTGGGGCAGGTGGCCACGGCGGAACACCACCTTTTCGCCACTGGCGATATCGGTGGCCACGGCGCGGAAGGGGATGGGCAGCTTGTCGAAGTCACGGGTATCGGCGGTGTGCGCCAGCTTGCTTTCCAGCAGCAGCGCCAGGTTCTGGCCCTGGATCACGCCCAGCGGCAGGCCCAGGCTGCCGTCGTCGCGAAAACTGAGCTTCTGCTTGACCAGGAAGTCGCGGTCATCCTGCTTGCGCCGGAACGGCACGTCCTTGCGCGGCGGGGCGTCGGACAGCGCCTGTTGCCAGTCGAGGGTGGTGGCGAGCTTTTCCAGCTCTTCGACGCTGTAGCCCGAGGCATACAGGCCGCCGACTACGGCCCCCATGCTGGTGCCGGCGATGGCGTCGATGCGCACACCCTGTTCCTCCAGGGCCTTGAGCACACCAATGTGGGCCAGGCCACGGGCCGCGCCCCCCGACAGCACCAGGCCAACCTTGGGCCTGGCGGGTTCGGTGGCGAATGCCGTGAGGGAGGTGAAGGTGAGCAGGAAACAGAACAGCAAACGGCGCATCGTGAGTCTCAAACCGTGGGCTAAAGACCGCTAGTATAAGCGGCCCCTCACCTGGAGATGCCCCACCATGGCCGACAGCAAACCGGAAATCGTCATCACGTATTGCACCCAGTGCCAATGGCTGCTGCGTGCCGCCTGGCTGGCCCAGGAACTGCTCAGCACCTTTACCGACGACCTTGGCCGCGTGGCACTGGAGCCTGGCACCGGCGGTATCTTCCGCATCACCTGCAATGGCGTGCAGGTCTGGGAGCGCAAGGCCGATGGTGGCTTCCCCGAGGCCAAGGTACTGAAGCAGCGGGTTCGCGACCAGATCGACCCGCAGCGTGGCCTGGGCCACAACGACCGCTGAATCAGGCGCCCTCGGCCAGTGATGGCTGCCTGGGCGGTTGTTCGGCGGCCAGGCGGCTGGACAGTACGATGGCGAAGATGATCAGTGCGCCGCCCAGCAGCATGCGCAGGGTCGGGGTTTCGGCGAACACCGCCCAGGCTACGGCGATGCCATAGACCGGCTCCATGCCGAACACCACGGCGGCGGTGCGCGCCTTGATCACCGACAGGCTGGCGACGAACAGGCTGTGTGCCACGCCGGTGCAGAAGATGCCGAGCAGGGCGATCCACAGCCAGTCCATGGTGGTTACGCCAGCCAGGCCCGGTGCCGCGAACGGCAGTAGGCACAGGCCCACCACCAGGTTCTGCCACAGTGCCGCCTGCACCGCAGGCAGGCGGCCGGAGCCAGCGCGGTTGGTGAGTGACAGCAGGGAGAACAGCAGCCCCGACAGCAATGACCAGAGCAGGCCACCGGTGGCTTCACTGGCCAGGTCGAATGCCGGCGTGACCAGTACCAGGCCGATGCTGACCAGCAGCACCAGCAAAGCCTCGTTGCGGCGGATGCGTTCGCGGAACAGCAGGCCCTCGAGGATTACGGTAAAGGCCGGGAAGCTGGCGAAGCCGAGGGTGGCGATGGCCACGCCGGCAACCTTTACCGCGATGAAGAAGCTGACCCAGTGCCCGGCCAGCAGGACGCCGCCGAGCAGCAGGCGGCGGGCGTCCTGACCGCTCAGGCGTTGCCAGCCCGGCCCGGCCAGGCTGGCGAACAGGGCCAGGGCGAGCACGGCGAAGGCGGCGCGGCCGAAGACGATGATCGCCGGGCTGGCGCTGGCGGCCAGTTTGCCGAAGACGCCGGTAAGGCCGAAGAACAGCGCGCCGATGTGCAGGGCGCCGAGGGCGGTACGGTGGTTCATGGGTGGTCCTTGCTCAAGATCTCTGCTGGCTGTGCCGGCCTCTTCGCGGGTAAACCCGCTCCCACAGGTACTGCACCGCTTTTGAAGCCTGTGCAGTACCTGTGGGAGCGGGTTTACCCGCGAAAGGGCCGGCACAGGCAAAGTGTATAGGCACAGGCAAAGGCGGTCTGTCGCAAGACTGGCGTCAATTGTCGCCAGACTCTCGCCGCAAAGCCAATGGCGTACACCCGAACGCCCGCAACATCGCCGCCGAAAACGCACTCTGCGAGCTGTACCCCACCTGCGCCGCAATCTCCCCCATCGGTAGCAAGGTCTGCGTCACCAGCCGCCGCGCCTTGAGCAAGCGCCGCTGGCGAATGTAGTCCATTGGCGTCATCCCGCACTCCGCTGTGAAGCGCGCATGCAGGCGGGCGCTGGACAACCCGGCGATGCGCGCCAGGTCAGCCACTTGCAGCGGGTAGGCGGCATGCTGCTCGATATGCGCATCGAAGGCTGCATAAGGCAGACGCTGGCTGGCCGTGACGCTGGCTGCCACCGTGGGGTTGAGGCTGGCCAGCAGCAGCGCTGCCCCTTGCCGGGCAATCAGTGGGTCGTGCACGGGGCTGGTCGCCAGCCAGTCCACCAATTGTTGCTGGCGTTCATCCAGGCCCAGGGCGGCGGGGCGGTCGAGCAGGCGACGGCTGGCATCGGCATGTTCGCCCAGTTGCTCGCGCAACCAGTGGTCCCCTGGTACATCCAGCACCAGGCAATCGCTGCCGCCATCGCTGGCGCAAGTGTGGTGGGCGCCCGCCGGTACCACGATCAGCCCTTGTCGATCGATCCCGGCGCCATGCCCCTGCACCTCGAACTCCAGGCGACCGCGCAGGCCGAACACCAGTTGCGGGTGTTCGTGGCTGTGGGCGATCAGGCTGTCGCGGTAATGGCGCAGCGAGAGGATCGGGCCGGCGGTCATGGAAAAGTTGTCCTCGCAGGGCAGAAACGCATTGTGCCTCATTCCCGGCAGTCCATCACTCGTAACGGTTTTGCCACTGCGCTGTCATCCGCGCCTGCCAGTCTCCAGCAAACCGCGCCGGAGCTTGCCCATGACCCATGCCGAACTGTCCCGCCCCTCGCGCAAGCAACGCGTGCGTACCCTGTGGATTTCCGATGTGCATCTGGGCACCCGCGACTGCCAGGCCGAACACCTGTCGCAGTTCCTCAAGGGTTACCAGGCTGACCGCGTCTACCTGGTGGGCGATATCATCGATGGCTGGAAGCTGCGCGGCGGAATCTACTGGCCTCAAGCTCACACCAACGTGATCCGCCGCCTGCTGACCATGAGCAAGCGGGGCACCGAGGTGATCTACGTCACCGGCAACCATGACGAATTCCTGCGCCGTTACTCCAGGCTGATCCTCGGCAACATCCAACTGGTGGACGAGGCCGAGCACCTGACGGCCGATGGCCGCCGCCTGCTGGTGATCCATGGCGACCAGTTCGATGTAATCACCCGTTACCACCGCTGGCTGGCGTTCCTCGGTGACCGAGCCTACGAGTTCACTCTGGTGCTCAACCGTTGGCTCAACCACTGGCGTGCCCGCTATGGATACGGCTATTGGTCGCTGTCGGCGTACCTGAAGCACAAGGTCAAGGGCGCGGTGAACTTCATCAGCGACTTCGAGGATGCCATTGCCCACGAGTGCACCCGCCGTGGTTTTCATGGCGTGGTGTGTGGGCATATCCATCATGCCGAGATTCGCCAGGTGGGGGAGGTGGAGTACCTCAATTGCGGGGATTGGGTGGAGTCGTGCACGGCGCTGATCGAGCATTGGGATGGCACGATCGAGCTGTACCGGTTGGCCGAGGCGCAGGCGCGTGAAGCGCAGGCAGCGGCGGCGGTGCGCGAACCGGTGTAGGGTTTGAGGCCCCAAAAATCTACAGGCTGATCTTGCCCAACAGGATATCCCTGAACATCGCGAAATCCCCGATCAGGCTGTACAACGGGTGGGTAAAGGTCGCAGGCCGGTTCTTTTCGAAAAAGAAGTGCCCGACCCAGGCAAAGCCGTAGCCGAACACGGGCAAGGCCAGCAGCAGCAACCATTTGCCACTGCCGATGGTATAGGCCAGCAGGGCAATCACCAGGCTGGTGCCGACGAAGTGCAGGCGGCGGCAGGTGGGGTTGCTGTGCTCCCCCAGGTAGTAAGGGTAGAACTCGGCAAAACTGCGAAACTGCGCTGTGCTGTTCATGGCAGTGCTCCGGGATTAATACTTCTGGACAAGATGCACGGCATGGAGCCTGATTCGAGTCTAGAGTGACTGGCGAGGCCTATCAGTGACAATAGGCGCCAATTGAATATCCTTGGGGTTCACCGCAGGAGCGGTCAGCATAAGATGCCTGTCATGAGCGAAAGAACCACGTCGGCCAGCTGGGCATCAGGGATCGTCAAGGCACTCGAACTGGAAGGGCTGGACTGTCGGGCCATGTTCAAGCAGCTGGGGCTGGACTTCGCAGCTCTCGACGACCCCGACGCGCGCTTCCCCCAGGATTCCATGACCCGGCTTTGGCAACTGGCGGTGGAACTGTCGGGCAACGAGGCCATAGGCCTGAACATGGCGAGGGTGGTGCGCCCGGCTTCGTTCCATGTGGTGGGTTATGCGTTGATGTCCAGCCGCACCCTGGCCGAAGGCTTCGAGCGCCTGGTGCGTTACCAGCGCATCATCGCCGAAAGCTCCGACCTCAGCTTCGTCCTCGGCCCCGAGGGCTATTCGCTGATCCTGACCGTACACGGCGATCACCTGCCTCCGACCCGGCACAGTGCCGAAGCGTCGCTGGCCTGCGCGCTGGCGCTGTGCAGCTGGCTCAGCGGTCGGCCGGTGCAACCGCGCCGGGTGCTGGTGCAGGGGCCGCAACCAAAGGACATCGAGCCATACAAGGTGGCGTTCCACTCGCCGCTGGTGTTCGGTGCGCCGCACGATGCGTTGGTGTTCGAACGCGCCGACATGGAGGCACCGCTGCCTACGGCCAACGAAGCCATGGCCATCCTGCATGACCGCTTTGCCGGCGAATACCTGGCGCGTTTCTCGGAAAGCCGGGTCACCCATCGCGTGCGTCAGGTACTGTGCCGTATCCTGCCGCAAGGCGAACCCAAGCGCGAAACCCTGGCCCAGGCCCTGCACCTGTCGCAGCGCACCTTGCAGCGGCGGCTGCAGGAAGAAGGCACCAGCTTCCAGACCTTGCTCGACGATACCCGTCGCGAACTGGCCGAACAGTACCTGGCGCAGCCAGGCATGACCCTGCTGGAAACCGCCTACCTGCTGGGGTTTGCCGACCCCAGCAACTTCTATCGGGCGTTTCGCCGCTGGTTCGATGCCACGCCCAGCGAATACCGCGCCCGCCTGGGTGCCGAGCCTGAGGTGGTCAGTGGCGCCAGAACGCCGGCATGCACAACACTAGCACGGTGATGATTTCCAGGCGGCCGAGCAGCATGCCGCTGGCGAGAATCCACTTGGCAGCGTCCGGCAGCGTGGCGTAGTTGCCTGACGGGCCGATCACTTCACCCAGGCCCGGGCCTACACCGGAGACCGTGCCGGCAGCGCCGGTCAGGGCGGTCATCCAGTCCACGCCAAGCAAAGACAGCAGCAACGCCATGACGCAGATGGTGATGGCGAAGAAGAACGAGAAAGTCAGGATCGAACGCACGATTTCTTCGTCGAGGCGGTGGCCGTTGTACTTCTGCTTGATCACTGCGCGCGGGTGGATCAACTGGTTGAGGCTGGCCTTGAGCAGGATGTAGGCCACCTGGAAGCGGAAGATCTTGATACCGCCTGCAGTCGAGCCGGAGCAGCCGCCGACGAAGCCCAGGTAGAAGAACAGCATCAGCGAAAAGTTGCCCCACAGGCTGTAGTCACCCAGGGCGAAGCCGGTGGTGGTGACCACCGAGGTCACGTTCAGCGCCACGTGGCGCAGGGCGTCCAGCCAGTGCAGGTTGGTGGTGGCCCAGTACCAGGTGCCAAGCACCAGCCAGGTGACCACCAGCATGCCTAGCAAACCTTGCACCTGCTGGTCGCGGATCAGTGCCTTGCGGTTGCCGCGCAGGGTCGCCACATAAAGGGTGAAGGGCAGGCTGCCGAGGATCATCACCACCACCGCGACCCAGTGCACGGCCGGGATATCCCACTTGGCCAGCGACTGGTCGGAGGTGGAAAACCCGCCAGTGGAAATCGCCGACATGGCGTGGTTGATGGCATCGAACGGGCTCATGCCGGCCCACCAGAAGCCCAGCGCGCCCAGGATCGAGAAGCCGACGTAAACACCCACGATCGACTTGGCGACCATGTGCGAGCGCGGCATGACCTTCTCCGAGCGGTCGGACGATTCGGTCTGGAACAGGCGCATGCCACCGATGCGCAGCAGCGGCAGGATTGCTACCGCCATGCCGATGAAGCCGATGCCGCCGAGCCAGTGCAGCATCGAACGCCACATCAGGATGCCCGGCGACATGTTGTCCAGCCCGCTGAGCACGGTGGCGCCGGTGGCGGTGATGCCCGACATGCTTTCGAAGAAGGCGTCGGTGTAGCTGATGTGCTGGGTCAGCAGGAACGGCAGGGCGGCGAACACGCATACCACCAGCCAGCTGCTGACGGTCAGCAGGTACATGTCGCGCGGGCGCAGGTGCACGTGTTCGGGGCGGCCCTGGAGTACCAGGGCCAGGCCGGCGATGAAGGTGATCAGGCTTGACCAGAGGAACGACGGCATGTCACGGGTGCGTTCGAAGACCACCAGCGTAGCCATGGGCACGGCCATGCTGACGGCGAGGGTAATCAGGAAGATGCCGATGATGAAACCAATGATCCTTAAGGTCGGCAACGCCATGTGATCTGCTCTGACTCGAAACGGAAGGGCGCCATTCTACCTATGGGTCTGGTGATGTAAACGCTAGAATGGCGACACATTTACCTGCCAGGAGGGTAGCCGATGGAGGCTCTCGACGCATTGCTCAACCGTGTTTCCGTGCCACGCCTGACCGACCCGGCGCCCAATACCGCCCAGCGCGAGGCACTGTTCCAGGCCGCCCTGCGCGCCCCGGACCACGGCCAGCTGCGGCCGTGGCGTTTTCTCACCATCGAAGGCCAGGGCCGCGAGAAGCTGGGTGAGCTGTTCGCCGAAGCGCTGCAGCACCGGGGGGATGCCAGCCAGGCTGCCCTGGACAAGGCCCGCGCCATGCCCCTGCGTGCGCCGTTGCTGATCGTGGTGGTTGCCAAGCTGCAGGACCATTTCAAGGTACCCAAGTCCGAGCAGCGGCTGGCGGCGGGCTGTGCGGCGCACGGCATCCTGATTGCCGCACATGCGCAAGGTATCGGTGCGGTATGGCGCACCGGGGACATGGCTTTCGATGCCCATGTGCACAAGGGCCTGGGGCTGGCCGCGAACGAGGAAATCATCGGTTACCTGTATGTTGGTACGCCGCTGACCGAGCCGCGCACCGCGCCGATTCTGGAAACCGCTGATTTCGTCAGTGCCTGGGGCGAGTAACCTGGCCTTGGGCTGATTGCAGTATCAGGGCCGCTGGCCCTTTCGCGGGTAAACCCGCTCCCACAGGTGCGGCATAATTCTTGAGTCTTGCGCAGTTCCTGTGGGAGCGGGTTTACCCGCGAAGAGGTCAGAGGCCTTCACATCATCAGCTGCCGATTGCCTCAATCTCCCATAGGTGTGGCTTAAGTCTTGAGTCTTGCGCAGTTCCTGTGGGAGCGGGTTTACCCGCGAAGAGGCCAGAGGCCTTCACATCATCAGCTGCCGATTGCCTCAGCCTCAGGCAACTCCAGCCGAGCTACAAATCCACCTTGTGGGTGATTGTCCAAAATCAGACTACCGCCATGCCGCTCCGCCGCCTTGCGTGCAATCGCCAGCCCCAGCCCATGCCCCGGCGCATCCTGCCCCGGCGCACGGAAGAACGGCTCCCCCAGCTGCGCCAGGTGTTCCGCCGCTGCCCCCGGCCCATGGTCACGCACGCTGATCACGATACGGCCCTGCTCGCGCACGGCGCCGACTTCGATCGGCTGGCCCTGCGGGTTGAAGCGCAGGGCGTTGCGCAGCAGGTTGTCCACGGCACGCTCTATCAGCGTTGGCCAGCCCTGCAAGGTCAACCCCGGCTGTGCTTCCAGGCGCACATCCTGCTCTGGTGCGCTGAGCTGGGCGTCCTTGCGCACGCTGCCGAGCAGGGCGTTGAGGTCGACCGGCTCGGCATGCGCCTGTTCGGCATCGACCCGCGCCAGGGCAAGGATTTCGCTGATCAGGTCCTCAAGGCGGTCGCATTCGCGGGTCAGGCGTGGCCACAGCGCCTCGCGCTGCTCAGGCTCGGCACGCTCGGCCAAGGCCAGGGCGATACGCAGCCGGGCCAGCGGTGAGCGCAGTTCATGGGACACATCGCGCAGCAACTGGCGCTGGCTGCCGATGGTGCTTTGCAGGCGCGCCCCCATCTTGTTGAAGTCCTTGGCCAGCACGCCGAACTCGTCACGCCGCGCCGCCAGCCGCGCCAGGCTGTTCTGCTGGTAGGTGGTCTGGCCCAGGTCATGCACGGCGCTGCGCAGGCGGCTGAGCGGGCGGGTGATGGACAGTGTCACCAGCAGGCTGAACAGGGTCAGCACCACCAGCGCAATGCCCAGCGCACTGAGCGGCCACAACAGGCTTTCGCGGTGCCAGGCATCCAGCGCCGGGTGGGGTATGCGGTAGATCAGCAGGTACGTCTCACCGGTGTCGGGGCTGGTGTATTCCTCGGTCAGCCGGCGCCACGGCAGGCGCCGCTGGTCATTGTGCTGGCGTGCCTCGAAGGCCGCCGCACGGCGCGGGAAAGTGCCGGGCACCACGGCTTCGCCACTGTCGTCGAGCACCTGCACGTCGATCTTGTAGCGGTCCTTGCGCCGTTCCAGGAAGTGTTGTGCCGAAGCCAGGCCTTCCTGTTCGTAATGCTTGGCCCACTTGCTGGCCAGGGTATTCAGGCCCGGGTGGCGGCTGAGGATCCAGGCATCCTGGTTGAGCATATGGCCCAGCAGGATCGACAGGCCCGCAACCAGGGTGATGGCCAGCCAGAAACTGGCCAGGATGCGCCAGAACAGTGAACGCAAGTGCACCTCCTGCAAACAAGAAAAGCCCGGCTCGCACTGAGGCGGGCCGGGCATCGGGCGGACAGCTTACTGGGCCTTGTTGCCTTTTTCAGCTTTCCAGGCCTGGAACTCCTGCCACTCGGCTTTCTTTGCGGCGCGTTCCTTCTGCAGTTCGTCGAACTTCTTCTGCTGCTCAGGCTTGAGCAGGGCACGGACCGCGCCGTCGGTCTTGTCGCGGTTGGCCTGCAGTTCGTCTTTCATCGCCTTCTGGTCGGCGGCCGGCAGTTTGGACAGGTAGCGCTCGGTGATGTCGCGGCGCTGTTTCATCTGTTCACCCATCAGCTTGCCGATCTGCTGGCGCTGGTCACGGCTCAGGTCCAGCTGGTGGAAAGGCGCATCACCGCGATGATGTGGGCCGTCGTGGCGCGGGCCGCCTTCAGGCATGGCCATGGCCACGGTCGGCAGGGCGGCGGCGAACATCAGGGCGATAAGGGTCTTGCGCATGGTGTCTCTCCTTTCATGGGCCGGTGGTTACCGGATGAGCACAGTCTAGGGAGATCATCGTCAAGCGCGGTCAGCGGAGGGTAAAGGCTCGGTAAAGATGAATGAGGGCCGCTGCGCGCCCCGGCGATTTCACAGGCAGTAGTAGTAGCCACGGCTGCGCAGGGCGACGATGCGTGGCCGGCCATCGGCGTGGGGGCCGATCTTCTTGCGCAGGTTGCTGACATGCATGTCCAGGCTGCGGTCGTACAGGGTCAGCTTGCGGCCCAGGCCGATCTGCGCCAGTTCCTGCTTGTCCAGCGGCTCGCCGGGTTGGCGCAGCAGCGCTTCGAGAATGCGGCTTTCGGACAGCGTCAGGGTCATTTCGCGGCCATCGATGCTGGCCACGCCACGGGCAGGGCTGTAGACCAGGTCGCCCAGTTCCACCTGGCTGGTGGTGGCGGTGGGGTGGCTGCGGCGCAACACGGCGCGCAGGCGAGCGGTGAGTTCACGCGGGTCGCAGGGTTTGGCCAGGTAGTCGTCGGCGCCCAGTTCCAGGCCGAGAATGCGGTCCAGCGGTTCGCCGCGGGCCGAGAGCATCAGCACCGGCAGTTCGGCATGCTCGCTGCGCAACTGCTTGAGCAGTTCCAGGCCGCTGCCGTCGGGCAGCATCACGTCGAGCACCACGGCCGAAGGGGCGTGCGTGGCCAGGGCCTGGCGTGCGCTCTGGCCGTCGTGGCAGGCGCGCACGGTAAAACCTTCCTGGGTCAGCCAGCTGCCGAGCAGCTCGCACAGCTCCTGGTCATCATCTATCAGTAACAGCTCGCTCATGACTCACTCAATTCAACCATTGACGGCGGCTATTCGGCCCGCCAGTGGCAAAGATACCGCAGACTGATGGCAACAGTATAACTGCCGGCACCGCGTGGCCTTCTTCGCGGGCTTGCCCGCTCCCACAGGGAAAGTGCAAAGCTTGAAGCCTGCGCCGTCCCTGTGGGAGCGGGTTTACCCGCGAAGAAGGCCACGCAGTCTCAGATCAAGGCAGCACTTGCTTGAACGGCTTGACCACCACCTTGTCGTACACGCCCGCGGCAATGTAAGGGTCGGCATCGGCCCAGGCCTGCGCGGCGGCCAGGGATTCGAACTCGGCAACGATCAGGCTACCGCTGAAACCCGCTTCGCCAGGGTCGTTGCTGTCGATGGCCGGGTGCGGGCCGGCCAGTACCACGCGGCCCTCGGCCTTCAACTGCTGCAGGCGTTCGATGTGCGCCGGGCGGGCGGCCAGGCGCTTTTCCAGGGAGTTTGCGACGTCGCTGGCGATGATGGCGTAGAGCATGTCAATCCTTGGGTTTGGAGGTAGAAGGGTCGTCGTGCAGGTGGCGCGACAGGTACACACCCTGCGCCACCAGGAACAGCACGGTCATGCCCAGGCTGCCGAACACCTTGAAGTCGACCCAGAAGTCCTGGAAGGTGAAGGCGACGAACAGGTTGGCCGCGCCGCAGAACAGGAAGAAGCCGATCCAGGCCAGGTTCAGGCGGGCCCAGATGGCATCGGGCAGGCTCAGGGCGTGGCCCATGATGCGTTTGATCAGCACCCGGTCGCCGATGAAGTGGCTGCCGGCGAAGCCCAGGGCGAACAGCCAGTTCACCACCGGCGCCTTCCACTTCAGGAAGGTTTCGCTGTGGAAGGTCAGGGTCAGACCACCGAACACCAGGCAGGCCACCAAGGTCAGCCACTGACCCTTTTCCAGCTTGCGCTGGCGCAGGAACAGCGCGCCGTAGACCACCAGCGAGCTGATGATCAGCATGGCCGTGGCGCTGTAGATGCCGCCGAATTCGAAGCTGTGGCCGGCGACTTCCATGGGGCGCGGGTCAAGCTTGTAGACGATGAAGAACAGCAGCAGCGGGATGAAATCGATGAATTGTTTCACAATGGCAGCCAGAATCGGGATGTGACGGCATAATAACAAACATCGATTCCAGCGAAAGCGCTCCTCCATGAATGTTGATCTGCACTGTCACAGCACGGCCTCCGATGGCGCCCTGTCGCCCTCGATACTGGTCGCCCGGGCCCATGAGCATGGGGTGCAAACGCTGGCACTGACCGACCATGACACCATCGAAGGCCTGCCCGAGGCGCGCCAGGCGTGCCGCGACAAGGGCATGCACTGGGTCAGCGGGGTGGAGCTGTCGTGCACCTGGGGTGGCGCGACCATCCATGTGCTGGGCTATGACTTCCCGCTCGACGCACCGCCCCTGCTGGCGGCGATCGAAGCGCTGCACCGTGGCCGCTGGCTGCGCGCCGAAGAAATCGACAAACGGCTGGCGGCCAAGGGCATGCCCGGTACCCTCGACGGCGCTCGCGCCGTGCAGCACGAACTGGGCGATAGCGGCAATGCCCCGGCGCGCCCGCATTTTGCCGAGTACCTGGTGCGTGCCGGGCACGTCAAGGATCGCGGCGAGGCGTTTCGCAAATGGCTGGGGGCCGGCAAGCTGGGGGACGTCAAGCAGCACTGGCCGACCCTCGATGAAACCGTCGCCACCTTGCGCCAGTCCAACGCTTGGGTGAGCCTTGCGCATCCCATGCACTACGATCTGACCCGCAGCAAGCGCAGAAGGCTGATTGCCGACTATATTCAGGCAGGCGGGCAGGCACTTGAAGTGGTCAACGGGATGATGCCTGCCGAGCAGGTGGGCACCATGTCCATCCTCACCCGTGAGTTCGGCTTGCTGGCAAGCGCTGGCAGTGACTTCCACGGCCCCGGCACCTGGGGCGAGATCGGTGCCTACCGGCCTTTGCCCGAGGACCTGCCACCTCTGTGGCGCCGATTCAGCCATGAACAGCCTTTGGCGGTATGAACAGGACGACTACGTGAGCCAATTTTTCCAGATTCATGCGGAGAATCCGCAGGCGCGCCTGATCAAACAGGCCGTCGAGATCATCCGCAAGGGTGGCGTGGTGGTGTATCCGACCGACTCGGCCTATGCCCTGGGTTGCCAGATCGGTAACAAGGCGGCGATCGAGCGGGTGCGGCGCCTGCGCGGCCTGGACAAGACCCACAACTTTACCCTGATGTGCTGCGACATGTCGCAGCTGGGGTTGTATGCCAAGGTCGATACCGGCACCTTCCGCCTGCTCAAGGCCCACGTACCCGGGCCTTACACCTTCATCCTCAACGGCACCCGCGAGGTGCCGCGTCTGCTGCTGCATGAAAAGCGCCGAACCATCGGCCTGCGCGTGCCGGACCATGCCATCACCCTGGCGCTGCTGGCCGAACTGGGCGAGCCGCTGATGAGCGTGAGCCTGATCCTGCCGGGTGATGACGAGCCGATGACCGACCCTTACGAGATCCGCGAGCGCCTGGAGCATCATGTCGATCTGGTAATCGATGGCGGTTTCGGTGACCTCAAGGCATCGACCATCATCGACCTGTCCGGCGATGAACCGGAACTGGTCCGTGAAGGCTGCGGCGATCCCACGCCGTTCCTGGTCAGCGCGTGAGTCAGGTGGAAACACCCGAGGCACCGGCCGAACAGGCCGAGGAGCCTCGGCAGTTGCAACTGGCCCTGGTCTATGGCGAAGCCTTGACCGAGCTGCCGCTGGACCTGTACATCCCGCCGGACGCCCTGGAAGTCATCCTCGAAGCCTTCGAAGGCCCGCTGGACCTGTTGCTGTACCTGATCCGCAAGCAGAACATCGACATTCTCGACATCCCGGTAGCCGAAATCACCCGGCAGTACATGGGCTACGTGGAACTGATGAAGAGCGTGCGCCTGGAGCTGGCCGCCGAATACCTGGTGATGGCTGCCATGCTCGCCGAGATCAAGTCGCGCATGTTGCTGCCGCGCTCGGCCGACGTCGAGGAGGAGGAGGGTGACCCGCGCGCCGAACTGATCCGCCGGCTGCAGGAGTACGAGCGCTTCAAGGCTGCCGCCGAGGGTATCGATGAGTTGCCACGGGTCGGTCGTGAGGTGGTGGTGCCGCGCCTGGAGGCGCCGCAGGCCAAGGTGCGCAAGCTGTTGCCCCAGGTCAGCCTGGAAGAGCTGCTGGTGTCGATGGCCGAGGTGATGCGCCGCAACGACCTGTTCGAAAGCCATCAGATCACCCGCGAGACCTTGTCCACTCGCGAGCGCATGAGCCAGGTGCTGGAACGCCTCAAGGGCGGCGGTTTCGTGCCGTTCGTCGAGCTGTTCGCCGCCGAGGAGGGCAAGCTGGGCGTGGTGGTGACCTTCATGGCGATTCTCGAGCTGGTGAAGGAATCGCTGATCGAACTGGTGCAGAATGAACCCTTCGCCGCCATCCACGTGCGGCTTCGCCCGGCGCTTGTTGAAGAACCTGATGAACCTGAATGAACCCCGCGACCTGGCGTCGCTGATCGAAGCCTTCCTGCTGGCTTCGGGCAAGCCGCAATCCCTGGAGCGCCTGTACGAGCTGTTCGAGGAAGCCGAGCGACCGGAGCCCAAAGTCTTCAGGCAGGCGCTGGAGCTGCTGGGCAAGTCGTGCAGTGGCCGCGCCTTCGAACTCAAGGAGGTGGCCAGCGGTTACCGCCTGCAGATTCGCGAGGACTTTGCGCCGTGGGTCGGGCGCCTGTGGGAAGAGCGCCCGCAGCGCTACTCGCGCGCGCTGCTGGAAACCCTGGCCCTGATCGCCTACCGCCAGCCCATCACCCGTGGCGAAATCGAGGATGTGCGGGGCGTGGCGGTGAACAGCAACATCATCAAGACCCTGATGGAGCGCGAGTGGATCCGCGTGGTCGGCTACCGCGAAGTGCCCGGGCGGCCGGCGATGTTCGCCACCACCAAGGGGTTTCTCGACCATTTCAACCTCAAGAGCCTGGACGAACTGCCGGCCTTGGCCGAACTGCGGGAGATGGAGCCGGAGCCGCTGCTCGACCCGGATGATGCGCCAGTGCCGGCGCACCTGCAGGCATTGGCGGATGCCAGCCTTGGGGAAGAGCAAGAGGTTGCCGAGCCGAAGGAGGAGACCAGCTTCCGTAGCCTGCTGGTGGAGCTGGATGCCATGGAAGAGGGGCTGAAGACCGATTTTGATGATTTGCGCGAGGAAGAGGCTGAGGCCTCGGTGGAAGAAGAGGGCAAGTCACTGCCCTGAAGCTTCTGTTGTCTGTGCTGGCCCTTTCGCGGGTAAACCCGCTCCCACAGGTACTGCATCACTCTCAAAGCCTGTGATATCCCTGTGGGAGCGGGTTTACCCGCGAAGAGGCCAGCACTGCCAATACTTCACCATTAGGCAGAAACCTCTGGCAAAGCCCACAAAACCCTCTACCCTCCAGTGCGTTCCGCCGCCGAACCGCGTATGATGCGCGGCCTTTTGGCGCGTTCGTCGCCAGAACCCGTATTTCATTCCTACACCGGGAGGTGCCCAGATGAGTGAGCAAGACCTGCAAGATACCGAGATCACCCCTCCATCCGGCGAAAAGCTGCAGAAAGTGCTGGCGCGCATTGGCGTTGGCTCGCGCCGTGACGTCGAGGCCTGGATCAGCCAAGGCCGCATCAAGGTCAACGGCGTCGAGGCCACCCTCGGCCAGCGCGTCGACCTGCACGACGCCATTGCCGTGGATGGCAAGTTGATCAAGCGCGAAGAGGCCGCCGAGGCCACCCGCCGGGTGATCATGTACAACAAGCCCGATGGCGAAATCTGCACCCGTGACGACCCGGAAGGTCGCCCGACCGTGTTCGACCGCCTGCCACGGCCGAAAGAAGGCCGCTGGATCAACATCGGCCGCCTCGACATCAACACCACCGGCCTGCTGCTGTTCACCACCGACGGTGAACTGGCCAACCGCCTGATGCACCCGTCCTACGAGATGGACCGTGAGTACGCGGTACGTGTGCGTGGTGAGGTCGACGACGAGATGATCGAGCGCCTGAAGGCCGGCGTGATGCTGGAAGATGGCCCGGCCAAGTTCACCGATATCCAGAAGGCACCCGGTGGCGAAGGCTTCAACCACTGGTACCACTGCGTGGTGATGGAAGGTCGTAACCGTGAAGTGCGTCGCCTGTGGGAGTCCCAGGGCATGGTGGTCAGCCGCCTGAAGCGCGTGCGTTTCGGCCCGGTGTTCCTCAACTCCGACCTGCCGATGGGCCGCTGGCGGGAAATGACCCAAGGCGAAATCGACATCCTCGCTGCTGAAGTGGGCCTGCAACCGGTGGCGCTGCCAGCCATGAAGCTCAAGGCCAAGGACAAGATGGAGCGCCTGCAGCGCAAATCGACCCGCCCGCTGGGCCGTGGCGAGCGCGTGCGCAACCTGCGCCCGGCTCAGGAAGGTGCAGCTGCCGGCGAACGCCCGGCGCGCCAAGCGCGTGAAGAGGCCCCGCGCAAGTCCAGCCGTGGCAGCACCGTGGCCGAGCGCCCGAGCGAGATGCGCAAGCGTCCGGCCAAGCCTGAGGGTGACAAGCCTGCAGGGCGTGGCCGCGGCAAACCGCGTGGCTGATTGGCTTTTGCGTTGAAAGAGAACCAGCCTTCGGGCTGGTTTTTTTATGCCTGTGAGATTTTGGGGCTGCTTTGCAGCCCTTTCGCGACACAAGGCCGCTCCTACAGGAACCGCGCAATACTCGAAATTGACGCGGCCTCTGTAGGAGCGGCCTTGTGTCGCGATGGGCCGCAAAGCGGCCCCAAGATATTGAACAAAAAGTATTTTTCGGACGACTGGCAAGTTCTCGAACCGCCTTGTAAAGAAAATTGTACGAATGTGGTCGATTTCAGCCAGGATTTCAGATTTGGTCGAATCATGTAAACAAACCTTGCCGCCGCTTCCTCAACAAGACAGCCGGCCAAGCCTCTCCCACCCTTGCCCAAACCCCCGCCCCACGGTGTTATAGCCGCCATTGCCGTGTGCAAAAGCCTGTCCACAGAGACAGGCTGACAAAACAACAAATGGAGGCGCCATGTACGCCGATCACTCCGCCTCTCAAGGCCCACACCACAGGATCGCTGCGTTTTTTCCCGAGGAAACGATGCAGTGCGTTGACGCCTGCGCGTTTGCAGGGGTATACAGTGCGCCGCGTTTTACCTGTGACTCCTTTGCGTACCGCGCACTCTTGATCACGCCTGGTTGACCCGCCCCGGCGGCACCTGAGGTCAAGAAACCCAAGGTAACCACCTTGCCCATTCCGCTGCGCCACGAGCGCGGTGGGTCCGATTCCGTCACAGATAAAAACAATGCAGGTGACTTCGTTCATGAGTGGACAAAACATGCATTCAGGCGAGCTCAAGCGGGGCCTGAAGAACCGCCATATCCAGTTGATCGCCCTCGGCGGTGCGATTGGTACCGGCCTGTTCCTCGGCTCGGCAGGCGTGATGAAATCCGCTGGCCCGTCGATGATCCTTGGCTACGCCATCTGCGGCTTCATCGCCTTCATGATCATGCGCCAGCTTGGCGAAATGATCGTCGAAGAGCCGGTGGCCGGCTCGTTCAGCCATTTCGCTCACACCTACTGGGGTGGTTTCGCCGGCTTCCTGTCCGGCTGGAACTGCTGGGTGCTGTACATCCTGGTGGGCATGTCGGAGCTTTCGGCGGTCGGCAAGTATGTTCACTACTGGTGGCCGGAAATCCCTACCTGGGTCACGGCGGCAGGCTTCTTCGTGCTGATCAACGCCATCAACCTGATGAACGTGAAGTTCTTCGGTGAAGCCGAGTTCTGGTTCGCCATCATCAAGGTGGTGGCCATTGTCAGCATGATCGGCCTGGGTGCCTACCTGCTGACCAGCGGCAGCGGCGGCCCAGAAGCCACAGTGGCCAACCTGTGGTCGCATGGTGGCTTCTTCCCGAACGGTGTCAGCGGGCTGGTGATGGCCCTGGCCTTCATCATGTTCTCCTTCGGTGGCCTGGAAATGCTCGGTTTCACCGCCGCCGAGGCCGACAAGCCGAAGACCGTGATCCCCAAGGCGATCAACCAGGTCATCTACCGCATCCTGATCTTCTATGTCGGTGCCCTGGTGGTGCTGCTGTCGCTGACCCCATGGGACAACCTGGTCGCCAGCATCGATGCGTCCGGTGGCAGCTATGGCAGCAGCCCGTTCGTGCAGGTGTTCTCGCTGCTGGGTAGTGATGTGGCTGCGCACCTGTTGAACTTCGTGGTGCTGACCGCAGCGCTGTCGGTGTACAACAGCGGCACATACTGCAACGCCCGCATGCTGCTGGGCATGGCCGAGCAGGGCGATGCCCCGGCATCGCTGGCCAAGGTCGACAAGCGTGGCGTGCCGGTGCGTTCGATCCTGGCTTCGGCCGCCGTGACCTTCTTCGCGGTGCTGCTCAACTACCTGATGCCACAGAACGCACTGGAGCTGCTGATGTCGCTGGTGGTGGCCACCCTGGTGATCAACTGGGCGATGATCAGCTACTCGCACCTGAAGTTCCGCCAGCACCTGGACCGCACTGGCCAGAAGCCGCTGTTCAAGGCGCTGTGGTACCCCTATGGCAACTACATCTGCCTGGCGTTCGTGGTGCTGATCCTGGGCATCATGCTGATGATCCCGGATATCCAGGTGTCGGTGTATGTGATGCCGCTGTGGGTGTTCGCGATGTTCGTGGTGTACATGGTCAAGCCGCGTCGCCGGATGAATGGCGGTGTCGCTGCGGGTGGCATGGCCAAGTAAGGTGCCGCAGATAGCGTACAAGAACCCGAAGTCAGGAACTGGCTTCGGGTTTTTTATTGCCTGTACCGGCCTCTTCGCGGGTAAACCCGCTCCCACAGGTTTAGCGCTGCTTTAAGCTCAGGTGATGTCCCTGTGGGAGCGGGTTTACCCGCGAAGAGGCCGGCACAGCCAACAATCAGATCTGTTCGAGCAACCAGCTGCGAAACGCTCGCAGCGACGGCAATGCCTCATTGCGCGGCGGATAGATCAGGTAATAACTGCGCTGGCTGGCAAACGCCACCCCCGGGCTGTACAGCTCGCCCTTGGCGAGTTCTTCCTCCACCAGGATGCGCGGCACCAGGCCGATGCCGATCCCGGCCCGTACCGCCTGGATCAGGTGCGAGGTCAGTTCGAAGCTTGGGCCCAGGCGCATTGCCCGGTGCGCCAGGCCATGATGCGAGAACCATTCACCCCAGGCATGCGGGTTGTTGGCCACATTCAGCAGCACCTCTTCACTGATGCGTGCCGGGCTCCAGCCCTGGCTTTCCGCGCCAGCCTCCGGCGGCAATATCACCACCAGTTCCTCGGCATGCAGCCGATGGCAGATCAACCCGGGCAGATCGTGGCTGGCCACGCCGATGGCGGCATCGATCTCGCTGGTGTCGAAGTTGATGGCTTCGATGCGTGAGTGTATGTGCACCAGCATGCCCGGGTGGGCACTGTAGAAGGCGTGCAGGCGTGGCAGCAGCCATTTCGAGCCGAAGGTTGGCAGGGTGGCCAGGCGCAAGGTGCCCACCCCCGACTGGTAGGCCAATGCCTGCAGGGTGGCGCTGCGGATGCGCCCCAGTGCTTCGCTGAGCTCGCGCTGGTACAGGCGGCCGACATCGGTCAGCTGCACCTGGCGCCCCTCGCGGCGGAACAGGGTCAGGCCCAATTGCTGCTCCAATGCCTGCACCTGGCGGCTGACTGCGCTTTGGGTCAGTGACAGTTCGGCGGCGGCGCGGGTGTAACTTTCATGCCGGGCGGCGGCTTCGAAAGCCAGCAACAACGACATGGACGGGGTCAGATGGCGGTAATTCATTCATGAAAGTCATCAATAGCGGCAGGATTATCCGTTTGCCCCTGAAGCGAAACTACAGGAACATTGGCCTGTACGTCATCCTTGCATGGCTGCATCCATGCCGGAACGACAGGAATCCCGTGAATTAGCCCATATCAAGAGGCCATCCTTCGATGATCGCCCAGCTGCCGACCGTTGCCCCGAGCGCCAACTACCCCGAATTCCTCGAAGCCCTGCGCAACAGTGGCTTCCGTGGCCAGATCAGTGCCGACTACGCTACCCGTACGGTGCTGGCCACCGACAACTCGATCTACCAGCGCTTGCCACAGGCGGCGGTGTTTCCGCTGGATGCCGACGATGTGGCGCGGGTCGCCACGCTGATGGCCGAGCCGCGCTTCCAGCAGGTCAAGCTGACCCCGCGCGGCGGTGGTACGGGCACCAACGGCCAGTCGCTGACCGACGGGATCGTCGTCGACCTGTCGCGGCACATGAACAAGATCCTCGAAATCAACGTCGAGGAACGCTGGGTGCGGGTGCAGGCCGGTACCGTCAAGGACCAGCTCAACGCGGCCCTCAAGCCGCACGGGCTGTTCTTCGCCCCCGAGTTGTCCACTTCCAACCGTGCCACTGTCGGCGGCATGATCAACACCGACGCCAGTGGCCAGGGTAGCTGCACCTATGGCAAGACCCGCGACCATGTACTGGAGCTGCACAGCGTGCTGCTCGGTGGCGAGCGCCTGCACAGCCTGCCGATCGACGATGCCGCGCTGGAACAGGCCTGTGCCGCGCCTGGCCGGATCGGTGAGGTGTACCGCATGGCGCGGGACATCCAGGAAACCCAGGCCGACCTCATTGAAACCACCTTCCCCAAGCTCAACCGTTGCCTGACTGGCTACGACCTGGCGCACCTGCGCGACGAGCAGGGCCGCTTCAACCTCAATAGCGTGCTGTGCGGCGCCGAGGGCTCGCTGGGCTATGTGGTCGAAGCCAAGCTCAATGTGCTGCCGATCCCCAAGTACGCCGTGCTGGTCAACGTGCGCTATACCAGCTTCATGGATGCCCTGCGTGATGCCAACGCGCTGATGGCGCACAAGCCGCTGTCGATCGAGACCGTCGACTCCAAGGTGCTGATGCTGGCGATGAAGGATATCGTCTGGCACAGCGTCGCCGAATACTTCCCGGCCGACCCCGAGCGACCGACCCTGGGCATCAATCTGGTGGAGTTCTGCGGCGACCAGCCGGCCGAGGTCAATGCCAAGGTGCAAGCGTTCATCCAGCACCTGCAGAGCGACACCAGCGTCGAGCGCCTGGGCCACACCCTGGCCGAGGGCGCCGAGGCGGTGACCCGCGTCTACACCATGCGCAAGCGTTCGGTGGGCCTGCTGGGGAACGTCGAGGGCGAAGTGCGCCCACAGCCGTTCGTGGAAGACACTGCGGTACCGCCTGAGCAACTGGCCGACTACATCGCCGACTTCCGTGCGCTGCTCGATGGCTATGGCCTGGCCTATGGCATGTTCGGCCATGTCGATGCCGGCGTGCTGCACGTGCGCCCGGCGCTGGACATGAAGGACCCGGCCCAGGCCGCACTGGTCAAGCCGATTTCCGACGCCGTGGCGGCACTGACCAAAAGCTATGGCGGCTTGCTGTGGGGCGAGCACGGCAAGGGCCTGCGTTCGGAATACGTACCGGAATACTTCGGCGAGCTTTACCCGGCGCTGCAGCGTCTGAAGGGGGCTTTCGACCCGCACAACCAGCTCAACCCGGGCAAGATCTGCACCCCGCCAGACAGCGCCGAGGGCCTGACCAAGGTCGATGGCGTGACCCTGCGCGGCGACCTCGACCGCACCATCGACGAACGCGTGTGGCAGGACTTCCCGAGCGCCGTGCACTGCAACGGCAACGGCGCCTGCTACAACTACGACCCCAACGACGCCATGTGCCCGTCGTGGAAGGCCACCCGTGAACGCCAGCATTCGCCCAAGGGCCGCGCTTCGCTGATGCGCGAATGGCTGCGCCTGCAGGGCGAGGCCAACATCGATGTACTGGCGGCTGCGCGCAACAAGGTGTCGTGGCTCAAGGGCCTGCCGGCACGCCTGCGCAACAACCGTGCGCGCAGCCAGGGCCAGGAAGACTTCTCCCATGAGGTTTACGACGCCATGGCCGGTTGCCTGGCGTGCAAGTCGTGCGCCGGGCAGTGCCCGATCAAGGTCAACGTGCCGGACTTCCGCTCGCGCTTCCTCGAGCTGTACCACGGCCGCTACCAGCGCCCGCTGCGTGACTACCTGATCGGTTCGCTGGAATTCACCATCCCGTACCTGGCCCACGCGCCAGGCCTGTACAACGCGGTGATGGGCTCGAAGTGGGTGAGCAAGCTGCTGGCCGACAAGGTCGGCATGGTCGACAGCCCGCTGATCAGCCGCTTCAACTTCCAGGCCACCCTGACCCGCTGCCGCGTTGGCGTGGCCACGGTACCGGCCCTGCGAGAGCTGACTCCAGCGCAGCGCGAGCGCAGCATCGTGCTGGTGCAGGACGCCTTCACCCGTTACTTCGAAACGCCGCTGCTGTCGGCCTTCATCGATCTGGCCCACCGCCTGGGCCACCGGGTGTTCCTGGCGCCGTACAGTGCCAACGGCAAGCCGCTGCATGTTCAGGGCTTCCTTGGGGCGTTCGCCAAAGCAGCGATCCGCAATGCCACCCAGCTCAAGGCCCTGGCCGAGTGCGGCGTGCCGCTGGTGGGCCTGGACCCGGCGATGACCTTGGTGTATCGCCAGGAGTACCAGAAAGTACCGGGCCTGGATGGTTGCCCGCAGGTGCTGTTGCCGCAGGAGTGGTTGATGGATGTGCTGCCGGAGCAGGCGCCGACTGCGCCGGGTAACTTCCGCCTGATGGCGCACTGCACCGAGAAGACCAATGTGCCGGCGAGCACCAGGCAGTGGGAGCAGGTGTTCGCCCGTTTGGGGCTGAAGCTGGTGACCGAGGCGACTGGCTGCTGCGGTATGTCGGGTACCTATGGGCACGAGGCGCGTAACCAGGACACTTCGCGGACCATCTTCGAGCAGTCGTGGGCGACCAAGCTGGACAAGGAAGGTGAGCCGCTGGCGACGGGCTACTCGTGCCGCAGCCAGGTCAAGCGCATGACCGAGCGGCAGATGCGCCACCCGCTGGAAGTGGTGCTGCAGTACGCCCAGCGCTGACCTTCACGGCCCCGGGGGCTGCCTTGCAGCCCATCGCGACACAAGGCCGCTCCTACAAGAGACCGCGTTTTTCTTGTAGGAGCGGCCTTGTGTCGCGAAAGGGGCGCAAAGCGCCCCCTGTTTTTAGAGGCCCCGCTGCCGCCGCACCTGCCTGTACAGATACAGGCTCAACACCAGCCCGCAGGCCGCCGCCGCAGCAGCAAACAGAAACATCGAAGCAAACCCGAACCCTGCCGCCACCGCGCCCACCAGCGGCCCGGTTACTCCCAGCGACAAATCGATGAACAGCGAATAAGCCCCCACCGCCGCCCCACGGTTGGCCGCCGACACCTGGTTCACCGCCTCCACGCCCAACGCCGGGAACACCAGCGAGAAGCCGAACCCGCTCAGCGCGGCCCCCGCCAACGCCAGTTCGGCACTGGGCGCCAGCCACAGCATCAGCAGCCCAAGCGTTTCCACCGACAGGCAGGCGATCGCCACCCGGAACCCGCCAAGCCGGTTGATCAGGTTGCCAAACAGCAGTCGTGCACTGATGAAGCTGGCGCCGAACAGGCTCAGGGTCAGTGCCGCATTGGCCCAGCCACGGCTGGCGTAATACAAGGTGATGAAGGTGGCGATGGTGCCAAAGCCGATCGAGCCCAGGGCAAGCCCCGAGCCGTGCGGGAACACCTTGCCCAGCACCCTCAGGAATGGCAGGCGCACGCCGCTGACGATCGGTGCGGCCTGTTTGGGCCAGGCCAGCAGCAAGCCGAGTGCACACAGCAGGATGATGCTCACGCCCATGCTCCACAGCCCCAGGCCCTTGACCATCAGCACGCCCAACGGAGCGCCGATGGCCAGCGCGCCATAGCTGGCGATGCCGTTCCAGGAAATGACCTTGGCCGTGTTTTCGGCACCTACGCGGCCAATGCCCCAGCCAATCGCACCGGAGCCCACCAGGCTTTCGGCGCTGCCGAGCACCAGGCGGCCGACCAGCAGGCAGGCAAGGCTCAGCCAGGGCAGGTGAGTGAGGAAGGCGCAGGCCAGCATGAACACCCCGCTGAGCCCGCAGCCGGCCAGGCCATACACGACCGCCTTCTTGCTGCCGTGGTTGTCGATGATGCGGCTGGCGGTGGGGCGGCTGAGCAGGGTGGCCAGGTACTGCACGCTGATCACCAGGCCCGCGACCACGGCACTGAAGCCCAGGTCGTTGTGCACATAGCCAGGCAATACGGCCAGCGGGATGCCGATGTTCAGGTAGCCGATGAAGGTGAAGAGGACGATGGAGACGACTTGCAGGGTAACCGCAAGGGGGCGCGGTGAGTGGGGCATGAGGGCCTACGTGGGTTCTGGACGGTGTGAAAACGTGATGACGGGGGTAGCCCGCAGGTCAGCCGTTTTCACACAGTCGGGGGATGCGCGGTTATTCCTGGTCAGCGCTGGATTGATCGTCACCATCCTGCTCGACGGCAGCTGCCGGTTCGGCGTGAACGGTCACGGTTGGCTCTTCTGGGTTCAGGCTTGGGAAGGGAAGATTCGGGATTTCATGCATCTCGTCGTTCCTCGCAAGTGTGAGTGAAAAGTCTGCGCCAGGCGCGTTTGAGGCTTCGCGAAGCAAGGGCAGGATACACAAGTCTGGATGACAGTTTGGTTTTTTTGCCGTTCATTTGTCGGTTTTGCGGGCGGATACCGGACCGGGGCAGGCCGCTGACTGCAGCGGCCCTTGGGGTCACATCAGCAGTTTGCTGCGTAAATCGCCGAGTAACTGCCGGGTGAGGTTCAGGCCATTGAGCAGATAGTTGTCCATGTCACCGTAAACGATCGCTACTTGTTCGAGTGCGGCGTTCAGGTAGTGCGCATCGACGCCCATGACCGGAGCGTAGATGGCCCTGGTTTCCTCTGGCATGGCTACCAGCGCAGCGTTGATGCGCTGGGCGGTGTAGGTGTTGGTTGCCAGGTAATCGTTCATGAGCGTGGCCTCATCGGCACCTGCAATGCTCAACAACAGTGCCGAAACCCAGCCGGTTCGATCTTTGCCTGCGGAGCAGTGGAACAATACCGGGCCTTGGGTTTCAGCCATTGTCGTCAGGACTTCGCCTAACACCTCTCGAATTGCAGCGCTCTGCACAAAGTCGCGATTTACATCCGCCATGAATGCGGCTGTCTGTTCACCGCTCTCAAAGCTGAATGTACTGAGGTCGGTCCTTTCGAAACGCTCACGCAGTACATTGAACTGCCGATAGGTAGCGCCGCTGGGGATCATGTCTGGTTCTGCCTTGATCTCTTGGTCAGCGCGCAGGCCGAAAATGGCGCGAATGCCAAGTTCCTCCAGCAGGAGCATGTCGGCAGCGGAGGGGATCACGGCGTTGCTGCGGTAGAACGCATTGCTGCGTAGGGTTCCGTGGCAGGTAGAGTATGCCGTGACGGTTCCCGCTACATCACGAAAGTTGTCCATGCTGGGCAAGCGTGGTGTATCAAGCCTGAAGACATCTGGGCTGGCGCAGGCTTTTTGCGAAGCGCCAAGCGCAGTTTTCAGTTCGGGATTGTACGAGGATAGGAGACATTTTCTGTCTCGCGGATTTGAAGAGCGCCTAGTTTCAGATATGCGCGACAGCCGTTTCAGCGGCTGATTCCGAGAGAGACAGGCATTGGGCGATTGGGTATGACAGAAGCGTGGAGCCGGCGTGTATGAACCTGGCCGCGGCATGTACGCCGCAGTCAGGTTTACGGGCAGGGTGTCACTTGCGGCCTTCGGCAGCCTCGGCAACCTTGTCGGTGCGTGCGCACATGATGAAGTCATTGCGGTGCAGGCCTTTGATCGAGTGGCTCCACCAGGTCACAGTGACCTTGCCCCACTCGGTCAGCAGGCCCGGGTGGTGGCCTTCGGCTTCGGCGATCTCGCCCACGGCATTAGTGAACGCCAGGGCGTGCTTGAAGTTCTTGAACAGGAACACGCGCTCCAGCTCCATGTGGCCGTCACGTACTTCGATGTTCCAGTCCGGGATTTCGCGAATCAGTTCGGCCAGCTCTTCGTCGGTGACCTTGGGTGCGTCGGCGCGGCAGGCTTCGCAATGGGCTTGGTTCAAGGCATTCATGTGGTGTTTTCCGGTTCGAGTTGTTATCGGCAAGGTCGCTCAGGCAGCGACCTTGGGTGGAAACTTCGGTGCGTGCAGGCCCAGCTGCATGGCTTTGTGAACCATGCCCATGATGTCTTCGTGGGCCAGGTCGAACAGGCGCTTCATGTTCGGCAGCACGAAATACAACGGTTGCAGAATGTCGATGCGGTACGGTGTGCGCATGGCCTCGATCGGGTCGAAGGCCTGGTGCTCGGGCTCGTCAGACAGACTGTAGACGGTCTCCTTTGGCGACGAGAGAATGCCGCCGCCATAGATCTTGCGGCCCTGCGCGGTTTCCATCAGGCCGAACTCGATGGTCATCCAGTACAGGCGTGCCAGGTACACGCGCTGTTCCTTGGTCGCGGCCAGGCCGAGCTTGCCGTAGGTATGGGTGAATTCGGCGAACCAGGGGTTGGTCAGCAGCGGGCAGTGGCCGAAGATCTCGTGGAAGATATCGGGTTCCTGCAGGTAATCCAGCTCTTCCGGAGTGCGGATGAAGGTGGCCACCGGGAAGCGCTTGCTGGCCAGCAGTTCGAAGAAGGTCTGGAAAGGGATCAGCGCCGGCACCCGGGCAACCTGCCAACCGGTGGTGGCGCCCAGCACCTTGTTGATCTCGCCCAGTTGCGGAATACGGTCATAGGGCAGCTTGAGCTGGTCGATGCCGTCCAGGTATTCCTGGCACGCGCGGCCTTCGATCACTTTCAGCTGACGGGTGATCAAGGTGTTCCATACCGCATGCTCTTGCTGCGGGTAATCGATAAAACCATGCGCATCGGGCTCGCGTGCCACGTATTGCGTCTGTTTCATGTGGCTCTCCTGGTGAGGGCTTTTCTTGTTATGTGCAGGACATACCCAAGGAATATCCCTTCGCTGGCCACTTTGCACGGGGTTGGCCCGTGGAAGGTGTTGGCTTTTGGCGATGTTTTCGTAACGATAATTTTACAAAAAGGTGCAAGTGTCGGAAAATCCGAGGCATCAGGCTGAAGCTTCGGCTGTTTTTGTCAGCTTATCTTTACGACTTTTCCGCGCGGTGTTGAAAAACATTGGCGCTTCGAGAGCCTTCATGCGTATCAAAGTGCACTGCCAGAACCGTATTGGCATCCTGCGCGACATCCTCAACCTGCTGGTGGAGTACGGCATCAACGTGCTGCGCGGCGAGGTGGGCGGTGACCATGGCAACGCCATCTACCTGCATTGCCCGAACCTGATCAATTTGCAGTTCCAGGCGCTGCGACCGAAGTTCGAGGCGATCGCCGGGGTATTCGGTGTCAAGCGCGTGGGGCTGATGCCCAGCGAACGCCGGCACATGGAGCTGAATGCGCTGCTGGGGGCGCTGGACTTCCCGGTGCTGTCGATCGACATGGGCGGCAGCATTGTCGCCGCCAACCGCGCCGCTGCGCAGTTGCTGGGAGTGCGGGTGGACGAGGTGCCGGGCATGCCGCTGGCGCGCTATGTGGAGGACTTCGACCTGCCAGAGCTGGTGCGGGCCAACAAGTCGCGTATCAACGGCCTGCGCATCAAGGTCAAGGGCGATGTGTTCCTGGCTGATATCGCGCCACTGCAGTCCGAGCACGACGACAGCGAGGCGCTGGCTGGTGCGGTGTTGACCCTGCACCGCGCTGACCGTATCGGTGAGCGCATCTACAACGTGCGCAAGCAGGAGTTGCGCGGTTTCGACAGCATCTTCCAGAGCTCGCGGGTGATGGCTGCGGTGGTACGCGAGGCGCGGCGCATGGCCCCGCTGGACGCGCCATTGCTGATCGAGGGCGAGACCGGCACCGGCAAGGAGCTGCTGGCGCGTGCCTGCCACCTGGCCAGTCCGCGCGGCCAGTCACCGCTGATGGCGCTCAACTGCGCCGGGTTGCCCGAATCGATGGCCGAGACCGAGCTGTTCGGTTACGGCCCCGGGGCATTCGAAGGGGCGCGGGCCGAGGGCAAGCTGGGGCTGCTGGAACTGACTGCCGGTGGCACGCTGTTCCTCGACGGGGTAGGGGAGATGAGCCCGCGCCTGCAGGTGAAGCTGCTGCGTTTTCTGCAGGATGGCTGCTTCCGTCGCGTAGGTAGTGATGAAGAGGTGTACCTGGATGTGCGGGTGATCTGCGCGACCCAGGTGGATTTGTCCGAATTGTGTGCTCGTGGCGAGTTTCGCCAGGACCTGTATCACCGGCTCAATGTGTTGTCGCTGCACATTCCGCCATTGCGCGAATGCATGGATGGCCTGGAAGGGCTGGTGCAGCATTTTCTCGACCAGGCCAGCCGACAGATCGGCTGCGCCATGCCGCGCCTGGCGCCGGCGGCAATGGACAAACTCGGCCAGTATCATTGGCCGGGTAATGTGAGGCAGTTGGAAAACGTGTTGTTCCAGGCGGTTTCGTTATGCGAAGGCGGCGTGGTCAAAAGTGAACATATACGTTTGCCGGATTACGGCGTGCGCCCACCGCTGGGTGAGTTTTCGCTGGATGGGGATCTTTCGCAGATTGTCGGGCGCTTTGAAAAAGCGGTGCTGGAAAGTTTGATGGGAGAGTTTTCCAGTAGTCGGGCTTTAGGGAAAAGATTGGGTGTTTCGCATACGACCATTGCAAACAAGTTAAGAGATTATTCGCTTAACAAGTCTGTAGATTAGTTGTTTGGCAAAGAACCTGGGACTGCTGCGCAGTCCTATCGCGACACGAGGCCGCTCCTACAGGTACTGCGCCTGACTTGAAAGCTGCGCAATACTTGTAGGAGCGGCCTTGTGTCGCGATAGGGGCCCACTGGGCCCCCAATTCACAAGGCATCAGCCGTTCGAGCAGCCGTTCCCCATCACGCGGTATTCGAGAATGTGCTTCTGGCCCTTGGAGTCCTCGTAGGTCATGCGGGCGGGCACGACTTCGCACACATTGGGCACTTCGCTCATGGAAATGACGCGAGCAATGTCCAGGTGCTGCGAGTAACTGTACTGTTCAACCGGAATCTGCTCGGCATCTTTGGCTTCGCCGGCCATCGCCGCGCCGCAAAGACTGCCAAGTACCAATACCAGTAAAGCTTTCATTTTCAATTTACCTGTCTAAGGTCGTGAGGGGGCACGCGGCGCTTATGGCGCCGCGAGTATTGCTAGTTTTAACTATCGGGTTTGGATGGGGATTAACGCTTGCCTTCGTGGGGGCTGTTACCAGTTGTTAATCGCCTTGCCGTTGCTGGCGAGGTGAATTTTATGGCTGGGGCCAAGGCCGAAACAGTGGGTCTTTTGATAAAGTGTTTTGACAGAATCTGTAACAATCCTCTGGCAAGCGCCCCCTTTTTTTCTCGCCTGGGCTGTAAGGTGCGTGCCAGAGCGCTTTGCCAGAACGGGCGTACCAAATTACTACCAACGTCGAATGGCTTTTGTCGCTCTGGTACAGTTACAAACGGTTCCATACAAAAACAACTATTACACCGAGGTAACACAGATGAGTGCGGCTCCACTGTATCCCGTTCGTCCCGAGGTTGCGGCCACCACCCTGACCGACGAGGCCACCTACAAGGCCATGTACCAGCAGTCGGTGATCAACCCGGACGGCTTCTGGCGCGAGCAGGCCCAGCGCATCGACTGGATCAAGCCGTTCACCAAGGTCAAGCAGACCTCCTTCGACGACCATCACGTCGATATCAAATGGTTCGCCGACGGCACTCTGAACGTTTCCTCCAACTGCCTGGACCGCCACCTCGAAGAGCGCGGCGACCAGTTGGCCATCATCTGGGAAGGCGACGACCCTTCCGAACACCGCAACATCACCTACCGCGAACTGCACGAGCAGGTCTGCAAGTTCGCCAACGCCCTGCGTGGCCAGGATGTGCACCGCGGTGACGTGGTCACCATCTATATGCCGATGATCCCCGAGGCCGTGGTCGCCATGCTGGCCTGTGCGCGTATCGGTGCGATCCATTCGGTAGTGTTCGGCGGCTTTTCGCCCGAGGCGCTGGCCGGCCGTATCATCGACTGCAAGTCCAAGATCGTGATCACCGCCGACGAAGGCGTGCGTGGTGGCCGGCGTACCCCGCTCAAGGCCAACGTCGACCTGGCGCTGACCAACCCTGAAACCAACAGTGTGCAGAAGATCATCGTGTGCAAGCGCACCGGTGGCGACATTGCCTGGCACCAGCACCGCGACATCTGGTACGAAGACCTGATGAAAGTCGCCTCCAGCCACTGCGCGCCGAAAGAGATGGGTGCCGAGGAAGCGCTGTTCATCCTCTATACCTCCGGCTCTACCGGCAAGCCGAAAGGCGTGCTGCACACCACCGGCGGCTACCTGGTATACGCAGCGCTGACCCACGAGCGTGTGTTCGACTATCGCCCGGGCGAGGTGTACTGGTGCACCGCCGATGTGGGTTGGGTCACCGGCCACAGCTACATTGTCTACGGCCCGCTGGCCAATGGCGCCACCACCCTGCTGTTCGAGGGCGTGCCGAACTACCCTGACATCACCCGCGTGTCGAAGATCGTCGACAAGCACAAGGTCAACATCCTGTACACCGCGCCGACCGCCATCCGCGCGATGATGGCCGAAGGGCAGGCTGCTGTTGAAGGTGCCGATGGGTCCAGCCTGCGCCTGCTGGGCTCGGTGGGTGAGCCGATCAACCCCGAAGCCTGGAACTGGTACTACAAGACCGTGGGCAAGGAGCGTTGCCCGATCGTCGACACCTGGTGGCAGACCGAGACCGGCGGCATCCTGATCAGCCCGCTGCCGGGTGCTACCGGCCTCAAGCCGGGCTCGGCAACCCGCCCGTTCTTCGGTGTGGTGCCGGCGCTGGTGGACAACCTGGGCAATCTGATCGAGGGCGCTGCCGAAGGCAACCTGGTGATCCTCGACTCCTGGCCGGGCCAGTCGCGTTCGCTGTACGGCGACCACGACCGTTTCGTCGATACCTACTTCAAGACCTTCCGTGGCATGTACTTCACCGGCGACGGTGCGCGCCGCGACGAGGATGGCTACTACTGGATCACCGGTCGCGTGGATGACGTGCTGAACGTATCCGGTCACCGCATGGGGACTGCCGAGATCGAGAGTGCCATGGTGGCGCATGCGAAAGTGGCCGAGGCTGCGGTGGTGGGTGTGCCGCACGACATCAAGGGGCAGGGCATCTATGTGTATGTCACCCTCAATGCCGGTATCGAGGCCAGCGAGCAGCTGCGCCTGGAGCTGAAGAACTGGGTGCGCAAGGAAATCGGCCCGATCGCCTCGCCGGATGTGATCCAGTGGGCGCCGGGGCTGCCGAAGACCCGGTCGGGCAAGATCATGCGCCGCATCCTGCGCAAGATTGCCACGGGTGAGTACGATGCACTGGGTGACATCTCCACCCTGGCCGACCCGGGCGTGGTGCAGCACCTGATCGATACCCACAAGGCGATGAGCCTGGCTTCTGCCTGATTGCGAAGCAGGGAAGCGCGGCTTTGTTCAATTCCTGTGGGAGCGGCTTTAGCCGCGAAGAACCCAGCGCGGTGGATGGCACCGGCGTTGCCGGTGTTCGCGGCTGAAGCCGCTCCCACAGGGTAAGGCATGCGCCTGAGGCCTGTACTGTATCTGTGAGATCAGCCAACAAGAACCCCGCCCGGGCAACCGGCGGGGTTTTTGCTTTACTGTTACCCGACATTCATCGGTAACTGTTCTGTCACCGACGCCGCACAATATCGGGGCGGCAGGAAACAATTCCGGCCTGTTTCGGGGCGTTTTCGCAGCGTTTTTTGCGACTCGGCACGCTGCACTTGCCGTAATACAAGGCTTTGCCAATAATAGGCCCGGGAATTGCTAGTACTATAGGTTCTATTTCTTGCGCTTTTGCATATTTTGCAATGGCTGTCAACATCGCCCGCTGCCGTTTCAAGCGCTTCTGTAAGTAGTTGTCGCTTTGAAGAAATATCGACTACCGGGCTGTCGTTAAAATGCCACTCACTCGCTCGTGGTCTGCGACCTTGGTCGAACCCTGCGCGGCTCGCGTTGTACCCATTCGCATATCGGGCAGCCGTTACCTGCCTTGTATTGCTTCGTACCGATGGAGTTACCTGATGAAGAAGCTCGCACTGCTTGGCGCCCTGGCGCTGTCCGTGTTTTCCCTGGTGTCGCAGGCCGATGAAAAACCGCTGAAAATCGGCATCGAAGCCGCCTACCCACCCTTCGCCTTCAAGCAGCCAGACGGCAGCATCGCCGGTTTCGACTACGACATCGGCAACGCCCTGTGCGAAGAGATGAAAGCCAAGTGCACCTGGGTCGAGCAAGAGTTCGACGGCCTGATCCCGGCGCTGAAAGTGCGCAAGATCGACGCCATCCTGTCGTCCATGTCGATCACCGACGACCGCAAGAAATCGGTCGACTTCACCAAGCGCTATTACCTGACCCCGGCGCGCCTGGTGATGAAGGAAGGTACCGCCGTCAGTGAAAGTCTGGATGAGCTCAAGGGCAAGAAGATTGGTGTGCAGCGCGGTTCGATCCACGACCGCTTCGCCAAGGAAGTACTGGGCGCCAAAGGTGCCACCGTGGTTCCTTACGGCACCCAGAACGAAATCTACCTGGACGTGGCAGCTGGCCGCCTCGATGGCACCGTGGCTGACGCCACCCTGCTGGAAGACGGCTTCCTCAAGACCGACGCCGGCAAGGGCTTCGCCTTCGTAGGCCCGTCCTTCACCGACGCCAAGTACTTCGGTGACGGCATCGGTATTGCCGTGCGCAAGGGTGACAAGGCCAACGTCGACCGCATCAACGCTGCCATCGACGCCATCCGCGCCAACGGCAAGTACAAAGAAATCGAGAAGAAGTACTTCAACTTCGACATCTACGGTCCAGACTCGAACTAAGACGTCGGGTTTCACCTGTGCAATGGTGCAAACAGCAGAGGCTCTGAGGTTTGCACCATTTTTCATTCTCTAGGTCGAGGACCTCATCATGTTGAAAGGCTACGGGGCAGTCATCCTCGACGGGGCGTGGCTGACGCTTCAGCTCGCCCTGTCGTCGATGGCCCTGGCCATCGTGCTCGGCCTGATCGGTGTGGCGCTGCGCTTGTCGCCGGTGCGCTGGCTGGCCTGGCTGGGCGATCTGTATTCCACGGTGATTCGTGGCATTCCGGACCTGGTCCTGATCCTGCTGATCTTCTACGGCGGGCAGGACATCATCAATCGGGTTGCGCCGCTGCTCGGTTATGAAGACTACATCGACCTGAATCCGCTGATCGCGGGTATCGGTACCCTGGGCTTCATCTTTGGTGCCTACCTGTCGGAAACCTTCCGCGGTGCGTTCCTCGGTATTCCGAAAGGCCAGGCCGAAGCGGGCGTGGCGTATGGCATGAGCAACCGCCAGGTGTTCTTCCGCATCCAGGTGCCGCAAATGATTCGCCTGGCGATCCCGGGCTTCACCAACAACTGGCTGGTGCTGACCAAGGCCACCGCGCTGATTTCGGTAGTGGGCCTGCAGGACATGATGTTCAAGGCCAAGCAGGCGGCAGACGCCACCCGCGAGCCTTTCACCTTCTTCCTGGCGGTGGCGGCCCTGTACCTGGTGCTGACCAGCATCTCGCTGCTGGCCCTGAAGTATCTCGAGCGCCGCTACTCGGTTGGCGTCAAGGTGGCTGAACTATGATCTTCGACTACAACGTCGTCTGGGAGGCACTGCCGATGTACTTCGGCGGCCTGCTGACCACTCTCAAGCTGCTGGCGATTTCGCTGTTCTTCGGGCTGCTGGCGGCCATTCCGCTGGGGCTGATGCGGGTTTCGAAGCAGCCGGCAGTCAACCTGGTTGCCTGGCTCTACACGTATGTGATCCGCGGCACGCCGATGCTGGTGCAGCTGTTCCTGATCTACTACGGCCTGGCGCAGTTCGAGGCGGTGCGCGAAAGCTTCCTGTGGCCGCTGCTGTCCAGCGCTACCTTCTGCGCCTGCCTGGCGTTTGGCATCAACACCAGTGCCTACACCGCCGAAATCATCGCCGGCAGCCTCAAGGCCACACCGCATGGCGAGATCGAGGCGGCCAAGGCCATGGGCATGTCGCGCATGAAAATGTACCGGCGCATTCTGCTGCCGTCGGCCCTGCGCCGGGCGCTGCCGCAGTACAGCAACGAAGTGATCATGATGCTGCAGACCACCAGCCTGGCGTCGATCGTCACCCTGATCGACATCACTGGCGCTGCGCGCACGGTCAATGCCCAGTACTACCTGCCTTTCGAGGCCTATATCACGGCGGGCGTGTTCTACCTGTGCCTGACCTTCATCCTGGTGCGCCTGTTCAAGATGGCCGAACGCCGCTGGCTCGGCTACCTGGCGCCGCGCAAGCACTGACCGCTTTGTGAGAATCGACAGCATGTACAAACTCGAAGTCCAAGACCTGCACAAGCGCTACGGCAGCCATGAAGTGCTCAAGGGCGTGTCCCTGTCGGCCAAGGCAGGCGATGTCATCAGCATCATCGGCTCCAGCGGTTCGGGCAAGTCGACCTTCCTGCGCTGCATCAACCTGCTGGAGCAGCCGCACGCCGGCAAGATCCTGCTCAACAACGAAGAGCTGAAGCTGGTACCGGGCAAGGACGGCGCACTCAAGGCTGCCGACCCGCGTCAGCTGCAGCGCATGCGCTCGCGCCTGTCGATGGTTTTCCAGCACTTCAACCTGTGGTCGCACATGACTGCGCTGGAAAACATCATCGAAGCGCCGGTGCACGTGCTGGGCGTGAACCGCAAGGAGGCCCTGGAAAAGGCCGAGCACTATCTGGCCAAGGTCGGTGTCGCCCACCGCAAGGACGCCTTCCCGGGGCACATGTCCGGCGGCGAGCAGCAACGTGTGGCAATTGCCCGGGCGCTGGCCATGGAGCCGGAGGTCATGCTGTTCGACGAGCCGACCTCGGCGCTGGACCCGGAGCTGGTCGGCGATGTGCTCAAGGTGATGCAGGCGCTGGCCCAGGAAGGCCGCACCATGGTGGTGGTGACTCACGAAATGGGCTTTGCCCGTGAGGTGTCCAACCAGTTGGTGTTCCTGCACAAGGGCCTGGTGGAAGAAACCGGCTGCCCGCGCGAGGTGCTGGCCAACCCGCAGTCGGAGCGCCTGAAGCAGTTCCTCTCCGGCAGCCTGAAGTAAAAACTGCATTTTTGCACCAGAATAGGGCATGCTGCGCGGCGAGCGCAGCCTGACCCGGCGCACAGACTCGAACGACCTCAGGTTTCGGACCGCACCCTATGACCACCCAGCGAATCGGTTTTCTCATCTGGCCCAGTACCAGGCCCTTGACCCTGGCGCTGGCCGAGGAAGTGTTGCAGGTGGCGCAGCGGGTGCACCCGGAGGTGTCCTACGAGCTGGTCTTCCTGCAGGCGGAACCGGCGCAAGAGGGTAGCTGGCGCCTGCCGGGCGAGCCGTGGAATGGCCGCCTTGAGGGGTGTCAAAAGTTGTTCCTGTTGGCTGACGAGCAGCCGTCGGCGGTGGGGGCGGCGTTGTCGTCGGCGCTCAAGCAGCTTGCGCGCAGTGGCTGCATGGTCGGCGGCCTGTCGGCCGGGGTCTACCCTCTGGCCATGCTGGGCCTGCTCGACGGTTACCGGGCTGCGGTGCACTGGCGCTGGCAGGATGATTTTGCCGAGCGCTTTCCCAAGGTGATCGCCACCAGCCACCTGTTCGACTGGGATCGCGATCGTCTGACTGCTTGTGGCGGCATGGCCGTGACCGACCTGCTGCTGGCAGTGCTGGCCCGTGACCACGGGGCGGAACTGGCCGGGGCGGTGTCGGAGGAGCTGGTGGTCGAGCGCATCCGCGAGGGTGGCGAGCGCCAGCGCATTCCGCTGCAGAACCGCCTGGGCTCCAGCCATCCCAAGCTGACCCAGGCGGTGCTGCTGATGGAGGCCAACATCGAAGAGCCGCTGACCACCGACGAAATTGCCCAGCACGTGTGCGTGTCACGCCGGCAGCTGGAGCGCATCTTCAAGCAGTACCTGAACCGCGTGCCGAGCCAGTATTACCTGGAGCTGCGGCTGAACAAGGCGCGACAGATGCTGATGCAGACCAGCAAGTCGATCATCCAGATCGGGCTGTCCTGTGGCTTCTCCTCGGGGCCGCATTTTTCCAGTGCCTATCGCAACTTCTTTGGTGCAACGCCGCGGGAGGATCGCAACCAGCGGCGTAGCAGTAGTCCGTTCGAGCTGAGCTCGGCGCCTGCCGAAAAAGGCTGAGTTTTCCTTCGCCTGTGCCGGCCTCTTCGCGGGTAAACCCGCTCCCACAGGGTTCGCACAATCTTCCGGTTCTGTGGAGAGCCTGTGGGAGCGGGTTTACCCGCGAAGAGGCCGGCACAGGCAGTATCCATTCTTATGTGAACACCCGTTCACCCAGCCCCCTCTCTCCCGTACACTGCGCGATTGCGACAGTGTTTGTCGCATTGCCGAAAGCCTTGTCAAAACTGGGTTTTGCGCTGTAACAAGTTGTCGCTTGGCCGCAAGGACAGGCGCTGATCAGTCCTTACAATCCCCCCATCGCTCGCCACTTCCAGGCCAGCGTTCCTCTTCAGGAGACTCAGATGTCCGTTGAGCAAGCCCCGGTGCAACGTGCCGATTTCGACCAGGTCATGGTCCCCAACTATTCTCCGGCGGCCTTCATTCCTGTGCGAGGCGAGGGCTCCCGAGTTTGGGACCAGTCGGGTCGCGAGCTGATCGACTTTGCCGGTGGCATCGCGGTCAACGCCCTGGGCCACTGCCACCCGGCACTGGTCAAGGCCCTGACCGAGCAGGCCAACACCCTCTGGCACGTATCCAACGTATTCACCAACGAGCCGGCCCTGCGCCTGGCCCACAAGCTGGTGGACGCCACCTTTGCCGACCGTGCGTTCTTCTGCAACTCCGGCGCCGAGTCCAACGAGGCCGCCTTCAAGCTGGCCCGTCGCGTTGCCCACGACCGCTTCGGGCCGGAAAAGCACGAAATCATCGCCACCGTTAACAGCTTCCACGGCCGTACCCTGTTCACCGTCAGTGTCGGTGGCCAGCCGAAGTACTCCGATGGCTTCGGCCCGAAGATCACCGGCATCAGCCATGTGCCGTACAACGATCTGGAAGCGCTGAAGGCACAGATTTCCGACAAGACCTGCGCCGTGGTGATCGAGCCGATCCAGGGCGAGAGTGGCGTGGTGCCGGCCGACAAGGCCTACCTGGAAGGCGCGCGCAAACTGTGTGACGAACACAATGCCCTGCTGATCTTCGACGAAGTGCAGACCGGCGTTGGCCGTACCGGTTCGCTGTATGCCTACCAGCACTATGGCGTTACCCCGGACATCCTGACCAGCGCCAAGAGCCTGGGCGGCGGTTTCCCGATCGGTGCCATGCTGACCACCACCGAGCTGGCCAAGCACCTGGCCGTCGGCACCCACGGCACCACCTACGGCGGCAACCCGCTGGGCTGCGCCGTCGCCTGTGCGGTGCTGGACGTGGTCAATACCCCGGAAACCCTCGCCGGTATCAAGGCCAAGCATGAACGCTTCAAGGTCCGCCTGGAGCAGATCGGCCAGCAGTACAACCTGTTCAGCCAGGTGCGTGGCGTTGGCCTGCTGCTGGGCTGTGTGCTGACCGAGGCCTGGAAAGGCAAGGCCAAGGATGTGCTCAACGCCGCCGAAAAAGAAGGCGTGATGGTGCTGCAGGCCGGCCCGGACGTGGTCCGCTTCGCACCAAGCCTGGTGGTTGAAGACGCCGACATCGATGAAGGCCTGGGCCGCTTCGAGCGCGCCGTGGCCACCCTGACCAAGGGCTGATCCGCCCGTGGTCCCTTCGCCGGCCCCGGCGCAGGCTCAGCCCGAGTCTGCACCGAGCCGGTGATACCCGATCCCAGTGCAGGTGCCAGTGCACTTGCCGTTTTCCCGTGCCGCCGTGAGCGGCCCGTATTCCAAAGGAGTGACACCATGCTGGTGATGCGCCCCGCGCAAATGGCTGATCTGAACGAAGTGCAGCGCATGGCTGCAGACAGCCCCATTGGTGTCACCTCGCTGCCGGACGACAGCGCTCGCCTGGGCGACAAGATCGCCGCATCCGAGACTTCCTTCGCCGCCGAGGTCAGCTTCAATGGTGAAGAAAGCTACTTCTTCGTGCTCGAAGACAGCGAAACGGGCAAGCTGGCCGGTTGCTCGGCCATCGTCGCTTCGGCCGGCTACTCTGAGCCGTTCTACAGTTTTCGTAACGAGACCTTCGTGCACGCATCGCGCGAGCTGAAGATCCACAACAAGATTCACGTCCTGTCGCTGTGCCATGACCTGACCGGCAACAGCCTGCTGACCAGCTTCTATGTGCTGCCGGAACTGGTGAACAGTGGCTGGGCCGAGCTCAATTCGCGTGGCCGCCTGTTGTTCATGGCCGCTCACCCGGAGCGTTTCGCCGAGTCGGTGGTGACCGAGATCGTCGGCTACAGCGACGAGCAGGGTGAATCGCCGTTCTGGGATGCCATCGGCCGCAACTTCTTCGACCTCAACTACGCCGACGCCGAGCGCCTGTGCGGCCTGAAAAGCCGCACCTTCCTCGCCGAACTGATGCCGCACTACCCGATCTACGTGCCGCTGCTGCCTGACCTGGCACAGGAAGCCATGGGGCAGGTGCACCCTCGGGCGCAGATTACCTTCGACATCCTCATGCGCGAAGGCTTCGAGACCGAGCACTACATCGACATCTTCGATGGTGGCCCGACCCTGCATGCGCGTACCTCGGGTATCCGCTCGATCGCCCAGAGCCGGGTGGTGCCGGTCAAGCTCGAGGACGCCCCGATCAAGGGTGGGCGCCCATACCTGGTGTGCAACGGCCAGTTGCAGGACTACCGCGCGGTGCTGCTGGAGCTGGACTGGGTGCCGGGCAAACCGGTCAGCCTGAGCCTGGCAGCTGCCGAGGCGCTGGGGGTGGGCGAGGGTGCCAGCGTGCGACTGGTCGCGGTCTGAGGTCTGGCAACAGACGTTTCGGGATTGATGCGTTAGAAGAGTTTCGCGCCGGCCGCCGCCGCCGCAAAAGGAGATAGCATGATCGTTCGTCCTGTACGCAGCAGCGATTTGCCTGCGTTGATCGAATTGGCACGCAGCACCGGTACCACTGGGCTGACCACGCTGCCGGCCAACGAAGAGCGCCTGGGGCATCGCGTTGGCTGGGCGGAGAAAAGCTTCCGCGGCGAAGCCGAGCGTGGCGACACCGACTACCTGTTCGTGCTGGAAAACGACGAAGGCATGGTGGTGGGCATCAGTGCCATCGCCGGTGCCGTCGGCCTGCGCGAGCCCTGGTACAACTTCCGTGTCGGCCTGACCGTCAGCGCCTCGCAGGAACTGAAGATCTACCGTGAAATCCCCACCCTGTTCCTGGCCAACGACCTGACCGGCAACTCCGAACTGTGCTCGCTGTTCCTGCGCAGCGACTACCGCTCCGGCCTCAACGGCCGCCTGCTGTCGCGGGCGCGCATGCTGTTCATCGCCGAGTTCCCCGAGCTGTTCGGCAAGAAGATCATCGCCGAAATGCGCGGCATGTCCGACGAGCAGGGCCGCTCGCCGTTCTGGGAAAGCCTGGGCCGGCACTTCTTCAAGATGGAGTTCAGCCAGGCCGACTACCTCACCGGCGTGGGCAACAAGTCGTTCATTGCCGAACTGATGCCGAAGTTTCCGCTGTACACCTGCTTCCTCTCCGAGGCGGCGCGCAACGTTATCGGCCGCGTGCACAAGGATACCGAGCCGGCGCTGGCCATGCTCAAGCAGGAAGGCTTCAACTACCAGGGCTACGTCGACATCTTCGATGCCGGCCCGGCCATCGAGTGCGACACCGACAAGATCCGCGCCGTACGCGAAAGCCAGACCTTGGTGCTGGCCGTGGGCACACCGGGCGATGACGCCACGCCTTACATCATTCACAACCGCAAGCGCGACGACTGCCGCATCACGGCTGCACCTGCGCGGTTGGCCGCCGGTACCCTGGTGGTCGACCCCCTGACGGCCAAGCGTCTGCGCATGGGTGCCGGCGACAACGTACGCGCAGTGCCGCTGTCGGCAAGCCGGGAGGCCAAATAAATGACCACGCATTACATCGCAGGCAACTGGCAGGCCGGCCAGGGCGAAACCCTGCAGTCGCTCAACCCGGTGACGCAAGCCGTCGTCTGGGAGGGGCAGGGCGCCGACGCCAGCCAGGTGGATGCTGCCGTGCAGGCTGCGCGTCAGGCCTTCCCGGCCTGGGCGCAATTGAGCCTGGAAGCACGTATCGATGTGCTGGAGAAGTTCGCCACGCAACTGAAAGCGCATGCCGAAGCCATGGCCCAGTGCATCGGCGAGGAAACCGGCAAGCCCCTGTGGGAGTCGGCGACCGAAGTCACCAGCATGATCAACAAGGTGGCGATCTCGGTACAGAGCTACCGCGAGCGTACCGGCGAAAAGAGCGGCCCGCTGGCCGATGCCACGGCCGTGCTGCGGCACAAGCCCCACGGCGTGGTGGCGGTGTTCGGCCCGTACAACTTCCCCGGCCACTTGCCCAACGGCCATATCGTGCCAGCGTTGCTGGCGGGCAACTGCGTGGTGTTCAAGCCCAGTGAGCTGACGCCCAAGGTCGCCGAACTGACCGTTAATTGCTGGATTGCCGCCGGCCTGCCGGCGGGTGTGCTGAACCTGGTGCAGGGAGCGCGTGAAACCGGCGTGGCGCTGGCCGCCAATCCGGGTATCGATGGCCTGTTCTTCACCGGCTCCAGCCGCACCGGCAACCTGCTGCACCAGCAGTTCGCCGGTCGCCCGGACAAAATCCTGGCCCTGGAAATGGGTGGCAACAACCCGCTGGTGGTGGATGAGGTGAAGGACCTCGACGCCGCGGTGTACACCATCATCCAGTCGGCGTTCATTTCCGCTGGCCAGCGCTGCACCTGCGCCCGTCGCCTGCTGGTGCCGCAAGGCGCCTGGGGCGATGCGCTGCTTGCGCGGCTGGTCGAGGTGAGCAGAACCATCACGGTCGGCGCGTTCGACCAGCAGCCCGCGCCGTTCATGGGCTCGGTGATTTCGCTGCAGGCGGCACGGGCGCTGATTGCGGCCCAGGCCGAACTGGTCGCCAAGGGTGCGGTGAAACTGCTGGAAATGACCCAGCCGCAGGCCGATGCCGCGCTGCTGACCCCAGGCATTGTCGATGTCACTGCCGTGGCCGAGCGCCCGGACGAAGAGTTCTTCGGCCCGCTGCTGCAGGTGGTGCGCTATGCAGACTTCGATGCTGCCATCGACGAGGCCAACAACACCCAGTACGGCCTGGCCGCCGGCTTGCTGTCCGACTCCCGTGCCCGCTACCAGTACTTCTGGCTGCGCAGCCGCGCCGGCATCGTCAACTGGAACAAGCAACTGACCGGTGCCGCCAGCAGTGCGCCGTTCGGTGGTGTGGGCGCCAGTGGCAACCACCGCGCCAGTGCCTATTACGCAGCCGATTACTGCGCTTACCCCGTGGCTTCGCTGGAGACCGCCAGCCTTGCCTTGCCGGCGACCCTGACGCCGGGCATTACCCTATAACAACAGGTCACGGAGCCTAGCCGATGAAATCCTACGAAGTGAATTTTGATGGCCTGGTGGGGCCTACCCACAACTATGGCGGCCTGTCCTACGGCAACGTGGCTTCGCAGAGCAACAGCCAGCAGGGTTCCAACCCGCGCGAAGCCGCGCGCCAGGGCCTGGCGAAGATGAAAGCGCTGGCCGACATGGGCTTCAAGCAGGGCGTGCTGGCGCCGCAGGAGCGCCCGGATGTGGCCGCGCTGCGCCGCCTGGGCTTCAGCGGCCGCGATGCCGAAGTGATCCAGCGTGCCGCCAAGGAGGCCATGCCATTGCTGGTGGCCAGTTGCTCGGCTTCGAGCATGTGGGTGGCCAACGCCGCCACGGTCAGCCCTAGTGCCGATACTGCCGATGGCCGCGTGCACTTCACTGCTGCCAACCTCAATTGCAAGTACCACCGCAGCATCGAGCACCCGACCACCAGCCGCGTGCTGGGGGCCATGTTCAGCGACGCCAGGCACTTTGCCCACCACGAGGCACTGCCTGCGGTGGCACAGTTCGGTGACGAGGGTGCAGCCAACCACACGCGTTTCTGCCGTGCCTATGGCGAGGCCGGTGTGGAGTTCTTCGTCTACGGCCGCAGCGCCTTCGACAGCCGCTACCCGGCGCCGCAGAAGTACCCGGCCCGGCAAACTCTGGAAGCCTCCCAGGCCGTGGCCCGGCTGCATGGCCTGAGCGACGACGGCGTGGTCTACGCTCAACAGAACCCGGCCGTGATCGACCAGGGCGTGTTCCACAACGATGTAATTGCGGTGGGCAACGGCGAGGTGCTGTTCTACCACGAGGACGCTTTCCTCGACACCGACGCGGTACTTGGCCAGCTGCGAGCTAAACTGGCCAGCAAGGGTGGCAACTTCCAGGCCATCTGCGTGCCGCGGGCAGCGGTGACGGTGGAGGATGCGGTGCGTTCCTACCTGTTCAACAGCCAGCTGCTCAGCCGTGATGACGGCTCCATGCTGCTGGTGGTGCCGGAAGAATGCCGCAACAACGAGCGGGTCTGGGCCTATCTGGGCCAGTTGACCAGCCAGGGTGGCCCGGTGCGGGAGGTCAAGGTGTTCGACCTCAAGCAGAGCATGCAGAACGGTGGTGGCCCGGCGTGCCTTCGTTTGCGCGTGGCGTTGAAGGAAACGGAACTGGCAGCCGTCAACCAAGGCGTTATCATGACCGCCTCGCTGTATGACACTCTGCTGCAGTGGGTCGACAAGCATTACCGCGATCGCCTTGGCGAGGCGGACCTGGCCGACCCGCAATTGCTGGTGGAATGCCGTACGGCACTGGACGAACTGACCCAGATCCTGAAGTTGGGCTCGGTGTATCCGTTCCAACGCCAACCTTGAAGAGAGACTTTGCAATGACCGACGCCCTGCGCCTTATCCTGGAAGATGAAGACGGCACCCAGTTGGAAACTTCCTGCACCCGCTTTGCCGTGGTCTGGCAAGGCAAGGAAGTGTGGATTCAGCAGGATGGTCGTGGCCAGCTGCTGATTGGCGTGGATGTCGAGGAAGACGACACCGAGTACGCCAACCTGCTGCTGCGCCCGATGGCCACCAACCTGGTCAGCCTGCAGCTGGAAATGGAACCGGCCGAGGTCGGCGAAGACGACGATCACGTCCATGGCCCCGACTGCGGCCACCATCACTAAGGAAGTACCTATGCTCGCCCTTGGCAAATTGCTTGAGCTGACCCTCACCGATCACGAGCCGGCCGAGAAGACCCAAGTGACACCCAAGGGCGCGCGGTTGCGCTGGCTGGGGGAGGGCGCACTTGAGGTGCGCCCGGCTGAAAGCGACGATTGCGGGCTCGATCTGCTGTTGTCTGCCGGCATCCACGGCAATGAAACAGCCCCCATCGAGTTGCTCGAACGGCTGCTGCACGGCGTGGCCAATGGCAAGATCAAGCCGAAGGCGCGAGTGTTGTTCCTGTTCGGCAACCCGCCAGCGATCCGCAAGGGCGAGCGTTTCATCGAGCAGGACATCAATCGCCTGTTCAATGGCCGCCATGAACTGTCCAGCGGCTTTGAGGCATTGCGCGCTGCCGAGCTGGAGCAGTTTGCCCGGGTGTTCTTCAGCAAGCCGGGGCGCAGCCGCTTGCACTACGACCTGCATACGGCCATTCGTGGTTCCAAGATCGAGCAGTTCGCCTTGTACCCTTATAAAGAAGGGCGCAAGCATTCCCGTCGCGAACTGGCGCGTCTGGCGGCAGCTGGCATGGAGGCGGTGTTGCTGCAGAGCAAGTCGTCGATTACCTTCAGCGCCTTCACCTACGAACAGCTCGAGGCCGAGGCCTTTACCCTGGAGCTGGGCAAGGCCCGCCCGTTCGGCCAGAACGAGGAGGTCAACCTCGACAAGCTGGAAGAGCGGCTGATCCAGATCATTGAAGCCAACGAGCCAGAAGGCGAGGGCTCGCTGGACGGCTTGCAGCTGTTCAGCGTTTCCCGCGAGATCATCAAGCACAGCGACAGCTTCCACCTGCACTTGCCGGCGGATATCGAGAACTTCTCCGAGCTGAGCAAGGGCTACCTGCTGGCCGAAGACCTCGCCGAGACGCGCTGGGTGGTCGAGGAGGAGGGGGCGCGCATCATCTTCCCCAACCCCAAGGTCAGGAACGGCTTGCGCGCCGGTATCCTGATCGTGCCGGACTCGGGGCAGCAGTTGGGCTGAGTGCTGGTCCGGGCATGTGGCGCGCGCTCAGGCGCACCACATGGACACGCTCAGTAGTACGTGCGCACTGGCAGGCCTAGCTCCATTCGCAGTGCGTTTTCGTTGAATGGCGGTGGGTTGCTGTTGGTCGGCGCTGTGTCGGGATCATTGTCGAAATCGTACAGCAGGCCGCTCGGCAGGCCGATTGCCTGCAGGTGTGCGTTAGCGACCCTGATCTGCCGGCGATCGATAGTCCTGATCAGGGTATCGCCAGGTATCGTCGTGCCGCTGAAGGCGTTGTACGCCTCGCACATGCAACGGTAAAGGTCGAGCAGCGGCAAATTGTCGCTGAGCGAGCGCGCCAGGTTGAATGCCAGGTTACCACCCTCTGCAGGCCAGCCGGCTACCCATTCCAGCTGGCTGTTGCGCCGCAGGTAATGGTCGCTGTCAGTCGGGTCAGCAATGTAGACACCAAAATGGGTGGCCCCTTGTGTTTCGCTAACCCTTATCCAGGACCGTTTTGCCAGCTCAGCCAGGAGTTGCTGGCCGCACTGCGTGTGGCGCAAGAAAAACAGATGGTTGTGCACGGCCTGCTTGAAGGTATCGCTGCCCTGTATGTCGAATGTGCTGCTGGCGAGCGTGTCGAAGGGCGCTGGCAGGGGCAGTGCGAAGCGGGCGTCGCCCGCCTGGTTGCGGGCATAGACCACCGAATCATGAGGGTCGTCGACCAGGATATGGCCGTTGATACGGCTGTTCGCCGAACCGCTCTTTATAAACGTCAGCCCTTGGCCCACGTCGATCTGCACATCGCCAGCGCCGGTGAACACCTCGGTGATGCCACCGCCGGTGGTGATACGCGTGGTACCGTCTGCGGCCTGAATGATGACCGGCGTCTTCACTTCCTGCGCCACCTGAACGTTGGCCACACCCTTTGCGGTTCTGATGATGAGGGTTTGCCTGGGCGTAGGGGCGAGGATGAACGTCTTGTTGCCGACCTTGGCCATCAGATGGCAATCGTAGGCGGAAATATCGACATCGACGGCCGGGGCATGGCTGTCAATCACCATGTGGTGCCTTCCGGGGATCTGGCCTTGCTCGAACCATAGCTGCTCCAGCAGGACGTCTACCTTGTCATCCCGGTATTCGTAGAATCGATGAACGGCTCTGCCATCCACGGACGTGTCTGCCCACTGTTGAAAACCGCTGGTCCTACCAGAAATGAAATAAACGGGATTGGGGTGCATGAGGGGCCTCGCTTGCAGTGATGGTGGCGGCAGGTAATGCAGCGGCCAAGGCTAAAGGTCTGGGCAGGCGGGGAGTGGTACTTATCTAGGTGCAGGGGCGCGAGGCGGGGCGTTGTGACGAGGCGCTGAACCGGATAGCCTGCATTTTTATGTTCGCAATAACGATTTAATGCCGATTGGCTATTTCGGGCCGATAAACACGCTGTATCTCCTGTGCAGGCTGGCTATAATGGCGCCCTTTGCCGTCGTTTCGTCGATTCGACGTATTAGCCCAAAACGGCCGCCGTTTCCGTGGAAGAACCTATGAAAAGCGCAGAAATCCGTGAAGCCTTCCTTCGCTTCTTCGAAGAGCAGGGACATACCCGAGTCGCCTCCAGTTCGCTGATCCCGAACAACGACCCGACCCTGCTGTTCACCAATGCCGGCATGAACCAGTTCAAGGACTGCTTCCTCGGTGCGGAGAAGCGTGCCTACACGCGTGCCGTCAGCAGCCAGAAGTGCGTGCGCGCCGGCGGCAAGCACAACGACCTGGAAAACGTCGGTTACACCGCGCGTCACCACACCTTCTTTGAAATGCTGGGCAACTTCAGCTTCGGTGACTATTTCAAGCGCGACGCCATTACCTTCGCCTGGACCTTCCTGACTTCCGACAAATGGCTGAACCTGCCCAAGGAAAAACTCTGGGTCACCGTCTACGCCACTGACGACGAAGCCTACGATATCTGGACCAAGGAAGTCGGCGTGCCGGCCGAGCGCATGGTGCGCATTGGTGACAACAAGGGCGCCCCTTACGCCTCCGACAACTTCTGGACCATGGGCGACACCGGCCCGTGCGGCCCATGCACCGAGATTTTCTACGACCACGGCCCGGACATCTGGGGCGGCCCACCCGGCTCGCCGGAAGAAGACGGCGACCGCTACATCGAGATCTGGAACAACGTCTTCATGCAGTTCAACCGCACCGCCGACGGCGTGCTGCACCCGCTGCCAGCGCCGTCGGTGGACACCGGCATGGGCCTGGAGCGCGTCAGCGCCGTGCTGCAGCATGTGCACTCGAACTACGAGATCGACCTGTTCCAGAACCTGCTGGCGGCCGCGGCCAAGGCCATCGGTTGCAGCAACGAGGGCCAGGCTTCGCTGAAAGTGGTCGCCGACCACATCCGTTCGTGCGGCTTCCTGATCGCCGACGGCGTGCTGCCGTCCAACGAAGGCCGTGGCTACGTGCTGCGCCGCATCATTCGCCGCGCCTGCCGCCACGGTAACAAGCTGGGTGCCAAGGGCAGCTTCTTCTACCAGATCGTTGCCGCGCTGGTCGCCGAAATGGGCGAGGCCTTCCCGGAACTGAACAGCCAGCAGGCGCACATCGAGCGTGTGCTCAAGGCTGAAGAAGAACAGTTCGCCAAGACCCTGGAGCAGGGCCTGCGCATTCTCGAGCAGGACCTGGCCCAGCTCGAAGGCGACGTGGTGCCGGGCGACGTGGTGTTCAAGCTGTACGACACCTACGGCTTCCCGATGGACCTGACCGCCGACATCGCCCGCGAGCGCGAGCTGACCATCGACGAGGCCGGCTTCGAGCGCGAGATGGACGCCCAGCGTGAACGTGCCCGCTCCGCCAGCGCCTTCGGCATGGACTACAACAGCCTGGTCAAGGTCGACAGCGCCACCGAGTTCCTCGGCTACGAGGCCACCGAAGGCCAGGGCAAGATCATCGCCCTGTACAAGGACGGCCAGGCCGTCGACCAGCTGGGTGAAGGCGAGCAGGGCGTGGTCGTGCTCGACCGCACGCCGTTCTACGCCGAATCCGGTGGCCAGGTGGGTGACACCGGCTACCTGCAGGCTGGCGCTGCGCGCTTCGATGTGCGCGACACCACCAAGACTGGCGGTGCCTTCCTGCACCACGGCGTTGTTGCCAGCGGTGCGCTGGTGATCGGTTCGCCAGTCGAGGCCAAGGTCGATGCCGATGTGCAGCACGCCACCTCGCTGAACCACTCCGCCACCCACCTGCTGCACGAAGCGCTGCGTCAGGTACTGGGCGAGCACGTACAGCAGAAAGGCTCGCTGGTGGACAGCCAGCGCCTGCGTTTCGACTTCAGCCACTTCGAGGCGGTGAAACCGGAGCAGATCAAGGCCCTGGAAGACATCGTCAACCGCGAAGTGCGCAAGAACACCGCAGTGGAAACCGAACTGACCGACATCGAAACCGCCAAGGCCAAGGGTGCCATGGCGCTGTTCGGCGAGAAGTACGGCGATACCGTGCGTGTGCTGAGCATGGGCGGCGATTTCTCGGTAGAGCTGTGCGGCGGTATCCACGCCAAGCGCACCGGTGACATCAGCCTGTTCAAGATCATCAGCGAAGGCGGCGTGGCCGCTGGCGTGCGTCGTATCGAAGCGGTCACCGGCGCTGCTGCGCTGGCGTACCTGAACGCTGCCGAAGAGCAGGTCAAGGAAGCCGCGCAACTGGTGAAGGGTAACCGCGACAACCTGATCGACAAGCTGTCGGCTGTGCTCGAGCGCAACCGCCAGCTGGAGAAGCAGCTGGAACAGCTGCAGGCCAAGGCCGCCAGCGCCGCCGGGGACGATCTCTCCAACGCGGCCGTTGAGGTCAAGGGTGCCAAGGTGCTCGCCGCCCGCCTGGATGGGCAGGACGGCAAGGCCCTGCTGGCCCTGGTCGATCAGCTGAAGAACAAGCTCGGCCACGCAGTGATCCTGCTGGGCAGCGAGCATGAGGGCAAGGTCGTGCTGGTGGCCGGCGTGACCAAGGACCTCTCCAGCCAACTCAAGGCTGGCGATCTGATGAAACAAGCCGCTGCGGCGGTGGGTGGCAAGGGCGGTGGCCGTCCGGACATGGCCCAGGGAGGTGGCGTCGACGTCGCTGCACTGGACCAGGCCCTGGCGCTGGCCGTGCCATTCGCAGAGCAGGGACTTTGAGATGAAGGGGGGATGGTCTAGTCGTCCCCCTTCATGTTGGATTGTTTTTTGGGGCCCTGTATGGGCTGAGGCACCATTGAAATGGCGTTGATCGTACAGAAATTTGGCGGCACCTCTGTCGGTTCCATCGAGCGGATCGAGCAGGTAGCCGAAAAGGTCAAGAAACACCGTGAGGCGGGCGACGACCTGGTGGTTGTGTTGTCGGCAATGAGCGGTGAAACCAATCGCCTGATCGACCTGGCCAAGCAGATTACCGATCACCCGGTTCCACGTGAACTGGACGTGATCGTGTCGACCGGTGAGCAGGTCACCATTGCCTTGCTGGCCATGGCCTTGATCAAGCGTGGTGTGCCAGCGGTGTCCTACACCGGCAACCAGGTGCGCATCCTCACCGACAGCGCGCACAACAAGGCGCGCATCCTGCAGATCGACGACCAGAAGATTCGTGCCGACCTCAAGGAAGGCCGCGTGGTCGTGGTGGCGGGCTTCCAGGGCGTCGACGAGCACGGCAGCATCACCACCCTGGGCCGTGGCGGCTCCGACACCACCGGCGTGGCCCTGGCGGCTGCGCTGAAGGCTGACGAGTGCCAGATCTACACCGACGTCGATGGCGTCTACACCACTGACCCGCGCGTTGTGCCACAGGCCCAGCGTCTGGAGAAGATCACCTTCGAAGAGATGCTGGAAATGGCCAGCCTCGGTTCCAAGGTGCTGCAGATCCGTTCGGTGGAGTTCGCCGGCAAGTACAACGTTCCGCTGCGCGTGCTGCACAGCTTCAAGGAGGGTCCGGGTACCCTCATTACCATTGATGAAGAGGAATCCATGGAACAGCCGATCATTTCCGGTATCGCCTTCAACCGTGATGAAGCCAAGCTGACCATTCGCGGCGTGCCGGACACCCCGGGCGTGGCCTTCAAGATCCTCGGCCCGATCAGCGCCTCGAACATCGAGGTCGACATGATCGTGCAGAACGTTGCCCACGATAACACCACCGACTTCACCTTCACCGTACACCGCAACGAGTACGAGAAGGCGCAGAGCGTGCTGGAAAACACCGCCCGCGAAATCGGTGCCCGTGAAGTGATCGGCGATACCAAGATCGCCAAGGTCTCGATCGTCGGCGTCGGCATGCGTTCGCACGCCGGTGTTGCCAGCCGCATGTTCGAAGCCCTGGCCAAGGAGAGCATCAACATCCAGATGATCTCCACCTCCGAGATCAAGGTTTCGGTCGTGATCGAAGAGAAGTACCTGGAGCTGGCCGTACGCGCGCTGCACACCGCGTTCGAGCTCGACGCTCCGGCACGACAGAGCGAGTAATACGCTGCCTGGAAGGGCGCGGCTTGCCGCGCCCTTCGCGTTTCTGCTCGCCGTGCAGGCCCTGTCCTGGCCTGTGCGGCGGGTAACCGGGGCCTGGTCGTCGTCCACGACCAGGCCGCGACACCAAAGACTGTTACCCCTGAATGTTTTGCGTAAGGAGAAAGCTATGTTGATTCTGACTCGTCGGTGCGCCGAGAGCCTGATCATTGGAGACGGCGAGATCACCGTGACGGTGCTCGGCGTCAAGGGCAACCAGGTGCGTATTGGCGTCAGCGCCCCGAAAGAAGTGGCTGTGCACCGCGAGGAAATCTACCTGCGGATCAAGAAAGAGAAGGACGAAGAGCCAAGCCTTTAATTTTTTTGAAGTTTTTTTCAAAAAAAGGGTTGCAAACGAGGAAGAGCCTGTTTAATATTCGCCTCGTGTTGCGGTGAGGTGGCCGAGTGGCCGAAGGCGCTCCCCTGCTAAGGGAGTATACCTCATAAGGGTATCGGGGGTTCGAATCCCCCCTTCACCGCCATTATTCGCTTAGGGCGCTGTAAACGGTAAGAACGCTAAGTAGTTGATTTTAAACGAAAAAGTTCTTGCAAAAATGTTTCAGCGACCTATAATGCGCGGCAAGACACGGACTCATAGCTCAGCTGGATAGAGTACTCGGCTACGAACCGAGCGGTCGGAGGTTCGAATCCTCCTGAGTCCGCCACTTTTTGAAGTGGCTTTGCTTACAAAGCTGCTTCAAAGAACCAGTGGTAATCTGGTCTAAAACTACCATTGCGGACTCATAGCTCAGCTGGATAGAGTACTCGGCTACGAACCGAGCGGTCGCAGGTTCGAATCCTGCTGAGTCCGCCACTTTTTGAAGTGGCTCTGCTTGCAAAGACGCTTCAACCAACCAGTGGTAATCTGGTCTAAAACTACCACCACGGACTCATAGCTCAGCTGGATAGAGTACTCGGCTACGAACCGAGCGGTCGCAGGTTCGAATCCTGCTGAGTCCGCCACACCAAATCAAGAAGCCCGCTCAATTGAGCGGGCTTTTTGTTTTTCTGCGCCAATGAATTGTTGGTGATGTCGATCTAAGCTCTTCTGTAGATTGAGCGTGTGCCTTTGGGGGCCGCTGCGCGACCCTTTCGCGACACAAGGCCGCTCCTACAGAAGTACGCGATCCCTTGTAGGAGCGGCCTTGTGTCGCGATGGGCTGCAAAGCAGCCCCGAGATCGATCAGGCACCGCATACACATCCAGGCACACAACAAATGTAACTTGACCGCCAGACCCACCGCCGCACTGATAGCTTCGAGCGTTGTCCCAGCTTTATCACGCAAACGATTGTTCTGGCCAAAATTTTAAGCGATCTGACAGCTTTAGCAGTGTATGATTGCGCCCGTCAGCCCCGCCGGGGCTTGTGGAAAACCACCATGGACTTACCCAGTAGTTACTCGCTAACAAGATTCATACAGAAAGATCTGACCGATTGATTCTCCCGGCGTGCTCCGCTGCTGGGAGTGGAGTTCGCCTATGACTGAAGTAGAAGTAAAAAAAGCGCAGGAAAGCCTGCAGGACCGCCTGGCCCAGGTGGTCGAACTGCTGCAGCGCCAGCGCGTGGTCGAAGACCTGACCCACCGTCAGGAAGGCGCCCACAACGACCTGGTGGAAAACCTGGTCCACCGCCAGAACCTCGTCGAGCTGCAGCGCAAGCTCGATGACCTGCACCCCGCCGACATCGCCTATATCCTTGAAGCCTTGCCCCTGGAAGACCGCCTGACGGTCTGGCAGCTGGTGCGCTCCGATCGCGATGGCGACATTCTGCTGGAAGTGTCCGACGCCGTGCGGCAATCGTTGATCGCCGACATGGACGATCACGAGCTGCTCGCCGCAGCCAAGGAAATGGACGCCGACGAGCTGGCCGACCTTGCTCCAGAGCTGCCGCGTGACGTTGTTCACGAGCTGATGGAAACCCTCGATGCCCAGCAACGCGAGCGCGTGCGTTCGGCGCTGAGCTATGACGAGGAGCAGGTTGGTGCCTTGATGGACTTCGAGATGGTCACCATCCGCGAAGACGTCAGCCTGGAGGTGGTTTTACGCTACCTGCGCCGCCTGAAAGAGCTGCCGAACCATACCGACAAACTGTTCGTGGTCGACTATGACGGTATTCTCAAGGGCGTATTGCCGATCAAGCGTCTGCTGGTCAACGACCCGGAGAAAAAGGTGGCGGAGGTCATGGCGACCGACCCGGTCTCCTTCCACCCCGAGGAAGATGCCTATGATGCGGCGCAGGCCTTCGAGCGTTATGACCTGGTATCTGCGCCGGTTGTGGACAAGAACGAGCGCCTGATTGGCCGCTTGACCATCGACGAAATGGTTGACCTGATTCGCGAGGAAAGCGAAAGCGAAGTGCTGAACATGGCCGGTTTGCGCGAGGAAGAAGACATCTTCGCCTCGGTCTGGCGTTCGCTGCGCAACCGCTGGGCCTGGCTGGCCATCAACCTGATTACCGCGTTCGTTGCGTCGCGTGTGATCGGCCTGTTCGAAGGTTCGATAGAGAAACTGGTAGCCCTGGCTGCGCTGATGCCGATCGTGGCGGGCATTGGCGGCAACTCCGGTAACCAGACCATCACCATGATCGTGCGCGCCATGGCGCTGGACCAGGTGTCGCCGGGCAACACCAGCCGCCTGATGCGCAAGGAGCTGGCGGTATCGCTGCTCAACGGCCTGATCTGGGGCGGGGTGATCGGTGCGGTGGCGTTCTGGCTGTATGGCAGCTGGTCGTTGGGCCTGGTGATGACTGCGGCGATGACCTTGAACCTGCTGCTGGCGGCCTTGATGGGAGTATTGATCCCGATGACCCTGACACGCCTGGGGCGCGACCCGGCGATGGGCTCCAGCGTGATGATTACCGCAGTGACCGACAGTGGCGGGTTCTTTATCTTCCTCGGGCTGGCCACGCTGTTCTTGCTGTAACCGATTACCTCCAAACGCTGAGGAGGTCCCTGTGGGAGCGGCCTTGTGTCGCGAAAGGGCCGCAGAGCGGCCCCGCAATTTCAGCGGCGCTGCACAACATTCTGGGGCTGCTTCGCAGTCCTTTCGCGACACAAGGCCGCTCCCACAGAGAGTGATCCCGCAGCGGTGATGAGCCCACAAAAAAGCCAGCTTACGCTGGCTTTTTCATGTTCGGCTGCAAACTTCAGGAGGCGTCGGTAGCCATTTCCACATCGTGAGCGATAAGGGCGACCAGCGCGTTCTGCTGGCGGTGAGACAGTTGGCGGAAGCGTTGCAGCAATTCGCGTTCATGCAGGGACAGTTCAGGGCTGTCCAGGCGCATGCTCAACTCGTCACCCAGCGCACCTTCCTGGATAAGGCTCTGTTCCAGGCGCGCGATGATTTCGGAGTTCATGCTGCGGTGATGGTTGCGCGCTACCTCGGCAATGCGCTCACGCATCCCGTCTGGCAGGCGGACGACGAACTTGTCAGCGGTGCGGCTCGAATAAATAGCCTGTTTCATTGGGCGCATATAAATTGACCGGATTTTGGTTCAGGGGAAGCGGTTCTAAAATTGGCCGCACGGGGTGGTAGTACGACCGCGGCGACGACGAAATGTTCAACCGTCTGTGAAAAATGGATGCTCATCTTGCCTCATGGTCGCCGTTTCCTTGGCGTCAATTCTGTGACAAATAGTGAGCCGGATAAAGGCTTTGTGCCAGTACCAATTATCAGAAATGAGTACTGGTTTGAAAAGTTTTACATGCGCCGGCTTGCCCAATCGTCAGACTTTTGCCGCCAAAAACTGGTGAAACGCAGCAAAAGACCGGGAAAAATCATAGAATGCGCCGGTTTCCTTCCATAGAGCATAGTGGCTATGCAACATGACGCAAGCGACCGCCAATCAGGGACAGGCCGGTTGATCTATCTGGTAGGACCGTCGGGTTCCGGGAAAGATTCCCTGATCGACGCTTCTCGTGAGCGGCTGGCAGCCGCCGGGGTGCAAATCGCTCGTCGCGTCATTACCCGCTCGGCCGAAGCCAAGGGCGAAGCCGCCCATGGCGTCACATCCGAGCAGTTCGAAGCACTGCGCGCACAAGGTGCTTTCGCCATGTATTGGCAAGCCAACGGCCTGGATTACGGCATTCCAGTACAGGTGGACCAGTGGCTGGCGGCGGGCAGGGCGGTGCTGGTGAATGGTTCGCGGGCTTATCTGGCCGAGGCGCGCCGACGCTACCCGAACCTGTTGGCTGTGCTGGTCCAGGTCAGGCCCGAGGTGCTGCGCGAGCGCTTGCTGGCCCGCGGGCGGGAAAGCGCCGAGGAAGTAGAGCAGCGCCTTGCACGTAATGCACGCTTGCAGGCGCTGGCCGATCCATCGCTGCACGTGCTGGACAACTCCACCACTCTGGAAACCGCGGTCGCGGCATTGTTCGCGCTGCTGCATGATGAAGCTGTGCTGCCGCAGGTGTAGCATTGGCAGAAAAGGATTACGCGAAAAAGCCCGCTTGAGGCATGACAAACGCCAGCATGCTGGTTAACATGCTGGCCGTCCCGCTGTGCAGCGCTCGCTGCCGGCATTTGCGTCTCAGTAGCTCAATTGGATAGAGCATCCCCCTCCTAAGGGGAAGGTTGCAGGTTCAATTCCTGCCTGGGACGCCATTTCTCCTTGCTTCTTTCCTGGCCTGCCTTTTGGCCACCGGTCGTCAACAGCGAAGAATTCAGCCTGGTCCCACAGGTATTGCACAAGGCTCAAAGGCAGTACAAATCCTGTGGGAGCGGGTTTACCCGCGAAGAGGCCGGCACCGATTCAGGCATGAAAAAAGACCCGCGGCGCCTGGGGCGCTGCGGGCCAAAATCGGCCTTGGCCGCTTCAGTGTCAGATATGCAGGGCGTGGCCCAGGGCGCGCAGTGCCGCTTCCTGTACCGCCTCACCCAGTGTCGGGTGGGCATGGATGGTACCGGCCACGTCCTCCAGGCACGCGCCCATTTCCAGCGACTGGGCGAACGCCGTCGACAACTCGGAAACCGCCACGCCAACCGCCTGCCAACCGAGGATCAGGTGGTTGTCACGGCGCGCCACCACGCGCACGAAACCGCTTTTCGATTCCAGGCTCATGGCCCGGCCATTGGCGGCGAACGGGAACTGCGCGACGATGCAGTCCAACCCTTGCTGGCTGGCTTGCTCCGGGGTCTTGCCGACCACCACTACTTCCGGGTCGGTGAAACACACCGCGGCGATCGCGCTGGGTTCGAAACGGCGTGCCTTGCCGGCGATGATCTCGGCGACCATCTCGCCCTGGGCCATGGCCCGGTGCGCCAGCATCGGTTCGCCGGCCACGTCGCCGATGGCCCAGACGTTGCGCATGCTGGTCTGGCAGCGTTCGTCGATGGCAACGGCGGCGCCGTTCATCTTCAGGTCCAGGCACTCCAGGTTGAAACCTTGCGTGCGCGGCCGACGGCCCACGGCCACCAGCACCTGGTCGGCTTCCAGGCGCAGTTGGCCGCCCTGGCCATCACGGGCCAGCAGACAGCCGCCTTCGTAACCCTCGACGCTGTGGCCCAGGTGCAGGGTGATGCCCAGCTTCTTCAGCGACTCGGCCACCGGGGCGGTCAGCTCGCTGTCGTAGGTCGGCAGGATGCGCTCGCGCGCTTCAACCACGCTGACCCGTGCACCCAGCTTGCGGTAGGCGATGCCCAGCTCCAGGCCGATGTAGCCGCCGCCCACCACTACCAGGTGCTGCGGCAAGGTTTTCGGCGCCAGGGCTTCGGTCGAGGAAATGATCGGCCCGCCCAGCGGCAGCATCGGCAGTTGGACACTGCTGGAACCAGTGGCCAGCAACAGGTGCTCGCACTGGATGCGCTGGCCGTCGACCTCGACCTGCTTGCCGTCGAGCACCTTCGCCCAGCCATGGATCACCTTTACCCCATGCTTTTTCAGCAGCGCGGCGACTCCGGTAGTCAGGCGGTCGACGATGCCGTCCTTCCAGGCCACGCTCTGGCCAATGTCCAGGCGTGGCGAAGCGACGCTGATGCCCAGCTCCGACGGCCCGGCAAAGCGCGAGGTCTGGTGGAACTGCTCGGCCACGTGGATCAGCGCCTTGGACGGGATGCAGCCGATGTTCAGGCAGGTACCGCCCAGTGCCTGGCCTTCCACCAGCACGGTGGGGATGCCCAGTTGCCCGGCGCGGATGGCAGCCACGTAGCCACCAGGGCCGCCGCCGATGATCAACAGGGTAGTCTGGATAGTCTGTTGCATGCTCACTCCACGAACAGGCAGGCGGGTTGTTCGAGCAGGCCGCGCACGGCCTGGATGAACAGCGCGGCGTCCATGCCATCGACCGCGCGGTGGTCGAACGAGCTGGACAGGTTCATCATCTTGCGCACGACGATCTGGCCGTCGATCACCACCGGCCGCTCGACCATGCGGTTGACGCCGACGATCGCCACTTCCGGCGTGTTGACCACCGGCGTACTGACGATACCGCCCAGGGCGCCCAGGCTGGTCAGGGTAATGGTCGAACCGGACAGCTCATCGCGGCTGGCCTTGTTGTTGCGGGCAGCGTTGGCCAGGCGCGAAATCTCGCCGGCATTGCTCCACAGGCTGCCAGCTTCGGCATGGCGCAGCACCGGCACCATCAGGCCGTTGTCACCTTGGGTGGCGATGCCCACATGCACCGCGCCATGGCGGGTGATGACCTGGGCTTCGTCGTCATAGGTGGCATTGATCTGTGGGAAGTCGCGCAGTGCCACGACCAGGGCGCGCACCAGGAACGGCAGCAGGGTCAGCTTGCCGCGGCTGTCGCCGTGCTTGCTGTTGAGTTGCTGGCGCAGGGCTTCCAGGGCGGTGACGTCGATTTCTTCCACATAGCTGAAGTGCGCGACCCGGCGCTTGGCGTCCTGCATGCGTTGGGCGATCTTGCGGCGCAGGCCGATCACCGGCACCTGCTCGCTGTCAGTGCGCTTGGCATAGCCGCTCGACGCTTGCCCGCCAGCGCTGTGCGGCTTGCTCATGAAGGCGTCGAGGTCTTCGTGCAGGATACGCCCGGCCGGGCCGCTGCCATGCACGTAACGCAGTTCGATACCGGCATCCAGGGCACGCTTGCGCACCGCCGGCGAGGCCAGCGGCTTGTCGCCCGGCTGGCGCGGCACGATGGGCGCTGCCTCATGGTTGGCAGGCGCCTGGCATGCAGCAGGCTTCACTTCTTTCTGCGGTTCCGGCTTGGCGGCTACCGGAGCTGCCGGGGCCTCGGCCGGCTTGGCGTGCGGCACGTCCACATGGTTGCCGCTGCCTTCCACTTCGATGCGGATCAGCTCGCTGCCGACCGCCATCACTTCACCGGGCTGCCCACCCAGGGCCAGCACCTTGCCGCTGACCGGCGAAGGGATTTCGACGGTGGCCTTGTCGGTCATGACGTCGGCCACTACCTGGTCTTCGGCGATCATGTCGCCGACCTTGACGAACCACTCGACCAACTCGACCTGCGCGATGCCTTCGCCAATGTCCGGCATCTTGATGACGTGCGTGCCCATTCAGACCTCCATGACCTTTTTCAATGCCGCACCTACCCGCGAAGGCCCTGGGAAGTAAGCCCATTCCTGTGCGTGGGGGTAGGGGGTGTCCCAGCCGGTGACGCGCTCGATCGGCGCCTCCAGGTGGTGGAAGCAGTGTTCCTGCACCAGCGACACCAGTTCGGCGCCGAAGCCGCAGGTGCGGGTGGCCTCGTGTACCACTACGCAACGGCCGGTCTTTTTCACCGATTCGACGATGGTGTCGAGGTCCAGCGGCCACAGGCTGCGCAGGTCGATCACCTCGGCGTCGACGCCGGTTTCTTCGGCGGCCACCTGGGCCACGTACACGGTGGTGCCGTAGGTCAGCACGGTCACGTCATTGCCGGGGCGGGTAATGGCCGCCTTGTCCAGCGGTACGGTGTAGTAACCGTCTGGCACGGTACTTTGCGGGTGCTTCGACCACGGGGTGACAGGGCGGTCGTGGTGGCCATCGAACGGGCCGTTGTACAGGCGCTTGGGCTCGAGGAAGATCACCGGGTCATCGCATTCGATCGAGGCAATCAGCAGGCCTTTGGCGTCATACGGGTTGGACGGCATGACGGTGCGCAGGCCGCACACCTGGGTGAACATCGCTTCCGGGCTCTGGCTGTGGGTCTGGCCGCCGTAGATGCCGCCGCCGCAAGGCATGCGCAGGGTCAACGGCGCGATGAACTCGCCGGCCGAACGGTAACGCAGGCGCGCCATCTCGGAAACGATCTGGTCGGAGGCCGGGTAGAAGTAGTCGGCGAACTGGATTTCCACCACCGGGCGCAGGCCGTAGGCACCCATGCCCACGGCAGTGCCGACGATGCCGCTCTCGGAGATCGGCGCGTCGAACACGCGCGATTTGCCGTACTTGTTCTGCAGGCCTTCGGTGCAGCGGAACACGCCGCCGAAGTAACCGACGTCCTGGCCGTACACGACCACATTGTCGTCGCGCTCGAGCATGACATCCATGGCCGAGCGCAGGGCCTGGATCATGGTCATGGTAGTGGTGGCCATGGCGGTTTCCGGGTTGATGCTGTTGTTGTGGTCGTTCATCTCAAACCCCCAGTTCCTGGCGTTGGCGGCGCAGGTGATCGGGCATTTCCTTGTACACGTCCTCGAACATCGAGGCGGCGCTCGGGATGTGACCGTTGGCCAGGGTGCCGTACTGCTCGGCTTCCTTCTGCGCGGCGATGACCGCAGCTTCGAACTCGGCAGTGGTGGCCTGGTGTTCTTCCTCGGACCAGTGGCCGATCTTGATCAGGTGCTGCTTCAGGCGGGCGATCGGGTCACCCAGCGGGAAGTGGCTCCAGTCATCGGCGGGGCGGTACTTGGACGGGTCGTCCGAGGTCGAGTGCGGGCCGGCACGGTAGGTGACCCACTCGATCAGGCTTGGGCCAAGGCCACGGCGGGCGCGTTCGGCGGCCCAGCGCGAGGCGGCGTACACGGCGACGAAGTCGTTGCCGTCAACCCGCAGCGAGGCAATGCCGCAACCCACGCCACGGCCGGCGAAGGTGGTCGATTCGCCGCCGGCGATGGCCTGGAAGGTAGAGATGGCCCACTGGTTGTTGACCACGTTGAGGATCACCGGGGCGCGATAAACGTGGGCGAAGGTGAGGGCGGTGTGGAAGTCCGACTCGGCTGTTGCGCCGTCGCCGATCCACGCCGAGGCGATCTTGGTATCGCCCTTGATCGCCGAGGCCATGGCCCAGCCGACCGCCTGCACGAACTGGGTCGCCAGGTTGCCGCTGATGGTGAAGAAACCGGCCTCGCGTACCGAGTACATGATCGGCAGCTGGCGGCCCTTGAGCGGGTCGCGTTCGTTGGACAGCAGCTGGCAGATCATCTCGACCAGCGACACGTCGCGGGCCATCAGGATGCTTTGCTGGCGGTAGGTGGGGAAGCACATGTCGGTGCGGTTCAGCGCCAGGGCCTGGCCGCTGCCGATGGCTTCTTCACCCAGGCTCTGCATGTAGAAGGACATCTTCTTCTGGCGCTGGGCGACCACCATGCGGCTGTCGAAAATCCGCGTCTTGAGCATGGCACGCATGCCCTGACGGAGAACTTGCGGGTCGATGTCTTCGGCCCATGGGCCTTGTGCGTCGCCTTGCTCGTCGAGCACGCGGATCAGGCTGTAGGACAGGTCCGCGGTGTCGGCAGCATCGACGTCGACAGGGGGTTTACGGGCTTGACCTGCATCGTTCAGGCGCAGGTAGGAGAAATCGGTCTGGCAGCCTGGCCGGCCGGTAGGCTCGGGCACATGCAAACGCAGGGGGGCGTACTCGTTCATGCTTTTTACGCTCGCTCGGGTATTTGTTTTTGTGAGCTTTGAAGCGGCCGCCGCTGAGTACCGGCTTGTGACTGGTAAGTCAGCGTCCCCTACATCTTAGAGGTCCGGCAGGAGAATTTTTCTCTCAAGTTGATTGCCTTTGTCGAGCGGGGCAGATAAACATTCCGCATAAACACAAAAAACCGGTGATTTTGTCTCATGCGCAAACTCGATCGTACCGATATCGGCATTCTCAACAGCCTGCAGGAAAACGCCCGCATCACCAACGCCGAGCTGGCCCGCTCGGTGAACCTGTCGCCAACGCCGTGTTTCAACCGGGTCAAGGCGATGGAAGAGTTGGGCGTGATTCGCCAGCAGGTGACCTTGCTGTCGCCGGAGGTGCTGGGCCTGGATGTGAACGTTTTCATCCATGTAAGCCTGGAGAAGCAGGTGGAGCAGGCATTGCACCGCTTCGAAGAAGAGATCGCCGAACGGCCCGAGGTGATGGAGTGCTACCTGATGACCGGTGACCCGGATTACCTGTTGCGGGTGCTACTGCCGAGCATCCAGGCGCTGGAGCGGTTTCTTGATTACCTGACCCGATTGCCGGGGGTGGCCAACATCCGCTCCAGCTTTGCCTTGAAACAGGTGCGCTACAAGACCGCGCTGCCGTTGCCTGCCAATGGCCTGGCGCTACGCGAGTAGGGCTTGCGCGCAGTGCTCGGCGAAGGCGCTATGCCAGTTTGATATTGCGCAGATTGAATTGCAGGACCTCTCCTGGCCGCTCGCTGGCGTTGAGGAAGGGTTGGTTGGTCAGCGCGACGCTGTTCGGGTCTGGGCGGGTATGGGCAACGCGGTAGCCAAACCTGTCGCGTAGGTAGAATCCAATGCTCTCGGCGCTCCCCAGGTCACCGTCCCACGGTTGCAGGGTTTCGATTTTCCAGTGGTCGGCAGCGCGGGTCAGGTTGGCCAGGTTCACGCTGTCGATGATTCGCCCGACGACGCTGGTGGCATACAGGCCCAGCCAGCCATTGTTGTTGCGTTCGAGCCGCGATCCGGCGTAGTCCCAGTGCTGGCCGCACGATATCTGGTAATAGGTGCGATTGTCTTTCTGCTCGATGAAGGCGAAGTCGAATGCTGCGCGCTTGAACTCGCCTTTTTTCGCGGCGCAGTCGCGGCTTTGCTCGGTGCACAGCCAGCCGTCTTCGTCGGCGCTGGTGAACGGATGGGCACTGAAAGATGTGTCAGCGATGACCACCTGGCCGTACTTGCAGTGCAGTTCGGCGGTAAAGTTGGCTCGAATCATGTGGGTTTTCCTTGAGTTAAATGCTCGGACGGGCACGTGGGGCTTCACGGTAGACCGGTCATGGCCGGTTGAAGATCTGGAACTTCTTCTTCAGCACGCCTATCGGAGCTTCGGGCGCGGCGGCACAAGCCTGATCGCGACACGACCTGCACCGGACACGCCGCAGTAGCGGCAAATCACTCAAGGGGGCCTGCGCCAGGCGGTTTTTGCCCTTATGCTTCTAGCACCCCGCCACCTGACCAGGGAGCTTTACGGGACCTATGCGAAATATCTGGAAGCCGTTTCAGTCGTTGTATTTCGCCGCGCTGATGATGTTGATCGGCTCGGGCCTGCTCAGTACCTACCTGGCCCTGCGCCTGGCAGCCGATCATGTCGACAGCCTGTGGGTGGGTGCCTTGATGGCGGCCAACTACTTTGGCCTGGCGGTCGGCGGCAAGGTCGGCCACCGGTTGATTGGCCGGGTCGGGCACATACGCGCCTATGCTACCTGCGCCGGTATCGTTGGCGCGGCGGTGCTCGGCCACGGCCTTACCAGCTGGCTGCCGGCCTGGGTCGGGCTGCGCATGATCGTTGGCCTGGGGATGATGTGCCAGTACATGGTCATCGAGAGCTGGCTCAACGAGCAGGCCGATGTGAAGCACCGCGGCGCGGTGTTCAGCGGCTACATGATCGCTTCGTACCTGGGCCTGGTGCTTGGCCAGTTGATCCTGGTGGTGCACCCGCAACTTGGCCTCGAGCTGCTGATGCTGGTTGCCATGTGCTTCACCCTGTGCCTGGTGCCGGTCGCGATGACCCGGCGCATTCACCCGGCGCCGTTGCGCCCGGCACCGATGGAGCCGAAGTTCTTCATCAAGCGCGTGCCGCAGTCGCTCAGCACGGTGCTTGGGTCGGGGCTGATTGTCGGCTCGTTCTACGGCCTGGCGCCGTTGTATGCTTCCAGCCAGGGGATGACCACCGAGCAGATCGGTCTGTTCATGGGTAGCTGCATCTTTGCCGGCCTGCTTGTGCAGTGGCCGCTGGGCTGGTTGTCGGACCGCTATGACCGCGCGGTGCTGATCCGCAGCGTGGCAGTAGGCTTGGCGCTGGCGGCTGCGCCGTTGGCGATACTGCCCAGCGTGCCGCTGGAATTGCTGTTCGGCATTGGTTTCCTGATTTCCTTACTGCAGTTCTGCCTGTATCCGCTGGCGGTGGCGTTTTCCAATGACCACGTGGAAAGCGAGCGGCGGGTGTCGCTGACTGCAATGCTGTTGGTGACCTACGGCGTAGGCGCCTGTATCGGGCCATTGGCGGCTGGCGTGCTGATGAAGGTGCTGGGGCCGCAGATGCTGTATGCCTTCTTCGTGTTCTTTGCGCTGGTGCTGGTGTGGCGCATCCGGCCGAAAGCGGTTACCGGCCTGCACCAGGTGCAGGACGCGCCGTTGGGCCACGTGGCCATGCCGGCGGCCGGTTCGCCGTTGTCGGCGGCACTGGACCCACGGGTGGATGAGCAGACGGTGCAGGAGGTGATGCAGGCGCCGGTGGCAGCGGAGGACACCGAGGAAGAGCCGTCATCAACCGAGCAGCAGGCTGAAGCCGATGCCGGCCTCAAGCAATCGGTATGATCCTTGCCCGCCGACCTGCAGCGCACTGTGGCAGGCGGCGGGCTCGGGGCCGGTTCAGCCAGCCTTGACGTTCTTCAAGTGGAATGTGAGGATCTCGCCTTCTTTAGTTCCGGCGTTCAGGAACCAGTAATGCAGTTTGACTTTTTCTCGGGTGTAGATCGACTTTGACAGTGCAACACGGTGGCCGTCCCGATCGCGCAAATAGAAAGGCACGCTTTCAATGCTTTGCAAGTCGCCATCCCAGGTGCCCAGGGTTTCAATTTTCCACTGGCCCTTGTCATCAACAAGATCGTCGAAGGCGCCATCAGCTCCTATGACCCTGCCGAGGATGTGGGTTGCGTAAAGGCCCAGCCAACCGTTGCGGTTTTTTTTCATGCTGGCGCCGAAGTATTCCCAGGTTTCCGCTCCGTAGATGTTGTAGTGAATGCGGTCACCGGTATGCCTGATGAAGCGGAAGGTGAAGGTCAGTGGCTTGAAACTGACGGTGTCTCCCCGCTGGTCCTCGGTGCACAACCAGCCATCCTGGTCGAGAGAAAACAGCGGGTGCACATAGATCGGCGTTTCGACGACCCCGACCTGCCCATGTTGACAGTGCAGTTCTGCGGTGAAGTTGCTTTGAATCATGGTGTGTCCAGCTCCAGAAGACGGCGTTGCCAGGAGTGGACACATTAGACAGGCGTAACATGCACGCTCAGCGGGAAATGTTCCGCATGCGGGTCATCAATAATCGTCCTTGTCGAACCGCCGCGCCTCACGCTGCAGCTGGTACACGAAGCTTTCGATCTTGCGCTGCGCCTGGCCGCTGAGGTTGTGGAAGCGCACACCGGCAAAAGTGGTGTTGATGCGCTCTTCATAGTGCAGGTGGCGCAGCTCGACCATGGTGTCCACCAGGCCCAGCGGGTTGCCCGCCTTGAAGCGCTCGTACACCTGGCCCAGTTGCAGGCGATCCTCGACATTGCCTTCAAAGCGCAGTTTGCAGCCGGTGGCGGAGATATCCAGCAGCTTGCCACGCAGGGCGCCGTTGCCTTTGAGATGGGTCCCATCAAAGATGATATCGACCAGCTGCGACAGCTTCAGCGCGGCGCGGAAGGCGTTGCGGCGCTGGTGGTAGGTCATTTCTACCGGCATGGCGCCGCGGTAGCAGCGGTTGCCATCGACTTCGCTGATCTTCAGCTCGTGATTGCAGTCCCAGGCGATACGCACGCCATCGTGGAAGCCCTCGACGCGGAAGTGTTCGCCGTTTTCGATGAACTTCTCACCGTCGCGCGGGATCATCTCGTCCAGCGCCAAGGTGTTGCTTTCACGGTCCACGTGCACCACGTAGCTCTGGAAGCGCTGGCTGCGGTCGTGGAAGGTGATGATCAGGGGGTCGTGGCTTTCCTGCAGCTGCCGCAAGTTGGCCGCAATCTCCAAGGGAGTGCTCAGCACCTTTGGCGGCTGCGGGGCATCGGATTCATTGAACACGGCTTATCGTTCTCCAGGCAAAAGCGAAACACGCAATTAACGGCATTTTGCCAGTATGTTCCGTGCCTTGATAGAAAAATCACACTTGGCTGAGGGCCCGTGGCTTGGTCAGCGGCGAGGTGCTGCCGCGGCTGTCGTAGAGCGAGGGCGAATCGCCACCCATGAGGATGCGGATCTGGTTGTCGGTGACGTGTTGCTGCACCTGGATGATCCGGCCATTGGTCTCGTTGAGCTGCTGGCAGGCTTGCATCAACTGGCTGATCACGTCGAGTTGCTGCAGCAGCAGTTCGCCGTTTGGCGATTGTGCCGCAACGGCCTCCACCCCGGCGCGGTTGGCGCTCAGGCCAAGGCTGGTGAGCAGTTGGTTGCGCCGCAGGCCTTGCTGCTCCAGCAATACGATCAAAGACTGCTTGCGGGCCAGGATGTTTTCCAGTGGCGCCATGTCGCGGCCGTGCAGTGCAACGGCCTCCTTCTGCAGGAGATCGAGCAGTTCCTGCATCGGGGCAATGTCATCTTCGATCAGTTGCAGCAAGGTGGTGTCGTGCATGGCTAACTCTTGGCTTTATCTAGCGTCCGTGAAGTCAGCGCGCCGAACGGTCAGCGCTGGGCTTCGAAATCGAGCAGTTTGCTGGCGACCCGGCCGGCATCGACCTGGTAGCTGCCGTCGGCGATCGCCTGTTTCAACTGGGCCACACGGGCACTGTTGACCACCGGCTCGTCGCGCAGCTTGTCGCTGATCTTCTGCAACTGCTGGGCCTCTTGGCTGAGGTGTACCGCTTCTCCGCTGGCGCTGGTGGTGGTTGCCGCTTCCTGGCTGGCTGCCGGTTTTTCGGCGCTGCCGGACGCGGTGTTGCCGCGCACGCCGCCCGTGACGGACGGAGAGTTATTCAAACGACTGAAGTCGATGACCATGATCAGAAACCTCTGGGTATTTGGACGCTTGCCTTGTTTTCGGCCAACCCGAAAGAAACTTTAGGCACAAATGCACAGCCGCCTGTCAGCAAGCTCGCGAACCCGTTTTCTGACACAGTTTAGGAAAAGCGGTTCCTCACCGCCAGCGCAAATCAATGGGCTGGCTACATACTTACCTCGACCTGGCCGGGGCCGGTCACCCTGGCCTTGATCACCCGTTTGGAATTGAGGTTGCGCACCCGGATCTGTTCGCTCAGGCCGCCCTTGCTCAGGGCCTCGCCGGGCATGCGCACACTCAGGCTGCCACTGCGGGCGATGATCACCACGTGGTCGCCCTTGCGCACCACCTCGGCCTGTTCCAGGTGTTGCGGGGTGAGTACCTGGTCGATCACCGTCGGGCGCAGCATCTTCATGCCCACCGCTTGCTCCAGTTCGGTCAGAAAGCCTTGGCCCAAGGTGCCGACATCGCGTTCGCGCAGGGCCACGTCGCCTTCACCCACCACGTTGTCGCGCTTGAGCGGCCGGGTCACCACCACCACGTTGCGGAACAGCCGCACGGTGGCCGGCACGAACACGGTCCATGGTGTCGTGCCCTCGCAGCGCACCTTTACCGTGACACGGCCCAGCGGCTGGGCCGGGCTTTCCAGCGAGGCGTCCAGCTGCTGGCTGCACAGCGGCATGCGCAGGCGTGGGTCAAGCGGGTTGACCTGGATCTCGTAACGGCCGGCGGTCTGGGTGGTGGCCAGATAATCTTCGACGCTGAATTCAAGAAACCCTTGAGTGACACCGATAAGCTGTTCAGGCATGGTAAACGCGTTCGCCATCGTGCGAACGCCGGGCACCAGCAGGCACAGCATGGCCAGCGAGCCAGTCAGCAGGCGTGTCAATCGTCGGGAAAATGTCGTTTTCGTGTACATGGCGCTCAAAAAAGCAAAGCCCGTGCCGACTCGCTAACTGAGTTGCAACGAAAGGCTGAAACATAAGGAGTCTGGCATGGCAGGTGTTATGGATTCGGTCAACCAGCGCACGCAGCTGGTGGGGCAGAATCGCCTGGAATTGCTGCTGTTCCGCCTCAATGGCGAACAGCTTTACGGCATCAACGTATTCAAGGTCAGGGAAGTGCTGCAATGCCCTGCACTGACCCTGCTGCCCAAGGCGCACCCGGTAGTGCGCGGTGTTGCCAATATTCGCGGGGCAACCATCCCGATCCTCGACCTGTCGATGGCCACCGGGTTGCGGCCGCTGCAGGAAGACACGCGCAGCAGTTTTGTGATCATCACCGAGTACAACACCAAGACCCAAGGTTTCCTGGTGCATTCGGTGGAGCGCATCGTCAACATGAACTGGGAAGAAATCCATCCGCCACCCAAGGGCACTGGCCGCGATCACTACCTGACTGCGGTCACCCGGGTGGATAACCGCATGGTCGAGATCATCGATGTGGAGAAGGTGCTGGCCGAAGTGGCGCCGTCGTCCGAGTCGGTGTCGGCCGGGGTGGTCGATGCCGAGGTGCAGGACAAGGCGGTGCTGCTGCGGGTGCTCACCGTCGACGACTCGTCGGTGGCGCGCAAGCAGGTCAGCCGCTGCCTGCAGACCGTGGGGGTCGAGGTGGTGGCGCTCAATGACGGCCGTCAGGCCCTGGAATACCTGCGCAAGCTGGTGGACGAGGGCAAGAAGCCGGAAGAAGAGTTCCTGATGATGATCTCGGACATTGAAATGCCGGAAATGGACGGCTATACGCTTACGGCCGAGATCCGCAGTGATCCGCGCATGCAAAAGCTGCATATCTGCCTGCATACTTCGCTGTCCGGGGTATTCAACCAGGCAATGGTCAAGAAGGTCGGTGCCGATGACTTCCTGGCCAAGTTCAAGCCGGACGACCTCGCCCAGCGCGTGGTCGACCGGATCAAGGCAACGCATTGAAGCCGCCGGGGGCTGGCCCCCCGGCACCAGTGATTGAAAAGAGGCGGCAGTAGTGTCTACGGGTAATTTGGATTTCGAACAGTTCCGGGTGTTCCTGGAGAAAGCCTGTGGCATCCTTCTGGGCGAGAATAAGCAGTACCTGGTTTCCAGCCGTCTCAACAAGCTGATGGAGCAACAGGGCATCAAGAGCCTGGGCGAGCTGGTGCAGCGCATCCAGGCCCAGCCGCGCGGCGGCTTGCGCGAGCAGGTGGTCGATGCCATGACCACTAACGAGACCCTGTGGTTTCGCGATACCTACCCGTTCGAGGTGTTGAAGAACAAGGTCATCCCCGAGTTCATCCGCAACAACCCCGGCCAGCGCCTGCGCATGTGGTCGGCGGCCTGTTCGTCGGGGCAGGAGCCGTACTCCATCTCGATGGCCATCGACGAGTTCGAGCGCAGCAACCTCGGCCAGTTGAAGATGGGCGCGCAGATCGTTGCCACCGACCTGTCCGGCACCATGCTGACCAACTGCAAGACCGGCGAGTACGACAGCCTGGCGATTGCCCGTGGCTTGTCGCAGGAGCGCCTGCAGCGCTACTTCGACACCAAGGGGCCGGGGCGCTGGGCGGTCAAGCCGGCGATTCGCAGCCGCGTCGAGTTCCGCTCGTTCAACCTGCTCGACAGCTATGCCAGCCTGGGCAAGTTCGATGTGGTGTTCTGCCGTAACGTGCTGATCTACTTCTCGGCGCAGGTGAAGAAGGACATCCTGTTGCGTATCCACAGTACCTTGAAGCCGGGCGGGTATCTGTTCCTCGGGGCTTCCGAAGCGCTGAACGGGTTGCCGGACCATTACCAGATGGTGCAGTGCAGCCCGGGGATCATCTACCAGGCGAAGTAAGCACAAAGGCCGGCAACGCAAGTTGCCGGCCTTTTTGTTTGCCTGTGCCGGCCTCTTCGCGGGTAAACCCGCTCCCACAGGTACGGCGTCGCCTTCGAGAGCTGTGCACAACCCTGTGGGAGCGGGTTTACCCGCGAAGAGGTCCCAACAGACAACAGACACTGACGTCAATTTTTTGTTTTGCCGCTTTTGCCGCCTGGCAATTGCCGCTTTCGTCGCTCAAGGCGGAAGGCCTTTGCCGCTTTTCTGGCATCACTCTGACAGCACCTCGCCCTGCAAGCCCGTATTTCCTGGCTTTCTGTTGGTTGGCACAGCCCTTGCTATACCTTGCCCAACGATATTCCGGTCAACCTCCGAAGGTTTCCCCGACATGAGCATCAGCTTCGACAAGGCGCTTGGTATTCACGAAAAGGCCCTGGGCTTCCGCGCCCAGCGTGCCGAAGTGCTGGCCAACAACATCGCCAACGCCGACACGCCCAACTACAAGGCGCGCGACATGGACTTCGCCTCGGTGCTCGCTGCCGAAAGCGACAAGCAGCAGAGTGGCGGCCGTTTCAGCCTCGATCGTACCAACAGCCGCCATATCGAGGCCGAGGGCCTGGCCATGGCCGACGATACCCTCAAGTACCGCACGCCAACGCAGCCGTCGATCGACCAGAACACCGTGGACGCGCAGATCGAGCAATCGAACTACACCGAAAACGCCGTCGGCTTCCAGGCCAGCTTCACCTTGCTCAACAGTAAATTCAAAGGGCTGGTGTCGGCCCTGCGGGGAGAATGATCATGTCCCTTTCCAGTGTCTTCAACATTGCCGGTAGCGGCATGAGTGCGCAGAACACGCGCCTGAACACCGTTGCTTCCAACATCGCCAACGCCGAGACCGTGTCCTCGAGCATCGACCAGACCTACCGCGCCCGCCACCCGGTGTTCGCCACCACCTTCCAGGACGCGCAGGCCGGCGGCAGCCAGTCGCTGTTCGAAGACCAGGGCGAGGCAGGGCAGGGCGTGCAGGTAAAAGGCATCGTCGAGGACCAGAGTAACCTGGAAGCTCGCTACGAGCCCAACCACCCGGCGGCGAACAAGGACGGTTACGTCTACTACCCCAACGTCAACGTGGTCGAGGAGATGGCAGACATGATCTCCGCCAGCCGCGCGTTCCAGACCAACGCCGAGCTGATGAACACGGCCAAGGCCATGATGCAGAAAGTCCTGACCCTCGGTCAGTGATAAGGAAACCAGACCATGGCAATCGATACTACCGGCGTGAACCTCAATGAAGTGCTCACGGCTTCCGGTGTGGGTGCACCCACGAAAAAGACCGTCGACACTGCATCCAAGACCGGCAACGACTCGCTCGGCAAGGACGCTTTCCTGCAGTTGCTGGTCACCCAGATGCAGCACCAGAACCCGCTGGACCCGCAGGACAATGGTGAGTTCGTTGCCCAGTTGGCACAGTTCAGCAGCCTGGAAGGCATTACCTCGCTGAACGAATCGGTCAATGCCATTACCGGCTCCATGGCCTCGTCCCAGGCCTTGCAGGCGTCGTCGCTGGTCGGGCGCTCGGTGGTGGTGCAGAACGACAAGGCGGTGGTCGATACCGCCGAAAGCTTCAATGCGCAGTTCGTGGTGCCGCAAGCCATCGGCGAAGCGAAGATCACCATCAAGGACAAGGACGGCAATACCGTCAAGACCATCGAACTGGGCGAACAGAAAGCCGGTTACGCCGATTTCATCTGGGACGGTACCAACAACAGCGGCGAGAAAGTCGACCCTGGCACCTACACCTTCACCGCCAGCACCACGGTAGATGGCAAGTCGGTGCAGATGAACACGCTGCTGCCAGCCAAAGTGACCAGCGTCAGCTTCAGCGCCGCCGGCGAAATGGTGCTCAACCTTGCCGGTGTCGGCAAAGTGTCCCTCTCCGACGTGCAAACCATCGGTATCTAAGGCCCGCTAGTGCGGCAAAAGGAGCGAATTCATGTCTTTCAATATCGGCCTTAGCGGTCTGTACGCAGCAAACAAACAGCTGGATGTCACCGGCAACAACATCGCCAACGTCAACACCAACGGCTTCAAGTCGTCGCGTGCCGAGTTCGCCGATGTCTACGCCGGCTCCAACCGCCTGGGCGTGGGCAAGAACCAGGTGGGTAACGGTGTGCGCCTGGCGGCCGTTTCCCAGCAGTTCACCCAGGGTGACGTCAACACCACCGGCAACGTGCTGGACATGGGCATCCAGGGCCAGGGCTTCTTCGTGCTGTCCGATAACGGCTCGCGCGTGTACACCCGTGCGGGTGCTTTCCAGGCCAGCAAGGACAACTTCGTGGTGACCTCGGACGGCCTGCGCCTGCAGGGCTATGCCGCCGACTCGACTGGCAAGATCCAGAAGGGTGTGCTGACCGATCTGCAGATCGATACGTCTTCGCTGCAGCCAAAGGCAACATCGCTGATCGACCAGGGCATCAACCTGAATTCTTCGGCCGCCGACATCCCGCTGGAAGTCGACGATGGCAGTGGCGCGATGGTGCCGAACCTGCCGTTCGATCCTTCCGACCAGACGACGTACACCAAGTCGTTCCCGACCAAGGTCTACGACAGTCAGGGCAACGAGCACACCATGGAGCAGTTCTATCGCAAGACCGGCACCAATGAGTGGACCATGTACACCCTGGTGGACGGGCGCAACCCGTTCAACCCGGCCTCTACTGCGCCGCTGACCGGCACCATCAGTTTCAACAGCGATGGTTCGGTCAGCAGCATGACGGCCGATAACACCGGGCACCCGGCGGGTGCTTCGTTCACGGTGAATAACAACACCTTCACCATGACCGGCTGGGTGCCGGCGGTGGAAGATTCCGCAGGTAACTGGGGTTCGAATGGCGCCGCCGGCAACGCCGATGGCATGCGCCTGGCGATGAACAGCACCACCTCCTACAACACCGAGACCGCGCGCATGTCGCAGTCCCAGGATGGTTACGCGACCGGTATTCTGTCGAGCCTGAGCATCGACTCGACGGGCGTGCTGTTCGCCAGCTTCAGCAACCAGCAATCCCGCGCCATTGGTCAGGTGGCCCTGGCCAGCTTCGCCAACGAGCAGGGCCTGCAGCAGATCGGTGGTACCCGCTGGACGGAAACCTATACCTCCGGCATTCCGGGCATCGATGCGCCGAAGACGGGTACCCTGGGCAGCGTCGAGTCCAACGCACTGGAAGGCTCGAACGTGAACCTGACGCAAGAGTTGGTCGAGTTGATCAAGGCGCAGAGCAACTACCAGGCGAACGCCAAGACCATCTCCACCGAAAGCACCATCATGCAGACCATCATCCAGATGACCTGATGGTTGCTGGTTGAGCGTGTTTGGACGAACCCCTTTGTCGTGAAGGGGTTCGTCGTGTTTGCAGGAGGCGTCATGAAACGGCTGGTTGTCACATTGATCGCTGCTTTTTGCCTGTACCAGGCCCAGGCCGGTACCGCGCCCTGGTGGCGTTGGGAAAGCCAGGTGGATGGGCGCCTGGTCTGCTCGCAATGGCCGCCGGGGGATGGCTGGAAGAAATTCGCCGGCCCCTACAGCAATGGTGCTTGTCGCGAGCCTTGATAAGGCCGGTGCCGGCCCTTTCGCGGGTAAACCCGCTCCCACAGGAATTGCACAGGTCTTGAGTTCGGCATTGCCCTTTTGGGGCAACTGTCTTGCCCAATTTCTAAAAGCTGGCGCGATGCCCTTGTGGGAGCGGGTTAACCCGCGAAGAGGCCGGCCCAGGTTTGCCGCCATCGGCAACCCAGCGCCGGATAACCGGCGTTCAACACACCGGCGGCACCTTCGAAAGCCCGTATCCACGGGCTTTTTCACGATTTCGGAAAGTTGGTTCGGAACTTGCTTCAGAGCCATTACAGCAACGGCGAGCGGCAAACGATCGCCAGTGCAGCGGAGGATGACTGTGGACAAGATGCTTTACGTGGCCATGACCGGTGCCAGCCAGAATGCGCTGGCGCAGAAGGCGCACGCCAACAACCTGGCGAACATTTCCACCAACGGTTTTCAGCGAGACCTGGAGCAGGCCCGCTCGATGCCGGTGTTCGGCGACAGCTTTCCGTCGCGCGCCTTTGCCATGACCGAGCGCCCGGCCACCGACTTCAGCGAAGGTCCGATGGTGGAAACCGGTCGTGATCTGGACGTGACGGTGACCGGCAAAGGCTTCATCGCCGTGCAGGCTCCTGATGGCAGTGAAGCCTATGTACGTACCGGCAGCCTGAATATCGACGCCCTCGGTGTGCTGCGTGCCGGCAACGGCATGCCGGTGCTCGGCAACGGTGGCCCCATTGCGATTCCGCCAGAGCAGAAGGTCGAGGTCGGCGCCGACGGCACCATCAGCATCCGCTCCATGGGCGAAGACCCACGGGTGATGGCCGAGGTCGACCGCATCAAGCTGGTCAACCCTGATACCAAAGGCCTGACCAAGGGCCTGGATGGCCTGATCCATACCCGCGACGGCCAGCCGGCCGACGCCGACGTCAACGTGCGGGTGGTGTCGGGCTTCCTGGAAGGCAGCAATGTCAACGCCGTGGAAGAAATGACCTCGGTGCTGGCGCTGTCCCGTCAATTCGAACTGCACGTGAAGATGATGAACGCGGCCAAGGAAGGCGACGAAGCCATGGCGCGTGTTTTGCAAATCGGCTAACCACATTTGAACGCGTGCCGTAATTCAGGCGCACGAGGAGAACATTAAATGCTTCCGGCTCTTTGGGTCGCTAAAACCGGCCTGTCCGCCCAGGACACCAACCTGACGGTCATCTCCAACAACCTGGCCAACGTCTCGACCACCGGCTTCAAGCGTGATCGCGCCGAGTTCCAGGACTTGCTGTACCAGATCAAACGCCAGCCAGGCGCGCAGTCCACCCAGGACAGCGAGCTGCCTTCCGGCCTGCAGGTCGGTACCGGTGTGCGCATTGTCGGCACGCAGAAGAACTTCCAGACCGGCAGCCTGCAAACCACGGAAAACCCGCTGGACATGGCGGTCAACGGGCGTGGCTTCTTCCAGGTGCTGCAGCCGGATGGCACCGTCTCGTACACCCGTGACGGTACCTTCCACCTGAACTCCGACGGCCAGATCGTCACCGCCAACGGCTTCGCCCTGGAGCCTGCCATCGTCGTGCCTAACGACGCGCAGACCTTCACCGTCGGACAGGACGGCACCGTGTCGATCACCACCGCCGGCAACCCGGCAGCGCAGGTGATCGGCAACATCCAGACCGCCGACTTCATCAACCCGGCCGGCCTGCAGGCGATCGGCGACAACCTGTTCCTCGAGACCGCCGCCAGTGGCGCGCCGCAAGTCGGCACCCCAGGCCTGAACGGTTTCGGCACCACCCTGCAGCAGACCCTGGAAAACTCCAACGTCAGCACCGTGGAAGAACTGGTGAACATGATCACCACCCAGCGTGCCTACGAGATGAACTCCAAGGTCATCTCTACCGCCGACCAGATGCTGTCGTTCGTTACTCAACAGCTCTAAGGCCGACAGCTCCAAGCCCAGTCACCCTGTTGCACCCGTGAGGTAAGCGTCATGAATCGTCTGTTGTCCGTTTTCGCCCTGGGGGGGGCGGTGTTGCTGGCAGGTTGCGTCGCGCCGACGCCCAAGCCCAACGACCCGTACTACGCGCCGGTACTGCCGCGCACCCCGTTGCCGGCGGCGGCCAACAACGGTTCGATCTACCAGGCCGGTTTCGAGCAGAACCTGTACAGCGACCGCAAGGCGTTCCGGGTGGGTGACATCATCACCATCACCCTCAACGAGCGCACCTCGGCCAGCAAGAACGCCGGCTCGCAGATCCAGAAGAACAGCAACGCCAACATCGGCCTGACGTCATTGTTCGGCACCACGCCGAACACCAACAACCCGTTCGGCGGCGGTGACCTGTCGCTGGAGGCCGGCTACAGCGGCGAGCGCGCCACCAAGGGTGACAGCAAGGCAACCCAGGGCAACACCCTGACCGGTTCCATCACCGTGACCGTGGCCGAAGTGCTGCCCAACGGCATTATCGCCGTACGTGGCGAGAAGTGGCTGACCCTGAACACCGGCGAAGAGCTGGTGCGCATCGCCGGCATGATCCGTGCCGACGACATCGCCACCGACAACACCGTGCCGTCCACCCGTGTGGCCGACGCGCGCATCACCTATTCCGGTACCGGCTCGTTTGCCGATGCCAGCCAGCCCGGGTGGCTGGACCGCTTCTTCATCAGCCCGCTTTGGCCTTTCTGAGTACGGATGACCATGTTCAACGTGAGGCAGCTGATTGCCGCAACCCTGCTCCTGTCCTGTGCCTTCGGCGCCCAGGCCGAGCGCCTGAAGGATATCGCCAGCATTTCTGGCGTGCGCTCCAACCAGCTGATCGGTTACGGCCTGGTGGTGGGGCTCAATGGCACGGGTGACCAGACCACCCAGACGCCATTCACCCTGCAGACCTTCAACAACATGCTGTCGCAGTTCGGCATCAAGGTGCCGGCCGGCTCCGGCAACGTGCAGCTGAAAAACGTTGCAGCAGTGTCGGTGCATGCCGACCTGCCGGCGTTCGCCAAGCCAGGCCAGGTGGTGGACATTACCGTGTCCTCGATCGGTAACTCCAAGAGCCTGCGTGGCGGCAGCCTGCTGATGACCCCGCTCAAGGGTATCGATGGCAATGTCTATGCAGTGGCCCAGGGCAACCTGGTGGTAGGCGGTTTCGATGCCGAGGGCCGTGACGGTTCGAAGATCACCGTCAACGTTCCGTCGGCCGGTCGTATCCCTGGTGGTGCTACCGTCGAGCGTGCAGTGCCGAGCGGCTTCAACCAGGGCAACAGCCTGACCCTGAACCTCAACCGCCCCGACTTCACCACCGCCAAGCGCATCGTCGACAAGGTCAACGACCTGCTCGGCCCGGGCGTGGCCCAGGCCGTGGACGGCGGTTCGGTACGGGTCACCGCGCCGATGGACCCGAGCCAGCGCGTGGACTACCTGTCGATCCTCGAGAACCTCGAGATCGACCCGGGCCAGGCGGTTGCCAAGGTCATCATCAACTCGCGTACCGGCACCATCGTCATCGGCCAGAACGTCAAGGTGTCGCCGGCCGCGGTGACCCACGGCAGCCTGACCGTGACCATTACCGAAGACCCGATCGTCAGCCAGCCGGGGCCGTTCTCCAATGGCGAGACCGCCGTGGTGCCACGCTCGCGGGTAAATGCCGAGCAGGAAGCCAAGCCGATGTTCAAGTTCGGCCCGGGCACCACGCTGGATGAAATCGTCCGCGCGGTGAACCAGGTGGGCGCAGCGCCCAGCGACCTGATGGCCATCCTCGAAGCCCTGAAACAGGCCGGCGCCTTGCAAGCCGACCTGATCGTGATCTGAGGACGGCGCGGATGAACAGCAAGAGCCTGGTTACTGGCAGCGCCGACAGCGGTGCCTACACCGACCTCAATCGCCTGAGCTCGCTCAAGCATGGCGACCGCGACAGCGACGCCAACGTACGCAAGGTAGCCCAGGAGTTCGAATCGCTGTTCATCAGCGAAATGCTCAAGGCCTCGCGCAAGGCCAGTGACGTGCTGGCCGCCGACAACCCGATGAACACCGAAACGGTGAAACAGTACCGCGACATGTACGACCAGCAGCTGGCCGTGAGCATGTCCCGCGAGGGCGGTGGTATCGGCCTGCAGGATGTGCTGGTTCGCCAGCTGTCGAAGCACAAGAGCGCGCCGGCCAACACCAGCCCGTTTCCGCGTACCGAGGGCCATGCCCCGACGCTGTGGGGCAACAAGGTGGCCGAGCCAGTGCATGCCGCGCAGTCGACCACCGCCCGCAACGACGTCGCCGCGCTCAATTCGCGCCGCCTGGCGCTGCCAAGCAAGCTCACCGACCGCCTGGTGGCCGGTATCGTGCCGTCGGCGACCAGCACCAATACCGCAGCCGTGCCAGCCCGTGACGGCCAGCAAGTGGCCAAGGCCTTCGCCGTGCCGGACAACGGTCTGCGCATCCTCGGGCGCGCCGTGGCCCAGCCACCGTTGGCACCGAAAAAAGCCTTTGCCGACAGCGACGAGTTCGTCGCCACCATGTTGCCGATGGCCGAGCAGGCGGCGAAGCGCATTGGTATCGACCCACGCTACCTGGTGGCGCAGGCCGCCCTGGAAACCGGTTGGGGCAAGTCGGTCATGCGCAACACCGATGGCAGCAGCAGCCACAACCTGTTCGGCATCAAGGCGACCGGTAACTGGGAAGGCGGCGAGGCGCGGGCGATCACCAGCGAGTTCCGTGACGGCCAGTTCGTCAAGGAGACGGCGGCGTTCCGCTCCTACGATTCCTACCAGGACAGCTTCCACGACCTGGTCAGCCTGTTACAGAACAATTCGCGCTATCAAGATGCGGTGAAGGCCGCCGATAAACCGGAACAGTTCGTGCAAGAGTTGCAAAAGGCCGGGTACGCCACCGACCCGAATTACGCCAGCAAGATCTCGCAGATCGCAAGACAGATGAAGTCGTACGAGCACTACGCAATGCTCGATACCGCAACGAAACTTTAAGGGCATGGAACCATGGCGAGTCTGATCAACATTGGTATGTCGGGGCTTGGCGCCGCGCAATCGGGGATGTACACCCTCGGCAACAACATCGCCAACGCTGATGTCGAAAGCTACTCGCGCCAGCAGAACGTGCAGAAGACCAAGGGCGGGCAGCAAGTCGGCCAGGTGTTCATCGGCAGCGGTACCACCCTGGCCGACGTGCGCCGGGTGTACAACGCGTTCCTCGAGAACCAGCTGCGCAGCACTACCTCGCTGAGCAGCGATGCCAGCTCGTACCTGAACCAGATCACGCCGCTGGATACCGCCCTGTCGAGCAGCGACACCGGTATCACTGCTGCACTGAAAAGCTTCTTCAGCGCCATGCAGGATGCTGCGGCCAAGCCTGCTGATGATTCATCGCGTCAGTTGCTGCTGTCCAGCGCGCAATCCCTGGCCAAGCGTTTCAATACCCTGTCATCGCAGCTCAACCAGCAGAACAGCGACATCAACGCCAACATGGTGTCGATGGCTGATCAGGTGAACAACCTGACCAAGACCATCGCTGAGCTCAACGACCAGATTTCCCGCGTCAGCTCCATCTCCGGCCAGCCCAATGACCTGCTCGACCAGCGCGATGGTGCAGTGCGTGAGCTGAGCAAGCTGATCGGCACCGATGTGGTGGAGCGTGAAGGCAACTACGACATCTACCTGAAGAACGGCCAGGCCCTGGTGCTGGGCAAGACCACCCAGACCCTGGGGGTGGAGCCGAGCGCTACCGACCCGACCCGCATGAGCCTGATCCTCAATCGCGGCTCGACCAAGATGGATATCACCAGCAGCGCCAGCGGTGGCGAGCTGGGCGGCTTGATCCGTTACCGCAAGGAAACCCTCGACCCCGCGCTCAACGAGCTCGGCCGCGTGGCCCTGGTGGTGGCGGATGCGATCAACAGCCAGCTGGCCCAAGGCATCGACAAGAACGGTGAGTTCGGTGCCACCCTGTTCGGTGACATCAATAGCGCCGCGGCCATCAGCCAGCGCAGTATCGCCAAGACCGGCAACAGCGCCGGCTCTGGCAACCTCGATGTGACCATCAAGGACACCGGCAAGCTGAGCACCAGCGACTATCAGGTGACCTTCACCAGCGACAAGCAGTACACCGTGCGCAAGTTGCCCGATGGTACCGATATGGGTACCTACAGCCTCGACGACGACCCGGCTCCGGTGATCGACGGTTTCAGCCTTGCGCTCAACGGTGGCGCCTTGAGCGCCGGTGACAGTTTCAAGATCACCCCGACGCGCAATGCAGCAGCGAACATCGACACCGTGCTGACAGACCCCAAGCGTCTGGCGCTGTCCTCGCCATTGACCGCCACCAGCGGCTCTGGCAACAAGGGTACTGGCGTAATTACCCAGCCGACGCTGACGTCAGAGATGGACATTTACGATGCCACCCAGCGCTCGCAGCTACAGACCGGCCTGAAGTACTCGACCCCGGTCAAGCTGGTATTCGGCGATAACACCAGTTCACCCCAGGCCTACAAGATGTACGACGCCAAGGGTACCGAGATCGGTAGCGGCACCATTGTGCCGGGCCAAGAGAACAAATTGCAGTTGTCGGTGCCGATGGTCGATGGTAGCGGCAACTCGCTGGGCAGCAATTTCACCTTCGAGATGAGCGTTTCCGGCGCGCCGCAGAACGGCGACAGTTACACCGTGGCGCTGACTGGCGCAGGCTCGTCGGACAACCGCAATGCACAGTCGGTCATTGATCTGCAAACCAAGTCCACGGTCGAGGTGGGTGCCGATGGCAAGGGCATCAGCTTCAACGATGCCTATGCCAAGCTGGTCTCCAACGTTGGCGGCAAGGCTGGACAGGCACAGATGGACAGTGATGCCACCACGGCACTGCATACCTCTGCACTGGACAGCCGCAATGGTCTGTCGGGCGTGTCGGTCGACGAAGAGGTCGGCAACCTGGTCAAGTTCCAGCAGTACTACACTGCGTCGTCGCAGATCATCAAGGCGGCCCAGGAAACCTTCGCCACCCTGATCAACAGTCTTTAAGGAGCCGTAGATCGTGAGCGTACGCATCTCCACTTCGCAGTTCTACAACACCAGCAGTGCCAACTATCAGCGCACCTTTGCCAATACCGTCAAGAGTCAGCAGGAGGCCAGCGATGGCATTCGTGTGCGCTCCGGCAAGGACGACCCGGTGGGGGCGGCACGCCTGTTGCAACTTGAGCAGCAGCAGAACATGCTTAAACAGTACGCCACTAATACTGTCAATGTGCGTAATGCGTTGGGTACGGCCGAAAGTACGCTGACCTCGATTGGCAATGTTTTGCAGCGGGTCAATGAACTGGCCATCAGTTCTGGTAACGGCGCGTTTACCGACGCTGATCGCAAGGCCAATGCGGATGAGCTGGCTTCGCTGGAGGATCAACTGTTCAACTTGATGAACAGCCGGGACGAGAGCGGCAAGTACATCTTCTCGGGTTCCAGGGGGGATACGCCGCCTTACGTGCGTAATGCCGACGGCACTTACAGCTATCAGGGTGACCAAGGAAAGCTCAACCTGCAGGTGGGCGACATGCTCAGCCTGGCGGCCAACGAGACCGGTTATGACGCTTTTGAGCAGGCGCTCAATACCAGTCGCACCCAGACCCAGTTGACTGCGCCGCCAACCGACGATGGCCGTATCAACTTGTCCAATGGCCAGGTTTCCGGTAGCTCGACCTACAACGACCGGTTCCGTAGCGGTGAACCGTACACGATCGAGTTCGTCAGCAGCACCGAATACAAGATCACAGACGCTGACGGTAATGACGTCACGCTGGAGGCAAGCCAGGGCGGTAAGTTCGACCCCAATGGCGAAAACGCCGGCATCAGCTTCCGCGGTGTCGATCTGCGTCTGGACATCACCTTCAAGGACGGCGACAAGGGCAATGAAGATGCCGCTATTGCGGGGCATAAATTCAACCTGAGCTCCAAGGCCGACGAGGTTTCTGGTTCCCGCAGCCCGGGTAATACCTCCTCCGAGCAGGTGACGGGTGCGACTATCACCGACCAGAACGCCTACAAGGCTGCCTTCCCGGCAGGCGGTGCTGTGCTCAAGTTCACCAGCAGCTCGACGTTCGAGTTGTACGCGTCACCTGTCACTGACGACAGCCGTCCGGTGGCACAAGGTTCGCTGGGCGGGCCTAGCGGTACGACTGCAACGGCTGCGGGTGTGAGCTTTGAGCTGTCGGGGGCGCCGAGCGCGGGGGATTCTTTTGGGGTGAAGGTGAATACCCACCAGACCCAGAATGTACTCGATACCATCAGCAAACTGCGTACTGCCTTGAGCACGCCGGTTGACAGCGATCCGGTCGCAAGGCAGAACTTCCTGGCTTCGCTGGATTCGGCCATCGGCAACGTCGCAAGCGGCATCAACCAGGTGTCCTCGTCGATCAGCGCGATCGGTGGTCGTGGCCAGTCGCTGGATGTGCAGGCCGAAACCAACGAAGCGCTAAGCGCTGAAAACACCAAGACCCAAAGTTCGATCCGCGAAAGCGACCCGGCTGAGGTGATGCTACGCCTGAACATGCAATCCAACATGCTGCAGGCTTCATTGCAGGCCTACGCGAAAATCGCGGGGCTGTCGTTGGTCAACTACATCTGATCGAGATTTGATTGTGCTGGGCGGCCTGCACGCAGTGTGCCGCCTTGACGTCCCTCGTGGCATTGAATGTTTTATCGCTAAGTGAGCAACGCGTGAACGCACAGCCCCTCGTCTCCATCGCCATCCCAGCGTTCAATCCAGCATTTTTTCGTCGCACGCTGAGCAGCGTGCTTAACCAGGACTACCCGAATCTGGAAGTCGTTGTTTGCGACGACAGCCCTGGCCAAGAGATCGAGGCGATTTGTTGCGAGCTGAGCAAGACCTCGTCAGCGCTGCTGCGTTACGTGCGTAATCCAGTGCGTCTCGGGTTCGCCCGCAATATGCTGGCATGCCTCGGGCACGCCTCGGGAGAGCTGGTCAAGTTCCTCTGCGATGATGACCTCTTGATGACCCAGTGCATCAGCCATCAAGTGAAGGTGCTGTGTGATCATGAGCAGGTGAGCATGGTGATCAGCCAGCGGCTGGTCTGCGATGCCGATGACATTCTATTGCCCTCCCGGGCGCTCAATGCGGTTGTCGCCCCAACCACTGCGGTGCTCTACGGTACAGACCTGTTGGCATGCATTGCCGAAAGTACCTCCAACCTGTTTGGTGGTATCAGTCATGCGCTTTTCCGTCGCGCCCAGGTAGGGGAGTACCTGGAGACGCTGGTGCAGGATGGGCAGGGGTTCTGTGCGCGCCTGGACATGGCTTTGTACATTTGCATGCTGCGTCGTGGGCATCTGGCCAGCCTCGAGCAGGTGCTGAGCGTTGAGCGGATTCATGCCGGAAGACTCAGCCATCGCGTGGCGATGACTGAGGCGGCCAAGGTCGAGTCTGAGTGGTTGCAGCAGATGTTGGCCGCGCGAACCGGTGAGCAGGAGCCTGCCGTAGGGTGGGTGCGTTACTTGCCGATGGCATCCTACAGCGGCGGTGTCGATGACGTTTGGCGAGAGCTCGACATGCGCAACTTCACCAACCGGCAGATTGCTTCCTTCCATCAGCAGGTGGGCACTCAAAGCCTCAGCTTTGCAGAGTTGTACGCTGAGTGGCTGGAATCTTGTTCCTTGTCTGAGGGGCAGCAGCGCCTGTTACCCAAGCGTATCGAGCAATGGCCAAGTCGACCCCGTATCATGCCAGTGGTGTTCTGTGACGACGGCGAAGAACTTGCCTTGCGTGCCACGCTCGATAGCCTGGCTGCACAGTCCTATGCTGCCAGCGGTATTCAAGTGCTAGGGGGTTGCGAACCCTTGACGAAAGTTGCAGGGGTGCAGCATCAGGTTCGCCATGGCGATGGGTTCGATGATGTGAATGCTCGGTTGGCCGATGCTTCGGCTGACTGGATCGTTCTGTTGCGCGCGGGGGATCGCCTGCATCCCCACGCACTGGTGATCATGGCCGAGCGCATGGCATTGAATGCTGGCAGCGTGTGTCTGTATAGCGATGAAGGTGCTTTCAATGGGCGTGAATCGAGTCATCCGATTCTCAAGCCCGATTTCAATCTGGATCTGATGCGTAGCTTGCCTTACGTGGGCCGCCAATTGGCATTCAACTGTGAGGCGGTGCGTACCATTGGCGGTTTTGACACGCAGTTCGGCAGCCTGGCGCCACATGATGCGCTCTGGCGTCTGGTCGAAATCCACGGTTTGCAGGCCATCGGGCATATCCCCGAATTGCTGGTGCAGAGTCAGAATGCCTATGCCGACTGGATGAATGACCCGGAAGTGCAAGCCCATGCCGCCCGTGTGGTGCGTGCACACTTGAAACGCTTGGGGGTGGTCGCTGAAGTAGAAGCTGTTGCCGACAGCATGGCAACCCGTGTGCGCTATCAGCACGCGCTTGCCGCTAGCGTTTCTATTCTGATTCCAGTCGGCAGCGATCTGCTCACTTTGCGCCGTTGCGTTGAATCGCTGTTTGAGTACACCCATTACAGCAACTATGAAGTGTTGTTGATCGCAAATGGTGATGAGCCTGCCGAGGTGCGTGACTGGTTGACGGCTATGAAGGGTGTGGGCAGTGACCAGTTGCGTGTAATTGAGGTCGAGGTGCAAGGGAGGGCAGCAAGCCTGAACCTGGGCAGTGAACGGGCTCGCGGCGACTACCTATTGTTGCTTGATGTTGGGTGCGCGCTGTTTGACGCGCAATGGTTGCATGAGTTGATGAGCCAGGCCCAGCGCCCTGAGGTAGGGGTAGTCGGGCCAAAACTGTACGCCCGCGATGGTACCGCTGCGCCCAGCGCATTGGTCCTGGGGTTATGCGGACCTGCAGGTAACCCGTTTGCGGGCAATGCGGCGGATGCCGAAAGCTACCTCGGCCGGTCGCATCTGGTGCAGAACTGGAGTGCGTTGAGCCTGGATTGTCTGTTGGTTCGGCGTGAGCTTTTCAATGAGCTTCAAGGCCTTGATACGCAAGCACTACAACGAAGCTGGTTCGATGCAGATCTTTGCTTGAGGGTGCGTGAAGCAGGCTATCTTGTGGTTTGGACACCTTTTTCAAGAGTGGCCCGGATGCATTCGAGCGTATCAGGCAAGGAAGCTGCTGACCAACAGGCTTTTTACCGGCGCTGGCTGGCCAGTGTCGCCAATGACCCGGCCTATAACAAGAACCTGAGCCTCAAGCAGGGGGGCTTCAGGCTGGAGCCGGGGCTGCGCACTGGCTGGGACCCTTTTATTGCGCGCGCGGTGCCGTCGGTTCTGGCACTGCCATTCAATACGTCCGCGATCGGGCACTACCGGGTCATTCAGCCGTTCTCGGAGTTGGAGCGAGCCGGCTGGATTCAGGGGCGGATCAGTTATCAGATAGCCGAACCCATTGCGGCCGAGCGGGAAAGTCCGGACGCAATGATCCTGCAATTGCGCTATTCCGCTGAAAACATTGAGGAAATCGCTGAAATCAAGAGATATTCCAACGCACGGCGAATATTCGAAATTGACGATTACGTGATCGAACCTTCTGAAAAAAATGACCATGTTCGTAACTGGCCAAAAAATGTCGGTGAACTGTTAGGGCGGGCGATCGGGTTGTGCGATCGGCTTGTCGTGTCCACTGAGCCTTTGGCAGACGCCTTGTCGCATCTGCACCACGACATTCGCGTCGTTCCGAACATGTTGGCTGCTTCGTTGTGGACAGGTCTGTCCAGCCAGCGCCAGACAAGCGCAAGGCCGCGGGTGGGCTGGGCGGGTGGCACGAGCCATCGGGGTGATTTGGAGCTGATGCTGGGTGTTGTCCGGGCGCTTGCGGACGAGGTCGACTGGGTATTTTTCGGCATGTGCCCGGAAATACTGCGCCCCTATGTCAAGGAATTCCATAAGGGAGTCCCCCTGGCTCAGTACCCGCGCAAGCTTGCCAGCCTCAACCTCGATCTCGCACTGGCACCCCTTGAGCAAAACCTGTTCAACGACTGCAAGAGCAATCTACGGCTTCTGGAATACGGCGTTTGTGGTTATCCGGTGATCTGTACTGACACCAAAGCCTACGATGGCTATCTGCCATGCACTCGGGTCCGTGCCAACACAACCGAGTTGTGGCTGGATGCCATTCGTATGCACCTTGCTGACCCCGGCGCCAGCTTCCGTCAGGGAGATGAGCTTCGCGAAGCGGTATTGCGCGACTACGTACTAGCGCCACGCCATCTGCAGCATTGGGCCAATGCCTGGCTTGCCGATTGAACTCTGGCGCCTGGCGGACCCAGGTGCTGATCCATCCTTCGATACAGGTGCTTTATGAGCGTAATCACTACTGGGACACGCAGTGATGTAACCGTCCTCCTGCTTGGTCACGAACAAGCCGACGCCCGTGCACGCGCGCATTATTACTACAGTCAGGCAGGCGTGCCTTGCGTGGCGCTGGGGCCATTGCAAGCCGGCAGTACCGGTGAGGTGTGTCGAGAGCGACTATTACAGGCAATGCATCAAGTGACTACGCCCTTTGTGGTGTTGAGCTTGGACGCTGACTTCATTCTGCCGACGGCTTTGGATAGTACAGCCGCCCACCTGCAAACGGCTACTCAGGCAATCGGTGCGCAAGGGTATTCATTGGGTTATACCGCAGGCAATTGCGAGTTGACTTATCACAAGGTCGGTTCGGCGCTATTACCTTCGGTCGAGCAGGGCGCCCATGGCCGTTTGCAACGATATGCTGAAGCGGCCCAGCAAGCTTGGCGTGCCGTATTGCGGGTATCGACTCTGAAGGCTGTTTTGCCCCTTTTGCCGGCGGCCGTGGATTTCCCGACCTGGCGTGTGGCGTTGTCCTATGCGCTGCTGGCGCATGGAGAGATCGAGCGCCTCGATCAAACCGACGTAGTGAGTGAGTACGCGGTATGCCCATTGTCTGCCGCCCAGTTGGAGGAGCGCCTGACAGTGGCGCTACGCACGCTGCGCGAATGGGATTTGGGTGGGGCTGGCATTTGCAGCGACGACTTCGACTTGCTCAACCGCTTCGTGCGCGATACGTATGGCGCATCCGAACAGCCATTGTTATTCACGTCTGCTTGGAAAAGTGTCACGGCTGAGCCCGAGCGAGTGTTCGCACCACAACAGTATGTAGCGTTGCCGTATTACAACATTGCCTTGTTCGATAGCTTGGTCGAGCTGGAATTTCTGTGTCATGCCTGGCCGGCTGGCGCGCAGCAATATAGCAGCCTGGAAGGTGCCTGGGTGCGTCAGCGCGAACTATTGCAGATCCACGCCAACGATACGCCCGGGAGTTTGCAGCAGCGTTATTGGCAAGCAATGGCGTTGGGCCTGTTCAACCGCGAAGTTTGCCTGCGCTTGGCCGATACATTGGTCGCAAACAGCGATGCGCGTCCTGTACGTGACCTTCAAGACTGGCGTCAGCGCTTGGCCAAGGTTCCGGCGCTTTCCCCTGAGCAGGGGCTGGCCGCTACTCCGTCAGGCCAGTTGATCGAGTTGCTCGATACCATGACCCCGGACGATGGCGCTCGTCGGCGAGTACTGGAACAACTGGAGCAATCGCCGCCGCCACAGATCGCTTTCGTGGTGTTGGACTTGGCCAATGATAATACGGGGCTGCAAGCTACTTTCGACAGCCTGCTGGCCAGTGGCGCACGCAACTTCAAGCTGTGGGTGCTCAAGGCTGGTAAACCACCGGTGATCACGACACCTCAAGACACGTTGCATTTCGTTCAGGTCACGCCCGATAACTGGGTTGCCCACCTGAACCAGATTGTTCGCCAACTGCCAAGCGAGTGGTTGATGCTATTGCATGCTGGCGAGCAATTGCTTGCCGGCGGACTCCTGCACTTGCTGCTGGAGCTGGGTCAGTCGCCTGCTTGCCAGGCCATTTGTGCCCATGAGGTACAGCGCGATGAGCAGGGGCGGCTGCACAATGTGGCGCGCCCAGGTGCCGACCTAGACCTGTTACGCAGCCAGCCCGGATTAATGTCTCGACATTGGCTCATGCGGCGTCAGGCAGTGCTTGAACTAGGTGGATACAGCGAGAGCCAGCAGCAAACCCTGGAGTTTGATCTGTTGTTGCGCCTTGTGGAGGCGCAGGGTGTGGCCAGCTTGGCCCATCTGGATGACTACCTGGTATTGGGCGAGCAGTCACCAGAGGCCATGGCCAAAGAGGCGGTTACGGTTTTGGAGCGGCACCTCAGGCAGCTAGGTTACGGTGCCCTTGTCAGTGAGCGAGGTGCGGCGGGCCTGGGTATGGATTACCGTCATGGTACTACGCCCTTGGTCAGCATCCTTATCGCCAGTACAGACGGACTTGCCTCGATTCAGCCTTGCTTGACCAGTATTGTGCAACGCACCCGTTATCCGCGTTATGAGGTGTTGGTGGCTTGCGCGGGTGATGCTGAGCGCTCTGAAGGCGAAGCGCTCGAGGGAGCAGGTAGTCGTGTGCGGTTGTTTATGGGCAAGTCCGACGCTTCGCGTGACGACTTGCTGAACCTGGCCGCGAGCCAGGCTCGAGGCGAATACCTGGTGTTGTTTTCCGAAGCGGGCGAGGTGATGAGCCCTGCTTGGCTTGAAGGCCTGCTCAATGAAGTCCAGCGCCCTGAGGTGGGTGTCGTCGGGGCAGCCTTGTACGCCTCGGGTGCGGCGCTGGCCCATGCAGGCTATCAACTGCTCGTGGGCCCAAGGGTGCACGAGCCATGGTTGAGTGCTGATCAGTTGTGGCAGCAATCGGTTCGTAGTTGCTCTGCCGTCTCGGGCGACTGTCTGATGGTGGGCAAGGAACTGTTCGAGCAAGTGGGTGGCTTGCAGGCTGTGATGGGGGGGGATATTGACCTTGCCCTGCGTGTGCAGGAGGCAGGCTTGATGGTGGTCTGGACGCCACAGGCTCAGGTGCTCGTCAAGCGTGAGTCGGCTTGTGACAGGCAAGTCGCCCAGGCGTTGAGCGAACGTTGGCCGCAGGCTTTCACTGGGCGCGCTTTCGATGAAGGGGTGGTGCCCGGTGCAGGGCTGGCCTGGTTGGCTGCGTTGTGATCCATTGCCGTGATGTCCTATCAACCACTCCCTGACAGATAGCCACATGAAACCTATTCGAATTATTTGTGGGACTCGTGAGTCTCGAGAGGATTTCCCCACCAAGACTGCATTGGGGCGGTCCTTGCAGATCCATCAAGCATCCAACCCTGTGGAGTTGGTGCTTCATGCAGAAAACAAGGAAGGGTTGTCGACCCTCTACAATCTGGCCATCGAGCAGGCCAAGGAGGCCCCGGCAATCCTGGTGTTTGTGCATGATGACGTCCACCTGTGCGACTACTGGTGGGGGGATCGTTTAAGGGAAGGGGTTGAAGCCTTCGATATCATCGGGCTGGCAGGCAACACGCGCCGTATCGAAGGTCAGCCAGCGTGGGCCTTTGTCGACGATAGGTTTACCTGGGATGAGAAACGATTTCTGAGCGGCGCTGTAGGGCATGGCAGCAGTTTCCCTTGCGCGGTCTCGAATTTTGGGCCGGCTCCGCAGTCTTGCAAGCTGCTGGACGGGCTGCTGCTGGCTGCTGATAGCGAGCGGCTGGTGCAGGCCGGTGTGCGTTTCGATGAGCAGTTCCAGTTCCATTTCTATGACATGGATTTCTGCCGTCAGGCAGAGGCGAAAGGACTGCGCATGGGGACATGGCCACTTAGCGTCGTGCATGAAAGCGGGGGCGCATTCGGCACACCCACTTGGCGAGACAGTTATCGCCGCTATTTGAACAAGTACGACGAACAGCGTGATCAATACACTCAGGAGAAAAGCGTGCAGAGCCAAACGCCAGTCCATCAGCATCACAATCCCGATCTTCTGAAATTGATGCCAGCGAATGCAAGGCGTGTGGTGGAAATTGGTTGCAGCTCTGGTGCGCTTGCCCGTGAGTACAAGAAGCTGAACCCGAGCGTGCATTACACGGGGATCGAGATCGAGCCCAGTTACGCGGAGCTGGCCAGGGAGCACTGTGACCGTGTTCTGGATATGAATATCGAAGCAGTGACTACGGACCTGCTGGCCACGGACCTTGCTGCCGATTGCTGGGTATTTGGCGATGTGCTGGAGCATTTGTACGACCCATGGCAACTGTTGAGCAAGATCCGCGAAGCGAGTGCGCCAGGCACCAGTATCGTTGCGTGTATTCCGAACGCTCAGCATTGGAGTGTTCAGGCTCGTCTGAGTATTGGGGATTTCCGCTATGAGGACTCCGGTCTGTTCGATAGGACACATATCCGCTGGTTCACGCTGACCACGATGCTTGAACTGTTCACTCAGGCAGGTTTGACGGTTGAGGCCGGGGTGCCGCGGGTGTTCAACGAGCCTCAGCGCGAACGGTTCCTTCCGGTGATCCATGCCATGGCGGCAGCCGCAGGAAAAGACCCAGAGGTAGCGGTTCAGGACGCACTGCCGTTGCAGTATGTATTTAGAGCGATTGTCGGTTGATGCCGGCTTCACGCATTAATTTTACGTGTATTGGAAATCGGTGATACATGCACCCTACAGCGATGCAAAATGGAAAATTGTTTTTCGATACCTACCTGGGTGACGCATCAGCGTCCGATGCGGCGGTGATCGTTGAGATTGGGGCTCAAGATGTCAACGGTTCGCTCAGACAGGTAGCGCCACAAAGGGCGCGCTATATAGGTGTGGATTTCGTTGTCGGAAAAGGCGTGGATGTCGTATTGACCGACCCTTACAGCCTTCCCTTTGACAGCGAGTCGGTCGATGTCGTTGTCACCTCGTCGTGCCTCGAGCATTCGGAAATGTTCTGGCTCTCTTTCAATGAATGCTTGCGCGTGCTCAAGCCTGATGGATTACTGTTCATCAATGTGCCATCAAACGGCGCCTTCCATCGCTATCCGGTCGACTGCTGGCGATTTTATCCGGATGCAGGGAGCGCGTTGGTCACTTGGGCTAAGCGTCAAGGCATGAACCCTGCGATGCTTGAATCCTTCGTCACTGCGCAGGATGCCGACATCTGGAATGACTTCCTGGCGGTCTTCGTGAAAGATCAACAACATGTTGATCGCCATCCGAATCGAATGATCGAGGCTGCTGGATCGTTCGAAAACGGCAAGGTATTTGGCAGCGAAGAAATCTTCGGCTTCGCGCAGATGCCCGAGGATATCCGTCGGTTGCACGATGCCATTCGCCAGTTGGCAGAAAAAGAGGGGCGAGAGGCGGTAGTCAACGATGTCCTTGAAAAGCTGCTGGCCTTTACCACTGCACAGCAGTCCCCCACTGATGGTATGTGACCCTAGCTGATTCAAGCGGCCTTCCTTGAAAATGGGCTGGACGCGTCGGATAGCCGCTACTGAGTAGCGGCTTGCTAGGCAGGTCGGTGACTAGCTGTAGGGCCTGCATAACATCCAGCAGGTCTGTATTAACCAGATACCCTGTTCATCTCCTTGGTCCTATTTGCCAGTCTGTGACCAAGCAACCACCGCTGGCACGGGCCGGGTGCGACTCGCCTGCAGAGACATCTTGAGTCTCGTGAGCCTTCTTCCCCCTATTCGACAAAAGCACGTGACTTCCAAGTCACGGCAAGCATCTTCACTGTTATGATTGCCACAACCGGGAACGGCTGAGCCAATGAACCGCGTTGCCAGAAGCTGTGCCTTCCCCGGCAGACGCTCGTGGTGCTCAGCAGGCATTTTGCTTTTTCAGAATTGGGAAGCCATATGATTGGCATTAAAAGTATCGCCAGTTACGTGCCGGCTGAAGGGGTAGACAACTACGCCCAAGGCGCAAAATTCGGCAAAGACCAGGATTTCATCTTTGGCAAGATCGGCTCGACCTTCCTGCCGCGTAAAGATGACGCTCAGGAAACCTCCGACCTGTGCGTGCAAGCCGCAAAGAACCTTTTCTCTGCCAATCCATCGCTCGACCCTGCAGCTATCGATGCCGTGATCGTCGTGACCCAAAACGGTGATGCCGAAGGGCTTCCGCACACTGCCGCTATCGTTCAGCACAAGCTGGGCCTGTCGACCGCCGTTGCTGCTTTCGATGTTTCGCTGGGTTGCTCGGGCTATGTCTATGGCTTGTATGCGATGAAAGGATTCATGGAAGCGGCGGGCCTGAAGAACGGCCTGCTGATCACTGCCGACCCTTACTCCAAGATCGTCGACCCCGAAGACCGTAATACCACCATGTTGTTCGGTGATGCGGCCACGGCTACCTGGTTGGGCGAAGGCGCTGCCTGGCAGTTGGGTAAATCGCTGTTTGGCAGCGACGGTGCGGGTGCTGAGCACCTGCGCACCACTGACGGCAAGTTCTTCATGAATGGTCGCCAGGTTTACAACTTTGCATTGGTCAAGGTGCCTGCTCACCTGCAGCAACTGCTAGAAGCCAGTGATCTCAAGGCTGAGGACATCGATTTGTATTGCCTGCATCAGGGCAGTGCAGCGATCGTCGATGCTGTTTCAGCGCGTTTCGACGAGGGGGCGCACAAGCGGAAATTTGTCAAGGACATGGTCGAGACCGGCAATACCGTGTCGTCGAGCATCCCTTTGCTGCTGGAAAAGCACGTGCTCGGCTCGCAGCATAAGCGCGTCGCGCTGAGTGGCTTTGGTGTCGGTCTGTCGTGGGGTTCTGCCATTATCGAGCGTGGCGACTGACATTCACAGCTGTAGGAAACGCCGCCGCTTGGCGGCGTTTGATTTTAGTGCGTCTATAGAACTGCCCGCTAAGCCCAGCATGGGAGATACGTCAGTCTTATGGCGTCAACTCCTTGATTTTATTGGGCTGGCACGATGCCAGTAATTTTTTTCTAAAATCCGCTAAAGCAAACTGCCCTGACGACGATAACTAATACGAAGGTTCTCTGTGCCGCACCCGGCGAATGCCAAGGCCGGAAGCCGTAGTACACAATCCAACGAGGAATTCGTCATGGCTTTGACTGTTAACACCAACACCACCTCTCTGGGCGTTCAGAAGAACCTGAACCGTGCTTCCGATGCACTGGCCACTTCGATGACCCGTCTGTCCTCTGGTCTGAAAATCAACAGCGCCAAAGACGACGCTGCTGGCTTGCAGATCGCTACCCGTATGACCTCGCAGATTCGTGGTCAGACCATGGCGATCAAGAACGCCAACGACGGTATCTCCATCGCCCAGACCGCTGAAGGTGCGATGCAAGAGCAGACCAACATGCTGCAGCGTATGCGTGAACTCGCGCTGCAAGCTCGAAACGACTCCAACAGCTTTAAGGATCGCGACGCGCTGAACGGCGAGTTCCAGGCGATGCTGAAAGAGATCAACCGTGTTTCCGCTAGCACCGAGTTGAACGGTAAAAAGCTGCTGAGTGGCGCTGCCGGCACCATGACCTTCCAGGTCGGTTCCAACGGCGGCTCCGATAACCAGATTAACATTACCCTGAGCGCGGCTATGGATAGCTCCACCGGCGGTGTTCTGTCGGCTCTGGGCACTAGCGGGGCCTCGACCATCGCCATGTCGGCTGATGATGCTGCGGCTGCTTCTTCTTATGACACACAGTTCCAGAACGTAATTACCGCCATCGATGATGCGCTGCAGGGCATCAACACCACCCGTGCTGACCTGGGTGCTGCCCAGAACCGTCTGACCAGCACCATCAACAACCTGCAAAACGTCAACGAGAACGCCGAAGCCGCCCGTGGTCGTGTGCAGGACACCGACTTCGCTGCTGAAACTGCCCAGCTGACCAAGCAGCAGACCCTGCAGCAGGCTTCTACCTCGGTTCTGGCCCAGGCCAACCAGCTGCCGTCGGCAGTTCTGAAGCTGCTGGGCTAATCTGCCTGACAGTCGTTAGCGGGGGGGCGCGAACGCAGCGCTTCCCCGCTTTTTCATTACGAGGTGGCAACGATGGACATGAGCCTCAAACTGAACCTGTCTTATCAGGCCGCGCGATCACCTGAGCAGGTAGCCGAAAAGCCGCTTGACCGTTCGGTAGAGGTTTCGGCGGACAGCAAGCAAGACGCCCTGGCCAAAGTGCACGGTGTTGACGACGTAAAAAGCGCCGTTGCCGAGATCGAAAAGTTCTTAAGTGAAACCCGACGCAATCTGCAGTTCTCCACCGATGAGGAGTCCGGCAAGATCGTGGTCAAGGTCATCGCCAGTGACAGTGGTGAGCTGATTCGCCAGATCCCCTCCGAGGAGGCCTTGCGGATCGCCCAGAGTCTTAGCGATGTCAAAAGTGTTCTGTTCGACGCCAAGGCTTGACCGGCGGCGAACACCAAAGATGTTGTTCATGCCAGTCTTGCAGGAGCAGGGCTGAGGCGTTGACGAGAGGAAACTAGCATGGCAAGCCCGATTACTCCCTCCACTGGCCTGGGTTCTGGCCTCGATATTTCTGCGATCGTCAAGGTGTTGGTGCAATCCGACACCGCTGCCAAGCAGGCGCAGATCACGCGGCAGACCAGCAACAATAGTGCGATGATTTCGGGCATCGGTGCGCTGCGTAGTGCTCTTACGGCGTTCCAGAATGCCATGAAGAAGCTGAATGACACGACTGCACCGTCTTTCAATGCTTATGCGGCAACTTCCTCCAATGATAAAGCGGTGAAGGTGACCTCAAGCAATGCTGCGGTGGCCGGCAGTTATGATATCGCAGTAACCAAGCTGGCGACTGGCTCGAAAGTGGCTAGCCAGCTGTTTGCCGAAGGTGCCACCAAGCCGATCAGTGAAGGCACTCTGAGCATCCAGCAAGGAAATCCCAGCAGCGGGGGCAAGGCCTATACTCTCGATATAGGGGCCGGTGCCACGTTGCAGAGTGTGCGTGACCAGATCAACAAAGAGTTGGGTGCAAGCGGTCTCAGTGCCAACATCGTCAATGGCGAAGGCGGTGCGCGTCTGGTGTTGTCGTCGTCTGTCACGGGGGCGGGGTCGGACCTGGTGCTATCAGGCGTTACGGAGCTGGAAATCAATGGCGGTAAGTCGATGGCTGAAAACGCCAATGGGGCCGGTTACATTTCTGGGCTGGCTCAAGATGCGGAATTGACCATTGATGGCTTGAAGGTTACCAGTGCTTCCAACAAGCTCGAGGATGCGATCAGCGGCATGAGCCTGGAGTTGCTGAGTGAAAGCTCCACTGCCAAGGTTACTGTAGCGCCTAACAATGATGGTCTGAAAACCTCGGTTCAGGCATTTGTGGATGCTTACAACACGCTACAGAAAACCATTACCTCGCTGACCTCGACCAGTCGTGATGAAGATGACAATCTGGTCTTGGGGCCTTTGACCAACGATCCGACTACCCGCTCGTTGTTGGGTGATCTTCGCAAGGTGCTTGCCGAAATTGGTTCGGGTGATCAGCTCACGACGCTGGGGCAGCTTGGCATCAACACTCAGAAAGATGGCACGCTGGAGTTCAACAGCACTAAGTTCACCGCAGCGATGAATGACAAGAAGCTGGGTACTGAGGTGCAGGAATTATTCACGGGTACCAATGGTATTTTCGAGCGAATGAACAAAGCCATTGATCCTTATAATGGGACAGATGGCAGTCTGGCTAGTCGAAACAACAACCTCAATGAAATGGCCAAGAATCTCACTGCTCAACAAGCGGCCCTGGACCGCCGCACAGAGTCCCTGACCGAGTCCCTGACCAAGAAGTACGTGGCCCTGGACACCGCCCTGGGCAAGATGAAAGCCCAGGCCGACCAGATCACCTCGATCTTCGAAGCGATCAACGCCCAGGCCAAGAAGTCCTGATCGGCTGAACATGCCAAAAGCCCGGCGGCGTCCGCGAGACGCCCCGGGCTTTTTGCTTTTCCCCTAAAGTTCTTTGACGTACAGGCGATACAGCAGGTACAAGCAACTTTTTACCGCAGCAACGAGGCAGATCCATGAACCCGATGTTGGCCCTTCGGCAGTACCAGAAAGTCAACGGCGCAGCGCAGACATCCGAAGCCAGCCCGCACCGCCTGGTGCAGATGCTCATGCAGGGCGGTCTTGATCGCATGGCACAGGCCAAGGGCGCCATTGCCCGCAACGACGTCGCGCAAAGGGGCATTCTCATCGGCAAGGCCATCGACATCATCGGCGGCCTGCGTGAAGGCCTGGACCTGGAAAACCATGCTGAAAGCCTGGCCGAGCTGGACAGTTTGTACATGTACATGAGCCGTCGCCTGATCGAGGCCAACGTCAAAGCCGACCCGGCCATCATCGATGAGGTCGCGCGCCTGCTGATCACTGTTAAGGAAGGTTGGGACGCAATCGGCGATCAGTCGTCGGCTTCCTGATAAAGGAGGATGGCATGAGCGAAGTAATCACCCGGATCGAGCAGACTCGGGAAATGCTGCTGGCGGCGCTGGCCGAGCGCAACTGGGAAGCGGTGGGTGAGCTGGACCTGGAGTGCCGCTTGCGCATCGGCGACATGGTGAGCGAGGCGAAAGGCAACGAGGCTGATGTCAGTGCCAGCCTTGAGCAGTTGTTGGCCGTATACCGTCAACTAATCGATGTTGCAAGTGGTGAACGTCAATCCTTGGTGGAAGAAATGACGAAAATCCGTCAGGCGAAGAACGCGGCAAAGGTATACCATTTGTTCACCTGACCACAGATCTGCAAAAAGCCAAGCGCCATTAATTTGACTGGCTGGTGTTTTTTGACTTTACTAGTGGCTGTTTTCGAATTTCAGACGTCCGAACACTGACCATTCAGTCGGAATGATGTCGAGCACGCCCTCGGGCGCCGATATGACTAGGGAAGTTGCTATTGCATGTGGCGTGAAACCAAGATTCTGCTGATCGACGACGACAGCGCACGCCGCCGCGACCTGGCGGTGGTGCTTAACTTCCTCGGCGAAGAAAACCTCGCTTGCTCCAGCCAGGACTGGCAGCAAGTGGTCGAGCCTTTGTCTTCGAGTCGCGAAGTGCTGTGCGTGCTCATCGGCACTGTAAACGCCCCGGGCAATGTGCTTGGGCTCGTTAAGACAGTGGCTGGGTGGGATGAGTTCCTTCCGGTTCTGCTTTTGGGTGAAATTTCTTCTGCGGAGTTCCCGGAAGACCTTCGCCGCCGGGTACTTTCCAACCTGGAAATGCCGCCAAGCTACAGCCAGCTGCTGGATTCGCTGCATCGTGCCCAGGTCTATCGCGAGATGTACGACCAGGCGCGCGAGCGTGGTCGCCAGCGCGAACCCAACCTGTTCCGCAGCCTGGTCGGCACCAGCCGTGCCATCCAGCACGTGCGCCAGATGATGCAGCAGGTGGCCGATACCGATGCCAGCGTGTTGATCCTGGGTGAGTCCGGCACCGGCAAGGAAGTGGTCGCGCGCAACCTGCACTACCATTCCAAGCGCCGCGAAGCGCCGTTCGTGCCGGTCAACTGCGGTGCGATCCCGGCCGAGTTGCTGGAAAGCGAACTGTTCGGCCACGAGAAGGGCGCCTTCACCGGGGCGATCACCAGCCGTGCCGGGCGTTTCGAGCTGGCCAACGGCGGTACCTTGTTCCTCGACGAAATCGGCGACATGCCGTTGCCGATGCAGGTCAAGCTGTTGCGCGTGCTGCAGGAGCGTACCTTCGAGCGCGTGGGCAGCAACAAGACCCAGAGCATCGATGTGCGCATCATTGCCGCGACCCACAAGAACCTCGAGACCATGATCGAGGAGGGCACGTTCCGCGAAGACCTGTACTACCGCCTGAACGTGTTCCCCATCGAGATGGCGCCGCTGCGTGAGCGGGTGGAAGACATCCCGCTGCTGATGAACGAGCTGATCTCGCGCATGGAGCACGAGAAGCGCGGTTCCATCCGTTTCAACTCTGCGTCGATCATGTCGCTGTGTCGCCACGGCTGGCCGGGCAACGTGCGCGAGCTGGCCAACCTGGTGGAGCGCATGGCGATCATGCACCCGTACGGGGTGATTGGCGTGTCCGAGCTGCCGAAGAAATTCCGTTACGTCGATGACGAAGACGAGCAGATGGTCGACAGCCTGCGCAGTGACCTGGAGGAGCGCGTGGCGATCAACGGCCATACGCCGAACTTCAACAACCACGCCATGCTACCGCCTGAAGGCCTGGACCTGAAGGACTACCTGGGTAGCCTGGAGCAGGGCCTGATCCAGCAGGCGCTGGACGATGCCAACGGTATCGTTGCACGCGCGGCTGAACGTTTGCGTATTCGTCGTACCACCCTGGTCGAGAAGATGCGCAAGTACGGCATGAGCCGCCAGGGGGGCGAGGAGCAGGCAGAGGATTGATGGCTGGGTCGGGGGTGTTCGCCTCGACCTTTCCGGCGCCTGTTAGATCGAGCGCCGCCCGCGCGGCGCTTCGCGGGACAAGCCCGCTCCCACATTTGTTGCAACGTGCCGAACCTGTCAGGCCATGGTTGCCTGCCTTGGTGCATGTCGTGAGACGGGCGGGGCGGCATCAATACCCATCTAGAAATCCAGTCATGCCGACAAGGCTGAAAACCATGGCCTCACAGGCATGGCCACGTTGCAGCAAATGTGGGAGCGGGCTTGTCCCGCGAAGCGCCGCGCGGGCGGCGCTCGGTCTAACAGGCGCAGAAAGTGTAACGGCAAACACCCGCGAAGCGCCGCGCGGGCGGCGCTCGGTCGCGCCCCATCCACCCACATTCCGCAATACTTTTCAGCGCTCCAGCCCTTCGCATGCGCCTATGTTTCCTGAACCTTTGTGCGAGGAGACCATATGGAGCGTGCTCAATCCCATCTCTTGCGCCGTGGCCGCTTCTCTATGCCCGGTGGCCTGTTTCTGTTAACAACCGTAACGAATAATCGAAAGCGAATTTTCACGGATTTCTGGCTAGCCCGAGCGGTGATTCAGCAGCTTCGGCAGGCTGAGTGCGAGGGGGCGTGTCAGTCATTGGCCTGGGTTGTGATGCCGGACCATCTCCATTGGTTGATTCAACTGAACGATTCGACATTATGCAGTTTGATGCGGCGATTTAAGTCGCGCAGCAGTCATGCGTTGTATCGCCGAGGAGTGAGGCGCGAAAGAGTGTGGCAAGCGGGCTATCAGGACCATGCCATTCGGCGGGAGGAAGACATTCGCAGGGTGGCGAGGTATGTAATTTGCAACCCATTACGGGCGGGATTGGCCAATAAGGTCGGTGATTATCCGCATTGGGACGCCGTATGGATCTGAGTCATCTGAAAGCCGTGAGCGCCGTCCGTGTGGCGTTTCGCGGGTGTTTGCCGATACACTTTCTGCGCCTGTTAGATTGAGCGCCGCCCGCGCGGCGCTTCGCGGGACAAGCCCGCTCCCACATTTGTTGCAACGTGCCGAACTTGTCAGGCCATGGTTGCCTGCCTTGGTGCATGTCGTGAGACGGGCGGGGCGGCATCAATGCCCACCTCGAAATCCAGTCATGCCAACAAGGCTGACAACCATGGCCTCACAGGCATGGCCACGTTGCAACAAATGTGGGAGCGGGCTTGTCCCGCGAAGCGCCGCGCGGGCGGCGCTCGGTCTAACAGGCGCAGAAAGTGTAACGGCAAACACCCGCGAAGCGCCGCGCGGGCGGCGCTCGATTTGCGCCCCACCACAAATCTCAAGCCCTGCATTAAACCCTATCTCCGGCACGGCTATTGCTACACCGCTGGCAACACACCGTTTTTATGACGGTCAGCCACGCGAGAGAGCAAGATGCCCCAGGCCGCCCACGTATCCCGAGCCCCCGATCCGCAGGGGCAAACCCTGGTCGAGCAGGAAAGCCGCCAGGGTGTCGAACAGGCCTTCGCCCTGTTCAATCAGGTGTCCAGCCAACTGAGCCAGTCCTACAGCCTGCTGGAAGCCCGAGTCAGCGAACTCAAGGGCGAGCTGGCGGTGGTCAGCGCCCAGCGCATCGATGAACTGAGCGAAAAGGAACGCCTGGCCAACCGCCTGCAAAATTTGCTGGACCTGCTGCCCGGCGGGGTCATCGTGATCGATGGTCAGGGCCTGGTGCGCGAAGCCAACCCGGCCGCCTGCGAACTGCTCGGCGAGCCGCTGGTCGGCCAGCTGTGGCGCCAGGTGATCGCGCGCAGCTTTGCTCCGCGCAAGGATGACGGTCACGAAGTCTCGCTGCGCGACGGCCGCCGTCTGTCCATTGCCACCCGCTCGCTGGATGCCGAGCCTGGCCAGTTGGTATTGCTCAACGACCTGACTGAAACCCGTCGCCTGCAAGACCAGCTGGCCCGCCACGAGCGCCTGTCTTCGCTGGGGCGCATGGTCGCCTCGCTGGCGCACCAGATCCGTACGCCATTGTCTGCGGCGATGCTCTACGCCAGCCACTTGGCTGACCCCGAGCAAGATCTGAGCGTGGAAACCCGCCAGCGCTTTGCCGGCACCCTGAAAGAGCGCCTGCACGAGCTGGAGCACCAGGTGCGCGACATGCTGGTATTCGCCCGTGGCGAGCTGCCGTTGAGTGATCGAGTCACGCCAAAAGCCTTGTTCCAGGCCCTGCAGCAGGCTGCCCAGGCGCATGTGCAGGGGCACGCCGTGCGCTGGCAGTGCGACAGCCATCTGGGTGAGCTGCTGTGCAACCGGGACACCCTGGTTGGTGCATTGCTCAACCTCATCGAAAATGCGCTGCAAGCCAGCGATGGCCCGGCGCGCCTGAAGGTGCACCTGTTCCGTCGCGAGCGCAGCCTGCACCTGTCTGTAAGCGATGCCGGCAGTGGCATCGATGCAGACCTGCTCGGCCGCCTGGGCGAGCCGTTCCTGACTACCAAGGCCACAGGCACCGGCCTGGGCCTGGCGGTGGTCAAGGCCGTGGTGCGCGCGCACCAGGGTACGCTGCGCCTGCGCTCGAAGGTCGGTCGTGGTACCTGCGTGCGGGTGGAGCTGCCGTTGATCGACGGGCAACCGGCGGAGGGCGTGTAATGGCGATCAAGGTGCTGCTGGTCGAGGATGACCGCGTATTGCGCCAGGCGCTGGGCGATACCCTGGAAATCGGCGGTTTCGCCTACCAGGCGGTGGGCAGTGCCGAAGAGGCACTGGATGCGGTGCTGGGTGAGGCCTTCAGCCTAGTGGTCAGCGATGTGAACATGCCTGGCATGGATGGCCACCAACTGCTGGCTCAGCTGCGCCGCCAGCATCCGCAATTGCCCGTGTTGCTGATGACCGCGCATGCCGCGGTGGAGCGCGCCGTCGAGGCGATGCGTCAAGGCGCCGCCGACTATCTGGTCAAGCCGTTCGAACCCAAGGCGTTGCTCAGCCTGGTCGAGCGGCATGCCGCCGGGCGCGTGGCTGACGAAGAAGGTCCGGTGGCCTGCGAGCCGGCCAGCCGACAGTTGCTGGAGCTGGCCGCGCGGGTGGCGCGCAGTGACTCGACCGTGCTGATCTCCGGCGAATCCGGCACCGGCAAGGAAGTGCTGGCGCGCTACATTCACCAGCAGTCGCCGCGGGCAGCGCAGCCCTTCGTGGCGATCAATTGTGCTGCCATCCCCGACAACATGCTCGAGGCCACCCTGTTCGGCCACGAGAAGGGGGCCTTCACCGGCGCCATCGCTGCGCAGGCGGGCAAGTTCGAGCAGGCCGAAGGTGGCACCTTGCTGCTTGATGAGATCTCGGAAATGCCAATGGCCTTGCAGGCCAAGCTGCTGCGCGTGCTGCAGGAGCGCGAGGTGGAGCGGGTAGGCGGGCGCAAGCCGATCAGCCTGGATATTCGTGTGCTGGCCACCACCAACCGTGACCTGGCTGGCGAGGTAGCGGCCGGGCGCTTCCGTGAAGACCTGTACTATCGCCTGTCGGTGTTCCCCCTGGCCTGGCGCCCCCTGCGCGAACGCCCGGGTGACATCCTGCAATTGGCCGAGCGCCTGTTGGCGCGACATGTGGCGAAGATGAAGCACGCCCCGGTCCGCCTGTCGCCCCAGGCGCGCGCATGCCTGCAGGCGTATGCCTGGCCGGGCAATGTGCGTGAGCTGGACAATGCCCTGCAGCGGGCGCTGATCCTGCAGCAGGGCGGGGTGATCGAGGCGGCGGATTTTTGTCTGGCAGGCGCCATTCCATTGTCGGCTGGCACGGAGCCATCACCTGAGGTGGCAGCCGAGGTCGGCGGGCTGGGTGATGACATGCGTCGTCATGAGTACCAGATGATCATCGACACCCTGCGCGCCGAGCGCGGTCGCCGCAAAGAGGCGGCCGAACGCCTGGGGATAAGCCCGCGTACCCTGCGCTACAAGCTGGCGCAGATGCGTGATGCCGGGTTTGACGTCGAGGCCAGCCTGTTCGGTTGATTGACAGCGCATCTTGCAGCGCGTGCGACTCCTGTGGGAGCGGGTTTACCCGCGAACACCGGCAAAGCCGGTGCCATGTACCGTGTCGCATTCTTCGCGGGTGAACCCGCTCCCACAGGTGTCATGTTGCCTGAGTCCTGGAGGCTGGCACCTTTGTTGCTTTAGGTTGGCTATCCGCCGCATCACTGTCAAAAAAATGCGGCCGCAGGAGAGAGAAGGGTCATGAGCCAAGGTGTTGAATTCAATCGTCTGATGTTGGACATGCGGGCCATGCAGGCCGATGCCATGTCGCTGCCCAAGGTGGCCGCAGCCCCCGAGCTGGCGCCCGGGCAGAGTACCTTTGCCGATATGCTCGGCCAGGCCATCGGCAAGGTGCATGAGACGCAGCAGGCTTCGACCCAGCTGGCCAATGCCTTCGAGATCGGCAAGAGTGGCGTCGACCTGACCGACGTGATGATCGCTTCGCAAAAGGCCAGCGTGTCGATGCAGGCCCTGACCCAGGTACGCAACAAGCTGGTCCAGGCGTATCAGGACATCATGCAGATGCCGGTTTGAGGACGGACGTAAACCATGGCTGAAGCAGTCGTCGACAACCCCCCCGCCAAAAGCGGCCCGCCCGCGGCCAAACCGCCGCTGTTCGGCATGGCGTTTCTGGAAAACATCGCGCAGATGCCCATGCTGCGTCAGGTCGGCCTTCTGGTCGGCCTGGCCGCCAGCGTGGCGATCGGCTTTGCCGTGGTGCTCTGGTCGCAACAACCCGATTACCGTCCGCTGTATGGCAGCCTGGCGGGCATGGACACCAAGCAGGTCATGGATACCCTGGCCGCTGCTGACATCCCCTACAACGTGGAGCCCAATTCCGGCGCTCTGCTGGTAAAGGCCGACGACCTCTCCCGTGCGCGCCTGAAACTGGCGGCCGCCGGTGTGGCACCCAGCGATGGCAATGTCGGTTTCGAGCTGCTCGACAAGGAGCAGGGCCTGGGCACCAGCCAGTTCATGGAAGCCACCCGTTACCGTCGCAGCCTGGAAGGTGAACTGGCGCGTACCGTGTCCAGCCTGAACAACGTCAAGGGCGCGCGCGTGCACCTGGCCATCCCGAAAAGCTCGGTGTTCGTGCGTGACGAACGCAAGCCCAGCGCCTCGGTACTGGTCGAGCTGTACCCGGGCCGTGCCCTGGAAGCCGGGCAGGTGATGGCCATCGTCAACCTGGTCGCTACCAGCGTGCCGGAACTGGACAAGTCCCAGGTCACCGTGGTCGACCAGAAGGGCAACCTGCTGTCCGAGCAGATCCAGGACACCGCCCTGACCCAGGCAGGCAAGCAGTTCGACTACAGCCGCCGGGTGGAAAGCCTACTCACCCAGCGGGTGCACAACATCCTGCAGCCGGTGCTGGGCAATGACCGCTACAAGGCCGAAGTGTCCGCTGACCTCGACTTCAGTGCCGTCGAGTCCACCTCCGAGCAGTTCAACCCCGACCAGCCGGCGCTGCGCAGCGAACAGTCGGTCGACGAACAACGTGCCAGCAGCCAGGGCCCGCAAGGTGTGCCCGGCGCGCTGAGCAACCAGCCTCCAGGCCCTGCATCGGCGCCGCAGACCACCGGTGGTGCCGCCACCCCGGCCGCGGCCATCCAGCCTGGCCAGCCGCTGGTGGATGCCAACGGCCAGCAGATCATGGACCCGGCCACCGGCCAGCCAATGCTCGCGCCGTACCCGTCGGACAAGCGCCAGCAAAGCACCAAGAACTTCGAGCTGGACCGCTCCATCAGCCACACCCGCCAGCAGCAGGGGCGCATGACCCGCCTGTCGGTGGCGGTGGTGGTGGACGACCAGGTCAAGATCGACCCGGCCACCGGCGACACCACCCGTGCGCCGTGGGGCGCCGAAGACCTGGCACGCTTCACTCGCCTGGTGCAGGACGCGGTCGGCTTCGATGCCAGCCGTGGCGACAGCGTGACAGTGATCAACGTGCCGTTCGCCGCCGATCGTGGCGAAGAAATCGCCGACATTGCCTTCTACCAGCAACCTTGGTTCTGGGACATCGTCAAGCAAGTGCTGGGCGTGGTATTCATCCTGGTGCTGGTGTTCGGCGTGCTGCGTCCGGTGCTGAACAACATTACAGGGGGCGGCAAGCAGGCTGCCTCGGATAGCGACATGGAGCTGGGCGGCATGATGGGTCTGGATGGCGAACTGGCCAACGACCGCGTCAGCCTGGGTGGCCCGACAAGCATTCTGCTGCCTAGCCCGAACGAGGGTTACGAGGCACAGCTCAACGCAATCAAAGGCCTGGTGGCCGAAGATCCGGGCCGCGTTGCCCAGGTCGTGAAAGAGTGGATCAACGCCGATGAGTGATAACCGAGCCGTTACCGCCAAGCTGAGCCGCGTCGACAAGGCGGCGATCCTCCTGCTTTCGCTGGGTGAAACCGACGCCGCCCAGGTGCTGCGGCACATGGGGCCCAAGGAAGTGCAGCGGGTGGGTGTGGCCATGGCGCAGATGGGCAATGTGCACCGTGAACAGGTTGAGCAGGTGATGAGCGAGTTCGTCGAAATCGTCGGCGACCAGACCAGCCTGGGCGTGGGCTCTGATGCCTATATCCGCAAGATGCTCAACCAGGCCCTGGGCGAGGACAAGGCCAACGGCCTGGTCGACCGCATCCTGCTTGGTGGCAACACCAGCGGCCTGGACAGCCTCAAGTGGATGGAGCCGCGCGCCGTTGCCGACGTGATCCGTTACGAGCACCCGCAGATCCAGGCCATCGTGGTCGCCTACCTCGACCCCGACCAGGCCGGCGAAGTGCTGAGCAACTTCGACCACAAGGTGCGCCTGGACATCGTCCTGCGCGTGTCGTCGCTGAACACTGTGCAACCGGCGGCGCTGAAGGAGCTGAACCAGATCCTCGAGAAGCAGTTCTCGGGCAACTCCAACGCGGCGCGTACCACCCTGGGTGGCATCAAGCGCGCCGCCGACATCATGAACTTCCTCGACAGCTCGGTGGAAGGTGCACTGATGGACGCGATCCGCGAAATCGACAGCGACCTGTCCGAGCAGATCGAAGACCTGATGTTCGTCTTCAACAACCTGGCCGACGTCGACGACCGTGGTATCCAGGCACTGCTGCGCGAAGTCTCGTCCGACGTGCTGGTGGTGTCGCTCAAGGGCGCCGACGAGCGGGTCAAGGACAAGATCTTCAAGAACATGTCCAAACGTGCCTCGGAGCTGTTGCGCGACGACCTGGAGGCCAAGGGGCCGGTACGGGTCAGCGACGTGGAAACGGCGCAGAAGGAAATCCTCACCATCGCCCGCCGCATGGCCGAGGCCGGCGAGATCGTGCTCGGCGGCAAGGGCGCCGAGGAAATGATCTAAGGTATTCGCGATCTGAAGGCCGACGCCGCCCCTTGTGGGAGCGGGTTTACCCGCGAAGGCGTCGGGCCTGGCGATAGAGCTTGTCGCTGCCGACGCATTCGCGGGTAAACCCGCTCCCACAGGGACCGTGTCGGCTGAACATGGTTTGAGAACATGACAGCATGCCCACCAAAGAACATCACCCCAGCGACCTGATCCGCGCCCGCGACCTCGAGGGCGTGGATGTCTGGGCGCTGCCCAGCTTCGACCCGGAACCGGAGCCTGAGCCCCAGCCTGCGCCAGAACCCACGGTAATCGAGGAAGAAGTCGAGGAAGTGCCGCTGGAAGAAGTCCAGCCACTGACCCTGGAAGAACTCGAGGCCATCCGCCAGGAAGCCTACAACGAAGGCTTCGCCACCGGTGAGCGCGAGGGCTTCCATAGCACCCAGCTCAAGGTCCGCCAGGAAGCCGAAGAGGCCCTGAAGGCCAAGCTGGAAAGCCTCGACCGGCTGATGACCAACCTGATGGAGCCGATCGCCGAGCAAGACACCCAGATCGAGAAAACCTTGGTCCATCTGGTGGCACACATGACCCGCCAGGTGATCGGTCGCGAACTGCGGGGCGATTCCAGTCAGATCACCCAGGTACTGCGCGAAGCGCTCAAGCTGCTGCCCATGGGCGCGGACAATATCCGCATCCACCTCAACCCGCAGGATTTCGAGCTGGCCAAGGCCCTGCGCGAACGCCATGAGGAAAGCTGGCGGCTGCTCGAGGACAGCGCACTGCTACCCGGCGGCTGCCGTATCGAGACCGCGCACAGCCGCATCGACGCGACCATGGAAACCCGCATCGAGAAAGCCGTGGCCCAACTGTTCGACCAGTTGCACGACCATTCGCTGCACCCGGCGGCGCCGGACATGTCGGTAGACCTGGACAGCCTGCCAGAGCGCGCCGTGGGTAACCCGGATGCATCTTGAGCGCACCAGTTTCGGCAAGCGCCTGGGCAGCTATGCCGAGGCCATCGAGCTGCCGGCCCAACCCATCGTCGAAGGCCGCCTGTTGCGCATGGTCGGCCTCACCCTGGAAGCCGAAGGCCTGCGCGCTGCAGTCGGCAGCCGCTGCCTGGTAATCAACGATGACAGCTACCACCCGGTGCAGGTGGAAGCCGAAGTCATGGGCTTTGCCGGGTCCAAGGTATTTCTCATGCCGGTCGGCAGCATTGTCGGCATCGCCCCCGGCGCCCGGGTGGTGCCGCTGGATGATAGCGGCCGCCTGCCCATGGGCATGAGCATGCTCGGCAGGGTGCTCGACGGCGCCGGCCGCGCACTGGATGGCAAAGGTGGGATGAAGGCCGAGGACTGGGTGCCGATGGATGGCCCGGTGATCAACCCGTTGAACCGCGACCCCATCAGCAAGCCGCTGGATGTGGGTATTCGCAGCATCAATGGCCTGCTCACCGTCGGTCGCGGCCAGCGCCTGGGCCTGTTTGCCGGTACCGGCGTGGGCAAGTCGGTGTTGCTGGGCATGATGACCCGCTTCACCGAAGCCGAAATCATCGTCGTCGGCCTGATCGGTGAGCGGGGGCGCGAGGTCAAGGAGTTCATCGAACATATTCTTGGTGAAGAAGGCCTCAAGCGCTCTGTGGTGGTCGCTTCGCCCGCCGACGATGCGCCGCTGATGCGCCTGCGTGCGGCCATGTACTGCACGCGTATTGCCGAGTACTTCCGCGACAAGGGCAAGAACGTGCTGTTGCTGATGGACTCGCTGACCCGTTTTGCCCAGGCTCAGCGGGAAATCGCCCTGGCCATCGGCGAGCCGCCGGCTACCCGGGGTTACCCGCCGTCGGTGTTCGCCAAGCTGCCCAAGCTGGTGGAGCGGGCCGGCAACGGCGAGCCAGGCGGTGGTTCGATCACCGCGTTCTATACCGTGTTGTCCGAAGGTGACGACCAGCAGGATCCGATTGCCGACGCGGCGCGCGGTGTGCTCGATGGCCACTTTGTGCTGTCGCGGCGGTTGGCCGAGGAAGGCCATTATCCGGCCATCGATATCGAAGCCTCGATCAGCCGGGTCATGCCCCAGGTGGTCGATGCCGATCATTTGCGCCAGGCGCAAAAGTTCAAGCAGTTGTGGTCGCGCCTGTCGCAAAGCCGCGACCTGATCAGCGTGGGCGCATACGTGGCGGGTGGCGACCCGGAAACCGACCTGGCCATTGCCTTGCAATCGAAGCTGCTGGAGTTTCTGCGCCAGGGCCTGCGCGAGAGCGTGGGCATGGCGCAGAGCCGTGAACAGTTGGGGGCGATCTTTGCGCCCCCGGCGGGCGGTTGATAGGCCATGGCGTTGCCCGGACGTGCCGCGCGCCTGGCGCCGGTGGTGGACATGGCCGAAGAGGCCGAGCGCCAGGCGGCCCAGCGCCTTGGGCATTTCCAGCAGCAGGTGGCCACCGCCCAGGCCAAGCTGGCCGAGCTCGAGCGGTTTCGCGAGGATTACCAGCTGCAGTGGATCAACCGTGGCGGGCAGGGGGTAAATGGTAGCTGGCTGGTCAATTACCAGCGTTTTCTCGGGCAGCTGGAAACGGCCATGACCCAGCAGCGCCAGAGCCTGGCCTGGCACCAGAACAACCTCAACAACGCCCGCGGCACCTGGCAGCAGGCCTATGCCCGGGTGGAAGGCTTGCGCAAGCTGGTGCAGCGCTACCTGGACGAAGCCAGGCGCGCCGAAGACAAGCGCGAGCAGCGCTTGCTCGACGAGCTGTCCCAGCGCCTGCCGCGGCAGAATCATCTATAGCCTGCAATGGCCTCTTCGCGGGTAAACCCGCTCCCACAAGTACGACGCAGGATTCGAAGTGGTGGAGATCCTGTGGGAGCGGGTTTACCCGCGAAGAGGCCAGTACAGGCAGCACATATATGTCGCGCTGCACGCAGAATCGTGTGCTTGCCACCCCCGGCATCGCCTGCTAAACCTTTAAGGAGTTGCATCCGCCATCATCGAAGGAATCGCTAGCATGGCAGTCGAGACTGATTTTTCGCAGGATGGGAAAAAGCTGACGATAAAGATCAAGGGGCGCTTCGATTTCGGCAAGCACCAGGAATTTCGTGACGCCTACGAACGCCAGCCCCGCCGGCCCGATTCGGTGGTCGTCGACCTGAAGGACACCACCTACCTCGACAGTTCTGCACTCGGCATGCTGCTGTTGCTGCGTGACCATGCGGGCGGCGATGATTCTGATGTGCGGGTGGTGCATGCCAGCTCCGATGTGCGCAAGATCCTCGCCATCTCCAATTTCGAAAAACTCTTCGATATCAGTTGAGCGCCGACATGCCCGCCGAACAGGCGTTGACCGTGCTGGTCGCCGAAGACGGTGCCGCCGACCGTCTGCTGCTGGCGCAGATCGTGCGCCGGCAGGGTCATCAGGTATTCACCGCGGAAAACGGCGAGCAGGCGGTGGCACTGTTCATCGAGCGGCGCCCGCAACTGGTGCTGCTGGATGCACTGATGCCGGTGATGGACGGCTTCGAGGCGGCACGGCAGATCAAGGCCCTGGCCGGCGAAGCGCTGGTGCCGATCATTTTCCTGACGTCATTGAACGAGGAGGAAGGCCTGGTGCGCTGCCTGGAGGCCGGGGGCGACGACTTCATGGCCAAGCCCTACAGTGCGGTTATCCTCGGCGCCAAGATCCGCGCCATGGACCGCCTGCGCCGGCTGCAGGCCACCGTGCTGGAGCAGCGTGACCAGATTACCCGGCACCACCACCACCTGCTCAACGAGCAGCGGGTGGCCAAGGCAGTATTCGACAAGGTGGCCCACTCCGGCTGCCTGGCCGCGCCCAACATCCGCTACCTGCAGTCGCCCTATGCGCTGTTCAATGGCGATCTGATGCTGGCCGCGTTCACCCCGTCCGGCGACATGCGCGTGCTGCTTGGCGATTTCACCGGCCACGGCCTGCCAGCGGCGGTGGGGGCCATGCCGCTGGCTGAAGTGTTCTACGGCATGACTGCCAAGGGCTACGGCATGGCCCAGGTCCTGCGCGAGATGAACGCCAAGCTCAAACGCATCCTGCCGGTGGACATGTTCTGTTGTGCGCTGTTGCTCAACCTCAGCATGCAGCGCGGTTCGGTGGAGGTGTGGAACGGTGGCATGCCTGATGGCTATCGCCTGGCAGTGGATGGCCAGGTGCTGTCGGTGCTGAGTTCGCGACACCTGCCACTGGGCATCCTGGATGCCGAGCGTTTCGATGACAGTACCGAAGTGTTGCCGTTGGCACCAGGCGAGCGCCTGCTGCTGCTGTCGGACGGCGTGCTGGACACTGCCGACGACCAGGAACGCCTGTTCGGCGTGCAGCGCCTGCGCAGGGTGCTGGCCGACAACCGTGACCCGGTGCGGCTGTTCGACGAAGTGATGCAGGCCCTGGAGCGCTTTGGCGGGCGCCCGCGCGATGACATCAGCTTGTGCGACATTCGCATGTTCAGCGCCGAGGAGCGGGTGCCGGCGCCTATGATCTACTCTGATAGCGGCCGCTCCAGCCCGCTGGACTGGTCGCTGGGGTTCGAGGTGCGTGGCCAGAGCCTGAAACGCTTCAACCCGGTGCCGTACCTGGTGCAATTGTTGCAGGAGATTCACGGCCTGCGCGCACGTACCGGCAACCTGCACAGTGTGCTCAGCGAGCTGTATTCCAACGCCCTGGAGCATGGCGTGCTGGGCCTGGACTCGCAGCTCAAACGCGATGTACAGGGCTTTGCCGACTACTATCAGGAACGCGCTCGGCGCCTTGGGGTGCTGACCGACGGTTACGTACGCATCGACTTCCAGGTTGAACCGCAGGCCGATGGCGGGCGTCTGATGATCGAGGTCCGTGACAGCGGTGCCGGGTTCGATGTGCAGCGCGTGCTGTCGCGGCCCTCGCTGGCGCAGGAGCTGAGCGGGCGAGGCCTGAACCTGGTGCGGCGGTTGGCCAGCAGTGCGCACTGGAGTGATGGCGGGCGCTGCGCGCATGTGGAGTTCGTCTGGTGAGCCACGGGTTGGCTCGGGCATAATCTGGCTTGATCAAGGAGTGAACAAGTGACTGACATGCATATTGACCACAAGGTACTCAGCGACCTGCGTGAGATCATGGAAGATGGCTACCTGCAATTGGTGCAAACCTTTCTCGACGACTCCGAACAGCGCCTTGATCAGCTGCACGCGGCCAAAAGTGCCGAAGAGCTCAGTTCTGCAGCCCACAGTTTCAAGGGCAGCAGCAGCAACATGGGCGCAGTTGTGTTGGCCAGTCTGTGCCAGCAGCTGGAGGAGCGCGCGCAGCGGCCCCCACTGTATGGCATCGAGGACCTGATCAGCCGCATCGACTTGGAGTTCGTCGAGGTGCAGCGCTTCTACCGAGGTGAGCAGCAACGCATTTCGGCAGGTTAACCCACAACTTGGCGCGAGTCTTGCGTGTCTCTGGCCGGATTATTTTTTTGTTTCTGGCGCGGAGACTGCTCGATGCCTGTCGCACCCAACCCATTGTTGCAAGGCAACGCCATTGCCACCACCTCGCGGTCGGCCACCACGCAGGTTGAAAAACCTCTGCAGGCGCCGGGCGACAAGGGTGACAGCTTTGGCCAGGTGATGGCCAGGCGGGGCCGCGACAAGGCCGCCGCGCAGGACGACAAGGCCGACCAGGCCAAGCCCAAGGACAAATCCGAGGCGGCACAAGGCGGCAAGAAAGACGCTGCGGAAAAACCCGCCGTTGCCGATGACGGCAAACAATTGCCAGCCGACGATCAGGCTCAGGCGGACACTGGCGTGCGCGATGCCAGCCTTGTGGCCGGCCAGGTAACCGACGCTCAGCCTGGCGCACAGCTGATTCAGGCCCAGGCCGAGGCGGTGGCACCTGTGTTGCAAGCCGCCACGGCGCAGGCTCAGGTCACCGCCGCACTGCCCGAGGAGCCAGTCGCCGAGGAAGCCTTCGACCCTGACGCCGACCCTTTGGCCAACCTGCCGACCTTGCGCCTGGCACTGGAACAAAGCGCCCAGGCCAAAGGGGCGACTTCGGCGCATGCCCTGGACCCTTCACAGGCCCAGGGCGAGGAGGGGCAGATGGCCGTCAATACCTTGGCGAATCTGGTCGAGAATGCCGAGGGTGAAACCGGCGAGCCTGGCGACAAGGCCTTTGCTGGCTTGCTCGAAGATGGCCTGAAGGACACCAAGAGCGCTGGCAGCGATACGCGCGTCGACGATTTCGCCAACCGCCTGGCCAACCTGACCCAGGCCGCCACGGCCAAGACCGCCAATGCCGTGCCGGCCAATGCCAGCCCATTGCACCAACCGCTGCCGATGAACCAGAACGCCTGGGCCGAGGGCCTGGTCAACCGGGTCATGTACCTGTCCAGCCAGAACCTCAAGTCGGCGGATATCCAGTTGGAGCCGGCGGAGCTGGGGCGCCTGGACATTCGCGTCAATGTTGCGACGGACCAGTCGACCCAGATCACCTTCATCAGCGGCCACGCCGGTGTGCGTGACGCCCTCGACAGCCAGGTGCACCGCCTGCGCGAGCTGTTCGCCCAGCAGGGGCTGGCACAGCCGGATGTCAACGTGGCCGACCAGTCGCGCGGGCAACAGCAGCAGCAGGGGCAGGCGCAGGGCAGCAACCTGTCCGGGGTGGCGGCGCGCCGGGCCGAGCAGGATGGCGGCGAGGCAGTCGATAGCGCCCGGCCTGTGGAGCAACAGGTGGTTGTTGGCGACAGCGCGGTCGATTATTACGCGTAGATCTCGATTGCCTGTACTGGCCTCTTCGCGGGTAAACCCGCTCCCACAAGTACAATGCAGGATTCGCAACCTGTGCAGGTCCTGTGGGAGCGGGTTCACCTGCGAAGAAGCCAGCACAGTCGTCCCTGCTGAAAAATGCCCTTCTGCAAAATCTGGCATAACACTTGCTCAAGCCAAGCCATTCTCCCTTGAACCCCCGATGGACGACGGATTATTGGCATGGCGAAGAGCGAAGCAGTCAAAGACCCCGCCACTAAAGGCAAACTCAAGCTGATCCTGCTGGCAGTAGTGGGCCTGTTGCTGGCGATCGGCCTTTCGGTGGGCGCTACCTGGTTCATCATGCACAAGAGCGAGCCGGCCCCGGCCGCCGATCCTGCAGCCAGCAACGTCAAGCCAGCGGCTATCTACGAAGCGCTGGCCCCGGCCTTCGTGGTCAACTTCAACCAGAACGGCCGCCAGCGCTACATGCAGGTGAGCATCACCCTGCAAGCGCGCAGCCAGGCTGACCTGGATGCGCTCAAGGTGCACATGCCGGTGATCCGCAACAACCTGGTGATGATGTTCTCCGGGCAAGGCTTCGACACCCTGGCCGGCAGCCCGGTAGGGCAGGAAATGCTGCGCCAGAAGGCCACCGCAGTGGTCCAGGAAGTGGCGCAGAAGGAAGTCGGCAAGCCGGTCGTCGACCAGTTGCTGTTCACCAATTTCGTATTGCAGTAGGAGTCCGCAATGGCCGTACAGGACCTGCTGTCCCAGGATGAAATCGATGCCCTGTTGCATGGCGTCGACGACGGGCTGGTGCAGACCGAGAGTGCATCCGAGCCTGGCAGCATCAAAAGCTACGACCTGACCAGCCAGGACCGTATCGTGCGGGGCCGCATGCCGACCCTGGAAATGATCAACGAGCGTTTCGCCCGTTACACCCGTATCAGCATGTTCAACCTGCTGCGCCGTTCCGCCGACGTGGCGGTGGGGGGCGTGCAAGTGATGAAGTTCGGCGAGTACGTGCACTCGCTGTACGTGCCGACCAGCCTCAACCTGGTCAAGATCAAGCCGTTGCGCGGCACCTCGCTGTTCATCCTCGATGCCAAGCTGGTGTTCAAGCTGGTGGACAACTTCTTCGGCGGCGACGGCCGCCACGCCAAGATCGAAGGCCGCGAATTCACCCCCACCGAACTGCGCGTGGTGCGCATGGTGCTGGACCAGTGCTTCGTCGACCTCAAGGAAGCCTGGCAGGCAATCATGCCGGTCACCTTCGAATACATGAACTCCGAAGTAAACCCGGCCATGGCCAACATCGTCGGCCCCAGCGAGGCGGTGGTGGTGTCCACCTTCCACATCGAACTGGATGGCGGTGGCGGTGACCTGCACGTGACCATGCCGTACTCGATGATCGAGCCGGTGCGGGAAATGCTCGATGCCGGTTTCCAGTCCGACCTGGACGACCAGGACGAGCGCTGGGTCAAGGCCCTGCGCGAGGACGTGCTGGACGTGGCCGTGCCGCTGACCGCCACCGTAGCCCGGCGCCAGCTGAAGCTGCGCGACATCCTGCACATGCAGCCTGGCGACGTGATCCCGGTGGAGCTTCCCGAGCACCTGGTGCTGCGCGCCAACGGCGTGCCGTCGTTCAAGGCGCGCCTGGGTTCGCACAAGGGCAACCTGGCGCTGCAGATCATCGACCCGATCGAACGCCGCTGACGGCGTGCCGGTCACTCCTAACGAATTGAATGCCTGTCGAGGAAACCATGGCTAACGAAAACGAGATCACCTCTGCAGAGGACCAGGCGCTGGCCGATGAGTGGGCTGCGGCCCTGGAAGAAACCGGTGCAGCCGGCCAGGCCGACATCGATGCACTGCTGGGTGGTGACACCGGCAGCAGCGCCGGCGGCCCGGGCCGCCTGCCGATGGAGGAGTTCGCCAGCTCGCCGAAGCCGAACGAAAACGTCAGCCTCGAAGGCCCGAACCTGGACGTGATCCTGGATATCCCGGTGAACATCTCCATGGAAGTGGGCAGCACCGAGATCAACATCCGCAACCTGCTGCAGCTCAACCAGGGCTCGGTGATCGAGCTCGACCGCCTGGCTGGCGAACCGCTCGACGTGCTGGTCAACGGCACGCTGATCGCCCATGGCGAAGTGGTGGTGGTCAACGAAAAGTTCGGCATCCGCCTGACCGACGTGATCAGCCCCAGCGAACGTATCAAGAAGCTGCGCTGAGTGAAGGGTACGATGCGCGCCTTCGCGGCGCTCGCCGCGCTGCTCGCCAGCCAGGCTTGCCTGGCCGCGGCCACACCGGCGGCAACCCCGGCAACCGCGCCTGGCAGCCTTGGTGGGCAGTTGGCGCAGATGGTCTTCGGCCTGTTGCTGGTGGTCGGCCTGATCTTCTTCCTGGCCTGGTTGCTGCGGCGCATGCAAAGCACGGCGGTGAAGGGCGGGCAGGTGATCGAGATCGTCGGCAGCCGGGCCATCGGCCCGCGTGATCGGCTGCTGCTGGTGCAGGTGGGCAAGCAGCAGATCCTGATCGGCCATACCCCTGGCAGCATCGAGGCCCTGCATGTGCTGGCCGAACCCGTGGAAGTGCCGGAAAGTGCCCGTCAGGCGACGCCGGAGTTTGCCCAGCGGCTGATGGAGCTGATGGGCAAGGACCCTAAGGACAAGAAGTGATGAGTGGCGCGCTGCGTGTGTTGTTGACTCTGGCGCTGCTGCTGGCTGCGCCGCTGGCCTTGGGTGCCGACCCGCTGTCGATCCCGGCCATTACCCTGTCCAATACCCCGGACGGGCAGCAGGAATACTCGGTCAGCCTGCAGATCCTGCTGATCATGACGGCGCTCAGCTTCATCCCGGCGTTCGTCATCCTGATGACCAGCTTCACCCGCATCATCATCGTGTTCTCGATCCTGCGTCAGGCCCTGGGCCTGCAGCAGACGCCGTCGAACCAGTTGCTGACTGGCATGGCGCTGTTCCTGACCATGTTCATCATGGCGCCGGTGTTCGACCGGGTGAACCAGGACGCGCTGCAGCCGTACCTGAAGGAGCAGATGACCGCCCAGCAGGCCATAGACAAGGCCCAGGGGCCGCTCAAGGACTTCATGCTGGCACAAACCCGGCAAAGCGACCTCGACCTGTTCATGCGCCTGTCCAAGCGTACCGACATCGCCGGCCCGGACCAGGTGCCGCTGACGATCCTGGTACCGGCGTTCGTCACCTCAGAGCTGAAGACCGCGTTCCAGATCGGTTTCATGATCTTCATCCCGTTCCTGATCATCGACATGGTGGTGGCCAGCGTGCTGATGGCCATGGGCATGATGATGCTGTCGCCGCTGATCATCTCGCTGCCGTTCAAGATCATGCTGTTCGTGCTGGTGGATGGCTGGGCGCTGATCATGGGTACCCTGGCCAGCAGTTTCGGCGGCGTCTGACGCCGTCAAGGAGAGCCGCCGATGACACCTGAAGTCGCTGTCGACCTGTTCCGTGATGCCCTGTGGCTGACCACCCTGATGGTCGCCATACTGGTGGTGCCGAGCCTGCTGGTGGGCCTGGTGGTGGCGATGTTCCAGGCCGCCACGCAGATCAACGAACAGACCCTGAGTTTCCTGCCGCGCCTGCTGGTGATGCTGGTCACGCTGATCGTCGCCGGGCCGTGGCTGGTGCAGAAGTTCATGGAGTACTTCATCAGCCTCTACACCAACATCCCGCATTTGATCGGTTGACGCGCCGATGCTGGAGCTGACCGACACGCAGATCGGCACCTGGGTTGCCACCTTCATCCTGCCGTTGTTCCGGGTGACGGCAGTGCTGATGACCATGCCTATATTCGGCACCCGCATGCTGCCGGCGCGGGTGCGCCTGTATGTGGCCGTGGCTATCACCGTGGTGATCGTCCCGGCCCTGCCGCCCTTGCCCGAGTTCGACCCGTTGAGCCTGCGCGGCCTGCTGCTGTGTGCCGAGCAGGTCATCGTCGGGGCGCTGTTCGGGTTGTCATTGCAGTTGTTGTTCCAGGCGTTCGTGATCGCTGGCCAGGTCGTCGCGGTGCAGATGGGCATGGCCTTCGCATCGATGGTCGACCCGGCGAACGGCGTCAACGTCGCGGTGATCAGCCAGTTCATGACCATGCTGGTGAGCGTGCTGTTCCTGCTGATGAACGGCCATCTGGTGGCGTTCGAGGTGCTGACCGAAAGTTTCACCACCTTGCCGGTGGGCAATGCGCTGGTGGTCAATCAGTTCTGGGAGCTGGCAGGGCGCCTGGGCTGGGTGTTCGGTGCCGGCCTTCTGCTGATTCTGCCGGCTATCGCCGCGCTGCTGGTGGTGAACATCGCCTTTGGCGTAATGACGCGTGCCGCGCCGCAGTTGAACATTTTCTCCATCGGTTTTCCGCTTACCCTGGTCATGGGCATGTTCATTTTCTGGGTTGGCCTGGCCGATATACTTTCCCATTACCAGGCATTGGCCAGCGAAGCGCTGCAATGGCTGCGTGAACTGGCGAGGGCGCGCTGAGCATGGCGGAAAGCGAAAGCGGTCAGGACAAGACAGAAGAACCCACCGACAAGCGCAAGCGCGATGCTCGCGAGAAAGGCGAGATCGCGCGTTCCAAGGAACTGAATACGGTGGCGGTGACCCTGGCCGGCGCCGGTGGCCTGTTGGCGTTTGGCGGCCACCTGGCCGAGACGCTGCTGGCGATCATGCGCATGAACTTCAGCCTGACCCGCGACTTCATCACCGATGAGCGGGCCATGGGTGCCTTCCTGCTGGCCTCGGGCAAGATGGCCATCTGGGCGGTGCAGCCGATATTGATCCTGTTGTTCGTGATTTCCTTCGTCGCGCCGATCGCCCTGGGCGGTTTCCTGTTTTCCGGCAGCCTGTTGCAGCCGAAATTCAGCCGTATGAATCCCTTGTCAGGGGTCAAGCGCATGTTCTCGATGAATGCCCTGACCGAACTCTTGAAAGCGTTCGCCAAGTTTCTCGTGATTCTGGTCGTGGCGGTAGTGGTGCTGGTCAATGACCGTCAGGCGCTGCTGGCCATTGCCAACGAGCCGTTGGAGCAGGCGATCATCCATAGCCTGCAGGTGGTGGGCTGGAGTGCGTTGTGGATGTCGGCGGGGCTGCTGTTGATTGCGGCGGCGGACGTGCCGTTCCAGCTGTGGCAGGCGCACAACAAGCTGAAGATGACCAAGCAGGAAGTCAAGGACGAGTACAAGGACAGTGAAGGCAAGCCCGAGGTCAAGCAGCGTATTCGCCAGCTGCAGCGTGAGGCTTCGCAGCGGCGCATGATGGCGGCCGTGCCCGAAGCCGACGTGATCATCACCAACCCGACGCACTACGCGGTTGCCTTGCAATACGACCCGGAGAAGGGCGGGGCGGCGCCATTGCTGCTGGCCAAGGGCACGGATTTCATTGCCTTGAAGATTCGCGAGATCGGTGTGGAGCACAAGGTCCAGATCCTCGAGTCGCCGGCGTTGGCGCGGGCGATCTATTACTCCACCGAGCTTGAGCAGGAAATCCCCGCCGGCTTGTACCTGGCGGTGGCGCAGGTGCTGGCCTATGTGTTCCAGATCCGTCAGTACCGGGCCGGCAAGGGCAAGCGGCCAGAGCCGCTGAAAGACGACCTGCCGATTCCGCCGGACCTGCGTCGCGACAGTTGACCTTGTGTCAGGGCTTCTGGCCCTTTCGCGGGTGAACCCGCTCCCACAGGTCCTCTGCGGGCTTGAAAACTGTGCGGTCCCTGTGGGAGCGGGTTCACCCGCGAAGAGGCCGGAACAGGCAAGATAAATCCCCCGTCGAGCAAAGTTGGAAGGCTTCTTGCAAAGCCAGCGCCAGGCGCCCCCTGTGCGTCAAAGTTTTGCATCAAGAGGACTCGCGGTGGATCGCACTCAGTTAATCAGCAACGCCCGTAACAACCTGGCCGGGCTCGGTCGGGGCAACCTGGGTGTGCCGCTGTTGCTGCTGGTGATGTTGGCAATGATGATGTTGCCGATACCGCCGTTCCTGCTCGACGTGTTCTTCACCTTCAACATTGCCCTGTCGATCGTGGTCCTGCTGGTCTGCGTCTATGCGCTGCGCCCGCTCGACTTCGCCGCGTTTCCCACCATCCTGCTGGTGGCCACGCTGTTGCGCCTGGCCCTGAACGTTGCCTCCACCCGGGTTGTGATGCTGCATGGCCAGGAGGGCCACGGCGCAGCCGGCAAGGTGATCCAGGCCTTCGGCGAGGTGGTGATCGGCGGTAACTACGTGGTCGGTGCCGTGGTGTTCGCCATCCTCATGATCATCAACTTCGTGGTAGTGACCAAGGGCGCCGGGCGTATCTCGGAAGTGAGCGCGCGTTTCACCCTCGACGCCATGCCCGGCAAGCAGATGGCGATCGACGCCGACCTCAACGCCGGCCTGATCGACCAGGCCCAGGCCAAGCACCGCCGCGCCGAAGTGGCGCAGGAAGCCGAGTTCTACGGTTCGATGGACGGTGCCAGCAAGTTCGTCCGCGGTGACGCCATCGCCGGCCTGCTGATCCTGTTCATCAACCTGATCGGCGGCATGCTGATCGGCATGCTGCAGCACGGCATGAGCTTTGGCGATGCCGGCAAGGTGTACGCTTTGCTGACCATCGGTGACGGTTTGGTGGCGCAATTGCCATCACTGCTGCTGTCCACCGCTGCCGCAATCATGGTTACCCGCGCCTCGGGCTCCGAGGACATGGGCAAGCTGATCAACCGGCAGATGTTCGATTCGCCCAAGGCCCTGGCGGTGTCCGGCGCGCTCATGATCGTCATGGGCCTGGTGCCGGGCATGCCGCACGTGGCCTTCCTCAGCCTTGGCCTGCTGGCCGGTGGTGGCGCCTACCTGGTATGGAAAAAGCAGCAGAAGGCCAAGGCGCAAGCGCTGCAGGAGGCGCAGCGCCAGCAGGACCTGCTGCCCTCGCCACAGCGCGCGCTGGAAACCAAGGAACTGGGCTGGGACGACGTCACGCCGATCGACATGATTGGCCTGGAGGTCGGCTACCGGCTGATCCCGCTGGTCGATCGCAACCAGGGCGGCCAGTTGCTGGCGCGGATCAAGGGCGTGCGCAAGAAACTGTCGCAAGATCTGGGCTTCCTCATGCCCACCGTGCACATCCGCGACAACCTCGACCTGCAGCCCAGCGCCTATCGCCTGACCTTGATGGGGGTGATCCTGGCGGAGGCCGAGATCTATCCGGACCGCGAACTGGCAATCAACCCGGGCCAGGTGTTTGGCACCCTCAACGGCATTGCCGCGCGCGACCCGGCGTTCGGCCTGGAGGCCGTGTGGATTGATGTTGGCCAGCGTTCCCAGGCACAGTCGCTGGGCTACACCGTGGTCGACGCCAGCACCGTGGTGGCCACCCACCTGAACCAGATTCTGCAGAAGCACTGCCACGAGCTGATTGGCCATGAAGAGGTCCAGCAACTACTGCAGGTGCTAGCCAAGGCATCGCCTAAACTTGCAGAAGAGCTTGTGCCAGGTGTCATTTCATTGTCGGGTCTGCTCAAGGTGCTGCAAGCGCTGTTGTCGGAGCAGGTGCCGGTGCGCGATATTCGCAGTATCGCCGAGGCGATCGCGAACAACGCCGGCAAGAGTCAAGATACCGCCGCGCTGGTGGCGGCGGTGCGCGTCGGATTGTGTCGCGCCATCGTGCAAAGCATTGTCGGCATTGAGTCGGAGCTGCCAGTGATTACCCTGGAGCCAAGATTGGAACAGATTTTGCTCAATAGTCTGCAGAGGGCCGGGCAAGGTCAGGAAGACGGTGTTCTTCTGGAGCCGAGCATGGCCGAGAAGCTGCAGCGTTCGTTGATCGAGGCGGCCCAGCGCCAGGAAATGCAGGGCCAGCCGGCCATCCTTCTGGTCGCCGGCCCGATCCGCGCCATGCTGTCGCGTTTCGGTCGCCTGGCTGTACCGAATTTGCATGTTCTGGCGTATCAGGAAATACCTGACAACAAGCAAGTCACCATCGTTGCCACCGTGGGCCCTAACGGCTGAGGTAGGGGATAATGCAAGTTAAGCGATTTTTCGCCGCCGATATGCGTCAGGCCATGAAGCTGGTCCGTGATGAGCTGGGCGCCGATGCCGCCATCATCGGCAACCGCCGCATCGCCGGCGGTGTCGAGCTGACGGCTGCGCTGGACTACAAACTGTCCGCCCTGGCCCCGCGTGTGCCTAACGCCGAGCTGGAAGAAGAGCTGCGCAAGACCCATACGCGCATCGCCACTGCCCGCGCCGAGCTGGATCCCCGCCCGGACAGCAGCGACAACAACCGCCAATTGTTCGCCGGGCAGTCGCTGACCGCCGCCGAGCCGTTGATCGAACCGCACGTCGATGCGCCCGAGGCCGCCGCTGCAGCCCCCGCATCGGCACCGGTCGACCCGCGTCTGTTCGATGCCATGCGCTCCGAGCTGTCGGGCCTGCGCGAGCTGCTGGAAGTGCAGCTCGGCTCGCTGGCCTGGAATCAGCTGCAGGGCAGCAAGCCGCAGCAGGCCACCGTCTGGCGCCGGCTGCAGCGCATCGGCCTGTCCGGGCCGATCGCCCGTGAGCTGCTGGACCTGACTGCCGAGATCGACGAGCCACGCCAGGCCTGGCGCATGTTGCTGGCGCACCTGGCGCGGATGATCGAAATCCCTGAGGTCGAGCCAATCGAAGAGGGGGGTGTGATCGCCATGGTCGGCCCGGCCGGCATGGGCAAGACCACCACCCTGGCCAAGCTGGCCGCCCGCTACGTGCTCAAGTACGGCGCGCAGAACCTGGCACTGGTGAGCATGGACAGCTTCCGCATCGGCGCCCAGGAGCAGCTCAAGACCCTGGGCCGCATCCTCAACGTGCCGGTGACCTACGTCGACCCGGGCCAGTCGCTGGCTGCGGCGCTGGAGCCGCTGCTGCGCAAGCGCGTGGTGCTGATCGATACCGCCGGCCTGCAGGCCAGCGACCCGGCCCTGCGCATGCAGCTGGACACCCTGGCCGGGCGTGGCATTGCCGCGAAGAACTACCTGGTGCTGGCCACTACCAGCCAGAAGCAGGTGCTGACTGCCGCCTACCACAGCTACAAGCGCTGCGGCCTGGCCGGTTGCATCCTGACCAAACTCGATGAAACGGCAAGCCTTGGCGACGTGCTGAGCCTTGCCATCAGTCATGAACTGCCGGTGGCCTACCTGACCGATGGGCCGCGCATTCCTGACGACCTGCACCTGCCTCGGGGGCACCAGTTGGTCTCCCGCGCGGTCAATGTGCAGCAGCAGGACGAGCCCAGCGAAGAGGCCATGGCCGACATGTTCGCTGATCTCTATCACAACCCACGGCGAGCGGGTTGATGATGAAGCGTGTGCAAGGTAGCTATGCCAAGGGGTACGCAGAATTGCCCTACGTGTGGCCTGAGTCCCAGCGAGACAAGGTAAAGAACAGACATGGGTAGCATGCATCCCGTACAGGTGATCGCCGTGACCGGTGGCAAAGGTGGCGTCGGCAAGACTAACGTTTCAGTGAACCTGTCCCTGGCGCTGGCCGAGCTTGGCCGCAGGGTCATGCTGCTGGACGCCGACCTGGGCCTGGCCAATGTCGACGTGCTGCTGGGCCTTACCCCCAAGCGGACCCTGGCCGATGTCATCGAGGGGCGCTGCGAGCTGCGCGACGTGATGCTGCAGGGCCCCGGTGGTGTGCGCATCGTGCCGGCTGCCTCGGGCACGCAGAGCATGGTGCACCTGGCCCCGGCCCAGCATGCCGGGCTGATCCAGGCGTTCAGCGAAGTCGGCGACAACCTCGACGTGCTGGTGATCGACACTGCGGCCGGTATCGGTGATTCGGTGGTCAGCTTTGTCCGCGCTGCCCAGGAAGTGCTGCTGGTGGTATGCGACGAACCCACCTCGATCACCGACGCCTACGCCCTGATCAAGCTGCTCAACCGCGACTACGGCATGAACCGTTTCCGCGTGCTGGCCAACATGGCGCAGAGCCCACAGGAAGGCCGCAACCTGTTCGCCAAGCTGACCAAGGTCACCGACCGCTTCCTCGACGTTGCCTTGCAGTACGTGGGCGCCGTGCCGTATGACGAGTGCGTGCGCAAGGCGGTACAGAAGCAGCGTGCCGTGTACGAAGCCTTCCCACGCTCCAAGTGCGCGCTGGCCTTCAAGGCGATTGCCCAGAAGGTCGACAGCTGGCCGCTGCCGGCCAACCCGCGCGGCCACCTGGAGTTCTTTGTCGAGCGTCTGGTGCAACCTACCAGCGCGGGACCTGTGTTATGAACGCCAGTGGTTTCAAGATGTACAGCCGGGCGTCGAAAGACGCCCAGTGCGAGCTGATCGAGCGCTACGCCCCGCTGGTCAAGCGCATCGCCTACCACCTGCTGGCGCGGCTGCCAGCCAACGTGCAGGTCGAGGACCTGATCCAGGCCGGCATGATCGGCCTGCTGGAAGTGGCCAACAAGTATGACGCCAGCAAGGGCGCGAGCTTTGAAACCTACGCCGGCATCCGCATTCGCGGGGCCATGCTCGATGAAGTGCGCAAGGGCGACTGGGCGCCGCGTTCGGTGCACCGCAACACCCGCATGGTCAGCGACGCGATGCGTGCGGTTGAAGCCAGAACCGGCCGTGACGCTAAAGATCATGAAGTTGCTGCCGAACTCCAATTGAGTCTCGATGATTACTACGGGATCTTGAACGACACCCTGGGCAGCCGCCTGTTCAGCTTCGACGACCTGTTGCAGGACGGCGAGCACGAAGGGCTGCATGAGGATGGCGCCAGTGGCCAGGTAGAACCTGCGCGTGGCCTGGAAGACGAGCGCTTCCAGGTTGCCCTGACCGAGGCCATCGCCAACCTGCCGGAGCGTGAGCGCCTGGTGCTGGCGCTGTACTACGACGAAGAGCTGAACCTCAAGGAAATCGGTGAGGTGCTAGGGGTCAGCGAGTCGCGGGTCAGCCAGTTGCACAGCCAGTGTGCCGCGCGCCTGCGCAGCCGCCTGGGGGAATGGCGGGCGCGTTGAGCCCGCTGTCGTTGCAGTCGTTTTCTACGTTGTACCGAATTGTAAATGCGCGCTCGGGGCCGAGCGCGTTTGAGACTGCTTGGAGGTCTACTTGAACAAAGACATGAAAATCCTCATCGTTGACGACTTTTCGACGATGCGGCGGATCATCAAGAACCTGTTGCGTGACCTGGGCTTCACCAACACCGAAGAAGCCGATGACGGCACCACGGCGCTGCCGATGCTGGAGAACGGCCACTTCGACTTCCTGGTGACCGACTGGAACATGCCGGGCATGTCCGGTATCGACCTGCTGCGCAAGGTGCGTGCCCACGATCGCCTGAAAGCCATGCCGGTGCTGATGGTGACCGCCGAAGCCAAGCGCGACCAGATCATCGAAGCGGCCCAGGCCGGCGTCAATGGCTACGTGGTCAAGCCGTTCACCGCCCAGGTGCTCAAAGAAAAGATCGAGAAGATCTTCGAACGCGTCAACGGCTGAGTCACGTCAGGGGGCGCGCCATGGATTCATCACAAACGTCTTTGGGCGAGTTCGAATCGACCCTGAAGAAGCATGCCCAGGAGCTGGTCGAAAGCCTGGAGCGGGGCCGTTTCGGCGAGGCGGTGCAGCTGATTCACGAGCTGAACCAGACCCGCGACCGCGGCCTGTACCAGGAAGTCGGCAAGCTGACCCGCGAGCTGCACAGTGCCATCGTCAGTTTCCAGATCGACCCGACCATGCCGCAGGCCGAGGAGGTCTCGCAGATAACCGACGCCACCGAGCGCCTGTCGTATGTGGTCAGGCTTACCGAGGGCGCGGCCAACCGCACCATGGACCTGGTCGAGGAAAGCACCCCGGTGCTCAACGAGCTGGCCAGCGAGGCCGCGGCCCTGAGCACCGACTGGCAGCGCTTCATGCGCCGCGAAGTGGCTGCGCCGGAGTTCCGCGACCTGGTCAAGCGCGTCGACAGTTTCCTGACGCACAGCGCCGAAGGTAACCGCAAGGTCGCCGGCCACCTCAACGACATTCTGCTGGCCCAGGACTATCAGGACCTGACCGGCCAGGTGATCAAGCGCGTCACCACCTTGGTCACCGAGGTGGAAAGCAACCTGCTCAAACTGGTGCTCATGGCCAGCCAGGTGGACCGCTTTGCGGGCATCCAGCATGACCACGATCAATTGCGCGCAGAAAAAGATCTAGAAAAACATCCGACTCGGGGTGAAGGTCCGCAGATTCATGCCGATAAGCGTGAAGACGTCGTGTCCGGTCAGGACGATGTCGATGATCTGCTGTCCAGCCTGGGTTTTTAAGGAGCACCTTTGATGAGCTTCGGCGCCGATGAAGAAATCCTCCAGGATTTCCTGGTAGAAGCCGGCGAAATTCTTGAGCAACTGTCCGAGCAACTGGTCGAGCTGGAAAGCCGGCCCGACGATGCCGACCTGCTCAATGCGATCTTTCGCGGTTTCCACACTGTAAAAGGGGGCGCCGGCTTCCTTCAGCTGAACGAGCTGGTGGAGTGCTGCCATATCGCCGAGAACGTGTTCGACATCCTGCGCAAAGGTGAGCGCCGGGTCGACGCGGAACTGATGGATGTGGTGCTCGAGGCACTGGATACGGTCAACAGCATGTTTGGCCAGGTGCGTGAGCGCAGCGAAGTGACCCCGGCTACTCCCGAGCTGCTGGCGGCACTGTCGCGCCTGGCCGAGCCGGGGGGCGCCGAAGCCGTTGCCGCGCCGGCCCCTGCGGCACCGGTGCCGGTTGCCGAAGCTCCGGCCGAGGAGCAGGACATCACCGACAGCGAGTTCGAACAGCTGCTCGATTCGCTCGATGCGGTCAAGGCACAAGCTGCGGTCGACGAGCAGATGCAGGGCGAGACCGTCAGCGCTGAAGGTGACGAAATCACCGACGCCGAGTTCGAGTCGCTGCTCGACCAGTTGCACGGCAAAGGCCAGTTCAGCGCCGAGGTTGCCGCGCAGCCGGTTGCCAGTGCGCCGGAAGCGGCCAGCGACGAAATTACCGACGCCGAATTCGAATCGCTGCTGGACCAGTTGCATGGCAAGGGTACCTTCCAGGCCGATGCCTTGCCCGGCGCCAAGGCGCCGACGCCTGCCGCAACCGATAGCAGCGCAGCCGGCGACGAAATCAGCGAGCACGAGTTCGAGGCGCTGCTGGATCAGTTGCACGGCAAGGGCAAGTTCGGTGGCGACGTTGCCGCCGTCGAAGCCCCGGCTGCAGCCAAGGTGCAAGCGCCGGTCGCGGCCAAGGCCGACAGCCAGCCCGTGGCCAAGCCAGCAGCTGCTCCGGCGCCGGCACCGGCCCCTGCCAGCAAACCTGCCGCAGCACCCCGCGCCCCGGCCCCGACCGCTGAAAAGCATGGCGCCAGCGAAGCGGAGACCACCGTGCGGGTCGATACCGCGCGCCTGGACGAGATCATGAACATGGTCGGCGAGCTGGTACTGGTGCGTAACCGCCTGGTGCGCCTGGGCCTGAACAGTGGCGACGAGGCCATGTCCAAGGCCGTGTCCAACCTCGACGTGGTCACCGCAGACCTGCAGACCGCGGTGATGAAAACCCGCATGCAGCCGATCAAGAAAGTCTTCGGCCGCTTCCCGCGCCTGGTGCGCGACCTGGCCCGCCAGCTCAAGAAAGAAATCAACCTGGAGCTGGTCGGCGAAGAGACCGACCTCGACAAGAACCTGGTCGAAGCCCTGGCCGACCCATTGGTGCACCTGGTGCGCAACGCAGTCGACCATGGCGTGGAAATGCCCGAGGAGCGTGAAGCCGCCGGCAAGGCGCGCACCGGCCGCGTGGTGCTGTCTGCCGAGCAGGAAGGCGACCACATCCTGCTGTCGATCTCTGATGACGGCAAGGGCATGGACCCCAACATCCTGCGCGCCAAGGCCGTGGAAAAGGGCCTGATGGACAAGGACGCTGCCGAGCGCCTGAGCGAGTCGGACTGCTACAACCTGATCTTCGCCCCCGGCTTCTCGACCAAGACCGAGATTTCCGACGTGTCCGGCCGCGGTGTGGGCATGGACGTGGTGAAGACCAAGATCTCCCAGCTCAATGGCTCGATCAATATCTTCTCGGCCAAGGGCCAGGGCTCGAAGATCGTCATCAAGGTGCCGCTGACCCTGGCGATCATGCCCACCCTGATGGTGATGCTGGGCAACCAGGCGTTCGCCTTCCCGCTGGTCAACGTCAACGAGATCTTCCACCTCGACCTGTCGCGCACAAACGTGGTCGACGGCCAGGAAGTGGTGATCGTGCGCGACAAGGCGCTGCCGCTGTTCTACCTCAAGCGCTGGCTGGTCCAGGGCCAGGTGCACGAAGAGCAGCACGAGGGCCACGTGGTGATCCTGTCGGTTGGCACCCAGCGCATCGGCTTTGTCGTCGATCAACTGGTTGGCCAGGAAGAAGTGGTAATCAAGCCGCTGGGCAAGATGCTGCAGGGCACACCGGGCATGTCCGGGGCCACCATCACTGGCGACGGTCGCATTGCGTTGATTCTCGACGTCCCGAGCATGCTCAAGCGTTACGCCGCGCGGCGTATTTGATTTCGGTGGCGCACCCTGGCGGGTTGCGCCGCCTAATGGAGTGTTTATGGCAGTCAAGGTCCTGGTGGTGGATGATTCCGGTTTCTTCCGCCGCCGCGTCTCGGAAATCCTCTCGGCGGACCCGACGATCCAGGTAGTAGGTACCGCGACCAACGGCAAGGAAGCAATCGACCAGGCGCTGGCATTGAAGCCCGATGTCATCACCATGGACTACGAAATGCCCATGATGGACGGCATCACCGCGGTGCGGCACATCATGCAGCGCTGCCCGACGCCGGTGTTGATGTTCTCGTCGCTGACCCACGAGGGCGCCCGTGTCACCCTCGATGCGCTGGATGCCGGTGCGGTGGATTACCTGCCGAAGAACTTCGAGGACATTTCGCGAAACCCCGACAAGGTCAAGCAGCTGCTGTGCGAGAAGGTGCATACCATTTCCCGCAGCAATCGCCGTTTTGGCAGCTACGCCAGCCATGCGCCGGTTGCCGCACCTGCACCCGCGCCAGCAGGCGCCGGTCACGCAGCTGCCAGCAGCTTCGCCAGCCCGGCAGCGGCGCGCACGCCTGCGCCTGCCCGTGCAGCGGCCCCGGCCGTGGCGCCAGCGCACTCGCCGGCACCCAAGCGCAAGCCATACAAGCTGGTGGCCATCGGCACCTCCACGGGCGGCCCGGTCGCCCTGCAGCGGGTGCTGACCCAGCTGCCGGCCAACTTCCCGGCGCCGATCGTGCTGATCCAGCACATGCCGGCAGCGTTCACCAAGGCCTTTGCCGAACGCCTGGACAAGCTGTGCCGCATCAGCGTCAAGGAAGCCGAGGACGGCGACATGCTGCGCCCGGGCCTGGCCCTGTTGGCCCCAGGTGGCAAGCAGATGATGATCGATGGCCGTGGCACGGTGAAGATCCTGCCTGGTGACGAGCGCCTGAACTACAAGCCATGCGTGGACATCACCTTCGGCTCGGCGGCCAAGTCGTATGGCGACAAGGTGCTGTCGGTGGTGCTTACCGGCATGGGCGCCGATGGCCGTGAAGGTGCGCGCCTGCTCAAGCAGGGCGGCAGCACGGTGTGGGCGCAGGATGAAGCCAGCTGCGTGATCTATGGCATGCCCATGGCCATCGTCAAGGCCAACCTGGCCGACGCAGTGTACAGCCTGGACGAGATCGGCAAGCACCTGGTGGAGGCGTGCGTCTGATGGACGTGCTCAGCCTGATCGGCCTGATCCTCGCCTTTGTCGCCATCGTCGGTGGCAACTTCCTCGAAGGCGGCCATGTCGGCGCCCTGATCAATGGCCCGGCGGCGCTGATCGTGCTGGGCGGCACACTGGCGGCGGCCTTGCTGCAGTCGCCACTGTCGTCGTTCAAGCGCGCCTTGCAGATTCTGCGCTGGATCCTGTTTCCGCCACGGGTCGACCTGGCGGGCGGGATCGACCGCGTCGTCAACTGGAGCCTGACCGCGCGCAAGGAAGGCCTGCTGGGCCTGGAAGGGGTGGCCGACAGCGAGCCTGACCCTTATGCGCGCAAGGGCCTGCAGCTGCTGGTGGATGGTGCCGAGCCGGAGGCCATCCGCAGCATCCTCGAAGTCGATTTCCTGACCCAGGAAAGCCGTGACATCCAGGCTGCCAAGGTGTTCGAGAGCATGGGCGGCTACGCGCCGACCATCGGCATCATCGGTGCGGTGATGGGCCTGATCCACGTGATGGGCAACCTGGCCGACCCCTCGCAGCTGGGCAATGGCATTGCCGTGGCCTTCGTCGCGACCATCTACGGCGTAGCCAGTGCCAACCTGGTGCTGCTGCCGGTCGCCAACAAGCTCAAGGCCATCGTCATGCGCCAGTCGCGCTACCGCGAGATGCTGCTTGAGGGCCTGCTGTCGATTGCCGAGGGTGAGAACCCGCGCTCGATCGAGCTGAAGCTGCAAGGCTTCATGGAGTAACCCATGCGTCGCCGTCGTCATACCGAGGAACATGAAAACCACGAACGCTGGCTGGTGTCGTACGCTGACTTCATCACCTTGCTGTTCGCCTTTTTCGTGGTGATGTACTCGATTTCCTCGATCAACGAGGGCAAGTACAAGGTCATTTCCCAGGCCTTGCTCGGGGTATTCAACGACCCCGAGCGCAGCATGAAGCCTATCCCCATCGGTGAAGAGCGGCCGCTGAGCGTGCGCCCGGCCGAGCCGTTGGTGAAGGACAGCGAGCAGACTGATGCAGGCCTGGGGGCGACCAGTATCGACCCGCTGAAAACCATCAGCGACGACGTGCGCGATGCCTTCGGCGACCTGATCAAAAGCGACCAGATGACTGTGCGCGGCAATGAGCTGTGGATCGAGATCGAGCTCAACTCCTCGTTGCTGTTCGGCAGCGGCGATGCCATGCCCAGCGACCAGGCATTTGCGATCATCGAGAAGGTGGCCGGCATTCTCAAACCGTTCGCCAACCCGGTGCACGTCGAAGGCTTTACCGACAACCTGCCGATCCGCACGGCACAGTACCCGACCAACTGGGAGCTGTCTTCGGCGCGGGCGGCAAGCATCGTGCGCCTGCTGGCGATGGAAGGGGTCAACCCGGCACGCATGGCTTCGGTCGGCTACGGCGAATACCAACCGGTGGCGAGCAACGACACTGCCGAAGGCCGTGCGCGCAATCGCCGCGTGGTGCTGGTGATTTCGCGCAACCTCGAAGTACGCCGCAGCCTGACTGGCTCAGGCAGCGCCAATGCCACGCCGGATGCCGCATTGCGCCGGGCTGGCACACAAAGTGCACCGGCAACGCCAGCAACGGTGGCGGGGCAGTGATTCGTCAATTCCCCGACGCTGCCAAGTAGTTGAATGTAGCGCGGTCCTCTGTGGGAGCGGGTTCACCCGCGAAGAAGGTGACACGGTGCATGGCACCGGCTGCGCCGGTGTTCGCGGGTAAACCCGCTCCTACACTGATCGCGCCAGCTTTCCGATGTTGAGCAAGACAGTTGCCCCCGCAGTGTCCCTGCCAAATCAATAGATAGAGTTTGCTTGATGAGAGTCTGGGCAGTAGCCAATCAAAAAGGTGGCGTCGGCAAGACCACCACTACCATCGCTCTGGCCGGCCTGCTGGCCGAGGCCGGCAAGCGCGTGGTCGTTGTCGACCTCGACCCGCACGGCTCGATGACCAGCTATTTCGGGCATAACCCCGATGCCCTGGAGCACAGCTGCTACGACCTGTTCCTGCACAAGGGCGTGGTACCCGAGGGCCTGCCCGGGCAACTGCTGCTGCCTACCAGCGACGAACGCATCTCGCTGCTGCCATCGAGTACCGCACTGGCGGTGCTGGAGCGTCAGTCACCGGGGCAGAACGGCCTGGGCCTGGTGATCGCCAAGAGTCTGGCGCAGCTGTGGCAGGATTTCGACTATGCCCTGATCGACAGCCCACCCTTGCTCGGCGTGCTGATGGTCAATGCCCTGGCGGCCAGCCAGCAGCTGGTGATCCCGGTGCAAACCGAATTTCTCGCAGTCAAGGGCCTGGAGCGCATGGTCGGTACCCTGGCCATGGTCAACCGCTCGCGCAAGCAGGCGCTGCCCTATCAGATCGTGCCGACCCTGTTCGACCGCCGCACCCAGGCCTCGCTGGCCACCCTCAAGCTGCTGCGTGACACCTACGACCAGCAGGTGTGGCAGGGCTACATCCCGGTGGATACGCGCCTGCGTGATGCCAGCCGCAAGGGCGTCACGCCCTCGCAATTCGACAGCAAGAGCCGCGGGCTGATTGCCTATCGCGCGCTGCTCAAGCACCTGCTGACCTACAAGACTGCGGCGCAGGTGGCCTGATGACCCAGACCCGGCAAACCAGCAACCGGCCACAGATGGCCCTGCAGTCGTACCTTGATGGCCTGTTGCAGGAGGCCACCGAAGCCGAAGACCTGTTCGAGGCGCCGGCAGCGGCGGATGAGTTCGCCGAAGCGGTGCGCGAAGAGCAGGCGCGTGATGCCTTGCAGCAAGCCAGGCCGGCATCGGTCGAAGCAACCGTCAGCCCCGCACCACGGCCGTTCGCCGAGCCCAGGCTGGCGGTGCTGCCCCGCGTGATGCCGGTAGAAGCGCCGGTGGTGACGGTGGTAGAGCGCGAAGTGGTGGCCGAGGCCAGCATTCCGGTGCTGGTCGAAGAACAAACCGTGGAACCGGCAGTGCCGCTGGTGGATGTGCACCTGCCGGGGCCGCAAGCGCCTGTGCCCCCGGCCACGGTCGATGGCCGCCCGGCCTGGGCCGCCGAGCCGTTCGAATGCCTACTGTTCGATGTGGCCGGCCTGACCCTGGCGGTGCCACTGGTGTGCCTGGGCTCTATCTATACCCTGGCCGGCCAGGAACTGACACCGCTGTTCGGCCAGCCCGACTGGTTCCTCGGCATCCTGACCTGCCAGGCCGGCAACCTGAAGGTGCTGGACACCGCGCGTTGGGTGATGCCAGACCGCTACCGCGATGATTTTCGCCAGGGCCTGCAATACGTGATTTCCGTGCAGGGCTACGAATGGGGGCTGGCCGTGCACCAGGTCAGCCGCTCGCTGCGCCTGGACCCGTCCGAGATCAAGTGGCGCAGCCAGCGTGGCCAGCGCCCGTGGCTGGCCGGCACGGTGATTGAACACATGTGTGCACTGCTCGACGTCGCAGCACTGGCCGAGCTGATCGCCAGTGGCGCGGTCAAGCAGATGCACGCCAAACAGAAATGACACCGAACACACCGCCGATGGCGGATTTTGAGGGTAGGGGAATGAAAAAGTCGTCTGCACAAGGTTCCGAAGATCCGATCCTGCAGTGGGTTACCTTCCGTCTGGACAATGAGTCCTACGGCATCAATGTGATGCAGGTGCAGGAAGTGTTGCGCTACACCGAGATCGCCCCGGTGCCGGGTGCGCCAAGCTACGTGCTGGGCATCATCAACCTGCGCGGTAACGTGGTGACCGTGATCGACACCCGCCAGCGCTTTGGCCTGATGCCGACCGAAGTCACCGACAACACCCGTATCGTCATCATCGAGGCCGACAAGCAAGTGGTCGGCATCCTCGTCGACAGCGTGGCCGAGGTGGTGTACCTGCGCCAGTCCGAGATCGAGACCGCGCCGAACGTGGGTAACGAAGAATCGGCCAAGTTCATCCAGGGCGTGTGCAACAAGAATGGCGAACTGCTGATCCTGGTCGAGCTGGACAAGATGATGACCGAGGAAGAGTGGTCCGAGCTGGAGAACATCTGAGTTGATCCTACAGGTTGCTGTCATCTTCCTGGCGCTGGTCTGGGCGCTGAGCCTGTGGTTCTTCCTCAACTACAGCAAGCGCCAGCGCGAGCTGGCCGCGCAACAGGCCGAGGGTGATGCCCTGCGTGACCAGCGCATCAAGGACCTCGCCAAGCGCCTGGACGACTACCAGAACGGTACCGTGCGCATGGGCGAGGCGCTGCACGATCTGCGCGTGGCGGTTGCCCCGCTGCCAGACAAGATCCAGCAGCTGGAGCAGCGCGACCCGCACAACGTCACCTTCACCCAGGCGGCCAAGCTGGTGGGCATGGGCGCCAGCGTGGCCGAGCTGACCGAAAGCTGCGGCCTGACCCAGGCCGAGGCAGAGCTGATGAGCAAGCTGCATCGCAGCAACTGATTGCCATGAGCATTGCGCGGCCCCTGATACAGTGGCCGCGCAAGCCCGTCCGGCCGTCAGTAACCCTGTGCGTTCCCCGCCATTGCTACCTCTTCCAGGGGTAGCAACCGCAGCTCTGCACGCCGTTGTGCTGCTTCATCCAGCAGCGCGTCGTAGTTCAGGGTGTGCATGTTTGCCAGGTCCGCCACCTGCCTGAAGGTGTAGAGCTCAGGTAGACGTTGGTCGATCACATGGTTGAGCACCGCAGGCCCGGTCAGCGTGTTGAGCCTTTCGGTATAGGACTGGAATGCCGCCGCATGCTGTCGCGGCGGTTTGGGGGCCTCGTAGAACGCCTGGCCCTCCGGGGTGCGGTAGCGGGCCAGGATCTCGTCGGAAATGGCGTTCAGCACCGGATTGCCAGCGCGGCTACCAATCATGCTGGTGTTGTAGCTGGTATACATTCCCAATTGCGCATTGCACACCGGGCTCCTCAACAGCAGCCCGTCGAGGGGCGTGGTGAGCGGTACGCTGTCGATCTTTGCCCGCAGCTGCCCGGTTGCGTCCGGCTCGACCAGCAGATGGTCGTCGATATCCAGGTAGATGCCCCCTTCGCTGTGCAGGACGCGGTAGCGCAAGATGTCGGAGGCCGAGGAGAAGTTGCTCGCCACACCGCCATTCCCTTCCAGCGCAGCTTGGTACTGGCCGAAGTATTCACTTGCCGCGAATTGATGATAGAAGGTCTGGTGCTCCAGCACTGCAACCTTCAACCCCTCGTCGATGCGGGCCTGCAGCAGGGTCATGTTGCGTTCGAATGCCCGAGGGTTGGCGTTGGAGAGGTAGAGCTTGAGCGTGAAATCGCTGTTGCGCAGTGCCTGCACGTTGTTGTCGAGCGCAGCCAGGTAATCACCGGCGATCGTCCTGTCACCCAGCCAGATGTGAAATACCTGCCTGGGGACGGGTATGCCTGGTGCAGTCCCCAGGGCATCGAGGTCGACGGGCAGCTGCAGATCGATACCCAGTGCCCGCAGCGTGCGCGAGCGCGATGCCGGGCTGATTTCCCGCAATGGGTCCGTATCGGGCAGCAGCCGGCCGATCGGCTGCAGCGGATCGGCGCTGGCCACATAGTGCTGGGCGCCGCGTGTGCCGTTGGGGTACTTGAGCACGAAGCTGTCCCGTCGGGCGTCGTAGTAGAGCGGGTGCGGGCCATTGCCCACATCGCCGATCAGTTCGTCACCTGTGCCGAATGCCCTGCGCCGTGTTACGCAGCGGGCAATGTGTGAATCGGCGCCGGACCAGCTGGCGGCTACCTGATCGCCCGCTACTGCCAGGTCCTGGAAATAGGGTGTCATCGCAGGCCCGGGCCAGCGTGGCGGCGAGACCGGGCTCAGCGGGTAGCCTATGCGGCCATTGAGCCTCACCGGTTTGATGAAGCCAATGGGGCGTTGGCCGAACAGCGCCTTGCTCGCCTTGACCCCGCGCGCCAGCCCCGGGGCTGCGTTCAGCAGGCCGAACACGGCCTGCTCCGCGCCTTCGAGCTGTTGGTTCACATCCTTGCCGTGCAGCGCCTGGTCCAGGCCCACTGTAAATTGGGCCACCCCGGCCACGGCAGCCAGGGGTAGCAGTCCGGGAACCACCAGCAGAAACGGTGTGGCCAGGTTCATGGTCAGGTAGAAATAGCTGCGCCATGCGGCCTTGGTCACTTCACTGTCGCGCGTGATCAGGAAGTCGGCGTCGGATTGGCTGCGTTGACGTTGTACCACCGTCAATGCCTCGAACAGGTTGTATTCGATGCTCGGGCTGGAGGTGTCTGCCTTGTAGTTGATCAGGGTATGCGGGTTCCATACCCTGGCCAGGCGATACACGCTGGTTGCAGGCAGGATGATCTGGCGGGGCGGGAAATCGCCCATGCCTTGAAGTACCCGACGCAACCCCGACCGGCCAATCCTGTCCGGAATATCGCAGGCCCTGAAGTGGGCAAGCAGGGCCGCCCGTTTGTCGGCGTCGCGGCACTGCCTGGCAAGCCACGCACGCATGGCGCCCGGGGTGGCGAACTCATGCAACGGCGCCGCATTGCCCGGTATGTACAGCAAGGTCAGGCGGCTGCGCGTATCGCTCAGGCAGAGGATGTCGCTCGATGGGTAGCCATTGATGTTCAGCAACCTGGCCTCTACCCCGTTGGCACTGAGGCTGGCGCCGTGGTGCCAGCGTTCCGCGCCTGCCGCCCGCCACGCCAGGCTGCGTCCCTGTTCGCTGAGGTTGCCCCGCAATGCCTGCCGGTTGCAGGCAGCGAGGAATGCGATGCACGCGCTGACGCTGTACTGGCTGGCGGCATGGGCCCAGAAGTCATCGAGCTGGCGTTTGAATACACCCTGGAAGTCGAGTTGCCAGATGAAGGACTGGAAGGTCGTGGCGTCGAACTGCACATAAGTGCTGGCGTCGTAGCGCATGGGTGCGGTCTGGCGGAAAAGGCCATGGAATTCGGTGTGCACATCGATGTCGTGGTCCAGGCCGCTTCCTGGCAATTCATCGACGATCGTCACCTGACCATTGCTGAAGGCCTGGGCCCAGGGCGCTCGACCGTGTGGCAGGGACAGCTCCGGCAGTACACCTAGCAGGTCGACGGTGGCCGTCCCGCCTCTTAGCAGCAACTGCGCGGTTTGCTCGGCAACCTTGGAGTAGCCACTTTGCTGCCAGTTGCCAAGCAGCGCTTCGGTCAGGTTCATTTGTTGGACGACCTTGGCCAGCCAGCCCCGCTTGGGAACGAATTTGCAATGCAAGGTCACCGCAAGCGTGTTGTCAGGTTCCACATCCAGCCGCTGTTGGCTGGCCCATTCGCGGATGGCTGCACTGGCACTGCGGTCAGGGCGAGGCACGGAACCCAGCATTGCCTTGACGTAGTCTTGGCCGGCTGCGCCGACCACAGGTTGGCGCGGGTTCATGTTTGGCTCCAGGAATGGTTGCCACCGACAGTGGCGAAGCGGTTCAGGGGCAGGAGCGTACGCACCGAATCGCGCATGCGTGGCAGATCGACGAACCGGTAGGCATTGATGCGCGGCATCCCATAGAGGTTGGTGAGCTGTCGCAGGATGCGCAGGCTCGGCAGTTGCCGATCGACCACGTCGCTGAGCAGGGCAGGGCCGGTGAGGTAGCTCAGGCGGCTGGCATACTCATAGAAGCTCCCCGGGTCTTCAGCCAGGCTGGGCTTGCTGTCGTAGAAGTCGCGATTGAGCTGGTAGCGTGCGTACATCTCTTCGGAAATGGCCTCCAGGGTAGGGTTGCCGGGGTGGCTGCCGATAAGGCTGGAGTTGTAGAGGCTGTTCATGCTCATCTTTTCATTGGACATGGGCGGTACCAGCAGCAGCCCATTGGCGTCCGTGCTCAACTCGACCTGATCGATGGGTTCACCGGCGGCACCTACCGGTTGGCCGTCGATGATCAATGAGTATTCGCCTGGCGCGAGCAAGGTGTCATCGACATCCATGTACAAGCCACCTTCGTGGTGCAGCATCGGGTAGCGCAGCACATCGCATGCCGATGCATAGTTGCGGGCAACGCCGCCGTTGCCATCCAGGGCAGCGTCGTACTGCGCGTAGTACCTGCTTTGGCGGAAAGCCCTGAAGAAGGCCTGCTCTTCCAAGGGCAGCACCTGCAAACCCGGGGCATGACTGGCCAGCAGCTCCAGGTTTTCGGCATAGGCCTGCCGGGCAGTGCTGGAAAGGAACAACCGCATCCTGTATTCGCTGCCTTGCAACCGCGCTGCGTTCTGGCCCAAGTTGGCCAGCAGTTCGGGGCCGATGATCTGGTCACCGACCCACAGGCAGGAAATGTGCTTGGGTATTGGCCAACTGCCCGGCGCTCTGGCCGGCACCTGTAGCGGCAATGGCAGGTCCACTCCCAGCGCCCGCAGGGTACGACTGCGCATCGCATGGGTCACCACGCGCCCTTGCGGCGCGGGGCGCAGGTTCCGGCTGCCGGGTACCGCCACGAAGCCGACAGGGTCGACCTGGTTCAGGTCTTCTGCCCGAATGAATACGTCCCGCTCCATGTCGTAGATCACCCTGGCGTTGTAGCCATCGATGTTCGCTGCCAGGGTGTCTGGCTCACCATCGTACTGGGGCGTACGAATGACGGCGTCGGCAACTGCCTGGTCAGCGTCCTCCAGTGGCTCTATCGGGTCGGTGATATGGAAGTAGCGTGCGCCCTCGGGCTCGGGGAAGCGCGGTGGCGAGAGCGGGCTCAGGGGGTAGCCGATCTGTTCATTCAGCCGCGTCGGCGGCGCGAAACCCTCGACCTTGAATTCGAACAGTGCCTTGCCCCTTGCGGCAGCGCCTGCCGCCAGGGGCAAGGCGTTGAACAGGCCCCAGGTGATGTTGCCGATGCCTTCCTGCTGCTGCTGCAGTGACTTGCCGTTGATTGCCTGGTCGAGCCCCAGGCCAAGCTGGGCGATGCCACCGATGGCCAGCAGCGGCCCCAGGCCGGGTACCACCAGGCACAGTGGCGCCAGCAGGTTGAGCGTAGTGGCCAGGTAGCCACGCCACCTGGCCTTGATGACTTCGCTGTCAGCCGTGATCAGAAACGCGGCATCGTCGTAGCTGCGCTGACGCTGGCGCTCGGCCAATGCCTGGAAAAGGTCGCCCTTGATTCTTGGGTTGTACTTGGTAGGTCGATAATTGACATAGGTCTGCGGCGGCCAGGTGCCGTCGTCGTTGAAATAGCCGTGTTCGGGCGGCAGCAGGTGACGTTCAGGGTAGACGCCCAGCCCCTCCATGGCAGTGTCCAGGCCGCTGAAATCGAGGCCTTGCGGGCAATCGGCCAGGCGAAAGTGCTGTTTCAGGGCCTGGCGTTTGGTCGGGTCTTTGCATTGTTCGCCGACCCAGGCCTTCAATTCTCGTTCGCTACTGAACGTCAACAACGGTGAGCTGTTGCCAGGAACGTACAGCACTGTCAGGTCGGTGGCGGGGTCGTTCAGGTACAGCAGGTCGGTTGCGGCATAGCCGTAGATGCTCAACGTGCTGCGTCGCAGCCTGTTACGCCGTGGCATCAGCCCGGCCGCTTGCCAGACCAGTTGCCGTGCAGGCTCGCTGAGGCTGCCCTCGCTGACCTGTCTGTTGCAGGCTGCGATGAAGTTGAGCTTCAGCGCCAGCCTGTGACTGTGCAGATGGTCACGCCAGTACACATCCAGCGCCGCCTTGAAAGGCTGCTGGAAGTCCAGGTTGCTGATGAACTGCTGGAAGGCTTCGGCGCTTACCGGCAGATGGGTGGAAGCGTCGTAGCGTTGCGGGGCAGTGCGCCGGAACAGGCCGTTGAATACCTCGAAGGGGGCCCCGTAGTGATTGAAGCCGGGTGCCGGGAGGGTTTCCACCAACCGTAGCGGGCCTGCGGGTAATGCACCGGCCCACGGTGCTTGCAGCAGCTTGCCGAACACGTCACTGGCCGACTCGCCCTGCCAGTTGCCCAGCAGTGCCTGGGTCAGGCTGGTGCGCTGGCTGATCGCGGCCAGCTGGCCACCTGCACCGTCCGGGCAGTAGTGGAGGGTAACGACGTCGAGCTGGTCCGGGTCCAGGTCCTGGCCTTGCTGCGCGAGCCATTGGCGGATGGCGCGGTTGGCTTCACGATCGGGGCGAGGCACATGGCCGAGGTGGTCTATAACGTAATGCGTGCCCATCACGTTGATGCGAGTCGAATGCATGGGGGGTACCTTGCGCTGAGATGAAGCCGGCAAGGTTGGAGCAGGGGCACGGAAAAGCGGTGGTAGATATGTCGGTGCGGGGCCTGGCCGTTCTCATCACCCCGTGACCCTCGCAAGGGCAAGGGCTGGTGTCAGGCGCCTTCGCCTCCGGGCAGCAGCCTTCCTAGCAGCGGTGGGGTTGTCCCTGGGGCGGCAGGTTCGTCATCGAATCCCGCAGGCACTTTGCCCCGCAGGTGCCAGGCAAAGGCGATGATTTCGGCAATGGTCAGGTACAGCGCCTCCGGTATCTGGTCCCCCAGCTCCAGGCGCGCCAGCAGACGCACCAGCTCGGCATTTTCGTAGATCGGCACTTCGTGCTCGCGGGCCAGAGCCAGGATGGCCTCGGCCAGCGCATCGTCGCCCTTGGCGGTGAGGGTAGGGGCTTGCTGCCCGTCGTAGAACAGGGCAATCGCCTGCCGTGCAGGTTGGTGCGTCATGCGTTCTCATCCACCCAACGTTGTTCTACCCGCGTACGCGGGCCTTGTGGCGGGATACCAGGATGGCATTCCAGATCACCCACATCCAGGCCCCGCGCCAACAGGCGTTCGCGCAAGCTGCCGAGCTGGCTGTCGATCAGCCGGGCTGTCGCCTCGCGTTCCGCCCAAAGCTGGCCACCCAGGCGGCCTTGACTCAGTTGTGCCTGGACCTGCACCGGGCCAAGGGGCGATAGGTCGAAAGCCAGCTCGATACGCCACAGGGCTTGCAGCGGGTCGGCTGATTCCTGCTGGCGGTCGGCCTGCTGCTGTGGCGTTTCTTCGCGCTGCAGCTTGACCTGCAGCGGGATGAACTCCTGGCCGTGACGGATCGGCACTTCGGTTTGCCAGGTGGTTTGCAGGTTGCCGTTTTCCAGGGTACCGGTTTGTTGCAGGCTGCTCATGGCATGGCTTTGCAGCCGAGATACGGCAGCGGCGGCCAGGCGCAGCAGTTGTTGCAGGTCGCCTTCGTCCTCCATGGCCTTGAGCAGGCGCGACGGCAGCGGGAATGCGCCCGGTTGCGGCTTGGGGCTGACCCGTTCGAGCATCCCCAGCGCGCTGCGGGCCAACGCCGGCATGGTAACGGCCAGGACGGCGGGCGAGAGGTTGGGCGCCCCGGGTACGCTGGCCGGTACGACGTTGATCAGCCGCAGCAAGTGCGCCTTGAGGTCGGTGGCGACGCTGGCCGGGAAACCGCCCAGCAGTTTCGCTTCGAGAAAGGCGCCGCTGTTGTTCAGGGCTTGGGCCACTGCCTTGGCATCACCCAGTTGCCGGGCTTCCGGCAGGCTGGCCAACAGGCGTTCGGCGCTGGCTCGCAGTTCGCCATCGGTGCTCGGGTCACGGGCCACCTGCTGCAGGGCATTGAGCAGGCCGGGCAGCGAAGCCTGGCGGTTTTGCTGGGTCAGCAACTGCTGGGCAATGCTGAGCTGGTCCTGGCGGCCGCTGAGCGGTACGAAACGCAGTGACTGGTCGCCCTGCACCAGCGCGCTGAGCAGGCTGCCGACGGCCAGCGGGCGCGGGCTGTCCACGCTCAGGGTAGCACCGGCCTGGGCACTGTTGAGCAGGCTGACCAGCGCCCGGTAGGCGGCTGGCTGGCCGGGCGCCTGGGCCAGCACCTGGTTGGTCAGGACCTTGCCCTGCAACAGGGTGCCGACCGGCACTTTGCTGGTATCCAGGCGGGTGAGTGTGGCGATCTGGCTGGCACTGGCCTGCTGCAGCATGATCGCCAGGCGGTTGCTTTCAGGCTGGCTGACCGTGACCTGGCTGCCTTGGGGCAAGGGCTGGCTGGCGCTGGCCTGCAACTGGGTCTGGGCGCCGTTGGCCTGCATCAGCCGCAGCACCAGCTGGAAGTCCTGGCCCACCTGGCGCAACGACATGACCTCGGCCTGCGCGGTCTCGCCGGGCGCCATCAAACCTGGCTGCGGTTGCGTCAGGCGCAGCAGTTCGCCGGTCATGCCCGCCTTGATGGCCTGGGGGCTGACCGTGGTTTGTGTGCCGAGACTATTGATTTCAGTCATGATTGTATACAACCTGTCGAGCCCGCCCTCTTGGCAGCGCGGTGGCACGTGTAATAATGCCGACCGCCCGTGGTTGCCAGTATAACGGCAGCGTAGGGGGCGACTTGAGACACAAGGCTTCAGAGCGGTGTCGTCTGCTTCGCGGGTGAACCCGCTCCCACAGGTACGGCGCAAGGCTTGAAAGCTGCGCAGAACCCTGTGGGAGCGGGTTCACCCGCGAAGCGGACAACACCATTCTGAAGCCCTACAAAGATAAGGCGAAACCGTGACCCTTCACCTCCAAGCCGCGGGCCTGGCCTGCGAGCGCGACTGGCGCCTGCTGTTCGAGCACCTCGCATTCGAGCTGCGGCCCGGCGACATGCTGCAGATCAGCGGCCCCAACGGCAGCGGCAAGACCAGCCTGCTGCGCCTGTTGGCCGGCCTGATGCAGCCGACCGCCGGGCAGATCCTGCTGGGCGGCAAGCCACTGGCCGAGCAGCGCCACGCCCTCGCCAGCATCCTGTTGTGGATCGGCCATGCCGCTGGCATCAAGGACCTGCTCACCGCCGAGGAAAACCTCACCTGGTTGTGCGCCCTGCACCAGCCGGCCAGCCGCGAGGCGATCTGGGCGGCGCTGGAGGCCGTTGGCCTGCGCGGTTTCGAAGACGTGCCCTGCCACACTCTCTCGGCCGGCCAGCAGCGCCGCGTGGCCCTGGCCCGGCTGTACCTGGCCAGCCCGCCGCTGTGGATTCTCGACGAACCCTTCACCGCCCTCGACAAGCAGGGCGTGGCGCAGCTCGAGGCGCACCTGGCGGCCCACTGCGAGCAGGGCGGCACGGTAGTGCTGACCACCCACCACACGCTGGAACGCAAACCCTCCGGTTACCGTGAACTGAACCTGGGGCAATGGGCGGCATGAGCGTATTCATCCTGTTGTTGCGCCGCGAAGCGCGCCTGCTGTTCCGCCGCCCGGCCGAGCTGGCCAACCCGTTGGTGTTCTTCGCCATCGTGGTTGCGCTGTTCCCGCTGGCAGTCGGCCCGGAAAGCCAATTGTTGCAAACCTTGTCGCCAGGCCTGGTCTGGGTGGCGGCACTGCTGGCGGTGCTGTTGTCGCTGGATGGCCTGTTCCGCAGCGATTTCGAGGATGGCTCGCTGGAACAGTGGGTGCTGTCGCCGCACCCGTTGGCGCTGCTGGTGCTGGCCAAGGTGCTGGCGCACTGGATCTTTTCCGGGCTGGCGCTGGTATTGTTGGCGCCGCTGCTGGCGCTGATGCTGGGCCTGCCGAGCCATTGCCTGCCGGTGCTGCTCGGTTCGCTGCTGCTGGGTACGCCCGTGCTGAGCCTTTTGGGCGCGGTGGGCGCGGCGCTGACAGTCGGTCTGAAACGCGGCGGTTTGCTGCTGGCATTGCTGATTCTGCCGTTGTATATCCCTGTATTGATCCTGGGCAGTGGTGCGTTGCAAGCGGCGTTGCAGAATATGCCGGCAACCGGCCACCTGCTCTGGCTCGCCAGCCTGACGGCCCTGGCCGTGACCCTGGCACCCTTTGCGATAGCGGCCGGCCTGAAGATCAGCGTCGGCGAATAACGAGTCCCGGGCTTTCAAGCCCGGCCAATACCCTGGATGTACCCTGATGAAAATAAGCTGGACGTGGTTCCACAAGCTGGGCTCCCCCAAATGGTTCTATGCCATCAGCGGCCGCATGCTGCCGTGGCTTGCCGGCGCTGCCGTGCTCCTGCTGCTGGTCGGCATCACCTGGGGCCTGGCCTTCGCCCCCCAGGACTACCAGCAAGGCAACAGCTTCCGCATCATCTACATCCACGTACCGGCGGCGATGCTGGCGCAGTCCTGCTACGTGCTGCTGGCAGTGGCCGGGGTGGTGGGGCTGGTATGGAAGATGAAACTGGCCGACGTCGCCCTGCAATGCGCGGCACCGATCGGTGCCTGGATGACCGCTGTGGCGCTGGTTACCGGGGCCATCTGGGGCAAGCCCACCTGGGGTAGCTGGTGGGTGTGGGATGCCCGCCTTACGTCCATGCTCATCTTGCTGTTCCTGTACTTCGGCATCATTGCGCTGGGCCAGGCAATCAGTAATCGTGACAGTGCAGCCAAGGCCTGCGCGGTACTGGCGATTGTCGGCGTGGTGAACATCCCGATCATCAAGTACTCGGTGGAGTGGTGGAACACCCTGCACCAGGGTGCCACCTTCACCCTCACCGAAAAACCGGCGATGCCCGCAGAAATGTGGCTGCCGCTGCTGTGCACGGCGCTGGGCTTCTACTGCTTCTTTGGCGCTGTGCTGTTGCTGCGCATGCGCCTTGAAGTACTCAAGCGCGAGGCACGCGCCAGTTGGGTCAAGGATGAAGTATTGAACAGCCTGGGGCGGAGGGCCGCACAATGAGTTTCGCCACCTTCGGTGACTTTCTCGCCATGGGCCACCATGGCCTGTACGTGTGGACGGCCTATGGCATCTGCCTGGCGGTGCTGGCGCTGAATGTCGCCACGCCCGTGCTGGCCCGCCGTCGCTACCTGCAAGATGAGGCGCGTCGTTTGCGCCGGGAGAACAACCAGTGAATCCGCAGCGCAAGAAACGCCTGTTGCTCATCGTCGGCCTGCTGGTCGGCGTCGGGGTTGCCGTCGGCTTTGCCTTGAGCGCATTGCAGCAAAACATCAACCTGTTCTACACCCCGACCCAGATCGCCAACGGCGAAGCGCCGCTGGACACCCGCATCCGCGCCGGCGGCATGGTCGAAAAAGGTTCGGTGCAGCGCTCGTCCGATTCGCTGGACGTGCGCTTCGTGGTCACCGACTTCAACAAGTCGGTGCCGATTACCTACCGTGGCATCCTCCCCGACCTGTTCCGCGAAGGGCAGGGCATCGTCGCCCTCGGCAAGCTCAACGCCGACGGCGTGGTAGTGGCCGATGAAGTACTGGCCAAGCATGACGAGAAGTACATGCCGCCCGAGGTCACCAAGGCCCTGAAGGAAAGCGGCCAGGCCGCCACTGGCGGGGAGGCAAGGCCATGAACGCGGCGCTGGTGATCCCCGAGCTCGGCCAGCTGGCGATGATCCTGGCCATCTGCTTTGCCGTCGTGCAGGCCAGCGTGCCGCTGCTGGGCGCCTGGCGTGGCGACAGCCTGTGGATGAGCCTGGCGCGGCCGGCGGCCTGGGGGCAGTTCGCTTTCCTGGCCTTTGCCTTCGCCTGCCTGACTCATGCCTTCATGACCGACAACTTCTCGGTCGCCTATGTGGCCAGCAACTCCAACAGCGCCTTGCCCTGGTACTACAAGTTCAGTGCCGTGTGGGGCGCCCACGAAGGTTCGCTGCTGCTGTGGGCGCTGATCCTCGGCGGCTGGACCTTCGCCGTTTCGGTGTTCTCGCGGCAGCTGCCGCAGGTGATGCTGGCCCGCGTGCTGGCGGTGATGGGCATGATCAGCGTGGGCTTCCTGAGCTTCCTGATCATCACCTCCAACCCGTTCCAGCGCCTGCTGCCGCAGGTGCCGACCGATGGCCGCGACCTCAACCCGCTATTGCAGGACTTTGGCCTGATCGTCCACCCGCCGATGCTGTACATGGGCTACGTCGGGTTCTCGGTGGCCTTCGCCTTCGCCATCGCCGCCTTGCTCGGTGGCCGCCTGGACGCCGCCTGGGCGCGCTGGTCGCGGCCCTGGACCATCGTTGCCTGGGCCTTCCTCGGCGTCGGTATTACCCTGGGCTCGTGGTGGGCCTACTATGAGTTGGGCTGGGGTGGCTGGTGGTTCTGGGACCCGGTGGAAAACGCCTCGTTCATGCCCTGGCTGGTGGGTACGGCGCTTATCCATTCGCTGGCGGTGACCGAGAAGCGCGGGGTGTTCAAGAGCTGGACCGTGCTTTTGGCGATTGCCGCGTTCTCGTTGAGCCTGCTGGGTACCTTCCTGGTGCGCTCCGGTGTGCTGACCTCGGTGCACGCCTTTGCCGCCGACCCGTCGCGGGGCATTTTCATCCTGATCTTCCTGCTGTTCGTGGTCGGTGGTTCGCTCACCCTGTTCGCCTTGCGCGCACCGGTGGTCAAGAGCCAGGTCGGCTTTGCCCTGTGGTCGCGCGAGACACTGCTGCTGGCCAACAACCTGGTGCTGGTGGTGGCGGCGTCGATGATTCTGCTCGGTACCCTGTACCCACTGGTGCTCGATGCGCTCACCGGGGCCAAGCTGTCGGTCGGCCCACCGTATTTCGATGCCTTGTTCCTGCCGCTCATGGCACTGTTGATGGTGGTGCTGGGTGTGGGCGTGGTGGTGCGCTGGAAAGACACCCCCGGCAAATGGCTGGCCAGCATGATGACCCCAGTGCTGATCGGTAGCGCCATCCTTGCGCCGGTAGCGGGCTTTATCGTTGACGATTTCGACTGGCCAACCCTGACCGCCTTCGCCCTGGCCGCCTGGGTGGTACTTGGCGGGCTGCGCGATATCCTCGACAAGACCCGCCACAAAGGCCTGCTCAAGGGCCTGCCCGGGCTGGGTCGCAGCTACTGGGGCATGCAGCTGGCGCACCTGGGCCTGGCGGTGTGCGCGCTGGGCGTGGTGCTGTCGAGCAACAACAGCGCCGAACGCGACCTGCGCATGGCACCGGGCGAGAGCGTCGAGCTGGGCGGGTACCAGTTCCTGTTCCAGGGTGCCAGGCACTTCGAAGGGCCGAACTTCATCTCCGACAAGGGCACCGTGGTGGTCAGCCGGGATGGCCGTGAAGTGACCACCCTGCATCCTGAGAAGCGCCTGTACACCGTGCAGCAGTCGATGATGACCGAAGCCGGCATCGACGCCGGCTTCACCCGTGACCTGTACGTCGCCCTCGGCGAGCCGCTGGAGAACGGCGCCTGGGCGGTACGCGTGCATATCAAGCCTTACGTCCGCTGGATCTGGCTGGGCGGTCTGCTGACCGGCCTGGGCGGGTTGCTGGCGGCCCTCGACCGGCGCTATCGCGTCAAGGTCAAGACCCGGGTGCGTGATGCCCTGGGCGTGTCTGGAGCAGCTGCATGAAGCGTTGGATCATGGTAGTCCCCCTGGCGGTATTCCTGCTGGTGGCGGTGTTCCTCTACAAAGGGCTGTTCCTCAAGCCCGACGAGCTGCCCTCGGCAATGATCGGCAAGCCGTTCCCGGCGTTTTCCCTGGCCTCGACCCAGGGCGACCGTACCCTGACCGAGGCCGACTTGCGAGGCCGCCCGGCACTGGTCAACGTGTGGGCCACCTGGTGCCCGTCGTGCAAGGTCGAGCACCCGTACCTGAACCAGCTGGCCCAGCAGGGCGTGGTGATCCACGGCGTCAACTACAAGGACGACAATGCGGCGGCCCTGAAGTGGCTGGCCGAGTTCCACAACCCGTACCAGCTGGACATTCGTGACGAGCAGGGCAGTCTGGGCCTGGACCTGGGCGTGTATGGCGCGCCGGAAACCTTCCTGATCGATGCCAAGGGCATCATCCGCTACAAGCACGTGGGCGTGGTCGATGCCACGGTCTGGCGTGAGCAGCTGGCGCCGCTGTACCAGGGCCTGGTCGACGAGGCCAAGCCATGAAGCGGGGGCTGGCAGCTGCCGTGCTGGGGCTCTTCATGGGGTTGAGCCTGGCAGGCGTGGCCAAGGCGGCCATCGACACCTACCAGTTTCGCGACGATGCCGAGCGTGAGCGCTACCAGCAGCTGACCAAAGAGCTGCGCTGCCCCAAGTGCCAGAACCAGGACATCGCCGACTCCAACGCGCCGATTGCCGCCGACCTGCGTCGGGAAATCTTCCGCATGCTCGGCGAGGGCAAGAGCAACCAGCAGATCGTCGACTTCATGGTCGACCGCTATGGTGACTTCGTGCGCTACAAGCCGGCGCTCAGCGGGCGTACCTGGCTGCTGTGGTTCGGCCCGGGGATTTTGCTGGCTGGTGGTTTCGTGGTGCTGGCGCTGATCGTGCGCCGGCGCCGCAGTGCGGCCGTGCAGGGCGCCAATGAGTTGTCCGCCGAAGAACGCGAGCGTCTCGCCAAATTGCTGGAAAAAGAACAGACCCATGATTGAATTCTGGCTTAGCGCGGGCCTGCTGCTGCTCGCTGCCCTCAGCTTCCTGCTGATCCCGATCCTGCGTGGCCGTGGCCGCCAGCAGGAAGAAGACCGTACAGCCCTGAACGTGGCCCTGTACCAGGAGCGCATCGCCGAACTGGCTGCCCAGCAGGCCGCCGGCGTGCTCGACGAGGCGCAGATGGCCAAGGGCCGTGACGAGGCCGGCCGTGAGCTGCTGGCGGATACCGAGGGTGCTGAAGCCCCGCGCCAGGGGCATCTGGGCAAGGCCCTGCCGTTGCTGGCGGCGCTGCTGGTGCCGCTGCTGGCATTGGGGCTGTACCTGCATTTCGGCGCGGCCGACAAGGTGGAGTTGACCCAGGAGTTTGCCGAGGCGCCCAAGTCGATGGAAGAAATGACTGCCCGCCTGGAACGGGTGGTACAGACCCAGCCGGATTCCGCCGAGGCCGTGTACTTCCTGGGCCGAGCCTACATGGCCGAGCAGCGCCCCGCCGATGCCGCGCGTACCTTCGAGCGCGCCGTGAACCTGGCCGGTCGCCAGCCCGAATTGCTCGGGCAGTGGGCACAGGCGCTGTACTTCGCGGCCGACAAGAAATGGAGCCCGCAACTGCAGGCGCTGACTGACGAGGCACTGAAAGCCGACCCCAACGAAGTGACCAGCCTGGGCCTGCGTGGTATCGCTGCATTCGAGGGCGAGCGTTACCAGGAAGCCATCGACTACTGGAAGCGCCTGCTGGCGCAGTTGCCGGAAGGTGATGCCTCGCGAGCGGCGCTGCAGGGCGGTATCGATCGCGCCGCCGAGCGCCTGGGTGGATCGCCGGGGCAGGCGGCGCCCGTGGCGGCTCGCTTGAAGGTGCGCGTGGAGCTGGCGGCGGCGTTGAAGGACAAGGTCAAGCCGGATGACACGGTGTTCATCTTCGCCCGCGCCAGCAATGGCCCACCCATGCCGCTGGCGGCCAAGCGGGTGACCGTGGCGCAATTGCCGATCGAGGTGGAGTTGTCCGACGCCGACGCCATGATGCCGCAGATGAAACTGTCGGACTTTGCCGAAGTCCAACTCGTTGCACGTGTATCACGCGCTGGCCAGCCAACCCATGGCGAGTGGATTGGCCAGGGCACGCCACTGCCCAGCGCCACCCAGGCCATCCAGCACCTGACCATCGACAGCCCCGACCCGTAAGAGAGCAATGCCATGCACAGCATCGTCCGCCTGACCCTGATCACCCTGGCCCTGGGTTTGTCTGCGTGTACGGTGCATGAGCCGTACGAGCAGCCCGAACCACCGATCGAGCGGCTGCCGCCAGGGCCGGGGCCGGCGGTCAAGCCCTTGCCGGACAGGCAGCCGGCCCCCGCGCCGAGCAAGCCTGCGGCCACGCCCAAGCCGATGCCTCGTACCTCGGCCAGCTTCGCGCCGCCACCTGGCGGGGCGAGCCATTGGGACCCGAAGCTGGGTGTGTATGTGCTGGAGAAGAAGCCCAATACCTTCTACCGCCAGCGGACCTACTACCGCTTCGACAACGGCTGGAGCTGGTCGCTGAGCCCGGACGGGCCGTGGCAGGAAACTGACAGCAGCGGTGTGCCGGGTGGTCTGGGGCGCGCGTTCGCCCAGTAATTGAATGGGGCGGGTGAGAGCTGGAGGCTCGCCTTTGGTTTTGTACTGGCTGTGAGATCGAGCGCCGCCCGCGCGGCGCTTCGCGGGACAAGCCCGCTCCCACATTTGTTGCAACGTACCGAACTTGTCAGGCCATGGTTGCCCGCCTTGTTGGCCCGACTCGATCTCGAGGTGGACACATCCGCCGCCCCACCTGTCTGAAGACATGCACCAAAGCTGGCAACGCCTCTCCAACAGACATGGCCACGTTGCAACAAATGTGGGAGCGGGCTTGTCCCGCGAAGCGCCGCGCGGGCGGCGCTCGATCTCACTAGCATCGCACCTCCTTCGCCAAGCACCCCTAGCCCCCACGCGGCCTCCCTGCCACTCCGCCCATACAGTACAGTTCAACAAACATTTTCTGATTGACTGTACTGGCCAGTGACTCCGCATAATGTCGCCTCGAACTGACCCGGAGGTGGCATGCACAAGACAGTCCTGGTACTGGTGGAAACCGTCGATGACTACCTGCCCATGCTGGAGCAGGCCGGCTACCGTCTGATCCGTGCCCCTTCGCCGCAGCTGCGGGCGGAGGCCATCCGGCGCCATGCCGATGAAATCGATGCCGTGCTCACCCGCGGCCCGCTGGGCCTGACTGCCAGCGAAATCGACGTTCTGCCCAAGCTGCAGATCATCTGCGTGATCGGTGCCGGCTACGAGCAGGTCGACCTGGCCGCGGCCGCTGCGCGCGGCATCACCGTCACCAACGGCGCCGGGGCCAATGCGGAGGCGGTCGCCGACCACAGCCTTGCCCTGCTGCTGGCGTTGTTGCGCGATATTCCTCGCGCCGATGCCAGTACCCGCCGGGGAGAATGGAACCGGGTGATCAGCCCTTCGGTGAGCGGCAAGCGCCTGGGCATTCTCGGCCTTGGTGCGGTAGGCCTGGCCATCGCCAGGCGTGCCCACCTGGGCTTTGCCATGCCCGTCAGCTACCACAGCCGCACGCCGCGCCAGGATGTGCCCTACACCTGGTACGACAGCCCGCAGCACCTGGCCGATGCTGTCGACATCCTGGTGGTGGCCACCCCCGGCGGTGCCAATACTCACCACCTGGTCGATGCACAGGTGCTCGCGGCCTTGGGCCCCGAGGGCTATCTGGTGAACATCGCGCGTGCCAGCGTGGTCGACACCCAGGCCCTGGTCGCCGCGCTGCAGCATGGCCAACTGGCTGGTGCAGCACTGGATGTGTTCGACGACGAGCCGGCGGTACCCGATGCCCTCAAGGCCCTTGGCAACACCGTGCTCACCCCCCACGTGGCCGGCCAGTCGCCGGAGGCAGCGCGCGACACGGTGACCCTGGTGCTGCGCAACCTGCAGGCGTTCTTTGCCGGCGAAGCCGTGTTGACGCCGGTAAGCCAATAACCCTTTTCATACATCTGCCTGGCAGCGATCGGGCAACAAGGAGTGTGGGCATGCAACTTGAAATCTTCCAGGTCGATGCGTTTTCCGCCGAACCGTTCGGGGGCAACCCGGCGGCAGTGATCCCGCTGCAAAGCTGGCTGCCGGACGACGTGCTGCAGCGCATCGCCGAAGAGAACAACCTGTCGGAAACCGCCTACTTCGTGCGCAACGGCGAAACCTTCGACCTGCGCTGGTTCACCCCGACCGTGGAAGTCGACCTGTGCGGCCATGCCACCCTGGCCTCGGCCTATGTGCTGTTCGAACAGCTGGGCGAGCAAGCCCAAGTGCTGCGTTTCAACACCCGCAGTGGTGAGCTGCGGGTCAGTCGCAACGCCGACGGTTCGCTGGCCATGGACTTCCCGGCCAAGCAGCCGGTCGCCGTGGACATTCTGCCGGGCCTGTTGCAGGCGCTGGGCCTTGGCCAGGCACAGGCGCTGTACCGCAGTGACGACTATGTGGTGGTGATCGATGACGCCCTGTCGCTTGACACCCTGAAGCCGGATTTCGTTGCGCTTTCGGCTTTCGATGTTCGCGGTATCGCTGTTACCGCGGCAGGCCGTGGCTTTGATTTCGTCACCCGCTGGTTCGGCCCGCGGGTCGGCGTGAACGAAGACCCGGTGACTGGCTCGGCGCACACCTCGCTGGCGCCAATATGGGCTGAGCGTCTGGGCAAGAACGTGCTGAGCTGCGAGCAGGGTGGGGTGCGCAAAGGGCAGCTGCAGTGCGTGGTGCCGGGTAACGGCCGGGTGATCATCAGCGGGCGGGCGGCGCTGTACATGCGCGGTACTGTGTACATCTGACCTGGGCAACTGTCTTGTGCTACCTGTGCCGGCGATGGGGCCGGTACAGGCGTCTATACTTGCTGGCCCATCTTCCGCTCAAGGAGCCAGCCATGGCCCTGGAAAAACACGGCACCTGCCTGTGCGGCGCCACCCGGCTCAAGGTCACCGTCGACAACACCCATATCAGCGCCTGCCACTGCAGCATGTGCCGCAAGTGGACCGGCGGCCCACTGCTGGTGGTGCACTGCAGCCAGCCACCGGTGATCGAAGGGCGCGCGCCCAGCGTGTATGAGTCTTCCGACTGGGCCCAGCGCGGTTTCTGCGGCCAGTGCGGCACCCACCTGTACTACCGGCTCAAGGCCAATGACTTCCACGCCGTGCCGGTCGGGCTGCTCGACGGCGACCAGGCGTGGGATTTCGACCTGCAGATTTTCGTCGAAGAGAAACCCGCCTGGTATTGCTTCGCCAACCAGACCAAGGAATTGACCGGCCAGGAAGCCTTCGAGCAGCTCGGCTGATCAAGAGCGGGCTTGCCAAACCGTTGCATACCTGAGAAAAGGGCGGCTTTGTTTCCAGTGTTGGAGGATGCCCCGTGAGCCAGGAACTGCAGATCATCGACCTTGTGGAGGGGGATGGCAAAGCCGCCGTCAAAGGTGCCCTGATCACCACCCAGTACACTGGCTGGCTGGCCGACGGCAGCGAGTTCGACTCCTCCTGGTCACGTGGCAAGCCGTTCCAGTGCGTGATTGGCACCGGCCGGGTAATCAAGGGCTGGGATCAAGGCCTGATGGGGATGCGCGTGGGCGGCAAGCGCAAGCTGCTGGTACCTGCGCATCTGGGCTATGGCGAACGCAGCGTCGGGGCGATTCCGCCGAATTCTGATCTGACCTTCGAGATCGAATTGCTGGAAGTGCTGACGCGGGACGATTGAGTGGCCTATTGCAACCCGATGTTCTTGCGCCCTACACAATTCAGCAACACCCCATCCCCTAATGTAAGCCTTGCCTAGGGAACGGCATCCACCTCCAGGGAGGAACCAAACGGGTTCAGGGCACTCTCACCCTCACTCGTTGCCAAGGACGGCATTCACTACAAGGATGCCCTGCCGTGCTGTTGGCGGGGTGATGTGGCGGGTCAACCCGATTTTTCTGCCACACGAGCCTGCCTTGATGAAGTTGCCAACATTCTTCCGCCGTCGTCGTCACTGGTTGCTGAGCCTGGTGCTGACGGCCGTCGCTGTACCGCTGGCATTGGAGGCTGTCGAAAGCCGGGCGCAACCTGTGGATGGCACCCAGACCCTTGTGTTCCTGCGCCACGCCGAGAAGCCGGGCGAAGGGCTGGGCCAGTTGAACTGCCAAGGCCTGAACCGTGCGCTGGACCTGGCTACCGTGTTGCCCGAGCGCTTTGGCAAGGCCGACTACGTGTTCGCTGCCAACCCCTCACGGCATGTCGAGGAAGGCAGCAAGGACGAAAGCTACAGCTACATTCGCCCGCTGATGACCATCAGCCCCAGCGCCATTCGCCTGGGCCTGCCGGTAAACATCGACTATGGCGCCAACGACACCGACGCGCTGGCCGAAGAGCTGCTGCGTGACAAGTACCGTAACGCGACCGTGTACACCGCCTGGTCACACGGCTACCTACCAGACCTGATCAATGCCGTGGCTGGCAAGGCCCTGGGTGAAGAGCGGGTGATCACCGAGGACTGGGGCGGCGACGACTTCGATACCCTCTACGTCCTCACCCTGACCTGGCACGACGGCAAGGCCAGCCTGCTCAGCCGCAACGTGCGTCAGGGCTTGAATGATGGTGCGCATAGCTGCCCGACTTGATGGTTTTCCTCTGCCGGCCTCTTCGCGGGCTTGCCCGCTCCCACAGGTACTGCACGGGCCTTGAGAGCAATGCGGTCCCTGTGGGAGCGGGTTTACCCGCGAAGAGGCCAGGTCCGGCGAAGGATGCCTAACGGCCGAAGCGCATCGGCCAACCCACCACTTTCTTCGCTCGTGGCGTGGCATAAGTACGTACCTTGGAGGTAGTCAAGCCCATGCGCACCAGCGATTCGGCAATGGTCACCGCCGCGCTCACGCCATCCACCACCGGCACGCCAGTGCGCTGGCGGATCTGCTCGTCCAGCCCGGCCATGCCGCCGCAACCCAGGCATATCACCTCGGCCTTGTCGTCACGCACGGCGCGTTCTGCCTGCTCGACAATCGCCTCCACGGCGCGCTGCGGGTCGGCTTCCAGCTCCAGCACCGCCAGCCCGCTAGCCCGCACCGATGCGCAGCGGTCATACAGGCCGGAGAGCTTCAGGCGGTCTTCGATCAGCGGCACGGTGCGGTCCAGGGTGGTCACCACCGAGTAGGCATGGCCCAGGTACATCGCCGTGCTGGCGGCGGCATCGGTGATGTCTACCACCGGCACGTTCAGCAGCTCCTGCAGGCCCTCGCGACCATGCTCGCCGTAACCCGCCTGGATCACGGCGTCGTAAGGGCCTTCGTAAGCCAGCACCCGGTCCATCACCGCGATGGCGGCCAGGTAACTTTCGAAGTTGCCTTCCACCGACTCGGCACCGAACCATGGGGTGAGGCCGATGATTTCGGTGCCGGGCGCGGCCACCGCACGGGCCTGTTCGGCAATGGCTTCGGTGATGGCTTCGGTGGTGTTGACGTTGGCGATCAGAATGCGCATGGGTAGTCCTCCCTGGTCAGTGGCTGCTGTGGTCAACGGCGATGCATTCACCGCTGACGTCGTGGTAATGGCGTTTGCGTGGGGCGATCAGCAGGTACAGGGCGGCGGCGATGCCGGCACCGATCAGCCAGGAGAACGGCGCGATGCCGTGGAAGTTGGGTACCAGGGCCAGGACGATGGCCAGCAGTGCAGCCGGTACGAAGGCGGCCACCGCGCGCAGGTTGATGCCCTTGGTGTAGTGGTAGGCGCCGGCCGGGTCTTCGCTGTACAGCTGCGGCACGTTGATGCAGCCTTTGCGCAGCAGCCAGTAGTCGGACATGATCACCCCGTACAGCGGGCCGAGCAGGGCACCCAGGCCGGACAGGAAGTACACGATCACCAGCGGGCTGTTGTACAGGTTCCATGGCAGGATCAGCACTGCCAGGGTGGCGCTGATCAGCCCGGCGCGGCGGAAGTTCAGGTGGCGCGGTGCCAGGTTGCTGAGGACGAAGGCCGGGGCGACGAAGTTGGCCATGATGTTCACCGCCACGGTGACGATCAGGAATGCCAGGCAGCCCAGTACCAGGAACGCTGTGCTGGGGATGGCGGCGACGATCTGGGTCGGGCTGTCGATGATCTGGCCGTTGATCTGGAACTGCGCGCCGCACAGCACCACGGTGATCATGGCGAACACCAGGATGTTCACCGGCAGGCCCCAGAAGTTGCCGACGCGGATGGTCTTGCGGCATGGCGAGGAGCGGGCGAAGTCACAGAAGTTCAGCACCAGGGTGCCGTAGATCGCCAGCCACAGCGCGCCGCCGGCAAAGATGTTGCGCCACATCTCGTAGCCGGTCAGCGGCTCGGCCACCGACCAGGCGATGCGGGCGTCGGCCTTGAAGTACATGAACACCGCCAGGGCGGCGACAGTCAGCAGGATCACCGGGCCGGCAAAGGCCTCGTAGCGGCGCACCATCTCCATGCCGTAGGCCAGGATCACCAGCTGCACCAGCCAGATCGACACGAAGCACACCCAGCCCAGGCTCGACAGGCCAAGGATGCTGTCATGGTCGTAGGCTGCCATTTGCGGCCATACGGCGGTGAGCAGCACCCGCAGCACCACCGAAGCCAGGTAGGTCTGGATGCCGAACCAGGCGATGGCGATGACCGCGCGGATCAGCGCCGGTACCTGCGCGCCGTGGATGCCGAAGGCGATGCGGCTGATGACCGGGAACGGCACGCCGGTCTTCTGCCCCATGTAGCCGGACAGGTTCATGAAGAAGTACACCAGCGCCGCACCGATGGCCAGCGACAGCAGGATTTGCCAGCCACCCAGGCCGAGGGCGAACAAGCCCATGGCGAACGAGTAGTTGGCGATGTTGTGCACATCGTTGGTCCACAGCGCGAAGATGCTGTAGCCGCCCCAGCGACGGCCCTCGACGCGTGTCGGGGCGAGGTCGCGGTTGTGCAGGCGCGGGCTCAGGGCAAGTTCCGGCTGGTGACCGGCAAGAGGGGAAGCGGGGTGGGTGCTGGCGACGGATAGTTCAGGGGCAAGGTCGAGGCTGGTACTCATTCCGGCGGGCTCCTGATGCACGTGGACTGCGATGAGCGGGCATGCGCACGGGCTCGCCATCTCGTCGGTGCAGCGTTGGCATCTCAGGTTTGGGGCGCGGCGGCCGATGTTGGGTCGGCGTCGCGGGTTCTTGTGTATTTATGTTTTGCTCAATTTGTATACAAAACACGAACACACAAAAGCGAGTTCCATGCCAAGGGAGAAGCAACTTTCAGCGGGCCATCATTTTGAATCTATCTTGTTGAAATATAAGTTTATGAAATGAAGGGAATATAAGTTGACCAAATGAACAGGTTTAAATTTTCCGAGGGTGATTTAGTTGATCGTTTGGTCAAAATAAGTTGTGGGAAGTGTGTAACGTAATGGGGCGTAATCTTGGTAAGTGCACACAAAAACGGCACTTATGGTGACATTCTTGTGTACAAAAAATAGTCAGCTTTTTCTTGTGCCGGCCTCTTCGCGGGTGAACCCGCTCCCACAAGTATTCCACAGCATTCAGGCCCGTCGAGATGCTGTGGGAGCGGGTTTACCCGCGAAGGGGACCGTACAGGCAAAACTCAATCCATCGGCGGCAACCGCCGCTTCACCGGGCTTTTCTTGATGATGGCGGTGTTGGTCTCGGCCAGTACATTGATGCGGTCGAGCAGGGTATCCAGCTGCTCCATCGAGCGCACATGCAGCCTGGCAATGAAGCAGTCCTCGCCGGTGACCTTGTCGCATTCGGTGAATTCCGCAATCGCAATGATCTGCCGCTCCACCTCCTGCAACTGCCCCGGTAGCGGGCGGATGCGCACGATGGCCTGCAACTGGTAGCCAAAGGCGCGCGGGTCGACCTCTACGGTGTAACCACGCAACACGCCGCGTTCCTCCAGGCGGCGCAGGCGTTCGCTGACGCTGGGTGCCGACAGCCCGCTGATCTGCGCCAGGGCCTTGAGCGAACGGCGTGAATCCTCCATCAGTGCATTGATCAGCAGTTGGTCGATGGCATCGGTCATGGTCACCCTCATAAGGTCGTTCGTATGATTTGCCTTGATAGTAAAGGTAGTTCAGCAAATCCACCTTCGATATCCGCTGGAAGGCCTCCCGGAAACATTTGCATACTGTTGCCATCATCGACAGGAGGTGTGAAATGGATAGTTCGTTGCGCCGTGGTTCGCTGGAAATGGTCGCCGCCATGCTGATTTCCGGGACCATTGGCTGGTTCGTGCTGGTATCCGGCCAGCCGGTGCTCGAGGTGGTGTTCTGGCGCTGCGTGTTCGGTGCCGTGACCTTGCTGGCGATCTGTGCTGGGTTCGGCTTCCTGCGGCCGGGGGTGATCAGCCGCACGGCGTTCCTGCTGGCGATTGCCAGCGGTGTGGCCATCGTCGGCAACTGGGTGCTGCTGTTCGCCTCCTACTCGCGGGCGTCGATCGCCATCGGCACGGCGGTGTACAACGTGCAGCCGTTCATGTTGGTGGGGCTGGCGGCAGTGTTCCTGGGCGAGAAGATCACCCTGGCCAAGGTCACCTGGCTGAGCGTGGCGTTCCTCGGCATGCTGGCCATCGTCAGTGCCCATGGCGCGGGGCAGGGTGGTGGTGGGGACTATTTGCTGGGCATTGCGCTGGCGCTGGGGGCGGCCTTCCTGTATGCCATCGCGGCGTTGATCATCAAGCGCCTGAGCGGCACCCCACCGCACCTGATCGCGCTGATCCAGGTGGCCACGGGTGTGCTGTTGCTGGCACCGTGGGTCAAGCTTGGCGGGTTGCCGGGGGAAGTGCCGGCGCTGGCCAGCCTGGTGACTTTGGGCATGGTGCACACCGGCTTGATGTATGTGTTGCTGTACAGCGCCATCCAGCGCTTGCCCACGGCGTTGACCGGGGCACTGTCGTTCATCTATCCGATTGCGGCGATTCTGGTGGATTGGGTGGCGTTCGGGCACCGGTTGGCACCTTTGCAGTGGCTGGGGGTAGCGTTGATCCTGCTGGCTGCTGCGGGCATGCAGCAGGGGTGGTGGTTCAGGCCAGCGCGGGTTGTGGCCGAGGAATGAGGTGGTCTTGCGGGCCCTTACGCGGGTAAACCCGCTCCCACAGCTGCTCCACGCGGTTCGGGCCTGTGGTGATCCTGTGGGAGCGGGTTTACCCGCGAAGAGGCCCACAAGGTAGAATGCTGCTCTTTGCCAGTTACGACCCATGATGACTTCGCCGATCCAGACTCTGGAGCAACACCTCCTCGCCGCCCTCGACCCTGCCCCGCAGGAAACCCGCCGCCTGTTCCACGGCCGGGGCCGCTGCTGGGCGGGCCTGGAGCAGGTCACCGTCGACTGGCTGCAAGGCGTGCTGTCGGTTGCCCTGTTCCGCGAGCCGGCGGAAGGCCAGCTGGCCGAACTGGAGGCCATGCTGCGTACTCTCGCCGAGCGCCCACAGTGGACTGGTCAAGCCATCCTTCTCCAGCACCGCTACCTGCCCGACAGCCCGGGCCAGTGGTTGCTGGGCGAGCCGTGCCAGCAGCGCGAGGTGGTCGAGGACGGCCTGACCTACCTGCTGGACCTGGGCGTGCGGCAGAACAACGGCCTGTTCCTCGACATGCGCTATGGTCGGCGCTGGGTGCGCGAGCAGGCGGCAGGCAAGCGCGTGCTGAACCTGTTCGCCTACACCTGCGGCTTCTCGGTGGCGGCGATTGCCGGTGGCGCCGAGCAGGTGGTGAACCTGGACATGGCCAAGTCGGCGTTGTCCCGGGGCCGCGACAACCACCGCCTGAATGGCCACGACGCGTCGCGGGTGGCCTACCTGGGGCACGAGCTGTTCAAGTCGTGGGGCAAGGTGCGCAAGTACGGGCCTTATGACCTGATCATCATCGACCCGCCGACCTTCCAGCGCGGCAGCTTCGTGCTGACCCAGGACTACGCGAAGATCCTGCGGCGTTTGCCGGAGTTGTTGAGCGAGGGCGGGACGGTGCTGGCGTGCGTGAACGACCCGGGCATCGGGCCAGAGTTTCTGATCGAGGGGATGGCGGAGCAGGCGCCGTCGCTGGCTTTCGTCGAGCGGCTGGAGAATCCACCGGAGTTTCCTGACGTGGACCCGGCGGGGGGCTTGAAGGCTTTGGTATTCCGTCAGGTCTGATGTTGCCGTTGCTGGCCTCTTCGCGGGTAAACCCGCTCCCACAAGTACAGTGCAAAACCTGAGGGCTGTGGGGTACTTGTGGGAGCGGCTTTAGCCGCGAAGAGGCCGGACCTGCTTACATCAATTACTGATTGTTGGTGTAAATCTGGTCAAACACCCCACCATCATTGAAGTGGGTCTTCTGCACGGTGCGCCAGTCACCAAAGGTCTTCTCTACCGACAGGAAGTCCACTTTCGGGAAGCGGTCGGTGTACTTGGCCAGTACCGTCGCATCACGCGGGCGCAGGTAGTTCTGTGCGGCGATTTCCTGGGCGGCTGGCGACCACAGGTACTTCAGGTATTCCTCGGCCGCGGCCTGGGTACCTTTCTTCGCCACCACCTTGTCGACCACGCTGACCGGCGGCTCGGCTTCGGCCGACACGCTCGGGTAGACCACTTCGAACTGGTCGCGGCCGAACTCGCGGGCGATCATTTCGGCTTCGTTCTCGAAAGTCACCAGCACGTCGCCGATCTGGTTGGTCATGAAGGTGGTGGTGGCGGCACGGCCACCGGTGTCCAGCACCGGCGCTTGCTTGAACAGCTTGCCGACAAAGTCCTTGGCCTTGTTTTCATCACCGCCTTGCTTGAGCACATAGCCCCAGGCCGACAGGTAGGTGTAGCGGCCGTTACCCGAGGTCTTGGGGTTGGGCACGATCACCTGTACGCCATCCTTGAGCAGGTCGGGCCAGTCTTTCAGCGCCTTGGGGTTGCCCTTGCGCACGATGAACACAGTGGCCGAAGTGAACGGCGCACTGTTGTTCGGCAGGCGGCTCACCCAGTTGTCCGGCACCAGCTTGCCGTTGTCGGCCAGGGCGTTGATATCGGTGGCCATGTTCATGGTGATCACATCGGCCGGCAGGCCATCGATCACCGCTCGCGCCTGCTTGCTCGAGCCGCCGAAGGACATCTGCACGTTGACCTTCTCGTTGTGCTCGGCTTCCCAGTGTTTCTGGAAGGCCGGGTTGTAGTCCTTGTAGAAGTCGCGCATCACGTCGTAGGAAACGTTGAGCAAGGTTGGGGCGGCCTGGGCGAAATTGCCCAGGGCAAGGCCTGCGGCGAGTAGCGAGGCGGTGAAGAGTTTTTTCACGTTGCTTCCTTGTTCTTGAAGGTTATTGGGGCAGATTGCCAGCGACTATAGCGGGTGGGTTTGCGCGGGTTAAAGAACAAAAACGACTTTGGTTATGCTTCGGCCTGTGCCGGCCTCTTCGCGGGCAAGCCCGCTCCCACAGGGACCGCGCAGGGTTCGGGCCTGTGGTGATCCTGTGGGAGCGGGTTTACCCGCGAAAGGGCCGGAACAGGCGACATCATTGCTTGGGAAACAGCACATTCCCACACCGGGAACAGAATGCCGCCCCATGCTCATGGCTCTTCTTGCTGCAGGTCGGGCAATCATGCTGCAACTGCTCCCCGCGCATGGCATTGGCCAGTTCGGCGGTGAAGATCCCGGTCGGTACGGCAATGATCGAGTAACCGATGATCATCACCAACGACGAAATCACCTGCCCCAGCGGCGTCTTCGGCACGATGTCACCAAAGCCCACCGTGGTCAGGGTGACGATGGCCCAGTAGATACCTTTGGGAATGCTGGTAAAGCCATGTTCCGGCCCTTCGATCACATACATCAGCGTACCGAACACGGTCACCAGGGTAGAAACGGTGACCAGGAACACGATGATCTTCTGCTTGCTGCCGCGCAGTGCTTCGATCAGGTAGTGCGCCTGCTTGAGGTACGGGCTGAGCTTGAGCACGCGGAAGATCCGCAGCATCCGTATCACCCGGATAATCAGCAGGTACTGGGCGTCGCTGTAGTACAGCGCGATGATCCCCGGCACGATCGCCAGCAGGTCGACCAGGCCATAGAAGCTGAAGGCATAGCGCAGTGGCTTGGGAGAGCAGTACAGGCGGGTGAGGTACTCGGCCAGGAAGATCGCGGTAAAGCCCCATTCGATGCCTGCCAACAGGCCGGCGTAGCCTTGGTGCACCTCGTCGATGCTGTCGAGGATCACCGTGACCAGGCTGGCCAGGATGATCAGCAGGAGGATTTTGTCGAAGCGCCGGCCGGCTACGGTGTCGGTCTGAAACACCATGATGTAGAGGCGTTCGCGCAAGCTTTGTGAGTCGGACATATAGACGATGGCCAAAAACGTAGTCGCACTAAGACTATGGGGCACGCCATAGCCATACAAGTGAGAATGGTCGAAAGCACCTGACAGAATTGCCAGTACCGTGGAGCCAGGAATGCTACGACAATTGGCCAATTGCAGAAAGGTGGTGTTATGAGCGAGCGCGTTCGAGCAGAACCGGTTGTATATGGTCCATACGGGTATGAGCGATCGAATTGGGCCTGCCGGCTGCTCGGGTTCTGCGGATATTGGCGCAATATCTGCGAACACAGCTACCCATTGGGCAACGGATATCGCCTGCTAAACACGCGGTTGATGCGTTTCAATAGGCCTGATGAGCTGAGTCCGTTCGCGGAGGGTGGAATCAATGCGTATATGTATTGCAGTGGCGATCCGGTGAACAAGGTGGACCCAAGCGGCAGAAAAGGCACTGGCTTAAGAGCACTGCTTAAGCTGCACAGGCTCCCAGAGAAGCGTCTCAAGCCGCTTCTCAAGATGCTCAAGGAAAATCAGGCAATTACAATCATCCGTGTCGAAGGACCAAGCGCCACCACCTTCAAAGCCACAAGGACTGCTACCGGATTTTCTGTAGATGCCTCTTCAACGGAAACTTCGAGTTTGGCCCCAGGTACATATTTGGCCAGAAAAAATCTCTATATCGCCTGGAGGGAAGGGGCTAGCAGCTCCGCGATAGAATTCTCAACGGGTTTCAAAAAGCTCAAAGTAAACTTCGAGCATTCTATTGTGACCTTGGACGGGGCGCGACGGCCTCTTGCTAAGGGCAACATATACACAGATCCTCCACTCAATACCGTTGTTCAGGACGTGCGCGAAGGGGGCCGTGGTGCTGGTTTTTCAGATACACCCCAAGGTGCATCAGCCAGCAGGCGATAACAAAGGGAGCGGTCAAGCCGGAAACTGGTAGCAAGTTGAGTATCGGCTGCAATATCAGCGCAATAGTAATTGCCAGCAGCGTTACCCACGGCTTTTCACCTTGCCTGCTGAACGCCAGTGCCGCCAGCGCGGCGTTGAAACCGTACAGGCCCAGCCACGCGGCTTGCGCCTGGTCGGCAAGCAGTGCCACGCCGCCGCCGATGGCCGAACCGATCACTGCCCACATGGCCGCATAAGGGTTGGCGATGAACATGCCGATGATGATCAGCAGACCGGCCAGTGGCTGGTCGAGCAGGAAGATCTGGCCGACGCCGCGCGCCAGCGCGTATAGCGGGTCGGCTTCGACGAAGCCGCTGGGCGAGGGGCTGGCGATCTGCAATACGGCCCAGCCAAGCAGCACGAAGGGTGCGGTGTAGGCGATCAGCAGCTTGCCGCCGCGCTTGCGCCACTGGTGGGTGATGATGCTGGACAGGCCGCCAGCGGCGATGATCAGTGGCGGCAGGATGACCGACCAGGGCAGCACGGCGCTGATCAGGATGCCGATCAGCACGCCGTTGTAGCAGTACAGGCCGGCCTGGCGGTCGGCACGGTCGTAACCGCGGGCCTGGGCGGTGAGCAGGCCGGCCAGGGCGCCGAGCAAGGCGCCGCCGACCAGGTTGGGCGCGGTCAGCAGGATGGCCAGCAGGCAGCACAGGCCGCACAGGGGATTACGCAGCAGCAGTACCTGGCTGAAGCCGTTGAGTAACGCCGTTGCCCAGTCGGGGCACGGGTTGACGAAATTTTTGGTGTACATCGGGGCAGTCAGTGAGGTTGATGGGGAGCGGTGGGCCTCTTTGGGCCTCGGGTTTTCCGCAGGTTTGGTGTTTCAGGGTTCTGGGAGGGCTTTGCCCTCCGATCGCGACGCAAGGCCGCTCCTACAGGGGGCGCGCAAGCCTGAAGGTGTCGCGGTCCCTGTAGGAGCGGCCTTGTGTCGCGAAAGGGGCGCAAAGCGCCCCCGGCATTCTCAGATCAAAGTCTCGATCCGCAGCGTGTTAGTCGACCCTGGCTTGCCGAAAGGCACACCAGCAGTAATCAGCAGCGTGTCGCCACGGCTGGCCATGCCCTGTGCCTGGGCAATCTCCAGCGCAGTGGAAACAACCTCGTCAACCTGGCGCAGGCGGTCGTTGACCACCGAATGCACGCCCCACGCCACGCTCAAACGGCGCGCGGTGTTCAGGTTCGGTGTCAGGTTGAGGATCGGGGCCCGTGGCCGCTCGCGTGCCGCGCGCAGGGTCGAGGCGCCCGACTCGCTATAGTTGACCAGCACCGCCACTGGCAGGATGCCGCTGATACGGCGGATGGCGCAGCTGATGGCGTCCGACACGGTGGCCTCGGCCTTCGGCCGGCCAACGTCGAGCTGGGCCTGGTAGTCCGGGCCGTTCTCCACCTGGCGGATGATCTTGCTCATCATCTGCACGGCTTCCAGCGGGTACTCACCCGAGGCAGTCTCGGCCGACAGCATCACCGCATCGGCACCTTCTGCCACGGCGTTGGCCACGTCGGTGACCTCGGCGCGGGTCGGTGCTGGCGAGAAACGCATGGATTCGAGCATCTGCGTGGCCACAACCACCGGTTTGCCCAGATGACGGCAGGTGCCGATGATGCGTTTCTGGATCTGCGGCACGCTTTCGGCCGGCACTTCCACACCCAGGTCGCCACGGGCCACCATGATCGCATCTGCAAGCTCCGCGATGGCTTGCAGCTGTTCCACTGCCGATGGTTTCTCGATCTTGGCCATCAGGTAGGCGCGGTCGCCAATCAGCTGGCGTGCTTCAACGATGTCCTCTGGGCGCTGCACGAACGACAGGGCTACCCAGTCCACGCCCAGCTCCAGGCCGAAGGCCAGGTCGCGGCGGTCTTTCTCGGTGAGCGGGGAGAGGTCGAGTACCGCTTGCGGCACGTTGACACCCTTGCGATCGGACAGCTCGCCACCGGCCAGTACTTCGGTGTCGATGGCGTCGCTGTGCTTGGCGGTGACGCGCAGGCGCAGCTTGCCGTCGTCCAGCAGCAGGTCCATGCCCGGTTCGAGCGCGGCGATGATCTCGGGGTGTGGCAGGTTGACCCGGCGGCTGTCGCCCGGGGTGTTGTCCAGGTCCAGGCGCAGGGTCTGGCCGCGTTGCAGCTGCACCTTGCCATCGGCAAAGCGGCCGACGCGCAGCTTCGGCCCTTGCAGGTCCATGAGGATACCCAGCGGGTAGTTCAGTTGCTGCTCGACTTCGCGGATCCACTGGTAGCGCAGGGCGTGGTCGGCGTGCTCGCCGTGGCTGAAGTTGAGGCGGAAGATGTTCACCCCGGCTTCTACCAGTTGGCGGATGTCGTCGATGCCTTTGATCGCAGGGCCAAGGGTGGCGAGGATTTTGACTTTTTTATCAGGCGTCATGATTGGGCAGTCTCGAGGATCAGGATGGCGCGGAAGTCGTTGACGTTGGTGCGGGTCGGCTCGGTGACGATCAGCGCATCCAGCGCGGCGAAGTAGCCGTAGCCGTTGTTGTTGTCCAGTTCATCGCTGGCCGACAGGCCCAGGGCTTCGGCGCGGGCGTAGCTGGCCGGGGTCATGAAGGCGCCGGCGTTTTCTTCCGAGCCATCGATACCGTCGGTGTCACCGGCCAGGGCGTACACGCCCGGCAGGCCTTTCAGGCTTTCGGTGAGGCTGAGCAGGAACTCGGCGTTGCGCCCGCCACGGCCATTGCCGCGCACGGTCACGGTGGTCTCGCCGCCGGACAGGATCACGCAGGGCGCCTTCAGCGGCTGGCCGTGCTGGACGATCTGCCGGGCGATACCGGCGTGCACCTTGGCCACTTCGCGTGATTCGCCTTCCAGGTCGCCGAGGATCAGCGGGCTGAACCCGGCCTGGCGGGCTTTGACCGCGGCGGCTTCGAGCGACTGCTGGGGCTTGGCGATCAGCTGGAAGTGGCTGCGGGCCAGGGCCGGGTCATCGGCCTTGACGGTTTCCGAGGCTGGGTTGTTGAGCCAGTCGATAACGGCCTTGGGCGCTTCGATGTTGTAGCGCTTGAGGATGGCCAGGGCATCGGCCGAGGTGCTCGGGTCGGCCACGGTAGGGCCTGAGGCGATCACCGTGGCGAGGTCGCCCGGTACATCGGAAATGGCATAGGTGTAGACCGTGGCCGGCCAGCAGGCCTTGGCCAGGCGGCCGCCCTTGATCGCCGAGAGGTGCTTGCGCACGCAGTTCATCTCGCCGATGGTGGCGCCGGATTTCAGCAGCGCCTTGTTGATCTGCTGCTTGTCGGCAAGGGTCAGGCCTTCGGCGGGCAGGGCCAGCAGTGCCGAGCCACCGCCGGACAGCAGGAAGATGACGCGGTCGTCTTCACTGAGGTTGCTGACCAGTTCCAGCACGCGCTTGGCCACGGCCAGGCCGGCGGCATCGGGGACCGGGTGGGCGGCTTCGACCACCTCGATCTTCTGGCAGTTGGCGCCGTGGCCGTAACGGGTTACGACCAGGCCGGAGACTTCGCCCTGCCAGCTTTTCTCGACCACTTCGGCCATGGCGGCTGCGGCCTTGCCGGCACCGATGACGATGACCCGGCCGCTGCGGTCGGCGGGCAGGTAGGGTTCGAGGACTTGACGGGGGTGGGCGGCGGCGATGGCTGTGTCGAACAGCTCGCGGAGAAGTTTTTGCGGATCGACCGACATGGCAGGCTCCCAATTATTGTTGTTCTGCAGAATCAAAAACGCCCCTGGAACTGCCTCCGTGCAGGCCGAACCAGGGGCGGGTGTTGCTCGGTGCCACCTTTGAACCTGTGGTCGCAGGTTCAAAGGTGTTGGCTTCTTCGCGGGTAAACCCGCTCCCACAGGGGCCTCACAGAGGCTGAAGACGGCGTAAAACCTGTGGGAGCGGGTTCACCCGCGAAGAGGCCGGTGAAGGCTAAAAATTACTTACTTGTCGTCGCGGATCGAGAAGTTGGCCATGTGCTCCAGGCCTTTGATCAGCGCCGAGTGGTCCCAGTTGCCGCCACCCAGGGCCTGGCAGGTGTTGAACACTTGCTGGGCATTGGAGGTGTTGGGCAGGTTGATGCCCAGTTCCTTGGCACCCTGCAGGGCCAGGTTCAGGTCCTTCTGGTGCAGGTTGATGCGGAAGCCTGGGTCGAAGGTGCCCTTGATCATGCGCTCGGCATGCACTTCGAGAATCTTCGACGAAGCGAAGCCACCCATCAGTGCTTCACGTACCTTGGCCGGGTCGGCACCATTCTTGGCGGCGAACAGCAGGGCTTCGGCAACGGCCTGGATGTTCAGGGCAACGATGATCTGGTTGGCCACCTTGGCGGTCTGGCCGTCGCCATTGCCACCGACGCGGGTGATGTTCTTGCCCATGGCTTCGAACAGCGGCAGGGTGCGCTCAAAGGCTTTCGGGCAGCCACCGACCATGATGCTCAGGGTTGCAGCCTTGGCGCCGACTTCGCCGCCGGACACCGGAGCGTCCAGGTAGGCAGCGCCGGTGGCCTTGATTTTCTCGGCGAAGGCTTTGGTAGCGGTAGGGGAGATCGAGCTCATGTCGATCACGATCTTGTTCGGGCCCACGCCTTCGGCGACGCCGTTTTCACCAAACAGGACGCTCTCGACCTGCGGGGTGTCGGGAACCATGACGATGATGAACTCGGCTTCCTGGGCTACTTCCTTCGGGTTGGCCAGGGCCACGGCACCGGCGGCGACCAGGTCGGCCGGGGCAGCGTCGTGGTGAGTGGAGACGAAGATGCTGTGACCTGCTTTCTGCAGGTTCTGAGCCATGGGCTTGCCCATGATGCCGGTGCCGATGAAACCGATTTTAGCCATGAGAGATTACCTCGTTGTATTTGTTGAATCTCGATGGAGCAGGCTGCTCAGGCCCGTTGTTGGACACAGAACTCTGTGGGAGCGGGTTTACCCGCGAAAGCAGTGAAGCCAACATCGCATTCGCGGGTGAACCCGCTCCCACAGGGTCAGGCATGTGTCACAGGACCCCGGTCAGCCTTAGATTGCGTTATGGGTCTTCAGCCAGCCCAGGCCCGCCTCGGTGGTGGTCAGCGGCTTGTACTCCGCGCCCACCCAGCCCTGGTAGCCGATACGGTCCAGGTGCTCGAACAGGAAGCGGTAGTTGATCTCGCCGGTGCCTGGCTCGTTGCGGCCGGGGTTGTCGGCCAGCTGGATGTGGTTGATCAGTTTCAGGTTGGCTTCCATGGTACGAGCCAGGTCACCTTCCATGATCTGCATGTGGTAGATGTCGTACTGCAGGAACAGGTTGTCGCTGCCCACCTCGGCCTGGATTTCCAGGGCCTGCTTGGTGGTGTTCAGGTAGAAGCCGGGGATATCGCGGGTGTTGATCATTTCCATGACCAGGCGGATCCCGGCGGCTTTCAGCTTGTCGGCGGCGTAGCGCAGGTTTTCCACGAAGGTCTTGCGCACGGTGGCGCAGTCCGGGCCTTGTGGGCGAATGCCGGCCAGGGCGTTGACCTGGGTGTTGCCCAGCACCTTGGCGTATTCGATGGCCTTGTCGACGCCGGCGCGGAATTCCTCGACGCGGTCAGGGTGGCAGGTGATACCGCGCTCACCCTTGGCCCAATCGCCCGCCGGCAGGTTGAACAGCACCTGGGTCAGGCCGTTGGCGTCCAGCTGCTGCTTGATCTCGACAGCGCTGAAGTCGTACGGGAAGAGGTATTCGACGCCGCTGAAACCAGCATCGGCGGCAGCCTTGAAGCGGGCCAGGAAGTCCTGTTCGGTGAACAGCATGGACAGGTTGGCAGCGAAGCGAGGCATGTTGTGTCTCCTTGCGATGAAGGCCCCCGGCGCCCTCAGGTAGGGGCCGGCACGGGGGCGTCAGGCGATCAGTCCAGCAGCGAGATGGCGGTTGGCGCGTCGTTGCCGACCAGGGCCAGGTCTTCGAACTCGTTGACCGCGTTGATCTCGGTGCCCATGGAAATGTTGGTCACACGTTCGAGAATCACTTCGACCACCACCGGCACGCGGAACTCTTCGGCCATCTTCTGTGCCTTGAGCAGGGCAGGGGCGATTTCGGCCGGCTCGAACACACGGATGGCCTTGCAGCCCAGGCCTTCGACCACGGCGACATGGTCGACACCGTAGGTGGCGGCGTCGGTCGAGTTGATGTTCTCGAACGCCAGTTGTACACAGTAATCCATGTTGAAGCCACGTTGCGCCTGACGGATCAGGCCCAGGTAGGCGTTGTTCACCAGTACGTGCACGTACGGCAGGTTGAACTGTGCGCCCACCGCCAGCTCTTCGATCATGAACTGGAAGTCGTAGTCACCCGACAGCGCGACCACCTTGCGTTTCGGATCGGCCTTGACCACACCGAGGGCGGCAGGGATGGTCCAGCCCAGCGGGCCGGCCTGGCCGCAGTTGATCCAGTGGCGTGGCTTGTACACGTGCAGGAACTGCGCGCCGGCGATCTGCGACAGGCCGATGGTGCTGACGTAGCAGGTGTCCTTGCCGAATACTTGGTTCATCTCTTCGTAGACGCGCTGCGGCTTGACCGGCACGTTGTCGAAGTGGGTCTTGCGCTGCAGGGTGGCCTTGCGCTCCTGGCAGTCTTGCAGCCAGGCCTTGCGGCACTTCAGCTTGCCAGCGGCTTTCCACTCGCGGGCCACTTCGAGGAACACGTCCAGTGCCTTGCCGGCGTCGGAAACGATACCCAGGTCTGGGGTGAATACGCGGCCGATCTGGGTTGGTTCGATGTCCACGTGCACGAACTTGCGGCCTTCGGTGTAGACGTCGACGGAACCGGTGTGGCGGTTGGCCCAGCGGTTACCGATACCGAACACCAGGTCGGATTTCAGCAGGGTGGCGTTGCCATAGCGGTGCGAAGTCTGCAGGCCGACCATGCCGACCATCTGTGCGTGGTCGTCCGGGATGGTGCCCCAGCCCATCAGGGTCGGGATTACCGGTACACCGGTCAGCTCGGCGAACTCGACCAGCTTGTCGCTGGCATCGGCGTTGATGATGCCGCCACCGGCTACCAGCAGCGGGCGTTCGGCGTCATTGAGCAGAGCCAGGGCTTTTTCGGCTTGTACGCGGGTGGCGGACGGCTTGTGCACTGGCAGCGGTTCGTAGGCGTCGATGTCGAATTCGATTTCGGCCATCTGCACGTCGAACGGCAGGTCGATCAGTACCGGGCCTGGGCGGCCGGTGCGCATTTCATAGAAGGCCTTCTGGAAGGCGTAAGGCACCTGGCCTGGCTCCAGAACGGTAGTGGCCCACTTGGTGACCGGCTTGACGATGTTGGTGATGTCGACAGCCTGGAAGTCTTCCTTGTGCAGGCGGGCACGTGGGGCCTGGCCGGTGATGCAGAGGATCGGGATGGAGTCGGCAGAGGCACTGTAAAGGCCGGTGACCATGTCGGTGCCGGCTGGGCCGGAGGTGCCGATGCACACACCGATGTTGCCCGGGTTGGCACGGGTGTAACCCTCGGCCATGTGCGAGGCGCCTTCGACGTGACGAGCGAGGACGTGATCGATGCCACCGACTTTCTTCAGGGCCGAGTACAACGGGTTGATGGCAGCCCCCGGGATGCCGAACGCGGTATCTACACCTTCACGGCGCATGACCAGAACGGCTGCATCGATTGCTCTCATTTTGCTCATGGTTTGTGCCTCATCGATTTTGTAATTGTATACAACTTGCTTTGTGCCAGAGTGTATTCATGGCTGGCCGCTTAGGTCAACGGGTTTTCGTCGGCGGATGTCGCTTTCATTCGAGCGCCCGTGAAAACGGAGGTTTGCGCCATCGCATACGATCGTTTCAAAATATTGTATACAAAAATATCTTCCGTTGTGTTCTATTTGTTCTATCGGTTTTCAACTGCCCTCAGGGCTTCTCACAACAAGAAGAGGACCTTTCCATGAACGCTTTGAACCTGAAAGTCGCGGTCAGCCTGGTGAACGCCGCGCTGGCGGCGGGCCGCAAGATCAATGCCGCGCCACTGACGGTGGCGGTGCTGGATGCCGGCGGCCATTTGCTGGCGCTGCAGCGCGAGGATGGCGCCAGCCTGATTCGGCCGGAGGTAGCTACTGGCAAGGCCTGGGGCGCGATTGCCCTGGGCAAGGGTTCGCGCCTGCTGGCACTGGACGCACAGCAACGGCCGGCTTTTTTTGCCGCGCTGAACGGGTTGGGCGAGCGGCCGGTGGTGCCGGCGCCGGGTGGCGTGCTGGTGCGTGATCAGGACGGCAAGGTGCTGGGTGCGGTAGGGATCAGCGGCGATACGTCGGATATCGACGAACAGTGCGCGATCAGTGCGATCGAGGAGGTGGGGTTGAAGGCGGATGCGGGTGTAGCAGCCTAATCTGGTAGCCTAATTCTCTATTGCCTGTTCCGCCTATTCGCGGGTGAACCCGCTCCCACAGGACCATCACACGCTTGAAGCTCGTGGTGTCCCTGTGGGAGCGGGTTCACCCGCGAAGAAGCCAGCGCCGGGGGTCAGGCCACCTCAGGCTCACAACCCTTGAGCACCATGCGGATGATGGTCTCGGCTGCGGCGTCATAATCGCTGTCGGCCAGCTTGGCCTTGCCGGTCACCGCAGAGATCTGCCAATCGAAATCGGCATAGGTCTGGGTCGCTGCCCAGATGCTGAACATCAGGTGGTGCGCATCCACATGGGCGATCTGCCCGCGGTCGATCCAGCGCTGGATGCACTCGATGTTATGCCGCGCCTGCTCGTTCAACTGCGCTACCTGGTTCGGCGACAGGTGCGGGGCGCCGTGCATGATCTCGCTGGCGAACACCTTGGACGCATGCGGCAGGTCGCGGGAAATGCGGATCTTCGAGCGGATATACGCACTCAGCACTTCCTTCGGGTCACCTTCGGCATTGAACGGGGTCGACGCCTGCATGATCGGCGCGATGATGCTTTCCAGGACCTCGCGGTAGAGGTTGTCCTTGGATTTGAAGTAGTAATACACGTTCGGCTTGGGCAGGCCGGCCTTGGCCGCGATATCGCTGGTCTTGGTGGCGGCGAAGCCCTTGTCGGCGAATTCCTCGCTGGCCGCGCGCAGGATCAATTCCTTGTTGCGCTCGCGAATGGTGCTCATGGTCAGGGATCTTCCTCGTGTCTGGCCACCTCTAAGAGGGATCGGGCATGGTAGCACCGGGCTCGACGGGCGCTCAAGGCGGCGGCTTTGGGCTAGAATCCTGGGCACTCACTCTTCTGGATACAGGCAAACATGGCAGGAAGCAGTCTACTGGTACTGATCGACGATATCGCCACTGTGCTCGATGACGTCTCGGTGATGACCAAGGTGGCGGCGAAAAAGACCGCGGGCGTGCTGGGCGATGACCTGGCCCTGAATGCCCAGCAGGTCACCGGGGTGCGTGCCGAGCGCGAGATCCCGGTGGTGTGGGCCGTGGCCAAGGGCTCGATGGTGAACAAGGCCATCTTGGTGCCGGCGGCGCTGCTGATCAGTGCGTTCATCCCTTGGGCGGTGACACCGTTGCTGATGCTGGGCGGTGCCTACCTGTGCTTCGAGGGTTTCGAGAAGCTGGCGCACAAGTTCCTGCACAGCAAGGCCGAGACGGACGCCGAGCACGAAGCGCTCAAGGAGGCGGTGGCTGATGCCAATGTCGACCTGGTGGCATTCGAAAAAGCCAAGATCAAGGGCGCGGTACGTACCGACTTCATCCTTTCGGCGGAAATCATCGCCATCACCCTGGGCATCGTTGCCGATTCGCCGTTGACCCAGCAGATCGTCGTGCTGTCGGGCATCGCGGTGGTCATGACCATCGGCGTGTACGGGCTGGTGGGCGGTATCGTCAAGCTCGATGACCTGGGGCTGTGGATGACTCGTAAGGCATCACGCCTGGCCAGGGCGGTGGGTAACGGCATCCTGCGGGCTGCCCCGTACATGATGAAGAGCCTGTCGGTAATCGGTACGGCGGCCATGTTCCTGGTCGGTGGCGGGATCCTGGTGCATGGCATCGGGCCGCTGCATCACGCCATCGAGGCGTTCAGCGAAGGGCGTGGCGGGGCGTTGACCGTGGCGCTGCTGAACGGCGGTGTCGGGGTTGTGGCCGGTGCCGTGGTGCTGGCGGTGGTGGGCATTGCGGGGAAATTGTGGCGGGCGGTTCGGCCGGCCAATTGATGCGGCCTGGCCGGGGCTTCGCCCCGGTTCGCGGGTGAACCCGCTCCCACAGGTACAGCGCAGGCCTTGAATCCGGCGCGGACTTTGTGGGAGCTGGCTTGCCGGCGATGGGCCGCAGCGCGGCCCCACGCGGCTTCGCCCCGGTTCGCGGGTGAACCCGCTCCCACATGTATAGCGTCTGCCATGAATCCGGTGCGGACCCTGTGGGAGCGGGTTTACCCGCGAATGGGCCGCAAGGCGGCCCCTGTACTCAGATCAGAAATGTACCTTGAGCAGGAAGCTCATGGTGTTCTGGTCGGTGGTGAAGGCATCGGAATCCTTGATGCCGTACTTGTTCTTCCAATAGTCGTACTCGACACCCACATACAGCTGCTTCTCGCCCAGGTGCAAGGCCTTGCCCAGGTCATACTTGATCTGCGGATTGAAGTGCAGGTTGGCCTGGTAGGTGCCGCGGCGGTTCTCGTCGTTGTCCACCACCCAGTCCATGAAACCGTCGATCAGCACATCGGACGAACCGACCGGAATGGTGTACGACCACACCGGGGTGATCTGCCACACGTTGTCGCCAGCGCGGCTGCCGTCGGTGGTGCGGTTGTAGAAGTTCAGCTGGAAGTAGTCGAAACCAGGGATGTCCAGGTCGAAGCCTGGGCCAATCAGGTACGACTCGGTATCACCTTCGCCGAACTCGTAGGTCATCGCCAGCAGCACGTCCTTGACCGGGCCGAAGGCCAGCTTCTGGTCGAAGATCTTGCCGAACGACAGGCGCGGGCTGATTTCGCCGTAGTAGGTGTTCGGGCCATTGCCCTCATCTTTCTGGCCCTGGTAGAAGATCTTGTCGACAAAGATGAAGTTATCGCCGTACTTCCAGCCATCAGCGTGCTCGAAGGTCACGGTTTGCTGGATCGACGGGTTGACCTTGAAGTTCTTGCCCCACAGGTAGGTCAGGCTGTTGTTCTGCCATTGCAGCAGGTCGCCGCCGAAGGTGGTGCCACAGGCCAGCAGGCCGCCGGCGAGGATCAGGCTGTTGATGGTACGCATTGCGAGTGTCGCTCCCTTGATTGATCTGTTGTCAGCGCTCGTTGTTGGCGCTTTTTTGTCTTTTGAGTCAGCTTTTTTCGATAGGCCACAGCTGTTTGGCAAGGGTTGAGCCAACTTTCCTGGGCTGGCAAAACCTTCCTGCTCGACTTCGTTCTGAACGGATGAAAAGGGTCTTTCAGGCTGGCAACACGTTGGCCAACCGCCCGTATTCATTGACTGAGCGGTCAGTAAACGCAGGCAGAATCCCTTCTGCCCTGATCGAGGGGGCGCGCAGATTACTGGCTTGCGCGCCTTGCCTCAAGTGCTCCGTCCTGGAGCAGTGTGGTACAAACTTGTGCGTTCGGTCAGTTTTTCAGAAGTGCACTTTGATCAGCGCGCTGGTAACGCTCTGGTTGCTGTCGATGTTTCCCTGGCTGTCGATGCCGTACTTGTCCTTCCAGTAGCTGTACTCGATGCCCACGTACAGCTGCTTGGCGCCCAGGTTCAAGGCTTTGCCCAGGTCGTACTTGACCTGCGGGTTGAACTGCAGGTTGGCGTGGTAGGTGCCACGGCGGGTCTGGTCGTTGTCGACCACCCAGTCCATGTAACCGTCGATCAGAATGTCGGATTTGCCCACCGGAATGGTGTACGAGAAAGCCGGGGTAATCTGCCAGACGTTGTCACCGGGGCGGCTGCCTTCGGTGTTGCGCAGGTAGAAGTTGAGGGTGAAGTAGTTGAAGCCGGGAATGTTCAGGTCGAAGCCGGGGCCGATCAGGTAGGCCTCGTTGTCGCCCTCGCCACGCTCGTAGGTCATGGCCAGCAGCACATCCTTGATCGGGCCGAAGGCCAGCTTCTGGTCAAAGATCTTGCCGAACGACAGGCGCGGGCTGAACTCACCGTAGTAGGTGGTCACGCCTTTGCCCGGGTCGGGCTTGCCGTTGTAGAAGATCTTGTCGACGAACATGAAGGTGTCGCCGTACTTCCATTTGTTGGCGTGCTCGAAGGTAACCGTCTGCTGGATGCCTGGGTTGACCTTGAAATCCTTGCCGTACAGGTAGCTCAGGCTTTCGCCATGCCACTGCAGCCATTCGCCAGCGTGGGCGGGAAGGGTGGCCAGCAGGCTGCTGCCCAGCAAGAGGGACGAGGTGATGCGTTTCATGTTGTGGTTCCCGGACTTATTGTTTTTGTTGGGTTTTTTTGGCGCGCAGGCGCCCCGGACGGCCCATTCCGGCGGGCCGACGGTGTAGCGTTTACGGCGAATTCGAGGTGGGGCGGCAGTGCGCCGCCCCCCTTTGCTCAATGCTGGTGACAGGCTTCGTTGTGCACCGCGCGGTCGGCACCGCCAAGGATGTTGAACAGCACGTTCAACACCAGGGCACTGACCGTGGCCATGGCGATGCCACTGTGGGTGATGGGTTCCATCCACTGGGGCATCTGGGCGAAGAACTCCGGACGCACCACGGGGATCAACCCGAAGCCGACGCTCACCGCAACCAGCAACTGGTTGCGACGGTCGCCGATGTCCGCTTCCTGGAGAATCTTGATCCCGGTGGCGGTGACCATGCCGAACATGGCGATGGACGCGCCGCCCAGTACCGCAGGCGGGATCGAGGCAATCAGGAAGGCCGCCTTGGGCAGCAGGCTGAGCAGGATCAGCAGTGCACCGGCCACGATGGTGACATAGCGGCAGCGCACCCCGGTCATCTGCACCAGGCCGATGTTCTGGGCGAACGAGGAGTGGGTGAAAGTGTTGAAGAAGCCGGCGATGAACGACGCGCCGGCATCGCACAGCAGGCCGCGACGCAACATCCCTGGGGTAACTTCACGATCGGTCACCTTGCCCAGGGCCAGGAACATGCCGGTGGACTCGACGAAGATGATCACCACCACCAGGCACATGGACAGGATCGGCGCCAGGCTGAAGGTCGGCATGCCGAAGTGCAGTGGGGTTACCACTTGCAGCCAGGGTGCGTCGTTCAGGCCCGACAGGTCGACCATGCCGATGGAACCGGCCAGGACGTAGCCCAGGCCCATGCCCACCAGCACCGACACGTTGACCCAGAAGCCACGCATGAAACGGTTGATCAGCAGGATTACCGCCAGCACCAGGCCAGCCACCATCAGGTAGATCGGTGAGCCGAAGGCTTCAGCTTCCTGGCCACCACCGGCCCAGTTGACCGCCACCGGGAACAGCGACAGGCCAATCGAAGTGATCACCGTACCGGTGACCAGTGGCGGGAAGAAGCGTACGACCTTGGACATGAACGGCGCGATCAGCATGCCGAAGAAACCGGCGGCGATGGTGGCGCCGAAGATCCCTTGCAGGCCCACGCCTGGCATGCCGGCCATGGCCACCATGCTGCCGACGGCAGCGAAACTGGCACCCATCATCACCGGCATGCGGATGCCCACCGGGCCGATACCGAAGGACTGGATGATGGTGGCGACGCCAGCGACCAGCAGGTCGGCGTTGATCAGGAAAGCGACTTCTTCACGGGACAACCCGGCGGCCTGGCCGATGATCAACGGCACGGCGATCGCGCCACCGTACATCAGCAGAACGTGTTGCAGGCCAACCAGGATCAGTTGGAACAGGGGCAAGGGCTCACGCGGCGGCGCAACAGGGATGTACGCCTTGCGGGACTCGGACATGCAGCACCTCGAGTTTTGTTTTTATTCTCGGATCCAAGCGCCGGCCTCAGGCGGCAGGCTCACAATGAAGAGAGCCTGGAGTCCCGCCTGACGCTGAACGCTCGATGCTTGCTTGTTGCGTATATCTTGAAACAGAGGCCGGGATTACCGGCCTCTTCGCGGGTGAACCCGCTCCCACAGGGGGCGGTGTTATCCCGACATTTGTGTTTCAGTTGACCGGGGCGCCTTTGGCGATCCAGTCACCGACCAGCTTGCGCTCTTCGGTGGTCATCTGGGTGATGTTGCCCAGCGGCATGATCTGGCTGGCGACCGCTTGCGCCTGGATGCGCGCGGCCTGGGCCTGGATCTGCTGCGGGGTGTCGAACATCACGCCGGCAGGGGCGGCGCTGAACAGTGGGCTGGTCGGCTTGGACGAGTGGCACACGGTGCAGCGTTCCTGGATGACATTGTGGATCTTGTCGAAGGTCTCGCCGCCGGCCTGGGCCGTGGCCTGGGCAGGGGCTTCGGCCGGCGCGGCAGGCGCTGCGGCAGCCTTGGCGGCGTCTTCGGCGCGTTGCTCGGCTGCGGTCTTGCCACCTACAGCGGTCGCGGGCAGTGGCTGGTACTCGACTTTCGCCGCAGCCTGCTCAGGGCTGACCGCCATCGGTTTCGGACCGGTGACGTAGGCCAGGCAGATCATCGCCAGGGCGCCGACCGGCAGGGTCCAGGCGTACTTGTTGCTGTCGTGGCGGGTGTTGAAGTAGTGACGGATCAGGACCGCAGCTACCGCGATACCGGCCAGGATCAGCCAGTTGTACTGACTACCGTAGGTGCTCGGGAAGTGGTTGCTGATCATGATGAACAGCACCGGCAGGGTGAAATAGTTGTTGTGGCGCGAGCGCAGCAGGCCCTTGGCCGGCAGTACCGGGTCGGGGGTCTGGTTGTTCTCGATCGCCGCCACCAGCTGGCGCTGGGCCGGCATGATGATTCGGAACACGTTGCCGACCATGATGGTGCCGATGATCGCGCCGGTGTGCAGGTACGCACCACGGCCGCTGAACACCAGGCTGAAGCCCCAGCATGCGGCGATGATCAGCACGAACAGTACTGCACCGAGCAGCGCTGGCTTCTTGCCCAGGGGCGAGTCGCACAGGAAGTCGTAGATGAACCAGCCGGCGATCAGCGAGCCGATACCGATGGCCACGCCTTCGGCACCACTGAGGGTGCTGCCAGGGGCCAGCAGATACAGGGCCGGGTTCCAGTAGAACACCACGCACAGCAGGGCGATACCGGACATCCAGGTGAAGTAGGCTTCCCATTTGAACCAGTGCAGGTTCTCGGGCATTTTCGGGGGGGCGAGCTTGTATTTTTCCAGGTGGTAGATACCACCGCCGTGAATTGCCCAGAGATCACCCGACAACCCATCGCGCGGGTTGCTTCGGTTCAGGTGGTTCTCCAGCCAGACGAAGTAGAACGATGCACCGATCCAGGCGACGCCGGTGATCATGTGAACCCAGCGAATGCTCAGGTTCAGCCATTCGTGAAGGTGTGCTTCCACAGTATGTACCTCTTGCCGGTCACCCGATCGGGCAATGCCCTTGAATGACCGACCTTTTCTTATTGGTGGGGATTGAGGACCAGCATCTGTTCCTCGGTGAAGTAATGCTCGTCGCAGTTGTTGCCGGAACCACTGCGATCAACCACCAGGAAGTCATCCCGCTTTTCGATCGTCAGCACCGGGTGGTGCCAGACGCCGCGATGGTAATTAACGCCCTGCCTGCCATTACTGCGGAAGGCTCGGACCAAACCTGATACAGGTGCATCGCCAACTGGCGCGACCACGATCAGAAAGGGGTTGCCGAGCAGCGGGATGAAAGCCTGGCTGCCCAGCGGATGGCGTTCCAGCATGCGCACGGTCAGCGGCATGTCCAGCGCGTCGGCGCGGAAGATGCTGATGATCGCCTTGTCTTCAGGCTCGGCGGTTTCGACCGTGGCGAGCTTGTGGAAGCGCATGGTCGAGCCGTTGTTGATCATGAAGTGGTCGCTGCCATCGGTTTCGATCACATCTCCGAAGGGGGCGAAGGCTTCTTTGGTCAGGGGCTCGATCATCAGGGTGCGCATGCGGATATCTCTTCTATGTTCGTTATTCTGGATAAGGCTCAAGCGTTGCTACGGCGGTTACAGCTGCAGCAGGCGGAACAGGGCGATCAGGTTGATCTGCGCCAGGGCTTCCTTGAATTCGGCATCGGCATCGTTGTGGATGCGTTTTTCGAACGAGGCGAGGATCTGGTGCCGGTTGCTGCCTTTTACCGCCATGATGAACGGGAACTGGAACTTGGCCTTGTAGGCGTCATTCAGCTCGGTGAAACGGGCGAACTCTTCGGCGGTGCACTGGTGAATACCGGCGCCGGCCTGCTCGTTGGTGCTCGATTCGGTCAGCTCGCCCTGGATGGCGGCCTTGCCGGCCAGGTCCGGGTGAGCGTTGATCAGCGCCAATTGGTCGGCGTGGTTGGCGCTGAGCAGGATATCGCTCATGCGCTGGTGCAGCGCCTCGATCTCGTCCAGCTCGCCCAGTTGGCCCAGGTCGTAGGCTTTTTCGGCTACCCACGGCGAGTGCTCGTAGATGTCGGCGAAGGCCTTGACGAAGGCGTCGCGGTCCAGGGCGGATGGCTTGAGGGTGTTGAAGGCGGTCATCAGGCGTTCTCTTTCTTGTACGGGTGGGTGGCGTGCCAGTGGCGGGCGATGTCCACGCGACGGGCGAACCAGACCTGGTCATGGCTTTTTGCGTAATCGACGAAGCGCTTCAGTGCTGCCAGGCGTGCCGGGCGGCCAACCAGGCGGCAGTGCAGGCCGATGGACAGCATCTTTGGGGCGTCGCTGCCTTCGGCGTACAGCACATCGAAGGCGTCCTTGAGGTACTGGAAGAACTGCTCGCCGCAGTTGAAGCCCTGTACCTGGGTGAAGCGCATGTCGTTGGTGTCGAGGGTGTAGGGGATCACCAGGTGCGGCTTGCCGGTAGGGTTGTTCGGCTCCCAGTAGGGCAGGTCGTCGTCATAGGTGTCGCTGTCGTACAGGAAGCCACCTTCCTCCATCACCAGGCGGCGGGTGTTCGGGCCGGTGCGGCCGGTGTACCAGCCCAGCGGGCGCTCACCGGTGATTTCGGTGAGGATGCGGATGGCTTCGAGCATGTGCTCGCGCTCCTGGGCCTCGTCCATGTACTGGTAGTCGATCCAGCGGTAGCCGTGGCTGCAGATTTCATGGCCGGCCTCGGCCATGGCGCGGATCACGTCGGGGTGGCGCTGGGCGGCCATGGCCACGGCGAAGATGGTCAGCGGCACGCCGCTGTCCTTGAACAGCTTCAGCAGGCGCCACACGCCGGCACGGCTGCCGTACTCGTACAGCGATTCCATGCTCATGTTGCGCGCGCCCTGCAATGGCTGGGCGGCGACCATTTCCGAGAGGAACGCTTCGGACTCCTTGTCACCGTGCAGGATGTTGCGTTCGCCACCTTCCTCGTAGTTGAGGACGAAAGATAGCGCGATGCGAGCGTTGCCCGGCCATTGCGGGTGAGGAGGGTTGTTGCCGTAACCGATCAGGTCGCGAGGGTAGTCAGCGCTCACTGCAGTCTTCCTTCTTGTGCGTTAGTGCGGGGGGTGGGCGGGCCGCGTCGGTATGTCGCACCACCGGATGGGCTGATTGTATACAACTTCTGAAATCTTTTGTAAGCCTGTTTTTCCGCATTTCTTCCCTTTTGTCGCCTCGCAGCGACCTGGAAAAACAGTGCAAGAAACCTGCCTGATTGGTCAGCTAATGACGTTGGTGTCTTTGCGGTGTCTGTATTTGCGACCGATGCGTCGTTTGTGAGCAAGAAACGGTGGGTGCGACAGATGGGTTCAAAAAATTGTGTACAATTTTGCGATGGAATGTCTTAATGGCGTCATTCCCGCGCATCGCAGGCCCTTTGGCGTGATGATGGCCGTGTATTTTTTGCCCACAGATTGAACAAGAGGCGACAAGCAATGGGACGTTTGACCACACACGTACTGGATGCCGCGCATGGCTGCCCGGGCAGCTCGATCAAGGTCGAGCTGTACCGTGTCGAAGGCCAGCAGCTGGAGCTGGTGAACACCGCCCTGACCAACAGCGATGGCCGCGTCGACGCGCCACTGCTGCAGGGTGACGACTACCGTACCGGCGTCTACCAGCTGCAGTTCAGCGCTGGCGACTACTACCGCGCTCGCGGTGTACAGCTGCCAGCCCAGGCGTTCCTGGATGTTGTCGTGCTGCGCTTTGGCATCGACGAGCAGCAGGAGCACTACCACGTGCCGCTGCTGATCTCGCCGTACAGCTATTCGACCTATCGTGGAAGCTAGTTGGTCGCTAGAAGAATCTTCGTAGGTCCTTTGGCCCGCTCTCACACTGGCGGGCTTTTTTTCGTCTGCTGTTTTTGTATTGCCTGCACCGGCCTCTTCGCGGGTAAACCCGCTCCCACAGGCCGCGAAGAGGCCGGTACAGGCTGTAGAAACAAAGAAAGGGCGCCGAGGCGCCCTTGGTTGGTGCAGCGGGGGTCAGAGGAACACGAACTTGGCAATGAAGATCGCGCACAGCACCCACAGGCTGGCGGAGATTTCCTTGTATTTGCCGGTACCTGCCTTCAACGCCACGTAGCTGATGAAGCCCAGGGCAATACCGTCGGCCACCGAGAAAGTCAGCGGCATCATGATCACCGTGACGATCGCCGGAATGCTGTCGGTGGCCTCGTCCCAGTGGATATGCGCCATGCTGCCCATCATCAGCATTGCCACGTAGATCAGCGCACCGGCGGTGGCATAGGCCGGAATCATCCCGGCCAGCGGCGCAAAGAACATCGCCGCGATGAACAGCAGGCCGACCACCACTGCAGTCAGGCCGGTACGGCCACCTGCGGCTACACCGGCAGCACTTTCCACATAGCTGGTCACCGGCGGCACGCCGACCACGGCGCCAAACACACTTGAAGCACTGTCGGCCTTCAGCGCCTTCGACAGGTTCTCGATGCGCCCGTCCGGCGCCACCAGGTTGGCCCGCTGCGCCACGCCCATCAGGGTGCCGGCGGTGTCGAACATGTGCACGAACAAAAACGCCAGCACCACGCTGATCATGCTGACGTTGAACACGCCGGCCACGTCCATGGCCATCCAGGTCGGTGCCAGGCTTGGCGGCATCGACATCACCCCGCCGAACTTCACCAGGCCCAGGCCCCAGCCGGCCAGGGTGACACCGATGATGCTGATCAGGATCGCACCGAACACCCGCTTGTAGCTGAGGATGGCGATCAGCAGGAAGCATACCGCCGCCAGCAGCGGCCCCGGCTCATGCAGCGAGCCCAGCTTGATCAGCGTGGCCGGGCTGTCGACGATGATGCCTGCCGTTTTCAGGCCGATCAGCCCGAGAAACAATCCGACGCCGGCCCCCATGGCATGGCGCAGGCTGACCGGGATGCTGTTGAGCAACCATTCGCGCACTTTCGACAAGGTCAGGAACATGAACAGCACACCCGAGACGAATACTGCGCCCAGTGCCGTTTCCCAGTTGTAGCCCATGGTGCCGACCACGGTGTAGGTGAAGAACGCGTTGAGCCCCATGCCCGGCGCCAGGCCCACCGGCCAGTTGGCGTACAGGCCCATCAGCAGGCAGCCAAGCGCGGCGGCGATGCAGGTGGCGACGAAGGCGGCACCGTGGTCGATGCCAGCGTCGGCCATGATGTTGGGGTTGACGAAGATGATGTAGGCCATGGTGATGAAGGTGGTCACCCCGGCGATCATTTCGGTCCTGACGGTGCTGCCGTGTTGCTTGAGTTTGAAAATCCGCTCCAGCCAGCTCGTTTCGAGCGGTGGGGCAAGATCCAGCGTAGGGGCTTCGGATTTGCGGCTTTCCACAGCAAGTACTCCTCAAGTCTTTCTTGTTGTTATGGAGCCAGTGGCCTGCGCAATGCACTTGGCGGCTCCGCGAGGGAAGGCAGACGTCTGACCGGTTTGTTGACTTGCGGGTCAAGAAGTTGCTCGGTGGATTATCCTTTTGTGTACAAAGAATGCAAATAATGTTTTATCTTTTGTGTGCGCAAGGTGTCGTACAACGGCTATATAGGTAAAAGGCCACCTGCAGAAACGGCTCAGCCTGTGTACAATGGCGCCATACTTTCCTTCGTGCCTCGAGAGCCCATGAACGAACAGCTGCAACCTCTGAAGAAACCTGCGCGTACCGGCAAGGCTGGCCGCAGTGGTACCCAGGACGACATCGTCTACGCGCATATTTTCGAGGCGATCCTCGAGCAGCGTCTGGCACCGGGCACCAAGTTGAGCGAGGAAGCGCTGGGCGAGATCTTCGGCGTCAGCCGCACCATCATCCGCCGCGCCTTGTCGCGCCTGGCCCACGAAAGCGTGGTGCTGTTGCGGCCGAACCGCGGTGCGGTGGTGGCCAGCCCGACGGTGGAAGAGGCCCGCCAGGTGTTCTTCTCCCGGCGCATGGTCGAACGTGCCATCACCGAACTGGCCGTGCAGCACGCTACCCTCGAGCAGCTCAACGAGTTGCGGCAGATGGTGCGTGAGGAGCGCGACAGCTTCTCCCGTGGTGACCGCGGCGCCGGCATTCGTCTTTCCGGCGAGTTCCACCTCAAGCTGGCCGAGGCTGCGGGTAATGCGCCACTGGTCAGCTTCCAGCGCAGCCTGGTATCGCAGACCTCGCTGATCATTGCCCAGTACGAGAGCGGCAACCGTTCGCATTGCTCCTATGACGAACACATGCAGCTGATCGACGCCATCGAGGCGCGCGATGCAGAGCAGGCGGTGAGCCTGATGATGCACCACATGGATCACATCGACAGCAAGCTGAACCTCGACGAGGAGAGTGCCTCGGACGATCTGCATGCCGTGTTCTCGCATTTGCTGAAAAAGCCCAAGGTATCGGTCAAGGGTTGATCGTTTGCTTAAGTGAATGGAATGCGCCGTTGTGGGAGCGGGTTCACCCGCGAACACCGGCGCAGCCGGTGCCATACACCGTGTTGCCTTCTTCGCGGGTAAACCCGCTCCCACAAGAAGCACGGCCATTTCTGGCCATTAATCAAAGGTCTGCTAAATTCTTGTGAGCAAACCTTCATCAAGCAGTTGGGCTTGCGCATTCGTTGCGTTCAACTTCTTGAGGAATGGACTCATGAGCATGTCCCTCGGTAAACGCATGGGGGCCGAGCTGGTCGGCACCTTCTGGCTGGTGCTTGGCGGCTGTGGCAGTGCGGTACTCGCCGCAAGCTCCCCCATCGGCATCGGTGTACTCGGCGTCGCCTTCGCCTTCGGCCTCACCGTGCTGACCATGGCCTTCGCCATCGGCCATATCTCCGGTTGTCACCTCAACCCCGCCGTGTCGTTCGGGCTGGTGGTGGGCGGGCGCTTCCCGGCCAAAGAGCTGTTGCCCTACGTAATCGCCCAGGTGATCGGCGCCATCCTGGCGGCAGGTGTGATCTACCTCATCGCCAGCGGCAAGGCAGGTTTCGAGCTGTCTGCGGGATTGGCTTCGAACGGCTACGCCGATCACTCGCCCGGCGGCTACACCCTCGGGGCGGGCTTTGTCAGTGAAGTGGTGATGACGGCGATGTTCCTGGTGGTGATCATGGGCGCCACCGACGCCCGGGCGCCGGCAGGTTTTGCGCCGATCGCCATCGGCCTGGCCCTGACCCTGATCCACCTGATCTCGATCCCGGTGACCAATACCTCGGTCAACCCCGCGCGTAGCACGGGGCCGGCCTTGTTCGTCGGTGGCTGGGCCCTGCAACAGCTTTGGCTGTTCTGGGTGGCGCCGCTGATCGGTGCGGCGATCGGCGGCGCATTGTACCGGGGCTTGGCGAACGAGCCTTAGCGCTGGTGCACGCAACGCCCGGCGGCGTAGGTTTCGCGCACGGTGCGGTCGTCGCCGAGGGTGGTGAGCACGAACAGGGTTTCCTCGATGCTGTTGGACTGCTGGATGCGGTAGTCCAGCAGTGGCGTGGCCTTGTAGTCCAGTACCACGAAGTCGGCGTCGTTGCCTGGGCGCAGGCTGCCGATGCGGTCGTCCAGGCGCAGTGCGCGCGCGCCGCCCAGGGTGGCCAGGTACAGTGACTTGTACGGGTGCAGACGCGCGCCCTGCAGCTGCATCACCTTGTACGCTTCGTTCAGGGTGTTGAGCAGCGAGAAGCTGGTGCCGGCGCCAACGTCGGTGCCCAGGCCCACATTGACCTTGAAGCGCTCGGCCTGGGGCAGGTTGAACAGGCCGCTGCCGAGGAACAGGTTGGAGGTGGGGCAGAAGGCCACGGCCGAGCCGGTTTCGGCCAGGCGCTGGCATTCGTCATCGCACAGGTGCACGCCATGGGCGAATACCGAGCGCTCGCCCAGCAGCTCGAAGTGGTCGTACACGTCGAGGTAACCCTTCTGCTCGGGGAACAGCGACTTGACCCAATCGATTTCCTTGAGGTTTTCCGACAGGTGCGTGTGCATGTACACCCCCGGGTGTTCCTTGAGCAGTTGGCCCGCCAGCGCCAGCTGTTCAGGCGTACTGGTCGGGGCGAAACGCGGGGTGACTGCATAGTGCAGGCGGCCCTTGCCGTGCCAACGCTCGATCAGTGCCTTGCTTTCGGCATAGCCGGACTCGGCGGTGTCGGTCAGGTAGTCCGGGGCGTTGCGGTCCATCATCACCTTGCCGGCGATCAGGCGCAGGTCCAGGCGCTCGGCTTCCTCGAACAGGGCATTGACCGATTCCGGGTGCACGCTGCCGAACACCAGGGCGGTGGTGGTGCCGTTGCGCAGCAGTTCCTTGAGGAAGATCTTCGCCACCTGGTCGGCGTGGCCCTTGTCGGCGAACTGCTTTTCGCAGGGGAAGGTGTAGGTGTTCAGCCAGTCCAGCAGCTGTTCGCCGTAGGAGCCGATCATGCCGGTCTGCGGGAAGTGGATGTGGGTGTCGATGAACCCCGGGGTGATCAGCGCGTCCTGGTAGTGCTCGACCGGGATGTCGGCGTCCAGGGTCGGCAACAGTTCGGCGGCGTGGCCTACGGCGCGGATGCGGCCGTCGTCGACTACCAGCAGGCCGTCCTCGAAGTATTCATGGGAAGCCTCCAGGCCCACCTCGGCCGGGTCGGCGATGCTGTGCAGGATGGCGGCACGGTAGGCTTTGCGGGTAACGGTCATAACACACTCGTCAAATGGCTTGGCTGCGCCGGGAAGGCGGCAGCAACTGGGCAATGGGGCCGGCATTGGCGGCAGCGTCGTGCTGGCCGAAGCAGGCGTTGTAGGTGGCGATGATTTCACCGGCGATGGACACGGCGATCTCGATGGGCAGCTTGCCCTTGACCTCGGCCAGGCCCATCGGGCAGCGCATGCGCGCCATCACGGCATCGTCGTAACCGCGCTCGCGCAGGCGATGCTCGAACTTGACCCGTTTGGTCTTCGAGCCGATCAGGCCGAACCAGGTGAAGTCGTTGCGCTTGAGAATGGCGGCGGTCAGTTCCAGGTCGAGCTGGTGGTTGTGGGTCATGACGATGCAGTAGCAGCCTGGCGGCAGTTCTGCCACTTCGTCGACCGGCTCCTCGCTGACCACCTTGGTCACCCCGTCGGGGATCAGGGCAGGGAATTCCTGCTCGCGCGAATCGATCCAGCGCACCCGGCAGGGCAGGGCGGCGAGCAAGGGTACCAGAGCCCGGCCGACATGACCCGCGCCGAACACCGCGATCTGCGCCTGCACCGCGGCCATGGGTTCGAACAGCAGTACATTGACGCCGCCGCAGCACTGGCCAAGGCTGGCGCCGAGGCTGAAGCGCTCCAGGTGCGGAGTGGTGCGGTGCTCTTCGAGCATTTGCCGGGCGATGTGCAGCGCCTTGTATTCCAGGTGGCCGCCGCCGATGGTGTCGAACAGGCCGCTGGCGCTGACGACCATTTTCGAGCCGGCATTGCGCGGGGTCGAGCCGCGCTCCTCGATGATGGTCACCAGCACGCAGGCTTCGCCACGGGACTGGTGGTCGGCGAGGGCGTTGATCCATTGGTGCATGATGCAACCTCTCTATAGCTGCGTCGCGATCCCTGTGGGAGCGGGTTCACCCGCGAATGCGGCGGTGAAACCACTATCGCATTCGCAGGTAAACCCGCTCCCACAGGGCCCTGCATTGTCAGTGAGGCACGGTTTCCAGTTCCTGTTCGGCAGGTTGCGCTGCAGCCACCGCCTTGCGCATCTGCTCGCAACCCCACAACACTCGCTCCGGCGTCGCCGGCGCATCCACCTGTGGCTGCACGCGGTAGTCGGCGATGCTGGCCACGGCGTCCTTGATCGCGCACCAGGCAGCGATGCCGAGCATGAACGGCGGCTCGCCCACGGCTTTGGAATGGAACACGGTGTCTTCCGGGTTCTTGCGGTTCTCCACCAGCTTCACCCGCAAATCCAGCGGCATGTCGGCCACTGCCGGGATCTTGTAGCTGGCCGGGCCGTTGGTCATCAGCTTGCCCTTGGCGTTCCACACCAGCTCTTCGGTGGTCAGCCAGCCCATGCCCTGAATGAAGCCGCCTTCCACCTGGCCGATGTCGATGGCCGGGTTCAGCGAATCACCCACATCGTGCAGGATGTCGGCACGCAGCATCTTGTATTCGCCGGTCAGGGTGTCGACCACCACCTCCACGCAGGCTGCGCCGAAGGCGAAGTAGTAGAACGGCCGGCCACGTGCCTGGCTGCGGTCGTAGTAGATCTTCGGCGTGCGGTAGAAGCCGGTGCTGGACAGCGACACCTGGGCGAAATAGGCCTGCTGCACCAGCTGCTCGAAGCTGACGATCTGGTCGCGCACGCGCACATGGCCGTTGCGGAACTCGACGTCTTCCTCGGTCACCTGGTAGTGCCGCGCGGCGAACTCGGTCAGGCGCTTCTTGAGGATTTCGGCAGCGTTCTGCGCCGCCTTGCCGTTCAGGTCGGCACCACTGGAGGCCGCGGTCGGCGAGGTGTTGGGCACCTTGTCGGTATTGGTGGCGGTAATCTGGATGCGGCTGAAATCGACCTGGAAGATTTGCGCCACCACCTGCGCCACCTTGGTATTCAGGCCCTGGCCCATCTCGGTGCCGCCATGGTTCAGGTGGATGCTGCCGTCGGTGTAGATATGGATCAGCGCACCGGCCTGGTTGAGGAAGGTAGCGGTGAACGAGATACCGAACTTGACCGGGGTCAGCGCCAGGCCCTTCTTCAGGATCGGGCTATTGGCGTTGAAGCGGCGGATCGACTCGCGGCGCTCGGCGTAGTCACTGCTGGCTTCCAGTTCGGCGGTCATCTCTTCGAGCATGTTGTGCTCGACGGTCTGGTAGTAGTGGGTGACGTTGCGCTCGGTCTTGCCGTAGTAGTTGGCCTTGCGCACCGCCAGCGGGTCACGGCCCAGGTGGCGGGCGATGTGGTCCATCACCTGCTCGATGGCGACCATCCCCTGCGGGCCGCCGAAACCACGGTAGGCGGTGTTGGAGGCGGTGTTGGTCTTGCAGCGGTGGCCGTGCACCGTGGCATCGCCCAGGTAGTAGGCGTTGTCGGAGTGGAACATGGCGCGGTCGACGATCGAGCCGGACAAGTCCGGCGAATAGCCGCAGTTGCCCGCCAGGTCGAAGTTGATGCCGTGCAGGCGCCCGTCGTCGTCGAAGCCCACATCGTATTCGACGTAGAACGGGTGGCGCTTGCCGGTCATGGTCATGTCCTCGACCCGTGGCAGGCGCATCTTGGCCGGCTGGCCGGTCAGGCGCGCCACCACGGCACACAGGCACGCCGGGCTGGCGGCCTGGGTTTCCTTGCCGCCAAAGCCGCCGCCCATGCGGCGCATGTCCAGCACCACCTTGTTCATTGGCACATCGAGTACTTCGGCGACCAGTTTCTGCACTTCGGTGGGGTTTTGCGTGGAGCAGTAGACAATCATGCCGCCATCTTCGGTCGGCATCACCGAGGAAATCTGCGTTTCCAGGTAGAAGTGTTCCTGGCCACCGATGTGCAGCGTGCCCTGGATGCGGTGCGGGGCACTGGCCAGGGCAGCAGCGGAATCGCCACGCTGGTGGGTGTGGCTGTCGAGCACGAAGTGTTTCTTGCGCAATGCCTCGACCACATCCAGCACCGGCTCCAGGTCTTCATACTCGACGATGGCGGCCATGGCCGCACGGCGTGCGGTGTCGAGGTCACGGGCGGCCACGGCGAGCACCGGCTGGCCGAAGAACTCGACCTTGTCGATGGCCAGCAGCGGGTCGCCGGCCACCACCGGGCCGATGTCCTTGAGGCCAGGGATGTCTTCGTGGGTGATGGCGATGCGCACGCCCTCGAAGGCATAGCACGGCGTGGTGTCGATGCGCAGGATGCGCGCGTGGGCGCGGTCGGCGGTGCGCGCATAGACGTGCAACTGGTTGGGGAATTCCAGGCGGTCGTCGATGTACACCGCGTCGCCGGACACATGCTTGTCGGCGCTGTCGTGCTTGACGCTGCGGCCGACCCCGGTGGTCAGGTCCTGGCTGAACAGTTCGGCCATCTCGGCCTGGCTCTTGGCTACGTGATGGTTAGACATAAGCGGTCACCCGGGTTTCGATGTACGGCGTTTGCTGTTCGATGAAGTACTTGCGCAGCAGGTTCTGCGCGGTCAGCAGGCGGTACTCCTTGCTGGCGCGGAAGTCGCTGAGCGGGGTGAAGTCTTCGGCCAGGGCCTGGCAGGCGCGCTCGATGGCGGCCTGGTTCCAAGGCTTGCCGCGCAGCGCTGCTTCACAGGCACGGGCCCGTTTGGGGATCGCCGCCATGCCGCCGAAGGCGATGCGCACACCGCTGACCACGCCGTTTTCGATGCTCAGGTTGAAGGCACCGCACACCGCAGAAATGTCATCGTCCAGGCGTTTGGACACTTTATAGGCGCGGAACGCCCAGTCGCTGGTGGCGCGCGGCACGATGATCTTCTCGATGAACTCGCTGTCCTGGCGGGCAGTGATGCGGTAGTCGATGAAATAGTCTTCCAGCGGCATCACCCGCTGACGCTCGCCCTGGCGCAGGACGATCTGCGCGTCCAGGGCAATCAGCAGGGGTGGCGAGTCGCCGATTGGCGAAGCGTTGCCGATATTGCCGCCCAGGGTGCCCTGGTTGCGGATCTGCAGCGAGGCGAAGCGGTGCAGCAGGGCGCCGAAGTCCGGGTATTCCTCGTTCAGCGCGCCGTAGCAGTCGGTGAGCGGGGTGGCGGCGCCGATTTCCAGGTGGCTGGCGGTCTTCTCGATACGCTTGAGCTCGGCCACATGGCCGACGTAGATCATCACCGGCAAGGTCTTGTGGAACTGGGTGACTTCCAGGGCCAGGTCGGTACCGCCGGCCAGCAACCGCGCTTCGGGGTGCGAGCTGTACAGGTCGGCCAGATCGGCCACGGTCAGCGGCACCAGGCAGCGCTTGTCGCCGCTGTTCAGCTCGCCGGTCTGGGTTGGCGCAATGGCCTTGAGGCGGCTGATGGTCTGTGCCTGCTGGGCATCGAACTGGTCGCGGCAGGGCTGGCGGCAGCTCTGCTCGGCGGCGTCGAGGATCGGCCGGTAGCCGGTGCAGCGGCACAGGTTGCCGGCCAGGGCTTCCTGGGCCTGGTGCAGGTCGGGGCCGCTGCTGTTCTTCTGCAGGGCGAACAGCGACATGACGAAGCCGGGTGTGCAGAAGCCGCACTGCGAGCCATGGCAATCGGCCATGGCCTGTTGCACGCTGTGCAGTTGGCCCTGGTGCTTGAGACCCTCGACGCTGATCAGTTGCTTGCCGTGCAGCGACGATACGAAGGTCAGGCACGAGTTGAGGCTGCGGTAGCGCAGGCTGTCGTTGCCCTGGTCGTCCTGGGTCAGTTCGCCGACCACCACGGTGCAGGCGCCGCAGTCACCACTGGCGCAGCCCTCCTTGGTGCCAGGTTTGCCCAGGTGCTCACGCAGGTACTGCAGCACCGTCATGTTCGGGTCCAGGGCATGCTCACTACGCAGCTCCTGGTTGACGAGAAACTGGATCACGGGGATGGCCTCGCAATGGTTTTATTGTTGTTGGGCGGACTCTAAGCAAGAGCTGTCCTGCTGGTCAATAATTTTCTGACTCAAAGGTCAGGAAATTGTTCGTGTCACTGCCCAACGGCTCACATTGCCCATATGCCAAGCATAGATCGCGCCGCGCTCGGGGTTGCCTGTCGGGTCAAATAAACCGCCTGGCCCTTCTGCGCGATCAACGGTCAAGTACGCTACAATTCGCTGCTTGTGCCCAGTTCAATGATTTTGAAGGAAAACCATGACGTTCAAGGCCCCGGACAGCCTCTCCGAGCAGATTGCCGATTACCTGGCCGAACGCATCATTCGCGGCGAGCTGGCGCCAGGCGAGCGTATCCAGGAGCAGAAGGTCACCCAGGCGCTGAATGTCAGCCGCGGCTCGGTGCGCGAGGCGCTGCTGATCCTCGAACGCCGGCACCTGGTGGCGATCCTGCCGCGCCGGGGTGCTCATGTGACCGAACTCGACGAGCGAAGTGTGCGCAGCCTGTGCGCACTGATGGGCGAGTTCTACATCCTGCTGGGTAACGCGGTTGCGCAAAAATGGCGCACCGATGCTGACCTGCGCCCGTTCCTGGAGATCCAGCAGCGCCTGCAGCGGGCCCATGACCAGCTGGACATCAAGGCCTTCGTCGCCGACAGCTTCGCGGTCATGCGGGCGGCCTATCCGTTCGCCGACAACCCGTTCCTGCAGGAAACCGTGGAAAACCTGCAGCCGGCGATGAGCCGTGCCTACTACCTGTCGCTGGACCAGCGCCAGGCCAACATGATCGATTACCTGGACCTGTTCGCCCGCCTGCTCGACGCCGTGATCGCCCGTGACCTGCCGCGCATTCGCGAGGTGCTCACCGCTTATGGCCAGCGCAGCTGCGAACTGGTGCTGGCGGCGTTGGCCCGAGGCTGACCGATGCGCCTGAAGTGCATTCGCCTCGCCGGGTTCAAGTCGTTCGTCGACCCGACCACGGTCAACTTCCCCAGCAACATGGCGGCCGTGGTCGGCCCCAACGGCTGTGGCAAGTCCAATATCATCGATGCCGTGCGCTGGGTGATGGGCGAGAGTTCGGCGAAGAACCTGCGCGGCGAGTCGATGACCGATGTCATTTTCAATGGTTCCAGTGGCCGCAAGCCGGTCAGCCAGGCCAGCATCGAGCTGGTTTTCGACAACAGCGAAACCACCCTGGTCGGCGAATATGCCGCCTACGCCGAGATCTCGATCCGCCGCAAGGTCACCCGCGACGGGCAGAACAGCTACTACCTCAACGGCACCAAGTGCCGTCGGCGCGATATCACCGACATATTCCTAGGCACCGGCCTGGGGCCGCGCAGCTATTCGATCATCGAGCAGGGGATGATCTCCAAGCTGATCGAGGCCAAGCCTGAGGAGCTGCGCAACTTCATCGAGGAAGCCGCCGGCATCTCCAAGTACAAGGAGCGCCGCCGCGAAACCGAGAGCCGCATCCGCCGCACCCAGGAAAACCTGGCGCGCCTGACCGACCTGCGCGAAGAACTGGAGCGCCAGCTGGAACGCCTGCACCGCCAGGCCCAGGCGGCCGAGAAGTACCGCGAATACAAGGCTCAGGAACGCCAGCTGAAGGCACGCCTGTCGGCGTTGCGCTGGCGTGACCTGGACGAACGGATGCGCCAGCGCGAGGCGGTGATCGGTGACCAGGATGTGGCCCATGAGGCGCTGGTGGCCGAGCAGCGCAATGCCGATGCCAGCATCGAGCGCCTGCGCGATGGCCATCACGAATTGTCCGAGCGCTTCAATCAGGTGCAGGGCCGCTTCTACTCGGTGGCCGGTGACATCGCGCGGGTCGAGCAGAGCATCCAGCACGGCCAGCAACGGCTGCGCCAGTTGCAGGATGACTTCAAGGAAGCCGAGCGCACGCGCCTGGAGACCGAGTCGCACCTGGGCCACGACCGTACCCTGCTGGCTACCTTGGGTGAAGAGCTGGCCATGCTCGAACCCGAGCAGGAAATGACCCTGGCCGCTGCCGAAGAGGCCGCCGCTGCCCTTGAAGAAGCCGAGCTGGGCATGCACGGCTGGCAAGAGCAGTGGGACAGCTTCAACAGCCGTTCCGCCGAGCCCCGGCGCCAGGCCGAAGTGCAGCAGGCGCGCCTGCTACAGCTGGAAACCAGCCTGGAGCGCCAGGCCGAGCGCCAGCGCAAGCTGGGCGAAGAGCGTGAGCTGCTGGGCAGCGAACCGCAGGATGCGGCCATGCTCGAACTGGCCGAGCAGCTGGCCAGTAGCGAAATGTTGCTGGAAGAGTTGCAGTTGTCGGAAGAGCAGGTGGTCGAGCGCCTGGAAGGCGCACGTGAGCAACTGCAACAGGCCACCCAGGCCCAACAACAGGCGCAGGGCGACCTGCAACGCCTTGGCGGTCGCCTGGCATCGCTCGAAGCCTTGCAGCAGGCCGCCCTGGAGCCGGGTGCAGGTGCTGCGTACTGGCTGCAGGACCAAGGCCTGGAGCAACAGCCGCGGCTGGCTGAAGGGTTGCGGGTAGAGCCGGGCTGGGAGCTTGCGGTAGAAACCGTGCTCGGCGCCGACCTGCAGGCCGTGCTGGTGGACGACCTCGGTAACCTCGATTTTACCGGCCTGGAGCAGGGCGAGTTGCGCTTGCTGCTGGCCAGCGGTACCGGCTCGTCGCTGCCCGGCAGCCTGCTGGAAAAGGTCGAAGGCCAGGTCGACCTGGCGCCCTGGCTGGGCCAGGTCAAGCCCGTGGAAGGCCTGGCCCAGGCACTGGCGCAGCGCGCCTCGCTCGGCGAAGGCCAGAGCCTGGTCAGTCGCGATGGCTACTGGGTTGGCCGGCACTTCCTGCGGGTGCGTCGTGGCAGCGAAGCCGAAGGCGGCGTGCTGGCACGCGGCCAGGAGATCGAGCGCCTGGGCCAGCAGCAACTGGAGCAGGAAGCGGCGCTGGAGCATTTGGAGCAGCAACTGCAGGCCCTGCGCGAGCAGCAGTTGGACCTGGAAGAACAGCGTGAGCAGCTGCGTCGCCGAACCCAGGAAGAAAACCGCCTGCATGGCGAACTGAAGGCCAACCTGTCGGCTGGTCGCGCACGTGCCGAGCAGGTCGAGCTGCGCCGCCGGCGCCTGCAGGAAGAGCTGGCCGAACTGGAAGAGCAGCGTGCCCTGGAGCACGAGCAACTGGGCGAAGCCCGCCTGTTGCTGCAGGAGGCACTGGAGCTGATGGCCCAGGATACCGAGCAGCGCGAGCAGTTGATGGCCCGCCGCGACACCCTGCGCGAAAGCCTCGACCGGGTGCGTCAGGAGGCCCGTCAGCACAAGGATCACGCCCACCAGCTGGCTGTTCGCCTGGGCTCGTTGCGTGCCCAGCACGACTCCACCCGGCAGGCCCTGGAGCGCCTGGAACAGCAGGCCGCGCGCCTGACTGAGCGCCAGGAGCAACTGAGCCTGAACCTGGAGGAGGGCGAGGCCCCGCAGGAAGAGCTGCGCCTGAAGCTGGAAGAGTTGCTGGAGCGGCGCATGAGCGTCGACGAGGAAATGCGCCAGGCCCGCCTGCATATGGACGAAGCCGACCGCGAACTGCGCGACGCCGAAAAGCGCCGTACCCAGGCCGAGCAACAGGCCCAGCTGCTGCGTGGCCAGCTGGAGCAGCTGCGCCTGGAATGCCAGGGCCTGGATGTGCGGCGCAAGACCTTGCAGGAGCAGTTGCTGGCCGATGGCTACGACCTGCAAGGCGTGCTCGCCACCCTTGAGGCCGAGGCCAGCGAGCAAGGCACCGAACAGGAACTGGAACAGCTCGAGGCGCGTATCCAGCGCCTGGGGGCGATCAACCTGGCAGCCATCGAAGAGTACGAGCAGCAGTCCGAGCGCAAGCGCTACCTGGACGCCCAGGATGCCGACCTGGTCGAAGCGCTGGAGACTCTGGAAAATGTCATTCGCAAGATCGACAAGGAAACCCGCAACCGCTTCAAGGATACCTTTGATCAGATAAATGCCGGATTACAGGCACTTTTCCCAAAAGTTTTCGGTGGTGGCAGCGCTTATCTGGAACTGACGGGCGAAGATCTACTCGATACAGGGGTAACGATCATGGCGCGGCCACCGGGCAAGAAGAACAGCACCATCCATCTGCTGTCCGGCGGCGAGAAGGCACTGACCGCATTGGCGCTGGTGTTTGCCATCTTCAAGTTGAACCCCGCACCGTTCTGCATGCTCGATGAGGTCGACGCGCCGCTGGACGATGCCAACGTCGGGCGTTACGCCCGTCTGGTCAAGGAAATGAGTGAAAGCGTGCAGTTCATCTACATCACCCATAACAAGATTGCCATGGAAATGGCGGACCAATTGATGGGGGTGACCATGCATGAGCCGGGCTGTTCGCGTCTGGTTGCCGTCGATGTGGAGGAGGCCATGGCCATGGTCGACGCCTGATGCTCGACGATAAGGGCATATTCTGTAGCGAAATGCCCCCGCCATGTGCGACAGACGGTGTAAAGTTGTCTTTGGTCGTGCTAGCTTAATGTCACTCGTTTTTTGCGTGGGTAAAACGCCTGTCAGAACATAGAGTTGGCGCCACGTGTTAAAGGGCTTTGAACCCTTTGTTTTCAAGCATATTTTTATAGAGGCACGGGATTACATGGAAATCGGTCTGCGCGAGTGGCTGATCGTCATCGGCATCATTGTCATTGCCGGGATTCTTTTCGACGGCTGGCGCCGCATGCGCGGCGGGAAAGGCAAGTTGAAATTCCGTCTGGATCGCAGTTATTCCAACCTGCCGGACGAAGAGGGCAATGCCGAAGTGCTTGGCCCGTCGCGGGTGCTGGATACCCACAAGGAGCCTGAGCTGGATGAAAGCGACCTGCCGTCGCTCAGCGCTTCTGCGCGTGATCGCGAGCGTGAGCCCAAACCGGCCAAGGCTGCCAAGCGCGGCAAGCGCGCCACCGCGGCTGCGGATGCACAGCAGGGCGACCTGAACCTGAGCGCCGAGCCGCGCGAGCCCGACCTGTTTGCCGACAGCGATGACGACTTTGCCGCGGAAAATACCCGCAGCAACGGTGCGGCGCCTGCCAGCAGCAGCGTCAAGGAGCTGCCGCCGGCCGAGGAAGTGCTGGTGATCAGCGTCATCTCCCGCGACGAGAGTGGCTTCAAGGGCCCGGCGCTGCTGCAGAACATCCTGGAAAGTGGCCTGCGCTTCGGTGAAATGGACATCTTCCACCGTCACGAGAGCATGGCCGGTCACGGCGAGGTGCTGTTCTCCATGGCCAACGCCGTCAAGCCCGGTGTGTTCGACCTGGATGACATCGACCACTTCAGCACCCGCGCGGTAAGCTTCTTCCTCGGCCTGCCGGGCCCGCGTCATCCGAAGCAGGCCTTCGACGTGATGGTGGCTGCGGCGCGCAAGCTGGCGCATGAACTGAACGGTGAGCTCAAGGACGACCAGCGCAGCGTGCTGACTGCCCAGACCATCGAGCACTACCGCCAGCGCATCGTCGAGTTCGAGCGCCGTGCGCTGACCCAGAAGCGCTGACAGATCCAGACGAAAGAGCAGCCTGAGGGCGTGCTGGTCGGTTCGGGTAATGCTGTTGCCTGTGTCGGCCTCTTCGCGGGTAAACCCGCTCCCACAAGGACACCACAAACCGCAAGGGCAGTGGAGTCCCTGTGGGAGCGGGTTTACCCGCGAAGAGGCCGGCACAGGCAATAAAACCCTGAACACCAGGCACCAACCCCAGGCTGCTCTTTTGCTTTGCAAGAGAAGACAAATCCCATGACCGCCGAAACCCGTATCCACGAACTGCGTGCCGAGCTCGACCAGCACAACTACCGCTACTACGTGCTCGATGAGCCAAGCGTGCCCGATGCCGAATACGACCGCCTGTTCAACGAGCTCAAGGCGCTTGAAGCCGAACACCCGCACCTGGTGACCCCTGACTCGCCCACCCAGCGCGTTGGTGGCGAAGCCCTGCCCGCGTTCAGCCAGGTGCGCCACGAAGTGCCCATGCTCAGCCTGGGCAACGCTTTCGAAGAGGCCGACCTGCGTGAATTCGGCCGCCGGGTGGTAGACGGGCTCGATCAGCCCGGTGCGGTCGACTACAGCTGCGAGCCCAAGCTCGACGGCCTTGCGGTGAGCTTGTTGTACCGCGACGGCCAGCTGGTGCAGGGCGCCACCCGTGGCGACGGCACCACCGGCGAAGACATCAGTGCCAATGTGCGCACCGTGCGCAACATCCCGCTCAAACTGCAAGGCCAGGGGTGGCCGGCGGTGCTGGAGGTGCGCGGCGAGGTGTACATGAGCAAGGCCGGTTTCGACCGGCTCAACGCCGCCCAGGCCGAAGCCGGCGGCAAGACCTTCGCCAACCCGCGCAACGCCGCAGCCGGCAGCCTGCGTCAGCTGGATTCGAAAATCACCGCCAGCCGCCCGTTGGAGTTCTGCTGCTATGGCGTCGGCCAGGTGTCCGCGAGCATCGGCGACAGCCACATCGGCATCCTCGAGCAGCTCAAGGCCTGGGGCCTGCCGATCAGTCGCGAACTCAAGCATGCCGCCGGCATCGAAGAATGCCTGGCCTACTACCGCGACATCGGCGAGCGACGCAACAGCCTGCCGTACGAAATCGACGGCGTGGTGTTCAAGGTCAACAGCCTGGCCGCCCAGCGCGAACTGGGCTTCCGCGCACGTGAGCCGCGCTGGGCGATTGCCCATAAGTTCCCGGCCATGGAAGAGCTGACCGAAGTGCTGGATGTCGAGTTTCAGGTCGGCCGCACTGGTGCGGTAACGCCTGTGGCACGACTGAAGCCGGTCAAGGTAGCCGGTGTGACCGTGTCCAACGCCACCCTGCACAACATGGACGAGATCGCTCGCCTGGGCCTGCGCATTGGCGACACGGTGATCATCCGCCGCGCCGGTGACGTGATTCCGCAGGTGATGCAGGTGGTGCTGGAGCGGCGCCCGGAAGATGCGCGCCCGGTGCAGGTGCCGAGTGAATGCCCGGTATGCGGCTCGCAGGTCGAGCGTACCCAACTGGTCAAGCGTAGCAAGGGCAAGGAAACCACCAGCGAGGGCGCGGTGTACCGCTGCGTCGGTCGCCTGGCCTGTGGCGCCCAGCTCAAGCAGGCGATCATCCACTACGTGTCGCGCCGCGCCATGGACATCGACGGCTTGGGCGAGAAAAGCGTCGAGCAGTTGGTGGACGAAGGCCTGATTGGCTCGCCGGCCGACCTGTACAAGCTGGAGTTCGACCAGATCGTCGGCCTGGAAGGCTTTGCCGAGGTGTCCAGCAAGAAGCTGCTGGATGCCATCGAAGCCAGCAAGCGCCCGAGCCTGGCGCGCTTCATCTACGCCCTGGGCATCCCCGACGTAGGCGAGGAGACCGCGAAGGTGCTGGCCCGCTCGCTGGGCAGCCTGGCGCGCGTGCAGCAGGCGCTGCCGCAGGTGCTTACCTACCTGCCGGACATCGGCCTGGAGGTGGCGTACGAGATCCACAATTTCTTCGAGGACGAGCACAACCGCAAGGTCATCAAGCAATTGCTCGATAGCGGCATGCAACTGCAGGACGAAGGCGAGCTGGCTGCCGAATTCGCCGCCAGTACCACGCTGGCCGGCATGATCGCCAAGCTCGACATTGCCTCGGTTGGCCCGACCGGTGCCGAGAAGCTCGTGGCCAAGCTCGACAGCCTGGAGAAGATCATTGCCGCCGACGGTATCGACCTGCGCCAGGCCCTGGCGGCCAAGCAGGCCGACGCCGTGCGCGAGTTCTTCAAGGATGAAGCCAACCAGAAACTGGCCCGGGACATCGAGGCACAGTTGCTGGCGTTCGGCATGCACTGGAGCAGCGAGAAGAAAGTGGCCGAAGGGCTGCCGCTGGCCGGCCAGACCTGGGTACTGACCGGTACCCTGGAGCGCATGAGCCGCGACATCGCCAAGGAAAAGCTGGAAAGCCTCGGGGCCAAGGTGGCGGGTTCGGTTTCCGGCAAGACCCACTGCGTGGTGGCGGGGCCGGGGGCGGGGTCCAAGCTGGCCAAGGCCAGCGAGCTGGGGGTCAAAGTGCTGGACGAAGATGCCTTCGTCACCTTCCTGGGCGAGCAGGGCATCGCTGTCTAGAAGGCCAATGGCAGATCTTGCTGCTTGCACGGTCCCTGTGGGAGCGGGCGTGCCCGCGAACACGGGCGAGGCCCGTGCCATCCACCGCGGCGCCTGCTTCGCGGGCACGCCCGCTCCCACAGGTCCTGCGCTGGTCTTGCTGTCAGCGTTAGCCCTGTAGGAGCGGGTTCACCCGCGAATTGGCAGCCCGTGGCCACCCCAACCCGGACAAGTCATTGAGAAATGATGACTTTTTCTCCTCCAGAGGTTGTATCTGCCCCCAAGACCGGTACAATGGCGCCACTCGTTGTTCAGCGAGCCTTGTAGTGGTGGCCCCATCGGTCCCCCCGCATTGATTACCCGTTAACCTGGTCAGGCCCGGAAGGGAGCAGCCATAGCGGGAACATCGAGTGCCGGGGTGTGGCTGGTGGGGCCGCCTCCATTTCCGGGGTATGAAAACCCCGCGTCTTGTCTATCCCAGTCACATCACAATGAAACGTTGCGTGCGTTGAAGGATGTGAGGCGGCATGAGCGCTTGTATTCACGCCGAGTAGGTTTTCTCACAGGCCGAGTCGAGTGCGCCTACATCTACTCTGCTGTGACAAAAATAGAGTGGTGCCTGCTAATCTGGGAGAGCAGGCATGAAAATGAGCAGGCGTGACTTGACCGTAGGTCTTCTGGTGACGGTTCTGTGGGGTGGCAACTACAGTGTCATCGAGCTTGGCTTGCGAGGGCTCGATCCCTATTTGTTGACGCTGTTACGCTTCACCTTCTGTGCGGTGCCGCTGGTTTTTTTTATCCGCCGCCCGGCCGGCGTTTCAGTGGCCGCCATGGCGGTATATGGCGTGCTGTTTGCCGTAGGTATCTGGTGGGTGGTCAACCTTGCCATGCACCAAGGCTTGAGTCCGGGTATGTCCTCGGTGTTCTTGCAGTTCAGTGCGTTCTTCACCATCCTGCTGAGCGCTATCTTTCTGCGTGAGCGTATCACCGCCGCCCATTCCTGGGGGATGGTCTTCGCGGCATGTGGGTTAGGCCTGATGCTGTTGGCGAGCAGCCAGTCGTCAACGGTGGTCGGTCTGCTGTTGGTGCTGCTTGCCGCGCTCGCCTGGGCTTTGTGCAATCTTTTGATCAAGCTCAAGCGCCCTGGTCAAATGACGGCCTTCATCGTCTGGTCGAGCTTGTACGCGCTGCCGGTCCTTGTGGTCCTCACGTTTGCCTCGCAAGGATGGTTGGCGTTCGAAGCCCTGGCCGGTGGCCTGGCATGGCCAACACTGTTTTCCGTGCTTTTCCAGAGCCTGATCACGACCATTCTGGGTTATCGCGTGTGGAACAACCTAATGAAGAAGTATCCGGCCACCCACGTCGCGCCCTTGTCGTTGCTGATACCAGTATCGGGCCTCGCAACTTCCTGGCTTTTCTTCGACGAGCAGATGAGTGCCGGGCAATGGCTGGCCATCTGCATGATCTTGACCGGCATCATGATATTCTTTTGCGGCCACTGGTTACGGACGCTCGGCGGGCGTTTTGCGCGGTTGGACTAAATGGAGGTTACCGGCGCTGGCTTGGTATTCGGGGAGGATGTCCACTTCCTTGGCCAAGGCCTGCATCAGGTCGTACAGCAAGCCTTCTACTGGCTGGTCGCCTTCGATGCGCACCAGTGGCATGCTCCAGCTTTCGGCGACAGAAAAACGCAACACGGGCTGTTCAGCCTGGCTGTAGGTGCTCCACAGCAGCAACAGGGCCAGCAGTCTTCGCAAAGGCAATCCTCCCTGGATGGCACATCAGTTTCAAAGCTTAGACGACTTGCGCAGGGTGCAATTTTGCCCCCGCTCCGCTAGCATTAGCGATCTTCCGCTCGATCAGGCTACGATGGTTTTTCGATGAGTTATCAGGTTCTTGCACGTAAATGGCGTCCGCGCTCGTTCCGCGAAATGGTCGGCCAGACCCATGTGCTCAAGGCCTTGATCAATGCCTTGGACAACCAGCGCCTGCACCATGCCTACCTGTTCACCGGTACGCGGGGTGTGGGCAAGACCACCATCGCCCGTATCATCGCCAAGTGCCTGAACTGCGAAACCGGTATCACCTCCACGCCCTGTGGCACCTGTTCGGTGTGCCGGGAGATCGACGAAGGCCGTTTCGTCGACCTGATCGAGATCGACGCCGCCAGCCGCACCAAGGTCGAGGACACCCGCGAACTGCTCGATAACGTGCAGTACGCCCCGAGCCGTGGGCGCTTCAAGGTCTACCTGATCGACGAAGTGCACATGCTCTCGACCCACTCGTTCAACGCCTTGCTCAAGACGCTGGAAGAGCCGCCGCCCTACGTCAAGTTCATCCTCGCCACCACCGACCCGCAGAAACTGCCGGCCACCATCCTGTCGCGCTGCCTGCAGTTCTCGCTGAAGAACATGAGCCCGGAGCGGGTGGTCGAGCACCTCAGCCATGTGCTGGCTGCCGAGAACGTGCCGTTCGAGCCGGATGCCCTGTGGCTGCTGGGCCGTGCCGCCGATGGTTCGATGCGCGACGCCATGAGCCTGACCGACCAGGCCATCGCTTTCGGCGAAGGCAAGGTACTGGCCGCCGATGTGCGGGCCATGCTCGGCAGCCTCGATCATGGCCAGGTTTATGGTGTGCTGCAGGCGCTGCTCGAAGGCGATGCCCGGGCCTTGCTGGAGGCCGTTCGCGACCTGGCCGAGCAGGGGCCGGACTGGGCTGGCGTGCTGGCCGAAATGCTCAATGTGCTGCACCGCGTGGCCATTGCCCAGGCGCTGCCGGAAGCGGTGGACAACGGCCAGGGCGACCGTGAGCGGGTGCTGGCGCTGGCCTCGGCATTGCCAGCCGAGGATGTGCAGTTCTATTACCAGATGGGCCTGATCGGCCGCCGTGACCTGCCACTTGCGCCAGACCCGCGCGGCGGTTTTGAAATGGTACTGCTGCGCATGCTGGCGTTCCGCCCCGCCGACACCGACGACGCGCCGAAGCCGATACTAAAGCCAGTGGGGATCAGCCAGGCCACAGCTGATCCTGCAACACCGGTGGCAGCGCCGGCGGTTGCCGTGGCGCCGCCGGCCGCTGCTGTCGTGGAGCCTGTTGCACCGGTTGCCACGCAACAAGTGCAGGCGCTCGCGCCGGTCGAGCCAGCACCGCAGCCGGTTGTCGAGCCTGTGATGGCAGCTGAGCCTGCCCCGGTCAGTGAACCTGAGCCAGAACCAGAACCAGAACCGGTGGCAGAGGTGGTTGACCTGCCATGGGAAGAGCCTGCGCCAGCGGCGGCACCGGTAGTGGCCGAGCCTGCACCGGCTCCTGCACCGCCCGCTGCGCCCACGCCGGCAGCTGCCGCCCCGGCACATGACGACGAGCCGCCCTTCGACCCGTCCGCCTATGCCGCCGTGGGCATGGACCGCGACGATGAGCCGCCACTGGACGAAGACTATTACGGCGGCGAAAGCGACCCGGTCGGCTTCAGCTACCTGGACGAACTGGCCGAACATGTGCAGGAAGAAGCACCCAAGCCGGCAGCCGAACCGCTGCCGGCAGCCAAGCCGGCCACCGGCCTGGCCTTGCAATGGCTGGAATTATTCCCACAGTTGCCTGTGTCCGGGATGACAGGCAACATCGCGGCAAACTGCACGTTGATTGCCGCTGATGGCGACGACTGGCTGCTGCACCTGGACCCTGGCCAGGGGGCGCTGTTCAACGCCACCCAGCAGCGGCGCCTGAACGACGCGCTCAACCAGCACCTGGGGCGCACGCTGAACCTGCGCATCGAGCTGATCCTGCCCGAGCAGGAAACCCCGGCGCAGGCGGCGGCGCGCAAACGCGCCGAGCGCCAGCAGGACGCAGTCACCTCGATCGAGCAGGATCCGTTGATCCAGCAGATGATCAAGTTGTTCGGCGCCAAGGTGCGGCAGGATACTATTGAGCCTGTAGAAGCCCTGGTTAACCAGGGCCAGTAACGGATAACCATGCGGCCGGCCCGGTGCCGGGCCGCATCACATGACCCAATCGAGGTATTCCCCATGATGAAAGGTGGCATGGCCGGCCTGATGAAGCAGGCCCAGCAAATGCAGGAAAAGATGCAGAAGATGCAGGAAGAGCTGGCCAACGCCGAAGTCACCGGCCAGTCCGGTGGTGGCCTGGTGAGCGTGGTGATGACCGGTCGTCACGACGTCAAGCGTGTCAGCATCGACCAGAGCCTGATGTCGACTGATGAAGACGACAAGGAAGTGCTGGAAGACCTGATCGCCGCTGCACTGAACGACGCCGTGCGCAAGGTCGAGCAGAACAGCCAGGACAAGATGGGCAGCATGACCGCCGGCATGCAGCTGCCGCCGGGCTTCAAGATGCCGTTCTAAAGGCATTTGCGTTACTGAAAAAACCGCCGCTGACGACAGCGGCGGTTTTTTTATGCGCTCTCGCGGTCGACGCGGTTTGCTTTTATTGTGGGAAAAACAGACCGCGCAGGGCTGGAGGCTGATTTGACGCCGCCGCCCCCGCTGGGTATAAACCGCCTCTTATTGAATTGTCAGGCCTTCCACATGAGTTTCAGCCCCCTCATCCGCCAACTGATCGATGGCCTGCGCATCCTGCCAGGTGTCGGCCAGAAAACCGCCCAGCGCATGGCCCTGCAACTGCTCGAGCGTGACCGCAGTGGCGGCCTGCGCCTGGCCCAGGCCTTGACCCAGGCCATGGAAGGGGTTGGGCATTGCCGTCAGTGCCGCACCCTGACCGAGCAGGAGTTGTGCCCGCAATGTGCCGACCCGCGCCGTGACGATACCCAATTGTGCGTGGTCGAAGGGCCGACCGATGTGTATGCAGTGGAGCAGACCGGTTACCGTGGCCGCTACTTCGTGCTCAAGGGCCACTTGTCACCGCTGGACGGGCTGGGGCCGGAGGCGATCGGGATTCCGCAGCTGATGGCGCGGATCGAGGAGCAGGGCACCTTCACCGAGGTGATCCTGGCGACCAACCCGACGGTGGAAGGGGAGGCGACGGCGCATTACATTGCCCAGTTGCTGAGCGAGAAGGGCCTGGTGGCGTCGCGGATTGCCCATGGCGTGCCGCTGGGTGGCGAGTTGGAGCTGGTGGATGGTGGGACCTTGGCGCATGCCTTTGCCGGGCGGCGGCCGATTTCGCTCTGATTGAGAACTGTTGGGGCCGCTTTGCGGCCCATCGCGACACAAGGCCGCTCCTACAGGGACCGCGCAGACTTGAATGCGGCGCGGTCTCTGTAGGAGCGGCCTTGTGTCGCGATGGGCTGCAGAGCAGCCCCAAAACCCAACTCAGTATTCGCTAAGAGAAAACTCGGTCAGGCAGAAGGTAGGCACCCCAGCCGCCTGCAACCGGCGCGACCCCTCCAGCTCCGGCAAATCAATGATCGCCGCCGCCTCGAACACCTGCGCCCCGGTCCGGCGCACCAGGTTGGCCGCTGCCAGCAGCGTACCGCCAGTAGCAATCAGATCATCGAAGATCAACACCGAATCCCCTTCGCACAGGCTGTCGGCATGCACCTCCAGGAAGGCTTCGCCATACTCGGTCTGATAACCCTCGCTCAGCACGTCAGCCGGCAGCTTGCCCTGCTTGCGGAACAGGATCAGTGGCTTGTTCAGCTGGTGGGCGATGATCGAGCCGATCAGAAAGCCCCGCGCGTCCATGGCGCCGATATGGCTGAACTCGGCTTCGACATAGCGCTCGATGAACTGGTCGGCCACATAGCGCAGCCCGCGCGGCGACTGGAACAGCGGGGTGATATCGCGGAAGATCACGCCCGGTTTGGGGAAGTCCACTACCGGGCGGATCAGGGCTTTGAGGTCGAAGGCGTCGCTGTGCATTGTTGCGGGTATCCTGGGAAAACGAATGCCCAAGTATACCCGCTAAACGCCGGCCTCAGGCCTCCATTGCGCCACCGGCCAGCGCGCACAGCTGGATCGGGTCGAGAATGTGCACTTCCTTGCCTTCGGCACGAATAAGGCCATTTTGCTGGAAGCGGGTGAACACCCGCGATACGGTTTCCACCGCCAGGCCCAGGTAGTTGCCGATTTCGTTGCGCGACATGCTCAGGCGGAACTGGTTGGCCGAATAGCCGCGGGCGCGGAAGCGAGCCGACAGGTTGACCAGGAAGGTGGCAATACGTTCGTCGGCGGTCTTTTTCGACAGCAGCAGCATCATTTGCTGGTCGTCGCGGATTTCCCGGCTCATTACCCGCATCAGCTGGCGGCGTAGCTGCGGCAGCTGCACCGACAGTTCGTCGAGGCGCTCAAACGGGATTTCACACACCGAAGTGGTTTCCTGGGCCTGGGCCGACACCGGGTAGGCCTCGGTGTCCATGCCCGACAGGCCGACCAGTTCGCTGGGCAGGTGGAAGCCGGTGATCTGCTCTTCGCCGCTGTCGCTGAGGCTGAAGGTTTTCAGGGCGCCGGAACGTACTGCGTAGACCGAGCCGAAATTGTCACCTTGGCGGAACAGGAACTCGCCTTTTTTCAGCGGTCGCCCACGCTTGACGATTTCATCCAGTGCATCCATGTCTTCCAGGTTGAGCGACAGGGGCAGGCACAGGGGGGCCAGGCTGCAGTCCTTGCAATGGGCCTGGTTGTGTGGGCGCAGTTTGACTGGCTCGGACATTTTCATCGATCCTTGTGGGAAAGCACACATAAGACGTAAGGGTAACTCACGGCGTAGGTTGTAGGCCAGCGTGCGCTGTTGTGGTGCGAGCGGGCCAGGCCCTGGCGGGTGTGCGCCAGGGCCTTCGCTGTGCCCATAGTGTGCCTGGCAAGGAAACTTGTCCATGCGGTTGAACGACTCGGTTTCAGATCACCCGCGAAAAGCGCTGGCGGTTGTGCATCGCCAGGTAGGCGTCGAACACCATGCACACCGAGCGCGCCAGCAGGCGGCCCGCAGGCAGGATGCGGATGCCTTTGTCGTCCAGGCGGATCAGGCCGTCGCGCTGCAAGGTCAGCAGTTCTGGCCAGAGGTCGTTGAAGTAACCGCGGAAATCGATGGTGAAGGCCTGTTCGATCGGCTCGAAATCCAGCTCGAAATGGCAGATCAGCTGCTGGATCACCGCCCGGCGGATGCGGTCGTCGTGGTTGCACAGCAAGCCGCGCTGGGTGGCCAGCTGGCCGTTGGACAGGCTGTCCTGATAGGTGTTGAGGTCGCTGCTGTTCTGGCAGTACAGGTCGCCGATCTGGCTGATAGCCGACACGCCCAGGCCGATCAGGTCGCAGTGCCCATGGGTGGTGTAGCCCTGGAAGTTGCGCTGCAGGGTGCCTTCTTCCTGGGCGATGGCCAGCTCGTCGTCGGGCAGGGCGAAGTGGTCCATGCCGATGTAGCGGTAGCCGGCTGCGGTCAGCTGGTCGATAGTGGCGTGCAGCATCTCCAGCTTGGCGGCCGCGCTGGGCAGGTCGTTGCTGTCGATGCGCCGTTGCGGCATGAAGCGCTCGGGCAGGTGGGCGTAGTTGAACACCGACAGGCGGTCGGGTTGCAGGCGGATCACTTCTTCGACGGTGCGGGCAAAGCCTTCCGGGGTCTGCTTGGGCAGGCCGTAGATCAGGTCGAGGTTGATCGAGCGGAACTGCAGGGTGCGCGCGGCTTCGATCAGGGTGCGCGTCTGCTCCAGGCTCTGCAGGCGGTTGACCGCGCGCTGCACGGCCGGGTCGAGGTCCTGCACGCCCAGGCTGACGCGGTTGAAGCCCAGCTCGCGGAGCAGGCCCATGGTCGACCAGTCCGCTTCGCGCGGGTCGATCTCGATGCCATAGTCGCCGGAGTCGTCATCCAGCAGGTGGAAGTGCTGACGCAGGGTGGCCATCAGCTGGCGCAGTTCCACATGGCTGAGGAAGGTTGGTGTGCCGCCGCCAAAATGTAGCTGTTCAACACGCTGTTTAGGGTCGAGGTGACAGGCGATCAGCTGGATTTCCTGCTCCAGGCGCTGCAGGTAGGGCGCCGCGCGGGCGCGGTCCTTGGTAATGACCTTGTTGCAGGCGCAGTAGTAGCAGATGTTGGCGCAGAACGGCACGTGTACGTACAGCGACAGCGGGCGCGCGGCCCGACGGCTCTCGCGCAGGGCGTGGAGCAGGTCGAACGAGCCCACTTCGCTGTGCAGTTGCACGGCAGTCGGGTAGGAGGTGTAGCGTGGCCCGGCGAGATCGTAGCGGCGGATCAGGTCGGTATCCCAACGTAGGTCGTCGAGCATGAGGGCGGTCCCCGGAAAGAGCAGCAGTGCCCGGAGTCTATGGCCGTCTGTAGGAATCTGTGTTGATTTGTATCAAGGGCATTGGGGCTGCTATCAGCCGTTCGCAGGGCCCTGTGGGAGCGGGCATGCCCGCGAAGGGCCGCACGGCGGCCCCCAATCAATGCCCCATCAACCAATGCTGATGCGGCCCAGGCAGCGTCCAGATACCAAACAGCATCACCAGCACCCCGCCAGCCACTCGCACACTGCGCCGTTTCAACAAAATGTTTACCCGTTCCGCAGCCAAGCCGGTAGCCAGCAGCACTGGCCAGGTTCCCACACCGAACGCCAGCATCAGCGCCGCGCTGTACCCGGCATTGCCCTGGCTGGCCGCCCACAGCAAGGTGCTGTACACCAGCCCGCATGGCAACCACCCCCACAAGGCCCCCAGCAACAACGCCCGGGGCAGGCTGGACACTGGCAGCAAGCGGGATGCCACCGGCTGGATATGCCGCCACAGCCCCCGGCCCAGCGCCTCGATGCGGGTCAGCCCGCTCCACCAGCCGGCCAGGTACAACCCCATGGCGATCAACAGCAGCGCCGCCACCACGCGCAGCCCCAGGGCCGCCGGGCTGCTGGCCACGGCCCAGCCGGCCAGGCCCAGCAGCAGGCCGGCACAGGCATAACTGAGAATGCGCCCAAGGTTGTAGGCCAGCAGCAGGCGCAAGCGCCGGCCACGTTGTTCGGGCGGTATGGCAAGGGTCAGCGCACCCATCAGGCCGCCGCACATGCCCAGGCAGTGGCCACCGCCGAGCAGGCCGAGGATCAACGCCGAGCCCAGCAGGGGCAGCAGGTCAGGCACGGGGCGGGGCTTCCTTGTCGGTCTCGGCCTGGTTGTCGTCAGGCTTCACCGCCGCCTGGTGGCGCGGGTCCTGGTCGTCGAACAGGATGCTGTGGGCAGGGCTTTCCAGGTCGTCGTACTGGCCGCTGTCCACCGCCCAGAAGAAGATGTACACGGCCACGCCGACCAACAGCAGGGCCGCGGGGATCATGACATAGAGGGCGGGCATGGCGACTTCCTCGCGGGCAAGGGCGCTTCGTTCGCTGGCAAGCCCGATGCCAGGGGCAGGCGGGTCAGGCGCAGGGCGTTGAGTACCACGATCAGTGAACTTACCGACATGCCGATGGCCGCCCAGACCGGAGTGATCCAGCCAAGCGCGGCGAACGGCAACATCAGGCCATTATACAGGGTCGCCCACAGCAGGTTCTCGACGATGTTGCGGCGGGTCCGGCGGGCCAGCTCGAAGGCCTGTACCAGCGCCTGCAGGCGGTTGGACAGCAGCACGGCGTCGGCGCTGGTCTTGGCCAGGTCGGTGGCGCTGCCCATGGCGATGCTGATGTCGGCGGCGGCCAGAACCGGCACGTCATTGACCCCGTCACCCAGCATCAGCACCTTGCACCCGGCGGCCTGCAGCGCCTTCAGCCGGTCCAGTTTGTCGTCCGGGCGCAGGCCACCGATGGCCTGATCGATGCCCAACTGCGCAGCTACTTCAGCAACCATCGGCGAGCTGTCGCCAGACAGCAACAGCGTGCGCCAGCCCCTGGCCTTGCAGGCCGCCAGCAGGGCTGGGGCATCGTCGCGCAGGCGGTCGTCAAGGCCGAACCAGGCCAGCGGGCCTTGGCGGTCGCCCAGCAGCAGCCACTGGCCGCGCGGCTCTGGGACGCCGGGGATTTCCGCGCCGCTCAGGGCGCAGACGAAGGTGGCCTGGCCAATACGCAGGCGCTGGCCTTCGACCAGCCCTTCCAGGCCCAGGCCCGGTATGGTCTGCACATCGTCAGCAGGCGTGGCGGTACGGCCGAAGGCACGGGCGATGGGGTGTTCGGAGCGGTTCTCCAGCGCTGCAGCCAGGGCCAGGCAGCGCTCGGCGGGCAGGCTGCCGAGCGGGCGAATGCTGCGCAAGGTCAGGCGGCCTTCGGTCAGCGTGCCGGTCTTGTCGAAAATCACCGTGTCGATCTGGTTCAGGCCTTCCAGTACATGACCACGGGTCACCAGCAGGCCGAGCTTGTGCAAGGTGCCGGTGGCCGCGGTCAGCGCCGTCGGTGTGGCCAGGGACAGCGCGCAAGGGCAGGTCGCTACCAGCATGGCCAGCACGATCCAGAACGCCCGCGCCGGGTCCAGGTACCACCACCACAGGCCGATGGCCGCGGCGGCCAGCAGCGAGAACAGCAGGAACCACTGCGAGGCCCGGTCGGCGATTTCGGCCAGGCGTGGTTTTTCGGTCTGGGCGCGCTCCAGCAGGCGGACGATGGCCGACAGCCGCGAGTCGTGGCCGAGGGCTTCGACTGCCACGTTCAGGGTGCTTTCAACGTTCAGGGTACCGCCGGTGACCCGCTCGCCGACCTGCCGCGGCTGCGGCAGGTATTCACCGGTCAGTAAAGACTCATCGACGCTGGAGCGGCCTTCGACGATGCGCCCGTCGGCGGGGATTACCGCGCCTGGCAGCACCTGTACCGTGTCACCGCACTGCAGTTCGCTGAGCAGGATGCGTTCGCTGCGGCCGATAGCATCCAGGCGCAGGCACGAGGCCGGCAGCAGGTTCACCAGCTGCGCAGTGGCCGCAGCGGTGCGTTCGCGGGCGCGGCGCTCCAGGTAACGGCCAGTGAGCAGGAACAGCGCGAACATGCCCACGGTGTCGAAATACAGCTCGCCGCTGCCGGTGATAGCGGTCCAGATGCCGGCGCCGAAGGCCAGGCCAATGGCCAGTGACACCGAAACGTCCATGGTCAGGTGGCGGGTACGCAGGTCGCGTGCCGCGCCCTTGAAGAACGGAGCGCAGCTGTAGAACACGATGGGGATGGTCAGGAACAGCGCCACCCAGCGCAGGATGGTGTGCAGCTCGGGCGACAGGTCGATGTTGAATTCCGGCCAGGTGGCCATGGTTGCCATCATTGCCTGGAACCACAGCAGCCCGGCCACGCCCAGGCGGCGCAGGGCGCTGCGGTTCTCGCGGGCCAGTTGCTCGGCGGCCTGGTCGGGCTGATAGGGGTGTGCGGCGTAGCCGATCTGGCGCAGCTCGGCGAGCAGGCGCGAGAGCGGCAGTTGCTTGTCATCCCAGTTCAGCAGCAGGCGGTGGTTGGACAGGTTCAGGCGCGCCTCGGCGACGCCGGGCAGGTTGCGCAGGTGCTTTTCGATCAGCCAGCCGCAGGCGGCGCAGCTGATGCCTTCGACCAGCAGGGTGGTTTCGGCCAGGTCGCCAGCATGGCGAACGAAGGTTTGCTGTACGTCGCTGCGGTCGTAGAGGGCCAGTTCGTCCTGGAGCTGCTTGGGCAGGGCCTCGGGGTTGGCGCTGTTGTCGCTGCGGTGCTGGTAGTAGTGCTCCAGGCCACCGGCAACGATCGATTCGGCCACCGCCTGGCAGCCGGGGCAGCAGAACTGCCGGGGCTGGCCGAGAACCACGGCGGTGAAGCGGCTGCCGGCGGGGACGGGCAGGGCGCAGTGGTAGCAGGGGGTGGGTTGGGTCATCACATCGTTGCCTTAAACATATCGGCCGGCTGGGCAAGGCACCTGTGGGAGCGGGTTTACCCGCGAATGCGTCAGACCTGAAAACATCATCGCCTGATCTGACGCATTCGCGGGTGAACCCGCTCCCACAGGGCGCGGCGGAGGTGCGTTTATTGGTGCTCGGCACCTTGCAAGGCTTCATCACCCAGCTGCAAGGTCACACCATGCTCCACTTTCTCCTCCTCGAACAAGCGCCAAACCTGGCCACCTTCGCTGCCCAGCAGCTCGACGAAGCGACGCCCGTCAACCTTGTCTTCCAGCTGCCCCACATAGCGCCCAGCCTCGACCCGGCTCAGCAGCACCTTGCGGTCTTTCTCCGGCTGGGTTGGCGATATCAGGTTCAGCTCCAGGCTCTGCGGGTCGCTGTTGCCGGCCAGGCGCACGTCCACTTCGCCGGTCAGCTCGTCCAGGTGCACGCCGGCCTTCAGGCCCAGCGTCTGTGCCAGCAGTTCCCGGTCCAGCGAGCGGTTGATGCCCTTGCCTGCCTCGTAGTAGTTGTCGTTCACCAGGTTGTCCGGGTTGTGCACGGCGATGCTGACCATGGTCAGGCTCAGGCACACCGAGGTGGCGAGGATGCCGATGATGATCCAGGGCCAGAGGTGCTTGTACCAGGGGCTGGCGGCGGTGGCAGGCATTGTGGGTTATCTCTCTTAGCGGATCTGTGGGCCGATGAAGCGGCTCTTGGCTTCAACCTGGGCGTCGCTGTCATCGGCGCTCTTGAGGATGAAGGTGATTTCGTTGGTGGTCGACGGCAGTTTCTCGGGCGCGATCGACAGCTGCACCGGCAGGCTGACGATATCACCAGCGTCCACGCGGATCTCGCGCTGGCCTTCAAGCTTCAGGTCCGGCAGGCCGGTGGCGTCCAGCACGTAGACGTGGTCACGCTGGTCCTTGTTCATCACCTTCAGGCTGTACACGTTCTCGATCCGGCCCTGGGCGTTCTCGCGGTACAGCACGCGGTCCTTGCTCACGTCGAAACCGACCAGCGAACGGGTGGCGAAGGCGGTGGCCAGGCCGACGATCATCACCAGCAGTACCAGGGCATAGCCGATCAGGCGCGGGCGCAGCAGGTGGGTCTTCTGCCCGGAAAGGTTGTGCTCGGTGGTGTAGCTGATCAGCCCCCTGGGGTAGTTCATCTTGTCCATGATGTTGTCGCAGGCGTCGATGCACGCGGCGCAGCCGATGCACTCGATCTGCAGGCCGTCACGGATGTCGATGCCGGTGGGGCAGACTTGCACGCACATGGTGCAGTCGATGCAGTCACCCAGGCCCGCGGCCTTGTAGTCCAGGTCCTTTTTACGCGGGCCGCGGGTTTCGCCACGGCGCGGGTCGTAGGAAACGATCAGCGTGTCCTTGTCGAACATCACGCTCTGGAAGCGCGCATAGGGGCACATGTACACGCATACCTGCTCGCGCAGCCAGCCGGCGTTGCCGTAGGTGGCGAGGGTGAAGAAGCCGACCCAGAAGTAGGCCCAGCCGTCCGCCTGGCCTGTGAAGAATTCGGTGGCCAGTTCACGGATCGGCGAGAAATAACCGACGAAGGTCATGCCGGTGACGAAACCGATCAGCAGCCACAGGCTGTGCTTGGCGAACTTGCGCAGGAACTTGTTGCCGCTCATGGGGGCTTTGTCGAGCTTCATGCGCTGGTTGCGGTCGCCCTCGGTGACCTTTTCGCACCACATGAAAATCCATGTCCACACGCTTTGCGGGCAGGTGTAGCCGCACCACACGCGGCCGGCGAACACGGTGATGAAGAACAGGCCGAAGGCGGCCACGATGAGGATGCCCGAAAGCAGGATGAAGTCTTGCGGCCAGATGGTGGCGCCGAAGATGTAGAACTTGCGCTCGGGCAGGTTCCACCACACGGCCTGGTGGCCGCCCCAGTTCAGCCACACGGTGCCGAAGTACAGCAGGAACAGCACAGCCCCGCCGACCATGCGCAGGCGTCGGAACAGGCCGGTGAAGGCACGGGTGTAGATCTTTTCCCGGGAGGCGTAGAGGTCGACGGAATCCTTCCCTTTGTTGGCAGGCGGGGTGACGTCATGTACCGGAATTTGCTTGCTCATCATCAAGTCCCACGGCAGTGGAGAAACGCCGCAGCCAGTGCGTGCCGGCCGCAGTCTCGCGCAATCTGCTAGCGCTCTGCGGCCCATGATACGCCGCTGATGGCAGTATGGGGCTGCACTGCGACCTTTAGTCGCGTTGGGTTCGTGGTATGAATCGTGTTATGGCGGGTGTCAATTGATCCAGGTCATTTCCCTGAGAGAAATGCTGTGTCTTTGCTGGCCTCTTCGCGGGTGAACCCGCTCCCACAGGGATCGCACAGGTCCTGAGGCAAGCGCAGTACCTGTGGGAGCGGGTTTACCCGCGAAGAGGCCGGGCCTGCTTACTCGGCCTTGGCCGGCTCAGCCTGCTGCGACAGGCTGTACACATACGCAGCCAGCAAGTGCACCTTGTCATTACCTTGCAGCTGCTCCTGGGCCGGCATCTGTCCCTGGCGACCGTAGCGGATGGTCTGCTGCAACTGGGCAAAGCTTGAACCGTAGATGAACGCCTGCGGGTGGGTCAGGTTCGGTGCGCCCATTGCCGGCGTACCCTTGCCCTCAGGCCCGTGACAGGCCACGCAGTTGGCGGCGAAGATCTTCTGCCCGTTCTCGGCATCGGCCTTCACGCCCTCTGGCAGCGTACGGCCATCGAGCTTGCTGACCACGAACGCGGCCACATCGGCCACGCCCTGGTCACCGATCACCTCGGCCCAGGCCGGCATCACGCCGTGGCGGCCGCCCATGATGGTGGTCTTGATGGTGTCCGGCTCGCCGCCCCAGCGCCAGTCGTTGTCGGTGAGGTTGGGGAAGCCGAAGGCGCCCTTGGCGTCGGAGCCGTGGCAAACCGAGCAGTTCGAGGCAAACAGCCGCGCGCCCATCTTCAGTGCCTGCGGGTCCTTGGCCACTTCTTCGATTGGCATGGCGGCGAACTTGGCGAAGATCGGCCCGAAGCGGGCGTCGGCCTTGGCCATTTCCTTTTCCCACTCATGCACGCCGGTCCAGCCTGGCTGGCCGTTGGAGAACTCGGTCTGCTTGTCGTTATCCAGGTACGAGTAGCCCGGCAGGACGCCTTTCCAGTTGCCCAGGCCTGGGTACAGCACCAGGTAGCCGAGGGCGAAGACGATGGTGCCGACGAACAGCCAGAACCACCATTTCGGCAGCGGGTTGTCGTATTCCTCGATGCCATCGAAGGCATGCCCGACGGTTTCGTCGGTGACCTCTTCGCGCTGGCCCTTGCGGGTCGACAGCAGCAGCCAGGTCAACGAGAAGATGGTGCCCAGGGTCAGGACGGTAACGTACAGACTCCAGAAGGTTGTCATTGTTTTTTGCTCCCAGAAGCTTTTGCTTGCTCGACGTGCCGGCTGGCTTCGGGGTCATCCGCGAAGGGCAGTTGGGTCGCTTCGTCGAAGTCCTTCTTGCGCCGTGGGTTGAACACCCACAGCGCCAGGCCCACGAATGCCACCATCACCACGACGGTGCCCAGGCCGCGAATCATCCCGATATCCATCAGCGTCACCGTTTGCTCTTGATGATGGTGCCAAGACCCTGGAGGTACGCGACGATGGCGTCCATTTCGGTCTTGCCCTTGACCGCGTCGCTGGCCCCGGCGATGTCGGCGTCGGTGTACGGCACACCGAGGGTGCGCAGCACTTCCATCTTCTTCGCGGTGTCCTTGCCATCGAGCTTGTGCTCGACCAGCCACGGGTAGGACGGCATCTTCGATTCCGGTACCACGTTGCGCGGGTTGTACAGGTGCGCACGGTGCCAGTCATCGGAGTAGCGGCCACCGACCCGGGCCAGGTCCGGCCCGGTACGCTTGGAGCCCCACAGGAACGGGTGGTCCCACACGCTTTCACCGGCCACCGAGTAGTGGCCATAGCGCTCGGTTTCGGCACGGAACGGGCGGATCATCTGCGAGTGGCAGCCCACGCAGCCTTCGCGGATGTAGATATCGCGGCCCTCGAGTTCCAGCGCGGTGCGCGGCTTCATGCCTTCCACGGGCTTGTTGGTGACGTCCTGGAAAAACAGCGGGACGATCTGGGTCAGGCCACCGACGCTCACGGCGATGACCATGAAGAAGGCCAGCAGGCCTATGTTCTTCTCGACGGCTTCATGCTTCATCAGTGCGCTCCCACGACGACGATCTTGGCGGCTTCCTCAGCCTGTGCCGGGTTGGCGGCACGTACGGTGCGGAACACGTTGTAGGCCATCAGCAGCATGCCGCTGGCGAAGAACGCACCGCCCAGGGCGCGGACGATATAGCCAGGGTGGCTGGCTTGCAGGGCTTCGACGAAGGAGTAGGTGAGGGTGCCGTCATCGTTGATGGCGCGCCACATCAGGCCCTGGGTGATGCCGTTTACCCACATCGAGGCGATGTACAGCACGGTACCGATGGTGGCCAGCCAGAAGTGCGCGTTGATCAGGCCGACGCTGTGCATCTGCTCGCGGCCATACAGGCGCGGGATCATGTGGTACACGGCGCCGATCGAGATCATCGCTACCCAGCCGAGGGCGCCGGCGTGAACGTGGCCGATGGTCCAGTCGGTGTAGTGCGACAGCGAGTTCACGGTCTTGATGGCCATCATCGGGCCTTCGAAGGTGGACATGCCGTAGAACGCCAGCGACACCACCAGGAAGCGCAGGATCGGGTCGGTGCGCAGTTTGTGCCAGGCACCGGACAGGGTCATCATGCCGTTGATCATGCCGCCCCAGCTTGGTGCCAGCAGGATGATCGACATCACCATGCCCAGCGACTGTGCCCAGTCAGGCAGCGCGGTGTAGTGCAGGTGGTGCGGGCCGGCCCAGATGTACAGAGTGATCAGCGCCCAGAAGTGCACGATCGACAGGCGATACGAGTAGATCGGGCGTTCGGCCTGCTTGGGTACGAAGTAGTACATCATCCCCAGGAAGCCGGTGGTGAGGAAGAAGCCCACGGCGTTGTGGCCGTACCACCACTGGATCATCGCATCGGTAGCGCCGGAGTAGGCCGAGTACGACTTGAACAGGCTTACCGGCAGCGAGATGTGGTTGACGATGTGCAGCATCGCGGTAACCACGATGAAGGCGCCGTAGAACCAGTTGCCGACATAGATGTGCTTGGTCTTGCGCTTGACGATGGTGCCGAAGAACACCAGCCCGTAGGTGACCCAGACGATGGCCAGCAGGATCGCCAGCGGCCACTCGAGCTCGGCGTATTCCTTGGTGGTGGTGTAGCCCATCGGCAGGGTGATCAGCGCCCCGACGATCACCGCCTGCCAACCCCAGAAGGTGAAGGCGGCCATGCTGTCTGATATCAGCCGGGTCTGGCAGGTGCGCTGCACCACGTAGTAGCTGGTGCCAAACAGCGCACAGCCCCCGAAGGCGAAGATCACCAGGTTGGTGTGCAGCGGGCGCAGGCGGCCGAAGCTGGTCCAGGGCAGGTCCAGGTTCAGTTGCGGCCATACCAGCTGCGAGGCGATGAAGACGCCGAGGCCCATGCCAAGGATCCCCCAGACCACCGTCATGATGGCGAACTGGCGGACGACCTTATAGTTATAAGCAGTCGGACTGATTGCTGTGCTCATTGCTAAGGTTCCACGGTTTTGATGTTCTTGTTGGTCGAAAAATCGGCGCCAGTATTGATAACCATCAGGGTTACTGCAACGCAACTTTGGTACGCCGACCCGTGCCCGAGCCCGTTCACTGATGTCCCGCAGCGATCGGGTCTGGACGATTGTACACAAATAAATATTTGTAATGTGTACCGTTTTTCGCCTTTTTCTGATCGATCGGTCAAGCTTTTTATCGGGACGGCGACAGGCTACGCGCCGTGTCTGCTTCGGTCCTTTCGGAGCGAGGCCCACTGAGGCAACAAGCTTAGTTGTGTTCGGAGGGGGTGCAAGGGAGGGTAGAGCGGGGGCAAGGTGGGAATGGGGCTGCTTTGCAGCCCGTCGCGACACAAGGCCGCTCCTACAGGGAGTACGCGGTCCCTTGTAGGAGCGGCCTTGTGTCGCGATAGGGCCGCAAAGCGGCCCCTTGGCGGTATTACTTGGCAGTCACGGTTTCAGCAGCACCATCCTGCGACAGGCTATACACATATGCCGCCAGCAGGTGCACCTTGTCGTTGCCCTGGATCTCCGCCTGCGCCGGCATCTGACCCTGGCGACCATAGCGAATGGTCTGCTGCAGCTGGGCAAAGCTCGACCCGTAGATGAACGCCTGCGGGTGGGTCAGGTCTGGCGCGCCCATGGCCGGAGTGCCCTTGCCTTCAGGCCCGTGGCAGGCCACGCAGTTGCCGGCGAAGATCTCCTTGCCCTTGGCCGGGTCGGCCTTGGCGCCTTCCGGCAGGCTGCGGCCGTCCATGCTGGTCAGCACGAACGCAGCCACATCGGCCACGCCCTGCTCGCCAATCACCTCAGCCCAGGCCGGCATCACGCCATGGCGGCCGTTCAGGATCGAAGCCTTGATGGTTTCCGCTTCACCACCCCAGCGCCAGTCCTTGTCGGTGAGGTTTGGGAAGCCAAAGGCACCCTTGGCATCCGAGCCGTGGCACACCGAGCAGTTGGAGGCGAACAGGCGGCTGCCCATCTTCAGCGCCTGCGGGTCCTTGGCCACTTCTTCCACGGGCATGGCAGCATACTTTGCGAAGATCGGGCCGAATTTTGCGTCGGCCTTGTCCATTTCCTTCTGCCATTCGTTGGCGCCGGTCCAGCCATTTTCATAGCCCGGCAAGATGCCCTTCCAGTTGCCCAGGCCCGGGTAGAGGATCAGGTAGCCGACCGAGAACACCAGGGTGCCGACGAACAGCCAGAACCACCACTTGGGCAGCGGGTTGTCGTATTCCTCGATGCCGTCGAAGCTGTGGCCCATGGTCTGGTCGGTGGTGTTGTTGCTCTGGCCCTTGCGGGTGGCGAGCAGCAGCCAGGTCAGGCCAACCAGGCTACCAATGGTCAGTACGCAGATGTACGTACTCCAGAAGGTGGTCATTGCCCGTTACTCCTTTTTGCAGCAGGTTCCTGTCCGGCAGACGGCAGGCGGTCGTCGACGAAGGGCAGCAGGCGCGCTTCGGCGAAATCATGGTCGCGGCGGCGGTTGAATACCCACAGGGTGAGGCCGATGAAGGCGATCATCACCACCAGGGTACCCAGGCCGCGGATCATGCCGATGTCCATTCCCATCGCATTCACCTCTTGTTCTTGATCGCGGTGCCGAGCACCTGCAGGTAGGCGACCAGGGCGTCCATCTCGGTCTTGCCCTTGACCGCGTCGCGGGCTCCGGCGATGTCGTCGTCGCTGTACGGCACACCGAGGGTGCGCAAGGTGCGCATCTTGGTGTCGGTATGGCTGTTGTCGACCTGCTGGGCGACCAGCCATGGGTACGACGGCATCTTCGATTCCGGCACCACGTTGCGCGGGTTGTACAGGTGTGCACGGTGCCAGTCGTCCGAGTAGCGGCCGCCGACCCGGGCCAGGTCTGGCCCGGTGCGCTTGGAGCCCCACAGGAACGGGTGGTCCCACACGCTTTCACCAGCCACCGAGTAGTGGCCATAGCGCTCGGTTTCGGCGCGGAACGGGCGGATCATCTGCGAGTGGCAGCCCACGCAGCCTTCGCGGATGTAGATGTCGCGGCCTTCCAGCTGCAGCGCGGTGTAAGGCTTCATGCCTTCCACCGGCTTGTTGGTGACGTCCTGGAAGAACAGCGGGACGATCTGGGTCAGGCCGCCGATACTGACGGCAAACACCATCAGCAGGGCCAGCAGGCCGACGTTTTTCTCGATGACTTCATGTTTCATCAGGCAGGTCTCCTCAAGCCAGCTGGGCGTTCGCAGGGGCGACATCGAGCGCCGGCGAACGCACGGTGCGCCAGGTGTTCCAGGCCATCAGGAACATGCCGCTGAGGAAGATCGCACCGCCGACGAAGCGCACGATGAAGCCTGGGTGGCTGGCCACCAGGGTTTCCACGAACGAGTAGGTGAGCGTGCCGTCGCTGTTGACCGCGCGCCACATCAGGCCCTGGGCGATGCCGTTGACCCACATCGAGGCGATGTACAGCACCGTACCGATGGTAGCCAGCCAGAAGTGCGCGTTGATCAGGCCGATGCTGTACATGCGCTCCTTGCCGAACACTTTCGGGATGGTGTGGTACAGCGCACCGATCGAGATCATCGCCACCCAGCCGAGGGCGCCGGCGTGCACGTGGCCGATGGTCCAGTCGGTGTAGTGGGACAGGGCGTTGACCGTCTTGATGGCCATCATCGGGCCTTCGAAGGTGGACATGCCGTAGAACGCCAGCGACACCACGAGGAAGCGCAGGATCGGGTCGCTGCGCAGTTTGTGCCAGGCGCCGGACAGGGTCATCATGCCGTTGATCATGCCGCCCCAGCTTGGTGCCAGCAGGATCAGCGACATCACCATGCCCAGCGACTGCGCCCAATCGGGCAGGGCGGTGTAGTGCAGGTGGTGTGGGCCGGCCCAGATGTACAGGGTGATCAGCGCCCAGAAGTGCACGATCGACAGGCGATAGGAATACACCGGGCGTTCGGCCTGCTTGGGCACGTAGTAGTACATCATCCCAAGGAAGCCCGCGGTCAGGAAGAAGCCCACCGCGTTGTGCCCGTACCACCACTGCACCATGGCGTCGGTAGCGCCGGCGTAGATCGAGTACGACTTGGTCATGCTGACTGGCAGTTCCAGGTTGTTGACGATGTGCAGCATCGCCACGGTGAGGATGAACCCGCCGAAGAACCAGTTACCGACGTAGATGTGCTTGGTGTTGCGCTTCATCAGCGTGCCGAAGAACACGATGGCGTAGCTCACCCAGACGATGGTGATCAGGATGTCGATCGGCCATTCCAGTTCGGCGTATTCCTTGGAGCTGGTGTAGCCCAGCGGCAGGCTGATGGCCGCCAGCAGGATCACCAGTTGCCAGCCCCAGAAGGTGAACGCGGCCAGGCCCGGTGCGAACAGGGTGGTCTGGCAGGTGCGTTGCACCGAATAATAGGAGGTGGCGAACAGCGCACAGCCGCCGAAGGCGAAGATCACCGCATTGGTATGCAGGGGACGCAGGCGGCCGAAGCTGGTCCAGGGGAGGTCGAAGTTGAGGGAAGGCCAGGCGAGCTGGGCGGCGATGAAGACGCCGAGCCCCATCCCGACGATTCCCCACACCACCGTCATGATGGCGAATTGGCGGACCACCTTGTAGTTATAGGCGGTACTGCTGGTTGTGTTCATGTATGGGTTCCCATCCACGGTTATTTGGCAGGCTTTACAGCGAGGCAAGCATGATTAATGGGCAAAGTGCCGGTATTGACGGGGATCAATGGGCGAAGGTCGGAAATGTCCCAGGCTTGCGCTGCGATCCCCCGCACGTTCGGGGCAATGGCGGTTACAGGGGCTGCCTGATCCTGGCCCACGGCGCAGGCGCGCCGATGGACAGCGGCTTCATGGACGAAATGGCGCAAAGGCTTGCGGCGCTTGGGGTAGGGGTAGTGCGCTTCGAGTTCCCGTACATGGCCGAGCGCAGGGTTTCCGGCGGCAAGCGGCCGCCAAACCCGCAGAAGGTGTTGCTGGAATGCTGGCGCGAGGTGTACCGGCAGGTGCGACCTTTGGTCGCGGGCAAGCTGGCGGTGGGAGGCAAGTCCATGGGCGGCCGCATGGCCAGCCTGCTGGCCGACGAGTTGGGGGCGGATGCACTGGTGTGCCTGGGCTATCCGTTCTATGCGGTGGGCAAACCGGAGAAGCCACGAGTCGAGCACCTGGCGGAGTTACAGACGCCGACGTTGATCGTGCAGGGCGAGCGCGATGCGCTGGGTAACCGCGAGGCGGTGGCAGGGTATGCGTTATCGCCGGCGATCGAGGTGAGCTGGCTGGTGGCGGGGGATCATGACCTGAAGCCGCTGAAGGCCTCGGGGTTCAGCCATGAGCAGCATTTGCAGGCGGCGGCCGAAAAGGTTGCGGCATTCCTGTCGCGATAGTGCTGGATTCTTCGCGGGTGAACCCGCTCCCACAGGTTCACAACAAGGCTGAAAGCTGTGCAGTACCTGTGGGAGCGGGTTTACCCGCGAAGAGGCCGAAACAGGCTACTGCTTAGTCGCGGTACTCGCACAGGTAAGCGGTATCCACCTTCACCTGCAGCTGGAACTTGCTGTCAGCCGGCACGTTGAACTTGTCGCCTGCCTTGAAAGTTTCCCAGTTGTCGCTACCTGGCAGCTTCACGGTCAGCGCACCCGAAACCACGTGCATGATCTCGCGCTTGGCAGTGCCAAACTCGTATTCGCCCGGGGCCATCACACCGACAGTGGCCGGGCCTTCTTCGCCCGCGAATGCGATCGACTTGACGGTGCCGTTGAAGTACTCGTTGACCTGGAACATGGGCGACTCCTGAAAGGGGAGATGAAAAAGGGCTGGCCAGTATGCCCAAGCCCACGGGCCTCGTCATCTGCTTTCAGGTAGCGTCCGCCGGCAGGCTCAACGGCAGCAGCCGCGCGGTATTGCGCGCATCTTCCAGGGCCCGATGCTGCTGCCCGCAAAAGTGCATGCCAGCCAACTGCAGTGCACCATTGAGCCCAGCAGGGCGCTGCAGGTGGCGGGCCTTGGCGAAGCGTTGCTTGAGGTTGATGTGCGGCAGGGTCCGCAGCAGGCTGTCCAGCCCATGCTGCTGCCACTCCTGGTGCAATTGCTGGCGGTCGTAGTCGCCCCAGCTGACCCAGGCCTGAAGCTGCCCACGGTGGTGCCCGAGCCAATGCTCGAAGCTTGCCCATACTTCGCGGAACGACGCGGCACTGTCCACGCTGGCCTGGCTGATATGGGTCAGCTCACGACAGAACGGTGTCAACTGCGGCCGCCGCCGAGGCTTCACGAAGCGCTGGAAGTGGTCGACCTCGCGGCCTTCGCGGGTAACCAGGCTTGCGCCGATTTCAATGACTTCCATCTCTGTGACCGGCCACCCACCATCGTCGGTGGTGGCTTCCAGGTCGATCACCAACCAATGGCCCATACCAGGCTCCCTTGCAGATCCTGCTAGAGCGTAGCCAAACTCAGGGCATCCGGCACCCCCTGGCAATTTGCCCGCAGCTTTGGCGCAAAGTGCCACCAACCGGCAGTTGTGCCCGGAACGGAAAACGCCTAGCTTAGGCGGACCCAGGCATGAACCGTGATGAGTGTCCGTCTTGACTCCAGCGCCCGGCCTCAAGGCCCTCTCTCCACTGATGCTGCTGGCCGTGTTCTGGCTGGCGGCGCCGGCATGGGCTGCCGATGCCGTCGAGGTGAGGATTGGTGCGGCGCATTTCCCGCCGTACACGGTACGCCCCGAGCAGGGTGCCGACAGCGGCCTGTTGCCACAGCTGGTCGACGCGCTCAACCGCGCGCAGCAGCGCTACCACTTTGTCGTGGTGCCCACCTCCATCCAGCGGCGTTTTGGTGACCTTCAGCAAGGCCGCACCGACATGGCCATTTTCGAGAACCCGGCGTGGGGCTGGCAGCAGATCGCCCACCAGAGCGTGGACATGGGCCTGGAAGATGCCGAGGTGTTCGTCGCCCGCCAGGCCAATGGCCGTGACCCGAGTTACTTCGACGACCTGCACGGCAAGCGCCTGGCGCTGTTCAACGGCTACCACTATGCGTTCGCCGGCTTCAACTCCGACCCGGACTACCTGCGCAAGACATTCAACGCGACCCTGACCTATTCCCACGACAGCAACTTGCTGATGGTGCAGGCCGGCCGCGCCGACATCGCCTTGGTCACACGCTCCTACCTCAGCGATTTCCTGGCGCGCAACCCGGCTACCCGGGAGCAATTGGTGCCCTCGCAGCGCATCGACCAGGTCTATCACCACTATGCCTTGCTGCGCCCGGGGGCACCCATCGGCGAGCAGTCGTTCGCGGCACTGCTGCGCGCCCTGCGCGAAAGCGGCGAGCTGGCGCGCATCTTCGAGCCCTACCGCATCACGGTGGCCGCCCCCCACGACTAAATTCCCGTAGTGCGGCAACGTTTTCAGCAGTGAGCCTTTTCATCATTGCCGTGAGTCAAGCCCATGCCGTTCGATGCCGCTTCGCAGCCCCAGTCCGCGCCACGCTGGCGCAGCCTCAGTGCCGAGGAGGGTGACAGCTGCCTGAGCCTGTCCCTCGAAGGCCGCCCACTGATCGAGTTGCGCCTGGAGGTGGGCGCTACCCCGCATGTTCACCTCGAGCGGCTGTGCCCCGAGCGCCCCTATCAGGCATTGTGGGCCGCCTGTTATTGGTTACTGGCCCGCAACACCGCCTGCCAGCGCCTGGCCTGGCACCTGCCCGAGCCGTTGCCTCAGGCATTGGCCAGTGGCCTGCTGCTGGCTGGTGAGCAGCCTGGACAATACCTGTGCGAGCGGGCGCTGTTCTGGCAACTGCCACAACCGTGGCTAGGCGAACGGGCCGATGTGGCATACCCGCAGCAGATGCAGATCAGTGACGGCAAACGCCACCCACGCCGCGTGCCCAAGCCTCGTGGCGAGGTGTACCGGCGCTTCGATACGCGTCTGGGCAGTTGGGTATCGCTGCGTACCTTGGAGATCGAGCACGACCTTGAACGCTTCAACCGCTGGCAGAACAACCCGCGGGTAGCGGCGTTCTGGCAAGAGGCTGGCACCCTTGCGCAGCACCGCGAATACCTGGGCAAACTCGAGGCCGACCCGCATGCGTTGACGCTGATCGGCTGCTTCGATGACCAGCCGTTTGCCTACTTCGAGGCGTACTGGGCCAAGGAAGACCGCATTGCGCCGTTCTATCCGGCCGACGACTACGACCGCGGCATCCACATGCTGGTAGGGGAGGAGAGCCACCGCGGGCCGCACAAGGTGGCCAGCTGGCTTTCGGCGCTGGTGCACTACCTGTTCCTGGATGACCCGCGCACCCAGCGGGTGGTGGCCGAGCCGCGTGCAGACAACGGCAAGATGATCGGCTACATGCACGACCAGTGCTTCCACTGCGACAAGGAGTTCGACTTCCCGCACAAGCGGGCGGCGTTGATGATCCTGGGGCGGGAGCGGTTTTTCGAGCGTTGCAAACTGGCTTGAGGGCCAAGGGGCCGCTGTGCGGCCTTGTGGGAGCGGGTTCACCCGCGAAGAATGCGACATGATGCATGGCACCGGCTATGCCGGTGTTCGCGGGTAAACCCGCTCCCACACGCGCCCTCAGCCACCTTGAAGGATCAGGCCTGGCGACTGGCCGTCTTGCGGCAATGCACCAGCGCATCTCGGATCATGAAGTTGACCAGCGTCGGCGACACGCCCAGCTCCTTGGCAATGTCTTTCTGCGGCACGCCATGCAGGCGGTACATCTCGAAGGCATAGCGGGTGCGCTGGGGAAGTTCGTTCAGCGCCTCGGCAATGTCATCCAGCGCAGCGAGGTTGATGTGGGTGGCTTCGGGGGAGGCATTTTGCACGACCACGTTCATGCCTTCCTCCTCGCTGCCGGAGTACTTCAGCTCCATCGCCTGCTTGCGATAGTGGTCGATGGCCAGGTTGCGCACGATCTGGAACAGGTAGCTCAGCTGCGCCTTGAATGACGAGGTGATCTGCGGGGCGGCGCTGAGCCGGAAAAAGGCATCCTGCACCACATCTTCGGCGCGCGACCGGCAGCCGGTGATGCGGGCAGCGATCTTGACCAGGATGCTGCGGTTGTCGACGAAGGCCTGGAGTAATGGTGAATCGCACTTACTTGTGGATAGTTGTTCCGCCATGGAAATCACCTTGTCACAGAGAGGAAAGGACGCACCCAAATTTGGGAAGCTTCCTACGACGGGCGACAAGCTATTCAGAATGATAATGATTGTCAAATGCGAAATGTAATTAGTTTCATGTGATTTCGGTTCTAAGGCGCAGGGGTGGCTGGGGGTAGGTCATGGCATTTTCAGCGCCTAGGAGATCGAGCGCCGCCCGCGCGGCGCTTCGCGGGGCAAGCCCGCTCCCACATTTATTGCAACGTGGCCATGCCTGTGGGAGAGGCGTTGCCAGCCTTGGTGCAAGGCTTGAGACAAGTGGGGCGGCAGCAATGCCAACTCAGGAATCCAGCCAGCCCAACAAGGCTGACAACCATGACCTGTCAGGTTCGGCACGTTGCAACAAATGTGGGAGCGGGCTTGCCCCGCGAAGCGCCGCGCGGGCGGCGCTGGATCTGCCAGGCGCCACACCTCTCAAGGCATAAACCCACCAACTTTCACACAACCCAAAACCCCCAACCCCGCTAATTTCTCCCCCCTCCCATCCGTTTCCCTGTGTACACCTCAGGCCGCCACATGCCGCTGCGCCCACGTTCGCGCAGCAGCCGGCCCGACCCAACCAGACACTGGCAGGAACACCCCATGACGGACGCCTTCGAACTCCCGCTCTCGCTGGTCCAGGCCCTGGCGCAGCGCGCCGCGCACACCCCGGACAAAGTCGCCTTGCGCTTTCTGGCCGACGCGCCCGGCGAGCAGGCGGTGCTCAGCTACCGGGACCTCGACCAGCGCGCCCGCACCATCGCTGCTGCCTTGCAAGCCCGGGCCGGCTTCGGCGACCGCGCGGTGCTGTTGTTCCCCAGCGGGCCAGATTATGTGGCGGCGTTCTTCGGCTGCCTGTATGCCGGCGTGATTGCGGTGCCGGCCTACCCGCCGGAGTCCGCGCGCCAGCACCACCAACAGCGCTTGCTTTCGATCATCGATGACGCCGAGCCGCGCCTGCTGCTGACTGTCGCGGCGCTGCACGACAGCCTGCAGGGCCTGGAGGCCCTGACGGCGGCCAACGCTCCCGAACTGCTGGCGGTGGATGGCCTGGACCCGGCGCTGGCCGCGCAATGGCGCGAGCCCGCGCTCAAGGGTGATGACATCGCCTTCCTGCAGTACACCTCCGGCTCCACCGCACTGCCCAAGGGCGTGCAGGTCAGCCATGGCAACCTGGTGGCCAACGAGCAACTGATCCGCCAAGGCTTTGGCATCGACCTCAACCCCGACGACGTGATCGTCAGCTGGCTGCCGCTGTACCACGACATGGGCCTGATTGGCGGCCTGCTGCAGCCGATCTTCAGCGGCGTGCCTTGTGTGCTGATGGCGCCGGGCTACTTCCTGGCACGGCCGCTGCGCTGGTTGCAGGCCATCAGCGAGTATGGCGGCACCATCAGCGGCGGCCCCGACTTCGCCTACCGGCTGTGCAGTGAGCGGGTCAGCGAGGCCTCCCTGGCCGGGCTCGACCTCAGCCGCTGGCGGGTGGCCTATTCCGGCTCCGAGCCAATCCGCCAGGACAGCCTGGCGGCCTTTGCCGACAAGTTCCAGGCCTGCGGCTTCGACCCGCAGAGCTTCTTCGCCAGCTACGGCCTGGCCGAAGCGACCCTGTTCGTCAGCGGCAGCCGCCGTGGCCAGGGCATTGCCGCGCTGGAGCTGGACGCCCAAGCCTTCGCCGCCAACCTTGCGGAACCTGGCAAGGGCAGTGTGCTGATGAGCTGTGGCTACCCGCAGCCCGGGCATGCCGTGCGCATTGTCGAACCACAACGCCTGCAGGTGCTGGGCGACAACCAGGTGGGCGAGATCTGGGCCGGCGGCCCGAGCATCGCCCTGGGTTACTGGCGCAACCCTGAAGCCAGTGCCCGCACCTTCGTCGAGATGGACGGCCAGACCTGGCTGCGTACCGGCGACCTGGGCTTCATGCGCGAAGGCGAAGTGTTCGTCACCGGGCGCCTGAAGGACATGCTGATCGTGCGTGGGCAGAACCTGTACCCGCAGGACCTGGAAAAAACCCTCGAGCGGGAAGTGGATGTGCTGCGCAAAGGCCGGGTGGCGGTGTTCGCCGTTGAGCAGCAAGGCGAGGAGGGCATTGGCGTGGCGGTGGAAATCAGCCGCAACGTGCAGAAGGCGATCAAGCCCCAGGAGCTGATCAAGACCCTGCGCCAGGTGGTCGCCGACGCCTGCCGCCAGGCCCCGGCCGTGGTCCTGCTGCTGAACCCGGGCGCGCTGCCCAAGACCTCCAGCGGCAAGCTGCAACGTTCAGCCTGCCGTCTGCGCATGGACGATGGCAGCCTGGACTGCTACGCCCGTTTCCCTGAGGGGAGCGAGCCCGTTGCCAGGACGGTAGCGGGTGATGACCTGCAGGCGCGCATCGCCAGTGTGTGGCGCGACATCCTCAAGGTCGAAGCGGTGGCGGCAGACGACCACTTCCTGCTGCTGGGCGGCAACTCCATCGCCGCCACCCATGCCACCGCACGCCTGGCCGATGAGCTGGGCGTCAACCTGGGCCTGCGTACCCTGTTCGAGGCGCCGGTACTGGCGGACTACGCCCAGGCAGTGGCCGCGATCATCGCCCAAGGCGGTGGTCGGGGCGGTGCCATCGCCACCCTGGAACGCACCCAGGCGCTGCCCCAGTCGCTGGCGCAGAACCGCCTGTGGCTGCTATGGCAGTTGGACCCGCAGTCGGCGGCCTACAACATTCCGGCCGGCCTGCAGTTGCGCGGTGAGCTGGACGAAGGCGCCCTGGAAGCGGCCTTCCAGGCGCTGGTGGCGCGCCACGAATCATTGCGTACCCTGTTTGCCGAAGAGAACGGCCAGGCCCTGCAGCGCATCCTGGCGCAGCAGCCGTTCGACCTTCGCCGCCTGGACCTCGAAGGCCAGGCCGCCGAGCAGGTCGCCGCCCAGCGCGAAACCGAAGCTCGCCAGCCGTTCGACCTGACCCGCGGGCCGTTGCTGCGGGCGACCCTGGCGCGCCTTGACGATGAACATCATCAGCTGTGGGTGACCCTGCACCATATCGTCGCCGACGGCTGGTCGCTGAACATACTGCTCGACGAATTCGCCAAACTGTACGCCGCCCATTGCCAGGGCCTCGACGCGAACCTGGCACCGCTGACCCTGGGCTATGCCGACTACGGCACCTGGCAGCGACAGTGGCTGGCCGCAGGCGAAGCCGAGCGTCAGCTGCAGTACTGGCAGGCGCGCCTGGGGGGTGAACTGCCGGTGCTCGACCTGTGCACCGACCACCCGCGTGCCAGCCAGCGCGACCACCGCGCCGCCCGCTTCAGCCTCAAGGTACCAGCCAGGCTCACCGAAGCGCTGAATGGCCTGGCCCGCGAGCAGCAGGCCAGCCTGTTCATGGTGCTGCTGGCCGGCTGGCAGGCGCTGCTGCACCGCTACAGCGGCCAGGTCGATATCCGTGTCGGCGTGCCCAACGCCAACCGGCCGCGCCTGGAAACCCAAGGCATGGTCGGCTTTTTCATCAATACCCAGGTGCTGCGTGCGCAACTCGATGGCCGCCTGCCGTTCGACCAGTTGCTGGCCCAGGTGCGCCAGGCCACCCTGGATGCCCAAGCCAACCAGGACTTGCCATTCGAGCAGCTGCTCGAAGCCTTGCCCGAGGCTCGCGAGCAAGGCCTGTTCCAGGTCATGTTCAACCACCAGCAACGCGACCTGTCTGCCCTGCGCCGCCTGCCGGGCCTGCTGGCCGAAGAGCTGCCGTGGCACAGTCGCGAAGCCAAGTTCGACTTGCAGCTGCACAGTGAAGAAGACCACCAGGGCCGCCTGAGCCTGGCCTTCGACTATGCCGCTGAATTGTTCGATGCCGGCTCCGTCAAGCGCCTGGCCCAGCACCTGCTGGCCCTGCTCGAGCAGGTGTGCACCGAGCCGCAGCTGGCGCTGGGCGAGGTGCAATTGCTCGATGAGGCTGGCCGCGCGCAACTGCTGAGCTGGGGCGAGGCACCGGCTGCGACGCCGCAGCGCCTGCTGGTCGAGCAGCTCAATGACCAGGCACGCCTGACCCCGCAGCGCACCGCCCTGGTATGGGACGGTGGCAGCCTGGATTACGCTGAGTTGCATCAGCAAGCCAACCGTCTGGCCCACTACCTGCGTGACAAAGGCGTCGGCCCCGACACCTGCGTGGCCATCGCCGTCGAGCGTTCGCCGCAGCTGCTGGTCGGCCTGCTGGCCATTCTCAAGGCCGGTGGTGCCTATGTGCCGCTGGACGTCGATTACCCGGCCGAGCGCCTGGCCTACATGCTCGCCGATTGCAATGCGGGCCTGTTGCTGAGCCACAGCAGCCTGCTTGGCAAGCTGCCACAGGTTGACGGCGTCAGTGCCATCGCCCTCGACCAGTTGCACCTGGACAGCTGGCCAAGCCATGCCCCTGGCTTGCACCTGCATGGCGACAACCTGGCCTATGTGATCTACACCTCCGGTTCCACCGGCCAACCCAAGGGTGTGGGCAATACCCACGCGGCACTGGCCGAGCGCCTGCAATGGATGCAGGCCAGCTACGCGCTGGACGACAGCGACGTGCTGATGCAGAAGGCGCCGATCAGCTTCGACGTTTCGGTGTGGGAGTGCTTCTGGCCACTGGTGACCGGCTGCAAGCTGGTGCTCGCCGGCCCCGGTGAGCACCGCGACCCGCAGCGCATCGCGACGTTGGTGCAGGCCCATGGCGTGACCACGCTGCACTTCGTGCCGCCGCTGTTGCAGGTGTTCGTCCAGGAGCCGCAGGCGGGTGCCTGCAGCAGCCTGCGCCGGCTGTTCTCCGGTGGCGAAGCGCTGCCCGCCGCGCTGCGTGACCGCGTGCTGCAAGTGCTGCCGCAGGTGCAGTTGCACAACCGCTATGGCCCGACCGAAACCGCCATCAACGTCACCCATTGGCACTGCCAGGCTACCGATGGCGAACGCTCGCCGATCGGCCGCCCGCTGGGCAATGTGCTGTGCCGCGTGCTGGACGACGAGCTGGAGCTGACCGCCCCAGGTGTGCCGGGCGAGCTGTACCTCGGCGGTGCAGGCCTGGCCCGTGGCTACCTGGGCCGCCCGGGCCTCACCGCCGAACGCTTCGTGCCCCGGGCAGATGGCAACGGCGAACGCCTGTACCGCAGTGGCGATCGCGCCCGCTGGCAGGTGCAGACCGAGGCGCTGGAATATCTTGGCCGCCTCGACCAGCAGGTCAAGGTACGTGGCTTCCGTGTCGAGCCCGAGGAAGTCCAGGCCTGCCTGCTGGCACAAGCGGGGGTCGAACAGGCGCTGGTACTGATTCACAAGGATGCCGTAGGCGCGCAACTGGTCGGCTACTACAGTGGCAGCGCCCAGCCTGATGCGTTGCTGGCGGCGCTGGCTGAACAACTGCCGGCCTACATGGTGCCGGCACAACTCATCCCGCTGGCGCAGATGCCACTGGGCCCCAGCGGCAAGGTCGACCGCAAGGCATTGCCGGCCCCGGTGTGGCAGCAGCGGGAGCACATCGAGCCGCAAACCGAGTTGCAACAGCAGGTCGCCGCCATCTGGCGCGAGGTGCTGAACCTGCCGCGCATCGGCCTGCAGGACGACTTCTTCGCCCTCGGTGGCCACTCGCTGCTGGCCACTCAAATTGTCTCGCGCACGCGTCAGGCCTGCGATGTCGAGCTGCCGCTCAAGGCCCTGTTCGAAGCCAGCGAGCTAGGCGCTTTCTGTGCCGAGATCGCGGGTATCCGCGCTGCCGGTGAACGCAACCTGCAAGGCGCAATCGCCCGCGTCGACCGCCGCCAGGCGGTGCCGCTGTCGTACTCGCAGCAGCGCATGTGGTTCCTCTGGCAAATGGAGCCGGACAGCCCGGCGTACAACGTCGGCGGCATGGCGCGCCTGCGCGGCACCCTGCATGTGGATGCCTTCGAGCGCGCGTTGCAGGCGCTGGTGGTGCGCCACGAAACCTTGCGCACTACCTTCCCCAGCATCGATGGCGTGCCGTACCAGTGCGTGGCCGAAGACAGCAGCCTGCACCTCGACTGGCAGGACTTCAGCGCCTTGCCCGCCGATGCCCGCCAACAACGCCTGCAACAACTGGCCGATGGCCAGGCGCACCAGCCGTTCGACCTGGAGCGCGGTCCGCTGCTGCGTGCCTGCCTGGTCAAAGCCCAAGAGCGCGAGCACTTCTTCGTGCTGACCCTGCACCATATCGTCACCGAAGGCTGGGCGATGGACATCTTCGCCCGCGAACTGGGCGAGCTGTACGAGGCCTTCGTCGATGACCGCGAATCGCCGCTGGCGCCGCTGCCGGTGCAGTACCTGGACTACAGCGTGTGGCAACGGCAATGGCTGGAAAGCGGCGAGGGCGCTCGCCAGCTGGCCTACTGGCAGGCCCGCCTGGGCGATGAACACCCGGTGCTGGCGCTGCCTGCCGACCGCCCGCGCCCGGCAGTGCAGAGCCACCGTGGCGAGCTGTACCGCTTCGAGCTCGACCCGGCGCTGGTCGCCCGTGTGCATGCCTTCAACAGCCAGCGCGGCCTGACCCTGTTCATGACCATGACTGCCACCCTGGCCGCCTTGCTGCACCGCTACAGCGGCCAGCGTGACTTGCGCATTGGCGCGCCGGTGGCCAACCGCATCCGCCCGGAAAGTGAAGGGCTGATAGGCGCGTTCCTCAACACCCAGGTGCTGCGCTGCGAGCTGGACGGCCAGATGACTGCGGCACAGCTGCTGGAGCAGGTACGCCAGGTTGCCATCGAAGGCCAGTCGCACCAGGACCTGCCGTTCGACCAGCTGGTGGAAGCCCTGCAGCCACCTCGCAGCAGCGCCTACAACCCGCTGTTCCAGGTGATGTGCAACGTGCAGCGCTGGGCCTTCCAGCAAAGCCGCCAGCTTGCCGGCATGCAGGTGGATTATCTGGTCAACGACGCCAGCGCCACCAAATTCGACCTGTACCTGGAGGTGACCGACCTCGACGGCCGCCTGGGTTGCTGCCTGACCTACAGCCGTGACCTGTTCGACGAACCACGCATCGCACGCATGGCCGAGCACTGGCAGCAACTGCTGGCCGGCCTGCTCGACAACCCGCAACAGCGCCTGTGCGAGCTGCCGATGCTGAGCAGTGCCGAACAGAAGATGCTGGCGGGCCAGTTGCAGGGCGAGCCGGATTTCGCTCTCGACCAGACCGTGCACGGCCTCTTCGCCGCCCAGGCTGCGCGCACGCCACACGCTGGCGCGTTGACCTTCGCCGGCCGGCACATGACCTATGCCGAACTCGACCAGCAGGCCAACCGCCTGGCCCGTGCCCTGCGCGAGCGTGGCGTCGGCCCGCAGGTGCGGGTGGGCCTGGCGCTGGAGCGCTCGCTGGAAATGGTCGTCGGCCTGCTGGCCATCCTCAAGGCCGGTGGCGCCTACGTGCCGCTCGACCCCGAGTACCCGCTCGACCGCCTGCGCTACATGATCGAAGACAGCCGCATCGGTCTGCTGCTCAGCCAGCGCGCGCTGCTGCAAACCCTGGGGCAGCTACCCGAAGGCGTGGCGCGCTGGAGCCTCGAGGACGACAGTGCCAGTCTTTCAGCCTACAGCGATGCGCCGCTGGACAACCTCAATCTGCCGCAGCACCAGGCCTACCTGATCTACACCTCCGGTTCCACCGGCAAGCCCAAGGGCGTGGTAGTCAGCCACGGCGAGTTCGCCATGCATTGCCAGGCGGTGATCGACGCCTTCGGCATGCGCAGCGACGACTGCGAGCTGCATTTCTATTCGATCAATTTCGATGCCGCCAGCGAGCGCCTGTGGGTGCCGCTATTGTGTGGTGCCCGGGTGGTACTGCGCGCCCAGGGGCAGTGGGGCGCCGAAGACATCTGCCAACTGGTGCGCGAGCAACAGGTGAGCATCCTCGGCTTCACGCCCAGCTACGGCAGCCAGTTGGCGCAGTATCTGGGCGGGCAGGGCGAACAGTTGCCAGTGCGCCTGGTCATTACCGGTGGTGAAGCGCTGACCGGTGAACACCTGCAGCGCATCCGCCAGGCCTTCGCGCCGCAGCAGTTCTTCAACGCCTACGGGCCGACCGAAACCGTGGTCATGCCGCTGGCCTGCCTGGCACCACAGACATTGCCGGCGGAGCTGGGCAGTGTACCGATCGGCCGCGTCATCGGTAGCCGCACGGCCTACATTCTCGATGAAGACCTTGCCCTGTTGCCGCAAGGCGGTATTGGCGAGCTGTATGTCGGCGGTGCCGGCCTGGCCCAGGGTTACCACGACCGCCCCGGCCTCAGTGCCGAGCGCTTCGTCGCCGACCCGTTCGGCAGCGAAGGCGGGCGCCTGTACCGCACCGGTGACCTGGTGCGCTTGGGCAGCGATGGCCTGGTCGAGTACGTCGGTCGCGCCGACCAGCAAGTGAAGATTCGCGGTTTCCGCATTGAACTGGGCGAAATCGAAAGCCGCCTGCAGGCCCATGCCGATGTCGACGAAGCTGTGGTGCTGGCCCTCGACCTGCCGGGCGGCAAGCAACTGGTGGGTTACCTGGTGTGCAGGCAGGCCGCTGCCGACAGCGAGGCCCAGAGCCTGCTGCGCGACGCGGTGAAAGCCGATGCCCGCCAGCACCTGCCGGACTACATGGTGCCGGCGCACCTGGTGCTGCTCGACAGCCTGCCACTGATGGGCAACGGCAAGCTCGACCGCCGTGCGCTGCCGCTGCCGGACCTGGAGCAGGCACGCCAGCAGTACCAGGCGCCTGGCAACGAGGTGGAAGCGCAGCTGGCGCAGATCTGGCGCGACGTGCTAAACGTTGCCCGGGTTGGCGTGCAGGACAACTTCTTCGAACTGGGCGGCGACTCGATCCTGTCGATCCAGGTGGTCAGCCGTGCCCGTGAGGCCGGCTTGCAGTTCACCCCGCGCGACCTGTTCCAGCATCAGACCATCCAGACCCTGGCGGCCGTCGTTCAGCGCAGCGAAGCCGCCAGCAGCATCGAGCAGGGCCAGCGCCAGGGCCAGGCTGGCCTTACGCCGATTCAGCACTGGTTCTTCGACAGTGAAGTGCCACAGCCGCAGCACTGGAACCAGGCTGTTCTGCTGGAGGCGCGCAAGCCGCTGGATAAGGGAGTGCTGGAGCAAGCCTTGGCCGCCCTGGTGCAGCACCACGACAGCCTGCGCCTGCGCTTCAGCCAGGCCCAGGGCCGCTGGCAGGCCGAATATGCTTCGCCTGCCACCGGCCAATTGCTGTGGACAGCCACGGTCGCCGACTTCGCCGATTGCCAAGCGCTGTACACCGACCTGCAACGCAGCCTCGACCTGCAGCAGGGCCCGCTGTTGCGTGCCTTGCTGGTAAATGACGGACAGGGCAGCCAGCGCCTTTTACTGGCGATCCATCACCTGGTGGTCGATGGCGTGTCGTGGCGCGTGCTTCTGGAAGACCTGCAGGCGCTGTACCGTGGCCAGCCACTGCCGGCCAAGACCCACGCCATGGGCGACTGGGCCGCACGCCTGGCCAGCTATGCTGGTAGCGATTCGCTGCGCGACGAACTGGGCTGGTGGCAAGGCCAGTTGGGCGGTGTGCGCCGCGAACTGCCATGCGATCACCCGCAGGGCGGCAACCTGCACCGCCACGCCCGTACCTTGGCCATCGGCCTGGATGTGGCGCAGACCCGGCAGTTGCTGCAGCAGGCCCCGGCGGCCTACCACACCCAGGTCAACGACCTGTTGTTGACCGCGCTGGCGCGTGCCCTGTGCCGCTGGAGCGGCGACGAAGAAGTGCTGGTACAGCTTGAAGGCCATGGCCGCGACGGGCTGTTCGAAGACATGGACCTGACCCGCAGCGTTGGCTGGTTCACCAACGCCTACCCGCTGAGCCTGCGTCCGTTGCCAGGCGACGACGATGCGGCGCGGGCAGGCTCGATCAAGCGCATCAAGGAGCAGCTGCGCCAGGTGCCGCACAAAGGGCTGGGTTACGGCGTGCTGCGCTACCTGGCCGATACGGCCGGGCGCGAGCAGATGGCGGCTTTGCCGCAGGCACGCATCACCTTCAACTACCTGGGCCAGTTCGACCAGCAGTTCGACAGCACGGCGCTGTTCCAGCCGCTGGACGCCCCGGCCGGTTTGGCCCACGACCTCGATGCACCGCTGCCCAACTGGCTGAGTGTCGATGGCCAGGTGTATGGCGGTGCCCTGCAATTGCGCTGGACCTTCAGTGCCGAGCGCTACGACGAGCGAACCATCGCCAGCCTGGCCGAAGCCTATCGCCAGGAGCTGCTGGCCCTGGTCGAGCATTGCCTGGCTGATGGCAACGGCAGTTTCACGCCCTCGGACTTCCCGCTGGCGCACCTGACCCAGGCGCAGATCGACGCGCTGCCGGTACCGGCCGCGCAGATCGAGGACGTCTACCCGCTGACGCCGATGCAGGAGGGCATGCTGCTGCATACCCTGCTGGAGCCGGGCACCGGCCTCTACTACATGCAGGACCGCTACCGCATCAACAGCGCGCTCGATCCCGAACGCTTCGCCCAGGCGTGGCAGGCGGTAGTGGCGCGCCACGAAGCGCTACGCGCATCGTTCAGCTGGAACACCGGCGAGGCGATGCTGCAGATCATCCACAAGCCGGGCAACACACCGGTGGACTACCAGGACTGGCGTGGCCTCGACGACAACGCCCAGGAGCAGCGCCTGCAAGCCCTGCACAAGCAGGAACGCGAGGCTGGTTTCGCCCTGCTCAGCGAGGCGCCGTTCCACCTGCGCCTGGTGCGTGTGGCCGACGAGCGCTACTGGTTCATGATGAGCAACCACCACATCCTCATCGATGCCTGGTGCCGCTCGCTGTTGATGAACGATTTCTTCGAGATCTACCAGGCCCTGGGCGAAGGCCGGCAGGCCCGATTGCCGGTGCCGCCGCGCTATCGCGACTATATCGGTTGGCTGCAACGCCAGGGTCTGGACGACGCACGTGCCTGGTGGCAGGCCAATCTGGCCGGCTTCGAACGTGCCACCACCATCCCCAGCGACCGCCCGCTGCGCCATGACCATGCCGGTAGCGGCATGATCGTCGGCGACTGTTACACCCGCCTGGCGGTGAGCGACGGCGTGCACCTGCGCGAGCTGGCCCAGGCCCACCAGCTCACCGTCAACACCTTCGCCCAGGCGGCCTGGGCCCTGGTACTGGCGCGCTACAGTGGCGACCGCGACGTGGCCTTTGGCGTGACCGTGGCCGGGCGCCCGGTGAGCATGCCGCAGATGCAGCGTACCGTCGGCCTGTTCATCAACAGCGTTGCCCTGCGCGTGCAATTGCCGGTGGCGGGTGAGCGCTGCAGTGTGCGCCAGTGGTTGCAAGGCCTTTTGGAGCGCAACATGGAGCTGCGCGAGTACGAATACCTGCCGCTGGTGGCAATCCAGGAATGTAGCGAACTGCCCAAGGGCCAGCCACTGTTCGACAGCCTGTTCGTGTTCGAGAACGCGCCGGTGGAAACCGCCGTGCTCGACCACGCCCAGCACCTGAATGCCAGTTCCGACTCGGGCCGCACCCACACCAACTTCCCGCTGACAGCAGTGTGCTACCCGGGCGATGACCTTGGCCTGCACCTGTCGTTCGACCAGCGCTACTTCGACTACCCGACCGTCGAGCGTCTGCTGGCCGAGTTCAAGCGCCTGCTGCTGGCGCTGATGCAAGGCTTTGAAGGGGAGATGAGCGCACTGCCGTTGCTGGGTGACGAAGAGCAGCGCTTCCTGTTGGAGGACTGCAACCGTACCGCACGTGCCTATCCGCTGGAGCAGAGCTACATTGCGCAGTTCGAGGCGCAGGTGGCCGCACATCCGCAACGTACCGTGGCCCGCTGCCTGGACGCGTCCTACGACTACGCCGGGTTGAACCTGGCGGCCAACCGCCTGGGCCATGCCTTGATCGCGGCGGGTGTGAACGTGGACCAGCCGGTGGCACTGCTGGCCGAGCGTGGGCTACCGCTGCTGGGCATGATCGTCGGCAGCTTCAAGGCCGGCGCCGGCTACCTGCCACTGGACCCGGGCCTGCCGGCGGCGCGCCTGCAAAGCATCATCCAGCTCAGTCGTACACCCGTGCTGGTGTGCAGCGGGGCCTGTGCCGAACAAGGGCGGCTGTTGCTGGATGAGCTGGAGCTGACGACGCGGCCGCAGTTGCTGGTCTGGGAAGATATCCAGGCCAGCCCGGTGGCCAGCCACAACCCCGGCATTCACAGCGGGCCGGACAACCTCGCCTATGTGATCTACACCTCAGGCTCCACCGGCCTGCCGAAGGGGGTGATGGTCGAACAGCGCGGCATGCTCAACAACCAGCTGAGCAAGGTGCCGTACCTGGCGCTTGGCGAGCAGGACGTCATCGCCCAGACGGCCTCGCAGAGCTTCGACATTTCGGTGTGGCAGTTCCTTGCCGCGCCACTGTTCGGCGCCAGGGTGGAGATCGTGCCGAACGCCATTGCCCATGACCCGCAGGCCCTGTTGGCGCATGTGCAGGCCACCGGCATCAGCGTGCTGGAAAGCGTGCCGTCGCTGATCCAGGGCATGCTGGCCAACGACCACCAGGCCCTCGATGGCCTGCGCTGGATGCTGCCGACCGGCGAAGCCATGCCACCGGAGCTGGCGGCGCAGTGGCTGCAGCGCTACCCGCAGATCGGCCTGGTCAACGCCTACGGCCCGGCGGAGTGCTCCGATGACGTGGCGTTCTTCCGCGTCGATGCCGCCTCGACCCGTGGCAGCTACCTGCCGATCGGCACGCCGACCGACAACAACCGCCTGTACCTGTTCGGCGAGGACCAGGCGCTGGTGCCACTGGGTGCGACAGGTGAGCTGTGCGTGGCCGGCACCGGCGTGGGCCGTGGCTATGTCGGCGACCCGGTGCGTACGGCACTGGCGTTCATTCCCCATCCTCATGGTGCCCCGGGTGAACGCCTGTACCGCACCGGCGACCTGGCGCGGCAGCGCCCGGACGGGGTGCTGGAGTATGTCGGGCGCATCGACCATCAGGTGAAGATCCGCGGCTACCGTATCGAACTGGGCGAGATCGAAGCCCGCTTGCACGAACAGCCGGAAGTCCGCGACGCTGCCGTTGGCGTGCAGGAGGGCGTCAATGGCAAGCACCTGGTGGGTTACCTGGTGGCGCATCAGGGCGTTGCAGCCGACGCTGCGTTGCTGGAACAGCTCAAGCAGCGCCTGCGTGCCGAGTTGCCGGAGTACATGGTCCCACTGCACTGGGGCTGGTTCGACAGCCTGCCGCACAACGCCAACGGCAAGCTCGACCGCAAGGCCCTGCCGGCCATCGACATCGGTGGCCAGCACAGCCAGGTCTACCAGGCGCCGCGCAACGAGCTGGAAGAGGTACTGGCCGGAATCTGGGCCGATGTGCTCAAGGCCGAGCGGGTAGGGGTGCACGACAACTTCTTCGAGCTGGGCGGGCATTCGCTGCTGGCCACGCAGATCGCCTCGCGGGTGCAGAAGCAGTTGCAGTTGAACGTGCCGCTGCGGGCGATGTTCGAGTGCAGCACGGTGGAGGAGCTGGCGGCGTATGTGCAGGGGCTGCAGGGCAATGTGCTGGATGACGACAAGGTCGACCGGCTCAGTGACCTGATGGCTGAGCTGGAGGGCTTGTGACCTGAACAGGTGAGGCCTGCACCGCCCCTGGATTGGCGCACAAAAGTTGAAATTGCTGGGGCCGCTATGCGGCCCTTTCGGGACACAAGGCCGCTCCTACAGATACGGCGTTGTTCTCGAGGTTTGGCGCAGGACCTGTGGGAGCGGGCATGCCCGCGAACACCGGCGCAGCCGGTGCCATACACCGCGTTGAGTCTTCGCGGGCTTGCCCGCTCCCACAGGGCCGCCACCGCCTTCATGGCAGGTGCACTACTTGTAGGAGCAGCCTTGTGCTGCGAATGGGCGGCAAGGCAGCCCCGGCGATTTCACATCAGCGCTTGCCGAGAATCTTCCCAAGCAACTCCGGCCGCGGTGCGCCTTGCTGGCTCTGCAGGTTGCCCTGGTCATCCTGATAGAAGATCGCCGGGGTCGCCTGCAAACCCATCTCTTCCATCAGCGCCATGTTCGCCGCCAGCTTCTGCTGCACCGCCTCCGGCACCTGCTCCAGTGCCTTCAACTTGCTGGCCTTGCCCGCTTTTTCATGCTCATGCAGTGCCTTGGCCGGGTCTTTCGCCGCCAACAGCGCCGCCGACTTGCCCGGGCTATCCTCGCGGATGATGCCGACCATGATATGGCGCAACTGCACCTTGCCCGACTCCACCCACGGCCGCGCCTGCTCCCAGAACATGTTGCAGTAGGGGCAGTTGGGGTCGCTGAACAGGTACACCTTGCGCGGTGCATCGTCCTTGCCGTCGGCGATCCAGGCGGTTTTTTCCATCTTGGCCCAGATTTCCTTGCTCATCGGCGCATACACCAGCTTTTTCAGCGGCTCGGCACTGAGGTCCTTGCCCTGTTCGTCGAACAGGCTGCCGACCAGTACGTGCTTGCCGTCAGGGGTGAGGTACAGCGCCAGGCCGTTATTCTGATACTCGGCGGCATACCCGCGCAGGCCGTTGGGGGCGTCGAAGCTGCCTTTGATCACGGCGCCCTTGGCTTGCAGTTGTTGAATTGCCTTGGGCAGCTCTTCGGCCTGCAGGGTGGGGCTAGCCAGCAGGGCCAGGGACAGGGGCAGCAGTGCAGTCAGTCGCATGTCAGTTTCCTTGTGCGGCAGGGGCGGGCGCGGTGGCCCGGTCGAAAGGCTCCAGGGCGTGGCGCAGGCTGGCCTTGGACAGCTCGCCCAGATGGCTGCCGACCAGGCGCCCGTCGGCGTCGTAGAACAGGGTGGTAGGCAGTGCCATGGAGCCGACGCGCTGGGCCAGCAGGCCGGTGCCGTCGAACAGCACGTGGGTCAGGCTCAGGCCGGTGGTGGCGAGGAAGGTGCTGACGTTTTCCGGGGTCTCGCCCTGGTTGACGAACAGGAAGGTCACATGCGGGTAGGTGCTTTGCGCCTGTTGCAGCACCGGCATTTCGCGTCGGCAGGGTGGGCACCAGGTGGCCCAGATATTGATGACCAGCGGCTTGCCGCGGTAGCTGTGCAACGCTACGGATTGGCCGTTGGCCTTGCGCAGGCTCAAGTCGGGCAGTTCGGTGCCCTTGCTGTACAGGTGGCCGCCGAGGCTGGCCAGGCCCCAGAACAGCGCGCCGCTGAACAGCGCCCAGCCCAGCGGTCGGCGCAGACCCGGATGGCGCCAGCCCTGCCACAAGGCGCCGAGCACGATGCCGGCAATGCCCGACCAGAACAGGAAACCACCATCACGGATGTCGATGACCTGCAGCGGGTCGTCCTGGTACATCGGCCAATAGGCCAGCACGAAGCCGGCGCGTGCGCACAGCAGGCCGATCAGGAACAGGTTGAACAATGCCGATTCCGGGCTCTCGCCGCCACGCCGGGCGACCCACCAGCCGACCATGCTGGCGATCACCAGGGCGGTGAGCATCAGCAGGTGGTTCAGGGCCATGGTCAGCGGCCCGAGGGTTACGGTCAGCATCAGCCTTGGCTCCTGGTCTGGGTCCAGTGTTGCAGGAAGGCGGCTGAATCCACTTCACCGGTGATGCGCCGTGCGCGGCGTTCGTCGCCTTCCGGGCCGACCCAGATGATGCTGGGCGGGCCAGGTACCTGGTAGCGCTGCAGCAGGGCCTGGCTGGCCGGGGTGTCGGCGGTCACGTCCAGGCGCAGCAGGTGCACACCGGCCAGGCCGGCCTGCACGTCGCTGCGGGCGAACACCTGTTTTTCCATGACCTTGCACGACACGCACCAATCGGCATAGTAGTCGAGCATCACCCACTGGCCACGGGCCTTGGCCGCATCCAGTTCGCGTTGCAGGTCTTCCGGGCGGCTGACGGTGACAAAGGCGTCCTCGGCCTGCTGGCCGGTGGTTGGCGCAGTACCGCCAGCGGCGAATGGGCGCAGCGGCTGCCAGAGGTCGTCGCCACCGGCCGCTGCACCCACCAGCAGCAGGCCACCCCACAGGGCACCCAGCAGTGGCAAGGCGCGCAACGCCGGCAACCGCTGCAGGGCTGGCCAGGCAGCCCAGGCCAGGGCGATCAGCAAGGCACCGCTCATGGCCAGCAACAGTGCTGCAGGCAGCAGCCCGCGCAAGGTGTATAGCGCCATGCCCAGGAACACGAAGCCGAACACGCCCTTGACCCGGTTCATCCAGGCACCCGGGCGGGGCAGGTAGCGGTTGCCCAGGGTAACCAGCAACAGCAGCGGCACGCCCATGCCCAGGCCGAGGCTGAACAACACCAGCCCCCCCTGCAGCACGTCGCCGCTCTGGGCGATGTACAGCAGTGCGCCGGCCAACGGCGCGGTCATGCACGGCCCCATCAGCAGGCCGGACAGCGCGCCCAGCAGCGCGGCGCCATACAGGTTGCCGCCACGGGTGCCTTGCCCGGCACGGTCGAGGCGATCGCGCAAGGCGGCGGGCAATTGCAACTCGAAGGCACCGAACATCGGCAGGGCCAGCAACACGAACAGCCCCGCCAGGCTGGCCAGCAGCCAGGGTTGCTGCAGCCAGGCCTGCAGGCTGGCACCCAGCAGCGCGGCGACCACGCCCAGGGCGGCATATACCAGGGCCATGCTCAGTACATAGACCCCGGCCAGTATCCAGCCGCGCCGGGCACTGGCGCCATTGCCCAGTACCAGCCCGGCGAGGATCGGCAGCATCGGCAGCGAGCAGGGGGTAAAGGCCAGCAACAGGCCCAGGCCGAAGAACGCCAGCAGGCTCCAGGCCAGGTGGCCTTGTTGCAGGTCGCTGGCCAGTGCCTGATCACTGGCTTGTTCGGTCGCCGGCGCCACACTGCCACCCAGGTCGACCAACGTGGTTTGCGGCGGGTAGCACAGGCCGGCGTCGGCACAGCCTTGCCAGCCCAGGCGCAGCTGGCCCCGGGCATCGGCCGGTAGCAGCAGTTCGAGCTGGTCGCGGTACACCGCACTGTCGCCGAAGAACTCGTCGTGATGGTTGAGGGCGGCCGGCAGTTGCGGGTGTTGTTCGGCAGGCAGGCCGTCGAACTTCAGGCGCTTCTGATACAGGTAGTAGCCAGGCTGGATCTGGAAGAACAGGCGCATCTGGCCATCGGCCTGGCGGTCATGGGTAAGCACGAAGGCCTGGTTGACCGGCAGGAAGTCCGGTTTGACATCGAACGGGTTGGCCTGCAACGGGCCGGCCAGCAGCAGTGTCAGGAAGAGCAGGAGGACGCGCATGTCTTCGCCTTGGCAGTACGTTGAAGGGGGTCATGCTGGCTTGGGTCGATTAACCCAAGGTTAACTCTGGTTTTTGGTCAGGGGGGGCGCATCAGGGCTTGGAGGTGTATGCCGTGGAATTGTCTGCGCGTGGGAGAGCCCCCCGACGAACTCCTACCAGGCACAGCCAAATTCCCCCCACATCCCAGATATGTCGCGACATATTGTCTGCTTGACTTTGCCTGCGCCACTACAATTGCTGTAAAGTTGACGCACAGGTCAGCTTTTGCGAGCTAGTACCAGAATCAAAAAAAGGGCAGACCCCCTGCTGCCCAGAGGATCAAGCATGTCCAACCGTGATATTTCCCGGCGCGCCTTCCTGCAAGGCGGCCTGATAGCTGGTGTCGGCGTGACCATGGCGCCGCTCGGCAGCCAGGCGTTCGCCGCGCTGATGGAGGAACGCGTCACCACCTCGCCGCAGAAGTGGATGAACCATGACGGCAAGGCGCGTTTTCGTAACGATGCCTTGTCCAAGGTGTGCGGCGACAAGGTGTTCGCCCGCGACATCCGTGCCAAGGACATGCCCGGCTGGCCCGCGCAGCAGGGCCATGCGCTGCTGCTCAAGGCGACCAAGGCCGACCGTATCTATGCCGGCCATGACCTCAGCCTGCTTGGCACCGACCTGCAACCGGACCGCATCGTCACCGCTGCCGACCTGGAGCGGGACGGCATCGCCTGGCCCGAGGCCCACTCGCCCGACCCGCTGCTGCCGCCCGGCAAGGTGCCGATGTTCATCGGCCACCCGGTGGCAATCCTGATCTGGCACGACTTCGAGCGCTTCCGCCAGGCCAAGCGCAAGCTGCAGTTCAACGACCAGGCGATCCGCTATGGCGCCCAGGCGCCGCTGTACCAGCGCGACCCCTACGGCAGCTTCCGCTTCGTGCGCGTGGGCGGTGCCACGCCGTTCGACGATGATGAATTCTCCAGCCTGAAGAATTCCATGCTGTTCCCCACCATCCTCAACCGCAAGCCGGTGTGGTCGAAGCAGCCCAACCAGCATGGCGACCTGACCGAGCAGGGCCTGTTCTACGCCAAGCGCATGGCCGAGCAGCTGGACAACCCGCCCGAGGACTGGCTGGTGTTCGACGAGCGCTACAAGACGCCGTCCATCGAGCCGGCCGCACTGGAGCCGGACAACGGCAACGGTTGGTACGACCCGGCCAGCGGTACGCTGCATTTCGTGGTCGCGACCCAGTGCCCGTTCGAAGTGGCGCAGGAATGCGTGCACATGATCAAGCCGTCGCGCTTCGCCCTGAACACGCTGAACATGCACCCGGGCTATACCGTGGGCTACGGCTCGAAAGACAACAACATCTTCGTCTTTTACGCCGCCGTGGCCGCGTTGTATGGCGCCGGTGTACCGATCCGCCTGGCCAACGACCGCTACGAGCAGTTCCAGAGCGGCATCAAGCGCCATGCCTTCGATATCCGCTACCAGTTGGCGGTGGACAAGAAGGACAACAGCTTCAAGATCTTCCGCGCCGACATGAGCTGCGACGGCGGCGGGCGTATCAACTACAGCCCGTCGGTGGCAGCGGTGGGCGCCACGGCGGCCCAGTCGATCTACTACATGCCGCAGAACGACCTGTCGGTCACTGCCTATCATTCCCGGGGCGTCGAGGCCGGCTCCATGCGTGGCTACGGCACCCTGCAGACCATGGCCGCTACCGAAATGATGGTGGATGAGATCGCCGGGCGCCTGGGCGTCGATGCCATCGACCTGCGCCGCGCCAACGCGCTGAAGTCGGGCATGAAGAACACCCAGGGCGCGGTCCCGGCCGGCGCGCTGCGCCAGTACGAGATTCTCGACAAGGCCGCCGTGCACGACTGGTGGCGCAACCGCGACGCGCGCAAGCAGCAGATGGATGCCAAGGACCCGGACCACTGGTATGGCGTGGGCTTTGCCATCTGCCAGAAAGACTTCGGCACCGGCTCCGAAGCTCCGATGGCCAGCATCGAGTTCAGCCGCGACGGGCGCATCAGCCTGCGTCACATCGGCACCGAGCTGGGAACCGGCATGTCCACCTCCCAGGCCCTGGTGGTCAGCGATTTCCTCGGTCGCTCTGCCGACGAGGTGAAGACCGCGGTCACCGAATGGCCGGAGCTGCAGCTGACCACCAGCGGCAACCCGTACCTGATCAGCCAGCCCGAGCAGGATGCCGCGCTGCGCAACCCGCGTTGGGTCGGCAAGCTCGCTTCACCATCGTCGGCGACCAACTCGGCGTTCTACTTCAGCCATGCCACCCGCGAAGCGGCACGCGTGCTGTTCAACCACGGTCTGTGGCCGGCGGCCATGGCCATCTGGAGCCAAGGCCCTTACGGCGGCCAGGCCAACCCGCTGGTGGTGCGTCGCGAGAACGCGGTGTGGGTCAACGGCGAGCTGACCGGCAACGGCCTGTCACCGATCCCGTTTGCCCAGCTGGCCCAGAAGGCCCATGACATGGGCCTGGTCACCGGCGTCAGCGTGCACGGTTTCAACCGCTGGAGCTGGGCCGAGGCCGACTTCGTCATCGACGGCGTGCGCGAACGCTTCCCGCTCGACGCGGTGGCGGTGAAGTACGGCGATGGCGCGGTGAACGCCAAGAAGGCGCAGATGAGCAGCCACGGCTACCACCTGCTCGACCGGCAGAACGCCGCCTACCCCGACACCCAGCTGAACAACGCCATGGTCACCTACTACAGCCCGGTGGCGACCATTGTCGAAGTCAAGGTGAACAAGGGCACTCACGAAGTGCAGGTGCTCAACCATCACAGCTGGGTCGAGTGCGGTCGGGTGCTGGTGCCGGAGCTGGTCAAGGGCCAGCTCGAAGGCGGTATCGCCATGGGCATCGGCCATGCCTTGACCGAAGAAATGCCGTTGTACGAGGGCGGGCCCGGGGAGGGCGACTGGAACTTCAACCGCTACCGCCTGCCGCACGCGCGCGATGTGGCGGTGTGGCAACAGACCAGCGAAATCCTCCCGCCGCTGTCACCGACCGACCCGTCCAAGGGCATCGCCGAGGTGGTGATGATTCCGGTCGTCGGTGCCATCGGCAATGCCGTCGCGCATGCCATCGGCAAGCGCGTGCGCGATCTCCCCATCACCCCAGCCCGTATCAAGGAGGCCCTCAATGGCTAACCGCCCACTGCAACTGACCCTCAACGGTCAACCGGTCGGCCCGGTCGAGGTCCCTGATGACCTGGCGATGATCGACTACCTGCACGAACACCAGAACCTCACCGGCTCGCGCCTGGGCTGCGGCCAGGGCATCTGCCACGCCTGTGTGGTGATCGTCGACAACCCTGACGGCACCAGCGAGGAGGTGCGCACCTGCATTACCGGCGCGCATTACTTCGAGGGCAAGAAGGTCCGCACCATCGAGGGCCATGCCAGACAGGACGAGGCCGGCAACCTGACGCTGAACCCAATCCAGCAGAAGTTCGTCGACCTGTTCGCCTTCCAGTGCAGCTACTGCGCGCCGGGCTTCGTCAATGCCGCCACGGTGCTGGTGGAAACCGCCCAGCGCCAGCCGCTGAAGAAGAGCGAGGTGGAAGACCGCATCGAGGCGAGCCTGGGCCACCACATCTGCCGTTGCACTGGCTACGTGCGTTACTACGACGCTACTCGCACGGTGCTCAACGACCTCGGCCTGGTCAAGGAGGGTTGAGCATGGGTCTTGTTCGTAGCGCACTGGCGCTGGCTCTCGGCCTTGCCTTTACCTCGCTTGCCCAGGCAGCCGACCAGACGCAGGTCAAGCGCGGTGAATACCTGGCCCGTGCGGCCGACTGCATGGCCTGCCACACGGCCGAAGGCGGCGCGCCGTACGCCGGTGGCCTGCCGATTCATTCGCCGTTCGGCACCATTTATGGCAGCAATATCACCCCGGACAAGCAGTACGGCATCGGCAACTACAGCGCCGACGAATTCTTCGCCGCGGTAACCGAGGGCAAGCGCAAGGACGGCGCCAACCTCTACCCGGCGATGCCGTACACCTCGTACCACCTGATCAAGCGCGAAGATTCGGACGCGATCCTCGCCTACCTGATGACGGTGCCGCCAATCAACCGCCCGGCACCACAGACTGCGTTGCGCTTTCCGTTCAACGTGCGCCAGGGGCTTGGCGGCTGGAACATGCTCTACGGCAAGAGCGTGCAGTTGCAACCGACCGAGGGCAAAAGCCCGGCCTGGCAGCGTGGGCAGTACATGGTCGAAGTCATGGGCCATTGCGGCGAGTGCCATACCCCGCGCAACCCGATCGGTGCGTTGCAGCAGGACCAGCGCCTGAGCGGCGGCCTGCTGGGTGGTTACCTGGCGCCGAGCCTGCTGGCCCAGGACCTGGCCGAGCGCGGCTGGACCCAGCCGGACCTGACCACCTTCCTCAAGCACGGCATCAGCGCCCAGGGCAGCATGTTCAACGAAATGTTCCCGGTGGTGCACCACAGCACCCAGCACCTGGAGGATGCCGACCTGGCGGCCATGGCCACCTACCTGCTGGGTGACCAGCCACCGCCGGCCAAGGCCATCCAGGCGGTGGCACTGGAGCAGATGAGCGAAAGCGCAAGGCGCGGCCGCCAGCAGTACCTGAACGTCTGCGCCGGCTGCCATGGGGTGGACGGCGAGGGCAAGCCGCACATCGCCGTGGCCATGCGCGGCAACACCGTGCTGCGCCAGGCCGACTCGCGCAACCTGGTCAAGGTGATCCTCGACGGCATCCGTGAACAGCAGTTCACCGGCTTCGAGCGCATGCAGCCGATGCCGGGCTTTGCCGACAAGCTCGATGACCAGCAGGTAACGGATATGGTCAACTACCTGCGCCAGGCCTGGGGTGGATTGCCCGGTGACCTGAGCGTACAGCAGCTCGCCGAGCTGAAGGCGGAGTAAAGGGTGCAGCATCTCGATCTACAGGTGGTCCGCCAGGCGTTGCAGTGGTCGTGCGGCGGCCAGCGGGTGTGGTTGTGCACGGTGCTCGCCACCTATGGCTCGGCGCCCCGTGCGCCGGGCTCGCTGCTGGCGGTGAACGCCAGCGGGCAGTGGCTGGGTTCGCTGTCCGGAGGCTGCGTCGAAGACGACTTTCTCGAGCGCGTGGGCCGGGGGGAGTTTCCCGAGCCAGTGGCCATCGTGCGTTATGGCGATGGCAGCGACTCGCGTTCGAGCATCCGCCTGCCGTGTGGCGGCGTGCTGGAAGTGCTGGTGGAGAACCTGCCGGCCGAATGCGAGGTGCAGGCGCACCTGCGTGAGCTGGAAAGCGCATTGCAGGGCCAGCGCCGCGTGCTGCGTGAAGTGAGCCTGCCCGAGGGCAGGCGCCTGCTTGCCGATGACCACAGCCAGGGGCCGCGTGTGGAGCGTGAACGTGCCTGTGTACGTTTGCGTGTGGGGGCCGCCCAGCGTCTGCTGCTGGCCGGATACTCCAGCGTCGCGCATTTCTGTGCCGAGTTCGGCAAGGGCATGGGCTTCGAAGTCATCCTTTGCGAGCCCCGTGACGAAGTGCTCGACGGCGTACGGCTGGATGGCATCGAAGTGCGCCGCGAGCTGCCTTCGGAGTTCATCGTCCATGGCGGATGCCATGCCGACACCGCAGTGGTGGCGTTGACCCACGACCCGAAGATCGATGACCTGGCGATGCTCGAAGCGGTGCGCACCGAGGCGTTCTATATCGGTGTGATGGGTTCCCGGGCGACCTCCGACAAGCGCCGTGAACGCCTGCGGCGGATCGGTGGCCTGGGTGACGTCGAACTGGGCCGCATCCACGCCCCCATCGGCCTCAACCTGGGCAGCAAGACCCCGGCCGAGATCGCTTTGGCGGTGCTGGCCGATATTCTGCGGGTGCGCAATGGCATCGAGAGGGCGGCGCTGTGAGCGTGGTTGCGCTGGTGCTGGCGGCAGGGAGCGGCCGGCGTTTTGGTGCCGACAAGCGCCGGGCGACGTTGGCTGATGGTCGCAGCCTGCTGGCCCATAGCGTGGAGCGGGCTCGGGCGGTATTCGATGATGTGCGCGTGGTGTTGCGCGCGGGCGAGTGGGGCGAGGATTTTGCCTTGCCTGGCGATTGCCGGGTGGTCGTCAGCCCGGATGCGGCATCGGGAATGGGGCATAGCCTGGCTGCAGGCGCCAGATCGTTGGGTGACAGCCAGGCGCAGGCGGTGGCGATCTTGCTGGGTGATATGCCTTGGATCGAAGCGGCAACCTTGCGTCGGCTGGCCGAGGCGGCCACCGCCTCGACCATCGTGCTGCCGGGCCATGCGGGGAAGCAGGGGCATCCGGTGATTTTCGGGCGCGACTTCTGGCCGGCGCTGGGGCAGCTTGCCGGGGATGAAGGGGCGCGGGCGGTGGTGCGGGCGCAGCGGGATTGTTGTGTGGTGGTTGAGGTGGAGGATGCGGGGGTGCTGCTGGATGTAGATACGCCGCAGGCGTTGAAAGGGTCAAGGTGAACACCCCCACCCAACAAAAAGGTCCATAATCCCCCCTTAATCCGCCCAAGGTGCAATGCCAGCCACACCATTCCGGGAGCCCCGCCATGCACGTTCTGCTCTGTGAGGACGACGACCTGATCGCCGCCGGCATCTGCGCCGGCCTTACCGCCCAGGGCCTGACCGTGGACCGTGTGGGCAACGCCGCCGATGCACGGGCGATGCTGCAGGCGGCGCAGTTCGATGTGATGATCCTCGACCTTGGCCTGCCCGACGAAGACGGCCTGAAGCTGTTGCGCCGCCTGCGCGAGAAAGGCGAGACGCTGCCAGTGCTGGTGCTCACTGCCCGTGATGCGGTTACCGATCGGGTCGATGGCCTGCAGGCCGGCGCCGACGATTATTTGCTCAAGCCGTTTGACCTGCGCGAGCTGGCCGCACGCCTGCACACCCTGCTGCGGCGGGTGGCCGGGCGGGCGGTGAATGTGATCGAGCACGGCCCACTGCGCTATGACCCGAGTAGCTGCGAGGCAACCCTGGCCGGCCAGCCGGTCGACCTGTCCCGGCGTGAACAGGCATTGCTCCAGGCGCTGTTGCAGAACCCCGGGCGTGTACTGTCCAGCGAGCAGCTCAAGGATTGCGTGTACGGCTTCAGCGACGAAGTCGAGAGCAATGCGCTGAACGTGCATATCCACCATCTGCGGCGCAAGCTGGGCAACGGCATCGTCGAGACCGTGCGCGGCCTGGGTTACCGCCTTGGCCCGGCGCAGGCGCCGGAGCAGGCCGCATCATGAGCCTGCGGGTACGCCTGAGCCTGATCCTGGGCAGCGCCTTCGTGATCATCTGGGCGCTCGCCGCCGCGTGGATGCTGCGCGACCTGCGCCAGCAGATGATGTTCTCGCTCGACCAGCGCCTGGTGGCCTCGGCGCGCATGGTCGCCGGGTTGATCGACCAGTTGCCGCAGCCGCTGACTGCCAAGGGCGGCGAGGCGCACTTTTCCGCCGATCAGTTCAGCGTGCCGGACGGCATGGCCTGCCAGGTCAGCTCGCTGCGCGGCGAGATTCTCGCCAGCAACCACAAGCACGATGGCGTCATGGACGATGAACGCAGCGGTTTCCGCGACCAGACCATCGACGACGCGCTGTGGCGCACCTTCACCTACAACCATGGCGATGTTCGCATCACCACCGCCGACCGGCACATGGAGCGCGAGGCGCTGAACCAGTCGATCCTGCTGGCAGCCTCGGCGCCGGTGTTGATGGCCCTGCTTGGCAGCCTGGGGTTGTTGTGGATCGGCCTGGGCAAGGGCCTGGAGCCGCTCAACCGCATGCGCGATGCCCTGCGCCGCCGGCGCGCGGACAGCGTCGAGCCGCTGCAGGTAGCAGGCATGCCCAGCGAACTGCAACCGTTGCTGGAAACCCAGAACCAGCTGTTCCTGCGCATTGCCCAGACCATCGAGCGCGAGCGGCGCCTGACCGACGATGCCGCGCATGAACTGCGCAGCCCGCTGACGGCGATCAAGACCCACCTGCAGGTAGCGCGGATGACCGATGGCGCCGTACGCGAGCAGGCGCTGGAGCATGCCGAGCAGGGGGCCGACCGCATGCACCGCACGCTGGAGCAGTTGTTGATGCTGGCGCGGGTAGAGGGCAGCCTGTCGTTCGAGGATGGCGTGCAGTGCAGCGCCGAGCAGGTGGCCCGGCAGGCGGTGCAGGATGCCGGCGGTGGTGACAACCGGCGCATCGTGCTGCGCTTGCCTGAAGCCGCTACGCAGATCTACCTGGGCATGCCCGCCCCGCTGGCGGTGGCGGCGCTGCGCAACCTGCTGGACAACGCCTTGCGCCATGGCGGCGACGAGGCGGTGGAGCTTGAGGTGCAGATGGCTGACGGCCAGGTGGGCTTCATGGTGCGCGACCATGGGCCGGGGATTGCCGAGGCGGACCTGGAGCACCTGACCGAGCGCTTCTGGCGTAACGGGCAGAGTGGTGGATGCGGGCTGGGGCTGGCGATCGTGCAGGCGATCGTGCAGCGTTGTGCCGGTAGCCTGAAGTTCGACAGCCGCAGTGATGGGTTGCGGGTGTTGTTGCAAGTGCCGGCGCGCTCGGCGCATTGATGTTTATCGCCTGCGCCGGCCTCTTCGCGGGTAAACCCGCTCCCACAGGTACTGCATCATCCCTGAAATCTGTGGCAACCCTGTGGGAGCGGGTTTACCCGCGAAGAGGCCGGGCCTGTTTTCAAAAATCCCATGGCAACCGCTAAATCCTCCCCGCACTCAAGCGTTTCCCAAGCGACGAACACCCGCACTTTCGCTTGCTTGCGAGGATTCACCCATGCCCACCGCTTCCTGCCTTGCCCAGGTCCCGCCGGCCAGCGCGCCGCGTGCCTTGTACGAGTTCACCGATTCACCCTTGCTGCAACGCCAGCAACAACAGGAATCCAACGCCCGCAGCTACCCGCGCCGCATCCCGCTGGCGCTCAAGCGCGCCCGCGGCATCCATGTGGAAGATGTCGAAGGCCGCCAGTTCATCGACTGCCTGGCCGGCGCCGGCACCCTGGCGCTGGGCCACAACCACCCGGTGGTGGTCGAGGCGATCCAGCGGGTACTGGCCGATGAGCTGCCGCTGCACACCCTGGACCTGACCACGCCGGTCAAGGACCGCTTCGTCCAGGACTTGTTCGGTGTGCTGCCAGAGGCGTTGCGCCGTGAAGCCAAGGTCCAGTTCTGCGGCCCGACCGGTACCGATGCGGTGGAGGCAGCGCTGAAGCTGGTGCGCACTGCAACCGGCCGCAGCACCGTGCTGGCCTTCCATGGCGCCTACCACGGCATGAGCCAGGGGGCGCTGAGCCTTATGGGCAGCCATGGGCCGAAGCAACCGCTGGGGGCCTTGCTCGGCAATGGTGTGCAGTTCATGCCGTACCCCTACGACTATCGTTGCCCGTTCGGCTTGGGCGGCGAAGCCGGGGTCAGGACCAACCTGCATTACCTGGAAACCCTGCTGCTCGACCCGGAAAGCGGCGTGCCGCTGCCGGCGGCGGTGATCCTCGAGGTGGTGCAGGGTGAGGGCGGGGTCATCCCGGCCGATATCGAGTGGCTCAAGGGTGTACGCCGTATCACCGAGCAGGCCGGTGTGGCGTTGATCGTCGATGAGATCCAGAGCGGGTTTGCCCGCACCGGGCGCATGTTCGCTTTCGAGCATGCCGGCATCGTCCCGGACGTGGTCACCCTGTCCAAGGCCATTGGCGGCAGCCTGCCGCTTGCGGTGGTGGTGTACCGCGACTGGCTGGATACCTGGAAACCGGGCGCCCACGCCGGCACTTTCCGTGGCAACCAGATGGCCATGGCGGCGGGTTCGGCGGTGATCGATTACCTGGTCGAGCATCGCCTGGCCGAGCATGCCGAGGTCATGGGGCAGCGCCTGCGCCAGCATCTGCAGCAGTTGCAGCGGGAGTATCCGCAGTTGGGTGATGTTCGCGGGCGGGGGCTGATGCTCGGGGTAGAGCTGGTGGACCCGCAAGGGCAGCGGGATGCGCTTGGGCATCCGGCGGCCAACCGCGAGCTGGCGGCGAAGGTGCAGCGCGAGTGCCTCAAGCGCGGGCTGATCCTGGAGCTCGGTGGGCGGCATGGGGCGGTGGTGCGCTTCCTGCCGCCGTTGATCATCAGTGGCGAGCAGATCGATGAGGTCGCGCAGCGGTTTGCTGAGGCGTTGATCGCAGCGGTCTGATCGGTTGCCGGGGCCGCTGCGCGGCCCTATCGCCGGCAAGCCAGCTCCCACAGGGACCGCGCCGACCTGAAGGCTTGCGTTGTACCTGTGGGAGCTGGCTTGCCGGCGATAGGGGCGCGCAGCGCCCCCTGGCAATCCCGACTACCAGCCGCGCCCGGAATTCACCCAGAAGTTCACCGACAGCGAGGTGGTCACAGACTCCACCTGGTGAAACCACCCTTCGGGCAGGAACAGCAGGTCACCGGCCTGCAGCACCACGCGCAGGAAAAGCACTTCGCGCGCCGCCGGGAAACGCTGGTAGTCCGGGGCATCGGGGTTGAAGTCGCAGCCGTCCAGGCCGCCCTTCGGGCTGGTCGACCAGGTGCCCAGGGCTGGGCGATGGTGCGGTGCGGCGAGGATGAACGATTTCTGCCCCCATACCTGCGCGAACAGGTTGTCGGTGTCGTCGCGGTGCAGTGGCGTCAGGGTGCCCTTGGGGCCGATCCAGATGCGCGGCGCAATGAACTTCTCGCGGGCGAAGTACTGCGGGTAGCGAATCAGCGTCAGCAGCTTTTCCGGCACGATGTTGTTGCCCATGTAGGCCGGGGTTTCGCCGGGTTTGGCAGGGGTGTCGAGCGAGGCGATGAAGTCGGCCATGGAGGTGGAACGGAAGTCACGGTCGGTGGAGAAGGTCTTCTTCACGTAGTCGCCGTGGCGGGTGATGCCCTGCAGTTCGGCGAAATGTTCCAGCGAAGCTTCGCGGCCCATGGTGAACAGCGGCCAGTCCTGCAGGGCATCGCTGATGACCACCGGCGTCCCGTGCTTCAGATATTCGCTCTGGAAGCGCGCCAGCGACAGGTCGGTGCGGGCAATGCATGCCACCTCGCGCTGTGCCGGTTGCGCGGCCGACACCCGTTCGCTGAAGCGTGCCGGTGTCGGGTAACGTTGGTTCATCGATACCTTGGTCGCCGGCGCACCGCGGCGGGCGTTGCTGATGATCTGCGGCAGCAGGGTGGCCAGGCCCATGTTGCCGCTGATCTTCAGGCGGGCGCTGGCGAACAGTTCTTCGACGTTGGCGGTGCCGCCCATGATGCCGATGAAGTCACGCTCGGTCACCTCGATGGTCACGTCCGGGGCGCGGTGCCGGCCGGCACCGGTGCGGCTGCTGTCGCGCACCTCCGACCAGAAGGCCAGGTCCTGGCTGAAGACGAACTGGAAAACGCCTTCGATGCCGACGGCATGGGCGTTGGCGAACAGTTTGCTGAGGATGCTCTGAAGGTCCACGGTATGCCTCTGGCGGTCTTTCGTTGTGCAGGGATAACGAGTGCTCGCACCAACGATTTAGCCGTGTGGACGGGTAATTTTTCGGCATGCTGCTACGTCCCGTAGGGAGGCTCGAGTCACATTTCACCCAAGGAACCCACATGGCACTGCACCCTGATCTGGCGGCATTTCTGGAACTGGTCGAATTTGGCCGGCTGACGGGCAGGAGCCTGCCCATGCACGCAATGGACGTGGCCCAGGCCCGTGCCGAGTTCGAGGGCAGCTCGCAGGTACTCGACCCGAGCCCGCCCGGCAACGTCACGGTCAGCGAGTTGCAGCTTACCGCGCGCGACGGTGCCCGCCTGGCTGCTCGTCTGTACCGCCGGGGCGATGCCGGGGCTGCCTTGCAGCCAGTGATCCTGTACCTGCATGGCGGCGGCTATGTGGTCGGCAGCCTCGATTCGCATGACTCGGTGTGCCGTCGCCTGGCGGCCCTGGGCGAGTTCGCGGTGCTGGCGGCGGACTACCGGCTGGCACCGGAGCAGCAGTTCCCGATGGCCCTGCACGATGCGCTGGACGCGGCCAACTGGCTGGCCGAGCAGGCGGCCTCGCTGGGCCTGGACAATCGCCGGGTGGTGCTGGCAGGGGACAGCGTGGGCGCGAGCCTGGCGGCGGTGCTGGCCATTACGGCGGTGGCGCAGCCCGAGGCGCTGGCGTTCAAGCCGCTGGCACAGTTGCTGTTTTACCCGGTGACCGATATCTCCTGCCAGCGTGAGTCCCATCGCCAGCATGCCGAGGGTTACCTGCTGGAGACGCCCACCCTGGAGTGGTTCTACCAGCACTATGCGCCGCAGCGCGAGCAGCGCCTGGACTGGCGGGTGTCGCCGTTGCTGTCGACGCTGCGCCAGCCTTTGGCACCGGCTTACCTGTTCGTGGCCGAATATGACCCGTTGCATGACGAGGGCATGGCCTATCGCGACTGGCTGGTGGCAGGCGGGACGGCGGTGACCTTTGCCCGGGTGGAGGGGCTGACCCATGACTTCTTGCGCATGTCGGGGATCGTGGGGCAGGTGGAGGGGATTTACCGGGATGTCGGGGAGTGGTTGAAGCGGGTCGATGGCCAATCCTGACTTGAGCTCGCCGGGGGCGCGTTGCGCCCCTTTCGCGACACAAGGCCGCTCCCACAAAAGCACTGCGCCCACCGAACCATGTGGGAGCGGCCTTGTGTCGCGATGGGCCGCAAAGCGGCCCCCGGGCCTCACCCGCGAACGTGCTTCTTCAACGCATCGACCAATCGCTCGATCTCCGCCTCGGTATTCAACAGCCCAGGCGCCGTCCGTACCACCGGCCCCACATCCCGCGACACGGCATCCACCACGATGCGCTGGCTGTTGAGGTACCGGGCCACCTCGTCAGCATCCTGCCCCGTCACCCGGAAGAAGGTGAACCCCGCCGAATACTGCGTGCTGCGCGGTGTCACCAGCTCGATCCCCGGCAGCGCTTCAAGCCGCTGCCTGAGATAGCCATTAAGCCCATGAATCCGCGCCTGCACCGCCGCCTTGCCCAGCTGCAGGTGTAGCTCGAACGCCTTGCCCAATGCCCAGCGGTGCTCGAAGGCGTGGTAACCCCCGGGCGTCATCACCGTGGCAAAGTCCTCATTCTCGGAAAACGTCGCAATGGTCGGGTTCAGCTGCTTCAGTTCGCTGGACGCCGCGCAGATGATCCCGGTACCCCGTGGCCCGAACATCCACTTGTGCGTGCCGGCGATGAAGTAGTCGCAGTTGAGATCGGCAAAGCGCATGTCTTCGACGCCGAAGCCATGCACACCGTCGATCACGTAGATGATCTGGTCCTGCTCGTCACGCTGGCGATTGACCTCGCGCACCAGCGCGCCGATCTCGCCCACGGGCAGTTTCACGCCACTGCCCGAGTGCACCCAGGTCATGCCCAGCACTCGGGTTTTAGGCCCGATGGCCGCCGCGATGGTGGCCAGTACCTGGTCGCTGGAGACTTTGGCGGGGTCGTCGAACAGGCGTAACCGGTGGACCGGTGTGCCATCGCGCGAAGTGCGGAAACCCATGGTATGGCGGGCGGCCGAATGCTCGTGCACGGTGGTGAGAATTTCCTGCCCCGGGGCAATCTTCAGCCCGCCATAGATCAGCCCCAGGCCTTCGGTGGTGCTGCCGGTCAGGGCGATTTGCCGGGGCGTCACTTCGAGGTAGCGGGCTGCCCATTCACGCACGGCGGCTTCGTGCTTCCACTCCGACTGGCTGTCCCAGTCGACCATGCGGGCCGGGTGGTGGTCGAAGCGCGCACGCAGGGCCTCGATGGCTTCGCGCACGGGCCGTGGGTGCGAGGTGATCAGGAAGTTGGCAAAGTGCGCGTACGCCGGGTCCAGCTCGAACAGGTTGCGAAACGCGGCCCAGTCGCTGGCGGTCGCCGGTGGTGCAGTTGCCGCTTGGGCGGCCGGCAGCAGTGGGCCTGTGAGGGGCAGGGCGGCCGCAAGCAGGCCGGCCTGCTTGAGAAAGGTGCGACGATCGTTCATCAAATGGCTCGCTAGGGTCAGGGGGATGAGGTGGCGACAGGTTGCGCGGCGCGCTGCACCTGCTCCCACACCCGCAGGAAGTTGCCGCCCCAGAGCTTGGCGATATCCGCTTCGGAGTAGCCGCGGCTGATCAGTTCGGCGGTGACGTTGCGTGCTTCACTGGCGTTCTGCCAACCGTCGATGCCGCCGCCTTCATTGAAGTCCGAACTCAGGCCGACATGGTCGATGCCGACCTTGCGCACGGTGTAGTCGATGGCGTCGCCATAGTCCTTGAGCGTGGCCGGCGGTTCTTCCTCGAGAATGCCGTACAGCGCGTTGGCGTACTGGCCGACCTTCTGCTCGGGCCAGCCGGCGATCACCGGGTCACCGGGCATCAGTGCGTAGTCGAGGTTGGCCAGTGGCGGCAGGTCGTAGCGGGCGCGCAGGGCGTTGAGTTTGTCCTGGGTCTTGCTGCTCAAAGGCTTGAGATAGGTGGAGAAGGCCACCAGCTGGATCACGCCGCCGCTGTCCTTGATCAGCTGCAGCTCCTTGTCGGAGAGGTTGCGCCTGATATCGACCATGGCCCGTGGCGCCGAGTGCGAAGCCACCACCGGCGCGCGGCTGAGGGCAACGGCCTGGGCCAGGGCCTTGCTGGACATTTGCGACACATCGATGATCACGCCCAGGTCGTTCAGCCGCTGCACGGCGCGCTTGCCGAGCGGCGAAAGGCCGTCCAGGGCATCGGCGGTGTCATTGAAGAACGGCAGTGGGCGCGAGGAATCGGCCCAACTGTTGTTGCCCACGTAGCTGAAGCCGAACATGCGCACGCCGCGCGCGGCCCAGCGGTCGAGTTGGTCTATGTCATCGCCCAGGGCATAGGCATTGAGCATGCTGAGGAACACCGCGAATTTGCCTTCGCCGTGCAGGCGCCGCATGTCTTGCGGGGTATAGGCGATACCCACCTGCAGCGGGAAGTCGCGGACCATGGCGGTGATGGCGTTGTAGCGCACCTCCTGGGTGTGGCGGGCGGCTTCGACGAAGCCTGGGGTGGGGCGGTGCGGGCCACCGTCACCGGTCCAGGATTCCGGCCAGGCGAAGATGGTCAGGGCCGCGCCGGACAAGCGCCCGCGTGCGGCCTTGGCCAGGTCGAAGCGGCCATTGCCATCCCTGTCGGCTTCGCTGCCTTCGGTGCCGAAGGTCAGCGGCAGGGTGACATGGCTGTCGAACGAGATGATGCGTTCCTGCAGGTCGTTGGCCTGGCGGGTCACCTCCCTGGAGTAGCCGGCGGGTGTGGCGAAGTAGTGCCAGGCGGCAAACCCGGCGCCAGCGGCAACCGCCGCGGCCAGGCTGATAAACAGGGCTTTCTTCCAGCGTGGAGTCGTCATCTTGGTCTCAATAGGTTCACCGTCGAGGGATGGGCACAGAGGCCGCCGCTACCTGCAGTGAACGAGCGCGCACCCGGGAAATTTAGCCGCGTATGCTCCCTGAACGCCGCTAAATTTCGCCTGCCGTGCAACGTTCTAGCCTTGGACGGGCCGTGCTCCATGGCCGCAATGAATGCACAGGTATGCAATGACGATTTCCCGACGCGGTTTCATCGCCGGTGTGGCATTGACGGGTGTGGTGGTGCCCGGTGCGCTGGGGGCGCTGTATATGCAGCGCCAGCGTGCCGCCGAGGAATTCCCGGAAACCCCTGGCGAGGCCGTCGTCGAGTTGGCCGATACCCGCCTGCAGCAGCTGGGCGATACACTGCGCGGCATCTGGCGCTGGACCCTGCAGGGCAGGGATGCGGGGCTGGACGGTCTACCCACGGGTGAACTGGAGCTGTTCCTGGATGTGACGACCAGCGGGCGGGCCTTGCGCGGTTACCTGGATACCCCCGAGCGCCTGCGCGGGCAGGAAGAGCCGCGCTACCGCGTGGTAGGCGACCTGTTGGCGGACAAGCCGGGCACCCTGCGCTGGCGCCTGTTTTCGGCCCAGGCCCGCTATGAGTGCCACATCGTGCTCGACGAGGTCTGGGGCCGGTTCGGCAACGCCGGGCCGGCCACCCTCAGCGGGCGCATTGCACGCCTGGACCGCGCGCTGACATTGCCCGTGGAGGACAACCAGTTCCTGGCCTTGAAGCGCAGCTTCCCCGAGGCGCGCGAGCGTATCCCGCTGAACCCGCAACTGCTGGCCTGGCTGACCGCCCCGGAGCATCGCCTGTTCCACCAGCTGTGGCACTCGTCGCGGGACAAATGGCACAAACTGAGCAAGGACAAGCAGGGCGCCCTGCGTGGCCTGGGCTGGCAGCCCGGGCCGCGTGACCGCGAGCGTGACGCGCGGGGCCGGCACAAGGACCGCAACGGCTCCGGCGAGGATTTTTTCTTCATGCATCGGCACATGCTTGGCAGTGCCCGCGCCTTGCAGGACTTGCCGTCATGGACGCGCTTCCCGTTGCCGCAGCCGGAACTGGAACGCGACCGGGCCGGCTTCGCCCGCTACTTCGACAACCATGACGGCAATGCCCTGCCGCCCACCTGGCTGGCCAGCGGTGATGCGGAATACACCCAGTGGGTACGCGACATCAAGACACCGGATACCTTCCATGGCAACTTCCAGGTCTGGGAATCACGCTACACCGACCCGGAGTACCTGAGCACCTTGACCCTGGGCCAGTTCGGTTCGGAAGTGGAACTGGGCCTGCACGACTGGCTGCACATGCGCTGGGCATCGGTGCCGCGCGACCCCTCCAACGGCATGCCGGTGCCGACGGCGCGCACGCCGGATGATTTTGCCGAACGCTGGTTTGCAGAACAGAACGATTTTCTCGGTGATCCGTTTTCATCCCATGTGAACCCGGTGTTCTGGCACTTTCATGGCTGGATCGACGACCGCATCGAGGACTGGTTCCATGCCCATGAGCGGCTGCATCCGGGCGAGGTGCGGCGCCTGGAAGTCAATGGCGTGCCATGGTTTGCGCCAGGTCGCTGGGTGGAGGTGGCCGACCCGTGGCTGGGGCCGGATACCCACGGTTGCTCGACGGTGCCGGGCTTGCGCCCCGGGCGCAGTGTAGAGATGGACCCCGAGACCATGAAGCTGGCGTTGCGCATCATCTACAGCGATGACGACCTGCTCGACAAGCTGCGGCCCAAGGTACCGCAGCGGCCGTGGTATGCGCGCAACCTGAAGGTGGCGCAGCGCTCGCGTTGAAGCCCCCGAGGCATGCGCCGCCTTTTTGTAGGAGCGGCCTTGTGTCGCGATGGGCTGCGCAGCAGCCCCCGGATTTCAACGTTGATGCGGATAATGCCGGGGCCGCCTTGCGGCCCATCGCGACACAAGGCCGCTCCTACAACGGGGCGCGCAGGTGTTCTAGTTGCCAGCCACCCCCCAATGCCTTGTACAACGCCACGCTGCCCTGCAACCGGGCCAAGCGCAGTTGTGCCTGTTGGTCCTGCGCCGCATACAAGGTGCGCTGGGTCTCCAGCACGCTCAACAACGTCTCCGCGCCCGCGCCATAACGCTGCTGCGCCAGGTCGAACGCCAGCCGCGCCTGCGTCACCTCTTCATCCTGCCATTGCCGCTGGTGGTCCACGCCCCGGATCGCATTGAGGGCTTTCTCGACATCGGCAAAAGCGGCCAGGATGCTGCTGCGGTAGGTCTCCAGCAACTCCATCTGTTCAGCTTCGGCCAGTTCACGCGCGGCACGCAGCCGGCCGTTGTTGAAGATCGGCGCGACCAGGCCGCTGGTAAGGGTGTAGTAGGAGCTGTCGAACAAATGGGCAAAGGTATTGGCGCCAGCCCCCAGGTTGGCCCCGAGGGTGAGCTTGGGCAGCATGGCGGCGCGGGCGACCTGCACGTTGGCGCTGGCGGCGGCCAGCCGTGCTTCTGCCGCGGCAATGTCCGGGCGGCGGGTGAGCAGTTCGCTGGGCACGCCGCTGCCAATGGCGGGCCATTGCAGGGTGTTGATCGCGTCCTGGCTGGCAGGTAGCGATTGCACCGGGTCGCCGAGCAGGGTCGCCAGGGTGACCCGGCTGTCTTGCCACTTCTGTTCCAGTAACGGCAGTTGGCGTTGCTGCGCGGCCACCAGGCTGCGCTGCTGGGCTAGTTCCAGGCGCGTGGCGGAACCGCTGCGCTGGCGTGCTTCGACCAGGCCCAGCACGTCCTGGGCGTTGCGCAGGTTGAGGCGGGCAATGCGCAACTGCTCCTGCAGGGCCAGCCCCTGCAGGTAACTGTCAGCCACCGCGCTGACCAGGGTCAGCTCCACGGTCTGGCGGTCGAAGCGGCTGGCATCCAGGCTGCGCAGTGCACTTTCGCGGGTCGCCCGCAGGCCGCCCCAGAAGTCGATTTCGTAGCTGGCGCTGAGCTGCATACCGAACGAGGTGCTGGTGGGTTCGCTGCGGCTGACATCCAGCTGGTCGTAGCCGTCGCCGTGCAGCAGGCGTTGGCGGCTACCGTCCAGGCCCAGCTTCAGCTCCGGCAGCAGCGGCGCGCCAGCAATGACGGCGCGGGCCTGGGCCTGGCGTACCCGCGCCGTGGCGGCAGCCAGGTCGTGGGCATTGTGCAGGGCGTGCTGCACCAGGCGGTCGAGTTCGCGGCTGGCGAAGGCTTGCCACCACTGTGTCGTTGGCAGTTGTGCCGAGGGTGATGCGGCCTCGCCTTGCCAGGCGGCTGGCGCGGCGATGCCGCTGGCGGGTGTTGGCGGCGTGCTGCAAGCGGCGAGGCATATGCATAAGGTCAACAGGCTGATGCGGCTAGGCAGAGTCATGGGTTATTCGCTGGTAAGGGCTTTGACCGGGTCGAGGCGGGCGGCTTTGCGCGCTGGCATGAAGCCGAACACGATGCCGGTAACGACGGCGCAGGCGAAGGCGCCGAGCATGGCGGGCAGGGCAAAGGCCACTGCCACTTCGGCCAGCATCAGGCCACCACCAATGGCCAGGGCCAGGACGATGCCGGCCAGGCCGCCGACCATCGACAGCATCACCGCCTCGCTGAGGAATTGCCGCAGAATGTCGCGTTGGCGCGCGCCGGTGGCCATGCGAATGCCGATTTCACGGGTGCGCTCGCGCACGGTCATCAACATGATGTTCATCACGCCGATGCCGCCCACCAGCAGCGAAATCGCCGCGATCGCCCCCAGCATCAGCGACAGGCTGTTCTGCGTGCGCGCCTCGGCCTGGATCAGCGCCGCGTCATTGGTCAGCTCGAAGTCCTGGCGGCCGTTGTGGCGCTGGCGCAGCAGCTTGTCGATGGCCGCTTCGGCTTCGTTGACCCGCGTGGAGTCGAGGGCAGCAACAGCGATGTAGTCCGGGTCGCGCTGGCCGAACAGGCGGATGGCTGCAGCGGAATAGGGCACCACGATGCGCCCGTCGCTGTCCTGGTCGCCAGAGCTGGCGCCCTTGCCGGCCAGGATACCGACCACCTGGAACGGCACATTGCCAATCAGCAGGTACTGCCCCAAGGGGGCGCGCCCAGGGTCGAGCATCTTTTCCCGCACTTTCTGGCCGATTACCGCCACCGCGGCAGCGTTGGCTTCATCGGTATCGGTGTAGAAGCTGCCTTGCACCGCCGGCCAGTTGAAGATCTCGGGGAACCCGGTGTTGTTGCCACCCACGTAGAACCGCTGGCTGTTGTTGCCGTGGCGCACCATCATCTTTTCGCCAATCACCGGCATCACGTGCTTGACCTGCGGAAGTTGGCCGATGGCGGCGACATCGTCGAGGGTGATGGTGCCGGCCTGCTCGCCCAGGCTTGCCGGCTTGCCGTTGAGGTAGAGGATGTTCGAGCCGAAGGCTGCCATCTGCGCCATGACCTGGCGCTTGCTGCCTTCGCCCACCGCCAGCATCACCACCACCGAGGCCACGCCGATGACGATGCCCAGCAGGGTCAGGGCGGTGCGGAAGCGGTTGACCCACATCACCCGCCAGGCCGCCTGCAGGGCTTCGAGCAGTTCGCCTTTCCACGCGCCGTGCAAGGTCGCGCCACGGTCCAGGCGCTGGCGCAGCTGGTCGGCCTGCAGCCCGCGGCCATTGTCGACCGTGGGCGTTTCGGCGGCCGAATCGCTGATGATCAACCCGTCACTGATTTCGATCACGCGCTGCGCCCGCGCCGCGACGTTGCGGTCATGGGTGATCAGGATGATCACGTGGCCCTGGCTGGCCAGTTCGTCGAGCAACGCCATCACTTCGGTGCCGCTGTGGCTGTCGAGGGCGCCGGTGGGTTCGTCGGCGAGGATGATATGGCCGCCGTTCATCAACGCCCGGGCAATCGACACCCGTTGCTGCTGGCCGCCAGACAACTGGTGCGGGCGGTTGCCGGTGCGGCTGGCCAGGCCCAGGCGGCCGAGCAGGGCGCTGGCACGGGCGTGGCGTTCGTCGGCGGCGACGCCGGCATAGATGGCCGGCATTTCGACGTTTTCCTGGGCCGAGCCCGAGGGGATCAGGTGGTAGCCCTGGAACACGAAGCCAAACGCTTCGCGGCGCAGCCAGGCCAGTTCGTCGCTGCCCAGCTCTGCCACATCCTTGCCGGCGAAGCGATAGCTGCCGGACGTGGGGCGGTCGAGGCAGCCGAGGATGTTCATCAAGGTCGACTTGCCGGAGCCGGAGGCGCCGACGATGGCGACGAACTCGCCGGGATGGATGCGCAAGCTGATGCCATGGAGGATATCGACCTTGGGCGTTTCGACGCCGCCGTAGGATTTACGGATGTCGACCAGTTCGATCAGGGGTGTGCTCATTCAACCTCCGCTGACGCCAGGAGCGCCGATCACCAGGCGTTCGCCTTCGTTGAGGCCGTCCAGCACCTGCACCCGCAGGCGGTCGCTGAGGCCGGTGCGCACCTGGCGCTGTTCCACCTTGCCGTCGGCGGTCAGCACATGCGCCAGGCGCAGGCCATCGCCGTCGTCCAGCGCGGCCAGTGGTACGGTCAGCACCTGGCTGGCTTTGCCGGCGACAAAGAACACCTGCGTGGTCATCTCGGCCATCAGTGCTCCGTCTGGGTTGTCGACATCCAGCAGCACGCTGTACTGCACCACCTGGCTGCCGGCACTGCCATTGCTGACGCTGGCCGGGCTGCCGCCGCCCTGGCTGGCCTGCTCCAGTGGCTTGGGCGGGATCGGCAGCACTTGCCGAACGGTACTGGTCCAGCGGCGTTTGCCGCCGGCCAGGGTGGTGAAGTAGGCGGTCATGCCCGGCGTGACCTTGCCGATGTCGGCCTCCGACACCTGGGCCCACACGGTCATCGGCGAGAGCTTGGCGATGCGCAGGATCAACGGGGTTTGCTGTTGGGCGTTGAGGGTTTGCCCCTCACGGGCATCCACCGCCACTACCGTGCCGTCCATCGGCGCGTAGATGCGCGTGTAGCCCAGCTCGGCCTCGTCACTACGCAGGCTGGCCTGGGCCTGGCGGATCTGCGCCTGGAACATGTCGATACGTGCCTGGGTGACTTTCAGCTGTGCGGCGGCCGTTTGCACATCCTCGTCGCGGGTGGCGCCGGCGGCGGCCAGGTCCTGTTGGCGTTTGAGCTGCTGCCGGGCCAGTTGGAACTGCGCACGTTGTTCGGCCAGTTGGGCCTTGAGGTTGTCGATCGAGTAGCGGCCGGCATCCAGCCGGGCCTGCTGGGTCGAAGGGTCGATCTCGACCAGCAGCTGACCTTTGCGCACTGTGTCGCCGACCTCCACATGCAGGGTGTGGATCTGCCCCGACGCCTGGGCACCGACGTCCACGTAGCGCCTTGGTTGCAGGGTGCCCAGCGCGGTGACGCTGCTTTCGATGTCGGCGCGGGTCACGGCAACCGTGCCGAGCGGCTGTGCGCCGTAGGGCAGGGCCTTCCAGGCCAGCAGGCTGCCCAGGCCGAGCAGGCCCAGGCCGGTGAGCAGGAGCCGGCGACGGGTGTTGGTTAAAGGTCTCATGCAGACATCCAGCCGAGGGGGTGCCAGATAGACGAAAGCGGCAGGGGGGGATTTAGCGCAGTGAATTTGGTGCGATCTGTGTAGGAGCGGCCTTGTGTCGCGAAAGGGGGGCGAAGCGCCCCCAGGATATTCGCATCACTGCAGATTGCCGGGGCCGCTTTGCGGCCCTTTCGCGACACAAGGCCGCTCCTATAGGGATTGTGTATGCCTTGGCCCTTGTTGCTGAGAATAATTATAATTTGTAAGATCGCACGCTGACATCACTCGGTCCCGCGTTGCTGCCTGAAAGGGCTTTCTGGCATAGGCTGGCAGGACGATCTCAGGTAACGTCGTGGAACATTACTATCGCGAACTGGTGGGCTTCCTTTCCGCGCGCCTGGGCAGTCGGCAGGCCGCCGAAGATGTGGCGCACGATGCCTACCTGCGGGTGCTGGAACGCACCGACGCCGAGCGCATCGAGCACCCGCGTGCCTTCCTTTACCGCACCGCGCTCAACCTCGTGGTCGACCGCCATCGGCGGCATCAGGTACGTCAGGCCGAGCCGCTGGAGGTGCTGGACAGCGACGAGCGCTGGCACACCCCGGCGCCGACTTACGACATGCAGTTCGACCAGCGGCTGGCGCTGATGCAGCGCGCTCTGGGTGAGCTGAGCAAGGTCTGCCGCGACTGTTTCCTGCTGCGCAAGCTGGAAGGTCTGTCACACCAGCAGATTGCCGAGCACCTGGGGATTTCCCGCAGCCTGGTGGAAAAGCACATCGTCAATGCCATGAAGCACTGCCGGGTGCGCATGCGCGAGTGGGAATCCTGATCGCCGGGTTGAATGCGGATGAAAATTCCGTCAGTCGATCACTTGATTTCCGCGGCTTTCCCGACTTCTATCAAAGAAGACCCCAGCCAGGCGTAGCCTTGGCAGCAGCCGTTACTGGCGCAGTATGGTCATGGAGCCTACCCATTACCCAACTGCCCAGGTCCCGCCATGGCCAACAAGACCCTGCGCATCCTCATCGCCGACGCACACCCCTGCCAGCGCCTGCAGCTGGAGCGGCTGCTCAACGGCCTGGGTTACTACCGGATAGCGCCAGTGGACAGCTTCGAGGAGCTGCAGCGCCTGGTGCTGAGTGCCTTGCAGCCGTTCCACCTGTTGTTGGGCAATATCGAGCTGGCCAGCCATGCCGGGGTCGATCTGGCGCGCTTCTGTCGCGTCAGCACGCAGATCCAGCATGCCCTGCTTTATCACTCTACCCAGTTGCAGGTGCCATTGGTGCCGCAGACCGAGCGCCAGGCCGTCAGCCTGAGCCTGCCCCAGGTGCCCGACAACGAGGCTCTGGAGGCATTCATGGCGATCATCGATACGCCGCTGCTGGTCGGCAAGGCACCGCTGCCGGGCACCGTGCCGGCTGCTACGGCGCGGCCACGGCCGAGGGCCAATTTCGTCAACACCATGTTCAGCCGCTAAAGCCGCAGCGGGCGGGGCAAGGGGGCAGCTATTTGCTATCCTCTTGCCCTTTGCCGATTTGCGGACCCTGCCATGACTGCCATCGATACCGCTCGCCCGCCCCGGTTCAGCCGCGGCGACCACCGGACCCTGGGCCTGGCGGCGTTGGGCGGCGCGCTGGAAATCTACGACTTCATCATCTTCGTATTCTTTGCGCTGACCCTCAGCCAGCTGTTCTTCCCGCCCGAGATGCCCGAATGGCTGCGCCTGCTGCAAAGCTTCGGAATCTTCGTCACTGGCTACCTGGCGCGGCCGCTGGGTGGCATCCTGATGGCGCATTTCGCCGACCACCTGGGGCGCAAGCGGGTCTTCAGCCTGAGTATCCTGATGATGGCCCTGCCGTGCCTGTTGATCGGGGTGATGCCGACTTACGCCGACATCGGCTATGCCGCGCCGCTGATCCTGCTGGCCCTGCGCATCCTGCAGGGCGCGGCGGTGGGCGGCGAGGTGCCGAGCGCCTGGACCTTCGTCGCCGAGCACGCGCCAGCCGGGCGCCGCGGTTACGCCTTGGGCTTCCTGCAGGCCGGGCTGACCTTCGGCTACCTGCTGGGGGCGTTGACCGCGACCTTGCTGGCACAGCTGTTCACCCCCCAGGAAATCCTCGACTACGCCTGGCGCTATCCGTTCCTGCTCGGCGGGGTATTCGGCGTGATTGGTGTGTGGCTGCGTCGTTGGCTCAGCGAAACACCGGTATTTCTTGCCCTGCGCGCGCGCCAGCAGCAGCCGGTGAGCTTCCCGCTGCGGCGGGTGCTGGGCGAACACCGCCGGGCGTTGATCCCGGCGGCGCTGCTGACCTGTGTGCTGACCTCCGCCGTGGTGGTGCTGGTGGTGATCACCCCGACAGTGATGCAGCAGCGCTTCGGCATGAGTGCCGGGCACACTTTTGCCTTGAGCAGCGTGGGTATCGTCTTTCTCAACATCGGCTGCGTGCTGGCAGGGCTGTTGGTCGACCGCGTAGGCGCCTGGCGGGCGCTGATGCTCTACAGCCTGTTGCTGCCGGTGGGCATCGGTGCGTTGTATGCCAGCCTGGTGGGGCAGTGGGGCATGACCTGGCTGGCCTATGCGCTGGCGGGGTTGAGCTGCGGTGTGGTGGGGGTGGTGCCGTCAGTGATGGTCGGGTTGTTCCCGGCCGAGATTCGCGTGTCGGGCATTTCCTTCACCTACAACGTGGCCTACGCACTTTGGGCCAGCACCACACCGCTGGCGCTGATTGCGCTGATGCCGTGGAGCCCTTGGGTGTGTGTCGGCTTTTGTCTGGTCATGGGCACCGTGGGGCTGCTTACCGCCTGGTATTTCGGGCGTGGTGAATCGCTCGCAATGACTGAGCCAGACCTCCAGCTCACGCGCTCCTACACGGGCCAATACAGCCAGAACAGGTAAAACAAAAAGCCCCCGGCTCGTGAGAACCGGGGGCTTTTTATTACAAGGGCAGGGCCTTACATGTTCGGGTAGTTCGGCCCGCCAGCGCCTTCAGGGGTGACCCAGGTGATGTTCTGGGCCGGGTCCTTGATGTCGCAGGTCTTGCAGTGCACGCAGTTCTGCGCGTTGATCTGGAAGCGCTTGTTGCCGTCTTCCTGGGTGACCACTTCGTACACGCCCGCCGGGCAGTAGCGCTGGGCCGGCTCGTCGTACAGCGGCAGGTTGCTGGCGATCGGCACGTTCGGGTCGGCAAGCTTCAGGTGGCAGGGTTGTTCCTCTTCGTGGTTGGTGCTGGAGAGGAATACCGAGCTGAGCTTGTCGAAGCTGAGCTTGCCGTCCGGTTTCGGGTAATCGATCTTCTGCGACTCGGCCGCCAGCTTGAGGCAGGCGTAGTCCGGCTTGGTGTCGTGCAGGGTGAACGGCAGCTTGCCGCCGAACCAGTTCTGGTCCACATAGTTGAACGCTGCGCCCAGCAGTGGGCCGAACTTGTGCATGGCCGGGCCGAAGTTGCGGCTGGCGAACAGTTCTTCGTACAGCCAGCTGGCCTTGAAGGCGCTGACGTAGCCGTTCAGCTGGTCGCCGCCTTCGCTGCCGGCGAGCAGAGCGTCGGCCACCGCTTCGGCGGCCAGCATGCCGGACTTCATCGCGGTGTGGCTGCCCTTGATCTTGGCGAAGTTAAGGGTGCCCAGGTCACAGCCGATCAGCGCGCCGCCGTTGAAGACCATCTTCGGCAGCGAGTTGAAGCCGCCCTTGCAGATGGCACGGGCACCATAGCTGATGCGCTTGCCACCTTCGAGGTATTGCGCCATCACCGGGTGGTGCTTCAGGCGCTGGAACTCGTCGAACGGCGACAGGTACGGGTTGGCGTAGGACAGGTCGACGATCAGGCCGACCACCACCTGGTTGTTTTCCAGGTGATAGAGGAACGAACCACCGGTGTTGTCCTTGGCCATCACATCCAGCGGCCAGCCGGCGGTGTGCACCACCAGGCCCTGCTCGTGCTTGGCCGGGTCGATTTCCCAGATTTCCTTCAGGCCGATGCCGTAGTGCTGGACGTCGGATTCGCTATCCAGGTTGAAGCGCTTGATCAGCTGCTTGCCGATGTGGCCACGGCAACCTTCGGCAAACAGGGTGTACTTGCCACGCAGCTCCATGCCAGGGGTGTACATGCCATCTTTCGGGTTGCCTTCACGGTCGACGCCCATGTCACCGGTGACAATGCCGCGCACCACGCCGTTTTCATCGAACAGCGCTTCCTGGGCGGCGAAGCCCGGGTAGACTTCCACGCCCAGGTTCTCGGCCTGCTGGGCCAGCCAGCGGCACAGGTTGCCCAGCGAGATGATGTAGTTGCCCTGGTTGTGCATGGTCTTGGGCACGAACAGGTCAGGCACCTTGGTCGAACTGCCGGCATCCTTGAGCACGTAGATGTCGTCACGCTTCACTTCAGTGTTCAGCGGCGCGCCGAGCTCTTTCCAGTCTGGGAACAGCTCGTTCAGGGCGCGAGGTTCGAACACTGCGCCGGAGAGGATGTGGGCGCCGACTTCAGAGCCTTTTTCCACCACGCAGACGCTGATTTCGCTACCGGCTTCGGCGGCCTTCTGCTTCAGGCGGCAGGCGGCGGACAGGCCCGCCGGGCCTGCGCCGACGATGACCACGTCGAATTCCATGTATTCGCGTTCCACTGGTTCTCTCCTACTCATCAAGGCTCGTGCTGTTGCTTTGTCTTATGGGTGCGCGGGGCATTCGCAGCGGTTCTACGCAACGGCGGAACTGTAGCTGGGCAAATGACGGACTACACCGTTTTGTCTTGGCCGCGCATTATATCTACACCACTTGGCGGGTCCAATACAAACGTTTGTTTGAATTTGCCGCAGGCCAGTAAAATCACAGGAACGCGGCTGGAGGGTGACCGATTTGCCGTATTGACCGGATTGGGTGTTACGGTCAAGATACGAGCGGTTTTACGTTCGCCGTAGGCTTGCAGCCGGGCGCAGGTACACCTCTAAAGACCAGGTGTGGAGCAGGGTTTTGCGGCCTTGGGCCGGTTTGTAGTGGAGTTTACACGCCACGACAGAAAATGACCCGTAAGTATTCGTCGCAAGAGTCCGGACAAGACTGTTCGGTCACTGTGAAGTTACCGCCTCCCGGTACGTTTTTAGAGGTGCCCTTGTACCCACGCGCATCGCCGGGCCTGGCCCCAGGCGACTATCTATTCACCGGAGAGTAACGAGGAATCCATGAAGGTTCTTGTAGCTGTCAAACGAGTGGTCGACTACAACGTCAAGGTTCGCGTCAAGGCGGACAACTCCGGCGTCGACCTTGCTAACGTCAAGATGTCCATGAACCCCTTCTGCGAAATCGCCGTGGAAGAAGCCGTACGCCTGAAGGAAAAGGGCGTCGCCACCGAGATCGTCGTTGTTTCCGTCGGCCCGACCACTGCCCAGGAGCAGCTGCGTACCGCCCTGGCCCTGGGTGCCGACCGTGCCATCCTGGTCGAAGCCGCTGACGAACTGAATTCCCTGGCCGTGGCCAAGGCGCTGAAAGCCGTTGTCGACAAAGAGCAGCCGCAGCTGGTCATCCTCGGCAAGCAGGCCATCGACAGCGACAACAACCAGACCGGCCAGATGCTGGCTGCGCTGACCGGCTTCGCCCAGGGCACCTTCGCCTCCAAGGTCGAAGTGGCTGGCGACAAGCTGAACGTCACCCGTGAAATCGACGGCGGCCTGCAGACCGTTGCACTGAACCTGCCGGCCATCGTCACCACCGACTTGCGCCTGAACGAGCCACGCTACGCGTCGCTGCCGAACATCATGAAGGCCAAGAAGAAGCCGCTGGAGACCGTCACTCCAGACGCGCTGGGCGTTTCCCTCGCCTCCACCAACAAGACCCTGAAGGTTGAAGCCCCGGCTGCCCGCAGCGCTGGCATCAAGGTCAAATCGGTGGCCGAACTGGTCGAGAAGCTGAAGAACGAAGCGAAGGTAATCTAAATGACTATCCTGGTTGTCGCTGAATACGAAAACGGTGCCGTAGCCCCGGCCACCCTGAACACTGTTGCTGCTGCCGCCAAGATCGGTGGTGATGTGCACGTGCTGGTTGCTGGCCAGAACGTGGGCGGCGTTGCCGAATCCGCAGCCAAGATCGCTGGCGTGGCCAAGGTACTGGTTGCCGATAACGCCGCCTACGCCCACGCCCTGCCAGAAAACGTCGCGCCGCTGATCGTCGAGCTGGCCAAGGGTTACAGCCACGTGCTGGCCCCGGCCACCACCAACGGCAAGAACATCCTGCCGCGCGTTGCCGCGCTGCTGGACGTGGACCAGATCTCCGAGATCATCTCGGTCGAGTCCGCCGACACCTTCAAGCGCCCGATCTATGCCGGTAACGCCATTGCCACCGTGCAATCGAGCGCCGCCATCAAGGTCATCACCGTGCGTACCACCGGCTTCGACGCCGTGGCCGCCGAAGGTGGTTCGGCTGCCATCGAAGCCGTCGGCGCCGCGCACAACGCCGGCATCTCGGCCTTCGTTGGTGAAGAGCTGGCCAAGTCCGACCGCCCAGAGCTGACTGCTGCCAAGATCGTCGTTTCCGGCGGCCGTGGCATGGGCAACGGTGACAACTTCAAGCACCTGTACAGCCTGGCCGACAAGCTCGGCGCTGCCGTCGGTGCTTCGCGCGCCGCGGTCGACGCAGGCTTCGTGCCGAACGACATGCAGGTCGGCCAGACCGGCAAGATCGTAGCGCCACAGCTGTACATCGCCGTCGGTATCTCCGGCGCGATCCAGCACCTGGCCGGCATGAAGGACTCCAAGGTGATCGTGGCGATCAACAAGGACGAAGAAGCGCCGATCTTCCAGGTAGCCGACTACGGCCTGGTCGCTGACCTGTTCGAAGCGGTTCCGGAGCTGGAAAAGCTGGTCTGATCCGCCTGCTTCACTTATAAAGAACCCGGCCCTTGTACAGGGGGCCGGGTTTTTTTATGACCTGTCCTGGCCCCTGTAGGAGCAGCCTTGTGCTGCGAAGAGGCAGTCACAGCCATAGATATTTGTTGTTCATGCAGGCCCTTTCGCAGCACAAGGCTGCTCCTACAGGGGCGGCGTGTGCCGCTAGGGTGCGAAGCAATACAAGGAGTGAGGGATGACGTTGCGCGGAACGGGCTGGGCGCTGGCATGTGTGGCGCTGTTGATGTCGCCACTGGCCATGGCCGCAGGTAAATGCGAACGCCTGGTAGCAACCGGCAGCCCTGATGCGCCGCCCTATTCATGGCAGGACCCGAACGACCCGAAACACCTGATCGGCGCCAACGTCGACCTGCTGCGCCAGGTGGCTGGCGAGCTGGGCGTGAAAGTGGAGGTGCTGAGCGCCGGCCGTCGTGACCAGGCGCTGGAAGAGGTACGCAGCGGGCGCATGGACCTGCTGCTCGACACCCCCATGCAGGTGGAGCAACTGACTGCGCTGGACTATATCCACCCACCCTTGCAGCTCAACGAATACCTGGTGTGGACGCGCCACGACGCCACACTGGCCTTCGAAGGCCCGGCGGACCTGGCGCAGTACCAGGGCAGTTTGTCCGAGCGCGCGCGGCTGACCCCGGCCTTTACCGCTTTCGCCAAGGCCCAGCTGAAGCTGGTGCCGGCACAGAACCTGACCCAGGCGTTCCAGAAGCTGGTGCTCGGCCAGGTAGATTATGTGCTCGCTGGCCGCTATTCGGGCATGGCCATGGCCCAGAGCCTGGGCATGAGCAATGACCTGATCGCCCGCGGCCTGCCGGTGGATCGGCCGGGTCTGTACTTGGCCCTGTCCCACAATTCGGCTTGCAATGACAGCTGGTTGCGTGGGCAACTGGCGAAAAAACTGACAGAATTGCCGATCTCCGGTGCGTCCGAAGCCGTGCTGCAACGTAATGTCGAGCGCTGGAAAGCGCAGCTGCAGGTGCCGTCGGACGCCCCCAAACATTAGGAAGATTGCGTGAGAACCCAACCATTAATCCTTGCCCTGGCCGTGCTTGGCCTGGCTGGCTGCGCCAACGATCCGGCCCCTGACGAGCAGATGCGCATCTCCGAACAGGCACTGGCGCAGGCCAGGGCCGTCGGTGCCACCGAGCAGGTCGATGCGCTCAAGCTGGCTGAAGACAAGCTGGCCCGGGCCAAGACCAACATGCTCACCGAAGACTACCGCGATGCGCGCATGCGTGCCGAGCAGGCCGAACTGGATGCACGCCTGGCCGAGGCCCAGGTGTTGAACCAGAAGAGCGAAGAGCAGCTGCAATTGCTGCAGTCGCGGGTGCAGCGCCTGCGCAAGCAGTTGGAGGTGCAGCCATGATCCGTCGTGTGCCATTGGCCGCGCTGGCCGTGCTGGCGCTGGCCGCAGGTTTGCAAGGTTGCGCCAGCCAGCGCAGCAGCGCAGCACTGGATGACGCTGCCGCGGCCTTCCAGAAGGTCAAGGATGATTCCAATGTGCTGCGCAGTGCGCCGCGTGACGTGATTCGCGCCGGCGAGTCGCTGGCCCGCGCCGAGCGCCTGTCCAGCTACATCGGCACCGGTGCCGACGTGCGCCATTACGCCTACCTGAGCCAGCGCTACAGCGAAATTGCCAGCGAGCATGCCAAGCTGGCGCTGAACCAGGAGCGCCAGGCCAAGCTCGACCTGGAGCGCCAGCGCCTGCAGCTGGCCCTGCGTGAGGCCAAACTGGCCAGTGTTCAGCAGCAGGGCAAGTGGGTCGAGTCGCAGATCGCTGCGCTGGCCTCCGAGCAGGCCGACCGTGGTCTGGTAATGACCCTGGGGGACGTGCTGTTCGACACCGGCCGCGCCGACCTGAAGAACTCGGCAAGCCGTACCGTGCTCAAGCTGGTGCAGTTCCTTCAGCTCAATCCGCGCCGGGTGGTGCGGATCGAGGGCTACACCGACAGTACCGGGCCGGCCGAAGAAAACCTGAAGCTGTCCCGCGACCGGGCGCAGGCCGTGGCCGACATGCTGGTGGACCTGGGCATTGACGAGAAGCGTCTGCAGGTCGAGGGGTACGGCGACCAGTACCCGATCGAGGCCAATGCCTCGGAGCGGGGCAGGGCGCAGAACCGCCGCGTGGAGATCGTGTTCTCCGATGACAAGGGCAAGCTGGCGCCAGCGCGCTGACCGCTTGGCGGTGCGGTGGATGGCACCGGCTTTGCCGGTGTTCGCGGCTAAAGCCGCTCCCACAGGTACAGTGTTAACTTCAAGGTATGCACGGTTCCTGTAGGAGCGGCCTCGTGTCGCGAAAGGGGCGCAAAGCGCTCCCGGCTTTTCGTCGGCATACCCAGGCTTGATCGTTTCCATCGCTGTCACGCAACTGTATTGTTGACTATCCTGCCATCTGTCCCAGTACACTTTGCAACTGTTACGGTATCCTCTACCGTCAGTGAGCGACACAAGAACAACGAGCCCGTCCGCGCGTCGAGAGCCAGCCATGACCAACCTGCTGCTGTACCAGCGTATCGCCCAGCAACTGGCCGATGACATCCGTCGCGGTGTCTACCAGCCAGGCGAGCGGGTACCCTCCGTGCGCAAGATGAGCGCCCAGCTCAACGTCAGCCATGCCACGGTGCTGCAGGCCTATGCCAATCTCGAGGACCAGGGGCTGATCCGTGCGCGGCCGCAGTCCGGCTACTATGTGCACCAGACCCCGGCCCTGACTGCGCAGACGCCGGACATCGCTCGGGTAGAGCGCCCCGGCCTGGTCACCCGCGCCAGTATCATCCAGCAGGTACTGACCGAGGCTCGCCGTGATGGCGTGTTCCCGTTCGGCGCCGCGGTGCCGCACGTCGACTATCTGCCGGTCCGTGCCTTGCACCAGCAGATTGCCAAGGTGACGCGCTTCCATAGCCCGCGTGCCTTCAGCTACATGTTCAGCCCCGGTTTCGAGCCGCTGCGCCGGCAGATCGCCATTCGCATGCGTGATGCCGGTGTGCTGGTCGACCCGCGTGAAGTGATCGTGACCCATGGCTGTGTCGATGCGCTGCAGATGTCGCTGCGCGTGCTGACTCGTCCGGGCGACCTGATTGCCGCCGAATCGCCTACCTATTACGGGCTGTTGCAACTGGCTGACCTGCTGGGCCTGAAGGTGATCGAGATCCCCAGCGACCCCTCCACCGGCATCAGCCTCGAGGCCCTGCAGCTGGCGGCCAACCAATGGTCGATCAAGGCCCTGGTCCTGACCGCGCGCCTTAGCAACCCGCTGGGTGGCACTGTCCCGGAAGAGCGGCAGAAGCAGTTGCTGCGCCTGGCGTCGGACTTCGATATCCAGATTGTCGAGGATGACATCTATGGCGAATTGATGTTCGAGCAGGGCAAGACCAAGGCGCTGAAGGCGTTCGACCGGCTGGACCGAGTGATCTACTGCTCGAGTTTTTCCAAGACCCTGTCCCCCGGGGTGCGGGTCGGCTGGATGGTCGCCGGTCGCTATCAGGATGAAATCCAGCGCCTGCAAACCTTCACCACCCACTCGGCCTGCAGCGTGACGCAGATGGGTGTGGCGGCCTACCTGGAAAATGGCGGCTACGACCGGCACCTGCGTTACATTCGCCAGGAGTACCGCAAGAACCTCAGTGCCTACCAGCTGGCGGTGCAGCAGCACTTCCCCGAGGGTACCCAGATGACCCGGCCGACGGGCGGTTTCATTCTGTGGGTGAGCCTGCCGGGGCGGGTCAATACCCAGGAGCTGCATGTGCGCGCGCTGGAGCAGGGCATCAGTATTGCGCCGGGGCTGATCTTCAGTAATACCGAGCAGTTCAACCACTGCATACGCCTTAATTGCGGCATACCCTGGAACAAAGAGGCCGAGCGCGCGGTGATCACGCTCGGTTTGCTGGCCCAGCAATTGTGCCGGGAGCCAGCGGCAGCCCTTTTGTAGGCTTGCCACGCGCCCGTGGAACAGGGAGCATACGCACTTTTCCTGCCAGCCTGTCCATTTGCCATGAATGCTTTGCGCCGTTTTGCCCTGATTCTGTGTCTTGTACCGCTGTGCAGCCTGGCTGGTGTTGCCCAGGCTGCGCAGCCGGCAGGCCAGGCGCAGGCGGCCAAGCCGGTGCAGAAAGCCAAGCCGGCGCAGAAGGCTGCAGCCAGGCCTGCGCACAAGCAGGCGGCAAAAAAAACCGGTAGCAGCAAGGCCAGGGCGGCACGCAAGCCGGTGAGCAAGGAGATTGCCCAGCCGCTACCCAAGGCGAAGCTTGACCTCAGCCTGCCGGCCGACATGGTCGATAACCTTGAGCCGAATGTGGGCAGCCCTTCGCCGATACAGCGACGCAAACCTTTGCTGCCGCCCATGTTCACTGAAAAGCCGGAGACCAGTGACAGCCCGTTCCAGCTCAATGGCCGGTTGATCAGCAACGAAATGCAGCTGCAGCTGCGCAATGACAGCCGTCGCGACGTGGAAGGGGCGGCCATCGATTTCGAGTACCGCCAGTAGCCGGTGAACTGACTGCCGGGTCACGGCAGATTTCATCATGCCAGCAATTTCAAACGCCTGTTTGAGCGGTTACTATCCAGGGACGTTCGTCCCGTTTTGTTCCAGGGAGTCCTGATTTGGTGAATAGCCATGAATTGCCGTGAGGGTTGTGGTGCCTGCTGCATCGCCCCGTCCATCACCTCTGCGATGCCGCGCATGCCCAATGGCAAGCCGGCTGGCGAGCGCTGCCTGCACCTGACCGTCGACAACCTCTGCGACCTGTTCGGCAAGCCCGAGCGGCCGGCAGTGTGTGGCGGTTTCAAGGCGGATGTCGAGGTGTGCGGCAGTGACCGTGACGAGGCCATCAGGATTCTCGGTTGGTGGGAGCAGATGACGGCGGCGTGACAGCTGGATCTTCGACAACAAGGATAAACATGATGAGATCGTTCAAGCGTATTGCACTGCTGTGTGGCATGGGTGTTCTGCTGTCGCCTGCGGCCTGGGCCGAAAACTGGCAGGTGGCCAAGGACGAGGAGGGGATCAAGGTTTCCCTCAGCGAAGTGGCCGGTTCCAAGTACAAGGCCTATCAAGGCGTCACCTTGATCAAGGCGCCGCTGGCCAAGGTGCAGGCGTTGCAGGAGGACGTGGCCGGGGCTTGTGCCTGGATTCACGAATGCAAGTCGCAGAAGCTGCTCAAGCACGAAGGTGATCAGAGCTGGACCTACACCCAGTTCAATACGCCATGGCCGGTGACGCCGCGGGACTCGGTGTTGCATGTGACCACGGTCAAGGGGGCTGATGGCAGCCTGGTGCGCAACCTGAAGGAAGAGCCGACCTATATCCCGGAAGAGAAGGGCTTTGTGCGGGTCGCGAAGGTCGAAGGCTTCTGGAAACTGGTGCCCAAGGGTGACAGCACGGAAGTGACCTATCAGGTACACACCGAGCCGGGCGGTAGCGTGCCGGCGATGGTGGCCAACAAGTTCGTGGTGGATGCGCCGTTCAATACCCTGAAAGGGTTGCGGGAGCGGGCTGAGAAAAACTGAGGCATTGTACTGTCTGTACTGGCCTCTTCGCGGGTAAACCCGCTCCCACAGGATCTCCACAGATCTGCGGGCCTGTGGGGGCCCTGTGGGAGCGGGTTTACCCGCGAAGAGGCCGGCACAGGAAAGCAGAAATAAGAAAGGCTGCCCGAGGGCAGCCTTCTTGCGTTCGGCGATCAACGCTTACTTGCGATCCTGCAGTGCAACGATGTCGCGCTTCTGCTCGCCGGTGTACAGCTGGCGCGGGCGGCCGATCTTGTACGGGCTGGAGAGCATTTCTTTCCAGTGCGAGATCCAGCCCACGGTACGTGCCAGGGCGAAGATAACGGTGAACATGCTGGTCGGAATGCCGATCGCCTTGAGGATGATCCCCGAGTAGAAGTCGACGTTCGGGTACAGCGAGCGCTCGATGAAGTACGGATCGGTCAGGGCGATCTCTTCCAGGCGCATGGCCAGTTCCAGCTGCGGGTCGTTCTTGATGCCCAGTTCGCGCAGGACTTCGTCGCAGGTCTGCTTCATCACGGTGGCGCGCGGGTCGCGGTTCTTGTACACGCGATGACCGAAGCCCATGAGCTTGAACGGGTCGTTCTTGTCCTTGGCCTTGGCGATGAACTTGTCGATGTTGGAGACATCGCCGATTTCATCGAGCATGGTCAGTACCGCTTCGTTCGCACCGCCGTGGGCCGGGCCCCACAGTGCGGCGATGCCGGCGGCGATACAGGCGAACGGGTTGGCACCCGACGAACCGGCCAGACGAACGGTAGAAGTGGAGGCGTTCTGCTCGTGGTCGGCGTGGAGGATGAAGATCCGGTCCATCGCCTTGGCCAGCACCGGGCTGATCGGTTTGATCTCGCACGGGGTGTTGAACATCATGTGCAGGAAGTTTTCCGCGTACGACAGGTCGTTGCGCGGGTACATCATCGGCTGGCCCATGGAGTACTTGTAAACCATCGCGGCCAGGGTCGGCATCTTGGCGACCAGGCGCACCGCGGAAATTTCGCGGTGTTGCGGGTTATTGATGTCCAGGGAGTCGTGATAGAACGCCGACAGGGCGCCGACCACGCCGCACATCACCGCCATCGGGTGGGCGTCGCGGCGGAAGCCGTTGAAGAAGGACTTCAGCTGCTCGTGAACCATCGTGTGGTTCTTCACGGTGCTGACGAACTGGGCCTTCTGCTCGGCATTCGGCAGTTCGCCGTTGAGCAGCAGGTAGCAGGTTTCGAGGTAGTCGGACTGTTCGGCGAGTTGCTCGATCGGGTAGCCGCGGTGCAGCAGGATACCTTTGTCGCCGTCAATGTAGGTGATCTTCGACTCGCACGAGGCAGTCGCCATGAAACCAGGGTCGAAGGTGAAGTGACCAGTGGCCCCCAACCCGCGGACGTCGATTACATCAGGACCAACGGTGCCGGTTAAAATGGGCAGCTCGACGGGGGCAGCGCCCTCGATGACCAACTGCGCTTTTTTGTCAGCCATGTGGCCTCCTATTAATGCTTGAAATCATCAGACAGACCCCCCACGCAGGGCCCGCACCACTATAGAGGGATAAATTCAGATGTCAATTTGCCTAAAGGCTTGTTGAAACAGGCATTGAGGCCTGATTTTTCGCGAAATTCTCGCCCATTTACGCCTTTTGCAAGCTAAAGGCAATGCGCTATTTGGGCTACCCCGTCACGTTGTCATAAGCAGCCTAACTGTCTATACTCGCAACCCGACCGCCAGGGGCTTGCAAGCCCGAACTGCTGGGGGTCGCCGTTCCCTGGGTGGTGGGTACCTGACCAGTACACTTACCAACAACTTTGCCCTGATTCGCTAGGGGCTCTTCAGTGTGAAAAAAGCCGTGAAAAGCCAACGACCTGTAAACCTAGACCTAAGGACCATCAAGCTCCCCGTCACTGCGTACACGTCCATCCTGCATCGTATCTCCGGCGTCATCCTGTTCCTCGGCCTTGCCATCATGCTTTATGCACTGGGCAAGTCGCTGGGTTCCGAGGAAGGCTTCGGTGAGGTGAAGGCGTGTCTGACCAGCCCGCTGGCCAAATTCGTGACCTGGGGCCTGCTGTCCGCCCTGCTTTATCACCTCGTGGCAGGTGTACGTCACCTGATCATGGACATGGGCATCGGTGAGACGCTGGAAGGCGGCAAGCTGGGCTCGAAAATCGTGATCGTCATCTCCGTGGTGCTGATCGTTCTGGTGGGAGTTTGGGTATGGTAACCAATGTCACGAACCTGTCGCGTTCGGGCCTCTATGACTGGATGGCGCAGCGCGTTTCTGCGGTCGTTCTCGCGGCTTACTTCCTCTTCCTGATCGGCTACGTGGTCGCCCACCCAGGCATCGACTACACCCAGTGGCATGGTCTGTTCTCCAACAACGCGATGCGGATCTTCAGTCTGCTGGCCCTCGTTGCCCTGGGCGCTCACGCCTGGGTCGGCATGTGGACCATTGCGACCGACTACCTGACGCCAATGTCGTTCGGCAAGTCGGCAACTGCGATTCGTTTCCTGTTCCAGGCGGTATGCGGCGTTGCGATGTTCGCTTACTTCGTCTGGGGTGTGCAGATTCTCTGGGGTATCTGATCCATGGCTAGCATTCCAACCATTTCCTTCGACGCCATCATCATCGGTGGCGGCGGCGCCGGCATGCGCGCTGCGCTGCAGCTGGCTCAAGGCGGCCACAAGACTGCCGTGGTCACCAAGGTCTTCCCGACCCGTTCGCACACTGTATCCGCCCAGGGCGGCATCACCTGCGCCATCGCTTCGGCCGACCCGAACGACGACTGGCGCTGGCACATGTACGATACCGTCAAGGGCTCCGACTACATCGGTGACCAGGACGCTATCGAATACATGTGTCAGGAAGGCCCGGCTGCGGTCTTCGAGCTGGACCACATGGGCCTGCCGTTCTCGCGTACCGAAACCGGTCGTATCTACCAGCGTCCGTTCGGTGGTCAGTCCAAGGACTTCGGCAAGGGTGGCCAGGCTGCCCGTACCTGCGCCGCTTCCGACCGTACCGGTCACGCGCTGCTGCACACCCTGTACCAGGGCAACCTGAAAGCCGGCACCACTTTCCTCAACGAGTACTACGCAGTTGACCTGGTGAAGAACCAGGACGGCGCATTCGTTGGCGTGATCGCGATCTGCATCGAAACCGGCGAGACCCTGTACATCAAGTCCAAGGCCACCGTGCTGGCCACTGGCGGTGCCGGCCGTATCTACGCCTCCACCACCAACGCCCTGATCAACACCGGTGACGGCGTGGGCATGGCCCTGCGTGCCGGCGTGCCAGTGCAGGACATCGAAATGTGGCAGTTCCACCCGACCGGCATCGCCGGCGCCGGTGTACTGGTCACCGAAGGTTGCCGCGGTGAGGGTGGCTACCTGATCAACGCCCACGGCGAGCGCTTCATGGAGCGTTATGCGCCGAACGCGAAAGACCTGGCCGGCCGCGACGTGGTCGCCCGTTCCATGGTCAAGGAAATCATCGCCGGCAACGGCGTGGGCCCGAACAAGGACCACGTACTGCTGAAGCTGGACCACCTGGGCGAGGAAGTGCTGCACAGCCGCCTGCCAGGTATCTGCGAACTGTCCAAGACCTTCGCCCACGTCGACCCTGTGGTCGCGCCGGTGCCGGTCATCCCGACCTGCCACTACATGATGGGCGGCGTTGCCACCAACATTCATGGCCAGGCCATCACCATGGACGCCGAAGGCAACGATCACATCATCCCGGGCCTGTTCGCCGTAGGTGAAGTGGCGTGCGTATCGGTACACGGTGCCAACCGCCTGGGCGGCAACTCGCTGCTCGACCTGGTGGTGTTCGGCCGTGCCGCCGGCCTGCACCTGGAGAAGGCGCTGACCGAAGGCGTGGAATACCGCGACGCCAGCGACACCGACGTCGATGTTGCCCTGAACCGCCTGAACAAGCTGAACGAGCGCACCACCGGTGAAGACGTTGCCAGCCTGAAGCGCGAGCTGCAGAGCTGCATGCAGAACTACTTCGGTGTATTCCGTACTGGCGAATACATGCAGAAGGGTATCGAGCAGCTGGCCGGTCTGCGTGACCGTATCGCCAACGTCAAGATCAACGACAAGTCCCAGGCCTTCAACACCGCGCGTATCGAAGCGCTGGAGCTGCAGAACCTGCTGGAAGTCGCCGAAGCTACCGCCATTGCGGCCGAAGCCCGTAAAGAGTCCCGCGGCGCTCACGCCCGTGAAGACTTCGAAGACCGTGACGACGAAAACTGGCTGTGCCACACCCTGTACTACCCGGGTGAGAAGCGCGTCGCCAAGCGTGGCGTCAACTTTGCGCCGAAGACTGTTCCAGCCTTCGAACCAAAAGTCCGGACTTACTGAGGATGGCCGCTATGTTGCAAGTCGAAGTTTATCGTTACAACCCGGACACCGATTCGGCGCCAAAGATGCAGACCTTCCAGGTCGATACCGGCGGCAAGGACCTGATGGTGCTGGACGTGCTGGCACTGATCAAAGAGCAGGACGAAGGTTTCTCCTACCGTCGCTCGTGCCGTGAAGGCGTTTGCGGTTCCGATGGCATGAACATCAACGGCAAGAACGGCCTGGCCTGCATCACCCCGCTGTCGGCGGTGGTGAAGGGCAACAAGCTGGTTCTGCGCCCGCTGCCGGGCCTGCCGGTCATTCGTGACCTGGTCGTCGACATGAGCATCTTCTACAAGCAGTACGAGAAGGTGAAGCCGTTCCTGCAGAACGATACTCCGGCGCCGGCCATCGAGCGCCTGCAGTCGCCGGAAGATCGCGACAAGCTGGACGGCCTGTACGAGTGCATCCTGTGCGCTTGCTGCTCGACCTCCTGCCCGTCGTTCTGGTGGAACCCGGACAAGTTCCTGGGCCCCGCCGCTCTGCTGCAGGCCTACCGCTTCCTGGCCGACAGCCGTGACACCAAGACCCAGGAGCGCCTGGCGTCGCTGGATGACCCGTTCAGCGTATTCCGCTGCCGCGGGATCATGAACTGCGTCAACGTTTGCCCGAAAGGTCTGAACCCGACCAAGGCAATCGGCCACGTACGTAACATGCTGCTGCAAAGCGGCACCTGATACAAAGAGTTGTACCTGCAGTAAGCCGAGGTGCGGGTGGTGAGCCCGCACTGAGGTAAAACCCGAACAAGGGCCCACAAAGCCTGCGTTCATACCTATGAAGATATGAGACCAGCAGGGGCTTTCCGGGCTGGTACCCGGAAAATCAGCAGGATCCAGGTGGCGTGGTTCAGTCGCTGTTTTCGGACTTTTCCAGGTTTGCTGTGGCTCTCGCCGATCAGTCCCCTAACCGAGGGTGACCAAGCATGCAAGAAAGCGTGATGCAGCGCATGTGGGAAAGCGCCCACCTTTCAGGTGGTAACGCTGCATATGTGGAAGAGCTTTATGAGCTCTACCTGCACGACCCTAACGCTGTGCCAGAAGAGTGGCGCACCTACTTCCAGAAGTTGCCCGCCGACGGCAGCACCGCTACCGATGTATCGCACTCGACAATCCGCGACCATTTCGTACTGCTGGCAAAGAACCAGCGCCGCGCCCAACCGGTATCCGCCGGGAGCGTGAGCAGTGAACACGAGAAGAAGCAGGTTGAAGTTCTGCGACTGATCCAGGCCTATCGTATGCGCGGCCATCAGGCTGCCAAGCTCGACCCGTTGGGGTTGTGGCAGCGTCCTGCGCCCGTAGACCTGTCGATCAATCACTACGGCTTGACCAATGCCGATCTTGATACGACCTTCCGTGCCGGCGACCTGTTCATCGGCAAAGAGGAAGCGAGCCTACGCGAGATCTTCGAGGCGCTCCAGAAGACATATTGTCGCACCATTGGCGCCGAGTTCACCCACATCGTCGATTCCGAGCAGCGCAGCTGGTTCCAGCAGCGCCTGGAAAGCGTGCGCGGCCGTCCGGAGTTTTCCGCTGACGTGCAGGCCCACCTGCTCGAGCGCGTGACCGCCGGTGAAGGCCTTGAGAAGTACCTGGGCACCAAGTACCCGGGCACCAAGCGTTTCGGCCTCGAGGGCGGCGAAAGCCTGATCCCGATGCTGGACGAGATGATCCAGCGTTCCGGTTCCTACGGCACCAAGGAAGTCGTCATCGGCATGGCCCACCGTGGCCGCCTGAACGTGCTGGTCAACACCTTCGGCAAGAACCCGCGCGAGCTGTTCGACGAGTTCGAAGGCAAGAAGATGAACGAGCTGGGCTCCGGTGACGTGAAGTATCACCAGGGCTTCTCCTCGAACGTGATGACCCCGGGTGGCGAAGTGCACCTGGCCATGGCGTTCAACCCGTCCCACCTGGAAATCGTCTCCCCAGTGGTCGAGGGTTCGGTGCGCGCCCGTCAGGACCGCCGCAACGACACCGTTGGCGACAAGGTGCTGCCGATCTCGATCCACGGCGACGCAGCGTTCGCCGGCCAGGGCGTGGTCATGGAAACCTTCCAGATGTCGCAGACCCGCGGTTTCAAGACCGGCGGCACCGTGCACATCGTGATCAACAACCAGGTTGGTTTCACCATCAGCAACCCGCTGGACGCGCGCTCCACCGAGTACGCCACCGACGTTGCCAAGATGATCCAGGCGCCGATCCTGCACGTGAACGGCGACGACCCGGAAGCCGTACTGTTCGTGACCCAGCTGGCCATCGACTACCGCATGCAGTTCAAGCGTGACGTGGTCATCGACCTGGTCTGCTACCGCCGTCGCGGCCACAACGAGGCCGACGAGCCGAACGGCACCCAGCCGTTGATGTACCAGCAGATCAGCAAGCAGCGCACGACTCGTGAACTGTATGCCGAGGCACTGATCCAGGCCGGCCGCATCGATGCCGAGCGCGCCCAGGCCAAGATCGACGAGTACCGCAACGCGCTGGACAACGGCCTGCATGTGGTGAAGAGCCTGGTCAAGGAGCCGAACCGCGAGCTGTTCGTCGACTGGCGTCCGTACCTGGGCCATGCCTGGACCGCGCGTCACGACACCCGCTTCGACCTCAAGACCCTGCAGGAACTGTCGGCCAAGCTGCTGGAGATCCCGGAAGGTTTCGTCGTCCAGCGCCAGGTCGCCAAGATCTACGAAGACCGCCAGAAGATGCAGGCCGGTGGCTTGCCGATCAACTGGGGTTATGCAGAGACCATGGCTTACGCCACCCTGCAGTTCGAAGGTCACCCGATCCGCATGACCGGCCAGGACATCGGCCGTGGCACCTTCTCGCACCGTCACGCGGTGCTGCACAACCAGAAGGACGCCAGCACCTACGTACCGCTGAAGAACCTGTTCCCGGGCCAGCCACAGTTCGAACTGTACGACTCCTTCCTGTCGGAAGAAGCGGTACTGGCCTTCGAATACGGCTACTCGACCACCACGCCGAACGCGCTGGTGATCTGGGAAGCCCAGTTCGGTGACTTCGCCAACGGTGCGCAAGTGGTGATCGACCAGTTCATCACCAGCGGCGAGCACAAGTGGGGCCGTCTGTGTGGCCTGACCATGCTGCTGCCCCACGGTTATGAAGGGCAGGGCCCGGAGCACTCCTCCGCGCGCCTGGAGCGTTACCTGCAGCTGTGCGCCGAGCACAACATCCAGGTCTGCGTACCGACCACCCCGGCCCAGATCTACCACCTGCTGCGTCGCCAGGTCATCCGTCCGCTGCGCAAGCCGCTGATCGTGCTGACGCCGAAGTCGCTGCTGCGCCACAAGCTGGCCATCTCGACCCTGGAAGAGCTGGCAGAAGGCTCGTTCCAGACCGTGATCCCGGAAATCGACAGCCTCGATCCGGCCAAGGTCGAACGCCTGGTCCTGTGCGGCGGCAAGGTTTACTACGACCTGCTGGAAAAACGCCGTGCCGAAGGCCGCGAAGACATCGCCATCGTGCGTATCGAGCAGCTGTATCCGTTCCCTGAGGACGACCTGGTCGAAATCCTGGCGCCTTACACCAACCTCAAGCATGCGGTCTGGTGTCAGGAAGAGCCGATGAACCAGGGCGCCTGGTACAGCAGCCAGCACCACATGCGCCGTATCCTGGGCCGCCACAACAAGGCACTGGTCCTGGAATACGCCGGCCGCGACGCTTCCGCCGCGCCAGCCTGTGGTTACGCATCGAAGCACGCCGAACAGCAGGAAAAACTGCTGCAAGACGCCTTCACTGTTTAATGCCTTCGCGCACCTGAAACCGAATTTAAGGAAACACAGATAATGGCTATCGAGATCAAAGCCCCAACCTTCCCGGAATCGGTTGCCGATGGCACCGTTGCCACCTGGCACAAGCAGCCGGGCGATGCAGTCAAGCGTGACGAGCTGATCGTCGACATCGAGACCGACAAGGTCGTCCTGGAAGTACTGGCCACCGCCGACGGCGTGCTGGGTGCCATCGTCAAGGGCGAGGGCGACACCGTCCTGTCCGACGAAGTGCTGGGTTCGATCGTTGAAGGCGGTGCTGCTGCCGCTGCACCTGCTGCCGCCCCGGCCGCTGCTGCCCCGGCTGGCGCTGCTGCCGACGCTGGCGAAGAAGACCCGGTTGCCGCCCCGGCCGCGCGCAAGCTGGCTGAAGAAAACGGCATCGACCTGGCTTCCGTTGCCGGCACCGGCAAAGGTGGTCGCATCACCAAGGAAGACGTCGTCGCTGCCGTCGCCAACAAGAAGTCGGCGCCTGCTGCAGCTGCCAAGCCTGCCGCCGCTGCCGCTGCTGCCCCGGTTGTGGTTGCCGCTGGCGACCGCACCGAGAAGCGTGTGCCGATGACCCGCCTGCGCGCCAAGATCGCCGAGCGTCTGGTCGAAGCCCAGTCGAACATGGCCATGCTGACCACCTTCAACGAAGTCGACATGACCGAAGTCATGGCCCTGCGTTCGAAGTACAAGGACCTGTTCGAGAAGACCCACAATGGCGTACGCCTGGGCTTCATGTCGTTCTTCGTCAAGGCTGCCACCGAAGCCCTGAAGCGCTTCCCGGCTGTCAACGCCTCGATCGACGGCAACGACATCGTCTACCACGGCTACGCCGACGTCGGCGTTGCCGTGTCCAGCGACCGTGGCCTGGTGGTACCGGTACTGCGTAACGCCGAGTCGATGAGCCTGGCGGAAATCGAGAACGGCATCGCCACCTTCGGCAAGAAGGCCCGTGACGGCAAGCTGGCCATCGAAGAGATGACCGGCGGCACCTTCACCATCACCAACGGTGGTACCTTCGGTTCGATGATGTCGACCCCGATCGTCAACCCGCCGCAGGCCGCCATTCTCGGCATGCACAACATCATCCAGCGCCCGATGGCCATCAATGGCCAGGTGGTGATTCGCCCGATGATGTACCTGGCGCTGTCGTACGATCACCGCCTGATCGACGGCAAGGAAGCGGTAACCTTCCTGGTCACCATCAAGAACCTGCTGGAAGATCCGTCTCGCCTGCTGCTGGACATCTAACCCTCTGGCTGCGTACCGTGCCGGCCCTGGCTTCGCAGGAAGCCATGCCGCGCGGTTCGCGGCTTGTAGCTTGTAGCTGATAAGGAATCTTTTATGACCCAGAAATTCGACGTAGTGGTGATTGGTGCAGGTCCTGGCGGCTATGTGGCTGCCATCAAGGCCGCACAACTTGGTCTGAAGACTGCCTGTATCGAGAAATACACCGACGCCGAGGGCAAGCTGGCCCTGGGCGGCACCTGCCTGAACGTAGGTTGCATTCCTTCCAAGGCGCTGCTGGACAGCTCCTGGAAATACAAGGAAGCCAAAGAGAGCTTCAACGTCCACGGTATCTCCACTGGCGAAGTGAAGATGGACGTCGCTGCGATGGTTGGCCGCAAGGCCGGCATCGTCAAGAACCTGACCGGTGGCGTTGCCACCCTGTTCAAGGCCAACGGCGTTACTTCGATCCAGGGCCACGGCAAGCTGCTGGCCGGCAAGAAAGTCGAAGTCACCAAGGCTGACGGCACTACCGAAGTCATCGAAGCCGAGAACGTGATCCTGGCTTCCGGCTCGCGCCCGATCGACATTCCACCGGCTCCGGTCGACCAGAACGTCATCGTCGATTCCACCGGCGCCCTGGAATTCCAGGCCGTGCCGAAGCGTCTGGGTGTTATCGGTGCTGGCGTTATCGGCCTGGAACTGGGCTCGGTATGGGCTCGCCTGGGTGCTGAAGTCACCGTGCTTGAAGCCCTGGACACCTTCCTGATGGCTGCCGACACCGCCGTGTCGAAAGAAGCCCAGAAGACCCTGACCAAGCAAGGCCTGGATATCAAGCTGGGCGCGCGCGTCACCGGCTCGAAAGTCAACGGCAACGAAGTCGAAGTGACCTACACCAACGCCGAGGGCGAGCAGAAGATCACCTTCGACAAGCTGATCGTCGCGGTCGGCCGTCGCCCTGTGACCACCGATCTGCTGGCTGCCGACAGCGGCGTGACCATCGACGAGCGTGGCTACATCTTCGTCGACGACTACTGCGCTACCAGCGTTCCTGGCGTTTATGCCATCGGTGACGTGGTCCGCGGCATGATGCTGGCCCACAAGGCCTCGGAAGAGGGCATCATGGTGGTCGAGCGCATCAAGGGCCACAAGGCCCAGATGAACTACGACCTGATCCCGTCGGTCATCTACACCCACCCGGAAATCGCGTGGGTCGGCAAGACCGAACAGGCCTTGAAGGCCGAAGGCGTTGAGGTTAACGTGGGCACCTTCCCGTTCGCGGCCAGCGGCCGTGCGATGGCTGCCAACGACACCGGTGGTTTCGTCAAGGTCATCGCCGATGCCAAGACCGACCGCGTCCTGGGTGTACACGTGATTGGCCCATCGGCTGCCGAACTGGTGCAGCAGGGCGCAATCGCAATGGAATTCGGCACCAGTGCCGAGGATCTGGGCATGATGGTCTTCAGCCATCCGACCCTGTCCGAAGCGTTGCATGAAGCAGCGCTGGCGGTGAATGGCGGCGCCATTCACGTGGCCAACCGTAAGAAGCGTTAATTATAAGAAACCACGGCGGGCTGCCCGTCGTGAGTCTTGCGTGCATGACTCACCGCGGAAAGTCCGCCGGACCGGATCACACGGGAAAACCCGGGGTCAACGGTCACAGGTGGTGCGGCGCCAGTGATGGCGCAGCGCCGAAGCGCAGTACCTAACGAAGACGGTAAAAAGCATGAATCTTCACGAGTATCAGGGTAAGCAGCTGTTCGCTGAATACGGCCTGCCAGTTTCCAAGGGTTTCGCTGTCGATACCCCTGAGCAAGCTGCAGAAGCCTGCGACAAGATCGGCGGGAACGAGTGGGTCGTAAAAGCCCAGGTTCACGCGGGTGGTCGCGGCAAGGCGGGCGGCGTCAAGCTGGTTCGCAGCAAAGAAGACGCCAAGGCGTTCGCTGCACAGTGGTTGGGCAAGAATCTGGTTACCTACCAGACCGATGCCAACGGTCAACCCGTCTCCAAGATTCTGGTCGAATCCTGCACTGACATCGCCAAAGAGCTGTACCTGGGCGCTGTAGTCGATCGTTCGAGCCGCCGTATCGTGTTCATGGCTTCCACCGAAGGTGGCGTGGACATCGAGAAAGTCGCTCACGAAACGCCTGAGAAAATCCTCAAGGCCACCATCGACCCGCTGGTCGGCGCTCAGCCGTTCCAGGGTCGCGAGCTGGCATTCCAGCTGGGCCTGGAAGGCAAGCAAGTTCAACAGTTCGCCAAGATCTTCGTGGGTCTGGCCAAGCTGTTCAAGGATCACGACCTGGCCCTGCTGGAAGTGAACCCGCTGGTGATCAAGGCCGACGGCGACCTGCACTGCCTCGATGCCAAGATCAACATCGACGCCAACGCCATGTACCGTCAGCCCAAGCTGAAAACCTTCCACGACCCGTCGCAGGACGACGCTCGTGAAGCCCACGCTGCCAAGTTCGAACTGAACTACGTTGCCCTCGAAGGCAACATCGGCTGCATGGTCAACGGTGCCGGCCTGGCCATGGGTACCATGGACATCGTCAACCTGCACGGCGGCAAGCCGGCCAACTTCCTCGACGTTGGTGGTGGTGCTACCAAAGAGCGCGTTACCGAAGCGTTCAAGATCATTCTGTCCGACAGCAATGTCGCGGCCGTCCTGGTCAACATCTTCGGCGGCATCGTTCGCTGCGACATGATTGCCGAAGGCATCATTGGTGCAGTGAAAGAAGTCGGCGTCAAAGTGCCGGTCGTCGTTCGCCTTGAAGGCAACAACGCCGAACTGGGCGCTAAAGTACTGGCAGAAAGCGGTTTGAACATCATTGCGGCAACCAGCCTGACCGACGCTGCTCAACAAGTTGTCAAAGCTGCGGAGGGCAAGTAATGAGCGTCCTGATCAATAAAGACACCAAAGTCATCTGCCAGGGCTTCACCGGCTCGCAGGGTACTTTCCACTCCGAACAGGCCATCGCCTACGGCACCAAGATGGTCGGCGGCGTAACCCCAGGCAAGGGTGGCACCACCCACCTGGGCCTGCCAGTGTTCAACACCGTGAAAGAAGCTGTGGAAGCTACCGGCGCTGACGCTTCGGTCATCTACGTTCCGGCTCCTTTCTGCAAGGACTCGATCCTGGAAGCTGCCTTCGGCGGCATCAAGCTGATCGTGTGCATCACCGAAGGCATTCCTACCCTGGACATGCTGGATGCCAAGGTCAAGTGCGACGAACTGGGCGTGACCCTGATCGGCCCTAACTGCCCAGGTGTCATCACCCCGGGCGAGTGCAAGATCGGCATCATGCCAGGCCACATCCACTTGCCAGGCAAGGTCGGTATCGTTTCGCGTTCCGGCACCCTGACCTACGAAGCTGTGAAGCAGACCACCGACGCCGGCTTTGGCCAGTCGACCTGCGTCGGCATCGGCGGTGACCCGATCCCGGGCTCCAACTTCATCGACATCCTGAAGCTGTTCCAGGAAGACCCGAAGACCGAAGCGATCGTCATGATCGGTGAGATCGGCGGTTCGGCTGAAGAAGAAGCTGCGGCCTACATCAAGGCCAACGTCACCAAGCCTGTCGTTTCCTACATCGCCGGTGTTACCGCACCTGCGGGCAAGCGCATGGGCCACGCTGGCGCCATCATCTCTGGCGGCAAGGGCACTGCGGACGAGAAGTTCGCCGCTCTGCAGGACGCTGGTGTGAAGACCGTGCGTTCCCTGGCTGACATCGGCAAGGCCCTGGCCGAGCTGACTGGCTGGGAAGTCAAGAAGTAATACTGCTACACCCCCCACGCGCACAGAGGCCACCTTCGGGTGGCCTTTGTCGTTTCTGGGGCTGGGTATTCCTGTGGCGGCCTCTTCGCGGGTAAACCCGCTCCCACAGGAAATCAATAACCTTGAGAATTGCGAAGCACCTGTGGGAGCGGGTTTACCCGCGAAGAGGCCAGTACAGGCAACATGGATTTTTCGATGAGTTTGATAGGAATTTTCACGCAGACGAACTTCCCAATACTGGGATAATTCTCGCTGTCCTCGGTCGCACAGACGACAAACATGTACGCACATCGGACAAGCAGCACTGTGCCAGTGCGTTTGACTGACAAAACAGTTACATTACGCGTTCACTCTGTGCCCGTGCCCCAAAAGGGAACGACACGCTAAACGGGTCTGGCCTATCAAGCCGGGCAGCATTTCCCCTCATCCAAAGGGAAATCCCCTCTCGAATCCCGATTTCAGCAGTGTGGTACTACCTTAAATGAAAGTTCTCAAAGGCCAGGATATCCTGGCGCTTGGCTTTATGACGTTTGCGCTTTTCGTGGGCGCTGGCAACATCATCTTCCCGCCTATCGTTGGTCTGCAGTCTGGTCCGCACGTATGGATGGCGGCTCTCGGCTTCCTGGTTACCGCCGTGGGCCTGCCGGTCATCACCGTGGTCGCCCTGGCCAAGGTCGGTGGCGGCATGGACGCCCTGAGCAGCCCGATCGGCAAGTTCTTCGGTGGCCTGCTGGCGGCCGTGTGCTACCTCTCGGTCGGCCCGCTGTTCGCCACCCCGCGCACCGCGACCGTATCGTTCGAAGTGGGCGTTGCGCCGCTGACCGGTGAAAGCCCGCTGGCGCTGTTCATCTACAGCCTGGTTTACTTCCTCGTGGTACTGGCCGTGTCCATGTACCCGGGCAAGCTGCTCGACACCGTGGGCCGCTTCCTGGCGCCATTGAAGATCATCGCCCTGGCGGTACTGGGCATCGCCGCATTCGCGCTGCCTGCCGGCACCATCGGTGAAGCGCAGCCGGCCTATGCCGCCGCAGCGTTCTCCAAGGGCTTCTCCGATGGTTACCTGACCATGGACACGCTGGGTGCCTTGGTGTTCGGTATCGTCATCGTCAACGCCATCCGCTCGCGCGGTGTCGAGTCGCCGAAGCTGATTACCCGCTATGCCATCATCGCCGGCCTGATCGCCGGTGTCGGCCTGGCCCTGGTGTACATCAGCCTGTTCCGCCTGGGGGCAACCAGCCACGACATCGCGGCTGACGCTACCAACGGCGCGGCGGTACTGCATGCCTATGTGCAGCACACCTTCGGCTCGCTGGGCAGCGGCTTCCTCGCCGTGCTGATCGCGCTGGCCTGCCTGGTGACAGCGGTTGGCCTGACCTGTGCTTGCGCCGAGTACTTCAGCCAGGTTCTGCCGCTGTCGTACCGCGCACTGGTGGTGATCCTGGCGGGCTTCTCGCTGCTGATCTCCAACCTTGGCCTGACCAAGCTGATCATGTTCTCGATCCCGGTGCTCACCGCGATCTACCCGCCGTGCATCGTGGTGGTCGGGCTGAGCTTCGTGAAGGACTTGTGGAACTCGCCAACCCGCATCCTGGCGCCAGTGATGCTGGTGTCGCTGCTGTTCGGCATGGTCGATGCGATCAAGGGCAGCAGCATTGCCCACGTGTTGCCGGACTTCATGGCCCACCTGCCACTGAGCGACCAAGGCCTGGCCTGGCTGGTGCCTTCGGTGGTGACCCTGGTTGGCGCCGTGGCCTGCGATCGCATGCTTGGCAAGCCGCGCGAAGCGCTGGCCTGATAGTCGAAGCCTGAGGGCAGCGCCGGCCACAAGCCGAAGGGTGCTCGCCAAGGGTGGAAACTCAAGAGCCCCGCATCCTAGAGGATGCGGGGCTTTTTGTTTGCATGTTCGGCCACCTGGCACAAACTTCTCGGCTGACGCGATCAGTTGTAGGAGCGGCCTTGTGTCGCGATGGGTGCGAAGCGCCCCCATGATTTCAGCTTCGCAGCATGTATTGCCGGGGCTGCTTCGCGGCCCATCGCGACACAAGGCCGCTCCTACAACCGATCGCGCCTGCTTTCACTGTTCAGGTGTGCCTTTTGCCGCTTGCCAGCGTCGAAATCCGGTCCCTATCCTTCAGGTATCTGGCCCTCCCGGGAATCCTGCATGAATTTCATCCAAAGCAACTTGAACAACCTGTTGGCCATCGCCTGGTTCGCCCTGTGCTGGGGCGGTTATACCCGCTATGCCATCTGGAAGGGCCGCGACACCGCGTGCCTGGCCAGCGTGCTGCACCTGTACCGCGAAGACTGGATGCGCCGCATGCTGTTGCGCGACAACCGCATTGCCGACGCCAGCGTGATCGGCAATCTCGAGCGCAACGCCTCGTTCTTCGCCTCCAGCACGCTGATCATTCTCGCCGGTATCCTCACCGTGCTCGGGGCCTCCGACCGGGCGTTGTCACTGCTGGCCGACCTGCCGCTGGTGCAGCAGACCTCCCAGGGCATGTCCGAGATCAAGCTACTGTGCCTGGCCATGGTATTCGTCTACGCCTTTTTCACCTTCAGCTGGTGCATGCGCCAATACAACTTCGCTGCAGTACTGGTGGGGTCGGCGCCAATGATCGGTGAGCGGCTGGTCAATGAACTGGAGCGCAAGGCATTCGCCTCGCGGGCGGCGCGGGTGTTGTCGCTTGCTGCCAACCAGTTCAACTTGGGTCTGCGTTCCTATTACTTTGGCATGGCCATGTTGAGCTGGTTCATCAGCCCGTGGTTGTTCATGGGCATGAGTGTCGGGGTAGTGCTGATTCTTTATCGCCGCGAGTTCCATTCGGACGTGTTGGATGTGATGGTGTTCACACCTACCGAAAGTGTTTCGATCGAACCCGCAAAGGAAACCGCCGCCTCTGGCACCTGAAACGTTTAACCTCCAAGTTTCAGGCACAAAAAAACCCGACAATGTCGGGTTTTCTTGTTTTCGCCGATTACTGCTTGGCAGGTTCGGCTGGAGCAGCTGGGGTGGCTGGAGCGGCTTCCGGAGCCGGAGTAGCCGGAGCGGCTTCTTCGGCGGCCTTCTGCTCGGCTTCGGCCTGATCTTTGGCGGCTTCGGCGTTTTCCTTGGCGGCCTCGTTCATCTTATCCTGAGCTTCGCCCGCTTTTTCCTGGGCTTGCTCGGCGTGTTGCTGTGCGTCTTGGGCTTTGTCTTCGCTCGCTTTATCGCAAGCGGCCAGGCCCATGGCAGCAGCCAGCATCAGAGCAAAAGCAAAAGGTTTACGCATGGGGGTATTTCTCCTTGGTGGAATAAGTGACTTGTTCCTTCGAGTGCAACTACGCGGAATAAGTTCCGCGAAGATTACACTTATATAACGCACCGTTCTATATAGACTTTTTAACGTTTTTATGCCGCTGCGGCAACGTGCAGGAAACAGCCAATGAGCGATTCAACCTTGATGGCGATGGCCGAGCGTTTTCTCTCGGCCCTGAAACATTGTCAGTTGTTGCAAATGCGCGTGGCGCATGCCAATGCCGATGGCATGACCCTGGTGCTGCCCTGGTCACCGGCCATCGTGGGTAACCCGCAGAGCGGCGCCGTACATGGCGGCGCGCTGACCACGCTGATGGATACCACCTGCGGCATGGCCACGCTGTGCGTGTTGCCGCGCTTCGAAGTGTGCCCGACACTGGACTTGCGCATCGACTACATGCACCCGGCCGAGGCCGGCAAGGAAATCTACGGCCATGCCCAGTGCTACCGGGTCACCCGCGACGTGATCTTCACCCGTGGCACGGCCTACCAGGACGACCCTGCCCAGCCGATCTGCCAGGTGGTGGGCACGTTCATGCGCCTGGGCCAGGAGATCAAGGGTGGCATCCGCTTCGGCAACAACCTGAAGGAGGGCGGGGCATGATTCCGCACGAGGTTCGCCAACAGCTCAACGCCGCCCACGCGGTGGGGGACTATCGGCCATTACTGGCGCTGATCCCCTATGCCGGCCTGATCGGCATCGAATGCGAGCGCGAAGGCGATGACCTGCTGTTCCGCCTGCCGGCCAGCCAGGACAACATCGGCAACCCGCTGCTACCGGCCATCCACGGCGGTGTGATCGCGGGCTTCATGGAGCTGTCGGCAGCGCTGTACCTGCTGATCTTCAGCGAGAGCGCAAGCATCCCGAAAATCATCGATTTTTCCATCGATTACCTGCGCGCCGGTCACTTTCGCGATACCTACGCCCAGTGCCAGCTATGGCGCCAGGGCCGGCGGGTGACCAATGTGGCGATCACCGCCTGGCAGGGTGACAGGCAGTCGCCGATTGCCACAGCCCGCGCGCATTTCAAGATCGAGCCGGAAAAGCCCTTGAAATCATCCGGGCAGCCCCCATCTGAGTGACATCCGCCGCTAACGCAGGCCAAGCCGGCCGCCAGGCGCCTACTGCCATCAGATCGGAGTTTTGAAGACCATGAGTGTGGAGACTCAAAAAGAAACGCTGGGCTTCCAGACCGAGGTGAAGCAGCTGCTGCACCTCATGATCCATTCCCTGTATTCGAACAAGGAGATCTTTCTGCGTGAATTGATCTCCAACGCCTCCGACGCCGCCGACAAGCTGCGCTTCGAGGCCCTGGCCAAGCCAGAGCTGTTCGAGGGCGACGCCGACCTGAAGATCCGCCTGAGCTTCGACAAGGACGCCGGTACCGTGACCCTCGAGGACAACGGCATCGGCATGAGCCGCGAAGACGTCATCGCCCACCTGGGTACCATCGCCAAGTCCGGCACTGCCGACTTCATGAAGAACCTCACCGGTGACCAGAAAAAGGACTCGCACCTGATCGGTCAGTTCGGTGTGGGCTTCTACTCCGCGTTCATCGTCGCCGACAAGGTTGACGTGTACAGCCGCCGTGCCGGCCAGCCGGCCGCCGAAGGCGTGCACTGGTCGTCGAAAGGCGAGGGCGAGTTCGAAGTCGCCACCATCGACAAGCCACAGCGTGGCACCCGCATTGTCCTGCACCTGAAGAAGGACGAGCAGGAGTTCGCCGATGGCTGGCGCCTGCGCAACGTGGTCAAGAAGTACTCCGACCACATCGCCATGCCGATCCAGCTGCCGAAAGAGCAAGCTGCCGCCGAAGGCGAAGAACAGCCGGCCGAAGAGTGGGAAACCGTCAACCGTGCCAGCGCCCTGTGGACCCGTCCGCGTACCGAAATCAAGGACGAGGAGTACCAGGAGTTCTACAAGCACATCGGCCATGACTTCGAGAACCCGCTGGCGTGGAGCCACAACAAGGTCGAAGGCAAGCTCGAATACAACTCGCTGTTGTACGTGCCGGCCCGCGCGCCTTTCGACCTGTACCAGCGCGAAGCACCACGCGGCCTGAAGCTGTACGTGCAGCGCGTGTTCATCATGGACCAGGCCGAGTCGTTCCTGCCGCTGTACCTGCGCTTCATCAAGGGTGTGGTCGATTCCAACGACCTGTCGCTGAACGTGTCGCGTGAAATCCTGCAGAAAGACCCGATCATCGACTCGATGAAGACCGCGCTGACCAAGCGCGTACTGGACATGCTGGAGAAGCTGGCGAAGAACGAGCCCGAGAAGTACAAGGGCTTCTGGAAGAACTTCGGCCAGGTGCTGAAGGAAGGCCCGGCCGAAGACTTCGCCAACAAGGAAAAGATCGCCGGCCTGCTGCGCTTCGCGTCCACCCAGGACGACAGCGGCGAGCAGAGCGTCGCCCTGGCCGACTACCTGGCCCGCGCCAAGGAAGGCCAGGACAAGATCTACTACCTCACCGGCGAGTCGTATGCGCAGGTCAAGAACAGCCCGCACCTGGAAGTCTTCCGCAAGAAAGGCATCGAAGTGCTGCTGCTGACCGACCGTATCGACGAGTGGCTGATGAGCTACCTCAACGAGTTCGACGGCAAGGCCTTCGTCGACGTCGCCCGTGGCGACCTGGACCTGGGCAAGCTGGATTCGGAAGAAGACAAGAAGGCCCAGGAGGAAGTCGCCAAGGACAAGGAAGGCCTGGTCGAGCGCCTGAAGGGCGCGCTGGGTGACAGCGTGGCCGAAGTGCGCGTGTCGCACCGACTGACCGACTCGCCGGCGATCCTGGCCATAGGCGAACAGGACCTGGGCCTGCAGATGCGCCAGATCCTCGAAGCCAGCGGGCAGAAGGTGCCGGAGTCCAAGCCGATCTTCGAGTTCAACCCGACTCACCCGCTGATCGAGAAGCTGGACAACGAGCAGAGCGAAGACCGCTTCGCCGAGCTGTCGCACATCCTGTTCGATCAGGCGGCCCTGGCGGCCGGTGACAGCTTGAAGGACCCGGCGGCCTACGTTCGTCGCCTGAACAAGCTACTGGTCGAGCTGTCTGCTTGAGTTGATGCAGAGGAAAGCCCGCTTCGGCGGGCTTTTTTCATGGCGAGCATATTGATGACGAGTGCCAAAGGAGTGCTTGATGAGCAAAGTAATCGTCGAATCGCTGGTTTATCACCTGTCCGGCAAGACCTACGAAAGCCGCCTGGTCTATGAGCCGGGTGCGCTGGGCCGCCCTGGTTTGGTGATGGCGCCGAACTGGATGGGTATTGGCGAAGGGGCCGAGCGCATCGCCAAGGAAGTGGCCGAGAAGGGCTATGTGGTACTGATTGCCGACCTGTACGGGCAATCGCTGCGCCCGTCGAACGCCGACGAGGCCGGCGCCGCGATGATGCCGTTGAAGAATGACCGTGGCGAGCTGCGCAGGCGCATGCAGGAAGCCCTGGCGCAGTTGCTGGGGCAGTCGAAGGCGTTGCTGGAGCCGGGCAAGGTAGCCACGTTCGGTTTCTGCTTTGGTGGCTGCTGTGCCCTGGAGCTGGCCCGTAGCGGTGCTGATCTGCGCGCGGCGGTGTCGTTCCATGGCACGCTGGACACGCCGAACCCTGAAGATGCCAAGCGCATCAAGGGCTCGGTGCTGGTGCTGCACGGCGCTGCTGATCCGCTGGTGCCGAAGGAGCAATTGCCGGCGTTCGAAGAAGAGATGAACGCGGCCAAGGTGGATTGGCAGTTGCTGAGCTATGGCGGGGCGGTGCACTCGTTTACCGACCCGAATGCCAATGTGCCGGGCAAGATGCAATATGACCGGCGCACCTCGGAGCGGGCGTTCCGCTCGATGCATAACCTGCTGACCGAAGTGTTCCAGCGCTGAGATTGCAGGGGGCCGCTGTGCGGCCCATCGCCGGCAAGCCAGCTCCCACAGTGAAGACAGCGCCGTACCTGTGGGAGCTGGCTTGCCGGCGATGGCTGCAAAGCAGCCCCAAAATTACCTGGGCAGCTCGATCCTCGAAGTTTCCCCCGGCACCACCGGCCAGTCCCCCGCAGCCCACTTGGCCCTGGCCTGTTCGATCAGCTCCACATCACTGGCGACAAAATTCCAGTTCATCCGCCGTGGCCCGTCCAGTGGTGCGCCGCCAATCAGCACCAGCTGGCACTCACCTTGCGCATACAGCGTCAGCTCTTCACCCTCCGGCAGGACCACCAGGCTGCACGGTTCCACATCCTCGTCATTCATCACCAGCTCACCATCGAGCAGATACAGTGCCCGCTGCGCATGCTCGTCCGGCACCAGCAGCGTGGTCGCCGGCTGCATCTGTACATGTGCGTAAAGGGTAGGGGACAGCACTGGCACCGGCGATTCCAGGCAGAACCCGCTGCCGGCAATCATGCAGATGCGCACCCCCAGGCTGTCACTGACCGGCAGGCTGGCCGCCGGGTGGTGGCTGTAGCTCGCCGGGCCCTGTTCGTGCTCGCGCGGTGATGCCAGCCATACCTGCAACCCATGCAGGCGTGAGCCGTGGGCCAGGGCATCTTCAGGCGTGCGCTCGACATGGGCCACGCCGCTGCCTGCGGTCATCCAGCTGACGTCGCCCGGCAGCACCCGCTGCGCGGAGCCGAGGCTGTCCTTGTGCAGGATTGCCCCTTCGAACAGGTAGGTAAGGGTCGACAGGCCGATATGTGGGTGCTGGCGGATGTCCATGCCATGCCCCGGGGCATAGTCGGTTTCGAGCATGTGGTCGAAAAACACGAACGGGCCGACGCTGCGGCACTGGGCCGACGGCAGCGGGCGCAGGATCGGCTGGCCCTCGACCGATTCGGCACGTGGGCGGATGACCAGTGGGCTGCTCATGGGAAAGCTCCAGGCAAGGTGGAAATGCCCAAAGCATAGCGGTTTGCCCGCCCCGGCTGAACCGTCTCGTTTGTCGGCCGGTCTATTGGGTTCGTAGCCGAAGAAGGACCTGCCCCATGATCGCCAGAGCGCTTGCCTGCGTGCTGTTATCCGCCTCGCTGTGCCAGGCGGCGCAGGCGCGCGACTACCGCTACAGTGATGCCCACCTGCACTACGTCGACTTCTTTCAGGAAAGCGAAGGCATGCCCGCGCTGATCCAGGCCATGGACGCCGCCGGTATCGAGCAGTCGATGATTTCCGGCGTGCCGGTGGCCAAGAAGTGGCATGAAGACGAGCCCAAGCGCCCCCGCTATTACGCCGGCGATGACGCCGATGCCTACTGGTACAGCGCCACCGATACCTATGTGGCTGCGGCGCTGCAGCAGTTGCCGGAGGCGCAGCGTAAACGCTTTCATCCATTCCTGACCGGCTTCAACCCGGTCGACAAGAATGCCGTCAGCCATATCGAGCGCATGCTCGATCTGTACCCGGGCCTGTGGCAGGGCATTGGCGAGGTGTTCACCCGCCACGATGACCTGACCGCGCTGACCACGGGCGAAACGCCGCGCGCCAACAACGAAGCCATGACGCGTATCTACCACCTGGCGGCCGAGCGCGACTTGCCGGTGTTGCTGCATTCCAACATTACCTCCAAGCGCGAGCGCAACCCGCTGTACCTTGCCGAGATCGAAGAGCCGCTGCGCAACCACCCGCACACGCGGTTCATCTGGGCGCATGCCGGCAGCAGCATGGAGATTCACCGGCACCAGACACAGATGGACTTTCTGCTGCCGGTGCTGACGCGGTTGCTGGAAGATTATCCGAATCTTTATATCGATTTGTCGTGGAGCGTACTGGAGCCCTATCTGCTGGATGACCGGGGCGTGCCGCGCAAGGAGTGGCTGGCATTGGTCGAGAACTTCCCGGAGCGGTTCATGCTGGGTTCGGATGTGGTAGGGCGGTTTGGAAGCCTTGGGGAGCAGATGCACGGGTTCAGGCCGTTTCTGGATGCATTGCCGGAACAAGTTGCCAACAAGGTGGCCAGGGATAACTTTCTGGATGTGTTGCCCAAGCAATAGCATTTCGCTTGTGCTGGCCCTTTCGCGGGTAAACCCGCTCCCACAGGGATCGCGCTGTTCTTGAAACCGGTGCTGTACCTGTGGGAGCGGGTTTACCCGCGAAAGGGCCGGTACAGGCGAAACAAATGAAAACGCCCCGAACCAGTCGGGGCGTTTTCGTTTACCGCTGCAGCGTCTTACTTGCCTTCCCAGCGCTTGAGCACCAGGGTGGCGTTGGTGCCGCCGAAGCCGAAGCTGTTGCTCATGACCGTATCGATCTTGGCGTTTTCTTCGGTCTTGCGCAGGATCGGCAGGTCGGCGACCTCCGGGTCCAGCTCGTCGATGTTGGCGGAGCCGGCGATGAAGTTGTTTTCCATCATCAGCAGGCAGTAGATTGCCTCGTGCACGCCCGCAGCACCCAGCGAGTGACCCGACAGGCTCTTGGTCGAGCTGATCTTCGGTGCATTGGCGCCGAACACTTCGCGAACACCCTTGATCTCGGCAACGTCACCGACCGGGGTGGAAGTACCGTGGGTGTTCAGGTAGTCGATCGGAGTGTCGACGGTCGACAGCGCCTGCTGCATGCAGCGGATGGCACCTTCGCCGCTCGGGGCAACCATGTCGTAGCCGTCGGAAGTGGCGCCGTAGCCGACGATTTCCGCGTAGATCTTGGCGCCACGGGCCAGGGCGTGTTCCAGTTCCTCGACCACTACCATGCCGCCACCGCCGGCGATGACGAAGCCATCACGGTCGGCGTCGTAGGCGCGCGAGGCCAGTTCCGGGGTTTCGTTGCGCTTGGTCGACAGGGCGCCCATGGCATCGAACAGGAACGACTGGCTCCAGTGCTCTTCTTCACCGCCACCGGCGAAGACGATGTCCTGCTTGCCCCACTGGATCTGCTCCAGGGCGGTGCCGATGCAGTGCGCCGAAGTGGCACAGGCCGACGAGATCGAGTAGTTGATGCCCTTGATCTTGAACGGGGTGGCCAGGCACGCCGAAACGGTGCTGCCCATGGTGCGGGTAACGCGGTACGGGCCGACGCGCTTGACGCCTTTTTCGCGCAGGGTGTCCAGCGCTTCCATCTGGTTCAGGGTCGAGGCGCCGCCGGAGCCAGCCACCAGGCCGGTACGCGGGTTGGAAACCTGCTCTTCGGTCAGGCCAGCGTCCTTGATCGCATCCTGCATCGCCAGGTAGGCGTAGGCAGCAGCGTGGCCGACGAAGCGGTAGACCTTGCGGTCGATCAGTTCTTCGAGGTTGAGGTCGATGGACCCGGAAACCTGGCTACGCAGCCCCATTTCCTTGTATTCCGGGTTGTAACGGATACCCGGACGGCTGTTGCGCAGGTTTTCGGTGACGGTAGCTTTGTCATTGCCCAGGCACGATACGATGCCCAGACCAGTGATAACGACGCGGCGCATGCGAATAACCCTTAGAAATTGTCAGTGGAGGTGAACACGCCGACCCGCAGGGCTTCGGCAGTGTAGATCTCGCGGCCGTCGACGCTGACCGAGCCATCGGCGATGGCCATGTTCAGCTTGCCCTTCAGGACGCGCTTGATGTGAATGTTGTAAGTGACTTTCTTGGCTTGCGGCAGTACCTGGCCGAAGAACTTCACCTCGCCCGAACCCAGGGCGCGACCGCGGCCTGGCAGGCCCTGCCAGCCGAGGAAGAAACCTACCAGCTGCCACATGGCGTCGAGGCCCAGGCAGCCTGGCATTACCGGGTCGCCTTCGAAGTGGCAGGCGAAGAACCACAGGTCCGGATTGATATCCAGCTCGGCGACCAATTCACCTTTGCCGTACTTGCCGCCTTCTTCGCTGATATGGGTGATGCGATCGACCATCAGCATGTTCGGCGCGGGCAGTTGCGCATTACCTGGGCCGAACAGCTCACCGCGACTGCAGCGCAGCAGGTCTTCCCGAGTAAAGGCGTGTTGTTTGGTCATGCGAGCTCCTCAATAACCCCCTGCGGCAGGGGATGAATCTTCCCGGCCGGCCCGATACGCATCGCGTCCGGGGCGGCAGCCTACAGGTAGACTATTGCGTTGTGGTGAAAGTCACAGTGCACCCGGTCAAAGAAGTACAGGTGTGCACTGAAAGGTCTATTTTCAGGTCCGATGAAGGTCCTGTCCAGTGTTTAAGACTGCCGCACTTTAGCATTTATCGCCAGTCGCGGTTGTCTGACCGGGTAGCCAGCGCTGCAGCACGCGTTGCAGTTCGGTGCGGCGCAAGGGTTTACTCAGGTAATCGTCCATGCCGGCCGCCATGCAACGCTCGCGGTCGCCCTGCAAGGCGTTGGCAGTCAGGGCGATGATCGGTAGCCTGGCGCCGTTGGGCAGCTGGCGGATGCGCCGGGTGGCTTCATAGCCGTCCAGGTGCGGCAGGCGGCAGTCCATCAGCACCGCGGCAAAACGCTGCCGGCTGACCCGTTCGACCGCCTCCAGGCCGTCCTCGGCCGTGCATACTGCCAGCCCCAGGCTACGCAGCATGGCTTCGATGACGCTTTGATTGACCGGATTGTCCTCTACCAGCAGCACCTGATCATTGTCGGCCACCGCCGGTGGCGCAACGCGTGGCGGCGTCAGCGAGACCGGGGCAGGGCTGGCAAGGGCGAGAGGCATCTCCAGGGTAAAGGTCGAGCCCAGGCCTTCACGGCTTTCGCCGCGCAGCTTGCCGCCCATGCGTTCGGCCAGGGTGCGGGCAATCGACAGGCCCAGCCCGGTGCCGCCATAGCGGCGGGAAATCGAGCTGTCGGCCTGCTGGAAGGCGACGAACATCATTTCCAGGCGCTCGCTATCGATGCCGATACCGGTATCGCGCACGCTGCAGGTCAGCCAGATCAGCTGGCGGTCGAGCACCTGCCAGCGCGCCTCGACCTGCACCTGGCCGCGTTCGGTGAATTTCAGCGCGTTGCCGACCAGGTTCAGCAGGATCTGGCGGATGCGCGTGGGGTCGCCGTTCACCTGCAACTGCTCGATGCCCGCCGGCAGTTGCAGGTGCAGGGCAAGGCCGCGCTGCTGGGCGCTGTGCTGGAACGACTGGACGCTGCTGGTGATCAGCTCGCCCAGGTTGAAGTCGATGTGTTCCAGTTGCAGCGCGGCGCGTTCGATGCGCGAGAAGTCGAGGATGTCGTTGATGACCTTGAGCAGGTGCCCGGTGGACTCGCTGGCTACTGCGGTGTACTCGGCCTGTTCGCTGTTCAGCTGCGTGGTTTCCAGCAACTGCAGCATGCCCAGCACGCCATTCATCGGCGTGCGCAGTTCGTGGCTCATCATCGCCAGGAAGTCCGATTTGGCGCGGTTGGCCTGTTCGGCCTCCTCGCGGGCCTGGATCAGCTCGGCAATGGCCTGCTTCTGTTCGTTGCTGGCCTGCTCCAGGGCGTGGGCCAGGTTATTGATGTGGCGCGCCAGGTGGCCCAGTTCGCTGTCATCGACCACCGGCAACAGGGTGTGGTACTCGCCCTGCTGGATGGCCTTGACCGCATGGCCCATGTCGCTGATCGGCTTGGCCAGGCTCAGGGCCAGGCGGCGTGCCAGCAGGAAGGTAAACAGCAGGGCGAACAGCGCGAGGATACCGGCCTTGATCACGATTTCCTGCTGGCGCTGGCTGAAGGCGTCATCGGACATGCCGACGATCACCCGGCCCAGGTAATCGTCGCCGATGGCCGGGGTGGTGGCCTTGCCCTGTTGCAGGAAGTCGCTGTCCAGGCGGATCTGCTGCAGGCGGATGGGCGCCTGGAACACTTCGACGCGTTGCGCGCGGTTGGCGCTTTCGTCGGACTGCTCCACGTACACCAGGATGTGGTTGCGGCTGTCCTGCACCTCGAGGAAGCGCACGTGGGGGATGCTGAGCGTGGCGCGCATCAGGCCCTCGAGCACTTCGTTGTTGCCCGAGATCACCCCGTATTCCGAGGCAGGCGCCAGCTGGTTGGCGATCAGTTGACCGGTGTGGTTCAGTTCCTGGCGCAGGTCCTGGATACGCACGAAAGTGAAAAAGCTGATCAGCAGCAAGGTCAGCAGCAGGGCAGGGCCGAGGCTGATTATCTGGGTGCGGGTGTGGATGTCCCAGCTCAGGCGCTTGCTCATGGGGAGGGTTCTCCTTCGGCCAGGGCCTTGGCGGCGGCGTTCGGATCGATCGGTTCAAGGCCCAGGGCGCGCGCCACCTGCTGGTTGCCGCTGACGCCGAAGCGTACCGGGTACAGGCTGCGGGGCCAGCGCGCCGGTGGCTGGTCGAGCAACTGGTCGAGCACCGCCAGCCAATCGTCCTGGTCACTGAAGGTACTGGCCAGGGCGCCGGCGCGGACGAACCCGGCGTTCGGGCCGATCAGCGCCATCTGCCGGCCATAGCTGCTCAACAGCAGGTTCTTCGCAGTCTTGGAGTTGAACAGGTCGGCGTCGTCCAGGCCTAGCAGCACGTCACTGTTGGCCAACAAATGTTGCAGAGGGCGGCTGTCGCGCGGGTCGGGCCAGTCCTGGGCAATGATCTCCAGGCCCAGCGCGCGGGCGGCATGACGCAGCTCTTCGAGCAGGAAGCTGCTGTGCTCACCGTACAACACCCCAATGCGCTGGGCCTGCGGCAGCAGGTAGCGCGCCAGGCGCAGCTGCCGGGCCAGGGGCGGGTCGCTCCACAGCAGCGTGAGGAACGCGGGCCGCGACTTTCCCAGGCGCTGTTCAGCCTGTACCCGGCTGACCCTCATGGCCAGAGCCGGCGGGCCGGCGGTTTCCCCAAGACGCCATTCCAGTGCGGCGTTGTCCAGCAAAATCAGGCGCTGGTCGGCCTTGAGCTTGCTCGGGCGTGGCAGGTCGGCGGTGGTCTGGAAGTGCACATGATCGTGCGGCCGACGGCTTTCCAGCGCAGCGACGAAACCGCGAATACCGGGCTGGTCTTCCGCGCCTACCAACACGATTTCGCTGGCGGACAGCGGCCCCATCGGCCACAGGCACAACAGCAACAGGCGCAGCAGCAGGGCCATCAGAACTCCAGCTCCGCGCTCACGCTCAGCCGGTGACGGCTGTCGTAGCGGTTCTGGATTGCCGTGGTCGGCTCATCGTCCAGGCGCTGTTGCCACAGCGCGGCCAGCTCCAGGTTGCTGCCATGCACCCGGAAACGCTTGGCCAGGCGCAGGTCCAGGCGCTCGTAGCGGTACTGGTTGAGTGCATCGTCACCGTAATAGAACAGTGCGCTGGACCAGCCATCACCCCACTCGCGCATCCACCCGGCCGAGCCACTGTTGCGGGCGCTGAGCCGGCGGTCGGCGGGGTTGCTGGCCCAGGCATCCACGTAGGCGTAGGTCAGACGCAGGCGGTCGCGCAGGGTCGGGCGCCAGTCCAGTTGCGCCTCGCTGCCGCTGAAACGGGCCTTGTTGGCATTGCTGGCGATGTACTGGTTGTTCTTCAGGGGCTCGCTGATCATTCCGGTGATCTCGTCGTAGAACAGCTTCACATCCATGTTCAGGTCGATGTCGCTGAAGTAGCCGTTGTAGCCCAGCTCGCGAGAGCGCATGCGTTCCTGGTCGAGGTCGCCGGGGCCGCGGGTCTTGACGAAGTATTCGCCGTTCTGCAGGCCGAAAGCGTTGGGGGTCAGGTTCTTGACCGTGTAGCTCCAGTTGACGTTGTTCTCGAACATGTCTGGCGAGCGCACTGCCTCGGAGTACACCGCACGCAGGCCATGGCGCGGGGTGATCAGGTAGTTGACCGCCACGCGCGGGGTCAGCGAGCTGCCGGACAGGCGCGAGTCCTCGAACATGGCACCGCCCTGCAGGATCCAGTGCTCGTCGGCGCGCCACTCCAGCTGGCCGAACAGGCGCCAGGTCTGGTCGTCGATGCTGCCGTTGAAGTAGGTCTGCGAGTCGGCACGATCATAGCGGTAGTTCATGCCGCTGAGCAGGCGCAGGCTGTCGGTCAGGCTCAGGGTGTCCTGGATTTCCAGGTCGTAGCGGGTTTCGCGGGTGCTCTGGTCGACGTCACCGCAAACCTGGTTCTTGCCACCGTTCTCCCACTGTTGCTGAACCTTCTGCAGCAGCCCCTTCAGAACCGGATCGTCGGTCGAAAGCGGCGCGCCGGTAGCAATGCCTCGCGCCACTTTTTCGGCGAAGTCAGGGTTGATTTGCCAGAGCTGGGTCAATTCCGGGCTGAACGACTGCAAGGCGTCACAGGCGCGCCACACCTGCTGGCGGTCGAAATGCTGGGCCGAGCCCTGGATATACAGGCTGTGCTCGGAACTGAAATCCTTGGTCCAGCGCAACGAGCCGGCGTAATCCTTGGCGTTGACATCAGCGTTGTTGCCGGCTTCGTACCTGGCGAACACCGGCTGATAGGTATAAGGCCGCTGGTTGCTGCCTTCCTTCGCCGCCAGTTGCCATTCCAGGGTCTGGTCGTGTGCCAGGCTGTGGCTGGCGTTGATATTGAAGCGGGTCAACCGGCGGCTGTCGCGATAGTCCTGGCCGAACTGGTTCTCGTCGAAGCCATCGTCCTGCTGGCCGGACAGCGACAGGCGCATGTCGCCACCATCCCAGCCGAAACCGTGGCTGGCATAGAAGTCGTTGATGCCGTCCTGGCCGCGGGTCATCTTCAGCCGCGTGCCATGGCTGTCGGCAGGGTTGCGGGTAAGGATGTTGACCACGGCCATCAGCGCGTTGGCGCCGTAGCTGACCGTGTTGGGGCCGCGGAACACCTCGATGCGCTCGATATCCTCCAAGGCTACGGGGATGTCGCTCCAGTCCACCGTGGCCAGGCCGGCGCGGTACACCGAACGGCCATCGATCAGCACCTGCATGCGCCGGGCATCGTTGACGTTGCTGCCATGGTAGTTGACCGTGGGTTGGTTGCCGGCGTTGTAACCCACCATCATGCCCGGCACCAGGCGCAGCAGCTCGGGGATGTCCCGCGCACCGCTGGCGCGGATCAGTTCGCTGTCGAGCACGGTCATGCTGCCCGGAACTGCGGCGGGGGATTGTTTCAGGCGCGTGGCGGTCAGAACCTGCGGCAGGTCCGTGTTGTCGATGAACAGGTCATCGGCCACGGCCGGGCCACCGAGCAGGGCAGTCAGTATGAGCAGGCGCGGGTACGGGGGCGTGCCAGGGAACACAAAGCGGCCTTGTATCAGGATTGAAACAGGCATGGTAACTGACCGTGGCTTATTTGCCAGTGATCTGCATTGCCCGTGACGGCCCTTTCGCGGGTAAACCCGCTCCCACAGGGACCGCACCGCTGCTGAAGGCTGCGTGGTACCTGTGGGAGCGGTTTACCCGCGAAGAGGCCAGTACTGACACTGGTCCTGTAGCAGGCGAGTCGTATAATGGCCCGGTCGCCACTTAACTTTTGGCTTTAACGGATTGGATATGACTGAACAGCAACCTGTTGCAGTTCTGGGAGGCGGCAGCTTCGGCACCGCCGTGGCGAACCTGCTGGCAGAAAACGGTGTGCCGGTGCGCCAATGGATGCGCGACCCGGAGCAGGCCGAGGCGATGCGCGTCAATCGCGAGAATCCGCGCTACCTCAAAGGCATCCGCCTGCACGATGGCGTCGAGCCGGTCAGCGACCTGCTGGCCACCTTGCAGGCCAGCGAGCTGATTTTCGTCGCCCTGCCATCGAGCGCCTTGCGCAGCGTGCTGGCCCCGCATGCCGAGCTGCTGCGCGGCAAGGGCCTGGTCAGCCTGACCAAGGGCATCGAAGCGCAAAGCTTCAAGCTGATGAGCCAGATCCTCGAGGAAATCGCCCCCGAGGCGCGCATCGGCGTGTTGTCCGGCCCCAACCTGGCCCGTGAAATCGCCGAGCATGCGCTGACCGCCACGGTGGTCGCCAGCGAAGACGAAAAGCTGTGCCAGCAGGTGCAGGCGGTGCTGCATGGGCGTACCTTCCGCGTCTACGCCAGTGCCGACCGCTTTGGTGTCGAGCTGGGCGGGGCGCTGAAGAACGTCTACGCCATCATCGCCGGCATGGCGGTGGCCCTGGGCATGGGCGAGAACACCAAGAGCATGCTGATTACCCGCGCCCTGGCCGAGATGACCCGCTTCGCCGTCAGCCAGGGCGCCAACCCCATGACCTTCCTCGGCCTGGCCGGTGTCGGTGACTTGATCGTGACCTGCTCCTCGCCCAAGAGCCGCAACTACCAGGTCGGCCACGCGCTGGGCCAGGGCCTGAGCCTGGAGCAGGCGGTCAACCGCCTGGGCGAAGTGGCCGAAGGCGTCAACACCCTCAAGGTGCTCAAGGCCAAGGCGCAGGAGGTGCAGGTGTACATGCCGCTGGTGGCAGGCCTGCATGCCATCCTGTTCGAAGGCCGCACGCTGAACCAGGTGATCGAGCACCTGATGCGTGCCGAGCCGAAGACCGATGTCGATTTCATTTCCATCAGCGGTTTCAACTGAGCCTTCAGCGGCTCTGACAACAGCAAGGAGCAACACATGAACGATACGCCCGAACGCGCCCAGCGCGAGTCGATCATCCTGCGGGTCCTGTGGATGCTGGTGTTCCTGGTGGTCTGGCAACTGGCCGAGCTGCTGCTCGGTGGCCTGGTGCTGGTACAGCTGATCTACCGCCTGGTGTACGGCGCCCCCAGCGCCAGCCTCATGAACTTCGGCGACAGCCTGAGCCAGTACCTGGCGCAGATCGGCCGCTTCGGCAGCTTCCACAGCGACCAGAAGCCCTGGCCGTTCGCCGACTGGCCGGCACCGCGTGCCCCGGAAGGCGAGGCGCCGCACGCCGTGGCCCCGGCCCCGCACCCGGTGCGTGACGAGGAGCCCAAGCTGTGAAGCTGTGGGTGCTGCGCCACGGCGAAGCGGAGCCGCGGGCCAACAGCGATGCCGAGCGCCGGCTGACCGCCCACGGTCGCGAGCAGGTGCTGCACAGCGCCGCCCGCCTGCTGGGCCAGCCGCTGCAGGCGATCATCGCCAGCCCTTACGTACGCGCCCAGCAAACGGCCGCCCTGGTGCATGACACCCTGGGTTTCGCCGAGCCGGTGTGCACGGTGCCCTGGCTGACGCCCGACAGTGATGTGCAGCAGGTGATCGGCGAAATCGAGCGCCTGGGCCTGGAGCATGTGCTGCTGGTCAGCCACCAGCCGTTGGTGGGTAACCTGGTCGGGGCATTGGAGCATGGTCACCAGCAGCAACCGGCGGGCATGAGCACTGCCAGCCTGGCGGAGCTGCAAGGGGATTGGCCACTGGCTGGGCTGATGACCCTTCGGGCGATCAACTCCCCGGCTTGAGCCCCGCGGTCAGCTGTAGGAGCGGCCTTGTGTCGCGATGGACTGCGAAGCAGCCCCGGCAATTTGTGCATCTGCGCTGAAACCCTGGGGCTGCTTCGCAGCCCATCGCGACACAAGGCCGCTCCTACAGGAGTCCGCGCAGGTCAGGAGATTGATGCAATACATTTGCGCCCACCAGCCTGACCTGATAGCCCTCGGCGATGACCTTTACGGACATTGCCGAACCGCCCCGCGATGCCGACAATGGGCCATCATTCCCCCATCCGGACCCGGCGCCATGTCGCAGCAGATTTTCTTCGCCCATGCCAACGGTTTCCCCTCGGCCACCTACGGCAAGCTGTTTGCTGCCCTGGCGCCGGACTACCAGGTGCAGCACCTGGCCCAGCACGGGCACGATCCGCGATTTCCGGTGGACGACAACTGGCAGAGCCTGGTCGACGAACTGCTGCACCACCTGGCCCGGCAGGGCCAGCCGGTATGGGGTGTCGGCCATTCGTTGGGCGGGGTGTTGCACCTGCACGCCGCCTTGCGCTGCCCCGAGTATTACCGTGGCGTGGTGATGCTCGACTCGCCGGTGCTTACCCGCGCCGACCAATGGCTGCTGCGCACCGCCAAGCGCTTGGGCTTCATCGACCGCATCACCCCGGCTGGTCGCACCCTGGGGCGCCGCGAAACCTTCAATGACCGCGACAGTGCCCGGGACTATTTCGCCGGCAAGTCACTGTTCCGCCATTTCGACCCCGACTGCCTCGATGCCTATGTAGAGCACGGCCTGCAGGCGATGGAGCAGGGGCTGCAGTTGCGCTTCGATCCGGCCACGGAAATCAGCATCTACCGCAGCATTCCGCATACCAGCCCTGCGCCCGCGCGGCAGTTGCAGGTGCCACTGGCCATGGTCCGCGGCGAGCGCAGCAATGTCATTCGCCGCCACCACACATTGGCCGTGCGCGGCATGCCCAAGGGTGAATACCACAGCGTGCCAGGCGGACACATGTTTCCGCTGGAGCGGCCAACCGATACCGCCAGCCTGATCAAGGGCCTGTTCGACCGCTGGAGCCAGGCATGAGTGCACAGGTCGAGGAGATCCGCCTGAGCCTGGGCCATATCGAACTGGCGGCGCACCTGTTTGGCCCCGAGCACGGTTTGCCGGTGATCGCCCTGCATGGCTGGCTGGACAACGCCAACAGCTTCGCCCGCCTGGCGCCGCAGCTGAAAGGCCTGCGCATCGTCGCCCTGGACCTGGCCGGGCATGGTTACTCCGAGCACCGGCCGCTCGGCGCCGGCTACGCCCTGGCCGACTACGCCCATGATGTGTTGCGGGTGGCCGAACAGCTGGGTTGGCAACGTTTCGCCCTGCTGGGCCATTCGCTGGGGGCAATCATTTCGGTACAACTGGCTGGCGCGTTGCCGGAGCGGGTCAGCCATCTGGCCCTGATTGACGGGGTCATCCCGCCGACTGGCGCCGAGCAGGATGCCGGTGAGCGGCTGGGCATGGCGCTGCAGGCCCAGTTGCGCCTGGATGGCAAGCGCAAGTCGGTGTACACGACCCTGGAGCAGGGCGTGCAGGCACGCATGAAAGGCATGGTCGCGGTCAGCCGCGAGGCGGCCGAGCTGTTGGCCCAGCGTGGCCTGATGCCGGTGCCCGGTGGCTACAGCTGGCGCAGCGACAGCCGCCTGACCCTGCCTTCGCCAGTGCGCCTGAGCGAGGCCCAGGCCATGGCCTATGTGCACAGGGTGAGTTGCCCCGCGCGCCTGGTGGTCGCCGCGGACGGAATGCTGGTGCGTCACACCGGGTTGCTGGAGCAGCTACCCTTTGAGCAGGTGACGCTGCCCGGTGGCCATCACCTGCACCTGAACGATGAGCAGGGCGCGGCCCTTGTCGCAGACTGTTTCAATCGCTTCTTTGGCTTTGCTTGACTTGCACCGGACAAGTGTCGAGGCTTGGCGGGTTGAACAGGGAGACAACCATGCAACTGCCAGACATCCTGGAGCTTTATCTCGGCGCTGAGCGCCGCCTGGGTCGCCAATGAGCGCGCCTGTTGCCATCCGTATTGCCTTCGCTGCCTGCCTGGTGTTATCCAGCCCCGTGTCGTGGGCCGGCAGCCTGCCGGTGCCGGTGGACGCCAAGGTGGTCGACCAGCGCCCGGCCGTGGAGCAGGAACGTGTCTACCCCATGGGCCCGCTGCGCAAGATCAGCGGCCGCCTGCGGGTCGAGGACAAGGTCGAAAGCCGTGGCCAGGTCAGCTCGGTAACCTATGAACTGCCGGTCGAGCGTACCGCCCGCGAAGCCTTCACCAGCGCTCGTGAAGCACTGCAGCGCGACGGTGGCTACCCGCTGTTCTGGTGCCAGGGCCGCGATTGCGGCGAGGCCAGCCTGTGGGCCAATGATGTGTTCGGCAATGCCCGCCTCAACGGCGGCGACGAGCAGCAGGCGTTCATCCTGCTGCGCCGCTCGGCGGAGCAGGCCGATACCCTGGTTGCGCTGTACAGCGTCACCCGCGGCAACCGCCGCGCCTACCTGCACGTGGAAGAGTTCGTCGCCGGCAGCCCCCTGGGCGAACTGTTGCCGACCGCCGCCACGGTGCTGCGCGAAATGCGCGACACCGGCAAGCTCGACTACCCTGACCTGGCCGCACCGCAAGACGCCTGGGCGAACCTGCTGGCCCGCAGCCTGAACCTCGACAGCACCCTGCGTGCCAGCCTCAGTGGCGCCCAGGCTGAAGCCTGGCGCGAGGCGCTGGTCAAGGCGGGGGTGCGCAGTGGCCGCCTCGAAGTCGGTAGCGCGCCTACCGACGGCCTGCACCTTGAACTGATCCGTTGAACGAGCACCACCATGGCTAACAACGACCGCTTGCTGGTCCAGATTCTGCTGCTGGCGTTGCTGGGTGCCGGCCTGTGGGTAATGGCACCTTTCATTTCCGCGCTATTGTGGGGGGCCATCCTGGCCTTTGCCAGCTGGCCGTTGATGCGCTTGCTGACGCGTGCGCTGGGCGGGCGCGAAACCTTGGCGGCAAGCCTGCTGACCACTGCCTGGATCCTGATCGTGGCGCTGCCGCTGGTGTGGCTGGGGTTCAACCTGGCCGATCACATTCGCGATGCGACGGCGTTCGTGCGTGACGTGCAGGTGGACGGCCTGCCCGATGCACCGGCCTGGCTGGGTGGCATCCCGTTGGTTGGCGAGCGCCTGGTCAGCTGGTGGCAATCGCTGGACCAGCAGGGCGCGGCCTTGCTGGCCTCGGTCAAGCCGCACCTGGGGCAGGTGGGCAACTGGTTGCTGGCGCGCAGCGCGCAGATCGGCAGCGGTGTGCTGGAGCTGACCCTCAGCCTGGTGTTCGTGTTCTTCTTCTACCGCGATGGCCCGCGCTTGTCGGCGTTCGTCCTGCGCTTGCTGCACCGCTTGATGGGCGACCGCGCCGAGTATTACCTGGAGCTGGTGGCCGGTACGGTGCAGCGGGTGGTCAACGGGGTGATCGGTACGGCCGCCGCGCAGGGTGTACTGGCGTTGATCGGCTTCCTGATTGCCGGTGTGCCCGGTGCCATCGTGCTGGGCCTGGTGACCTTCATGCTCAGCCTGATCCCCATGGGCCCGCCGCTGGCCTGGATTCCGGCCACTGCCTGGCTGGTATGGAAGGGCGAATACGGCATGGCGGTGTTCCTGGGGGTTTGGGGCACCTTCGTCATCAGTGGTGTGGACAACGTGCTCAAGCCGTACCTGATCAGCCGTGGCGGCAACCTGCCGTTGGTGATCGTGCTTCTGGGCGTGTTCGGCGGCTTGATCGCCTTTGGTTTCATTGGCCTGTTCATCGGGCCGACCTTGCTGGCGGTCGGTTACAGCCTGCTGCTGGACTGGAGCCGCAACGCCGCCCCGCAGCCGCCTCAGCAGTAAACCTGTACCGGCCTCTTCGCGGGTGAACCCGCTCCCACAGGTACAGCACAGGCCTTGAGCCTTGTGGAGTCCCTGTGGGAGCGGGTTCACCCGCGAAGAGGCCAGTGCAGACAACCCAAACCGCTGATCTTTACACCTTCTTTATTACCATCCCCATCCTCCTATCTCGCCCCTTTACGCCTCTCCCTCGGACAATTTCCCCAAAGCGGCCCAAGCCGCACCACGGGGAGAACCACACATGAACATGCTCGACGGGCTGTCACTGCTGCTGGCAGTGGCATTGGCGTTTTATCTGCTGGTGGCGCTGCTGCGCGCCGATCGCAGCTAGGGAGCGGCCATGCACAGTTACGACTTCGCCTTGCTGCTGGCATTTTTCGCCATCGTGCTGCTACCGGCACCCTGGCTCGGGCGGTTCTACTTCAAGGTCATGGAAGGCCAGCGCACCTGGCTGTCGCCCATGCTGGGCCCGGTCGAGCAGGCCTGCTACCGGCTGGCGGGCGTGCGCGCCAGCCAGGAACAGAACTGGCAGCAGTACACCCTGGCCCTGCTGGCCTTCAACCTGGCCGGGTTCCTGCTGCTGTTCGCCGTGCTGCTGTTGCAGGGCTACCTGCCATTGAACCCGCAGCATCTGCCCGGCCAGGAATGGTCGCTGGCGTTCAACACCGCCGTCAGTTTCGTCACCAACACCAACTGGCAGGCCTACAGCGGTGAGGCGTCGGTCAGCTACCTGAGCCAGATGCTCGGCCTGACCGTGCAGAACTTCGTCAGCGCCGCCACCGGCCTGGCCGTGCTGGTCGCCCTGTGCCGTGGCATCGCCCGGCGCAGCGCCACGACGCTGGGCAACTTCTGGGTCGACATGACCCGCGCCACCCTCTACGGCTTGCTGCCGCTATGCCTGCTGCTGGCGTTGCTGCTGGTATGGCAGGGCGTACCGCAAACCTTGGCCGACTACGCCCACGCGGTCACCCTGCAAGGCACCGAGCAGACCATTCCGCTGGGCCCGGCCGCCAGCCAGATCGCCATCAAGCAGCTGGGTACCAACGGCGGAGGCTTCTTCGGCGTCAACTCGGCGCACCCGTTCGAAAACCCCACGGCCTGGAGCAACCTGTTCGAGGTGGCTTCGATCATTCTCATCCCGGTGGCGCTGGTGTTCACCTTTGGCCACTACGTGAAGGACCTGCGCCAGAGCCGCGCCATCCTTGCCTGCATGCTTGCCTTGTTTCTGATCGGCGGCAGCACGGCGTTGTGGTCCGAGTACCAGCCCAACCCGGCCCTCGAGAGCGCGCAGGTACAGCAGAGCGCGCCCATGGAGGGCAAGGAAAGCCGCTTCGGCACCACCGGTTCGGTGCTGTGGACAGTGACTACCACCTCTGCCTCCAACGGTTCGGTCAATGCCATGCATGACAGCCTCAACCCGCTGACCGGCATGGTGGCGATGGTCAACATGATGGTCGGTGAGGTGATCTTCGGCGGCGTCGGTGCAGGGCTTTACGGCATGTTGCTGTTCGTGCTGATCGCGGTGTTCCTGGCCGGGCTGATGATCGGCCGCACCCCGGAATACCTGGGCAAGAAGCTGCAGGCGCGCGAGGTGCAGTTGCTGGTGGCGACCCTGCTGGTGATGCCGGTCGGCGTGCTGGTGCTCGGGGCCATCGCCGCCAGCCTGCCAGGCCCGGCAGGTGCAGTAAGCAACCCGGGTGCGCATGGCTTCAGCCAACTACTGTATGCCTACACCTCGGGCACGGCCAACAACGGCTCGGCCTTTGCCGGCTTCGGTGCCAATACGGTGTTCCACAACCTGATGATCGGCCTGGCCATGCTTGTCGGTCGCTTCGGCTACATCCTGCCGGTGCTGGCGCTGGCCGGCTGCCTGGCGGCGAAGAAAAGCGCACCCCAGGGGCAGAACAGCTTCCCCACCCATGGCCCGCTGTTCACCGGCCTGCTGCTGGTCACCATCCTGCTGGTCGGTGGCCTGACCTTCCTGCCGACCCTGGCCCTTGGGCCGATCGCCGAACACTTGAGCCTGGGTTTTTGAGGACCGACCATGAACATGCCCATTCCTGAAGTACAAGCCCGGCACAATGCCAAGGACCAGACCCGCTTCGCCGCGCTGTGGCGCCCGGCGCTGGTGCAGGCATTCGTCAAGCTCGACCCGCGCCAGCTCAAGCGCTCCCCGGTGATGCTGGTGGTCGCCCTGACTGCTGTGCTGACCACCGTCCTGTGTTTCGCCCCCGGCAGCGGCGTAAGCACCGGCGTAGCCGTGCAGATCGCCCTGTGGCTGTGGTTCACCGTGCTGTTCGCCAACTTCGCCGAGGCCCTGGCCGAAGGCCGTGGCAAGGCCCGCGCCGATAGCCTCAAGGCCGGTAGCCAGGGGCTTGTCGCTCAGCGTCGCAAGCGCGATGGCAGCTACGAGACCGTCGCGGCCAGCGCGCTGCGCAAGGACGATGTGGTGCGCGTGGTGGCCGGCGAAATGATCCCCGGTGACGGCGAGGTGCTCGAAGGTATCGCCGCGGTCAACGAGGCCGCCATTACCGGCGAGTCCGCGCCGGTGATCCGCGAGTCCGGCGGCGACCGCTCGGCAGTGACCGGCAATACCCGGCTGGTCTCCGACTGGTTGTTGATCCGCATCACCAGCAACCCGGGTGATTCGACCCTCGACCGCATGATTGCCCTGGTCGAAGGCGCCAAGCGGCAGAAGACCCCGAACGAAATCGCTCTCGACATCCTGTTGATCGGCCTGACCCTGATCTTCCTTGTCGTCGTGGTGACGCTACAGCCGTTCGCCCACTTCGTGGGTGGCAGCCTGCCGCTGATCTTTCTCGCCGCATTGCTGGTGACGCTGATCCCCACCACCATCGGTGGCCTGCTGTCAGCCATCGGTATCGCCGGCATGGACCGGCTGGTGCGGCTGAACGTCATCGCCCGCTCTGGCCGTGCGGTGGAAGCTGCCGGTGACGTGCATACGCTGATGCTCGACAAGACCGGCACCATTACCTTCGGCAACCGCCGCTGCAGTGCGCTGCACGCGGCACCGGGCATTACCGCTCGCGAGCTGGGGGAGGGCGCCTTGCTGGCCTCGCTGGCGGACGACACCGCCGAAGGCAAGTCGATCGTCGAGTATCTGCGTCAGCTGCACGACTTCGTCGAACCAGCCGCCGGGCAATTCGAGGCCGTGGCTTTCAGCGCCGAGACGCGCCTGTCGGGCATCGACTTGCAGCAGCGCCGCTACCGCAAGGGCGCCGTCGATGCCGTGCTGGCGTTCGTCGGCATGCAACGCCTGGAAATGCCCCAGGCACTGGCCCGTGAAGTGGAGCGCATCGCCCAGAGCGGCGGTACACCCTTGCTGGTGTGCATCGACAAGCGCCTGCTCGGCGTGATCCACCTCAAGGACGTGGTCAAGCCCGGCATCCGCGAGCGCTTTGCCGAGCTGCGCAAACTGGGCATCCGCACGGTGATGGTGACCGGCGACAACCCGCTGACTGCTGCCGCCATCGCTGCCGAGGCCGGCGTGGATGACGTGCTGGCCGAGGCCACGCCCGAGAAGAAACTGGCGCGGATCCGCCAGGAGCAGAACGACGGCCGTCTGGTGGCCATGTGCGGTGACGGTGCCAACGACGCCCCGGCGCTGGCCCAGGCTGATGTGGGCATGGCCATGAACGACGGCACCCAGGCTGCGCGCGAGGCGGCCAACATGGTCGACCTGGACAGCGACCCGACCAAGTTGCTGGATGTGGTGCAGGTCGGCAAGGAACTGCTGGTGACCCGCGGCGCGCTGACCACCTTTTCCATCGCCAACGATGTGGCCAAGTACTTCGCCATCCTGCCGGCGCTGTTCGCCGCCATCTACCCGCAGCTGGGCGTGCTCAACCTGATGCACCTGGCCAGCCCGCAGAGTGCGATTCTGTCGGCCATCGTGTTCAACGCGCTGATCATCATCGTGCTGATCCCGCTGGCGCTGCGTGGTGTGCGGGTGCAGGCGGCCAGTGCGGCGCACCTGCTGCGGCGCAACCTGCTGATCTACGGGCTGGGCGGCATTGTCGTGCCGTTTGCCGGTATCAAGCTGATCGATCTGCTGCTCAATGCCCTGCACCTGGTCTGAGGAGGCCATCATGAATGCTTATGTACGCCCGGCATTGAGCCTGGCCCTGTTGATGACCCTGGTGACTGGCGCGCTGTATCCGCTGGCGGTGACTGGTATTGCCCAGGTGGCTTTCCCCAACCAGGCCAATGGCAGCCTGGTGCGCGATGACCAGGGACGGGTGCGCGGTTCGGCGCTGATCGCCCAGGATTTCCAGGGTGATGGCTGGTTCCACGCGCGGCCGTCGGCGGGCGCCTACGGCACCGTGGCTAGCGGTGCCAGCAACCTGTCGCCGAGCAACCCGGCGCTGGCCGAGCGGGTCAAGGGTGATGCGGCTGCGTTGTACCGGGCGCAGCAGGGGCCAGTACCACAGGCGTTGCTGACCACTTCGGGCAGCGGCCTCGACCCGCATTTGCCACCGGAGGCCGTGGCCTACCAGATCCCTCGGGTGGCGGCGGCGCGGCAGTTGCCGGTGGAGCGCTTGCAAGGCTTGCTGGAAGAGGCCACCCTCCACCCATTGATCGGCCCACCGGTGGTCAATGTGCTGGCCTTGAACCAGGCCTTGGAAAACCTCAGCCATTGATAGATGACTTGAGGGGCTGGCAGGGACCCTGTGGGAGCGGGTTTACCCGCGAATGCGTCGGTGGCGCTATTACTGCATTCGCGGGTGAACCCGCTCCCACAGGTACGGTGTTTGTCCCTGGATTTGCTGCTTGCTGGAAATAGCAAAGGATGAAAGATGAGTGACTCCACCCGCGCAGACGCGCTGTTGGCTACCCTCCCGCGAAGCGGCCGGGGCCGGCTGAAGGTGTTCCTTGGCGCCGCCCCCGGCGTCGGCAAGACTTTCGCCATGCTCCAGGCCGCCCACGCCCAGCAACGCCAGGGCGTTCAGGTGCTGGCCGGAGTGGTCGAAACCCATGGCCGTGCCGAAACCGAGGTACTGCTCGCTGGCCTTCAGCAGCAGCCCCTGCTGCGCAGCCAATACCGCGGCGTCACCCTCGAGGAAATGGACCTCGACGGCCTGCTCAAGGCCGCGCCGGCCCTGGTGCTGGTCGACGAACTGGCCCACACCAATGCCCCTGGCAGCCGCCACGCCAAACGTTGGCAAGACGTACAGGAACTGCTGGCTGCCGGCATCGACGTGTACACCACGGTCAACGTCCAGCACCTGGAAAGCCTCAACGACAAGGTCCGCGACATTACCGGCGTGCAAGTGCGCGAAACCCTGCCGGACTGGGTACTGCAGGAAGCCTTCGAGCTGGTGCTGATCGACCTGCCACCCCGTGAGCTGCTCGAACGCCTGCGCGAAGGCAAGGTGTACGTGCCCGAGCAGGCGCGGGCCGCCATCGATGCGTTCTTCTCGCAAACCAACCTTACCGCCCTGCGCGAGCTGGCCATGCAAACCGCTGCTGCCCAGGTGGATGCCGACCTGGCCCACGGCTATCGCCAGCGCGGCCAGGAAGCCCCAGCCCTGCGTGGGCGCTTGCTGGTAGGCGTGGATGGCGACGACCAGGCCGAACGCCTGGTGCGTCATGCCAGCCGCGTGGCGCAACGCCGTCACCTGCCCTGGAGCCTGGTACACGTGGACAACGGCCGCCTGCGCGACGAAACCGCACGGCTGCGCCTGCAAGCTGCCCAGCAACTGGCCGAACGCCTGGGCGGGGAAGTGGTACTGCTGCGTGCCGGCGAAGTGGTGCGCACGCTGATCCAGCATGCCGCCGAACGGCGGGCCAGCCTGGTGCTGGTCGGGCAGTCCCGTGACCGCCTGCGCCGGCGCTTGTTCGGTGCCGGTGTGGCCGCGCGGCTGTTGCGCGAAAGCCACGGCCTGGAAATCAACGTGCTGGACCGCGACGCGCAGCCGCAAGCGCCACGATCGGCGGTGCGGCGGGTGTGGGTCTGGCGCCATTACCTGCTGGCGCTGCTGGCCACGGTCATGGCCGCGGGCCTGGCCTGGGCGGTGTCGAGTGTGCTGGCCCTGCCCAATATCTCGCTGGTGTTCCTGGCCGCGGTGTTGCTGGTGGCGGTGCGCAGCAGCCTGGGGCCTGCGCTGGCCTGCGCGGTGCTGTCGTTCCTGGCCTACGACTTCCTGTTCATCCCGCCCAACCTGTCGTTCAGGATCCAACGCGAAGAAGACGTGCTGACCTTGGTGTTCTTCCTGTTGATGGCCGCGCTCACCGGCAACCTGGCCGCCCGCCAGCGTCGCCAGTTGCAGGCGCTGCGCGAGACCCAGGCGCAGACCAGCCAGCTGCTCGACCTGTCGCGCCGGTTGACCGTGGCCACCGACCGCCAAGCGGTGCTCAACGCCGCCGGCCAGCACCTGGACGGTTGGCAGGACATGCAGGTGTGCCTGCTGGAGCGCAATGTCGAAGGCCGGTTGCAGGTGGCCAGCGGCGAAGCCCATACCTTCAGCGATAATGAACGCGCCGCCGCAGAATGGGCCTGGCAGCACGGCCAGGCCGCCGGTCATGGCAGCGACACCTTGCCCAATGGCCGTTGGTGGTGGTGGCCGTTGGCGGTGGATGAGCAGCCCCTGGCACTGCTCGGTGTGCGCCCGCGTTCGGGCCAACCGCTTAGCGATCCGCGCCGACGCCTGCTCACCGCCCTTGGTCAGCCACTGGCCCAGGCCCTGGCGCGCGCCCGTCTGGCCGAACAGCTGGAGGCCGCACGCCTGCACGGCGAAACCGAGCAGCTGCGCAGCGCCTTGCTTGCGTCCGTTTCCCATGACTTGCGTACCCCACTGACCGCCATGCGCGGCAGCATCGACAGCTTGCTGGCGCTGGGCGAGGCGATCCCCACCGCCGACCGCCGAGAACTGCTGGAGGGCACCCGCAACGAGGCCGAACGCCTCGACCGCTACATCCAGAACCTGCTCGACATGACCCGCCTGGGCCACGGTGGCCTGAAGCTGGCCCGCGACTGGGTTGCCCCGGCCGACATCGTTGGCAGCGCGCTCAACCGCCTGCGCGCTGTGCTGGCGCCGCTGCGGGTGCACACCGACGTGCCGGCCGAGCTGCCGTTGCTGTTCGTCCACGCGGCATTGATCGAGCAGGCGCTGGTCAACGTGCTGGAAAATGCCGCGCGCTTCTCGCCAGCCAATGGCCGGCTGGAGCTGCAGGTGGCGGTGCAGGACGCCCGGCTGTGTTTCGCCGTCAGCGACCAGGGCCCTGGCATTCCCGTGGCCGACCGCGAGAAGATCTTCGACATGTTCTATACCGCCGCTCGTGGCGACCGAGGCGGGCAGGGCACCGGCCTGGGCCTGGCGATCTGCCAGGGCATGATCGGCGCCCATGGCGGGCAGATTTTGGTGGGTGAAGGCATCGATGGCCAGGGCACCAGCATCACTTTATGCTTGCCGCTGCCTCCTCAACCTGAAACCGAAAGCGAAACCCCATGAGTCAGTCCGCCACCCTTCTGGTCATCGACGATGAACCGCAGATCCGCAAGTTCCTGCGTATCAGCCTGGCCTCGCAAGGCTACAAGGTGCTCGAGGCCGCCACCGGCACGGAAGGGCTGGCCCAGGCGGCCTTGGGCAAGCCGGACCTGGTGGTGCTTGACCTGGGCCTTCCGGACATGGACGGCCAGCAGGTACTGCGTGACCTGCGCGAATGGAGCGCGGTGCCGGTGCTGGTGTTGTCGGTGCGCGCCAGTGAAGTGCAGAAGGTCGATGCGCTGGATGGCGGCGCCAATGACTATGTGACCAAACCGTTCGGCATTCAGGAGTTTCTGGCGCGGGTGCGCGCCTTGCTGCGTCAGGTGCCGCAGGCCGGTGGCTCGGAAGTGGCGGCCAGCTTTGGGCCGCTGATGGTGGACTTTGCCTTTCGCCGGGTGACCCTGGATGGCGTGGAAGTGGCGCTGACCCGCAAGGAGTATGCGCTGCTGGCGCAACTGGCCGGGCACCCGGGGCGGGTGATTACCCAGCAGCAACTGCTCAAGGATATCTGGGGGCCTACCCATGTAGATGACACCCATTACCTGCGGATTGTGGTTGGGCATTTGCGGCAGAAGCTGGGTGATGACCCTACGGCGCCGCGGTTCATCATCACCGAGCCAGGGGTGGGGTACAGGCTGGTGGCGCCGACCATATAGCACTGTGGGAGCGGGCATGCCCGCGAAGAATCCAGCGCGGTGCATGGCACCGGCTGCGCCGGTGTTCGCGGCTGAAGCCGCTCCCACAGAGTCCCCGCTAATTCAATGAGTTATGTGCAGTTCCATGAGAGCTGGCATGTTGGCGATGGGGCCAGAGCAAGTAGCGCAAGACGGTAAGCTCAGGGCGCGGTTCTCGACTCCAGATCCATTTCTGCTGGCCACACTACTCGGGGTGCCAGGCGCAGGGCGAACTCACACCAGAGAATATCGTCATGGTCTTTAGGTGCGCCGGGCGGGGGGAGTGCCGCGGGGCCTTCTTGCATGTAGGTGCAGATATAGGCCCAAGTAAGCTCATCGGTACCCATCACACTCAGGTGGAATCGATCGATAACATTGTTTGTGCCCGGTGCGACGATTGAAAGCATGGCGCCCCATCTGACAATTAGGCCACTTCTGGTTTGTGCCCACAGTTCAGCGCGGACCTGCGACCAGTTGTAACTCACGGCGGCGATTTTGCCCTTGTCGAAAGGATTCCACCACTGGCGCATAAAATTGTAGGCGTAGATTTTTTGGCGGGGGCGGTTGAATCTGATAGGTTCGTCGAGTGGTGGCGTGGTATCGATAAGAATTCCTGTGGCAACTCCCCAGGCTATCAGCATGAGTTCAAGGATTGAATATATTATGGACTCTAGATTTTTGGGTTCGAGTAACGAGAGCATTAAGTAAATATTGAGCGTGAGTGGAATGCATAATATCACGGTAAGTATTGAGCTGGCGCATCGCGGTGTAGTGGTTTGTCGAGCGATTTCTAAGTAGATTGCACACTGATGATTCGGTGCTTGCTTTTCCATGAGGGGTTCTACAGTAGGCGACTCACAAGGCGTCGGTAGGTCCTTTATCCAGCGTGGGCAAGGTGGATCTAATAGTGGGCGTTTCATATTGTCAGAGATCCTTGATTTTTATTTTATTTTCTTTGATCTCCAGGCGTGCATTGCCTGCATCGTCATTTTTATTTGGGCGGTAATTTAAGATGAATTGGATATCGCGAATGTGGTGATTGTCATGCAGAGGTAAGGAATATTGGGTGGTAAATACTCCACGTTCGCTGTCGAGTTTGCTCTGGTGTTGTTTGTCATTGCCAAGTGGAAAAATATTTACATTGCTGGGTTGTGTGATCGTTAGTTCGGGGTTTGGTGCGCTCTCGCCTGAGAGGATTATTGTGTTTTCGGATAATCCAGATTGATAAAGATGTAATTCCCAGCGGTAATGAGACTGGTTGGCTTGATAATTGGGCAAGGTAAAGTGGAAATCGAGCATGAAAACTGCAGGTACCGTGTGGCCATCACTAATGATGGTTCCCTTCGGTGCGGCAGTATCAAGATGAGCATTCGATGCCAAGCGAAGGTTGACTCTAGCATCTGCCTGGACACCAAGAGTTGCTGCATTGAGAGCTCCAATCGCAGCGTCAAGATGCTCGGCTTCGAACCACGCACGTTGCGCTTTTGGAATGCCCCATCTACAGCGCCGTGACCATAGCTCCGTAGGCGTTGACTCTTTCCGTTTTGCTATTGTGGCTAATGTGTATGTGGCCAGTACCAGCACTATCGTGATGCCAAGGGGGCCGAGCAGAGCGGCTTTTCCGAATGCCACAGCTACTCCAGAAAATGTCGATAGGAACGCTGTTGCGCTGGCAATACGATATTTTGATGAGGCCGTATTGTCGCCATTTTCAATTGTGCGGAAAGTTGCAAAGGCATACTGGGCTCCATCCATGAGGCCTGCCATAGCTGTGATAGCACCACCATACCTGGCTAATTTGCTTGCCAACGATGAATTGGTGATTGTTCCAGGCCATTCTGGATTGGGACGTACCAGCGCTATGGTGAAACCTGCTGTTTCAACACTTGCCCCAAGTACCCCAAGCGATGATGACCAGATTGTTGCGAGCGCTTCCGGGTTGCTTGTATTTGTTTCATGCAGCGCTCGATAGTTCTTGCCCAGGCTGTCCTGCTGAAACCATATACTGCCCAAGGTAAGGAGCAGGCCTACACTTCCGGTACTAGTCGCCGCATCCCGCATGCTGCGCATAGCATCACTCGCCATGTTTTGTGCGGCTATCGAGCTGATTTTCAAACCATCGGAAACCTGCGCACGCAGCGTACCCGCACCAATCACAACATTGCGTACCAGCGCCCCGACGCCGCCGGCTGCACCCTCACGCAACTGCACCAACCGCGCCTGCAAACTCTCGGCGCTTTCCAACGTCCAGAGCATCACCTCGATCATCTGGCTGCGGTTACCCGCTGCCGCAATATTGATCGCGCCACTCAGCACCATGGCCCGCACCTTACGGCCCAGGGGATCACGGAACTGTTTGCCTACCTGCTGCAGAAACGCGTCGGTCCGCGCCTCCAGGGCTTCATTGAGCAGGCTCATGTACTCGCCCACTGTCAGCGACACGCGCAACGGCGTTACCTGCTGCCCGGCGAACAGGGCAAACGCCGAGCGATGCACATGGCCGATCAGGGTCTTGGTCCGTTCACTCAGGTGCTGGCTGAGCGCATTCCCTGCGCTGTTGGTCGCGGCCAGCAACTGGCCAACGGCATCCTGTATCGGCTTGATCATCAGCAACTGGCCATCGGCGGTGCCGGCGATGCCCTTGATGATGTCGTACACCTTGCCGAAGTCGTCCCCGGCCAGCGCGCTGGTCACCTGCTGCATCAGTTTCTGGTTCTTGGCCAGCAGCGCCTGGTAAAGCAGGCTACGGTCGTCTTCCAGCAACTGCTGCCAGATATGCTGGGTGATCCCGAGCGGCTGACCCTCCTGAGGCAGGGGTTCAGTGGGCCCGCCGGCCAGGCAGGCGGCCATCATCTGGATGAAGTACTCCACCGAAACAGGGGAGGTCGCGTCATAGTCGTGGTAGCCGATTTGCTGAAACGCCCGTTTGGCATAGTGGCGCGCATACAGATCGCCAACCTGGTCGATCATCGACTGCCAGTTTTTCAGTTCGCGGTCGTAATCGGCCTGGAACGCGGCGCGGGCGCTTTCGTCGTAACGCTCTTCCAGCCGCTCGCGCGCTTCTTGCTGTTTGCGCGCGATGTTGCGTGCGGTCTGCGCGTCGATGTCCACCGGCGGCAGATACGCCTTGGCCGCGATCGGGCTGTCGTTCCACTGCTTGACCTGCCGGGCTTCCCGCTGCGCGTCCTCGGCACCCTGCGCGGCCGCCGTGGCCGCGTGCAGTTCGCGGATGCCCAGTAGTGCTTGCGAGGTGAAGTATTCGAAGTGCCGCTGCGGCTGCGCCCGCCATTCCTGCAGGGCTTGCACCCAGCCAGTGCGTTGCGCGTTGAGCTCCATGACCATGCCGACCGGGTCGGGCAGCGTCAGCGCCAGCAGGCCATTGGGCAGTTGTTCCTGCTGGATGACATTGCGTACATGGGTGCGGGTTTCATGCCAGCGGCCCAGGCGGCTGTAAAAGCCATGAGCGCTGGTGAACCTGGCGGAGGAAAAGGTAGAGAACTCCAGCACCTGCTCCAGGCCGAAGCGGAAGCTGTCGGTCATGGCGATGCCGAGGCTGGCAGGGTCGTTGCGTGCGGTGTTCAGGTCCACTTCGACGAAGCGGGCGAGGGTGCCCGGGTCACTGTCGGCGATGCCTTGCCGATAGCGGTCGAGTACCGCACGGGGCCAGGGGTCGTTGGCGAAGGCGATCCAGGCCTTGCGGTAGAGCAGGGTATCGATGTTGATGAAGGAGGCGATCACATCGTGGCCTTCGGTGGCGCATACCTTGGGTAACGACCTGGGTGGCCCCAAGGGCATCTGCGATACCGGAAAGCGCTGCAAGGTACCTTCCGCCGCTACCTCGTAGGCCTGCCAGATTTCCTGGTCGAGCAGTACGTAGACATAACCCTGGCGCAGGAGGCGCAACTGGTCGGTGTGCATCGGGTGGAAGATGATTTCGCTATCGTCTGCCAGGCGATAGGGGCGCCCTGTATCCGGGCGTGGGGCGTAGGCCTCGCGCAGCAGCAGAATCGGCAGGCCGGAGCGTTCGCAGGCATTACAGGTGCCGTAGGTATTGGGGATCTCTTCCTGCATGGTGATGTGGATGGTTTTGCTGATGCTCATGAGTAACTCCTTGCCTTCGGCAGGCTGGCGACGATGTGCGACCAGGTGCAGTCGTCGTAGCTGGCGAAGCGGTCTGCCAGGCGCTGTTCGCCGGCAGCTGCCTTTTCCACCGCGTGCTGGATGGTCGGGTGCTGAAGGAGCAGTGGGTGGACCATGAGCATGTGCAGGCTCATGCACTGGATATCGGCGCGGTCGCGCAGGCCTTGCCTGAACGCATTGAGGATCAGGTTCATGGCATGGGTGGGGGCGTTTTCCGGCAGGCCTGCATGGGAATGCTGCACGGCACTCAGGCGATGCCAGGCACAGAGCAGCTGAATGATCTGTGGTGCGACATGCTGTGTCGCCCTTACGGCCTCGGGGACGGCCAGTTCGCCAGCCATGGGTTTTCGCTCGAATACCTCGCAACTGCCCCGACCATCGGGATGTAGCCAGCTGCGAACAGGTCCGAGGACTTCGTCTGCGTTTTTCAGGGTCGCGCGCAGCAGCGCCAGCCGCACCGGTTCGAACCAGGCGGTGATACCGTGCGGTTTTGGTTGGTGCAGTACCTGACACTGCTGGCTGATGTGCCGGGCGATGAGGTTGGCGGGTTGGTCGCTGATCAGCCAGCCACACACGTAGTGCCAGGTAGCTGCCGATTCACGAGCGGCGCAGGTCGCACTCAATGACGCAAGGGCTGTGGGCGCATCGCCGGGTTTCGCAAGCCGCACCAGAGCTGGCCAGCATTCGGGATCCTGCACCAGCCCGCTGCAGTCGACGCGTGTTACGGCATCACTACCCAGCGCTTCACCGAGGGCAGCGATGGCCAGCGGGTGCTCAGGCGGGCAGCCGGCGAATGGGTCCAGTAAAAGGTAGAGGGCCTCGTCTGGCTGACGCTGCAGGTTGGCGAAGTGATCGACCGACTGCACGTAGCCCTGCGCGGACTGGCTCGACATGAGAAGTTCCTTTTCTTCTTGATGGCGAGCAGAAACCTAACGGGGAATCAATGCTGCAGGTAGTTATTGGCTTCCTAACCAGTTGTAGGATTTTTCGCTTTCGGACGAGGCAGGCGTATCGCTCAGGACCTCGGGGATTCTGTTTCAAAGCATTGGCGCACCACCTCAAGGTAGCGCCGGGCGCCCAGGCCCAACGGGCGCGACTTGACCCAGATGATGTCCACCCACAGGCGCAACCGGCTGGCCATGTTGTCGAAACGCACCTCTGCCAGCGCGCCCGAAGCGATCAACGGTTCAACCAACGGCTGCGGCAGATACGCCCAACCAAGGCCCGATTGCACCAGGTCCAGCGTGGCCAGGTAGCTGTCGGTCAGCCAGATGCGTCGCGACAGTACCATGCGCGGGTCCGACCCGGTGGCCTTGCCCGAGGCCACGATGATCTGCCGCTGTTCGGCGAAAGCCTCTTCAGGTAATGGCGTGCCGCTGTTTTGCCCGGCCGGATGGCGGGGGGAGGCAACGGCAACCAGCAACTGGCTGCCAGCTTCCAGGAATGACTCGCGCTCGTCGATGCCAGGCCGTTCGAAGACCAGCGCCAGCTGCACGCTGCCGTCGTGCAGCAGGCGGATGGCTTCGGCCTGGGTGGCCGAGCGCACCTCGATTTCCAGGCTGGGAAATTCCTGGGCGAGGGTTTCCAGTGGTTGGCTCCAGCGGCCTGTCTGCAGCTCGGGCGCCATGGCGATGGTCAGGCGCTTTTCCAGGCCCTTGTGCAGTTGCAGGGCCTGGGCGTCGAGCAGGTTGAGCTGGCAGATCACCTGCCTGGCCTGGGGTTCCAGGGCCAGGGCGGCGCTGGTGGGCAAGGCTTTGCGCGTGGCCCGGTCGAACAGCACCAGGTCCAGCTCCGCCTCCAGTTGGGCGATGGCCATGCTCACGGCCGAAGGCACACGCCCCAGCTTGCGCGCGGCGGCAGAGAACGAGCCTGCCTCCAGCACCGCGAGGAAGATTGCCAGGGAGTCGCTGGTAAAGGCCATGTTCATTGAACCTGAGGTGGGGGGTGTGAGCGAATAGTAATAGATGAGGCGAAAGTTTTATGGCCCCTGTGGGATCGAGCGCCGCTGGTGCGGCGCATTACAGGTCCAACGTGAACCTGAAGCCTGTGCGGTACCTGTGGGAGCGGGTTTACCCGCGAAGAAGCCTGCGCGGGGTAGGGCACCGGCTTCGCCGGTATTCGCGGCTAAAGCCGCTCCCACAGGTACAGCGTCAACTCCAAGCCAGCGCAGCACCTGTGGGAGCGGGCGCGCCCGCGAAACAGACGACGCGGTTGATGGCACCGGCTTTGCCGGTGTTCGCGGGCGTGCCCGGGCGTGCCCGCTCCCACAAAGCGCTGGGGCTCACAGGCGCTGAATATCCAAAGGCCAACGCCGCCAGCACCACCCAGTTCCTTACAGCCCTTCGCCCAACACCCGATCAATGCTGTCGACAAAGTAGTCCACGCTCGCCCGGCTGGTGCACATCGGCGGCTTGATCTTGAGGATGTTCAGGTAGTCGCCAGTCGGCTGCATGAAGATGCCCAGGTCACGCAGGCGATTGCACAGCGTCATGGTTTCCTCGGTAGCTGGTTCCAGGGTTGCGCGGTCGCGCACCAGTTCCAGCCCCAGGTAAAAGCCCGAGCCATGCGCCGCGCCGGCCAGCGGGTGCTTGTCGACCAGTGCCTGCAGGCGCGACTTGAAGTAGCGCCCGGTATCGCGGGCGTTGTCCCACAGGCCTTCTTCCTGCATCACGTCCAGCACCGCCATGCCGATGCGGCAACTGACCGGGCTGCCACCTGCCGAGGAGAAGAAGTAGCCCTCGGCTTCCAGTGCTTCGGCAATCTCGCGGCGGGTGATGACTACGCCCAGCGGTTGGCCGTTGCCCATGCCTTTGGCCATGGTGATGATGTCAGGCACCACGCCCTGTTCCTCGAAGCCCCAGAAGTACTCGCCCAGGCGGCCATAACCGACCTGCACCTCGTCGGCGATGCACACGCCGCCGCGGGCACGTACTTTGGCATAGGCCTCGCGCAGGTAACCGGCCGGCAACGAAATACCCCCGGCATTGCCGTACACCGGTTCGCAGATGATGCCTGCCAACTGGCGGCCACGGGCGTCGAGGTCGGCCAGCTTGGCGTCGACGTCGCGCAGGTAGTCGGTGGCGCTGTCGGCACCACGGAAGCGGCCACGGAAGGTGTTCGGCGCTTCGACCGGGTGCACCCAGTCCGGGCGGGTTTCCAGGGCCTGCGGGTTGTCGGCAATGGAGGTGGAAATGGCATCAGTGGCCACCGACCAGCCGTGGTAGGCCTCCAGCACGCTGAGCAGGTCGCGCCCGCCGCTGTAGGCCCAGGCCAGGCGAATCGCCAGGTCGTTGGCTTCGGTGCCGCTGTTGACCATGAACACCCGGTCGAAGCCTGCGGGTGCCAACGCCAGCAGGCGTTCGGAGAACTCGGTGATGGCCGCGTAGTGGAAGCGCGAGTTGGTGTTCAGCAGCGACCACTGCCGCGCCGATTCGGCGACCATGCGCGGGTGGCCGTGGCCCAGCACCGCGACGTTGTTGAGCATGTCCAGGTACGAGCGGCCCTGCATGTCGATCAGGTAGTTGCGCCAGCCGCGTTCGATGTGGGGCGGTTGCGCGTAGTAGTGCTTCTGCGAGCGGGCGAAGCTGGCGTCGCGGCGGGCCAGCAGGGCCTGTGGGTCAGGGAGTGGTTCGGCGTTGCAGTCGAAGCCCAGCAAGGCAGCTGGCGACGGGCACAGGGCCAGCCAGGCCGTTGCCTGGGATGGCGTGGCGAAGAATGGCGGCTGGATGCCGTCATCCAGGCACAGTTGCACACTGAGGAAGCCACAACTGCTGCCCAGCGGCTGGCCTTTTTCCACGGCCTGGCCATTTGCAGGCGCGTCTTCCAGGCCCTGCAGCCACAAGGTCCAGTGCGCGCTGCGCAGGCAGCCACGGCCGTCACCATGGCGCTGCCAGGTGCCGGCATCTGGCGCTTGTACCAGGCTGCCGTTGGGTACATGCAACTCGACGCCCAAGGCGCAGGTGGCGGGCTCTTCGGGGCGGTCGATGTGGGTTTGCGACAGGCGATACTGCCCGTGCAGGCTGCAGGCCGGGGCCGGTTGCGTGGTCAGCAGGTGCTGGTCGAAGCCCGGTTGCTCCCAGTTGCCCGCCTCGCAATGCACGCTGAGTACGCCCAGGTCGACGCGCGTCACTGCCTGCCCGTCCAGCTCAGGGAGCAGTGGCGCGCAGCCGCTCAGGTCCAGCGTGGCAGGCTGCAGGCCCGCAGCTTGCAGGATGGCCGCTTCCATCAACGCGAAGGGTACGGCGGTGGCAGTGTCGAAGATTTCCCATTCATGGGCGATGTTGTCGCGGGTGTACTGGTTGCCGGGGTCTACGGCGAGTTGCTGCTCGCTGCTCAGCACTAGCACGGCGGCGCGGTTGAGCACCAGTGGCCACAGTGCGCGCAGTTCGGCTTCGCTCAGTGGGTTGAGCGCCTGGTAGGCATGCACGGCTGGCAGGATGCGCAGCGGGTCGCCCTCGGCATGGTGCAGCAGCGCCGCGCAGGTTACCGACAGGTCGGCGATGCGCCACGTGCGCAACAGGTCGCCGAAATCGATCACCCCTTGCAGCTGCCATTGGCGCTGGGCATCACGGGCCCACACGGTGTTGTCGTCGGTGATGTCGAGGTGCACGGCCTGGCTTGGCAGGTGAGCAACCAGCGGCGTCAGGCGCTCGCTGGCCTGGCGGGTGGCGTGTTCGATACGGGCGCGCTGCTCGCTGTCCTGCAGCACCGGCAGCAGGTGAGCGATCAGTGCCTGGGCATGCTGCGGGTCCCATTGCAGGGTGCGCGCAAGGCCTGGGTGATCGAAATTGGCAAGTGCCTTGTCCAGCTTCGCACAGAGCCCGCCCAGTTCAGCCATCAGGCGTGGCTCCATGTGCTTGAGGCGGGTCAACGGTTGGCCTTCGATGTAGTCGAGCAGGCGCAGGCGCAGCGGTTGCCCGTCTATTTCCAGCGCCAGCAGCATCTGGCCGTCGCTTGCCGGGCGCACGGCGGGCACTGGCAAGCCCTGTTCGCGAAGGTAGGCCAGGGCCGCGTGTTGGGCTTCCAGTTCGAGCTGGGCGTAGCTGCCGTGGCAGGCCTTGAGCACGAAGCTGCCTTGGGGGGCGTCTACGCGGAAGTTAAGGTCCTGTTGGCTGCCCAGTGGCGACAGGTTGCCGGCAATGCCGTAGTGCGTTTGCAGCACGGCATGTGCCTGGGCTTCGCCGAGCGCAGGGCTGGGCAGGCCGGAACGCTGGATCAGCGTGGTCAGGGCAGGGGAGGCGGGCTGGTATTGTGTGCTGGACATGGGCTCTACCGTTGCTGCTGGGGGTTGACGGTGGAGAATTTATGCTCGATCTGGCTGATGATGGAAGACGATTGTTGTCAGAAAATTTGATGATTGGATTGCTGCCCCGGAGCTGTGTATGCCGTGTTCGCCTTGGTAGACGTGGTTTTGCTGACAGTGAAGTGGGTGTCTTCCGTGGTCATTCTTGAATCCCCTGAAAATTCTCGACTGCCTGGACGGGCCTCTTCGCGGGCACGCCCGCGAAAGGGCCGGCCCTGGCGACACATTAATCAGCCTTGGTGCAAGTCTTGGGTTCGGCGAGGATTGGGAAATGGCCCACAGGGATAGCGCATGGCTTGAAGCCAGCGCGGTCGGGGTGGGAGCAGGCTTGGAACCGCGGCGATGGGCTGCGCAGCAGCCCCCAAAAGCTAACTAGCCGCACCCACCTCCAAGAACGCCGCCTCCAGCAACTGCCGGGTATACGGATGCTGCGGCGCATGGAAGATCGCCTGTGCATCCCCTTGTTCCACCACATGCCCATGCTTGATCACCATCAACTGGTGGCTCAACGCCTTGACCACTGCCAGGTCATGGCTGATGAACAGGTAGGTCAGGTTGTATTTCTGCTGCAGATTGCGCAGCAACTCCACCACCTGGCGCTGCACCGTGCGGTCCAGCGCCGACGTAGGCTCATCCAGCAGGATCAGCGCCGGCTTCAATACCAACGCCCGGGCAATGGCAATGCGCTGGCGCTGCCCACCGGAAAACTCATGCGGATAGCGATGCCGCGTGCGCGGGTCCAGCCCCACTTCCTCCAGGGCAGCAATAATCGCCGCTTCCTGTTCCTGCGCGTTGCCAATGCCGTGAATGCGCAACCCTTCACCGACGATATCCGCCACGCACATGCGTGGGCTCAGGCTGCCGAACGGGTCCTGGAACACTACCTGCATCTCCCGGCGCAACGGGCGCACGGCCTTCTGGTTCAGCCCTTCCAGGTTCTGCCCATGGAAGCGAATGCCGCCCTGGCTGGAGATCAGGCGCAAGATCGCCAGCCCCAACGTCGACTTGCCAGACCCGGACTCGCCGACAATCCCCAGCGTCTGCCCCTGCGGCAAGCTGAAGTTGACCCCGTCCACCGCCTTCACATGGTCGACCGTGCGCCGCAGCAGGCCCTTCTTGATCGGGAACCACACCTTGAGGTCATCCACCTCCAGCAATGGCGCGCCCACCGGGTTGTGCGCCGGCAGCCCGCTGGGCTCGGCATTGATCAGCATCTGCGTGTAGTGGTGCTGCGGCGCGCTGAACAGCGTGGCGCATTCGGCCTGCTCGACAATCTGCCCGTGCTGCATCACGCACACACGGTGGGCGATGCGCCGTACCAGGTTCAGGTCATGGCTGATCAGCAGCAGGGCCATGCCCAGACGCGCCTGCAGTTTCTTCAGCAGGTCGAGAATCTTCAATTGCACGGTCACGTCCAGCGCCGTGGTCGGCTCGTCCGCAATCAGCAGTTCCGGCTCGTTGGCCAGGGCCATGGCAATCATCACCCGCTGGCGCTGCCCGCCCGACAGCTCATGGGGCAGGGCCTTCAGGCGCTTGCGTGGTTCGGGAATGCCGACCATCTCCAGCAGCTCCAGGGTGCGCGCCGTGGCCTCCTTGCCGGTCAGGCCCTTGTGCAGCAGGAGGATTTCGTTGATCTGCTTCTCGATGCAGTGCAACGGGTTCAGCGAGGTCATCGGCTCCTGGAAGATCATCGCAATGCGGTTGCCGCGAATGCGCTGCATGGTCTTCTCGTTCTGCTGCAGCAGGTCCTTGCCCTCGTAGCGGATGCTGCCGCTGGGGTGGCGGGCCAGGGGGTAGGGCAGCAAGCGCAGGAGCGAGTGCGCGGTGACCGATTTGCCCGAGCCACTCTCGCCCACCAGTGCCAGCGTCTCACCCTTGCGGATGTCGAAGCTGATGCCGTTCACCACGCGGTGGGCCTGGTCCCCGGTGACGAATTCCACCGCCAGGTCGCGCACTTCGATCAGGTTCTGTTCACTCATGTCACTTCCTCGGGTCGAAGGCATCGCGGGCGGATTCGCCGATGAACACCAGCAGGCTCAGCATCAGCGCCAGCACGGCGAAGGCGCTGATGCCCAGCCAGGGGGCCTGCAGGTTGGACTTGCCCTGGGCCACCAACTCGCCCAGCGACGGTGCGCCAGGCGGCAGGCCGAAACCGAGGAAGTCCAGGGCGGTGAGGGTGCCGATTGCGCCGGTGAGGATGAACGGCATGAAGGTCATGGTCGAGATCATGGCGTTGGGCAGGATGTGCCGGTACATGATCGCGCCGTTGCGCATCCCCAACGCGCGGGCTGCGCGCACGTATTCCAGGTTGCGCCCGCGCAGGAACTCGGCGCGCACCACGTCCACCAGGCTCATCCACGAGAACAGCAGCATGATGCCCAGCAACCACCAGAAGTTGGGCTGCACGAAGCTGGCAAGGATGATCAGCAGGTACAGCACCGGCAGGCCCGACCAGACCTCCAGGAAGCGTTGCCCGGCCAGGTCGACCCAGCCGCCATAAAAGCCCTGCAGGGCACCGGCGATCACGCCGACGATGGAGCTGAGCACGGTCAGTGTCAGGGCGAACAGCACCGAGATGCGGAAGCCGTAGATCACCCGTGCCAGCACATCGCGGCCCTGGTCGTCGGTGCCCAGCCAGTTGTCCGCCGACGGTGGGGCCGGTGCGGGTACGCGCAGGTCGTAGTTGATGCTCTGGTAGCTGAACGGGATCGGTGCCCACAGCACGAAGCTGTCTTTCTTCTCCAGCAGTTCGCGGATGTACGGGCTCTTGTAGTTGGCTTCCAGCGGGAATTCGCCGCCGAAGGTGGTTTCCGGGTAGCGCTTGAACGCCGGGAAGTACCATTCGCCGTCGTAGCGCACGGCAATCGGCTTGTCGTTGGCGATCAGCTCGGCGCCCAGGCTCAGGCCGAACAGGATCAGGAACAGCCACAGCGACCACCAGCCACGGCGGTTGGCCTTGAAGCGCTCGAAGCGCCTGCGGTTGAGGGGGGACAAGGCCATGTCAGTGCTCCCGGCTGGCGAAGTCGATGCGTGGATCGACCAGGGTGTAGGTCAGGTCGCCGATCAGTTTCACCACCAGCCCCAGCAGGGTGAAGATGAACAGGGTGCCGAAGACCACCGGGTAGTCGCGGTTGATGGCCGCTTCGAAACTCATCAGGCCGAGGCCGTCGAGGCTGAAGATCACCTCGATCAGCAGGGAGCCGGTGAAGAAGATGCCGATGAACGCCGAAGGGAAACCGGCAATCACCAGCAGCATGGCGTTGCGGAACACATGGCCATACAGCACCCGTGGCCGGCTCAGGCCCTTGGCCTTGGCAGTGACCACGTATTGCTTGTTGATCTCGTCGAGGAAGCTGTTCTTGGTCAGCAAGGTCATGGTGGCGAAGTTGCCGATGACCAGCGCGGTGATCGGCAGTACCAGGTGCCAGAAGTAGTCCAGCACCTTGCCGGTGGTGCTCAGCTCGTCGAAATTGTTGGAAGTAAGGCCACGCAGCGGGAACCAGTCGAAGTAGCTGCCGCCGGCGAACAGCACGATCAGCAGAATGGCGAACAGGAACGCCGGGATGGCATAGCCGACGATGATCGCCGAACTGGTCCACACATCGAAGTGGCTGCCGTGGCGCACGGCCTTGGCAATGCCCAGCGGGATCGATACCAGGTACATGATCAGCGTGCTCCACAGTCCCAGCGAGATCGACACCGGCATCTTCTCGACGATCAGGTCGATGACCTTGGCATCGCGGAAGAAGCTGTCGCCGAAGTCCAGACGGGCGTAGTTCTTGATCATGATCCACAGGCGCTCGGGCGGCGACTTGTCGAAGCCGTACATGCGCTCGATCTCGGCGATCAGTGCCGGGTCCAGGCCTTGGGCGCCACGGTAGTTGGAGCCGGCCACGGACACTTCGGCGCCGCCACCGGCAATGCGGCTGGTGGCGCCTTCGAAACCTTCGAGCTTGGCGATCATCTGCTCGACCGGGCCGCCGGGGGCTGCCTGGACGATGATGAAGTTGATGATCAGGATGCCGAACAGGGTCGGGATGATCAGCAGCAGGCGGCGCAGGATGTAGGCCAGCATGTTATTCGGCCTCGTCCGCAGTGGCTGCGCTGGCGGCCGGGGTTACGCCAGGCTTGATCCACCAGGTGTCGATGCCGATGTCGTACTTGGGCGAGACGTCCGGGTGGCCGATGTGGTTCCAGTAGGCCACGCGCCAGGTCTTGATATGCCAGTTGGGGATCACGTAGTAGCCCCACAGCAGCACGCGGTCGAGGGCCCGGCAGTGGTCGATCAGGCTCTGGCGCGAATCGGCATTGATCAGTTGCTCCACCAGCTGGTCGATGGCCGGGTCGCGCAGGCCGATGAAGTTGCGGCTGCCAGGGTTGTCGGCGGCGGCACTGGACCAGAACTCGCGCTGCTCGTTGCCCGGCGAGTTGGACTGCGGGTAGCCACCGACGATCATGTCGTAGTCGCGCGAGCGCAGGCGGGTAATGTACTGGGAAACGTCGACCCGGCGGATGTTCAGGTCGATGCCAAGGTCGGCGAGGTTGCGCTTGAACGGCAGCAGGATACGTTCGAACTCAGTCTGTGCCAGCAGGAACTCGATGCTCACCGGCTTGCCCTGGGCGTCGACCATCTTGTCGTCGACGATTTTCCAGCCGGCTTCCTGCAGCAGCTTGTAGGCCTGGCGCTGCTGCTCGCGGATCATGCCGCTGCCGTCGCTGACCGGGTTGTGGAAGGCTTGGCTGAATACCTGCTCGGGGACCTTGCCGCGCAGCGGTTCGAGGATTTTCAGCTCGTTGGGGCCGGGCAGGCCGCGGGCGGCCATTTCCGAGTTTTCGAAGTAGCTGCCGGTACGGGTGTAGGCGCCGTTGAACAGCTGCTTGTTGGTCCACTCGTAGTCAAGCAGCAGGCTCAGCGCCTGGCGCACGCGCACATCCTGGAACACCGGGCGGCGGATATTGAAGATGAAACCCTGCATGCCGGTGGGGTTGCCGTTGGGCAATTCTTCCTTGATCAGCCGGCCATCGCGCACGGCGGGTACGTTGTAGGCAGTGGCCCAGTTCTTCGCGCTGACTTCCAGCGCATAGTCGAACGCCCCGGCCTTGAGCGCTTCCAGGGCGACCGTGGTGTCGCGGTAGGAGTCGAAGGTCATCACGTCGAAATTGTAGAAGCCGCGGTTGATCGGCAGGTCCTTGGCCCAGTAGTCCTTGACCCGCTCGTAGCGCACCGAGCGCCCGGCCTTGACCTCGGCGACCTTGTACGGGCCGCTGCCCAGCGGGATTTCCAGGTTGCCGCGGTTGAACTCGCGGCTTTCGTACCAGTGCTTGGGCAACACCGGCAGCTGGCCGAGAATCAGCGGCAGCTCACGGTTGTTCTTGTGCTTGAAAGTGAACAGCACCGTCAGCGGGTCTTCGGCGACCACTTCGGCGACGTCGGCATAGTACTGGCGGTACAGCGGCGCGCCGTCCTTGATCAGGGCATTGAAGGTGAACACCACGTCTTCGGCGCGCATTGGGTGGCCGTCGTGGAAGCGTGCCTCGGGGCGCAGGTAGAAGCGCACCCAGCTGTTGTCCGGGGCCTTTTCGATCTTGCCGGCCACCAGGCCGTACTCGGTGAACGGCTCGTCCTGGCTCTGGCGCATCAGGGTGTCGTAGATGCTGCCGATATTCTCGGCCGGCACACCCTTGTTGATGAACGGGTTGAGGCTGTCGAAACCGCCGAAGCTGGACTGGCGGAAGGTGCCGCCCTTGGGCGCGTCAGGGTTGACGTAGTCGAAGTGCTTGAAGTCGGCCGGGTACTTGGGCGGTTCGTCATAAAGCGTGAGCGCGTGCTGCGGTGCGGCCAGGGCGGAAAGGCTCAGGCAGGCAAGCAACAGGCTGCCGGCCAGCCGGCGCAGTCGGTGCGTTGGCGTCATTGGGCTTTCTCCGAGGTCTTGATCCACCAGCTGTTCAGCCCGAGGGTGTAGGGCGGCGTGGTGACGAAGGCGAACCGGTTGCGGTAGGCCAGGCGATGATTGTCGAGGTACCAGTTGGGGATCATGTAGTACTGCCATGAGAGCACCCGGTCCAGGGCGCGGGCGGCGGCGACCTGGTCATCACGGGTACGGGCGGCGAGCAGGGTGTCGAGCAGATGATCGACCACCGGGTCCTTGACCCCAGCATAGTTCTTGCTGCCCTTGGTCGTGGCCTGGCTGGAGTGGAAGTACAGCCACTGTTCGAGGCCGGGGCTCAGGGTCTGGTTCAGGGTCATCAGAATCATGTCGAAATCGAACTGGTCCAGGCGTTGTTTGTACTGGGCGCGGTCCACGGTACGCAAGCGCGCATCGATGCCGATGCTGGCCAGATTTTCGACATAAGGTTGCAGGATGCGTTCAAGGTTGGGGTTTACCAGCAGCAGCTCCATGCGCAGCTGCTGGCCCTTGCTGTCAACCAGGCGCTGCCCGTTCAGTTTCCAGCCGGCCTCGGCGAGCAGGCCGAGGGCCTGGCGCAGGGTGTGGCGGCTGATACCGCGGCCATCGGTCTGGCTGACCTTGTAGGGTTCGCTGAACAGGCTGGCCGGCAATTGGTCGCGGAACGGCGCCAGCAGCAGCCACTCCTTGCCGGTGGGCAGGCCGGTGGCGGCGAACTCGCTGTTGGGGTAGTAGCTGGTCGAACGGCGATAGGCGCCGCTGAACAGCGCGCGGTTGGTCCACTCGAAGTCGAGCATCAGCCCCAGCGCCTGGCGAACCCGTGGGTCGCTGAAGGTGGCCCTGCGGCTGTTCATGAACAGGCCCTGGGTTTGCGTGGGGATGCGGTGCGGGATCTGTGCCTTGATTACCTCGCCCCGGCGCACGGCCGGGAAGTTGTAGCCGTTGGCCCAGTTCTTCGCCTGGTGCTCGATATAGATGTCGAACTCGCCGGCCTTGAACGCTTCGAAGGCGACCGTGGCGTCGCGGTAGAATTCGTACTCCACGCGATTGAAGTTGTATTTGCCAAGGTTCACCGCCAGGTCCTTGCCCCAGTAGTTCTTCTCCCGTTCGAACACCAGCCGGCGCCCAGGCTGGACCTGGGTGATGCGGTAGGGGCCGCTGCCCAGCGGGGGCTCGAAGGTGGTGGCCTTGAAATCGCGCTTTTGCCAGTAGTGCTTGGGCAGCACCGGCATTTCGCCCAGGCGCAGGATCAGCAACGGGTTGCCGGCGCGCTTGAACACGAAGCGGATGCGCATCGGGCCAAGGATGTCCACCCGCTGCACTTCCTGCAGGTTGGTGCGGTAGATCGGGTGGCCATCCTTGAGCAGCGTGCGGTAGGAGAAGGCCACATCTGCCGAGGTGATCGGCTTGCCGTCATGCCAGTGGGCTTCCGGGCGCAGGTTGAACACTACCCAGCTGCGGTCCTCGCTGTACTCCACAGAGCGGGCGATCAGGCCGTAGCTGGAGGTTGGTTCGTCGCCGGACGGGTCGTACTGGCCGGTGCCGACCATCAGCGGCTCGTTCAGCTCGCTGACGCCGTATTGCTGGAAATTGGGCGTGGTAATCGGGCTCGACCCCTTGAAGGTGTAGGGGTTGAGGGTGTCGAAGGTACCGAAAGCCATGGCCCGCAAGGTGCCGCCCTTGGGCGCTTGCGGGTTGACCCAGTCGAAATGGGTGAATGTGGCTGGGTACTTGAGCGTGCCGAACTGCGCGTATCCGTGGCTTTCGCTCACCATCGCGGCTGCGGGAAAGCTCAAGGCCAGGCTGAGTGACAGCAGGAGGGGACGTATCAAGTCGGCATCCGATCCAGAGGCGTTGGGCTTTGATCGGGGTACAGTAACAGCTTGGTGGGGTTGGAAAAAGAGTGCGAACTTGAGGATTGCAAGGGGCTGCCTTGCAGCCCATCGCCGGCAAGCCAGCTCCCACAGGTACTGCACAAGACTTCAAGTCGATGCGGTCGGTGTGGGAGCTGGCTTGCCGGCGATGGGGCGCGCAGCGGCCCCGCACTACATCAATGCGAGAGGTAGACGGTCAGGGTCTGGCCTGGCTTCAGGGCATGGCCGCTGCGTGGGTTCCAGCGCTTGAGGTGCTTCATTTCCACGTTGAAGCGCTTGGCCACCAGGTACAGCGAGTCGCCTTTGCGTACCTTGTACTGCGTGGAGCGCTTCCCGGAGGCGGCTACCCGATTGCCAGCAGCGCTCGGCGCGCTGCCACCGCGCAGGGCCAGCACCTGGCCAGCGCGCACGCTGTTGCCGGAGAGACGGTTCCAGCGCTTGATGTCCTTGACCGAAACGCGGTTGGCCTTGGCGATTGCGCCCAGATTGTCGCCGCGCTTGACCCGGTAGCTGCGCGCCGCGACCGGAGCCTTGGCTTCGGCCACTGCGCGGGCGAACACGGCCTTGTTCGGCTGCAGGCTGACCAGTTGCTCGGGCTTGAGGTTGGACAGGCTGTCGCTCAGCAGTTGCGCCTTGGCGGTGGGTACCAGCAGCTGCTGCGGGCCGTCCACGGTCATGCGCTTCTTGAATGCCGGGTTGAGCTGGATCAGCTCGTCTTCGTCGATATTGGCGAAGGCTGCTACCCGCGACAGGTCGAGGCGGTCGTTGATGGCCACCGCCTCGAAGTAAGGTTCGTTGGCGATCGGGTTCAGGTTCACGCCATAGGCTTGCGGCGTGAGTACCACCTGCGACAGGGCAAGCAGCTTGGGCACGTAGTCGCGGGTTTCCTGCGGCAGCGGCAGGTTCCAGTAGTCGGTGGGCAGGCCGAGCCGCTCGTTGCGCTCGATGGCGCGGCTGACCGTGCCTTCGCCGGCGTTGTAGGCAGCCAGGGCCAGCAGCCAGTCGCCGTTGAACATGTCGTGCAGGCGGCTGAGGTAATCGAGTGCGGCATTGGTCGAGGCGGTCACGTCGCGACGGCCATCGTAGAAGTTGGTTTGGCGCAGGTTGAAGTGGCGCCCGGTGGACGGAATGAACTGCCACATGCCTGCGGCGTGGGCGCGCGAGTAGGCCATCGGGTTGTAGGCGCTTTCGATGGCTGGCAGCAGGGCCAGCTCCAGCGGCATGTCGCGCTCTTCGAGGCGCTCGACGATGTAGTGCAGGTAGAGGCTGCCACGCTCGCCGGCGCTTTCGATGTAGCTTGGGTTGCTGGCAAACCACAGACGCTGCTGCTCGATGCGCGGGTTGACGTCGATGTTGTCCTGCAGGGCAAAGCCCTGGCGCATGCGTTCCCATACATCCTGGGGTGCCTGCTCGGCCGGCTTGACCAGCAGCGGCGAAGGCTTGTGCTTGATCCGCGCCTGGTAGTTGTGCGCGCGAACGCTATCGGATTCGTCGAGCTGACGGGTGCTCTGGCAGCCCACCAAAGTGGCGGCCAGGGCCAGCGCACTGATTTGGGCCAGGCGCGTCAGGGCGACGGAATGAGAGGTTCTGCGGCTACGGGAAGACATCGGCTGACACAGGTTTCCGGGTGAAAAATTTCGGCGATTCTAGAAACCGCTCCGGGCCTGGTCAACCTTTGACCATCGCTTGCGATATATCTTGAGGTTATCAGAAGGTGTCCTTCCAAGACCTCAAGGCAGCAAAAACAGCGACATGCGAGGGGTTTGAATGTCCCTTCCATTCGTCTGCTTTTTGTTTAACTAATGTTTCAGAGGTGCGCAGGAAGGGATTGGTCAGGCGCTCCAGACCGATCGTTGATGGCAATGTGATGCGATTTTCGCCACGCAAACGGGTAACGTCCTCGAACCGCTGTTGAACGTGCGGGTTGCCGGGTTCCACCGCCTTGGCGAAACGCAGGTTGCTCAGGGTGTATTCGTGGGCGCAGTACACTTCGGTGTGCTCTGGCAGGGCTGCCAGGCGGGCGAGGGCAGGCTGCATCTGTTCGGGGGTGCCTTCGAACATGCGCCCGCAACCGGCGGCGAACAATGTGTCGCCACTGAACAGCACGGGTGTTGCCGGCTGGTCGCTGAACAAGGCGATATGCCCCAGGGTATGGCCGGGCACGGCCAGCACCTGGAAGGTCACGCCAAGCACGGTCACCTGGTCACCTTCGTCCAGCGCCAGGTCACGGCAGGGAATGTGCTCGCGGGCCGGGCCGCAGACGCGGGCGCCGGTCAGTTGCTTGAGCCGCTCCACGCCGCCGACGTGGTCATTGTGATGGTGGGTGACCAGGATGTCGCTCAGTACCCAGCCGGGGTTCGCCGACAGCCAACGTTCCACTGGGCCGGCGTCACCCGGATCGACCACCGCGCAGCGGCGTTTGGCAGTATCCTGTAACAACCAGATGTAGTTGTCGGAGAAAGCGGGGAGAGCATCGATCTGTATCATGGTGCGGATCCGATTCGCCTAGCGTGGCACATGAAGGCATCTTAGCCGCGATGGCGCGGTGCGAGAACCTTCGAGGGAGAGCGCAATGACCGACCAAGCCTTTGCCCAGGCCGACCCGGAGTGGGTCAAGCTGATCAGCCTGGCCCGTGAGTGGTTCAACGGCCCACTCGGCCAACTGATGCTCAAGGAGGAGGAAAAACTGCTGGAAGAAGAGCTCGGGCGCTTCTTCGGGGGTTACCTTGTGCACTACGGGCCCTGCGCCGAGCCACCGCCCAGCGCGCCTCAGGTGCAGCGCAACGTGCGCCTCGGCGCGCCGCTGCCGGGGGTGGAGATTGTCTGCGAAGAGCAGGCCTGGCCGCTGAGCGAGCACGCCGCCGATGTGGTGGTGCTGCAGCATGGCCTGGATTTCAGCCTGTCGCCCCACGGCCTGCTGCGCGAGGCGGCCAGCGCCGTGCGCCCTGGCGGGCACCTGCTGATCGTCGGGATCAACCCCTGGAGCAGTTGGGGCATGCGCCATTTCTTCAGCCACGGCGCCCTGCGCAAGGCCCGTTGCATCTCGCCGTCGCGGGTGGGCGACTGGCTCAACCTGCTGGGCTTCGCGCTGGAGAAACGCCGCTTCGGGTGCTATCGTCCGCCGCTTGCCTCGCCGGCCTGGCAGCACCGCCTGCAGGGCTGGGAACGGATGGCCGGCGGCTGGCAGGGCTCCGGAGGCGGGGTGTACCTGCTGGTGGCGCGCAAGATGGTGGTGGGCCTGCGGCCGTTGCGCCCGGAGCGCCGCGAGCCGATGGGCAAACTGCTGCCGCTGCCGCTGGCCAAGGTCAACCGCACGGCGGCCAACCCCGAAACTGACAAGCACTGACTTCAAGAGTGGTACATGAGCGATAGCGTCGAGATGTTTACTGATGGTGCCTGCAAGGGCAACCCGGGCCCTGGTGGCTGGGGCGTGCTGATGGTCTACAAGGGCGTCGAGAAGGAACTGTGGGGCGGCGAGCGTGAAACCACCAACAACCGCATGGAGCTGATGGCTGCGATCCAGGGCCTGATGTCGCTGAAGCGCGAATGCGAGGTGGTGCTGACCACCGACTCGCAGTACGTGATGAAGGGCATCAACGAATGGATGACCAACTGGAAGAAGCGCGGCTGGAAAACCGCGGCCAAGGAGCCGGTGAAGAACGCCGACCTGTGGCAGCAGCTGGATGAGCAGGTCAACCGCCACAAGGTGACCTGGAAGTGGGTACGCGGGCACATCGGCCACCCCGGCAACGAACGCGCCGACCAGCTGGCCAACCGTGGCGTCGATGAGGTGCGCGCCAAGCGTTGAGCTGGGGTACAATTGCGCCCTTTGTAACTGATGCAAGTTGGAGCGCCCCGCGTGGAGCAGCAGCAAGATAAACGGTTCGTCATTCTCGATACCGAAACCACGGGTATGCCGGTCAGCGAAGGCCACCGGATCATCGAGATCGGCTGTGTCGAGGTAATCGGCCGGCGCCTGACCGGGCGGCACTTCCACGTTTACCTGCAGCCGGACCGCGAGAGTGACGAGGGCGCCATCAACGTCCACGGCATCACCGATGCCTTCCTGGTCGGCAAGCCACGCTTTGGCGATGTGGCCGAGGAGTTCTTCGAGTTCATCCAGGGCGCCACGCTGGTCATCCACAACGCGGCGTTCGACGTTGGCTTCATCAACAACGAATTTACCTTGCTGGGCCAGCAGGACCGCGCGGACATTTCCCAGCACTGCACCATCCTCGACACCCTGCTGCTGGCGCGCTCGCGCCACCCGGGGCAGCGCAACAGCCTGGATGCGCTGTGCAAACGCTACGACATCGACAACTCGGGCCGTGAACTGCACGGCGCATTGCTCGACTCGGAACTGCTGGCTGACGTCTACCTGGCGATGACCGGTGGCCAGACCAGCCTGTCGCTGGCCGGGCATGGGGCAGAATCGGGGGATGAAGGGGGCGGTGCTGGCGGCAGCGAGATTCGCCGTATTACCGGGCGTGTGCCCGGGCGGGTGATCATGGCCAGTGCCGAGGAGCTGGAGGCGCATGCCGAGCGCCTGGCGGCCATTGCCAAGTCGGCGGGTGGGCCATCCATGTGGCAGGTTTTGACCGAGACACCTGCTAGCTGATTTTCAGCCTGTACCGGCCTCTTCGCGGGCGCGCCCGCTCCCACAGACAATCGACTGGTCTTGAATACAATCCAGTCCCTGTGGGAGCGGGTTCACCCGCGAAGAGGCCAGTACAGGCAGTACAAGGCTCAACTACCCTGAAATGGACGCCATGTCCTTCGGAGGTAGCCACCTGATGTACAAGGACCTCAAGTTCCCCATCCTCATTGTCCACCGTGCCATCAAGGCCGACAGCGTCGCTGGCGAACGCGTGCGGGGCATCGCCGAGGAACTGCGCCAGGACGGCTTTGCCATCCTCGCCGCCGCCGACCATGCCGAGGCCTGCCTGGTCGCCGCCACCCACCATGGCCTGGCTTGCATGCTGATTGCCGCCGAGGGCGTCGGCGAGAATACTCACCTGCTGCAGAGCATGGCCGAGCTGATTCGACTGGCCCGCCTGCGTGCGCCCAACCTGCCGATTTTCGCCCTGGGCGAACAGGTGACCCTGGAAAACGCCCCCGCCGAAGCCATGAGCGAGCTCAACCAGCTGCGCGGCATCCTCTACCTGTTCGAAGACACCGTGCCGTTTCTTGCGCGCCAGGTGGCGCGTGCCGCACACATCTACCTCGACGGCCTGCTGCCGCCGTTCTTCAAGGCCCTGGTACAGCACACCGCGCAGTCCAACTATTCCTGGCACACCCCGGGCCACGGCGGCGGCGTGGCCTATCGCAAAAGCCCGGTTGGCCAGGCCTTTCACCAGTTCTTCGGGGAAAACACCCTGCGCTCGGACTTGTCCGTTTCCGTGCCGGAGCTGGGCTCGCTGCTCGATCACACCGGCCCCTTGGCCGAAGCCGAAGCCAGGGCCGCACGCAACTTTGGCGCCGACCATACCTTCTTCGTCATCAATGGCACCTCCACGGCCAACAAGATCGTCTGGCACGCCATGGTCGGCCGCGACGACCTGGTGCTGGTGGATCGCAACTGCCACAAGTCGGTGGTGCACGCGATCATCATGACCGGTGCCATTCCCCTCTATCTGTGCCCCGAGCGCAACGAACTGGGCATCATCGGCCCGATCCCTCTCAGCGAGTTCAGCGCCGAGGCGATCCAGGCGAAGATCCAGGCCAACCCTCTTGCCCGCGATCGCGGGCAGCGCATCAAGCTGGCGGTGGTGACCAACTCCACCTACGACGGCCTGTGCTACCACGCCGGGCTGATCAAGCAGAGCCTGGGCGCCAGTGTCGAGGTGCTGCACTTCGACGAAGCCTGGTTCGCCTATGCGGCCTTCCACGAGTTCTTCACCGGGCGCCATGCCATGGGCACGGCCTGCGCGGCAGACAGCCCGCTGGTGTTCAGCACCCATTCCACCCACAAGCTGCTGGCCGCGTTCAGCCAGGCCTCGATGATTCATGTGCAGGACGGGGCCAGGCGCCAGCTGGACCGTGACCGCTTCAACGAAGCGTTCATGATGCACATCTCGACCTCGCCGCAATACAGCATCCTCGCTTCGCTGGATGTGGCCTCGACCATGATGGAGGGGCCGGCCGGGCGTTCGCTGTTGCAGGAAATGTTCGACGAGGCGCTGAGCTTTCGCCGTGCCCTGGCCAACCTGCGCGAGCATATCGCTGCCGACGACTGGTGGTTCAGCATCTGGCAGCCGCCGAGTGCCGAAGGCATCCACCGTTTGGCCGCGCAGGACTGGCTGCTGCAGCCGGGGGCGGAGTGGCATGGCTTTGGCGAAGTGGCGGACGACTATGTGCTGCTCGACCCGCTGAAGGTGACCTTGGTGATGCCGGGCCTGAGCGCGGGCGGTGCGCTGGGCGAGCATGGCATCCCGGCGGCGGTGGTCAGCAAGTTCCTCTGGGAGCGGGGGCTGGTGGTGGAGAAAACCGGCCTTTACAGCTTTCTGGTGCTGTTCTCGATGGGCATCACCAAGGGCAAGTGGAGCACCCTGCTTACCGAGTTGCTGGAGTTCAAGCGCCACTATGACGGCAATACCGCCCTGAACAACTGCCTGCCGAGCGTGGTGGCTGCCGATGCCTCACGCTACCAGGGTATGGGCCTGCGCGACCTGTGCGACCAGTTGCATGGCTGCTACCGGGCAAATGCCACGGCCAAGCAGCTGAAGCGGCTGTTCACGCGCTTGCCGGAGGTAGCCGTGAGCCCGGCCCGGGCCTATGACCAGATGGTGCGCGGTGAGGTGGAAGCGGTGCCGATCGAGATGCTGCTGGGGCGCGTGGCGGCGGTGATGCTGGTGCCGTACCCGCCTGGTATTCCATTGATCATGCCGGGCGAGCGGTTCACCGAGGCGACCCGCTCGATACTCGATTACCTGGCATTCGCCCGGGCGTTCAACCAGGGCTTCCCAGGTTTCGTCGCCGACGTGCACGGCCTGCAGAACGAAAGCGGCCGCTACACGGTGGATTGCATCAAGGAATGCGAATGATCTCGACGCCGCTGCGCGCCAGTTCGAAGCGGTTTTCGCCCAGGTGGTTGACCTTGTCGCCGATGGCCAGGCGATAGGTGGTGATGGGGGCGCCCAGCGTGCTGCCGTCGGTTTGCAGGGTCGACTCCTGGAACTCGTGCACGGGGTAGATGCGGCCTTCGGCGTCACGGGCGTGGAATTGGCCGACCATTACTGCTGCCATTTGGGTGGAAACCTCTGAATTGCGTGGGAAATGTCTGCAGGCATAGACCGTGGAACAGCGTCGGAAGTTTTCGCCCCGCGGAAAAAAAACCAAGGCGCCGAGGAACGGTCATCTATAACTACAACGTCCCTTTACTCAGCGAAGGTTGGAAATTGCCATGAGCCAGGTGTATTCGGTAGCGGTTGTCGTCGGTAGCTTGCGCAAGGATTCCTACAACCGCAAGGTCGCCCGCGCACTCTCGGAACTGGCGCCGTCCAGCCTTGCCCTGAGGATCGTCGAGATCGGCGATCTGCCGTTGTACAACGAGGACGTCGAGGCCGACGCACCGCCAGAGGCCTGGAAGCGTTTTCGCGACGAAATCCGCCGCAGCGATGCGGTGCTGTTCGTTACCCCGGAATACAACCGTTCGGTGCCGGGCTGCCTGAAAAACGCCATCGATGTGGGGTCGCGGCCCTACGGGCAGAGCGCTTGGGGGGGCAAGCCAACGGCGGTGGTCAGTGTGTCGCCGGGGGCTATTGGTGGTTTCGGTGCCAACCATGCCGTGCGCCAGTCGCTGGTGTTTCTGGATATGCCGTGCATGCAGATGCCTGAGGCCTACATCGGCGGTGCAGCGAGCCTGTTCGATGACGCAGGCAAGCTCAACGACAAGACCCGGCCGTTCTTGCAGGCATTTGTCGACAAGTTTGCTTCGTGGGTTAAGTTGAACCGGGCGGTTTGACCTGCCTTGAGCAATCATCGCTGAGCGCACGATCCCTGTAGGAGCGGCCTTGTGTCGCGAAAGGGCTGCGCAGCAGCCCCGGCAATTTATGTTGCGAAGCTGAAATCCTGGGGCTGCTGCGCAGCCCTTTCGCGACACAAGGCCGCTCCTACAAAAAAGCGGATTAGCGGAAGCTGTAGGAAACCCCGGCATACACGCCAAAGCCTTCGCCCGGCGTCGAGCGGGCGTTGTCTTTGCCGGCATCGTCATAGGTCGGTGTCACCGTCGCCGCATAACGCTTGTTGGTCAGGTTGCGCAGGTCCAGCCAGGTCTGCCAGTCCTGCTTCGGTGAATCCCAGCCCAGGCGCGCGCCGAGCAAGGCATATTCATCGGCGTGGTAGCTGTTGGCGTAGTCCACCTGCACCTTCGACGCCATCTGCGTGTTGACCCCGGCGTAGAAGCCGCTCGGCCAGTCATAGCGCAGCTCGGCCTGGTAGTAGTGCATGGGGATGCCCGGCAGGCGGTTGTCGTCGAACTGGTCGTCATCGCGGTAGTGGAAATCACTGAAGGTGTAGGCCTGGCGCAGGCTGAGCTTGCCAGTACCGGCGCGCTCCCACAGGGTGCTGTCGAGGCCGGCTTCCACGCCCTGGTGCACGGTGGGGCTGGCGTTGAACTCCGAGGTGAAGTTCGGCACCACTTCCACGGCCAGCAGTTCATGGCGCACCTGCGCGTAGTACCAGGCCAGGTCCCAGCGGCCAAGCACCGAATCGCCACGCGCGCCCAGCTCCAGGGTAGTGGCGGTCTGGTTCTGCATCTCGATCGGCTGGATCTGCTTGCCGCCTACTTTGGGCGAGCTCCAGATCAGTGACCACGGGTGGGGCGGCTCTACCGAGCGGCTCAGGTTGCCGTATACCTGCAGGTCCGGGCGGATGTCATAGCGCAGCCCCACGCGTGGCGCATAGTCCCAGTCATGCATGCTTACCTTGCCGCCCTCGGCAGGGTAGGTGACATCACTTTCACGGCGGGTATAGATCATCGCCAGGCCCGTGGTCAGCCACAGGTTCGGCACCAGTTCCAGGTCGTTGCCCACATGCAGCACCGTGTCCGAGCCCTGGTAGGTGAAGTCACGGGTGCGCTCACCGAACACATCGCCGTTGCGGTTGAACTGCGAAGCACCACTGTTGGGCAGGTGCTTGGTGGTGCGCCAGCCGATGGTGGTCTTGCTCTCATGGCCGAACAAGGTATCGCGACGGAAGTAGTTCAGCGTGCCGCTGACATCGGTGTAGGCCACCTTCAGGCGCATCGGGCCTTCACGCAGGTCCATCGGGTAGTCGTGGTATACCAGGCCGGCTTCCAGGCGCGCATCGTCGTCGAGGTAGAAGGTGGTCTTGTTGCCCACCCAGGTGCTGCCCGGCTGCGGGCGGCTGTCGTCGCGGGCCAGGTAGGCCGGGTTGGCCGCACGTGGGTGGTGCTTGATCTGCTCCTTGGTCAGGCGCCCGGCCAGCTCGTTCTCGGTTTCCCGGTAGCGCAGGTAGAAGCGGGTTTCCAGGTTCGGGTTGAAGCGGTAGCCGACGTTGGCGGCAACGCCCTTGGCGCTGCCACTGCTGTGCGCCTGGTAGCCGTCATATTCCGAATCGGTCAGGGCCACGTAGTAGTCGAGGTTGCCCAGCACCTGCCCTGAGCTGATATGCCGGTGCTGGTAGCCGCGGCTGCCGACTTCGTAGCGCACCTGTAGCGGCGCGGCGTCGTAGCCGGTGTGGGTGACATAGTTGATCGCGCCGCCAAGGGCGAGGGAACCCTGGTCGAAGCCGTTGGCGCCGCGCAGCACTTCGGCACGGCTCAGCCACAGCGGCTCGAACAGCTCGTAGGGCGTACCGCCCGGGCCGGTCAGGGGCAGGCCGTCGAACATCGTGTAGACCCCGGAGCCGTGGGCCCCCGGTGCGCGGTTGATGCCCGAACCGCGGATCGACAGTTTGATGCCATCGTTGCCCGCCGATTGCGCGAACACCCCGGGCTGGTAGGCCAGTACATCCTGGTTGCTGGCAACCCGGCCTTGCCCTACACGCTGCATGTCCACCAGGTTGCTTGCGCCCGGCACTTCGTGCAGGCGTTCGCTGGCTGCGGTCAGGTCGTTCTGCTCCTCATCGGTGATCAGCACCTGGCCCAACTCGACCGAAGATGCAGCCAGGGCGGGCTGGGAGGCAGCGAAAGCAGCCAGCAGGCCGAGGCAGGATGGTGGGGGCAAAACGCAACGCATTGTACGACTCCAGGCGAAAGGCGAATGGACAACGGCGTTGAGACGAGCGAAATGCCGCTTGGAGCACGAGGAAAGTCGACAAATATCGCGCAACCTTCGTCAGACGGTTTTGTACGAAAGTTCTTTACAAGCCGCAGCGATGGAGCTGGGCGACCCGCGCTTCGTAAGGTGATTGCAGACCGGCAGCGATGCCTCGCTCAATCACCCGTGGAGTTCAAACATGACTGACAACGCACGACACTCGCAGCAACCCCTGGCGGACGCCCCGGTTCGCCTGACGCCACGTGAACGGCAAGTGCTGTTGTGGTGTGCCTACGGCAAGAGCTCGTGGGAGATTGGCCAGATACTGGAATGCAAGGAATCGACGGTGAACTTCCATGTGTCGAACATCCTGCGCAAGTTCGATGTGCCCACGCGGGTGGCTGCGGTGATCAAGGCCATTCGCTACGGCATGCTGGCCGAGCAGTGAGGGGGTGAAGCATGGGCAACGATCCTCGGTTACGGCGTTATGCCGATTGCCATGACCCCTTCTGGCCACGGGTAGACCTGGACAGGCTGCGTGAGCGCCTGAACCTGAAGCGGCCTGTCAGTGAAGCTGTGCTGGAAGTGGCCGCACGCTGCGCTGCCATCGACGCGGCACGTGAATTCGCACGCTGGCGCGCGGTGTTGCGAGAGCGGGGCTACAAGCGCCTCGAGGATGTGGCCGGGCATGACCACGGGCGTGCATTGCGGGTGTGCTACATCCGCTTTGTCGAAGCCGCGGTCATGCGTAACCTGGGCTCGACCGCCTACCTGCCCGCCGCACTCCGAGGGGCTGCCCATGACTGAAAAATCTGTTGTCGACAGCCTGGCCCCGGCGCTGGTGGAGTTGCTGGGCGTGGATGGCAATGTCCTGTTCGCCGCGCTGCTGGGGGCTTTGTTGGTGAGCGCGGCGCGTGACCGGTTGATCACCAACAAGGCCAGGCGCCTGACGCTGGGCAAGAAACTCTTGCTGGTGTTCGTGACCGTGGGGGTTGGCCACCTGTTCGAGCCGCTGGTTTCGTCACTGGTGCCCTTGCTGAGCCGTGGCATGGCGGGGTTCGTGGCTGCCGTGGTGGTGATCCCCATCAGCCTCAAGGTGATGGTCTGGCTGGATACGCTGGACCCGCGTGAACTCATCCAGCGCTGGCGCCGCCGGGGCTAGCCGCTGGCGGCATTGGGCGAGCGACTGGTCAGCGCGTTCAATTGCCGCTCCAGCTGCTGGATGCGTTGCTTGTCCTGGACCAGCAGGAGAACGGCTTGGCGATCGGCAAGCGACAGGGTGCGCAGGCGCGCGAGCATGTCCTGTTCCCAGCCTTCGTCGTCCAGGCCTGCGCGATGTCGTTCGGGTTCACCCAGCAGAAGCCAGTCCAGTGAGCATGCGTATTGCTTGGCAATGTCTATGCAAAGTGAATAAGGAATGCTGTCGCGCACCTTCCAGCTGCTCAATGTCTGCGGGCTGATCGAAAGCGCTCTGGATAGCTCGGCGTCAGATTCCGTAGCGGTCAGAAGCTTCAGCCGGGTCAGCACCGAAGCAAGTACGTGGGTACTCATAACAAATATCCATGACTGGTTTAATGATATTCCATGGGCTTAAACTACTCGTTATGAATACAGCCCTGCGTTTTAAGGAGCATTCCTGCAATGAGAAGCATCAAACTGAAGAATACACCTATATATGCAGCCAATACTGACAAAACCGGACGACTATTCTCACAGAAGGTAAGCCCGAACAATGCTTGCAGGTACTTGCCGTGAGTACATACAAGCTGGTTTGCCCGCATTGCCATAGCCGGATGCGTATCCGTACCAGCGAAGGGCGTCATATTTTTCTGCGGATCGCTTATTTGCAATGCACCACCGAGGCCTGTGGCTGGTCAGTGCGCGCCGAGTTCGAGATGACCCATGAACTCTCGCCCAGCGGCATGCCCAACCCGGAAGTCTACCTGCCTTCGGCCAATGGTGATTTGCGCAAGGCAGCGCTGCCGGCAGCCGTGCAGGACAACCCCGGCGAATGAGCTTTCATGGCTACGGATACAAAACGTGCAGATAAAAAAACACCCCGCATGAGCGGGGTGTCTTGTTTTGCCGGGGCGATCAGCCGATCAGTTGCAGGCCGGCTTGCTGGACCATTTCCAGCAGCGGTTGCGGATACACACCCAGCACGAAGGCAAGAATGGCGATGGCCAGCAGCATGACGCCGCCAGTGCGCTGTTCCCACTTCAGCGGGGCGTCGTGGCGACGCAGGTTCGGCTCGACCAGGTACAGGGTGACCATGACACGCAGGTAGTAGTAGACGCCGATGGCGCTACCGATCACCAGCGCACCGACCAGCCACCACAGGTGCGACTCGACGCCGGTGGCGATGATGTAGAACTTGCCGATGAAGCCGGCGGTCAGCGGGATACCCGCCAGCGACAGCATCATCACGGTCAGTACCGCGGTCAGGTACGGACGGCGCCAGAACAGACCACGGTACTCGTACAGCGCATCGGCGTCACGGCCGCCGTAAGGCGAGGACATCAGGGTGATGACACCGAAGGCGCCCAGGCTGGTGATCACGTAGGTGACCAGGTACACGCCCATGGCTTCCAGGGCCAGGCCTTTGCTGGCGACCAGGGCGATGACCAGGTAGCCGAAGTGGGCGATGGACGAGTAACCGAGCAGGCGCTTGAGGTTGCTCTGGGTCAGTGCCAGCAGGTTACCGATCAGGATCGAGGCCACTGCAATCACTGCCAGTACGGTGCTCAGCACGCCGCTGCTGGCAGCAGGGGAGAGCATGAACAGGCGCACGACAACGGCAAACACCGCAACCTTGCTGGCGGTGGCCAGGAAGGCTGCGACCGGTGCCGGGGCGCCTTCGTATACGTCCGGGGTCCACAGGTGGAACGGTACCAGCGACAACTTGAAGGCCAGGCCGACCAGCATCATGGCCAGGCCCAGCTGGGCCAGCAGGCTCGGCATGCTGGTAGCGGCCAGGGCCTTGCCGATCTGGTCGAAGGTGAGGCTGCCGGCGTCGGCGTACAGCAGGGCCATGCCGAACAGCAGGAAGGCCGAGCCTGCGGCCGACAGCACCATGTACTTGATGCCGGCTTCCAGCGAGCGCTTGTTGAAGAAGGCATACGCCACCAGGCCGTAGACCGGTACCGACAGCAGCTCCAGGCCGATGAACAGGCCGGCCAGGTGGTTGGCGCTGACCAGCACCAGGCCACCGAGGGCCGACATCAGCAGCAGCAGGTAGAGTTCTTCACGGTTGCCCGGGAAGCCCTTGGAGCCTTCGCCGAGGTAGGCGTGGGCGAGGGTGACGCAAGCCAGCGTCGCCACCAGCATGATCGCCATGTACAGGCAGGCGAACTTGTCGATGGTGACCAGCGAAGTGACCGCCAGCGGCGCGACCTTCAGCGCCGGCAGGATCGACAGCAGGGCCAGGTTGAGGCCCACGGTGGACAGCAGGAAGGTCTGCGAGTGGTTGCGCTTCCAGGCGATCGCCAGCATCACCACCACCGTGGTGATGGTGGTGATCAGCATCGGCGCCAATGCGATGAAGTGTTGAGTGGTGAATTCCATAGCGCTCTTACCGGGCCGAAGCGAGTTGAGTGAAAGCGGAACCGAGCCACTGCTGCACACCACTCATGGTGGCGGCAGAGGTGTCGAGGAACGGCTGTGGATACACGCCCAGCAGGATCAGCAGTACTGCCAGACCCAGGACCATGATGAGCTCGCGACCGTCCATGCCGGCCAGCACGGTGTCGGTCTTGGCCGGGCCGAAGTAGGCGCGGTGGATCATGATCAGCGAGTACACCGAACCGAACACCAGGCCAGTGGTGGCGATCACGGTGATCCACGGCACGCTGGCGAAGCTGCCGATCAGGATCAGGAACTCGCCGACGAAGTTGCCGGTACCTGGCAGGCCCAGGGAGGCGGCGGCGAAGAACAGGCTGATGGCTGGCAGGTAGGCGATGCGGTGCCACAGGCCACCCATCTGGCGCATGTCACGGGTATGCAGGCGCTCGTACAGCTGGCCGGCCAGGATGAACAGCGCGGCAGCGGACAGGCCGTGTGCCAGCATCTGGATCACTGCGCCTTGCAGGGCCTGCTGGCTGCCGGAGTAGATACCGATCAGCACGAAGCCCATGTGCGAGACGCTGGAGAAGGCGACCAGGCGCTTGATGTCGGTTTGCGCGAAGGCCAGGAATGCACCGTAGAAGATACCGATCAGGCCCAGGGTCATGGCGATTGGCGCGAACTCGGCCGAGGCGTTCGGGAACAGCGGCAGAGCGAAGCGCAGCAGGCCGTAGGCCGCTGTCTTCAGCAAGATACCGGCCAGGTCGACGGAACCTGCGGTCGGTGCCTGGGCGTGAGCGTCAGGTAGCCAGGAGTGGAACGGCACCACCGGCAGCTTCACCGCGAAGGCGATGAAGAAGCCCAGCATCAGCAGGTACTCGGTACCGGCTGGCAGCTCGGCCTTGAGCAGGTCGCTGTAGTTGAAGGTGATCACGCCGGTGTTGGTGTAGTTGACCAGCACCAGGCCGAGGATCGCCACCAGCATGATCAGGCCGCTGGCCTGGGTGAAGATGAAGAACTTGGTCGCCGCGTAGATCCGGGTCTTCTTGCCGTCTGCCGAGCTGTGACCCCAGAGCGCGATGAGGAAGTACATCGGCACCAGCATCATTTCCCAGAAGAAGAAGAACAGGAACAGGTCAAGGGCCAGGAACACACCGACCACGCCGCCGAGGATCCACATCAGGTTGAGGTGGAAGAAGCCGACGTGACGCTGGATCTCTTTCCAGGAGCACAGTACCGACAGCACACCGAGCAGGCCGGTGAGCAGGATCATCAGCAGCGACAGGCCGTCGAGGGCCAGGTGGATGCTGATGCCGAAGCGCTGGATCCACTGGACCTTGTATTCCAGGGCCCAGGCAGGCTCGGCGCCCGGGGCGGGGGCCAGGGTGTAGTCGCCGTTAGCCCACAGCCACAGGCCGATGCCGAGCAGCAGGGACATTGTCAGCAGCGCGATCCAGCGCGGCAGGGTGGCGCCGAAGCGCTCACCCAGCCAGCACAGGAAGCCGCCGATGAAGGGGATCAGGATCAGCCAAGGCAAAATCATGACGGGTTGGTTTCCTTTGGCAAAGTCGCAAGATTCATAGTCATACCGCAGCCACTACCACGGCACCGAGCACCAGCACGGCACCCACGGCGATAGAGGCGGTGTACCAGCGCAGCTGGCCAGTCTCGGTCTTGCTCATGGCGACGTGGCCGCCACGCGCCATCCGCGGAATCAGGCCAATGGTGCGGTCAACCGGGTCCTTGCGCAGGATGTGGCTGATCAGCAGGTACGGTTTGACGAAAAGCTTGTCGTAGATCCAGTCGAAGCCCCAGGCAGCGAACCACCAGGCCGAAAGGACACGACCGATGCCGCTGTTGGCCACGGCGCTGACGAAGCGGCGCTTGCCCAGGAACAGCAGGGCCGACAACAGGATACCGGCGATGGCGATGGCACCCGAGGTGATCTCCAGCGCGTGCTTGGCTTCGCCGCCAGCGTGGCCGGCGCTTTCAGGCAGCACGCCTGCCAGCGGCGGGGTGATCCAGGCGCCGACGAAGGTCGACAGCACGATCAGCACGCCCAGCGGCAGCCAGTGGCTGATGCCGTGGCCAGCATGGGCTTCGGTCTTGGCTTCGCCGTGGAAGGCGATGAAGATCAGGCGGAAGGTGTACAGCGAGGTCATGAACGCGCCGACCAGGCCGGCGTACAGCAGGCCGGTGTTGCCGCTGGCGAAGGCTTCCCAGAGGATCTCGTCCTTGGAGTAGAAGCCCACGGTCACGATCGGCAAGGCAGCCAGGGCAGCGCCACCGACCACGAAGCTGGCGTAGGCCAACGGCAGTTTCTTCCACAGGCCGCCCATCTTGAAGATGTTCTGCTCGTGGTGGCAGGCCACGATCACCGCACCGGAAGCCAGGAACAGCAGGGCCTTGAAGAAGGCGTGGGTCATCAGGTGGAAGATCGCCGCGTCCCAGGCGCCTACGCCCAGGGCCAGGAACATGTAGCCGATCTGGCTCATGGTCGAGTAGGCGAGGATACGCTTGATGTCGGTCTGCACCAGCGCGGCGAAGCCGGCCAGTACCAGGGTCACGCCACCGACCACGCCCACCAGGTGCAGGATGTCCGGTGCCAGCAGGAACAAGCCGTTGGTACGGGCGATCAGGTAAACGCCTGCGGTCACCATGGTTGCCGCGTGGATCAGCGCCGAAACCGGGGTCGGGCCGGCCATCGCATCGGCCAGCCAGGTCTGCAGTGGCAGCTGGGCCGATTTACCGACCGCACCACCCAGCAGCATCAGGGTTGCCAGCACCATCCAGGTGTCGCCAGCCTGGAACTTCTGCGGGGCCAGTACCAGCAGTTCCTGCACGTTCAGGGTACCCAGCTGGGCGAACAGGATGAACAGGCCGATGGCCATGAACACGTCGCCGATGCGGGTGACGATGAATGCCTTGAGTGCCGCGTTACCGTTGTTGCGGTTGCTGTAGTAGAAACCGATCAACAGGTACGAGCACAGGCCCACGCCTTCCCAGCCGAAGTAGATGAACAGCAGGTTATCGCCAAGGATCAGGAACAGCATGCTGGCGATGAACAGGTTGGTGTACGAGAAGAAGCGCGAGTAGCCGGCTTCGCCACGCATGTACCAGGACGCGAACAGGTGGATCAGGAAGCCGACACCGGTGACCACGCCGAGCATGGTGACCGACAGGCCGTCCAGGTACAGGGTGAAGTTCGGCGCGAAGCCGTCCACCGACATCCACTGCCACAGCAGCTGGCTGTACGCGCCGCCTTCAGGCGGGGCGACGTTGAATTGCCAGATGACGTAGGCGGCCGTGGCCGCCGAAAGGCCTACCGAGCCGACGCCGATCAGCGCGGACAGGTTCTCCGAGAACCGCCCGCGCGAGAACGACAGCAGCAGGAAGCCGATGAGGGGGAAGACGAAAGTCAGGAAGAGAAGGTTCATCCGCGCATCTCACTGGCAGCATCGATGTCGAGAGTGTGGAAGCGGCGATACAGCTGCAGCAGGATGGCCAGGCCAATGCTGGCCTCGGCGGCTGCCAGGCTGATCACCAGAATGAACATCACCTGGCCGTCGGGCTGGACCCAACGGGCACCGGCGACGACGAACGCCAGGGCAGAGGCGTTCATCATGACTTCCAGGCTCATGAGCACGAAGAGGATGTTGCGGCGGACCATCAGGCCAACCAGACCTAAGCAGAACAGGATGCCGGCGACTGCCAGACCATGCTCGAGAGGGATAGCACCCATGATTTACTCCTTCGCCTCGTTGCGGCCCAGGTGGAAGGCGGTGACGGCCGCGGCCAGCAGCAGCATCGAAGCCAGTTCGACCACCAGCAGGTAGGGGCCGAACAGGCTGATGCCGACTTCTTTCGGGCCCACGGTGGTACCGCTGATGCCGGCGCCGCTCGGGGTGACGAACAGCACGTACAGCAGCTCCAGCAGCAGCAGGGCGGCGAGAATCACCGGCCCCGCCCAGATACCGGGCTTGAGCCAGCCCCGTTCCTGGGCGACCGAAGCCGGCCCGAGGTTGAGCATCATCACCACGAACACGAACAGCACCATGATGGCGCCGGCGTAGGCGATCACTTCCAGGGCGCCGGCGAACGGCGCACCCAGGGCGAAGAAGATCATGGCCACGGAAATCAGCGAAATGATCAGGTAAAGCAAGGCGTGCACGGGGTTGGTGCCGGTCACCACCCGAAGGGTGGAGACCACGGCGATCCCGGATGCGAAGTAGAAAGCGAATTCCATCTTTCTGTCCTTATGGGAGCAAGCTCTTCACGTTGATCGGCTCGGCTTCGTTCTGTGCAGAGCCCTTCGGCTTGCCAGCGATTGCCATGCCGGCAACACGGTAGAAGTTGTAGTCAGGGTTTTTGCCGGGGCCGGAGATCAGCAGATCTTCTTTCTCGTACACCAGGTCCTGACGCTTGAACTCGGCCATTTCGAAATCCGGAGTCAGCTGGATCGCGGTGGTCGGGCACGCTTCTTCACACAGGCCGCAGAAGATGCAGCGCGAGAAGTTGATGCGGAAGAACTCCGGGTACCAGCGGCCGTCCTCGGTCTCGGCCTTCTGCAGCGAGATGCAGCCAACCGGGCAGGCCACCGCGCAGAGGTTGCACGCTACGCAGCGCTCCTCGCCATCGGGGTCGCGGGTGAGGACGATGCGGCCGCGATAGCGCGGCGGCAGGTACACGGGTTCTTCGGGGTACTGCAGGGTATCGCGCTTGCGGAACCCGTGGGAGAACACCATTGCCAGGCTGCGCAGCTGGGTGCCGGTGCCCTTAACGATGTCGCCGATATACTTGAACATGGGTCAAATCCTCACTGGGCCGCGACGGCTGGCGTGTTGTAGAGCACGATCGCAGCGGTCACCAGCAAATTGATCAGGGTCAGCGGCAGGCAGAACTTCCAGCTGAAGTCCATCACCTGGTCATAGCGTGGGCGCGGGATCGAGGCGCGCAGCAGGATGAACAGCATGATGAAAAACGCGGTCTTCAGCGCGAACCACAGGAACGACAGTTGCGGCAGGATGCCGAACGGGCCGTGCCAGCCGCCGAAGAACAGGGTTACCAGCAGCGCCGAGATGAGGATGATGCCGATGTACTCACCGACGAAGAACATGCCCCATTTCATGCCGGCATACTCGATGTGGTAGCCGTCGGCCAGTTCCTGTTCCGCTTCTGGCTGGTCGAACGGGTGACGGTGAGTCACGGCGACGCCAGCGATGAAGAAGGTGCAGAAACCGAAGAACTGCGGAATGATGAACCACAGGTTCTGCGCCTGGTACTCGACGATGTCGCGCATGTTGAACGAACCTACCTGCACCACCACGCCCATCAGCGCCAGGCCCAGGAACACTTCGTACGACACGGTCTGCGCCGAGGCACGCAAGCTGCCCAGCAGGGCGTACTTGTTGTTCGACGACCAGCCGGCGAACAGCACCGCGTAGACCGACAGGCCGGCCATGGCGAAGAAGAACAGCAGGCCGATGTTCAGGTCGGCGACGCCCCAGGTCGGGGTGATCGGGATGACCACGAAGGCGATCAGCAGGGCGCTCATGGCCACTACCGGTGCCAGGGTGAAGATCACGCGGTCGACGAAGGGCGGGTTCCAGTCTTCCTTGAAGAACATCTTCAGCATGTCGGCAGCGATCTGGAACATGCCGAACGGGCCGACGCGGTTCGGACCGTAACGGTCCTGCCACCAGCCCAGCAGGCGGCGCTCGACGAAGCTGAGCAGCGCGCCGCAGACCACCACCGCCAGCAGGACCACGATGGCCCGCAGCACGGTGAGGATCACATCGATCACTTCGGGGGTGAACCAGCTCATTGTGCTGCCTCCTGCAGACCTTCGACGGATGCACCGAAGATGGCAGGCGGAATGCCGGCCAGGCCTTTCGGCAACGCGACCAGGCCAGCGCCCAGCTGTTCATTGATACGCAGCGGCAGACGCAGGGCCACACCGGCCACGGTCAGGCTCAGCAGGGCACCGTCGTTGACGCCCAGGCGGTCGGCTTCGGACTTGGCCAGGGCCACGTAGGCTGCCGGAATGCGCGTTTGTACCGGGGCGGCGCGCGAGGAGCTTTCTTCGCTGCCGAACAGGTGGAAGAACGGCACGGCAGTCCAGGTGCCACGGGCCGGGTTGAAGGCGCCCGGAATGGCGTTGAACCAGTGCAGGCGGTCGCCTTGCGGTTCGATCAGGCGTACGCCCGGGTCACCGGCACGCAGGTGACCACCGACCTCGTCCTGGAATTTGTTCCAGGCCTGCGGCGAGTTCCAGCCCGGCGACCAGGCGAACGGCACCTGCTGACGCGGTTCGGCCGAACCCGAGTAGCCTTCCATGGAGAAGGCGAACGCGGTGTCCTTGTCTTGCGGGGTACGCGGCTCGTGCACGCTGATGTTGGCGCGCATGGCGGTACGGCCGGAGTAACGCAGCGGCTCGCGGGCCAGTTTCATGCCCTTGATGCGGAACGCGGCGCTTGGCGCGGCGTTGACGATGCCGGCCAGTTGCGGCGCGGCTTCGGCGCAGGCGCTGGTGACATGGTCCAGCTGGGTCCAGTCGACCGGCTTGTTCAGCAGGGTGGCGCGCAGGGCGTGCATCCAGCGCCAGCCTTCGTGGATCTGGATGCTGCTGTCCAGGTACTGCGGGTCGAAAACCTGGAAGAAGCGCTGGGCACGGCCTTCCTGGCTGACCAGGGTACCGTCGCCTTCGGCGAACGAGGCGGCCGGCAGCACCAGGTGGGCGCGGTCGACAGTCGGGGTTTTCGAGTGGTCGGCAACGATCACCACCTTGGCTGCGGCCAGGGCTGCATCGACCTTGGCGGCCGGTACGCGGGCGTACAGGTCGTTTTCCAGCACGACGATGGCGTCGGCCTTGCCGCTGATGACCGCGTCCAGCGCGGCATCGACCGACTCGCCACCGAGCATGGCCAGGCCGAGGCTGTTGGCTTCAGGCACCACCAGGCTCAGCGAGCCGTTCTTCTCGCGCAGCTTCAACGCCTTGGCGATGTTGGCGGCGGCTTCGATCAGCGCCGGGTCGGCCAGCGAGGTACCGGCTACGACCAGTGGGCGTTTGGCCGCGACCAGGGCGTCGGCAATACGCTGGGCCAGAGCTTTCGCTTCGGCGTCCAGGCCTTCGACGGCAGGGGCGCTCGCGTCGATGGCGTGGGCCACGGCGAAACCGATACGGGCCAGGTCGGCGGGGGCGGCGTGCACGCATTCTTCGGCGACGTCGTCCAGCTTGGTTTCAGCCAGCGAAGCGATGAACAGCGGGTACAGTGCGTGCTGGCCGATGTTCTTCACGGCGGCGTCGAGCCACGGCTGCACCTTCATGGCTTCGGCCATGGCCTCGGCCTTGCCCTTGGTGGCCTGGCGCACCGCCAGTGCGACGCGGGCAGCGGTCTGGGTCAGGTCTTCACCGAGCACGAACACGGCGTCGTGGTCTTCGATATCGCGCAGGGTCGGCACCGGCAGCGGGCTGTTGTTCAGCACGTTCAGGGCCAGGCGTACGCGGGCCAGTTCGCCGGCTTCCATGCCCGAGTAGAAGTACTCGGCACCCACCAGTTCACGCAGGCCGTAGTTGCTCTCGAGGCTGGCGCGTGGCGAGCCGATACCGACGATGGTACGCCCGCGCAGCAGGTCGGCGGCCTTGTCCAGGGCGGCGTCCAGGCCCAGCTTGGTACCGTCGGCCAGCTGTGGCTGGCGTGGGCGATCCTTGCGGTTGACGTAGCCATAGCCGAAGCGGCCACGGTCGCACAGGAAGTACTGGTTGACCGAACCGTTGAAGCGGTTTTCGATGCGACGCAGTTCGCCGTAGCGCTCGCCCGGGCTGATGTTGCAGCCGCTGGAGCAGCCATGGCAGATGCTCGGGGCGAACTGCATGTCCCACTTGCGGTTGTAGCGCTCGGAGTGGGTCTTGTCGGTGAATACGCCGGTCGGGCAGACCTCGGTCAGGTTGCCCGAGAACTCGCTTTCCAGCACGCCGTCTTCGACGCGGCCGAAGTACACGTTGTCGTGAGCGCCGTACACGCCCAGGTCGGTACCACCGGCATAGTCCTTGTAGTAGCGCACGCAGCGGTAGCAGGCGATGCAGCGGTTCATCTCATGGGCGATGAACGGGCCGAGGTCCTGGTTCTGGTGGGTACGCTTGGTGAAACGGTAGCGGCGCTCGTTGTGGCCGGTCATTACCGTCATGTCCTGCAGGTGGCAGTGACCGCCTTCCTCGCACACCGGGCAGTCGTGCGGGTGGTTGGTCATCAGCCATTCGACGACGCTGGCGCGGAACGCCTTGGACTCTTCATCGTCGATGGAGATCCAGGTGCCGTCGGAGGCAGGGGTCATGCAGGACATGACGATACGACCACGGGTGTCGTTCTCGTCGGTGTACTGCTTGACCGCGCACTGCCGGCAGGCGCCAACGCTACCAAGCGCCGGGTGCCAGCAGAAATAAGGGATGTCGAGGCCGAGCGACAGACAGGCCTGTAACAGGTTGTCTGCACCGTTGACTTCGAGCGCTTTGCCGTCTACGTGGATAGTGGCCATTGTTCAAAGTTCTTCGTTGGCCCGCGTGAGCGGGCGTGGCTAATGGAAATCGGTGAGCTTGCGACACGCCGCGATCGACTCGGGCCGGCCGGCAAGCTGGCGAGTGGCACGGACCACCCGCCTCAATCATCTTGTTATGCGCCGACCACGATCGGCCCGGCCTGGATCGGCTTTGCCAGGTTCGGACGCAGCGCATCGCCAGCACCAGCTGGAGCGACACCGGCCTCGAATTCCGAGCGGAAGTATTTGATGGCACTGCCCAATGGCTCGACGGCACCTGGTGCGTGAGCACAGAAGGTACGGCCTGGGCCAAGGAAGTTGACCAGCCCCAGCAGCGTCTCGATGTCTTCGGCGCGGCCCTGGCCTTTTTCCAGTGCGCGCAGCATCTTCACGCTCCACGGCAGGCCGTCACGGCATGGGGTGCACCAGCCGCACGACTCGCGGGCGAAGAACTCTTCCATGTTGCGCAGCAGCGAAACCATGTTGATGCTGTCGTCCACCGCCATGGCCAGGCCGGTACCCATACGGGTGCCGACCTTGGCGATGCCGCCGGCGTACATCTGTGCGTCGAGGTGCTCGGGCAGCAGGAAGCCGGTACCGGCGCCGCCTGGCTGCCAGCACTTGAGCTTGAAGCCGTCGCGCATGCCACCGGCGTAGTCTTCGAACAGCTCGCGGGCGGTGACGCCGAACGGCAGTTCCCACAGGCCCGGGTTCTTGACCTTGCCGGAGAAGCCCATCAGCTTGGTGCCGTGGTCTTCACTGCCTTCGCGGGCCAGCGACTTGTACCAGTCGTTGCCGTTGGCGACGATGGCCGGAACGTTGCACAGGGTTTCGACGTTGTTCACGCAAGTCGGCTTGCCCCACACGCCCACGGCGGCAGGGAAGGGCGGCTTGGAGCGCGGGTTGGCACGGCGGCCTTCCAGCGAATTGATCAGTGCGGTTTCTTCACCGCAGATGTAGCGGCCGGCACCGGTGTGCACGAACAGCTCGAAATCGAAACCGCTGCCGAGGATGTTCTTGCCCAGCAGGCCGGCGGCCTTGGCTTCCTCGATGGCGCGGTTGAGGTTCTTCGCTGCGGTGGTGTATTCGCCACGCAGGAAGATGTAGCCCCGGTAGGCCTTCAGGGCGCGGGCGCTGATCAGCATGCCCTCGACCAGCAGATGGGGCTGTTGCTCCATCAGCATGCGGTCCTTCCAGGTGTTCGGCTCCATTTCGTCCGCGTTGCACAGCAGGTAGCGGATGTTCATGGATTCGTCTTTGGGCATCAGGCCCCACTTCACGCCAGTGGGGAAGCCCGCGCCACCACGGCCCTTGAGGCCGGAGTCCTTGACGCTTTGCACGATGTCGTCGGCGGACATCTGCGCCAGCGCCTTGCGCGCGGCAGCATAGCCGTTCTTCGACTCGTACTCGGCCAGCCAGACCGGCTCGCCGTCATCACGCAGGCGCCAGGTCAGCGGGTGGGTTTCGGCGGTACGCGCAATGCGGTTGGCCGGGCCGAAGGAAGTAATGGTCATACGTAACCCTCCAGCAGTTTGGAAACGCCAGCCGGCTGCACGTCACCGAAGGTGTCGTCGTCGATCATCAGCGCCGGGGCCTTGTCGCAGTTGCCCAGGCAGCACACCGGCAGCAGGGTGAAACGGCCGTCGGCGGTGGTCTGGCCGAGGCCGATGCCCAGCTCGCTCTGGATCTGGCTGACCACCGACTCGTGGCCGCCGATGTAGCAGACCATGCTGTCGCACACGCGGATGATGTGGCGGCCGACCGGCTGACGGAAGATCTGGCTGTAGAAGGTGGCCACGCCTTCGACGTCACTGGCCGGGATGCCCAGCACTTCGCCGATGGCGTGGATGGCGCCGTCCGGCACCCAGCCACGTTCCTTCTGGACGATCTTCAGGGCTTCGATGGACGCCGCGCGCGGGTCCTCGTAGTGATGCATTTCGTGCTCGATGGCCGAGCGCTCGGTTTCGCTCAGGGCGAAACGGTCTGTCTGGATAAGCGTGCTGTTCATGCTTAGCGGTCCACGTCAGCCATAACGAAGTCGATACTGCCCAGGTACGCAATGAGGTCGGCGACCATGCTGCCTTTGATCACCGAAGGGATCTGCTGCAGGTGCGGGTAGCTCGGGGTACGGATCCGGGTGCGGTAGCTCATGGTGCCGCCATCGCTCGTCAGGTAGTAACTGTTGATGCCCTTGGTCGCCTCGATCATCTGGAACGACTCGTTGGCCGGCATGACCGGGCCCCACGAGACTTGCAGGAAGTGCGTGATCAGGGTTTCGATGTGCTGCAGGGTGCGCTCTTTCGGCGGCGGCGTGGTCAGCGGGTGGTCCGCCTTGTACGGGCCTTCCGGCATGTTGCGCAGGCACTGGTCGATGATGCGGATACTCTGGCGCATCTCCTCGACACGGACCATGCAGCGATCGTAGGCATCGCCGTTGTGGGCCAGCGGTACTTCGAACTCGAAGTTCTCGTAGCCGGAGTAGGGGCGGGCTTTACGCAGGTCGAAGTCGCAACCGGTGGCACGCAGGCCGGCACCGGTGGTACCCCAGGCCAGCGCTTCCTTGGTGTTGTACGCGGCAACGCCGATGGTACGGCCCTTGAGGATGCTGTTCTGCAGGGCAGCCTTTTCGTACTCGTCGAGGCGCTTGGGCAGCCATTCGACGAAGTCCTTGACCAGCTTGTCCCAGCCGCGCGGCAGGTCGTGGGCAACGCCACCGATGCGGTACCAGGCCGGATGCAGGCGGAAACCGGTGATCGCTTCGATCACGGTGTAGGCGCGCTGGCGGTCGGTGAAGGTGAAGAACACCGGAGTCATGGCGCCGACGTCCTGGATGTAGGTACCCAGGAACAGCAGGTGGCTGGTGATACGGAAGAACTCGGCCAGCATCACGCGGATGGTGTCGACCTTCTGTGGCACCTTGATGCCGGCCAGCTTCTCGACGGCGAGCACGTACGGCAGGTTGTTCATTACCCCGCCGAGGTAGTCGATACGGTCGGTGTAGGGGATGAAGCTGTGCCAGGACTGGCGCTCGGCCATTTTCTCGGCGCCACGGTGGTGGTAGCCGATGTCCGGTACGCAGTCGACGATCTCTTCACCGTCCAGCTGCAGGACGATACGGAAGGCGCCGTGCGCGGAAGGGTGGTTGGGGCCGAGGTTGAGGAACATGTAGTCCTCGTTGGCGCCCTGGCGCTTCATGCCCCAGGCTTCCGGGTTGAAGCGTGCCGATTCCTCTTCAAGCTGCTGCTTGGCCAGGGTCAGGCTGTAGGGGTCGAACTCGGTGGCGCGGGCAGGGTAGTCCTTGCGCAGCGGGTGGCCTTCCCAGGTGGGCGGCATCATGATGCGGCTGAGGTGCGGGTGGCCGGCAAAGTCGATGCCGAACATGTCCCAGACTTCGCGCTCGTACCAGTTGGCGTTCGGCCAGATACCGGTCACGCTCGGCAGGTTCAGGTCGCCTTCGCTGAGCGATACCTTGATCATCACGTCGCTGTTACGCTCGATCGACAGCAGGTGGTAGAACACGCTGAAGTCGGCGGCTGGCAGGCCGCGGCGCTGGGTGCGCAGGCGCTCGTCGACGCCGTGCAGGTCGTACAGCATGCTGTACGGTTTGGCCACACCGCGCAGGAAGCTGAGCACCTCTTTGAGCTGCTCGCGCTTGACCCACAGCACGGGCATGCCGGTGCGGGTTTCCTGGGCGACGAATGCTTCGGCGCCAAAACGGTTGTGCAGTTCGACGACCACATCCTGGTCGTCAGCCTTGTAGGGCGGAATGAAAATAGCGTTGTCCGCTGTCATGGTCTCGGTCGCTTTGGGTCAACGTTAAGAATGAAGCCAGGCCGCCGGCTCCAGGGGAGCGGGCGGCAGGTCGCTGGATCAGACTTCGTCGGGGCTGCGCAGGTTGGTTACTGCAATGCGCTGCTCACGACGCAGGTCTTTCTGGGCTGGCATCTCGGCACGGTAAATACCTTGATCACCAACAACCCAGGAAAGCGGGCGTCGTTCTTGGCCGATCGACTCCTGCAGCAGCATCAAGCCTTGCAGGAAAGCCTCAGGGCGTGGCGGGCAGCCAGGCACATAGACGTCCACGGGGAGGAACTTGTCGACCCCCTGAACGACCGAGTAGATGTCGTACATGCCGCCGGAGTTGGCGCACGAACCCATGGAGATGACCCATTTGGGCTCGAGCATCTGCTCGTACAGGCGCTGGATGATCGGCGCCATCTTCACGAAGCAGGTACCGGCGATGACCATGAAGTCGGCCTGACGCGGCGAGGCCCGGATGACTTCGGCGCCGAAGCGGGCGATGTCGTGGGGTGCCGTGAAGGCCGTGGTCATTTCCACGTAGCAGCAGGACAGGCCGAAGTTGTACGGCCAGAGGGAGTTCTTGCGACCCCAGTTGACCGCGCCACGCAGCACATCTTCAAGCTTGCCCATGAAGATGTTCTTGTGGACCTGGTCCTCCAGCAGTTGATCGGTGACGGTTTCCCGTTCACCGACCGGGTACTGCTCGTTGGGCGCATCCGGATCGATTCTGGTGAGATTGTATTGCATGCCAAAGCCTCATTGTTTCAGCTTCGCTTGCCGCTTGCGGCGACCTTCGGGAGCCCAATCAAGTGCCCCGACGCGCCATAGGTAGACAAGACCAGCCAACAGAATTGCTATGAAAACGAGTGCTTCGACGAATCCGGTCCAGCCGCTTTCGCGGACGGACACAGACCATGCAAAGAGAAAGAGGGCTTCGATATCGAAGATCACGAACAGCATCGCGACCAGATAGAATTTGGCGGACAGGCGCAGGCGGGCGCTGCCGACGGGCAGCATGCCGGATTCGAAGGGTTCGTTCTTGGCGCGGCCCCAGGCCTTGCTACCGAGCAGGCTGGACAGGCCGAGCATGAAGGCGCACAGGCCGACGACACCCAGGAGGAAGATGGCAAAGCCCCAGTTGTGGGCGATGAGTCCTGCCGAATCGGACATGCTAGAGATCCTTATACAGAGACCCAGCTCTGCAGTCTGAAATAAGTGTAGAGCGGCGACCTGGTGTCGCACATGCAGTGACCAAATGTCGCAGCTGAATCAATCGCGCTGATTTTATGGGTAAACCCGGTGCAAGTAAAATTTCTGTCGCAAATTTATTCGTAGGATTAAGTACAAAACCTGCTCGTAACTGGCTGAAAGCCTTGAGATTCGGGCATTGCGTGCGGTTTTGTTAATTATGTTTCTTGCAGGGGGTAACGAATTGCAAGTTTCGTAATGATAATTAATATCATTTAACCTGATGCCTGATATTTCCCCTGTTCTGCGTCTTGTAAAGTTCATCTGGCGATTCCCCCTACTTGCAAATGCGAAAAACGCCTGTTCTAGCAGCTTCCGACACCGTTCGCCCCGCTCTGGGTCAATATTTTATCGATCGAGCGATGGCTGGCTGATGAAGCGGTGGGTGGTTGTGTTGCCTCAAGCATAGACATGATTGTGGGGAGGGGGATGTCTTTGAGGGGCGGTGGTTGCCATGGGTATGGCGAAATGAATGCAGTGTCTGTGAGATCGAGCGCCGCCCGCGCGGCGCTTCGCGGGACAAGCCCGCTCCCACATTTGTTGCAACGTGCCGAACCTGTCAGGCCATGGTTGCCTGTCTTGGTGCATGTCTTGAGACTGTTGAGGCGGCGGCAGCGCCAGTCGAGAAATTGAGTCAGACCAACAAGGCTCACAACCATGGCCTAACTGACATGGCCACGTTGCAACAAATGTGGGAGCGGGCTTGTCCCGCGAAGCGCCGCGCGGGCGGCGCTCGATCTACGCAACACCGCAAAAACCAAGGCAGGCACCTCGCCGCCCTGGCGCAATCGGGCGCAGAACACCTGACATGTCGGATTTAGCCCCTTCCCTGTAGGCCATTTCCCAAACATACTCCTGCCGCGCATTTTCCGTTGCCGCTGCTCTGGCAGCGCTCTAGTCTCGGCCTGTCGTTGCTCATCAACGATACAGCTTTGACAGGCTGTGACGGTAAATCGTGTGCGGCTCGCTGTTATGGTGGCTGTACGTGCGGGCACGCTTGCGTGCGCCGGAACTTTGCGATTTCCGCCGGTCTGTCAACCCACGTACAGCTGCCACCCTTCTGTTTGACAGCAGACGGGTAGCGGCACTGCCAACGGAAGTCGATATGTTGAAAATCGTTCCCGATCCACCCCATAACCCCCATTCCCTCGAAGACACCCTGATCCAGGCCACGGATTATGCGCTGTGCGCTGCGACCGTTGTGCATCAGGCCATGCTGCTGCAGCCCAAGTCGCCGGCGTCGGTTTTGATGATGACGTCGATGCATGAACTGGAGACGTTGCGGGCTTTGCTGGAGTCGGCATTGGTTCAGGCGCAGATGCACACAGAGCCTCGGACTTTGCACTAAGGCTTGATTGATGTGTTGTCTGGGCGGGCCTCTTCGCGGGTGAACCCGCTCCCACAGGTTCATCACAAGCGCCAAGACTTGCACAGCACCTGTGGGAGCGGGTTTGCCCGCGAAAGGGCCGGCCCAGGCAGTAGAGAATTCTCAGGGAATTGAACAATGACAACAGAAGACACCCAATTCACCGTCGGCAAAACCACCTTCTACCAAGGCGAAAACGGCACCCACCCACTGTTCCGCATCGAGCCCGGTATTCCGTGCAAGGACGCCCGCGAGCAGTCCTCGGAATTGATGGGCTATGTACGCGAACTGACCATCACCGGCCTGATGGATGAGAAGCCATTGATGATATGGGCCGCCCATTACCTGAGTGCGATGGCCAAGGCGCTGATGGATGATGCAGAGCTGGGCATGAAGCACTGAGGTGCCGACAGGCGCGATTTCTCCTGTGGGAGCGGCCTTGCGTCGCGATTGGGGTGCGAAGCGACCCCGGGATCGGTGCATCGTCGCAAGATTGCCGGGGCCGCTCTGCGGCCCATTCGCGACACAAGGCCGCTCCCACATGTTTGGCGCTAGCCTGTTGCCCGTCAGTACACGCAAAAAGAAAGGCCCGGGGCTTTCACAAGCCCCGGGCCTTCTTTCAACAGCAACCCACTATCAGTGGAACTGCTCTTCCTCGGTCGAACCGGTCAGTGCAGTCACCGACGAAGCGCCACCCTGGATCACGGTGGTCATGTCGTCGAAGTAGCCAGTACCCACTTCCTGCTGGTGCGCGACGAAGGTGTAGCCTTTGCTGGCGTCGGCGAACTCCTGTTCCTGCAGCTTCACGTAGGCGGTCATGTCGTTGCGGGCGTAGTCGTGCGCCAGGTTGAACATGCCGTGCCACATGTTGTGGATGCCGGCCAAGGTGATGAACTGGTGCTTGTAGCCCATCGCCGACAGCTCGCGCTGGAACTTGGCGATGGTCGCGTCGTCCAGGTTCTTCTTCCAGTTGAAGGAAGGCGAGCAGTTGTACGACAGGATCTGGTCCGGGTATTCCTTCTTGATCGCTTCGGCGAAGCGACGGGCTTCGTCCAGGTCCGGCTTGGCAGTTTCGCACCAGATCAGGTCGGCGTACGGTGCGTAGGCCAGGCCGCGGGCGATGGCCTGGTCGAGGCCGGCGCGTACCTTGTAGAAGCCTTCACGGGTGCGCTCGCCAATCACGAACGGCTGGTCGTACGGGTCGCAGTCGCTGGTCAGCAGGTCGGCGGCGTTGGCGTCGGTACGGGCCAGGATGATGGTCGGCACGCCCGATACGTCAGCTGCCAGGCGCGCGGCTACCAGCTTCTGCACGGCTTCCTGGGTTGGTACCAGTACCTTGCCACCCATGTGGCCGCATTTTTTCACCGAGGCCAGCTGGTCTTCGAAGTGCACGCCGGCGGCGCCTGCTTCGATCATGTTCTTCATCAGCTCGTAGGCGTTCAGTACGCCGCCGAAACCAGCTTCGGCGTCAGCCACGATCGGCGCGAAGTAGTCGATGTAGCCTTCGTCGCCCGGGTTCTTGCCGGCTTTCCACTGGATCTGGTCGGCGCGGCGGAACGAGTTGTTGATGCGCTTGACCACGGTCGGTACCGAGTCGACCGGGTACAGCGACTGGTCAGGGTACATGGACTCGGCCGAGTTGTTGTCGGCGGCAACCTGCCAGCCGGACAGGTAGATGGCCTGGATACCGGCCTTGACCTGCTGCACTGCCTGGCCGCCGGTCAGGGCGCCCATGCAGTTGACGAAATCTTTTTCTGGGCGGAAGGACGGGTGGGCACCTTCGGTGACCAGCTTCCACAGTTTTTCTGCACCCAGGCGGGCCAGGGTGTGCTCCGGCTGCAGGGAGCCACGCAGGCGAACGACATCAGCGGCGGTGTAGGTACGGGTCACGCCTTTCCAGCGCGGGTTCTCGGCCCAGTCTTTCTCGAGGGCTGCAATTTGCTGTTCGCGTGTCAGTGCCATGGAAATAAACCTCGTCGCATCGATCTTGGGGTAATTGTGCTGATGCTCGGAGCAGATCAGGAGCTGGCGGCTGTCCTGTTCGCAGGAGTGCGACGGCGAACGCGAAGGCTCGAAGGGGAAGGGTGTGCAGGCCAGGCGAAAGGGTGCTCCGGCAGGTCGGCTCGTGGTTGCCTTGCTGCGGTGCTACGCGATTGCCAGTACTGCGGTGATGCGCTTCCGTCCCTCGGGACAACTTCTTCGTTGCAGTCGCAATCCCGTCGAACCGCCTTGTGGGCCGTATAGACACGAGACGCCTCCAAGGGTGGGAGGAGTGCGCCTCGAAGGCCCTTGCCAGGGCCCCTGATTAGCGGGAGCGAGGCCATCATGCCCTTGGGAAAAAGACCCTGTCAAATGTTTTGTAGTGGTTTTTTTCACTTACTACATCTTTGGTCTAATGCGACTTGGCAGTCAGTTTCAAGGCCTTTGGTCGAAGCCTTGAATTGCCTGGGATCAGTCAAGAAGGTCGACTTTGACACGCAAAGTCATGTTTTCACCCCGTTGGGTACTGTAACTGTGGCTTGACGCGCTACGGTCGGCTTGGCTCTGCTGGTTGTAACCCGCCAGGGTGATCCACTCGCCGAGCTTGCCGGTGATTGTCGTGTCGGTGCTTTGCACTTTCACTACATCTGCGCGTTCATGGCTGATGCGGTCATTATTGGTGCTTATTTGCAGACGAACCGTGTCGCCACTCAAGCTGGGGGTGACATAGAAACCCTGGGTCACGTTGCGGTATTCGGTGTTGCTCTGAATGCGCCCGTAGCCGTCAGTGCTGGTGCTGGTGATCGGGATGCTCTGGCCTACCTGGATCAGCGCCGGTTGGCCTTCGCTGGCCTGAATCTGCTGCATGCCGCCGTCACGGTTGCTGGTGCCGTAGTGGATGACACGTGCGTTGCCACGGTTGTCCTGAAAGTTGCTGTCGTTGTTGTCGACGCTGATCAGCAGGCGCTTGGGTGCGGTGTCCAGCTGTTGTAGCAGGGTGCGCAGGTCGTCGATGCGCTCGGGGCTGGCGTTGACGATCAGCTTGTTCTCGAACGCCGTGACGCTGCCGTCCTTGCCGATGAACGCCTGGGCGGCGGGCAGCAGTTCGGCGCTGCTGCGGTGTTGTAGGGGTACGACTTCGGTGGCGGCCTGGGCGCTGAGGCTGGCGACCAGCAGCAGGGAAGCGAAAAGGGGGCGTAGCGGCATGTCCATGATCTCCGCAGGTGGAATCAACATGATGGCAAATTTAGCGGCTGGCTGCCGGATCTGGATCACGTTGGTGCTGTGGCCGAGTGGGTGATTTATCGGGTTCTATCTTGTAGGCTATAAATTATAGTCATCAAGATAATTGAGGGTAATTGCATGTCACCCATCCGCCCGCTTCTACGTCGTGATCAGTTGGCCAAGGCTCTGGGCCGAGACCTGGCCGGCGAGTCGCTGGTCGATTACAGCTCGGGCATGTTCCTCGCCGCGCCCCGACGTACGGGCAAGAGCACCTTCCTCAACAACGACTTCATTCCGGAATGCGTACAGCGCGGCTGGCTACCGGTTTATGTCGACCTGTGGTCGGACCGCGACGCCGCGCCGGCAGAACTCATCAGTGGCGCCATCGGTGCTGCGCTGGGCAGCTTCGAAGGTGCGCTGGCCAAGGCTGCGAAAAAGGCCGGTATCGACAAGATAAACCTGCTGCGTACCCTCAGCTGGGATTTTACTCGCCCGCAACTGCCTGAGGGGACTACCTTGGCTCACGCACTTGCCGTGTTGCATCAAGTGTCGGGGCAGATGGTGGTACTGATCATCGATGAGGCCCAGCATGCCCTCAACAGCGAAGATGGCCTGAATGCGATGTTCGCGCTGAAAGCCGCGCGTGACCATCTCAACCGTGGTGACCGCCCGGACGGCTTGCGTCTGGTGTTCACTGGCTCCAGCCGCGACAAGCTGGCCAACCTGGTGCTCAAGAGCAAGCAACCCTTCTTTGGGGCCAGCATTACGCCATTCCCCTTGCTGGGGCGTGAGTATGTCGAGTTCATCACTGATTTGTGGAACCGGCGTCTGGCCGCCAGCAACCAGTTCAAGGTCGAGGACCTTGCGTATGCGTTCGAGTTGGTCGGGCGCCGCCCTGAAATGCTCAACAAGCTGTTGGCCGAAGTGAGCGTGGGCCTGGGTGAGGCGGGCAACCTGGGTGAATTGCTGCGCACAGGGGCGCTCAATCATCAGGCGGGCGTGTGGAGTGACTACGAAAGCGCCTGGAACGACCTGTCGGCCTTGCAGCAGGCAGTGCTTGAGGTAATGGCCGAGCGGACGTTGGGCCGGCAGCCGTTTTCGCCATTTACCGAGCAAACCTTGAGGGATGTGAACCGTAAGCTGGAGCAGGCCCGGGCGGAAATCAACGCCAGCACGACCAGCGTCCAGAAGGCCCTCGATGCCCTGCGTGACAAGGAGCTGGTATGGAAGGCCAATCGCGGAGAGTACGCGCTTGAGGATGCTTCCATGGCTGAATGGCTTGCACGGGACAAGGCGGCGGGCCGCAGCTGAACCTTTGATCTACCCCACCAGTCGCACGCACAGGGATTGAGTGGGGCTGAGTGCATGAAGCGTGTTCTGATCTTGTTGTTGTGCCTGTGCAGCGTTTGTGCCGAGGCTGCAGCTGATTCGTTGCGCATCAAGCAGCTGCAGCGTTGCGGCGACCTGGTTGGCGATGGCCAGCAGCAATGGTGCCTGCGCGCCGAGGGGCTCGGGGCGCAGTTGCCGACGGTCTGGCTCGGTGGTGCGCGGCTGCCGACAGCCGATTTCGAGCGGCAAGGTGACCGGCTTACGCTGAAGTTGGCCAAACAAGCCCTGCGCAGTGCTCCGCTGTGGCTGGAGGACGGCGAGCGCACCAGCAACCCGGTTTGGCTGACACGCCAGCGCAGCCATGTTGTGGCCGCCGGGCCTGATGAAGTGGCGAAGAACATGGATGGCCTCACCACCTATGTGGACTTGGTAAGCCTTTTGATCGAGGAAAAACATGATGGCCTCGGCGAAGCCCGACGGATCGCCGGGAAGTACGGCGCCCAGGTCGTGGGTGCCATACCGCCGCTGAATGTCTACCAGTTGCGCTTGCCGGTGGGCGACCTGGTGCAGCGCGACGCGATGATCCTGCGCATGGGCAGTGAAGTTAGCGTCGATGCAGTGATTGTCGAGGAGTCTGCCCCGGAGCGCGGCGAGGAAGGTGGCGGGCGCGAGCAGGCGGCCATCGTCCAGGCGGATGAATGGGCCGCCAACCGCTTCATGGACGCCCTGTACTTCTACCAGCGGCGTATCGCTGCCTCCGCTGTGCCGGTACAGCCGGTGCGGGTGGGTGTGATCGAGCGCGATCTCGACTTCGACGCGCCGGCGTTCGAAAGCTACCGCGGCCGCTGCGACACGGGCCGGACCTGCCTGTACGGCCGCGACGGCGGACGCCCGACCAGCCACGGCAGCCATGTGGCCGGCATCCTGGCAGCGCAGGGCGACGGCTTTCTGCCGGGGCTGGGCAAGCAGAACCCTGGCTTTGATGTCATCGTCGAGCGCAACTCCGATGCCGGCATCACGGCGAACATCGCTGCCTCGGTGAACCTGGTCGAAGACGGCGCGCGGGTTTTGAACTGGAGCTGGGGGATTCACCGGGTCGGGGCGAAGAACGTAAAGGGCGATGAGGTCGATTCGCTGGTACGTTCCGGGCTGGCGATGAGCGGCTATGAAGAGCTGCTCGAAGAGTTCTTCCTCTGGTTGCGGGCCAAGCATCCTGACGTGGTAGTGGTGAACTCGGCCGGCAACGGTGCGTCCTGGTCGGGGACCGATGAATATCGCCTGCCATCGTCGTTCATCACCGAACAACTGCTGGTGGTGGGCGGCCACCAGCGCAGTGACAGGCCGGTACCAGTCGCAGACCCGCGCCATGTGCGCAAACGCCACAGTTCCAACATCGACATGCGTGTGGACATCAGTGCGGCTGCCTGCATCCGCCCGTCGCCAGCCGCCGAGCCGCATTGCGGCACGTCGTATGCGACCCCGTTGGTGACCGCCACCGTGGCGACCATGCTGGCGATCAACCCGGCCCTGACCCCGCAGCAGGTGCGCATGCTGTTGCGGCGCAGCGCCTTGACCCTGGGCGCCGAGCAGGATTTCGAAGCCATGGATGCCGAGGACCTGACCGCGCCGATTCTGCCATCGGAGCGCAACGGGCAATTGCATCACCCCGACCTTGGCCGCTCTGCGCGGCTGGACATGCAGCGGGCGCTGGACCTGGCCGTGCAGAGTCGCGACCGGGTGCGTTGAACGGTGGCTGTTGACGGGCAAATTCCGTAACATCGCGACCCTTGTTTTTGTCCCGTCCGCCCGGACCGACCCCAGGATGCTCATGAAACCCGCCCGACTCCGCGCCGACCTGCTCGCCGGCCTGACCACCTCGTTCGCACTGGTGCCCGAGTGTATCGCTTTCGCCTTGGTGGCCCACCTGAACCCGCTGATGGGCCTGTATGGCGCCTTCATCATCTGCACCCTGACGGCGCTGTTCGGCGGCCGGCCGGGGATGATTTCCGGCGCTGCCGGTTCGATGGCGGTGGTGATCGTCGCGCTGGTGGTGCAGCACGGCGCCCAGTACCTGCTGGCCACCGTGCTGCTGGGCGGCGTGGTGATGATGCTGTTCGGCCTGCTGCGTCTGGGCAAGCTGGTGCGGTTGGTGCCTTACCCGGTCATGCTCGGTTTCGTCAATGGCCTGGCAATCGTGATCGCACTGGCCCAGCTCGAGCATTTCAAGCAAGGTGAACACTGGCTCACTGGAATGCCGTTGTACCTGATGATCGGCCTGGTGGCGCTGACCATGCTGGTGGTCTACGTACTGCCTAAGCTGACCCGCGCGGTGCCGCCGGCGCTGGTGGCGATCCTCGGTGTCGGTCTACTGGTGTACGTGCTCCACCTGCCCACGCGCACCCTCGGCGACATGGCGAGTATCGCCGGCGGCCTGCCACACCTGGCCCTGCCGGATGTGCCGTGGAACCTCGAAACCCTGAAAATCGTAGCGCCGTATGCGGTGCTGATGGCCATGGTCGGCCTGCTGGAAACCTTGCTCACCCTCAACCTGACCGATGAAATCACCGAGAGCCGTGGCTACCCGGACCGCGAGTGCGTTGCGCTGGGTGCGGCCAACATGGTTTCCGGCCTGTGCGGCGGCATGGGTGGTTGCGCGATGATCGGCCAGACGGTGATCAACCTCAGCTCAAATGGCCGTGGTCGGCTGTCGGGTGTGGTGGCCGGGGTGATGGTCCTGCTGTTCGTGTTGTTCCTGTCGCCGCTGATCGAGCGTATTCCGCTGGCGGCGCTGGTCGGGGTGATGTTCGTGGTGGCGCAGCAGACTTTTGCCTGGGCGTCGTTGCGGGTGCTGCACAAGGTGCCGCTGAGCGATGTGCTGGCGATCATTGCCGTGACCGTGGTAACGGTGCTCACCGACCTGGCGGTGGCGGTGCTGTTCGGCATTGTCATCGCGGCGGTGAACTTCGCCTGGCAGCATGCGCGGGAGCTCTATGCCGACAGCCATGAGGATGGAGAGGAGGGCAAGCATTACCAGGTGCACGGCACGCTGTTCTTTGCCTCGACAACGGTGTTCCTGAACCAGTTCGACCCGGCTAACGACCCGGCCAAGGTGACCCTGGATTGCCAGCATTTGAGCTTTGTCGATTATTCGGCGGTTGCTGCGTTGAAGACCTTGCGCGAGCGGTATGCCAGGGCTGGTAAGCAATTGCGGGTGGTGCATCTGTCCGAGCGTTGCAAGAAGCTGCTGAAGCGGGCTGGGGAGCAGCACTGAGAATGTTGTTATCTGTGCCGGCCTCTTCGCGGCTAAAGCCGCTCCCACAGGGACAACACAGCCAGTGACTACTGTGCATTCCCTGTGGGAGCGGCTTTAGCCGCGAAGAGGCCAGCACAGGAGAGCGAATTACTCCCCGCGGTTCTTCTTGACGATGGCATCGGCAATGCTCGCAGGCGCCTCTGCATAACGGGTGAACTCCATCGAGAAGCTGGCCCGACCCTGGGTCATGGAACGCATCGAGGTGGCGTAGCCGAACATCTCGCCCAGCGGCACCTCGGCACGGATCACCTTGCCGGCCGGCGTTTCGTCACCATCCTGGATCATCCCGCGGCGCCGGCTCAGGTCGCCAAGGATGTCACCCTGGTACTCCTCCGGCGTCACCACCTCCACCTTCATCACCGGCTCCAGCAACACCGCGCCGCCTTTCTGCGACAACTGCTTGGTGGCCATCGAGGCGGCAATTTTGTAGGCCATTTCGTTGGAGTCGACGTCGTGGTACGAGCCGTCGTACACCGCCGCCTTGAGGTTGATCAGCGGGTAGCCGGCCAGCACGCCGTTCTTCATCTGCTCTTCGATACCCTTCTGGATCGCCGGGATGTACTCGCGCGGTACCACGCCGCCAACGATCTCGTTGATGAACTCCAGACCTTCCTTGCCCTCGTCGCCGGGGGCGAAGCGGATCCAGCAGTGGCCATACTGGCCCCGGCCGCCGGACTGGCGGACGAAGCGGCCCTCGATCTCGCACGTGTTGCGGATTTTCTCGCGGTAGGCCACCTGCGGCTTGCCGATGTTGGCCTCGACGTTGAACTCGCGGCGCATGCGGTCGACGATGATGTCCAGGTGCAGCTCGCCCATGCCCGAAATGATGGTCTGTCCGGTCTCTTCGTCGGTGCGCACGCGGAATGACGGGTCTTCCTGGGCCAGCTTGCCCAGGGCGATGCCCATCTTTTCCTGGTCGGCCTTGGTCTTCGGCTCCACCGCCACGGAAATCACCGGGTCGGGGAAGTCCATGCGTTCGAGGATGATCGGCTTGTCCATGTCGCACAGGGTGTCGCCGGTGGTCACATCCTTCATGCCGATCAGCGCGGCGATGTCGCCAGCGCACACATCCTTGATTTCGGCGCGCTGGTTGGCATGCATCTGCACCATGCGGCCGATGCGTTCCTTCTTGCCCTTGACCGAGTTGAGCACCGCATTGCCAGAGCTGAGCACGCCGGAATAGACCCGGGCGAAGGTCAGAGTGCCGACGAACGGGTCGGTGGCGATCTTGAAGGCCAGCGCCGAGAACGGTTCGCTGTCGTCGGCGTGGCGCTCGAGGTGCTTTTCTTCGTCATCCGGGTCGGTGCCCTTGATGGCCGGGATTTCCGACGGGGCGGGCAGGTAGTCGATGACCGCGTCGAGCATCAGCGGCACGCCTTTGTTCTTGAATGACGAGCCGAGGATGGTCGGCACGATCTCGTTGTTCAGGGTGCGTTTGCGCAGGCCGGCCTTGATTTCTTCGATGCTCAGCTCTTCGCCATCAAGAAACTTCAAGGTCAGTTCGTCATCGGCCTCGGCCGCTGCTTCGACCATATGCGCACGCCATTCGTCAGCCAGCGCCTGCAGCTCGGCAGGGATGGCTTCTTCGCGGTAGCTGGTGCCGTTGTCAGCATCGTTCCAGTAGATGGCCTTCATCTTCACCAGGTCGATCTGGCCCTGAAAGTTTTCTTCGCTGCCGATGGCCAGCTGGATCGGCACCGGGTGGTGGCCCAGGCGCTGGTCGATCTGCCGGACCACGCGCAGGAAATCGGCGCCCTGGCGGTCCATCTTGTTGATGTAGGCCAGGCGCGGCACGTGGTACTTGTTGGCCTGGCGCCATACTGTCTCGGACTGCGGTTCGACCCCGTCCGCGCCGCTGAACACCACCACCGCGCCATCGAGCACGCGCAGCGAGCGTTCCACCTCGATGGTGAAGTCGACGTGGCCGGGGGTGTCGATGATATTGAAGCGGTACTTGTGGGCGAACTGCTTGGTCGAGCCTTGCCAGAAAGCAGTGGTCGCTGCCGAGGTGATAGTGATGCCGCGCTCCTGCTCCTGGGCCATCCAGTCCATGGTCGCGGCACCATCGTGCACCTCGCCCATCTTGTGGTTGACCCCGGTGTAGAACAGGATCCGCTCGGTGGTCGTGGTCTTGCCGGCGTCCACGTGGGCGACGATGCCGATATTGCGGTACAGCTCGATGGGCGTTGTACGGGCCATGGCGGACTACCTGCGGGTGAGCGGATTCTCCCACGGTAGCAGAACGGGAGAATCCTGCTTTACCGCCGGGCCGTCAGTCGGCCTGGGCCTGCAGCAGCCACTGGCCATCCACTTCGCGGGCCAGGCCGCTGGCAGGCAACAGCGCCAGCAGGCGTGCGTGCAGAGCGGCTTCGGTGAAGGTCTTGAGGGTGGTCAGGTCCAGGTTGCCGACCAGGTTGAGGTCGGCCTTGGTGTACGACAGCCAGGCCTTTTTCAGGGCTTGGGCGACGTCGCTACCGGAGGTGCTGGCGAAGCGGCGGTGCCACTGGCGGCCGTCGAAGGTGAAGGTGTGGGCGTGGCTGTAGATGCTTTGGTCGCCACCTTCGGTGCAGCGGTGGCAACGGCACGGGCCTTCGCCGAAGGCGTTGCGCAGGTAGCTGTTGAAGTCCACCACGGGCTTGAGGGACAGGCGTTTGTCGACCTCGAACAGGTCGGCGATAAGGGGTTCTTCGGCGCTCACTCTGGATCCTCGTGTGGTGTGGCTTGCATCGCCGGGCACCCTAACAGATCGGGCCCTTCAGATCACCTTTTGCAGGCCTGGCCTCTTCGCGGGTAAACCCGCTCCCACAGGTACAACACAGCCTTTGAATAATGTGTAGTCCCTGTGGGAGCGGGCGTGCCCGCGAAGAGGCCGGTAGAGACAATAGAGATCACCTGCCGTACTCTACGCGCCCATACGCCTACACACCCACAGAGGTAACCCCGCTTGAGCACCAAGTACCCGTACATCGCCACCATCACCATCAGCGCCGAAGACCGTGGCGGCGACACCGAAGCCTCGGAAAACCCCAACATGCGCGTTGGCCTGGAAGCGGTGACCGAAACGCTGAAGAAGGTGCATTTCGTCGGTACGCTCGCAGCCCCCGAAAAGAACGCCACGCACATCTGCGTGACCCTGGAAAACGGCCTGACCTACTACGGCCCGATCGTCAACGGCCAAGCCGAACTCGAAGGCGGCTGGATTGCCTTCGAGTCCGACATGCTCACCCCGCAGGAACTGGGTCTTTAAGCCCCGGTTGTCCTCAGGAGCCCAGCTCCACCAGGCACTGCTCGAGGATATCCAGGCCTTCCTCGAGCACTTCGGCCTCGATGGTCAGCGGTGCCAGCAGGCGGATGATGTGCCGCGCCTTGCCGCTGGGCATCAGCAGCAGGCCCTTGGCGCGTGCCGCTTCCATCACCTTGGCCAGTTGCGCCGGTGCCGGGCTGCCGTCGGCATTGACGAACTCGATTCCGCGCATGGCGCCGACGCCGGTCAGGCGGCCGATGAACGGGCTCAGGCCCGAGGCCTTCCAGCGCTCGAAGCGGCGCACGATTGCCTGCTCCTGGCGTTCACCCCAAGTAGCGACGTTCTCGTCGGTCATCTGCGCCAGGCTGGCCAGGGCCGCTGCGCAGGCAATCGGGTTGCCTGAATAGGTGCCACCCAGGCCGCCCTTGGGCAGCGCTGCCATCAACTCCTTGCGCCCGACCACCGCACCCAGCGGCATGCCGCCGGCAATGCTCTTGGCCAACAGCAGCAGGTCGGGTTCAAGCCCTAAGCGCGGGAAGGCGAAGCGCTGGCCGGTGCGGCCGAAGCCCGACTGGATCTCGTCGATGATGATCAGGATGCCGTGCTCGTCGCAGAAGCGGCGCAGGGCCTGGGCGAAGGTTGGGTCAAGGGCAAGGAACCCGCCTTCGCCCTGCACCGGCTCGAAGATGAACGCCGCCACATCCTCCACTGCCAGCTCGACGCTGAACAGGCGGTCCATGGCCTTGAGGGCCTGTTCGCAGGTGACCCCGGTGTCGGCGCTGGGGTAGGGCAGGTGGTACACCGGCCCCGGCAGTTCGCCGACCCGCTGCTTGTAAGGGGCGACCTTGCCGTTGAGGTTCAGGGTGGCCAGGGTGCGACCATGGAAGCCGCCGTCGAAGGCGATGATGGCGCGTTTGCCGGTGGCAGCGCGGGCCACTTTCAGGGCATTTTCCGCAGCCTCCGCGCCACTGTTGGTGAGCATCCCGGCCAAGGGGTAGCTGACCGGTACGAACTGGCTCAGTTGCTCCATCAGTGCCAGGTATGGGCCGTGCGGGGCTGCGTTGAATGCGTAGTGGGTCAGGCGAGCGGCCTGGGCCTGGATCGCCTCCACCACGGCCGGGTTGCAGTGGCCCAGGTTGAGTACGCCGATACCGCCGACGAAGTCGATGTAACGTTTGCCGTCGGTGTCCCATACTTCGGCATTACGGCCATGGGAAAGTGTGATCGGGTGAACGATGGCAATGGATTGGCTGATACTTTCCTGGTTCATGGGGCACGCGGACCTTGTTCGAGTTTCTTATTATCCAAGCGTGTTGGCGGGTTATTCCGCAAACGAATTATTCGATTGCGATCATTCCCTGGATTCTTGATCTTGGCTGATTTTGTATTGCTAGCACTGGCCTCTTCGCGGGTGAACCCGCTCCCACAGGTACGGCGCCACGCTTGAAAGCTGTGCGATCCCTGTGGGAGCGGGCAAGCCCGCGAAGTGGCCGCTACAGGCTGAATCAATCCCCCTCAGCCACCCGCTCCCGAATCCACTGCACGAAGGCCCGCACCTTGGGCACTTCGGCCGCATGCTCGGCATGGGCGATGAAGTGCCGGCCATTGCTCGCCACCGGGTGGTCCCAGGCCACCACCAGCTTGCCCTCGCTCAGCTCTTCGGCCACCAGGTAGCGCGGAATCAGAGCGATCCCGCAGCCGGCAATGGCCGCGCGGATGCACAGGTAGAACGTGTCGAAGCGCGGCCCGTGGTAGCTGTTCTGGCTATGCAACCCCAGCCCCAGGAACCATTCGTGCCAGGCCTCCGGGCGTGACACGCACTGCAACAGGCGGTGCTCGGTCAGCGCCTGGGCACTGTCGAAACGGTGGTTGGCCAGCAGCTGCGGGCTGCATACCGGCACCACCTCTTCGCTGAACAGCTCGATGCAGGTTGCCCCGGGCCAGGTGCCCTGGCCGAAGAAAAACGCAATGTCGGCCTTGGCCTGCACCAGGTCGAACGGCTCCAGCTCATTGCGAATATCCAGGTGAATACGCGGGTAGCGGTCGCCAAAACCCTTCAGCCGGGGCACCAGCCAGCGCGCGCCGAAGGTGGGCTGGGTGGCAATGCGCAGCACTTCGGTCTCGTCGCCGTAGCTGAGGATGTAACGGCTGGAAATGTCGATCTGGGTGAGGATCTTGTTCACTTCGGTGAGGTACAGCGCGCCGGCCGGGGTCAGGTGCAGGCGGCGGCGAATGCGCTGGAACAGCGAGTGCGACAGCATGTCTTCGAGCTGTGCCACCTGCTTGCTGACGGCGCTCTGGGTCAGGTGCAGTTCCTGGGCCGCGCGGGTGAAGCTGAGGTGGCGGGCGGCCGCTTCGAAGCACTGAAGGGCGGTGGTCGAAGGCATCAGGCGTTTGGACATGACGGGCAAATACCGAGCAAAAAAGGAAGGAGTTCATTCCGTAATGGAATCATGTGTTTCGAAAAGGTCGTTTGTTGACCCCGCCCTATAGATTAATACTGACCTGGATCAACGATTACAACCGGTCGTGCGAAGAGGAGGTCAGTACCCGCTTCCGGCATCTGCAAAACAACAACAACGAACATCAGAAATTTATAAGAATTCTGCTCCAGTCTTCAGCCGCTCCGCTGCGGCCGACCCATTCGAGGGTTCTTCATGGCTTCGCTACACAACAACAAACAGCGCTCCCTGCAGCACGGCCTGACGTCCCGTCAGGTATCCATGATCTCCATCGCCGGCATCATCGGCGCCGGCCTGTTCATCGGGTCCTCCAACGCCATCGCCACCGCCGGCCCGGCTATCCTCATCTCCTACGCCATGACCGGCCTGCTGGTCTTGCTGGTGATGCGCATGCTGGGTGAAATGGCCATCGCCAACCCAAACAGCGGCTCGTTCTCCACCTATGCCTCCGAAGCCATCGGCCCCTGGGCAGGCTTTACCATCGGCTGGCTGTACTGGTGGTTCTGGGTACTGATCATTCCGGTCGAGGCCATCGCCGGCGCCGATATCCTGCATGCCTATTTCCCTGACGTGCCGTCGTGGCTGTTCGCCTTCCTGATCATGCTGGTGCTGTCGGGTACCAACCTGATCAGCGTGAAGAACTTCGGTGCCTTCGAGTACTGGTTCGCGCTGGTCAAGGTGGTGGCGATCATCGCCTTCATCGTGGTCTGCAGCCTGGCAGTGTTCGGCGTCTGGCCGCTGGCCGAGGTGTCCGGGGTCAGCCGGTTGTGGGACAACGGCGGCTTCATGCCCAACGGTTTCGGCACCGTGCTCGGTGGCGTGCTGATCACCATCTTCTCGTTCTTCGGTGCCGAGATCGTCACCATTGCCGCTGACGAAACCGCCAACCCGAAAGACAAGATCCGCCGCGCCACCAACCTGGTGGTGTACCGCATCGCCATCTTTTACCTGGCGTCGATCTTCCTGGTGGTGTCGCTGGTGGCCTGGAACGACCCCGGGCTGAAAGCGGTGGGTTCGTTCCAGCGTGTGCTTGAGGTGCTGAACGTGCCGGGCGCCAAGCTGCTGGTGGATATCGTGGTGCTGGTGGCCGTGACCAGCTGCATGAACTCGGGCCTGTACACCGCGTCGCGCATGCTCTATTCGCTGGGTGCCCGCGGCCAGGCGCTGAGCGTTACCAAGCGTATTTCCGGCGCTGGCGTACCGACCGTGGCGGTCATCTTCTCGACCCTGGCCGGCTTTGCCGGGTGCTTCGTCAACTATGTGTTCCCGGGCAAGGTATTCGGCTTCCTGCTGTCCACCACCGGCGCCATCGCCTTGCTGGTGTACCTGGTGATTGCCGTGTCGCAGCTGCGCATGCGTGCCCGTGCCGAGCGTGAAGGGCGGCCGCTGGAGCTGAAGATGTGGCTGTTCCCGTGGCTGACCTGGCTGGTGATCGGCACCATCGTCATGGTGCTGGGCTACATGCTGTTCAGCGATGCCTACCGCTACGAGACACTGATGACCGCCGGGGTGACTGCGTTCATCCTGCTGGTTTCGCTGACCCAGCGGCGCGCCAGTGTGGCTACCCAGACGGCCTGATGTTTCTGCTTTAATGTGGGGGCGTTGCGCGCCCCCCATATCAATAAGCACAGGAAGCGTATGAACGACCATTCCCTTTCCCTCCAGGCCCTCGCCGCACCCGACGGCACTTGCTACGGCTGCGGTTGCTCCCACCCCAGCGGCCTGCACCTGCAAAGCCATTGGGACGCCGATGGCATCCATCTGGTGTGCCGGCACGCGCCCGACAGCACCTTCATCGGCTGGCCCGGCCTGGTCTACGGCGGGCTGCTGGCGATGCTGGTCGACTGCCACTCCAACTGGACGGCGATGGCTTACCACTACCGCAACGAAGGTCGCGAAGCGGGGAGCCTGCCGCGCATCGACTGTGTCACTGGCAGCCTTGGCCTGAACTACCTCAAGCCCACACCCATGGGCGTGGAACTGTTGCTCAAGGCGCGTGTGGAAGGTGAGGTCGGGCGCAAGACCCGGGTGATCTGCGAAGTCTGGGCCGGCGATGTGCTGACGGTGACCGCCGACTCGGTGTTCGTCCGCGTCGATACCGAAAAGCTCAAGCTCAAGGCCCACGGCCAAGCATGAGCCGACCGTGCTGAGGAGTGGTCGGTGATGGTCAGCGGTCGGGGATGTCTCTAGAGTGAGAGGTTCATTCCCCCAGGCAAGGTTGATCATGACCGATCTCAGTGCTTTCCCCATTACCCGCAAGTGGCCCGCAAAACACCCCGAACGCCTGCAGCTTTACTCGCTGCCTACGCCCAACGGCGTCAAGGTGTCGATCATGCTCGAAGAGATCGGCCTGGCCTATGAGCCGCACAAGGTCAGCTTCGACAACGATGACCAGCTGAGCCCCGAGTTCATTTCGCTCAGCGTCAACAACAAGATCCCCGCCATCCTCGACCCTAATGGCCCGGGTGGCCAGCCACTGCCGCTGTTCGAGTCGGGAGCGATCCTGCAGTACCTGGCGGAGAAGAGCGGCCAGTTGCTCAGCCAGGACCCGGCCCAGCGTTACCAGACCTTGCAGTGGCTGATGTTCCAGATGGGTGGCATCGGGCCAATGTTCGGCCAGGTGGGGTTCTTCCATTTCTTTGCTGGCAAGGAATACGAGGACAAGCGCCCGCGCGACCGTTATGTCAACGAGTCCAAGCGCCTGCTCGGGGTCCTGGACCGGCATCTGAAAGGCCGGGAATGGATGGTCGACGAGTACAGCATTGCCGATATCGCGATCTTCCCGTGGGTGCGTAACCTGGTCGAGCGTTACAACGCCCGTGATCTGGTCGGCTTCGAGCAGTTCAAGGAAGTGCAGCGGGTGCTGGCGGCATTCCTCGAGCGGCCAGCCGTGCAGCGCGGCCTGAAAATTCCAGGTTGAGTAGTTGACTCCGATCCTGTGGGAGCGGGTTTACCCGCGAATGCGATGTTGGGTTTACCGACGCATTCGCGGGTAAACCCGCTCCCACAGGGGACGGTGTACAGATTCAGAATATCTGGTGCAGCACCCAGTACAGGCTACCGGCCAAAAGCATCGCTGCCGGCAAGGTCAGCACCCAGGCCATCAGCAGGTTGACCAGCGTGCGCTTCTGAATCCCTGACCCGTTGGCCACCATGGTCCCGGCTACCCCGGAACTCAGCACATGGGTGGTCGACACCGGCAACCCGAACATGTCCGCCGCACCGATGGTGCACATTGCCACCACTTCAGCCGAAGCCCCCTGGGCATAGCTGAGGTGGGTCTTGCCGATTTTCTCGCCTACCGTTACCACGATACGCCGCCAACCGACCATGGTGCCCAGCCCCAGTGCGATGGCCACGGCCACTTTCACCCATAGTGGGATGTAGCGGGTGGCATCATCCAGCTGGGTCTTGAACAGCAGCAACTGGCTGCGTGTGCCTGCATCGAACCCTACCAGCTGGTTCTTCTCGATCAGGCGGATGGCTTCGCTGGTCAGGTACATGTCATTGCGCACGTTGGCCATGGCTTCGGCCGGTACCCGCTTGAGCGAGCCATAACCTTTGACCTCTTCGCCGATCATGCCGGTAAGCGCTGCCAGCGCCGGTATCAGTTGCGGGTTGGCCCGTGGCTCGGCAATGAACGTGGTCAGCACCTGGCGCGGGTCGGCCGGTGCCGCTTGCGGGTTGCTGCGCACCAGTGCCTGGCGGGTTACCTCGGCGACCGCGGAAAACTGCAAGGCTTGCTCATTGGGCATGGTCTTGTTCAGTGCGTAAGCCATCGGCAGGGTACCAACCAGAATCAGCATGATAAGGCCCATGCCTTTCTGGCCGTCATTGGAGCCGTGGGCAAAGGACACCCCGGTGCAGGTCAGGATCAGCACGCCACGGATCCACCATGGCGGAGGTGTCTGGCCTTCCGGCGCCTGGTACAGCGCCTTGCGCTTGACCAGCGCGCGCAGGGCCAGCAGCAATAGCGCGGCACAGGCAAAGCCGATCAGTGGCGAGAACAGCAGGGCATAACCGACCTTGCTGGCCTGGGCCCAGTCCACGCCACTGGTGCCGTCGCGCCCGTGCATCAGCGCATTGGCCACGCCCACGCCGATGATCGAACCGATCAGGGTGTGCGAGGATGAGGCCGGCAGGCCCAGCCACCAGGTGCCAAGGTTCCAGATGATCGCCGCCAGCAGCAGGGCGAAGACCATGGCGAAGCCGGCCGAGGAACCAACCTGCAGAATCAGCTCCACCGGCAGCAGGGCGATGATGCCGAACGCCACCGCGCCGCTGGAAAGCAGCACCCCGAGGAAGTTGCACAGCCCGGACCAGACCACTGCGACCGGTGCCGGCAACGAGTGGGTGTAGATGACGGTGGCCACTGCGTTGGCGGTGTCATGGAAGCCATTGACGAACTCGAAGCCCAGGGCAATCAGCAACGCCAGGCCCAGCAGCAGGAATGGCGTAACCGTGGTGATTACCGTACCGCTGGCCGCCACGTCCTGCTTCAGGCTCCAGGCGGTATAGGCAATGCCGGCCAGCAGCAGGCCGAAGAACAACACCAGGGTGGCACGCCCGGGTTTGTGGGCAAGTTGCGGGCGGGCATCGCGTTGAGCCAGTTGCGGCAGGCTGGCCAGTGAAGGGGTTGCCATGGTGGCTCCGGTTGGAGTGGGCAAGGGTGCCGAAGGCCTTGAGCATAGAAACAATTCGTAACCCGGCCGTGACCTCGATCAATGATTTATCTAGGCTCAAGACGGACGGTAGTGGCAGGAGAAGCCCATGATTCGCTGCAAGCGTGTCTACGATGCGGTTGAGCAAGACGACGGCCAGCGCGTGCTGGTTGATCGCCTGTGGCCGCGTAACAAACGCAAGGACGACCTGCACGGGCAGTGGTTGCGCGAAGTTGCACCCTCTGATGAGTTGCGCAAGGCATTTCACCAGGGAGAAGTGGATTTCGCCGGCTTCACCCAGCGTTACCGGCAGGAGCTGGCGGCGCACCCCGAGCACTGGTACCCGCTGCTCGATCTGGCCGGAAAGGGCACGCTGACATTGCTTTATGCGGGCAAGGATACTGAGCACAACAATGCCCAGGTGCTGGCCGAATGGCTGGAGGACGAACTGGATCGCCGTGGGCCCGGCAGTTCGCCCGTGTGCTACGCCCAATGATTGGTATTCGTTGTGCTGGCCCTATCGCCGGCAAGCCAGCTCCCACAGGTACGGCGCTGCCTTCAAGGCTATCGTTGTAACTGTGGGAGCTGGCTTGCCGGCGATAGGGCCGGGCCTGGCAAACCGAAGAGTCCGAAATGTGATGTCCCTGAAACTGACCCCCGCCAACGACACCCACCGCACCTTCGCCCGCGACCTCACGCGCCGCGCCATGCTGCCGTACTACCGCGAATACGACCTGCTGTGGCTAGAGGAAGCCTTCGACGAAGCCTGGGGCTGGCGCGAGCAATGGCTGGTGACCGAAGGCGACGCCGTGCTCGGCTTCTGCAGCCTCAGCCAGGACCGCCAGGCGCTGTTCATTCGCGAGTTGCATCTGCTACCCGAGCACCGTGGGCGTGGGGTGGGCAGCTGGGTGCTGGAGCAGTTGGCACTGTGGGCCCGCCAGCGGCACCTGCCGCTGCTGCGGCTGATGGTGTTTCGCAGCAACCCGGCGCGCGTGCTCTACCAACGCCACGGCTTCGTCGAAATGGGCGAGGACGAATGCTTTGTGCGCATGCAGCGCACGATCGACTAATAGCTTAATGATGGCTTGTCGCGACTGGTGAGCATCGGCATAGTGAACCCAGGCGTTCACGGCTGCCTGCTGGCGGGTAGGCCGTACATGATTGTGATCAGGGACAAGGAGAACCCCATGAATGGAATCGGTCCGCGGCTGCGGGAAGAGCGAGAACGCCTGGGGATGACCCAGCGCGTGTTTGGCGATATCGGCGGGGTCGAACCCAATGCCCAAGGCAAATACGAGAGTGGTGAGCGTTCGCCGCGGGTCGACTACCTGGCGGCTTTGGCAGCCAGGGGCGTGGATGCACTTTATGTGCTCAGCGGCACCCGCACCCCCGTACCGCTCGAGGGGCTGAGCACCGATGAGTCCGGTTTGCTGGGGGCTTTCCGGCAGTTGTCATGCGACGACCAAGCGGCCCTTTGGCACTTGTTGCGGCGTTTGACCAACAACGACAAATCCCGGCAGACAATGAGGCCGCTTACGGTTGAACGTCAGGCGTTTCTTACGGAAGGAATGCGTTAGGTCCGCCGTGAAAAATTTTGTTAAGGTGGCAGGATCCAATCGCCCTGCTGACGAGGTGTGTGCTTGATTAGGGTCTTAGTGGTCGACGATCACGATCTGGTACGAACCGGTATTACACGCATGCTTGCCGACATCGATGGTCTGCAGGTGGTGGGCGAAGGTGATTCGGGTGAATCGGCACTCAAGCTGGCCCGTGAGCTGAAGCCGGATGTGGTGCTGATGGACGTGAAAATGCCTGGCATCGGTGGCCTGGAGGCAACCCGCAAGCTGCTGCGCAGCCACCCGGACATCAAGGTGGTTGCCGTGACCGTGTGCGAGGAAGACCCGTTCCCCACGCGCCTGCTGCAGGCCGGTGCTGCTGGCTACCTGACCAAAGGCGCCGGCCTTGACGAAATGGTCCAGGCCATCCGCCTGGCCTTCGCCGGCCAGCGCTACATCAGCCCGCAGATTGCCCAGCAGATGGCGTTGAAACCCTTCCAGCCGCAGGGTTCGCCGTTCGATGCCTTGTCGGAACGGGAAATCCAGATTGCCCTGATGATCGTCGGCTGCCAGAAAGTGCAGATCATCTCAGACAAGTTGTGCCTCTCGCCCAAGACCGTCAATACTTACCGTTATCGGATCTTTGAAAAACTCTCGGTTACCAGCGACGTCGAACTGACCTTGCTGGCCGTTCGCCACGGCATGGTCGACGCAAGCCTGTAAAACCTCATGTCCCAAGTTTTCGATGCCAGCGCATTCCTGGCTACCTGCAGTGGTCGCCCGGGCGTCTACCGGATGTTCGACGGCGAAGCCCGGCTGCTTTACGTGGGCAAGGCCAAGAACCTCAAGAAGCGCCTGGCCAGCTATTTCCGCAAGACCGGCCTGGCGCCCAAGACCGCCGCGCTGGTGGCCCGCATCGCCCAGGTCGAAACCACCATCACCGCCAACGAAACCGAGGCGTTGCTGCTGGAACAGAACCTGATCAAGGAATGGCGGCCGCCGTACAACATCCTGCTGCGCGATGACAAATCCTACCCCTACGTGTTCCTTTCCGACGGCGAGTTCCCGCGGCTGGGCATCCACCGTGGGGCGAAGAAGGCCAAGGGCCGCTACTTTGGCCCGTACCCCAGCGCCGGAGCCATTCGCGAAAGCCTCAGCCTGCTGCAGAAGGCCTTTTCGGTGCGTCAGTGCGAAGACAGCTATTACGCCAACCGCACCCGGCCATGCCTGCAGTACCAGATCAAGCGCTGCAAAGGGCCCTGCACGGGCCTGGTGACCGCCGAGGAATATGCCGAGGACGTGCGCCACTCGGTGATGTTCCTCGAAGGGCGTAGCCAGCAACTGGGCAACGAGCTCAATGCCGAGATGGAGAAGGCCGCCATGGCCCTCAATTTCGAAAAGGCCGCCGAGTTGCGCGACCAGATCGCCTTGTTGCGCCGGGTCCAGGACCAGCAGTACATCGAAGGCGGCAGCGGCGATGTCGACGTTGTCGCCGCCTTCGTCAACCCTGGTGGCGCCTGCGTGCACCTGATCAGCGTACGCGGCGGGCGGGTGCTGGGCAGCAAGAACTTCTTCCCGCAGGTAGGTATCGAGGAGGAGGTGGCCGAAGTGATGGCCGCGTTCCTTTCCCAGTACTACCTGGGCAATGCCGAGCGCGAATTGCCGGGCGAACTGATCGTCAACGTGGTGCATGAAGACTTCGCAGCCATCAGCGAAGCCCTGCACACCCTGCGTGGCCGCGAGCTGACCATCAGCCACCGGGTACGCGGTACCCGCGCCCGCTGGCAGCAGCTGGCGGTGACCAACGCCGAGCAGGCGCTCAATGCCCGCCTGGCCAACCGCCAGCACATGGCCGCACGTTTCGAGGCCTTGGCCGAGGTACTGGGCCTGGACGAGGTGCCGCAGCGCCTGGAGTGCTACGACATCAGCCATTCCAGCGGCGAAGCCACCGTGGCCAGTTGCGTGGTATTCGGCCCCGAAGGCCCGCTCAAGTCCGACTACCGCCGCTTCAACATCGAAGGCGTCACCGGCGGTGACGACTACGCCGCCATGCACCAGGCCCTGACCCGCCGTTACGGGCGCATCAAGGACGGCGAGGGCAAGCTGCCCGACGTGCTGCTGGTGGACGGCGGCAAAGGCCAGCTGAACATGGCCCGTGACGTAATGCAGGAGCTGGGCTTCAGCGACCTGACCCTGCTTGGCGTGGCCAAGGGCGTGACGCGCAAGGCCGGTTTCGAAACCCTGTACCTGAACGACGTGCACCATGAGTTTACCCTCAAGGGCGACTCACCGGCCTTGCACCTGATCCAGCAGATCCGTGACGAGGCCCACCGTTTCGCCATCACCGGCCACCGCGCCCGCCGTGGCAAGGCCCGCCGGGTGTCCAGCCTGGAGGATGTGGCCGGGGTAGGGCCCAAGCGCCGGCGCGACCTGCTGAAACATTTCGGCGGCCTGCAGGAGCTCAACCGCGCCAGTATCGATGAAATCGCCAAAGCGCCCGGCATCAGTAAAAAGCTTGCCGAGTCGATTTATGCCAGCCTGCATAGCGAGTAGAATGCGGGCTCAACTTGCGGCCAGTCGTACCGATGAATATTCCAAACCTGCTCACCGTTCTACGCGTCCTGCTCATCCCGATCTTCATCCTGCTGTTCTATATGCCCTATCACTGGAGCTATATGGCCGCCAGCAGCGTGTTTGCCGTTGCCGCCGCCACCGACTGGCTGGACGGCTACCTGGCGCGTCGCCTGCAGCAGAGCACGCCGTTCGGTGCGTTTCTCGACCCAGTGGCCGACAAGCTGATGGTGGCGGTGGCCCTGGTGCTGCTGGTGCAAACCCACGCCAACTTCTGGCTGACCCTGCCGGCTGCGGTGATCATCGGCCGCGAGATCGTGGTATCGGCGTTGCGCGAGTGGATGGCCGAGCTGGGCGCGCGGGCGCATGTGGCGGTGTCCAACCTTGGCAAGTGGAAAACCGCGGCGCAGATGCTGGCGCTGGTGATCCTGCTGGCCAACCCGCCGGCGGTGACCTTCTGGGTAATCCTCGGCTACGCGCTGCTGCTGGTGGCGGCGGGGCTGACCCTGTGGTCGATGGTGCACTACCTGCTGGCTGCTTGGCCGCACCTGCGCGAAGGCTCTGAGCAGAAGTAAAAGTTTTTTTGAATCAAGGGGTTGACGCCGTTTTGGAAATCGCTAGAATGGCACCCATCACGACGCGGGAATAGCTCAGTTGGTAGAGCACGACCTTGCCAAGGTCGGGGTCGCGAGTTCGAGTCTCGTTTCCCGCTCCAATTATCGATCTACAGAGTTCCATGGAAGTCTGTAAGTCCTTGAAAATAGACGCTTCGGCGTCTTTTTTCGTTCCAGCGCAGTCTGCCTGAATCCACCAGCAGCCACGAAATTTAAGTACATTTTTAAGTACAGCGATTCCGGGTAGTTGGCGTAGCGGATTGATGGCTGAGCTGGGCCTTGGGCATCGATATACATCTCCTCGACCTTACGAGACCGGGAGATGTACACATGCCATTGACCGATACCGCTGTCCGCCAGGCAAAGCCGACCGGCAAGAACTACACCCTCAAAGACACCGCTGGCCTTGCACTGTTCGTCGGTGCCAAGGGCGCCAAGCAGTGGCACTTTCGTTTCTATTGGTTGGGCAAGCAGGCCCGGATCTCGATGGGCGTCTACCCGGCCGTCAGCCTCAAGGAGGCCAGGGAGGCGCGGGACCAGGCGCGTGCATTGGTGGCCCAGGGTGTCGATCCCCGCGCCAACCGCCGTGAGGCCCGCCTGGCAGCCTGCTCTGCGTCCGAGAACGCCTTTCGCGCCGTCTACGACGACTGGTACGTCTTCAGGGCTTTGAGCCTCAAGCGTGGCCGGCAGAGCACGCTGGAGCAGATCGAGCGGCATTTTACGAAAGACATCCTGCCTTGGCTGGGCGATCTACCGATCATCGAGGTGTCTCGCCAGCATGTGCTGGAAGTGCTGCGCAAGATCGAGCGGCGCAAGGCGATGACCACTGCCGAGAAATGCCGCACGTGGCTGAACCAACTGTTCCGCTACGCCATGGTTGAGAAGGGGCTGGCCAGCAACCCGGCCGCAGACCTGGATATCGTGGCACTGCCCAAGCCCAAGGTGCGCCACAACCCCCACCTGCGTATGGCGGATCTGCCGGCGTTCCTGCGCAAGGTCAGCGCCTACGGCGGGCATGCCAATACGGTGTGGGGTATCCGCTTGTTGCTGCTGACGGGGGTTCGTACTGGGGAGTTGCGCGCCGCCACGCCTGAGCAGTTCGACCTTGAGCGTGGGCTGTGGATCATCCCGTCCGAGATCGTGAAGCAGTTGCAGGTGCGGGAGCGCCGCGAGAGCGAGGAAATCCCGCCCTACATCGTGCCGCTCTCCTGGCAGGCCATCGAAATAGTGAAGGCCCTTCTGGCGGCCAAATTGCCGAGCAATCGGCATTTGCTGCCCCACCGAAGCCGGCCCAAGGACAGTATCAGTGAGAACACCCTGAACACGGCCCTGCAGCGCATGGGTTACAAGGGCCGACTGACGGGCCATGGCATCCGCGGCACGCTCTCCACGGCGTTGAATGAACTGGGGTACGAGCAGAAGTGGATCGATGCGCAGCTTTCCCATGCCGACCCCAACCAGGTGCGGCGCTCCTACAACCACGCCGAGTACGTGGAGCAGCGCCGGGGCATGATGCAGGATTGGGCGGATCGGCTGGATTGTTGGGAGGCTGGTTTGCCACAGCCGGCACGGCCGGTGGCGGAGGCTTCGCAGGACTTGGGGTTTATCGCTGCGCTGTTGAAGTCGGCGGCAGAGCAGGGGTTGTCGCTACCTCGAACACCTGCAGTGGCTGCTTGAATGATGGGGCAAAGGATCCCCGATGTGAATCGCCCCTGGTTTCGTAGACACCTCCAAGCCTCATAATGAGGCCCAAATAGGAGGTGCCATGAGTCGTCAGCGTTACCCCGAAGAATTCAAGATCGAAGCGGTCAAGCAAGTGACCGAGAAAGGCAAACCTGTCGCCGATGTCGCCCAGCGCCTGGGCATGTCCGTGCACAGTCTTTACGCCTGGATCAAGGTCTACAGCAAGCCCCAAGAGCAGCGTCAGCAAGACGACGATCAGCAGGCCGAACTGCGCAAGCTACGCGCTGAACTCAAGCGCGTGACGGAAGAGCGAGACATCTTAAAAAAGGCCGCCGCGTACTTTGCCAAGGAGTGCGGCTGAAGTACGCCTTCATCAAGAAGCACTCGACTGATTACCCGGTGCGGCGCCTTTGCCAAACCCTCAAGGTGCACCCCAGCGGCTATTACGCCTGGCTGGCCGAGCCTCAATCTGCCCGAGCAAAAGAAGATCAACGTCTGCTTGGCTTGATCAAACACGCTTGGCTGGAAAGCGGAGGTGTATACGGCTACCGCAAAATTCACGATGACCTGCGTGAGCTGGGAGAGGAATGCGGCCGAAATCGAGTCAGGCGCTTGATGCAGGCGGAGGGGCTGCGTTCTCAAACGGGCTATCGGCGGCGTCCAGGGTTCTATGGTGGAAAACCAACAGTGGCCTCGCCCAACCACCTCGCGCGGCAGTTCAAGGTAAGTGAGCCGAACAAGGTCTGGGTGACAGATATCACTTACATCCGCACCTATGAAGGGTGGCTCTACCTCGCGGTAGTGCTGGATCTGTTCTCACGCCAAGTAATTGGTTGGTCAATGAAGCCAAGGATGTGCAGCGACCTGGCTATCGACGCGATGTTGATGGCTGTTTGGCGACGCAAGCCTCAGCAGCAAGTTATGATTCACTCAGATCAAGGCAGTCAGTTCAGTAGCTCGGATTGGAAAAGCTTTTTGAAGGCCAACAATGTAATCAGCAGCATGAGCCGGCGGGGAAACTGCCACGACAATGCCGTAGCCGAGAGCTTTTTCCAGCTTTTGAAGCGAGAGCGAATCCGACGAAAGATCTACACAACCCGTGAAGAAGCCCGAAGTGATATTTTCGATTACATCGAGATGTTCTATAACCCTAAACGCCGACACAGCAGTGCTATGCAGCTGTCTCCAGTAGAGTATGAGAAACGCTATTTCCTGAGCTTGGAGAGTGTCTAGAAAACCAGGGGCGATTCATGAGTCTTGAACGACTGGGCTCGTGCGGGTCGACATCAAAAACCTTGTAGCGTCCCTCATGAATGTCCTCGACAACTGTTGGGCCATCCTCCAACTGGAAGAAAGCCAAGCCGTCCACAACACTGACAAAGGCATCGCCGGCGCGCAGGCGCCCGAGTTCCAGGCGAATGCCTTCTTCATCGACGTAAATCCACAACTCGCCGCCTTCAGGATGCGGGACGCGGACCAGTTCAACTTCATAAGGAACACTCCAGCCCTTTCCGAACAGGCCACCATTGCGAGTGTCCCTGCTATCGTAGCGGCGAGCCCATTCGATACCGAGCAGGCCAGGGAGACTGAAGTCAGTGTCCTCGGGACCGTCCTGGAATTTGCTACCCGTGGCTACAGCAACAGGGTTGCCAGCCTTGCAACCTTTAATGCGCCCAAAACGTCGTGAAATAAGTATCCCAGCAATAATCCCGGTAAACATCGCAACCTTGCTTTTGCCATTGCGAATATCCCGAACCGTCGCTGTCCCGCCGCCAATGCGTACATTCGGCGATACCTTCTCATTCACATCGATCGTGGCATCGCAGGTGGTCTTGTCACCCGATCGCGCGGCAGGCTGGCCGTTGATGAAGACCTTGTCCGACCCTTGCGCAATATGGTTTTCGGGCAGAGGCGGGTGGCGGCTGCATGAAATCTTGTCCTGCTCTTTGGATTCCGCGCCAGGGTCCTTTGGCGTGGTGACGGGCGGGTTGAAGATGTCGCGGATCGCCATGCCCAGCCCCACTACCGGGAGCAGGTAGGGCACCGCCGCCATGGCCATGGAACCCACGTTCTCCAGAATCGAAGGCTCTGCTTGCTCGGCGTCGGTCGCTCCCCCTCCTGGCGGCCCTGTGATACCGGCTGCGCGAGCGGCGGGCTTGCTGTTGATGAACACGTTGTGTGACCCGCTTTCGATCTTTCCGTAGGGATCGGGTGCATCCACGCTGTTGCCAAGGCTGTCGCAAAAGCGGGAGATGGCGTCGCCGACAGTCTGATCTTCACCGACCGAAAGGGTGCTCATCGCACCGACCGCCACCCCCGCAACGGCGGCGATGGCGATGCCCGCTGCGCCCCCTGTCGCGACAGTACCGACAACGGCCAGGCTGATAGCGGCAGCCACGGCGGCGGTGGCTGCGGCATAAATGACGGCCTCTGCAACGGCACTGACCATTTCGGCGATCAGGGACGGATGCAGGATTTCATCGCCCATGCGGGCGGCGTGAACGATCTGCGCCATGGCTTGCAAGCTCCAAAAGTTCTGAATGAGGTTGACCTTGGTGGTGAAGGGTTCAGGTGAATCGGAGCTGTTGTTTGATTGCGCGCCAGTGCTCGATGTCATCGCTGCTCAAAGGGCTTGGCTTGCTGTAATTGATCACTAGCAGCCGGTGCTGACCTGGAATCAGGCAGGCGGCCTGGAGCTGGAAATTGGGCTTGTCCCCTACCTTGAATTCAATGGCCATTTCGCGGGCTTCGACGGAGTGTTCACCGCCCCCCAAACGCGCGATCTTCGTAGGTGTGATGGTCATTGCCCCGGACTTTTTTCGCAGCATCCGCAGTTGGTCATCGATGGCTTGGTCCAGGGTCTTGTCGTTGCCGACGGGGCTGCGCGCCATTACCAACGTGGTGTCTCGGGCACGAAAGCGCAGCATGTTGAGCGTCAGGTCTTCAGGTGCTTCCTCGCCCAGGTTGAGGATCAGGTCGTGAGTCAGGTATTCCGTCATTGCGGGAGTCCTTTCAGGAGGTCTTTACGTACGGGCAAGTGCAAGCAGCTACTTGAAATGCCCATCCACATCGGCTTTCAGTGCACTGCTATCGCGTCCATCCGCTGCGGCACCTGCCGCTCCGCCCTCAGGGTTGAGGTCGAGCTTCGCTGCGGGCGTGTTGATCTGCCCGGTCTGTTGCCCGGTGAGGTTGAAGGTCTCGCAGGTGATATTGAGCGTGCCGTTGGCCTGCATCTCGATCAGTGTCTTGCCGCACTTGAGGCGCAGGGTGTTGCCTGCTTCGATCTCGTAGTTGCCGGCGATGAGGTCGTTTTTGCCGCCGCCGACTTTCAGGGTGTCGTTGGCTTTCACTACGCGCAGGCGATTGCGGCCGATGGCAACAGACTCGTCCTGGCCAATGCTCTGGGTGCGATCAACACCGACGGTGAGAGACTGGTTGTGGTTGACCTGGGTGTTCTGGTCCTTCTGGGCATGGATGAACACCTCTTCCTTGCCCAGTTCGTCCTCAAAGCGCAACTCATTGAAACCATCCCCCTTGTGGGTCTGGCTTTTGATGGTCATGCGGGTCTTGTGGTCGGGCAGGTCGTAGGGCGGAAGCTGGTCACCACAGTAGGTACGCCCGGTAATCATCGGCTGGTCGGGGTCGCCGTTGACGTACTGGATGATCACGTCCTGGCCGATGCGCGGGATCGCCATCGAACCCCAACTGCCACCGGCCCAGCCTTGCGACACACGCACCCAGCAGGAGCTGAACTCGTTGTTCTGGCTTTCCCGGTCCCAGGGAAAGCTGACCTTCACCCGGCCCCACTCATCGCAATAGATCTCTTCTCCCTTCGGGCCGACCACGGTCGCCATGTGCGGGCCATCAACGCGTGGTTTTGATAGTGGGGCGGGGCGCCATTCGGTCCGGCCGGGGACCAGCACGGCAGTCTGCTCGTAGTGCGTGCTTACATCTGCGCCGGCGGCTTCTTCCTGCAGGCTGGTGAATTGTTTGCCTTTGTGGGTAACCGTGTTCACCCGCCAATGCGCGTTGAGGTCGTCACGTGGGTGACTTGACAGGTTGAAGCTCAGGCCCGGTTGCAGGCGAACATCGTCACCCTCAACCTCGGCAATACGCACATCGTGGCGCAGCGCAGTGATGCGGTTTTCAGTGAACGGCTTGCCGACCGCATCGCGTTTGTAACGGCCTGGGTAATCGAAGAATTCGTATTCTTTGGACTGATGCTCCAGGAAGGGCCCGGCAGCTCTGTGTTCCTGGCGGTAGGCTGGGTTGGTAAAGGTGTAGTCGCGCTGAACCTGGCGAGCGGTGCGCACCTGCTCGCTGTAGCGCAAGCGGCGAAGGCACGGCATGGCTTGATCGCCACCGCCGGTGGCTTGGTACAGCGCGCTGTCAGGGTCTACAGACTCGTCGGCATCAAAGAAGCCCTCGTTGTCATCCTCGGCCTTGATGGTCCCATGGCTGATCAGCCCGAATGATTGCAGCCGATCGGTAATGATCAGCTTGTGCAGCTTTTCACTGTGCGCGAAGCGGTAGACGAAGCCTTCTTCAGCAGCCAGGCGGGTGATGAACGCCAGGTCCGTCTCACCGGCCTGAACGCAGAACTCGCGGACCTGATGGTCCATGCTGGCGTGCAGTTCGTATTGGTTGATGCCCTGGCGCTTGAGCATCAGCTCAATAATTTGCGGAACGGTTTTCTGCTGGAAGATGCGCCAGTTCGAGCGCAGACCGGCACGCGCCAGTTGTGGCTCGACCAACGCGTGATAGTAGGTGCGGTAGAAGCCGCCCTCAGCTTGGCTGAATCGGCTGACCAAGCCAGGTCATCCATATAATTCTCCGCTTAGCCTGTTATGAAACGCCTAAGCTCGTCATTGAATAGTTCAAGGCTGGGGTCTCTGGTATGATTTCAAGAGATTATAGGTTGTCTGGGTGTTCTATCAGTTCCCACTGGCCATTTTGAAGGCGCAAAATGAATTTGGTTGCTGTTACCCAGAGAGTATTTTTGGTTGAGCTTAAATTCTCTATGCTATATTCGTGAGGGGTTGGCAGGCTAGAAGGGATGGCGTTCTCAAAGCTCTTGTTATTCAGTAAGAATAAGCCTGTGGTTGTTCCAATGAAAATTTGTTTATTAAATTGTTTGATGCACCAAAAATTCGTGTCTATTTTTTCGGTGGGTATCCGTTTAAAGCCGTCTTTGTAATTGCCTCTTACAATTGTCCCGTTGTGACCGCAGATCAGCACTTCATCAGTTGAGATGCAATGAATATTATGCAGGTGTTGTCTAGTGCCACTTTTGCATTTGTTCCATGAGGCACCGTTCCAGTGATATATTGTGCCGTTTGTTCCGCAGGTGTAAATGTCTTCCTTGGAAAGCCCGTCTATGCATTGAAAGGTTATAATTGATCGTGATAGCTGAGCAAGGTCTTGTATTTTTTGTGGGGTGTCTGAGTTAATGGTTTCAAGTAGCTTTGATAAGGTTGATGTTGCTTTTTGTGCTATCTGGTAACCGGTTTCTATGCAGTTGCTTTGGTCTAGTTGGTAAATTTGGCCTTCGCCGCCGCAAGCAAAAAATATGTTGTCAACTATGGCTAGTGAAGTCAATTTTGCTTCGCTCTTCTTGGGGATTGCTAAGGTCTCAATGCCGTTGGAGTTGTATATTTCGATTTCACCATTGGTTGTGAGCGAGCATCCAGCTCTTATGGTTTCAGTGTGCGCAGGCCTTAATGCGATCGAGATTACTGTCTTGTGATTAATGTCATGGTAATGCCATTTTTCAGGCAGGTTAAGATTTAGAACGAACATTCGTGTGTGCTCTGTGTTCTCAAGCTTGTCCGCAAAAGATGCGACATATAACATGTCGTCATTGATTGCGCATGCGCTTCCAAAAGTTATTTTGCTAGTACCGTTCATTTTGTTTTCTTCTTTTTTGATGAGTTATAGGCCGCCTGAGCCTTTTTGGGTTTTGGAGCCGAGCTTTGTAATGTCGTCATGGTTTAGAAGGTTTGTTTTGTTGTAAGCACGGTACCGATCGCCGGGTTTCAAACCCATGCTGGTGTGGTATGCGTGTAGCTCTGCAAGCATCTTTGTAGGATTGCACCCGGTTATAGCCGAAGCTGCCATTACGCCAATCAATTCAAGCTCACCTAATGTAGCCGTTCCCTCAGGTGTGCCTCTGCTACCTAATTCTCTCTCAGCTGGGTCATAAATAGCGTGGATCAGACCATGCTCATTTGCTTTGCTACCTTTCTTGGTTGGTGTGCCTCCATCGACACAGATAGTGTAGCCGTTTGCATGTGAAAGCCCACCAGGCACTCGTGGTCCTGGGTTTTTGTTTTTGTTGGGTAGCCTAAAAGCGCGGTCTGCTACTATATGATGCCCTGTTTTTCCAGGTGGGCAATTCTTTCCGTTGCCATATTTGCGAAGTCGGCAATCTCTTTTCTCGCCTTTAGACTTTCCCCCGTTATTTTTCGGGCCATTCGGCTTCCGTTCTGTCGGAGGTGAGGATTTTGGAGTCTTGGCGTGGCTGTTTTTTAGAGATCTGTTTACTTTGCCAGCAGCTTTACCTACAAGTACCCCGCCTTTAGCTGCATCGCCGATAACCGGGATCGCGGCAAAAGCAGCAAGGCCTGCGTTTTCAATATCCCCTTCCAATACATAAATGAACGCGCTGATACCGTCAGGAATAGCGCCCAAGCCTGGTACGAACCCAACTCCGTCCAGTGTGCCATGTACCCACGGGCTGGTTTTTTTCCACCAACTTTCCTTTTCTGTTTCAGCCTCCTGTGGTGGGTTGGCAGATGTAGCTGGAACTTCTGCTTTTGCGGTTTCGCCGACGACACGGCCTATCGTGTTACCGCTGGCGGTTGTCCCACCTGTCTCTCTATCATTGTAGATCTCGGGTGGCGGATAATTCGGTAGTCCATACTCAGGGGCACTATCCTTGAAGGTTAAATATTCCTCATAGGTAAGAGTGTCACTGTAAAGCCGAGTTTCTCCTTGCCACAGCTGTACGACGACATGGTCACCCTGTTGGTAAGTTGCGATGCTCTTAGTGGCGCTGATGGATTTCTGAAATTTGCTTATCTCGATGTTGAGTGGTTCGTCCACAACTCATGCCCCATTCATCCAGAATAGATCGTTATGGCGCACGACCAATTTTCCCTCGGCTCTGACGGTACTGCTTTTCTCTTGGGGGTAGCATCTTCCACCAACGGTATCGCTGATAACCCCTTTGGCTGCTCCCGCCTGATCGCCTTCAGTTTGAGGTACCAAGCTTTTGTCATAAACGACGATGGGTTTACCGTTGACACGTACTGATTTTGCTACACCTGTGGCTGCTTTAAGTTCAGCCGTGACGGGGTAGGGTACTGGTGGAGTAGCACCTCCCATAGGCGTCTTACAAACATCAGGAACGATACTGACAACTAGCCACTTGTCCTGTTTTCGCGCAAGAATGTTCTCCGCCATCTCAGCGTCCCCTGTTGTCAGTTGCGCAAGTTGGCGAGTCCCATTTAATGAGGGGAGCGACTGGATCAGCTTCAAATCGGGCCTCCAAGACACGGATAGGGTCTTGGGAGGGGAGGCTTACTCGATGAGTCAGCGACAGCGTCATTGAGTCGGTGTCGATCAAGAGCGTGTCCGTCATCAGCGGTAGGGGAATCATTACACCGCTGTGCAACCGAGCAAGCAGAAAAGGGCGGTGCCCTGGCAACTCTATGCATGATTGCCCGTTGTGGTTCCAATCGGGGGAGGTGAGGTTGAACAGCTCAATACGAACGTCCGGCCTCAAGAATGCGGTCTGCTGATCTGCCGGCGCTCCGTTCCAATAGCCGAAATCAAAGTCGCCGGGCAGACCTGGCCAGCGTCTGTCTTGCCAGTCACTGTCGTATGTGCCGGCCAAAGCCAGGCGAGGTGCCCAAGCTCGTCCTACGACCCCGAAGCCAACAGGCTGATGATCCAGGGCATTCGAAATTTCAGCCATTTGAATGGCATTGGTATTCCCGTCTGGCTGGGAGGTTTTCAGCAGCCTTTGGATAGGCCTATCAGTCGGTTCAATCTGGGGGGCGGGTAATTCCTCAAGGAGCAGCTCAAGTGAGCTGGCCACTTCAAAGTGACGACGCTCAATCCAGCCTCGACCCAGAGGGTTGCTATAACAGACCTGATTGAGTAGGTAGGGCTCAGGCGTGTGCTCGGGGTAGTGCGGGTTTCCAAAGACACTCGATCCGCCAAATGCGTATTCCCATTGTAATGGTACATTCTTGGCCAATTCGGCTTCGGTCAGATGCCAACCACCCAAGAAGCCTTGCCTAAATACTCGCGGTCCTGTGAAGCGTAGTCGTTTATCCAAAAGAATATTGCGAGTGGGTGCGTTCGCGCGGCGTAGGTTTGCTTCGGCTTGCGCATCACGCCAGGCATAGAGTTGCTGCTGCGTAAGTGGTTCGCCTGCCTTCAAAGGCTTAGGCTGCTCGACCTTGACCTTCAAGGGCGCTGCCGGTTCGCTCAGGCGAATGCCAGCTACCCAATCGCGAGTGGGAGTGCCATTGGGGGCGTGGGCGTGCCCGTTGATGATCACATCGCAGCGAGGCTTGAAGGGGGCTAAGTCGCTTTCCTCTTTTGCGCTGCTGCGCCCTTCCTCACCGAAGTACTGATCAGCCAAGCAGAGTGCTACGGGCTCATCATCTATTACTTGGGCACTTAGGTGCCCGGGCTTCTCGGCGATAGGCTCTAACCGATAACCAACCTTCATCACAATCACAGGATGTTCGACATCCTGTTTATCGATTGCACTGAAGCACATGACGTCAAATGGCGTCAGGTTGCGAAATTCCATCTTGGGCTACCCCTTCAGTTGAGATCGACATCCTTGCCGTTGATTTGCACAGGCCCTGTGGCACTGAAGTCAAAGTTGCTGCCGTTGATCAGCACAGTGCCGTCGGACTTCATCACCAGAGTGGCCTTGCCCACCGTGATGCTCAGTTCGTCGCCTGCGGTTATGCTGAATCTGTTGCCAATCACCACTGACTTATGAATAGCCACTTGCTCACTCTGGCTGAGCCCAACAGTTGTGTTCATGGCCGCGCCCACACTCACCTGGTATCCCGCACCGATGGTCAGGACCTTAGCCAAACCGATGGTTTCTGCCTTGGCCAGCTTGATGGTTTCGGTCTTGTTAGCACCGATGGTCACGCTGCGGTTGGCGCCAATGCTGATGGTTTCGTTCTTGCCAACGTCTTCAGTGCGGTGGTCGCCGATGGAGATCGTTTCGTTGTGGTCGACTCGCTCGCTTCGGTCATTGCCGACGAAGGTGGTTTCGTTGTGTTTGACGACGTTGTTCTGGTCTTTCTCGGCGTGAATGAACACCTCCTGCCGGCCCAGCTCATCCTCGAAGCGCAGCTCGTTGAATCCATCGCCCTTGTGGGTCTGGCTCTTGATGGTCATGCGGGTCTTGTGGTCGGGCAGGTCATACGGCGGCAGCTGGTCACCGCAATAGGTGCGTCCAGTGATCATCGGCTGGTCGGGGTCGCCATTGACGTACTGGATGATCACGTCCTGGCCGATGCGCGGGATGGCCATCGCGCCCCAGCTGCCTCCCGCCCAGGCTTGTGAAACCCTCACCCAGCAGGAGCTGAATTCGTTGTTCTGGCTCTCTCGATCCCAAGGGAAGCTGACTTTCACCCGGCCCCACTCATCGCAATAAATCTCCTCGCCCTTCGGCCCGACCACGGTTGCCATGTGCGGGCCGTCAACGCGTGGTTTTGGTAGTGGGGCAGGGCGCCATTCGGTTCGCCCTGGAATCAGCACGGCGGTCTGCTCGTAGTGCGTGCTGACATCGGCGCCGGCGGCTTCTTCCTGCAGGCTGGTGAATTGTTTACCTCTGTGGGTAACCGTGTTCACCCGCCAATGCGCGTTGAGGTCGTCACGTGGGTGGCCAGTGAGGGTGAAACTCAGGCCAGGTTGCAGGCGAACATCGTCACCCTCAACCTCGGCAATACGCACATCGTGGCGCAGCGCGGTGATACGGTTTTCAGTGAACGGCTTGCCCACGGCATCGCGTTTATAGCGGCCTGGGTAATCGAAGTATTCGTACTCGTTGGACTGATGCTCCAGGAAGGGCCCGGCGGCTCTATGTTCCTGGCGGTAGGCCGGGTTGGTAAAGGTGTAGTCGCGCTGAACCTGGCGAGCAGTGCGCACCTGTTCGCTGTAGCGCAAGCGGCGAAGGCACGGTATGGCTTGATCGCCACCGCCGGTGGCTTGGTACAGCACGCTGTCAGGGTCTACAGGCTCGTCGGCATCAAAGAAGCCCTCGTCGTCATCCTCGGCCTTGATGGTCCCATGACTGATCAGCCCGAATGATTGCAGCCGATCGGTAATGATCAGCTTGTGCAGCTTTTCACTGTGCGCAAAGCGGTAGACGAAGCCTTCTTCAGCAGCCAGGCGGGCGATGAACGCCAGGTCCGTCTCACCGGCCTGAACGCAGAACTCGCGGACCTGATGGTCCATGCTGGCGCGCAGTTCGTACTGGGTGATGCCCTGGCGCTTGAGCATCAGTTCACGAATTTGTGGAACGGTCTTCTGCTGGAAGATGCGCCAGTTCGAGCGCAGGTCGGCACGGGCCAGTTGCGGCTCGACCAGCGCGTCATAGTAGGTGCGGTGGAAGCCACTTTCAGCCTGGCTGAAGCGGCTGACAAGGCCGTGCACGTAGCGCACCGGGCGTTCGCCGTCCCAGATGGCAAAAAGTACGGGCTTGTCGAGCAGGTGGCCGAAGTCGATATCGTTTTCGAAGCTGATGAGTTTCAGCTCCAACTTGAAGGGCATGCTGATCCCCTCTCGGAGTTCGAACGACACCACTTCTAATTCAGCGTTGCCAACCAGCGGCTGGAAGCTGTAACGCAAGTCAGATTGGCTAGGCATAAGCAATCCTTGTCCGCCGTCTGAGGTGACACAAAGTCCGGGCAGGTAAACCCGCCCGGAGCATTCGTGAATATCAGGCGGCTGGTGCGCGCCAGTCGTCAGACCCTTCGGTGTTTGCGACATCGTGTGCCCAGGTGATCTTCCGATAGGCGAGCGCTACCTCGATCAGCTGGGTGTAGTTTTCGTTCTCCTTGTCTTGAGCGTGGGGCAGGACGGTATTGATGCTGACGATGGTGGCGTCTTCGAGCTTGGTGGTGAAAAAGTGCTCTTGTTTGCCTTCCGTCGAGGTGCGGTACCAATTGACCTCGACAGTCGGCAACATTTCGCCGGTGGCCAGCGCTTGATACATCAGTGGTGTGGCTTTGTTGAGCGAACTAGTGAACTTGAACGGCTTGTGTACGCGCTGGCCGCTGGGTTGGCCACTTTGTGGATCAGTGGGTGTAGTGACCTCATGATTGATTTCCTGGACAAGGATTTCATCCTCATGGCCTTGCTGGTAAACATTGCCGACGGAGTCAGCGGTGAATGCACCAGCGGTAATGTTGCCCTGTTTTTGACCAGTGATCTTGATGTAAGCGGGTGTTGGCATGGCAGTCTCTCCTGCGTCCATGTGGATAAATCACGCGCACTCGGAGTGGCGTGGCCATCGGGAACGATGGGCTTGTCAACGAAGCAGTCGCCTCGTCAATTCGTTGAAGTCAGCTGCGTCGGTTTCTGCCGATCTACTGCTGCAAAATGCCGTTCAGCGACTCCAACACCTCGGTGGTAATCAGGTGCAGCCGGTAGCTGTAGATGCCGTACGCCACCGCCATGGCGAGGGCGGAAATGACCAACGGACTCCACCACGGCCATTGCCGGTTCATGCGGAAGTTGCTTGGGGCGACATTGGTGTACGGATCGCAGACGGTCTCCGGAGTCGGGCCGCGCAGTTCTCGGATAATCCCGTGGAGGTGGTGTATCAATGCGTTGAGGGTTTCTTCGCCCTTCGGCGCAATGGCGTACTTGCCCTTCAAACCGAGGCAAAGCGCGAAGTACATGAACTCCAATACGTCCTGGTAACGTTTGGGTTCCTGCATGAGGCGCGACAGTACGGTGAAGACTTTCTCTCCACCCCAGGTTTCGTCGTGGAAGATGCTGAGCAGGGGTTCCTGGCTCCAGCAACTGGTTTTACCCCAAGGCCTGTCCATGACAGCTTCATCGATGAAAAGGCAAAGGCCGTATGAGTACGCCAGCAACTGAGCGGGCTCGTAGCCGTGCTGGCGTATCTCCTCGCGAATATTTTCGATCTGGTTGCGCACCTGCTGATGCACATCTTTGATGTTGGGCAGCGCATCCAGTGTGCGCAGGCGTATCACCAGGCCGAACAGCGGTGCTGCGGCATCCAGCATCAGGTTGTCGTAGCCGCCACGTAGCTGAAAGTCTGGGTCTGCTGCGTACCCTAGATATTCGTCCTTTGCGGGGTTGGCCTCGCTCTCACTCTGTTCGGCCTCAGCATGGGCGCGTGTTTGCCCTTCTTGTGCCTTCTTCTTGGCGTGCTGAATCGACGTCACTACGCTCTGGGTGACATCATCCTCATTGTTGAAATCCCCTGTCATTTCTGTTCCCCCCTGATCGCCCAGAACTGCAGCTCCAGCCCTGGGAAGTCCCCAGCCACATGAATCCCGAAGCCATTAGCCGTTCTCATGCACGCCCACGCCGGGTCACGCCGGTCCAGCTCGAAATAGCTGAAGCCTGCATGGAAGGGCAGGTCGCGAGGCGCCACGGGCAAGGCGTTCAAAGGAATGCCGGGCAGTTGCAGCGGCACCAGGTCCTCCAGTGCTTCGAGTGAAGTGATCTTGGCTTTCTGGATGAACATCTGGCGCAACGCCTTAGGTGGCAGATCGGCGCGTACGGCCAGGATGAAAGTGGCCTCATCGATCAGTCGGCGGTCCTCCAGTGCGGTTGTCATGACGCCGTACTCCAGCGTCTCCAATGGCAGCGAAACGGCGCGGGGTTGCAGTACCGTGCTCAGTGCCCGGCGCAGCGTGTCCTCCAGCGGCTTGAAGGAGGTGCGCAGCGCGGTATGGTGATAGGCGGGGTATTCCTGCGGCAGCCGGCTCTCGTCGGTAAACGTCACGAACTCGCCGCAGGCCTGGCTCATGCACAGGTACAACTGTTCAGGGTGGGTCTGCCCTTGCCTTGCCAGATGCTGGAAGCAGGGCCACCAACGGTTCATGGCCTGCAGCAGGTTGAAGTCGCGAATGTCGGCGATGCCGGACTGCCCTGAGGCGCCAATGCGGGCGGCGAGGTTGCGCGCACGTTCGCGCAAGGAGTTGGTGATTTCTTCCAGATACCGTTGCAGCGCGGGTACGGCGCGCACTGAAACGCTGGTGGGATAGAAGCCTTCATCCAGTTGCAGGCTGCCATCGGGGCGCCGTTCCAGAATGCGCGTCACCGCCAGGCGGGTGTAGGCGCTGCTGTCGTCGGCCTTGCGTTTGAGCTGCAGGTTGGGCACCGCCAGGTCAACCTGCACCAAGTCACCGTCGGCGCTGTGCGTGTCCTTGATTTCCAGGGCCTGGGCGCTGTAACGGAAGTTGGCGGGGTTATCGGGCCAGCTTACTTCACGGCCACCTTCGGTGCGCAGCGGCAGGCACAGGTAGATCTCGCTGTCTTTCGCGCCGTCGTCTTCGATTTCCAGCGGTGGTGGTGGTGGCAGGTCTGCCGGGATATCGAACACCGTGCCGTCCGGCATGATGCCCCGTGCACGGGTGATGGCGACCTTGCCCAGGCTCAGATACTCGTCGTTCAACTGCAATTCGCTGAAGCCATAGAAGGCTGCGTTCAGGCTGCCAAGACGTTGATGCAGGGCCGCTTCGGCGGCACGGGTGGCCTGTTGGAAATGCTGCGGTTTGACGAACAGGCCTTCCGGCCACAGGACAGGGTTACGTGAACTCATGAGCGCTCCATGTCAGCGTGAGTAATCGAGAAGGGCAGGGTTACAGGCGCCATCAGTCTTCCTCCTGGAGCAGGAGCTGCGTGTCGTTGAGCAACACCGACAGGATGATCTGGTGCCCGCGGGGCGGAATGCGCAGCACCTGGCTCCAGGTGGCGTTTTCCTGGTTCCGGTAGTCGGCGATCACCGCGACAAAGCGCGTTTCGGGCTCGATGGGCGCAAAGGGGATGAACTTGAACTGGCCGGGGCGCAGCAGGTAATCGTCATCGCGTATGTAGGTGCTGCGCAGCGCCTCGGCAGGGTTCTTGTCCAGCAGTTCGTAAACACTGTTGCGCAAGAGTGAGTCGTCGCGCAGTTGCAGGATCTTCACGGCCATGGGCGTAGCGACGGGCTCGGCGGCCACGGTGGTGGTGCGCGGCAAGGTCAGCACCACGGTCGGGTCGCCGTAGCTGCCCGGGGTACTTTCTTCCATGGGGGAGCGCGCCGGATTCTCGCCATCGTCAACTGGCGAATCGACGGGCGACATGGCCGGAAATTGTTCCAGCAGGTACTCGAACAGGGCCCCGACTTTCTCGGTCAGCATGTAGGGGTCGCCTGCACTCAGGCTGACCGCGTAAGGGCTGGGCGCCACAACCGGCCCGGGCTCGGGCGCCACCTCAAGGCTGTTCGGGTTGCCATTGAGCGTTGGGCTGGCGTTGATGCTGAACGCGACCTGGGTAGGATGTTCCCCGGGCGATCCGACGGGCAATGAGGGGTCCATCACCACCTGGCCAATCTTGCTCAGCAACGTGCAACCGGAGAGCCCGATCAGCGCCGTCAGCAGGCCGGCCACGAATGTTGGACGCATCATGGTCGGTCTCCCGCAATCAGGCGTTCCAGTGGGCTCTGCTGCGCTGGCGCTGCCTCTGCGTCCAGTGCCTCCAAAGGGTCGTTGCCCATGCCCGGTTCGAATGCCGAGCAGATGTCCGTGACAGTCTGGGGGGCGACAGCAGTGGCCTGGCACGTGTTGGGTGGAACATCCAGCAACCAGTGATCGAGGGTTCTCTGTTCAGGGCTGAACAGGTCCTCCAGTGAGCGTGCATCGGCCTGCGCAAGCTGGGCCTGCAGCCGATAGGCGCCAATGCGCAACTGGTCACCCTCGAGCAGCCGCCTTGCGGTTAGCGACCCCAGGCTGTGGAGACTGTCGTTCAGGTAGGTACGCTGACAGCGATCGATGACGCAGAAGCTGCCCTCGATCCAGCGGATCTCGCAATGGATCGGTGCAACGGTCTGCTGACGATCGTTGATCTGCCAGGTGGCCTTTGCGCTGCCGATGGTGCCGCCTGTGCAATCGAACTGATGTCGGGCAGTGACGTTGTGTTGCAACTGATCCAGATTGGTGATGCTCAAGGTCAAAGTGCTCATGAGCGCCCCCGGAACCGCACCACAGGGCTGCTCTGGCCGTGACGGTCATCGACGAAGCTGGTCCAGCCCAGGTAGGCACCCAGGCTACGGTGCAGGCAAAAGGGCGGCAGTGCGTTCTGCTTCAGGCGCAGCTCCAGGTCATAGGCCAGGCCATCACGCAGCAGGAAGTCGATCAATGCCCGTAACCGGCCGAAGTTGATGCCGCTGGGCAGCAGGTCACGCAATTGCGCTGGGTCGAGTTCGCTGATCACGATGGTGAACTTGCTGCTGCGTGTTCGCGTGCGGCTGCCCACCATGAAAGTGCTGCCCAGTTCGCCGTTGCTGCGGCCAAGGCTGACCAGTTGCTTGGCGGCAGTGGGGACCGAGCGGGTTTCGAACTCGCGGATCTGTACCTGCTTCAAGTCGAAGCAGTGGGCGATGATGCCGGCGACCGTGCCCGGTGCACGGCTGCGGCTGGCAATGACGCCGGCGAAACTGAGCAGCCGGCTCCACGGCAGTGCCGTGTCCCCGCGCAACTGCCTGTCATTCAACCCGAGCAGGGCAAAGATGTACTGAGAGAACCCATCGGTAGCTCCCGGCTGAAAGCGGATGTAGTAGCGATATTTACGCCAGATGCGATGCAGCAGGCTGAGCAGGTAGTGGTTGAAGAAATCGAAGAACGCCGGCCGCACACCGATGCCCTGTGCATGCTCGTATGCCACCTGCTCCAGGTAATAGGTGGGCAATGGCGAGTCGGTGCCATGCAAGCCCATGAAGGTGGTGCACACGCGATAGCGGTCAGCTTCCCCGGGCATGCGTTCGACCTTGTATATGTCGGAAACCGGGAAACTCAGCCGCGGGTCGCTGGCAAGCCGCACCCTCAGCCGGGTGGCCTGATCTGGCCAGCGTGGTTCCAGGTCATCCCCGTGCAAGCCGTGCAGGCGTTCCAGCAACTGGAAGAAGTTGTACTGGTGCGCCTCGGCGAACAGCTTGTCGGCTAGATCAGCGGTTGTTTGCCGGTCTGGATTGGCCATGTGTAGTGCTCGTTGTTGGTGGTGTTGATCACTTCCAGTTGGTGGAAGGAATTGATGCTGGCGTACAGGGCGAAGAAGCGCGCGAGCACGCAACCGAACAGGTACAGGTCGCCTTCGCAGAGGAATGCGCTTTGATCCAGCTTCAGCCGCGTGCGCAAGCCACGAATGGGCTGGCCCTTGATCAGCCAGTCCAGCGGCTCTGTTTGCACATCACGGATGCCATCGAGGCGTTTGCGGGTGGTGCGTGTCTGCTGGATGTCGTGCAAGGCCGCGAAGTCGTAGGCGCGGATGACCGCTTTCAGTGGCTCGGCCGAGAGCAGCGACAGGTAGTTGAGCGACATGTTGGAGATCAGGGCCCACTGCAACTGGCCGTCCAGCACCGGCCTGTACGGGCGGGTGGGTGCACGGATGTTGGTGTAGGTGGCAAGGGGCGGCGTGATCTCGGTGAGCACGTTGATGTCATCGATACCCAACGCCAGCGGCAGGTCGCGGTTGGTGCAGGTCAGGTCGATGGACGCTGTTTCCAGTTCGCCGATGTAGGCGTTGGCATCGGCGCGCACGAAAGCGATGCGATGGGTGACGCCATCGCCGCGCAGGGATTCCTCGAGTGTGTAGCGGTAGTACAACGCCGTGCGCCCTTGCACATGCTCGATCTCATGGGCGAACGACTCGAAGGGGCGGAAGGTTCTCAGGTGTTCACCGGTACTTCCGTCAGTCGTGGTGCGGGTGCTGATGACCCGGTCGACACTGAAGATTTCATAGGCGTGCCGCTCCTTGCCTCTGGGCACAAGCTCGACCTGGGCGGGCCGGCTGGACAGGTCGATGGGCTCGGCGCTGTGGCTGAGCAGGTTCACTGCCGGGGTGCAGAACAGGCTGAAGTCTGCTTTGCCGACACGCAGCGAATCAGGTAACTGTCGGGTGAAGTGAAATTCGAGGCCGACCCGCTGAGTCGCTTGATCAGGCCAGACTTTCTCCAGGCCGGTGATGCTGACGAAGTGAAAACGCTCGGGAAATACGAAGTACTCCTGCAGGATCCGGTAACCGTCAAAGACGTTCTGTGGGTAAGGCAGCAGCGCTTCGTCCGGGCTGAAGCCTGGGAACATGATGCTGCTGGCCGGCAGCCGGCGTACCTCACCATTGACTGTCACACAGACATGTTTGAGGTACTGAGCGATCCACAGGTACAGCGTGCGAGCAGTTTGGGTGTCACCGCTCAGATGAAAGTCGAGACTGGCACAGCCCAGGGTATTCAGCGGCCGCTCGACCAAGGTTTGCAGGTCGATGCGAACCACCGAACTGTCGAGTGTCTGGGTAGCATTCACCGACTCGATCTCGAACGGGTGAATGTCCACCGCCGTGCAGGTGCGGAATTCGCAGGGCACACCATCCACGGGGCTGGAGAACAACCGCGAGCCTTTGGCAATGCGTTGCGACTGGCTGAGCGCTTGCTTGCGCGGTGTGAACTGGATGATCGTGGCGCTCGGCAGGGGCCGCAGGTAGTTGGGCCACAGCAACTGCAGCATGGGGTGCGTCAGCTCGGGCAGGTCGTCCTCCAGCTTGAGCCGCAGTTTGGCCGTGAGGAACGCAAAGGCTTCCATCAGGCGTTCGACATCCGGGTCGCTGCCACCCTTGCCGAGCAGGCGGGCAAGTTGTGGGTTGTCCTGGGCGAAGTCGTTCCCCAGTTCATGGAGGTAACGCAACTCTTCGCTGAATCGGTCCTTGAGTGACATAGGTCACCTCACTCGGGTGTGGCGGTTATGGCCATTGACCAGCAGCTCCAGTTGCAGCTGCTCCGTGTGGTTGTTGACCTGCACGTGGCAGTCCAGCCTGAAATGCAGTTCCAGCGGGGCATTGCAGTCGGGGACGGCCTTCAGCGCGCGCACGTGCACACGCGGCTCAAAGCGCTGAATGGTGCGGCGAATGTCCGCGCTCACCTGTTTCAGCAGGTCGCCACTGCTAGCGTCGTGCCCGTTGAAGTCACTCAGGCCCAGCTCAGCGCTGCTTTGCGAGCAACCTTGGCGAGCATTGAGCAGCGTTTCCAGGTGGCGCTTGATGGCGGCGAACTTCTGGGTAGCGTTCTCTTGCCTGGACGGCACCCGGCTTGCGAGTTGATCCGCCACCAAACGGTCGAAAAACCCACTCATTGGGTATCAAGACGACCGACCAGGGAGATCTCGAAATTCGCCCCCATGTACTTGAAGTGCGGGCGCACGGCGAGCGAAACCTGATACCAGCCCGGATCACCGGCAACGTCCGACACCTCGACCCTTGCAGCACGCAACGGGCGACGGCTGCGCACATCGGCTGATGGGTTTTCCTGGTCGGCAACGTACTGCTTGATCCATTTGTTCAGCTCGGACTCAAGGTCCTTGCGCTCTTTCCAGCTACCGATCTGCTCGCGCTGCAGCACCTTGATGTAGTGGGCCAGCCGGTTGACGATGAACAGGTAGGGCAATTGGGTGCCAAGCTTGTAGTTGGTCTGCGCTTGCAGGCCTTCCGGGGTCTTGGGGAAGTTCTTCGGTTTCTGTACCGAGTTGGCCGAGAAGAACGCGGCGTTGTCGCTGTCCTTGCGCATGGTCAGGGCGATGAAGCCCTCTTCGGCCAGCTCGAACTCCTTGCGGTCGGAGATCAGTACTTCGGTCGGAATCTTGGCCTGCAACTGGCCCAGTGACTCGTACAGGTGCACCGGCAGGTCCTCGACGGCACCACCCGACTGCGGGCCGATGATGTTCGGGCACCAGCGGTAGCGGGCAAAACTGTCATTGATGCAGCTGGCCAGCAGGAAGGCGGAGTTGCCCCACAGATAGTTGTCGTGCCGCCCGGCGATGTCCTCGTCGTAGGTGAAGCTCTGGACCGGGTTTTCTTGCGGTTGATAGGCAGAGCGGAGCATGAAACGCGGCCCGGTCAGCCCGGCATGACGGGCATCCTCGCTTTCACGGAACGCACGCCACTTGGCATGCCGGGGGCCGGCGAAAATGTCCTTGACCTCCTTCAGGTTGGGCAGCTCTTCAAAGCTGCTCAGATTGAAGAACTCAGGAGAGGGCGCCGCGAGAAAAGGTGCGTGTGCCATGGCACCGACCGAGGCCATGTAACTCAGCAGTTTTATATCGGGAGAAGAGGGGCCGAAGCTGTAGTTGCCAACCATCGCTGCAACGGGTTCACCACCAAATTGGCCATAACCTGCGGTGTAAACATGCTTGTAGATGCCGCTGCAAGTGATATCGGCGGCATTCTCGAAGTCATCGAGCAAGTCATCTTTGCTGACATGCAAGACTTCAAGCTTGATGTTCTCGCGGAAGTCGGTTCGGTCGACCAAAAGTTTGAGGCTGCGCCACGCGGATTCAAGTTGCTGGAACTCGGGTTGATGCAGGATGGCATCCATCTGCTTGCTGAGCACCCGATCCAGTTCAGCGATCATCTGGTCGACGCGATGTTTGTTGATGAGTTGATCAGGGTCATGGCTTTTAAGGATTTCGGCGATAAAAGCAGATACACCCTGGCGAGCGACCTGATAGCCCTCTTGAGTAGGTACCAACTTGGTTTCTGCCATGATCTGGTCGAGCAGGGGGGCGTTGCTCAGTGTTTCGGTTGTTGTTTCAATCGCGACGGTCGTGCTGTTTTGCTTTGGCATGGGGACGCTCCGTTGTCTCAGTCTTCTTTTGGCGCCTCGAGCACCAGGTCAAGTTCTTCTGCCAGTTGTTTGCGCGCCTGTTCGTTAGTCAGCAGCTGCTGCAGTTGCTTGCGGAACGTGGGCACGTTGCCCAGTGGGCCTTTCAGTGCGACCAATGCCTCGCGAAGCTCCAGCAGCTTGTTCAGCTCCGGTACCTGGCGGGCGATGCTGTCTGGCCCGAAATCGTTGATGGACTTGAACTGCAGGTTGACCGCCAGCTCTGCGTCGGTGGCGGTGCTGAGCATGGATGGCACGGACATGGCGAGGCTGACATCGGCGTCGTTCAACACGTTGTTGAAACTGTGTTTGTCGATTCGCATGATCGAACGGTCTTCCAGCGCGCGGGCATCATCCAGGCCGAAATCGCCTAGTACCAACATCTTGTGCGGCAGCTCTACCTCGGCTTGTTCGCCGTCGGTGGCTGGTACGTACTTGATGTTTATGCGCTCTTTGGGTGCAACGGAGCCTGAGCTTTTACTCATGGGTGTCAGCCTTCGTGAAGTTTTGATGTATGTAGGAAGCGTCCTACAAGTTGTGTTTAAATTTAGACTTAATTGGGGTCTCGCTATGTGCGTGTAAAAAACCATGCACCGAAAAAATATTGTGCGTCGAGTGTGAAAATGTAAGGAAATATTTGGTTGTGAATATTGTTTTTTCGGTACTAGCCTTTGTTGCGTTTCGATGCTCCACTATCCAGTAATTGTATTTGATGATTAGTGTTAAAGCGTGACTGGTCAGTCGGGTAGCGCTGTTGCCATATTTGATGAGTGAGTGAAACCAATGATTGTCCGCTATGCATATGGCGTTGGGCTTTCGATGTTGCTCTCCCTGGCGCCAAGTTTGGCAAGCCAGACCAGGGACTGCCCGCAGATAGTCTCCAACGTCGAACGTCTGGCTTGTTTCGACCAGGCCGCTGGCACCCCGGCGCATGTGACGAAACTGCAATGGTCCGCGCCGGAGCAGGATTCGCCCACGCTGCGTCGTGTGATGACCCATGAGGCGGGGCGGTCGCCGGAGGAGCTGACGTTTCGCCTCAAAAAAGGGGATGACGGGCTGATGATCTCGGCGCCTGCAATCGCTACGGTCGCACCGTACCCCTACCTGGTGATCAGTTGTGTGCAGAACATTTCCAGGTTGCAACTGGTTACCGCACACCCCATCGATGCCGGCCGGGTGATGGTGCGATTGCAGGGGGAGCGTGGCTCCACCCTCGCTACTCCCTGGCAGGTGACGGAGAACGGCCAGGTGCTTGACGCTGGCAGGGGCTTGCCGGGCATCGAGCAGATCAAGCCACTGATCGGGGCCCATCGCATTCAGGTCGAGAGCGACAACCCAGCCGTTGATGGGCTGGTTTTCGACGCCCAGGGGCTGGACCCACTCATCGATGAGGCGCGTAAGGCATGTCGCTGGTAGCAGAGGTCACCGCACAGGAAATTGCCCGGTTGCTTGCCCCCATCGACGCGCAGAACCCTGCCGGCCTGTTCGATGTGGAGAACGAAACCTACCAGGCCATCGACCAGGAAATGGTCAAGCTGGGTGGGTTGCAGGAGCCTTCCATCGACTGGGCCTATATCGAAGAAGCGTCCCGCCAGTACCTGGGCCAGGAGTGCAAGCACCTGCGCATCGTCGCCCACCTGGGTGTCGCTTGGCTACGCAGCCAATGCTGGGAGCGCTGGGGTTTTGCCGTCGCACTGCTGGCCGGCATGGTCGAAGTCTATTGGGAAAGCGCATACCCGAAACCGGGCCCCAAAGGGTTCCTCGGCAAGCGCAAGCTGGTTGGCCTGATGCTCAACCGTTTGCTCGTGGCGTTGCCGCGCCTGGACCGCTTCACGTTCAGCCCCGCGCACGCCGCGGCGGCTCAGTGCGCGCTGCAACGTCTGCAACAGCAGCGGGAAGCAGCGCAGCTCGATGAAGCGGCCCTTGGCGAACTGGAGCGCCTGCTACGCAAGCACACGGAACTTTCCAACGGCCTTGCCGAGCCCACCACCGACAAGCCCCCCGCAAAGGGCATCAAGTCTGCGCCCCTGGCCGAGGTCATCGCCACGCCGACGCCCCGTGTGTCGTTGGGCAACGAGCGGGAGTCACGAAGGGCCATGCTGACCATGGCCGAGCTGATCAATCAACAGGACCCTTACGATCCTGCTGGCTACCAGTTGCGTCGGTTCGGCTTGTGGGCGCACATCCAGACGCCGCCTCAAACCAGGCAGGGCAACCGCACGGAGCTGATGGCGGTGCCGCAGGACATTGCCGGGGACTATGAAGATGCCATTGCCGCTACTGCAATCGACGCGGCCCTGCTGCAGCGGATCGAAAAGAGCGTCACGGCTTGCCCCTACTGGATTCGCGGCAGCTTTCTGGCAGCGAGCGCGGCCACGCGGCTGGCGATGGGCGAGGTGGCTGAGGCCATTCGCGCTGCGACCGCGCGGTTCGTGCAGCGCATGCCCGCGCTGCAGCAGTTGTGCTTCAGCGACGGCAAGGTATTTGTCGATGACCAATGTCTGGCGTGGCTCAGGGGGGCACAAGGGCAATCCGATTCGGATGCAGCCTCGCAGGAGTTCGCCACGTTGCGAGAGGAGCTGGCCTGCCAACTGGAAACCAGCGGCGTGGAAGCGGTGTTGCTCAGGCTGCAGGGCATGCAGGCGGACTTCCGCAGCCTGCGTGAGCGCTGCCATACCACTGTGATCGCGGCTGATCTGCTGGCTGCTCGGGGTGTGTCCTGGTTGGCCCAGGACTTGTGCGCAGGCGTTGCTCGAACGATGCAGGAAACCACCGCCAGCGCCTGGGAGCCTGAGGTGTTTCAACGCCTTCAGCAGTACGCGTGCACTGCCCATCAAGGGCTGATTGGAACAAGGAACGGGAGTCACGATGAATCAACTGTGGAAGCATCTTGAACGTTGGGGCTTGCCCCTGGTGGCCCGCATCGGCCTGGCCATGCCGCTGCTGCTCGGGCTGGGTGCCGCATTGATGCTGGTTGCAATCTGGTGGCTCGGCCCGCAATGGGTCTGGCGCGAACAGCAGCCGCTGGCTAGCGTGGCGCATCGCGTTTTGGCCAGCCTAATGCTTGTATTGGTACCGCTTCTCTGCTGGCTTGTGGTACTGCGCAGGCGTTTTCGCCGTTTGCAGGCCGAACGCAAGCAGGCGGTGGACGCTGAACTGGACAAGGTGTTGCCTTTCGTCCAGGCCCAAGAGAAAGCCTTGGACCAAGGGCTGGCACGCTATCTGGACAATGCGGGTGGCAGGCGTGCCTTGTACCGACTGCCGTGGTATCTGGTGGTGGGCGACCAACAGGCCGGCAAGACCAGCTTCATCGACCGTACCGAACAGAGTTTTTCCCTGACCCGTATCGACAAGGCACAAGCGCGAGGCAGGCAAGCGCAGGAGCTGGCTTATCCGATAGGCTGGTGGGTCAGTAACGATGCGGTGATCATCGACCCGCCGGGCGCATTCGTCCGTCAGGACTCGTTGGCAGATTCATCAGCCGAGGAGTCGGACTCGTCGAAAGCACCACCGGCCACCTCGGCCAGGTTGTGGGAACACATGCTGGGCTGGCTTGTGCGTAACCGAAGCCAGAGAGCACTCAACGGTTTGCTGTTGGTTGTTGACCTGCCTGCGCTATTGCATGGCACGCCTGAGCAACGTGTCGCCTTGGCACATATGCTACGCACGCGGCTGTATGAAGTGAGTAGTCAGTCGGGCTCGCGCCTGCCGCTGTATGTGGTACTGGCCAAATTCGATCTGCTGGACGGTTTCGACCAGCTGTACGCTGGCCTTCCCGCCGCCATGCGGGAAAACATGCTGGGCTTCACCTTCAAACTGGATGCGGTCGGCACATTCGATGCCTGGCTGGATGAATATGGCGATCATTACGATCGGTTGATAAGGCAATTGTTTGAGCAGGTAGTGGACCGGCTCGATGTATTGAGCGGTGCGCCATTGCGTGTTCGCTTGTTCTCGTTGCATGCCCAGTTGATCGGGCTGCGTCCGATACTGCTGGCCTTCCTGAAAGAAACCCTCGCAAGTGACCGCTTCACCACGCCTGCCTTGGTACGTGGCGTGTACTGGTCTTCGGTCTTGCAGCAGGGCGACATGCTCAATGCATTCGTGCGTGAGGCGGCACAGCCGTACAAGACCGAGTTTCCGCTGCGTGAAGGCAAGGCGCAGGGGCAGGCGCTGGTCTACTTCATTCAGCACGCCTTCCGGCGAGTCATCTACCAGGAGGCCGGCCTTGCCGGGGACAACATCAAGGTAGCGCGCGGCAAACGTCGGTTGCTTTGGGTTGGTTCTGCAGTAGGCGTGCTGGCCTTCAGTGTCGCCATCGCCAGTTGGCAACGCTACTTCGACATCAATGGCGCCAAGGCCGCCAATGTGCTCGCCAAGAGTAGAGAGTACAGTCATCACGAAGTGGACCAGCGTCTGGACCCCACCGGGCGCAACCTGCTGGAGCCGCTGGACCAGATCCGCGATGCCGTGTCGGTGTTTGGCAACTATCGTGCCGCGTGGCCGGGTGTTTCCGACCTTGGCTTGTATCAGGGGCGCGCCATTGGCCCCCGCGTCGACGAGGCCTACCTGAGCTTGCTCTCCAGGCGCTTCCTGCCAGCCTTGGCCAGTGGTGTGATCGATGCCATGGACGCCGCGCCGCCGGGAAGCGAACAGCAGATGGCCGCTCTTCGGGTATATCGAATGCTGGAGGACCGCCAGAGCCGCCGACCCGAATGGGTCGAAGACTGGATGGCCCGCCAGTGGCAACATAAGTTCCCCGGGCAGGGGCAATTGCAACGCGACCTCATGCGGCACCTGAAGTATGCCTTGACCTATGCCGATACCGACCTTCCGCAGTACAGCCAGCGTTTGGCACAGGTGCAGCAGGTGCTGCGCAAGGTACCACTGCCAGAGCGGGTCTACGCGAGCCTGAAACAACAGGCTGGCGAGCAGTTGAATGCCGGCCTGGACCTGCGCCATCAGGTGGGGCCAGCGTTCGATGTGGTGTATCAGTCCTCTCCCGGCCTCAGGCAGGGCGATGGTGTCCTGATAGCGCCAATGCTCACCGCCAAGGGTTTCAAAGAGTATTTCGAGCCACGTAGCCAGCGGTTTGCAGATATGGCGATGATCGACCAGTGGGCACTTGGAGAGCGCGATCAGCTCGATTACTCGGATGCCGACCGGGAGGCGCTGGGCGAACGCCTACGTAACCTGTACAGCGCCGATTTCATTGACAGTTGGCGTCGAGCCTTGAACGCCTTCTCGGTGGCCGACTTCCGCGACCTGGATCATGGTGTCGCGATCCTGCAGCAGTTGACCGGGCCAGCAGCACCCCTGCATCGGTTGTTGGACACAGTGAGGGACAACACTTCGCTTTCATCAGCCGTTGTCGCTGAGGCACCCGGGGAGGTCGAAGCGTTGCGACCGACAAGTGGCAGGCCTGATCAACAACAGGCCTGGGCCATACAGCGCGCATTTGCCGGGCTGAGTGCCATGCTGCAGGCAACCGGTGAGAAACCCAGCTACTACGACGAGACTCTCGGTGCCATCGCGGCCGTGCACGACTATGCCAAGGCGGTGCAAGACAGCCCCGACCGAGGCAAGGCCGCACTGCAGGCCGTGCATCAGCGATTCTCGATGACAGGGCAAGACCCCATCGGCACCCTGCAGCGGGTGGCCACCGGCTTACCGGAACCGATCAACCACCAGATCAGAAAGATCGCCGATCAAACAGCACAAGTGCTGAATGTCGAAGCCCTGCGCGAATTGGAGCGACGCTGGGACGCCGAGGTGTACAGCTTCTTCCAGCAGCGCCTGGCAGGGCGTTACCCCTTCGTGGTGAAAGCTCCCGACGCTTCGCTGGATGACTTTGAAGCCTTCTTCGGGCCGAAGGGGCGGCTGCAGCAGTTTCATGATCAATACCTGAAGGTGTTCCTGAAGGATAACCTCGAAGCCCTGCAGGCCGGCCAGCAGGGGCAGTCACTTATCCGCAGTGATGTGCTCGAACAGCTGGAGCGGGCAGATCGTATCCGCGAGACCTTCTTTGATCAGCGCGGCAACCTGAGTGTGCAGTTCAGCATCGAGCCCTTGGGCCTGAGTGCCAACCAGCGTACAAGCTTGCTGGACCTGGACGGTCAATTGATTCCCTACACCCATGGCCCGCGCCAGATCACCGGTATTGTCTGGCCCAATACCTTGGGGCAGCAGGTGCGCAGTAACCTGACCTTGCTCCGGCAGAACGGAAACAGCAGCAGCCTTGAGTACCGTGGCCCCTGGTCGATGTTCCGCTTGCTCAGCCGTGGCTCGCTCAATGGGCGCACGGCGACCAGCGTGGACCTGAGCTTCAGGACCGGCGATGGCGTGATGCGCTACAGGCTTAACGCCCAGAAAGCCTTCAACCCTATCACGCAAGAGCCTTTCAAAGGTTTCCAGTTGCCACGAGGGTTGTTGCAGAAGTCGCCAAAGCTGGGGCCGACCACGCAGGCCGGCTTGTGAGGGTTGGCTTGAGAATAAGGTGCGAACCCGTCACCCGTGGCGCTGGCGCCCCCAAAGCTGCGCCGACAGCAGTTGCAGGCGCTCGGCCAGCTTGGCGACGTGGGCGGCAGTGGTGCGACTCTGGTTGCTGGCAAGCACGCTTTTCTGGGTGGTTTGACTGATATCGGCCAGGTTGCACTGGATGCTGTCACCCACCGCGCTCTGCTCCTCTACTGCGGCAGCGATCTGCACACTCATGCCGCTTATCTCATCGACGCGCTGGGTGATCCCGTCCAGCGCCCGGGCAGCCAGCAGTGCCTGTTCGACGCTGACCTCGGCCTTGCTGTGACTGCGCTGCATCGCCAGCACGGCATTACCCGTGGAGCGGCGCAAGGTTTCGATGGTGCCCTGGATGTGGGCGGTGGATTGCTGAGTCCGTGAAGCCAGCCCGCGCACCTCGTCGGCGACCACGGCGAAACCGCGGCCGGCCTCACCGGCGCGGGCAGCCTCGATGGCGGCGTTGAGGGCCAGCAGGTTGGTCTGTTCGGCGATGCTTTGAATGACCTCGAGCACGCGGTCAATTTCATTGCCATGCTGTTCCAGTTGATGAATCACCATGCTGGTCTGTTGCACCTCGCTGGCGAGGCTATCAATGTGCTGGCGGGTCTGCTCGACCAGTTGGTGGCCGCGGTCGGATTCCTGATTGGCCAGGTTCGCGGCGCTGGCAGTGAGCTGAGCGTTGCGCGCCACTTCCTGCACGCTGCTGGCCATCTGGGTTATTGCGCTGGCTACCTGGGCGGTTTCTCCCTGCTGCCGGAGGGTCGCGCAATTGTTGTTGTCCACTGCAGACACGAGCGCTTCGGCTTCCTTGCTCAACTGGCGGGACGAATCGGCAATGCGTCCGACTATTGCCCGGGTCTCGGCTTCGAGCATTTGCAGGGCGAAGTCGATCTGGCCAAATTGGTCGCGGCGGCCACTGTAGAGGATCTGGCTCAGAGGGTTGTCGGCGATCTTCCTGGCTTTGTGCGCAAGGGCGTCGAGGGGGCGCAGGCTGAAGCGCAACAGGCCGCCGAGCAGCAAGCTCGACAGCATCATGGAGAGGGCGGCATGGCTCCAGGCCAACGCGCCCAGCGAGCCCAAGGCAGCAAAGCACAGCAGGTTCACGCCAGTGCTGGCGAGTGCCAGGCGCATGCCCACGGATAGCCGTGACATACGCAGGCAGTTGGCCTTTCTGTCACTACGCAACTGCGCATAGACATGTTCTGCGGCTTGTACCAGCGCTTTGGCCGGTAGCGTGCGAACCGATTGGTATTCCACTGTTTCGCCATTGCGCTGCATCGGCGTGACGTAGGCGCTGACCCAGTAGTGGTCACCATTTTTGCAGCGATTTTTTACCAGCCCCATCCACGAGCGCCCAGCCTTGAGTGTCTGCCACAGATGCGCAAAGGCTTCCGGCGGCATGTCCGGGTGGCGCACGATGTTGTGATTGACGCCAAGCAGTTCGGCTTCACTGAACCCGCTGATGTTGATGAAGTCGGGGTTGACGTAAGTGATGGCGCCCTTGGGGTTGGTTGTCGAAAGAATGTTCGCGTTTGCGCTGAATTCGACGGCACGACCACTGACCGGAAGATTGGTTTTCATTGTTTTTCTCCTGAACTGACTGGTACGCGCCGCGCAACTGCGCTTCCCTCGAAACGGTCCTCTGTGCTGAGCAGGTGTTGTATCTGGGCGGCGGGTTGTGGCCGGCTGAACCAGTAACCTTGGGCGTAGTGGCAGCCTTCACCGACCACGAATTCGAGTTGGGCGGAACTCTCGATGCCTTCAGCCACTACTTCCAGGCCGAGGCTACGGCCGAGAACAATAATCGCCTGGCTGATCGCGCTCTGTTTGTTCTCGTAAGGGACGCCGGTGATGAAGCTCTTGTCGAGCTTGAGGATGTGCAGTGGAAAGCGCGTAAGGTAGCCAAGCGAGGAGTAACCCGTGCCGAAATCGTCCAGTGCCAGCAGGACACCAAGGCTGGTCAACTCGTGCAGACAGGCCAATGTGTCCATGTCGTCATGCATCAGTTGGCTTTCGGTTATTTCCAGGATCAGGCTGGCGGGAGGCAGGCCGCTTTCTTGCAGGATATCGATCAGCCGGAGGGTGAAGTCGGCCTGTTGCAATTGGGTGCTGGAAATGTTCACCGAGCAGCGCAGGCGCTCATGCCCGGCCAGTTGCCAGGCCCGGGTCTGCTGACAGGCCTGGCGCAGTACCCATTCGCCAACGCGGATGATCTCTCCGGATTCCTCCAGCGCAGGGATGAACTCAAGTGGCGAGATCACACGTTCGCCATGGCGCCACCGCAGTAGCGCTTCGACGCCGGTCACCAGCGGTGTCCCTTGGCCCAGGTGATAGATGGGTTGGTAGTACAGTTCGAATTCATTCTGCTGCAATGCCTGGCCTAGCGCCGACTCCAGTTCCAGATGCTGCTGTGCGGTGTCTTGCAAGGTTTCGTCGTAGTGGGCGAACCGCGCCTTGCCGGCGGACTTGGCTCGGTAGAGGGCAAGGTCGGCAGCCTGCAGGACATCCAGGGCCTTGCCATCGTCGTGCAATGGCGCGATGCCGATGCTGGCGCTGACCACCAGGGTACGGCCGTCCATGTGCAGCGGTCGATGCAGGTTGTCGAGGATGCGTTGGGATATCTGCTCGGCGTCGCGGTCGCAGGTGAGGTCGTGAAGCAGGACGATGAATTCGTCGCCGCCGAAGCGGAACAGTTGGTCCGTGGGGCGCAGCGACTCTTTCAAGCGCGCTGCAACTTCCACCAGCACGCGATCACCGACGTTATGGCCGAGGCTGTCGTTGATCAGCTTGAAGCGGTCCAGATCGATGAACAGCAGCGCCTCGTAGTCACCGCCCTTGCGCTGCTTCCTGAAGGTCTTCTGCATCTGCTCGTCAAGCCGGATACGGTTGGCCAGGCCGGTCAGCGGGTCATGCTGGGCGGTATGCTGGAGGCGCTGCTCGGCATCCTTGCGTGCACTGATATCAGACTGCGAGCCAGCCATGCGCAGCTCGCCAGGGGTGGTCATTTCGGCGACCCCTCGCACCAGGACCCAGATGTAGTCACCGTTGTGCTTGCGGATCCGGTACTCATGGTGAACGGAGGATGTCTGCCCTTGAAGATGGGCATCGATGGCATGGCGAAAATCCGGCAGGTCGTCCGGGTGTACGCGACCGAACCAGCTGGAACTGCTCTCGCCGATGCTATCGCGGCTGAGGCCGAGCATGCTGGCCCAACGCTCCGAAACGTAAAGCCGATCCTGATCGACATGCCAGTCCCACAGCCCGTCGTTGGCACCGCGCAGCGCGCGGGCGAAGCGCGCCTCACTGTCTTCCAGCGCCTTGTGCTGGGCCGCACTGTAAGTATCGATGGCCAGCGTCATGTCGAAGAACACCGCCTTCAACAGGCTTGAATAGAGCGTGGCATCCGGGCTGTCGCCGAACACGCTTTCGAGCATGTCGTCGAGGTACAGGCGATAGCTGCCGAGGTACCACTTCAACTCCAGGCCGATCTGCTGGTGGATCACACCGATGCGCAGGCGGCCGTTGACGTAGGTTTCATCGTAGGGGCCGCCCCACAGGCACTGGTAATACTCAGCCTGGCTCTGCTTCAAGCGGGCGGTGACCTCCGGTGTGCGAAGCAACGCAGACGGCGTGGAGAATTCCGCCAGGTGACGGTACAGATGGTCGACGAAAGCCTGCTGGGACGGGGCCATGTACTGAGCTGCTGCGCCTAGTCGCCTGGCATCTTCGCCGCTCCAGTCAAGAAAACGAAAGCGTTCGACAATCTCGGCGTGATCCAGACGGATACGCTTGAGCAGTTCCTCGAGGTCTTTTGTCACCTTCATTCACATCCCCCGGTGTTGGAGAAGATTCCTTTGTGCTGAACAAAAAAAAGCGCCGTGGCAACAAGTTCTGCTCGAGAACTTGTTGCCACGGCGCTTCGTCTTTCAGGCCTATTATCCTGCTCGGCAAAGCCGGTTCCCGCAGGGCGGAACCTGGTGATGGCACATTTACATCATTGGGGATCTTCCGACAATTTATCCAGCAATGCAACCAAGCGTCGCCGCAGCAAACCCAGTTCGCGGGACTTGAAGGCGTGTCGGGTCTGTGCGAGCACCTCGGTGGCATCCAGCAGTGCAGCCTGTACCTGCCCAGCCGAGCCCAACTGTGTTTCACCGAGCCAGCGACAAAGCGGTACGGCACTGCAATTGTCAGGCGTGCTCAGCACCTCGCAATCAGGTGCGATAGGCGCCAGCAACTGGCGCAACTGATCGGCCAGTTCAAGATTGTTGCAGATAATTCTGGTTGCCTGGTTGGACTGGCTCATCAAACTTCATTCCCGTATGTTCGGTGTGCTGTTTACAACACCGCCCATGGCGTTTGATTGATTCAGGTCAATGCTGAAACCTTTCCATTTACCCTGCGAAGCCCTTCGGCGCGAACAGCGCTCCTCGAAACCGAGCACCGTGGGACGGCGCTCGGTTTCGAATGCACAGCGGACGTGCCATCAAGCGCGTGGCCGCCTGCTCAGTACCTGTATTCGACCCCCACGTATGCACCAATCCCGTCTCCCGGCCAGAACGACGCAGTGTCCTGCCCGCGCGCGTTGTACACCGGCGTCACTGCCGTCACGTATGCCTTGTTCGCCAGGTTCTTCAGGTCCAGCGACACCTTCCAGTTGCCCTTCGGCGCCTCATACCCCAGGTTCGCCCCCCAGATGGTGTACGACGGCGCATACAGGCTGTTGGCGTAGTCCACTGCCGTGCGCGAGGCCGACTGCACGTTGATTCCGGTGTACCAGCCGCTGTGGTCCTGGTACTGCAGTTCGCCCTGGTAGATGTGCTTGGGCACGCCCGGCAGCTGGTTGTCGCCGAACGTGTCGTCATGCCGGTAGTAGAAGTCGTTGTAGGTGTACACCTGACGCCAGCGTACCAGGTCGCCCTGAGGGTTTTCCCAGAGGCGGGTGTTGAGGCCGGCTTCGACCCCCTGGTGGATGGTTGGTGAGGCGTTGAAGGCGCCAGTGACCGCTGCCGACGATGACGTGGCGGGGATGATCTGCACATTCAGCAGCTCGTCGTGGATCCACGAGCGGTACAGGGCCAGGCTGCCATCGAAGATGCCGTGCGAGCCCTTGATTCCGACCTCGAAGGTGTTGGCCTTCTGCTCCACCAACGGGCGGATGTAAGGCAGGGCCGGGCCGGAGCCCGAATATTCCCACGAAGCAGGCGGGTCGATGCTGCGGCTGAAGTTGGTGAATACCTGCAGGTTCGGGCTGAACTCGTAGCGCAGGCCGATGCGCGGGGCGACGCTCCAGTTGTCGTAGTCCACGTGCTGCGGGAAGGTGGTGGTGTTGGGGTTTACCGCGTGGTCGATGTTGATCTTGCGCCGCACGTTGATGAACGACACGCCGCTGGTGAGCCAGAGGTTGTCGACCAGGTTGATATCGTTGCCCAGGGCAATCACCCGGTCGAACGAATCCTTGTAGTTGACCTGCTTGAGCGACAGCTTGTCGTCATTGGCCGAGTTCACCCCGCCACGCAGGTGCTGGGTCGAGGTAAAGGCAATGTTGCTGCGGCTTTCGTGGCCGAACAGGTAGTCGACGCGATCGTAGCCCAACAGCAGGCCGAGGTCGTGCCAGTCCCAGTAACTGGGGTTGCTCGGGCTGCGCGGGTTGTTGGTATGGCGATAGTCGTGATACGACAGGCCGAAGGTCAGCCGTGCATCGTCGTCGAAGGTATAGGTGGTCTTGCTGCCTACCCAGATGCTGCCCGGGCGGCGCGCACCGGCACCGCTGCTCTCGGCGGTGGCGCTGGCACGGCGCGGGTGGTGCAGCGCGGCGTTGAGGGTGGTGGCGCTGGGGTCGTTGTGGGTTTCGTCGCGGTAGCGCAGCAGCAGCCGGGTTTCCAGCTTGGGGCTGAAGCGGTAGCCGGCATTGGCGACGATGCCCGAGCTCTTCGACAGGCTGTAGTCGCGAAAACCCTCGTTGCGGTAGTTGTCGGCCTGCAGGTAGTAGTCCAGGTCGCCCTCGACCCCACCGTAGCTGATGCTCTGCTTCTGGTAGTGGTAGCTACCGGCTTCGGCGCGCACGCGCAGGCCAGGGGCGCTGTAGCCACTGTGGTTGACGAAGTTGACCGCGCCGCCGAGGGTCAGCGCCCCATACTGGAAGGCGTTGGCGCCGCGCAGGATCTCGGTGTAGTTCACGCCGCTGGCATTGAGGAATTCGTAGGGTGTGCCGCCAGGGCCGGTCAGCGGCAGGCCGTCGAACAGGAACTTGATGCCCTCACGGAAATAGCCGGGCGAGGTATTGGCACCGGAGCCGCGGATCGAGATCTTCGCAGCGTCGTTGCCGCCGGTGGACTGCACGAATACCCCGGGCTGGTAACCGAGGGTGTCCTGCAGTGTGGCAGTGCGGCCTTTGGCGACCTCTTCGCTGTCGACCACGCTGGTGCCGCCGGGCACCTCGGCGAGGGCGCTGGCGGCCTGTTGCACTTCGGATTGCTTGGCAGCCTGCACGGTCACCGTGCCCAGGGTTTGCTCAGCGGCCAGTACCGTGACCGGGGCCAGCAGGGCCGTGGCCGCAGTGGCCAGGGCGGCGTGGCGGATGGCCAGGCGCAGTGGATGGGGTTGAATCGCACGCATCGTTGAATTCCTTGCAAGTCATCGTAGGTCCTCGGCGTTCTATGGGAATAGTCAGGCCTGTCGGAATATGTGAGAGCAGTTTCTGTGCCAGCTGGCGAAAGGCCGGAAGTTTGGGGGTGTGGGCAAAGTTTTAGTGTGAAGTGCTGAATAAAACAGCAAATTTTGTTGCGCCCCTGTTGTTTGCGGAACAGTGCAGGTTATATCCAAATATCCGAATGCTATGGCGCAACCTGTGGGAGCAACTGTCTTACTCAATTTCTAAAAGCTGGGCGATCCCTGTGGGAGCGGGCATGCCCGCGAACACCGGCGTAGCCGGTGCCATGCACCGCGTTGGATTCTTCGCGGCTAAAGCCGCTCCCACAGGGGACGCGGGTTGCTTGCAATTTCAGTTATCTGCGCGACAGCGCAGCCCAAAGGGTTGGATGTTGTCAGCGCAACAGGGATGAAACAGTTTGTATGGTTAATGCGTCAGGCGGATTGAACTAACCTCAACGAATGCGCTGTGTTAGCGCTGGCACGACAACTGCAATAGCCCTTCATGTAGCCGTCTATATAAAGGGCCCGTTGTGCAGCTGAATTCTCGATTATTCAATACATGCCTGGTGGCCAGCGCACTGTTGGTTGTCGCCTGCTCACCCGCCATGTCCGCGCAGAGCCAGGCGCCGCTCAAGGGCGAAGCGCTCAGCGAAGTGAACGGCGTGATGCGCTACCCGGCCAGCGATTTCGTCGAGCAGCAACCCGGCAATCGCGGTGGCACGCTGCGCGTGTCGGCGGCGAGCGACGCTGGCAGCTTCGATATCCACGCGCTGTCCAATGGCAACATGCAGTGGATGGGCCGCATCCTGTTCGATTGCCTGGTGTACCAGTCCGAAGACGGCACCCTCACTCCGTGGCTGGCGAAAAGCTGGGACATCAGCGCCGACGGCCTGACCTACACCTTCCACCTGCGTGACGACGTCACTTTCAGCGATGGCGAGCGCTTCAACGCCGAGGCGGTACGGGTCAACCTCGAACACATGCGCGACCCGACGACCAAGTCGCCACTGGCCGCCGCCTATATCGCGCCATACCTGCAGGGGAGGGTGGTCGACGAGTACACATTCGAGGCAACCCTGCGTGCGCCCTATGCGCCGTTTCTCGATGTACTGTCGCAGGCCTGGCTGGGGATGATCTCGCCACGGCAGATCCTCGAGGCGCCGAAGACCATCGCCAGTCAGCCCATCGGCACCGGGCCGTTTGTGTTGACCGGCTGGGTGCGCGACCAGCGTGCCAGCTTTGTTCGCCGCCCGGGGTACAACTGGGCGCCGACGGCGATCAACCACCAGGGCGAGGCGTATCTGGATGGCATCGAGCTGAGCTACGTGCCCGAAGCGATGATCCGCTACACCTCGCTGGAAGCTGCCGACAACGACATGGCCTTGGATGCACCGGCGCAGAATGCCGCGGCGATCCGCGCCAACCCGCAACTGACCCTGCGCAATCGCATTCGCAAGGGCAACCCGTCGCGCAGCATCACCTTCAATGTCGAACGTTCGCCGTTCGATGACGTGCGGGTGCGTCAGGCAGTGGCCAAGGCCATCGACCGTGATGGCCTGGCATGGATTTCCGGTTTCGGCGAATACCTGGCCAAGGGGGACTTCCTTGCCGTGAATACGCCTGGCTATGACCCGGTGGCCCGCGACACCCTGGCCTTCGACCCGGCCGAAGCCGGGCGCTTGCTCGACGCAGCCGGCTGGACCGAGCGTGATGCCGAAGGCTATCGCAGCCGTGCGGGCCAGCGCCTCGGGGCGACCTTGCTGACCTATGACAATCCGGCGTTCCCGGCCAATGTCTCGGTGGCGGCCCAGGCGGACCTGCGCAAGGTCGGCTTCGACCTGCGCATCGAGTTGCTGCCGCTGAGCAAGGTCATGGAGCTGCGTTACCGCGGCAACTTCGACGCCATCGGCGGCGGCTACTGGCACACCAACACGGCCGATGGCCTGTACATCCTCTACCACAGCCAATCCATCCCCAGCACACGAATGATCGGTCAGAACGTCGGCTACTTCCGTGACGCCACCCTTGACCAGCTGCTCGGCGCCGCCCGGCGCAGCACCGACCCGGCGCAACGCCGCGAGCTGTATCGCCAGGCCCAGCAGCGCCTGGGCGAGACAGTGCCGGCTGTGCCTTCAGTGGAAAGCCAGATGCTGCTGGCCTACCGCAATGCGGTCGGCGGCGTGCTGTTCGATGGTTCGCACAATGTTCCCCTGTTCACCAGCGTGTGGCTGGCCAAGGAGCAACCATGAAACTGCTGACGATCTTGCTGCGCCGTCTGCGTGACGGTGTGGTCGTGCTATGGGCAGCGGCCAGCCTGACCTTTCTCGGCATGCAACACAGCGGTGGCGACACCGCCCTGGCGATTCTCGGCGGCCCGGATGCGATGCCGAGCGAAGCGTTGTTGGCGCAGGTGCGCACCGAGTACGGCCTCGACCAACCGCTGTGGGTGCAGTACGGCCACTACCTGGCGCGCCTGGCCAAGGGCGACCTGGGCGAGTCGTACCGGCTGCGCATACCGGTCGGCCAGGCGATTGGCGAGCAGGCCGCCGCGACCCTGGCGCTGGCCAGCAGCGCGGCTGTGCTGGCGGTGCTGCTGGCGGTGGCCTCGGCGCTGCTCACCGCTAACCGCGGGCGGCGTTTGCGGGTGGTGGTGTCGGGCATCGAGCTGTTGCTGTCGTCGGCCCCAAACTTCGTGATCGGCACCGTGCTGCTGCTGGCCTTCGCGTTCCACTTCCATTGGCTGCCGCCGTCCGGGTCTGGCGGTTGGCGCTCGCTGGTACTCCCGAGCCTGGCCCTGGCGCTGCCGATCGCGGCGGTGCTCGCCCAGGTGTTGCGCCAGTCGCTGGAGCAGGTGCTGGAACAACCCTTCATCACCCAGGCCCGTGCACGTGGCATGGGTGATATCGCTGTGCGCCTGCGCCACGCCCTGCGTCATGCCCTGGTGCCGCTGGTGACCCTGGCCGGCTACGTGTTCGCCAGCCTGCTCGGCGGTGCCGTGGTGCTGGAACTGCTGTTTGGCCGCCAAGGCATTGGCCGTTTGATGCTCGACGCTACCGCCAGCAAGGACGTGCCACTGGTGCTCGGCGTCACCCTGCTGGCGGCAGCGATCTACGTGCTGGTCAACCTGCTGGTGGACCTGGCGACCCAGGCCATCGACCCGCGCACCGCACGCGTCTGAATTCACGAAAAAGGAACCATCATGAGCCAAACCACGATTACCGATGCCGAACTGGATGCGCGTTTCGCGCCGGTCTACGCGCGAATTGCCGAAGGCGCGGTGGCCCGCGAACAGCAGCGCACCCTGGCCCATGAGCCGGTGGCCTGGTTGCGCGAGGCCCGCTTCGGCGCCCTGCGCGTGCCGCGCAGCCACGGCGGCTCAGGCGCAACCTTGCCGCAGTTGCTGCGCCAGCTGGTGCGTCTGGGGCAAGCCGACTCCAACCTGCCGCAGATCTTCCGTGCTCACTTCGGCTTCGTCGAGGGGCGGCTGTCGTCCGGTGACGCCGCCTCTCAGGACTACTGGTTCGCTCGCGTGGTCGCCGGTGAGCTGTGGGGCGCGGCCATGGCCGAGCGCACCGACAGTACCGGCAATACCGTGCAGTTGAGCGAAGACGAGGGTGGTTACCGCCTGGACGGCGAAAAGTATTACTGCACGGGCACGCTGTACGCCGATTGGGTGGCGGCAGTGGCCAACCACGGCGACGACTTTGTCAGCCTCGTGGTGCCGACCCGCGCGCCGGGGGTTGAGCGGATCGACGACTGGGACGGCTTCGGCCAGCGCCTGACCGGCAGCGGCACCACCCGTTTCACCCGGGTCAGCGTGCCGCCGCAACATGTGCTGCGCCGTTTCGCCAAGGGCGAGTTGCGCGCCGAGTCGTACCTGACCGCGTTCTACCAGGCGGTGCATCTGGCCACCTTGGCGGGTATCGGCCATGCGGTACTGGCCGATGCCGTAGCGTTCGTCCAGGGCCGTACCCGCGCCTTTGGCGTGCCGGGGCAGTCGCAGCCGGCCGCAGACCCGCGGGTGCAGGCGGTGATCGGCCGCCTGTCGAGCCTGGCCTTCGCTGCCGATGCGCAAGTCACCGCCGTGGGCCAGAGCCTGCAGGCGGTGTTCGAAGCCGGGCAGCACGGCGAGGTGGCCGAGCAGCTTTACACCGACGCCGAGATCCATGCCTTCCAGGCGCAGCAGGTTGGGCTGCCGCAAGTGCTGGAAGCGAGCACCTTATTGTTCGAAGTCGGGGGCGCATCGGCCACCAGCAATGCCCGGCGCCTCGATCGCCACTGGCGCAATGCCCGCACCTTGGCTTCGCACAACCCGGCGATCTACCGCGAGCAGGCGTTGGGCAATTACTACCTCAATGGCATCAGCCCGGCCCAGGCCTGGCGTGCCCTTCATGCCAGCGCCAGCGAAGGGCAGGGCAGCGGCGACGAAGCCAGCGCAGTCTGATCAGGAGAATCGGCATGACTACCAAACAGATGAGCCTGGGCATGAACATCCTCGGCTTCGGTTCGCACTCCGGCGCCTGGCGCCAGGGTGAGGCGGCAATCGACGCCTATATCGACGTCAACTATTACCGCGATATCGCGCGTATTTCCGAACGCGGTTGCCTGGATGCGATCTTCCTTGCCGATGGCCCGGCGTTGCCGCCGGATGTGTCCGCCCAGCCCGGCGGGCGCCTGGAACCGACCGTGCTGCTGACCGCAGTGGCGGCCGCCACCGAGCGCATCGGCGTTATCGCGACCTGCTCCAGCACTTACAACGAACCTTTCAACCTGGCCCGGCGAATTGCCTCGCTGGACCACATCAGCGGCGGCCGCGCAGCCTGGAATGTGGTGACCAATGCCGGTGACGCGGCAGCACAGAACTTCGGCCTGGCTGGCGCGCCGTTGCATGTAGACCGCTACGGGCGGGCTGAGGAGTTCGTCGATGTGACCCTCAAGCTTTGGGACAGCTGGGAGGACGACGCGATCATCGGTGACCGCAGTGCCGGTCGTTTTGCCGACCCGGGCAAAGTCCACACCCTGGATTTCAAGGGCAAGCACTTTCAGGTCAAGGGGCCGCTGAACCTGCCGCGCTCGCCGCAGGGCAGGCCGGTACTGGTGCAGGCCGGCTCTTCCGAAGGTGGCAAGGCACTCGGTTCACGCTATGCCGATGCGATCTTCACCACCCAGACCACCCTCGCCGACGGGCTGGCGTTCTATCGGGAAATGAAGGCACGGGCCAAAGCCTGGGGCCGTGACCCGCAGCACCTGAAGATCATGCCCGGCCTGTCGACCGTGATTGGCAGCACCGAGGCCGAGGCTCATGCACGCTTCGACGAGCTCAATGCCTGGCATGGCGAGCACGGCCTGTTGCAGCAAGTGGCGGGGCGTATCGGCATCGACCCCCGCGAGCTGGACCCCGATGCGCCGTTACCGTGGGAACGGATTGGCGCGGTGGCGGATTTCGAGCGGGGGTCGCAGGGTTTTCTGGAGGCCCAGTTGAACCTGGCGCGCAGCGAGAACCTGACCATTCGCCAGTTGTCGCGGCGGATTCTGGTCGGGCACCGGTTGGCCGTCGGTACCCCGGAACAGGTCGCCGATACCCTGGCCGAGTGGTTCCTGGCGGGGGCGGGGGATGGTTTCAACATCATGCCCGACATGTTCCCGTCGGGTGCTCGGGTATTCGTCGAAGAGGTGGTACCGCTGCTGCAGAAGCGTGGGTTGTTCCGCACCGAATACACCGGCACCACCTTGCGCGAGCACCTGGGGTTGCCCAGGGCCGTGAACCAGTTCACAGCCTAGCGCTGCCCTTGTGGGAGCGGCCTTGCGTCGCGAAAGGGCTGCAAAGCAGCCCCAAAAATTCCAACCCAACACACAATCGACAGGATGCACCCATGCGCTATCGCCCCTTGGGCCACACCAACCTCCAGGTCAGCCTGCTCAGCCTCGGCACCATGACCTGGGGCCACCAGAACAGCGAACAGGATGCTCTTCAGCAACTGGACGCTGCCGTTGCTGCAGGCATCAACTTCATCGACACCGCCGAGATGTATCCCACACCTACCCGCGCTGAAACCTGGACCACCACCGAGCGCTTCATCGGCACCTGGCTGGCGGCCCGTGGCAAGCGCGACAAACTCCTGCTGGCCAGCAAGATCGCCGGCCCGGCCCGTGACCCGGGCGGCCAGGTGCACATCCGCGATGGCCTGTCGCACCACGACCGCAAGAACATCGTCGCCGCCCTGGAGGGCAGCCTGCGCCGCCTGCAGACCGACTACCTGGACCTCTACCAACTGCACTGGCCCGACCGCACCAGCAACTTCTTCGGCATCCGTGAGTACCCCTACGTCGACGACCATCCGCAAACGGCAGCCATCGAAGAAACCCTTGCGGTGCTGGACGAACAGGTCAAGGCCGGCAAGGTGCGCCATATCGGTGTTTCCAACGAGACGCCGTGGGGTGTGGCGCAGTTTCTGCGGCACAGCGAGGACAAAGGCCTGGCACGGATTGCCAGCATCCAGAACCCGTACAGCCTGCTCAACCGCTTGTACGAGAACGGCCTGTCGGAGTTCAGCCATCGCGAAGGGGTCAGCCTGCTGGCCTATTCGCCGCTGGCGTTCGGGGCGTTGACCGGCAAATACCTGAACGGGGCAAGGCCGGAGGGTTCGCGATTGTCGTCGGTGTATCGCACGTTCAATCGCTATGGCAGCGAGGAGGCCAACAACGCGATTGCCAGCTACGTGCGGATTGCCCGGGAGCATGGGCTGAGACCGGCGCAACTGGCCCTGGCTTTCGTCATACGCCAGCCGTTCGTGGCCAGTGCGATTACCGGGCAGACCACCTTGCTGCAACTGCAGGAGAACCTGAGTGCACTGGATGTGCAACTGAGCGATGAAGTACTGGCCGAGATCCAGGCCGTGCACCGGCGTATTCCCAACCCGGCGCCGTAGCCCACATGGCAAGGGCTTCGCCCTTGTTCGCGGCTAAAGCCGCTCCCACAGGGACCTCACGAATTCAGCCTTTGCTGTGCTCCTGTGGGAGCGGGTTTACCCGCGAAGAGGCCAGTACAGGCGACACAAGAAGGACAGACATGAACGCAATCGTCTCCATACCAAACACAGCGACCAGCAGGTGGCAGATTCGCCCTGGCCTGGCGCTGGCCTGGATCACCCTGGGCCTGTTACTGCTGGCTGTAATCTTCCCCGGCTGGCTCTCGCCAACCGACCCGTTGGCCGCCGACGCCCGCCTGGCTTACCACCCGCCAAGCCCCGCCTTTTGGCTGGGCAGTGACGAGAACGGCCGCGACGTCCTCAGCCGGCTGATCCATGGCGCCCGCCCATCGCTTTACATCGGCCTGGCCGCCACCCTGGTCGGGCTTGGCCTGGGCACGCTGCTCGGCTTGCTCGCCGGCCTCGCTCCAGCCTGGCTGGACAACCTGCTGATGCGCGCCGTCGATGTACTGCTGGCCTTCCCGGACCTGCTACTGGCGCTGGTCATCATCACCCTGTTCGGCCAAGGCACCAGCAATCTGATCCTCGCCGTCGGTATCGCCTCGGTGCCGCGCTATGCGCGCCTGGTACGCGCCCAGACGCTGACCATCCGGCGTGCCAGTTTCGTCGAAGCAGCGGTCACGCTGGGCCGCAGGCGCTTGGCCGTGGTGTTCTGGCATGTGCTGCCCAACGCCGTCCAGCCCGTATTTATCCTGGCCTGCATCGGCCTGGGTGGTGCCATCACCGCCGCCGCTGCGCTGAGCTTCCTGGGCTTCGGTGCACCACCTCCCGCGCCGGAGTGGGGCGCGATGATGGCAGTGGCGCGCAACTTCATGGCCAACGCGCCCTGGCTGATGGCCTGGCCGGCGCTGGCGATCACCCTGACTGTCATTTCCATCACCGTCATTGGCCGAGACTGGCTGCGCCGTAGCGAGGGCAGACGCGCATGAGCATCTTCAAGAAGAACCAGGCACCGCTGGTAGACATCCGCGGCCTGCACGTGAGCTTCAATGGTGTGCCAGTGGTGCACGGCGTCGACCTGCAGTTGCGCGGAGGGCAGTGCCTGGCACTGGTGGGCGAATCGGGCTCGGGCAAGAGCGTCACGGCGCGTACCCTGGTCGGCCTGACCGGCGCCGGTGCTCATGTGCAGGCGCAGCGCCTGGCCTTTGCCGGGCAGGACCTGCGCCAGCTCGACGAGCGCGCGTGGCAGCGCTTGCGTGGCGAGCATATCGGCTTTGTCATGCAGGATGCGCTGGGTTCGCTCGACCCGCTGCGGCGCGTGGGGGCAGAGATCGAAGAGCCATTGCTGTTGCACACCGACCTGGCCGCGGAGCAGCGCCGTCTGCGGGTGCTCGAGCTGTTGCGTCAGGTCGGAGTGCCTGAGCCTGAAGTCCGTGCCCGGCAATACCCCTGGCAGTTATCCGGAGGCCTCAGGCAGCGCGCCCTGATCGCTTCGGCCATCGCCTGTCAGCCGCGCCTGTTGATTGCTGACGAGCCCACCACCGCGCTGGACGCCACGGTGCAGGCGCAGATCCTCGACCTGCTGGAGCAACTGCGCGAGCGCGACAACAGCCTGTTGATGGTCAGCCACGACCTGGCCGTGGTCGCACGCCTGGCCGACTGGGTGGCGGTGATGCGCCATGGCGTGGTGGTGGAGCAAGGCAGTGTCGAGCAGATCTTGCAGGACCCGCAGGACCCTTATACCCAACGCCTGCTGAGCGCGGCTCGGGCAGTACATTTCAAACGTCCGGCGGCGCCTGCCCTGGCGCTGATGGAGAATGTCGTGGACGAGCAACCGGTGGTGCTGGAGGCGCGCGGCCTGAGCAAGGCCTTTGTCGGCCCGGACGGGCGGCTGCGTCAGGTGCTGGACGAAGTGTCGCTGCAGTTGCGCGCCGGGCAAACCCTTGGCGTGGTAGGCGAGTCCGGTTCCGGCAAGAGCACGCTGGGGCGCATCCTGCTGGGGCTGGAGCGGCCGGAGCAAGGCAGCCTGCAACTGGCCGGGCAGGATTGGCTTGCGTTGTCCGCCGCGCAGCAGCGCCAGGCACGGCAGGGGATCCAGGTGGTGTTCCAGGACCCGCTGGCTTCGTTCGACCCACGCTACACCGTGTTACGGGTATTGGCCGAGGCGCTGGCGCATGCGGGGGTACCGCGTGCGTTGCAGCGCACCGAGGCAGCGGCGTTGCTGGAGCGGGTGCAGCTGCCGGCGGGGTTGCTCGACCGCCGCCCACTGGAATTGTCGGGCGGGCAGCGGCAGCGCATCGCGATTGCCCGGGCGCTGGCCATGAAGCCCAGGGTACTGGTGCTGGATGAACCGGTATCGGCACTGGATGTGTCGGTGCAGGCGCGCATCCTGGCATTGCTGGCCGAGCTCAGGGCGGAGCTGAACCTGGCTTGCCTGTTCATCTCTCACGACCTTGGGGTGGTGGAGCAGGTGAGTGACCAGGTATTGGTGATGCAAGGGGGGAGGGTGGTGGAGCAAGGGGCGGCAGCCCAGGTGCTCGGCCAGCCGCGTCAGGCCTATACCCGAGCCTTGCTCGATGCCGTACCTCATCTTCCGGCGGCGCGGCCAAGCTGGTTTGCGCGGATTGCCTTGTAAACCCGTGCCAACCCTGACGCGGGCAAGGCCGCACTTATGGAGCTGCACATAACTCATTGAATTGGCAAGGATACTGTGGGAGCGGCTTTAGCCGCGAACACCGGCGCAGCCGGTGCCATGCACCGCGTTGGATTCTTCGCGACTAAAGCCGCTCCCACAGGATCACTACAGGAGAGGCATCGATGATCATAAACAAGACACAGTTTCACTGTCGCCCCACCAACACCCCCCGGACACTTTGCCCCCGCAACAGCACCTGACCCTCGGCAAACTCCAACAAAATCAAGCCTTTGAACCCGGCACAACTCCTGCAACAGGCCTATCGAAGCCCAGTCCTCGCAGGAGCGCCCTTGAACACACCCATCCTCCCTCTGATCCCGCTCTGCACCGCACTGGCCTTGCTCGGCTGCGAAAAAACCGAACAGCACGCCGCGCAAAGTACCCAGCCGCAGCAGGGCGGCACCCTGGTCTATGCCACCGACCGCGAGCCCACCTGCCTGGACCCGCATGTGGCCGGTGACATGCCGCAGGTTTTCATTGCCCAGCAGTACCTCGATTCGCTGGTGTCGATGGACAGCAACGGCCAGATCGGCCCCTGGCTGGCGACAAGCTGGGAGGTCTCGCCAGATGGCCTGCGCTACACCTTCCACCTGCGCCGCGACGTGCATTTTACCGACGGCACGCCGTTCAATGCCGAAGCGGTCAAGGCCAACCTCGACCACATGGCCAACCCCAAGACCCAATCCAGTACCGCCGGTGGCTACATCCGCCAGTACCGCGGCACGAAGGTGATCGACACCTACACTGCCGAAGTCACCCTGGCGACACCCTATGCGGCGTTCCTTGAAGTGTTGGCCCAGGGTTTTCTCGGCATCCAGTCGCCCACCGCATTGCAACGCAGCCGCGACCAGAACTGCGAAAGCCCGGTCGGCAGCGGGCCGTTCAAGGTGGTGCGCTGGGACCGGCAGAACCAGGTGGAGCTGGTGCGCAACCCGGCTTACAACTGGGCGCCGCCGACCGCACGACACCAGGGCCCTGCGTACCTTGATCGCATCGTCTGGAAGTTCATCCAGGAACCGTCGGTGCGCTTCGCCTCGCTGCAGGCCGGTGAGGTGGATGTGATCGAAGCATTGCCACCAGAGTCGCACGAAGCAGCACGGCGTAACCCGGATGTGGAACTGATCATCGCCCAGCGCCCGGGCAACCCCACCAATGGCACCTTCAACCTGCGCCGCGCACCGTTCGACGACATCCGTGTACGCGAGGCCTTCGTTCGCAGCGCCGATGTCGAGGGTGCGCTGAAAAGTGTGTACTTCGGCGAGTTCCCCCGCGCCGGTGGCCCGTTGAGCCTGGCCACGCCGTTCTACAGCGGTGACTTCGAACGCAGCCAGGAATACGACCCGGCTCGCGCCGCCAGGCTGCTCGACGAGGCTGGCTGGACCGGCCGCGACAGCGAAGGCTACCGCACCAGGAACGGCCAGCGGCTGCGTGCCGTCGTGCTGATCGGTGCGCGCACGCCGCCGTCGGAGCTGACCCTGTGGGAGCAGGTACAGGCCACAACCCGGCAGGCGGGCCTGGAGCTGGTACTGGACCAGATGAGCGATGCCCAGGTCACCGCTCGCCAGGCGGCATGGGACTACGACATCCGCACCGGTTACTGGAACACCAACACCCCTGACGTGCTGCGCATCATCTTCACCACCGCGTTCGTGCAGCCAGCCGGGGTTGGCGGTTATCACCAGAACTCTTCCGGCTACGCCGACCCGGGCTACGACGCACTGCTCGACAGTGCCCTGGCCACCCAGGACGCGGGCCTGAGGCGCCAGCGCTACTTCCAGGCACAGCAACAGGCCGCCGCGCAGTACCTGCAACTCACCACCTATCCGCAAAGCACGCGCCTGGGTATCTACAAGACCGCCCATGGCGTGCGACTGGAACCTTCGCTGGCGGTGACCTACCTCTATGACGCATGGGTGAACAAATGACTACGACGACACTCGCGGTGACCGACCCGCGTCGCGAACGCCTGGCTGCCCTGGGGCGGCGCGCCGCCATCCGCCTGGCCGGTGGCGTGCTGGTGCTGTGGGCGGTGGCGACCCTGACCTTCTTCGCACTGCGGCTGATGCCGGGTGACCCGGTGCTGGCGATTCTTGGTGGCCCCAGTGGCAACCCGACGCCGGAAGCGATTGAAGCCGCGCGCGTGGAGTACGGCCTCGACAAGCCATTGGCCGTGCAATACGTGTTCTACCTCGGGCGCCTGGTGCAAGGTGACCTGGGCGTGTCCTACTCGCAGCACCTGCCGGTCACCCGTGTGCTGGCGGAGCAGGGCGGGGCGACCTTGGAACTGACCGTCGCCGCCTTGGTGCTGGCCTGGTTGCTGGTGCTGCTACTGACAGTGGTCACCGCCGGGCGCGGCAGGCTGGTCGGCGGCATCACCTCGCTGGCGGAAACCCTCAGCGCGGCGCTGCCGCACTTCTGGCTCGGTGTGGTGCTGCTGGCGGTATTCGCCTTCGGCCTGCGCTGGTTCCCGCCGGCTGGTAGTGACAGCTTCGCCAGCCTGGTACTTCCGGCGTTTTCCCTGGCGATTCCATTGGCCGGTTTCATTGCCCAGGTCACCCGCGAGTCGCTGGAACTCACCCTCGATCAACCCTTCGTCCTCACCGCCCGCACACGTGGCCTCAGTGACCTCGCCGTGCGCTTCCGGCATGCCTTGCGCCATGCCTTGCTGCCAGGTGTGTCGCTGTCAGGCTGGGCCATCGGTGCGCTGATCAGTGGTGCGGTGGTGTGCGAGGTGATCTTTTCGCGCAAGGGGGTGGGCCGCCAGCTGTACCAGGCGGTGCAAGCCCAGGACCTGCCGCTGGTAATCGGCATAAGCCTGGTAGTGGCGGCCGGCTATGTGCTGGCGAATATTCTGGTCGACCTGCTGTACCAGTGGATCGACCCTCGGCAGCAGGAGGCTGCAGCATGACAGACCTGACCCATGGCCACGTGCTGGCGCCGTTGCGTCGGCAGCGCCACCTGAAATTGCCGCCGCTGGGCGCAAGCCTGGCGATCCTGTTCCTGTTCGCATTGCTTCTGGCCGCATTGGCGCCAGGGCTGTTCACCCGCATCGACCCATTGGCCATCGTACCGCGAGAGGCTTTCCAGCCGCCCAGCTGGGCGCACTGGCTGGGCACCGACCAGTCAGGCCGCGACATCTTTGCGCGGGTCATCCACGGCGCACGGCAGAGCCTGCTGATCGGCCTCGCAGCTACGGCCATTTCCATGCTTATCGCCATCGCCCTCGGCCTGCTGGGTGGCCTTGGCGGCGCACGCGTGGACCGTGCGGTGGGCTGGTTGCTGGAAGTGCTGTTCGCCTTCCCCAGCCTGGTGCTGGCGCTGCTGTTCGTGGCGGTGTTCGGCAGCGGTGTCGGCCCGTTGATCGTCGCCACCGGGCTGGGCGGTGCGCCGGGGTACGCGCGCATGGTCCGTGGCCAGGTGCTGGCGGTACGCAACGCCGGCTACATCGAAGCGGCGCGGGCGTTGGGGCACCCGACTTCGCGCATCGTGCTGCGCCAATTGCTGCCCAACGCCATGCGGCCATTGGTGGTGACGCTGACCATGGGCGTTGGCCAGGCCATCGTCTGGGCCTCGGCGCTGAGCTTCCTCGGCCTGGGCGCGCGGCCGCCGGCGCCGGAGTGGGGGACCATGTTGTCCATGGGGCGCGACTTCATCGCCAATGCCTGGTGGCTCACCTTCTTCCCTGGCCTGTTCATCGTCCTCACCACTCTGGCGACCACCGTGACTGGCCGCTATATCCAACAACGCCTGGAGGGGCGCCTGCCATGAGCGACAAGACCTTGATCGTCGAAGGGCTGAACGTGGCCTTTGATGGCGCCAGCGTGGTCCGTGATCTGTCCTTCACCTTGCTGCCCGGCCGTTGCTTGGCCTTGGTCGGCGAGTCTGGCTCGGGCAAGAGCGTCAGTGCCCGCTGCCTGGTCGGGCTGGCCGGAGGGCGCGCGCAGGTGAGTGCCCGTCGCTTGAGTTTCGGCGGCCACGACCTGCTCGATCTCAGCGAGCGCCAGTGGCGCGCGGTACGTGGCAGGAATATCGGCTTCGTGTTGCAGGATGCGCTGGTATCGCTTGACCCGCTGCGGCCGGTGGGCAAGGAAATTCTCGAAGTGCTGCAGACCCACGGATACGGTGACCGCCACACCCGTGCCGCGCGTGTGCATGAGTTGCTCGAGCGGGTTGGCGTACCGGATGTCGAATTGCGTGCTCGCCAGCGTCCCGGGCAGTTGTCCGGTGGCCTGCGCCAGCGTGCACTGATCGCCAGTGCCTTGGCCCTGGACCCCGCACTGGTGATCGCCGACGAGCCGACCACCGCGCTGGACGCCACCGTGCAGGCACAGATTCTCGAAGTGTTCCAGCAGATCAAGGCCCGTGGCGCCTCGCTGCTGATCATCAGCCACGACCTGGCAGTGGTTGCCCAACTGGCCGATGAGGTGGTGGTGCTGCGCCATGGCGAAGTGGTGGAGCAGGGGCCGATGCAGCAGGTGCTGCGTCAGCCGCGCCACCCCTACACCCAGGCCTTGCTGGCGGCAGTACCGGCCGAGCACCCGCGAGGCAGCCGGTTGTCACCCGAGCGGGTTGGCGTGCGACATGAACCGCGAGCACGCTCGCACAGCGATGTGCTGCTCGAAGGCCGTGGCCTGGGCAAGCGCTACCTTGGCCCGGATGGGCTGGTGCGCCAGGTGGTGCAAGGTGTCGACTTCAGCCTGCGTGCCGGGCGCACCCTGGGCATTGTCGGCGAGTCCGGCTCGGGCAAGACCACCGTGGCACGCATCGCCCTCGGCCTGCTGCAGCCCGACGAGGGCGAAGTGCTTTATCGCGGGCAACCCTGGAACCGCCCGGCCAACGCCGTGAGCGAGGCAGTACGCAGGCCGTTGCGTCGCGAGATCAGCGTGATCTACCAGGACCCGCTGGGCTCGTTCGACCCACGTTGGAGCGTGGCGCAGATTCTTGATGACGCGTTGCAGGTAGCTGGTATCGAGGCACCAGCCAGGCCCGCACGTATCGCTGTGCTGCTCAACCAGGTGCGTTTACCGGCAGAACTCGGCCAGCGCAGACCGTTGCAACTGTCGGGCGGCCAGCGCCAGCGGGTGGCAATCGCCCGGGCGATCGCCAGCGAACCCAAGGTGATCATCTGCGACGAGCCGGTGTCGGCCCTGGACGTGTCGGTGCAGGCTCAGGTGCTCGACCTGCTGGCAGACCTGCAGGACGAACTGGGCCTGGCCTACCTGTTCATCTCCCACGATCTGGGGGTGATCCGTCATGTCAGCGACGACGTGCTGGTGATGCGCCACGGTCAGGTGGTGGAGCAGGCACCGGTCGAGCAGTTGTTCGAGAGCCCGGCCCACGAATACACCCAGCGACTGCTCGGCGCGGTGCCGCGCCTGCCCGGCAGCGGTGCCGCACTGGTGGTGCCACCTCTGGACCTGGAACACGAAGCCTTCGATCTGTTCGACGAAACCCGCCTGTGGAAGATCGCGATTTGAAGGTGAGCTGAGACGCCAAGCCTTGCGCCGAACCTGTGGGAGCCGCGCCAGCTTCAGGAAATTGGCAAGACAGCTGCTCCCACAAGGCTCGGGTCGCCTAAACGAAAGATGTACTTAAAGGACTGAACCATGACCACATTTCAACGTTTCCCAACCCAGGCTCCGGCCACCAGCGTCGCAGACCTGAAGGCGCGCATCGTCGCCTTGTTGCCCGCCATCGGCGAAGGTGCCGCGCAACGCGAACGCGAACGCCTGTTGCCCCATGAGGCCATTGCCCAGCTTGCGGCAGCCGGGCTTTACACCGTGCGTATCCCCGGGCAGTACGGGGGCCCCGGCGGCAATGTCAGCGATGTGATCGAACTGCTGCTGCAAATCGCCTCGGTCGACTCCAACGTGGCCCAGGCCCTGCGCCCAGGTTTTGCCTTTGTCGAAGGCCTGCTGGCTTCACAAGCCGAAGGCGCCGAGCAAGAGCGCGAGCGTTGGTTCGCGCGCTATCTGCAGGGGGCGGTGATTGGCAATGCCGGCTGGGAACTGGGCGGTGCCAACGGCGCCATCGCCGCGCGCCTGGTGCGCGAGGGCGATCACTTCCGCGCCAATGGCAGCAAGTTCTACAGCACGGGTGCGCTGTTCGCCGACTACGTCAGTGCCGTTGCCCTTGACGAGGACGAGCAGCCAGTGTCGTTCATCCTGCCGCGCGATCGCGAAGGCCTGGAACTGGTCGACGACTTTGACGCCATGGGCCAGCGCCTGACCGCCAGCGGCACCACCCACTTGCGTAATGTGCGCGTCGAGGCCAGCGATATCCGCACGCGTACCGTGGAGGAGGGCAAGCGCACCATCGTCACGCCGTTCCTGCAGCTGTTCCTGGCCACCGTGCTGGCCGGTATCGCCCGCAATGCGCTGGACGACGCCACCCGCTTCGCCCGCGAGCATGCCCGCCCGATCAAGCACAGCATGGCCAGCCGCTCGGTGGACGACCCCTACGTAGAGCTGTCGGTAGGCGATATCGCCGCCCGCGCATATGGCGCGGAAGCCGTGGTACTCAAGGCCGCTGCAACCATCGACAAGGCCTGGGCCGCGCAACTGGATGAAGCCGCCGTGGAGCAGGCCGCAATCGAGGTGGCGCAGACCCAGTATCTGGTCGCCGAGCTGGCGCTCCAGGCTGCGCAAACGCTGTTCGACGTTGGCGGTGCCTCCACCACCGGCCGCCAGCACAACCTCGACCGCCACTGGCGCAACGCCCGCACAGTGGCCAATCATAATCCGCGCCAATGGAAGGCGGCGGTGGTAGGTGCCTGGCAGCTCAAGGGCACTCGCCCACCTGTCTCGGGGCTGTTTTGACTGCCCAGCCGGCCTTGCTGGCCGGCCATTTGCAAAGCCCCAAGGTCCCGTTGATCATCGGTGCCGCATTGTTCATGGAACTGCTCGACAGCACAGCGGTGATGACCGCCTTGCCGCAGATGGCCGCCGATTTCGGCGAGCCGGGGCTGCGCATGAATCTGGTGGTGTCGTTGTACATGCTTGCCCTGGCCCTTTGCGTGCCGGTCAGCGGTTGGGCTGCCGAGCGCTTTCGCCCGCGCCAGGTCATGTTGGCGGCGATGGGCTTGTTCACCTGTGCCTCACTGGCCTGCGCCCTGGCCGATACGCTCTGGCAACTGTGCCTGGGGCGCATGCTGCAGGGGGCGGCCGGGGCATTGATGACACCGGTGGGGCAGGTGATCATCCTGCGTTGGTCGAGCCGCGAGCAGCTGCTGCAGGCCATGTCCTGGTTGGCCCTGCCGGCACTGGTGGGGCCGCTGGTCGGGCCGTTGCTTGGCGGTTTGCTGGTGACGGTGCTGTCCTGGCACTGGATCTTCCTGGTCAACCTGCCAATCTGCCTGCTGGGTTGCTGGCTGATCCTGCGCCATGTACCGGATTATCCGGCACGGCCGGTGCCACCGCTGGATGTGCGTGGCTTGCTGCTCAGCGGTGGCGCCCTGGCCATGTTGGTGTTCGGCCTGGAAGCGCTGGGGCTGGGGCAGTTGCCGCAGGTCTGGGCCATGGTGCTGGTGGCCGGCGGAGTAGCCTGTGCATTGGGGTATCTGCTGCACGCGCGACGACACCCCAGTCCGCTGGTGGACCTGTCGCTGCTGCGCGTGCGCAGCTTTGGCGTGGCCCAGGCGGGTGGCGGGCTGTTCCGCCTGGGTTCGGCTGCCCAGCCGTTCCTGATCGTGTTGCTGCTGCAGAACTGCCTGGGCTTCAGCCCGTTGGCGGCAGGAGGGCTGGTGGTCAGTGGTGGCGTTGGCGCGCTGCTGATGAAGCTGCTGGCAGTGCCATTGGTGCGGCGCTACGGCTATGGGCGGGTACTCAGTTGCAATGCCGTGCTCAGTGGTATGGGGATTGCCCTGTGCGCCAGTTTCGATCGTGATACCGCTGTGTGGCTGATGGCTACGGTGCTGTTCGCCGCAGGCCTGGTGCGTTCACTGCAGTTCTCGACGTTGGGAGCTGCCAGTTATCAGGACGTCCCCGGTGAGCGTTCGGCGGCAGCCAGTTCGTTGTCGGCGATGTCCGTGCAGTTGACCATGGCCATGTCGGTGAGCCTGGCAGGGGGGCTGTTGGGGATACTGGCCGGGTTGGATGGGCGTAGCGAAACCTCGGTGGCAGATATCGCCACGGTGATGTTGCTGTGTGCTGCCATGTGCGGAATTTCCGGTTTGGTGTTCAGGCGTTTGGCGGACTAGTCATTGCGGCATGCATCAATCCATCCCGGGGGGGGCAGGGTGTTGCATAAAAGGTCTCAAGTCGTTCGAAATATGACTTGGACGGTCTTGGTGGGTGGCGCATAGGATTGCAGCCACTGGAGTTCACAACCAACTCCCCTCATCAGGAATACGCACATGAACCTCAAATCCCTTATCGCCAACCCACTGGGCTTCGGTACCGCACCGCTGGGCAACATGTTCCGCAACGTGCCTGAAGACGAAGTGCAGGCTACCGTCGATGCGGCCTGGAACAATGGCGTGCGCTACTTCGACAGCGCCCCGTTCTACGGTGCCGGCCTTTCCGAAAGCCGCCTGGGCAATGCCTTGGTCGGTCGCCCACGTGACGAGTACGTGCTCAGCACCAAGGTCGGTCGCATCATCCTCGACGAACTGGAAGACCCGGCCGCCCGTGAACTGGGCGAAAAGAGCGGCCTGTTCGAGCACGGTAACCGCAACCGCATCGTCAACGACTACAGCGCCGACGCCACCTTGCGCTCCATCGAAGACAGTTTGCGTCGTCTGAAGACCGACCGCCTGGACATCGTCTGGATCCACGACATCGCCCAGGACTTCTACGGTGACGAGTGGCTGAGCCAGTTCGAAGTCGCCCGCACCGGCGCCTTCCGCGTGCTCTCTCGTCTGCGTGAAGAAGGCGTGATCAAGGCCTGGGGCCTGGGTGTGAACCGCGTCGAGCCGATCGAGCTGACCCTCGACCTGGACGAGCCGCGTCCCGACGGCTTCCTGCTGGCTGGCCGCTACTCGCTGCTGGACCATGACCGCGCACTGCAACGCGTCATGCCGCAAGCGGTGGAGCAGGGGGTAGGTATCGTCGTGGGTGGCCCGTACAGCTCGGGTGTCACCGCCGGCGGCGAGCACTTCGAGTACCAGAAGGCCACCCAGCCTGTTCTTGCCAAGCTCGAGCGCATCCGCGCCGTGGCCCGTGCCCATGGTGTGGATGTGAAGGCGGCCGCCCTGCAGTTCGCCCTGGCCCATCCCGCCGTGGTCTCGGTGATCCCGGGTTCCACCCGTCCTGCGCACGCCAACGAAGACCTCGCCGCCCTGAGCAAGGTGATCCCGATGGCGTTCTGGAACGACCTGCGCCAGCAAGGGCTGATCAACGCCCAAGCCCCGGTACCTGCCGTTTAAACCGACCTTTCAGGGCCGCCCCGCGGCCCTGCCTACCCGAATCAATGGGGCCACGCCCCGGGAGAATCATCATGGCAACTGCACAAGCTTCAATCACCCTTGCAACCGATGCCAACCGTGTTTGGCAACTGATTGGCGGTTTCGACGCGCTGCCCGACTGGCTGCCGTTCATCCCCGAAAGCGCCCTCAGCGAAGGCGGCCGCGTCCGCACCCTCAAGAGCGTGGCTGGCGACACCATCATCGAGCGCCTGCTGGACTTCAACGAAGCCGGCCGCAGCTACAGCTACACCATCCTCACGGGCCCGGCGCCGGTGCGTGACTACCAGTCGACCCTGCGTGTGGTGGCTGAAGGTAGCGGGTCGCGCGTGGAATGGTCCGGTTCGTTCGTGCCGGTGGGTATCAGCGATGCTGAGGCAACTGCGCTGTTCGCTGGGATCTATGAAGATGGCCTGGCGGCGCTGAAGAAGGGGCTGGAAGGCTAATGCCCGTCAGTTAAGCAATTGGGGGCCGCTTTGCGGCCCATCGCCGGCAAGCCAGCTCCCACAGAGATCGCGCAACTCCTGAGTTCTGCGCAGTACCTGTGGGAGCTGGCTTGCCGGCGATGGGCTGCGTAGCAGCCCCGTTAACGCTATTTTCGTTGCTTCAGAAAATGCTACCCATAACTGCGGTTAAAGCCACGCCTTGATTTGGCTGGACACAGCGTCAGTGGAGATCCCGTAACGGTCATGCAAGGTCGGAAGTGCACCCGCGTCGAGAAATGCATCCGGTAGCGCGATCTGGCGGAAGGTTGGAGTGACCCCATTGCGCAACAGCACGCCCGCAACCGCCTCTCCCAGGCCCCCTATGATCGAGTGGTTTTCCGCAGTTACCACCAGGCGACCCGGCTTGCGTGCCTCGGCGAGGATGGTCTGCTCATCGAGCGGTTTGATGGTAGGTACATGCAGCACTGATACATCCACACCGTCCTTTTGCAGCTGCTCTGCAGTCTCCAGCGCACGCATGGTCATGAGGCCGCTGGCAATCAACAGCACATCCCGGCCACCGCGCAGCACCTGTGCCTTGCCCAGTTGGAACTGGTAATCGTAGCGATCGAGCACCAAGGGTACGTTGCCGCGCAGCAGCCTCATGTAGACCGGCCCCTGATGGGCAGCGATCGCTGGCACAGCCTGCTCGATCTCCAGCGCATCGCAGGGGTCGACGATCATCAGGTTGGGCATCGCCCTGAAGATGGCCAGGTCATCCGTGGCTTGGTGGCTAGGACCATAACCGGTGGTCAGGCCAGGCAGCCCGCAGACGATCTTGACGTTGAGGTTCTCTTCTGCGATTGCCATGCAGATGAAGTCATAGGCCCGACGGGAAGCGAACACCGCATAGGTGGTGGCAAAGGGGGTCATGCCTTCCCGTGCCATGCCGGCAGCGGCGCTCATCAGCAATTGTTCGGCCATGCCCATTTGATAGAAGCGCTCGGGGTGGGCTTTGGCGAAGATGTGCAGGTCGGTGTATTTGGACAGGTCGGCACTCAGCCCAACTATATCCTGACGTTGCTCGGCAAGGCTTGCCAGGGCATGGCCGAACGGGGCAGGGCGGGTCGGCTGGCCGTCGGCGGCAATCGAGGCGATCATGGCCGAGGTGGTCAGGCGTTTCTTGGGTGAGTTCACAGTGCTCATGCTTGGCTCCCGGCGTCCAGCGCTTTGAGGGCGAGGTCCCATTCGTTTTCATCGACGCGAATGAAGTGCGTCTTGTCGCGGTTTTCCAGGAAAGGCACGCCTTTGCCCATGCGGGTATCGCAGATGATCACGCGCGGTTGCGCCCCGGCGTGGGCGCGGGCCTGGTCGAAGGCGCCGACCAGCGCATCCAGGTCATTGCCGTCCACGCGTTGAACGAACCAGCCAAAGGCTTGCCAGCGGTCGACGATTGGCTCGAAGGCCAGTACCTCGCTGGAATGGCCATCCGCCTGCTGGTTGTTCACATCGATGATGGCGATCAGGTTGTCCAGGTGCCAATGGCTGGCCGACATGGCGGCCTCCCAGGTCGAGCCCTCGTTGAGCTCGCCATCGGACAGCAGGTTGTACACCCAGCTGTCCGACCCCTTGCGTTTGAGCCCGAGGCAAGCGCCGACGGCGATGCCCAAGCCGTGGCCGAGCGAGCCACCGGTGATCTCCATGCCTGGGGTATAGGCAGCCATACCAGACATGGGCAAGCGGCTATCGTCGCTACCGTAGGTTTCAAGCTCATCCTCTGGGATTACGCTGGCCTCGATCAGTGCGGCATAGAGGGCAATCGCGTAGTGCCCGATGGACAGGTAGAAACGGTCGCGCTGCTCCCATTCGGGGTTGCCGGGGTCGAGGCGCAGCGCATGGAAATACGCGACCGCCAGCAGGTCGGCGGCGCCCAGCGCCTGGCCGACATAGCCCTGGCCCTGGACTTGCCCCATGCGCAATGCATGGCGGCGGATATTGCGAGCGCGCACAGCCAGCGGCAGCGCCTCGGTGTAGGTAGGCACAGCAGTCATTGAAGTGACTCCTTTATCGAATCAACGATTGACCAGATGAGCCGGTACTCGTGACACCAGGAAGGCGCCAAACATGAGTACGGCCGTGATGAGATACATGCCGATGGCATTGCTGCCCAAGGTGGTAGTGACCCAGCCGATCAGGTACGGCGAGCAGAAGCCGGCAAGGTTGGCGAAACTGTTCACCGCCGCGATGCCTGCCGCCGCCGATACACCTCCCAGCAGCGTGGTGGGCAGCATCCAGAACAGTGAAGAGGCGGATAGCACTCCAGCTGCTGCGAGGCACAGGCTGAGGATCGACAGCGTCAGGCTGCTGCCCAGTGCTGCGGCGAGGCTCAGGCCCAGTGCGCCGATCAGCATGGGGATCGCCAGATGCCAGCGGCGTTCACGGTGGCGGTCGCCGCTGCGCCCGGCCCACAGCATCGCGACGATGGCACACAGGTACGGCAGGCTGGTCAGCAGGCCGATGTGCAAAGGTTCGCTGACGCCGGCATTACGTACCAGTGTGGGTAGCCAGAACGTGATTGCGTACTGGCCCATCACTACGCAGAAGTAGATGCCCGCCAGCAACCAGAGCCGACGGTCGCGGATGAAGTCGGCCACCGAACCGTGGTTTACCTTGTGTTGCTCGTCTTCAGCCAGCTCCTTGCGCACCAGGGCTTTTTCTTCGTCGCTCAACCAGTGAGCCTGATCGACGCCATCCTTCAGGTAGCTCAGCACCAGAACGCCCACCAGTACCGTTGGGATGGCTTCGAGCAGGAACATCCACTGCCAGCCCGCCCAGCCGTGAACGCCGGCAAAGCGCTCCATGATCCAACCCGACAAGGGGCCGCCGACCATGCCCGAGAGCGGAATCGCGATGAACCAAAGCGCGGTCATCTTCGCCCGGCGGTAAGACGGGAACCAATAGGTCAGGTACAGCAGAAGCCCTGGTGCCAGGCCTGCTTCGGCGATCCCCAGCAAAAACCGCAGGGTATAGAATTGCCAGGCTGTCTCCACCAGGGCGAACATCGCTGAGATGATGCCCCAGGTGATCATGATGCGTGCGATCCAGCGTCGAGCGCCCACTTTGTGCAGAATGATGTTGCTGGGCACCTCGAAGAGAAAATAGCCAATGAAGAACATGCCGGCGCCCAATCCGTAGACCGCTTCGGAAAGGGCCAGGTCGTCCATCATCTGCAGCTTCGCAAAGCCGACATTGACCCTGTCCAGATAGGCGCACAGGTAGCAGAGCATGAGAAAAGGCATCAGTCGCCAGGCCGTTTTACGGTAGGCACTGCTGCGTGCGGCGGATACCGCATCGAGCGCTAATGTGGTCATTCGTTCTGATCTCTTGTTGTTATCGAACGCGTGGCCTGCGCCGGGCTCGGGTGCAGGTCACGATGCACCGGGTGCTCAGTGGATCAGCATCCCGCCGTTGACATCCAGGGTAACCCCCGTCAGGTAGCTGGACAGGTCACTGGCCAGGAACAAAGCCGCATTGGCGACATCGCGCGCCTCACCCAGGCGGCCCAGCGGGATGCCTTCGATGATGGCGTGACGGCGCTCATCCTGCATGAGGCCACCGGTGATGTCAGTGTGAATCAGGCCTGGCGTGATCGAGTTGACGCGAATATTGTCCGGTCCCAGTTCACGGGCCATCGCCTTGCCCAATCCAAGCACGCCAGCCTTCGCCGCGCTGTAGTGAGGGCCACCGAAGATGCCGCCACCACGCTGGGCAGACACAGAAGACATGCAGATGATGCTGCCAGCGCGTTGCGCCCGCATGGTTGGGATCACCGCCTGGGACATCAGCAAGGTGCCACGAAGGTTCACGTTGAGAATCCGGTCATAGTCAGCCCCTGTAATTTCCAGGGTTTTCACCGGTTGAGTGATGCCGGCGTTGTTTACCAGCACGTCGATCCGGCCGAATTGCGCGAGCACTTGAGCGATGGCATCACGCACTTGTGCTTCATCGGCAACGTTGGCAGCCACGCCGAGGTGGCCTTCGCCGAGTGAAGCGGCAGCCTCGGTTGCGGCAGAGGCGTCCAGGTCCAGGATCGCGACTTTGGCGCCCTGAGCGGCAAACGCCTGGGCTGTTGCGCGGCCGATACCGCGGGCAGAGGCCGCGCCAGTGATCACGGCAAATTTTCCTGTTAACAGCATCGAAGGTGCTCCAGATGGTTGTTGTTGTGAGCGGCGGTTCCAGGAAGAACCGATAAGCACAGCTTCGTCCGGGACAGCACCCCAAGCAACGCTGCCTCCTTCACCCGGTGCTGAAAAAAATTCAGCCCTCGACTTGTGCCTTGGGCTTACAGGAAGGTAAAAGCCCTGGTATCGCTTCGAATCTTTCAGGAAATGGTCATGAGCCTGGACATCCTTAGAAAATCGCCTCAGATCCCTTCCCTGAAAGCAATTCAGGCCTTCGAGCAAGTTGCTCGCTTCGGCAACGTTGCACGGGCCGCAGAGCAGTTGAACCTCACGCCCTCTGCGGTGAGCCACCAGATCGCTAATCTGGAAGCCTTGATCGGTCGTCCATTGTTCATTCGCGAGGCGCGCGGTGTTGCATTGACCCCGGCCGGAGAGCAGTACCTGCGCGAGGTGTCAGGCATATTGCAAAGCCTGGCTACGGCCACCGAGCGCGCCGGCAACTCGGTGGGCTTCGATTGCTTGCGGCTTCATTCCGCGCCTAGCTTCGGCCTGCTCTGGTTGCTGCCGCGCCTGGACCATTTTCGTAACAGTCATCCGCAGATCCAGATCAACCTGTCGTGCTCCTACGAGTCGCTGCACTTCGGCCGCCATCAGATCGATCTGGATATCCGTCATGGCTACCCCAACTGGCCCAGCCTGGAAGTGCGCACCATCCGGCATGAGCGTGCAACTGTGCTCGCCTCGCCACAGCTTCTCGAGCGTACGCCTATCAAGCAGCCCAGCGATCTGCTGGGGCAGAACCTGATCCTGTCGGAAGCCGCATTGGTGCAATGGCCCCAATGGTTCGCACAGCAAGGCGTGGCGTTGCCACAAACCCCCTACGCCCTGAGCTTCGATCGCTCCTACATGAGCCTGGAGGCCGCCAGCCATGGGTATGGGTTGGCCTTGGAGAGTTGCCTGCTGGCGCAGGACTATATCGCCCGGGGCGTGTTGGTACCGGTATTTGCGGAAGACTTGGCGACGCCCGTCAGTGCCCACCACCTGGTATTTCCGCGAGGCCATGCTGAAACCCCCAGGGTTCGACAATTCCTTGAATGGGTGCAGGGCCAGCTCGGTCATGACTTCAACTACTGAGAGCAGTTTGCACAACAGATGAACTGCGGTAGGGGCCGGCTATCAAGTCAGCAGAAAGCTGGATAGCACTAGAACTCAACGGTAATAAGTGACAAGGGAAAAGCCCTACAACTCTATCGGAAGTTTCGCTGCCCGGTTCGGGTTGTACATCTTCAGGGTGTCGCTACCATCAGGGCTCGGCGCTTCCATGGAAATTCCAGTGACTATTTACGGCAATACAAGAAGGCGGGCTTGGTAGCGTGAATCAGCCCTTGGGTTCGTTCAGTAGCTTTCTGCGCTCGGCCTTGCTGATTCTATTGTGTCTACTGGGCGTATTTCCTTTGGATGTGATCCTGCCGTCATTCCCGGCGCTCGCAGACGAGTTTCGCGTCGAACCACAGCAGATAGCCTACTCGGTGAGCTTCTTTGCGTTTGGTGTCGCCTTGGCGCAATTGGTGATCGGGCCATTGTCAGATGGCATGGGACGCAAGCGGTTATTGCTTGCAGGGCTGGGGGTGTCCATTGCAGGGGCAGTGGGTTGTGTACTTTCAACCCGCTATGAGACGTTCATGGCGTTCCGTTTGCTACAGGCTCTGGGTTGCGGGAGCTTCGTGTTGGGCCAGGCGCTTGTGCAGGACTTGTACAGTGGTAAACAGCGCAATGCCTTGCGTATCCTGCTGACCAGCGCAAGTGGGCTGTTCATTTCGTTGTCACCGGTCGCAGGCGCTTTTCTCCAACAATCCTTTGGCTGGAAGGGCAGCTTTACGCTATTCGCTTTCATAGCCCTGATCGTTTCATGCCTTTCGTTTGCACTGTTGCAGGATACGCCTGCATCGCGCCGCCGTACTTCAGGCATGCGCAGCTATTGGGCCATGCTGCGTGATACGACCTATCTTGCGCACTCCCTGCTGTCCAGTCTCGCTTTTGCCTGCCATTTCTCCTTCATCGTTGTCGCGCCATTGGCGTTGATGGACAGCCTGGGGCTGACGCCCTATCAATTCTCGGTGGTGTTTATCGCCTATGGGCTTGCGTATATCGCTGGCGGAACAGCCGCGACCTATTTGAACAACCGCGTAAGCCCGCAGGTTCAGATCAAGACGGGATTCCTGCTCATAGCTGCCGGGGGCATCACGCTGTTGATCTGGGAGCAGGTAGCGGGATTGACGGTGGCGGGGCTGCTGCTGCCGATGATCATCTGCACGACCGGGACAACGCTGGTGCGCCCTGCTGCAACGACCCAGGCCTTGGCGCGTTACCCGCAGCAGGCCGGTGCGGCAGCGTCGCTCAACACGACCCTGCTGTTAGCAGGTGGTGGTTTGGCTGGCAGTCTTGTTGCTGGCATCGAAGGCGCGTTGCCGATGAGCCTGGGGCTTCTGTTCCTGGGTGCGGGTTTGTGTGGATGGCTACTGCTTGCATGCCTGACGGAAACGCCAACCAGCACTCGAATTTGATGCCAAAGGAGCTATCCGCAGTGAGAACGATAACGGCCTGGTGCCGATCAGGCCCAGATACCGAACAGCACCAACGCCGCCACGCCAAGCCCGACTGCAACCGAACACCCGCCAATCGACAGCGCTGCCCGACCTTGCCGGTACCAACCATCCTGGCCCAGTTGCCGTGCCGGTGCCAACAGGCTGCGCCAGTGCAGTTCCGTGTCATGAAACGCCTGCAAGTTCGCCATGTCCGCATCCAGCCAACGGCGGAAATCGATCCGCTCGCACGCCGTTACCTGTGGGCTCTGCAAGCGCACATACCATTGCCCGGCAACATTCGCCAGCACATCCCGGCGCGAGCGGCCGGCCTGCAGCGCCTGGTCCATGTGCCGCTCGATGCTCGCCAATGGCAGGTCGAGGCGGGCGGCGATGCTGGCGAAGTCCAGCTGGTCGAGGCGGTTGAGCAGGAACACTTGCTGTACGCGCCGTGGCAGGCGCTTCAGGGCGTGCAGCAGGGCGTCGTCGGCATGGTGTTCGGCAGCAGGGGTTGGGTGCTCAAGGGGCATCAGCAGACGGGTCATGGACAGCTCCTTGCTCTATAAGGGGGAGGGATGGGGGCATCTTCCGTGATGCGTGATCAGCGTAGGTTAAACGAGATTGATTCTCAAGTGCTGATTGCGCAAAGTTTTGTAATGAGCGTTCACGCCCTGAAACACCTTTGCTATCATCCGCGCCATCACGATCTTCATTAGCCTGAAGAGCCAAAAAAAAGACCCAGCAAAAAGCCGGGTCAAAAACCGTGATTAGCCTGATGAGGAGATAATCTGAGAGCGACCTAAGCTCCAGATTATCCAGCGGATCTCGCGATCAGCTGAGTGCAATAATAATCGTTATCATTTGCCAGTCAAATGAATTTTCGCTAATCCGGTGAAAAAATTTTACCGGTGCGCTTCCTTGTCCCGGCAATCGGGGCCTTTGCCGTTACCTGGCCATCACGTTCTCTCCCTTCTTTCTTGCTTACGAACCCGAGCCCACCGAGCGGTTGTGCTCGAGCAGTGCGCGTGCCATGTCCATCATGTGCATCAGCGCGAAGGTCAGCTCGCGCTGGCTACCGTGCTGGTGGGTGGCGGTTTCCTGAGCGGTGGCGGCGGCGCAGCGCAGCAGGGCGATGGCATGCTCCTGGGCCTGGTCTTTGGTTACCCCCTCGTGCAGGGTCCAGATTCTGTTCTCCAGGGTTGGGCGCGGCGGGTTGGGGTTGAGGTAGTAATCGAGGGCGCGGCGGGCGGCTTCGCTGTCGAGATCTGTTTCGTCGTTTTTCGGTGGTTTCATCGCGATACCTTCTGATTTCCCTTCAAACACACAGGAATCAGAGGATAGGTCAGTCTGTACTATCTATCTCAAAATAAATAATTCAGATTGTGTATTGCTGCGAGTAATACAGTCCGTATTGTTGCCGCTCATGGAAAACTGGAACGCATTTCTCAAGCGCTACAAGCGCGAACACAATCTCAGCCAGCTCAAGCTGGCCGAACGCTTGGGCATGACTCAGGGGGGCGTGGGGCATTGGCTGCGTGGTACGCGGCGGCCGACGCTGGAAACCATCAACGAAAAGCTCGAAAAACTTGGGCTGGTGTTTCTGGAAGCCCAAGTCATGGTGGTGGAGCGCGATATCGTGCGCGAATCGCCTGGTCACTATGCGGCCGAGCAGCCGGTTTCGGCAGAAGCATTGCTTTACGCGAGCTTCCGCTTTCCGGTGCTGAGTTGGGCTGACTTGCAGGGAACTTTGCCAGAAACAAGCAAGGCCCACGAGCAGACTGACTACATGCCCGCCGGCAATGCGTTCTGGTTAGTGGTGGAAAACGACTCGATGAATGCCGCCAGTGGCAGGAGCATACCTGAGGGTATGCGTGTGCTGGTGGATACTGGCCTGCCGGCTGAGCCAGGCCGGTTGGTAATTGCTCGGCAGCCCGGGCGGCCGGCAGTGTTGCGGCAGTTGGTCGAGGAGGGCGGAGACAGGATGCTCAAACCGCTGAATACGCGTTATCCGACAGTTCTGTGTGAAGACGGCTGCGAATTTCTGGGTGTAGTTGTGCGGGGGCATGAGGTCTTCTAGCTTGCCGGGGCTGCTGTGCAGCCCTGTCGCGACACAAGGCCGCTCCTACAGCGGCCGCACCGGGTTCGATCGGGAGGCGCGCCTTTGCAGGAGGCTGATGGCAGCGATGAATATGGATAGATGGATTGCCCTGGTCCGTGATCGGATGGAGGAGCTAGGGCTCACTCAAGAACAGCTGGCCGAGCGTGTTGGTGTGTCTCAAGGCAGCGTGGGACATTGGGTGAACAAGCGGCGTCAGCCGAAGATCGAGTCGATGAATCGCACGCTCGTCGAGATTGGCATGCCCCATTACAGCGTCAGCTTGCACCTGCGCATTCAGGGGCAGGACGGGGAGCGGAGCGTTTACGATGTGGATGGCACCGATGACGATCTGGACCTCATGCAATACATCGTGTGTTTCCGCTACCCGGTGCTGGGTTGGGATGAGCTAGGTGTTGCAGATGGTACGGAGCCTGGCGTATTCGAGCAGACGGACTATCTGGCCCAAGGCAAGGCGTTCTGGCTGACCGTGGAAAACGATGCCATGAGTGCCGTCAGTGGCCGCAGTGTGCCGCAAGGTATGCGGATGTTGGTGGACCCTGGCGTAGAAGCCGAGCCAGGGCGTTTGGTTATCGCTCGTCAGCCCGGCAAACCGGCGATTTTCCGTGAGCTGGCGGAGGAAGGTGGGCAACGGTACCTGAAGGCACTCAACAGCAACTACCCGGCGCTGTTGTGTGAGGAAGGCTGCGAGTTTTTGGGTGTGGTCGTGCGAGTGCATGGCTCCTTCTAGATTGCCGGGGCTGCTGCGCAGCCCTTTCGCGACACAAGGCCGCTCCTACAGAGGATCGCGCCGGGTTTGATGCCAAGCGCGGACCCTTGTAGGAGCGGCCTTGTGTCGCGAAAGGGCCGCAAAGCGGCCCCCGGGTACCCTCACTCCGCCAGTTCGACCAGCACCGTCCCTTCGCTGACCATATCGCCTTCCTGGCAGAACAACGCCTTCACCGTGCCGCCATGCGGCGCGCGAATGCTGTGTTCCATCTTCATGGCCTCCAGCACTACCAGCGCCGTACCTGCTTCCACCACCTGCCCAGGCTCTACCAGCACACGCACGATGCTGCCGTTCATGGGCGCACCCAGGCCGCCCTGGTGGCTGTGGCTGGCCTCGGCCTCGGCAATCGGGTCGAAGGCTTCGATGGCATGCATCTCGCCGTCCCAGTGCAAGTACAGCGTGCCACCGCGGCGGATCGCCAGATGCTGGCGACGCACGCCCGCCTGGTCATGAACCAACCGCTCGCCCACCAGTTGCCAGGTAGACGCAGCGCTGCGCTCCAGGGCAACCGCCTGGTCCTGCCCGCCACTCACCAGGTGCAGGCTGCTGCGCGAAGGCAGGCCCAGGCGCAGGCCGTTGCGTTCGGCCCACGGCGAACTGTGGTCGTCGTCCCGCTGATGTGCGGCCTGGCTCTGCAACCAGGCCTCGGCCGCCGCTTCCCAGAAGCCTGCTGGCAGCGCTTGAGGCGCGGGCAACAAAACCTCCTGATGACGCGGAATGAACCCGGTATCCAGCTCCGCTGCAGCAAACGCCGGGTGGGCGAGAATGCGCCGCAGGAAGGCGATGTTGGTCTTCAGCCCGCCAATGGCAAACTCGTCGAGCATGGCCAGCAAGCGCAGGCGCGCCTGCTCGCGGTCTTCGCCCCAGGCGATCAGCTTGCCCAGCATCGGGTCGTAGAACGGCGACACCACATCGCCTTCGCTGACCCCGCTGTCCACCCGTCGCCCTTCGCCGGCTGCCGACTCGCGGTACAGCGTCAGCTTGCCGGTCGCCGGCAGGAATTCGTTCGCTGGGTCCTCGGCATACAGGCGCACTTCGATGGCATGGCCGATCAGCGGCACCTGCTCCTGGGTGATCGGCAGGGCCTCGCCGCAGGCCACGCGAATCTGCCAGGCCACCAGGTCGAGCCCGGTAATGGCCTCGGTGACTGGGTGCTCCACCTGCAGGCGGGTGTTCATCTCCATGAAGAAGAACTCGCCACGGGCATCGAGCAGGAACTCCACGGTGCCGGCGCCCACGTAGCCGATGGCCTGGGCCGCGCGCACTGCCGCCTCACCCATGGCCCGGCGCAATTCGGCTGACAGGCCTGGCGCAGGGGCTTCTTCCACCACCTTCTGGTGACGGCGCTGAATCGAACAGTCACGCTCGTTGAGGTACAGGCAGTTGCCGTGCTGGTCGGCGAATACCTGGATTTCCACATGGCGCGGCTTGAGCACGTACTTTTCCACCAGCATGCGCGCATCGCCGAACGACGACTGCGCCTCACGCTGGGCCGAGGCCAGGGCGTCGGCCAGCTGGCTTTCCTCCTCGACCACTTTCATGCCCTTGCCACCGCCGCCGGCGCTGGCCTTGAGCAGCACCGGGTAGCCGATGCGTTCGGCGGCGGTGCGGAAGGTGTCCAGGTCCTGAGCCTCGCCGTGGTAGCCCGGCACCAGCGGCACGCCAGCGGCTTCCATCAGTGCCTTGGCCGCCGACTTGCTGCCCATGGCGTCGATGGCGCTGGCCGGTGGGCCGAGGAAGATAAGCCCGGCCTCTTCGATGGCGCGTGCGAAGCCTGCGTTCTCGGACAGGAAACCATAGCCCGGGTGGATGGCCTGGGCGCCGCTGGCCTTGGCTGCGGCCAGCAGCTTGTCGACCAGCAGGTAGCTTTCGGCAGCCTTGGTGCCGCCGAGGTCGACGCGGGTATCGGCCTCGCGGCTGTGCCGGGCATCACGGTCGGTGGCGCTGTGTACGGCCACGGTGGTCAGGCCCATGGCCTTGGCGGTGCGCATTACCCGGCAGGCGATTTCGCCGCGGTTGGCGACCAGCAGGGTGGTCAAAGCGGGGCGGCTCATGGGCGCGGCTCCTTCTTGTCGTCGGTTTGCCACGCGGGGCGGCGTTTTTCCAGGAAGGCGCGCAGGCCCTCCTGGCCTTCGGCGCTGACGCGGATGCGGGCGATGGTGTTTTCGCAATAGCGGCGCAGGGCTGGGCTGAGTTCGCCGTCGTCCACCTCACGCAGCAGGTCCTTGGTGGCGCGCAGCGCTTGCGGGCTGTTCTGCAGCAGGTTGTTCACCCAGGCTTCGACCTGGGTGTCCAGTTCGCTGGCCGGGTATACCTCGGCCAGCAAGCCCAGCTCGCGGGCCCGCACGCCGCTGAAACGCTCGGCGGTAAGGGCATAGCGGCGCGCGGCGCGCTCGCCGATGGCCTTGACCACGAACGGGCTGATCACCGCCGGGGCCAGGCCTATGCGCACTTCCGACAGGCACAGTTGGGCGTCTTCGGCGCCGATGGCCATGTCGCAGCAGCTGATCAGGCCCAGCGCGCCGCCAAAGGCCGCGCCTTGCACCACGGCCAGGGTCGGCGCCTTGAGGCGGTGCAGGGCATACATCAGCTCGCCCAGCTCGCGGGCATCATCCAGGTTGGTGTTGAAGTCCAGCTGCGCCGACTGCTGCATCCAGGCCAGGTCGGCGCCGGCGCTGAAGTGCCGGCCGCGGCCGCGCAGCAGCACGAAACGCAGGCTGGCGTCCTCGGCCAACTGGTCGAGGGCGATAATCAGTTCGCGGATCATCAAGGCGTTGAACGCGTTGTTCTTGTCCTCGCGGCTGAGCCACAGGGTGGCGAAGCCGCGCGGGTCGCGGATCACTTCGAGGGTGCTGAAATCGCTCATGGGTCACATCCGGAAAATGCCGAAGCGGCTCTGTTCGATCGGGGCGTTCAGCGCGGCGGACAACGCCAGGCCGAGCACGTCGCGGGTCTGCGCCGGGTCGATGACACCGTCGTCCCACAGGCGGGCGCTGGAGTAGTAGGGGTGACCCTGGTGCTCGTACTGGTCAAGGATCGGCTGCTTGAGCCGGGCTTCGTCTTCGGCGCTGAACGGGTGACCACTGCGTTCGCTCTGTTCGCGCTTGACCTGGGCCAGCACGCCGGCGGCCTGTTCGGCCCCCATCACGCCAATCCGTGCGTTGGGCCACATCCACAGGAAGCGCGGGTCGTAGGCCCGGCCGCACATGCCATAGTTGCCGGCGCCGAAGCTGCCACCGATGATCACCGTGAACTTCGGCACCTGGGCGCAGGCCACGGCGGTGACCAGCTTGGCGCCGTGCTTGGCGATGCCGCCTTCTTCGTACTTCTTGCCGACCATGAAACCGGTGATGTTCTGCAGGAACAGCAGCGGGATGCCGCGCTGGCAGGCCAGTTCGATGAAGTGCGCGCCTTTTTGCGCGGCCTCGGCGAACAGGATGCCGTTGTTGGCCAGGATCGCCACCGGGTAGCCGTGCAGGTGGGCGAAGCCGCACACCAGGGTGGTACCGAACAGCGCCTTGAACTCGTCGAACACCGAGCCGTCGACCAGGCGTGCGATTACCTCGCGCACATCGAACGGTTGCTTGGCATCGGCCGGCACCACGCCATACAGCTCATCGGCGGCATACAGCGGTGCCACCGGGGCCAGGCGTTGCAGCTTGCCCAGCTTGTGCCAGTTGAGGTTGGCCACGCTGCGGCGGGCCAGGGCCAGGGCGTGTTCGTCGTTGTCGGCATAGTGGTCGGCCACGCCGCTGGTGCGGCAGTGCACATCGGCGCCGCCGAGGTCTTCGGCGCTCACCACCTCACCGGTGGCGGCCTTTACCAGTGGGGGGCCGGCAAGGAAGATGGTCGCTTGCTGGCGCACCATGATCGCTTCGTCGGCCATCGCGGGCACGTAGGCACCGCCGGCGGTGCACGAGCCCATCACCACGGCAATCTGCGGAATGCCCAGTGCGCTCATGTTGGCCTGGTTGAAGAAGATACGCCCGAAGTGCTCGCGGTCGGGGAACACTTCGTCCTGGCGTGGCAGGTTGGCGCCGCCGGAGTCCACCAGGTAGATGCACGGCAGGCGATTCTGCAGGGCGATGGTCTGTGCACGCAGGTGCTTCTTTACGGTCAGCGGGTAGTAGGAACCGCCTTTGACCGTGGCGTCGTTGGCCACGATCATGCATTCCACGCCTTCGACGCGGCCGATGCCGGCGATCACGCCCGCAGCGGGTACGTCTTCGCCATACACCTCATGGGCAGCCAGCTGGCCGATTTCGAGGAACGGCGAGCCCGGGTCCAGCAGGCGGTCGATACGCTCGCGTGGCAACAGCTTGCCACGCGAAGTGTGCCGCTCCTGAGCCTTGGGCCCACCGCCCTGGGCCACCTGGGCGAGCAGGCCGCGCAGGGCCTGGACCTGTTCGAGCATGGCCGCGCTGTTGCTGGCGAACTCTGCTGAACGCGGGTTGATCTGGGTGTGCAAGGTAGCCATGTGCGCCCGTCCCTTGTGCTCAGCGGGTTTCGTTGAACAGTTCGCGGCCAATCAGCATCCGGCGGATTTCGCTGGTGCCGGCACCGATCTCGTACAGCTTGGCGTCGCGCAGCAAGCGGCCTGCCGGGAATTCGTTGATATAGCCGTTGCCGCCAAGAATCTGGATTGCCTCCAGGGCCATTTGCGTGGCGCGTTCGGCGGTGTACAGGATCACCCCGGCGGCGTCCTTGCGGGTGGTCTCGCCACGGTCGCAGGCCTGCGCCACGGCATACAGGTAGGCGCGGCTGGCGTTGAGCTGGGTGTACATGTCGGCGATCTTGCCCTGGATCAGCTGGAATTCGCCGATGCTCTGGCCGAACTGCTTGCGGTCGTGAATGTAGGGCACCACCAGGTCCATGCAGCTTTGCATGATGCCGGTCGGGCCGCCGGACAGCACCACGCGCTCGTAGTCCAGGCCGCTCATCAGCACGCGCACGCCACCGTTGAGCTGGCCGAGGATGTTTTCTTCCGGCACTTCGACGCCGTCGAAGAACAGCTCGCAGGTGTTGGAGCCACGCATGCCCAGCTTGTCGAACTTGTTGCTGCGGCTGAAGCCTTTCCAGTCACGCTCGACGATGAACGCGGTGATACCGTGCGCGCCCTTTTCCAGGTCGGTCTTGGCGTAGATCACGTAGGTGTTGGCGTCCGGGCCGTTGGTGATCCAGGTCTTGCTGCCGTTGAGCACGTAGTGGTCGCCGCGCTTTTCCGCGCGCAGTTTCATCGACACCACGTCGGAACCGGCATTGGGCTCGCTCATGGCCAGGGCGCCGATGTGCTCGCCGCTGATCAGCTTGGGCAGGTACTTGAGCTTCTGCTCGTGGCTGCCGTTGCGGTTGATCTGGTTGACGCAGAGGTTGGAGTGGGCGCCGTAGGACAGGGCTACCGAGGCCGAGCCACGGCTGATTTCTTCCATCGACACCACGTGGGCCAGGTAGCCCAGGCCGGCACCGCCGTATTCTTCCGGCACGGTGATGCCCAGCAGGCCCATGTCGCCGAACTTGCGCCACATGTCGGCGGGGAACAGGTTGTCGTGGTCGATTTGCGCGGCACGCGGGGCCAGTTCGGCGGCGACGAAGGTGCGCACCTGGTCGCGGAGCATGTCGATGGTTTCGCCCAGGGCGAAGTTCAGGGTGGGGTAATGCATGCTGGGGCACCTTGTTGTTCTTGAAATTGGGTAACACCGTAGCTCAAGGGCTATCACCGGCCCTGTGGGAGCGGGTTTACCCGCGAATGCGTCAGCAGGGCCACCGTCATTGCCTGGATGATCGCATTCGCGGGTGAACCCGCTCCCACAGGGTCGGTGGTGCGCCGACAAACCAGATGTCGTTTTCACCTTTACGTTAACGTAAACCTGCGCGCATCCACTGTCAATCGGCTCATCACCTTTACGTAAACGTAAATCTGCGCCAGAGTATCCCCGCTTGCTTCAGTCGTGCCCAGAACAACCACAAGAAGGGACACCCATGAGTCAACCAAGCTATACCCGCGGTCGCCAGGACCAAGCCTTGCTGACCCAGACCATCGGCCAGGCCTTCGATGCCACGGTGGCCCGCTACGCCGACGGCGAGGCCCTGGTGTCGCGCCATCAGGGCCTGCGCTACAGCTGGCGCCAGCTGGCCGAGCAGGTCGAGGTGCATGCTCGTGCCCTGATGGCCCTGGGCGTGAACACCGGCGATCGGGTCGGCATCTGGTCGCCCAACTGCGCCCAGTGGTGCATCCTGCAGCTGGCCAGCGCCAAGGTCGGCGCGATTCTGGTCAACATCAACCCGGCCTACCGCGTGGGCGAGCTGGAATACGTGCTGCGCCAGTCCGGATGCCGCTGGCTGGTGTGTGCCGATGCCTTCAAGACGTCCGACTACCACGCCATGGTCCAGGAACTGGCACCGGAGCTGGCCAGTGCCACCCCGGGTGAAATGGCCAGTGAACGCCTGCCCGACCTGCGTGGTGTGGTCAGCCTGGCCGCCAACCCGCCGGCAGGCTTTTTGCCTTGGCAGGCGCTGGCCGAGCGGGCAGGGCAGACCTCGACCGAGGCCTATGCGACGCGCCAGCAAAGCCTGCAGTTCGACCAGCCGGTGAACATCCAGTACACCTCCGGCACCACCGGCGCGCCGAAGGGCGCCACGCTCAGCCACTACAACATCCTCAACAACGGCTTCATGGTCGGCGAAAGCCTGGGCCTGACCGCACACGACCGCATGGTGATCCCGGTGCCGCTGTACCACTGCTTCGGCATGGTCATGGCCAACCTCGGTTGCATCACCCACGGCAGCACCATGATCTACCCCAACGACGCCTTCGACGCCGAGCTCACCCTGCGCGCCGTGGCCGAAGAGCGCGCGAGCATTCTCTATGGCGTGCCAACCATGTTCATCGCCATGCTCGACCACCCCGCGCGCGCGCAAATGGATTTGTCGACCCTGCGCAGCGGCATCATGGCTGGCGCCACCTGCCCGATCGAGGTGATGCGCCGGGTCATCGACCAGATGCACATGGCCGAAGTGCAGATCGCCTATGGCATGACCGAAACCAGCCCGGTGTCGCTGCAGACCGGCCCGGACGACCACCTGGAACTGCGCGTGACCACCGTCGGCCGTACCCAGCCGCAGCTGGAGAACAAGCTGGTGGATGCCGACGGCTGCATCGTCCCGCGCGGCGAGATCGGCGAGCTGTGCACTCGCGGCTACAGCGTGATGCTCGGCTACTGGGACAACCCCCAGGCCACCGCGGATGCCATCGACCCGGCCGGCTGGATGCATTCGGGCGACCTGGCGGTGATGGACGAGCATGGCTATGTGCGCATTGTCGGGCGCAACAAGGACATGATCATTCGTGGCGGCGAGAACATCTACCCGCGGGAACTGGAAGAGTTCTTCTACACCCACCCAGCGGTGGCCGATGCGCAAGTGATCGGCATCCCGTGCAGCCGTTATGGCGAGGAGATCGTCGCCTGGATAAAGCTGCACCCTGGGCACAGTGCCACGGTCGAGGAGCTGCAGGGCTGGTGCAAGGCGCGCATTGCCCATTTCAAGGTGCCGCGGCATATCCGCTTCGTCGACGAGTACCCGATGACGGTGACCGGCAAGGTGCAGAAGTTCCGCATGCGGGAGATCAGTGTGGCCGAGATCGCGGCGGTTACTGCTGGTTGATGCATTGGCTGTTCCGGCCTCTTCGCGGGTAAACCCGCTCCCACAGGTACAGCGCCGTGTTCGAGTTTGGCGCTGTCCCTGTGGGAGCGGGTTTACCCGCGAAGAGGCCGGCCCTGCCAGCACAGGATCCTGGTCTACCCTTAAGCCTTCACCGGTGGCTCCTGGCTCGGCGGGTCGCCCACTGTCGGCGGCACGGTCGGCTTGATCGGCAGCTCGTCCGGGTCTTCCTCCGGCACGGGCGGCGGCAGGCTCGGGTTGTCGATGTTGGGATCGGGAGTCTCCGGTGGAATGGGAATGTTCATGGCCTGACCTCGCTTGGGTAATTGAAGAGGTGCTGCAGGCTTCGACTTCGCGCAGCTGCCGTTCGCTCAATTTTTTTGAACCCCACGCCTGTGCCCGGCTCTGAACCCTTACCGCCACCAGCCTGAGGGAGCAAGGTCCGATGTCACGAAACGAGCCCTTCGAAAGCGTGCCCATGGCCAACGATCACCCGGACCAGGCCATCAGCCTGTCCCAGGCGCTGCTGGCGCCGCGCATCGTGATCGAAGACACCCAACCCGTGCTCGAAGCCGGCACCTTCGCCACCAAGGCCATCAGTGGCCAGCCGGTGGAGGTCAGCAGCAAGGTCTACAGCGACGGCCATGACCGCCTGGCGGTGATGCTCAACTGGCGCCAGGCCCACAGCCGGCGCTGGCATTGCGTGCCCATGCACTCACCGGGCAACGACCTGTGGCTGGCCGAGTTCACCCCCACCGATCTGGGCCCGCACCTGTTCAGCATCGAGGCCTGGATCGACCCGTTCGCCACCTATTGCCACGATCTGGAGAAGAAGTACCACGCCGGTGTCGAGGTCAGGTTGGAGCTGGAAGAAGGCCGATTGATGCTGGGCAAGGGCATCGAGCTGTGCAACGGTGCCCTGCGCGAGGAGCTCCAGGCCTTGCAGCAGCGCCTGCCCACGCTGAACACCGACGACCAGGTGGCGCTGTTTCTCGACCCCGCCACCGCCCGCCTGATGAGCGATGCCGAGCATCGCAGCTACCTGGCCCGCAGCCGTGAATTCCCCGTCGATGTCGACCGCCCGGCCGCGCAGTTTGCCAGCTGGTACGAGCTGTTCCCACGCTCGATCACCGACAGCCCCGAGCGCCACGGCACCTTCAATGATGTGCACGCGCGCCTGCCGATGATTCGCGACATGGGCTTCGACGTGTTGTACTTCCCGCCCATCCATCCCATCGGCATGCAGCACCGCAAGGGCCGCAACAACGCCCTGACGGCGGCGCCCGGCGACCCGGGCAGCCCGTACGCCATCGGCAGCGCGGAAGGCGGGCATGAGGCGATTCACCCGCAACTGGGCAGCCGCGACGACTTCCGCCGCCTGGTGGCCGCGGCGGCCGAACATGGCCTGGAAATCGCCCTCGACTTCGCCATCCAGTGCTCCCAGGACCACCCCTGGCTCAAGGAGCACCCCGGCTGGTTCAGCTGGCGACCGGACGGCACCATCCGCTATGCCGAGAACCCACCGAAGAAATACCAGGACATCGTCAACGTCGATTTCTATGCACCCGACGCCGTCCCCTCGCTGTGGCTGGCCTTGCGCGATGTGGTGGTCGGCTGGGTCGAGGAGGGGGTGAAGACCTTCCGCGTCGACAACCCGCACACCAAACCACTGCCATTCTGGCAATGGCTGATCGCCAATGTGCGTAGCCGGTACCCTGAGGTCATCTTCCTCGCCGAAGCCTTCACCAAGCCGGCGATGATGGCCCGCCTGGGCAAGGTCGGATACGCGCAGAGCTATACCTATTTCACCTGGCGCAACCACAAACAGGAGCTGCGCGAGTACTTCGAGCAGCTCAACCAGCCGCCATGGAGCCAGTGCTACCGGCCCAACTTCTTCGTCAACACCCCCGACATCAACCCGTACTTCCTGCACACCTCCGGCCGTGCCGGCTTCCTCATCCGCGCAGCGCTGGCCACCATGGGCTCGGGGCTGTGGGGCATGTACTCCGGCTTCGAGCTGTGCGAAAGCACGCCGCTGCCAGGCAAAGAGGAGTACCTGGATTCGGAGAAGTACCAAATTCGCCCACGCGATTTCAGTCAACCCGGCAACATCATTGCCGAGATCGCCCAGCTCAACCGCATTCGCCGGCAGAACCGCGCCTTGCAGACCCACCTGGGCGTGGCGTTCTTCAACTGCTGGAACGACAACATCCTGTACTTCGCAAAACGCACGCCCGAGCGCGACAACTACATCCTGGTGGCAATCAGCCTCGACCCGCACAACGCACAGGAGGCGCATTTCGAGCTGCCGCTGTGGGAGCTGGGGCTGGATGACAACGCCGAAACCCATGGTGAAGACCTGATGAACGGCCATCGCTGGTCGTGGTACGGCAAGACCCAATGGATGCGCATCGAACCCTGGCATCTGCCGTTCGGTATCTGGCGCATCGAAAAGGCCCGTTAGCAAGGTACACGCCATCCCCTGTGGGAGCGGGTTCACCCGCGAAGCAGGCGCTGCGGAGCATGGCACCGGCTTCGCCGGTGTTCGCGGGTAAACCCGCTCCCACAGGGGATCGTGTCAAGTCAGTTGCTTATGCATCAGGGCCAGAGCAACCAGAATTGAAAGGAGTCCACATGGCCAAGCGTTCCCGCCCGGCAGCCTTCATCGACGACCCGCTGTGGTACAAGGACGCCGTCATCTACCAGCTGCACATCAAGTCGTTCTTCGATTCGAACAACGACGGCATTGGCGATTTCGCCGGCCTGATCAGCAAGCTCGACTACATCGCCGAGCTGGGCGTCAACACCCTGTGGCTGCTGCCGTTCTATCCCTCGCCACGCCGCGACGACGGCTATGACATCGCCGAGTACAAGGCCGTGCACCCCGACTACGGCAACCTGGCCGATGCCCGCCGCTTCATCGCCGAGGCGCACAAACGCGGCCTGCGGGTCATCACCGAGCTGGTCATCAACCACACCAGCGACCAGCACCCTTGGTTCCAGCGCGCCCGCCATGCCAAGCGCGGCAGCAAGGCACGGGACTTCTACGTGTGGTCGGATGACGACCAGAAGTACGATGGCACGCGCATCATCTTCCTCGACACCGAGAAGTCCAACTGGACCTGGGACCCGGTCGCCGGCCAGTACTTCTGGCACCGCTTCTACTCGCACCAGCCCGACCTCAACTTCGACAACCCGCAAGTGCTCAAGGCAGTGATCGGGGTGATGCGCTTCTGGCTGGACCTGGGTGTCGATGGCCTGCGCCTGGACGCCATTCCTTACCTGATCGAACGCGACGGCACCAACAACGAGAACCTTGGCGAAACCCACGACGTGCTCAAGGCGATTCGCGCTGAAATCGACGCCAACTACCCCGACCGCATGCTGCTGGCAGAGGCCAACCAGTGGCCCGAGGATACCCGCCCGTACTTCGGCGAAGGCGAGGGCGACGAATGCCACATGGCCTTCCACTTCCCGCTGATGCCGCGCATGTACATGGCCCTGGCCATGGAAGACCGTTTCCCGATCACCGACATCTTGCGCCAGACCCCGGAAATCCCTGCCAATTGTCAGTGGGCGATCTTCCTGCGCAACCACGATGAGCTGACCCTGGAAATGGTCACCGACCGCGAGCGCGACTACCTGTGGAACTACTACGCCGAAGACCGCCGCGCCCGCATCAACCTGGGCATCCGCCGCCGCCTGGCGCCGCTGCTGCAGCGCGACCGCAGGCGTATCGAACTGCTCACCAGCCTGCTGCTGTCGATGCCCGGCACACCCACCCTGTATTACGGCGATGAACTGGGCATGGGCGACAACATCTACCTGGGCGACCGCGACGGCGTGCGCACGCCTATGCAATGGTCGCCGGACCGCAACGGCGGTTTCTCTCGCGCCGACCCGCAGCGCCTGGTACTGCCACCGATCATGGACCCACTGTACGGTTACCAGACCGTAAACGTCGAAGCCCAGGCCGCCGACCCGCACTCGCTGCTGAACTGGACCCGGCGCATGCTGGCGGTGCGCAAGCAGCAGAAGGCCTTCGGCCGCGGCAGCCTGCGTACCCTCACGCCGAACAACCGGCGCATCCTCGCCTATCTGCGCGAGTACACCGACGCCGATGGCAACACCGAAGTCATCCTGTGCGTGGCCAACGTCTCCCGCGCCGCCCAGGCTGCCGAACTGGAATTGTCACAGTACGCCGACAAAGTACCGGTGGAGATGCTCGGCGGCAGCGCTTTCCCGCCGATCGGGCAACTGCCGTTCCTGCTGACCTTGCCACCCTACGCCTTCTACTGGTTCCTGCTGGCCAGCCACGACCGCATGCCCAGCTGGCACATCCAGGCCACCGAGGGGTTACCCGAATTGACCACACTGGTACTGCGCAAACGCATGGAAGAACTGCTGCAAGCCCCCGCCAGCGATACCCTGCAAAGCGCCATCCTGCCGCAGTACCTGCCCAAGCGGCGCTGGTTCGCCGGCAAGGAAGGGCCGATCGACGCGGTGCGCCTCTGCTACGGCGTGCGCTTCGGCACGGCAACCACACCAGTGCTGCTGAGTGAAATCGAAGTGCTCAGCGACGGTGTGGCCAACCGCTATCAATTGCCGTTCGGCCTGCTGCCCGAAGAACAGATCAACAGCGCGCTGCCACAGCAGCTGGCCCTGTCACGGGTGCGTCGTGCCCATCAGGTTGGCCTGATCACCGACGCCTTCGTCCTTGAGCCGTTCATCCGCGCGGTGCTGCGAGCCTGTGAGGATGGCATGCATCTGCCTTGTGGCAATGGCGAGGGCGAGCTGCGCTTCGAAAGCACGCAGCAGTTGGCGGGCCTGGCGTTGAACGACGACAGCAGCGTGCGCTACCTCAGCGCCGAGCAGTCCAACAGCTCGGTGGTGATCGGCGACCAGGTGGTGCTCAAGCTGATTCGCCGGGTCAACCCGGGTGTGCACCCCGAGCTGGAAATGAGCGCCTACCTGACCGCCGCAGGCTTTGCCAACATTTCGCCGCTGCTGGCCTGGGTCAGCCGGGTGGACGAGCAGGGCGCGCCACACCTGCTGATGATCGCCCAAGGCTACCTGAGCAACCAGGGTGACGCCTGGGCCTGGACCCAGAACACCCTGGAGCGAGCCATCCGCGACCAGATGGAGCCTTCCAGCCTCGACGCCGATGCGCACACCGATGCAATGGCCGAACTTACCGGCTTTGCCGCCTTGCTCGGCCAGCGCCTGGGCGAGATGCACCTGCTGCTGGCCGCACCGACCAATGACGAGGCCTTCAAGCCGCGCCCAAGCGATGCTGACGACAGCGAACGCTGGAGTGCACAGATCAGTGCCGAACTCACCCATGCCCTCGACCTGCTGGCCCAGCACCGCGACAGCCTCGACAGCGAAAGCCAGGCGCTGGTCGACGACTTGCAGCAACAGCGCGACGGCCTGGCCCAACATATCGCCGACCTGACCCGCCAGGCCCAGGGCGGCCTGCTGATGCGCGTGCACGGCGACCTGCACCTGGGCCAGGTGCTGGTGGTGCAGGGCGACGCCTACCTCATCGATTTCGAAGGTGAACCGGCCCGGCCGCTGCAAGAGCGTCGGGCAAGACATAGCCCGTACAAGGATGTCAGCGGCGTGCTGCGATCCTTCGACTATGCTGCTGCGATGATCTTGCGCAGCGCGTCTGCGGTGGACCTTTCCGACCCGGCGCGCCAAGCCCGGCAACGTGTAGCCAGGCAATACCTGCACCAGTCGCGGCATGCCTTTGTCGAAGCCTATGGCCTGGCCACCGCGGCCATGCCTCACGCCTGGCAGCAGGCCGAAGGCGAGCGTGCTGCACTGGAGCTGTTCTGCCTGGAGAAGGCTGCCTACGAAATTACATACGAAGCCGAAAACCGTCCAAGCTGGCTGGCCGTGCCTTTGCATGGCCTGCATGGACTGATCAGTACTTGGGGAGAGTCAGAATGAACGTTACAACGCGTGAAAACGGCGGCCTTCGGCAACGGGACCTCGACGCCCTGGCCCGCGCCGAGCACGCCGATCCATTTGCGGTACTCGGCCCCCATGGCGACGGCGCGGGCGGGCAGGTGGTCCGCGCCTTCCTGCCCAATGCCCTGAATGTGCGCATGCTGGCCCGGCATGACGGGCGCATCCTTGCCGAAATGGAGCAGGGCAGCCTGCCCGGGTTGTTCACCGCGCACCTCGATGAGGCACACCCTTACCTGCTGCAGATCGGCTGGGCCGGTGGCGAGCAGATTACCGAAGACCCCTACAGCTTCGGCCCGCAACTGGGCGACATGGACTTGTACCTGTTCGCCGAAGGCAACCACCGCGACCTGTCCGGGCGCTTCGGCGCCCAACCTGTGCAGGTGGATGGCGTCGACGGCGTGTGTTTCTCGGTGTGGGCACCGAACGCCCGGCGGGTGTCGGTGGTGGGCGACTTCAACAACTGGGACGGCCGCCGCCACCCCATGCGCCTGCGCCACAGCGCCGGGGTGTGGGAGCTGTTCGTACCGCGCCTTGGGGTGGGCGAAACCTACAAGTTCGAGGTGCTGGGCAAGGACGGCATTCTGCCGCTGAAGGCCGACCCGCTGGCGCGCGCTACCGAACTGCCACCGAGCACCGCCTCCAAGGTAGCGGGGCCGCTCAGCCACCACTGGCAAGACCACGACTGGATGGCGCAACGCGCTCAGCGCCATGCCTACAGCGCGCCGCTGTCGATCTACGAACTGCACCCGGGGTCGTGGCGCTGCGAGCTGGATGAGGCGGGTGAGGTCGGGCGCTTTTACAACTGGCGCGAACTGGCCGAGCGCCTGGTGCCGTATGTTCAGGAACTGGGCTTCACCCACATCGAATTGCTGCCGATCATGGAGCACCCGTTCGGCGGCTCTTGGGGTTACCAGCCGCTGTCGCTGTTCGCGCCCACCTCGCGCTACGGCAGTGCCGAAGACTTCGCCGCCTTCGTCGACGCCTGCCACCAGGGCGGGATTGGCGTGCTGCTAGACTGGGTGCCGGCGCATTTCCCCACCGACGAACACGGCCTGGCGCGTTTCGACGGCACCGCCCTGTACGAATACGAAAACCCCCTGGAGGGCTTCCACCAGGACTGGAACACGCTGATCTACAACCTTGGCCGCAACGAGGTGCGTGGCTTCATGATGGCCTCGGCGCTGCACTGGCTGAAGCACTTCCACATCGATGGCCTGCGTGTCGATGCCGTGGCCTCGATGCTGTACCGCGACTATTCGCGCAAGGCCGGCGAATGGGTGCCCAACCGCCACGGCGGGCGCGAGAACCTCGAGGCCATCGACTTCATCCGCCACCTCAACGGCGTGGCGGCCCACGAGGCCCCTGGCGCGCTGATCATCGCCGAGGAGTCCACCGCCTGGCCCGGCGTCAGTCAGCCGACCCAGCAGGGCGGCCTGGGCTTTGCCTACAAGTGGAACATGGGCTGGATGCACGACACCTTGCATTACATCCAGAACGACCCGGTGCACCGCACCTACCACCACAACGAGATGAGCTTCGGGCTGATCTACGCCTATTCCGAGCACTTCATCCTGCCCATTTCCCACGACGAAGTGGTGCATGGCAAGCATTCGCTGATCGACAAAATGCCCGGCGACCGCTGGCAGAAATTTGCCAACCTGCGCGCCTACCTCACTTTCATGTGGGCGCATCCTGGCAAGAAGCTGCTGTTCATGGGCTGCGAGTTCGGCCAGTGGCGTGAGTGGGACCACGATGGCGAGCTGGACTGGTACCTGCTGCAGTACCCTGAGCACCAGGGTGTACAGCGCCTGGTCGGCGACCTCAACCGTCTGTACCGCGAGGTGCCGGCGTTGCACGAGCAGGATTGCCAGCCCCAGGGGTTCCAGTGGCTGATCGGTGACGATGCGCAGAACAGCGTGTATGCCTGGTTGCGCTGGAGCAGCAGCGGCGAACCGGTGCTGGTGGTGGCCAACTTCACGCCGGTGCCGCGCGAGGGGTATCGCATTGGCGTGCCGTTTGGCGAGCGCTGGCAAGAGCTGTTGAACAGTGATGCAGAGCTGTATGCCGGGTCCAATGTCGGCAACCTGGGGGTGGTGGTGAGTGACCAGATAGCCAGCCATGGCCAGCCGCAGTCGCTGGCCCTGAACCTGCCGCCGCTGGGTGTGCTGGTGATGAAGCCGGCCTGATCTTCTGCCTCTTCGCGGGTAAACCCGCTCCCACAGGTAGTGCACAAGCTTCAAATGTTGTGCGGACCTTGTGGGAGCGGGTTCACCCGCGAAAGGGCCGAACCTGCCTACCACCGCATCCGCACCCCAAGGCTGCCAATCAACCCGTTCAAATCGTTGTCATCCACATCACTGCTGTAATCGGCACTGACGAACAACGCCACCGAAGGCGTCACCCGCGCCACCAGCCCCAACCCCAGTTCCACCGTGGTCGAGTAGCGCGAGCTGGAGATCTTGTCGACCTGGTCCAGCTTCACCTCATCGGCATTGCTGAAGTCATACCACACGTTGGTCCGCACATAGGGCTCGATCGGCATGCCGCGTACTTCATAACGCCCGGACAGCCTGGCACCGACCCGACCGCTCCAGCTCGGCTGGCTGTCGAAGGCCTGCAAGGTCTCCTCCTGCGCCCGGTTGCCAGGGAACAACCGCTGGTTGATCAACTGCGCCTGCGGCTCGATCACCCAGCCGCCACCCAGGCCGATGGGTATGCCGCCTTCCAGCGAAAAGGTCATCGCGTGGCCGCTGTCGTCCAGTCGCTGGCCATTCTCGCCACGACCATTGACGTCGATGCGCGACCCCATGGCCACGGCATCCAGGTGCCAGCCCTGCTCATGGGTCATGCTCCAGTACACCCCCAGGCTTTCACCGCTGAGGTTCACGGCGTTGCGTTGCTTGTCACCCAACAGCCGGCGCATGCCGTTGAAGCTGGTCTGCAGGTTGTTTTGCCCCACGAAGATCCCTGCGCGGTGCACATTGCCCGCTGCAGTTTCGCGCACGAACAGGTCCGGGCCGATCATCAGTTGCTGGCTGGGTGCCTCCAGCTGGTCCGGGGGCTGCGCGCCACTGCGTGCAGCGGTGGGGAAGAACTGCGCCCACTGGCTGGCGACCAGGTCCGGTGCAGCCTGCCCATGGCGTTCGCTCATCTTTTGCGAAAAGGCGTTCAAGGTACCCATGTTCAAGCCACTGGCGCTGACCGGGTCGAGCGACAGCTGTGGTACTGCCGGTTGGTGCAGGAAACCGGGTGAGATCGGGTCGTCCTGCAGTTCATACGCGATAGTTTCCACCGGGGTTGCCAGAAGCAGCGACGTGGAAACCGCGTAAAAAATGCTGTCGAAGCGCAAGTGGTTCGAGGTGCTTTTCATGGCGGATCTCCTTTGTTTTTGTGTTACAGCCCTAGGACCTGGCCTGTTGTCACGAGCTGTACGGCAAAAACAGTGGGCGACCCAAACCAGCACGCCAGGCTATCGCCAGCGCGCACGAAGGCGCGAGCTAGAGGCCCGGCGCGAGATCATTACTGCTTTGATATGTTCAGCTAAGGAGAGCGCGCCGCTTGCGTCAAGAAAGCGTGAAGGAAGTGTTCAGGTTCCGTGGTTTTATCCAACCTGTTGAATACTTTGACAAACTCGCTGGGCATAGCGGGGTTCGCTATTTGCCGTGACCGGGCTATGAAGAATGATTGCTAAGCCTGACTTCGACCGACAACGGCAGGTGGTCCGACAGGTGCGACCAAGGTTTATGCCCAAGAATCCGCGGCCCATGGCTTTCGGCGTTGCGCAGGTAGACACGGTCCAGGCGCAGCAGCGGCAGCCGCGCAGGATAGGTGCGGGCCAGGTGGCCATGGTGGCGCTCGAAGGCCTCATGCAGGTCATTCTGCAAACCCAGGGTGCGGTTACCATGGGATTTCCAGTCGTTGAAATCGCCGGCGATGATCACCGGTGCGTCGGCGGGAAGGGATTCGAGCAGCTTGCGTAGCAGTTGCAGCTGCTTCTGGCGGTGGCTTTCCAGTAACGACAGGTGCACGCAGATGGCATGCACCTGGTGCTGGCCAGGCACATCCAGGACGCAGTGCAACAGGCCCCGACGTTCGGGGCCGGTGATCGACACATCGAGGTTGCGGTGTTCGATGATCGGGTATTTGGACAGCAGCGCGTTGCCGTGGTGGCCGTCGGGGTAGACCGCGTTGCGGCCGTAGGCGAAGTCGCTCCACATGCTGTCGGCGAGGAATTCGTACTGCGAAGTCTGCGGCCAGCCGGGGTAGCGCGCGGCGTGGCGGTCGTGGCTGCCGAGCACTTCCTGGAGGAAGACGATATCGGCCTGTGTACTGCGCACCGCCTCGCGCAGTTCCGGCAGGATGAAGCGCCTGTTGAAAGCGGTGAAGCCCTTGTGGGTGTTCACCGTCAGCACCTGCAGCCGCTTCACGGCCGGGGCCTGGTTGACACTGGCGAAACCTTTACTGCCGGCTTCGGGGTTCACGGTTACTCCTCAATGGCAGGTGCATGTGTTTTGCATGTACCGGCCCTATCGCCGGCAAGCCAGCTCCCACAGGTACTGCACAGCCCGTCAGCCAGCGGATTACCTGTGGGAGCTGGCTTGCCGGCGATGAGGCCAGTACAGGCAACCGATACACATTGGGACCGACGATGGTCCCGTGGGGTTCACTCCTCATCCCGCTGCAACACCATCAGCAGCAACGACCGCCCCTTCACCTCGAACGTGCTGTCGAACTGCAGGTGCTGGCCCTTGCGCAGCTCCGGCCGGTCGGTATCGACCAGGCAGCTCCAGTAATCCCCCTCGGGCACGGTCGGCAACTTGAACGGCACGATGTCGTGGTGGGCATTGACGATCAGCAGCACGGTGGCCTCGGCACCTGGCCGGGCAATGCCGCTGACCTGGGCACGGCCATCGATCAGCATGCCCAGGCAGCGCCCGTGCGGGTCTTCCCATTGCTCCACGCTCATCTCGTTGCCATCCGGTGCCAGCCAGGTCACGTCCTTGACGCCGATTGCCTCATTGTAGTCGCCCACCAGGAAGCGCGAGCGGCGTAGCACTGGGTAGGCCAGGCGCAGGCGGGTCAGGCGCTTGACGAAGGCCAGCAGTTCCAGGCCCTCCTGGTCGAGGTCCCAGTTCACCCAGCCGATCTCGCTGTCCTGGCAGTAGGCGTTGTTGTTGCCGTGCTGGGTGCGGCTGAACTCATCGCCGGCGACGATCATCGGCGTGCCCTGGGCCAGCAGCAGGGTAGCGAAGTAGTTGCGCATCTGGCGCATGCGCAGGGCATTCACTGCCGGGTCGTCGGTTGGCCCCTCGACACCGCAGTTCCATGACAGGTTGTTATCGGTGCCGTCCTGGTTGTTCTCGTCGTTGTCTTCGTTGTGCTTGTGGTTGTAAGACACCAGGTCGCGCAAGGTGAAACCGTCGTGGGCGGTGACGAAGTTGACCGAAGCATAGGGGCGCCGGCCACGGTTGTTGAACATGTCCCCCGAGGCGGTCATGCGCGAGGCAAAGTCGGCCAGTTGGCCTTCGTCGCCTTTCCAGAACGCGCGCACGGTGTCGCGGAAGCGGTCGTTCCACTCTGCCCAGCCCGGGGCGAAGTTGCCCACCTGGTAACCGCCCGGGCCGCAGTCCCAGGGCTCTGCGATCAGCTTCACCTGGCTCAGCATCGGGTCTTGGCGGCAGGCGACGAGGAAGCCGTGGCGTTCGCTGTAGCCGTCGTGGTAGCGGCCAAGGATGGTCGCCAGGTCGAAGCGGAAGCCGTCCACGTGCATCTCGCCGGCCCAGTAGCGCAGCGAGTCGGTGACCAGCTGCAGCACGCAGGGGTGGCTGAGGTCCAGGGTGTTGCCGGTGCCGGAATCGTTGATGTAGTAGCGTTTGTCGTCCGGCATCAGGCGGTAGTACGAGGCGTTGTCGATGCCGCGCATCGACAGCGTGGGGCCGCGCTCGTTGCCTTCGGCGGTGTGGTTGTAGACCACGTCCAGGATCACCTCCAGCCCGGCGTCATGCAGGTGCGCGACCATTTCCTTGAATTCGGCGATCTTGCCGCTGGCCAGGTAACGCGGGTGAGGGGCGAAGAAGGCGATGCTGTTGTAGCCCCAGTAGTTGTTCAGCCCCTTGTCCAGAAGGTGCTGGTCGTTGACGAAGGCATGAATCGGCAGCAGCTCTATGCTGGAAACGCCCAGCTCCTTGATGTGTTTGAGCAGCTCGTCATTGGCCAGGCCGGCAAAGGTGCCGCGCAGTTCTTCCGGCACCGCCGGGTGGCGCATGCTGATGCCACGGGTGTGGGCCTCGTAGATGATCGTGCGTTCCCAGGGGATCAGCACGCGTTGGTCGCGGCCCCAGGTGAAGGCGGGGTCGATCACCTTGCACTTGGGCACGAAGGGCGCGCTGTCGCGCTCGTCGAACGACAGGTCGCCGTCGGGGTGGCCGATGGTGTAGCCGAACAGTGCTTCGGACCATTGCAGGCTGCCGACCAGTTGCTTGGCATACGGGTCGATCAGCAGTTTGTTGGGGTTGAAGCGGTGGCCGTTCTCTGGCTCGTAGGGGCCATGCACGCGGTAGCCGTAGACCAGCCCGGGGTGCGCGTCGGGCAGGTAGCCGTGGTAGATCTCGTCGGTGTATTCGGGTAGCTCGATGCGTTCGATTTCGTGCTCGCCAGTGGAGTCGAACAGGCACAGCTCGACCTTGGTGGCGTTGGCCGAGAACAGGGCAAAGTTGACCCCAAGGCCATCCCAGGTGGCGCCGAGGGGGAATGGCAGGCCTTCGCGAATACGCGAAGGGGCGACCGAGCGGGTTTTCTTCGGGGTGCGGGGGCTCATGGCGGTCCTCTGTGGCCGTGGTGAGGGAAGGGAGCTATGCAGTCCTGCACCAGCCTCTTCGCGGGTAAACCCGCTCCCACAGGTATGGCGTAATGCTCAGGCCTGACCCCATTCCTGTGGGAGCGGGTTTACCCGCGAAGAGGCCGGTACAGGCTTAACCGGCAGCCGGCTTTTTCACCGCCCGGGGTTTCTTAGCTGCCACGGCCTTCTCAACCGGCTCAGCCGCTACCTTGGGCTTGGCCGGGGCCCGTTTGCGCGGCGCCGCCTTGGGTGCCAGCGCCTCGGCTTCGGCCAGCTTGCGAGCCATGTCCCAATGGCGATCTTCCTGGCCGGCGGGCTTACCCTCGGACTCCCAGATCTGGTAGGCAAATTCGCGGATACGCTTTTCATCGACACTCATCATGACGCTCCTGATGCTCAAGATTGTTGTATCAGCAGGTTGACCGGAAACTCCGCCAGCACGGCGCTCAACAACAGCTCCCTGCAAGAGCTGACCGCAGCATTGGAGAAAAGTCCCGTCGAGTTGGCAGGCGACAAGGCAAACGGCAGGCTTACCCGCGTGTCTTCCCAGTTCTGTGCCGGGATCAGGGGTATCGGTGCATCTGCCAGCAGGGTACTGGCCAGGCGTGGCGCGATAATGACGGCCCGTTCGCCTTCGCCCAGGCGGGCGAACGCGACCACCTTGTCGGCATGCCGGCCGTGCACGGTCAGGGGCAGGTAGGCGCCACGACGGAACAGCTCGGCATGGGCCTGGCGGCAGTCCAGCACCCGGGCGATCAGCGCCTGCTTCAGGCGGCCGTCGCGCCAGTGCGCCAGCAGCTCGGCTACCGGCGTTGCATCGTCCAGGGTGCGACGTCGGCAAGCGTAGTCCACCGCGCGGCGGTTGTCCGGGTCGACCAGGCTGAAGTCCCAGTATTCGGTGCCTTGGTACAGGTCGGGCACACCGGGTGTGGTCATGCGCAGCAGGGCCTGGACCAGGCCGTTGAGGGCACCGGGGCAGGCCACCAGGTGCGCGGCGTCGGCCAGCGATCTGCGCAGCTGCTGGTTCTCTCCGTCCAGCAGCAGGCCCTCGATGTAGCGGGCGCAGGCGCTTTCGTAGGCCTCGTTCGGCGCGCTCCAGCTGCTGCGCAGCTTGGCCTCGCGCAGGGCCTTCTGCTGCCACTGGCGCATGCGTTCGGCGTACTGGCCAAGGGCGTTGTCGTCGTGCAGGTCGAGGTCCAGCGGCCAGCTGCCCAGCAAGGTCTGCAACAGCATCAGCTCGTCGCCGGGGCTGGGCGCCAGGCCGTCATCCAGTTGCGTACGCAACGGCGTGGCCAGTTCCCGCCAGTGTTCCATTCGGCTGGCCAGCCACGGGCCGCGCTCGCTGAGCACGGCCAGGCGCGCGCGGGTATCTTCGCCACGCTTGTGGTCATGGGTGGCGGTGGCCAGCAGGTTGTCGGGGAAGTCGCGCAGGCGCCGCTGGGCCTCGTTGTGGAAGTGCTCGGGCGGGGCGCTGAAACGCTCGGCGTCGAAGCCCACATCGTTGCGCGACAGCAGCCGCGCGCTGCGGTAGAACGCGGTGTCTTCCACCGCCTTGGCGGCGCTGGGCGCGGTCAGTTGCTGGAAGCGCACGCAGGCATGGCGCAGCTGCTTGCGCGCCCGGCCTGCTGGCAGGTTGCGCCAGGCTTGCCCGCCCAGCCATTGTTCAAGGTGCTCGAGCAGCGGCCAGTCGGCTTCGCTGAGGTCCTGGCGAGCATTGGCCAGGGCCTGCCGGAAAAAACCTTCGTCTTCTGCCGGGCGCCCGCAGGCATTGAAGTAGGTGCGGTACACCGGGTAATGCGCTACCAGCGCCTGCAAGGCGCGGCGAATCGCGCCCAGGGTCAGGTCGCGGGTCATCAGGTCGTTGCGCGCCACCTGCAACAGCGCCTGGGCCACCGACTCGCAGTCACCGGCCAGGCTGGCATTGAGCACCAGGTGGCGGGCCTGACGCACTTCTTCGGGGAAGTCGGGGCGTTCGCTCACATTGGCCCACAGCTCGGTCAGTGTTGCTTCGCCCGCCGGGTCGTGCTGCAGCAGCGAGACCTGGTTCATGAAGTCATAGCCGGTGGTGCCATCGGTAAGCCAGTCGCGGTGCAGGTGCTCGTTGGCGCCGAGGATCTTCTCCACGTAGATCGGGAAGTGCTCCAGGGCAGCGTCCAACGGCCGCCGTGCCAGCAGGCCATCGACCCGCCGGCGCAGCTTTCGGCAGTAACCGCGCGGGTCGGCCAGGCCGTCGATGTGGTCGATGCGCAGGCCGTCTACCAGGCCGCGCTCGATCAGTTCGAACAGTTTGGCGTGGGTGGCCTCGAACACCACCGCGCGTTCGACGCGCAAGCCGCCCAGTTCGTTGATGTCGAAGAAGCGCCGCCAGTTGATGTCGTCGGCGGCCGTGCGCCAGCTTGCCAGGCGGTAGGTCTGGCGTTCCAGCAGCAGGTGCAGGCGCTTGAAGCCATGCTCGTTGCGGCTGTCGAAGGCCTGCAGCGCCGATTCGAGGTCGGCACCTTCAGCGACCAGGAGCGCCAGTTCGGCGTGCAGGGGCAGGGCGTCGGCCAGCGGCGTGGCCGATGCGTTCAACGCGGTGAAGCGTTCGGCCAGGGCATTCAGGGCCGGGTCCGGGCTGAGGGCGAGAAGCCAGCCGTAGTCGACCGGGCAGATCGGGAAGCGGTGTTCGTAGTGGGCGATTTGCAGCACCCCATTTTGCCTGTCGAACTCCAGCGGTATCTCGCCATTCTTCAGCGCCACGCCATAGTCGCTGCCCAGGAACGGCAACAGCAGCTGGCCGGCCAGCAGTGGGTCGCTGGAGTGCCACTGGATGTCGAAGAATTCTGCATACGGGCTGCGCCGGCCCCAGGCCAGCAGGCTCTGCCACCAGGGGTTGTCGGCACCGCCCACGGCCATGTGGTTGGACACCGTGTCCAGGATCAGCCCCATGCCGTGCTGGCGCAGGGCGGCAACCAGCCGTTGCAGCGCCGCTTCGCCGCCCAGCTCGGGGTTGACGCAGGTCGGGTCGACCACGTCGTAGCCGTGGCGCGAGCCGGCGCGGGCCTTGAGGATGGGCGAGGCATACAGGTGGCTGATACCCAACTGGGCGAAGTACGGCACCAACGGCGCGGCGTGATCGAGGGTGAATTCACTGTGAAACTGCAGGCGCAGGGTCGCGGTCAGCGCTTTCATCGGTCACGCTCCCACGCCTGTTCGCGGGCCTGGGCCAACAGCTCCAGGCGCCTTGCTGCGTCTTCATCGTCGAGCAGTTCACGTACCGGCCGGGCAAAGCGTCGGCGCCAGTTGGGGTGGCCGGCGGTGGTGCCCGGCAGGTTGGGTTGCTCGTCGCAGCCCAGCAGGTCTTCCAGCGGCACCAGCACCAGCGGTGCGCGGGTGTGGCCAACGTAGCGGATGGCCGCGTCGATCAGCGCGTCGTTGTCCGGCAGCGGGCCGTAGTTGGCCTCCAGGGTGCGGCGCAGGCCATCGTGCTCCTTCTGCCGCTCGTGGCGCCAGTGCAGTTCGGTGGCAGCGTCGATCAGTTGCAGGCGGTGGCTCCAGTCGATGTCGCGGTTTTCCAGCCAGCCGGCCAACGGCGCCAGATCGTGGGTGCCGGTGGTGGCAAGGGCGTTGTCCGGCCAGTCGAGAATCGGCCTGAAGTGGCCGGGCTGGGTCTGCTCGAAGGGCAGCACGCGCATGCCCAGCACGGCCTTGGCCGCCAGTTGCTCGCGCAGGCCGTCCGGTACGGTGCCCAGGTCTTCACCAAGGATGATCGCCTGGTGGCGCACCGACTCCAGCGCCAGCAGGCGCAGCAGGTCGTCCAGCGGGTAGTTGAGGTAGGCGCCTTCGCTGGGCTTGGCCCCCTGCGGGATCAGCCACAGCCGGCGCAGGCCCATGACATGGTCGATGCGCAGGCCGCCGGCGTGGGCGAGGTTGGCCCGCAGCATTTCGATGAAGGCGCGGTAGCCGTTGCGCTTGAGGCCTTCGGGCGAGAAGGCGCAGATGCCCCAGTCCTGGCCGGCACGGTTGAGAATGTCGGGCGGTGCGCCCACCTTCAGGCCTGCCAGCAGTTCGTCCTGCCGGCTCCATGCCTGGCTGCCGGCACCATCGGCGCCCACTGCCAGGTCAGCGATCAGGCCGACCGCCATGCCGTTGCCGCGCGCTGCTTCCTGGGCGCGTTGCAAGCCTCGTTCGGTCAGCCATTGGCAAAAGGCATGGAACTCGATCTTGGCCGGGTAGGCGTTGGCGAAGGCCTCCACTTCCGGGTGGTACGGGTCATGCCAGGTCTTGGGCCAGTGGCGCCAGTCGGCACCCAGGCCGTGCTCCACGGCTTGGGCCTGCAGCACCTCGAAGCGGCAGTGGTGTTCCAGGGCCTGGCCACCGGCTTCGCGGAAGCTGTCGAAATCCTTGCGCAGCGGGTGGTCGCCCTGGCTGAAACCCTGGTACAGGGCTTCGAGCAGGCGCATGCGGGCGCTGGCGGCACGCGGCCAGTCGACCAGCGGGCCTTGCTCAAGGTCGTCCAGCTGTTGCTCCAGGCCGCAGGCTTCTATGGCCACGCGCACCTCCCGCTCGCCCAGCAGTGCGGCTGGGCTGGCGTACAGGGTATTGAGCAGCAGGCGGCTGGAGGGCGAGTAGGGGCTGTAGTGCGTCTGGTCGATGGTCGACAGGGCGTGGATCGGGCTGATGGCCAAGGCATCGGCACCACGCTCGGCGGCCGCGCGGGCCAGTTGTTCCAGGGCCAGGCAGTCGCCGTAGCCGCCATCACCGGGCCGGCGCAGGCTGTACAGCTGCACCGCTAGGCCCCAGCAGCGCGGGGGCGGTGCCTGCACCCGGTCTTCAAGGCTGTGGCAGCGTGGCGGAGCCACGGCCACGGTGAAGCGGCGGCTGTCGATTTCCACCTGGTGATAGCCGATGGGCAACGCACCGGGCAGCTGGGCCTGGTCGTCGAGGCTGAAGGTGAGGGCGCTGTGGTCCTCCAGGGTGCAGTGCGCGACGCTGGCGGCGCTGAAATAGCGCGCCAGTGGCAGTGGCTGGCCGAGGTCGGCGGTCAGCAGCGGCGGTAGGTGCTCACTGTCTTCGGCAGCGTCCACGGCGCGCAGGCTGGCGGCAATGGCGGCGTCATCGGAAGCGGGATGGCCAAGGCCTTCAAGGATGTTGCGCAGCACCTCGTCGCTGACTCGCTGGGGCCGGGCATTGGCGTCGATCCAGTCGCGGCTCAGCCCGACGCGGGTGGCCAGGCGGTGCAGGGCGGTTTCGCTCATGGGCGCTCCTGGGCAGGGGAAAGCAGGCTGACCACGCAGCTGTATGCGGCCAGATGGGTATCGGGGTGTCGGGTGTCGCTGCTGTCGAACAGTCGGTTGGCGGGCGCGGGCAACTCGATCTCCTGCGGGGTAGCGGCCAGGTTGAGGTCAATGCGCAGGGTGGTGCCGTTGCCCAGGCGCCAGCGTGCGGTCAGGGCCTTGTCGCCGTGTACTTCGGCGCCCAGCGCGCGGCTGCCGGGCAGGTGCGGGATCACATGGCGGCGGCGCAGCTCGAGCAGGTGCTGATACAGCCCGTGCCAGCCAGCGATCACTTCCCTGGCTTGCGGGCGGGAGGCCTCGAAGGTCTGTTCTGCGTTGGGGTCGGGAATGCGTTGGCGCTGCTCGGGGTCGGCGAAGGCGGTGAAATGGGCGAACTCGCCGCGCCGGCCTTCGCGTACGGCGTCGGCCAGCTGGTCATGGAAGTCGGTGAAGAACAGGAACGGCTGGCAGCTGCCATCGTCGTCGCCCATGAACAGCAGCGGGATCATCGGCGCCAGCAGCAACAGCCCGGTGGCCGCCCGCAGCGCCTGCGGCGGGCACAGGCGGGTAAGGCGCTCGCCCAGGGCGCGGTTGCCGACCTGGTCATGGTTCTGCAGGAACAGCACGAAGGCGCTGGGCGGCAAGTGCCCGCTGGGCTCGCCGCGGGGCGTACCATGGCGGTTGGCCTGGCCCTGGAACACGAAACCTTCGGCGAGGCAGCGGGCCAACTGGTCGATGGGGCGCTGCTGGTAGTCGGCGTAGTAGCCTTCGGTTTCGCCGGTCAGCAGCACATGCAAGGCATTGTGGCCGTCGTCGTTCCACTGGGCATCGAAGCCTTGTTCCAGCAGGAAGGCCTGGTTGTGCTCGTTCTCCAGGACCAGCCACACGTGGCGGCCCGGCTCCACGGCAGCGCGTACCCTTTGCGCCAGCTCGACCAGGAAGTCGGGCTGGTCGATAGCGTGCACGGCATCCAGGCGCAGGCCATCGCAGCGGTAGTCGCACAGCCACATCAGGGCGTTCTGGATGAAGTACTCGCGTACCTGCGGGCGGCGGAAGTCGATGGCTGCGCCCCATGGGGTCTGCCGGTCCTCGCGGAAGAACGGGCTGGCGTACTGGTGCAGGTAGTTGCCGTCGGGGCCGAAGTGGTTGTACACCACATCGACCAGCACCATCAGCCCCTGGCCGTGGGCCTGGTCGACCAGCGCACACAGCTGCTCGGGGCTGCCGTAGGTGTTTTGCGGCGCATAGGGCAGCACGCCGTCGTAACCCCAGTTGCGCTCGCCGGGGAACTGCCCCAGCGGCATCAGCTCGATGGCGCTGATGCCCAGCTCGGCCAGGCGCGGCAGTTGCCGGGCGACCCCTTGGTAGCCGTCGAGCAGGCCGACATGCAGCTCCTGAATGACCGCTTCGTGCCAGGGCCGGCCTTGCCAGGGGTGTTGCCAGGCATAGCTGGCCACATCCACCACCTGGCTCGGCCCCTGCACGCCGTCGGGCTGGTAGCGCGAGGCGGGGTCGGCCACCTGTAGTTCACCGTCGATACGGTAGTGATAACGGTCACCGGCCTGGCACGGGGCCACGCCGGTGTACCAGCCTTCATCGTCGGGCAACAGCTCGATGGCCGGCTGCTGCTCCAGTTCCACACTCACGCTGCGCGCATCCGGCGCCCAGAGGGCGAAGCGCGTCGACGTGGCGTCCAGCAGGTGTGCGCCATGCCTGTGCATCTTCAACTCCCCGTTCAGTAGTGGCTGTGCTGGGCCTGCTTGACCAGGTCTTCGTACAGCCGTGCGTAGGGTTCCACGGCCTGGCACCAGTTGAACGGTTGGGTCATCGACAGGCAGCGCATGGCGTTCAGCAGGTCCTTCTTGCCGTATACATAGAAGGCGCGGCTGAGTGCCTCGCGATAGCTTTCGACGGTGGACTCGTTGAACAGGAAACCGGTGACGCCGCACTCGATGGTGTCGGCCAGGCCGCCGGTGTTGCGCGCCACCGGCAGCGAGCCGAAGCGCTGCGCGTACATCTGGCTGAGGCCGCATGGCTCGTAGCGTGACGGCATCAGCAGGAAGTCGCTGCCGGCGAACATGCGCCGGGCGTCGGTTTCGTTGAAGCCGATGCGCACGCCGATACGGCCCGGGTGGCGTAGCGCCAGTTCGCGCATGGCCTGCTCTTCTTCGGGCTCGCCACGGCCGATGATCGCGATCTGCCCGCCTTGCTCGACGATGTAGTCGGCCACCCCCAGGGTCAGGTCCAGGCCTTTCTGGTAGACCAGGCGCGAAACCACGGCGAACAGTGGGCCTTCGGAGGGCTGCAATTTGAACAGCTCGCGTACTTCCTGGGCATTGCGCGCCTTGCCTTCCCAGTCGTTGATGCTGAAGTTGTGCTGCAGGTGCTTGTCGGTGGCCGAATCCCAGCTTTCGTCGATGCCATTGGGAATGCCGCCGAGCAGGCCTTGCTGGGCCTTGCTGGCGAGGAAGCCGTCCAGGCCGCAGCCGAATTCCGGAGTGGTGATTTCCCGGGCATAGGTGGCGCTGACCGTGGTGATATGGCTGGCGTAGGCCAGGCCGGCCTTGAGGAACGACAGCTTGCCGTAGAACTCCATGCCTTCCTGCTGCATGGCGTGCTCGGGGATTGCCAGTTCCGGGCTGCAGCCGCGGCTGTACACACCCTGGTAGGCCAGGTTGTGGATGGTGAACAGGGTTGGCGTGCTCAGCCCGCGCCAGTGCATGTAGGCCGGTGCCAGGCCTGCTGGCCAGTCGTGCGCATGAACCACCTCGGGCTTCCAGTGGATCCTGCCTTCGCCGGCGGCGATTTCGGCGGCAGCCAGGCCCAGGCGGGCGAAGCGGATGTGGTTGTCGGGCCAGTCGCGGCCGTTGTTGGCGCCATAGGGGGTGCCGTCGCGCTGGTACAGTTCGGGGCAGATCAGCACATAGATGACCAGGCCGTCGGCCATGTCCATGCGCCCGATCTTGCACGGCGGCAAGGCGGCATGGCCACCCAGTTCACCGACGATGTGGATGGGGTTGTCGCTTTCCATCACCTGGCGGTAGCCGGGGATCAGCACCCGCACATCGTGCAGATGTGCCAGGGCACGGGGCAGGGCTGCCGACACGTCGCCCAGGCCACCGGTTTTCACCAGGTCGGCGATTTCCGAGGTCACGAACAATATCTTGCGCTTGTTGCGGTTGTGCTGGCGCTGGGCGCCGGGTGCCTTGCCTGTCGTGGCGAAGTCCGGGGTGAGCGGCTCGCGGTTGTTCGGGTTGAATGAATCTACGTGAGGCTCGACAGCGGCACTGATCATACTTCTCTCCGTCCCTATGCTTGGCCGGGTGCTGGCACCCGTGGCGATGTTTCGTGTTGGTTCTCTCTGTTTCTGGATTCTGCGTAGTGCGTTCCATGCCCCAGGGTCGTGCGCGCAGGCACGGCGCGATCGGCATTCCCGCCGAAGGCGATTGGGCTGGTGGGGTGTGTGGGCCGAGGCTGGGAAGTCCCTTTGCGTTTGGCCTACTTAGTTCCTGACCTGCCCGCGTTCCGTAAAGTTCGACTTTTTTTCGTCACTCTTCCGATGAGCAAATGGCGGGCCGAAACCCGAGTGTAGGAGAGAAAGAGGTAAAAATGTGACCCGCTGGTCACTATTGTCATGCCGCGGAGTAGACGCAAACGTTGGCGGTTGTGACCGGAGGTGAATGCAGGGGCGGAGCGGTGGATGGGGGCAGACGGCATGCCCCAATTGCTGTCAGTCATGCACCTTTTTGGTGCGCTTGAGGGGTGCCAAGGTCATCGCCCTCCAACAGAATGGTGCATTTCGGAATCCAAGTGATTTCAGGATGAAATGAAAGGGGCTGTTTCGCGAACTTTTCAGTAACTGTATTTATTATTTTCCTGGCTTGAATTTCTGGTGTTTCAGTGAGCGGACTCGCACGCGCAAAAGTTTGTAAGTTGATGCTTTAGGAAGTTTCCTACGAAATCCTCAATGCATGAAACCCATCGTTCCTGTCATGGCGGGGCGGTACGGTTTAAGTTGCTCTTCAGTCACTGCCTCATCCTCACTGTCGTCATCGGTCAAGTCCGCCAATGCCACGGATCTAGACGGCTTGAACGTTAGCGACGGGCAATTTTCATTCGACGTACTCATCTTGAAGAAAGCCAGGATGTGGTTGTTTTTTCGCCGGTAAGCATGATGGCGGGTAGAGCAACTCATGAAACAGTCGGACTTTCGTTTCGGATTTCAGGCGCTCGCCGGGCGCACGGAGTTCGAAGTGGTTTCATTCAAGCTGGAAGAAGCTATCAGCCAGCCATTTGAACTGAGCCTTGAACTTGTCAGCTACGACAGTGATGTCGACTTCGGCCAGGTGCTCGATAAGCCTGCGCTATTCACCCTTTATTGCGCAGATCGGCCACTGCGCCATGTGCATGGCCTGGTCAGCGCCTTCAGCCAGGGTGAAACCAGCTTCTGTCGCACGCGCTACCACGCTGTGGTCGAGCCGCAACTGGCCCGTGCCCGCTTGCGTTCGAACTGGCGCATCTTCCAGCAGAAAACCGTGCCGCAGATTCTTGAACTGATGTTCAAGCGCCAGGGCATTACCCGATTCGAGCTCAACAGCAGCGCCGATCACCAGGTGCGTGAGTTTTGTGTCCAGGCGGGGGAAACCGACCTCGACTTCATCCATCGCCTTGCCGCTGAAGAGGGCTTCGTCTACCGCTTTGCACACTGCGCCAGGCACCACACGCTGATCGTTACCGATCGCCTGCTATCGCTTGGGTTGCTCAGCCGGGGCACGCTAAAGCCCGTAGATGATGAAGCGCTTTGGCTGGATGAAGATGATCTCGGCCCTGACAAGGTGCTGTACCACGCCAGTAGCGGTGGTGACCAGGCCCGTGCTTGCCTGCGGCGTTTGCGCTACTGCGAGCAGGTGCGTACTGCGCAGCAGGTGCAGCGCGACTACACCTTCACCAACCCGGCCTATCGCCAGGAGCACAAGGCCCAGGCCAGCGGAATCACGCACCAGTCGCTGGACTATGAGTTTTTTGATTACCCGGGGCGCTACAAGCGCGATGCGGTCGGCAAGCCCTTCACTGAAACGCGGCTGACGGCGCTGCGTCATGACGCCCGCCTGGCCGAAGTACAGGGCGATGACGTGCGCCTGCAGCCAGGCCTGAGCTTCACCCTCGTCGGCCACCCGCGTGAAGACCTCAATGTGCACTGGCGCGTAATCAGCCTGTGCCACGAAGGTACGCAGTTCACCAGCCTGCAGGAAGAAGCCGCTGGCGCCGAACAAGGTACCCGCTATGTGAACGATGCGCTGCTGGTGCAAGGCATGGCCGAATGGCGCCCGGCACCCTTGGCCAAGCCGCGCATCGATGGCCCGCACATGGCCACCGTGGTCGGCCCGCCGGGCGAAGAGATTTTTTGCGACCAGTGGGGGCGGGTCAAGGTCAGCTTCCCCTGGGACCGTGAAAGCAGCAACAACGAATTCAGTTCCTGCTGGGTGCGGGTGTCGCAAGGCTGGGCCGGTGGCAGTTGGGGTTCGATGGCCATTCCGCGTATTGGCCAGGATGTGATTGTCCAGTACGTCAATGGCGACCCTGACCAGCCGATGATCACCGGGCGCACCTACTGCGGTGACCAGCTGCCGCCTTACGACCTGCCCGAACACAAGACCCGCATGACCATCAAGAGCCAGACCCATAAAGGCGATGGCTTCAACGAGTTGCGCTTCGAGGACGAACTGGGGCGGCAGGAAGTATTCATTCATGCCGAGCGCGACCAGAACAACGTCGTGAAACACAATGAAACCACGCTCATCGGCAATGATCGTAGCGAGCGCGTCGAGCATGACGAAGTGGTGCACATAGGTGGCAACCGCAGTGTCAAGGTCGGCGCCAGCAAGAGCGAAACGGTCGCCCTTGGCAAAGTCGAAAGCATAGGCCTGGGCAAGTCGTTGGCCGTTGGCGGGGCGTTGAGCGTGATGGTTGGCCTCGAGGCCAGCGAGCAGGTCGCGCAGGACAAGCGTGTGCAGGTCGGCGGGCAACTGCGGGTCGATGCCAATGACGATGTGTCGATCACCAGCCATCACGGCCATGTGCACATCGATAGCCGAACGTCGCTGACCCTGAGTTGCGGCGGGGCGTTCATCAAGCTGGGTGATGGCCGCATCGAAATCGGTTGCCCCGAGCCACTGCTGTTGCATGCCATCGCCCAGGTAAAGGCGCCTGCACGTTACGGTGAGCCGCCTGCACCGTCGCAGGAGGAAATCGAGTTTCGCCTGGTGCATGCCGACGGTACGCCAATTGCGGGCACGGCCTACGTGGCGACGTTGTCCGATGGCACCCAGCGCCAGGGTATGGTCGACCAGAACGGCTATGCCCGCCTGGCTGGCGTTACTCCCGGTTGCAGCGCCCAGGTGCGCTACGAGGTTGGCCAAGGCTCGCTGCAGCTGACGACCGCAACCGAGCCGGATGCTGACTTGCAGGCATTGCTTGCCGGCTGCACCTCGGCAGGTGGCCAGTCATGAACTCCGCTGCTGACTGGCTGGATGAAGCGGTGGAAAGGGTGGCAGGCGGCTTTGGCTGGCTGCGTGACCTGGTGCTGGGCGAGTTTGCCGAGGAACGGCCACTGAGCGTGGTCATTGCCGACATGCTGCTGTCGTTGGTGCCTGGGGTGGTGATCGTGCTCAGCGCCCGTGACCTGGCTGCAGTGTGCCTGCGCTTGGGCAAGCGCTACACGGCGGATGACAGCCAGGCAGCGGCGCAGCCGCCACAGTGGCAGGAGTGGGTGCTGCTGGTAGCCTGCCTGATTACCTTGATCGCGCCGATCATCGGTGCTGTGGTGGGGGCGGTGGGTACGCCCGTGGGCTCGGTGGCAGGTGCACTGGTTGGGCAGGAAGCCGCAGCGTTTCTGCGAGGTTTGTGCCTGCTGCTTATCCGTGAAAGCCAGATCATCTTGCGGACCGTGGTTGCGTTTCTTGGCAAGTTCACCCGCGGCAGCGTGGAGTTCTGGCTGCGCCAGGTCAGGTTCGCGAGCTATGAAAAGGACTTGCTGGCCTATCTGAACCAGTTCTTGACCAAGGTCATCGCTGCAACGGCAAAGCTTCGCAGCTATCTGGGCAACTGGCCCTTCAACCAGGCGGCCGCGCACCTGTTGGTGCGGCTGCAGGCCATGGAAGCGCAGTTCTACGCGGTACAGGTGCATGCAGTGCGGGAAATCCCACGGGCGCTGATGCAACTCGACGCCAGGTTGGCCAAGGTGCTGGAACAGGCCAGCGATCTGCCCGCGCAGGTTGCGCAGGCCGGGGTGCATGCTCCTAAGCCGGTGCCCATGGCGATGAGTGGTGGGCGGGTGACTTCTGGCATTGGCATGCGTCCGCGTTACCTCGAGCGCCCCGAAGGTGCGCTCGGCCCGCCAGTGCCCACCTCTGCGGCTGCCGCCACGCATGGCGCCAATGTGCACGTGTTCGATCATTCCACGGCGACCCGGGCGCAGAAGGGCATTTATGGGGAGGTGGTCAGTGATCAGTACATGCTCGGCAAAGGCCATGAGAACCTGCTGTCGGTCGCTCGTGGGCCCCGCAGCCTGCAAATGAAACCCACCGGGCGCGGGCTGGATGGCGTCTATCGTAATGCCCATCCACCGCCGCCGTTCATCATTACCGAGACCAAGTATCGAACGGGGGGCGCGTTTTCGCCGGGTAGTTTGCCGGTTACAAAGGGGAGTAAGGGGTTTCCGAGTGCCAGGCAGATGAGTGATGCGTGGATTGAGCCGAGACTTGACTTGAATCTTGGGAAAAAACAGGCGGAAGAAGTTGCATTCGCCGGATATGAACGTTGGTTAATGATCGTAGATGAAAGTGGTGCGGTAACGAAAATAGTCAAGCTCGACGGAAATGCCAAATTTATCGGTGAAGTGATCAAATAGGGGTGTGTAATGACTGGATTTGATCGGGTCAAACGTGAGCCTTTTTTGCAAGAGGCAGCCTATCTCGATAGTGTTTCTTTTTGGAAGGAGAATTATGTAGAGCGCCAAGCTGAATCTTTTCTCAAGCTTGAGCGTCCTGAGTATGTAAATGTCAAGATGTTGAGCTGGAGGTGGTGCTTTCAGTCTATGGAGTTACTCATTGCTCTTTATTCGGGGGGCGAGCCCGTTGAAGCGCTTGAGTTTTACGCGGATCACATGTTTTCCCAGTTTCAACGTCACAAGCAAGCTTATCCGGCTTTCAGCTTGAAGCTGTGGGAGCCTGATGCATATCAATACACACTCTGGCTTCTATCGTTTGCAGTGCTGTTCAACAAGCCCGGGCGCATCAGGCAAATCGCAGGTTTTTTGAGTGAAGCCCCAGATGACGGTGAGGACATCCTGTTGCGGCAACTGTTTTCCCGTGTGGGGGTGACGATCCCCGGGAGTACGTTGATTCATGAGCGCCCCTACCACGAATTGCTCAATGCCGTAACTACTGAGAAGGATGAGCAGCAACAGGCAGTGCGTAGTTATCTGAAGCAGTGGTATCGCGGTATGCGCAACTGTTATTGGCATGACCGGCACAAGGCACGAAGCGATGCGGGTTTCTTTGGCTATTGGGCCTTTGAGGCAGGATTGGTCACTGTGTTGTGGGGCGTCGACGATACGCCCTATAGAGATCTTCCGTTCTACCCGAAGGATCTGGTAGACGATGCTCGCAAGCGTCAAGTTATCAAAAGCTTCCCTGAACAACTGCAAAGCGCGCCGTATTCGGATGCGCTTGCCAGGTCGGGCGAAATTTGCCCGCGCACGGGGGTGTGGGTATGCGATGAATGGGCGGTGGGGCCCCAGACATTCATGCAAGGCGTAGAGATGCCGAGCGAAAATGGGCGCTCTCTGGTTTGGCGCTTGGTGAAAGGCTTATAGCGTGCAGGGGGCGATTGACCAATTCGACAGCATCAAGCGCGACCCGTGGATGGACGAGCAGCATTACCTGGCCTCGATCTGTGAAAAAGAGCGGGAGTTCGCCAGCGAGATCTATAGGTGATGTAATTCAGTAGGGTCCGAAAATGAAGAAATTTGATGAGATCAAACGTGAGCCTTTGCTGCAAGAGGCAGCCTATCTCGACTCTGTTGATTTTTGGAAAAAATACTATGTGGAGCTAAAGGCTGAAGATTCTTTAGCGTTGGAACGCCCAGATTACGTAAGTGTTGAAGGGTTGAGTTGGGATTGGTGCTTTGAATCTCTGGAATTGCTAGTAGCACTTTATTCGGGGGGGGAGCCCGTTGAGTCTCTTGAGTTTTATGTGGACCACATGTTTTCCCAATTCCAACGTCACAAGCAAGCTTATCCGGCTTTCAGCTTGAAACTGTGGGAGCCGGATGCCTATCAGTACACACTCTGGCTTCTATCGTTTGCAGTGCTGTTCAACAAGCCCGGGCGCATCAGGCAAATCGCAGGTTTTTTGAGTGAAGCCCCAGATGACGGTGAGGACATCCTGTTGCGGCAACTGTTTTCCCGTGTGGGGGTGACGATCCCCGGGAGTACGTTGATTCATGAGCGCCCCTACCATGAATTGCTCAATGCCGTGACTACTGAGAAGGATGAGCAGCAACAGGCAGTGCGTAGTTACCTGAAGCAGTGGTACCGGGGCATGCGCAACTGTTATTGGCATGACCGGCACAAGGCACGAAGCGATGCGGGTTTCTTTGGCTATTGGGCCTTTGAGGCAGGATTGGTCACTGTGTTGTGGGGCGTCGACGATACGCCCTATAGAGATCTTCCGTACTACCCGAAGGATTTGGTAGACGATGCTCGCAAGCGTCAAGTTATCAAAAGCTTCCCTGAACAACTGCAAAGCGCGCCGTATTCGGATGCGCTTGCCAAGTCGGGCGAAATTTGCCCGCGCACGGGGGTGTGGGTATGCGATGAATGGGCGGTGGGGCCCCAGACATTCATGCAAGGCATAGAGATGCCGAGCGAAAATGGGCGCTCTCTGGTTTGGCGCTTGGTGAAAGGCTTATAGCGTGCGGGAGGGCCAATGGGCCAGTTCGACAGCATCAAGCGCGACCCGTGGATGGACGAGCAGCGTTACCTGGCTTCGACGCGTGAAAAAGAGCAGGAATTCGCCGACCCTGACGCCCAGGCATTGCTGATCGGGCCAGCCGAGCACAGGCATCACTACCGTGGCCTTAGCCGCGACTGGGCACACATGGCACTGGAGCTGGCAGTGCAGCGGTATTCCGGTGGCGAGCCGATGGAACTGGTGGAGGCCTATGCAGACTATGCGTTTGCCCAGTTCGCCCGGCATTTTTCGGCGTATCCGGCAACCCGCGAACAGTTGCGCCCCTGGGTGTCGGATGAATACCGGCTTGCCTTGTGGCTGCTGTCGCTGGCGGTGCTGTGCGGTTACCCCGAGCGTGTCGACCAGGTACTGGGCTGGCTGAACCAGGACGACGAGCGCAGCTCCGACCTGCTGCTGCATCGCCTGTTCCAGCGGCTGGGCAAGGCCTACCCAGGCACCTCATTGCTTCACCCCGAACCTTACGGCGCCTTGTTGGAGAGCCTCGACCTGAAAGGCCCCGCGCAGCATGACGCGCTCATGCACTATCTCGGGCAGTGGTACGCCAATGCGCACGGTTGCTACTGGCACGAGCGCCACACCCGAGCGCGGAGTGACCACTTGGGTTATTGGGCCTTCGAGGCGGCACTGGTGGCGTTTTTATGGTCTGTGCAGGGTGATGCCCTGGAAAGCGCTCCCCACTTTTACCCGCAGGCGCTGGTCGAAAGGGCGCGTTACCGACGCCTGGGCAAACAGTTCCGCGACCCGGAAACCGCCAGGCGCGAGGATGCCCCAGGCTGGCCTTCCGGCACGCCTTGCCCATGGCCCGGTTACTACGTCTGCGTCGAGCGCATGGTGGGCGAGCAGGTGTTCATGCACCAGGTACCTTTTCCTGAGATCGATGGCCAGGTCGTGCACTGGCGGCTGTCGAAAACATTCTGATTGGCGCTGCCGGCATGCGTGCCTGGCGCCTCACATGATTCGGGAGTGGCAAAAATGCCTGCCATCGTTCTGCTGGGTCACCCTCACCACTGCCCATTGTGCGGCCCGACCAGCATCAGCAGCGGCTCCAGCCTGTTCTTTGTCAACGGCAGGGCAGCCGCCAGGGTTGGCGACAGGCTCGGGTGTGGGGCGATGATTACCACCGGCTCGGCACTGATGATGGATGATGGGCAGCCGCTTGCCAGGGTCGGCGATGCCACCAGTCATGGCGGTACCCTGGAAAATGGCGATAATAGCTGGCTGATTGATTGAGCGATGTGGGAGCAGTTCAGCTCCCACAGGGACGGGGTAGGTTCAGAGGCTGACGGCCTTGTCGTCTGTGCGCGCTTGCGCCAGCAGCAGGTTCAGTTGGGCGACCTGCTGACGCAGCTGGTCACGTTCGTCCTTCAGTTTACGCAGCTCATCACGGCGCACGGAGACATAGAGGGTCTGGGTTGGGGTTGCAGGCATCAAGGTACCCATGAGCACACCTCGCGGTTTTGGCTGGTGACAAGTTAAAGCGTAGACGCTTCCGGCGGGCGCATTTTGAATTCTTTCGCAGGTCTTGGGAACTTTTTTGTTTATCGTGGTCTCGCCGTTCGTCGCTGAACCCTCGATCGGTTCGCTGGACTAATCTGAAAAGCTGGATTGTGTTGTCATTTATTTCGAAAGGGGAGCATCGGCTCATGCAACTGGGAATCATCGGGCTGGGCCGCATGGGCGGCAATATCGCAAGGCGCCTGATGCGCGCCGGCCACCGTACGGTGGTGCATGACCGCAACCGCGAGGCCATTGTTGGCCTGGAGGGCGAGGGCGCCCAAGGCGCGCACGACCTTGGTGCGCTGGTCCAGAAGCTGAAAGCACCGCGTGCCGTGTGGGTCATGCTGCCCGCCGGCGAGCCCACCGAGCAGACCATCGCCCAACTGGCCGAGCTGCTGGAGCCGGGTGATGCGATCATCGACGGCGGCAACACGTTCTACAAGGACGACATGCGCCGCGCCGCCGAGCTGGCCAAGCGTGGGCTGCATTACCTGGACGTCGGCACCTCGGGCGGCGTGTGGGGCCTGGACCGTGGCTACTGCATGATGATCGGTGGCGAAAAGGATGTATTCGAGCGCCTGGAACCCCTGTTCAAGGCGCTGGCTCCGGGCGTGGGTGACATTCCGCGTACCCATGGCCGCAGTGGCGAGCACCAGCGTGCCGAACACGGCTACATCCATGCCGGCCCACCCGGCGCCGGGCACTACGTGAAAATGGTGCACAACGGCATCGAATACGGCCTGATGCAGGCCTACGCCGAAGGTTTCGACCTGTTGCGCAGCAAGGGCGGCAACGAACTGCCGGAGGACCAGCGTTTCGACCTGAACGTGGCCGAAATCGCTGAAGTGTGGCGGCGTGGCAGCGTGGTTACCTCGTGGCTGCTCGACCTTACCGCCGATGCGCTGGTAGCCGACCCGCAGCTGTCGCAGTTCAGTGGCTCGGTGTCCGACAGCGGTGAAGGCCGCTGGACCATCGACGCCGCCGTCGAACAGGCGGTGCCGGTGCCGGTGCTGTCCAGCGCGCTGTTCGCCCGCTTCCGCTCGCGCCAGCAGCAGGGCACCTATGGCGACAAGATTCTCTCGGCCATGCGCCTGGGCTTTGGTGGCCATGTCGAGAAGAAAGGCGAATGACCAGACAGAGCATTCCGGCTGCTCCGCCATGCACCCTGTTCCTGTTCGGCGCCAATGGCGACCTGGTCAAGCGCCTGCTGATGCCGGCGCTTTACAACCTCAGCCGTGACGGTCTGCTCGACCGCAATCTGCGCATCGTCGGTGTCGACCACAACCCGGCCACCGCCGAGGAATTCGCCGGCCGCCTGCATGCGTTCATGGCCGAGCGTGACAAAGGTGGCGAGGGCACGGCCAAATGCCTGGATGACAAGCTCTGGGCACGGCTGGCCAAGCGCCTGGATTACCAGACCGGCGATTTCCTCGACCCAGCCACTTACCAGGCGCTCGCCAAGCGCATCGACACAACCCGCCATGGCAACGCCATCTTCTATCTGGCGACCTCGCCGCGCTTCTTCCCCGAGGTGGCGCAGCGCCTGGGGCAGGCCGGGCTGCTCGACGAATCGGCCGGCGGCTTTCGCCGGGTCGTGGTGGAAAAGCCCTTCGGCACCGACCTGGCCAGCGCCGAGGCGCTCAACGCCTGCCTGTTGAAGGTGATGGGCGAGCGGCAGATCTACCGCATCGACCATTACCTGGGCAAAGAGACGGTGCAGAACATCCTGGTCAGCCGGTTCTCCAACGGCTTGTTCGAATCGTTCTGGAACAACCACTACATCGACCATGTGCAGATCACTGCCGCGGAAACCGTCGGTGTCGAGACCCGTGGCGCGTTCTACGACAGCACCGGCGCCCTGCGCGACATGGTGCCCAACCACCTGTTCCAGTTGCTGGCGATGGTGGCCATGGAGCCCCCGGCCGCGTTTGCCGCCGATGCCGTGCGGAGCGAAAAGGCCAAGGTGGTCGGCGCCATCCGCCCGTGGTCGACCAAGATGGCCCTGAAAAACTCCGTGCGTGGCCAGTACAGTGCCGGCAGGCAGGGGCGCAAGCAGTTGCCCGGCTACCGCCACGAGGCCAACGTCGCGGCTGATAGCCAGACCGAGACTTATGTGGCGCTGAAGGTGATGATCGACAACTGGCGCTGGGCTGGCGTGCCGTTCTACCTGCGCACTGGCAAGCGCATGAGCGTGCGCGATACCGAAATCGCCATCTGCTTCAAACCCGCGCCTTATGCGCAGTTCCGCGAGTCGGAGCTGGAGCGGCCCAAGCCCAATTACCTGAAAATCCAGATCCAGCCCAACGAAGGCATGTGGTTCGACCTGCAGGCCAAGCGCCCCGGGCCGGAGCTGGTGATGGAGAATGTCGAGCTGGGCTTTGCCTACAAGGACTTCTTCAAGATGACCCCGGCGACCGGCTACGAGACGCTGATCTACGACTGCCTGACCGGTGACCAGACCTTGTTCCAGCGGGCTGACAACATCGAGAACGGCTGGCGCGCGGTGCAGCCGTTCCTCGATGCCTGGGCCCAGGGTGGCGAGGTGCATGAGTACCCGGCCGGTGAAGACGGGCCCGAGGCCGGCAATGAATTGCTGACCCGGGACAAGCGCGAGTGGCATCGCTTGGGGTGAGGTTTTTGTAGAGCCTGTGCCGGCCTCTTCGCGGGTGAACCCGCTCCCACAGGTGCAGCACCGACTTGTAGGAGCAGCCTTCTGCTGCGAAAGGGCCAGTAAGCCAGTTGAGATGTGCCAGCCTTGGGCTGCCTTCTTCGCAGCACAAGGCTGCTCCTACAGGGATACCGATGGCTTCAAGGCCTGTGATGTACCTGTGGGAGCGGGTTCACCCGCGAAGAGGCCAGCACAGGCAGCCACTCAAGGAGCTCCAATGCCTGCCCACATCGAAGACTATGCCCTGCTGGGCAACTGCCGCAGCGCCGCCCTGATCAGCCGCGATGGCTCGCTCGACTGGCTGTGCCTGCCACGCTTCGACGCCCCCGCGGTATTCGCCGCACTGCTGGGCAACGAGGAAAACGGCCGCTGGCGCCTGGCCCCCTGCGACCCGGTCGAACACAGCAGCCGCCAATACCTGGACGACACCCTGGTGCTGGAAACCACCTGGGTCACCGCCACCGGCCGCGCCCGTGTGCTCGACTTCATGCCGCTGAGCGAGGTCAACTCGCTGGTGCGCATCGTCGAGGGCCTCGCTGGCGAAACCAATTTCGAGATGGACCTGGTCATGCGCTTCGACTATGGCCGCAGCGTGCCCTGGGTAGAACGGCTCGACCCGCTGACCCTCAGCGCCGTCGCCGGCCCCGACCGGCTGATCCTGCGCAGCACCGTCCTGCCGCATGCCCGCGACCAGCACACCGTCGCCCGCTTTCGTGTCGGCGCAGGCGAACGCCAGGTGTTCAGCCTGTGCCACCAGCCCTCGCACCTGCCGGTGCAGCCTGGCTGTGATAGCGACGAAGCGCTGGCGCAAACCATCGACCAATGGCAGGCCTTCGCCGCCCGCTGCCCACAAGTGGGTCCATATTCCGCGCTGGTGCGCCGCTCGCTGTTGACCCTCAAGGCCATGACCTATGCACCTACCGGCGGCATCGTTGCCGCCGTCACCACCTCGCTGCCCGAGCGCATCGGCCACGAGCGCAACTGGGACTACCGCTTCTGTTGGCTGCGCGACGCGACCATGACCCTGCTGGCCTTCATGAACCTCGGCTACTTCGACGAAGCCCAGGCCTGGCGCGAGTGGCTGTTGCGCTCGGTGGCCGGCAACCCCGAGCAGATGCAGATCATGTACGGCCTGGCTGGCGAACGCGACCTGCAGGAATACAGCTTGCCGTGGCTGGCCGGTTACGAGCACTCGCAACCGGTGCGGGTGGGCAATGCAGCGTCGCAGCAAATGCAGCTGGATATCTATGGCGAACTCGCCGACGCCATGGCTCAGGCGATCAGGGGCGGCTTGCCCCGGCACCCGCGCAGCGCTGCCATCTCCCGGCTGATCCTGCCTTACGTCGAGCGGATCTGGCGTGAGCCGGACGAAGGCATCTGGGAAGTGCGCGGCGGCCGGCAGCAGTTCGTGCACTCCAAGGTCATGGCCTGGGTCGCCTTCGACCGTGCCGCAGGGCTGGCCGACACCACTGAGGAGGGCCGCGAGCGCGGGCAGCATTACCGCCAGGTGGCTGACGACATTCATCGTGAGGTGTGCGCGCGGGGCCTGGACCCCAGCGGCCGCTTTTTCGTCCAGGCCTATGGCTCGACCGAGCTGGACGCCAGCCTGTTGCACATCGCCCTGACCGGCTTCCTGCCGGCGGCTGATCCGCGCTTCTTGCGCACGCTTGAACAGGTCGAGCAGCGCCTGCTGAAAAACGGGCTGCTGCTGCGCTATGACAGTGACAGTTGCAGCGACGGCCTCACGCCCGGGGAGGGCACCTTCCTGGTGTGTTCGTTCTGGCTGGCCGACGTGTATGTCTTGCTGGGCCGCCAGGCAGAAGCGCAGGCACTGTACGAACGCCTGACCGGCCTGTGCAACGACCTAGGCCTGCTGGCTGAACAGTACGACCCGACGGGCCAGCGCATGCTCGGTAACTTCCCTCAGGCGTTCAGCCATATCGGCATCATCAACACTGCACTGAACCTGCACCGGGCACAGTGCCCGGTGCGTGATCGTGCGAGTGGTGGTTAGGTCAGGTGGCGGTCTCCCCTGTAGGAGCGGCCTTGTGTCGCGAAAGGGGTGCGTAGCGCCCCCAGGATTTCAGCCTCGCTGCATGAGTTGCCGGGGCTGCTTTGCAGCCCGATCGCGACACAAGGCCGCTCCTACAGGGATTGCGCCGGCTTGGAGTAAGCGGAGTAGACTAGGGCAAACCCCTTCGGCACGGAGCACACATGGGCATTCGCGGTACTGATCGGCAGATCGACAACATCGAGTTCAATTTCATCGACCCGGATGGTCATGACCTGGCGGTGTGGACGGCCCAAGCCTGATGGCCAACCACAAGATCGAAATTCGCCGGCGCAATATCGAGAAGATCCTGCAGGCGGCAGAAAAGGTGTTCGCCGAGAAGGGCTATGGTGCCACCTCAATGGGCGATATCGCCGAGCAGGCCGAGTTGCCGCGTTCCAACCTGCATTATTACTTCAGTACCAAGGACGACCTGTTCCGTGCGGTGCTGCAGGACCTGCTGGATGTGTGGAAGCAGGACGCGCTGTGCTTCGAGAATTTCGACGACCCGCGCGTGGTTTTGACTAGTTACATCCGGGCGAAGATGGGCCACTCGCGCTCGCGGCCGCTGGGTTCGAAGATCTGGGCCGAAGAGATGCTGCACGGGGCGCCGGTACTGGGGGTGAACCTGGATGAAAGCCTGGTGCCCTGGGCCAAGCTGAAGGAAGCCAAGATCCGCCGCTGGGTGGAGGAGGGGCGCATCCTGCCGGTGGAGCCGTCGGCGCTTTTGTACATGATCTGGGCCTCGACCCAGCACTATGCCGACTTTGGTTACCAGGTGGCCTTGCTCAATGGCGGCGAGGCGTTGTCGGACATGGCCTTTGAAAGTTCGGTGCAGACGGTGACCAGCGTGATCTTGCGGGGGATCGGGCTGGAGCCTTGAGGTCGGGGCCGCCGCGCGGCCCTTCGCGGGTAAACCCGCTCCCACAGGTGTCTTGCTGCCCTCACAAGCGGCGCGGTCCCTGTGGGAGCGGGTTCACCCGCGAAGGGCTGCGCAGCGGCCCCAATGGGTTTCAACTGGCCTCGCGGTAGGGGTTACGCGGATCCTGCGTCCAGTTCAGGTACGGCTTGCCGGTATCCTGCGCCACCATCTCGATGCAGCTCTCCACCGGGCAGGTGATCTGGCACAGGTTGCAGCCCACGCATTCCGCTTCGATCACGCTGTAGGCATGCGTGCCATCTGCCTTCAGCGTACTGGCAATCGCCTGGTGCGAAGTATCCTCACAGGCAATGTGGCAGCGCCCGCAGCCAATGCATGCCTGCTGGTCGATGTGCGCCACCGACTTGTAGTTCATGTCCAGGTACTTCCAGTCAGTGGTATGCCCCACCGCCTGGCCGCGAAACGCCTCGATGTTGCGGTGCCCGTGCTGGTCCATCCAGCGCGCCAGGCCGTCCTTCATGTCCTCGACGATGCGGAAGCCGTGCAGCATCGCTGCCGTGCATACCTGCACGGCGCCACTGCCCAGGGCCATGAACTCGGCGGCGTCACGCCAATTGCCGATGCCGCCAATACCGCAAATCGGCAAGCCGCGCGTTTGCGGGTCGCGGGCGATTTCCGCCACCATGTTCAGGGCAATCGGTTTCACCGCCGAACCGCAGTAGCCGCCATGGGTGCTCTGGTCGCCGACGATGGGGTGGGCGACCATGCGATCAAGGTCGACGCTGGTGATCGAGTTGATGGTATTGATCAACGACACCGCATCGGCCCCTCCACGGTGCGCTGCGCGGGCCGACTGGCGGATGTCGGTGATGTTCGGCGTGAGTTTGACGATCACCGGCAGCGAGCAGTACGTCTTGCACCAGCGGGTGACCATTTCCACGTACTCCGGCACCTGGCCGACCGCCGCACCCATGCCGCGCTCCGGCATGCCGTGCGGGCAGCCGAAGTTCAGTTCGATGCCATCGGCCCCGGTGGCCTCCACCAGCGGCAGGATGAACTTCCACGAGTCTTCCACGCACGGCACCATCAGCGAAACGATCAGCGCGCGGTCGGGCCAGTCTTTCTTCACCTGGGTGATTTCGCGCAGGTTGATGTCCAGTGAGCGATCGGTGATGAGTTCGATGTTGTTGATGCCCTGCACCTGGCGATTGGGGCCGTAATGCGCCGAATAGCGCGACGACACGTTGACTGCCGCCGGGTCTTCGCCCAGGGTTTTCCACACGACGCCACCCCAGCCGGCCTCGAAGGCGCGGACCACGTTGTAGGCCTTGTCGGTTGGCGGTGCGGAAGCCAGCCAGAAAGGGTTGGGTGCCTTGATGCCGGCAAATTCGATGGACAGGTCGGCCATTTACGCAGCCTCCACGTTGAGCATGAGTTGGGCATGGATGGCTTCGGCGGCCAGCTTGCCGTGTTGCACCGCCTGGACGGTAAGGTCCTGGCCCAGGGCGGTGCAGTCGCCGCCGGCATATACGCCCGGCAGGCTGGTTTGCATCCTTTCGTCGACGCGGATGCGCTCACCAATGCGCGCCAGTTGTGCGGCCACCGGGTCGCCGAGGCTGGCGTCGTCGAAACGTTGGCCGATGGCCTTGAATATGGCATCGGCGGCCAGCTCGAAGGTTTCGCCGGTGTCGCGCAGGCGGCCGTCTGCCAGCTCGGTGCGGGCAAAGCGCATGCCGCGCACCTTGCCGCTGTCGTCCAGCAGCACGGCATCGGGGCGGGCCCAGGTGTGCAGGCGTACCTGGTTGGCCTTGGCGATGTCCTGCTCGTGGCCGGTGGCACCCATGTCGGCATGGCCGCGGCGGTACACCAGGTTGACGTCGTGGGCACCCAGGCGGCTCATCTGCACGGCCATGTCGATGGCGGTGTTGCCGGCACCGATCACCAGGCAGCGGTCGGCCAGGGGCAACTGGCTCAGGTCGTCGGCCTGGCGCAGTTCGCGGATGTACGCGGTGGCGGCGAGCAGGCCGGGGGCTTCTTCCTCCGGCAGGCCGAGCTGGCGCACGGCATTCAGGCCCAGGCCGAGGAACACTGCGTCGTACTGGTCGCGCAGTTCGCCCAGGCCGAGGTTGCTACCCAGGCGCTGGCCATGGCGAATTTCGATGCCACCGATGCCGAGCAGGAATTCCACTTCACGCTGGGCATAGTCGTCCACCAGCTTGTAGCGGGCGATACCGTACTCGTTGAGGCCACCGGCCTTGTCGCAGGCCTCGAATACCACCACATCATGCCCATGCATGGCCAGGCGGTGGGCACACGACAGCCCGGCGGGGCCGGCACCGACCACGGCAATGCGCTTGCCGGTGGCCGGCGAGCGCTGGAACGGGTGCTCGGTGAAGTGGGCATTGTCCAGGGCATAGCGCTGCAACTGGCCGATCAGCACCGGTGCGCATTCCTGCGCGTTGTTGCGCACGCAGGCTTGCTGGCAAAGGATTTCGGTGGGGCAGACACGGGCGCAACTGCCGCCGAGAATGTTGGCCGAAAGGATGCGCTCGGCGGCGCCTTGCAGGTTTTCGTCGCTGATGCGGTGGATGAACGACGGGATGTCGATGTCGCTGGGGCAGGCATTGACGCAAGGGGCGTCATAGCAATACAGGCAGCGTGCGCTTTCGACGGCGGCCTGGCGGGCGGTGAGGGGTGGGGCCAGGTCGCTGAAGCGCTCGGCCAGTTGGTCGGCGCCGGCCCGGGGGCGCGGCAAGTGGTTCAGGGCGTCGATCACGGTTGTAGCCTCTCTTTCTTGTATTTGGCTTGGAATGGGGGCGCTTTGCGCCCCAATCGCCGGCAAGCCAGCTCCCACAGGTACAGTGTTGTTCTTGAGAGCAGTGCCATCCCAGCAAGAGCTGGTTCTGTCAGAAGAGCCATGCCCTTTAGAGCTGGCTCTCAGGAGAGCAATGCCCTTGAGAGCAGCACTATTCCTGTGGGAGCTGGCTTGCCGGCGATGGGCTGCACAGCAGCCCCAATGGCCTTAACGCTGCACGGGCGTCGGCCGCTGCACTTCAGCCCTGCGCCCCAGCACCTCATACACCGACGGATACGCCGGCCGTTCCACATACCGCCCCGCGCCCTTTTCCGCGCGCAGGTCGCCATCGGCCCAGAGCACCTTGCCCTGGCTGATGGTGTGGCTGGGGATGCCGCGCACGGTACGGCCTTCGAAGATGTTGAAGTCCACCTGCTGGTGGTGGGTCCTGGCCGAGATGGTGCGGGTGCCTTGCGGGTCCCACAGCACCAGGTCGGCGTCGGCGCCAACACGAATGGCACCCTTGCGCGGGAACAGGTTGAAGATCTTCGCAGTGTTGGTGGAGGTCAGCGCGACGAACTCGTGCATCGACAGGCGCCCGCTGTTCACCCCGGCATCCCACAGCACCGCCATGCGGTCCTCGATGCCGGCAGTGCCGTTGGGGATACGGCTGAAGTCGTCGCGGCCCATCGCTTTCTGCTCGGCGCAGAAGCAGCAATGGTCGGTGGCGGTGGTGTGCAGGTTGCCCGACTGCAGCCCGCGCCACAGTGCCTCCTGATGTTCGCGCGGGCGGAACGGTGGGCTCATCACGTAGCCTGCGGCGGTGGCCCAGTCCGGGTCACGGTAGACGCTGTCATCCAGCAGCAGATGGCCGGGCAGGACTTCGCCGTACACCGGCTGGCCCTTGCCGCGGGCATAGGCGATTTCGTCCAGCGCTTCGCGGCTGGAAACATGCACCAGGTACAGGGGCGTGCCCAGCGTCTCGGCAATACGAATGGCGCGGCTGGCTGCCTCGCCCTCGACCTGGGATGGGCGTGACAGCGGGTGGGCTTCCGGCCCGGTCAGGCCCTGGGCGAGCAGTTTTTTCTGCAGGTGGTACACCAGTTCGCCGTTCTCGGCATGCACGGTGGGCACCGCCCCCAGTTGCAGGCAGCGCTCGAAGCTGGCCACCAGGGTGTCGTCGGCGGCCATGATCGCATTCTTGTAGGCCATGAAGTGCTTGAAGCTGTTCACCCCATGTTTGGCCACCAGTTCGCCCATCTCTTCGGCCACCTGCTCGCTCCACCAGGTGATGGCGACGTGGAAGCCGTAGTCGCTGGCGCTTTTCTGCGCCCAGCCGCGCCAGGTGTGGAAAGCCTCCAGCAACGACTGCTGCGGGTTGGGGATGACGAAGTCGATGATCGAGGTGGTGCCACCGGCCAGGCCTGCGGCGGTGCCGCTGAAGAAGTCCTCGCTGGCCACGGTGCCCATGAACGGCAGCTGCATGTGGGTATGCGGGTCGATGCCGCCGGGCATCAGGTACTGGCCGCTGCCGTCGAGGATCTCGCAGTCGCTGGGTGGTTCGAGGTTTTGCCCGATGACGCGAATCAGGCCATCGGCACACAGGACATCGGCGGGGTAACTCTCTTCGTGGGTGACCACGGTGGCGCCACGGATCAACAGGGACATGCCGTTTTCCTCGCAGGCTGACCGGTCTGGGCCGGTTCTTGGAATTGTCTTGGCGCAGGGCGGGCAGGGAGGTTAATCCTGTCAGGCCTGACAAGATTGGAGGCTAGATGCAGATACGGCATTCAGCAAGAAAATTTTCCCATTAATTTTGTGGTTTTTAACTCATTGAAATTAAAGAATTTATTTGTTTTGCAGTGCTGATTGCGGGGTTTTTTGAAACTTTGACTGACTTGACAAGATGAAAATCTGGTCGAGATTTTCAAGCACATGAAGCGTGTGTACTCCGGCCATCGCATCAACCCGATGGGCAAACAACTACAAGAACATCTGGAGCAAGCCCCATGCAGCAGAGCAGATCGGAAGTGGTCGAGCAGGATGGCCTGTTCGAGCTGTCCGAGGGCAGCGATGTCCTCGACAGCCCGCGCTACAACCACGACATCGCCCCGACCAAGGTGCACCAGCGCACCTGGAACAAGTGGCATATCACCGCCCTGTGGGTGGGCATGTCCATCTGCGTGCCCACCTACACCCTTGGCGGCGTGCTCACCGCCTACTTCGGCCTCAGCGTGGGCGAGGCCTTGCTGGCGATCTTGCTGGCCAACCTGATCGTGCTGATCCCGCTCACCCTCAATGCCTTCCCTGGCACCAAGTACGGCATTCCGTTCCCGGTGCTGCTGCGTTCGTCGTTCGGCATCCTCGGCTCCAACGTGCCATGCCTGATCCGCGCGGTGGTTGCCTGTGGCTGGTTCGGCATCCAGACCATGTTCGGCGGCCTGGCCATCCACCTGTTCCTGGGCTCGGTGTTCGACGGCTGGAAGGCCCTGGGCGGCACCGGCGAGGTGATCGGCTTCATGGTCTTCTGGTGCCTTAACCTGTGGGTGGTGCTACGCGGCGCCGAGTCGATCAAGTGGCTCGAAACGCTTTCTGCACCGCTGTTGGTGGCGGTCGGCGTCGGCCTGCTGTTCTGGGCCTTGCCGCACATGTCGATGACCGAACTGCTGGCCCAGCCGCCCAAGCGCCCGGAAGGGGCGAACATGCTCGGCTACTTCTGCGCCGGGCTTACCGCCATGGTCGGTTTCTGGGCCACGTTATCGCTGAACATCCCCGACTTCAGCCGTTACGCCCGCAGCCAGAAGGACCAGATTCTCGGGCAGATCTTCGGCCTGCCGCTGACCATGTTCCTGTTCGCCGCGCTGGGCGTGGTGCTGACCGCTGCCTCGGCGTCGCTGGTTGGCGAGACCGTGTCCGACCCGGTCAGCCTGATCGGCAAGATCCACAGCCCGTTCTGGGTGGCCCTGGCCATGGCGCTGATCGTGATCGCCACGCTGTCGACCAACACCGCGGCGAACATCGTGTCGCCGACCAACGACTTCCAGAACATCGCCCCACGCCTGATCGGGCGCAGCCGCGCGGTGTGGCTGACCGGCTTCATCGGCCTGGCGCTGATGGGACACGAGTTGCTGAAGAAGCTGGGCTGGATTGTCTCCGACCTTAGCCTGGAAAGCGTGTACTCCAACTGGCTGCTGGGCTATTCCAGCCTGCTGGGGCCGATTGCCGGGATCATGGTGGTGGACTACTTCCTGATCCGCCGGCAGAAGCTGGACCTGGCCGGGCTGTACCGTGACGACGTGTACCCGGCGTGGAACTGGGCCGGCTTTGCCGCCTTTGCGTTGCCGGTGGCGCTGACAGTAATGGCCATTGGCAACGACAGTTTCAGCTGGTTCTACGACTACGGCTGGTTCACCGGTTCGCTGCTGGGTGGGGCGCTGTATTACCTCTTCGCCGGCGTGGTCGCGCGCAGCCCGGCGCGGGTGGCCAAGCCCTTGCCGTGAGACCGCGCTGGCTTCTTCGCGGGCTCACCCGCTCCCACAGGTACGGCGCAGGTCCCGAGGCCAACACTGTACCTGTGGGAGCGGGTTTACCCGCGAAGAGGCCGGCACAGAAAACAAAAAGCCTTAAGGAGAAACTCGTGACCCCAGTCAAAGACATCCTGAAGACCACCGCCCCCCACATCGACAGCACCCGCCTGTGGCAGTCCCTGATGGACCTGGCCCGCCTCGGTGCCACCGCCAAGGGCGGCGTGTGCCGCCTGGCCCTGACCGACCTCGACCGCCAGGCCCGCGACCTGTTCGTGCAGTGGTGCGAGGCCGCCGGTTGCACAGTCAGTATCGACGCCGTCGGTAACATCTTCGCCCGCCGCCCGGGGCGAAACCCCAAGCTGCCCCCGGTGATGACCGGCAGCCATATCGACACCCAGCCCACCGGTGGCAAGTTCGACGGCTGCTTCGGGGTGATGGCCGGGTTGGAAGTGCTCCGCACCCTCAATGACCTCGGCGTGGAAACCGAAGCGCCGCTGGAAGTGGTGGTGTGGACCAACGAGGAAGGCTCGCGCTTTGCGCCGTGCATGATGGGGTCTGGGGTGTTCGCCAGCAAGTTCACCCTGGAGGAAACCCTGGCCAAGCGCGACGCCCAGGGTGTCAGCGTTGGCGAGGCGTTGAACGCCATCGGCTACGCCGGCCCGCGCGCTGTATCAGGCCACCCGGTGGGGGCCTATTTCGAAGCGCATATCGAGCAGGGCCCGATCCTCGAGGATCAGCGCAAGACCATTGGCGTGGTGCTGGGCGCGCTGGGCCAGAAATGGTTCGACCTGACCCTGCGCGGTGTCGAGGCCCATGCCGGCCCAACGCCCATGCACCTGCGCAAGGACGCACTGGTCGGCGCGGCGGCGGTGGTGGAGGCAGTCAACCGCACCGCCCTCGGCCACCAGCCCCATGCCTGTGGCACGGTGGGTTGCCTGCAGGCCTACCCGGGCTCGCGCAACGTGATCCCGGGCGAAGTGCGCATGACCCTGGATTTTCGTCATCTGGAGGGTGAGCAGCTGAATGCGATGATTGCCGATGTGCGCGCGGTGATCGAAGCGACCTGTGCCAGGCATGGCCTGAGCCACGAACTGGTACCCACGGCCGATTTCCCGGCGTTGTACTTCGATAAAGGGTGTGTCGATGCCGTGCGCGAATCGGCGCAGGCGCTGGGCCTGCCGCACATGGACATCGTCAGCGGCGCGGGGCACGACGCGATCTTCCTGGCCGAGCTCGGGCCGGCGGGGATGATTTTCGTGCCGTGCGAGAACGGTATCAGCCATAACGAGATCGAGAACGCCACGCCCGAGGACCTGGCTGCAGGCTGCGCGGTGTTGCTGCGCGCGATGCTTGCGGCATCGGAGGCGATTGCCAGTGGGCGGTTGGCGGCATAGTGGAGCGGTGGGTTGTGGAGGGCTTCGCATGTGTTCGCCACAACATCTTCATCGCCTGTGAAATCGAGCGCCGCCCGCGCGGCGCTTCGCGGCACAAGGCCGCTCCCACATTTGTTGCAACGTGCCACACTTGTCAGGCAATGGTTGGCAGCCTTGTCGCTTTGACGCGGGTTTTTGGCTGGCGCTACCGAAGCCCCACTTGCCTCAAATCATGCACCAAGGCGGGCGACGCCTCTCTCACAGGCATGGCCACGTTGCAACAAATGTGGGAGCGGCCTTGTGCCGCGAAGCGCCGCGCGGGCGGCGCTCGATTTCACAGGCGATGAAGATGTTGTGGCGAGCATCTGCGAAGCTCCACAATTCATCCCGCCGGCTCGAGACAGCCATCGCGCCCGATGTGATAGCGCTGCAGGTCCTGCGCCAGGGTCAGCTGCCCGCTGTAGTGGGCGAGGGCTTCGTCGCGCACGTTGTCGATGCTCGGGTTGCGCCGTGGGTCGTTCTGGTAGCGGGCGCTGAAGTGCGTCAGCACCAGGTTGCGCACGCCCGCAGCTTCGGCAAAGCGCGCCACCGCAGCCGCGGTGCTGTGGCCGAAGGTAACCCCCGTGCGTTCGACCACCGCCTGGGTGAATGTGGCTTCGTGTACCAGCACGTCCGCGCCCTTGGCTGCGTCGGCCAATAGCTCGGGGTTGTCGTTGTCGCCGCACACGATCACCCGCCGCGGCGGGCGCGAAGGGCGCAAGTAGTCGCTGCCATGCAGCCGCCGCCCGCCATGCTGCACCGTCAGGCCCTTGGCCAGGTCGCCCCACAGCGGGCCGCGGGGGATGCCATCGGCTTCCAGGCGCGGAATGTCCAGGCGTGGTTCGGGGTTGAGCTCGGTGAAAACGAAGCCGACGCTCGGTACCCGGTGCGACAGTTGCACGCTGGTTACTTGCACGGCATCACTGCGCCACTCGACCAGCTCTTCCACGGGCAGCAGGCGCAGTTCGAATGGCAAGAAGGTATCGCTAGCCACCAGCCCCTGCCGCACCCAGTCGTGCAGGGCAGCGGGCAGGACAAGGTCCAGCGGCTGGGTGCGCCCGCTCATGCCGGCGCTGGCCAGCAGGCCCGGCAGGCCGAAGCAATGGTCGCCGTGCACGTGGGTGATGAAGATGGCGCGCAGGTCGCGGATCGACAGCGGCGTGTGCAGCAGCCGGTGCTGGGTGCCTTCGCCACAGTCGACCAGGTACCAGTGGCTGCCGCTGGCTTCGATCACGGCGGTAGCGCTGACGTTGCGTGCCTTGGTCGGCACGCCGGCGGAGGTGCCGAGGAACAGCAGGTCCATGTTCAGGCTCCTTGTTTCAGCCTAGCAACGCCAGGGCGCACACCTTAGCCTGATTGCTGCATGCCGTCGATGGCCCGCTACTCGGCCTGCCGCCAGATCAGGTTGCTGGTGTCATAGCCTTGCTCCCGGGCAATCGTCAGCAGTTGCTCGCGCAGCTGGTCGGTGACTGCGGGCGTGCGCGAAAGCAGCCACAGGTATTCGCGGTTCGGGTGGCCGACCAGGGCTACGCGGTAGTCCTTGTCGTGGTACAGCACCCAGTACTCCCCCTTGGTCAGGCCGGGCGCGAGGCGGCTGAACCAGTTGTCGAAGCGCACCCAGAGCTTGTCGGTGCTGCCCGGTTGCTGGGCTTCGGCGATGCCCTTGGCCTGGTTCCACTGGCCGTCTTTTTCCTGGCAGCGGTTGGTCACATCGATGCGGCCGTCCTCTCGCAGGCCATAGTGCGCCTCGGACTGCACGCAGTTGCGCTGGAAGAACATCGGCAGCCGCGCGAGTTCGTACCAGGTGCCCTGGTAGCGTTGCAGGTCGACCTGCTGGGTACGCGGCGGTGCCGGGTGATCGTTGCCGGCGCAGCCGAGCAGGGCCAGGGTCATGCAGGAAAACAGCAACGTGGTGCGTAGCGCCATGGTGAACCTCCTTGACACGGACGGGGCTTACCTGTGTTTCGATGCGGGCGAGAGGCAAAAGTTGTACGGGATTGGAAAGTCGAATGGCGGGCAGCAGAATCGACAGCGCAAACCTGTGCTGGCCTTTTCGCGGGTAAACCCGCTCCCACAGGTACTGCACAGCCTTTGAGCCTGGCGCAATACCTGTGGGAGCGGGTTTACCCGCGAAGAGGCCGGTGCAGGCTACCTCACAGCCAGTAGGTCACCGCCCACCACCCCAGCCCACCCATCACTACGGTATAGGGCAAGGCCATCCACACCATGCGCCCATACGACAGCCGGATCAGCGGCGCAATCGCCGAAGTCAGCAGGAACAGGAACGCCGCCTGCCCATTCGGCGTCGCCACGCTCGGCAGGTTGGTGCCGGTGTTGATTGCCACCGCCAGCGTCTCGAAATGCTCGCGGCTCATGCCGCCATCGAGGAACGCCTGCTTCACCTCGGTAATGTAGATGGTGGCAACGAACACGTTGTCGCTGATCGCCGACAGCAGGCCGTTGGCCAGGTACAACATGCCCGGTTGCTGCTCGGCCGGCAGTGCCAGCACCCAGGCAATCAACGGGCTGAACAGTTGCTGCTGGTGAATCACCGCCACCACGGCGAAGAACACCACCAGCAATGCGGTGAACGGCATGGCGTCCTGGAAGGCACGGCCCAGGCGGTGTTCGTCGGTGATGCCGGTGAACGCCGTGATCAGCACGATCACCATCAGACCGATCAGGCCGACCTCGGCAACGTGCAGCCCCAGGCAGACGATCAGGATCAGTGCGGCCAACCCTTGCACCCACAGCGCGATGCGCTGGGCAGTGGTGCGCGCAGCATCGTCCTCGGCGGCGTAAGTGGCCAGCACCTGGCGCACCGGCTCGGGCATCAGCGTGCCATAGCCGAACAGGCGCAGCTTTTCCAGCAGCACGCAGGTCAGCAGGCCGGCGCCCAGTACCGGCAGCGACACCGGTGCCACCTTCAGGAAGAAGTCAGCAAAGTGCCAGCCCATCTCATGGCCGATCAGCAGGTTCTGCGGCTCGCCCACCAGTGTGCACACGCCGCCCAGGGCGGTACCCACCGCGCCATGCATCAGTAGGCTGCGCAGGAAGGCGCGGAACTGGTCGAGGTCTTCACGGTGCAACTGTGCGACCTGCTGGTCGCTGTCCAGCGCACTGTCTTCGCGCGGGTTGGCCCCGGAGGCGACGCGGTGGTACACCGCATAGAAACCGACCGCGGCACTGATGATCACGGCGGTGACGGTCAGCGCATCGAGAAACGCCGAGAGGAATGCCGACAGCACGCAGAACAGCAACGCCAGGATCGCCTTCGAACGCACACCCAGCAGAATGCGCGAGAACAGGAACAGCAGCAGTTCCTTCATGAAGTGGATGCCCGCGACCATGAACATCAGTAGCAGGATCACAGGGAAGTTGTGCTGCAGCTCTTCGTAAAGGGCTTGCGGAGTGGTCATCTGCAACAGCAGGGCTTCGACCAGCAGCAGGCCGCCAGGCATCAGCGGGTAGCACTTCAGTGCCATGCCCAGGGTGAAGATGAATTCGAGCACCAGTGCCCAGCCGGCAGCGACCGGGCCGACGGTCACCAGCAGCAGCGGGTTGAGCACCAGGAACAGGCAGATGACTGCCTTGTACCAAAGCGGCGACTGGCCCAGAAAGCTGTGGGCGAGGGCGCCGGTCAGGGAGCGCGACATGAATTTGTATCCTTATGATTCGGCGATGGCGCACGGTGCCGGATCGGCGCGTCTTAGGCAAGGCGTAAAGTCCCGTTTTTGGCACAAGTGCGGTCATCGGGCTGGGTTACCATCCGTGCCATGAACCCTTCACCCGCAGGAGTGCCGCCCGTGACCGAGTACAGCGCATTCAAGGTCGAACTGACCGACAGCATCGCCCACGTTCAGATCAACCGCCCGGAAAAGGTCAATGCGATGAACGCGGCCTTCTGGGAGGAGATTGTCGACATCTTCCGTTGGGTCGACGACACCGATGCGGTGCGGGCGGTTGTGATCAGCGGTGCCGGCAAGCATTTTTCCGCTGGTATCGACTTGATGATGCTGGCTTCGCTGGCCGGGCAGATGGGCAAGGATGTGGGCCGTAATGCACGCTTCCTGCGCAGCACCATCCTGCGCCTGCAGGCGTCGTTCAATGCCGTGGACAAATGCCGCAAGCCGGTACTGGCCGCGGTGCAGGGTTACTGCATTGGCGGCGCGATCGACCTGATCTCGGCCTGCGACATGCGCTACTGCAGCAGCGACGCACAGTTCTCGATCAAGGAAATCGACATGGGCATGGCCGCCGATGTCGGCACACTGCAACGTTTGCCTCGTATCATCGGTGACGGCATGATGCGTGAGCTGGCTTTCACCGGGCGCAATGTCGAGGCCGAAGAGGCGCTGCGCATCGGCCTGGTCAACCGGGTCTATGATGATCAGGCCGCGCTGATGGACGGGGTCTTTGCCATTGCCGGCGAGATTGCCGCAAAATCGCCGATCGCCGTGGCCGGCACCAAGGAAATGCTCAGCTACATGCGTGACCATCGCATCGACGATGGCCTGGAATACATCGCCACCTGGAACGCCGCGATGCTGCAGTCCGAAGACCTGCGCGTGGCGGTGGCGGCGCACATGAGCAAACAGAAACCGACGTTCGCCGACTGATCAGGCCGGGGGACGCGCAGTAAGGGAACCCCCGACATGTCAGCACGCTGGACTACCGCAGTACTCGACCCGCAGATCACCGGGGGGCTGGCCGTGGCCCGCAGCCCGGAAGGGTTCCTGGTGGACGACAACGGCGCGCTGTTCCCTCGCGACTGGCTCAAGCGCCAGGACCTCGACGTGCTGTGCGAGCACGGCATCGGCCACTTCGACGGCCAGCCGGTGTTCCTGCTGGAGCTGCGCAGCGCCACCGACCTGCCCGGCTGCGCCTGGCGCGGCCTGCGCGCGTTCATGCTCGAGGGTGACTTCGACACCTACAAAGTGCTGGGCTACGCCGCGCAGATTGGCACCTGGGCCCGCGAGCATCGCTTCTGCGGCAGCTGCGGCCAGGCAATGACGCAGATTCGCTGGGAGCGGGCGATGTACTGCCAGCCGTGCGACCTGCGCAGCTACCCGCGCATTTCGCCGAGCATGATCGTGCTGGTGACCCGAGGCGACGAAGTTCTGCTGGCGCGTTCGCCTCGCTTCGTCACTGGGGTGTACAGCACCCTGGCAGGCTTCGCCGAACCGGGCGAGTCGGCCGAGGACTGCCTGGTGCGCGAAGTGCGTGAAGAGGTGGCGGTGGAGGTGAAGAACATCCAGTACATCGGCAGCCAGTGCTGGCCGTTCCCGCATTCGATGATGCTGGGCTTCCATGCCGAGTATGCCGGCGGCGATATCGTCATGCAGCCGGACGAGATCGAGGATGCCAAGTGGTTCAGCGTCCACGACCTGCCGCCGCTGCCGGCCGGGCGGTCGATTGCCCGGTACCTGATCGATCTCTACGTTGCGCGTCGCCTAGGCTTGGCCGAGCCAGTGCTGCCACGCTAGGCGCACGGTCAATGCCAGCACCACGGTGATGAACACCGGGCGGATGAACTTGCTGCCGCCACTGATCGCCGTGCGTGCGCCGAAGAATGCGCCGACCATCACCGACAGGCCCATGCACAGGCCGACGATGTAATCCACCTGCCCGGAAATGATGAACACCGTCAGCGCTGCGATGTTGCTGACGAAGTTCATGCTGCGCGCCACGCCGCTGGCCCGGACCAGGTCGATGGGGTAGAGCAGCAGGGTGCTCACCGTCCAGAACGCCCCGGTACCCGGACCGGCCACGCCGTCATAGAAGCCCAGGGTGAAGCCTTGCGGCACTTGCCACTTTTTCCTGATCGGTGCATCGGCATCCAGCGGCGCCTTGGGCGTGCCGCCGAACAGCAGGTAGACGCCACAGGCGAAGACGATCACCGGCAACATCTTGTTCAGCCATTCGGCCGGCATGTAGTGGGCGATCACTGCACCGAGCAAAGCACCGACCAAGGTGGCGAACAATGCCGGGCGCCATTGCGCCGGGTGGAACAGCTTGCGCCTGTAGTAGGTGAAACCGGCGGTGGCCGAGCCGAAGGTAGAGCTGAGCTTGTTGGTGCCCAGTACCAGGTGCGGCGGCATGCCGGCGGTGAGTAGCGCCGGGGTGGTTAGCAGGCCGCCACCGCCGGCGATGGCATCGATGAAACCGGCGACGAAGGCGACCAAGGCCAGGATCAGCAGGGTGAGGGGTTCTACGGTGAGTTCGAAGGGCATGGGGTTCTGGCAGGCAGGGAGGCAAGGGGCGGCAAAGGGCCGCACTAGAAGGGTGACATGGTAATCCTGGGGGAGGTGTGTTGCCAGTGCCGGCCCTTTCGCGGGTGAACCCGCTCCCACAGGTTATATGCACATCTGAAGACTTGTGCGGTCCTTGTGGGAGCGGGTCCACCCGCGAAGAGGCTGGTACAGGCCATCACATCAGCTACGGATAAACGCCAGCAAGTCCGCATTGATCACATCGGCATGTGTCGTCGGCATGCCATGCGGGTAGCCTTTGTAGATCTTGAGCGAGCCATTGGGCAGCAGCTTAGCCGACAGCACCCCGGCGTTTTCATAAGGCACGATCTGGTCATCATCGCCGTGCATCACCAGTACCGGTTGCTGGATGCCCTTCAGGTCTTCAGTAAAGTCGGTCTGGGAAAACGCCACGATGCCATCGTAATGGGCCTTGGCGCTGCCGATCATGCCCTGGCGCCACCAGTTGCCGATGATGCCTTCGCTGGCTTCGATACCTGGGCGGTTGTAGCCGTAGAACGGCCCGGCCGGCACATCCCGGTAGAACTGCGCACGGTTGCTGGCGACCTGGGCCTGGAAGCCGTCGAAGACGGATTTGGGCAGCCCACCAGGATTACCGGGAGTCTGCACCATCAATGGCGGTACGGCGGCGATCAGCACGGCCTTGGCCACCTTGTCTTCAGGGTGTCTGGCCATGTAGCGCACCACTTCGCCACCGCCGGTCGAGTGGCCGACATGCACGGCGCCCTGGATGCCCAGGTGAGCGACAACCGCCGCCACGTCGTCGGCGTAGTGGTCCATGTCGTGGCCGTCCCATACCTGGCTGGAGCGGCCATGGCCACGGCGATCATGGGCGACCACGCGGTAACCCTGAGCGAGGAAGAACAGCATCTGCGCATCCCAGTCGTCGGCGCTGAGCGGCCAGCCGTGGTGGAAGTGGATGACCGGTGCGTCACGCGGGCCCCAGTCCTTGTAGAAGATCTGTACGCCGTCCTTCGTGGTTACATAGCTCATGTCGTGTCTCCTGGGTGCAGGGAGCGAAGGGAGCTATTGAGCATAGGAGGAATTTATCCCGGCACTGGAATTTGTATTTGCAGTACCGGCCTCATCGCCGGCAAGCCAGCCACAGGTACTGCACAGTATTTGCAGCCTGTGGTGATCCTGTGCGGGCCTCTTCGCGGGTGAACCCGCTCCCACAGGTACTGCACAGGTCTTGATATCCGTACATGACATGTGGGAGCGGGTTTACCCGCGAAGAGGCCCGCACAGGTGATACAAATTGCCCTTCAGACGCGGTCGCGCATTCGGTACCAGCACTTGGCAGCGGCTTCCAGCGGTGCCGCCAGCAGATCGCCGCCGGGGAAGCGGCCGTTGTCGATGCCTTGGTACAGCGTCAGCAGGTCGTCGTCGCCAAGAATGGCATCGCTGACCGCACGCGCCGCCGCCAGTGTAGGGAGCACGCCATGGCCGGAGAAACCCTGCAGCCAGTAGCGCTGGCCCTCGCGGCCGACATCCGGGGTACGCTGGATACTGCAATCGATATGGCCGCCCCAGGCGTAGTCGATGGCTACCCCGGCCAGTTGCGGGAACACCCGCTCCAGGTACGGGCGGGTGGCGCTGGCGACATCCTTGGGGATGCCACCCAGGTAGGTACAGCCGCCACCGAACAGCAGGCGGTGGTCAGGGGTAAGGCGGAAGTAATCGGGCACGAACTGGTTGTCGATCACGCAACTGTTGCGCGGCAGCAGCGAACGGGCGAAGTCGGCGTCCAATGGCGCAGTGGCCACCTGGTAGGACCCGACGGGCAGCAGGCGGCGTGACAGGCTGCGGTCGAGGCGGTCGATGTAGGCGTTGCAGGCCAGTACCAGGACGTCGCTGCGCACTTCGCCACGCGCGGTGCGGGCGATGTAGCCGCTGCCGGTCTGTTGATAGTCGAGCACCTGGCTTTGTTCGTAGATTCGCCCGCCAGCCGCTTCGATGGTACTGGCCAGGCCCTGGGCCAGCTTCAGTGGGTTGAGGTGGGCGCCTTTGGCGTCGTATAGCGCAGCCTGGTAGCGCGGGCTGTCGATCCATTGCGGCAGCTCGTCGCGGCCGATCAGGCGCAGGGCGTCGTAGCCCCATTTGTGTTCGGCCTCGTGCAGGGCTTCTTCCAGCATCTTCACCCGGCGCGGCAGCACGGCGGTCCACAGGCTGCCCAGCCGGTAGTCGATGTCGAAGCCATGGCGCTCGGGCAATTCGCGCATTTCATCGGCGGCCCAGCACATGCTGGCCCACAGGCGTTGGGTGCGTTCGACGCCCAAGGCCTTCTCCAGCGGCGGCATGTCGCACGACCAGCCGAGCAGTGCCTGGCCACCGTTGCGGCCGGACGCGGCCCAGGCCACGCGGCTGGCTTCCAGCAGCGTTACACGCTTGCCGGCCTGGGTCAGGCGCAAGGCGGTGTGCAGGCCGCTGAAGCCGGCGCCAATGATCAGGACTTCGGTGTCGTGGCTGCCTTGCAGGGTAGGGTGCAGGGGAATGCTGGCGGGGTAGGTCTGGGCATAGTAGCTGGCGATGTGCTGGGCGGACTGTTTGAACATGCAGGGATTCCATGAAATTTATTGTGTTTATTTTCATGAAAATTTAGCAGGTAAATTTCATGGTGCCAATGCATGGTCGGGGTTGATGGTTTAGCTGGGGTTGTTGTGATACCTGTCCTGGCCCTTTCGCGGGTAAACCCGCTCCCACAGGGTCATAACAGGTCTCGAGGTTGGCGCTGTACCTGTGGGAGCGGGTTTACCCGCGAAGAGGCCGGACCTGATAGTGCAAAAACTTCAGGTTGTCGCCTTTCTCCGAGGCTGCCGCGGCTTGCTGGCAGCCTTGCTTCCAGCCGCTTTATTCTTTCCATTTCCTCGACGCTTCTTCTTCCACGGCGGCGCTGCCCCGGCTGCCGGCCCGCTGATGGTCATGCGCATGCCGCTGCACCGTTCGACCAGCTTGCCCATCCACGCCGACTGCCGGGCGACGAACTCCTCCAGCGTCATCTCGCCACTCTGCACCATGTCCAGCGCCTGTTCCCAGATAGCCGTGGTGCCAGGGTCGGCAATGGCGCGTGGCACGGCGTCGATCAGGCTGAAGGCCGCAGGGGTGGCGGACAGCGCCTTGCCGTTCTTCACCAGGTAGCCGCGGTCTAGCAACCCCTGGATGATGCTGGCACGGGTGGCTTCGGTGCCGATACCGGTGGTTTCCTTGAGCTTCTGCTTCAACCGCGGGTCGTCCACCAGCTTGGCGACGTTCTTCATTGCCTTGATCAGGTCGCCTTCGGTAAATGGCTTGGGCGGCTGGGTCCACAGGTCCTTCAGTTGCAGGCCCTGCACTGTGCAGTCCTGGCCTTCGTGCAGCGCCGGCAGTACCTGGGCCGGTGCTGCCTCGCGGCCCTTGGTCGGGGTCAGCGCCTCGGGTAGCGCACGGCGCCAGCCTGGTTCGACGATCTGCTTGCCTACTGCACGCAGGGCATGGCCGGCGCAGTCGAAGTCGGCCTGGGTGCGGTCGTACTCGTGGTTGGGCAGGAACTGCGCCAGGTAGCGGGCGCGGATCAGGGTGTACACCGCCTTGTGCTTGGCGGGCAGGCGCGACGGGTCGCTGGCGGCGGCAGTGGGGATGATGCCGTGGTGGGCGCTGACCTTGGCGTCGTTCCACGCCCGTGAACGGCGCTGCGGCTCCAGGTAGGGTTGCAGCGGCGCCAGGCTGGCATCGGCCCGTTGCAGGGCGGCGAGGATGGCTGGCGCTTCGGCGTGCTGGCTTTGCGGCAGGTAGCCGCAGTCGCTGCGCGGGTAGGTGATCAGCTTGTGGGTTTCGTACAGGGCCTGGGCAATGTCGAGGGTTTCCTGGGCGCCGAGGCCGAACTTTTTCGAGCACAGTTCCTGCAGGGTGCCCAGGTCGAAGGGCAGGGGCGCGGCTTCTCGTACGCGCTCGGTGGCCACCTTGATGGCCCGGGCAGTGCCGGCCTGGTTGATGTCCGTGGCGGCCTGTTGTGCCAGGGCCTGATTCAGACAGCGGCCTTGGTCGTCGCAGGCGTCCTCGGGTGCGCGCCATTGGGCATTGAAGCCTTGGCCTGCGTGCTCCAGCTGCACATCGATGGCCCAGAACGGTACCGGCACGAAGTCGGCGATGCTGCGGTCGCGGTCGACCACCAGGCGTAAAGTCGGCGTTTGCACCCGGCCCACCGGCAGCACGCCCTGATAGCCCGACTGGCGGCCCAGCAGGGTGAACAGTCGGCTCATGTTCATGCCGATCAGCCAGTCGGCGCGCGAGCGGCCCAGCGCCGAGTGGTACAGGTTGAAGGTTTCGTGACCCGGCAGCAGTCGCGCCAAGGCCTTGCGAATGGAGGCGTCGTCCAGCGCCGACAGCCACAGGCGCTGCACCGGGCCGCGGTAGCGGCAATGCTCGACCAGTTCGCGGGCAATCATTTCGCCTTCGCGGTCGGCGTCGGTGGCGATCACCAGTTCGCGCGCTTCGCCGAGCAGGCGTTTGACTGCCTTGAACTGGCTGGCGGTCTTGGGTTTGACCAGCATCTTCCACTTTTCCGGGATGATCGGCAGGTCGGCCAGGTTCCAGCGCTTGTAGCGTTCGTCGTAGCTGTCAGGCGGGGCGATTTCCAGCAGGTGGCCGATGCACCAGGTCACGCAGACGTCGGTGCCTTGCCAGCAGCCATCGCCCTTGCGGGTGGCGCCGAGCACTTTGGCGATGTCTTTTGCCTGGGAGGGTTTTTCGCAGAGGAACAGGCGCATGGCCGGGGACGCTTCATCGGGGTTGATGGGCGATAGGATGCGCAAGCGGGGGCGCGGAGGCAAGTTTTATCTGGATGGATGTACAGGTTTTTTGTCAGGAGGGGTGTCTTGGCTGTGCCGGCCTCTTCGCGGGTGAACCCGCTCCCACAGAGGGCCCCCCACAATATTCAGGATTTGTGGTGGCCCCTGTGGGCAGATCATGGATCAGGCGCGCGAGTCGCGCACCATGTCCACGTGCGGGATGCCGGCTTCGAGGAACTCTTCGCTGACTACGCGAAAGCCCAGCCGCTCGTAGAACGGCGTGGCGTGCACCTGGGCGCTGAGCATCTGCTGCTTCAGATCGCGGTTCTGTGCTTCGACAATCACTGCGTTCATCAGCGCGTCACCCACCTTCAGCCCGCGCCAGTCCTTCAGCACCGAGACCCGGCCAATGGTGCCGTCAGGCAGCAGGCGCGCGGTGCCGATCGGGTAGTCGCCTTCCAGGGCCAGGAAGTGCACGGCGGTCGGGTCATCCGAGTCCCATTCCAGCTCCGGCGGAACGTGCTGTTCGGCAATGAACACTGCTTCGCGGATGCGGCGGATATCGGCGTTGTCCTTGTGCCAGTCGGCGAGGCGCACACGAATCTTATTCATTGGCGAATCCCAGGCTTCCTTGCTTGACCAGCTGTTGAACCAGCATAAGGCCATCTTCATCCTGCAGCCATTCGCCCAGGTTGTCGATGTGCAGGGCGTCGGCCGCGCAAACCAGCTTCAGTAGCTCGCGCAGTTTGCCTGGCAGCGGGCAGCTGCGGCCGCTGGCGAACAGCAGCAGGTCTTCTTCGAATTCGGACCAGGCCAGGCGCGCGCTCGGGTTGCGGATCAGGATGGCGCCCTGTTCCAGGGCATCGACCAGCTCTTCCTCGGACAGCTCTTCACCGACGATCTGCTCGGGGTAGCGCGGCTCGGTCATGAACTGGCCGAACCAGGTCAGCAGCAGGTCCTTGTCGCCCATGTGCTTGTCGAGCAGCGCCTTCAGGCGGTCGAGGGCGTCGTGCTGGATCTGGTGCGGGTCGCTGACCGGCTGGGCATCGGCGTCGCTGTAGCGTTCTTCGTCGGGCAGGAACTGGCCGAGGAAATCGGTGAAGTGGGTCAGCACTTCGGCGGCGCTTGGCGCGCGGAAGCCTACCGAGTAGGTCAGGCAGTCGTCCACGGCCACGCCGTAGTGGGCCAGGCGTGGTGGCAGGTAGAGCATGTCGCCCGGCTCCAGGGTCCACTCATCGCTCTGCTCGAAGTCGGCGAGGATGCGCAGGTCGGCGTGCTCCAGCAGCGAGCTGTCGCTGCTGCACATCTGGCCGATTTTCCAGTTGCGCTGGCCGTGGCCCTGCAGCAGGAACACGTCGTAGTTGTCGAAGTGCGGGCCGACGCTGCCACCAGGGGCGGCGAAGCTGATCATCACGTCATCGATGCGCCAGCTGGGCAGGAAGCGGAAGTTTTCCAGCAGTTCGGCTACCTCCGGGACGAACTGATCCACGGCCTGCACCAGCAGGGTCCAGTCCTTTTCCGGCAGTTCGGCGAAGGTATCTTCGGTGAACGGGCCGCGGCGCAGTTCCCATGGGTGCGCGCCGTGTTCCAGCACGATACGCGACTCTACTTCCTCTTCCAGGGCCAGGCCGGCCAGCTCGTCGGGGTCGATCGGGCTGATGAAATCGGGGAATGCCTGGCGCACCAGCAGCGGCTTCTTCTGCCAGTAGTCGCGCATGAATTCGCGGGCCGAGATGCCGCCAAGCAGCTGCAGTGGAGTATCAGGATTCATGTTCAACCTATTGAAAAAATGTAATTTTCGTTCGGGAATAAAAACGCCCGGCCAGGCCGGGCGTTGAACGCGACGGTCAGCTTAGATGCGTTTGGCCTGTGCTGCCGCGTTGCCGATGTAGGTAGCAGGGGTCAGCTGCTTGAGCTCGGCCTTGGCTTCGGCTGGCATGTCCAGGCCGTCGATGAAGGTCAGCAGCGCTTGCGGGGTGATGCCCTTGCCACGGGTCAGCTCTTTGAGCTTCTCGTAGGGGTTTTCGATGTTGAAGCGGCGCATCACGGTCTGGATCGGCTCGGCCAGCACTTCCCAGCAGGCGTCCAGGTCGGCGGCGATGCGGGCTTCGTTGACTTCCAGCTTGCCGATGCCTTTCAGGCTGGCTTCGTAGGCAATGACACTGTGGGCAAAGCCCACGCCCAGGTTGCGCAGCACGGTGGAGTCGGTCAGGTCACGCTGCCAGCGCGAGATCGGCAGCTTGCTGGCCAGGTGCTGGAACAGCGCGTTGGCGATACCCAGGTTGCCTTCGGAGTTTTCGAAGTCGATCGGGTTGACCTTGTGCGGCATGGTCGACGAGCCGATTTCGCCGGCAACGGTCTTCTGCTTGAAGTAGCCCAGCGAGATGTAGCCCCACACATCGCGGTCGAAGTCGATCAGGATGGTGTTGAAGCGGGCGATGGCGTCGAACAGCTCGGCGATATAGTCGTGCGGCTCGATCTGGGTGGTGTACGGGTTGAACTGCAGGCCCAGTTCGTCTTCGATGAAGGCGCGGGCGTTCTGCTCCCAGTCGATCTGCGAGTAGGCCGACAGGTGGGCGTTGTAGTTGCCCACGGCGCCGTTGATCTTGCCCAGCAGCGGCACGGCGGCAACCTGGGCGATCTGGCGCTCCAGGCGGTACACGACGTTGGCCAGTTCCTTGCCCAGGGTGGTCGGCGAAGCCGGCTGGCCGTGGGTGCGCGACAGCATCGGCACGTCGGCGTGGGCATGGGCCAGGGCGCGGATGGCGTCGGCGATCTGGCGCATCAGCGGCAGCAGTACTTCGTCACGGCCGGCGCGCAGCATCAGGGCGTGGGACAGGTTGTTGATGTCCTCGCTGGTGCAGGCGAAGTGAATGAACTCGCTGACCTTGGCCAGCTCAGGCAGCTTGGCGGCCTGCTCCTTGAGGAGGTATTCGATCGCCTTGACGTCGTGGTTGGTGGTGCGCTCGATTTCCTTGACGCGTTCGGCGTGCTCGAGCTTGAAGTCGGTGGCCAGGCTGTCCAGCAGGGCGTTGGCTTCGGCGGAGAACGCCGGCACTTCGCCGATCTGCGGGTGGGCGGCCAGACGCTGCAGCCAGCGCACTTCGACCAGGGCGCGGAAACGGATCAGGCCGAATTCGCTGAAAATGGGGCGCAAGGCCTGGGTTTTGCCGGCATAACGGCCGTCTACAGGGGAAACCGCAGTGAGCGAAGAAAGCTGCATGGGGTGTTCTCGGACAGTCAGGCTTTTGGAAGGGCGCATATCATACATGAAAATTGCGCCCGAGTCGGGTGGCTGACCAAAGGTCGGGCCTTAAAACGCACGTCATGGCTTCTGTGGGAGCGGGTTTACCCGCGAATGCAGTGGTAGAGCCAACATTGCATTCGCGGGTGAACCCGTTCCCACAGGGTCAGGAAGGCGAACGCATCATGTCGTACAGTTCGTTCAGCAGCTTGCGGCGGCTGAACACCAGCTGCCAGCGATGCCCGCCCAGCTGGCGCCACAGGCGTGCGGCGCGGATGCCGGCCAGCAGCAGGGCGCGGATCTTCGAGGCGTTGCTCGCCTGCTGCAGGAAGCGCATGTCGCCATGCACCTGGATGCGCTGACGCAAGGTGCTCAGGGTGTCCTGGTACAAGGCTCCGCTGGAAGCGATGACGTTTTCATGAACCAGGCCGAAATGCTCGGCCTGGGACTGGATTTGCGGCAGGCGGTTGCCAATGGTGTCGAGCAGGTCGCCGCGTTTGTTCAGCTGGCGCTCAAGGCCCAGCATCGACAGGGCGTAGCGCAACGGCTCGCGCTGCAGGCTGCTGGGGTCGCGCTCCAGCGCGCCGACCAGCGCGCGGTAGCCGTCACGCAAATTCAGGTCGTCACCGCCGAACACCTCCAGGGTGTCCTTGGGGTCGCGGACCAGCAGGCTGCCCAGCATGCAGCCGATGTTGGCCTCGCTGGCCTGGCCGGTGCGGGCGATGCGGTCGACCAGTACTGCGGCCTGGAACACACCGCCCAACGCAATCAGCTGCTCCTGCAGGTTGCTCATGCGCGCGGGCTCCACGGCTCGGCAGCTTCGATAACGCCGCCGCCCAGGCACACTTCGCCGTCGTAGAACACCACCGACTGGCCTGGGGTAACGGCGCGCTGCGGTTCGTCGAACACCGCGCGGTAACCGCTTTCGGTCAGTTCCAGGGTGCACTGCTGGTCGCTCTGGCGGTAACGCACCTTGGCGGTGAGCTGGCGCGGGCTGCTGAGGTCGACCGGGTTGACCCAGAAAATTTCCGAAGCGAGCAGGGCGCGGGAGAACAACCATGGGTGTTCATTGCCCTGGCCGACCACCAAAACGTTGCGGGTCAGATCCTTGTGCAGCACGTACCACGGCTCGTCGCCGGCGTCCTTCAGGCCGCCAATGCCCAGGCCCTGGCGCTGGCCGATAGTGTGGTACATCAGGCCGTGGTGGCGGCCGATCACTTCACCGTCGGTGGTTTCGATGTTGCCCGGCTGGGCCGGCAGGTACTGCTTGAGGAAGTCGCTGAAGCGGCGCTCGCCGATGAAGCAGATGCCGGTGGAGTCTTTTTTCTTGGCGGTGGCCAGGCCGTGCTTTTCGGCAATGGCGCGTACCTCGGGCTTTTCCAGTTCGCCGACCGGGAACAGGGTGCGGGCGATTTCCTTGCCGCCGACGGCGTGCAGGAAGTAGCTCTGGTCCTTGTTCGGGTCCAGGCCCTTGAGCAGTTCGGTGAGTTCGCCGGTGTCGCGGCGGCGCACGTAGTGGCCGGTGGCGATCAGGTCGGCACCCAGCGACAGGGCGTAGTCGAGGAACGCCTTGAACTTGATTTCACGGTTGCAGAGGATGTCCGGGTTGGGCGTGCGGCCGGCCTTGTACTCCTCGAGGAAGTGCTCGAATACGTTGTCCCAGTATTCGGCGGCGAAGTTGGCGGTGTGCAGCTTGATGCCGATGCGGTCGCACACGGCCTGGGCGTCGGCCAGGTCTTCACGGGCGGTGCAGTATTCGGTGCCGTCGTCCTCTTCCCAGTTCTTCATGAACAGCCCTTCCACCTGGTAGCCCTGCTCCATGAGCAGAAGGGCGGAGACGGAAGAGTCCACGCCGCCGGACATGCCGACGATGACGCGGGTCTTGGCGGGGTCTTTGAGTGCTGGGCTGGTCATGGTTACCGGTGTGTATCAAGGGGGAAAAACGCCGATTCTATCAAACCTGCGGCGGCGCGTCAGTCGCGCAGCAGGTCGAGACTGTGCAAGGGGCCTTTGAGGTAGTCGTCGAGGCAGCGTGGCACCAGTTCGCTGCGCCAGCGGGCGGGGTCGGCCAGCAGTTCGTCGCGGGTCAGCCACACGGCGCGGACGATGTCGCTGTCCAGTGCCAGGTCGGCGTGATGGCGCACGGGGCGGGCGGCGAAGCAGATGCGCTGGTAGGTCACGCCGTTGCTTGGGGCGGTGTACAGGTAGATGCCGACCACGCCGGTGAGCTCGACCTCCCAGGCGGTTTCCTCGAGGGTTTCGCGCAGGGCGGCCTGGGGCAGGGTCTCGTTGGGTTCGAGGTGGCCGGCGGGCTGGTTGAAGACGTGCTGGTTGGCCTTGAATTCTTCGACGAAGAGGAACTTGCCTTCGTGTTCGACGATGGTGGCGACGGTGATATGGGGTTGCCAGGTCATGAACAGCTCCTTAGAGGCCTGCACAGCCCTGGTGGGAGCGGGTTTACCCGCGAATGCGTCAGTGGATTCGCCATCGCATTCGCGGGTAAACCCGCTCCCACAGGGTCCGCGCTGCGGCCAGAAATCGTTTATCCAGAAAGCACAAACCCCGGTGCGTGGCCGGGGTTTGTGCTGTTACTTCAAGCGAACCTTACAGGGCAGCAATGGCGCTGTTCAGGGTCTGGCTTGGGCGCATCACCTTGGCGGTCAGCTCGGCATCCGGGGCATAGTAGCCACCGATGTCGGCCGGCTTGCCCTGGACGGCGTTGAGCTCGGCGACGATGGTCTCCTCGTTCTCGGTCAGGGTCTTGGCCAGTGGCGCGAAGCGTGCCTGCAGGGCAGCGTCGTCGTTCTGCGCAGCCAGGGCCTGGGCCCAGTACAGGGTCAGGTAGAAGTGGCTGCCGCGGTTGTCGATACCACCGACTTTGCGCGAAGGCGACTTGTTGGTGTCGAGGAACTTGCCGGTGGCCTGGTCCAGGGTGTTGGCCAGGACTTTGGCGCGCGGGTTGTCGTAGGTGTTGCCCAGGTGCTCCAGGGAAGCGGCCAGGGCCAGGAATTCACCCAGCGAGTCCCAACGCAGGAAGTTCTCTTCCACCAGTTGCTGTACGTGCTTCGGTGCCGAACCGCCGGCGCCGGTTTCGAACAGGCCACCGCCGTTCATCAGCGGCACGATCGACAGCATCTTGGCGCTGGTGCCCAGTTCCATGATCGGGAACAGGTCGGTCAGGTAGTCACGCAGCACGTTGCCGGTCACCGAGATGGTGTCCTTGCCTTCGCGGATGCGGGCCAGGGAGAACTTGATGGCGTCTACCGGTGCCAGGATGCGGATGTCCAGGCCGGTGGTATCGTGATCCTTCAGGTATTTCTGCACCTTCTCGATCATCACGCCGTCGTGGGCGCGGGCCGGGTCCAGCCAGAACACTGCAGGAGTGTCGCTCAGGCGGGCACGGTTGACGGCCAGCTTGACCCAGTCCTGGATCGGCGCGTCCTTGACCTGGCACATGCGGAAGATGTCACCGGCTTCGACGTTCTGCTCGAGAACGACCTTGCCTTTGCTGTCGACCACGCGCACGACACCGTCTGCCTTGATCTGGAAGGTCTTGTCGTGGGAGCCGTATTCTTCGGCCTTTTGTGCCATCAGGCCGACGTTCGGTACGCTGCCCATGGTGGTCGGGTCGAAGGCGCCGTTGGCCTTGCAGTCTTCGATGGTGGCCTGGTAGATGCCGGCGTAGCAGCGGTCCGGGATGATCGCCTTGGCATCCTGCAGTTCGCCAGCGGCGTTCCACATCTTGCCCGAGTCACGGATCATGGCTGGCATCGAGGCGTCGACGATGACGTCGCTCGGCACGTGCAGGTTGGTGATGCCTTTGTCGGAGTTGACCATGGCCAGGGCCGGACGCTGGGCGTACAGGGCCTGGATGTCGGCTTCGATCTCGGCCTGCTTCTCGGCTGGCAGGTCCTTGATGCGGGCGTACAGGTCGCCGATGCCGTTGTTGGCGTTGAAGCCAACTTCAGCCAGGGCGGAGGCATGCTTGGCCAGCACGTCGTTATAGAACTCTTCGACGATGACGCCGAACATGATCGGGTCGGAAACCTTCATCATGGTGGCTTTCAGGTGTACCGACAGCAGTACGCCGGAGGCCTTGGCATCGGCGATCTGCTCGGCGATGAAGGCTTTCAGGGCCTTGCGGCTCATGGTGGCGCAGTCGATGATTTCGGCAGCTTTTACCGCAGTCTTTTCTTTCAGTACGGTGGTGTTGCCGTCTTTGCCGACCAGCTCGATGCGCAGGCTGTCGTCAGCTTCGATCAGTGCGGCTTTCTCGCTGCCGTAGAAGTCGCCCTGGGTCATGTGGGCAACGTGCGACTTGGAATCGGCAGCCCAGGCGCCCATCTTGTGCGGGTGCTTGCGGGCGTAGTTCTTGACCGACAGCGGCGCGCGGCGGTCGGAGTTGCCTTCGCGCAGCACCGGGTTCACGGCGGAACCCTTGATGCGGTCGTAGCGGGCGCGGGATTCTTTTTCTTCCGCAGTGGCCGGCTCGTCGGCGTAGTCAGGGATGTTGAAGCCCTTGCCCTGCAGTTCCTTGATCGCGGCTTTCAGCTGCGGTACCGAGGCGCTGATGTTCGGCAGCTTGATGATGTTGGCTTCCGGGGTGGTAGCCAGCTGGCCCAGCTCCGCCAGGTGATCGCCTACTTGCTTCTCTGCGCCCAGTTGCTCCGGGAAGGCGGCGAGGATACGGCCAGCCAGGGAGATGTCGCGGGTTTCGACGGCGATGTCAGCCGAAGCGGTGAAGGCTTCGATGATCGGCAGCAGCGAGTAAGTGGCAAGGGCGGGGGCTTCGTCGGTGAAGGTATAGATGATCTTGGAACGGGTGGGCATGCGGGTTAACTCTCTGTGTGCTGAGCGTGCTCGAGTCTCGTGGTGCGCAGGGTAGGCGCATCGCCCTGGCAACGCCATGAGCGGAAAGTCGAGAGGCTGCGAGCGGTGATGGTGGATGCATCAGTCGAGCGTCAAGTGCTGAGCTGCGGTAACAACCCAGGCTTTATGGCCAGGCTATGTGTCCATTCATGGCCAAGGGCGGTCCGCATTTTTCCTAGGGATCGCCCCGATGACCCTTCGGTCGCGGCGGAGTATACCAAACCATTCGGGCTAATCAGCAAGGCCAAGTGATATCGGCCCATTTATAAGACCAAAGACGTACCCGCAATGTGGTCGGTTGTCGCATGCCTTGCACCTCGGCAGATGTGGTTTAGTCTCATTGGATCGAACGATGACCAATCACACCCGAAAGCGGAGTAGTGCAAGCATGGGATACCAGAAAATCAAGGTTCCGACCGACGGCGCCAAGATCACCGTCAATGCCGACCATTCGCTCAACGTGCCTGACAACCCGATCATTCCCTACATCGAGGGCGACGGGATTGGCGTCGATGTCTCGCCGGTAATGATCAAGGTGGTCGACGCCGCCGTGCAGAAAGCTTACGGCGGCAAACGCAAGATTGCCTGGATGGAGGTGTACGCCGGCGAGAAGGCCACGCAAGTCTACGACCAGGACACCTGGTTGCCCCAGGAAACCCTGGATGCCGTGCGGGATTACGTGGTGTCGATCAAGGGGCCGCTGACCACCCCGGTGGGCGGTGGCATCCGTTCGCTCAACGTGGCCCTGCGCCAGCAGCTGGACCTGTACGTGTGCCTGCGCCCGGTGGTGTGGTTCCAGGGCGTGCCGAGCCCGGTGAAAAAACCGGGCGATGTAGACATGGTGATCTTCCGCGAGAACTCCGAGGATATCTATGCCGGCATCGAGTGGAAGGCCGGCTCGCCCGAGGCGAACAAGGTGATCAAGTTCCTCAAGGAGGAAATGGGCGTCACCAAGATCCGTTTCGACCAGGACTGTGGCATTGGCGTCAAGCCGGTGTCCCGCGAGGGCACCAAGCGCCTGGTGCGCAAGGCCCTGCAGTATGTGGTGGACAACGACCGCGAATCGCTGACCCTGGTGCACAAGGGCAACATCATGAAGTTCACCGAAGGCGCCTTCAAGGACTGGGGCTACGAGGTGGCGCGTGACGAATTCGGTGCCGAACTGCTCGACGGCGGGCCATGGATGAAGTTCAAGAACCCGAAAAGCGGGCGCGAGGTCATCGTCAAGGACGCCATCGCTGATGCCATGCTGCAGCAGATCCTGCTGCGCCCGGCCGAGTACGATGTGATCGCCACCCTCAACCTCAACGGTGACTACCTGTCCGATGCCCTGGCAGCGGAGGTGGGCGGTATCGGCATCGCGCCGGGTGCCAACCTGTCCGACACCGTGGCCATGTTCGAGGCCACCCACGGCACCGCGCCCAAGTATGCAGGGCAGGACAAGGTCAACCCGGGCTCGGTGATCCTGTCGGCAGAGATGATGCTGCGCCACATGGGCTGGACCGAGGCGGCCGACCTGATCATCAAGGGCACCAACGGCGCGATTGCCGCCAAGACCGTGACCTACGACTTCGAGCGCCTGATGGACGGCGCCACGCTGGTGAGCAGTTCAGGCTTTGGCGATGAAATGATCAAGCACATGTAAGGCAATGAAAACCGGCCGCTTCTGTCAAGGAAGCGGCCGGTTTTTCGTTTGCCGGCAGGCGACGCGGCCGATCAGGCGTCGGCAGTGCTGCTGGTCTTCTGTGGGCTTACGGCAGTGGCAGCGCTCGCGCTGCTGATATTCACCGCATGCAGGCCTTTGGGGCCCTGGATGATCTCGAAGCTCACAGCCTGGCCGGCCTTGAGCGTCTTGTAACCGTCCATCTGGATGGCTGAATAATGAGCGAACAAGTCTTCGTCCTTGCCCTCTTCATTGATGAATCCGTAGCCCTTGGCATTGTTGAACCACTTGACTTTACCGCTTGCCATCCCTATGTCCCTCTGCAAAGGACTCCATCACTGGAGTATCATCCACTTCATCCGCATACGAACCTTGCGAAAAATCTGGTTGACTGCGCGGATCTTTATCGACCACGGTGGGTTCTTATTGGTTGTAACACCGTTTTGCCGATAGTCAAGGTCGCCCGGCGCCTGCCCTGGCCGTGCCCTTCGCAGTCAACCCACAACCTTAACCTGACGCTCATGATGAAATTCTTTCCATGCATGCACCTAGTGAGATTCGACTAACATTCAATCAGGATCGCCCGCAATCGAATGAGGACGACGGCTCAGGTCTTGCAGTTCAGGAAGCCAAGCCGATCCTGCAGGCGCCACCGATGTACAAGGTGGTTTTGTTCAACGATGACTATACGCCGATGGATTTCGTCGTCGAAGTGCTCGAGACGTTCTTCAATCTGAACCGCGAGCTGGCGACCAAGATCATGCTGACCGTCCATACCGAAGGGCGGGCAGTGTGCGGATTGTTTACCCGTGACATCGCCGAAACAAAGGCTATGCAGGTCAACCAATACGCCAGGGAAAGCCAGCATCCGCTACTCTGTGAAATCGAGAAGGACGGTTAATCGCCGACCACTTGGGTATGAGGTGAAGCTATGTTAAACCGCGAGCTCGAAGTCACCCTCAATCTTGCCTTCAAGGAGGCCCGTTCGAAGCGTCATGAGTTCATGACCGTCGAACATCTGCTGCTGGCACTCCTTGACAATGAGGCTGCCGCGACCGTTCTGCGCGCCTGTGGCGCCAATCTGGACAAACTCAAGCACGACCTGCAAGAGTTCATCGATTCCACCACACCCCTGATCCCGGTCAACGACGAAGATCGCGAAACCCAGCCGACCCTGGGCTTCCAGCGTGTACTGCAGCGTGCCGTGTTCCACGTGCAAAGCTCCGGCAAGCGTGAAGTCACTGGCGCCAACGTGCTGGTGGCGATCTTCAGCGAGCAGGAAAGCCAGGCCGTGTTCCTGCTCAAGCAGCAGAGCGTGGCGCGCATCGATGTGGTCAACTATATCGCCCATGGCATCTCCAAGGTGCCGGGCCATGGTTCGCATTCCGAAAGCGACCAGGAAATGCAGGACGAAGAGGGCGGCGAGACCGCCTCTTCGAGCAACCCGCTGGATGCCTATGCCAGCAACCTGAACGAACTGGCCCGTGCCGGCCGTATCGACCCGCTGGTAGGTCGCGAGCAGGAAGTGGAGCGCGTGGCGCAAATCCTTGCCCGCCGGCGCAAGAACAACCCGCTGCTGGTGGGTGAGGCAGGCGTGGGCAAGACCGCCATTGCCGAAGGCCTGGCCAAGCGCATCGTCGATGGCCAGGTGCCCGATCTGCTGGCGCAGAGCGTGGTGTATTCCCTCGACCTCGGCGCACTGCTGGCTGGTACCAAATACCGTGGCGATTTCGAGAAGCGCTTCAAGGCGTTGCTCGGCGAGCTGCGCAAGCGCCCGCAGGCGATCCTGTTCATCGACGAAATCCACACCATCATTGGTGCCGGTGCGGCGTCTGGCGGGGTGATGGATGCGTCCAACCTGCTCAAGCCACTGCTGTCGTCCGGTGAGATCCGTTGCATCGGTTCGACTACTTTCCAGGAGTTTCGCGGCATCTTCGAGAAGGACCGTGCCCTGGCGCGGCGCTTCCAGAAGGTCGATGTCAGCGAGCCATCGGTCGAAGACACCGTGGGCATCCTGCGTGGCCTGAAAGGGCGCTTCGAAAGCCACCACAACATCGAGTACAGCGACGAAGCCTTGCGCGCCGCAGCTGAACTGGCCTCGCGCTACATCAATGACCGGCACATGCCGGACAAGGCCATTGACGTGATCGACGAAGCCGGGGCCTACCAGCGGCTACAGCCGGAGGCCAACCGCGTCAAGCGCATTGACGTACCGCAGGTCGAAGACATCGTCGCCAAGATCGCGCGGATTCCGCCGAAGCATGTCACCAGTTCCGACAAGGAGCTGCTGCGCAACCTCGAGCGTGACCTGAAGCTGACCGTATTTGGTCAGGACCAGGCGATCGATTCGCTGGCCACCGCCATCAAGCTGTCCCGCGCCGGCCTCAAGTCGCCGGACAAGCCCGTCGGTTCGTTCCTGTTCGCCGGCCCGACTGGCGTCGGCAAGACCGAAGCGGCGCGGCAGCTGGCCAAGGCGCTGGGCGTTGAATTGGTGCGCTTCGACATGTCCGAGTACATGGAGCGCCACACCGTGTCTCGCCTGATCGGTGCGCCTCCTGGCTATGTTGGCTTCGACCAGGGTGGCTTGCTGACCGAGGCGATCACCAAGCAACCCCACTGCGTATTGCTGCTCGACGAAATCGAGAAGGCCCACCCGGAAGTCTTCAACCTGCTGCTGCAGGTGATGGACCACGGCACCCTGACCGACAACAACGGGCGCAAGGCCGACTTCCGCAACGTGATCCTGATCATGACCACCAACGCTGGCGCAGAAACCGCCGCGCGGGCCTCGATCGGCTTCACCCATCAGGATCATGCGTCCGATGCCATGGAAGTCATCCGCAAGAGCTTCACGCCGGAGTTCCGCAACCGTCTGGACACCATCATCCAGTTCGGCCGCCTGAGCCACGAGACGATCAAGAGCATCGTCGACAAGTTCCTTATCGAACTGCAGGCGCAGCTGGAAGACAAGCGTGTGCTGCTGGAAGTCAGCGATGATGCGCGCGGCTGGCTGGCGGCTTCGGGCTACGACGTGCAGATGGGTGCGCGGCCGATGGCGCGGCTGATCCAGGACAAGATCAAGCGGCCGCTGGCCGAGGAAATCCTGTTTGGCGAACTGGCCGAGCATGGTGGCGTGGTGCACGTCGACCTGCGCGATGGCGAGCTGGTGTTCGACTTCGAGACCACGGCTGAGGTCGCGTGACGGAGGGGCAGGGCTGTACCTGTGGGAGCGGCTTTAGCCGCGAACACCGGCGCAGCCGGTGCCATCCATCGCGTTGGGTTCTTCGCGGGTAAACCCGCTCCCACAGGGCTGCAAAGCAGCCCCTACAACCTGACAGGCACAAAAAAGCCCGGCACATGGCCGGGCTTTTTCATGGCATGAGCTTAGCGCGCACGGTAGGTGATGCGGCCCTTGCTCAGGTCGTATGGCGTCAGTTCGACGCGGACCTTGTCGCCAGTGAGAATACGGATGTAGTTCTTGCGCATCTTTCCGGAGATGTGCGCGGTTACGACGTGCCCGTTTTCCAACTCCACGCGGAACATGGTGTTGGGCAGGGTGTCGACGACAGTACCTTCCATTTCGAAGCTGTCTTCTTTCGACATGCAGTAGAGCCCTCGGATCCAGTGTTGGCCCGACGCATAACCGCACCGGGCAAAAAAGTGGCGTGGATTATGCCCGAAAATTGTGTGTCAAGCCAATGCCTTTCAGTTGAGGGTGACCCAGCGCTGATTTATCAACAGTTCGATAGGCCGGTATTGCGTCTTGTAGTTCATTTTCTTGCAGTTCTTGATCCAGTAACCCAGGTAAACCGCCTCCAGGTCCTGGCGCAGGGCTTCGGTGATCTGCCAGAGGATGGCGAAGCGGCCCAGGCTGCGGCGTTCTTCGTCCGGCTCGTAGAAGGTATACACGGCCGACAGGCCGTTGGGCAGCAGGTCGCACACCGCTACCGCCATCAGGCGGCCTTCCAGGCGGAACTCGTAGAACCAGCAGAACGGCAGGTCGCGTACCAGAAACGTGGAAAACTGGTCGCGGCTGGGCGGGTACATGTCACCGTCGGCGTGGCGCGTTTCGATATAGCGCCGGTACAGCTCGAAGTACTCTTCCTTGAATGCCGGGCGTGCCGCGGTCACGGTCAGGTCGGCGTTGCGCTTGAGGATGCGCCGTTGCTGGCGGTTGGGTATGAAGCGCGCCGCCGGGATGCGTGCCGGGACGCAGGCATTGCAGTTCTGGCAATGCGGGCGGTACAGGTGGTCGCCACTGCGGCGGAAGCCCATTTCCGACAAGTCGGCGTACACGTGCACGTCCATCGGCTGGCTGGGGTCGAGGAACAGCGTGGTGGCCTGTTCGTCGGGCAGGTAGCTGCAGGAGTGGGGCTGAGTGGCATAGAACTTCAACCGCGCCAACTCTGTCATGATCAACCCCCTCGGTGAGACTTTGCTTTAAGTGTAAGCCAGCTATGGGAACTCGCCTAGGGAAGCCATGTGGCGCTGTTGGGCTGGTCGAGGTGGCGTGCCAGGTAGCCGGCGAACTCGGCGCGGCTGATGGCGTGGGCACCCAGGCTGTGCAGGTGGTTGGTCGGCATCTGGCAGTCGATGAGGACGAACCCGGCCTCGCGCAGGTGGTTGACCAGGGTCACGAAGCCGACCTTGGAGGCGTTGTCGGCGCGGCTGAACATCGATTCGCCGAAGAACAGCTGGCCTATGGCCAGGCCATAAAGGCCACCAACCAGTTCGCCGTCCTGGCGCACTTCCACTGAATGGGCGATGCCGCGTCGGTGCAGTTCGCAATAGGCGGCGCGCATGGTGTCGGTGATCCAGGTGCCGTCGGCGTAGTCGCGTGGCGCGGCGCAGGCGGCGATTACCGCCGGGAAGTCGGTGTCGAAGCTGACCTGGTAGCGGCCCTGGCGCATCAGCTTGGCCAGCGAGCGCGACACGTGCAGCTGGTCCGGAAGCAGCACCGTGCGCGGGTCGGGTGACCACCAGAGGATCGGCTGGCCATCCTGGTACCACGGGAAGCAGCCATGGCGATAGGCCTGCACCAGGCGCTCGGGGCTCAGGTCGCCGCCGGCGGCGAGCAGGCCGTTGGGTTCGTGCAGGGCCTTTTCCAGGGGTGGGAAGGTGAGCGAGTCGCGGGTCAGCCAGGTGAGCATGGTCTAGTGTGCGGTGGGGGAGGGGAGAGGTCAGCATGGCGCGGGTGAAAAGCAGGGTCAATCTCTTTGGCTTCTTCGCGGGTGAACCCGCTCCCACAGGTATTGCACAGGTGCTGAAGGCTGAGTGGGCTACTTGCGGGAGCGGGTTCACCCGCGAAGAGGCCTGCACAGGCGATCAAAATAGGCAATTTCCTACACATTCATGAACCCGCAGGCACCATCCGCTACATTTGCTGTCACACCTGTGCAAAAACACAGCATAAGCCTTTGTCACAGAAGACAATGCGTGCTCAAATTGCAGGTATACGAAAGTCGCCCCCACTCAAGCTCCTTACGGCGTGCCGTCATGGCAGTGGGCGGGCAGTAATGTTAAAAGTAGTGGTTCATTGGCCGCACCGTCGGCCGATCACTATTGGACGCGCAGCACGCGCAGGAATAGACGCGTTTTGAAGAAATCCACCGCAACTCCAGCTCCCTTGCCTGTCCCCCTGTGGCGGCAGCAGCTGCATTATCGCCTCAAGGAAGGTGCGTTGATCGCTGTCGGCGCCCTGTGCCTGTACCTGTGGATGGCGCTGCTGACCTACGATACGTCGGACCCGGGCTTCAGCCACACCAGCAACGTCGACCAGGTGCAGAACGCCGCCGGGCGTGCCGGCGCCTACTTCGCCGACATCCTGTTCATGGTGCTGGGGTACTTCGCCTACATCTTCCCGCTGCTGCTGGCGATAAAGACCTGGCAGATCTTCCGCGAACGGCACCAGCCCTGGGACTGGAGCGGCTGGCTGTTCTCCTGGCGGCTGATCGGCCTGGTGTTCCTGGTGCTGTCGGGTGCGGCGCTGGCGCATATCCATTTCCACCCGGCTGCGAGCATGCCGTTCTCCGCCGGTGGTGCACTGGGCGAGAGCCTCGGCGACCTGGCGCGCAACCTGCTGAACGTGCAGGGCAGCACGCTGATGTTCATTGCCCTGTTCCTGTTCGGCCTGACCGTGTTCACCGACCTGTCGTGGTTCAAGGTGATGGACCTGACCGGCAAGATCACCCTCGACCTGTTCGAACTGGTGCAGGGCGCTGCCAACCGCTGGTGGGAAGCACGCAACGAGCGCAAGCGCCTGGAGGCGCAACTGCGCGAGGACGAGCCGGTGGTGGTCAAGGCCGCACCGACGGCTGCCGACAAGCGCGAGCCGGCCAAGCCGGCGCTGCGCGAGCGTATCTTCAAACGTGAAGAGGCACCTGCCCAGCCGGTCGAGCCGCGTGAGCCGACCCTGTCACGCGAGCCTGTGGTGCCGCGCGAGTCGCTGGCAGCACGTGAGCCGATTATCTCCCGCGAGCAACCTGGCGCGGCCCCGATGATCGTGCCGCCGACACCCGCCAGGGCGCCTGAGCCGAGCAAGCGGGTGATGAAGGAGAAACAGGCGCCGCTGTTCGTCGACAGCGCGGTGGAAGGCACCTTGCCATCGATCTCCATCCTCGATCCGGCCGAACAGAAGAAGATCGAGTACTCGCCCGAATCCCTGGCCGGTGTTGGCCAGCTGCTGGAAATCAAGCTCAAGGAGTTCGGCGTGGAAGTGACGGTGGACTCGATCCATCCAGGCCCGGTGATTACCCGTTACGAAATCCAGCCAGCCGCCGGCGTGAAGGTCAGCCGCATCGCCAACCTGGCCAAGGACCTGGCGCGTTCGCTGGCGGTGACCAGTGTACGTGTGGTCGAAGTCATCCCCGGCAAGACCACCGTGGGTATCGAGATCCCCAACGAAAACCGGCAGATGGTGCGGTTCTCCGAAGTGCTGGCCACACCGCAGTACGACGAACAGAAATCGCCGGTCACCCTGGCCCTGGGCCATGACATCGGCGGCAAGCCGGTGATCACCGACCTGGCCAAGATGCCGCACCTGCTGGTGGCCGGTACCACCGGTTCCGGTAAGTCGGTGGGCGTGAACGCGATGATCCTGTCGATCCTGTTCAAGTCCAGCCCTGAAGACGCGCGGCTGATCATGATCGACCCGAAAATGCTCGAGCTGTCGATCTACGAAGGCATCCCGCACCTGCTGTGCCCGGTGGTTACCGACATGAAGGACGCTGCCAACGCCCTGCGCTGGAGCGTGGCCGAGATGGAGCGGCGCTACAAGCTGATGGCGGCCATGGGCGTGCGTAACCTGGCCGGCTTCAATCGCAAGGTCAAGGACGCCCAGGAAGCCGGCGAAATCATCCATGACCCGCTGTATCGCCGCGAGAGCATGGACGACGAGCCGCCTGCGCTGAAAACCCTGCCGACCATCGTGGTGGTGGTCGACGAATTTGCCGACATGATGATGATCGTCGGCAAGAAGGTCGAAGAGCTGATCGCCCGTATCGCCCAGAAGGCACGGGCGGCCGGTATCCACCTGATCCTCGCTACCCAGCGCCCGTCGGTGGATGTGATTACCGGCCTGATCAAGGCCAACATCCCGACCCGCATGGCGTTCCAGGTGTCGAGCAAGATCGACTCGCGGACCATCATCGACCAGGGTGGTGCCGAGCAGTTGCTGGGCCACGGTGACATGCTGTACATGCCGCCGGGCACCAGCCTGCCGATTCGTGTGCACGGCGCGTTCGTCTCCGACGACGAGGTGCACCGCGTGGTGGAAGCGTGGAAGCTGCGCGGCGCCCCGGACTACAACGACGACATCCTCAACGGCGTCGAGGAGGCCGGCAGCGGCTTCGAAGGCGGCGGCGGTGGTGGCGATGGCGAAGATTCGGAAAGCGACGCCCTGTATGATGAGGCCGTGCAGTTCGTGCTGGAAAGCCGCCGTGCGTCCATCTCGGCCGTGCAGCGCAAACTGAAGATCGGCTACAACCGCGCCGCCCGCATGATCGAAGCCATGGAAATGGCCGGCGTGGTCACCCCCATGAACAGCAACGGCTCGCGGGAAGTGATTGCCCCGGGCGGCCCGCGCGACTGACGAACACCCTGCCGGGCGCCAACGGTGGCGCCCGGCCTTTTCAATGCTCGATGAGGACTCCCATGCGCGCGATTCGCATGCTGTTGGTTTCTGCCCTGGCCGCGGCTTCTGTGTCGGCCACCCTATCGGCTCAGGCCGGTGAGCAAGACGTACAACGACTGACCCAATTGCTGGAAAAGTCGCAGACCATCGAGGCCAACTTTTCCCAGCTGACCCTGGACGCCGGCGGCACCAGCTTGCAGGAAACATCCGGCAAGATGACCGTCAAGCGCCCAGGCCTGTTCTACTGGCACACCGATGCGCCGCAGGAGCAGGTGGTGGTATCCGACGGCAAGAACGTCACCCTGTGGGACCCGGACCTGGAGCAGGCCACCATCAAGAAGCTCGACCAGCGCCTGAACCAGACCCCGGCGCTGCTGCTGTCCGGTGACGTGTCGAAGATCAGCCAGAGCTTCGACATCAGCTCGAAGGAGCAGGGCGAAGTGATGGACTTCACCCTCAAGCCGAAGACCAAGGACACCTTGTTCGACTCGCTGCGCGTGTCGTTCCGCAAGGGCCTGATCAACGACATGCAGCTGATCGACAGCGTCGGCCAGCGCACCAACATCCTGTTCAATGGCGTGAAAGCCAACCAGGCGGTGCCGGACAGCAAGTTCAAGTTCGACATCCCCAAAGGCGCGGACGTCATCAAGGAGTAACCAGAGCTCGCCATGGACCTGTTTCGAAGCGAACCCGTCGCCCAGCCCCTGGCCGCCCGCCTGCGCCCGTCCAACCTGGACGAGTACGTCGGCCAGGAGCACCTGCTGGCGCGCGGCAAACCGCTGCGCGAGGCGCTGGAGCAGGGGGCGCTGCACTCGATGATCTTCTGGGGGCCGCCGGGGGTGGGCAAGACCACCCTCGCGCGGCTGCTGGCGCAGTTCTGCGATGCGCACTTCGAAACGGTGTCGGCGGTGCTGGCTGGTGTGAAGGAGATTCGCCAGGCGGTCGAGGTGGCCAAGCAGCAGGCTGGCCAGTATGGCCGGCGTACCATCCTGTTCGTCGACGAAGTGCATCGCTTCAACAAGTCGCAGCAAGATGCCTTCCTGCCCTATGTCGAAGACGGCACCTTGCTGTTCATTGGCGCCACCACCGAAAACCCGTCGTTCGAGCTGAACAATGCACTGCTGTCGCGGGCACGGGTGTATGTGCTCAAGAGCCTGGACGAGGCGGCGCTGCGCAAACTGGTAAACCGTGCGCTGACTGAAGAGCGCGGCCTGGGCAAGCGCAACCTGCGGGTTGGCGATGACGCCTTCAAGATGTTGATGGCCGCCGCCGACGGCGATGGCCGGCGCATGCTCAACTTCCTGGAAAACGCCTCGGACCTGGCTGAAGACGGCAGCGAGATCGACGTCGAGATGCTGCAGAGCCTGCTCGGTGACAGCCGCCGCCGCTTCGACAAGGGTGGCGAGGCGTTCTACGACCAGATTTCCGCGCTGCACAAGTCGGTACGCGGCTCCAACCCCGATGGCGCCCTGTACTGGTTCGCGCGCATGCTGGATGGCGGCTGCGACCCGCTGTACATCGCCCGCCGCGTGGTGCGCATGGCCAGCGAAGACATCGGCAACGCCGACCCGCGCGCGCTCAGCCTGTGCCTGGCGGCCTGGGATGTGCAAGAGCGCCTGGGCAGCCCCGAGGGCGAGCTGGCGGTCGCTCAGGCCATTACCTACCTCGCCTGTGCACCGAAGAGCAATGCGGTGTACATGGGCTTCAAGACCGCCCTGCGCGAGGCTGCCGAACACGGCTCGCTGGAAGTGCCGCTGCATCTGCGCAACGCGCCGACCAAGCTGATGAAGCAGCTGGGCTATGGCGACGAGTACCGCTATGCCCATGACGAGCCCGACGCCTATGCCGCCGGCGAAGACTACTTCCCCGACGAGCTCGAGCCGCGCCAGTACTACCAGCCGGTGCCTCGTGGCCTGGAACTGAAGATTGGCGAGAAGCTGCGCCACCTGGCCGACCTTGACCGCAACAGCCCCCGCCAGCGGAGAAAACCGTGATTGCACTGATTGCCGCCGTCAGCGCGGGTGGTATTGCCGGTACCTTGTTGCGCTTCGCTACCACCAATTGGGTGGCTGCCCACTGGCCACGGCACTTCTATCTCGGTACGCTGGCGGTCAACCTGGTCGGCTGCCTGCTGATCGGCCTGCTCTATGGCCTGTTCCTGCACAAGCCGGTCGTGCCGGTCGAACTGCGCGCCGGGCTGATCGTCGGCTTCCTCGGTGGCCTGACGACCTTTTCCTCCTTTTCGCTGGATACCGTACGCCTGCTGGAAAGCGGGCAAGTGCCTCTGGCTTTGGGCTACACCGGTATCAGCGTGGTGGGCGGGCTGCTCGCAACCTGGGCCGGCCTGTGCCTGACCCGATTCTGAACCAACACCTACACATAACGAGAGAACGATATGCTCGATTCCAAACTGTTACGCGGCCAACTTCAGGAAGTGGCGGATCGCCTGGCCTCCCGTGGCTTCAGCCTGGATGTCGCGCGCATCGAATCACTGGAAGAGCGCCGCAAGGCGGTGCAAACCCGCACCGAGCAGCTGCAGGCCGAGCGTAACGCCCGTTCCAAGTCCATCGGCCAGGCCAAGGCCAAGGGCGAGGACATTGCGCCGCTGATGGCCGACGTTGAGCGCATGGCCAACGAACTGGCTGCTGGCAAGGCCGAACTGGACGGCATCCAGGCCGAACTGGATGGCATCCTGCTGACCATCCCCAACCTGCCGGACGCCAGCGTACCGGTCGGCGCCAGCGAAGAGGACAACGTCGAAGTGCGCCGTTGGGGCACACCGAAGGCCTTCGACTTCGAAATCAAGGACCATGTCGCCCTCGGCGAAGTCAGCGGTGGCCTGGACTTCGAAGCGGCCGCCAAGCTGTCTGGCGCCCGCTTTGCCGTGCTGCGTGGCCCGATCGCCCGCCTGCACCGCGCCCTGGCGCAGTTCATGATCAACCTGCATACCGGCGAGCACGGCTACGAGGAACACTACACCCCGTACCTGGTGCAGGCCCCGGCCCTGCAGGGCACCGGCCAGTTGCCGAAGTTCGAGGAAGACCTGTTCAAGATCAGCCGCGAAGGCGAGGCCGATTTCTATCTAATCCCGACCGCCGAAGTGTCGCTGACCAACCTGGTGGCCGGTGAAATCCTCGACGCCAAACAGTTGCCTCTGAAGCTGGTTGCCCATACCCCGTGCTTCCGCAGCGAAGCCGGTGCTTCCGGCCGTGACACCCGCGGCATGATCCGCCAGCACCAGTTCGACAAGGTCGAGATGGTGCAGGTAGTCGAGCCGTCCAAGTCGATGGAAGCCCTGGAGGGCCTGACTGCCAACGCCGAACGCGTGCTGCAGTTGCTGGAGCTGCCGTATCGCGTGCTGGCCCTGTGCACCGGCGACATGGGCTTTGGTGCCGTGAAGACCTATGACCTGGAAGTGTGGGTGCCAAGCCAGGACAAGTACCGCGAAATCAGCTCGTGCTCCAACTGCGGCGACTTCCAGGCGCGTCGCATGCAGGCCCGCTGGCGCAACCCGGAAACCGGCAAGCCAGAGCTGGTGCACACCCTCAACGGCTCCGGCCTGGCCGTAGGCCGTACCTTGGTTGCCGTACTGGAAAACTACCAGCAGGCCGACGGTTCGATCCGTGTGCCGGAAGTGCTGAAGCCTTACATGGGCGGCGTCGAGGTTATCCGCTAAATGGATTACCTGCCGCTGTTCCACAAGCTGCAGGGCGGCCGCGTGCTGGTCGTTGGCGGCGGTGAGATTGCCTTGCGCAAGGCGCGCCTGCTGGCCGATGCCGGCGCCGCGCTGCGCGTGGTGGCCCCGGATGTCGACGGCCAGTTGGCCGCGCTGGCCCGGGAAGGTGGCGGCGAGGTGCTGGTGCGCGGCTATCAGGCTGCCGACCTGGTCGGTTGTCGTCTGGTGATCGCCGCCACTGACGACCCTGGGCTCAATGCCCAGGTGTCGGCGGATGCGCAGGCCCTTAGCCTGCCGGTGAACGTGGTGGATGCGCCGGCGCTGTGCACGGTGATCTTCCCGGCGATCGTCGACCGTTCGCCGTTGGTGGTTGCGGTGTCCAGTGGCGGTGATGCACCGGTGCTGGCGCGCTTGATTCGCGCCAAGCTGGAGGCCTGGATCCCGTCCGCCTACGGCGAGCTGGCCGGCCTGGCCGCGCGCTTTCGCGACAAGGTCAAGGGCTTGTACCCGGACGTCAACCAGCGCCGTGGCTTCTGGGAAACCGTGTTTCAGGGGCCGATTGCCGAGCGCCAGCTGGCCGGGCAAGGCGCCGAGGCCGAGCGCCTGTTGCAGGCCATGGTCGACGGTGCACCGGTGCAGCAGGGTGGTGAGGTGTACCTGGTGGGTGCGGGCCCGGGCGATCCGGACTTGCTGACCTTCCGTGCCTTGCGCCTGATGCAGCAGGCTGACGTGGTGCTGTACGACCGCCTGGTAGCACCGGCGATCATCGAGATGTGTCGTCGCGATGCCGAGCGCATCTACGTGGGCAAGCGTCGCGCCGACCATGCAGTGCCTCAGGACCAGATCAACCGCCTGCTGGTCGATCTGGCCCGGCAGGGCAAGCGTGTGTTGCGCCTGAAAGGCGGCGACCCGTTCATCTTCGGCCGGGGCGGCGAAGAGATCGAAGAGCTGGCCGAGCAGGGCATCCCTTTCCAGGTGGTGCCGGGCATTACCGCGGCCAGTGGGTGTTCCGCCTATGGTGGGATTCCGCTGACGCACCGTGACTATGCCCAGTCGGTCCGCTTCGTGACCGGGCACCTTAAGGATGGTACCAGCAACCTGCCCTGGAATGACCTGGTGGCACCGGCACAGACCTTGGTGTTCTACATGGGCCTGGTAGGGTTGCCGACCATCTGTGCCGAGCTGATTCGCCATGGCCGCGCGGCCAACACCCCGGCTGCGTTGGTGCAACAGGGGACGACGCGTAATCAGCGCGTGTTTACCGGTACCCTGGCCGACTTGCCGGAGCTGGTGGCCCGGCATGAAGTGCACGCACCGACCCTGGTGATTGTTGGGGAAGTGGTGCAGTTGCGTGACAAGCTGGCCTGGTTCGAAGGTTCGCAGATCAGCTGAAATCGTTGGGGCCGCGTTGCGGCCCATCGCGACACAAGGCCGCTCCTACAGGAAACAGCGATGCCCTGTAGGAGCGGCCTTGTGTCGCGATGGGCTGCAAAGCAGCCCCTGCAGTCTCAAACCTGCCAGATCCCCTTGCCCGTCAACCGCTCCCGATCATGTGCCAGGCCAAAGTCCTGCAAAGGCCCTTTAGGCACGATCCCGTTCGGGTTGATGGTCTTGTGGCTCATGTAGTAGTGCTTCTGGATATGTTCCATGTCCACTGTGCCCGCCACCCCCGGCCACTGGTATAGCTCACGCAGCCAGTTCGACAGGTTGTGATAATCGCTCAGGCGACGCAGGTTGCACTTGAAGTGCCCGTGGTACACCGCATCGAAGCGCACCAGGGTGGTGAACAGGCGCACATCGGCCTCGGTCAGGTATTCCCCGGCCAGGTAGCGATTGCGGCTCAGCAGGTCTTCCAAGTAGTCCAGTTCGTTGAACACTTCGTCAAACGCAGCCTCGTAGGCGTCCTGCGTAGTGGCAAAGCCTGCGCGATACACGCCGTTGTTCACCGCCGGATAGATGCGCCCGTTCAGCGCTTCGATGGTCGGGCGCAGCGGCTCTGGGTAGAGGTCCAGCGTGTTGCCGGTCAGTTCGTTGAACGCGCTGTTGAAGATGCGGATGATCTCCGACGACTCGTTGTTGACGATGCGTTTCTCTTTCTTGTCCCACAGCACTGGTACGGTTACACGGCCGGTGTAGTGAGGGTCATCCTGGGTATAGCGCTGATGCAGGTACTGCAGCGCGTCGAGGTGGTCGCCGCTAGAGCCTTGCTGCTGGTCGAAAGTCCAGCCATGGTCTTGCATCAGCCAGCTGACCACCGACACGTCGATCAATGGCTCCAGGCCCTTGAGGGCGCGGAAGATCAGGGTGCGGTGAGCCCATGGGCAGGCCAGCGAGACGTACAGGTGGTAACGGCCAGCTTCGGGAGCAGGCAGCTGATTGCGGCGTTGGGCATTCTCGCGTTTGAACGTGCCGTCCTTGCCGTTTTCATACCACTGGTCATGCCAGCGGCCGTCGATCAAAAGGCCCATGGTGAGCTCCTCGGAACAAAGTTGTTTGTCGTTGGAGCCCAGTCTAGGGAAAAACGTTCGAATAACTAGCGCAAAGACTGCGCTCTTGCTATCTACTTATTCGATTGGTTGCGTGCACCCCAGTAACCACGTGCCGTGGCGAAAGCCTGCTCGCGGTCCTGGCCCAGGCCGCGCAGGGCCAGGGCGATGGTCGCGACCACAGCCATTTCACCGTAGCTGTCCTCGGCCTCGCCGCGCCAGACCGCCAGCAATTGCTGCGGCTCCAGGCTTGGCGGTTTCACGTGGCGGCGTTCGCTCAGCGCTGGCCATTCCTCGTCCCAGGTTTCACCGGTGGTGGTGCCGTACAGATGGCTGATGACATCGGGGTTGACCTCGATCTCGCCGCCATCACCCTTGATTACCACGGCATGGTCGCCCAGCAGGCGGCTGGCCTCGCGGTGCACTGCCTGGTAACCGGGGTGGAAGATGCTTTGCAGGCCACAGCGCGCAGCCAGCGGGTTGAGTACACGGGCCAGCGAATGGATGGGCGAACGCAGGCCCAGGGTATTGCGCAGGTCGATCATGCGCTGCAACTGCGGCGCCCAGTCCTGCAGCGGGAAGAAGGCAAGGCGCTGCTCGTCCAGGGCGCGGCTGACCGCAGCCCAGTCACGGCACAGCGGAATTTCCAGCAAGGACAGAAGCTGCTCGGTGTACATGCGCCCGGCAGTGTGTGCACCGCCACCGTGCATCAAGGTGCGCACGCCATTGTCGGCCAGGCATTTGGCAGCCAGCAGGTACCACGGCAGGTGGCGCTTCTTGCCGGCATAGGTGGGCCAGTCCAGGTCAACGGCGATGTGAGGCGCCTGCAAGTGGGCGCGCACGGCCTCGGTGAAGCCGGCCAGTTCTTCGGCGCTTTCTTCCTTGTGCCGCAGCAGCATGAGAAAGGCACCAAGCTGGGCATCTTCGACTTTGCCTTCCAGCAGCAGGGTCATGGCCGTACGGGCTTCTTCACGGGTCAGGCCACGCGCGCCGCGCTTGCCTTTGCCAAGGATGCGCACGAACTCGGCGAATGGGTGTTCGGCTGGGGTTTCCAGGGTAAGCGGGAGAGGTTCTGTCATATGCAGTTGGTCGGCTTGGGCAGGCCTGCCAGCTTGGCGGCCAGTTTGGCGGGAGTGCCGTTGAACAGGCGGTTGAGGTGCGGGCTGTTGCCCTTGTCAGGCCCCAGTTTGAGGGCTGTGTACTTGATCAGCGGGCGCGTGGCCGGGGACAGCTGGTATTCCTGGTAGAACTGGCGCAGCAGTTCGAGGATTTCCCAGTGGTCCGCCGTCAGCGGGATGCCCTCGCGCTCGGCCAAAGCCTCGGCGGCGGCATGCGACCAGTCTTGCAGGTCGACCAGGAAGCCGTCCTTGTCCAGGGCGATCGCCTGATCGCCAACGTTGAGGGTATTCATAGCCAGCTGTTGACCTTGTCGTAATGCAGCGACAGTTCGACGAACCCGGAGTAGTCCACGGCCTTGGCCAGTTCGTTGTCGGCGGCGCGGGCCTGCACGTCTTCTTCCAGGGCGAACAGGCGCTGGGCCAGGCCGGCGGCTTGCAGCTGGCGGTGCGGTTCGCTGCCGCTGCGCAGGGCATACACCGCATCGCCGCACAGCAGCAGGGCATCGTCGGCACCGAGCAGGCGCAGGCAGCTGGCCAGGCGCTCGTCGCCAAATGGGGAGTGGGCAATTACATGCAAGGTCGTCATCAGAGCGTTACCACCTGGTCGAAACGGGCGATCAGTGCGGCCAGGGCCGCATCGTCCAGCACTTGCACAGGCAGCGCCAGGTTGTCGGCTGCCAGGCCGCGGCGAGTGAGGCTGTGGCTGCAGGCGAACAGTTCCTCGACGCCGAACATTGGTAGCGCCTGCAAGTTGGCGGCCAGGTTCTTCTGTTGCACAGCGGTGGGCTGCTGGTCCGCAGCGAGCTGGAACACCCCGTCGTCGAGGAACAGCATGCCCAGCGGCAGATCGAACGCGCCGCCCGCCAGGGCGATGTCCAATGCTTCGCGGGCCGATGGGCCGTTCCAGGGCGCTTGACGGCTGATGATCAACAAGGATTTGGTCATTTCAGTCGCCTCCAAAGCAGACAAGGCGATCGGCAACCTGCGCCGCCTCATGCAACTGGCCAAGCCCCGACAGTTCCCAAGGCTTGGGCAGGTTCACGGCCGGGCGCTGGTGGCGGTTGGCCTCGGCCTCGTCGAGCACGCCGCGGCGCAGGGCGGCGGCGATGCACACCACTGCGTCCAGTTGGTTGGTCTCGATGAAGGCACGCCATTGGCCGGCCACATCCAGCTCATCCTGGGGGGCGACCACGTTGGCCGAGGCACTGTGTACCCCGTCCTGATAGAAGAACAGCCGGGCAATCTCATGCCCGCCGGCCAGTACCGCCTCGGCGTAGCGCAGGGCGCGCCGCGAGGAGGGCGCATGGGCCGGGGAGAACACCGCGATAGCGAATTTCATGGGTAACTCATGCAAAAGGAATGGTGCCATGATAAAGCAAAAAAGCCCGCGCCCGCTTATGCATGGCGGGGCGGGCTTTCTGTAAAGCATCTGTCTCCAGGCTCAAGCCTGTTCCTTGCTCTCCGGCAGGAACCAGTTCAACACCAGGGCACAGATTCCTCCAGTAGCCACGCCCGACTCCAGCACATTGCGAATCGCCGCCGGCATATGCGCCAGGAACTCCGGCACCTGCGCCACGCCCAGGCCCAAGGCCAGGGACACAGCGATGATCAGCAGGGCACGACGGTCCAGGCGAGTGCTGGCCAGGATATTGATCCCCGAAGCCGCAACCGCTCCGAACATGACCATGGCCGCACCACCCAGTACCGGTTCCGGCACCGCTTGAATCACCCCGGCAACGCTCGGGAACAGCCCCAGCAGCACCAGCATCACGGCAATCCACATTCCGATATGGCGGCTGGCGATCCCGGTCAGCTGAATTACGCCATTGTTCTGGGCAAAGATCGAGCTTGGGAAGGTGTTGAACAAGCCGGCCAGCAGCGAGTTGGCCCCATTGACCAACACACCGCCCTTGATCCGCTGCATCCACACAGGCCCCTCGACCGGCTGGCGCGACACTTTGCTGGTGGCGGTAACGTCACCGATGGCTTCCAGCGAAGTTACCAGGTAGATCACCAGCATCGGGATGAACAGTGCCCAGGAAAAGCTCAGGCCGAAGTGCAGCGGCGTGGGCACCTGGAACAGCGCGGCTTCATGCATGCCGGTGAAATCCAGGCGGCCCAGGTAGCCGGCCAGCGCATAGCCGACCGCCAGGGCGATAACGATGGCGCAGCTGCGCATCCACACCACCGGGATACGGTTGAGGATGACGATGATCGCCAGCACCACGCCCGACAGCAGCAGGTTCTCGCCATTGGCGAAGGTGCCATTGGCCATGGCGCCGAAACCACCGCCCATGCTGATCAGCCCGACCTTGATAAGGGTCAGGCCGATCATCAGCACCACGATGCCAGTTACCAGCGGGGTAATCAGGCGTTTGACGAAGGGCAGGATGCGCGACACGCCCATCTCGACGAACGAGCCGGCGATTACCACGCCAAAGATGGCCGCCATCACGCCTTCTACCGGCGTACCTTGCTTGACCATCAGCGCCCCGCCGGCAATCAGCGGGCCGACGAAGTTGAAGCTGGTGCCCTGGACGATCAGCAGCCCGGCACCGAACGGCCCGAAGCGTTTGCACTGGACGAAGGTGGCAATACCCGAAATGACCAGCGACATGGAGACGATCAGGTTGGTATCCCGTGCCGAAACACCCAGCGCCTGGCAAATCAGCAGGCCAGGGGTGACGATCGGCACGATGATCGCCAGCAGGTGCTGCAGCGCTGCCAGCAGGCCGATCAACAGCCGTGGCTTGTCCTCCAGACCAAGCACCAGTTCATTGGTAGGCGCCGCCGCGCCTGGGCTGTGTTCGTGTGAGCTCATTGCGAAAAGCTGCCCCGGAGAAAAAAGGAGCGCATTCTACGGGGTGATGGCGAATTGGGGTAGAGAAAAGCACGATGGCGGCATGATCGACGACCATTTGCCCGTTTATCTGACTTCATGGTCAGTTATTGGTACTGTTTGTTCAAGCCTGAAACCTGCGCGGACCCTGTGGGAGCGGGTTCTCCCGCGAAGAAACCAATGCGGTGCCTGGCACCGGCTGCGCCGGTGTTCGCGGGTAAACCCGCTCCCACAAAAAAAGCCCGCCGAAGCGGGCTTTCTATTGCAGCATTCAATCAGTCATCACGACCCATGATGCCAAACAGCTGCAGCAGGCTGACAAACAGGTTGTAGATCGACACATACAGGCTGATGGTCGCCATGATGTAGTTACGCTCGCCACCGTGAATGATCGCGCTGGTCTGGAACAGGATGCAGACCGACGAGAACAGCACGAAGCCAGCGCTGATCGCCAGTTGCAGGCCGCTGATCTGGAAGAAGAAGCTGGCCACGACAGCGCCCAGCAGGACAAAGAAGCCCGCAGTGATGAAGCCGCTGAGGAAGCTCATGTCCTTGCGAGTGATCAGCACATAAGCCGACAGGCCACCGAAGACCAGAGCAGTCATGGCAAATGCCGAGCTGACCACCTCGGCGCCACCGGCCATGCCCAGGTAGCGGTTGAGGATAGGGCCGAGGATGAAGCCCATGAAACCGGTGAGGGCAAAGGTGGACACCAGTCCCCAGGCCGAATCACGAAGCTTGTTGGTAAGGAAGAACAGCCCGTAGAAGCCGATCAGCACCACGAACACGTTCGGGTAGCCGACGCGCATCTGCTGGGCCACGAAGGCCATGACACCGCTGAAGGCGAGGGTGAGCGCCAGCAGGCTGTACGTGTTGCGCAGGACCTTGCTGATCTCCTGCTGCTCGACCTGCTGGCCGTGGTGTACGGCGTAATCCTGTTCGCGCATGGCGACACTCCTTGGTAAACCTGTGGTTTTCAGACGTTCAGATGCTAGGAGTCTATCAGAGCTGCCGCAACCCGCGACACAGAGAGTTTGACAGCTTGTTTCATTACGGTATTATGGCGGCCGCAAAACGAGCTGGAAGCGTGGCCGAGTGGTTTAAGGCAACGGTCTTGAAAACCGTCGATGGGCAACTATCCTAGAGTTCGAATCTCTACGCTTCCGCCATCATTCCTCATTAAAGCCCTGATTTATTCAGGGCTTTTTTGTTTCTTGGGCCTGCTCCTTCACCCGGGAGCAAGCCTTTGGCCTCCCTCGTGAGGTAGATGGACGAGCAGGTTGAAGCGAGTTGCGCGCTCGACCAGCGTTCCAATCGCGGAATGGGTTCAGTGCGATAAGCTTGCCGCTCGTTCACGTTTACAGGCTTTCGCGTCTGACTGTAATAGCCCGACAAATTTGCTTCCACACCAACCCGCATAAATTCATTGTCCGGTAACCGGTCTGTAGACGACTGAGTCTATCCGGGTGATCTACCGTTGCCCCATTACGATAACTGTACGTGTCGGTTCCCGTCGGATTGTTGATGGGTTCTCATGACCGGCGTGCAATTTTACATGCGCCAATATTTTGCACTCGGTACGAGCCAATATCTTGTCGCGTCATAATGGTTGTATAACTTACGTAGATGGCCGAGCAGCCTCGAACTGGCTCTGAAAAGCAACGGGTCGCTGCTGAACACCTCGTGATTCCAGACCATCGGCTGGCCTGAACAAGTTTGGGCCTGTTTCAGAACCTGACACTTAGTGCAGGCTTTGCACAGGCACGGAACGGGTAAGGCCAACCGGAATAAAGGAAACGAGTAACACTCGCATTTTTGCGGCTACTATCAATTTCCCGAATTTCGAGCAGCATGCTTGAAAGTGCAGGTAGAAGCAAAAAATGTAGCCTTTAATACCAAAATGTCATTAGGCCATTATTTGTTTTGTTGCATATTATTGAGTAAGTGGGATCGATAGCGGTGTTATATAAAAGTTGAATTTAAAAGACTGATAGTTGACGCCAAAAAACAAGCACCAATAAAAATAAACCATCCTTGTAGCCAGCCGACAACACTCGAAGCATGGCCGAACATGGAAGCCAATCGCACACGTTACCCGGGAGAGCCGCCTTGAGCATCGCCATAGTCAAAAGTGTTGTTGGCCAGGTAATCGCCATTTCCCCAGAGGGCACCCAGCGTGTGCTTGTGGAAGGGGATCGAGTGTTCGCGGGTGAACAGATCCAGACCGGCCCCGGTGGCGCGGTGAGCTTGGAACTGGCCGATGGACGCATCCTCGATCTGGGGCGCGATACCCAGTGGAGCGCCGATGCTCCAGATAGCGTGGCCGACCTGAGCGCAGCCAGTGCGCAGGCCGCACCCTCCGTCGACGAGTTGCAACAAGCCATCGCCGCCGGTGCTGACCCGACAACCGCGCTCGAAGCGACCGCAGCAGGCCCAACGGGGGCAGGTGCGAACCCTGGTGGCATCGGGGGCGGCCACTCGTTTGTGATGCTTGACGCAGTGGGCGGGTCGGTTGCCCCCACCATTGGTTTCCCCACCGGGCCACTTGGCGTTGCTGTTGAACCGACTCGGGAATTCGTCGGCAATTCGACACCGGTACAGCAGGTACCTGAGGTACAACCCGAGCCTCAGCCCATTGCGGCCACGCTGACCCTGAGCAGCACCAATGTGCAGGAAGGGGGCCTGACCAGTATTACCGGTACCCTGAGCCAGCCGGCAGGCAAGGATTTCACGGTGACCCTGAGCAATGGCCAGACCTTGTCGTTCAAAGCAGGTGAAACGGTCGCAACGACCGGTGAGTTCACTGCCCAGAGCGATGATGTGTTCCGGGACGGTGAAATCCAGAACATCACCGTCACCAATGCCGGCGATCATGGCTTTGGCAGCCTCAATACCGGTGCAACTTCTATCCTCACTGTGACCGATACTGTCGACACCGTGAGGGCCGAGCTGAGTATCTCACCGAATCCGGCAGTGGAAGGGCAGGCGGTGACTTACACCATTACCCTGACCGGTCCTGCCGGTGCCGATTTGACTCAACACGGTGGTCTGTCCATCACCCTGAGCAACGGCGAGGTGATCAACATCCCTGCGGGCCAGATCAGCGCTTCGCAAACCGCCAACCTGGCGAACGACGTCTATATCGGCAGTAGTGCTCCGAGTATCGCCATCAACAGCATCACCGAGCAAGGTACAGGCAAGCAGGTCTTTGAAAACCTGATCAAAGGCGACCCGGTGACCCTGCAGATCACCGATGAGCCGGGCACGCCAGGCAACCCTGGCACTCCAGGCACGCCGAATGGTGGCGATGCAGTGACGCTGACCCTGACCGGCAACGCGGTGCAGGAAGGGGGGCAGACCACCATAACCGGTACTCTAAGCCACCCGGCCGGCCAAGCCTTCACCGTCACCCTGAGCAACGGCCAGACCCTGAGCTTTGCCAAGGACGCCACCATCGCGACCACCGCACCGTTTGTGGCGCAGAGCGATGACGTGTTCAAGGATGGCGAAACCCAGACCGTCAGCGTGACAAATGCGGGCAACCACAACTTCGAAAACCTGAACACCAGCGCCACCACGGCCCTCACGGTCACCGATACCATCAACACCGTGAAGGCCGAGCTGAGCATTTCGCCGAACCCGGCAGTGGAAGGCCAGGCGGTGACCTACACCATCACCCTGACCGGTCCTGCCGGTGCCGACCTGAGTCAGCACGGTGGTCTGTCCATCACCCTGAGCAACGGCGAGGTGATCAACATCCCTGCGGGCCAGATCAGCGCTTCGCAAACCGCCAACCTGGCGAACGACGTCTATATCGGCAGTAGTGCTCCGAGTATCGCCATCAACAGCATCACCGAGCAAGGTACAGGCAAGCAGGTCTTTGAAAACCTGATCAAAGGCGACCCGGTGACCCTGCAGATCACCGATGAGCCGGGCACGCCAGGCAACCCTGGCACTCCAGGCACGCCGAATGGTGGCGATGCAGTGACGCTGACCCTGACCGGCAACGCGGTGCAGGAAGGGGGGCAGACCACCATAACCGGTACTCTAAGCCACCCGGCCGGCCAAGCCTTCACCGTCACCCTGAGCAACGGCCAGACCCTGAGCTTTGCCAAGGACGCCACCATCGCGACCACCGCACCGTTTGTGGCGCAGAGCGATGACGTGTTCAAGGATGGCGAAACCCAGACCGTCAGCGTGACAAATGCGGGCAACCACAACTTCGAAAACCTGAACACCAGCGCCACCACGGCCCTCACGGTCACCGATACCATCAACACCGTGAAGGCCGAGCTGAGCATTTCGCCGAACCCGGCAGTGGAAGGCCAGGCGGTGACCTACACCATCACCCTGACCGGTCCTGCCGGTGCCGACCTGAGTCAGCACGGTGGTCTGTCCATCACCCTGAGCAACGGCGAGGTGATCAACATCCCTGCGGGCCAGGTCAGTGGCTCGCAGTCGGGCGTCCTGGCGGACAACGTCTATGTCGGCAACAGTGCCCCAGGCATCGCCATCTCCGGGATCACCGAGCAAGGCACGGGCAAGCAGGTCTTTGAAAACCTGATCAAAGGCGACCCGGTGACCCTGCAGATCACCGACGAGCCGGGCACCCCCGGCAACCCTGGCACTCCAGGCACACCGAATGGCGGCGATGAAGTGACGCTGACCCTGACGGGCAACACCGTGCAGGAAGGCAACACCACGACCATCACCGGTACCCTGAGCCACCCGGCAGGCCCAGCGTTCACCGTAACCCTGAGCAACGGCCAGACCCTGACCTTTGCGGAGGGCGCGCATACCGCGACCACCGCACCGTTCGTGGCGCAGAGCGATGACGTGTTCAAGGACGGCGAAACCCAGACCATCATCGTGACCGATGCCGGTAGCCACAACTTCGAAAACCTGAACACCAGCGCCACCACGACGATTACCGTGAGCGACACCGTCGACACCGTGAAGGCCGAGCTGAGCATTTCGCCGAACCCGGCGATGGAAGGCCAGGCAGTGACTTACACCATCACCCTGACCGGCCCGGCCGGCGCCGACCTGACCCAGCACGGCGGCCTGGATATCGAGCTGAGCAACGGTAAGGTGGTCCACATCGCAGCCGGGCAGATCAGTGGCTCGCAGTCGGGTGTTCTGGCGGACAACGTCTATGTCGGCAACAGTGCCCCAAGCATCGCCATCTCCGGGATCACCGAGCAAGGCACGGGCAAACAGGTCTTTGAAAACCTGGTCAAAGGCGACCCGGTGACCCTGCAGATCACCGACGAGCCGGGCACCCCCGGCAACCCTGGCACTCCAGGCACACCGAATGGCGGCGATGAAGTGACGCTGACCCTGACGGGCAACACCGTGCAGGAAGGCAACACCACGACCATCACCGGTACCCTGAGCCACCCGGCAGGCCCAGCGTTCACCGTAACCCTGAGCAACGGCCAGACCCTGACCTTTGCGGAGGGCGCGCATACCGCGACCACCGCACCGTTCGTGGCGCAGAGCGATGACGTGTTCAAGGACGGCGAAACCCAGACCATCATCGTGACCGATGCCGGTAGCCACAACTTCGAAAACCTGAACACCAGCGCCACCACGACGATTACCGTGAGCGACACCGTCGATACCGTAAAGGCCGAATTGAGCATCTCGCCGAATCCGGCAGTGGAAGGCCAGGCGGTGACCTACACCATTACCTTGACTGGCCCGGTCGGCGCCGACCTGACCCAGCATGGCGGCCTGGATATCGAGCTGAGCAACGGTAAGGTGGTCCACATCGCAGCCGGGCAGAACAGTGGCTCACAATCGGATGTTCTGGTGGACAACGTGTATGTCGGCAGCAGCGCCCCAAGCATCGCTATCTCCGGCATCACCGAGCAAGGCACCGGCAAACAGGTCTTTGAAAACCTGGTCAAAGGCGATCCGGTGACACTGCAGATCACCGATGAGCCGGGTACCCCAGGCAACCCTGGCACTCCAGGCACGCCGAATGACGGCGATGCAGTGACGCTGACCCTCACTGGCAACACCGTGCAGGAAGGCAACACCACGACCATCACCGCTACCCTGAGCCACCCGGCAGGCCAGGCCTTTACCGTTACTCTGAGCAACGGCCAGACCTTGAGCTTCGCCAAGGATGCCACCACTGCGACCACCGCACCGTTCGTGGCGCAGAGCGATGACGTCTTCAAGGACGGCGAAACCCAGGCCATCAGCGTGACGAATGCGGGCAACCACAACTTCGAAAACCTGAACACCAGCGCCACCACGACGATCACCGTGAGCGATACCGTCGACACTGTGAAGGCCGAGCTGAGCATTTCGCCGAACCCGGCAGTGGAAGGCCAGGCGGTGACCTACACCATCACCCTGACCGGTCCTGCCGGTGCCGACCTGAGTCAGCACGGTGGTCTGTCCATCGCGCTGAGCAACGGCGAGGTGATCAACATCCCTGCAGGCCAGATCAGCGCTTCGCAAACCGCCAACCTGGCGAACGACGTCTATGTGGGCAGCAGTGCTGCGAGCATTGCTATCTCCGGCATCACCGAGCAAGGCACAGGCAAACAGGTCTTTGAAAACCTGGTCAAAGGCGATCCGGTGATACTGGAGATCACCGACGAGCCGGGCACCCCTGGTAACCCGGGCGCTCCAGGCACTCCGAATGGAGGTGACGAAGTTACGCTGACCCTCACCGGCAACGCCGTGCTGGAAGGCAACACCACAACCATCACCGGTACCCTGAGTCACCCAGCGGGCCAGGCCTTCACCGTCACCTTGAGCAACGGCCAGACCTTGAGCTTCACCAAGGACGCCACCACCGCGACCACCGCACCGTTCGTGGCGCAGAGCGATGACGTGTTCAAGGACGGCGAAACCCAGACCATCAGCGTGATGAATGCGGGCAACCACAACTTCGAAAACCTGAACACCAGCGCGACCACGACCGTCATCGTGAGCGATACCGTCGACACTGTGAAGGCCGAGCTGAGCATTTCGCCGAACCCGGCCGTGGAAGGGCAGGCGGTGACCTACACCATCACCCTGACCGGCCCGGCCGGTGCCGACCTGAGTCAGCACGGTGGTTTGTCCATCGCGCTGAGCAACGGCGAGGTGATCAACATCCCTGCAGGCCAGCTCAGCGCTTCGCAAACCGCCAACCTGGCGGACGACGTCTATGTGGGCAGCAGTGCCCCAAGCATCGCCATCAACGGGATCACCGAGCAAGGCACGGGCAAACAGGTCTTTGAGAACCTGATCAAAGGCGATCCGGTCACCCTGCAGATCACCGATGAGCCGGGCACCCCTGGTAACCCGGGCGCTCCAGGCACTCCGAATGGAGGTGACGAAGTTACGCTGACCCTCACCGGCAACGCCGTGCTGGAAGGCAACACCACAACCATCACCGGTACCCTGAGTCACCCAGCGGGCCAGGCCTTCACCGTCACCTTGAGCAACGGCCAGACCTTGAGCTTCACCAAGGACGCCACCACCGCGACCACCGCACCGTTCGTGGCGCAGAGCGATGACGTGTTCAAGGACGGCGAAACCCAGACCATCAGCGTGACGAATGCGGGCAACCACAACTTCGAAAACCTGAACACCAGCGCCACCACGGCCCTCACGGTCACCGATACCATCAACACCGTGAAGGCCGAGCTGAGCATTTCGCCGAACCCGGCAGTGGAAGGGCAGGCGGTGACCTACACCATCACCCTGACCGGTCCTGCCGGTGCCGACCTGAGTCAGCACGGTGGTTTGTCCATCACTCTGAGCAACGGCGAGGTGATCAACATCCCTGCGGGCCAGGTCAGCGCTTCGCAAACCGCTAACCTGGCGGACGACGTCTATGTGGGCAGCAGTGCCCCGAGCATCGCCATCAACGGGATCACCGAGCAAGGCACGGGCAAACAGGTCTTCGAGAATCTGGTCAAAGGCGACCCGGTGACTCTGCAGATCACCGACGAGCCGGGCACCCCCGGCAATCCTGGCGCCCCGGGCACACCGAATGGCGGCGATGCAGTGACGCTGACCCTGACCGGCAATGCCGTGCAGGAAGGGGGGCAGACCACTATTACCGGTACCCTGAGCCACCCAGCGGGCCAGGCCTTCACCGTCACCCTGAGCAACGGTCAGACCTTGACCTTCGCCAAGGACGCCACCACTGCGACCACCGCACCGTTCGTGGCGCAGAGCGATGACGTCTTCAAGGACGGCGAAACCCAGGCCATCAGCGTGACGAATGCGGGCAACCACAACTTCGAAAACCTGAACACCAGCGCTACCACGACCGTTACCGTGAGCGATACCGTCGACACTGTGAAGGCCGAGCTGAGCATCTCGCCGAACCCGGCAGTGGAAGGCCAGGCGGTGACCTACACCATCACCCTGACCGGTCCTGCCGGTGCCGACCTGAGTCAGCACGGTGGTTTGTCCGTTGCCCTGAGCAACGGCGAGGTGATCAACATCCCTGCGGGCCAGGTCAGCGCTTCGCAAACCGCTAACCTGGCGGACGACGTCTATGTGGGCAGCAGTGCCCCAAGCATCGCCATCTCCGGGATCACCGAGCAAGGCACGGGCACCCAGGTCTTTGAGAACCTGATCAAAGGCGACCCGGTGACCCTGCAGATCACCGACGAACCAGGCACGCCAGGCAACCCTGGCACCCCAGGCACGCCGAATGGCGGCGATGAAGTGACGCTGACCCTGACGGGCAACACCGTGCAGGAAGGCAACACCACAACCATCACCGGCACCCTGAGCCACCCGGCAGGCCAAGCGTTCACCGTAACCCTGAGCAACGGCCAGACCCTGACCTTTGCCGAGGGCGCGCATACCGCGACCACCGCACCGTTCGTGGCGCAGAGCGATGACGTGTTCAAGGACGGCGAAACCCAGACCATCAGCGTGACCGATGCCGGTAGCCACAACTTCGAAAACCTGAACACCAGTGCCACCACGACGGTCACCGTGAGCGACACCGTCGACACCGTGAAGGCCGAGCTGTGCATCTCGCCGAACCCGGCGGTGGAAGGCCAGGCGGTGACTTACACCATTACCTTGACCGGCCCGGCCGGTGCCGACCTGACCCAGCATGGCGGCCTGGATATCGCACTGAGCAATGGCAAGATCGTTCACATTCCGGCCGGGGAAATTACTGGCTCGCAAACCGCCAACCTGGCAGATAACGTCTATGTCGGCAGCAGTGCGCCGAGCATCGCCATCTCCGGGATCACCGAGCAAGGCACGGGCAAACAGGTCTTTGAGAACCTGGTCAAAGGCGACCCGGTCACTCTGCAGATCACCGACGAACCGGGCACTCCAGGCAACCCTGGCACCCCGGGTACGCCGAATGGCGGCGATGAAGTGACGCTGACCCTCACCGGTAATACCGTGCAGGAAGGCAACACCACGACCATCACCGGCACCCTGAGCCACCCGGCAGGCCAGGCGTTCACCGTCACCCTGAGCAACGGCCAGACCCTGAGCTTCGCCAAGGACGCCACCACCGCGACCACCGCACCATTCGTGGCGCAGGGCGATGACGTCTTCAAGGACGGCGAAACCCAGACCATCAGCGTGACAAATGTGGGCAACCACAACTTCGAGAACCTGAACACCAGTGCCACCACGACCCTCACGGTCACCGATACCATCAACACCGTGACGGTCGTGCTGAGCGCTTCGCCCAACCCGGCAGCCAAGGGCCAGGAGGTGACCTACACGGTCAATCTGGAAGCGCCGGCGGGCATGAGTGCAAGCAACCATGGCGGCCTGACCATCAAGCTGGATAATGGCCTGACCATCATGGTGGCGGCGGGCAGCACCACCGGCACGGTGAAAGGTGCCATTCCCGACGGTGTCTTCGTGGGTGGTGGCAGCGTGTCCGTGGGCATCGACCAGATCACGCAGAATGGCACGGGTAGCAAGGTGTTCGAGAACCTGGTCCCGGGCGCCAGCGTTGCGGTGGGCATGACCAACGCCACGCCAACCATCACTTCGGGTGCCGCGCTGGTGTCCGAGGAGGGGCTGATCGGCGGGAACAAAGACACCGTCGGTTCACCAGCCGACCAAAGCGACAGCAAGTCGTACATTGGCAAGCTGACAATCAGCGATATCGACACACCGTCAGCCAACCTCTCGGTCAGCCTGGCAGTACCATCGACAGCGCTGACATCCTCTGGCCAGAGTGTGCAATGGGCGTTGTCCAATGGCGGCAAGACCCTGACCGGCACGGCCGGTGGCAAGGATGTGATCGAAATCAGGATCGACAACGGCGGCAATTACACCGTGGAGCTGAAGGGGCCACTCGATCATCCGAACCAGGCGGCCGAGGATGTACTGTCCTTCAACGTTGGTGTCAGCGTTACCGACGGCAGCACTTCATCGACCGGCACGCTGACCATCAGTGTCGAAGACGACAGCCCGACCTTCGCCACCAGTGACAATGCCGGCATGTGGAACACTGTCGGGTACACGGCGGTTGGCGACACGCACTTCCTGGCGGGCGGTGATGGCATGGGTACGCTGAAGTTCGGCACCATCGTTGGCCTGCCTTCGGGCTGGAGCAGCAAGGCAACGGATGCGAGCGGCGCCACGGTGGAAGTCTTCGACGGTACCACGAAGGTGTTCACGCTTGCCTTGGGAGCGGATGGGCACTACACCGTCACCCAGAACAGCGTGCGTGAAGGTAGCCGAGACACGTTCAACCTGGAAGGTTTGAAGTCCGGGAATACCTCAACCTTGTCTGTTACTTTCAATAGCGGCATAACGGCCACGTTCGAAGCCTTGGCCAGTGCTACAGGGAAACCGACGATCAATGTCGGCAATGGATTGGGGGTGGGTAACAACCACTTCTCTGCCAACGAGATGTTCTCCGTGGCGTTCACCGATGCCCAGCAGCACGCCATCTCGATGAAAGAGGTCACGTTGGGCATTGCGCGGCTTCAGGTCAGCGGTGACGTCGATATCATTGCCTCCTACAAGGACGCCAATGGTGTTGTGCATGAAGCAACGAAGACGTACACCATCACCTCTGGCTCCGAGGCCATAAAGATTCTGGCCAGTGACTTCACGGGCCTTGCCGGGCACGCCTTCGACACGATTACCTTGGCAGCCCCGAGCAAGAGTACGCTTGACACCACCTTCACCAAACTTACCTATGTAGAGGAGAAACCTGCCAGCGACCTGAACTTCACGGTCCATGTCATCGGCACTGACCACGATGGTGATTCGGCAAGCAGCTCGTTCGTGGTGACATCCCATGGTGATGCAGCCTCGACGTCGATGAGCACGATGTCGCTGATGGCGGGCGACGCATCGGACAGCAGCTCCTCGTCCTTGCTTGGCAGCGATGACCACATCCTGTTCGTGGGGGCAGGTGACAGCACCGTCACCGGCAGCAGCGGCACCGCCGAGTCCTTCGTGTGGTCGGCAGGTGATACTGGCCATGACGTGATCAGGAACTTCAATGCTGAAGAAGGCGACCGCCTGGACCTGAGTGCCCTGCTGCAGGGCGAATCGCTTTCGGCGATCGAAAGCTACCTGAAGATCACCACGGTCGGTGGCGAGTCGACCTTGCAGGTCAGCACCCAGGGCAAGTTCACACCCGGCAGTGATACCAGCAGCGCTGATGTGTCGATCAAGCTCGAAGGAGTGAACTGGTCGAACACCACGGTCAGTTCGCTGGTCAGTGGTGGTGATCCAACCATCAAGATCGACCATTCGGAGCAGTGAGCCGCGCCCTGCGGCGGCCACCAGGCCGCTGCGGGGTTCTTGAGTACTGTGAAGATCCTGTGGGAGCGGGCGTGCCCGCGAAGAAGCCAGCGCAGGCTACAAATCTCTGATGGCTGGTGCAAAGTCCGATTCTCGGCAAATGGCTGCACCAGAATCATTGCCGGCTCAAGCAAAGCCCTCAGCTTCGAACGTGTTGGCGGGTGAACCCTGCTCCCCCAGGTTTTACTGCAGGGTCACCGGCTTCATGCCATCCGGCAGTTTTTGAATAGCTGCCTCCATCCGCGCGATCGGTGCCGCGAGTTCGTCCGCTTCCTTGTCCTTGCCCTCCCTTCTCAGGCGGTCACGCTCAAGGCGCAGGTTAAGCAAACTCTTCTGTAACTTCAGGGCCGAGGTATTGAACGGATCCATGCTTTTCTCATGCTGTAGGCTTCCGTGCCGTTGTAGGAAAACTGGACCGTAGCAGCTCGAATTTGCTGGAGAAACTGATGTTTCATACAGGCAAATCTCAGTGCTTCGATTCTTCCTACATTTCGAGGTAAAAGATCCTACAAGCCGCATTTCAGATCGTGTCTTTCAAATCCGCCTCAACACCGCGCGATAGCTGGGCACAATCGGTTTTCGATAATGCAGGCCCTCGACGCAGTTCAAACCAGGACCTGCCGTTCTTTTCGAAACCTTATGTAGCAATTGCCGCTCCGCAAGCTACAGATGGTCCGCATCCACCACCGCCTGGGTGAACGCCTGCGGCGCTTCCTGCGGCAGGTTGTGGCCGATGCCGCCGCTGATCAGCCGGTACTCGTACTTGCCGGTAAAGCGCTGCGCATAGGCTTCGGCCGGCGGGTGCGGGGCGCCGTTGGCGTCGCCTTCCAGGGTGATGGTCGGTACGCCGATGCTGGGGAAGCTGGCCAGTCTGGCCTCGAGCGGGTCGTAGCGCGTTTCGCCCTGGGCCAGCCCCAGCCGCCAGCGGTAGTTGTGCACGGTGATCGCCACCTGGTCGGGGTTGTCCAGGGCCTTGGCGCTGCGCTCGAAGGTGGCGTCATCGAAGGCCCACTTGGGCGAGGCGGTTTGCCAGATCAGCTTGGCGAAGGCATGGCGGTTCTTGTCATAGCCGGCCTGGCCGCGCGCGGTGGCAAAGTAGTACTGGTACCACCACTGCAACTCTGCGCTGGGGGGCAGAGGGGCCTTGGCGGCTTCCTGGCTGCTGATCAGGTAGCCGCTGACCGATACCAGCGCCTTTACCCGCTCTGGCCACAGCGCCGAGACAATGTCGGCAGTGCGTGCGCCCCAGTCGAAACCGGCGAGCACGGCACGCTGGACATGCAGCGCGTCCATGAAGGCGATCACGTCGCTGGCCAGTGCCGAGGGCTGGGCATTGCGTGGGGTTGCCGCAGACAGGAAGCGGGTCTGCCCGTAACCACGTACGTAGGGCACCAACACCCGGTAGCCCTTTGCCGCCAGGGCGGGTGCAACTTGCTCGAAGCTGTGAATGTCATACGGCCAGCCATGCAGCAGGATCACCACCGGGCCGTCGGCGGGGCCTTGCTCTACGTAGGCCACATCGAGCACGCCAGCGTTAATGTGTTTCAGCGGGCCGAAGTCATCCGCCGCCGTGGCGGCTGGCTGGGCCTGCAGCGGTGCAGCCGTGGCCATGTTCGCCGCCAGCAGGCCAAGCGGCAGCAGGGCACAGGCGAGCAGCGTACGGCTGAAGCGGCGTGGCAGAGCGGTGGTCGAGTGGCGGGCGGACATCGGGCATCTCCTTGGCGAAGCCATCGGTGCGGGTTGATGGGGCCAGTAAAGATGACGGCTGTATCGAGGATGTGTCCGCTCGGCCTGCAGGAAACGTTCCTGTGTATCAAGTCTCAATCTGTACACATGAAGATACAAATACCGGCTGGCAGCCGGTTTTGCCGCTTCTGCTACGATCGATTGGTTTCCCGGCCAAGGAGAGGCCCATGCATTACGTTGTGATTGAATCTCACCGCAGTGAGTACCCGCGGCCCATCCGCTTCGCCAAGGGCACCTTGCTGAACATTGGCCCACGCTACGAAGGCGAGCCTGGTTGGCAGGACTGGTACCTTTGCACCTGCACTGGCCAGGAGCCCGGCTGGGTGCCGGCCCAATTGATCGAGTGGCTCAGCATGTGCCAGGGCAGGGCGCTGGACCACTACTCGGCGCATGAACTGGATGCCGACCCGGGGCAGTTGGTGCAGATGGTGCGCCCGCTCAATGGCTGGGTCTGGTGCAGACACCATGGCAATGACGAGTATGGCTGGTTGCCTGCGCAGAAGCTTCAGCCGCTGACCTGATGTGCGCGTTCGCTCCAGGTACGCAGCTCTTGTGAGAGCGGCCTTGCGTCGCGAAAGGGCCGCAAAGCGGTCCTGGCAATGTTGAGGGATGCATCGAAACCCTGGGTCCGCTGTGCGGCCCTTTCGCGACGCAAGGCCGCTCCCACAGAAGAACCGGTGCCTCGCATCTGATCCGCTTTTTTTCCATAAACCTGAATCTGTAACGGTATCAGCCCAAGCCCGACAATACGCCCATTCCCGCATCACACTTGTAGAGGTTCCAATGGGCAAGCTCGCGCTATTCCTGGGTGGTTTTCTGCTGCTGACCATTCTGATTGGTATTCTTGGCACCATTCCGCCAAGCTGACATTCACCAGCCTATTTCCCTCGCGGCCTGCCTGTCCCCCGGGCGGGCCCATTCTCCTTCTTTGTTGGCCGATTCGCCCTGCCTGTTTGTACGATAAGTCTTTCTTTGCACTGGGAAAACTGTCCACAAAAAACGTGGGTAGGTCTGTGGATAAAGTGCTGCAAGCCAGGCCCGCGGCGGGCTCTGTTAAATTGAGCAGAATTTGAACAGCGATTTAAGAGGATGTTTCAGTAGGCCAGGCCGGCGCGGCGCAGGGCTGCCAGCAGGTCGCGTACCCGCGCTGGCAACTCGCCGGCGGGGTACACGGCGTGCATCTGCGGGTCCTGGCCGTTGCTGGAGGTCAGGCGGTACTGCGGGCATACCCGCACCAGTCGCCCGGCCTTGACCTGCGCTTCGCCGACCCAGGCGGCCAGGCGGGCAATGCCGGCACCGGCCAGGGTGCTGTGGTACACCGCGTCACCTGAGTCCAGGCGCAGCCTGGGCCTGGGGCGCAGGCTGGTGATCTCATCGTCGCGGCAGAAGTGCCAGGCCTTGAGGATGCGCGGGGCAGTGTGCAGGATCAGCGCGTGGCCTTCGAGGTCCTCGGGTTGTTCTGGCGTGCCGGCCAGGGCCAGGTATTCCGGGCTCGCATACAGGTGACGGCGGTAATCCCACAGCGGGTAGCCGATCAATTCGCTCGACTGCGGGAAGGCCCCGCGCACCACGAAATCGAACTTGCCTTGCAGCGGGTCCAGGGCCCCGTCGCTGTACTGCACGTCCAACGTTACCTGTGGGTGGCAGCGGGAAAACTCGGCAAGCACCTGGGGCAGCACATGTTCACCCAGCACTTGCGGCACGGCGAAGCGGATCCAGCCTTGTGCACTGCCGCTTAGCGCGGCCAGTTCGTCGGCAGCATCACGTTGCACATCCAGCAAGCGTTCAGCGTGAGGCAGCAGGCGCTCGCCGGCTTCGGTCAGGGTCACGGCATTGGCGTTGCGGTTGAGCAGCTTGCTCCCGGCGTTGTCTTCCAGGGTTTGCACTGCGCGGGTGACTGCGCTAGGTGAGCGCCCCAGGGCGCGGGCGGCGGCGACGAAGCTGCGCTTGTGCGCCACGCTGACGAACGCCTGGATTTCCCGCAGCATGTCCAATGCCATTGCCTGCTCCTTGTTGCAGTTTTTGCAATATGGCATTTCAACACAAGCGCGGCACTTTGATTAGCCTTGCAAGCGTCTTCACTGCCTGGAACCGCGCCATGATGGATATCGCTGTGCTCTCCGTATTCGCCTTCGCAGCAGGGCTGATCGACGCCGCCGTGGGGAGCGGTGGGCTGATCCAGATCCCGGCCTTGTTCAACGTGCTGCCCACCGCACAACCGGCGGCACTGCTCGGTAGCAACAAGCTGGCATCGGTGTGCGGCACGGCCTTCGCTGCGCGTTCGTTCATTCGCAGGGTGACGCTGGACTGGGGGTTGATCGTGCCGGCTGCGCTCAGTGCCTTCGTCATGTCGTTCGCCGGTGCCGCCACGGTGTCGCTGGTCCCGCCCGGCGTGATGCGCCCGGCGGTACTGGTGCTGATCGTGTTGATGGCCATCTACACGTTCTGCAAGAAGGACTTCGGCACGCTGCACAAACCCGCAAGGATAGGCCGCAAGGAGCAGTGCCTGGCGGTGCTGATCGGTGGCGCGATCGGTTTTTACGACGGCCTGTTCGGGCCGGGTACCGGCAGTTTCCTGATCTTCCTGTTCATCCGCTTCTTCGCGTTGGACTTCCTGCACGCCTCGGCGTCGGCCAAGGTGGTGAACATCGCCACCAACCTGGCGGCGCTGGTGTTCTTCGTGCCATCAGGCAACGTGCTGTACGCCATCGCCTTGCCCATGGCGGTGTGCAACATCCTCGGCGCGCTGACCGGTACCTGGCTGGCGGTGCGCAAGGGCGCGGGTTTCGTGCGCGGGCTGTTCCTGGTGCTGCTGTGCGTGCTGATCGCCAAGTTGACGTGGGACCTGCTGGGCGGCTAGTTCATATCACCTGGCGTTGCGGCTCGGCCTGTTCGACGCGGTTGCGGCCATGGGCCTTGGCCCGGTACAGCGCCTGGTCGGCGCGCGCCAGCAGTTCGTCGAGGGTGGGGGCCGGCACATCGGCGGCACAACCGGCCAGGCCGATACTCACGGTAACTTGCAGATGCTGGTCGGCCTGCAGCACATGCAGGTCCTGCACGGCGCGGCGCAGGCGTTCGGCAGTGAATTTGGCCCGACCTGGCGCCAGGCCCGGGAGGACCACGACAAATTCCTCGCCGCCCAGGCGGGCGAACAGGTCACCATCGTGCAACTGGTCCTGCAAGGTGCTGGCGAACTGGCGCAGCACCTGGTCACCGACCGCATGGCCGTGGGCATCATTGATCGACTTGAAGTGGTCGATGTCCAGCATCATCAGGGTCAGCGGCAGTGCCTGGGCGTGTTGCTGGCGGCTTTCCAGTAGCGCGTTGGCGCGGCGGGTGAAAGCGCTGCGGGTCAGCACGCCGGTGAGATGGTCGATGGTGGCCTGATGCGCCAGGCGGGCCATCAGGCTGCGGTTGGCCTGGCTGACGCAGGCGACCACCAGCGGCCCAAGCACCAGCATGGCGATGCCCAGGCGCGCCGACATCAGGGTGCTCACCCCGAGCTCGCTTTGCGGCAAGCTGAAATGCATGAGGTTCTGCGCCACCGCCACGATCAGTGTGCTGCCAGCGGTGAGTGTCAACAGCGAGACCAGGAACGGTGAGTAAGTCCAGGCGCACCACAGCAGCGCGGCAATCGGGAAGGCGATGGCCCCGGGGCCGCCGAAGGCAATGCTGAACGCCAGCGATGCGAGCAGCACCAATAACGGCGCCAGGCGGATGGCCTGGGCACCACCGCGCATCAGTGCTCGTGCCGAAGGCGCCGTCAGCAGCACTGGCAGCACCAGTACGCTGGTCGAGAATTGTTCACTGAACCAGGCCAGCCAGGTTGCGCGCAACGACTGTTCGAACCACGGCGTGGCCATTGCCGCCGCCATGCTGGCCGCCACTATCGCGCCGGCGGCACAGGCGCCGAACACACGGAGTACTCCGTGGGGAGTACGCATGCGCCGGTGCAGGCGCGGCAAGCGCGAGAGCATCAGCCAGAGGGTGACTACCACGCCCAGGTTGCACAGGTTGAACCACAGCGCCGGTACCCAGGCGCTGCCGCACAGCAGGTCGGCGCCGACCATGGCCAGCCAGACCAGGGCAAAGCCCGTGAGTGTGGCCTGGCGGGGGTAGCGCAGCAGTACGCCGGCCAGTACTGCATTGACCGGCCAGAACAGCGACAAGGATTCGATCGGGCGGGCCAGGATGCCGCCCAAGGTAAGGGCAAAGGTCAGGCCGAGTAGAACGACGTAGTGCAACAAGCGCGCTTGGGCTGGAAAAACCATGGGCTCGACCGGCAAGGCGGAAACGAAATCCAGGACAACGGCTTGAAGCACCTGGGGCAATTGCGCGTAAGTGTGTTTCGACAGGGGACTTGATGTCAATCTGCCGCAATCGCTCGCGATAATGCCAAATTGCCTTCATTCGAGGCCTGTCACCTCACAGCCCGAAGAACCACGGCACCATCAACACGGTCACCAGCATCACCAGGACGGTGAACGGCACACCAACTTTGACGAAGTCGGCAAAGCGGTATTGCCCCGGGCCCAGTACCAGTGTGTTCACCGGCGATGACACCGGGGTCATGAAGGCCGCCGAGGCGGCCAGCGCCACGGTCATGGCGAACGGGTAGGGCGACATGCCCAGCTGCGTTGCGGTGCTGACTGCCACGGGTGCCATCAGTACCGCAGTGGCCGTGTTGGAGATGAACAGGCCGATCACCGCCGTGACTGCGAACAGGCAGGCAAGGATGGCGTTGGGGCCGGCATCACCCAGCACGCTGACCAGGCCGCCCACCGCCAGGTCGATGCCGCCGGTTTTCTGCAATGCCTGGGCAAAGGGCAGCATACCCACGATCAGCACCAGGCTTTGCCAGTGGATGGCCCGGTAGGCGCTGTTCATGTCGATGCAGCGGCCTGCGCCCATCAGCAGGCAGCCGATCAGTGCGGCAATGACATTGGGGACCGCGCCACTGACCATCAGCCCGACCATCACCGCCAGGCTCAGCAACGCCTGTGGCGCACGGGTACGGGCGGGCGCGACCAAGTCGACTTCCGCGGGCAGGCTCAGTACCAGGAAGTCCTTGGGCTTGCTTTGCAGCTGGCGCACGGCTTTCCACGGGCCGACGACCAGCAGGGTGTCGCCCAGGCGCAGCTTTTCTTCCACCAGTTGTTCTTCGATCGCCACCTGGTCGCGGCGCAAGCCGACCACGTTGAGGTCGAAGCGAGTTCGGAAGGCCAGTTCGAGGATGCTCTTGCCGAGCAGTTTCGACCCTGGTGGCAGCAAGACCTCGGCCATGCCCAGCTCCTGGGACTGGTCAATGAAATAGGCGGCCTTGAAGTGCAGCGGCTCCAGTTGCATGGTCTGGCACAGGCTGCGCAGGTCGTCGCGGTTGGCGAACAGGTCGAGCAGCAGCACATCGCCCTGGTGCAGCACGGTGCTGGAGCTGGCGGCGATCACCCGTGTGGTGAACTTGTGCTGGCGCTCGATGCCGATCACGTTGGCGCCATGCCGGGTGCGCAGTTCCAGCTCGCCCAGGGTATGACCGATCAGCGGTGAGTTGGGGCGGATGCGCAGGCGCCGTTCACGGCCGTTGAGTTTGTAGTCCAGCACCAGGTCCAGCAGGGTACGGCGGCTTTCCACGCGGCCGTCCTTGCGTACTTCGCCATTCAGCCATTGCCGGGTCAACAGCATGTAGCCGATGCCCAGCACCAGCACCACCAGGCCAAACGGAGTGAAACTGAAGAAGCTGAAGCCCGCTTCGCCATGGCGCACCAGCTCGCTGTGTACCACCACGTTGGGCGGCGTGGCCACCAGGCTGAGCATGCCGCTGATCAGGCCAGCGAAGGCCAGCGGCATCATCAGGCGGGCGGGCGAAAGCTGCAGGCGCGCGGCGATGCTCAGCACCACCGGAATGAAGATGGCCACCACGCCGGTGGAGCTCATCATCGACCCCAGTCCCGCCACAGCCACCATCAGCAGCACCAGCAGGCGCGCCTCGCTGTTGCCGGCCCGCTCGCTCATCCATTCGCCGATGCGGTAGGCAATGCCGGTGCGCACCAGGCCTTCGCCGATCACGAACAAGGCGGCGATCAATACCACGTTGGGGTCACTGAAGCCGGCCAGCGCTTGTTCCACGGTGAGGATGCCCGACAGCGGCAGGGCGAGGATTACCAGCAGCGCGACTACGTCCATGCGCGGGCGGTTGATGACGAACAGGGCGATGACGATGGCCAGCAGGCCGAGGACCCAGAGTAGCTCTTGGTTCATGGGGAGGGGGTGTTCCTTCACACGGGGGCACGATAGACAGTAGCAGCCAGTGTGCCGGATTGTGCTGAAGGAGGTGTTGATGTGCTGCAAGAAAAGGGGCTGCACAGCAGCCCCGGATTCACCCGATCAGTGACGGTGGCGGTGACGGTGCTTGCCATTGTTGTCGCCCAGGTGGTTGCCGATGGCACCACCGGCTGCGCCACCCATGCCGGCACCCACGGTGGAGCCGGTCTTGCCGCCTACCGCGCCGCCCAGCAGCGAACCGCCGGCCGAACCCAGGCCACCGCCGATGGCGGCTTCGGTACGGTTGCCCTTGCGTGCACCTACCGCACTGCCGGCTGCGCCGCCGAGGCCGGCGCCGATGGCCGCCCCCGTCTTGCCGCCGATCTGTTGACCGACAACGTTACCCAGAACACCACCCAGGCCACCGCCAATGGCGGCGGTACCGTCACCGGCGAAAGCGCCCTGGCACAGCAGCAGGCCGAGGGCAAGGGAAGGCAGAGTCAGACGCATGATACGAACCTCAAAGGAATCATCAGGTTAAGGTGCCGCGCAACGGGCGGCTGGCCAGGGTTGAAAAAGACGCTTCAGCGGTAGTAGCGGTCACCACGATAGCGACGATTGTCATCATCATCGTCGTCGCGGTCATGCCGATGGTGGTGGCGATGGTCACGGTCACGGTCACGCCAGCCATCGTCGTCGTCATGGTAGCGATGGCTATGGCACCCTGCGGTCAGCAGGACAACGGCAATCAGCGAAAGGCTTGCAAGACGGGTCATCACGATATAGGTCCTTGATCCGCAAAGGTTTACGGCACACCCTCTGAGACTGGAAAGGATCCATTTGGTTTCGCTGGCAGGCAAAAATTTGTCGTGCCAGCGATGAGCGGCGGGGAGAGTTTGGAATCAGTGGCTTGGCTGAATCGCCAGCACCACACCGTTGGTGATCTGCACCAGCACGTAACGCCCCCCCATGTTTACCCAGTGGCTTTCCTTTTCCGGCGCGGGCAGGCCTTTGGCTTTCCAGTCCTTGATTGCCTGGTCATCGCGTTTGTATTGGTCCGGTGCCTTGTCGCCGACCTTGAGTTCGCGGTTGTGGGTTTCTGGCGCGGTGATGCTTTCTTCACTGGAGGAAGCTGCGGTGGCAGCGAGGGGCAGGCAGGTAAGGGCGGCGAACAGCAGGTAGTGCAATTTCATGACGATCTCCTTGTGACGGAATGCCTTATCTGCGACCGCCACCTGCGCGCGACAATTCACTCGCGATGCTTGCCAGTGCTAGAGTCGCCTTCTTTTTTACCCTGAGGATGGAACATGCGTGCGATTCTGCCGATGGCCGCGGCGCTGATGCTGGTCGGTTGTGCTTCTGCGACCATGGAAACGGCCCGCGGCGGCAAGCCGACCGCGCAGCTCGACTCGCACAAGGCGCCGGACCTGGTGGCCCAGTGCATCCAGTTCAGCTGGCAGGAAGAGAAGGTGTTCGGCGACGACGCCAGTGGTTATCTGGAACCGCGCAAGCAGGGCGGGTTCACGGTGTATACCCGTGAGGCCGAGGCGTTCGTGGATGTGTACCCGCAGGCGGGTGGGGCGCGGGTGGATTACTACGCGCAGAAGAACGACAGCGTGGCCCTGCAGCGCCGGGCGGCGGCGGCGACCTGCCTGTAACGTCAAAACACATTCCCCTGTGGGAGCGGGTTCACCCGCGAATGCGTCGATACATTCAACACCGCATTCGCGGGTAAACCCGCTCCCACAGTGACCGCACCAGCTTTACAATTTTTAGCACTTCGGTTCTGTCGCTGGAAGATTGGTGGAGGCTAGCATGAGCCCCCCCGAATCAAGGACGACACCATGGACCGCTCGCTGCAACTCAACCGCGCCAGCTGGGATGAACGTGCCCCGCTGCACGCTGCTTCGAACGACTACGAAGTCGAACGGCTCGTCCAGGATCCCGGACACCTCTCCGAAACAGTACGCTTCGATCTGCCATTGCTCGGCAACATCGACGGGCTCAATGTCGTCCACCTGCAGTGCCATATCGGCACCGATACCCTCTCGCTGGCGCGCCTTGGCGCCAAGGCCTGTGGTCTGGACTATTCCGCGGCGTCGCTGGCCGAGGCGCGTGCGTTGGCCCAGCGCTGTGCCACATCCATCGCGTATGTCGAGTCCGATGTCTACGTCGCCGACAAGGTACTGCCAGCCGGCACGTTCGACCTGGTCTACACCGGCATCGGCGCGCTCTGCTGGCTGCCTCGCATCGAACCGTGGGCACGCACTGTCGCGGCACTGCTGAAACCGGGTGGGCGATTGTTCATGCGCGACGGGCACCCGATGCTGATGGCAGTCAACGAAGACCACCAGGACCGCCTCCAACTCGAATACCCGTATTTCGAGCACGAAGAGCCGACGGTGTGGCACAACGACCAGACCTACGTCGAAACCGAGCAGCGCCTTTCGCACATCGAAACCCACGAGTGGAACCACGGCCTGGGCGAGGTGATCAGCGCCGTGCTGGCCCACGGCTTGCAGCTGACCGCCCTGGTCGAGCACCAGAGCATCCCTTGGGAGGCGCTGCCGGGCCAGATGGTCAAGGGCGACGACGGTGAATATCGCCTGCGCGAGCAGCCCGCACGCCTGCCCCTGAGCTATACCCTGGTTGCAGTAAAAGCCTGATCAGGACAGGTAACCACCGTCGACATTGAGTGCGGTACCGGTGGTGTAGCTGGAAGCATCGCTGGCCAGGTACAACACGGCGCCGGCCATTTCCTTGGGGTCGGCCACGCGCTTGAGCGGGATCTGCTGCAGCGCGGCATTGAGGATGGCGTCGTTCTTCACCAGTGCCGAGGCGAACTTGGTGTCGGTCAGGCCCGGCAGCAAGGCGTTGCAGCGGATCCCGAACGGCGCGCACTCCTTGGCGAAGACCTTGGTCATGTTGATGACAGCCGCCTTGGTCACCGAATAGATGCCCTGGAACAGGCCCGGTGAAACCCCGTTGATCGACGCCACGTTGATGATGCTGCCACCACCTTGCTCGCGCATCAGCTTGCCGGCCTCTACCGACATGAAGAAGTACCCGCGGATGTTCACGTCCACGGTCTTCTGGAAAGCCCCTGGGTCGGTATCCAGCACGTTGCAGAACTGCGGGTTGGTAGCGGCATTGTTGACCAGGATGTCCAGCCGCCCGAACTGTTCGCGGATGCCTGCGAACACCTGCTGGATCTGCTCCAGTTCACCGATGTGGCAGGCCACCGCCGTTGCCTTGCCACCGGCGGCGATGATGGCCTCGGCCACCTGCTGGCAACCGTCGAGCTTGCGGCTGGACACGATCACATGGGCACCCTGCTGGGCCAGCAGGTGGGCGATGGCCTCGCCGATGCCACGGCTGGCGCCGGAAACGAAGGCAATCTTGCCGTCGAGGTCGAACAGGTGGGTCTTGGACATGCTGTTTTCCTTGTTATCCGTCGTCGAGGTCGGGGCTCAGAGGCTGGACTTGGCGATGACCTGCAAGGTCATCTGCTCCAGCAAGCGGTTCATGTGGATGAACTGGGCGAAGCGCTTGTCCTGGGTCTGGCCGTGGTAATAGCGGTAGTAGATCTGCTGGACGATGCCGGCCAGGCGGAACAGGCCATAGCAATAGTAGTAATCAAAGTTGTCCAGGCGGATGCCGGCGCGCTCGGCGTAATAATCGACGAACTGGCGGCGGGTGAGCATGCCCGGCGCGTTGCTCGGTTGGCGACGCATCAGCTGCACCGGCGCCGGATCGTCGGCTTCGATCCAGTAGGCCAGGCTGTTGCCCAGGTCCATCAGCGGGTCGCCGAGGGTGGCCATTTCCCAGTCCAGCACACCGATGATGCGCATAGGGTTGTCGGCATCGAGGATCACGTTGTCGAAACGGTAGTCGTTGTGCACGATGGCGGGCCGTGGGTGGTCGGCGGGCATTTTCTCGTGCAGCCACGCGGTCACTTGTTCCCAGCGCGGGGCATCGGGGGTCAGGGCCTTTTCATAGCGGCTGGTCCAGCCCTCGATCTGGCGCTGCACATAGCCTTCCGGTTTGCCCAGGTCGGCAAGGCCGCAGGCCTCGTAGTCCACTTGGTGCAGTTCCACCAGGCGGTCGATGAAGCTCTTGCACAGGGCCTCGGTGCGGTTGGCGTCGAGGTCCAGCTCAGCCGGAATATCCGAGCGCAGGATGATGCCCTTGACCCGCTCCATCACGTAGAACTCGCCCCCGATCAGGCTGCTGTCGGTGCAGTGCACATAGGCCTTGGGGCAGTAGGGGAAGCCGCTGTTCAATTGGTTGAGGATGCGAAACTCGCGGCCCATGTCGTGGGCCGACTTGGCCTTCTGCCCGAACGGTGGGCGGCGCAGCACCAAGTCGCGGCCGGGGTAGCTGACCAGGTAGGTGAGGTTGGAGGCGCCGCCAGGGAACTGGCTGATGCTCGGCAGGCCATCCAGGCCGGGGATGTTGGCCTTGAGGTAAGGGGCGATGACAGCCGCGTCGAGTTCTTCGCCGGGGCGTACCTGGGTGGACTGGTCGGTGAGTGTCATGCGTTTTCCTTATTCTCGATCGCAAGGACTATTGGCTAATCTAATGGCGTGCAAGGATTGGGACAAGCGTGCCAGGTGCCATATAGGTGAGGGTGTTGCTGCCCGATCAACTGCCTTGATGAAGCGACTGGCCCTATCGCCGGCAAGCCAGCTCCCACAGGTGCGGCGGCGTTCTGCCGGCAGGTGCTGACCTTGTCGGAGCTGGCTTGCCGGCGATAGGGCCTGAACAGGCGGGCAAAAAAAAACCGAAGCCGGTCAGGCTTCGGTTTTTCCATCAGCACTATCGCCTGTCCTCAGGACGGGAACAGCTCGCTGAGCTTCATCGACAGCATCATGTCGCCTTCAACGCGCAGCTTGCCGCCCATGAATGCTTGCATGCCGTCGGTTTCGCCGCTGACGATACCCTTGAGGGTTTCGCTGTCCATCACCAGGGTGCAGTTGGCATCCGGGTTTTCGCCTTCCTGCAGGTTGCAGGTGCCGTCCTTGACGATCAGCGCGTAATGCTTGTCTTCGTCGGTGATGTTGAAGCCGAACACCAGGTCCAGGCCGGCGGCAGCGGATGGGTTGAACTTCTCTTGCATCTTTTTGACGGCATCAGCTACGGAGGTCATGGCGCATTCCTTATAGAGTGATTTACACGTCCCCGCAGGGACACAACAAGCCGGGCTCATCGATAGGTGACAAGCTCCGGCGCCTTCAACAGCTGCACATGGGCCTGGCTGTTGAAGGAAGCCAGTGCCACGTCGCGGCCGCGGAACTTCAGCTGGCTGAGCGACGTGTTGATGATCTGCCAGTTCAGCGCGAACGCCTGCCCGGGGGTAATACGGGTAACCAGGTGGAGCAGGGCGGCAATGGTGCCGCCCGAGGTGAAGATGGCGATGTTGTCACCGCTCCCGGCTGCATCGAGAACACGCTGCAGGCCGCCTTGCACGCGGGCGGTGAACGCCTGCCAGGTCTCCAGGCCATCATCGGCATGTTCGCCATCGTGCCAGCGCTGCACCATCAGTGCGAACAGGCGCTGGAACTCGCTGCGATGCTGCGCGCCATTGCGCAGGATGTGCAGGGCGTCGGGCTCCTGCGGCAGCAGCCCGGGCAACAGCGCACGGATCACGCCATCGGCATCGAACTCATTGAAGGCTGCATCGGTCTCAACAGCCGGCACCGGGCAGCCATTGGCCTGCAATGCTTCCAGCGCCAGGCGCGCGGTATCCTGCTGGCGGCGTAGGTCGCCTGCCACGCAGCGGTCCAGCCGTACCCCGAGCTGGGCCAGGTGGTCACCCAGGGCCTGGCTCTGGCGCACACCCACGGGCGAGAGGACATCGTAGTCAGCGGCGCCGAAGGAGGCTTGGCCATGTCGGATCAGGTAGAGGTTGCCCACGAAAGGTTCCGGCCTGTTGGAGGTTGCTGCGAGGTTAGGATGCGGCACACGGGCTGTCAACGAAAAAACATACAAGCGTTTGAAAAGGTTGTTTGAAAGATGTTGCCAGCGTTTACCGCGGCTGGCAGCACCTCAGGCGCAACGGTATGCTTGCTACAGTTACGCGCCGTAGTGGCGCAAGTCTTTAAGGAGTCAACGTGGAGTTTCTTGCTGAATACGCAAGCTTTCTCGCCAAAACCGCCACCCTGGTCATCGCCATCCTGATAGTGCTGTCGGCCATCGCCGGGCTGCGCGGCAAGGGCCGGCGCAAATCGGGTGGGCAATTGCAGGTCACCCGCCTGAACGAGTTCTACAAGGACCTGCGCGAGCGCCTGGAATCCGGCCTGCTCGACAAGGCCCAGCTCAAGGCCTTGCGTAAGCAGCAGGCCAAGGCGGACAAGCGGCAGAAGAAGGGCAAGGCCGAGGAAAAGGGCCGGGTCTTCGTGCTGGACTTCGATGGCGACATCAAAGCCTCTGCCACCGAAAGCCTGCGCAACGAAATCACCGCGCTGCTGACCCTCGCCACCCCGCGTGACGAGGTGGTGCTGCGCCTTGAAAGCGGTGGCGGCCTGGTGCACAGCTACGGCCTGGCCGCATCGCAGCTGGCGCGCATTCGCCAGGCCGGCATCCCGTTGACTGTGTGCATCGACAAGGTGGCCGCCAGCGGCGGCTACATGATGGCCTGTATCGGCGAGAAGATCGTCAGTGCACCGTTCGCTGTACTGGGCTCTATCGGCGTAGTGGCGCAGCTGCCCAACGTCAACCGCCTGCTGAAGAAGCACGACATCGATTTCGAAGTGCTGACCGCCGGGGAATACAAGCGCACCCTGACCGTGTTCGGCGAAAACACCGAAAAAGGCCGGGAGAAGTTCCAGGAAGACCTGGACATCACTCACCAACTGTTCAAGGACTTCGTTGCCCGCTATCGCCCGCAGCTGCACATCGACGAAGTGGCCACCGGCGAAGTCTGGCTGGGCGTCGCGGCACTCAACCGCAAGTTGGTGGACGAGCTGCAGACCAGCGACGAGTACCTCAGCGAACGCGCGCGCAACGCCAACCTGTTCCACCTGCACTACGCCGAACGCAAGAGCCTGCAGGAGCGAATCGGCATGGCTGCCAGTGGCACCGTGGAGAACACAGTGGTGGGCTTGTGGAGTAAACTCGGCCGCCTGCGCTAACACCTTGAACCCGTTGAAATTTTTTTTCGTTCAGGGGGTTGCAAGGTTAAAGGAATGAAGACATAATGGCGCCCATCGAAACGCAGCAAACTTTGAAAAAGGTTCAGCGTTTCAAGGAGATAGCGAAGCGCAAGCTGCTAGATCCGACCTTTGAGGCCGAGTAGCAAAGTGGTTATGCTCCGGATTGCAAATCCGTCTACGCCGGTTCGATTCCGACCTCGGCCTCCATATTCGAAAGCCCCGCAGCCCTTGAGGTTGCGGGGTTTTTTTGTGCCTGCGGATTTTTGATTCCCACGCTTTTGGGACAATCCTGGGACACCGGAAGAAATTGCATGTCCCCGGTGTCCCCGGCAAAATCCGGTGCATGGCCACTATCGAGCAGCGCCCCAACGGGCATGGCGGACCAAGATCCGCCGAAAAGGATATCCCACTCTATCCGCGACCTTCGACACCAAGGCAGAGGCCCAGCGCTGGGCGGCCGAGATCGAGGGCGACATGTCGCGCGCGCGGTTCGTCGACATGCGAGAGGCGGAGAACACCACGCTGAAGGAAGCGCTCGACCGATACTCGCGGGAGGTGACTTCGATGAAGAAGGGAGCCAAGCAAGAGCAGACCCGCATCAACAGGTGGAAGCTGAACAAGCTGGCGAATAAAGGCCTGGCCGCGATCCGGTCAAGCGATATGGCTGCATACAGGGATGATGAGCTCAAGGAAGGGAAGTCCACCGCAACGGTCAAGCTCGACCTGGCGGTGATCAGCCACCTTTATACGGTGGCCATCAAGGACTGGGGTATTGAGGGGCTGAGCAACCCGGTGGCGAAGCTGAGGATGCCGAAGGGCGCGAAGTCTCGCGATCGGCGGCCCAGTGCCCAAGAGCTGAAGGATGTGATCAAAGCGGCAGGCGATATTCACGCTGAGATGCCGGCGATCATCGGTATCGCGGTTGAAACGGCAATGCGTCGTAGTGAGCTGCTGACGCTTCGCCGGGAGAACGTGAAGCCGAAGCACGCGATTTTGGAAGACACCAAGAACGGTAGCCGGCGCCTCGTTCCGCTATCGGTTCGTGCCCGGCAGCTGCTCGAGTCGCTTCCAGCCCGCATGGATGGCAAGGTGTTCTCGTTGGCGCCGCATTCGGTGAGTCAGTACTTCACCCGCGCGTGCAGAGCAGCCAATGTTGGCGACTTGCATTTTCACGACCTGCGGCATGAGGGCACGTCCAGGTTGTTCGAAAAGGGGCTGTCCATGATGGAAGTGAGCGCAATCACGGGGCACAAGTCCTTGAGCATGCTCAAGCGATACACGCATCTGTGCCCCGACACCCTGGCCGACAAGCTGGGCTAGCGCACGCTGGCCAACGTGGGTGGTGGTTGACGCTTTCGCCCGGGCCGAGCCGGCGCGTGCAGGCCGCTTTCGTACTCCTGCAGGAACTGACGGACAGTACTGACCCTCCAGCAAACCCTGGCGCCTTGCTTGAAAAATGGTGGCAGCCAGGCGGCGCCGGCCTGGCGCGCGCTGCGGATGGCCGATTCTGACCTGCCGAGGATCTTGGCCAGCTCCGGGATGTGGATGATTTCTGGTTCCATATAGGGCTCCTGCCGTACCCGGCGGTGATCAGTAGGATTCGACGATCTTCTTCCGCTGCTCGTGCAGCGCGTTTTCTTTTGCAAGCTGCACCTCTCGGTCAGCCAGCCACTTCCTGGCTTTGTCCTGCGCAGCCTTGGGGCTGGTGAACAGCTTCGGCTTCGGGTGCTTCACGCCTTTGCTGTCCGTGCAGAACAGACCTTTTCGCACGATGGTGACCTCCCTGACGGCGAAGTCCTCGCCCAGGGTGTAGGCCTTGAATGGGGTGATCATGTCTCGTCCTCAGGCCAAGAATTGGAATCCTGCCTTCGCCTCGCGAGCAGATTTCCGGGTTCCAAACATCAGTTTTGTTGTGCCGGCGCGGCCTTCCGATTCGTACTCGACATCAACCCACCAGTAGCCGAACTTGCGGTACGGCTCGCCGAGGATCTTCGTGACGTAGCAGTCGATCAGGTTCATGGATGGTCTCCACGCCGCCGGTCGCGGCAGGTTGGTGGTCAGGCTGCGGCTTTGCTGATCAAGCGTGGCGCGAAGTTCGTCCGCAGCTACTGCGGCGGCATCTATGGTGCTGTGGTAACCGCCGTAGTGAACCTTGCGGTTTCGAAATATCTGAACGACCCACTTGTTCTTGCGGCCATCCCAGTACACGCCTGTAACACCGCTCGCTGGCGGCTTCCTGGTAACAACTCGATGCGCTCGGTTGTCTTTCGGTGTAAGCAGCCGCAGGTTTTTCCACCGGTTGTCATCGCGTATGCGATTGATGTGGTCGACGTGCATGCTTTCGTCTGGATGCTCTGCCTGGCCAACAAGCACTGGGTTGGCCAGAACGACCGTGGCTGGACCGCCGATATTGAGTTCCTGACCCGCCAGGACAAGGTGCTCAAGGTTCTGGAGGCTCAGCAATGATCGAGACTCGCCCACTGGTCTCCGAGGAGGCCGAACACGGCGTCGTCGGCGCCCTGATGCACCAGCCTGACCTGATCGAATCTATCGGCGCCAAGGTATCCGTCCAGCACTTCTACGACCCTGATGCCGCCGACCTATTCAGCATGATCCTGGGCGCTCGGTCGGCAGGCCGACCAGTTGACCCGGTAGCCCTGTCGGACATCCGCCCAACGCTCAGCAGCGGTGAGCTCACCATCGTTCGAGCTTCTGAGCTCATGCGCTCTGTTCCGTCCGTGGCCAACGTCCATGAGTACGCCAGGATCGTTTCTGAGCGCTACAAGGCGCGCCAGATCAGCGAGATCGGGCAGTCGATCATCGATATGGCGACTCATGCGCGCCCCATCGCCGGAATCATCGCGGATGTCCAGCAAACCGTCATGACGCTAAATAGCGAAGATGACGAGTCGGACGTTATCAGCCTGGCCGAGGCCTTGGGCCCCGTCATCGATGAAATGGACGACCGCTTCAACGGACAGGGCATCAATGGCCACTCCACCGGGCTGGCTGATCTTGATGAGCTGCTGCAGGGCCTGCGCGGCTCTCACGTAATTATCATCGCCGGGCGGCCAGGGACTGGCAAAACAACCCTGGGCCTGGGGATTGCCGAGCATCTGACAATCCGCAACGGCAAGTCCGCGCTGGTGTTCTCGCTCGAGATGTCCGGCAAGGAGCTGTCGAAGCGAAGCCTGGCGTCTGCCTCGGCTGTAACGCTGGGCAACATCGACACTGGCAAGGCCATGGGTGACGGTGAGCAGATCCAGAAGATCACTGCCGCTGTCGGGCGTATGCGTGACGCCGACCTGCGTATCTGCCAGAAGGGCGGCCTTCCGCTGAGCCGCATCCGCAACATCGCGCGTTTCCAGCACAAGGCCAAGCCTTTGGACCTAATCGTCATCGACTACATCGGGCTGATCGCGCCAGAGGCAGGTAGCCGCCAGCAGAATCGCAACCTCGAGCTCGGAGCGATCAGCCGCGGGATCAAGGGCATGGCCAAGGAGCTGAACGTGCCAGTTATCGTTCTGGCCCAGCTCAACCGAAGCATCGAGACCCGCACAACCAAAAAGCCGCAGATGTCGGACCTGCGCGACTCCGGCGAGATCGAGCAGGACGCCGACATCATCCTGATCGCGCACCGGGATGCAGATTCCGATCTTGGACAAAGCGGCGTTACTGAAATCGACGTAGTGAAGCACCGCCACGCGTCGACCGGGCACTGCCTATTGCAGCACCAGGGTGAATTCGCCCGCTTCACCAACTACGCCGGATCGCGTGAACAGCAGCAGGCTTCCGCACAGCCGGCACGGCGGTCATCTCGTTCGATGCTCAACGATTTCAAGCCAGGGGGTAGCTTCTGATGGGTCAAACAATCTTCGCGCGTGGCGGCTACCTCATGCGCTCCCACTCCGAAACGCGCTGGGCCGACATGATGGACGCGCTGAATATCGACTGGCTGTACGAGCCGCGCCTGGTGAAAACCCGGCATGGCGCTTATCTGCCTGACTTTTACCTGCCTCGGGCCGGCCTGTTCGTTGAGGTGAAAGGCCCTCACCCAACGGAAATCGAGCGCGAAAAGGCCATGGACGCTAGCGCCGCGACCGGATGCCCGGTGGTTATCGCCTATGGCGATATGCAGTTCATGTTCCCAGGCGTCGGCGGTGCACGGCTGCTTGTCCTGTATGCCGGGCGCACCGTCGAGTTCAGCACTCACGAGCTGCATGGCCTGATCGAGCATGGGCTCGGGAAAGACGCATACCACGGCTACCTGCGTGTCGGCATGAAGCAGCCACACCCCGGCGCATTGCATATCTACGAAATCGCCCAGAGCTCAGCGGTGGCCGCTATGGACCGCAGCGTGCGAGAGCGTTACCTGGCCGGGGTGAGCCGGGAGGCCAATGCAGAGAAGACCGCCATGCACAGCCAAATGAGCCGCTGTGAATGGGCACTAACCAAGTTCGTCGAGAAGCTCAATGCTCGCAAGGAGGCAGCATGAACCGTGCACACCTGCTGGCCAAGTTGAACATCAAGCGCGCCGGGCAGCCGGCCGGGGAGGGTGTATGAGCCCGATGAAGAAGATCCGCGCCGCTCTGATTCTCGCGCAGACGTTCGCGAAGCACGGCGTGCTGTTCGTGCCGGTGATCTGCGAGACCGAGGAAGAGCACGCGCAGTTGCTCGCCCGGGTCATGAAGAAGCTCGACGAGATGGAAGCTGCCGAGGAGAAGCACTGATGGACACCAACAAGATGCGCAGTGAGCTCCGCGTTTCGGCCGAGCGCGCAATTGCTAACAACCATCCTGGCGGCAACGGCAATCCTTTCCCTGCTCTCGCCGTTCGTGCAGTCGACGTTTTGGCCCTGCTCGCGGAAATCGAGCGGTTGTCGACCAGTCGCAGCAAAAAAGAGCGAGAGCTTGAACAAGAGCTTGAAACCTGGCGCCACGGACCATTCTGCTGGACCTGCGGCGACACCGGCGACGTGCACGACATCACCGGGGAGTGGCGAGGCGAATGCGATTGCCTATCCGCCCAGCTCATCAACGCCAATCGAGAGCGCGACCAGCTCAAGGCCGAGAATGAGGCGCTGCGCACGGCACTGAGCGAGTGCATCGCTTCGCTGGCTGGCGAGATGAACCAGAAGTATGCAGGGCAGAAACCGGAAGACATGCATCCGGTAACGCTCCGCGATTACCACCGAGACATCGCGGAGCTAGCCGGATACCGGGCGGCCATGGCCAAGGAGGCATCCCATGGATAAATTCGGTCTCCTCTTCGCGCTGATCGTTGGCATCTCCATCGGCTGGGTCTGGGCACATCACACAGTCGCTGCCGAGTGTGAGCGCCTGGGCAAGTTCTACGTCGGCAAGCGCACTTTCGAGTGCGTGAAGATCGAGGAGAAGGCCAATGGCTGAGCTCGCACTGATCCGTACCTCGCATGGCCTGGTGCCGGCAACCGACGCTGACCGCGAAACCATCCAGCATTGGAAGGCTGGCCAGGTCATCCACGGCAAGTTCACCAAGATGCGCAACGCCAAATTCCACCGCAAGTTCTTCTCCATGCTGGATCTGGCATGGGAGTACTGGGAGCCTGCGGGAGGCCTTGTGCCTCGGCAGGAGCTGCGAGGCATCTGGGGCTTGGCCAAGTACTTCGAAGACCTGAACCAGCGCCCTGGGCAGCTCACAAACGCCGTGGAGTGCTACATCGCCAAGCTCGAGGCTGACCGCGCCGATCGTTTCCCAGTGGTGGACAAGAGCCGTGAGGCCTTCCGCGAGTGGGTGACCATTGAGGCTGGCCACTTTCACCTGGTGCAGACGCCAGATGGAGTGCGCAAGGAAGCCAAGTCGATCAGCTGGGCGAACATGGACGACACCGCATTCGAGCCGCTGTACCGCGACGTGTTCAACGCCTGCTGGCGGCTGGTGCTGTCGGCTCACTTCGAAACCGAGGCTGCTGCGCTGGATGCTGCCGACATGATGGGGAGCTACGCATGAAGGTCGTTAGCAAGAAGGTGCGCGATAGCGCCCGCGGCCAGGACTGCACTGTCAATGATCAGGAAGAAAGATGGCGTCCGGTTCGGGGCTTTGTAGGCCTCTACGAGGTGAGTAACCTGGGCCGCGTCCGCTCGATCAGCAGATACGTGAAGTTCGGTCGTGGCGAAAAGTTGATTGAAGGCCGGATCCTGGCTCAAAGCATGAGCGCAGGATATCCAGCGGTTTGCCTCTGCGATGGTCCCGATCAATCCAAAAGGAACATCCACCGGCTGGTCGCAGAGGCTTTCGTTCCTGGTGAGGGGGAGGTTGTCAGGCACCTTGACGGGGATCAAATGAACTCAAGGGCTGAGAACTTGGCCTGGGGCTCTCACAAAGACAATGAGGCTGACAAGGTTCGGCACGGCACAAAGCTTGAGGGGGTATTTCACCCGAACGCCAAGGTAACGCCGGATCAGGTTCGCCAGATCCGCCGGCTTCACGCGCAAAAGAACTCCCAACTGGATATCGCCAGAGTGACAGGGGTTAACCGCGGCACCGTTGGAAAGATCGTTCGCGGAGAAGCCGGCCTTCTTGAGCAGGGACAGGTCCGATTCGCTAGCGTTCTTGCTACTGGTGTTCTGGCCACTAGCGTCTGGGTACACGGAGACGCTGTGGCCAGAGAAGCGAACCTTGATCTTCTCGATCATCTCGGGCGTGTCCCGCACCGGGTGGAACTCATCCAGCGCCAGCGGCAGGCCTTCCCGGACCACGTACACGACCGCAGCCATCTTCATGACGTTGAAGTCCATGCCGATGTGCACGGCCTCACCCGGCCTGATGCGCTCACTGGTGCGACACTCGGCCCGGTCGAAGGTGTAGTACACGACTCCGGCGTAGTTCTCGAAGCCGGCCTCGTATTCCTGACGGAACGTGCGCGGGTCCATCTTGCGGCGGGCAGCGTCCAGTTCATCGGCCGGGACGTTGCCGCCCTGCAGCGAGGTGTACTGCCAGCTCTTGTGATCCGGCTCACCGCCCGGCTGCCCGTCGCGGTAGGTGTCATAGCAGTGGTTGAAGCCCTTCGGGGTCCCGATCCGCAGCGCATGCCCGCCCTTTCTCGACTCCCCGGTCTGGGGGATCTTGTACTGGCAGGTCGAGAGCATTGGCCTGAGCACTTCTTCCCAGGCTGCCCACGGGCAGTCCGCCCATTCGTCCACCAGGACGAAAAACAGGCCGGAGCCCCGCAGGTTGTCGTAATTGTCCAAGCCGACCACACGCATGATGTGGCCGGACTTGAGGGTAATCGAGCACTCGGTCTCGTTCGGCCGGGCTGCGCGCCAGGCCTCTGGGATGGCCTGCTTCAGCCGGCGCCAGAAGACCCGCTTGGCCTGCTTGAACGTCGGCGCGCCATACCATATCTCGTCCTCGACGCTCACGCCCCACTCCGCAGCCAGCCGGGCCGCGCGGCGCATCTCTGCCTTGCCGAGGAAGGTCTTGCCGAATCGACGCCCGCACACCGCATCACGGAAACGCGCCTCGGGCTGAAAGCCCCAAACGTAGATGTTCGCCTGCTTCGGCGTCAACTTCACCGGCGGGTCATAGGTACGGGGTAGTCGGGACACCTTCGTCTGGCTCCAGCTTGTACTCAGCAACGGCGTGCTGCTGGTCCGCCTGGGAGCCCAGGGGCTTGTCGGGTTCGATCTTGCGGTTGCTGTACATGTCGCCGCATTCCTTGGCCGCCTGCTCGTACAGTTGCGCCGTCAGAGCCAGGTTCCGCATTCCTTCGGCTTTGTCAGCCATCCTATTGAGGCCGCGCAAACGGTAGGCCTTGTTGGCGATGGGAATTTCAGTGATGTCTTCGCGGAAGCGCTTGCGAGTGTCTTCGAAGAGCTGCTTCCACTTGGCGGCTAACCCCTTCCCAGAGACCTTCGTGGGGTCGTGCGACTCGATCTGCTGCCGGGTGATGGTCAAACCGAATTCCTTTTGTACCGACTCGGCCACCTGGGAAGGCGTATCGAAGCAGGCCAAGGCCTGAATTACGAAGACCTTCACCTCACTTGATAGGGCTGCCATAGGCGTTCATCCGTCCAAACCTGTCCAAAAATCAGGCCGACTTCAGTAGACAGGTTCCGCAGGCCCTCGCAATGTTGATCTTGGCCACCTCGGGCGGCCGGCTTGCAGCGTCGATCAGCTGCTGGACTTCTTCGCTGGCACCGTAGCGCCGTACCACTCCGACGAACTCTTCGACGTCATGGCCGCGCAGGTACAGCTTGGGTAGCCCGTCCTGTGTGAACTTGGGTGCGCCGTACTCATCAGTTACCTGGGCGATGTGGTACAGCTCGTGTTCGACCAGGGCGCAGAACTCAGCATCGGTGCACTGGGAGCAGTAGTCGGCGGCCAGGGTGATGAGGTAGTCCGGCTCCTCGCCGAACCATTCTCGCATCTGCTGCTCTTGCCGGGCCTCCTGCCATCCGCCAGCGCGGAACATCAGCTGCTCGGCCTGGCCAAGGACGACCCGCCCCTGTTTGGCGAACCCAGTCGATGCCCAGAGCACGCCGATGTTGGCGTCGATCAGGTGGGCGTGCTCTGGGTTATGGATGCTGCCGGTGTCGGCAAGAATCTCGGCCTTAAGCCAATCCCATATTTCAGGGGCAGGAGCCAAGCGGATACCGAAGTCGGATAGCTCGGACAGTTCAAGCAGTGACGATGGAGGATACGGCCTATCCATAGGTCACCTTGTGTTTGAAATGATGTTGCGGTGCCGGGACGGCAGGAGTCTATTCAGTGCAGGAGGGAGTACTAGCCGAAAGGCGATTGGCTCAACGCAAGCTATGCATGGTGATTGCTCCATCTGGCTGCCATGCGGCATTCCATTTCAAGCGCTCGCACGAGAGGCCGACCCGATTAGCTCTTATCATCATGCACAGTGACCCTCACTCCAGTAGCAACGATCTCGTACTCCGTTTCGGAGATCTTGTTCACGGCACCACCCATTTGCATTTCGAAATGCTTCAAGCCTTCATGTCGAACCATGCCGCTCGAAGAGCGCTCGACCGTCTCGTCTTGGTAGATGTAGATGACGTACTCGACATTATCCGTGCCAAGCCCAACTATTCTTCCAACATATTTATCTGCCATGTCCGGACTCCTTGCGTGAAGCATCAAGGTAGCCGGTGCCAACAGATCAATCCACTGCATTGAAGCGTTAATCATGAATATGATGCTGGTCTGAGCGTGAGCACGCTCATGCAGCATTGGGCGACCCGATCCGGTAGGCTCGTTCCATCGCCTCCCAGTCGGGTTGCTTCGTTGTCATGGGATACCTACTTAAACCAGCCGGTCGCCTCTACACCACAGCCATAGCAGTGCACTGCGCCACTGGCTTGGCCTGGCTTGCGCATGATGAAAAACGTTTCTGAGCCGCAGTTGCAGTGGAATGCCTCGTCACCTGGCTGCGGACCAAATGGATACTTGAAGGCGCCGCGATGGGTACCGCACTCCGGACACTCCATCTGCGTGACACCTACCGGGGCAGTCGCTACCCATTCATGCTGACAGTTCGCGCAGATGCACTCGCCGGAGGCGTGCGGCTCCTCTCGCTCCCGCCGTTTCCGCTCAACCACGTTCATTTGGCCACCATCTTGTGTGATTCGGCGTGGGCGTGGCCGTGCAACAGGCCGACCAGCAGTCCCTGCGGCAGCCCGGCATCCTTGGCTGCATCAATGGCTTTGACCAGAGCGGCATCGAACTCTGCCACCGCATGGTCGATATCCGTGCTTACCGGAAGCTCATGGCGAATTCGTGTGACGTTGCTCATGGCCAACCGTTGATCTGATGGGAAGACAATTCACCAGAACAAAAAACCGCCCGAAGGCGGCTAGCAAGTGATTTATTAGCGCTTTCCCAATTTATTGGGTGCTTCAATCAGCTCAAATGTTCTACTTCACGACTTTCGCGGATCATTTTTGACATCTTTCTCAGCAACCTTGTCGTGCCGACTATAGAGCTCTGCCTTTGAAGCCCGCTCGGTGTTGGCACCCTTACTTCCTTCCGCCCTTGGGCCTTGGGGAGATGTATTTTCGCCAGAGCTTCTTTCACCCTGGTGCGATGTTTTATCTGTCATATAAACCTCTGATGAGCCCGGTTTTCCGAGCTCAAATAAATGAATTACTCAGCGAGTGATCCATCATGTGTACGCATCTGCCTCCGGTCACTCTCCGGACCTTTATCAAGGCCTGGCTTGTCATCATCTGGGGTGTAGACTAGAGGGTAGCCAGCTTCGAGGAGCTTATGTGGTGAAAGAGCCGTACGTGGTTGGGTGCCTCTACCAACGGCGCCCAGGATAAGTCCAACCAGTCTGCTGACTACTGAACTTTTCCATATTTGAAGCTTTTTGACGTTCAGGGGAATCAGGTTCTTGTTTAGGTGTAGCGTCGGGATCGATATAGTCGTCCCTATCCTCTGGGCTAGATTTGTCCAACCCCTCACGCTTTTCTGTACCTTCTTCAACTTCCAATTCAAGTCCCGGGGATCCATTTGGTTTGGTAATGTCACTAGACATAAGTACCTCTCAATAACTCAGAAAATCTGAGCTAAAGCGAGTATGCGCCCTAAGCCTGACATAGGGTAAAATAACAGACCATCGGGACAATTAATAAGACCGGCGCAGTTCTGTGCCTCTTGAGGCCCTCTTCGGGCAATAAAAAACCCGGCTCAGTGGCCGGGTTCTGGTGTGCCACTCCTCAACACGCGCAGGAATGACAGGATGGGAGTAATTTCGCTCAGTCGCTCACTGATGTCAATAGGCGATTACGCCGCATGACTCATAAGCAAGCCCTCAACCTCTAGGATCATCCTCACCTTTTCCAGTGCCTCTTCCACCATTCCGTTCAGCTTTTCGTTGATGTCCGCCCGCCACCGGCGCCTGGTCGACTCGGGCGCTGCATCGAGGTCCCAGGTGTTCATGTCGTAGAAGCTGTCGGGAAGGATGATCACATCCTCTTCCACTGCTTCTATGCGCTTCTTCTCTGATGCTCCCGCAGCGACGGCTGAGCTGATTCAAGTCAGGTGACGTCGCGAGGAAGCGACTGCCTGAAACTTACTGCCGTCGACCGCAACCAGGTCACCGGCAATCAAACCGGCAGCTCGACAGAACTGCACAAAAGCCCGGCATGTCGTGACGAAAGCAGCTTTGTTGTTTTTGCGGAAGTCAGCGATGGTCTTGAAGTCGGGTTTAAGCCGGTTGATCAGCCACATCACTTCGATGTTGCGCTGGCACTCGGCTTCCAGGCGCCGCGATGAACGGATGCGCTGAAAATAGCCATAGAGGTAGAGCTTCAACTGATCGGCGGGGTCATAGGCTGGGCGCCCAGTGGCCTTCGGCTGGGCTTTTTCGAAGCCGAGCAGGCCCAGATCCAGCTTGGCTACATACAGGTCGATGACCCGTACGAGGTGATCTTCAGGGATCAATTCCTCCAGCGAGACCGGGAACAGGCTGGTCTGGCTGCGAGACTCTCCTTGTATGTAGGCCATAACGAAAAATGCTCCGTATCTTTCGATACGGAGCATTCTCTTAAAGGGCCGGGCAGATTGCTAGGTTTTCACACAGTCTGCTCGGGTGCCTTTTCTTTTGGCAGAACTGTTGAGCGCTCACCGTCCTGGAAGCGAGCTATCCTTGCTCGTCCAAGGTGGACAGCTGCATGAGCCGATAAGGGTTGCGCACGTGGCCGACCGGGATCGCCAGCTGCGTCCACGGGCGATCAAATGCTGCGTGTAACGCCGCCATCGACCCTGATGTTCTGCCCGGTGATGTAGGCCGCGCCTTCGCTAGCAAGGAACGCAATGGTCGCAGCGATCTCTTCGCTGGTGCCGTAGCGCTTGAGCGGCACGCTATCGCGGCGTTGTTCGGTGGCCGGCAAGCTGTCGATCCAGCCAGGAAGGACATTGTTGATGCGCACGTTATCGCCGGCGAAATTGTCGGCGAATATCTTGGTGAACGCGGCAAGGCCCGAGCGGAATACGGCAGAAGTCGGGAACAGCTCGCTGGGTTCGAACGCCCATGCAGTGGAGATGTTGATGATCACTCCGCTTTTCTGACGCTGCATGTAAGGCGTCACCAGGCGAGTCGGGCGAATGACATTGAGCAGGTAAGTATCCATACCCTTGTGCCAATCCTCGTCGCTGATTTCCAGGATTGGCGCGCGCGGACCATGGCCGGCGCTATTGACCAGCACATCGATACGGCCCCACTTCTCCACGACAGCGTCGACCAGGCGTTGCAGGTCTTCAACCGACTGGTTGCTACCGGTTACACCAATACCGCCGAGTTCGGCAGCCAACGCCTCGCCCTTGCCCGAGGAGGAGAGGATACCCACCTTGAAGCCTTCGGCGGCCAGGCGTCGTGCTGCCGCAGCGCCCATGCCGCTGCCGCCTGCCGCGATGATCGCAACTTTTTCTACTGACATGCTGCCTCCAATCTCTCAATGCTGGTTTTTCAGGTGCATTCACCTTAGCAGCAGTACCATTGGTGAGGGAGACAGCTAAACTTCACTGTTACGATAGATTAACTATCGGCAGCTTGCTGCTTGAGCCAGTGTTGTACGACGCTCAATGAGTCCGGCTGTTTCATCTTGCGTGGCCAGACCAGATAAAACGACTTGTCGACCCTGAGTTGCTGGGTAAAAACCTGCATCAGCCGGCCTGCGGTAATGTCATCTCCGACGAACGCAGGGTTGGCCAAGGCAATGCCCTGGCCGCTGATTGCCGCCTCAATGGCCAATGAGGTCTGATTGAAGCGCAAGTTTCTGGCGGTGGGTTGCAGGTGATGCGGGAACAGCTCTGCAAGGAACTGAGGCCAGAAATTATGGGCATCGTGCAACATGACGAAGTCCTGCAACTGAGCAAAACTGGCAGGTATTTCGCTGCCTTCGAACAGCCTAGGGCTGGCCACCGCAACGATTCGCTGCTCCATCAGCAGCTCGCTATTCAAACCTGCTCCGAATTCGGGTTTGCCGTAGCGGACAGCGATATCCACGCCATCGGTGCTGAAGTGCGACAGTCGATCGGTTGCCAGCACACGCAAATCGATGTCTGGATGACGCTGCGCAAAATTGCCGAGCCTGGGAATCAGCCATTTCGAGGCGAAGGTAGGTGTAACGCTGACTGTCAGGTGAGAAGTCTGTGGCCTGAGCAGGCGTGTTGCCTCGTCGATCATCGCCAGTGCACTGCGGATGCTTGCGCTGTAACCCCGGCCCGCATCAGTCAACGCCAAGCCCCGGGGTAGGCGTTCAAACAAACGCAGATCCAGGCTCGCCTCCAGCCCGCGTATGTGCTGGGCAACTGCCGCCTGGGTCACGCCCAGTTCCTCGGCAGCAACACGGAAGTTCAAGCGGCGAGCCACCACTTCAAAAACACGCAACGCGTTCAGCGAGGGCAAATCAGGAAAACCGTCTGGCATGGCAATGAAAATTCTATCGAGTGGGGCAATTTTTTCTGTCTCTCTGATGCCTTCACAAGGTTGATTACCTGATCGGGTTCGAAAGATTCACTGTGCCGAGGCTACTCCCTGAAAATGGCTAGCGAAACCCGTACCGATCGAAAGCATCGCTTGGCTAGCTTGCTGAAACGTTTCTTCGTGTCTATAAAAGGGGCACAACTCCAAGAAAGGCAACCTGTCATGCCCCTCCTCAAATTCTTCGTTGCTCTCGGCGCCCTGTCTGCGGCCTCCCACACCATGGCCTGGGATTACGTTCTGCTCGACACCGACAAAGCCGCCCAGAACTGGCAGATCACCAGCCAGCAACTTGGCGTAAAAACCGACAAGCCCTTCAGCGTTACCTTGCGCACTTTGCACGGAGGCCGGCAAGAGGGTGTCAGCATCGTCGACATCGATAACGGTACGATGAAAATTTCGGTAGTGCCGACCCGCGGAATGAACGTCTTGCAGGCGTCGGTCGGTAATGTGCGCATGGGCTGGGATTCGCCGGTCAAGGAGGTAGTCAACCCGTCCTTCATCGAACTCAATGGGCGCAATGGTCTTGGCTGGCTGGAGGGTTTCAACGAACTGGTCGCCCGCTGCGGTTACGAATGGGTTGGCCACCCCGGCGTCGACAATGGCGAGCTGCTGACCTTGCACGGTCGGGCCGCCAACATACCTGCGAATAAGGTCACCCTGCACATCGATGAGAAGCCACCATACGCCATCAGTTTGCGTGGCGAACTGAAAGAGCAGGCGTTCAAGAAGGTCGACTTCTCCGTCGTTACCGAATTGGTCACCGAGCCGGGCAGCGTGATGTTCGCCCTCAACGACACCCTGACCAACAACGGTGATTATCCGAAGGAATACCAGGCGCTGTATCACAGTAATTTCAGCACTCCGTTTCTGGAGCAGGGCGCACGGTTCGCCGCACCCGTGAAACAGGTGTCACCGTTCAACGACAAGGCCAGGGCCGATTTGCCTGATTGGCAAACCTACCGAGCACCCACCAGGGACTATGACGAAACGGTTTATAACGTGGTGCCGTATGCCGACGCCCAGGGCAATACGTTGGCCGTATTGCATGACAAGGCTGGCAATCTGGGCGTTTCGGTCGGCTTCAATACTCGGACACTGCCTGTATTTTCCCTGTGGAAAAATACCGATACCCAAGGCCAGGGTTATGTGACGGGGCTGGAGCCAGGGACGAGCTTCTCCTACAACCGCCGTTACCAGCGGCCACTGAATCTGGTGCCGACGATCGGGCCGAAGGAAAACAGGCAGTTCCATATCAGCTACAGCTTGTTGGCGGACAAAATGGCAGTGGACAAGGCTTTGAAGCAGGTTGGCGAGATACAAGGTGGGCACGAAACCGAGGTGCGGCAGACGCCATTGGTTGATCTGACCAAGGGGTAGCGCCGGCCGGAGCATGTCGGCCGATGCGCAAGGCATCGGCCACAAGTGCAGGTCCTCGTGAATCGTTCAAGAGAAACCCACCAAAAGACCATTTGCATCTCACCCATCGCTTGTAGAAAATCCCCCTTTTGCACGAATGGATACGCGCATGAAGGTCGAGAAGACCACGCAATACACGACGGATGAAGGGATCGTCTTCAGTCTCTCGAAAATCACACTCATGGAAAGCGATCGAGGCCGACTGCGTGAGCTGCACTTTGGTGAGGCGAAACGCGCGCATTATCAAGTCAACAGCATGGTCGTCGATATGTACGACCGGATGCAGGCCCGAAATCTGCCATGTCTGCTGACAGTCCGCATTTCCAATCCACTGACTCGACAGCAGGCTGATGCCATCAACACCGTGCGAGGCAACGTTGCCAAGGGGATCGCTGCGGCCTCCGGTGGTGCTGCCGGGAAGGTGGGCGCGTTGGCAGGGCCGGTCATTGGCTGGGCCTCGGGTGCAGTCGTGACGACAGGTATGAACTGGTACTTGAAAGGGGCGTTGCCTAGCTTGCATGCAGGTGATGTGCTGATCAGTATCGAGGGAGAGGTTCATGGCGGGATTGGCCCACAACGCTCTGGCGTGACGCTGGTCATCAAGGTCTGAGGAATTGCACATGCCCTACATCCTGCAGACGGTCGCCCTGATGATGCTGGGCGCGATCCTCGTTCAGTTTTTAAAACCATACCGGCTGCGCAAGTGGCTGGGTCTGGTACTACTTGCAGCAGGACTGGTCGGGATCTTCAGCGTCGGCCAGCAGCAGGTCCTGGGTTTTGACTTGGAGCTGCTGACGTTGCTAGCTGTGCCGTTGGGCGTAGTATTGTTCCTGACGCGCCGGCGGTTCACGGACATGTGAGGCCAAGGAGGTGCCTGTAGAGTGCCGGCTGGTCGGCGTCCAGGCCGGTGATGAACTCGGTACACGCTAGCCTTCAGGCGGGCACCTCCCGCACACGAACTCATCCGATCCCAGGCGGTGTGAGCCGAACTCCACAACATAGCCAACCCCGCGGCACTCCGCCTCGGCCCTGGCAGTCTTCTGGTCGGCATAAACATCGACGAAATGCCAGGGATGCCGGTCTCTCAGTACGCCCCATCCAAGCACCCAGCCGTCATTGTCCGGATCGGGTGGCAGGTTTTTCGCCAAGCTGCGGATGCTCATGTTCACTCCGGGGGGCTAACCAGCTCTGCTTATGTAGCAACCTAAACTCAAGACCTGGATAAAACCGTGAATGAGGCATCGCATTTCGGCTCCAGCAACACGGGCCTGTCGAATAGCGTACAGCCATTGGCGATGCTGATGGGCCCGCCGCTGGCCTTCTCAAGGCGAGCCCATAAGCCGAGGTCGTGGATTACTATACGCGTAGCGGTGCAGGGTTGATGAAGGCTGAGTTCGTACTCGATTCGCTCAAGAACATCCCTTGCTTCTTCTTCCGTCATATTGGCCACTCCCTTCCAAACCACGTGCTACCCCATGCCAGGCTGGTTGCCAGGCGGGGATTCGAGCGCTTACCTGTAACTAGAGAGCAAGGTGCGCCCATTGGTTCGCTTTATCTGGTGGGCCGGAAGCCATTTCTGACCGCCTGCGCTTGAATGCAAAAGGGTAGCGTGCGCTGCGCCAACAGCCAGCGCACTTGAGCCATCACTCCTCGAACTGAATCACCATCCGCCCTTTGATCTTGCCCTCCAGCATCTCCTCGAAGATCTGGTTGATATCCTCGATCGGCCGCAGGGTCACCTTCGGCACCACTTTCCCTTCCGCCGCAAACTGGAAAGCTTCCTGCAGGTCTTGCCGAGTGCCGACCAGCGAGCCGATCACTTCGATACCGTCCAGCACCAGGCGCGGGATATTCAGGTTCATGGCTTCCGACGGCAGGCCGACCGCAACCAGGCGGCCACCTGCGCGCAGGGCATCAACGGCCGAGTTGAAGGCAGCCTTGGCAACGGCGGTAACCACGGCGGCATGGGCGCCACCGGTCTTGGCCTGGATGACCTTGGCGGCATCCTCGGTGCGTGAATTGACGACCAGGTCGGCGCCCATCTCGCTGGCGAAGCGCAGTTGCTCTTCGTTGACATCGATGGCGATCACTTTGGCGTTGAAGACGTTCTTGGCATATTGCAAGGCAAGGTTGCCCAGGCCGCCAAGACCGTAGATGGCGATCCATTGGCCGGGGCGGATGTTGGATATCTTTACCGCCTTGTAGGTAGTTACGCCGGCGCAGGTAATGCTGCTGGCGGCAGCGGAGTCGAGCCCGTCGGGCACTTTGACCGAGTAGTCGGCCTTGACGATGCAGGCTTCAGCCATACCCCCGTCCACGGTGTAGCCGGAGTTCTTCACTTCGCGGCACAGGGTTTCGTTGCCGCTGGTGCAATACTCGCAATGCCCACAGCCCTGGTAGAACCATGCCACGCTGGCACGGTCACCCGGCTTGAGCGAGGTGACGCCTGGCCCTACTTCCTGGACCACGCCGATGCCTTCATGGCCTAGCACTACACCGGTCTTATCACCGAAGTCGCCATTTTTCACATGCAGATCGGTGTGGCACACACCGCAGCATTGCATTTTCAGCAGCGCTTCACCGTGCTCGAGAGGGCGCAGGGTTTTCTCCACCACATCCACGCGACGGCCTGGTGCAACAACAGCAGCTTTCATATGAGCCTCCGTGTCATCCGAATAAGCTTGGGTTATCGCAGGGGTTAGCATAGCCCTTGCCTGGTGGGGCAAAACTGCTTCAGGTCATGGTCTGGGGTTGGAGGCTTGTACGCAGCAGGTACCTGCCCTGCACGGGCACTTGTAGGAGCGGCCTTGTGTCGCGAAAGGGCCGCAGAGCGGCCCCGGGATTTCAGCGGGGCGCATAACTTTGTTGGGGCTGCTTTGCAGCCCATCGCGACACAAGGCCGCTCCTACGGGGTTCTGCGTTAGGCTCGCCACAAAAAGAAAAGCCCGCGGCAATAATGCGGCGGGCTGCAAGAACATACGGAGCAGGGCCAGTGTGCCCACCCGGATGTCAGTATTTCGTGAAGGTCAGGTCATGAGCTTGTCATGCATGGCTCAGTTCCAGTTGGCTGATGGCGCATACCGAACCGTCCTCGGCAGGCGTGGTGTCGGTGTAGTCCACCTGGTTGTATACCCCCCATGGAATTTGAGCGTGCGCGTCGCCCAGGTCGCCCCCAGTTGCTGGGGCGATGTGCTGCCAATACGGCCGTTGCAGCTTGCGCTGACCGTGCAGGCGCCGTTGTTTGTCACATCGATGCTGACATCGAAACGGGCGCCGAGCGGTACGTCGGCCAGCACCGTGCTGCTGCTCGTGGCCGTCTGGTTGAATTCGGTGCGAAAGCCCACGGTGATCTTGCCCTTGTTCCAGAACACCTTGATGGGCGGGTTGTCGTCGTCTTTTACGTGCATCTGGGCAATGACCACCTTTTGCGCAAGGTTCACTTTCTGCAGTGTCATGGTCTGATGATTGCGATGCCTGGCGGCGCTGTTCAGCGCCCAGTACGCGGGCTCCTTCCACTCGCAGCGGGTGCGGTGGGTGCTTTTGCTGGAGGCGCCCTTGGTGGGGGCGGTCATACGGATGGAGCCGTCGCTCAGCCGGGCGATGACTTCAGGCAGGGTCGCCAGCGCCTGGGCGCCGGTCAATTCCAGGGCTACCGGGTTGGTCGCGGACTTCGGCACGGGAGTGGTGATGATGAGGTTGTCGATATATACAGCCATGGGCTTTCTCCTTGAAAAACGACAGGTCCTGCATCATTTGCGAGCCTGGCCAGCATGGGCGCGGTTCACTGTGATTTGCCAAGGCTGGACGAAGGGCAAAACCAGGGGATAAAAAAGCCCGCCATGGGAGGCGGGCAAGCGACGTTTGAAGGGAGAGCCTGCAGACTGGACCTTGCGGGTTAACCGAGCATTAAGCGGTAATGCATTGACCTGCGCAGCCGATCAGCCTATACAGGCCTGCCACCCGCCCAGGAGCCAGCATGCACGACGAAGACGACCTGCACGAACCCGAGCACGATCACCTGCTTGATCATGAATTCCTCTACGACGATATCGAGCCTGAAGCGGATGCCCAAGGCGCCGAGGACGAAGTGGAGGAAGACGAGGAAACGCTGGATGACCTCGATGACGAGGAGCGCGATCACCCAGCCTGGTTCGACGACTGCGAAGACGACTGACTCAGCGCCCGTCTACCGAGAAACGCCCAGGGCCGCTCACTGCCAGCATCAGCAGGCCGCCCATGATGCTGAGGTTTTTCAGGAACTGGGTCATGTTGGCGCTGCGCTCAGGGTCGACCATGTTCCAGAACGGGTGGCCCAACAGCGCCGTGCCCAGCACGAACAGCGCAAACAGGAAGGCCAGCGGCCGGGTGTAGAAACCGAGGATCAGCAGGATGGCCACGACGAACTCCATGAGCACGGCAACTGCCGCTGCCAGCATGGGGGCAGGGGCGCCGAGTGAAGTCATGTAGCCGACCGTGCCTTCGAACCCGGTCAACTTGCCCCAGCCGGACAAGACGAACAGGATCATCAGCAGCACACGGGCAATCAGGATAATGATGTCGCGTTGACCATCGAACAGGGAGTAGCGCATGGCGGCGTTCCAGTGGGCGGGTACAAGCACCACTGTAGCAGCTGCACAAAGGATTGCTGGCGAGCAGCAAAAAGGCGCCACACGGGCGCCTTCGCTAGAAATTTGGTGCGAGTGGCGGGACTCGAACCCGCAAGGCTCACGCCGACAGATTTTAAGTCTGCTGTGTATACCAATTCCACCACACTCGCACGCTTGAATGGGCCGTAACGACCAGCTCGCTTCTAAGCAGAAGGGCTTCGCAATCAAGCGCGCTTTATAACCCATTGTTATAGTTGAGTCAACCACAGCGCCTATGATCAACAGAATGAAGGGTCGATCGAACGGGCAATTGACACCTTGCTGTCATTACGCCACTGTTGCCCCTTTATTGGATCCAAGAGTGTGCAGTGATGGCTCAGTCCGGTACTTCCGAGCGCATCGTGCGCCCGCGGCTGTTCTGGCGACTGTTGTTCGCGCTGGTGGTCGTGCTGGGGGCGTTTCTCTACCTCAGCCTGATCAGCCTGGGCGCTTACCTGCTGATGCTGGGGTTCGATGCCGAACACCCTCAACCGCAGCGGCTGATGGCCCTGGCCGGTGGCGGGTTTATCCTGCTGGTCGGCTTATGGTTGCTGAAAGTGGCGATGCCACGGCGCATCAGCCCGGTGCTGGTTGAGCCCGGGCGTTGAACTTCGCTCTCTTTTCTCTCCTGCTGTGCCGGTGGAGCTCGCATGGTTTCAGCTGATTGCCTCGACCACCCCATCATGCCTGCCCACCGCTATGAACAGCTGGTTCAGTCGGTGGTGGATTACGCGATCTACATGCTCGACCCGTCCGGCAATGTAGTGTCATGGAACGCAGGCGCTCAACGCATCAAGGGGTACCGTGCCGATGAAGTGATCGGCCAGCATTTCTCATTGTTCTTCACCCCCCAGGATTGCGCCGAGGGCCGCCCGGAACGCTTGCTGCGTCAGGCGCTGGAGCAGGGTGTGGCGCAGGATGAGGGCTGGCGCGTACGCAAGGATGGCACGCAATTCTGGGCGCTGGCCGCCCTGGATGTGATCCGCGATGACCAGGGCCAGGTCGTCGGCCTGGCCAAGGTGACCCGGGATATCACCGACCGTCGCGAGTCGGCGCTGCAACTGGACGCGGTGCGCGCCCAGCTGTTCCAGGCACAGAAGCTGGAGGCCCTCGGCCAGTTGACCGGTGGCCTGGCACATGACTTCAACAACATGTTGACCATCATCATCAGCTCGGCGCGGCTGGCGCTGTCCACCCAGGACCCGGCACGCGCCAAGCGCATGCTGCAACACATTCTCGATGCCGGGCAGCGTGGCACCGAACTGACCCAGCAGTTGCTCAGCTTTGCCCGCCACCGCAAGCTTGATGTGGCTTGCGTCGCCCCGGCGAACCTTGTTGCCGCCACCCGTGGTCTGCTGGAGCATGCGCTGCCTGATTCGATTGAGCTGAAGGTGCTGTTGCAACCGGACCTGCCCTTGATCGAGGTGGATGCCGGGCAATTGCAGATGGTGCTACTCAATCTGTTGTTCAATGCCCGCGATGCCATCACGGGGCAGGGCCGGATCGGCTTGACCGTCGATGTGGTCGAACTGACCGGCAAGTTTGAAGGCCTGCACGGCGGGTTTGTGCGTTTCGAGGTGGAAGACAGCGGCGAGGGCATCGCGCCAGCGGTACTGCCGCGTATTTTCGAACCGTTTTTCACTACCAAGCCCTTTGGCAAGGGTACTGGCCTGGGCCTTAGCCAGGTCTATGGTTTTGCCAGGCAGAGCGGTGGTGCCATTCGCGTCGACAGTGAGCCCGGCCGGGGAACTTGCATGCAGCTTTACTTGCCAATCTATCAGGGCCAGACCGATAGCCAACTCCACAGGTAGAACATCATGGCACAGGCACTCAGGCGGCTGGTTACCGGTATTGACGGGCTCGATGCATTGCTCCAGGGTGGCCTGGTGGCTGGCGCGTCCTACATCATTCAGGGCCCGCCGGGGGCCGGCAAAACCATCCTCGCCAATCAGCTGGCCTGTGCGCATGTGCGCAGTGGGGGCAGGGTGCTGGTGGCTACCTTGCTGAGTGAGTCGCACGAGCGGCTGTTCCAGTACCTGGCGACCCTGGAGTTCTTCGACCCGGCGTTGGTCGGCGACACGATCCAGTTCGTCAGTGCCTTCGACACCTTGGAGCAGGAAGGCCTGGACGCTGTGGTGCGGCTGCTGCGCCAGGAAATCGCCCGCCAGCAGGCCAGCCTGCTGATCGTCGATGGCGTGCTCAATGCCCGGGTGCGTGCGGAAACCGCGCTGGACACCAAGAAATTCGTCTCCGAACTACAGGGTCATGCGGCCTTTGCCGGTTGCACCTTACTGCTGCTGACCAGCGCCCGGCTGGAAGAAGGCAGCCCGGAGCACACCATGGTCGACGGCGTGATCGAGCTGGGCGAGCAACTGTACGGCAGCCGTGCCGTGCGCCATGTCCAGCTGCGCAAGACGCGTGGCAGTGCGGCATTGTCGGGGCGCCACGAGTGCCTCATCGATGAAGGCGGCATGCATGTATACCCGCGCCTGGAGTCGCTGTTCAGCCACCCCAGCCAGGCGGGCAACGCCACCCTGGAGCGCATCGGCAGCGGGGTGGCAACCCTGGATGAAATGCTAGGTGGCGGGCTGGCCACGGGCTCGGTCAGCTTGCTGATCGGGCCTTCGGGTATTGGCAAGACGTCATTGGGCCTTGCCTTCCTCGGTGCCAGCAGCCCGCAGGCGCCGGGGCTGCATTTCGGCTTCTACGAAACGCCGGAGCGCCTGCGTATCAAGGCCGCGTCGCTGGGTTACGATTTTGCCGCCCTGGAGCAGGGCGGCAGCCTGCAGCTGTGCTGGCAGCCGACCACCGAGGGGTTGCTGGACCAGGTCGGTGCACGCCTGCTCGAGCGGGTCGAGGCGCAAGGCAGCAAACGTGTGCTGATCGACAGCCTGGGGGCGTTCAGCCGCCTGGCCAGCGACCCGGCGCGGCTCAATGCGTTTTTTCGCGCCCTGGTCGGTGAGCTGCGCGCGCGCAATGTCAGCGTGATGCTGACCTGGGAAATGCGCGACATCTTCGGCGCGGAAATCAGCGCCCCGGCCCCGGACCTGTCGAGTATCGTCGACAACCTGATGCTGATGCGCTTCGTCGAGCTGGACTCGCAGCTGCGACGTATGCTGTCGATCCTCAAAGTGCGTGACAGCCACCATGACCCTGCCTTGCACGAGCTGTTGATCAGGCCGCAGGGCATTACCCTGCGCAAAGCGTTCGAAGGCGCCTGTGGTGTGCTCTCGGGAACGCCGGTGCCGCAGGGGAGCGGGTGACGGGGCGGACGATGAACACCATCCTGATCGTCGATGACGAGTACCTGATTGCCGACATCCTCGGTTTCGCCCTGGAGGACGAAGGCTTCCTGGTGGAAAAGGCGAGCAACGGTTGCAAGGCGCTCGAGGCGCTGAAGGAAAAGCGCGTTCAGCTGGTGATCACCGACTACATGATGCCGCTGCTCAACGGCGAGGAGCTGGTGCGCTCGATGCGTGAAGACCCGGAGTTGAGCGAGTTGCCGGTCATCCTCATGAGTGGCGCGCAGGCCAACCAAGGATGCCCGGAACTGTTCGCCGCGGTGTTCGACAAACCGTTCGACATGGACTGTATGATCGCCAAGGTGCGCGAACTGCTGGGCACCTGAGGCGCGGGGCGATCAAGCGCGTCCGTGCGGCTTGAGGCAACGTGAAGCAGGTCGCTCAGTGCGAGTCGTCGTGCTTTTCCGGGGCCGGGCTGCCGGCCTGGATGCGCTTGAAGATCTCTTCGCGATGGACTTGGACGTCTTTCGGTGCATCGATACCGATCCTCACCTGCATCCCTTTGACGCCCAGAATGGTGACTTTGATGTCATCGTTGATGACGATGCTTTCGCCAACCTTGCGGGTGAGTATCAGCATGTAGTTCTCCTTGGTGATATAAAAGTCCGTCGAGCTAGTTGCCACGGCGGCGGGAGCTTGTCCCTCTTCCTTCTCATTAAAGACGCTTTCGGCGGATAGTAATTCCCCGACAGACAAATTCTGTTGCGTGTCTTCAGTCGCAGGTGCCGAAGCAAACCGCCAGCGGGTTGTCGGCCAAGGTGCTCGGTGGCAAGAATAGGGTGCTTGGCGGTCAATGGGAAATTTCTTCGCATGATGGGTTGAATAGACCGGGTTAATGGTCATCCTGTTCCTCGAGTGCCTGAAGAAATAGCAGCAAGGCTACTTCTTCACGGTCCAGGCCTTTGCGTACACGGTTCTTCGGCAAGTTGGCCAACCGCCCCAGGGCATAGTGTTCAAGTACAGCCGGGTGGATGTAGCAACGCCTGCACACCGCCGGTGTATTGCCCAGGCGTGATGCTACCTGGCGTACGATCGCGGCGACCTGGCGTTTGGCTTCGCTCTCGGGCTCCCAGGCCAAGGGCCTGAGCAGGTCCAGGGCCAGACTGCTGCCGGCCCAGGTGCGGTAGTCCTTGGCGGTAAAGTCGGCGCCGGTCAGCTGCTGCAGAAACTGGTTGACCTCGCTGGAGCCGACGCTGTGGCGCTGGCCGTTGTCGTCCAGGTACTGGAACAGCGCTTGCCCGGGCAGCTCCATGCAGCGCTTGAGCAGGTTGGCCAGGCGCCTGTCGTTGAGGCTGACGTTGTGCTCGACGCCGCGCTTGCCGCGGAACTGGAAGCGGATGCTGCTGCCCTTCACCTCCACATGGCGATTGCGCAGGGTGGTCAGTCCATAGGACTGGTTGTCACGCAGGTAGCGCTGGTTGCCGATGCGGATCAGGGTGTGATCCAGCAGGCTGATCACCAGCGCCATCACCTTTTCCCGGTCCAGGCCGGGCCGGGCAAGGTGGGCGTGCAGTTGCGCGCGCAGTTTCGGCAGGGCCTGGGCAAACGCCAGCATGCGCCCGTACTTGTGCTGGTCGCGTACTTCTCGCCACTGCGCATGGTAGCGGTATTGCTTGCGGCCGCGGGCATCGCGACCTGTCGCTTGCAGGTGGCCTTGCGGGTCGGCGCAGATCCACACCTCGGTATAGGCCGGGGGGATTACCAGTGCAGCGATGCGGGCGAGGGTATCGCTGTCGCGCACCCGTTGGCCGTCGGCATCCAGGTAGATGAAACGGCCCCTCCAGCGGCGCCGGGTCAGGCCCGGCTGGCTGTCGTCGACATAGTGCAGGGTGGGCGGCAGGGGGCATTCAAGCATGGCTGGCAGGCCTCGATCAGGTCACTGATCAATGGACACCAGCGACGGGGCCGATGCTCAGCCCAGCAGCGCTACCGACTTGATCTGGGCAAACAGCACCTGGCCTGCGTGCAGGCCGAGCTGGTCTGCCGAAAAGCGGGTGATGCGCGCGAGCAAGGCGTTACCGCCGGCGTCCAGGCTGACCAGCACATGAGCCGGGTTGGCTGCCGGGCGGCTTTCGCGCACGCGTACCGGCACGCGGTTGAGGATGCTCGAAGTACTGTCGGCTGCAAGGGCCAGGCTGACGTCACGGGCCTGCACCTTGACCCGCAAGGTGCTGCCAATCACCTGGGCAGGGTGGGCGATACGCAACAGTGGCCCGTCGTTACCGGGCAGGCGCAGGTCGAGCAGGTCGTAGTGCGGGTCGTGCCCCACCACCAGGCCCTCGAATACCACCCCGGCATCCTCGCCCTGGGCCAGCGGCAGGTCGAGGCGGGCCAGGGTTTCGCCGATCGGGCCGCTGGCCACTGCCCGGCCTTGCTCCAGCAACACCAGGTGGTCGGCCAGCCGCGCCACTTCTTCCTGAGCATGGCTGACATACACCAGCGGGATTTCCAGTTCATCGTGCAGGCGCTCCAGGTAGGGCAGTATCTCGCGCTTGCGCGGCCCGTCGAGTGCAGCCAGCGGCTCGTCCATCAACAGCAGGCGCGGGCTGCTGAGCAGGGCGCGGGCAATGCCTACCCGCTGCGCCTCGCCACCGGACAAGGTTGCCGGGCGGCGTGCCAGCAAATGGCCGATACCCAGCAGCTGGCAGGCCTGGTGGAGGCTGACCTTGCGCTCGGCAGCGGCCACCCGCCGCCAGCCGAATTCCAGGTTGCCGCGTACCGACAGGTGCGGGAACAGGCTGGCCTCCTGGAACACGTAGCCCACCGGGCGCAGGTGCGGTGCCTGGAAGACGCCGCGGGCGCTGTCCTCCCAGACTTCGCCGTTGACTTCGATGTAGGCGCTGGCGGCCCGTTCCAGCCCGGCCAGGCAACGCAGGCAGCTGGTCTTGCCAGAACCCGAGTGGCCGAACAGCGCGCTGATGCCGCGCCCGGGCAGGTGCAGGTCGACGTCCAGGGTGAAGTCGTCGCGCGCCATTTTCAGACGCGCCACAATCGATGCGCTCATTTCAGCTCCAACCGGCTTTGCCGCGGCGTCCAGCGTATAGCAGGAGCAGCACCAGGAACGAGAACACCAGCATGGCACCGGCCAGCCAGTGTGCTTGCGAATAGGCCATGGCCTCGACATGGTCGAAGATCTGCACCGAGACCACGCGTGTCTTGTCGGGGATGTTGCCGCCAATCATCAACACCACGCCGAATTCGCCCACGGTGTGGGCGAAACCGAGGATGCTGGCGGTGATGAAGCCTGGGCGGGCCAGCGGCAGCACTACGTGGACGAAGGTGTCCCAAGGGCCGGCGCGCAGCGTGGCGGCTACTTCCAGCGGGCGCTGGCCAATGGCGCCGAAGGCATTCTGCAGTGGCTGGACAACGAACGGCATGGAGTAGATCACCGAGCCGATCACCAGGCCGGTGAAGCTGAACACCACGCTGCCCAGGCCCAGCGCCTGGGTCGCCTGGCCCAGCCAGCCATGCGGGCCGAGGGCGATCAGCAGGTAGAAACCGATCACCGTGGGAGGCAGCACCAGCGGCAGGGCCACTACCGCGCCTACCGGCCCGCGCAGCCACGAGCGCGTGCGCGCCAGCCACCAGGCGATGGGCGTGCCGACGATCAGCAGGATCAGGGTGGTCAGGCTGGCCAGTTTCACGGTCAGCCAGATGGCACCCAGGTCACTGGCGTCCAGTGGCATCAGATTTCATAACCGTAGGATTTGATCACTGCCGCGGCTTTCGGGCCTTTCAGATAGTCGACCAGAGCTTTGGCAGCGGGGTTGTCCTTGCCTTTTTCGAGGATTACCGCGTCCTGGCGGATGGGCTCATGCAGGGACGAGGGAACGATCCAGGCCGAGCCGCTTTCGACCTTGCCGTCCTTGTAGATTTGCGACAGGGCGACAAAGCCCAGCTCGGCGTTGCCGGTGGAGACGAACTGGAACGCCTGGGTGATGTTCTGCCCTTCGACCAGCTTGGGCGTGGTGGCTTCGGTCAGCTTCAGCTTGTCCAGCACCTGGGTGGCGGCCAGGCCGTAAGGTGCGGTTTTCGGGTTGGCGATGGACAGGTGCTTGAACTGGTTCTTTTTCAGTACTTCGCCGTTGGCGTCGACATAGCCGGGCTTGGCCGACCACAGGGCCAAGGTACCGATGGCGTAGGTGAAGCGCGAGCCCGGGGCAATGGCTTTTTCCTGCTCGAGCTTGGCAGGGGTGCTGTCGTCGGCAGCGAGGAATACCTCGTACGGCGCGCCGTTCTTGATTTGTGCGTAGAACTGGCCGGTGGCGCCATAGGCGGCGACCAGTTTATGGCCGGTGTCCTTTTCGAAGTCCTTGGCAATGGCCTGGATCGGGGCTGTGAAGTTCGCAGCGACCGCGACCTGGACTTCATCGGCCCAGGCAGTGTTGAAGGCGAGCAGGGTGGCCAGGGTGGCCGCGGCTACATAGGAAGGGCGGGTACACATCAACACAACTCCTGGGAGGTTATCGTTATATCCTTAACTATATAGCGATAGGCCTTGGGCCGGGAAGAGGCAAGGTAATGCGCAAGCAGGCCAGGCCTTTTCGCGGGTAAACCCGCTCCCACAGGGCCGGCACACTATTCGAATGTGTGGGAGCGGGTTCACCCGCGAAGGGGCCTAGCCTGCTTATGCAGATGCCTGTCGGCCAATCATCGCCAGCGCCTTTTCGGCAATCTCCCGGGTCAACTCACCCGCCGGCATATGCCTGCCCAGCCGCAGCGCCTGCCCCGACCACAGGTTGCTGAAGTCGCTATTGCCCTGCGGATCGGTAATCGCCCGCAAAGGCATCAACGCCCCGCCGGCCAGTGGGAAGCGCGGCGCCAGGTCGCTCATCGGCCCCAGTTCGCGCATGATGCGGTTGTTGATGCCACGCGCCGGTCGGCCGGTGAACAGGTTGGTCAGCGCCGTGTCGCTGGCGGGTGCGCTGTCCAGGGCCTGGCGATGTGCCGGCGAGACCTTGGCTTCGGGGCAGAACAGGTAAGCCGTTCCGATCTGCACGGCCGAAGCACCCAGGGCCAGTGCCGCCAACAGGCCGCGGTGGTCAGCAATGCCGCCGGCGGCAATCACCGGCACGCTGACCGCATCAACCACCTGCGGCACCAGGGCGAAGGTGCCGATCTGGCTGGTGATATCGTCGCTGAGGAACATGCCGCGATGTCCGCCCGCCTCATAGCCCATAGCAATGATCGCATCACAGCCGCGGTGCTCCAGCCATACGGCTTCCTCCACGGTGGTGGCGCTGGACAGTACCTTGGCACCGCTGGCCTTTACCCGTTGCAGCAGGTCGGCCTGGGGCAGGCCGAAGTGGAAGCTCACTACCTCCGGGCGCAGTTGCTCGACCAGCTGGCAGCTCTGTTCGTCGAAAGGCGCGCGGTTGGACACCGGCATGGGCGCCGCGAAGTCGGCACCTACTTCGTTGTAATAGGGCTCGAGTGCCTGCTTCCAGCGTAAATCGCGCTCGGTATCGGACGCAGGTGGCTGATGGCAGAAGAAATTCAGGTTCAACGGGCGGCCCGGGCAGCCGGCGCGGAAGGCGGTGATCTCGGCGCGCACCTGGTCGCCCGTGAGCATGGCGCAGGGCAGGGCGCCCAGGCCGCCCGCCTGGCCTACGGCAATGGCCATGCCCGAGCCCGTGGCACCGGCCATGGGGGCCTGCAGAATGGGCAACTCGATGCCCAGCAGGTCGAGGATGCGGCTATCGGGCCAGTTGCTCATGCGATTCTCCTTGCGCGGGCGAACTGTAGGGCGGGGCGGGTGTTTACAAGGCCTTGCTGACCTGGATGTCGCTGATCTTCTCGGCATCTTCGCCATGAATCTTGCGCAGGGCTTCCAGGGCTTGTTCGCGGGAGGCGTCGGGCATCAGCGCGAAGTCCCAGCGGCGCTGGCCGTCGAGCTTGTACTTGATGACGTACTTGGTGGTCTGGGTCATGGTGGCCTTATCTGAGTTTCGACGATGAACGACGGATGATCTTGATCTTGTGGGTCAAGGTTGGCTTGCGGGTGACCGAGATCGGGCGGGTTGTCACGGTATCGATGGTGATGTTCCAGAAACCGGTGCTGGGCACGGTAATTTTCGCCGGGAACTTTTCGAAATGGCCACCGTGGTAGGTGTGACGGCCGCCGTTCTTGAAGCTGCGGAAGTTGGCGTCGTTCATCAGGCGGATATTGCAGCGCTGGGAACACTCGATGACGACGATGTCGTCCTCGTTCAAGTGCTCGCGCTGGTGTACGAATTTCATGTGATGCTCCGCAAGGATTGGTTCTGCAAAGGCGAAAGATACCACGATGTCGGGTTACACTGCCGCGCTGTTCCGCCAGGCGTAGATAAAACTGCCAAAGCAGGGAGCAAAATGGCCTGGCTGTGGTCGAAGCGGATTCTTGAAGGCAGAGGTGCTGTAAATGAAATGGATGGTGGCGGCGTTGGCGGTGACGCTGGGTGGCTGTGTGAGTGTTACGGAACTGGAACAGTCGCGTGAAACGCTGGATGTGATCTCCGGCAAGTCTCCGCGCGCGTATGCCGATTGCGTCAAGCAGAAGCTGGCCGATAGCCGCGACCCGCTGGTGGAAGAGCAGCGTGGCGATGGCCTGCGGCTGATCGTGCCGCAGAAGATCAGCTCGGGCGCGGGCCCCGCGGCGCTGGTGGATATCGACAAGCGTGGCAGCGGCAGCAGTATCAAGCTGCACGAGCGGTTGAACAACTTCCCGCTGCGCCTGGGCGATGTGCGCACCGCCGCCACCCAATGCATCTCCGGGAGTTGATCCAGGGCAACTGATCGCGCTCCTTTTGCTTATATGTTTTAAGCCTAAGCATATAACAATAGAAAAGGAGATTCGTGATGACACCGTTGAGTCGCGTCGTGATCGGCAGCCTGCTGATCCTGGCCTGGCCCGCGGCGCATGCCGCCGATGGCCAGAAAGTCTTCACCCAGGGCGGGGCCAACCCCGCCGCCATGGCTTGCCTGGGTTGCCATGGGCCGGACGGCAAGGGCATTGCCGCTGCCGGCTTCCCGCGCCTGGCCGGGCTGCCGGCCGCTTACCTCAGCAAGCAATTGCATGACTGGCGCAGCGGCAGCCGCAAGCAGCCGGTAATGGAGCCACTTGCCAAGGCCCTGACCGAGGATGAGATCAAGGCGGTCAGCACCTATTTGGCCAGCCTGCCGGCAGACCCAGCAGGCGACCTGCGTCGCCAGCAGATCGCCGATGACCCCACCACCCGCATGGCCCTGTACGGCGACTGGAGCCGGCAGATTCCTGGTTGCGTGCAATGCCATGGCCCGGGCGGCGGCGGGGTTGGCGAACACTTCCCGCCCTTGGCAGGTCAGCCCGCCAGTTACCTGGTGGCGCAGCTCAATGCCTGGCGTGACGGCACCCGCAGCAATGACCCCAACCAACTGATGGTCGGTGTGGCCAAGGCCATGACCGATGACGAGATCAAGGCCGTCGCCGAGTTCTTCGCCCGCCCAGCCAGCCAGGAGGTCAAGCCATGAAACCGATGATTCCAGCCCTGCTGCTGCTGGCCATGGGCAGCGCCCAGGCCGCCCAGATCGCCATGGAAGACCAGTCACAGTTGAAAGTGCCTGGCGTGCAGGCTGCACCGCAGTTCGTGCCGCCAGCGGAAAGCGAGTTGCCTGACAATGCCTTTGGCAAGATGGTGCGCGAGGGGCACGCCTTGTTCGTCGACACCCGCAGGTTGATGCCCGAGGCCGTGGGTAATGGCATGAACTGCAGCAACTGCCACCTTGACCAGGGGCGGCTGGCGCATTCCGCGCCGATGTGGGGGGCGTACCCGATGTACCCCGCGTACCGCAAGAAAAACGACAAGGTCAACACATACGCCGAGCGTATCCAGGGCTGCTTCCAGTTCAGCATGAACGGCAAGCCACCGGCTGCAGACAGCCCGCAGATGACGGCGTTGGCAGTGTATTCGTACTGGCTTTCCACCAAGGCGCCGACCGGTGTGGAAATTGCCGGGCGCGGGTACCCGGAGGTGCCGCAACCCAAGGGCGGGTACGACTTCAAGCGTGGTCAGCAGGTTTATCGCGAGCAGTGTGCGATCTGCCACGGCGACAACGGCGAGGGGCAGAAGGTGGCGGGCGAGTATGTGATGCCGCCGTTGTGGGGCAAAGACTCCTACAACTGGGGCGCCGGCATGCACCGCATCAACACTGCGGCGTCGTTCATCAAGTACAACATGCCGCTGGGCAAGCCTGGCAGCCTGAGTGATCAGCAGGCCTGGGATGTGGCGGCCTGGGTCAACCGCCATGAACGGCCGCAGGATCCGCGGTTGGTGGAAGGCTCCATCGAGAAGACGCGGGCGAAGTTCCATGCCAACGACGGGGTGAACCTGTATGGGCAGAAGGTCGATGGGGTGTTGATCGGGCAGGGGACTGGTAGCTGATGTATTGCCTGTACCGGCCTCTTCGCGGGTAAACCCGCTCCCACAAGGATCGCCACAGGCTCTGAATGCTGTGCAGTACCTGTGGAAGCGGGTTTACCCGCGAAGAGGCCGGTAAAGGCAACCCCGATCTGCTGTCATCCAACGGTCATTGATGACAGCAATATTTACGATCCATCGGAACTATCTACACTGGGTTATCTCTATCTTCCCATCGATCGGCCACAGGTAGGGCATTGTAAGGTGACTGCCGCCTGATTAGACTGCGCCGAATTCCACAGGCCTAGCCTTTTGTAAGGACGTATATGATCAAGAAATGCTTGTTCCCGGCAGCCGGTTACGGCACCCGCTTCCTGCCCGCTACCAAAGCCATGCCCAAGGAAATGCTGCCGGTGGTCAACAAGCCACTGATCCAGTATGGCGTCGAGGAGGCACTGGATGCCGGTCTGAGCGAGATCTCCATCGTCACCGGGCGCGGCAAGCGTGCTCTGGAAGACCACTTCGACATCAGCTACGAGCTGGAAAACCAGATCAAGGGCACCGACAAGGAAAAATACCTGGTTGGTATCCGTCGCCTGCTCGACGAATGCTCGTTCTCCTACACCCGCCAGACCGAAATGAAAGGCCTGGGCCACGCCATCCTGACCGGCCGCCCGCTGATCGGTGACGAGCCGTTCGCCGTGGTGCTGGCGGACGATCTGTGCGTGAACCCGGAAGGTGACGGCGTACTGACCCAGATGGTCAAGCTGTACAACCAGTTCCGTTGCTCGATCGTCGCCATCCAGGAAGTCGATCCGCAGGAAACCAACAAGTACGGTGTGATCGCCGGCGACATGATCCGTGACGACATTTTCCGCGTCACCAACATGGTCGAGAAGCCGAAGCCGGAAGATGCCCCGTCGAACCTGGCGATCATCGGTCGCTACATCCTGACCCCGGATATCTTCGACATCATCGCCAACACCGAGCCGGGCAAAGGTGGCGAGATCCAGATCACCGACGCCCTGATGCAACAGGCGCAGAACGGCTGCGTGATTGCCTACAAGTTCAAGGGCAAGCGTTTCGACTGTGGTGGCGCGGAAGGCTACATCGACGCGACCAACTTCTGCTTCGAGAACTACTACAAGACTGGCAAGGCTTACTGATAAGCCCTGCTGGTCTGAAAGCCACCCTTCGGGGTGGCTTTTTTGTTTGCGGCGGCCAACGGCGTTATGCTGGGCGCCTGCCTAGGAGAGTGAATACATGGCCTACGATTTTGATCTGTTCGTGATTGGTGCCGGGTCCGGCGGTGTGCGCGCGGCGCGGTTTGCCGCCGGCTTCGGCGCAAAGGTGGCAGTGGCCGAGAGCCGCTACCTGGGCGGTACCTGCGTCAACGTCGGCTGCGTGCCGAAAAAGCTGCTGGTGTACGGCGCACACGTCGCTGACGAACTGGAGCAGGCCGCAGGCTTCGGCTGGACACTTGAAGAAGGGCATTTCGACTGGGGCACCCTGATTGCCAACAAAAACCGGGAAATCGAGCGCCTCAACGGCATCTACCGCAACCTGCTACTCAACAGCGGGGTCACCCTGCTGCAGGGGCATGCGCGCCTGACCGGTGCCAATGAAGTGGAAGTGGAAGGCCAGCGCTACACTGCCGAGCACATCCTCATCGCCACCGGTGGCTGGCCACAGGTGCCGGACATTCCGGGCAAGGAACTGGCCATCACCTCCAACGAAGCCTTCTACCTCAAGGACCTGCCACGCCGGGTGCTGGTGGTGGGCGGTGGCTACATCGCTGTCGAGTTCGCTGGCATCTTCCAGGGCCTGGGGGCCGCTACCACGCTGCTGTACCGTGGCGACCTGTTCCTGCGTGGCTTCGACGGTTCGGTGCGCACGCACTTGAAGGAAGAACTGGAAAAGCGCGGCCTCGACCTGCAGTTCAACGCCGACATCCAGCGCATCGACAAGCTCGAGGACGGTAGCCTCAAGGCCACCCTCGGGGATGGCCGCGAGTTGGTCACCGATTGCGTGTTCTATGCCACCGGCCGGCGCCCGATGCTGGACAACCTGGGCCTGGAAAACACCGGCGTCGAGCTGGACGCCCGTGGTTACATTCGTGTTGACCAGCAGTACCAGACCACCGCGCCGTCGATCCTGGCCATTGGCGATGTGATTGGCCGCGTGCAACTGACTCCGGTGGCTTTGGCCGAGGGCATGGCCGTGGCCCGGCGCCTGTTCAAGCCCGAGCAATACCGGCCGGTGGACTATCAGAACATCCCGACCGCAGTGTTCAGCCAGCCGCCCATTGGCACCGTGGGCCTGACCGAGGAGCAGGCACTGGAGGCCGGGCACAAGGTGCAGGTATTCGAGAGCCGCTTCCGTGCGATGAAACTGACGCTGACCGATATTCAGGAAAAGACTCTGATGAAGCTGGTGGTCGATGCCGAGACCGACAAGGTACTGGGCTGCCACATGGTTGGCCCTGACGCCGGCGAGATCATTCAGGGCCTGGGCATTGCCCTGAAGGCCGGTGCGACCAAGCAGCAGTTCGACGAAACCATTGGCGTGCACCCGACAGCAGCCGAAGAGTTCGTGACCATGCGCACAGCCACCCGCTGAGCACGGTCCCTGTGGGAGCGGCCTTATGTCGCGAAAGGGCCGCGAAGCGGCCCCAAGATCACGGCGATGATGCACAGATTGCTGGGGCCGCTTCGCGGCCCTTTCGCGACACAAGGCCGCTCCCACAAAAAGCTGGTCCTGCACGAGCACGTACCCCCGCAATCCTTTGCTCAGCCCATTCCCTTCTATTAATAAACCTCGGTTATAGCCAAAACCAATCATAAGCATGAGCTTTGCCAATGAGCCTTTATCGGGACCAGCGGTTAGGATTCTCTCCATCAACTGATTCCAACCCCATGAAGGAGCGTCTCTCATGCCTATCATCAACAGCCAGGTCAAACCGTTCAACGCCACCGCCTACCACAAGGGCGAGTTCGTCCAGGTCAGCGAAGCCGACCTGAAAGGCAAGTGGTCTGTCGTGTTCTTCTACCCGGCCGACTTCACCTTCGTCTGCCCGACCGAGCTGGGTGACCTTGCCGACAACTACGCCGAGTTCCAGAAGCTGGGCGTGGAAATCTATGGCGTGTCCACCGACACCCACTTCACCCACAAAGCCTGGCACGACACTTCGGACACCATCGGCAAGATCCAGTACCCACTGATCGGTGACCCGACCCACGTCATCTCGCGCAACTTCGACGTGCTGATCGAAGAAGCCGGCCTGGCCGATCGCGGTACCTTCGTGATCAACCCGGAAGGCCAGATCAAGATCGTCGAACTGAACGACGGTGGTGTAGGCCGCGATGCTGCCGAACTGCTGCGCAAGGTTAAAGCTGCCCAGTACGTTGCCGCTCACCCAGGCGAAGTTTGCCCGGCCAAGTGGAAAGAAGGCGAAGCCACCCTGGCGCCATCGCTGGACCTGGTCGGCAAGATCTGAGTCCATGTGCCAGTCGCGGGCGGTAAGCAGCCGCCAAAGCTGAAGTACTTGCCGCCCCGTCAAACGCCCGGGCGACCTCGCCTGGGCGTTTTTGTATCCGAGTTTTGAAAAAGGAATCGCCCGTATGTTGGACGCCACGCTTAAATCGCAACTGAAAACCTACCTGGAGCGGGTCACCCAGCCGATCGAGATCGTTGCTTCCCTCGACGACGGCGCGAAGTCCCGCGAATTGCACGACCTGCTGGTGGAAATTGCCAGCCTGTCGAGCCTCATTACCTTCAGCGCGGACGGTACCGACGCCCGTCGTCCATCGTTCTCGCTGAACCGCCCGGGAGCCGACATAAGCCTGCGCTTCGCCGGCATCCCCATGGGCCACGAATTCACTTCGCTGGTGCTGGCACTGCTGCAAGTCGGTGGCCACCCGTCCAAGGCCAGTGCCGAAGTGATCGAGCAGATCCAGGCGCTGGAAGGTGAATTCACCTTCGAAACCTACTTCTCGCTGTCATGCCAGAACTGCCCGGATGTGGTCCAGGCGCTGAACCTGATGGCGGTGCTCAACCCCAACGTGCGTCACGTGGCCATCGACGGCGCGCTGTTCCAGGCGGAAGTGGAATCGCGCAAGATCATGGCGGTGCCAAGCATCTACCTGAACGGTGAAGTGTTCGGCCAGGGCCGCATGGGCCTGGAAGAAATACTCGGCAAGATCGACACCAACGCCGGTGCTCGCCAGGCCGAGAAGATCAACGCCAAGGACGCCTTCGACGTGCTGGTGGTCGGTGGTGGTCCAGCCGGCGCTTCGGCAGCCATCTATGCCGCGCGTAAAGGCATCCGCACCGGTATTGCGGCCGAGCGTTTCGGCGGCCAGGTGCTCGATACACTGGCCATCGAGAACTTCATCTCGGTACAGGAAACCGAAGGGCCGAAGCTGGCCACGGCGCTGGAAGAACACGTCAAGCAGTACGACGTGGACATCATGAACCTGCAGCGCGGTGAGGCGCTGATCCCGGCCACCGATGGCGGCCTGCATGAAGTACGCCTGGCCGGCGGCGCCTCGCTCAAGGCCAAGACCGTGATCCTGGCCACCGGTGCCCGCTGGCGGGAAATGAACGTGCCGGGCGAGCAGGAATACCGCGCCCGTGGCGTGGCCTACTGCCCGCACTGCGACGGCCCGCTGTTCAAGGGCAAGCGCGTGGCGGTGATCGGTGGTGGCAACTCGGGTGTGGAAGCGGCCATCGACCTGGCTGGTATCGTCGCCCAGGTGACGCTGATCGAGTTCGACAGCCAGCTGCGTGCCGATGCGGTATTGCAGCGCAAATTGCACAGCCTGCCGAACGTGAAGGTGATCACTAGTGCGCTGACTACCGAAGTGCTGGGCAATGGCGAAAAGGTGACCGGCCTGCGTTACAAGGACCGCACCACCGACCAGCAGCATGAAGTGGCGTTGGAAGGCATTTTCGTACAGATCGGCCTGCTGCCGAACACCGACTGGCTGAAAGGCACCGTCGAGCTGTCGCCGCGTGGCGAGATCATCGTCGATGCCAAGGGCCAGACCAGCATCCCCGGTGTGTTTGCGGCGGGTGATGTGACGACTGTGCCGTACAAGCAGATCGTGATTGCGGTGGGTGAGGGCGCCAAGGCATCGCTGGCGGCGTTTGACCACCTGATCCGCACTTCGGCACCGGCGTAAGCCTGTACCGGCCCCTTCGCGGCTAAAGCCGCTCCCACAGGTACTGCGCAGATTCTGAAAATTGTGCAGATCCCTGTGGGAGCGGCTTTAGCCGCGAAAGGGCCGGCACAAGCAAAACAGAGCCTGAGGGTGTCTATGATTACGATAGACCTCTCAGGAACCACACCCATGACCCTGATCAGCCGCGAACCCTGGTGGCTAGTCCCCCCAAAACCCGGGCAGCAGGAGCAGGACCTGCACTGGGGCTACCTGGAAATCTACGCCGACGGCCGCACCGTGTTCGTCGACCAGCGCCCCAGTGACCGGGAGCTGGCCGAGCGCAAGAGCTGCCGCAACTTCCCCGACCCCGAGCCGTGACGGCTCAGCCTTCCAGTTCGGCCAGGCGTGCCTCCAGCGCCGCGATGCGGGCTTCGAGGGCTTCGATGCGTTCTTCCGACACATTGGCGCCGCTGCTGCGTGCCCCACCTTCCTGCTGCCGTGCGGCCAGGATGGCCTCGATTTCCGCCGGGTCGCCCAAGGCATGGGTGTAACGGTCTTCGCGCTGGCCGGCCTGGCGTGGCAGGTGCAACGCCAGGCCGCGCGAGATCAGGCGCTCCAGCTGGTGCTGGATCTGCTCGGTGTCGTCGAACTCGTGCAGGCGGTTGCTGCGGGTCAGCAGTTCGTTGAGGGTTTGCGGCCCGCGCAGGAACATCAGGCCCATCAGCACCAGTTGCGCCGGCACCAGTTCCAGCGTCTTGTCCACCCGGTGTTCCCAGCGGTCGGCGCGGCTGCCCATCTGCAGGCGAGTCATGTCTTGCCCTTCGAGGGCGCGCAGGGCCTGGCCGACCTGGCCTTGGGTGAGGTTCATCACCGGCTCGCGACTGGTCTTCTGGTTGCAGGCCAGGACCAGGGCGTTGAGGGTCAGCGGGTAGCTTTCCGGGCTGGTGGCCTGCTTCTCGATCAGCGAGCCGAGAATACGGATCTCGATGCTGTTGAAGCGGCCTTCGCCTGCGGTTTCGTGTTCTGACATGGCCCTGTCTCATTGCTGGGGAAAGGCCACTAGGGTAGGTAATGCCGTCGCGTTAGGCAATTGACACCTGTGGGAGCGGGTGAACCCGCTCCCACAGGGCCCCGGCAATCTCAAGCGCTACGCTGCTCTTCGGCCTGGCACGCCGCCGCGGTAAACAGTACATCGGTCGAAGAATTCAGGGCCGTCTCGGCCGAATCCTGCAGCACGCCGATGATGAAACCAACCGCCACCACCTGCATGGCAATTTCGCTAGGGATACCAAACAGGCTGCACGCCAGCGGAATCAGCAGCAGCGAGCCACCGGCCACACCCGAGGCGCCGCAGGCACAGACGGCCGCCACCACGCTGAGCAGCACGGCAGTCGGCAGGTCCACCGGAATACCCAGGGTATGTACCGCCGCCAGGGTCAGCACGGTAATGGTGATGGCGGCACCGGCCATGTTGATGGTCGCACCCAGCGGGATCGATACCGAATAGGTGTCCTCATGCAGGCCAAGGCGCTCCGACAGGGCCAGGTTGACCGGAATGTTGGCCGCCGAGCTACGCGTGAAGAACGCAGTGATACCGCTTTCGCGCAGGCACAGCAGGGTCAGCGGGTAGGGGTTGCGGCGGATTTTCCAATACACGATCAGCGGGTTCATCACCAGTGCCACGAACAGCATGCAGCCGATCAGCACCGCCAGCAGGTGCAGGTAGCCGAGCAGGGCGTCCAGGCCCGACTGGGCCAGCGTGGCGCTGACCAAGCCAAAGATGCCCAGCGGGGCGAAGCGGATGACCACGCGCACGATCAGGGTCACGCCGTTGGACAGGTCCTCGACCACGGTGCGGGTGGTTTCGCCGGCATGGCGCAGGGCCACGCCCAGGCCGATGGCCCAGGTCAGTACACCGATGAAATTGGCGTTGAGCAGGGCGTTGATCGGGTTGTCGACCGCACTCAGCAGCAAGTTCTGCAGCACCTCGGTGATACCGCCTGGCGCGCTCAGCGTAGCGTCGCCGGTGCTCAGCACCAGGCTCGACGGGAACAGCATGCTGGCGACCACGGCGACCACTGCTGCGCTGAAGGTACCCAGCAGGTACAGCCAGAGGATCGGGCGAATATGGGTTTCCTGGCCGTGGCGGTGGTTGGCGACCGAGGCCATTACCAGGATGAACACCAGCACGGGTGCCACCGCCTTCAGGGCGCTGACGAACACTTTCCCGAGGAAGGCCATGTCGCGGGCGATGGCGGGCGCAAGCAGGGCCAGGGCGATGCCGGCGATCAGGCCGATGACGATTTGCGTCACCAGGCTGGTGCGGTTGAGGAAGCGGAGGATGGGGGTCATGTGCAGCGATATCCCGGCATGTTCAAAAAGGGCGCGACTTTACCATAGACCTTCGTCGAGCAGGGGCGGCCTGAAGAAGTCAGCGCCCGCGCCGCCGCGACACCCGTGCCTCGATGTTCTTGCGCCCGATCAGCAGTGGCGGCTTCTCCACTACCGGCTCGTCCGCCAGCCACTTGTACATCACCAGGCAGTCCACCAACCCCAGGCGGGCATGGCGGTAGGCTTTGGGCAAGCGGCCAACGGTATCGAAGCCCAGCTTGTGCCACAGCGCCACTGCCACCTCATTGGTGGCTACCACCGAGTTGAACTGCAGGGCCAGGAAACCTTCCTGGCGTGCCTGTTTCTGTGAGTGTTCGCACATCAACCGCGCAACGCCGCGGCCGCGTGCCGGTTCACAGACCATGTAGCCGCAGTTGCCCACGTGCCCACCGGGCCCGGCGGCATTGGCCTTGAGGTAATACGAACCCAGCATCTGGCCGTCTTCCTCGGCCACGAATGTGCGCATGGGTAGTTCCAGCCACAGCTGGCGGGCCTGATCGAAGCTGAGCGCCGGGTCGAAAGCGTAGGTTTCACGGGCCTGTACGACGGCCTGGAAGGTGGGCCAGAAGCGTTCGAAATCTTCCGGCGTCATTGGGCGGATGTGGATCATGCGGGTTCCTGCAAGGGCTGGGCCGCCCAGTCTGGGTGGCGCGGCGCCGTCGCGCAAGGGCGGCGCCGCCATTTGCGTTCAGCCGTTGGCCTTGCCCACCGCATCCATGGCACGTGCCGAGTAGACCAGCGCGGCGCCGGCGTTCATCGCCACGGCCACGCCGAGGGCCTCGGCGATTTCCTCGCGGCTGGCGCCATGCTTGACGGCTTGCTGCGAATGCACGGCGATGCAGCCATCGCAGCGTGTGGTCACGGCCACGGCAAGGGAGATCAGCTCGCGGGTCTTGGCGTCCAGGTGGTTGGTCTTGGCCCCTGCGCCGCTGGCGGTCATGTAGCCGGCCACGGTGTCAGGAGAAAGCTGCTTGAGATCGCCGATGCCGGCCATCAACTGCTTACGGTAGGCGTCCCAGTCCATCATGCTCATCGTCTTCACCTTGGGGAGGTTGCGAGTGGAGCTTTCAGGCTAGTCGAAGAGTGGGAAGTGTGAGACTTGTACTTTGGTTGGTTGCGCGCAGGCTCTTGGGCTGCGCGCTCCCACACCGATCAGATGTAGATGAATATCAGCACCAAGGCCGCGACGAACGCCCACTTCTCCAGGTAGTAGCGCGTGCGGTTGCGCTTCTTCAGCGCCTTGCCACGTTCGCGGATCTTGTAGATGCGGGTGAACAGCCGGTTGATGCCACCGGTCTTGTCGCCGGCATCGTTGGGTGCGGCGGCAGCGGCCATGACGTTGCGGCTGAACCAGCGGTTGAATGCGGTTGCCCAGCGGTACTTGAGCGGGCGTTCCACGTCGCAGAACAGAATGATGCGGTTGTGCTCGGTGGTATTGGCCGCGTAATGGATGTAGGTCTCGTCGAACACCACACCCTCGCCATCGCGCCAGGAATACTTCTCGCCGTCCACGTCGATGTAGCAACCGTCGTCGTTCGGCGTGTCCAGGCCCAGGTGGTAGCGGTACGAGCCGGCATACGGGTCACGGTGGCGCACCAGCTTGGCGCCTGGCGGCAGGGTGGCGAACATGGCGGCCTTGACCGTACCGATGCCTTTGAGCAACTCGGTGGTGCGTGGGCACAGGGTCATCGCCGACGGGTGGCTTTCGCCGTACCACTTCAGGTAGAAGCGCTTCCAGCCGGTCTTGAAGAATGAGTTGAAACCGACATCATCGTAATTGTCGGATTTCTTGATTTCGCCTACATGCAGCAGCTGTTGGGCTTCCTCGCGGATCTCCTGCCAGTGGTCCTGCAGCGTCTGCAGTTCGGGGAAGGCCTCTACCGGCAGGTATGGCTTGGCCGGGTGCCTGGAAAACAGGTACAGGAAGCTGTTGACCGGGGCCAGGAAGCTGGAGTGGTCGCCCAACTGACGGGTCAGCTTGTGGCGAACGCGACCGCGCAGGTGAACATAGGCGATCGAGAGGACGAAGATGAGGACTAAGGCGATTTTCATGGGCGGATACGTCAAGTAATGGCCATGCGTGATGGCTAAGCCCGCCAGCATAAACAATCGAGCCGTTGCTTTGTAGGAGAATGTTACGCAGCGATGGCAGACCTTGGTACAAGCGTCACCGCCGTACCGAGGTCTGCATGGCGATGCATCAGGCCAGAGTCACCTCGATGCTGCCATCCGTAATGCGGTGCTCAATGCCTTTGTAGCTAACGACATAATCAGTGAATGTGGCGGTCAGGGTCCTTTTCTGCACGTCCCACTGGTATTTCAGGCTGCCACCCACCATGTCATGGATCACATTGCCGATCAAATAGAACAGGCGTGCATGTTGTTCATTGAACATCATCAAGATGCCCTGGGAAGCCTGCTCCACGTGCTGGGTCGCGAGGAGTCGGATGCGCCCGTCTTGGAGATCCTTGAATGCGATGGTTGAAGCGTCAAGGTTGCCCAGCGACGGGATTATCACCGGATCGAGTTTAGCCTGAACCCGGCCAGTACCAACGCTGTTGTGCCTTGCATGGTTGGCCAGCGACAAGGACAGTGAGCCATTCACAATTTCAACGCGGCCCATGGGATCTTCGATGGTGTAGTGGAATGTTGCGCTGAATGCCTTGGAAGTCTCATCCATCTGGGTGATCTTGATTTCACCCCCGGTCGCCCAGCCTGAACGATCAATCGAAGTCGAACCGAAATAGGCGCTGATCTCGGCTTCCTCGCCCGCACCGATGGTGAGGGCTGCGCCTTCAACCAGGCGGTGTTCCGGGATTTTCAGGACTACGAAGCTATAAGCGCTATCCGACCCCTCCGTGTACTGAACGCCGAGAAATGTGCGGTTGCCAAAACTGACATTTGTATCTAATTCGTTAGTCTTGAACTCCCGGTCATGCCCATCCCAATTCAGCGTTGCTTGCATGGACGACTCGGTATTCTGAATGTGCTGGTGCGCTTTCATGTCAGTATCCAGATAGTGAATGGAAGCTCCAGCGTATGGTGGGAGGGCTGCCCGCGAAACTGGTAGAACTGCCAGTTGCTCAATGGACGCCTTGAGGAACAGCACGATGACATCGGTCAGCGGACGTATCGAAAAACCATTCAAGCGGTTGTTTTTCGCCTTGCCGGTCAGCGAGGCTCAGCGTCGCGCCCTGGCCCAGTGGCGACGTGGCTTGAACCTGCGCAGCGGCAAGCCGGTGCCAGCCACCAACTTCCACGTGACATTGCTGTTTCTGGGCGATGTGGATACCGCTCAGGTGCCTGCAATTTGCGCGGCGGTCGACCAGCTTTCGGTGTCGTCCGCAGCACCGCGGCTGGTACTGGACCGCTTGCAGGTGTGGCAGCGGGCCAGCGCCCTGGTGCTGGAGGCGCAACAGACCCCACCGGCCCTGTTGCAACTGGTGTACAGCTTGCAGCAGGCGCTGCTGCCGTTGGGGGTGGAAGCGGCCGGCCGTGAGTATCGCCCGCACCTGACGCTGGCCAGGGATTACCGCGGCCAGCCGCCAGAGGCCAGCAGCGCGCCGGATTTCTACCTCACCGCCCGCCATTTCACACTGTACGAGTCGCGCAAGGGTGCTTACTGGCCATTGGCACAATGGCCGCTGTCGAGCTGATTCAGGCCATGGCCTCGCAGTCTGCGAACATCTGCTCGCCCAGCGTGCGTGCGGTGTGCAGATGCGCTGCCGGGGCTGCGCCTTCGCTGTCGTCCAGCAGGGTGGAGCTGAGTACCTCGGCGCCGCAGTAGTCGAAAATGCCGTGCTCGATCTGCACGCGCATTGCCTCGCCATAACCATGCCGCTCGAAGGTACCGCTATCGGCACCGGCGACGCCGACCAGGTGCACCTTCATGCCGCGCAGCTTCTTGACGGTGATGCCCTCTTCATAATCGAAGGCCCAGCCATTGCTGAACACCCGCTCGACCCAGCCTTTGAGCAAGGCCGGCAGTGACCACCAATAGATGGGGTAGACCAGCACCAGCGCATCGGCGCGTTCGATGCGCGCCTGCTCCCTGAGTACATCCGTCGGCGGGGCTGCCTGCCTGCGGTGCACTGCGTGGTCGGCCAGGCCGAAACGCGGGTCGAAACCTTCACTTGCCAGGTCGGCGATTTCGCTGCTGTGGCCGGTGTTGGCCAGGCCGTCGGCGATCTGCCGGGCAAGGGCATGGGTGAGGGATTGCGGGTCGTGATGACCGACGACGATCAGGGCGTGCATGGCGGGGTCTCCAAGACGAGATGCAGGACTACCCGGAGCGCTATATACTCAAGGTAAGTTACGTTTAGTAAGTTACTTTTGGTAGGTAAGCGATGTCAAGCGATGATCAAACCCGCTCGCGCAAGCGCCTGAGCCGCGACGAGCGTCGCCGGCAGTTGCTCGATGTAGCCTGGCAGCTTGTACGGGACGAGGGCACTGATGCCTTGAGCCTGGGCCGTTTGGCCGAGCAGGCGGGGGTGACCAAGCCGGTGGTCTATGACCATTTCGAGACCCGCACCGGGTTGTTGGTGGCGCTGTATCAGCAATACGATGCACGACAGTCGCGGATGCTGGAGCAGGCACTGGCGCATTGTGACGCCAGCCTGGCCAGCCGCGCCGGTGTGATTGCCGAGGCATACGTGGACTGTGTGATGAGCCAGGGGCGGGAGATACCCGGAGTGTCGGCGGCATTGGCCGGGTCGCCGGAAATGGAGGCGCTCAAGCGGGCCTATGAACAGCCGTTTCTGGACAAATGCCGCGAGGCGCTGGCCGGTTTTTCGCCCAGTGGCGAGATTGGGGTGGCGGGCATGCGCCTGTTGGTGGGCGCGGCGGATGCCTTGTCGCAGGCGGCTGCGGCGGGGGAGTTGGAGGTGTGGCAGGCCAAGGCCGAATTGCAGGCAGCGATAGTGGCGATGGTCGAGCGGCAATGAAGCCTTGAGAGTGCCGGGGCTGCTCTGCAGCCCATCGCCGGCAAGCCAGCTCCACCTGGACCACACCAGCCTCAAGCCATGTGCAAATACCTGTAGGAGCGGCCTTGTGTCGCGATGGGGCGCGAAGCGGCCCCAGGTTTTCAGCTTCGCAACAAAGATTGCCGGGGCCGCTGCGCGGCCCATCGCGACACAAGGCCGCTCCTACAAGGGCCAGTGCTGGCTTGATAGAGATATCCAAGACAGTTGCTCCCACATCGACCGCATCGGTTTCAAGCCATGTGCAATCCCTGTGGGAGCTGGCTTGCCGGCGATGAGGCCAGGGCAGGCGATCACACCGGCAGGCTCCGGGACGGCAATTCATCCCCCGGGCTGCGGTCGAACTGGCGCTTGTACTCGCGGCTGAACTGCGAGGTGCTCTGGTACCCCACCCGGTGCGCGGTCTGCGCCACCCCCAGGCCTTCGCCGATCAGCATCTGCTGCGCCTTCAGCAGCCGCAGGCGCTTGAGGTACTGCATCGGTGCCATGTCGGTGCAGCGCTTGAAGTGCTCGTGAAAGGTCGAAACACTCATGTTGGCGCGCGCGGCCAGCGCTTCGACGCTCAGCGGCTCGGTGTAGTGCTCGCGCAGGTGCGCTAGGGCGGCGCCGATACGGGCGAAGTGCCCTTGCTGCTCCACCAAGGCCCGCAAAACGCCCGCCTGTGGACCGCGCAAGGCGGTGTACAGCACCTCGCGTACCCGCGCCGGGCCAAGCACCCTGGCGTCTACTGGGTCCTGCAGGCAGAACAGCAGCCGCTCCACGCTTTCGCGCATCGGCGCATCGAGTGCTGCCGAGGTCATCGACTGCGGGGTTTGCGCCTGCACCGCGGTGTCGGGCGCCAGGGCCATGCTTTGCACCAGTTCGCCCAGCACGCCGCGGTCGATGTCCACTGCCACGCCCAGCAACGGTGCTTCGGGGGTGGCGAAGGTTTCGCACATGAACGGCACCGATAATGCCTGAACCAGGTAATGCCCGGCGCCGTACTCCAGGGTACGCGGCCCCAGGCGCGCCAGCTTGCTGCCCTGGGCCAGGATCATCAGGCTGGGTTCGTAGATCTGTGGGCTACTGGCCACATAGTGGTCCCAGCTCAGCACCTGCACCTGGGGCAGGTGCGTGGGCACGAAACCCGGATGTGTGGCGAGTCTGCGGATAAGTGTGCAAAGCGGCGCATTGGCGTCGACGTGGCGGGTCAGCTGCATGATGGACCTGGGCAGAGGATCAGACAGCCTAATCATCGCAGAATGAGTGCTCGGTGCCAGGTGCTGCATGGCATCTTCGGAGAATAAGGCATGCATGCCGGAGAATCAGCCGTGGGCGAGGCGGCGCATGGCGCGCAGAATGCGCCGCCTGAATCGTTTCACTTCATAGCGAGGCCCTGCATGTATACCGCCATCGGTTACGCCGCCCAGACCCCCACCAGCCCTCTGGCTCCCATGACCTTCGAACGTCGCAGCCCGCGCCCTGACGACGTCGCCATCGATATCCTGTACTGCGGCGTGTGCCACTCTGACATTCACCAGGCGCGCAACGAATGGGGCATTGCCGTGTACCCGCTGATGCCTGGCCACGAAATCATCGGCCGCGTCACCGCAGTGGGCGACAAAGTGACCGCGCACAAGGTCGGCGACCTGGTTGGCGTTGGTTGCATGGTCGACTCGTGCCGCCACTGCGAAGCCTGTGCCAAGGACCTGGAGCAATACTGCCTGGAAGGGCCGACCATGACCTACGCCACCCCGGACCGGGTCGACGGTAGCAACACCATGGGCGGTTACTCCAGCAGCATCATGGTCAGCGAGCACTTCGTGCTGCGCATCCCGGCCGGCATGGACCTGCCCAGCGCCGCGCCAATCCTCTGTGCCGGCATCACTACCTATTCGCCACTCAAGCACCACGGTGTCGGCCCTGGCCACAAGCTCGGCATCCTCGGCATGGGCGGCCTTGGCCACATGGCTATCAAGCTGGCCAAGGCCCTGGGCGCCGAAGTGACCTTGTTTACCCGCTCCCAGGCCAAGGCCGAGGAAGCCCGCCGCCAGGGCGCCGACCATGTGATCGTGTCCACCGATGCCGAGCAGATGCGCGCCGCAGCGGGCCATTTCGACTTCCTGCTCGACACCATCCCGGTGCAGCACGACCTCAATCCGTACCTGGAAACCCTGAAATTCGATGGTGTGCACATCCTGGTCGGCCTGATCGAGCCGATCGACCCGGCAGTGCATGCGGCCAATCTGGTGATGAAGCGCCGGGTGCTGGCGGGGTCGTTGATCGGTGGTATTGCCGAGACACAGGAAGTGCTGGATTTCTGTGCCGAGCACGCGATTCGTTGTGATATCGAGTTGCTGGATATCCGCAATATTAACCAGGCTTTTGAGCGAATGATTGCCGGGGATGTGAAGTACCGGTTCGTCATCGACATGGCCACTTTGCAGGGCTGATTGGTTGCCTGTACCGGCCTCTTCGCGGGTGAACCCGCTCCCACAGGTATCGTGCAGGTTTCAGGGTCTGTGTTGAACCCTCCCACAGGGACTGCACAGACCTTGGCGTCTGTGATGTTCCCTGTGGGAGCGGGTTCACCCGCGAAGAGGCCGGTACAGGAAATGAAGAAGCTGGATCTGTTACCAGGCCAATGCCCTGTCCCAGCCTTTCCAGAACAACCACCGCCGTACCTCGCCATGCGCCCCGGTACCGATCTGCCAGGCCGGCCGCCCGCTGTCCAGGGCAATCACCGAAACGAACCCGGCATGGCTCGCCGCGACCAGCGTACGCCCGTCCGCACTGATATCCAGCGCACTGATGGTCGACCCCAGGTAATGCTGCCAATGCTCCACGCCATCCTCGCCAAATGCGCGCAGGTAACCATAGGCATCCCCCACGATATACTCACCGTCGCGCGCCACGCCGGCATACACCCGTGCGCCATCCTGTACCAGCGGGGTACGCGGGTCCTGGCTGTAGTAGTCGGTATCCAGCCCCGGCAAGTCGGCCACCCTGACGGCCTGCGTGGCACCGCTGTAGAAATGGCAGGCATTGACTATCAACTGGTCACCCGCGCGGTTGAACAGCGCAAAGTGCGGATACTCGCTGGCCGGGCCGATCGCCGCCACGGGTTTGAGTTGGTCATCCAGCACCAGGTGACGGCTGCCTTGCTCGCCAACCACGATCAACCGGCCATCCACCGATACCGCACCGTGCTCCATGCTCAGCCCGAGGCTGATGTCGTCGGGGTCGGTGCCTTCGTCCAGCTCGTCGAGCACTCGCACCTGGTGCGGCAGCAGGCGGGTCGCGCCGTGGCGCGTCAGCAGGAAGATACCCTCGGCACTCACCAGCAGCACCCGCTGGCCATCCGGGAAGGGAATCAACGTGGTCGGTGTGGGCGGCAGGTCGAATGGCTCGAACGGGTAACCCGGCGGCAACCCCTCCAGCCCCGTGGGCCAGGCCAGGCGCAGCACCTGCGGGCCGCCCCAGCCATCGGTCACGCGTATGCCTTCGGCATTGGCCAGGGCGAAATAGCGGCGGGCCGGGCAGCGGCCGAAGTGATCGACGCCGATCACCGGGGTCACCCCCAGGTTGTCAATGCGCACCACCTGGCCCTTGTCATGCGGCATGCCGATGCGAGCCAGCAGGCTACCGTCCTCCAGCAGCAGGACATTGCCAATGCCTTGCCCGTGCTCCTTGATCAGCGGCAGCAACGGGTGGTGGGCGGGCGGCCAGGCTTCGCGGAAGGCTTGCTGCTCGGAGGCTTCGATGCCAGGCCGGTTGGCTGCCTGCAGGGCTTGCAGCCAGGCATCGAGCAAATGCTCGGTGGCTTGTGGCAGGGGCTCTTCGAGGTCATCCCAGCCTTGCGCGCGGCCCTGCGCGACATAGTCGTTGACGGCCTGGGCATAGGCGGTGATTGCCTGCTGCCACTGTTGCTGCTGGGAGTGCTGCTGGTCCATGAGCGGATCGGGCTCCTTGTTGCATACGCGTTCGCACAAAGCGCGCATGTTACTCCTTCTGCCCGCCTCGCGGTTGTGAGCCCCCGGCTTGACGCGTACCATGCCGGGCATTCCTTCAAATAACAAAGCGTGCATCGACACCCCGGAACGCGGGTGGCTGATGTGCGTCCTGTTGCCATGCCTGCGGAGAAGCGGTTTTCACCCATGAACGGACCCATACCCACCAACATGCCACCCACGGCGGGTAGCGGCAGCTGGCTGAGCGTCGTTGCCCTGGCCCTGGCGGCCTTCATCTTCAACACCACCGAGTTCGTCCCGGTGGCGCTGCTCAGCGACATCGGCCGCAGCTTCGACATGAGCACCGCGCAGGTCGGCCTGATGCTGACCATCTACGCCTGGGTGGTGGCGCTGGCCTCGCTGCCGATGATGCTGTTGACCCGCAACATCGAGCGGCGGCGGCTGTTGCTGTTCGTGTTCCTGGTGTTCATCGTCAGCCATATGCTGTCGTGGTTGTCACAGAGCTTTGCCATGTTGCTGGTCAGCCGTATCGGTATTGCCCTGGCGCATGCGGTGTTCTGGGCCATCACCGCCTCCCTGGCGGTACGCGTGGCGCCGCCGGGTCAGCAGGCCAAGGCGCTGGGCCTGCTGGCCACCGGCACCACCCTGGCCATGGTCCTTGGCATCCCGCTTGGCCGCGTGGTGGGCGAAGCGCTGGGCTGGCGCATCACCTTCCTGAGCATTGCCGGGGTGGCGCTGGCGACCATGCTGTGCCTGATGAAGTCGCTGCCGCTGCTGCCCAGCCAGAACTCGGGCTCGTTGCGCAGCCTGCCGATCCTGTTCAAGCGCCCTGCGCTGGTGATCACCTATGTGCTGGTGACGCTGGTGATTACCGCGCAGTTCACCGCCTACAGCTACATTGAGCCGTTCGCCCTGCACGTGGCGCAGATAGGCGGTGAGCGCACCACGCTGTTGCTGCTGCTGTTCGGCGGTGCCGGGGTGTTCGGCTCGTTGCTGTTCAGCCGTTACAGCGACCGCTTCCCACATGGCTTCCTGGTGGGCTCGATCGGCCTGCTGGCGGCGTGCCTGTTGCTGCTGTTGCCGCTGTCGGGCAACTTCTACATGTTCGCTGCATTGAGCATGTTCTGGGGGGTGGCAATCCTCAGCTTCAGCCTGTCGCTGCAATCCAAGACCCTGAAGCTGGCGTCCGATGCCACCGATGTGGCCATGGCGCTGTTCTCGGGAATCTACAACATCGGCATTGGCGGTGGCGCCTTGCTGGGCAGTATCGTCAGCAGCCAGTCGGATGTGGCGGATATCGGCCTGGTGGGCGGTAGTGTGGCGGTGGCCGGGTTGCTGCTGGCCGTTGCCAGCACCCGACGGTTCCGCGAGGCGCTGACGCACTGATCTGGGGCTGGCGCGTTCTTTGTAGGAGCGGCCTTGTGTCGCGATGGGGCGCGCAGCGGCCCCGGATTTCAGCGTTACAACGGATATCGCCGGGGGCCGCTGCGCGCCCCATCGCGACACAAGGCCGCTCCTTGTATGTTGTGTCTGGCCTAGCGGGAGAGGTTATTCTCGTCGGGCTGAAGAAGCACTTCCGGGGAGGCCGATCGCTCCTGAAGGCAGGCATTGCCCCTGACCTTGTATGTAGAGAGGCCCCCCGCCTCATTGCCCACTGCGAAGAGTATCGAGAAGCCGACAAGTCGGACTTCGCATTACAAGGTTGCAGCAGCATGAAGTTCGAGGTCGGGGAACCGGAGGCCATTGTTACCTAACTCGCTTGGAGAGGGAAGAAATGAGTGTCTGGGTTGGCGTCGATATCGGCTCACGTACTTCGGTCGTTGGGGTGCGTAAAGATGGGCGTCCGGCCGGACAGTGGGATATCGCTCAAACCCCTGCAGGCCGTAAGGCTGCGGTGAAAAAGCTGCTGGCACTCAAACCCAAGTCGATCGTGATGGAGGCGACCGGAATCTATTACCTGGACTTGGCCCTTGAGCTACATGCGGCTGACCTCCCTGTATCCGTGATCAACCCCAAGAGCTTCCACAATTTCGCCAAACTAATGCTGGTGAACAGCAAGACCGATGCAATAGATGCTCAACTGCTGTCCGAGTACGGCGAGCGTATGACACCGCGCTTGTGGACACCTCCAAGCCTTGTGCAGCTTGAGCTGAGGGCTCTGGGGCGACACATCAATCGTTTGGTGGGGCATCGTACAAGGGCGAAGAACGAACTGCATGCATTGCAGGCGACCGCTACAACCGTGTCGATGCTGATCGAGGATCAGGAGGAAGCGATTGCTTCACTGGATAATCGAATTGAGCGCTTTCGTAAGGCGGGCCGCGAGCTGGTCGCCCAGTGTCCGACGCTTACTCGGCAGTACAAGCAGCTGCTCGCAGGGCCTGGGATGGGAGAAGTCTCGGCACTTGCGGCATTGGCTGAACTGACCATCCTTCCTCAAATACTCAAGTCCTCGCAGGTAGCTCGCCACGCGGGTCTCGATGTTCGACAGACCCAATCGGGAACGAGCATTGATAAGCCCGGCAGACTCGGCAAAAGTGGGAATGCTTATCTACGGGCAGCCATGTACATGCCTGCCTTGACCGCAGTGCGCTGCGACCCTTATGCGAAGGCTTTTTACGAGTCGTTGGTCAACAGGGGCAAGAAGAAAATGCAGGCTATCGCTGCTGTCATGCGCAAGTACCTGACAGGCATCTGGGCATGCATGCGCGGGGATGAGCCATTTGATACGGCCAAGCTTTTCAGCTCTGAACACCTCAGAAAAGCTTGACCGCCAACAGAGTATCTACAGGCTCTCTGCAGGCCTGTGGGAACACCTGTTTCAGGCTCAAGCCAGTACAGCAGCCCACGCAGAAATCAACAACACCCCCGCCAACACCTGGTTGAACACCCGCAACCGCCGCGGTGCCTGCAACCATCGCGCGCTGCCCATCCCCAGCAGCGCCCACGCCGCCATGCATGGCAGGGCAATCAGCAAGAACACCAGCGCCAGTTGCCATACCGGCAACGACGGCGCGGCAAACACTCCGACCACCGCCACGGCCATCAACCACACCTTGGGGTTCACCACCTGCAACGAGGCCGCACTGAGTGCACTGAAGCCTTGCGCCGTGGCCGCCTGCAGCGGGGCGGCAGCACTGCGCAGCATCTTCCACGCCAGCCAGCTCAACCACAAAACCCCGGCCCAGCTCATCAACTGCTGGGCCAGCGGGTGGCGCAGCAGCAGTTCACCCAGCCCCAGGCCCACCATCAGCACGATCGCCGCTGCTGCGCCGCAGGCCGCCACGATCGGCGCCAGGCTCGCGCGCAGGCCAACGCGGGCGCCATGGGCGAGTATCAACAGGTTGGTCGGCCCCGGGCTGATGCTGGACACCAGGGCAAACAGGATGAAGGGCAACAACGACTGCGACATGATCAAGGGCTCCGGATAAACGAAGCACCATGCTCGCTGCCCGCAGCCTTTCAGTCTGGAAGGTTTGAGCAGCGCCTGCGGTAGTCGGCCGGGGTCAGCTGGTAGGCACGGCGGAACCAGCGCCCCAGGTGGCTCTGGTCGGCAAAGCCCAGGGCCATTGCCACTTCGGTGGGTGTCTGGCCCCGGGCGAGCAGGCGCCGCGCCCGGGCCAGGCGCAGCTGGATCAGATAGGCATGTGGCGCCAGGCCGAATGCGGCCTTGAACGCGCGGGTCAGGCGGAAGCGGTCGATGCCACAGGCCTGGGCCAGGTCTTCCAGGCCGATGTCGCGCTCCAGGTTGGCGTGCAGGTAATCCCGCGCGCGCTGCGCGGTCAGCGGTAGGCGCGGGTCCGGGTTCAGGCGTCGGCGCCAGTGCAGGTGGCGGGTCAGGCAGGTCAGCAGGTCGTCCATGGCCGTCTGCCGGACTATGCGCAAGTCCTGGGTATGCACGGCCTGGAAGGCGAGGGCAGTGGCACGCGCCAGGCGCTCATCGTGGCACAAGGTATCGGCGAAGCTGGGCAGGCTGTCGCCCGGCGCGTGTTCGAACAGTGCCCGCAGTTGGCTGTCCGCCCAGGTGGGTTCCAGGTACAGGGTCGAATAGGTGAAGCCGTCCTCGGTGGGCGCATGGCCGTCATGGATTTCACCGGGCTCCAGCAGAAATACGTGCCCCGGCGTGCTGCGATGGCGTACTCGCCGGCAATCGAATTGCTGCACACCTTGCTCGGTAACGCCAACCAGGAAGCTGTCGTGCCAGTGCGGGTCGTAGGCATGCCCGACGAAATGCGCGCGGACCGACTCGATGCCGGTGTCGGCGTCTTGCTTGAGGTCGATCCAGTTGCTCATGGGGGCGTGCCGTGGCAGAAATCGCTACCTTAGCGCAGTGGCCAGGCTCAGTCTGGAACGATTGTGCAGCCGTTGGTCAGCGCTCGGTTGCGCAAGGCTTCGAAGCGTTCGCGCAGCCACAGGTGCAGTTGCGCCACCGCGGGCGTGAGCTGCTTGCGGTGCGGGCACACCAGGGTGACCGGTGCGGGTTCACCGAGGTGCTCGGGGAGGATGATTTCCAGCTCGCCGGCGGCGATGTTGGCGCTCACGTCCAGCCACGACTTGTAGACAATGCCTTCGCCCTGCAAGGCCAGGCGGCGGATCACGTCGGCATCGTCGCTGACCAGTGGCCCGCGCACCTGCACGGTGCGGTTGCCCACTCGCCACTTGTCGTAGACCCGGTTGTGCTGCATGTACAGCAGGCAGGCGTGCTGCTGCAGGGCATCGGGCGTGAGCGGGCGGCCATTACGGGCCAGGTAGTCGGGCGCGGCCACCAGCACCCGGCGGTTCCAGTCGGCCAGTGGCAGGGCAATGTAGTTGGCGTCCTGGTTGAGGCCATAACGGATCGCCACGTCTACCGGGTCGCGGTTGAGGTCGGCGATCTGGTCGGACAGAAGAAAGCGCAGGTGCAAGGCCGGGTGCTCGCGACGGAAGGCGCTCAACCACGGCAGCAACATGTTGCGGCCCAAGTCGGACGGTGCCGATACCTGCAGGGTGCCGCGCAGGGTGTTGGCGTTGCCATGCAGGTCTTCACGCCCCTGACGCAGGCTCTCCAGCACATTCAGGGCAGTCGGCAGGTACAACTCGCCTTCGGCGGTCAGGCGCAGGCTGCGGGTGGTGCGGGCGAACAGGCGCACGTCCAGGTCGCGCTCCAGGCGCTTGATCGCGGCGGCCACTTGGCCCGGCAGCAGTTCAGCCTCGTGGGCGGCGGCGGTAAAGCTGCCCAGCACGCTGCTGCGGACGAACAGTTCGAGGTCGGCGATGCGCAGCATTTTCACTCCTGGGATGAAAGTGTTGCTCCATTGTGCCGGTTTTTCTTTTCTGCAGGAAAGATAAGATGCTTGGCAAATCCCCTGTTCATTCCCGGAGTTGTTGCATGGATACCGTCTCGCTGGCCAAGCGCCGTTACACCACCAAAGCTTACGATGCCTCGCGCCGTATTCCCCAGGCCACTGTTGATGCTCTGCTCGAGCAACTGCGCCACAGCCCGTCCTCGGTCAACTCGCAGCCGTGGCATTTCATCGTTGCCGACAGCGCCGAAGGCAAGGCCCGCCTGGCCAAGAGCACCACAGAGCGCTATGCCTACAATTCGCCGAAGATCCTCGATGCCTCGCATGTGATCGTGTTCTGCACCCGCACCGAGATGACCGAAGCGCACCTCAATGCCGTGCTCGACCAGGAAGCTGCCGATGGCCGCTTCCGCGATGATCAGGCGCGTGCCGGGCAAAACCAGAGCCGCCGGCACTACGTCGACCTGCACCGCTTTGATCAGAAGGACGTGCAGCACTGGATGGAAAAGCAGACCTACCTGGCGTTGGGTACTGCCTTGCTGGGGGCTGCAGCACATGGGCTGGATGCCACGCCGATCGAAGGATTCGACAGCAAGGTCCTCGATGCCGAGCTGGGCTTGCGCGAGCGTGGGTTCACCAGTGTGGTCATTCTCAGCCTGGGGTATCGCAGCGAGACGGACTTCAACGCTGGCTTGAACAAGTCGCGGTTGCCGGCTTCGCAGGTGTTCACCTTCTTGTGAGATTGCCCGGGGCCGCCCTGCGGCCCTTTCGCGACGCAAGGTCGCTCCTACAGGATGGCATCGCCTTCAAGACTTTCACAGGCCTCATGAACTGGCATATGTCCGGCATATGCCGCATACTTGTCGGCAAACGCCGGAAAGGAGAGAGCCATGCTTGCCGAAGTGCTTCGCGACAACGGTTACCACGAGTACCGGGCGCGCCTGCATGCACTGCTGGAAATCCCCGAACTCGCCAGTGACTTCGAAATCCACACCCGCATCACCGATGGCTTCGCTGCCACCTGGCTGGTGAAACTGACCGAACTCGGCGTGTTCACCCCTGTGGAGCGTGACCAGATCATTCCCTTGCGCACACTGAAAACCCGCATTGAACGTGACCAGCCACTGACCGTGGAAGAAAGTGACCGGCTGTTCCGCTCGGCCCATATCACCGCCATGGCCGAAGCCGTGTTCGGTGAGGCAGGCAAGGCCAAGCGCTGGCTGTCCAAGCCCAAGGAGCGCTTCTCGGGGCTTACGCCGATGCAGATGCTCACTACCCAGCAGGGCACCACCCAGGTCGAAGAGATGTTGCTGCAGATCGCCGAGGGCTTCGGCCTGTGATTCTGTGGCGTATCAGCGCCTATGCAGACTTGAGCGGAACAGGCGGCTTGCGTGTCAGCGGCCGCTGGCACCAGGCGGGCCGGCCAGTGGTGTATGCAGCCACCAGCCCGGCCGGGGCGATGCTCGAGGTGCTGGTGCACCTGGAGATCGACCCTGAGGATTTCCCCACCACCATGCGGCTGCTGCGTATCGAGTTGCCCGATACCGTTTCGCAAGCGCAGTTGCCCGCCTTGCAGCCTGGCTGGTCAAGCCAGACCGAACTGACTCGGGGCCTGGGCAACCGCTTTCTGGATGAGTGCTCGGCATTGCTGCTGCCGGTGCCGAGCGCGATCATGCCCAGCACCACCAATTACCTGTTCAACCCGCGCCATCCGCAGGCAAACAGCGCCAGGCTCGAGGTCGAGGACTTCACCCCGGACAGCCGGCTGTTCTAGGGCGGCTTCACCAAAGTGCCGCTGACGCCGCTGTCAGCACCCGGCCAAACACTTCGAGCGCTTTGTCCACTTCAGCCTCGCTGGTGAAGCGGCCGATGCTCAGGCGCACGCTGTTGCGTGCCTGGCATTCATCCAGCCCCAGCGCGAGCAGCACATGCGAGGCCGCATTGCTCGCCGAGTTGCAGGCCGAGGTGGTTGACAACGCCAGTTCGCTGGCCAGCGCCGCGCTGTTGAAACCCTTGCTGTCGATACACAGGTTCAGCGTATGGGGAATGCGTTGCTTGGCGCAGCCGTTGAGGGTAACGCCGGGCAGGGCCAGCAGGCCTTCGCGCAAGCGCCTGGCCAGTTGCTCAAGGCGCAGGTGTTCGCTGTCGCCGGGTTGGCCGGCCAGGGCAAAGGCACTGCCCATGCCGGCAATCTGGTGGGTTGCCAGGGTGCCGGAGCGCAGGCCCTGCTCATGGCCGCCGCCGTGCATCTGCGCCCGCATCAGCGTGCGAGCGCGTGGCCCGACGTAGAGCGCACCGATGCCCTTGGGCCCATACACCTTGTGCGCCGAGAACGACATCAGGTCCACGGCCATCGTGCCCAGGTCAATGGCCAGTTTGCCCACTGCCTGCGCCGCATCCACGTGCAGCAGGGCACCGTGGGCACGTACCTGTTCGCCAATTGCGGCAAAGTCGGTAATCGTGCCCAGCTCATTGTTGACCGCCATCAGCGACACCAGGCGGGTATCGGCGCGCAGCGCCGCCTGCACTGCAGCAGGCTGAATCAGGCCGGCGGCATCCGGTGCCAGGCGGGTGACAGCCCAGCCCTGGCGTTCCAGTTCTACCACCGTGTCGAGCACGGCCTTGTGTTCCAGCTGGCTGGTGATCAGGTGCCCGGGCTGGTCGAGGCCTTGAGCAATGCCCTTGAGCGCCAGGTTGTTGGACTCGGTTGCACCCGAGGTCCAGACCAATGCACCGGCCTGCGCGCCAACGCGTTCGGCCACTTGCTGGCGGGCCTGCTCCACAGTGTGGCGGGCTGCCTGACCGAAGGCATGGCCACTGGACGCAGGGTTGCCGAAGTTGGCCTGATTGCCAAGGCATGCGAGCATGGTTTCGATGACCCGGTCGTCGACCGGAGTGGTGGCGGCGTAGTCGAAGTAGAGCGGGGCGCTAGGCATTGTGGCGGGTCCGTTTCTGTCGCCGTCAAATCGGCGATCGTTGGAGCAAGCGTACCCGCTGCTTGAGAGATATTTTTCGCTTCCAGTGCGCTTATTCAAAAGATACGCAAGAAAATTTTCTCTCTAATGGCATTTAAGTGGAAATTTTTTCTCCGCTCCAGAAGCAGGCAAGCAAGGCCCCTCGTCAGCCATCCTCAGGACGGTTCCAAGGCCCTCTGTTCCTCGGCCACCACACGTTCGCACAACTCGGTGATTTGCTCGCGCATCCAGCGATTGGCCGGGTCCTGATCGGTGCTTTCGTGCCAGTACAGGTGTGTTTCCAGCGCAGGGACCTCCACCGGCAGTGGCTGGTAACGCAACTGATGGCGGCGGGCGAAGCGCTCGGGGACGGTCATCGCCATATCGGTCTGCTGCAACACCTGCGAGGCCATCAGGTAATGCTGCGAGCGCAAGGCGACCTTGCGCTGCACGCCCATCTTGCCCAGAGCCAGGTCGACATAGCCCAGGCCGTTGCGGCGGCTGGAGATATGGATGTGGGTCATGCCCAGGTAGTTGTCGAGGGTCAACTTGCTGTCGGCCAGCGGGTGGCCCTGGCGCAGGGCGCAGACATAGCGGTCTTGCATCAGTTTGACGTGGCGCACCTGCGGGTCGGTGTTCAACGGTGCGTCGATGGCGAAGTCCAGGCGGCCGGCGGCGAGTTCCTTGGTGGTCTCGCGGCGCTTGCACAAAAAGCTTTCGATCAGCACCGCCGGGGCCAGGCGGCGCAAGCGCTGGAACAGCGGCGGCAGGATCACCGCTTCGGTCAGGTCGGTCATGCTGATGCGGAAGGTCTTGTTGGCCTGTTGCGGGTTGAAGATGCGGCTTTCCTGCACCGAGGTGCGCAGCAGGGCCAGGGCATTGCGCACCGGGCCGATGATGTTCTGCGCCATGGGCGTCGGCACCATGCCTTGCGCGGTACGCACGAACAGCGGGTCATTGAATGTTTCGCGCAGCCGCGAGAGGGCGTTGGATACCGCCGGCTGGGTGATGCCGACGATCTGCCCGGCGCGGGTCAGGTTGGCTTCGGTGTAGATAGCATCGAACACGATGAACAGGTTGAGGTCGACCTTGCTGAGGTTCATGGGCGCCGCTCTTTGTTGGAATTATGGGTTGATCATATATCGCTTATGAATGTTTATACACGCGGAAAATAGACTAGGTGGATGGGGACATGCTGCTCTAGGCTCTGGCCCATGTACTTCGAACCGTGAAGGTAGCCCCGATGGATTTCGCCTATTCGCCCAAGGTCCAGGCATTGCGTGAGCGCGTCAGCGCGTTCATGGACGCCTATGTCTACCCCGCCGAGGCGGTGTTCGAGCGCCAGGTCGCCGAGGGTGACCGCTGGCAGCCCACCGCGATCATGGAAGAACTCAAGGCCAAGGCCCGCGCCGAAGGGCTGTGGAACCTGTTCCTGCCCGAATCGGAATACGGTGCCGGTCTGAGCAACCTGGAATACGCCCCGCTGGCGGAAATCATGGGCCGTTCGTTGCTCGGCCCGGAGCCGTTCAATTGCTCGGCGCCGGACACCGGCAACATGGAAGTGCTGGTGCGCTATGGCAGCGAAGCGCAGAAGCGCCAGTGGCTGGAGCCGCTGCTGCGTGGCGAGATCCGTTCGGCATTTGCCATGACCGAACCGGATGTGGCCTCCTCGGATGCCACCAACATGGCCGCCACTGCCGTGCGTGACGGTGACCAATGGGTAATCAACGGTCGCAAGTGGTGGACCTCCGGCGCTTGCGACCCGCGCTGCAAGGTGATGATCTTCATGGGCCTGTCCGACCCTGAAGGGCCACGCCACCAGCAGCACTCGATGGTGCTGGTGCCCACCGATGCGCCCGGGGTGAAAATCGTCCGGCCGCTGCCGGTGTTCGGTTATGACGACGCACCTCACGGCCACGCCGAAGTGCTCTTCGAAAACGTACGGGTGCCGTACGAGAACGTGATCCTCGGTGAGGGCCGTGGCTTCGAGATTGCCCAGGGGCGCCTTGGCCCGGGGCGTATCCACCACTGCATGCGCTCGATCGGCATGGCCGAGCGCGCGCTGGAACTGATGTGCAAGCGCTCGGTGGAGCGTACCGCCTTCGGCCGGCCACTGGCGCGTCTGGGCGGCAACGTCGACAAGATTGCCGACTCGCGCATGGAGATCGACATGGCCCGGCTGCTGACGCTGAAAGCGGCGTACATGATGGACACGGTCGGCAACAAGGTGGCCCGCAGCGAGATTGCGCAGATCAAGGTAGTGGCGCCGAACGTGGCACTGAAGGTGATCGACCGGGCTATCCAGATTCATGGCGGGGCGGGGGTGAGTGGCGATTTCCCGCTGGCTTACATGTACGCCATGCAGCGCACCTTGCGCCTGGCCGACGGGCCGGATGAAGTGCACCGGGCGGCGATTGGCAAGTATGAGATCGGCAAGTACGTGCCGGCGGAGATGTTGCGTAGCGGGCGGTGATTTTGCCGGCTTGTTCCGGCCTCTTCGCGGGCTTGCCCGCTCTCATAGAACTGCACATAACTCATTGAATTAGCAGGGACCCTGTGGGAGCGGCTTTAGCCGCGAACACCGGCGCAGCCGGTGCCATGCACCGCGTTGGATTCTTCGCGGCTAAAGCCGCTCCCACAGAGTACGAGGATCGCTTGCGAGTTCAGTTTTCTGTGCGATAGCGCAGCCCAAAGGGCTGGGCAATCTCCCACAGGTACTGTGCCGCCTCCAAGCTGTGCGTAATACCTGTGGGAGCGGGCAAGCCCGCGAAGAGGCCCTTGACGGTTCACTGCGTCTTTAGGTCCACCACCAGATCCTTGGCCGCCTTCGTCGCCAGCAGACCCATGAGCTTGCTCATCTCAGACTTTGTAAGAAACATCTGAATTTCGACTCAAGCCACTTGAGCCTCCCTTGCTGATGTTAGGTTTTCAACCTCAACCATGCACAGGGAGTTTGCATATGCGCACCAGTCTCGGGGGAAAAGGTCAGGCAGTAGATGGCGATGTCACCACAACGGGGGCCGTCTGTATTGCGACGGGCGCCGGATATCTTGACGAGGGCCGAATGGTGCTGCGCGAAGGTGATCGGACCACGCCATGCCCTCTCTGCGGGCAGGAGGGGATGGTCGCTGAAGGGGTGGACCACTTCATTTCCGATGGCCGCCGGGTGGCCATGGACGGTGCACTGGTAGTCTGTGGCTGTCCACCGGGCAGCAATCGGGTGGTCGCACCGTTGGATGAAGCATTTCCGCCCCTGCGTTCCCTTGCAGGGCGCGCGAATAGCCACTCTGCCGCGCCATCAGCCGCGGTCTACCCCGAACGTTTCTCCCAACCCGTAGCAGGTGCGTTGCCCGGAACCCTGGAGCCCGGGTTCTATGTAGTGCCTCGGCGCATGTCATTCGCACAGGTGCTGCTGCAACTGGCCGAGCACGATGCCACGTTGCCAATCTCCCGGCTGCAGCGGCTTAACCCGACGTTTGATCAAGGCTTCAAGGCGGGGGAAATCTTCGTTATCGGTGACCCTGACAATGGTGATGCTTGCACCCGCGAGGAAGGCCAGTTGATGGCGGCAGCGCAGCATGCACGCCGTGCGCTGGCGGTGCTCGATTTCGCCGAAGCGGACTTCATGATGGAGCATCAGGCCGAAATCGCCGGCTTGCTCAGTAATGCCAGCCAGTCCATGGGCGTGGGCAAGGACATGCTGGAGCAGGGGCTGAAGCAGGTCAGTCATACGCTGACCAGTATCGAACACCTGCATCAGCGCGAGTTTATGGAGCATGGCCATCTGAACAGCCAAAGTTTCTTTGCCGAACGGCGAAAACTGCTCCAGCAGCTGGATGGACAGTTGAAAGCGGCATTGCTTAACAAGCAGCTGAACCTAGGGAACTATGAACGGCTCAAGAAGAGCTTGAACATTTCGACCAAGAGCCTTGTGCACCACTGGTCGAAGGCCGGCGGGCCGGGGCAGATTCCGGGGTATGCGACGCATCTGGACAAGGTGGCGCGACTCAGCAAGTTTCTTGAGTACGGTGGCTACGCTGCGATTGGGTTGGGTGGGACTTCTTCGTATCTGAAAGTGCAAGAAGTTTGTCGGGCAGGGGAGACTGAGGATTGTAAAAAAGTCAGACTGACCGAGACGGGAGGTTTTGCTACTGGAACTGCCGGAGCAATGGCTAGCACTTTAGGAGCAAACCTCCTATCCGGAACAATTTGTGCCGCTGTTACAATGGGCTCGGCAGGTCTGGCTGCGCCGGTATGCGGCATTGTATTGGTGGGCGCCAGCGGCACGGCTGGGGGAGTGCTGGGCGGGAAGCTCGGTGAATCCGTGGGCGAGTTTATTTACGAGGCAACCAGTGATTGACATTACTGGCTGGCAACCACTTGCTAAAGTGGCGCTTCTATTAAGTCCTTTCGCTATCGCCATACCAGGACTAGTCCTTAGTGCTGTTTCAACGTTGACCAAAGATTATGACGTCGCCTGCTCGGCCATCACCAGTAACCCCTATTTTGAAAGCATCAAGCGTTATTGGGGTTGTGGGTCATTCAAGTGGCGCTGGATGACGCTATGTACGGCAAGTGGGTTAGTGGCATTTCCGTGGCTAGCGCTGCGAATGGGTCAACTGGATGCTGGCGAGCTAAATGCGTTTCCGAAGAAGCTTAAACGCAGGTTGAAAATTTCAGCCTGGCTAAACATGACTGGGTGCATCTGGATGGTGATTGTATGGGCGTTATTTAAGTTCAAGTAGGGGAGTCAGACCCGCATCTGCGGGTCATCCTCTTTCTGCGCGACTGTACGATCGGCATTTGCTGGGTGCTCGAGCGGCTGATCCACGACAGCCACCTTCTCCCCCCGCGTCTTGACCAACGAAACCACCACCCCACCCAGCAACAACCCGAACGTCACCCCCAACGAAAGCAACGCTGGCACCTTGCCCACCATGCCGTGGTAGAAGATCTTGCAGCCAATGAAGATCAGCACCAGCGCGAGCGCGTACTTGAGGTAAACGAACCGGTGCATCAGCGCCGCCAGCGCAAAATACAGGGAGCGCAAGCCGAGGATGGCGAAGATGTTCGAGGTATAGACGATGAATGGGTCCTGGGTGATAGCGAATATTGCCGGTACGCTGTCGACAGCGAATACCAGGTCGGCCAGTTCGATCAGCACCAGTGCCATGAACAGCGGGGTGGCATGGCGTAGCGCCTTGTGCTGCCCGGGCGGGGTCTGGCGCACGAAGAAGTGCGAGCCGTGGATCTGCTCGGTGACCCGCATGTGCCGGCGCACGAACTTCAGGATCGGGTTGTTGGCCAGGTCGGGATGGCTGCCTTCCTTCGACAGCGCCATCTTCACCCCGGTAAACAGCAGGAAGGCTCCGAAGACATACAGCACCCAGGCGAAATTCTGCACCAGCGCCGCGCCCACGCCGATCATGATCGCCCGCAGGAACACCACCCCGAGGATGCCCCAGAACAGCACGCGGTGCTGGTAGCGGCGGGGGATGGCGAAATAGCTGAAGATCATCGCCATGACGAACACGTTGTCCATCGACAACGACTGCTCGACCAGGAACCCGGTGTAGAACTCCAGCGCCGACTGCGCGCCCAACTGGTACCAGACCCCGGCGCCGAACAGCACGCCGACGCTGAAATAGCCCGAATACAGCAGCAGGCTCTCGCGCATTTCGATTTCCCGGTCGTGGCGGTGCAGCACGCCCAGGTCGAGTACCAGCAAACCGATGACGATGCCCATGAACAGCAGCCACAACCAGGCGCTGGTACCGAGGAACGGGGTGGTGAGGAATGTCTGCAGAGCTGTCATGAGCCCCTCCTTCAATGTCGACGTTGCATGGCAACAGTGATCCGACATGGCGGCCTGGCAGCCGTCAGAGGGGCCCGGTATCACATGGGCTTGAGCCTAGACCCGTTTGCCGGTGATGCCGAATGGGCAGCTGTTACATTTCTTTGCCAGGGCCGCCCTCAAGCGGACGGTCAGCGCGGTCGACTGTGGGAGCGGCCTTGTGTCGCGATAGGGCCGCAAGGCGGCCCCGGCAATTCTTCGGTGACAAGAAGATCCTGGGGGCGCTGCGCACCCCTTTCGCGACACAAGGCCGCTCCCACAGGGATATGTACTGCTTCAAGATCAATAAACCCACACTTCGACCCGGCGGTTCCGCAACCGCCCTTGCTCCAGTTCGTTCCCTGCCACTGGCAGTTCATCCCCCATCCCCGTCACCTCCAGCACCTCCACGCCATCGCGCGCCAGCTCGCGGCGCACCGCCTGGGCCCGCAGGCGGGAGAGCAGGGCGGCGCGGCCGGGCGTTTCCTTGGGGTCGCCAAAGCCCACCAGCACCACCTTGCGCTGCAGCTTGCCCGCTTGGTGCAGGTAGTCGGCAACCCGCTGCACATCGCGAAGGGCCTTGTTGTCGAGGCTGGCGCTGCCTTCCTGGAAGCGGAAGTTCACGCTCAACCGCTGCGCCTGCTGGGCCAGGGTGCGATAGCGCGGGGGCATGTCGGCCTGGAGGGCTACAGGTTGGGCCTTGATCTGCTGCGAAACGAAACCCTGCTGGGCGACGATCGCCTGGCCCGCCGGGCTCTGGGTGAAATCGGCCAGCGCCTTGGCCTGGGGCTTGGGGTTGGCCGGCAGGTAGAAATACAGGCGCCGCGATAGCGGGTAATCCTCGCTGGCAACCAGTGCACGCTCCGGCAGCATGGCCGACGCGTCACCCTCGGCCACCGCCAGCACCTTTGCCCCGTGCACCGCCGCCAGGCTGCTGAAGCCGATGGCCTGGCGGTCGGCGCCCACTCGCGCGGCCAGCTCGTCGCTGGACTCGAAGCGTTGGGCCTTGGACGACAGTTCGCCGTGCTGGGGTTCCAGCACCAGCGCCTTGAAGGTCTCAAAGGTGCCGGAGCGGTCGTCACGAGCATAAAGGTGGATGGCCCCGCCGGAAACGCCCAATTGCTCCCAGCGCTGGATCTGCCCGGCAAAAATCCGTGCCAGTTGCCCCGTGGTGAGCCGTGGCAGCGGGTTGTCGGGGTGAACGATGACCGCGACGCCGTCCAGGCCGATGACCTGTTCGGCGGCAGCGGCACGCAGGTCGCCCAACGCCTGCAGTTGGCTTGCTTCGTTGTCGTTGATCGGCCGCGACGCGGCGGCAAGGTCGGCCTCGCCATGGCCCAGGGCGACGAAGCCGGTGCTGGAACCATGGGCTGCGATGTCGACGCGCAAGGGTTGGCCGTGTGCATCGATAGCGGTGATGACAGTCTCGTTGGCCCGCTTGCCCGGGTGTTGTTCGATGGCGGTGGCTTGCTGTGCGCGCAGTTGCCCTTGCACAAGCGCTGGCAGCAAGGCCGCGCCAATGGTGTTGGAACCTTGCACACGCAGGTGCGCGGGCTCGGCCAGGGTCGCCAGCGGCAGCAAGGTGAGCAGCAAGACAAGCAGGCGAGGCATGCCGGAAGACCTATGGCATAGAGTTGGCCGGCAGATTACGACAGTGGCGTGATGATAATGTGACGGTGTTGCTCACATCTTGAGTCGTGCAGCGCCTGGTAGATCGAGCGCCGCCCGCGCGGCGCTTCGCGGGGCAAGCCCGCTCCCACATTTGTTGCAACGTGCCGAACCTGTCAGGCCATGGTTGCCAGCCTTGTCGCCTCGACGCGGTTCCCCGGCTGGCGCTACTGCCGTCTCGCCAGTCTCAAACACTCCACCAAGGCGGGCAACGCCTGTCTCACAGTCATGGCCACGTTGCAACAAATGTGGGAGCGGGCTTGCCCCGCGAAGCGCCGCGTGGGCGGCGCTCGATCTGCCAGGCGTCGCAGCACTCAATATGTCAATGCGCCCCGGCGGACTTGCTCAGGTCACTTTCTGCCCACTCGGTATAGATGCACGCATCCGCCACCGCCCAGCGCACCTTCACAGTATCCCCCGGCTGCATCGGCATGCCCGCCGCCGACAAAGCCTTGACCGTCAGCTCGGTACCGCCTGCGGTCACCACATGGCAGGTCTGGCTCTCGCCCAGGAACAGCACTTCGCCAACCTTGGCGCTGACCTCGTTCCACCCCGCCGGCAGCGGCTCGCGCGCGGCCTGTTCGGCGGTCAGGGCCAGGGCCTTTTCCGGGCGTACCATGATCAGCGCATCCTGCGAAGCGGCCAGGCCCGGGGTCAGGCGGATGGCCACCGGTTGGCCCTCGAAGCTGCCGGCGCCATTGCTGCTGGCCTTGATCCGCAGGAAGTTGGAGTTGCCCAGGAACGAAGCGACAAAGGCATTCGGCGGGTTCTGGTACAGGTCGTAACCGGTGCCCAGGCCAACGATCTTGCCATGGCTGAAGATGGCGATGCGCTGGGACAGGCGCATGGCTTCTTCCTGGTCGTGGGTGACGTAGACGATGGTGATGCCCAGGCGCCGGTGCAACTGGCGCAGTTCGTCCTGCAGGTCTTCGCGCAGTTTCTTGTCCAGCGCGCCGAGCGGTTCGTCCATCAGCAGGATGCGCGGTTCGTACACCAGTGCTCGGGCAATCGCCACGCGCTGCTGCTGGCCGCCGGACATCTGCGACGGCTTGCGGTGGGCAAATTTCTCCAGTTGCACCAGCTTGAGCATGGCGTCGACGCGCTTGCTGGTTTCGCTCGCGCCAAGCTTGCGAATGGCCAGCGGGAAGCTGATGTTGTCGCGCACGTTCAGGTGCGGGAACAGCGAATAGCGCTGGAACACCATGCCGATGTCGCGCTTGTGCGGCGGCACGTTGACCAGAGACTGGCCATCGACAAGGATCTCGCCGCTGCTCGGCGTTTCGAAGCCAGCCAGCATCGACAGGGTGGTGGACTTGCCCGAGCCGCTGGAGCCGAGGAAGGTCAGGAACTCGCCGTCCTGGATTTCCAGGTCGAGGTTATCCACGGCGGTGAAGTCGCCGTAGTGCTTGTTCAGGCCACGCAGGCTGACCAGGGTCTTGCCGTGCGCGTTGTCTTTGATCACTGCACTCATTGTTGTTTTCTCCGCGCTCAGGCGTTTTCGGTGCGCCGGCGCAAGGCGGCGGCAATGAACATGACAAGCAGCGACAGGCCGATCAGCAAGGTCGAGGCCACAGCGATGACCGGGCTGAGGTCCTGGCGCAGGGTGGTCCACATCTTCACCGGCAAGGTCTGCAGGTCGGGGCTGGCCATCATCACGCTCAGCACCACTTCATCCCATGAAACCAGGAAGGCGAACAGGCCGCCGGCGATCATCCCCGGGCGAATAGCCGGGAAGGTCACCTTGAAGATCGCCTGCAGGCGCGAGGCCCCGCAGATCACCGCGGCATCCTCGATCGACTGGTCGAACAGCTTCAGCGAGTTGATGATCGAGATGATGGTGAAGGGCAGGGCGACGATCACGTGGCTGGCCACGAAGGCGAACAGCGTGCCGGTGTAGCCAAGTTTGAGGAACAGCGCGTACACCGCCACGGCAATGATCACCAGCGGTACGATCATCGGCATGGTGAACAGCCCGTAAAGCAGCTCGCGGCCCGGGAAGCGGCCACGCACCAGGGCGAACGCGGTGGGCAGGCCAAGCAGCACGGCGGCGATGGTGGTCAGCACGGCCACCTTCAGGCTTGCCAGCGCGGCGTCCATCCACTCCGGGTTGGAGAAGAACTGGCCGTACCACTTGAATGTCCAGCCCGGTGGCGGGAACACCAGCCACTGCGACGAGCCGAACGACAGCAACACGATGAACACCACTGGCAGCAGCAGGAAGGCCGCGATAACCCCGGTGGTCAGGTACAGGCCCGTACGCAGCGGGCGGCCCATGGCATTGGGAGACAGGAGCATGGCGGTTTACCTCGCGTTGCCGACCGGGGATTCCGGCTGCAGCTTCAGGTACAGGTAGAAGAGCACCAGGGTGATCACCACCAGCAGTGCGGCGGCGGCACTGGCCAGGCCCCAGTTGAGGAACGACTGCACCTGTTGGATGATGAATTCGGGCAGCATCATGTTTTGCGCGCCACCCAGCAAGGCCGGGGTGACGTAGTAACCGAGCGACATCACGAACACCATCAGTGCCCCGGAGAACAGCCCCGAACGGCACAGCGGCAGGAACACCTTCCAGAAATTGGTCCACGGGCTGGCGCCGCAGATCGAGCCGGCCTGCAGCACCATCGGGTCGATGGCGTGCATGGTCGCCTGCAGCGGCAGCACGATGAAAGGGATCATGATGTAGCTCATGCCGATCACCACGCCGGTCAGGTTGTGCACCATTTCCAGCGGGGCATCGATGATGCCCATGGCCATCAACGCCTTGTTGATCACCCCCGAGCTCTGCAGCAGCACCAGCCACGAGTAGGTGCGCGCCAGCAGGCTGGTCCACATCGACAGCAGCACGATGTTCAGCAACCAGCGGCCCCAGCCCTTGGGCACCAGGGTAATTGCCCAGGCCAGCGGGAAGCCCAGCAGCACGCTGATCAGGGTGACCACGCCGGCCACCGAGAAGGTGTTGAACAGTACCCGCGCATAAGCCGAGTTGGCGAACAGCTGCTCGTAGTTGCCCAGGCCCGGCGTTGGCTCCAGCACCCCGCGCAGCAGCAGGCCGGCCAGCGGGGCAAAGAAGAACAGGCCAAGGAACAGCAGGGCCGGCAGCAAATTGCGGCTGCCTTTCCAGCGCTGGCTCAGGCTGACGCGGCGGGGGGCCGTTCCCGGGGCACCGGTGCCCGTGGGGGCACCTTGCGCGTTATGCAGGGCGTTGATGGCGACTTTCATTTGACCAACCACTCATTCCAGCGGGCTGCGATGGCCTGGCCGTTCTTGGCCCAGTAGGCGAAGTCGAGGGTGACTTGGTCCTGGGCGTAGGCGGTCGGCAGGTTCTGCGCCAGGTCTTTGTCCAGCTTGGCCACGCTGTCGACGTTCACCGGCGCGTAGGCGGTCTTGTTGGCGAACTCGGCCTGGCCTTCGGCGCTGCTGGCGTTGGCCAGGAACTTCATGGCAGCGTCCTTGTTCTTGGCACCTTTGGGGATGACCAGGAAGTCGGCCATGACCAGGTTCTGCTTCCAGCTCACGCCCACCGGTGCACCGTCTTGCTGCAAGGCATAGACGCGGCCGTTCCAGAACTGGCCGAGCGAGGCTTCACCCGAGGCCAGCAGTTGCTGCGACTGGGCTCCGCCGCCCCACCAGACGATGTCTTTCTTGATGGTGTCGAGCTTCTTGAAGGCGCGGTCCAGGTCCAGCGGGTAGAGCTTGTCGGGTGCTACGCCGTCGGCCAGCAGGGCCAGTTCCAGTACGCCCGGGCTGGGCCATTTGTACAGGGCACGCTTGCCGGGGTAGGTCTTGGTATCGAACAGTGCAGTCCAGTCCACCGGCTTGTTGGCGCCGAGTTTGCCTTCGTTGTAGCCGAGCACGAAGGAGAAGAAGAACGAGCCGACGCCATGATCGGAGACGAAGCGCGGGTCGATCTTGTCGCGCTTGATCTGGGTGAAATCGAGGGGTTCGAGCAGCCCTTCGCTGGCGGCACGCAGAGCAAAGTCGGCTTCGACGTCGACCACATCCCACTGCACGTTGCCGCTCTCGACCATGGCCTTGAGCTTGCCGTAGTCGGTAGGGCCGTCCTGGACGACCTTGATATCGGTAGCTTTGGTGAAGGGTGCGGCCCACGCTTCTTTCTGGGCGTCCTGGGTGGTACCGCCCCAGCTGACGAAGTTCAGGCTGTCGGCGGCCTGGGCGGCCTGACATGCCAGGGTCAGCAGGCTGGCGGACAGCACTGCGGTTACACGTTTGCTCAACAGCATGGTTACGCCCTCGTTGCTTTTTGTTATTCGAGGCGGGGCTTGTGGCGCGCCCGCCAATAGTGTTCGGGGAGCAGCTAAAACAAAGTGTCTTGTGGCCGTTTGTGATTGTAGATAGCGGCCTGCAGATTCAAGGTCTACGGGATATCATATTATGGTATTCCAAACTTTTCGCAAGAGGTATGAGGCTACCGGCCATCACTCCGTGCTTTCAGAAGCAGCGCGGGCCCTGTGGGAGCGGGTTCACCCGCGAATGCGATGGTGATGCCACCGGCGCATTCGCGGGTGAACCCGCTCCCACAGGGCCCGGCTAAATCAGTTGTTCATGGATTTTCAGCCGACCATTCCCGGCTCGAAGGGAATGCTCTGCACCACCTCCAGTTCATACCCCGCCAGCCCGGCATATTTCAGCGGCGGCCCCAGATGACGCAGCTTGCCCACGCCCAGGTCCTGCAAGATCTGCGCGCCGGTACCCACTTCCGAGTACACCTTCGATTGCCCACGCTGGTAAGGCCGCACCGGCTGGGTCAGCTGCGGCACGCGCTCAAGCAGCGCCTGCGAGGACTCATGGTTGGCCAGGATCACCACCACGCCGGCGCCTTCCTCGGCCACTTTCTGCAGCGCCGCCCAAAGCGTCCAGTTGGCGGGGCCGGCGTATTCGGCGCCAACCAGGTCGCGCAGCGGGTCGATCACGTGCACCCGCACCAGGGTCGGCTGCTCGCGGCGGATATTGCCCATGACCATGGCCATGTGTACGCCACCTTCGATGCGGTCTTCATAGGTGACCAGGCGGAAGGTGCCGTGCACGGTGGGCAGTTCGCGTTCGCCGATGCGCTTGATGGTCTGCTCGGTGCTCAGGCGGTAGTGGATGAGGTCGGCGATGGTGCCGATCTTGATGCCATGTCGGGCAGCGAACACCTCCAGGTCCGGGCGGCGGGCCATGGTGCCGTCGTCGTTGAGCACTTCGACGATCACCGACGCCGGAGTGAACCCGGCCAGGCGCGCCAGGTCGCAGCCGGCTTCAGTATGGCCGGCGCGGGTCAGCACTCCGCCTTCGCGGGCGCGCAGGGGGAAGATGTGGCCGGGTTGCACCAGGTCTTCAGGGCGGGCACTGGGGGCCATGGCCGCCGCCACTGTACGCGCCCGGTCGGCAGCGGAAATACCGGTGGTAACGCCCGTGGCTGCCTCGATCGAAACAGTGAAGGCGGTGCTGAACACGCTGCCGTTGGCCGGCACCATCTGCTCCAGGCCCAGGCGTTGGCAGTGTTCGTCGGTCAGGGTCAGGCAGATCAGCCCGCGCGCTTCACGGGCCATGAAGTTGATGGCCTGGGCGTCGCAACGCTCGGCGGCGATCAGCAGGTCGCCTTCGTTTTCCCGGTCCTCGTCATCCACCAGCAGGACCATCTTGCCTTGCCGGTAGTCCTCGAGAAGTTCTTCGATGGTGTTGAAAGCCATGTTGCACGCTCACTGTGGCGGGGTGATTATTATGGTATACCATCATACACAATTATCGTCGTAACAGGAGAGGAGCGCATGAAGGCCTATTGGATCGCCCATGTGGACGTGACCGACCCCGAGCAATACCAGCAGTACACCCAGCGCGCCCCGGCTGCCTTCAAGGCATTCGGCGGCCGTTTCCTGGCCCGTGGCGGGCGTAGCGAGGCAGTGGAAGGGCGGCCTACCCCTCAGCGTAGCGTGGTGATCGAGTTCGATTCGTACGAGCAGGCGCTGGCGTGTTACCGGTCCGCGTTGTACCAGGAGGCTTGCAGCCATCGTCAGGGGGTGGCGAAGGCTGAGGTGATCATCGTCGAAGGGTTCGAGCCCTGAGTTGGATTTGCCGGCCTCTTCGCGGGTAAACCCGCTCCCACAGGGACGCCACAGATTCCAAAGACTGCGGTGTCCCTGTGGGAGCTGGTTTACCCGCGAAAGGGCCGGACCTGCCTTATGGCATGCCAGGTAGTTCATGCGGCCGCAGGTCAAACACCAGCACCTCGGCATCCACCCCATTGCCCAGCTCCAGCACTTGTTCCTGCCTCACCCGCACCCCATCCCCTTCATTCAACACTTGCCCATTGAGCTCGATGCTGCCCCGGGCCACATGCACATAAGCATGGCGGTTTTCCGGCAAGGTCAGGGTGGCACGCTCGTCACCGTCGAACAGACCGGCATGCACTCGCGCGTTCTGCCGCACCTGCAATGACCCCTCGGCGCCATCCGGCGAAATGATAAGGCGCAGCTTGCCGCGCTTTTCCTCGGCACTGAAATGCTGTTGCTGGTAACGCGGCGTGGCGCCTTGTACGTTCGGCACGATCCAGATCTGCAGGAAGTGCACCGGCTGCACCTGGCTGTGGTTGAACTCGCTGTGGGCCACGCCGTGGCCAGCGCTCATCAGCTGCACATCGCCCGGGCGGATCACCGAGCCGGTGCCCAGCGTGTCCTTGTGCTCCAGCGCGCCTTCCAGCACGTAGGAGAAAATTTCCATGTCGCGGTGCGGGTGTTGACCAAAGCCTTTGCCGGGGATGACGCGGTCGTCGTTGATCACCAGCAGGTCGGAAAAACCTTGCTCGTCCGGGGTGCGGTAGTGGCCGAAGGAGAAGGTGTGGAACGATTTCAGCCAGCCATGGAAGGCCAGGCCGCGGTCTTTGGCGCTACGGACGGTAAGCATGGTGATTCTCCTTGAATGCCGGGGCCGTTAGGGCTGCCGTGCTGTCTATGGAGATAACTTTACTGTCATCAGAAACCTTAAAAAACAGTGTCTTGTTGGAAATACTGTCTCTATATAGGTGACAGTAGATCGGGTATTTGTAGGGCAATTCTGAATTCTCCGCCGCTCGGTCTCTGTCCGTTTTACCGGTGATAGCGTCGAGGCTTTCATACAGGGAGTTGCTCATGACACGTATATCGATAAATGGCTAAGGACAGGCATTCGATGGAGACCTCACCACCACGGGGGCGGTTTGCATAGCTGGCAGTACGAGTTATCGGGGGAACAGTCAGCGTGCGCTGCGCCAAGGGGATGGGACGACTGAGTGCCCGGCATGCAAAAAGCCCGGCGTAATTGTTGAAGGACAGCCTTTCTTCAAAATCGAAGGCAAACCAGCCGTGGTAGATGGGGCGCTGGTCAAGTGTGGCTGTCCAGAGGGCAATAACCGGGTCGTGGCCACGGGAGGACCTGGCTTAGCGGCAAGCCCCTCGGCGACACAGCAGGCAAGCCAAGCGGCAACATCAGGTCAAGCCGGCTCGATTTCACCCATCAAAACTTCGCTAGCAGGAAATAAGCCGCAGCCTGTGATCTGCAAAGATCCTGACATGATGGAGCAGGTGGCCAGATACATCGTCGAGGAAATGAACCGCAACATCACACACCCATCCGTGCTGAAAATGCAGAAGCTGACTAGCTTTGACGCGGTAGAGGAACATGCAAAATTTAAAAAGCTCCCTTGGTATGCCCGTCTTAGGACGGGCAGGTGGCCTTTCAGAAAGTGTTCTTCTGGATGGCGCTGGGCTTGAGCAGATTGCATCAGACTCTATTCGGAAAGTTCAAAAGTGGGCTGAACGCAAGGGCCCCCATCGTTCTGCTGATATAGAAGGGCTACGGGCCTGGGATGACATAGGTGATCGTGTTGCTATCAGCATTGGCGTCAAACTGCATGAGCTGCACCCAAATGGTGGGATTACAGCCAAGATACTCATGGCCGAAGTGTTAGCATTGCCACGCTCAAGCTGGGGAGGTGCCGTAGTTGATCACGCCTGCAAATAAACCGAAACGGTATATCTGGCGCTGGGTAGTGGTGATAATGCTTACGCCTATCATCTTTTGGTATGTTGCCACACCGCAGGTGAGTTTTCATTTTTCTGACAAAGGCCAGGGGCGTCTCGGCTACATCTTGAATGTCCAGCACGATATATCAAAAGGTGAGATCTACCCGGGTGAAGCCACAGGAGGTGCAGGGCATATCTTCCCGAACGACCAGTTTTTCATGGAGTTGTATTGGAACAACCGTGGGAGATCGCACTGCATCCGGGCCAAACCCAGATGGCCAAGTATTGATATCTACATTGGGGCGGACGGTGCCATAGATAGCCGCACTGATAGCAGATTCATCGAAGCCTGCGGGCCATTTCCGCAATAGCAGCACAAGACCCGCCTAGGCGGGTCTTGTGCTTATCGACTCACTGCAGATGCACTTTAAGTTCGGCGCTCGCCTGACGCATTGCCGCCTTGACCGCCGGCACCTGGCTCAGCGGGTTGAGCAAACCATAGTCATGAATCATCCCGTTGTACCGTACCGAGGTCACAGTCACACCGGCGGCATCAAGCTTGCGGGCATACGCCTCACCCTCATCCCGCAGCACATCGAATTCAGCGGTTTGCACCAGCGCCGGCGGCAGGCCCTTCAACTGTTCACTGCTGGCTCGCAGCGGCGACGCGTAGATCTGCGCCCGGGCATTGGCGTCAGTGGTGTAGCTGTCCCAGAACCATTTCATCATCCCGGTGGTCAGGAAGTGCCCCTCGGCAAACTGCTTGTACGACGCGGTCTCGAAGCTGGCATCGGTCACTGGCCACAGCAGCAGCTGGAAGCGCAGGGCAGGGGTGCCGGCCTCTTTGGCCTTCAGCGCCACGACTGCCGCCATGTTGCCGCCGACGCTGTTGCCGGCCACGGCCAGGCGCTTGCCGTCCACGCCGATTTCCTTGCCGTGCTCGGCCACCCAGCGTGTGGCGGCGTAGGCCTGGTTGATCGCCGTCGGGTAGTGCGCTTCCGGCGATGGGGTGTAGTCGACGTAGACCGCCACTGCGCCAGAGCCAACCACCAGGTCGCGGATCAGCCGCTGGTGGGTCGGGAAGTCGCCGAGCACCCAGCCGCCGCCGTGGAAGAACATGAACACGGGCAACTCACCCTTCACATTGGCTGGGCGTACCACTTGCAGCTTGATTGACTCGCCGTTGGCCTTGATGGTGTGTTCCTTCACCTCGATACCGGAGAGGTCGACCTTGACCGATGCCTGGGCGCCGGTCAGCACGGCGCGGGCATCTTTCGGGCTGAGCTGTTCCAGTGGTTTGCCACCGCCTTGTTCCAGGGCTTCGAGGAAGGCCTGGGTGTGCTGTTCAATGCCCGGGCTGCCAGCGGCGAAGGCGCTGGAAACGGACAGGGCCAGCAGGGAGGCGGTGAGGGCTTTGTGGACAATGTTCATGAGCGAATCCTTTTCCATGCAAGTGTTGGTAGTGGGCGTCTTGCCTGGCCTTCAGGGCCATCGCTGCGACCTGTGCGTAGATTAGGGAGATGCATCGATGGGAAAAAGCCGCTATAAAGCGTTTGACTGTCACCAAGAGCGAGACAATGAACCCGTACGAAGACATGCGCATCTTTGCCCAAGTGATGGAGGCCGGCAGTTTCACTGCTGCTGCCGACCGTCTGGGCATGTCCAAGCAATCGGTCAGCCGGCGCCTGATGCAGCTCGAAGAGCGCCTGGGTGTGCGCCTGCTCAACCGCTCCACCCGGCGCCTGGACGCCACGCCGCTGGGCCAGCACTACTACCAGTCGGCGCTGCGCCTGCTCGGCGAAGTGCAGCAGGTGGAGCACGACATCAGCGGCCAGGCTCAGGCCTTGCGTGGCACCTTGCGCCTGAGTGCGCCGCTGTCGTTCGCCATGGCGCACCTGGGCTGCCTGCTGACCGAGTTTCTGCAGGTGCACCCGCAGGTGGATGTGGAAGTGGATTTGAGCGACCGCGCCGTGGACTTGATCGGCGAGGGCTATGACCTGGCGCTACGGATTGGCGCGCTGGAGGACTCCAGCCTGATTGCGCGGCGTATCGCCAGTGTCGAGCGCGTGTACTGCGCGAGCCCGGCGTACCTGGAAGCGCGGGGCGTGCCGGCCAGGCCGGAGCAGTTGGCCGGGCATGACTGCCTGCCGTATGGGCATTCGCGGCAGGTGCAGTGGCAGTTCAGCCAGGGAGGCAAGGCTCAGGCGATCCAGGTGGTCGGGCGGATGCGGGCGAACAATGGCGAGCTGCTCAGGGATGCCGCAATTGCCGGGATGGGGGTGACCTATCTGCCAACCTTCATCGTGGGGCAGGCGCTGGCGGATGGGCGGCTGGTGACAGTGCTGGATGAGTGGCGGCCGCCGGCGCTGCAGCTGTCGGCGGTGTACCCGCAGCACCGGCAGGTGGCTCGGCCGGTGCAGGGGTTTGTGAACTTCCTGCGTGAGCGGTTGGTGCAGCTCTGACCTTCGGTACCGAGTGGGCTTCTTCGCGGGTGAACCCGCTCCCACAGGTATTCCACAATACCCAAGCCCTGTGGTGACCCGCGAAGGGGCCGGTACAGGCTATGCTTGCACCATGAGCACACCACTCCCTTTGCGCCAACCTTGCCCTCCTGGCGCCTGCGACTGTGGCCGCGAACACCTGGCCGACCACCCGCAGGCAGCCCAACGCATCCTCCTGCTGACCCGTCAGGAAGAAAAGCGCCTGCTCGAACGCCTGGAAAACCTCAAGGACCTGGAAGACCTGCAACGCCTGCAGCAGCGGATGTACGAAAATCTCGGCATCCGCCTGCACATCGCCCCCGGTTTCAACGAGGTACGCACCATGCGCGGCATCGTCATCGAACTGGATGATCAGCCCGGGCTGTGCCGCAAGACCCGGCAGTCGATCCCGGCGGCGATCCGCCGTGGGCTGGAGCGCAACCCGCAGGTAGCCTTCCGCTTGCTCGATACCCACGACCTGCTGCGTGACACCTGAATACCTGCCCGCGTCAGGCCCACTAATTTTTTCGCCCCATGCTACGTCTACTTTGAATCCATCACTCAAGGAGACAGGCAATGACTTCCGTTTTCGACCGCGACGATATCCAGTTTCAGGTAGTGGTCAACCACGAAGAGCAATACTCGATCTGGCCCGATTACAAAGCCATCCCCAACGGCTGGCGTGCCGTAGGCAAGAGCGGCCTGAAGAAGGACTGCCTGGCCTACATCGATGAGGTCTGGACCGACATGCGCCCGCTGAGCCTGCGCCAGAAAATGGCCGAAGCCGCCGCCCAGTGACTGCATTGAACCTGCTGTGCCTGCCGTATTCCGGGGCCAGCGCCATGGTCTACAGCCGCTGGCGGCGCAAGCTGCCGACATGGCTGCAGGTACGCCCGGTGGAGCTGCCCGGGCGTGGTGCGCGCATGGCCGAACCACTGCACACCGACATGCAGGCCCTGGCCCGTCAACTGGCTGCCGAACAGCGCCTGGCGGCCAGCACCCCCTACGCGCTGCTCGGCCATAGCCTGGGCGCCTTGCTGGCGTTTGAACTTGCCCATGAGCTGCAAGCGCTGGGTTGCCCGGCGCCACTGGCCCTGTTCGCCTGCGGCACCGCAGCGCCAACCCGCCGCGAGGACTACGACGGCAAGAACTGGCGCGAGCCAAAGAGCGACGCCGAGTTGATCGGCGAGTTGCGCGAGCTTCAGGGCACGCCCGAGGAAGTGCTGGCCAATGCCGAACTGATGAGCCTGACCTTGCCCACCCTGCGTGCCGACTTCCTGCTGTGCGGTACTTACGCCTACCGCCAGCGGCAGGCCTTGCAGTGCCCGCTGCACGTGTTGGGCGGCATGCAGGACCGCGCCAGTGACGAGCAGTTGCAGGCCTGGCGCAAGGAAACCCACGGGGCGTTCTCGCTGCAGATGTTCCCCGGCGGCCACTTCTTCATCCACGAGCAGGAGGACCGGGTGCTCGCTGCGCTGACCGCGTCGCTGCAACCGCTTCGGCTGTCCGCCTGATTGACGTCACCGCTTGCCTGGGGGAGGCTAGGCCTTTTCCCAGGCAAGAGGCAGACAATGCTGATCGATCCCCACAAGGCCACGCTGCTGGTCGTCGACATCCAGGAAAAACTCATCGGCGCCATGAGCGACCCTGAAGGCACCCGCGCGCGGGCCCGCTGGTTGCTGGCGGCGACGAACGAGCTGGAACTGCCGACGGTGATTTCCGAGCAGTACCCCAAGGGCCTGGGCCATACCTTGGCCGAACTGCTGGCCGCGGCGCCGACCGCCGAGGTGGTGGAGAAAAGCCATTTTTCCTGCGTGGCCGCCGAGTGCCTGCCAGCAAGTTTGATGGCGCGTGAGCAAGTGATTGTCTGTGGCATGGAAACCCATGTCTGTGTGCTGCAGACCGTGCTCGGCCTGCTGGTACTGGGCAAGCAGGTGTTCGTGGTCGAGGATGCCTGCGACAGCCGTACACCGGCGAGCAAGGCCGCAGGGCTGGCGCGCATGCGGGCCGCGGGGGCGCAGGTGGTGACCCGCGAAATGGTCTTGTTCGAACTCATGGGCAGTGCCAGCCACCCGCTGTTCCGGCACATCAGCAAGACTTACCTGGTCGGTGAACAGCCCTGAACGGCCGGTTACTGGCTGCCGGGTTGATGGCCCTGGCGCTGCTGCAAGGCTGCGCCGGGCGCCGCGAGGAAGCACCCGAGGCGGACCCGGCCAAGGTCCGCGCCCAACTGCTGCGGCTGTTGCCCGCCCAGGCCAAGGACCGCGAGGGCTGGGCGCGGGACATTCAGGTGGCGTTCGAGGCCCAGCGTATTGCCCCCAGCAAGAGCAACCTGTGTGCGGTGCTGGCGGTGACCGAGCAGGAATCGACCTTCAATGCCGACCCGCAGGTGCCCAACCTGGGGCGTATCGCCCGGGAGGAAATCGACCGCCGCGCCGCGCGCCTGCACATCCCCAAGCTGCTGGTTGATGGTGCACTGAAGACGCCGTCGGGTAATGGCAAGAGCTACCAGCAACGTCTGCAGGCGGTGCGCAGCGAGAAGCAGTTGAGCGAACTGTATGATGAAGTCATCGCTCGCGTGCCGCTGGGCAAGACCTTGCTGGGCGGGCTGAACCCGGTGCATACCGGCGGGCCGATGCAGGTCAGTATCGACTTTGCCGAAAAGCATGCGCGGGATTACCCCTACAGCCACGACGGCAGCATTCGCCAGGAAGTGTTCACCCGGCGCGGCGGCATGTATTTCGGGATCGCCCACTTGCTAGGCTATTCGGCCAACTACGATCGCCAACTGTACCGCTTTGCCGATTTCAACGCGGGCTGGTACGCCAGCCGCAATGCGGCATTCCAGGCGGCGCTGAGCAAGGTGACGGGGGTGACGCTGGCGCTGGATGGCGACTTGGTGGCGCCGGGTTCGATCATGCCCGGGACCACTGAAAAGGCGGCACGCAAACTGGGAACGAAGCTGGGCCTGCGCAACCCGCAGATCCGCAGCCAGCTGGAGGAGGGTGACAGCCTGGCCTTCGAGGACAGCAAGCTGTACAGCGGGGTGTTCGCCCTGGCCGATGCCGCGGCCGGCAAGCCGGTGCCACGGGCGGTGCTGCCAGGGATCGAGCTGAAAAGCCCGAAAATTACCCGCAAGCTGACCACGGCGTGGTTTGCCGGGCGGGTGGACGAGCGTTATCAGCGGTGCATGAAGCGTTAATGGTGGCCTGGCCGGCAAGCACGCTCCTACACAGGGACCGTGCAGGCCTGTGGGACTGCGAGGAGAACATCAGCTTTCGCCCAGAGCGGCAACTACCTGATCCACACTGGCCTTCAATCCCGCAAACGCATCCTCAGGGTCACTCTCCACCACCACCAGCTTCGCCCCTGCTGCCTTGATCACCTCGGCCACAGCTGCCCCCGGCTGCCGGTGGTCCAGCACCAGCGCCACATCCTGCGCCTTCAGGTTATCCCCCAGCGCCTTCAGCGCAGCCGCATCCCACTCGGCCGGCAGCGGTTGCTCGACCACATCCAGGTTCAACCCGCTGGCCAGGTAACCCAGCCGCTCCGACAGGCTCACCACCGTCAGGTTGTCGACCTTCGCCAATCGTGTCTGGCTGCTGGCCGAAAGCTCCAGCAGCTGGCGTTTGAGCCCGGCCAGGTTACCCTGGATCTTCGCCTTGTCGTCCGGTGCCAAGCGCTCCAGGTCATTGGCTACCACGTCGGCCATGCGCCCCAGGTTGGTCGGGTTGAGCCAGGGGTAGGCGCCATAGGCCTCGTCGCCGTTCACCGCAATACCCGGCAGCGCGCCATCCACCGGCCGTGCAGCGTCGATCTCGACGATGCGGATATTGCTGCGCCGGGCCATCGGGTACAGCGGGTCGTCACGCCAGATCGAGCGCACGCCGATTACCGCGTCGGCCCGCTGTGCCGCCTTGTGCAGGCTGGCGCCACCGCGCCCGCTGAAATAGGACGGTTGGCGGCTGGCAGGCAGGTTGGCGGGCGCTGCACGTTCGAGCTGTACCGTGGTGCCCTCGAGCAGGGCACTGGCCAGGCTGTGGGTGACGGGCAGGGTGGTCAGCACTTGCGTAGCGAAAGACAGCGACGGCAGGCCGGCCAGGGCCAGCGCCAGGGTCAGGCGTTTCAGGTTCATGCCGGGTTTCCTTGCAGGCGGGGGACGAGGGCGCGGGCCAGCGCCGCCAGGGCGAAGCAGATGCCGGCGACCAGGATGATCGCGGCGCCGGAGGGCACCGGCAGGTCGAAAACGATTGGCAGCAGGATTCCGAGCAGCGTGCTCAGCGTGGCGATCAGCACCGACAGGAAGAAAAAGCCCTTCAGCGACTGGCTGACCAAGCGTGCGGCAGCAGCGGGAATCACCAGCAACGCCCCGACCAGGATCGCCCCGATCACCTTCACCGAGGCCACCGTGACCAGGGTCACCAGCACCACGAACAGGTAGTCCAGGGTTTTCACCGCTACCCCGCGCACGGCCGCCAGTTGTGGGTTGAAACTGGCCAGCATGATGCGGTTGTACAGCGGCACGGCCAATGCCAGCACCAGCACCGCGACGATGCCCAACACCACCAGGTCCTGGCCGCTGACGGTCAGCACCGAGCCGAACAGCACGTTCTCTAGGATGTGCACGTTGATCTTTCCCGCCAGCATCAGCAGCAGGCTCGCGCCCAGCGCCAGCGACACCGACAGGAACACGCCGATCAGTGTGTCCGGCGACAGCCCGGTGCGGTTGCGCAGGAAGTTGAGCAAGATGCCGAACAGCAGGCAGTAGCCGAACAGGCTGCCGTAGGGGCCGGTGTAGGGCTCGCCCAGCAGGATGCCGATGGCCACGCCGGTCAGCGCGGCATGGCCGACCGCCTCGGAGAAGAAGGCAAAACGCTTGACCACCACCAGGGTGCCCAGGCCGCCCAGCACCGGGCCGATCATCAAACCGGCCAGCAAAGCGTTGACCACGAAGCCGTAGGCCAGCGCCTCGGGCAGGTAGCCGGCAGTGGCCCAGTCCTGGACCGTTTGCCGAAAGATTTCAAAACTCATCAGGCAAGGCTCTCGCTACGCGGGTGAACGGAGAACAGGCCGAGCAGGCGCTCCGGGGTCAGGGCCTGGGCGGGTGGGGCGTCGAACAGTACCTGGCGGCTCAGGCCGGTAACCCGGTCGGCCAGGCGCATCACGGCCTCCAGGTCGTGTTCGATCCACAGCACGGTGGTGCCGGCCTGGCGCCAGCCTTGCAGCAGTTGTTCGAACACCTGGATGCCGGCTTCGTCCAGGGCTGACATCGGTTCGTCCAGCACCAGCAGTTGCGGCTCGGGGATCAGGCCTTGGGCCAGCAGCACGCGTTGGCGTTCGCCACCGGAAAGCGCGCCCATGCGCCGTTTGCGCTTGTCGAGCATGCCGACCCGCGCCAGGGCCGCGTCGATGGCCGGCTGCACCCGGCGCGACAGGCCGAGGAAGGCGGGGCGGCGCTGGCACATGGCAGCCATGAAGTCGTCGACGGTCATCGGCAGGCCACGGTCGAACTCCAGCGCCTGCGGCACATAGCCGATCACTTCGCGTTCGCCGGGCCAGTGCAGGGTCAGCTGGCCCTGGTGCGGCATCTGCCCAAGCAGGGTCTTGATCAGCGAGCTCTTGCCGCCGCCGTTGGGGCCGACGATGGCGTGCACGCTGCCGGCGGCGACGTTGAAGCTGACCTGTTCGAGGATGCGGGTGCGGCCCAGGGTCAGGTCGATGCCGGCGAACTCGATGCGCGGCCCGCAGGCCGTCACCAGGTTGGCGGCGGCGGTCATGCGCGGTTCTCCTGGATGGCGCGGACCACGGTATCGAGGTTGCGCTTCATCTCCACTTCGTACTTGTCCTTGGTGTATTCACCGTAGGAAATGTGCGTCAGCGGGTACAGGCGCACGCCGGATTCACGCTGGATGGTTTCGACATAGGCCGACGGGAAGTCCATTTCCGAGAAGATCACCCGCACGTCCAGCGCCTTGAGCTGGTCGATGGTCTTCTTCAACTGGGCAGGGCTGGGTTCGATGCCATGGGCTGGCTCGACCACCGCAGTCACCTCCAGGCCGAAGTCACGCACCAGGTAGTCGTAGGCGGCATGGATGGTGGCGACCCGGAAGGTGGCGCTGGGCGCCTCGGTGACCTTGGCCAGCGCGTCGGCACGCAGTGTGCGCAGGCGCTTGGCATAGGCGCGAGCGTTTTGCGTGTACAGCTTGGCGTTGTCCGGGTCGAGCTTGCCCAGTTCGCGGGCGATGTTGTTGACCTGGGCGATGGTGGTGCTGATCGACAGGAAGGTGTGCGGGTTGACCACCTTGCCGGCGCCGCGGGCGGCAATGCCGGTGGCCGCCAGCAACGGCACGTTCTGGTTGGCCTCGATAGTGTTGATGCCGGGCTTTTCGCTGGCGGCGATCATGCGGTCGGCGAAATCGTCATGGCCGACGCCGTTGAGTACCACCACATCCAGCGTGCCGATGCGCTTGATGTCCTCGGCCCGTGGCTCGTAGGCATGGGGGTTGAACCCCGCCGGAATCAGCGGCACCACTTCGGCCTTGTCGCCGACGATGTTGCTCACATAGCTGTAGTAGGGGTGCAGGGTAATGCCGATACGCAGGGGCTTGCCGTTATCGGCCAGGGCCTGTGCCGGCAGGGCTAGGGCCAGGAGCAGGGCGAGGGCGGAGCGGAGCATGGGGGAGTCCTTGGGTTCAGTGACGGTGTTCGCGGGTGACCCCGGCGTCGTAATGGCTGACCACCTGCTGCCAGCCGGCGGCGATCAGGGCGGCCTGGCCGAGGTCGTCCGGGGGCACGGCGGCGCTGTCGCGGCGCAGCCAGACATCGGCCTGAGCGGTGCTGTCGGCCGGCAGGATCAGCAGCAGGCTGCCGGCCACTGCCGGGGCCTGGCTGCGGCCAAGGTAGGCGCCGGGCTCCAGCCACGACCATTGGTGGCTGCCGCGGCTCTGGCTGCCGGCATCGACCACGAACGGCGGCAGGCCTTCCTCGGCCAGAGCCTGCACGCTGGGCGCGGCGGCGGTTTCCTCACGCAGCAGCTGGATTTCGTCGAAGGCCACCCGCAGGTCGGTATACAGGCCTTGCTCGGCGGCGGTGAGGTCGCGACGGGCGTCGATCTGGTGGCTGGCGATGGCCTGTTCATCCTCGCGTTCGCCGCGCAGCAGCACCACGCTGGTGGCGAGTACCACGATCAGCAGGCTGACCAGCAGCACGTAGAGGGTTTCGTGCCCGGCACCGGCCGGGCGAATCACTTGGGCGCGGCTCATGGCTGGGCGATATCAGCGTAGTCGACTTCCACCACGTGCCCGGGGCCGGCATCGAACAGCACATAGAACTCACCATCCGGTCGCTTGAAGGTCAGGGTCGAGTCATCACCGAGCTTGCCGCCGACCAGCACCTGTTCGTCGTAGCCGATCACATCCAGGGTTACCCCGGGGGCACCGCTGCCGTCCGAGAAGCCGCCGGTGCATTTGACCTGGCCGCCAGGCAGCTCTTCGCATTCGCACATCGGGTTGTGCGCCAGGGCCGGGCCGGCGGCCAGCACCAGCAAGGGCAGGGCGAGGGTGCGCAACAGATGTTTCATTTCTTGCCTCCTTGTTTCTCGAGCCAGGCCACGGTGGCTGGCGATGCCTTGGCCAGGGGGACCGACGCCTGGTACATGCTGCCGTCCCAGCCTTCCAGCGTGATCCAGACCTGCGCGTCGGGCTTGGTGCGTGGCGGGATCGGCAACGAGGTGCCCATGTTGTACGGCGCACCGAAGAAAATCGTGCCGGCGGCGCGCAGGCTGCGCGGTTTGCCGATGCGCAGGTAGGCCGCCTTGACGCCGTTGACGCAGGCCTTGCACAGCGAAGCATTGAAGACCTTGAAGTGGCCGGCCGGGCCGTCGGCGCGGGGGGGCTCGTCACGCATCTCGGCCAGGTCCAGGGTATAGGGGCCGACCTGGATGTCATTGACCACATTGGCGCCGAGCCCCGCTTCGCCGCGGAACAGCTTGGCGTCGGCGAAGTACTTGGGCATGAAGCCCAGCGGGATGAGGATCAGCAGGATGTTCAGGTGAAAGCGCCATTTCAGCCACAGTTGCTTGCGCGGGCTGACGGGCACGGCTTGGGCCTGGCTCATGGGCGGATCTCCACGATGGGTTCATTACGCGCCAGGCGCGGCGTGCGCTCGCTGCGCTTGAGGGCGGCGGCGGTGGCCTGGGCGGTGCGTTTGGTCCAGATCAGCAAGCCGCTGAACACCATCAGGGTGAGGACCAGGCCGAAGAAGAACCACACCAGCTTGATCGGCAGGCCGCCGAAATCGCCGGTATGCAGCGGGCGCATGGACTCGGTGACGAACTCCAGGGCGGAGCGGTCGCTGATCAGGAACTGGCTGTCGACATTACGCGTGTACGGGTTTACCGAGGCGCTCTGGAACATCAGCGGATACCAGCCTGGCCCCGCCAGGGTGATGTGGCTGTAGGCGGTGGCTGGCAGCGAGATGAAGTTGATCTCCAGCCCCGGCACCGCCAGGCCGGCGATGCGTGCTGCTTCATCCAGGTCGATGCGCGCTGCCGGGCTGCCATTCGGGGTTTGCGGCACATCCTCACGGGCGATCACCGGCACGATGGGCCGGCTGGATATGGTGATGTGGTTGTCGGCCAGGATCGCCTGGATCAGGAACCAGGTGCCGGTGATGGATATGACGGCAATGAACCAGATCGACCAGACCCCGGCCAGGCGGTGCAGGTCGCCCCAGAAAATCCGCGAACCATGGCCGGTCCGCACCGGCTTGAAAAAGCCCTTCCAGAACTTCTTGTACACCACCAGGCCGGTGACCAGCGAAGCCAGCATGGGCAGGCCGAGCAGCGACACCAGGTACCAGCCCCAACTGAAACCGTTGGTGAACGGCACCAGCCACCAGCCGTGCAGGGCGCGGGTGAAGGCTTCGAAGTTGAAGTCTGGAGTCTTGCCCTGAATGGCCCCGGTGTAGGGGTTTACATACAACGTCGGGCTGGTGCCGTCAGGCAGGGTGACATTGGCTTTGACTGCGAAGTGCGAACCGTCGGGCTGGTTGAGCCGCTCCACCACCATGTCCGGCTCGGCCTTGTGCAGGGCATCCAGTACCTGCTGGAAGCTCAGGCGTTCGGCGTCGGCGTCGGGCTTGTTGGCCCGCACGGCCGGGTCGGCCAGCCAGACGATTTCCTGGCTGACCACGGCGAGCATGCCGGTGAAGCAGACGATCAGGACAAAGAACCAGATCGGCAAGGCGAGCCAGCTGTGGACCAGGAACCACAGCCTGGATTTGGATTTTTTCGGTGATTTGGCCATCTGACGGTCTTCTGCAATGGGGAGTCGAGCGTGTGCCCAGCCAAAGAGGGGCTGTATTGATAAGGACGAATGAGAATCGAAAACCTGCCGTTTTAAATGCAAGTAAATGTTTCAGGATGCAAAGGAACCTGAAATCTGGCGCGATCCTGTAGGAGCGGCCTTGTGTCGCGAAAGGGCTGCGCAGCAGCCCCAGGGTTTCAGCGCAGGTGCACAAATTGCCGGGGCTGCTTTGCAGCCCTTTCGCGACACAAGGCGGCTCCTACAGGCCCTGTACATGCCTTGAGGGCAGTGCTGGTCTTGCAGGGGATCAGGCGCGGGTCAGGGCCACTGCCGGTTGCGGCTTGCCGTGCAGATGGGCGAGGTCCTGGTACAGCGCGCGGCCAATTTCAGCAGCGCGCGCCGGTAGCACCGAAAGCAGGGTGTCACTCAGGCCGTGGCTGTTTTCGCAGAAGCCCTGCAGGTACACCGAGGCCTGCAGGTCGGGGCTGGCCAGCACGCGGTAGTTGCGGTCGACGCTGAAGTCCTCCAGGTAGCCGGCCAGGGGCGCCAGCAGGTCACGGTGCGAGCGGCGCTCGTAGCCAGTGGCGAGTATCACCGCGTCGTAGCGGTGGGTCTGCTGCTGGCCGGTAGCGAGGTCGCGCAGGGTCAGCTCCAGGCCTTCGCGAGTGGCCACCACGGCTTCGACCTGGCGCCGGCACAGCACGTTGTGGCGGTACTGGTGGGCGACCTTCTGCCGGTAGAGGATGCCGTAGATGCGTTCGATCAGGTTGAGGTCCACCACCGAATAGTTGGTGTTGTGGTATTCGCCCAGCAGCTTGCTGCGCTGGTCGGCCGGTTCGTTATAGACCAGGTCGGTGTAGTCTGGCGAGAAGATCTCGTTGACGAACGGGCTGTCATCGGCAGGCTTGAGGGCCGAACCGCGCAGGATCATGTCGACCTTGACCGATGGGTAGCTGTCATTGAGGTCGATGAACGCCTCGGCTGCGCTCTGGCCCGAACCGATCACGGCAATGCGCATCGGCTTGCCGGCGGTGCAGGGCAGCTTGTTCAGGCTGCTCAGGTACTGGGAGTGATGGAAAACCCGCGGGTCGTCCTTGAAGGCGCCGAACTTTTCCGGAATTTTCGGCGTACCGCCGCTACCGACCACCACCGAACGGGTTCGGCGGCTGTATTCGCGGCCTTGGACGTCACGCGATACCAGGCGCAGGTGCTCGACCCGGCCTGCCTGCACATCCGGCTCGATGCGCAGCACTTCCTCGCCATATACCGCCTGGGTGGCGAAGTGTTCGGCGGCCCAGCGCAGGTAGTCGTTGTACTCGAGGCGGCAGGGGTAGAAGGTGCCGAGGTTGATGAAGTCTGCCAGGCGCTGCTTCTGGTGCAGGTAGTTGACGAAGCTGTAGGGGCTGGTGGGGTTGCGCAGCGACACCAGGTCCTTGAGGAACGAGATCTGCAGCTCGCTCTGGGTGGCCAGGGTTTCGCCGTGCCAGCGATAGTCCTGCTGTTTGTCGATGAACAGCGCGTCGAGGGCATGGCCCTGGGACTCGGCGAGTTCTTCCAGGGCGATGGCCAGGGCCAGGTTGGAAGGGCCGAAGCCCACGCCGATCAGGTCCTTGATGGTTTCCGGGTTTGCAGACTGGCTCATGGCTGCGGTTCCATAATGGTCGAATGTTGACGCTCGCCGGGAGAGGCCGGCGCCTGCGCTTGTACATTGGGTGGAACGAGCCAAACGGTGGGGAATTTACTGGCGGGTAACCGGGCAATTGCAACAGGGGGGCTAAAGGCTTGCGCCTGTCTGCCGATAGGCAGAACAACCCAAGGACCTATTTGCAACGCAGGGAGAAAGACATGACAGGTATTGCAGCAGTCAGCATCCGCACCACGCCCCAGGCGGCGAACACAATCCAGGCCACCGACAGCCAGGATGCGCAAAAGATTGAAGAGAGTGCGGCCGGCGCTCAGGCCGAAACCTCGAAAGTGACCGCTGGTGGCCAGGCTCAAGGTGCCCAGGGCAGCAGTGAGAGTTCAGAGCCTGCGCACATCAGGCAATTGCGCGAGATGATCAAGAAGTTGCAGAAGCAATTGGCAGAGGAACAGAAGCAGCTGGCCCAGTTGATGGCTCAGAAGATGGACGAGACGACCAAGCTGGCAGCCGTGACCGGCAAGCAGGCGAGCATCGCGACCATCAATGGTGAAATCATGCAGGCCACCGCGCAACTGCTCGAAGCACTGCAGAAAACGGGCGGCAGCAGTGCAGGCGGGATGGTCAGCACCACGGCCTGACAGCTGACACGGTCCCCTGTAGGAGCGGCCTTGTGTCGCGATGGGCCGCGAAGCGGCCCCGGGATGTTGGCATAAATGCAAAAATCGTCAGGGCTGCGTTGCAGCCCATCGCGACACAAGGCCGCTCCTACAGGGGCCTGGTAGCATCAGGCTGCGGTCATTCGGCCGCCAGGCGCCCCTTGTTCTGCCGCTCTGCCTTGTACTGCATGGCCACCGCCGGCGCCGGCTTGGCGGCACCGGTTTCCAGCCACTGACGCATGCGGCTGGCATCGGCGAAGTGGGTGTACTTGCCAAAGGCATCGAGGATCACCATGGCCACCGGGCGGTTGTCCATGCGGGTCAGCAGCACCAGGCAGTGCCCGGCTTCATTGGTGAAGCCGGTCTTGGTCAGCTTGATGTCCCAGTTGCTCTTGTTCACCAGGTGGTCGGTGTTGCGAAAGCCCAGGGTGTAGTTGGGCTTGCGGAAGGCCACGGTCTTCTCGCGGGTGGTCGACAGCTCGCTCAGCATCGGGTACTTGCGCGATGCCATCAGCAGCTTGGCCAGGTCACGGGCCGTGGACACGTTCTGCGTCGACAGGCCGGTCGGCTCGACGTAGCGGGTGTGCGCCATGCCCAGGCTGCGGGCCTTGGCGTTCATCGCCTTGATGAACGCCGGGTAGCCGCCGGGGTAATGGTTGGCCAGGGTGTTGGCTGCACGGTTTTCCGATGACATCAGGGTAATCAGCAAGGTTTCGCGGCGGTCGAGCTGGCTGCCCAGCCGCACTCGCGAATACACGCCTTTCATTTCCGGGTTGTTGGCAGTGGTCATGGTGAGCATCTCATCCATGGACTGCTTGGCATCCAGCACTACCATCGCCGTCATCAATTTGGTCACCGAGGCGATCGGTACCACGCGGTCGGGGTGGCTCGAATACAACTCCTGGTTGGTGTTCAGGTCGATCAGCAGGGCGCTGCCCGAGGCGAGATGCAACTTGGACGGGTCCCGTTGAACCTGGGCCGGGGGTTGTGCAGCAGCGGTCGACGGAAGGGTCGCAGTACCTGTGAGCAACAGCAGCAGGCCGAGGATGGACAGGGATGTTTTCACGTTGAGGCTCACTAAAAATTGGTATGTCGTTGGCTGTGCAAGGGTTTTCCCCCAAAAACCGCTGCATTCTGGAGTATGGCTGAATTGCTGTCGAATGCCTTATGACTAAAGGGCGCAACGTGAACGAAATTTAATCCTGTACCTGTCCTGTACCAATCGTCACTCTACCGAAGACAGCAGAACAACCTCGAAGGTCGTCCCTTGCTCTTCGGTCGATTCCACCTCAATTCTTCCACCGTGGTTTGCAACGATCTCCGAGGCGATGAACAGACCAAGGCCGAGCCCCGCTGCAGAGCCCCGCTCTCCGGCTGAGTAGCTCGAGTATCTTCCTTCCGGCTTGAAAAGGTAGGGCATCACCTCGGGTGGGATAGGTGCTCCGGAATTCTGAACGCTGACCCGTGGAACACCCTCCACCCTGGCCACCGTGACTTTGATCGGGGCCGTTGCATCGCCATGGCGCAGAGCATTGCTTATCAGGTTGGAGAACACCTGAGCAATGCGGTCAGGGTCGAATTGGCCCGTGATGTGCGCCTGCTCATCCAGGATGATCCGCGCGTGCGGGAACGCCGTGCGCAGCTCGTCGATGACAGCCTGGCAGATTGCATTCAAATCCATTTTCCGCAAATCCACTGGAATACCAGTCCCCAGGTTGCAGCGGGCCAGGTCCAGCAGGTCGTTGATCATGACATTTGCTCGATGTGCACTGGTACAAACCTGGGTAGCAAGTCGCTTTCCCTTTTCATCCAGCCCCGGCTGCCGCTGGATCAGCCCGCCAGCCATGAGTATCGCGCCCAAGGGTGAACGCAAATCATGACCGAGCACGGCGAGCACCATCTTGCGGGTCGCCTCGACTGCTGTTCCGTACGCAGCGATCGACTCTACGAGCGCCTGGTCAATCGCTTCATTGAACCGGATCATGTCCTGGACATGGTGCGCCTCTGCGAACGACTCCTGGGTAAGCCACAGTGACAGAACGCTTGCGCGCAATGCCCGGTATTCACACCATCTGGTCCATCGAGAACCCGGCTATCAGTCGAGCTACCGCGTGGGTCTGCGCTGCGGTTTCGCTGGAACTCCTGGGGCCTTTCCCTTGTGCCTTCTCGGCCTGTTGTTGCCTGCTCTGGGGCAGTCTCATGTCTGCGGCCACGGTGCGCAGCATCTTCTCGGCATGATTGCGCAGGCCGACCGAGTCCTGCTTCGGCAGGTCTGTTTCAACCGAGCGGGCGTAGTTTTCCCAAGCCTGAAGAATCGCTTCCATACCGTTTTCAATAAAATCGAACAGTCTCATGGGGGCCTGACCCTGCTCTGAAAAAAGACATCCGAATAGCTTAGTTCATCCGAAAAGCAGGAAGTTTGAGCGCCAGTTCAAGCTTAACGGTCGATCCAGGGCGATCCCGATGCAACCTGCGCTGAGTTGCAGGGCATCGGGATGCGTGCCGGGTGCCTGGGTTCAGGCATGAATCAGCGCGAGGTCGCTGATGATGCAGATCGAGCCGTCATTGGCGGGCGTTGTATCGGTGTAGTCCACCTGGTTGTAGACCCCGCCGTGGAACTCGAATAGCCGCGCGGCCCAGGTGCTGTCGAACTGCAGGTCGCCGGACGAACCGGTCACTCCATTGCACGTGGCCGTAACGTTGATAACGCCTGCCGAGGTGGCGTGGATGCTCACCTGGAACTTCGCCCCCAGCGGTACCCCCTTGAGCACCGTCGAATTCACAGGATCTGCCTGGTTGTAGGTCTGCCGAAACCCCAGGGTGATGTCGCCCTTCTTCCAGAACACCTTCACGGGCGGGCTGTCGTCAGCGTAAACGTGCATCTGCGCGATGACCACCTTCTGCGCCCAGTTGACCTTGGTCAGCGTCATTTCCTGGCGATTCCAGTGATCCTGAGCGCTGGCCAGCGTCCAGTATTTCGGCTCCGACCACTCGCAGCGGGTCCTGCGGGTGCTTTTGCTCGAAGCGCCTTTGGTGGGGGCGAACAACTGGACCGAACCGTCGCTGAGCACTGTCACGTAGTCCGGGTATTGGGCAATCGCTTCGCTGCCGGTGAGTTCTGTCGCTACGGTGGTGATCGACGATTCGGCTACCGGAACGGCGATGGTGAGGTTGCGAATATCTACGCTCATGGGACAACTCCTGAATGGAAATGGTGGTTGGTACCGCAGCAGCAGGGTGGCGGCTGCTGGATTGAAATTTAGCGACAGGCTAAATACAAGTCAATAGCTCAAAGCTAAAAATATTTCGCCGGGCGGCAAATTACCTGTCGGCGAAAATTTTCCTCAGGTGGGCTTTACGCTTGATTTGGCAGTGAGATAAGCTTTCCATGAGCACTGTACGAATATACAGCTTCAAGGATAAGAATATGTCTGATCACATGAAATCTCCGCCCAATCAGCGCCAGGAAATGACTGGAATAGAGCGCCTGAGCTTGCGCGTGTCGGCGATGATCAACCACCCGCTGGCGCAGACGCAGCGGTGGGTGACGGTGCATCGCCTGGATACCGACGGCGATGCCGAGTGGGAGGAGGTGATGGGCGTGCTGGCTGAGACGCCCGAGTTGGAACTGACCTTCAACGACGACGAGAGCGTGACGGTGCGCTGGGAGCGTGGCAGCGTGGAGGAGCGTGACGACTTTGTCGTCGAGCGGGACAGCGAGCAGCAGGTCGAGGAGGCGGCACCTTTCTGAAAGTCAGAAAAAGCCCGCCGGGGTGGCGGGCTTCGCTTCACACAAGGTGCGCATTCCACACCAGCAGCACCCTGGCCTGGATGTAGGTCTCGTCCCGGCGAATCATGCGGTCCTTGTGCCGCGAGTTGTCGGAAATCATCTCGAAATGGTCTTCGTCGGCAATCTGCAGGCGCTTGATGTAGATGTGGTCACCCCAAGAGAAGAAGTAGATTCCATCGCCGACGAACTCGCGGATGCTGACGTCCACGATCAGCGGGTCGCGGTGCTTGATGGTCGGTTCCATCGACTGGCCCCAACCGGTCACCATCTTCAGGTGGTGGTGCTCGCTGAACTCCACGCCCAGCTCGCGCAGGTGGCTTGGGCTGACGCGAACATCCTTGAACATCTCGGGGTAGTCGTGGGGGATCTGCCCGCCGCCCATGGCCGCGCGGACGTCGTAGTGGGCAATCCACACTTCGTCACCCACCAGGCCTGGCCGAACAAGCTCAGAAGCCACCAGCGTCGAGTCTGCCGGCTCCTCGGCAGCGGCCAGTAGCCTTTGCCGGGTTTCTTCAGGGATGCCTCTGCCGCTTCTGGCAAGCATCTGCTTGACCAGGTCGGCTGCGGACAGCTTGCTGTCGCCGGCCTCGGCTGGCGACAGCGCCTGGTCGCCCACTGCCATTGCGTCGAACCACCCCCGCGGCAAGCCCTCGATACCTTCGATTCTGCGCGCCACATCATCGCCCAGGTTCTTCGCTGTCTTGTCCGAAAGGATCTGGCTCAGGTGCGCAGGTGCCATCCCCCAGCGCTCTGCGCAGGATCCCTTTCTCTGGGTGCCGATCAGCTTGACCAGGTTGTGCTTGCGAATTTCGTAGATGTCCATGGGGCGAAGCATGCCAGTGTTTAGCTTGCTGCTAAATATGCTTAAAGCTAAATTTCCCTTGTCATGATATTAGCTGTAGGCTAAATTAAATCTGCAAGCAAGGAAAGCCACCGAGACACCGTTCTCCCGGCTTACGACATCACCATTCGAAATGAGGTTTTCATGGACCCGACTGACCTCGGCCCAGGCACCATCACCTGGCTGGGCGGAACTGGCACCGTGTTGCTGGGCGCCTTCCTCTGGCTGCGCAAGTGGCTGTCCAGGGATGCGGCTGACCGTGCCATGGACACCGCTGACATTGGCGTGGTCCGGCGCCTGAACGAGCTGCTCGATATCGAGCGTGACGCCCGAAGAGAAGCGCAGGCCAGGGCCGATCAGTTTGCCAAGGAGCGCAATGAACTGGTGGTAACCGTAGGGCGCCTTGAAGGCAAGATCGAAGCGCTCACCAGTCGCGGCGGCCATCCCCCCCGGCAGGTCATCGTCCAGGGCGAGGGGGTAGCCCGCCTGCGCGGGAAGCAGGGTGAGTGAGGCGTCCCGCAAGTCAATTCTGTTCACGCCCATGCGTATGGGCTCTTCTGTATGGAGACAACATGGCTCGATTGCATTCTGCCGCTGCCGGCGGCGCGAACGTGCTCGCATTCCTGGACACGCTGGCCTGGTCCGAAGGTACCTCGACCATCGCTGCCAGTGACGACGGTTACAACGTCCTGGTCGGCGGCCAACTGTTCAACGACTACAGCAGGCACCCGAAGCAGAAAGTGTGGTTGCCGAGGTACGGCATTCACAGTTCTGCGGCGGGGCGGTACCAGATTCTGGCCGGTACCTGGGAGGCCATCGTCAGCGCTTATGGCTTCAATGGCCGGTTTACCCCTGAGGCCCAGGACCTGGCGGCAATCAAGTTGTTGAGCGAATGCGGCGCGCTGGCACTGATAAAGGCCGGCCGCATTGCCCAGGCGATCGCCAAGGCCGCGCCGATCTGGGCCAGCCTGCCTGGCGCGGGCTATGGCCAGCGCGAACATGAGTTGGCCGCGTTGTTGGCATTGTTCACTACCTGCGGCGGGGAGGTGCAGGCGTAACGCCCAGGCAAAAAAAGACCCGCCAGGTAGGCGGGCCAGAAGGGCGTAGGGAGCAACGCACAACAAATACGGGTCAGGCGACAAAGGTGCCTGGTTGCAACTGTTCGACCAGGGCCTGGGCCGAGGCGAGGGTCGGCATCGGGCCGCTTACGGCTTCGCCGTTGCGCACCAGGTACCAGCATGCCAGCAGGCCCTGCTCACGCAGCGAAGCGGGGACGGCACTGCCGACGACGGACATGATGTGGATAGTGGCCATGTGGACCTCCTGTAAAACATGGCTCTACCTTACGCAGCTGGCTGGGCGGTTTGAAATCAACTTCCTCAATAGTGGTCATTGGTTCCATCAACATTTGCTAGCGCGGCGGGCCGTAATACCTCCACTCTTCGTCAGCTGAGCACGGGGAACGGTAATGGTTGTGCAAGGGACGACCAGCGGTTACCTCTGTTACGCTGAACAAACGTTTCAGTTATGACAAAGGAGCAGGTTATGTCGGCAACTCCGAGCAGAGACACCGTGCTGTGCATCTCCCTGGCCGGTCGCCCTGGCACCTTCGGTGTACGGTTTCACAACCACCTGTACCAGCAGCTGGGCCTGGATTTCTATTACAAGGCCATGCGCACCGATGACCTGCCGGCGGCAGTCGCGGGCATCCGCGCTCTGGGTATCCGCGGTTGCGGGGTATCGATGCCGTACAAGGAGGCTTGCATGGCCCTGGTCGACGAGATCGACCCATCGGCGGCGGTCATCGAGTCGGTCAATACCCTGGTCAATACCGATGGCCACCTCAAGGCCTACAACACCGATTACCTGGCCGTGCGCCAGTTGCTGGCGCAACACCAGGTGGACCCGAGCACTGCTTTTGCCTTGCGCGGCAGTGGCGGCATGGCCAAGGCGGTAGCCAGTGCCTTGCGCGATGCCGGGTTCGCCGAAGGCATCATCGTTGCGCGCAACGAGCAGGCCGGGCGGCAGTTGGCGGATGTGTGTGGTTATCGCTGGGTGCCGGAGCTGGGCGACCTGTGCCCACCCATGCTGGTGAACGTGACGCCGATCGGCATGGCGGGTGGCCCCGAGGCCGAGGAGCTGGCGTTTTCCGAGAATGCCATCGCCGCGGCGGCGCGGGTGTTCGATGTGGTCGCGATGCCCGAGAGCACACCGTTGATCAGGCGGGCGAGGGCCTTGGGCAAGCCGGTGATCACCGGGCTGGAGGTGATCGCGCTGCAGGCGTTGGAGCAGTTCGTGCTCTACACCGGGGTGCGGCCGACACCGGAGCAGGTCGAGGCGGCGGTGGCGTACGCCCGGGATATCTGATTATTCCTGTGCCGGCCCTTTCGCGGGCTTGCCCGCTCCCACAGGTACTGCACAGATTTCAGAGTCTGTGAGGTCCCTGTGGGAGCGGGCAAGCCCGCGAAGAGGCCGGCACAGGCATCGACAAGGTCAGAACACCTTGTGCCCTTCATCCAGCTGCTGATCCACCAGCGCCCGGCCATGAGCCAGCGACACGTGCTGTGCATTCTCCAGGTCGGAGAAGAACTTCATCGGCATCGACATGCGTCTGCTGGTGTGCCCGTCGGGGTCGGTGATCAGGCACCCGGCGGCATAGGGGAGGGGGGAATCGGGGTGGGGCATCACGCTGGCGGTGATGGTGTGCTTGCGATATTCACAGTGAAGAGATTGCATCGTCCTTACCTCGCTGTGGCATGTGAAGCAGTTACCTTCATATACCACAGCAAGGGGCCGGGAGTTCCCGGCCCGACGAGCGAGCCGCGATGACGCTCAGCCTTTGAGCTCGGTCGGCTGGATGACTTCGACCCAGTAGCCGTCCGGGTCCTTGACGAAGGCCAGGTGGTTCATGCGCCCGTCCTGCAGGCGCTTCTGGAACGGCACATCCAGGGCCTCGAAGCGCGCGCAGGCGGCGCGTACGTCCGGTACCGAGATGCAGATGTGGCCAAAGCCGCGCGGGTCGGTGTTGCCGTTGTGGTAGGTGAAGTCGGCATCGTTCTCGGTGCCGTGGTTGTGGGTCAGCTCCAGCACACCGGGGATCGACTTCATCCACTGGTGGCGTTCGCTGTCATCGGCCGGGATCTGCGCCGGGTCGACCAGGGCCAGGAAGTACAGGCTGAAGGCAGCTTCGGGGAAGTCGCGCTTGTCCACCAGGCGGAAGCCCAGCACGCGGGTGTAGAAGTCCAGGGACTTCTCGATGTTCTTGACCCGCAGCATGGTGTGGTTGAAAACGAACTGGGCGGTGGCGGTGTCCGGTTGGGCGGTGACGCCAGGCAGGGTTTGCAGATCGTGCAGGCTCATGGGAACTCCTGAGACGGGGCCGGGCGCAGGGCACCGGCAAAACAGACAGGCTGGCCATGATACGGCAGTGTGCCGATTGCGCAAATGAAAGCGCCCTGCACGAGGCAGGGCGCTGGAATTAGAGGCCCGCATGTGCGGGCGCGTGATGGGGTCGCTAGTCCTTTAGCTGTCTCGATACTGAGCCAGCCCTTGTGAAAAAAGTGTGAAGTACGTGTGGACGTTTCATCAGCGTACCCAGCTTTCTACCGTGGCGGCTCCGTATTGTTCTTTCCAGGCCTTGAGCCCACGGTGGTTGCCGCCTTTGGTCTCGATCCGCTCGCCGGTGTGCGGGTTGGTGTAAACCTTCACCACGCGCGCGCGGCGCTGTTGCTTGGGTGCTGCGCTGGAAACCCGGGTCACTGCCTTCGGGTCGAGGATGGCGATGATATCGCGCAGGCTCTTGTCGTAGCTTTTCATCAGGCCGACTAGTTTCTGCTCGAATTCGATTTCGCGTTTGAGGCCGGCATCCTTTTTCAACGCTTCCAGTTGCGCCATCTGTTCCTGGAGCGCTTTTTCGGCAGCACGAAACTCTGCAAGTCTGGACACTGTAATCACTCCTGTACGTCGGTCGTGGCAGGGCGTGACGAACATTGAAGAAGAATAAAAACGCCGGCCACGCGGGTGGGTTCCGCTGTTCGCTGATATCGAGTGTAGTCATTCGCGGGTATTGGGTAAACTGCAAACTTTTTGTAAGTAAGCCGGGAACTTTCCTAGTTTTGCGTGCGGTATTGTCCGGTTTTTCCGAGGTTGCCTTGCGGCGCGCTTAGACCATGGTCCAATGGCCCGTGCCAGAGCCATCGCGCGATAATTTCAGATGATGGCCGGCTATTGTTCGGCCCCCTCGCAGTACCGTGGCCAACCCGTGCCACAGGTTGTTTACTCGCCTTATTCTGGATGTTTTCTCCCATGTTTGCCCCTTTCCCCCTCGCCCCCGGGCGTCGTGTTGCCGGCCTGTTCCTGTTGTGTGCCGGCGTCAATGCCCAGGCCGCCGGTTTTCTTGAAGACAGCAGTGCAAAGGTCGAAGCACGCAATGTCTATTTCAACCGGGATTTTCGTGACGGCCACAGCAGTTCCAGCCAGGGTGCGTCCAAGCGCGAAGAATGGGCACAAGGTTTCATCCTCAATGTGCAGTCGGGTTATACCCAGGGACCGGTAGGTTTTGGCGTGGATGCGCTGGGCATGTTCGGTTTCAAACTTGACTCCAGCCCGGCGGACAGTAACAGCGGCCTGTTGCCGTCTTCCGGCCACGACCCGCGCCACTCGGCGGACCAGTACGCGAAGATGGGCCTGGCGGCCAAGGTCAAGGTTTCCAATACCGTGCTCAAGTACGGTTCGATGATGCCGGATGTGCCATTGCTCAAATACAACGATGGCCGCCTGCTGCCGACCATGTTCCATGGCGCCATGCTCACTTCCGAAGAAGTGCGCGACCTGAAGTTCACCCTGGCCCGCCTGGACAAGTACACCGCACGGGATTCCACTGACCGCCAGGACATTCGCGTGCATTGCAAGAACAAGCGCTATGCCTGCGATATCGAGGCTGACCACTTTGACCTGGCCGGTGTCGATTACCGTTTCAACGAGCGCTTCAGCGCCCAGTACCAGGTGGCCAAGCTGGAGAACATCTACCGCCAGCACTTCCTCGGCATGGTGGCCAGCCAGCCATTGGCGTTGGGCACCCTGTCGGCAGACCTGCGCTTGATCAAGAGTGATGACATCGGCAATGCCCGAGCTGGCGAAATCGACCATCGCGCCTTCAGCGGCATGCTCGGCTACAGCCTGGGTGGCCACAAGCTCAGTGCCGGCTGGCAGCGCATGTATGGCGACAGTGCCATGCCGTACCTGGATGGCAGCAACCCGTACCTGGTCAACTATGCCCAGGTCAACGACTTTGCCGCTGCCCAGGAGCGCTCCTGGCAGGTGCGTTATGACTACGACTTCAAGGCCCTGGGTGTGCCCGGGCTGACCTTCTTCACCCGATACATCAACGGTGACAATATCAAGGTGCCGGGCAGCACGGCCGAAGGTAAGGAGTGGGAACGCGACACCGAGTTCAAGTACCAGGTGCAAAGTGGCACGTTCAAGGACGTCAGCGTGCGCCTGCGTAATTCCACTTACCGCAGCAACTATGAAAAGTGGGCGCGTGACATGGATGAGACGCGGGTCATTGTCAGCTACAACTTCTCCATCTTCTGACGGGTTGCTTTGCCAAATATCGGCAGCCACCTGACAATGGCTGCTGGTTCCCGCACAGGGCAGGGCAATGAAAGACCTGTTGTTGATCGGCATCGGCCCGGGTGACCCGCGCCAGGTCACCTACGAGGCGGTCGATGCGCTGCGCCAGGCCAGCGTGTTCTTCGTGCTCGACAAAGGCGGCGACAAGGACGAACTGGTGCGCCTGCGCAAGGCCATTGTGCAACGCTACCGGCCCGAGGGCGGCTACCGCCTGGTGCAGGTGGCCGACCCTGCTCGCGATGGCCAGGCGGATGATTACCTGGGCGCGTTGCAGGACTGGCACCGGCAGCGTGCTGCGCTGTATGCCCAACTGATCGAGCAGGAGGTCGGCGACGGTGAAACCGGCGCCTTTCTGCTGTGGGGCGAGCCGACGCTGTACGACAGCACGCTGCGCATCCTTGGCCTGGTCCGTGAGCGTGGTGTAGCGCTGCGCCTGCAGGTAATTCCGGGCATCAGCAGCGTGCAGGCGTTGGCAGCGCGTCATCAGGTGCCGCTCAATCGTGTCGGTGAGCCGCTGACCGTCTTGCCAGGGCGGCGCCTGGCCGGGCAGGGGCAAATCGACAATGTGCTGGTGATGCTCGACGGACAGTGCGCGTTTGCGCGGCTTGATGACCCGGCGCTGATGATCTACTGGGGTGCTTACCTGGGCACCGCGGATGAGGTGCTGATTGCCGGGCCGTTGCAGGCGGTGAAGGCACAGATACTCGAAGTGCGTGAGCGGGAGCGGGCGCGCAAGGGGTGGATCATGGATAGCTACCTGTTGCGCCGGGAGCTGTGAGGTGTACAGCCTGTTCCGGCCCCTTCGCGGGTAAACCCGCTCCCACAGGTACAGCGCCAGCTTCAGGGCTGCGCGTTCCCTGTGGGAGCGGGTTTACCCGCGAAGCAGGCGTCACCGATTTCATGGGCTACCCAGAATGGCCTGCACCTTCTCCCGCAACTGGTCGATACTGAACGGCTTGCCGATCAGGTGCATGCCCTCCGGCACATCGAAACTCTCGGCATAGCCACTGGCGAACAGCACCGGCAACAGCGGCCGCAGTTCGCGCGCCTTGCCCGCCAGCTCTTCGCCGCGCATGTCCGGCAGCCCCACGTCGGTCACCATCAGCGCCAGCTGCTGGCCCGGGTCCTCGAGAATGCGCAGCGCCGCACTGGCATGCTCTGCCTCGATGACCTTGTAGCCCAGTTCGTCGAGCACTTCGACCATCAGCATGCGTACGATGTCGTCGTCTTCGACTACCAGAAGGTGCATGGTTCGGATCCTGTACGAATGAATGTCTTTAATCTGTGCTCCGGATGGCAGCAGAAGTTCCCGAGGATACCGGGCCCTGCAATCAGATGGAACGATTGGCGCACGCTACCTTCAAATACTGGCTAAATGCCCTGCCAGACCCGGCAAAGCTGGTTAGACTCGCTTAACAGGACGGCGCAGTGGCAGATAATGACAAAGACTGATCCGCCACACTTTTCAATGGACTTTTTAGCTCGGGCGTTTTCACATGATTCAAGCAGCCTCGATGGACCAGCGAAGCTTCCGCAAGCTGTTGAGCCGCAACGTTGGCCTGCCACTGGGGGTAGGCCTGCTGGGGGCCGTGGCCTTCGTCGCGGTGATCAACTACCTGCTTTCCGCCTTGCAATGGGTCGAGCACACCGACCGGGTGATCGGCAATGCCAACGAAACGGTCAAACTGTCGATCGACATGGAAACCGGCATGCGCGGCTTCCTGATCACCGGCGACGAGCGTTTCCTCGACCCTTACGAGGTGGCCAAACCGCGCATTATCGACAGCCTGCAGAGCCTGCGCGGCATGGTTGGCGACAATCCGCAACAGGTCGAACGTATCGACCGCCTGATCGCCTTGCAGCAGGCCTGGAATGCCTTTGGCAGCCAGATGATCGAGCTGCGCCGCAACGAGGGTGATTACCGCGCCCTGGTCGGCAACGGCCGCGGCAAGCGCCTGACCGACGAGATCCGCAAGGAGTTCGACAACCTGATCAGCAGCGAACAACAGTTGCGCATGACGCGCAACGAGAGGGTCAACAGTGTGACCGTCACGGTCATGTCGGCCTTCGTGCTGTTCATTGTTGGCCTCAGCGCTTTGCTGGCCTACCTCGGGCGGCGCGACCTGGTGGCGCTGTCGACTACCTATGATGAAAATTTCCAGGCCCAGCAGCGCGCGGCCGAGGTCCTCGAGCACCAGGCCTGGCTGCGCAACGGCCAGACCCAGCTGGCCGAACAGGTGCTGGGGCAGCTGACCCTGCCCATGCTCGGTGACAATATCCTGCGCTTCTTCGGCGCTTACCTGGGCAGCGTGGTGGGCGCGGTGTATGTGCGTGACGAGCACGGCCGCCTGGTGCGCGTGGCCAGCTATGGCCTGGATGCCGAGGAGCAGGCTCGCCAGCAGGTGCTGGGCGACCACGAGGGCCTGTTGGCCCAGGCCGTGCGCGAAGGGCGGCTGCTGCGCCTGGACGACTTGCCGGAAGGCTACTTCCACTTCAGTTCTGGCCTGGGCCGCGGCCAGCCGCGCAGTGCCTTGCTGATGCCAGCCCGCGACGACGGGCAGATAAACGGCATCGTCGAGCTGGGCTTCCTGCGGCCGTTGCAGCAGCGTGACGAGGAACTGTTGCTGCAGGTCGGTGGCAACCTCGGCATTTCCATCGAAAGCGCCCGCTACCGGCAGCGCCTGCAGGAAGTGCTGGCCGAGACCCAGCAACTGAACGAAGAGCTGCAAGTGCAGCAGGAAGAGCTGAAAACCGCCAACGAAGAGCTCGAAGAACAATCCCGCGTGCTCAAGGAGTCCCAGGCCCACCTGGAAACCCAGCAGGCGGAACTGGAGCAGACCAACGAGCAGCTGTCCGAGCGCACCGAAGCGCTGGACCGCAAGAACGACGAGCTGCTGCATGCCCAGGACGAACTGCAGGCGCGCGCCGATGAGCTGCAGCGTTCGAGCAAGTACAAGTCCGAATTCCTCGCCAACATGTCCCACGAGCTACGCACGCCGCTGAACAGTTCGCTGATCCTGGCCAAGCTGCTGGCGGAGAACGGCGAGGGCAACCTCAGCGACGAGCAGGTCAAGTTCGCCGAATCCATCTACTCGGCCGGCAACGACCTGCTCAACCTGATCAACGACATTCTCGACATCGCCAAGGTAGAAGCCGGCAAGCTCGAAGTGCGCCCCGAAAACACCCAGGTGGAACGCCTGGTCGAAGGCCTGCGCGGCATGTTCGAGCCGCTGGCCGGGCACAAGGGCCTGGCCTTCGAGGTGACCACCGAGGCGCAGGTGCCGGCCACGCTGTTCACCGACCGCCAGCGCCTGGAGCAGATTCTCAAGAACCTGCTGTCCAACGCCATCAAGTTCACCGAGCGCGGCCAGGTCAGCCTGAACATCGGCTACCAGCCCGACCACGGCATCGTCTTTGCCGTGCGCGATACCGGTATCGGCATTGCTGTCGACCAGCAGGAGGCGATCTTCGGCGCCTTCCACCAGGTCGATGGCACCAGCAACCGCCGCTATGGCGGCACCGGCCTGGGGCTGTCCATTTCCCGCGACCTGGCGCACCTGCTGGGCGGACAGATCAGCGTCGACAGCAGCCCCGGCCAGGGCAGCGTATTCAGCCTGATCCTGCCGGAGCGCTATGAGCGCGTGGGGCAGGACATCGAACCGCTCAGCCTGCGCCCGGCCGTCGATACCTTGCCACCCGCGCCGCAGGTGCCGGTGGCCGCAGCGCCGAAACGGCCGCAGCCGGCGTTTGCCGACGACCGCGAGCAAGCGCCGTTCGGCAACCGCTGCATCCTGGTGATCGAGGACGAACCGAATTTCGCCCGCATCCTCTTCGACCTGGCTCACGAACTGGGTTACAGCTGCCTGGTGGCGCAGGGCGCCGACGAAGGCTTCGAGCTGGCCGTCCAGTACATCCCCGATGCGATCCTGCTGGACATGCGCCTGCCTGACCATTCCGGCCTGACCGTGCTGCAGCGCCTGAAGGAACAGGCCAATACCCGGCACATCCCGGTGCACATCATTTCCGTGGAAGACCGGGTCGAGGCGGCCATGCACATGGGCGCCGTCGGCTACGCGGTCAAGCCCACCAGCCGCGAAGAACTCAAGGAAGTGTTCGCCCGCCTGGAAGCCAAGTTGACTCAGAAGCTCAAGCACATCCTGCTGGTGGAGGACGACGACCTGCAGCGCGAAAGCATCGCCCGCCTGATCGGTGACGACGATGTCGAGATCACCGCCGTGGCCATGGCCCAGGATGCCCTGGCGTTACTGCGCGAGAATATCTACGACTGCATGATCATCGACCTCAAGCTGCCGGACATGCTCGGCAACGAGCTGCTCAAGCGCATGACTGCCGAAGACATCCGGGCTTTCCCGCCGGTGATCGTGTATACCGGGCGCAACCTGACCCGCGAAGAAGAAGCCGACCTGCTCAAGTACTCGCGCTCGATCATCATCAAGGGCGCCCGCTCGCCGGAGCGCTTGCTCGACGAAGTGACGCTGTTCCTGCACAAGGTCGAGTCGCAGCTGTCCAACGAACGCCAGCGCATGCTCAAGACCGCGCGCAGCCGCGACAAGGTATTCGAAGGCCGCAAGGTGTTGCTGGTGGACGACGATGTACGCAACATCTTCGCCCTGACCAGCGCGCTGGAGCACAAGGGCGCGATCGTCGAAATCGGCCGCAATGGGCGCGAGGCCATCGAGCGCCTGGAGCAGCATGACGACATCGACCTGGTGCTGATGGACGTGATGATGCCGGAAATGGACGGCTTCGAGGCCACCCGGCTGATCCGCCAGCAAGCCCGCTGGCGCAAGCTGCCGATCATCGCCGTGACCGCCAAGGCGATGAAGGATGACCAGCAGCGTTGCCTGCAGGCCGGCGCCAACGACTACCTGGCCAAACCGATCGACCTGGACCGCTTGTTCTCGCTGATCCGAGTGTGGCTGCCGCAACTGGAGCGAATTTGACTAGCGAACGTAACACCGATATCGAAATCCGCCTGCTGATCGAGGCCATCTACCTCAAGTACAGCTACGATTTCCGCAATTATTCCGGAGCGTCGATCAAGCGCCGGATCCTGCATGCGCTGCGTCAGTTCGACTGCCTCACGGTGTCGGCGCTGCAGGAGCGCGTGCTGCACGACCCTGGCATGTTCATGCAGTTGCTGCAGTACCTGACGATCCCGGTCAGCGAGATGTTCCGCGACCCGGGGCACTACCTGGCGCTGCGCAACGAAGTGGTGCCGCTGCTGCGTACCTGGCCGTCGATCAAGGTGTGGATTGCCGGCTGCAGCACGGGCGAGGAGGTGTATTCGATGGCCATCCTGCTGCGCGAGGAGGGCCTGCTGGAGCGCACCATCATCTACGCCACCGACATCAACCCGCATTCGCTGGACAAGGCCAAGCAGGGCATCTACTCGATGCAGAGCATGCGCGAATACGCCGAAAACTATCGCATTGCCGGTGGCCGGCGGGACTTTGCCGAGTACTACACGGCGGCCTACGGCAACGCCATCATGGACAGCACCTTGCGTGACAACGTGACCTTCGCCGACCACAGCCTGGCCACCGACAGCGTGTTTTCCGAAACCCAGCTGGTGTCGTGCCGCAACGTGCTCATCTACTTCAACAAGGAACTGCAGGACCGGGCCCTGGGCCTGTTTCACGAATCCCTTTGCCACCGCGGCTTCCTGGTGCTGGGCAGCAAGGAGTCGGTGGACTTTTCCGCTTACAGCGAGCGCTTCGAGCCGCTGGTCAAGCCCGAACGGATCTACCGCAAGTCATGAAAGGCGTGCACGCGGTGGTGATCGGCGCCTCGGCGGGCGGCGTTACGGCGCTGTTCAGCGTGCTGGGCGCGTTGCCGGCCGGCCTCGGCATTCCGGTGATATGCGTGCTGCACCTGCCGGATGACCGCCACAGCCAGCTGGCCGAGGTGCTGCAGCGCCGCCTGCAGCGGCCAGTGTGCGAGGCCCGTGACAAGCAGCCGCTGCGCGCCGGGCAGATCTACGTGGCCGGGCCGGGTTATCACTTGTCGGTGGAGCGTGACCTGACCCTGTCGTTGAGCCAGGAGCCGCCGGTGCACTTTTCCCGGCCGGCGATTGACTACCTGTTCATGTCGGCCGCCGATGCCTACGGTGCCGGCCTGTTGGGCATGCTGCTCACCGGGGCCAATGAAGATGGCGCCGAAGGCCTGGCCTATATCAAGCAAAATGGGGGCCGGACCGTGGTCCAGGACCCTCGCGACGCACAGGTGGCGCTGATGCCGGAGGCCGCCCTGGCGGTGCACCAGCCCGACCATATTCTTTCTCTGAGTGGCATCGAGCAATTGCTCGCGGCCCTGGAACAAAGCGCATGCTAAGCCACACCATCGCCAAACTGCTGATCGTCGACGACCTGCCAGAAAACCTGCTGGCCCTCGACGCCCTGATCCAGGGCCAAGACCGCGAGGTGCATCAGGCCCAGTCGGCCGAGGCAGCGTTGTCGCTGTTGCTCGAGCACGAGTTCGCCCTGGCCATCCTCGATGTGCAGATGCCGGGCATGAACGGTTTCGAACTGGCCGAGCTGATGCGCGGCACGGAAAAGACCCGCAACATCCCCATCGTGTTCGTCACTGCCGCCGGACGCGAGATGAACTACGCGTTCAAGGGTTATGAAAGCGGCGCGGTGGACTTTCTGCACAAGCCGCTCGACACCTTGGCGGTGAAGAGCAAGGTGTCGGTGTTCGTCGACCTGTACCGCCAGCGCAAAGTGCTCGACCGCCAGTTGCAGGCCCTGGAGCGCAGCCGCCAGGAGCAGGAACAGCTACTGGCCCAGCTGCAAGCGGCGCGCAGTGAACTGGAGCATGCCGTGCGCATGCGCGACGACTTCATGTCGATCGTGTCCCACGAAGTGCGCACTCCGCTCAATGGCCTGATCCTGGAAACCCAGCTGCGCAAGCTGCACCTGGCACGCGGTAACCTTGCCGCCTTCAGCGGCGACAAGCTGCAGGCCATGGTCGAGCGCGACGAGCGGCAGATCAACAGCCTGATCCGCCTGGTCGAAGACATGCTCGATGTATCGCGCATCCGCACCGGCAAACTGTCGCTGCGGCCCAAGGCGTTCGACCTGGGCCTGCTGGTGCGTGGCCTGGTGGAGAACTTTGCCGCCCAGGCCAGTGCACTGGACACCCAGATCGAGTTGCAACGCTGCGAGCCGCTGCAGGGCGAGTGGGACGAGTTTCGCATCGAGCAAGTGCTGGCCAACCTGTTGTCCAATGCCTTGCGTTATGGGGAGCGCAAACCGGTGCAGGTGCGGGTGTTCGAGCAGGACGGCCTGGCCTGCGTGCAGGTGCAGGACCATGGCATCGGTATCTGCGCGGCCAACCAGCAGCGCATCTTCCAGCAATTCGAGCGGGTCGCCACCCAGCAGGCCAGTGGTGGGTTGGGCCTGGGGCTGTACATATCGGAGCAGATCGTCCAGGCCCATGGCGGGCGCATATTGGTGGAAAGTGAAGAGGGCAAAGGCGCCACCTTTACCTTGCAATTGCCACTGGCAACCTGCGAACAACAAAACGACCAGGCACGGGCAACCTCTGCATGAGCCTGGGGTCTGATGGCCAGCTGTAAATATTTCAAGGCGTTGACATGAGTGAAGATGCACAAGATGTAGTGCTGGTGGTCGAGGACGAACCGGCGATTCGCATGATCCTTCGTGATTACCTGGCAGGCGAGGGCTACCACGTGCTGGTGGCCGAGGATGGCGAGCAGGCGTTCGCGATCCTGGCAAGCAAGCCGCACCTCGACCTGATGGTCACGGACTTCCGCTTGCCGGGCGGGATTTCCGGGGTGGACATTGCCGAGCCGGCGGTGAAGTTGCGGCCGGACCTGAAGGTGATCTTCATCAGCGGCTATCCGGCGGAGATCCTCGAGTCCGGCAGCCCGATCACCCGCCGGGCGCCGATCCTGGCCAAGCCGTTTGACCTGGATACCTTGCACGAGCAGATCCAGGCACTTCTGCGCTAGCCTGCACCGGCCCTTTCGCGGGTAAACCCGCTCCCACAAGAGCTGTGCAAACCTTGAGACTTGCACTGTTCCTGTGGGAGCGGGTTTACCCGCGAAAGGGCCGGAACAGGCTAGCGCAGGGTCCGCTCCAGCCCACCCACCAGCATGCTTTCCATCAACCCCAGCCCCTGTTCCTCGGGCAAGGCCTTCAGCAACCCCGGCAACTGGTTCAGCAGCGTCGCTACCACATGCGCCGTGGCCACCAGGGCTTCCCCCTGCAACTTCGCCTGCGGTGCGATCAACCTCAGCAACCCCGCCTCATAGCGCTTGCGCAACAAGGCCAGGCGCGCCTGCTGGTTGTCGTTCAGGCAACAGAAGTCACGCTCAGCCAGGCGAAACTGCATGGGCCGCTCGGCATGCAGCTGCCAGTGCGCGGCAATCAGGCAGCTCAACGCCGACGCGCCGCGAGCCATGGCTCGGCGCCCCTGGTCCAGGGTGGCCTGCAACTCCTCGTACAACTCCTCGATCAGGTCGTACAGCAAGTCCTGCTTGCTGGGAAAGTGGTGGTACAGCGAGCCCGCGGTAAGCCCCACATGGGCCGCCAGCTCGCGCATGCTGACCTGACCGAAGCCCTTTTCGGCAAACAGCGCCATGGCCCGGTCACGTCGCTCTTCAAAGTTGGCACAGCGCATCGCGGCATTGACCGGGGGCATGGCATTCGCTCCTCAGTAGGTGAAGAAACCGCGGCCGCTCTTGCGCCCCAGCCAACCGGCCGCGACCATTTCCTTGAGCAGCGGGGCAGGGCGGTACTTGCTGTCGTTGAAGCCTTCATGGAAGGCCTCCATGATCGCCAGCAGGGTGTCCAGACCGATCAGGTCGGCCAGGGCCAGCGGGCCGATCGGCTGGTTGCAGCCCAGGCGCATGCCGGTGTCGATGTCCTCGGCACTGGCCAGGCCTTCCTGGCGCACGAAAATCGCTTCGTTGATCATCGGCACCAGGATGCGATTGACCACGAAGCCCGGGCGGTTGCCGGCGGTGATCGGGGTCTTGCCGACCTTTTCGGTCACCAGCAGCGCCTGGGCGTAGGTGCTGTCGCTGGTCTGCAGGCCACGGATGATCTCGACCAGCGCCATCATCGGCACCGGGTTGAAGAAGTGCACGCCAATGAAGCGCTCGGGGTGCTCGATGCTGGCCGCCAGCTGAGTGACCGACAGTGACGAGGTGTTGGTGGCGATCAGGCAGTCGGCGGCGACGTTGGCGGCTACCTGCTGCAGGATGCGCTGCTTGAGCTGCAGGTTTTCGGTCGCGGCCTCGATCACCAGCTGCGCGCCGCTGAGCTGGGTGTAGTCGGTGCTGGTGCGGATACGCGTTTTCGCGGCCGCAGCCTTGTCCGCATCGAGGGTGCCTTTGCTGACCTGGCGCTCGAGGTTCTTGCTCAAGGTGGCCACGCCGCGCTCCAGCGCCGCGTCGGAAACGTCCACCAGCAGCACCTGGTAGCCGGCCACCGCGCATACCTGGGCAATGCCGTTGCCCATGGTGCCGGCGCCGATCACGGCAATCTGTTCAATGCTCATGTGTCAGGTTTCCTCAGACGCGCTCGAAGACTACGGCGATGCCTTGGCCGCCGCCGATGCACATGGTGGCCAGGGCGTAGCGGCCCTGGATGCGCTGCAGCTCATGGATGGCCTTGGTGGCGATGATCGCGCCGGTGGCGCCCACCGGGTGACCCAGGGAAATGCCCGAGCCGTTGGGGTTGACCTTTTCCGGGTCGAAGCCCAGTTCGCGGGCCACTGCGCAGGCCTGGGCGGCGAACGCTTCGTTGGACTCGATCACATCCAGGTCCTGCACCTTCAGGCCGGTCTTCTCCAGCACCTTGCGGGTGGCCGGGATCGGGCCCAGGCCCATCAGTCCAGGCTCGACGCCGGCGTGGGCATAGCCCACCAGGCGTGCCAGCGGCTTCAGGCCCAGGCGGCGCACCGCATCACCACTGGCCAGTACCAGGCCGCCAGCGCCGTCATTGATGCCACTGGCGTTGCCGGCGGTAACGGTGCCGTCTTTCTTGAACACCGCCTTCATCCCTGCCAGCTGTTCGGCGGTCACCTCGCCACGTACATGCTCGTCAGTGCTGAACTGCACGCTGCCCTTGCGGGTTTTCAGTTCCAGCGGAACGATCTGGCTGGCGAAGCGGCCTTCGGCAATGGCGCGGGCAGCGCGGCGCTGGCTGGTCAGGGCCAGTTCGTCCTGCATTTCGCGAGTAATGCCGTGCTTGGCCGCAACATTCTCGGCAGTGATGCCCATATGGAAATGTTCGAACGGGTCCTGCAGCACACCGACGGTGTAGTCGATGCCTTGCAGGTCACCCATGCGGGCGCCCCAGCGGGCCTGCGGCAGCAGGTACGGGCCACGGCTCATGGATTCGGCGCCCGCCGCCACGGCTACATCTGTGTCGCCCAGCAGCAGGCATTGGGCCGCCGAGACAATGGCCTGCAGGCCCGAGCCGCACAGGCGGTTGACGTTGAATGCCGGGGTTTCCTTGGGAATGCCGGCGTTCATTGCCGCTACGCGGGCCAGGTAGGCGTCACGCGGTTCGGTGGGGATCACCGTGCCCATCACCAAGTGGCCGATTTGCTCGGCGGCCACGCCCGAGCGCTCAATGGCGGCACGGGTGATGGCGCTGGCCAGGTCGGCCAGCGGCAGGTCCTTGAGGGAACCGCCAAAGCCACCAATGGCTGAACGGACGGCACTGACGACGTAGATTTCTGCGCTGCTCATAGGGGCTCCGATTGCGAAGGCATGGCGGGACCGGGCCAGGCTCTGCGAGAATGGCCGGCGATCCCGGAGTGGGACCGAGTCTAGGCAAAGGCACTGTTGCAGCCTATGCCGGAACTGTTCAGACAACCTGGCACTTTTTGCCACTCAGCATAGACAGCGAAAACCGCCATGCGCGATAGCGATTCGGTCGCCGTGTACTTCCTCAATGCCATGCTCCACGCCCTGCGCGACTGCCCCGCCGAACGCGATGCGCAGCTGCGTGCGGTGGGCATCGACCCGCAACTGCTCCAGCAGCCCCAGGCCCGTGTGCCGGCCAAGGCCTTCGCCCAGCTGTGGCTGGCGCTGATCCAGCGCCTGGACGACGAGTTCTTCCGCCTCGACAGCCACGGCATGCCGCTGGGCAGTTTCGCGCTGATCTGCCGGGGCCTGATCCTGGAGCCGAACCTGGAGAAGGCCTTGCGCCAGTGCATGGGCGGTTTTGGCTTGTTCCTGCGCGATTTGCGCGGCAGCCTGACGGTGCGTGGCGGGCGGGCGCTGATCAGCGTGCAGTCGAGCATCGCCGACCCGCTGACCCGGGTGTATGCCGAGGAAACCTACCTGGTGCTGATGATCGGCATGCTGTGCTGGCTGGCCGGGCGGCGGATTGCCATCGACCGCACCGAGCTGGCGGTATCGCGCCCGGCCCAGGAGGACGACCTGCTGCTGTGGGGGCCGGACCTGCGCCTGGGCAGCGGGCGCACCGAGGTGGAGTTCGACAGCGCCTACCTGCGCCTGCCGGTGGTGCAGGACCTGGCGGCCCTGAAGGTCTTCCTGCGCAGCGCGCCGCAGGGGCTGGTGATTCGCTTTCGCAACCAGAACGGGCTGGTGGCCGAGGTGTACCGACACCTGCGGGCGCGGCGCTATGGGCAGTGGCCGACGCTGGCGGCGTTGGCGCAGCAGCAGGGGGTCAGTGCCAGTACTTTCCGTCGGCAGCTGGAGCGGGAGGGGCGTTCTTACCAGCAGATCAAGGATGAGGTGCGCCGGGCAATGGCCTTCGAGCGGCTGCGCGAAGGTGAGCTGAGCATTGCCGAGATTGCCGAGCAGACGGGGTTTCAGGAGCCCAGTGCGTTTCACCGGGCGTTCAAGAAGTGGACCGGGCAGAGCCCCGGCAGCTACCGGGCGCGGTTGGCCGGGCGTTGAGCTGTTGCCTGTACCGGCCTCTTCGCGGGTAAACCCGCTCCCACAGGTACAGCGCAACTTTCAGATTCCGTGGGGGTCCTGTGGGAGCGGGTTCACCCGCGAAGAGGCCGGCACAGGCAGTCAAGAGTGATCAGGCCGGCACCATGGCAAACCCGACCCCAAAGCGGTTCCAGGCATTGATGGTGGCAATTGCAAGGGTCAGGTTGGCCACCTCGGCCGGCTCGAAGTGTGCCTGCAAGGCTTCATATTCCCCCTGCGGCGCACCGTGCTCGGGCAGCCGAGTCAGGCTTTCCACCCAGGCTAGCGCAGCACGCTCGCGCGGGGTGAAGTAGGCGGTGTCCTGCCAGACGCACAGTGTCTGCAGGCGTGCCTCGGTCTCACCGGCCTTGCGCGCATCGTTGGCGTGCAGGTTGACGCAATAGGCGCAGCCGTTGATCTGCGAAGCTCGCAGGCGCACCAGTTCCAGCAGGGAATTCTCCAGGCCGCTCTTGGCCAGGGCCTGCTCCAGGCCGACCATGGCTTTGTAGGCCTCGGGGGCGTGCTTGGCCCATTCGATACGGTTGTGCATGGCTGTCTCCAAAGGGTGTGGGGTGGGGATGGCGCTACTGTAGCGCCGCCCGTTGGCCTGCCCGATAGCCAATCGCGCGCATAAGCGGGAGGCCAATCGACCATTCTGGAGGCCACTGACAGGCATCCAATCTCTTCATTTCTGCCAGGCCGCCCAAGGCCGGATAATGACCAGGTCTTGCAACAGGAGAACCGATTCATGTCCGAAGAACGCTACATGCGCGAAGCGCTCGACCTGGCCCGCGCCAACATCAAGGCCGGTGGCCGGCCCTTCGGCGCTGTGCTGGTGTACCAGGGGCAGGTGCTGGCGCGTGCGGTCAACGAGATTCACAGCACCCAGGACCCCACCGCCCACGCCGAGATGCAGGCCATCCGCAAGGCCAGCCACGCCCTGGGCCAGGCGCGCCTGGATGGCGCCGAGATCTACGCCACCGGCCACCCGTGCCCGATGTGCCTGGCGGCCATGCACCTGTGCGGCATCGAGCGGGCCTGGTTTGCCTACGACAACGCCGAGGGCGAACCCTACGGCTTGTCCACTGCGGCGGTATATGCGCAGATGGCTCGCCCGCCTCAGCAGCAGAGCCTGCCGTTGCGCGCCTTGAAGCCCAGCGGCGAGGCCGGTCTGTACCTTGAATGGAAACAGGCCAACGCACAATGAGAGCGGCATTGAACCTGTTGCTGGTCATGCTGCTGGCACTGAACCTGCGGCCGATACTGACCAGCATCGGCCCGTTGCTCGAACCCATGCGCGCCAGCACTGGCCTGGGTTACCAGCAGGCGGCGTTGCTGACGGCGTTGCCGGTGCTGTGCATGGGCCTGGTGCCCTTGCTGCAACCCTGGTTGCGGCGCTGGATCAGTGAGCATGGCGGCATGCTCGCTGGCCTGTCAGCCATTGCCCTGGCTTGCCTGTGGCGCCTGCAACTGGACAGCGCCTGGGCGCTGATTGCCAGTGCGGTGGTCGCCGGCCTGGGGGTGGCGGTAGTGCAGGGCATGATGCCGGGGCTGGTCAACCGCTGGTTCCCCGGCCGCCTGGCGGGGGCGATGGGCCTGTATTCGGCAGCGCTGATGAGCGGCGGCGGCCTGGCCGCCGTGCTCGGGCCACACATCAGTGGCTACTTCGGCCACTGGCAGGTCGGCCTGGGCCTGTGGGCGATCCCGGCAGTGCTGGCGGTGCTGGCCTGGGCCGTGCTGCGGCCACGCCAGGAGGCGCCGAAGCTGGCCGGTGCCACCGGCGGGCACTGGTTCGGTACGCGCAGGGCTTGGTTGCTGGCGCTGTACTTCGGCTTGATCAATGGAGGTTACACCAGCATGGTGGCCTGGTTGCCGGCCTATCACATCGAGCATGGCGGCAGCGCCCAGGGCGGCGCCGACCTGGTTGGCCTGATGACCATCTTCCAGGTGGCCGGCGCACTGGGCTTGCCGCTATTGCTGCGGCGCTGGGCAGACCGGCGCCCGGGCCTGTGGCTGGCCCTGGCGATCCAGCTGGCGGGTTTCCTCGGCCTGCTGCTGGCACCCACGCTGGCCGCAGGGCTGTGGGTGGCGATGATCGGTTTCGGCCTGGGTGCCTGCTTCAGCCAGAGCCTGACGCTGACCCTGGAGCACCTGAAAACGCCTGCCGAGGCTGGCAGCCTGGCGGCGTTCGTACAGGGCATCGGCTTCATCATCACCGGCATCGTGCCGTACATTACTGGCTGGTTGCGCGACGCGAGCGGTGATTTCCAGGCCTCCTGGACGCTGCTGACCGTGACCGTGGTGGCGATGCTGGTGGTTACCGCGTGCTTCAACCCACGCGGTTATGCTGCGGCGATTGCCCGCCCGGTAACGGCGGGCAAGGCCGCGCCGGTCAACTGAGGCGCTGCAGGGTGTCGCGCACCCGGTCCAGCGCCGGGTCGATGTCCAGCAGCTCGATGGCGCCGAAGCCCAGCAACAGCCCAGGGCGCACTGGCGCTTCGCTGAAGAACGGCGCCAGCGAGTACAGGCCGACCTCCACCTTGCGTGCGAGGTTGGCCAGCAGCTCGACATCGACCCCAGGTTTGGCCAGGGCGCTGAGGTGGAAGCCGGCGCTGGCGGGGATGGCGCTGAACCACGGTGCCAGGTCGCCACCCAATCGCGCGAGGATGCGTTCGCGACGGGCGCTGTAGACCTCGTGGCAACGGCGGATGTGCTTGTTCAGGTGGCCTTCGCCGAGAAAGCGCGCCAGTGCCCACTGCAACAGGGTCGGGCTGTGCCAGTCGCTGAGGTGCTTGGCCACGCAGGCGGCCTTCAGCACGGCGGGCGGCAGTATGGCGTAGCCCAGGCGCAGCTCGGGCAGCAAGGTCTTGGAAAAGGTCCCCACATAGGCCACCAGGCCATGGCGGTCGAGGCGCTGCAACGCGTCTGCGGCTGGCCCGTGGTAGCGGAACTCGCAGTCGTAGTCGTCTTCGATGATCAAAGCACCCAGCTCGGCGGCCCGTGCCAGCAGGGCGTGCCGGCGTGGCTCGCTCATCGGCATGCCCAGCGGGAACTGGTGCGAGGGCGTCACGTAGATCAGCCGGGTGCCGTCGGCGATCTGTTCCACGCACAGCCCTTCATCGTCTACCGGTACCGATTGCAGTCGCGCGCCCAGGGCCAGGAACAGTTGCCGAGCCGGCGGGTAGCCGGGGTCTTCCATGGCCACCTGGCAACCTGGCTCGACCAGTACCCGGGCGATCAGGTCCAGAGCCTGCTGGGCACCGTTGCACACCAGCAGGTCGGCGGCGCTGCAGTGCACGCCGCGGGCGTAGGCGATGTGATGGGCGATGGCCTCGCGCAGCTCTGGCAGGCCCTGGGCCGGGAACTGCCGCTCGGGGTGGCGCTGGCTGCAGCGCAGGGCATGGTTCAGGCAACTGCGCCACTGGTCGAACGGGAACTGCGCCTTGCTCGAGGCCCCGCCGATGAAGTCGTAACGCGAGGGAGCCTCCAGCTGGCGTTGGCTCAGCACGGTGGCGCGCTGCTGCCAGCGCTCGAGCGACGCGGCACCGGCCAGGGGAGTGGTGGTCGATTCGCTGCTGCGCAGCGGCTGGCGCGGGGTGATGAAGGTGCCCCGGCCGACCACGCCGCTCAGCAGGTTGTCGTAGGTCAGCCGGGAATAGGCCTCGGCGACGGTCTTGCGCGACACGCCCAACTGCTCTGCCAGCAGGCGGCTGGGCGGCAGTTGGGTGCCGGCGGCCAGGTGGCCGCTGTCGATACCGGCGCGCAGTTGCTGGTAAAGCTGGTCGGCCAGGCCTTTGCGGCCTTCCAGGCGAATGTGCAGTTCCATGGAGCGGTCCGGAGCGGGGAAGTGCTCAGGATAGCGGATTGGCTTTGTAGGAGCGGCCTTGTGTCGCGAAAGGGCTGCGTAGCAGCCCCGGCGATATCTGCGTTCAGGCTGAATTCCCGGGGCTGCTGCGCAGCCCTTTCGCGACACAAGGCCGCTCCTACAAGAGCTAGACCGCAAGCTGATGCTCAGATCCGGGCAGTACTCACCGTGATGTAGCCCTTGTCCGCCAGCGCGATACGTATCACCGTCTCGTCCGCCGGCGCCTTGCGGTTGCGCTTGATGCGCACGCCTTCCACTGCAGCCGCTTTCATATGCTCGCTAATGGCTCGCCCTTTCGGGTCGAAGAACACCTCGCTGGCCAGCAACTCGATACGCTCGATCAGTTGCCGGGAGCGTTCATCGGTGGCGCAGAAGAACATCACCCCCGACAAGTGGGGGTCTTGTTCCGGGTTGCTGATGTCATGGGCCAGCAGTTCGCGCAGGGTACTGCGCAATTCGGCGGTGGGGCGGGAGTACAGGTGCATGCGGAGCCTCCTCTGGATCGCGACCTTGCGTCATCCAGTGCCGATCATGTTTTCAGTAGGCAGGGGCAACAAGTAGGACGCATCCGAGCGGTGCGTAGGGCTTTTCTGAAGATACCGGAATGACACCCAAGCTGGCGGGAGGACGGCGCCTGCGGCACAATCTGCCGCCCGCTATCCGCCTTGCCGAGGATTGTCATGAACAGCCATTTCCAAGCCGTCGACCTGCAAAAGGCCTATCGCCTGCTGAACCACGGTCCGACGGTGCTGGTGTCGGCCAGCCACGAAGGGGTGGACAATGTGATGGCAGCTGCCTGGGCCTGTGCGCTGGATTTCGACCCACCCAAGGTGACCGTGGTGCTCGACAAGACCGCCCGCACCCGGCAGTTGGTGGAGGGCAGTGGCTGGTTCGTGATCCAGGTGCCAACCGCGGCGCAGGCGCAGCTGACCCATCAGGTGGGTACCCGCAGCCTGTTCGACCAGCCCGACAAGCTCGCCAACATTGGTGTGCAGCTGGCGCGGGTCGAGGGGCATGCAGCGCCATTGGTGGAGGGCTGCTCGGCCTGGTTGATGTGCCGGGTGATCGACGAGCCGCACAATCAGAACACTTACGACCTGTTCATTGGCGAGGTGGTAGCGGCCTGGGCCGATGACCGGGTGTTCCGTGATGGCCACTGGGCCTACGAGCATGCCGACCCGCAGTGGCGCAGCCTGCACTATGTGGCGGGCGGGCATTTTTATGCGATAGGCGAGCCGGTGGTGGTCGATCCGCAAAGTTGATTACACCTGCCCCGGCCTCATCGCCGGCAAGCCGGCTCCCACAGGTATCACACCAGGCCTGAGGCCTGTGCAGTACGAATGGGATCTGGCTTGCCGGCGATCGGGCCGCATAGCGGCCCCTGTCGGCATCAGCGGCCGACTTCCTGCTTGAAGCGCAAACGCCAGCCATGCAGCAACGGTTCGGTGTAGCCACTGGGCTGCTGACGCCCCTTGAACACCAGCTCCCGCGCCGCGCGGAAAGCATGCGATGCCTCGAAACCGGCGGCCATCGGCCGGTACGCCGGGTCCCCGGCATTCTGCTGGTCGACCACGCGGGCCATGCGCTGCAAGGTCGCCTCGACCTGGTCGGCATCGACCACACCGTGGTGCAGCCAGTTGGCAATGTGCTGCGCCGAAATCCGCAGGGTCGCGCGGTCTTCCATCAGGCCCACGTCATGGATATCCGGCACCTTGGAACAGCCGACCCCTTGCTCGACCCAGCGCACCACGTAACCGAGGATACCCTGGCAGTTGTTGTCCAGTTCGGCCTGGATGTCGGCTGCGCTCCAGGCCCGCTCGGGGCTGACCGGGACACTGAGCAGGCCATGCAGCAACTCGGCGCGCTGGGCATTCAGGTCTATCTGTTCCAGCGTTTGCTGCACGGCCGCCACATCCACCTGGTGGTAGTGCAGCGCATGCAGCGTCGCGGCGGTGGGCGAGGGCACCCAGGCCGTGTTGGCACCGGCCCTGGGCTGGGCGATTTTCTGTTCGAGCATGGCCGCCATCAGGTCGGGCATGGCCCACATGCCCTTGCCGATCTGCGCCCTGCCGCGCAGGCCACAGGCCAGCCCCACCAGTACGTTGCTGCGCTCGTAGGCCTGGATCCAGGCACTGCCTTTCATGTCGCCCTTGCGCAGCATGGCACCGGCTTGCATGGCTGTGTGCATCTCGTCGCCGGTGCGGTCGAGGAAGCCGGTGTTGATGAACACCACCCGTGACGCGGCGCTGGCGATGCAGGCCTTGAGGTTGACGCTGGTACGCCGTTCCTCGTCCATGATGCCCATCTTCAGCGTGTGTGCGGGCAGGCCCAACAGGGCTTCGACGCGGCCGAACAGCTGGTCGGCAAAGGCCACCTCGGCCGGCCCGTGCATCTTCGGCTTGACGATGTACAGGCTGCCCTCGCGGGAGTTGCCACGGCGCTTGAGGTCATGCAGGCCGATCAGGCTGGTGACCACAGCATCGAGGATGCCTTCCGGGATTTCCCGGCCATCGCGGTCGTGGATGGCCGGGTTGGTCATCAGGTGGCCGACGTTGCGGATGAACAGCAGCGAGCGGCCTGGCAGGGTCAGTGGTTGGCCGTCTGCGCCGTGGTAGTGACGGTCTTCGGCCAGGGTGCGGTCGAAGGTTTTGCCGCCCTTGCTGACCTGTTCGCTGAGGTTGCCTTTCATCAGGCCGAGCCAGTTGCGGTAGACGTTGACCTTGTCGTCGGCATCCACGGCGGCTACCGAGTCTTCGCAGTCGATGATGGTGGTGAGCGCAGCCTCCAGCACGATGTCCTTGACCCCGGCCGGGTCCTGCTGGCCGATGGCGTTGGCCGGGTCGACCTGGATTTCGAAATGCAGCTGGTGATGCTGCAGCAGGATTGCTGTTGGCGTGTTCGGCTCACCCTGGTAACCACGCAGTTGCGCGGGGTGCCTGAGCCCTGCCTGGCGGCCGTCGGCCAGGGTTACCTGCAGCGTGCCCTGGTTGATCGCGTAGGCCTTGGCATCGTTGTGCGACGCACCGTCGAGCGGGGCAGCGGTGTCGAGAAACTGCCGGCCATACGCGATCACCCTGGCGCCGCGTCGCGGGTTGTAGCCCTGGCCACGTTCGGCGCCATCGGTCTCGGCGATGGCATCGGTGCCGTACAGGGCGTCGTACAGCGAGCCCCAGCGGGCGTTGGCGGCGTTGAGGGCGTAACGGGCATTGCTCAGTGGCACCACCAGTTGCGGGCCGGCCTGCACGGCGATCTCGCGGTCGACGTTGCGGGTGCTGACCTGCACGCTGGCCGGGGGCTCTACCAGGTAGCCGATGTGTTGCAGGAACTGCTGGTACGCGGCCATGTCACGGATCGGGCCGGGGTGCTGGCGGTGCCAGTTGTCCAGCTCCGCCTGCAGGCGCTCGCGTTCGGCGAGCAGGGCGCGGTTCTGCGGCGCGAGGTCGTGGACCAGGGCGCTGAAGCCTTGCCAGAAGGTGCGGGCTTCGATGCCGGTGCCGGGGAGGACTTCGTCTTCGATGAAACGCTGCAGGGTGGGGGCGATCTGGAGTGGATGGTTTGGCATTGTCTGTTCGCTCGATGTTCAGTCTTCTGGATAACTGTTGCTTTTGCCGGCCTCTTCGCGGGTGAACCCGCTCCCACAGGGCTTCTACAGGGCCTGAGACCTGCGCAGTACTGTGGGACCACCTGCTCCCACAGGGCTTTCACAAAGCCCGAGGCCTGTGCAGCACCTGTGGGAGCGGGTTTACCCGCGAAGAGGCCGGTACAGGATTCAGAGGGCAGCCGCCCCGGCCTTGGCCACCTGGGCATCCTGCTCGGACTTGACCCCGGACACGCCGATCGCCCCCACCACCTGCCCATCCACCCGCAGTGGCACGCCACCTTCAAGGCTGGTCAGCAGCGGCGCGGTGACGAAAGCGGTACGGCCACCATTGACCATTTCCTCGTAATCCCGCGTCTCCTTGCGCCCCAGCGCGGCGGTGCGGGCCTTTTCCATCGCGATGTAGGCACTGGCCGGCGCGCAGCCGTCCAGGCGCTCCAGGGCCAGCGGGTGGCCGCCGTCGTCGACCACGGCGATGGTCACGTTCCATTGTTGCGCCTGGGCTTGCTGGCGGGCGGCGGTCAGCACGCGGGCGACTTCGGCCTGGCCGATAACGGGCTTGCTATGCATGGTGGTTCTCCGGGTTCAAGGCTGCTTCGACGATTTCGATCCAGTGCCGCACCGGTGTGCGCCCGGCCCCGTCGAGGTGGGCCTGGCAGCCGATGTTGGCGGTGGCGATGACTTGCGGTTTGCCGCTTTCCAGGGCGTTGAGGCGGTTGTCGCGCAGTTGTAGCGACAGCTCAGGCTGGGTCAGCGAATAGGTGCCGGCCGAGCCGCAGCACAGGTGGCCGTCCGGCACCGGGGTCAAGGTAAAGCCCAGGCGTGTCAGCAACGCCTCCACCGCACCCCCCAGCTTCAGCGCGTGCTGCAGGGTGCATGGGCAATGGAAGGCCAGGCGCTGTTCGGCGCACAGGCCCAGTTGCTCGACCGGCTCGTCGCGCAGCACCTCCACCAGGTCGCGGGACAGGGCGCTGACCCGTGCGGCCTTGGCGGCGTAGCGCGGGTCCTTTTCCAGCAGATGGCCGTAGTCACGCACGAACGCGCCGCAGCCGCTGGCGGTTTGCACGATGGCCTCGGCGCCGGCTTCGATGGCAGGCCACCAGGCATCGATATTGCGCCGCGCCCGTTGCAGGCCTTGCTCCTGGGCATTGAGGTGGTAATCCACCGCGCCACAGCAGCCGGCCTGCTGAACCGGCACCACGCTGATGCCCAGGCGGTCCAGCAGGCGTGCGGCGGCGGCATTGGTGTTGGGCGACAGGGCCGGTTGCACGCAGCCTTCCAGCATCAACACCCGACGCGCATGGCGCGGTGCGGGGCGTTGGCCGGGGGCGGTGACCCGCGCCGGCAGCTTGCGCTTGAGCGTGGCCGGCAACAGCGGGCGCAGGGCCTGGCCGCTTCGGGTCAGGGCCTTGAACAGCGCGGGGCGTGGCACCACTGCTCGCAGGCCCTGGCGCAGCAGGCGCTGGCCGAGCGGCCGTGGCACCTGCTGTTCGACAAAGCCACGGCCGATGTCCAGCAGGTCATGGTACTTCACCCCGGAAGGGCAGGTGGTTTCACAGTTGCGGCAGGTCAGGCAGCGATCCAGGTGCAACTGGGTGCTGGCGGTGATCGGCGCGCCTTCGAGCATCTGCTTGATCAGGTAGATGCGTCCGCGTGGGCCGTCCAGTTCATCGCCCAGCAGCTGGTAGGTGGGGCAGGTGGCGGTGCAAAAACCACAGTGCACGCAGGAGCGCAGGATGCTTTCGGCCTCGTCGGCGCGGGCCAGTTGCCGGGCGGCTTCGCTCAGGTTTGTTTGCATGGTTCGGCCTCACAGGTCCGGGTACAAGCGGCCAGGGTTGAACACCCCCTGGGGGTCGAGTTGCTGCTTGAGCGCACGGTGGTAGCGCATCAGCAAAGCGCAAAGCGGTGGGCTGCTGGCAGCGCCAGGGGCATGGCAGGTGGCGTGGCCACCGACCCTGGCGACCCGCTCGCGAATGTCCTGCGCCGGTGCCGTGGACTTCAGCCAGCGCTGCGCGCCACCCCAGTCGATCAGCTGCTGGCCGGGCAGCTCCAGCTCGCCGGTGGTGTTGGGCACAGACAAGCGCCACAGCGGCGCGGGGCCGGCAAAGAACGCCAGGCGCTGCTCGCGCAGGTCGCTCCAGAAGCGGCTGTCCAGCGCTTCGCCACCCAGGCGCTGGCGTGCCGACTGCACCGAGCCTTCGCCGCCTTCCAGGCGCAGGTACAGCGCATCGCCGTCATGGCAGGCCGCGCTGATCGGCAGCGGCTGCTGGCCCCATTCGGCCAGCTCCGCCAACGCCTGGTGGCGGCCCATCGGCAGGCGCAGGCTGAGACACTGGCGCGGGCGTGGCAGCACTTTCAGCGATACCTCGGTCAGCAACCCGAGGCAGCCGAAGCTGCCAGCCATCAGCCGCGACACGTCATAGCCGGCAACGTTCTTCATCACTTCGCCACCAAAGCGCAACAGTTTGCCGTGGCCGGTGATCACCCGCGTGCCCAGCACATAGTCGCGCACCGACCCGGCCCACGGCCGCCTTGGGCCCGACAGCCCCGCCGCGACCATGCCACCCAGCGTAGCGTCGGGGCCCAGGTGCGGTGGTTCGCAGGGCAGCATCTGGCCAGCTTCGTGCAGCGCCGCCTCGATCTCGCGCAGCGGCGTACCGGCGCGGGCAGTCAGCACCAGTTCGGTCGGGTCGTAGCTGACGATGCCACGGTGGCTGCGGGTGTCGAGCACCTCGCCGGCCACCGGGCAGCCGAGCATGGCCTTGCTGTTGCCGCCCTGGATACGCAGTGGCGTGGCCTGGTTCAGCGCCTGGTTTACCTGCTCCAGCAGGGCCTGGCTGATGTCGCGGTCCATGCTCATCAGAAACGCTCCAGTTCGGGGAAGGGCAATTGCCCATGGTGCACGTGCATGGCGCCGAATTCGGCGCAGCGGTGCAGGGTAGGGATGTTCTTGCCGGGGTTGAGCAGGCCCTGTGGGTCGAAGGCGGCCTTCACCGCATGAAACAGGGTGATTTCGTCGCTGTTGAACTGTGCGCACATCTGGTTGATCTTCTCGCGCCCCACGCCGTGCTCGCCGGTGATGCTGCCGCCCACGGCCACGCACAGTTCGAGGATCTTGCCGCCGATGGCTTCGGCACGTTCCAGCTCGCCTGGCAGGTTGGCATCGAACAGGATCAGCGGGTGCATGTTGCCGTCGCCGGCATGGAACACGTTGGCCACGCGCAGGCCGTATTCGTCGGACAGTTCGCTGATGCCCTTGAGCACCCGCGGCAGTTCGCGGCGCGGGATGGTGCCGTCCATGCAGTAGTAGTCTGGCGAGATGCGCCCCACCGCAGGGAAGGCGTTCTTGCGCCCAGCCCAGAAGCGCACGCGCTCGGCCTCGTCGCAGGCCAGCCGCACATCACGCGCACCGGCCTGGCCCAGCACGGCGGCGACCCGTTCGCAGTCGTCGTGTACATCGGCCTCGACGCCATCCAGCTCGCACAGCAGGATGGCCGCCGCGTCCACCGGGTAGCCGGCATGGATGAAGTCCTCGGCGGCGCGGATCGCCAGGTTGTCCATCATCTCCAGGCCGCCGGGGATGATCCCGGCAGCGATGATTTCGGCCACTGCCCGGCCGGCGTCCTCGACGCTGTCGAAGCTGGCCAGCAGCACCCGCGCCACCTGGGGCTTGGGCAGCAGCTTGACGGTGACTTCGGTGACGATGCCGAGCATGCCTTCGGAGCCGGTGAACAGTGCCAGCAGGTCGAAACCGGGGCTGTCCAAGGCATCGCTGCCGAGGGTCAGGCGTTCGCCCTCGACCGTGAGGATTTCCACCTTGAGCAGGTTGTGCACGGTCAGGCCGTACTTCAGGCAGTGCACGCCGCCGGCGTTCTCGGCGACATTGCCGCCGATGGAGCAGGCAATCTGCGAGGACGGGTCCGGCGCGTAGTACAGGCCGTGGGGCGCGGCCGCCTGGGAGATGGCCAGGTTGCGCACGCCGGGCTGCACACGGGCGAAGCGGCCTTGCGGGTTGACCTCGAGAATGCGATTGAAGCGCGCCATCACCAGCAGGATACCTTTGGCCAGTGGCAGGGCGCCGCCCGACAGGCCGGTACCGGCGCCGCGTGCCACCACCGGCACGCCACGCTGGTGGCAGAGCCTGAGCAGCGTCTGCACCTGCTCCAGGCGCTCGGGCAGCACCACCAGCAGCGGCACCGTGCGGTAGGCCGAGAGGCCGTCGCACTCATAAGGCTTGAGGTCTTCCTCGCGGTGCAGGATCTCGAGGTCCGGCAGGTCAGCGCGCAGCGCTTGCAGCAGGGCGCCCCGGTCCACATCGGGCAGCGCGCCATCGACACGTTCGTCGTACAGGATATTCATCGGCTCACTCGGCAACGGTATTTGTTGTTGTTGGCAAAGCGCTCACCCTTGCAGCCTGCGCGTGGCTGCGGCCTGGGTCGAGTGCGAGGTTTACTGGTCCTACCAGTTTTTGCGGGCGGTACTGGTCATTGACGGCTTCGCCCGGCTAGATTGAGGCAGGTGGTTTAAGTGGTCCTACCAGCAGGAGAGTACGTAGTGGGTACTGAAGGCAAGGCCAAGGTCGCTGATCAGGTGGCCGAACGGGTCGAGCGGCTGATCGTCGACGGCGTGCTCAAGGTGGGTCAGGCCCTGCCGTCGGAGCGACGCCTGGTGGAAAAGCTGGGCTGCTCGCGCTCGGCGCTGCGTGAAGGCCTGCGCATCCTGCGCGGGCGCGGCATCATCGACACCGAGCAGGGGCGGGGCTCGTTCGTGGCCGACCTGACGGGCCAGGCGGGCGCCACGCCGTTGATGCACCTGTTCAGCTCGCAGCCGCGCACACTGTTCGACCTGCTGGAAGTGCGGGCGTTACTGGAGGCCGAATCGGCGCGTCTGGCGGCGTTACGGGCCACCGAGGTCGACCGGTTGCTGATTCGTCGGCGCTATGAGGAAATGCTGGCTGCGCACGAAGCCCCCGAAGTGGCAGACGCCCGTGAACATGCCCGTCGCGACCATGCCTTTCACCGGGCCATCAGCGAGGCGTCGCACAACCCGGTGCTGGTGCATACCCTGCAATCGCTCAGTGACCTGACCTTGAACACGGTGTTCGCCTCGGTCAACAACCTCTACTGCCGGCCGGCGCAGAAGCGCCAGATCGACCGCCAGCATGCGCGGTTGTATCAGGCAGTGATGGAGCAGCTTCCCGAGCAGGCGCAGCGCGCGGCGCGCGAACATATCAACGGGATCCGCGACAGTTTGCGGGAGATAGAGCAGGAAGAGCAGCGGCTGGTAAGGGCTACCATGCGCATGGATGGCTGGGGTTGAGGTTTTATCTGTGCCGGCCCTTTCGCGGGTAAACCCGCTCCCACAGGAACCGCACCGACTTCAAGCCCGGTGCGGTCCCCTGTGGGAGCGGGTTTACCCGCGAAGAGGCCGGTGCAGGCTTACCTCAATCAATGATCGGCTATGCGGTCATCCTGCGAGAGGAGGGCCCGGGCCAGCTCTTCATCATTGGCCTGCAGGCCAGGGTTGTCCTTGCGGGCTTGTTCCAGCGCCGACTCCACATAGGCGCCACGGATTGCACCACCGCTGGCGACGTAGGCCGAAAGCTCGTCACGCGCCGGGATGATCCGTTTGTCGTCCTTGAAGGTCGAGTAGAGCGAGGCGGAAACACCGGCCGAGGTTGCGACGTCGCCTGCGTCGACGTCAGCCAGGGCAGCACCGGCAGGCAGCAGGAGCAGCAGCGCAGGGGCGAGGAGTAGGTGGCGCATGGTGTGTTCTCCAGTAGCGTGAAGCGCAAGTAATTGGAACCACTCAGTGTTTAAGAAAGCACAGATGGGGTGGTAGTTCCCTTGTTCACGCTGGAGATTGCCGGGGCTATTTTGCCGCCATCGTCGGCAAGCCAACTCCCACGGGGACCATTGACCCTGGCGAGCCAGGCGTGATCTGCTCGGGCTGATGGCCCAATCATTCAATGGACACTGAAGGTTCTCACTCATGCCCGACTACAAGCTGCATTGTTTCGCCGAATCCGGTAACGCCTACAAGGCGGCCCTGATGCTTGAGCTCACCGGCCAGGACTGGCAGCCGGTGTTCGTCGACTTCTTCAATGGCCAGACACGCGAACAAGCCTGGCGCGACGAAGTGAACGAGCAGGGCGAGGTGCCGGTGCTGGAGCACGCCGGCAAATCCTTCACCCAGTCTGCGCTGATCCTTGACTACCTCGCGGAGAAAACCGGGCAGTTCGGCCCCCGCGACGAAGACGAAAAGCGCGAGATCTGGCGCTGGATGCTGTTCGACAACCACAAGTTCACCAGTTACTACGCGGCGCTGCGCTTTCTTTTCTGCCTGAAGAAAACCGGTGAAACGGATGTGACCCGGTTCCTGCGTGAACGTGCCGTGGCGGCCTACCGTATTGTCGACGCGCACCTGGCGAAGACGCCATTCATGGTCGGTGGCCGGCTGACGATCGCTGACCTGTCGTTGGCCGGGTATGTGTTCATGCCGGAGGACACTGGCATTGCGTTGGCGCAGTTCACCCACATCGAGGCATGGAAGGCGCGAATCCAGGCGTTGCCAGGGTGGAAGCACCCGTATGAGCTGATGCCCCGCGCGGCATCCTGAGCAGTCCGGCTCGCCAGGCCATGGTGCAGTGGCTTTTGGCGGGCCAGCCATTCTGATGACCGGTCGGTGACAAGCGCAGCGGCGTGGCTACGCTAAAAAATCAGGAAACATCCTGAAATATTTGGCCGGCAAGGCCCTGAAGGATCTCGTTCACCGCTGCAGATGGAAGGCCGCACTGGCTAGCAGGTCGCCCCATGGGGGGCCGCAAATCACAGGGTGCGTAGTGCAACCCGGTGTTACTCCAAGCGGAGGATCATGATGCTCAGGAAATGCTTGTTGGCTTTGGCTATCGGTGCAGTGTTGTCGGCTTCGGCCGTGTTGGTGCCGGACTCCATTGGCGGTACCTCCAGCGCGTATGCGAAGGATGGTGGAGGTGGAGGTGGTGGCGGCGGTGGCGGTCACGGTGGTGGTGGCGGAGGCAGCGGCGGTGGTGGTGGCCATGGCGGCGGAGGTGGTGGTAGCGGTGGCGGCGGTGGTCATGGCGGTGGAGGAGGTGGTAGCGGCGGCGGTGGCTCGGGTGGTGGCCACGGCGGCAGTGGCAGCGGGCATAGTGGCGATGGTGGTGGGCATGGCGGCCCTGGCCATGATGGTCGCGGGCGCAATGGTGCTGATGATGGCGCCGACCACGAGGCCAACCACGAAGCAAATCATGAAGCCAATCACGAAGCCAACCATGAGGCGAATCACGAAGCGAATCACGACGTGGGCGAGCCCCACGGTGTAGGGCATGGCGCTGATGATGGGGCTGACCATGATGTTGGGGATGATCGCGGAGGCGACCAGAACTAGCAATTTGGGTGTCTGTGCCGGCCCTTTCGCGGGTAAACCCGCTCCCACAGGTACTGTGCCGATCTCAAGCTTGGCGCGGCCCCTGTGGGAGCGGGTTTACCCGCGAAAGGGCCGGCACAGGTTTACAAGCGTTCAGATCGACAACCGCACCACCCGGTTATCCAGCACCTGCTGCTCCTGCCCCCGCCGTTTGTTCACCACCAACTCGCCGATCGCAATCAGCCGGGTGCGGGTGATGTTGCGCGACAACCCCAGCAACTGCGCGGTATGCACCTGGTTGTAATGGCAGAACCGATACGCCGACCGCAGCAGGGCATTTTCCACCTTCTCGTACAGGTCACCCGACTGCTCTTCGTACAGGCGGCTGAACGCTCGCTGTAGCAGATCCTCCACACCATTGCCCGCCGGCTCTTCTTCCTGCCGTTCGATACGCAGGTTGGACAAGCGCAGGTCCTGCGCCTGCACCGTACCGTCGCCACAGGTCAGCAAGCTGTGGTGAATCACGTTCTCCAGTTCGCGGATGTTGCCCGGCCAACTGTATTCCACCAGCTTGGCCTGGGCCTTGGCGCTCAGCTCCACCGGCCCGTAGCCCAGCCGGTCGCTGTAGCTGCGAATGAAATGTCGGGCCAGCGGCAGGATGTCCCCGGGGCGGTCGCGCAATGGGTGCAACTGCAAGGTCACCACGTTCAGCCGGTAGTACAGGTCTTCGCGGAAATGCCCCGCGTTAATGGCCTTTTCCAGTTGCACGTTGGTCGCCGCCAGTACCCGCACGTTGATCGGGATGCTCTTGCGCGACCCCAGCCGCACCACTTCGCGCTCCTGCAGCACGCGCAGCAGCTTGACCTGGATCGGCAACGGCAGGTCGCCGATTTCGTCAAGGAACAGCGTGCCGCCGTTGGCCTCCTCGAACCAGCCGGCCTTGGCCGCCAAAGCCCCGGTGAAGGCGCCTTTTTCATGGCCGAACAGCTCCGCCTCGACCAGCGATTCGGAGAAGGCACCGCAGTTGACCGCGACGAACGGGCCGTTGCGCCGGCCGCTGAGGTTGTGGATGTGGCGTGCGACCAGCTCCTTGCCCGTGCCGGTTTCGCCGATGATCAGCACGCTGGCCTCGCTGGGGGCGACCTGTTGCAGGTGGGCGAGCAGGGCCTGTGACCGGGGGTCTTCGAAAACCTGTGCGGTGGCCCGGATCGAGGTGGCCAGAGTCGGGGACGGGGGGAGGGTCAGCAGTTGCATGGGCAATCCTCAGGAATAGAAGGATGGGGCAGGGCGCTTGTCGTTGAGGGCCCACTCGCCGAGTTCGTGGATGCGGTAGTCCACCGGGTCGTGCAGGGTTTGCGTGCGCAGGTTGCGCCAGTGCCGGTCGAAGCGCAGCGAGGCATGAGTTGCGCGTGCGCCGGTGACTTCGAACAGGCGGTTGCAGATGTCCAGGCCATGGCGGCTGGCGGCGACCTTGGCGGTGCCGATGGCCAGGGCCAGGTCGCCGCGCTCTTGTGCCGTGAGGGCGTGCTCCCTGGCCCAGGCAGCATCGAGCTGGCGTGCGGCCCGTTCGATCAGCAGGCGCACGCTCTCCAGGCCGACCCAGAACTCGCCGTAATGGCGCAGCACATATGGGTCTTCGGCGCTGCTGGCGGCGCTGGAGCGGAACCACGGCCGGCTTTCCTTGAGCGTGTACTGGCGGGCCTCCTCGAACGCCCCCTCGGCGATGCCGAGGAACAGGTTGGCGAAGTGCAACTGGGCAATCAGCGGACGCAGGGCGGCAAACGGCGTGCTCAGGGGGCCCGGGTCGAGCAGCAGTTCGTTGTGCTCCACCCGTACCCGCTCGAAGGTGGCACTGCCGCTGTCGGTCTGGCGCTGGCCGATGTTGTTCCAGTCGCGGTGCAGGCTGATGCCGGTGCGGCCACTGGGGATGGCGGCGATCAACAGCTTGCCGCCGGCACGTTCGTCCACCGCCGAGGCGATGAGCATTTCCGAGTCGCTGGCGCCGGAGCAGAAGCTTTTCTTGCCGGAAAACTCGCACCAGCCATCGAAGTGCTTGACCACCGTGCGGGTGTCCAGCGGGTTCAGGGCATTGCCCCAGAACCACTGCTTGCGGGCGGTCTGCTCGAACCACGGTTGCCATTGGTCCGGGCGCGAGAACAGGCGCACGGTGGCCAGCATCAGGTGATGGAAGCCAAACACATGGGCGACTGAGCTGTCGACCCGGGCGAACTCGCGCACCACCGCGAAGGTGTCGTGCCAGCTGGCACCCTGGCCGCCGAAGGCCTGCGGGATCACCAGCGACAGCAGGCCGCTGTCACGCAGGGCGTCGCGCTCGGCTTTTGGCGTGCCGCCGCGCTCGTCGCGCTCGACCGCGGTCTGGGCAAACTGCCCGGCCAGTTCGCGGGCGATGGCCAGGGCAGGGCGTTGGGGGGTATTCACAGGTGCATTCATGGCCGCTCCTCAGGCGCTCTTGCGCAGCGCATGATGGGCGCCGAACAGCGGCACGGCGCGCTCGGCGGCCAGGCGGATACGGGCGGCAAGGGCTGCGCTGGACACCCGGTAGTCGGCCATTTCCGCCTGGCTGGCGAACACGCCGATGGGCAGCGTCAGGGCTTGCAGGAAGCTGAACAGTGGGCGCAGCTGGTGGTCGAGCACCAGCGCGTGGCGCTCGCTGCCGCCGGTGGCGGCCAGCAGCACCGGGGTGTCGACCAGGGCGTCCTGGCCGATCAGGTCGAACAGGTGCTTGAAGTGGCCGGTGAAGCTGCCACGGTACACCGGCGTGGTCACCACCAGCAGGTCGGCTTTTTCCACCAGGCGCAGTTGCTGTTCCACGGCCTCGGGCAGTTCGCTGCGCCACAGGGCGCTGCCCAGTGGGCGGGCGATCTCGCCCAGCTCGATCAGGTGCGGCTTGATGTGCAGGTGCTGGGCCAGTTCGGCGAGGATCGCCTCGGTCAGGGCCAAGGTGCGCGACGGGCGGGCAGTGCCGCCAGACAGGGCTACGACGTTCAGTGGGGTGCTCATGGGCAAGTCTCCGGTTCGGGTTGAGCGGGGGACTTTGCTTGAGCAATCGTCGTGCCGAGATTTAATGTTTTTTTATTTCAACTGGTTAGCGCATTTTGATGGTTGCGGCGCTGTTGCCGTGTGGGCGTTACCTGTTGATCGTGTGTTGCGCTGCAGACAGTTGGCCAGCTGTTGGCGGCTGTGCAGTTGGGATATTTATAGAGGGTCAGGGAGTGGTTAAAAAGGAATAAGATTTCATATTAATATTCCTTTTTGTGTTTTTATGGGCAAGGGCCGCTCTGCGCGGCCCATCGCGACACAAGGTCGCTCCTTGTATGTTGTGTCTGGCCTAGCGGGAGAGGTTATTCTCGTCGGGCTGAAGAAGCACTTCCGGGGAGGCCGATCGCTCCTGAAGGCAGGCATTGCCCCTGACCTTGTATGTAGAGAGGCCCCCCGCCTCATTGCCCACTGCGAAGAGTATCGAGAAGCCGACAAGTCGGACTTCGCATTACAAGGTTGCAGCAGCATGAAGTTCGAGGTCGGGGAACCGGAGGCCATTGTTACCTAACTCGCTTGGAGAGGGAAGAAATGAGTGTCTGGGTTGGCGTCGATATCGGCTCACGTACTTCGGTCGTTGCGGTGCGTAAAGATGGGCGTCCGGCCGGACAGTGGGATATCGCTCAAACCCCTGCAGGCCGTAAGGCTGCGGTGAAAAAGCTGCTGGCACTCAAACCCAAGTCGATCGTGATGGAGGCGACCGGAATCTATTACCTGGACTTGGCCCTTGAGCTACATGCGGCTGACCTTCCTGTATCCGTGATCAACCCCAAGAGCTTCCACAATTTCGCCAAACTAATGCTGGTGAACAGCAAGACCGATGCAATAGATGCTCAACTGCTGTCCGAGTACGGCGAGCGTATGACACCGCGCTTGTGGACACCTCCAAGCCTTGTGCAGCTTGAGCTGAGGGCTCTGGGGCGACACATCAATCGTTTGGTGGGGCATCGTACAAGGGCGAAGAACGAACTGCATGCATTGCAGGCGACCGCTACAACCGTGTCGATGCTGATCGAGGATCAGGAGGAAGCGATTGCTTCACTGGATAATCGAATTGAGCGCTTTCGTAAGGCGGGCCGCGAGCTGGTCGCCCAGTGTCCGACGCTTACTCGGCAGTACAAGCAGCTGCTCGCAGGGCCTGGGATGGGAGAAGTCTCGGCACTTGCGGCATTGGCTGAACTGACCATCCTTCCTCAAATACTCAAGTCCTCGCAGGTAGCTCGCCACGCGGGTCTCGATGTTCGACAGACCCAATCGGGAACGAGCATTGATAAGCCCGGCAGACTCGGCAAAAGTGGGAATGCTTATCTACGGGCAGCCATGTACATGCCTGCCTTGACCGCAGTGCGCTACGACCCTTATGCGAAGGCTTTTTACGAGTCGTTGGTCAACAGGGGCAAGAAGAAAATGCAGGCTATAGCTGCTGTCATGCGCAAGTACCTGACAGGCATCTGGGCATGCATGCGCGGGGATGAGCCATTTGATACGGCCAAGCTTTTCAGCTCTGAACACCTCAGAAAAGCTTGACCGCCAACAGAGTATCTACAAGGATTGCGCTGCCTGTTTGGGTACGCCGAACCTGTAGGAGCGGCCTTGTGTCGCGATGGGGCGCGAAGCGGCCCCAAAGATCCTAAGTGTGCGGCACGCTGCGAGGCACTACCCCACCCGCATACTGCGGCTTCAGATGCCCCTGCTCATCCAGCAGATAGGCATCCATCACCTCCCGCACCACCGGCCCTGCCACCCGCCCACCGGCTTCACCATTCTCGATCATCACCGCCACTACCACACTCGGGTGATCCGCCGGGGCAAAGCCGACGAACAGGGCGTTGTCACGGTGCCGCTCCAACGTCTTGTTGCGGTTGTAGCGTTCGCCCTGCTTGATCGCCACCACCTGCGCGGTGCCGCTCTTGCCGGCAATCCGGTACTGCGCACCAGCCGCGGCAGCGCGGGCGATGCCGCGCGGGTCGTGCATGACCATCTGCATGCCCTGGCTGACCTGGTCCCAGGCGCGCCTGTCGTGCAGCACGATATCGGGCATCGGGTTGGGGTCTACCGGCGCATCGCCGCCCACGGTCATGGCCAGGTGCGGGCGGTGCCACACGCCCTTGCTCGCCAGCAGGCTGGTGGCCTGGGCCAGCTGCAGCGGGGTTACCTGCATGTAGCCCTGGCCGATACCCAGGATCAGCGTCTCGCCCGGGAACCAGGCCTGGCGCCGGGTGGCACGCTTCCATTCGGCCGAGGGCATCAGCCCGGATGCCTCCTCGAACATGTCCAGCGAGACCTTCTGGCCCAGGCCGAACTCGGCCATGTAGTCGTGCAGGCGGTCGATGCCCAGTTTGTGCGCCAGGTCGTAGAAGTAGGTGTCGTTGGAACGCATGATGGCGGTGTACATATCCACCCAGCCATCGCCGCTGCGGTTCCAGTTGCGGTACTTGTGGTCGTAGTTGGGCAGCTCGTAGTAGCCGGGGTCGAACACCCGGCTGCCCGGGGTGATCACGCCACTGTCGAGACCGGCGATGGCCACCTCCGGCTTCACCGTCGAACCGGGGGCATACAGGCCGCGCAGCACGCGGTTGAACAGTGGGCGGTCGATGGAATCGCGCAGGGCGGCGTACTGTTTGAAGCTGATGCCCTTGACGAACAGGTTGGGGTCGAAGCTGGGGTTGCTGACCATCGCCAGCACGTCGCCATTGGCCGGGTCGAGCACCACCACCGAACCGCGGCGGTCACCCAGGGCCTTTTCCGCGGCCAGTTGCAGGTGGGCGTCCAGGGTCAGGACGATGTCCTGGCCCGGCGTCGGGGCCTTGTGGTCGAGCACACGCATCACCCGGCCCTGGGCGTTGGTCTCGACCTCCTCGTAGCCCACGTGGCCATGCAGCTGGCTTTCGTAGAAGTGCTCGATGCCAGTCTTGCCGATCGACTGGGTGCCCCGGTATTCGGTGCTGTCGAGTGTCCTGGCCTCTTTCTCGTTGATGCGCCCCACATAGCCCACCGAGTGGGCGAAATGCTCGGCAAGCGGGTACTCGCGGATGAACTGTGGTTCCACCTCCAGGCCTGGCAGGCGGAACTGGTTCACCGCCACCAGGGCGATCTGCTCTTCGCTCAGGCCGACCATCAGGGTCACCGGCTCGAACGGCTTGCGCCCACGGCGCAGGTCCTTGTCGAACTGCTTGCGTTCGTCTTCGCCAAGGTTCAGCACCTGGGCTAGCGTGTCGAGCACCTTGGCCGTGTCGCCGCCGGCCCGCTCGCGGGTCATGGTCAGATCGAAACTGGGCTTGTTGTCGGCCAGCACCACGCCGTTGCGGTCGTAGATCAGCCCGCGTTCGGGGGCGATGGGCAGCACGTGCACGCGGTTGTTTTCCGACACGGCAGTCTGCTGGTCGTGCTGCAGCACCTGCAGCACATAGAGCCGGCCCACCAGGACGGCGACCAGGCTGAAGACCAGGGCGGCGCAGGCCAGAAGCCGGCGGTTGACCAGGTGCTTTTCCTTTTCGTGGTCCTTGAGTGGGATGGGTTGCGGCATTGGTGACTCTGTCCTGAGGGTAGCAGTGCCTGTAGGAGCAGCCTTGTGCTGCGAAGCGGGCGGCAGCACCCTAGTAGTTCTGCAGGCCATGACGGCCCATTCGCAGCACAAGGCTGCTCCTACAGGTGACGCGGTGGTTGTACGTGCGCGATCGGGCCGCGGATGCTACGCAACCCGTACCGTACCCTCAAGACGAGTGCCGGCTGGCGGTAGGCTGGTATTGGCTGTGTGCCCCGTGCTCAGGGCGCTTGCCAGCAAAATGAAGATTTGTTCATGGCGGCGGCGTGGTGATGGAATTTGCTGATGGACCGATGCAAGTTGAGTCCACGAGCACGCCTATGTCGCCATGAACCTGCTATTCCTAAGAAGACCCCTGAACTCACCAAGGCCCGTCGATGCTGGTCATCGAGCAATTGCACAAATCATTCCCCACCCCCCAGGGCCCGCTCCCCGTGCTGCAGGGTGTCGACCTGCGCCTGGCGCGCGGCAGCAGCCTGGCGCTGATGGGCGAGTCGGGTAGCGGCAAGAGTACCTTGCTGCACCTGGTGGCCGGCCTGGACCGTGCCGACAGTGGCCGCATCTTGATCGACGATACCCCGCTCGACAGCCGTTCCGAGGCGTCGCTGGCGTTGTGGCGGCGGGAGGGCATCGGCCTGGTGTTCCAGCAGTACAACCTGATCAGCAGCCTGGCCGTGGGGGCCAATCTTGCGTTCCAGGCCCGGCTGGCCGGTCGGCATGATCCCGATTGGCTGGCCTACCTGACACAGCGCCTGGGTTTGGCGGATTTGCTGGCGCGTTACCCGGAGCAATTGTCTGGCGGCCAGCAACAGCGGGTCGCCATCGGCCGCGCCCTGGCCGGGCGCCCGGCCTGGTTGCTGGCCGACGAACCTACCGGCAGCCTCGATGAAGCCAGCAGCGATGAGGTGTTGAGCCTGCTGTTGCAACTGGTCGCCGAGGCTGGCAGTGGGGTGCTGGTGGTGACCCACAGCCCGCGGCTGGCGACGCGCTTGCAACAACGGTGTTACCTGCAGGCCGGCCGCGTGCGGCCCGAGCCGGGCGGATGAGACTTCTATCGCTGGCCCTGCTGGCGCTGCTCAGTCACTGGCGGCGCCATCGCGTGCAGTTTTTCAGCATCTTCACCGGCTTGTGGCTGGCCACGGCGCTGTGGACCGGCGTGCAGGCGCTGAACAGCCAGGCACGCAGCGACTATGCCCGGGCCAGCGCCGTGCTGGCCGGGCCGCTGCAGGCGCAACTGGTGCCGCGCCGTGGCGAGCGCTTCGACCAGGCGTTGTACGTGCAGTTGCGCAGGCTGGGCTGGGCGGTGACGCCGGTACTGGAAGGGCGCCTGCGCTTTGCTGGTGAGCCGGCGCGCGCCGTGCGCTTGATCGGCATCGAGCCGTTGAGCCTGCCGCCGGCCAGCAGCATCGCCGGTGTGCAGCCGCAAACGTTCGATCTGCAGGCCTTCATCGGCATGCCCGGGCAAGCCTGGGTCGGGCCGGACACCTTGCGCCAGCTGCATGCAGAGCCCGGGGCGTCAGTGCGCGACAGCGAAGGGCAGCTGCTGCCGCCGTTGGTTCTACAACCAGCGCTGGCGCCGGGGGTGATCGTGGTCGATATCGGCCATGCCCAGGCGTTGCTGCGTGCACCCGGGCAATTGTCGCGCTTGTTGTTGGCCGCCACGCCGGGGCAGTTGCCCGCAGATATCGCGCCGTACCTTGAGCTGCAACCCCGGCAGGACGATGGTGGCTTGCAGCGGCTGACCGACAGCTTCCACCTCAACCTGACCGCCCTGGGCCTGCTGGCGTTCGTCGTCGGCCTGTTCATTGCCCATGCTGCAATCGGTTTGGCACTGGAACAGCGGCGCAGTCTGATTCGCAACCTGCGCGCCTGTGGAATCGGCCTGCAAACCCTGCTGTGCGCCTTGATGTTGGAGCTGGGGCTGTTCGCGGTGTTGGGCGGTCTGGCCGGCGTGGCCAGTGGTTACGGGCTGGCCGCGTGGTTGCTGCCCGATGTGGCCGCCAGCTTGCGCGGGCTATATGGCGCCCAGGTCGCCGGGGCGCTGAGCCTGCCCGCAGGGTGGTGGCTGATGGGCGTGCTGGTGAGCGTGCTGGGGGCGCTGCTGGCGGGTTTGGGCAGTGTACTGCGTGCGGCGCGGTTACCGTTGCTGGCGCTGGCACAACCTCAGGCGTGGCGGTTGGCGCAGGGGCCTTGGTTGCGGCGCCAGGCCCTGTTGGCCGGCCTGATGCTGTTGCTGGCCTTGGGTTGTGGCGTGCTCGGCGATAGCCTGCCCAGCGCTTTCGCCATGCTGGCCGCGCTGCTGCTGGCGGCGGCGCTGTTGCTGCCGGCCTTGCTCGACCGGGTGCTGGCCTGGTTGGCGGGCCATTGTCGACGGCCCTTGTCGCAATGGTTCGTCGCCGACAGCCGCCAGCAACTGCCAGCCCTGAGCCTGGCGTTGATGGCACTGTTGCTGGCGCTGGCCGCCAGTGTCGGGGTGGGCAGCATGACCGAGGGCTTTCGCAAGACCTTTGTCGGCTGGCTTGACCTGCGCCTGTCCGCCGACCTGTATGTCACGCCAAGGGACACCGCCCAGGGCCTGCAGATAGTCGAGTGGCTCGGGCAGCAACCTTCGGTGGGTGTGGTACTGCCCGGCTGGCGTTTGGAAACACAGCTGCAGGGCTGGCCGGTGCAGGTCCAGGGCATTGTCGATCACCCCGTCTATCGCACCCGCTGGCCATTGCTAGAGCAGCAAGAGCAGGCCTGGCAGCAACTGGCCGCCGGGCAAGCCGTGATGGTCAGTGAACAGTTGGCCAGGCGACTGAAGCTGCAACTGGGCGATCACCTGAGGCTACCCGCAGACACTTCGCCAGCCCTGAGCGTTGTGGGTATCTATGCCGATTACGGCAACCCCCAAGGGCACATGCTGGTCAATGCCGGCTGGCTGCGCGCGCACTGGCCACAGGCAACCCTGACCGGGTTGAGTGTCGATCTGGCGGCCGACCAGGGGGCCGCGCTCGAGGCAGCATTGCAACAGCGCTTCGCCCTGGGCGAGGGCCGCGTGGTCGAGCAGGCGCGTCTCAAACGCTGGTCCACCGATGTGTTCAACCGCACCTTCGCCGCCACCGCCGCGCTCAACAGCCTCACCCTTGGCGTGGCAGGCGTGGCGCTGTTCATCAACCTGCTGACCCTGGGCCAGACCCGTCTGGGCCAGCTGGCGCCGCTGTGGGCACTGGGCGTGCGGCGCATGCACCTGGTGTGGCTGAGCCTCGGCCAGACACTGCTGCTGAGCAGCCTTACCGTGCTGCTGGCGATTCCGCTGGGTATCCTGCTGGCCTGGTGCCTGGTAGCGGTGGTGAACGTGCAGGCATTCGGCTGGCGTTTGCCGCTCCATGTGTTCCCTGCGCAACTGCTGCAACTGGCCTTACTGGGCATGCTTACCAGCCTGTTGGCCAGCGCCTGGCCGCTGTGGCAGCTGGCGCGTCGCCAGCCGCGGGAACTGTTGAGGCCGTTTGCCGATGAAACCTAGCGCCTGGCTGTTGCTATGTGGGTTGCTGGGCGGCTGTGACCAGCCCGCCGAGCAAAGCTATGCCGGGCTCGGGCAGCAGGCGGGCCAATTCAGCCAGGTAAGCCGCGGCCATCGCCTGGAATTTCCGCGTGACCACGGGGCCCACGATGGCTTTCGCATCGAATGGTGGTATGTCACCGCCAACCTCAAGGATTTCCAGGGACGGGACTGGGGCGTGCAATGGACGCTGTTTCGCTCGGCCCTGCGCCCAGGCCACGAGACTGCCGGCTGGAACAGCCCGAACCTGTGGATGGGGCATGCGGCGCTGACTGGTCCCGGTGGTCATCGGTCTGGCGAAACCTTGGCGCGCGGGGGTATCGGCCAGGCCGGAGTGCAGGCCCAGCCGTTCCGGGCGTGGATCAATGACTGGTCGTTGAAGGGCAGCAATGGCATCGAAAATCTGCAAATGGTCGCCGGTGGTGAAGGCTTTCGCTATGACCTGCAACTGCGCAGTGATCGGCCCTTGGTGCTGCACGGGGACCAGGGCTACAGCGAGAAGTCCGGCAAAGGGCAGGCATCGTACTATTACAGTCAGCCGTTCTATCGGGTAAGTGGGGAAGTGCAGCGTGACGGCCAGTGCATTGCTGTCACCGGCCAAGCCTGGCTGGACCGGGAATGGAGCAGCCAGCCGCTGGCTGCCTGGCAGACGGGGTGGGATTGGTTCTCCCTGCACCTGGACAGTGGCGCCAGGCTGATGCTGTTCCAGGTGCGCGAGGTGCAGGGGGCGGCGTATCGCGCCGGGACCTGGGTTGGCCCGCAGGGTGAGGTGGTGGTGCTGCAGGGTGCACAGGTGCAGCTGCAGGCGCTGGCCTGGGCGCGGCAGAAGAATGGAAAAAAGGTGCCGACGCGGTGGCAGGTGCAGGTGCCGGGGCATGGCGTTGATGTGCAGGTCGAGGCTGTGGAATCGCAGGCCTGGATGGAGACGCGGTTCCCGTATTGGGAGGGGCCGGTACGCTTGACCGGGAGTGCCGGTGGGCGGGGGTATCTGGAGATGACCGGGTATTAGCGATCCAGGTATTTCTGCGTTTTCATGGGGCTGCTTTGCAGCCCATCGCCGGCAAGCCAGCTCCCACAGGTACTGCACAGGACTTGAGGTCAATGCGGTCGAGATGGGGGCTGGCTCCCACAGGGATTGCGCATGGCTTGAGTGCAGCGCGGTCGAGGTGGGAGCAACTGTCTTGAATATTTATTCAAGCCAGCACTGGCCCTTGTAGGAGCGGCCTTGTGTCGCGATGGGCCGCGCAGCGGCCCCGGCAATCTTTGCTGCGAAGCTGAAAACCTGGGGCCGCTTCGCGCCCCATCGCGACACAAGGCCGCTCCTACAGGTATTTGCACATGGCTTGAGGCCGGTGTGGTCGAGGTGGGAGCTGGCTTGCCGGCGATGGGCCGCATCGCGGCCCCGGGTTTTCAATCCTTGATCAGCCTACGCAGTACTGCGCGTGCTTCTTCAGTACGCAAGCACTCGACGAACAACCGGCTTTCCCGTGCCACCGTGGCCTCCAGCTCCTCACGCTGGCCATCCTTGAGCAGCCGCTTGCTGATGCGCAGCGCCGCCTGCGGGTAGCCTTGCATCTGCCGCGCCAGTCGCCTTGCAGCTGCAAGGCACTGTTCACCGTCTTCATGCAGTTCATTCGCCAGCCCCCAGGCCACCATCCGTTCGCCGTCGAGCAACTCGTTTGCCAGCAGCAGGCGAGCCGCCCGGGCATGGCCAAGCAAACGCGGCAACAGCAGGCTGGAACCAAACTCCGGGCACACGCCCAGCGGCGCGAAAGGGATGCGCAGCTTGGTCGTACGGCTGACCAGCACCTGGTCGCAATGCAACAGCAAGGTGGCACCGATGCCGATCGCCGCACCACTGACCGCGGCAATCAGCGGTTTGTCCAGGCCCATCACCACCCGCATCAGGCGAAACACCGGGCTGTCCAGATCGGCGGGCGGGTTGTCGAGGAAGTCGCGCAAGTCATTGCCGGCAGTAAAGCAGTGGGGCCCGCCGGTGATGATGATGGCTTCGACATCAGGGTCTTCACCTGCCGCCAGCAGCAGGTCGCCCAGCTGTTGGTACATGGCGGTGTTCAAGGCGTTGAGCTTGTCGGGGCGGTTGAAGGCCAGGGTCAGCAGGCCCTGGTCCAGGTCACGTGTGATCAGGTCGTTCATGGCAGCCGCTTTTGTTGTTGTGGGCATGGGTGCCAAGGGTTTATCACGCAGTCCGGCTTGTTGTACAGTCGTTCAGTCCAGCCCCTAGCCCGAGAGCCGCCGATGAACCAGGAAGCCCGCTACCACCGCATGCTGCCGGAATTGCGCAAAGCCAACCTGGTCGAGGCAACCCTGGTATGCCTCAAGCGCCATGGCTTCCAGGGCGCGTCGATCCGCAAGATTTCGGCCGAGGCCGGGGTTTCGGTCGGGTTGATCAGCCATCACTACGCCGGCAAGGATGAGCTGGTGGCCGAAGCCTACATGGCGGTCACCGGCCGGGTGATGGGCCTGCTGCGCGAGGCCATGGCCCAGGCCGCACCCAATGCCCGCGAACGGTTGTCGGCGTTCTTCCGCGCCTCGTTCTGCGCCGAATTGCTCGACCCGCAATTGCTCGACGCCTGGCTGGCGTTCTGGGGCGCGGTGAAGACCGCCGATGCGATCAACCAGGTGCATGACCATTCCTATGGCGAGTACCGCAATGAACTGAGCGGGCTGCTGGCCACGCTGGCCGACGAGGAGGGCTGGCAGGGCTTCGATGCCGACCTCGCGGCCATCAGCCTGAGCGCCTTGCTCGACGGCCTTTGGCTGGAGTCGGGGCTCAACCCCGGTACCTTCACCCCCGAGCAGGGTGTGCTGATCTGCGAGGCCTGGGTCGATGGCCTGCAGGCCGGTGGCCGACGCCGCTTCAGCCCGCCGGAGGGCTGTTGATCGCCTGTTCAGTAACGAGTACGCTGCTGTCGCGAGTGTGTAGAACAACACCAATAATAAAAGAGACGACACGCAATGACGCCTCGGGTATTGATCGTCGATGACGATCCGCTTATTCGTGACTTGCTGCAGGCCTATCTGTCCCAGGAAGGCTATGACGTGCACTGCGCCGACACCGCGGAAAAGGCCGAAGCCCTGCTCGGCAGCCAGGATGTCGACCTGGTGCTGCTGGACATCCGCCTGCCCGGCAAGGACGGCCTTACCCTGACCCGCGAGCTGCGGGTACGTTCGGAGGTCGGCATCATCCTCATCACCGGCCGCAACGACGACATCGACCGCATCGTCGGCCTGGAATGCGGCGCCGACGACTACGTGATCAAACCGCTCAACCCCCGCGAACTGGTATCCCGCGCCAAGAACCTGATCCGCCGTGTGCGCCATGCCCGCGAGGTGCACCCGGCGCCGGCCTGCGCGCAATCGCTGAAGCAGTTCGCCGACTGGGCGCTGGACACCGACCGTCGGCGCCTGATCGACGCCCGTGGCGGGCAGACCCTGCTGACCCATGGCGAGTTCCAGTTGCTCAGCGTGTTCCTGCGCAACAGCGGCCACACCCTCAGCCGCGACCAGTTGATGGACCAGATCCGCAACCGCGAGTGGGTGCCCAACGACCGTTCCATCGATGTGCTGGTCGGCCGCCTGCGGCGCAAGCTGCACGACGACCCGGCCGAGCCCCAGCTGATCATCACCATCCACGGCACCGGCTACCTGTTCACCGCCAGCGTGGCGGCATGACCCGCAGCGCCTGGGTGCTGGCCTTGGCAATGTTCGCCATGCATGCCAGTGCAAGGCAGCCGGTGCGCTACTGCGACTACCCGGTGTACCCGCCGATTTCCTGGAGTGACGGCCACCAGGTGCGTGGCCTGGCCCCCACCGTGGTGCGAGAGCTGTTCGCGCGCATGGGCTACGAGGTGCAGACCGTGGTGCTGGGCAACTGGAAACGCTGCCTGATGGACGCCGCCGCCGGGCGAGTGGACGTGGTGCTGGCCTACAACAGCGACCAGCGTGACCAACGCATGCGCTTTTCCACGGTGCCGGTGGTGCGCGAGGAAGTGGCGGTGTTCTACAACCGCCTGCGGCCAGTGCAGTTCCAGCGCCTGGAGGACTTGGCCAGCTACCGCGGCGGCCTGCTGTATGGCGAAAGCTACGGCGCCGAATTCGACCGCTTCGTCGCTCGCCACCAGAATATCGAACGGGTGTCGTCCAGCCAGCAGAACTTCGGCAAGCTGATCCGTGGGCGCATCGACTACGTGATCCAGGAGCGGCGCACCGGCCAGCTGTTCATCGAAAACCTGCCCGGGGCGCAGGACATTCGCGTATTGCCCACGGCCCTGAGCGTGGACTACCTGCGCGTTGCGATATCACGGCAATCGCCCTTGAGCCAGCATATGGACGAAATCGACGCACAGCTGCTGCGCATGAACCAGGCCGGCGAGATCGAGCGCTGGCTGGAGCAGAGCGAAGTGACCTACCGCGACATGGTCAACCTGCCGGCGGACTCCCGATGATCCGCCTGCGCACCGATGGCTTGCTGCGTCGCCTGCTGCTGTTCATCCTGCTGTTCAGCCTGTGCTTCACCGTGCTGGCCAGCTCGGTACAGCTGTACTTCGAATACCGCCGCGAGATGCGCGATATCGAGGCGCGTATGGCGTTGATCCGGGCGGGTTACCTGGCTAGCCTGGAGCGCAGCCTGTGGGACCTGGACGAGGCACAGCTGGATACACAACTGCGCGGCCTGGTGGACTTTTCCGATGTCGCCCGGGTGCGCCTGGTCAGCGACGACTTCCAGCTGCTGCGCGGCGTGGCCGAGCCCAAGGGGCCGCTGCGCATCGAACGCTTTCCCCTCGATTACCAGCCGCCCTCGGGGCCGGCCAGGCACCTGGGCGAGCTGGAAGTGAGCATCGACCTGGGCGCGGTGCACAGGCGGCTGTATGCCACAGGCCTTGCCAGCCTGCTATGGATGGGCGTGTTCCTGTGTGGCCTGGCGGTGGCGTTGTCGGGGCTGTTCTACCGCCTGGTCACCCGCCACCTGCAAGTGATGGCCGAGTTCGCCCGGCGTATTGGCGCCGGCCAGTGGCAGGAACCGTTGCGCCTGGGGCGCCGCACCTCGGCACGCCCGGACGAGATCGACACCGTGGCCAATGCCCTGGATGACATGCGTCGCGCCATCCTCAGTGACATCGAGCGCCGCGAGCGCGACCGCCTGGCGTTGCAGGACAAGCGCGACGAGCTGCAAGCCATGGTCGAGCGGCGCACCGCCAGCCTGGCCCGGGCCAAGGACGAGGCTGAAGCCGCCAACCTGGCCAAGTCACGGTTCCTGGCGACCATGAGCCATGAGCTGCGCACACCGCTCAACGGCATTCTCGGCATGGCCGAGCTGCTGCGCGGCGGCCGGCTGGAGGCGGCCGACCGCCAGCGCGTCGAGGCCTTGTACAAGGCCGGCGAGGGGCTGTTGGCGATTCTCAACGAGGTGCTGTATTTCGCCCGCCTCGAGGAGGGTGAGAGCCGCGCCGAGCTGGTCGGTTTTTCGCTACGCCAGTTGTGCCAGGAAGTGCTGGCGCTGCTCGACCCCATGGCCAGGGACAACGGCGACGCCCTGCAACTGGAAATCGACGAGCAATTGGCCGAGTACCAGCACGGTGCCGAACAGTATCTGCGCCAGGTGCTCAGCAACCTGCTGGCCAACGCCATCAAGTTCACCGAACACGGCGAGGTGCGGCTTGCGGTGCAGGTACTGGCCAGTGACCAGGGCTCGCAGCGCTTGCGGGTGTCGGTCAGCGACAATGGTATCGGCATCGAGCCGGCTGTGCAGGCCAGGGTCTTCGACCGCTTCGTCCAGGCCAGCGAGGCGGTGGCCCGGCGCTACGGCGGCACCGGCCTGGGCCTGGCGATCTGCAAGCACCTGGTGGAAAAACTGGGGGGCTGCATTGGCCTGGACAGCGTGCAAGGGCAGGGCAGTCGCTTCTGGTTCGAGCTCGACATGGCCCGCGGGCAGCCACTGCTGGCCAGTTCACCAGCCCCTTCGCCCCTGGCCAGCCTGGACATCCTGGTAGTCGAGGATGTGGCATTGAACCGCGAGGTGGCCGGCGGGCTGCTGCTGCGCGATGGCCACCGGGTGAGCTTTGCCGAAGACGCCGGGCAAGCCCTGCAGGCCTGCGCGCAGCGGCGCTTCGACCTGATCCTGCTCGACGTGCACCTGCCCGGCATCAGTGGGGTGGAGCTGTGCCGGCAGCTGCGTGTCACCCCCGGGCCGAACCGCCATAGCCGGGTCCTGGCCCTGACGGCTGGCGTGCAGCCGGGGCAAGTGCCGGGTTATCTGGACGCCGGCATGCAGGGGGTGCTGGCCAAGCCCCTGCGGCTGGACAACCTGCGCCAGGCGCTGGCCGAAGCGGCGCCCGCTGAAGAGACGGAGGTCGACGCAGCAATCGACTGGTCGTTGCTGGGCACCCACCGCTCTCTGCTGGGGGAACAGAAGCTGCAAGGCCTGCTGAAGGTGTTGCGCCAGTCGCTGGAGCAGCACGCCACGGCGTTGGCCGAGGCGCTGCCGGCCCAGGACTTTACCGAAGTGTTGCACCTGGCCCACCGCCTGGCCGGCAGTTGCGACTCCCTGGGTTTTTCTGGCCTGGCTGCGCTGTTGCGACGCCTTGAAGACGCAGCCAGGCAGCATGACGAACAGGCATTGAAAGCGCTCGGCGAGCCGCTGGCCACCGAGCTCGCCCAAGCCCGCGCCACCCTGGAACAGCTGATCCAGAGCTGACGTACAAAAAAGTTACGACTTTTTACATCTTCGATCCGTTCGTACAACGGCACCTTACATCCGTTTCCAATAATCCATGGCAACCGTGTTGCACGCGGTCCATGAGGCTTATTGGAGACAAGAATAATGACATGCCGTAGCGCTCAGCCCCTCCTTCACAGCACACCGCGCGGCACCAGCCGCAATGGCGAGGTGCGCCATGACTGACACTCACGAAAAGATCCAGCTCACCCGCGCACTGAAAAGCCGGCACATCTTCATGCTGTCGCTGGGCGGGGTGATCGGCACCGGGCTGTTCATGGGCTCGGGCGTGACCATCAACCAGGGTGGCCCGGTAGGCGCGATCCTGGCCTACCTGGTCGCAGGTTTGCTGATGTACCTGGTGATGGTCTGCCTGGGTGAGCTGTCGGTGCAGATGCCGGTATCCGGCTCGTTCCAGGCCCACGCCACCAAGTTCATCGGCCCGGCCACCGGCTTCATGATCGGCTGGGTGTACTGGATGAGCTGGGCCACCACCGTGGGCCTGGAGTTCACCGCCGCCGGCATGCTGATGACCCGCTGGTTCCCGGAGGTGCCGATCTGGTACTGGTCGGCGCTGTTCGTGGTCGTGCTGTTCGGCCTCAACGCCCTGGCCACCCGCGCCTTCGGCGAGGCGGAATACTGGTTCTCGGGGATCAAGGTGGCGACCATCGTCGGCTTCATCATCGTCGGCCTGCTGGTGATCTTCGGCGCCATCCCGCTGAGCAGCGGGGCGCCGGCACCGATGCTGGACAACCTGATGGGCGAGTCGCTGTTCCCTCATGGCCTGTCGGCGGTGTTCGCGGTGATGATGACCGTGGTCTATGCCTTCCAGGGTTGCGAGATCATGGGGGTGGCCGCTGGCGAGACCGAGCACCCGGAAAAGAGCATCCCGCGGGCCGTGCGCAACGTCGTGTTCCGCGTGCTGATCTTCTACGTGCTGGCGATTGCCGTGCTGTCGGCCATCGTGCCGTTCGAGCAGGCCGGGCTGATGGAGAGCCCCTTCGTGCAGGTGTTCGACATGGTCGGCATTCCCTTTGCCGCCGACCTGATGAACTTCGTCATCCTCACCGCCATCCTCTCGGTGGGCAACTCCGGGCTGTATGCCTCCACGCGCATCCTGTGGGCCATGTCGAAGAGCGGCATGGCGCCGAAAAGCCTGTCGCCGCTGAGCAAGCGTGGCGTGCCGTTGCGGGCGCTGAGCATCACCCTGTGCTTTGCGCTGATCTCGTTGATGACCAGTTTCATTGCCGCCGACACCCTGTTCATGGTGTTGATGGCGGTGAGTGGCATGTCCGGCACCGTGACCTGGATCGTCATCGCCCTTGCGCAGTACCGCTTCCGCAAGGCCTGGCTGCGTGATGGCGGGCAGTTGCAGGACCTGAAGTACCGCGCGCCGCTGTACCCGCTGGTGCCGCTGCTGTGCATCACCCTGTGCAGTTCGCTGTTCGTGTTCCTGGCGCTGGATGAAACCCAGCGGCCGTCGTTGTACTGGGGCTTTGGCTTCATTGCCCTGTGCTACGCGGCGTACTTCTTCGTCAACCGTCGTCGGCAGGGGGCCTTCGAGCCTAGTGCGCCGGGGGTTTGATGCCGTGGGGCGTTGGTTGTAAGTGTTTGGCGAAGCATTTTTATTGTCTGTGAGATCGAGCGCCGCCCGCGCGGCGCTTCGCGGGTATTCGCCTTGATACTTTCTGCGCCTGTGAGACCGAGCGCCGCCCACGCGGCGCTTCGCGGGACAAGCCCGCTCCCACATTTGTTGCAACGTGGCCATGCCTGTGGGAGAGGCGTTGCCAGCCTTGGTACATGTCTTGAGACGGGTGAAGCGGCAGCAGTGCCAGCTGAGAAGCCGAGTCAAGCCAACAAGGCTGACAACCATGGCCTGACAGGTTCGGCACGTTGCAACAAATGTGGGAGCGGGCTTGTCCCGCGAAGCGCCGCGCGGGCGGCGCTCGGTCTCACAAGCGCAGCAAATGTAACGGCAAGCACTCGCGAAGCGCCGCCCGCGCGGCGCTCGGTCTCACAGGCAATGAAAATACCCAGGCGAACATCCGCGAAGCGCCGAGCGATCTCACAGGCTATGAAATGCCACGGCGAAAACCCCCGGTGTAACAACAAAAACCGAGTTGTGCGAAGTTGTAACAGCCCATCCCGCCTTGCTGAACACTCGTTTAGTATCTCCCTCATCAAGCCCTCCCAAAACCATCACAACAACACCGAGGCCCCCCATGACCACCCCGTCGTCGTCACTGTTGAGCAAGGTCGAAGCCGGCGTTGCCTGGATCACCCTCAACCGCCCCGAGCAGCGCAACGCGCTGGATATCCCCACCCTCAAGCAACTGCACGCCCTGCTGGAAACCTGCAACAGCGACCCGGTCGTGCGCGTGGTGGTGCTGACCGGCAGCGGCCGCAGCTTCTGCGCCGGTGCCGACCTGGCCGAATGGGCCGCGGCCGAGGCCCAGGGCACCCTGGAAAGCTATGGCTGGACCGAAACCGCCCATGCCCTGATGTTGCGCCTGCACAGCCTGGACAAGCCCACCATCGCTGCCATCAACGGCACCGCCGTGGGCGGTGGCATGGACCTCAGCCTGTGCTGCGACCTGCGCATCGCCGCGGCCTCGGCGCGCTTCAAGGCCGGCTACACCAGCATGGGCTACAGCCCCGATGCCGGTGCCAGCTGGCACCTGCCACGGCTGATCGGCAGCGAGCAGGCCAAGCGCCTGTTGTTCCTCGATGAACTGTGGGGTGCCGAACGTGCCTTGGCGGCCGGGCTGGTCAGCGAAGTCTGCGCTGATGAGCAACTGCCCGCCGTGGCCGCTGAGCTGGCCGGCCGCCTGGCCAATGGCCCTACCTTCGCCTATGCGCAAACCAAGCGGCTGATCCGCGATGGTGCCCGGCGCACCCTGGCCGAACAGCTGGAAGCCGAGCGCCAGGCCGGCCTGCTGTGCGGCCGCAGCCAGGACGGTGCCGAGGCGCTGCAAGCGTCGGTGGAACGCCGCGCACCCCGTTTTACTGGCCAGTAACCCGATAACCGACCCTCACCAGGACCTTCGCAGATGAATTTCCAACTGACCCAAGAACAAGAAATGTTGGTGGAAGCGGTACGCAGCTTTGTCGCCAAGGAGCTGCTGCCCCATGAGGAGGCAGTGGACCGCGCCGATGCCGTGTCGCCCGAGCTGGCTGCGCAGATCCGCGGCAAGGCCATCGCCGCCGGGTTCTATGCCTTCAACATGCCCGAGGAAGTCGGCGGCGGTGGCCTGGACTACCTGTCCCAGGCGCTGATCGAGCGCGAGCTGTCCAAGGTGTCCTGGGCCCTGCACGTGTTCGTCGCGCGGCCATCGAAAATCCTCATGGCCTGCAAGGACGAGCAGATCAACGACTACCTGTTGCCTTGCGTGCAAGGTGAGAAGATCGACTGCTTTGCCCTCACCGAGCCGGGCGCCGGCTCCGATGCCAACGCCATCAAGACCCGTGCCGTGCGCCAGGGTGACGACTTCGTCATCAATGGCAGCAAGCACTTCATCAGCCATGCCGGCCACGCCGATTTCGCCATTGTCTTCGCCGTCACCGACACCTACGAGCACAACGGGCGCAAGCGCAATGCGGTAACGGCCTTGCTGGTCGACCGTGGCACCCCGGGCATGACCATCCGCCGCGGCCCCAAGTGCGTGAGCAACCGCGGCTACCACACCTACGAGCTGTTCTTCGACGACTGCCGGGTGCCGGCCAGCAAGGTGCTGGGCGAGGTCGGCAAGGGCTGGGAGGTGGCCAACGCCTGGCTGACCGCCGGCCGGGTGATGGTCGCCGCCAACTGCGTGGGCCAGGCCCAGCGTGCCCTCGACCTGTCGCTGCAGTGGGCCGCCGACCGCAAGCAGTTCGGCCAGGCCATCGGCAGCTACCAGGGTGTGTCGTTCAAGCTGGCCGACATGGCCACGCAGATTCGCGCCGCGGAAATGCTCACCCTGCATACCGCCTGGAAAATGGACCAGGGCAGCATGACCGACGGCGAGGCCGGCATGGCCAAGCTGTTCGCCAGCGAGGTGCTGGGCAAGGTTGCCGACGAAGCCGTACAGATCTTCGGCGGCATGGGCCTGATGGATGAAGGGCCGGTCGAGCGCATCTGGCGCAACGCACGTATCGAGCGCATCTGGGAAGGCACCTCGGAAATCCAGCGACACATCATCGCCCGCGAACTGCTGCGCCCGCTGCTGCGCTGAGCGCCAGGAGAACACCCATGTCGCATTCGATTCGTGACAACCTCAAGCGCCTGCTGGCCCCCCGGCACCTGGCCTTCGTCGGCGGGCGCAGCATGGCGCGGGCGCTCAAGCGCTGCGCCGAAGGTGGCTTTGGCGGCGAGCTGTGGCTGGTCAACCCGCAGCATGACAGCCTCGAAGGCATCCCCTGTGTGGCGCGGGTGGCCGACTTGCCCTATGCCCCGGACGCGGTGTTCATCGCCACCAACCGCGAGCTGACTTTGCAGTGCGTTGCCGAACTGGCCGCACGCGGCGCCGGTGGCGCCATCTGCTATGCCTCGGGCTTCGCCGAAAGCGGCGAGGAGGGCCGCCAGCTACAGCAGCGCCTGCTCGCCGCCGCCGGCAACATGGCCTTGCTTGGCCCCAACTGCTACGGCCTGCTCGACTACCTGCACGGCGCTGCCCTGTGGCCGGTAGCCCATGGTGGCCAGCAGGTGGAGAAGGGCGTGGCAATCCTCACCCAGAGCGGCAACTTTGCCTACAACCTGTCGATGAGCGACCGCTCGCTGCCGGTGGCCTACATGGCCTCGGTCGGCAACCAGGCGCAACTGGGCGTGGCCGAGCTGATGGACGTGCTGCTCGACGACCCACGGGTAACCGCCATCGGCCTGCACCTGGAAGGCCTGAAGAACGTGCCGGGCTTCGCCCGTGCCGCCTGCAAGGCATTGCAGCAGGGCACGCCGATCATTGCCTTGAAGACCGGTGTGTCGCAGATAGGCGCCGAACTGGCGCTCAGCCACACCAGCTCGCTGTCCGGCTCCGATGCCTTGTACGACAGCCTGTTCCAGCGCCTGGGCGTGATCCGCGTCAGTGGTCCGGTGAGCTTTGTTGAAACCCTCAAGGCCGCCGCCTGTGGGCGCTTGCCGGTAAATGGCGAGCTGATCGCCCTGGCTTGTTCCGGTGGCGATGCCGGCTTGATCGCCGACTATGCCGAGCGCAACCAGCTGGTCCTGCCGAAGCTCTCACAAGGGCAGGTGGCGCAGTTGGCCGAGGTGCTGCCGGCCTATGCCAACCTGGTCAACCCGCTGGATTTCACCACGGCCATCTGGGGTGATGCAGCGGCCCTGCAACGCATGCTCGACAGCACCCTGAGCGGTGCAGCCGACGCGGCCATGCTGGTGCTGGACTACCCGGCGGCGTTCACCGGCGAACGCAAGGAATGCGACCTGCTGCTGGCGCTGTACTGCGATGCGCTGGAACGCCACGGCAAGATCGGCTTCGTCACCTCGGCGTTCCCGGAGCTATTGCCCGCCTCGGCGCGCGAGCGCTTGCACGCGCGTGGCATCGCCGCCCTGCAGGGTGTGGAGGATGGCCTGGCAGCCTGGGGCCGCATCGTCGCCTACCAGCGCAACCGCCAACGGCTGCTGGAGCAAGGTGAGGCTACGCGGGTGCCGCTGTGCCCACAGGCCCTCGTGGGCGAGGGCCAGCTGCTGGACGAATGGCAATCCAAGCAAGCCTTGCGTGCCTTCGGCCTGCCAGTACCAGCCGGGGTACTGAGTACACCCGAGCGCGCTGTGGCAGACGCCACCCGGGTCGGCTATCCGCTGGTATTGAAGGCGGTCAGCGCGCAACTGCCGCACAAGACCGAAGCCGGTGCGGTGGCGCTGAACCTGCGCGATGCTGCCGCCCTGGAGGTTGCACTGGTACAGATGCGCCAGCGCATCGCCGCCTACGCCCCGCTGGTAGCGTTCGACCAGGTGCTGCTAGAGCCGATGGCCGAGCCGCCGCTGGCCGAACTGATCGTCGGCATCAAGCGCGAGCACGACTTCGCCCTGGCTTTGGTGATTGGTGCCGGTGGCGTGCTGGTCGAGTTACTCAAGGACAGCGTCAGCCTGTTGCTGCCGACCACCGACAACGCCATCCGTGCCGCGCTGCTCAGCCTGCGCAGCGCCAGCCTGCTGCAAGGCTTCCGTGGCCGCCCGGCCGCCGACCTCGACGCATTGGTTGCGGCAATCCGCGCGGTGGCCGACTACGCCTGCGAAAACGCCGGGCGACTGCTGGAGCTGGATGTGAACCCATTGATGGTCGGTGCCCACGGCACCACCGCGGTCGATGCGCTGATCCGCCTCGGCCAAGTGCAAGGAGAACGAGATGAATAAGCCCACCCAGACTGCCGGCCAGGCGTTGGTGCGCCTGCTGGCCAACTATGGCGTGGAGACGGTATTCGGCATCCCCGGCGTGCACACCCTGGAGCTGTACCGTGGTCTGCCGGGCAGCGGTATCCGTCATGTACTCACCCGCCACGAGCAGGGCGCCGGCTTCATGGCCGACGGCTATGCCCGGGTAAGCGGCAAACCAGGGGTGTGCTTCGTCATCACCGGCCCAGGCGTGACCAATGCCGCCACTGCCATTGGCCAAGCCTATGCCGACTCCATTCCGATGCTGGTGATTTCCAGCGTCAACCATACTGCCAGCCTGGGCAAGGGCTGGGGCTGCCTGCACGAAACCCAGGACCAGCGCGCCATGACCGCGCCGATTACCGCGTTCTCCGCCGTGGCCCTGCGCGGCGACGACCTGCCCGAACTGATTGCCCGCGCCTGGGCCGTGTTCGACAGCGAACGGCCGCGCCCGGTGCACATCTCGGTGCCGCTGGACGTGCTGGCGGCGCCGGTCAGTCGTGACTGGAGCGATGAGGTGGTGCGCCGCCCCGGGCGCGGCCAGCCGTGCCGCGACATCCTCGACCAGGCCGCCGTGAAGCTGGCCGCCGCCAAGCGCCCGATGATCATTGCCGGTGGTGGGGCATTGCATGCGGCCGAGCAACTGCAGCAACTGAGCACCCGGCTGGCAGCGCCACTGTTCACCAGCGTGGCCGGCAAGGGCCTGCTGCCAGTGGACGCGCCACTGAATGCCGGCGCCAGCCTGTGCGTCGAGCCCGGCTGGCAGCTGATCAGCCAGGCCGACGTGGTGCTGGCAGTGGGTACCGAAATGGCCGATACCGACTTCTGGCGCGAGCGCCTGCCAATCAGTGGCGAGCTGCTGCGCGTGGACATCGACCCGCGCAAGTTCAACGACTTCTACCCCTGTGCCATTGCCCTGCACGGCGATGCCCGGCAAACCCTGGCCGGCCTGCTCGAGCACCTGCCAGCGCTGGACCGTGACCCGGCCCAGGCCAGCGAAGCCGTGGCCAGCCTGCGCCAGGCCATTCGCAGCGGGCATGCGCCGCTGCAGGCCGTGCACCAGGCAATTCTCGACCGCATTGCCGCCGTGCTGCCCGATGATGCCTTCATCAGCAGCGACATGACCCAGCTTGCCTATACCGGCAACTACGCCTTTGCCAGCCGGGCGCCGCGCAGTTGGCTGCACCCCACCGGCTACGGCACCCTCGGCTACGGCCTGCCGGCCGGCATCGGCGGCATGTTCGCCAGCGACCACCGCCCCGGCCTGGTGCTGGTGGGCGACGGCGGCTTCCTCTACACCGCCCAAGAACTGGCCACGGCAGTGGAGGAGCTGGACCGACCGTTGGTCGTGCTGTTGTGGAACAATGACGCCCTCGGCCAGATCCGCGACGACATGCTCGGCCTGGACATCGAGCCGGTCGGCGTACTGCCGCGCAACCCGGACTTCATCGGCCTGGCCCGTGCTTTCGGTTGCGCGGTGCGCCAGCCGCGTGACCTGGACGCGCTGCAGGCCGATCTGGCCAGTGGTTTCGCCACGCCCGGCGTCACCTTTATCGAACTCAAACACACCTGCGTCTGCTAAACGGCAGACACCACGAATAACAAGAGAAGCCACCATGCCATTTCGCCGTACCCTCCTGGCTGCATCCCTCGCTCTGCTGATCACTGGCCAGGCCCCGCTGTATGCTGCACCACCCCTGTCCATGGACAACGGCACCACTGCCCTGACCGCGCAGAACAGCAACGCCTGGGTCGAAATCAGTGCCGGCGCGCTGCAACACAACATTCGTACCTTGCAGGCCGAGCTGGGCGGCAAGTCCAAGCTGTGCGCCGTGCTCAAGGCCGACGCCTATGGCCACGGTATCGGCCTGGTCATGCCGTCGATCATCGCCCAGGGCGTGCCTTGCGTGGCGGTGGCCAGCAACGAAGAGGCCCGCGTGGTCCGCGCCAGCGGCTTCACCGGGCAACTGGTGCGGGTACGCCTGGCCAGCCTCAGCGAAGTGGAAGATGCCTTGCAGTACGACATGGAGGAACTGGTCGGCAGCGCCGAGTTCGCCCGCCAGCTCGATGCCATCGCCGAACGCCACGGCAAGAAGCTGCGCATTCACATGGCGCTCAATTCCAGTGGCATGAGCCGCAACGGTGTGGAAATGACCACTTGGTCCGGCCGGGGTGAAGCGTTGCAGATCACCGACCAGACGCACCTCGAGCTGGTCGCGCTGATGACCCACTTCGCCGTGGAAGACAAGGACGATGTGCGCAAGGGCCTGGCAGCGTTCAACGAGCAGACCGACTGGCTGATCAAGCACGCCAAACTTGATCGCAGCAAGCTCACCCTGCATGCCGCCAACTCCTTCGCTACGCTGGAAGTGCCGGAATCGCGCCTGGACATGGTGCGCACCGGCGGCGCGCTGTTCGGCGACACCGTGCCGACGCACACCGAATACCAACGTGCCATGCAGTTCAAGTCGCACGTGGCAGCGGTGCACAGCTACCCGGCAGGCAACACCGTCGGCTATGACCGCACCTTCACCCTGACGCGGGATTCGCGCCTGGCCAACATCACCGTCGGCTACTCCGATGGCTATCGCCGGGTGTTCACCAACAAGGGCCATGTGCTGATCAACGGCCACCGTGTGCCGGTGGTGGGCAAGGTGTCGATGAACACGTTGATGGTCGATGTCACCGACTTCCCCGATGTGAAGGGTGGCAACGAAGTAGTGCTGTTCGGCAAACAGGCCGGGGGCGAAATCACCCAGGCCGAGATGGAAGAAATCAACGGCGCGCTGCTCGCCGACCTGTACACCGTATGGGGCAGTTCCAACCCGAAGATTCTCGTCGACTGAAACCGCCAATGAAGGGAGATTGCCATGCGCTACGCCAAGCTCACTCAACGCATCGCCGGCGACGGGGCCGCGGCCTGGGACATCCACTACCGCGCCCTGGCGCTGCAGGCCGAGGGCAAGGATATCCTGCTGCTGTCGGTGGGTGACCCGGACTTCGACACCCCTGCACCAATCGTCGAGGCGGCCATCGACAGCCTGCATGCGGGCCATACCCATTACGCCGATGTGCGCGGCAAGCTGGCGCTGCGCCAGGCCATCGCCAATCGCCACCGGCAGCGCAGCGGCCAGGCCGTCGATGCCGACCATGTGACGGTGCTGGCGGGGGCCCAGTGCGCCCTGTACTGCGTGGCACAATGCGTGCTCGACCCGGGTGACGAGGTGATTGTCGCCGAGCCCATGTACGTGACCTACGAGGCCGTGTTCGGGGCCTGTGGCGCCAAGGTGGTGCCGGTGCCGGTCAAGCCGGAGAACGGCTTTAGGGTGTGCCCGCGTGACGTGGCTACGCGCATCACCCCGCGCACCCGCGCCCTGGCCCTGAACAGCCCGCACAACCCCTCGGGGGCGAGCCTGCCGCGTGCCACCTGGGAAGCGCTTGCCGAACTGTGCATCGCCCACGATCTGTGGCTGATCTCTGACGAGGTGTACAGCGAGCTGCTGTACGACGGCGAGCATGTCAGCCCTGGCAGCCTGCCGGGCATGGCCGAGCGCACTGCCACCCTCAACAGCCTGTCGAAGTCGCATGCCATGACCGGCTGGCGGGTGGGTTGGGTGGTCGGTTCGGCCGAGCTGGCCTCCCACCTGGAAAACCTCGCCCTGTGCATGCTGTACGGCTCGCCGGACTTCATCCAGGACGCCGCCGTGGTCGCACTGGAGCAGCAACTACCGGAACTGGATGTTATGCGCGAAGCCTATCGCCAGCGTCGCGACCTGGTGTGCGAGCAGTTGGCCGACTGCCCGGGCATCAAGGTGCTCAAGCCCGATGGCGGTATGTTCGTGATGGTCGACATCCGTGAGACCGGCCTCAGCGCCCAGGCCTTCGCTGATCGCCTGCTCGACAGCCAGGGCGTGTCGGTGCTCGCCGGCGAAGCCTTCGGCCCCAGCGCTGCCGGGCATATCCGCCTGGGCCTGGTATTGGGTAACGAGGCCTTGGCCGACGCTTGCCGGCGCATCGCCCGCTGCGCCGCCGCATTGATGCAGGGGCAGGCCCATGCGTGAGTATGCGCGGCTGTACATCGACGGCGCCTGGCAGGTGCCGAGCGGGCAGGGCATGGCCGAGGTGATCGACCCAGCCACCGAACAGGCCATCGGCCGCGTGCCTCTGGGCGCCGAGGCTGATGTCGAACGGGCGGTGATGGCTGCGCGGCGGGCCTTCGATGGCTGGTCGCGCACAGCGTCCAGCGTTCGCGCCGGGTACATAACGGCGCTGGCCGCACAGCTGAAAAGCCGCGCGGCGGAAATGGCCTCGGTCATTACCGATGAGCTGGGCATGCCGGTGCAGTGGTGCCAGGCGGTACAGGTGGAGGGCCCGATTGCCGGGCTGGAGCAGTACGCCGAACTGGCCGGGCTGATGGATGAGGTGCGCGAAGTCGGCAACTCGCTGGTGTACCGCGAAGCCGTTGGTGTGTGCGCGTTCATCAACCCGTGGAACTACCCGCTGCACCAGATGATTGGCAAGCTGGCGCCGGCCCTGGCCGCTGGCTGCACGGTGGTGGCCAAGCCCAGCCAGGAAACACCGCTGCATGCGTTCCTGCTGGCCGAGATGATCGAGGCCATCGGCCTGCCGGCCGGGGTGTTCAACCTGGTCAGCGGGCCGGGGGCCAAGGTTGGCGAGGCCCTGGCCCGGCACCCGCAGGTGGACATGGTGTCGTTCACCGGCTCCACCGGCGCCGGGGTGCGCGTGGCCCAGGCGGCCGCGCCGACGGTGAAGCGGGTGTGCCTGGAGCTGGGCGGCAAGTCGCCGCTGCTGATCACCGCCGATGCCGACCTGCACGCGGCGGTGCGGCATGGCGTGCAGGACGTGATGATCAACTCGGGGCAGACCTGCACGGCCTTGACCCGCATGCTGCTGCCGGCCAGCCGCTACGCCGAGGCGCTGGAGATCGCCGAGGCCGAGACCCGTGCGCTGGTCATGGGTGACCCGCGTGACCCGGCCAGCTTTCTCGGGCCGATGTGTTCGGCAGGCCAGCGGCGCACCGTGCTCGACTACATTCGCCTGGGGCAGGAGGAGGGCGCTCGCCTGCTGTGCGGCGGTGATGCGCCAGGCGGTTTCGAGCGCGGCTTCTACGTGGCGCCGACGCTGTTCGCCGACGTCGACAACCGCATGCGTATCGCCCAGGAGGAAATCTTCGGCCCCGTGCTGTGCCTGATCCCCTATGCCGATGAGGCGCAGGCGCTGGCCCTGGCCAACGATTCGCCGTTCGGCCTGTCCAGTGCGGTGTGGGCCGGTAGCCGCGAGCACGGTCTGGCCCTGGCGCGGCAGATACGCGCAGGGCAGTGCTTCATCAACGGTGGCGGGTTCAACTACCAGGCACCGTTCGGTGGCTACAAGCAGTCGGGCAACGGGCGCGAGTGGGGCGAGGAGGGCCTGGCGGAGTTCGTCGAGGTGAAAGCGGTGCAGTGCTGAGCCACAGCTGGAAGACAACCTGTTTTGTGTGAGGAGAATGTTTGTGAATGTACTGATCGTCCATGCTCACCCCGAGCCGCAATCGTTCACTGCTGCGCTGCGTGACCAGGCCGTGGAAACCTTCCGCGCCCAGGGCCACCAGGTGCAGGTCAGCGACCTGTACGCCATGGGCTGGAACCCGGTGGCCAGCGCCGATGACTTCAGCCAGCGCGAGAACCCGGAATATCTGGTGTATGCCCTGGAGCAGCGTCAGGGGGTCAAGCGCGGGGCCCTTGCCGCGGATATCCAGCAGGAGCTGGACAAGCTGCTGTGGGCCGACTTGCTGGTGCTGAACTTCCCGATCTTCTGGTTCTCGGCGCCGGCCATGCTCAAGGGCTGGATCGACCGGGTGCTGGTGTCGGGGGTGTGCTATGGCGGCAAGCGCTTCTACGACCAGGGCGGGTTGGCGGGCAAGAAAGCGCTGGTGACCGTGACTCTGGGCGGGCGTGAGCACATGTTTGGTGATGGAGCCATTCACGGGCCACTGGAGGACATGCTGCGGCCGATCCTGCGCGGCACGCTGGCCTATGTCGGGTTCGAGGTGCTGCCGCCGTTCGTGGCCTGGCATGTGCCGTATATCAGCGATGAGGCGCGGCAGGGTTTTCTGCAGCAGTATCGGCAGCGCCTGGAGCAGCTGGCGGATGACCAGCCACTGGTGTTCCCGCGCCTGGAGCAGTTTGATGAGGCGCTTTACCCGCTTGCCTGACTATCCCTGCGCGGTCCACTGGGGCCGCGTTGCGGCCCATCGCGACACAAGGCCGCTCCTACAGGATCCGCGCAACCTGTAGGAGCGGCCTTGTGTCGCGAAAGGGCTGCAAAGCAGCCCCAGAATTCTGTCGGCATACGACATTCTGCCGCCCTCCCAACGCCACCTTCCAAAAAACGACCACCCACACATTCGGGGTATGTCCCCCTTCGGCAAATCCCTCGATAGTGCCTCCATCGGCTCGATCCCGAGCACTCACACGATGGAGTTGCCATGCGCAAGGTACTGAAGGTGATTGGCGGTCTGATGCTGGCGTCTGGTGCCAGCCTGGCCCAGGCGGCAGAGGTGGACAGCGGTAACACGTTGCGGTTGTACAACTGGACCGACTATATCGGCGAAACCACCCTGGCCGACTTCGAGAAGGCCACCGGCATCAAGGTCATCTACGACACCTTCGACGGCTACGAAACGGTACAGACCAAACTGCTCACCGGCCGCTCCGGCTACGACCTGGTCATGCTCAACGCTGCCCTGGCACCCCCGCTGATCAGTGCCGGGGTGTTCCAGGCGCTGGACAAGCAGCAACTGCCCAGCTGGCACAACCTCGACCAGCAGGTGGTGAACAACCTGCAAGGCTATGACCCCGGCCTGAAATACTCGGCGCCCTACACCTGGGGCAGCTCGGGGGTAACCTACAACGTCGACAAGATCACCGCACGCATGCCCGATGCCCCCATCGGCTCGCTGGCCATGCTGTTCGACCCCAAGATCGTCTCGCGCTTCGCCGACTGCGGCGTCACCCTGATGGACGCACCGACCGAAGTCATTCCGCTGGCCCTGCAGTACCTGGGCAAGGACCCACGCAGCGCATCGCCGGCCGACCTCAAGGCGGCCGAACAACTGCTGTTGGGCATTCGCCCGTACATCCGCAAGTTCGACTCGGTCAACTACCTCACCAGCCTGCCCAATGGCGATGTCTGCCTGGCCCTGACCTGGTCCGGTGACTACGCCACCGCCCAGGCCCGCGCGGTGGAAGCGAAGAAGGACATCAAGCTGTCGTTCTTCATCCCTCAGGAAGGCTCGCTGATCTGGTTCGACAACCTGTACATCCCCAAGGATGCGCCGCACGCGGCCAACGCCCACCGTTTCATCGAGTTCCTGCTGCAGCCGCAGACCATGGCCAAGGTCACCGACTACATCCACTACGCCAACAGCAATGCCGCCGCCACCGCGCTGGTGCGCGACGAGATCCGCCAGGACCCGGCCATCTACCCCGACGCGCAAACCCGCGAGCGCCTGTTCGCACAGAAAACCCAGAGCCCGAAGGACATGCGCGCCATCACCCGGGTCTGGAGCACGGTCAAGGCCGGTTTCTGAACACTGCCCAACGATCACTGCCAAGGAGCTGCCCATGGCCACCCCAAGCAAAGCATTCGCCATTGCCCACGACCCGCTGGTGGAAGCCGACAAGGCCCACTACATGCACGGCTACCACGTGTTCGATGAGCACCGCGAGCAAGGCGCGCTGAACATCGTTGCCGGCGAGGGCGCCTACATCCGCGATACCTACGGCAACCGCTTCCTCGATGCCGTCGGCGGCATGTGGTGCACCAACATTGGCCTGGGCCGCGAGGAAATGGCCCTGGCCATCGCCGACCAGGTACGCCAGCTGGCCTATTCCAACCCGTTCTCCGACATGGCCAACGATGTGGCCATCGAGCTGTGCCAGAAGCTTGCGCAACTGGCACCGGGCGACCTGAACCATGTGTTCCTCACCACTGGCGGCTCGACCGCGGTCGACACTGCCTACCGGCTGATCCAGTACTACCAGAACTGCCGTGGCAAGTCGCACAAGAAGCACATCATCGCCCGCTACAACGCCTACCACGGCTCCACCACGCTGACCATGTCGATCGGCAACAAGGCCGCTGACCGGGTGCCGGAGTTCGATTATCACCACGACCTGATCCACCACGTGTCCAACCCCAACCCGTACCGCGCGCCGCACGACATGGACGAGGCCGAGTTCCTCGACTTCCTGGTGGCCGAGTTCGAGGACAAGATCCTCTCGCTGGGGGCCGACAACGTGGCGGCGTTCTTCGCCGAGCCGATCATGGGCTCGGGCGGGGTGATCATTCCGCCCAAGGGCTACTTCCAGCGCATGTGGCAGCTGTGCCAGACCTACGACATCCTGTTCGTCGCCGACGAAGTGGTGACTTCGTTCGGGCGCCTGGGCACCTTCTTCGCCAGCGAGGAACTGTTCGGCGTGACCCCCGACATCATCACTACCGCCAAGGGCCTGACTTCGGCCTACCTGCCGCTGGGGGCGTGCATCTTCTCCGAGCGCATCTGGCAAGTGATCGCCGAGCCGGGCAAGGGCCGCTGCTTCACCCACGGTTTCACCTACAGTGGTCACCCGGTGTGCTGCACCGCGGCGCTGAAGAACATCGAGATCATCGAGCGCGAGCATTTGCTGGAGCACGTCAAGGACGTCGGCGGCTACCTGGAACAGCGCCTGCAAAGCCTGCGCGAGCTGCCGCTGGTGGGGGATGTGCGCTGCATGAAGCTGATGGCCTGTGTCGAGTTCGTTGCCGACAAGGCCAGCAAGGCGCTGTTCGCCGACGAAGTGAACATCGGCGAACGCATCCACAGCAAGGCCCAGGCCAATGGGCTGCTGGTGCGGCCGATCATGCACCTGAACGTGATGTCACCGCCATTGATCATCACCCATGCGCAGGTGGACGAGATCGTCGAAACCCTGCGCCAGTGCATCCTCGAAACCGCGCGCGAACTCACGGCGCTTGGCCTGTACCAAGGCCGATGAACCTGGCGCAAAGGGCTGTGCGCGGGCCTGCCTGGCAGGCTAGACTGCCGGGCATGACCCAGGCCTCTTCCGACACTCCGCTTACCCTTTCACTGGGTGCGCTGCAGCAATGGCATGCGGCGCTGCAGCGCGCATTGGCCCACAGCGAAACGCCCGAGGCGCTGGCGCACGTGGCGGCTGCCATCGGCCAGCTGGTGCAGGTGGAATCGATGATGATCAGCCTCGAGTGCCAGGGGCGGGCACCGCAACTGCTGTACCAGCAAGGCATCCCCGACTTGCACCGCGCCGCCGTGCTGGAGCGCTACTTCACTGCCGGCTACCTGCTCGACCCGTTCTGCCTGGCCGTGCAGAGCGGCCTGGCCGAGGGCTTCTACCACCTGCAGGAAATCGCCCCGGACAACTTCTTCGACAGCGACTACTACAAGGCCTACTACCTGGGTACCGGTTGCAGTGAAGACAGCTATTACATCGTCGACCTCAGCGCTGGCCGCAAGTTGTCGTTGAGCCTGTTCCAGGGCTGCAGCGGCACGCGCCTGGGTACAGGGCAGATCGACCTGCTGCGCGCGCTGGAGCCGATGGTACGCGAACTGCTGGGGCGCTACGCCCGCCACCATCTGGAGCCCGGCCCCGCACTGGCGGAGCGTGGCAGCCTGCAGGCGGCGTTCGACAGTTTCGGCTGCCAGGTGCTGACCGACCGTGAGCGGGAGGTGGCGCACATGATCTTGCGTGGGCATTCGGTGAAGTCCACCGCGCTGGAGCTGGGCATCTCGCCGGAGACGGTGCGCATGCACCGCAAGAATCTGTACCTGAAGCTGGAGATCAACTCGCAGTCGGAGTTGTTTGCGCGGTTTATCGACTGGTTGCGCGGCGGTCACCTGCCGGCCTAGCAGCAAAAGAGCAACTGCCTTACTCGAATCTGAAAGCTGGCGCGATCCGTGTGGGAGCGGGTTCACCCGCGAAGCAGGCACCGCGGTGGCTGGCACGGGCTTCGCCCGTGTTCGCGGGTGAACCCGCTCCCACAGGTACAGCGCTGCCCCCCAATATTTATTTCAGCCCCGCCCTTTAGCCAGATAGGCCGCAAACTCTGCCTCCGGCACCATGCTGCCTCCAGTCCCCCACACCAGGTGCGTGGCCCGCTCCATGCGCCCAGCCGACAGGCCCATGCGCGCCAGGTACTCGGGCGATTCAAGCACCTTCACCATGCCCGGCATCCCCGCCAGCGCCGAAGGCTCCAGCCGCGCGTTCTCCTGGTCATGGGCCAGCACCAACAGCCGGTACAGCGTCTCGTCGCTGACCGTGTAATAACCATCGAGCAAACGCTGCATCGCCTTGCCGACAAAACCGGAAGGGCGGCCTACCGCCAGGCCGTCGGCGGCGGTCAGGTTGTCGATGCCAAAATCCTGCACGCTGGTGGCGTCATGCAAACCGCTATACACCCCCAGGAACATGCATGGCGAGTGGGTGGGCTCGGCGAAGATGCAGTGCACATGGTCGCCCCAGATCAGCTTCAGGCCGAACGCCACGCCACCCGGGCCGCCGCCGACCCCGCAGGGCAGGTAGACGAACAAGGGGTGTTCGGCATCCACCTTGATTCCCGCGGCCTCGAACTGGGCAGCCAGCCGCTCGGCCGCGACGGCATAGCCGAGGAACAGGTGTGGCGAGTTTTCGTCGTCGACGAAGTAGCAGCTCGGGTCCGCAGCCGCCTGCTGGCGCCCTTGCTCCACCGCCACGCTGTAGTCGCTTTCGTACTCGACCACGTTCACGCCATGGGCGCGCAGTTTGTCCTTCTTCCACTGTCGGGCATCGGCCGACATGTGCACGGTGGCCTGGAAACCCAGCCTGGCGCTCATGATACCGATCGACAGGCCGAGGTTGCCGGTCGAGCCGACTGCAACCTTGTACTTGCTGAAGAACTGCCGGGCCTGGTCGCTGGCCAGTACCTGGTAATCGCTGTCGAGGCTGATCAGGCCTGCCGCCAGGGCCAGGTCTTCTGCATGCTTGAGCACTTCATGAATACCGCCACGGGCCTTGATCGAACCGGAGATCGGCAGCTCGCTGTCGGCCTTGAGCCAGAGTGAACCGCTGGCTGGCAGGGCTGCCGCCTGCAGCAAGGTGCCGTGCAGGGCGGGCAGCGGGCGCAGTGGCGACTCGATGATGCCGCCGCTGGTGGCGGTGTCCGGGAACACCTTGGCCAGGTAAGGGGCAAAGCGTGCCAGCCGCGCACTGGCAGCACTGACATCGGCGGCACTCAGGCCGACATCGGCCAGGGCCTGGGCGGCAGGGGCGATGTGCGGGTTGAACCAACGGGTTTCGCGCAGCGCCACCAGGTCTTCGATCAGGGGGTGGGAGCTGCACCATGCTTGCAGTGTCTTGCCGTGAATCATGCTGGGTTTTCCTGTCGGTTGATGATTACCGGGGGGGTGACACGGAGTGCTCCTACAGACAGACGCGGACCTTGTGGGAGCGGGTTTACCCGCGAAGAATGCAACTCGGTGCATGGCACGGGCTTCGCCCGTGTTCGCGGGTGAACCCGCTCCCACAGGGTCAGGTATTCAGCCAGTCCGTTGATCCTGCCGGAGCACACCTGCATTCGGCCTGTTGTGCAATCAATGCCAGGCAGCGCTGCACGATCGGGCTCACGTCGCCCTTGCGCCGGCTGAGGATGATCGGGCTGACGGCGCCGCTGTCGAGCAGGCCGGCATATTCGATATCCGTGCGGTGCTGCTGCTGCACCGACGCCGGCACCAGGGTCACGCCCACGCCAACGGCTACCAGGCCGATGGCGGTCTGCAGTTCGTTGGCCCACTGGCTGACGCGGATGCTCATGCCGTGGTGGGCGAACAGTGCCAGCACATGGTCGGCATAGCTGGGCCTCGGGTTGGCCGGGTAGAGGATGAACGCCTCGCCAGCCAGCTGGGCAAGTGTAAGCGGGCTGCCCGCCAGCGGGTGGCCCTTGGGCAGTACGGCCACCAGCGGGTCCTCGCACAACACTTGCTGGTGAATGGCCGGGTCATCGATGCGAATGCGCCCGAAGGCGATGTCGATGCGCCCGCTTTTCAGTGCTTCCACCTGCTGCAGCGTGGTCATTTCGTTCAGGCCCAGTTCCAGCTCGCTGTCCTCGCGCAGCTCACGGATCAGCTCCGGCAGCACCTTGTACAGGGTCGAGGGGGCAAAGCCGATCCCTAACCACTGGCGCTGGCCCTGGCCGATACGACGGGTGTTGTCGCTGATGTTCTCCAGCTGCTGCAGCACCGTGCAGCTCTGCTCATAGAAGAAGCGACCCGCCTCGGTCAGCCGCAGCGGGCGCTCGCGCACCACCAGCAAGGTACCGAGCTGGTCCTCTAGCTGGCTGATCTGCCGGCTCAGCGGTGGCTGGGCAATGTGCAGCAGCTCGGCGGCGCGAGTGAAGTTCAGGGTTTCGGCCAGGACCTTGAAGTAACGCAGGTGGCGCAGCTCCATCAGACCTCCGGGGTATGGTGGGAGATTCATTCGATATTGGACGGCTATCAGGGTCTCGCGCAATCCTTGAACAAGCAAGTAAATGCACCACTCGGGCCTGCGGCTGGCAGCCCGAAACTACGGGACCTGGCAACAATGACAAGCGCGCTGATTGAACGTATCGAGGCAATTATCGTCGACCTGCCGACCATTCGCCCGCACAAGCTGGCGATGCACACCATGCAGCAGCAGACCCTGGTGGTATTGCGCGTTCGCTGCAGCGATGGCGTGGAAGGCATCGGCGAGGCCACCACCATCGGCGGCCTGGCCTATGGCTACGAAAGCCCCGAGGGCATCAAGGCGAACATCGATGCGCACCTGGCGCCGGCCTTGATCGGCCTGCCGGCAGACAACATCAACGCCGCCATGCTCAAGCTGGACAAGCTGGCCAAGGGCAACACCTTTGCCAAGTCGGGTATCGAGAGCGCCTTGCTCGATGCCCAGGGCAAGCGCCTGGGCCTACCGGTCAGCGAACTGCTGGGTGGCCGCATGCGCGACAGCCTGGAAGTGGCCTGGACCCTGGCCAGCGGCGACACCGCCCGCGACATCGCCGAAGCCCTGCACATGCTGGAGATTCGCCGGCATCGGGTGTTCAAGCTGAAGATCGGCGCCAACCCGTTGGCCCAGGACCTCAAGCATGTGGTGGCGATCAAGCGCGAGCTGGGCGACAGGGCCAGCGTGCGGGTGGACGTCAACCAGTACTGGGACGAGTCCCAGGCCATCCATGCCTGCCAGGTGCTTGGCGACAACGGCATCGACCTGATCGAGCAACCGATTTCGCGCATCAACCGCAGCGGCCAGGTGCGCCTGAACCAGCGCAGCCCGGCGCCGATCATGGCCGACGAGTCGATCGAAAGCGTCGAGGACGCCTTCAGCCTGGCCGCCGACGGCGCGGCCAGCATCTTCGCCCTGAAAATAGCCAAGAACGGCGGCCCGCGCGCTGTATTGCGCACCGCGCAAATCGCCGAGGCTGCCGGCATCGCCCTGTATGGCGGGACCATGCTCGAAGGCTCGATCGGCACCCTGGCTTCGGCTCATGCCTTCCTGACCCTGCGCCAGCTCACCTGGGGCACCGAGCTGTTCGGGCCGCTGCTGCTGACCGAAGAAATCGTCAACGAGCCGCCGCAGTACCGCGACTTCCAGCTGCACATTCCACGTACCCCAGGCCTTGGCCTGACCCTGGATGAACAGCGCCTGGCGCGCTTCGCCCGCCGCTGAGTCACGCTGGCTGAAAGAACAAACAACCCCTGTGGGAGCGGCTTCAGCCGCGAAGCAGGCGACACGGTGGATGGCACGGGCTTCGCCCGTGTTCGCGGGTAAACCCGCTCCCACAGAGTTCGCGGCAAATCAGAGAAAGGAGAAACCCGCATGCTGTTCCACGTGAAGATGACCGTGAAACTCCCGGTCGACATGGACCCGGCCAAGGCCGCCCGGCTCAAGGCCGACGAAAAGGAACTGGCCCAGCGCCTGCAGCGCGAAGGCACCTGGCGCCACCTGTGGCGCATTGCCGGGCACTACGCCAACTACAGCGTGTTCGATGTACCCAGCGTCGAGGCGCTGCACGATACGCTGATGCAGCTGCCGCTGTTCCCGTACATGGACATCGAGGTCGACGGCCTTTGTCGGCACCCCTCGTCGATTCACAGCGACGACCGCTGAGTCGCACCTGTCCAGACGCCGAGGCTCCCACAGGGGCCTTGCCAATCAATGAGTGATATGTCGTGTTTGTTTTGCCTGGGCCTTTCCGTGCGGGGAGGGCCTGGGCTTTTTGCTGCCAGGGGCGTTTGATCTAGAATCCGCCTTTTTACCCGAGCCCCCGCACCATGCTGCCCATCGAACTGCTGGCAACCACTGCCGACCAGGCCTCGCTGATTCGCAACCTCTACCAGTTCTACGCCTACGAGTCCTCGGACTGGGAGCAGGAAGACGTCGAAGTGGACGGCCGCTTCTATATCCATGACGAGCACCTGCAACGTTACTGGCAGGCCGATGGCTGGGGCGCGTACCTGGTGCTGGCAGACGGCTTCATCGCTGGTTTCGTGCTGGTCGAACGCAGCGAGTTGCCAGGCATCGACGCCTTCGAACTGGCCGATCTGTTCATCCTGAAAAAGTACCGCCGACAGGGCATCGGCCGGGCGGTGGCGTTGCAACTGCTGGGCGGCGAGGGCGACTGGCTGATGCGCTGTTACGCCCAGGACACGCCTGCTGTGGCCTTCTGCAATGGCGTGTTGGCCGCGCTGTCGCGCCCGGCGCAGGCCATAGCCCTGGATGACGAACCGGGCTTGCTCAATTTCCTGGTGACGGGCGCCCGCCATTGAGGGTTGCCAGCCTTCGCTCGCAAATTGAAGGGATCGTGGCTTTTTGTGAACTACTTCACAAAATTGTCTTCGAAGGCATAATGCCACCAATCCTTTTCATGCCTTTCGAAGGCCCAGGTAAAGATCATGTCGCTAGTCGCAAGCCCCGACATCATGTACCGGCTGTTGATCCAGAGTGTGGTGGACTATGCCTTCTACCTGCTCACCCCCGAAGGTATCGTCGCCAACTGGAACCCCGGCGCCCAGCGCGCCAAGGGCTACCTGGCCGAGGAAATCGTCGGCCAGCACTACTCGCTGTTCTACACCGATGCCGAGCGCGCCGCAGGGCTGCCCGCGCTCAACCTGGAGCAGGCGCGCAGCACCGGGCGCTTCGAAGAGGTCGGTTCGCGGCGGCGCAAGGACGGTACGACCTTCCATGCCCATGTGGTGATCGACGCGGTGCACGACGATGCCGGGCAACTGGTGGGGTTCGCCAAGGTCACCCGCGACATTTCCGAGCACCACCGGCAAGAGCGGGAACTGTTGCAGGCCAAGGAACTGGCCGAGCAGTACAGCCAGGAAATGGCCAAGCTGTCGCAGTTCCTTGATTCGGTGATTGCCAACATCCCCGCCAGCGTCATTGTCCAGGACCTGGAAAGCCAGCGCATCCTGCTGGCCAACCAGCAGGCCGAACGCCTGTTCGGCGGGCCGCAGCGCAGCATGATCGGGCAGTTGCCCGGCGAATGCCTGGGGCCGGGCGTTGCCGGTTACCTGGAGCAGCAACTGGCCCGTGGTGCCCGCAGCACCAAGGGCCATGCCGCCGAAACCCGGGTCGACACGGCCTGTGGCCCACGCACCCTGCGCAGCCGCGCCTTGCTTAGCCAGAACCGTGAAGGCCAGGCCGACTACGTGCTGTTCGTTGCCGAAGACGCCACCGAAGAGCTGGCCGCCCACGCGCAGATCCACCACATGGCGCACCACGATGCGCTGACAGGGCTGCCCAACCGCACCCTGTTCAACGAACGCCTGCGCCAGGCGCTGGTGCGTGACAGCGAGCACGCCAAGCTGACCGCCGCCCTGTGCCTGGACCTGGACAACTTCAAGAACATCAACGATTCGCTGGGCCACGCCTTTGGCGACAAGCTGCTGCGCGCGCTGGGCAAGCGCCTGCGCCGCGAGCTGCGCGAACACGACACCTTGGCCCGCCTGGGCGGTGACGAGTTTGCCGTGGTGCTGACCGGCCTCGAAGGCCGGGACGCCGCATGCAACACTGCGCAGCGCCTGATCAATGCGATCTGCCCACCGTTCCAGATCGAGGGGCACCAATTCACGGTGGGGGTGAGCATCGGCATCGCCATTGCGCCTGATGACAGCGACCAGGCCGAGCAACTGCTGGGCTACGCCGACATGGCGCTGTACGAGGCCAAGCGCAACGGTCGCAACCGCTACGAGTGCTTCAACGTCGAACTGGACGTCGCCGCCCGCCAGCGCCGCCTGGTGGAAACCGACCTGCGCACCGCGCTGCACCTGGGCCAGTTGCACTTGCACTACCAGCCGGTGGTCGACCAGCAGACCAGCAGCGTTACCGGCTATGAGGCGTTGCTGCGCTGGGACCACCCGACCCGCGGCATGGTCATGCCCATGGACTTCATCCCCATTGCCGAGGAAACCGGCCTGATCCATGAACTTGGCACCCGGGCGCTGAACCTGGCCTGCCAGGAGGCGGCCAGCTGGGACAGTGAGCAGACGGTGTCGGTCAACCTATCGGCGGTGCAGTTCAAGAATGCCAACCTGGTGCACAGCGTGGCTCTGGCGCTGGCCGACTCCGGCCTGCCGCCACAGCGGCTGGAGCTGGAGGTCACCGAGTCGGTGCTGCTGGGCAACAGCGAGGAAAACGTGCGTACCCTGCGTGCACTGAAGGACCTGGGCGTGTCCATTTCGCTGGATGATTTCGGCACCGGCTATTCCTCGCTGGGCTACCTGCGTTCGTTCCCGTTCGATCGGATCAAGATCGACAAGTCGTTCGTGCATGACATGTGCGACAGCCGCGAGGCGATGTCGATCATCCGCGCCATTACCGACCTGTCCAACAGCCTGATGATCAAGACCACGGCCGAGGGGGTGGAGTCGGAGGAGCAGATGCGCCGGTTGGCGGCGGAGGGGTGCTCGCACTTCCAGGGCTACCTGTATGGGCGACCGGCACCGGCGAACGAGCGGTTGAAGCAGGTCATGACGCCGGCGTAGTGTTGCCCGGCGCAGTACCTGTGGGAGCGGGTTCACCCGCGAAGCAGGCGACACGGTGGCTGGCACCGGCTGCGCCGGTGTTCGCGGGTGAACCCGCTCCCACATCGGCCGTGCAAGCTTTCAAGGCTTGATCAAGGGTCAGCTGTTCCAGTCCGGCGCAAACGCCGGGCTCACCACCCGCTGGTCCTTCGGCAACCCGGCGATCGCCGCGCGGTCCTCGTCATCCAGTTGCACGTCCGACGCCGCCAGGTTGGCCAGTTGGTTCTCGCGGCTGCCGGCCTTGGGGATCACCGCCACGCTGTCCTGGTCCAGCAACCACTTCAGCGCCACCTGGCTGGGCAGTACGCCGTGCTTGCGGGCGATCGCCTGGATCACCGGCTGCGCCGCAGCCTGCCCCCGGGCCAGCGGGGTGTAGGCGGTGAGTAGCAGGTCGTGGCGGCGGGCATAGTCCAGCAGCGGTTGCTGGCCGAGCAGCACGTGGTATTCCACCTGGATCGCCGACAAGGGTGCACCCAGGGTTTCCACCACCTGGCGCAGCAGCCCCAACGGGAAGTTGGCGACGCCGATGCTGCGTGCCTTGCCCTCGTCACGCAGGGCCACCAAGGTTTCGATGCTGCGGGCCAGGTCCCAGTCCTGGCCGGGCCAGTGGATGTGGAACAGGTCGACCTGCTCGGTACCCAGCGCGCGCAGGCTGCTCTCCAGCGACTGGCGCATGGCCTTGGGCGCCAGGCGATCCCACCATACCTTGGTGGTCAGGTGAATCTGCTCGCGCGGCACATCGCTGTCGCGCAGGGCCTGGCCGACGGCGGCTTCGTTGTCATAGGCAGTGGCGGTGTCGATGTGCCGGTACCCCACTTCAAGCGCCTGGCGCACGGCCTGGGTGCACTCGCTGCCGGTCATTGGCCAGGTGCCCAGGCCGATCGCGGGCAGGTCCAGGCCGTTACGGGTGGTGAGCCTTTGCATTAAAATTCCTTGTAGGGTGTGCAGGGTTCGCATTCGATAGTCGGCGATCAGCACTGCACGGGCCATGCGCGCGGGGCGGAAAGTGGTCGATCAGCGAACAGAAATTGCAGTCGGCCTCGCTAGCGGCAATTGAACTTCCTTATTCTCCGGCATCTCTTCTAGAATCCGAACTGTTGCATCCGCCAGGCAACGCCTGCGCGGCCTTCCCCGGGCGCCGCATCCAGCCGCGCCGTCATCGAGAGTGCCATGAGTTCCAGCACACCGCTGTCCGGAGTCAACCAACCCCTGCGCGGCATCGCCCTGGTGGTGGTGGCGACGTTCCTGTTCGCCAGTCACGATGCCCTGTCCAAGTTCCTCGGTGGCCTGTACCCGATCATCATGGTGGTGTGGGCGCGGTATGTGGTGCACACGTTGCTCATGGCCGGCATCTTCCTGCCCAAGGCCGGCCTCAACGTGCTGCGCACCCGCCGCCCGCTGTTGCAGACGTTACGTGCCCTGAGCCTGCTGAGTACTAGCCTGTTGTTCACCACCGGGCTGCAGTACCTGCCGCTGGCCGAGGCCACGGCGGTCAACTTCCTTGCCCCGGTGCTGGTCACCGCGCTGTCGGCACCGCTGCTGAAGGAGCGGGTGACGGTGGGGCAGTGGGTGGCGGTGGTGATGGGCTTCATCGGCGTGCTGGTGGTGGTGCACCCGGGCGGGGCGATGTTCACCCCGGCCATCCTGTATCCGTTCGGTTCGGCGCTGGGTTTCTGCTTCTATCAGTTGCTGACGCGCATCCTGGCAGCGCATGACAGCCCGACCACCAGCAACTTCTATGCGGGGTTGTGCAACACCCTGGCGATGAGTGCGCTGGTGCCGTTCTTCTGGGAGGTGCCGCGTTGGGACCATGCGCTGCTGATGCTGGCGCTGGGTGGCTTTGGCATGACTGCGCATCTGCTGCTGACCCAGGCCTTCCGCCATGCGGCGCCGGCCTTGCTGGCACCGTTCAGTTATTGCCAGATCGTGTTTGCCGGGTTGCTTGGGTTGGTTGTCTATAGCCAGGTGCCCGATACCCTGAGCCTGGTGGGTATCTCGGTGATTTGCCTCAGTGGGCTGGGGGCGGCGTGGATGCAGCGGGGTAAGTGACAACCTGTAGTGGCCTCTTCGCGGGTAAACCCGCTCCCACAGGTACAGCGCAGCTGTGGGAGCGGGTTTACCCGCGAAAGGGCCCTCAAACCCGACCCTTCAACAACGCCTGCAACGAATCGTCAAAGTCCCGCAGCGCATCCGCCTGCACGGCACGTTCATCCTCGACCACCCGCGCCACATCGCCCAGGCGCTTGCTGGCCCGCCCTTCAGCGCGGCCGATATAGGTCAGCTGGTCATCGAAAAAGCGCGCCACCACCCGGCTTTCGATACCTGCACTAGCCAGACGGCTTTCGGTGTCCAGCAACACGATCACATCCGGGTGATCGCCCAGCAAGGTATCCAGGTCGTCGTAGAAAGTCACCTCGGCAAATTGCTGCGCCAGTGATCGCGCCAGCCAGTCATACGCCTGGCTCTCGCTGCCCAGGGTCGCAGCAGGGCCCCGCGGGCCCTGGGCCGGCGCCGCTGCCTGGGTACGATGGCTGTCGAGGTATTCGAGGGTTGCTTCGGCGTCACGCCCCAGCAGTACCGCCACCCGTTGGCCGGGGGCCAGGGCGACACTGGAAATGGCCGTGGCGGAATAGAAGTGCCCGTAGGGCTGCGCGTCGGTAGCGGCCGGGCTGGCACAACCGCCAAGGGCGGCCAGCAAGGCGAGCAGGGCAGCGATCATGCCGGTTTTCATGGGAGGCCTCATCAATCAGTGAATGCCGCCATCTTCCGCCCGGGCTTGGCGCAGCGGAACTTGATGGCATTCATGGTAGCTATCGATGAAGTCGATGCATCACTGTGTGGCCATGAACTGCAGGATGCGTTCACGCAGCCAGCGCTCGGCCGGGTCATTGTCCTGGGCGCCGCTCCACACCATCGACAGTTCCGCCTCGGTGATGTCGAACGGCGCCGGGTCGGCGCGCAGGCTGCCGTCGTCGGCCAGGGCGCAGGCGGCATAGTCCGGCACCGTGGCGATCAGCTCGGTGTTGCGCAGCAGGGCGCGCAGGCTGCCGAACTGCGGCACCGCCAGCACTACCTTGCGGCAGCGACCGATGCGCGCCAGGTCTAGGTCGATATTGCCGCTCATGTCGCCGGAGAACGACACCATCACATGTGGGCGGGCGCAGTATTCGTCGAGGGTCAGCGGGCCCGGGCGGTCATCGGCGCGCAGCACCCGCACGCCGATGTTGCGCAGCTTGCGGCGCTTGGCGGTGGCCGGCAGGTCGGTGGTGTAACTCACGCCCACCGAGATTTCGCCGCTGGCCAGCAGGCCTGGCATCAGCAGGAAGTTGGCCCGGCGCACCACCACGCTGATGTTCGGGGCCTCTTCGCGCAGGGCCTGCAGCAGGGCCGGGAACAGGCCGAACTCGGCATCGTCCGACAGGCCCAGACGGAACACGTTGCAGCTGTTGACCGGGTCGAACTCGCGGGCGCGGCTGATGGCGGCGGAAATCACATCCATGGCCGGCCCCAGTTCGGTGAAGATCTGCATGGCCCTTGGCGTGGGCTCCATGGCCCGGCCGTTGCGGATCAGCAGCGGATCGTCGAACAGTTCGCGCAGGCGGGCGAGGGCGGCGCTGACGGTGGGCTGGGTGATGAACAGCTTTTCGCCGACCCGGGTCAGGTTGCGTTCGATCATCAGGGCTTCGAACAGTACCAGCAGGTTCATGTCGACGCGGCGCAGGTCGTTGCGATTCATGAGGGTACGGGTTCCGGATTGGAAGGGTTGGCGTTGTATTGGAGCATACGGACAGCTTGGTTGCCTTGTATGGATGTGCCGGCCTCTTCGCGGGTAAACCCGCTCCCACAGGACCAGTACAATTCTTGAGGGTTGTACAGTACCTGTGGGAGCGGGTTTACCCGCGAAGAGGCCGGCACAGAAAAGCTGACAGAGCCAACCTATCACCCCTCAATAGCCACTCTATTAGAACTCTGTCCAAGCTCGGCTAGTCTTTCCCGTGGCCCCGCGAGTTCCGCGAGCGGGCGGCGTGTCAGCACCTGCGTGCAAGACCGCGGCAATCCCGTCGTGACAGCTTCGCAAGCCCCGTGTAGACCTGATGAGGGGTAGCACGAGCCCACGCGCTCGGCTGAAAGAACACCTGGCATAGACCGGAAATCTGGATAACCGACCCAAAGGTACCCGCAGATGTCGAACGAATCGAAATGCCCGTTCCATCAAACCGCAGGTGGCGGCACCACCAACCGTGACTGGTGGCCTGACCAGCTCAACCTGAGAATTCTTCACCAGCATTCCTCCAAGTCCGACCCGATGGACCCGGATTTCGATTATGCCAAGGCATTCAAGAGCCTCGACTTCCAGGCCCTGAAGAAAGACCTGACCGCCTTGATGACCGACTCCCAGGACTGGTGGCCCGCCGACTTCGGCCACTACGGCCCGCTGTTCATCCGCATGGCCTGGCACAGCGCCGGGACCTACCGCATCGGCGATGGTCGGGGCGGTGCAGGCTCCGGCCAGCAGCGCTTCGCCCCGCTCAACAGCTGGCCGGACAACGTCAGCCTGGACAAGGCCCGGCGCCTGCTATGGCCGATCAAGCAGAAGTACGGCAACAAGATTTCCTGGGCCGACCTGATCGTGCTCACCGGCAACGTCGCCCTCGAATCCATGGGCTTCAAGACCTTCGGCTTCTCCGGCGGGCGTGCCGATGTGTGGGAGCCGGACGAAGATGTGTACTGGGGCTCGGAAAAGGTCTGGCTGGGCGGTGACACCCGCTACGGCAAGGCCCAGCCGCCTGGCAAGGGCGACCTGGTGGCGGAGCCGGCCAAGCACCCCGAGGAGCAGGGCCGTACCCTGGAGGGCGAGCGCAACCTGGAAAACCCCCTGGCCGCCGTGCAGATGGGCCTGATCTACGTGAACCCGGAAGGCCCGGAAGGTACCCCCGACCCGGTGGCCTCGGGCAAGGACATCCGTGACACCTTCGGCCGCATGGCCATGAACGATGAGGAAACCGTGGCCCTGATCGCCGGTGGCCACGCCTTTGGCAAGACCCACGGTGCAGGCCCTGCCGACAACGTCGGCCCGGAGCCGGAAGCTGCAGGCCTCGAGCTGCAGGGGTTGGGCTGGGCCAACAAGTTCGGCAGCGGCAAGGGGGGCGATACCATCACCAGTGGCCTGGAAGTGACCTGGACTTCCACTCCCACCCGATGGAGCAACGAATACCTCAACAACCTGTTCAACTTCGACTGGGAACTGACCAAGAGCCCGGCCGGTGCCCACCAGTGGCGGCCGAAGGAGGGCAAGGGGGCAGGCACCGTGCCGGATGCCCATGACCCGGGCAAACGCCACGCGCCTTCCATGCTCACCTCCGACCTGGCGCTGCGCTTCGACCCGGTCTACGAGCCGATTGCCCGCCGCTTCAAGGACAACCCTGATCAGTTGGCAGACGCTTTCGCTCGCGCCTGGTACAAGCTGATCCATCGCGACATGGGCCCATTGGCGCGCTACCTGGGCCCGGAAATGCCCGACGAAGAGCTGCTGTGGCAAGACCCGCTGCCAAAAGTCGACCACCCGCTGGTGGGCGAGCAGGACATTGCCGCGCTCAAGGCCAAGGTGCTGGCGGCGGGCCTGAGCGTTGGCGAGCTGGTGGCCACAGCCTGGGCGGCGGCATCGACTTTCCGCAGTTCGGACAAGCGTGGCGGGGCCAATGGTGGCCGCCTGCGCCTGGCGCCGCAGAAGGACTGGCCGGCGAACCAGGGCACAGGCAAAGTGCTGGCGGCGCTCGAGAAGATCCAGGCCGAGTTCAACGCCGGTGGCAAGAAGATCTCCCTGGCCGACCTGATCGTTCTGGCCGGCACTGCGGCAGTGGAAAAGGCCGCCAAGGACGCCGGGCACGACGTCCGCGTGGCGTTCCGCCCGGGGCGTACCGATGCCTACCAGGCGCAAACCGACGTCGAGTCGTTCGCCGTGCTGGAGCCGCTGGCCGATGGTTTCCGCAACTTCACCAAGGCCCGCTACAGCGTCAAGGCCGAGAAGCTGCTGCTGGACAAGGCCCAGCTGTTGACCCTGACCGCGCCGGAAATGACCGTGCTGATCGGCGGCCTGCGGGTGCTCGGCGCCAACCATGGCGGCAGCCAGCAGGGCGTGTTCACCGACAAGGTCGGTACCCTGAGCAACGACTTCTTCCGCAACCTGCTGGACATGGGCGTGGAATGGAAACCGACCTCGGCGGATAACGAAACCTTCGAAGGGCGCGACCGCAAGACCGGACAGTTGAAGTGGACCGGTAGCCGGGTTGACCTGGTGTTCGGCTCCCATGCTCAGTTGCGGGCGTTGAGCGAGGTGTATGGCAGTGGCGATGGCGGCGGCAAGTTCGTGCGGGACTTTGTGGCGGCCTGGGAGAAGGTGATGGAGCTGGATCGCTTTGACCTGAAATAGCTTCGTCAGAAATGGGGGCGCTTTGCGCCCCTATCGCGACACAAGGCCGCTCCTACAGGCCCTGCGTAGCCTTTCTGGCTTGCGCGATACCTGTAGGAGCGGCCTTGTGTCGCGATAGGGCTGCAAAGCAGCCCCATGCTCTCCGGGGGCTGGACCATTTCAATCTTCCTGTGCAAGCTGATGCTCGACAGTGATTGCACACAGAAGGTGATCGTTCGTGAACCCCGAATCCATGCTGGCGGCATTGCCAGGCTACGCCATGTCGGCCGAGTCGATCCAGGTGCTGCCCGATGCCAAGGCCTACCGCGCCTGCCTGCTCGAGCGCATCCGCGCCGCAACCCGGCGTATCGTCATCGTTGCGCTGTACCTGCAGGAAGACGAGGCCGGCCAGGAAGTGCTGGATGCCTTGTACCAGGCCAAGGCCGCGCGGCCGGGGCTGGAAATCACCATCGTGGTCGACTGGTTCCGTGCCCGACGCGGCCTGCTGGGCGCCGGTCGCCAGCCGGGTAATGCTGCCTGGTACCAGGCCCAGCGCCAGCACCATGGGCTGGACATCGTCATCCATGGCGTACCGGTGCAGACCCGCGAGCTGTTCGGCGTGTTGCACCTGAAGGGCAGCATCATCGACGACTGCGTGATCTACACCGGCGCGAGCCTGAACAATGTGTACCTGCACCGTTTCGACCGCTACCGCCTGGACCGCTACCACCTGTTCCAGTCTCCAGAACTGGCCGACGCAATGGTCGGTCTGGTACGGCGCCTGTTGCACCACACCGCCACACCGCGCCTCGATCTGCCGGCGCCACCCTCCACCCGTAGCCTGCGCGGCGACATCCGGCGCTTGCGCGCGCGGCTGCGGCGCATGGCCTATGAGGCACCGACCAGCGGGGCGGGGCAGGGCCTGCGGGTTGTCCCGCTGTTGGGTGTGGGGCGTGGCAACCCGCTGAACAGGGCACTGTGCGCCTTGTTGGCGGCGGCGCGTACGCAGGTGATCATCAGCACGCCGTATTTCAACCCGCCCCGGGTGCTGATGCGCGAGCTCGACCATGCCCTGGCGCGTGGCTTGCGGGTGGAACTGATCGTTGGTGATCGCACGGCCAACGACTTTTACATAGCCCCCGGCGAGCCGTTCAGTGCGAGCGGCGCGTTGCCTTACCTGTACGAAGACAACCTGCGCGCCTTTACCCGACGTCGCCACGCGGCAATTGCCAGCGGCCAGCTGCAGGTGCGGATCTGGAACGACCCCGGGCATACTTTTCATGCCAAGGGTGTGTGGGTCGACCAGCGTTATTCGCTGCTGACCGGAAACAACCTCAACCCGCGCGGCTTCAACCTCGATCTGGAGAATGGCCTGCTGATCGATGACCCACAAGGGCAATGGCTGGGGCCACGGGAAGCAGAGCTGGCCGAGCTGCGCCGGCATGCGCCGAAGATCGGCTCGGCCGAGGAGTTGGGGGTAAAGGCCGAGCACCCCAAGGAAGTGCGCAGGTTCTTGCGGCGGCTGCGCTATAGCCGGCTGGAGCCGCTGATCAAACGGGTCCTCTGAGGGGATTCAAGCGTTTTTGTGGGAGCGGCCTTGTGTCGCGAAAGGGCCGCAATGCGGCCCCTCGAGTTCAGCGTCACCGCCGCTATTGCCGGGGCTGCTTTGCAGCCCTTTCGCGACACAAGGCCGCTCCTACAGGGGCCGCGCCAGGCTGTGCCACCTTGGTTTCCTGTTTGCCCCGCGGCTTGAGCCGCGACACCGCAAACAACACCACCGCCAACCCGACGACCTGATACAGCGAAATCTCCTCGCTCAGGATCGCCCACGATGCCAGCACCGTCAGCACCGGCCCCAGGTTGAGCGGTGCGCATTACTGCGCCGGGACCAGGCGAGTACCACTCACCTGCACCTGATCACCGGGCTTGAAGCGGGCATTGGGCGAGCGATAGCGCTGGGTACTGCCGTCGTCATGGCGTACCACGTAGGCCGCGTCGCTGTGCCCGCTGCCTTGTTGCACGGCGGCGCCGCCAATTGCACCCAAGGCTGCACCGGCGATGGCGCCGAAAGGGCCGCCGAGCGCGGCGCCAACCATCAGGCCGGTGACGCCCCCGGCGCCATAGCCCACCGTGTTGTCGGGGCTTTCCGAGAGCACCTCGTCGGCGCAGGCGGGCAGGGCGATGGACAGGGACATCACCAGAGGGAGGAGGATATTTTTCATGATGGTTATTTCCGCAAGGCAGGTAGTGGCGAAAGAGAATGGTTCAGCTTTCGTGCCAGCTGGGAAGCCCTTGCAGATGGGCGTTTTGCGCTGGTGTGTTGTCATAACGACAGCAGTTTTTGTGGTGCAAATGACAGGCTGATGTCAATATGACATTCACTCATACAGGTATTGGCCAGGGCTGGGCTATCATTTGCAGGCTGGTGGTGTAAGGCTCCTCTGAAAAGTCATCACGAGCGCATACAATCGGGCCTTTTCCCCGTCAACCAGACAGGCCAATCCGTTCATGGCGCTTGATCCACCCACCATGCTGACTATCTCCATTGCCCTGGCTGGCGCGGCCGCGTTGTACCTGGCGATCGAGTGGCGCAGCGTTCGCGATTCATCGCTGCTGTTCTGGAGTGCAGGCTTTGCCACCATCACGATTGGTTCCACCCTGGCCTTGCTGCGCGGCATCGGTCTGGTGCTGATCGGTATCTGGTTCGCCAACGGTTTGCTGGTGGTGGCGCACTGGTTCTTCCTGATGGGGGTGTTGCGCTTCACCCAGGTGCGGCTGTCGCGTATCTGGTTATCGGTCGTGCTGGTGTGGTTCGCCTTGCTGCTGTTGCCTGTGGGGCCGCAGTGGTCGAAGGTAATGCTGATGGTCAACTCGTTGCTGGTGGCGCTGTTGACGCTCAAGGCCAGCTGGCTGTTGCGGCCGCATGGCAAGTCGTTGAGTGTTGGCGCCGTGCAGTTGCGCTATGTGTTGCTGGTTCATGGGGTGTTCTATGTGGCCAAGGCGATCATTGCGATCACGCCGGGGACGCTGATTGACCTGGCCACTTTCGGCGGGCTGATCATTCAGGTTTCCCTGGTCGAAGGTGCGATGGCGATCATGCTGATTGCCTTGTCGATGACCGGCACCGTGCGCTACCGGCGCGAGGCGCGGATTGCCCGTCTGGCGGCCCGTGACCCGTTGACGGCGCTGTACAACCGGCGTGCACTGGAGGTGCGTGCGGGGCCTTTCTTCAAGGCAGTGGATTCGGCGCAGCCCGGGGCCTTGCTACTGATCGACATCGACAACTTCAAGCTGGTCAACGACCTGCACGGGCATGTTGCAGGGGACCGCTTGCTGATTGCCCTGAGCGAGATGATTCGTATGGTTTTGCCCGAGCGCGCGCTGGCGGCGCGGTTGGGCGGTGATGAGTTCGTCATTCTGCTGTGTGGGGCGAACAGCGAGCAGGTCATGGAGCTGGGCGGACTGCTGCGCGAGCAGTTCCAGCAGCATGCCAGCAAGACGGTGCCTACGCCGCAGCCGGTCACCTTGAGCATCGGCGTCAACCTGTTCGACCAGCCGCCGACGAGCCTGGCGGCCTTGATCGAGCAGGGGGATGTGGCGTTGTACCAGTCCAAACGAAATGGGCGCGACAGCATCCGCTTTGTCGAACGGCCGATGGCCCACCTCAGCCAGTAGCAGTTTTTTCTTTGCCTTTGCCTTTGCCTTTGCTCCTGCCTTTGCTCCTGCCGTTGCCGTTGCTTTTGCTTCTAAGCACGCGAAAGTTCAGGCGCCGCCGATTGCGACTTCAGGAGGCCGAGCGAAGGGACTGCGGAGGGAGGTGACGGGCATGGATGCCCGTCAAGCGCTGAGGCCCCATGGATGGGGCCTGCAGCGCGTACTCCCGGGAGCTGGCCCGTAGCGAGGGAACCCCGGAGCGAAGCGCAGGGGCCGGATGATGGGAGCCGACGGTTTTTGGTTCCTTTTTGCCACGACAAAAAGGGACCCGCCGTAAGGGCGGAAAGGTGACTTTGCGCCACCATCGCGAATGAATGTCTACTCGATGTGAATGCCACATCCCAAAAAGCCAAAAAGCTTAAGCGACGGTTTTTATATAGCGAACAGTCCATTTACGATGGCGACGCATACGCACCTTTTCGCCCTTACGGCGAGTCACTTTTTGTCAAACGCGACAAAAAGTAACCAAAAAACGCTGGCTCCTATCATCCGGCCCCTGCGCTTCGCTCCGGGGTCCCCTCGCTACGGGCCTGCTACCGGGAGTACGCGCTGCAGGCCCCATCCATGGGGCCTCAGCGCTTGACGGGCATCCATGCCCGTCACCTCCCTCCGCAGTCCCTTCGCTCGGCCTCCTGAAGTCGCAATCTGCGGCGCCTGAACTATCGCGTGCCAGAAGCAAAAGCCGAAGCAACAGCAACAGCAATAGCAATAGCAATAGCAATAGCAAGATTAAGCGGCTACTTGTTATTGATGCACTGCGATTGCGCACTGTAACGAATGGTCTGCAAGCGTCCCTGGCTGTCTTCGAAGGTCATCAGCTTCGGTACAACGATGCAGGTCTTCGGATCGTCGGACTGTCGCACGAAAACTGGCAATGTCCAGCTTCATGCCATAACGGTAATCCTCGACCGTCGGCATCGGCTTGCCAGCCTTGGCCGCATACGCCGAAATCGCTTGCTGGTGTTCGGTCAGCACCTGCTCGGCACGGTTATCGGAATAGGCCAGCGCCTGGCCAGTCAGCAACAGCAGCAATACGCCGCCAGCAAGAAAGGTTTTCATCGTCGAACCTCTGTAGGTCAGTCATCTCGGCACTCAGGCTATCGAGGAGCAACCCACAGGGGCATGACGGCAAACTTACAATTCAGTCAGGGCGAATCAGGTCACCACCTGGTAGCACGGTACATACGCCGCCCCGCCAGGCAGCTTCATCCGATGCTGGTCGACGAACGCCTGCAACAGCCGGCCCAGTGGGTCCAGCACGGCGCTGTCGCCACGGATCTGATACGGCCCGTGTTCCTCGATCAGGCGGATGCCCTTGTCCTTCACGTTGCCGGCGACAATGCCGGAAAACGCCCGGCGCAGGTTGGCGGCCAGTTCGTGGGCCGGCAGCTCGCGGCGCAGGTCGAGGTCGGCCATGGCCTGGTGGGTCGGGTCGAACGGGCGCTGGAAGCTCTCCTCGATCTTCAGCAGCCAGTTGAAGTGGAAGGCATCGTTGCGCTCGCGGCGGAACTGCTTCACCGCCTTGAGCCCTTCGACCATGTGCCGGGCAACTTCCGCCGGGTCATCGATGATGATCTCGTACAAGCGATGCGCCGCCTCACCCAGGGTGGCGCCGACGAACGCGTGCAACTGCTGCAGGTACGGCTCGGCACTGCGCGGGCCGGTGAGTACCACCGGGAACGGCAGCTCCTGGTTGTCCGGGTGCATGAGGATGCCCAGCAGGTAGAGGAACTCCTCGGCCGTGCCGGCACCGCCCGGGAAGATGATGATGCCATGGCCGACACGAACGAAGGCTTCCAGACGCTTCTCGATGTCCGGCAGGATCACCAGTTCGTTGACGATCGGGTTGGGCGCTTCGGCGGCGATGATGCCGGGCTCGGTCAGGCCCAGGTAGCGGCTGCCGTGCATGCGTTGCTTGGCGTGGGCAATGGTGGCGCCCTTCATCGGGCCCTTCATCACACCCGGGCCGCAGCCGGTGCATACGTCCAGCTTGCGCAGGCCCAGCTCGTGGCCGACCTTCTTGGTGTACTGGTATTCCTCGCTGCTGATCGAATGGCCACCCCAGCACACCACCATCTTCGGCTCCACGCCCGGGCGCAGGGTGCGGGCGTTGCGCAGCAGATGGAAGACATAGTCGGTGATGCCCTGGGAGCTTTCCAGGTCTATGCGCTGGCTGGCCAGCTCGCTTTCGGTGTAGACGATGTCGCGCAGGGCGCTGAACAGCATTTCACGGGTGCTGGCGATCATTTCGCCATCGACGAAGGCGTCGGCCGGGGCATTCAGCAGCTCCAGGCGCACGCCGCGGTCCTGTTGATGGATACGCACCTCGAAGTCCTGATAGGCCTCGAGGATGGTCTTGGCATTGTCGACATGGGCGCCGGTGTTGAGGATGGCCAGGGCGCACTGGCGGAACAGGGTGTAAAGGCTACCGGTACCGACTTCACTCAGTTGCTGCACTTCACGTTGTGACAGCGTCTCCAGGCTGCCTTTGGGGCTGACGGATGCATTGATGACATTGCGTTGAGGCATCTAAGTCTTTCCTGTGCGGGTAAAACATCCTTCTTTGACAACACCATACCGAGAAATGCGGACGGCAACGAGGGGGGGCAACAAAAACCTCATGAGACCGAGCCGCCTGCTTCGCGGGTAAACCCGCTCCCACAGGTACGGCGCAGGTTCTGAAGGCAGCGCGATACCTGTGGGAGCGGGTTTACCCGCGAAGCAGGCGACTCGGTCTCAAGTCATCCCAACAGCCTCTGCACACCCAAGGTAATCGCTACGCCGCCAAACACCAGCCAGAGGTTGAGAATCGCCCCGGTGGCCAGCGCCCGCGGCCCGGCCTGGCGAATCTGGCTGAAGCGCGTTTCCATGCCCAGCGCGGTCATGGCCATGGTCAGGGCAAAGGTATCCAGGCTGTTGACCACCTGCGTCACGCTGTCGGGCAGCACCTGCAGCGAATTCACCAACACCAGCGCGAGGAAGCCGAAGGCGAACCAGGGCATGGCGATGCGCCCGTTACCCTGTGCCTGGCCCGGCTGGCGCGCGCGGCTGATCCAAAGCCCGACCACCAGCAGCACCGGTACCAGCAGCATCACCCGGGTCATCTTGACGATGGTGGCGATATGCGTGGCCTCGGGGCTGACGTTGCTGGCCGCACCGACTACCTGGGCCACTTCGTGAATGGTGCCACCCAGGAACAGCCCGGCGCCCATGGTGTCCAGTTGCAGCCAGCCGGCATTGATCGCCAATGGGAAGAGGAACATCGACAGGGTGCCGAACAGCACCACGCTACCAACCGCCATGGCGCTTTTGTGCGGTGCACTGCGCAGGGCCGACTCGAAGGCCAGAACCGCTGCGGCGCCGCAGATGGCGCTGCCGGCTGCGGTCAGCAAGGCGGTATCGCGGTCCAGCTTGAACAGCTTCATGCCGCACCACAGGCCGATCAGCAGGGTGCTGGAAACCACCAGCAACGACACGATGAGCCCGGACCAGCCGACTTCGGCAATTTCCTGCAGGCTTACCCGCAGGCCGAAGAAGGCCACGGCAATGCGCAGCAGGCCGCGGGCGGAAAAGTTGATACCCGCCGCCCAGCTGGCCGGTAAACCATCACGCAGTGCATTGCCGTAAAGCGCACCGGCGACGATACCGACAATCAGCGGGCTGATACCCAGGTTGGCGATGGCGGGCAGGGCGGCCAGCTGGGTGACCGCAAGCGCGAACAGCGCGACGAACAGGATGCCATTGAGCCGCCCTCGGGTAGAGAGGGTAGGCGCCAAGGCGGGTGTGGATGGAACCGTGGCCATGTGAGCCCTCCGGAAAGGTGTTTCGACATGGCTTACGTTAATCTGGTTATAAGCTTATAAAAAATCGTAATTCAGAATGGCAAATATCCGTTGAGCTGATATTTTGCACTCATGACCCCAGAACAACTGATAACGTTCGCCACCGTCGCCGAGCACGGCAACATCAGCCATGCGGCCCAGGCTCTGCACCTGTCGCAGCCGGCGGTGTCCGGCCAGCTCAAGCTGCTGCAGGAAGCTTTTGGCGAGCCCCTGTATCAGCGCGCAGGCCGTGGTGTGCGGCTGACAGCAGCCGGCGAGCAATTGTTGGCCCATGCCGAGCGCCTGCGCGAAACCTTCCGTCAAGCCCAGGCGTTGCGCGAGGCCATGCGCGGGCTGGAGCGCGGTACCTTGCGCATCGGCGCCAGTACCACGCCGGCCAGCTACCTGCTGCCCTACCTGATTGCCGATTTCCATGCCCGCTACCCCGAGGTGCTGGTAAGCACCTCCAACGGCAATACGGCGGAAATTGTCGCTGCGCTGGACAGCGTAGATATCGCCCTGATCGAAGGGCCACCTGGGCAGGAGCTGCCATTGGGCACGGCGGTGACAGCGTGGCGGGAAGACGAGATCGTGGCCATCGTGCCGCGTGGTCATCCGCTGGCTGGCAGTGATCGGCAGACGCTGGCGTCGCTGGGGGCTTACCCCTTGGTACTGCGTGAGAGTGGTTCGGGTGTGCGGCAGATCGTCGAGCGGGCGTTTGCCCGCAGCGGCGTGGCAATGCGCGTGGCGCTGGAGATTGCCGGGGTGGAAGGGGTGAAGGAAGCGGTGCGGGCCGGGATGGGGATCGGTTTTGTGTCGGCGATGTCGATCCGGCATGAGGACGGGGCGTTGCAGCGGTTGCAGGTTAGGCCAGAGCCCTTGGTCAGGCGGTTTTCGATACTGATGCCACATGCAGCGACGCCCTCGCGGGCGGCGGCGCGGTTCCTTGAGTTGTGTATTGGCCTGCAAGAGGTGGGGTGACTGTACCGGCCTTTCGCGGGTGAACCCGCTCCCACAGGTACTGCACCGCGTGCAAGAGCCGTGAGACATCTGTGGGAGCGGGCGAGCCCGCGAAGAGGCCAGCACAGGCACCCTCAATCCACCTTGAACACATGCTTCAGATAGGCCACGAAGTTCTCATCCCGGCACTGTGTCTTGCCCGGGCTGTCGGAAATCTTGGCCACCGGTGCCCCATTGCACGCCGTCATCTTGATCACGATGTTCATCGGCTCCACCCCCGGGATATCGCAGGTCAGCCGGGTACCAATGCCAAAGCTCACATTGATCCGCCCATGCAGCGCCCGGTACAGCCGCAGCGCCTTGGCAAGGTCCAGCCCGTCGGAAAAGATCAGGGTCTTGCTCTTCGGGTCGATCCCCAGCCGCTCATAGTGGGCAATGGCCTTTTCCGCCCAGGCCAGCGGGTCGCCCGAATCGTGCCGCAGGCCATCGAACAGCTTGGCGAAGTACAGGTCGAAATCGCCCAGGAATGCGTCCATGGTGATGCAGTCGGTCAGGGCGATGCCCAGCAGCCCCCGGTATTCCCGCACCCAGCATTCCAGCGCAGCGGCTTGGCTGTCGACCAGTCGTGGGCCGAGCTGCTGGTGGGCCATGAACCATTCGTGGGCCATGGTGCCGATCGGCTTGAGCTGGTATTCACGGGCCAGGTGCACGTTGCTGGTACCGACAAAGCGGCCCGGGAAGTCACGTTTGAGAATGTGTACCACCTCTTCCTGCACCCGGTAGGAGAAGCGCCGCCGGGTGCCGAAGTCGGCCAGTTGGAAACCGGCCAGTTCTTCGGCGCTGGCCTCCGTCGTTAGCCAGTCGAGGTTCTGATACAGGCGCTCGCGGACTTGCTCTATCACCACCTCGCGGTACCGGTAGCGGTTGCGCACCTCGCTGATGATCGCCAGCAGCGGGATCTCGTACAGAATCACATGCAGCCACGGCCCGCGCACGCGAATCGCCAGTTGCCCGGCAGCATCCAGGCCCACCTGCACATAGCGCAGGTTGAAGCGGAACAGGCTGAGAAAACGGATGAAGTCCGGTTTGATGAACGGGATCTTTTCCAGGTAGGCGAGCTGGTCATGAGTGACGCTGACATCGGCCAGTTGCTCGACCTGGTAACGGATTTCCGCCAGGTAAGGTGCGAGGTTCTCGCCGTTACGGCAGCGGAATTCCCATTCCACTTCGGCGTTGGGGTAGTTGTGCAGCACCACCTGCATCATGGTGATCTTGTAGAAGTCGGTGTCCAGCAGGTTCTGGATGATGCGCGGGCCGAAAACGCTGTCGCTCATGGGCGGTCTTCCTTGATCAGAGAGAGCTGGTAGTCCAGCGCCGCTTCGTCGCCGCAGAGGATCACGCCCTCGGCGGCCAGGGCGCCACACGCCTCGATGGCGCCTGCCTGGGTGAGTGCACGGCAGGCCGGCAGGTACAAAAGCACCTGGAAACCGGCCTGGCGCAATTGGCGGGCGGTGGTCCTGACGCAATAGTCCAGGGCCAGGCCACCGACAATCACTGCACCTACCTGCTGTACCTTGAGGTACTCGATTACCCCGGTGGAGCGACGCTCGGCCAGGTCGTGGTAGCAGGCGCCGTAGGGGTGCAGGTCGGGCTCGACGCCTTTCCACACGAAATAGTCGTAGTCGATGGGAGCAGGCAAGCCGGGCAGCAGCTCGAAACCGGGAGTGCCGGGGACGCAGTGACTGACCCAAGTCAGGTCGGCGTTGGCCAGGGACAGGGGTTGCAACATGTGTGCGGGGTCGGCGACCACCCAGGCGGCGTTGGCCGGGTGGGCGTCCTTGCTGCCCAGGCGCAGGTCGGCACGCAAGGCCATGGTATTGAGATCTGCCGCGATTTCATCGCCTTCAGGAACCGGCAGTTCTTGCGGCACGTTGCTGGTGAAGCCGTTCTGGGCGTCGACATCGAAACTGGCGATCTTCATGGCGGTTCTCCTTGCTGGAATGGCTATATAATTCACCTGGTGTATTAAGTGTGTCAAGCGCCATTTTATATCGGGTTTCTGCTTGCCTTACTTAGATGCCCTGGTGGATTATAATGAGCTTGAACAAGGAGTCGCCCGGTGAGTACAGTCGAAGTCCTGGCCAGCGTCGATATCGTCGCCCTGCGCATGGCCCCCGAAGCTCAGCATCTGCAAGTGCTGTTGCACCGTCGTGAGCGTGAACCGCATGCCGGCCAATGGGCCTTGCCCGGGGTCATCGTCAATGGCCGCATCCCCGACACCAGCCTGGAAGCGGCCGCCGAACGTGCGCTGCGCGAGAAAGCCCAAGTCGTACCGTGCTACATGGAACAGGTGGGGACCGAGGGCAATGCTTTCCGCGACCCGCGTGGCTGGTCGCTCAGTACCTATTACCTGGCATTGCTCGAACCGGGGCAGGTCGTCGAGTGCGAGCAACTGGCGTTTTTCGACTTGGACAGCGTATTGGCGCGCAAGGTGCTGCTGCCATTTGATCACAACCTGTTGGTGGAGCTTGCCCGTGAGCGGCTGGCGGCGAAGACGGTGTACAGCAGCCTGCCGCTGTACTTGCTGGCGGAGAAGTTCACTGTGCTGGATGCGCTAGGTGCGGTGCAGGCTTGCCTGGGGCAGGCGGTGAACAACACCTCGCTGCGCAAACGCCTGGAGCGCTTGCGCGAATTGGGATGGGTGAGTGATACCGGGGAGAAGAACCAGCCGAGGCTGGGTAGGCCGCAGCAGTTGTATCGATATACGCCGCAGGGTGAGCGGGCGTTCATGTTTGACCGCAGTTTATTGCCGGAAGGAGGATAGAGCCCGCGGTATCTCCGCTTCAGGAAGGTAACCTGTTAAAAATGACAGTATTGAAGTCACGGGGTTCTTGTTAGGGTAAATGCTCTAAGCGACGAGGGCGGCTTTATAATGAATCTTTGCTTTCGTAATGCCACTTTCCATAACCAGCGCAATCATGCCAAAACATATACGCCTTATGGCTTTTCCGTCAGCCCGGAATGTTTGGCTCTTATCGGGTTTGCCGGTCAATTGCAAGACATGTTTAGTGGCTGTTATTTGCTAGGGAACGGGCGCCGTACATATAGTTCATCACTTTGCCGCTTTGTCAGTCCCGACTTTTTGAGCCCGTTTGGTCGTGGTGGGGTAAATGCCTACGCATATTGTTCCGGTGATCCCGTGAATTATATTGATCCTTCAGGATTCAACAGGAACGGAGTCAGGGGGCGAGCGAATCCTCAAATGGAGTTGGATATTGCCGTTTTGGAAGTCGCAGGTTTTCCGCCAAGCTTGCATCCACAGCTTTCGCACTTCAGGAAGGTGGCAAGGGGAATACATCGAGGGCAAATGGAAAACAGCAAAGTAGTCGCACGATTATATAAGCAAGCTGCTCCACACTATGCGTACAATCGATGGGACCTTAAATACAATTTTGAAACTGGTGGATTTGCAGCGGATTTTGTGAGTGGTGATCCTATTTCTCATTTGCCGGCTGGTAATTATGAAGTGAAGCAGAATGTCTTTGTATTAGGCGTTGGAGCTTTTAGGCCTGCACGGGGGCTCGGAAATTATAAGTCTTACGAAGTCAGTAAAGCAGACCTCGCGGGATTTTCGCTTCCCGCTGCTCAGCACGATAGAGCGCAGCTTGGAGAGTCAGCATGGCCTGAAGTTGCTAAAGCAATGTGGAATGTGCGTTTTGGAAGGGAGATCGACAAGTTTGATGAGATGCTTGAAAACTATGGACCACCGGCAGTCCCCACTCCACCCCCTAGGCGGCGCTGATCTTGGACGCGAGCCTTTATCGCATTCGTCGTAGAGGCACGCCGTGCATTGAGCCGCGCCGGGGAAAGTCATTCAATGCGCGCAGCGGCTGGCATCGCCTTGTTCCGCTGGTACCTTGCGCGCCGCCGCCAGGATGGTCGCCAGCACGATCATGGCGATGAACGCCGGGAAGCTGGCGAAGCCCAGGGTGGCCACGGCCACGCCGCCAACTTCACGGCGATGAAGAAGGTTACCCAGTGGGCAGCCAGCAGGGCGCCGGTCAGGCCCAGCACCGGCAGATTGCGCAGGGTGAGGGCGTCTAGCAGGCGCGCGCCCGTGAGCCCGGCGACGAAGCCCAGGGCGATGAAGGCAAAGGAGGCGCGGCCGAAGGTGATGATGCTGGCGTCGGCCTCGATCAGGTGACCGAGGATACCGGTCAGGCCGAACAGCACAGCGGCGATATGGGCAGCGCACATAAATTTTCGCATTGGCTCCCATAGATGGAGCATGGAAATCTGCTTGGGTTTTGTGCTGCCCGTACCGGCCTCTTCGCGGGCTTGCCCGCTCCCACAGGAATGTCACCGGCCTCGAAGGCTGTGGTGTCCCTGTGGAAGCGGGCAAGCCCGCGAAGAGGCCGGCACTGGTTGAATCAGTGCCCCATGGCCACCTTGGCACTCATCTGCCGGCGACGGTAGGCGCTGTCACGGCTGGCCAGCCACCAGTACAGCGGCGAGGTAACCGCCAGCCCCACCAGCCACGACAGGTCCGCACCGTTGATATGCTCGGAAATCGGCCCGACATACAGGGGCGTGTTCATGAACGGGATCTGCACCACGATGCCCACGGCATAAGCGATCAGTGCCTGCGGGTTGTAGCGCCCGTAGATGCCGCCATCGACCTGGAAGATCGACTGGATGTCGTAGTCACCCTTGTGGATGGCATAGAAGTCGATCAGGTTGATCGCTGTCCACGGCACCAGCACCACCAGCAGCACCAGCACCATGTCGACGAAGTGGCCGATGAAGTCCGCCGAGGCGAACACCGCCACCACGCAACAGGCCGTCAGTACGACCAGCGACAGCACGGCGCGGCTCCTGGCGGTGGGGATCCAGCGGTGGGCGAAGGTTTGCACCAGGGTGATGATCGACAGCACTGCGCCATACAGGTTGAGGGCGTTGTGGCTGATCACGCTGAGCAGGAACAGCACCAGCATGATCGGGCCGAGGGTACCGGTGGCCAGCTTGACCGCGTCCATGGTGTCCATGCCGGCCGGGATCGCCAGCACCGCCACGGCGCCGAAGATGAACGACAGGCTGGAACCCAGGGCCGAGCCCAGGTAGGTAGTCCAGAACGTCGAGCTGACCTTCACGTCTGCTGGCAGGTAGCGCGAGTAGTCCGACACGTAGGGCGCAAAGGCAATCTGCCACAGCGCTGCCAGCGACACCGTGGCCAGCCAGCCCGCCGGGTTGAAGCCGCCGCGCGTGAGGAAGTCGTCACTCTGTACGTGGCTGAAGATGTAGCCGAAGCCGACCACGATGCCGATACCCAGCACCCAGGTACCAATGCGGTTGAGCACGTGGATGAAGCGGTAGCCGATGATGCCGATGATGCCCGAGCCCAGCGCACCGATGACAATGCCCACCGACACCGGCACGGCATCGACCACGCCGTGCAGCGACTTGCCCGCAAGGACGATGTTGGAGGCGAAGAAGCCGATGTACATGACCCCGGCGATCACCACCACCAGCAGCGCACCGAGCGAGCCGAACTGGGCGCGGCTCTGGATCATCTGCGGGATGCCCATTTGCGGGCCTTGTGCCGAGTGCAGCGCCATCAGTACGCCACCGACCAGGTGGCCGACCAGGATAGCGACGATGCCCCATACCAGGTTCAGGTGGAACAGTTGCACACCCAGTGCGCCGGTGACGATGGGTAGCGGCGCGATGTTGCCGCCGAACCACAGTGTGAACAGATCCCTTACCTTTCCATGGCGGTCTTGCGGGGGCACGTAGCCGATCGTGTGTTTTTCTATGAGGGGTGCCGAATTGGCTGCACTGGTCATGACTGACTCCAAGGCAAGGTAGGGCATCGGGAGCTGCCCGGGGGCGTGCCGGCGAAGGGCGACGCGTTCTTGTTGGAGCGATGATGCGGGGCGCGGGGGCAACGAGAAATTAGTAAATATGTGCCCATAAACGTTAAAAAAACTAAGGCTGACAAAAGGTTAAGCGGGGGACGGTAGCAAGGAGGGTGCCAGGGGGCGGGAGGGCTTGGGCTAGAGGGATTTGGGCCTGATGGAGGCGAGAAGCGGTGTGCTTTGGTGGTGCGCCGTGCGCGTTTGCAGGGCGGATAGAAATGCTGCCTGTGCTGGCCCTTTCGCGGGTGAACCCGCTCCCACAGGTACTGCGCATGGCTTGAAATCAATGCGGTCGAGGTGGGAGCGGGTTCACCCGCGAAAGGGCCGACACAGGCAAAACGCTACATCGGCAACAACCGATCCTGAATCACCTCTTTCATCACCAGCGTCGAACTCAACCGCTTCACATTGGGAATGCTGGTCAGCTGCTCGTCATACAGCTTCTGGAACGCGGGCAGATCCTTGGCCACCACGTGCAGGAGGTAATCCGGGTCGCCAAACAGCCGCTGTGCTTCGACGATCTGCGGGATTTCAGCCAGCGCCGCTTCGAAGTCCGCAACCGGCTGGCGGGTGACTTCGCGCAGGGTCACGAACACCAGCGCGGCAAAGTTCAGCCCCAGCGCGCTCGGCGCCAAGCGGGCGTGATAACCAAGAATCGCCCCTGATTCCTCCAGTGCCTTCAAGCGCCGATGGCAGGGCGACAGGCTGAGCCCCACACGGTCGGCCAGTTCGGTCACCGATAACCGACCGTCTTTTTGCAGTTCGGCAAGCATTTTTCGATCGGTCCTGTCCATCGAGAAGAATCTTCCAGTAATTGAAGGTTGTCGGGGAATATACGAAAGAAAATCCCTTGGCGGAATCCGTAATCTTTGGTCATCCCAAAGCAGTGGAAAAGGAAGATTCAAGTGGCTCTCAGTGTTCTGACGGCGTTCTGGGCCGTGTCGATGCTGTTCGTTATTACCCCGGGCGCGGACTGGGCCTATGCCATTTCGGCCGGCATGCGCGGGCGCTGGGTTATGCCTGCGGTGGCGGGGATGCTGTCGGGGCATTTCCTCGCGACCCTGGTGGTGGCGGCCGGGGTCGGCAGCCTGCTGGCCGGCCACCCGCTGGCGCTGACCTTGCTGACCCTGGCGGGGTGCAGCTACCTGCTGTGGCTGGGTGGCAACCTGCTGCTGAGCCCGGCATTGCCGGCGGCTGGGCGGGACGGGGCGGGGGAGTCGGGTTCACGCTGGGCATTGAAGGGGTTTTGCGTCAGTGGCTTGAACCCGAAGGTGTTCCTGCTGTTCCTGGCCCTGTTGCCGCAGTTCACCGACCCGCAGTCGAGCTGGCCGGTGCCGCTGCAGATCTTGCTGCTGGGCCTGGTGCACCTGTGCAGCTCGCTGGTGATCTACTCGCTGGTCGGCTATGGCGCCAAAGCCGTGTTGAGCACTCGGCCGGGGGCTGCGAGGCTGGTTGGCCGGGTGTCGGGAGTGGCGATGATAACGGTGGCCCTGGGTTTGATAGCCGGCCAGATTCGTTGAGGCCGGTACAGACGACAAGCAAAGCCTCGGATAAACTCGCAGCACTTCAACGCACATCCAGGACGTGCCCCATGCCAGAAACCACACAGCTGCTCACCTTCGCCCTGATCTGCCTCGGCATGGTCCTTACCCCAGGGCCGAACATGATCTACCTTATCTCCCGATCGATTTGCCAGGGCCGCAAGGCCGGGCTGATTTCGTTGGGTGGTGTGGCCCTGGGCTTCGTCATCTACATGTTCTGCGCCGCGCTGGGCATCACTGCCCTGGTGATGGCTGTGCCCTTTGCCTACGACGCGCTGCGCATCTGTGGCGCGTTGTACCTGTTGTACCTGGCCTGGCAGGCACTGCGCCCTGGTGGCCGTTCGCCGTTCCAGGTTCGTGATCTGCCTGCCGACAGCCCGCGGCGGCTGTTCACCATGGGCTTTGCCACCAGCCTGCTCAACCCCAAGATCGCCGTCATGTACCTGTCGTTGATGCCACAGTTCATCGAGCCGGGGCATGGCAGCGTGCTGCTGCAGTCGCTTGTGCTGGGGTCGACGCAGATCGCCATCAGTGTTTCGGTCAATGCACTGATCGCTATCATGGCCGGGTCCATCGCCCTGTTCCTCGCCGGTCGCCCGCTGTGGCAGCAGGTTCAGCGCTGGCTGATGGGCACAGTACTGGCGGGCCTGGCCGTGCGCATGCTGGCGGAAGGACGGCGTTGAGCGCTAGGCTTCGGGCGGTGGTTCCTGGGGCAGGTACAAGGTAAAGGTGGTGCCTTGGCCCGGGACACTGTTCACCTGCACATCGCCCCCGGACTGCCTGGCAAAACCGAACACCTGCGACAGCCCGAGCCCGGTGCCTTCACCCGGTGCCTTGGTGGTGAAGAACGGGTCGAAGATGCGCTCCAGCAGTTCGGCGGCAATGCCGACACCGCTGTCGCTCACCGAAATCGCCGCGAACGGGCCCGGTTGTGGCGCCTGGCCGCGCAGGGCGGGCAGATGCTGGTCGGCCTGCAGGCGCAGTTGCAAGGTGCCTTCGCCGGCCATGGCATCGCGGCCGTTGAGCATCAGGTTGATTACCGCGGTTTCCAGCTGATTCAGGTCGGCGCGGATATGGCAAGGCGCCTGCGGCAACTGCAGCTCGACCTGGATCCGTGTACCGGTGGCAGTGTCGAGCATGTCGGCCATGGCCTCCAGCCGTGGCCCGGCCTCGAACACTTGCGGGCTCAGGGCCTGGCGGCGGGCGAAGGCCAGCAATTGGCCGGTCAGCCTGGTACCGCGGTCGACGGTGTCGGATATGGTCTGGAGGTAGCGTTCTCGTCGCTGTGCATCGAGGTCAGGGCGTTGCAGAAAGTGCAGCGACGAGCGAATGATGGTCAAAAGGTTGTTGAAGTCATGGGCCACGCCACCGGTCAGTTGGCCGATGGCTTCGAGCTTCTGGGTCTGGCGCAGCACGGCTTCTGTGTGCAACAACTGGCTGGTGCGTTCGTCGACGCGCTGTTCGAGGGTGGCATTCAGTGCCTCCAGTGCCGCCATGGCGTCGCGTACCTTGGCGTGGGCCTGTCCCCGCTGTATATGCGCCCAGGAGCGCTCGGTGACTTCGCTGATCAGCGTCTGCTCATGGTAGGTCCACTTGCGTGGCGCCTTGTCGTGGATGGCCATCAGCGCGGTCAGCCGGCCGCCTTTGATCAGAGGCATGCAAATGGTCGCGGTAATGCCGATGGCCTGGAAGGTGGCAGCTTCCTCCGGGGATAGCTCGCTCAGGTTGTCCTGGATGACCAGCGGCAGGCCACTGCGCAGGCGGCCGAGCGCCAGCTTGCCGAAGTCCTGCAGCCGGTAGCGGCCCAGCAGGTGCGGCGAGCCGGGCGCCACGGCGTCACCGCAGATGGTGAAACCGTCTTCGTCTGGTTCCATCACCGCGTAGGCGCAACTCGACAGTTGCAGGTGCTCGACCAGCATGCGCGTGGTAGTTGCAAGGATCTGCTCCGGGTCGGTGGCATCTGCCACGGCGCGGCCCAGGTCGTCGAGGAACTTCAGGCGCTGGTTGGCGAGCACGCTGGCGGTGGTTTCGGTGACCGTATCCAGCATGCCCAGCACCTTGCCATCGTGATCGCGGATGGGGCTGTAGCAGAAGGTGAACCAGGCCCGTTCGGGGCCGCCGTTGCGGTCGATGACGAGCGGGAAGTCTTCGATGTACACCGCCTCGCCAGCCAGGGCGCGGTTGGCCAGGTCGCTGATATCAGCCCAGGCTTCCTGCCAGACGGTGCTGAAGGGGATGCCAAGTGCCGAGGGCTTTTGCCCGAGAATCTGCGAGAAAGCGTCGTTGTGCAGGGTTAGCAGGTCGGGGCCCCACAGTACGGCTTGCGGGAAGCGCGAGGCCAGGCACAGGGCCAGGCAAGTTTTCAGCGAGTCAGGCCAGTGCTGCAGAGGGCCCAGCGGGGTGGCGGCCCAATCGTGGTTGCGGATGCGCTCGGCCATCAGCCCGCCGCCGTCTAGCCATTTTGCCATGTGTTCTGCTGGTCCTTTTTCGCAAGGCCCTAAGGGTGCATCCAGAATAGACGTTTGGCGAGAATTTTTGGTGGCTGTATCGGCCTCTTCGCGGGTAAACCCGCTCCCACAGGGATAGCACATTGCTCAAGGTGTGCACCGTACCTGTGGGAGCGGTTTTACCCGCGAAGAGGCCGGCCCAGGCTAGCGAATGAAGTGCACTTTGCCAGTGTCGTCATTGCCCATGTAGATGCCATAAACCCCGGCCTGTCGCTCGAGGATATAGCGCTCCAGGATCTGCCGGATCGCCGGGTAGTAGATTTCATCCCAAGGGACTTCATCCGGCTCGAAAAACTTGTACGCCAGCGTTTCCGGCCCGTACTGCCCGGTTTCTTCGGTGGCGATGGCGCGGAAGATGATGTAGACCTCGCTGATCTTCGGGACGCTGAAGATCGAGTACGGCGAGACGATTTCGGCGCGTACACCGCTTTCTTCCCAGACCTCGCGCAGTGCGGCCTGCTCGGTGGTCTCGCCAGCTTCCATGAACCCGGCCGGCAAAGTCCAGGTGCCAGGGCGCGGCGGGATGGCGCGCTGGCACAGCAGGTACTTGCCATCACGCTCGATGATGCAGCCGGCGATGATCTTCGGGTTGATGTAGTGGATATAGCCGCAGCCGGTGCAGTGCAGGCGTTCGTGGGTGTCGCCTGTGGGAACGCCCCGGGCCAGTTCCGTGGTGCAGTGCGGGCAGTAGCGCGGGGCGTTGGGCATGATCAGCGCCTATGGGTGGCTTATATGCGTGGATCCTTCAGCGCCAAGGGCTCGACCATGTCGCGCACCTTGACGTTGTCATCCTGCTTCTGGCGCAGGTAGTCCAGGGCCACTTTGGCGGCGGCGCGGACGTGGTCGACCGAGGCCTGGTGGGCAACCAGCGGGTCACCGCTCTTGATCGCCTCGACGATCTTTTCCATTTCGCGGTTGCTGGCGCCGCGGCGGTTCTCCTGCGACACCGAGGTGGCGCGCAGGTAGCTGATGCGCGCTTGCAACTGGCGCAGCTGCTGTGCCGCCACCTGGTTGCCGGAGCCTTCCAGCAGCACATCGTAGAAACCTTGTACCGAATCCAGCACCTGTTGCAGCTCGCCTTCCTCGAGGGCTTCGCGGTTGACCTCCAGCGCGCGTTCCAGGGCACGAATGTCCTTGGCCTTGGCATTGAGGGTGAACAGTTGCACGATCAGGCCTTCGAGCACGCAGCGCAGCTCGTAGATGTCGCGGGCGTCTTCCAGGGTGATGATGGCCACGCGCGGGCCCTTGGCGTCGGCGAATTCCACCAGGCCTTCGGACTCCAGGTGGCGCAGGGCTTCACGCACCGAGGTGCGGCTGACGCCGAGGCGGTCGCAGAGGTCGCGCTCGACCAGGCGGTCGCCTGGCAGCAGGTGGAAGTTCATGATCGCGGCGCGCAGCTTGTCGAGCACGATTTCGCGCAGGGTAACGGGGTTGCGGTTGACCTTGAAGCTGTCGTCGAGTGGCTGGCGTTTCATCAAGTGCGCTCTTAAAGAGGCTGCCCGGCCGCAACCGCAACAGCACCACGAACCTTGGGTGCTCCTTGCGTGGGTTCGAACAGCCCGGTGTTAACGGGTTGACTCCGCATCGGCTTCAGCGAACGCTTCGCGGGCCAGGCGGAAACTGTCCACCGCCGCGGGCACGCCGCAATAAATGCCGACCTGGAGCAGGATCTCGCGAATCTGTTCACGGCTCAGGCCATTACGCAAGGCGCCGCGAATGTGCAGCTTGAGCTCGTGGGGCCGGTTGAGCGCGGAAATCATGGCCAAGTTTATCATGCTGCGCTCTTTGAGCGACAAGCCTTCGCGGCCCCAGACGTGGCCCCAGCAGTATTCGGTGACCAGCTCCTGCAACGGCCTGGTGAAGTCGTCGGCGTTCTGGATCGAGCGGTTGACGTAGTCCTCGCCCAGCACCTGGGTGCGGATCTGCAGGCCTTGTTCGTACTTTTCATTGCTCATGGGCAGTACTCCGGATTTAAACAGGGTCTTTTGCGTTGGCTTCTTCGCGGGTGAACCCGCTCCCACAGGTACTGCACAGGTTTCAGCATCTGTGCGATCCCTGTGGGAGCGGGTTTACCCGCGAAGAAGCCAACGCCGAGCTCAAGGTCTATCAGCCCAGGGGCGGCAGGGCGCCCAGCTTGCCCTTGTGGTACACCATCGGCGTTACCGGTTCGGCCGGCAGCACCAGGTTCTTCACCGCACCGACGATAATCGCGTGGTCACCGCCGTCGTACTCGCGCCACAGTTCGCACTCGATGATCGCCGTGGCCTTGGCCAGCAGCGGGTTGCCCAGCTCGCTCAGGTGCCAGTCGATGCCGTTGGCCTTGTCCTTGCCCTTGCCGGCGAAGGCATAGGCCTCGGCGGTCTGGTCGGCGGACAGCAGGTGAATCGCGAACTGCTTGCTGTCACGCAGGATGGGGTAGGTGTCGGAGGCGTAGTTGGGGCAGAACAACACTAGCGCCGGGTCGATCGACAGCGCGCTGAACGCGCTGGCAGTGATGCCGACGATGCCACCGTCGGCGTCGAGGGTGGTGACCACCGTGACGCCGGACGGGAAGGAGCCCATCACGTCTTTGTAGATGCCTGGTTCGATCATGGGCGCAATCTCCTAGCGCATGACAAAGGGGTCGGGCATGGGCGCGGTGGACAGGTTGATCCACACCGTCTTCAGCTCGGTATAGGCCAGCACCGAATCGATGCCGCTCTCGCGGCCGTAGCCGCTATTCTTGAACCCACCGATCGGCGCCATGGCCGATACGGCACGGTAGGTGTTGACCCAGATGATCCCCGAACGCACATCGCGGGCCAGGCGGTGGGCACGGCCCAGGTCGCGAGTCCAGATGCCGGCGGCCAGGCCGAACTGCGAGTCGTTGGCGATGGCCAGGGCTTCTTCCTCGGTCTTGAAGCGGATTACCGCGGCAACCGGGCCGAACACCTCTTCCTGCATGATGGTCATCGAATTGCTGTCGCACTCGAACAGGGTCGGCTCGTAGAACCAGCCGTCACCCTCGACCTCGGCACGCTTGCCGCCCATGTGCAGCTTGGCGCCTTCGGCCTTGGCCGCGGCCACCAGGCCTTCGACCACTGCCAGCTGTTGCGCGGTAGCCATGGGGCCCATTTCGCTGGCGTCGTCCTGCGGGTTGCCGATGCGGATACGCTTGGCACGGGCGATCAGGCGTTCGACGAACTCGTCGAAGATTTCGTCCTGCACCAGCAGGCGCGAGCCGGCCACGCAGCTTTGCCCGGAGGCGGCATAGATGCCGGCCACGGCGCCGTTGATGGCGCTGTCCAGGTCGGCGTCGGCGAAGATGATGTTCGGCGACTTGCCGCCCAGCTCCAGCGACAGCTTGGCGAAGTTCTCGGCGCTGCTGCGCACCACGTGGCGGGCGGTGGCGGCACCGCCAGTGAAGGCGATCTTGCGCACCAGCGGGTGACGGGTCAGCGCCGCGCCGGTGCTGGGGCCGTAGCCGGTGACCACGTTGACCACACCGGCCGGGAAGCCAGCCTCGAGGGCCAGGCGGGCCAGTTCGAGGATGGTCGCCGAGGCGTGCTCGGACGGTTTGAGCACGATGGTGTTGCCGGCGGCCAGGGCCGGGGCCAGCTTGATTGCGGTGAGGTACAGCGGGCTGTTCCACGGGATGATCCCGGCCACCACGCCGATCGGCTCGTGCACGGTGTAGGCGAACAGGTCGGGCTTGTCCAGCGGCAGGGTGCCGCCTTCAAGCTTGTCGGCAAGGCCTGCGGTGTAGTGGAAGAACTCTGGCAGGTAGCCGACCTGGCCGCGGGTTTCGCGGATCAGCTTGCCATTGTCACGGCTTTCCAGCTGGGCCAGGTGTTCCTTGTTTTCGGCAATCAGGTCACCCAGGCGACGCAGCAGCTTGCCGCGCGCGGTGGCGGTGATGCTGCGCCATTGCTTGCTGTCGAAGGCGCGCTGGGCGGCTTGCACGGCCAGCTCCACATCGGCCTCGTCGGCGTCGGGCAGTTGCGCCCAGGCCTGGGCGGTGGCCGGGTTGAGGCTGTCGAAGGTCTTGCCGCTCTGGGCATCGCGCCATTGGCCGTCGATGCACATCTGGAAACGAACGAGGGTCATGCAACAATCCCCTTGGCGGATTCGGTGAGGGTGCGGGCTTGCGCGAGGAAGTCCAGCAGCATCTTGTTGACTTCACGCGGTGCTTCCACTGGCATCATATGCCGTTGCTCGGCGAGGACCACGCTGCGTGCACCAGGAATGCTGGCGGCGAGCTGGCGGGTCATGGCCGGGGTGGAGCCCGAGTCGAGTTCGCCAGTGGCGATCAGCGTCGGTACCTGGATACTGGCCAGGTCGGCGGCGCGGTACATGTCCTGGGTGGCGAACAGCGAATAAGTGGTGTGGTAGCCCTGCGGGTCGTTGCTCGCCAGCACCTGGCGAATGGCGGCGACCTGCGCCGGGTTGGCAGCCTTGTATTCGCGGCTGAACCAGCGGTCGAGCGCGGCGTCGACGTTGGCGTCGGGGCCCATCTGCGCAGCCTGGGCGGCGCGGGCGATAACCCCGGCACTCTGCTCGGGGGTGCGGTTGAACACGCTGTTGAGCACTACCAGTGCCGCCAGGCGTTGTGGGTAGCCGAGGGCGAACGCCCGGGCGACCAGGCCGCCCATGGAGAAGCCGATCACGGTGGCTTGCGCGATCTGCAGGTGGTCGAGCAGTTCGGCGAGCTGGGCGGCATAGCCTTCCAGGCCAATGTCGGCGGCTGGCAGCGCGCTCTGGCCGTGGCCGAGCATGTCGTAGGCGATGACGCGGTAGTCATTGGCCAGGCCAACGAACTGACCGCCCCACATTTCCTTGTTCAGGCCCACGCCGTGGATCAGTACCACGGGTTGGCCCTGGCCGACGGACAGGTAGCTGGTGCCGGCGGGTGTGCGTTCAGCGACAGGCTGAATCATGGAGGGCGCTCCTTGAAGGTCGGGCGCGGCGGGTAAGCACGCCACGCCCCGGCCCGTCTTGGTTGTTGTTATTGAGCGTTGGCTTTTTCGGCAGCCAGTTCTTCCAGGTCGATGTAGCGGTTGCCGATGCGCGGGTGCAGGCGGCCACCGTCGGAGGCGCCCAGGACCACGACGATTTCATCGGCGCGCGGGGCGTCTTCGATCTGCATTTCCAGGGTGATGTAGTGCGAACGCAGGCCTTCGTCGTCCTTCTGCATCATCGGGATCTGGATCGAAGTGCCCGGGCCACCGCGCTTGTTGGTGAAGCTCAGGTAGCTCTTGGCCTGTACCGCTTCGCGGTAGTGGTTGCCGAAGCGCAGGGTGTGGATTACTGCCGAGGCGTGTTCGATTTCGCCGTCGGCACCAACGACTGCGGCCTTGCCGTAGGCTTCGATCTTGTCGGCGCCGCCGATGGCTGCGGTCAGGCGCTCGACCATCAGGGCACCCAGGTCCGAGCAGTTGGCACGGATTTCCGGCTTCAGATCTTCAACAAAACCGCGCCCGGCCCATGGGTTCTTGATCACGACGGCCAGGCCGACCATGGTCACCGGCTTGTCGGTGGCCTTGCCGCCTTCGATGCGGGTCTCTTCGGAGTAGGTGACGATCTTGCGGATTTCGAAACTCATGGGTGGCTCCTGGTGAGGGTTATCAGCTCTTGTTGTCTGATGGTATACCATAATATTTGTTGTGCAAGAGGCGGCTGGAAATTTCTCTTGCGGGGGGACGAAAGGTGGGCTGATGCCTTGATTTTTGTGCTGTCTGTACCGGCCTCTCGCGGGTGAACCCGCTCCCACAGGTACCCCACAGGTTTCATGGTCTGCGCCAGTCCTGTGGGAGTGGGTTTACCCGCGAAGAGGCCGGTATAGGCAACGGATCAATACTCAAAAAAAGCCCGCTCACGCGGGCCACAGGGCCCACGGGAGCGGGCGTGTCCCGCAATGCTTCAGGTAATGGGAAATCAGGCGAACGCCGGCACCACTTCCTTGATGAACAGCTCCAGCGATTTCTTCTTCTCGGCGTGGGGCAGGCTGTTGTCGCACCAGAAGCTGAACTCGTCGACGCCGAGTTCCTGGTAGTACCTGATACGCGCGATGATCTCTTCCGGCGTGCCGATCATGGTGTTCTTGCGGATGTTCTCCAGCTCGAACGCCGGCACTTCGGCGAACTTCGATTCCGGGCTTGGCTCGAGGAAGCCGTTGACCGGGGTGGTCTTGTTGCCGAACCAGGCATCGAAGGTGCGGTAGAAGCGCGAGATGGCCTGGGCGCCGACTTTCCAGCCTTCCGGCTCGGCCGGGCTGTGCACGTGGGTGTGGCGCAGCACCATCAGTTGCGGGCGCGGCACGCCCGGGTTGTTGTCCAGTGCAGCCTGGAACTTGTTCTTCAGGTCCAGCACTTCCTCGTCACCCTTCATCAGCGGGGTGACCATGACGTTGCAGCCATTGGCCACGGCGAAGTTGTGCGAGTCCGGGTCGCGGGCGGCGATCCACATCGGTGGGGTGGCGTTGAATGGCTTCGGCACGCTGGTGGAGGTCGGGAACTTGTAGACTTCGCCGTCATGGGCGTAGTCGCCTTCCCACAGCTTGCGCACCACCGGCACCATTTCGCGCAGGGCCTTGCCGCCGTCGGTGGCCGGCATGCCACCAGCCATGCGGTCGAATTCGAACTGGTAGGCGCCACGGGCCAGGCCCACTTCCATGCGGCCGTTGCTGATCACATCGAGGAGGGCGCATTCGCCCGCCACACGGATCGGGTTCCAGAACGGCGCGATGATGGTGCCGGCGCCCAGGCGGATCTTGTCGGTGCGCGCAGCCAGGTAGGCCAGCAGCGGCATCGGGCTTGGTGAGATGGTGTATTCCATGGCGTGGTGTTCGCCGATCCACACGGTGCTGAAACCGCCGTTCTCGGCCATCAGGGTCAGTTCGGTCAGGTCTTCGAACAGCTGGCGGTGGCTGACCTGTTCATCCCAACGTTCCATGTGCACGAACAACGAAAATTTCATGGGGCTTTCCTCAACGCTTGAAAGGGGCTGGCGCCTGGCAGGGTTGGCGCCAGCGGTCTCGATTCAGAACAGGCTTCAGGCAAAGGCCGGCAGGCTGGCCATTTTGCCGCGGCAATACACCATCGGCCGTGGCGCCTCTGCAGGGACGATCAGGTTGTGCACCTTGCCGACCATGATGGCGTGATCGCCACCTTCATACTCGCGCCACAGTTCGCATTCGATGACCGCGGTGGCACCGGCCAGGATCGGGTTGCCCAGTTCGCTCAGGGACCACTCGATACCGCTGGCCTTGTCCTTGCCCTTCTTGGCGAACGCGTAGGCTTCGGCCTGCTGTTCACCGGACAACAGATGAATGGCGAAGCGCTTCTGCCTGATCAGCACGGGGTAGGAGTCGGAGGTGTAGTTGGGGCAGAACAGCACCAGCGGCGGGTCCATCGACAGGGACGAGAAGGCGCTGGCGGTCAGGCCGACGACCGAGCCGTCGTCGTCCTGGGTAGTGATGACGGTAACGCCGGACGGGAAGGAGCCCAGAACCTGCTTGTAGATGGTTGCGTCGATCATCTGGTGTACCTCTATAGGGCTGCGGTGGTCCGCGGTTTTTATCGTTGATGTGTCTGATGGTATACCGTAATACCTATTTTGCAAGCGGAATTTTCAAGCAAGGGTATTGCGCGATGAACGGCTCAAGCCCACGTATACCGTGCGTTTGAGCGGTGTGGCGGTTTGCCGCAGGGCTTGCGCGAGCGGATCAGTGGGCGTTTTTTCCTACGGATCAGTGTTGTCAAAAGTTTGGAATACCATAATATGGTCCGCAGCTGAGAGGCCGCCTAGATGCGGTTTCCTTACAAAGATAAAAACGACCTTTCGAGCTGAATCCTATGTCCCAACCGTCGTCGCAACACCAGTTTGTCGAGAATCACACGGTCGATTACGTTCCACCTGCCGAGCGCCACGGGAAGGCGCGCGACCTGTTCACCCTCTGGTTCAGTACCAACATCGCGCCACTGCCCATCGTCACCGGTGCCATGGTGGTCCAGGTGTTCCACCTGAACCTGTTGTGGGGCTTGGTCGCCATCGTGCTGGGCCATCTGGTCGGGGGCGTGGTCATTGCCCTTGCCTCTGCGCAGGGACCGCAGCTGGGCATTCCGCAGATGGTGCAGAGCCGCGGCCAGTTCGGCCGCTACGGTGCCTTGCTGATCGTGTTCTTCACCGCGCTGATCTATGTCGGCTTCTTCATTTCCAATATTGTCCTGGCGGGCAAGACCATTCACGGCATTGCCCCGAGCGTGCCGATGCCGGGCGCGATCGTGATCGGTGCGCTGAGTGCCACCGCCATCGGCGTGATCGGCTACCGTTTCATCCACATCCTCAACCGCATCGGTACCTGGGTGATGGGTTCGGCGCTGCTGGCCGGCTTCATCATGATGTTCGCCCAGGAACTGCCGGCCGACTTCTTCAGCCGTGGCGCGTTCAACCTGTCGGGCTTCATCGCCACCGTGTCGCTGGGCACCATCTGGCAGATCAGCTTCTCGCCGTACACCTCCGACTACTCGCGCTACCTGCCGCGTGAAGTGGGCATTGCCAAGCCGTTCTGGGCCACCTACTTCGGCGCTACCCTGGGCACCATCCTGTGCTTCAGCTTTGGTGCGGTGGCGGTGCTGTGCGTGCCGGAAGGTACCGATGCGATGGATGCGGTAAAGCAGGCCACCGGCTGGCTGGGCCCGATCCTGATGGTGCTGTTCCTGCTCAACATCATCAGCCACAACGCGCTCAACCTGTATGGTGCGGTGCTGTCGATCGTGACCGCGATCCAGACCTTCATTGCCGAGTGGACACCGAGCATCAAGGTGCGGGTGGTGCTGGCTGGGGTGATTCTGGTGGGCTGCGGCATGGTGGCGCTGAATGCATCGGCGGACTTCATCGGCCAGTTCATCGGTTTGATCCTGGCGCTGCTGCTGGTGCTGGTGCCATGGGCGTCGATCAACCTGATCGACTTCTACCTGATCAAGAAGGGCCAGTACGACATCGCCTCGATCTTCAGTGCCGACGGCGGCATCTATGGCCGCTTCAACCACCACGCGATCATTGCCTATGCCTGCGGTATCCTGGTGCAGCTGCCGTTTGCCAATACGTCGCTGTATGTGGGGCCGTATTCCAATATCGTCGAAGGGGCTGACCTTTCGTGGCTGTTCGGCCTGCTGGTGACGGTGCCGCTGTATTACTGCCTGGCGACCCGGGGCAAGGCTGCCGAGAAGGCGGGGCGGGTCGTGAGTGTGAATGACTGATAGAGCGTTGTTGCTGTAACCGGGGCTGCGTTGCAGCCCATTCGCAGCACAAGGCTGCTCCTGCAAGGGAATCACGATGCATGTAGGAGCAGCCTTGTGCTGCGAATGGGCCGCAACGCGGCCCCGGCTTTTTCAGCTCAAACCTTGAACTGCGCCACCAGGCCATTCAGGTCCACCGCCAACCGCGACAGATCCTGCGCCGCCGCACTGGTCTGGTTGGCCCCCGCCGAGGTCTGCATCGCCAGGTCGCGGATGTTCACCAGGTTGCGGTCCACCTCCCGCGCCACCTGCGCCTGTTCCTCCGAGGCGCTGGCAATCACCAGGTTGCGCTGGTTGATCGAGGCTATCGCCTCGGCAATCACCTCCAGCGCCTGACCGGCGCCTTGCGCCACCTCGAGCGTGCCGCTGGCGCGGCCCTGGCTGCTGTGCATCGCCGTCACCGCCCGCTCGGTACCGTTCTGGATACCGGCAATCATCTGCTCGATCTCTGCGGTCGACTGCTGGGTGCGGTGGGCGAGGGCGCGTACCTCATCGGCAACCACCGCAAAGCCACGGCCCGCCTCGCCGGCGCGGGCCGCTTCGATGGCGGCATTCAGCGCCAGCAGGTTGGTCTGCCCGGCAATCGCGCCAATCACGTCCAGCACACGGCTGATCTCGTTGGCATTGTTGGCCAGCTGTTCGATCTCGGCCGAGGTGCCGGTCACGTCAGCCACCAGATGCTGGATGGAAGCCAGCGCCTGGTTGACCCGGTCGCGGCCATCACGGGTGGTCTGGTCGGCACCCTTCGAGGCGTCGGCGGTGCTCACGGCGTTGTTCGCCACTTCCTCGACCGCCGCAGTCATCTGGTTGACCGCGGTGGCCGCCTGGTCGATCTCCGCGCTTTGCTGGTGCAGACCGCGGCTGGTGTCTTCGGTGACGGTGTGCAGTTCCTCCGAAGCCGAGGCCAACTGGTCGGACGAGGCGGCGATCTGGCGGATGGTGTCGCGCAGGCTGCCCTGCATGCGGCCCAGGGCGCGCAGCAGCAAGGCAGGCTCGTCGCGGCCGACTACACGGATGTCCTGGGTCAGGTCGCCGGTCGCCACGCGTTCGGCCACGCTCACTGCATCGGCCAGCGGCACGACGATGCTGTGGGTGAGCACGGTGGCAAGGGCGACCAGCGCCAGCATGATCACCAGCAGCGAGACAATGATCGCGATGAACGCCTCGTCAGCCACGTCGCTGCTGCGCTGCGAGGCTTGTTCGGCACCTTTGCCGTTGTAGGCGATCAGCGCCGCCATGGCTTGCATCATGCTGTCGGCGCGCTGGCTCAGAGGGCCGGTGATCTGCTGCTTTGCGTCTTCCATGCGGCCAGCAGCAATGTCCTGCAGCACGCGTGTCTGCAGTTCGAGGTATTGCTGGTGCGCGCTATCGAAGGTGTCGAACAGGGCGCGGTCATCGGCGGCGGTGATGGTGCCTTGGTATGCCTTCAGGCCATCCTTCATCTTGGCATTGGTATCGTCGAGCAGCTGCAGGTTGCGGTTGCGTTCGCTGGGGTTGTTGTCCAGTGCGGTACGCAGGGTGAGGGCGCGGGAGCGGCCAAGATTGCTGCTGATCTCGCTCAGTGCCACCACGGCGGGCATCCAGTTGACCCGGATTTCGTCCGTGGCCTTGTCCATCTGCCGGGTTTCGTAAAGTGCGGCAAGGCCCATGAACAGGACCAGGATGCCCAACAGGGCGAACACGCAGGCAGCGCGAATGCCGATCTTCAAATTCCTTGATTGCATGACATGCTCCTTGATGGTGGCGTGCAGGCCTCAGGAGCTTGGGCGGATGGCCGGGTCACCGGAAGTGGCGCCAGGCTCTGGAAGCGCTGCGGATTCAGTTGTGTGCTTCACCTCTTGATTTCTTTTTGTCTTGAATGATGCCATATGGCCATCATTCTCGAAAGGTCATTTCATGTCATGACACTAATTGACAAAACCGCCATCAGGCGGCGGTTTTGTCAGGTTTATGGTCAAGCGATCGCGATCAGCGGGTCGGCAGCGGCCAGTGCCAGGGCGCGATCGGCCGCTGGCGGGTAGATCCATACCGAGTTGATCTGGCGCTTGAGGTCTTTGCCTTCCTGGCCATGCAGTTTCAGTTCGCGTTCCCAACCCTCGCTGTAGGCCGCGCCCCATTCGCCCAGGTCCAGGCAAGTGACGTACTTGGGCTGGCGGTACAACACCGGCTGCAGGCCGAGCAGGTCAGCCGCTGCGTTGTTGCCGGAGTGGCGGCCCATGGGGATGGCGTGCTGGCAGGTCATCAGGGCGTGGTTGCCCAGCTCGTCCACAGCGGCCCAGGCGGTGTCGCCCGTGGCGTACACATGGTCCTGGCCCAGCACCTTCAGGTGGTCGTCCACTTTCAGCCGGCCGAAGTTGTCACGCTCGCCGGCAACCTGTGCAGTCAACGGGCTGGCCTTGACGCCAACGGTCCAGATCACGGTGTTGCTGGCGATATGGTCGCCGTTGTCCAAGGTAACGCCACCGGCATCGACGGCCACCACCGAAGCCCCGGCCTTCCACTCGACCCCGGCCTGTTTGCAGGCGGCGATGATCGACGGCGTGATACCCGCGCCCAGCGCCGCGCCAACGTGCGCACCGCGGTCGACCACCACCACCCGCAATGCTGCACTGGCGCCAAGGATGGCACGCAGGCGGGCAGGCATTTCCGTGGCCGTTTCAATACCTGTGAAGCCACCACCGCAAACCACCACAGTGTTGCGTGCGGGCGAAGCGGGCAGGGCGGCCAGGCCGACCAGGTGCTGTTCCAGGCGCATGGCCGATTCCATCTGGTCGACATCGAATGCATGTTCGGCCAGGCCAGGCACTGCCGGGCGTGCGACCTGGCTGCCAGCGGCGAGGATCAGGCGGTCGTAGGCGATCTGTTGGCGGTGCCCCTGGGCGTCGGTGTAGCTGACGCTGCGCCCTTCGGTATCGATGCTGTCGGCGTTGCCCGGAATGAAATGAATGCCCACGGCTTCGAACAGCTCGCCCAGCGGGGCCTTCATGCCGTGCACGTCGGCCTCGTAGAAGCGTGGGCGGATACGCAGTTCAGGCTGCGGAGCAAGGACGCTGATGCTGATGTCGGCACGCTGGGCCTGATCGAGCAGGCGCGCAGCGCTCAGGGCGCTCCATACACCGGCAAAGCCGGCACCGATGATGAGGATGTTCGAGTTCATGAAGGTGCTCCGCAAGGTTCGAAAGGGGGCTTCGAGGGCGGGTTGTGTGCCTCTCGAGTAACTACGACTGTATTGATCGTAGTTTGTGCCTGCAAGTCTTTTTTTCAGAAGGGCGACACTTCGCACCGCCATTTCCTGGCCGGAACAGCCGTATTTACTGGAATAAATGGATGAAAGCGGCCGGCCGTCGGCAGCTGCGCACTTTGCGGAGCAGGTACTACAGGCGTATCATTTGCGACAAGATTGGTCGGAGATAGATATGTCGCTCTACAGTGCTGGCGTCGAATACGGTATCCATTGCCTGCTGTTCCTGGTGGACGAGCGGGGCGACTCGCGCGAGTCCAGCGTGCGCGACCTGGCCGAGTTGCAGGGGGTGCCCCAGGAGTACCTGGCCAAGGTCTTCACCAAGCTGGCCCGTGCCGGGCTGGTGGCTGCCACCGAGGGCGTGCGCGGTGGCTTCCGGCTGGCGCGGCCGTCGGATGAAATCACCGTGCTGGATATCGTCAATGCCATCGACGGGCCGAAGAAGATCTTCGACTGCCGCGAAATTCGCGAACGTTGCAGCCTGTTCGAGGGTTCGCCGCCGGCTTGGGCGACCGAGGGCATGTGCGCGATCCATGCGGTGATGCTGGGGGCGCAAAAGCGCATGGAAGAGGCCCTGGCGCAGCAGACCATCCTTGACTTGGCGCGGCGGTTCGGGCGCAAGGCGCCGGCCGAGTTCGGGCAGAAGGTCAATGCGTGGATGGGTGAGCGGCGGGAGGGTAAAGGGGCAGGAGATATTCCGCTCACCGAGGTCTGAATTGTCGCCCGCGCTGGCCTCTTCGCGGGTAAACCCGCTCCCACAGGTACCCCACAAGTTTCAGAGATTGTGATACCCCTGTGGGAGCGGGTTCACCCGCGAAGAGGCCAGTGCAGGCTAACGCCCTTCATGCTGCCGCCGATACGCCCCCGGCTGCACCCCCACCGCCTTGGCAAACGCCCGGGTAAACGCCGCCACCGACTGATACCCCACCTGCGCCCCCACCTGCTCCACGGTATGCCCCGCCCGCAGCAACTGGCTGGCATGGCGCATGCGCAACGCCAGCAGTACTTGCCCAGGCGACTGTCCGGCCAGTTCGTTGAAACGCTTGAAAAACGCCGACCGCGACAACCCCGTGCAGGCGGCCATGCTTTCCAGCGTCCACGCATGCCCCGGTTGCTCGATCAACTGCTCCAGCAACCCGGCAAACGCCGGTTGCCGGGCGAGGGCGACCAGCCCGCCCAATGGCTGCTCGGCATGCACCTGTTGGCGTAGCACATACAGGAACAACAAGTGCGTCAGCCGCTCCAGCAACGTCTGTGACGGCCCGGCGGCGCGCCGGCATTCCTCCAGAATGAGCTCGAACAACGCCCGCGCTGCATGGCCGGCCGGTTCATCGGCGCGTAGCAATATCCAGTCGGCCAGGCCGTCGACGATCAGCGCCGACAAGCCCGGCCTGAAGTGGAAGAAACCACATACCAGCCCCACGCCATCGACCGCGTCGACGTCCATGGCCTGCATCTGCTGGCGCGGCTGGGTGCAGGCACTGGCCGGGTCCTGGTCGCTGGCCAGGCGATAGCCGAGGTCGCGCAACAGGAACACCGCATCGCCGGCCTCCAGGCGCAGTGCCTCGGGCTGGCCGTCGATGTGCAGCCAGCAATGCCCTTGCACCACCAGGTGGAAGCTGGCCCTGCCCATGCCTTCGGTGCTGGCGTGCCAGCCGCCGCAGTAGCGGCCTACATGGAACAGGCTGGCATCGAGCTCCAGGCCCTCTAATAACCAATCGACAAGGTGGCTGGATGAAATCATCTAATGCAAAGACTCTAGAGCAAGGAAAGGCGACTGATGAATATGGAGGGTAGTTCTTATAACCAACAGACTGTAGTGACACCCATCAAAGGAGACTACTCCATGTCCGCGCGCATTACTTTACACACGCTGCAAAGCGCCCCGGAAGCGGCCCGCCCGTTCCTCGAGAACGCGCAGAAGAATTCCGGCTTCATCCCCAACCTGCTGGGCGTGCTGGCCAATGCCCCGGCGGCGCTGGAAACCTACGTGACCGTTTCGGCACTCAACGGCAAATCCGAACTGAGCCTGGCTGAGCGTGAAGTGGTGCAGCTGATTGCCGCCACCCAGCATGGCTGCGACTTCTGCGTGGCCGGCCACACGGCCGTGGCCCTGAACAAGGCCAAGCTGCCGCAGGAGGTGGTCGATGCCCTGCGTGCCCGTGGCGAGCTGCCCGATGCCCGTTATGAAGCCCTGGCCGCGTTCGCCCGCGAAGTCATCGCCACCCGTGGCAATGTCAGCGAGGACACTTACCAGGCCTTCCGCGCCGCCGGCTTCAGTGAAGGCAACGCCCTGGAGGTGATTCTGGGCGTAAGCCTCGCAACCCTGTGCAACTTTGCTAATGTGTTCGCCCAGACGCCGCTCAATGACGAGCTCGGCAAGTACCGCTGGCAGCCATCTGCATAGACCCTGTTTGCTAGCGGCCATGATGCGGTCGTTGTAGGAGCGGCCTTGTGCCGCGAACGGGCCGCACAGCGGCCCCGGCGTCCCAAAAGGAGCAAGACCATGCAAGATTGTGCATTTCGACACTGGCTGGATGCCAATGCCGAGGCCATTGACCGGGGCCACTGCGAGCCGCAGCTGGTACTGGCGCAAATCGCCGAATCGCAGCTGCTGCGCGTCGGTGTCGACCCGGCCCTGGGCGGCACGGGCGGGCAAGTGACCAACGCGGTCGAGGCCATCGCCGCAATCGCCAGCCGCTCGCTGGCAGCGGCGTTCGTCTGCTGGGGCCAGCGCGCCTTCATCGAATACCTGCTGCACAGCCCCAACCAGCCCCTGCGCGAGCACCTGTTGCCGCGCCTGCTGACTGGCGAACTGGCCGGCGCCACCGGGCTGTCCAACGCCATGAAGTTCCTGTCCGGCATCGAAGCGCTGCAGGTGCGCGGCCGCCCGGCAGCCGATGGCTGGCAGCTGGAAGGGCGCCTGCACTGGGTGACCAACCTGCGCAAAAGCGGCTTCGTGGTGGCTGCGGCTATCGAAGACGAAGCCGGTGGAGCACCGTTCGTGCTGGCCATTCCATCCGACGCGCAGGGCCTGGAGCGTTCCGACGACCTGCAACTGATGGGCCTGCAGTCGAGCAACACCGCGGCACTGGCCTTCCACCAGGTGCAATTGCAGCGCGGCTGGTTGCTGCACGAAAATGCCCGCGAGTTCCTGCCTCGGGTACGCCCGGCTTTCCTGGCGCTGCAGTGCGGCATGGCCATTGGCCTGGCGCGGCGGGCACTGGCGGAAGTGCAGGCACACCTGCATGGCCGTGCATCCTTCCTCGACGAAGCACGCCAGGTGCTCGGCGAGCGCCTGGAAAACACCGTGAGCGAGCTCAAGCAGGGCCTGCTCGATGGCCGCTTCCAGCAGCAGCCGGCAGCCTTGTTCAAGCTGCGCATCACCCTGGCCGAAAGCGCTGCCGACGCCGTACAGCTAGAGTTGCAGGCCAGTGGTGGCAAGGCTTACCTCAGCGAGTACGGTGAAGGCTTTGCCCGCCGCTGGCGCGAGTCGGCCTTCGTGCCGATCGTCACGCCCAGCCTGGTGCAACTGCGCGCCGAACTGCAACGCCAGGCGGGCGCGGCATGAGCCCAGTGTTGCTCGAAGCCCGCGACATCAGCCTGGGCTACCCGCGCGAGGGTGGCTGGCAGGCGGTGCTGGCGCAGTTCGACCTGCAACTGGCCCCCGGCGAAGTGGTGACCATCCTCGGCCCCAGCGGGGTCGGCAAGTCCAGCCTGCTGCGGGTTCTGGCCGGCCTGCAGCAGCCCCGCGGTGGCAGCGTGACCCTGCACGGCCAACCGCTGCAAGGCCCGCACCCACGCCTGGCGGTGGCCTTCCAGGACCCCAGCCTGTTGCCGTGGTTGAACCTGGAAAAGAACGTCGCCTTCGGCCTGGACTTTGCCCGCCAGCCAAAACTTGCCGCCGCCGAACGGCGCGCGCGCATCGACCATGCGATTGCCGCCGTGGGCCTGGCCCATGCCCGCGGCCAGTACCCGGCGCAGTTGTCTGGCGGCATGGCCCAGCGCACCGCGCTGGCCCGCTGCCTGGCCCGCCAGCCCGAAGTGCTGTTGCTCGACGAGCCGTTCGGCGCGCTGGATGAAGTGACCCGGGCCGACATGCAGCAACTGCTGCTGAAACTTATCGCCACCCACAACACGGCGGCGGTGCTGATCACCCACGATATCGACGAAGCCCTGCTGCTCTCCGACCGGGTACTGCTACTGGGCAACCACCCAGCGCACACCCTCGGCCAGTGGCACATCGACCTGCCGCAACCACGGACGCAGCGGGTCGAGGAGCTGGGCGCCTTGCGCATCGAAATACTCAAAACCCTTCGGCGGGCAAGCCGCACAGTCGAACCTACTCCAACCCCATTGCCCTCGGAGGCTGTCCATGTGCATGGATGACTGCTGTTCCTCTTCTTCGCGTCGCGATTTCCTCAAGCTCGGCGCCATGCTCACGGCTGCCGGTGCACTGCCGTTGCTGTCGAGCCTGCAGGCCCGTGCCGCCGCCGAGCCCGACGCGCCAGTGCGTATCGGCTATCTGCCAATCACTGACGCCACGCCGCTGCTGGTCGCGCACAACAACGGCCTGTTCGAGGCCGAGGGCATCAAGGTCGAGCGCCCGGTGCTGCTGCGCAGCTGGGCCCAGGTGATCGAGGCGTTCATCTCTGGCCAGGTCAATGTCATTCACCTGCTGTCGCCGATGACCGTATGGGCCCGTTACGGCAGCAAGGTGCCGGCCAAGGTGGTGGCCTGGAACCATGTGGGCGGTTCAGGCCTGACCGTGGCCCCGGACATCAACGACATGAAGCAGCTGGGCGGCAAGACCGTGGCCATCCCGTTCTGGTACTCGATCCACAACGTCGTGCTGCAACAGATGCTCAACGACAACGGCCTGACCCCGGTGTCGAAGCCGGCCAATGCGCCACTGGCCGGCAACGAAGTCAACCTGTTGGTATTGCCGCCATCCGACATGCCGCCGGCGCTGGCCAGCAAGCGCATCGCCGGCTATATCGTCGCCGAGCCATTCAACGCCCTGGCCGAGAACCTCAAGGTCGGCCGGGTGCAGCGCTTTACCGGCGATGTGTGGCGCAACCACGCCTGCTGTGTGGTGTTCATGCACGAGCACGACCTGAACAACCGCCCGGAGTGGTCGCAGAAGGTAGTCAACGCCATCGTCAAGGCCCAGCACTGGACCCGTGACCACCGCGCCGAGGCCGCTGCATTGTTGTCCAAAGCCGGCCCCAACAAGTACACCCCGCATGAACCAGCAGTGCTTGGCAAAGTGCTGGCCCCGGCCGCGGAGGACCGTGCCGGTTACATTGCCAGCGGCGCCATTCGCCACCAGCAGTGGGACGAAAAGCGCATCGATTTCCAGCCTTACCCGTTCCCCAGCTACACCGAAGAACTGGTCAAGCGCCTGAAAACCACCCTGATCGAGGGCGATAACGCGTTCCTGGCCGGCCTGGACCCGGCGCATACCGCCCGCGATCTGGTCGACGACCGCTTCGTGCGCAACGCCATCGCCAGCGTTGGCGGGCCGTCGGTGTTCGGAATCGCCGATAACTTCGAGCGTAGCGAGGAGTTCGCGGTCTGATGCGCACGCATGTCGTTCATGCCGGCCTGGGGCTGGCCGGGTTGCTGGGTTTGTTGCTGTTGTGGTGGGCCGGTGTCGCGCTGTTCGGCCAGGCCGATGGCTTGTCGGCACGCTTTTCGCCAGCAGCGACCCTGGCCAGCCTGATCGAGTTGCTTGGGCAGGGCGAGGTGTACGGGCATATCTGGGTCAGCCTCAAGCGTATCCTGGTCGGGCTGCTGCTGGCGCTGCTGATCGGCGTGCCACTGGGCTTGCTGGTGGGCAGCTACCGGCACCTGGAGGCGGCGACCACGCCGGCGTTCCAGTTCCTGCGCATGATCTCGCCGCTGTCGTGGATGCCGGTGGTGGTGATGCTGATGGGCGTGGGGGACCAGCCTATCTACTTCCTGCTGGCATTTGCTGCGTTGTGGCCGATCTTGCTGAACACGGCGGCCGGGGTAAGGCAACTGGACCCGCGCTGGTTGCAGTTGAGCCGCAGTTTGAGCGCCACGCGCTGGGAAACCTTGTGCAAGGTGATCGTGCCCGGGGTGATCGGCCATGTGCTGACCGGCGTGCGCCTGGCCATCGGTATTCTGTGGATCGTGCTGGTGCCGTGCGAAATGCTCGGGGTCAGTGCTGGGCTGGGGTACTTCATTCTCGATACCCGCGACCGGCTGGCGTATTCCGAGCTGATGGCGATGGTGCTGCTGATCGGGGTGCTGGGGTTTGTGCTGGATGCCCTGGCGCGTGGGCTGCATCGGCGTTGGGTGCATGGCTGACGGGGCGTTGCGGCTTCTTCGCGGGTAAACCCGCTCCCACAGGGATGTCACCGGGCCTGTGGGAGCGGGTTTACCCGCGAAGAAGTCCTTGGATCAATGCACGGTCTTGCGCTGCCGTACACACTCCTGGGCCTGAGCGGTCAGTTCGTCCAGCCGCTCATCCCGCATCTGTTCCGCTTCGATCATCGCATCCTCACCCTGCTGGTTGAGCAGGTAGGTATGGATCTGCATCACTTCCGCTGTCTGGTAGATCGGCGCTATATCCAGCCGCCCGATCAGCGCGCCGCTAGCCTGGCCGGTACTGCTCATCAGTACCTGCGGCCCGTTGGCGGCAACCACCTGCATGCCCATCGCCTCGAACCACGGTACCTGGCCGGCGAAGGCGTTCAGTTCGACGCAGGCATGGCGTGCCTGCAGGTCGCCCAGCAGGGCACGGGCGATGCCCTGGCGACAATGGCTGGCGCGCACGGCCAGGAACGCCAGGGCGCACGCCTGTTCATCGTCCTCGGCCGGCAATGACAGCGCAAAACCCAGCAACTGGTCTGGCGCCTCGGCGTCCAGCGCCAGGGTCAGCGCCACGGCCAGGCCGCGGGTGCCGTCCAGCGCTTGCAGGTACTGGTGCACCTCCATGCCGACGCCGTACTGGTACAGCGGGTACAGCGGGTTGTCGGCGCTGATTGCGACGCTGCTCAGTTCGCCAACGTGGTGGATCACCAGTTCGCGGATCTGGTTCTGGAAAGATTCAGGCGGCACGCTGTCGAGGCGGCTCAGGATGAACATCGGGGGGTGGGCTCCGGCGGGTAGATGGACGGCCCGCGCCATGCGGGCGCGGGCTGTACAGTCTAACCGGTTTTGTCGGTCAGCCTTGTACCTGCAATGCACCGAGCATCAGGTCGAGGTTCTGCACCGCCGCACCGGAAGCACCTTTGCCGAGGTTGTCGAACACTGCGGTCAGCAGCACCTGGCCATGCTCAGGGTTGGCGTAAAGCGCCAGGCGCAGGTCGTTGCTGTCGTTCAACGCCTCGGGGTCGAGGTTCGGCGCTGCGCCGTGCTGGTGCAGGGGCATCAGCTGGACATGGCGGGCACCCTGGTAGTACTGCTGCAGACAGGCCTGCAGCTGTTCGGCACTGACCTGGCCGGGCAGCAGGCGCAACTGCAGCGGGATGCTCAGCACGATGCCCTGGCGGTAGGCACCGTAGCCGGGCATGAACATCGGCCGCGCCGACAGCCCGGCGTGCTGCTGGATCTCCGGCACATGCTTGTGCGCCAGCTCCAGGCCGTACAGTTGCAGGGCTGGGTTTTTGCCGGCGGCGGGCTGTTCATGCCGTTCGACTGCGGCGCGGCCACCACCGGAATAGCCGGAGATGGCGTGGATGTTCAGCGGGTAATCCGCTGGCAGCAGGCCGGCCTTGACCAGTGGCCGCAACAGGGCGATGGCGCCGGTAGGGTAGCAGCCAGGGTTGCTGACGCGCTTGCTGTGCGCGATGCGCTCGGCTTGTTGCTCGTCGAGCTCCGGCAGGCCATAGACCCAGCCTGGGCTGGTGCGGTGCGCGGAGCTTGCGTCGATCACCCGCACCTGCGGGTTATGGATCGCCGCCACGGCCTCGCGGGCGGCATCGTCGGGCAGGCACAGCAGGGCGATGTCGGCGCTGTTGATTGCCTCGCGGCGCCGTTGCGGGTCTTTGCGTTCGGCTTCGGGCAGGGTCAGCAGGCGCAGGTCGCTACGGCCTTGCAGGCGGGCATGAATCTGCAGGCCGGTGGTGCCTTGGTCACCGTCGATGAAGACAACAGGGGTGTGCATGGTCAAAGTCCGGTCGGGGAGGGATGGCCTATGTTCGCTTTTGGCTTTGGTAAAGAAAATTTGAATATGATGATCGACATGTTCATCTTTTCTGAATGAGTTTGGCCCATGCGCGAAATCAGCCTCGACCGCCTCCGCACCCTGGTGGCCATCTCCGACCTGGGCTCCTTTGCCGAAGCCGCTCGCCAGCTGAACCTGGCACCGCCCACCATCAGCCTGCACGTGGCCGAGCTGGAGGCGCGCATCGGCGCCCCGTTGCTTACCCGCACTCGCGGCCAGGTGCGGCCCACGGCCATCGGTGAAACCCTGCTGGCACGTGCCCGCCGCCTGCTGGCTGACGCCGACCTGGCGTTGGATGAAGTGCGCCGGCAGGTCGAGGGCCTGACCGGCCGGGTACGCCTGGGCGCTTCCACCGGTGCCATCGCGCACCTGCTGCCGCAGGCGCTGGAGCACCTGCGTACGGTGCACCCAGGGATCGATGTGCAGGTACAGGTGCTGACCTCCCAGGCTTCGTTGGCGCGCCTGCGCGAGGGCACGCTGGATATCGGCCTGGTGGCCTTGCCACAGGTGGCCGGCAAAGGGCTTGCGGTTACGCCCTGGCGGCGCGACCCGATCCTGGCCTACGTGCCGGCCGACTGGCAGCCGCCGGCCAGGGTCACGCCGGCCTGGCTGGCGCAGCGGGCGTTGATCCTCAACGACAGCAGCACCCAGCTTTCGCGGGTGACCGGTGAGTGGTTCGCGGCCGCGGGCTTGTACCCCGAGCCGCGAATCGAGCTGAACTACAACGATGCGATCAAGAGCCTGGTCGGGGCCGGGTATGGGGCGACGCTGCTGCCGCAGGAGGGGGAGGCGGCCGAGCTGGACCGGCGCATTGCCCGCCGGCCGTTGCGGCCGGGGTTGTGGCGGCAATTGGGTATTGCTTGCCGGGAAGGGCAGATGGAGCGGGCCACGGGGTATGTGTTGCAGGCGTTGGAGCGGTTGCGCCAGTAGGGGGCTGCTGTGCAGCCCATCGCCGGCAAGCCAGCTCCCACAGGGACCCCACAATGTTCAGGCCTGTGGTGATCCTGTGGGAGCTGGCTTGCCGGCGATTGGGCCGCAAAGCGGCCCCTGGGTCACCCCCGCTCTCGCGCCCGCACCGCAGTCACTGTCTCCCCGCCAACCCCCCAGTTATCGGTCGGCACCTCCTCGATCACCACAAAGGTACTGGCCGGCGGCTTGCCCAGCACCTGCTGCAGCATGCGGGTCGTCTGTTCGATCAGCTGGCGCTTGTGCTCAGCGCTCACGCCTTCATCGGTCACGCGAATATGGACATAGGGCATGGTTGCTCGCTCCTCGGTTCAATGCCAGGTGCCAGCGGTGCTACCGCCATCCACCGGCAGGATCACGCCGCTGACGAAGCGTGAGTCGGCCAGGTACAACACTGCATCCACAACATCCTGTGGCAAGCCGGTGCGGCCACTGGGCGACAGCGCGCCCATGCCTTGCGTGTTGCCGCCATGCAGCGGCGTATCGATGATCCCCGGTGCCACCGCATTCACCTGCACGCCGCTGGCTGCAAGTTCCAGGGCCAGGCCTTTCACCGCCTGGTTCAGGCCACCCTTGACCAGTACCGGCAGCAGGGCGGGTACGCGGGTGTCCGGTTGCAAGGCGATGGAGGCGGTGATGGCGATGATCTGCCCATGCCCTTGCCTGGTCATGATCCGCGCCGCTTCCTGGGCCGGGTAGAAGAAGCCCTTGAGGTTGGTGCCGACCAGGGCTTCGACATCCGCTTCGCTGTAGTCGGCAAATGGCTTGGCAATGAAGATGCCGGCGTTGTTGATCAGCAAGTCGACCCCACCAAAGGCTTGCTCGGCGCTGGCGAACAGGCGCTGCGCCGTGCCCGGTTCGGCGATCTCGCCAGCCACGCCGATGAAGCGCGATGGGTTGCCGAGGCGGGCGGCGGCTTGCTCAAGGCGGGCCTGGCTGCGGGCATTGCCGACCACGTTGTCGCCGCGTTCGAGGAAGGCCTCGGCCAGGGCGAAACCCAGGCCGCTCGAGGCCCCGGTAATGATGACGGTGCGTGGCGTATTCATGTGCATGATCTCCAGTGAAGTGAGCCATGGGCTCGGTGTGAAGCCACTGTAGGTTGCAATCAGCACTTGAAAAATGAGGCGCGGGACATTTCAATCGATACATCATGTAATCAATCAGGCCGTCATGACCCGCCATTTCGACGATTTGCAACTGGGCAGCCTGGAGCTGTTCTGCCTGGCCGCCGACAGCGGCAGCTTCACTGCTGCGGCCACGGAGGCCGGTGTTACGCCGGCGGCGGTCAGCCGCAGCGTGGCGCGCCTGGAAGAGCGCCTGGGCGTGCGCCTGTTCGTCCGCACCACCCGGCAGATGCGCCTGTCCGCAGCCGGCCAGGCCTATTACCAGCAATGCCGGCAGGCACTGGGGCAGTTGGTGGAGGCTGAGCGCCAGGTCACCGGTGGGCAAGTCGAGCCGAGTGGTCGGCTGCGCATCAGTGCACCCACACCCTATGCCCACCACCGGCTGTTGCCGCTGCTGCCGCGGTTTCGCCAGCGCTACCCAAAGGTGCAGGTGGATGTGCATGTCAGCAACCGCAACGTCGACTTTGCCGAGGAACCATTCGACCTGGCCATTCGTGGCCGCGAGCCGGCCGATTCACGGTTGGTGGCGCGTCGCCTGGAAGATGCCGAACTGGTGGTGGTGGCTACGCCGGGCTACCTGGCCCGTGCCGGCACGCCACGAACACCACACGACTTGCTGCAACATGAGTGCATCCAGTTCGAACTGCCCAGCAGTGGCCGCCACCCACCATGGAGCTTTCGCCAGCAGGGCCAGCAGGTGGAGATCGAAACCCAGGGTGGGTTCACCTGCCTGGGCGACTTCCTCGCCACCGCCACGCTGGTGCGCCATGGCGGCGGGCTGATGCAGGCTTACCGCTTTACCGTGCAGGATGCACTGGCCAGTGGCGAACTGGTGGAAGTGCTCGCCGAATTTGGCGGCACTTCGCGGCCGTTCATGCTGATCTACCCCCAGGCTCGGCACATGCCGCTGCGGGTGCGGGTGTTCATCGATTTTCTGTTAGCCGAGGGAGCATGGTCCCCGGGTTGAGGCGAGGCGCCGGGGCGTATGGCCGACTATGCTGTTTGCTGCGTCGAGCCAATGTCATCTCGACGACCCTTCAGGTTTTCCAGGAGAACGCTCCATGAAATCCACGAAATGCATACCTTTGCTGGTGATTGCCTCGGTCCTCAGTTTTGCCGCACACGCAGACCCGGCGAGCAACTGTGCGGCCAAGATCAAGGAACTTGAGGATTTCGACAAGGCCAGTGGCCAGGCAATGCATGGCGGCATGGCCCATGACTTCAAAGTCCACCTGCAAAATGCCAAGGATGCTCAGGCCAAGGGTGATATGACTCAGTGTCAGGCCTCGGCGGACCTGGCCAAGACCATTTACAACAAAGCACGTAGCAGGTAAGCCCTTACTGGCCCCTTCGCGGGTAAACCCGCTCCCACAGCATCTCCATCAGGCTCAAGGCCAGCGCGGTACCTGTGGGAGCGGGCAAGCCCGCGAAGAGGCCAGTACAGGAAAGCCCAGTCAGAACCAGCGATCGTTTTTCCGGCGCCCACGGGTCAGCGCCGGCAGGATCAGCCCCGCCAGCAAGCCCGCGCCGGCAATGCTGCCGCCATACACCATGTAGCGCATCATCACCTGCTTGTTCTCGTCCCCCAGGCGCGCCTGGGTATCGCGCAGCTGCGACTGGCTCTGGTCAAGCTGCTCATTCAGCGCCTTGTTGCGTGCTTCCAGTTCGTCTATCAGCTTCTTGCGTGAATCGAGGGTTTCCTGCATGCCCTGCACGCGGTTCTTCCAGCTGTCGTCGATGTTCTTCAGCTGCCCGGTCAGGTCCGCGACCTGGGCATCTAACTGCGGCAGGCGTTCGCTCTGGCCTGGCACCGACTGCAGGTCGTTGCTGAGAATCCATACCAAATCGCCGTTCTGCCCGCGCACCTGGCTGTAGTTGCCCTGGGTGTCGATCAGGGTCAGCTTCTGCCCGGACTTGAGCGTACCGACAATGCGGTGGCCATCGGTGGGGCCGCTGCGCACATAGGTGCTCAGGCTATCGCTGACCCAGCGTGCATCGCTGGCAGGCTCTTCGGCGTGCACCGGCGCGGCAAGGGTCACCAGGCTGGCGATCAGGCCGCCGCGCAGGGCAGTGAGGGCGGAAGCAGTTAGGCGGGAATCGGGCATGTTGGGTCTTCGCTGAAACAGGACAAAAGTAGGCCCGGTGACTGGGCCGATGAACCGGTCGGTGGGTTGACCGTCAGCGAAAGACCGTTTTTTGGTAAGCGGGTTCACTACCTGGTGTCGGAAATGTCTGCAGGATGTTGCAGCGACCCATCCGGCAACTCGGGCTAGACTCATAGGCTCACACTCTTTCATGGAGCAAGGCCATGACTGCCAGGAACACCGTCTGCCTCTGGTACGACAACGACGCCGAGGAGGCGGCGAGCTTCTACGCCAGGGTCTTTCCCGACAGCAAGGTAGTAGCCCTGCACAAGGCGCCGAGTGATTACCCGTCGGGCAGGGAGGGCGACGTGATCACGGTGGAGTTCACCGTCATGGGGATCCCCTGCGTGGGGCTCAATGGAGGTAAGGCCTTCACCCATTGTGAGGCATTTTCATTCCAGGTCAGCACCGAGGATCAGGCAGAGACCGACCGCTTGTGGGATGCCATCGTCGGTAATGGCGGCGAGGCCAGCGTCTGCGGCTGGTGCAAGGATAAATGGGGGATTTCGTGGCAGATCACCCCGCGCATCCTCATCGAAGCCATCGGCCACCCCGACCGGGCGGCGGCCAAGCGGGCGTTCGAGGCGATGATGCAGATGGGCAAGATCGATGTGGCCAGGATAGAGGCGGCGTTGAAGGGCTGACCGCGCCGCCTGCTTCGCGGGTGAACCCGCTCCCACAGGTACAGCGCAAGCTTGCGGCTCACGCTGTGCCTGCGAAGGGCTGCGCAGCAGCCCCGATCTCACAGGCTTGCCCAATCAGTTGCCGGTCACTTCAGCCTCTGCCGACGTCGGTTTGGCCGAAGCCTTCTTCTCCTGCACCACAATGTAGAACTCTTCGCCATGCTTCACCGCGCCATACAACACGGCCTTTTCGATCAGTTCGTTGCCGCGCAGGTGGCGCAGCATCATCGGGTCCTTGCGCAGGTCGCGATACAGCGCCAGGCAAAGCAGCACCATCACCACCACGAACGGCAGGGCCACGACGATGGTCAGGTTCTGCAGGCCGGTCAGCGCCTCACCAGGATCGCGCGGGTCGCCGATTGCCAGCATGATCGCCGCCACCGTACCGGTCAGCGCACCCCAGAAGATCACCGTGCGCCGTGATGGCGTGGTAGTGCCGTGTTCGGACAGCGTGCCCATCACCAGCGAGGCCGCATCGGCACCGGAGACGAAGAAGATACCCACCAGAACCATCACCAGCACGGATGTCGCCGAGGCCAGCGGGTAGCTGTCCAGCAACTGGTACAACGCGTGGTTGCTGTTGACCGTGCCATTGGCCAGCTGGAAGGCGCCTTCGCGCAGGGCTTCGATACTCGCGCCGCCAAAGATGGTGAACCACACAAGGCTGACCAGGCTCGGTACCAGCAGCACCCCGGTAACGAACTGGCGGATGGTGCGGCCGCGGCTGATGCGGGCGATGAACATGCCCACGAACGGCGTCCAGGAAATCCACCAGGCCCAGTAGAACACGGTCCAGCCGGCCAGCCAGCTGTTCATCTGTTCACCGCCGCTGGCATTGGTGCGGGCCATCATCTCAGGCAGCATCTTGACGTAGATGCCAATCGAGGTTGGCAACAGGTTGAGCATCAGCAGGGTCGGGCCGACCATGAACACGAACACCGCCAGCACCAGCGCCAGCACCATGTTGGTGTTGGACAGCCACTGGATACCCTTGCCGATGCCCGACACCGCCGAGGTGACGAAGGCGATGGTCAGCAGGGTGATGATCGAGATGTAGAACAGTTTGCCGGGGCTTTCGATCCAGCCGTTGTATTCCAGGCCACCAGCGATCTGCAGCGCGCCCAGGCCCAGCGAGGCCGCCGAACCGAACAGCGTGGCGAAGATCGCCATCATGTCGATCAGGCGGCCGAGCGGGCCGTTGGCATGCTTGCCGATCAACGGCCGGAAGGCGGCGGAGATGAGCTGCGAACGGCCGCGGCGGAAGGTGCCATAGGCAATTACCAGACCGACGATGGCGTACATGGCCCAAGGGTGCAGGGTCCAGTGGAACAGCGTGGTGGCCATGGCCACCTGCATCGCTTCGCTGGACTGCCCGGCGGTCGTCGCTGGTGGTGGCGACACATAGTGCGACAGCGGTTCGGCAACGCCGAAGAACATCAGGCCGATGCCCATGCCGGCGCTGAACATCATCGCCACCCAGGACACCGTGCGGAATTCTGGCTGCTCGCCATCACGGCCCAGCGGGACCCGGCCGTAACGACTGGCGGCCAGCCACAGCACGAACACCACGAACAGCGAGGAAGTAAGCACGAAGAACCAGCCGAAGTTGAGTATGACCCAGGATTGCGCGCTGGAGGCTCTGCTGGCGAGGCTGGCCTGGTTGAGGAAGCCCCAGAGGACGAAAGCGATTGCCAGGAGGCTGGTGAAACCAAAGACGATCCAGTCAAGCTTGCCCTCGAAATGCCGGTCCTGGCGTGCTTCTGCGGTTTTCGAGGGGTCCGTCACGCCAAGGTCGAGCGTTTCGGTGATGTGTTCCTTTGCCATGAATGATGAGGCCCCTTTTCGGCTTACCTGCTGGTGCAGGCTTGTAGTTGTGTGGGCGACCGAGTTCGATGACTGTCTCGGCGAGGAGATTGCTGGCGCGATTATCCTGCGCACGAAACGGCGGCTCCTGTCCCGATAACGCCTCGGGGCGTCCATTACGCGACCTGCCAAATACTTTTAGTTCTGGGGGGGATGACCCTTTCTGCTTCGCGTTCTGGTACCCTGATGGGCATTCCCCGGGCCTGCACATCCGAGCACCGTAGAAGCGCTGCTGCTTGTGGACCTGGCCGTACCAGGAAACGGAGATTCGTCCAAATGGCCACTGACCGTGTGAGCCTGATTCACTTCGATAAATTGAGCATGAGCCCTGCCGCTGCCGATCGGTTCCAGAAAGCCCTCGACGCGCTGGAAGCGCTCAAGCTGCAGGACCGTTACGTGTATCTCATCGCTCCTTATCTGGGTGATATCGCTGATGCCTCCGACCGCGATCAACTGGCCACCGCCGTGGAGCAGGGCTTGCGCGTGGTCGACGAGCTGCTGGCTGCCCGATCGGTCAGCAAGGTCAAGGCCGAGGAAGTGCGCCAGGTGTTCCACAGCGCCGCCGAGCGCGCGCAGGCAGAATTGCCTGGCTGAGTGGCGGCATGGCCAAAGACATCGACAACCCCTGCGTCTCGCTGTGCCAGCTCAATAGCGAGCTGTGCGTGAGCTGCGGTCGTACCCGTGAGGAAATCCGCAAATGGCGGGGCATGAAGCGCCCCGAGAAGATGGCCACCGTGCAGCGGGCGGCAACGCGGATGAAGGCTATCGCCAAGAAGGCGGCCAAGCGGCAGAATGCCGACTGAACCTGCGCCTTTTGCGCGCGGCCTTTCCTGACTGTCTGACGAGCCTGAAATGGATTCTCACTCGCTGTTCGCTTTTACCCTGGTCGCTGCAATCGCGATCGCCAGCCCTGGCCCAGCCACACTGATGGCCATCAACAACAGCCTGGCCCATGGCCAACGCAGCGCGATCTGGTCGTCGCTGGGCAATGGCTCGGGCCTGTTCTGCCTGTCGGCAGCCGCCATGCTGGGCTTGGGGGCGCTGCTGGCCAGTTCTGAAGTACTGTTCAACGCCGTGAAGATCCTGGGGGCGGGCTACCTGTTCTACCTGGGGGCGCGGCAATTGCTGAAAAAGAGCCCGATGCTGGTGCAGGGCGCCGCAGAGGGTATGACCAAGGCCCGGCCCACGCCGCTTAAACTTTACAAGTCGGCGTTTCTCACGGCAGTGACCAACCCCAAGGCGACCATGTTCTTCACCGCACTGTTCCCGCAGTTCATCGACCAGGGGGCGGCCCTGCTGCCGCAGTTCCTGATCCTGACCGGGATATTCGTAGCATTGTCGCTGGTTTCGCTGAGCCTGTATGCCGCGCTGGCGGCACGGGCCAAGGGCGTGCTGACCCGGCCGTCGCTGTCGCGCTGGGTGAGCAGGGTGGTGGGCACGACCTTCATCGGTTTTGGCGCGGCGATCCTGGCGATGCGCCGGCAGGGGGCCTGAAGACCGAGGGGCGCTCCCCTGACCGATGAAAGGCCAACCTGATGGCCATACATGGTCCAGACTATCTGCAGCACGCACAGATGGGTGCTGCAGTCGACCACAGGATGTGGCAGCCTTTGGCCACCGCTCCGGGTCTGCGGATGTTACATGTGCCGAGGGTTGTCGATGATCGAGCGCTGCTTTCGCCACGCTTTGCTGCTGTTGTCGTGCCTGCTGCTGCCGCTGGCGGCGGTAGGGCACGAGGAATGCCGGCGGCTGACTGCCACCGGCAACCCGGAGTACCCCCCCTACCTGTGGCGCGACCCGCAAAACCCCCGGCAACTGATCGGTGCCAATGCCGACCTGCTCAAGTACCTGGGCAAGCAACTGGGGCTGGAAATCGAGGTGGTCTATGGCGGGCCTTGGTCGCGCGCCCAGGAAGAGGTGCGCACGGGCCGGATCGACCTGATGGCCGGGTATTTCCTGACCAAGGCCCGTCAGCAGCAGATGGACTTCATTGCCCCGGCATTCCTGCATACCCCAAGCGTTGTCTGGGTGCGCCAGGACAATACCTTTGCCTACCGGCAATGGGCCGACCTGAAGGGCCGCAAAGGCGGCACGCTGGTCAACAACAGCCACGGCCAGCAGTTCGACGATTACGCCCGGGCCAACCTCACCCTCGAAGCGGTACCCGGTGCCAGGCAGGCATTCGAGAAGTTGATGCACAAGCGCAGCGATTACGTGGTGTACGAACAGTATCCCGGCTTGGCGCTGACGCGCACCTTGGGGATTGCAGACACAGTACAGGTGCTGGAGCCACCGATATCCAGCGAAGGGCTGTACCTGGCGCTGTCGCATGACTCGCCCTGTAACCAGCCGAAGCTGCGTGAGGCGCTGGCGAGGGAGATGGAAAAGATCGTTGCCGGGGCGTTGCCGGAGCAGCTGTTGCAGCAAAACCTGGAGCGGTGGCAATAAATTGCAGCCTGGTATGCGGTCCCTTGTAGGAGCGGCCTTGTGTCGCGATGGGGCGCGCAGCGGCCCCGGCTATATCTGCGGCGAAGCTGAAAACAGGGGCCGCTTCGCGCCCCATCGCGACACAAGGCCGCTCCTACAGGGGCTGCACCAGCTGCTTGGCTTCCTTGGCCTGGGTCACGCTGACCGCGCCGGGCAGGCTGACATTGTTCTTCGCCGCAAGGATCTCGGCCATGACGCTGACGGCAATTTCGGCTGGGGTCTTGCTACCGATATAAATGCCGATCGGGCCGTGCAGGCGCTGCAACGACGCTTCGCTTTCACCAAAGTGTTCGATCAGCCGCTCGCGGCGCAGCTGGCTGTTGCGCCGTGAGCCGATGGCACCGATATAGAACGCCGGGCTGTGCAGGGCTTCGAGCAGGGCCAGGTCGTCCAGCTTGGGGTCGTGGCTGACAGCGACGATGGCGCTGCGCAGGTCCGGGGCGAAGGCGCGGACCACGTCGTCCGGCATGCCGGCCAGGTGGTTGACGCCGGCAACGTTCCAGCCTGCCGTGTACTCGGGGCGCGGGTCGCACAGTGAAACGCTGAAGCCATTGAACAGGGCCATGGTCGCCAGATATTCGGCGAGCGCGCCGGCACCGATCAGCAGCAGGCGGTAGCCGGGGCCCAGGGTACTGAGCATGTGCCGGCCATCGAAGCTGAACAGTTCGGGCGTGTTGGTGGCGGTGAGGCTGGCTTTGCCGCTGCCCAGGTCGAGCCCACGGCGTACCAGGTTGCCGCCGTCGAGGCCGGCGAGCAGTTGCTCGAGGTGTGGCAGCGACGGGGCGAATTCCAGGACCAGTTCGAGGGTGCCGCCGCAGGGTAGGCCGAAGCGGTGGGCCTCGTCGGCACTGACGCCATAGCGCACCACCTGGGGCAGGCCGCCGGGCATGCCGGGGCCGCCGTAAGCGCTGGTGTAGCGGTGAATGAGGTCGTCCTCGATGCAGCCGCCAGAGACACTGCCGACCACCCGGCCATCGCTGCGCAGAGCCATCATCGAGCCAACCGGGCGGGGGGAGGAACCCCAGGTGCGGGCGACCGTGGCGAGCAAGGTACGGTGGCCGGCGGCGAGCCAGTCTCGGGTGGTGCGCAGGACCAGCAGGTCGATGCTTTCCATGGGGACTCCATTAAACCTGATGTTCAAGGGGGGTGTGTGCCGGCCTCTTCGCGGGTGAACCCGCTCCCACAGGTACTGCACAGGTCTTAGGAGCGGTGCAAATCCTGTGGGAGCGGGTTCACCCGCGAAGAGGCCGGCACAGCCACCAAATTCAGCGCATATGCAAAATGATCGGGCTACTACTGGCCGGGTCGGTATGCCCGCGCAACTTGCCCACCGCCTGCGCATTCACCGCGCCACCCTTGTTGCCCCAGGCGCTGCGCACGAAACCCAGCACATCGGCAATTTCCTGGTCACTCAGTTGCTCACGGAAAGCCGGCATGCGATAGGCATCGGGCAACCCGGCCGTCACCACCCGCTGCGAACCATTGAGGGTGATATTGATCGCCGATGCGTCTTCCCTGGCCAGTGCCGAGGTGGCGCCGGCCAAGGGTGGCATCCATTCGGCCTGGCCCTTGCCGTCCAGGCCGTGGCACGACGCACAGCGGGTTGCATAGGTATGCGCCCCAGGCCTGTCGAGCCACGCTGGCGTCGATTCGGCCTGGTACTGCCACGGCGCACCGTCGCGTTGCGGGTCGCCGGGTAGCGACTTCAGGTAGCGGGCAATGGCGGCCAGGTCCTCGTCACTCATGAACTGCGTAGAGTTGTTGAACGCCTCGGTCATCGAGCCGAATACCACCGCATGCCGGTTGCGTCCGGTCTTGAGGAACTGCGCGATCTCGGCCTCGCTCCAGCGCCCCAGCCCGGTGTTGGGGTCGGCACGCAGGCTCGGTGCATACCAACCGTCGAGCAGGGCACCAGCAAGGAACGGCTTGCCGCTGTCATCCAGGGCCTTTTCGTTGAAGGCCAGGCCGCGCGGGGTATGGCAGCTGCCGCAGTGGCCAGGGCCCTGGACGATGTAGGCACCGCGGTTCCACTGTGCATCCTGCCCGGCATGCTCGGCGTATGGCGTGGTGGCGGCGAACAGGCCGTTCCACACGGCAATGGGCCAGCGCCAGTTCAGCGGCCAGGGAATGTCGCTGGCAAGGTTGGCTTGCTGCACGGGTTGCACGCCGTGCATGAAGAAGGCGTACAGCGCCTTGACATCGTCATCGCTGAGCTTGGCGTAGGACGGGTAGGGCATGGCCGGGTACAGCCGCCGGCCACCGGGCGCGACGCCCTGGCGTACGGCACGGTCGAAGTCGGCCAGGCTGTAGTGACCGATGCCGGTGTCGCGGTCGGGGGTGATGTTGGTGGCGTGGATCGCCCCCAGCGGGGTGGCCATTTCCAGTCCGCCGGCGAACGGTTTGCCGTCCGGCAGGCTGTGGCATGCCACGCAGTCGCTGAGCCGGGCCACATACTCGCCGCGGCTGACCAGCGCCGGGTCGGTGGCCGTGGCCTGCGTACCGGCAAACGGCGAGGCGGGCTCGCGGGTGACGTACCAGGCCAGCAGGCCTGCCGCGACCAGGCACGGCAGTGCCAGCCAGCAAGCGGTTCTTGCGAAGCGATGGGTCATGGGGCGTCCTTGTGTGCTCAGCTGAAGGTATGGCGGCTCAATGGCAGGCTGCGCACGCGCTGGCCGGTGAGCTGCGCGACTGCGTTGGCCACCGCCGGTGCCACCGCGGGCAACGGTGGCTCGCCGATACCGCCCATCTTCGCCCCGCTCTCGACAATGCGCACATGCACCCTGGCCATCCGCGATGGCGGCAGGATCGGGTACAGGTCGTAGTTGCGCGCGCGCGGCTTGCCATCCACGTACACCGCTTCTTCCAGCAGCGTCTGCGACAGGCCCAGGGCGACGGCGCCGTTGACCTGATGCTCGATGATCGCCGGGTTGACGATGCTGCCCGGGTCGATGGCCTGCCAGATGTCGTGCACCTTGACCTGGCCGTTCTCGATCGACACCTCGGCAATGACCGCTGCCTCCGAGCCGAACGGCGAGGCCATGGCCACGCCACGTGCTCGCTTGCTGCCGTCCTCGGCGGTGAACGGCCCACGCTTCCAGCCGCCGGAAAGCTCGGCGACGGCCTGCAACAGGTTGGTCAGGCGCGGGTTGTCGCGCAGCAGGTGCAGGCGCAGTTCGAACGGGTCCTTGCCGCCTTTGTCGGCCAACTCGTCGAGGAACGACTCATAGAAGAAGTCGTTCAGCGAGTTGCCCACCGAGCGCCAGTAGCCGAGCATGGCCGGGCCTTTCACGTAGATCTGCGCGATGCGCTTGTTGGCGATCGCGTAGGACTTGCCCGACAGCCCTTCGAGCGCGGTCGGGTCGAGCTTTTCGCCTTGCTTGCCGGCGATGGCTTCGGTCGGGCCTTCGGTGGCGCTCACTGCTTCGAGGGCCACCGGCAGGCCGTCGGCATCCAGCCCGGCGCGGAACTTCACAACGGCGACCGGGCGCAGTACATCGCGGAGGAATTCTTCCTCGCGGCTCCAGATGAGTTTCACCGGCCGACCGACCGCCTTGGCCAAGGCAATGGCCTGCGGGTAGGGGTTGGCCGAGTCGTACAGGAAGTGGCGGCCAAAGAAACCGCCCAGCAGCGGCGAATGCAGGGTGATCTGCGCCGGGGCCAGGCCGGTGCGTTTGGCGATGTCGTCACGGAACATGTCCGGCGCCTGGTTGGGCAGCCACACCTCCAGGGTGCCGTCCGGGTTGAAGCGCGCCAGAGCCGACGGCGGTTCCAGCTGGGCGTGGTTGAGGTACTGGTTGTGGTAGGTGGCCTCGACTTGGGTCTTGGCACTGGCCAGCATGCCGGCCACATCGCCCTGGTTTTCGTCGTCGCGCGCCGGGCCCGTGACCGTGGCCAGGTGTTCGCGCCAGCCATCGCTGGAAAAGTCGGCCGGCATCGGCCGTACCGGGCTGTCGGCCGCGGGCTCCTTCCAGTCCACCTGGATGGCTTCGACCGCGCGCTTGGCGTGCCACCAGCGTTCGGCAACCACGGCCACGGCGCCAGGCAACTGATGCACCGAATGCACGCCCTTCATGGCCTTGACCTGGTCTTCGTTGCGCAGGCTGCCGACGGTCATGCCCAGGCGTGGCGCGTGCTGCACGGCAGCGTGGAGCATGCCGTCGACTTTGATATCGATGCTGTACACAGCCTTGCCGGTGGACTTGTCGTAGGCATCCAGGCGACGTACCGGTTTGCCGATCCAGCGAAACTGGCTGGGGTCGCGCAGCTTGACGCTGGCCGGGTCCGGCACCGGCAGGTCCATGGCACGCCCGGCCAGCTCACCGTAGGGGATGGAGCGGCCAGTCGTGGTATGTACTACATGACCCGGTGTGGTGGAGAGTTCTTCGACCGGCACGCCCAGCTGCTCGGCGCCCGCCTGCAGCAGCATGGCCCGGGCGAGGGCGCCCAGGCGGCGCATGGTCGGGTAGCTCATGCGCACCGACATGCTGCCGCCGGTGATGCGCATGCCGTTTTCCATCACTACATAGGCTTCTCCGGGCGGCGCGCTGTCGACCACGAAATTGGCCGGGTCGACGTCCAGCTCTTCACCAACGATCTGCGCCATGGCGGTGAAGGGGCCTTGGCCACCTTCCATGAACGGGCTGAGCAGGCGTACTTTGCCGTCCGGACGGATCTCCAGAAACGCCGGCACCTGGGTGCCGCGCTCCGGGGTTGCTGCGGCGGCTGCCTGCACGCGGGCCGACCCCATGGGCAGGCCGAAACCCAGCACCAGAGCACCGACAGCCGTACCGGCAAGAAAGCGCCGACGCGACAGGTTGACCGTTTCGCCCCGTTGCAGCTTCAGCAGTTCGGCGGGGGTATCGACTGGTGTGTTCATCAGGCCTTCTCCCCTTGGGCCAACTCATGCATGGCGACATGGATGGCATTGTAGGTACCGCAGCGGCACAGGTTGACCATGGCTGCTTCGATCTGTGCGTCACTGGGCTTGGGCGTATGCTTGAGCAGCGCCGTGGCCGCCATTACCTGACCGGACTGGCAGTAGCCGCACTGGGCCACCTGGTGCTCGACCCAGGCCGCGACCACCCGTTTGCCGACGGCATCGGCCTCGATCGCCTCGATGGTGGTCACCTCGCGTCCGACCACGCCGGCCACCGGGGTGACGCAGGCGCGCACCACGTTGCCGTCTACCAGCACCGAACAGGCGCCGCACTGGGCCAGGCCGCAGCCATACTTGGTGCCGGTCAGCCCCAGGTCATCGCGGATCACCCATAGCAGGGGCGTGTCGGCGTCTGCCTCGACCTGGTAGGTCTTCTGGTTGATGCGTAGTTCCATGGTTCACCTGCCCGTCAACGGTTGCTGTCGCTTGGTTTCTTCTGAGTGGGGAGTACGGTGCTCCCCAGTGCAGAAACGCTAGCACAGCGAGGTGACCGCTGGTCTGCTGGCGGGGCAGGTTCAGAGGATCAGGCAAGCAATTCGGTGGAATACGCAAGTCTGTACCGGTCCTATCGCCAGCAAGCCGGCTCCCACCTCGACCGTATCGACCGCAAGTCATGTGCAGTTCCTGTGGGAGCTGGCTTGCCGGCGATAGGGCCGGTACAGGCAAACAGGACTTCCGGCAGAAAAACCCGGATAATGCCGGCCAATTTCGTTTTGCACGCTTAAATCACGGTAATCCCGCATGGAAATCAAGGTCAATTTTCTCGACAATCTCCGTCTCGAAGCCAAGTTCGACGACTTCACGGTGATCGCCGACCAACCGATCCGTTACAAGGGTGATGGCTCGGCGCCGGGGCCGTTCGACTATTTCCTGGCGTCTTCGGCCTTGTGCGCGGCTTACTTCGTCAAGCTGTACTGCCAGACCCGCGACATCCCCACCGAAAACATTCGCCTGTCGCAGAACAACATCGTCGACCCGGAAAACCGCTACAACCAGGTCTTCAAGATCCAGGTCGAGCTGCCCGAGGACATTTCCGAGAAGGACCGCCAGGGCATCCTGCGCTCCATCGACCGTTGCACGGTGAAGAAGGTGGTGCAGACCGGCCCCGAGTTCGTGATCGAAGTGGTCGACAACCTCGATGCCGATGCCCAGGGCCTGCTGATGCCGGTGGCGGACACCAGCACTTACATCGCCGGCAAGGACCTGCCGCTTGAGCAGACCATCGCCAACATGTCGGGCATCCTCGCCGGGCTGGGGATGAAGATCGAGATCGCCTCGTGGCGCAACATCGTGCCCAATGTGTGGTCGCTGCATGTGCGCGACGCCCAGTCGCCGATGTGCTTCACCAACGGCAAGGGCGCGACCAAGGAGGCCGCGCTGGCCTCGGCGCTGGGCGAGTTCATCGAGCGCCTTAACTGCAACTTCTTCTATAACGACCAGTTCTGGGGCGAGGACCTGGCCAACGCGCCGTTCGTGCATTACCCGAACGAGCAGTGGTTCAAACCCGGCCCGCGTGATGCGTTGCCAGCCGAAATCCTCGACGAGCACTGCCTGGCCATCTACAACCCGGACGGCGAGCTGCGTGGCTCGCACCTGTACGACACCAATTCGGGCAACACCGCGCGCGGTATCTGCTCGTTGCCGTTCGTGCGCCAGTCCGACCAGCAGGTGGTGTACTTCCCGTCCAACCTGATCGAAAACCTGTTCCTCAGCAACGGCATGAGCGCCGGCAACACCCTGGCCGAGGCGCAGGTGCAGTGCCTGTCGGAAATCTTCGAGCGCGCGGTGAAGCGCGAAATCCTCGAAGGCGAGCTGTGCCTGCCGGATGTGCCGCAGGAGGTGCTGGCCAAGTACCCGGCCATTGTCGCCGGCATCCAGGGCCTGGAGGAGCAGGGCTTCCCGGTGCTGGTCAAGGATGCGTCGCTGGGGGGCGAGTTCCCGGTGATGTGCGTGACCTTGATGAACCCGCGCACCGGCGGCGTGTTCGCATCGTTCGGTGCCCATCCGAGCCTGGAAGTGGCGCTGGAGCGCAGCCTCACCGAACTGCTGCAGGGCCGCAGCTTCGAAGGCTTGAACGACCTGCCGCAACCGACCTTCGAAAGCCACGCGCTGACCGAGCCGAACAACTTCGTCGAACACTTCATCGACTCCAGCGGCGTGGTGTCGTGGCGCTTCTTCAGTGCCAAGGCCGACTTCGAGTTCGTCGAGTGGGACTTCTCCGGCCACGGCGAGGATTCCAACGTGCAGGAGGCCGCGACCCTGTTCGGCATCCTCGAAGACCTGGGCAAGGAAGTGTACATGGCGGTGTACGACAACCTCGGTGCCACTGCCTGCCGCATCCTGGTGCCGGGTTACTCGGAGATCTACCCGGTCGAGGACCTGATCTGGGACAACACCAACCGCGCCTTGTCGTTCCGCGCCGACATCCTCAACCTGCACAGCCTGGACAACCGTTCCCTCAAGCTGCTGCTCAAGCGTCTGGACAACTGTGATGTGGATGACTACACCACCATCACCTCGCTGATCGGCGTGGAGTTCGACGAGAACACGGTGTGGGGCCAGCTGACCATTCTCGAGTTGAAGTTGCTGATCTGCCTGGCGGTACAGCGCTTCGAGGAAGCCAAGGAACTGGTCGAGGCGTTCCTGCAGTTCAACGACAACACCGTCGAGCGTGGCCTGTTCTACCAGGCGCTGAACGTGGTGCTGGAAGTGCTGCTGGACGATGAACTGGAAATGGACGACTACGAAGCCAACTTCCGCCGCATGTTCGGTAACCCGCGCATGGACGCGGTGCTGGGTTCGGTAGACGGCAGCGTGCGCTTCCATGGCCTGACCCCGACCAGCATGAAGCTCGAAGGCCTCGACCGCCACCTGCGCCTGATCGAAAGCTACAAGAAGCTGCACGCGGCCCGGGCCAAGTTCGCCTGATATCTGACAGGTATTCTTTCCCTCGCAGAACAAGCCTTGTGGGAGCGGCCTTGTGTCGCGAAAGGGCTGCGTAGCAGCCCCAGGATTTCTGCGGTGACGCGAATATTGCTGGGGCCGCTGTGCGGCCCTTTCGCGACACAAGGCCGCTCCCACAGGGGTAGCATGAGCCAATAGAGCTCATAGGTCTTTCATCGCTGGTGTTTACACCAAATCGATCTTGCTTCACCGCTTATTATTTCTTGCCGCTTCGCCTGCCAGGCGCGTAGCGTTTTGTTCCCATCCCCTGAATCCATGGCGCGTTGACCGCCAGAAGGACCTCGGCCGCGCACGACAAGAAGGCGCAGACCATGAGCACCCCTTTGGATACCAATGCCCTCAAAGCCCGCCAGCAAGCTGCATGGGCCAGTGGCGACTACGCGGTAATCGGCACAACCCTGCAACTGGTTGGCGAGCGCCTGGCAGAAGCCTGTGACCTGCGCTGGGATGAGCAGGTACTGGACGTCGCCGCCGGCAACGGCAATGCCACCCTGGCCGCCGCCCGGCGCGGTTGCCGGGTCACTTCCACCGACTATGTGCCCGAACTGCTCAAGCGCGGTGAAGAACGGGCGCGGGCCGAGCACCTCAACGTGGTGTTCCAGACTGCCGATGCCGAAGCCTTGCCGTTTGCCGACGGCACCTTCGATGCCGTGCTTTCCACTTTCGGCGTCATGTTTGCCCCCGACCAGGCCCAGGCTGCGCGCGAGTTGGCTCGAGTGTGCCGGCCCGGCGGCCGCATCGGGCTGGCCAACTGGACCCCGCAAGGCTTCGTCGGGCAGATGTTCAAGACCCTCGGGCGGCACGTACCGCCACCAGCCGGGGCTCTACCGCCCTCGCGCTGGGGTGATGAAGAGCAGTTGCGCGGGATGTTCGAGGGCGCGCTGGGCGAATTGAAAGTCAACCGCCAGCACTTCAACTTCCGCTATCGCTCGGCGGCGCATTTCATCGAGGTGTTCCGCACCTGGTACGGGCCGGTGCACAAGGCGTTTGCCTCGCTGGAACCGGAGGCGGCGGAGGCGCTGGAGCGGAATCTGACGCAATTGTTGAATGAAAGCAATGTGGGGGGCGAGTCGTCGTTGGTGGTGCCGAGTGAATACCTTGAAGTGGTGATCATTCGAGGTTGAACCCACGGGCCAAGCGCTCAATTCTTGCACTTGGCCATCACCACCTGGCAAGTCTTCGGTGTGCCCCCTGACCGGCTTGCATAGCGCACGCAGTTGTTCAGCGATTTTTGCCGGGCAATACTCAGCGTATTGCCCCACGCGAGGCCGCCTTCGCCGGTGGTGGGCACGGCTTTGGCGAAACAGTTGGAGCCTGTTGCGGGCGTCGCATACCGGACCTTGCCGGCTTTGCTGGAACAGCCGGCGGTGAGCGCCAGGCTGAAGGCGAGCAGTGTGGCCAGCGTCCATGATGCGTAGGGGCGAGTCGGTTTACTGCTCATAATGCTTTCCTTACCGAGGGCAGGACTCTGCAATTGCGAGCAAGGTGCTGTCCCTGTGGGGGCGGGTTTATCGAGGTGATAAACCGCCGCGAACACCGGCAAAGCCGGTGCCATGCACTGTGCAGGATATTGCATTCAAGCGAAGCGGTGAACGCTTGCGTTGCACCAGATAAGCAGCGCAAGGCCTTTGCACCCTGGCAAGGCCTTGCGCCTGGCGCAATGATCAGAACCGGTAGTTGAAGCTGGCTTCCAGCGTACGCGGTGCACCCGGGGTGATCAGGTTCACCGAACCGTGCGCGGAGGCATAGTAGTCGCGGTCGAACACGTTCTTCAGGCGCAGCGCGGCATCCCACTGCGGCACGCTGTACAGCAGCGCGGCGTCGAAGGTGGTGTAGCCCGGCATCACCACCACGTTGTCGAGTGCGGTGTAGCGCTCGTCGACGTAGTTGGCGCCGGCGGCCACCCGCCATTGCGGGGTCAGGGTACGCACCAGCCAGACGTTGGCGCTGTTACGCGGCGTCAGGGTAGGGGTCTGGCCTTCGTTGGCCACGCCGTTGGTCTTGCTGTTGGACTTGGTGATTTCGGCATCCAGGTAGGCGTAGCCGGCGTAGATCTGCCACTTGTCCGTGAGCTGCCCGCTGACGGTGGCTTCGAAGCCGTCGGTGCGCTGTTCGCCGGCCAGCACGGTCAGGTTGGGGTTGGCAGGGTCGGCGGTTTTCATGTTGGTGCGCTCGAGGCGGAATACCGCTGCGGTCACCGACAGGCGGCTGTCGAGCAGGTCCCATTTGGCGCCGATTTCGTAGTTGGTGGTTTCTTCCGGCTCCAGGTGCTGGTTGGTCGGGCTGACCGCGAACACTTCGCCCGAAGGCTGGTAGCTGCGGCTGACCGACACATAGTAGGACTGGATGTTATCCGGTTGGTAGACCAGGCCGGCACGCGGGCTCCAGGTCTTGTCGGTACGGTCGAGGTCCACGTTCTGCGCGCGGTCATCGTCGTATTCCTGGCCAAAGATGTCGTAACGCACACCGACCAAGGCCTTCCAGTGTTCGTTCAGTTCGATCATGTCCTGCACATACAGGCCAGTGGTCTGCTGGAAGTTGGTGCCTTTGGACGACAGGTTGGCGGCATGTTCCGGTACCGGCACCAAGGCGTCGCGGTACACCGGCACCTGGGCCACGTTGTTCTGGCTCAGCACTCGCTGGTGCTTGTCCTGGAAGCCCACTTCCACGCCATACAGCAGGTTGTGCTGCATACCGGCAAGCTGCGCCTGTTGCTTGAGCTCGGTCTGGTTGAACACGCCGTACTCGTCGCGGGCGACGTTGCCGCGGTTGAGCTTGACCAGCAGTTCGCCGTTGGGCGCGGTGACGAATCGCGTCGGGCTGCTGTCGGCCAAGGTGTTGTTGCGGTCCAGGTCGTAGCGGTAGTAACGGCTGGTGTTGGTCAGGGTGAAGTCGTCATTGATGCGGTAATCAAGGCTCGCAGTCAGCGAGAACACCTCGCTGCGGGCGTAGTCCTGGTCGGCATCGCCGGAGCCGAAGCGCTTGTCGCGGTCCACATCTACCGGGCGGTTGCCAAGGGCAGGGATACCAAAGTCGATCAGGCGCTTGTCGTACAGGTAGGTGGCGCCCAGGTTCAGTTCCAGGTCGTCGGAGAGGCGGAAGTAGGCCGATGGCGCGATGGCCTTGCGGTCGATGTAGCCATCGTCGCGGAAGGTGTCGCTGTCCTCGAAGGCACCGGTCACGCGGTAGGCCTGGTTGCTTTGCGGGTCGGCCCAGCCGGTGTCGAACTGGGTGCGGCGCTTGCCTTCGCTGTCGAAGCTCATGCCGACTTCACGCTTGGGCGTGAAGCTCGGCTTCTTGCTGATGCTGTTGATCAGGCCGCCCGAAGAGCCACGGCCGTACAGCACGGCGGCAGGGCCCTTGATCACCTCGACCCGCTCGATGTTGGACAGGTCACGGAAGTACAGGGCGTCGTCGCGCACGCCGTCGATGTACATGTCGCCAATGGCGCTGAAGCCGCGAATGGTCACCTGGTCGCGCTGGCCGTCGCCGTTGGACAGGCCGACGCCGGGCACGTTCTTCAACACATCTTCCATGGACTGCGCGCCCTGGTCCTTGATCACGCTTTCGGGCACGACGTTGACGGTTTGCGGGATGTCGCGCAGCGGGGCGTCGATCTTCATGGCGCTGCGGCTTTCGCTGGCCTTGTAGCTTTGCTGCTCGTAGGCGCTGGTGACGGCAGTGGCGGGCAAGGCGAGGGAACCCTGCGATTCAGGTTGAACGGCCGCATGAACAGCAGGCACAACCAGCAGGCCCAGCATGGAAATGGATGCTGGGGCAACAGACTTTTTTGCCATTACAGGTGACTCTTTGTTGTATTTGGAGGTCACGAATAGTAATGATTTGTAAATGTAAATCAAGTGTAAAGAATTCGCATTTGCTGTTGCAAGGGTGCGGATGGCGGAAAAGCGACGAGATGCGTCGCGGGAAAAGAGGGCCGGCAAGGCGGCAGGTAACGGCTATGCTTGTTGGCGCGTGAGCATTTCACGCACCTATCCGGTCTTGATTACATGGAAGCAGGCCTATGAATCCGATTCGTTCCCTCGTTCGTGCCGTTGCCCTTGCCACTCTGGCGTCCACCGCCAGCTTCACGGTGCAGGCGGCCGGTATTCCCATTGGCAGCGAGGCGCTGGAGAGCCACGTCACCACGCAGGTCACGGCCATCGACCTGGCCAACCGGCAGGTCACGGTGAAAGGCCCTGATGAAAAGAAGGATGTGACCTTCCAGCTCACGGAAAAGGCCAAGGCGCTGCCTAACCTCAAGGTGGGTGACCAGGTCGACATTTACGTGACCCGTGCGGTGGCCTATGTGCTGAATCCCGAAGTAGGCGGGGCGCCGAAGGCGACTGAAGAGTCCGGTACCATCCGCGCCACGGCAGACAACCCCAACCCGGGTGGCGAGGCATTCCGCCAGGTCAAGGTCACGTCACAGATCAAGAAGATCGACCTCAAGGCACATGAGGTGAGCCTGCTGCCGCCGGAGGGCAAGCTGCAGGTGGTCAAGGTCGAGAACCCTGACCTGCAGGCACGCATGAAGAACCTCAAGGTCGGCCAGACGGTCGACGCGATCTACACCGAAGTGCTGCGCGTCGAAACCTCGCGCTGACCATTCATTGGCGCAGTCCAGGTAGCGCGTTGCTCTCGAGGTTGTCGCGGTAACTGTGGGAGCGGCCTTGTGTCGCGAAAGGGCCGCATCGCGGCCCCCGGATTGATGCGCAACAGTTGAAATTGCTGGGGCTGCTTTGCAGCCCATTCGCGACACAAGGCCGCTCCCACAGAGATCGCGCCAACTTCTGGAATTTGAGCAAGACAGTTGCTCCCATAGATACGGCTCAGGCTTCACTGCGCGGCACCTGTGGATCGTGTATCCATGTGGTGAATAAAGTACGTGCACACTTTCGATTTCCATGGATAAAGGGAATTTTCCGATCATTGCCTGAACATATGTCACGAATGAGGACTGCCATGTTCAGCAAGACCTTGTGCCTTCTGGCGCTTCCCTTTGCCCTGGCGTTGCTTGCCGGTGCCGTGCTGCCGTTCCAGGCTGCGGGTAATGCCGCCGTAGGTCGGGCGCTGGGGCATTGGTTGTGGGGCGCGTTCACGTCATTGACGGTTAGTTCGCTGGTGGTGATCGTCGCGTTGCTGGTCCTGAGGGTGCCGGCGCCGGACATGGGCAAAGCCCTGCAGGGGCCCTGGTGGCTGTGGGTTGGCGGTGTGCTGGGGGCGCTGTACGTGGCCGGTGCCGCTGCGCTCACCCCCAGGCTGGGCGCAGCGGGTTTCCTGGTGCTGGTGGTGGCAGGGCAGATCATCACGGCGGTGGTCGCAGACCACTTCGGAGTGATGGGGCTGGGGGGCAAGCCGCTCAACCTGGCCAGGTTGGCAGGTGTGCTGCTGATCCTCTGCGGCGTGCTGCTGGTGCAGGGTACCTGGGCAGCAGGCACGCCGGCCAGTGCCACTGCTGTGGTGAAACAGCCGGAAGGCTGATCAGCGCCCCGGCTGGCTGCACGCCCACACGGTCTCCCGCAGCCAGCGATGCCCGGGGTCGTCGTCCTTGCGGCTGTGCCAGGCTTGCTGGTAATCGAACGAAGGAATCGCCAGTGGCGGCTCGAACCGGCGCAATGCCCTGTGCTGGTGCAGCGAGCCCACCGCGCGGCTGGCCACGGTCAGGATCAGGTCGGTACCGGCCAGCACATCCACCGCCGCACTCCAGTGCGGCAAGGCCAGGGCAATCCGCCGACGCAGGCCTTGCGCGGCCAGGGCGCGTTCGATTTCATCGAAGGCATCCGGCTGCATGGCCATCAGCACATGCGGACGGGCCAGCCAGTCGTCCAGGGCCAGGCCGCCGCTGGCCGGCAGCACCTGGCGGTCGGCAACGCTGATGAAGCTGTCGGTGAACAGCGGCTGTGCAGTGATGGCCAGGGGCAGGTCGGGGAAGATGCCCAGGGCCAGGTCCAGTTCACCATCGAGCAACTGCGCCAGCATGGTTTCGCGGCTGGCCTGGCTGATGGCCAGGTCCACCCCGGGCGCGACCTGGCGCAGATGGCGCAGCAGGGGTGGCAGGATGATCCGCGAGGAATAATCGGACAGCGAGAGCCTGAAGCGCCGCTGGGCCTTGGCCGGTTCGAACTGTGGGGCAGCCAGCAGGCCGTTGAGGTTGCCCAGGGCGTCGTGCAGCGGTTTGGCCAGCGATTGGGCGCGAGCGGTCAAGGCCATGCGGCCGTTCTGGCGCACCAGCAAGGGGTCGTCGAAGTGCTTGCGCAACTGCGCCAGGGCGTGGCTTACCGCCGGTTGGCTGCGGTGCAGGCGCAGGGCGGCGCGAGTCACGTGCTTTTCGGTCAGCAGGGCGTGCAGGGCGAGCAGCAGGTTGAGGTCGATCTTGCGTAATTCATCCATGGTGCGAATGGTCTTGGCCATCTCCTACGGTTTTGATCAGCTTAACAAATACCCAAAGCTGGCGCGGTCCCTGTAGGAGCGGCCTTGTGTCGCGATGGGCCGCGCAGCGGCCCCGACAAACTTTGCTCGAAGCTGAAAACCTGGGGCCGCTTCGCGCCCCATCGCGACACAAGGCCGCCCTACAAGGACCGTGTCAGTCGTTGGGGTTATACTCGCAACCCGTTTCATGGGGGTCCCTGCTGCAAGGGGTGCAGAAATCATCTGCATCCCGCCTGATTGTTCAACTTTTGCTGCCTGTTTAGCCTGACTCGAACACCCATCCAACAGGATTCGATCATGGCTACCCGCATCGTTCTCAACAGCACCGGCAGTGCCGATGTCATGCATCTTGAACACTTGCAAGCACAAGCCCCTGGGCCCGGCCAGGTCTGGCTGGAGCAGACGGCCATGGGGGTCAACCCGCTCGACTTGTTGCAGCGCAAGGGCGGCGCCCCTCTGGACCTGCCTTCCGGGCTGGGGCTGGAAGGGGCTGGGCGGGTCGCTGCCGTCGGCGAAGGGGTACATGACGTGCAGGTGGGTGACCGGGTCGCCTACGCCATGGGCCCGGTTGGCGGTTACGCCAGTGGCCGCCTGTACCCGGCCGAGCGTCTGGTCAAGCTGCCGCCTCAGCTGGATGACCAGGCCGCCGCCGCCGTGCTGTTCAAGGGCATCACCGCGCAGTACTTGCTGAAGACTACCTATGCCGTGGGCCCCGGTAGCCAGGTGCTGTTGTACGGTGCCGCCGGTGCCTTGGGCCAGCTGATGGCGCCCTGGGCGAGGCACCTGGGGGCGACGGTGATCGGCGTGGTATCACGCCCGCAGAGCGTGGCAAGGGCGCAGGCAGCGGGTTGCCACCATGTGCTGGTGTTCGACGCTACAACCTTGGCCGGCCAGGTCCGCGAGCTGACCCAGGGCCAGGGCGTGGACGTGGCCTATGACTGTGTCGGCAAGGTGTCGCTGCAAGCCTCGCTGGACAGCCTGCGGGTGCGTGGCTTGCTGGTGTCGTTTGGCGGCACCTCCGGCGCGCCGGCGGCCATCGAGGTTGCCACGCTCAACGCCAAGGGCTCGCTGTACCTGACCCGGCCGTCGCTGGCGGCACACACCCGCACGGTCGACGAGTACCAGCAGCGCGCCGACGATGTGCTGGCGGCGGTCGCGGAGGGTATCATCCAGCCTCGGGTCTGGCGTCGCTACCCGCTGGCCGAAGCGGCCAGGGCCCACGGGGACCTGGAGCAAGGGCTGTCGGAGGGCGCGCTAATCCTTACTGCCTGATCCCTGACCCACAGCCTTGTGCCGAGCCTTGCCATGGATGCCTTCGACAGCCGCCGCGCCGATGAACTTGCCACCTTGCTGGCGCTGCACGAACAGGGCTCGTTTGCCGCTGCCGGGCGCCAGTTGGAGCGCCATCCCACGGTGCTGTCCAAGCGCCTGAGTGCACTGGAGATGCGCCTTGGCATTCGCCTGGTGGAGCGCAGTACGCGGCAGTTGCGTTTCACCGATGAAGGCGAGCGGCTGGTGGCCAAGGTGCGCGAGGCCAACCGACTGATAGCAGAGGCCGAACAGGAAGCTGCCGAGGGGGCGGTGGCGGTACGCGGGCGCCTGCGCCTGGCGCTGCCGGCAGCCATGGGGCGGCGCTGGTTGAGCGCAGTGCTGGCTGATTTCGTGCTGGCCCACCCGCAGGTGATGGTGGAGGCCGAGTATGCCGATCGTTTCGTTGACCTGATCGGCGAGGGTTTCGACGCCGCCATCCGTATTGGCGAGCTGGCCGACAACCGCCTGGTGGCCAGAAAACTGTGCGATCATCGGCGCATCCTGTGTGCGTCGCCCGAATACCTGGCCCGGCATGGCGCACCTGTGCATCCGGAGGACCTTGCCGGGCATGACTGTTTGGGTTTCAGTGGTTTGCGAAGCTTTCCCGAATGGCGACTGATGAGTGGCGGGCAGCAGGTGAGTGTCAAGGTTGCCGGCAGCCTGCGCAGCAATGACAACGAAGCGCTGCTGGAGGCGGCGCGACGTGGCGTTGGCATCCTGGCGGGAGGGGACTGGCTGATGGGCGAGGACCTCGCCGCCGGGCGCTTGGTGCGGGTGCTGCCGCAATGGCAGCTGGATGTGGCGGCAGGCATTTACCTGGTACGGCCGACCGCGCGCCTCAACAGTGCTGCCCTGACGGCTTTCAAGGCATGGATGGAGGCACGCTTCGAGGCCGGTGCACCCTGGCGGCGATAGAATTGCACATAACTAATTGAATTGGCAGGGACCCTGTGGCAGCGGCTTTAGCCGCGAACACCGGCGTAGCCGGTGCCATGCACCACGTTGGATTCTTCGCGGCTAAAGCCGCTCCCACAGGGTACGCGGGCAATCGTTATCGTCTTGCTACAGCATGCTGCACGCACTGCTCGTAATAGGTCTGCTTGATCGCTGCCGGCTTGATCCGCGAACGGCTGTTGTAGGTCTGTTCGGTAATGCCGAAGGCGGTCATGCGCATCCACGGTTTGGGGAATTTGCGTGCCTGCAGCTTCTTGCGCGTGGCATACAGGGTTACCCCGGAAAGCTTGGCCTGCTGGGCCTCGGCGGCTATCTGCGCACCCCAGCCGCAGGTGTGGCGATCGTTCTGGCTCAGCGCCCGTGCCTGGGCGCCGAAAGCGAGCGTGGCCAGCAGGCAGCCGGCCATCGTTGCTAGAAGTACTCGCATGTTGCTGTCCTAAGCATCTGAAGGAAAACGAAGTTTGCCTTCACAAGCAGGCACTGGGGGCCAGCAATTTGCCGTCAGATCATGGTCGCTGACCATCGACTGGTGGCATGCAAGCCGAGAGAATAAATACCGCACTGCGAGTATGTGATCGTACAACTGCTTGCGCTATGATGAGCGCTGTCTTTCAAGGTGAAATACAGGGCAATGACAGAGCAGCAGGTACAGGCAAAGACCCGGCGCAAGCCGCGCAGTCTGGCCCAGGAACTGGTCACGGTGCTGACCGAGCGCATTCGCAGCGGCCAGCTCAAGCGCGGCGACAAGCTGCCGACCGAATCGCAGATCATGGCCGAAGAGGGAGTCAGCCGCACGGTGGTGCGTGAAGCGATCTCGCGGCTGCAGGCCGCCGGGCAGGTCGAGACCCGCCACGGCATTGGCACTTTCGTGCTGGACGCACCGGCTGCGGGTGGTTTCCGCATCGACCCGGCGACCGTGGTCACCCTGCGCGAAGTATTGGCGGTGCTGGAATTACGCATTGCCCTGGAGATCGAATCGGCGGGCCTGGCGGCGCAGCGGCGCAGCGATGAAGAGCTGGCCGGCATGCGTGCGGCGCTGGACGAACTCAACGAAGGGGCTGCCCACGCCACGGATGCGGTGTCGGCGGATTTCCAGTTCCACCTGCGCATTGCCCAGGCCAGCGGCAACCACTACTTCGCCGACATCCTCAACCACCTGGGCACCAGCATCATCCCGCGTACCCGGTTGAACTCGGCGCGGCTGGCCCATGATGACCAGGCGCACTACATGAGCCGGCTGATGCACGAGCACGAGGCGATCTATGAAGCCATCGCCCGGCGTGATGGCGAAGGGGCGAAGATGGCCATGCGCATGCACCTGAGCAATAGCCGGGAGCGCTTGCGCCAGGCGCATGAAGAGGCCGAGGCGCAGGGGGCCTGAGGCTTTCGTCGCCTGTACCGGCCTCTTCGCGGGCGCGCCTGCTCCCACAGGGATCACCTTGAGCTTGAGCCCTGTGGAGCCACAGCCAAAAGAAAAGCCCCGCCATGCGCGGGGCTTTCTGGTTTCAACGGGCGATCAGATCGCCCCGTCACTCCACTGCCCATTCACCAGCCGGCGCAGCCCCAGCGGGTTACCGTCGCGCAATGCCTCGGGCAACAGCGCCTGCGGGTAGTTCTGGTAGCACACCGGGCGCAGGAAGCGGTCGATGGCCAGGGTACCGACCGATGTACCGCGCGCATCCGATGTGGCCGGGTAAGGCCCGCCGTGCACCATCGCATCACACACCTCGACACCGGTCGGATAGCCATTGACCAGGATCCGCCCGACTTTCTCTTCCAGCAGCGGTACCAGCCAGGCGAAGGTCTGCAGGTCTTCCGGCTCGCCGATCAGGGTCGCGGTCAGCTGGCCGCGCAGGCCGAGCAGGGCGGCGCGCAACTGGTCGTTGTCCTGCACTTCCACGGCAACGGTGGTCGGGCCGAACACTTCTTCCTGCAGCAGCGGGTCAGATTCCACCAACAGGCGGGCATCGGCCTTGAACAGCTGGGCGCGCGCCTGGCTGCCTGCCTGCGCTTGGCCGGCCAGGTGCTCGATACCGGCATGGGCGTGCAGGTGCTCCAGGCCTCCGACGTAGCTGCGCAGGCCACCGGCATTGAGCATGGTCTGGCCGGCCTGCTGGCCCAGGTGCTGGCCAAGTTCGGTCAGCAGTTGGCTGTACTGCGGCGACTGCAGGCCGATCACCAGGCCCGGGTTGGTGCAAAACTGGCCCGCGCCCAGGCACACCGAACCGGCCAGCTCACGGGCGATGGCTTCGCCACGCTTGGCCAGGGCGCCCGGCAGGATGATCACCGGGTTGATGCTGGACATCTCGGCGAATACCGGGATCGGCTGCGGGCGCTCGGCGGCCATGCGGCACAGGGCGTCACCGCCTTTCAGCGAGCCGGTGAAACCGACGGCCTGGATAGCCGGGTGCTTGACCAGCCACTCGCCGACGCCGCCACCGAACACCATGTTGAACACGCCCTTGGGCATGCCGGTGCGCTCGGCGGCGCGCTGGATGGCACAACCGACCAGGTCGGCGGTGGCCATGTGGCCGCTGTGGGCCTTGAACACCACTGGGCAACCGGCAGCCAGGGCCGCAGCGGTATCGCCACCGGCGGTGGAGAAGGCCAACGGGAAATTGCTGGCGCCGAACACGGCCACCGGGCCGACGCCGATGCGCATCTGGCGCAGATCCACGCGCGGCAGGGGCTGGCGCTCGGGCAGGGCCAGGTCGATGCGAGCACCGAGGAAGTCACCACGGCGCAGCACCTGGGCGAACAAGCGCATCTGGCCGCTGGTGCGACCGCGCTCGCCCTGGATACGGGCAGGGGGCAGGGCGGTTTCACGGCAGACGATGGCGACGAAGGCGTCGTCCAGTTCGTCTATCTCGGCGGCAATGGCGTCGAGGAATTCGGCGCGCCGCGCCGGGGCCAGCTGGCGGAATTCGGCGAAGGCGGCGGCTGCGGCCTTGGCGGCCTGGTCCACCTCGCTTTCGGTGGCCTGGGCGAAGCTGTAGGGCAGGGCCTCGCCGGTGCTGGCGTCCAGGCTCTGCAGGCGCTGTGAGCCAGCGGCGCTGCGCTGGCCGGCGATGAAGTTGTGGCCGAGGATTTCAGGCATGGGGTGCTCCTCTAGAGAGTAGTGAAGGAAGAGAACGTGTTTGAGGCGTTTGCTCGGTCCCTGTGGGAGCGGGTTCACCCGCGAAGCAGGCAACTCGGTGTATGGCACCGGCTTTGCCGGTGTTCGCGGGTGAACCCGCTCCCACAGGGGCCGCGTTGCACTGTTGAATTGGGCAAGCCGTTGGCATCAGGTAATCGGTGCCGGGTTGAACAGGGTTATGTCGTTGTGCAAGCGATGCTGTTCGGCCCAGGTCTGCTTGCGACCGCTGGCAACGTCCAGGTAGTAGTGGAACAGTTCCCAGCCCAGCTCCTCGATGGTCGAGCGGCCGCTGGCGATGCGCCCGGCGTCGATGTCGATCAGGTCGGGCCAGCGCTGGGCCAGCTCGCTGCGGGTGCAAACCTTGACCACTGGCGCCATGGCCAGGCCGTACGGGGTGCCGCGACCGGTGGTGAACACATGCAGGTTCATGCCGGCAGCCAGTTGCAGGGTGCCGCAGACAAAGTCGCTGGCCGGGGTGGCGCAGAAGATCAGGCCTTTGCGGTTGACCCGTTCACCCGGGCCGAGCACGCCCTGGATAGCGCCGCTACCGGACTTGACGATCGAGCCCAGAGACTTCTCGACGATATTCGACAGGCCGCCCTTCTTGTTGCCCGGCGTGGTGTTGGCACTGCGGTCGGCGGCGCCTTGCTGCAGGTAGCGGTCGTACCAGTCCATTTCGCGTACCAGGGCGTCTGCGACCTGCTGGTTTTCCGCCCGCGAGGTGAGCATGTAGATGGCGTCGCGCACTTCGGTCACTTCAGAGAACAGCACGGTGGCGCCGGCGCGTAGCAGCAGGTCGGCGGCATAGCCCAGCGCCGGGTTGGCGGTGATGCCCGAGAAGGCATCGCTGCCGCCGCACTGCATACCCAGGATCAGTTCGCTGGCCGGCACGCTTTCGCGGCGGCGCTGGTCGAGTTTCTTCAGGCGGGTTTCGGCCAGTTCCATGATCTGTTCGATCATTTCCACAAAGCCCAGGCTGGCGTCCTGCAGGCGGTACAGCCACGGGTCGCTGAGGTCCACTGACGGGTCGTTGTCATGCATCACCTGGCTGGCCTGCAGCTTTTCGCAGCCCAGGCTGATAACCAGGGCTTCGCCGCCCAGGTTGGGGTTGCGCGCCAGGTTGCGCACCGTGCGGATCGGGATGTAGGCATCGCGCGCATTGATCGCCACGCCGCAGCCATAGCTGTGGGTGATGGCCACCACGTCATCGACATTGGGGTACTTGGGCAGCAACTCGCTGCGAATGCGCTTGACCGCATGCTCCAGCACGCCGGCCACGCACTGCACGGTGGTGGTGATGCCGAGGATGTTGCGGGTGCCGACGGTGCCGTCGGCGTTGCGGTAGCCTTCGAAGGTGAAGCCTTCGAGCGGCGGCAGCGGCTGCGGGACGGCGTCGCAGCGTGGCAGGCTGTCCAGCTCCGGCGCGGCCGGCATGGCCAGCTGGCTTTCCTGCACCCAGCTGCCCTGGCGCAGGTCTTCCAGCGCGTAACCGATGATCTGCCCGTAGCGGCGCACCGGTTGGCCCTTGGCGATGGCCACGGTGGCCACCTTGTGGCTCTGTGGCACGCCCTCGACCAGGGTCAGGCCGTCGGTGAAGCGGGCGCCTTCGCCCAGGCCGCCATCGTTGACCACCACCACGACATTGTCGTCATCGTGCAGGCGGACGTAGCGGGGCGAGTCGGAATGTTCGATCAACTGCATGTTCGGGCCCTACTTGTCAGGTTTCTCAGGCTTTTGTACATCCGCCCGCGGCGGGGGTGGCCGACGCGGGCGTGTTCACTCAGTGGTGCGAGCCGGCCAGTTTGCTGCCGGCCGCGGGCTCGGCGTCAGGCTTTGGGCTTTCACGCAGCTCGATGCGCTTGATCGGGCCAACAATCACCAGGTAGCTGAACACCGCTACCAGGGCGTTGGCGCCGACATACACCAGGGCCCACTTGAACGAACCCGTGGCGCTGATGATGTAGCCGATGACGATCGGCGTGGTGATCGAGGCGATGTTGCCGAAGGTGTTGAACAGCCCGCCCGACAGCCCGGCGATCTGCTTCGGCGAGGTGTCGGCGACCACCGCCCAGCCCAGTGCACCGATGCCTTTGCCGAAGAACGCCAGGGTCATGAAGCCGACCACCATCCACTCAGCGTCGACGTAGTTGCAGAACACCATGGTGGTCGACAGCAGCAGGCCGCAGACGATCGGCAGTTTGCGCGAGAAGGTCAGCGAGTTGCCGCGGCGCAACAGCCAGTCGGAGATCACCCCGCCCAGCACGCCACCGATGAAGCCGCAGACCGCCGGCAGCGAGGCGATGAAACCAGCCTTGAGGATGGTCATGCCGCGCTCTTGCACCAGGTACACCGGGAACCAGGTGAGGAAGAAGTAGGTGATGGCGTTGATGCAGTACTGGCCCAGGTACACGCCCAGCAGCATGCGGCTGGTCAGCAGTTGCTTGATGTAGCCCCATTTCGGGCCGTCGTTGCCGCGCTTCTGGTCCATGTCCACCAGGCCACCGTTCTGCTCGATGTGCTCGAGTTCGCCTGGGCTGATGCGTGGGTGTTGGCGCGGGTTGTAGATGGTCTTCAGCCATACCATGGAGAACACGATGCCCAGCGCGCCCATGACCACGAACACATGCTCCCAGCCGAAGCTGAACACGATCCAGCCCATGATCGGTGCGAACAGTGCGGTGGCGAAGTACTGCGCCGAGTTGAAAATGGCCGAGGCGGTGCCGCGTTCCTGGGTCGGGAACCAGGCCGCGACGATGCGCGCATTGCCCGGGAATGACGGGGCTTCGGCAAAACCGACCAGGAAGCGCAGGGTGAACAGGGTCACCACCGCCCAGGCAACCGGCAGGCCACCGACAAAGCCCTGCAGCAGGGTGAACAGCGACCAGGTGAAGATGCTGAAGGCGTAGACGTTCTTGGAACCGAAGCGGTCGAGCAGCCAGCCACCAGGAATCTGGCCAGCCACGTAGGCCCATCCGAAGGCGGAGAAGATGTAGCCGAGGGTCACGGCATCGATGCCGAGGTCTTTCTGCAGGCTGGAGCCCGCGATTGCAATGGTGGCGCGGTCAGCGTAGTTGATCGTGGTCACCAGGAACAGCATGAACAGGATCAGGTAGCGCACATGCGTCTTCTTCGTCGCTTGCATGCTGGAGTACTCCCACTATTTATTTTTGTGCGGGCTCACGAATTGTAACCGGAGTGGGGCTGGCCCACTCCGGGCGCGGCATCTGGCAGGCCGCGGGCGGCGCTTACTGCGGGCCCATCTTGTCCATCAGCGCGGCGAGTTGTTCGTACTCTTCGGCGGTGAGGTCGGTAAGCGGAGTCCGCACCGGGCCAGCGTCGTGACCGGCGATCCTGGCGCCGGCCTTGACGATGCTCACGGCGTAGCCGGCCTTGCGGTTGCGGATGTCCAGGTACGGCAGGAAGAAGTCGTCGATCAGCTTGGCCACGGTGGCGTGGTCGTCACGGGCGATGGCGTTGTAGAAGTCCATGGCGGTCTTCGGCACGAAGTTGAACACGGCGGAGGAGTACACCGGCACGCCCAGGGCCTTGTAGGCAGCAGCATACACCTCGGCGGTCGGCAGGCCACCCAGGTAGCTGAAGCGGTCGCCCAGGCGGCGACGGATCGACACCATCAGCTCGATATCACCCAGGCCGTCCTTGTAGCCGATCAGGTTCGGGCAGCGCTCGGCCAGTTTTTCCAGCAGGTCGGCGTTCAGGCGGCAGACGTTGCGGTTGTAGACGACTACGCCGATGTTCACTGATTTGCATACCGCTTCGACATGGGCGGCGACGCCTTCCTGGCTGGCTTCGGTCAGGTAGTGCGGCAGCAGCAGCAGGCCTTTGGCACCCAGGCGCTCGGCTTCTTGCGCGTATTCGATGGCCTGGCGAGTGGAGCCGCCGACGCCGGCGAGGATGGGGACCGACTTGGCGCAGGTGTCGACGGCGGTCTTGATCACCTGGCTGTATTCGCTGGCGGCCAGGGAGAAGAACTCACCGGTGCCGCCGGCGGCGAACAGGGCGCTGGCGCCGTAAGGGGCCAGCCATTCCAGGCGCTTGGCGTAGCCAGCGGGGTTGAAGTCGCCCTGGGCGTTGAAGTCGGTGACCGGGAAAGACAGCAGGCCGTGGGAGAGGATGGATTTGAGTTCTTGTGGAGTCATTGTTGTTGGCATCCTGTGGCGCTTGGGTGAAGGGTGTTGTTATGCGTTGGAGGTAAGTTATCGTACAACTTGTACGATGACTAGTCCCTTGGGGAGATTTTTTTGTGGAGGGGGGCAGAAGGAGTGTTGTGGCCTGTGCCGGCCTCTTCGCGGGTAAACCCGCTCCCACAGGTACCGTGGCGCGCTTAAAGATGCGGAGATTCCTGTGGGAGCGGGTTTACCCGCGAAGAGGCCGGCACAAGGAACAACAAGAGATGCCCGATACCCAGATGGCAGACCAGCTGCGATCAGTCATCGTATCTCTAGGCGGGGAAGAAAAAAGATCGCGGAGACAGGCACAAGCCCGCCGCCCGTTTCCACGGGAAGTGTTCTGGGACCAGCAGAGGGTGACCGGGAAAACGGGGGCGGCCTTGCGCCGCCCCGCGATCAAAGCAGAGGAAAGCTAGGGTCAGGCAGCGTGCTGGCGCTTGATTTGCGCCTTGCGTACCTGGGCTCGGCAAGCATCACCGAAAGCCTGGAAGATCTTGATCGAGTCCGGGTTCTTCGCCGCTTGCCACTCCGGGTGCCACTGCACGGCGAACAGGAACGGCGAAATGCTCGGGGCATGGATCGCCTCGACCAGGCCGTCTTCGGCATGGGCGATGGCCTCGATACCGGCACCGAGCTTGTGCAGCCCCTGGCCATGCAGCGAGTTGACGCGAATCTCGTCGGTACCCAGGGTGTCACGCAGCCAGCTGTCCGGCTTGATCTTCACGCCGTGTACCTGGGCGTATTGCACCTCGACCGGGTCTTCCGGGTTTTCCCGGTGGTCATTGAAGCCAGGCTCGGCGTACACCTTCTGGTAGATGTCGCCACCCAGGGCCACGTTGATTTCCTGCATGCCGCGGCAGATGCCGAAAATCGGCAGGCCACGCTTGATCGCGGCCTTGACCAGCGGAATGTCGAACAGGTCGCGGTTCTGGTCCTGGCCTTTGCCGGGGGTTTCGTTCTCCTGGCCGTACAGGGCCGGGTCGATGTTGCTGCCGGCGCCGGTCAGGTACACGCCGTCGGCCATGTCCAGATAGGTCTCGAGGTCCTCGATGCCGCAGCAGGTGGGCACCAGCACCGGGACGCAATCGGAGAACTCGACCAGCGGGGTGATGTATTTGTGGGTCATGACCTGGTAGTCATGGCCTTTTCGCTCTTGGCTGCCCATGGTCATCAGGACGACGGGTTTGCGCAGGGAGGGTTGCTTGTTGCCAATGTTGCTGTTGGACATATGTCACCTTGGGACAGGTTCGGCCTGTCGTTGTTGTGCAGGTGCACGGCGCGGGGCCATGGGTGCGACCTGTAGCCCCGAGCACTGCCGGCTCGTCGGAGGCGACGATTCCGGTCGGGGCTTGTAGATAGCTTGCCAGAGCCGTTCGATATGTCAAACGACGGAGCAGGGCTTGATGGCAGGGAATGCGCCGGTTTTTGGGGGCTGAAACCGATGCGGGCCTGTGGTGGCGTGGGTTTGGCGGGAGGTAAAGTCAATAATATTTAACGATGCAGTTGGGTCTTTGCAGCGGTGCAATGATGGTGTTGCCTGTTCCGGCCTCTTCGCGGGTAAACCCGCTCCCACAGGATTACCTTGGCCTTCAGGACCAATGATGAACCTGTGGGAGCGGGTTTACCCGCGAAGAGGTCGGAACAGGTCTCAGTGCAGTATCTGCGCCAGGAACCCCTTGGCCCGCTCGGTACGCGGCTGGTTGAAGAATACCTGTGGCGGGCTGTCTTCGATGATCTGCCCGCCCTCGAGGAACAACACCCGCTCGGCCACCTGGCGGGCAAAGCCCATTTCATGGGTGACGCAAAGCATGGTCATGCCGGTGCCGGCCAGTTGCACCAGCACATCCAGCACTTCGGCAACCATCTCCGGGTCAAGCGCCGAGGTGGGCTCGTCGAACAGCATGATGCGCGGCTTCATGCACAGCGCCCGGGCAATCGCCACGCGCTGCTGCTGACCGCCGGACAGCTGGCTGGGGTACTTGTGCGCCTGGCTTTCGATGCCGACCTTGCTCAGGTACATGCGCGCCCGCTCCTCGGCGTCCTTGCGCGACAGCCCGCGCACGCTGGTGGGGGCCAGCAGGCAGTTGTCGAGCACGCTCATGTGCGGGAACAGGTTGAAGTGCTGGAACACCATGCCGATGTCGCTGCGCACCTGCGCTGCTTCGCGGCTGGTGGCCGCCAGGTCGATGCCATCCACCTTGATGCTGCCCTGCTGGGCAACTTCCAGGCGGTTGATGCAACGGATCAGGGTCGACTTGCCGGAGCCGGACGGCCCGCACAGTACGATGCGTTCGCCTTCACGCACTTGCAGGTCGATGTTGCGCAGCACGTGGAACGCGCCGTAGTGCTTGTTCAGGCCCTCAATGCGGATCAGCACCGGGCGCAGGTCGGGTTCGGGGGCAAGGGTGGCAAGGCTCAGTGGTGCGGTCATCTTGTTGTTCTCCCGCAGGGGTTCAGTCGAAACGGGTCGCGCTGTAAGGCGCGGGGTCGGTGAAGGGGCGTTCGCCGGTGACCAGCTCGGCCACCAGCCGGCCGCTGACCGGGCCCAGGGTAAGGCCGTGGTGGGCGTGGCCGAAGTTGAACCACAGCCCCGGGTGGCGCGGCGCCGGGCCAATCACCGGGCGCATGTCGGGCAGGCACGGGCGGCGGCCCAGCCAGGGGGTGTCGTCCAGGCGCTCGCCCAGGGCCGGGAACAGCTTGCGCGCCAGGGCTTCGCAGCGGCCCAGCTGGATCTGGTTGCCAGGCGCGCTGCTGGCGTCGAACTCGATGCCGGTGGTCAGGCGCACGCCGCGGGCCATTGGCGCCAGCACGTAGCCGCCCTGGGTGTCACAGATGGAATGCTCCAGTTGCGCGCCGTCACGGGTGCTGTAGTGCATGTGGTAACCACGCTTGATCGCCAGCGGGATCTGGTAGCCCAGGCCGCTGAACAGGTCGGCCGATTGCGGGCCGAGGCAGGCCACCACCTCGTTGGCGGTAATCGGGCCGCGGCGGCTGTCCACCCGCCATTGGCCGTCGACCTGGCGCAGGCTGCGCGCATCGCCATGCAGGAACTGCCCGCCGCGCTGCGTGAACAGGGTGGCGTAGCCGCGGGTGAGGGCGCCGGGGTTGTTCACGGTCTTGGGGTCGAGCCAGTGGATGCCGCCGACCACGCTGGCGTCCAGCTGGTGCTCGCGGGCCTGCAACTGCCCGCATTCGAGGATTTCGAACTGCAGGCCATAACGGCTCAGGCCCTTGGCGTCGGCCTTGGCCTGCTCGAACAGCACCGGGTCACGGAACACTTCGATCCAGCCTTTGGCCTGCACCAGCCCTTCCAGGCCGGCAGCAGCGATGAATGCGTCGTGCTCCTCTACGCAGCGCTGCACCAGCGGCAGCATGTCGGCGGCGGCCCCGGCCAGGCGCCCGGGGGCCGACTGGCGCCAGTAGCGCCACAGCCAGGGTGCGGCCTTGGGCAAGTGCAGCAGGCTGTAGCGCACATCGGGTTGGCGGTTCAGGCCGTAGCGCAGCAGTGCGCCCAGTTGCCGGGGGAAGGCATAGGGGATGACGCTGGAGCGCTCGATCAGCCCGGCGTTGCCGTGGCTGGTGCCGCAGCCTGGTTCGTCGCGGTCGATCAGGATCACCTGGCGCCCGCGGGCCTGCAGGTGCAGCGCGGTGCTGACGCCGACGATGCCGGCGCCGAGGACAAGGGTCTGGCAATGCATGGAACGTATCCTTCGGTCAGTTCAGGTGGCGGCCCAGGCGGGCTTCCAGGTGTTTCAGCAGGCGCCGCACCAGTTCGACGATCAGCAGGTAGAGCACGGCGGCCCACAGGTAGATCTGGAAGTCGAAACTGCGCGAGAAGGCCAGTTTGGTTACGCCCATCAGGTCGTAGATGGTCACCAGCGAGGCGATCGCGCTGGCCTTGATCATCAGGATCAGTTCGTTGCCCAGCGGGCCGATGGCCACCAGCAGCGACTGCGGCAGGATCACCTTGAAGAAAGTGGTCGAGCGCTTCAGGTTCAGCGCCCGTGCCGCCTCATGTTGCCCGGGGGCGACGGCCATCAGGCTGCCGCGGAAGATCTCGGCCTGGTAGGCGGCGGTGTTCAGGGTGAACGCCAGCAAGGTGCAGAACCACGCCTCGCGGAAGAACCACCACAGGCCGACGTCCTGCCAGAAGCCCTTGAGCGAGCCCAGGCCGTAATACAGCAGGAACAGCTGGGCCAGCAGCGGCGAGCCGCGGAAGAAGTACACATAGCCGGCGGCCATGCGCTGCAGCAGCAGGCTGCGCGACATGCGCGCCAGGGCCAGCAACAGGCCGAGCACGGCACCCAGGCTGAAGGAAATCGCCACCAGCTTGGCGGTTACCAGCAGGCCATCGAGGAAGCGCGGGCCGTAGCGGTCGAGCAGGTCGGGGTCGAGGACCAGCGCCAGCAGTTGTTCGAAGCTCATGCGCGTGCTCCTTGCAGGTGGCGGTTGCTGCGCCGTTCGATGAAGGCGAACACACGCCCGGAAATGGCGGCGAACAGCAGGTAGCCCAGGCAGGCGACGCCATAGAAGAACATCGGCTCCTTGGTCACGCTGACCGCCAGGTTGGTCTGGCGCATCAGGTCGACCAGCGAGATGGTGGATACCAGCGAGGTGTCCTTGAGCAGCGACAGCCAGTTGTTGGACAGGCCGGGCAAGGCGATGCGGGTCAGTTGTGGCAGCAACACCTTGAAGAAGCCGGTGCGCTTGCTCAGGCCCAGCGCCGAGCAGGCTTCCAGCTGGCCCTTGGGCAGGGTCTTGAAGGCTGCCAGCCAGATCTCGCTGGAGAATGCGGCGAACACCAGGCTGAAGGCGATCATCGCGGCGAGGAAGGTGTTGATCAGGAACTCACCCTGGTAGCCCATGGCCGCGAGAATCTTCTGCGCAGCGATCTGGCAGCCGTAATAGATGATCAGCAGTGTCAGCAGTTCGGGCAGGCCACGGAACACGGTAGAGAAGGTGGTGGCCCAGGCCCGCGGCAAGCGCTTGCGCGAGCGTGCTGCAAGGGCGACCACCAGGCCCAGCGGCAGGCCGATGGGCAGGCAGGCCAGGGCCAGGGAAACGGTTACCAGCGCGCCGGCCAGCAGCGCCTGGCCCCAACCTCCACTGGCGAAGGACAGCAAGGACAATTGATCGAGCATGACAAACCCCTTGGGCGGGTAGGTGCGATCTCTGTGGGAGCGGCCTTGCGTCGCGAAAGGGCTGCGTAGCGGCCCCAGGATTCATGCAACTGCATAGATTGCCGGGGCCGCTGCGCGACCCTTTCGCGACGCAAGGCCGCTCCCACAGGGGGTGCGCAAAACTTCCTGAAGATCAGTTGTAGATATCGAAAGCGAAGTACTTGCTGGCGATCTTCTGGTAGGTGCCGTTGGCCACGATCTGCTGCAGCGCGGTGTTCAGGCGCTGGCGCAGGGCTTCGTCGTCCTTGCGCACGGCAATGGCGGCATCGGCCTTGGTGTTGGCCACATCGCCGAGGATCTTGCAGCAGTCCCCGCCGTTCTTGGTCATCCATTCGTTCAGGGGGAACTTGTCGGCGATAACACCGTCCAGGCGGCCCGCAGCCAGGTCGGCGTTGGCTTCGTCCATGGTCGGGTACAGCTTCACATCGGCACCGGCCTTGGCATAGACGTCTTCGGCGTAGATGGCCTGGGTGGAGGACGACTGGGCGCCAACGGTGTAGCCGTCGAAGTTGGTCTGGGCGTCGTTGATCTTGCTGTCCTTGGCCACGGCGACGGTCAGCGGGGTGCGGTAGTAGTGGTCGGTGAAGGCGATCTTCTTGCGCCGTTCTTCGGTGTTGATCATCGACGCGACCACTGCATCGTACTTGCGTGCCATCAGCGCCGGGATGATGCCCTCCCAGTCCTGGGCCACCAGCGTGCACTCGACCTTCATCTGCTCGCACAGGGCATGGGTGATGTCCACGTCGAAGCCGTGCAACTGGTTATTGGCATCGACATAGTTGAAGGGCGGGTAGGCGCCCTCGGTGGCGAAGCGCAGGGTTTCGGCACTGGCGGTACCCGACAGCAGCAGGGCACACGCACCCACCAAGGCCATGGTCTTGTTCATCTCGCACCTCATTGCACTCTTGCTATTGTTGTTTTCCCGTCGACCACGAGGTGTAGCCGACGAATTCGTTATGTAGAGCGGCAGTTGCTTCCAAGCGTTTTTCAACATCCGGTCCGAGCTTCTTGCAGACCTCGTTGACCATCAGGTGCACCCACGACAGCATGGTCGAGGTGGATTCCCAGAACAGGTTGAACTCGGTGGGGATGCGGAACACCTCGTCGGCGTTGGCATCGGCCCAGTCACAGAAGGGGTCGGTCACCAGGGTGACCGCAATGCCAGCCTCGCGCGCCTTCTGGCACAACAGCAGGGCATGGCGGGAATAACGGCGGGCCTCGAACACCACCAGGGCGCTGTCTTCGGCGCGGCCCAGCAATACTTCGCCAAAGTGCCCGGCGCTGATATCGACCAGCTGCACGCCATCGCGCAGATACTGCAGCAGGTGGCTCATGCACATGGCGATGCCGCGCTCGGTCTGGAAGCCGGCAATGAACACCCGCCGTTTGCTCGCCAGGCGCTGGGCGACACTGTGCCAGGCGCTGCCCTGGCGATACTCGTGCACGCGCACCAGGGCGGCTATTTCCAGCTCCAGGCTGCCGGCGTTGTCGCTGGCGTCCTGGTTCTGGCGGTAATCTTGCAAGCGGTCGCCCACCAGCCACGGGCCATCGCCCAGGTCGTTCTGCAGGTCTTGCTTCAACGCCTTGAGATGGGCATAACCCAATGAGCGGCAGAAACGGCCGACGCTGGATTCGCTGACGCCCAGCTTGACGGCAATGCTGGCCGAGGTCTGGAACGGCAGTTCATGCAGGTTGGCGAGCATGTAGCTGGCGATCTTGCGGCCCGAAGCAGCGGCCCCTTCGAGGCTGTTTTCCAGGCGTTGCTTGATCGGTTGGCTCATGCTGCTGCTCCAGGGGTAAGGCTTGCGAAAGAAAATGGCTGTTTTCTGTCATCAAGTCAACATTTGACAGATAGCTGTCACATGCCGGAAAGTTTTTGTCGTTGCAACGCTGTAGCCATTCCAATTCCAACAAGGAGCTTCAGATGTCCGCACCTTCCACCAGCACCGTCGTGCGCGTGCCTTTTACCGAGCTGCAGGGCCTGTTGCAGACCATCTTCCAGCGCCATGGCTGCAGCGAAAGCGTGGCCCGGGTACTGGCCCACAACTGCGCCAGCGCCCAGCGCGATGGTGCCCATAGCCATGGGGTGTTCCGCATGCCCGGCTATGTTTCGACATTGGCCAGCGGTTGGGTCGATGGCCAGGCCACGCCGAAGGTCAGCGACGTGGCGCCCGGTTATGTTCGCGTCGATGCCGCAGGCGGCTTCGCCCAGCCGGCGCTGGCAGCGGCCCGTGAACTTCTGGTGGCGAAGGCGCGCAACGCCGGTATCGCCGTACTGGCGATCCACAACTCGCACCATTTCGCCGCGCTGTGGCCGGATGTGGAACCATTCGCCGACGAAGGCCTGGTAGCCCTGAGCGTGGTCAACAGCATGACCTGCGTGGTGCCGCATGGCGCCCGCAAGCCGTTGTTCGGCACCAACCCCATCGCCTTTGCCGCGCCCTGCGCCGAACATGACCCGATCGTCTTCGACATGGCCACCAGCGCCATGGCCCATGGCGACGTGCAGATTGCCGCGCGCGCTGGCCAGCAGTTGCCAGAGGGCATGGGGGTGGATGCCAATGGTGAGCCGACCACCGACCCCAAGGCGATTCTGGAAGGTGGCGCCTTGCTGCCATTTGGCGGGCACAAGGGCTCGGCCTTGTCGATGATGGTGGAGTTGCTGGCGGCGGCATTGACCGGCGGGCATTTCTCCTGGGAGTTCGACTGGTCGGGGCACCCGGGGGCGAAGACGCCATGGACCGGGCAGCTGATCATCGTCATCGACCCGAGCAAGGCCGAGGGCGAGCGGTTTGCCCAGCGCAGCCGCGAGCTGGTCGAGCAGATGCAGGCGGTGGGGCTGACGCGCATGCCGGGCGAGCGGCGTTACCGCGAGCGCGAGGTGGCCGAGGAGGAGGGGGTGGCGTTGACCGAGCAGGAGTTGCAAGGTCTGAAGGAGTTGCTTGGCTGACCCGGCCTCTTCGCGGGTGAACCCGCTCCCACAGGTACTGCGCAGGTTTCAAGGGCAGTGATATCCCTGTGGGAGCGGGTTCACCCGCGAAGAGGCCCGCATTGGCAAACTCATCTTCAGCCATGCAATGTTGCATAGACAACCTTGCACAATAGTTGATGTTCCTGAGCCCGCACTCCGGGTATGCTCAGGGCTGCCTTTTCGAACTGTCCTGATCCAAGGAGCTGCACGCTGTGTTCAAACATGTCGATGCCTATGCCGGCGACCCGATCCTCTCGTTGATGGAAACCTTCAAGGCCGACCCGCGCGCCGACAAGGTCAACCTGAGTATCGGCCTGTACTACGATGAGGCCGGCGTGGTGCCGCAACTGGTGGCTGTGGATGCGGTGGAAAAACGCATCGCCGGCCAGGACCACGAAGCCTCGCTGTACCTGCCGATGGAAGGCCTGGCCAGCTACCGCCAGGCGATCCAGGCGCTGCTGTTCGGTGCCGATCACCCGGCCGTGACCGGCGGGCGCGTGGCCACCGTGCAGACCGTGGGCGGTTCCGGCGCTCTCAAGGTCGGTGCCGACTTCCTCAAACGCTACTTCCCGCAGTCGGAAGTCTGGGTCAGCAACCCGACCTGGGACAACCACCGCGCCATCTTCGAAGGCGCCGGCTTCAAGGTGCATACCTACCCGTATTTCGACCAGGCCACCCGTGGCGTGGACTTCGACGGCATGCTGGCCACCCTGCAGACTCTGCCGGCCAACAGCGTGGTGCTGCTGCACCCGTGCTGCCACAACCCCACCGGCGCCGACCTGGAACAGCACCAGTGGCAACAGGTGGTTGAAGTGGTCAAGGCACGCCAGCTGATCCCGTTCCTCGACATCGCCTACCAGGGCTTCGCCGAGGGCCTGGTGGAAGACGCCTACGCCATCCGCGAAATGGCCCGTGCCGGCGTGCCGTGCCTGGTCAGCAACTCGTTCTCGAAGATCTTCTCGCTGTACGGCGAGCGGGTCGGCGGCCTGTCGGTGGTCTGCGACGATGACGCCACCGCGCAGAGCGTGCTCGGCCAGCTCAAGGCTACCGTACGCCGCAACTACTCCAGCCCGCCCAACTTCGGTGCCCAGCTGGTCGCTGGCGTGCTCGGCGATGCCACCCTCAATGCCCAGTGGGCCGAGGAAGTCGAAGTGATGCGCAAGCGTATCCTCGACATGCGCCAGGCGCTGGTCGATGCGCTGGCCGTGCTGCTGCCAGGCCAGGACTTCCAGTTCTTCCTGCGCCAGCGCGGCATGTTCAGCTACACCGGCTTCAGCGTCGAGCAGGTGCGCCGCCTACGTGACGAGTTCGGCGTGTACCTGATCGACAGCGGCCGCGTATGCATGTCCGGCCTGCGCCCGGCCAACCTGCAACGGGTTGCCGAAGCCTTCGCCGCCGTCCAGAAGTAACACCGCACGGGGCCGCGTCCATGGGGCCGCGGCCTTCTATAGGAGCGGCCTTGTGTCGCGAAAGGGCCGCAAAGCGGCCCCGGCAATATTCGCGGCGAAGCTGCAAACGTTGGGAGCGCTGCGCACCCCTTTCGCGACACCAGGCCGCTCCTACATCTGTCAAATCCCTCCTGCAGTCCAGCGGCACAACCCGCTTGTAAAGACAAGTGCAACCGCTCCTCGGAAAAGGACTTCGCAAGTGCAACCTTTCCGTGCACAATCGCGCTCCCTTTTTCGGTTGAGTTGGGCGAAACGTCTATTTCGCCATTCTCAGCCTGTTGCAGTCTTGCGAGTGGAGCTTCACCCGGAATGAATGAGCAGGCCCCAAGCGTTGAACAACGCTTTGCAGAATCGACCCCCGCCACCCTTGGCAGCTGGTCGCGTCATGACACCACCTGGATGCTGGGCCTGTTCGGCACAGCGATCGGCGCCGGAACCCTGTTCCTGCCGATCAACGCCGGCCTTGGCGGCTTCTGGCCGCTGCTGATCCTGGCCATCCTGGCCTTTCCGATGACCTATTTCGCTCACCGCGGGCTGACCCGTTTCGTCCTTTCCGGGCGCAATGACGGCGACATCACCGAAGTGGTCAGGGAACACTTCGGCAGTACCGCCGGCGCCTCGATCACCGTGCTGTACTTCTTTGCAATCTTCCCGATCCTGCTTATCTATAGCGTGGCACTGACCAACACCGTGTCCAGCTTCATCGAGCACCAGCTGCACCTGGCGCCGCCGCCACGGGCCATCCTGTCGTTCGTGCTGATCCTCGGCTTGCTGGCCATCGTGCGCTGCGGGGAGCAGGCCACGGTCAAGGTCATGAGCCTGCTGGTCTACCCGTTCATCGTTGCCCTGGCATTGCTGGGCCTGTACCTGGTGCCGCACTGGACCGGTGGCATTCTCGACAGCGCCACCCAGGTGCCGCCGGCCTCGGCCTTCCTGCATACCCTGTGGCTTGCGATTCCGGTGATGGTGTTCTCGTTCAACCACTCGCCGATCATCTCCGCCTTCGCCGTCGACCAGAAGCGCCGCTACGGTGAGCATGCCGATGAGCGTAGCGGCCAGATCCTGCGCCGTGCCCACCTGCTGATGGTGGTGATGGTGCTGTTCTTCGTGTTCAGCTGCGTGCTCACCCTGAGCAGCGCCCAGCTGGCCGAGGCCAAGGCGCAGAACCTGTCGATCCTGTCGTACCTGGCCAACCACTTCAGCAACCCGACCATCGCGTTCGCTGCGCCGCTGATCGCCTTCGTGGCCATTGCCAAGTCGTTCCTCGGCCACTACATCGGCGCCAGCGAAGGCCTGAAGGGCATCATTACCAAGGCCGGCGCACGCCCGGGAGCCAAGGCCCTGGACCGCGTGGTTGCCGCGCTGATGCTGGTGGTATGCTGGATCGTCGCCACCCTCAACCCAAGCATCCTCGGCATGATCGAGTCGCTCGGTGGCCCGATCCTCGCGGTGCTGCTGTTCCTGATGCCGATGTACGCCATTCGCCGCGTGCCATCCATGCGCAAATACAGCGGTGCTGCCTCCAACGTGTTTGTGGTGGTAGTCGGCCTGGTTGCGCTGACCTCGGTGGTATACGGCCTGCTGGGCTGATACGCCATCCGCAAAAGTAATGCCCGGGGCGCTTGTAGCCACCCGGGCATTTTTTTGTCCACAAGAATTGTCCGGTAATAGAACAATTTCACTGCCCCCATAGGCACCCGGCCGCCTTCATGCTTAACTCAGTGTCCTTTTCAAACCCCGCATAAGGATTTCGTCATGGCTCAAGTGACTCTCAAAGGCAACCCGGTTCAGGTCAAAGGCGAGCTGCCGAAAACCGGCGCCCAGGCTCCGGCTTTCTCCCTGGTAGGTGAAGGCCTGGCTGACAAGTCGCTGCAAGACTACGCCGGCAAACGCAAGGTGCTGAACATCTTCCCGAGCGTCGACACCCCGACTTGCGCTACCTCCGTGCGCAAGTTCAACGCCCAGGCCAACGATGTGGCCAACACCGTGGTGCTGTGCATCTCCGCCGACCTGCCGTTCGCCCAGGCACGCTTCTGCGGCGCCGAAGGCCTGGACAACGTGAAGAACCTGTCGACCCTGCGTGGCCGCGAGTTCCTCGAAAACTACGGCGTGGCCATCGCCGATGGCCCGCTGGCCGGCCTGGCCGCCCGTGCCGTGGTGGTGCTGGACGAAAACGACAAGGTGCTGCACAGCGAGCTGGTTGGCGAAATCGCTGATGAGCCGAACTACGACGCAGCTCTGGCTGTGCTGAAGTAAGGGTTGTGGGGTAGGTCGGCTGAGTCCTGTACCGGCCTCTTCGCGGGTAAACCCGCTCCTACAGGTACGGCACAGGTTTCAAAAGCTGTGATATCCCTGTGGGAGCGGGTTTACCCGCGAAGGGGCCGGCACAGGCAACCGAAACCTTTCAGCCCGCCACCGCTCCAGGCAACACCCTGTAAACGGCCCGGAACCATTTCCGGGCCGTTTTCATTTAAAGTTCAACCCCTTGGCAACGTAAGGCAAAGGTAAACCTCTGGTAAAGGCGCTTTGCTAAAACGAAGCCAGTGCTTATCGTTCATCCTCCCCAAGTCGTCATTCCGAACAAGGTTCGTTCAACCCATGCAAGCGTCCAATTCCCGTTCCCCTCGTCGCTGGCTCGTTGGCCTGTTGATCCTGCTGCTGGTGGCTGCACTGGCCTGGTGGCTGTGGCCCGCAGCAGCGCCTGCGCCCAAGGAAGCCGGTGGCGGGCGCGGTGGCAAGGGCATGGGCATGATGGGCGGCCGCCCGGGCTTTGGTGGCTCCAGCGACCCTGTGCCGGTGCGCGTCGAGCCGGTGCGGGTGGGCGACTTCCCGCTTTACTACAAGGCCCTGGGCACAGTCACCGCGACCAACACCGTCAACGTGCGCAGCCGCGTGGCTGGCGAGCTGGTCAAGATCCACTTCAAGGAAGGCCAGCAGGTCAAGGCCGGCGACCTGCTCGCCGAAATCGACCCGCGCCCGTACCGCATCGCCCTGCAACAGGCCGAAGGCACCCTGGCGCAGAACCAGGCGCAGCTGAAGAACGCCCAGGTCGACCTGGCCCGCTATAAAGGCCTGTACGCCGAAGACAGCATCGCCAAGCAAACCCTCGACACCGCCGAAGCACAGGTGGCGCAGTTCCAGGGGCTGGTAAAGACCAACCAGGCGCAGGTCAACGACGCCCGCCTCAACCTCGATTTCACCCAGATTCGCTCGCCGATCAACGGCCGTGTGGGCCTGCGCCAGCTCGACCTGGGCAACCTGGTGGCGGCCAACGACACCACCGCGCTGGTGGTGATCACCCAGACCGAGCCGATCAGCGTTGCCTTCACCCTGCCGGAAACCGAGCTGAGCACCGTGCTGGAGCGCTACCGCAGCGGCGCCAGCCTGCCGGTCGAGGCCTGGGACCGCAGTGACAGCAAGCTGCAGTCCACCGGCGTGCTGGGCAGCATCGACAACCAGATCGACACCACCACCGGCACCCTCAAGTTCAAGGGCCGCTTCGAGAACAAGGACCTGGCCCTGTTCCCCAACCAGTTCGTCAACGTGCGCCTGCTGGCCGACACCCTCAAGCAGGTGACCATGGCCCCGGCGGCGGCCATCCAGTTCGGCAATGACGGCTCCTTCGCCTACGTGGTCAATGACCAGAACACGGTCAACATCCGCAAGCTCAAGGTTGGCGCCAGCGACGGCGAGAACAGCGTCATTCTCGAGGGCCTCAAGGCCGGCGACCGCCTGGTGCTGGAAGGCACCGACCGCCTGCGCGAAGGCACCAAGGTGGAAGTTGTCGAAGACAGCTCGCAAGTGCCGACCACCCCGGGCCAGCACCTGCAAGGCCAGGAAGCCAAGGGTTCGGCAAGCACTGGCGATGTGCAGCCCGGTCAAGCACAGCCTGGTAGCGCAGCAGGCAAGGCGGGCGCATGAACCTCTCGCGTCTGTTCATCCTGCGGCCGGTTGCCACCACGCTGAGCATGCTGGCCATCGTCCTGGCCGGCCTGATCGCCTACAAGCTGCTGCCGGTTTCCGCATTGCCGCAGGTGGATTACCCGACCATCCGGGTCATGACCCTGTACCCAGGCGCCAGCCCGCAGGTCATGACCAGCGCGGTTACCGCGCCGCTCGAACGTCAGTTCGGCCAGATGCCAGGCCTGGAGCAGATGGCCTCGACCAGCTCCGGCGGCGCCTCGGTGCTGACCTTGCGCTTCAACCTCGACATGAACATGGACGTTGCCGAGCAACAGGTGCAGGCCGCGATCAACGCCGCCAGCAACCTGCTGCCCAGCGACCTTCCGGCGCCGCCGGTGTACAACAAGGTCAACCCGGCCGACACCCCGGTGCTGACCCTGGCCATCTCCAGCAAGACCATGTCGCTGCCCAAGCTCAACGACCTGGTCGATACCCGTGTGGCACAGAAGCTCGCACAGATCAGCGGTGTGGGCATGGTCAGCATCGCCGGTGGCCAGCGCCAGGCGGTGCGGATCAAGGTCAACGTCGATGCCCTGGCCGCCAACGGCCTGAACCTGGAGGACGTACGCACCCTGATCGGCGCTTCCAACGTCAACCAGCCCAAGGGCAACTTCGACGGCCCGACCCGGGTGTCGATGCTCGACGCCAACGACCAGCTGCGTTCCCCTGAGGAATACGCCAACCTGATCCTGGCCTACAACAACGGTGCACCGCTGCGCCTGAAGGACGTGGCCGAAATCGTCGACGGCGCGGAAAACGAGCGCCTGGCTGCCTGGGCCAATGAAAACCACGCGGTGCTGCTGAACATCCAGCGCCAGCCGGGCGCCAACGTCATCGAAGTGGTCGACCGCATCAAGGCCCTGCTGCCGTCGATCACCGACAACCTGCCGGCTGGCCTGGATGTTTCGGTGCTCACCGACCGCACCCAGACCATCCGCGCCGCGGTCAAGGACGTGCAGCACGAACTGCTGATCGCCATTGCCCTGGTAGTGATGGTCACGTTCGTCTTCCTGCGTCGTTTCAGCGCCACCCTCATTCCGTCGATCGCCGTGCCACTGTCGCTGATCGGCACCTTTGGCGTGATGTACCTGGCCGGCTTCTCGGTCAACAACCTGACGCTGATGGCCCTGACCATCGCCACCGGTTTCGTGGTCGACGATGCCATCGTCATGCTGGAGAACATTTCCCGGCACATCGAGGAGGGCGAGACGCCCCTGCAAGCAGCGCTCAAGGGCGCCCGGCAAATCGGCTTCACCCTGATCTCGCTGACCTTCTCGCTGATCGCGGTACTGATCCCGCTGCTGTTCATGGCCGATGTGGTCGGCCGCCTGTTCCGCGAGTTTGCCATTACCCTGGCGGTGGCCATCCTGATTTCCCTGGTGGTATCGCTGACCCTCACGCCGATGATGTGCGCGCGCCTGCTCAAGCGCGAGCCCAGGGAAGAGGAACAGGGGCGCTTCTACCGCGCCAGTGGCGCCTGGATCGACTGGCTGATCAGGCACTACGGTAGCGCCCTGCAGTGGGTCCTCAAGCGCCAGCCGCTGACGCTGCTGGTGGCCGTGGCCAGCCTGGCGCTCACCGTATTCCTGTACATGGTGGTGCCCAAGGGCTTCTTCCCGGTACAGGACACCGGGGTGATCCAGGGCATTTCCGAAGCGCCGCAGTCCACCTCGTTCGCCGCCATGAGCGAACGCCAGCAGGCGCTGAGCAAGGTGATCCTGCAGGACCCGGCGGTGCAGAGCCTGTCGTCCTACATTGGTGTCGATGGCGACAACGCCACGCTCAACAGCGGCCGCCTGCTGATCAACCTCAAACCCCATGGCGAGCGTGATGTCACTGCCAGCGAGGTGATCAACCGCCTGCAGCCGCAAGTCGATCGGCTGGTGGGCATCCGCCTGTTCATGCAGCCGGTGCAGGACCTGAGCATCGAGGACCGGGTCAGCCGGACCCAGTACCAGTTCAGCCTCTCGTCGCCCGACGCCGACCTGCTGGCGCAGTGGAGCGGCAATCTGGTGCAGGCGCTGCAGCAGCGCCCGGAACTGGCCGACGTGGCCAGCGACCTGCAGGACAAGGGCCTGCAGGTGTACCTGGTGATCGACCGCGACATGGCCGGCCGCCTGGGCATCAGCGTGTCGCAAATCACCAACGCCCTGTATGACGCCTTCGGCCAGCGTCAGATCTCGACCATCTACACCCAGGCCAGCCAGTACCGCGTGGTGCTGCAGTCGCAGGATGCGGCGGTGATCGGCCCGCAGGCGCTGGAGTCGATCCACGTCAAGGCCACCGATGGCGGCCAGGTGCGCCTGTCGGCGCTGGCGCGCATCGAGCAGCGCCAGGCCCAGCTGGCCATTTCCCACATCGGCCAGTTCCCGGCGGTGACCCTGTCGTTCAACCTGGCCCACGGCGCATCGCTGGGCGAGGCGGTGCAGGTGATCGAGCAGGTGCAAAAGGACATCGGCATGCCGCTAGGCGTGCAGACCCGCTTCCAGGGCGCGGCGGAGGCGTTCCAGGCATCGCTGTCGAGCACCTTGCTGCTGATTCTGGCGGCGGTGGTGACCATGTACATCGTGTTGGGTGTGCTGTACGAGAGCTACATCCACCCAGTGACCATTCTTTCGACCCTGCCGTCGGCGGCGGTCGGCGCCTTGCTGGCCTTGCTCATCAGTGGCAACGACCTGGGCATGATCGCCATCATCGGCATCATCCTGCTGATCGGCATCGTCAAGAAGAACGCGATCATGATGATCGACTTCGCCCTCGAGGCCGAGCGCCAGCAGGGCATGAGCCCGCGCGATGCCATCTACCAGGCGGCGCTTTTGCGCTTCCGGCCGATCCTGATGACCACCCTGGCCGCGCTGTTCGGCGCCGTGCCGCTGATGTTCGCCACCGGTTCCGGCGCCGAGCTGCGCCAGCCGCTGGGCCTGGTGATGGTCGGCGGGTTGCTGGTCAGCCAGGTGCTGACGCTGTTCACCACCCCGGTCATCTACCTGTACTTCGACCGCCTGGCCCGCCGCTGGCGCCCGGCCACTGACGTGAAGCAGGCCGAGGCATGAACCTGTCCGGTCCTTTCATCCGTCGCCCGGTGGCGACCATGCTGTTGAGCCTGGCGATCATGCTGCTGGGCGGGGTCAGCTTCGGCCTGCTGCCGGTGGCACCGCTGCCTCAGATGGACTTCCCGGTGATCGTGGTGTCGGCCAACCTGTCCGGCGCCAGCCCGGAAGTGATGGCGTCCACCGTGGCCACGCCGCTGGAGCGCAAGCTGGGCAGCATTGCCGGCGTGACCACCCTGACCAGCAGCTCCAACCAGGGCTCCACGCGGGTGATCATCGGCTTCGAGATGGGTCGCGACATCGACGGTGCGGCGCGCGAGGTGCAGGCGGCGATCAACGCCACCCGCAACCTGCTGCCCAGCGGTATGCGCAGCATGCCCACCTACAAGAAGATCAACCCGTCGCAGGCACCGATCATGGTGCTGTCGCTGACCTCGGATGTGCTGCAGAAAGGCCAGCTGTACGACCTGGCCGACACCATCCTGTCGCAGAGCCTGGCCCAGGTGCCCGGGGTAGGGGAGGTGCAGATCGGCGGCAGTTCGCTGCCGGCGGTGCGCATTGCCGTGGAGCCGCAGTTGCTCAACCAGTACGGCCTGTCGCTGGATGAAGTGCGCACTGCCGTGTCCAACGCCAACCAGCGCCGGCCGATGGGCTTTGTCGAGGACGCCGAGCGCAACTGGCAGGTGCGCGCCAACGACCAGCTGGAAAGCGCCAAGGACTACGAGCCCGTGGTGATCCGCCAGCAGAACGGCACCATCCTGCGCCTGTCCGATGTGGCAACCATCACCGATGGCGTCGAGAACCGCTACAACAGCGGCTTCTTCAATGACCAAAGCGCGGTGCTGCTGGTGGTCAACCGCCAGACCGGCGCCAACATCATCGAAACGGTCGACCAGATCAAGGCGCAGCTGCCGGCCCTGCAGTCGCTGCTGCCGGCCAGCGTGCAACTGAACGTGGCCATGGACCGTTCGCCAGTGATCAAGGCAACCCTCAAGGAAGCCGAGCACACCCTGCTGATCGCCGTGGTGCTGGTGATCCTTGTGGTCTACCTGTTCCTTGGCAGCCTGCGTGCCTCGCTGATCCCCAGCCTGGCGGTGCCGGTGTCACTGGTGGGCACCTTCGCGGTCATGTACCTGTGCGGTTTCTCGCTCAACAACCTGTCGCTGATGGCGCTGATCCTTGCCACCGGGCTGGTGGTGGACGACGCCATCGTGGTGCTGGAGAACATCTCCCGGCACATCGAGGACGGCCAGCCGCCGATGAAAGCGGCCTTCCTGGGTGCCAGGGAAGTGGGTTTCACCTTGCTGTCGATGAACGTGTCGCTGGTGGCAGTGTTCGTCTCCATCCTGTTCATGGGCGGCATCGTGCGCAACCTGTTCCAGGAGTTCTCCATCACCCTGGCGGCGGCGATCATCGTGTCGCTGGTGGTATCGCTGACCCTCACACCGATGTTGTGTGCCCGCTGGCTCAAGCCGCACCAGGCCGAGCAGACCCGCCTGCAGCGCTGGAGCGACCGGTTGCACCAGCGCATGGTCGGCGCCTATGACCGCAGCCTGGGCTGGGCCTTGCGCCACAAGCGCCTGACCCTGTTCAGCCTGCTGGCTACCATCGGCATCAACATCGCCCTGTACGTGGTGGTACCCAAGACGCTGATGCCGCAGCAGGATACCGGCCAGTTGATGGGCTTCATCCGCGGCGACGACGGCCTGTCGTTCAGCGTGATGCAGCCGAAAATGGAAGTGTATCGCCGGGCCTTGCTGGCCGACCCGGCGGTGCAGAGCGTTGCCGGTTTCATCGGCGGCAACAGCGGCACCAACAACGCCTTCGTGCTGGTGCGCCTGAAGCCGATCAGCGAGCGCAAGATCGACGCGCAGAAGGTGATCGAGCGGCTGCGCAAGGAAATGCCCAAGGTACCAGGCGGGCGCCTGTTCCTGATGGCCGACCAGGACCTGCAACTGGGCGGCGGCGGCCGTGACCAGACCTCGTCGCAGTACCTCTATACCCTGCAAAGCGGCGACCTGGCGGCGCTGCGCGAATGGTTCCCGAAAGTGGTGGCGGCGCTGCGTGCACTGCCGCAGCTGACAGCCATCGACGCTCGCGATGGCGCCGGCACCCAGCAGGTGACCCTGGTGGTCGACCGCGACCAGGCCAAGCGCCTGGGCATCGACATGGACATGGTCACCACGGTACTGAACAACGCCTACAGCCAGCGGCAGATCTCCACCATCTACGACAGCCTCAACCAGTACCAGGTGGTGCTGGAGATCAACCCGAAGTACGCCTGGGACCCGAGCACCCTCGAGCAGGTGCAGGTGATTACCGCCGACGGGGCACGCGTGCCGCTGTCGACCATCGCCCATTACGAGAACAGCCTGGCCAACGACCGGGTCAGCCATGAAGGCCAGTTCGCCGCTGAAAGCATCGCCTTCGATGTCGCCGAAGGCTACAGCCCCGACCAGGCCATGGCGGCGCTGGAGCGCGCGGTGGCCAAGCTGGGCTTGCCTGAGGAAGTGATCGCCAGGCTCGGCGGCAGTGCCGATGCCTTCGCCAAGACCCAGGAAGGCCAGCCGCTGATGATCCTTGGCGCGCTGGTGCTGGTCTACCTGGTGCTGGGCATCCTCTACGAAAGCTACATTCACCCGCTGACCATCCTCTCGACACTGCCCTCGGCCGGCGTCGGTGCCTTGCTGGCGCTGTACGTCACCGGTGGCGAGTTCAGCCTGATCTCGCTGCTGGGGCTGTTCCTGCTGATCGGCGTGGTGAAGAAAAACGCCATCCTGATGATCGACCTGGCCCTGCAGCTGGAGCGCCACCAGGGGCTGACACCGGAAGAGTCGATCCGCCGGGCCTGCCTGCTGCGCCTGCGGCCGATCCTGATGACGACCCTGGCGGCCATTCTCGGTGCCTTGCCGTTGCTGCTGAGCCACGCCGAAGGCGCGGAAATGCGCCAGCCACTGGGCCTGACCATCATCGGCGGCCTGGTGTTCAGCCAGATCCTCACCCTTTACACGACACCGGTGGTCTACCTGTACCTGGACCGCCTGCGTCACCGTTTCAACCGTTGGCGTGGCGTGCGCACCGACGCCGCCCTGGAAACCCCGCTATGACTTTTGCCCAGACCCCACTTCACCGTGCCCTGCAGACGCTGACCCGTGGGCGTGGCTCGCGCCTGCTCGGCGCCGGGTTGTGTGTCGCCTTGCTCAGTGCCTGCACCCTGAGCCCGGACTACCACCGCCCGGAGCTGAGCAGCACGGCGCAGTTCAAGCATGCCGAAGGCTGGACTCAGGCCGCGCCGTCCGATGCCATCGCCCGCGGCGCCTGGTGGGAAATCTACGGTGATGCCGGGCTCAATGCGCTGGTCGAAGAGCTCAACCGCAGCAACCAGACCGTGGCGCAATCGGAGGCCCAGTACCGTCAGGCCCAGGCGCTGGTGCGCAGCAGCCGGGCGGCACTGTTCCCCAGCCTGGACCTGAGCGTCGGCAAGAACCGCTCGGCCCAGGGCACCGGCAGCTCCAGTTCGAGCCTGTCCAACAACAGCAGCGGCATTCGCAACACCTACAACGCCCAGCTCGGTGTCAGCTGGGAAATCGACCTGTGGGGCAAGCTGCGCGAGGCCCTCAACGCCAACGAAGCCAGTGCCGAAGCCAGCCTGGCCGACCTGGCCTCGATCCGCCTCAGCCAGCAGTCCGAACTGGTGCAGAACTACCTGCAGTTGCGGGTGATCGACGAGCAGAAGCGCCTGTTGGAAGCCACCGTGGCAGCTTATGAACGTTCCCTGCGGATGAACGAAAACCAGTACCGCGCCGGTGTCGCCGGCCCGGACGCGGTGGCCCAGGCGCGTACCCAGCTGAAAAGCACCGAGGCTGATCTGATCGACCTGGTCTGGCAGCGCGCACAGTTCGAGAACGCCATTGCCGTGTTGCTGGGCAAGGCCCCGGCCGACTTCGCCCTGGCCGACAGCAAGGCCATTCCGGCGCTGCCGCAAATTCCCGTGGCCTTGCCCTCGCAGTTGCTGGAGCGGCGCCCGGACATCGCTGCGGCCGAACGCAACGTGATGGCTGCCAACGCCAACATCGGCGTGTCGCGGGCGGCGTACTTCCCGGACCTGAGCCTGAGCATGAGTGGCGGTTACTCCAGCAGCAGCTTCAGCAACTGGATCGAACTGCCCAACCGTTACTGGTCGGTGGGCCCGCAACTGGCGCTGACTTTGTTCGACGCCGGCAAGCGCAGTGCCGAGGTGGACCGCACGGTGGCGGTGTATGACCAGACCGTGGCGCAGTACCGCCAGACCGTGCTTGACGGCTTCAAGGAAGTGGAAAACCTGCTGGTACAGTTGAAGGTGTATGGCGATGAAGCGGTAGTGCGCCAGGAGGCACTGGATGCCGCCCGCGAGTCGCTGCGCCTGACCGAGAACCAGTACCGCGCCGGGCTGATCGGCTACCTGGATGTGGTCAACGTGCAGACCACGGCACTGAGCAACGAGCGCAGTGTGTTGAACCTGCTGCAGGGGCGCCTGGTCGCCAGCGTGCAACTGGTTGCCGCGCTGGGTGGTGGTTGGCAGGCCGAACAGGCGTTTGCCGAGCAGGACTGAATCGACCTGCGGTCGCGCCCCCCTGTAGGAGCGGCCTTGTGTCGCGATCGGGCCGCAGAGCGGCCCCAGAACGTTGTGTACAAGCACAGATCGCTGGGGCCGCTTCGCAGCCCGATCGCGACACAAGGCCGCTCCTACAGCTACCGCGCATCCATCCAGGCCCTCGCAGTCTTTGGATCCATTCCCATTCGCAAAAACCCCGTGCGTTTCGCCTAAGCTTGAGTACAATCGTCAGCTTTTTCCGGGCCTCCCGTCCCGTCGCTGGAACTCCCAATGCTGACCGGTAGCTACTCCTCTTCGCTGGTGTTGATTTCGCTGTGCGTGGCAATCCTGGCGTCCTATACCGCCCTTGACCTGACCGGCCGCATCGCCACGGCCAAAGGCCGGGCTGCCTGCCTGTGGATGGGGGGTGGCGCGCTGGCCATGGGCATCGGCGTGTGGTCGATGCACTTCATCGGCATGCTCGCCTTCAGCCTGCCCATCGAACTGGGCTATGACCTTGCCCTGACCGCGTTCTCGTTGCTGATTGCCGTGTTGTCCTCGGGCTTTGCCTTGTGGCTGGTCAGCCAGCCGAGCCTGCCGTGGCAGCAGCTGGCATTTGGCGCGCTGATCATGGGCGCCGGCATCGCCTGCATGCACTACACCGGCATGGCCGCGCTGCGCATGCTGCCGGGCATCGACTATGACCCGACGCTGTTCGGTGCTTCGCTGCTGATTGCCGTGGGCGCCTCGGCAGCGGCCTTGTGGATCGCCTTCCGTCTGCGCGCGCATACCCCCTATGTGCGGCAGATTCGCGGCCTGGCGGCGGTGGTGATGGGTTTTGCGATCGTCGGCATGCACTACACCGGCATGGCCGCGGCGAACTTCCCCGAAGGCAGCTTCTGTGGTGCCCTGGCAGGGGGCGGCCTGCAAGGCGACGGCCTGGTCTACCTGGTGTTGATCACCACCCTGGCGGTATTGGCGGTGGCTCTGCTCACCTCGGTGCTGGACGCCCGCCTGGAGGCGCGCACCGCCGAGCTGGCCCGCTCGCTGACCCTGGCCAACCAGGAACTGACCCAACTGGCCCTGCACGATACCCTCACCGACCTGCCCAACCGTACCCTGCTGGCCGACCGCATCGAGCAGGCCATCGCCAAGGTAGCGGAGCAGGGCGGCTGCTTTGCCCTGATGTTCATCGACCTGGACGGCTTCAAGCCAGTCAACGATGCCTTTGGCCACCACGTCGGCGACTTGCTGCTCAAGGCCGTGGCGGCGCGTTTGCGCGGGCACCTGCACAGCCAGGACACCCTGGCGCGCATCGGCGGCGACGAGTTCGTGCTGCTGGTGCAGTTGCGCGAGCCGAACGATGCCATGGATGTGGCGGTCAAGCAGGTCAACCTGGTGTCACGGCCGTTCCGCGTGGCCGAGCATGATCTGCAACTGACGGCGAGCCTGGGCATCGTCCTGTATCCGGGCAACGGCCAGGACCAGCACGAGCTGCTGCGCAATGCCGACGCTGCCATGTACCACGCCAAGAGCGCCGGCAAGAACGGCTACAGCTTCTTCGACGTGTCGATGAACAGCAACGCCCGCCAGCAATTGCAGTTACTGCAGGACCTGCGCCAGGCCCTGGAGCAGCGCCAGTTCCGCCTGCACTACCAGCCCAAGTTCGACGCCCAGAATTGCCAACCGATCGGTGCCGAGGCGTTGTTGCGCTGGGAGCACCCGCAGCAGGGCCTGTTGCTGCCCGACCGTTTCATCGGCCTGGCAGAAAAGACCGGCCTGATCATTCCCATTGGCGAATGGGTGCTCATTGAGGCTTGCCGGCAGATGCGTCAGTGGCTGGACCAGGGGCACCACGGCTGGCGCATGGCGGTGAACCTGTCGGCCATCCAGTTCTGCCATGCCGGGCTGGTCGACAGCGTGGCCCGAGCCCTGCAGCAGAACAGCCTGCCGGCCAACTGCCTGACCCTGGAAATTACCGAAACAACCGCCATGCACGACGCCGATGCCAGCCTTACGGTGCTGCAGCGGCTGTCCGACATGGGCGTGGACCTGTCTATCGATGACTTCGGCACCGGCTATTCCAGCCTGATGTACCTCAAGCGCCTGCCGGCCAACGAGCTGAAGATCGACCGCGGTTTTGTGCGCGACCTGGAGCAGGACAGCGACGATGCGGCGATCGTTTCGGCAATCGTGGCGCTGGGCCAGGCGCTGGGGCTGCGCATCGTTGCCGAAGGGGTGGAGACTGACAGGCAGCAGGACTTCCTGACCCGCCTGGGCTGCGATTCGCTGCAAGGCTACCTGCTGGGCCAGCCGGTGCCGGCCGAGCAGTTCATGGGCAAGTTGCAGGCCATGCGCCAGGAAAGTACCGCAGCGGGCTAGACCGCGTCGCGCAGGGTGAAGGCGGGCATGAAAGTATCCATCTCCGCCTCGACGGCCTCGATGATGCGCTCTACGTCGGCGGCGGCCATGATTGCCGAGCAGGGGATGCCGGCAATCGCCAGCAGGGTTTCGCCGGTGGCGCGGTCGAACAGCCGCGCGACCATGCTGCGTGGCGCATCCATGCTGGCTTCGAAGCCCAGCGGGTGGAAATGCCAGCGCATCACCTGGCAGGCGTTGGGGAACGTCATCTTGTTCATGCCAGCCTCCTTGTCCGTACCTGGACGTGGTGAGCGGGTGGCCACATCGATGCGGCCGCCGGGAAGGTAACCATAGCACCTGTCACGGAGTATTCTCGGCTGCAAATACGACAAATGTGCTAATGCATGACAGCGGTCACATCCTTTGCAGGTTGGTATTTTGGGGACTGGCTACCTGGCAAACGTTTTCCTCGGTCGATAGCTGCATGCAGCCCGATGAAATGAACCGCTGTACTCGACATTCGATCCCCTCTCTTTTCGGACGAGCGGTCGAAGCGGTTCACGCTGCCTTACCAGTCAACGGGGCTTAAAGTGAATCTCGACGCAAGCCCAGAGCGGCTCTTTCAACATCGGTCGGGCCGTTAACCAGAATTCTAACGAAACCAACCGGTGTTACAGGTAAAAACGTGCTTGTTCTTATTGCGGCCAGAGCAGTTGTAGCTACTGGAGGAGCAAGGGCAATCAGCGCGGCGGCTGTCACCACTTCCTGGACCGGTTCTGGTAGCCTGTTCCATTGGTCTTTTATTACTCTCAGAGCGTTATTCACAGGTCTCAAATGATTTGCCACATCACTAGCTAGCCACTGTGTCAAGCCGACGGTGACTTCCCTAAGTTCATTCGGCTCTATTTCCAGCATGGTATCTGTGTTCAAAGAGCCTCTTCTGGAGGGTGGCGGTGTTTCGGGGGAAAGCCAGCGATTCAACCTTGATACGTTTCGTCTTAGCCACTGACGCAGTCGTCCACTGGGATCGTGGTGATTGATTGGGTCGTTCTGGCAATAGGTATAGGCGTTTATTCCGCCGTCAGAAAATGGCGACAGTGTATCCGCTCGAATGAAACGCTTGAGCACAGGTGAATAGAACCGATGCCCATTGCCCAAGGGGTAGCATCCGCTGAGCTTGTCCAGGTGCTGACCAGCAAGGCCAAGTTCGGATATTTGGGCATTCGTTTCTCGAAAACCATAAGGTGTATATCTATATTTCGCGGGCGTCGTCGAGAGGCCCAACACAGTCGTCGCTAAATCACATTGCAGCAGTTGAAATGCGGCAAGGTTGGAGCCACTTTCACCTAAGACCAACCCATGTGCACGCAGGTAATGTTTCGATGTGGTACCTGTTTCGTTGCAAAGCGTGTCTTTCATATAGAAAAAATTATGGGTACGCATGGTAGGACGGCCCTATGCGAGTACTTGGATTTTGTAACTCGCAAGAATGTAGTTCGGTTATCTCTTAGGGTCTACTGGTAGAAATATCAGTGTTCGGGGCGGGTAGGTAAACGCTCCGGTCTCAGCCGAGAAGTCCTGCTGCAATATTGATAGTGAACCCCAGGATCGCCGTATTGAATACGAACCCCACCAGCGAATGCGCCAGCACCACCCGCCGTAGGCCCCGCCCAGCGACGCCCACGTCGGAGGTTTGTACCGCCACGCTGATGGTGAACGAGAAATAGTGGAAGTCCCAGTAATCGGGGTTGCGCTCGCCATCGGCGAAGCGCAGCGGCGGTTCGTGGTTTTGTCCGGTATAGAACAGCCGCGCGTAGTGCAGGCTGAAAATGCAGCCGATTAATAGCCAGGAGCCGGCCACGGTCAGGCCGGTGTAGAGGTAGTGCACGACCAGCGCCGTGCCTTGCAGGCCACGGCTGGACACCAGTTGCAGGGTGACGGCGGCGAGGCTGGCGATGGCGGCGATGCACACGGTGAGCAGGACCAGGCCGGCGTTTTCGTCTTCGACGCGGGCGACCTTGCGTACCTTTTCCGCATTGGCGCTCAAGGTCAGGTAGAGCACCAGCAGCAGGTACAGCCATACGCCAAGATTCCAGCCGGCGAGGATGTGCTGCACGCTGTCGCTGGCGGGGATCAGCCAGGCGCCGAGCAGGCCGACCACAGTGGCGATGCTCAGGCGCGGGTGGGTGTGGGTCAGGCGGTGGAAAGCCATGGGGCCTCGTTTTCGGGGGTATGGCTACCACTCTAGCCGGTCATTACAGAGATGATGGACATGCTCGGGTCCATTGTGGGAGCGGGCGAGCCCGCGAAGCAGCCACCGCGGTGGCTGGCAAGTACCCTGTGGGAGCGGCTTTAGCCGCGAACACCGGCGCAGCCGGTGCCATGCACCGCGTTGGATTCTTCGCGGCTAAAGCCGCTCCCACAGGGTATGCGGTGTGCTCACTGATTCTTTGCCGCCGCCCATCGCGCGGCATTGCAACTCTCAGTACACTGCACGCTCCAACACCAACATCCGTTGAACTCGAGGTTACTGCATGACGCTCAGTCCTTTGGCAGGCAAGCCGGCTCCGGCCAGCGTGCTGGTCGATATTCCCCGACTGCTCACCGCCTACTACACCGGCCGCCCCGACGCTGCCGTGGCGGCCCAGCGGGTGGCCTTCGGCACCTCGGGGCACCGTGGCACTTCGCTTGAATTGAGCTTCAACGAGTACCACGTCCTGGCCATTACCCAGGCCATCTGCCTGTATCGCCAGGAGAAGGGCATCGATGGCCCGCTGTTCATCGGCGCCGACACCCACGCACTGTCGGCACCGGCTACCGCCAGCGCCCTGGAAGTGCTGGCTGCCAATGGCGTGCAGGTAATGCTGTCCAAGGACGACGAATACACGCCAACACCAGCGGTTTCCCATGCCATCCTCTGCCATAACCGTGGCCGCGAGCAGGGCCTGGCCGACGGCATCGTCATCACCCCGTCGCACAACCCGCCGCAAAGCGGTGGCTTCAAGTACAACCCGCCCAATGGCGGCCCGGCCGACAGCGACGTGACCAAGTGGATCGAGGCCAAGGCCAACGAACTGCTGGCTGCTGACCTGGCGGGCGTCAAGCGCATGGACCATGCCCAGGCGCTGCAGGCATCCACCACCCAGCGTCACGACTACGTGAGCAACTACGTGGCCGACCTGGAAAACGTCATCGACTTCGACATCATCCGCGGCGCCAAGCTGCGCCTGGGCGTCGACCCGCTGGGCGGAGCAGGGGTGCGCTATTGGTCGGCGATTGCCGAGCATTACAAGTTGGACCTTGAAGTGGTGAACACCGAGGTCGACCCGACCTTCCGCTTCATGACCGTCGACTGGGACGGCCAGATCCGCATGGACCCATCCTCGCCCTACGCCATGCAGGGCCTGATCGGCCTGCGCGAACGCTTCGACGTGGCCTTCGCCTGCGACCCGGACCACGACCGCCATGGCATCGTCACCCCCGATGGCCTGCTGCAGCCGAACAACTACCTGGCCGTGGCCATCGACTACCTGTATCGCCACCGCCCGCAATGGCGCAGCGATGCCGCCGTTGGCAAGACCGTGGTCTCCAGCGGACTGATCGACCGCGTTACCCAGCGCCTGGGCCGTGAACTGTACGAAGTGCCGGTGGGCTTCAAGTTCTTCGCCCAGGGCCTGTTCGACGGCACGCTGGGCTTTGGTGGCGAGGAAAGCGCGGGGGCGTCGTTCCTGCGCCGCGACGGCTCGGTCTGGGCTACCGACAAGGACGGGCTGATCCCGGCCTTGCTGGCTGCCGAGATGACCGCCCGCACCGGGCGCAACCCGAGCCAGGCCTACGCCGACCTGACCGAGGCGCTGGGCAAGCCGTTCGCCACCCGTGTCGAAGCCAAGGCCGATGCCCGGCAGAAGGCTTTGCTGAGCAAGCTGGCGCCGGAGCAGGTGAAGTCGACCGAGCTGGCGGGTGAGCCGATCGTGCAGATCCTCAGCCATGCGCCGGGCAACGGCCAGGCGATTGGCGGGCTGAAGGTGATGACCGCTAATGGCTGGTTTGCCGCGCGCCCGTCGGGCACCGAGGATATCTACAAGATCTACGCCGAAAGCTTCATCGACGAGGCGCATCTGCAGCGCCTGGTGCAGGAAGCGCAGGTGCTGGTGGATGCGGCGATTGCCTGACAGGTAACAAACCGCTTGGTTCTGCGGCGTGGTGTAAATTAGAATTAATCTTATTTACACCACCGCAGGGCCTTTCCCATGATCGACGCCGCGCCGCCACCGGAGCATAGCCTGCCTGCCCTGTACCGGGCCCATCGCGGCTGGCTGGAAACCTGGCTGCGGCGGCGCATGGGCAATGCCTGGGATGCCGCCGACCTCAGCCAGGATACCTTCCTGCGTATCCTGGCCAGCGCGCAGCCGCTGGCAGAAATTCGCGAACCGCGTGCCTACCTGCTGACCGTGGGCAAGCGCCTGCTGAGCAACTTTCACCAGCGGCGCAGCCTGGAACAAGCCTACCTCGATGCACTGGCGCAGTTGCCCGAGCAGCATGTGCCCTCGCCAGAGCAGCGTTGGCTGCTGCTGGAAACCCTGCAAGCCCTCGACGAGTTGCTCGACGGCCTCAAGGCACCGGTACGCAAGGCCTTTCTCTGGAGCCAGCTGGAGGGCCTGGGCTATGCCGAGATCGGCAAGCGCCTGGGCGTTTGCGAGCGCTCGGTCAAACGCTACATGGCGCAGGCCTACGAGCATTGCCTGCTGGCCGAACTGTAATGACCACCCATTCCCCCGAAATCCGCGAGGCACTGCGGGCCGCCGCCCGCTGGCTGGCGCTGGTGGACTCTGGCGCTGCCAGCGCGAGTGACCTGCAGCGCCTGGAACAATGGCGTACCAGCAGCACCTTGCACGAACACGCCTGGCAAAAGGCACTGCTGTTGCGCCAGCGCTTTTCCGCACTACCCGGCGCAGTGGCCATGGCCACCCTGGACCGCCCGGATGCCGGCCGCCGGGCGCTGCTCAAGCAGGCCCTGGGCGTGGCGGCATTGTTGCCGGCGGCCTGGCTGGCAAGCCGCGAGCTGCCGTTGGAAGCCTGGACTGCCGACATGCATACTGCGGTCGGGGAGCGCCGACAAGTGCCGCTGAGCGATGGCACATTCGTGCAGTTGAACAGCGACAGTGCGGTGGATATCGACCTGGGTGCCCGTCGCCTGACATTGCTGCGTGGCGAAGTGGCGGTCAGGTTGCCCGGCAACCTGAGCCTGACGTTGCAGGTGCCGTATGGCCAGGTCGCGCTGGATGCCGGTGAGGTGTGCCTGCGCCTGGTCGATCAGGCTTGCCGGGTATCGGTGCTCAAGGGCACGGCCAACCTGCAGCCGCGGCAAGGCCCGGCGCTGCTGCTGCAGGCCGGGCAGCAGGCCAGCCTGCAAGTGGCCGGGGTTGGCCCTGTCACCGGCCTGGACGCATGGCTGCTGGGCTGGCGCGAAGGGGTACTGCGGCTGGAGGATCGCCCCTTGGGCGAGCTGCTGCACGAGCTGCGCAGGTACCGCCCCGGCGTGCTGCGCTGGGCGCCCGAACTGGAGGCCCTGCGCGTGACCGGCACGTTCCGCCTCGATGACACCGACCGGGTGCTGGCCTTGCTCGCCGCCAGCCTGCCGTTGCAGGTGCACACACGCACGCGTTACTGGGTGAGCCTGGCCGCGCGAGAAAATCGTGCATGAGGCTGTCCCCTTTTCTCCACTCACCGGTCATTACCGGTAGGAGCAAACAAAGGGGAGCCCTGTTCAATGCCAGTTATCATGTCCTGCCGCCTGCGCCCACTGGTGCGTGCGGCACATCCGTTGTTCGCCATGAGCCTGCTGTTGTGTGCACCGGCCTGGGCCGACGAACCCGCCCGGCGCAGCTATCAGGTGCCCGCCACAAGCCTGGGTGCGGCACTCACCCAGTTTGCCGACCAGGCCGGGGTCAGCCTGTCGCTGGACCCGGCGCTGGTCAACGGCCGGCAGAGCAATGGCCTGTCCGGCAGCTACAGTGTCGGCGAAGGCTTCACCCAGTTGCTGCGCGGCAGCGGCTTGCAGTTGTTGCCGGTGGGCGAGGGCGCTTTCACGTTGATGCCGGCCCCCCAGGCGAGTGGTGCGCTGGAAATCGCCCCGACCAGCATTGTCGGTGGCCTGGCCGCAGGCAACGAAACGCAACCTTATGCCGGTGGCCAGGTGGCACGTCAGGGTTCACAGGGCCTGCTGGGCACGCGTGACTTCATGGAAACCCCGTTCAGCATCACCAGCTACACCAGCGAACTGGTGAAGAACCAGCAGGCGCGGACCTTGGGCGAACTGATCGCCAGCGACCCCTCGGTGCGCGCCACCAACCCGGCGGGTGGGCGCTTCGAGCAGTTCACCATTCGCGGCTTCAGCCTGTTCAACAGCGATGTGGCCTACAACGGCCTGTACGGCATCCTGCCGACCTACTCGATCGACATGGAAATGGCCGACCGGGTCGACATCATCAAAGGCCCCAGCCAGTTGATCAACGGCATCTCGCCGCGAGGCAGTGTCGGCGGCGGCATCAATGTGCAGCCCAAGCGGGCCGGTGACCAGCCGCTAACCGAGTTTACCGGTAGCTATGCCTCTGCTGGCCAGGCAGGCGGCGCGGTGGACGTTGGCCGGCGCTTTGGCGAAGGCCAGCAGTTCGGCGTGCGCTTCAACGGCGTGAAACAGGCGGGCGACACCGAATGGGATCACCAGCGTGTCGAGCGCGAAATGGCGGTGCTGGGCCTGGATTTTCGTGGCGAGCGCCTGCGGCTTTCGGCAGACCTGGGCCATACCGAGCGCGACACCGATGCACCGCAGGAGCGGGTGCTGGTTGGTGCCAATGCCAAGGTGCCGGATGCCAGCGACGTGCGCCACAACTACGCCCAGGCCTGGAGCAAGGCGCGTACCAACGACACCTTCGGCGCGCTGCATGCCGAGTACGATATCAGCGAGTCGCTGCTGGCATATGGCGCGGTCGGTGCGCGCAAGAGCAACCATGACTTCCTGCGCCACAACGTGTCCATCAGCAACGATGCCGGCGACTTCACCGTGCAGCCGCGCGACTTCACCCGGGATGAAACCGTGCGTACCGCCATGGCCGGCGTGCGCAACTGGTTCCATACCGGGCCGGTCAGCCACGAGCTTAACCTGGCCGCCAGCTACTTCTACATGGACTTCACCAACGGCGGCGCCCGCTATGCCTCGGCGCCCAGCAACCTCTACCATCCGATAGCCACGCCGATACCTGGCACGCCAACCCGCATCGACCCCGAGGTGTACACGGAAAACCGCTTTTCCGGCGTGGCCCTGGCCGACACCCTGGGTTTCTTCGACGACCGCCTGTTGCTGACCCTGGGGGCGCGCTGGCAGCGGGTGCAGGTGGATGACTGGAGCGACGGTATCAAGGGCGATACCGCCTACGATGAAGAGAAGGTGTCGCCTTCGGGCGGCGTGCTGCTCAAGGTCAGCGACCAGCTGTCGTTGTATGCCAACTACATGGAGGGCCTGAGCCAGGGCAAGATCGCGCCGTCGACATCGGTCAACGAAGACCAGATCTTCCCGCCGTTCACCAGCCGCCAGGTCGAGGTGGGGGCCAAGTACGACCTGGGTCAGGTTGCCTTCACTGCCAGTGCCTTCCGCATCCGCCAGCCCGCCTACGAAACCAACCCCACATCGCGGGTGTTCGGCCTCAATGGCAAGCGCGACAACCGCGGTATCGAACTGAGCGTGTTCGGCGAACCCGTGCAAGGCGTGCGCGTGCTGGGCGGGGTGATGTACATCGACAGTGAACTGACCGACACCATCGGTGGTGCCTACGATGGCAACCGCGCGCCGGCCACGCCCGAGTACAACGTCAACCTCGGCGCGGAATGGGACGTGCCTGGAGTGAACGGCCTGACCCTGACGGCGCGAGGCATCCACTCGAGCTCGCAGTACCTGGACCAGAACAACAGCAAGCAGATCGACGGTTGGGAGCGTTACGATGTGGGGGCGCGTTATGCGTTCAAAGTGGATGCCACCCAGGTTACCTTGCGTGCCAGTGTCGAGAATGTGCTGGACGACCGCTACTGGAGCTCGGCCGGAGCTTCGGATGACAGCGAGCCGGGGCTGACGCTGTCTACGCCGCGTACCTACCTGCTGTCGGCGACAGTGGGTTTCTAGCCCATTTCAAAAGTGGGCGCGTTCCCTGTAGGAGCGGCCTTGTGTCGCGAAAGGGCTGCAAAGCAGCCCCAGCAATTTCAAGTGTTGCGCATCAATCCTGGGCCGCGTTGCGGCCCTTTCGCGACACAAGGCCGCTCCTACAGGTTGAACCGATCGATCAGACCGAATCTGGCACCACGGCGATCACGTCGATTTCCATCAGCCACTCGGCCTGGGCCAACCCGGCCACCACCAGCCCGGTGGAAATCGGGAACACCCCCTTGAGCCACTTGCCTACCTCCTTGTACACCGGCTCGCGGAAACGCGGGTCGGTGATGTAGGTGGTGGTCTTGACGATGTGCGACAGGTCCGAGCCGGCCTCTTCGAGCAGTTGCTTGACGTTCTTCATCGCCTGCTCGGCCTGCGCCCGTGGGTCACCCAGGCCCACCAGGTTGCCTTCGAAGTCAGTACCGACCTGGCCGCGCACGTAGATGGTGTTGCCGGCGCGCACCGCCTGGCACAGGTCGTTGTCCAGGGTCTGGTTAGGGTAGGTGACCTTGGTGTTGAACATGCGGATGCGAGTATGGGTAGGCATCAGTGGGCTCCGAGGGTGCTGACGTTGCTGATCTTGGGTTGCTGCTGCTCATCCGCTGCGCGTTGTTCGCGGTCGCGGTAGGCGGTATAGGTGCGTTGCGTGGCGATATGGCCGGCGACGTGCTTGGCGTCGTGCCACACGCCCCAGATGAACGACGAGCCACGGCGCGACAGCCACGGCAGGCCAAGGAAGTACACACCCGGCTCGCGGGCTACACCGCGTTGGTGCTGGGGCTTGCCGTTGGCGTCGAAGGTGTCTACCTGCAGCCAGCTGAAGTCGACACCGTAACCGGTAGCCCAGATGATGCTGGTGACGCCGGCCTTGGCCAGGTCCAGTTGCTGTAGCGGGTTGCGCATGCACTCAGGGTCGGCCAGGCGCTTGCGGGCTTCGGGCTCTTCCGGCAGGTCCAGGCCGTTGCGTTCGATGTAGGCATCGGCGGCATCCAGCAGGGCCAGGTAGTTGTCATCGCCGCGGTTGATGTTCTCGACCAGGTTGTCCTGGAAGCGCGCCACGCCGTTCTCGAACGACTGGGTCAGGCCGACCAGGGTCATGCCCTGGTGGGCGAGGGCGCGGAAGTCCACGGTGTGGCCGCCACGGGCGCCACTGACGGCAATGGTCACGTGCTCGCGGCCAGGCTTGGCGATTTCCGCATCCCACTCACCCAGCACGCCCAGCCACCAGCAGAAGTCGCGGTTGCGGTAAGCGCGAGGGGGGCGATCGTGGGCGCCGACCGAGAGGTACACCTGGCGCCCGGCACGCATCAGTTCTTCGGCGATCTGCACCCCGGAGGAGCCGGCACCGACCACCAGTACAGCGCCTTCTGGCAACTGCTCGGGGTTGTAATAGGCGGCAGAGTGGATCTGGTGCAGGTTGCTGTCTTTCGGCGCGATGGCCGGGATCACCGGCTTCTGGAACGGGCCGGTGGCGGCGACCACGCGGTTGGCGCGAATCACGCCTTCATTGGTTTCGATGGTGAAACCGGGGCGGTCGCTGTTGCGCAGCACTTTCTTCACTTCGATGCCGGTGCGTACGGGCAGGTTGTACTTGCGTACGTACTGCTCGAAGTAGTCGGCCACCTGGTCCTTGCCGGCGAAGGCGTCGGCGTCGAGGTCGAATTCCAGCCCCGGGAAGCGGTCGTGCCAGGCCGGGCCGTTGGCCACCAGCGAGTCCCAGCGGCCGGTGCGCCAGGCCTCGGCGATACGCTTGCGCTCCAGCACCAGGTGCGGCACGCCAAGCTTGCTCAGGTGTTCGCTCATGGCCACGCCGGCCTGGCCGGCGCCGACGACGAGGGTGTCGATTTCGAGGTTGTTCAGTGTCATGTCCGAGCCCTTGTTCAGGCGGTTTTTGTCAGGTCGGTTTGGAGGACCGCCGTTGCCTGGGGCCAGACTAGGGATGCCGTGGAAATGGCGAAAATAGTATTTAGCTGGGGCTTGCCGATAAAACGGCGAAGGCCTTGATTCCTGCCGCCTGCAGCGGTTCCCACAGCAGCTTTTCCGGGTTTTTTTCCGAACGTTTCGTGGTCATAGTTTTTTCCTCTGCAAACCCTCGGAAAAAGGTCGTTTCGCCTGCCGCAAGGTCATCCCAGAATGCCGTGTATCGCACAGCACAACAGGAACCATGACATGACTTTTTCCATCATCGGTCGTTGCCAGGAAACCGGCCAGGTCGGTATCGCCATCAGCTCTTCGAGCATCGCCGTGGGCGCCCGCTGCCCGTGGGTGCGGGCCGGTGTGGGCGCGGTCGCCACCCAGAACATCACTCTGCCTGCACTGGGCCCGCAGATTCTCGATGCCCTGGAACAGGGCCAGTTGCCGCCTGCCGCTGCGCTGGACCGGGTGCTGAGCGCCAATGGCTGGAACGAGTACCGCCAGGTCACGGTGATCGACAGCCGTGGCCAGGTGGCGCTGTTCACCGGCAAGGAAGCCTTGGGCACGCACTGCGCCCTCGCCGGTGAGCAATGCGCGGCGGCAGGCAACCTGTTGGCTTCGACCCAGGTGATCGAGGCGATGGTGCAGGCCTTTGAGCAAGCCGGCGGGCATCTGGCCGACCGCCTGCTGGCCGCCATGCACGCGGCGATGGCCGCAGGCGGCGAGGCCGGGCCGGTGCATTCGGCGGCGTTGAAGATCGCCGGCGAGCTGACCTGGCCGCTAGTGGACCTGCGTGTGGACTGGGCCGAGGCTGACCCGATCGCTGTACTCGACGGCCTGTGGCAGGCGTATCGGCCGCAGATGCAGGATTACGTTACCCGCGCCCTCAACCCGACTGCCGCGCCAAGCTACGGGGTGCCGGGCGATGAGTGAATCTGCCAGTCGCGCGCTGCTGGCCAGGCTGATCGGCTTTGCCACGGTCAGCCGGGATTCCAACCTCGAACTGATCAGCTTCATCCGCGACTACCTGGCCGAGCTGGGGGTGGAAAGCGAACTGTTCCATAACCCGGAAGGCACCAAGGCCAACCTGTTCGCCACCATCGGCCCGCAGGGCGTTGGCGGCGTGGTGCTGTCCGGGCATACCGATGTGGTGCCGGTGGACGGCCAGGCCTGGACAGTCGAGCCGTTTGCCCTGAGTGAACGCGACGGGCGCCTGTATGGCCGTGGCACGGCTGACATGAAGGGCTTCATCGCATCGGTGCTGGCGACTGTGCCCGCGTTCCTCGTCCAGCCGTTGCGCATGCCGGTGCACCTGGCGTTCTCCTATGACGAGGAAGTCGGCTGCCTGGGGGTGCGCTCGATGCTGGCCGCGCTGGAGCAGCGTGCACACAAGCCACGGCTGTGCCTGATTGGGGAACCTACCGAACTCAAGCCGGTGCTGGGGCACAAGGGCAAGCTGGCGATGCGTTGCCAGGTGCATGGCGCGGCCTGCCACTCGGCGTACGCGCCGTATGGGGTGAATGCCATCGAGTATGCGGCGAAGCTGATCGGCAAGCTGGGTGATATCGGTGATGCCCTGGCGTTGCCGGAGCATCACGACGCGCGCTTCGACCCACCGTTCTCCACTGTGCAGACCGGTGTGATCAAGGGGGGCAGTGCGCTGAACATCGTGCCGGCGGAATGCGAATTCGATTTCGAAGTGCGGGCCTTGCCGGGGTTCGAGGCGCAGGCAGTGGCCGATCAGTTGCAGACCTATGCCGAGGCCGAATTGCTGCCGCGCATGCGCAAGGTCAATGCGGCCAGCGCCATTCGCCTGCAGCCGTTGAGTGCGTATCCGGGGCTGGCCACGCCAGCGGATAGCGAGGCGGCTCGCCTGGTGGCGTTGCTCAGTGGTTCGGATGAGTTCGGTACGGTGGCGTTTGGTACCGAAGGAGGGCTGTTCGACCAGGCGGGCATCCCGACTGTGGTGTGCGGGCCTGGGAGCATGGACCAGGGGCACAAGCCGGATGAGTTCGTCAGTGTCGAGCAGTTGCGGGGGTGTGATGCCATGTTGCTGAGGCTGGTGGATTACCTCAGGCAGGGTTGATTGCGCTGGCCTCTTCGCGGGTAAACCCGCTCCCACAGGATCTCGTCAGTCTCAAGGGCTGTGCAGTACCTGTGGGAGCGGGTTCACCCGCGAATGGGCCGCAGCGCGGCCCCGGGTATTCAGAAGGTAGCCTTGACCTGCAGGCCAACCACCAGCGCGTTGTCGATGTCCTTCCCGGAGAACGCGCCCGGCTCGATGATGTACTGCACATCCGGGCGCAGGTTCAGCCACGGTGTGGCCTGGTAGCCATAGCTCAGCTCGACCAGCTGCTCGGCGCTGTCGATATCGGGGAACTGCTGCCCGGCATCGAACGCGGCATCTTCCAGCACGTCGCGGCTACGCGGGTTGGGTACGGCACGGCCATAGCCCAGGGCCACAGTATCCTTCGGGCGGCCTGCGAACGGCTTGTACAGCACCACGCCGGCGCCATACCACTTGGTGAATGGCGATGCGGCCTTGCTCGACGCCGAGTACTGGCCGAAGGCATGCAGGCTGCGGCCCGGCAAGCCCTGGTCGTTCCACACCGCCTGGTCGACCAGCAGGTAGTGGCCGCCACGGCCGGACACTTCCTCGTCGCTGCCGATGCGCTTCACGTCGGAGCTGTCGTAGTAGTAGCCCAGTTTGTACTCGCCAGGCAGCTCGCCCTGCAGCTTGTAGACCAGCTCTACCGGTACCACGGTGCCGGTGGTGTGCTTGGGGCCCAGGTGCCAGGCGCGGCTGGAGTTGCCGTTGCTTTCCGGGTCGACGTTGAACGCCGCCACACGCAGTTGCCAGGACGGTGACAGGTCATACTTCACCCGCACGCCCAGGTGGGCATTGGGGTAATTGGTCCAGCCACTGCCACCAGACATGTTCAGCGGGTGACCGCAGAAGCCGGCGTTCATGAAGTTGCACAGGATGCCACTGTCCAGGCCACCGAGGTCGTTGCCCATGGCCATGTAGCCGAGCTTGACGTTGAGTGCCGGGGTGAACAGGGTGCGCTCGTAGCTCAGCTCCGTCAGGCGGGTGTACAGGCCACCGAAGTTTTCCTGGATCGGCAGGCGGTTGCCCACCAGGTCTTCCGAGGCGCTGTTGCCGCGGCGGTCGTTGATGGTCAGCTGGACCTTGCCGCCGTTGTCCAGGCCATACAGTTTCGACAGGTCGAACTGCACGCCCAGTTTCAGGTTTTGCGAGTAGCGCGCCGAGCGGTGCAGGCCACCGTGGGCGTTGTAGGCGGTTTCGCCGCTGTAGTCGCCGGTGAACCTGACGCCGTCTTCTTCCAGCTGGTGACGCAGGCCGCCCCAGTCACCGGTCAGGGTGCTGCGGGTCATCAGGTCGCCGTCGGCCAGGGCGGTGCTGCTGGCCAGGGCCAGCAACAGGGTGGGGGTGATGCGAATTGCGGATGGCATTGCTGAATCTCGGGTTGTCTTCTAAGGCCTCTTCGCGGGTGAACCCGCTCCCACAGGATTTTCACTGCCCTTGCAAACCGTGCAGTTCCTGTGGGAGCGGGTTTACCCGCGAAGGGGGCGACGCGGTGTTACGGCAAGGCGTAAGAAATCACGTAGTCGCCACGGTCAGTCGACTGGCGCGCGCCGCCAGCCGTGACCACCACGTACTGCTTGCCGGTTTTCGGCGAGACGTAGGTCATCGGGCCGCCCTGGCTGCCCACTGGCAGGCGAGCTTTCCAGATTTCCTTGCCGTTGCTGCTGTCGTAGGCGCGCAGGTAGAAGTCCTGGGTGCCGGCGATGAACACCAGGCCACCCTGGGTCGACAGGGTGCCGCCGAGGGTCGGCAGGCCGATCTTGATCGGCAGGTGCATGCGGATGCCGAGCGGGCCTGTGTCCTCGACGGTACCCACCGGTACCTGCCACGCCACCTGGCGAGTCTTCATGTCGATGGCGGTCAGGGTGCCGAAGGGGGGCGCCTGGCACGGAATGCCGGCCACCGACAGGAAGCGGTTCTTGTTCACCGCATACGGGGTGCCCTTGAGCGGTACTGCGCCCATGCCGGTGTTCAATGCTTCGCCACCGGAAGCGGCACCGCCCTTGTTTTGCGACGGGATCATCTGGATCCACAGGCCCAGGCGCATGTCGTTGACGAAGATGAAACCATGTACCGGGTCGGTGGAAATGCTGCCCCAGTTCATGCCACCCAACGAACCCGGGAAGCTCAGCGACAGGTCGGTGCCCGGCGCGGTGTACAGGCCGTCGTAGCGCATTTTCTTGAAGTCGATGCGGCACAGCAGCTGGTCGTACGGGGTTGCGCCCCACATGTCCGATTCGGTCAGGGTCTGCGCGCCGATCTGCGGCATGCCCACCGACTTCGGCTGGGTGGGCGAGTACGGCTCGTTGGGGATGTTGCTTGGCTTGACAGGTACTTCGTCGACCTGGGTCAGCGGCTTGCCGGTGGCGCGGTCGAGCACGTAGATCTGCCCGGCCTTGGTGCCGATTACCACTGCAGGTACCGACTGGCCGTCGTCCTTGGTGAAATCGATCAGGCTCGGCTGCATCGGCAGGTCGAAGTCCCAAAGGTCGTTGTGCACGGTCTGGAACACCCACTTCTGGTTGCCGGTGGTGGCGTCCAGGGCCAGTACCGAAGCGCCATAGGTATGGTCCAGCTTGCTGCGTTCGACACCGTAGATGTCGGTGGACGACGAGCCCATCGGCAGGAACACGGTATTCATCGCCGGGTCGTAGGACATCGGGGCCCAGCTGTTGGGGGTGCTGCGCACGTAGGTGCTGTCGCCCTGCGGCGCCTGGCGATCTTCCGGGTTGCCGGGGTCGAAGGCCCAGCGCATTTCACCCGAGATCACGTCGAAACCACGGATCACGCCGCCTGGCATGTCGGTCTGAACGTTGTCGGCGACGCGGCCGCCGACCACCACGGTGGTACCGGCCATCAGTGGGGCCGAGGAAAGCTGGTAGTAGGAGTCCGGCACATCGCCCAGGCCGGCCTTGAGGTCAACCTGGCCATTGTTGCCGAAGCCCTGGCAGAACTCGCCGGTGTCGGCGTCGACGGCAATCAGGCGGCCATCGATGGTATTGGTCAGCAGGCGACGCTGGCAGTTGGCACCGGCCGGTACGCTGGCGACAGTGATTGGCGAGCTGTTCGGCTGGGTGGGCTGGGCGATGGCGGCAGTGGCGTCGAAGTAGGCCATGCCACGGCAACGCTGCCAGACCTTGGACTGAGCGTTGATCGCGTTCTTCCACAGCTCCTTGCCGGTGTCGGCATCGAGGGCGATCAGGTTGTTGTGCGGGGTGCAGATGAACACCTTGTTGCCGACCTGCAGCGGGGTCAGCTGGTCTTCGGCACCGTTGCCGTCGCTGAGCGCCACGTCACCGGTGTGGTAGGTCCAGGCTACCTTCAGCTTGTTGACGTTGTCGCGGTTGATCTGGTCCAGCGCAGCGAAGCGGCTGCCACCTTCGGTGTTGCCATAATGGGCCCAGTCCTTCTGCGCCTTGTCGGCCTCTACCGGGGTCATGCCCGGGCCTTTGCCGGTGGGGGCGACGCTTGGGTGGGCGACGAACATGTTGCCGGCGGCGATCGCCAGCAGCACGGCCATCACCCCGGCAATGCCATAGGCACCGCGGCCGACGCTGGCACCATTGGCACGGGCCAGCAGCGGGTAGACCAGCGCCACCACCAAGCCGATTGCGCCGAACATGAACAGGCGCGAGAACAGCGGCCAGAACACCAGGCCAGCGTCGACCAGCGCCCAGATGGCAGTGCCGACCAGGAACGCCGCGTACAGCCAGGCGCCAGCCGGTTTGCGGCGAGCGATGAGGACGCCGGCAATGGCCATGGCCAGGCCGCCGACCAGGAAGTACCAGGAACCGCCCAGGCCGGCCAGCTTGACGCCGCCCGCAGCCAGGAGGAGGCCGAGCAGGGCGATGATCACGCCCAGGCCGACCAGGATGATGTTTGTGGCGCCAGAGGCGCGCGGTGTTTCTTTCATGCCAGGGATCTCAGCAGGTGGAATGCGCGCAGTGTAATCGCTTAGCTTGCTAATTAACAAGTTGGTACATAATTTTGTGGGGCGGATTGTCGCAGGGTTGAACTCTGCAAGATGTGGCTAAAAGTCTAGAAAATGCAGTTAAAATTACACTAAACAGGATGTTCATGTCGGCTGGGTAACCCACGTTCGATTTTCGATTGCCGGAATCACGCCGGCCAGGGAGTGCCGCTGCTGTAGAACACCGCGAGCCAGACGGTGGCAGTGCCGGGTGCGGTCCATTCCACGCGGTGGCGATGATGCGGTGGGATGTCCAGGCAATCGCCCGGTGCCAGCAGGCGGGTGTGGCTCTCGTGTTCGAAGCGCAGGCCGGCGGCGCCACTGAGCAGCACGATCCATTCACCTTCGGCCTGGTCGTACCAGAAACCGGGCGGGCTGGCCTGGCCACTGGAGACGATACGTTCAACACGCACGCCCGGGCGGCTGAGCAGTTGGTCGACCCGTTCGGTGCTGGCGGGGTCGCAAGGGGGCAGGGCAGTCAGCAGGTTGGTCGGGATCATGGAAAACCTCGTTTGGAAGGGGTTGGTTCCACTATGGACGCAATTGCCGTGCGCCGCGCTTCTTGACCGGCCCGGCTGTTTGTAAGAACTTTCCGGGATTTGGAAGACGGGCAACAAATGGACAAACTCCTGGCGATGAAGATGTTCGTGGCCACCGTCGATGCCCAGGGCTTTTCTGCCGCCGCACGCCGGCTCGGGCTGGCGACATCGTCGGTGACGCGCCTGGTCGATGCCCTGGAAGCGGCGTTGGGTGCCACCTTGCTCAACCGCTCCACCCGCCAGGTCAGCCTGACCGAGGCCGGCGCCCGTTATTACGAGCGCGCGCGGGGTATTTTCGAGGCCCTGGACGAAGCCGATGCCAGTGTCGCCGATCGGGGCGAGGAGCCTGTTGGTGTGCTGCGCCTGTGCTTGCCGGTGGAGTTCGGCAGGCGGGTCATCGCCCCGCACCTGGGGCCGTTTTTGGCGATACATCCGGCTCTGGAGCTGGACATCGACCTCAGCGACCGCCTGGATGACCTGCTTGACGGGCGCTATGACCTGTCGATCCGCCTGGGCGACCCCTCGCCCAATGACGAGCTGGTATGCCGCCAGCTGGGTCGCTTCCAGCGTTGGCTGGTGGCCAGCCCGGGCTACCTGGCCGGGCGTGAACCGCTGGAGCATCCGCGGCAGCTGATCGAGCACGCCTGCCTGCGCTTTCGCTACGGGCAGAAAGGGCGCCCCTGGCGCCTGGCCCGTGGGCAGGACAGTCTGGAACTGGACGTGAGCGGGCCGTTGCGCAGTGCCAATGCCGACATGTTGCGCGAAACCGCACTGGCGGGCAGCGGTATCGCGCTGTTGGCCGACTGGCTGGTGCAAGAGGATGTGGCGGCCGGGCGCCTGCAGCGGCTGTTCCCCGATTGGCAGGCCAGCCCTGGCGCGGCCAATGACAGCATCAACGCCCTGTACCTGCCCAACCATCGTGGTTCGCGGCGGGTGAATGCCTTTATCGACTTTTGCGAAAATTTGCTGCAGCGTAGCACCTAGTGTTGCGCAGTGCGCAAAGCCCTGTTGCGCCAGCGCTGGATTCTCGCCAAGAGTGCGTCTGGGTAAGGTGGCCGGCATATTCCAGCCATTGCCGAGGACACTCGCATGAATCCCTCCCTTGCCGCCGCGCAGCCTGCAGCCACCGGCCTCAGCCGGGCCCTGGTCGCCCTGCTGGCGTTCTGCTGCGGCGCGATCGTCGCCAATATCTACTATGCCCAGCCCATCGTCGGGCTGATCGCCCCGGACCTGGGGCTGTCCACCGAGCATGCCAGCCTCATCGTTTCGCTCACGCAGCTGGGCTATGCCTTGGGCCTGCTGTTGCTGGTACCGCTGGCCGACCTGTTGGAAAACCGCCGCTTGATGGTGGCTACTGCCGTGCTGGCCTGTGTCAGCCTGCTGCTGGCGGGGACCAGCAGCAGTGGCCAGGGCCAGCTGTTCCTTGGCTATGCACTGCTGATCGGTTTCAGTTCCGTGGCGGTACAGATGCTCATTCCGCTGGCGGCGCACCTGGCGCCGGAGCAGCAGCGTGGGCGGGTGGTCGGCAACATCATGGGCGGCCTGCTGCTGGGTATCCTGCTGGCGCGGCCGTTGTCCAGCCTGGTGGCCGACTACTTCGGCTGGCGTGCGGTGTTCATTGGCGCTGCCGGGGTGATGCTGGCGATCATCCTGTTGCTGGCCCTGACCTTGCCGCGGCGAGTGCCTGAGCACAAGGCCAGCTATGCGGGGCTGATGCTGTCGCTGCTCACGCTGCTGCGCCGTTATCCTTTGCTGCGCCAGCGCTCGCTGTACCAGGCATTGATGTTCGCGGCGTTCAGCCTCTACTGGACGGCGGTGCCGATGGCCCTGGCAACCCAGCATGGCCTGTCGCAGAGCCAGATCGCGGTATTCGCCCTGGTGGGCGCGGTGGGCGCCGTTGCCGCACCCATGGCCGGCCGCCTGGCCGATGCCGGGCATGCCCGGGCCGGTTCGCTGCTGGCGTTGTTGCTGGCACCGGCGGCACTGTTGCTGGGGCTGACGGCACCGGGCTACAGCGTGATCGGCCTGGGCGTGACCGGCGTGCTGCTGGATTTTGCGGTGCAGATGAACATGGTCATCGGCCAGCGTGAAGTGTACGCGCTGGACCCGGCCAGCCGCGGGCGGCTGAACGCGGTGTACATGACCAGCATCTTCCTGGGTGGGGCGCTCGGTTCGGCGGTTGCCAGTGCGGTGTTCGGCCAGTTTGGCTGGCAGGGTGTGGCGCTGGTGGGGGCGGGGTTGCCGGGTGTGGCCTTGCTCATCTTCCTGGCCAAAGCGCGCCGGGGTTGAATGCGAGCCCACAGGTTGTCGCGATCCCTGTAGGAGCGGCCTTGTGTCGCGAAAGGGCTGCAAAGCAGCCCCGGCAATATCAGCAACGAAGCCGATATCCCGGGACCGCTGCGCGCCCCATCGCGACACAAGGCCGCTCCTACAGGGATCGCGACAGCCTTTGCGCAGTGTTAGCGCCCAAGCGGCAACGCCACACCTATCACGGCAAACAGGCTGCCGCAGCAGCGGTTGAAGCCCTTGCCGCCCTTGGCCAGCCATGGCCGGATGCGAAATGCCAGGCGTGCCAGCAGGTATTCGACCAGGAACTCGACACTGGCAAAGGTAGCCGCCATCACCACGAACTGCAGCAGCAACCCACGCTGCGGGTCGATGAATTGCGGCAGGAAAGCACCATAGAACAGCAACACCTTGGGGTTGGCCATGGCCGACAGCAGGCCTTGGCGGAACAGGCCGGCATTGCCCAGCCGCGCGCTTTGCGCGGTCAGTTCCAGGTGCAGGCCCGGGCTGCGCCACAGCTGGATACCCAGCCAGATCAGATAGGCACCACCCACCCACTTGAGCACGCTCAGCACCGACGCCGAAGCCTGTAGCAAAGCGCTGAGGCCGAACATGGCCAGGGCGATCAGGGCACTGAAGCCAAACACCCCGCCAACGATGGTGAACAATGTCCGGCGTGCGCCATACAAGGCACCGTGGGTCAGGGCCAGCAGGCTGTTGGGGCCCGGGGTCAGCGACAGGCCGATGCTCGCCAGCAGGTAGATGAGCCAAGTGTCGAGTGCCATGGGGGAAATGCCTTGTTGGTGTGGAGGGCGCCAGTCTATGGCGCCGGCCTTGGCCGGCAAGGGTATGATCCGGACATTGAATGGTCGTTTCTGGACGCGATGCCAATGCTCCCCGATATCCGCTTGCTGATCTTGCCATTACCGGATTTTGCCCTGCTGCCGTTCGGGGCCTTTCTCGACAAGTTGCGTTTCAGTGCCGACGACGAGGACTACAGCCAGCAGCGCTACTGCAGCTGGACCGTGGCGGGGCTGACCCTGGACCCGGTGCCGTCGAGCAGTGGCGCGGTGGTGCAGGTCGAGGCCGTCGCAGGCCAGCTCGAGCTGGCCGGTTTCGACTACCTTGTGGTGTTCGGCGGGCGCAACGCCATGGCCACTGCCGCGCTGGCGCCTCGCTACCGGGCCTTGCTAAGGCAGGCCGGCAAGGCTGGCGTCAAGCTGGTGGGGGTCGATAACGGCGCTTTCCTGTTGGCCGCCTGCGGGTTGTTGCAGGGGCACAAGGTAGTGGTGCACTGGCGCCACGAAGCCGAATTCCGTGCGGCCTTCCCGCATTTGCAGGTGCTGACCGAGCAGCTGTATTGCATCGACGGTAGCCGCATCACCTGCGCCGGCGGCACCGCCGCCATCGACCTGGCCGTCGCGCTGTTGTCACGTGCCTGCGGGCGGGCCCGGGCGCTCAAGGGCCTGGCCGACATGCTGGTGGATGAAACCCGCGATAGCCGCCATGCCTTGCGCTCGCTGGAACTGGGGGCCGGGCAGGGCAGGCAGGTGCAGCGTGCGCAAGCGTTGATGCGCCATCACCTGGGTACGCCGTTGACCGCGGAGCAGTTGGCGGCGGAGCTGGGCATCAGCCGGCGCCAGCTGGACCGGCAGTTTCACGCCAGCCATGGCATGAGCGCCAAGGCCTGGTGGCTGGAGATGCGCCTGCAACAGGCGCGCTGGCGCTTGCTCAATTCCAGCCACAGCCTGGCGCAGATTGCCGATGAAGTGGGCCTGGGCGATGCCAGTTACCTGGGCAAGTGCGTGCGGCGACGGTTTGGTTGCACGGCCCTGGAACTGCGCGCAGGCACCAACCCGCTTTGAAGCCGCGCACGGTTCCCTGTGGGAGCGGCTTCAGCCGCGAAGAATCCACCGCGGTGCATGGCACCGGCTGCGCCGGTGTTCGCGGCTAAAGCCGCTCCCACAGGGTTCCTGCTGATTCAGTGAGTCATGTGCAGCCCTGTGAGAGCGGGCTTACTGCGGCGTCCCGAACAACCCCGTCCAGTAAATCCCTGCGTCACTCTTCGGGTCCACTGCATACGCAGCGCCCAGCTCACGAAAGTCCGGGTTCATCAGCGTCGCGCAATGCCCCGGGCTATCCAGCCAGCCATCGACCACCTTGCGCGCGGTGTCACGCCCGGCGGCGATGTTTTCGCCAATCTGCTGATACAGGTAGCCGGCCAGTTCTGCCCGGTCACCGGGGGTGCGGCCGTCCTTGTCGATGTGGTCGAAGAAGTTCTGGTTGGCCATGGCCCGGGTGTGGTTGGCGGCAACCCCGGCCAGCACCGTGCTCCAGCTCAGCGCGGGGGCGGCGGCGAAGGGCTGGCCACCGCATTGGCGCGGTACCTTGCGCGCGGCATTGATTTCCTGCAGCACCTTCTGCCCCTCGGCCTGCCAGTCGCCCAGGCGACCACTGAGCAGCGGCCGGGCCAGCACGATGCGCCAGTCGCGGCCTTCCTGGCTGACGCCGATATCGACGAACTGCGGGTCGAGCACCACCTGGCAGAAACTCTCCTCGATGGCATGCATGGCCGCGCGCACATCACGTGGCCCCGACAGGCTGATGGCCTGCACGTTGACCATCGGGTAGGCGGCGCGGGTCATGGCCTGCTGCAGGTCGCGGGTACCCTCCGGCGACAGTGCCAGGCGGGTATCGCTGTTGAGCGGTGGCAGCTCCAACGACGCTTCACCACCGCAGGGCTGGGCCTTGCTGCGGTAGACATTGATCGAATCGATCAGTTGCGCCTCTTCGCCGGTGGCAGCCAGTGCCCCGGCCGAGACGACCAGACCCAACGACAAGGCGGCAACGGATGACAGGACGCGCATGTGGATCTCCCTATGACTGGCAGCGTCGTGGTTTGCGCTGCTCATCCTACACAAGCCCGGGGCTTTTGGCCCGGGATCGTGCAAAGCAATGAAAACGCCGGCATTCGTTGCTGGCGGCAAAAGAGGGAGTAGACCACTGATCATCGGAAAAGTGCGAACAGTTGGTAATCATTCTTATCGAACCAACGCTGTCAGCCCGTTTGCCGGCGCCCGGTGGGTATCAGCGCGCCACCGCCTGGTTCGGTTTGTAGAACAGAAAATGCCTGGTCTGCGCCGTCCGGCGATAGGCTTTGGCCCAGTCCGGGCGCACATTGCGGTCGTGGAAGTACAAGGCACCGCCGGTGCGGTCTTTCAACTGCTGGTTGAGCGCCTTGCGCGCGATTTCCTTGGCAATGCCGTAGCGTTGCGCTTCTTCGACCTGGTCCGGGCGCCCGTCGCACCACCAGGAGAACTGGCAGGCCTTGCTTTCCACACCCTGCTTGACCACGCCGCAGATTGTATCCGGGAAGCCATCGTGGCCCAGGCGGTTGAGCACGACGTTGGCCACGGCGGCCATGTCTTCGGCGTCGGCACCTTTGGCCTCCCAGTAGATGGTGCGGGCCAGGCAGGTGATGCTGTCATCCAGCGGCGCCTGGCCGACCGGGTCCACTGCCTGCGCTTCGCCCGGTGTGAGAGTCTCGGCCTTTTTCGGGGGTGGTGTGTCATTCACCACTTTTTCCTCGAGCACCTCGGCCTTGTCCTCGGCGACGGCAGCCTTGGCCGGGTCGGCGGCGTGCAAGGGGCCTGCGAGCAGGGCCGAGGCCAGGCCGATCACCATCCACGAAAAGCGCATGATGCAAGCTCCCCGAACTGTGGGCTGGTTCACAGTCTAGCCAAGCGCGAGCATCAGTACCAAAGGCAGGGTGGCGGCGGCGACCACGGTCTGCAGGGCGATGATGGTCGCCATCAGCGGTGCGTTACCGCCCATTTGCCGGGCCATCACATAAGAAGACGAGGCGGTCGGCAGCGCCTGGAACAGCACCGCAACCACTGCTGCCTGGCCACCCAGGCCAAGCAGGCGGCACAAGCCCCATGTGGTCAGCGGCATGACCAGGAACTTGAATGCCGACGCTGCCATCAGCGGGCGCACCTGCTGGCCCAGGCGGGCGCCACCCAGGGCTGCGCCGACGCACAGCAGGCCTAGCGGCAGGGCGGCCTGGCCCAGGGCCTTGACCGTGGGTTCGATACCCGCTGGCAAGCCCAGCCCGCTGGCGCGCAGCAGCAACCCGCCGGCGCAACCGACGATCAAGGGGTTGGCGAAGATGGCCCGCAGCACCGTCGCTGGTGAGCTATGGCGGGCACTGAAGCGGGCGAACACCAGTACGCAAAGCAGGTTGACCAGGGGTACGATTGCAGCGTTGGCCACCGCCGCCAGGGCGATGCCGGCGCTGCCATAGATACCTGCTGCAAGGGTGGCGCCGATGTAGTTGTTGAAGCGGATGCCGCCCTGGAACACCGAAGTGAAGTCGGCACCGTCATGGTTCATTGCGCCCTGGTACAGCACCAGCAGCACGGCCCCGGCCAGGGTCGAGAGCATCAGCACGCCGACCATGCCCAGCACCGGCACGCCATCGAGGTTGGCGGTGGCCAGGCCATGGAGGAACAGTGACGGCAGCAGTACGTAATAGCTAAGGCGCTCTGCGCCGGGCCAGAAGTTGTCGGCGAGGAAGCCGCGCAGGCGCAGGAAAGTGCCCAGGGCAATCAGCAGGATGATCGGCAGCAGGGTAGTCAGCAGCAAGTGGAGCATGGGCGACGTTCCGTGGTCGGGTACGGGGCACAGCCTACTGGTACGGATCGATCTGTAAAAACGTTGTTTTCTGCACTGACTGTTGAGGAAAAATGCATGGTTGAAGTCGACACTGGCTCTTGTAGGAGCGGCCTTGTGTCGCGAAAGGGGTGCGAAGCGCCCCCAGGATATCGGCATCGCCACAAAATTGCCGGGGCCGCTTTGCGGCCCTTTCGCGACACAAGGCCGCTCCTACAAGGCCCTGCGAACCTTCACGCCTCCAGCGCAGTCTTCAGCACCGCACTCAAATGCCGCCGCTGGCTCTTCTCATGCTCCAGCAACACCACCCGCCGGGTCAGCTGCGGTTCGCCAAATGGCAGGCAGGTGGCCGGAGGCAAGCGTTGCAGGTCGTCATCGGCCATGGGGATGATTGCCACGCCCAGGCCCATCACCGCCATGCGCGCCAGCGCTTCCTGGCTGTCCAGTTCCATCTGTTCGCTCACCTGCAAATGCTGGCGGCGCAGCTCCTGCTCGATCTGTCGGCCGGCCCAGGCACGCTTGTCGAAGCGCAGGAACGGCTGGCTGGCCAGCAACTGGGGCACGCTTTGCCCGGCGAGGTCGGGGCTGGCGATTGCCCAGAAGCGGTCTTCGAACAACGGCGTGAAGTCCAGGCTTTGTGGGTAGGGGCTGACCGGTTCGGTGGTGATCGCCGCATCGAGCTCGCCGTCTTCCACCCGCCGTGCCAGTTCCGCCGACATGCCGGAGGCCACGCTGACATGCAACTGCGGATGGTGCGCCTTGATCCACACCAGCGCCTTGGGCAGGCGCCGCGCCAGCACCGTGTGGATCGCCCCCAGGCGCAGGCGGCCGCGCTGGCTCGGGCCGCTGGCCAGGGCGTCGGCCAGTTCGTCATAGGCAGCCAGGATGGTTTCGGCCCGGGCCACCGCCAACTGGCCGGCTTCGGTCAGCGACACTTGCCTGCGGCTGCGGTCGAACAAGGTCACCTGCAGTTCGTCTTCGAGGGTCTTGATGTGCAGGCTGACCGCCGAAGGGGTGAGGCTGAGCAGATCGGCGGCACGGGCGAAGGTGCCGTGACGGGCGATGGTCACCAGGGTGCGCAGGGCTTTGAGGGACATGCGGGTGGGTCCGGTTTCAGGCTGACAGGGTTGCATTGTCAGGCCCGGCCCTTTCGCAGCACAAGGCTGCTCCTACAGGTATTGCGCATGCTTGAACCATGGCGCTAACCCTGTAGGCGCAGCCTTGTGCTGCTCAGCGCTGGTTACGCCCATAGGCCTGGCTGATCCGGTCGATCACCATGGCCAGGGCGACGATCGCCAGCCCGGCCTCGACGCCTTGGCCGACATTCAAGGTCTGGATCCCCGACAGCACATCCTCGCCCAGCCCGCGGGCGCCAATCATCGAAGCCACCACCACCATCGACAGGGCCATCATCACCGACTGGTTGAGCCCGGCCATGATGCTGGGCAGCGCCAGCGGCAGGGCGATGCGCCGCAACCGCTGCCAGCGGCTGGCCCCAAGGCCATGGGCGGCCTGCAGCAACGAAGGGTCGATCTGGCTCAGCCCCAGTTCGGTCAGCCGCACCAGCGGTGGCAGGGCATAGATCAGCGTGGCGAACACGGCGGGCACCTTGCCCAGGCCGAACAGCATCAGCACCGGGATCAGGTAAACGAAGGCCGGCAATGTCTGCATCACATCCAGTACCGGCAACAGCACCCGCTTCGCCAGCGGCCGGGCAGCCAGCAGGATGCCCAGCGGCACACCCACCAACACGCAGAGGCCTGTACTGACCAGCACCAACGCCATGGTCTGCAGCAGTTTGTCCCACAACCCGAGCATACCGATCAGGGCCAGCAGCGCCACCAGTACCGCGCTGCGCAGCACGCTGCGGCTGGCATGCCAGGCGAGCAGGCCGATCAGCAACAGCAGCAGCCACCACGGCAGCAGGCGCAGCAGGGTTTCCAGGCCGACCAGCAGTTGCAGCAACTGGTCCGAGACGCTGCGCAGGTGATCGCCGTAATGCAGCACCAGCCAGTCGACCAGGCGGTTGACGCTGTCGGCAAAGGAGAATTGCAGGGTTTCAGGGAAGCCGCCGCTCACAGGCTGCCCTCGACCTTGCTGGCAATGTCCGCAGGCAACCAGGCTTTCCACACTTCGCGATTATCGCGCAGGAAGGTGAGGGCAGCGTCACGGGGCGGCGTGCGCTTTTCGCTCATCTCGGCCAGTGCGCTGTTCAGTTGGTCGATGGGCAGGTCGACCCGCTCGAACACGCTCACCAGCTCCGGGTAGCCCTCGCGAAAGGCCCTGGACACGCCAATCGACAATTTGGCCGGCAGCGAGCTGCTGCCCTTGGGCTCGGGGTTGCCGGCATCGGTGAGGGTGGCCCAGGCCTGGGCATCGAACGGCGGCTCTTGCAGGCGTATGAGTTTGTAACGCCCCATCAAAGGGGTTGGGTTCCAGTAGTAGAACAGCACCGGTTGGCCACGGCGGATGGCCGAGCCGATTTCGGCATCCATTGCAGCCCCGGAGCCGCTGCGGAAGTTGGTATAGAGATCATTCAGCCCGTAGGCCTTGAGTTTCTGGCTGTTGACGGTCTCGGATGTCCAGCCGCTGGGGCTGTTGAGAAAGCGCCCTTTGCCGGGCGACTCGGGGTCGCGGAACACCTGCGGGTAGCGCTTGAGGTCCTCGACGCTGCGCAATTCCGGCGCCACGGGTTTCAGCTTGCGTGCCGCATCGCCCTCGATCACGTAGGCCGGCACCCACCAGCCTTCTTCGGCATTCTTGACCGTATCGCCCAACGCGAACACCTGCCCGGCGGCTTCTGCCTTGACCCAGGCAGGGCTGCGCCCGGCCCATTCCTCGGCAATTACTTGCAGGTCGTTGCGCGCCAGCGCCACTTCCATGCTGACGGTGCTGCCGGGCAGGGTGTCGGTGGGGTAGCCATACCCGCGCTCCACGATCAGCCGCAGGATCTCGGTGGTGAGGGCGCCGCTTTCCCAGCCGATGGCGCCAAAGTGAATGGGCGTGGTCCGTTCCGCCGAAGCGGCGCTATCGGTGCTGGCCATGCCCACCGCCAGCAGCAGACCGGCCAGTAGCGTTGGAATTTTCTTCATCGGGGCCTTCGTCGATTGCCGTGGGGTAGGTGCGGGCAAGTGTAGACGACCCCTCCCAGGCGTTGCCGACAGCAGCATGGAACGGGCTCCTGCTGCGAGTGGGAGCAGCGGTTTGCAAAGGTGCGCAGTGCCGTTTGGCAAGCACATTCTGCGAGGCATTCCTGATGACGCTGGACTTGAATTTTATTTATTACCGCAACTTCCGATTCGATGGAAAGCTGCATGTTCGTTGCATTGGCACAGACCTGCACAAGGTCAACCGCATTCGCTACGAACTGGAGCGGGCCGGCCCGGATGGCCCGGTGTCGTTCCGAGGGGTTTCGGCCTATTCCCAGGCACACACCGGCAAAACGAGTGACCACGGCTGCCCAGCCACTTTGTTCGCCGAGGAGGAGGCGGGGATCTACACCATCCGGCCAAGGGTGGTGCTGCGAGATGAACATGCCCGGGCGATGAACCGGCCTGTCGGGCCGGCCGGTGTCATCGACATGCCGCCGCTGGTACTCGATATCGCGGTCGAGGAGATCAACCGCAGCGTGCTCGACAAGGTCCCGTTGCCTTCTGCCGCCAAGCGTCGCAAGCGGGCGGCAGGCCCCGCGGACGTGGCTGATCACGCTCAGCAAACGCTTCCCACGTTGGCGCCAGGTACCTCGTACCCGACACTGGTCATCGAGTTCGCTAGCGGTGGGTATGAGCACTTCCTTGACGACCTGGAGCCAGGCTCGGGCTCGACGCTGGTTCGCTATTGGCCGAACCTGAAGTCGGTGATCGCGCTCAGGCCGGTGCTGGACGAGCATGAAGTGGACGATGACAGGCTCCTGGCACTACGTCAGCACTATTACCTCGACCAGCCTGCCGGCATGCTCAATGACACCTATCTGGCATTGCTCAAGTCGTTGGCCGCGCTGGACTATGTCGTATCCATGCAGATGTCGCCGCCACCTTCGGAACCACACCCTGTCGCGTTCGTGCTGGCGGGGGTGCTGGCAACCTTGCTGACAGGTACTGCAGTGGTGGCAGGCAACAGGGCTTATGAGAATGCTCAGCCCACGCCCGACTTCGAATCACGCCAGAACTACCTCGACGAACCCGGCCCCCGGTGGAAGGGCCTGAATGTGCGCAAGGCCTGGGCCAACAAGGTGACGGGCAAGGGGGCGCGTATCCACTTCAGCGATGGTGGGTTGTACCCGCAGCATGAAGACCTGCGCGGCAACCCCGCCCTGCAAGTCATCTCGCTTGAGCCCAACCATGACCCCAGCCATGGCACGGCTTCGGCAGGGGTGATTCTGGCCGCGCGCAACGGCATGGGGGTTACCGGAATCAGCCATGACAGCGAGCTGTACCTGTACAACAACCGCGCGCAAGACGCCCAGGGCAATTTCCAGGCGCTCAAGGATCTGCTGCGCAATGTGGAGCCTGGGGATATTGTCGGCATCAATCGCCAGACTGCAAATATCGATGTGTTGAGCACGATGCTGCCGTCCTTGCACGACAAGGCCTGGTGGACCGTCATGCTTCAGCTGAGTCAGCGCGGTGCGGTGGTGGTCAATGCCGCAGCCAATGGCAGCAGCAAGACCCTTGCGGAACGAGGTACCCAGGCGGGGCAAGGCGTAGACCTGGCCAATTGGCGTTACTTCGATGACCATGGCGATTCAGGTACCATTCTGGTGGGCGCCAGCCACTCGTATGACGGCAAGCCCCACGCCTACTCCAACCACCATTACCCTTACCGCATGCTCAATGCCTGGGGTGACAGCGTAGTCACGCTTTCCTATGGCAGCTTGCAGGACCTGTCCGGCGATGATCGGGACTACACAGACAACTACGGCGGCACGTCCAGTGCGACGCCGATGGTGTGCGGCACACTGAGCCTGATCCAGTCCTATGCCATGGAGCACCACCACATCTACCTCAATGGCAACCAGATGCACCAGTTGGTCATGGCGTCCGGGTATCACGATGCCACGTTGCCCGGCACCGACGTGTTGCCGATGGGCGCCAGGCCCAATGTGCATGGCGCGTTGGTGCTGCTGGATCGCATTCTCGGCGGGGGCAGGTTCGAGGCCTGAGCCAGGGCCGGCAGGGCCGGCCCTGATCCAGTCACACGCGGAACTGGTCCATCAGCGCCTGCTGCTGGTTGGCCAGACTGTTCAGTGACTGGCTGACCCGTGCCGACTCGTTGGCCTGCCCGGACAGCGACTCGGTGACGTCGCGGATGGTCGCCACGTTGCTGTTGATTTCCTCGGCCACCGCGCTCTGCTCCTCGGCGGCCGAGGCGATCTGCAGGTTCATGTCGGTGATCACCGTCACGGCCTGGCCGATGCGCTGCAGCGCGGTGACGGCCTGGCCAACCTGCTGCACGCCGCCCTGGGCCTGGCGGTGGCTGTTGTCCATGGCCCCGACCACTTCGCGAGTACCGTTCTGCAAAGCCTCGATCACCTGGCGGGTTTCTTCCACCGATTCCTGGGTACGCTGGGCCAGGTTGCGCACCTCGTCCGCGACCACGGCAAAGCCCCGGCCGGCTTCACCGGCGCGGGCCGCCTCGATGGCGGCGTTGAGCGCCAGCAGGTTGGTCTGTTCGGCGATCGAACGGATCACCTCCAGTACCGAACCGATCTTCTCGCTGTTCTGCGCCAGGCCCTCGACTTCGGCCATGGCGTTGCTCATGTCGGCGGCCAGGGCATCGATGCTGTGGGTGGTGCGGTCGATCACTGCCAGGCCTTCGCGGGTGGCCTGGTCGGCGTCGCGGGCGGCCTGCGCGGCCTGGGCGGCGCTGCGGGCGACGTCCTGGGCGGTGGCACTCATCTCGTGGGAGGCAGTGGCCACCTGGTCGACCTGGCGGTACTGCTGCTCCATGCCGGCGCTGGTCTGGGTGGCAATTGCCGAAGACTGGTCGGCGGTGCCACGGGCGGCTTGCACCGAGCGTTTGACCTCGGCGATGGTCGGCTGCAGCTTGTCGAGGAAGCGGTTGAACCAGCCGGCCAGTTCACCCAGTTCGTCCTGCTTCTGGTAAGTCAGGCGGCGGGTCAGGTCACCTTCGCCGCTGGCGATGTCCTTGAGCATGCTTGCCACGCCGAGGATCGGCCGGGTAACGCCGCGGGCCATCAGCCACACCATCAGCAGGCCGGCAATCGCCGCCGCCAGGCCCAGGCCAAGTTCCAGAAGGGTGCCGCTGGTGTTCAGCGCGTCCAGTTCCTGTTTAAGCGCTTCGGCCGGGCCGGTCAGGGCGTTTTCCGGCACATCCAGCAGCACGCCCCAAGGCTGGGCATCCGGAATCGGCCGGAATGCGGCCAGCACCTTCAGGCGCTGCTGGTCGTGGACGATGGTCATCTTGCCGTCGGCCAGCTTGCGCACCAGTTCGGCGCCCTTGGCGGTGTCGACCTGGTCGAAGCGCTGGGCCAGCTTGCTGGCGTCGGCGCTGTAGCCGGCCAGCAGGCCGACCGGGCTGAGGATGCCGACCGTGGTGCGGCCTTCGTACAGGCCGCGGCTGGCCTCCTGGCTCAGTGCCTGCAGGCTGTTGAGGTTGATGTCGATGGACAGGGTGGCGATCACCTTGCCGTCTACCGCCAGCGGGAAGACGATGCTGGTCATCAGCACCTGCTGGCCATCGATGTCGTAGAAGTAGGGTTCCACCACGCACACTTTGCCGGACGTGCGTGGGCACACCCACCAGGTGTTGGCTGGCTGGCCGCTGGGGCCGATCTCGGTGTTGGCCATGTCATGCTCGGGCAGGGCCATGGCCGTCAGCTGGCCGACACGCGGTTGCGACCAGTACAGGGCGAAGCGCCCGGTTTCGTTGCTGCCCAGTTCCGCCTTGCCGGCGAACAGGCTGTCCTTGTTGTCCAGGGCGTTGGGCTCGAACACCAGCGACAGGCCGAGCAGCTCAGGGTTGGCCTGCAGGGCGGCGCGCACCTGGCGGGTCATGTCCTCGCGCAGGTCGAAGGCATCGAGAAAGCGCTTTTCCGCCTGCTCGCGCAGGAACAGCACCTGGCGGGCGAAACCGGCGCCGTACTGGTAGGCGTCCATGAACTGGCGGCGGATGTTCAGCGCCTGCACCTCGCCCTGCGACTCTATGCGCGACTGCGCCGACTCGGTCAGCATCTGCATGCTGCTGGCCTTGACCAGGTCCGAGCTGTGGTCCATGCGGTACAGCGACAGGCCGACGAGCAGGGTGACGATGCCGGCCAGGCAGAGACCGGCGAGCAGGGTGATCTTCCACTGGATGGAAAGTTGGCGCAAAGGCATGGGGGCGGATCCCTTGTAATAAGAGTGTGGCTGACGATTGTGTCGGCCATCGCGGGCTTTTCTTTATTCAAACGTTCAATTTAACCGCCGGGCCGCACCAGGCATTGGTAATGCGCCGCAACATGGCGTTTTTGACATCCGCCGCCCACTGCTGCACAGTGCGCGCTTTTTTTCTGTCGCAATGAGGTAAGCCAACCATGAATGCAGTGATCGCCGCGGTCGGCATCATGCTGATACTCAGCCTGTCCCGCGTGCACGTGGTCATCGCCCTGATCATCGGGGCCCTGGCCGGTGGGCTGGTGGGTGGCCTGGGTATCGAGGGTACGCTCAAGGCCTTCAACGGCGGCCTCGGCGGCGGGGCTACGGTAGCCCTGTCCTATGCACTGCTGGGCGCCTTTGCCGTGGCCATCGCCAAGTCCGGCCTGGCCCATGCCCTGGCCGACCGCGCCCTGGCCATGATCGACCGCCAGGGCCATGCCAATGGCGGCAAGGTCAAATGGCTGCTGGTGGGCCTGATGCTGGTGGTGGCGGTGTCGTCGCAGAACATCCTGCCTATCCACATTGCCTTCATCCCCTTGCTGGTGCCGCCGCTGCTGTACGTGCTGACCCGCCTGCGCATCGACCGCCGGCTGATCGCCTGTGTGATCACCTTCGGCCTGATCACCCCGTACATGTTCCTGCCGGTGGGCTTTGGCAACATCTTCCTCAACGAAATCCTGCTGGCCAACGTTGCCCGCGCGGGTGTCGACGTAAGTGGCGTGAATGTCACCCACGCCATGGCCATCCCAGCCGCCGGCATGCTGGCTGGCCTGTTGCTGGCAGTATTCATCAGCTACCGCAAGAAGCGTGACTACGACCTGGCACGCATCGAGCAGGTGGAGCAGGTGAGCGTGCAGTACAACCCGCTGACCCTGCTGGTGGCCGGGCTGGCGATTGCCTCGGCGTTCATCGTCCAGTTGTGGCTGGACTCGATGATCATCGGCGCCATGGTCGGCTTCCTGATCTTCTCGCTGTCGGGCATCGTGCGCTGGAAGGACACTGACGACCTGTTCACCGAAGGCATGAAGATGATGGCCATGATCGGCTTCATCATGATTGCCGCCTCAGGCTTCGCCGATGTGATGAAGGCCACCGGCGAAGTGCAGAGCCTGGTGGAAACCTCGGCACAGTGGATCGACCACAGCAAGGGCATTGGTGCCTTGCTGATGTTGCTGGTGGGCCTGCTGGTGACCATGGGCATCGGCTCGTCGTTCTCCACCGTGCCGATCCTGGCCGCGATCTTCGTGCCGCTGTGCGTGCAGCTGGGCTTCGACCCGCTGGCCACGGTGTGCATCGTCGGTACCGCCGGTGCCCTGGGTGATGCGGGCTCGCCTGCCTCGGACTCGACCCTGGGCCCAACCTCGGGGTTGAACGTGGATGGCCAGCACCACCATATCTGGGACACCGTGGTGCCTACCTTCATCCACTACAACCTGCCACTGCTGGCGTTCGGCTGGTTGGCGGCGATGACGCTGTAAGACGGGGAGGGCGTCAGCCCTTGTCGGGCGGCGGCGAGATGCGGTTGAGGACGGTGCTGCCGTCCTTGCTGCGGGTCAGGTAGACCGGCAGCACCTTGGGCAGGTTGTTGACCAGGCGCCCCACCTCGCGGGTGTTGTAGATGCCGCTGATGCGGATGCGGCCGGTGCTGGCGTCGGCCAGCAGCAGCGGTGCGTCGAGGTAGCGGTTGATCACCGGCAGGGCCTCTTCCAGGCTCAGGTTGTCGAGCACCAGCTTGCCGTCGCGCCAGGCCAGGCTGTTGCCGTAGTCGTCGCTCTGCTCCAGTTGCGGCTCGAAGTCGCCCTTGTGGTAGCTGGCCTGCATCCCCGGGCCCAGGCGGTAGCCGCTGGCACTGCCGTCGCTGGATACCAGTACCGAACCTTCCACCAGGGTGACCTTGACCTGGTCCTGGTACTTCCACACGTTGAACTGGGTGCCGGTGACGCGGGTCTGGCCACGACCGGCATGCACGATGAACGGGTGGCTGCTGTCGTGCTGTACCTTGAAGAACGCCTCGCCACGCTTGAGCAAGACCTGGCGCTGGTCCTTGTAGTTGAGGTAGGTGAGCTCGGTGTTGAGGTTGAGCTGCACCGTGCTGCCATCGCTCAGCTGCACGGTCTGCATGTGCTCGTCGGCTTCGAAGTGCTGGTAGTGATTGGGCAGCCAGCCTTGTTCCCAGCCCACCCAACCTGCCAGCGGCAGCACCGCCAGGGCGATCGCGGCGGCGGATGCCAGCGGCCGCCAGTTGCCCGGGCGCGCAGCCTTTTGCACGGGCGGGTTGAAGTCGATGACAGTGGCATTGCGCGGCAGCAGGTCGGCGGTTTGCCAGATTTCCAGCATTGCCCGGTATTCCTCGGCGTGCCGCGGGTCGGCCGCCAGCCAGCGGGCGAACGCCTCGCGCTCGGCCGCCGTGCAATCTTCGGCGTGCAGGCGCATGCACCAGTTCGCGGCGGCGTCGGTGATGGCATCGTCTGGGCTGGGATTGAGGCGGTCGTGGTTCATTGCGGCTCCGGGTTTTGCGCATTCTACCCTTGCAGGAGGGTTCCCGAGAACCGAGGTAATGGCGAATGACTATCAGTTGTGCCGGTTTTCGTCGGATTGATGATGGTTTTCCGGCGTTTGAGAACCCTTCGCGCATGTAAGAAATTGCTGAGATCCTTGGGGCTGCCTTGCAGCCCATCGCCGGCAAGCCAGGCTCCCACAGGGACTGCACAAGGCCTTGGGCTTGCGCGATCCCTGTGGGAGCCCGGCTTGCCGGCGATGAGGCCGGAGCAGGAAGATCAGAATTGTTCGGCTGTCATCCCATAAAGGCTGCCACTTCCCGCCCGAATGCTCGCCTCCAGCCCCAACCCCCGCGGCAACACCCGCTGGAAGAAGAACTCCGCACACGCAAGCTTGGCCCCATGAAACGCAGCATCCTCGTCACGCCTGGCCAACGCCACCGCCGCCATCCGCGCCCACATGTAGGCATACGCCGTCAGCCCGAACAGCTGCAGGTATTCCACCGCCACCGCGCTGACCAGGTTGGCGTCTTCGCCAGCCCGCGCCTGCAGCCAGGCGCTGGTGGCCTCCAGCCGCGCCAGGCTCGCTTGCAGGGCTTCACGGTGCAGCGGCGCATTCACGCTGAAGGCCCGCACCTCGGCGGCAAAGCTGGCCAGCGCCTGGCCACCGTCGGCCAGCACCTTGCGCCCGAGCAGGTCGAGGGCCTGGATGCCGTTGGTGCCTTCGTAAATCTGCGCGATGCGCACGTCGCGCACCCGCTGCTCCTGGCCCCATTCGCGAATGTAGCCATGGCCGCCATACACCTGCTGGCCAAGCACGCAGCTTTCCAGGCCGTTGTCGGTGAAGAACGCCTTGGCCACCGGCGTCAGCAGCGCCACCAGGCGCTGCGCATGCTCGCGCTCGGCGGCGTCTTCGGCGTAGCGTGCAAGGTCCAGTTGCTGGCCGACGTAGGCGGCAAACGCCCGGCCACCTTCGGTGAGGGTACGCATGGTCAGCAGCATGCGCCGCACATCGCCGTGGTGGATGATCGGGTCGGCAGCCTTGTCCTGTGCCTGTGGGCCGCTGGCGGCGCGGCTTTGCAGGCGTTCGTTGGCGTAGCGGGCGGCGCTCTGGTAGGACGCCTCGGCACAACCGATGCCCTGGATGCCGATGGACAGGCGCTCGTAGTTCATCATGGTGAACATCGCCGCCAGGCCCTTGTTCGGCTCGCCCACCAGGTAGCCGACGGCACCATCGAAGTTCATCACGCAGGTGGCCGAGGCCTTGATGCCCATCTTGTGTTCGATCGAGCCGCAATGGGCGGCATTGCGCGCTCCCAGGCGCCCATCGGCCTCGACCAGGTACTTGGGCACCAGAAACAGCGAGATGCCCTTGGCGCCCGCTGGCGCATCCGGCAGCTTGGCCAGCACCAGGTGGACGATGTTTTCGGTCAGGTCCTGTTCGCCGCCGGTGATGAAGATCTTGCTGCCGCTGATGCGATAGCTGCCGTCGGCCTGGGGCTCGGCGCGGCTGCGGATCAGCCCCAGGTCGGTGCCGGCATGGGGTTCGGTGAGGCACATGGTGCCGGCCCAGCGGCCTTCGTACAGGGGCGGCAGGTAGGTGGCCTTGAGCGTTTCGCTGGCATGGGCATCGATGGCCAGGCAGCTGCCGGCGCTCAATGCCGAATACAGGCTGAAGCTGCAGTCGGCGGCGTAGAGCATTTCTTCGAACAGCACACCGAGCATCTTCGGCATGCCCATGCCGCCATGTTCGGGGTTGCCGCCCAGGCCGACCCAACCGCCTTCGCGGTAGGTGTGCCAGGCCTCGCGGAAGCCGTCAGGGGTGGTGACTTCGCCTGCGGCAAAGCGCACGCCTTGCTCGTCGCCGTTGCGGCTGAGCGGGGCAATCAGCTGGCTGGTGACCTTGGCTGCTTCTTCGAGGATGGCATCGGCGGTATCGGCGTCGATGCGCTCGGCCAGGGCAGGCAGGCGGGCCCACAGGGCCGGGGCGTCGAACACGTCATGCAGGACGAAGCGCATGTCGCGCAGGGGGGCTGTGTAGGTGGTCATTGGGGGCTCTTGAAAAAGTGGGAAATCTGGGCGGGCCTCTTCGCGGGTGAACCCGCTCCCACAGGTACAGTGCAGGGTTCAGGTCTGGTGCGATCCCTGTGGGAGCGGGCATGCCCGCGAAGAGGCCGCTACGGGTTCAGAGGGCTTTGGCCCGGTCGCGCAGCACGTACTTCTGGATCTTGCCGGTAGAGGTCTTGGGCAATTCGCCGAACACCACGGTCTTCGGCACCTTGAACCCGGCCAGGTGCTCGCGGCACCAGCTGGTGAGGTCGGCTTCGCGGGTGTCTTCGCGGCCCGGCTTGAGGGCGACGAAGGCACACGGGGTTTCACCCCATTTTTCATCCGGGCGCGCCACTACTGCGGCCTCCAGCACCGCCGGGTGCTTGTACAGGGCGTTCTCGACCTCGATGGTGGAGATGTTCTCGCCACCGGAAATGATGATGTCCTTGAGCCGGTCCTTGATCTCGACATAGCCGTCGGCATGCCACACGGCCAGGTCACCGGTGTGGAACCAGCCGCCACGGAAGGCTTCGACGGTGGCCTCAGGGTTCTTCAGGTAGCCCTTCATCACCGTGTTGCCACGCATGAAGATCTCGCCCAGGGTGTTGCCGTCGCGCGGCACCGGTTCGAGGGTTTGCGGGTCGGCGACCATCAGGCCGTCGAGTGTCGGATAGCGTACGCCCTGGCGGGACTTGATCCGCGCGCGTTCTTCCAGCGACAGTTCATCCCATTCGTCATGCCAGGCGCACACGGTGACCGGGCCGTAGACTTCGGTCAGGCCGTAGGTGTGGGTAACCTGGATGCCCATCTCTTCCACGGCGCCGATGACCTTGGCAGGTGGCGCGGCGCCAGCGACCATGGCCTGCACCGGGTGCTCGATGGCCGCCTTGGCTGCCTCGGGCATGTTGACCAGGGCGTTGAGCACGATCGGCGCGCCGCACAGGTGGCTGACCCGGTGCTCGCGGATCAGGGTCAGGATCTTCTGCGGGTCGACCCGGCGCAGGAACACATGGGTGCCGGCCAGCGCGGTGATGGTCCACGGGTAGCACCAGCCGTTGCAGTGGAACATCGGCAAGGTCCACAGGTACACCGGGCGGTGGCCCATCGCCCAGACCATCTGGTTGCCCAGCGCGTTCAGGTAAGCGCCACGGTGGTGGTAGACCACACCCTTGGGGTTGCCGGTAGTGCCGGAAGTGTAGTTGAGCGAGATTGCCTGCCACTCGTCATCGGGCCATTCCCAGGCAAAGTCCGGGTCGCCTTCGGCGAGGAACGCTTCATAATCCAGTTCGCTGACCGCACGGCCTTCGCCGTACTCCGGGTCATCCACATCCACCACCAATGGCGGGTGCTCGAGCAAGGCCAGGGCCGCTTCGATGACGGTATGGAACTCGCGGTCGGTGATCAGCACCTTGGCCTCGCCATGCTGCAGCATGAAGGCGATGGCCTCGGCGTCCAGGCGTACGTTCAGGGTATTGAGCACGGCACCGGTCATGGGCACGCCAAAATGGGCTTCGAGCATGGCCGGAATGTTGGGCAACATCACCGCCACGGTGTCGCCACGGCCGATACCCCGGCCCACCAGGGCGCTGGCCAGGCGCCGGCAGCGTTGGTAGGTCTGCTGCCAGTTGCGGCGGATGGCACCGTGGATCACCGCCGGGTAATTGCCGTATACGGCAGCGGTGCGTTCGATGAAACTGAGCGGGGTGAGAGCGACGTGGTTGACGGCAGCGGGCATCAGGCCCTGGGCATAGATCGACATGCGGTGATCCTGTAAGGGAGGCAGGCACAACCTGTGCGCTTGGCCCCCGGTGGCTGATTGTTAGCTCTGTTCAGGGTGCAGGGAGGCGGATGTTGGATCGCCCCCTTGTCGCAGTTTTACGCGAGTCGCTATGGTATTAGGAATATCGACTATAGCAATATAGTAAAACTACTATAACAACGAGCCGCCTACCGTGGACAACACAGCCTATCCCTTGCTCGCCAAGGACCCGCAACCCAGCCTGATGCTGGCCAGCGACGCCAGGCCACTGGCACTCAACCCGGCGCTGCAGGCCTGGGTCGATGAAGGCCCGGCACTGGCCAGCTGGCTGCCGGGCAACTGCGCCGCCCTGGTGCGCGCATGCCTGCGCCAGCGCCGGGCGATCGCCGACGTCGAAGTGCAGGTCGGTGAACGCATCGTACTGTGGAGTTTCATCCCTGACGACCAGGGCCAACGGGTGCTGGCGCGTTGCCGAGACGCCAGCGACGAGCGCCATGGCGCACGGGAGGCCAGCCGCGCCCGGCGGCTGTACCGGCTGATCATCGAAAACACCACCGACCTGATCTCCCGGCACAGCCCCGACGGCCGTTTCCTCGATGCCTCGCCGGCGGCATTCCGCCTGCTTGGCCTGTGGCCCGAGCAGCTGCGCGGCATGGCCGTGCGTAACTTGCTGCACCCGCGTGAGCGCCGCCAGGTGCTGCGCCAGGCCGCCGCCGCCCTGGACCAGGACGGCTACCACACCATGACCTGCCGGGTGCGCCAGGCCACAGGCGGCTACCGCTGGTTCGAAATCGCCAGCCGGGCCATCCGCGAAACGTACACCGGCGCGGTGGTGGAGGTGGTCAGCGTGTCACGCGACATCACCCTGCGCATCGAGGCCCAGGAAAGCCTGGCGCACAGTGCCCGGTTGGCCACCCTGGGCGAGCTGGCATCGGGTATTGCCCACGAAATCAACCAGCCGTTGGCCGCAGTGGTCAACTACGCCAACGCCAGCCAGCGCTACCTGCAGGGCCTGGAGCGCGACCCGCAGGCCCGCGAGCGGGTGGGGCAGGGCTTGCAGCGCATCAGCGAACAGGCCACCCATGCCGCCGAGGTGATCCGCCGCCTGCGCGCATTCCTGCGCAAGGGGCCGCGCCGTCTGCAGGCGCTGGACATGGCCGAGGTGGCCGGCGAAGCCATGCGCCTGTGCGCATGGGAGGCCGCGCGTGACCAGGTGGTGGTCGAGTTGCGCATGAGCGCGCAACTGCCCTTGGTGTATGCCGACCGGGTACTGCTGGAGCAGGTACTGGTAAACCTGCTGCGCAACGCCATCGATGCCAACCGCGAGCAGCATGGCGAGCGGCCGTCACGTATCCTGCTCGGCGCCGCGCGCGATGGCGACGGCGTGCTGGTCGAGGTGGCCGACCAGGGCCCGGGCGTTGCGCCCGAGCGCCTGGATGAAATCTTCACGCCGTTCACCACCAGCAAGGCCGACGGCCTGGGGCTGGGCCTGAGCATGAGCCGCAGCCTGATCGAAGGCTTTGGCGGCAGCCTGTGGGCGCGAGCCGGTGACAATGGCGGTCTGGTACTGTGCTGCCGCCTGGCGGTCAGCAGGGGATAAGGGGAGAAGGCGGTGCAAGCGAAAGTGTATGTGGTCGATGATGATCAGGGGATGCGCGATTCAACCGTCTGGCTGCTGCAGTCGGTAGGTTTGCAGGCCTTGCCGTTCGCCAGCGGGCAGGCGTTTCTCGACGCCTGCGTCGACGATGGCCCGGCCTGCGTGCTGCTGGATGTGCGCATGCCAGGGTTGGGCGGGTTGGCGGTGCAGCAGGCGATGCGCGAGCGTGGCCTGGGTTTGCCGGTGATCTTCGTCAGCGGCCATGCCGATGTGCCGATCGTGGTGCGGGCTTTCAAGGCCGGCGCTTGCGACTTCATCGAAAAACCCTACAACGATCAGTTGCTGCTCGACAGCGTACAGGCCGCGCTGGAAAGCGTCGGGCGGGCACGCCGGGACGACCAGGCGCTGGCCCGGGTGCAGGCGCGCATCGATGGCCTGACCCCGCGCGAGCGTGATGTGTTCGTGCCGTTGGCCCAGGGGTTGAGCAACCGCGAGATTGCCGAGCGGCTGGGCGTCAGCGTGAAGACGGTGGACTTGTACCGGGGGCGAGTGATGAAACGGTTGCAGGCCGATAGCCTGGCGGAGCTGGTGGGCATGGCCATTGCCTGCGGGGCGGTGGAGGCACTGGGCCTGCGCACACTGTAGCAGGGGCTGGCGCAAAGCCCTGTAGGAGCGGCCTTGTGTCGCGATGGGGCGCTCCTACAGGGGCCGTGCAAGGGGGTATCATGAAATATTCCATAGCAACCTAATCAAAGCTTTGACATTCACTGCCTAGGCAGTAATATTTTCACACAATTACCCGAGCAGTTGCCGATGGCCCATTTTTCCCCCGAAAACTTCCAGACCTGTGCCATCGGCATGCTGCTTGGCCGCGCAGCGATCCTGAAGGACCGCATTCTCGACTGGCACCTCGAATCCGAAGGCGTCACCGCCGCGCAGTTCAAGGTGCTGATCATCGTCACCCAGTACCAGGTCGACACCCCGGCCGAGCTGTGCCGCTACCTGGGCCTGGACAGCGGGTCGATGACCCGCATGCTCGACCGCCTCGAGCAGAAGGAACTGATCGTGCGCAACCGTTGCGCCGACGACCGTCGCCAGGTGCGCTTGGCCCTTACCGCCGACGGCCAGCGCCTGGCTGACCGCCTGCCGGAAATCGGCGCGGCAGCCATGAACGAGTTGTGCGGCGCGCTGGCAGCCGAAGAGCTCCAGGCCCTGGAAGGCCTGTTGGCCAAGGTCCTGCTTGCTGCTGGCGACCCGTTGACGATACGCCGCTTCGGCGATCGTTGATCCCTGTCACGAATTATCCAAGGTATTGTCATGGCCACTCCCGCAGACACCCCGACTCCCTCCGCCGCGCCCGAACCGTCGCGCAAGCGCAAGGCCTGGCTGCTCGGCCTGCTGTTGCTGCTGATCGTTGCCGGCGCCGGCGCCTGGGCCTGGTACAGCCTGGTCGGGCGCTGGCACGAAAGCACCGACGACGCCTACGTCAACGGCAACGTGGTGGAGATCACGCCGCTGATCACCGGCACCGTCACCAGTATCGGTGCCGATGATGGCGACCTGGTCCACGCCGGCCAGGTATTGCTGCAATTCGACCCGGCCGACAGCCAGGTGGCCCTGCAGTCTGCCGAAGCCAGGCTGGCGCGCAGCGTGCGCCAGGTGCGCGGGTTGTACAGCAACGTCGACGCGCTCAAGGCCCAGCTGGAAACCCGCCAGGCAGAGCTGCGCAAGGCCCGGCAGGACTTCAACCGGCGCAAGGTGCTGGCCGACAGCGGCGCGATTGCAGCGGAGGAATTGTCCCACGCCCGCGATGACCTGAGCGTGGCCGAGGCCGCGGTCAACAGTGCACGCCAGCAGCTCAGCACCAGCAGCGCCCTGGTCGACGACACCGTGGTGTCCTCGCACCCCGAGGTAATGGCCGCCGCCGCCGACTTGCGCCAGGCCTACCTCGACCATGCCCGCACCACCCTGGTGGCACCGGTTACCGGTTACGTCGCCAAGCGTACCGTGCAGCTGGGTCAACGCCTGCAACCGGGTACCGCGACCATGGCAGTGATCCCGCTGGACCAGGTGTGGATCGACGCCAACTTCAAGGAAACCCAGCTGCGCGACATGCGTATTGGCCAGCCGGTGCAGATCAGCGCCGACCTGTACGGCAGCGAGGTCAGGTACAGCGGCACGGTCGACAGCCTTGGCGCCGGCACCGGCAGCGCCTTCGCCCTGTTGCCGGCGCAGAATGCCACCGGTAACTGGATCAAGATCGTCCAGCGCGTGCCGGTGCGCATCCACCTCAGCCCCGACCAGCTCAAGGACCACCCGCTGCGTATCGGCCTGTCCACCGTGGTCGAGGTCGACCTGCACGACCAGAGCGGCCCGACCCTGGCCCAGCAGCCACCGCAGCAGGCCAGCTACACCACCCAGGTGTATGACCGCCAGTTGGTCGAAGCCGACAACCTTATCGCGCGGCTGATCCACGAAAACAGCGCAACCGGCAAGACGGCCCAGCGATGAGCAACAACGCTGCTGCCCAGTTCACGCCGCCGAGCCTGCTGCTGACCACCATCGGCCTGTCGCTGGCGACGTTCATGCAGGTGCTCGACACCACCATCGCCAACGTGGCCTTGCCGACCATTTCCGGCAACCTGGGGGTGAGTTACGAGCAGGGTACCTGGGTCATCACCTCGTTCGCGGTGAGCAATGCCATCGCGCTGCCGCTGACCGGCTGGCTCAGCCGGCGGTTTGGCGAGGTGAAGCTGTTCATCTGGGCCACGCTGCTGTTCGTGCTGGCCTCGTTCCTGTGCGGTATCGCCCAGTCGATGCCGGAGCTGGTCGGTTTTCGCGTGTTGCAAGGCGTGGTGGCCGGGCCGTTGTACCCAATGACCCAGACCTTGCTGATCGCCGTCTACCCGCCGGCCAAGCGCGGCATGGCCCTGGCGCTGCTGGCGATGGTCACGGTGGTGGCGCCGATTGCCGGGCCGATTCTCGGGGGCTGGATCACCGACAGCTACAGCTGGCCGTGGATCTTCTTCATCAACGTGCCCATCGGCCTGTTCGCCGCCGCTGTGGTGCGCCAGCAGATGCGCACCCGGCCAGTGGTCACCAGTCGCCAGCCGATGGACTACATCGGCCTGCTGACGCTGATCATCGGCGTCGGCGCCTTGCAGGTGGTGCTGGACAAGGGTAATGACCTGGACTGGTTCGAGTCGTCGTTCATCATTGTCGGCAGCCTGATCTCGCTGGTGTTCCTGGCGGTGTTCGTGATCTGGGAACTGACCGACCGTCACCCGGTGGTCAACCTGCGCCTGTTCGCGCACCGCAACTTCCGCGTCGGCACCATCGTGCTGGTGGGGGGCTATGCCGGGTTCTTCGGCATCAACCTGATCCTGCCGCAGTGGCTGCAGACGCAGATGGGCTACACCGCTACCTGGGCCGGCCTGGCGGTGGCGCCGATCGGCCTGTTGCCGGTGCTCATGTCGCCGTTCGTGGGCAAGTACGCGCACCGCTTCGACCTGCGTGTGCTGGCCGGGCTGGCGTTCCTGGCGATCGGCAGCAGCTGCTACATGCGTGCCGGGTTCACCAGCGAGGTGGACTTCCAGCATGTGGCGCTGGTGCAGCTGTTCATGGGCATTGGTGTGGCGCTGTTCTTCATGCCGACCTTGAGCATCCTGCTGTCCGACCTGCCACCGCAGCAGATTGCCGATGGCTCGGGCCTGGCGACCTTCCTGCGTACCTTGGGCGGCAGTTTCGCGGCGTCGCTGACCACCTGGATCTGGATTCGCCGGGCGGACCAGCACCATGCCTACCTGAGCGAGCACATCAGCCAGTTCGACCCGGCCACGCGGCATACCCTGGAGCAGTTGGGCGGGGCCAGCCCGCAGAGCCATGCGCAGCTGGAGCAGATACTCAACGGGCAGGCGTACATGATGTCGACGGTGGACTACTTCACCCTGATGACCTGGGTGTTCGCCGGGCTGATCCTGCTGGTGTGGTTTGCCAAACCGCCCTTTACCGCCAAGGCGGGGCCGGCGTCGGCAGGGCATTGAGCCGGGCCAGAACAGGGCCCAGGCTCTGGCCCTTGGCAAATGCCATGTCAGGCACTGGCTGCTGCGTACCAGGGCCGCTGCATGCGCAGCACCAACCGGTCGATTTGTGGCACCAGCAGGTTGCCGGCCAGCACTGCGAAGCAGAGGCCATCGGCATACAGCCCGAATTCGCGAATCAGCTCGGTCAGCGTGCCGACGGTCACGCCGAAGAGGATGCGACCGGCGCGGGTATTGGGGCTGGTGACCGGATCGGTGGCGATGAAGAAGGCGGTGAAGAGGTAGCCGCCGAGGCTGAGGTTGTACACGGCTTCCTGCAGGCTGTGGCCGGCGGCCATGCACAGCAATACTGTGCTGGCGAGCATCGCCAGCGGAATCTCGATGCGGATCACCCGCAGCAAAGCCAGCAGCAAACCGCCGGCAATGTAGCCAAACCCCGACAGGTTGTGGGTGACGTGGATGAAATCGTTCTGCGCCAGTTGAGTGGCGCCGGCGAACGCATCGAGATCCAGGCGTGGCACCAACTGTAGCTGTTGGAGCAGAACCGCCTTGGCGTCCAGGGTTGCGGTCCAGGGGGCATGGTTCGATGGCGCGGGGTACAACTGCTGGTAGAAGCAGATGGCAACGATCCCCAGCCCTACCATGGCCGGGTTGAGACGGTTGCGGCCAAGGCCTCCACTGGCGTGCTTGCACAGTGCGATAGCGGCAAAGCTGGCCAGGGCGATCATCCACAACGGCACCATCAGCGGCAATGCCCGCGCCAGTATCAGGCCCAGCACCAGCCAGCTGAGGTCGCTCAAACCCTCGCGTACGTCCTGCCCGCGCAGGCGCAACAGGGCGGCTTCGAAGCCCAGGGCGAACAGCACGCACCAGAACACTTGCAACCAGACCACGACGCCAAATTGCCAGGCATACAGGGCGGTGCCCGGCAGCAGGCACAACACGACCAGCAGCATCACCGTGCGCAGTCGTTGCGGGATGGGGTGGCGTATCAGGCTCATGCGCGGACCTCCGTCTTGCTCTGGCGGAAGCGTTCGCGCAGCGGGATACTGCTTGGGCAGATGCTGCTGCAGCTGCCGCATTCGATGCAGGCATCCAGGCGCAGTTCCTGCAGGCTGGCCTTGTCCAGGCGCTCGGCGGCAGCATAGAGGTCCAGCGGCCTGAGCGACATCGGGCAGACATCCACGCAGCGCGTACAGCGAATGCAATTGCCGGCGGGGCGAGCAGCCGGCAGGTAGCGCTCGGCGCCGAATATCAGGCAACTGCTGGTCTTGCTGACGAAGGCGTTGGCGTCCGGTAGCGCCAGCCCCATCATCGGGCCGCCAACCTGGGTCAACTGCCCCGTGGCGGACGCGCCAGCAATCGCGCGCAGTTCGCTGACCGGGTAACCCACCGGCACCCGCACATTGCCCGGGCGTTCGCAGTCACCGGTCAGCGTCAGCACGCGGCTGGTCAGTGGTTCGCCCTGGAACACGGCCCGGCCCAGCGCGTAGAGCGTTGCGACATTCAGCGCCAGCACGCCGATATCGGCGGGCCGGCTCCCCGGGGCCAGGTTGCGGCCACTGAGGCTCTTGATCATCAGCGGCTGCCCACCTGCCGGGTAACGCTCCGGTAGCGGACATATCTCGACCCGGGTGCGCGCCTGGCGAGCGGCGGCACGTAACGTGGCCATCGCCTCCGGCTTGTTGGTTTCGATGCCGAAACGGGTTGTCGTTATTCCCAGCAGCGCGGCGACATGATCGGCGGCCTCGATCAACGCTTCGGCATTCTCGCGCATGAGGCGGTCATCGCAGGTAAGGAAGGGCTCGCATTCGGCACCGTTGATCAGCAGCAGATCGGGCTGCCGTGCGCCGGCCAGTTTGAGGGCCGTTGGGAAACCCGCCCCACCAAGGCCGACTATGCCCATTTGCAATGCGCGTTCGACCAGCGCCTCTGGCGTCTGTGGCAGGCCCGGCACCGGGCGTTCGATCCACTCATCCAGGCCATCTGCGTTCAGGATGACGGCCATGACTGGCTCGGCCGAGTCGGCCGCGAAGACATGATCGATCCGTTCCACGACGCCAGAAGTACTGGCGTGCACCCAGGCGGTGGTGTTGTCGCCAATACCGATCACTTCGCCCTTGCGTACATGCTGGCCCGGCTGCACGCAAGGCTGGACAAACCGCCGACCCCGCCCGAGCGGAATCGCCAGCTGGATTTTTCCGACCGCGACCGGGGCAATCGGCGTGGCGTTGGACAGTTCCTTGTATCCCCTGAGCTCGATCCCTCCGTGCCAACTACGCTGAGAAAAGGAGGCGATGGCCAGCAGGCGCTGCCAGAAAGGTTTGTGTTGCGGCAGGCGCTGGGCGCGGATGCGGCTCTGCAGGCGTTCGACGCTCTGCAACGAATGGCTAGACATGTACTGTCCTCCAATTTTTGGGCAAAGAACGCCCCTATGCGCTTATGCACATGATGGTTTTATTGCGTCCGGGACGTTAAGCGGAAAGGGAGGGGGATGATTGATCACCCGCGCAGATCAGAGTGTTCAATGATGATTTTGTTCGATTTTTGACCAGGTTTGCTGATGAACGGTAGGCCAATTGCCATCTCGCAATTCTGGTGAAATAGCCTGCGCCGCGAAAGGGCGGCCAGAGTCTGCGAGGTGTCGAATGATGCGCGCAAGCCTGCTGGTGATGCTGGTGACGGTGCTGTATGGCTGCGGCGAAAGGATCGAACGCTTTGGCGGGCCGACCATGGGCAGCACGTATTCGATCCAGTACGTACCCAATGCGCAGACGCCTGATGCGCGGCAGGTAAAGGCCGAAGTCGAGTTGATACTGGAGGCGCTCGACAAGCAGTTTTCCAACTGGCGCGCTGATTCCGTGGTTTCCCGCTTCAACGCTCTGCCGGCCGGCGCCTGTCAGGCGGTGCCGGAAGAGATGCAGCACTTGCTGGTGTACGGTGTGTCTCTGTTCCGTGAGAGTGGCGGGGCTTTCGACCTGACCGTTTTGCCACTGATGAACCTGTGGGGCTTCGGCCCGCAGTCACGCGGCAGGCAGGTGCCGGACGCCAGCACGCTGGCACGGGAGCAGGCACGGGTAGGCCTGCAGCATTTGCACCTGGTTGGCGAAACGCTGTGCAAGGATGTGGCGGCGCAGCTGGATTTCGACAGCATGCTCGCCGGTCATGCAGTGGATCGGGTGGGTGACCGGCTTGCGGCCCTGGGTATCCAGGCCTATCTGGTCGAGATCACCGGCGAACTCAAGGGCGTCGGCCGCAAGCCGGATGGCTCGCCCTGGCGCATCGCCCTCGAAGTACCGAGTGGCGAGGGCGAGCAGCAAGTGGAGCGCGCCATCGCCCTGGATGGCTACGGCGTTGCCACTGCCGGCGATTACCGCAACTATTTCGAGGAAGGTGGCCAGCGTTATTCGCACACCTTCGATCCGCGTGTCGGCAGGCCGGTCAAGCACGCGCTGGCGGCAGTGTCGGTGGTCGACCCTTCGGTGCTGCGTGCCGATGCCCTGGATACACTGTTGATGGTGCTCGGCCCGGAGGAAGGCTATGCCTTCGCCGAGCGGCATGAAATCGCCGCCTATTTCATCATGCACCAGGGGCTGGGTTTCGCTGCGCGGGCCACGTCGCGGTTCGAGACGCTGTTCCCCACGCAGGGCACGCCAAGGCCGTAGCTGAAGGAAGGTCATTCCCACGCGCAGCCTTTTCCCCTATTGTCGATGCTCCCTTCCCAAACGATTGGCAGATCCATGGAGAAAGTCATCGTCATCACCGGTGCCAGCCGCGGCATCGGCGCCGCCACGGCGCTGCTGGCCGCCCGCGAGGGCTACCGCATCTGCATCAACTACCACGCCGACGACCAGGCCGCCGAGACCGTCCTCGGCCAGGTCCGCGAGCTGGGCGCCAAGGCCATCGCCGTGCGCGCCGACGCCAGTGTCGAGGATGAGGTCATCCAGCTGTTCCAGCGCGTGGACGAAGAACTCGGCCCGGTGACCGCGCTGGTCAACAATGCCGGCACCATCGGCCAGCAAAGCCGGGTCGAGGACATGTCCGAATTCCGTCTGCTCAAGATCATGAAGACCAACGTCGTCGGCCCCATGCTCTGCGCCAAGCACGCCCTGCTGCGCATGGCACGCCGGCACGGAGGGCAGGGCGGGGCCATCGTCAACGTGTCGTCGGTTGCCGCACGCCTGGGGTCGCCCAACGAATACGTGGATTATGCCGCTTCCAAGGGCGCTCTCGACACCTTCACCATTGGCCTGGCAAAGGAAGTGGCAGGCGAGGGTGTGCGTGTAAACGGCGTGCGGCCAGGCTACATCCACACCGGGTTCCATGCGCTGTCGGGCGACCCCGACCGGGTCAGCAAGCTGGAACCCGGCTTGCCGATGGGGCGCGGCGGGCACCCCGAAGAAGTGGCCGAGGCCATCCTCTGGCTGCTCTCGAACAAAGCCTCGTACTCTACCGGCAGCTTCATCGACCTGGGCGGCGGGCGCTGAACGCGCCGGTCAATCCTCCAGCAGCATGCCTACTCGTTCGGCCAGCACTTGCAGCTCGAACGGCTTGGTCAGCACCTGAGTACCTTGCAACAACTGGCCGTCACTGAGCGCCGCGCTTTCGTCGTAGCCGGTGATGAACAGCACCTTCAGGTCGGGGTGGCGCTCGCGGCAGCGTTCAGCCAACTGGCGGCCGTTCAGGCCGCCGGGCAGGCCGATATCGCTCAGCAGCAGGTCTGGCCGCTCGCCAGCTTGTAGATGGGCGAGGGCGGCCGGGCCGTTTTCGAATGCATCAACCCGATAACCCAGTTCTTCCAGCACCTCGCAGACGACCACGCGCAAGGCAGCCTGGTCTTCGACCAGCAGGATACGCTGAGTGGTTGTGCTGCTTTTTTCCGGCGATGTGCGCGGTGGCATGGGTGCCGGGGCTTCGGGGTGCTCGTGGTGGCGGGGAAGCAGCAGCTCGATGCGGGTGCCTTCGCCCAGCGTCGACAATACCCGGAGCTGCCCGCCCGACTGGCGCACGAAACCGTAGGTCATCGACAAGCCCAGGCCAGTGCCCTGGCCCATCGGTTTGGTGGTGAAGAACGGGTCGACGGCGCGCTCGGCCACCTCCGTCGACATGCCGTTGCCGTTGTCGATGATGCTCAGCCGTACGTATTCGCCAGCTGGCAGTTCCAGTGCGCGGGCTTGCTCGTCGTCGAGCAGCAGGTTGTCACCGTGGATATCGATCACGCCGCCGGCAGGCATGGCATCGCGGGCATTGATGCACACGTTGAGCAGGGCGCTTTCCAGTTGTGGCGGGTCGATGAAGGTCGGCCACAGCTGGCGGGGGAAATGGCTGGCCAGGGTGATGGCGGGGCCGATGGTGCGGCGCAGCAGCTCTTCCATGCCGCACACCAGCGCGGCCACTTGCGTGGAGCAGGGCTGCAGGGTCTGCTGACGGGAGAATGCCAGCAGCCGGTGGACCAGCGAGGAGGCCCGCTGCGCCGAACCGCTGGACAGTTCCAGCAAGGGTTCCAGGCTGTCGAAACGCGATTGGGCCAGGCGCTGGCGCATCAGCTCCTGAGCTCCCCGAATACCGCCCAGCAGGTTGTTGAAGTCGTGGGCGATGCCGCCAGTGAGCTGGCCCACGGCTTCCATCTTCTGTGCCTGGCGCAGGGCCTCCTCGGCCTTGGCCCGTTCTGCCAATGCCGCATTCACCCGTTCTTCCAGCTCCTCGTTCAGGCGCTGCAGGGCAAGCTCGGCCCGCCGTCGTTCGGTAACATCCTTGAACAGTACCGCCACCTGGCGCTTTTCGGCAGGCTCTACCCGGAAGGTGGTCACCGACAACACGCGACCGGTGGCGACCAGCTCCTGCTCGAAATGCAGTGGCTCGCCCGTGCGCAGCACCGCGCCATAACGAGCGACCCAGTCGTCGGCCTCATCGGGCACCATCTCGCGCAGTTTCTGCCCCACCACGTTTGGGATGCCGGCGTGTTTGGCATAGGCCGCATTGGCCAGCACATGTACATAGTCGCTCAGCGGGCCGTGCGGGCCGTCGAAGAACTCGATGATGCAGAAGCCTTCGTCCATGGTGTCGAACAACGAGCGATAGAAGTTTTGGTCGTGTTGCTGATGGCTTGCCAGGCGGGCCTGCAGCAACGCGTTCTGCTGCTGCAGGGCTTCGACTTGTTGGCGCAGTGAAAGCAGGTCGCGGGAGGGCATGCCGAAGTCCGACAAAGATGAAGCCCAGACTTTAGCCTGTTCGGTAACTGGCGAATAGCCAGTCAACGCGGGGGGTAGCGGATCGGGCAACGATAGTCGTTCACCCGGCGCCCGCCATCAGAACGAACGGATGATCCGCCCCAGGGTTTCCATGGCCCGTTCGGCATCCTCATGCCAGGGGCTGCCGTAGTTCAGGCGGATGCAGTTGCCGAAGCGCCGGGTGGGCGAGAAGATCGGGCCGGGTGCGATGCTGATGCCTTGGGCCAAGGCCATGTGGAACAGCTTGAGGGCGTCCATCCGTTCGGGCAGCTCCAACCACAGGAAGTAGCCGCCGGACGGTTGGCTGACTCGCGTTTGCGCCGGAAAGTGCCGGGCGATGGCTGCCAGCATGTTGGCCTGCTGGCCTTCCAGGGCATAGCGCAGCTTGCGCAGGTGGCGGTCGTAGCCGCCGTGCTGCAGGTAATCGGCGATGGCCGCCTGGGCCGGCATCGAGGCACACAGCGAGGTCATCAGCTTGAGCCGCTCGATCTTCTGCGCAAAGCGCCCGGCCGCCACCCAGCCGATGCGGTAGCCAGGCGCCAGGCTTTTGGCGAACGAGCCGCAGTGCATCACCAGCCCCTGGGTGTCGAAGGCCTTGGCCGGTTTGGGGGCCTGTTGCGCGTAGTACAGTTCGGCGTACACATCGTCTTCGATCAAAGGCACCTGATGGCGCGCCAATAGCTCTACCAGTGCCTGCTTTTTCGCTTCCGGCATGCTGGCGCCCACTGGGTTCTGGAAGTTGGTCATGCACCACACGGCCTTTACCGGGTGCTTTTCCAGCGTTTGCGCCAGCACGCCCAGGTCCATGCCTTCGCGCGGGTGCACGGGGATTTCCACGGCCTTGAGCTTGAGCCGCTCCAGTACCTGCAGGCAGGCATAGAAGGCCGGGGCTTCGATGGCCACCAGGTCACCGGGCTGGGTGACGGCCTGCAGGCACAGGTTCAGGGCTTCCAGCGCGCCGTTGGTGATCAGCAGCTCCTCCATGGGCAGCATCAACCCGCCGACCATGTAGCGCAGGGCAATCTGCCGACGCAGCTGCGGGTTGCCGGGTGACAGGTCGGTCACCACCATGCGCGGGTCCATGCTGCGGCTGGCGCTGGCCAGCGAGCGCGACAGGCGTTGCAGCGGAAACAGCTCGGGGCTGGGGAAGGCCGAGCCGAACGGCACGGTGTTGGGGTCCTTGATCGAGTCGAGGATCGAGAACACCAGCGCGCTGACGTCCACGTCGGTGGACTCGCTGACCGGTTGCAATGCCTGCGGCTCGCTGAACTGGCGCGGGGCATGGGCGTTGACGAAGTAGCCCGAGCGCGGCCTTGCACGGATCAGCCCGCGCCGCTCCAGCAAGTAGTAGGCCTGGAACACGGTGGACGGGCTGACCCCGTGGGTCTGGCTGGCATAGCGCACCGAGGGCACGCGCTGGCCGGGGCCCAGCACCCCGGAGCGGATCAGTTCGGCGATGTCGTCGGCAAAGCGTTCGTAGCGTTTCATTCTGGCCTTCTGTCGAAGCCTGGCAGGCAAGGTGGAGTCAGTGTAAGGGATCACCGGTTCATCGGTGCGACGAAGCGGCTGTGGGCCACGCTGCGGATGGCGGGGTCGTCGCGCTCGCTGATCTCGAAGCTCAGCGCCTGCGAGCTGCTGGCCGGGCGCTCGGCGAGCATCGCCACCGACACCGGCAGTTCGCTCATTTCACCGGCAGGGATCATGAATGAAGTCTTGCCCTGCAGGCTGAAGCCGTCGGCGTCGAGCAGGCGCAGCTCGTAGTGCCGGGTGCTTTCGGTCTTGTTGATGACCTTGAGCAGGTAGATGTTCTCGATCTGGCCCTGAGCGTTCTCGCGGAACAGGCCGCGGTCCTTGATCACGTCCAGCGACACCATCGGACGCATTTGCAAGGCCACCACCAGCGCCGCGATCATCACCGCCAGCGCGGCAGCGTAGCCCAGCAGGCGCGGGCGCAGCCAATGGGTGGTGCCACCTTGCAGGCTGCGTTCGGACTTGTAGCCGATCAGGCCACGTGCATAGCCCATCTTGTCCATTACCCCGTCGCAGGCATCGATGCACGCCGCACAACCGATGCAGGCCATTTGCAGGCCATCGCGAATATCGATGCCGGTCGGGCACACCTGCACGCACAAGGTGCAGTCGATGCAGTCGCCCAGGCCCTGGGCTCGGAGGTCGGTGCCTTTCTTGCGCGGGCCACGGGCTTCGCCGCGACGCGGGTCATAGGCGACCGCCAGGGTGTCCTTGTCGAACATCACGCTCTGGAAGCGTGCATAGGGGCACATGTGCAGGCACACCGCTTCGCGCAGCAGGCCGGCATTGATGTAGGTGGCGGCGGTGAAGAACAGCACCCAGAACAGCGCCACGCCGCCCAGTTGCAAGGTGAACAGTTCCGCGGCCAGTGGGCGGATCGGGGTGAAGTAGCCGACGAAGGTCAGCCCGGTGAGCACACCAATGGCCAGCCACAGGCTGTGCTTCAGCGTGCGCCGGGCCAGTTTGTTCAGGCTCCAGGGCGCGGCGGCCAGCTTGATGCGCTGGTTGCGGTCGCCCTCGGTGAGCTTTTCGCACCACATGAACAGCCAGGTCCAGGTGCTCTGCGGGCAGCTGTAGCCGCACCACACGCGGCCGGCATACACGGTGATGGCGAACAGGCCGAAGGCGCAGATGATCAGCAGCGCCGACAGCAGGATGAAGTCCTGCGGCCAGAAGGTGGCGCCGAAGATGTGGAATTTACTGTTGCCCAGGTCCCACAGTACGGCCTGGCGGCCGTTCCAGTTCAGCCAGGCGGTGCCGAAGAACAGCACGAACAGGGCGCCGGCAAAGCCGATGCGCAGGTTGCGGTACAGCCCGGTGAAGCTGCGGGTATGGATGCCATTGTCGGCGCGGTGCAGCTGGGGGCTGGCTGGGGCAGTGGCGATCTCTGTGAAAGGGATTCTATCGTTCATGGCTCGGTGCTCATCAGGCCTCGATCAGGCATGAGCACTATGGCCCTGAGGCTGTTATCAGCACAGGCTCAGATTTTGCGATAAAAACCGTATCAGATTTGCGGGCAAGCCCCGCCAGGCCTCAGATTACCGAGCCTGGCGTGCTGGCCTTCAGATGCCTGCGGCTATCCACCGCACCCGCGACGGTCAGTGCATCGGCCTCTGCTTCGGTAATGGGCACGCGCTGGCCGGCGAGCAGGGCCACTGACATGCGCAGCTGTTCGTCGGTGACGATTTCGATGTCCGGGCCATCACCCTCGACGCGCAGGTCTTCACCGATGAGGGTGCAGCGGCGGGTTGATTCGTCGATTTCAACGGGCATGGGGTGGTCCTCCTGGGAGTGGTTACAGGGTGGGACCACAGGGGGAGGGCGGTTGCTGCATCAGGAAGCTGAGCGGCACTTTGCGCTGTGTTCATAGGTCAGTCTTTGTAGATGCCAGGCACGGCCTCTTCGCGGGTAAACCCGCTCCCACAGGTGTTGCGATCCCAGTGGGAGCGGGTTTACCCGCGAAGAGGCCGGGCCTGGCAACACCAATGTCAGGCACGGGAACAACCGCAATGGACCTCATCTGGCAAGCGATCCAGGCCGAATTCGCCGATATCACCGACGCTCGCGAAGTCACGCAAATCCTCGTCCGCCTGTTGATGGCAGCCCTGCTCGGCGCCGTGTTGGGCTTCGAGCGCGAGCACAAGGGCAAGGCCGCCGGGGTGCGCACGCATATGCTGGTTTCGCTGGGCGCCGCGCTGTTCGTGCTGGCGCCGAGCATGGCTGGGGCCAATGAGCAGGCGCTGAGCCGGGTGATCCAGGGCATTGTCGCCGGTATCGGTTTTCTTGGTGCGGGCACCATTCTCAAGGGGAACGGCCAGGACGCAAGCCATGTGAAGGGCCTGACCACTGCCGCCGGGTTGTGGATGACCGCCGCCATCGGTACGGCAGCCGGCATGGGCCGCGAAGCCACGGCATTGATCAGCACGATACTGGCCCTGCTGGTGCTGGGCACGATGCCGTTGCTGGTGGACAAGCTCGAAGGGCAGGACGAGGGAAAGCAGGAGGAGGAAGAGGGCAGGAAGCACTGAGGGGAGCCGAAGCTCCCCTCAAAGCGTTGTTGCCTGCTCTTTTTTTATTATTGGGACCGGCCTGTTGTTGTTTTTGTCAGCCTGTCCTGGTGTTGCGGGCGACCCCCATGCGGGGTCAAGAGCAAACGTATTTTTTTGAGCGCTGACCTGCCTTCATCATTGCTGATCCGAACCTGGCTGCCGCTACCTTGAGGTAGTTTTATTGTTCTGTGCCAGACCGCGGGGCGTACCCCTGAAAAGCGTGTCTACTCCAAAAAAATCTGCTTGCTACGCCTCTGCCGTGTTGTTCTTGTTATGTCAGAGCCGTTACCTGTTGTTTTTATTGGGTGTCACATTCTTTTTGTTGTTGTGCCAGAGATATAGCAGGGTGCGTGCCAACTTTTTCAATCCCTTTGAAATCAAGCACTTAGCGATTTTGGTCGAGATCGATCGGCCTGAAATTTTGCCGATTTGTTTCCCTGTTACCCGATTTTTTGCTGCAAAACGTGGGGGCGGTAACACTCCACCCACACCAATGTGACACCTGTATGACCTATTGCGCGCTGCGCGCCCGCGCTACCCGCGACCCGTTGTCGCGGCCCAGCACGCTGCTGATGCGGCGGCCGGCGGCGATCAGTCGGTCCAGGTCGATACCGGTTTCAATGCCTAGCCCCTGCAGCAGGTACACCACGTCTTCACTGGCGATATTGCCGGTAGCGCCTTTGGCATAGGGGCAGCCGCCCAGCCCGGCCACGGAGCTGTCGAACACGCTGATGCCTTCGAGCAGGCTGGCATACACGTTGGCCAGGGCCTGGCCATAGGTATCGTGGAAGTGCCCGGCCAGTTGCTCGCGCGGTACCTGTGCCGCGACCACCTCGAACAGGCGCCGGGTTTCGCCGGCGGTACCGGTGCCGATGGTGTCGCCCAGCGATACTTCGTAGCAGCCCATGTCGTGCAGGGCGCGGGCCACCGGGGCGACCTGCTCGGCGCTGACCTTGCCCTCATAGGGGCAGCCGAGTACGCACGACACATAGCCGCGCACGCGCACACCGTGGTTGCGCGCGGCTTCCATGATCGGCTCGAAGCGCTTGAGGCTGTCGCTGATCGAGCAGTTGATGTTGCGTTGCGAGAAGGCTTCGGAGGCGGCCGCGAACACCGCCACTTCCTTCACGCCTGCGGCCAGGGCGTCCTCGAAGCCGCGCAGGTTGGGGGCCAGCGCCGCATAGGTGACACCTGGGCGCTGGTGGATGCCGGCGAACACTTCGGCGGAGCCGGCCATCTGCGGCACCCACTTGGGCGAGACGAAGCTGCCCACTTCGATATAGGCCAGGCCCGCTTCGGTGAGGTCGTCCACCAGGCGCACCTTGTCGGCAACGCTGATGGGTTGGGCTTCGTTCTGCAGGCCGTCGCGGGGGCCAACTTCGACCAGGCGGACGTGTTTGGGCAAGGGCATGGCGGGTTTCCTGTGGCGTTCAGCGGTTGTCGTTGTTGTTCAGGGTGGCAGCCAGCGCCTGTTCGCAGCGCTCCTGGGCGGTGTCCAGCTCCAGCTGCATCTGGTGGATGTCGAGCATCTGCTGTTCCAGCTGGGCGCGGCGCTCGGCGATTTTTGCCAGCATGCTGTTGAGCTGCTTGAGGTTGCCGCTGGAGGGGTCGTACAGCTCGATCAGCTCGCGGCATTCGGCCAGCGAAAAGCCGATGCGCTTGCCGCGCAGGATGAGCTTCAGACTGACCTTGTCACGCGCCGAGTAGATACGCTCCAGGCCACGGCGCTCGGGGCTCAACAGGCCCTGTTCCTCATAGAAGCGGATGGCGCGGGTGGTGATGTCCAGCTCGCGGGACAGGTCGGAAATACTGTAGGTCTGGGTGCTCATGCTGGGGCTCGGCGTGGGGTATGCGGGTATCCTGAGGGCAGGTTGACGTATACGTCAAGCAGGGGCGCGAGATGAGTGTTGCCAGTACTGGCCTCTTCGCGGGTAAACCCGCTCCCACAGGAAGTGCACAGGTCTTGAGGATGTGGGAGCGGGTTTACCCGCGAAGAGGCCAGCACAGGCGAAAAATTACTCAGACAACCCCGACCTGCGATACCCATTCGGCGTCTGCCCACTCAACCGCTTGAACCACCGGGCAAAATACGTCGGGTCGGTAAACCCCAGGCTATCCGACAACTGCCCGATGCTCATCCGCGTATAGATCAGGTTGCGCCGCGCCTCCAGCAGCAACCGCTGGTGCACCACCTGCAATGCGGTCTGCCCACTCAGCGCCCGGCACAGCTGGTTCAGCTGCAAACTCGGAATATTCAGCCGCGCGGCAAAGTCTTCCACCGACAGGTGCTCACGGTAGTGCGCCTCGACCAGGCGCAGGTACTGCCCCAGCAACTGGCGGTCCCGTTCATCGCGGTTGCGCGGCGCCTGCCCCTGTTGCTGGCGGCGGCTGATCCACACCATCAGCGCCGTCACCAGTGCTTCGAGCAAGGCCGCCCGCGCCGGGGCGTTGCCCTGGTACTCCTGCTGCAGAGTCTCGATCAGGCTGCGCAGGCGAACCCGGTCGCGGCCCAGCGGGTAACAGGCCGCCTTTGCCAGCACTGCCAGCGGCGCACCCAGGCGCTGCTCCAGGTTGGCCACCAGTGCCGTGCCAAAGGTCAACACATGCCCCTGAATGTCGGCGCTGAAGCGAAAGCCGTGCACGGTCATTGGCGGCACCACCTGGATCGCCGCTTCGCTGATGGCGCTGCGCCCCCCCTCGATCTCCACCTCGGCCCGGCCACGCTGCACATACAGCAACTGAAACAGCTCGGCATGCTGGTGCGGCTTGATTTCCCAGTGGTGCAAACGGCTACGCGCCGGGATCGACTCGCAGTGCAGCAGATCGGTGCCGGGCCAGGCCTGGTTTTCGCCATAGAGCTTGAACAGGGGGACGCCGGGGAGGGTGAATTTCATGCGTACAGGCCTGTCCGTTAATCGAACGTTTTTTGTAAAAGTGCAGGTTATACATGGAATAGCACACTTCCATGGCTGTTTTTGCCAGTAAAAATGCAAAGGCAAACCCTAACAGCAGATGCCGCCCCACTGCCAGTCCAGGGCCGGCATCGTCCGCACAGAGACAACAACAATGAAAACTCAGGTCGCAATTATTGGTGCAGGTCCGTCTGGCCTGCTGCTCGGCCAACTGCTGCACAAGGCCGGTATCGATACGCTCATCGTCGAACGCCAGACGCCCGAATACGTGCTCGGTCGCATCCGTGCCGGGGTACTGGAGCAAGGCACGGTCGACCTGCTGCGTGAAGCCGGGGTGGCCGAGCGCATGGACCGTGAGGGCCTGGTACACGAGGGTGTCGAGTTGCTGGTCGGCGGGCGCCGCCAACGCCTGGACCTCAAGGCCCTGACCGGTGGCAAGACGGTAATGGTGTACGGCCAGACCGAAGTCACCCGTGACCTGATGCAGGCACGTGAAGCCAGCGGCGCGCCGATCGTCTATTCGGCAAGCAACGTCCAGCCGCACGAACTGAAGGGCGAACGGCCCTACCTGACCTATGAAAAAGACGGCCAGGTGCACCGGGTGGACTGCGACTACATCGCCGGCTGTGACGGCTTCCATGGTGTCTCCCGCCAGAGCATCCCCGAGGGCATCCTCAAGCTGTACGAGCGGGTCTACCCGTTTGGCTGGCTGGGCATGCTGTCAGACACGCCGCCGGTCAACCACGAACTGATCTATGCCCACCACGAACGGGGTTTCGTGCTGTGCAGCCAGCGTTCGCACACCCGTAGCCGCTACTATCTGCAGGTGCCGCTGGAAGAGCAGGTGGAGGCATGGTCCGACGAGCGTTTCTGGCAGGAGCTCAAGGCACGCTTGCCCGAAGACGTGGCTGCACGCCTGGTCACCGGCCCGGCCCTGGAAAAGAGCATCGCGCCGCTGCGCAGCCTGGTGGTCGAGCCGATGCAGTATGGCCACCTGTTCCTGGTCGGTGACGCCGCGCACATCGTCCCGCCGACCGGTGCCAAGGGCCTGAACCTGGCGGCATCGGACGTCAACTACCTGTACCGCATCCTGCTAAAGGTGTACCGCGAAGGGCGCACCGACCTGTTGCAGCAGTATTCGCCGCTGGCCCTGCGCCGGGTTTGGAAAGGCGAGCGCTTCAGCTGGTTCATGACCCAGCTGCTGCATGACTTCGGCAGCCACAAGGACGCCTGGGACCAGAAGATGCAGGAGGCCGACCGCGAGTATTTCCTGACCTCGCCGGCGGGGCTGGTGAACATTGCCGAGAACTATGTAGGGCTGCCGTTCGAAGAAGTGGCCTGACCTGCAGGTGAAAGCCTGGCCAACGCGCAATTCCTGTAGGAGCGGCCTTGTGTCGCGAAAGGGGGGCGAAGCGCCCCCGGGATCTTCGCATTCCTGCAAAATTGCCGGGGCCGCTTTGCGGCCCTTTCGCGACACAAGGCCGCTCCTACAAGGGCATTGCCTGGCTTGAAATCAGCGGGCGAGTAAAGCCTCCATCTCCCGATACCCCCGCTGCCGCGCATGCTCCAGCACAGTCACTCCATCCTTGTCGGCAATCTGCCGATCTGCCCCGGCCGCCAGCAGCCGGCGCACGGTCTCTACATGCCGCGGCCCACCGTCGCCGAGGATCACCGCCTCCAGCAAGCTCCTCGGTGTCCTGCCCGCATCCTAGAAAAAACACGCCAGGGCTTGAAGTCAAGTTTGTGCATGACCCACAGTGCGTTGCTGAATAGGTAATGGCAGGAAGCTTAACGATGACATTCCCCGCCCCCCTGATGGGCGCCTTGTGCTTGGTAGCCGCCAGTGGCTGGGCCTGCGCCGATCAGGTGCTGCCGGCGCCACCGGAACTGGCCTCCGGCTACCGCACTGGCCTGCAACCAGTGCATGCCAGCCGGCACATGGCCGCAGCTGCCAACCCGCTGGCCAGCGAAGCGGGGCGGGCGATGCTGCTTGCCGGTGGCAGTGCCATCGACGCGGCCATCGCCATGCAGATGGTGCTGACCCTGGTCGAACCGCAATCCAGCGGCATCGGCGGCGGAGCGTTCATCCTTTACTGGGATGGCCAGCGCGTGCAGGCCTTCGATGGCCGCGAGGCAGCCCCGGCGGCGGTGACGGAAAACCTGTTCCTGCAAGCCGATGGTTCACCGATGCCATTCAGGGCTGCGCAGATCGGCGGGCGTTCGGTGGGTGTACCGGGAATTCTGCGTGCCCTGAAGCTGGCCCATGAGCAGCACGGCAAGCTGCCCTGGCGCGACCTGTTCGCCCCGGCCATTGCCCTGGCACGCAACGGTTTCGCGGTTTCCGAACGCCTTCACGCCCTGGTGGCGGGCGACCCGTTCATCGCCCGGTCACCGGCCATGGCCCGCTACTTCCTGGATGAACAGGGCAAGCCGCTGGCGGTCGGGACTACCTTGCGCAACCCCGAGCTTGCGCAAACCTTCGAGCAGATTGCCGAGCAGGGCGCTGATGCGTTCTACACCGGTGAAATCGCCGAAGCCATGGTGGCCAAGGTCCGTGGCCACGCCAATGCCGGTTATCTGTCGTTACAGGACCTGCAGCAATACCAGGCCAAGGAACGCGAGCCGGTATGCGGGCCTTACAAGGCCTGGCGCATCTGCGGCATGCCGCCACCATCATCGGGTGGGGTGACGGTGCTACAGACTCTGGGAATTCTCGAAGCCGTGCAGCGCGCCTCGCCACAACGCGATCTGTCGGCGCTGCGGCCTGTAGCGACTTCGTCCCCGGCTGGCCTGGAGGCGCCGCCGTTGGCGGTGCACCTGGTTGCCGAGGCCGAACGCCTGGCCTACGCCGACCGCGCCCAATACCTGGCTGATAGCGATTACGTGCCGGTCCCGCTCAAGGCCTTGACCGACCCTGCTTATCTGGCCAGCCGCGCAGCGCTGGTTGGCGAGTACAGCATGAAGCGCGCCCGCCCGGGCCAGCCGCAGGGCGCCGACCTGGCCTTGGCGCCCGACCGCTCGCCACTGCGCATTTCCACCTCCCACCTCAGCGCGGTGGACGATAGCGGCCAGGCCCTGGCCATGACCACTTCGGTGGAAGCGGCGTTCGGCTCGCACCTGATGGTCAAGGGTTTTTTGCTCAACAACCACCTGACCGACTTCTCGTTCATCCCCCGGGAACAAGGCAAGCCCGTGGCCAACCGGGTGCAACCGGGCAAGCGACCGCTGTCGGCCATGGCGCCGACCCTGGTGTTCTCGCAAGCCTCCGGCGAGCTGGTGGCCAGCCTGGGCTCGCCTGGCGGCTCGCAGATCATCGGCTACGTGAACAAGGCGCTGATCGGCCTGCTGGATTGGCAGCTCGACCCGCAGCAGGCCGCCGGCCTGCCCAACTTCGGCAGCCGCAATGCCGGCACCGAAGTGGAGGCGGGGTTGGCCAGCCCGGCGCTGATCCGGCAGTTGGCAGCCTGGGGGCATGAGGTGACGCCGATGACCATGACCAGCGGTATGCAGATCATCCAGCGCAGTGGCAAGGGCTGGTTGGGCGGTGCCGACCCTCGGCGCGAAGGGGTAGCGGTCGGCGACTAGCAGTGCGCGTTGCGGTGCAGCAGGTGGCGTGATAGAAGTCAGTCTTGCCATTCAGAAGTTGAATATCAAGATGTCAATCAGCTTGAAATCGAATAGGGCCCTGTTCGACCTCGACCTGCTGCGCGCCATTGTCGTGGTGGCCGATTGCGGCAGCTTCACCACGGCTGCTGCCCGCCTGCACTCCACCCAATCGACCATCAGCCAGAAGGTGCGCCGCCTGGAGGATATGGTTGGCCACCGCCTGCTGGTGCGCGGCAATCGCGATGTGCTGCCGACCGATGCCGGGCAGACCCTGCTCGGCTACGCCCGGCACATGCTGGCGCTCAACGACCAGATGCTCGAAGCCCTGGCCGGGGCGATGGTTGGCGTGACTGTGCGCCTTGGCGTGCCAGAGGACTTCGTGGGCGGGCGTACCACCAATGCGCTGTCGGCCTTCAGCCGGCTGCACCCGCAGGTGAAGCTGGAAGTGACCAGCGGCCTGTGCCGCGACCTCAGCCAGGCCTATGACAACGGCGAGCTCGACCTGGTGTTGCTCAAGCAGCGGCGTAACAGCCGCGAAGGCGTGGCCTGCTGGCCCGAGCGCCTGCAGTGGATCGACAGCGCGCGCACACCGGCCTTCGAACTGGACCCGATCCCGCTGGTGACTTTCCCGCCCCGCGGCCTGTACCGCGACGACATGATCACCGCCATCGAAGGCATGGGCCGGCGATGGCGCATCAGCTTCACCAGCTCCAGCCTCAGCGGCATCCAGGCCGCGGTCGCCGATGGCATGGGCATCAGCCTGCTGCCGCCACGGGCGGCGACTGGCGAGCACCGGGTGCTGGGGGCAGGGCAAGGGCTGCCGGAGGTCGACAGCTATGAAATTGTCATCGTCCACCGGCCGACGGCGGATGTGATGGTCAAGGCGTTGGCCGAAGTGATGACGCAATTGTTGGCGGGTGGCGGCATCTGAGCGCTGCAAATGCGGTAGCGGGGTTCGGTGACGCGTCGATTGCCTTGGGACTATGACTGTTGCCTCGATCGTTCCCACAAGGCAGGGGCGGGTTTCTGATTGATTTGCGGGGACTCTGGCTAAAGCCATCCAGACTGGGCCGAGCATAGGATCTGCTCCGCCCCCCTTTGATCTCATTCCGGAGACCCTATGAAAAAGATTGCATTCATAACCTTGCTGGCCGCCGCGGGCCTGGTTCAGGTAGCCCATGGCAACGAGCCTGAAGATGCGGATACTGCTGTCAGCGAAACGACTGCAGCGTCTACCGAGCAGCCTGAAGCCCGGCGCCGGACCATCCGCAGCATTGGCGTGCCAAGCACACCCTGCCCCGACGGCACCTACCCGACTGAAGTCGGTCATTGCAACCCGTCCTTCGAGTTTGACTGAAGCCCGGGCATTCTGGCGGGCGGCTCTCCGGCAAGCATTTGCCGGGGCGCTTGACTACCGCGAAGTGGGCCTCATGGCTGACGCTCGGCTACGGCCCTCAGGGTTCTGAGGGTTACCACCGGCGCATCCACCACGAACCGATTGGCCAGCCAACCCGGCACATCCCCTGCCGGGTCGGCTTGCAACTGGTAGATCACCTCGGTCTTGCGCTTGCCCAGCGGCTTCATGATCCATTCGCCCGACAAGTGCTGCACGCGGATCAGCCCGGGCTCTTCGGGCAAACGGCCCGGATCGGCGCTGAGGTGCCGCACCAAGGTACCGTCGTCAAGCCGCTCGGTGGTCACCTTCAGTACGATGTCGCGCGGCATCGTCGGCCACGGCAGGTTGGTGGTCAGGTATATCCAGGTGTTTTCGCCCTGTACATCCAGCAAGCGCATCTCGGCGCAGGCGTACAGCCACTTGCAGGCCACCCGCAGGTTCTCCTGCAGGTCGGTGAGTGTACGAACGCTGGCATTCATGGTGCTGATGCCACGGAATTGCTGGTAGGGCGAGTCGGGGGCGGCGCTCAGATACACGCGGATGCCTTCGCGGTCGTAGGCCAGGTTCCAGTCATCGGCGGCCGGGGCGGGCGTGCACAGCAGCAGGGCGGCGAGCAGCAGGCAGCGGTTCATGGCTGGTACCGCGCGGGGATGGGTGTTTCAGTATGCGCGGCAAACAGAAAGCCCGCCAGGTTGGCGGGCTTTCGGGCATCAGCCTGGGCTTAACGCTTAGGGTTCAGCGTCAGGTGCACATGACGGTTCACGTCCTTGTACAGCAGGTAGCTGAACTTGCCTGGGCCGCCGGCGTAGCAGGCTTGCGGGCAGAAGGCGCGCAGCCACATGAAGTCGCCGGCTTCCACTTCGACCCAGTCCTGGTTCAGGCGGTACACCGCCTTGCCTTCCAGCACGTACAGGCCGTGTTCCATCACGTGGGTCTCGGCGAACGGAATCACGCCGCCCGGCTGGAAGGTGACGATGTTCACGTGCATGTCGTGGCGCATGTCGGCCATGTCGACGAAGCGGGTGGTGACCCAGCGGCCTTCGGTGCCCGGCATTTCGATGACGGTGGCGTTGTCACGGTGGGTAACGAACGACTCGGGAACGTCCAGGCCTTCGACCTTCTGGTAGTGCTTGCGCAGCCAGTGGAAGGTGACGTTGGACTTGCTGTTGTTGCGCAGGCTCCACTCGGCGCCTGGGGCCAGGAAGGCGTAGCCGCCCGGTACCAGGGTGTGGTGCTTGCCTTCGACGGTGATGTCCAGTTCGCCTTCGACGATGAACACCACGGCTTCGGCGTTCGGGTCCAGCTCAGGGCGTTCGCTACCGCCTTCCGGGGCCACTTCGACGATGTACTGGGAGAAGGTTTCGGCAAAACCGGTCAGCGGGCGAGCGATGACCCACATACGCATCTTGTCCCAGAACGGCAGGTGGCTGGTGACGATGTCACGCATCACGCCCTTGGGGATGACGGCATAGGCTTCGGTGAACATGGCACGGTCAGTCAGCAGCTCGGTCTGAGCCGGGTGCCCACCGTGGGGGGCGAAGTAGGAATGGTTCGACATGGACGATCTCGACTTGTTGTTCTCTCCCCATGCCGTGAACCGCACCGGCCGGTGCGGCGCAGGGGATGTGGCGACAGAATAGGGTCGAGTGTGTGCCATCCACAAATTAAATGTTGGAATACCCGGTATTTGCCGGTTGAATGCGTACTTGTCGGCCTGCGTGCTCTTCCGGCAAGCGGTCGCCTTGGCCGAAAAGCTTGTGGCGCAAGGTGCCTTCGGCATAGCTCAGCGGGTAGCGGCCACGGCGTTGCAGCTCGGGCACCAGCAACTCGACCACATGGGCCAGGTCGTCCGGTTGCACTGCGTAGGTCAGGTTGAAGCCATCGATGCCGGTCTGGTCCAGCCAGCTTTCCAGCTGGTCGGCCACCTCGCTGGCAGCACCCACCAGCACCGGCCCACGGCCACCCAGGCCAATGAATTCGGCAGCCTCGCGCACGGTCCAGCGGCGGTTCGGGTCGGCGGCGGTGAAGGCGGCCAGGGCTGCGCGGCCGGCATCGTTCTCGACGTATTCGATCGGCGCATCGGGGTCGAGGCCGGCAAAGTCGATGCCGGTCCAGCCCGACAGCAGCGCCAGGGCAGCATCCAGGTCTACATGGCTGCGGTACTCGGCGAAGCGCGCCTCGGCCTCCTCACGGGTGGGGGCAACGATCAACAGCGCCTGGGCGTAGATCAGCACCTCGTCCCGGCCACGCCCGGCCACCTCGCTGGCCTGGCGGATACCGTCGGCGTAGCGGCGCAGTACCGTGGGCGTCGGCCCGCTGATGAACACGCACTCGGCGTGCCGCGCCGCGAACTGCTGGCCGCGTGCCGAAGCACCGGCCTGGAACAGTACTGGCGTGCGTTGCGGCGAAGGTTGGCACAGGTGCATGCCTGGCACCTGGAAGTGTTCACCCACATGGTTGATGGGGTGCACTCGGGCAGGTTCGATATAGCGTCCGCTGTCACGCTCCAGCAGCACCGCGTCTTCCTCCCAGCTTTTTTCCCATAGTTTGTACAGCACCTGCAGGTATTCCTCGGCAAGGTCATAGCGCTGGTCGTGGCCCAGCTGGCGCGCCAGGCCCAGGTTGCGCGCGGCGCTGTCGAGGTAGCCGGTGACGATGTTCCAGCCGACCCGGCCATTGCTCAGGTGGTCGAGCGTGGACATGCGCCGGGCGAAGGGGTAGGGGTGTTCGTAGGTGAGCGAGAAGGTGACGCCGAAGCCCAGGTGCTCGGTAACCCCGGCCATGGCCGGCACCAGCAGCAGCGGGTCGTTGACCGGCACCTGCACGCCACCGCGCAGGGCGGCTTCGGGGCCGCCCTGGTAGACGTCGTAGATGCCCAGCACATCGGCGATGAACAGGGCGTCGAACAGGCCGCGTTCAAGCAGGCGGGCCAGGTCGGTCCAGTAGTCCAGGCGGTTGAAGGCAACGCTGGTGTTACGTGGGTGGCGCCACAGGCCGGGGGACTGGTGGCTGGCGGCATTCATGCTGAAGGCGTTGAAGCGGATCGGGCGGGGCATGGTGGGCGTGCTCCGCTCAAGGCAACACGGAAGCCGGGTAGACCGCGTCGGCTACCTGCAGCTTGCGTGGAATCAGGCCTAGGCCCTGGAAGGTATCGGCCAGCTTCTGTTGCTCGGCAACGATCTGCGGGGTAATGGCCACGGCGTTGTAGTTGCGCCGCTCGCTGGCCACTTGCAGCACGCTGGCGTTGATCCCCAGTTGCGGAGCCAGCAGCGCGGCGACTTCGGCAGGCTTGGCATTGGCCCACTGGCTGACCTTGCCCAGCTCGGCGAAGAAGGTCTTCAGCAAGGCGCGATGCTGGTCGGCGAAGCTGGCGGTGGACAGGTAGAAGGTGCGGTTGTTGGACAGACCGCTGCCATCGCGCAGGTTCTTCAGGCCCGGTTGGCTTTCTGCCGCGGCAAGGAACGGGTCCCACAGGGTCACGGCCTGGACGCTGCCCGATTGCAGGGCGGCCACGGCATCGGCGGCGTTGTTGACATAGGCCGGGGTGATGTCCTGATAGCTGAGGCCGGCCTGTTGCAGGGCAACGGCCAGCAGGTACTGGGCGTTCCAGCCGCGGCCAGTGGCCACGCGCTTGCCCTTGAGGTCTTGCACGCTGGCCAGGTGGTCCTGCTCGCGTACCACCAGGCCGATGCCGCGTGGGTAGGGTTGCTCGGCGGCCAGGTACACCACTGGCTTGCCTGCGGCCTGGGCGAACACCGAGGGTGCGTCGGCGGCATGGCCGAGGTCGATGGCGCCAGTGCTCAAGGCTTCGAGCAACTGCGGGCCGGCGGCGAACTCGTGCCAGCTGACTTTCACCCCTTGTGGCGCCAGGGCCTTCTCCAGGGCGCCGCTGCCCTTGAGGATGTTGATGCTGTTGAACTTCTGGTAACCGATGCGCAGAGTGCTGGTTTCGTCAGCCAGGGCTTGGGACCAGGGCAACAGGGTACTGGCGACACTGGCCAGCAAGCCGCCGATCAACAGGCGGCGCAGGGGGGAGAAGGCACGGGCGGGCATGGGCATTGCTCCTTGAGCTGGAAGGGAAACGATGTGCCCAGACTAAGGAGGTGGCGTTTGGCTTTCAATTTTTATATTCCTGTTGGTTAGATTGTTTTGTTATTTTTATATCCTTTTGTTTTGTAACGATTGGTCCGTTTCGACATTTTTTTCACATTCGCTTGCTAGGCTCCCCGGCATTCCCGAGGAGCCCTACATGTTGCACATCCTGCGCAAGCGCAGCACTCCTATTGCCTTGGCCGCAACCGCCGGCCTGCTCACCGCCACCCTGGGCTTCTTTGCCTGGCAGAGTTTCTACCCGGTCCAGGCTGCCTCCGGCTGGGACGTCGAGGTGCTGCACCGCGATGTGACCAAGGCCGCGTCGCTGCTGCCGCAAGCCGATGGCAGCCTGCTGGTCAGCCGTGAACTGGATGATGGCCGTGGCAGCATCCTCAGGATTACCGCTGAAGGCGACCGGGTGGTAGTCATCGACAACTTGTCCAAGCCAGACGGCATGGTGGCAGCGCAGGGTGGCTGGGTGTTCAGCCAGGAAGGCGGGCTGGCCCCGGTCAGCCTGGCCCGCGATGGCCAGGTCACGCGGCTGTTCGACGGCGAGAGCGTGCAGGGCCTGTGGAACGACGGTGAGCACCTGTACGCCATCGAGGACCGCAAGGGCAATGGCCGTTTGATGCGTTATGACTGGCGCAGCGGCCAGCTCGATGTGCTGCGCTCCGGCCTGACCGAAACCGAAGGCCTGACCCGCTGCAGCGATGGGCGTTTGCTGTATACCGAAAAGGCCTACGGCAAGGTCCGCGCGCTGTCCCACGATGGCCGGGACCCGGTGGTGGTCGATGGCCTGCGCAACCCGACGTTCCTGTTCTGCGACCAGCGCGGCCTGTGGATCAGCGAAGACAACACCCACCGAGCCCGGCTGCTGCGCATCGATGCCGACGGCTCGAGACAGACCGTGCTGTCGTTCCTCAAGGCGCCCCAGTCGATCGTCGCCGATGGCAAGGGGGGCTACCTGCTGGCCGAAGGCGGGCGCAACCGCGTGCTGCACCTGACACCGCCGCTGGAGCGCAATACCGCCCAGCGCGACTGACCCGGCGCCTGGCTGGGCAGGCGCCGTTTGCAGATGGCCAGTAGCCGTGGCTGGTGGCCACCCGACCAACAGCGCGCTTCCCTGCATGGCTGCGCTCACGGATAATCCCCCCATTCCAATAAACAGCCTGTGAGTGGGTATGAGTGATTCCGTAGTCAGCCTCGGCCAGCCTGAAACCGAAGGGGGGCGCAAGACGCGCAAGAACAACCCCGAGAAAACGCGCGAGGACATCCTCCAGGCCGCCATCAACGAGTTCGTCCAGCAAGGGCTGGCCGGTGCCCGCGTCGACGCCATTGCCGAGCGCACCGCCACTTCCAAGCGCATGATCTACTACTACTTCGGCAGCAAGGAGCAGCTGTACTGCGAGTGCCTGATCAAGCTGTACGGCGATATCCGCAAGACCGAGCAAAGCCTGGACCTGGAGTCGCTGCCGGCCGAGCAGGCGATCCGCCGGCTGGTGGAGTTCACCTTCGATCACCACGACCGCAACGTCGATTTCGTGCGGATCATCTGCACCGAAAACATCCACTACGGCGAGTACGTCAAGCAGTCGCCGGCGATTCGCGAAATGAGCAGCCTGGTGCTCGAGGCCTTGGGCAATACCTTGCGCCGTGGGGTGCAGGAAGGTGTGTTCCGCGCCGGCATCGAGGTCATCGACCTGCACATGCTGATGAGCTCGTTCTGTTTCTATCGGGTTTCGAACCGCCACACCTTTGGCGAGATCTTCCAGATCGACCTGTCCGACGAGCAGGTCAAGGCGCGTCACAAGGCCATGATCTGTGATGCGGTGTTGCGGTATATCCAGATCGAGCGCCGCCCCTGAAAGTTTTCCATTGCCTGGGCCGGCCTCTTCGCGGGTAAACCCGCTCCCACGGGATCACCGCTGTCCCAAAGATTTGCACAGCACCTGTGGGAGCGGGTTTACCCGCGAAAGGGCCGGCTCAGGCGACACATGAATGAAGCCTTGCTGCTCACTCGCCCAACCGCTGCTCACGCGACGGCGGGTAGCCAAAGTAGGCCGCATAGCACTTGCTGAAGTGCGACACCGAAACAAACCCGCAGGCCACTGCCACCTCCATCACCGACAGGTCGGAATACTGCAACAGCCGGCGGCTCTTGGTGATGCGTAGCTCCATGTAGTAACGGCGCGGCGAGGTGCCCAGCTGGGCCTGGAACAGGCGGTCGATCTGCCGGCGCGAACGCCCGCTGTAGGCGGCCAGCTGGTCGAGGCTGAGGGTTTCCTCGAGGTTGTTCTCCATCAGTTCGACGATGGTGCGCAAATGCAGGCTCATGGACTTCTTCGCGCCCGGGCCGACCTGGCGGTAGCGGGCACCAGAGAACGACAGGATTTCCTCGACGCCTTCGGCCAGGCCGTCGCCATACAACCGGCGCACAAGGCCAAGCATCAGCTCCATGGCACCATTGGGGCTGGCAGCGCTGAGGCGGTCGCGGTCGAGGGTGAAGCTGGCCGGGGTAATCCGCGTCTGCGGGCTGCGCTCGGACAGGCTGGCACGCTGTTCGGGGTGGATACTGCAGCCATAGTCGTCCAGCACCCCGGCGCGGCCGAGGAACCACGCGCCGTTCCACAACCCGCCCAGGGCCATGCCGTGGGCCGCGCAATCGCCCAGCAGGCGGTCAAGCTCGGGGTACTTCAATGGCGTGCGCAGGCCGCCGCAGATCACCAGCAGGTCCAGCTCATTCAGCGCCTCGGCAGACAACTCGGTGGCCACCAGCTCCAGCCCCAGGTCGCTGAGCACGCGGTCGCCATCCAGCGACAGCGGGGTGAACCGGAAGCTGTCGGCGCGCAGCAGGTTGGCTGTGACCAGCACGTCCATGGCCACCGTGAAGCTGGCCATCGAAAAGTGTTCGAGCAATACGAAATCGACCCGATAGGGGGCTTGGGCATTGGCGCTGGTGGACTTCAGCCGCAGCATGTTGCTGGTACTGGTCTTCTTGCTGAACTGGCGTGGCGTGGGCACTCTGGACTCCGCTTGCTGGCTGGCCTCGAGAGTGTGGCGGGTGGCCGGGGGAAAGACAATCTCCCGGGTGGCCGTGTCGTGTTCCAGGTCGTGTTCAGACAACCTGTCTGGCCTGGCCCGTTGCCGCTATGCTGATGCTCCCGTCACTGAGGATGCCCTTGATGAAGTACGCCACTGCCCTGTTGCTTTGCCTGATGCCATTGCTGGCCAATGCCCTGGAACCGGGCGACAGGCTCGCGCCGTGGACGCTGCTCGACCAGCACGACCAGGCCTGCAGCCTCGACGCCGGTACGCAAATCTTGCTGGTGGCGCGCGACATGGATGGTGCCAAGCTGGTGAAGGCGGCGCTGGCCGACCAGCCCGAGGGGTATCTGGAAGCGCGCAATGCGGTGTTCGTTGCCGACATCCAGCGCATGCCGGCGCTGATCAGCAAGCTGTTCGCCATCCCCGTCATGCGCGATTACAACTACCGGGTGCTGCTCGACCGCGACGGGCGGGTGGCCAGCCGTTATCCCGGGCAGGATGGCCAGGTGCAGTGGTTGCAACTGGAACAGGGCAAGCTGGTGAGCCAGCGGGCATTTGCCGACGCGCCGGCGTTGAAGGCGGCGCTGGAGACTGCACCACGGCATTGAGAGCGGTTACTGCACCCTGAGCGGCCTTGTGTCGCGATGGGCTGCGCAGCAGCCCCCTGCGGTCCTTTGTAGGGCAAAAATCCTGGGGCTGCTGCGCAGCCCATCGCGACACAAGGCCGCTCCTACAAAGGGCCGCGGTGCCATGCCGCCAGGCAAATCAATCTGAACCCTCGGCAGCCTCTGCAACCCAACCCATTACATGCCAAATGGGAGAGCGCTCATGGAAATCGGAACGATCTGGATCATCATCGCGGCCTTTGTGATTCTGCTGGAAATCTGGGCCATCTGGCACATCATCGGCAGTGACCGGCGCGCCGAGCGCAAGATGCTGTGGATCGTATTCGTGGTCTACGCGCCATTCCCAGGCTTGCTGTTCTGGGCCTGGCGTGGCCCCCGGGCGGTGAAGGGCAGGGCGGTGCTGGAGGAAAAATGACAGTGCGCGACATCAGGCGCGGGGGCGCCTGATGCCGGCCCTTGCGCTAGACGATGCTGAAACGGATCGCCGACCCCAGGCCGTCGACCATCAGGCAGCCATAGAATTTTACACTCGTCAGCACACGCAGGCGCTTGAGCTCCGCGTGGATTAGATCGCGGATCCACCGTTCGGCCTCGTTGGCCCGGCCAACAGGTGTGACGCTGTCTAGCTGAACCTGCCCCAAAAGGGTGGTTTCGATGTGTTCGACGGTATCCAGCCCGATGTTCTCGCGCAAATGCTGGCGTGCCTGTGCCGCATCATATTCATCCGCATCCGGATCGCGTGGCTTGATGGTGTAGGCGAGTAGAAATTGATGTTTGCTCATGGTGTTTTCCTTGTTGCATGCAGGCCTCCATGCCGGGGCCTTGCAATCTAGCGCCTGGCGGCCACTGCGCATACAGACGCGTGGTTCAAGGAAGCCAGCGCGCTGTGCGAAACGTCTTACACCTGGCGCCTGCTTCGCGGGCAAGCCTGTTCCTGAAAGCCGCGCTTGACCTCAAGTTGACTCAAGGTTCGATACTCCGTCCCTCCTCCAACTGATCGAGGGCTTATCGTGAGCCATTCAACCGCGTTCCAGCTGAGCAATCCCGATGGCCTGTACGACCCCAGCGGCAATGCCTATTCCCATGTCGCCGAGGTTCGTGCCGACAGCCGCCTGCTGTTCATCGCCGGCCAGGGCGGGGAGGATCGCAACGGGCGGCTGTCACCGCTGTTCGCCGAGCAGGCGCGTCAGGCGCTGGCCAACCTGGAGATTGCCCTGGAGTCGAAAGGCGCCAGCCTGGCCCAGGTGTTCAAGCTGACCCTGCTGATCGTCGAGCATTCCGAAACGCGCCTGCATGAGTGGGTAGCCGAGGCTGACAAGGCCTGGGGCCCAGGCATGAAACCGACCTGTACGCTGATACCGGTACCCCGGCTGGCGCTGGACGGCATGCTGGTGGAGATCGAGGCGTTGGCAGCGATATAGGCCCGGGCGATTCGGTGCTGGCGTCAGATAAACACTATGTTGTATATCGGTGCTCGCCCTACCAGCATGGCAACCATTGATCTCAGAGGTGACCACACCATGAGCACCGGCACCACAACGCTCACCGGCCGCAAGGCCCGGGCCTGGGTCTGGCCTGCACTTTTCAGCCTGGCGGCCTTCGCTGCCAACTCGGTGTTCTGCCGGCTCGCGCTGAAGGATGGGGCCATCGACCCGGCGTCCTTCACCGTGGTGCGGCTGGCCAGTGGTGCACTGTTCCTGCTGCTGTTGATCCGCCTGCGCAAACCCGCGCTTGCCATGGGGGGCAGCTGGCGTGGCGGCCTGGCGCTGTTCCTCTATGCATTCCTGTTTTCTGCGGCGTACCTGCAGTTGGGCGCAGGCGCGGGTGCCTTGCTGCTGTTCGGCGCGGTGCAGATCACCATGTTCGGCTTCGCCTGGTACAAAGGCGAACCTGTCACCGCGCGGATGCTGCTGGGCATGCTGATCGCCTTTGCCGGCCTGCTGGTGCTGCTGCTGCCCGGTACCGCGGCGCCCCCCTTCGCCAGCGCCTTGTTGATGGCTCTGTCCGGCGTGGCCTGGGGCGTGTACACGCTGCTGGGCAAAGGCTCACCCCGGCCGCTGGCCGACACCGCTGGCAATTTCGCCCGGAGCCTGCCGTGCCTGGTATTGCTGTCGCCGATGTTGTTAATGGGTGCCGGCTGGCACCTGAGCCCGCTTGGCTTGCTGTATGCGCTGGGTTCCGGGATGCTGGCCTCGGGTGCGGGCTATGCCGTGTGGTACAGCGTGGTCAGGCAAATCAGCGCGCAGCAGGCGGCGACCATGCAGCTTGGCGTCCCGGTGATTGCAGCGTTGGGCGGGGTTGGCCTGATCGGCGAGCCATTGTCGTTGCGCTTGCTGGTGGCGTGCGTGGTGGTGTTGGGCGGTATTGCCCTGGCGCTGGCATCGCGGCGTTAAAAGAAACTGCGTTGCGCCTTGAGCGTGACCATGCTGTCGCAATAGGTGTTGATGCCCGAATACGCATCACACCCGCCACCACTGAGGTTGGAGTTGCTGTAGATCAGGTTCAGGTCGATGCCGAGCCAGGGTCGGGAGAGCTCCAGCGACCAATCGGAAAAGGCATGCACCTGGCTGCCACCATCAATGGTGAATGGCGTACCCAGGCGGTGATGGGCTAGCTTGACGCTCAGGTCGACCTCAAACAGCGGCAGTTGGCCGAAGTCGGCGAACAGCGTGCCGGTGCGGTTATCGGGGTTGTCGCGTAGCGCCCCACCGAAACGGCTGCCCAGCACCGAAACGCCACCGTACAGGGCATAGCTGTCGGGGCCAGCGATGTTTGGCTGACTATAGTGGATCAACCCCACCTCGTAGCCCAGGCTGCTGTCGAACTGGTGCTTGTAGCCCAGGTAACTGTCCAGCCTCAAGGTGGAGTCGGGCGTCACGCCCATGCTCGGGGCGTACTGGCCGAGGTACCAACCGTTGGGGTGGCTGAAGTCGAGGCCGCCGTGGAACGCACCGATGGCGCTGGGAGATATCAGCCCTTGGGCCATGCTGCGTGAGGGTGTGGTGCCGAGCGTGAAGTCGAAGCCGCCCAGTTCGCGTTTGATCTGTTGGGCCAGTAGCACGGGGCTGAACAGCAGTGCAGCACTCAGCAACAGAAGGGGCCTGGTCATGGTCTCCGTCCTGGAAGGCTTGCGATTGAGCGGTAGAGCATACCTGTGCAGGTAACGGGAGGGAACCGCTGGCTGGCCCACTCAGCCTTTGGTCGAACGGTCGGCGTCGGCAGCTTCGGTCACCACAGGCAGGTTGCCGGCACGCTGGATTACCCGCCGTTGCTGCTCGTAGTCGTCAAGCGACAGGCCACGGCGTTGCAAGGATTCCAGTTGCAGTTGACGGGTTTCTTCGGCGGTGTAGGGGCGCAGTTCGGGGTGGCTGGCACAGCCGCTGATGATGGCGATGGCAATAGCGGCAAGGGTGGCGGACAGCAGGCGGGCCAAGGTGTTCATCAGGTAGCTCCAAGGGGCCGGGGTGGTGGGCGGCGAGTCGATGGAGCTAGGTTATTCGGCCATGTCGTTCGGCAGAAATTGCCATTCTCGATAGTGACTATCGATGGGTTCAACACGGGTTTGAATAATGTGGAGTACCTGTGGGAGCGGGCGTGCCCGCGAAAGGACCGGTACAGTCAATTACAGATCTCAGCCCAGCCTTGTCATGGATTCAAAGGCAGCAACCACTCCCACCCTTGGAACACGAAAATTTCGCGCACTCGCATCTGGTCAAAAGCAGCGCCATTGCTACCCTTAACCCACGCGGTCTGATCTCATGGAGAGAAGCGATGCGCATCCCATTGACAGCGGTCCTGTTGGTAATCCTGTATCTGAATGCCGCGCCTGCTCCGGTGCAGGCAGAGGATGTACCCGCCCCGGACCCGGCACCACAAGCCGACACGGTCGCGGCCAAGGACCCGGTGTTCACCCAGGAGCAACTGGACCAGATGCTTGCGCCCATCGCGCTGTACCCCGATGCGCTGCTGGCACAGGTATTGATGGCCTCCACTTATCCGGGGCAAGTGAGCGAAGCGGTGACCTGGTCCAAGGCCAACCCCAAGGCCACCGGCGACGATGCCGTCAAGAAGGTGGCGAACCAGCCATGGGACCCAAGCGTACAAGCGCTGGTGGCCTTCCCGCAGGTGCTGGCAACCCTGGGGCAGGACCCGGTCTGGGTGCAGCGCCTGGGCGACGCCTTCCTCGCGCAGCCTGACGATGTCATGGGCGGCGTGCAGCGCCTGCGTCACCAGGCCCAGGCCGCCGGCAACCTGCAAAGCAACCAGTACCAGAACGTGACCGTGCAGGCCGCCCCGGCACCGGCACCGGCCTCCAGCGGTAGCAGCGCCCAGGTGGTTACAGCCAGCAGCCCGCCCACCACCATCATCATCGAGCCGGCCGACCCCCAAGTGGTGTATGTGCCCAGCTATAACCCGACCACCACTTACGGCACCTGGGCCTACCCGGCTTCGCCGCCGGCATACTACCCGCCACCACCCATGTACTACCCCGGTTCCGCGCTGGTGGCAGGCCTGGCCTTCGGTACCGGCGTGGCGATCGTTGCCTCGCTGTGGGGTGACTGTGACTGGGGCAACAACGATATCGACATCGACGTCAACCGCTACAACAACATCAACGCCAACAACCGCATCACCAACAACCAGAACAAATGGCAACACAACGCCGCCAACCGCGACGGCGTACCGTACCGCGACTCCCGCAGCCGCCAGCAGTACGGTCGCCAACTGGACGGCGCTACCCAGCGTACTGCCTTCCGCGGTGACGACGCCCAGCGCGCCCAGGCGCGGGACAAGGCCAGGGCGTCGATGGACCGGGCTGGCATCGAACGGCCAGCCACCAGCAACCGCCAGGCACGCCAGCAGATGCGCGAGGCGCAGGCGGGCAATTCTATCGGCAACCGCATGCAGCCCCGTAGCGACAACCCGAGGGCAACCGACCGCCGGCAGGAAACCCGCAACACCCAGGCTCGGCAGCAGAGCAACCAGGTGAACCAGCGCAGGCAGGGCGAAGGCCAGGGGCGGCAGCTTGCGCAAAACCGGCCTTCCAATACCGCCGGCCGGGCGCGTAACAATGCTTTTGACGGCGTGCGTTCACCCTCACGCACCAGTGCGCAGGCCAATCGTGGTCGCACCAGCCAGTCGTTCGCCCAGCGCCCGAGCGCATCGCGTGCCGCCGGGCACCAGATTTCCCGGCCCAGTGCGCCCGCACGCCGCGGGGGAGGGGGCCGCCGATGAACCGTCAATCGATAGCGGCGCTGGTGATCGCAGCCGGCCTGGCCTGGTCAACCCAGACGGCTGCGCAAGAGGCCTTCCCGACACCGGAAAAGGCCGTGGAATCCTTTGTTGCGGCGCTGGGCGAGGAGAAACCTGATGAAGCCCGCCTGGCCCGATTGCTGGGCGATGACTGGCGTACCTACATACCGCGCGGCGGTGTGCAACGCAGTGATGTTGACACCTTCCTGGCGCAGTATCGCGCGCAGCACAGCATCGACATGTCGGGGGCAAACAAGGCCATCCTCGCGGTGGGCAGTGATCACTGGACGTTGCCCATACCTTTGACCAAAGGCGGCGAGGGTTGGCGTTTCGACCTCAAGGCCGGCAGCGCCGAAATCCGTGCCCGGCGTATTGGCCGTAATGAACTGGGTGCCATGCAATCGATGCTGGCCTACCACGATGCGCAGATGGACTACGCCACCCAGGACCACAACGGCAACGGTGCGCTGGAGTACGCGCAGAAGATATTCAGCGAGCCCGGCAAGCATGACGGGCTGTACTGGGACGACGACGGCGATGGCCAGGTCAGCCCGCTGGGCCCGCTGTTCGGCCAGGACATGGTCGGCGACGCCTGGTATGGCTACCACTTCCGCATCCTCGACGCACAAGGCCCATCCGCTCCAGGCGGTGCCTATAGCTACCTGATCGGTAACCAGATGAGCCGCGGCTTCGCCATGGTTGCCTGGCCGGCCAAGTACGACGATACCGGGGTGATGAGCTTCATGATCAGCCATGACGGCGAGGTATTCGAGAAAGATCTCGGGCCGCACGGCGACAAACTGGCCAAAGAGATGAAACGCTTCGATCCGGATGACAGCTGGAAGGTGGTAGACGTGCCGACGGGGGATTGAGCCGCTCGGATTACCCCGCCACGCTTCATGGGGCTGTTCTCGATTCCAGATCCATCTCGGACGGCCAGTTTACCTTCGGTGCCAAACGCAGGGCGAACTCACACCACAGCGCATCGTTGTGGTCTTTGGGTTCGCCTGGTGGCGACAGGGCTGAGGGGCCTTCCTGCATGTAGGTGCAGATGTAGGCCCAGGCATGCTCATTGGCGCCCATCGTGACCAGAGGAAAACGGTCGATGACATTGTTTGTGCCTGGGGCAACGATGGAGAGTGTGACACCCCATTTGAAAATTAATCCACCGTTTGGCAGTGCGCCGGTCTGGGACCAGCGCTCGGCGCGGACTTGGAACCAGTCGTAACTGACCGGTACGACTTTGCCCTTGTCGAAGGGGTTCCACCACTGATGCTTGAAGTTGTAGGCGTAGATTTTATTACGGGCCCGGTTGAATCGAATGGGCAGGTCTCGGGGCGCTGAGAGATCTGCCCGGAACAGGACAACAGTGCACCATGCTGACAATGAGAGCATGATGATTTCCTGAAGAACACTCTCGATGTCCGTTGGGTTTGTATGCCTGATCACCCAAGGAAGGTCAACCAGGATCGAAATCAGAAAGATAAGTGCCAATATCGAAACGATCCCACGATACGCCATTGCTGAGCGACAAATCTCGAGGTAAATATCATCTTGAAAGTTCGGCGTATGGGGAGCCAAGCCAGGTTCTAAAGTCGGTGCATCGAAGGGCGATGGCAAGTCCTCTTGCCAGCCAGTGCAGGGGGGGGCAGTCTTGGGCGGCTCATTGTTTGTCATTCCTGCTGGTACGTAGATTGTTTTCTTTTTGCAATAAATTGGGCGCATCCGGTGGCCTGAATCGTGTGGTGGTCGGACAGTGGCAATGATCCTTGGATGCTGGAGCTCCCGTCGCGGATGACACCCATTACCTGCGGATCGTGGTCGGGCATCTGCGACAGTAGCTGGGGGACGACCCCACGGCGCCGACCATATAACCCCTGTGGGAGCGGGCGTGCCCGCAAAGAATCCAGCGCGATGCATGGCACCGGCTGCGCCGGTGTTCGCGGGCATGCCCGCTCCCACATTGACCGCATTGTCTTCAAGTCACGCGTAGTACCGGTGGAAGCTGGCCTACCTGGGTTTGGGCCGGAGCGAGCAGCGCAAGACAGTAAGCTCAGGGGGCGGTTCTCGACTCCAGATCCATTTCCGCTGGCCACACTACTCGGGGTGCTAGGCGCAGCGCGAACTCACACCAGAGCACATCGTTGTGATCCTTGGGTTCCCCGGGTGGTGGCAGGGCTGAGGGGCCTTCCTGCATGTAGGTGCAGATGTAGGCCCAGGCATGTTGGTCGGCACCCATGGTGCTCAGGTGAAAACGGTCGATGACGTTGTTCGTGCCTGGCGCAACGATGGACAGCATGACACCCCATTTGAAAATGATCCCGCCGTTTGGCAGGGCGCCGGCTTGTGACCAGCGCTCGGCACGGACTTGGGACCAGTCGTAACTGACCGGCACGACCTGGCCTTTGTCGAGGGGGTTCCACCATTGGCGTTTGAAGTTGTAGGCGTAGATTTTCTGGCGCGCACGGTTGAACCTGATGGGTAGGTCGCGAGGGGGACATATATCAACTTGGAATCCAAAAAACGTACACCAAACGCCAAGGAGCAGCACAAAAACTCCAATAATGACTAGCTCAATGCTGCCAATACTCCAGCTTTTGAAGATCATATGAGGAACCTGCAGCGTAAATATGGCCGCAGGTAGAGAGAGCGCCGAGAGGATACCTCTAGGTGAAATAGGGTGGCGAGGCACTTCAAGGTAAATCGTATCTTGATGGTTTGGTATCTGCCTGCCCAAATTCCTGTCAACGACTGGAGGAGTGGCTGGGCCAGGCAGATCCTCCTTCCAGCCCGCGCAAGGAGGGATTAGTAATGGGGAGGCCAATTGAGGTGCTCCAAAGATCTGATGCTGTTCTCTGTCATTGTTATCTGTGCACGAGCCGACTCGTCATCAGGATCAGGCCAATAAATCAGGCTCAACTCCAGAGAGGTAACGTTGTGGTGATCTGTCAAGGGGAATGCCCCTTGGATGTTCAGGATCCTGCTTTCTGTGTCGACGCTTTTGTGTAGGCTGTTTAGTATGTCGTCTGCAAAAACACCGGCAACACTCAGTGCTGAGCTTGATGGCAATACTAATCTAGTGCTGTCTCCTGATAGGGTGATGGTTCCTTTGCTTCCCCCGGTTCGATGCAAGTCCAGCTTCCATTGATAACGTGAAGTACCCACCGTGAAATTTGGCATGCTCAAATACGCGTTCAGTACAAAGCCTGCTGCCACCGTACTGCTATCACTGGTTACTGATTCACTTCCCCCCTGTTTGAAGCCAATTTTTATCGAGGCCTCTGCTCTCATGCCAAGAGCTGCGGCATTCAAAGCGCCAATAGCCAAATCAATACTTTTTGCCTCACACCAATACCGATGTTCGGGTGGTAACCCCCATCTGCTACGTCGAGCCCATAGTTCTGTCGCGGAGGATTCTTTTTGCTTCGCCCTGGTCGCCAATGCGTATGCTGTCAAGCCCAAGATTATCGCGATCCCCAGCGGCCCTAGCAATGTGCCTGGGACAAGGGCGGCATAGCCCGCCGGGAAGATCGTGGCAAAGGCAATGGCGCTTGCATAACCATAGGTTTGGGCGGACGCAACGTCCCCCTGGTCAGCTGATCTTCGCGCAGCGAAGGCATATTGTGCTGCGTCAGATACCCCCGCGAGTGCTGCTATGACGCCACCGAACTTAGCGATGCGCTCACCTAAATTCACAGTGCTAATAGCGCTTGGCCATAGCTTTTTCGGGCGAAGTAACTGTGCGGTAAGTCCCACACTCTCTACGCTTGTTCCCAGCACACCAAGGGAAGAAGACCATATTGCGGCGATCGCTTCCGAGTCTACGTTGGAAGTTTTAAGTAGCGCCTGATAATTTTTGCGCAGGCTATCTTGATGGAACCATATTCCGCCTAGCCCAAGCATCAGGCTGGCGCTTGTCGTGTTTGTTACAGCACTCCGCAAACTATTAGTCGTATCGCTTGCCAAACTACGAGCCGCCTCTGCACTTAGCCGAAAAGTGTTTGTACCGACAGTAATTGTACGCGCCAGCATAGTGGCTCTCGATACGGCACTTGCCCGCAATTGAACTAGCCGCGCCTGCAAACTCTCGGCGCTTTCCAGCGTCCAGAGCATCACCTCGATCATCTGGCTACGGTTACCCGCTGCCGCAATATTGATCGCCCCACTCAGCACCATGGCCCGCACCTTGCGGCCCAGGGGATCACGGAACTGCTTGTCTACCTGCTGCAGAAACGCGTCGGTCCGCGCCTCCAGGGCTTCATTGAGCAGGCTCATGTACTCGCCCACTGTCAGCGACACGCGCAACGGCGTTACCTGCTGCCCGGCGAACAGGGCAAACGCCGAGCGATGCACATGGCCGATCAGGGTCTTGGTCCGTTCACTCAGGTGCTGGCTGAGCGCATTCCCTGCGCTGTTGGTCGCGGCCAGCAACTGGCCAACGGCATCCTGTATCGGCTTGATCATCAGCAACTGGCCATCGGCGGTGCCGGCGATGCCCTTGATGATGTCGTACACCTTGCCGAAGTCGTCCCCGGCCAGCGCGCTGGTCACCTGCTGCATCAGCTTCTGGTTCTTGGCCAGCAGCGCCTGGTAAAGCAGGCTGCGGTCGTCTTCCAGCAACTGCTGCCAGATATGCTGGGTGATCCCGAGCGGCTGACCCTCCTGAGGCAGGGGTTCAGTGGGCCCGCCGGCCAGGCAGGCGGCCATCATCTGGATGAAGTACTCGACCGAAACAGGGGAGCTCGCGTCATAGTCGTGGTAACCGATTTGCTGAAACGCCCGTTTGGCATAGTGGCGCGCATACAGATCGCCAACCTGGTCGATCATCGACTGCCAGTTTGTCAGTTCGCGGTCGTAATCGGCCTGGAACGCGGCGCGGGCGCTTTCGTCGTAACGCTCTTCCAGCCGCTCGCGCGCTTCTTGCTGTTTGCGCGCGATGTTGCGTGCGGTCTGCGCGTCGATGTCCACCGGCGGCAGATACGCCTTGGCCGCGATCGGGCTGTCGTTCCACTGCTTGACCTGCCGGGCTTCCCGCTGCGCGTCCTCGGCACCCTGCGCGGCCGCCGTGGCCGCGTGCAGTTCGCGGATGCCCAGTAGTGCTTGCGAGGTGAAGTATTCGAAGTGCCGCTGCGGCTGCGCCCGCCATTCCTGCAGGGCTTGCACCCAGCCAGTGCGTTGCGCGTTGAGCTCCATGACCATGCCGACCGGGTCGGGCAGCGTCAGCGCCAGCAGGCCATTGGGCAGTTGTTCCTGCTGGATGACATTGCGTACATGGGTGCGGGTTTCATGCCAGCGGCCCAGGCGGCTGTAAAAGCCATGAGCGCTGGTGAACCTGGCGGAGGAAAAGGTAGAGAACTCCAGCACCTGCTCCAGGCCGAAGCGGAAGCTGTCGGTCATGGCGATGCCGAGGCTGGCAGGGTCGTTGCGTGCGGTGTTCAGGTCCACTTCGACGAAGCGGGCGAGGGTGCCCGGGTCACTGTCGGCAATGCCTTGCCGATAGCGGTCGAGTACCGCACGGGGCCAGGGGTCGTTGGCGAAGGCGATCCAGGCCTTGCGGTAGAGCAGGGTATCGATGTTGATGAAGGAGGCGATCACATCGTGGCCTTCGGTGGCGCATACCTTGGGTAACGACCTGGGTGGCCCCAAGGGCATCTGCGATACCGGAAAGCGCTGCAAGGTACCTTCCGCCGCTACCTCGTAGGCCTGCCAGATTTCCTGGTCGAGCAGTACGTAGACATAACCCTGGCGCAGGAGGCGCAACTGGTCGGTGTGCATCGGGTGGAAGATGATTTCGCTATCGTCTGCCAGGCGATAGGGGCGCCCTGTATCCGGGCGTGGGGCGTAGGCCTCGCGCAGCAGCAGAATCGGCAGGCCGGAGCGTTCGCAGGCATTACAGGTGCCGTAGGTATTGGGGATCTCTTCCTGCATGGCGATGTGGATGGTTTTGCTGATGCTCATCAGGAGTTCCTTTTCCAGTGATTTGACGCAACGGCCAAAACACTAGCGAGGAACACCTTCGCGGGGGAGCGATGGGCTTCCTAAAATGTTGTAGGATTTTTCGCTTTACTGCCCTGTAGGAGCGGCCTTGCGTCGCGACGGGCTGCTCAGCAGCCCCTGGATCTTGCAGGCGACAAAGGCCTATTGCCCCAGCATCTGTCGCACCAGCCACTGCCCGGCCGGCCCGAGCGCGCGACGGCTCGACCAGGCCACATCCATGTCAACCCGTCGCGGGTACCCGGCCACCTGCAGCTCCACCAGCCCACTGCCAAACCGAGCCACCAATGCCCTGGGCAGTTCGGCCCAGCCGAACCCGCGCACGGCGAATTCCAGCAGAGTGAGGTAGTCCGGTGCCGACCAGGCCTGGCCACGCCCCTGGTGCAAGCTTGGAGCATAGGTCTTTATATACAGCTGCCTTACGTTCTCCAGGTGCTGCGACTGCACCTTAGGCAAAGCCGCCAACGGATGCCCGCTGGCCACATACACTGCAAACTCTGCCTGCTCGGGCAAGCGTGCCACGGCAACGTCAGCGGGATAGCTGGGCTGGGTGGCAAGAATGCCGATATGTGCCAGGCCCTGCTGGATCAGCTCGATCACATCGGCATCTTCCGACGGGCCGCAGCGCAGCTCGGTATGCGGGTAGTGCTGAGCGAAGCGGGCCATTACCGCGCCCTGGAAGGTAACGCTGTAGCTGTCCGACATCACTACCGAGACCAGTGCCTCGACGTTTTCCGCCAGCCTTACCGCCAGGGCATCGAGCTGGGCGCTGGCATCGAGAATCGCCTCGACATGGCTCAGCACCTGCCGCCCAGCCTCGTTCAGGGTGGGATGACGGCCGCCACGCTCGAACAACGGGCAACCTACATCGACCTCGAAATTGGCGATGGCGATGCTGATGGTGGACTGGCTTTTGCGCAACTTGCGCGCCGCAGCGGAAAACGAACCCAGCGATGCAGCTTCGACAAAGGCGACCAGAGCTTCGGGTGAATAACGCATGGTATTGATAAAACCGATGGTAGCTATGTCGCGAGTATCAGTTCTATCAAAGAAGATGGGAAGCACGACTCACGCAATGGATGGATTTTGCAATGAAAAACGTGTCTTTCAGCGAACGCCTGGTTCATGCCGTCGGTTATGAAGTGTTCGCCGTGCTGCTGTGTGCGCCACTGTTGTCCTGGATCATGGGCAAGTCGCTGGCGACGGCGGGAGCGCTGGCGGTGACCCTGTCGGTGATCGCCATGCTGTGGAACATGGTCTACAACGCGCTGGTCGATCGCTACGTGCAGGTCGAGCGCATCCACTGGAAGGCCAGCGTACGCTTCGTGCACGGCCTGGGCTTCGAAGCCGGGCTGGTGGTGTGGTGCCTGCCGGTGGCGGCCTGGATGCTGGAGATTTCGTTGCTGCAGGCGTTCATGGTGGAGCTGGGCTTCTTCGTGATCATCCTGCCCTACACCGTGCTGTACAACTGGGCTTTCGACAAGGCCCGGCACCTGCTGATGCAGCGTCGCCTTGCATGAGAACTACCTGCCTGCGCCGTACCTCGATTTGTGCATTGTGCGGATATCCTGGGGCCGCTTCGCAGCCCTTTCGCGACACAAGGCCGCTCCTACAGGGACGGCGCTGGTTTCAGGCATGCGCTGTACCTGTGGGAGCGGCTTTAGCCGCGAACACCGGCGCAGCCGGTGCCATCCGAAGTTGACCGGGTCAGCCGAAAAAAAACGGGGCATGCCATCGCTGGCATGCCCCGTCCTTCAAACCGCTAAAGCGCCTCAGGCGACCTTGACGATCCAGCCAGCCGGTGCTTCCACATCACCGCTCTGGATACCGGTCAGCTCGTTGTAGAGCTTCTGGGTAACCGGGCCGACCTTTTCCAGGTCGTGGAATACATGCAGCTTGCCGTTGTACTCGATGCCGCCGATCGGTGTGATCACCGCAGCGGTACCGCAGGCGCCGGCTTCGATGAAGCGGTCCAGCTTGTTGATTTCCACATCGCCTTCGATCACGGTCAGGCCCAGGCGCGATTGCGCCAGTTCCATCAGCGACAGGCGAGTGATACCTGGCAGCACCGAAGCCGATTTCGGGGTGACGAACTCGTTGTTGGCGGTGATGCCGAAGAAGTTGGCCGAACCGACTTCCTCGATCTTGGTGTGGGTCAGCGGGTCGAGGTAGATGGCGTCGGCGAAGTTGGCCTTCTTCGCTTCTGCACCCGGTTGCAGGCTGGCGGCATAGTTGCCACCGACCTTGGCCGCGCCGGTGCCTTGGGGAGCCGCGCGGTCGAAGCTGGAGATCTGGAAGTTGTGCGGCTTCATGCCGCCCTTGAAGTACGAGCCAACCGGGATGGCGAAGATCGAGAAGATGAACTCGGGGGCGGTGCGCACGCCAATGTTGTCACCGGTGCCGATCACGAACGGACGCAGGTAGAGGGCGCCTTTGCCATGCGGTGGTACGAACTTCTCGTTGGCCTTGACCACTTGCTTGCACGCCTCGATGAACACATCGGTCGGCACCTGCGGCATCAGCAGGCGGGCGCAGCTGCGCTGCATGCGGGCGGCGTTCTGGTCCGGGCGGAACAGGTTGATCGAACCGTCCTTGCAACGGTAGGCCTTGAGGCCTTCGAAGCACTGCTGGCCGTAGTGCAGGGCCGTGGAGCCTTCACTGATGTGCAGTACGTTGTCTTCGGTCAGGGTGCCTTTGTCCCACTCGCCATTGCGCCATACGGACAGGTAGCGTTTGTCGGTCTTGATGTAGTCGAAACCGAGCTTGTCCCAATTAATGCTTTCGTTGCTCATGACACCCTCATTGTCTTGCAAGTGCCCGATTGCTCGGGCTGCTGTTATATGCGCACCACGCCACCATAATACATCCGTGGCAGATCGGGAACGGCCAGTCACGAATTGATAGCCTGCAATGCATTCATTGCAGCTTCTACAGGTGCAGGTACTCGTCCAGCGCCAGCTGGTCGAGCAGTACCTGGTCGTGGGACGCCACCACCAGCGCCCCGCGAAACTGCCCGAGCATGTGTTCCAGTGCGGCCAGCGACGGCAGGTCCAGGTGGTTGCCGGGTTCGTCCAGCAGCAACAGGTCGAGTGGCCGTTCGCGGTACAGCACGGCGGCCAGTGCTGCCTTCATCCGCTCACCGCCGCTTAGCAGGCCGCTGGGCAGTTCGATGCGGGCCGCATCCAGGCCCAGTTGTGCCAGGCGGCTGCGCAAGTCGCCCTGGGCCAGTGTCGGGTTTGCCTGGCGCAGGTGATCGAGCACGCTGGTGTGGCCTGGTAGTGCGCTGCAGTTCGCGCGCCTGGCGTTGCTGCTGCTGTTTCAGCCTGGCAAGTTGCTGTTGGGCCAGCGCCGTCTGGCTGGCTTTCTGGGCCGAATAGAAGCTGTAGTTGCCGCCATAGGCCTGCAAGCCCAGGCTGGTTCCACGAGTGCGCCGCGGGCCCTGTGGGAGCGGGTTCACCCGCGAAACAGGCGACGCGGTGGATGGCACGGGCTTCGCCCGTGTTCGCGGGTGAACCCGCTCCCACATTGCCGGCGGCACCCTTAAGGTGTGCGCTGGACCTGTAGGACCGCGCATGCCCCTGGTTCAGCGCCCCATCAAGCGCTTGCTCCAGTCACCCCCGTGGCTCTGCTGGCAAGCCTCTTCACTGTCAAACCGCACATGCCAGGCCGGATGATCCAGCTGAATGCCGGCCTGCTCCAGTGCAAGGCCCGTCAGCGCCAGCATGCGCACCTTCGCGTCGCCCGCCACGGCGGCGGCCTTGTCGGCCTCTCGCTCGAACACCCAGGTAATACGCAGGCTGGCCGGAAAATCCTCGGGCGCGAGACGGTGGGTAAGCCAGCTGAAACCGACGATCTCGGCCTTGGCGGTTTCGCAGGCTTCGGTCAGGCAAACCACCAGTTCACGCTCCAGGCGTGCCATATCGCGCTTGTTCAGGGGTTTCACCGGTGGGCCTCGCTGCTCAAAGCCACCACTGTAACGCAGTTGCGCCACTTGTTGTCGGCCAGCCCGACAGCAATGGTTGACCACCCGCCAGCCACTGCGTAGCCTTGCCACTTCGAGGTTCTTCGGCCAGGCCGAAGCTAAGACGGGAACGCGGTACAAGCCGCGGCTGCCCCCGCAACTGTAAGCACCGACAACGGATCGACACAGCCACTGCGCCCGCGCGCGGGAAGGCGTCATCCCGCCAGCCTGCTGCACCAGCGGGCACATGGAACGGTGCGAGCCAGGAGACCTGCCTCGTCACGTTTTCGACTTTCAACCGGGCGGGGTGATCCGGTGGCGAACAAGCCCGGCCGGCATGGCCCGCGGCTGTCGTCCTGCATGCCCGCGCCAATCTGCCAAGGGCAATGCGACATGAAAACACTGGCCAAGCTCCCCGTCACCATCGTCACCGGCTTCCTCGGCTCGGGCAAGACTACCTTGCTGCGCCACATGCTCGACAACGCCCAGGGCCGCCGCATTGCGGTGATCGTCAACGAGTTCGGCGAGTTGGGCATCGATGGCGAAATCCTCAAGCAGTGCAGCATCGGTTGCACCGAAGAAGAAGCCAGCGGCCGCGTCTACGAGCTGGCCAACGGCTGCCTGTGCTGCACCGTGCAGGAAGAGTTCTTCCCGGTGATGCGCGAGCTGGTGGCACGCCGTGGCGACCTGGACCATATCCTCATCGAAACCAGCGGCCTGGCCCTGCCCAAACCGCTGGTACAAGCCTTCCAGTGGCCGGAAATCCGCAATGCCTGCACCGTCGACGCGGTGATCACCGTGGTCGACAGCCCGGCCGTGGCCGCCGGCACTTTCGCCGCCTACCCGGACCAGGTCGATGCCCAACGCAAGCTCGACCCCAACCTGGACCACGAATCACCGCTGCACGAACTGTTCGCCGACCAGCTGGCCAGCGCCGACCTGGTGGTGCTGAACAAAGCCGACCTGATCGACGCCGAAGGGCTGGCCAAGGTCCGCGCCGAGGTGGCTGAAGAGCTGCCGCCGGCGGTCAAGGTGATCGAAGCCAGCAGCGGTAAGCTGCCGCTGGAGGTGCTGCTGGGCGTGGGCGCCGAGTCCGAGGCGCACATCGATGGCCGCCGTACCCACCATGATTCGCACCATGACGGCGATGACCATGACGATCATGACCACGACGCCTTCGACTCCATCTCCATCGACCTGCCAGAAGCCGACGAAAGCCTGCTGCTCGACGCCCTGACCCAGCTGGTGGTGGAGTTCGGCATCCTGCGCGCAAAAGGCTTCGCGGCCATCCCCGGCAAGCCGATGCGCCTGCTGGTGCAAGGCGTGGGTACCCGTTTCGACAAGCACTTCGACCGCGCCTGGCGCGCCGACGAGCCGCGCATCACCCGCCTGGTGCTGATCGGCCAGGACCTCGATGCCGCCCAGCTGGAAGCGCGCCTGCGCCAGGCCCTGGGCGCCTGACCCATGCACCTGCTGCGGACCCAGCCCGGCGGCTTCGTGCCGGATGACAGCATTGCCGACCTCGGCCAGACGCCCGCCGAGCTGGTGATTCTCTGCAGCGGCGATTCGCACCTGGCATTGCTCGCCGACACCGCCGAGCAATTGCCCGACGATTACCCCAGCCTGCGCCTGGCCAACCCGATGCAGGTACAGAACCATGCCTCGGTCGACCTGTATGTCGACCAGGTACTGCGCCATGCCAAGGTCATCCTGGTGTCGCTGCACGGTGGCGCAGGCTACTGGCGCTATGGCGTCGAGCAACTGGTCGAGCTGGCCGGCCGTGGCGTGCAGCTGATCCTGGTGCCGGGCGACGACCGTCCGGACCCGGAGCTGACCAGCCTGGGCAATGTCAGCAGCGAGCAGGCCGAACGCCTCTGGCACTACCTGCGCCAGGGCGGCAAGGCCAACGCCATCAACCTGTTCAACTGCCTGGCCAGCCAGTGGCTGGGCCGCGACTATGCCTGGGACGAGCCGCAGCCTTTGCCGCGCACCGCCGTGTATCACCCGGCCAAGGGCAGCGCCACGCTGGAGGACTGGTACCCGCAGTGGCACCCCGAACAGCCGGTGGCGCCGCTGCTGTTCTACCGCTCCCATCTGCAGGCGGCCAACACCGCGTTCATCGATGTGTTCTGCCAGCGCCTGCAGGCCGCCGGGCTCAACCCGTTGCCGATCGCCGTGGCCAGCCTCAAGGAAAGCGCCTGCCTGGAGCAGGTCGAAGCCTGGCTGGACGAGGTGGGTGCCGAAGTGCTGGTCAACACCACCGGCTTTGCCCTGTCCAGCCCCGAGCGCCCCAACCTGCGCCCGTTCCGTCGCGATATCCCGGTACTGCAGGCCATCTGCGCGCAAGACAACCAGCCCGGCTGGGAGGCCAGCGAGCAGGGCCTGGGGGCGCGTGACCTGGCCATGCACATTGCCTTGCCCGAACTGGACGGGCGCATCATCACCCGCCCGGTCAGTTTCAAGGACATGGCGTGGCGCAGCGAGCGCAGCCAGTCTGACGTGGTCTGCTACCGCGCGCACCCCGAGCGCATGGATTTTGTCGCCGAGCTGGCTCGCCGCTGGGTCGAGCTGGCGCGCCTGCCGAATGGGCAGAAGCGCGTGGCCCTGGTGCTGGCCAACTACCCGACCCGGGATGGCCGCATTGGCAACGGCGTTGGTCTGGATACGCCAGCGGCCGCGCTGAACATCCTCGAGGCCCTGCAGGCCCAAGGCTATCCGCTGGCCGATTTGCCGGGCAGTGGCACGCAACTGATCCACCAGTTGCTCGGCGGCGTGACCAACGACCTCGACCAACTGGACCTGCGCCCCTGCGCGCAGAGCCTGAGCCTGGCCGATTACCAGGCCGCCTTCGAGCGCCTGCCAGAGGCCAACCGCCAGGCCGTGCTGGAGCGCTGGGGGCCGCCGCAGCAGGACCCGATGTACCGCAGTGGCCGGTTGATGGTGGCCGGCCTGCGCTTTGGCTTGACCTTCGTCGGCATTCAGCCGGCGCGGGGCTACCAGGTGGACCCCAGCGCGGTGTACCACGACCCCGACCTGGTGCCGCCGCACGGCTACCTGGCGTTTCACTTCTGGCTGCGCCATGCCTTTGCCGCCGACGCGGTGATCCACGTCGGCAAGCACGGCAACCTTGAATGGCTGCCCGGCAAGGGCGTCGGGTTGTCGGCGCAGTGCTGGCCGGACGCCTTGCTCGGCCCGCTGCCGAACATCTACCCGTTCATCGTCAACGACCCGGGTGAGGGGGCCCAGGCCAAGCGCCGCACCCAGGCGGTGATCATCGACCACCTGATGCCGCCGCTGACCCGTGCCGAAACCTATGGCCCGTTGCGCCACCTGGAGCAACTGGCCGACGAGTTCTACGAAGCACAGCTGCTCGACCCGCGGCGCGCGCGCGAGTTGCAGCGCGACATTCTGGAGCTGGTCAAGGCCAACCACATCGACCGCGAACTGCAGCTGGAAGGTCAGCTGGACGATGCCGCCGTGTGGCTGCCGCGCCTGGACACCTACCTGTGCGATCTGAAGGAATCGCAGATTCGCGATGGCCTGCATGTGTTCGGCCAGTCCCCGGAAGGCCGGCTGCGCCTGGATACCCTGCTGGCGCTGGTGCGGGTCGAGCGTGGCGACGGTCGCGGCGGCAATGCCAGCCTGCTGCGGGCTTTGGCCAAGGCGCTGGTTCCGGGTTTCGACCCGCTCGATTGCGAACTCGGGCAGCCGTGGCAGGGCGCACGCCCCGAGCTGTTGCAGGCCGTGAGTAGCGAGCCCTGGCGCACCTGTGGCGATACCCGCGAACGCCTCGAACTGTTGGCGCTGCAAGTAATCGACCAGGCGCTGGGCGGAACAATACAGTTACCAGCCCAGAGCGAATGGCAGCCGGTGCACGATGTGGTGCAGGCGCTGCGCGAAGGGGTAGCCCCCAGCCTGGACGCCTGCGGCAGCGCCGAAATGAATGGCCTGCTGGCGGCGCTGGCCGGGCGTTTCGTGCCCGCGGGCCCCAGTGGCGCGCCCAGCCGCGGGCGCCTGGACGTGCTGCCCACCGGTCGCAACTTCTATACCGTGGATGTGCGCAACCTGCCCACCACCACCGCCTGGCGCCTGGGCTTCGCCTCGGCCAACCTGATCCTGGAGCGCCATCTGCAGGACCACGGCGACCACCTGCGCCAGCTCGGCCTTTCGGTGTGGGGCACGGCAACCATGCGTACTGGCGGTGACGACATCGCCCAGGCCATGGCGCTGATGGGCGTGCGGCCGGTGTGGGCCAGCGGCAGCCAGCGGGTCGACGATTTCGAGATCCTCCCGCTCAGCCTGCTCGACCGCCCGCGGGTGGACGTGACCTTGCGCGTTTCCGGCTTTTTCCGTGATGCCTTCGGCAACCTCATCCGCCTGTTCGATGCCGCAGTGCAGGCGGTGGCGGCACTGGACGAACCCGACGATCTCAACCCCCTGGCCGCCCGCGTGCGCAGCGAGCGGGCCGCGCTGCAGGACCAGGGCGTGGACCCCGAGCAGGCCGCCCGCCAGGCCGGCTGGCGGGTGTTCGGTGCCAAACCCGGGGCCTACGGCGCCGGGGTGCAGAACGCCATCGACGGGCGCCTGTGGCACAGCCGCGATGACCTGGCCGAGGTCTACCTCAACCACGGCGGCTATGCCTACGGCGCCAGCGACGACGGTACCCCGGCCCGCGCCCAGTTCGCCCAGCGCCTGGCCAAGGTGCAGGCGGTGCTGCAGAACCAGGACAACCACGAACACGACCTGCTCGATTCCAATGACTACTACCAGTTCCAGGGTGGCATGCTGGCGGCGTCGGAAACCTTGTCCGGCGCGGCAGTCGCCAGTTACCACGGTGACCATAGCCAGGCCGACCGGCCGCGCATCCGTACCCTCAAGGAAGAACTGAACCGGGTCATCCGCGCCCGCGCGCTGAACCCGAAGTGGATCGACGGGGTCAAGCGCCATGGCTACAAAGGTGCCTTCGAGATGGCGGCGACGGTCGACAACCTGTTCGCCTTCGATGCCACCACGCAGCTGATCGACGACCATCATTACCAGGCGCTGGCCGATGCCTACGTGCTCGACCCGGCGACCCGCGATTTCATGCGCGAGCACAACCCCGAGGCCCTGCGCGACCTTACCGAGCGTTTGCTGGAGGCCCAGCAGCGCGGCCTGTGGCAGGCGCCGGGCGACTACCGCGAAGCCCTCGAGGAACAACTGCTCGACGGCGAGGAACAGGCTTGAAATGAGTGAACCCGTGCAATTTCCACTGGCAGCCGTGGTCGGTGCCGACGACCTGAAACTGGCGCTGTGCCTGACCGCCATCGACCCCAAGATTGGCGGTGTGCTGATCGAGGGGCCGCGCGGCATGGCCAAGAGTACCCTGGCCCGAGGCTTGGCCGACCTGCTCGGTGAGGGCCCGTTCGTCACCCTGCCACTGGGCGCCAGCGAAGAACGCTTGGTCGGCACCCTCGACCTGGATGCCGCACTGGGGCAGGGCAAGGCGCAGTTTTCCCCGGGGGTGCTGGCCCAGGCCGATGGCGGCGTGCTGTATGTCGATGAGGTCAACCTGCTGCCCGATACCCTGGTCGACCTGTTGCTCGACGTGGCGGCCAGTGGCACCAACCGTATCGAGCGCGACGGTATCTCGCATCGGCACAATGCCCGCTTCGTACTGATCGGCACCATGAACCCGGAGGAGGGCGAACTGCGCCCGCAGTTGCTCGACCGCTTCGGCCTCAACGTGGCCCTGGAAGGCTTGCCCGAGCCTGAGGCGCGTCAGCAGATCATTCGCCGCCGCCTGGCCTTCGACAGCGACCCGCAGGCCTTCTGCGCGCAATGGGCCGAGGCTCAGGCGCAATTGCGCGAGCGCTGCCAGGCGGCGCGTCACGCCTTGGCCGATATTGCCCTGGACGACCAAGCGCTGACCTGGATCACCGAACGCTGCTACGCCGCCGGGGTCGACGGCCTGCGCGCCGACCTGGTCTGGCTGCGCGCCGCACGCGCCCACTGCGCCTGGCGTGGAGGCGAGGCCATCGAAGAGGCCGATGTCGATGCAGTGGCCGAGTTCGCCTTGCGCCATCGCCGGCGCGTTACGCCCCAGGCCAACCCGCCTTCGGCGCCGCAGCAGCCTGAGCAACCACCCGGTCGCCAAGGCGCGGGCAACCCTGGCGCACAGGGCGGGCAGGGCGACTGGGGCGCAATGCCAGCGCAGCCGGTGGCCAGCGGCGCCCGCCGCGAGGTGCCGAACTGGGCAAAAAAGCCCTGAGCATCCCCCTGCCACCTGCCAAAGGGGCGGATGCCAAAGCAGGCGCAGGCAAGCAGTACGGGGCCAGCCGAGGCCGGGCGCACAGTGCTGCGGCCGGTCGGGTGGCCTGGCTGCCGACTCTGCTCAAGGGCCGGCCACGCCAGCGCCAGGACCTGTGCTGGCAGCAACGCCAGGCCAGGCCTGCAGAACTGTGGCTGGTAATCGTCGATGCGTCGGCCTCGACCCGCCGCCACCAGGCGCTGGCACAAACCAAAGGGCTGCTGGCAGCGCTGTTCGACCAGGCCTACCGCCAACGCGCGCGGCTGGCCCTGCTTACCGCCAGCGGGCGCACGCCGCAGTGGCAGCGCCACGGCCTGAAGGCCTCGGCCGCTTTGCAACCCTGGCTGCAAGCCTTGGGTGCCGGTGGCGGCACGCCGTTGATCGCTGCACTGGAACAAGCTCGGCACTGGTTGCAGGCGCGGCAACGGGCACACCCTGAAGAAGCATTGCGCTGCCTGGTGTTTACCGACGGTCGCCTGCAGCACTGGAATGCCGTGCAACCAATGCCGTGTGCCACTTTGCTGGTGGATATGGAACTGGCGCCGGTGCGCCTGGGCCGTGCGCAGCGTCTGGCGCAACAACTTCAGGCTGATTACCAGCACCTGCAACAGTTCAGGTTGGTGGATTGAAAAAGTATCGATGCGACGCTATGTCGCAATAAGAAAAGTTGCCAGAACAGCAACCCGGAAGTTGTACAAGTGCGTGGCGGTGCACGCACTTGGTTTGCCGGCCGATATTATTTCGGCATTGACCACGGTTGCAGGTCGTAACCTTTTTCGCACAGTTCGGCACGCACTTCCTCGATCAGGCTGGCCCACTGGGCCGGGTCGGAGTAGATGCGCGAAGACACTTGCTTGCTGCCGATGCGGGTACTGGTCCGGTCGATCACTGCCAGGCTCAGTTCACCAGTACCGTTGGGTGCATCCCAGGCTACGCACTGGAAGGGTTCGAAGGCGTGGTCGGCAATCAGCAGTGCTTCGTTGACACGGAGCGGGGCATTCATGGTTCGGTCTCTCTATGGTCCCAAACATCCAGGTGAAGTCCGCGTTGCTTCATAGTCGCCTCGGTTATCGCGAAGTGCAGCGCGGGGTTATGTGTACTGATGCTCGTTGTCCGGGTGCGAGTCACACATTGGTTGTAAAAAAATTTGCCAAGGTCGAATCCGTTCTTGCCCATGCCGCCATGTGATGTCGATAAAGTGCGAAAATTCCCGTCACGTATTGTAAAAAATTGATTCGGCAGACAGACGGTACTGGGAACCGTCAACTTCGTTGCTACTGTTAATCGGGCGCCACAACTTGCTGTTTTATTTCAAAAAACCGAAAACTGGCGCCAAGGATCGGTCATGCAGCAGCCTGCCGCCCAACGCCGTTTGCTCATCGTCGACCCCTGCGATGACTGCCACCGTTTGTTGCCTGGCTTGCGCAGCGCAGGCTGGGATGTACACAGCTGCATGCTCGGTGCCGCGCTGGATCATCCTTGCGATGTGGGCCTGCTGCGCTTGCAGGCGTCGCACCTCAGGCGCCCCGACGGGGTCAAGGACTTGATCAAGCGCAGCCACACCGAATGGATTGCAGTGCTCAGCGCCGAACAGCTGCGCATGCCGGCGGTCGGCGATTTTGTTTGTGAATGGTTCTTCGATTTCCACACCTTGCCGTTCGACGTTTCCCGCGTGCAGGTTACCCTGGGCCGCGCCTTCGGCATGGCGCGCCTGCGCGGCAAAGGGGTGGCGAGGGTGGATGAAACGAGCCACGAGCTGCTCGGCGATAGCCGCCCGATCCGCGATCTGCGCAAGCTGCTGGGCAAGCTGGCGCCTACTGAGTCGCCAGTGCTGATCTGCGGTGAGAGCGGCACCGGCAAGGAACTGGTGGCCCGTACCCTGCACCGCCAGTCGCAACGCAGCGAGCAGCCGTTCGTTGCCATCAACTGCGGGGCCATTCCCGAGCACTTGATCCAGTCGGAACTGTTTGGCCATGAGAAGGGCGCCTTCACCGGTGCTCATCAGCGCAAGGCCGGGCGCATCGAAGCGGCTCATGGTGGCACGTTGTTCCTCGACGAAATTGGTGACTTGCCGCTGGAGTTGCAGGCCAATCTGCTGCGCTTTCTGCAGGAAAAGCACATCGAGCGCGTGGGTGGCAGCCAGCCGATCCCGGTGGATGTGCGCGTTCTGGCGGCTACCCACGTGGACCTGGAAAGGGCCATCGAGCAAGGGCGCTTTCGCGAAGACCTGTATTACCGCCTGAACGTGTTGCAGGTAGTGACCGCGCCTTTGCGCGACCGGCATGGCGACCTGTCGATGCTGGCCAATCATTTTGCTCATTTCTACAGCCTGGAAACCGGGCGCAGGCCGCGCTCGTTCAGCGACCATGCCTTGGCGGCGATGGGCCGGCATGACTGGCCGGGCAATGTCCGCGAGTTGGCCAACCGGGTGCGACGCGGGCTGGTGCTGGCCGAAGGCCGGCAAATCGAGGCACAGGACCTGGGGTTGCAGACCCTCGACCAGGTACAGCAACCCCTGGGCACGCTGGAGGAGTACAAGCACCGGGCCGAGCGCCAGGCGCTGAGTGATGTGCTCAGCAGGCACAGCAACAACCTGAGCGTGGCGGCGAAGGTGCTAGGTATTTCGCGGCCGACTTTCTATCGGCTGCTGCACAAGCATCAGATGCGCTGATCCCTGTGGGAGCGGGTTCACCCGCGAACCGGGCGCCGCGGTGGATGGCACCGGCTACGCCGGTGTTCGCGGGTAAACCCGCTCCCACAGGTACTGGCGCAGTTTCTGTGGGAGCGGCTTTAGCCGCGAAAGGGCCCTTGCAAGCTAATGATCAATGCGGCCCGCGCGGAATGGTCTTCAGCAGGTCTTCCGGGCTGATATGCCCAACCACCTGGGCTACCGCGCTGCCCGGGGTCGGCAGGTCGATGATGTGGCTCTTCATCTTGCCGATCACATGCATTTCGCACGGCTTGCAGTCGAACTTCAGGGTCAACACCTCATCACCCTGGATCAGCTGCATCGGTGCCACCTTGGTGCGCACGCCGGTCACGCCCTTGGCTTGCTTGGGGCACAGGTTGAAGGAGAAGCGCAGGCAGTGCTTGGTGATCATCACCGGCACTTCGCCGTGCTCTTCATGGGCCTCGTAGGCCGCGTCGATCAGCTGCACGCCGTGGCGGTGGTAGAAGTCGCGAGCCTTCTGGTTGTACACGTTGGCCAGGAACGACAGGTGCGACTCGGGGTATACCGGCGGTGGCGTGGTCTCGGCCTTGCGCCCGCCACGCGGGTGTGCCTGAACCCGTGCAGCAGTCAATGCCTCGATGGCTTCACGGCGCAGGGCCTTGAGCTGCGAGTTGGGGACGAAGTACGCCTGCGGTGCGTCCAGCTCGATGCTGTCGGCATGGTACATGGTGGTACCCAGCTGGCCGAGCAGGTCGTGCAACTGCTCCAGCGCCTGCTGCGGCTTGTTGGCCGGGCCGAACGGGCCGTCCAGTGCCACTTGCACGCTCACGCCTTCCTCGCTGGTGACGGTCAGCGCCAGGCGTTGCTCGCGCAGTACCGCCTGCCATTGCACGCCGATGCGGCGCTCGGCCGAGGTGCGTTGCAGGGCTTGCTGCCAGTTGTGGTCGAGGTTGCGCGACAGCGGGTGGTTGGGCCGCAGCTTGTGCAGGCCTTCGGGCATTTCGTTGGGCTCGACGCGGTAACGGTAGCGCTTTTCGCCGTCTTCCTCGAACTCGCCACGCGGTTCGGCGATGTTGGCGCGGAAGCCCACCACTTCGCGTTTTACCAGCACATTGAGGCCGTCGCCGTTGGTCAGCGGTACTTCGGTGACCACCTGCATGTCACGCTTGCCGACCTTTTCCACCACGCCCACCGGCAGGCCGGTGAAGGTTGGCGAGTCGAAGGCGCCGATGTCGACCTTGCGGTCGGTGACGAAGTAGTCGGTGCTGCCGCGGTGGAAGGTCTTGTCCGGGTCGGGCACGAAGAAGTGCTCGGTGCGGCCGCTGGAGGCGCGGGCCAGCTCCGGGCGGCCTTCGAGGATGGCGTCGAGTTCCTTGCGGTAGTGGGCGGTGATGTTCTTCACATAGGCCATGTCCTTGTAGCGGCCTTCGATCTTGAACGAGCGCACGCCGGCATCGACCAGGTCAGCCAGGTTGGCGGTCTGGTTGTTGTCTTTCATCGACAGCAGGTGCTTCTCGAACGCAACCACGCGGCCCTGGTCATCCTTCAGGGTGTAGGGCAGGCGGCAGGCTTGCGAGCAGTCGCCACGGTTGGCGCTGCGGCCGGTCTGCGCATGGGAGATGTTGCACTGGCCGGAGAAGGCCACGCACAGCGCACCGTGGATGAAAAACTCGATGGCAGCGTCGGTTTCGGCGGCGATGGCGCGGATCTGCTGCAGGTTCAGCTCGCGCGCCAGCACCAGCTGGGAGAAGCCGGCCTGGTCGAGGAACCTGGCCCGTTCCAGGGTGCGGATGTCGGTCTGGGTGCTGGCGTGCAGCTCGATCGGCGGAATGTCCAGCTCCATCACCCCCAGGTCCTGCACGATCAGCGCGTCGACACCGGCGTCGTACAGCTGGTGGATCAGCTTGCGCGCGGGCTCCAGCTCGTTGTCGTGGAGAATGGTGTTGATGGTGGTGAACACGCGTGCATGGTAGCGATGGGCGAACTCGACCAGTTCGGCGATATCGCTGACTTCGTTGCAGGCGTTATGGCGCGCGCCGAAGCTCGGGCCACCGATGTAGATGGCGTCTGCGCCGTGCAGGATCGCTTCGCGGGCGATGGCCACGTCACGGGCAGGGCTGAGCAGTTCCAGGTGATTCTTTGGAAGGGACATGTCGTTATAGGTTCGGGCTGTCACGGTTTAGGCGGGCATTGTAGCGGCGAAACGGGCTGGCGGCATCATCGGGGTGCTTGTAGGAGCGGCCTTGTGTCGCGAAGGGCCGCAACGCGGCCCCGGCAATACCTGCTGCGGAGCTGAGAATCTGGGGGCGCTGCGCACCCCAATCGCGACACAAGGCCGCTCCTGCAGGATTGCGTATTGCGCGAAAATCAGCGCTTGGCAGCCATTGCGGTCACTTCCACACGCATGCCTTCGAACGCCAGTGCAGCCACACCCACGGCGGCGCGTACCGGCCATGGTTTGCTGAAGAAGCGCTGGTACACCTCGTTGAATGCCGCGCGGTCGGCCATGTCGGTGAGGTAGATGGTCAGGTGCAGCACCCGGTCCATGCCGCTGCCGGCCTTCTCCAGCGCCACTTTCAACGCCTGCAGGGTGCACTCGCTCTGCTCGACGATGCCGCCCAGCTCCAGGCTGCCATCGGCGTGGGTCGGGATCTGGGTGGTGACCAGCACGCCGTTGAATTCGGCAACGTCGGAGGAAATCGACTCGGCGTCCGGATCAGGGGTGTAGATGATGTCTGCTTGTGCCATGGTGTGTTTTGCCTTGCTACGGAAGGAAAGCGGCAAGCCTACGCGAGCCGGCCGGCCCGGTCGAGGGTGGCCGGCCGGGGTGGCGGTGTTTGAAATGCGCGGCGTTCACCGTCAGAATCGCGGCCGATTGCAAAGCAGGGGTTTACGTTGAACGAACAGACATTGTCCAGGCGCCTGGAGCGCGTGGCTGCACAAGTACCGCAAGGCGCGCGCCTGGCCGACATTGGCTCGGACCATGGCTACCTGCCGGTAGCCCTGATGCTGCGCGGCGTGCTGGACGCGGCGGTAGCGGGCGAGGTGGCGCAGACGCCGTTCGCCTCGGCCCAGCGCAACGTGCGCAGGAACGGCCTGGAAGGCCGGGTCAGCGTGCGCCTGGCCGATGGCCTGGCGGCGGTCGAGCCGGAAGATCGAATCTCGGTGGTCAGCATCTGCGGCATGGGTGGCGACACCATGTGCGAGATCCTCGAGGCCGGCAAGCAGCGCCTGGCTGGCGTCACCCGCCTGGTGCTGCAGCCCAATGGCGCCGAGCGCGAACTGCGCCAGTGGCTGGTGGGCAATGGTTACCGGATCGTCAGCGAAGAACTGCTACGGGAAAACCGCTTCGACTACGAGATCATCGTCGCCGAGCCTGGCGGGGCGGCGTACACCGCTGAACAGCTGTACTTCGGCCCGGTGCTGGTGCAGGAAAAAAGCGAGGCGTTCCTGGTCAAGTGGCGGCGCATGCTGCGGCAGAAGCAGCAGACCCTGGCCAACTTCGAGCGGGCCCGCGGTGCGGTGCCTCAGGCGAAAATCGACGACTTCAGGCAACAGGTCGGCTGGATCACCGAAGTGCTGGCCTGACTCACTGCTGCGAGCAGTTGCCCATTTCCCGGTAGTCTATTTCGTGCTTCTGGCCCTGGTGGTCGACATACACCATGTGCGCGGTGCCAACCTGGCAGTCGGCGGCGTTGCTGGCCGGGGTGATGGAGATGACCTTGGCCACATCCAGTGGCATGCCGTATTCGTAGTTGCTGCTGACCGGCTGGTTGCTGCCGGTGTCGGCAAGGGCACCGAACGACGCGAGAGCAGCGGCAACGGCAAGGACAGCGATCGAACGTTTCATGGCAGGCTCCTTTTTTCAATGTATGGCTAATGATCCATTCATTGGTCATCCACAATAAATGGGCTAACCCGTGATAGATTCCTGCCTGTAACGCAAGAATAAGACCAGACAAGGAGCACACCTTCATGGACATGCTGCATGCCATGCGTACCTTTGCCCGTGTGGTGGAATGTGGCAGCTTCGCTGCGGCCGCCAATGCCCTGGACATTTCCGCGGCGCAGGTTTCGCGCATCGTTGCCGAGCTGGAAAACCAGCTGCAGACCCGCCTGCTGCACCGCACCACGCGGCGTTTGCGCATGAGCGAGGCGGGCGAGCGGTTTCTCGAGCGCTCGCGGCAGATCCTGTTGCTGACCGAAGAGGCGGTGGGTGAGGCCCGTGGCGCGCACCTGACGCCCCGCGGCCGCCTGCGCCTGCATTGCCCGCACGGGCTGGGCCTGTTGCTGATGCCGCTGGTGGCGGGCTACAACGCATTGTGCCCGGAGGTGCTGATCGAGCTGACCCTGTCCCAGCGCAACCCGGACCCGCTGGCCGAAGGGCATGACGTGGTGATTACCGTGGACGGGGCGTTGCCGGATTCGCAGCTGATCGCCGTGCCGCTGGGCAACATCTTCAGCATCCCCTGCGCTGCGCCGAGCTACCTGGTGGCCCACGGCGTGCCAGAGCGCCCGGAAGACCTGCACCAGCACCGTTGCCTGCGCATGGCTTATCCAGTGTACGAAGGTGACTGGGTGTTCCCGCAAGGGGTGGACCAGTGTGTGATCACACCGAACGACAGTTTTTCCACCAACGTCGCCGACGCCATGCTGGTAGCCAGCGAGCTGGGCATGGGCATTGGCCTGCTGCCGTTCTATACCGCCAGCCAGGCGATCGAACAGGGGCGGTTGTGCCGGTTGCTGGCGCCGTATCGCCTGCGCGAAAGCGCCCTGTATGCGATCTACCCGTCACGGCATTACCTGGATGCCAAGGTGCGCACCTGGATCGACTACCTCAAGGAGCAGCTGCCGGCGCTGTTCGAGGGGCATGCCAGGGTGGTGGATGATTCGCGGTATTGGCGTTGAAGGACTGATCTGCTTTTTTGAGGCAACTTCTTGCACTGCCTTTACTGGCCCTATCGCCGGCAAGCCAGCTCCCACAGGTTCATCAAGTGCTCTGAGAGCGGCGCAGTACCTGTGGGAGCTGGCTTGCCGGCGATGGGCCGCACAGCGGCCCCAATATTCCAGCTGATTACAACGGGTAGTGCTTCAACTCCCGCGCAATCAGCATCCGCTGGATCTCGCTCGACCCTTCATAGATCTGCGTGATCCGCGCATCGCGGTAGTAGCGCTCTACCGGGTAATCCTCCAGGTAGCCATACCCACCGTGCACCTGGATTGCCATCGAGCACACCCGCTCGGCCATTTCCGAGGCGAACAGCTTGGCCTGGGAAGCCTCCGACAGGCATGGTTTGCCGGCGCTGCGCAGGCGTGCGGCATGCAGGATCAGCAGGCGAGCGGCATTGACCTGCACCTGCATGTCGGCCAGCAGGTTGGCGATGCTCTGGTGCTCGTTGATCGGCTTGCCGAACTGTACCCGATCACGCGAGTAGGCCAACGCTGCCTCGAACGCGGCGCGTGCGATGCCCAGCGCCTGGGCAGCAATGCCGATACGGCCGCCCTCGAGGTTGGACAGGGCGATGGCCAGGCCCTTGCCACGCTCACCGAGGATGTTGGCGGCCGGGATGCGGCAGTTGTCGAAGGTGACCGCGCAGGTGTCGGAGGCGCGGATGCCCATCTTGTGCTCGCTGCGATCGACCTTGAAGCCCGGGTTGTCGGTGGGCACCAGGAACGCTGACAGGCCCTTTTTGCCCAGTTCCGGGTCGGTCACCGCGAAGACAATGGCCAGGCCGGCGCGGCGAGCGTTGCTGACAAACTGCTTGGCGCCGTTGATTACCCACTGACCATCCACCAGCTCGGCGCGGGTGCGCAGGTTGTGCGCCTCGGAACCGGCCTGTGGCTCGGTCAGGCAGAAGCAGCCGATCACCTCACCGGTGGCCAGGCGTGGCAGCCACTGCTGTTGCTGTTCGGCCGTGCCGTAGGCCAGCAGCGGGCCGCAGCCCACCGAGTTGTGGATGCTCATCATGGCTCCGGTGGCGCCGCAACCGGCGGCGATCTCTTCCACCGCCAGGGCGTAGGCGACGTAGTCGGTGTAGCTGCCGCCGAAGTCTTCCGGCACCACCATGCCCAGCAGGCCCAGTTCGCCCATCTTGCGCACCACGCCATCGTCGATCCAGCCGGCCTTTTCCCAGGCCTGGGCATGCGGGGCGATCTCGCCACGGGCAAAGTCCCGTGCCATGTCGCGGATCATGATCTGTTCTTCGCTCAGTTCCAGGTCTTGCATCTGTGTACTCCCGGGCTCACAGGCCTTCGAAGAATTGGTCGACCCGCTGGCGTTGCAGTGCGGCCAGGGTCGGCGGGTTCCAGCGTGGCTGCTTGTCCTTGTCGATGATTAGCGCGCGCACGCCTTCGATGATGTCGCCGTGCTGGAACCACTGGCGGTCCAGGTGCAGCTCCATGGCAAAGCAGTCGTCAAGGCCCAGCTGGCGACCACGGCGCAGCATTTCCAGAGTAACCGCCATGGCCAGCGGCGAACGGCTTTCCAGCTGGTCGGCGGTGGCCACAGCCCAGGCGTGGCTGTCGCCGATGCTTACCGCACGCAGTTGCTCGACAATGGCGGGCACGTCGGGCAGGGCGAAGTAGTGGTCGATGACCGGGCGCAGTTTTTCCAGTGGCGCATTGTCGAGCACCTGGGTGCCGAGCCTGGCCAGCAGGTTCTGCAGGTCCTTGAGTGGGTGGTCGCCAAAGCGCAGCTGGTCCAGGCCCTGGTCGAGGGCTGCCAGCTGGTCGCTGGCCAGGTACCAGTCGGCCAGGCCGCAGTACAGCGCATCGGCGGCGTGGATCTGGGTGCCGCTGACGCCCAGGTAGATGCCCAGCTCGCCAGGGATGCGCGACAGGAAGTAGCTGCCACCCACATCCGGGAAGTAGCCGATGCCCACTTCGGGCATGCCCAGGCGGCTGCGTTCGGTAACCACGCGCAGGTCGCAGCCCTGGGCCAGGCCCATGCCGCCACCGAGGGTGAAGCCATCCATCAGCACCAGTATCGGCTTGCGGTAGCGGTGGATAGCGAGGTCAAGGGCGTACTCCTCGACGAAGAAGGTTTCATGCAGCGTTTCGCCGGCCTTGAAGCTGTCGTGCAGCGAGCGGATATCACCACCGGCGCAGAAACCCTTGGGACCCTCGCCACGCAGCACCACGGCATGTACGTGGGGGTCTTCGGCCCACAGGTCGAGGTGCTGGCGCAGGCTGCGGACCATGTCCAGAGTCAGGGCATTGAGGCCGGCGGGGCGGTTCAGGGTCAGATGGCCGATCTGGTTGCGGACCTCGGCCAGCACATTGTCGGTTGCCGAGATATGAGCGTGCGCAGTCATTGCGTTCTCCCTGCTTTGTTATTGATTTTCCAAGTGAAGTCTGGAGTTCGCTGGAGGATCGCAGGATCCTGTCATGCGAATTTGCCTTGCACAATCGACAAATCTGCAGGGGGATTCTGCATTTTTGTCTTGTGTGGCGATAACGCCACTCTAGCAAGGTTTCAGGTTGGCCGGGCTGGCCCTATCGCCGGCAAGCCAGCTCCCACAGGTACCGCACAACTTTCAAGGCCTGCGCTGTACCTGTGGGAGCTGGTTTGCCGGCGATAGGGCCATGAGCGAAAGCGCATATGCTGAATCGTTACCCTGACCGTAACGATCAGTGCCTGAGCTTGATTGATGCGCAACCACCCCAGCCCTAAGGTGACTCCACGACAGCGAACCCGTGGAGTCACCATGACAACAACCAAGAATCCACCGCCGCAATGGTCGCGGCGGCGCGCCGAAAAGCAGCGTCGCCTTGACCGGGTCCGTCACCTCGCCGACGGCGTGGTGCTGCCCACCGAGCGTATCGTTGAAGCCCTGGAACTGCTGCTGGCGCCCGGCGACCGGGTAGTGCTCGAAGGCAACAACCAGAAGCAGGCCGACTTCCTCTCGCGCGCGCTGGCCAAGGTCGACCCTGAGCGCCTGCACGACCTGCACATGATCATGCCCAGCGTCAGCCGCGCCGAGCACCTGGACCTGTTCGAACGTGGTATCGCCCGCAAGCTCGACTTCTCCTTCGCCGGCCCGCAGAGCCTGCGCATTGGCCAGCTGCTGGAAGACGGCCTGCTCGAAGTCGGTGCCATCCACACCTACATCGAGCTGTACTCGCGGCTGCTGGTCGACCTGATTCCCAACGTTACCCTGGTGGCAGGCTTCATGGCCGACCGCGATGGCAACCTCTACACCGGCCCCAGCACCGAAGACACCCCGGCGCTGGTGGAGCCGGCCGCTTTCAGCGACGGCATCGTCATCGCCCAGGTCAACCAGCTGGTGGACCGCGTTGATGACTTGCCAAGGGTCGATATCCCGGCATCCTGGGTCGATTTCGTGGTGGTTGCAGACCAGCCTTTCTATATAGAGCCGCTGTTCACCCGCGACCCGCGCCATATCAAGCCGGTGCACGTGCTGATGGCGATGATGGCCATTCGCGGCATCTACGAAAAGCACCAGGTACAGTCGCTGAACCATGGCATAGGCTTCAACACCGCCGCCATCGAGCTGATCCTGCCTACCTATGGCGAGTCGCTGGGCCTGAAGGGCAAGATCTGCCGCAACTGGACACTCAACCCGCACCCGACGCTGATCCCGGCCATAGAGACTGGCTGGGTGGAAAGCGTGCACTGCTTCGGCACCGAGCTGGGCATGGAAGACTACATCGCCCAGCGCCCAGACGTGTTCTTCACCGGCCGTGACGGTTCACTGCGTTCCAACCGCATGATGTGCCAGCTGGCCGGGCAGTACGCCGTCGACCTGTTCATCGGCGCCACCCTGCAGGTGGATGGCGATGGTCATTCCTCGACCGTGACCCGCGGCCGCCTGGCTGGCTTCGGTGGAGCGCCGAACATGGGCCACGACCCCCGTGGCCGGCGCCACGCGACCCCGGCCTGGCTGGACATGACCGTGCCGGAAACCCTGCTCGAGCGCGGTCGCAAGCTGGTGGTGCAGATGGTCGAGACCTACCAGGAAGGCGGCAAGCCCACCTTCGTGGAAACCCTCGATGCCGTGGAGGTGGCCAGGAAAGCCGGCATGCCGCTGGCGCCGGTGATGATCTATGGCGACGACGTCACTCACCTGCTGACCGAGGAGGGCATTGCCTACCTGTACAAAGCCCGCAGCCTGGAAGAACGCCAGCAGATGATCGCCGCCGTGGCCGGGGTTACCGCCATCGGCCTGCGGCACGACCCCAGGGACACCTTGCGCCTGCGCCAGCAAGGCCTGGTCGCCTTGCCCGAGGACCTCGGCATCCGCCGCACCGACGCCAGCCGCGAATTGCTGGCTGCGCGCAGCATCGCCGACCTGGTCGAATGGTCCGGCGGCCTCTACAACCCGCCTGCACGGTTCAGGAGCTGGTGATGAAAGCACTCGACTTGCAACCGCATGAGCTTCTTCGCGGGCACGCCCGCTCCCACAGGAAAAGTGATGCACTCGACATTTGCACCATCCCTGTGGGAGCGGGCATGCCCGCGAAGAGGCCTGACGCCGAGCCCAAACCAGGCGCGGTCCCTGTGGGAGCGGGTTTACCCGCGAAGAGGTCTGACGCCGAGCCCAGACCAGACGCGGTCCCTGTGGGAGCGGGTTTACCCGCGAAGAGGCCAGCACAGGCAACCGAATTACCCCTGGCCGACCACCTGGCCGACCTAGCCGTGGAAGCGTTGATCGACGAAGCCGACCTGTCCCCCAAACCCGGCCTGGTCGACCGACGTGGCAACGGCGCCCATCCCGACATGTCTCTGGCCCTGATGCACGCCTCGGCCCTGGCCTTGTGGCCATGTCTGCGGCAGATGGCCGAAGCCGCCCTGACCACCGGCGCAATCAGCCCCCCCTTGCGCGCCACACTGGGGCAGCTCGGCCGCGAAGGCGAAGTGGCGATGCTGGCAGCCACCGGCGGGGTCAACACTCACCGTGGCGCAATCTGGGCCCTCGGCCTGCTGGTAGCATCCAAGGCCCTCGACCCCCAGGCGCAAGCCCCCACCTTGGCCGCCCGCGCCGGGCGCATCGCACTGCTTGATGACCCGGCCATGCCCCCGCAAGACAGCCACGGCCTGCAAGTATGCCGCCGCTACGGCACTGGCGGTGCCCGCGAGCAGGCGCAACAAGGTTTCCCAGCGGTTATCGCTCACGGCCTGCCGCAACTGCAGCGCAGCCGCGCCGCTGGAGCCAGCGAGCCGCACGCCCGGCTCGACGCGCTGCTGGCGATCATGGCCGTGCTCAACGATACCTGCGTGCTCTGGCGCAGCGGCCCGACCGGGCTGGCTGCCGTCCAGCACGGCGCCCGTAGCGTGCTGAGCGACGGCGGCAGCGCCACGCTGGCCGGGCGCCGGCAGCTGCGCCGGCTGGATCAGCATCTGCTGCACCTGAATGCCTCACCGGGCGGCGCCGCCGATCTGCTGGCCGCCTGCCTGTTCCTCGACAAAGCCGGGAGCCTGTGACATGGAAACCCTGACCTTTCAATTCCCCGCCGCTGCACCTGGGCGTGGCCGCACGCTGGTGGGCTGTGTCAGCTCCGGCGACCTTGAGGTGCTGATCGAGCCTGGCACCGCCGGCAGCTTGCAAATCCAGGTAGTGACTTCGGTCAACGGCAGCGCTGCCCGCTGGGCGCAGCTGTTCCAGCGCCTGTTCGAGGGCCGCAGCTGGCCGGCCATGAATATCGACATTCATGATTTCGGCGCCACCCCAGGCGTGGTGCGCCTGCGTCTGGAGCAAGGCTTCGAGGAGATCGCCCATGACTGATACCGCACGCTTGCTGCACAGCCGCAGCTTTGTCGAACTGGGCGCCCGCCAGCGCGCCCGCGCCATGCTCGACCCGGGCAGCTTCCGTGAACTGCTGGGCCCGTTCGACCGGCTGATGTCACCCTGGCTGCCGCGCCAGGGCATCGTGCCCCAGGCCGATGATGGCGTGGTCATCGCCAAGGGCCTGCTGAGCGGGCGCAACGCTGTGGTTGCCGCCATCGAAGGCGGTTTCCAGGGCGGCAGCATGGGCGAGGTGGGTGGTGCCAAGATCGCCGGTGCGCTGGAACTGGCGATCGAAGACAACCGCAACGGCATCCCCACCTGCGCCGTGCTGCTGCTGGAAACCGGCGGTGTACGCCTGCAGGAAGCCAACCTGGGCCTGGCGGCGATTGCCGAAATACAGGCGGCGATTGTCGAGCTGCGCGCCTGGCAGCCGGTGGTCGGCCTGGTCGCAGGTTCGGTCGGCTGTTTCGGCGGCATGTCCATCGCCGCCGGCCTGTGCAGCCACTTGCTGGTCACCCGCGAAGCCCGCCTGGGCCTCAACGGCCCGCAGGTGATCGAGCAGGAAGCGGGCATCGGTGAATACGACGCCAAGGACCGCCCCTTCATCTGGAGCTTGACCGGCGGCGAGCAGCGCCACGCCAGCGGCCTGGTCGATGCCTATGTGGCCGATGACATCGAGGCGTTGCGCGAACGCTTGCTGCAATTGCTCGACGAGCCTTCAAGGGATCGCGCCGGTCAACACGCCTGGTTCCTCGAACGCCTGGCCCGGCTGGGCGATGGCTGCCCGCAACTGGATGCCGCTGCCGTGCGTGACCTTTACCAAGGAGAAGCCAAATGAACCGTGCCTTGAACTGGCTGCCGGGCCTGGCCGGCGGGCAAGCCTTGCCCGGCTACCCCGCGTCGTTGCGGGTAATCGATGGCGAACTGGACAACCGCCTGGCGCGCTTCATTGCCGTGGTGCCGGACGCCGACAACCCGTTCCCCCGGGCGCGCTCTGGCGAAGTCGGCCTGCTGGAAGGCTGGGGCCTGGCCAAGGCCGTGAGCGAAGCGGTCGAGGCTGACCGCCACGGTCAGAAGCGCGCCATCGTCGCGGTGATCGACGTGCCCAGCCAGGCCTATGGCCGCCGTGAGGAGGCATTGGGGATTCACCAGGCTTTGGCCGCTGCGGTGCAGGCCTATGCCCAGGCGCGGCTGGCCGGGCACCCGGTGATCGGCCTGCTGGTCGGCAAGGCCATGTCTGGTGCCTTCCTGGCCCACGGTTACCAGGCCCAGCGCCTGATCGCCCTGGACGATGCCGGGGTCATGGTGCACGCCATGGGCAAGGCGGCGGCGGCACGCATCACCCTGCGCAGCGTCGAGCAACTGGAAGCCCTGGCCGCCGAGGTGCCGCCAATGGCCTACGACCTGGCCAGCTACGCCTCGCTGGGTCTGCTGTGGCGTCGCCTGACGGTGGACAACGCCGAGATGCCGAGCAGTGCCGACATCGCCCAGGTACGTGCCTGCCTGGCTGATGCGGTGCGCGACATCGGCAGCTCGAGCGACCTGTCGTCGCGGCTGGCGGGCGAAAACCGCAGCGCCTCGCGCCAGGTGCGCGAACAGCTGCGCCGCCAGTGGCAGGGCGCTTGAGATGAACGCGCCAAGGCCGCACGACCTGCTCTGGGGCATGCCCGTATCGGGCCTGCCTGCTGATGCGCCGCGTTGGGCGCAGGATGTGCTGCTGAGCGGCCAGCCGGTGGTGGTGCGCCGTGCCACCTGTGCGGACGCCTGGGTGGCGGTGGGGCTGCGTGGCCAGGGCAGGGCGCAGCGGTCGGGTGTACTGATGCGGCTGGCCGATATCCAGTGTCAGCAAGGCCCCGAAACGCTGCGCTGGCAAGCTGAAAGCCCTTGGCCTGCATTGCAGGCCCTGGCCTCGGTCACCCCGGTACTGGATGCCAGCGGGATGGCGTGGGGGCCGACAGGTGGGGTGGGGTACCAGATCGCCACTGGCATTGAGGTGGTACACGCCGACAGCGACCTGGACTTGCTGCTGCGCACCCCACAACCGCTGGCCCGGGCGCAGGCGCGTGAGCTGCTGGATATCCTCGATTGCGCGCCTTGTCGTATCGACCTGCAGCTGGAAACCCCGGCGGGTGCGGTCGCCCTGCGTGAGTGGGCCGGCTTCGCCCGCCGCGTGCTGCTCAAGTCGGCCCATGGTCCACGCCTGGTCAGCGACCCATGGGCAGCGATGGAGCGTGCAGCATGAGCAGCTTGTTCGCCTTCCCCGGCCAGGGCGCCCAGCAGGTGGGCATGCTGCAGCGCCTGCCTGAGGGTGTCGGGCAATTGCTGGAAGAGGCCAGTGACACCCTCGGCCAGCAGGCCCTGGCACTGGACAGCCAGCAGGCCCTGCAGACGACCCGTGCCGTGCAGCTGTGCCTGCTGCTGGCTGGCGTGGCCTGGGCGCGCTGGCTGATGCAGCGCAGCCCCGCGCCGGATTACGTGGCGGGCTTGTCGATTGGCGCCTACCCGGCGGCGGTCACGGCGGGCGCCCTGGGCTTTGCTGATGCCGTGCGCCTGGTTGCCCTGCGTGGCGAACTGATGCAGCGCGCCTATCCGCAAGGCTACGGCATGACCGCACTCAGCGGCCTGGACCTGGCCTGTGTCGAACGCTTGCTGAGCGATGCGGGCGGCGAGGTGTATGTCGCCAACCTCAACAGCGACAACCAGATTGTCATCGCCGGTAGCGATGGCGCGATGGCTGCGGTTGCCGCCAGGGCACGCCGCCTTGGCCAGGGCGTGGCCCGGCGCCTGGCGATCAGCGTGCCGTCGCATTGCCCGTTGCTGGATGGCCCGGCGGCCGAACTGGCCAGTGCCTTCGCCACGGTCGAGCTGCAGCGACCGCGTATCACCTACCTCAGCGGCAGCAGTGCACGGCCGATATTCGACCCACAGCGTCTGCGCGACGACCTGGCCGGCAACATGGCGCGGGTGGTCGACTGGCGTGCCACGTTGCGCAACGCCTATGAGCGTGGCGTGCGCCTGCACCTGGAACTGCCGCCCGGCAACGTACTCAGCGGGCTGGCCCGGCCGGTGTTCGAACAGGGCAGGGTGGTTGCTGTTGAAGGCACACGTTGGGATACCCTGGATGCGCTGCTGCGCCAGGAGGTGGCCGACGAACGATGATGGCAACACCGCGGCGGATGGTGATCCCTGTGGGAGCGGCTTTAGCCGCGAAGAACTCAACGCGGTGCATGGCACCGGCTGCGCCGGTGTTCGCGGCTAAAGCCGCTCCCACAGAGTTCAGTTCCATGGGGGCGAAAGCTGCACAAAGTGTGTTTACGAAGAACAACAACAAGCAACTTCGACACTACCTGAGGACAACAACAATGATCATCTATGGTGTGGCACTGCTGGCGGTCTGCACGCTTGCCGGCGTCATCGTCGGCGACTTCCTGGGCGTGCTGTTGGGCGTCAAATCCAATGTGGGCGGGGTCGGCATCGCCATGATCCTGCTGATCTGCGCACGCCTGTACATGCACCGCAACGGCGGCATGAGCAAGGAATGCGAGTTCGGCGTGGGCTTCTGGGGCGCCATGTACATCCCGGTGGTGGTGGCCATGGCTGCCCAGCAGAACGTGGTCACCGCCCTGCACGGCGGGCCGGTGGCGTTGCTGGCGGCGGTGGGTGCGGTACTGGTGTGCGGTGCGACCATTGCCCTGATCAGCCGCAGCCACCGCGGCGAACCCTTGCCGGCAGTGGAGGCCGGCCCCGAAAGCAATGTGCAGGCTGCCCCTGCAGGAGGGCGTTGATCATGTGGCCGATCATTGACAATGCCCTGGAACATAACGGTTTGATCACCGCCTTCGCGGTGGTGGGCGCGATCATGTGGTTGTCGGTGGTGCTGTCGAAGTACCTGACCTTCGGCCGCGTGCACGGCTCGGCCATCGCCATCGTCATCGGCCTGGTGCTGGCTTGGGTCGGTGGCACCATTACCGGTGGCCAGAAAGGCCTGGCCGACATGGCGCTGTTTTCCGGCATCGGCCTGATGGGCGGGGCCATGCTGCGCGACTTCGCCATTGTCGCCACGGCCTTCGAGGTGCAGGCCACCGAGGCGCGCAGGGCCGGGATGATCGGCGCGGTGGCGCTGCTGCTTGGCACGGTGCTGCCGTTCATTGTCGGCGCTGCGGTGGCCTACGCCTTCGGTTACCGTGATGCGGTGAGCATGACCACCATCGGTGCGGGTGCGGTGACCTATATCGTCGGGCCGGTGACCGGGGCGGCGCTGGGGGCCAGCTCGGATGTGATGGCGCTGTCGATTGCCACCGGGCTGATCAAGGCGATCCTGGTGATGGTGTTCACCCCGGTATCGGCGCGCCTGCTGGCGCTGGACAACCCACGTTCGGCGATGGTGTTCGGCGGGTTGGCGGGGACCGTGTCGGGGGTGACGGCCGGGCTGGCGGCGACCGACCGGCGGCTGGTGCCGTACGGGGCGCTGACAGCCACCTTCCATACCGGGTTGGGTTGCCTGATGGGCCCGTCGATCCTGTACTTCTGCGTACGCGCCCTGGTCGGTTGACAACAATCTGCTGGACTGCGCAGACCCCTTGTAGGAGCGGCCTTGTGTCGCGATCGGGCCGCAACGCGGCCCCAGCGATATCCGCACCGCAGCCAAGATCCTGGGGCCGCTGCGCGCCCCATCGCGACACAAGGCCGCTCCTACAGGTACTGCGACAACCTCGAGAACAATGCTGTACCTGTGGGAGATTGCCCAGCCCTTTGGGCTGCGCTGTCGCGTAGAAAACTGAATTCGCAAGCGGCCGCGTACCCTGTGGGAGCGGCTTTAGCCGCGAAGAATCCAACGCGGTGCATGGCACCGGCTGCGCCGGTGTTCGCGGCTGAAGCCGCTCCCACAGAGTCCCTGCTAATTCGATGAGTTATGTGCAGTTCTATGAGAGCTGGCTTGCCGGCGATGAGGCCAGTCGACTGAAGGTGGCAGCCGTACGCGGGCGTGCGAAAGCCGAGAAGAAGCTAGCAAAGACCCGGCCAGGCGAAAGACCGCCCACGTACGGCCACCATAGAGGTGCTGCTAGCTTATCTGTCGGGTTCTCATGCCCGGTCACCGGAGCGACCCGAAAACGTTATCCGTGAGGTGTTTCCCCGACAACAGCGATAGTTCGGCAGCGCGCGTAGGATAATTCCCAAGCGGGTCGTTTCTGAAGTATTTGGTTTTATGTTCAGAAATGTCTTACAGGTGATGGCTTTGTTGGCTGTGGGGTGTAGGGCGAGAGGTTGGGGTCAGGGCTGCCATGTGTCCGCCACTCCATTGTCGGTGCCAGTTAGATCGAGCGCCGCCCGCGCGGCGCTTCGCGGGGCAAGCCCGCTCCCACATTTGTTGCAACGTGGCCATGTCTGTTAGGCCATGGTTGTCAGCCTTGTTGGTCTGACTCGATTTCTCGGTTGGCGCTGCTGCCGCCTCACCAGTCTCAAGACGTGCTCCAAGGCAGGCAACCATGGCCTGACAGGTTCGGCACGTTGCAACAAATGTGGGAGCGGGCTTGTCCCGCGAAGCGCCGCGCGGGCGGCGCTCGATCTCCCAGGCAATGAAAATCTCATGACAAACACCTGCAACCCACCCCCCGTTTCGGGGAAAACCGCTGGGGAATCCTCCCCAATCTGTTTCGTTTGCCGCTGCAACCAACTGAAAATAAAAGCAATCCGCTCCTGGCATACACCTTGCTCCAGCTCCCCGCAGAGATCCTGTGTCCCGGAGGTGCGGCATGTCTACGCCACTCAAAGGCCCCATCCTGTCATCACTCGTTCTGGCCTTGCTCGGCTGGGAGTCGACCAGCGAAGCCGCCGTGCAGTGCCAGCGCACCCTGGTCGCCAACGTGGTGGCACTGGACCAGCCACTGATGTTCAACCGCCTTGGCGCGCAAAACGCCAACGGCATGATGTTCGCCCTGCGCGAGGATGTGGTGGACGACAAGATGGTCCCCCTCAGCATCGGCGGGGCGGCGGTCCCGGGCAAGGTCACCCTGCGCCCGGACAAGCGCCCGCGGCCCATCGTGCTGCGGGTGGCTGCCGGTGAATGCCTTACCGTCAACCTGACCAACCTGCTCGACTACAAGGCCAACCCCAACAAGCACGGCATCGAGGCTGAAGAGCCCGAGGACGAAGAGGAGGGGCCGGAGCTCGAAAATGAAGCCGCCGAAGGCTTCGTCGCCGACGAGCAGGTGGCCGAGCGCATGGTCGGCTTCCAGGTCAATGGCATGCAGGCGGTCAACAGCATCGCCGACATCTCTGCCTACACCGGGCGTAACGGCAACTTCTTCGTCAGCCCCGGCAGCACGCGCAGCTATACCTTGTACGCCGAACGCGAAGGCGCTTTCGCCGCTACCAGCAAAGCCGCCACTTTCGGCGGCGAGGGTACCGCGGGCAACGTTGCCAACGGCCTGTTCGGCCAGGTAGTGGTGGTGCCCAAACTCGGGCGCAGCTACCGCAATACCCTCACCGAAGAAGAAATGCGCCTGGCCACCACCGGCCGTACCGCCACTGGCCAGCCGGTGATCGACTACGAAGCCCGCTACCCGCAAATGCAGCCCTGGATCGCCGAAGGCAAGGCCGGCAAGCCGATCATTGCCATGGTCGACGGCAACCAGATCATCAACAGCGAAACCGATGCCATCGTCATGGGCCCCAACCCCGATGGCAGCTTCCCCAAATCCACCTACCCCCTGGAAAGCCTGGGCAAGCGCAACCCGGCGCTGCCCAACCGCCTGGAGGCGTTCCGTGACTTCGCCTCGCAGTTTGCCGACGAGGTGGCCGGCACCCAGGCATTTCCTGGCTATTGGGCCGACCCGGTGATGGGCCACGTGCTGGAACCCACCCGCGACTCGTTCATGATCAACTACGGTTCCGGTGGCATGGGCGCGGAAGTGGTGGCCAACCGCCTGGGCGTGGGGCCGATGCACGACTGCCTGTCGTGCGCCTATGAGGAGTTCTTCCTCAGTGCGCACACTGTCGGTGATGTCGGGACCTTGGTGGACGTGCCGGCCAACGTCGGCCTGGAGCACATCCGCCCTGGCGAGATACCACCAGCCAGCGCCGTCGGGGTCAAGGCCAGCATGGCCCTGTTCCCGGCGGAACCGGCCAACGTGCACCACAGCTACATCGGTGACTTCACCAAGTTCCGCAACACCCACAACGGCCATGAACAGCACATCTTCCACCTGCACGGCCACCAGTGGCTGTTCAACCCCAATGACGACAATTCCGACTACATCGATGCCCAGGGTATCGGCGCGGGGGTCGGCTACACCTACGAAATCGCCAATGGCGGTGCGGGCAACCGCAACCGGGTGGCGGGCGATGCCATTTACCATTGCCACTTCTACCCGCACTTCGCCCAAGGCATGTGGGCCATGTGGCGGGTGCACGACGTGTTCGAGGAAGGCACCCGCCTTGCGGTGAGCGGGCAGGGCGAGAACGGCTTCCACGACACCCCGTTCGCCCTGCGCAGCGGCAAGCCAGCAGTTGGCGCCCGGGCGCTGCCCGATGGCGAGATCGTTGCCGGCACGCCGATCCCGGCCATCGTGCCGCTGCCCGGCAAGGCCATGGCGCCGATGCCAGGCAAGGTGGTGGTGGTACCGAAGCTGTCCGAAGAGCTGGTTGCCGCCAACGATGACGACGAGCCCGAAGAAGAGGATGACGAACCAGGCGACCAGACGCCGGTACGCAAGGCCATCGGCTCGCTGGCGCTGGTCGACCGCAGCGACGCCAACCGCAACGCCGACGGCACCTTGAAGAACCCTGGTTATCCGTTCTGGATCGGCGGCATGGAAAGCAGCGTGGGCAACCGCCCACCAACCCCACCTCTGGACATGCTCGACCCGGCCATGGCACGCCAGCTCAAGGAAAGCGGCAAGGCACTGTGGGCCAACCTCGACCCGAACCAGGTCGATGGCTGGGACGGCGGCCTGGGGCGCCACGCGCTGGACGGCGTATCGGCTGGCGGCGAAGCCGAAACCACCACCACCAAGCTCGATTTCACCAAGGTGGTACACAAGGCCAAGCCGATCTACCTGCCTGAAGAGGGCACCGATGTCGAGCAAGCGGCCATGCAGTTCCACGCCCTGGCCGAACACCCAAGCTTTGCCCTGATCCCCGGCAGCCAGCCGGTGGCCAAGGCGTTCCGCACCAACGGCGCCTTGCCGACGGCAGGCGCGCCGTTCTACGAGCCGTGCATGGATGACCGGGGCAAGCGCCTGACCCAGTCTTCCGGGGCAGGCGAGTACTTCAGCGGCGAAAGCCTGTCGGGCCTGAACTTCCGTGGCGCGTCGGCCTTCACCGCCGACCGCCCACGCATCTACAAGGGCGCCAACATCCAGTTCGACGCGGTGTACAACAAGGTCGGCTATCACTTCCCGCAGGCCCGCATCATTGCCCTGTGGGAAGACGCTTGGCCGGTGATCACCAAGCAGCGCCCGCCAGAGCCGCTGGTGATGCGCATGAACACCTTCGACTGCACCATGTACCAGCACACCAACCTGATCCCGAACATCTACGAGATGGACGACTACCAGGTGCGCACCCCGACCGACGTGATCGGCCAGCACATCCACCTGCCCAAGTGGGACCTGACCGCCGCCGACGGCTCGGCCAACGGCTGGAACTACGAAGACGGTATCCTCTCGCCCGGCAGCGTGGTCGAGCGGGTGCAAGCCATTCGCGCCTACAACGGCTGCACCCAGGGCGATAGCCGCGACGGCACCGCCGCCTGCCCGCAAGCCCGGCAGCACCCGTACTTCGGCCGCTTCGGCCGGGCCGACTGGCTGGGCGCACGCACGGCCATGCAGCGCTGGTTCGCCGACCCACTGGTGAACGTGTACAACGTGGACCGTGGCCTGGGCACCATCTTCACCCACGACCACCTTGGCCCATCGACCCACCAGCAGCTTGGGCTGTATGCCACCGTATTGGCCGAACCGGCCAACTCCACCTGGTACCACGCCGAAACCGGCGAGAAACTGTACAACCCGGCCACGCGCCAGGACGGTGGCCCGACCTCGTGGCAGGCAGTGATCCAGACCGGTGACCATGATGGCGACGGCAAGAACGACAGTTATCGCGAGTTCTTCCTGGAATACAGCGACTTCCAGCACGCCTACGAGGCCGGTGTGTACGTCGGCGCCGGGCCGGACGGCATCCCCAATGGCCAGTCGTACCCGGCCACTGCAGACAGCTTCCGCTACGCCATCAACCCGCCGGTGCGCGGCAAGGCGTCGAACCTGCTGGAGGCCATCGTCGAGGAACGCGGCGGCATCAACCCGGGTTGCCCAAGCCGGCCTTGCCCGCAGGCGATCTCGGTGGATGACCCGGGCATGTTCGTCGTCAACTACCGCAACGAGCCCCTCGCCCTGCGGGTGTATGACCCGAACAAGGTCGGCCCGGACGGCAAGCGCGGCATGCAGGCCGACGGCCTGGCCGGCGACCTGAGCTACGCCTTGCAAACCCGTACCGACCGCGCCATCCCGGCACTGAACCTGGCGCCCTCGGCGATCACCTCGGCGGTCGGCCCCACCGGTGGCACTACGCTGTTCCCGCCGCACATCAACGCGGCCGGCAGCGAACCCGGCGACCCGTTCACCCCGATGCTGCGCACCTACTCCGGTGACAACGTACGCCTGCGCATGCACGCCGGCGGCCATGAAGAGGAGCACAACGTCACCTTGCACGGCGTGAAGTGGCTGCAGAACGGCACCGGCTACGGCAACAGCTCCAACTCCGGCTGGAAGGCATCGCAGATGATCGGTATTTCCGAACAACTGGGCTTCATGGCGCCGGTGTCGATGATATCGAGTTCGGCGGCCACCAACGGTGACTACCTGTACTCGCTGGATGCGGCCCTGGAAGGGTACTGGAACGGCATCTGGGGCATCATGCGCAACTACACCGCGCAGCGTGCCGACCTGTTCCCGCTGCCCAACAACCCGCAGCCGGTGGCCATGCGCAACACCGTGAACTTCGACGGCATCTGCCCGAAAACCACGGCCAACCCCAACGGCATCGGCAGCCGCCCCACGGTCAAGCGCAACTACGAGATCGTCGCGGCACTGGCCAACGACATTCTCGAGAACCGCAACGGCGTCAGCATCAGCGACCCGGCCGGTGTCGGCCAGCATGTCGGCGGCCCGCTCAAGGCCAACGGCGGCACCTTGGTGTTCAACAGCCGCAAGACCGCCATCCCGCTGGTCAGCGGGGTAGACCCCGAAGATGGGGAACCCTTCACCATTGGTGGCCACAGCGCGCCACTGCACGACCCGACCGCGATCCTGTACGTGCGCAAGGCCGACCTGGATGCCACCACCGGCAAGCTCAAGGCGGGGGTGCCCGTGGAGCCGCTGGTGCTGCGCGCCAATGCCGGCGAGTGCATCAGCATTACCCTGGAAAACCGCCTGCCGCTGGTAATGCCGGACCTGCCCAGCACTGCGGTGATGCACAACGTGGTCAAGCGTGACCGCTTCGACAGCGAGGGTGCCACCGCCTTCGCCAACAACCTGATGCGGCCATCCAGCCACGTAGGCCTGCATGCCCAACTGCTGGCCTACGACATCACCAAGTCGGACGGTGCCAACGTCGGCCTCAACCCGGTGCAGACCGTGCCCCCGCGTGCCGGCACCAGTGGCGCCTGGCCGACCCGGACCTACCAGTACTATGCGGGCCACCTGGAGCGTGAAGGCAAGCCGGTGTCGCAACTGGGCCGCACGGTGGACAACATCAACAGCACGGCCATCGAGTTCGGTGGCCTCAACCTGACCCCGTCGGACGTCATCAAGCAGCCGCAGAAAGGCCTGGTGGGTGCCATGAGCATCCTGCCGCAAACTGCCACCTGGACCGAGGACGCCGCAACACGGGCCCAGGCCACGGTCAAGGTCAGCGGCCAGCCGGACTACCGCGACTTCGTCACGGTCTGGCAGCGTGCGCTGAACATGCGCTGGGCCGACGGCCGACCGGTGGAGGGGATCAATACCGAAGGCAACGGCGCCGCCGGCGACCCGCAGGACAACGGCAACATGGCGGTCAACTACAAGACCGAACCCCTGTGGCTGCGCTTCGGCATGGCCCCCAACTCACCCTTCGGCCGCGCCGGCGGCCTGGGCTTTGGCGATGTACCCAACGCCCACATGGCCTACGCCAACGCCCTGGTCGGTGGCGACCCGCAAACCCCGGTGCTGTACGCCAAGCCCGGCCAGCCGGTGCGCAACCATATCGTGATGCCCAGTGGTGGCAGCCGCGGCATGGTCTACCAGCTGGATGGCCACCTGTGGCCACTGCACAACTACCAGGCCGAGAAGAACGACGTGGACGGCTACCCGCTGAGCCTGCCCGGCATCGGTTCGGTGCGCTTCGGCTACAACCCGATGGCCATGTACATCGGTGCCCAGGAAAGCGTCCTGCCGGCTGCGCACTTCAGCTTCATGCTGCCCAGTGCCGGCGGCGCCAACGCGGTGGCGGGTGACTACCTGTTCCGCGACTACGCCGCCTACGGCAACCTCTCGGGGCTGTGGGGGATCTTGCGGGTGACCAATGAAGCGCCACCGGCAACGGCACCGGCGCAGTGAAAGTGGATGGGGGCGCGAAAATGAACAAGAAGACCCGCCTTGGATACATGGGGGTAGCACTGGGGGCTGTGCTGATTAGCCTGGGCGTGGCCTATGAAAGCCTCTGGTGCGATCCGCGCGAGCTGTTGCAGGACTCTGCCGACCCGCAGGCCCTGCACCGGCTCAGCCGGGACGGCGTGACCGTGGAGTTCGAGGCGCGGCCGCTGGCGGGGGGCGAGCTGCAGGAGGGCAGCTTCGCCAACATCCGTTTCAAGGTCAGCGACCAGGCCAGTGGCCAGCCGCTGTCGGGCATGGCCCCGGGGGCATGGATCGACCCGACGCAGTCGGCCCCGGAGGGGGACCGCGACCAGAGCTGCAAGGCCCGTGTCGCGTTGTTCCTCAAAAGCAGTATCGGCGCCCGTCCGTTGCTCGACCTGAATAGCTACTTCCTGTTGATGATGAACAAGGACGCCAGCCTGACGGTGATCGACCCCACCGTTTCTGTGGGCGGCGTGACCAGTACCATGGCCCGTATCGACCTGCCTGGGCGGCCCATGGACTGGGTGGCAACCGGTGATGACAAGCAGGTGTTCGTGTCCATTCCCGAGCGCGGCAAGGTCTCGGTGATCGACACCGAAACCTTCACCCGCGTGGCCGACCTGGAGGCTGGCGACCAGCCGCTGCGCGTGGCCCTGCAGCCGGACCAGCACCGGCTGTGGGTAGGCAACAACAGCAGCGACCCGGCCAAGGGCGGGGTAACGGTGATCGATGTACCGGGGCGCAACACCCTGAAAACCTTCAACACCGGCGGCGGCCACCACGAAATCGCCTTCAGTTCCGACTCGCGCTACGCCTTTGTCAGCAACCGTGACAGCGGCACCCTGAGCATCATCGACATCCCGGAAATGCGCCTGGCCAAGACCATCAAGGTCGGCCCGCATCCGCTGTCGGTCAGTTATTCGGCGTTGTCCCAGGCGGTGTACGTGGTCGATGGCAAGGAGGGCAGCGTGCGCGTGTTCGATGCCCGCAACCACCAGCTGCGCCACACCGTCCAGGCCGAGCAGGGCCTGGGGCCGATGCGCTTCAGCAGCGATGGCCGCTACGGCATCGTGCTCAATACCCTGGAGAACCAGGCGCTGGTGATCGACGCCAGCACCGACAGGCTGATCCACCGCATCCCGGTGGCGGCCGAACCGTACCAGCTGACCTTCACCAAGGGCTATGCCTACGTACGCGGCCTGGCGTCGCCGAAGGTGAGCATGATCAACCTGGCCAGCCTGGGCGAAGGGCGCTCGCCGATCATCCAGGGCTTCGAGGCCGGCCCGGCGGCGCCACGCCAGGCTGGTGACCTGCCGCTGGCCCAGGGCCTGTCGGTGTCACGTGACGACAATTCGGTGTTCGTGGTCAACCCGGTGGACAACACCACCTACTTCTATGCCGAAGGCATGAACGCACCGATGTCCGGCTACAACAACCGTGGCCACCAGGCTCGCGCCGCCATTGTCGTCGACCGCAGCCTGCGCGAGCTGGCGCCGGGCGTGTACGGCTCGACGGTGAAGATGCCCGCCGCCGGCAAGTTCGATGTGGCCTTCCTGCTCAACCAGCCGCAGATCATCCACTGCTTCAGCACCGACGTGGCCGTGGCGCCGAATACCGGCAAGCGCAAGGGCGCGCACGCCGAGTTCATCGGCCTCGACCGGCCGTTGTCGCAGCACAGCGCCATTACTGCACGGGTGCGCATCGTCGGCGACGACGGCCAGCCGCGCCTGGGCCTGAGCGACCTGAGCCTGCGCTACTTCCTGGCGCCTTCGTCGATGCCGCGCAACTTGCAGCTGGAGGAGGTGGGCGAGGGCATCTACCAGGCCGCCCTGACCCTGCCCGAAGCCGGCGCCTGGTACCTGCATGTGCAATCGCCGTCGCTGGGGCGCAGGTTCGCCGAGGAAAACTACACCAGCCTGCGCGTCCTGCCGGCCGCCACGTCCACCGTTTCCGAGAATGATGTGAGGAACCTGCGATGAACGCCAAGCATCCTTGCAAACTGCTGGCCCTGAGCCTGGCTTTTGCCGGCAACCTGGCCATGGCCCATGGCGGCCACGATCATGATGGCCACGCCGCACAGCCGCCGGCGGCGCGCCAGGAAAAGGCCAGCGTGCGCTTTGCCGATGTCTCGCTGCTGAACCAGGACGGTATGCCGGTACGCCTGGAGAAAGACCTGGTAGGCGACCATCTGGTGGTCATGGGCTTCATCTACACCAGCTGCACCACGGTGTGCCCGGTGGTGTCGTCGATCATGGGCAAGGTCCAGCAGCAGCTGGGTGGCCGGGTAGGGCAGGACATTCATCTGGTGTCGATCAGCGTCGACCCGCAACGTGACGACGCCAAGCGCCTGCAGAGCTACGCCAAGGCCTTCCAGAAGGGGCCGGGCTGGAGCTGGCTGACCGGCACGCCGTACGCCATCAGCGAAACCCTCAAGGGCCTGGGCAGCTTCAGCGCCGACCTCAGCCAGCACCCGCCGCTGATTTTGGTGGGTGACGGGCGCACCGGGCACTGGACGCGCTACTACGGCTTCACCGACCCGGCAGTGCTGATCGATGAAGTCAACCGCCTCGGCGCCCGCCGGGTGCATGCCAAGAGCACGGCGATTGCCGACCATCACGAGGTGCAACCATGAGCCAGACAAGCTCCCGGCGCGTAGGCATGCGCGGTTTTGACTGGCTGGTGCTGGGGGGCTGCCTGTGGATCCTCGCCTCGGTGGCGTTGGCCCATGACGGCCATGCCCCGCAGGCGCCAGAACCGCAGCCGGCCCCGCAGGCGGTGACCAGTGGCGGCGGCACCCGTGATGCCCAGACCTGGTTCACCGACACTGTGCTCAAGGACCAGAACGGCCGCGAGCTGCGCTTCTACAGCGATGTGCTGAAGGACAAGGTGGTGATGCTCAACGTGATCTTCACCCACTGCACCGACGCCTGCCCGCTGATTACCCGCAAGTTGCGCGAAGTCCGCGAGGCCATGGGGCCGCAGCTGGCCAGCCAGGTGACCTTCGTGTCGATCAGCAGCGACCCGCTCAACGACAGCCCTGAGGTGCTCAAGGCGTTTGCCGGGAAGCAGGGCGTGGACGGGCCCAACTGGTTGTTCCTGACCGGTGACAAAGCCAATGTCGACCTGGTGCTCGGCCGCATCGGCCAGTTCCTGCCCAGCCCCGAGCAGCATTCGACACAGCTGATTGCCGGCGATGTGGCCGGCAAGCGCTGGAGCAAGATCCGCCCGGATGCACCGCCGGCGGCGATTGCCCAGCGCATGCAGTTGCTGGCCCTGCCTTTGGCAGGGCGGTGAGCATCATGCGCAGTACTTCGCCAATGCCGGCGCCAAATTTGGCGCGAATCCCGGCGCGAATCCCTGTAGGAGCGGCCTTGTGTCGCGATCGGGCGCGCAGCGGCCGCAGGACCGGCGAATGTGTTTCATCAGGTACTCCGGGTATGCCGGTATTACGGCCGCTGCGCGCCCGATCGCGACACAAGGCCGCTCCTACAGGGATTCGCGTCTGTATTGAGGCAGTGCTGCGCTATCTGGCATTCGCAGTAGGCATTGCCATGTGCAGCGGTGCACTCGCCCTGGACCTGACCGAACATGAACAAGCCGGCAAACACCTCTACCGCCAGGGCGTCTCCAGCAGCGACGCACAGCTGCAGGCCCGGGTCGGTGCCAGCGACATGACAGTCCCCGCCAGCGTGCTGCCCTGCGCCAGCTGCCACGGCAACGATGGCCGCGGCCGCGCCGAAGGGGGGGTGCGCCCACCCAGCCTCGACTGGCAACGCCTTGCGCTAGGCCAGGGCGAACGGGAGGTCAACGGCCGCCGCTATCCGGCCTACACCGACAGCAGCCTGGCCCGGGCCATTCAGCAAGGCATCGACTCGGCCGGCAATCGCCTGGACCCGGCCATGCCACGCTTCGAACTGACCCTGGCCGACCAGCGCAATCTCACGGCCTACCTCAAGCGCCTGGCCGAGGAGCGCGCTCCCGGGGTAGAGGAGGGCGTGTTGCGCCTGGGCACCTTGCTGCCGGCCTCCGGCCCGTTGGCCGAGGCCGGGCAGGTGGTGCGTGCGGTGCTGGAAGACGGCCTGACGCAACTCAACCAGCAAGGCGGCATCCACGGGCGACGCCTTGAACTGGTGGTGCTCGACCCGGGCGGCAACCCCGCCAGCGCCGAACGGGCGCTGCAGCAATTGCTGGAGCAGGAGCGGGTGTTTGCCCTGATCGCGCCATTGGCACCGATGCTCGACCAACGCCTGGCAACCTTGCTGGCCCCCCATAATGTACCGCTGATCGGCAGCACCCCACGCAGCGGCGGCAGCCCACAGATTTTCGACCCGTTGCCCGGCTTGCCCGCGCAATTGCTGAGCCTGGCCGGCCACGCCCGAGCGACGCTGGGCCTGAAAGCGGACGACTTGCGTGTGGTGTATGCCGGCAATGAACAAGCGGCGTTGGCCGAGCAGGTGCGCGAACGCCTGCAGCAGCAGGGCTGGGCAACACCTGCGGCCCAGGCCTTTGCTGGCCAGGCCGTGGACGGGCAGGGCATTGTCTTCCTCGGCCGTGCCCAGGCCTTTGCCGAACTGGCTTCGGCGCTGCAGTCAGCCGGCCGCCAGCCATACCTGTTTGGCGCCTCCAGCCAAGTGACCGGCGCCGTGGCGCGCTTGCCCGAGTTCTGGTCGCAACGGGTGTTCCTGGCTTATCCCTACGTGCCCGAGGACTGGACCGAACAGGGCCTGGCGACGCTGGCCGGCCTGCAGCAGCGCCACGGCCTCGACCCCCGCCAGGCGTCGCTGCAGGTCAATACCCTGTGCGCCCTGCGCCTGCTGAGCGAAGCGTTGAAGCAGACTGGCCGTGACACCAGCCGCGAGCAGCTGATTGCCGCGCTGGAAGGCTTGCACGATGTGTCTACCGGCCTGACCCCGGCCTTGGGCTTCGGCCCCGGTCGCCGCCAGGGCATGGCCGGTGCCCATGTGGTGGCGGTGGCCCTGCCCGGGCCGCGCTTTACCGCAGTCACCCCGTACCGGCCGCTGCCGGACAGCCCTTGAGCGGAGGTTGCCATGCGTGTTCTGTTGTTGTGCCTGTTGCAGGTACTGGCCAAGGCAAGCTGGGCCGATATGCCGGCGGCGCGGGTCAACGGTGTGGAGATCGGGACGATGCGCCTGGAGCGCTATTTCAGCGAATACCTGGACACCCAGGGCCGCGCGGTGGCCAGTATCCGCAACCCGAACCTGTACCAGCGCCTGCGCGACCAGGCCCTGGATGAACTGATCGACAAGGAGCTGTTGTGGCAGGAGGCCCAGCACCGCGGCATAGCCATCAGCGACGAGCAGGTGTCGGCGCATGTGGGCCAGGTCGAGGCTGCGCTTGGCAGCCCGGCAATTTTCGAACGGCGGCTGGCGGAAGCGGGTTTCGATAGGGCACAGTACAATGAGTACACCCGGCGCGAGCTGGCCGCGCAGCAGGTGTATGCCCAGCTCAGCGCGATCGCCGCGCCCAGCCAGGCCGAAGTGGAAGCATTCTATGATGCCAACCGGGAAACCCTGCAAGGAGCGCAGCAACAAAGTGACGAGCCTTCGGTCATACGCGAACAGGGCCTGGTACTGGCCAGGGCCACGCTCATCGGGCAGCGGGAGGCGCAGGCGCGCCAGTCCGTGCGCCAACGTTTGCGCGCGTCCGCTACGGTGGAGATCGCCGACTGAGGTCCCTGATGGCGTTTACCCAATGATGGGGAATAACGATCTGGCAGCGTGCCAGCAGTTTCCCCGCATGTGGGGAACGGGGCCGGCGTGCCTGCCCGTCGCGTTGCCGACGCTGGACGGTGCCCTCGGAAAATCAATGACTTACAGTGGTGCAGCATGACTATTCACGCCTGGCACGAAGCCTGCTCAAGCCTGTACAGGGGCGCACTTCGCAGACCGGGTTACCGGGCAGTTCTTGGGAGTCGACCTTGGTGAACAGAGTATTGGTAGTCGATGACGAACAGACTCTTGCGCAGAACCTGCAAGCGTACCTGCAGGCGCAAGGCCTGGAAGTTCATGTTGCCCACGACGGTGCCAGTGGTATCGAGCAGGCCGCAAGCCTGGCACCGCAAGTGATCGTGCTGGATTACCGCTTGCCCGACATGGAGGGTTTTCAGGTTCTGGAGACCGTACGCAGGAACAGGCAGTGCCACTTCGTGCTGATTACCGCCCACCCCACTGTCGAGGTGCGTGAGCGGGCCGCCGAACTGGGGGTGAGCCATGTCCTGTTCAAGCCGTTCCCATTGGTGGAACTGGCCCGTGCGATCTTCGACCTGATGGGCATCGAGCGCCGGCGCAGGGCCACGGACAACCCGGCCGAAGGGTTCGTCGAGCGACGCCAGAACAGGAACGAATCGTTCCCCCTGCAGTTGTACGATGGAAGCTGGGTTTTGGCCGACCGCCGCCGTAACGGCGCCAAGCCTCCAGGGCCCGACGACGATCAACTGCTCACAGGGGAATAGCGGCGCCCGCACCCCTGGCCGAGCCAGCCTGCGACGCGCCCCTGAGCGGAGTCGCAGGCCATGCCAGAAGCACTCGATGCATCACAGGAAGCGTTACTGCCTGCACCGGCCTCTTCGCGGGTAAACCCGCTCCCACAGGGGCACTGCAATCCTGAAGACCTTGGACATCCTGTGGGAGCGGGTTTACCCGCGAAAGGGCCGGAACAGGCAAAAGCGCATTCTGCCTACCCCCGCGACCTGCTGGCCCAGGCCCGCCTGCAAACCAGCGACGAACGCCTGCTCACCCGCCTGGAACAACTGGCCTGCGACACCCCCGACACCTTCATCCAGCGCCTGGGCCTGACCCTGCATTACCCGGTGCTGGACAGCCACACCCTGCTGGCCAGCACCCCACGCTTCGACAAGGTCAGCCTGGCGATGTGCCTGAAGCGCGAGTTCGTGCTGATCGAGCAGGGCGGCCAACTGCTGGGCGTGTTCGCCGACCCCTTCGACCATGCCCGCCTGGCCTGGATCGACGATGTGCTGCAAGGCGCACCGCTTTACCTGGCCCACGCTGCAGACCTGGCTACCTTCCTGGCCCGTCACGAAGAAAGCTTCCACGCCGTGGATGCTCTTGACCACGACGCCGAAGCCAGCAGCGAAAGCGACCCGCTGCAGCGCCTGTCGCTGGCCAGTATCAGCGAAGACCAGAGCCGCGTGGTCAAGCTGGTCAACTCAACCTTGTATGACGCCCTGAAGCTGCACGCCAGCGACATCCACCTGGGCATGACCGGCCAGGGCCTGACCATCAAGTACCGTATCGACGGCGTGCTCAACGGCGCCGGCAAGGCCAGCGGCAGCGCCTTCGCCGACCAGGTGATCTCGCGCATCAAGGTGATGGCCGAGCTGGACATCGGCGAAAAACGCGTGCCCCAGGACGGCCGTTTCAAGGTTGCCGTGGGCGACCGGCAAATCGACTTCCGGGTATCGATCATGCCCAGCATCTTCGGCGAAGACGCGGTGCTGCGGGTGCTCGACAAGCAGGACCTGTCCGACCGGGTCAGCGGTGTGCAGCTGCAGGCCCTGGGCTTTGCCGAGGAAACCCTGCGCGCCCTGCGCCGGTTGGCTGCCGAACCCTACGGCATGATCCTGGTCACCGGCCCCACCGGCAGCGGCAAGACCACCACCCTGTACGCCATGATCAGCGAGATCAACCACGGCGTGGACAAGATCATCACCATCGAGGACCCGGTCGAATACCAGCTGCCCGGTGTGCTGCAGATCCCGGTCAACGAGAAGAAGGGCCTGACGTTCGCCCGTGGCCTGCGCTCGATCCTGCGCCACGACCCGGACAAGATCCTGGTCGGTGAAATCCGCGATCCCGACACCGCGCAAATCGCCGTGCAGTCGGCGCTCACCGGCCACCTGGTATTCACCACCATCCACGCCAACAACGTGTTCGATGTGATCGGCCGCTTCAGCCAGATGCAGGTCGACCCCTACAGCTTCGTCTCCGCGCTCAATGCGGTGCTGGCCCAGCGCCTGATCCGCCTGGCCTGCCCGCACTGCGCCACGCCGTGCGAAGTCGACGACGACACCCTGTACGGCGCAGGCCTGACCCGCGAGGGCGTGGCCGGCTGGAAGTTCGTCCGCGCCCAGGGCTGCGGCCAATGCCGCGGCAGTGGCTACCGCGGCCGCAGTGCCATCGCCGAACTGCTGCACCTGGACGACGACCTGCGGCAAATGATTGTCGAGCGCCGCCCTCTGTCGCAGATCAAGAACCTCGCCTGCCAGCGCGGCCTGCGCCTGCTGCGGGCCTCGGCCCTGGACCTGGTCCGGGATGGCCGTACCACTCTCGAGGAGATCAACCGTGTCACATTCATCTGATCGTGGCGCTTACAGATACAGCGCCGTGCTCGGCGCCGAAGGTGCAGGCCTGGGTAGCTGGCACGCCAATCACCACCAATGGCTGGGCAGCCGCGACTTTACCTGCGATGCCGCTCAACCGGCCTGGGAGGCCGCCGTCGACGCCCTGGCCACGCTGCTGGCCGAGCATGCCGTGCGTGGTGCCCAGTTGCGGGTGCTGCTGTCGGCCCGCTACAGCCGCTTCTGCCTGGTGCCCTGGAGTGATGCCATCAGCCACCCGCGCGAGCTGGACGCCTACGCCCGGGCCTGTTTCGAAAACCTCTACGGGCAGCCGCTGGACGACTGGCGCATCGTGTTGTCGCCCGAGCCGGCCGGTGCCGCGCGCATCGCCACGGCGTTGCCCGAAGCCCTGCTGCAGCGGCTGCAGGCGCTGGGCCGGGAAAACCACCTGAGCCTGCGCTCGGTGCAGCCGTACCTGATGGCCGCCTACAACCGCTGCTCGGCACAGCTGGAGCAGGGCGACTTCCTGTTCGTCCTGGCCGAACCGCGCCGCAGCGTGCTGCTGCTGGCTGCCGGCGGGGCCTGGCAGCAAGTGCTGGCGCAAGGCTGCGCCGATAGCGACCAGGCCCTGCAAGCACTGATCGAGCGCACCTGCGAGCTGTATGGCGAGCACCTGCCACGGGTCTACCTGCATGCCCCGGGCCGGGGCGAGGTGCCGCAACTGGCGGCGGTGCAACTGTGCCAGCCGGCCAGCGATGCCGACCCGCTGTGCGCCATGTGGCGGGCGGTGGCCTGACATGCGCCGCCTGGACCTGGAGTTCCAGCCCCGGCGCAACAGCCCGTTGGCCTGGTCGCTGCTGGCCGTGGCGAGCGCCATGGTCGCCGGCCTGGTGCTGCTGCAACAAAGCTTGCAGGCCGAGCAGGTCGAGCGGGAGGCCAGCGTGCACAGCCTGGAGCAACAACTGGGCCGTCGCCCGGCCACCGTCGCGCCGCTGAGCAGCGCCGCCAGCCGTGAACAGGCTGAGCGCCTGGCCCAGATGCAAAGCGTCTCGCAGCAGTTGCAACGGCCCTGGCAGCAGCTGTTCGCCATGCTCGAAGCGCAGCCCCAGGACGACGTGGCGTTGCTCAGCCTGGCCCCCGACGCGCGCAAAGGCCAACTGCACATCACCGCCGAGGCGCGCAACCTGGAAGCGATGCTGCAGTACCACCAGCGCCTGGAAGCCAGTGCCGAGCTCAGCGATGTGTCGCTGCTCAACCACGAGGTGCTGGCCGCGCAGCCCGAGCGCCCGGTGCGCTTCACCCTCACCGCCACCTGGGAGACCGGCCATGCGCGCCCGTGAATCGCTGAACAGCCTGATCCTCCAGGAGCGCCTGCGTCGCATCGGTCCGGTCGGCCTGGCGGCGGTTGCGGTGGGCCTGCTGGCCGTAGGCGTGCTGTGCGCCGGGGTGTTGCCGCAATGGCAGAACCTGCGCGAGCTGCGCGCCACCGAAGCGGACGCTAGCGTGCAGGTCGAGCGGGTCAGGCGTGGCGAGCTGAAGATCGCCGTCAAACCCGAGCAGCAGGCGCTCGATAGCCTGCGCCAGCAACTGCCAGGGCAGCCCCAGGCCAGCGAGCTGATCGAGCGCCTGTACCACCTGGCCAGCGCCGAGCATATCAGCCTGGCGCGTGGTGAATATGCCCTGGGCATCGACCCCAGGACGCAGCTGGCGCGCTACCAGATCGTGCTGCCGGTGCGCGGCAGCTACCCGCAGATTCGCGGTTTTCTCAAGGGCCTGCTCAAGCAGTTGCCGACCCTGGTGCTGGAAGACCTGGAGCTGCAACGCAAACGCATTGGCGACAGCGAGCTCAATGCCCGCCTGCGCATGACCCTTTACCTGTCGAGGTCGTGATGAACACACAACGTGCTGTCATCTGGGTTGGCTTCCTCGGCGTCAGCGCGGCGCTGGCCTGGGCCCCGGGCCACTGGTTCGGCCAGGAAGACAGTGTCGCCCCCTTCGCGGGCGCGCCCGCTCCCACAGAGGATTCGGCTGCGTCCCCGTCCCCTGTGGGAGCGGGTTCACCCGCGAATAGGCCGGAACAGGCCTCTGGTGATCTCTTCCCAACCCAGCAATGGACCAGACCCCAGGCCCTTGCCACCGTCACCGAACAACCCGTGAACGCCGCCCCGGTCGCCCCCTCAGCCCCGACCGCCCCGGCCCTGCCATTCCAGTTCATTGGCCGCATGGGCGAGCGCGACGACCTGCAGATCTTCCTGCAGAGCGGCGAAAAACTCTACGTCGTGCGCCAGGGCGACGTGATCGAAGACACCTACCGCCTCGAGCGGGTATCGGCCAGCGAACTGCACCTGGTCTACCTGCCTTTGCATCAGTCGCAGACTTTGTCTGTAGGGAGCGCACCATGAAGTCGTCAAAGCTGTGCAAACCGGCTCCGTTCCTGCTTGTGGCGCTGTGCGTGGCCATTGCCGGCTGCGGCTCCAGCGCGGTACGCAAGGACAGCGAACAGTTGATGAAGGAGGGCCAGTACGAAGCCGGCATTGCCAGCCTGGAGGAAGCCCTGCGCGAGGACCCGCGTGACACCGAGCTGAACATCGCCCTGGCCCACAGCCGCCAGGCCGCGGTCGAGGCGCTGCTGACCCAGGCCGACGCCGACCGCATACGCCATGACTTCGCCGGCGCCCGCATGGGCTATGGCCGGGTGCTGACCCTGGAGCCGAACAACCGCCGCGCCCAGGAAGGCATTCGCCAGCTGGAGCTGATCCGCACCCTCGACGAGCGCGTGGCACTGGGCCAGGCAGCGCTGCGCCAGGGTGATTTGTTCGGTGCCGAGCGCTACATGCGCGAAGTGCTGCGCCTGGACCCGCAGAACCAGAAGGGCATTGCCCTGCGCAGCGACATCGAGAACGTCCAGGCGCGCACCGCGCAACCGTTCCCGCAGCTGCGCAGCAAACTGGAGCGACCGGTGACCCTGGAGTTTCGCGATGCCAACCTCAAGACCATCTTCGAGGTGCTGTCCCAGGTCGCCGGCATCAACTTCATCTTCGACAAGGACATGCGCCCGGACATGAAGGCCACCATCTTCGTGCGCGAGTTGCGTATCGAGGACGCCGTGGCGCTGCTGCTGGAACAGAACCAGCTGCGGCAGAAGATCGTCAATGAAAACACCCTGATGATCTACCCCGACTCGCCGCAGAAGACCAAGGACTACCAGGAACTGGTCATGCGTACCTTCTACCTGACCAGCATCGACTCCAACACCGCGCTGAACATGGTCAAGACCATGCTCAAGACCCGCGACGTGTTCGTCGACGAACGCCTCAACACCCTGACCATGCGCGACACCCCCGATGCCGTGCGCATGGCCGAGAAGCTGCTGCAGTCGCAGGACCAGTCCAACCCCGAGGTGGTGCTGGAAGTGGAGGTGATGGAAGTGGCCACTTCGCGCATCCTCGACCTCGGCCTGCAATGGCCCAACACCTTCGGCGTGCTGAGCTCCGACGGCCAGCCGGTGAGCGTGCTCGACCAGCTCAAGGGCATCGACTCCAGCCGCATCAGCATCGCGCCGGCGCCGCAGGCCAAGATCAACGCCCAGGACAAGGACATCAACACGCTGGCCAGCCCGGTGATCCGTGTCAGCAACCGTGAGCAGGCACGTATCCACATCGGCCAGCGGGTGCCGATCATCAGCGCCACCTCGGTGCCGTCCACCCAGGGCCCGGTGATCACCGAAAGCGTCACCTACCTGGACGTGGGCCTGAAGCTTGAAGTGCAGCCCACCGTGCACCTGAACAACGAAGTGGCGATCAAGGTAGCCCTGGAGGTGAGCAACGCCACCCCACTGGAGGCCACGCGTCAGGGCACCATTCCGGTCCAGGTCGACACCCGCAACGCCCAGACCACCCTGCGCCTGCACGATGGTGAAACCCAGGTGCTGGCCGGCCTGGTGCGCAACGACCACAACGCCAGCGGCAACAAGATCCCCGGCCTTGGCGACATCCCCGGCCTGGGCCGGCTGTTCGGCAGCAACAAGGACGACATGAGCAAGTCGGAGCTGGTACTGGCGATCACCCCGCGCATTGTGCGCAACCTGCCGTACCAGAGCCCGTCGGACATGGAGTTCGCCACCGGTACCGAGTCGGCCATGCAGGTGCGGCAGATGGCGCCGCTGCCGCCGGCAGACGTGCCTGGCAATGCCCCGGCCACCGATACACCGGTGGTGGAGAGCCAGATGGCGATCGCCCCGGCCAAAGGGAGCCCGCGGCCATGATCGCGCAGCGCCGCATGCAGGGCTTCAGCCTGATCGAAGTGGTGCTGACCCTGGCACTGCTCGGGCTGCTTGCCAGCATGGCCGCGCCGCTGACCGAAACCGTGGTGCGCCGCGGCAAGGAACAGCAACTGCGCGAGGCGCTGTACCAGATCCGCGACGCCATCGACGCCTACAAGCGGGCGTTTGATGCCGGGTACATCGAGAAGCGCCTGGATGCCAGTGGCTACCCGCCGAACCTGCAGGTGCTGGTCGACGGCGTGCGCGATGTGCGCAGCGCCAAAGGTGCCAAGTTCTACTTCCTGCGGCGCATCCCGCACGACCCGCTGGTGGCCGCCAAGGGCGAGGACGAAGGCGGGTGGGGGCTGCGCGCCTACGACAGCAGCCCTGACAACCCGCGTGAAGGCGAAGACGTGTTCGACGTGTATTCCAAGGCCCGCGGCAAAGGCCTCAACAACATCCCCTACGGGCAATGGTGACAGCCATGAAGCGCAGCCGAGGCTTCACCCTGATCGAACTGCTGGTGGTGCTGGCGATCATCGCCACGCTGATGACCATCGCCATGCCGCGCTACTTCAACAGCCTGGAGAGCTCCCGCGAAGCCACCCTGCGCCAGAGCCTGGCGGTGCTGCGCGAAGCGCTGGACCACTACTACGGCGACACCGGCCATTACCCGGACTCGCTAGAGCAACTGGTGGAGCAGCGTTACCTGCGCAACACCCCGGTAGATCCGATCACCGAGCGCAGCGATGCCTGGCAGCTGGTGCCACCGCCCGAAGGCGTGGCCGGCGGCGTGGCCGATATCAAGAGCGGTGCCACAGGGAGGGCGCGCGATGGCAGCCTGTTCGCTGAATGGTAAGGCCGACGCCGGCTTCACCTACCTGGGCGTGTTGCTGCTGATTGCGGTCAGCAGCGTGGCCCTCGCCGCCACCGGCACGCTCTGGGCCAGTGCTGCCCAGCGTGACCGCGAACGCCAGTTGTTGTGGGTGGGCGGCCAGTATGCCCAGGCCCTGCGCAGCTACTACCGCGCCTCGCCGGGGCTGGCCCAGTATCCGCAGGAACTGGCCGACCTGCTGCAGGACAACCGCTTCCCGCAGGCCAGGCGGCACATTCGCCAGCTGTACCCCGACCCCATTACCAACAGTGACGATTGGGGCCTGCTGCGCTCGATCGATGGCCGCATTACCGGCGTGCACAGCCGTTCGGACGCCACCCCGTTCAAGCGCAGTGGTTTCAGTGCCGAATGGAGCGGTTTCGACGGCCTGGAGCACTACAGCGACTGGCAGTTCGTCGCCGAACAGGCCTTTACCGAAAGTGCCGGTGGCGTGCAGACCCATGCCGGCCCGGGAGACACGCCATGAGCCGCCTGGCCGCGCTGTGCCTGGGCCTGCTGCTGGTGGCAGTGCTTGGCACCTCGGCCCGGGCCGGGGACGAGGACGAGATGCAAGGCTTCATCGTCGACAACACCATCTCGCACATCGGCCACGACTTCTACTTCTACTTCGCCGACCGCCTGCGCGCCACCAGCCGGCTGGATTTCAACCTGGTGGTGCGTGAACGCCCGGATGCCCGCTGGGGCAGCCTGGTTACCGTGGAATTTGACCGTGAGGTGGTGTACCGCCGCTTCCTGCCGCCGAACACCACCGAGCTCAAGGACGAGGCCGTTGCAGCAGCCGACCTGGTCAAGCAGCAAATCATCCAACGCAAGTTGCAACGCCTGCTGCAGGACACCACCGATCTGGAGAGGGACGAGCTATGAAGCACCACATACCCCGTTGCATCGCCGCCTGCCTGTTTGCCAGCGCATGTGCCGCCCAGGCCACCGAGCTGGTGTACACCCCGGTCAACCCGGCCTTTGGCGGCAACCCGCTCAATGGCACCTGGTTGCTGAACAACGCCCAGGCGCAGAACGACTACGACGACCCCGACCTCAAGGACCGTTCCTCGGCCTTTACCGGCACCACGGCCCTGGAGCGCTTCAGCAACCAGCTGGAGTCGCGGATGTTGTCGCAGTTGCTGGACAACATCAGCAACGGCAACACCGGCAGCATGGCGACCGATGCGTTTCTCATCGACGTCATCGACGATTCCGGGGCCTTGAGTATCAAGGTCACCGATCGCGCCACAGGAGAAATTTCGATCATTGAGGTCAGCGGCCTGAACCCTTGAGGGGGCAAGGCTATTTGTTGGGGAGAGAACACCATGAAACGTCTGCTGAGCACGCTGCTGATCCTCACCGCCCTGGGTCTGCACGGTTGTGGCCTGCGCGAACCGATGCCCGCCGAACAGGACTCGGAAACCCCGACCCTGACCCCCCGGGCCTCGACCTACTACGACCTGATCAACATGCCACGGCCCAAGGGCCGGTTGATGGCGGTGGTGTACGGCTTCCGCGACCAGACCGGGCAGTACAAGCCGACCCCGGCCAGCTCGTTCTCCACCAGCGTCACCCAGGGCGCGGCCAGCATGCTGATGGACGCCCTGAACGCCAGTGGCTGGTTCGTGGTACTGGAGCGTGAAGGCCTGCAGAACCTGCTGACCGAGCGCAAGATCATCCGTGCTTCGCAGAAAAAGCCTGATGTACCGGAAAACATCATGGGCGAGCTGCCGCCGCTGCAGGCCGCCAACCTGATGCTGGAGGGCGGCATCATCGCCTACGACACCAACGTGCGCAGCGGTGGGGAAGGCGCCCGGTACCTGGGTATCGACATCTCACGCGAGTACCGGGTCGACCAGGTGACCGTGAACCTGCGCGCGGTGGACGTGCGTACCGGGCAGGTGCTGGCCAATGTGATGACCAGCAAGACCATCTACTCGGTCGGCCGCAGCGCCGGGGTGTTCAAGTTCATCGAGTTCAAGAAGCTGCTCGAGGCTGAGGTGGGGTACACCACCAATGAGCCGGCGCAGCTGTGCGTGCTGTCGGCGATAGAAGCGGCGGTGGGACATTTGCTGGCGCAGGGGATTGAACGGCGGCTGTGGCAGGTGGCGGGGGATGCGGGGGAGGGGCAGGCTACGGTGGACAAGTACCTGAGCCAGAATGAGCAGCAGTGATTGGCTTCGATGGCCTCTTCGCGGGTGAACCCGCTCCCACAGGTTCGGCGTCAACTCGAAGCCCGCGCCGTCCCTGTGGGAGCGGGCGCGCCCGCGAAACAGACGACGCGGTGGATGGCACCGGCTTTGCCGGTGTTCGCGGGCATGCCCGCTCCCACAGGTACCGCGTGATCTCAAGTGCGATGCCGTCCCTGTGGGAGCGGGTTTACCCGCGAATGGGCCGGAGCCGAGTGTCTGGCGGGCGCCTGGGCTTTGTTGAAATCAAGCTGCAGCCGTGATTGACCTTGAGGGCCTCTTCGCGGGTGAACCCGCTCCCACAGGTTCAGCGTCAACTCGAAGCCAGCGCCGTCTCTATGGGAGCGGGCGCGCCCGCGAAACAGACAACGCGAGCGCTGTTCAGATCGTGCAAGCCTGCGAAGAGGACGATGCATGAAACCACGTTCTTCAGGTCGTTCAGCCCTCTTTGGCATAAGGTCCCGAACAGGTAGATGAAACCTTGCACCCACAAGCAAGCTCCGCAGGCTCGAATACCAACGAAATACCGTTGAACAAGACACTACCGTCACCGCCAGAGATCAACGCAAATGTCCCTCCATGAAGCGCGCATGGCGCACAATCTCCGAGAACGCATTGTTGCCGCCCGTTGACGGGAAATCCGCTTCCTTCCCCCATCCGACCACCCCCGCTGTGGGGATCGCCTTTTCGAATCGCACCTTGTCGGGACATCGCTCAATCCTTTGCGCTGTTTTGCATGATTGCTTCGTAAAGGCCGGCCGGTACGGCATCAGGGTCGTGTTTGCAGGCGGCAGCCAGGAAGCGCATCAGCAGTTCATCCGGCTCGAAGCGCATGCCTGGCGGGCAGGTCAGCCTGGCGTAGGGTGTTTTCATCAATGGGTGGTCGATGGAAGGGTTCGGCAGGCCCAGCGAACGGCGCAGGTTGAGAATGGCCAAGATCTCGGCGGGGTAGACGGCCTCGAAGGGGGAGCCGAATTCGAAATTGCCGGAGTCGAGTTCGCGGGATGTCAGCGCGATGCGTTCGACATGGGTGTCGCAGGCGGCCACCAGGATCGGCGCCAGTTTATCGGGATCAGGTTCGCGCCAATGAGCGACCAATTGACCCCAGGCAGGGTCGCGAGGCAGGGCGTGCTTGTCGAGGTCGAGCGGTTTGCCGAGCCAGTCACCGATGATGGTCAGGCCGAAGGCGGCGTAGCGTAGGGTGGTACCTATCGGCAGGTTGTTTCCATCCTCGACGCCATATCCACCCTCCAAAGCGGAGAGTACGGTTTGATGAAAGGGGGCTACGAGTCGGAGTTGCCCTGTTGCAATTGTACATAGTATTACAAGAGTTAAACCATCTAGATCCTCAATGGCCATCTGTCGAGATTTTTCAAGATTCCTGATCAGTATTAGATCGGCGACGAGTCTCTTGGCGATTCCGGAAATGAAATCCAATGATGCGCAGTTGTAAGTGTGCTTGGTCGCATATTGTAACCCGTTGCCAATGCTGTTCATCCCAAACCGGTGTAGTTCGCCGCAAGCAAGGTCAAGTGAACCGCCATTTTCGATGTAGGAGGTTAGGGTTTCGCTCCTTACGATCAAATCGTCAGAAGCCCATAGCTGGATTTGGTTAAGGCTGACTGGTAGCCTGTTTTTCGGTTTTTTGCTCATTTCTAATTCCACAGGTTTATTTGTATTCCCGCGCTATTGCCCGTAAGAGCGCTTGGAACGCCGTTAGGGTCAAAAAATACTTGAGCGTGCAGGTAGGCTGTTTTCCCTGAACTTGTGCTTTCTTTGATGGCTTGTAGTTTTTGTGAAAAATTTGGATCTGCTGTTGATAAGATTTTTTCATTCCATCCTTGTCTCTTGTTTTCAATTAATCTTCGTATGCGTGCAAGGCTGCTTTCGCCTCCTGATTTTTGGGTGTTGATGAAACCAGGCGTCTTGCTTTTCCCTAAAGTCGTCTTCACTTCGATCACCAACAACGTACCCGCCTCGAACTTCAGCTCTTCCATGGGTGCCGTCCCCTTCAGCCCATCAATGTGATGCCGCATTTCCTGTGTCGTCGGATTACGCACCGTCATCGAGGGCGGTGGTGGTACGTACACCAGCATGTCGATGCCCTGGTCGCTCTTGTTCTTCAAACCGAACTGGCTGGGCCGGGAAGGGTGGGTGCTCAGGCCGAGGATGTTCTCCGGCTTGACCTTCCAGTGGCTGACCAGGGCAGCCGCCAGGGCTTCTTCGCCGGCATCGGCGACGACCCGGGTCAGGCTGCCGCCCATGCGCACCGGCCCGATGCTGTGCTGGATCATGGCCACCAGCCGGTCGCGCAGGGTGGTGGCCATGTAGGCGTAGTCGGCCTTGCCGCCGACCACATCGAGCGCGACCAGGCTGGCATTGCGCTCCACCGAGTGCAGTTCATGTGCTGTGACCGGCAGCTCACCCTCGCGGGGACGTCGCTGGATGCGGGTTTCCAGTACGGTGACTTCGCCGGCGCTGCGGTTGCCAAGGCGCCGGACTTCCTCTTGCGACAGCGCGGCGTTGTCGAGGCGTACGGTGGTCATGCTGCCGGGCTGCAACTTGTGCATCAGCCAACGGGCGCCGCCGATGGCGGCCGGCAGCAGCAGGGCCAGGTTGATGGCCATGAATACCTGCTTGCCACGTGCCTCGGCAGTGTCGGGGTTGGCCAGGCGCGCCAGGTCGGTGAAGAACTGCTCGCCGATACTCAGGCCTTCGCCAGTGATCATGCGGCTGCTGCCGTTGACCATGGCATCGGCGGCCAGCGCGGCTTCCAGGGCGACGAAGGCATAGCGGCCGAGGGTTGCGGCGCCTTTGATACCACGGACCACTGGCACCATCGCCAGCACCCCGAAGGCGAATTCGCCCGCGCCAATGACACCTTGCCAGAAGCGAGCACGGGCCTTGGCTTCGGCGTAGTGGCGGACCAGCTGTCCACAGGCCTGTTCGATCGGGTACAGACCAGTGGGCGTATGCCAGGTGTAGGGCGGGCTGATGCGCTGGGTGCCGTGTTCGTCGACGTACTCTTCCCGTTGCGCTTCGGCCCACTGCACATGGGTGAAGGTGGCGAAATAGATCTTGTGGTCAGTGAAGAAGAAATTGCTGTGCAGGGTGAAGCCATAACCGTGCTGGCTACGCTCGCCCATGTGGTCGAGTACGGGCGGGGGGAGTTCGCCAAGGCGGATCTCGTCGTCGATGCACACCAGCTGCAGCTTTTCGCTGGCGGCAAAGGCATGAAACTCAGCCAGCCAGGCATTGCCCAGCGTGTCGCCGGCATGCTCCAGGACCTGCTGGAGGAAGGTATCGCGGTGGTTGCGTTCCTGGTCGCGAATCCAGGGGTTGTTGCGAAACCAGGCAGGGCCGACGCCGTTCTGGGAGGGAATGCCTAGCAACTGGTCGCAACCGTCGCCGCCGTCGAGGGAGAACAGCGCGCCGGGCAGGGAGCAGGGCACGCAAATGTCGACGGGGATGGGCAGTGCGCCATTGCGGGTATTTTCGAGCAGCGCCTGCAAGCCGGCCATGATCAATTGGCCGAGTTTGTTTGTAGAACGGCTTCATAAAGGCCGTCTGGCATTGCAGCCGGGTCGTGTTTACATACGGCGGCTAAGAACTGCAACAACAGCTCATCAGGTTCGAAACGCATGCCAGGCGGGCAGGTCAGCCTTGCATAGGGCGTTTGCATCAACGGGTGTTCGATGGGCGAGGGGTTGGTTAGCCCCAACGACCGACGCAGGTTGAGGATGGCCAGGATTTCGGCAGGGTAGACGGCCTCGAAGGGGGAGCCGAATTCGAAATTGCCGGAGTCGAGTTCGCGGGATGTCAGCGCGATGCGTTCGACATGGGTGTCGCAGGCGGCCACCAGGATCGGCGCCAGTTTATCGGGATCAGGTTCGCGCCAATGAGCGACCAATTGACCCCAGGCAGGGTCGCGAGGCAGGGCGTGCTTGTCGAGGTCAAGCGGTTTGCCGAGCCAGTCGCCGATAATGGTCAGGCCGAAAGCGGCGTAGCGAAAGGTGGTACCGATTGGCAAATTGTGGCCATCGCTGACACCGTAGCCATTATGAATACCTGTGAAAATAGCTTGGTGAAAGGGCTCAACCAGTTCAAACCGGCCAGTAGCCAGTGCACACAACATTAGGTGAGTGGTCCCATCTAAATTGCTTATGCTACTTTCTTTAGTGTGCGCAAGTTTTTGTATTAAGATTGCTTCAGCGATTAACATCTGTGTAATGCCAGAGACGAAATCCAATGACGCTGGCCCGTATGGGTGCTGTGTTGCAAGCTGTAAACCTTTTCCAATATTGTTCATGCCAGCTTTGAATATCTGATTGCAAGCGATGCCTATGGTTTCGCCAGTCACGATGTAAGACGTCAGCATGTCGCACCTCACGAGTAGGTCCTCTCTCGCCCATTCGTGTATTTTTTTCAAGCTGACTTTGAGTCGATCTTTTGCCTGTCTATTCATGTTGGTTCCAGAGATTAATTTGTATTCCGCTTCGGTCACCGACAATGCTATTAGGGTGACCTTTCGAGTCAAAGAATACTTGTGCATGAAGAAATGAGACTTTTCGCGAATCCAAGCTGTCCTCTACTGCTTGGTACTTTGTAATAAAGGCGGGGTCAGTTTTTGTAAGGGCTTCTCCCCAACCTTGTCTTTTCCTACGAATCAAGTCCTGTATGCGCTGAAGGTTGGCTTTGCCTCCTGCTTTCTGGGTGTTGATAAAAGCAGGCGTCTTGCTTTTCCCTAAAGTCGTCTTCACTTCGATCACCAACAACGTACCCGCCTCGAACTTCAGCTCTTCCACGGGTGCCGTCCCCTTCAGCCCATCAATGTGGTGCCGCATTTGCTGCGTCGTCGGATTACGCACCGTCATCGAGGGCGGTGGCGGCACGTACACCAGCATGTCAATTCCCTGGTCGCTCTTGTTCTTCAAACCGAACTGGCTGGGCCGGGAAGGGTGGGTGCTCAGGCCGAGGATGTTCTCCGACTTGACCTTCCAGTGGCTGACCAGGGCAGCCGCCAGGGCTTCTTCGCCGGCATCGGCGACGACCCGGGTCAGGCTGCCGCCCATGCGCACCGGCCCGATGCTGTGCTGGATCATGGCCACCAGCCGGTCGCGCAGGGTGGTGGCCATGTAGGCGTAGTCGGCCTTGCCGCCGACCACATCGAGCGCGACCAGGCTGGCATTGCGCTCCACCGAGTGCAGTTCATGCGCTGTGACCGGCAGCTCACCCTCGCGGCTGCGTCGCTGGATGCGGGTTTCCAGTACGGTGACTTCGCCGGCGCTGCGGTTGCCAAGGCGCCGGACTTCCTCTTGCGACAGCGCGGCGTTGTCGAGGCGTACGGTGGTCATGCTGCCGGGCTGCAACTTGTGCATCAGCCAACGGGCGCCGCCGATGGCGGCCGGCAGCAGCAGGGCCAGGTTGATGGCCATGAATACCTGCTTGCCACGTGCCTCGGCAGTGTCGGGGTTGGCCAGGCGCGCCAGGTCGGTGAAGAACTGCTCGCCGATACTCAGGCCTTCGCCAGTGATCATGCGGCTGCTGCCGTCGACCATGGCATCGGCGGCCAGCGCGGCTTCCAGGGCGACGAAGGCATAGCGGCCGAGGGTTGCGGCGCCTTTGATACCACGGACCACTGGCACCATCGCCAGCACCCCGAAGGCGAATTCGCCCGCGCCAATGACACCTTGCCAGAAGCGAGCACGGGCCTTGGCTTCGGCGTAGTGGCGGACCAGCTGTCCACAGGCCTGTTCGATCGGGTACAGACCAGTGGGCGTATGCCAGGTGTAGGGCGGGCTGATACGCTGGGTGCCGTGCTCGTCGACGTACTCTTCCCGTTGCGCCTCGGCCCACTGCACATGGGTGAAGGTGGCGAAATAGATCTTGTGGTCGGTGAAGAAGAAATTGCTGTGCAGGGCAAAGCCATAACCGTGCTGGCTGCGCTCGCCCATGTGGTCGAGTACGGGCGGGGGGAGTTCGTTGAGGCGGATCTCGTCGTCGATGCACACCAGCTGCAGCTTTTCGCTGGCGGCAAAGGCATAGAACTCAGCCAGCCAGGCATTACCCAGCGTGTCGCCGGCATGCTCCAGCACCTGCTGGAGGAAGGTATCGCGGTGGTTGCGCGCTTGGTCGCGGATCCACGGGTTGTTGCGAAACCAGGCAGGGCCGACGCCGTTCTGGGAGGGGATGCCTAGCAACTGGTCGCAACCGTCGTCGCCGTCGAGGGAGAACAGCGCGCCGGGCAGGGAGCAGGGTACGCAAATGTCGGGTGGAACAGGCAGCGCCCCGCTGAGTGCGGCTTGCCCCAGCGTTTGTAAAGCAGATGCTTCAACCATGCGGACTCGGCTCCTTGAGTGCTTGTTGGTGGGCTGCCAGTTGATCTGCCAACACCCTGCAGCGCTCTCGGGGAGAGTCGGTGGCTTCAAGCAACTTCACCCAAGGGGTGAACAATGGGTTGAGGTAAAAGTGTCGACCGAACGCGATCGCCAGGAGCACATGCACCAGCACTTGGCTGCGGGGCAACGGGGGCAGCTTGTACAGGTCATCCGACGGCTGAGGTAGCCGTTTTCCGTAATAGCGGTAGGCGAGGATCTCGTTCCCGTTCAGCTCTTTGTGGTTGATGGCGGGCAGCGCATAGCGGCGGCTGGCATCCGACTCATAGCAGCAATAGCAAGACTGCTGCGCGTCAGCTGGTATGCCGCGCAGGGTCATCAGTTGCTCCAGTGATCGCCACTGCCGGTCGTGGTCGCAATCGTCATCGGGCAGGCGCAAAATCTGCCGTGTGACGTCATGCATAAGGGTAAGTTGCCCCTCCCACTGCATACGGTGGGCTACTGCCCGCACGGTCAGCATGTCGAGTCGCTCATCCTGGGTAAGGCCGGGAACCTGGTGGATTGACCACACCGATACGCTTGCGGGGTCGTTCCACCAGCCCAGACCCAGCAAGAAGTGGCTCAGCACCAGCAAGCTGTATTCCTTGCCGCAGGTGTAGCCCCTGTTGCTGACCAGAGCCCCCGCATTGGCTACCAGCAGGGGAACATCCTCGGGACGGGTATGAAAACGCGCAAGCGAACCGTCCAACGTCCCCAGCAGGAATCGGGACAGTCGACGGTTGGTGGACCGTAGCGAGGCAGCTTGCAGCGCACCCAGATTCAGACTCGGCAGGCTCATGCAGGGACCTCGTGGCGCAATGGCAGCCAGGCCAGGCAGCCTTCCCGTTCGATGCTGCTTTCTGTTTGCTCGAACAGCGGCTGTGCGCCAAGTGCAAGCCCGGTTCGTGAATCGTGGAAGTAGAGCCTGCGTATGCGTCCGTGATCGAACAGCCGGGCCAGGGTGTCTGGCTGCTGCGTCAGTGAGCCGACGTAGAAGCTTAACGACCGAGGATCACCAAGCCTCATGAAGTAACGACGTCGTCCTTCCTGGATTTTGCCAAAGCGGCGCAGGTGCCGCGCGAGGGCTTCGAGGGGCAGTGTGGTCTCGGCGACAGTACAGGCGAAGGCCCCGTCCAGGCCGCCAAGCCAGGCATCCAGTTCGCTGCCTGCTGTCAGCTGGAACAGTAATGGCGCATGCTTCTCCAGCCCGGTGTGATGGTCCAGGTGCCACAGGCATTGGTGTCGGGTGGAATGAAACTCGAGCCTGCCCAGCAGGCCCGGATTGGCCGACGCTTCGGCAAGCACGAACAGGCTTGCACTGACGACACCCGTGTACAGGCTGCCTTCGCTTAATTGCTGGTGCAGGCTCATGCGTCGTCCCTCCCGGCAAAGGGGCATTCTTCGATTAGCGGTGAGCCTTCTCGAATAGCGGCCTCGATGGCTTCGACCTGGGCCTGCACAGGTGTCTGGTAGGTGACATTGCCTTTGAAGCGGATGTTGGGGGCTTCGATGGTTATGCCGTCGGCATCGAAGATGATCTTGCCGCTCGGGCCACGGATGTGAATACGTTCCGTGCCCTGAAGCATGTAGGACCGTGTCAGCAGACGCTGAGCGGTACGGGCTTCAATGGCGCGCGTACCTTCGATGACGAGCGACTGATTGCCGCCGATACTCAGGCTGTGGTCGGCGGCAATGGTGATGCGGCTTGTGTTGCCAATGGAGTGGATATCGTTGCGGTCGATGCTGGTGAATCGGTCCTGGTGAACATGATCGCGGCGATCACGTCCCGTATCGATAGTCTCGTCACGCGCAATGCTGGTGTTTTGGTCGCGGCCTGTCGCAGTGGCGCGATCATTGCCGACGTTCAGGGTCTGGTCATGTTTGACCTTGGTATTCATGTTCCTTTCGGCATGCACGTACACTTCCTGCCGACCCAGTTCATCTTCGAAACGCAGTTCGTTGAAGCCATTACCCTTGTGGGTCTGACTCTTGATGGTCATGCGCGTCTTGTGTTCCGGCAGCTCGTAGGGCGGCAGTTGATCGCCGCAGTAGGTGCGCCCGGTGATCATCGGCTGGTCGGGGTCGGCGTTGACGTACTGGATGATCACATCCTGGCCTATGCGTGGAATAGCCATCGAGCCCCAGCTGCCGCCTGCCCAACCCTGCGATACGCGCACCCAGCAGGAGCTGAACTCGTTGTTTCTGCTCTCGCGATCCCAGGGGAAGCTGACCTTGACCCGTCCCCATTCGTCACAATAGATCTCCTCGCCGGGTGGACCGACGACGGTGGCCATGTGCGGGCCGTCAATGCGCGGTTTGTCCAGCGGCGCAGGTCGCCATTCGATCCGGCCGGGCACCAGCACGGCTTCCTGCGAGTAGCGCGTTCCTTGCTCGGTCCCGGCAGCTTCTTCTTGCAGGCTGGTGAATTGGCTGCCCTCGTGATGCACGCGCATCACGCGCCAGTGTGCGTTGAGGTCTTTGCGCGGATGCTCGATGAGGGTAAAGCTCAGCCCCGGTTGCAGGCGTACATCGTCACCCTCGACTTCGGCAATACGGGCGTCATGGCGCAGGGCCGTGAGGCGGGTGGCGGTGAAGGGGGCGCCGACCACATCGCGCTTGTAGCGGCCGGGGTAGTCGAAGCGCTCATAGTCCTGGGACTGATGGGTGATGCCACTGTCATCTGCGCGGTGTTCCTGCCGGTACTGCGGGTTGGTGAAGGTGTAGTCCCGCTGTACCTGTCGAGCAGTGCGTACCTGCTCGCTGTAACGCAGGCGCCGCAGGCAAGGCCTCGCCTGATCACCACCGCTGTTGGCGCGGTACAGCACCTGGTCGGGGCCGACGTCGTCCTCTTCAGGAAGCCCTTCATCGTCGTCTTCGGTCTTGATCGCGCCTCGGCTGATCTGCCCCAGCGCCAGCAGTCGGTCGGTGATGACCAGCAGGTGTTGTTTTGGCGTGTGCTCGAAGCGATAGATGAAACCCTCTTCACCCGCCAGGCGGGCGATGAAGTCGAGGTCTGTTTCACCTGCCTGTACGCAGAACTCGCGCACCTGATGGTCGCCAAAAGTGTGCAACTCGAAATGAAGGATGCACTGGCGCTTGAGCATGATTTCGAGAATCTGCGGCACGGTTTTCTGCTGGAAGATTCGCCAGTTCGAACGCAACCCGCCGCGGGCCAGGAGGGGCTCGACCAGGGCATGGTAACGGGTGCGATAAAAGCCCGTTTCACCTTGGCTGAAGCTGCTTGTCACGCCGTGTACGTAGCGCAGTGGGCGTTCATGCTGCCAGATCGTGAACAGTACCGGCTTGTCGAGCAATTGACCGAAGTCCACTTCATCTTCGTGACTGATCAGCTCCAGCTTCAACTGGAATGGTGCGCTGATGGCTTCGTCGAGTTCGAATGAAAGCACCTCGAATTGAATGTCGCCAGCCAAGGGTTGAAAGCTGAAGCGCAGATCAGATTGTCGGTACATGGCGGGTTTTTCCTTGTGAAGAATTGCTCCGGTATCAGCTGTGGTCTTGGTGCAAAGAGGGCCTGGGGTAAGGTTGATGGTTATGGCGGAGTTGCAGGGTAGGCGGGCTGCGGCGGGATTTAAATAAACAGGGTGTCGTTGTTTTTGGATATAAGTAAGAACTTTCTGAAACTTGTAACTTAGTGTTTTTCTTAGTTGTTGGTTTGGCCATTTGGTTGAGAACAAGTTGTGCTCTGCTTCTGCAGGAGCGGCCTTATGTCCGGTGGGCCGGTGCCGAGTGTCTGGCGGGCGTCTGGGCTTTGTTGAAATCAAGCGACAGCCGTGATTGACCTCAAGGGCCTCTTCGCGGGTGAACCCGCTCCCACAGGTTCAGCGCCAACTCAAAGCCCGCGCCGTCCCTGTGGGAGCGGGCGCGCCCGCGAAGCAGACGACGCGGTGGATGGCACCGGCTTTGCCGGTGTTCGCGGGCATGCCCGCTCCCACAAAGCTCGCGCAAGCTTTCAAACCTTGGGCAAGGCGGTGCTCCTGCGTGTCCCTTTACGTAAACGTCACCATATGCCACCTTCTACCGCAGCCTGATGACGGCCAGGGATTTCTCCCGCACACTGCGGAAAATTCCCAAGCCCGTTCCCCGCCATCTTGCGGGGCACAGCCGGAGTAGAAAATGGCGCGACAACTAATAACAAACGCCCACGACCCGCTGCACGAATCCCGCCAGGCCCGCCTCAAGCTGGCCAGTGAAGGCGAGCTGCCGCTGGGCATGCTGCGCGACGAGATCGACGCCTCCTGGCGCCGCAGCCTGGGCCATGGCCTGGACTGCCTGCAGGGCGAACAAGTCGGCCTGGGCCTGGAACAGGGCCACGACCTGCGCATGCTGCTGGAGCGCAACCGGCTCTTGGTCGACGCCGTTACCCCGGAACTGGACTACCTGGTCGCGCGCCAGGGCAAGGCCGGCATCGTCATCCTCGGCGATGCCCAGGCCAACGTGCTGGCCATCGAAGGGCAGAAGCACGTGCTGCAACGCGAAGGCCTGCGCGACCTGCACCCAGGCAGTTGCTGGAGCGAGTCATTGCGTGGCACCAACGCCATCGGAACGGCAGTGGTGGATGGCCGGCCGACCTTGATCAACTGCGGCGAACATTACCTCGACCGCCTCAGCCCGTTCTCCTGCACTTCGGTACCCCTGCGCGACCCGCGCGGCGAGGTGATCGGCGTGCTCGACATCACCCGTGAAGGGGTGATGGCGCAACCACAGGACAGCCTGTCGACGCTGATGCTGGCGGCCGGCAACATCGAAAGCCGCATGTTCGGCCTGTGCCACCCGGAGCAATTGGTGCTGGCCTTCCATAGCCGCCCGCAATACCTCAACAGCGCCTGGCATGGCCTGCTGGCGCTGAGCCTGGACGGTGAAGTGCTGGCTGCCAACGACGGTGCCTGCCAGCTGTTGCAGGTGCCGCGCCATGAGCTGTTGGGCCGGCGCAGCAGCGACCTGCTGGGTGAACGGTCACCGGCCTTCATCGCCCGCCTGTGGCAGGGCGGGGTGAGCAGTGTGCAGACGGCCAAGGGCGAGTTCTACTTCCGCGCCCTGCAGCTGCCGCGCCATGGCCGGGTCAACGGCAGCACGCCGGTGAGCAAGCCGGCGCCGGGCAAGCAGTCACCCGCCCTCGACGCCCTGGCCGGTGGCGACCCGCGCCTGGCGCGCAACCTGCGCATGGCCCGCCAGGGGCTGGGCAATGGCCTGCCGGTGCTGTTGCTGGGCGAGACCGGTACCGGCAAGGAAGTCGTCGCCCGGGCCCTGCACCAGGCCAGCCCGCGTGCCGACAAACCGTTCGTGGCCGTCAACTGCGCGGCCATCCCCGAAGGGCTGATCGAGTCCGAACTGTTCGGCTACCGTGAAGGTGCGTTCACCGGCTCGCGCCGGGGCGGCATGGTCGGCCGGCTGATGCAGGCCCACGGCGGCACGCTGTTCCTCGACGAAATCGGCGACATGCCGCTAGCGCTGCAGGCGCGCTTGTTGCGGGTACTGCAGGAACGGCGCGTGGCACCGCTGGGGGCGGGCGACGAGCAGGAGATCGACGTGGCATTGATCTGTGCCACGCACCGTGACCTCAAGCGCCTGGTGCAGGAGCAGCACTTCCGTGAAGACCTTTACTACCGGGTCAACGGCGTGTCGCTGCGCCTGCCGGCATTGCGCGAGCGTGATGACCTGGCGGCGATCATCCAGGGGCTGCTGGACAAGTCCGATGCCCGGGGCGTGACCTTGGACCCGGCCCTGACCGCGTTGCTCGAAGGCTTCGACTGGCCGGGCAACATCCGCCAGCTGGAAATGGTCGTGCGCACCGCGCTGGCCATGCGCGAGGACGGCGAGCAGGTGCTGACCCTGGACCACCTCACCGACTGCCTGCTGGACGAACTGGCCAGCGGCACGGCACCTTCCGGCAGCCTCAAGGACAACGAGCTGGAGCTGATCCGTGGCGCCTTGGCACGCCATCAGGGCAACGTGTCCGCAGCGGCCGAGGCGCTGGGTATCAGCCGGGCGACGCTGTACCGCAAGCTTAAACAGTTGCGCGGCTGACATGGGCGGCCTGTTCGCAAGGCTGGTGGACTCCAGCGACCCTGTGCTCATGCGCCAGGCGCTGGCCTGGCTGTATGGTTTCGTGCGCCCCCATCGACGCGCCATCGGCCTGTTGCTCGGCTTGTCGCTGGGCGCCTCGTTGCTGGCGCTGGCGCAACCCTGGCTGGTCAAGACGCTGATCGACGAGGGGCTGCTGGCCAAGGATTACCAGACCCTCTGGCACATGGCGGCGATCATGATCGGCGCAGGCCTGCTGGGCACGGTGCTGGCCGGGGTCAACCGCTACCTGCACACGCGCCTGTCGGGGCGCATCCTGTTCGCCCTGCGCGATGACCTTTACCGCCACCTGCAACAATTGTCGCCAACGTTCTACGGGCGGCGGCGCATCGGCGACATTCTTTCGCGGCTGGATGGCGATGTGGCGGAAATCCAGCGCTTTGCCGTGGACTCGCTGTTTTCGGCGGTGTCGGCGATGATCGGCCTGGTGGGCGCGGTGGTGTTGATGCTGATGCTGTCGTGGCAACTGTCACTGCTGCTGGCGCTGCTGGTGCCGATAGAAGTGCTGTGGCTGCGCTGGATGCGGCGCAAGGTGGAGCGGGAAGTACGCAACCTGCGCGAACGCTCGGCAGATGTGTCGTCATTCCTGGTCGAAACCCTGCCGGCGATGAAGTTCATCCAGGCCGCCGGCCAGCAAGGCCGCGAGGCGGGGCGCCTGGACCAGCTGGGCCAGGGCTACATGCGCCAGCTGCTCAAGGTGCAGGTGACCGAATTCTTCACCCAGGCCATCCCCGGCACGCTGACCTCCTGGTGCCGCGCTTGCGCGTTCCTGGTCGGCGGTTGGTGGGTAATCCAGGGCACTTGGCAACTAGGTGCGCTGATCGCCTTTTCCACCTACATGGGCATGGCAGTAGGGCCGGTGCAGAGCCTGCTGGGCTTGTACGTGGCGGTGCAGCGCATGGCGGTGAGCCTGGGGCGGGTGATGGAACTGAAGCAGGAGGCCGTGGCCGTGCGCCCGGCAGCCAACCCGCAGCCGGTGCCCGACGGCCCGGGCGAATTGCGTCTCGAGGGGGTGAGTTTTGCCCATGAAGGGCGCCAGGGCGCGGTGCTGAACGACGTGCAGGTGTGCGTGCCGGGTGGCCTGAAGGTGGCCATCAGCGGTGCCTCGGGAGTGGGCAAGTCGACCCTGATCGATCTGCTGCAGCGCTTCTACGACCCGGACGCTGGGCGCATCCTGCTGGACGGCATCGACCTGCGCGAACTGGACCTGGCCGCGCTGCGCCGGCGCATTGCGGTGGTCAGCCAGGATATCGTGCTGTTCCGCGGCACCCTGGCACAGAACCTGGCCTACGGCGTGCCCGAGGCCAGCCGTGAGGAGCTGGAACGGGTGGTGCGCCTGGCGCGGCTGGACAGCCTGGTCGACAGCCTGCCGCTGGGCCTGGACGGCCTGCTGGGTGAGCGTGGCCAGCAGTTGTCCGGTGGGCAGAAACAACGCATTGCCATCGCCCGCGCGGTGCTGCAGGCGCCGGCGATCCTGGTGCTGGACGAGGCCACCTCGGCGGTGGACGAAGCCACCGAGCGCGAAGTGATCGCGGCCATCGACCAGCTGTTCGCCGGCCGCACGCGCATCCTGATCAGCCATCGCGCTTCGACCCTGGCCGATGCCGACCTGCACCTGCAGTTGCACGCTGGCCAGTTGCAGGTGCTGCCCGAGGAGGTGATCAGGCATGGGCACTGACGTGCGTGTTGGCGTGATCGACAGTGGTTGCACGCCGGAGCAGGCCAGCGCCTTGCTGGGCGCGCGCCGTTTCTGGCTGGAGGACGGCCAATTGCGCGAAGGTGACATGCTGCCCGACCAGCTTGGGCACGGTAGCGCGGTGCTCGCCGGCTTGCAGCGGGAGGCCGGGCCGGTGCCCGTGCTGCTGGCCCAGGTTTTCGGCGCCCAGGCCAGCACCAGTGCCTTGCAGGTGGCGGCCGCGCTGCTGTGGCTGGTGGAGGCGGGGGTCACGCTGGTCAACCTCAGCCTTGGCCTGCAGCAGGACCGGCCTGTGCTGCACCAGGCCTGTGCCGAGGCTTTGGCTGCGGGTGTGCTGTTGTGCGCCTCCAGCCCGGCCCAGGGCGGGCCAGTGTATCCGGCCAGCTACCCCGGGGTGATACGGGTCACAGGCGACGCCCGCTGTGCGCCTGGCCAGTGGTCGCGGCTGGGTACCCGGCAGGCGGACTTTGGTGGTTATGTGGGGGCGGGCGGCAGGGCGGGCGCGAGCCTGGGCTGTGCGGCCCTGAGTGGCAGGATCGCTGCGTTGCTGCGTGACGAGCCGGGCATGGGCCAGCAGCAGGTTCATGACTGGTTGCGCCACCACGCGGCGTTTACCGGCCCCGAGCGACGAGGTGTCGGCCATGGCTGAACCGCGCATTGTGGTGTTGGGGGCAGGCCCTGCGGGTGCGGCCACGGCCATTGGCCTGCGGCGGCTGGGTTATGCGGTGACGGTGGTGTCCGAGTGGCGCCGGTTCGCGGCGGTCGAAGGGGTTTCGCAGCGGGTGCTGGACGGGCTGCGCCATGCCGGCCTTGGCGGGGCGTTGCGCCAGGCGGCGATGCCGGCGACTCGGCAAGTGCACTGGAACGGCCAGCAACTGCACCTGAACCAAGAGTTTCTGCTGGATCGGCAAAGGTTTGACCGGGCGCTGCGCGACGACCTTCAGTGCGCGGGTGTGAGCGTGGTCGAGGGACGGGTGCGTGAGGTGGTTCGCGAAGTCGGTCATGGTATTCGCCTGGACGACGGGCAGATACTGCAGGCCGATTTCCTGGTCGAAGCCCGAGGCCGCCAAGCCCCGTTGGCCGCCGACCGCCTGCGCGGGCCGGAGACGGTCAGCTTGCTGAATGCCTGGCAGGCCGCCCCCGGGGGGCCCGCGTCGGCGGTGGAGAGCCTGGCGGATGGCTGGGCGTGGATGGCGCGCCTGGAAGACGGCCGCTGCTACTGGCAAGTCACCTTGGACGCGGCCGGGCTGCCGGGCAAGGCCGGCTTGGCGGATTACTGTGCGGCGCGGCGAGCCGGCAGCGTGCTGGTGGCCGAGCTGTTCGATGCCAGGGCCTTGGCGCCGGCAGAGGTGCATGCGCGCAGCAGCACCGCGATTCTGGCCGGTGAGTGCGTCGGGCAGGACTGGATACGCGTGGGCGATGCTGCGATGGCCGTTGACCCACTATCGGGTAACGGGATCTTCCAGTCGTTGTCTTCGGCGCTGCAGGCACCGGTGGTGATCAATACCTTGCTGCGCAGGCCCGAGCGGGCCGGGTTGGCGCGGCAGTTTCACCAGCAGCGGATCGAACAGCTGTTTTTGCGTTTTGCCCGGATCGGGCGGGATTTTTATGGGCAAGAACAGGGGCGGGTGGGGCAGCCGTTCTGGGCGCGGCGGCAGGGTTGGCCGGACATGCAGGCATTGCACGTGGCGGCGGACTGGAGCGCGGTGAAGGTCGAGCGGCGACCGGTGTTGCGTGACGGGCTGGTGGATGAGGCCGAGGTGGTGGTGACGGCGGATCAGCCGTTGGGGGTGTGGCATTTGCAGGGGGTGGAGCTGGCGCCGGTGGTGCGGGCGCTGCGTAGCGGCCGACCTCTCGAGGCAGTGTTGTCAGGCCTGCCAGGGGAGCAGCAGATGATGGTGCGGCGGTGGTTGTTGGAGCAGGGCTTGGTTTGAGATTGCCGGGGCCGCTTTGCGGCCTTTCGCGACACAAGGCCGCTCCTACAGGTTCAGCGATGCCCATGATGCTTGCTCAGTACCTGTAGGAGCGGCCTTGTGTCGCGATGGGCTGCGCAGCAGCCCCGAGATCTCGAATCAGAAGAAAGTCCCGACGATCAACTGCATGTAGGTCCCGGTATCCCGGCCACCGAGCTGCGTCCCGCCATTCGCCGCACTGCGCTCCGGCTTGTAGAACCCCACCAGCGGGCTGATCAGCAGGTGATCGTTGACCATCCATTCCACATACAGGTCCAGCTCCCGCCCGCCCAGGTTGCCTTGATCGGTGTCCAGCGTATCGAAGTCGAAGTACAGCGCGCCCACGGTCAGATTGTCCCGTGGCTTGCCCTTCAGTGCCACGTGGTGCACCTGGCTGTTGCTGTTGAACGGCCCGGCATAGTTGGCCGCCACTTCACCCTGGAACCAGGTGCCATAACCCCGGCTCAAGCCATAGAACAGCGGGTCGAAGTCTTCGGAAAAGCGGCTGTAACGGTAGGTGGCGGTCGGTGTCCAGGGCAGCGTGGAGAAGGTCCAGTTGCCCTCCAGGTACCAGGCGTTCTCCCGCCCGCCGGTTTTGTCCTGGGTCACGTACTCGGCGGCCAGCTCCAGGTCTTTCACCCCCAGGTTGCCACGCCCGCGCAGGCTGGCGGTGTCCATGCCGTCGCGATGTTCCAGGCCCATGATCTGCGCGTAGCGGTGGTCCACGTCGAGGCCGCGGATCCAGCTCAGGCCGACGGTGCCGGCGTCGGCGACGTGCTCCAGGTTGGCCACCGCCAGTGAGGTGTCGGCCTGGTAGTGGTTGTCGGACTTCAGCCACATCAGGTCGCTGCGCCAGCCTTGCTTGCCGCCAAGGCGCAGCACGGCGGTGCGGTCGAAGGCCTTGCGTGCGGCCAGGTAGTAGGCGCCGCCGCGGTCGAAGTTGGCGCCCAGGTCGACCTTGCCCAGGTTCACCGGGTCGCCCTGGATCAGGAAGCCGTCGCCCAGGGTCACCACCTGGCGGCCGCCGGAAATGTCCACGCCGTTTTCGCCCAGCGCCGGGAACAGGTTGGCCGAGCGCCAGCCCAGGTACAGGTCTTCGATGGCGGTGCGGCGCTCGTCACCCAGGGTCAGGCCGGCGGCATCGCCGTCGCCCCAGGTGGCGGAACTGAGCAGGTTGAAGGCGCCGTAGAGCGCACCGCTGTCGGCCAGGGCCTGGCTGCCGCTGAGGCCATACTTGACGTAGCCTTCCTGCCAGGCGGTACTGCCGGGCTTGCGGTTGCCGGCCAGGTTGAAGCTTTCGTCGCTGTGGAAGGCGCCGAACAGGGCTTCGAGGTCGGCGTTGAGGGTGGTGCCGTCGTGGTTGTACAGCTCGTAGGCCTGGGTGATGGGGGCGGCGAACAGCAGGGCCAATGTGCAGGCGAGTTTGTGCCTCATGGTGTGCTCCATGTTTTTGTTGTTGTTCTCGGGTTGCCTGTGCCGGCCTCTTCGCGGGTGAACCCGCTCCCACAAGGACCCCACAGTGTTCAGGCCTGTGATGATCCTGTAGGAGCGGGTTTACCCGCGAAAGGGCCGGTACAGGAAAATGATCAGAGCTTGATCAACACCGATTTCAGCTCGGTGTAGTGCTCAATGGCAGCCGCCCCCATCTCACGGCCGACGCCGGACATCTTGTAGCCGCCAAACGGCAAGGCAGGGTCGAGGGCGCTGTGGCAGTTGACCCACACCGACCCCGACTTGATGCGCGGGATCATCCGGTGCACGGCGGACAGGTCGTTGGACCAGATGCTCGCACCCAGGCCATAGGGGTTGTCGTTGGCCATGCCGACCACTTCGTCGATGTCATCGAATGGCATCGCCACCAGCACCGGCCCGAAGATCTCTTCCTGTACCAGGCGGTGGCGCTGGTCGACATCGACGATCACCGTCGGCTTGACGAAGTAGCCAGGCCCGAAGCCTTCGCCACCACAGGCGATGGTCGCGCCCAGCTCGCGGCCAAGCTCGATGTAGCCGGTGACGCGGTCCTGCTGCTTGGCCGAGATCAGCGGGCCCATCTGCACCGCAGGGTCCAGGCCGCTGCCCAGCTTCATGCCGTTGGCGATGCCGGCGATGTCGGCCACCACGTTGTCGAAGTGCTTGCGGTGCACGTACAGGCGGGACCCGGCGCAGCACACCTGGCCCTGGTTGAAGAAGATCGCCGTGGCGGCGCCGGCGGCGGCTTCCTGCAGGTTGGCGTCGGGCATGACGATGGTCGGCGACTTGCCGCCGAGTTCCAGGGTAACGCGGGTCATGTTGTCCATGGCTGCCTTGCCGATCAGCTTGCCGACCTCGGTGGAGCCGGTGAAGGTCAGCTTGTCCACGCCGGGGTGGCGGCTGAGTGCGGCGCCGGCGTTCAGGCCGGTGCCGGTGACCACGTTGAACACGCCCGCCGGGTAGCCGGCTTCGTCCACCAGTTCAGCCAGCCTGAGCACGCTCAGCGGTGTTTCGTCTGCGGGCTTGAGCACGACGGTGCAACCGGTAGCCAGGGCCGGGCCGAGCTTCCAGCAGGCCAGCAGCAACGGGAAGTTCCAGGCGACGATGGCGCCGACCACGCCCACTGCCTCGCGCCGCACGAAACCATGGAACTGGTCGTTGGGCATCAACGGCATCGAGGCTTCGACGGTGCTACCCTCGATCTTGGTGGCCCAGCCGGCCATGTAGCGCAGGAAGTCGATGGCCAGTTGCACGTCCATCACCTGGGCAACGGCGGCGCTCTTGCCGTTGTTCAGGCATTCCAGTTCGGCCAGCTGGCGGGCGTCGCGCTCCATCAGGTCGGCCAGGCGCCACAGCAGGTTCTGCCGTTCGCGTGGGCGCAGGCGGCTCCACGGCGAATCGTCGAAGGCCTGGCGAGCGGCGCGCACCGCGCGGTCGACATCTTCGGCCTCGGCGGCGGGCACTTCACCCAGTACCTCGCCAGTGGCCGGGTTGCGGAACGACAGGGTGCGACCGCTGGCGGCGTCCTGCCAGTCGGCGCCGATGCGCATCTTCAGCTTGCGTTCGAGAAAGGCGCGGGTGGCGGGCAGGATGGGCAGTTCGGAAAGCATGGGACGGTGCCTCTTGTCATTGGATGTGACGGGTAGAGGCGCAATGGGCGTGCCAAGGTCGGTAGATGGCCGCAAGCCGTTGAACGGGTTGGGTTTTGTCCTGCTGCAAGGTTGAGCTTGCAGGGTTGCGCTGTTGCACATTGAGACGGTGTGAGACGTTGGTGAAACAGTGGGTTCAAGGGCCTCTTCGCGGGTAAACCCGCTCCCACAGATATAGTCTTGCCTGTGAGCTGGCACCGTCCTTGTGGGAGCGGGTTTACCCGCGAATGGCCTGCATGGCAGGCGCTGTCTCAGGATGAAACACCCTGTCGCGAAATGGCACGCTGCAATTGGCCATACCTGCTGCTGCCCAAAGCCCGAAAACCGGCTAAAAGGTTGACAGAAAACGCTTTTACAGCACCTGGCACAGTTCCTGTATCGCAACCGTCACATGCACACCTGCTGTACCAAAGCGTGCGAAAACGATAAGAACAACAACCGTGGAGGTCTGACCTTGAAGACGACTCGACTCCGGCGGCATGCGGGCAAACTGGCGCTGGTCGCCGCCGCGCTGCTGAGCACCCAGGCCATGGCGGCCGAGCAGGGCCCGAGCCTGTTGCAGAACAAGTGCATGGGGTGCCATATCCCCGAAGGCAACGACACCTACAGCCGTATCAGCCACCAGCGCAAGACGCCGGAAGGCTGGCTGATGAGCATCGCCCGCATGCAGGTGATGCACGGCCTGCAGATCAGCGACGACGATCGCCGCACCTTGGTCAAGTACCTGGCCGACAGGCAGGGCCTGGCGCCCAGCGAAACCGATGGTGTGCGTTATGCCATGGAGCGCCGGCTGAACACCGTCGAGCAGTTCGACACCCAGCTCAGCGAAACCTGTGGCCGCTGCCACTCCGGTGCTCGCGTCGCCTTGCAGCGGCGCCCGGCCAAGGAATGGGAGCACCTGGTCAACTTCCATCTCGGCCAGTGGCCGTCCCTCGAATACCAGGCCCAGGCGCGTGACCGCGACTGGCTGCCGATCGCCCTGCAACAAGTGGTGCCGGACCTGGCCAAGCGCTACCCGCTGGAAAGCGCGGCGTGGGCCGAATGGCAGAAGGCCAGGCCCAAGGCCGATGCGCTGCCGGGTCAGTGGGCATTCAGCGGCCACATGCTGGCCAAGGGCGATGTGCGCGGGGTGATGAGCGTCACGCCTGACCAGGGCGACACCTTCAAGGTCGAGGTCAAGGGCGCTTATGCCGACGGCACACCGTTCAATGGCAGCGGTTCGGCGATCCTTTACAACGGCTATGAATGGCGTGGCAACGTCAAGGTCGGCGACGCCAACCTGCGCCAGGTGTTCGCCGCGCTGGATGGCGAAATGAAGGGCCGCATGTTCGAGGCCGAGCACGACGAGCGTGGCCTGGACTTCACCGCGGTGAAGGAGGGCAAGGCGCGCCTGCTGGCGGTACAGCCGGCATTCATCAAGGCCGGTGGCGAAAGCGAGATCACCCTGGTCGGCAGCGGCCTGGCCGGCAAACCGGACCTGGGCGCTGGCGTGGAAGTGACCGAGGTGCTGGAGCAGACCCCGACCCTGGTACGGGTGAAGGCCCGCGCCGCGGCCGATGCCAAGCCTGGCCAGCGCGAAGTCGCCGTAGGGACGCTCAAGGGCGTCAACCTGGCGGTGTACGACAAGGTCGAGGAAGTGAAAGTGGTGCCGGCGTTCTCCATCGCCCGCATCGGCGAAAACGGCGCCTCGGTGCCCAAGGTGCAGGGCCGCTTCGAGGCCGAAGCCTGGGGCAAGGACGCCAATGGCCAGCCGCTGCGCATCGGCTACCTGCCGGCCAGCTGGAAGGTCGAGCCGTTCAACGAGCGTGCGGTCGAGGACGAAGACGTCAAGTTCGCCGGGAAAATGCAGGCCGATGGCGTGTTCGTGCCAGGCGGTGCTGGCCCCAACCCCGAGCGCAAGATGATGACCAACAACGCCGGCAACCTGAAGGTCGTCGCCACGCTGGCCGACGGTGGCCAGACTGGCGAAGGGCACATGATCGTCACCGTACAGCGCTGGAACAACCCGCCGCTGCCGTAACGGCAGGTGGCTTACGGTTTTCCAACGCATCGATTATCGGGAGGTCGCCATGGGCGCGCTACTGAACCTGGTCGAACGCAACCTGCATGAAGTGCAGGTCGACGCCGACCGCATGCTGTTCCATATCCCCAGCAGTTCGCTGTTCACCGCCGACGCGGTGACCGGCGGCATCATCGACACCCTGCGCCAGCAAGGCTGCTCGGCCGAGGAGCTGATGCAGCGCCTTGGCCAGCAGTTTGCCGGCAGCGATATCCAGGACACCCTGCGCGAGCTGATCGCGCTGGAGCTGGTCAGCGACGGCTCGCCGCTGACCCCGGAAATCGCCCTCAAGCAGGTTGAGCGCACGGCGCTGAACACCGTGGTGCTCAACGTCAACACCGGCTGCAACCTCAGCTGCACCTACTGCTACAAGGAAGACCTGGACAAACCGTCCGCGGGCAAGAAGATGAGTACCGCCACTGCCGAGGCTTCGGTGGAGATGCTGCTCAAGGAGTCGCCCGACGAGCAGCGTTACAGCGTGGTGTTCTTCGGTGGCGAGCCGCTGTCCAATCGCCCATTGATCGAGCACATGGTCGCCTACTGCGAGCGGCGCTTCGCCGAGGCGGGCAAGCAGGTGGAGTTCATCATGACCACCAATGCCACCTTGCTCACCGAAGAGATCATCGACTGGCTCAATGCCCACCGCTTCGGCCTGTCGATCAGCATCGACGGCCCCAAGACCGTGCACGACCGCAACCGCATCACCGTGGGCGGGCAGGGCACCTATGACGTGGTGCGGCGCAAGGTCGACATGCTGCTGTCGCGCTACCACAGCCGCCCGGTGGGCGCGCGGGTCACGCTGACCCGTGGCATCACCGACGTCGAGACCATCTGGAACCACCTGTTCAATGAACTGGGCTTCGCTGAAGTCGGCTTTGCCCCGGTCACCTCCGGTGACATGGCCAACTTCAACCTCACCGGCGAAGAACTGGTGCAGGTGTTCGCCAACATGAAGGCGCTGGGTCGCAAATACCTGGAGGCGGCGCTGGAGCACCGCAACATTGGCTTCTCCAACCTGCACCAGCTGATCACCGACATCCACGAAGGCCACAAGAAGGCCCTGCCGTGCGGCGCCGGGCTGAAAATGCTGGCAGTGGACCACGAGGGCGAGCTGAACCTGTGCCACCGCTTCACCGGCTCCAGCCTGCCGACCTTCGGCAATGTGCACCAGGGCGTGAAGCAGGCACAGCTCAACGACTTCCTGTCGCAGCGCCTGGACCGCAGCAACACCGGCTGCGAGAGCTGCCGCATCCGCAACCTGTGCTCCGGCGGCTGCTACCACGAAAGCTATGCCCGCTATGGCGACCCGCAGCACCCGACCTACCACTATTGCGAACTGATGCGCGACTGGGTCGACTTCGGCATCGAAGTCTACAGCCGCATCATGGCCGCCAACCCGGCCTTCATCGATCGCTACATCACCCCGCGGAAGGCGCACTGACATGAAGCACTTGAAGCCCCTGAACAACAAGGCGCGCATCCTCGAGCAGGCCGCCGCCGAAGACCGCGTCGAAGAAGTCATGGCCATGAGCGCAGTGGCGGGCTGCACCGCCACTACCGACCCGGGCTGGGAAGTGGACGCCTTTGGTGGCGTGAGCTCGCTGTGCCAGCCGATGGAGGCCGACCTGTATGGCTGCTCCGACCCTTGCTGGTGGCCGGCCCAGGTGCCGGACATGATGAGCACCTACCAGGACTGGAACGCCCAGGCGAGCAACTCTGCTGAAGACTGGCGCAACCTCGGCACCGTGTTCCCGAAAGACAAGTGACCGGCCCAACAAGAATGACAAGGGGAAACCGCATGAAAGCTGGACGCTGCGCGTCACTCGCGCTCACCATCGCCGCCACGGCCTGTGCCGGGCTGGTACAGGCCGCCGCCACCGGGCCGGCGCTGAAGGCTGGCCACGAATACATGATCGTGACCAACTACCCGAACAACCTGCACGTGGTCGATGTGGCCAGTGACACGGTGTACAAGAGCTGCGTGATGCCCGACAAGTTCGGCCCAGGCACCGCGATGATGGCGCCCGACAACCGCACCGCCTACGTGCTCAACAACCACTACGGTGATATCTACGGCATCGACCTGGACACCTGCAAGAACACCTTCCACGCCAACCTGTCGAGTGTGCCGGGTGAGGTGGGCCGGTCGATGTACTCGTTCGCCATCAGCCCGGACGGCAAGGAAGTGTACGCCACGGTCAACCCGACCCAGCGCCTGAACGACCACTACGTGGTCAAGCCACCGCGGCTGGAAGTGTTCAGCACCGCCGATGGCCTTGAGGCCAAGCCGGTGCGCACCTTCCCGATGCCGCGCCAGGTGTACCTGATGCGTGCGGCGGACGATGGCAGCCTGTACGTCGCCGGGCCGGACATCTACAAGATGGATGTGAACACCGGCAAGTACACGGTGGCCTTGCCGCTGCGCAACTGGAACCGCAAAGGCTACAGCGCCCCGGACGTGCTGTACTTCTGGCCGCACCAGAGCGCGCGCCATGAATTCTCGATGCTGTACACCATTGCCAGGTTCAAGGATGACAAGCAGGACCCGGCCACCGCCGATCTGCTGTATGGCTACCTGAGCGTCGACCTTAAGACCGGCAAGACCCACACCCAGGAATTTGCCGACCTGACCGAGCTGTACTTCACCGGGCTGCGTTCGCCGAAAGACCCCAACCAGATCTACGGCGTGCTCAACCGCCTGGCCAAGTACGACCTGAAACAGCGCAAGCTGATCAAGGCGGCGAATCTGGACCACACTTACTACTGCGTGGCCTTCGACAAGAAGGGCGACAAGTTGTACCTGGGCGGCACCTTCAACGACCTGGCGGTGTTCAACCCGGATACGCTGGAGAAGGTGAAGAACATCAAGTTGCCGGGTGGCGACATGTCCACCACTACGCCGCAGGTGTTCATCCGTTAAACCGGTGTTGCTTTCTTCGCGGGTAAACCCGCTCCCACAAGGACCTCCACAGGGGCTGAATGTGGTGCGGTCCCTGTGGGAGCGGGTTTACCCGCGAAGAGGCCCGCTCAATCAACACAAGAACAACAAGAGACCGCCCATGCCCCAGCCAAGCTACTCCCAGGGCAACCAGGACAAACCCCTGCTTACCCAGTGCATTGGCGACGCCTTCGACACCACCGTCGCCCGCTTCCCCGACCGTGACGCCCTGGTGGTCCGCCACCAGGCCCTGCGCTACACCTGGCAGCAACTGGCCGAAGCCGTCGACCAGCACGCCCGTGCGCTGATGGCCCTGGGCGTGCAGCCCGGTGATCGCCTCGGTATCTGGGCACCCAACTGCGCAGAATGGTGTATTACCCAGTTCGCCAGCGCCAAGGTGGGCGCGATCCTGGTCAACATCAACCCGGCCTACCGCTCCAGCGAACTGGACTACGCCCTCGGCCAGTCCGGCTGCCGCTGGGTGATCTGCGCCGACGCGTTCAAGACCTCCGACTACCACGGCATGCTGCTGGGCCTGGTCCCGGGCCTGGCCGGTGGCCAGCCGGGCGCCCTGATCTGCGAACGCTTCCCCGAACTGCGCGGTGTGGTCAGCCTGGCCGCCGCGCCACCGCCGGGCTTTCTCGCCTGGCACGACCTGCAGGCCCGTGCCGTGGCCATCAGCCGCGAGGCCCTGGCCGAGCGCCAGGCGCAGCTGCACTGCGACGACCCGATCAATATCCAGTACACCTCGGGCACCACCGGTTTCCCGAAAGGCGCGACCCTCAGCCACAGCAACATCCTCAACAACGGCTACATGGTCGGTGAAAGCCTGGGCCTGACCGAGCATGACCGGCTGGTGGTGCCGGTGCCGCTGTACCACTGCTTTGGCATGGTCATGGCCAACCTCGGCTGCATGACCCACGGCAGCACCCTGATCTACCCCAACGACGCCTTCGACCCGCTGGCCACCCTGCGCGCCGTGGCGGAAGAAAAGGCCACTGCGTTGTATGGCGTGCCAACCATGTTCATCGCCGAGCTGGACCACCCCCAGCGTGGCGAGTTCGACCTCTCGAGCCTGCGCACCGGGATCATGGCCGGCGCCACCTGCCCGATCGAAGTGATGCGCCGGGTGATCGGCGAGATGCACATGGCCGAGGTGCAGATTGCCTACGGCATGACCGAAACCAGCCCGGTGTCGCTGCAGACCGGTGCCAGCGACGACCTGGAGCGCCGCGTGACCAGCGTCGGGCGCACCCAGCCGCGGCTGGAGAACAAGGTGATCGATGCCGACGGCAACACCCTGCCACGTGGCGAGATCGGCGAGCTGTGCACGCGGGGTTACAGCGTGATGCTGGGCTACTGGAACAACCCCAAGGCCACGGCCGAGAGCATCGATGAGGACGGCTGGATGCACACTGGCGACCTGGCGGTGATGGACGAGCAGGGCTATGTGCGTATTGTCGGGCGCAGCAAGGACATGATCATTCGTGGCGGCGAGAACATCTACCCGCGCGAGCTGGAGGAGTTCTTCTTCACCCACCCGGCGGTGGCCGATGTGCAGGTGATTGGCGTGCCGTGCAGCAAGTACGGCGAAGCGATCGTGGCCTGGGTGCGGTTGCATCCGGGGCATACGGCCAGTGCGGAGGAACTGCGCGATTGGGCGAAGGCGCGAATCGCACACTTCAAGGTGCCGCGGTACTTCCGCTTTGTCGATGAGTTCCCGATGACGGTGACCGGCAAGGTGCAGAAGTTCCGCATGCGCGAGATCAGTGTCGAGGAGCTGTCTGCCGGGTGATGTGTCGCCTGTGCTGGCCTCTTCGCGGGTAAACCCGCTCCCACAGGTTCTTCACTGCCCTTGAGACCTGTGTAGTACCTGTGGGAGCGGGTTTACCCGCGAAGAGGCCGGCACAGGCAGTAGATGATTTCAGCCTTGCAGCAACTCCGGGCTGTTGAAGTTGCTCAACCTGCGATCATCGTCGGCACATTCCAGCCCCTGCACCGCCACGCGCAGCAGGGCCTTCTGCAAACTCCGCTCACCCGCCGCCCAGGCTTGTTCCAGCACCGGCAACACCCGGCGTGGCAGCACGCTGAACATCGGCTGCCAGTACCCACCCTGGCGCACCATGGCCGCACTGTCACTGGTCACCGCCAGCCGCAGCAGGTCCTCGATCAACCCCCGGTCGACCAGCGGCGCATCACAGGCCAGCAGCAACACCCATTCATGCCGCGCCACCTTGAGCCCGGCAATCACCCCCGCCAACGGCCCGGGGTAGTCCGCCTCGGCATCGCCCACCAACTGGTCGGCATAGGCCCGGTAGGCATCCTGGTTGCGGTTGCAGGAAATCACCAAATCATCGCTGAGCGGCCGTGCCACGCGCTGCACATGCGCCACCAGCGGTTCGCCCTGCCAGTCGACCAGGCCCTTGTCACGGCCGCCCATGCGCTGGCCGCGGCCACCGGCCAGAATGAGGATGGAGCACGAGGGAAGGGCGTCAGGCATGAAAAAGGGTTCCGGGCAGTCATTGCCGGGAACCCTCCCATTTCACGCGGGGCTTGTCCAGTCAGCTGTCGCTGGTCACGGCCTGCGTGTCGGCATTACCCGCCTGGCGCCGCCCTGCAAGGCGCATCACCACCACGAAGAACACCGGCACGAACACCACCGCCAGGGTGGCGCTGAGCATGCCGCCGATCACCCCGGTGCCGATTGCCTGCTGGCTGGCCGAACTGGCGCCGCTGGCAATGGCCAGCGGTACCACGCCCAGGATGAACGCCAGCGAGGTCATCACGATCGGCCGCAAGCGCAGGCGCGCAGCCTGCACGGCAGCGTCCGCGGCATCGACGCCCTGGTCGACCAGGCTCTTGGCGAACTCGATGATCAGAATGGCATTCTTCGCCGACAGGCCGATCAGGGTGATCAGGCCGACCTTGAAGAACACGTCGTTGGGCATGCCGCGCAGGGTCACCGCCAGCACCGCACCGAGCACGCCCAGCGGTACTACCAGCAGTACTGCGGTGGGGATCGACCAGCTTTCGTACAGCGCTGCCAGGCACAGGAACACCACCAGCAATGACAGCGCCATCAGCATCGGAGCCTGGCTGCCGGACAGCCGCTCCTGCAGCGACAGGCCAGTCCATTCCAGGCCGGCGCCGGCCGGCAGCTGGGCCACCAGGCGTTCGATTTCGGCCATGGCTTCGCCCGAACTGTAGCCGGCCGCCGGCTCGCCCGAGATCGACACCGCCGGGTAGCCGTTGTAGCGGGTCAGCTGCACCGGGCCGCTGACCCACCTGGCCTGGACGAAGGCGCCCAGCGGCACCATCTTGCCGCTGTCGTTGCGCACGTGGATCTTCAGCAGGTCTTCGACCTGGCTGCGCTGGTCGCCTTCGGCCTGCACCACCACCCGCTGCATGCGGCCCTGGTTGGGGAAGTCGTTGACGTAGCTGGAGCCCACGGCCACGTCCAGCACAGAGCCGATATCGGCAAACGATACGCCCAGGGCATTGGCCTGGCGGCGGTCGATTTCCAGCTGCACCTGCGGGCTTTCCGCCAGCGAAGCTTCGCGCACGTTGGTCAGCACCTTGCTCTTGCCGGCGTTGGCCAGCAGTTCGTCGCGCGCGGCCATAAGCTCGGCGTGGCCCATGCCGCCGCGGTCCTGCAGGCGGAACTCGAAGCCGGTCGACTCGCCAAGGCCGTCGATCGGCGGTGGCAGCACGGCGTAGGCCACGGCGTCCTTGAGCTGGGTGAAAGCCATGGTCGCGCGGTCGGCGATCGACTGGGCGCTGTCGTCGGCGCCGCGTTCGGACCAGTCCTTGAGCGTGGTAAAGGCCAGCGCCGCGTTCTGCCCGCTGCCCGAGAAGCTGAAACCCAGGATCAAGGTGGTGTTACCCACGCCCGGCTCTTCGGCGTTGTGCGCCTCGATCTGTGCCGCCACCTGTTCGGTGCGCATGCGGCTGGCCCCGGGCGGCAGCTGGATGTCGGTGATGGTGTAGCCCTGGTCTTCGGTGGGCAGGAACGCGGTGGGCAGTTGGCTGAAGCCGTAGCCCAGCACCGCCAGCAGCACCGCATATACCAGCAGGTAGCGGCCGCTGCGCTTGAGCGCCTGCACGACCCAGCGCTGGTAGCTGTTGCTCATGCCTTCGAAGCGGCGGTTGAACCAGCCGAAGAAGCCCTTGCGTTCGTGGTGCTCGCCCTTGGCTACCGGCTTGAGCAGGGTGGCGCATAGCGCCGGGGTCAGGCTGAGGGCCAGGAACGCCGAGAACAGGATCGACACTGCCATCGACAGCGAGAACTGCTGGTAGATCACCCCTACCGAGCCTTGCATGAAGGCCATGGGCAAGAATACCGCCACCAGCACCAGGGTAATACCGACGATCGCGCCGCTGATCTGGCCCATGGCCTTGCGCGTGGCCTCCTTGGGCGGCAGGCCTTCCTCGGCCATGATCCGCTCGACGTTTTCCACCACCACGATGGCATCGTCGACCAGGATGCCGATGGCCAGCACCATGCCGAACAGGGTCAGCACGTTGACCGAGAAGCCCATGGCCAGCATCACGGCGAAGGTGCCCATCAGGGCCACCGGTACCACCAGGGTCGGGATCAGGGTGTAGCGCAGGTTCTGCAGGAACAGGAACATCACCGCGAACACCAGCAGCATGGCTTCGAACAGGGTGTTGATGACCTGCTCGATCGACACCTTGACGAATGGCGAGGTGTCGTAGGGGATGTCGTACTTGACGCCTTCGGGGAAGTAGCGCGCCAGCTCCTGCATCTTCGCCCGCACCAGGGTGGCGGTTTCCATGGCGTTGGCGCCCGGCGACAGCTGCACGCTGAAGGCGGTGGCCGGCTTGCCGTTCAGGCGCGTGCCGTATTGGTATTCCTGGGCACCGATCTCGACCCGTGCCACATCGCCGATGGTCACCGTGGAACCGTCCGGGTTGGCGCGCAGGACTATCCCGGCGAACTCCTCGGGGGTGCTCAGTTGGCCCTTGACCACCACGTTGGCGGTGATTTCCTGGGTGCCACGGCTGGGCAGGTCACCAATGCTGCCGGGCGCCACCTGGGCGTTCTGCGCGGCGATGGCCTCAGCCACATCGTTGGGCGTTAGGTTGAAGCCGATCAGCTTGCGCGGGTCGATCCAGATGCGCATGGCGCGCTCCGAACCGTACAGCTGGGCCTTGCCGACGCCCTTGAGGCGGCGGATTTCGTCCATCACGTTGCGGGCGAGGATGTCCGACAGGGCGGTTTCGTCGAGCTTGCCGTCTTCGGAGGTGAGGGTGGCCAGCAGCAGGAAGCCGGTGGAGACCTTTTCCACCTGCAGGCCTTGCTGGGTCACCGGGCGCGGCAGGCGCGACTCGACCACCTTCAGGCGGTTCTGCACATCGACCTGGGCCAGGTCCGGGTTGGTACCCGGGGCGAAGGTGGCGGTGATGGTGGCGCTGCCCAGGCTGCTCTGCGATTCGAAGTACAGCAGGTTGTCGGCGCCGTTGAGCTCCTGCTCGATCAGGCTGACCACGCTCTCGTCCATGGTCGCCGCCGAAGCGCCCGGGTACACGGCGTAGATTTCCACCTGCGGCGGGGCCACGTTGGGGTACTGGGCCACCGGCAGCTGCGGGATCGCCAGGGCACCGGCCAGCAGGATGAACAGGGCGACCACCCAGGCGAATACCGGGCGGTCGATGAAGAATTGCGGCATGAATCAGGCCCTCACTGGCCAGTGTGCTGTGCGATGGGCGATGCCCCTGGTGCGTTGTCGACCTGCACCTGGTCACCGGCCTTGACGTGTTGCAGGCCCTCGACCACCACCCGTTCGCCGGGGGCCAGGCCTTCGCTGACGATCCAGCGGTCGCCCTGGGCGCTGCCCAGGACCACCTGGCGGTCGCTGACCCGGGCCTGCGCATCGACCACCAGCACCTTGGGTACGCCGGCGCTGTCGCGCAGGATGGCACGCTGCGGCACGCTCAGGCCCTTGGGTTGCACGGCCTGTTCCAGGCGTACGCGCACGTAGCTGCCGGGCAGCAGGTCGAGGTCCGGGTTGGGGAACTCGCTGCGCAGGGTGATCTGGTTGGTGCTGGGGTCGACGCTGATGTCGGAGAACAGCAGTTTGCCTGGCAGCGGGTAGGTGCTGCCATCGTCCTGGATCAGCGTGGCCCGGGCCTGGCCGTCGCCGACCTGCTGCAGCTCGCCGGCACGCAGGGCGCGGCGCAGGGCGTTGAGCTCGCGGGTCGACTGGGTGACATCGGCGTGGATCGGGTCCAGCTGCTGGATGGTCGCCAGTGGCGTGGTCTCGTTCTGCCCGACCAGCGCACCTTCGGTGACTTGGGCGCGGCCGATACGGCCGGAAATCGGCGCGGTCACGGTGGCGTAGCCGAGGTTGAGCCGGGCGCGCTCCAGCGCGGCCCTGGCCTCGGCCACTGCGGCATCGGCCTGCAGGTAGCTGGCCTTGGCGTTGTCGTATTCCTGGCGGCTGACGGCCTTGTCGTCGACCAGCTCGCGGTAGCGCTGTTCCTGCAGGCGCGCCTGGTACAAGGTGGCCTCGGCCTTGGCCAAGGTGGCGCGGGCGCTGTCATGGTCGGCCTTGAACGGTGCCGGGTCGATCAGGAACAGCACATCGCCCTGCCTGACGTCGCTGCCTTCACGATACACCCGCTTGAGCACCACGCCCGCGACCCGCGCGCGCACTTCGGCGGTGCGCGGCGCCAGGATGCGGCCGCTGAGCTCACTGCTGATGGCCAGTGGCTGCAATTGCAGGGTTTCCACCCGCACTTGCGGGGTGGGGGCCTGTTCTTCCTGTTCGGCGCTGTCGTCGCAGCCGGCCAGGGATAGGCCCAGGAACGCCAGAAGCGCCAATGGGCGCAGGCGTGGGGGGAGGGTAGTAGGCATACGGATCTTCCGATGATGACCCCGGTATGCTACGGCAGGCGTTCCTTGGGTGGCTGTTAATACCTGTAGGACGAGTGTGAAAAAGTGTTAAGAACAATCCTTTCGATCTGTAGGGTTCTATATTCTGCGTATACCTGTACCGACCTCTTCGCGGGTAAACCCGCTCCCACAGGGACCGCACAGCATCTGGAACCTGTGCAGTCCCTGTGGGAGCGGGTTTACCCGCGAAGAGGCCGGCAAGGCCTACCACAACCCAGACTTCCAAGCGCCTATGCCGAATATTTTCCTGGTCGAAGACGACAGCGCCCTGTCCGAGCTGATCGCCAGCTACCTGCAACGCAACGACTTCCATGTCCAGGTGATCGCCCGTGGCGATCATGTGCTGGACGAGTACCGCCGGCAAAAGCCCGACCTTGTCATCCTTGACCTGATGCTGCCGGGCATCGATGGCCTGCAGCTGTGCCGCCTGCTGCGCCAGGAGTCGCAGAGCCTGCCAATCCTGATGCTGACTGCCCGCGACGACAGCCACGACCAGGTCCTGGGCCTGGAAATGGGCGCCGACGACTACGTGACCAAACCCTGCGAGCCGCGTGTGCTGCTGGCCCGCGTGCGCACCTTGCTGCGCCGCAGCAGCGTCAACGAGCCGCGCCTGGACAACGACCTGATCCTGATCGGTGGCCTGCGCATCGACCTGGCCGAGCGCACCGTGAGCTGGCGCGGCGATGAGGTGGAGCTGTCCAGCGGCGAGTACAACCTGCTGGTGGTACTGGCGCGCAATGCCGGCGAGGTGCTGAACCGCGACCGCATCCTGCAGCAACTGCGCGGTATCGAATTCAACGGTACCGACCGCTCGGTGGATGTGGCCATCTCCAAGCTGCGGCGCAAGTTCGACGATAACGCCGGCGAAGCGCGCAAGATCAAGACCGTGTGGGGCAAGGGCTACCTGTTCAGCCGCGTCGAGTGGGAGTGCTGACCGGCCATGCTGAAGATTCTGGTGCGGCTGTACCTGGTGATCATCGTTGCCTATGCCGGTGCGCTGTTGTTCATCCCCGACACCATCGTCGGCCTGTTCCAGGACCGCTTCATGGCCTACAACCTGGACCAGGCCAAGGGCGTGCAGTCGCTGATCGTGCGCCAGTTCCGCCAGGCCCCGCGCGAGCAGTGGCCGGCGGTGGAGCAAGAGCTGGCCAGTGATTTCGCGCCGCTGGAACTGCAGCTGCTGCGCATGGACCAGGCCGACCTGAGCGAGGACGAGCAGGCGCGCCTGGAGCATGGCCTGTACGCCGTGCGCATCGCCGAATGGGGCTACTACGAGACCGTGCTGGCGCCGCTGGACGGGGAATGGCTGGTGCGCCTGCATTCACCACCAGACCCGCTGGATATCAACGTGCTGTCGTGGGGCGTGACCGTACTGATCGGTGCAGCCATGCTCGGTTGCCTGCTGCTGTGGGTTTGGCCGCACTGGCGCGACCTGGAGCGCCTGAAGGAAACCGCCCGGCGCCTTGGCCAGGGGCAGATGTCTGAGCGTACGCACATCTCGCCGCACTCCAACATCGGTGAGCTGGCCGGGGTGTTCGACACCATGGCCAGTGACCTGGAGCGCCATGTCAACCAGCAGCGCGAGCTGCTCAATGCGGTGTCGCACGAGTTGCGCACGCCGCTGACCCGCCTGGATTTCGGCCTGGTGCTGCTGTTCGACGAGGTACCGCCGGCCAGCCGCAAGCGCTTGCTGGAGCTGGTGGGGCATGTGCGTGAGCTGGATGAGCTGGTGCTGGAGCTGTTGTCCTACAGCCGGTTGTACAACGCCGACCAGGCACGCGAGCGGGTCGAGGTGTCGTTGCTGGAGCTGGTCGATAGCGTGCTCGGCGGCTTTGCCGAGGAACTCGATGGCCGGGGTATCCAGTGGGAGGTGCGCGCCGAGGGAGACTTGCCGCGTTTTGTACTGGACCCACGGCTGACGGCACGGGCGGTGCAGAACCTGGTGCGCAATGCCATGCGTTACTGCGACGAGAGCCTGTTGCTGCGCTTGCGCCTGGAGGACGATGGCGCCTGCCTGTTGACAGTGGAGGATGACGGGATCGGTATTCCGGTGGAGGAGCGCGAGCGGATTTTCCAGCCGTTCTACCGCCTGGACCGTAGCCGTGACCGCAATACCGGCGGGTTTGGCCTGGGCCTGGCGATCAGTCGGCGGGCGATCGAGGGGCAAGGTGGGACCTTGACCGTGGCGCAGTCAGCGCTGGGTGGGGCGCAGTTCCGCATTCGTTTGCCTGCCGGTTGATGGATTGCCTGTGCCGGCCTCTTCGCGGGTAAACCCGCTCCCACAAGGACCGCACAGATTTCAAACACTGTAGAGAACCTGTGGGAGCGGGTTTACCCGCGAAAGGGCCGGGCCTGCTAACCCTGGTCCTCCACAGGGACCGCACAGATTTCAAACACTGTGGAGCACTTGTGGGAGCGGGCGAGCCCGCGAAGAGGCCGGGCCTGCTAACCCTGGTCTGCCAGCCGGGCTGACCACAGCACAAACCGGTCCTTGCCACTGTGCTTGGCCGCGTACAACGCCTGGTCGGCACGCACCAGCGCCGTGGTCAGCCTGTCGCCCTGGCCCACCCGGGCCAGGCCGATGCTGACAGTCACCGGGTGCTCGCCAACGTCTTCGCGCACCCGTTGGCACAGCGCCGCCACCCGTTGCTCGGCGCCTTGCTGGTCCAGCCCCTGGAAAAAGATCGCGAATTCCTCACCGCCCAGGCGGGCAAACGTGTAATCGGCCATGCTCGCCTTGATATGCAGGGCCACGCGCTTGAGCACTTCATCGCCCACGTCATGGCCGAAACGGTCATTCACCCGTTTGAAGTTGTCGATGTCGATCATCGCCAGGTACTGATCGGCGGTGGCCAGGCGCAGTTGGCGGTCGGCCTGGGCCATGAACGAGCGGCGGTTGGGAATTTCGGTCAGGGCATCGACATAGGCCTGGTCCAGCAGCACCTTGGACAGGTAGAAGTTGTGCAGCTTGGCCTTGCGCATCTGCAGGTAGCTGTAGATGACCAGGCCGCTGAGGAATACCGCATAGCTGATCAGCATGGCGCCTTCGAGTTCATCCGGCCCGATACGGGTGTGGTAGAACGGATTGAGCACCACCCAGGTGATGGCCATGGCGCAGAAGAACGACCAGCGCCGCACCGGTAGCACCGACACGGCATACAGCACGGTGGAGACCCCGAGCACCAGCCACACCGGGCGCAGGGCTACCGGAATGCCTTCGATCACCAGTCGCATGCCCAAGGTGATGGCGGTGATGAACAGCAGGTTGAGCACATCGAAGTGATGGCTGCGCCGGGTGAACCGCAGCACCACGGTGAGGCTGCCGAGCAGGGCGATGAACAGGCCGGACAGCCAGGTGATACCCTGGCCGCCGAGGAAGCTGACGATCAGGTCGAAGACCAGCCAGATCAGGATGCTGAGGCAGAATACCAGCAGGCAGAACGGGCGCATGGCCTCGAATTCGTGCTGGCGGAATTCGGCGCGCAGGGCGGCGGGGGCGACCTGCTTGCGCACGTGGGCTTCGATGGTCTTGAACATCGGGGGGCTCCTGGGAGTACTGCATGACCAGGCCCGGCCTCTTCGCGGGCTCGCCCGCTCCCACAGAGACCGCACAGATTTTCAACCCTGTGGGGGACCTGTGGGAGCGGGTTTACCCGCGAAGAGGTCGGTACTGGAGACTCAATTCTTGGGCAGAACACCCAGGGCCCAAGGCCGGTAACGCAGGTCGAACACCGCCTCGGCATGGCACCCGCCGCCCAGCTTCGGCTGGGCAGGCTCGGCCCGAAACGCCTGCCCTGGCGCGCTCACCTGGCGGAACGCCTCGCGCACCACGCCCACCCGGCACGGCAAGGCCTGCTCGTAGCCCTGGCGCACCAACGCGGGCAAGCGCCCGGTCCCGGTGCCATCCTGCCACCACACAGTCAAGCCCAACCCGGCCAGTTGATCCAGCCATGCGGCATTGGCCCGCGGTGAAAGTTTTCCGGCGCTGAAAGCGCTGATATGCAAAGGCTTGTCCAGTTGCCGGTTGAAGGCCTGCAGCTGGCTGTTCAGGGCATCACGGCGCTCGGTCTCGCGAAAATGATGATCGTCCAGTTCCAGGGGCAGGTACCAGCCGTCCACCGGCAACTGCCACGCCTGGCGCAGTTGCCGGTACTGGCTGAGCGAGCGCCCCAACTGCGCCTTCCAGTAACTGTTCAGGCCTTCACCATCCAGTTCGTCGAGACGTTGGTAATAGGCCGGGTCCATGTACAGCCCCAGCACCAGTTGCAGGCCCTGGGCACGCGCGCTGCGCAGGCTGTCGGCCAGCCAGCCCTGGGCACCACCGAAATCGCTGTCGCCGTAGGCGCTCCACTGCACGATCAGGGTCTTGCCGCCCTGGGCCACGGTGGCGCGCCACAGTTGCTGCCACTGGGCGGGGGTGACATTGGCGTCGCGGTTCAGGGGTTGGTAGAACAGGCGCTGGTCGGCGCTGGCTGGCAGGCACAGGGCAAGCAGGCAGAGGGCCAGGAACGTACGCATCAGAAGGTCATCTCCGCACCGACCAGCACGCCGTTGGCGCGCTCGTATAGATTGCCGCCCAGCGACTGCTGGTACTCGGCACGCACTTTCAGCGAACCGCGGTAGGCGTTGTAGCGGTCGTCATCGAACCACCATTGCCAGCGCACACCAACCCCGGCCCGGGCGTCCTGGCGCCAGTCGTTGCTCGGGTCCTGGCTGGAAAACTCGACAAAGCCATAAGGCATGATGGTTTGCGGCGAGCTGCCCGGCAGTTTCCAGGCGTGGCCCTGCTGGTAGCGCGACAGCCAGGCGTGGTCGCCGGCACGGGTCCACCAGGCGGCGTCGAGGTAGAGGAAGCGCTCGTTCCAGTCGTCTTCATCGACCCGCCAGTCGTTGCGCCAGTCGCCCTGGTCGAGGAACGAGGCGGTGGCACGCAACAGCAGGTCGTTGCTCGATTCGGCGTGGTGACGCAGGTCGCCCCAGTTGCCGCCGACCTTGGCCGGGCTCAGCAGCTGGCCCAGGCTCAGCCCGCGGTAGTGTTCCTCGTCGATCTGGCGCTGGTGGTACAGCTCGGCATACAGGTTGAGGTTGGCCTGGCCGAATGGCTTGTAGCGCAGGCCGACGCCCGTACCCATGCTTTGCGCATAGTCGGTGCGGCTTTGGCCACCGAACAGCACGCGGCCATAAACCGACAGGGTGCTGCCGTTGCGGCTGGGCTCTTCGCCCAGGGCATGGTCCCACATGGCCAGTTGCACGTTCTGCGATTGCGCGCGGCGCGAAGTGCCGGTGCGCTGGCCATTGTCGAGGAACTTGTCGTTGGTCGAGGTGCCGGCCGGCGACCAGGTGCTGGCCAGGGTGATGGTGTCGCGCCGTGACAGTGTTTCGTGGGCGCGGCGCTGGCGGTACTTGCGAGCCTCCAGGCTGCCGTATTCGTCGTCGCCGTCGACCAGGTCCTGCTCCACATCGAGAATGCGGCGCAGTTCGCGGCGCGCCGAAGCGCTGTCTTCAGCTTCGTCGTAGCGCAGGGCCAGGGTTTCGCCGAGGCGGTAGTCCTCGGGGAAGTCGCGGGTGGCGCGCTCCAGGTAGGGGATCGATTGGCGGCGCTGGGCCTTGTCCGTCGAGCCGGCCAGGCGCATGCCGTAGTCGGCGCGGTAGCGTGGCTGGTCGGGGGCCAGGCGCACGGCTTCGGCCAGCCAGGCGCTGCTCTGGGCGCTGTCGCCAGCCAGTTGCGCGGTGCTGGAGGCGGCATAGTAATGGTCGGCCCGCGGGTTGTGCGCCAGGGCCTGGCGCTGGAAGCCCAGCGCCGCCTGGTAATCGCCTTGGCGCTGGGCGATGGCAGCACCGAGGGCCCAGTCGTCGGCGCTGTCGTGCGCGGCGGCGTCCCAGTAGCGCCGGGCTGCTTGTGCGTCGCCAGCGTTCAGCGCGCCACGGGCGGCGGTGAGGCGGGCGTTGTCGGTCCAGGCGCTGTCCGGCTGGGTGCGCCAGATGGGCAGGGCCGCTTCGGAGTCGCCTGCGGCTTCCAGGGCATAGGCCAGGGGCAAGCGACTGCCGCTGTCGCCCAGGCGCTCGGCGGCCTGGTAGTAGACCACCGCTGCGCCTGGCTGGTCGGGCATGGCGCAACGGCTCAGGGCGCGGTACTGGCCAGGCTCGCTCGGGGTGGCCGGTACGGCCTGGCGCACGGCATCGCATTGGCCAGCCTCGGCCAGGCGGCCGAGCAGCTGGGCACGAGTACCGGCATCGACGCGGGGCATCAGGCCGAGCATGCGGCGGCTGTCCAGCGGCCCGTCGTTATGCGCATAGAGGTTGCCAAGGCGCTGCAGCAGCGACGGTGCAAGGCGGCCCTGGTGGCGGTCGTAGGCCTGCTCCAGCAGTTGCCGGGCGTGTTCGCCATGGCCCTGTTGCGTCAGCAGGAAGGTGGCTTGCTCCAGTGCGGCCATATCGCCGCTCTGCCGATAGCGTTGCTCCCATTCGGCAGCGGTTCGCGGTTGCGGCGGCTGGGGCGGGTCGCCGTACAGGCGTTGCTTGAGCACGGCGTAGGCCCTGGGGTCGGTGCTGGCGGTGCAGCCTTTGAACTGCTCGCGCGCCAGCTCTGGGTCGCGACGCGACAGCCAGTCGACGGTTTCCAGGCAGGGCCGTTGCAGTTCGTTGCTCAGGCGCTGTACCAGCGGCGCGTCGTCGCCTTGGCGGGCCAGTTCCAACAGTTGCTGGCGCTGGTCGGGCTGGTTCAACTGCTCATCCGGCAGTGCTTGCAGCCAACGCTTTGCCTGTTGATTGTGGCCGACGGCGATGGCGCGGTTGGCCATGGCCAAGCGAGCCTGGTTGGCCGCTTCGGGGGACGGGGCGCTGGGCAGCAGCGCGTTCAGCCCTTGTTCATCCACCTGCTGGATGTAGGCATTGGCCAGGCGCTGCCAGTCTTGCGCAGGCAGTTGGCCTTGGTCGGCCAGGGGCTGCAGCTGTTCGATGGTTTCCTTCCAGTTGCGCAGCTGTTCGGCGAAGTTGGCCCGGGCCAGGCGCAGCACTTGGCCATCGCCCTTTGGCGGCAGCTGGTTGAGCCAGTCCAGCGCCTTGGCGGCGCCGCCGAACTTGGCCAGGCTCAGGCTGTAGGCCTGCCACAGGCGCACCCGGTGAGTGCCGTCGCTGCTGGCCAGCCATTGTTCCACCTGGCTGGCCGGCGGCGGGTCCTGTTCGATCCAGGCCAGGCGCAGTTCAAGCAGGGCGTTGGCGTATTCGGGGCTGTCGCCCAACTGTTCGGCAACGGCTTCGGCTTCTTTATAGCGGCGCTGGTGAGCCAGTGCCTCCACCAGCAGCGCACGGGCTTCGTCGTTGTTCGGCACCCGGCCCAGCACGTGGCGGGTCAGGCGTTCGACCTCGGCCCAGTTGTCCTTCTTCGCTTCGCGGTAGCTGCGTTCCAGGAACGGGTAGCTGGTGAACCGCTGAAAGTCGGTCATCGGTGCCGAAGCGGCGCAGGGCAGGGCGGCGGAGCACAACAACAGGCCAGTGAAAGTGAGGGAAAAGCGCGGCTTCATGCCACCTCCCGGATCAGGTCAAAGGCGGCCTGCTGTTCGCTGGCCTGTTCGATCAGGGCCTGCTGCAGCACCTGCTCGGTAATGATGCCGCGGGCAATCAGGTGCTCGCCAAGGCTCTGGTGTTCCGGATCGAAATCGATCAGCGCCTGGTTGAACAGGGTGACCGGGACCATGCCGCGCACCTGCAGCAGGGCACCGAGCATTACCTGGTGGTGGCTGACCCGTTCCAGCAGCGCTTCGTCGTCCTGATGGCGTTCGAGGATGGCCAGCATCTCGCGGGTTTCCGGCTTCTGCCAGGGGCTTGGGTAGTGGTAGCGCAGGCCCAGGGTCACCCGGCCCTGGGGCGCCAGGCGGGCGCTGACCGGGCGCTTCAGGTGGCGGCTGATTACCCCCAGCGACACCTGGCTGACCGGGCTTTCGCTGGCCAGGACCAGCGTGTCGCCGTCTTCGCCCACCGGCAGTACGCCATAGTGCGTCGCCAGCTTGCGCGGCAGTTTGGCGATCAGCTGCGGGTCGAGCTTGAACGGGTTCAATGGTGCCCAGGGCAGGTCCAGTTGCTCGGCCAGGGTGGCGACCAGCTGTTCGCTGTTCAGCCAGCCGCGCAGCAGCAGCTCGCGGCCCAGGCGCCGGCGTACCGGGCTGGTGATCGCCTGTTGCAGCTGTTCGTCGCTGATCAGGCCCTTGGCCACCAGACGCTGGCCCAGCGGTGTGCGGGCGGGGGCGGCGATGGCGGGGAATTCGTGCGTGGTCTTGTCCCAGGCTACGCGCCGCGAGTCACCCATTTCCATGACCTGGCGCAGCGCACGCAGGTTGGCGAAGAAGTTGACGAAGTTGCTCCACATCATCCGCGGTGCCGACAGCAGCCCTTCGCCGATGCCATAGAAGCGGGTGACGAACCAGGCGCGCTGGAACAGGCGGTTGAACAGCATCAGCCCATTCAGCCACAGCAAGGTGGTCAGCAACCAGCTGTCACTGAGGATAGACATGAAGCGCCACGACTCTGGCGCAATCACCGTGACCAGCCACATGGCCAGCAATACCAGCAGCAACAGGTTGACCAGGAAACTCAGCAGGTAGGCGAACAGGCCGCGGCGGTCACGCCAGAGGAAGTAGTTGAGTGCGCCCTTGCGGCTCCAGCCGAGGTTGCTGGTGCCCTGGAACACGATGCCCACGATCCATCGCGATTTCTGCCGGATGGCATGCTGCCAGTCGCGCGGGAAATGCTCGCGCACGCAGATCACCTGGGAAAATTCGCGGCTCATGCCTGGGCGCCACTCCTGCTTCAGGGTCAGTGCCGGGTCGGTGATGGAGTAGCGCGCGAAAATGCACTTCATGCCCTTCTGTTTCAGGCGGAAACCGATGTCGTAGTCTTCGGTGAGGCTCTGTACGTCGAAGGCGATGCCGTCGCCGTCCTCGAGCAGCGCGCTGATGGCGCGGCGGCTGAAGCAGGTGCCGACCCCGGCGCTGGGCACCTGGCCGGTCAGGGCCTCGCGCACGATCACGTCCTTGCCGTGGTTTTCGGCGAATTCGTCGACATAGTGGCCTGCCGTGAAGCCTTTCCATTCCGGTGCGTAGGGGTACACCGGGATCTGGATCATGTCCTTGTTCGGCAGCAGGTAGTTGAACAGGCGCAATTCCATGGGCGAGATCACGTCTTCGGCATCGTGCAGGATGAAGCCTGCGAACTGGATGCCGGCGTCCTGCTGGAAGCGCAGCAGCGCGTCGATGATGTTGTTCAGGCAGTCGGCCTTGCTGGTGGGGCCGGGGCGCGCGCAGACCACCTTGTGCACGTTGGGGTAGTGCAGGCACACCGCGTCGACGTCGGCCTGGGTTTGTGGGTCGTTGGGGTAGGTGCCGACGAAGATCTGGTAGTTCTCGTAGTCGATGGTCGAAGCTGCCAGGCGGGCCATCTCACCGACCACGCCCACTTCGTTCCAGGCCGGGACCATGATCGCCAGGGGTTTCTCCGGTACCTCGAACAGGCGTTTCTCGTCGGCTTTTTCGTACTTGTCGTAGATGCGAAAGCGCCGGATCAGCTTGCGGCCCCAGTAGCACAGGTCGATGAACAGGTCATCCAGGCCCAGCAGGAACATCAGCGAGGCCAACGCGATCGCCAGGATCTTCAGGCCGAACAGCACATAGGTGAGAAAATCGATGAATGCCAGGCTCATGTGGCGGTCACCGGCAGGAAGGGGTGGGCCATCGTCTATATCCTCGTTCGATTCCCTGGACGAAGTTGTACGACTTGTCGCCGTTTGTACTGGATAGATACAAGCAGCCGAACGCGGGGTTGTCCAAATTTCAGGCTTTTTCTTGTGGGCCACTTCTTGTAGCTTTACAGGTCGTTTACCCAGGGAGCTGAACATGCAAGGCAAGGCACGCAAGATCGTCCAGGCCATTCTTTACGAAGCCATCGCTGTCGCCTGCGTGGCGCCCGCGCTGGAGCTGGCGTTCGGTGCCGGCATGGCGCAGTCGACCGTGCTGTCGGTGCTGATGTCGGGCATCGCGATGAGCTGGAACATGGCCTACAACTGGGTGTTCGAACGCTGGGAAGCGCGCCAGCACCGGCGTGAGCGCACGTTCCTGCGGCGCCTGCTGCATGCGCTGGGCTTCGAGGGCGGGCTGGTGCTGATCCTGCTGCCGCTGGTGGCGTACTGGCTGGACGTCAGCCTGTGGGCGGCGTTGCTGACCAACCTGGCGTTGTTCGTGTTCTTCTTCGTTTACGCGTTCGTCTTCCAGTGGGGCTTCGACAAGGTGTTCGATGTGCCGCTTTCGGCGCAGCAGGCGAAGTGTTGACTTTGTGCCGCACTAGCGGCTAAGTTGCTACCCATGAATACTTTCCAGCACGTCAACGCCATTATTATTACCGCCATTATCAGCTTGGCGGGCTAGCGCGTACGTGCACCGAACCCGCCCTGGAGGCGGGTTTCTTCTCTCTGACTCCTGGGCAACGTGAATACAGCCAAGGAGTCATCGATGACCAGCTTCGTCAGCCCTCGTTCTACCGTCACCCCCCAGCAACTGCTGTCGGAGCAGGTGCGTCGCATTCTTGCCGCCCCGGTATACGACCTGGCCATCGAAACGCCCTTGCAAGCTGCGCCTGCGTTGTCCGCCAGCCTGGGCAACCAGGTGCTGCTCAAGCGCGAAGACCTGCAGCCTACCTTCTCGTTCAAGATCCGCGGTGCGTACACCCGCCTGTCACGCCTGAGCAACCTGCAGCGCGAGCGCGGGGTGATCACCGCCTCCGCAGGCAACCATGCCCAGGGTGTGGCCCTGGCGGCATCGCACCTGGGCATGAAGGCCACCATCGTCATGCCTACCACCACGCCGTCGCTGAAGGTGGAAGGAGTACGTTCGCGCGGTGGCCATGTAGTGCTGCACGGCGAGAGTTTCCCCCATGCCCTGGCCCACGCGCTGAAACTGGCCGAAAGCGAAGGTGCGACCTTCGTGCCACCGTTCGACGACCCGGATGTGATCGCCGGGCAGGGCACCGTGGCCATGGAGATCCTTCGCCAGCGCCCGGGTGCGCTGGATGCCATCTTCGTGCCGGTGGGTGGCGGTGGGTTGATCGCTGGCATTGCCGCCTATGTGAAGTACCTGCGCCCTGAGGTGAAGGTGATCGGTGTCGAGCCAGAGGACTCCAACTGCCTGCAGGCTGCCATGGTAGCCGGTGAGCGGGTGATCCTGCCGCAGGTCGGCACCTTCGCCGATGGTGTGGCGGTGGCGCAGATCGGCGCCCATTGCTTCGAGCTGTGCCGGCACTTCGTTGACGAAGTGGTGACCGTGAGCAGCGACGAGCTGTGCGCGGCGATCAAGGACATCTATGACGACACCCGCTCGATCACCGAGCCGTCCGGCGCCCTGGCCGTGGCGGGGATCAAGAAGTACGTGGCGCGCGACGGCGTGCAGGGGCAGACCCTGGTGGCCATCGACTCCGGGGCCAATGTCAATTTCGACCGCCTGCGCCATGTGGCCGAGCGTGCCGAACTGGGCGAGCAGCGCGAGGCGATCATCGCAGTCACCATCCCGGAACAACCGGGCAGCTTCCGCGCCTTCTGCCAGGCCCTGGGCAAGCGGCAGATCACCGAGTTCAACTACCGCTATTACCCTGGCAAGGAGGCGCGGCTGTTCGTTGGGGTGCAGACACACCCGCTGCACGACCCACGCGACCAGTTGTTGGCCAGCCTGCGCGAGCAGGGCTACAGCGTACTGGACCTGACCGACAACGAACTGGCCAAGCTGCATGTGCGCCATACCGTTGGCGGCCATGCCGCGCCCGGGGCTGACGAGCGGGTGCTGCGCTTCGAATTCCCCGAGCGCCCGGGGGCTTTGCTGGGCTTTCTGGAGCGGCTGGGCAAGCGCTGGAATATCAGCCTGTTCCATTACCGCAACCATGGTGCGGCGGAGGCACGGGTATTTGCGGCGCTGGAAGTACCGGGGGATGAGTTGGCGGGGTTGCCGCTGGCGCTGGAGGAGATGGGGTACCGTTACTGGGATGAGACCGACAACCCGGCGTACAAGCTGTTCCTGGGTTGATACGCAAACTTCATGATTAGGCCGCTCTCGCAGAACTGCACAAACTCATTGAATTAGCAGGGACCCTGTGGGAGCGGCTTTAGCCGCGAACACCGGCGCAGCCGGTGCCATGCACCGCGTTGGCTTCTTCGCGGCTAAAGCCGCTCCCACAAGGTTTTGTGTGTGCCGGTAGATGGTGCTCAGCGCTCACGCATGAAGAAGCCGGCAACGAATTTGCGGAAGGTTTCCAGGCTCTTGAAGTCGGCGTAGCGCTTGAAATTCTCGGTATCCGGTTCGGGCCCGATTGGCTGTTCCAGCAACGATACCGACAACACCCGGTCCTGGTCCGAGGTCATTACCAGTTCATCCATCACCTGGCCGCCAATCACCGGGCGGCGCATCTGCACTTTCACGCCTTTGCCGGCCATCCAGTCGACCAGCGATACCAGGGCCTTGAGCGGTTCGCGTTCTTCATCGCGATACACCGGGAACAGATGAGCGCGGGACAGCACCGGAACGCTGGCCACATGGATCAACTCGTAGAAATGGCTGCCGGCACTGGTCGGCGAGTACAGTGCCAAGGCCAGCAATGGCCCGGCGGTGCGGTTGCCACCCCAATACAGGTGGTGCCCCTGGAAGTCGAAGCCGTCTTCACTGCGGTTGTTGAACAGCTTGCGCCCTTTTATCTGGTCTACGCAGTCCAGCAGCAGGCCGTGCCGGCGGTGGTTGCCGAACACCGTGGCTTCGCGCAGGCGGGACTTGAGCATCATCATGTGCTTCATGTCCAGGCGGGTTTCCAGGTAGTTGCTGGCGGGCACCCGTTCCAGCAGCGGATAGCGGCTGGCCACGCTGCGCAACTCGGCAAACTGCCCGGTCAGGTCCTTTTTCAGGTGCGTGGCATACAGGTTCAGGCCGCTGGTCTCGATCCAGGTCAGCAACAATGACAGCAGGCGCTGTTGGTCGCGCCGCTCGCTGCCATCACCACCGGCACCAGCGGTGCCGCTGCGGAAATCGCCGATCAGGCGCAACGGTGTGTCGGGCGGTAGCCAGGCAGCAGGTGGCGCGGGGTCGTTCTCGCGCTCGGCCGCTTCCCGCTCGTCCTTGGTGAACGGGCAGCAGAGCGCATGTTCGGCGGTACCCGGGTTGTTCTTGAGAAACAGCGTGCCGGTGTTGCCGTTGAGGGTGACATTGAGCACCGGCAAGGCATCGTTGCGGCAGTCGCAGGCCAGCCACTGGTTGGCGTTGCGCACCTTCATCAGTAACTGGTTGGCCTGCAGCAGGCGCTGGCCGGCGAGGCTGCCGGTGGCAAAGCCGACCAGCAGCTCCTCTTCTGCAGGGGTCAGGCTACGGACCTGTGCGGCGGTTTTGTCGATGATTCGCATGAAGCAGCTCCCAGCTACGAGCCCCAAGCTTCAAGCAAAGTCGCGCCGCTTTCAACTTACTGGGCAGTGCCACCGAACATCTTCGCCGCGCGGGCGCGAATTTCGTCGGGGGGCAGGTCCTCCTTGTGGGTGGAAACGAACCAGATGTTGCCGAACGGGTCTTTCAGGGTGCCGCTGCGGTCGCCGTAGAACTGGTCCGTCACCGCATGCAGTTGGGTGGCGCCGGCCGCCAGGGCCTGGGCATAGACCTTGTCGCAGTCCTCGACATACAGGTGCAGTCCTACGCCTGCGCCGTTGAGCTTCTGGCTGGCGGTGAGGCCGCCCTCCATGTCGCAAGGGTCGCCCAGCATCAGCGACGAGTCGCCGATCTTCAGCTCGGCATGGCCGACGCGGCCGCCCGGGGCATCGAGGCGGAACATCTCGACGGCGGAGAAGGCCTTCTTGTAGAACTCGATAGCTTTGGCGGCGTCGTTGATGGCCAGGTAGGGCGTGATGCTGTGCTGGCCTTCGGGGATGGGTTTGGCTGCCATGTTCGACTCTCCTTGGAAGTGGGCGCCGGTTGGCGCCCTGTTGCTTAGAGTCGTTTGCGCGGATGGAAAATCGACAGGGGGGATAGATCGATTCTCTATAAGCGCAGTGGTCAGAAGATGTAGTCGGTGGTCAGGAAGCTCGACTGCCGGTTGCGAATGATCTCGCTGATCAGTTCCTTGTTGGCCTCCTGGAAGCGCGTTGCGACCAACGTGCGGATCGAGAACACACGCAGGGCGTCGTGTACCGACAGGGTGCCTTCGGCGCTGTTCTTGCGGCCGTTGAACGGGTAAGTGTCGGGGCCGCGCTGGCATTGCGCATTGATGTTGATGCGCCCGACCTGGTTGGCAAAGATGTCGACCAGGCTGCCGATGGTCGCCGGGTCATTGCCGAACAGGCTCAATTGCTGGCCGTAGTCGGAGTCCAGTACATAGTCGATCACCGTCTGCAGGTCGCGGTAGGGCACAACCGGTACCAGCGGGCCGAACTGTTCCTCGTGGTAGACGCGCATGTCACTCTTCACCGGGTACAGCACGGCCGGGTAGAAGAACGAGCCACGGCTTTGCCCACCGCCTTCGTTGAGCACGCGTGCGCCCTTGACGGTGGCATCGGCGACCAGGCCGTCGAGGTAGTCGACCTTGCCGGGTTCGGGCAAAGGTGTCAGCGCCACGCCTGGCTCCCAGGGCATGCCAGGCTTGAGCGCGGCCAGCTTGCGCTGGAACTTGTCGAGGAAGGCATCGACCACGTCCTCGTGGACGAACAGGATCTTCAGCGCCGTGCAGCGCTGGCCATTGAACGACAGCGCACCGGTGACTGCCTCTTCGACGGCGTTGTCGAGGTCCACCTGGGGCAGCACGATGCCCGGGTTCTTGGCATCCAGCCCCAGCGCGGCGCGCAGCCGGTGCGGGCGCGGGTGCAGTTTTTTCAGGTCGCTGGCGGCCTTGTGCGTGCCGATGAAGGCGAACACATCGATTTTGCCGCTGGCCATCAGCGCGCTCACCGTTTCTCGGCCGCGGCCGTAGATGACGTTGATCACCCCCGGCGGGAAGCTGTCACGGAAGGCTTCGAGCAACGGCCGAATCAGCAGCACACCGAACTTGGCCGGCTTGAACACCACGGTGTTGCCCATGATCAGCGCCGGGATCAGCGTGGTGAAGGTTTCGTTCAGCGGGTAGTTGTATGGCCCCATGCACAGGGCCACGCCCAGCGGTGCACGGCGGATCTGGCCCAGCGTGCCCTGTTCCAGCTCGAAGCGGCTGGAGCGGCGGTCGAGGTCCTTGAGGGCATTGATGGTGTCGACGATGTAGTCGCAGGTGCGGTCGAATTCCTTTTCCGAATCCTTGAGGTTCTTGCCGATTTCCCACATCAGCAGCTTGACCACGGCCTGGCGCTGCTCACGCATGCGTGCCAGGAAGGTCTCGACGTGCTGGATGCGCTCGGCCACGCGCATGTTCGGCCAGGTACCGCGGCCTTTGTCGTAGGCCTGCACGGCGGCATCGAGGGCGGTGAGCGCGGTGTCGGCATCGAGCAGCGGGGCGCTGCCCAGTACCACCTGGTGCTCATCGTTACCCTCCTTGAGCCAGACCGGGCTGCGCACCGTGGCCAAGGGGCCGTCCCAGCGCCTCAGCTCGCCGTTCACCAGATAGTCGCGTTGTTCCAGGGGGGCTTCCAGGCGCCAGGCTTGCGGGATGTTCTCGGCGCTGGGGAAGAGTGAATCGAGCAGACGGTCCATGGGTACTGCACCTCACATTGCTGGGCTGATTTCGAGCCAGGTGAATCGCTTCAGCTTGGAGCATGCACCGGCTGCCGGAAAAACACCAGTCTGGCTTAACATGACCGTAAATGCCTGCCTGTTGCGCAGGCAGGCACCTGGGGACTGTCAAAGCGGGAGGTTGAACAGGTCGTACGGTGGGTGCGTCAGCCATTGCTGACGCAGGGCGGGGTTTGCATCGATCAGGGCCAGGCGCCGCCAGAACTCTTCACGCGCGTACCGCGGGTGAGACAAGAACGGTTCCAGATCCAGCAATGGCCTGAGGTCGCGCCGGTACTGCAGCGGTAATCGCTGCCACAGGGCCATTTCGGCCGGGCCGGTCTGTTCAAAGAATTCCAGGTAGTCGCCTTCGCACACCAACAGGTCAACCTGATGCACGGTATTGTAGGCCTCGATCTGCGCAAGCACAGGTGCGCCCAGCCACTCGCTTTCCAGGCGCAGGGCGTTCGCGACTGGCCGTGGTACGTTGAAACCATCTGGCAGCCGCAGCAACTGGTTGTCGCCAATATCCACGATGTTGGGCTCGATCATCTGGCTCAGGCCTTGTGGCAATTCGCTTAGCGCACAGTCATTCAGGAACAACGTCCTCAGGTAGGCCAGTTCGCGCAGGTCCGGGGCCTGCAGCAGCGGGTTGCCCGAAAGGTCCAGCACCACAAGCCCGGAGCAGCGGTTCAATGCCTGCTGGGCCTGGGTACTCCAGGTAATGCGGTTGCCTTCCAGGTCCAGCCAGGCGAGGTGTTCAGGTCTGCCAAGGCGAGGCACGCTGTCGAACCGGCAGTCGGCCAGCAGCAAGCGATTGAGGTTGGGGAAGCGCTCGTAGAACTCGGCCGGCAACTGGCTGAGCGAACGGTTGTAGCTGAGTGACAGGTGTTGCACATGGGTGAAGTCGTCTGGCAAGGCCAGGCTGGCCAGGGCCTGGTTGTCCAGTTCCAGGCCGGACAGGTCCAGGCTGTGCAGGCGGCCACCCCCTTCAAGCGCTATGGTCGACAGCCGCCGCCAGGCGTTGATGATGGGGCGGATGGCCAGGTGCCGCTGGTGAGGATGCTGGGGATCGGGCCTGGCCCATTCATGCAGGTCGCGGCGCAAAGTATCCAGACGCTGCTGCAGGTCGTGCAGCCGCTGTGTGGGTGAGCGAATATCATCGGCGTACGGGTTGTCCTCATCGTTGCCCAGCCAGTTTTCGAACTCCTGATCGGTGGCGTCCGGGAACAAGCGTCGATAGGCCCCGGCCAGCGAGCCTGCCAGGCGTGGCTGAGGCGGTTCGGGGGCCAACGGCCGCCCGCCGCGCAAGCCCCCCATGGGCTTGCGCAGTGCCGTTCGGTGCCCCCAGAGGCGCTGGGCCAGTGTCTCCCTGTGCTTGTCGACCCAATCCAGTACGTGCTGGCGTAGCGAACTGCCATCGGCGCTCGGAATACCCGGCATGTCGCGGTGCGAGCGTGACAGTGCCTGCTCTACGGCGCGGCAGAGGTCCGGATCACGCAGCGCAGGTGCAGGGCGCTCGCCCAGGTCGACCTCATAGCCTTCGACCGATTTGATCACCCGACGCAGGTGGGTGGCCTGGTCGCTGCCGACCTGCTCCAGCCGCGGGCCTTCAGGGCTGGCGCCGCGCAGCTCCAGGCGTACGTCCCCAGGCCAGTCGGGCATCGCATCCAGTGCGCTGAACAGCAGGCGTTCGCTGTCGCTGCTGGCCCGGGCAGGCTGAAGCACGCCTTCCAGCGCGCGTACCAGGGGCAGCTCGCTGTGCACCTGCTCCAATGTCTGGCGGACCTGAATGGGCAGCTGACCCTGTTGTTGCCATGCCAGTGATTCAGTCTCGCCCAGTGGTGCCAGCAAACGCGTGGCCAAGGCAGGGGATAGCCGCGGATAGGCATCGAGCAGTTTCTGCGATGACGGGGTGATGGTCGCGCTGCCGTCGTAGAGCTGCTGGAACAGGCCCGGCGAGGCCTCGTCGGCCAACGCCTCTACCTCGGCCTGTGCCGCCATGCGTTGCAGAACATCCAGTAACAGGGGCGGCGTTGGCTGGCCTTCCAGGTGCACCCGGCGCAAGCGCGCGGCGTCGACGCCACAGAGGCGGCCGGCCTGCGTCAGCTGTTCTGGGGTGAACGCCGCATATGGCTGGCCAAGACGGCGTACCAGCTTCGCGAATGGCCACTGGCCGGGCTGTTCATGCTGACCACGCCAGGCGCCTTGGCTGTTGTGCGCCAGCGGTGGCTGCCAGGCATCGGGCACCTCGGGGTGAATGGCCCGCCATTGCTGCAAATGGCTGTCGAAGCGTTGCTCGAAGAGTTGGCCGTCCATGCGGATGAAGTACCGGCCCTCGTACAGGTACTGGCCAAGTGCATTGGGCTGCAGGTTTTCGGGCAGTGTGACGGCACTGCGGTAGGGGGTGAGGTCTTCATTCCAGAGCCGGTAGCGGCCGTCGTTGCCGCGTACTTGCTGAAGGTTTTCCATCAACGGGCTGTTGAACAGCTTGGGTACCACCTTGCCCGCTGCCACGAAGGCACCGACAAGGGCCAGGTTCAGGCCTACCGCCTCCAGGTGGCGCAGCGCCAGGTGACGATCGCCTTCATGCCAGGCCTCGTAGCCTTCGAAGGCCTCGCCGAGCAGTTGGCAGGCGGTGACGGCCAGCATCAGGGTGCCTGCACCTGGAATGAAGAACGCGGCGATATTGAGCGCATCCAGGCCAAGGCTTTCCCATTCCTCCAGGCGCCTGGCCCGTGCATTGGCATCGGCCGCCGCTGTCGGCACCGCCAGCAGGCTGGCTTCATGCTTGAGGCGGGCCAGGTGCAGGTCCTGGTAGTGGCCGAATGGCTCGGCCGTGATGGCCACGCGCGTGGGGCGCAGGTCGGCATGCGCTGCGCGCTGCCAAGGGCGGTCGTAGGCAGTGTTGCCTGTGACGTCAAGGTTTTGCCGCAGCAGGTCGAGAAAATGCGTCCGCTCGTCCTGCCTGATGTAGGGCATGAAGGCCTGGCGGGCATCGGGCTCCAGCAGCAAGGTCGCCAGTGTGTCGTGTACCGCGTCCAGGTTGTTGCATTGGCGCAGGGCCGGGTCATGGCCGGGCAAGTACAGCGCCAGCCCCGCACTGCCGGCATCGATCAGCATGACTTCTTGCAGCTCGGTGCCGAACAGCGCCAGTTGCCAGCATCTCACCGCGCCACCCTGTAGCAACTGTTCGACCTGATCGCGCGTGCTGCCGTCAAGCAGGTGCCGCAGATAGGCAAGGTCGGCCGCCAGGCGCAGGCGGTCTTGCTGCACCCTGATGGCCAAGGCTCGGGTAGCGGGTCGGGCGAAGTGCTGCTCCAGGTGGGCCTGGTAAGCGCTACCCAGGTCCAGGTCGCGGCACATTGTGGCAAAGGTGGCCGGGGCAAGTGGCAGGCGGTCAACCTGGTAGCGCTCGGATGTAAGCGCAAAGTGCGCTACCGGTACTTGCATGCCAAGTGGGGCCGAGCCTTGTACTTGGACCGCTGTTACCTGAATGCTGCGGCTTGGGGCAATGGCACTTTCGGAAGTGAAGACCTCATCGTCGGCGAAGTTCTGCAGGGCGGCCTGTAGCAGGTTGTCGCGACGATGGCGGTACAGATAACGCAGGCCAATCCAGTGCCAGTCGCGTTCGACCCGCAGCAGCTCGGTGGAGCGCAACGGCGCATGAAAGCCTAGTGCGGCAAGACTGCCCTGCAGCAATGGTTCTGCGAACTCGGCGATCTGTTTCAGCCCTTTGAGCGCGCGGGCCAAGGCCGCTTGCGAATGTATCAGGCGCGCCTGGCTGGCATGCACCGCCTGGCGCAGGTCGGGAGCTGCATTGGCAAACCAGTCCTGCGTCTGCCATGGGGCGGTCTGGGTTTGCTTCAGCGCGGCCCACTGGTCGGGGGCTGCCTGGCGGGCCCAGTATGGCAGCTGCGCCTCGAGCAAGGGTTGATGGGGGTTGTTGGCCGGCATGACGATGCTCCTTTATGAAAAGGAGGCATCAAACGCTATTCCTTTGAAGCCAAGTGGTAATGGGATAACGCGACTTGCAGATATTGAGGACCTGTTACGGCGATAGGACGTGTACTATCCAGGCGCAGGACAGCGGCGAGCGGGGTGAGGGATGATCGAGGTATCACGGTTCTGGCGCGACCCGGCGTTGCCTTTCGTCGAAGCCCGGCGGGTAGGGGACGGGCGCCAGGTGTGCTACGCCGCGCATTCCCACGAGAGCTTTTCCATCGGGGTGATAACGGGTGGGCGCAGCTCCTACCTGTACGGTGACCGGTGCATCGAGGTGGCGGCTGGTTCCACGGTGCTGATGAACCCGGGTGTGGTGCATGCTTGCAATCCCATCGACGGGGAGCCTTGGTCTTACCTGATGTTGTTCGTCGATATGCCCTGGTTGCAGGCGCTGGGGTTTACCTTGCCGGCCCAGGCCTGGAGCCGCTCGCCGGTGTTGTACCAGGGCCTTTTGCAGGCCTGTGCCGACCTGTTCGACGCCAGCGTGCCAGACCGGGAAGGGCGCCTGGCGGCGCTGTTTGGTGCCTTGCCGGGGTTGCTTGGCGGTAATGCCAGCGTCAACGACGATCGCAACCCGCGGCTGGATGCGGCGGCAGCGTTCATACGCGCCCATCGTGGCGACCCGCTGAGCCTGGACGACATCTGCGCGGCATGCGGGCTGTCGCGTTCCTACCTGATTCGCGCGTTCCGCCAACGCTTCGGGCTGACGCCACATGGCTACCTGCTCGACCAGCGCGTGCAGCTGGCCAGGGCGCAACTGCGCCAGGGCCGGGCAATTGCCGAGGTGGCGCAGGAGGCCGGGTTTGCCGACCAGGCGCACCTGCAGCGGGCCTTCAAGCGGCACCTGGCGACGACGCCGGGGCATTACCGCAATGCACTTGGCTGAGTGGCCATGTTGGCGTCACTGTACCTGTGGGAGCGCCAACTTTTAGAATTTGAGCAAGACAGTTGCTCCCCCCAGGTACTGCGCAGGTCTTGAGGCCAGCGACAGGGTCGGTGCAGCTAGCCTTGAATGACCAGATAAACCGCACTGCCCACGAGCAGCAGCGCCAAGCTCCGATTCAGCAGGCGCATGTGCCGTGGGTTGCCCAGGTACTGGCGAACCACGCTTCCGGCCCACGCCCAGCTGGCCACCGAAATGAAGCAGATCGGTCCGTAGATCCAGGCAAACAGCCACAGCAACTGCTGCTCACCGCCGGTGTAGGCACCCACCCCGGCCACCGCTGCCAGCCATGCCTTGGGGTTGAGCCATTGCATCGCCGCGCCGTGCCAGGCCGAGGGGGCCTGGGAGTGATGTGCAGCAACCAGCTGACCGTCATCGCTGGCCAGCTTCCATGCCATGTACAGCAGGAACGCCACGCCGCCCCAGTGCAACAGCAGGCCAAGCAAAGGCCAGCGCAGCAACAACTGATGCAGGCCCAGCCCGACCAGCACCAGCAACAGGCAGAAACCCAGCGTGGCGCCAGCCACATGCGCAAGGCTCGCACGCAAGCCATGGCGGGCACCGCTGCCCAGCGCGACGATGTTGACCGGGCCGGGGGAGATCGAAGCCGCCAGTGCGAAAGCGGCCATGGATAGAGACAGGCTCATGAGGATGATCCGTTTGGTTGAAGGTGGCCTCAATGCTCGGCCAGTGACAGCCTGCGGTATTGAAGGAAAGTACCCATATCGGCCTTATGCCTTTCTGTGGGAGCGGCCTTGCGTCGCGAAAGGGCCGCAGAGCGGCCCCAGCGATTTGCAGAGATGCTGCAATCCCAGGGGCTGCTGCGCAGCCCTTTCGCGACGCAAGGCCGCTCCCACAGGTGGAGGCGTGGCTTTAGAGGCGTTGTTACAGGTTTTGTAATAGTTTTGCACTATTACGAATAGCTGCTGTGCTTGTAGGATCATTTTCCCAATTTGCAATCAAGGTCTATATGAGCACCTTCGCGGAGCCCCCCAGTCCCCAGCCTTCAAGGCCTTCCTTCTTCCGTCCTCGTGACGCTGCACTCGTGAGTACCCGCTAATGGAATGGCTAGCCGACCCCACGGCCTGGCTGGGCCTGCTGACGCTTATCGTCCTCGAACTGGTGCTGGGTATTGACAACCTGGTGTTCATCGCCATTCTCGCCGACAAGCTGCCACCGCATCAGCGCGACCGCGCGCGGGTCATTGGCCTGAGCCTGGCGTTGATCATGCGCCTGGGCCTGTTGGCCAGTATCTCGTGGATGGTCACCCTGACCGCGCCGTTGTTCGAGGTGTTCGACAAGAGCTTCTCGGGCCGCGACCTGATCATGCTGTTCGGTGGCGTGTTCCTGCTGTTCAAGGCCACCATGGAGCTGCACGAACGGCTGGAAGGCCACGTGGCCCAGGCCAGCGGCGCAGTGCGCCATGCTGCGTTCTGGCCGATCGTCGCGCAGATCGTGGTGCTCGATGCGGTGTTCTCGCTGGACGCGGTAATTACCGCGGTGGGCATGGTCGAACATTTGTCGGTGATGATGATCGCGGTGATCTTCTCGATCGGTATCATGATCGTTGCCAGCAAGCCGCTGACCCGCTTCGTCAACGCCCACCCCACGGTGATCATGCTGTGCCTGGGCTTCCTGATGATGATCGGCTTCAGCCTCACCGCCGAAGGCCTGGGCTTCCATATCCCGAAAGGTTACCTGTACGCGGCCATCGGCTTCTCGATCCTGATCGAGCTGTTCAACCAGTTGGCCCGTGCCCGCCGCAAGCGCAGCCTGCAGCAGCACCGGCCGCTGCGTGAGCGCACCGCGCATGCCGTGCTGCGCCTGCTGGGTGGCCGCCGGGTCGAGGCCGACGAGGTGGGCGAGGAAATCGCCGACCTGGTCGAAGGTGGTGAGGAGCAGGTGCTGTTCGACCGCCGTGAACGCGTGATGATCAGTGGCGTGCTGAACCTGGCCGAGCGGCCGATCCGCACGGTGATGACTGCCCGCACCGAGGTCGATGTGATCGACCTGGCGCAGCCGGCCGACGCCATTGCACAGGCCCTGGCCAATTCGCCGTACTCGCGCCTGCCAGTGATTCGCGACGGGCGCGTGGACGAGCCACTGGGCTTCGTGCACAAGAAGGAGCTGCTCAAGGAGCTGCTGTCGGGCAGCCAGCCTGACCTGGAAGGCATGGCCCGGGTACCGCTGAACCTGCTGGAAAGCTTCAGCATCCTCAATGCCCTGGAGCAGATGCGAAGCCAGTCGACGCACATTGCCTTCGTGGTCAACGAATTCGGTGACTTCACCGGCCTGCTGACCATGACCGATATCCTCGAGTCGATTGCCGGCGAGTTGCCGGATGCCAGCGAGGTCGAAGGCCCGGGCATCGTCCAGGAAGGTGAAGGTTTTGTGGTCAGCGGTGCATTGAACCTGAGCCAGGTGCAGGCCCGTACCGGCTTCAGCGCCCGCGCCACCGAGGACTACCAGACCCTCGCGGGCCTGGTGATGAGCCTGCTCGACCGCTTGCCCATGGTCGGTGACCGCCTGGCCTGGAATGGCTGGACGCTGACCGTGGAGGCGGTCGAGGAGCGGCGGGTGCGCCAGGTTCGGCTTACACCGACCGGCGACGTTGACGCAGCAGGTGCTTGAAGCCCTCGATCACCAGCACCAGCACCGCGGCCCAGATCGGCAGGTAGGTCAGCCACTGATCCGGGCCGATGGTTTCGCCAAGCAGCAGCGCCACGCCTACCAGCAGCACCGGCTCGACGTAGCTGAGCAGGCCGAACAGGCTGAACGGCAGCAGGCGGCTGGCAAGCACGTAGGCGATCAAGGCCGAGGCGCTGATCGCCCCCAGGATCGGGATCAACGCATACAGCCCGGGGTGTGCCTGTAGGTCGGCCGGGGAGAGTGGGCCCTGGATCACGAAGTACAACGCCCAGGGCAACAGCAGGCACATGTCGCACCACAGGCCGCCAAGGTGGTCGGTGCGGCAGCGCTTGCGCAACACGAAATAGATCGGGTAGCCGATCGTTACCAACAGGGTTTCCCAGGCGAAACTGCCATTCTGGTACAGCTCGTGGCCCACGCCCAGCGCGGCGCAGGCCACGGCCACCTTCTGCAGGCGTGACAGGCGCTCGCCATACACCAGCCGGCCGGTCAGGACCATGGCCAGCGGCAGCAGGAAGTAACCCATCGACACTTCCAGGCTGCGCCCGTGCAGGGGCGCCCAGAGAAACAGCCACAGCTGCACGCCCATCAGCCACGATGTGCCGAGCATGCCCAGCAACAGCAGCGGCGTGCGTTTTACCCGGGTGAGCAGTTCGCCCACCCGTTTCCAGTCTTTCGAGACAAGCATGAACAGGGTCAGGCAGGGTAGCGTCAACAGGGTGCGCCAGCCAAAGATCTCTTCGCCATCGAGTGGCGTGAGCAGAGAGGTATAGAAGTACATCACGGCGAACAGACAGGACGCCATGACCGACGAAAGAATGCCTTTTGACACGAATGCCTCGAATAGGAAATTGAGCGGGTGGATCAGCCGCGCATGATCTCAGGGGGCGCGGCTTGCGGCAACCGCGACGCAGCCGGGCGTGCCGCCAGTGCTTCGAGGAACTGGGCAGCCGGCATTGGCCTGGCGAACAGGTAGCCCTGCTGGAAGTCCACCTCGTGACGGGCCAGGTAGTCGCGCTGGGCTTCTGTTTCCACGCCCTCGGCAACGATGCCCAGGCCCAGCTTGGCGGACAGCTCGATGATGGTCTCGAGGATGTGCACCGACAGCGCGTCACCACCGATCATGGCGACGAAGCTCTGGTCGATCTTCAGGTAGTCGACCTTGAACTGGCGCAGGTAGTTGAGGCTTGACTGGCCGGTGCCGAAGTCGTCCAGGGCGATCTTCACACCCATGGCGTCGAGCTTCTCGAACAGTTCCAGAGTCACCGGCGTGGCCTCGATCAGCTTGCGCTCGGTCAGCTCCAGGGTCAGCACCACCCGGCCTGGCGGGAAGTGCTGGAGAAAGGTGCGGCAGTCGTCCAGCAGGCTGAAGTCGCGACAGTGGTCGGCAGTGATGTTGATGCCGATGTGGAAACCGTCCTCCAGCAGCCCGGCATAGGGGGCCAGGTTCTGGGCAGTGTGCATCATCAGCGCACGGGTCATGGCAACGATCTGCCCGCTGTGTTCGGCGTAGGGGATGAACAGGTCGGGGCGTACCAGGCCTTCGCGCGGGTGGTTCCAGCGCATCAGCACTTCGGCGCCGGCCCAGCGGTAATCGCCCTTGCGCACCACCGGCTGGAAGTACGGCAGGAACTCGTCGGCCTCCAGCGCCCGGCGCAGTTCGGCACGCGGCGAGTTGGCGCGGCGAACCTGCCAGCGGCACACCAGGGCGGCTACCGCGCCCAGTACCAGCAGCAAGGCGAACAGGGCGGGGTAGTGGCTGCGCCACAGCTGGCCCTGCCTGTCGGCGCCATAGCCGCCCTGCACGCTGAACGGGTAACGGGTCGAGCCCAGCAGTACATTTGCGCTGGCCGCGGCCGGCGGCAAGCCTTTGTGCACGATGCCATCCTTGCCCAGCCAGGCATCGCCCACGCGGATGTGCAGATCTTCATCGGGGCCGATCAGGCGCAGCGCCGTCAGCAGGTGGTCGCCATCCACCGTACTGATTGCGCCGCGGTCGCCGTCGCTGGCTCGATACACCAGCAGCGGGTGGCCGGGGGTGACCGAGTTGCCGTCCATCAGCCACAGCTTGCCGTCAATATAGTCGCCGGGGTTGACCGGCTCGTCGAACGCGCCGAACAGCGAGGTGCAATAAAGGGCGTTGTGCCGGAACAGGTTGGTCGAGCGGACGAAGGCGTTGCGCGTGACCTGGGCGCGCAGCATGAGCTGGGCCTCGTCGCACGGGCTGTCGGCAAGCGGCAGCAGGGCATTGGCAGCGCTGGACAGGTTGTCGAGAATGCGCTCGACATGCTCCACCACTTGGCGCGCGGTGGCCTGGCTGCTGGCCTGCATTTCGCGCTCGATCTGCCAGTTCATCACGGCCAGGCCGCACGCCACCGGCAGCACGCCGACGACCCAAGGCAACAGGGTGCGCCAGCTGAGGCGAGCGCGGCGTTTTACGGAAAGGGGCATGCTGACCTGATCTGTAGGAGGATTACGAGAGGATAGCCGCTTGTCGGAACCCGTGAGCAACTAAAGCGCGACAAACCATTTTACGCAATGTAGAATCGATTTACGAATACAACAATAAGGTCCTTCGATACCGGAGGATCAAGCCCGCCGAGAATGGGTCCATATGACATACCATGGGTTCAAGCTGTTAATAGGTGATTTCCTCGCCCGCAGCGTGCGGGGTATCCCTTGCTCACCACCGTTTCCGTGCCACATCCCGCGCAATCAATAATTTTTCGCTGCAGATGAGGACACGAACATGGCTGATATATTCGACAATCCAATGGGCCTGATGGGCTTCGAGTTCATCGAACTGGCTTCGCCTACCCCGGGCTTACTCGAGCCGGTTTTCCAGATGCTGGGCTTCACCAAGGTGGCTACCCACCGTTCCAAGGATGTGCACCTGTATCGGCAGGGTGACATCAACCTGATCCTGAACAACGAACCCAAGAGCATCGCCTCGTACTTCGCCGCCGAACACGGCCCGTCGGTATGCGGCATGGCGTTCCGCGTGCGCAACGCCCATGAGGCCTATGCCCGCGCCCTGGAACTGGGCGCCCAGCCGGTGGAAATCGAGACCGGCCCGATGGAGCTGCGCCTGCCGGCGATCAAGGGCATCGGCGGTGCGCCGCTGTACCTGATCGACCGTTTCGAGGAAGGCAGCTCGATCTACGATATCGACTTCAAGTTCATCGAGGGTGTGGACCGCAACCCGGTAGGTGCCGGCCTGAAGATTATCGACCACCTCACCCACAACGTCTATCGTGGGCGCATGTCGTACTGGGCCGGCTTCTACGAGAAACTGTTCAACTTCCGTGAAATCCGCTACTTCGATATCAAAGGTGAGTACACCGGGCTGACTTCGCGTGCCATGACCGCACCGGATGGCATGATCCGCATTCCGCTGAACGAAGAATCGTCCAAGGGCTCCGGGCAGATCGAAGAGTTCCTGATGCAGTTCAACGGTGAAGGCATCCAGCATGTCGCCTTCCTGACCGATGACCTGCTCAAGACCTGGGACGCCCTCAAGGGCTTCGGCATGCGCTTCATGACTGCACCGCCGCAAACCTACTACGAGATGCTCGAAGAGCGCCTGCCGGGTCACGGCGAGCCGGTAGACCAGTTGCAGGCACGTGGCATCCTCCTCGATGGCGCCTCCCAGTCTGACGACAAGCGCCTGCTGCTGCAGATCTTCTCCGAGACCCTGCTCGGCCCGGTGTTCTTCGAGTTCATCCAGCGCAAGGGTGATGACGGCTTTGGCGAGGGCAACTTCAAGGCCTTGTTCGAGTCCATCGAGCGCGACCAGGTACGCCGTGGTGTGCTGAGCACCGACTGAACCAAGGGTACCGCCGTCACGCTCGATGGCGGCGGTATCACCCCTTCTTCTTGCGCGAACTGGTCAGGCCCAGGTACATGATGAACATGCTGGCCACCCCGACCAGTACCAGCGAAGGCAGTACCTGATGCAGGGAGACGCGAAACTCCTGGGCGGCGTACCCTTTGGGGTAGCCACCGATCACCACGTAGCCATATTTCTCGGATACCGTCTGCTCGGTGAATTCGACCTGGGAGGGGCGTTGTGCATCGCGGCTGTCTCCCTCGCTCCAGATATACAGGTCGTTGAATTCCAGCAGCAATGTCAGGCCGTCCTGGAAGGCACGCAGTTCGTCACGCAACTGCCGACCGTACGCTGTTGCGATTATTCCGGGGTCGCTGTCTGGTTTCTGGATCTTTATGATCGCCGCGTTAGGCGATGATGGTGCGTCGAATGCCAGTTGCGTTTGCCGTCCGGACAGGGAAAAAGCCGAGATATGCGCCAAAGGGTCCATGTCCGTCGCACAATACGCTTGTTGGCCGCGGGTGAGTATCAATGAGCGAAGATGCGGGTTGTTGGCAACTCTCTGCTCCAGGATGGCGAGCACTTCCTCACATGGCTTGCCTGCCAATGGCAGGATCGAGTCCAGATCGGCTTCCATGCGGCCCAGTGCCTGATCGATGCTGAAAACAGCCTCTTGAACGGAAACCTTGGCATTTTCCTCAAGTTTTTTGTCCAGCTGATAGTCCATTACCAGTAACCCGGATAGCACCGGTATTGCGCCGATGGACAATATCAACAGTAATTTTCGCCAGTTGATGCCGACACTCGGTATTGCTGCCATAGGACCGCCGCTCCGTTGAACCTTGCTGTTCGGGTTGAACAGGTCAGCGCTGATCCTATGTACTTGATGAAGCTTCGGCTGTAGGCCAAAAGTGTTGCGGTTTTACAGAAAAGCAGAACCTGGTTGTCAGCCTCGCTTCAATCTATCGAGCACTTTTTCCGCCAGCAGGGCCGTGGAAGCCGGGTTCTGCCCGGTGATCAGCCGATCATCGGCCACCACGAACGGCTGCCAGGGGTCATCATGCTTGCTGTAGGTACCGCCGCGGGCGCGCAGCTCGTTTTCGGTCAGGAAGGGGACCACCTTGTCCAGCTCGGCCAATTTCTCCTCGGTATTGGAGAAGCCGGTCACCTGACGGCCCTTGAGCAACAGGCTGTTGTCGCTGAGCTTGATGTTCAGCAGGCCGACAACGCCATGGCAGACCGCTGCGACTATGCCCTTGTGCTCGTAGACCCGACGGGCCAGCTCTTGCAGCGGCTGGTTGTCGGGAAAGTCATACATTACGCCGTGCCCACCGGTGTAGTAGATGACGCTGTACTCCTCGGCCTTCACCTGGCCAGGGCTCGAGGTGTTGCCCAGACGGGCCATGAAGCGCTTGTCGTCATACCACTGCCAATCCAGGTCGGGGGCCATCTGCAGGCTATGCGGGTCGACAGGCACGTAGCCGCCCAGCGGGCTGACGTAATCGACCGAGTAACCGGCTTTTTCGACTTGTTCGACAAAATGCGCAGCTTCCCCCAGCCATAACCCGGTCGCCCGCTTGAGGGCCGGATACTTGGCTGTATTGGTCAGCACCACCAGCATCTTCTTGCTCATGACCATGCTCCCGTCGGCAACCTGAATGGGCCGTTGCTCCGTGGCCCGAGGGAAAACCTAATGAGCATAGCTCTCAGGTGCCAGTACGCCATATTGCGCGGCGTGTGTTGTGCTAACGTGAATCACATCCACGGGGCGCCCGTACTTTCCCTGAACCATGCTGGAGTCACGATAGTGGTCGCAAATGGTACGCCGCCCGAGCCTGCGTCGAAGGTCATCCTGCAGCCGACTGTGCCGGCACCCGTCGACCTCATGGGCGAACGGATCGTTCGGTTCGATTGGGGCAGCACATCGCTCGGGCCGCTGCCGCGCTGGTCGGCCTCGCTGCGCATTGCCGTCGACGTGATGCACTTGTCACCGTTACCGTGCGCCGTGGTCTGGGGGCCAGACCTGTGCGTGGTCCACAATGAAGGCTACCGGGCATTGCGGCCGGTTGCCCCGGACGCATTGGGCATGGCCTTCGATGCGCTGTGGAGCGATGTATGGCCGGCGATGGGCCCCTGGGTTTTCAAGGCACTCGATGGGCACTCCAGCTTTGTCGAGGACCCACCACTGCGTATTGTCAGCGGCGAGGGCGGGGAGCCGTTGTGGTGTGCGTTCGGCTTCACACCGTTGCACGATGAGTTGGGCAACGTGGCAGGGTTTCTGCACGCGGTGATCGAGACCACGGCCAGCGTCGAGGCGCACCGCCGCTGGCGGGAGCAGGCGCAAGGCTTCGAGCGGCAGGTCGAGCGACACCAGCTAGAGCGCGAGCAGTTCTGGCAGTTGTCGCGTGATGCGATGATCACGGTTACACCCGAGCTTAAGGTGCATGCCGCCAACCCCGCCTTGTACCGTACTCTGGGCTGGGCCGAGGAGCAGATACGGGGCATACCGGTGCTGGACTTGGTACATCCGGCGGATCGCGCCGAGGTTCAGGTGGCGATTTCCGGGTGCCTGCAATACCGCAATGCCGAGCAGATAGAGACGCGCCTGCGCCACCTCGATGGCCATTACCATTGTTTTCGCTGGAGTGCACGGTTCGATGGCAGCCTGCTGACTGCCGTAGGCCGGGACATTACCGAGGAACGTGAGGAGGCCGCTCGTCAATCCGAAGCCCTGATGCGCAACAACGAACGCCTGGAGTTGGTCGGCCAGTTGGCCGGGGGCATGGGACATGAGCTGAACAACTTGTTGTCCGGCATCGGCGGCAGCCTCGAGTTGCTGCAACTGCGCCTGCAGGAAGGCCGGCTGGAGCGGGTAGAGGCCTATGTCGAGGTGGCGCATGATTCGGTGCAGCGTGCCATGGAGCTGACCCATCGCTTGCTGGCGTTTTCACGTCATCAACCTTTGGCGCCCAGGCCGTTGGACTTCAACCGGCAATTGCGCCTGAGCGAACCACTGCTGCGGAGCACGCTGGGCGCGGAGATGCGTTTGCACTGGCAGCTGGATGTCACGCCGTGGGCGGTGAACCTTGATGTTTGCCAGCTTGAAAATGCCTTGATCAATCTTTGCGCCAATGCCCGCGAAGCGTGCCTGGAACGCGGTAATGTCACGCTGCGCAGCTTCAACCAGCGGCTGACGACGTGGTTCCCGGATGAGGGTGGCCTGCCGCCAGGCGACTACGTTGCCTTGCATGTGGAGGATGATGGCCATGGCATGTCGCCGGTGGACATTGCCAGGGCCTTCGAACCGTTCTTCACCACCAAGCCGATCGGGCATGGCTCAGGCCTTGGCTTGTCGATGGTGTATGGTTTTGTCGGCCAGTCGGGGGGCTACGCCTGGATCGAGTCGGCGCCGAACCAGGGCACCAAGGTCTGCATGCTTTTTCCAAGGTGCCTTGATTCGGTACCTGAGGCGCCCGCGGTGGTGCAGCGCTCGCAGCGCATGGCCGGCGGGCAGCGCCTGTTGCTGGTGGATGACGAACTCGGTTTGCGTGCGGTAATGCGCGAATACCTGACCGAGCGTGGTTTCGAAGTCATTGATGTGGGCGACGCCAATAGTGCACTGGAGCGCTTTCACCATGACGGCCGGTACGACCTGGTGGTTACCGATGTCGGCTTGCCGGGTGGTTTCAGTGGCCATCAGATGGCCAAGGCCATGCGCATGCAGTCGCCGCTGCAGAAGATCCTGTTCATCACCGGTTACGCGGGCCAGCCGATCGATGCGCAGCTGCTCGAACAGCCGGGCACGGCATTGATGAACAAGCCGTTCCCGCTAGCGGACCTTTTTGATGAGGCGCTACGTTTGCTCGAGGCGTGATGTGGTTCAGTGCTTGCCCAGTATCTGGGTCACCTGGGCCTGCAGCTGCTTCAGCTCGAAGGGCTTGCAGATCAAATGCATCCCCGCCTCCAGGAAACCCTCGCGGGCCATGGCCGTTTCCGCATAGCCGGTGATGAACAAGACCGGCAGGCGTGGGCGCAGGCTGCGTGCGATTTCGGCCAACTGGCGGCCATTCATGCCGGGCAAACCGACATCGCTGACCAACAGATCCACCGGTTGGGTCGAGCGCAGTACCTTCAGGCCCTCATTGGCATCGGCGGCACTGTGGCAGGCGAAGCCATCCTCGCGCAGAGCCTGGCACAGCAATTGGCGTACATGCGGGTCGTCCTCGACAACCAGCACGTGATGGCCCTGATAACCTCGCACGGGCTGTACGGGTTTGACCGGTGCCTGGCCCTGGTCGACATGGCGCGGAAGGTACAAGTCCACCCGGGTCCCTTGGCCGATCTGGCTGTGCAGGGTGACATGGCCACGGGATTGCTTGCTGAAGCCGTACACCATCGACAGGCCCAGGCCAATGCCCTGGCCGATCGCCTTGGTGCTGAAGAACGGCTCGAAGGCATGCTCCAGCGTGCTTTGCGCCATGCCCTGGCCGTCATCGATGATGCGCAGGCGTATATAGTCGCCGGCGCACAGGGCACCGCCGGGGAATTGCCCAGCGCCGATGTGCTGGTTACTTGCCTCGATGCGCAATTGGCCACCATTGGGCATGGCTTCGCAGGCATTGAGCAGCAGGTTTTCGAGGGCTTCGTGCAACTGCTGGTCATCGGCTTCTACGGACCACAGGCCCTTGTCGATTTGCACCTGCAGGGTCACGGCCGCGGTAAGGCAAGCCATCAGGCGCTTTGTCTGGAGCAGATCGTGCAGGTCTATCTGCTGGCTGTGCAGCGATTGCCGAGAAGAGAAGGCCAGCAGGCGGTGGGTCAGACGGGCTGCGCGGGACACCGCCTCGCGGCCCATGCGCAGCACGTTCTCCAGGCCATCGCTACGGCCCTGGCGCAAGCGCCGGTCGATCAGCTCGAAGCTGCCGCCAATGCTGGTGAGCAGGTTGTTGAAGTCATGGGCGACCCCACCGGCCAGTTGGCCGATGGCCTCCATCTTGCGCGTCTGGTGGCGGGCAAACTCGCTGCGCTGCTGCGCTTCGCCGGGAGGTGCGGCCTGGGCGTCAAGCCGTTGCTGCAGGGTCTGCAACTGGTCGCGCGCCAGATACTGGCGGCGCCGGTTGCGCAGGGCGGACTGGGTCACGTGCAGCAGCTGGGTGTTTTCGAACGGTGCGGCCAGCACGACCAGATTGCCCACCGGGTGGTTGGTCGAGCCCTTGGCTGCTGGGTCCCCTTGACCGAGCAGTACGACGGGCAGGTCCGACCAGCACGGTTGCTGGTCGATGAATGCCTGCAGCAATGCGCTTGGGCCCTGCTCGAATACCTGCTCGGCAATGATCGCCAGGCCCGCGCCTTCGGCCAGGCGGGCTTGCAGGTTGGCCAGGTCGACCGCGCACAGGCTGTCTATGCCCGCGCAAGCGAGCAGGCGCGCAATATCCGCGGCTATCGGCGGGGGCGCCAGGATCAATGCACGTTCGTCCAGCGCCAACGAACTGGCCAAAACGACTCTCCTGTAGGGTAGCCCGATATCCACTGGACCTCGGGCATAGCCCCAGGGTTCAACAATTTTCGGATATTGCCTACAGGCCCTGTTGCAGGACGGGGTCGTCCGGGTTCTGCCGCTCCAGCTCGGCCAGCAGCACCTGTACGTTCTGCAACTGGCCGGTTTCCTTCCAGTACTGGATCAGCAGCACCCGTGCGCGGCGATTGGCCGGCTGACGGCTGAGCACGGTTTCCAGTTGCTTTTGCGCGGCGTCGATTTGTTCCAGCTCATGCAGGGTTACCGCCAGTGTATAGCGGTAGTCGGCGTTGTCCGGGTCCAGTTCGACGGCGCGGGACAATGCCAGCAGTGCATACTCGCGCTGTTCGTGGCGGTTCAGCCAGAGCCCCAGTTCGTGCTGCAGAAAAGCCGAGTCGGGGCTCAGCGCCAGGGCTTTGCCTAGTACCTGACGCGAGGCATCGTGGTGGCCCTGGCGTTCCAGCAGGCGTACCTGGGTCGCCAGTGCGTCGAGGTTGCCTGGTGCTACCGTCAGGGCACGTTGCAGGGCAGTGGCGGCCAGGGTGTAGTCGTTTTCGTGCAGGTACAGGCGCGCCAGGTGGACTTGCGCGTCGGCGTCTTCGGGCTGTTGCTCCAGGGCCTGCTGGTATTGCTCCAGGGCGACCTGTAGCGGGCCGAAATACAGGCCGATGTCATCCGGATCGAGGCCGAGCAGGGCATCTACTGCGGCGAAGCGCACGCTTTGTTCGTCGTCGTCCAGCAGTGGGCCGAGCACCAGGCTGCGCTGCGCCGCTGGCAGCAGGCGGCGGATACCGGCAATGGCTGCGCGGCGCACCAGCGGATCGGCATGCTCGAGGTCCTGGCGGGCGAGTTTCAATGCCTGGGGCGAAGGGTAGTTGGGCAGTTCGGCATACAAGGCCGCACGGCGGATGGGTGGCAGGTCGGTGCGCTGCAGTTGCTGGTACAGCACCCGTGCAGCGCCGGGTTGGCCCTCATGGGCCTGGCGCAGGGCCTTGGCGTAGCTGTGGGCCGGGAGGGTTGGCGGGGCTGGTGGGGTGTCCCGCCACAGGTAGCCGAACAGGGCCGATACCAAGATCAACAGCAGCAGGGCGATCAGGTAGCGGTTGCGTCTGGGCATCGGACGATCCGTGGCGGCGGGAAGGGCAGAGCTTGGGCTAGCCGAGGGGTAAATGCAACCGAGTGGGGGCTGACAGGTGCCTGGCTCGGATTTTTGGGGGGGCACAAATCGAGCGCCGCCCGCGCGGCGCTTCGCGGGACAAGCCCGCTCCCACATCTGTTTCGGGCCAGTCACTCCTGCAAGGTCACCTCTGTCCGCCTTGTTTGTTCTATTACATATCGAAGATTGGTTTGCTGCTTTTCATCCATCTCCAGTCATGCACCAAAGCTGCAACCCACCATGCACAGGAGTAATTGGCCCGAAACAGATGTGGGAGCGGGCTTGTCCCGCGAAGCGCCGCGCGGGCGGCGCTCGATCTCACAGGCGCTGAAGATTCAGAGGCATGCACCCTGCACACACCCTCAACAGCATAAAAAAGCCCCGCAAACCAAGGCCTGCGGGGCAAACGGTTGGGGGAGGAGCCAACCAAAGGAGTCGTTGAAACGGGTGTATCAGCGCGCGCTGGCTACAGTCTCCGGTTGCCAGCCGCCGCCCAGGGCCTTGTAGATGGAGACGATGCCGCGGTACAGCTCGACCTCACCCTGGGCCTGGGCATCTTCAGCGCTCAGCCGCTCACGTTCGGCGTCGAGCAGCACCAGGTAGTCCACCGTACCCTCGCGATAACGAATCGAGGCCAGTTCCGCCGCCTTGCGGCTGGCGTCGCTCTGGCGCATCAGCGACAACAGCCGCTGCTGGGTCTTGTCGTAGTCGCTGAAGGCGTTGGCCGATTCTTCCAGGGCCAGCAACACCTGCTGTTCATAGTTGGCCAGCGCCCCTTCGGCATCGGCCTTGGCACCGCGCAGGCGGGCGCGCACGCTGCCCAGGTCGAAGGCAGCCCAGGTGATGCTCGGGCCCAGCGCCCAGGCATTGGCTGCCGAGGAGCCTATTTGCGAGCCACGGGCGGCAGTAAAGCCGAGGAAGCCGCTGAGGCTGACACGCGGGAACAGGTCGGCCGTCGCTACGCCAACGTTGGCGGTGGCAGCCGCCAGCTGGCGTTCGGCGCTGCGGATGTCCGGGCGGCGGCGCAGCAGTTCTCCCGGGTCTCCCACCGGTAGCGCCTTGGCAATGGCCGGCAGGGCCTTGGGCGACAGGTCGACGCTGAGCGCCTCGGGGCGCTGCCCGAGCAGGGTGGCGATGCGATGCCGGGCCCGCGCCTGTTCCGCCTGCAGTTGCGGCACGGTGGCTTCGACCCCGGCCAGGCGCGCGTCGGCCCGCACCACGTCAAGGTCGTTGCCCACGCCGGCATCGCGCAGGGTTTCGGTGATGGCCCGCGATTCCTGCTGGGTCTTGAGGTTGGCCAGGGCGATCTTCTCGCGCAATTGCGCGCCGCGCAGCTGGCCGTAGGCATCGACCAGCTCGGCGATCAGGCTGACCTGCAACTGCTGCAGGTCGGCCGCGGCTACCGCTTCCTGGGCTTCGCTGGCCTCGATCTGGCGCTGGATGCGGCCGAACAGGTCAAGCTCCCAGGCCATGTCCAGGCCCAGGTCGTAGCGCTCGCTGTTCACCCGTTGCGTGGTCTGGCCGGGGACCTGGCCCTTGCCGATGTCGCTGCTGGCGCGGCTGGTGACCACCGGGAACTGATCGTTTTCTGCGTCTTCGCGGATCGAACGGGCCGACTTCAGGCGGGCAAAGGCCACGCGCAGGTCACGGTTGCCGTCCAGCGAAGCCTGCACCAGCTGGTTCAGCACCGGGTCGTCGAACTGCTTCCACCACAGGCCTTCGAAACGGCTACGGTCGTAAGCCTTGGCCTGTACATCGCTGGCCAGTTGCGCGGGCTCGGTGGCCGGCGCCTGGTAGTCCGGGCCTACCGCGCAGGCCGCCAGGGCCAGCGCCAGCAGGCTCGGGGTCAAGGGTTTGAGCAGGTTCATGCATGGCTCTCCAGCGAGTGGGCGCGTTCGGCCTTGCGGGCTTGGCGACGCTCGACGAAACGGCGAATCAGGAAGAAGAACACCGGGGTCAGGAACAGGCCGAACACGGTCACACCGATCATCCCCGAGAACACCGCCACACCCATGGCATGGCGCATTTCAGAACCTGCACCGGAGCTGAACACCAGTGGTACCACACCCATGATGAAGGCGATCGAGGTCATCAGGATCGGCCGCAGACGCAGGCGGCAGGCTTCCAGTACCGCTGCCAGCGGGTCGAGACCCTTGGCTTGTTCGTCCTTGGCGAATTCGACGATCAGGATCGCGTTCTTGCACGCCAGGCCCACCAGTACGATAAGGCCGATCTGGGTGAAGATGTTGTTGTCACCCCCCGACACGATCACCCCAGTGATGGCCGACAGCAGGGTCATCGGCACGATCAGGATTACCGCCAGCGGCAGGCTCCAGCTTTCGTACTGGGCCGCAAGCACGAGGAAGGCCAGCAGCACGCACAGCGGGAAGACGAACAGTGCAGTGTTACCCGAGAGGATCTGCTGATAGGTCAGGTCGGTCCACTCGAAGGTCATGCCGTTGGGCAGTTCCTCTTTCAGCAGCTTCTCGATCGCTGCCTCGGCCTGGCCGGAGCTGTAGCCTGGGGCAGCGGCGCCGTTGATTTCGGCGGTGATGAAGCCGTTGTAGTGCATCACACGGTCAGGCCCGGAGGTGTCGCTGACCTTGAGGAAGGTCGCCAGCGGGATCATCTCGCCGAGGTTGTTGCGCACCTTCAGCTGGCCGATCTGCTCGGCATCGAGGCGGAACTGCTGTTCAGCCTGGACATTGACCTGGTAGGTACGGCCAAAGCGGTTGAAGTCGTTGGTGTACAGAGAGCCCAGGTAGACCTGTAGGGTGTCGAAGATGTCGGTGATCGCCACGCCGTGGGTCTTGGCCTTTTCCCGGTCGATGGCGGCATCCACCTGCGGCACGTTGACCTGGTAGCTGGTGAACAGGCCCGCCAGTTCCGGCACGTTGTGGCTCTTGGCGATGATGTTCTGGGTTTCCTTGTACAACGCCTCGTAGCCCAGGTTGCCACGGTCTTCGATCTGCAGGCGGAAGCCGCCGATGGTGCCCAGGCCTTGTACCGGCGGTGGCGGGAAGATCGCGATGTAGGCGTCCTGGATATCGGCGAACTGGGCATTGAGCGCAGCAGCGATGGCTGCAGCCGACTGGCTTGGGTCCTTGCGCTCGTCGAAAGGCTTGAGCGGGGTGAACACGATGCCGCTGTTGGGGCTGTTGGTGAAACCGTTGATCGACAGGCCAGGGAAGGCCACCGAGTCGGCCACGCCAGGCTGCTTCAGGGCAATTTCGCTCATGCGCTTGATGACTGCCTCGGTACGGTCGAGGCTGGCGGCGTCAGGCAGCTGCGCGAAGGCTACCAGGTACTGCTTGTCCTGGGCCGGCACGAAACCGGTCGGGGTGGACGAGAAGCCCAGGTAGGTCAGGCCCATCAGGCCGGCATACACGAACAGCGCGATACCGCTGGAGCGGATGACCCGGCGCACACCGCCGACATAGCCGTGGCTGGCGCGGTCGAAGAAGCGGTTGAACGGTGCGAACAGCCAGCTGCCCAGCAGTTTTTCCAGGAACCGCGAGAAACGGTCCTTGGGCGCGTGGTGGTCCTTCAGCAGCACGGCAGCCAGGGCCGGCGACAGGGTCAGCGAGTTGAACGCCGAGATCACCGTGGAAATGGCGATGGTCAGGGCGAACTGCTTATAGAACTGCCCGGTCAGGCCGGAAATGAACGCAGCAGGTACGAACACGGCGCACAGCACCAGCGCGGTGGCGATGATCGGCCCGGTGACTTCGCCCATGGCCTTTTGCGTGGCTTCCAGCGGTTTCAGGCCAAGCCCGATATTACGTTCGACGTTCTCCACCACAACGATGGCGTCGTCCACCACGATACCGATGGCCAGGACCAGGCCGAACAAGGACAGCGCGTTGAGCGAGAAGCCGAACAGGTGCATTACCGCAAAGGTACCGATCAGCGATACCGGCACGGCCATCAGCGGGATGATCGAGGCACGCCAGGTCTGCAGGAACAGGATGACGACCAGTACGACCAGCACCAGCGCTTCGAACAGGGTGTGTACCACGGCTTCGATGGAGCCACGGACGAACACGGTCGGGTCATAGACGATGCTGTAGTCCATGCCCTCGGGGAAATCCTTCTTCAGCTCGGCCATCTTCGCCCGCACTTCGTCGGAGATCTCGATGGCGTTGGAGCCTGGGCGCTGGAAGATCGGGATGGCCACCGCCGGCTGGTTGTTCAACAGCGAACGCAGGGCATACTGGCTGGAGCCGAGTTCGACCCGGGCGATGTCCTTCAGGCGAGTGATTTCGCCATCGGCACCGGCGCGGATGATGATGTTCTCGAACTCTTCCTCATTGACCAGGCGGCCCTGGGTGTTGATCGACAGCTGGAAGCTGGTCGAGCCCGGGGCGGGTGGGGCGCCCAGCTGGCCGGCGGCCACCTGGCGGTTCTGCTCGCGGATCGCAGCCACCACATCACTGGCGGTGAGGTTGCGCGAAGCGGTCTTGTTCGGGTCCAGCCACACGCGCAGCGAGTAGTCGCCCATGCCGAACAGCTGCACATCGCCCACGCCGCCCAGGCGCGCCAGCTCATCCTTGATGTTGAGGATGGCGTAGTTGGACAGGTAGAGCATGTCGTAGCGGTTGTCTGGCGAAGTCAGGTGCACGACCATGGTCAGGTCGGGCGAGGCCTTGTCGACGGTGATACCGATGCGGGTCACTTCTTCGGGCAGCTTGGGCTGGGTGCGGGTGACGCGGTTCTGCACCTGCACCTGTGCGTTGTCCAGGTCGGTGCCCAGGGCGAAGGTGATGGTCAGCGTCAGCTTGCCATCAGCGGTGGACTGGGAAGACATGTAGAGCATGTTCTCCACGCCGGTAATCGCCTGCTCCAGTGGCGCGGCGACGGTTTCGCCGATGACCTTGGGGTTGGCGCCGGGGAAGTTGGCGCGCACCACCACGGTGGGTGGCACCACTTCGGGGTATTCGCTGATCGGCAGCTGGAACAGCGAGATCGAACCCGCGATCAGCAGCACCAGCGACAGCACCGCGGCGAAGATTGGCCGGGTAATGAAGAATTTCGAGAAGTTCATCGGTGTGGTCCCTTAACCGCGTGGCGCCTGGGCGCTGGCGACTTTCACGTTGTTGCCCGCCACCTTTGGCGCCGGGTTGCTGGCCTCCAGGGCCTGGCGCTGCTGGGCGAGGGCGGCGAGGGTCTGCTCGCTGGCCATCGGTGTCTCTTGCGGGGTGACCGGTGAGCCAGGGCGCACGCGCTGCAGGCCCTTGACCACGATGCGGTCGTCCTTGCCCAGGCCGCTGCGCACGATGCGCAGGCCTTCCAGCTTCGGCCCCAGCTCGACAGCGCGGTAGGCGGCCTTGTTGTCCTTGTCCATGACCAGCACGAACTTCTTGCCAAGGTCGGTGCCCACGGCTTCGTCGTTGATCAGCACGGCCTGGTACTGGGCGCTGCCCACCAGCTTCAGGCGTGCATACAGGCCCGGGGTGAACTGGCCGTCGCTGTTGTCGAACACCGCACGGCCACGGATGGTGCCGGTGCGCGGGTTGACCTGGTTGTCGACGAAGTTCATCTGGCCCAGGTGCGGGTTGCCGGTTTCGTTGGTCAGGCCCAGGTATACCGGGGTGCTTTGGCCACGCTGGCCTTCGCGGGCCAGCTGGGTGTACTTGAGGTACACGCGCTCGTCGGCGTCGAAATAGGCGTACACCTTGTCGGTGGAGACCACGCTGGTCAGCGGCGTGACATCGGCGGTGACGATGTTGCCGGCGGTGAACTGGGCGCGGCTGACGCGGCCGCTGATGGGCGCGGTGACACGGGTGAAGCTGAGGTTCAGGCGTGCCAGGTCGAGCTGCGCCTGGATCGCGTCGACCCCGGCGCGGGCTTCGGCGGCGGCGCTGCTACGCGATTCGGCCAGCTCTGCGGAAATGGCATTGCTGTCACGCAGGCGTTCGCCACGGCGGGCTTCGTTGGCGCTGCGGATGGCGGTGGCCTTGGCTTGCTGTAGCTGGGCTTCGAGGCGGCGGACCTCTGCCTGGAACGGGCGAGGGTCGATCTGGAACAGCAGATCGCCTTTCTTGACCTGGGCGCCTTCAGTGAAGGCCACCAGGTCGATCTGGCCGGAGACCCGTGGGCGTACCTCGACGGTTTCCGGGGCTTCGAGGCGGCCGGTGAACTCGTCCCATTCGTTGATCGGTTGCTCGATCACCTTGGCCACACTGACCTTCGGCGCGGCGGGAGCCTGCACCGCGTCGGGGGTTCGACCGCAAGCGCTGATCACCACCACTGCCAGGGCAGCGAGGGGGAAGCGCAAGGGTTTGAGTGATTGTTCCATGGAGAACTCCGCCAATGTATTAGTAGTGGGCGGAGTGTGAGTGTCTTGCGCGTGATGCACGAATCGAACGGGCCGAAGGTTATTATCACGATGAATGATATGTGTGGATCAGTCATCGATTCTGGGCATGTTCGCAAGCGATCCGCTTACCCTGTGGGAGCGGCTTCAGCCGCGAAGAATCCAGCGCGGTGCATGGCCCCGGCTGCGCCGGGGTTCGCGGCTGAAGCCGCTCCCACAGGGTCGCTGCTGATTCAACAAGTCGCATGCAGTTCCGTGACAGCGGCGCGCCTGGTCCCGCAGTGGCTACTCAGTGAATGCTCGAGGCCAGTTCGAAGATCGGCATGTACATCAGGATCACGATCAGGCCGATCAGCAGGCCGATGAAGGTCATCAGCAGTGGTTCGAACAGCTTGACGAACCATTCCACCCAGCGGCCGATTTCCTGGTCATGGAAGTCGGCGCAGCGCTCCAGCATCTCGCCCAGGTTGCCGGACTGCTCGCCAGCCCGCAGCAGGCGCAACGATACCGGCGTGACCAGTTGCCCCGCTTCCAGGGCGTCGGACAGCGGCAGCCCTTCGCCGACCCGCTGGCTGGCGTGCTCCAGGCCTTGGGCCGCCGCGCTGCCGAGCAGGCCGCGGGCCATGCCCATGGCAGTGAGGATGGGGATGCCGCCTTGCAGCAGGATGCCCAGCGAGCGGTAGAAGCGCGCCAGTTCATACATCATCAGGCGTTGGTGCAATGCAGGCAGGCGCCGCAGCTGGCACGCTGCCCAGCGCCGCACCCGTGGCTGGCGACGCAGCAGCCACAGCGTCGCGACCACGCCGACGGTGCCCAGCGCCAGCGGCAATTGCTGGGCATGCAGGAACAGGCCGATCTGCATCAGTAGCCGAGACAGCCAGGGCAGCTCGGTGCCCATGCCCTCGAATACCTGGCTGAAACGCGGCACCACGTAGCCAAGCAGGAACAGCACCACGCCACCGCCCACCAACAACAGCAGCAACGGGTACACCGAGGCGCCCACCAGCTTCTGCCGTACCAGGTCCAGGCGCTGGCGGTAGCTGATGTAGCGGGCAAGGGCGTCGCCCAGCGCGCCGGTTCGCTCGCTGGATTGCACCAGCGCCACGTACAGTGGCGGGAACACCCGTGGCTGCTGGCCCAGGGCCTGGGACAGCGAGCGGCCTTCGTACAGTTGGCGGACCAGTTCGCCGAGCACTTTGCGCGTTGCGGCAGCGGGGGCCTTTTCGGCCAGGCTTTCCAGTGCGTCGATCAGCGGCAGGCCAGCGTTGAGCAGGGTCGAAAGTTCCTGGCTGAACAGCACCAGGTCGAAGCTTGCTTCACGGCGCCAGGCCATGCCGCGCAAGGCGCCGCCGTGGCCACGCAGGGTGAGCACGCGCAGGCCCTGGTCCTCGGCCTGGCGGCGAGCCTGGTCGGCGTCCTCGGCGTCGATCTGCAACTGCACCACACCCTGCCTGCCCAGGGCCTTGAGGCTGTAGCGCATGGCCGTTCTCCCTACTGCCAACTGGTGATTTCGGCGTTTTCCCCGTCGCCACCGGGCTGGCCATCCTTGCCCATCGACAGCAGGTCGTACTCGCCGCCGTTTTCGCCAGGTTGCCGGTAAATGTACGCGCGGCCCCACGGGTCCTGCGGCACGGCCTTCTGCAGGTACGGGCCAGTCCAGCGCGCTTCGCCACTGGGGGCGACCACCAGGGCCTGCAGGCCTTGCTCGCTGCTGGGGTAGTGGCCGACTTCCAGGCGGTACAGGTCCAGCGCCTTGCTCAGGCCCTCTATCTGCGCCCGCGCTACCTTGGCCTCGGAGCGGCCGAGCTGGCTGAAGTACTTGGGCGCGACGATACCGGCCAACAGGCCGAGCACCACCAGGACTACCAGGAGTTCGAGCAGGGTGAAGCCACGTTGGGGGTTGGTTCTGCGCTGCATGGTGAAGCCCTCCGCTGCATGGGGACAAGCTTTTCGCAAGCCCCATGCAACAGCCGTGCACGCCTGCCCTCGCGCCTTGCATCATGCGGCACGCAAAGCGGCACAGTGCTTGCGTCGTGGTCATCGACCTCGGGTTTTCCGGGGTATATCCCCCAACATCGGGGGTACCACGAAGAGGCGACCGACATGCGTGGACTCATTCTCGGTTTGATCTGGCTGGTGGCAGGTGCTGCCCAGGCCGATGTGTACATTTCCATCGACGCCAAGGGCAGCTACATACTGACCAACGTCCATCGACCGGGGCGCCTCTATGAAACGGTGATCAGCGAGCCGAAGGCCCAGGCCGGCCCGGCCAACGCGCAGCTTATCACCGGCCGCCCCTATGCCAAGCTGGTCGCCGCCGCGGCGCGTACCCATGACGTCCCCCCGGCGTTGCTGCATGCGGTGATCAAGGCCGAGTCCGGCTACAACCCCAAGGCCCGTTCGCCGGCGGGCGCGGTGGGGCTGATGCAATTGATGCCGGATACCGCCCGCGAGATGGGCGTGGAAAACCGCCTGGACCCGGAAGACAATGTGCAGGGCGGGGCCCGCTACCTCAAGCGCATGCTCGACTTGTTCGACAATGACATTACCCTGGCCGTGGCGGCCTACAATGCCGGCCCCGACGCGGTACTGCGCCGTGGTGCGGTACCGCCATTCGCCGAGACCCGGCGCTATGTGCCCAATGTGCTGCGCGAGTACCGCAGGTTGCAGGGATTGGTGGGGGATTAGCCTTTATAACTGCCTTTAAATGCTGGCGCGGTCGCTGTGGGAGCGGGTTTACCCGCGAAGAATGCGACGCGGTGGATGGCACCGGCTGCGCCGGTGTTCGCGGGTAAACCCGCTCCCACAGGGGGCGTGGGGGCATTTGGATTTTTGAAGGCAGGTGCATTCACCGCAATGACAGAAACAATACCCTTCGGCGGATGCCACCAAGCCGACCCGATGGTTTCCCCAACTCTGGGCTATAACCTTCTGAAGGTGCCCAGTTGTGGAGTCCGTCATGGACATCGCCCCTCGTTCCGACGCTATTGACGTACCCGCCGGTAACGAACTGGCCACCCCACGCAAGCCGTTCAACCTGCTGCGCTGGTACGCCTGGGTCAGCCTGGCCATCATCCTCTCGGTAGCGGTAGGGCTGGGGTTGATTTCCAGCCGTTTCATCATCGACGAGAGCATCGAACGCGATGCCTTGCTCACCGCACAGTTCATCACCTCCATCGCCGATGCCGAAGTGCGCCATGTGTCGATCCCCAATGTGCGCACCATGGGTGAACTGCTCGACCCGCGCATCGACCGCGCCAACCTGCTCGACGTCGACCCGGACGCCCGGCGCAGGGCGCGTGGCGAGTTTCTCGACCACATCGCCCACCTGCCCGACATGCTGCTGGCCAACATCTATGCCCCGGACCGTACGGTGATCTGGTCCAGCAACCCCGCACTGGTCGGCAAGCTGATCGAAGGTGATGACGACCTGGAGCAGGCCTTCGAGTACAAGATGCGAGTCTCGGCCAGCTACCACAACTTCGAGCAGGCCCGCGCCGAACAGAAGTTCGTCACCCCACCCGAGCAGTTGTTCATCGAGAACTACATTCCACTGTTCGATGCCGATGGCGAGCAGGTCACGGCGATGGTCGAGATCTACAAGGAGCCCCATGACCTGATCGTGCGCATCGAGCATGGCCTGATCCTGATCTGGCTGGCGATCACCGTCGGCGCCGGGCTGGTCTATATCGGCCTGTACGGCATCATGCACCGCGCCGCACGCCTGCTGTCGGTGCAGCAGAAGCGACTGATCAGCAATGAAACCTACGTGGCACTGGGTGAGGTGTCTTCGGCGGTGGCCCACAGCCTGCGCAACCCGCTGGCCAGCATCCGCTCCAGTGCCGAGCTGGCCCAGGCATTCGACGATGGCCCGGCGCAGCGCAATGTCAACGATATCATCAGCCAGGTCGACCGCATGTCGCAGTGGATCCGCCAGATGTTGCAGTCGTTGCGCCCGCTCAACGATGAGGCAGTGGCAGTGGATTTGCCGCTGGCATTGCAGGAAAGCCTGCAGACCTACTCGGTGCCGCTGGCGCGCGGCGGAGTGAGCCTGGACCTGCAACCTGTACCGGCGGTTCAGGTGTTGGGGCACCCGGTGTTGCTGCGGCAGATTTTCAGCAGCCTTATCGCCAACGCCCTGGAGTCGATGGAGCAGGGGGGGCGGTTGCGTGTCGAGGTGGTGCGTCATGACCGGCGTAACCTGACCCTGCGCCTGTCCGACAATGGCAAAGGCATGAACGAAGAGCAGCAGCGCATGGCCTTCCGGCCTTTCTTCACCACCAAGCAGGGTGGGCTGGGCGTGGGCCTGGTGTTGGTGAAACGCATCATGGAGCGCTTCGGTGGTGGCGTGCGGCTCAGTAGCAGTGAAGGCCATGGCACCAGGGTTTCGCTGAGTTTCCGGCTGGTCAAATGATGCTATTTTGGATTAGAAAGATGAGTTAACTCATTGTTTATAAAGGGTGTTGTCTTGGTTTGGGTGTAAATCCCCAAATGTGGGGGATTAACCTCCATAACGATTCAAGAAGATTCGGTAACTACATGATTTATAAGAATTAGTTAGATAGGGCGGTTGGCTGGTAGGGTTCTTGCAACGTGGGAGATGGAGCGCAATACACGACAAGTGGCAGCTGCGGCTGCACGGGTGGAGTGCTATCAATTGGCTACTGTTCGTCGCCTTGAGGCTTTTCTGAACGGACGTCCTGCGCGGGAAGCACGCGATGCAGATGCTGGATAATGAAGTTGCCGACAAGGCCAGTACTAGCGCCAGCGGTGTGGCGGTGCCATTGCGCGAATTCAATCTGCTGCGCTGGTTTTCGGTTATCAGCCTGCTGATCATCGCCTCGGTGGCGGGCGGGCTGGGTTATGTGTCGACGCGTTTCGTGGTGCGCGACAGCGTCGAGCGCGATGCCATGCTCACCGCCCAGTTCATCCAGGCCATGGCCCAGGCCGAAGTGCGCCATTCGCAGTTGCCACCCGGCACAACCATGGGCGAGTTGCTTGACCCGCGGCTGGACCAGCAGCATTTGCAATTCACCCCGGAGCTGGCTGAATCGACCCGGGTCGAGTTCCTCGACCATGTCGACCACCTGCCCGACACCTTGCTGGCCAACGTCTATGCACGTGACCGAACCATCGTCTGGTCGACCAACCCGGAGCTGATCGGCAAGCGCATCGAGGCCGATGGCGACCTCGACCGCGCCTTCCACTCGCGCAAGGCAGTGTCGGCCAGCTACCACCAGGCCGATGATGACCGTGAAGAGCAGAAGTTTCAGCGTGAACCGCGCTACCTGTTCATCGAGAACTACATCCCGCTGTTCGACAGCCAGGGCGAGCAGGTGCTGGCCATGGTGGAAATCTACAAGGAACCGCAGGATCTGGTTCGGCGCATCCAGCGCGGCTACGTGTTGATATGGGCATCGACCCTGGTAGGCGGGGCGCTGGTCTACTTCGGCCTGTTCTGGATCGTGCGCCGCGCGGCGCAGCTGCTGCGCCTGCAGCAAGACCGGCTGGTTGCCAGTGAAACCTATGTGGCCCTGGGCGAGATGTCCTCGGCGGTGGCCCATAGCTTGCGCAACCCGCTGGCGAACATTCGCTCCAGCGCCGAACTGGCCCAGGAAATCGCCAACCCCGCAGCCCAGAAGAACATCACCGACATCATCAGCCAGGTCGACCGCATGTCGCGCTGGGTGCGTGACCTGCTGGTTTCGCTGCGCCCGACCAGTGACGAAGCCGAGGCCGTGGACTTGGTGACCGCCATCGAGGACACCCATCTGGCCTTCGCCCAGCAGATCGAACGCAACGGTGTACGCTTTTGCTACGAAGGCCCCGGGTCACAATGGGTGGCCAGCCAGCCCCTGCAGCTCACGCAGATTCTCAATACCCTGTTCTCCAATGCCCTGGAAGCCATGCCTGAAGGCGGCATGCTGCGCGCCCAGGTCAATGTGCAGGATGGGCAGCGTGCCGAGTTCGTCCTCAGCGATACCGGCAAGGGCATGAGCAACCAGCAGGAGCGGATGGTATTCAAGCCGTTCTACACCACCAAGCAGGGTGGCCTTGGCGTAGGCCTGGCCCTGGTCAAACGCATCATGGAGCGTTTTGGCGGCTCGGTCAGCCTGAGCAGCCGCGAAGAGGAAGGAACCCGCGTCAGCCTCATATTCAATATCGCAGCGGGAGGGGACCATGGAGCACAGCATCCTGGTAGTCGAGGATGATGAAATTCTCGCCGACAACATTCGCACCTACCTTGGCCTCAAGGGCTTCGAGGTCACCGTGTGCCACAGTGCGGAGCTGGCGCTGGAGCAGATCAAGCGGGGCCAGCCCGATGCGGTGCTGACCGACAACTCGCTGCCGGGCATGAGCGGGCACGACCTGCTGCGTACCTTGGTGGCGCAGGTGCCGGACCTGAAAGTGATCATGATGACCGGCTACGGCAATGTGGAAGATGCCGTGCAGGCAATGAAGGAAGGCGCCTTCCATTACCTGACCAAGCCGGTTGTGCTGGCCGAGCTCAAGCTGACCCTGGACAAGGCGCTGGCTGCCGAGCGCATGGAGCGCACGTTGTCGTTCTACCAGGAGCGCGAGGCGCAGAAGTCCGGGTTGCAGGCGTTGATCGGCGAATCACCGACGATGCTCACGCTCAAGCACACCCTGCGCCAGGTGCTGGATGCCGAGCGGCGCATGGCCAGTGACGACTTGCCACCGGTGCTGATCGAAGGCGAGACCGGTACCGGCAAGGAGTTGGTCGCCCGCGCCCTGCATTTCGACGGTTCGCGCAGCAAGGGGCCGTTCATCGAATTCAACTGCGCCTCGATCCCGGCCAACCTGCTGGAGGCCGAGCTGTTCGGCCACGAGAAAGGCGCCTTTACCGATGCCAAGGAGCGCCGGGTGGGCCTGGTGGAGGCTGCCGATGGCGGCACCTTGTTCCTCGACGAGATTGGCGAGATGGACCTGGTGCTGCAGGCCAAGCTGCTCAAGTTGCTGGAAGACCGCAGTATCCGCCGGATCGGCGCGGTGAAGGAGCGCAAGGTCGACCTGCGGGTGATCAGCGCTACCAACTGCAACCTGGAACAGATGGTGCAACAGGGCAAGTTCCGCCGCGACCTGTTCTTCCGCCTGCGCATCATAGCCCTGAAGGTACCGCGCCTGTACGCCCGCGGGCAGGACGTGCTGCTGCTGGCGCGGCATTTCCTGGCTCATCATGGCCGGCGTTATGGCAAGCCGAACCTGCGCTTTTCCGCCGAGGCGGAAAACCTGATGCTCGGTTACAGCTGGCCAGGCAATGTGCGCGAACTGCGCAACATGCTGGAGCAGACCGTGCTGCTGGCACCGAACGAGGTGGTGCAGGCGCACCAGCTCAACCTGTGCATGACCCTGATCGACGAGCCGCTCGTGCAGCAGGCGACGCCTGCAGTGTTCGAAATGCCCCGGCACGAACCCGAGCCCGGCACCAGCCTGCCGGACATGGAGCGCGACCTGGTATGCAAGACCCTGGATCGCACGGACTGGAACGTGACCAAGTCGGCTCGCATGCTCGGGCTGTCGCGGGACATGCTGCGGTACCGGATCGAGAAGCTGGGGCTGACCCGGCCGGACAAACGCCAGTGGTGAGCAAGGGGCTTGCGGGAGCGGTATTGCCTCGAGGTTGTCGCTGTACCTGTAGGAGCGGCCTTGTGTCGCGAAAGGGCTGCAAAGCAGCCCCAGCAATTTCAACTGTTGCGCATCAATCCTGGGGCCGCGTTGCGGCCCTTTCGCGACACAAGGCCGCTCCTACAGGGATTGCGGCAACTTTTAGAATTTGAGGGCATTGATCAACGCTGATTATCGGCTTCCCCCTGCCGCCCGGTACCTTCCGAACCACTGCCATCCATCCCCGGCAAATCCCGGTTGTCATTCTGTTCAGCTGGCGGGCTGTCCGGGTCGTTGCCTTGTATGCGCGGGTCGGTGTCCCGCGGCATGGGCTTTTCGATCGGGTTGAGGGTACTGTCCGCACCCGGCTTGGGCGCTGGGTTGTGCGGGTCGTCGGGGTAGGTGGGGCCGGTGCCGGCAGCCATGGCAAATGGCGCGGCGAGCAGGGCAATCAGCAGGATGCTTGAACGGGGCATGGCAGACTCCTTTGCTTCGGGCAGGGCTGATACTTCCCTTCGGCCCTACCCGAAGCTTCAAGGTGCCATTACCCCGATCAACGGTTACACCACCAGCGACAGCAACATGATGAAGATGATGCCGACGATCGACAGGATGGTCTCCATCATGCTCCAGGTCTTGAACGTTTCCGCCACGGTCATGTTGAAGTACTGCTTCACCAGCCAGAAGCCGGCGTCGTTGACATGGGACAGGATCAACGAACCGGCGCCGGTGGCCAGCACCAGCAGTTCACGGTTGACCCCCGGCACCAGGTCGATCACCGGTGCCACGATGCCCGCGCCGGTGATGGTGGCAACCGTGGCGGAGCCGGTGGCGATGCGGATTACCGCCGCGACCAGCCAGGCCAGCATGATGGGCGAAATCTCCGCCTGCACGGCCATCTGCCCGATCACGTTGCCCACCCCGGTGTCTACCAGCATCTGCTTGAAGCCGCCACCTGCACCCACGATCAGCACGATCGCCGCAGTCGGTGCCAGGCTCTGGTCGAGCATCTTCATGATCTGCTGGCGGTTGAAGCCACGGGCCGAGCCAAAGGTATAGAAGGCCAGCAGCAGGGCAGCGAGCAAGGCGGTGATGGGGTGGCCGATCAGGTCCATCCACTGGCGCACGATATGCTCGGCCGGCAGTACCACGTCGGCGAAGGTCTTCAGCAGCATCAGCACCACCGGCAGCAGCACGGTGATCAGAGTGATGGTGAAGCTCGGCAAATTGCCCTGGTCGGACTCCTTGGCGATCTGATCCATCAACTCCTGGGACGGGGTGCCCGGGATGTAGCGGGAAATGAAGTTACCGAACAGCGGACCGGCGATGATGGCGGTAGGCAGCGCCACGATCAGGCCATAGAAGATGGTCTTGCCGATGTCGGCGTGGAAGATGCCGATCGCCAGCAGCGGGCCCGGGTGCGGGGGTACCAGGCCGTGCACCACCGACAGGCCGGCCAGCAGCGGAATGCCGATCTTGATCAGCGACACGCCTGAGCGCCGGGCGACGATGAACACCAGCGGAATCAGCAGCACGAAGCCGATCTCGAAGAACAGCGGGATGCCGACCAGGAAAGCGGCGAACATCATCGCCCAGTGCACGTTCTTCTTGCCGAAGGCTCGAATGAGCGTTTGCGCGATCTGGTCGGCCCCTCCGGAGTCGGCCATCAGCTTGCCAAGCATGGTGCCCAGGGCGAGCACGATGCCGACGAAGCCCAGAACGCCGCCGAAACCGTCCTGGAACGACTTCATGACCTTGGCCACCGGCATGCCGGAGGTCAGACCAAGGAAGCCGGCCGCGATGGTCAGGGCGACGAAGGGGTGGACTTTGAAATGGGTGATCAGCAGGATCAGCCCGACGATGGTAACCAGCGCGTCGAGCAGCAGGAAGGTATCAGTAGCCAGTCCGAACATGGTTTGAAGGCCTCGGTCTTATCGTTGTTTTGGCGTAGCTTTTTTGCAACTTTGCTTGCGCTTGCGGGGCAGGGTAGCGCTGTCTTGGGTGAGCCGAGAAAGCCGCCGGGGTCAGGCGGTTTGTGCCAGGCCCGGCTCACCGCGGCCCTTTAGCCAGCGGTCCACCTCATCAGCAAGCGCTTCGATGGGCTTGGTGGCGTCAAGCGCGATAGTCAGCGGTTCGCCGTGTGGCGGCTCCAGGGCAGCGAACTGGCTGTCGATGAGGCTCGCCGGCATGAAATGCCCTGGGCGGGCCAGCACGCGTTTTTCCGCCTCGGCGGGTGACAGCTCGAGGAACACGAACACCAGCCCGGGCATGGCACCGCGCAGGGAGTCGCGATAGCGGCGCTTGAGGGCCGAACAGGTCAGGATTGGACGTTCCCCGGCCTGGGTCGTGGCTTGCAGCTCCTCACCAAGACGCACCAGCCAGCCAGCACGGTCGCTGTCGTCCAGGGGGATGCCAGCGCTCATCTTGCGGATGTTTTCGGCAGGGTGGAAAGCGTCGCCTTCGATCAGGCGACCGCCGCTTCGGGCGGCGATGGCAGCGCCGATGCAGCTTTTGCCGCATCCGGCCACGCCCATCACCACGATGGCGGACAGGGGAGAATTCATCAGTACCTCCTGCGGGGGAGATAGCGCTGTCTCGTCGTCGACGAACAGCCTCCTCCCCGGTGTTATTGATCTTGTCCTTACGCAGTATGGACGCTTGGCGGCGAGCGCGCGGTGGCTGCTACCAAAGATTACATTGCCTGCGTCCTGAGACAGCGCTACCTTAGTGGCCGTTCCCTCTCCTTGCAAGTAGTAAAATTACAACATCCATGTCTCGCACCGGCTCCCGTACCACAGGTCGTCCCACCCTGGCAGAAGTCGCCAGGCTTTCCGGGGTTTCCCCGATTACCGCCTCGCGCGCCCTGCGTGGGGTGAGCACGGTTGCGCCGGCGCTGGTGGAAAAGGTCGTTGCTGCCGCGGCCAGCCTCGGCTATGTGGCCAACCCGGCAGCTCGCGCCCTGGCGTCGGCGCGCAGCCAGTCGGTGGTGGTATTGATCCCGTCGCTGTCCAACCAGTTGTTCATCGACACCCTGGAAGCCATTCATGAGGTCATGCGCCCACGCGGGCTCGAGGTGCTGATTGGCAACTATCACTACGATCTTGCCGAAGAAGAGAACCTCATCCGCAATTACCTGGCCTACCAGCCCTGCGGCATGCTGTTGACCGGTTTCGAGCGCAGCGAGGCATCGCGGCAGATGCTGGCGGCCAGTGGCGTACCCTGTGTGCACATGATGGAACTGAATGGCGAGGCCGGGGCGTTGTCGGTCGGCTTCTCGCAGCAGCAGGCCGGGCGTGCCGCGGCCCGCCACCTGATCGAGCGCGGGCGCAAGCGCCTGGCGTTCATTGCCGCCCAGCTCGACCCTCGGGTGATGCAGCGTGCCGAAGGGTTCCGCCAGGCGTTGGCCGAGGCCGGCTTGCAGGCGGCCGAGCTGGAAGTGCTGGCGCCGGAGCCGTCTTCGATTGCCTTGGGCAGCGCGTTGTTCAGCCAGCTGTTGCAGCAGGCGCCGGATGTGGACGGTATCTTCTTCTGCAACGACGACCTGGCCCAGGGCGCGGTGCTGCAGGCATTGCGCCAAGGGGTGGAGGTGCCTCGGCAGGTGGCGATGGTCGGTTTCAACGACCTGCCAGCTTCGGCGCACATGGTGCCGCGGCTGACCTCGATTCGCACGCCTCGGGCCGCCGTAGGGCGCGGTGCGGCGCAGGCGCTGCTGGCGTTGCTCGATGGCAAGCGGGTACCGAATGCGCAGCAGGACCTGGGCTTCGAGTTGATGGTGCGGGAGAGTTCCTGAGCCCGGGCGCTTGCCCATCCCGGTCAAGAAGCGCGCTCCGTACTACGAATGCAATAATTACAAGGTGATAGCACTGTGCTTGCATGGCGCTAACGGCGATCTATGCTCAGGACACCGCGCATACAGGAGCCCGGCGTCATGTTCGATTTCCACCGCAAGTCCGATCTGGTCGAAATCCAGCGCAGTCATGAGGCCTTGGCCAGCTTGCAGGCCAAGCTGGCGGCGATCAGCCGCTCCATGGCAATGATCGAGTTCACCCCCGACGGCACGATCCTCGATGCCAATGAGCGCTTCTGCCAGGCCATGGGCTACAGCGCCGAGGAGTTGCGCGGCAAGCACCATCGGCTGTTCTGCGATCCGGGCTACGCGAAGAGCGCCGAATACCAGCAACTGTGGCGTGAACTGGGGCAGGGCAAGGCCATCAGCGGTACCTTCGAGCGCATCGACAAGGCCGGCCGCGAGGTCTGGCTGGAAGCCAGCTACATGCCGGTAATGGACGAACAGCGCCAGGTCACCAGCGTGATCAAGGTGGCATCCGACATCAGCCAGCGAGTGATGGAGGAGCACGAGAGCGAAAGCCTGCTCAAAGCCATCAGCCGCTCCATGGCGGTGATCGAATTCACCCCGCAAGGCCGGGTGATCAAGGCCAACCAGAACTTCCTCGACACTATGGGCTATCGTCTGGAGGAGGTGGTTGGCCGCCATCATGGGCTGTTCTGCCTCGCGCATGAGCGCGAATCAGCCGACTACCGCGAATTCTGGGCTTCGCTCAACCGCGGCGAATACCATTCGCACCGTTTCGAGCGCGTCGACAAACATGGCCGGACGGTCTATCTGGAGGCTTCCTACAACCCGATCTTCGACAGCAAGGGCCGCTTGTACAAGGTAGTGAAGTTCGCCAGCGACATCACCCGCCAGGTCAGCACCCAGCAAAGCGCTGCCGATGCCGCCCATGCCAGTTCGGTGCAGACCGATGCCTGCGCGCGCAAGGGTACCGAGGTGGTACAGCAGGCGGTACAGGTGATCGAGCAGATTTCCCATGAGCTCAACGACGCGGCACGCAGCATCGATGCGGTGAGCAAGCAGTCGGATGTGATCGGGCAGATCGTGCTGACCATCCGTGGCATTGCCGACCAGACCAACTTGCTGGCTTTGAACGCGGCCATCGAGGCGGCTCGCGCTGGCGAGCACGGGCGCGGTTTTGCCGTTGTGGCCGACGAGGTGCGCAACCTGGCGGCGCGAACCAGCAAGGCCACCCTGGAGATCGTCGATGTGGTGCGACAGAACCACGACCTGTCGCTGCTGGCCGTGGCCAGCATGCAGTCGAGCCTGAAGCGTACCGGCCATGGTGTGGCGCTGGCCAACGAGGCCGGCACGGTCATCATGGAAATTCAGCAGGGTTCACGGCACGTGGTAAACGCCATCAGCCAGATCAGTTCGACGCTGCAATTGCATTGAGCGCATCGCCCAACTCGTCCAACAGGGTCTGAAGGCTGGCCTGCAATTGCAGGCGCAGGTCAACCGTCGGCAGACCTTGCTCGTGGGCCTGCTCGATGGCTTCGCAATCGTTGACCAGCGTGCGTACCTTGAGCATCTTCGCACCGCCCTTGATCCGGTGAGCCAGGGCACGCACCGCCTCGTCGGGGGCGTCTGCCGTCAGTGCACGCAAGGAGCCCAGGTCTTCGCTGACGCTTTTTGACAACTGTTCCAGCAAATGTCGAGTCAGTTGTTCGTCGTCCTGGGTCAGGTGGCGCAACTCGCCCAGGTTGAACCCGCTGGCGCGCCGCGCTGGCGGCTGTTGCCGGGGTTGAGCGTGGGGAAGGTGGGTCTTGAGCGTACGCAGACCAATCGGTTTGAACAGGCATTCGTCCATGCCGCTGGCCAGGCAGCGGGCACGCTCCTCGGCCTGGGCGTTGGCGGTGACGCCGAGAATACGGCATGCCGCCAGGCCGCGTTCGCCCTCGAGGCTGCGGATACGGCGGGTCAGTTCGTGGCCGTCCATGACCGGCATGCTGCAGTCGGTGATCACCAGGTCAAAGCGCGCAGCCTGCCAGCGTGCCAGCGCGATTTCCCCGTTTTCCGCCAGCGTGACCCGATGCCCCAGGGTATGCAGTTGCCGCTCCAGCAGCAGCAGGTTGGCGGGGTAGTCGTCGACCACCAGTATGTTCAAAGGGCCGCTGCTTTTTTCCAGCACAGGGTCGTGCTGGTCGGCCTGCACCGGTGCAGCGCAGGCGGGCAGCTGCAGGCTGACCTGCACCTTGGTGCCAAGGCCTTCGACGCTCTGCAAGTTCAAGGTACCGCCCATCAACTCGGCCAGCGTGCGGCTGATGACCAGTCCCAGGCCGGCGCCCTGGCGTGCCCGGGGGCCGTCGGCCTGGACGAAGGTATTGAACAGCCGGGCCTGGTCGGCAGGGCTGATGCCGATGCCGGTGTCTCGCACACTCAGCTCTACTGCCAGGCTGTCAGTGTCGGTGGGCGAGGGCAGTAGCAGGCTGGCCTGGACTTCACCGCTGTCGGTGAACTTGATGGCGTTGCTGATAAGATTGGACAAGACCTGCTTGAGGCGCAGTGGATCAGCCAGCACCCACACCGGCGCAGCGGGCAGTTCGCTGTGCAGGTGCAGGCCTTTGGCCCTTGCATTGCCTTCGAATACCCGCACGGTGGCGCGTACCAGCTCTACCAGGTTGGTGGGCACTGGCTGCAGGGTGATATGCCCGGATTCGATACGGGAAATGTCGAGAATATCGCCGATCAGCTCAAGCAGGCCAATGGCCGAATCGTGGGCGGTCTGCAGGGTCTGGGTGTCGCAGCGGCCGCCGCGGCTGTCTTCCAGGGCCAACTCCAGCAGGCCGATCACGGCATTCATCGGGGTACGGATTTCATGGCTCATGGTGGCCAGGAAGGTGCTTTTGGTCTGGCTGGCCTGTTCGGCGTCGTCCTTGGCCTGGCGCAGCTGTTCAAGCAGGCCGCGGCTAAGCGCAAGTTGCGCTTGCAGGGCATGCTGGGCCTCGGTGCGCTGGTTGATCAGCTTGCGCAGGTAGCTGTTCCAGAACACCACCCCGGCCAGCAGCAAGGCCGACAGCACCAGCACTTGCAAGGCCAGCGTGCGGTAGTCGCGCCAAGGGCTGTCACTGACCAGGGTGGTGGTGCGCCAGCGGTTGATCAACTGGTCCAGCTCTTCGGGTGGAATGCTCAGCAGCGCCTTGTCGAGGATTGCCTGCAGCTGTGGCTGGTCCGCGGCCACGGCGAAGGCGGCGATGGCCGGGTCGTCGTCGAGCACGCTGGCAATGCGCAGGCGGTCCTTGAACACATGGCTGATGTAGTAGGCGGCATTGATATGGCTGCTCAGGGCGACGTCGGCGGCACCGTTGGCCACGGCCTCCATCAGGCCGAGCGGGTTGTCCACCTCGACCATCCTGGCCTGCGGGTAGCGTTGTTGCAGCACGGCCCGTTGCGGCGAACCGCGTACCACGGCGATGCGCATGCCATCCAGCGCCATGGCCTGCGGCGGTGATGCATTGTCGCCACGGGTGACCAGCACTCGCGGGCTGACCAGGTAGGGGCGGGTATAGCGCAGTTGTTTCGAACGGTCTGTGCTGTAACCCAATGCGCCGATCATCTGCGCATCCCCGCGCGCCAGGCGCTCGATCATTGCCTGCGCCGACGGGCTTTCGACCGGCTTGAAATGCAGCCCCGTGCGCAACGAGATCTGCTTGAGCAACTCGAGGGTGATGCCGCTGGGACGGTGCTGGGTGTCATTGAAGGTAAGCGGTGCCAGTGAAGTGTTGACCAGCACGCTGACGTTGGGGTTGGCGGCGATCCAGGCTTCTTCTTCGGCGGTCAGCGCGGTGAGGTGGCGCTGCAGCAGCAGGCTGGTGTTGCCGCTGCTCCAGCGGCGCAGGATATTCAGGCGTTCGCTTTCGCTGATACGCGCCAGCGCCTTGTCGACCAACTGCTGCAGACGCGGGTTGTCGCTGGCCATGGCAAAGGCGAACGTGCCGGGGGCAACCTGACAGAAGTGGTCGATCTTCAGTGTGCCCTGGTAACTCTTGCCGATCGCGAAGTCGGTACTGATGGCATCGCCCAGGTAGGCGTCTGCCTCGCCCAGTTCGACGGCGGCCAACCCGGCCAGGGTCGAGCGATACAGGCTCAATTGTGCCTTGGGGTACAGGCTGCGGACGCTGCTGGCCGGCAGGTAATGATCGACCATGGCCAGGCGCAGGCCGGCGAGGTCGGGGGTGTTCTTCAGGCTGCGCCCCTCGCGGGTGACGATGACTGGCAGATCGTCGGCGTAGCTTGAACTGAGGCTGAGCTGGGCATCCGCTGCCTCGAAGGCGTTGGAGCTGCCCAGCAGGTCGATACGGCCGTCGCGTAGCGCAGCGATGGCTTCGTGGCGGCTGTCGAAGCGTCGTACTTCGATGGTGGTACCCAGCTGTTCTGCGATGATGCCAGCGTAATCGGCGCTGAGGCCTTCGTAGTCGTGCTGGCTGACATTGATCTCCAGCGGCGGGTAGTCGGGGCGCGAACTGCCAAGTACCAGGTGCTGGCGTTGCTGTAGCCAATGCCGCTCTTCGCTGGACAGCGCAAGCGGGGCCGCGGCGCTGACCGAGCGTGCCAGCAATTGGCGAGGTTCGCTGTTTGCCAGCAGCGCGCCGGAACCGGCCAGGCCGATGACCAGCAGGGCGCTTGCCAGCAGGCGCTTCATTGTCATCGAGCGCTCAGTAGACGCTGTTGCGCTTGGCCAGGTCGACCATTTCAACCAGTGATTCGGTCTTGAGCTTTTCCATGATGCGGCCCCGGTAGGTGCTTATGGTCTTGGCGCTGAGGTTCATGCAGGTGCCGATATTCTTGTTGTTCTCGCCGCGCGCCAGGCGCCGCAGCACCTCCATTTCCCGGTTGGACAGGCTGGACAGGCGCACTGGCTCGCTTTCCAGCGAGTTGCTATTGACCGACATCTGCGGGAAGGTCGAGTAGCCCTTGACGAGCGCTTTAAGGGCAAACAGCAACGCCTCGTGGTCTTCTTCCTTGGTGACAAAAGCGCCGATGCCAGCATCCAGGCAGCGCCGCACATACAGATCGGTGGCCTGGCCGGTCAGCACCATGATCTTGGGCGCCGGCTCCAGGCATTGCAGGCGCTTTATCACTTCCATGCCATCCAGGCCGGGCAGGCCGATGTCGAGAATTACCACATCCGGTCGCAGGTCGCGGGCCACCTGCGCCACCTCGCTGCCATTGCCGACCTCGCCGACAACACGGAAGCGCTCGCGTTCGAGCAACATGCGCAAGGACAGCCGGACGATGGGGTGGTCGTCGACGATCAGCACGGTAGTCATGAAGAAAACTCCTGTGAGGATGTGGTCCGCTTCCTGGATCACTCAGGAATACGTCTGCAAGTGGGGTTATCGGAAGCGCTGCACGATACGACCATTCCCGAAATTTGGTAATGCCGAGTATAGAAGTGTTGAAAGTCCACGTGCTTGCTGTTGAAAAGTCCTACAAAAAGTGGGAAAGACATCACCCTGGCAAAGCGGCGATGCCTGTTTTTGTAGTCGTCATGCGCAGGCGGAGTGTGATTTGCTCACGCGCTGGGTTGAGGCGGGGTTGTTGGCCAGTGCCTGGCCGACCCGTGTCGGGCGTGCCACCAGCTGGCCGGTGCAGTTCGGGCAGCGGCCCTGGAAACGTGTTTCGGCGCAGGTGCGGCAGAAGGTGCATTCGAAGGAACAGATCAGCGCATCGGGGCTGTCACCCGGCAGGTCGGTATCGCAGCACTCGCAGTTTGGGCGTAGGTCCAGCATGGGCATGACTCCTGTTTGCAGGCGGGAAACCGGAGTCTGCTACGCCTGCGGCGAACCTGGCAATGCTCAGTCGCCAGGCCGATACAGGTGGGCGTGCCCGGCGCGATACAAGGCCGACTCGGCAAACGGTGTGTCGCCCAGCACATGGCCCACAAGGATCAGCGCCGTGCGCCGGAAATCCTTGGCCGCGACGCGTTCCACGATATCGCCGAGGGTACCGCGCACCCAGTCCTGGTCCGGCCAGGTAGCACGATGCACCACCGCCACCGGGCAGTGCGCGCCGTAGTGCGGCAGCAGCTCATCGACGATACGCGACAGGTGCTTGACCCCCAGGTGAATCGCCAAGGTGCTGCCATGGCGCGCCAGCTCGCCCAGTTGCTCGCCGGGCGGCATGGGCGAACTGTCGCCATAGCGGGTGAGGATGACGGTCTGCGCTACCTGGGGCAGGGTCAGTTCGCAGCCGAGCAGGGCGGCGCTAGCCGCCGTGGCGGTGACCCCGGGGATGATCTGGTAATCGATGCCCAGCGCTTGCAGGTGGCGGATCTGCTCGCCGATGGCGCCGTACAGGCTGGGGTCGCCACTGTGTACCCGGGCCACATCCTGGCCTTGTTCATGCGCGCTGCGCATGGCGGCAATGATCTGTTCCAGATGCAGCTCGGCGCTGTTGATCACGGTCTCGGCCTGGTGCCCCTCGAGCACGGCGGCCGGCACCAGCGAACCGGCATAGATGATCACCGGGCACTGGCGGATCAGCCGTTGGCCCTTGATAGTGATCAGTTCCGGGTCGCCGGGGCCGGCGCCGATGAAGTAGACCGTCATGGAAAGTCCTTGCGAGAAAGAGGGGGAGGAAGCGTTCAACAGGCCAGGGCGAGGGTAGCCGGGCCCAGTATCTGGCGTTTCAGCAGCAACCTGGCAGTGCCAACCCGCTGGCAGGCCAGGGCCAGTGCCGCACTCTCTGCCACACCCCAGCAGCCACTGTGAGCATGGGCCGTGGCGGAGCGGTGGCTGAGCTGGGGTTCGTAAGGTTGCAACTGCGCGGTATCGTACAGCACCAAGGGCAGGTCGAGGCGTTCAGCCAATTGCTGCAAACCGGGTTCGTCGGCCTTCAGGCTGATGCTGGCGATGCCTTGCAGGTCGGCCAACGCCAGGCCCTGGTTGGCCAGGGCCTGGCGTAGCAATGTTTCCAGCGTATCCGCCGGGCAACCCCGGCGGCAGCCGAAGCCAGCGTAAAAGGCAGGCATCAGGCCTGATTGGAGCGCCGGAACAGCCAGGCGCTGAGCAGGCCCAGGGCCAGCCAGAAGGCGGCGTTGGTCAGCCAGGAGGCCACTTTGAACTGGGTTTCCAACGCTGCGGGGGCAAGGCTTTCGTGCACCTCGGGTTGCGGCGCACCGATCACATGAGGAATGACCAGCAACACGGCGCCAAATGCCTTGAGCAACCAGTGGCGGGCGAACACCAGCAGGGCCAGGCCCAGCGCGGTGGCGCTGGCGGTGCCGACCCACCAGGCCTGGCGTTGCCCCAGGTCGGCGGCGGCAGTACCTGGCAGTTCCGGCGGCAGGCCCAGGGTCGGGGCCAGGCAGAACACTGCGAAGCCGGCCAGGCCCCATAGTGCACCGGTGCCGGCACGCTTGGGTTCGCGCAGGCTGTACAGGGCGGTGAGGATCAGGGCGAAGCCGACCGCGACCACCAGGTTGCCGCCAGTGGTGGACAGCACCCGCTGCCAGCCGTCTTCCGGCGACCAGGCTTCGGCGCTGTGTTCATGGGCTGCCACTTCGCCGGCATGCTCGTGCTGGCCGACCGGGGCTGCGGACTCGTAGGTTTCTGCCTCGAGAATCAGCGGGGCGACCCAGAAGCTTTGCAGCAGGGTCAGCAGCAAGGCCGCCAGCAACCCGCTGAAGCCCGCGGTACGGGCAATGCGTGTGATCATCGGGCGTACTCAGTGGCAGGGGAAGGCGGCGCTGTGGCGGGTGTCGTGGGCGGCGTTGTGCACGGCCTCGATGTGCGAGAAGCCAGCGAAGTACACCAGGCACAAGCCCAGCAGGCTGGCGCCGACGGCGATGACGACACGCTGGCTGAGGGTAACGGGGGTAGTAATGCTGTGTTGCTTGGCGCTGGTGACGGGCATGACGCGTTCCTCTGCTTTTTGTGGGCAACGGGCAAGCGCGGCAGCCCCGAGCGTGGCAGCCCAGGGGAATGCAACAGCGCCCGCCCACCGCGGGGTGTTCATGAACGCCAGGCCGGTCTCCGGGCTTGCGAGGAGGAGCCAGGCTCCTGGAAGGCGTCACCTTCCCATGCCGGGTGATCGGGCACAGTGGTACAGACGCTTCGCTCGCTTACCGTTGCGGGGGCAGCACCGGCCTTGTCCGGCCCTGCTGGAGGGCCTGGGACGCACCGGTTTCCCGTTTCACCCCCATTGGGGGCACCTGAACGCGAGGCATAAGGAGACCATGGGGCGGGGCTGCCGTCAATTGCCAGAATCGAGTTTGCCGGCGCCTCGGCTACTCCGCACCCACAGGGATTGTGAAGCGGACGCAAAGCGCTCCCGGTCAGCCCCGGGCAAACGCCGCCAGCTTGTCCCCATCCAGCCGGTAACGCACCCACTCATCCTGCGGCTCGGCACCCAGCTTCTGGTAAAAGCCGATCGCCGGCTCGTTCCAGTCCAGCACGCTCCATTCCAGCCGCCCACACTTGTTCGCCACCGCCTCGCGGGCAATGTGCTGCAGCAACTGCCGGCCGGCGCCGTCGCCGCGTTGCTCAGGAGTGATGTACAGGTCTTCCAGGTAGATACCGTTGCGGCCTAGCCAGGTCGAGTAGCTATAGAAATACACGGCGAATCCGATTGCCCGGCCATCGCGTTCGCAAATCAGGCTGTGCACGGTGCTGCCCTCGTCGAAAAGGCTGTGCTCGATATCGGCAACGCTGGCGATTACCTCGTGGCGGGCGCGTTCGTACTCAGCCAGTTCGGTGATGAAGGCCAGGATCTGCTCGGCATCGTTGCGAACGGCAGGGCGAATGGTGAGGCTCATGGTGACGGCTTCCTTGGTCTGGGAGTAGCGGTACAGCGATGTGTATCTACACAATTTAGTGAAACTGTACCGGTTGTAGAGGAGGGGACTCCGTTAGTGTGACAGCACCCATAACGAAAGTGGAATGCCTGCCATGCTTGCCTCTGCCGACCTGCTGACCGCCTTCGTGCTGTTCGCCTTCGTGTCTTCCATCACTCCTGGCCCCAACAACACCATGCTGTTGGCCTCGGGTGTCAATTTCGGCGTGCGCCGCTCCATTCCCCACGCCATGGGTATCAGCGTCGGTTTCATGGTCATGGTGCTGGCCGTTGGCCTGGGCCTGGGGGAGGTGTTCAAGGCCTGGCCGGTGCTGTACACGGTATTGCGCTACACCGGCGCCGCCTACCTGCTGTACCTGGCCTGGAAAATCGCCACCTCCGGGGCGGTCGGCACCGCTTCGTCCAGTGCCCGCAAACCGCTGGGCTTCTGGGGCGCGGCGGCATTCCAGTGGGTCAACCCCAAGGCCTGGGTGATGGCAGTGGGGGCAATCACCACCTACACGCCGGCGCAAGGCTATGTGACCAACGTCATTGTCATTGCCGCCTTGTTCGCCCTGGTCAACCTGCCGAGCGTTGGGGTATGGGTGATGTTTGGCAGTGCCCTGCGCAACCTGTTGCAGAACCCGCGTTGGCTGATGCTGTTCAATGTCCTGATGGCCTTGTTGCTGGTGATTTCACTGTACCCGCTGCTGTTTGTAGAATCGGCATTTTCCTGACCCCGCGAGTACAGTAAGCCGATGCAGTTGATCCCCTGGTCCCACGAATGCGCCGAAGGTTTCACCCTGCGGGGCTGGCGAACCCCGGCCAGTGGCAAGCCGTTGCTGCATTTCCTGCACGGCAACGGCTTCTGCTGCCTGGCCTACCAGCCATTGCTGATGCGGCTGGGCGAACATTTCGACCTGTGGCTCAGCGATGTCCAGGGCCATGGTGACAGCGACCATGGTGGGGTGTTTCGTGGCTGGAACCGGACCGCTGCGCTGGCGGTGGACGCTTTCGCAGCCGGGCGAGGCGAGTATGGCGACGTGCCGCGCTTTGCCGTCGGGCACAGCTTCGGTGGCGTGCTCACCGGCCTGATCCTGGCCAGTGAGCCGCAACTGTTCACGCGTGCCGTGCTGCTTGACCCGGTACTGTTCAGCCGGCGCATGCTGGGTGTGATGGGCGTGGCGGCTCTGGTCGGCTTGCACCAGCGTCATACGCTGGCGCGCAAGGCTGCCACCCGTCGCAGCCACTGGCCCGACCGCGAGGCAGCCCTGGCTTCGCTGCATGGGCGGGGTATCTTCAAGGGCTGGACCGATGAGGCGTTGCGGGCCTACGTAGAGCATGCCATCGGTGACTGTGGCGAAGCGGTGGTGCTCAAGTGCCGGCCCAGCCGCGAAGTGGAAATCTTCAGTTCGTTCCCCAAACGCATGTGGGCGAGCCTGGCGGCGATCCGCACGCCCACGCGGGTGCTTTACGGCGAGCACACTTACCCCTTCGTGCCCCATTCGGTGAACCGCCTGGCGGCGCTCAACCCTCATGTCAGCGGCAGGCAGGTTGCCGGCGGGCATTGTTTCATGCAGGAAGACCCGGTCATGGCTGCCGAACAGGTGCTCGGTTTCTTGCAAGGCTGACTGTTCCATGGGTGGAACGATGAATGCCAAACAAGCCTGCTACCGCCTGATTGGCATCATTGATAAGGTTATCTCAACCAAGAGAGGAGCCTTCTCATGAAAACGATTCTGGGTATTCACCGCAGCCCTCACGCCCACTGGGTAGGTGATGGGTTTCCGGTGCGCAGCCTGTTCACCTACGACAACCTGGCCAGCAAGATCAGCCCGTTCCTGCTGCTGGACTATGCCGGCCCTCACGACTTCACCCCCACCAGTGCGCGGCGTGGCGTTGGCCAGCATCCGCACCGCGGTTTCGAAACCGTGACCATCGTTTACCAGGGCGAACTGGAGCACCGTGACTCCACCGGCGCTGGCGGCTTGATCGGCCCAGGTGACGTGCAGTGGATGACTGCTGCCAATGGCATCATCCATGAAGAGTTCCATTCCCCAGGCTTCGCCCGCACTGGCGGTACCCTGGAGATGGTGCAGCTGTGGGTCAACCTGCCGGCCCGGGACAAGCGCGCAGCGGCTGGCTACCAGACGCTGCTGGCCGAGGACATCCCGGTGGTGGCGCTGGAGGGCGAGGGCGGCAGCCTGCGAGTGATTGCCGGTGACTATCGTGGGCATTCAGGGCCGGCGCAGACCTTTACCGCCATGGATGTCTGGGACCTGCGCCTGAATGCCGGTGCAGCCTTGCAGTTGCCGGTTGCCGCCGGGCGCAATGCGGCGCTGGTGGTGTTGCGCGGCAACGTGCGGATCAACGGCGAGCGCGAAGCCGGCCCATCGAGCCTGGTGCTACTTGACCGCGCCGGTGAGGATGTAGCCGTCGAAGCACTGGAAGGCGCCAGCCTGCTGTTGCTCAGCGGTGAACCGATCGACGAGCCGATCGTGGGTTATGGCCCGTTCGTGATGAACAGCCAGGCAGAAATTGCCGAGTCGTTCGACGACTTCCATGCCGGGCGGTTCGGGCAGATGCAGGATGCACGGGACGGTGCGGCGCATTGATCCTTGCCTGAAAAAGCTGGGGCTGCGTTGCAGCCCTATCGCGACACAAGGCCGCTCCTACAGGGAAGCACAACCCCTTGTAGGAGCGGCCTTGTGTCGCGATAGAGGCGCAAAGCGCCCCCAGCACTCAAAAGCCACGTCCGGATTGAAACTATTGGCATTACTGGCATGATCACCCCATGCCCAAGCTCACCCCCTTGCACGCCGTGCGCCGATCATTGCCCACCCCTGGCCGCCACACCCTGTGGCTGCGCTACCATGCCCCTTACCACTGGCCCTCGACCCTGGCCTTCCTCTCTGCCCGCTGCATCCCCGGCATCGAGACCTGTCTCGACGGCACCTACCGCCGTACCTTGGTAACTGCCGGCCGCCACGCCGTGTTGCACGCTACCCCTTCGGGCAGCCAGTACCTGCGGGTCTGCCTTGAAGGCGTCCCGACCCGCGCGCTGCCCGGCCTGATCGCAAGGCTGAGGCGGTTCTTCGACCTCGATGCCGACCCCGCGCGCATCACTGCCGAACTGTCTCGCGATCCACTGATGGCCCGCCTGCTACAGGAACGCCCCGGCCTGCGCGTGCCGCAAGGCTGGGACGCTTGCGAGCAGGCCATGCGCACTGTGCTGGGCCAGCAGGTCAGTGTGGCCGGGGCCATTACCTTGGCCGGCCGCCTGGTGCACCGCTATGGCGTGCCCTTGCGTTTGCCCGCACCGGGCCTGAGCCACGTGTTCCCGGCGTTACCGGTATTGGCGGCTGCGCAGTTCGTTGGCATGGGCATGCCGCGGGCGCGCGCCGCCACTCTGGGTACGCTGGCCAATGCATTGCTCGCCGAGCCGGGGTTGCTCCGCCGCGGGCAAGTGCTGGATGAACTGCTGCGCAACCTGTGCCAGATCAAAGGTATCGGCCCGTGGAGCGCGCATTACCTGGCGTTGCGCCAGGCCGGCGCGGCCGATGCCTTGCCGCTGGGCGACGTGGCGCTGATCAAGGCGTTGCGCCTGCTCGAAGGCGACGACGCCCAACTGGCGCAACGATCCCTGGCCTGGCGACCGTGGCGGGCCTATGCGGCGCAGCATCTTTGGGCATCGCTGGGGCCTGTCGGGACCGCTCGTCGCTAAGTCTGCCAGTGCGTTCGAACGCGCGGCCTGCCCAGGCAATCTTCCACTAAGGTGCTAGAGGATTCGCTGCATGCTCATTGCCCAGGCGCATGGATGCCTGCCCCGGCATGCGCAATATCAATTGGCGCCTCGCCCGACAAAGGCGTACTCACACAACAGGCCATCCCAAAGAGAGGGTCGTACCATGTCGTTGATAGGAGTTTCGATGCTAGAAATGCGGCAGATGATCGAGCAGGCCTGCCTGCCCGACCGTTGTGAAGTCAGCTGCACGGACGGCGCCAACCTGACCATCCGCCTGGGTCAGGGCCAGAGTCTCGAGGAGGGCGTGACCCTGAGCGGAGTCCCCCTGCAAAGCCTCAACAGTTGCCGCGACCTGGTCAACCTGGTGGGGCAGCTGCATGCGCTGCGTGACAGCCACCCGGCGCCACTCAAGGCGATCGCCTGAGGCGTCTGCCGCGCCCCGGTCAGCCCAGGCTGGCCGGGCGCACATATTCCGGCATCAGGCCGTTGAACCAGAACAGGATCATCGCCACCAGGATGGTCACCAGCAGCAGTAACCCCACCCCCCACACGCAGGTTGCGAACAGCATGGCCTGTTCCTTCTTCAGTCTCAGGAAGGTCTGCAACCCACCATACAGCAACACGCTGGCATACGCCGAGGCTGCCAGCAGTGCCGCCAGCGCCAGCCAGCGGATCGGCAGCAGGCCGACCACCCCGGCAAAGAACCAAGGCGTGGCGCAGTAGGCGGCAAAGCCGATGCACTGGTTGAGGCTGGGCTGTGCATCGAAACCGCGCGACATCCAGCGGATCATCATGCCCATCAACATCACCCCGACGACCGTGGTGGCATACAGCAGGCCCGCCAGTTGCGCTGCGCTGGCCATGCTCAGGCGTACGCGTTCCTCGGCCGCCAGGCTCCAGCCAAAGGTGGTGGTGCCGACGAACAGGCACACCGCGGGGATCAAGGCCAGGGCCAGCAGGCGCGGCAGATATTGCTGCGGGTGGTCTTCCTCGGCCCGACGAATTTCCAGCCAGGCGTCGGCGGGGTGAGTGAAGAGCTTGAGCAACGGGCTGTTCATTGGCGTTCTCCGTTTTCCGGCAGGTCTGGGCCCTTTTGCTATGGAGACATGCCGCGCCGTGCGGGTTCAGCCGGGTTGATCGCCGTTGATCGTCTTACAGCAGTTCCAGCAGCAGGTTCAGGCCGCCATCACCGCATTTGCCTTGATCGCGGACCACACCGTGGTAGCTGCGCCCGTCCCAGACGAAGGCCACGCTGTGGGCACGGTCGACCTTGTCGGGCAGCGGCGGGCAAATGTGCAGGCGCAGGCCTGGGCGGCCTTGCAGGTTGAGGGCCGCGAGCTGGCATTGGCACTCCACGCTTTGTGCCACCGGGCCGAACAGGGTATCGCGTACGTAATCGAGTTGTACTGAGGCATTGGGCGCGCGGCAGGGCATTTTCATCGGCGCGCGGCTCCGCTGTGAGGGGGCGGGAAACAGGGCTGGCAGGGCATGGCGAGCTCCAGGCTGAAGAAGGCGTGGCTTATCGTTTGAAGCTTGCCTGGCCAAGATGTTCAACGCGTTTCATGCGCGTTCATCATTTTTTGCGCCGGGTGGCCGGCCGTTGGTCCGGTTCAGCCACCGGCCTTGCGCAAGGTCAGGTTGATCCGCCGTTCACCCAGGCGCGGATGCACGCCAGGCTTGATCGGGAGCACGCCGTGAAAGCGCAAGCGGTCTTCGCCGCCCCAGACCAGCACATCGCCATGGTTCAGCGGGATGCGCTGGGTCTTGTCGGCGCGCTGCAATCCACCGAACAGGAACACCGCCGGCAAGCCCAGCGAAACCGACACGATCGGCTGGCCGAAGTCCTGCTCGTCACGGTCCTGGTGCAGGCTCAGGCGGGTGCCCGGCAGGTAGTGGTTGACCAGGCAGGCATCCGGTACGAAACCGTCGAACCCGGCCATGGCAGCGGCGCGGGCGGCCAGCTCGAGCAACACCGGGGGCAGGGCGGGCCAGGGTTTGCCACTGAGCGGGTCGCTGGGGCTGTAGCGGTAGCCGTGTTCATCACTGACCCAACCCAACGTGCCGCAGTTGGTCAGCCCTACCGCCATGCGCAGGCCACCCGGGGTATGCATGTGCCGGAACGGCGCGGCACGCAGCACCGGGCGCAGGGCATCGAGCACGGCCTCGATCTCGGCCAGGGCGAAGCCGGGCAGCAGCACGGTGTGGCTGGCCAGGCGTTGCGGCTGGGAGCCGAACAGGTCGAGGTCGGACTGGATCATGGGATTGGGTATCGGCTTTGGCTGGGGACCATTGTAATGCGCTTGGCAGGTTTGGCCTATTCGCGGGCATGCCCGCTCCCACAGGGTTGGCGCAGGCTTTGATGGCAGTGGGGTACCTGTGGGAGCGGGCGTGCCCGCGAACAGGTCGGCAAGAAAACGCCGTTCTGACAGGAATAAAAAGGAACCGCGGCACCAGGGAGAGGAGCACCGCGGTTCAAGGGGGGAGCGATCTATTGCTGGGTCACAGTGGCCACGTTCGCGCTACCCAGCTGGGTAATGGTCGCGGTCTGGGTGACACCGCTCTGGTCGACATACGCCTTGTTGCCCTGGCCTCCCTGGGTCACGTAGGCGATGTTGTAGCTGTCAACCTGCTTGATATTGGCTTCGTTGCCGCCACCGTACAGCTGATTGGTGTAGCTCTGGTTGCTGTAGCCGGACTGGTCCAGGTTGATGACGTTGCCGTTGCCCTGGCTGTTGCCATAGGCATAGTTTTCGGTGCCACGCTGGTCGGCGATCAGGATGTTGTCAGTGCCGTTCTGCTCGAAGTACAGCTCGTTGTTCATGTCGGTCTGCTTGGTCTCCATCTGGTTGCCGGTGCCTTTCTGGGTCAGCGTCGCCAGTTGGTTGTCACCGTTCTGGGTCAGGTTGACGCCGTTGCCATTGCCGTTCTGGTTGATGGTGGCGTTCTGGTTGGTACCGAACTGGCCGCCCATCTTGGCGCCTTTCCAGTTGCTGGCGGTGACGCTGTTGCCATTGCCCTTGGTGTTGATGGTCAGGTTGAGGTTTTCACCGTTCTGGTAGGTGAAATGCAGGTTGTTGCTACCGGTCTGGGTGATGGTGGTGGTCGAGTTGTTGGTTTCGAACTGGTCCGACCAGCTGGCGTTGGCCGTGCCCTGTTGCGACAGGCTGACCGTGTTGTTGGTGCCGAAGCTCTGGTCGATATAGCCTTCGTTCAGCTGGCCGGACTGGGTCACCGATGCCTGGCTGGCGGTCTGGTTGTCCTGCCACACTTCCACCGAGTTGCCGCCACCGTACTGGCCAATGCCGATGGCGCCGCCGGTGCCGTCGCGCTGGTCGCCATACGCCCAGTTGCCCTTGCCCTCCTGGTAGACCTGGATATCGCCATCGACGTAGTTCAGGTGCTCGGCGGCGGCGTAGTTGTCCTGGCCGACCTGGTTGATGCTGCTGCGGTTGTTGCTGCCACCAAAGGTCTGCTCGATGAAGGCTTCGTTGCGCTGGCCGGATTGCCAGGTGGTGGCCTTGCTGCCTTCCTGGCTGTCCTGCCACACGGTCGAGGCGTTTTCGGCGCCTTGCTGGGTTTGCAACGCTTGGTTGCCCAGGCCCAGCGACTGGCTGGCGAATGCATCGTTGTAGCTGCCACCGGCATGCTGGGTGATCTGGCTGCCGTTCTCGAACAGCTGGTCGGCGTAGCCTGCGTTGTACTGGCCGTTGGCGCTCTGCTGGATATCGCTGGTGCTCTCCGACTGCACCGCAAGGTGGTTGTTGCCCTTGCCGGTCTGGGTCTGGGTGGCCGAGGCGAATGGCGCCAGTGACTGGCTGACCTCGGCGATGTTTTCCTTGCCGTCCTGGGTCTGCGACGAGGTGCTGTCAGCAGCCATGGCCTGACCTGCAAGGGCCAGGACGATGGCGGCACTTAACGGAGCGAGCTTGTACATGGGGGTGCCTCCAGGTCTATCGGTATTGGGTGATCTGAACGTGCTGGCCATTGCCGGCCTGGGTCACGGAGCTGGTGAGGCCTGTGCCCGCCTGCACGATGCTGGCGCTGTTGTCGTTGCCGATCTGCTCGATGGCCGCGCTGTTGCTGCTGCCGGTCTGGCGGATCGACGCGGTGTTGCCATTTCCCTGTTGGCTGATGATGGCCATCAGGTCACTACCTTCCTGCAAGATGTACGCTTCTTGCGCGCCACCGGCCTGGACGATGCGGCCCAGCAGGGCCTGGCCGTTCTGGTCGAGGGCGGCGCGGTTGCCCGCGCCTTGCTGCTCGACCACCGCAGCCTGGCCGGCGCCGGCCGGCAGCAGGCGGATGATCACCGGTTCGCCGAGGTCGTTGCCGGGCGCGAGGTCGGCATTGTCCAGCAGGTCCTCGGCCCAGCAGGCCTGGCCCGCCAGGGCCAGGCCGAGCAGCAGGGAATACAGGCATTTCATTGCAACCTCCGGCCTTTACTGCACGGTTACGTTGACGGTGCGTGTGGTGCCCTGGCTGGTGGTGATCGTCGCCGTCGGTGCCGCAGTCGGGATGATCGTGGTGCTATTGCTCACCGCCAGTCGCCAGCGGCCGGTCAGCGCTACCGTGGCAGTGCCAAGGGTCTGCACGCCGGTAGTGGTGGTTACCCGCACGGTGACGGTGTTGCCGGTGGTGACCGACGAGGTGCCGCTGAGGTCCCAGTTGTAACGGTTGTTGGAGCGTGCCGTGACCGTGGCAGCCGTGACCGTGAAGGTTTCGGCGGCAGGCCGTGGTGACACGTTGACGGTAACCGTGCCGGAGTTGGACAGGGCCCCCAGCGAGTCACGAGCCTGGTAGGTGAAGGTGGTAGTGAAGGCCGAGGTCACCGTGGCCGGTGGGGTGTAGGTCACTGCGGTGCCGTCGGTGCTGACGGTGCCCCGGCCGGCAGCCGGCTGGGTAAGGGAGGCAGCGGGGACAGTCAGCGGCAGGTTGCCTTCCGGATCGGTGTCGTTGGCCAGCACGTTGATGGTCAATGGCACGCCCAGGGTAGCGACGGTTTCCGGGTTGGCGGTTGGGGCCCGGTTAGGTGCTACGTTGACGGTGACCGTGGCCGGTTCCGACTTCAGGCCCTTGGCGTCCACCGCCCGGTAACTGAAGGTGGCCACCACGGGTTGCGTGGCCCCGGCTGGCGGGGTGTAGGTGACCGAGGTGGTGCCGTTCATCACCACGCCGCCAAGGCCTGTACCGGGCTGGGTCAGGTCGCTGATGGTCAGCGGCACGTTGCCATCCGGGTCGCTGTCGTTCTGCAGCAGGTTGAGGGTGATCGGGATGCCGACGCTGGTGCTGCCGATATCGGCCTGGGCCAGCGGTGGCTGGTTGGCCGCCTCGACCGGCGCGTTGCCGACCACGACCACCGGTTCGACATCGCTGCCACCACGTGCCGATTTGACCGTGATGGTGGCTGGTGGCTGCGGCACGTCGTTGACGGTCAGGCTCTGCAGCGTGCCCGCCTTGGACAGGCGACCATAGCCCTGGGCGAGCAGGTCGGGGACCGCTACCTCGTCACTGGAACTGGCCTCGATCAGCAGGCGCTTGTTGGCCCAGTCGTAGCGTGCGGTGCTGACCTTGACCACGTCGGTGAGCTTGCTCGACAGCGCGGTCGGCTGGGTTCCGCCGGCGTTGTCGCTGGCGGTGACCACCACCACCGCAGGCGGTGCTTCCTGGCTGAGCTGCTGGTGGAAGAACAGCCCGTTGTTGTCGGTGGTGAGGGTGTACTGGCACGGCGAAGGCGGGGTGCCGACCAGGGCGATGCCATTGCGCATGCACAAGCTGGCTGCGCTAGGCGCCTTTGCGAATACTTCCGTACGGGTGCCGGTGGCATTGCGCGAATAGGTGGCGCGCTCCAGGCTGACCGGGGTCTGGGCACGTTGGTCCAGTACCTTGCCGGAAACGGTGAAGGTGTTGGTCTGGATGGTGCCAGCGGGGCCTTGGATGCGCACGAAGTTGGTGTTGAAGGGGCTGCCGGTCACCGCTTCGGTGATATTGGGGTCGCCGATGTAGGTTTCGATGGCGCCGGTATCGGGGTTGACCGCGGTATAAGGCCCACCAACACCCTTCAGCCAGGGGCCGATCGCCCCCGCCAGCGCGCCCCGGAAGTTGCCCGGTGCGCCGATGCCGATGTCGCGGGTGATGTTGATTGCCCGTCGGCCTGGCGTGGTGACGTTGACCGTCTCCACCCCGTAAGGGTGGGTGATGGTGTAGGTACCGGTGCTTGGGACCGAAGCACGGATACGGATCCGGGCGAAGCTTTGCTGGTCACCATCGACCGGGTTTTCGGCGGCGAAGGCTGCCTCCACCCCGGCTACATAAACCTCCAGCTCATAGCCGCTGTTGCCCACCTGTGGGATGTCGGTTTCAGCCAGGAACCAGAACATCTCTGGCGGCCAGTTGTCCGGGAACACCAGCGGCAGGGCATCGTCATAGATGCCAGGCTCGGGTAGCAGGGTACACATGTAGGCTGGTGCCCCTGGCGCGCCCGGCGCACGTGTACTGGTGGCACGGGACTGGCACAGCTCCAGGGACTGGTCGAGGCTGTCCTTGTACCACATCGGATAGCCACCGGTGGCGAAGGTGTAGGGCCCCGGGTCGACATCGGACAGCGCGGCAAACGCGGCGCTGGTAACGGTAAGGGAGAGACCGGCGGCCAACAGCGCACGGCGCGACCAAGTGTTCATGCTGCCTCCTTGAAGGCTGAGCCTTTGTCTGTTCATGGCACCAGCACCACGTCTTCGGTGTCGCTACCGCCGTTGGTACTGGTGACCTGCACCTTGGCCGGCGGGATGGGTGACAGGCTGGTGCTCAGCGTCTTCACGGCGCCAGTGCCGCTCAGATTGCCGATCAGCGCGCCGTTGCCGGTATGTGCGGTGAGCACTGGCGGCGTGGTTTCGTCGCTGGTGCTGGCCACCAGGGTCAGCTCGCCGGTGGACAGGCGGTACTGAGCCTGGGTGATGGTAACCAGGTCGGTCAGCGGCACGTTGGCGGTGGTCAGGCTGCTGGTAGGGATCGCCACGCTGTTGTCGGCGGTCAGCGTCAGGATCGACCCGGCGGCCGGGTCGAGCACCGACTGGGCGTACCAGGCACCGGTACCGTTGGCCTCGGTGAGGTTCAGGTTTGGTGTCTGGCTGGTCAGGGCGACGCTGGCCGGTGGCGGTGGGGCCATCACGAAGATGTCCTGCTGCGCGTGCAGGTCGCCGTTCTCGGTATGCCGCGAGTAGGTACTGCGTTGCGGCATCAGCGGGGTTGGCAGGGCCACTTCGGAAAGCTTGCCCGAGACCGCGAACAGCTCGGTGCGCAGGTCGATGCCACCGGGGCCTTCGATGCGTACGTAGTTGGTATTGAACGGGCTGCCGGTCACCCGTTCTTCCAGGTTCGGGTCGCCGATGAAGCGCTCGCTGCCTTCGGTGTAGGGGCCGTTGACGCTGCGCAGGAATGGCCCGACATCGCCTTTCAGGGCGCCAGTGAAGTCGCCAGCGCCGGCAATGCCGATGTCGCGAGTCATGTTGATTGCCCGGCGCCCGCCCGCAGGTACGTCGAACACGTCAACGCCGTATGGGTGAGTGACCACATAGGTGCCGGCGGTTGGTACATCGACCCGGATACGCACCCGGGCGAAGCTGACCTGGTCGCCGTCGACCGGTTCTTCAGCGGCAAAGGCCGCTTCGATGGCGGTGCCGTAGCTGAGGTCGATGCCGCGGGTGGCGTCGACGATGGCGGCATCGGCGGTGAACCAGAACGCCTCGTCAGGGAAGTTGGTGGGGAAGACGATGGGTTGGGTATCGTCGAACACGCCGGGGGTAGGCAGCAGCGTGCACATGTACGACGGTGCGCCGGGCGCGCCAGGCACCCGCGAGCTGACGGCCTTGGTCAGGCACAGGTCGAGGGTACGACCATGGCTGTCCTGGTACCAGGCGGGGAACCCGCCGTTGGCGGGAACATAGGCGCCAGGGTCGACAGCGTTCAAGGCAGCCTGCGCCGGGAGCTGGAGCATGCCGGCGAAAATCGCCACTGCCAGCGGGTGGGGTATCGGTCGGTGCATGAGTCATTTCCTCCTGCAAACGGGCCCATGGACTTGGGGCGTCTGGCAGGAGATCGGCAATAGGCGTGCCAAGCCGGGAAAAACATGCTGTAGCCCTTACAGGGCAAGGGATCCAATTCTCTTGCGAAGGCCTTGGCAAGTATTTGCCGTTGGGCACCGTGCCCCCAAGGTTGGGGACTGGGGCAGGTGGTGCCGACCCATTCGTAGCATCAGCTACTCGGTCGCTACACCTTCGATCTCGGCGTACGTAATTTGCGTGGCTTTTTCTCTGAACGCTTGCCGGGTTTGAGATGCCAGCGATCGGCATTGGCGAGCAGGCGCTCCTGGATCGCAGGTGGGTAGTCGCTCAGCGTTGTCACCGCTGGAACGGGCTTGCCGGGCATTCCAGCTTCGCGGATCACCTTCGGCCAGCGCGGTCGCCAGCACAACAGCAGGCTCAGCCAATGGCCGGTTCCGATGATGACGAAGGCGGGACAAACCAAGAGCAGGACGACTTTGAACAGCCAGCTGCTTTTCCGGAAGAAGCGACCCAATCCTTCGAACTGGGCACCGAATGCCTGGACGAGCGAGGGGAGTTGGGTGCTCAGACGGGGACGGGGGACGGCATGTGGGCCATCTTCCATATAGCGGCGAATGAATTCCCACTCGTCCCGAAGTTCACTACCGCCTTGGCCTTGCTTGCCGAGTAGGGCCATTTCCATGTGAGGGAGGCCGGTGTGGCTGGGGTGCCAGACCAGGCACAGCCTCATGCCCGCGCTGAGGGAGTCGTCTTCGGGTTTGACGCCTGTGCTTCCGGTTGTTCTCCAGGGGAATGTAGCTATACCGCCGCAGCAGCTTGGTCTATGGAGGTGAACTTGCTGGGTTTTTCGATTGAAGCGAATGAGCAAGTGGCGACTGGTAAGCATTTCTAGTCGCGTAAAACGAAATCCGTATTTGGCATAAAAATAATAAACGGCTCCGCCTATTGATAGCATGTATGTGCTGAAAAGGACCGAGAACACAGAAAGGAAGTCGGGTTGAGTTATGTTGGTGTAGACGGAGCTCAATGTTATCTTCAGCCATGCGTAAGTCATCGGAACTAAACTGCCAAGCGTCATTATAGTGATGATGCCGCGTTTTTCTTCTGACCCGCCACAGCGCATTTCCATATATGTATCGTTAAAAGAAAATATCGGGCCGCGTGCATTGGGTTTTTCGCTGACACTGTTGAAGTGTATTTGTTTGCTCATGTCATTTTCATTGGAATCCTTGTCAGCTCGCTTTTCAATCAAGCTTCTCTGCGCGTCAAATACCTTACGCTTCGCTTTTGATTCAATTGCCATCTCCCACAGCCCCCGCTCGATAAGATACATCAAAGGACCTCGCTGAAAGCTGAGTGCAGGGCTGCTAACTCTTCTCGTTCATCGTAAGGTTTAGAGCTTTTATCCAAACGATAGCTGCTTCGCTTGCACCACTTTTCCAGCGCATCGTCCTCGAGCAAGAAAATGATGGTAGTTAGGAGCAAGCCTACCCAGAACGCTCCTAAAATTAATTTGGTTAACAGCAAACGAGCCGCCTGCGTGCCCAGTCTAGTAGCCAGGCTGCTTAATGATCGCCCTACAAGACGTATGAGTTTGCTCTGGTTATTGATCGTGAGGCGATCGAAGAGGGGCTTAGCTATTCCTATGGCAGTTCCCAATTCTCCGACAGATAAAGCGAGTGTAGCCAGTGCGCGCGTAAAATAGGCCCCACTCAATGTCCACGATTTCGTTGAGGCACTAGGTTGAGTGTGACTTTTTACCCCGTCGGCGAAGTCCCACCAAGCCAGTACGAACCCACCCATCCCCGCTAATCCGGCGCCCCAGAGTTTCAGCCTCCCCAAGGTCGCAACTGCACCTCTACCGGTCACGCTATTTGCGCCGTAACGCGTCACCACCTGTTCCACATAGCTGGCCCCAATCTCGAAACCCGCCGCAGCCGTGGTCATGGCGGCTGCCATGAGTTCGGTCTTAATCCGTACATCACTGCCAGGCAGTTCGCGGGCCTTGAACGCCATCAGCATCCCTTCCAGCAGGCATACAAGACTGGAGACACGTACTTTGTAGAAGTCGCTCTTATTGGCTTGCATCAATCCTTCGGCCCAGGCCTGGTCCAAGTAACGTCCTGCCTGGCCAGCGCTGCGCTGCGGATTCAATGGCTGCCCGCTACGAGCCGCATCACTTAGGCGTATGTCGACAGCTGTCTCATGTACCGAAGCAAACAGCGTCAGGCGCAGGCCATGGTGCAGGGCACGGTCCATACTGTTGGGGGCTCCGGTACGCAGTACCTGTCGGCCCAGTGCCACGTACCAGGCGTATAGACCGATGCTAGCGTGGCTGTTTCTGTTCTGCAGTTCTTCATATAAAGCGTTGGCGCGCCCGAAAGCATTCGCCGCAATGTGTGCTTGCCGGACAAGTGACTCACGCAGCACAAACCATGATTCCGACGGTGGTTTGGCCATGGCCGCTTCCCGCAGCGTCGCGAGCGCATCACGAATGTCATCCTGGTTGTACGTGATACCCCGTATCGCCAGGTTGCTCCGATCAGCAACGTCACTGCGCCACCAGTGGTCCAGCACGGTCGTTCCCCATTCACTGAGCTCCATGCCGATCACGCACTGGCCGGTCTGTTCGGCAAAGGCTAGGCCATTGATCAGGTCGGCATTGTCGTAACGGTCCAAGGCCTGTAGCAGGCGTTCACTGATCAACCAGCGGGCATGATCCTTGGCCCGATCCTCTGTCTCCTGTTGGGCCTGTTGCATGGCCTGCTCGAAACTTTCCAGCTGATCGTGCATCGCCTGCCGATCGACCAGATGGCCGTATTTCTGGTCGAACTTCTTGCTGAATTCACCGCTATCCTGACGGGACTGGACCTTGGCGCGGACGTCGCGCTCGAACTTCTCAAGCTGTGGTCTCATCCTCTCATCATGCGCATCGGCCTGTTGCCTAGCCCGATCAGAAAATGCATAGAACTCCACCGGCGTAGCCGGCTGGTTGCGAATGGTCTCGGCCATGACTTCGCGCTTGACGATCCGGTCGGCCATCATCTGCGGGTAGAGCTTTTCGATCTCCAGGAACGATTGTGCGATTAGCAGTCTTCGCTCGTTGTCCACGCCTGGTTCTACGGAGTGCCGCAGCCACTTGGTCTTTACGTCGTCGACGGCAGCATTGCGCCAGGCATTGAGCTCCTGGGTGATACCGATGGCGTCTTCGATGACGATTGCGGCGCCGCGGGGTTTGGTTTGGTTAACCAACGGTGCCAAGGCTTGTCGTGACGCGTGTGGCGAGACGATCTGATCGTTGTTGAAGGGCTGCATGTCCAGCAGCGCTTTCAGGTCTGAATCCTCCTGGGCTTTGAAGTCGGCGACCCAACCAAGCTGATCGTGCTTGAGTACATGGTTTTGCGGCGGCGCATCGGAGGGCTGGATGAATTGGGCGATATCGATGGCCGGTAGACTACTGCGATACTCGTCCTCAAGTAGGCGATAGTTGTCGAGCATGCGTGGGGTCAGTGGGGAAGGGCTGAACAAAGGGCGCAGTTCTTGGATGTCATCCAGATCGTAAAGAGTGATAGTCCAGCCAAAGCCGCGAATGATCTCCTCTAGGTTGGCGGCGTTGGGAGCGGATTCCCAAGGCGCGTCGGCGCGGATGTACAGCAGCGAGCCGTTGGGTGCAACGCGGTACTGGCTGTGCCATTGATAGGCCGGTTCGCTGTGACGCTTGATCAGCAGGTAGAGAAAGCCTTCGCGCAAAGGGCGGATGGCATAGTCAGAATGGGTCAGCTCGCCGACATCTTGAAAGGGGCTGAGGTAGCCCGGCAATTTGGGCAAGCGGGCGCGTTGTGCCGGGTTGCCACCGACGGCGGCGTAGCGCAGGGGCAGCAGTTCGAAACGGCGGGTGCAATCCGCGACAGGGCTGTTGCGCAGTGCAGGGCGGTAGCCGGTGGTGATGCGTCTGCAAAGTTCGAGGGTTTCGGTGACCGAGTCCATGGCTGTGTACCTCAATTATTGGCGTGCAGGCGTCGCTGCACGTTGTCCATCAGGGATGTCTGCTGTTCGCGCGTTGCAACAATCGCGTCCTGCCAGGCTTGTGAGCTACTGAGTTGTTCGCCGTGGCGAGCCAGTATGAGCACATAGCTGATGAGGTCTTCCTCACGGTCCAAACCTTGCTCGCGCGCCTGATCTAGGTAGTGCTGGATGAGACCAACCCGTGTTCCATGGCAAGCAGTGGCCAAGGCTGCACAGGACGGCTCGTCCTTGATCAGCTCGGCAAGTTGATAGCTCAGCGGGTCTCCCGCCAATTCAGCCCAACAGTCTTCGTTTAGCGTGATTTGTGGGAGGTGCAGGGACGGAGGCTGATCAGCACCGGATACTTGTAGCCACAACCGCTTGTTCGGGTGCGCTACAGGTGACCACCAGTGATGGATGGGAGCCAACCATTCGCTTATCCCTGGCAGCTCACGATATGTATCCAGCACTCGCAAAGCTGCAGCGTTGTGGAAGCGCAGGAGGTACAAATGGCCGTCAGCTCCCGTCACGATGTTGGCGTGGCTCAGATGCCGGGCAAGTTGGGCAGTTGGTAACGCGCTGACGATCCAGCCGCAAACCGCGCCCGAAGCAAGCTGTTCGAGTTGCCATTGAAAATCGTACTGGGCCGACACATCGGAGCCTGGCCGCGATCCGAATAGCCAAGGGCCTGCTGTTCGCAGATTGTGGAGCTGGGTTTGTTGCAGCAGCGGCCAGCAGCGGTCCTCATAGTGCCGGGTCAACTTTTCCTGCACGCCGGGTGACAGGCTGGCCATTTCCACGATCGCGCTCAGACGATAGCGGTCGGAGGTGCGCAGCACCTCCACCACAGTCCTGATAAATGGGCTTGGCATCAGCTTGTTCCTTCCATGCGAATCATGTTGTGGCCGTCCGCAATCGCTTTCAGCAAGCAGCTCAAGCAAATGGGCTCGCCAGGCTCTGGTACGCCGAAGGTCGATGTCATGCGCTGGCTGCATTTGGCCTGCTGACTGACAGGACCCTTTAAGGCCAGTGCTAGTCCGTCCAACGTGATACCGGCACCATCTATGCGCAGCAACCCGGCCGGACTCCTGATAGTCAGGCTTTCGCTGACCTGGATGTCATAGACCTTGGTTGTGTGGCGGATGGCTTCCCCGGCCTGCAAGGTATTGTGACCGGCCACGCTCTGTTCCAAGTGACCACCGATTTCTATCGTGTGATTGGCTTTGGTGACGTCCTGGCGGTGGTTGCCGACCTGTTCGATGCGGTCCTGGCCAGTGATAATGGTATGGTTCCGGCCAATGGTCAGGGTATCGTCATTGCCGATTTCGTGGGCCCGGTCCTGGCCGATATTGACGGACTCGTCCCGGGCAATCTCTTCCCGACGGTCCTGGCCAATCGAAAGGGTCTCATCCTTCTCGACACGCTCGGTGCGGTCGTTCCCGACTTGCGTGGTTTCATCGTGTTTGACGATGTTGTTCTGGTCTCTTTCTGCGTGGATGAAGACTTCCTGTCGTCCCAGTTCGTCCTCGAAGCGCAGCTCGTTGAAGCCATCGCCCTTGTGGGTCTGGCTCTTGATGGTCATGCGGGTCTTGTGTTCGGGCAGGTCGTACGGCGGCAGCTGGTTTCCGCAATAGGTACGCCCGGTGATCATCGGCTGGTCGGGGTCGGCGTTGACGTACTGGATGATCACGTCCTGGCCGATGCGTGGGATAGCCATCGAGCCCCAGCTACCGCCGGCCCAGCCCTGTGACACACGCACCCAGCAGGAGCTGAACTCGTTGTTCTCGCTCTCCCGGTCCCAGGGGAAGCTCACCTTGACCCGGCCCCACTCGTCGCAGTAGATCTCTTCCCCGGGCGGCCCGACGACCGTGGCCATGTGCGGGCCGTCGATGCGTGGTTTGGGCAATGGCGCCGGACGCCATTCGATCCGACCGGGCACCAGCACGGCTTCCTGTGAGTAGCGCGTTCCTTGTTCGGCCCCGGCAGCTTCTTCTTGCAGGCTGGTGAACTGGCTGCCCTCGTGATGAACACGCATTACACGCCAATGGGCGTTTAGGTCTTTGCGCGGATGCTCGATGAGGGTAAAGCTCAGCCCCGGTTGCAGGCGTACATCGTCACCCTCGACTTCGGCAATACGGGCGTCATGGCGCAGGGCCGTCAGGCGGGTAGCGGTGAAGGGCACACCGACCGCATCGCGCTTGTAGCGGCCGGGGTAGTCGAAGCGCTCATAGTCCCGGGACTGATGGGTGATGCCACTGTCACTTGCGCGGTGTTCCTGCCGGTATTGCGGGTTGGTGAAGGTGTAGTCCCGCTGCACCTGGCGTGCGGTGCGCACCTGTTCGCTGTAACGCAGGCGGCGCAGGCAAGGCCTGGCCTGGTCACCACCGCTGTTGGCGCGGTACAGCACCTGGTCGGGGCCGATGTCGTCTTCATCGAAGAAGTCTTCATCCTCGTCGTCGGCCTTGATCGCGCCTCGGCTGATCTGCCCCAGCGCCAGCAGCCGGTCGGTGATGACCAGCAGGTGGTGTTTCGGTGTGTGCTCGAAGCGATAGACAAAACCCTCTTCACCCGCCAGGCGGGCGATGAAGTCGAGGTCCGTTTCACCGGCCTGTACGCAGAACTCGCGCACCTGGTGCTCGCCCATGCTCTTGATTTCGAAACGGGCAATGCCCTGGCGCCTGAGCATCAGTTCGAGAATCTGCGGTACGGTTTTCTGCTGGAAGATGCGCCAGTTCGAGCGCAAGCCGGCACGGGCCAGCACGGGCTCGACCAGGGCGCGGTAACGGGTGCGATAAAACCCCGTCTCGCCCTGGCTGAAGCTGCTGACCAGGCCATGCACGTAGCGCAGGGGGCGCTCACCGCGCCAGATCGTGAACAGCACCGGTTTGTCGAGCAACTGGCCGAAGTCGACCTCGTCTTCAAAACTGATCAATTCCAGCTTCAGCTGGAACGGTGAGCTGATCATTTCGTCGAGTTCGAACGAAACCACTTCGAAGTCACTCTGGCCAGCCAGCGGCTGGAAGGTGAAGCGCAAATCGGATTGGCCAGGCATGCGGATCCCCCCTGCTACTGCTGCAGAATGCCGTTGAGCGACTCCAGCACTTCGGCGGTAATCAAGCTCAGGCGGTAGCTGTAGTAGCAGTAGGCGCAGACCATGGCGATGGCGGAGATCACCAACGGGCTCCACCAGGGCCATTCCCGGCGCAGCATGCGGTGGGGACGGTGGACCACGTTGGTATACGGATCGCCCGCGAATTGCGGCGTGGGGCCGCGCAGTTCACGAATGACCTTGTGCATTCGCGAGATCAGGGCATTGATGATTTCATCGCACTTCGGGTCCAGGGCGTACTTGCCCTTCAGGCCCAGGCAAAAGCAGAAGTACAGGAACTCCAGCACATCCTGGAACTCCTTGGGCGACTGCATCAAGCGCTCCAGCAACACGAAGATCTTCTCGCCACCCTGGGTTTCGTCATGGAAGATGCTGAGCAGCGGTTCGTGGCTCCAGCATGAATTGTTCCCCCAGGGGCGGCTCATCACGGTCTCGTCCAGATAAAGACACAAGGCATAGGAAAAAGCTTCGAGGTGCACAGTGGAGTAACCGTGCTGCTGTATTTCGTCGCGGATGGCGCTGACCTGGATCTGCAGGGCCTTGTGCACCTGTTCGATGTTGGGTAGGTCATCCAGCGTTTGCAGGCGAATGGCCAGGCCGAACAGCGGGTTGGCCGCGTCAAGCATCAGGTTGGCGAAGCCGCCGCGAAGCTGGAAGCCGGGGTCGGCCGGGTAGCCAGGAAGATCCATAGCGTGCCCAGGTCCGGTGCTGGAGCGAGGTTGCTGGCTCCCTTGGATATCCTCCAGCAGGACCGGTTTTTTCTTCCTGTGTACTGCTTTTACAGATACATCGGGCTCATTGGACATCCGTAATCCTCGTTTGTCGGCGCGCCATTGCTGCGTAGTGGCATGAAGTATCCATGCGGATGTCGCAGGCATTTGGCTGAAGCCCGAACCTAAACCAGGAATCAATCTATCGGGAATCCCGAAACGTCCGATGCGATCGTAGGAATTTTCTTCTTTTGTGCATTTAGAATCTGAAGATGCAGCTCAAGGCGTGCTGAGTGTGAAAAATACCTTGGCTGGATGCAAAGGCTTAGGGGCATCCTTAATGACAGGCAAGTACGGCATGAAACCGGTTTCAAAACATTTCTGAACACGCTAGATTATCCGGCTGTTTTCTTGATGGCCCATCAAGACCACCCCCGTATTGAAAACCAGATGGCGCTTTTCAAGGCCGCACACAGCCGATGAGGATTCGCAATGCCTGAGCATGCCCCAGACAACCCGCGCAGGGATTTTCTGCGCAAGACCTTGACCCTGATCCCCGTGGTCACCGTGGCCAGCACGGGGCTTGGCGTGGGTGCCGGTCAGCTGCTTGCGGCCCCGCAACATGAACCCAAAGTGCCGGCAACGCCACCAGCGGGCAACTACCAGCCGACATTCTTCACTGCCGAGGAGTGGGCTTTCGTGCAGGCAGCCGTCTCGCGCATCATCCCGGCCGACGAGCTTGGCCCTGGCGCACTTGAAGCCGGCGCTGCGGAATTCATCGACCGGCAGATGAATACCCCCTACGCAACCGGCGCGCAGTGGTACATGCAAGGCCCGTTCAAGGCCGACGCCGCGCCTGAACTGGGTTACCAGCTGCAACTCAGCCCGCAACAGATCTACCGCCTGGGCATCGCCGCCGTGGACGGCTGGTGCAAGGCCAATTCCGGGCAAGTTTTTGCTGCGCAAGATAGCGCTACCCGGGACCACGTTCTCAGCAAGGTCGAGTCTGGAGAGCTGGTTTTCGACACCGTGCCGGCCAAGGTGTTCTTCAGCTTGCTGGTGCAGAACACCCGTGAAGGGTTCTTCTGCGACCCGATCCATGGCGGCAACAAAGGCATGGTCGGCTGGACCCAGATCGGCTTCCCCGGCGCCCGCGCCGATTTCATGGATTGGGTCGAGCGCAACGAGCCTTACCCGTTCCCGGCTGTTTCGATCCGTGGCGAGAGGGCCTGAGGCATGGCGACCGTGATGAAGAAAGTGGACGCGGTAATCGTGGGCTTTGGCTGGGCCGGGGCGATCATGGCCAAGGAACTGACCGAAGCCGGGCTACAGGTAGTGGCCCTGGAGCGGGGGCCGATGCAGGACACCTACCCGGAAGGCAGCTACCCGCAGGTGATCGACGAGCTGACCTACAGCGTGCGCAAGAAGCTGTTCGTCGATGTGTCGAAGGAAACCGTCACCATCCGCCATGGCATGAACGACGTGGCACTGCCCAATCGCCAGCTCGGTGCCTTCCTGCCGGGCAAAGGTGTAGGTGGCGCAGGCCTGCACTGGTCTGGCGTGCACTTCCGGGTGGACCCGATGGAGCTGCGCATGCGCAGCCACTACGAAGAACGCTACGGGCGCAAGTTCATCCCTGAAGACATGACTATCCAGGACTTCGGGGTCAGCTACGAAGAACTGGAACCGCATTTCGACTTCGCCGAAAAGGTATTCGGTACCTCTGGCCAGGCGTGGACCGTCAATGGCCAGGTCGTTGGCGAAGGGAAGGGCGGCAACCCCTATGCGCCGGACCGTTCCAGCCCGTTCCCGCTGCCTTCGCAGAAAAACGTGGTGTCGGCCAGGCTGTTCGAAAAGGCGGCGGCCAGCCTGGGCTACAAGCCCTACAACTTGCCCTCGGCCAACACCTCCGGCTCTTACACCAACCCCTACGGGGCGCAGATGGGGCCGTGCAACTTCTGCGGCTTCTGCAGTGGCTACGTGTGTTACATGTATTCCAAGGCCTCGCCCAACGTGAACATCCTGCCGGCGCTGCGCCAGGTGCCGAACTTCGAATTGCGGCCCAACGCCCATGTGCTGCGGGTGAACCTGGATGACAGCAAGCGCAAGGCCACCGGGGTGACCTACATCGACGCCCAGGGGCGGGAAGTGGAGCAGCCGGCGGACCTGGTGATCCTGGCGGCGTTCCAGTTCAACAACGTGCGCCTGATGCTGCTGTCCGGCATCGGCAAACCCTACGACCCCATCAAGAACGAAGGTGTGGTCGGGCGTAACTTCGCCTACCAGAACATGGGCACGGTCAAGGCGTTCTTCGACAAGGACACCTACACCAACAACTTCATCGGCGCCGGTGGCAACGGTATCGCCATCGATGATTTCAACGCCGACAACTTCGACCATGGCCCGCACGGTTTCGTCGGCGGTTCGCCGATGTGGGTGAACCAGGCCGGCACGCGGCCGATTGCCGGTGGCGCGACCCCGCCGGGCACACCGGCCTGGGGCAGCGCCTGGAAGAAGGCCACCGCCGACTACTACACCCACCAGGTGTCGATGGACGCCCACGGCGCTCACCAGTCCTACCGCGGCAACTACCTGGACCTCGACCCGACCTACCGCGACGCCTACGGCCAGCCGCTGTTGCGCATGACCTTCGACTGGCAGGAAAACGACATCAGGATGAACCAGTTCATGGTCGACAAGCTCAGCAAGATCGCCCAGGCGATGAACCCCAAGGCTATTGCCGTGCTGGGCAAGAAGGTCAAGGACCACTTCAACACTGCCAGCTACCAGACCACCCACCTGAACGGTGGCGCGATCATGGGCACCGACCCGAAAACCAGTGCGTTGAACCGCTATCTGCAGAGCTGGGACGTGCACAACGTGTTCGTTCCAGGGGCTTCGGCGTTCCCTCAGGGGCTGGGTTACAACCCGACCGGGCTGGTGGCTGCGCTGACTTACTGGTCGGCCCGCGCCATCCGCGAGCAATACCTGAAAAACCCTGGTCCGCTGGTTCAGGCTTGAGGAGCGATGCGCATGAAGACAATGTTGATCGCAACCCTGCTGGGTGCCAGCGTGGCTGCACAGGCTGCGCCAAATGACGATGCGCAGGTGCGTCAGGGCGAGTACCTGGCCCGCGCCGGCGACTGCGTCGCCTGCCATACCGCCGAAGGCGGCAAGCCATTCGCCGGTGGGCTGCCGATGGAAACACCGATCGGCACGGTGTACTCAACCAACATTACGCCGGCGGCCAGTGGTATCGGCCAGTACAGCTTCGAAGACTTCGACCAGGCGGTGCGCAAGGGCATCGGCAAGGACGGCAGCACCCTGTATCCGGCCATGCCATACCCGTCCTATGCGCGTGTCAGCGAGCAGGACATGCAGGCGCTGTATGCCTACTTCATGAAGGGCGTGGAACCGGTCGAACAGCCGAACAAGGCCAGCGACATCCCCTGGCCATTGAGCATGCGCTGGCCGCTGGCGATCTGGCGCGGGTTGTTCGCGCCAGAGGCCAAGCCCTGGCAGGCATCGGCGGCGGCCGACCCGGTGGTCAACCGCGGTGCCTACCTGGTCGAGGGCCTGGGGCACTGTGGTGCGTGCCATACGCCGCGGGCGCTGACCATGCAGGAAAAGGCACTGAGCCCACAGGATGGCGAGCAGTTTCTGGCTGGCAGTGCACCGCTGGAAGGCTGGATTGCCAAGAACCTGCGTGGTGACCACAAGGACGGCCTCGGTAGCTGGAGCGAAGAGCAGCTGGTGCAGTTTCTGAAGACTGGTCGTAGCGACCGCAGCGCCGTGTTTGGTGGCATGAGCGACGTGGTCGAGCACAGCATGCAACACCTGAGCGATGCCGACCTGACTGCTATCGCCCGCTATTTGAAGACGCTGCCGCCAAGCAACCCTGACGACCGGCCGCACGTGTACGACAAACAGGTGGCGGATGCCCTGTGGAAGGGCGACGACAGCAAGCCCGGGGCGGCGGTGTACATCGACAACTGCGCAGCCTGCCACCGTACCGATGGCCAGGGCTATACCCGCGTGTTCCCGGCCCTGGCCGGTAACCCGGTGGTGCAGACGACGAATGCCACATCGCTTATCCACGTGGTATTGGCGGGGGGCACAGTGCCGGCGACGCACGCGGCACCGTCGAACTTCACCATGCCGGCGTTCGGCTGGCGGCTGAGTGACCAAGAGGTTGCCGAGGTGGTGAACTTCATTCGCACCAGTTGGGGTAACCAAGGGGATGCCGTCACCGCCGATGATGTGAAATCCCTCCGTTAACTGCATCCCTCTGTCTGCAACCCCCAATCCACTGTGGGAGCGGGTTTACCCGCGAATGCGTCGGCACATTCGCCATCGCATTCGCGGGTGAACCCGCTCCCACAGGGTTTCTCGTTTACTTTCTATATTTATCAGTTAGTTAAAGCGTATTTTTACTGCATTTACTACGCATGAATATCGCACTCCCGACCAACGGCATGTTGACGAACGCGTGTGATTTTGCTGTATTGAAACCGGTTTCATCGCTATCACAACAATCATAAGGACAGCCCATGACCGACGCGCCTGCCCATGCCCGCGAACGGGTCACCATCAGCGAAGTAGCGCGTGTCGCTGGCGTTTCCAAGGCCACCGTCTCCCGTTACATCGGGGGTGATCGCCAGTTGCTCGCCGAAGCCACAGCCAAGCGCCTGGAAGAGGTCATCGAGCGCCTCGGTTACCGCCCCAACCAGATGGCCCGTGGTCTGAAGCGCGGCCAGACGCGCCTGATCGGCATGCTGGTAGCCGATATCCTCAACCCCTATTCAGTGGCCGTGATGCATGGCGTGGAAACTGCCTGCCGCCAGCACGGCTACAGCCTGGTGGTTTGCAACACCAACCGCGACGACGAGCAGGAGCGTCACCACCTGGTGGCCCTGCAGTCCTACAACGTCGAAGGGCTGATCGTGAACACGCTTGGCCATCACCCCGGCGAATTGCTCCACCTGCAGCGCGACATTCCCATGGTGCTGGTCGATCGCCAGTTGCCCGAACTGAATGTCGACCTGGTGGGCCTGGACAATGCCGACGCGGTCGAGCAGGCCCTGGACCACCTGCAGGCGCAAGGCTACCGCGACATCATGGCGGTCACCGAGCCGCTCGATGGCACCAGCTCGCGCCTGGAGCGGGTACAGGCGTTCGGCACGTCGGTCAGCCGTCGCCATGGCATGCGCCAGCAGGTGCTGGAAGTCGGCCCCGGGCTGGATGACCAGCTGGCTTCGTTCCTCGCCGGCAGGGGCCATGGCCCGCAGGCCATCTTCACCTTCAACGGTGTCGCCACCCTGGCCGTGAGCCGGGCCCTGCACCAGACAGGGTGCAATCTGTTCGCGGACGTCGGGCTGATCGCCCTCGACGACCTCGACTGGTACCCCTTGGTCGGCACTGGCATCACTGCACTGGCCCAGCCCACCGAGCGAATCGGCGTGGCAGCATTCGAGAGCCTGCTTGGCCGCCTGCGCGGCGACAGCGGGGCAGCCCGGCGCATCGACTTCAAGGCCGAGCTGATCATCCGAGGTTCAACCCAGCCACAGTAATCACAGGCAGGCACCTCCCTGCCTGCCTGTTGTCAGCAAAAATGAAACCGGTTTCAAAAGGACAACAACAATGCACTCGAACCCCGTTTCCATCAGCCTCTCCAGCTACGGCGCCGACTTTGTCCGGCAGCGTGGCCAGGAGCACTTCCTTGGCCTGCTGGCTGCCGCCGGCGTCACCCGCGTGGAACTGCGCGAAGAGCTGTTCACCCAGGCGCCGGACACCGCGGTGCTGGCTGCAGCCATTGCCGCACAGGGACTGGAGTGCCTGTACTCCACGCCCCTCGAATTGTGGACCGCACAAGGCGTGCCTGACCCGCAATTGGCGCACAAACTGCAAACCGCCCGAGCCCTTGGCGCGGTAGCGCTCAAGGTTTCCCTGGGCCACTACCACGCCGGCTGTGACGTCGCGGCCTTGGCGACGCTGTTACCGGTGCACGGGCCGTTGCTGCTGGTGGAGAACGACCAGACCACCCAAGGTGGGCGAATTGAACCCCTGCAGCAGTTTTTCCAGCGCGCCGACGAGCTCGGGCTGACCCTGGGCATGACCTTCGACATCGGTAACTGGCAGTGGCAGGGCGAGCCTGCCCGGCACGCCGCACGCCAGCTTGGCCGCTGGGTGCGCTATGTGCACTGCAAGGCCGTGCAGCGCCGGCCCGATGGCCGCCTGGTAGCCGTCCCGCCAGCGACCGCGGACCTGCAGGAATGGGCTGAGCTGATGGCCGAGTTCACCCCCGGCGTGGCGCGTGCTGTCGAGTACCCGTTGGTGAGCGACGATCTGCTGGCGCTGACCCGTGACCAGGTGCGCGACCTGGCGGCGCTGGGGCAGGGCGTATCGAGTGAGGAGCTGAGCCATGCATGAACATGACGTGTTGTGTTTCGGCGAGACCATGGCCATGTTCGTCGCCGAGCAGGCCGGCGACCTGGCCAGTGTCGGCCAGTTCGGCAAGCGCATTGCCGGCGCCGACAGTAACGTGGCCATCGGCTTGGCGCGGCTGGGCTTCAAGGTTCGCTGGCTGAGCCGGGTGGGCGACGATTCGCTGGGCCGTTTCGTGCTCGATAGCCTGCGCCGCGAAGGCCTGGACTGCTCCGGTGTCGAGGTGGATGCCAGCTACCCCACCGGCTTCCAGCTCAAGGCCCGCTGCGATGACGGCAGCGACCCGGCGGTGGAGTACTTCCGCCGTGGTTCGGCAGCCAGCCAGCTGTCGCCGGCGCTGCTGCGCCCGGGCTTTGTGCAAGCCCGCCACTTGCACGCCACCGGCATCCCGCCGGCGCTGTCGGAGGGCTGCCGGGCGCTGTCCCATGCGTTGATGGATGCAATGCGTGCCGCCGGGCGCAGCATCTCCTTCGACCCCAACCTGCGCCCCTCGCTGTGGCCTGACCAAAGCAGCATGGTGCGCGAAGTCAATGCCCTGGCGGCCAAGGCCGACTGGGTGCTGCCAGGCCTGGAAGAGGGCCGCCTGCTGACCGGCCAGCACACCCCGGCAGACATCGCCGCGTTCTACCTCGACCAAGGGGTGGAACTGGTGGTGATCAAGCTGGGCGACGCCGGTGCCTACTTCCGCAGCGCCAAGGGCGAGGGCCAGGTGGCATCAGTACCGGTCAGCCGGGTAGTAGACACCGTTGGCGCCGGCGATGCCTTTGCCGTCGGCGTGCTCAGTGCGCTGCTGGAGGGCCACCCGGTAGCCGAGGCAGTGGCGCGTGGCAACTGGTGCGGCAGCCGCGCCGTGCAGTCGCGTGGCGACATGGAAGGGCTGCCGCTGCGCCATGAGCTGCAAGCCCACGACCTGCGCAGAAGCGCGTGAAAACTTGATCCCGAAACACCTGTTGCAACAAAAACAACAAGCTCAGGAGAAACGAACCATGCAAAGCCAAGGCCTGGCACCTCGCCGCTGGTGGTACATCATCCCGATCGTGTTCTTCACCTATAGCCTGGCGTACCTGGACCGCGCCAACTACGGGTTCGCCGCCGCTTCCGGCATGGCTGAAGACCTGCACATCACCCCCGCACTGTCTTCGCTGCTGGGGGCACTGTTCTTCCTTGGTTACTTCTTCTTCCAGGTGCCTGGCGCCATCTACGCCGAAAAGCGCAGCGTGAAGAAGCTGATCTTTGTCTGCCTGATCCTCTGGGGTGGCCTTGCCACGCTCACTGGCGTGGTCAGCAACGTCTACATGCTGATCGGCATCCGCTTCCTGCTCGGGGTGGTGGAGGCGGCGGTGATGCCGGCCATGCTGGTGTACCTGTGCCACTGGTTCACCCGCGCCGAACGTTCGCGCGCCAATACCTTCCTGATCCTCGGCAACCCGGTGACCATCCTGTGGATGTCGGTGGTGTCGGGTTACCTCGTCAAGCATTACGACTGGCGCTGGATGTTCATCATCGAAGGCCTGCCCGCCGTCATCTGGGCGTTCTTCTGGTGGCGCCTGGTGGATGACCGCCCGGCCCAGGTGAACTGGCTGAGCGAGCAGGAAAAGGCCGCCCTGGAGCAGGCGCTGGCTGCCGAGCAGCAAGGCATAAAGCCAGTGAAGAACTACCGCGAGGCGTTCCGCTCGCCGCAGGTGATCATCCTTTCGCTGCAGTATTTCTGCTGGAGCATTGGTGTGTATGGCTTCGTGCTGTGGTTGCCGTCGATTCTCAAGCAGGCGGCCAACCTCGACATCGTGCAGGCCGGCTGGCTGTCGTCGGTCCCTTACCTGGCGGCGGTGCTGGGCATGGTCGGTGTGTCGTGGGCATCTGACCGGCTGCAGAAGCGCAAGCGCTTCGTCTGGCCGCCACTGTTGATCGCCGCCGTGGCGTTCTATGGCTCCTACGCCCTGGGCAGCGAGCACTTCTGGCTGTCGTACGCGTTGCTGGTGGTCGCCGGCGCCTGCATGTACGCACCCTATGGCCCGTTCTTCGCGATCGTGCCCGAGATCCTGCCGGCCAACGTCGCGGGCGGTGCCATGGCGCTGATCAACAGCATGGGTGCGCTGGGCTCGTTCGGTGGCTCGTGGCTGGTGGGTTACCTCAATGGCGTCACCGGCGGGCCCGGTGCCTCCTACCTGTTCATGTGCGGTGCGCTGCTGACCGCAGTGGCGCTTACCGCCGCACTCAATACTTCCCAGACATCTGGCCGGGCCAAGCGCGGCAACTCGCGTCTGGCCATGAACCATTAGGAGCCTGTGCAATGAAGAAGCGAATCGTGCTGTACAAACGCCTGTCCGACGACTTGATGGCACGCCTGCAAGAACGCGTCGAGGTGACCTGGGTGGATACCTCCGGGCCCGATGGCCTGGCCCGCCTGCGCGATGCTTTGCCCGGCGCGCACGGGCTGCTGGGGGCCAGCCTGCGCCTGGACGCCAGCCTGCTCGACCTGGCGCCACAGCTTGAAGTGGTGTCCAGCGTTTCGGTCGGGGTGGACAACTACGACATCGCCGAACTCAGCCGGCGCGGCGTGATGTTGACCAACACGCCGGATGTGCTGACCGAAACCACCGCCGATACCGGCTTTGCCTTGATCCTGGCCACCGCCAGACGGGTTGTGGAACTGGCGAACTGGGTGCGAGACGGCCACTGGCAGGCCAACCTTGGCCCAGCGCATTTCGGTAGCGATGTGCACGGCAAGACACTGGGCATCGTCGGCATGGGCCGCATCGGCGAGGCCCTGGCCCGGCGCGCCGCGGCTGGCTTCGGCATGCGTGTGCTGTATCACAGCCAGCGTGCCAAGCCTGAGGTGGAGGCGCGCCATGCTGCGCGTCAGTGCAGCCTGGACGAGCTGTTGCAGCAGGCAGATTTCGTTTGCCTGACCGTGCCGCTCAGTGCCAGCACCGAAGGCCTGATCGGCGCGCGGGAGCTGGCGCTGATGAAACCACAGGCAATCCTGGTGAACATTTCCCGTGGGCGCGTGGTGGATGAGCCGGCGCTGATCGAAGCGTTGCGTGCCCGACGCATACGCGGCGCCGGCCTGGATGTATTCACGCAGGAGCCGTTGTCGGCGCAATCGCCGTTGTTGCAACTGGACAACGTGGTGGCGACCCCGCATATCGGCTCTGCGACCGAAGAAACCCGCCAGGCCATGGCGCGCTGTGCGGTGGACAACCTGCTCAGTGCCCTGGCTGGTGAGCGCCCGGCCAACCTGGTGAATGGCTGACGCCAGATTCACAGGCCTGCGGGGCCCCTGTGGGGAGTGGGCATGCCCGCGAAGCAGGCGACGCGGTGGATGGCACCGGCTGCGCCGGTGTTCGCGGCTAAAGCCGCTCCCACAGATACGGCGCATTCCTTCAGCTGATGGGGGAGCTCTGTGGGAGCGGGTTTACCCGCGAAGAATCCAACACGGCGCATGGCACCGGCTGCGCCGGTGTTCGCGGCTAAAGCCGCTCCCACAGATACGGCGCATTCCTTCAGCTGATGGGGGAGCTCTGTGGGAGCGGGTTTACCCGCGAAGAATCCAACACGGCGCATGGCACCGGCTGCGCCGGTGTTCGCGGCTAAAGCCGCTCCCACAGATACGGCGCATTCCTTCAGCTGATGGGGGAGCTCTGTGGGAGTGGGCATGCCCGCGAAGCAGGCGACGCGGTGGATGGCACCGGCTGCGCCGGTGTTCGCGGCTAAAGCCGCTCCCACAGGTACGGTGCATCCCTTCAGCTGACGGGGGACTCTGTGGGAGCGGGTTTACCCGCGAAGAATCCAACACGGCGCATGGCACCGGCTGCGCCGGTGTTCGCGGCTAAAGCCGCTCCCACAGATACGGCGCATTCCTTCAGCTGATGGGGGAGCTCTGTGGGAGCGGGCATGCCCGCGAAGCAGGCGACGCGGTAGACACCGGCTGCGCCGGTGTTCGCGGCTAAAGCCGCTCCCACAGGTACGGTGCATCCCTTCAGCTGACGGGGGAGCTCTGTGGGAGCGGGCATGCCCGCGAAGCAGGCGACGCGGTAGATGGCACCGGCTGCGCCGGTGTTCGCGGCTAAAGCCGCTCCCACAGATACGGCGCATTCCTTCAGCTGATGGGGGAGCTCTGTGGGAGCGGGCATGCCCGCGAAGCAGGCGACGCGGTAGACACCGGCTGCGCCGGTGTTCGCGGGCGCGCCCGCTCCCACAGGCACGGTGCATTTCTTCAGATGGTGGGGGCGCTGTGGGAGCGGCCTTGCCGGGGCGCCGGACCGGTCGGAAAGGGCTGCAAGGCAGCCCCCGGAGTCAATGCGATTCTGAACGCTGCGCCTGCACTGGCGCAGCAGCCTCCAGCGGCTCCAGCGGCGGGTGCTCCTGCGCCGCATGCATCAGGTCTTCGGTCACACGCAGCTCGGCACCAGTCGGCGAGAAGGTGGTCGAAGCGGTGAACGGCGCCGGGTGTTCTGCCGCCGGGCGCTTGCCACGGCGCCACATGAAGAAGCACACCATGGCCAGATTGACCACGGCAAAGGCCCAGAACAACCCGGCCTCGCCAAACTCGGTCATCATCGGCGAAATCGCCACCGGCGCCATGGCCGAACCCAGCGAGTTGATCAGCAGCAGGCCCTGGATCATTGGCACCAGTGCATCCGATGGTGCCCGATCGGCAGCATGGCTGACCGCCACCGGGTACAGGGTGAACACGCCACCGCCCAGCAGGAACAGCATCGCCGGCAGCAGGATCGAGTCCGACGGCAGGAACACCGTGACCAGCGACAGAAGCACGCACAGCGCGGCCAGGGCGATCAGCACATCCTGGCGGTCCTTGCGGTCGGACCAGCGCCCGACCGGGTATTGCAGCAGCATGGCACCCAGAATCACCCAGGCCATCATGTTGCCGACCTCACCCACATCCAGGCCGATGCGCTGCAGGTACAGCGGCAACAGGGCGTAGATGCCGGCAATGGCCACACCCGAACCGAAGCAGCCGACCAGGCCTGATGGCGCAACGCCCAGCAACTGGCGCGGCTTGAGCGGTTCGACCTGATCCAGCAGCGGTGACACCCGTGGCAGGATCACGATGGGCAGTACCGACAGGGCGGCGAGCACGCCGGCCAGCATGAACGGTGCGGTGTCACCCATGTGGGTGATTTCGCCAAGGCCGGCCTGGGCGATGACCCCGGCGCCATAGAAGGCGATCATGTACAGCGCCAGCAGGCGGCCGCGGATCTTGGCGTCACCGGCCAGCAGCAGCCAGCTTTCGATCACCAGGAACACGCCCACCGCCGCCCAGCCGTTGATCAGGCGCAGCACCGACCACCAGGTGACGTCGTAGAACAGGCCTTGCAGCAGGATGGTCACGGCGATCAGCGAGGCGAAGCTGGTGTAGGCGCGGATATGGCCGATGCGCAGGATCAGCCGGTCGTTGAAGATGGCACCCAGGGTCAGGCCGATGAAGTAGGTCGAGGAGACCACACCGATGGTGGTGGCTGACTCGCCGGCAGCGCCCAGGCGCAGGGTGGTAAGGGAAGACATGAAGCCGTTGCCCAAGGCAATGATGAACAGCCCGAGCAGGGGCGCCAGCGCCATGGCCAGCAAACGCGGAGACATATGTACCTCTAGTTGGATGAGCGGAATGAGCGCCTTTTCGGACGCGCACGCCGGCTCGACCCGAACGGGGCCGAGGGGCTGCACGGATGTGCCTGGGCTGGATGCGACGCTGCCGGTTGCCACCGTTCAAGGCGACGGGCGAAAAGGAAGCGCGATTCTACGGGCTTGCGCGGTTTTGCCCAAGGGGCCTGGGTGTGCGACGAGACGCCGCAGTCTGCGGCATAATGCGGGGCCCACTTCCAAGGAAGGCCACCATGTTCGCTTCGCTGTTCGCCGTCCTGGCCCCGGTTTTCATCGTCGCCGGCATTGGCTATGCCTGGGCCCGCAAGGGCCTGGACTACCCCACCGAATTCATCGCCCGGGTGGTGATGACCGTCGGCACCCCGTCGCTGGTGCTGTCCACGCTCAGCCGCACCGAACTGGACCCGAACGCCTTCACCAGCATGGCCATGGCCTGCCTGTTGTGCACCCTGGGCATGGCCCTGGCCGGCTTGCTGGTGTGCCGCGCCTCGGGCCTGCACTGGCGTGTGCTGCTGCCGGCGTTCATGTTCCCCAACACCGGCAACATGGGCCTGCCAATCAGCCTGTATGCCTTTGGCGAACACGGCCTGGCCCTGGCGGTGGCGTTCTTCCTGACCCTGTCGATCGTGCAGTTCACCCTCGGCATGGCCATTTCCGGTACTGCGGCTTCGTTCAAGGCACTGCTGCGCAACCCCATCGTGATCAGCCTGGCCGGCGCCATGCCGATCATCTTTCTCGATTTCGAGTTGCCGCGCTGGCTGGCCAATACGGCAGACCTGCTGGGCGGCATGACCATCCCGCTGATGTTGCTGACACTGGGCGTGTCGCTGGCCAGCATTCGCCTGCGCCATGTGGGCAGCGGCATGCTGCTGGGCGGTTTGCGCATTGGCCTGGGCGCTGCCGTGGGCTGGGCTGTGGGGGCGGCGCTGGGCATGGCCAGCCTGGAGCGTGCGGTGCTGGTGGTGCAGTCGGCGATGCCGGTGGCGGTGTTCAACTACCTGATGGCGGTGCGCGCCAACCGCGAGCCGGAGCAAGTGGCGAACCTGGTGATGTGTTCCACGGTGCTGTCGTTTGCCTGGTTGCCGGTGGTGCTCGCCTGGTGGATGTAAGCCATTGCCAGCCTCCTTGCATCAACTTCTGACCTGCGCGGACTAGTGTAGGAGCGGCCTTGTGTCGCGAAAGGGCTGCAAAGCAGCCCCAAGGCATCAGCACAGATGCACAAATTGCTGGGGCTGCCTTGCAGCCCTTTCGCGACACAAGGCCGCTCCTTGTATGTTGTGTCTGGCCTAGCGGGAGAGGTTATTCTCGTCGGGCTGAAGAAGCACTTCCGGGGAGGCCGATCGCTCCTGAAGGCAGGCATTGCCCCTGACCTTGTATGTAGAGAGGCCCCCCGCCTCATTGCCCACTGCGAAGAGTATCGAGAAGCCGACAAGTCGGACTTCGCATTACAAGGTTGCAGCAGCATGAAGTTCGAGGTCGGGGAACCGGAGGCCATTGTTACCTAACTCGCTTGGAGAGGGAAGAAATGAGTGTCTGGGTTGGCGTCGATATCGGCTCACGTACTTCGGTCGTTGGGGTGCGTAAAGATGGGCGTCCGGCCGGACAGTGGGATATCGCTCAAACCCCTGCAGGCCGTAAGGCTGCGGTGAAAAAGCTGCTGGCACTCAAACCCAAGTCGATCGTGATGGAGGCGACCGGAATCTATTACCTGGACTTGGCCCTTGAGCTACATGCGGCTGACCTCCCTGTATCCGTGATCAACCCCAAGAGCTTCCACAATTTCGCCAAACTAATGCTGGTGAACAGCAAGACCGATGCAATAGATGCTCAACTGCTGTCCGAGTACGGCGAGCGTATGACACCGCGCTTGTGGACACCTCCAAGCCTTGTGCAGCTTGAGCTGAGGGCTCTGGGGCGACACATCAATCGTTTGGTGGGGCATCGTACAAGGGCGAAGAACGAACTGCATGCATTGCAGGCGACCGCTACAACCGTGTCGATGCTGATCGAGGATCAGGAGGAAGCGATTGCTTCACTGGATAATCGAATTGAGCGCTTTCGTAAGGCGGGCCGCGAGCTGGTCGCCCAGTGTCCGACGCTTACTCGGCAGTACAAGCAGCTGCTCGCAGGGCCTGGGATGGGAGAAGTCTCGGCACTTGCGGCATTGGCTGAACTGACCATCCTTCCTCAAATACTCAAGTCCTCGCAGGTAGCTCGCCACGCGGGTCTCGATGTTCGACAGACCCAATCGGGAACGAGCATTGATAAGCCCGGCAGACTCGGCAAAAGTGGGAATGCTTATCTACGGGCAGCCATGTACATGCCTGCCTTGACCGCAGTGCGCTGCGACCCTTATGCGAAGGCTTTTTACGAGTCGTTGGTCAACAGGGGCAAGAAGAAAATGCAGGCTATCGCTGCTGTCATGCGCAAGTACCTGACAGGCATCTGGGCATGCATGCGCGGGGATGAGCCATTTGATACGGCCAAGCTTTTCAGCTCTGAACACCTCAGAAAAGCTTGACCGCCAACAGAGTATCTACAAGGTCCAGCATCAACCAACCCGGTGGGGAGGCATGCCCGGCAAACGGCTATTTCTCCTGCAACCGCCACCCCTGGCTGGTCAGCACCATCGCTCGGGTTTCCTTGAGCGGCGCGTCATTGCTGGCCACCGCCTTGCCCAGTTCGGCAATGCTGGCCTTCACTTGTTCATTGGCCGCCCACGCCGGTAACCCGGTGATCTTGTAGGCATAGGTCACATTCGACATCTTCTGCCCGGTCACCTCGCTCGGCTCACTGAACTGCTCGATCGCGGTGACCTGAGCCTTGCCGAAGCACAGCCCGTTATCTGCCTTGTAATACTTTCGGCCTTCGTCGGTGAGGTCATAGGCGTAATAGATGTCCGTGCGTGCCGCTTGCCACAGGCGGGCGGGCACTTCGGTACGCGAGATCTCCTTTTCGCTGACCACACCTACCTGGGCCAGGGCATGCAACGCCTTGTTGGTGCCATGGACGTCGAAGTCCTGGGTTCTGGTGGGGAATGAACTGATGACGAAGCAGTGCGGGTACTGGGTATCGAGGTAGGCCTGGGCGGCCTTCTGGAAACTGGCCTCGCTGATGTCCTCGCTGTTCGAGCAACCGGCCAGGGTTGCCAACAGCGCCAGCGGCACGATCTTCCTGTACATGGTGACACTTCCTTGAGTGGCAAAGGCAAACGGGGTCGTGCGCGATTAGAACCTACGGGCTAGAGCGGCGCAATCATGGCAAGACGGCATCTCTGCATGTGCTTCGCTGGCCTCTTCGCGGGTAAACCCGCTCTCACAGGCATGCACAGCTTTCAAGACCTGTGCTGAACCTGTGGGAGCGGGTTTACCCGCGAAGAGGCCAGTGGCAACAACATCAATCCTGGCTGTGCGTATCGATACTGACCACCACCGACATCCCTGGCCGCAAGTGCTTGGCCTCTGGCTGCCCGGCATCCACGGTGATCCGCACCGGTATGCGCTGGGCAATCTTGACGAAGTTGCCGGTGGCGTTGTCCGCCTGCAGCAAGGCGAACTCCGAGCCGGTGGCCGGCGAGATCTGCTGCACGTGCCCATGTAGCTTCAGGTGGTTCAGCGCATCCACGGTGAAACTTGCCGGTTGGCCAATGCGCACATTCGCCATCTGGGTTTCCTTCATGTTGGCGATCACCCACAGGGTGTCGGGCACCAGCGCCATCAACTGCGCGCCAGAATTGACATAGGCCCCAAGGCGCGTGCCGATCTGCCCCAGCTGGCCGTCGCGCGGGGCGGTGACGCGGGTGTTGTCGAGGTCGATGCGGGCCAGCTCCACGGCGGCCTTGGCGTTTTCCACCGAGGCCTCCAGCGCGGCCCGGTTGACCACCACGGTTTCGCGGTCCTGGCGGGCGATTTCCAGCGCCGCCTTGGCCTGGGCCAGGCTGGCGACCGCTGCGGCTTCGCTGGCTCGGGCCAGGTCCAGGTCGCGGCGCGACACCGAGCCATCGCTGACCAGCGCCTGGTTGCGGCTGAAGTCGGCCCTGGCCTTGGCTGCCTGGGCAGTGGCATCGCCAATGGCGGCCTGGCGCTGGGCAATGGTGGCTTCGGCACTTTTACGCTGTTGCAGGTTGTTGGCCAGGGCCGCCTGTTGTTGCTGCAGTTGGGCGATGGCCTGGGCCAGGCGTTGCTTGTAGATGCGGTCGTCCAGTTGCACCAGCAGGTCGCCGGCCTTGACGAACTGGAAGTCATGCACCGGCACATCGACAATATAGCCGCTCAGCTGCGGCCCGATGATGGTCACCTGGCCGCGCACCAGGGCGTTTTCGGTGCTTTCGATGGCACTGCCGAATGGCGGCAGGCGCCAGGCATACAGCACCAGCAGGATGCCGGCCAGGGCTACGCAGGCGAAGCTGATCGACGACAGGATACGCACCCGCCGCGAGCGCACCGGGCTGGTCGGCTCGCTGGGCGGCGTGGCGCCTTCCGGGGTTTCGGCGATGGCAGTGGTGGTCGTGGTGCGGGTGTCGTCGGTCATCGGGTGGGCGCGCCGGGGTTGGATTCAGGGGAAACGGCCCGGCGTCTGGTGTGCCAGAGCCAGGTGCTGCGGATGCAGATCCAGACCATGGTCAGGATAGCGATGCTGCCGATCAGTACGAACACATCGTTGTAGGCCATGATATTCGCCTCGCGGGTGGCGGCACTGGCCAGCAGGCGCATGCCGGCTTCGCTGCGCAGGGCTGGGTCGGCAATGATGCCGCCGTAGCCGGCACCGCCACTTTGCACGCGGGCCGTGACCAACGGTTCCAGGTAGCTGAGGCGGTCCATCAGGTGACTGGAATGGAATTTTTCCCGCCAGGTCTGGAAGGTGCCCAGCAGCGCCGCGCCAATCAGGCCGCCGAGGTTGTTGCAGATGCCGAACAGCACCGAGAAACTCACCAGGTTGCGCGGGTTGGCGCGCACATGGCTGATGCCAAGGGCCATGGACGGGCCGAGGAAGAAGGTGCTGCCGAACGCCAGCAGGAACTGGCTGAGGTACATCTGCGCCGGGCGGGTGAGGTTGCTCGAACTGCTGTCCATGAAGGCGCCTGTGGCCATGGCCAGCAGCGAGATCAACAGCGGAATCACCAGATGATTGGGGTTGATGGTGAGGGCACTGCTGGCCAGGCCGGCCACCGCGCCCAGCAGCATGACCGCGTACAGCGTACGCATCTGCTCGCTGCCCAGGTTAAGCGCCTGCAGGAAGCCGACCGCCCCGGTGGACTGCTCCGAGGTGACCATGCGGATCAGCACCACGCACAGGGCCAGGCGAATGATCGCTCCGCTACCCAGCCAGCGGGTCATCAGCAACGGGTTCTGGCGGTTGTGCTCGATGGCCAGGCCGCTGAAGATCAGCCCGATCGAGGCCGCCAGGGCCATGCCGATCCAGGGCGCCTCCAGCCACCAGTCGATACGCCCGAGTGACAGCACGGCGCAAAGCAGTGCAGTGCCGCTGGCCATCAGCGAGAAGGTGAGGAAGTCCAGCGGCTCGAAGGTCTTGAAGCGGTCACCGGGGGGCAGCTTGAGCAGCAGCACGCAGCCCAACGCGGCCAGCGCCAGGCCCAGTTCGAACAGGTACAGGCCGCGCCATTCGGCGATCTGCAGCAGGTCTTCGGAGAAGATCCGCGCCAGCGGCAACGCCAGTTGCGAGGCGCCCAGGCCAAGCACCATCGCCTTCAGCCGCCATTGCGCCGGGAACGCCTGGATCATGTAGTACAGCCCCAGCGAGCTGAGCGCGGCGCCGACCATGCCGTGGGCCGCCCGTACGGCGATGGCCGAGTTGAGGTCGTTGACCAGCAGGTGGGCGAAGGTGACCAGGGCATAGAGCACCAGGAACACCTCGGTGAACGCGCGCAGGCCGAACTGCTGGCGAAACTTCACCAGCAGCAGGTTGATGGACACATTGGTCATTACGTAGGCGGCCGGCAGCCAGGCCATCTCCGCCGTGGTTGCGCCCAACGCACCTTGCAGGAACACAAGGTTGGCGGTGACCAGCGCGTTGCCCAGGCCACCGGTGATAGCCACCAGCAGCCCGACCATGCCGTAGGCCAGGCGTTTGGCGGGCGTGTGCAGGGGCGTGGAGGGGGAGCCCGGCAGGCTGGGTTTTTCGTGGGGGAGCCACTGGCGTGGGGCGTATTTGTCCATGGGGCAGACTGTACTTCAGCGGCCATTGCAAAAAAACAATTTACAGCCTGCACCGGCCTCTTCGCGGGTAAACCCGCTCCCACAGCGTCACCACAGATCTTGCAGGCTGTGCAGTACCTGTGGTTGCCAGAGGTTCACCACTGATCTTGCAGCTGTGCAATACCTGTGGGAGCGGGTTTACCCGCGAAGGGGCCAGTGCAGGCGCTACAAGGCCTTCGCCAGAAACTCCGCAGTGCGGCTTTCCGCACACCCGGCCACCACCTGCGGCGTCCCGCTGACCACCACCTGGCCCCCGGCATCCCCGGCCCCAGGCCCGATGTCGATCACCCAGTCGCTCTGCGCGACCACTCGCATGTCATGCTCGACCACCACCACGCTGTGCCCGCCATCGACCAGGCGGTTGAGCTGCACCAGCAGCCGGTCGATGTCCTGCGGGTGCAAGCCGTTGGTAGGCTCGTCCAGTACATACAGTGTTGCCCCGCGGGCCATGCGCTGCAGCTCGGTGGCCAGCTTGATGCGCTGCGCCTCGCCGCCGGACAGTTCGGTGGCCGGCTGGCCCAGACGCAGATAGCCCAGGCCGATGTCTTGCAGTACCTGCAGGCAGCGCCGCGCCGCTGGCTGTTCGGCGAACACCTTCAGGGCCTGGTCGACCGTCAACTGCAGCACCTGCGCAATGTTCATGCCTTGCCAGGTCACCGCCAGGGTTGCCGGGTTGTAGCGGGCGCCATGGCAGGTCGGGCAGGGCGCATAGACGCTGGGCATGAACAGCAACTCGACACTGACGAAGCCTTCGCCCTCGCAGTTCTCGCAGCGCCCCTTGGCAACGTTGAAGGAGAAACGCCCGGCATCGAAGCCTTGTGCCTTGGCCTGTTCGGTGGCGGCGAACAGCTTGCGCACATGGTCGAACAGGCCGGTGTAGGTGGCCAGGTTGGAGCGTGGTGTTCGGCCGATCGGCTTCTGGTCGACCTGCACCAGGCGCCTGATGCTGCCAAGGCCAGCGCTCACATGCCCGCCGCTGGCCTGTTCTGGCTCATCTTCCAGGCTCTGTTCTTCGGGCTCGTTGCGCTGTGCGGCATGGCCCAGGTGTGCACCCACCAGGTCCAGCAGCGCCTGGCTGACCAGGCTCGACTTGCCCGAACCGGAAATGCCGGTAACGGCGGTAAAGCAGCCCAGCGGGAATTCGGCACTCAGGTTGTTCAGGTTGTTGCGGCTGATGCCTTCGAGCTTCAGCCAGTCGTGGGCCTGGCGTGGCGTGCGCGTGGTCTGGGCCGGGGCACTGAACAGGTAGGCCCGGGTGCTCGACTGCTCGACCTGGGCCAGGCCCTCGGGCGGCCCGCTGTAGAGGATGGTGCCACCATGCTCGCCAGCGGCAGGCCCAACATCCACCAGCCAGTCGGCGCGGCGCATGGTGTCCAGGTCGTGTTCCACCACATAGACCGAGTTGCCAGCATGCTTCAGGCGCTGCAGCGCCTCGAACAGGGCTTCGCTGTCGGCCGGGTGCAAACCGGCCGAAGGTTCGTCGAGCACGTAGATCACGCCGAACAGTTGCGAGTTCAGTTGGGTGGCCAGGCGCAGGCGCTGCAGCTCGCCGGAGGACAGGGTCGGGGTGCTGCGCTCCAAGGCCAGGTAGCCCAGGCCCAGGTCCAGCAGGGTGTCGATGCGTTCGAGCAGCTCGTTGGCGATGCGTTGGGCAGCCAGGCGCTTTTCCAGGGTCAGGTCGTCCTGCTGTTGTGCCAGGTAGTCTGCTGCCACCACCTTGCGCAATACCTCGGCCAGCGCCTGCAGCGACAGGTGCGACAGCTCGGCGATATCCAGCCCGGCGAAGGTCACCCCCAGGGCCTCGCGCTTCAGGCGCTTGCCCTGGCACAGCGGGCACGGGCTTGGGCGCATGAACTGGGCAACGCGCTTGCGCATCTGTGCGCTTTGCGAGTGCATGAAGGTGTGCAGCACGTAACGCCGGGCACCCATGAACGTGCCCTGGTAGCTGGGCTCCTGCTTGCGCTTGAGGGCGGTGCGGGTCTGCGCCGGGGTCAGCCCGGCGTATACCGGCGCGGTGGGTGTTTCTTCGGTGAACAGGATCCAGTCGCGCTGCGCCTGTGGCAGGTCGCGCCAGGGAGTATCGACGTCATAGCCTAGCGTCACCAGGATGTCGCGCAGGTTCTGCCCCTGCCAGGCCATCGGCCACGCCGCCACGGCGCGCTCGCGGATGGTCAGCGACGGGTCGGGGACCATGGTCGCTTCGTTCACTTCGTAGACCCGGCCCATGCCATGGCATTCCGGGCAGGCGCCCTGGGGCGTGTTGGGCGAGAAGTCTTCGGCATACAGCATCGGCTGGCCGGCCGGGTAGTGGCCGGCGCGGGAGTAGAGCATGCGAATGGAACTGGACAGGGTGGTCACGCTGCCCACCGAGGAACGTGCACTCGGCGTGCCGCGTTGCTGCTGCAGGGCCACGGCTGGGGGCAGGCCTTCGATGGCGTCGACGTCCGGCACCCCGACCTGGTCGATCAGGCGCCGGGCATAGGGCGCGACCGACTCGAAATAACGCCGCTGGGCTTCGGCGTAGAGGGTGGAGAAGGCCAGCGAGGACTTGCCCGAGCCGGACACGCCGGTGAACACCACCAGTGCGTCACGAGGAATATCGACATCGATGTTCTTGAGGTTGTGCTCGCGGGCGCCACGGACGCGGACGAAGCCGGCTGGGGGCGTATGGCGTGGAGGCATTGGGCGGTCCTTGGCTGGGGTCGGTGATGAAGGTAGCAGTAAAGCGCTGTGGGGGCGCCAGGGTATGGTTTGGGTTTTTTGGTGCTCGATCTCACAGCACTGGAGCTTCCAAACCCTGCACTAGTTCCACCCAGCGGAACCACATTCAATTGTGCTCCCCCGTCACTCGCGCTTATCTGTCAGCCAAGCACGACCTGCCTCACCCGTCGTGACCTCAAGGCGAACAACAAGAACGGGAAACCACCCGCGCGAGGAGACTCTACATGTCCCGACATCAGCACATCCTGGCCTGGCTGAACGATGTGGCCAGCGACCTGCACGCAATCCGTCACGATATCCACGCTCACCCGGAACTGGGTTTCGAAGAAAGCCGCACTTCGGCACTGGTTGCCCAACTGCTCGAAACGTGGGGCTATGAAGTGCACACCGGTATCGGCAAGACCGGCGTGGTCGGCGTACTGCGCAATGGCAACAGCCCACGCCGCCTGGGCCTGCGCGCCGACATGGACGCGCTGCCCATACACGAGGCCACCGGCGCCGCCTACAGCAGCCAGCACCAAGGCTGCATGCACGCCTGCGGCCATGACGGGCATACCACCATGCTGCTCGGCGCAGCGCGCTACCTGGCGGCGACCCGGCAGTTCGACGGCACGCTGACGCTGATCTTCCAGCCGGCCGAGGAGGGCCAGGGTGGCGCCGAGGCGATGCTGGCCGAAGGTTTGCTGGAGCGCTTCCCTTGCGATGCACTGTTCGGCATGCACAACATGCCCGGGCTGCCGGCCGGGCACCTGGGCTTTCGCGAGGGGCCGATGATGGCTTCGCAAGACCTGCTCACGGTGACCCTGGACGGGGTTGGCGGCCATGGCTCGATGCCGCACCTGACTGTCGACCCGCTGGTGGCGGCGGCCAGTGTGGTGATGGCCCTGCAAACCGTGGTGGCGCGCAATATCGATGCGCAGGAGGCGGCCGTGGTCACCGTCGGCGCCTTGCAGGCCGGCGAAGCGGCCAACGTGATCCCGCAGCAGGCGCTGCTGCGCCTGAGCCTGCGCGCGCTGAACGCCGAGGTACGGGCGCAGACCCTGGAGCGGGTACGGGACATTATCGTCGGCCAGGCCGAGAGCTTTGGCTGCCGCGCCACCATCGAACACCGCCCGGCCTATCCGGTGTTGGTCAACCACGCTGCGGAAAACGCCTTCGCCCGGCAGGTGGGGGTGGAGTTGCTCGGTGCCGAGGCAGTAGATGGCAACACCCGCAAGCTGATGGGCAGCGAAGACTTCGCCTGGATGCTGCAACGCTGCCCGGGCGCCTACCTGTTCATCGGCAATGGCGTATCGCGGCCGATGGTGCACAACCCGGCCTACGACTTCAACGACGACATCCTGCTGACCGGCGCCGCCTACTGGGGCGCGCTGGCAGAGCGCTGGCTCGCGCCCGCCTGACCTTTCCTTTTGACGACTGCCGCTGGAACCCGGGCGCGACCGCGCCTGGGCGATCACCCAATCATTGTGTGGAGTGTTTCCTATGCAGACTTCGAGCACCGGCGTGTCGCGTACCCGGCAAGTGGTCGCCGCCGTCATCGGCAACGCCCTGGAGTGGTATGACTTCATCGTCTACGGCTTTCTGGCCAGCATCATCGCCCGGCAGTTCTTCCCCTCCGACGACGAATACGCCTCGCTGCTGATGGCCCTGGCCACCTTCGGCGTCGGCTTTTTCATGCGCCCGGTGGGCGGCGTGCTGCTGGGCATGTATTCCGACCGCAAGGGCCGCAAGGCGGCGATGCAGATGATCATCCGGCTGATGACCGTGTCCATTGCCATGATCGCCTTTGCCCCCGACTACCTGGCCATCGGCATGGCCGCGCCGATGCTGATCGTGGTGGCGCGCATGCTGCAGGGTTTTGCCACTGGCGGCGAGTACGCCAGCGCCACGGCCTTCCTGGTGGAGAGCGCGCCGGCCCACCGCAAGGGCCTGTATGGCTCGTGGCAGTTGGTGGGGCAGTGCCTGGCGGTGTTCTCCGGGGCGGCGATGGTGGCCCTGGTCACCCACCTGTGCACGCCTGCGGCGCTGGACAGCTGGGGCTGGCGTATCCCGTTCGTGCTTGGCCTGCTGATCGGCCCGGTGGGGCTGTGGATTCGCAAGCACATGGAGGAGCCCGAGGAATTCATCGAGGCGCGCCGCCAGGCCAAGGGCCAGTCGCCCAGCCTGTGGCAGGTGCTGCGTGAGCATCGGCGCAGCCTGTTGGTATCGATGGGCCTGGCCTGTGGCGCGACGGTGTCGTTCTATGTGGTGCTGGTGAACATGCCGACCTTCGCTCACAAGAACCTGGGGCTGCCGCTGGACCAGGTGCTGCTGGTGCAGATGCTTGCCGTGGGGTTGATGACCGTGGTGATTCCACTGTCCGGGGCGTTGTCTGACCGGCTGGGGCGGCGCCCGGTGCTGATGGCCTTCACCCTGGCGTTCTTCGTCATGGTCTACCCGTTGTATGTGTGGGTGGCTGCCGCGCCGTCGCTGGAGCGGCTGCTGGTGATGCAACTGCTGCTGTGCACCGCCATCGGTGGCTTCTTCGGGCCGGCGCCCACGGCCTTGGCCGAGCAGTTCCCGGTCGAGGTGCGTTCCACCGGTGTGTCGGTGGCCTACAACGTGGCGGTGATGGTGTTCGGCGGCTTCGCCCCGTTGATTGTCACCTGGCTGAGCAAGGTGCTCGGTACCCCGGTGGCGCCATCGTTCTATGTGCTGTTCGCCTGCCTGCTGACACTGCTGGGCACCTATTGCCTGAAAGAAGCCCCACGTGCGGGCAAGCCTGCCGCTTTCAACCTTGGAGTGAAACCGTGATGCCGCTAGCCATCGACCCCATCGTTGCCCTCGATGCCGAGGCATTGTCCCGGGCCATCCATGCGCGCCAGATGTCGTGCCGGGAGGTGATGCAGGCTTATCTGACGCATATCGAACGCTTCAACCCGCAGGTCAATGCGCTGGTGTCGCTGCGCCCGGCCGAGGCGTTGCTGGCCGAGGCCGATGAGCGTGACCGCGAGCTGGGCCGTGGCCACTCGCGCGGCTGGATGCATGGCATGCCCCAGGCTATCAAGGACCTGGCCGCCACTGCCGGGCTGCGCACCACCTTGGGCTCGCCGCTGTTCGCCGAGCAGGTGCCCGAGCAGGATGCGATCAGTGTGGCGCGTGTGCGGGCCAGTGGTGCGCTGATCGTGGGCAAGAGCAATGTGCCGGAATTCGGCCTTGGTTCGCAGACCTACAACACCCTGTTCGGCACCACCACCAATGCCTACGACCCGGGCAAGGTGGCCGGAGGCAGCAGCGGCGGAGCGGCGGCGGCGCTGGCCATGCGCCTGCTGCCGGTCGCCGACGGCAGCGACATGATGGGCTCGCTACGCAACCCGGCGGCGTTCAACAACGTGTATGGCCTGCGCCCGTCGCAGGGCCGCGTACCACACGGGCCGGCGCCGGAACTGTTCGTGCAGCAACTGGCCACCGAGGGGCCGATGGGCCGCAGCGTGGTGGATGTGGCGCGGTTATTGTCGACCCAGGCAGGCTTCGATGCGCGGGCGCCGCTGTCGCTGAGCGAGGGCCGGCGCGATTTTGCCGCCGGTTTGCAGCGCGATTTCCGCGGCGTGCGGGTCGGCTGGTTGGGCGACTACGACGGTTACCTGGCGATGGATGACGGGGTGCTGAGCCTGTGCGAAGCGGCCCTGGCGGACTTCATCGAATTGGGCTGCCGGGTCGAGGCCTGCCAGCCGGCGTTCGACATGGCGCGTTTGTGGCAGTGCTGGCTGACCCATCGCCACTTCCTGGTGCACGGCAACCTCGCTGCGGCCTATGCCGACCCCGGCAAGCGCGCGCTGCTCAAGCCCGAGGCGCAGTGGGAGGTGGAGGGTGGCCTGCAACTGAGCGCGGCGGCGGTGTACCAGGCATCAGTGGTACGCAGCGACTGGTACCGGGCGCTGGGCAAGCTGTTCGAGCGTTACGATTACCTGCTGTTGCCATCGGCCCAGGTGTTCCCTTTCGATGCACGGCAACCTTGGCCAACGGTGGTCGGGGGGCGGACGATGGACACCTATCACCGCTGGATGGAAGTGGTGATAGGGCCGACCCTGGCCGGCTTGCCGAGCATCAGCGTACCGGTCGGTTTCAATGCTGCAGGGTTGCCCACGGGCCTGCAGATCATCGGCCCGGCCCAGGCCGACCATGCGGTGCTGCAGCTGGCCCATGCCCATGAACAGCTCACCCGTTGGGTAGCGCGGCGCCCACCCGGGAGCCTGCAAGCGCCATGAAACTGCTGGGCAGGCGCGGATCTTGCTGGCTATCCTGACCATCCAGCTACAGGGAGGTCACACTCATGGGCATCACGGCAGACAGTGGCGGCGTGCGTTCGGTGGAGCGGGCGCTGGCCATCGTCGACCTGCTGGGAGAACACCAGGCGCTGGGCCTGGAAGAGCTGCATTACCTGACGGCGCTGCCCAAGGCCACGGTGTCGCGCATGCTCGCCACCTTGCAGGAGCAGGGCTGGGTCTACCGCGGCCTCAGCGACCGGCGTTACCGGCTGTGCGCGCGGCGCCTGTTCGGTGACCGCCAGCTGCGTTTCAAGCGGCGCCTGGTGGAACATGCCGCGCCCATGTTGCTGGAGTTGAGCGAGCGCACCGGGCTGGTGGCCGACCTGTCGTGTTTCGACGGCGAACGGCTGGAGGTGATGGAAAGCGCCATTCCCCAGGTATTGCGCAAGCGCTACCCGCACACCTGTCAGATCGTCGGCCATCATGCCAGCCTGTTCCATTCGGCGATGGGGCGGGCGTGCCTGGGTGAGTTGGCGGTCGATGAAGTGCAGCGCCTGGCGGCCCATGAGCGGGTGGGCGACGAGACGGTGCTGCGCGACATCGAGGCGGAAGCGAACCAGGGATTCGGCCAGCGCACCGAAGGGCACTGGGAGTACCCGGTGCGCTTGCCGTTCCTGATCCGCGCGATTGCCCTGCCGGTGCATGCCGAAGGGCGCCTGGCCGGGAGCATTGCCTTGCACTGGCCGCTGGACCAGGCACCGGTGGAACGGGTGTTGAACCTGCACCTGAACAGCCTGGCGACCACGGTGGGGGAGGTGCAGCGGGCCTTGGTGGTTTGAGTCAGACTGTACCGGCCTCTTCGCGGGTGAACCCGCTCCCACAGTGAAAGTGGATTGCCCGAGGCTGGCTCGGTACCTGTGGGAGCGGGTTTACCCGCGAAGAGGCCAGTGCAGCAAACAACAAAAGAGGCTGTGTTCCGAGGCCCCTCAACGCTCCAGGCTGTACATCCGGCACTCTGCCAGCAACGCCAGCAAATTCGGTTCCCGCTCCCGCGCCTTGAGGAACACCACACCGATATGCTGCTGCAAGCGATATTGCGGCTTCAGGGCAATCAGCCTGACCCGGTTTTCGTACACCGCCGCGATACGCCCTGGCAGCAGGGCAAAGCCCACGCCCGAGCTGACCATGCTCAGCAGGGTGAAGATATCGTTCACCTGCATGGCCACCTTGGGTTCGAAGCCGGCCTGCTGGAACACCCGTGCGCCATCGCGGTGGGTGGCGAAGCCCTGGGTCAGGGTGATGAAGGTGGAGTCGGCCAGGTCGGCCAGATCCACCTCGGCCTGCTCGGCGAAGGGCGAATCGATGGGCGCGGCGAGGAAGATGTCGTCGGAGAACAGCGGCAGCTGCTCGCAGGCTGGGTCGCTGACGCTTTCGTCGAGCGACACGAGGATGGCCTCCAGCTCGTGGTTCTTCAGGCGCTGCAGCAAGTCGACGTTGGAGCCCAGGGTCAGGTCGATGTTGAGTTCGCTGCGACGCAGCTTCAGGCCCATGACCAGCTTGGGTACGGTTTTCACCGTCAGTGAGTAGAGCGCGCCCAGGCGGAAGCGTTCGGCATAGAAACCAGCTGCCTCGCGGGTCTGACGGACCATCTGCTCGGCGTCCTGGATCAGCTGGCGGGCTTTCTTTTCCAGCACGTAGGCGCTTTCCAGCGGGATCAGCTGGCGGCCTTCATGCTTGAATAGCGGGCAGCGTAGTGCGCTTTCCAGCGAGTGGATGGCGCGGTGCACGCTGACGGCGCTGGTGGCCAGCTCGACAGCGGCGCGGCCGAGGTTGCCGGTGCGCATGAAGGCGAGGAAGGTTTCCAGCTTCTTGAGGGTCAGTTCTTCGTCGATCAGCATGGGTTACCTGGGTGTGCACAATGGCAGGGGCATGCATATTGCCTTGAAATTTTGGGGCCGCTTCGCAGCCCATAGCCGGCAAGCCAGCTCCCACAGGGATGGCGCATGGCTTGAGGCCGATGCGGTCGAGGTGGGAGCTGGCTTGCCGGCGATGGGGCGCGAAGCGGCCCCGTATGCTCATTGCATGGATCCGATCAACGTCCACAACGCTGGGTCGTTGAAATCATCGATCACCAACCCGGCCCCCGCCGCCAGCAACCGCTCCGGCGTCTGCGTAGTGGCCACGCCCACGGTAAAGATCCCCGCGCCACGCGCTGCCGTCACCCCCGGCAGCGAATCCTCGAAGGCCAGTGCCTGCCCGGCCTCGGCACCTAGCCGCTGCAACCCGGTCAGGTAGGGCAACGGGTCTGGCTTGGGCCGTGCCAGTTCCTCGGCCACCAGCACATGCGCGAAGCGCTGGCCCAGGCCCATGGCGTTCAACATGTGCTCGGCGTTCAGCCGTGGCGCATTGGTCACCACGCACATGCCGATGTTGCGAGCCCGGGCATGTTCCAGCAGGCGCACAAGGCCCGGCATTGGCTCCAGAGACGGCGACATGTCGCGGAACAGCGCCTCCTTGCGGTCGGCCAGCACCTGGCACTGCTCGGCGCTGGCACCGGCAAACAGCTCTGCGAACAGCTCGCCATTGGCGCGGCCGCTGACCTGGGCATCGAACTGCGCCTGGCTCAGCTCGCGGCCGTCATGCTCGTGCAGCAGTTGGCGAAAGGCCTGCAGGTGCAAGGTGTCAGTGTCGGTGAGGGTTCCGTCCAGGTCGAACAGCAGGGCAGTCAGCATTGGGTATCCAGGTCCAGAAATCGTGGGCGGGCCAGAAGGAAGATTCTTTTGCCGTTGGCGTCACGTGAACTTCGCGACCTCCCAAGTGTACTGGAGTACGGCAGCCTTGGCAGAGCTGTACTCGAACTCGGAATAGGCGCCTGCGCGCCATATAGCCTTCGGCATCATTGCGGTAGTTTCGCGATCACCTTGATCTCGAAGTCGAAGCCGGACAGCCAGGTCACGCCGATGGCGGTTACCGTCGGATAGGGCGCCTCGCCCCAATATTCGGCTGCCACCTCCCAGATGGTTTCGAATTTCGAGTCGGGGTCGACCATGAAGATGGTCGTGTCAACCACATCCTCGAAACTACTGCCGGCTTCGGCCAGGATCGCGTTGAGGTTGGCGAAGGCCATGCGAACCTGCGCCGCGAGGTCCGGCTCGGCCGAGCCGTCCTTGCGGCTACCGACTTGGCCGGATACGAACAGAAAACCGTTGGAGCGAATCGCCGGCGAGTAGCGGTGGAGCTCATACAATGCATGGCGGTCAGGCGGGAAAACGACATCACGTTTGCTGGACATTGCATACCTCGTTCGGGGCCCTGGCGGCCCGGTGTTTATGGTGAAGCCACTATAAGAAAGGCCACCGACCTGAATAAACGGGCAGCGCTGGTCATGACTGTTTGTATAATCCAGACAATCCAGGCACGAGCGAGGCGTGGGATGGACCGTTTCGATGCAATGCAGGCATTTGTCCGCGTGGTGGAAACAGGCAGCTTCACCAAGGCGGCAGCCACACTGCACATGAGCAAGACCACCGTGACGCAGCTCGTTCAGCAACTTGAAGCGAGGCTGCGTGTGCGGTTGCTCAACCGCACCACACGCAAGGTCAATGTCACTGCCGACGGTGCGGCCTATTACGAACGCGTCGTCCGGCTACTTGGCGACATTGACGACGCCGAGACCAGCTTGTCCAGCGCGTCGATGGCACCGCGCGGGCGGCTGCGAGTGGATGTACCCAGCCCACTGGCGCGGATGCTGCTCATACCGGCCTTGCCGGGGTTCTTTGCACGTTATCCAGAAATTCAGCTGACCGTGGGCGCCAGCGATCGCATTGTCGACATCATTGGTGAGAACGTCGACTGCGTGGTGCGTGGCGGCGAGATCACCGATCAATCCCTGGTGGCAAGGCATGTGGGCGATCTGGAGCTTGGCATCTATGCCGCGCCCGGCTATTTGCACCGCTTCGGTACGCCGCTGCACCCCCGTGAGCTCGAGGAAAGCCGACACACCACCGTCGGCTTCCTCTGGTTCCGTACAGGCAAGGCCTTGCCCTACGCGATGCAGCGGGGTGAGGAGCGCATGGAAGCCCAGGGCCGCTCGCAGCTGACGGTCGACGACGGTAATGCGTACCTTGCCGCCGGCCTGGCTGGCCTGGGTGTAATCTGGCTACCGCAATACATGGCCAAGCCGCACCTGGCCAACGGCGAGCTGCTGCCGCTGTTTGAAGACTGGCGGATGGCGCCAATGCCGATGTATCTGGCATTCCCGCCGAATCGCCATGTCAGTGCAAAGGTGCGGGTGTTTATCGACTGGATAATCGAGTTGATTGCCGAGCATGCGCCTGTGGTTGGGTGAGGCTGGAGTAAAACTCGTTTCAGCACCAGACACTCCTGGGCCGCTTCGGCAAAGCACTGATGGCGTGCGGCTGTTTCGAGGCAAGCAGCACGGAGGTTCTGGGCAGGCGTCGGGGCCTGGATGGCATCCATGGATCAAGGCGGCTACAGGTGACGCATGCGCAAGCTGTTTTGCAAGAAAATCGATGGCGCATCGGCCGGCGGCCCCTCTAGAATCAGGCATTTCGTGAGAGACGGATCGATCACTGCCATGACCAAGGAGAGCTGTGCCGTGGATACCACTGACCAGAGATTGCTGAGCTTGGGGCTACTGATTCCATTCTGGCTCTTCGCTGGAGTGTTGCTTACCTCGTTTGGCTACCCCGGTTACAGCCACTTCGAACAGGCGATGAGCCAGCTAGGAGCGGTTGGGGCTCCCACCCACAGCTATTCTGCATGGGTGAACAATTTTCCCTTGGGGGTACTGTTCGGGCTTTTCGCTTTGGGTCTGGCGCGGCGGTACGCAGGTTCGCGTTTGGCTCTGGTCAGCGCCGCGTTCATATTGCTCCACGGCTTGGCTAGTTTCGCCACAGGTTTCTTCTCCTGTGATGCGGGATGCGTACCTGCGCAGCCTTCACCTTCTCAACAGCTACACAACATTGCCGGAATGGTGATGTTTCTTTCGCTGACGATGGCTAGCGGTCTGTGGTTTTTCTTGAGCAAGAGACTGCTGTCATCGACCGGGTTCAAATGGTTCTCGGCACTCTGTGTAATCCTTGCTCTCGCGACTGTTGCATTGATGGCCAAGGCATTCAGTGACGGTCACGGGTTTGGCCTGTACCAGCGACTCAATTACGGCGTTTCCGTCGCCTGGATCGCCGCTCTGGCCTGGACCGCACTTCGCAGTGAGCCAGCAAGGGGCAGCGTCAACTAGTGGCCGATTGCTATCTTTCCTGAGGGGCCGCAAGGGCGCAAGCAGTCATTCGCGACGGGCTGCTTTCGACCCATTGCGGCCATTCGCGGAGGGCAATGAACGGCCTATAGCGCCCCTTCGACCATACCGCTCGATGGGTGTTCATGGCGTACTTCGATACAGACATGGCCTAGTTCGAAGCTACCATCTTGGCCCTGTGGGGCTATTCCAAGCGTTGCTACAGTGGGCTCCAACAAACTCCACCCACTGCGAGCAACTACCCATGAACAACCGCCTTGATTACTTCAAGCTGTCTCCCCAAGCGTCCAACAAACTGGTGGAACTCACCCTACAACTGAGCAAGAAACCGCCACTGGCCGATCTTGCCCACCTGATCATGTTGCGCGCTTCGCAGCTCAACGGCTGTGCGTTCTGCGTGGATATGCATGTGAAAGAGGCCAAGATCCATGGCGAGCGCGAGCTGCGTCTTCACCACGTGGCCGTATGGCGTGAGTCAGGGCTGTTTTCGCCAGTAGAGCGGGCGGCGCTGGAGTGGACTGAAGCCCTAACCCAACTGCCGCCTCATGGTATCTCCAACAGCCTGTATGCGAGTGCGCTTGAGCAGTTTTCCGAGCAGGAGCTGTCGGATTTGTCGTTCCTAATCGTCGCCATCAATGGCTGGAATCGCCTCAATGTGGCCTTCCAGGCGATCCCCGGCTCGTCCGATGAGCTGTTCGGCCTGAACAAGGCCAACCTCAACTGAGTAACTTGCTGATCAACGCGCCAAGCTGCTCGCCTGGAGCCGTCGTGGCGCAGTTGGTAAAACTCAGGAGCAGACCTGACTGACGCTGCGATGACGCAGCCCAGCGCGACAACGCTTGTACCGACATACCCCTGGCCAGCACCTGCTCGGCCAGGGCGGTGTCGCTTACGTCCTCCGGCAAACGCAGTACTAAGTGCATGCCGCCTGGCGAGCGTTCCACCTGCAGACCCTTCGGCAAACTCCGGTCCAGTGCTTCGATGGTCAATGCCCGTCGCTCGTTGTAGAGGCGGCGCATGCGTTGGATATGCCGAGCGAAGTGTCCCTCGGCAACGAACTCCGCCACCAAAGCCTGGGTAATTGACGGTGACCCGGCAGCAAACAAGGCCCGGCCGACGCGCTCGAACGCTGCCACCTGCGCCTGCGGCACCACCAGATAAGCCAGGCGAATACCGGGAAACAGCACCTTGCTGAAGGTGCCGGCATACAGCACGCGCCCATGGCGATCCAAGCTGGCCAGCGCTGGAAGTGGACGGCTGACGTAGCGGTACTCGCCGTCGTAATCGTCCTCGACAATCCAGCCACCGGTGCGGGCAGCCCAATCGAGTAGCAGTTGCCGGCGTGGCAGCGACAGTGCCATCGACAGCGGGCTCTGATGCCCTGGTGTCACCATGACGACCTGAGCAGTCCGAGAACCCGCGATGGCGTGTTCTACGTTCATGCCTTCGGCATCAACCGGCACCGCTTCCAGGTCCAGGCCGAACTGGCGAAGCACCTGGCGCGTAGTGGGATAGCCCGGGTCTTCCACCCAGGCGCACTCGCCTGGCTGCAACAGGGTATGTGCGACTAAGGACAGGCTATTGCGCCAACCGCTGGTGATAAACACCTGATGGGCACCGCAATCGATACCTCGGGACACCTGCAGATACGAAGCAATGGCGCTGCGCAACGCTGCCAGGCCGTGGGGTGCCGGATAGTCCAGATCTCCAAGACGCATCCCACGGAGATACCGAGCACCGAGACGCGCCCATATCTTGCGCGGAAATGCATCCAGCGCCGGTACCCCCATCTGGAACGGCAACAGCTGCGGTGGACGCCAGAGCGAATCAGGTGCGTCTTCGATCACTTGGCTGCTGACTGGTAATGCGGTGGCCTCCGACACGGGCTTCTGCAGTTCAGGATTGATTACGGTGCCTTTCTGCCCGAGCGCCAGGAGGTAACCCTCGCTGGCCAGCAGCGAATAGGCCAATTCGACGGTGCCACGGGCCACCCCCAGCTCCTTGGCCATGGCGCGCGCCGACGGCAAGCGGTCACCGGGGGACAACGTGCCTGCGGCAACGGCGGCCAGTACGCGGTCGTACAGTTGACGATACAGAGGCAAGGCAGACTGCTCTTCCAAGGGAGCAAAAGGCGGCTTGGGGGAGGTCATCATGGCCTAGTTCATATCCCATTTCTTGGCTCAATCAAGTGGGTCAATGGTAGTCCAATATAGCGCCATCACCTACTCATGAGGGCAACTCCCATGACATCCCCTTTGCACAACTTCATACCCAGCGTGCTCGACCTGGCCGACACGTCCCTGCGCCCCCTGGACAGCACCCATGACCTCTGCAGCGCATTCCCGGTAATGCAGCAATTGCGCCCTCATCTGACGAGCGAAGCTGACTTCGTCAGCCGCATCGAGCGTATGCGCGTTGAAGGCTATCGCCTGATTGGTGCTTATGACTTAGGCGTTCTTGTGGCACTGGCTGGTTACCGCTTACAGGAAAACCTGGTCTACGGCGCATTCCTGTATGTCGATGACCTTGTAACCGCCGAGGCTCAGCGGGGAGGTCAGTGGGGCTCGCGCTTATTGCAAGCCTTGGAGCGACTGGCCCGCGCCAGCGGTTGTGCACGCCTGGTGCTCGACACGGGTTTGGCCAACGCCCGCGCGCAACGCTTCTACTTCCGTGAAGGCCTGTTGACGGGTGCACTGCGCTTTCAGAAACAGTTCGATACGCCATAACCCGCACGCACATCCAAGGAGGCGAACCTCATGACATCGTCACAACAGCCACTTGCTCCTTTGCGCATTCTTCGCCTGGTCGCCAGCCCCAATGCAGAGGATTCGGAAAGTCTGAAACTGTCCCAGCAGATCCTGTTTGCCTTGGCCAGTCAGGCCGGCAGAAGGGGTATCCAGTTGACCGATTTAGACCTCAACTCCTTGGCCCCAGTCGATGCGCCTTACGCCCAGGCGTTAGCCAATCAGCGCGTAGTCATAGCAAGCGGTCAGGAGGGTACGTTGAGCCGTTCCGACGAGTTGATCGACCAACTGCAGGCATGCGACGTACTGCTGATTGCCACGCCGATGCACAACTACAGCGTGCCCGCCCCACTCAAGATGTGGATCGACCAGGTGGTACGCGTGGGCAAAACGTTTCTGGGCACCGCCAAAGGCAAAGTCGGATCGCTGACGGATCGTCCGGTTTACGTCGCAATAGCTTGCGGGGGCTACATCAGCGGCCAGCATGCCCGTCAACCCGACTTTCTGCGACCCTACCTGTCCGCCGTCCTCGCCACCATCGGTCTCAATCACGTGTACTACTTCACCGTTGAAGGTACCGCCAAGGGTGTGGAGTCACTGAATACTGGGAGGGAAACAGGGTACGGTGAGGTGCAGACGTTCTTTGGTAGGGATAGCCATGGAGTGGATCAAGTCTGCAGCCCGCTTTAAGAACATCATCGAATTCAAGCGTATAGGTTTGCACATTAGCTGGGCGGTGTGCCGTCAAGCGGCAATCCGCATGTCACCCTCTTCATTGCTCAAAGACAGGAAAAGAAATCATGAGTCGACTCAATTGGTTTGAAGCTTCGCCTGGTGCAGCCAAGGCCCTTGGCGGGCTGCATCATTTCGTGACCACCGCGACAAATTTGCCAGCCCCGTTGATTCACCTCGTGTTTCTCAGGGTGTCTCAAATCAACGGCTGCGCCCATTGCATCGATCTGCACTCACGCGATCTGATCAAAGCAGGTATTTCAGTGGACAAAGTGCTGTTAGTACCAGTATGGCATGAAGCGCACTATTTGTTCTCGGATCAGGAGCGCTCAGCATTGGCCTGGGCAGAAGAAGTCACGCGGGTAAGCGAGACACATGTATCCGACGAAGCTTACGCAGCAGCATCGGCAATGTTTGCCGAAAAGGACCTTGTCGACCTGACAGCGGCCATTGCCGCAATGAACGCTTTTAACCGTATGGGCGTCAGCTTCCGACTCAAACCTGCCGCTAAAACGTGATGACCTATGACTCAACATGCAAACGCAGTACTTCAGAGACCGCCCTAGTATTGCCTACAGTCTGTTTCAGGCCTTTGCGGCCCCTTCTGAACGACGGGTATGAGCCGAAAGCAGTCTCTGACGGACGTCCGCAATGGGTCGTTAGCGGTCAGTCGCGAATGGCTGCTAACGCCCCATGGCGGACGTTAGCGCCATGTAGTCTGATGCCCGGCCATAGCACACTTGCAGTTGACCGCGTTGCCCATTGCCGTAGAATCGCGCGCCCGAAATTCAGCAGGCATGGCTAGAGGGAGCTTCAATGCAACGGGTGATGATCATTGGTCAGCCAGGGTCTGGGAAAAGTACCCTGGCGCGCAAGCTTGGCGAGCGCACAGGCCTGCCAGTTGTGCATATCGACACGATTCATTGGCAGCCAGGGTGGGTGGAGCGGAGCCGGGACGAGAAAACGCGTCTTTGTCATGAGATTGAGGCCCGTGAGCGCTGGATCTTCGAAGGCGGGCATTCGACGACCTGGAACAACCGGCTCGCCCGCGCTGACATGTTGATATGGATTGATCGCTCGGCGCCGCTTCGCTTCTGGCGCGTTCTCCTCAGAACGATGTTGAACCGCGGTCGACCCCGGCCTGACTTGCCGGACAACTGCCCGGAATTACTGGCCAACTTGCCGGAGTTTTTCAGGTTCATGTGGCGGACGAAAACCTCGTCTCGCGAGGCGATGAAGCGACTCGTGGCGACGGCCCCATCGGGCTGTCGCGTGGTCTGCCTGCGGACCAATCAGGATACCGATGTTTTTCTCGCGAGTATGGGCATGCAGCCTGATCAGGTTGTGCAAGATCATTAGATACGAGATCGCGCTTGATTGGCGGCAGGCGCCTGCTGTGAGGGCGCATTTACGCCGCACTGTTGGCGAGATGCTGAACCACAAGATTCACACTTGCAGGCGTGGTCACCATTCAGTCATCCAGATGCACACCTCAAAATCTATGCAATGCCATCAAATATCTGTACATAATGATAATATCGTACAGTATTTAGCGGCGCTTGAGGGTCTGTATGGCGCGTCTTGCTCGTTGGACCGGCCTATGCCTGCTACTGACTGCCCTGTCGACCACGGCGGGCTGGCGAACCGAGCTGCCGGGGGCACAACGGCTGGGTGTCGGTGAGTTCACCTGGTTTGGCCTGCGGCTTTACACCGCCCAGTTATGGGCAGCGGGCCCGGTTCAGGACTGGAACCGACCTTTTGCCTTGGAGCTCGTCTATCACCGGGCATTGTCCAAGGACATGCTGGTACAGACCAGCCTCGAGGAAATGCGCCGCCTGGATGCCGATAGCGTGACGCCGCAGCGGCGCGCGGCGTGGAGCGCGGCAATGGAGCAGGCATTTGTGGATGTGCGTCCTGGCATGCACATCACCGGCTTGTACCTGCCGGGGCAGGGCTGCCGCTTCTATGTCGATGGCAAACTCAGCCGCGCAATCGCCGACCCGGTGTTTGCCCGGGCATTCTTTGCCATCTGGCTTGATCCGCGAGCCAGGGATCCACAACTGCGCCAGCGTCTGCTAGAGGGTAAACCATGAATCTGATCGCGCGTGTCCAACTGGTCTCGACCGGCGAAGCAAAGGAACCTGAACGGCTGGTACCGCAGGTGGTGCAGGATGAAATATGCGTGCACCGTGACGGCCCTGATGCGCCGCTGCGTGTGACGCTGACTCGCGATTGGTAGCACGAGCGATGCGCCTGGGCCTGGTGCTGGGTGACCAGCTGTCGTTCGACCTGGCAAGCCTGGCCGCTCTCGACCCTGCCCGCGATGCGGTGCTGATGGCGGAAGTTCAGGAGGAAGCCCGGTATGTGCCGCATCATCCGCTGAAGATCGTACTGATATTCAGCGCCATGCGTCACTTCGCCCAGGCACTGCGTGAGCGCGGTTGGCGAGTGCATTATGTGGAGCTCGACGCTGACGGCAACAGCGGTAGCATCGTTGGCGAATTGCAGCGCTGGCATCACGCCTTGGGGGCCACGCACATCCACCTCACCGAGTGCGGTGAGTGGCGCCTGGAGCAGGCGTTGCGCGATGCTGCATTACCGCTTGTATGGCATCGGGACACACGTTTTCTGTGCTCTCGCGAAGCCTTCGCGCGCTGGGCTCGGGAGCGTCGCCAGCTGCGTATGGAGCACTTCTACCGTGGCATGCGCAAGCGAACCGGCCTGCTTATGGAAACTGACGGCCGGCCGGCGGGTGGCGCCTGGAATTTTGATGGCGACAATCGCAAGGCGTTACCCCGCAAGCTGCGTGGGCCGTTTGCTGCGCATTTCGCGCAGGACGGGATCACCGCAGCGGTGGTAGCCCTGGTGCGCCAGCGCTTTCGCGACCACTACGGGGCCATCGACGGCTTCGACTACCCCGTGACGCATGCCGAGGCGCAACAACTCTGGCAGCATTTTCTGGATTTCGGCCTGGCGGCTTTTGGTGACTACCAGGACGCGATGGCGGAGGGCGAGCCGTATCTGTTCCATGCGCGTATCAGTGCGGCACTCAATATCGGCCTTCTGGACGTGCGTTGTCTGTGCAATGAGGTCGACCAGGCCTGGCGCGAGGGGCGGGTGCCGCTCAATGCTGCGGAGGGCTTCATCCGCCAGTTGATCGGCTGGCGCGAGTATGTGCGAGGCATCTATTGGTTGCGCATGCCGGCGTACGCCGGGCTCAATCATCTGGGCAACGAGCGGGCGTTGCCGGCGTTCTACTGGACCGGGCGCACCCGCATGCGCTGCATGGAACAAGCCATCGGACAGACCCTGCGACTGGGCTATGCGCACCATATCCAGCGACTGATGGTTACCGGCAACTTCGCCTTGCTCGCCGGCGTCGTGCCTTCGGCGATTTGCGAGTGGTACCTGGCGGTGTACATGGATGCCTTCGACTGGGTCGAGTTGCCCAACACGCTTGGCATGGTGATGCACGCCGATGGCGGCTATCTGGGCTCCAAACCCTATTGCGCCAGTGGTCGTTACATCCAGCGCATGTCCGATCACTGCAAGGCTTGCAGTTACAGGGTCGATCAGCTGGTCGAGGAGAATGCCTGCCCGTTCAATGCCTTGTACTGGCATTTTCTCATTCGCCATCGCACCCTGCTTTCGGCCAACCCGCGTCTGGCGCTGGTCTATCGTAGTCTCGACAGCATGTCGGCCAGCCGTCGCGATGCGGTATGGCAGCGTGGCCAGTCACTTCTGGCACTGCTCGATGCGGCGCAGGAGGTATAAAAAACCGTTTGCCAGTGCTGGGGCAGCTTCGCGGCCATCGCCGGCAAGCCAGGCTCCCACCTCGACCGCATCGTCCTCACGTCTTCGCTGTCCCTGTGGCAGCCGTGTGCTGCCAGCCAGGGCCTCATCGCTGGCATGGTTTGCGGCCGGCGCGGTGGAAGTGGGAGAGCAGCTGTCTTGAATATCTCTTCAGCCAGTACTGGCCCTTGTAGGAGCGGCCTTGTGTCGCGATGGGCCGCGCAGCGGCCCCGACAATCTTTGGTGCAAAGCTGAAAACCTGGGGCCACTTCGCGCCCCATCGCGACACAAGGCCGCTCCTACAGATATTTGCACATGGCTTGAGGCCGGCGCGGTCGAGGTGGGAGCCAGGCTTGCCGGCGATGGGCTGCGCAGCCGCCCCCGTTCACTATCTGGCAGGCATCAGCCTTTTGCCGCCAGGCGCACAAGCAGCGGCAGGGCGCAGGCCCAAATCGGCACCAGTAGCAGGCCGGTTTCCATCGGGCCCAAAGGCAAGGCGACATCCGTCAGCCTGGCGCCGCCTATATAGGCCAGTGGTCCGCCCAGGGCGCCCAGCAGTGCACCACGGCGCCAATGCCTGCCGGCCCATGCCAGGCTGTGGCGCATGCCGCTGGCCAGCACCAGCCACAGCAGTGCGAGCCAAGGCGGCAGTGGCCAGGTGCCGAAGCCGAACACGCCCAGCGTGCCCAGCACGCTATCGAGCACGCATCCAGCCAACGTTACCCGCAACAGCGCCTTGGCCTCGGTATTGGCGTCCGGGCACAGGTGCAGGTGCATGGCCAGGCCCGGAATCACCAGCAGCAACAGCCAGGGGCGTTCGGCGCCCAGCACGCAGGCCCACCAGCCGGCCTGTAACCAGAGGGCATTGGCGACCAGCCAGCGGCCGGGCATCAGGCACTGTCAGGCAAGGGCGAGCGCCGTGCCTGGGGCGCTGCCCAGAGCAGGTGGGCAACGCCGATGGTGCGCTCCTCGAAACCACCTTGGCAGTAACACAGGTAGAATTCCCACAAGCGCTGGAACCTGTCGTCATAGCCAAGGTCGGCCAGCTCTGAGCGTGCCTGGCGCAGGTTTTTTCGCCAGTGCCGCAGGGTGTGGGCATAGTCCAGGCCAAAATCTTCCATGTGCATGAGATTGAGTGCGGTGTGCCGGCTGGCGGTGTCGAGCAATACGCTCAGCGAAGGCAGGGCGCCACCCGGGAAAATGTAGCGCTGAATGAAGTCGACTGACCGCCGTGCCTGGGCATAGCGCTGGTCACGGATGGTGATCGCTTGCAACAGCATCAGGCCTTCGGGCTTGAGTAGCGAGGCACACCGGCGGAAGTACACTGGCAGGTAACGATGGCCGACAGCTTCGATCATCTCGATCGAAACCAGTTTGTCGAAGCTGCCGCGAAGGTCGCGGTAGTCTTCGCGAAGCACTTTCACACGGTGCTCCAGCCCCAGGGCCTGAACGCGTTCCAGGGTATGGCAGTACTGCGCCGCCGAGAGCGTCGTAGTGGTGACCCTGCAGCCATACTGGGTAGCGGCGTGGATTGCCAGGCTGCCCCATCCGCAGCCAACCTCCAGCAAGTGGTCGTCAGGGCGCAGTTCGAGCTTCTGGCAGATGCGCTCCAGCTTGTGCAACTGGGCCTGCTCCAGGCTCTGCCCGGGGTGCTCGAATTGCGCTGCCGAATACATCATGGTCGGGTCCAGCAGCCGTTCGAACAGGGCATTGCCCAAGTCGTAATGCGCCAGGATATTGCGCCGGGCGCCGCGCCGGCTGTTCCTGTTGAGCCGGTGCAGCAGGCGCAGGGCAGGCCGGCCGAAGCGGGCCAGGCCACCTTCAAGCGCATCGAGTGCTTCAAGGTTGGCAGCGAACAGGCGAGTCACCAACGCCAGCTCGGGGCTTCGCCAATAGCCGTGGATGTAAGCTTCGCCAGCACCGATCGAGCCGTTGCCGGCGATCAGGCCCCAGGCGGCGTCATCGAGGATCTCCATCTCGGCCTGCAAGGGGCTGTCGGCATCGCCGAAACTCCATTGCTGCCCGTGGCTGAGCAGGCGCAGATGGCCCTGGCGCAGCTTGCCCAGCTGGGCAAGCACAGCGCTTCGCGCCAGCCCGCCAAGCAATGGCGCAAGGCCTGCGAACTTGCTAACGCTCAAGGTGGGATTCGGCATCATCAAGATCCTCGCAGGTTTGGCCGAGCGCCAGGTTCCCCTGGCTGGCGGTGTGGTCATGAATGGGGGTGCGTTTGCACAACAGGCGTAGCGCTTGCCAGTAAATGGCCGAGAGGGTGCGCAGGCTCATCCAGGGGAAGGCCAGGATGTATCGGTTCAGGGCCGCTCTGTTCAGCGGCCGGCGGTGCAAGGCCAGGTTGGCCTCGAACAGCTTGCGACCGCCTTGCCAGTTCTCCATGTGGATGCGTACATGGTCCGCGTCCAGGCAGAAACTCAGGCGGTAGTCCATGTTCAGTGGCATGAACGGCGATACATGGAAGGCCTTGGCGACGCTGAAGGGCCTGGCCAGGTTCCCTTGTACCGGCAGCACGTAGTGGTAGCGCTCACGCCACGGGGTGTTTCGCACCTCCAGGAGAATCGCCGTCAGGTGGCCGTCGCGGTCATGGCAGAAATAGAAGCTCACCGGGTTGAACGACAGCCCCCAGCAGCGCAGTTGCGTGAGCAGGTGCACCGGGCCTTCAGGTAACTGGCCCGTGGCCTTGCGCACCAGCAAGCGTGCAGCCTGGGCCAGCGTCTCGCCCCGGCGGGTCTGCGCTGGCAGGTAGTCGGTCTGGCGCCAGCTCAGCGGCGCCAGGCGCCAGCGCCCCAGCCAGCGTGACAGGCCCATCAGCCACGTTTGCTCGTCCAGGTCCAGGTAGAACATACCGATGCGGTAGCGGAACGCGTGGGGCCGCGGCGCCACGCGCCGGTGGCTGACCCAGCCCAGGCACAGGCTGCTGTTCACAGTCGTTCTCCGAAATGCGCGGCCACCTTCAGCGCACTGACCACCCCGTCCTCGTGGAAGCCATTGCCCCAATAGGCGCCACAGAAGTAACTGTGTTGACGGCCTTGCAGTTGCGCCTGACGCGCCTGCGCAGCGGACGCGGCAAGGCTGTACTGCGGGTGGTCGTAGCGGAAGCGGGCGATGACCTGCGCCGGATCCACCAGCGCGGTCTGGTTGAGGCTCACGCAGAAGGTTGTCGACGACTGGATACCTTGCAGGATGTTCATGTTGTAGGTCAGCGCGGCAGGGGCCTGCTCCGGGCCGCCGAGGCGGTAGTTCCAGCTGGCCCAGGCGTTCCTGCGGCGGGGTAGCAGACGGGTATCGGTATGCAGCACCACGTCGTTGCTGGCATAGCCGATGGCGCCAAGCACGGCCCGCTCCTGCATGCTCGGGCTTTCCAGCAGTGCCAGGGCCTGGTCGCTGTGGCAGGCGAACACTACATTGTCGAAACGTTCGGTGCCGGCAGCACTCACCAGGGTGACGCCACCTTCGTCGCGGCGGACCTGGTAAACCTTGCAGTTGAGGCGGATGCGTTCAACGAATGGTCGGCACAGCGGCCCGACATAGCTGCGCGAACCGCCTTCAAGCACGCGCCACTGTGGGCGCTGGTTGACCGACAACAAACCGTGGTTACGACAGAACCGCACAAAGAACGCGAGGGGGAAACCGAGCATGTCGGCGCGCGACATCGACCAGATCGCTGACCCCATCGGCACGATGTAATGGTCGATGAAGCGCTGCCCATAGCGCTGCGCCTGAAGGTAGGCACCCAAGGTAGCGTTGGCATCGATACGCTGGTTATCCAGGTCGGTGAGCACCTGGCGATTGAAACGCAGAATGTCCCGAAGCATGCCCCAGAAGCCTGGGGACACCAGGTTGCGACGTTGCGCGAACAGCGTGTTCAGGTCGTGACCGTTGTATTCCAGGCCAGTGACCGGGTCATGCACGGAGAAACTCATCTCGGTCGGCCGCGAGGCGACCTGCAGTTGGTCGAGCAAGCGGATGAAGTGTGGGTAGGTCCAGTCGTTGAAAACGATGAAGCCGGTGTCTATCGCATGGTGTTCGCCCTGCCAGGCCACATCGACGGTATGCGTATGGCCGCCAATCCATTGCTCGGCCTCGAACACTGTGATTTCGTGCTTGCGTGACAGCAGGTGAGCGCAGGACAGACCTGCGATGCCGCTGCCGATAATGGCTATGCGCATGGGTCATCATTCCTGTTCATGACGGGCAAGGCGTTGCCCCAGCGCCAGGCGAAATCGCGCCGGCAGTGCGCCGAGCAGGCGCAGTACCAGGGTGAAAAGCCAAGGGAAACTGATTTCCAGCGGGCGTTCGGGCAGGCGCTTGGCAATGTGCCTGGCGGCGCGCTGCGCCGACCAGAGCTGTGGCATGGGGAAATCGTTGCGGCGGGTCAGTGGTGTGTCGACAAAGCCTGGGTTGACGAGGGTGACAGCGATGCCCTCGCGGGCCAGGTCGATGCGCTGTGACTCCACCAGGTAACGCAGGGCTGCCTTGGATGCGCCATAGGCGCCGGCGCGGGGCAAGGCCAGCCAGGTCACCGAACTGCCCATCACCACAAGATGCGGGCGATGGCCGGCGCGGAGCAAGGGCAGGGCGGCGGCCATGCAGTGGCTGACACTCAGGACGTTGGTACGGATCACGCGCTCGACCAAGGCCGGGTCGAAATGGCCAGGCTCCAGGTACTCGCAGGTGCCCGCATTTAGAATCACCCTGTCCAGTGCTCCCCAGGCCTGCTCGATACGGGTTGCGATGGCGGCTACCTGCACAGGGTCGTCAAGATCGCCAACGGCCAGCATTACCTGCCCGGGAAAGCGCTCAGCCAGCGGCGCAAGACGATCGGCATGCCTTGCGCCCAGAGCAACCTGATGGCCTTGTTCCAGCAGGTGTTGCGCAAGTGCGGCGCCGATACCGCTGCTTGCGCCAGTCAGCCAGCAGCGGCTCATGCGAGCCTGCCTTTGAGCCAGCGGATGGCACCGCCCATGAGCGGGACATGTTCGTAAAGCAGGGCTGCAGCGTCGAAATAGTCCTGGTGAAAATGGACCCGGTCATGCCATTGCAAGTAACTGCACCCTTGCAGGGTGAGCTGCTGGCCGCGGGACAGGCGTGGGTGCCGGAACTGCAGGGTCCAACGCAGGTAACCCTGGCCAGGCATCACTTCGTCGATGCTGGAGAAGGCATAGCGGATATCGTGTGAGTTGGCGTACAACTGCGCGAAGTACGCCCGCAGGGCTGGCAGCCCCTGTATCTGGTGCAGCGGATCGCGGAACGTGATGTCCTCGCTGTACAGCTTTTCAAGGGTGTCGAGGTTACTCCCGTCGAGGCTGGCGAAGCATTCGGCGAATTGCTGTAAGTACGCGGACATGCTGAGCTCCAGAAAATCCTGTACAAAAATGACTTGCTGTACAGGTATAACTGAAGCCTAAGCGTAAATCTATACAAGTCAACATTCTTGTACAGGTTTTTTCAGCGCCCGGCCTGGCCCAGTTGCCGGCGCAGTTCCGCCACTTCGGCCTCCAGCTCGCGGACCTTTTCTTCGGCAAAGACCTGCGCTGTGACGTCGCGCTGGATACCGATGTAGTAGGTCAGCTGGTCGGCCTCGTTACGCACCGGCGTAATGGATAACTCGTTCCAGAACAGGCTGCCGTCCTTGCGGTAGTTGCGCAGCACCTGGCAGCAAGGGCGGCCTTCACGGATCGCCTCGCGGATGGTTGCGAGGGCTGCTTGGTCATGATCCTCGCCCTGGAGAAAACGGCAGTCCTGATAGAGGATGTCCTCGGCGCTGTAGCCAGTCAGTCGCTCGAAGGCAGGGTTGACGTAGATAAGGATGCTGTCATTGCCTTCCTGCTCGGCGACGACGATGCCCTCGTTGGAATGCTCGACCATCAGTTGCAGGAGTTTTGCGTTGATCATAGGGCCACCTACAGGCATTTCGTATGCGATGTGCGCAGCTTGGCCTCCGGGCAGAAGGTTTCGGCGCCGTTTGTTGCATGATGAACCAAGCAGGCTCGCCGCAGAAGGTGCCGATGGGTTTAGAATGTGCAACCACCTGGATAAACCCTTGTTATGACTGACGCCACCCCAGCCGATTTGCTCCCCATGCGCGATGTGGTCAGCCTGACCGGCATCAATCCGGTGACCTTGCGTGCCTGGGAGCGGCGCCATGGGTTGATCAGCCCGCAGCGCACCGAGGGTGGCCATCGCCTGTATACGGCCTGGGATGTCCAGCGCATACGCGACATCCTGCGCTGGACCGCCAGCGGCGTGCCCATCAGCAAGGTGGGCGATATTCTCGCAGGCCAGCCAGAGGCATCCGGGCAGCAGCACTCGGCCTTTGACGATTGGCGCGCCGCCGTGGTGCGCGCAACCAAGGCATTTGATACGCAAGCGCTGGAAAGCATCCATGGGCAGTTGTTCACGATCTTGCCCAAGGGCACCGCGCTGCGTGAAGTGTTGATGCCGGTCTGGCATGACCTGGCTGCAGGCACTGCGCCAGGCCAGCGGAGCCAATGGTTGTTTCTGGACATGTTCCTGCGCGCCCGCCTGCTGCTGCGCCTGCAGATGAACCAGGCCGATGCTCCGCGCGTACTGCTGGCGGGCAGCGAGGGGCAAGCCGAACTGCAGCTGTTGTGCGCCGGCCTGCTGTTGAGCGGCGAGCAGCAACGCATCGAAGTGCTTGGTTGCGGGCAGCCGCTGGAAGAGCTGCCCATACTGTGTGCGGCGATGCAGCCTGCGGCACTGGTGATCAAGGTTCAGGCGCAGGTGAGCCCCGCCTTGGCCAAGCGCCTGCGTTTGTTGCAGATGGGCATCACGTGTCCGCTGGCCTTGATGGGCGAGGGGCTGACCGCATCGCAGCTGGCCTGGCAAGGCCTCCCGCTGTGTCTGCTGGACGAGCAACGCGCTGATGCTGCAGCCATGCTCGGCGCCTTGCTCGGTGGTGCCCTGGACCTTTAATCGCTGCCTGTCACTTCGCCTTATAGCCGACGACGAAGGGGGCTGTTCAGCGTGCTCCGAAAAGAGTACAAATGTACCCCATGGACAATCTCACCCCAAAACGTCGCGCCATCTTCGAGTTCATCCGTGAGCGCATCGCCGACCAAGGCCAGCCGCCGAGCCTGGCCGATATCGCCACGCGCTTCGGGTTTGCCTCGCGCAGCGTGGCGCGCAAGCACATCACCGCCCTGTGCCAGGCCGGCTACATCGATGTCACGCCGAACCAGGCGCGCGGCATTCGCCTGGCCGAGCCGCTGCGCCGCCCGGAAATCCTCGAAGTGCCGGTGCTGGGCCAGGTGGCGGCAGGCGCCCCCATCGGCCCGGACCTCGACATTCACGAGCAGTTGCTGCTCGACCCCAGCCTGTTCCGTCGTACCCCCGACTACCTGCTGAAGGTGCGTGGCGACTCGATGATCGACGATGGCATTTTCGACGGCGACCTGGTCGGCATCCTCCAGCAGGCCGACGCTCGCGATGGCCAGATCGTGGTCGCGCGCCTGGACGGCGAGGTGACCATCAAGCGCCTGCAGCGCCAAGGTGGCAATTACCGGCTGTTGCCACGCAACCCGGCCTATGCGCCCATCGATGTGCGGCCTGAACAGGAGTTCTTCATCGAAGGCGTGTTCTGCGGCTTGCTGAGGCGTGACTGATGGGCGCGGTGGTCGACCTCGACAGGTTGCTCGACCAGCGCCGGGTATGGCGCGGTCGGCAGGCCCAGGCGCGGCCGCTCGGCCTGCAGCCCACCGGCCATGCAGCCCTTGATCAATGCCTGCCGGAAGGCGGCTGGCCGGCGGCGGCCCTCAGCGAACTGTTGCTGGCCAGCCCCGGCTGTGGCGAATTGCAATTGCTGTGGCCAACCCTGGCCCGCTTGAGCGCTGAAACCAGTCGAATCGTGCTGGTGGCACCGCCATTCATTCCTTACGCCCCGGCCTGGCAGGCCGCGGGGGTGGACCTGCGCTGGCTGGTACAGGTGGACGCCGAACCTGCCGATGCCCTGTGGGCCGCCGAGCAGTGCCTGCGCTCCGGCAGTTGTGCGGCGGTGCTGTGCTGGCCGGAACGTGCCGATGACCGCGCCCTGCGGCGCCTGCAGGTGGCTGCCGAAACCGGCCAGGCGCTGGCCTTCGCCTGCCGTCCGCAACAGGCGGCGCACAACCCTTCACCCGCAGCCTTGCGCATTGCCGTCGACACCCGTCCGGCACAATGGCGCGTGCTGAAAAGCCGTGGCGGCATGCCACCGGCGCTGCCCATCGCCTGCCCGGGGCGGGGTTGATGCAACATGCTCTGGGCCTGCATCCTGTTCCCTCAGCTGGCGCTGGACACGGTCCTGCGTGAGCGTGACGACCCCGATAGCCCTCTGGTGCTGCTTGCCGGGCCGACCCAGCGACGCGTACTGCAGGCGGTCAACCCGGCGGCGGCCGCGCTCGGCCTGCGGGCCGGGCAAACCCTGACAGCGGCGCGTGCGCTGGCCGATGGCTTCAGCTGCGTCGAAGCCGACCCCAGGCGCATCGACCAGGTGCAACAGTTGCTGGCAGCCTGGGCCTACCGCTTCAGTGCCCAGGTCAGCCTGCACTATCCACGGGCGCTGTTGCTGGAGGTGGGCTCCAGCCTGCAACTGTTCGGCCCCTGGCCGCTGTTCGAGGCACGCCTGCGCCAGGAACTGGCGGAACTGGGCTTGCGCCAACGCATCGTCCTGGCCAGCAACCCGGTGGCGGCGCGCATGCTTGCCAACGCTCACGATGGCCTGGCCGTGAGTGACGCCGATGCCACCCGTGCGGCGCTGCTGGGCATGCCCATCGAGCGTATCGGCCTGCCTGCGCAGGCTGCCGAGGCCTTTGCCCGCATGGGCCTGCGCCAGTTGGGCCAGGTGCTGGCCTTGCCCCGCGACAGCCTGGCCAGGCGCTTTGCGGCCCAGGTGCAGCTGCACCTTGACCAGTTGCTCGGCCTGCGCAACCTGGGGCTGGGCTTCTACCAGCCACCGGACCGGTTCGAGACCCGGCTGGAGCTGAATTTCGATGTCGAATCACACCAGGCCCTGCTGTTCCCGCTGCGGCGCATGCTCAACGACCTTGCCGCGTTCCTCGCCGGGCGTGACTGTGGCGTGCAGCGTTTCTGCCTGCACCTGGAGCACGCCGAAGGGCCGGATACCGTGCTGAAGGTAGGCCTGCTGGCCGCCGAACGCGATGCCGCGATGCTGTTCGAACTGGCGCGCGGGCGCCTGGAGCCGCTGCGCATTGCCGCACCGGTGCGCAACCTGCGGCTGGTTGCCGAGGACCTGCCACCCTTCGTGCCGCAACACCAGGCATTGTTCGACCCGCGTGCGCAACAGGCGCAACCTTGGGAACAATTGCGCGAACGGCTGCGCGCCCGCTTGGGCGATGAGGCGGTCAAGGGCCTGAGCGCGGCAGCCGATCATCGTCCCGAACATGCCTGGCAAGCGGGAGAGCAGGGCGCCCAGGGCAACATGCCGGTCGCCCCAGGCAGCCGCCCTGGCTGGCTGCTGTCGGCCCCTGTGGCACTGGACGAGACCGGCTATCGCGTGCAGGGCCATGCCGAGCGCATCGAATCGGGCTGGTGGGATGGCGGCGATGTGCGCCGCGACTATTACCGCATCGAAACCCGTGACGGCCTGCGCGGCTGGGCCTACCGCGACCTTGGCAAGGCCGGCCCGTTGTGGCTGCAGGGCTGGTTCGCATGAATACCCCGGGTTATGCCGAGCTGCATTGCCTGTCCAACTTCAGCTTCCAGCGCGGCGCGTCGAGCGCCGACGAGCTGTTCCGGCGCGCGCGGGAACAGGGCTACCAGGCTCTGGCGATCACCGACGAATGCACCCTGGCCGGCATCGTCCGTGCCTGGCAGGCGGCAAAGGAACACCAGCTGCGGCTGATCGTGGGCAGTGAAGTGCAGTTGCAGGACGGCCCCAGGCTGGTGCTGCTGGTGCAGGACCTGGCCGGCTACCAGAACCTGTGCGCGCTGATCACCCGGGCCCGGCGGCGGGCGCAGAAGGGCGACTACCAACTGTTTCGCGATGACCTGCAGCAGCACCATCAGGGCCTGCTGGCATTGTGGGTGGCCGATGACAGCGGTGATGCCACCCCCGGGCAATGGCTGCATGGCCTGTTCGGCGAGCGCCTGTGGCTGGCCGTGCACCTGCACCGCGGCAGTGACGATACCTTGCGCCTTGAACGCTTGCGCGGCCTGGCGGCCAGGGTCGGCATCCGCGCCGTGGCCTGTGGCGACGTGCACATGCACGTGCGCGGTCGCCGCGCCTTGCAGGATTGCATGACCGCCATTCGCCAGCACTGCCGGGTGGCCGAGGCCGGGCGTTTCCTGTTTGCCAATGGCGAGCGGCACCTGCGCAGCCAGGCGCAACTGGGCGAACTCTATCCCGCCGACCTGCTGGCCGAGACCCTGGCCATCGCTGCACGCTGCCAGTTCGAACTGAGCGAATTGAAATATCAGTATCCATGCGAACTGGTGCCCCAGGGGCATACCCCGGCAAGCTGGTTGCGCGAATTGTGCCAGCAGGGTTTGCCGTTGCGCTGGCCAGGCGGGCCGAGCAGCAAGGTGCGGGATGCGCTGGCCAGGGAGCTGGCGCTGATCGAGGAGCTGGGCTACGAAAGCTACTTCCTGACGGTGCATGACATCGTCGCCTTCGCCCGCAGCCAGCGCATTCTGTGCCAGGGGCGGGGGTCGGCTGCCAACTCGGTGGTGTGCTTCGTGCTGGGCATCACCGAGCTCGACCCCATGGAACACCACCTGTTGTTCGAGCGCTTCCTGTCGCGCGAGCGCAACGAGCCGCCGGACATCGATGTGGACTTCGAGCACGACCGGCGCGAGGAGGTGATCCAGTATGTATTCCGTCGCTATGGCCGGCACCGGGCGGCGCTCACGGCGGTGGTCAATACCTACCATGCCGCCGGTGCGGTGCGGGATGTGGCACGGGTGCTGGGGCTGCCCGCCGACCAGGTGGACGCCCTGGCCAAATGCTGTGGCCGCTGGAGCGATCGCATACCCGATGACCAGCGCCTGGCCGAGGCCGGTTTCGAGGCGGGCAGCCCTTCGCTGCGCCGGGTGCTGGTGCTGGCCGGTGAACTGATCGGCTTCCCTCGGCACCTGTCACAGCACCCGGGCGGTTTCGTCATCTCGCAGCAACCCCTGGACGAACTGGTACCGGTGGAGAATGCCGCGATGCCGGAGCGCACGGTGATCCAGTGGGACAAGGACGACCTGGACATGCTCGGCCTGCTCAAGGTCGATGTACTGGCGCTGGGCATGCTCAGCGCCTTGCGCCGTTGCTTCGACCTGCTGCAACGCCACCGTGGTCGTCACCTGACCCTGGCAACCATTCCCGGCGAAGACCGGGCCACCTACGAAATGATCAGCCGTGCCGAGACCATGGGCGTGTTCCAGATCGAGTCCCGCGCGCAAATGGCCATGTTGCCGCGGCTGCAGCCCACAAAATTCTACGACCTGGTCATCGAGGTGGCCATCGTCCGCCCCGGGCCGATCCAGGGCGACATGGTCCACCCTTACCTGCGCCGGCGGCTGAAGCAGGAGCCGGTGACGTACCCCTCGCCGCAACTGAAGGCAGTGTTCGAGCGCACTTTGGGCGTGCCGCTGTTCCAGGAGCAAGTGATGGAACTGGCAATGGTCGCGGCCGACTACACCCCGGGCGAGGCCGACCAGTTGCGTCGCAGCATGGCCGCCTGGAAGCGCCACGGCGGCCTGGAGCCGCACCGCGAGCGGCTGGTGCAGGGCATGTTGCGCAATGGTTACGACCTGGCGTTTGCCGAGCGTATCTTCGAGCAGATCAAGGGCTTTGGCAGCTATGGCTTTCCGGAATCGCACGCGGCCAGCTTTGCCTTGTTGTGTTATGCCAGCAGCTGGCTCAAGTGCCATGAACCGGCGATTTTCACCTGCGCGCTGGTCAACAGCTGGCCCATGGGCTTCTATAGCCCTGACCAGTTGCTGCAAGAGGCCCGACGCCAGGGCATCGAGGTCAGGCCGGTCGATGTATGCCACAGTGACTGGGACTGCACGCTCGAGCCTGAGCCTGGAGAGGCCCTGGCCATTCGCATGGGCTTGCGCCTGGTGCGCGGCCTTGCTGAGGCCGACGTCAGGCGCCTGGAGCAGGCGAGGGCGCAGCGGCCATGGCGCGATGTCGAAGACCTGTGCCTGCGTGCCGGGCTCGATCCACGTGCCCGCGCCCACCTGGCCGATGCCGGCGCGCTGCGCGCCTTGGCCAGCGACCGGCACCAGGCGCGCTGGCAGGTGGCGGCGGTGCAGCCGCAACTGCCTTTGTTCGCCGACGTGGATGCCTTGCCGGAAAGCACCGTTGCACTGCCTGTCCCCAGCGTGGCCGAGGACCTGATGGCCGATTACCAGACCTTGGGTACCACGCTTGGGCCGCATCCCTTGACCTTGTTGCGCCCACGCCTGCGGGCGCTGGGCTGTCGCAGTTCGCGCGAGCTGCAGGATGTCGGGCATGGTGACAACATTGCCGTGGCCGGGCTGGTGGTGGGCCGCCAGCGGCCTCAGACCGCCAGTGGGGTGACCTTCGTCACCCTGGAGGACGAGCACGGTATGGTCAATGTAGTGGTGTGGCGGGAGCTTGCCGAACGGCAGCGGCGGGCGCTGGTGGGATCGCAGTTGCTAAAGGTCAGCGGGCGGCTGGAGCAGGAGAAGGGCGTGCGTCATCTGATAGCACGGCGGCTGGAGGATGTGAGCCCGTTGTTGCAAGGGCTGGACGTACGCAGCCGGGATTTCCATTGATCACTGGCACCTCACGCAAAATCCTGGTTTTTGCGCGGGCCCTTGTGGGAGCGGGCAAGCCCGCGAAGCAGCCCACGCGGTGCATGGCACCGGCTTTGCCGGTGTTCGCGGGCACGCCCGCTCCCACAAAAAAGCGATTTCGTGCCAGTCGCTACACCATCGCCAACCGCTGCTTGCGTGTCGGCGCCGGGAACGCCCGGTCGATTGCCCGCAGGTCTTCGCTGGTCAAGGTCAGCGAACCTGCAGCCGCATTCAACCGCACATGCTCGGGCGTCACGGCCTTGGGGATGGCTATCACCCCGTCATCACGGGTCACCCAGGCCAGGCAGACCTGAGCCGCCGTGGCGCCATGGCGCTCGGCGATTTCCGCCAGCACCGGGTGCTGCAGCAGGCGCCCGGCCTGGGCCAGCGGGCAGTAGGCCATGGTCGGCAGCGCGCGCTTTTCGCACCACGGCAACAGGTCGAATTCGATGCCACGCTGGGCCGGGTTGTACAGCACCTGATTGGTGTCGCAATCGGGGTTGTGCAGTTCGCGCAGGTCGTCGACGTCGAAATTGGAAACACCCCAGCGCTTGATCTTGCCTTGCTCGCGCAAGCGCTCGAAGGCCTCGACGGTTTCCTCCAGTGGGTGCTGGCCACGCCAGTGCAGCAGGTACAGGTCGATACAGTCGGTGCCCAGGCGAGCGAGGCTGCGCTCGCAGGCCGTCGCCATACCGCGCCGGCTGGCATTGTGCGGGTACACCTTGCTGACCAGGAACACCTGGTCGCGGCGCCCCGCAATGGCCTGGCCGACCACTTGTTCGGCACCACCTTCGCCATACATCTCGGCGGTATCGATCAAGTTCAGGCCAAGTTCGATGCCTTGTTGCAGGGCCGCCACCTCGGCCGCCTTGCGGGCCGGATCCTCCCCCATGTACCAGGTGCCCTGGCCAATGGCCGGAACGCTCGAACCTGCCAGTTTCACGTAACGCATGTCACCTCCGGGATGCGGGTATTGGAAAGCAGAACCTCAAGCAGCGCTTGCGCCGCCGTGGACAGCTTGTGTTCGCTGAGGGCGATCACGCCGATGCGGCGCTCGACCGTGGGCTCGACCAGGGTTACGCAGCGAGCGCCCAGCTCTTGCATCTGGTTGATGCACAGCGCAGGCACGGCACTGACCCCCAGGCCACTGGCAACCATGCGGCCGATGGTCGTCAGCTGGTGGCTCTCGAAAGCCACCGCCAGTTTGCCGTGGCGGGCGGCCACGTTCTGCTCCATCAGCAGGCGCACCGCCGAAGGCCGCTGCAGGGCCACGAAGTCTTCGGCCAGCAACTGGGCCCAGCTGACCTGGGGCAGCTGAGCCAAGGACGAATCGGCGGGCACCACGGCGACGAAGCGGTCCATGTACAACGGGTGGAAATCCAGGCCATCGATGTTGTCCGGTTCGAAGCCGATGCCCAGTTCGACGCGGCGATGGCGCACCAGTTCCTGTACCTGTTCGTTGATCACATCGTGCACCGTGACGTTGACCTTCGGGTAACGCTGGCGAAAGACCTTCAGCGAATGGGGCAGCAGGTTGCCGGCAAAGGCCGGCATGGCCGCCACCGAAACCCGGCCCAGTTGCAGGGTGAAACGCTGGCGCAGCATTTCTTCGGTGTCGTCCCAGTCGGCCAGCAGGCGCCGCGCCAGCGGCAGCAGCACCTCGCCCTCGGCAGTCAGGCTGACGCTGCGCGTGGTGCGGCTCAGCAGGGCGCCGCCAAGGTTTTCTTCCAGGGCCTTGATGGTCAGGCTCAGGGCCGGTTGCGAGACATGCAGGTGTTCACCGGCCTGGGCGAAGCTCTGGTACTTGGCCACAGCGACAAAGGCGCGCAGTTGCTTGACGTTCATGACAGGCCTTCTGGTTGTTTTGCAAAAGTTATCAATCGATGATGAAAACAAAATTAACAAATCAGTCGCTTGCGGTGAAGATGTCCCCACACGCTCACCGACAGCCTCGTCGGTTCAACAACTACAAAAGGCGGATCAGCATGGCCGGACTGGACAAGCGCGTTGCAACCTATGAACAGGCCCTCGAAGGCCTGACCGACAACATGACGGTACTGGCTGGTGGTTTCGGCCTGTGCGGCATCCCTGAAAACCTTATCAGCGAAATCAAGCGCCGTGGCGTCAAGGGCCTGACCGTGGTTTCCAACAACTGCGGTGTCGATGGCTTTGGCCTGGGCGTGCTGCTGGAAGACCGGCAGATTCGCAAGATGGTCGCTTCCTACGTGGGCGAGAACGCCGAGTTCGAACGCCAGTTGCTGAGCGGCGAGCTGGAAGTGGAACTGACCCCGCAAGGCACCCTCGCCGAGAAAATGCGCGCCGGTGGCGCCGGCATCCCGGCCTTCTACACGGCCACCGGCTACGGCACCCCGGTTGCCGACGGCAAGGAAGTGCGCGAATTCAACGGCCGCAAGTACATCCTCGAAGAATCCATCACCGGCGACTTCGCCATCGTCAAGGGCTGGAAGGCCGACCACTACGGCAACGTGGTGTACCGCAACACCGCGCAAAACTTCAACCCGCTGGCGGCCACCGCCGGCAAGATCACCGTGGTCGAAGTGGAAGAGATCGTCGAACCTGGTGTGCTGCTGCCCAGCGAGATCCATACCCCGGGCATCTATGTGGACCGCGTCATCGTCGGCACCTTCGAAAAGCGTATCGAAAAGCGCACCGTCAAGGCCTGAGCGCCATCTACCAGAACAACAAAGAGATCCTGACCATGGCACTGACCCGCGAACAGATGGCACAACGCGTTGCCCGTGAACTGAAGGACGGCTACTACGTCAACCTGGGTATCGGCATTCCGACCCTGGTGGCCAACTACGTACCCGCCGACATGGATGTGATGCTGCAATCGGAAAACGGCCTGCTCGGCATGGGCGAATTCCCCACCGAAAGCACCATCGATGCCGACATGATCAACGCCGGCAAGCAGACCGTCACCGCCCGCCGCGGTGCTTCTATCTTCGATTCGGCACAGTCGTTCGGCATGATCCGTGGCGGCCATGTCGACCTGACCGTGCTCGGCGCATTCGAAGTGGATGTGCAAGGCAACATCGCCTCGTGGATGATCCCGGGCAAGCTGGTGAAGGGGATGGGTGGTGCCATGGACCTGGTGGCCGGCGCCGAGAACATCATCGTTACCATGACCCACGCGTCCAAGGATGGCGAGTCCAAGCTGCTGCCACAGTGCAGCCTGCCATTGACCGGCGCTGGCTGCATCCGCAAGGTGCTGACCGACCTGGCCTACCTGGAAATCGAAGACGGCGCCTTCATCCTGCGCGAGACCGCGCCCGGGGTGAGCGTCGAGGAAATCATCGAGAAAACCGCCGGCAAACTGATCGTGCCGGATGATGTGAAGGAAATGACTTTCTAAGGCATTACCACAATCCCTGTGGGAGCGGGTTCACCCGCGAATGCGTCGGTACATTCACCGCCGCATTCGCGGGTAAACCCGCTCCCACAGGGTTTTTGCGTTATCTGGCAGTACTGCTTCCCCCCATAAAACCAATAAAAGGAATTGAACTGTGGCCGCTGAAATCCAAGACAGCCGCTCCGCCCGCTTTGCCTTGCGCTGCTCCAACTGGGCCGAACGCTGGTTCCCCGATTCCTGGGTGTTTGCCGCCCTGGCGGTGCTGCTGGTGTGCATCGGCGCCCTGGCCATGGGCGCCAAGCCGACCGACACTGCCAAGGCCTTTGGCGATGGCTTCTGGAGCCTGATCCCGTTCACCATGCAGATGGCCTTCGTGGTCATCGGCGGCTATGTGGTGGCCAGCTCGCCGCCTGCCGCGCGTCTGATCGACCGCCTGGCGCGCATCCCCGGCAATGGCCGTTCGGCAGTGTGCTGGGTGGCGCTGATCTCGATGCTGGCATCGCTGCTCAACTGGGGCTTGTCGCTGGTGTTTGGCGGCCTGCTGGTGCGGGCCCTGGCTCGGCGCACCGAACTGAAGATGGACTACCGCGCAGCCGGCGCTGCCGCCTACCTGGGCCTGGGCGCGGTGTGGGCGCTGGGCCTGTCTTCATCGGCCGCGCAACTGCAGGCCAACCCGGCGAGCCTGCCACCGTCGATCCTGTCGATTACCGGGGTAATCCCGTTCACCGAAACCATCTTTCTCTGGCAGTCCGGCGTGATGCTGGCGGCATTGGTAGTGGTCTCGCTGGTGATCGCCTACGCCACGGCCCCGGGCCCGAACAGCGCGCGCAGCGCCCAGGACTGCGGGGTAGACCCCAGCTTCACCGCGCCACCGGCACCCCAGCGCACCCGCCCGGGCGAGTGGCTGGAACACAGCCCCATCCTGATCCTGCTGCTGGTGGCCCTGGCCGCCGGCTGGCTGTACCAGGAGTTCGCCACCAAACCGGCGATTACTGCCATTTCCGGGCTGAACACTTACAACCTGTTGTTCATCATGCTCGGTGCCTTGCTGCACTGGCGCCCGCGCAGCTTCCTCGATGCAGTGGCGCGCGCGGTTCCGACCACCACCGGGGTGCTGATCCAGTTCCCGCTGTATGGTTCGATCGCTGCCATTCTCACCCAGGTTAAGGGCGTCGACGAGCAGACCCTGGCCCACCACATTTCACTGTTCTTCACCCAGATCGCCACTCATGACACCTATGCCGTGCTGATGGGCGTGTATTCGGCGGTGCTGGGCTTCTTCATCCCGTCGGGTGGTGGCAAGTGGATCATCGAGGCACCTTACGTGATGCTGGTGGCCAATGACCTGCAATACCACCTGGGCTGGGCCGTGCAGATCTACAACGCCGCCGAAGCCTTGCCGAACCTGATCAACCCGTTCTACATGCTGCCGCTGCTGGGGGTGCTGGGGCTCAAGGCGCGCGACCTGATCGGCTTCTCGTTCGTGCAGTTGCTGGTGCACGTGCCGCTGGTGCTGGTGTTGCTGTGGGCATTGGGTACGACGTTGCAGTACCTGCCACCGGTGATGCCGTAACCCTGGGCCTGCCTGGTTTTTTTTGTAGGAGCGGCCTTGTGTCGCGATAGGGCCGCAAAGCGGCCCCAGGATTTCAGCAATAGTGCACAAATTGCCGGGGCTGCTCTGCAGCCCTATCGCGACACAAGGCCGCTCCTACAAGACTCAGCGCAGCAGCCCCAGCATTTCCTGAGCAGTCCACGTATCATTACCAGGCTGCCTTCGCCTGGGAAACCCGCGTCACATGTCTATCCGATTGAAACTGCTGCGAAAGAAACTGGGGATGACCCTGGAGCTGCTGGCCGACAAGACCGGCATGACCAAGAGTTACCTGTCCAAGGTCGAACGCGGCCTGAATACCCCCTCGATCGCCGCCGCGCTGAAGCTGGCGCGGGCACTGAATGTCAATGTCGAAGAACTGTTCGCCGAAGAGCAGACCGGCAAGAGCCGCTACAGCCTGGTGCGCCATGGCGAGCGCCAGGCCCTGGTGGGGGATGGGGCAGGGCCGGGGTACGCTGCCCTCACCAGCCAGGTCGGGCAGCGCAGCCTGCTGCCGTTCCTGATCCAGCCGCCCACCGAATTCAGCGACCCCACATTCAAGGAACACCTGGGTGAAGAATTCCTGTTCGTCCATGTCGGCCAGGTGGAAGTGGACTTCATGAGCGAGCGGGTGCTGCTGGAGCAAGGTGATGCCTTGCATTTCAATGCCCAGACACCACACCGGCTAAGGTCGGTGGGGCCGCTGCCGGCGCAGTTGCTGGTCGTGGTACACCACGCAGACGAATAAGGCGCCGGGGCGCTGAAGTGCCCCGCAGCCTTGCTTTTCTCAGCGATGAAACTTTGGCGCCACCAAGGCAGCGGGCTATGCTCGACATGTGCGTCGATATTTTGACGATGCTGCCCGATGCTCATTGAATTTTATTATAGTGTCGAATCATTGACGCGATGTCATTGTGTTCATAAGCTCAATTCAACAGTGAAACAACTCCCGAACACCACGCCAACAAATAGTTGATCTTCCTCTTTAAAGGAGGGCGTATGCGCACGGCTCTGATTATCAAGTCGATGACTTTGCTGGCGCTGTTGAGTGGCGCGGCGCGTGCGGCGGATTTGTATATCAATCAGAACAGTATCATCCCTGTTTCAACCGCAGGGTGGTTTTTTGCATTTGCTGTGGTTGGCTTTGTGGCAGTCGCCAACAGGAGAAATATCTAAGTCCGCCAGCCTGGGTTTTTACCCTTGACGCCAGCGGCCCGGGGCCTGGCTTGTCAATTCCCCAGCCGTTGCTATATTGCCAGTAGCCCGTGCAGGTCCACGGTTGCAGGCAGCACAACCCAGGCTGCAAAGCGTCAAGGCAAGGCCTTCGGAAGATCGAGGCCAGCGCGGTTGGCGTATGCCGCGAAGCGGAGCGAGAGTTGGTGTGCTGTTCTCATTCAGTGCTCTTTGTCGGGCCTTTTCGGCCGGAGGGACCCTCATGGTGCGTTCAATGTTTGCCGCGTTCTGCATGCTGATGGTGTGGTCTGGTGCCGGTAAGGCCGACCCGAACAGTGCTACCTACCTGCTCAGCCCCGGCGATGTAGTGATGGTTTCGGTGTGGCAGGAAGATAGCCTGCGCCAGGAAGCTACCGTACTTCCCGATGGCAGTATCACTTTCCCCCTGGCCGGGCGCATAGATGTTGCCGGGCTGGATGTAACGGCCGTTGAAAAACAGGTAGCTGCCAAACTCGAGAAGTTTCTCCCCGACCCGAACGTCAGCGTTGTCGTCAAGAGCATCGCCGGCAACCTGGTCTATGTACAAGGCAAAGTGATCAAGCCCGGGCCGGTACAGATGGCAGGCCCCACCGCAGTGCTGCAGGCCCTGAGCATGTCGGGCGGCCTGGACAAGTTTGCCGATGAAAGCGAAATCAAAGTGGTGCGTGGCACCGGCGCTTCCCAAAAAATCCTGCCCGTGCGATATAGAGACCTGGTGTCTGGCCGGGATATGTCCACCAACATCCAACTGCAGGCTGGCGATACGCTGGTCGTTCCTTGATCTTGCCTTTAATAAGAACACTTAATGCCTCTTCTCAGAACAACTAGCATTGCAACGGCAATCTTGGTGTTGCCGTTTGCGGACACAGTCCTGGCAGCAAATTGGCAGTCTACGGTGGTAGTACCGACTTCCGTCGAACATGACAGCAATCCCTTGCTGTTGTCGTCGGGTGAAAAGGGCATAACGCGCACGATCATCGCGCCGGATTACACCCTGATCGGTACCTTCGACCGGGACGAACTGAGGTTGGGGCTGGGCATGAATGTATTGCGCTCGTCCGACACCGCGGTGGTCGACAACCGTGAGGACCCCGACGTAAGCCTGGGCTGGCAGCGCCAGACAGAGCGCGGGCGGTTTGGCCTGCTGGCGCGTTACAACGAAAGTTCGACGTTGTCGGGAACGGTGCTGGATACCGGCGTGGTTACCACCGATGGCACGCAAAAGCTGTATACGCTGACCGGCAACTGGAGCCAGGCGGTTTCCGAACGCAGCACCTTGAGCAACGAAACCACCTACAACCGTGCCCGTTATGACATCAGTACGCTGACGGGTTACGAAGAACTGGGCAACGTGTTCACCTGGACCTACGCCTGGAGCGAGCGGGCTGATCTGTACAGCCGCTTCGGCGCCCGGCGTTATGAGCCCGAGCAGGACCAGACGGCGACGGCGTCCAACAGCTACAGCCCGGCGGTCGGGGTCAAGTACCAGTTCTCCGAACGCCTCAGCGCCGATGCGCATGTGGGGGTTACCGAGGTTTCCGGCGACGAGGGTGGCCGACGCGGGGAGGGTGGAGTTGCGCTGCTGTACACCGGTGCGCGTGCCGACGCCAGCTTCACCGCCGAACGCAGCACTGTGGCCAGCGCCGAGGGCGGCTTCGCCGAGCTGGACCAGGTGCGCGGTGTGTGGAGTTACGCCGTCAGCGAACTGACCCGGGTGGGTACGGACGCTGCCTGGCAAGACAGCAAAGGGCAGACCCCCAACACCCTGCAGACCTACAGCGTGTGGGCCAGCCGCCAGTTTTCGCCGTACTGGGACCTGCGCCTGTCGCTGATGTACAAAGAACGGCAGCAGGATCACGAAGCCGATGCGAACGCTACTATCGTGGGTTTGACGTTGACGTACAGGTACCCCGACATCTGAACTTCAGGCAGGTGGCCCCATGAAGTCCGACTACGAGCTCTCCCTCAGAGATTACATCGCCATAATCAAGGACCGGGCCCTGTTATTGGGGGTGAGCATCGTAGTCATCCTGGCCGCGACCGTCGCAGTCGCAGTGATGGTGCCGCCGATCTACCAGTCGACCGGTACCATCCTGGTGGAGTCGCAGCAGATTTCCCCCGAACTGGTATCGACCAACAACACCAGCTTTGCCGATGAACGCATCGAAGTGATTCGCCAGCGGGTGATGACCCGCGAGAACCTGCTGCGCATCATCGACAAGTACAACCTGTTCCCCGACAAGCGTTTCAGCGATAGTGACAAGATCGACCACATGCGCAGTGCCGTCGTGGTCGAGACCCTCACCACCTATGTACGCGGGCGCGGCGAGGCGACCGTGGCGTTCAATGTGTCCTTCGAGCACAAGCAGCCAGAGGTGGCCAAGGAAGTCGCCGACGAGTTGGTGACGCTGTTCCTCAACGAGAACCTCAAGCAGCGTACCGAGCGGGCCAATGAAACCACCGAGTTCCTCACCCAGGAGGCGAACAAACTGGGGGCGGAGCTTGCCAGCCTGGAAAACCAGCTGGCGGATTTCAAGCAGGCCCACGCCAATGCCTTGCCCGAGCACCAGACCCTGCGCATGAACATGCTGTCACGCTCGGAGCTGGAGTTCCGCGAGGTTGACCGTGACTACAAGGCCGCCCAGGAAGAATTGCGTTACCTTGAGCTGGAACTGTCCGCGGCCAGTGCCGGGCTGGCCACCAAGGTCGGCGAAGGGCCCAGGGCGGCCAGTGCCGACCAGCCCCAGGACCTGCCCAGCTTGAAGGCCGAGTATGCCCGGCTGCTGAGCCGCTACAAGGAAGCCCACCCTGATGTGGTGGCGGTCAAGCGCAGGATTCAGGCGCTCGAAGCCAGTGGCAACCGCACGGCGGCGGCTTCCACGGTCGGCCTCGATGTCGCTCGCGTGCGCGCCAAGATGAGCGCGACGCAGGAGCGCATCGCTTCGCTGGCCGAGCAGAAGCGCGAGTTGACCCGCAAGATGGAAGGCTACGAGGCCGAGATCCTCGAGGCGCCGCAGGTCGAGCGTGGCCTGGTGACCTTGATGCGTGACCACGACAACGCGCGCAAGAAGTACGAGGAAATCCGCGCCAAGGAAATGGGCGCGAAGATTACCGAGAGCCTGGAGCAGGAGAACAAGGCCGAGCGCTTCGTACTGCTGGAGCCACCGCTGATGCCCGAGAAACCGATCAAGCCCAACCGCAAGAAAATCGCGGCGCTGGGCCTGGTGCTGGCACCGGCAGGTGGCGGTGCGCTGGTGATGCTGATGGAAATGTTCAACCAGCGCATTCGCGGCGTCGGTGCCCTGGAAAACCTGCTGGGCAGGCGGGTGCTGGTGGCGCTGCCATACATCGATACCAAGGCCGATGTGGCCAGGCGCAAGCGTTGGCGCAACTGGCTGATCCTGGCGGCACTGGCGCTGGCGGCTATCATGGTGGTGCTGGTGCACGTGTTCTACATGCCACTGGATGTGCTGTTGTTCAAAGTCATGTCTCGGTTTGCATAGGTAAGCAGTGATGGACAGGACCACGTCGGCTGTTGGCAATAATCTTCACCAGGTCACCCCGGGTACTCCGCAGGCCTTGTCACCCGCCCCAGGTACGGCGCTGGCGGAAGTGCCTGGCCAGTTCGATTACGTGAACACCAAGGTGGTGCCGCTGCGCGCGGAGCACCTGGAGTGTCACCGTATCGTCGCCTACAACAAGAACTCCAACATGAACGGGCCGATCGACCTGCTGCGCACGCAAGTGCTCAGAACCATGGACGAGAATGGCTGGCGAACCTTGGCCATTACCTCGCCAACCCCTGAAGCGGGCAAGACGGTGCTGTCGATCAACCTGGCCATGAGCATCGCCCACCACACCACCAAGACCGCGTTGCTGGTGGACTTCGACCTGCGTCGGCCCAAGGTCGGGAGCAGCCTGGGCCTGCCAATGGACCAGGCGTTGAACGAGTTTCTGACGGACAAGGCCGAGCTGCAGGACTGCCTGGTCAACCCGACCTTGCCTCGGTTCGTGGTGCTGCCCACGCGGGTACCGGTGCCGTTGTCTACCGAAATGCTGTCGTCGCCCAAAGTGAACAACCTGATAAGCGAACTGCGCAACCGCTACGAGTCGCGCATCTGCATATTCGATTTGCCGCCGTTGCTCAGTTCTGACGATGCGATCACTGTGATACCCAAGTTCGACTGTGTGCTGCTGGTGGTGGCCAACGGTATGAACAACAGGAAGGAAATTGAGGATTGCCTTCATCACCTGGCAAGGGTGAACCTGGTGGGGACGGTATTGAACAAGGCTGATGAGCAACCCCGGACCTATTATTGAGGCTCTTTTGGGGCTGATGGGCACCCTGTGGGAGCGAGCATGCCCGCGAAGCAGGCGACACGGTGGCTGGCACCGGCTACGCCGGTGTTCGCGGGCGCGCCCGCTCCCACAGGTATTGCGCATTCTTTCGGCGGGAGGGGTTCCCTGTGGGAGCGGGTTCACCCGCGAAGCAGGCGACGCGTTGGTTGGCACCGGCTACGCACAATTGCCTGAGCAAGAAAGCGGATGCAAGCGGGGCTGTGGATGCGTACAGTAGGTTGATCGCAACCTGGCAGGAGCCTGCTTATGTCCAGCGCATTCACTTTCATGCAGTCGCCCGTCGGCACCTTGACCCTGGTGGCACGTGGCGAATGCCTGGCCGCCGTACTCTGGGAAGAGGAGCGGGAAAACCGTGTGCGCCTTGGCGCCCTGCACCGTGATGACCAGTGCCCGGTACTGCGGGAAGCCGCCAGCCAGCTCGGCGAGTACTTTGCTGGCAAACGCCAGTGCTTCGACCTGGCGCTGGATTTTGCCGGCACCGAGTTCCAGCGTCAGGTGTGGGCCGCGCTGTTGGCGATACCGTTCGGTGAAACCCGCAGCTACAGCGACATTGCCCGGCAGATCGGCAACCCCAGTGCAGTGCGTGCGGTAGGCGCCGCCAATGGCCGCAACCCGATCTCGATCATCGCCCCGTGTCATCGGGTGATCGGTGCTTCGGGCAGCCTGACCGGCTTTGCCGGCGGCCTGGCGGCAAAGCAGTACCTGCTGGCGCTGGAGGGCCGGCAAAGCCTGGCACTGGACCTGTAAGCGTCAACAGAACCAGCTGGCAGCCAGGCAGACCAGCACGGCCAACGCCGAGCCAGCCAGCAGGGCGTACTGCCGATGGGCCCGGCGTGCATGGGGCCTCACTGTGCGCAGGTATTCGCCGGGTGTCGGCGCATCAGGCCGGTGGCGCAATCCCTCGGCCACATCGGCCAGTTGCCCCTGGATGAGCAGCCCCGTCAGGTAGTAGGTACAGGCATAGCTCAGCAACGCCAGAAACAGATAGATCATGCCGGCTGCAGGGCCAACGGCACCGCCATGGCAGTGCCGTTGGCGGTATCCAGCACGATCAGCCCTTCGCTGTGGTCGTCCAGGCTGGCGAGCAAGCGCCCCTGGCTGTCCCAGGCCGCCGAACCTCCGGCGCCGATGAAGGTGTCAGCCGGCCCCACGCAGTTGGCCAGCAACACCATCATGCCCAGCTCACGAGCCACCTCGGAGTAGTGCTGGTAACCCTCACGGATGCCCTTGGCGGTTTTCGCCACGCTGATCAAGTACAGGTCGGCGCCATGTCCCCGCGCGGCTGCGGCATGGGCCATGAACATCGATTCGTAGCAGATCGCAGGCGCTACCCGGTGCGCACCCACCTGCAGCAGCAAGGCTTGATCGCCTGGGGTGAACCAGGGCAGTTCATCATCATGCAGGCGCTGCTTGGCATAGGCCTGGCGCGGTGCCCCAGGGCTGAGAATTGGCATGCCGATACGGATGCCGTCAGGTGTCGGCAGTGGCAGGCCCACGGCGACAGTGATACCAAGCCGGTCGCAGGCTGCCTGCAGCGGGTCCAGCCGCGCCGCACCGACTGGCAGGGCGGCCTGGCGCGCGAGGGTTGGCTCATAGCCGGTCAGCGACAGTTCGGGAAACACTACCAGTTCGGCGCCAAGGGCTGCGGCCTGTTCGATGCAGGCCAGGTGGCGTTCGAGGTTGGCTTGCACATCGCCCTTGAGCGATGCCAGTTGCACGGCACACGACTTCATGAATGACCCTTCCCTGGTACAGGTTGAAGGGCCGAGCATACTACCGGCACCATCGCCTGTTCCAGTGAAGGGATATTCAGGAAGCCGAGTGGACGGCGAAGCGCTGGCGGAACCAGTCGTCGAGCATGGCCTTTTCGGCATACAACCAGTCGCTGCTGCTCGTGACCCGGCCCGGGCGGCTGAGATACATCTTGTCGCTGACCCGCTCCTGCGCCTGCTGGTCGGGTTTGCCCGGTTGGCTGAGGGTGTAGCTGAGGTCGATGGTCGGCCAGGTGATTTCACGCATGAAACGCACATCGTAGGCCTGGCCGTGCCAGGGCTCGAAACGCCCGGCCAGGTCGATGTCGCGGATATCGATGACCAGTTGCTGGCCGGGTTGCAGGTAGCGTTGGCCAAGCTTCTGCAGGTACTGGGTCAGGGTTTTCATCACATAGGCATCGGCCCCACGCTCGTACCCGTGGCTGTCGAGGCTGGCATCGCGGAATTTTTCCGGATGGTCGAAACGTACCTCGACCTGCGCGGCCGGGGTACCTTGTGCCATGCTGTCCAGTGACAGCGCCATGAGCACGGCACACACTAGGGTGGTACGCATGATGCACCTCCGGGGCAGATTGCGCATGCCTCCATTTTACCCTTGGCATGGCGCTACGGCAGAGGAAGATTGTAATGGCACGGTTTCGGCGTCTGATTGCCAACCTGCGGGGGCGTGACCTTGCGGTTGGCGATATCCATGGTCATTTCCAGCGCCTGCAGCAATGCCTGGATGCGGTGGGGTTCGATCCGGCCGTGGACCGGCTGTTCAGCGTGGGTGACCTGGTCGACCGTGGCCCAGACAGCGAGGCGGCGCTGGAATGGCTGGCGCAGCCCTGGTTCCATGCCGTGCAAGGTAACCACGAGGCCCTGGCAATCACCCGCGTTCGCGGCGGGCGGCTCGACCTGGAAATGTATCGCGCCGCTGGCGGCGGCTGGTTTCTGGACCTGCCGCGGGCCCGGCAGTTGGGTTTCGTGGAGCGCTTCGAGCAACTGCCGATTGCGATAGAAGTTGAAAGTGCGGCGGGCCTGGTAGGCCTGCTGCATGCCGACAGCCCGTATGCCGATTGGACGGTGCTGAGGACTTGGCTGGAGCTGGATGACGACCCCAAGGTACGGGAAGTATGCCAATGGTCACGGCGGCGGCTGAAGGTAGGCGATACCCAGCCCGTGCAGGGGCTGCGTGCCTTGTTGGTGGGCCACACGCCGGTACTGGAGGCCAAGCTGCTGGGCAACGTCTGGCACCTGGACACCGGGGGCTGGGCCAGTGGCCATTTCACCTTGATGGACATGCGGACCCTGCAACTGGTCAGCCCCAGGCCAGATGAAACAACAGTGCCACAGCCAATAGCACCAGCATGACCCCGGAGGCCCGCTCCAGCCTCGGCAGGCAGCGGGCGAAGCGCCGCAGCACCAGCGGGTTGCCGATGGCTATCGCAACCAGCAGGTCCCATAGCAGCACGATGCCGAACATCCACAGGGCACAGGTTGCTTTCCAGGCAACGCTGGCAGTGGCCACCATGCTGACCAGGCTGGCATAGAACAGCGCATTCTTGGGATTGAGAATGCCGGACAGGAACCCCATGCCCAATCCCCGCCACCACCCTTGAACTGTTTGCTTGCCAGCGACTGCGCCCAAGCTGGTTTGCCCGGCATGGCGCAGGAACAGGGTGCCGATGTACAGCAGGTAGCCGGCGCCGGCCAGTTGCAGGATGGTGAACAGCAGACTGCCTTCCTGCAGTACTGAGAGGCCGGTGAAAGCCATGGCGATGAACACGCCATTGGCCAGGGCGATACCCAGGCAGGCACCGCTCGCGATGCGCCAGCCGGCGTTGACCGAGGTGCGTGCGACCAGGAAGAAGTCCGGGCCGGGAGAGAGCAGGGCAAGGAAGTGGGCGAGGGCGATGATCAGGAATTGTTGCATTGGGTGAGGTTGCTCTGGCGTAAAGCCTGACTCTGCCCCTCGGCGCTCATGCCGTATTGAACAATATTGCAGGCCCCTGTAGGAGCGGCCTTGTGTCGCGATGGGGCGCGAAGCGGCCCCAGGTTTTCAGCTCCGCAGCACAGATTGCCGGGGCTGCTGCGCAGCCCTTTCGCGACACAAGGCCGCTCCTACAGAGGCCGCGCAGGCCTTCAATCTCCCCGATACTGCCCCGGCGTCACCCCCACGTGGGCCTTGAACACCCGCTGGAAATGGCTTTGGTCGGCAAACCCGAGCTTATAGGCCACCTCCGCCAGGGCCTGCCCTTCCCCCAGCAACTGGCGCCCACGGTTGACCCGGGCATTGAGCAGGTAGGCATGCGGCGTAAACCCGGTGGCCGCGCGAAATGCGCGAATCAACTGGTAGCGCCCAAGCCCGGCCTGCCGGGCCAGTACCGCCAGGCTCAACTGCGCCGGGTCCTGGCCTTCGATGTGGGCGATCAGCCCACTCAACGCGGTCGCCCCCAGGGCCGGTGCCGGTGCCAGCGGCGCGTGCCTGGCAAAGTCCAGGTCACCCAGAAAGGCAATCAGCGCCGCATCCTTCTCACCACTGCTGGCGTTGGAGAACAGCAGACTGTTCAGTTCGCAGAACTGCCGATACACCTCCGGCACCTGGCAGATGCGTGCCGGCTCGCCGGGCCCGGCACCCTCCAGCCCGGACTCCAGGTGCAGCTGTGCCAGCCAGTCGGCATTCACATGCAACATCTGGTAGCTCCACGCTTGCCCGGGCTCGGGGTTGCAGGCATGTACCCGGCGGGCCGGGACCAGTACCAGCGAGCCGGGTGTCAAGCGTTGCTGGCCGTTGCCGGCACCGGTGAAATGACTGTGGCCGGCGTCCACCACACCGATTGAAAACGTCGGGTGGCTGTGGGCCTTGTAGCAGGCGCGGCTATGGCAGGCGCGGCGGCTTTCGACATGCGGCAGGGCCGGGTCGCGCCACAGCGCGGCATGGGAACGGGGCATCACAGGGTCCTCGATATGCCCGGCAGCTTATCAGGCGCCGCGCAACCATACAGTTTTTTCCGCTGGCTGTAACTTGACCGCAAGGCCCGCTACCCGCCGAAATAGACGCCTGTTGCCAAAGGAAAACAATAATGGACCTTTCAAGCCTGCTGCTTTTCATCCCCGCCTGTTTCGCCCTGAACATGGCACCGGGGCCGAACAACCTGCTGTCGCTGCACAATGCCAGCCGTTACGGCCTGCGCACGGCCTGCGTGGCCGGTGGCGGGCGTATCGTCGCCTTCAGCGGCATGATCGCCCTGGCGGCCATGGGCCTGGCAGTGGTGCTGCACACCAGCGAATACCTGTTCCTGGCCATCAAGGTAGTGGGGGCGGCGTATCTATTCTATATCGCCTGGCAACTGTGGCGGGCACCGGTGGGCGAGGCGGTGGTGGCAAGTGATCACCCCCGCGGCACCTGGCGCCTGGTACGCCAGGAGTTCTGGGTGGCTGCCGGCAACCCGAAGGCGATCCTGATCTTCACCGCCTTCCTGCCGCAGTTCGTCTCGGTCGGCAGCGCCACCCCGGTGAGCGAGCAGTTCCTCTGGCTGGGTGTGCTGTTCATTTTGCTGGAATGGGCCGCCATCGCCATCTACGCCGGCCTGGGGGCGTACCTGCAGCGCTGGTTCAGCCAGCCCGGCCCACGCCGGCTGTTCAACCGGGTCAGCGCCTCCCTACTGGGCTGCGCCGGCCTCGGGCTGCTGGCTGCGCGCCGCGCTTAGTCGCGGTAGAAGGTCTGCACCAGGTGATAGCCGAACTTGCTCTTGATCGGCCCGTGAACCACGCGCAGAGGTTTCTTGAAGATCACCTGGTCGATGGCGCCGACCATCTGGCCGGGGCGGATTTCACCCAGGTCGCCGCCGCGCTTGCCCGAAGGGCAGATCGAGAACTTTTTTGCGAGCACGTCGAAAGCCTCGCCATTGGCGATGCGCTGCTTGAGCTTTTCGGCTTCGTCAGCGGTCTTGACCAGGATGTGGCGGGCTTGGGCTTTCATGGGGTACCTGTGCTTCGGGAGAGAAAATGGCGGCATTATGCCCAATGCCTGCCAAATAAGCACTTGGGGCTGCTATGCAGCCCATCGCCGGCAAGCCGGCTCCCACATGGACGGCGAAAATCTCGAAATCTGCGCTGTACCTGTGGGAGCTGGCTTGCCGGCGATGGGCCACAAAGTGGCCCCTTGCGACTACGCTGGCCCGCGCAATTCGACACGATCCCGGAACTGCTCCAGCGCCTCGGGGTTGGCCAGGGCATCGGTATTCTTCACCGGCAAGCCATGCACCACATTGCGAATCGCCAATTCCACCAGCTTGCCGCTGATGGTACGCGGGATGTCATCGACCTGGGCGATCACCGCCGGTACATGGCGGGGCGTGGTGTACTGGCGGATCACCTGGCGGATGTGCTGGCGCAGGGCCTCATCCAGCTGCAGGCCGTCACGCAGGCGAACGAACAGCACCACCCGCACATCGCCTTGCCAGTCCTGGCCGATGGCCACGCTTTCCAGCACCTGCTCGACCTTTTCTACCTGGCGGTAGATCTCCGCCGTGCCAATGCGCACCCCGCCGGGGTTGAGCACGGCGTCGGAGCGGCCATGAATCACCAGCCCGCCATCGGCACGCTGTTCGGCATAGTCGCCCTGGGCCCATACCCCCGGGAACTGGCTGAAGTAGGCATCGTGGTATCGACTGCCGTCCGCATCCTTCCAGAACCCCAGCGGCATGGACGGGAAGTTGCGCGTACACACCAGCTCGCCTTTTTCGCCCTGCACCGGCTGGCCATGCTCGTCCCACACTTCCACCGCCATGCCCAGGCCCTTGCACTGGATCTCGCCACGGCGCACTGGTAGGGTCGGGTTGCCCAGCACGAAGCAGGAGACGATATCGGTGCCGCCGGACATCGACGCCAGGCACAGGTCGGCCTTGATCTTGCGGTACACGTAGTCGTAGCTGTGTGGCGACAGCGGCGAGCCGGTGGACAGTAGCAGGCGCAAGCGCGCCAGGCGATGGCTTGCCGCAGGCTCCAGGCCCGCCTGCTCCAGCGCCGCCAGGTACTTGGCGCTGGTGCCGAAGGCCTGGATGCCTTCGGCGTCGATCAGGTCCAGCAGCCGCTCGGGGCCGGGATGGAAGGGCGAGCCGTCGTACAGTACCAGCGTGGCGCCCACCGCCAGGCCGCTGGCCAGCCAGTTCCACATCATCCAGCCGCAGGTGGTGTAGTAGAACAGCACGTCATCGGCCTTCAGGTCGTTGTGCAGGCCATGTTCCTTCAGGTGTTGCAACAACACGCCGCCAGCGCGGTGGACGATGCACTTGGGTACGCCGGTGGTGCCACTGGAATACAGGATGTACAGCGGGTGATCGAAGGGCAGCGGGGTGAAGCGGGGTTCACCGCCGGGCTGAAAGAACTCGTCCCACAGGCTGACGTTGGCGGCCTGGAACTCGTCGGCGCGCGTCCCGCTGCGGGTATGGGGCACCACGATCAGCCGTTCCAGCCCGGGCAGTTGCGCGCACACCTGGTTGACCTTTTCCACCTGGTCGATGGCCTTGCCGGCGTACTGGTATCCGGCGCAGGCGATCAGCAGCTTGGGCTCGATCTGACCGAAGCGGTCGATGATGCCATGTACGCCAAACTCGGGCGAGGAGCTGGACCACACCGCACCGAGGCTGGTGCAGGCAAGCATGGCCACCAGCGTCTGCCAGGTATTGGGCATGACGGCGGCTACCCGGTCGCCGGGGACGATGCCGGCGGCCTTGAAGGCTGTTTGCAGGCCAGCTACCTGGGCGGCCAGCTGGGCATGGGTGAACAGCTGGCGTTGGCCGTCTTCGCGCACTGCGACCAGGGCCGGGCGGTCGTCGCGGCGGCGCAGCAGGTGTTCGGCGAAGTTGAGGGTGGCGTTGGTGAACCACCGGGCATCGGGCATCTGCGGCCCTTCGCTGAGCACCTGGCTCGGCGGGGTATGCCAGTGAACGTGGAAATAGTCGGCAAGGGTTTGCCAAAAGGCAGGGCGCTGCTCGATGCTCCAGCGGTGCAGCGCCTGGTAGTCGTCGAGTTGCAGGTTGTAGCGCAGGTTGACCCGGCGGCGGAAGGCATCCATCCGGCTGGCCTCGATCTGCGCCGTGGAGGGGCGCCAGAGCACATCGTTCATGCCGAACCTCCTGTTGCTGCCGGATGTAGGCCTTCCTCTGTAGGAGCGGCCTTGTGTCGCGATCGGGCTGCAAAGCAGCCCCGGCAATTTCTGCTGTAACGCTGAAATCCTGGGGCCGCGCTGCGGCCCTATCGCGACACAAGGCCGCTCCTACAAGAATCGCGAACGGCTCTGCGCGGCACAGAATGCCGCGCCGTTTACTCTACTTTAGCCTTTTGCACGTCCTGCGACGCGGTCCAGACGCGATAGCGCACTTCGACATCCTTGGGCACATACACCACCACCGGCAGCTTGCTGTTGTAGCGCAGCATGAAGCCTTCACCGACCACCGGCACGAAGGCCTCGGTCTTCTTGCCATCGGGGCAGGCCATCAGTGTGCTGGCCGGGCCGCTGACCTTGTCCAGGCGGTAGTAGCTGTAGCCCCAGCCTTCCAGGGTACGTTCCTCCAGGCTGCCGCCCAGGCGCTGGCGATTGCAGTCCACCTTCAGGGTCTTGCCGGCGAGGATTTCCAGTTGATAGGCCGATTCATCAGCCTGGGCCGGCAGGTGGATGACCTGCCGGATGAAGCCTTTTTCCGCCTCGGGGTAGGGCGCGACGTCCTTCAGGCTGGCTGCCATCGCGGGTGCGGCGGCAGCCAGGGTCAGGGCCAGGATCGCGGTCATCGGGGTTGGGCGCATAGGGCCTCCTTGCAGATAAACGAATGCAAGACCGTCGCCAGGCCCAGGCCGCCCGTCACTGGGCCAACCAGCCACCATCGACGTTCCAGGCGGCACCGCGAACCTGGCTACCGGCCTCGCTGCACAGGAATAGTACCAGCTCACCCAGGTGTTCGGGGGTGACGAAGGCCAGCGATGGCTGTTTTTCTGCCAGCAGATCGTGCTGTGCTTGCAGCGGATCGCCACCGTTGGCAGCACGATCGTCGATCTGCTTCTGCACCAGCGGGGTCAACACCCAGCCAGGGCAGATGGCATTGCAGGTGACGTTGCTGGTGGCGGTTTCCAGGCCTACCACCTTGGTCAGGCCGACCACGCCGTGCTTGGCCGCCACATAGGCCGCCTTGCCGGTGGAGCCGACCAGGCCATGCACCGAGGCGATGTTGATGATGCGCCCCCAGTTGCGCGCGCGCATGCCGGGCAGGGCCAGGCGCGTACCGTGGAACACGGCCGACAGGTTGAGGGCGATGATCTTGTCCCAGCTCTCCAGCGGAAACTGCTCCACCGGCGCCACGTGCTGGATCCCGGCGTTGTTGACCAGGATGTCGACGCCGCCGAACTCGCGCTCGGCCAGGGCGAACAGCGCTTCGATCTGGGCCACGTCCGACAGGTCGGCCGGGTGATGGACTGCCTTCCCCCCGTGCCGGGCGATCTCGGCCAGCGCCGGGGCTGGGTCGCCGAAGCCGTTGAGCACGATGTTGGCGCCTGCGCGGGCCAGCACCTGGGCAATGCCCAGGCCAATGCCGCTGGTGGAACCGGTGACGAGTGCGGTCTTGCCTTTGAGGGTCATGCAAAGCTCCTTAGACGATGCCGGTGGCGTAGAACGTGGCAATGACCACGAACACCGCCAGGGTCTTGATCAGGGTAATACCGAAAATGTCCTTGTAGGCCTCGCGGTGGGTCAGCCCGGTCACGGCCAGCAGGGTGATGACCGCACCGTTGTGTGGCAGGGTGTCCATGCCACCGCTGGCCATCGCGGCCACCCGGTGCAGCACTTCGAGCGGGATGTTGGCGGCGTTGGCGGCGGCGATGAAGCTGTCGCCCATGGCCGCCAGGGCGATGCTCATGCCGCCCGAGGCCGAGCCGGTGATACCAGCCAGCAGGGTCACAGTGATGGCTTCGTTGACCAGTGGGTTGGGGATGCCGCGCAGGGCGTCGGCCAATACCAGAAAGCCCGGCAGCGATGCGATCACCGCGCCAAAACCGTATTCCGAGGCGGTGTTCATGGCCGCCAGCAAGGCACCGCCCACGGCGCTCTTGGTGCCTTCGGCCAGGCGGGTACGGATGGCGCCGAAGGCACACACCAGCACCATCAGGATGCCCACCAGCAACGCCGCCTGCACAGCCCAGATGGCCGTGAGCTTGGCCACATCGCTTTGCACCGGCGTGCTCATGCCGGGCAGTTGCAGGCTGTGGCTGGGGCCATACCATTGCGGGATCCAGTGGGTGAACAGCAAGTTCATCACCCCCACCAGCAGCAGCGGCGACAGGGCCAGCCACGGGTTGGGCAGCGCCAGGTCGGCAGCGGTTTCCGGTTCGTTGCGCAAGTCGCTGCCATAGCCTTCGCCGGCGCGCTGGGCCTTGTTGCGCTGGCGCTGCAGGTAGGCCATGCCGGCGCAGAACACGAACAGCGTGCCGATCAGGCCCAGCCAGGGCGCGGCCCAGGCGGTGGTGTTGAAGAAGGTGCTGGGGATGATGTTCTGGATCTGCGGTGTGCCGGGCAAGGCGTCCATGGTGAACGAGAAGGCGCCCAGGGCAATGGTTGCCGGGATCAGGCGCTTGGGGATGTTGCTCTGGCGGAACATTTCGGCGGCGAACGGGTACACCGCGAACACCACCACGAACAGCGACACGCCGCCGTAGGTGAGCAGGGCACAGACCAGCACGATAACCAGCATCGCCTGGCGGGTGCCGAGCACGCGAATGGCGGCAGCGACGATCGAGCGCGAGAAGCCGGACAGTTCGATCAGTTTGCCGAACACGGCCCCCAGCAGGAACACCGGGAAGTAGAGCTTGATGAAACCGACCATTTTCTCCATGAACACCCCGGTGAATGCGGGGGCCACGGCGGACGGGTCGGTGAGCAGTACCGCACCGAGGGCGGCGATGGGGGCGAAGAGGATTACGCTGTAGCCGCGGTAGGCAGCCAGCATCAGCAGGGCCAGAGCGGCGAGGGCGATGAGCACGGTCATCGGGTGGGTCTCCTGGGTGAGTCTTGTTTTTATCGGTGAGCAGGAGATAGCGGGAATCGTGCCAGTTTTTAACTTGTTGATTTATATGGGTATTTTGTTTTTTTCTGATTTTTTGTCTCTGTTTTGAGATTTCGGGGCCGCTTTGCGGCCCATCGCGACACAAGGCCGCTCCTACAAGTGCACCGCGATCTCCTGTAGGAGCGGCCTTGTGTCGCGATCGAGGGCGAAGCCCTCGCGGCAATCTCAAAACGGAAACATAAGTCTCCAATTAGAGACCGAGCGCTACCATCTTCTTGTACAGCGTCGAGCGCCCGAGGCCTAACGCCGATGCAGCTTCCGGCACATTTCCCCCATGTTCGGCCAGTGCCCCGGCAATCAGCTCGCGCTCAAATGCCTCACAGGCCTCACGGTAAGTCTGCCGCACAGGTTCACCCGCCACCGGGCTTAACGGCCCCAATGCCGCCCGTAGATCCGCCACCCCCAGCCGCGGCTGATCCGCCAGCAGCGTGGCCCGCTCCAGCACATTGCGCAGTTCGCGAATGTTCCCCGGCCATGCATGCCGCGCCAATAGCTGCTGCGCTTCGGCCTCAAGCTCATACTGGCTGCCCAGTTCGCCCAGGATGGCCTCGCACAGCGCCGGCAGGTCTTCCAGCCGCTGCCGCAGGGGCGGCACCTCGATCGGCAGCACATTCAGCCGGTAATACAGGTCGGCGCGGAATGCCCCGCGGGCGATGGCCGCCTGCAGGTCCATGGAGGTGGCGGCAATGATGCGCACATCACTGCGCAGCATCTGGTTCGAGCCTACCGGCTCGTACTCCTTCTCCTGCAACACCCGCAGCAGCTTGCTCTGCAGGGCCAGCGGCATGTCGCCGATCTCGTCGAGGAACAGCGTGCCGCCTTCGGCCAGCTGCAGCTTGCCGCTGCGGCCCTTGCGGTCGGCGCCGGTAAAGGCGCCGGGGGCGGTGCCGAAGAACTCGGCTTCCAGCAGTGTCTCGGGAATTGCCGCACTGTTGATGCTGACAAACGCCTTGTGGGCCCGCGCCGACGCCGCATGGATGGCATGGGCCAGCAGCTCCTTGCCGGTGCCGGTTTCGCCCAGCAGCAACACCGGCGAATCACTGCTTGCACCACGCCGGGCGCGGCGCTTGGCCTCCAGGCTGGTGGCGCTACTGCCGACAAACTGGGCGAAGCTGTACTTGGCCTGGCGGGCGCGCAACTGCGAGCGGGTCGAGGCCAGTTCCTGCTGCATGCTGGAGTAGCGCTTGAGCAGCGGCGACAGGCTGCGCAACTCATCGAACAGGGCAAAGCCGATGGCGCCGATCAGCGCACCCTGGTCGTCGTGGATGGGCAGGCGCATTACCACCAGCGGCTCGTTCGGGGTGTCGAGCATGTCCAGCAGGATCGGCCGACCATTGCTCACCACCTCGCGCATCAGGCTGCCCGGGATCACCGCCTCGCACGGCTGGCCGATGGCACTGGCGGCGTCGGCCAGGCCAAAGCGCCGGGCGTAGCGTTCGTTCATCCAGACGATGCGCGCCTGGCGGTCGACGATCACCGTGCCTTCGCTGGACTGTTCGATGATCTCGAACAGCGAGCGAATGGCCAGTTGCCGTACCTGGGGGTAGTCCTTGAGGCTGTCGCTGTCGTGCATGGGTAGAAATCCTGAAATCTGTAAAAGCAGGGCCGGCCTCTTCGCGGGCTTGCCCGCTCCCACAGGGTCACCACAAATCCTGAGGACTGCGGGGTACCTGTGGGAGCGGGCAAGCCCGCGAAGAGGCCAGACCTGAAAACCTATCCCCTGGGGTCGAACGCCTCGCGCAAGGCATCCCCGATAAACACCAGCAGCGACAGGATCACCGCCAGCGCAAAGAACGCGGTAAAGCCCAGCCATGGCGCCTCCAGGTGCTGTTTGCCCTGGGTCACCAGCTCACCCAGCGAAGCACTCCCGGCCGGCATGCCGAAACCGAGAAAATCCAGTGCAGTCAGGGTGGTGATCGCCCCGGTCAGCATGAACGGCACATAGGTCAGCGTTGCGTTCATGGCATTGGGCAGGATGTGCCGCAGCATCACCTGGCTGTCTGGCAACCCCAGCGCCCTTGCGGCCTTCACGTACTCCAGGTTGCGACCGCGCAGGAACTCGGCGCGTACCACATCGACCAGGGTCAGCCAGGAGAACAGCGCCATGATCCCCAGCAGCCACCAGAAGTCCGGCTCGACGAAGCCGCTGAGGATGATCAGCAGGTACAGCACCGGCAACCCCGACCACACTTCCAGCAGGCGCTGGCCGACCAGATCGACCCAGCCGCCGTGATAGCCTTGCAGGGCACCGGCCACCACCCCGATCAGCACGCTGACCACGGTCAGGGCGAAGGCGAACAGCAAGGATACCCGCATGCCATACAGCACCCGGGCCAGCACGTCGCGGCCCTGGTCGTCGGTGCCCAGCCAGTTGCTTGCGCTCGGCGGGCTGGGGGTGGGCACCTGCAGGTCGTAGTTGGGGGTATCGGCGCTGAACGGGATCGGTGCGAACAGCATCCAGCCATCTTGCTGCTCGATCAGCTGGCGTACGTAGGCGCTGCGGTAATCAGGCTGGAACGGCAGCTGGCCGCCGAACTGCTGCTCGGTGTAGCGCTTGAGCGCCGGCACGTACAGGTCGCCCTTGTAGCCCAGCAGCAGCGGTTTGTCGTTGGCCACCAGCTCGGCACACAGGCTCAGCAGCAGCAGGGCGGCGAACAGCCACAGCGAAACCCAGCCAAGGCGGTTGCGGCGAAAGCGTTGCAGGCGGCGACGCGAGATCGGCGAAAGCATCAGTGTGCCCTCGTGTCGAAGTCGATACGCGGGTCGAGCAGGGTGTACGACAGGTCACCGATCAGGCGGATCAGCAGGCCCGCCAGGGTGAAGATGAACAGCGTGCCGAACACCACCGGGTAATCCCGCGACACGGCCGCCTCGTAACTCATGCGGCCCAGGCCATCGAGCGAGAAGATCACCTCGATCAGCAACGAGCCGGCGAAGAACACCGTGATCAACGCCTGCGGCAACCCGGCCACCACCAGCAGCATGGCATTGCGCAGCACGTGGCCATACAGCACCCGGCGCTCGCTCAGGCCCTTGGCGCGGGCGGTAACCACGTATTGCCGGGAAATCTCGTCGAGGAAGGCGTTCTTGGTCAGCAGCGTCAGGGTGGCGAAGCCGCCGATCACCAGGGCGCCGACCGGCAGCACCAGGTGCCAGAAGTAGTCGGCGACCTTGCCCAGCAGGCTGAGCTCGTCGAAGTTGTCCGAGACCAGGCCGCGCACCGGGAACCAGCTGAGCGAGGTGCCGCCGGCGAACAGCACGATCAGCAACAGGGCGAACAGGAACGAGGGCAGGGCATAGCCGACCACGATCAGCGCGCTGCTCCAGGCATCGAAGCGGCTGCCATGGCGCACCGCCTTGCGGATGCCCAGCGGGATCGACACCAGGTAGGTGATCAGCGTGGCCCAGAAGCCCAGCGACAGGGTGACCGGCAACTTGTCGAGGATCAGGTCGGTGACCTTGGCGCCGCGGAAGAAGCTGTTGCCGAAGTCCAGCCGGGCGTACTGGCCCAGCATCAACCACAGGCGCTCGGGGGCGGACTTGTCGAAGCCGTACTGGCGCTTGATTTCCTCGATCAGTTTCGGGTCCAGGCCACGGGTGGCTCGTGACTCGCCGTGCACCACCTCGGCCCGGGCACCAGGAGCGCCGCCGCCGATGCCTTGCAGGCGTGCCACCGCCTGTTCCACCGGGCCGCCCGGTGCAGCCTGGACTATGGCGAAGTTGACCAGCAGGATCGCCAGCAGGGTCGGGATGATCAGCAACAGGCGGCGCAGGATGTAGGTGGTCATGGCGAGGACTTCCGGCGTTCGGCCATTTGCGCGTTGGTCAGCGCGGTGGGGCTGACTTCCCACCAGGTGTCCAGGCCTTCGTCATAGGCAGCCTGGACCTTGGGCAGGCCGAAGCGGTTCCACCAGGCGGTGGAGCTGCCGGGTGGGTAGTAGTTGGGGATCCAGTAGTAGTTCCATTGCAGCACCCGGTCCAGGGCATGGGCGTGGTGCAGCATGTCGGCCTGGCTGTCGGCGCGCACCAGGCCGTCGATCAGGTGGTCCACGGCGGGGTCCTGCAGCACCATCAGGTTGTTCGAACCAGGGTCGTGGGCTGCTGCCGAGCCAAAATAGTTGTACAGCTCGGCGCCGGGCGACAGGGTGACCGGGTAGCCGGTCACGATCATGTCGTAGTCACGTGCCATCAGGCGGTTGACGTACTGGGCCGAATCGACGTTGCGGATGTCCAGTGTCACGCCAATCTGTGCCAGGTTGCGCTTCCACGGCAGCAACAGGCGCTCCATGCCTGCCTGGCCGTTGAGGAAGGTGAACGCCAGCGGCGTGCCCTGGCTGTTTACCAGGCGGTCGCCCTCGGGGCGCCAGCCGGCTTGTTCGAGCAGCGCCAGTGCCTCCAGCTGTTGCTTGCGGACGATCCCCGAGCCATCGGTGACCGGGGCGGTGAACACGGTACTGAAGACTTCGTCCGGCACCTTGCCGCGCAAAGGTTCGAGCAGTTTCAACTCGCCGGCATCCGGCAGTTGGCGGGCAGCCAGCGGGGTATTGGAGAACACGCTCTGCTGGCGGATGTACATGTTGCGCATCATCTGCCGGTTGCTCCATTCGTAGTCCCACAGCATGCCCAGCGCCTGGCGCACGCGGCGGTCCTTGAACTGCGGCCGGTCGAGGTTGAACACGAAGCCCTGGGCCACCTGCGGTTTGGCCGGGCCCAGGTGGGCGCGCTGCAGGCGCCCGTCGTCCAGTTGCGCGCCGTTGTAGCCCAGGGTGTAGGCGGTGGCGGAGAATTCGCGGTTGTAATCGTAGCCGCCGCCCTTGAGCACCTGTCGCGCCACTTCGGTATCACCGAAGTACTCGATGCGCAGCTTGGCGAAATTGTAGCGGCCACGGCTGACCGGAAGATTGCGCGCCCACCAGTTGGCGTCGCGCTCGAAGGTGATGCTGCGGCCGTTGTCGATGCGCCCGATACGGTACGGCCCGCTGCCGACCGGCTTGTCGAAGCCGGCGCCGTTGGCGAAATCGCGCTGCTGCCAGTCGTGCTCGGGCAGTACCGGCAGGCTGGCGAGGTCCAGCGGCAGGGTGCGGCCGTGGTCGGGCTTGAAGTCGAAGCGCACGCTGTGCGGGCTTTCCACGATAACGGCGGCAACATCGGCGAACTGGGTGCGGTACTTGAGGCTGCCCTTGCTCATCAGCAGCTCGAAGGTAAAGCGTACGTCCTCGGCGCGCACTGGCTTGCCATCGGCGAATGTGGCGCGCGGGTCGATCTCGAACCGCAACCAGGCATCCTCCGGACCGCGCTCCATGCGCCGGGCGATCAGGCCGTAGACGGTGTAGGGTTCATCGAACGAGCGCACCGCCAGTGGTGCGTACAGCAGGCCATCGACCTCGCTGACACCGATGCCTTTGTCGATGTACGGCAGAATATGGTCGAACTGGCCGATCTCGATGGCCGAACGGCGCAGGATGCCACCTTTGGGGGCGTCGGGGTTGACGTAGTCGAAATGCTGGAAGCTGGCGTTGTAGCGGGGGGCTTCGCCGTAGACTGTGAGGGCGTGGGTGGAGGCGGCGTCGGCGTTGACGCCAATGCAAAGCAAAAACAGCCAACACAAGACCTGTGGGAGCGGGTTTACCCGCGAATGCGTCCGTCCATGCAACGCCGTTGCCTGATCAGGCGCATTCGCGGGTAAACCCGCTCCCACAAGGGATTTCATCGGCTGCGCGGACTTAGTCCTGGCGGCTGGTCACTTCCAGCAAGTGGTAGCCGAACTGGGTCTTCACCGGGCCTTGCACGGTATTGACCGGGGCGCTGAACACCACGGTATCGAATTCCTTGACCATCTGGCCTGGGCCGAACGAGCCCAGGTCACCGCCCTGGCGGCTGGACGGGCAGGTGGAGTTGGCTTTGGCGATTTCAGCGAAGTCGGCGCCTGCTTCGATCTGGGCTTTCAGTTCGTTGCATTTGTCTTCGCTGCTGACCAGGATGTGGCGGGCGGTTGCACGGGCCATGGATACTGCTCCTTGGGGTAAAAAAGGCAAGCCTAGCGCACTTGTCCGGGGTATGTCTCGCCAGGCTTGCAACCCGCTGCCTAGAGTTTTTGTGCCGCCTCGCGCAACAGGGTTTCGGTCGAGGCCCAGCCCAGGCAACCGTCGGTGATCGACACGCCGTATTTCAGCGCGCCCTTGCCCAGCACCTGGCAGCCGTCGAACAGGTGCCCTTCGATCATCACCCCGACGATCGAGCGGTCGCCAGCCAGGCGCTGCTCCAGCACATCGTTGAATACCGCCGGCTGGCGCGCCGGGTCCTTGCCGCTGTTGGCATGGCTGCAATCGACCATGATCCGCGCCTGCAACCCGGCCTTGGCCAGCGCCTGCCGGGCCATGGCGATGCTGTCGGCGTCAAAGTTCGGGCCCTTGTGGCCGCCGCGCAGCACCAGGTGGGTGTCCGCGTTGCCCAAGGTCTCGATGATGGCCGGGTAGCCTTGCGCATCCATGCCGAAGTGGCGGTGCGGATGGGCGGCGCTGCGCATGGCGTCGCTGGCGATGGCGATGCCACCGTCGGTGCCGTTCTTGAAGCCGACCGGCAACTCCAGGCCACTGACCATTTCGCGGTGGATTTGCGACTCGGTAGTGCGCGCACCAATCGCGGCCCAGGCCAGAAGGTCATCGAAGTAGCCGGCGGCCATTGGCTGCAGCAATTCGGTGGCGACCGGCAGGCCGCGTTCGATCATGTTCAGCATCAGCCCGCGGGACAGGGCGATGCCGGCGTGCATGTCGTCGCTGCCATCGAGGTGCGGGTCGTAGGCCAGGCCTTTCCAGCCGACCGTGGTGCGGGGTTTTTCGACGTAGGCGCGCATCACCAACAGCAGCTTGTCGTCGACTTCGCGGCTGAGGGCGGCCAGGCGGTCGGCGTATTCCAGGGCCGAGCGCGGGTCGTGGATCGAGCACGGGCCAACGATCACCAGCAGGCGCTGGTCGCGGCCTTCGAGGATGTCGCGGATGGCCTGGCGGTGGGCATGGACTTGCTGGGTAAGTTCGCTCGACAGCGGCATTTGCTGCTTGAGCAGGTGCGGGCTGGGCAGGCGCTGGCTGACGGTGGTGTTGGCTGCTTGCGGCTGGGTCAGGGCGAGGCTGGAAGCTTGCATGGCGTTTTTCCCTGGGCGGACGGCGGGTTCTGGCCCGCGTGGTCGGCCCTATCGAGGTGTTCGACAGATCGTTGAATTCGTATTGGTTGCTGCATTGCCACCTGTGCAAGACCGAACGGAGGCGGCAGGCTGGCCCGAACGGGATTGGCTAAATCGCCAGGCGAAGGTGTTGGCGTAGTAATAGGTGGCGTAGTTCATGAATCTGTCCTCAATGTGAATCGGTGTTGTTCAAAGGCCTGAAAAGCAAAACCCCCGGTCGGGGAGCCGACCGGGGGTTTGAGTATTCTCATGTTCGGCGGCCCCTCGAAGGTGGGCGCCGTGTGGGTATCGGCGCCTAGTGGCTAAACCAATACCCGAAGTAATAGCTGGCAGGTGCCACGCAGCCGGCAACGGCCAGCACAGGGCGCAGGGTGCGACCGGTGTGGTTGGCGTGGTTGCGGGTGTGTTTCGGCATGTTGCTCTCCAGTGAATGAGCCCGAGCTTACTTCAGTTCGGCTGAGCCATTCAATGGATAAATGCTATGGCGGTGATCAATTGTTCCTGTACCGCTTGGTTCAATGGCCATAGCGCCCGACCAGGCTCTGCGCCCCTAGCGCGTGGCCTTGCAGCAGTTGCAGCAGGCCGCTGCGGTCCAGGCCTTCGGGCAGGGTGCCCAATGGCAGGTCGGTGGCAATCAGCGTCAGCGCGTAGTGGTGCGGGTTGTCGCCGGCGGGTGGGCAGGGGCCTCGGTAGCTGAGCGTGCCCCGCGAATTGCGCCCCACCGTCACCCCTTGCCCGGTCAGCCCTGCGACGCCTTCCTTCAGCCCATCCTGGGCCGGGTCGATGTTGTAGGCGAGCCAGTGAACCACGCCAATACCTTTGCCGCCGTCTGGGTCGAACATGATCAGTGCCAGCGACTGGGTGCCTGCGGGGAGGTTTTCCCAGCTCAGTTGCGGAGTGCGCTCTTCACCAGCACCGCAGGCCGGGTCCGGGCCAACCTGTTGCAAGGCGATCACGCCACCATCGGTGAAAGAAGATGAGCTGATCGACAGCGCGCCCTGGCCGCCGGCGACGGCCAAGGCGCTGCATGGCAGCAGGGCGGTGAGCAGCCAGGTTTTGAGGTTCATGGTGAATCCTCGGCAGGGCGTTCCGGCGCAGTGTAGCCCAGGCCGGCCTCAATGGCTGTCCTGGTCCTCGGCGGTGCCCCCCGAATGCCCGGCGCCGGAGCCGGTGGCTTCGCCGGTGCTGTTGGAGCCGCCAGCGGCGCCGTCGGCAGCATCGCTGTTGCTGCCGGTGTCGCTGCTGTCGTTGGCTTTGCTGCTGCCAGGGCTGTTGACGCTGCTGTCTTCACCGGCGGTCTTGCCACCCTGCTGGTCGGTTTGCGGGCGGCTATCGGTGTCTGTGTCGGTTGCGGCGAAGCTGGTGCCAGTGACGCTGGCCAGGGCGAGGGCAAGGCACAGAGAGAAGGGGCGAATGCGGATCATGGAACGTCTCCTTAGCGGATGATCTGTCATTCGTTGGGCTGGAGGCGGGAGGTGGGGTGCCGTCTGGGCGACGGGTGGTCATCCCAGGGGGTTGCCGTGCAGCCCGCTCGCGACGCAAGGCCGATTGCAAAGGGGGCCGCGCAGGCCCCGAACAAAGCGATCAGCGGCAGTTGCCCGCCTTGCGATAACCCGCTGCCTGCGCCTCACCCTCGGTGGCGAAGGTGACTTGGTTCTTCGCGGTAACCTGGGTATAGCCCGGGCAGCCGACGGAAAGGTGATAGACGTGGCTGTTGCGGTTGCCAAGCACCGCCCCCACCGACCCAGTACTGGCCAGGCTCGGCTTGGCCTCAGGCTTGGCGGCCTTCGCCGGCACCGCCTGCACCACACCGCCGCCGACCGGCTTGTAGTTGGCAGTCCATTTGCGTTCCCCGGTCACGAAGGGGTTGGCATGCCCCATGATCGCGGCAATGCGCCGGTTACGCTCCTTCTCCCAAGCCGAAACCGGGTGCTGTTTGTCCCAGGCCATCAGCAACTGCTGCTGTTGGCGCGACATGCTCAGCTTGTAACGGTCGTACATGTAGAAGGTGGTGCGGGCGACCAGGCCTTTCACTTCGTCACGTGGTTCGGCAGCACGCTGCACGAAGTCGACCTTGGTGGAGCACTGGCCGTATTGCCCTGCATTGCCGGCAACCATGCCGTAGTTGAAATTGCTGCGGTCGCCGTTGACCTCGCCCACAGCCGGGTACAGGTTGAACAGGTCGGCCTCCATGGCGCGGAACACCGGGTCGTCATCCACGCAATGCTCGCGGCCACCGTTCTTCCAGCACTGGCGCTGGTTGCCGAAGGTATGGGCCGGCACGATGTGTTCCCATTCGGTGCGTTCGGCGCGGTTCTGCTGCTTGCGGGTCTGGTAGCCGCATGATGCAGCATCGATACGCCCGCCAGACTTGCCCACCCAGGCCCATTTGCAACCGCAGTACAGGTCGCCCATGGCACTGCTGGCCTGGTCCATGTACACCTTCTGCTTGGCCACCACCTTGGCTTCGGTGAAGGTCGCCGGTGGGCTGGCAAGGGCGGGTAGGGTAAAGGAAAACAGTAAGGATACGGCGTAAAGCAGTGATTTCATGGGAAAAACATATTTCAGGTTGGGGCATGCATTGTAATCATTTCTTTGGGGCTGGCCAGCTCGCTGATCCACACCAGTGGGCGGCGCGGGTCGTCGCTGCCCATGCTGCTGAACGTGGCCGAGTCGAGCATGGCCTTGAGTTGGGTGGCCATGCGCAGCAGGCGCTCGATGAAGCCGGTGCCGACGGCGCCGGTGTCCTCCAGGGAAACACCGCTCTGGTTGTGCTGGATTGCCAGGTGGTAGTGGCTGACCCCGGCACCGTTGCTACTACCGCCCAGTACCACGGTGAAGCGCGGGCCGAGCAGCCCGGCCAGGCGCTGCTGGACCAGGTCGAGTAGCGCGACCGGGACTTCGTCGGGGCGCAGTGAAGTGGGGAAGCATGGTGTGAAGGGTGGCATGGGCATGTCCTGCTGGGCGGGGTACGAGTCCTGGCCAGCTTAAGCAAGGTCACTGTCAACTTGGGTTAAGCAGGAGTAAAAGCGGGTAATGCTCAACGCCTGCGCGTTACGGCATCAGGGATTAGAAGGTCTGCCCCAGCGAGAACCGATGATCTGGGTTTCTGCCCCGTCCGGCTTCTTCAGCGGTGCCGCCAGGCTGAAACTCAACGGCCCCATTGGGCTGTACCAGGTCACGCCAACCCCCAGCGACACGGCCATCTGTGCCAGTCCACGCTGCCGCAGGCAAACTCTGCGTGAGCAAGGCCGCTCCAAGGGAACTGCACTTATTGAATTAGCAGGGCCCCTGTGGGAGCGGCTTTAGCCGCGAACACCGGCGCAGCCGGTGCCATGCACTGCGTTGGATTCTTCGCGGCTAAAGCCGCTCCCACAGGGGATCGCAATCGCAATAAAGGCTTCAAGGCGTGAGGGTCGGCACGAACATGCCCGTCTTCACATTGCTCATCGACACCAGCGTCTTGAAGCGCTTGACGTTGTTGCTCTCGAAGAACAGTTCGCGCGTCAGCTGGGTGTACTGCTCCATGTGGCGCACCAGCATGATCAGCACGAAATCGCATTCCCCGGCCACGTAGTAGCACTGCTGCACCTGCGGGCAGGCGAGGAAGGTGCGTTTCATCTCGTCCAGCAGGTCCAGCCGCTCGTTCTCCACTTCAACCTCGGTGATCACCGTCAGCGTGTACCCAAGCTGCTCCGGGTTCACCTGTGCCACCGTGCCACGGATCACGCCGTCGGCCGCCAGCTTCTTCAACCGCCGATTGACCGCAGCCGAGGACAGGTTGACCTGCGCACCGAGGTCCAGCTGTGAAGTACCAGCGTCGCGCTGCATGGCATCGAGCAGGGCCAGGTCGAAGTGATCGAGGGGCATGAAGGGGCCTCTGTAGGTAAACAGCGGTAAACGCCGGGAATGCGTAATAAAAGTGCGTGCGAAGGCCAAAAATCAAGCTTTTCGTACATGGTGAGCGAATAGAATTCTCCCATGAACAAAAACAACCTGTAGAGCCTAGGCTTTGCACCCCTGGGAGAAACGGTTGATGAATGCGAGTACCCCACTGCAACTGAACGGCGCTTTGCTGCTGCAGCAGATCCGTGCACTCGGCCAGGTAGGCGCTGACGCCACCCACGGCGGGCGTACCCGGATTGCCCTGAGCGATGCCGAAAAGGCCGGGCGCGACCTGCTGGTCGGTTGGATGCGCGAACTTGACCTCGACGTGCAGGTCGACCGCATCGGCAACATTTTCGGTACTTTGCGCGCTGCCGCCGACAGCGGTGAGCAACGCCCCCTGATGATGGGTTCGCACATCGATACCGTCACCAACGCCGGAGCCCTGGATGGCTGCTATGGCGTGCTGGCCGGGTTGGCGGTGATTCGGGCCTACCGTGATGCCGGGCGCTTGCCTGAGCGTTCGATCACGGTCGGCGCATTCACCAATGAAGAGGGTGTGCGCTACCAGCCCGACATGATGGGCTCACTGGTATATGCCGGCGGCCTGCCCTTGCAGCAGGCGCTGGACACCCTTGGCACCGACGGTACGCGGCTTGGCGATGAACTGGCGCGCATCGGCTATGCCGGCACGCTGGAGCCTGGCGCCATCGTGCCGCATGAATACCTCGAACTGCATATCGAGCAGGGGCCGATCCTCGACGCCGAGAACACCCTGATTGGCGTGGTCGAGAACCTGCAGGGCATTTCCTGGCAGCAAGTAGAGGTGAAAGGGCACGCCAACCATGCCGGCACCACGCCGACCCACCTGCGTCATGACGCAGGCTTCGTCGCCAGTGCCATCGTTGCCGAGTTGCGCGCCATGGCCGTGGATTCCGGCACGACCCTGGCCACGGTGGGCTGCATGCAGTTCGAGCCGAACGTGATCAACGTCATCCCGCGCAAGGCCACCTTCACCGTCGACCTGCGCGACCCCGACGAAACTTGCCTGGCTTACGCCGAAAACCGCCTGAGCCAATACCTGGAGGCGCTCGCCGAGCGTGAAGGGGTGACCATTACCACCGAACGCCTGGTGCGGTTCGAACCGGTGATCTTCGACGCAGGCTTGGCCGATGCCATAGAAGCCTCGGCGCAGCGTTTCGGCTTCAGCCACCGACGCATGACCTCTGGCGCCGGCCACGACGCGCAAATGATCGCCCGCATTGCCCCCGCCGCGATGATCTTCGTGCCCAGCCAGGGTGGCATCAGCCACAACCCGCGCGAGCATACCGACGACGCACAACTGATCCAGGGCGCCCAGGTGCTGCTGGATGTGGTCAGCCGTCGCCTGACCCACCCCTGATCCCCACTGTAATGCCCCGCCCGCTGAAGCCTGGTTTCAGCGGCATGGGCTTCCTGTTGCCTGCAGAAAGGAGTACCGCATGTTTGTTTCCAACCCCAAGGCTGGCCGCCGGCCTTACCCGCAAGCGTTGCAAGAGGTGATGAGCATTGCCAGGGCTGAAGAAAGCCGCCAGTGGCTGGCCGGCTGGGCGCGCTTGAACGCTGGCGCTACGCCGCTGTACACCCTGCCTGACCTGGCCGCCGAGCTGGGTGTTGCCCAGGTGTCGGTGAAGGACGAATCGGTGCGCTCGGAGCTGGGCAGTTTCAAGGCCCTGGGCGCGCCGATTGCCCTGGTTCGGCTGATCCGGCGTACCTTCCCCGCGCAGCAGTTCGACCCGCGTGGCTTGCTGGAAGGCCAGTACGCCGACCTGCTGGCGCAGTTCACCGTGGTCAGCGCCACCGATGGCAACCATGGCAAGGGCCTGGCGGCCGCCGCGCAAAGCATCGGCTGCCGCTGCGTGATCGTGCTGCATGCCAACGTCAGCATCGAGCGCGAACAGGCGATTGCGGCCTATGGCGCACAGATCGTGCGCATTGCCGGCAATTACGACGCGTCGGTCGAGCATGCTGCGGAGCTGGCGACCAGCAACGGCTGGACCGTGGTTTCCGATACCTCCTATGAAGGCTACGAAGTGATCCCGCGTGACGTGATGCAGGGCTACGGCACCATCGCCGCGGAAATCATCGAAGCCACTGCCGGGCAACCGCCGTTCACCCACGTGTTCCTGCAGGGCGGGGTGGGCGGCCTGGCGGCCGGTATCGTCAGCTACCTGTGGGAGCACTACGGCGCACAGCGCCCGCTGTTGGTCATGGTCGAACCGGAGCAGGCGGACTGCCTGTACCAGAGCGCCTTGCTCGGCAAGCCGGCCAGGGCGACCGGCTCGGTGGACTCGGTAATGGCAGGCCTGGCGTGCGGCGAGACATCGCCGCTGGCCTGGCGCTTCCTGGAGCCGAGCGTCGATTACTTCATGACCATCAGCGATGACCAAGCTGTCGCCGCCATGCGCCGTCTGGCGGTTGGCAGCGCTCGCGACATTCCGCTGGTGGCTGGTGAGTCCGGCGTCGCCGGCCTGGCCGGGCTTGCCCGCCTGGTAACGGATGCTGGCGCAGCTGCCGACCTGGATATCGACGGCAACGCCCGCATCCTCTTCATCAATACCGAAGGCGCCACCGCCCCCGGCGTATATGCCGACCTGCTGGGCGAGTCGGCCAGCTCGGTACTGGCCCGCCAGCAAGCCTGGGTACGTACCTGATCCACCCCTGAGGGCCGGTATTACCGGCCCTCCGTCAGCTCCACACAAGAAAAACAAGCGGAGATTCCATGAACAAACTCAAACGTGACATCAGCCCTTGGTCGCTGATGCTGACCGGCCTTGGCTCCATCATCGGTTCAGGCTGGCTGTTCGGCGCCTGGCATGCATCGGCCATCGCCGGGCCGGCGGCGATCCTGGCCTGGGTCATCGGTGCGGTGGTGGTGCTGGCGATTGCCCTGACCTATGCGGAAATGGGCGCGATGTTCCCTGAGTCCGGCGGCATGGTGCGTTATGCGCGCTATTCCCACGGCTCGCTGGTGGGCTTCCTGGCGGCCTGGGCCAACTGGATCTCCATTGTGTCGGTGATCCCCATCGAAGCGATCGCCTCGATCCAGTACATGGCCTCCTGGCCATTCCCGTGGGCCCAGGCGCTGGTGCACCACGGCGAATTGACCCATGGTGGGCTGCTGGCCAGTGCGGGTCTGGTGCTGGTGTACTTCGGCCTGAACTACTGGGGCGTGAAGCTGTTCGTCAAGACCAACACCGCAATTACCGTGTTCAAGCTGGTGGTGCCTGCGCTGACCTCCGTCGCGCTGATCTCGACCCAGTTCAATTCACAGAACTTCGGCGACGGCTCGGTTGCCAGCTTCGCACCATATGGCTGGTCTGCAGTGTTCACTGCAGTGGCCGCCAGCGGTATCGTGTTCAGCTACAACGGCTTCCAGAGCCCGGTCAGTTTGGCCGGCGAGGCGCGCAACCCCGGGCGCAGCATCCCGTTCGCGCTGGTCGGCTCGGTGCTCATCGCGCTGGTGGTCTACGTGATGTTGCAGGTGGCCTTCATCGGGGCCTTGAGCCCGGCGAGCATCGCTGCGGGCTGGCACAACCTGAACTTCGATTCGCCCTTGGCGCAACTGGCACTGGCGCTGAACCTGAACTGGCTGGCCATGCTGCTGTACCTGGATGCCTTCGTCAGCCCTTCGGGTACCGGCTCCATCTACACCGCCACCACTGCGCGCATGATCTATGCGATGGAGAAGAACAACACCCTGCCGAAAATCTTCGGCAACCTGCACCCGCTGTATGGCGTGCCGCGCCAGGCGATGTGGCTGAACCTGGCGGTGAGTTTCATCTTCCTGTTCTTCTTCCGTGGCTGGGGCGTACTGGCGGCGGTGATCTCGGTGGCCGTGGTGATTTCGTTCCTGACCGGGCCGATCAGCCTGATGTCGCTGCGCGCTACCGCGCCGGAAATCCACCGCCCGCTGCGCCTGAAGGGCATGGGCATCATTGCGCCATTTGCCTTCATCTGTGCCTCACTGGTGCTGTATTGGGCCCGTTGGCCGCTGACTGGCCAGGTGATCCTCCTGGTGATCGGCGCCTTGCCTATCTATTTCTACTACCAGGCCAAAGCCGGCTGGGCGGGGTTCGCTCGCGAGCTGCGCGCCGCTGCCTGGCTGATCGGCTATCTCCCGGCGATTGCCCTGGTGTCGTGGCTGGGCAGCGAGGCGTTCGGCGGTATCGGCCTGCTGCCAGAGGGCCTGGACATGGTCGTGGTGAGCGCAGTTGCCTTCGCGTTCTACCGCCTGGGTGTGGGCAGCGGCTACCGCACGCCTTACCTGAGCGAAAGCGTCATCTGGCACGGCCAAGCGCCTGCGGATGAACCCCAACCTTCCGGTCAACGCCCGACGTTGGCTCAGTAACAGGAGCTTCAAGCATGAGCAACGACCTTGCATTCGAACTGCGCCTCAAGCACTGGCGGCACGCGTTTCACCGGCACCCGGAAACCGGCTTTGAAGAGTTCGACACCGCCGAACAGGTCGCCAGCATCCTCGCCAGCCTTGGCTTGGAGGTGCACCGTGGCATCGGTGGCACCGGCCTGGTTGCCAGCCTCACTGTCGGTGACGGCCCAGGCGTGATCGGCCTGCGTGCCGACATGGATGCCCTGAACATCACCGAACAGGCGCATCAACGGCCGCATGCGTCCTGCAACCACGGCAAGATGCACGCCTGTGGCCACGACGGGCACATGGCGATGGTGCTGGGTGCCGCAGACCTGCTGTGCCGCGAGCGTAACTTCAACGGTACCGTGCGTTTCGTGTTCCAGCCGGCCGAGGAGCATGGGCGGGGGGCCAAGGCGATGATGGCCGATGGGTTGTTCGAGCGCTTCCCGGTCGATGCCCTGTATGGCGCGCACAATATGCCGGGCATGCCGGCCGGCCATATCGCCACGAGGCCCGGTGGGATCATGGCCAGCGAGGACAACTTCGTCATTCACATCCAGGGCAAGGGCACCCATGCCGCCCGGCCGCACATGGGTATCGACCCGATGGTGATCGGCGCCGAGATCGTGCTGGCCTTGCAGACCATTGTCGCGCGCAATGTCGACCCGAGCCTGTCGGCAGTGGTTTCCTGCACCGAGTTCATCACTGATGGCATCCGCAATGCGATACCGACCCATGTCACGATCAAGGGTGACACCCGCAGCTACAGCCCAGAGGTGCAGCGCCTTCTGGAAAAGCGCATGCGCGAGATCAGCGAGGGCATCTGCCACCTGCACGGTGCAACCTGCCGGTTCGAGTACAGCCACGAGTTTGCGCCGACGGTGAACTGGGCGGCGAACACGGAAATTGCCGTGGCGGCGGCGCGCAATGTGGTGGGGGCGCAGGCGGTGAATGCCGAAGTGATGCCGATGATGATTTCCGAGGACTTCGGTGCGTTCCTGCAGCAGGTGCCGGGCAACTTCGTGTTCATCGGCAATGGTGCCGAGGGCGAGGCGGGGGCTACGCCGTTGCACAACGCTTCGTATGATTTCAACGATGCGATCCTGGCAACCGGGGCCCGTTATTTTGCCGAGGTGGCCAGGGTCAGCCTGCCGCGTTGATGCCTGCTGCGATGCGGTGCGATCCCCAGGATTGACGCGTTCTTCTGTAGGAGCGGCCTTGTGTCGCGAAAGGGCTGCAAAGCAGCCCAGGGTTTCAGCGTCACGGATTGCCGGGGCTGCTTTGCAGCCCTTTCGCGACACAAGGCCGCTCCTACAAGGAATCGTGCCAAACCAGAGAGAGGCGCCAGTATCAAGCGAAAAGCCGGGCCTTAGTGCCCACCCTTCATCCGCCGTGCCACCAGGTAGATCCCCAGCCCGACCAGCGCCGTAGCCGCGCCGATGTACCCGGTGCTGGTCCAGCCCATGCCTGCGGTAATCGCCATGCCACCCAGCCACGGCCCCAGCGCATTGGCCAGGTTGAACGCCGCATGGTTCGACGCCGCCGCCAGGCTTGGCGCTTCATGGGCAATGTCCATCAGGCGGATTTGCAACGGCGCCGCCAGGGCAATCATGGTGCCGACCAGGCCAATGCCCAGCAGCAGGCTCCACAGCGCCTGGGCGGCAAAGCTGAAGAACAGCAGCACGGCAATCGACCACATCAGCACCAGCCCGACCGCGCGGAACTGCAGGCGGTCGAACAGCTTGCCACCGGCGATGTTGCCGACAATGCCACCGACGCCGAACGCCGCCAGGCCAAACGGAATCCACTGTGGCGACACCTGGGTCACCTGCAACATGGTCGGCGCCAGGTAGCTGAACACACAGAACATGCCGGCAAAGCCGATCGAGGCGATGCCCAGCGCCATCCACACCTGCGGCAGGGTGAAGGCTTGCAGTTCCTTGCGCGGGTCGCTGCGCACTTCATCGTGGCGCTGGGGTACGAAGCGCCAGACCAGGACGATGGTGCACAGGGCGATCGCGCCAACCAGCACGAACGCCGAGCGCCAGCCGAAGTACTGGCCCAGCAAGGTGGCGATCGGGTTACCGAGCAACATGGCCAGGGTCAGCCCCATCATCACCCGGGCCACGGCCCCCGCCCGCTGGTCCTTGGCCACCATGCTCGACGCCACCACCGCCGCGATGCCAAAGTAGGCGCCATGGGGCAGGCCGCTGATGAAGCGGAAGGCGACCAGGCCACCGAACGAGGGGGCGAAGGCGGTAGCCAGGTTGCCAAGGGCATACAGCGCCATCAACAACAGCAGCATGTGCTTGCGCAACAGCCGGGCGCCGATGATCGCCAGTGTCGGGGCGCCGACCATCACCCCCAGCGCATAGGCGCTGATGGCATGGCCCACCTGGGGCTCGCTCAATTGCAGGTTGCTGGCGATATCGGGCATCAGGCCCATGATGGCGAACTCGCCGGTGCCAATGGCAAAGCTGCCCAGCGCCATGGCGGCTTCCATCTTCGCGACGGTAGTTTTGCTTGGGAGAGGGGGTAATTCCTGAACTGACATCTGGATCCTTGTTGAAACATGCTGAAACGTTCAAGGCGGGATCATAGTCAATCCGTGACGGTGACGTCGAGGAAGCTGGCCGGCTTCCTGGACCTGCGGCATGAACAGCACCTGTGGGAGCGGGCATGCCCGCGAAGAATCCAGCGCGGAGGATGGCACCGGCTGCGCCGGTGTTCGCGGCGGTTCGACGCCTCGACATGCCCGCTCCCACAAGGCCCTGCACAAGCCTGGGAGGGGGGTTACAACGTCAGCTTCTTGCTGAACTTGGTCTCCATGACAATGTGCGACGCCGTATGGGTCACACCCTTGATCATGTTTATACGGGTCAGTTCGGCATTCAGTTCGCCCAAGGTATGGGTGGTCAGGTGGATGATGAAATCCATTTCGCCCGATACCGCGTACACCGCCTGCACCGACTCCATCTTGCGCAAGGTGGTCATCACGTCGGTGTAGCTCTTGTTGCTGCAGGAGGTCATGGTGAAGCAGTTGATCACCTGCTGCAGCTTGTCCTGATCGATGCGCACGCTGTAGCCGGTGATCACGCCGGCGTTTTCCAGGCGGTTGATGCGCTCCTGCACCGCCGAGCGCGACACACCCAGTTTGCGAGCCAGCGAGGCGGTGGGCTCGCGGGCATTGGCCTGCAGCAACGCCAGCAGTTGGCGGTCCTTTTCGGTAAGTTTGAACAGCGCGCCGGGGGGGAGGGCGTCCATGGCGATTCCTGGTTGTCGTTCTAGTTGTTGTACTGCGAGCGCGCTTCCTGGAAACGGTCCATCAGTTTCAGCCCGGCATACACCGCTTGTGCCGCAGCAGGCCCAAACGGTCCGCCGTTCCATTCCAGGCCATAGGCATCGAACAGGCGATAACGGTCGGTTTCGCCGCACACCGCCTCGGCGACTACCCTGGCGCCCACGGGTGCGGTGTTCATACCATGGCCCCCAAATGAAGTACAGGCCCACAACCCCGGGCCCAGAGGGCCGATGTGCGGCATTTTGTGGCGGGCGTAGCCCATCAGCCCGGACCAGGCCTTGGCGACTTTCAGGCCTTGCAACTGCGGGTACACGCTGAGGATGTCACGGGACAGCAATTGCCCCAGGCGTTGTTCGTCTTGCAGGTTGCGGGTGGTGATATGGCCCCCCCACAGCAGGCGGTCGCCCTCGACGATGCGGTAGTAGTCCGAGGCGCGACGGTTGTCGCCGATGGCGTCCGTGGTACGTATTACGTCACCCAGGCGCTCGCCCAGGTGTTCGGTGAGTACCACATAGGTAGCGATTGGCAGGAACGCCCGGCGCAGCGGGCCGAACTCGGCGCCGCCGTAGCCGCCGCAGCAGTACACCACATCGGCACAAGTGACCGCGCCGTGGGCAGTGGTCACGCGGTGATGCCCGGCCTTGCGTACTACCCGCAGCATGGGCGACTGCTCGTGGATGCGGCCGCCGGCGAGCTCGACCAGTTCGGCCAGGCCCAGGCAGTAATTCAGCGGGTGGAAGTGAAAACCATGGCTGTCGCGCAGCCCCTGGAAGTACCGGTCGGTGCGCAGGCGGCTGCGCAGTGTCGGGGTGTCCAGGTATTCCATCTCGAAACCGAAGTCACGGGCCATGCGGTCGCGGGTGCGCTGCAGGTTGTCGGCATCGTCATAGCGCACCACGCTGAGTTTGCCGGTGGTCGCGGCACAGCCTGGCAATTGGTGGCGGGCGATGGTGTCGCGTACGATATCGACGCCCTCCAGTGACAGCCGGAACAACTCCGCTGCTGTCTGCTTACCGCAGCGCCGCTCGATGGCCGACAGCCCTTCGGACCAGCCCTGCAGCACGAAGCCGCCATTGCGCCCGGAGGCGCCCCAGGCCACCCGCGCGGCTTCCAGCACTACTACCGAGCGCCCGCGCGCCAGCAGTTCCCGGGCCACGCTGAGGCCCGCCAGGCCGCCGCCGATGACGCACACGTCGGCTTGGGCTTCGCCGGCCAGGGCCGGGCGCTGCGGGGCTGGGCGCATGGTCCCGGTGTAGTAGTTGTTGCTGTAACTGGACATCGGCTGGGTCATCCTTTTGCTGGGCGTTGCGTGTCTTGCGGGCACGAGGGGGCCGCACGCCCTTCAGCGGAAGAGCGCTGGCCTGCGGGTCATGGGGTTACTGCACTTGCGTGAGGTCGGCGCCGTACCACTTCTCGGACAGCTGCTTCAGCGTACCGTCGGCCTTCATGCTGTCGATGGCCTTGGCCAGTTCGGCGTTGAAGGCGTCGTCGCCCTTGTCGGTGGCGATGGCCAGCGGTTCGTAATAGGCGGGCTTGCCCTGCACCGGGGTGATCGGGTAACCCGCCTTGATCGCACCCTTGATAGTCGGCAGCGGCGACAGGACGGCATCCAGACGGGTGCCGTTACCCATGCGCAGGTCATCCAGCGGGCCCATGCTGTCGCCGTAGGTCTGCACATCGCCCGGCTCCACGGTGTAGCTGAACGCAGGCACATTCACCGCGTCGATCTTCAGCCGGCGGTTGATGTAGTCCTCGGAGGTCGTGCCGGCCTCGACGCCGATGGTCTTGCCATTGAGGTCGGCAGCGCTGGTAACGGCGGCATCCTTGTGCACGGCGAACATGTAGGGGGTGTAGTAGTAGATGGCCGGGAAGTCGAGCACGCGGCCACGCTCGGTGGTCGGCGTCATCGAACCGACCGACAGGTCCCAGCGGCTGGCCCAGCGCCCGGCGGTGATGATGCCGTACTCGGGGGTGACGAACTCCACCTTGGTGTCCATGCGCTTGCCGATTTCGTTGGCGACATCGATGTCGAAGCCCTTGAGGGTATTGTCCTCGCCGAGGAACGACTGCGGCGGCCAGTTGGCGGCGGTGGCCACTTTCATGACCTTGCTCTGGTGAATGCGGTCCAGGGTGGCACCTGCCCAGGCAGCGCCGGTCATCAGGGCCAGGCTGCCGGCGACGGCAGTGAGTGCGAACAAGCGTGCGATTGGGTTCATTCGGTAAGTCTCCGGGTATGCGATTGTTGTTGTGTTGGCACAGCGGCAGACACAGGCCTCAGTGGCTGAGGATCTGCGAGAGGAACGCTTTGGCGCGCGCATGGCGCGGGTTGTCGAAGAACTCGTTGGGCGGGCCCTGTTCGATTACCTGGCCTTGGTCCATGAACAGGATGCGGTCGGCGACCCGGCGGGCGAAGCCCATCTCGTGGGTGACGCAGAGCATGGTGATGCCATCCTCGGCCAGCTCACCCATCACATCGAGTACTTCCTTGACCATTTCCGGGTCCAGCGCCGAGGTGGGTTCGTCGAACAGCATGATCCGCGGCTTCATGCACAGCGCGCGGGCAATGGCCACCCGCTGTTGCTGGCCGCCGGATAGCTGGCCGGGGAACTTGTCGGCCTGGCTGGCGATGCGCACCCGCTCGAGGTGCTCCAGGGCCAGGGCACGGGCCTGGGCCTCGCTGAGCTTGCTGACCAGGCGCGGCCCGAGCATCAGGTTTTCCAGCACGGTCAGGTGCGGGAACAGGTTGAACTGCTGGAACACCATGCCGACCTGGCGGCGAATGGCGGCTACGCTGGCGGCATCACGGTTCAGCGGGTTGCCGGCGATCAGCACCTGGCCTTTCTGGAAGTCCTCCAGCAGGTTCAGGCAGCGAATCAGTGTGGACTTGCCCGAGCCGGACGGGCCGCAGACCACCACGATCTCGCCGCTGGCGATTTCCAGGTCGATACCCTTGAGCACGTGGAACTCGCCATACCATTTCTGCAGGTCGCGGATAGACACGGCGGCCTGGGCGGCAGCGGGGGTGACTACTTGATTCATGGTGATGCTCCTCGATCAGCGGTGGGCGCGGTCGAAACGTTTTTCCAGGCGCGACTGCACGGCTTCGAGCAGGATCGACAGCACCCAGTACAGAACGGCGGCGGTAATCAGCATCTCCAGATGGCGGAACTCGGCACGGCCCTGGGTGCGGGCCAGGAACATCAGTTCCCACACGCCAATCACCGATACCAGCGAGCTGTCCTTGAGCATGGAGATGAACTGGTTGCCGGTGGGCGGGATGATCAGGCGCATCGACTGCGGCAGGATTACCCGGGTCATGGCCTGGAAGGGCGTCAGGCCAATCGCCCGCGAGGCTTCCCATTGCCCGCGCGGGATGCTGCTGATGCCGGCGCGGAAGATTTCCGTCATGTAGGCGCCGTAGCACAGCGACAAGGCCAGGATGCCTGCGGGCACTGCACCGACTACATAGCCGAGTTGGGGGATGCCGAGGTAGATCAGGTAGATCTGGATCAGCAGCGGTACACCGCGGAAAAACGAGGTGTAGAAGCTGGCGATGGCGATGGCAAAGCCGTTGGACGACAGCCGTGCGGTCGCCCCCAGCAGGGCCAGGATGAAGGCGATGGTAATGGCGATCGTGGAAACGTAGACGGTGGTGAACACCCCCTGGGTGATCATGAAGCCAACCTTGCTGGCGATGAAGCTGTAGGACAGGTCGAAGGTGTCGAAGAACAGCAGGAACAACAGCAACAGTTCGAACCAGACGGTGATGACCTGGGCCCGCAACGCAAAGCGCCCGAGGATGAACAGGTTCAGCACCAGGGTAACCGCAAGGGTACCCGCCACGGCGATGTTGCGTAGCAGCGGTGTCTGCAGGTCGAGCACGATCGGGCCCATCAGCCGGGCCAGGCTACCGTCGCCGACGCCGTAGAACAGGGCGAGCGCAAAGATGACGGCGGTGGCCAGGGCCATGAACGCCGGGTTGTCGGTCGCACGCGGTTTGACGATGTGGTCTCTGTACATGGGGGTCGTGCCTCACGGAGCTGGGCTCGTTTGTTGTTGTGAGGCCATTGTAGGGAGGCGAAGCGCAGGCAAGAACCTGACGAATTGCAACGTTTTACAGGTTTTTGCTGGTATTTGAGGCGTGCGGTGCCTGACATCTGCTACCAGCCCCCGTCAAATCGTTTGCCACCGGCGGCGCCGGTATTCGCGGCTAAAGATGCTCCCACAGGTACAGCACATTCCTCAGCTGGCGGGGACCCTGTGGGAGCGGGCATGCCCGCGAAGCAGGCGACGCGGTGGATAGCACCGGCTGCGCCGGTGTTCGCGGGCGCGCCCGCTCCCACAGGTATGGCGCATTCCTTGAGCTGGCAGGGTCCCTGTGGGAGCGGCTTTAGCCGCGAAAGGGCCGGTACAGGCCGGCCTCAACGCTCCAGATAGTGGGTCTGCGCGGCAAAATCGATGAAGCGCTTGCTGGCCAAAGACAGGTATTCCCCCGAGCGCCAGCACAACCTGAAACTCATCTGCTGTGCCGGGCGGAACGGTACGCCGACAATGCCCGGGGTACGCTGCTGTACCGAGCGCAGCAGGGTTGCAACGCCCATGTTGTCCAGCGCAGCCTGCACCACCAGCGAGACGAAGTTGCTCTGCAGCGCCACTTGGTAGGTAATCCCGTGTTCGGCGAAGAAGGCGTCCAGAAGGTGGCGTTGAACGAAGGTGCGGTCGAACACCACCATGTCGGTGTTGCGCAAATCCTCGGCCGTGAGGGAGGCCTTGCCGGCATACGGATGGTCGGGGTGCATGCATGCAAGCATCTCGTCGCTGCCCAGCAGGATGGATTCCTTGTCGGGTGGCACGCGCCTGGACTCCAGCAGCGCCAGGTCGATTTCCCGTTGTTCCAGGCGGTGGCCAATGTCTTCGGCACTGCCTTCGAATACGGTCATGGCGATGCCCGGGTACAACTTGCGAAAGGCGTTCATCAACCCGGGCACGTAGTGCAGGCCAAACATCGGCGGAATGCCCAGACGCACTTCACCACGCTTCAGGTCGGCCATATCGCGCAGTTCCTGGCGGGCAATATCCATTTCGCGCAACGCCGAAGCAATCCGCGGCAAGAACTGCTGGCCTTCGGCGGTAAGGATCACTTTGCGCGTGGTGCGGTTGAACAGGGTCACACCCAGTTCTTCTTCCAGCCGGGTCACCGCCATGCTCAGGGCCGGCTGGGCAATGTGCAGGTGCTGCGCAGCCTTGGTAAAGCTGCCTTGGCGGACGATTTCGACGCAGCAGCGCAACGCCTTGAGGTTCATTGAGGGGGACTACCTTTAATGGCTAACGCATTCATAACGAACTGTGATGCTAAGCATCATAACAATATATTTATTATTATTAACCAGAGGGCCTACGATGCGCGCCACTGAGACATCCTGCAACATCTCAGTCACGCAGCTTAATAAATCTGCAATCCCACAAAGATTTTGAGGTAGTACCCCAAATGGCCAAGGCCGCCGATGTCGTTGTGCAATGCCTGGAAAACGAAGGTGTCGAGTATGTGTTCGGCATTCCCGGTGAGGAAAACCTCGACCTGCTCGAATCCCTGCGCAAGTCGAAGATCAAGCTGGTACTGACCCGTCACGAGCAGTCCGCAGGTTTCATGGCTGCCACCTATGGCCGTCTGACCGGCAAGACCGGCGTCAGCCTGTCGACCCTTGGCCCTGGCGCCACCAACCTGGTCACCGCCAGCGCCTACGCCTACCTGGGCGGCATGCCGATGATGATGATCACCGGCCAGAAGCCGATCAAGAAGTCCAAGCAGGGCCGTTTCCAGATCATCGACGTGTGCGGCATGATGGACCCCATCACCAAGTACACCCACCAGTTCGCCTCCGCCGACAACATCCCGGCGCGTATGCGCGAAGCCTTCCGCCTGGCCGAAGAAGAGAAGCCGGGTGCGGTGCACCTGGAGCTGCCGGAAGACATCGCCGCCGAGCAGACCGACGCCCTGCCGATCCCGCGCAGCCTGCACCGTCGCCCGCTGGCAGAGCATGTGGCCATCGAAGCGGCTGTAGAAAAGCTGCTGGCCGCACGTAACCCGATCCTGGTGATCGGCGCCGGCGCCAACCGCAAGATGACCGCCAAGGTCCTCAAGCAACTGATCGACAAGACCGGCATCCCGTTCATCACCACCCAGATGGGTAAAGGTGTGGTCGACGAGCGCCATCCGCGCTTCCTGGGCAACGCCGCACTGTCGTCCGGTGACTTTGTGCACCGCGCCGTCGAAGCTGCCGACCTGATCATCAACATCGGCCACGACGTGATCGAGAAGCCGCCGTTCTTCATGGTTCGTGGCGGTACCGAAGTCATCCACATCAACTTCCGCTCTGCCGAAGTCGATGCCGTGTACTTCCCGCAGGTGGAAGTGATCGGCGACATCGCCAACGCCGTATGGCAGATCAGCGAAGCCCTGAACGACACTTCGCACTGGGACTTCACCCGCCTGATGGCGATTCGTGAAGCCAACGAAGCGCAGATCGCCGAAGGCGCCGACGACAACCGCTTCCCGGTGTACCCGCAGCGCATGGTTGCCGACATCCGTCGCGTGCTGCCGTCCGAAGGCATCGTCGCCCTGGACAATGGCATCTACAAGATCTGGTTCGCCCGCAACTACAAGGCGCACAAGCCGAACACCGTACTGTTGGACAACGCCCTGGCGACCATGGGCGCCGGCCTGCCATCGGCCATGGCCGCGCACCTGGTGCACCCGGACCGCCCGGTGATTTCGGTGTGCGGCGACGGCGGCTTCATGATGAACAGCCAGGAGCTGGAGACTGCAGTACGCTTAGGCATGCACATCACCGTGGTGATCCTGCGCGACGACGGCTACGGCATGATCCGCTGGAAGCAGGCGAACATGGGCTTCACCGATTTCGGCCTGGATTACGGCAACCCGGACTTCGTCAAGTACGCCGAAGCCTACGGTGCCAACGGCCACCGCGTGGAAAGCGCCGAAGGCCTGCTGCCGCTGCTCGAACACTGCATCAAGACCCCGGGCGTGCACGTGATCGACTGCCCGGTCGATTACAGCGAAAACGACCGCATCCTCAACAGCGAGCTGCGTGAGCGCGCGCTGGCGGTGTAATGCCTGAAAGGATCGGCGCCACCTCAAGGCTGGTGCCGATCCCTACCGGATGGTCGGCGCGGAATGATCGATCGCTCGCGCAGGGAGTACAAATGTACCCCCTCGCCCGAATTCAGGCCTCCTCGAAGTGCATCTCGGGGGGCTTGCGCTTGAAACCACTGGTAATCACGGTCAGGTAGAGCACGCCGAGGCAGAGCCAGCCTGCGCCCAGGTAGATCGCCAGGTGATCGAGACTTGCCATCAGCCACAAGGTCGAGGCAAAGCCCACCAGAGGGAACGCGAGGTACATCAGCAGCGCGTTGGCGCCACGCTGCTGCATGGCAACCCAGTAGTGGAAGATCACCGCCAGGTTGACCAGGCTGAAGGCGAGAAACGCACCGAAGTTGATGAACGAGGTAGAGGTCGTCACATCCATGCGCAAGGCGAGCAGGGCGACCACACCGCACAGGATGATGCTGGGTACAGGCGTGCTGAAGCGTTCGCTGAGCTTGCCGAAGAATGACCTGGGCAGCACTCCGTCACGCCCCATCGCATACAGCAGCCGAGAGGCGCTGGCTTGCGCCGACAGGCCCGAAGTGAACTGGCCGACGATCAGCCCCAGCAGGAATATGCTGACGAAGATGTCGCCACCGATGTTGCGGGCAATTTCATAAGCCGCCGCGTCGGCGTTGGCAAAGTCGGTGGACGGGTGAGCGAGCTGAACGAAGTAGCTGCAGGCGATGAACAGCCCGCCGCCAATCAGGGTGATCAGCAGGATGGCTTTCGGAATGGTCTTGCTTGGGTCCTTGGTTTCTTCGGTCAGGGTGCTGACCGCGTCGAAGCCCAGGAATGAATAGCAGGCGATCGCCGCACCGCCCATGATCAGCGGCAATTGTGTACCTTCTTGGTAGAACGGCTCGAGTGTCCACAGCGGCACGGTGGGGTCACCCCAGACATAGCGCACCGCGAGTGCAACGAACGCCGCCAGCACCAGCAGCTGGATGAACATCAACAGGCCATTGACGGTCTTGGCCAGGCGCAGGCCGATCACGTTGATCGTTGTGGTGATGCCGATGAATGCCAGTACCCAGATGGCTTGCGGCACGCCTGGGAACGCAGAGTGCAGATAGGCCGCGCCAATGAGCCAGATCGCCATGGGCAGGAACAGATAGTCGAGCATCACTGCCCAGCCGGTGATGAAGCCCAGCTGCGGGCTGATCGATTTGCGCACGTAGGTATAGGCGGAACCGGCTACCGGGAAGGCGCGCGCCATGTGGCCGTAGCTCAAGGCGGTAAAGAGCATGGCGATGGCGGCAGCGAGGTAGGCTGCGGGCACCCTGCCTCCCGTCGTCTCGGCCAGGATACCGAATGTGCCCAGGACGATGATGGGGGTCATGTAGGCGATGCCGAAAAGCACCACCGGGCCCAGCGAAAGCGTTCGCTTGAGTGTGGCCATTACTGTTTGCTCCAGCTTGTGATTGTTATTCAGAGTCGAACATGCTGCCGTCCCTGGCGGCCTTGCATTCCAGCAACAGAGCCTGGAAGGGGTGGAATATTCAGGAGGGGATGATCAGTTCACGAAGGCCGTCAGCGTGCTCGACCTGTTCACCCGGCAGCCGGATGCGCCGCTGGGCGATGTAGGTGTAGTCGCGCCGCGACTGCTGCAGTTGCTCCATGGCCAGTTCGACGGTCATGCGACACTCGCCACGGCCGGCTTCGCACAGCAACTGGCCGTACGGGTCGACGACGGCACTGCCGCCAGCGAACACCAGGCCGCCATCACCGTCACCCACGCGGTTGACCATGACCGCGAAGGCCTGGTTTTCCATGGCGCGTGCGGTGATGGCGGTTTTGTGGGTGGGGCCGTACGGGTCCATGTTGCCGTTGGTGACGATGATCAGTTCTGCGCCCAGCTGCCCCAGGGCACGCGCGGCTTCTGGGAATTCGATGTCAAAGCAGATCAGCAGGCCGACACGGATGCCTTTGAACAGCGCTGTCGCAAACCGGTCGCCTGGGGTGAAAACCCCGCAGTCCGATGCCCAAAGGTGGGTCTTGCGGTAGGTGAGGGCGACGCCTTCTGGCGTGACCAGTACGGTGGTGTTGTAGAAACGACCGTCGTCTGCAACTTCGGCCATCCCGACGACCACGGCAACATTGCGCGCTTGTGCGGCCTGCTGGACTGCCGTGATGCTTGGGCCATCCAGTGGCTCGGCAATGCGGTTGATGTTTTCTTCGGTAGGGAAGCCCATCAGCTGGGTTTCCGGGAAGACCAGCAGATCGGTATCGGCACCGCAGTTGCCGATCGCCTCGATGGTGCGCTGCAGGTTGTACGCGGTATCGCCATCGCGACCGGCCAGTTGGACAAGCTCTACCTTCATTTCCAATCCTCGACTGACAGCTTCGACCGCCATGCCCTGGCGGCATGGGGTATAAAAAACGATCCCGGTACAGGTTCGCTCAGCGTAAGCTAGCCCGGATTATGGGGTGGTCATCATGGCGGGGGGTATTACGCCCACGTGGTAACCCAACAGGGGTAGAGGATGAATTTTACGCTGCACGACATCGCCTGGCACCGATCGGTAGGCCAATTGATCGAAACCCTCGACAAGGACCACTTCTGGAAAGCCCTGGTGCGGTTGCTGAACGAGTACGTTGCCTGCGACAGCTGGGTGGCGCTGCTGTTCTCCGCAGGGCGCCCGCAGGTGTTCGCCGAATGCCCCAGTGCAGACGGCAACCCTGACCCGCTGTTCCAGGATTACCTGAAGGGCCTGTACCTGCTGGACCCGTTTTACGTGGCCAGCCGAGAGGCTGCGGCGTCCGGCCTGGTGCGCCTGGCGGATGTGGCCCCTGAGTGTTTCGAGCAGACGGACTACTACCAGCGCTATTTCCGGCTTAACGTGGTTGCCGATGAAGTTCAGTTCAACGTGCAGCTGGATGCGCAGCGCACGCTGTGCCTGTCGTTGGGTAGCAAGCGCCGATTCAGCATCGAACAGGTCACCCTGCTGGAACTGGTGCGGCCGTGGGTCACTGGGCTGATGCGCCAGCGGATGACCTTCGAGCGGGAGTTGCTGGAAGAGGCCACCAAGCCTGCGCCGCACTGGCAAAGCCGCATGGAGGACAGGGTCGAGCAGATGGAGTCGCCGCTGACCGGGCGTGAGCTGGAGGTGGGCCGGCTGATGCTCAGCGGGTGTTCCAGCAAAGAGATCGCGCGCAAGCTTGAAATCTCGGTAGAAACAGTGAAAGTGCACCGCAAGCATATGTACAGCAAGTTGGGTATCAAATCGCAGTCGGAGCTGTTTTCGCTGTTTCTTCAGGCCCAGCTAGGTTGATCCCCGCCAACTGCATGCCCCTCTCATGGGGCTGCAAATGACTTTTTGCTTTAGCAGGGACCCTGTGGGAGCGGGTTTACCCGCGAACACCGGCATAGCCGGTGCCATCCACCGCGTCGCCCGCTTCCATAAAGACCGCGCTGGCACCCAGGCCTGCGCTGCATCTTCAGATTCGACTGGTAATGAAAAATGACCCGCCCGCTGTTTGTTTCCATCGATGGGCCCAAGGGCACTGGCAAGACCACGCTTCTGGAGGCCGTGACCAAGGCCCTGCGGGCTGACAACAAGAAAGTGATCCGGCTTTGCGAGAAAAAAAGCGACCCCTATCGGGGGGAAACCATGGCCCTTGTCAATCAACTGGTCAGAAACCCCTCCCGGGACCTGGAATTGAGGGTATGCGAGCGCTTCGCCGAAAGCCGTGCCTGGATTTCCCGGCACGTGCTGCCCAGGCAGCCAGTAGACAGCATCATCCTGATCGATCGCTGGTACCCGTCTGATGCCGCATTTCGCCGCACCGTGGCGTTCGACGAGATCCTGCGCCTGAACCTCGAGCGAAATGTGCAAGTGCCCGATTTGCATGTCGGCGTTGTCACGGCCCCTGATACCTCATGGGCAAGGGCCGCGGCACGAACGCGCGGATTGGGCAGTACGGTGATCCATAGCCTGGACGAGCAGGTTGCCTGTACCGAGGCGTTCGAGCGTGCGGTAGCGGAGCACGGCTGGGTACTATGCCGTAATGAAGGAGCCATCGAGGATGCAACGAGGCAGGTAGTGGCCGCGATCGATAGCGTGTTTCGACCACGCCAGATCTGACCGCTGGATGTACGTACGCTGGTGGATGCTGCATCATGCCTGGCCATTTACCGCCCCAGGGATACAGCGATGATCAAGACCGGCGATACACTGCCCGACGTAACGCTTTACCAGTACAGCAACGGCGAGGGCGGCTGCGCGATCGGCCCGAACGCGTTTTCCCTGCACGAGCGCTGCAAGCAGAAAAAAGTGCTGATCTTCGGCTTGCCAGGTGCTTTCACGCCTACCTGCTCGGAGCGGCATGTACCGGGCTACGTGGCTGCGGCCCAGGACCTGTTCGCCGCCGGGGTTGCCGAAATTCTCTGTGTTTCGGTCAATGATGCATTCGTCATGAATGCCTGGGGCGCGAGCCTGCAGGTGGGCGGGGCGGTCAGGATGATTGGCGATGGCAACGGTGAATTCAGCGAGGCGCTGGGCCTGATCCAGGACCTATCGGCGCGCGGTTTGGGCCGGCGTTCGCAACGCTATGCCATGTTGGTCGACGACCTGGTGGTCAGGCACATCGCGGTCGAAGCACCCGGCAAGTTCGAGTGCAGCGACGCCGCGAGCATGTTGGCTGTTTGTAAGCTCTGAAGGCATACACCGTTACTGTGGGAGCGGGCGAGCCCGCTACCACAGGGGATGTGACCCGTTCTCGAATATTGTTCCCTGCGCGACAGCGCAGCTCGAAGGGCTGGGCAATCGGCCCGTCAACCTTTACTCGCCGCCTCACGCCGGGATGGTTTCAACTGAACCCCCTCCCAGCGGGCAATCACTAGTGGTGCGATTGCATTGCCGAGCACGTTCAGCGTGGTAGTCCCGCTTTCAATCACTCGGAAGATGCCTGCCACCAGCGCCACAGCGTCGAGGGGAAGCCCGGCAGATGCCAGCGTGGCTGAGAGGATGATGATTGCGAAGCCTGGAACACCGGCTGCGCCCTTGGAGGTGAGCACCATGGTCACGACCAGCAGTATTTGCTGGGACAGTGTGAGGTCTATACCGTAAAGCTGGGCGATGAAGATTGTCGCGACCCCCAGGAAGATCGACGCGCCATCCAGGTTGAACGCATACCCGACCGGTACTACGAAGCTGACGATACGCCTGGGAACACCATAGTGTTCAAGCTTCTCCATCAGCTGTGGCATTACCGCCGCGGATGCCGCACTCGAGCACGCCAGGATCAGCTCATCCTTGAAATAGCGGACAAGCTTCAACAGGTTCTCGCCGATCAACAGGCAGATGCCGCCAAGTACGATCAGTGCGAAGAGGATCAGTGCCAGGTAAACGACCCCGATCAACTTCATCAATGGCAGCAGGGAGGCGAAGCCGAAGGTTGCCACGGTGGAGCCGATCATGCCGAACACCCCAATGGGCGCGTATGCCATGACATAGTTCACCAGCTTGAACATTGCGTCGGCGGTGCCCTGCAGTGTTGCCACGACTGGGGCACTCTTTTCGCGCGGCAAGGCGTTCAGGGCCATGCCGAACAGTACCGCGAAGAACAGGATGGAAAGCAGCTTGCCTTCGGACAGCGACTGGAAGAGGTTGTCCGGCACAATGTTCTGCAGGATCAGCAAAGCGCCTGTGGCAGGTTCCGATTTAATGCTCGCATCGCCTTCGGTCATGCCGGCGATCACTGTACCTGAGCCAGGCTCCAGAAGATTGGCCAGCACGAGCCCGACAATGATGGCCAAGGTGGTGATTGCGAAAAAGTAGCCGAGGGACTTGACCCCCATACGGCCAAACGACTTGTTGTCGCCACCCCCTGCAATGCCGAGCACCATGCAGCAGAAGACGATGGGCACAACAATCATCTTCATCATCTTGATGAAGATGTCACCCAGGGGTTTGAGCACTTCACTGCTGACCCATTGTTGATGTTCCGGGTGTGTATTCAAGAACCAGCCAACGCCGATGCCGAGCAATAAGCCGATAACGATCTGCCAGACCAGTGGGACTTTTTTCATGACGCCAGCCTATTTTTATTGATTTATGGTGTGCTGCGCTGTTGGCAGTAATTGAAGGCGTGAGCGAAGCGCTCACGCCCGGGGCACGCGGGCAAACAACGCTATTTGGCGAAGATCTGCCCCATGTCCTTGAAGGCTTTGAACTCCAGCGCGTTACCACACGGGTCGAAGAGGAACATGGTGGCTTGCTCGCCCACCTGGCCTTTGAAGCGGACGTAGGGCTCGATGACGAATTCGGTACCCAGGTCGGTCAGGCGGTTGGCAAGCGCTTCCCACTCGTCCCACTGCAAGATCACGCCAAAGTGAGGGGCTGGCACATTGTGGCCGTCTACCGGGTTGCTCAGCGCATGTTCCTGGTAGGGCATCTTGGGATGTTCGTGGATGACCAGTTGATGGCCATAGAAATTGAAGTCGACCCATTGGGCTGCGGAACGTCCTTCTTCAAGGTTGAACACCTCGCCGTAGAACTTGCGAGCCGCGGGAATATCGTAAACCGGAATGGCGAGATGGAAGGGGGGCAGGCTCATCAGAAACTCCTTGAGGGCTATGGGTAACGACCTGTGAAGCAACAGGTCATCATTGTGGTGGGTGGCTTGTTTCTCGTTTTTGTCGATTCTAGGAGTGGCAGAATAATAAAAAAATCAATATATTTTTCTTAAAAACACAAAGGAAAATTGTGAATGATCCGCGAGCTCAAGACCCTGATTGCCGTGGCCCGGGAGGGCACGTTCGCTGCGGCCGGGCTCAAGGTGAACCTGACCCAGGCGGCCGTAAGCGCACAGATGCAGAGGCTGGAAGCCGAACTGGGGTATGAGATCTTTGAACGCAAAGGCCGCAACGCCCAGCTGAACAGGCGCGGGCAGCAGATTCTGGAGCAGGCCCAGGAACTCGTCAGGCTCTACAACAGCCTGGGTTCCAGTGCTCAGGGTGTGGCGCCTACCGTGCAGGTAGAGGTCGGCGCTATCGCGTCGGTACAGAGGTCACTGCTGCCACAAGCACTGGCGCAGTTTCATGGCGCCCGGCCTGAATGTCGTACGCGTATCATTCCTGGCCTGTCGCTGGAGCTGCTGAGTGCGGTAGATGCCCGGGAAATCGACATCGCCGTGATCATCAGGCCGCCGTTCGAATTGCAAAGCGATCTTCACTGGACAACGTTGGCAAGCGAGCCTTACAGGCTGATCGTTCCAGCCGGGCTCGCGGATGCCGAGTGGAGCGAAATGCTTTCGACCCAACCCTTCATTCGCTACGATCGCTCGTCATTTGGTGGGCGCCAGGTCGACCGCTTCCTTCGACAATTTCATTTCAATACCAGAGACGTGTGCGAACTGGACGAACTGGATGCCATCACCGAACTTGTCGGGAAGGGTGTGGGGGTAGCGTTGGTGCCACAAACAGTCAGCCGAGACGCCTGGCCTGCCTCCGTGCGCGCCTATGATCTTGGCGGCCACACGTTTCACCGCGACATTGGCCTGGTTCACCCTGCAAACGTTGCCTTGAGCGTGCAGGTTACGCTCTTGGTCCAGCTGATTGTCGAGGCGGCTGTTCAATGCGACTGACAACCTGAACCGGCGCACCCGGTTCAGGTTTGGCAGGCCAGCGACGGGGCTGGTTGCTGCCAGTGCCGTGCACGCCTCATTTCTTGCCCGGCAATACCGAACCGAGAACTTGCCTGGCCGTCTGCACGATGACCCCAGCCTGGTCCGGGTCGCCCTTGAGCAGGCTGCTGGCGAACTTCTTCGCCTGCTCCAGCTTGATGTGCGGTGGCAAGGGCGGTACGTCCGGATCGGTCTTGAATTCGATCAACACCGGCCGGTCAGCCGCCAGGGCTCGCTCCCAGGCGCCGGCAATGTCTTCTTCGCGCTCCACGTAGATGCCTTGCAAGCCGATGGAGATTGCGAACAGATGATAGGGCACATCAGGGATCGCCTGTGAAGCCTCGAACTTGGGGTCGCCCTCCATTACCCGTTGTTCCCAGGTCACCTGGTTGAGGTCTTCGTTGTTGAACACCGCGCAGATCCACTGAGGGTTTTCCCACAGGCGCCAGTACTTGGCGACGGTGATCAGCTCGGCAAGGTTGTTCATCTGCATCGCCCCGTCACCCACCAAGGCCACCACGCTGCGCTGCGGATGGGCGAACTTGGCGGCGATGGCATAGGGTACCGCCGCGCCCATGCTGGCCAAGCCGCCGGACAATGAGCACTGCATGCCCCGGCGTATCTGCAGGTCGCGGGCAAACCAGTTGGCGCAGGATCCGGAGTCACTGGTGACGATGGCGTGGTCGGGCAGGCGAGGGGAGAGTTCGTGCACCACGCGCTGGGGGTTGATCGGGTCGGCCTTGACCAGGGCGCGTTTCTCCAGGGTCTTGTCCCAGTCTGCGCGCCAGCCTTCGACCTTGTCGCGCCAACGGCGCTCGGTCTTGTGTTCGAGCAATGGCAGCAGTGCCCGCAGCGTTTCGCTGGCGTCGCCGACCAGGTTGACCTCCATGGGGTAGCGCAAGCTGAGCATGTCTGGCTGCAAATCGATCTGCACGCCACGGGCCTGGCCTTCCCCAGGCAGGAACTCGGCGTAGGGGAAGCCGGAGCCGATCATCAGCAAGGTGTCGCATTCGCTCATCAACCGATAACTCGGTTCGGTACCTAGAAGCCCGATGGCGCCGGTGACCCAGGGCAGGTCGTCTGGCACTACGGCCTTGCCCAGCAGCGCCTTGGCCACGCCAGCACCAAGCGTTTCAGCTACCGCGATCACCTGTTCGGTGGCTTGCAGTGCGCCGGCACCGACCAGTATCGCCACTTTTCGTCCAGCGTTGAGTACATCCGCGGCACGTTGCAGGTCCTGCTCGAAAGGCACCACGCGGGGCCTGCTGTAGCCGATGCCGGAATGCACCGTGCCGTGGGCTTTCGGTGGTTCGTGGTAGGGCAGGTCCTGCAGGTCGTTGGGCAGGATGATGGCGGTGACCCGGCGTTCGCCGACGGCGGTACGTACTGCGCGATCGAGCAAGTGGCGCACCTGTTCCGGGGTCGAGGCCTGCTGGACGAAGGCACCTGCAACGTCCTTGAACATCGACAGCAGGTCCAGCTCCTGCTGGTAATGCCCGCCGAGCGCTGCTCGCGCCTGCTGGCCGACGATGGCCAGCACCGGCTGGTGATCCATGCGCGCGTCATACAGGCCGGTAAGCAGATGCGAAGCGCCGGGGCCGGAGGTGGCAATGCACACACCCAATTCGCCGGTGAACTTGGCATGGGCGCTGGCCATGAAGGCCGCCATTTCCTCGTGGCGTGCCTGGATGAACTGGATCTTGCCCTCGGCCCGGCTCAACGCCCCGAATACCCCGTTGATGCCGTCGCCGGGGTAGCCGAAGATGCGCCGCACACCCCATTGATACAAACGCTCCACCAGAAAGTCGCCTACCGTGCTGGTCATTGCCTTCTCCCGTCCTGTGACCGATAGGGGTCTGGACTTGGCGCGGTTCGGGAAAGTTTCAAGTGTGTGCGCACTGGTCTACCGACTGGAACCTTGCCGAACACATTCCTTCGGCTGACGAGGGCCCTGTGGGAGCGGGCATGCCCGCGAAACAGGCAGCGCGGTGGATGGCACCGGCTGTGCCGGTGTTCGCGGGCACGCCCGCTCCCACAGGTATGTGCTGCAGCGCCGGTCGTCGTCGGTGCTGAACGGCTGCACTCAAGCCAGGATCAATCAAGCTGAGTCGCCCGATTTCACTCAGCCAGCAGGAGTTACAGCGATGTCCAAGTACCTGTACCTGATCAGCTATATCCTCGACAACCAACCCGGCACCTGCGAGCTGCGCAGCGACCAGGAGGACCTGAGCCGCGATGCGGCGCGTGATTACCTGCAAGGCCTGCACCGCAACGAAGCGTCATCGTTTACTGACGTGCAGGTGCAGCGTCTGCAGCACGATCATGAGCCAAACACATCGCCAGGGCATTATCAGCAGCCATGAAAAGGAGAGGGCTGGCAGATGAAAAGAAGAGGTGAAACCTATAGACAATGGTGCGACCCGATCCTGCACCATCAAACCCATGAGGAAACGCTCGGCTCCGGTACCTGCCTGGAAGTGCAGACGCGCTTGTCACGCACTGGCGGCACCCAGTTGTTCATCGGTGTCTATCGCACCGACGGTACGGTGCTGTGCGAACAGATCTACCACCAGTGTGCGGGGGAAACCATGAGGCGGGCGCTGCTGTGGGGCGTGGGATATGCCAGGCGCGTCGCGGGTGAGGGCGAAGCGTTCCGTGGCGAAGCGGCCGGTAGCTGAATGATCTATCTGGGTTGCGCTGGCTGGAGCCTGTCCAGCCGTCATGCCGAGGCATTTGCGCAGCCCGGCAGCCACCTGCAACGCTACGCCACCCGCTTCAACACGGTGGAAATCAACAGTTCGTTCTACCGCCCCCATCGCCCCGAAACCTATGCCCGTTGGGCTGCGTCCGTACCTGAGGATTTCCGTTTTGCGGTGAAGCTGCCCAAGGCCATCAGCCATGAGCAGCGTCTCGCCGGCTGCGAATACGCACTGGATATGTTCCTTGCACAATGCGGGCAGTTGGGCGATCGCCTGGGTTGCCTGTTGATACAGTTGCCGCCATCGCTTGGCCATGACACCGAGCATGCGCGACGTTTCTTCGAAAGCCTGCGCCGACGGTATGCCGGGCCGGTGGCGCTGGAGCCCAGGCACGCCAGCTGGCAAGCGGCGCAGCAGATGCTGGTCGATTTGCGCATCGCCCAGGTTGCGGCGAGCCCTTCGCGCTTCGTTATCGATGCGCAACCGGGAGGTTGGCCAGGGCAGGTCTACTGGCGCCTGCATGGCGAGCCGAGGATCTACCACAGCGAGTACTCCAACGAGTATTTGCAGCGTCTGGCTGAACGCTTGCAGGCCAGCCGTGCCGCTGGAGTACCCACCTGGTGCATTTTCGATAACACCGCCTCCGGAGCGGCGATGGCCAACGCACTGGCTCTGCAGCAGCTTTTGCGCTGAGAAAGTCGTGGATACAAGGCGATGGAAAAGGGCGATGACCAACCGGTCAAAATAAATGAATCTTTTTACAGGTCGCTGGCTCCATTGGTCTGAATCGCTGAAGGAGAGTCCAATGGCTGGGCAGCAGTTGTATGTGATCGAATATGAGCTTCATGGGGAATTTCGCACCTTCATCATCCGGCTCGAGCGTATGGACAACGCCGAAGCCTGGCACTGGGCAAGTTGCGATGCGGGGGTGGGCATCATTCCACGGTTCGGCCAGCACAAGATCAAGAAGGTCAGCCGGCCGATGGCTGAGCGCTACGGCATCAACAATGTGCGTTGGCGGGCATCAGGCGAAGGGCCCGAGTTCGTCGCTCCGCCCATTGATGTAAAGAAGTTCTCGAATAGCGGTACGGGCAATACCTGAAGCATTTGCGCAGAAGGCCTGCCTGCAATTTGTAGGCAGGCCTTTGCTCATGGGTTCGCCTCTCACGTTTCGAGACACGATCATCCTTGCTTTCAGGAGCCAGCACGTGCCGCGAATCATCACTCCAGCCACCCCTGAACACGAGATCAGCGAGCGCAACGCCCGGATGTTCGGCTCGCCAAAAGAGCGCCTTGATTTCTACCGCCGTGAAATCCAGTACGAGACCAGCATCCTTGCCAACCGCACTGACGCCTATCTCGCTGCCCAGTCGTTTCTGGTGATCGCCTTCGTATCGTCGATGGGCAACCTCAACCAGAGCTGGGGCGAGATGTTTACGCTGGTAGTTCCGCCGTTTCTTGCCTTGCTGGGTGTTTTGAGTTCACTCAATGCCTGGCCGGGCATTCGCGCGGCCTACAAGATCATCGAGCACTGGCAATTGAAACAGAGCCACCTTTTGCGCAGCGAGCCACTGATGGGGCTGGCATATGACGAATCGCCACTGTTCAGCGAGGCGGAAACTTCACTGGCCGGGCACCGCAAGTCGCTGTTGTTCTCGCTGCGTACGCCGTGGATATTCCTGGCCTTCTGGATGATTCTCGGCATCTACGCGGTCTTCATCCAGCTGGCGTGAACCGCGCAATCGCACCCCAATCGTTGCCGACCCTGATTACCACCACCCTCAAAGCCTTTGCTCGGGTACCAATACCCCGGGTTGATCGCGCTGTTTCCTTTGGGCCTCCAGGCAAATGTCATAGATCACAAACGCTGAACTCCTGCCGCCTCACCTGCGTCCCTCGAATGAATGCCCAATAAAGACGGCATTCATCCAACAATCAGCTTCGAGGGCGAAACGATGGACAAGACCGATCAAAGCTCGACCTCTCCACCCGGTAGCACCCAGGAAAAAGCCTTTATCGATGACGCCGGTGCGCTGCTTGGCGAGGCCAGGCACAAAGGCAGTGAGCAGTTCGAGCACTATCGCGATAACGCAGCCGATCAACTTGATTCGCTCGAGGAGGGTGCGCGCTCGGCGGCTGCTGCGCTGCAAGGCAACGATAGTCTCGGGCTGTCGCAGTACCTGACCCAGGCAGCAGAGTGCGTGGGCGAGTTTGCCGAGCAGGTACGCCATCAAAGCGCCGAGAGCCTGCTGCAGCGCGGTGCACAGTTGGCCAAGAACAACCCGGCGCTATTTCTGGCCGGCAGCGTCGCCATCGGGTTTGCTGTGTCGCGGTTCATGCGAGCCAGCACCAGCCATGAATCCACCCCCCCTGCGTCTGCGTCTTCTGGTGATTGGAGCCAGCCCCACCCGGCGCAGCCAGTACCTGATCGTGGTAGCGACGTATCCCCCCGCGAACCTTACACCCCCGTCGACCCGATCGGGCCTGGTGCAGGCACACCGGTCAGCGGCAGCCCGTTCGAGCGCGACCCCCTCAAAGGAGGTGAATGATGAGCAAAGACACTTTGCATTCCAGCCAGAGCCTGCATGCAACGGAAGACGACGCCGTCGGTGTTGGCGGTTTGTTGCGCCAGCTGATGCGTGAAGTACCGGACCTGTTCACCAAAGAGCTGGCGCTGGCCAAGGCAGAGCTGCAGCAGAACCTCGCCACCCTCAAGGCCGGCACGGCTGCGGTTGCGGCGGGAGCGATCGTGATGCTGGCAGGCTTCGTCATTCTGCTGCTGGCGGCCGTCTACGCCCTGGCGATGGTGGTCGAGCCGTGGCTGGCAGCCTTGATCGTGGGCGCGGTCACCTTGGTGATCGGGTTCATCATGTTGCAGTCGGGCAAGAAACAGTTCGAACCCACGCATCTTGCCCCTGACCGCACCTTGCATGCCATGCAGCAGGACAAGGACACGCTGAAGAGGAAACTGCCATGACCACTTCCTTCGAACATGAAGCGCATAAAGACCCTGACTTGCTCGAGCAGGAAATCAACGCCAAGCGCGAGCACATCAGTGATCTGGTGGACGCCCTCGAACAGCGCCTGAGCCCGGGCCAGATGGTCGACCGGGTCCTGGCCTACGCCAAGGGCAATGGCGGCGAGTTCTTCCAGAACCTGGGCACCACCCTCAGGAACAACCCTGTACCCGCTACCCTGACGGTACTGGGCCTGGCATGGCTGGGCCTGAACCAGAACCGCCCCTTCAACCCAGGGCCTGCGCACCATGGGCCGGGGTTGGGCGAAAAGCTCGGCGACGCGGTGGACACGGTGAAAGGCGCTTTCACGCAGGCGGGGGAGGCAGTGCATGACGCCAGCCAGAAGGTGCGCATGAAAGCCCATGACATGCGCGATCGGGCCAGCGAACTTGGCAGCGGCGCGCGCGACTCCATGGGGGCTTCCGCGGACACCCTGCGCCATTCGGCACACAAGGCTACCGATCAGGCCGCGGCATTGAAGGGCCAGTTCGATCACCTGCTTCAGGAGCAACCTCTGGTATTGGCTGCTTTGGGAATAGCACTGGGTGCGGCATTGGGGGCGGCGCTACCCGGTACCCGCAAGGAAGACCAGCTGATGGGCGCCAGCAGTGATCGTTTGACCGACACGCTCAAGGCCAAGGGCCGCGAGGTGAAGGCGTCGGTCGAAGAGTCGTTCGATCAGGCGGGTGGCAAGGCGTCGACCCAGGCAGAGCGCAGGCCTGGAGACTCCGATCTTTCCTCAGGGTTGGGCTTCAATTCCTGATCCTGCGGGATGTGCGTTGCCAGCCTGTTCTGCCTGGGCAGCGGGCTGGCGGCTATCCGCGAGCTCCTCCAGCCCACTTGATAATGAACGCGTGCCAAGTGGGCCGGTCAACCGCTTGCAACTTTAAACAGGGAGGTTCTGCCTTGAAGATCGACGCGTTGTTGACCGAACTCCTCAATGCCCGCGGGCCAGGTGGGCAAGAGGATGAGGTGCGCACCATTTGCCTGCGAGAGCTCGCCAACTTCTGTGATGACACGCACATCGATTCTGCCGGCAACGTGGTAGGGGTCATTCGCGCCGGGCTTGCATGCAATCCGCAGGCAGCCATACGTGTAATGGCCCACCTCGATGAGATCGCGATGATCGTCAAGAATGTCCACGACAACGGCACACTGGAGGTGCTTGCCCTCGGGGGAGCGCAACCGATCAGCTTTGGTGTCTGCCCTGTCGACATCCTGGGCGATGAGCAGATCCTGCCTGGCGTGCTGTCGTATGGCTCGATGCACAGTAGCAGTCGGACTGCCAACGGAAGAGACGTGCTGACCGGAAACGTCCAGTGGAAGGATGTGCATGTAGTCACACGCAAGACCAAGCAGGAACTGCAGGCATTGGGGGTTCGACCAGGTACGCGGGTCGTGCTCAGCCAGCACTGGCGTCGGCCATTCAAAGTGCAGGACTGTGTTGCCGCTCATTTTCTCGATGACCGTGCTCCCATCAGCGCTGTCATCCTCTGTGCGAAGCTGCTGGGTGAGAGGCGAGCGGCGCTGAAGCAGGATGTGTGGTTCGTGCTCACCACACTGGAGGAAGAATCCAATGCCGGTGCCATGTACGCCGCGTCCCGGTTGCCCGGCGACACCACCATCGCGGTCGAGGTCGGCCCGGTGCTCGAAGAGTATGGTACGCAGCTGTCAGCCGACCCGATCATCAATACCGGTGACCAGAAGGGCTACTACAGCCGCACCGTGGTACAAGGCCTGATCGCCGCTGGCCGCAGGGCAGGGTACAAGCCGCAGGCGGCATTGCTCGTAGACTTTGCGTCGGATGCGAGTGCGGTATTGAGCGCAGGGATCGATGCCCGGGCAGGTTGCATTGCGATCCCGACAGAGAACACTCATGGCTTTGAGATGGTACTCCTGGATGGCATTTCAGCCTGTGCGGAAACCTTGGCCGAATTCCTGGTGAGCTCCCAGGATGAAAACGACCTTATAGGCCGCTAGCGCTGCAGATTGTCCCGAGCGGCATCGTCTGCCTGTCGCTCGCGAGGGGGCTGTGGAGGCGTTTCGCAGTGTCTGCCCATCGCCTGATACTCTTTGCGAAGTTGATGGATCTCCCGGTTGTCGAGTGATTCGAGGCCTAGTACCGATTGCTCCGCTGATTTTGTAGCGCGGATCAGTTCGTCGAGCTTCACATGGATGATGTCGTTGTCCCGGTTCTGGGTGTTCTGAAAAGGCAGGCATCAGGCCTGATTGGAGCGCCGGAACAGCCAGGCGCTGAGCAGGCCCAGGGCCAGCCAGAAGGCGGCGTTGGTCAGCCAGGAGGCCACTTTGAACTGGGTTTCCAACGCTGCGGGGGCAAGGCTTTCGTGCACCTCGGGTTGCGGCGCACCGATCACATGAGGAATGACCAGCAACACGGCGCCAAATGCCTTGAGCAACCAGTGGCGGGCGAACACCAGCAGGGCCAGGCCCAGCGCGGTGGCGCTGGCGGTGCCGACCCACCAGGCCTGGCGTTGCCCCAGGTCGGCGGCGGCAGTACCTGGCAGTTCCGGCGGCAGGCCCAGGGTCGGGGCCAGGCAGAACACTGCGAAGCCGGCCAGGCCCCATAGTGCACCGGTGCCGGCACGCTTGGGTTCGCGCAGGCTGTACAGGGCGGTGAGGATCAGGGCGAAGCCGACCGCGACCACCAGGTTGCCGCCAGTGGTGGACAGCACCCGCTGCCAGCCGTCTTCCGGCGACCAGGCTTCGGCGCTGTGTTCATGGGCTGCCACTTCGCCGGCATGCTCGTGCTGGCCGACCGGGGCTGCGGACTCGTAGGTTTCTGCCTCGAGAATCAGCGGGGCGACCCAGAAGCTTTGCAGCAGGGTCAGCAGCAAGGCCGCCAGCAACCCGCTGAAGCCCGCGGTACGGGCAATGCGTGTGATCATCGGGCGTACTCAGTGGCAGGGGAAGGCGGCGCTGTGGCGGGTGTCGTGGGCGGCGTTGTGCACGGCCTCGATGTGCGAGAAGCCAGCGAAGTACACCAGGCACAAGCCCAGCAGGCTGGCGCCGACGGCGATGACGACACGCTGGCTGAGGGTAACGGGGGTAGTAATGCTGTGTTGCTTGGCGCTGGTGACGGGCATGACGCGTTCCTCTGCTTTTTGTGGGCAACGGGCAAGCGCGGCAGCCCCGAGCGTGGCAGCCCAGGGGAATGCAACAGCGCCCGCCCACCGCGGGGTGTTCATGAACGCCAGGCCGGTCTCCGGGCTTGCGAGGAGGAGCCAGGCTCCTGGAAGGCGTCACCTTCCCATGCCGGGTGATCGGGCACAGTGGTACAGACGCTTCGCTCGCTTACCGTTGCGGGGGCAGCACCGGCCTTGTCCGGCCCTGCTGGAGGGCCTGGGACGCACCGGTTTCCCGTTTCACCCCCATTGGGGGCACCTGAACGCGAGGCATAAGGAGACCATGGGGCGGGGCTGCCGTCAATTGCCAGAATCGAGTTTGCCGGCGCCTCGGCTACTCCGCACCCACAGGGATTGTGAAGCGGACGCAAAGCGCTCCCGGTCAGCCCCGGGCAAACGCCGCCAGCTTGTCCCCATCCAGCCGGTAACGCACCCACTCATCCTGCGGCTCGGCACCCAGCTTCTGGTAAAAGCCGATCGCCGGCTCGTTCCAGTCCAGCACGCTCCATTCCAGCCGCCCACACTTGTTCGCCACCGCCTCGCGGGCAATGTGCTGCAGCAACTGCCGGCCGGCGCCGTCGCCGCGTTGCTCAGGAGTGATGTACAGGTCTTCCAGGTAGATACCGTTGCGGCCTAGCCAGGTCGAGTAGCTATAGAAATACACGGCGAATCCGATTGCCCGGCCATCGCGTTCGCAAATCAGGCTGTGCACGGTGCTGCCCTCGTCGAAAAGGCTGTGCTCGATATCGGCAACGCTGGCGATTACCTCGTGGCGGGCGCGTTCGTACTCAGCCAGTTCGGTGATGAAGGCCAGGATCTGCTCGGCATCGTTGCGAACGGCAGGGCGAATGGTGAGGCTCATGGTGACGGCTTCCTTGGTCTGGGAGTAGCGGTACAGCGATGTGTATCTACACAATTTAGTGAAACTGTACCGGTTGTAGAGGAGGGGACTCCGTTAGTGTGACAGCACCCATAACGAAAGTGGAATGCCTGCCATGCTTGCCTCTGCCGACCTGCTGACCGCCTTCGTGCTGTTCGCCTTCGTGTCTTCCATCACTCCTGGCCCCAACAACACCATGCTGTTGGCCTCGGGTGTCAATTTCGGCGTGCGCCGCTCCATTCCCCACGCCATGGGTATCAGCGTCGGTTTCATGGTCATGGTGCTGGCCGTTGGCCTGGGCCTGGGGGAGGTGTTCAAGGCCTGGCCGGTGCTGTACACGGTATTGCGCTACACCGGCGCCGCCTACCTGCTGTACCTGGCCTGGAAAATCGCCACCTCCGGGGCGGTCGGCACCGCTTCGTCCAGTGCCCGCAAACCGCTGGGCTTCTGGGGCGCGGCGGCATTCCAGTGGGTCAACCCCAAGGCCTGGGTGATGGCAGTGGGGGCAATCACCACCTACACGCCGGCGCAAGGCTATGTGACCAACGTCATTGTCATTGCCGCCTTGTTCGCCCTGGTCAACCTGCCGAGCGTTGGGGTATGGGTGATGTTTGGCAGTGCCCTGCGCAACCTGTTGCAGAACCCGCGTTGGCTGATGCTGTTCAATGTCCTGATGGCCTTGTTGCTGGTGATTTCACTGTACCCGCTGCTGTTTGTAGAATCGGCATTTTCCTGACCCCGCGAGTACAGTAAGCCGATGCAGTTGATCCCCTGGTCCCACGAATGCGCCGAAGGTTTCACCCTGCGGGGCTGGCGAACCCCGGCCAGTGGCAAGCCGTTGCTGCATTTCCTGCACGGCAACGGCTTCTGCTGCCTGGCCTACCAGCCATTGCTGATGCGGCTGGGCGAACATTTCGACCTGTGGCTCAGCGATGTCCAGGGCCATGGTGACAGCGACCATGGTGGGGTGTTTCGTGGCTGGAACCGGACCGCTGCGCTGGCGGTGGACGCTTTCGCAGCCGGGCGAGGCGAGTATGGCGACGTGCCGCGCTTTGCCGTCGGGCACAGCTTCGGTGGCGTGCTCACCGGCCTGATCCTGGCCAGTGAGCCGCAACTGTTCACGCGTGCCGTGCTGCTTGACCCGGTACTGTTCAGCCGGCGCATGCTGGGTGTGATGGGCGTGGCGGCTCTGGTCGGCTTGCACCAGCGTCATACGCTGGCGCGCAAGGCTGCCACCCGTCGCAGCCACTGGCCCGACCGCGAGGCAGCCCTGGCTTCGCTGCATGGGCGGGGTATCTTCAAGGGCTGGACCGATGAGGCGTTGCGGGCCTACGTAGAGCATGCCATCGGTGACTGTGGCGAAGCGGTGGTGCTCAAGTGCCGGCCCAGCCGCGAAGTGGAAATCTTCAGTTCGTTCCCCAAACGCATGTGGGCGAGCCTGGCGGCGATCCGCACGCCCACGCGGGTGCTTTACGGCGAGCACACTTACCCCTTCGTGCCCCATTCGGTGAACCGCCTGGCGGCGCTCAACCCTCATGTCAGCGGCAGGCAGGTTGCCGGCGGGCATTGTTTCATGCAGGAAGACCCGGTCATGGCTGCCGAACAGGTGCTCGGTTTCTTGCAAGGCTGACTGTTCCATGGGTGGAACGATGAATGCCAAACAAGCCTGCTACCGCCTGATTGGCATCATTGATAAGGTTATCTCAACCAAGAGAGGAGCCTTCTCATGAAAACGATTCTGGGTATTCACCGCAGCCCTCACGCCCACTGGGTAGGTGATGGGTTTCCGGTGCGCAGCCTGTTCACCTACGACAACCTGGCCAGCAAGATCAGCCCGTTCCTGCTGCTGGACTATGCCGGCCCTCACGACTTCACCCCCACCAGTGCGCGGCGTGGCGTTGGCCAGCATCCGCACCGCGGTTTCGAAACCGTGACCATCGTTTACCAGGGCGAACTGGAGCACCGTGACTCCACCGGCGCTGGCGGCTTGATCGGCCCAGGTGACGTGCAGTGGATGACTGCTGCCAATGGCATCATCCATGAAGAGTTCCATTCCCCAGGCTTCGCCCGCACTGGCGGTACCCTGGAGATGGTGCAGCTGTGGGTCAACCTGCCGGCCCGGGACAAGCGCGCAGCGGCTGGCTACCAGACGCTGCTGGCCGAGGACATCCCGGTGGTGGCGCTGGAGGGCGAGGGCGGCAGCCTGCGAGTGATTGCCGGTGACTATCGTGGGCATTCAGGGCCGGCGCAGACCTTTACCGCCATGGATGTCTGGGACCTGCGCCTGAATGCCGGTGCAGCCTTGCAGTTGCCGGTTGCCGCCGGGCGCAATGCGGCGCTGGTGGTGTTGCGCGGCAACGTGCGGATCAACGGCGAGCGCGAAGCCGGCCCATCGAGCCTGGTGCTACTTGACCGCGCCGGTGAGGATGTAGCCGTCGAAGCACTGGAAGGCGCCAGCCTGCTGTTGCTCAGCGGTGAACCGATCGACGAGCCGATCGTGGGTTATGGCCCGTTCGTGATGAACAGCCAGGCAGAAATTGCCGAGTCGTTCGACGACTTCCATGCCGGGCGGTTCGGGCAGATGCAGGATGCACGGGACGGTGCGGCGCATTGATCCTTGCCTGAAAAAGCTGGGGCTGCGTTGCAGCCCTATCGCGACACAAGGCCGCTCCTACAGGGAAGCACAACCCCTTGTAGGAGCGGCCTTGTGTCGCGATAGAGGCGCAAAGCGCCCCCAGCACTCAAAAGCCACGTCCGGATTGAAACTATTGGCATTACTGGCATGATCACCCCATGCCCAAGCTCACCCCCTTGCACGCCGTGCGCCGATCATTGCCCACCCCTGGCCGCCACACCCTGTGGCTGCGCTACCATGCCCCTTACCACTGGCCCTCGACCCTGGCCTTCCTCTCTGCCCGCTGCATCCCCGGCATCGAGACCTGTCTCGACGGCACCTACCGCCGTACCTTGGTAACTGCCGGCCGCCACGCCGTGTTGCACGCTACCCCTTCGGGCAGCCAGTACCTGCGGGTCTGCCTTGAAGGCGTCCCGACCCGCGCGCTGCCCGGCCTGATCGCAAGGCTGAGGCGGTTCTTCGACCTCGATGCCGACCCCGCGCGCATCACTGCCGAACTGTCTCGCGATCCACTGATGGCCCGCCTGCTACAGGAACGCCCCGGCCTGCGCGTGCCGCAAGGCTGGGACGCTTGCGAGCAGGCCATGCGCACTGTGCTGGGCCAGCAGGTCAGTGTGGCCGGGGCCATTACCTTGGCCGGCCGCCTGGTGCACCGCTATGGCGTGCCCTTGCGTTTGCCCGCACCGGGCCTGAGCCACGTGTTCCCGGCGTTACCGGTATTGGCGGCTGCGCAGTTCGTTGGCATGGGCATGCCGCGGGCGCGCGCCGCCACTCTGGGTACGCTGGCCAATGCATTGCTCGCCGAGCCGGGGTTGCTCCGCCGCGGGCAAGTGCTGGATGAACTGCTGCGCAACCTGTGCCAGATCAAAGGTATCGGCCCGTGGAGCGCGCATTACCTGGCGTTGCGCCAGGCCGGCGCGGCCGATGCCTTGCCGCTGGGCGACGTGGCGCTGATCAAGGCGTTGCGCCTGCTCGAAGGCGACGACGCCCAACTGGCGCAACGATCCCTGGCCTGGCGACCGTGGCGGGCCTATGCGGCGCAGCATCTTTGGGCATCGCTGGGGCCTGTCGGGACCGCTCGTCGCTAAGTCTGCCAGTGCGTTCGAACGCGCGGCCTGCCCAGGCAATCTTCCACTAAGGTGCTAGAGGATTCGCTGCATGCTCATTGCCCAGGCGCATGGATGCCTGCCCCGGCATGCGCAATATCAATTGGCGCCTCGCCCGACAAAGGCGTACTCACACAACAGGCCATCCCAAAGAGAGGGTCGTACCATGTCGTTGATAGGAGTTTCGATGCTAGAAATGCGGCAGATGATCGAGCAGGCCTGCCTGCCCGACCGTTGTGAAGTCAGCTGCACGGACGGCGCCAACCTGACCATCCGCCTGGGTCAGGGCCAGAGTCTCGAGGAGGGCGTGACCCTGAGCGGAGTCCCCCTGCAAAGCCTCAACAGTTGCCGCGACCTGGTCAACCTGGTGGGGCAGCTGCATGCGCTGCGTGACAGCCACCCGGCGCCACTCAAGGCGATCGCCTGAGGCGTCTGCCGCGCCCCGGTCAGCCCAGGCTGGCCGGGCGCACATATTCCGGCATCAGGCCGTTGAACCAGAACAGGATCATCGCCACCAGGATGGTCACCAGCAGCAGTAACCCCACCCCCCACACGCAGGTTGCGAACAGCATGGCCTGTTCCTTCTTCAGTCTCAGGAAGGTCTGCAACCCACCATACAGCAACACGCTGGCATACGCCGAGGCTGCCAGCAGTGCCGCCAGCGCCAGCCAGCGGATCGGCAGCAGGCCGACCACCCCGGCAAAGAACCAAGGCGTGGCGCAGTAGGCGGCAAAGCCGATGCACTGGTTGAGGCTGGGCTGTGCATCGAAACCGCGCGACATCCAGCGGATCATCATGCCCATCAACATCACCCCGACGACCGTGGTGGCATACAGCAGGCCCGCCAGTTGCGCTGCGCTGGCCATGCTCAGGCGTACGCGTTCCTCGGCCGCCAGGCTCCAGCCAAAGGTGGTGGTGCCGACGAACAGGCACACCGCGGGGATCAAGGCCAGGGCCAGCAGGCGCGGCAGATATTGCTGCGGGTGGTCTTCCTCGGCCCGACGAATTTCCAGCCAGGCGTCGGCGGGGTGAGTGAAGAGCTTGAGCAACGGGCTGTTCATTGGCGTTCTCCGTTTTCCGGCAGGTCTGGGCCCTTTTGCTATGGAGACATGCCGCGCCGTGCGGGTTCAGCCGGGTTGATCGCCGTTGATCGTCTTACAGCAGTTCCAGCAGCAGGTTCAGGCCGCCATCACCGCATTTGCCTTGATCGCGGACCACACCGTGGTAGCTGCGCCCGTCCCAGACGAAGGCCACGCTGTGGGCACGGTCGACCTTGTCGGGCAGCGGCGGGCAAATGTGCAGGCGCAGGCCTGGGCGGCCTTGCAGGTTGAGGGCCGCGAGCTGGCATTGGCACTCCACGCTTTGTGCCACCGGGCCGAACAGGGTATCGCGTACGTAATCGAGTTGTACTGAGGCATTGGGCGCGCGGCAGGGCATTTTCATCGGCGCGCGGCTCCGCTGTGAGGGGGCGGGAAACAGGGCTGGCAGGGCATGGCGAGCTCCAGGCTGAAGAAGGCGTGGCTTATCGTTTGAAGCTTGCCTGGCCAAGATGTTCAACGCGTTTCATGCGCGTTCATCATTTTTTGCGCCGGGTGGCCGGCCGTTGGTCCGGTTCAGCCACCGGCCTTGCGCAAGGTCAGGTTGATCCGCCGTTCACCCAGGCGCGGATGCACGCCAGGCTTGATCGGGAGCACGCCGTGAAAGCGCAAGCGGTCTTCGCCGCCCCAGACCAGCACATCGCCATGGTTCAGCGGGATGCGCTGGGTCTTGTCGGCGCGCTGCAATCCACCGAACAGGAACACCGCCGGCAAGCCCAGCGAAACCGACACGATCGGCTGGCCGAAGTCCTGCTCGTCACGGTCCTGGTGCAGGCTCAGGCGGGTGCCCGGCAGGTAGTGGTTGACCAGGCAGGCATCCGGTACGAAACCGTCGAACCCGGCCATGGCAGCGGCGCGGGCGGCCAGCTCGAGCAACACCGGGGGCAGGGCGGGCCAGGGTTTGCCACTGAGCGGGTCGCTGGGGCTGTAGCGGTAGCCGTGTTCATCACTGACCCAACCCAACGTGCCGCAGTTGGTCAGCCCTACCGCCATGCGCAGGCCACCCGGGGTATGCATGTGCCGGAACGGCGCGGCACGCAGCACCGGGCGCAGGGCATCGAGCACGGCCTCGATCTCGGCCAGGGCGAAGCCGGGCAGCAGCACGGTGTGGCTGGCCAGGCGTTGCGGCTGGGAGCCGAACAGGTCGAGGTCGGACTGGATCATGGGATTGGGTATCGGCTTTGGCTGGGGACCATTGTAATGCGCTTGGCAGGTTTGGCCTATTCGCGGGCATGCCCGCTCCCACAGGGTTGGCGCAGGCTTTGATGGCAGTGGGGTACCTGTGGGAGCGGGCGTGCCCGCGAACAGGTCGGCAAGAAAACGCCGTTCTGACAGGAATAAAAAGGAACCGCGGCACCAGGGAGAGGAGCACCGCGGTTCAAGGGGGGAGCGATCTATTGCTGGGTCACAGTGGCCACGTTCGCGCTACCCAGCTGGGTAATGGTCGCGGTCTGGGTGACACCGCTCTGGTCGACATACGCCTTGTTGCCCTGGCCTCCCTGGGTCACGTAGGCGATGTTGTAGCTGTCAACCTGCTTGATATTGGCTTCGTTGCCGCCACCGTACAGCTGATTGGTGTAGCTCTGGTTGCTGTAGCCGGACTGGTCCAGGTTGATGACGTTGCCGTTGCCCTGGCTGTTGCCATAGGCATAGTTTTCGGTGCCACGCTGGTCGGCGATCAGGATGTTGTCAGTGCCGTTCTGCTCGAAGTACAGCTCGTTGTTCATGTCGGTCTGCTTGGTCTCCATCTGGTTGCCGGTGCCTTTCTGGGTCAGCGTCGCCAGTTGGTTGTCACCGTTCTGGGTCAGGTTGACGCCGTTGCCATTGCCGTTCTGGTTGATGGTGGCGTTCTGGTTGGTACCGAACTGGCCGCCCATCTTGGCGCCTTTCCAGTTGCTGGCGGTGACGCTGTTGCCATTGCCCTTGGTGTTGATGGTCAGGTTGAGGTTTTCACCGTTCTGGTAGGTGAAATGCAGGTTGTTGCTACCGGTCTGGGTGATGGTGGTGGTCGAGTTGTTGGTTTCGAACTGGTCCGACCAGCTGGCGTTGGCCGTGCCCTGTTGCGACAGGCTGACCGTGTTGTTGGTGCCGAAGCTCTGGTCGATATAGCCTTCGTTCAGCTGGCCGGACTGGGTCACCGATGCCTGGCTGGCGGTCTGGTTGTCCTGCCACACTTCCACCGAGTTGCCGCCACCGTACTGGCCAATGCCGATGGCGCCGCCGGTGCCGTCGCGCTGGTCGCCATACGCCCAGTTGCCCTTGCCCTCCTGGTAGACCTGGATATCGCCATCGACGTAGTTCAGGTGCTCGGCGGCGGCGTAGTTGTCCTGGCCGACCTGGTTGATGCTGCTGCGGTTGTTGCTGCCACCAAAGGTCTGCTCGATGAAGGCTTCGTTGCGCTGGCCGGATTGCCAGGTGGTGGCCTTGCTGCCTTCCTGGCTGTCCTGCCACACGGTCGAGGCGTTTTCGGCGCCTTGCTGGGTTTGCAACGCTTGGTTGCCCAGGCCCAGCGACTGGCTGGCGAATGCATCGTTGTAGCTGCCACCGGCATGCTGGGTGATCTGGCTGCCGTTCTCGAACAGCTGGTCGGCGTAGCCTGCGTTGTACTGGCCGTTGGCGCTCTGCTGGATATCGCTGGTGCTCTCCGACTGCACCGCAAGGTGGTTGTTGCCCTTGCCGGTCTGGGTCTGGGTGGCCGAGGCGAATGGCGCCAGTGACTGGCTGACCTCGGCGATGTTTTCCTTGCCGTCCTGGGTCTGCGACGAGGTGCTGTCAGCAGCCATGGCCTGACCTGCAAGGGCCAGGACGATGGCGGCACTTAACGGAGCGAGCTTGTACATGGGGGTGCCTCCAGGTCTATCGGTATTGGGTGATCTGAACGTGCTGGCCATTGCCGGCCTGGGTCACGGAGCTGGTGAGGCCTGTGCCCGCCTGCACGATGCTGGCGCTGTTGTCGTTGCCGATCTGCTCGATGGCCGCGCTGTTGCTGCTGCCGGTCTGGCGGATCGACGCGGTGTTGCCATTTCCCTGTTGGCTGATGATGGCCATCAGGTCACTACCTTCCTGCAAGATGTACGCTTCTTGCGCGCCACCGGCCTGGACGATGCGGCCCAGCAGGGCCTGGCCGTTCTGGTCGAGGGCGGCGCGGTTGCCCGCGCCTTGCTGCTCGACCACCGCAGCCTGGCCGGCGCCGGCCGGCAGCAGGCGGATGATCACCGGTTCGCCGAGGTCGTTGCCGGGCGCGAGGTCGGCATTGTCCAGCAGGTCCTCGGCCCAGCAGGCCTGGCCCGCCAGGGCCAGGCCGAGCAGCAGGGAATACAGGCATTTCATTGCAACCTCCGGCCTTTACTGCACGGTTACGTTGACGGTGCGTGTGGTGCCCTGGCTGGTGGTGATCGTCGCCGTCGGTGCCGCAGTCGGGATGATCGTGGTGCTATTGCTCACCGCCAGTCGCCAGCGGCCGGTCAGCGCTACCGTGGCAGTGCCAAGGGTCTGCACGCCGGTAGTGGTGGTTACCCGCACGGTGACGGTGTTGCCGGTGGTGACCGACGAGGTGCCGCTGAGGTCCCAGTTGTAACGGTTGTTGGAGCGTGCCGTGACCGTGGCAGCCGTGACCGTGAAGGTTTCGGCGGCAGGCCGTGGTGACACGTTGACGGTAACCGTGCCGGAGTTGGACAGGGCCCCCAGCGAGTCACGAGCCTGGTAGGTGAAGGTGGTAGTGAAGGCCGAGGTCACCGTGGCCGGTGGGGTGTAGGTCACTGCGGTGCCGTCGGTGCTGACGGTGCCCCGGCCGGCAGCCGGCTGGGTAAGGGAGGCAGCGGGGACAGTCAGCGGCAGGTTGCCTTCCGGATCGGTGTCGTTGGCCAGCACGTTGATGGTCAATGGCACGCCCAGGGTAGCGACGGTTTCCGGGTTGGCGGTTGGGGCCCGGTTAGGTGCTACGTTGACGGTGACCGTGGCCGGTTCCGACTTCAGGCCCTTGGCGTCCACCGCCCGGTAACTGAAGGTGGCCACCACGGGTTGCGTGGCCCCGGCTGGCGGGGTGTAGGTGACCGAGGTGGTGCCGTTCATCACCACGCCGCCAAGGCCTGTACCGGGCTGGGTCAGGTCGCTGATGGTCAGCGGCACGTTGCCATCCGGGTCGCTGTCGTTCTGCAGCAGGTTGAGGGTGATCGGGATGCCGACGCTGGTGCTGCCGATATCGGCCTGGGCCAGCGGTGGCTGGTTGGCCGCCTCGACCGGCGCGTTGCCGACCACGACCACCGGTTCGACATCGCTGCCACCACGTGCCGATTTGACCGTGATGGTGGCTGGTGGCTGCGGCACGTCGTTGACGGTCAGGCTCTGCAGCGTGCCCGCCTTGGACAGGCGACCATAGCCCTGGGCGAGCAGGTCGGGGACCGCTACCTCGTCACTGGAACTGGCCTCGATCAGCAGGCGCTTGTTGGCCCAGTCGTAGCGTGCGGTGCTGACCTTGACCACGTCGGTGAGCTTGCTCGACAGCGCGGTCGGCTGGGTTCCGCCGGCGTTGTCGCTGGCGGTGACCACCACCACCGCAGGCGGTGCTTCCTGGCTGAGCTGCTGGTGGAAGAACAGCCCGTTGTTGTCGGTGGTGAGGGTGTACTGGCACGGCGAAGGCGGGGTGCCGACCAGGGCGATGCCATTGCGCATGCACAAGCTGGCTGCGCTAGGCGCCTTTGCGAATACTTCCGTACGGGTGCCGGTGGCATTGCGCGAATAGGTGGCGCGCTCCAGGCTGACCGGGGTCTGGGCACGTTGGTCCAGTACCTTGCCGGAAACGGTGAAGGTGTTGGTCTGGATGGTGCCAGCGGGGCCTTGGATGCGCACGAAGTTGGTGTTGAAGGGGCTGCCGGTCACCGCTTCGGTGATATTGGGGTCGCCGATGTAGGTTTCGATGGCGCCGGTATCGGGGTTGACCGCGGTATAAGGCCCACCAACACCCTTCAGCCAGGGGCCGATCGCCCCCGCCAGCGCGCCCCGGAAGTTGCCCGGTGCGCCGATGCCGATGTCGCGGGTGATGTTGATTGCCCGTCGGCCTGGCGTGGTGACGTTGACCGTCTCCACCCCGTAAGGGTGGGTGATGGTGTAGGTACCGGTGCTTGGGACCGAAGCACGGATACGGATCCGGGCGAAGCTTTGCTGGTCACCATCGACCGGGTTTTCGGCGGCGAAGGCTGCCTCCACCCCGGCTACATAAACCTCCAGCTCATAGCCGCTGTTGCCCACCTGTGGGATGTCGGTTTCAGCCAGGAACCAGAACATCTCTGGCGGCCAGTTGTCCGGGAACACCAGCGGCAGGGCATCGTCATAGATGCCAGGCTCGGGTAGCAGGGTACACATGTAGGCTGGTGCCCCTGGCGCGCCCGGCGCACGTGTACTGGTGGCACGGGACTGGCACAGCTCCAGGGACTGGTCGAGGCTGTCCTTGTACCACATCGGATAGCCACCGGTGGCGAAGGTGTAGGGCCCCGGGTCGACATCGGACAGCGCGGCAAACGCGGCGCTGGTAACGGTAAGGGAGAGACCGGCGGCCAACAGCGCACGGCGCGACCAAGTGTTCATGCTGCCTCCTTGAAGGCTGAGCCTTTGTCTGTTCATGGCACCAGCACCACGTCTTCGGTGTCGCTACCGCCGTTGGTACTGGTGACCTGCACCTTGGCCGGCGGGATGGGTGACAGGCTGGTGCTCAGCGTCTTCACGGCGCCAGTGCCGCTCAGATTGCCGATCAGCGCGCCGTTGCCGGTATGTGCGGTGAGCACTGGCGGCGTGGTTTCGTCGCTGGTGCTGGCCACCAGGGTCAGCTCGCCGGTGGACAGGCGGTACTGAGCCTGGGTGATGGTAACCAGGTCGGTCAGCGGCACGTTGGCGGTGGTCAGGCTGCTGGTAGGGATCGCCACGCTGTTGTCGGCGGTCAGCGTCAGGATCGACCCGGCGGCCGGGTCGAGCACCGACTGGGCGTACCAGGCACCGGTACCGTTGGCCTCGGTGAGGTTCAGGTTTGGTGTCTGGCTGGTCAGGGCGACGCTGGCCGGTGGCGGTGGGGCCATCACGAAGATGTCCTGCTGCGCGTGCAGGTCGCCGTTCTCGGTATGCCGCGAGTAGGTACTGCGTTGCGGCATCAGCGGGGTTGGCAGGGCCACTTCGGAAAGCTTGCCCGAGACCGCGAACAGCTCGGTGCGCAGGTCGATGCCACCGGGGCCTTCGATGCGTACGTAGTTGGTATTGAACGGGCTGCCGGTCACCCGTTCTTCCAGGTTCGGGTCGCCGATGAAGCGCTCGCTGCCTTCGGTGTAGGGGCCGTTGACGCTGCGCAGGAATGGCCCGACATCGCCTTTCAGGGCGCCAGTGAAGTCGCCAGCGCCGGCAATGCCGATGTCGCGAGTCATGTTGATTGCCCGGCGCCCGCCCGCAGGTACGTCGAACACGTCAACGCCGTATGGGTGAGTGACCACATAGGTGCCGGCGGTTGGTACATCGACCCGGATACGCACCCGGGCGAAGCTGACCTGGTCGCCGTCGACCGGTTCTTCAGCGGCAAAGGCCGCTTCGATGGCGGTGCCGTAGCTGAGGTCGATGCCGCGGGTGGCGTCGACGATGGCGGCATCGGCGGTGAACCAGAACGCCTCGTCAGGGAAGTTGGTGGGGAAGACGATGGGTTGGGTATCGTCGAACACGCCGGGGGTAGGCAGCAGCGTGCACATGTACGACGGTGCGCCGGGCGCGCCAGGCACCCGCGAGCTGACGGCCTTGGTCAGGCACAGGTCGAGGGTACGACCATGGCTGTCCTGGTACCAGGCGGGGAACCCGCCGTTGGCGGGAACATAGGCGCCAGGGTCGACAGCGTTCAAGGCAGCCTGCGCCGGGAGCTGGAGCATGCCGGCGAAAATCGCCACTGCCAGCGGGTGGGGTATCGGTCGGTGCATGAGTCATTTCCTCCTGCAAACGGGCCCATGGACTTGGGGCGTCTGGCAGGAGATCGGCAATAGGCGTGCCAAGCCGGGAAAAACATGCTGTAGCCCTTACAGGGCAAGGGATCCAATTCTCTTGCGAAGGCCTTGGCAAGTATTTGCCGTTGGGCACCGTGCCCCCAAGGTTGGGGACTGGGGCAGGTGGTGCCGACCCATTCGTAGCATCAGCTACTCGGTCGCTACACCTTCGATCTCGGCGTACGTAATTTGCGTGGCTTTTTCTCTGAACGCTTGCCGGGTTTGAGATGCCAGCGATCGGCATTGGCGAGCAGGCGCTCCTGGATCGCAGGTGGGTAGTCGCTCAGCGTTGTCACCGCTGGAACGGGCTTGCCGGGCATTCCAGCTTCGCGGATCACCTTCGGCCAGCGCGGTCGCCAGCACAACAGCAGGCTCAGCCAATGGCCGGTTCCGATGATGACGAAGGCGGGACAAACCAAGAGCAGGACGACTTTGAACAGCCAGCTGCTTTTCCGGAAGAAGCGACCCAATCCTTCGAACTGGGCACCGAATGCCTGGACGAGCGAGGGGAGTTGGGTGCTCAGACGGGGACGGGGGACGGCATGTGGGCCATCTTCCATATAGCGGCGAATGAATTCCCACTCGTCCCGAAGTTCACTACCGCCTTGGCCTTGCTTGCCGAGTAGGGCCATTTCCATGTGAGGGAGGCCGGTGTGGCTGGGGTGCCAGACCAGGCACAGCCTCATGCCCGCGCTGAGGGAGTCGTCTTCGGGTTTGACGCCTGTGCTTCCGGTTGTTCTCCAGGGGAATGTAGCTATACCGCCGCAGCAGCTTGGTCTATGGAGGTGAACTTGCTGGGTTTTTCGATTGAAGCGAATGAGCAAGTGGCGACTGGTAAGCATTTCTAGTCGCGTAAAACGAAATCCGTATTTGGCATAAAAATAATAAACGGCTCCGCCTATTGATAGCATGTATGTGCTGAAAAGGACCGAGAACACAGAAAGGAAGTCGGGTTGAGTTATGTTGGTGTAGACGGAGCTCAATGTTATCTTCAGCCATGCGTAAGTCATCGGAACTAAACTGCCAAGCGTCATTATAGTGATGATGCCGCGTTTTTCTTCTGACCCGCCACAGCGCATTTCCATATATGTATCGTTAAAAGAAAATATCGGGCCGCGTGCATTGGGTTTTTCGCTGACACTGTTGAAGTGTATTTGTTTGCTCATGTCATTTTCATTGGAATCCTTGTCAGCTCGCTTTTCAATCAAGCTTCTCTGCGCGTCAAATACCTTACGCTTCGCTTTTGATTCAATTGCCATCTCCCACAGCCCCCGCTCGATAAGATACATCAAAGGACCTCGCTGAAAGCTGAGTGCAGGGCTGCTAACTCTTCTCGTTCATCGTAAGGTTTAGAGCTTTTATCCAAACGATAGCTGCTTCGCTTGCACCACTTTTCCAGCGCATCGTCCTCGAGCAAGAAAATGATGGTAGTTAGGAGCAAGCCTACCCAGAACGCTCCTAAAATTAATTTGGTTAACAGCAAACGAGCCGCCTGCGTGCCCAGTCTAGTAGCCAGGCTGCTTAATGATCGCCCTACAAGACGTATGAGTTTGCTCTGGTTATTGATCGTGAGGCGATCGAAGAGGGGCTTAGCTATTCCTATGGCAGTTCCCAATTCTCCGACAGATAAAGCGAGTGTAGCCAGTGCGCGCGTAAAATAGGCCCCACTCAATGTCCACGATTTCGTTGAGGCACTAGGTTGAGTGTGACTTTTTACCCCGTCGGCGAAGTCCCACCAAGCCAGTACGAACCCACCCATCCCCGCTAATCCGGCGCCCCAGAGTTTCAGCCTCCCCAAGGTCGCAACTGCACCTCTACCGGTCACGCTATTTGCGCCGTAACGCGTCACCACCTGTTCCACATAGCTGGCCCCAATCTCGAAACCCGCCGCAGCCGTGGTCATGGCGGCTGCCATGAGTTCGGTCTTAATCCGTACATCACTGCCAGGCAGTTCGCGGGCCTTGAACGCCATCAGCATCCCTTCCAGCAGGCATACAAGACTGGAGACACGTACTTTGTAGAAGTCGCTCTTATTGGCTTGCATCAATCCTTCGGCCCAGGCCTGGTCCAAGTAACGTCCTGCCTGGCCAGCGCTGCGCTGCGGATTCAATGGCTGCCCGCTACGAGCCGCATCACTTAGGCGTATGTCGACAGCTGTCTCATGTACCGAAGCAAACAGCGTCAGGCGCAGGCCATGGTGCAGGGCACGGTCCATACTGTTGGGGGCTCCGGTACGCAGTACCTGTCGGCCCAGTGCCACGTACCAGGCGTATAGACCGATGCTAGCGTGGCTGTTTCTGTTCTGCAGTTCTTCATATAAAGCGTTGGCGCGCCCGAAAGCATTCGCCGCAATGTGTGCTTGCCGGACAAGTGACTCACGCAGCACAAACCATGATTCCGACGGTGGTTTGGCCATGGCCGCTTCCCGCAGCGTCGCGAGCGCATCACGAATGTCATCCTGGTTGTACGTGATACCCCGTATCGCCAGGTTGCTCCGATCAGCAACGTCACTGCGCCACCAGTGGTCCAGCACGGTCGTTCCCCATTCACTGAGCTCCATGCCGATCACGCACTGGCCGGTCTGTTCGGCAAAGGCTAGGCCATTGATCAGGTCGGCATTGTCGTAACGGTCCAAGGCCTGTAGCAGGCGTTCACTGATCAACCAGCGGGCATGATCCTTGGCCCGATCCTCTGTCTCCTGTTGGGCCTGTTGCATGGCCTGCTCGAAACTTTCCAGCTGATCGTGCATCGCCTGCCGATCGACCAGATGGCCGTATTTCTGGTCGAACTTCTTGCTGAATTCACCGCTATCCTGACGGGACTGGACCTTGGCGCGGACGTCGCGCTCGAACTTCTCAAGCTGTGGTCTCATCCTCTCATCATGCGCATCGGCCTGTTGCCTAGCCCGATCAGAAAATGCATAGAACTCCACCGGCGTAGCCGGCTGGTTGCGAATGGTCTCGGCCATGACTTCGCGCTTGACGATCCGGTCGGCCATCATCTGCGGGTAGAGCTTTTCGATCTCCAGGAACGATTGTGCGATTAGCAGTCTTCGCTCGTTGTCCACGCCTGGTTCTACGGAGTGCCGCAGCCACTTGGTCTTTACGTCGTCGACGGCAGCATTGCGCCAGGCATTGAGCTCCTGGGTGATACCGATGGCGTCTTCGATGACGATTGCGGCGCCGCGGGGTTTGGTTTGGTTAACCAACGGTGCCAAGGCTTGTCGTGACGCGTGTGGCGAGACGATCTGATCGTTGTTGAAGGGCTGCATGTCCAGCAGCGCTTTCAGGTCTGAATCCTCCTGGGCTTTGAAGTCGGCGACCCAACCAAGCTGATCGTGCTTGAGTACATGGTTTTGCGGCGGCGCATCGGAGGGCTGGATGAATTGGGCGATATCGATGGCCGGTAGACTACTGCGATACTCGTCCTCAAGTAGGCGATAGTTGTCGAGCATGCGTGGGGTCAGTGGGGAAGGGCTGAACAAAGGGCGCAGTTCTTGGATGTCATCCAGATCGTAAAGAGTGATAGTCCAGCCAAAGCCGCGAATGATCTCCTCTAGGTTGGCGGCGTTGGGAGCGGATTCCCAAGGCGCGTCGGCGCGGATGTACAGCAGCGAGCCGTTGGGTGCAACGCGGTACTGGCTGTGCCATTGATAGGCCGGTTCGCTGTGACGCTTGATCAGCAGGTAGAGAAAGCCTTCGCGCAAAGGGCGGATGGCATAGTCAGAATGGGTCAGCTCGCCGACATCTTGAAAGGGGCTGAGGTAGCCCGGCAATTTGGGCAAGCGGGCGCGTTGTGCCGGGTTGCCACCGACGGCGGCGTAGCGCAGGGGCAGCAGTTCGAAACGGCGGGTGCAATCCGCGACAGGGCTGTTGCGCAGTGCAGGGCGGTAGCCGGTGGTGATGCGTCTGCAAAGTTCGAGGGTTTCGGTGACCGAGTCCATGGCTGTGTACCTCAATTATTGGCGTGCAGGCGTCGCTGCACGTTGTCCATCAGGGATGTCTGCTGTTCGCGCGTTGCAACAATCGCGTCCTGCCAGGCTTGTGAGCTACTGAGTTGTTCGCCGTGGCGAGCCAGTATGAGCACATAGCTGATGAGGTCTTCCTCACGGTCCAAACCTTGCTCGCGCGCCTGATCTAGGTAGTGCTGGATGAGACCAACCCGTGTTCCATGGCAAGCAGTGGCCAAGGCTGCACAGGACGGCTCGTCCTTGATCAGCTCGGCAAGTTGATAGCTCAGCGGGTCTCCCGCCAATTCAGCCCAACAGTCTTCGTTTAGCGTGATTTGTGGGAGGTGCAGGGACGGAGGCTGATCAGCACCGGATACTTGTAGCCACAACCGCTTGTTCGGGTGCGCTACAGGTGACCACCAGTGATGGATGGGAGCCAACCATTCGCTTATCCCTGGCAGCTCACGATATGTATCCAGCACTCGCAAAGCTGCAGCGTTGTGGAAGCGCAGGAGGTACAAATGGCCGTCAGCTCCCGTCACGATGTTGGCGTGGCTCAGATGCCGGGCAAGTTGGGCAGTTGGTAACGCGCTGACGATCCAGCCGCAAACCGCGCCCGAAGCAAGCTGTTCGAGTTGCCATTGAAAATCGTACTGGGCCGACACATCGGAGCCTGGCCGCGATCCGAATAGCCAAGGGCCTGCTGTTCGCAGATTGTGGAGCTGGGTTTGTTGCAGCAGCGGCCAGCAGCGGTCCTCATAGTGCCGGGTCAACTTTTCCTGCACGCCGGGTGACAGGCTGGCCATTTCCACGATCGCGCTCAGACGATAGCGGTCGGAGGTGCGCAGCACCTCCACCACAGTCCTGATAAATGGGCTTGGCATCAGCTTGTTCCTTCCATGCGAATCATGTTGTGGCCGTCCGCAATCGCTTTCAGCAAGCAGCTCAAGCAAATGGGCTCGCCAGGCTCTGGTACGCCGAAGGTCGATGTCATGCGCTGGCTGCATTTGGCCTGCTGACTGACAGGACCCTTTAAGGCCAGTGCTAGTCCGTCCAACGTGATACCGGCACCATCTATGCGCAGCAACCCGGCCGGACTCCTGATAGTCAGGCTTTCGCTGACCTGGATGTCATAGACCTTGGTTGTGTGGCGGATGGCTTCCCCGGCCTGCAAGGTATTGTGACCGGCCACGCTCTGTTCCAAGTGACCACCGATTTCTATCGTGTGATTGGCTTTGGTGACGTCCTGGCGGTGGTTGCCGACCTGTTCGATGCGGTCCTGGCCAGTGATAATGGTATGGTTCCGGCCAATGGTCAGGGTATCGTCATTGCCGATTTCGTGGGCCCGGTCCTGGCCGATATTGACGGACTCGTCCCGGGCAATCTCTTCCCGACGGTCCTGGCCAATCGAAAGGGTCTCATCCTTCTCGACACGCTCGGTGCGGTCGTTCCCGACTTGCGTGGTTTCATCGTGTTTGACGATGTTGTTCTGGTCTCTTTCTGCGTGGATGAAGACTTCCTGTCGTCCCAGTTCGTCCTCGAAGCGCAGCTCGTTGAAGCCATCGCCCTTGTGGGTCTGGCTCTTGATGGTCATGCGGGTCTTGTGTTCGGGCAGGTCGTACGGCGGCAGCTGGTTTCCGCAATAGGTACGCCCGGTGATCATCGGCTGGTCGGGGTCGGCGTTGACGTACTGGATGATCACGTCCTGGCCGATGCGTGGGATAGCCATCGAGCCCCAGCTACCGCCGGCCCAGCCCTGTGACACACGCACCCAGCAGGAGCTGAACTCGTTGTTCTCGCTCTCCCGGTCCCAGGGGAAGCTCACCTTGACCCGGCCCCACTCGTCGCAGTAGATCTCTTCCCCGGGCGGCCCGACGACCGTGGCCATGTGCGGGCCGTCGATGCGTGGTTTGGGCAATGGCGCCGGACGCCATTCGATCCGACCGGGCACCAGCACGGCTTCCTGTGAGTAGCGCGTTCCTTGTTCGGCCCGGCAGCTTCTTCTTGCAGGCTGGTGAACTGGCTGCCCTCGTGATGAACACGCATTACACGCCAATGGGCGTTTAGGTCTTTGCGCGGATGCTCGATGAGGGTAAAGCTCAGCCCCGGTTGCAGGCGTACATCGTCACCCTCGACTTCGGCAATACGGGCGTCATGGCGCAGGGCCGTCAGGCGGGTAGCGGTGAAGGGCACACCGACCGCATCGCGCTTGTAGCGGCCGGGGTAGTCGAAGCGCTCATAGTCCCGGGACTGATGGGTGATGCCACTGTCACTTGCGCGGTGTTCCTGCCGGTATTGCGGGTTGGTGAAGGTGTAGTCCCGCTGCACCTGGCGTGCGGTGCGCACCTGTTCGCTGTAACGCAGGCGGCGCAGGCAAGGCCTGGCCTGGTCACCACCGCTGTTGGCGCGGTACAGCACCTGGTCGGGGCCGATGTCGTCTTCATCGAAGAAGTCTTCATCCTCGTCGTCGGCCTTGATCGCGCCTCGGCTGATCTGCCCCAGCGCCAGCAGCCGGTCGGTGATGACCAGCAGGTGGTGTTTCGGTGTGTGCTCGAAGCGATAGACAAAACCCTCTTCACCCGCCAGGCGGGCGATGAAGTCGAGGTCCGTTTCACCGGCCTGTACGCAGAACTCGCGCACCTGGTGCTCGCCCATGCTCTTGATTTCGAAACGGGCAATGCCCTGGCGCCTGAGCATCAGTTCGAGAATCTGCGGTACGGTTTTCTGCTGGAAGATGCGCCAGTTCGAGCGCAAGCCGGCACGGGCCAGCACGGGCTCGACCAGGGCGCGGTAACGGGTGCGATAAAACCCCGTCTCGCCCTGGCTGAAGCTGCTGACCAGGCCATGCACGTAGCGCAGGGGGCGCTCACCGCGCCAGATCGTGAACAGCACCGGTTTGTCGAGCAACTGGCCGAAGTCGACCTCGTCTTCAAAACTGATCAATTCCAGCTTCAGCTGGAACGGTGAGCTGATCATTTCGTCGAGTTCGAACGAAACCACTTCGAAGTCACTCTGGCCAGCCAGCGGCTGGAAGGTGAAGCGCAAATCGGATTGGCCAGGCATGCGGATCCCCCCTGCTACTGCTGCAGAATGCCGTTGAGCGACTCCAGCACTTCGGCGGTAATCAAGCTCAGGCGGTAGCTGTAGTAGCAGTAGGCGCAGACCATGGCGATGGCGGAGATCACCAACGGGCTCCACCAGGGCCATTCCCGGCGCAGCATGCGGTGGGGACGGTGGACCACGTTGGTATACGGATCGCCCGCGAATTGCGGCGTGGGGCCGCGCAGTTCACGAATGACCTTGTGCATTCGCGAGATCAGGGCATTGATGATTTCATCGCACTTCGGGTCCAGGGCGTACTTGCCCTTCAGGCCCAGGCAAAAGCAGAAGTACAGGAACTCCAGCACATCCTGGAACTCCTTGGGCGACTGCATCAAGCGCTCCAGCAACACGAAGATCTTCTCGCCACCCTGGGTTTCGTCATGGAAGATGCTGAGCAGCGGTTCGTGGCTCCAGCATGAATTGTTCCCCCAGGGGCGGCTCATCACGGTCTCGTCCAGATAAAGACACAAGGCATAGGAAAAAGCTTCGAGGTGCACAGTGGAGTAACCGTGCTGCTGTATTTCGTCGCGGATGGCGCTGACCTGGATCTGCAGGGCCTTGTGCACCTGTTCGATGTTGGGTAGGTCATCCAGCGTTTGCAGGCGAATGGCCAGGCCGAACAGCGGGTTGGCCGCGTCAAGCATCAGGTTGGCGAAGCCGCCGCGAAGCTGGAAGCCGGGGTCGGCCGGGTAGCCAGGAAGATCCATAGCGTGCCCAGGTCCGGTGCTGGAGCGAGTTGCTGGCTCCTTGGATATCCTCCAGCAGGACCGGTTTTTTCTTCCTGTTTACTGCTTTTACAGATACATCGGGCTCATTGGACATCCGTAATCCTCGTTGTCGGCGCGCCATTGCTGCGTAGTGGCATGAAGTATCCATGCGGATGTCGCAGGCATTTGGCTGAAGCCCGAACCTAAACCAGGAATCAATCTATCGGGAATCCCGAAACGTCCGATGCGATCGTAGGAATTTTCTTCTTTTGTGCATTTAGAATCTGAAGATGCAGCTCAAGGCGTGCTGAGTGTGAAAAATACCTTGGCTGGATGCAAAGGCTTAGGGGCATCCTTAATGACAGGCAAGTACGGCATGAAACCGGTTTCAAAACATTTCTGAACACGCTAGATTATCCGGCTGTTTTCTTGATGGCCCATCAAGACCACCCCCGTATTGAAAACCAGATGGCGCTTTTCAAGGCCGCACACAGCCGATGAGGATTCGCAATGCCTGAGCATGCCCCAGACAACCCGCGCAGGGATTTTCTGCGCAAGACCTTGACCCTGATCCCCGTGGTCACCGTGGCCAGCACGGGGCTTGGCGTGGGTGCCGGTCAGCTGCTTGCGGCCCCGCAACATGAACCAAAGTGCCGGCAACGCCACCAGCGGGCAACTACCAGCCGACATTCTTCACTGCCGAGGAGTGGGCTTTCGTGCAGGCAGCCGTCTCGCGCATCATCCCGGCCGACGAGCTTGGCCCTGGCGCACTTGAAGCCGGCGCTGCGGAATTCATCGACCGGCAGATGAATACCCCTACGCAACCGGCGCGCAGTGGTACATGCAAGGCCGTTCAAGGCCGACGCCGCGCCTGAACTGGGTTACCAGCTGCAACTCA